>CAVPWH010000012.1:0-390161 GCA_963709415.1 uncultured Acidobacteriaceae bacterium | reverse complement strand
TATTTTCGCTCTTGGCCCCTGAGCTCAACGCCTGGCCACGCATCCCTGACAATCGTTGCCTCCGTCTGCAGTTTCTTTTCCGCTCCAGCGAAAGCAATATAACCTAGGTTAAATGCCCGCTCTTCCCCGAAAGCCACAGAGGCACGCATGGAAGTCTTTTCCTGCCCCGCGATTTCCGCCGGTTCCAGTTGGCGCGCGTTGCGGCCGTGCTTGGAAACGCGGCCCGTCCGTGGCTGTGGCCTGGCAGGTATACTCCATCACCCATCGTGCCATCGACCTCGGTTACACCGGCCTCGCGCAGTTTTTGCCGGGCCTGCTCTTTCTCCTGCCCAGGCCACACCGCGGACCGCTTCGATCGCCGCCAGATCATCCTGGTCTGCTATGGCCTGCAAGTGCTGTGCACCACCGCATTGCTGCTCCTTTGCTCGCGCCGGCCTGCACGGCGTTTATCCCATCTACCTGGTGCTGTTTTTCATCGGTACCGCGCGAACCTTCTCCGGACCCGCCAATTCAGCATTGATCCCGCAACTGGTTCCCAGAAGAGGCGCTTCGTCAACGCCGTCACCTGGGGCGCCACCATCTTTCAATTCGCCACCATCGTCGGGCCGGCGTTGGGTGGAGTGCTCTTCACCCTGCCTCTCACCCGCTTCGTGCCGGACACACTCTTGCAGGGCCCCGGCATTGTGTATGTCTTCACCCTCGGTACCCTGGGATGGTCGCTGGTGCTGGTTGGCAGCATGGGGACCCACATCGGCCGCGTCGAGCACCGCGACATATCCCTCAAAGTAGTGCTCACGGGATTTCAATACATGAGCCGCTCGCCGCTGCTTCTTGGCGCCGCCTCGCTCGACCTCTTCGCGGTGCTGCTGGGCGGCGCCGTGGCCCTCACTCCCATCTTCGCCAACGACATCCTGCACACCGGCCCGCGCGGTCTCGGCATGTTGCGCGCCGCACCCGCTGCCGGAGCGGTAACCATGTCTCTGCTGATGGCCCGTTTTCCCTTTCGCCGCCGCGCCGGCGTCCGCCTTTTTCTCTGCGTGGCAATCTTCGGCGCGGCAACAGTAGTCTTCGGATCCTCTCGCAGCCTGGCGCTATCCTTGACCGCGCTCTTCGTGGCCGGAGCGGCAGACTCCATCAGCGTCATCATTCGCGGCTCGCTACTGCAACTGGCCACGCCGCCCGAGATGCGCGGCCGGGTCAGCGCCGTCAACTCGCTCTTCATCGGCGCATCCAACGAACTCGGTGAATTCGAGAGCGGCCTCACCGCCCAGTGGTGGGGCGCCGTCGAGCCACGGTCTTCGGCGGCATCGGTGCACTTGCTGTGGCTGGATTGTGGTCTCTAATCTTCCCCAGCCTGCGCCGGGCCGACCAGCTTACCGCCGACGCACTGCGCCCGCAGGCGGTGCGCGACTAAACCACTCACTTGCTCAGATACTTCATCCCCGTATCGCACATCACGGTCACAACCGTCGCCTGGCTCCCAAGCTCCTCAGCCAGCCTCAAAGCGGCAATCACGTTGCCGCCCGTAGATGTCCCCGCAAAAATCCCTTCCTCCCGCGCCAGCCGCACGGTCATCTCAACAGCCTCTTCCGTCCGCACCCGTTCAATCCCATCGGCGATCTCCTTCCGCCACAGCGGCACCACATAACCCGCTCCAATCCCATCGATCTTGTGAGCGCCCGTCTGGCCGCCCGACAGAACTGGAGACTCCGCCGGCTCCACGGCAACCACTCTGATCCCCTCGTTATGACGCCGCAAGCCCTCGCCGATCCCCAGAATCGAAGCCGCCGTACCCACACTCTGCACAAAGCCATCCACCTCGCCGCCGGTTTGAACCCAGATCTCCTCCGCCATCGCGTGATACGCCGCAAGCTGGTCTCGATTGTTCATCTGATCGGTCCAGAACGCCCCCGTCTCCTCTGCCACCACCCGCGCCGCCTCGATCATGTCCTTCGTCAACTTCTCCGTCATGCCTCCGCTCTCGCTGGGCACAATCTGCAGCCTGGCCCCGAGCATCTTCATGTGCAGCAGCTTTTCCCTTGCGAATGCATCCGACGTGACGATGTGCAGCGGATAGCCCTTCACCGCGCACACCAGCGCCAGCGACACCCCGGTGCTGCCGCCCGTATACTCCACAACCGAACCTGTCTTTCCCAGTCGACCATCTCTCTCCGCCGCCTCGATCATGGCCAGCGCCATCCGGTCCTTCATGCTCCCCGTAGGGTTCTCGCTCTCCACCTTCAGCAGAATGCGCGACCCGTTCCCCGGCACCACCTTCCGCAAAGCCAGTAGAGATGTTTCGCCAATGCACTGTAGAATGTCCGGCTGCAATTGCTTCATCATTCTTGCCGCTCTTTCTTTCGCGCTCCCGTGAAACCCGCCACGGTTGATCCAGTTCGAGGTTCGTCTCAGGGAAAGAATTACTTCTGCGTCGTCTGCACGCCTTGCATTTCGCTTGTCGCAGCCGGATTCACCTTCGCGTTCAAGCCGCCGACCAAGAGAGTACGCCGACGGGCACAGCTTCTCAAGGCTCATCGGGGTTGATGGCGGGCCACCCGCCTGAGGCGCTAGCGATTGCCTTCCGCGAGTTCGGCTTCCAGTTCAGTTTCGCTGGATTGCAGGCTGCCGCACTCTTCCAGAAAGACGAGGCCCAGTGCGAGGCCGATCAGGAAAACTCCAACCGACGAGTACTCGACCCGGTTGAGTTTTCGATCTTCTTCAGCGGTCTGGTAGACGAGGACGCCGTGGATGTTGCGCGGGACGATGCGTTCGGCTTCCGGCGCCGGGCGCCTCGGCATGACCTGAAGATAGTGCGTGGAGATCGCGGCGGAGACGATCAATCCCGCGAGACCCGGCAGGATGAACAAGAGTGCGAAGAACTTGAGAGCTTTCAGCGGTGCGGCTTTCATCTGAATGGGCCTCTGTCCCAATGCTCTGACACTTTTGTTATTGGACGGGGTGAATCCATCGAACGGCTTGATTCAGCGCAAGGCTGAGCGAGGAGATGCGCGACATTGAAGGCCGCGGTCAGGGCAGAGGCTTTCGCGATGCCCGGTTCGTGCCGCGGGCATCTGTCAACCGTCAGCACACATCGAGTGGCCCACTCAACTCTTCGAGTTCAAATACGAAACCGCGTGGAGATTGATTCCCCACTTGTCTTATACCAGAGGTAAAAGGAAGCGGTTACGAGGTTGGTCTTGATAAACAGACATGCAAGTACCCACGCACTGCGAGAGGCTGGTTACCCCGGTGACGATTACCTGAATTGATTTTGATTCGTTGCGCGCCTGCGTTACTTGGTACTGGCGCTGCCGGGCTGACGAATGCGGCTGGCCTCGAAGCTCACGATCTTCCACTGGCCTTGCGGGTTAAGCACGTAGACACGCGTATAGCGAAAGCTTCCCGAGATGTCGCCGTCGACTGTGGTGCCCTGCACGTTGGCCAGCGAGGTAACCAGCACGGTCTTTCCGTAGAAGCGGAGCTTGCGATCGCTGACATTGAGTGCGGTGAGGTGGACCCGGCGCGTACGGAGGTTGGTGAGCGCCTCATCCTTGGTTTGCAGAATTCCCGAGGCGGTGATGGCGATGTAGTCGTCGGCGAGCAGCGAAGCCAAAGCGGTGGTATCGGACTTGAGCATGGCATTGCGCCAGGCTTCTTCAAGCTGTTCGATCTCGTGGCGATTTTCGCGGCTCTTGGGCTTGGCTTGTCCGGCGTAAAGAACGTTGGCACACAGGGCCAGCGCAAGAACAGCGGCGGCAACGCGGACGAGGAGCAGGTTGCGCACCGGCCAGCGACCCAATGTGAAAGGGAGAGGAACGGAGACGAAGAGCATGGTTCGAGCGCCCGACATAAACGTATCGGATAGTAGCCCCGAAATGGCATGCAGGTCAATGCCGCAAGTCAAATGGCGCATTCAAGTGAGTTGGAACTCTCGCGAGCCATTGCGCCGTGCCGAATCGGGCCTTCCGCCGATTGGACTCAGGGACGCGTCAAACGAGAGCAATCAGGTCCTCATGATTGCGTTCTTTCATCTTTTGAAAGAGCCCTTCGACGACGTATTTCTTGAAGTGCCCGGACGCCCGGTGCGCCGACTGGGCCGCCTCATCCCGGTATTGCTCGTAGATGACAATGGTGTCGGGATCGCCTTCGACGTGGTGCGGGATGAAGTTGACGCAACCCGGTTCCTTGCGGGATGCGATGGCCAGCAGGCGAGCCGCCTCTTCCATCTCATCGCGATCTTCGGGAGCGAATGTGAGCCGGACAACTAAGCTGATCATAGGAGAGGGTTCCTCTTCGTCTGGGCCGAAGCGCCCCAGTGATTTTTACCAGTCTACTTATGAATGCTGCCGAGCGCAGCGGCAAAGTCGGGGAGCAGCATGGTCTGTTTGCGGTCAGGTCCGGTGGAAACCATGCCGATGCGGGCGCCGCTTTCGCGCTCCTGAAAACGCAGATACTCGCGGGCGGCCTGGGGCAGCTCTTCGAACTCGGTGATGCCCTCAGTGGATTGGCGCCAACCCTTGAGCTTGGTGTAGACGGGCTTGACGTGCTCGAGGCCCTGGACGTCGGCGGGAATCTCGTCGCTGACTTTTCCGTGGGCTTCATAGCCGATGCAGATGGGAATCTCGGCCAGCTCATCGAGCACATCGAGCTTGGTGACCACGAGCCACTCGGCGCCGTTGACCTGGTTGGAGTAGCGGAGCAAGGGGATGTCGAGCCAGCCGCAGCGGCGTGGGCGGCCGGTGACGGCTCCATACTCGTTGCCGCGGGCGCGCAGTTCTTCCCCTGATGCGTCGTGAATCTCGGTGGGGAACGGCCCCTCGCCGACGCGGGTGACGTAAGCCTTGGTGACGGAGATAACGGTGCCGATGGCGGTGGGGCCAACGCCGGTTCCAGTTGCCGCGCCGCCGGCGGTTGCAGAGGATGAGGTGACAAAGGGATAGGTGCCATGGTCGATGTCGAGCATGGTTCCCTGCGCGCCCTCGAACATGATGCTGCCGCCCTGGGCAAGGATGTTGTTGAGCATGCGCCCGGTGTCGGCGACAAACGGACGCACCTGCTCGGCTGCGGCCGCGTACTCCTCGTACATCTTGACGGGATCGAGCGGATCGGTGCCGAAGAGGGCACGCGCGATGGCGTTCTTTTCAGCGCAGGCGGCTTCAATGTGGGTCTTTAGAAGGGCGGGATGCAGGAGGTCCACGATGCGCAGGCCGCTGCGGGCCATCTTGTCCTCGTAGGCGGGACCGATGCCGCGGCTGGTGGTGCCGATCTTCTTGCGCCCTGGGGCGCTCTCGGCGGCCAGCTCGATCATGCGGTGGTAGGGCAGGATGACCTGGGTGCGGTTGGAGACGAATAGTTGGGAATCGACGGCAACGCCAAACTCGCGCAGGCGGGCTACCTCTTTCAAAAAGGCCAACGGGTCAAGGACCACGCCATTGCCGATGATGCCCTTGCATCCGGGGCGGAGTACGCCGCATGGAATGAGCTGGAGCACGAACTTCTGGCCGCCGATGATGACCGTATGGCCGGCGTTATGGCCGCCGGCGTAGCGCGCGACGGCAGAAAACCGCTCGCTGAGCACGTCAACGATTTTGCCCTTTCCTTCGTCGCCCCACTGGGCGCCCAGCACTACGGCCGACTTTGCTCGCATTGATTTCCGATCCTCGAATCCTGTGAAGGAGAGTTTGTTTTTTTTGATTAGGCTCCGCGGAGTTTGCGGCGCTTGATAGTAGCCCGTGTACGGAGTAGCCGGGCCGCACAACGAAGGCGCAGACGACCTCCGTCTCCACCACTTTCGATGATAAACCCTGACTCCACGAGGGAGTTGGGGGGGCTGCGGTCGGGTATTTCGCGATTTCCCGTGAAGAGGTACAAAAGTTTTGTGTTCTCTCATTCGCCTGTGATTCTGCATAGAGGCTTGCCGATTCCTGTTAATGTGCATCTTCCGCAACGGCGCCGATCTTGCCTGCGGCGGGAATGTCACGAAGAAATTCCGGGTATGAGGACTTGGCATGGGCAAGCTTCAGCTTTTGTTGGCGATGTTCGCGTTAGGAATGCTCAGCGCGTGTAATGGTGGCAGCCGAAACGATCCCGGGAACACGAATCCCAGCCAGCCGCCTGCTACGGACAGCGTCTCCGGCACGGTCATGTTTAAAGGGGCGCCTCTGGCGGGGGTGACAGTTACGCTTTGGCTGACCAACACCAACACGATTGTGCAGACGGCTACGACAGACGCCAGCGGGAACTACACCTTCTCCGGTTTGCAGGCGTGGGGAAACGTATCTGCCGTGTATCAGCTTTGGGCGGGCAAAACCGGCTTTGGGTTTTACCCTTCAGTGGGGAGCGGCGGATCGGTGATACGGTTCGACCACACCGGCAACTACCTGGGCAACGGTGCAACCGACATCGCGATCTACCTGACGGTGATTCAATGGACGGCCGTTTCCGGCGTGAATCTGGCGGGGGCGAATTTCGCGGCATATGACGGCAGTGCGCCGCTGGTGAGCCTGGCCGGCACGGGACAAACGCAGAGCTATGCGGACGGCGATGACGGAGCCCTCCGAAAGGGAGCCGCGTGGCCGTCGAACCGCTTTACCGACAATCAGGACGGCTCTGTGAGCGACCATCTGACGGGTCTCGTGTGGCTCAAAAACGCGGGATGTTTCACTCCTGCGCTTTTTGCCGCGGCATTGACCGATGCCAATCAACTTGCAACGGGCGCTTGCGGCCTGACGGATGGATCGAAGGCGGGCGACTGGCGGTTGCCGAATGTGAACGAGTTGGAGAGCCTGATCGACGTTTCGCAGAACAACCCCGCGCTGCAGCAGGAGAGTCCGTTTGTGAACGTGTCGAATGGAATCTACTGGACGTCCACCAGTTATTTTGGCGGCCAGACTGGTTCGCCGGCGGCATGGGCGATCCGCATGGGCGACGGGCGTTACATGAACGACGCGGGCAGCAATGTCAAGACAACCTCGAACAACGCGGTGTGGGCCGTAAGGGGCTCGGGAGGGGGGACGATCAAGTTGCAATCGACTGGGCAGTACGTGACTTATGCCGCGGGCGACGATGGCAGTATTCAGGCGGGTGTGCCGCCGACGTTTGAGCACTGGGTGGACAAGGGCAATGGGACCATCGTGGACACCGTGACGGGGCTGATCTGGCTGAAGAAGGCTGATTGCATCCACACGGACTGGGCGAGCGCCGGTGCGGCGGTCAACTCGCTGGCCAGCGGCCAATGCGGGTTGACGGACGGCTCGACGGCGGGGAGTTGGCGCATGCCCAATCGCAACGAGTTGCTGAGCCTGCAAGACAGGCAGGAAAACAACAACGGCGCTTTCTTTGACTCTACTTACGTGAGCCCGGACGGAACGCTCTTCCGGTCGCCGATCTTTACGAACTACGTGGAGAACCAGTATTACTGGACGTCGACGACCGATGCAGCCAATCCCAGCGAAGCGTGGACTATTTTCAGTTGCGATTACGGAGTCTACGACATACCCAAGACCGACGCCGAGTACGCGCTTGCGGTGCGGTGATTGCCGGATTATGGCCGGGGTGAGCCGAATGCCTTTTCAGGGGCAAAGACCTCTCCGGAGAGAATCATCAGGGCGCCGACAATCCACAGGATGTGGCCGACGAGCGGAACCAGGGGCACGAGCCCGAAGTAGATCCAGGTGGCAGCCATGAATGCGAGTACGACTGCGGCGACGATGCGGCGCGGCAGTACGAACTTGGGCCAGATGAGCAGGACGAGGTAGATGAGGATGAGGGGATTGATCCAGCCGCTGAGGACAGCCAGGAAGTCCTTGGAATGCCAGACCTCGAGGCTGAAAGAGTTTGTGAGTGTAATCAAGGCGAGAACCATCCCTTGTAGGTGTCTGGAGTGCGCACTCCGTTGGCTACCGACTCTCTGCAGGCGGGCAGGAAAAAGGCCGCACCATAGATGAGGAATCCCAGGATTCGTACCATCGAAACTGGACGCAACGCCACACTTCCAAAACGATCGGCTGCCGGCATGACTGGCTCCTTGCTCCGGCCGATCTGCCGGCCTTCTGGAACCGGACAGGATCGAAGCGCCGGAACGAGCCATCATAAACGAGTCATCTCCGGGTTCACAGAAATTCGGCGAAGTTAACCGATCGCACCCTTGATTCGTTGTATGTGCAGAAGAGGCTCTTGATGCTTCTTCGAGCACGTTTGAGAGTGAGGGGAGCGAACAATGCAAAAGCGAAACCGGATTCTGCGCTGGGTTTTTTGTGCCGTTGCGGCGGCGGTTGTGTTGATTGCGGGGCCGGGGGCGATCCCGGTCAACGCGCAGGCGGAAGCTGCGGGAAAGGCGCAACCGGCGGCGGCCGCGCCATGAGCTACGAGGAAACGCCGCCACGCAGGAGCAACTGATGACCTGCTGCGCACGAGCCCGACGCTGACTTCCGTGGTGGCCCGCGACCCCCGCTGCTCTCCGATCAGGAGTACGTGAACCGGAACAATCCGCAACTGGGGCAGTTCCTCACGCAGCATCCGGAGATTGCGCGCAATCCCGAGTACTACCTGTTTACGCATCTCGAAGCGAGGGGCGGGGGCGCGACGAGGCGCTGGAGCGCGCTGTGTGGCCGGACATGGACAGAAGGCCGGACGAGAGTTCGAGATTTGCGGATATCTTTCGGGCCGATTGCCGGCGCCGCAGCTTTCGCATCCTTTCTTGGCGCCTTGTTGTGGCTCACCCGCATTTTTCTGGAGAACCGCCGATGGTCGCGCATCTTCAAGCTGCAAAGCGAGGTGCATGGGAGATTGATTGAAAAATTCAGCTCTACCCAGGAGATTGCATCCTATATGGGCACGGAGGCGGGCAGACGCTTCCTTGAGGCAGCGCCAATTCCTGTGGGCTTTGAGGCCGAGCAGCGAATGCCGAACGCCGTCTCGCGAGTATGCTTTGGCCACAAGCAAATCGGCCTCAGAAAGACCCACAGGAATTGGCGCTGCCTCAAGGAAGCGTCTGCCCGCCTCCCGTGCCCATATAGGATGCAATCTCCTGGGTAGAGCTTTGAATTTTTCAATCAATCTCCCATGCACCTCGGTTTGAGCTTGAAGATAAGAGACCTAAGAATGTGCTCCAGAAAAATGCAGGTGAGCCACGACGAGGCGCCAAGAAAGGATGCGAAAGCTGCGGCGCCGGCGATGCGCCCGAAGGTCCTCCGCAAAATCTCGACCCCTTCGTCAGGCCTTTTTTTCATGTCCGGCCACACAGCGCGCTCCAGCGCCTCGTCGCGCCGCCCGCCCCTCGCTTCGAGATGCGTAAACAGGTCGTTCTCGGGATTGCGCGCAATCTCCGGATGCTGCGTGAGGAACTGTCCCAGTTGCGGATTTTCCGGTTCACGTACTCCTGATCGGAGGCAGCGTGGGGTGCTCGGCCACCACGGAAGTCAGCGTGGGTTCTGGCCGCAGTTGCATCAGTTTGTTCCTGCGTGGCGGCTAGTTCCTGGTCGCTCATGGGCGCGGCCGCCGCCGGTGCGCCTTTCCCGCAGCTTCCGCCTGCGCGTTGACCGGGATCGCCCCCGGCCCCGCAATCAACACAACCGCCGCCGCAACGGCACAAAGACCACGCAGAATCCGGTTTCGCTTTTGCATTGTTCGCTCCCCTCACTCTCAAACGTGCTCAAAGAAGCATCAAGAGCCTCTTGTGCACATACAACGAATCAAGGGTGCGATCGGTTAACGGTTCCGCCGAATTTCTGTGAACCCGGAGATGACTCGTTTATGATGGCTCGTTCCGGCGCTTCGATCCTGGTCCGGTTCCAGAAGGCCCGCAACCAGCCGGGGCAAGGAGCCAGTCATGCCGGCAGCCGATCGTTTTGGAAGTGTGGTGTTGCGTCCAGTTTCCATGGTAGCATCCTGGGATCCCTATTCTATGGTGCGGCCCTTTTCCTGCCCGCCTGCAGAGAGTCGTAGCCAACGGAGTGCGCACTCCAGACACCTACAAGGATGGTTCTGCGCCTTGATTACACTCACAAACTCTTTTAGCCTCGATGTCTGGCATTCCAAGGACTTCCTGGCTGTCCTCAGCGGTGGATCAATCCCCTGATCCTCATCTACCTCGTCCTGCTCTTCTGGCCCAAGTTCGTACTGCCGCGCCGCATCGTCCCCGCAGTCGTACTCGCTTCACGGCTCCACCTGGATCTACTTCGGGCTCGTGCCCCTGGTTCCGCTCGTCGGCCACATCCTGTGGATTGTCGGCGCCCTGATGATTCTCTCCGGAGAGGTCTTTGCCCCTGAAAAGGCATCCGGCTCACCCCGGCCATCATCCGGCAATCACCGCACCGCAAGCGCGTACTCGGCGTCGGTCTTGGGTATGTCGTAGACTCCGTAATCGCAACTGAAATCAGTCCACGCTTCGCTGGGATTGGCTGCATCGGTCGTCGACGTCCAGCTAGTACGGTTCTCCACGTAGTTCGTAAAGATCGGCGACCGGAAGAGGTTCCGTCCGGGCTCACGTAAGTAGAGTCAAAGAAAGCGCCGTTGTTGTTTTCCTGCCTGTCTTGCAGGCTCAGCAACTCGTCGCGATTGGGCATGCGCCAACTCCCCGCCGTCGAGCCGTCCGTCAACCCGCATTGGCCGCTGGCCAGCGAGTTGACCGCCGCACCGGCGCTCGCCCAGTCCGTGTGGATGCAATCAGCCTTCTTCAGCCAGATCAGCCCCGTAACGGTGTCCACGATGGTCCCGTTGGCCGTGTCCACCCAGTGCTCAAACGTCGGCGGCACACCCGCCTGAATACTGCCATAGTCGCCCGCGGCATAAGTTACGTATTGCCAGCCGATTGCAACTTGATCGTCCCCCCTCCCGAGCCCCTTACAGCCCACACCGCGTTGTTCGAGGTTGTCTTGCATCTCCCGCGTCGCTCATGTAACGCCCCGCCCATGCGGATCGCCCATGCCGCCGGCGAACCAGTCTGGCCACCAAAATAACTGGTGGACGCCAGTAGATTCCATTCCACACGTTCACAACGGACTCTCCTGTTGCAGCGCGGGGTTGTTCTCGAAACGTCGATCAGGCTCTCCAACTCGTTCACATTCGGCAACCGCCAGTCGCCCGCCTTCGATCCACCGTCAGGCCGCAAGCGCCCGTTGCAAGTTGATTGGCATCGGTCAATGCCGCGGCAAAAGCGCAGGAGTGAAACATCCCGCGTTTTTGAGCCACACGAGACCCGTTAGATGGTCGCTCACAGAGCCGTCCTGATTGTCGGTAAAGCGGTTCGACGGCCACGCGGCTCCCTTTCGGAGGGCTCCGTCATCGCCGTCCGCCTAGCTCTGCGTTTGTCCCGTGCCGGCCAGACTGAATCAGCGGCGCACTGCAGTCATATGCCGCGAATATCGCCCCGCCAGATTGACGCCGGAAATGGCCGTCCATTGAATCACCGGCAGGTAATGGCGATATCGGTTGCACCGCTGCCCAGGTAGTTGCCGGCGCGGTCGACTGTATCACCGATCCCGCCGCTCCCCACTCAAGGGTAAAACCCAAAGCCGGTTTTGCCCGCCCAAAGCTGATACACGGCAATACGTTTCCCCACGCCTGCAAACCGGAGAAGGTGTAGTTCCCGCTGGCGTCTGTCGTAGCCGTCTGCACAATCGTGTTGGTGTTGGTCAGCCAAAGCGTAATTGTCACCCCCGCCAGAGGCGCCCCTTTAAACATGACCGTGCCGGAGACGCTGTCCGTAGCAGGCGGCTGGCTGGGATTCGTGTTCCCGGGATCGTTTCGGCTGCCACCATTACACGCGCTGAGCATTCCTAACGCGAACATCGCCAACAAAAGCTGAAGCTTGCCCATGCCAAGTCCTCATACCCGGAATTTCTTCGTGACATTCCCGCCGCAGGCAAGATCGGCGCCGTTGCGGAAGATGCACATTAACAGGAATCGGCAAGCCTCTATGCAGAATCACAGGCGAATGAGAGAACACAAAACTTTTGTACCTCTTCACGGGAAATCGCGAAATCCCCGACCGCAGCCCCCCCAACTCCCTCGTGGAGTCAGGGTTTATCATCGAAAGTGGTGGAGACGGAGGTCGTCTGCGCCTTCGTTGTGCGGCCCGGCTACTCCGTACACGGGCTATTATCAAGCGCCGCAAACTCCGCGGAGCCTAATCAAAAAAAACAAACTCTCCTTCACAGGATTCGAGGATCGGAAAGCAATGCGAGCAAAGACGGCTGTAGTGCTGGGCGCCCAGTGGGGCGACGAAGGCAAGGGCAAGATTGTAGACGTGCTCAGCGAGCGGTTTTCTGCCGTGGCGCGCTATGCCGGCGGCCATAACGCCGGCCACACGGTCATCATCGGCGGCCAGAAGTTCGTGCTCCAGCTCATCCCCTGCGGCGTGCTCCGCCCCGGCTGCAAGGGCATCATCGGCAACGGCGTGGTGCTTGACCCGATGGCCTTTCTCAAAGAAGTCGCCCGCCTGCGCGACCTCGGCGTCGCCGTCGATGAGCAGCTCTTCGTCTCCAACCGCGCCCAGGTCATCCTGCCCTACCACCGCATGATCGAGCTGGCCGCCGAAAGCGCGCCGGGACGCAAGAAGATCGGCACCACCAGCCGCGGCATCGGCCCCGCCTACGAAGACAAGATGGCCCGCAGCGGCCTGCGCATCGTGGACCTGCTGCATCCCGCCCTGCTCAAGACCCACATTGAAGCCGCCTGCGCTGAAAAGAACGCCATCGCGCACGCCCTCTTCGGCACCGATCCGCTCGATCCCGCCAAGATGTACGACGAGTACGCGGCGGCCGCCGAGCAGGTGCGCCCCTTTGTCGCCGACACCGGGCGCATGCTCAACAACATCCTTGCCCAGGGCGGCAGCATCATGTTCGAGGGCGCGCAGGGAACCATGCTCGACATCGACCACGGCACCTATCCCTTTGTCACCTCCTCCTCGGCAACGGCCGGCGGCGCGGCCACCGGAACCGGCGTTGGACCCACCGCCATCGGCACCGTCATCTCCGTCACCAAGGCCTACGTCACCCGCGTCGGCGAGGGGCCGTTCCCCACCGAGATTCACGACGCATCGGCGAAGAGCTGCGCGCCCGCGGCAACGAGTACGGCGCCGTCACCGGCCGCCCGCGCCGCTGCGGCTGGCTCGATATTCCCCTGCTCCGCTACTCCAACCAGGTCAACGGCGCCGAGTGGCTGGTGGTCACCAAGCTCGACGTGCTCGACGAGCTGGCCGAGATTCCCATCTGCATCGGCTACGAAATCGCACGGCAAAGTCACCGACGAGATTCCCGCCGACGTCCAGGGCCTCGAGCAGATCAAGCCCGTCTACACCAAGCTCAAGGGCTGGCGCCAATCCACTGAGGGCATCACCGAGTTCGACAAGCTGCCCCAGGCCGCCCGCGAGTATCTGCGTTTTCAGGAGCGCGAAAGCGGCGCCACGCATCGGCATGGTCTCCACCGGCCCGGACCGCAAACAGACCATGCTGCTGCCCGACTTTGCCGCTGCGCTCGACAGCATTCACAAGTAGACTGGTAAAAATCACTGGGGCGCTTCGGCCCAGACGAAAAGGAACCCTCTCCTATGGTCAGCTTTGTTGTCCGGCTCACATTCGCCCCCGAAGATCGCGATGAGATGGAAGAGGCGGCTCGCCTGCTGGCCACCGCATCCCGCAAGGAACCGGGCTGCGTCAACTTCATCCCGCACCACGTCGAAGGCGATCCCGACACCATTGTCATCTACGAGCAATACCGGGATGAGGCGGCCCAGTCGGCGCACCGGGCGTCCGAGCACTTCAAGAAATACGTCGTCGAAGGGCTCTTTCAGAAGATGAAAGAACGCAATCATGAGGACCTGATTGCTCTCGTTTGACGCGTCCCTGAGTCCAATCGGCGGAAGGCCCGATTCGGCACGGCGCAATGGCTCGCGAGAGTTCCAACTCACTTGAATGCGCCATTTGACTTGCGGCATTGACCTGCATGCCATTTCGGGGCTACTATCCGATACGTTTATGTCGGGCGCTCGAACCATGCTCTTCGTCTCCGTTCCTCTCCCTTTCACATTGGGTCGCTGGCCGGTGCGCAACCTGCTCCTCGTCCGCGTTGCCGCCGCTGTTCTTGCGCTGGCCCTGTGCGCCAACGTTCTTTACGCCGGACAAGCCAAGCCCAAGAGCCGCGAAAATCGCCACGAGATCGAACAGCTTGAAGAAGCCTGGCGCAATGCCATGCTCAAGTCCGATACCACCGCTTTGGCTTCGCTGCTCGCCGACGACTACATCGCCATCACCGCCTCGGGAATTCTGCAAACCAAGGATGAGGCGCTCACCAACCTCCGTACGCGCCGGGTCCACCTCACCGCACTCAATGTCAGCGATCGCAAGCTCCGCTTCTACGGAAAGACCGTGCTGGTTACCTCGCTGGCCAACGTGCAGGGCACCACAGTCGACGGCGACATCTCGGGAAGCTTTCGCTATACGCGTGTCTACGTGCTTAACCCGCAAGGCCAGTGGAAGATCGTGAGCTTCGAGGCCAGCCGCATTCGTCAGCCCGGCAGCGCCAGTACCAAGTAACGCAGGCGCGCAACGAATCAAAATCAATTCAGGTAATCGTCACCGGGGTAACCAGCCTCTCGCAGTGCGTGGGTACTTGCATGTCTGTTTATCAAGACCAACCTCGTAACCGCTTCCTTTTACCTCTGGTATAAGACAAGTGGGGAATCAATCTCCACGCGGTTTCGTATTTGAACTCGAAGAGTTGAGTGGGCCACTCGATGTGTGCTGACGGTTGACAGATGCCCGCGGCACGAACCGGGCATCGCGAAAGCCTCTGCCCTGACCGCGGCCTTCAATGTCGCGCATCTCCTCGCTCAGCCTTGCGCTGAATCAAGCCGTTCGATGGATTCACCCCGTCCAATAACAAAAGTGTCAGAGCATTGGGACAGAGGCCCATTCAGATGAAAGCCGCACCGCTGAAAGCTCTCAAGTTCTTCGCACTCTTGTTCATCCTGCCGGGTCTCGCGGGATTGATCGTCTCCGCCGCGATCTCCACGCACTATCTTCAGGTCATGCCGAGGCGCCCGGCGCCGGAAGCCGAACGCATCGTCCCGCGCAACATCCACGGCGTCCTCGTCTACCAGACCGCTGAAGAAGATCGAAAACTCAACCGGGTCGAGTACTCGTCGGTTGGAGTTTTCCTGATCGGCCTCGCACTGGGCCTCGTCTTTCTGGAAGAGTGCGGCAGCCTGCAATCCAGCGAAACTGAACTGGAAGCCGAACTCGCGGAAGGCAATCGCTAGCGCCTCAGGCGGGTGGCCCGCCATCAACCCCGATGAGCCTTGAGAAGCTGTGCCCGTCGGCGTACTCTCTTGGTCGGCGGCTTGAACGCGAAGGTGAATCCGGCTGCGACAAGCGAAATGCAAGGCGTGCAGACGACGCAGAAGTAATTCTTTCCCTGAGACGAACCTCGAACTGGATCAACCGTGGCGGGTTTCACGGGAGCGCGAAAGAAAGAGCGGCAAGAATGATGAAGCAATTGCAGCCGGACATTCTACAGTGCATTGGCGAAACATCTCTACTGGCTTTGCGGAAGGTGGTGCCGGGGAACGGGTCGCGCATTCTGCTGAAGGTGGAGAGCGAGAACCCTACGGGGAGCATGAAGGACCGGATGGCGCTGGCCATGATCGAGGCGGCGGAGAGAGATGGTCGACTGGGAAAGACAGGTTCGGTTGTGGAGTATACGGGCGGCAGCACCGGGGTGTCGCTGGCGCTGGTGTGCGCGGTGAAGGGCTATCCGCTGCACATCGTCACGTCGGATGCATTCGCAAGGGAAAAGCTGCTGCACATGAAGATGCTCGGGGCCAGGCTGCAGATTGTGCCCAGCGAGAGCGGAGGCATGACGGAGAAGTTGACGAAGGACATGATCGAGGCGGCGCGGGTGGTGGCAGAGGAGACGGGGGCGTTCTGGACCGATCAGATGAACAATCGAGACCAGCTTGCGGCGTATCACGCGATGGCGGAGGAGATCTGGGTTCAAACCGGCGGCGAGGTGGATGGCTTTGTGCAGAGTGTGGGTACGGCGGCTTCGATTCTGGGGATCGGCGAGGGCTTGCGGCGTCATAACGAGGGGATCAGAGTGGTTGCCGTGGAGCCGGCGGAGTCTCCAGTTCTGTCGGGCGGCCAGACGGGCGCTCACAAGATCGATGGGATTGGAGCGGGTTATGTGGTGCCGCTGTGGCGGAAGGAGATCGCCGATGGGATTGAACGGGTGCGGACGGAAGAGGCTGTTGAGATGACCGTGCGGCTGGCGCGGGAGGAAGGGATTTTTGCGGGGACATCTACGGGCGGCAACGTGATTGCCGCTTTGAGGCTGGCTGAGGAGCTTGGGAGCCAGGCGACGGTTGTGACCGTGATGTGCGATACGGGGATGAAGTATCTGAGCAAGTGAGTGGTTTAGTCGCGCACCGCCTGCGGGCGCAGTGCGTCGGCGGTAAGCTGGTCGGCCCGGCGCAGGCTGGGGAAGATTAGAGACCACAATCCAGCCACAGCAAGTGCACCGATGCCGCCGAAGACCGTGGCTCGCACGGCGCCCCACCACTGGGCGGTGAGGCCGCTCTCGAATTCACCGAGTTCGTTGGATGCGCCGATGAAGAGCGAGTTGACGGCGCTGACCCGGCCGCGCATCTCGGGCGGCGTGGCCAGTTGCAGTAGCGAGCCGCGAATGATGACGCTGATGGAGTCTGCCGCTCCGGCCACGAAGAGCGCGGTCAAGGATAGCGCCAGGCTGCGAGAGGATCCGAAGACTACTGTTGCCGCGCCGAAGATTGCCACGCAGAGAAAAAGGCGGACGCCGGCGCGGCGGCGAAAGGGAAAACGGGCCATCAGCAGAGACATGGTTACCGCTCCGGCAGCGGGTGCGGCGCGCAACATGCCGAGACCGCGCGGGCCGGTGTGCAGGATGTCGTTGGCGAAGATGGGAGTGAGGGCCACGGCGCCGCCCAGCAGCACCGCGAAGAGGTCGAGCGAGGCGGCGCCAAGAAGCAGCGGCGAGCGGCTCATGTATTGAAATCCCGCGAGCACTACTTTGAGGGATATGTCGCGGTGCTCGACGCGGCCGATGCGGGTGTGCATGCTGCCAACCAGCACCAGCGACCATCCCAGGGTACCGAGGGTGAAGACATACACAATGCCGGGGCCCTGCAAGAGTGTGTCCGGCACGAAGCGGGTGAGAGGCAGGGTGAAGAGCACTCCACCCAACGCCGGCCCGACGATGGTGGCGAATTGAAAGATGGTGGCGCCCCAGGTGACGGCGTTGACGAAGTGCCTCTCGGGAACCAGTTGCGGGATCAATGCTGAATTGGCGGGTCCGGAGAAGGTTCGCGCGGTACCGATGAAAAACAGCACCAGGTAGATGGGATAAACGCCGTGCAGGCCGGCGCGAGCAAGGAGCAGCAATGCGGTGGTGCACAGCACTTGCAGGCCATAGCAGACCAGGATGATCTGGCGGCGATCGAAGCGGTCCGCGGCGTGGCCGGCAGGCAGGAGAAAGAGCAGGCCCGGCAAAAACTGCGCGAGGCCGGTGTAACCGAGGTCGATGGCACGATGGGTGATGGAGTATACCTGCCAGGCCACAGCCACGGACTGGGCCGCGTTTCCAAGCACGGCCGCAACGCGCGCCAACTGGAACCGGCGGAAATCGCGGGAGGCAAAGGCTTCCATGCCGCGCCGGGGCGGCTTTCGGGGAAGAGCGGGCATTGCACCTAGGTTATATTGCTTTCGCTGGAGCGGAAAAGAAACTGCAGACGGAGGCAACGATTGTCAGGGATGCATCAGCTATGGCTTCGGGCCCAGTCACGGGCGCGATCGAAGCGCTGGCGGTCGCGCCAGACATCGCGCTCCCAACGATCGCCGATTAGATCGAACTGTTGCCGCGCAAAAGCCGAATCATGGAACTTCCATGCCAGGAACGCAATTTTGTTTTTCAACCATCTCGTGGTTCCATATTGCGCGGTGAGGGATTGATAGCCTCGCTGAATGCGCGGCCAGTCCATCTCGTGAACTCCAAAGGACGAGCCGTTCTTTCCGATGATCGCGTTCGCAATGTGGAAGTAAATCTGGTCTCCGACTTCGCCGCCCACCGTGTCCGCGGACGCTTTGGCAAAAGCAGTGGCGTCTCCGGGTTTTCCATCCCATTTGGGCAGAAGGTAATTCGCAAACTGCTTGTAGAGGACAAAGTAGCCGGGCTCGTATTGGATGCCCTGCTCGAAGATTTCCCTCATCCGGGCTTCGTCCCAGCCCTGGGCCAGGCCGACCACCATCATTTCGGAGTACCACTGCGGGCACCGTTCGTGGAGATTGGCCGCGGCGCCAAGAACCGACAAAGACTCTTTGATCCGTTCATTGAACTGACGCCATCCCTCGGGAGTGACCTTGTCAGCCGCTCCGTTGGTGCGCGCGACCCAAGCCCAGCGATGCAGGCTGGTGGCCAGGGCAACCCGCGCGGTGATTGAGTCGGGGCGCTGATCGATCCAGTGCCGGAGGTGCTCGAGATGGTCGAGGGAGTCCCTGTCGGTGAGTTCAGGCTTGTCGAGCGATCCATAAAAGTAGGCGAGCGTCCATTCCCCACCGCGGGAACGGGTCTTTTCGTTGCGGAACTTAGCAGCCATGCGATCAAGTTCGTCGAATTTTTCTTCGACGAGATCGGTTTCGATGAGGCGCGTCCTCGATTGGCCGATGAGATCGGCATCATCATTTTCTGAAGCTATTGCTGGTTGAGCCGAAGCTGTTTGCGCGGGTAGAGACTTGGGAATTGTCAGAATGAAGGCGGGAATCAGAAAAAGAGCGGCGGCGAATTTCGAAACGTGCACGAGCAGGCCCCCCTGAATCGAGACGATCATAGTCCGAATCGCGCCATAAAAACAACACACTTCGTCCGCAAAAAGCGTGGACCGAAACCCGCTATCCTAGTTGACGGAGTCGCGATTCCAAATTGATCGTCGCGCGCCAGCGGCCTGGCGGCAGCAGCGGTGGCACTGTGCCGTCTGTGCGCATTTCTTGAGCTTTATTGCACGCAGCCGCTTTTGCCGCTGCTGGCGCGGCTGTTCCATGCATCGAAGACAGGCGTGGGGATGACGGTTTCGGCGGCGACGCTGCGCTTGGCGCTGTGACTTACATTGGCGAGGGATGGCCGCGGGACAAGAGGGCGCAGATCGAATGCGCAATCCATGAACCCCGACGGCAGGGATGCGAATCTATTAGTGGGTACGAACCGCACGAAGCAGGCTTGAGCCGTGCGTCCTCAAGCCGGGTTTTAGCCTCACGACGCCGCACTTCCCCGGCCAGCCATTGATTTAGAAGACAGCAGAGGAGAAGACTGTTGCCAGAGTTGCAGACCGCACCGCCGGCCCGAGCGCGGACAACCCCGACACCGCCAGACCCCGTCGGACAGGCAGCGCCGGGCAGGCATATGGAGAATCCCAACCCCGTCGATCCGACGAGTTGGAAGCCAAGGGTAAACCCGTGGCTGATTGCAATGACGGTGGCCCTGGCAGCCTTTATGGAGGTGCTGGACACATCGATTGCCAACGTGGCGCTGCCGCACATTGCGGGCACGCTTGGCGCCAGCACGGATGAAGGAACCTGGGTACTGACGAGCTACCTGGTGTCAAACGCGATTGTGCTGCCATTGGGAGGCTGGGCCTCAAGCTTGATGGGCCGACGCAATTTCTTTGTTTTCTGCATTACGGTCTTCACCATTGCCAGCTTTCTGTGCGGCGCGGCGCCAACGCTGCCCATGCTGCTGATTTTTCGGGTGATTCAGGGAGCAGGCGGGGGCGGAATGCAGCCCATGGCCCAGGCCATCATGGCCGACTCCTTCGAGCCCCAAAAGCGGGGGCAGGCCTTTCCCTTTACGGCCTGGTGGCCGTGCTGGCGCCGTCGATCGGCCCGACGCTTGGCGGCTGGATCACCGACAACTTCTCCTGGCGCTGGATCTTCTTCATCAACATTCCTGTTGGCATTCTGGCATTTATCCTGGTCACCCGCCTGGTGGACGATCCGCCGTGGATCAAGCCTGACCGCTCGAAACTGCGCCAGATGGATTACCTCGGGCTGGGCTTTCTGACCATCGCCATGGGCGGAATGCAGATCATGCTCGACAAGGGCGAGGAGAACGACTGGTTTTCGTCGGGCTTCATCCGGTTCTTTGCATTCCTGTTTGTCGGCCGGCATGATCGGGCCTGGTGGTGTGGGAGTGGCGGCAGAAGAATCCGCTGATCAACCTCAAGCTTTTCGAGTACAAGAACTTCGCCATCTGCTGCTTCCTGATGATGCTGGTGGGCGGCGTGCTGAACGCGAATACCGTTTTGCAGCCGCAGTTTATGCAGCAGCTTGCTGGGATGGACCGCGACCAATGCCGGCATGGCCTTGACCGCGGGAGGCTTCGCGCTGCTCATCGTGATGCCGCTGGCCGGCTTCGCTACGGGCAAAGTGTCTGCGCGCTACGCTCACGGTGATCGGCTTCAGCATGTTCGTGCTTACCTTCCGCTATCGCGGCAGATGGTGACGACCCTGGACATGACCTTCCCTGCCGCCTCCTGGCTGCGCGTGGTTCAGATGCTTCCGCTGCCGTTCTGCTTTATCTCCATCACCACTGCCGCGTATGTGGGCATGCCCAAGGAGCAGAGCAACCAGGTGGCCGGCCTGATCAACTTTGCCCGCAACATCGGCGGCAGTATTCTGATCGCTATCACCAACGCGCAGGTGACCAATCGCGCGCGAATGGCACCAGCAGCACTTGCAGGCGGGCATGCAGCCTGGTTCCATGCCTTCCAACAGCAATCGCAGGCCCTGAGCCGGATTCTTTGGCGAGCCATTTCGGCTCCCAACGGCGTGGGTTTGGCGCTGGCCAACCTCTATTCGCAGCTCAACCGCCAGGCCCAGATGCAGGGCTATCAGGACGTGTACATGGAGCTGTCGTGGATGTCGATGGGGCTTGTGGTGCTGGCCTTCCTGCTGAGCAAGAACCGGCCGGGCGCTGGCGCCAGGGTCGTCGGCGATGCATTGAAGGCCGAGCCGCCTCAATCCGCATCTAACAGCTTGGAAATCTTCACGAACGATGCGCTGCCCATGCGTATTCCTCGTTGGCCCTTCCCGTCAATTAGGCCTATAATTCGTGCCAGAAAACCATTATCTCGAAAGGATGCCCATACACGACATCTCTTTTAGAGGAGGCTGTTATGTTGAAGTCGTTTCTGCCACTTTCCGCAGTTATCTTATTTGCCTTAGCTAGAATGCCGTCCCAGGGGAGCAAACTGCAGGACACCACACCCGAAGCCACTCCGGCGCAGGCCACAGCGACCACTCCGGGGCCGACAGCTACGAATCCCGTAAAGCCGACTGCCGACTCGCAGGCGAAGGCGAAGGGGCTCTATCAGATCGATTGCGCAATGTGCCACGGAGACAATGGCAACGGCCAGACCGATGTCGCCAAGAGCATGAGCCTGACGGTTCCCGACTTTACCGATCCGAAAGCAATGACGGGGAAACTGGACGGGGATTTGTTCACAGTCATCCGTAACGGCAAGGACAAGATGCCGCCCGAGGCTGCGGGCCGCGCCAACGACACGATGGTTTGGAACCTGATTATCTACATTCGCAAGATGTCCAGTCCGCAGCCGCTTGCTCCGGCCAAGTAATCTTCAGCGGGACGCGCACGAGTCATGGGGAGAGTTGTACTTTGAGGTTGCGCTGAAACTGGCGGAGCAGGCGGCTCCCCGATCGACAGGCATCCGGCTTTTCATCCGGTGATAGTCAATACCGGGCAGGGCGAATTGGCGATGATGTTGAAGGCGCCTGACAGCCTGGCCTGCAGCCAAAGGTGAGAGCTCTTGCGGATGGAGAGCACCAGGAGATCGGCAGAAAACTCCCGGACATATTCGAGAACGCGAACATGCGCGGTGCCGACTTCGACAAGCCCCACTGGGCTGCAGATGGCCGCGGACTGCTCGGGAACCAGGCCGTCGATGATGGCATGGAACCTTTTCTGGATTTCGGCGAATTGGTCCGGGCGTTCCACATCTTCTGCCCTGACCACGTGAAGGACCTCCATGCGCGCCTGAAACGCTGCCGCAAACCCAACCGCATAGATGGCGCCCTGGGCGGCAGGTGGATAGAGACCGGTAGCGTAAAGGATGCGGCGAAACGGCGGGGCGTCAGGGTCAAGAGCCGGAACAAGCGGGCCAACTGTAAGAGAAGGCCCGTTGGCAGCACGCAGAATTCTCTCCGCCACGGAGCCCACCACGCCTCGCTCAACCCTGCCTCTGCCCCTGGTTCCGAGGACGATGATCGATTGAGAATTCTTTTGCGCAAGCTGAGGTATGCGCTCCCGCGGATCGCCGTCCAGCAAGGCAGTCGAAGTTCGATGCACACCCTTTCCAAAACGCTGCGCCGCTGCCGTCAGGGCTTCCTCAATGTCTTTGCGCTGCAAGCTCTTTACCGCCGGACCGCCCGCGGCTTCAGCCTCCATCGCGGGCTGAGAGATCACAAATGTGTGGGCTACAAGGAGGTCGGCGTCAAACTTCCGGGCCAGCATTGACGCATACAAACCTGCATTCTCCGAGCAGGAAGAAAAGTCCGTCGCATAGATTATGGTCTTGAAGGATAACTGAGTGGAATCGGCTTTGACATCCATTCGTACAGGATCTCCCTGTTCCGTAAAGATTCATTTTCGCTGGCTGAGTGTCTTTGCCAGATGCGGCGGGAGCCTGGTTGAAAGTCGCCGTCGCTCGACCAGATGGAACGCTGCGGGAACCGAACCTGTTCCCGGGGTTATGCCCGATGCTGAGTATCCGTTGACTTTGATGCGGGATCGCGGCCCCGCGTTGGGCGAGCGGGGTCAGGATTCCTGCGGGATGGAAGCAGAAAGCGGAGAGAGCGATCAGCGTTGAGACAGAATCAGCTTGAATTGGTTTTCGATCGCCTTCAAATCCGTCTCGCCCTGAAAGCGGGCGCGCACCACACCCCTTCTATCGATAAGGTATGTAAGCGGCAGTCCAAGCACGCCGCCGTAGCGCTCACCGAGCGAGGTGTCGCCCATGGCAACCGGATAGTTCAGTTTCAGTTTCGCGACCAGCCTGCGTGCGAGCGCAGGGTCGTCGTCCATAGAGATTCCGATGATTTGAAGGCCCTGGGAGCTGTATTGCAGTTGCCATGCGGCGAAGACCGGCATCTCTACCTGGCAGGGCGCGCACCACGTAGCCCAGAAGTTAAGCAGCACGACCTTGCCGCGGAAGCTGCGCAAGTTCAGCTTTCTGCCGAAAAGGTCCCTGCGTGCAAATTCCGGAGCCCTCCTGTTGACGAGGGAATCAGCAGCGAAAGCAGAGTTCGCGCAAACGGCGAGACCGGTTCCGATCAGCAGGCTGGCGAAGAGGAGACGGAATTTACCAGGCCGCGTCTCTTTGCTTGAGTTGCACCTAGCGGCGGCGGTCAACCGGGAACCCCTTGTCGACCCAGTCCGCTCCAAAGTTGCTGGCGATGTAGAGGACTTTCACGTGCGTGAATCCGAAATCGTGAAGCAGCTTGTACGCGGGTCCTATGTTCGGACAGCGATTCCACGGGCAGCAGCCGCAATAGAGCACGATGAAGGCGTTGTGCGCGAGTGGAGAGACCCTCTTTTGCAGTTGCTGCAGCCCCACGGCCTGCGAGGCGACCCCGGCGTATTCCGCGCCCTGAATATGCGCCTCTCTGAACATCATGAGCGAGCCGACCTGGAGCACGAGCGGCTTCTCACCGCCCTGTGCGCTCAGGATGCGGTTTAACTCGTCGGGCTGAAGGAGGTCCGACTTGGGGACGGAGTCTGCGCCGATCGAGCTCATCCCACCGAAGAACTGCGCGCGCAAGTGAGCACACGAAGCCAAAAGCAACGCGAGAACGGCGATCGTTCCCGCACTCCTGAAGAATCCAAATCTCATTGGGAACACTCCGCAACCAGTTTACGCCGCGGAGAATGGCGGGCGCCAAAAAGCAGCGCAAAAACGAAGACGCCAGAGACCGAAGTCTCTGGCGCCTCAATAGGGTGAACTCACAGGTTACCTGGACCATGCATCAACCCGTTCAGCCTCGCGCTAAGTCTTCGGGTTGCCCCGAATCCTGCATCTCTAAGGCTGTGCCCGCGATGGAGTTTCAAGTCGCCTTGAATCCCGCATCCTTCGGCTCGTCCGGCGCTGGAACCCCGGGTTGCCCCGTTGTCCCGCTCTCCCGGTCGTGCCTCCCGATGTGGCTGCGAGTTGCCCCGCACCCTGCATCTTCGGGCTTTGCCGGCGATGGATCTTCGAGTCGCCCCGAATTTCGCATCCTTTGGCGCTCCCAGCAGTGAAGCTCCAGGTTGCCCCTCGGCTTCGGTCCGCATGTCGCGCCTCTCGATGAGTCCCCCGGGTTGCCCCGGCTTCTTCATCTTCCGGCCTTGCCGGCGATGGATCATCGGGTTGCCCCGAATCTCGCTATCCTTCAGCGCATCCGGAGCTGAAGCTTCGGGTCGCCCCGCAGCTTCGCTTTCCCGGTCGCGCCTGCCGATGAGTCCCCGGGTTGCCCCGGCTTCTGCATCTTCCGGCTTTGCCGGCGACGGGCGTTCGAGTTTCCTCGAATGTCTCGCGTCCTTCGGCGCTTCCGGCGCTGGTGCTTCGGGTCGCCCCGCTGCTTCGCACTTCCAGAATGCGCCTCCCGGTGTAGTTGCGGGTCGCCCCGCATTCCTGCACCTTCCGGCTTTGCCTTGGGGTTGAGTTTCCGGGTCGCCCCGAATCCTCTTTCCCTCGGCTCCGGCTGATGGTTCCCCGAGTTGCCTCGGTTTCCGCACCCTCCGGCTTTGCCGTCCCTGCGTCTTCGGGTTGCCCCGAATCCTGCATCTACGGCTGGGTCGATGATGACTTCCCGGTTCTCCTCGAACTTTGCATCCTCGGCGGAGCCGCGGATGAATCTTCGTGTCCAATCGGGTTTTTCACATTCCCGTCTGACTCTGGATGCATTCTCTCAATTTCACTCAGGCTCCACCATGCCGGCAAGCCGACATGCGTACCTCCGACTTCAACCGCATCCTGCATCGTCCTGTCATGACGGAACTGTGTATCCAATTCCCTGTCAGGTCATCAACTGGAAAGGCAGCTTAGGCCTGTTGAATCTGTGGAAGCAAGTGCAAAAAAACGATTAATCTGTGGATTTCACCAATCTTGGTGCACTTAGGAAAAAAGGTGGAGTAGGTTGAACAAATTCTGGTGCAGTTATATAGGCGAGTTAACTCTGCGGCTAGTTATCAGCGAGTTATAGAGACTAGAGCTGAGTTAGTTTTCAACATATAAGTCGAGTTATCCACTGGCTTGCATTGGTTATAGGCGTCTCTTTCTGCTCTTTGCGGATTTGAAGGAGAAGGAAAGCCGGTTCGTTGCAGAGGACATCGGATGACTCAGCGCAGTGGCGAACTACGGCTGGTGTTGTTTGGTCTGCTTCTTGTCGAGGCCGGTTTGAACGGTGTGAACGACGTCACTTACCATTTTCCATTTGCAGACTTCTTCGTCGGAGATCTCGAGCTCGAAGGCTTCTTCCATGGCCATCGAGAGCTCGACGATGTCGAGCGAATCTGCTCCGAGATCGTCTTCGAGCTTTGCGCTGGGCGTAACCTCTTTCTCGTCGACTCCCAGTTGCTCGACGATGATCTTTTTGATTTTGGCTTCGAGCGTTGGCGGCGGCTCTTTCTGCTTGCCGTTCGTGGGGGCTGCCTGGGACAGGGCCAGCGATCGCAATGGCCGACTGATTTGCAGGGTGACGGCGAGTGCGGCGGCGCGGTAGAGGAGTTCGCGGCGGGGCACGGACAGCGGGCCGGGGTTCTTTTCTTGAAGAGATCCGATGGCGGATTTGAGCATTGCAACGCCTCGCTGGTGGATAGGACGTTCGCTTGCTTTGTAGTGCAGTGTAATCGGTTTTCGTTGCAGATTCGGGTGGAATTTTGAAGTGCGCAGACCGGCTTTTCAGGGATGAGGATTAAGCAATCCCAGGTCTTCCGCCACGGCGGACGAGACCTGGGGCACCCGGCACCCGGAGCCGGCCCCAAATTCTGATTCCGCCTAGCTAACTGATGCGGCTTAGACCATCGATGCCGACAGCACGCCTTTCGCGAGCATTTGCTTGATGCCGCGCAGCGCTTGCCGGGTGCGCTCTTCGTTTTCTATCAGAGAGAAGCGGACGTGGCCATCGCCGTAGTCGCCGAAACCAATTCCTGGTGACACGGCGGTTTTGGCTTCGGTTAGCAGGAGCTTGGAGAATTCCAGAGAGCCGAGTTTGCGGTAGTGCTCCGGAATTTGCGCCCAGACGAACATGGTTGCCTTGGGCAAGGCTACGGGCCAGCCTAACTTGTTGAGGCCTTCGACCAGGACGTCGCGGCGCTTGCGGTAAGTTGAGCAGATCTCGGCGACGCACTCCTGGGGGCCTTCGAGAGCGGCGATGGAGGCTACCTGGATGGGGGTGAAGGTGCCGTAGTCGAAGTAACTTTTCAGGCGGGCGAGGGCGGAGACGAGCACCGGGTTGCCGACCATGAATCCTACGCGCCAGCCGGGCATGTTGTAGCTCTTGGATAGGGTGAAGAACTCGACGGCGACGTCTTTGGCGCCGGGGACCTCAAGGACGCTGGGGGGCTTGTAGCCGTCGAAGGCGATGTCGGCGTAGGCGAGATCGTGGATGAGATGGAAGCCGTATTCGCGGGCCAGCTCGACGAGGCGGGCGAGGAAGGGGAGGTCGACGCACTCGGTGGTGGGGTTCGACGGGAAGTTGACGATGAGGGCCTTGGGACGCGGAGTCATGCGCGGGATGAGGTCCTCGAGTTGAGCGAGGAACTGCTCCTGGTCGTGAACGGGGACGCTGACGATATGGGCGCCGGCGATGACGGGACCGTAGATGTGAATGGGGTAGCTGGGGTTGGGGACCAGCACGGTGTCGCGCGAGTCGAGAATGGCGAGGCAGAGATGGGCGATGCCCTCTTTGGAGCCGATGGTGACGATGGCTTCGGTGTCGGGATTGAGATCGACGTCGTAGCGGGACTTGTACCAGTTGCAGATGGCGCGGCGCAGTCGGGGGATGCCGCGGGAGACCGAGTAGCGGTGGGTGGGAGGCTTGAGGACCGACTCGACGAGCTTGTCGACGATGTGTTTAGGCGTGGCTCCGTCGGGGTTGCCCATGCCGAAGTCGATGATGTCTTCTCCACGGCGGCGGGCGGAGACCTTCATCTCTCCAGTGATGTTGAAGACGTAGGGGGGGAGGCGCTGGATGCGGCTGAACTCTTCCATGGTTCAAGTTTAAGGCAAAAAGCGGCGGACGGAGGCGAAGCGGGTTAGAGGCCGGCGAGGGCCTCGGCCTGGGTGGGGAAGAGACCAGCGTACTTGGTGATGCCGACCATGGTGAAGACTTTGACGAAGTGCGCGGAGAGGCCGAAGGCGTAGACTTTCTGGCCGGTGTTCGCGGCCTCGATGAGCAATTGGATGACGAGGGCGATGCCGCTGGAGTTGATGTAGTCCACCTTGGTGAAGTCGAGGAGGATGAGCTTGACGTCGTTTTTGGGCAGGGCCTGGTAGGTGCCCAGGACCGCATCCTTTGATGTGCTGGCAATGTCGCCTTCGAAGCGGAGGACGGTCACGGGCTTTCCGGCCGGGGAAGTGAGCTGGTCAACGTGGGACTTGGTTTCGCTCTGCACGATCTTTTGATCTCCCGTTCTGTAGGTTCAGTCCTTTGGGGACAGGCCGATTGCTCAATGGATTCGATTCGGGCGTCCCTGGTGAGTTACGTATCTTTGTCGAGCCGGATGACCAGGCGAACGTAACTGCTTTTGCCGTCGGTGCCGGCGACCCACTCGGCTTCGTCGACCAGAGCCTGGATGAGAAACATGCCCATGCCGCGCGGGTCTTCTTCGCCGTGCATCTTGCGGTCGATGTCGGGCTTTTCGGGCTGTTTGGTCATTCCCTTGCCGTCGTCGATGACTTTGACTTCAAGCTCGTCGTTGAGGGCGGAGAGGACGACGCCGACGGAGAGTTTCTCGTTGAGGCGGTTGCCGTGCTCGATGGCGTTGATGCAGGCTTCGGCGACGGCGGTCTTGAGGTCCTCGATGCGGTCGGGGGGAAAACCCATGAGCTTGGCCATGGCCGACGCCGTGCCCATGGCTACTTTTTCGTAGCCCATTCGCGAGGGCAGCCGCACCTCCACTGTGGTGGTTTTGTTCTCACTCATTCCGGCTTCTCCGTCCCGTCCGTTTCCCGGCAAAGCGTGAGAGCGGTCATGTCGTCTCCTTGCGGACCGCCTTCAGAAAAGGCGTCGATGGCTGTCCATATTGCATCGAGGATACCATCGGCATTAACGGCGGAGCACGTAGAAAATTCATTCATAAGGCGTTCGGGCCCAAACTCCTCATCCCCCTTGAAGACTTCGGTGAGGCCGTCGGTATAGAAGAGCAGGCGGGAGCCGGGGGGAAACTGGCGTCGTTCGCCCTGGTATTGCATGCCGGGGAGCAGGCCGAGCGGAGTGCCGGCGGCCTTGAACTCGTGGGCCGGCATGCCTGGGGTGACCAGGAATCCGGGATTGTGACCGGCGTTGACGACTTCGATTTCGCCGGCCTCAGGATAGAGGCGTAGAAAGATGGCGGTGAGATAGCGGCGGCGGGCTTCCTCGCCCTCGGCCCAGTGGTGCTGGTTCATGCGAGTGGCAAGCTCGTCGAGCGGCATGGATGTGAGCGGCCATTCCCCGGAACGCGGAGCGGAAGCTCACGGACCAGATGGCGGAGGCAAGACCTTTTCCGGCCACATCGGCCACGGCAATGAGGAGGCTGCCGTCGGGCAGGGCGACCAGGTCGAGGTAGTCACCGCCGACTTCGTAGCAGGTGACAGAGCGAAAAGCCATCGAGTAGCCGGCGATGGAGGGCAGGGCTTGCGGAAGCAGGGAGCGTTGAATGGCGCGAGCCGCTTCGAGATCCTGCTGGACGCGGGCGAACTCGAGGTTGCGCTTGTGGTAGCGGGCGTTTTCAAGAGCGACAGCGGCCTGGAGGGCAAGGCCCTCGATGAAGTCGGCCTCGTAGATGGTGAGCTCGCGACCGCCGGGAGGGGCGACCAACAGTTCGGTCATGCGCTTGCCACTGCGGTCGTCGAGAGGCCAAGCGAGGCGGGCGCCGCTGGCTCCGTCTGCTGCGACCGGGTCGTCACCATACGCGAGGCCGGCGGATGGGAATGCGGCGCCATCCATCTCAAGCTCGCGGACAACGATGCGCAGCACCTGCTCGAGGACTTCGTTTTCCTGAATGGTGGAATGGACCTGCCGTGAAGCCTCAAGCAGCGCCTGCAAGCGCGCCACCTGTTGCTGCAGGTCAATCGTTTCCCCACCGCCGGGAAGCTGCACCCCAGCCGCCATTGTGCCCTCCGTGGAATTTCACTCTAGCACGGCGGAGGGTGGGCTGGCGGAAAGGAATGGACGGAGATCGCGAGGCAGGTTTTGGATCGCTGACTTTGAGGACGGAAGCGTCGCAGGGGTGAGCGCATGATCATGTGCCAACCGTCACCGCAACCCATCTACGCAGCGGGCTAGCATGGTTGGCTGTAGTGCGGGCTCGGTAGCAAGGCCGGACTCATCCCTCCTCCAACAGGTTTTCAACTTCAATTTTGAGACGGACTTTGGCTTCAACCGCGCTGAGCGCACTGGGCGGCGTTTTGACCTGCTGAATACGCGAAGGGAGCTTGGTGCGATGAAGCAAAACGGGCGGAAGATCGTGATCGTCGGGGGCGGCATTGCCGGACTCAGCGCTGCCGTTTATGGATTGAAGTGCGGCTACCGGGTTGAGGTTCTGGAGATGCATGACATGGCCGGAGGCCTGGCGACAAACTGGCGGCGCGGCGCCTACACCTTCGAAACCTGCCTGCACTGGCTGTGCGGCTCGAAGCCCGGCGGGGAGTTGCATGAGCTCTGGCAGGATGTCTTCGACATTGACAAGCTGACGATCGTGAACCCGGAGGAGTTCGTCCGGATTGACGATGAGAGCGGAGACAGCTTGAGAGTCTTTACCAACATCGACCGGCTGGAGGCGGAGTTGTTGAGGCGCGCTCCACAGGACGGCGCTGTGATCCGCGAATTTACGCGAGATGTGCGCAGCCTGGGCAGGTTCAAGATGCTCGATCCATCCGGAGGCCTCGCGGATAACTGGTGGAACATGCTTCTGGATGCACCGATCCTGCCATTGCTTAACAAGCTCTCGAAGATAAGTGGACTGGAGTATGCAAAACGATTCTCCGATCCGCTATGGAGGAGCTTTTTCGGGAACGGCGAGATGGGGAAGCTTTCCGCGATCGCGATGGTGTTTTCACTGGCCTGGATGAATGCGGGGAATGCGGGCTACGCGGTTGGCGGATCGCAAGCAATCATCCGGCTTATTGAAGAGAAGATCGATGAGCTGGGCGGGAAGATCACTTTCGGGGCGAAGGTGGAACGCATTCTTGTGGAGAACGGCGCGGCTGCCGGTGTTGAACTGGCGGACGGGACCTGCGTGATGGCGGACTGGGTGATCTCTGCCGCGGATGGACACTCGACCATCTACAACATGCTTGGTGGCAGATATCTGCACCCTGCGCTTTCGAAGGCATATGACGATAAGGAACTATTTCCTTCGTATGTCCAGGTATCGCTCGGAGTGGCGCTGGACTTGAGCGGGCAACCGGGGGCGGCGAACCTTCTGCTCAACTCCCCGCTGAGGGTGGATCCGGGCACGGAACTCGACCGGATCGGATTCCGCTTCTTCCACTTCGATCCAACGTTTGCTCCGGCGGGCAAGACGGCGGTAACGAGTTTTCTGCCTACGGCCAACTTTGCGTATTGGGCCGATCTGCGGCAAAAAGATCCGGCGGGATACCGGGACGAGAAACACCGCGTTGCGGAGGCGGTTATCGGGGTGCTGGAACGGCTCGTGCCGGAGGTTCGGGCCGGCATCGAGGTTGTGGACGTCGCCACTCCGGCTTCGGTGATTCGCTATACGGGCAACTGGAAGGGCAGCATGGAAGGCTGGTTGATTGTGCCAGGGGCAGGTTTCAAGCCGCTGCCCAATACGCTTCCTGGATTAAAGCGCTTCCTGATGGCGGGACAGTGGGTGATGCCGGGCGGTGGTCTGCCCTCGGGACCGATGACGGCGCGGCCGGCGGTGAAGGCCATCTGCAAAGAGGACCACGTGGCGTTCGACCTTCATATGAGCGAGGCAGAGAAGCCGGAACTGGTTGGAGTTTAGGGCGGGTGCGGCGCAGAAAACCGCAGCGTGGGATCGCGCTGCCGAACCGGATTCCAGGAGACAATATGAAACACGTTCTTCGCAGCCTGCTTGTGGCGTTAGCCGCGGCCACATTCATTTCAGTTGCTTTCTGCCAGGACGATGTAGCCGGGTCGAAGGATTATGCCGGAATCACCCGCATGCCGGGCTATTTTATCTACGACTACAGCGAGCTGCCTTTCGACTCGTTCACGTTCACGGTTAAGGAAGCCGGGAAGACCAAGGACGTGAAAGTGGAGGGGCACAAGTACGATTTCCGGTTCAACCTGAAGGACGGCGCAACCATGCCGAGCCCTCTGCAGATTTTGCGCAATTATCAGAATGCGGCGCGCACCGCAGGCGGGCAAGTGCTTTATGAGGGAGAGGACACGACGACGCTTCGCATTGCCAAGAGCGGCAAGGAGGCATGGGTGGTTGTGAACACATCGAATATCCCGAGCGGGATGTTCATCACGATGACCATTATCGAGAAGGAAGGGATGAAGCAGGATGTGACGATGGACGCCGCAGCCATGGCTCAGGGATTGAGCGATACGGGCGAGGTAGCCATTTACGGGATCTACTTCGATACCGGCAAGAGCGACCTGAAGCCTGAGTCAGAGCCCGCACTGGACGAGATTGCGAAGCTGCTCAAGGAGAATCCTGCGCTGAAGGTCTTTATTGTGGGGCACACGGATATGGTGGGCGACCCGGCGTCCAATGTGAAGCTTTCGCAGGCGCGAGCGCAGGCGGTGGTGACTGCGCTGAGCACGAAGAACGGCGTTGCGGGTTCGCGTTTGGTTCCATTTGGAGCCGGACCCTATGCGCCGGTGGCGAGCAACAAGAGCGAGGATGGGCGAGCGAAGAACCGGCGGGTTGAACTGGTGGAGATTGCGACTAAGTAGAGGTCAACTAGGCGATCTTTTTCAATCGCAGGTTCAATAAATCGGGACCTGGGGCACGCGGCGCACGCGGAAATACGCATTGTTTTGACAAAGCATGGTTGTGTACTTATGCTTTGTTGCGGGCAAACGTTTACTCAGTTAGTTATGGCGGTGCGATTTCAGTGGCCGTTGCGGGGCGATTTCGTGGATGATTCCCAATCGAGAAAGGTGAGGTCTTATGAAGACGGTTTCAAGAAGGCGGTTTCTGAAGAAGGCGGGCCAGTCGGGGCTGGCGCTGGCGGCGGGCTCTGCGCTGGGCAGATTCGGATTGGCGCAGGGCGCTCCGCGGACGACGCGCGTGGTTATCGATTCGGGCAGGCAAATTGCGCCGATCAGTCCAATTCTTTTCGGCTCGTTTCTGGAGCACCTGGGACGCGCGATTTATGAGGGCATCTACGAGCCTGGTTCGAAGTTCGCCGACAGCAATGGATTTCGCACGGACGTGATGAAGGAAGTTCACGACCTGGGCGTGCCGATTGTCCGCTATCCAGGGGGGAACTTTGTTTCCGGTTATCACTGGCTGGATGGGGTGGGGCCGAAAAAGGATCGGCCGGCGGTTCTGGATCGCGCATGGAATTCGCTGGAGACGAATCAGTTTGGGACGGATGAGTTCATCACGTGGGCGCGCGCGGTTGGGACGGAGCCGCTGTTCGGGTTGAACTTTGGGACGGGGACGGCGGAAGACGCGGCCGCACTGGTGGAATATTGCAACGTGCCCAGCGGTACGAAGTGGAGCAATCTGCGGCGCGCGCATGGATATGAACAGCCGCACAACGTGAAGTACTGGTGCGTGGGCAACGAGATGGATGGGCCGTGGCAGATTGGCCACATGCCGGCGCGGGAGTACGGAATCAAGGCGACCGACGCCGCGCACCAGATGCACGACCTCGATCCGACGATCAAATTGATTGCGTGCGGATCGGCCGGGCCGTTCATGCCGACGTATATCGAATGGGATCGCACGGTTCTGGAAGAATGCTACGACGTGGTGGACGGCATATCGCTGCATCACTATTGGGGGAACACGGAAGAGAACGATAACGACAGCACGAAGTACATGGCGATGAACCTGGCGATGGACCGGCAGATTGAAGAGATCTCCGCGGTGTGCGACACGGTGCGGGCACGCAGACGGTCGGGCAAGCAGTTGTTCTTGTCGTTTGACGAGTGGAACGTCTGGTATCGCGCTCGCGACGGTGAGTTCGCAAACGGGCATGGCAAGGCGGCGCAGCATCTGCTGGAAGAGCCCTACAACCTGGAAGACGCGGTGCTGGTGGGAGGCCTGGCGAATTCGCTGATCCGGCATTCGGACCGGGTGAAGGTGGCGTGCCTTGCGCAACTGGTGAACGTGATTGCTCCGATAACGACGAATGAAGACGGGATTTTGCGGCATACGATTTTCTATCCGTATGCGTGGGCGCTGAAGTACGGGCGCGGCAAGTCGCTGAGTCTTGCTCCGGAGGGTCCGACCTACAGCGTGACGAAGCTGGGGCGGCCGATTGAGAGTATCGGGATGGCGGCGCCGGGATTCGGCGATGTGCCGTACCTGGATGTGGTGGCGACCTACGACGAGGAGAAGAACGCGGCGGCGATTCTGGTGATGAATCGCGATCTTCAAAACGAGCAGGAGCTGGAGATCGACTGGCACGATCTGACGCCGACCAAGGTGCTGGCGTTCGAGACGATCACCGGGCCGGATTTGAAGGCGGGGAATACCTTTGCGGATCCGAAGAAGGTGGTGCCGCAGACGCTGGAGAGCCCGAAGGCCGGTTCGAAGATGACAGTGAAGCTGCCGGCGCGATCGTATTCGGTGTTGTCGCTGGCGTTGTGAGAGATGGGTGCTGTTGAATTCCAGGTCTTCCGCCGCGGCGGACGAGACCGGGGGCGCCCGGCAGAACCTTGGAGACTGCCCGCTGCCACTCCTCAAGAGCGGGTTGAGGCAGGTGGGCTGCCCTTAAATATTCCGGATACAGCGCTATGGAAAGAAATGATGGGCTGCCAAGTCCATCTGTGTGTGGTATTCTCCACCGTTCGGTAGGGATAGTGGAAAAGTATCGCGGCAAGAAATATCATTCCGGATTGTGGCATTCCCAGGCTGGGGCGGGAAGATTCGGAACCGAAGAGGCAAAGGCGGAGGCCTATGGATATGAAGGACACGCTAGGTGTACTGCTCGCAGGCGGGGCAGGAGAGCGGCTGTTTCCGCTCACGCGCGACCGGGCCAAGCCGGCAGTGCCCTTTGGCGGACACTACCGCATTATCGACATCACGCTCTCGAACTGCATCAACTCCGGCTTGCGCAGGGTGTATGTCCTGACCCAGTACAAGGCGCTTTCGCTGAACCGGCACATCCGTGAAGGGTGGACGGGGATTGTGGCGCAGGAGCTGGGCGAATTCTTTGAACTGATGCCGCCGATGCAGCGGACCGGCGGGAACTGGTACATGGGAACCGCAGACGCCGTTTACCAGAACATCTATTCGATCGGCAGCGAACAGCCCAAGCACGTGATCATCCTTTCCGGCGACCACATTTACAAGATGGATTACAGCCGCATGCTGGCGCACCACAACGAAACCAACGCTGAAGTGACGCTTGCGACACTGCCGATTCCGCCGGACGAGGTTTCACGGTTTGGAGTGGTTGAGGTGGGGCACAGCGGGGAGGTTCTCGGGTTCCAGGAGAAGCCGGCGTCGACGAGTTTCCGTTCGCCGTTCAATCCCAACGCGGTGGATGCCTCGATGGGCATTTATATCTTCAACACCGAGACGCTGCTGAAGGCCCTGATGGCCGATGCGGAAGACACGGACTCGAAGCACGATTTTGGCCACAACATTCTGCCGCAAATGCTGGGGCAAAAAAAGATGGTGGCCTACAGCTTTGTGGACGAGAACAAGAAGCAGGCGCTCTACTGGCGGGACGTGGGCACGCTGGACGCTTACTACGAAGCCAATATGGACTTGTGCTCGGTTTCGCCGATCTTCAACCTCTACGACAAGACGTGGCCGATACGGACGCGGGTGCGGCAGTATCCTCCGGCGAAGTTTGTGTTTGGCGAGCCGGGGCGATCGGGCATGGCCGTCAACTCCGTCATCACCGCCGGCGTCATCATCTCCGGCGCATCGGTATACAACTCCGTCCTGTCGCAGGATGTTCGCGTGAATTCGTATTCCGACGTGGACGCGAGCATCATCTTTTCGCACGTGAATATCGGGCGGCATTGCCGGATCCGGCGGGCGATTATCGACCGCGATGTGCACATACCGGAGGGGACGGTGATCGGATACGACCCGGTTGAGGACAAGCGGCGGTATTTTGTAACGCCGTCGGGGCTGACGATTGTTACGCGGGATACTTCCCTGTTTGAGAATCCCGTGGATCCGGAGTTCTTGCAGCGATATTGAGAAACAGTGGTCAGTGATCAGAAAAAGCCTCGGCTGGCGGGGATGGTGGCTGGGGCTGCCGCGCAACCTCCAAACAGCAGAAGAATCAGCCCTCGATTTCGCATCGCTCTCCGCTCAAACCGTGAAAGGCAATCAGCAAACTTCAAGGCTCTACGCCCCACCAGAAACGGATCAGAAAGTGGGCCTGATCTGCCCCAGAAACTGTGCTTTGAGCGCCGCGGAAGTGCGAAAGGTGGTCTCAAGAAGCAGCCGTCGGTAGACTTTCGACGGATCAATCAACTTCAGCTCTCCGGCAGTCAACAGGACTCCCGGTGAACGGGCGAGATGGGCTTGGTCGTATCCCACCCATCGCAAAAAAACGCGATGGATGGGGCACCCAGCTCCTTTTTTGAGGGGCGATACCGGATGGGTTCATTTCGGGACGTAACTTGTCGCGGCGAGTCAGACTGCTTTTAACGTCCCAGTAGTTATCAATCCGCGGCGCCTTGCTTCCAAACGTCCCTTGCGTTCATCCATCAATCGCAAATCTGCGTGCTGCTCCTCGGCCAACTGGATTGCCTCCCGTTCTCCAATCCCCAGGAATGCCGACTCAATATCGGGCGGAGAGACAGCGAGTCGGACATCGATCCAGACAGGGATGCAAGTGAGCCACTTGCGGACAGCCGCAGGCGTACTGGCATGACCGAGTTCCTGCATCACCCCGGAGGGAACTATAATCTCCCCGTAAATCCGAGGCAGGAGACTGTCGCAACCGATTTGAATCGGATAATTGAGCGGAGATGTGTCAGCAACGATGATCATGCACGGAGCAGGCCCTTGGCCCGTAGGCGGCGCAGGGTTTCGCGATCCTGTTCCAAATCTTCCACATCGTAGGCCTGCTCGCGGATATGGCGCTCCTTGAGAAATGCCTCAAATTCGAAGCGAGAGAATCCCAATATCTGGCTGGCCTGATACTGAGAGAGCGTTCCCGAGCGGTATCCCTCGATTGCGAGCGATTCCAGTGCATCGCGCCCAGGGTTGGGACGCTGTGCCAAATCGTCTGGAAGCTGCACAGTAATCTGCATGGTCAAAGCGTAGCAGCGCTCGGGCAAAATTCCACTCAGAGCGCTGTCCGCGGACAAAATTAGGCGGGGCTTCCAGGTTCAGTCCGCCCACCAGTTAAATCCGTTCAGATCACCCACGGAACCAACTGTCGAAATCCTGCGTATAAGCCCGGTATGCAATGCGCGGATACATTAAGCTGGAGCGTGATCGGGCTGGCGCCGTTCGGTAAGCCGTCCCGGCGTAGTATGGAGGCGCCGGAGATTGCCGTCCGACGGACGCCTTCTACCGGCGATGCGCATAGCGACAAGACCCATTCCCCGGCCACTCTTCAGGCGCGCGCAGAGGTGAGACCGCTGGACGTCGACTGGTCCCAGATTGTCCGCCGCTGCATGGACGGAGATTCCGGCGCATGGGCCGAGATGGTCCGCACGCACCACAGGCGTGTCTACGGGCTTGTGCTACCGCTTTACCGGCAACGTGGCCGACGCCGAGGACCTGACCCAGGACGTTTTCCTCAAGATCTACTCGAACCTGGCCAGCTTCGATACGGCTCGCGGCAGCCTGCAGGTGTGGATCACCACCATGACCCGCAACCTGCTGGTGGATAACTTCCGCCGCACCAGCAACCAGCGGGCAACCGGCTCGCTGGATGAGGGCTGGGAGTCGGCCGAAGAGCTGAAGCCGATTGACCGGCTTACCGACCAAAGGGCCTTCGCCGCACGAACCGGCGGCCAAGAAAGAACTTGGCGAAGATGGTGCAGGGCGCCCTGGCGCGGGTCTCGGTGGAGCTGCGCGAGGCTGTGATTCTAAGAGATTTGCAGGATATGGACTACAAGGAGATCGCCCAGGTGCTGGGCATTCCCGAAGGAACCGTAAAGTCCCGCATCAGCAGAGGCCGCGCGGAACTTGCGCGCCTGCTGGAACGTAATAAACGGGAGGTGATGTAACCATGGCAGACCGCGCACACATTCCGAGCTCTCCAGCCTGCGGGCAGTGGGAGACACTTTTGGCGGATGCGCTGGACGGGCTGCTGAAGCCCGAGGATGAAGCGACCTTTGCCGCGCACATGGCCAGCTGCCAGGCCTGCACGGCGCTGTTCGAGGAGGCGCGCCGGGGGCGCGAGTGGCTGGAGTTTCTCTCCCCGGAGCCGGAGGTGCCCGCCGGGCTGCTGGATAAGATCCTTGCGCAAACCGGGCCGGGACAGGTAGCGGGTTATGGACTTATCTCCGGCGGCAGCGAACGTTCTGCCCATGCCTCCGGCCTGGCAGCGTCCCGGCTTTATGGGCCAGGTTCGGCGCTTTGCCGAGCCCCGGCTGCTGATGACGGCGGCGATGGCATTCTTCTCCATCGCTCTGACGCTGAACCTGACCGGCGTGCGGCTGAGCAGCCTGCGCCTCGCCGACCTTCGCCCGGCGGCGGTTCGCTCGTTCATGGAACGGCGGCTTACGATGGCCTCGATTCCGATCGTCCGCTATTACGACCACCTTCGCTTTGTGTACGAAGTTGAGTCGCGGATGCGGGAGCTGCGCCGGAGCACTGAGAACGAGGGTCAGGGCACGGACAACGACCAGCAGAAGCCGAACGATCCGCACCGGCGACGCCGGGCGAGTCGAAACAGAATCCGGGTCACAAGGACGGGGGCTCCCGCATGGACCCTCCGCCGCAACAGTCGGGCAAACCGGCAAACGGGCCGGCACAAGACGATTCCAGTGGTTATCTTGAAGCTTCCCTGACGTTTGACGGGACGTCCCACGCATTCCGGCGGCTCCAACATGGCACGACGGGAATGGAAGAAGGGGAAAGGAGCACAGTATGGACTGCGTAAATCACAGTGGTGTCAACGCAACGGCCTATTGCCAGAGCTGCGGCAAAGCACTCTGCGCCGGCTGCGTGCGCAACGCGGCCGGAGGGCAGATTCTCTGCGAGCCGTGCTGGACGGCATGGCACACATATCAGCAGCCATTTGTCGCTCCCCCGGCGGGTACCCCAATCCGGCGGCAGCCGCGGTGCTGGGCCTGATTCCCGGCGTGGGCGCCATGTACAACGGCCAGTTCATCAAGGGCCTGATCCACGTGGTGATCTTCGCGGTGCTGGTTAGCGCGGCCCATCTCTACGGGATCTTCGGCCTGTTTATTGCAGCGTGGGTTCTCTACCAGTCGTTTGAGGCATATCACACCGCGAGGGCGCGCCGCGACGGGCAGCCGCTGCCTGATCCGCTGGGGCTGAACGAGGTGGGCAACTGGCTCAACCCGGGCGCGCGAGGGCCGTATAACGGGCAGCCGGGGTATGGGCCGGCGGGGACTGGGCCAATGGGTCAAAGCCCGGCGGGTCCAAATCCGGCAAGGGGTCAGTCAGCGGGCCAGGGTCCGGCGGCTGGTTATCAGGGGCCGTATCAACAAGCTTCCTATCAGGCAACATATTCGGGACCAGCGACAGGCTACGTGGATCCGGGTGCGCCGCCTGTGCCGCCGATTCCGCCAGTGCCGCCCGTGGGTTGGCGGCGCAAGGAGCCTATCGGCGCAATCGTACTGATTGGCCTCGGATTGCTATTCCTGCTGGGGCAGCTGATATCTTCACCGGCCGCGTGTTTGCGTTTACCTGGCCGGTGCTGCTGATCGGGCTGGGTATCTGGCTGGTGGTTCGCCGTCTCGGAGATTCGAAAGGAGTGTCCAAATGAACCGCTATATACTGATTCGCCGCTTGCGCGGCCCTGCATTTCTATTGCTGATCGGCCTTATTGCCCTGCTCCATTCGACGGGCGTGATCAGCAGCTTCTGGCACTGGTTCTGGCCGTTTCTGTTCATTCTGCTCGGCGTGTTGCTGCTGGCCGAGCGGGCGGCACTGGCCGCTGAAGAGGGCTATCCGCTGTGGCCGGGCGGAGGCGCGCCCAACCCGGGTGGAGTGAATCCGAGCGGGACAACGGGTGTTCCACCTTATCCAGGGCAAGCGACGGCCATCGTCCCTGCATCGCATGAATTCGGGAAAGATCCCGATGGAGGGCAATCATGAGCAGCGTACCTCCGAATACGCCTCCGGGGGGCAACATGCCTCCGAGTGGTGGACCGCCGCCACCGTATCCGCCTTACGATCCGAAGACGCAGTGGCGGGTTTACCGCGAACAGCAGAGGGCTGCGTGGCGCGCACAACGCGATGCCTGGAAGGCCCAGCGATATGCAATGAAGGCCGGCTATGGCGGCGTGTATGGTCCGCGGGTTCCTTCAATCGTTGGCCCCGTGATTCTAATTGGCATTGGCATAGTGGCCTTGCTGGTGGTCTCCGGCCACATCGGCGCGAGCGAGTTCTGGGCATGGTATGGGCACTGGTGGCCGATGCTTCTGATTCTGGCGGGCCTGGGCCTGCTGGCCGAGTGGGCTCTGGATCTGCGCCGGGAGACACCGGTGCGGCGCAGCGGGAGCTTTGTTGGACTCATCATCCTGCTGGCGATTCTTGGCTTTGGGGCTGCCGGATGGAATCACATGGGACCCTGGTTCAACAACTGGGGCCACGATAACGGCGACTTCTTCAATGCGTTTGGAATGCCTCAGCACGATTTCGATCAACAGATAGCAAACGTGCAGATTCCGGCGAACGCTTCGATCGATATCGACAACTCGCGCGGAGATGTGAGCATTACCTCGAGCGATGGACCGAGTGTTCAGGTGCAGGCGCATGAGGTGGCATACGCGAGCTCGGACTCCGATGCGAAAAAGATCTTTGATGCCGAAGCGGCTCATGTGCAGGTGAGCGGGAGCGCCGTGCTCATCAAGTCAGATAACAACAACAACGGACAGGTCAACCTGACTGTGACCGTACCGAAGACTGCGAGGGTAACGGTGAACGCAGGCAGGGGAGACGTGACAGCGGCGGGACTGGGCGCGGGCCTGAGCGTGAGCACGGCGCACGGGGACACACACCTGAACGGGATTGCAGGTTCGGTGCAGGTCCACTTTACGAACAGCCGGCATGATTTCTCCGCTCACCAGATGGACGGCGACCTGACGACCGACGGGAACTGCAACGACTTCACAATTTCTGAAGTCAAGGGCCGGGTTTCGATGAACGGACAGATCTTTGGCGAGGTGCACGTGGAGAATGTGACCGGCCCGGTGAGCGTTCACACGTCCGTTACCGATGTACAGATCGCTGAATTGCCGGGCGACCTGACGTTTGACTCGGACAACCTGCGCGTCAACGAATCCAAAGGCCTGGTGCGCGTGACAACGCACTCCAAGGACATTGACCTGAGCCAGATCTACGGCGACAGCTACGTTGAGGACCGCGATGGCCGCATTTCAATAGAGCCGGCGGGCTCCTATAACGTGGAAGCGAAGAACAACAAGGGCGACGTTGAACTGACGCTGCCGCCAAACGCCTCCGGCTCGGTGGATGGGCATACACACAATGGAGACATCGTGTCGGAGTTCAGCCTGAACGTGAGCGGCGATGAAGACAAGTCGGTGACTGGGCGGATTGGATCGGGCAGCTCGAAGATCGTGTTGAGCTCAAGCAACGGCGACGTGCGAATCAAGAAAGGACCGGCCTTCCCGGCGGCGCCTGTGATTGCAAGCGCGCCGGTTGCTCCAGGCGCGCCGGCACCACCGAATGCGCGGCATTTGAAGCCGCCCAAGGCGCTGCCGCCGCCACCCGTAGCGCAGTAGAAAAGAACACACTCCGGATGAACGGGCCGGTTGAGCTTCGTACTTTCCCACCCCTTCGCTAGAAAAAAGCGAAGGGATGGGTCACACTGAAAGCTGAAAGCTAGAAGCTGCCTCATCTCCCCGAGCTCCCAAAACCCTTCCCCGCCCGCGCCGACTCCTCCAGCGTCTCGACCTCTTCCACGAGGCCCGTCAGCACCGGAACCGGAATCATCTGCGCGATCTTTTCCCCGGCCTCCAACTTCACCACAGTCTCGCCCAGGTTGGTCATCAGAACCAGGATCTCGCCTCGGTAACCCGCGTCGATTACCCCGCCCGTAGTCGCAATCCCCCTGGCCGCCATCGACGAGCGATCCCGCACCAGCAGTCCCAGCGGAGCGCCCGTCGCCGGATCCCTCGCCTCAACCGCAATCCCCGTACGCACCCTCGCCGTCGCCCGCGGCTCCAGCACAGTCGTCTCCAGCGCGAACAGATCGTACCCAAGATCTTCGCCGGGATGCGCCACCACCGGCAACCGCGCGCCCTCTTCCAACTTCTTCACTCGCAACATGCTTTGATCCTATAGCAGCCCAAACTCAGAACTATGAACTTGGAACCGTGAACTCGCCGGAAAATGGTCAGCCCCGGCAGGGAACTTTCCCGGCCGGGGCTGTCGTTGCTGCCCAACGACGCAGACCGCCGTCAGGCAATGTAGAAATCGGCAAAAGGACCTGTAAGCCGAATTCTGTCGTGTGCGGTCATTCCTCTAGGCGCCGCGTTGCCGCGGACACTCATCAGCGACCTACCCGGAGGTTTCGGCAATTGCTCGAGCCGCCTTGCCGCATCGGGCCGATGCAGAGCACCGCCTGGCTCGTTCGCGGTGTTTCCCTCCCTATTTGGTCTTGCTCCGTGTGGGGTTTACCCTGCCTCCGCCGTTACCGGCGGAGCGGTGCGCTCTTGCCGCACCTTTTCACCCTTACCCCGGCACTGGGTCAGCATGCTGGTCCAGGGTCGCCCTTGGCCGGAAAGGCCGAGGGGTAGCCGAGGCGGTATCTTTTCTGTGGCACTGGCCGTCCGTGAGCCTTCAAGCCCACGTCCCGGACGTTATCCGGCACACTGCCCTGCGGAGTTCGGACTTTCCTCCCCCGGCGGACTCGTGTAAACGAGGACGCCGGCAGCGACCGCCCGGTCCTCCTGCCAGTCGTTAGTGTACCGCGAAGAGCAATCCGCCTGCATCAACCTCTGATCTTTAATCATTTGAATCGATTGCGAGCGAGCCGCCATCCATTCAACTGCGAAGAGTCTCCTTCCCCGTGCAGAGCCTTTTCGTCCTGTTTTCTCGATAGGCCCCCTCGAATTCTGTTCTGAAGGAGAATATCCATGAAGATTGTTGCGATGATCGCCCGCTATCTGCTGGGCCTGATGTTCCTCGTCTTCGGTTCCAATATGTTCCTCAATTTCATTCCCATGGGCCCGATGCCGACGGGGCTTGCCGGACAGTTTTCGGCCGCCTTGTTTGCCGCGCACTACTTTTACGCGGTGGGCGCGATCATGGTTGTCGCAGGAATTCTCTTCTTGGCGAACCGTTTTGTGGGGTTGGGGCTCACCTTGCTGGGCCCGGTGCTGTTCAACATCCTTCTTTTTCATATCCTGATGAACCCGAGCGGTATTGGGATGGGCGCACTTGCGACGCTTCTCTGGCTGTCTGGTCGCCTGGGAGCATCGGATCGTTTTCGAAAGGCTGTTTGCAGCGCGGCTTGAGGAATAACGGCTCCGGCGATGCCCGATTCCGGGCAGGGCGGCTGAATACAATCAAAGACAGTCATGATCCAGTACCTCTATCTCGGCCGCGTGCCTTATGACGCAGGCCTCCGGCTGCAGGCGGAGCTCGTTGACCTCCGCCTCCAGGGCCGCGTCGAAAACGTCCTGCTCCTGCTCGAGCATCCTCCCGTTCTCACCCTCGGCCGTAACGCCAGCCGCTCCAACATCCTCGCCTCCGACGAGCTCCTTGCCAGCCGCGGCGTAACCCTCCACGAGATCAACCGTGGCGGCGACGTCACCTATCACGGCCCCGGCCAGCTCGTCGGCTACCCCATCTTCGATCTCCGCAGCCTCCGCAACCCCAGCGAGCCCGCCGTGGCGGGGCGCCGCCTCGGTCCAGTTGATTTCGTCCGCCTGATGGAAGAAGCCCTCATCCGCGTCTGTGGCGTCTACGGCGTCCCCGCCGGACGCATCTGCGGCCTCACCGGCGTCTGGTGTCCGGCGCAGGCGGCAGCTCTTTGGACGAAAGTTGTGCAACAGATGGACAAGGACCAGCCCGACGGAGAGAAGCAAGATCGGCGCCATCGGCATTCACGTCTCCCGCGGCATCACCTCCCACGGATTCGCCTTCAACGTCACCACCGATCTGCGCGACTTCTCCCTCATCAACCCCTGCGGCATCACCGACCGCCCCGTCACCAGCCTCAAAAACGAGATCGCTGCCCGCGAACCTCGCCACCGACCCGGACAGTCCCCACATCTCGAAGCCGTAGCCCATCAGGCCGCCCGCCAATTCGGACTTGTCTTCGGTCAGCAGATCCTCGCCGTCGAGAGCCTCGCTGCCCTCCGCGCCCAGGCCGAAGCCGTCGCCGCCAATGCCGCCAGCCTTCCCAGCCCAGGACACCCCCCTCCAGGTTCCCGCCGAAGTCGAGCGCCTCGCCCACAAGAAAGACCGCCCCATCCCCGCATGAACTCCTGCCGCTTCCTCCCTCCATACTCCTCATTCCCGGCCGCCGTCCTCTGTTCCGCGATTTATAATCCGGCAGGAACCGCCCGTAAACGCGATCCGAAGTCGCGGAGAGAAGGATTCATGCCAACCGACGTAATCATGCCCCAGATGGGCGAGTCGATCGTTGAGGGCACCATCACCAAATGGCTCAAGAAGCCCGGCGACCGCGTCGAGAAAGACGAGCCCCTCTTCGAAATCTCCACCGACAAGGTAGACGCCGAAATTCCTTCGCCCGCAGCCGGCATCCTCAGCGAAATCAGGGTCCCCGAAGGCGCCACCGTCGGCATCAATACCGTGGTCGCCGTCATCGATCGGCGCAACGCCGGCATCTGCAAGTGTCACCGCGCCAATGGCAACCTCTTCTGCACAATCCCCGACAGGAACAGACATCGTCATGCCCCAGATGGGCGAATCCATCGTAGAAGGCACCATCACCAAGTGGCTCAAAAAGGTCGGCGACCACGTCGAGAAGGACGAGCCGCTCTTCGAAATCTCCACCGACAAGGTCGATGCCGAGATTCCTTCTCCCGTGGCCGGCTTCCTCACCGAGATCAAGATCCTCGAAGGCGCAACAGTCGAGATCAACACAGTAGTCGCAGTCATCGGCGGCGCTCATCGCACCGCAGCTCCGGCCGCCACCAAGAAAGCAGCCGAAACTGCCGCTACTGTCTCCGTAAGCAGGACCCCCGCCCCAGCCTCTGCGCCACCGTCAGCGGCTCACACCGGCCGGCCCATCCGCTCTTCGCCGCTGGTCCGCCGCATCGCCAAAGAAAACAACCTCGACCTCAGCCAGATCCCCGGCACCGGCTCCAACGGCCGCATCACCAAAGAAGACATCCTCCACCACCTCAGCCAGCACGGCTCCGGCGGTTCACCACAATCCGCTCAGCACCGCAAGTGCTTCGCCGCCACCCGGGATGTCAGGCGACCTCGTTCCCATGACCAAAATGCGCGCCATCATCGCCCAGCGCATGGTCGAGAGCGTCCGCACCAGCCCCCACGTCCACACCGTCTACAAAGTCGACATGACCCGCATCGTCCGCCTGCGCGAGCGCGAGAAGACTGCCTTCCAGCAGCGCAACGGCTTCAACCTCACCTACATGCCCTTCATCGCCACCGCCGCCATCGAGGCGCTGCGCCGTTTCCCCATCCTCAACGCATCGCTGTCGAAGGCACTTCCATCCACTACCACCAGAACATCAATCTCGGCATCGCCGTCGCCCTCGAGTGGGGACTGATTGTGCCCGTCATTCGCCAGGCCGAGCAGCGCAGCTTCGTCGATCTGGCCCGCTCCCTCGCCGACCTCGCCCTCCGCGCCCGCACCAAGAAGCTCATGCCCGACGAAACCGCCGGGTCCACCTTCACGCTCACCAACTCCGGCGTCTTCGGCGGCGAGTTCGGCACGCCCATCATCAACCAGCCCGAGTCCGCCATCCTCGCCATCGGCGGCCTTCGCAAGGAGCCTGTCGTCCTCACCGACGCCGAAGGCAACGACACCATCGCCATTCGCTCCATGCAGCACTACTGCCTCGGCTTCGACCACCGCCTCATCGACGGCGCCGACTCCGGCAAATTCATGCTCGAGTTCAAGAGGGTCCTCGAAACCTGGGATCGCCCCCTCACCTAGCGCGACCGCGCTCGCCTACGCCGTCACCCCAACCCCAGCCGCCGTCTCCATCGCAATCGCCCGCGGAAACAAAATATTGTTCTCCAGGTGAATGTGCTGATGCAGATCCTGCTCGAACTCCTTCAGGCCATCATAGAAAGCGTGATAAGTCGGACACGCGCCCACCGGCGTCGTGAAGTCATCGCTCAGCCGCCGAATCTCCGCAAGCAGCGCACCCGCCGCATCGTGCTCGCTCGTCATCATCGCGATCGGGATTCGCCACGTCTCCGAAGCAAGCCTCCGGCTGCGCACCGCCTGAAACCTGCGCCGCCTCAAGCTTGGCAATGTAAGGAAACAGCACGTGCTCTTCCTTCCCAAGATGGTGGATCAGCTCCTCGTCAAGTTGCGCCAGCACGCTTCTGCATCGCCGGCAAATGGGCCTGCGTATCGCCATGCCGATTCACAACCTTCTGCGCCAGCACCGCCAGCCGCGGCAGCTCGCGTCTTCACGTAAACGTGATGCGTGGTCTACAATATGCCCAATCAGCTTCGCCAAGCGAGGCCTGCGACCAGTCAGCCGGTAAAGGCGCCGCACTGCCTGCCGCCGCTTCAAGCGCCGCCACCACTTCATCCACCGGAATTTGTCTGTCAACGCATGCTTCCGCAAGCGGCTTGCGTCCGCCGCAGCAATAGTCGATGCCAAAGCGCTCGAAGACGCGAATCGAGTGGGGTTGTTCGAGTGCAATCTCGCGAACGGTCTGTGTGAGGTCAGTCATGATCTTCTCCTGCACTCACCTTAAGAGCGCCGCGGCTGGATCACAGCGACTTTAGTCACTCGCGCAAGAAGACAATCCGCGGCCAACCATCATGGCCGTACGCTAAACTTTCCCCATGCCGCTTCCCCGCTCAGAGATTGCCCGCACCGATCTGGCGACCATCCTCGAACAAACCGCGCTGCTCTCAAGCCTGTCGCGCGCGGAGTTCCAATCGCTCGCCGCGCGCACCGTGCGCAAGCATTTCACCACAGGCGAACTGCTCTTCTCTGAGGACGAGCCCTGCCACGGCCTGCACATCATCGCGCGCGGCAAGGTCCGCATCTTCAAAACCTCGGTCAACGGGCGCGAGCAGGTACTGGCAATCAACCAGGCCGGCGAGTCCGTCGCCGAACTGCCGGTCTTCGATGGCGGGCGCTTCCCGGCCTCTGCCATGGCGATCGAAGATACGGAGATCGCCTTCATCTCCCGCAACGATTTTCAGGCATTCTGCATGGAGCATCCTGAAGTCGCGCTCAAAATGCTGGCTGTCGTGGGCGCGCGCCTGCGCCGTCTCGTCGGCATCATCGAGGAGCTTTCGTTCACCACCATTCGCCAGCGCCTGATCTCCCTGCTTCTGCGGCTCGCGGAGACCGAGGGCAAGCAAACCGCGCACGGAATCGAATTTCAACTGCCCGGTAAGCCACCAGGAACTGGCCAGCCAGTTGGGCACCGTGCGCGAATTGGTCTCGCGCAACCTGATGCGCCTGCAAGCCGAGGGCCTGCTCGATGTAGACGCACGCCAGATCGTCGTCAAAGACAAGGCCGGCCTCGACCGCACTGCTCACCGCCGCTTCGTAGCCGGCTCAGTGATCGAAGTTCTCCGCATTGGGCACAAGCTGCATATAAATATCGCGCGAGATCTTCGTCTGCCAGTGTCCCGTAATCCGCGCCGCCCCAATCAACCCAAAGAACACCACCGCCAGCACCGCCGCAACCATCTGCGGCTTCAACGCGCGCTGCCGCCATCGCGCCGCTGCCGTCTCGTCGCCCTGCGCGGCATCAACGCCATCTGCAGCGCATTCTCCGCCGGGCACACCGCAACGCACTCCATGCACCCCGTGCACTCCACTGACCGGATCTGCACCAGCCTGTCCACCGGCAGATGCGACGGGCAGGCCTTGTTGCACTTCCCGCAATCGATGCAGGCTTCGGCGTCGCGCCGAATCTTCACCGGGCTCAGATGCCGACACAATCCCCATCAGCGCGCCGTACGGGCAAAGAAACCGGCACCAGAAATTCTGGATCAACGACCGACAGCACCACCAGCGCCAGAATCACGACCAATCCCACGGTGCCCATGTAGCGGAAGAAGTTCAGCATCTTCACGTCCGCCACAATCCCGAACGGCGACGCCAGAAAATCGCCGAGCTCCTTCGCCGGCATGGTGAAAACGATGTAGACAAAGAAAGCCAGCAGAATATACTTCAGGCCGCGCAGCGGCATATCCAGCCACTTCGGCACAATGAAATTGCGGCGAAATACCTTGCGTCCCAGCTTCCACAGATATTCCGAGACCGTGCCCACCGGGCACAGCCACGAGCAGAACGCCTTCTTCACCAGCAGGCTCGACAGAAGAAACACGCACAGCAAGAACCATCGCCGACGGATGAATCGGCGGAATCTGCCGCGTGGCAAGAAAATATCTCAGGTTCATCAGGCCCGCGATCGGCAACCATCCATCCACGCCCGCGGGCCGCTCGAAATAGCGCGCCGCGCCGCCGCTCTCAAAGTACCGAACCCACAAAATAAACTGCAATCCAATCACTGCGTTAAGCAAAAGAAAAGCGAATTGCACGGCTCGCCGAACCGTTTGCGAACGGTCGGGTGCAGCTCTGCGCACCAGAGTTTTCTTTCGCTTAGCCGAGGCATTGATCGGTCGCTGAAACCTCAGCCGGTAGATGGGGATAAAGTCAACATGGCATCCTTCTGCGCTTTACATTAACCGCCAAAAACTCTCCGCAATAGGACTTAAGTCACAGCACATGCAGCCTTCTTGTGCCACAGTTGCCAGTGTCACCCAACGCATCGGAGCACTATGGCAACGGAATCGGTAGTTATGAGCAACGTCCACGTATCGAAGCAGAGCACCTGGTTCTTTCCCCGCGAACACGGCGCCACCGCCATGCTTTTCACCCCCATCGTCTGCGCCGCGATTCTTTCCCGTGCCTGGCGCTGGAGCGAACTCGCCACCCTCACCGCCGCATTTGCGGCGTTGGCCGCCAAAGATCCAATGGTCGTATTGGCACGCCAGCGTTTCGTCTGGAAGCAGCGGCACGATGAAACCGCCGCCGCCACCCGCTGGTTCGCCGGCTGGGCCATCCTTCTCGCCCTCAGCGGCCTCGCGCTTCTCGTCACCTGGCCCCTTACAGCAACCATCTCTCTTGGCCTCGGCGTAGGCGTCTTTTCCGCGCTCGCCATCGCCATCAATGTAAAGAACCGCCAACGCTCCACCTCTGTTTCAGATTGTCAGCGCCTTCGCCCTCACATCCAGTTCGCTGGCCACGTCCCTGTCGGCCTCCGGAACCATCGCTCCCTGGTGCTGGTGGTTATGGCTTCTGCTTGCGTTGCAGGCCACCGCTGGAATCCTTGTCGTTCATGCTCGCCTCGACGCCCGCATCGCGTTGCGTTCCATCTGCGGCAGCTCATGAAAACTATCGCCGTGCCGCTCAAATCTCGCTTGTCGTATTGGTCTTCTCCGCCGTTATTGCGAGTGCTTTCCACTGCGGCTTCATCGCACTCGCACTCGATTGACCGCCTTCGGCTACGCCTACGACCTCCATCGCCAGCGCAGTGCCAAAGCCCTCCAGCTCCCGCTCAAGTCAGTGGGCCAGCAGGCGCTCGCACTCTCCTTGCTCTACGCAACCCTGCTGATCATCGGCCTCTGGTAACGCGAAGCGCAGCGAGCGCAAAGCTAAAAGCTGCACCATCACTCCCCAACCGCCCAACCCAGCCCATCCGTACCTTTGCCGGTAGCAATCGACCGCACCACCTTCCACGTCGCCAGGTCGATCTCGTCCACCCGGTTGGCGCCCAGGCACGAGACGTAAGCCACAGCGCCGTCGGGCCGCGTCAGCACCTCCTGAGGATCGGCCCCCACAGCAACCGAGTACGCCACCACCATCGTCTGCAGGTCCACAACGTCCACCACATTCTTCGCCGGAATCGGCATCAGCAGCCAGCGTCCATCCTTGGTCACCGCGGCCCCATAACCCAGCCCGGTCAACGGAATCCACTTCTTCACCTTGTTCGTCGCAGTGTCGATCACCGCCATCTGCGGCTTCGTCTGATCCGCGGTAAACACCCAGCGGTCGTCGTTCGAAATCGTAATCCGCTGCGTCTCGCCCGAGATGGGAATCACCGCCAGCGTCTTCCGCGCCTTCATGTCCAGCACCGATACCGTTCCCGGCCCAACGTTGGCCGTATACCCGCGCCGACCGTCATGCGAAATCGTGAACATGTGGCTCTCCGCCTGGCCGGTCGGAATCGACCCCACAACCTTCCACGTTTTCGGGTCAATGATCGTAATCGTGTGGTCAAGCTCGGTCGACACGTAAAGCATCCCATCCTTTAGACCAAACACCGCGCAGTGCGGCCGCACCCCGTGATCGAACTCGATGTTGCCCACAATCTTGTGCGAAGAAATATCGATCACCACAATGTTCTTGCCATCGGTTCCCGGCTTGCCCACTCCGGAGTTTCCATAAATCGGCACAATTGCGAGCCTGCCGTCAGGCGATCCGGCAACTTCGTGACCAGTCACCCCTCCTTCATCCACCGAAGCGATCACCGTTCCCGCCACCGGATCGGCAATGGCCAGGCTAGTGTCGCCCTTCTGGGCAACCAGCAACCGGCCGCTTTGAGCAAAGCCTAAAGGCACAGCGACAGCCAACAGCACAAAGGGAAGCAGCAATTGAATTGACCTCATGCGAACCTCACACGAACTATGCAATGACTATATCGCACGCGAGATTCGGCATGGAACGCCTTTGCTTCCTGTGAAAATGATGAACCCACGCCGAACGCAGCACCCGCAAGAGAGTGCTATTCATGCGCCGCCCAGGGATCGTAAGTCCCCGCGGACCAAGAGTGTCCTTCCGGATCTCTCACGCTAAACTCCCGGCTCCCATACGGCGTGTCCTGTAACGGGCGGGCGATCTTTCCCCCGGCCTCCACCGCGCGCGCATAAGCCGCATCCGCGTCCGCAACCACAATGTAAACGCTGCGCGTCTCAACGCCGCCCAACTCGTCTGGCGACTTGAAGCCGCGGGCATGCTCATCGTCCTTTGCCGAGCCAAGCATGATCATTCCGCCGCCCAGCGTCAATTCCGCGTGAGCGATGATTTCGCCTTCGCCCTTATAGACAGCGTGCTGCTCAAACCCAAACACCTTTGAAAGCCACTCGATCGCCGCGGGGGCGTCGCGGTAGCGCAAGGCAGGGATGATCGTGGATCGAGAAAGGTTTCCAGGCTTCGACATAGAACCTCCTTCGTAGCAGAAAGCTACTTGTCGATCATGGCATCGGTTCCGCAAGTTCTCTTGGAAAAATCGGAAGCGCCCGGGCTATTCCGTCGGAACGTGATTCGCCCACCTCGTGCGCAGCGCGGAATACGACGTAACGTCGATCCCTGAAAACGCGCGGAAATCGTTGGCGAAGTGCGATTGGTCGTAGTATCCGCATTCCAGCGCTAGATCCGCCAAACGCAGATCCGCCCCCCGGTGCAGGTGCTTCACAGCCTTTTGGAAACGCTGAATCCTGGTCCACGACTTTGGCGAAAGCCCAACCTCTTCGCGAAAGATCTGAGAGAACCTGCGCTCGCTCCACCCTGTGCTCCTGGCAACCTCGCGCACAGTAGCCACCCCCGGCGCACGCTGAAAGCTACGCACTGCAAACTCCACCACGCGATGCGGCGTGAGGCGTCCGGCATACCGTTCAAGCAAAAAGTTCTCAAGGAAGCATAGCTTGCCGCAAGGGGAAAGGTTCTCGCGCAATCGCTCTCGTAGAGTCCGCGCCGCCGAACCCCACACCGCCTCCAGATCGATGCTGCGGTTGCTGAACTGGTCCACGGAATCCGAGGCGAACGATGCAAAGCCGCCCGGCTCAAAAATCATTCCGACCAGGTCCGACATGTCGGAGGTGTCCACAATCTCGTAAACCGACCGTGCCCCCACAATCAATGCAGGCGACAGCCGGAGCGCCGGGCCGTTCTCGGGGCAGTCGAGAAGAAAGTCCCGCGCAAGGTTGAGAATTACCTGCACACACCCATTCGGCAGAACGCGTTCCCGCTTGTGCGGCGCCTGCGGCGCACTGGCATACCAGAGCATGCGAATGCAACGATTCAGTGGCGCAGCCGGTGTGTGCTCAAGGTAAATCACAATGTTCTGGTGCTCTTATAGCACGGCGAATCGCTCCCGAAAAGCGGGAAGCGCAACGTCGGCGCGGCTTCTGTTGATGGAATCCGGTATTCTTGGCGGCATGACCCTCCCGGCAGGCGACAACCAACTCGTACAAATCGTGGATGCCGCATTGGCCGAAGCCGCTCGCCGCGCCGGTTCAATGCTGGTCTGCCGCCCCGGATGCACGCAGTGCTGTTACGGTACATTCGCAATCAATGAGCTTGACGCCCTTCGCCTCGCCGTCGGCATTCAAAAACTGCGCCAGGAAAATCCAAGTCTGGCCGCCGAACTTCAACGCCGCGCCCGCATCTGGCTCTACGAGCATAGCTCCAGCTTTCCCGGCAATCCGCAAACAGGACGTCTCGGCGACACCGATGCCGATCGAATCCGCTTCGAGGAATACGCCAACGAAGCGCCCTGTCCCGCCCTCAACCCTGCCACCGGACTCTGCGATGTCTACGAGTGGCGCCCCATGACCTGCCGCGTCTTCGGCCCGCCCGTCCGCATGGACGCCGGCGCCAACGATATTCAAGCTCTGGGCCACTGCGAGTTATGCTTCGCCGGAGCAACCACAGCTCAAATCGCCGCCTGCGAAATGCCCATTCCGTACGAACTCGAGGAAAAATTGCTCGCGGAAATCCCGGCCTGCGGAGAAACCATCGTCGCCTTCGCCCTGCTTCGCTAAAATCCCCGCTCGCCTTATAATCAAACGCCATGAGGATACTTGCGCTTCCCCTGCTTGTCCTTGCCTGCCTCCCCTGCGCCGCTCAAATGGCGATGGACCAACCTGCTCAGCCCGCCAACGCTGCCGCTCCTGAGCAGCTTGGCACTGTGTCTTTCTCTGTTTCGTGCGCGGCCGCCATGCAGGCCCCGTTCAACCGCGGAGTCGCCCTCCTCCACGACTTCTGGTATGAAGAGGCCAAGCGCCAGTTCGAGGAGATTGCCAAGGCCGACCCGGCCTGCGCCATGTCGCACTGGGGTGCGGCCATGAGCTACTTCCACCAGATATGGAGCCGCCCCGATGAGAGTGCCGTCGCTCACGGATGGGAAGAGATTCAGAAAGCGCAGTCGCCGCTCGCGGCCACCCCTCGCGAACACGCCTATATCGCTACCCTGGCCGATTTCTATCGTCCCGGCGACAAGAAGTTTCCCGAACGCGTCCAGGTTTACTCAGATGCCATGGGCAAGCTTTATCGCCAGTATCCCCGACGATATCGACGCTGGCGCGTTCTACGCATTGTCGCTGCTCGCCGCGGAACCGCCCGATGACACCAGCCTGACCGCCGAACACAAAGCCATGGCTGTCCTCACTCCGCTCTTCGCCAAGTATCCTGATCAACCCCGGCCTCGTCCACTACACCATCCACTCCTGCGACAATCCCGCCATGGCGGCCGAGGGCCTCGCCGCCGCCAACCACTACGGCGAAATTGCTCCATCCGGCGCCCACGCCTACCACATGCCTGGGCACATCTATGCACGCCTCGGCATGTGGCCGCAGGACATCGAGGCCAATCTCGGCTCGGTAGCCGCCGCAAAAGCCGCGCAGGCTAAGTACGGCAGCGGCATGATGGACGAGCCTCATGCCTACGACTTCCTTCTTTACGCCTACCTGCAAAGCGGCCAGGATGACCGCGCCAAGTGGGTACTTGACCAGACCGCGCCGCTTCTCGACCAAATTGCCGCCATGCCCGCGTCGGCGGGTCATCGCATGGAAGGCATGGTCCCTTACTACCGCAGCAAATTTGCGGTCTTCTACGCGCTCGAGATGCGCGACTGGAAAACAGCCGCGGCACTTGAACCTCCAGCCGGTTCCCCCCCAGTGGTCGCGACGCTCTCCGTTTGGGCGCGTGCCGTCGCCCACGGCCATCTGCGACAGCCGGAAGAGGCGCGCGCCGATCTCGCCCGCTACGACGCCCTGATCGACGACGTCAGAAAGAGCAAGGACTCCTACATGGCCGACGATACCGGCGCGAAGATCGAGCGCAGCGAGGTCTTGGGTTGGGTCGCTTTCGCCGCGGGCACGCAGGACGATGCAATCAAAAATATGCGCGCCGCCGCCGACCTTCAGGACAAAGTCGGCCAGGGCGAAGTCGATATTCCTGCGCGCGAAATGTTGGCCGACATGCTGCTCGAGTCTCATCAGCCTCAACAGGCGCTTGTTGAATATGAAACTGCGCTCAAGCAGAGCCCCAACCGCTTCAATGGCCTCTACCACGCCGGACTTGCGGCCGAGGCGGTGGGCGACAAGGCGCAGGCGCAACAGTTTTATGCCGCGCTGCTCAAGTCAACCGGGAACGGCGCGCAATCCGAGCGGCCCGAGTTCGCGCATGTAAAGAGCTTTGCCGCTTCTCCGCAGATGGCTGCGCAGTAAGGCGCCCGGCGCGGTTTCATGGTGTGGTGTCGCGCCCTGAGCGATGCCGTAAACTGGCTCTTGGACATCCCAATGCAAACGCGCCCCGGCTGGGTTGAAATCTCTACCCACTCCCTCGAACACAACTATCGTTTTCTCAAGAGCCAGGCCGCTCCCGACGCGGAGCTTCTGGCCGTCGTCAAAGCCGATGCCTACGGCCACTCGCTTGAGCTATGCGTCCCGGCGGTGGTGCGCGCCGAGGCCCGGTGGATCGGCGTCACCAGCGTCGAAGAAGGCGTGGCCGCGCGTTCCCTGTGCCCAACGTTGTCCACTCCCATCCACGTGATGGTCATGGCTGGCATCTTTCCCGGACAGGGCGCTGCGGTTGTCGAGCACTCGCTCACCGCCGTAGTCTGGGAGCCCGCGCAACTCGACGCCCTCGAATTCGCAGCGCGCGCCGCGGGACTCCGTGCCGGCTCCCTTCCCGTTCACCTCGAGATCGACACAGGCATGAGCCGCCAGGGCGCGAACATTGACGCGCTTGCTTCCATCCTTTCGCGCTTCGGCCCCGAGTCCCCCCTCAAGCTCGAAGGCGTAATGACCCACCTGTATGCCGCCGACGAGACCGACGGCCAGGCCACCCAGGCGCAGCTCGCACAGATGCAGCAGGCACTGGCGCATGTCGAATCTGCCGGCCTTTATCCCGACTGGCTCAACGCGGGATCCTCCACCGCGTTGCTCTGCTGGCCTGGGAGGAGCAGATCGTTGCCCTCGCCGCCCGCCACGGCATGAAAGCGATGCTGCGTCCCGGCCTTGCGCTCTATGGAGTCGCGCCTCGCTTCTACCCCGGCTTCGCGTCGGACCCGCCTGCCGCACTTGCCGCCTGCGCGTTCTGAACTTGAAGCCCGTGCTCACTTGGAATACCGAGGTCATGAGCATCCGCACGATTCCGGCCGGCGCGGTGGTTGGCTACAACGGAACATTTGTGGCCACCGAGCCGATGCGTCTTGCCCTCTTGCCGGTGGGCTACGCCGACGGCCTTCACCGCAGCCTCGGCAACCGCTTCAGCCTGCTGGTCCGCGGCGAGCGCGCGCCCGCTAGTTGGCCGCATCAGCATGGATCACGCCGTCCTCGACGTTACCGATATTCCCGGTGTCGAACCCGGCGACGAAGTGGTGATCCTGGGAACGCAGGGGACTGAGACAATCGGCGCGTACGACCACGCGGACGCAACCGGGACCATTCCGTGGGAGGTCTTCACGCGCATCGCCGGCCGTGTTCGCCGCGTCGCGGTTCAGGCATGAACGTCATCCCGCTGACTGCCGGTTCGGGGCAGGTTGCCAATCCTGCGGCACCCTGAACGGCTTCGATCATCGGCCCGAATCCCATGCAGGAGTTCAACAGCATGTGGTAAAGGCCGCGGGAGCACCACTCCTGCTGATAAAACTTGCGGATGACCGCGGCGCGGCGCTTGTCGAAGGCGGCCAGCTGCTGGTCGGCATGTTGCGCATGGCTGGGGAAAGGCCTGCACGAACCAATCGCGCTTGGCGCTGGCTGTGGCGTACACAAAAACGTGAAAGCACCCCGGTTGTCCGGCGAGCGCGCAGGCCGCTCCCCGGCCCACCAGGACGCAGTTGCCTTCCTTGGCCGCATCGAGAATCTGCTGCTTGATCAGCGCCAGCATGCGCTCGGAGTCGAAGATATGCTCGTCGCCGATGGACGCCATCGAATAGCCTGAATCGTGCCAGAAGACCTTTCCGTAGCGGTAGTACCAGGGGTCGAGCCGCTCGTCGAACTTGGCGGCAAGTTTGGGGTCCACGCCCGCAATGCGAGCGGCACCGCACACAAGTTCTGAGTCCAGCAGCCGCCAGCCCAGCTTCGCGGCAAGATCGTGGGCAAACTCTCCGCCGCGCGAGCCGTACTCTCTTTCGACAGTAATGACCTTGATGGGGGAATGCATCATGTCGCGGTTGACCTCCGCGAATCGAGAATACAACGGAATCGAGCAATCTCAAAGCCCCAAAGACCACTCTGCGCCGGGCGCAATCAACCTGGAGTTCCAGAAATCAGCCCCAAATTCCAAGAAATCTCACCCCATACCTTGACGGTCTACACAAGCATGTTGTAGATAATCTAGGTATGGGAAAACCAAACGATCTCGTCCAGGGCACGCTCGACCTTCTCGTCCTCAGAACCCTCTCGCCGGAGCCGATGCACGGCTGGGCCATTGCCAAGCGCATTCAGCAGGTCTCCGGAGAAGTCCTCCAGGTGCAGCAGGGCTCGCTTTATCCCGCCCTCCATCGCTTGGAGCAGCAGGGGTGGATCAGAGCCAAGTGGGCGGAAAGCGAGACTGGCCGCCAAGCGAAGTTCTACGCGCTCACCGCCGCCGGCCGCAAACAGCTCGAAGCCGAAACCGCCAATTGGGCGCGCCTGTCGGCCGCCATCAACCTCGTGGTCTCTGAGGCGTGAGTAAGGCAGGGAACAGGGAATAGGGAACAGGGAGCAGAGGGCGGGTTGCCTATGCTGTCCTCAAGGAGGTTTTGGTGAGATTGCATGATCGCATGGCGATGAAAGTGCGGATGCTCTTTCAGCGTGCCCGTGCCGGAGCTTCGCTCGATGACGAGCTTCGCTTCCACATCGAGCGCCAGACCGCAGAAAATATCTCTTGCGGCATGACCCCGGAAGAAGCGCACTTCGCCGCTCTGCGAATCTTCGGCAACCCAGCTCTGCTCCGCGAACAAACCCGCGCCACCTGGAACTGGAACTGGCTCGAGTCGCTTTTTCGCGATGTGCGCTACGGCGTCCGCACGTTGATCCGCACACCCGGATTCGCCGCTGTCGCTATTCTCATCATGGCGCTCGGTATCGGCGCCAACGTCACGCTCTTCACCGTCGTCCGCAGTGTGCTTCTCAAGCCTCTGCCGTTTGCCGACCCCGACCGCCTGGTCATGCTTTACGAGCACAGTAATGACCTTCCCTACAATGTCATTGCCGGCGGCGTCTACGCCGAGTGGAGGAAGCAAAACACCAGCTTCAGCGACCTTGCCCTGGTTGGTACGACGGATTACAGCCTCTCCGGCTGGGGTGGTCAACTTCCAGAAAACGTTCATGGCGCCGCAGGAACCTGGAATCTGCTCAAGACGCTGGGCGTAAAACCTGCCTTTGGCCGCGACTTCAATACTGCCGACGACACCCCCGAAGCGAACGGCACAGCCCTCCTCAGTTGGAGCCTGTGGCAGAGACGCTTCGGCGGCGATCCCTCCATTCTCAATAAAACCATCGATCTAGATGGCCAGTCCTACACCGTCATCGGCATTATGCCCTCCTGGTTTGCTTTTCCCGACTCCACAACGCAGGTCTGGACGCCCGTCTATCACTACGTGCCTGCAATCCACATGAAGGCTCTCGACACTCACAACTTCAGGGCCGTCGGACGATTACTTCCCGGCGCTACCACGCAATCCGCAATCGCGGACCTGTCCCTGATCTCGCACCGCCTTCACGAAGCCAATCTCAACAACCCCTTTATCAACGGGGCCGCGAATGCCCGTCCCCTGCTCGATAGCCTGGTCTTCAACCTCAAGTCCTCTCTCTACGTTTTGCTCGCCGCAACAGCGTGTGTGCTGCTGATCGCCTGTCTCAATGTAGCCAATCTCCTGGTAGCCCGAGCCGCGGCACGGCGCAAGGAACTAGCCATTCGCTCAGCACTCGGCGGCGGGCGCTGGCGTCTCTTGCGTGAGCGACTCATGGAGAGTTTTCTGCTCTCCGCAGCGGGTGGCGGCGGCGGCCTTCTGCTCGCTTACGGAGCGCTCGCCTGGCTGGTCCACGCTCGCCAGAATCTGGCCCGCGTTGAAAGCATCCACATCGATGGCGTCGTCGCCGCATTCACCGTCGCCGTTGTCGTTCTCTGCGCCCTGTTTTCCGGCCTCATCTCCGCATGGAGCGCCAACGACAAGCAAGTTCTGACCACCTTGCACGAGACTTCGCGCGGTTACAGCGCCGGCAAGAACCGCTCCTCGCTGCGCAAGGTTCTGCTCTCGCTGGAAGTGGGGCTCACCGTGGTGCTGCTAACCGGCGCCGGCCTGCTGCTAAGAAGCTATGAGAAGCTACGTTCCACCGATCTTGGATGCACTACGCAAAACGTTCTCACCATGCGCCTCATGCTCCCAGACACACGCTACAAAGCTCCACCTACGCGCGCAAATTTCTATGACACGCTGCTCGCTCGCGTGCGCGCTCTTCCGGGCATCGACGCAGCCGGATTGGTCACAGCAGTGCCAGGGCAAGGCTACTGGAGCGATTGGGGTTTCACGATCGTTGAGCATCCGCCCCTTCCACAAGGCAAAGGAATCTACGCCCTCAACCGCTCGGCCGACACGGGTTACTTCAATGCCTTGGGAATTCCCATCATCTGCGGCCATTCCTTCGATCCCAACCGCCGTCTCGATCAAGCCAATGAAGTCGTGATCAGCGAGTCGTTCGCCAGGCAGTATTTCCCCGGCGAAGACCCGCTCGGCAAACATATCCACGTCCCGGTCAACGGCAAAACCAGTGTCATCGTCGGCATCGTCGGCGATACCCGTTTCGCCGTTGGAGAAGCGCCGCGCCCCATCCAGTACTACCCGCTTGCCGAAGGCCAGGACGGTGGCGGCACCCTCGTCATCCGCTCCAGCCACGATGTCGAGCAGTTGGCCTTGCCCGTGCAGCGGATCATTCAGGAGATGGACCACGACCTGCCCGTTTCCGATGTCCTCACCATGGATCAGATGCTCGGCAAATCCACGCTCGATGAAAGCTTCAACACCACGCTCTTCGCAGCCTTTGCCACCTTGTCGCTCCTTCTCGCCGCCGTGGGCCTCTTCGGCGTTCTCTCGTATGTCGTCACCCAGCGCACCAGCGAGATCGGCATCCGCATAGCCCTCGGTGCGAAGCGGGAGCAAGTCCTGCGCAAGGTCATGTTCGACGGCCTGCGCCCTGCTTTGTTCGGTCTTGCATTCGGCCTGATTGCCAGCGCCGCCGCCGTGCGCCTCATGCGTTCCTTGCTCTACGAAACGCAGCCGCTCGATCCGTTTGTATTTACCGCCGTCGCCGCAACCCTTCTCTCGGTCGCTGCACTCGCATGCCTCGCACCCGCGTGGCGCGCCTCGCGCCTCGATCCCATGCAGGCCCTCAGAACAGAATAGGCGCGAGAGGAAATTCCTCCCGCGCCTGAAGTTTTGCATCCGGAGCAGCCTGACTCGCCGCAACGAGCTACGTCCTAAGTTGAGCCCCAGCCGGCTCAACCCAAATAGTTGGGTGTCCCATTTTTGCGAAAAGAGAAAGCCGCAAAGATGGGGCACGGGGCTTTTTGGGGCAGTCTGCCTGCTACTGGTTCCCAAGGGCATCGGTCTTGTGGTAGTTCGGGTAGGGTGGGACGGGAATCTCGGGGACGGGGTGAGCTTTGAGCTCGTCGAGCACCATCTGCGCGCCGGTTTCAAGCTGGCGGTCGTGGCCATCGACAAAGTCTTTGGGCAAGTCCTCGACGGGTACGTCGGGGGCGATGCCGTGGTTTTCGACCTCCCAATCCCCGTTCAAGCCGTAGATTGCGTATCTTGGGGCGGTGACTCGGCCGCCGTCGAGCAAAACGGGGTAGCCGCCGATGCCTACCAGCCCGCCCCAGGTGCGCGTGCCCACCAGTTTGCCGATGCCGGCCTTGCGGAAGTACCAGGGCATGGCATCGCCGCCTGAGCCAGAGTTCTGGTTGATGAGCATGACCTTGGGACCGAAGATGGCGCCGACCGGGTCGTGAATCGGCTTGCCGTCGCGTTCAATGGCGCCTGACAGCGGAGCGCGCTTGAGCACGTCGACGACGTAATCGGCGATGAAGCCTCCCTCGTTGTAGCGCTCGTCGAGCACCAAGGCCTGCTTGTCGAGCTGGGAGTAGAAGTAGCGGTTAAAGCTGTCGTAGCCCGCACCGCCGGTGTTGGGCATGTAGACGTAGGCCACCTTGCCGCCGGTAAGCTCATTGACCTTTCGCTGGTTCCTCTGGACCCAGTCGATGTTGCGCAGCCCGTCCTCGTCGTCGATGGGGACGACCGTTACGTCACGGGCGTCTTTGCCGTCGGGGTTGGCAGCGACGTGAAGCAGGGTCTGCTTGCCGGCCGTGCCATCGAAGAACTGGTAGAGGTTATCGCCGGCGTGCAGCTCGCGGCCGTTGACGGCGAGCAGATATTCGCCTTCTTTGACATAGACGCCGGGCAGGGTGAGCGGCGAAGCCAGCCCGGGCGCCCAGTTTTGCCCGCCGAGAATTCTGGCGATGCGATAGCGGCCGTTTTCCGTGGCGTAGTCTGCTCCGAGGAGCCCAGTTTTGGGAGCATTGTCGTGCTGGCGCGGCCCAGAGATGAACATGTGGCCGATGGTGATTTCGCCCAGCATTTCAATGGAGAGATAACTGAACTCGGAGCGTGAGGCGAGGCCGTCGAGATAGGGCTTGTAGCGGGCTTCGATCTTGGGAATGCTGAGGCCGTGGGTGTGGGGATCGTAGAGAAAATCGCGCTCGATGCGCCAGGTCTCGTCGAACATCTGCCTCCACTCGGCTCGGGGATCGATGACGGTCTCGAGGCCGCCGAGATTGAGCGGCTTGCCGGGTGTGTCGGCGCCGGGCTTCAGGTCGTCGGCCGAGGCGATGGTCCATGCGTCCTTGCGCGAGTAGAGAACCTTGGAGCCATCGGTGGAAACCTGGAAGGCATTCAGATCAATCAGAACCTGCTCGGGCTTGCGTTTTTCCAGAGTGAACCGCCAGACGGCGCGGATCTCGGGACCGCCTCCTCCATTGCTGGAACGGCCAAAAGGCGCGGTTTCGGCGAGGTACAGAACTCCGGTTTTTCCCACCGCGATGTCCTCGTAGTTTCGCGCCGGAAGAGGCAAGGCGAGGATGCGGTCGCCGATCTTTTCAAGATCGACCTTGACTTCGACGGGCTTGGCGGGCTCTTTCTTGGCGTCATCCGCGGCTGCCGATTCTTTCTTGCTATCGTCGGGCTTGGCGGCGGTTTTGTCGGCGTCTTTCTTGTCCGTATCCGCCTTGTCGTCCTTCTTTTCATCCTTGGGTTTTTCGTCATCGCTCTCCGGCGGCACGGGCGAGGCGCCATCCTTGGCAAGCACGACGACGTAGGGCGCGTATGTTTGGGCGCGGTCGAGCGAGGAAAGATCGATGCCAGCGCTGGAGGGTCCGTTATCGGTGGAGGCAAGGAAGTAAAGGTACTTGCCATTGGGATCGAAGGCGGGGCTGGAGGCGTCACTCATGCCATCGGTAACCTGGGTGAATTTGTGTGTTTCGAGGGAGTAGAGGAAGATGGCATGCAACTGGTTGTCGAGGTCCCGCTTATAGGCGATCCATTTTGAATCGGGCGACCAGACGGGACTGAAGTTGGGGCCGAAACCACCGTACGTTCCGGTGTCGACCAGCACGGGCTTCCCAGTGGGCACATCTACGTATAAAAGGCGCTCGTGCTTGTCGGTGTATGCGATGTGTTTGGAGTCGAGCGACCAAGTGGGGCTGTAGAAAAAGCTGGGATTGGGGCCAAGATCGATGATCGTGGGTGGTTTGAAGCCGGATTGGTCGTGCAGGTAGAGCTGATACTCACCGGATGCGTCGGAGAAGTAGGCGATGGTCTTGCCGTCGGGGCTCCAGGAGGGGTCGCGCTCGGCAACGCCGGGGGTCTGGGTCAGGTTTCGGATATCGCCCTTCTCGGCGGGGACTGTGAAGATTTCGCCATGAGCCTCAAAGAGGGCGCGTGCTCCGGAGGGCGAGAGAGCGGCGTTGTGGATGTCGGTTGGAGGAAGGACTGCGAGATGGGGTGCGAGATTGGGCAGTTCGCCGTGGATCTGGATGGGGACGGTGCGGTCGTCATTGGTGGCCGTGTCGAGCAGGTGGATGGAACCGAACTGCTCATAGACAAGCCCGCCGGGGCCGGCCTGGAAGGTCTTCAGGTCGAAGCTCTTGTTGGGCACAACCTGATCGACGCTTTTCGAGGCGGTGTCGTATCGGAAGAGCGAGACCGGGCCATTGCGATCGGAGAGGAAGTAGACTGTGTTACCCACCCAGACGGGGTTGGTGTCGTTGGAGTTGTCGCGTGGGACTTTCACGAGGTCGAGCGTCTTGAGATTGACGATCCAGATTGGGGTGGTCTGGCCGCCGGCGTAGCGTTTCCATGCGTCCTGCCATGTGGAGTAGGGCTGGTAGGCCAACGACTGGCCATCGGGCGAGAACGATCCTTGATATGCGGAGGGCAAAGGCAGTGGTTCGGGAACGCCGGAACCGTCGGCGTGCACGCGATAGATCCTGGAATAGTGGCGAGGACTGGAAGCCTCCGAGGTCATGAGGACGTCTTTGCTGTCTGGACTCCATCCGGCAACAAGATTGCCGCTGGGATGCCAGGTGAGGCGGCGGGGAACTCCGCCCGAGGCGGGGATGACGTAAACGTCTACGTTGCCATGGAGCCGGGCTGAGTAGGCGATCGAGGCGCCGTCCGGCGAGAAGTATGGTCCGGCATCCACGTGGCCATTGGTCGTGAGCCGTTGAGCCTCGCCTCCCTGGCGGGAAACCGTCCAGATGTCGTCGGCATAAATGAAGACAATGCTATCGCGGCTGAGGGAAGGGTTGCGGAGCAGCAGCGGGGTTGCGGCGGATGCGGTCTGGGCTGAAGCAAAAGCGGGGAGAACCGCTAGCGGCACAAGCAGGGCGAGCAAAAATAACAAGCGGGTGCGAATCATCGAGCCTCCAAAGATGTCGATTGATGGGACCAGGGTACGCGATGGGCATGGAAGATCGCGCCCCTGTATGCTACGCCAACGAGAGCCGGAATAGTTCCTGAAAAAATGCCGTAAATGGAGTTGGCGGCAGAGGATGGCTGGAGGGCGGAACCTGCGGTTGGGGTAGTGCGTATCCTTGGAAGGGCGAAGTTTTGGTGTGCCTGGGGCCGGAATGCGGGTGACAGCGCGGGGATTCCGCCTAGAGAAATGTCATTCTGATTCCGCTGATTTCTGTGTTTTAAATGGCAGATGGCGGAGATTTCGTACACTGGGGATATAGCTCCAGGATCTGGCAGCACGTTTGGAGATTCCCGCACAGCCGACTGGGGTGATGCGCAAGGACGGGCCGGGCAAGGAAAGTGGGACGATGCAATTTACTGAGGCAGTCAAACTCGCGCTGCAATCTCTGTGGGGCAACAAGATGCGCACGGTGCTGACGCTGCTGGGCGTGGTGATGGGCGTGGCCTCGGTGATCATGGTAATTACCATGGTGAACGGCGCAAACAAGTACGTTGCCGACAAGTTGTCGAGCCATGGCGCAGATGTGTTTTCGGTTTCGCGGATGCCTGAGGTCATCATGGGACCGCAGGAGTACTTCAAGTTTCAGAAGCGCAAACTCGTCCGTATCGAGGATTACAAGGCGGTTCAGGACGGCTGCAACGAGTGCAGCGAGGTGGGAGCGATGGTTAGCCGCTCTGCCGGCATAGTCTACAAGGGCCAATCCAGCACCGGGACCAGTGTGCGGGGAATCACCTGGACGATGCTTGCGCTGAACAGCACCGAGATCGCGATCGGCCGCGGATTTACGCCGGCGGACGACGACCATGGATCTCATAACGTGATCGTCGGCTACGACATTGTCGACAACATGCTCGGCGATAGCGATCCGATCGGCAAAGAGGTCCGCGTCGACGGCATTCTCTATACCATAGTGGGCGTAGGCGCCCGCCTGGGCAAGATGTTTGGCCAGTCGGAGGACAACTGGGTAGCCGTCCCGCTTACCACATTCGAGCAGACTTACGGGAATAACAACTCGGTGGAAATTTATGCCCGCGCCGGCGGCGATGCGGCATCCATGGAGCGGGCCGAGAACGAGGTGAGGGTGCTGATGCGGACCCGGCGCCACGACGCCCCCGGCACCGACGACGATTTCGAGGTGGAGACCAACGACACCTACATGGACATTTGGAAGCAGTTCACGGCAATCTTCTTCGATGTGGTGGTAGGCATCGCTTCCATCTCGCTCGTGGTGGGCGGCATCGTGATTATGAACATCATGCTGGTGAGCGTGACGGAGCGAACTCGCGAGATTGGGGTTCGCAAGGCCTTGGGCGCCCGGCAACGCGACGTGCTCATGCAATTTCTGATTGAAAGTGCCACGATGGCTCTTCTGGGCGGGGCAATCGGCGTGCTCTGCGGAGTCACCGTAGCCAAGCTCATTACCCTTATCATCGGCTTTCCCACCAACGTGCAATTATGGAGCGTTCTGCTGGGATTGTTTGTCTCCGGTGCAACCGGGATCTTCTTCGGCGTGTATCCGGCCAGCAAGGCTGCGAAACTGGACCCCGTCGTTGCCTTGCGCGCGGAGTTGTAAGAGCAGCCTCCGGCTACCAGCTACCGGCTGCTAGCTTTCAAAGCTGCGAGTTGGCGTTGGTGGGCAATTCTAGGGTGTGCATGAATTGATGAATGAAGATTGATCGCTTTTTGCTAAAGGCTGGAAGCGAACAGCCAGGAGCCGCATTTATGGCGCAAGGACAAAGTCGCGAATCGGTTCGGATGGCCCTCGATACGCTGAGGACCAACAAACTGCGCTCAGGTTTGACGATCCTCGGCATCGTGATCGGCGTGACCACCGTGATCACAATCTCGTCGATCATCAACGGACTCAACAACCGGGTGGCCGACTTTGCGAGCTCGCTGGGCACGAATGTTTTTTGGGTATTCCACCTGCCTTTCGGAATGCAGAAAATGACCAGCGAAGAGCTCACCCGCAAGAAGTTGACGCTGGACGATGTGATGGCGGTTCGCGCGCTTCCCCATATTGTGGGCGCGGATGCGATGCAAAGATACGTGAAGGCTTTTTTTGTTGGCGGCATCAGCATCAAGTATGAGGGCCGCAAAGTGGCTGGCTCGATCCTGGAAGGCCACACCGCGCAGGTAGCCGATGTGACGAATACCACGCTGCAGCAGGGCCGGTTCTTTACCGATGCGGAGGATCAGAGTCACGCCAAGGTTTGCGTGATCGGGCATGACACGGCCGACGAACTATTTGCCGCGGGAGAGGACCCGATCGGCAAGGAAGTGAATGTCGAGACCAGCCTCTATACGGTGATCGGCGTGCTTGATAAGCGCAAACAACCGATCGGTACGGGCAAGAATCCCAACGACAATTCAATCTTTTTCCCGGTTAACACGTTCCATGACCTGCATCCCGAGGCCACCGACCTGATGATCAACGCGAAGTACGACGACCCCAGGAACAAGGCTCTGGTCGAGGAGGAGATTCGAGAACTGCTGCGGATTCGCCGCCACGTGAAGACGCAGGCGGATGACAACTTCGATATCTTCGGACCGGATTCGCTGACCGAGCTTTGGGGCCAGATTACAGGTGGCCTGGTCGCGTTCATGATCGCCGTCTCGAGCGTGGGACTGATGGTGGGCGGCGTCGGAGTTATGAACATCATGCTGGTCAGCGTGACCGAACGAACCCGCGAGATCGGCATCCGCAAAGCCATCGGAGCGACGAAGCGAACCATTCTCACCCAGTTCACAACCGAGGCGATCACACTGTGCGCCGTGGGCGGCCTTGTAGGCATCCTCGTGGGCGCGGTGATTACGTGGATTGTTTATTTTCTGCCTATCGGGCTTCCTGCAACGCTTTCAACCATGTGGGTATTGATCGGATTTGGCGTCTCCTGCGGAATCGGGTTGCTGTTCGGCATTTATCCGGCATGGAAGGCGGCGAACCTGGATCCGATCGAAGCGCTGAGGTATGAGTAGCTGAATCGAGATACAGAAGGGTAGCCATGCAGTTCAATGAAGCGATAAAACTTGCTCTGCAATCGCTTTGGGCTAACAAGCTCCGCACTATTCTCACGCTGCTTGGCGTAGTGATCGGGGTTGCGTCGGTTATCACCGTGGTCACCCTGACCAACGGCGCCAAGGAGTTTGTGACTACAAAGATCAATACCTATGGCGCGAGCGTGGTTACCGTCAGCAAGATGCCGCAATCTTTTATCACTGTCGACGAGTATCTCAGTTTCCAGAAGCGAAGAGATATAACAGTCGACGACTACAAGGCAATCCTTTCGGAGTGCAGATCGTGCGTATCTGTCGGCGCGACGCGCAATGTGACCGGCAAGGTCGTTTACGGGACGAAATCGACGACGGACACGAATATTCGCGGATGGACCTGGACCATGCCCGCGCTTTCGAACATGAACATCGAGGAGGGACGAGGATACACCGAGACCGAGGACGAGCACAGTACGCGTGTTGCCGTTGTGGGTTCCGATATTGTCGACAATGTGCTTGGATACGGCGATCCGCTCGGGAAGGAGATTCGCGTGGATGGCGTTCCCTACACGGTGATTGGGGTGGGCGAACACCAGGGAAAGATGCTGGGCCAAAGCATGGACAACTGGGTTGCTATTCCTCTGACGGCGTTTCTGAGCGTATACGGCGCTCACCAAAGCATGACGGTATATGTGAATACCGGCGGCGGCGGCGATGTGATGGAAGGGGTATCGGACGAATTGCGGGTGATTATGCGCTCGCGCCGGCATCTCGCGCCCGGAACCCCGGACACATTCAGCGTGGATAGCAGCGCAACCTTCCAGAATCTGCTGGGCAAAATCATCAACAGCTTCGGAGCCGTGGTGGTGTCGATCGCCGCCATCTCGCTGGTGGTTGGCGGAATCGTCATCATGAATATCATGCTAGTCTCAGTCACCGAGCGCACCAGGGAGATTGGGGTTCGCAAGGCGCTTGGCGCGCGCCGCAACGACATCCTGCTTCAATTTTTGATCGAGTCCGCGACCATGTCCCTGTTGGGGGGTGTAGTAGGCGTAATCGCAGGCATCAGCGTGGCCAAGATCATTACTCTCGCCATTGCGTTCCCGTCGGCGGTCCAGTTCTGGTCGATCCTGGTGAGTCTGTTCGTTGCCACCTCGGTCGGCTTGTTTTTCGGGGTTTACCCCGCACACAAGGCGGCGCAACTGGATCCCATTGCTGCCCTGAGAGCGGAGTTATAGCCATGCGGTTGAGCGACTCAAAAGAATCGGTTTTGATGGCGCTGGATACGCTGCGCAAAAACAAGTTGCGTTCCGGTCTTACGATTCTGGGTATAACGATCGGCATCTCCACGGTGATTCTGATTTCGTCGGCCATCAATGGGCTGAACACCAATATCGATCAGTTCGTCCGCTCCCTGGGCACCAACGATTTATGGGTCTTCCGCTTTGAACCGTTTGGGCGGCGGCCGACGACCGAAGAGCTTAATCGCAAAGAGTTAACGTATGAAGACGGCGTTGCAATGCGCAGTCTGCCGCATGTGCTGGCTGTCGATCCGGGCCTCACATATCAGAATTTTCAACTGGGCATTGGCAATGTGTCTCTCAAGCATGGCAGTCACAAGATTCAGAACACGATTATTTATGGCGACACCACCGCGGTTAAGGTTACCGCCGACATCGAGATGCTGGAAGGGCGGATGTGGACGGAGTTTGAAGAGGAACACAGCTCGAGCGTGGTGGTTCTGGGCCACGATGCCGCCGAAGATCTCTTCCCTGACGAATCTCCGTTGGGCAAGGACGTGGAATGCAGCGGCAATGTGTTTACCGTGATTGGCGTGCTCGATGTGCAGCCGCAGCCGTTCGGAAGCGGGCGCAACACGCAGGACAACTCCGCCTACTTTCCGGTTGGGACCTTCCACAAGATCCACCCTGAGATCAAGGATTTCTGGATCACGGTGAAGTACGACGATCCCGCCAACAAGGCACTCGTGACCGAAGAAATTCGCGAACTTCTTCGCGTTCGCCGCAAGGTTCGCGTGGAGCAGGACGACAACTTCGCCATCTTCAGCCCTGAATCGCTGTCGCGTTTATGGAATCAGCTCACCGGCGGACTGTTTCTCTTTATGGTTGCTGTATCGTCTGTCGGTCTCATGGTGGGCGGCGTCGGGGTGATGAACATCATGCTGGTGTCGGTGACTGAGCGGACCAGGGAGATTGGAGTCCGCAAAGCCATTGGAGCAACGAGGAAGAACATCCTCTTGCAATTCACAATTGAAGCAGTGACTCTTTGCATGGTTGGCGGCCTGCTCGGGATCGCGGCTGGAGGCCTGCTGACGTTGATTCTGCATTTTGCGGTGTCGTTTCTTCATGCTGCGCTTTCGGCGACGTGGGTGATGATCTCGTTTGCGGTCTCCTTTGCCATTGGACTTCTCTTTGGGATTTACCCGGCATGGAAGGCAGCCTCCATGGATCCGATTGAGGCGTTGAGATACGAGTGAAAGGCAGCTTCCAGCTTTCAGCTTCTAGCTTTTGCGTTCGGACATTGGCGGTTAGTGTGCACGCGCAGAGTGCATTGTTATTGTTCGCTGAAAGCTGAAAGCGGTATTCTCATTGCAATGATGCCGCACAGTTTGGCTCTGGCTATAGAGATGGCGACTACGGTGCTGACCGTGGCGGGGATGGTGTATTTTCTGGCATCGATTGTGGCGGCGCGGGTTTATCTTTTCGAACGGCGGGCGCCGCTGACACGATTCGCACCGGGAGTGAGCATTCTCAAATCGTTGAAGGGGCTGGACCCTGGAATGCTGGATGCGTTCCGCAGTCATTGCCGGCAGAGTTATGCGGGCGAGTTTGAGATGCTGTTTGGGGTTTCGTCGCTGGGCGACTCGGCTGCGGCGGCCGTGGAGCAGTTGAAGGCGGAGTTTCCTGAGCGGGCGATCCGGTTGGTTGTGTGTCCTGAGCGGCTGGGGACGAACGGCAAAGTTAGTACGCTAGTGCAACTGGCTGCGCATGCGCGCCACGACTTTCTGCTGATCAACGATTCAGATATCACTGTTAGTCCGCGGTACCTGGAACGGGTGATGGCTTGCTTTGCGCCTCCCGCCCAGGCCAGTCGACAGAGCCAAGGCTCCGGTGGGGCTCGTGACGGCGCTCTATCGTGGTCGCGCACATGGGACGATTGGCTCACGACTCGAGTCGTTGGGCATTGCCACAGACTTCATGGCGGGCGTTCTGCTTTCAAAGATGATTGAGGGCGGACTGCACTACGGGCTTGGGTCCACGCTGGCGGTGAGCCGCGAGGCGTTGGAGAAAAGTGGAGGATTGTTGCCGCTGGTGGACTACCTGGCCGACGATTACGAGTTGGGCGCGCGTGTGGCGAAGGCTGGGTATCGCGTTGCGCTGAGCGCAGAGGTAGTGGAGACGGGCATTCCCGCCTACGAATGGAGCGGCTTTGTCGATCACCAGGTGCGCTGGGCGCGGACAGTGCGCGATGCGCGGCCAGGAGGCTACGCGGGCCTGATGGCGACGCATGGCTTTGCATGGGCGCTCGTGAATCTGTTGGCAAGCGGGTTGAGCCCGGTGAGTCTGTGGCTGCTGGGGTTGAGCTTTTTTCTGCGGCTGGCGCAAGCCATGACAGTGGGCGCCGAAGTGCTTGGAGATCACGAGGTGCTTGCCAGCCTTTGGCTGCTGCCGGTGCGGGACGTGGTGGCGATGGGCATGTGGGTAGCGGGGTTTGCGGGGAATACGATTGTGTGGCGCGGGGAGCGGTTTGTGCTGAAGAGTGGGAAGCTGGTGAAACAACAGGCAGCAGGGATCAGGGGACAGGGATCAGAAAAGCCCAATGGATGAGATTCTGCCTTTTCCGCCCTTCGCAAAAAGCGCCGAGGATGAGGCACCCACCTTACATGTGGCGAGCGCAAGATAGTGACGGTGACGACGTCTTAGTCGCCCGTGGTCGTTATTACCTTTTCGTCGGCACGGATGGCTTCAGTGTCGATGGAGAGGCATGAGCCGAGTTCGTTGAAACTCTTATCCCAGCGCGGGCGTTCGTCCGTGGACAGAGCGGTGAGCCCATAGCTGGAGGTGCGCAGAATCTCGTACCAGACGTTCTGCGCCTGCCAGAGATTCGGCTCGAAGGGTAACTCGATGAAGGTTCGAGCCAGGGCAACGGCGCGCTCCAGCATTTCCAGCGACCCGGAGGACATTTGCAGTTCAACCATGACGCGCTTCATGCGCTGGTCGGCAATGTAGGAGAGGGTGGGGGTCTCAAGCTGTACCTGGTCGGCCTTGGCCAGCGACAAGTAGGAGCGCAACTGGGCCTGATCGATGGGATCGCTCTCGAGAGCGCGGCGGAGACCGGCGTTGATGGCAAATCCAGCCGCAAGGGTGAGCGCGGGCGGTTTGGGCAGGCCCGCCTGAGATAGATAGTGGAGCAGGCTGGCGTGGTCCTGATAGATGGTGGTGAGAGAGTTTTCGATGTCCCAGAGCGTGGAGTTGAGAATGAGCCGAACGATGCGGCGCTGCTCGTCGGTAAAGAGCGAGGTTAGCGAGTAGTCCACGCGACCGTAGTAGCGGTCGAGCAGGCGGATGACTCCGGGGAAATTTCCGTGCTGCACCTCAGAGGCAGCCTGGGCGGCAAAGTCGTCAAAGCCTTCGGTGTCTGCATCGGCACAGGGCTTGACGGCGGCGGTAATGTTCTGGTCGCCGAAGTGGAGAACAGCAAAGGAGAAGGTCTGGTTGTGGCCGGTGATGGTGCTGGCAATGTGCGCGCGGCCGACGGCCAGGCGTCCGCGGCCCGAGGTTGAGATGTCGTAGGAAAGGCGGCGGACGTGGAAGCAGAACAGATCGGTCTCTTCGCCGAACGAAGAGAAGACGGAGCTGATCGCGTAGTGGGCCGCCACCTGCTCCAGATGCAGCTCCATTGTGGCCACGCAGGCCTTGTAGATCTGCGCGCCGTCGCCCGCCGCATCTACATTGGAGCGTGCCTCGGTGAGGCGAGCCAAAAAAGCGGGTTCGAGCGAGTCATCACCGAAGAGACGCTGCGCCAGTTGCAGCACACGCGCGGCATAGGCGATGATCTGCACGGTCTCAATGCCGGAGATGTCGTCGAAGAACCAGCCGCAACTGGTGTACATGAGCTGCGCGTGACGCTGCATCTCCATTAGCTCAAGGGCGTGGACCTGCTCCTCCTCTGAGAGCGCGTGGTTCGCGTGGGTGCTGAAGAAGTCCGCAATGGAATCGGGGCTGCGGTCGAGGACGACGCTGATGTAGCCATCGCGCGCGGCCCAGACATCGCGGAAGAGCTTGGCGCCTTCCTGTTCGGTGAGTGGAGCGAGGGCGTCGCGCAACTCATCGAGAGCCTGGCGCAAGCGTACGCGCCACTCCTGATTGAAGCCTGGCTTGCCGCCGTTGCAGCCGCAGTTGGAACGCCAACGCTCGACGCCATGAACGCAACTCCACGATGTGTCTTCGACGATCTCGCATTCGTACTCGGGAGGAAATTGCGCGAGGAAGCTGCCGTAGTTGGTCAGCTTTACCGTTTTGTCTTCCTCCAGCAGGCGGAGCGCGTAGGCAAGGGCCATTTCGCCGTGTTTGTGGTGATGGCCATAAGATTCACCATCGGTTGCGACGTGGACCAACTGGGGCGCGGGGCTGTCTTTGAAGCCGGATTTGAGGCGCGCGGCAAAGTTCTCGCCGGAGTTCAGCAGCCCTTCAAAGGCGATGGCGCGAGAGGCGGGGCCGTTGTAAAAAAACACGGCTATCGAGAGACCGGACTCGAAGCGCACGAGGTAGGGGCGGGTGGTATCGACGGAAGCATCGGGCGTGTTCGTCCAGCCTGCATTGGCGTCGGTCCAATCGTTCTTGAAGGGACGAATTCGTCTGCACTGGTGGGGGGCAAGGAGCGTGAATTTGATGCCGTGCTGGGCCATCAGCTCGAGCGATTCGTTATCGGCAGCGGTCTCCGCGAGCCACATGCCTTCAGGCGGCGCGCCGTAGTTGTTTTCGTAGTCGGCGATGCCCCAGCGGATCTGAGTGATGCGGTCGCGACGATCCGCGAGCGGGAGAATCATGTGGTTGTAGACCTGCGCCATGGCGGAGCTGTGCCCACGGCAAGTCTTGCGGCTGCGCCGATCGCCTTCAAGGACCATGCGATAGGTACGAGGCGCGTTCTCCTTGAGCCAGCTAAGCAGCGTTGGACCGAAGTTGAAGCTGATGCGCGCGTAATTGTTGACGATGCGGATGATCTGGTTCTTGATGTTGACGATGCGGGCAGCGCCGTTGGGGGCGTAGCACTCCGCACAGATGCGCTCGTTCCAGTCGTGGTAGGGCGCGGCCGTGTCCTGGGTCTCGACCGTTTCCAGCCATGGATTCTCGCGGGGCGGCTGGTAAAAGTGACCATGAATGCAGACAAAGCGCTTTGTTGCGGCCATGAAAAACAGCTCCTAGCTTCCAGCTTTTGCCCCTGGCTAAAGGCCCTAATTCGGAAGCGATCAAGAAGGCGTTCCTGACTCCCAAGCCTTATTCATCCAGACCTTTATTGAAAACCGCAATTGCCAATAGCCAGGGGCCAGCGGCTAAAAGCTGCGTTTGATTATTGTAGGCTCGACCGGCCGGTGGGTGGAGTGTTGCGTGCCAGGTCGCAGGCTCTCCACAAATACCAACTGGCGACAGAGCGAAAGGGCGCCCAGCGCAGACCGCGCTTAACGACGACATCGGGTTTAGGCAGATCTCCAGCGTCCAGTGGGCGTGTTTTGGGCACGCGCTGGAAGGTGAGAGCGAAACCTTTCCGGACGCCATAGTCGGTCGCAGGGAGCACGTCGGGGCGGCCCATACGGAAGATGAGGAGCATTTCGACGGTCCAGGGGCCGATCCCACGCACTTCAGTGAGGCGCTCGACGATATTTGCGTCGGACATTTTGCGAATGGCGGCATGAGTGGGTACGGTGCCGTCAATGGTGCGAGCGGCCAGATCGCGCAGGGCCCTCATCTTGTTGCCGGAGAGGCCGGCGGCACGGAGAGGCTCGTCTGGGGCGTCGAGGAGAAGCCGGGGGGTGAGCGTTCCACCGAAGTACGCGCAGACGCGACTGTGGATGGTGGCGGCAGCCTTGCCGTGCAATTGTTGGTAAATGATGGACTCGAGGAGCGATTCAAAGGGCGACGGGGCCGGGTCAAGGCGCAGCGTAAAGGGACCGGCGCGGTCAATGAGCGCGGCGAGTTTTGGGTCGGCGGCCTTGAGATGGGCGATGGCTTCCTCAGGATCGAAGGGGAGTTTGCGGCTGCGGCCGTTGTTGATCATGGGAGGAGTTTATCGCATGAGCGGGAAGGTGCATTCGCGAGACGGAGGATGCCAATCCGGATGACCGCTGCCGGTCGATTGGCTGGAGTAGTACTATGCTAGGAGTCCACGGAAGCAAAGGAGAAATCGACTCATGAACGTCAATCGATTTGCGATCGGTGCATTTGCGCTCTTCCTGGGAGTTACAGGTTTCGGCACAGGCCGCGCGTCCGCTCTACCCGCATCAGCAGCCGCACAGACCTATGGCCAGGATCGCGGCGGCTGGGATGCGCCGCCGGCTGAGTTGCAGGATATACAACGCCAAGGATTTCGGGATGGAATCATCGGCGCACAGAAAGACTTTGACAATCACCGCCGGTGGGACCCGAACAATCGTGATGAATATCGCAATCCTCACCTGCCTCCGGAACAGCGGGAGGCGTACCGGGATGGCTTCAGGCGCGGCTATGAGCGCGGGGTGGCCCATTTGACCGGTCAGGATCAACAGCGTCCGATGCCGGGGCCGGATCGCGGCGGGCATGATATGGATCGAGGTGACCACCGAGATAACGGACCAGACGTGGGCCGGGATAGAGACCAGGGGCCAGGGTCAGGATCGATGCCTGGACCGGGTAGCGACATTCGCCGCCGCGGATTTCAGGAGGGGATGGACGGCGCTTTAAGGGATCTAGACAATCATCGCCAGCCGGACCCCAACAATCGCGATGAGTTTCGCAATCCCAACGTTCCTTTCGAGCTGCGAGATGCGTACAGGGATGGCTTTCGGGCCGGGTATGAGCGGGGCATGGCGGTGTTGACGGGCGGACCAGGAGATGATCGCCGGTATCAAGGGCCGGGTATGGAGATTCGGAGCCGCGGCTTTCACGATGGGGCGGAGGGCGCAATCAGAGACTATGACAATCACCGCCAGCCGGACCCCAACAATCGCGATGAGTACCGCCGTCCAAATAACGTTCCCTACCAACTGCAAGATGCATACCGGGACGGTTTTCGCCGCGGCTACGAAGTTGTGTCGAAGGAACTGATGGGCTATTCGGATCGCCGCTGAGAAGGCGCTTATCGAAAGGCGTTGCACGGGCAGTTCGCGCAGAAGACCTTCCCATTGACATGTGAAGCAGGAGTATTGCGCGAACTTGTGCAAGGAGGATGTCGCATATGAAACGTCGTGATTTTGTAAAGAGCTTGCCCCTGGCGGGAGCTGGCCTTTTTCTCCGCTCCGGTTTTCCGCTTGCTTTGCAGGCACAACGAGTAGAGATGCAACCGAACCCGAACATCAAACGTGTGCTGGTGATGTTCAAGTGCCACTTCGATGCGGGCTTCATCGACGCCCAGTACAACGTGGTTCATAAGTACTTTACACAATATTTTCCTCACGCGATTGAGATGGCCCGTGCGGCGAATGCCTCTGGGAAGCGGCGCTATGTATGGACGACCGGGTCGTGGCTGCTGTTTGAATACCTGGAACAGGCCTCGGCGGAGGATCGCAAGACGATGGAAGCGTCGATTGCGCGCGGCGACATTGCGTGGCATGCGCTGCCTTTCACCTGGCAGACGGAGATGCTGGATCAATCGATGATCGAGGGCAGCCTGGCGCTTTCGAAGTCGCTTGACAAACGGTTCGGCAAGATGACGACCGGCGCCAAAATGACCGACGTGCCGGGACACACGCGCGGGATTATTGCGCCGCTGGCCAGGAACGGCGTCACGTTTCTGGAGATCGGCGTGAACGGCGGATCGACGGTGGCGCAATTGCCTCCGCTGTTTCTGTGGAAGGATCCCTCCGGGGCGGGCCTGCCGATGATGTATCACTGGGACTACAGCGGGATCGCGATTGTGCCCGGATCGGATCTCGCAGTGGTCACGAGCGTGCGGGGCGACAACAGCGGGCCGCACACGAGCGATGAGATCGCGCAAATTCACGCCGATTTGGCCGCGCGGTTCCCCAATGCCGAGATCACGGCCTGCAACCTGACTGACATGGCGAGCGCAATTGCTCCGTATCGCGACAAGCTTCCGGTTGTGACCGAGGAGATTGGCGATACCTGGATTCACGGATGCGCAAGCGACCCGCTGAAGGTGGCGCGGTATCGCGAGGTGGCGCGGCTGCGCGAAGGCTGGATTGCAAAGGGCGCCCTCCAGGTTGGCGATAAAACCGATCTCGAGTTACTGCGGCGCGTATTGCTGGAACCGGAACACACCTGGGGAACAGACACGAAGACCTGGCTCGACTTTGACAACTACGAGCCGGCTGACCTGGCGCGAATGCTGGATACGAAGAAGTACAAGGTAGTCGAATTCAGTTGGATCGAGAAACGACAGGACTTGGTGGATGGGATAGCGACACTACCGGAGACTCTGCGCGAAGAGGCGCGGCTTGCGATTCAAAGCCTGGCTCCAACGTGGCCAATCGTATCTAGCAAAGCCGTCGCCCAGTTCGCGGGGAAGCCGATTGAGACTGCGCACTTCATGGTTGAAATCGATGCGAAGACTGGGGCGATTACCCGGCTGCGCAACAAAGCGACGGGACGCGAGTGGGCAAGTCAAAAGAATCCTGTAGGGCTGTTCACCTACCAGACGCTTTCGCAGGAGGATTTTCAGCGCTTCATGGGCAGCTATCTAACGACGAAGGCGGATTGGGCACAGAAGGATTTTGGGAAGCCGAACATTGAGAGATTCGGGGCAAAGAATCAGGATTGGCAGGCGGTAACAGCCGCAGTGGATGTGGATGAGACGACCGAGGCGCATCGCATTGTTGTTGGCCTGAAGCTGAAGGACGATGAGGCATTCGAGTCGGGACGAGCGGCGTTTCCTCGCAAGGTTTTTATCGAGCTGGTGCTGCCGAAGGCCGAGCCGGTGATTTATTTGAACCTGTCGTGGTTCGGAAAGCCTGCGACGCGGATGCCGGAGGCGCTCTGGCTAACGTTCAATCCGATTGCCGAAGACGAAAAGGGATGGATGCTTGAGAAATCGGGCGAAATGATCTCGCCCTTCGATGTAGTGACTTCAGGAAACCGGAGCATGCATTGCCTGCAAAAGGGATTCGAGTACAAGCACGGCGAGCATCGATTCGCTGTAGAAACTTTGGATGCTCCAGTGGTGGCGCTGGGCGAGAGAACGCCGCTGCGCTTCTCGAACGATGAACCCGATTTGAGCAAGGGAATCCACTCGTGCCTTTATAACAATGCCTGGGGAACGAACTACATCATGTGGTACGGAGAGGATTTGCGCGCGCGCTTTGTGCTGAGAGCATGATTAAGCGGGACGGAAGACGAATTGTTCGCAGCGGCTGCGACCCGCCCCGCGCTTGTACCATGGAGTGAAGAGACGGAACAGGAGCTCAGAAGACCATGAAGATGCGGCCGGGAACACAAACTGGATTTCTATTGTGCGGCAAGGAGTGGATCGATGGGGATGCGCTCGAAGTTCGATCGCCGTGGGACCAGGGGCTGGTGGGGCGGGTTACCGTGGCTACCAGGGCTGATGCCCGCCAGGCTGTAAACCATGCAGTGGCGAGCCTGCGCCGTACACGCGCGCTGCCGCGCTGGAAACGTCGCGAGATTCTTGAAGACGTGGCCGCGGCGCTGATTGAACAAAAGGAGCGGTTCGCGCAACTGATCGTGGCTGAGGCGGGCAAGCCGGTGCGCCAGGCACGGGTAGAAGTGGATCGCGCGGTGGTTACCTTTAAGACCGCGGCCGAAGAGTCCGCGCGGCTGGGAGGCGAAAGCCTTCCGATGGATCTGACAGAGGGGAACGAGGGGCGATGGGGACTGGTGCAGCGTTTTCCGGTGGGTCCGATATTGGCGATTACCGCGTTCAACTTTCCGTTGAACCTGGTGGCTCACAAATTGGCGCCCGCCCTGGCCGCAGGCTGCCCAGTAATTCTGAAGCCGGCGCCGCAAACTCCGTTTACGGCATTGGCGCTGGGCGAGGTGATTCTCAAGGCGGGCTGGCCAGATGAGGCTCTTGCGGTGCTGACGCTGGACAATGCAGATACCGCGTGGCTCGCTGAAAAGGAAGATCGCGTAAAGCTGGTTAGCTTCACCGGTTCAGCTAAAGTTGGTTGGGAGTTGAAGGCGCACTCCGGGCGCAAGCGCGTACTGCTGGAACTAGGCGGCAATGCGGCGCTAATTGTCCATGGGGATTGGCCGGACCTGGAAGAAGCGGCGATACGCACTACACATGGAGCATTCGGCTTTGCCGGACAGTCGTGCATCAGTGTGCAGCGCGTTTTTGTCGAGCGCAAAGTCTTCCAGTCGTTTTTGTGGAAGGTTGTTGAGGATACAGCGAAGCTGGTATCAGGCAATCCGTCGGATGAGGCGACTGAGGTGGGACCGCTCATCCGGCAAGGCGAGGCGGAGCGAGTGGAGGCGTGGGTAAAGGAGGCCGTGGAGGGCGGAGCCAAGCTGATCGCCGGCGGCGAGCGCAACGGCTCGATGATGACTCCTGCGATTTTGACGGGAACCAAAGCCGGCATGAAGGTGCGCGATGAGGAAGTCTTCGGGCCGGTGGTGGTGATCGAACCCTACGACGATTTTGAAGAAGCGCTGGCTGAAGTGAACCACTCGAAGTATGGACTGCAGGCAGGTCTGCTGACCCGCGACGCTGGACGAATTCTCACTGCTTATCGCGAACTCGAAGTGGGTGCGCTGATCGTGGGCGATTCTCCCAACTGGCGCCTGGATCCCATGCCTTATGGTGGCGTGAAAGAGTCGGGGCTTGGTCGCGAAGGCATCCGCTTCGCCATGGAAGAGATGACGGAACCGCGCATGCTTGTTATGACCGGGATCGGTTAGTGCCGGCTGCGCCGGCGTTATAGAGGGCAGGAATCAAAAAGAGGATTGCATAAGGCCGGTTGTGCCTCTGTGCGGATACTGAACCGGCGCAACCGAACGATGAATTGCTGCCGTCATCCACAACGGGACCAAATGTCCTGCCAATAGCAGAGGGCATCTTCCTTGCATTGTGCGATTGGTTGATGAGTGAACCAAAAGCAGTGGAGAGAAGATTGGCTCGTTCTTTATTATGCTTCTTACTTGCTCTTGGTCTTGGCCTTCAGAGCGGCCCATCGCTTGCGCTGCGCATCGGCAATCCGCTTGCGCGCCTCGGGGCTCAGCACCCTCTTCTTCCTTCTCTTGGCCTTGACAGGCGCTTTCGTTGTTTTGGCTTCAGCAACTGCGATGGTACCTTTGCCGAAGTTGGCGAGCAGCGAGCGAGCTTGCGTGAGGCGTGCGATTTCAGCGTCGATTTGAGCGAGTATAGAGTCAATAGCCATAAGTCAAGGATAACTTAGAATTCCGCTTTTGCACAGGTTTCCGGATGACTCCTTGGGGGAATGACTCATGTGTTCGAAAGCGGGCGCACGGCCAACCTTGGATGAAATACGAATAAGGAAGCTCGATTCACTTATAAGTGCGTGCTTGCCGGGTAGCTTGTTTTGGCGCACGTATCGCTTGTTAGTGGGGGCGCAAAAAGCAAACGGGACGGCCCATAGGACTATCCCGTTCGCAGGTTTAATAAATTGTCAGTTACTTACATTCCCAGATATTCGACATGCACATAAGTGCCGAGGCGAACGTTGTAGGCTAGATACCATCCGGGGTGATCGGGGTCGTCATAGATCACGATATCGTCTGAGTCCCAAAGCCAGCCGTCACAGAAAGCAAGATCGGCTGCGGCGACGTCCCAATAAAATCCATTGAACCAAAATCGGCTGGGACCACCTCCGCCGAGATGCCACACGTGCCCGCGGCCGATTCCGCCGTTGAAGTGGCCATGCGCAAACGGTTTGTCGACATGGTAGCGGGCATCGTCACGACCGGTGTCGTGGCCGACCCAGGTTTTGCCATCCACATGCGGGACGTTGGGATGGCCTTGTTTATCGCTGAAGTTGCGATTTGGTTCGACCGGGTGTGGCGCTGCCGTCACAGGCGCAGGTCCATGCGCGGGAATGGGCGGGTGCGCTCCACCGCCTTGGTGGGATCCGCCCTCATGATGCTGGCCGAACGCTGGAATGGCAAGAAGGAGCGAAGCTACAAAAAGTAGCTGGATGGATTTCATTGATACCTCCCGATGTCCTCGACTGAAAAGGGGTCGTTAACCCTACGCGGGACATCTTCAACTAACTTAGATGCAACCCGCAAATTGGGAGTAAGTTTCTTTGCAGGAAATCAACGCATCGCCTGGAGAATCAATGTCCCAAGAACCGATGGATCTGTTGCGGTGAGGTACCCGGCCGCGCACATTTGAAAATCCGGCTTATGAATCAGCACTAACTTGCAACTGCAACAGGTGCGCGGCGCCAGGCGTAGAGCGGGAACTGGTTGGCGAGCTCGGCCACCTCTCCGCGGATGCGCTCGAGGGCTGCATCGTCGGTGCGCAACTCGAGGGCTTTTGCGATCCAGCGGGCAATGATGCGCATCTCAGGTTCCTTCATGCCACGAGTGGTAAGCGCGGGCGTGCCGACGCGAATGCCCGAGGGTTTGAGCGGCGGATTGGTGTCGTAGGGGATCGAATTCTTGTTAACTGTGATGCCAGCCTTACCCAGAGCGAGCTCAGCCTCGGAGCCGAGGATTCCCTTTTGGAAGACGTCGACGAGCATTAAGTGATTATCCGTGCCGCCGGAGACAATGCGGAAGCCGGCTTCTTGCAGGCCCTGAGCCAGCACCTGTGCGTTGGCAACGATCTGGGCAGCGTAGGTGCGAAACTCCGGACGCAAGGCTTCGGCAAATGCCACTGCCTTTGCCGCGACGATGTGCATGAGCGGGCCGCCCTGCTGGCCGGGGAAGACCGCCTTGTCGACAGCGGTAGCGAGTTCCTGCCCGCAGATGATGAGGCCGGCGCGCGGACCACGCAGAGTCTTGTGCGTGGTGGTGGTGGTGATGTGGGCATGGGGAACAGGCGAAGGATGCACGCCGCCCGCCACGAGGCCGGCGATGTGGGCCATATCGAATATGTAATACGCTCCAACTTTTTCGGCGATCTGGCGCATGCGGGCGAAGTCCCACAGGCGCGGATATGCGCTGGCGCCGCCGATGATGGCCTTGGGCTTTTCACGCTCGGCGATTTCTTCAAGCTCGTCGTAATCGATGAGTTCAGTGTCGCGGCGGACGTGGTAAAAAGTGGGCCGGTAGAGTTTGCCGCTGAAGCTCAGCCTGTGTCCGTGGGTGAGGTGGCCGCCGTGGGACAGGTCGAGCCCGAGGATCGTGTCGCCCGCCTGCAGGACCGCTGCATAAGCTGAGGCGTTGGCTTGTGAGCCGGAGTGAGGCTGCACATTGATGTGCTCGCCGCCGAAGATCTGTCTGGCGCGGTCGCGTGCGAGGTTTTCAACGATGTCGGAGTACTCGCAGCCGCCATAGTAGCGCCGGCCGGGGTAGCCCTCCGCATACTTGTTCGTAAAAATCGAGCCGGCCGCCTCGAGCACCGCTTCGGAGACGAAGTTCTCGCTGGCGATCATCTCGAGCCCCTCGTGCTGGCGGAGGGTTTCATGGTCAAGTGCGGCAGCAACATCGGGGTCGGCCTGGGCGAGGGTGAGAGACATGCGGTCGGTCATAAGAGAATTCTAGCGCCTTTTCTGGGTCAATTGACATGTGGAAGAAATCGGCGGGGCGTGATGACTCGGGAGCCCGGTTTCGAGTGCTGTCTCAGGTCTGGTTATTTTCCTGTTGACATTCTGCCTATGGACGATGCAATGTACCTGTTGAACGGCTACAGGAGTCAGGGATGGGCAAGGACAAAACGGATGTGCTGCAAGGGACGCTGGACCTGATGGTGCTGAAGACGCTGGAATCAATGGGGCCACTGCACGGCTACGGGATCGCACGGCGGATCGAACAAGTGAGCGACAACGGCCTGAGCCTGAATCAGGGAACTATTTACCCAGCTCTGTTGCGCCTCGAGCAGCGCGGCTGGATCAAAGCCGAGTGGGGCACGTCGGAGAGCAATCGCCGCGCCAGGTTTTATTCCTTGAGCCGGCTGGGGCGCAGGCAGATTGAAATGGAGACCGAAAACTGGGAGCGGATTGCGGCAACAATGGCGCGCTTTCTTGCGCCGTCGAATTAGGAGGCTGCGATGGACCTGATACGGATTCTGCTCAGCCGGAGTGCCGCGTTGTTCCGCAGACGCCGGCTCGATGACCAGTTGGACGAAGAGGTCCGCGCGCATATCGAATTGGCGGTGGAAGAAAATGTGCGGCGCGGGATGAAGGAGGAGGAGGCGCGCACGTCGGCGCTGCGCGAATTCGGAGGCGTGACGCAGGCCAAAGAGCGCTATCGGGAACTGCGTGGATTGCCTTCTCTCGAAACACTTTTCCAGGATGCGCACTTTGCACTTCGCCTGTTGAGGAAATCTCCTGGATTCGCTCTCACGGCGATCCTCACTCTAGCCCTCGGGATCGGCGCGAACACAGCAGTCTTCAGCGTGGTGAACAGCGTGCTGCTAAAGCCATTTGGCTTTCCAGACCCGGGCCGGCTGGTCGTGCTGCGCGAATCCGTGCAGGAGATGGCGAAGCTGGCTCCTACCTTGCCGGATAATTCCAAACACTATCTGAATTTGAAAGCGCGATCGAAGACGCTTGAGGACGCTGCCATTCTTCAGCCGCGCGGCTTCAGCGTGGCGGTGGGAGACGACCATCCGCAGATCGTCAACGGACTCGAGGTGGCACCGAGTTTTTTCTCCGTGCTCGGGATCGGGCCAACCTTGGGCCGCGCGTTCCGGCCGGAAGAAGCGACCAAGGGACACGATTCGGAGGTGATCCTGACATGGAATGCCTGGCAGCGCTATTTTCAAGGAGATCCTGGCGCAGTTGGCCGCACGCTGCATATGGATGGCGGACAGAGCACGGTCGTCGGGGTCCTGCCAAAGGGGTTCAGCTTTCCTCATGTCAGCATCATGCCAGTGACGCGGCAATTCGAATCGTCGCCCCTGGAGCTTTTCAAGCCGCTGGTGCTTGACCCGCAGAGAATGTCGGACAACGGGGATTTCAACTATCTAGTAATCGGGCGGATCAAGACGGGTGTGACCCTCAAGCAGGCACAGAGCGAACTCGAGGGGTTGCAGCAGGCGTACACGGTTGCGATCCATCTGGGAACCCATTTGGGTATCGCGGTCATTCCGCTCACACAGGAGGTTACTGGGAGCGTCAGCACGGGTTTGTGGCTGTTGCTTGCCGCCATCGCCGCGGTGTTGCTAATTGCGTGTGTCAATCTGGCCAATCTGCAACTTGCGCGAGCGGTTTCACGGGAACGCGAGGCTTCAATCCGGGCCGCTTTGGGAGCCGGCCGAAAGCGCCTGATGCAACTGGCGCTGATGGAGAGCCTGGTGCTGGCCGTAATCGGCGGGACACTCGGAATTTTGTTTACATTTGCGGGGGTGCGCATTTTTGTTGCTGTTGCGCCCGCCGGACTGCCACGCCTCAATGAAGTCGCCATAAGCTGGCCGGTGCTTTTGTTTGCGGCGATCATGTCCGGCGCCACGGCGCTTTCGTTCGGCATTTTGCCAGCGCTGCGTTCCATGCACGCCAATCCGCAAGCAGTGATGCAGTGCAACTCAACTCGTGTGGCCAACACGCGCACGGGAGATCGAATTCGCAAACTACTGGTGGGCGCTGAAGTTGCCTGCACACTTATGTTGCTGGTGGTAACTGCGCTGGTGGTGAGCAGCTTTGCGCAGGTGGTCACACAACAACGCAACTTCGATGCAAATCACGTGACGCTGGTGCAGGTGAATCTCTTTAATTCAAACTATGGCCAGACGGCCCCCAATTACGACGCCGCGAAGAATGCATTTATCGACCGAAGTCTCGATGGTCTGGCACGGATCCCGGGCGTCACGAGCGCCGCCGTGACCAGTGAGATGCCGATGGCAGGCGAGTCCTGGATTGACTCGGTCAAACGGCCCGATCATCCGATGCCTGAAGGCCTGCGCCCGCTGGTGAACATCCGCATGGTCAGCGCAAACTATCGCAGTACCCTGGAGATTCCATTGCTAGCCGGGCGCGACCTGGAACTGGCGGACAGGAATCATCCGGGAAATGTTCTGATCTCCCAACAGGCAGCGCGCGTTGTGTGGCCGGGAGAGGACCCGATCGGCAAGAGCTTTCAGGTTGGCGGCGAGATGCATACGGTGGTCGGCGTGGTTGCAGACGCGCGCGTGAACGACCTGAAGAAGACGGCCAACATGGTGTATCGGCCCTACTGGGAGAATCCCCGTTGGCGTATTTACTTCCTGGTGCGCAGTCCGTTGTCTGCATCCGCACTTGCCGATTCGATTCGTGCCGCGGTGTGGAGAGTCGATCCACAGGTCCCGATTCCCACGCTGAAATCCCTGGATGACCAGGTAAGCGACTCGGTGGCGGCGGAGCATTTCCAGGCGCTACTGCTTTCGAGCTTTGGCGCTGCGGCGTTGCTGTTGGCGCTGCTGGGTGTCTATGGAGTGCTGGCTTACTCAGTCTCGTTGCGGCGGCGGGAGTTCGGCGTTCGTATCGCACTTGGCTCCGGCAAGGGTGCGCTTGTGCGTCTGGTGCTCGGTCAGGCGGCTTATCCGGTTCTGCTTGGCGCGGGCGTTGGGCTCACACTTGCGTTTGTTGCATTGCGCTGGGTGCGCAGCCTGCTCTACCAGACATCGGCCGTGGACCCTCTTGCCATCGGCGGCAGCTTGCTGCTGCTGCTTGTGGCAGCAGCGGCGGCTGCGGCTTTGCCGGCGCGGCGTGCGGCTTCGACCGATCCAATGCGGGCGTTGAGGACTGAGTAGAGGATCGGGACTCTGCGCACCACGGTACATTGAAGATGGACGTCTCAGGCGCGATTCTATGATGCCGGACTATTCGCGGGGGTGGGGAATCTGTTTCCGCGGCGGGGAATCTGCTATTGTTGCGGATAAATGGCCGAAAAATCTGTGAACATGCGATGGATTGGATTGGTTGCGGTGGCAATTGCTGCGGTGGCGGTGGCAACGGTTGGACAGACGGCGAGCGCGCAACAGGCAGCCGCGCAGCAAGCTGGAATCGACGCGGCGCTGCTAGCAAAGGCGAATGCTGGTGACGCGGCCGCACAGGTGACCGTTGGCGAGTGCTATGGCGATGGAAAGGGCGTGGCACGGGACTTGAAGAGGGCGGCGGAGTGGTACCAGAAGGCTGCCGACAAGGGCGATATCGGCGGTGAGCTTCACCTGGCGGCGCTCTATCGCGACGGGGGCAAGGGCTTTCCGCGAGATATGGCGCAGGCGGCGGCGTGGTACCTGAAGGCAGCGGATCAAGGCGATGTGGGCGCGCAAGGAACGATGGGTACTCTCTGCTCGATGGGCCAGGGCGTTGAGCAGAGTTATGTGGAGGCCTACTATTGGCTTGATCTCGCGGCGGCTGTGAACGGGCCTAAGCAGGCACAGTACGCGGCCAATCGGCAGATGATCGGAATCCATATAACTGCGGATGAACTTGCCGGGATTCAGGAACGCGAGGCCGCATGGAAGACGGCTCATCCGCGCTGATTGCGCTGCTGCGTGAGGTTATCGGTTGATGGTCTGCTCCGCCACGGCGACTACTTGGCCGGTATGACGGTCAGAGAGGAAGACGACCAGTCGTAGCGGACCGGCTGCATTGTCAGCGCGGGAACTGCCCGGCTCTGGTAGCTGAAGCGCCCGTCCATCTGCAGACTTCGAATCAAATTCCTTGAGGACGCGAACGACGGCGACGTGATGCAGAGTCCGGCCGGCGTTTTCTCCGCGCGCCACTTCGGAGTGAGTCGCATCCGCGGCCAGCACCCCAAAAAGTCTTGTACCGGAGTTCGCAGTGCCGCGCACGGAGAAGCTGAGAGCGGAGCCAGCCCAGTGCGGGTTTTCGATAGCAATTTGCTGTTTGGGCGTTGAGGCGGCGCTGGTCACTGTACGGGTGAGTGCAGTGGTGTCGCTGCCTACGAGTTGCTGTGCGCCGTCCACAACCATCTGCGGCGTGTAGACATCGTTCAGCGAAAAGTGGAGCGCGTAATCGCTTTGCCTCCTGTCGATCGAATCAAACGAAAATGGATCGCTCCAACCGAGGTGATTCCAGTAGGTGACATGCTCGCTGAGCACGATGGCCTTCGCGCCGGGGACGAATTGCGTGGAGTCGAGCCGAGCGAGCAAGGCATCGGCTGGAGGACAATCGGAACAGCCTTCGGAGGTGAACAACTCGACAAGAACGGGCTGGCGGTGAGTCTGCGCAGGTTGTGTTGACGATTGGGCGAAAGCTGACAAGGCAAGAGAGACGGCCGCAAGGGTGACGACCAGTGCGCGAGGCGAAGAGTAGCAAGCTGGGGAAGCCATATGTCCATTGGATGAATCGAGTCGCTCGGGAGTTTCAGGCCGCCGCGAGAAGATACTGTCGCAGGGGTGTTTTTCGCTATCCTGTAAGCCATGGGATGCAACATGTTTCGGTGGGGCTTCTGGTGCGCAGGCCTTCTTTTGAGCGCGATCCACGGCGGAGGAATCCGGGCTGAAACGGGACCGGCTGCAGTGACGCTGATCCCCGCCGTGGTAGAGGCGGGGGCACCAGTGCTGGTTCACGTCGATGCGCCTGCCTCGGCAAAGATCGATGGCGACTGGATGGGGCGCAAGCTGGACTTTTTCCCGGCGCATAACGGACGTGGGTGGTTCGCTTTTGCCGGTGTGGACGTCGAGGGAGCAGTGGGCCCATCGAATCTCCGGATCGATGTGAAATTGGGTGAAGGCGGAGTGCGCGACCTGAGCCGCATGGTTGAGATTCATGCGGCGCACTACCGGACGGGCTCGCTCACTGTGGCGCCGAAGTTCGTGGAGCCTGGGCCAGCGGAGCTGAAGCGGATCGAAGCCGAAGCACAACTCAAGGAGAAGGTCTACGCAGCCAGCGCTCACGAGCCTCTGTGGACAGGAGACTTTCGTGCGCCGGTGACTTCGGCGCCGACCGACAGCTTCGGGACCCGACGCATGTTCAACGGCAAATTGGCCAGCATTCATAAAGGGATGGATTTTCGAGCCCGGATGGGAACCCCGGTGCGGGCCGGAAACAACGGTGTAGTGGTGCTGGCGCGACCACTCTACTACGAGGGCAACTGCGTGATTGTCGACCACGGGCTGGGGCTGTTTACACTCTCGATGCACTTGAGCCGGATCGATGTGCGCGAGGGACAGCATGTTGCGAGCGGCGAACGGCTCGGTCTTAGCGGCGCGACGGGGCGTGTGACCGGGCCGCATCTGCATTGGGCGGTTCGCTGGCAGAAGGCTTATCTCGATCCGGCGAAGGTGTTGCGGATGGATTTGAACATGGTGCACTAGGGCGAAGAGCCGCCATTCCGGGAGACGGCCGCATCTGCGCACAGCGCGGCTTGACATTGATTCCACGATCGAATGTACTGTTGCGCATGCACGCATTGTTGCGTTTTGTTGTAGTGATCGCGGTTCTCGGCGCTGGTTTGGGGGCGCAGGAATCCAGGCCTGTTATTGCCGGCCAACCTTCCGCACAGGAACCGGCGCCTGTCCCCGTGCGTTTCGTGCAGAAGGAGATGTGGGTGCATGCGCCTCAGTCCTTCCCCAACGGACTGGATTCTGTGGAAGTGTATGCGGATCGTCCGGGACGGCATCCCCTTGTGGTGCTCACGCATGGCACATCGGACAAACCGGAAGAGCGCGCGCATGTCACTCCGTGGGCGCTGCTGAACCAGGCAATGTGGTTCGCGCGGCGCGGTTATGTCGCCATAGTGGTTGTGCGCAGAGGATACGGACGCTCAGGGGGGCAGCAGGATTCGATCAACGGAGGCTGCAACCCAATGCGTGGCAGCTTTGAGCAAACCGGCGAGGCAAGCGCGGACGATCTGCGCGCGGTGATGACGATCGCCCAGAGCTTCCCCGAGGTGGATCCGGACACGATGCTGAGTGTCGGCGTCTCAACTGGCGGCTTTGCGCAGGTGGCGCTTTCTGCGAATCCACCAAAGGGTTTGAAGGCCGCAATCAGCTTCGCGGGCGGGCGAGGCGGCGACGGGCACGAGCACAACTGTGATTTGGGTGGAGTGATTGATGCATTCCGTGACTTCGGCGAGGGTGCGCATAAGCGTGGCGATCTGCCCATGCTCTGGATCTATTCGCAAAACGACCATTGGTTTACGCCGGCTATGGCGCAAAAATTCGATGAAGCTTACAAGAAGGGCGGCGGCGTTAACCAGTTCGTGATGGCTCCGCCGGATGCCGACGAAGGGCACCATTTGTATATGCACGTCTCAGCGTGGTCGGATACAGTGACAGCATTTCTAAAGGCCAAGAATCTGTTGCCCCTCGGAGATACCGTGCTGCCCCCGCCAGAGCCGCCCCACGTGCCCATGCCTGCCGCTTTAGACGACAAGGATAAAGACATGTGGAGGCGCTTTCTGCTTGCCCCTCCCTTCAAGACAATGGTTGTAAATGAGCGCGGTCAGTTGGTGTTTTCCGCGGCGGCCTTCGATCAATTGCTTGCGGACAGTGAGGCGATTGATCGATGCAAGAAAGGAATCGGCGGGAGCAGTCACTGCACGATCGTTGCGAAGACGCCGGGCGTAAAGTAGCTGCCGGGGCGTATCTCCCTGAACAGTCGAGCTAGCGAGAAAGCATTCCCTCTTCTACTTCTTCTGCGTCGGCAACATTCGCGCCTGCTGCCTTCTCTTCGCGCAGCGCCTTGAATGCTCGATAGACGAACCAGCCCATGTACCAGCCGTCGATGAACTTGTAGGGAGTTTCGCCGGTGGTGTAATGGCCGCAGGGCAATACGCGCGGCTCGAAGTTGAGCCCGTATCGTCGAAAGGCTTCGACTACCTGGAGCGAGTACTCCTTGGGAAAGGTGAGGTCGTAGTCGGCGTAGACCAGCAGTACTTTCTTGAGCGGGCCGCCGGCTTTTTCGCTGACGATTCTTGGATAGTAGTAGCAGGGGCTGACGGCGGCCCATAATGCGCGCACGCGGTCCTGGGTGAGGCCGGCCTCTTCAAGCGCCTGTTTGACGTGGCGGGTGCTTTGCCCTGCCCAGGTGACATCTCCAAATGCTGTCGAGGCGTGATTGAACGCGTTGACGCGTATGCCGGGCATCGTGGGCGCTGGCCAGATAGGCGTAGCAGGAGCCGAGGCTGGTTCCGAGAACGCCGAAGTGCTCGTAGCCCTGCTCTTCGAGCCAGTCGAGGCAGCATCGAATCTCGATGACAGCCTGGCGGCAGGCCATGAGTGTTCGGCCGATGTTGGCGCTGACGGAGTAGTCGGAGCGCTCAAGCTCGGCGGGACGGCGAATGTCGTGATAGGGCATGGAAAGCCGCAGCGCCGAGACCCCCATGCGATTGAAGATGGTGCACAGCGAATTGTGGCTGAAGCCATCCGAGTTCCACTGCGGCAGAACCACGATTGCTTGTTTGGGTCGGGCCGGATCTTTGTGCACGGGAGCGGGATACCAGCGGGCGTTGACGAGGTCGTTTTCAGGGTAGGGCGTGCGCTCTGGAGAGGTAAAGCGGAGGAATTGGGCAGGGGCAAGCTTCCCCTCGGCGGCTCGCTGGCGGATCGCGGCCTCCTGGAGCAGTGTTTCAGGGCGAACATTGGTCGGGAAGAGTTCCGGGTGCCGTTCTTCCAGTCGGAAGTCGGTAGGCCGATGGTAGCCGAAGAACGCATCGCTGTGTCGGATAAGGAGCTGGTTGATGCGGACCATGGCGGCTCTCGGCTGCGGCCTCATCGCGCAACTCTTCCGGACCGGGCAAAGAGGATTCAAGGTCATGGCCTTCAAGGAAGGGGGCGATCCACTCGAAGCCCCACTCAAGCGGGCGTACCACGCGGTTTTCATCGCGCGTGGTCAGCCGCGTCTCCCACTCGTACATCCAACGCGCATACCATTCTTTAATCATCGATATACTTCGATTTTATCAGCGCGGGTGAGACGGATGACGTGGCACGGTGAACCGAAATTCAGGCAGGGTTTTTCCTGCGGCGCTTCGATACTTCCATTGCGACCAGCCAACCCAGGCTGAGGATCGTCAGCAGCAAAATGATCCCCTGGGAAATGACGCAATATAGGCACCATACCTGCAGAATGTCTTTTTCAATATGGCTGAGATATAGAGCGAAACCCAAGCCAAAAAGAGCGGCAACAAAGAGCAGCCAACGCCGTTGGCCGATGGCGAGAAGCGCCATGGCAAGGTAACCCGCGATGCCGATTGCCGCCACCGGAACATGCTCAATCGATGCAAAAGAGCTGTGGTTTACGATGCCGCAATCCCACTTTTCGTTGATGGAACAGGGCTCCGTGGCTGTAGAGTAGTGAACCTGAAGAGCCAAAGAGGACACGACTACTCCGGCAAAGGCGAAAAGAGCAATGAGAAAGCGCATGGTCGTGAAGACGCTCCAAGAAGATGATATACCGGCGCTGGGCAGGTTAGGATGAACCCATGAGTCCAGCTACGCAGCGGCGGACGGATTGCGTTTTTCGGAGGCAGCTTCGATCCCGCCCCATCTGGGCCATCTGGCCGTGGCGCGTGCCGCTCGGCTGGCTCTTTCATTGGATACAGTGCTTTTTGCCCCGGTGGGGGCCCAGCCGCTGAAGCCGGTTGGGGCGACAGCCGGCTTTGATGACCGCGTGGCCATGACGCGCCTGGCCATCGCGGGTGAACCGGGGTTCTCGATCTCGCTCGTGGATGCGCCCAAGCCGTCTGGTGTTCCCAACTTCACTCTGGAGACGCTGGAGAGCCTGAAGGAGGAGTTACCGCCAGATTCCACGCTCTATTGTCTGATGGGTGCCGACTCGTTTGTAAGCCTGCGACACTGGCACCGGGCGGGGGAGGTTCCATTTGTGGCGCCGCTGATAATTGCCTCCCGGCCGGGGGAGCCGCTGGACGACCTGAAGGCGCTGCTGCCGGCGGGGCTGACGATGGAGCGTGGGGCCGGATCTGGCTACGTGCGGGGTTGAGGTGCGGTGCTATTCCCTGTTGAGCGGGGCAGGCCGGCGGTCGCCCTTCTACCTGCTGCCGGGGTTGAATGTGGAGATCAGCGCTTCCCGGATTCGGGAGGGCCGAAGGAAACGAGGGAGGCGGGAATGCTCGGGCTGCTGCCGGACGCGGTCGCGGAGTACGTGAGATCGCATGGACTTTACCAGTAGTCCGACTGCCGATTTACCGCTCGCGTGGTGAAGAGATACGATTGGTTTGGAGAGCTTTTCTACGGAATGACACAATCAGAAGCGCACCAGCAAACGCGCATCCTCGTGCAGGCCGCGGCTGCGGCCTGTGAAGACAAGAAGGGCCAGGACACACGCATTCTTGAGCTCGATCCGATCGACTCGGGATTGTCGGACTTTTTCCTGGTTACATCCGCCAGCAACGACCGGCAGGCGATCGCCATCGCCGATGAAATTGAAGCGCGGCTGAAGCGGGAGTTCGGCGTCTACGCGCACTCGGTGGAGGGGCGGCGGAAGGGCGACTGGATTCTGCTGGACTATGTGGACTTTGTGGTCCATGTATTTCTGGCGGAGCGGCGGGCGTTCTACGACATCGAGCGACTGCGGAAGTCGGCGCGGCCGCTGACTCCAGCCGAGTTCGACGCGGAGCTGAAGGCGGCGCTGGCCGAGAAGACGCGGACGGTGCGCAAGAAGGCCTCTGCGAAGGCGAAGCCTGCCGCGAAGAAGGCAGCGGCGGCGAAGCCGAAGAAGACGGCTGCGAAGAAGAGCGCAGCGAACAAGACGGCCAAGAAGCGAGTTTCGGCGGGCAAATAGCCGAATCCGGTCCAGAATCCCTCAAAAATGCGGGTTTTTGGGGGGTCTCTGTTTACCAGTTGGATAATAGGGCCGGTTTTGAACAGAGGCGATATGGTTTTGATTCTATAGCAGTTATCCACTTATGCCGATCGGGAGGTGCACCGGAAAGTGGGCACATTCCAAGGGGGGGTAGGGGGGGGTGCGATTTCCGGCTGGATTTGAGCCGGAAGATTGGATTCCTGAAGGGTTCTCATACAGTCATTATGCGCTGATGGGTGGTAATTGCCTGCAAGGGTGGAGGTGACAATCCTTCGCATTGAGGCCAGAAACAGCAGGGGCGCCCGAATGGGCGCCCCTGCTGCGTTTGGGCCTGGGGTTCTTGTTGGTTAGAAGTTGAGCTTCAGGGTCAACTGCATGGTGCGGGCGTTGGCGGGAAATTCCTTGCTCCACTGGGTGAACAGACCGTTGGCAGCATCCTGGAAACCGGTATTCAAGCTGTTGTAGCCGAAGTTGTTGTTGACGTTGTCGATGCTACCGGCGAGGTACTGGGCGTGGTTGAAGAGGTTGTAGGCCTGTGCCTGGAACTCGATGGAACGGCTCTCGCCGAAGTTGAAGCGCTTGATGGCTGTGGCGTCAAAGTTGTTGATGGGGTGGAGCGGCTCGGTATTGCGCTGCGAGGTGGGCAGAGTGCCGACCGCAGCGATGATGTACTCCGCGTTGGGATTAACGGCCACATACGCTACCGTGTCGCCTGAGCAGATGACGGTGCCATTCGGGTCAGTTGGAGCCTTGGCAGGAGGAACCGCGACTGGGCAACTGCCGGCCAGGTTCGGGTTGGCGTAGGCTGTGACGCCGGAGCCGGTGTGCTTGACACCGTTGGTGTTGAAGATGGTGCGGTCGATTCCGCCACCCTCGCCGTTGAGGTTGGAGTTGGCGCCAGAAAGAACGGTGACGTACTCAGGCGTCTCATAGGTGTAGGTAGGCGCGATCTCCCAGTTGCCCACGGTGTTCTTGAGGAGCCAGGAAGAGGTCTTGAAGAAGGGCAGGTCGTAGACGGCAAAGACGGTGATGCGATGGGTGCGGCTGAGGGCCGAACGGCTATAGTCGGCGGCGACGTTTTGCGAGTTCTGCGGGCGGCGCGGGGTGAGCATGGTGGAGAAGGTAGCGGCCGTGGCATCGTCCATCGCCTTGCTCCACGTCCAGGCAGCATTGAAGAGCAGTCCGTTGGTGAACTGCCGCTTGAGGTTGGCCTCGAGGCCGTTGTAGTTGGACTCGGAGAGCGGGCGGTAGGAGGTGATCTTGCTGATGAAGCCCGCGTTATACCATGCGGGAACGAAGTGTCCGGTTGGCCCCGGGATGGCCGCGAGGGTATTGGTCATGGTGCCCAGAGTGGCCGTGGCAGGCGCGCTCATCAGGGTTGGAAGCTGATTGGCTGGTGTAACCTCGGGCATGACGTTGATCTGGTCCTGGGTAGGGAGGTGGATGCCGCGGGTGCCGACGTAGCGGACTTCAGCGGTGTAGACGCTCTTGAAGACGTGCTGGACGCCGAGGGTCCAGGTTTCAGCATAGGGCAGGATTTGTTTGGTGGGCAGATACGCCGAAGTGGCATTGCGCTGCCCGATAACGTCCTCTGCGCAGGGTACCGCCGTCCGGGTCCAGTCTTGGGCAGGCAATAAACGTTCAGAGTGCCTGTTCCGTGAGGCAGGCCGCCCTTGGCGAGGAAGTTCGGGTCGCCTGGATTGGCGTTTGTACCCGAGCCCACGTCGTTGGTCGACGAGTATTGAGGCGGGAAGGTGAGCAGGCCGAGGTTATCGTCGAGGACATCGCCGGCAGTGCCGAATCCGAGGCGGACGGAGGTATTGGGGTCGACGGCGTAGTTGATGCCGACGCGCGGAAAGAAGTTTTTCTTCGTCGGCTGGGGCGCGCTGAAGGTAACGAGCCCAGGCGCACTGGCCACAGTAGTTGAGTGCCTGGGCGCGCTCACCCACGGGGACGGCGGTGAATTCGTAACGAAGGCCATAGTTAAGGCTGAGCTTCTCGGTGATGCGCCAGGTGTCGTTGGCGTATCCGTAGAAAGCTGTCTCGTCGCCGTAGTAGATGAAGTTGCCGGTTGACCGCTCACCGAAGTCGGTGGGGGCAACGTCGTTGAGGTACTCGGTGAGGTAGTACCACTGGTAGTCGCCGCGGACGCGCTGCGTAAAGGTCTGCGGAGCGATGTACTTGCGGCCGTCGAAGCCGATCTTGAAACTGTGCTTGCCCTTGACCCAGCTCACGTTGTCAGTGAGTTGATAGAGGTTCTGAACGGCTGACTGCGGCGCGTTGGGATCGGGCCCTATGTTGATGCCGCCCTGGTCGTAGAAGGTGAGGTTGGGGAAGGAGTCGAGGCCGGAGAAGGCGAAGTTGCCGGCAGGCGTCTGGTTGTAGATAGCGGTTGAAGCCGACGCGGGCTTCGTTGATGAGGTTGGGCGTGAAGTCGTGGTACTCGCTGAGCGCGATGAGGTGGTAGATGTAGGGCAAGGGCAGGAAGAAGGCAGGCAGAGAAGCGGCCGTGTCGATGCCGGGATCGTTGTTGTAGATATAGCGCCCGCGGAAGCTGTCATTCGGCGAGATAGTCCAATCGGCACTGGTGATGAGGGCCTTGTAGTTGTGGTAGTTGGGGGCCTGGACCAGGTAGTTGCCCAGGGGAATGTTCTGCGCGCCGCCGGTTCCAAAAGCACCGACACCGGGACCGGCGACATTATTTGCGTAGCTGGGACCGGCGGGGTTGAAGATGCCGTCAGTGTAGGCGGTGAGGAATTGCGGGCCGCTGGTTTCAGTGCCGCAGGCGAGGTCATTGGCGTCGGTGACCTGCGAGGGTGAAACGGGCGTGTACTTGGTGTAAATGCCGAGATTGGTCTGATTGAGTTGGGACATGCCCTTGAGGGTGGCCATGCCGGCCGCAGTGGGAGTGCAAATGTAGGACTGACCGCTCTGGCCGATGGTCTGGTACTCGTAGTTGCCGAACCAGAAGAGCTTGTCCTTGACGAGGGGTCCGCCGGCTGCGCCGCCGTAGCGGTTGTTGTCATAGCGGGGGTTGGGCTGCTTGCCACCCGCGATAGCGTTTTCGGCGTTCAGGTTGCGGTTCTGGAAGTACTCGTAGGCAACGCCGTGGATGTGGTTGGTGCCGCTCTTGACGGTGGTGTTGAACTGACCGCCGGCGGAGTGACCGAAGTCCGGCGAGAACTGGTTGACGATGGCGGTGAACTCACCGACGGCATCGTTGGGGATGTAGACGAGAGGACCGGTGACGCCCTTGTCGTTGTTGTCGATGCCTTCAACGGTGAAGTTGTTGTTCTCAGGGCGAAGACCGCCGACCGAGGGGCCGGTGCCAACGCCGAGGCCGCCGCCGGTGGCAACGCCAGGCACGAGCAGCGAGAGATTGAGAACGCCGTTGGCGGAGGAGGATGTGGGCAGGTTCTTCAGTTCTTCCGACTGGAAGGAGGACTGCAGCTGCGTAGTGGTGGTGTCGATGACGGCGCCGGCATCGGCCGAGACCTGGACGACGGTGGACGCGCTGGCAACAGGCAGCACGAGGTGCGCCGTGGAGGTGGCGTTCAGGGTCACCTCAAAACCCTTCAGGGTGAAGACCGCGAAGCCAGAGGCTTTTCCGGTGATTTCGTACGTTCCGGCAGGGAGGTTGGGGATATAGAAGTCACCCACCTTGGTGGCCTGCGCTGAGGCGGAAACCCCTGTGGCAACGTTGGTGGCTGTGACCGAGGCGCCGGCGATGGCAGCGCCACTCTTGTCAACAACCGTTCCCGCGATGTTTCCGCTGGTGGCCTGGCTCCACGCGGCAAAACTGCCGCAGAGCAACAACGCGAGAAGACAACCGAGTGCAAGAACTGCATTCTTAAACCGGAAAGTTGGCATTGACTTCCTCCGTATTTGAAGTGGGAGCGGGAGGAATCCTATGGAAAACCCCTCGATCCGCAGATGGCGCCGTTCCGGCTCAGCAGGATTAGTCCCGATTTGCCAGTAACGCCGCGATGCACAGCAGACATATGAGTGCTGTGAAGTTATATAGAGAAGCCTCACGTAGACGATCGCAGAGAGGAGTTCTCAGCAATGTTCACGGAATGCTATCCGGGAGGATGCACGGGATGGGCCATTCTGTTTGGCTGCCGAAAAATATGCTCTTGTTATTGAAACTAAAGTGTTTATTGGAGATGGGGTCTGGAGGTTGGGGTTGGGTGAATATGAAAAACTGTATGAATGGCGGGCTAAATTCAGAATGTGGAAGGAAGGGTTCGTATTTTGAGACCGGTTTCTCAAGATTTCTATCGGCAGGGGAACCGATTTACTTCAGTGGTGCATAAGTTGTTTTGGGGGGCGGTGTTGCGGGTTGAGGGGATTGGGACAATGCAGCCCCTGGTGAAAGGGCTGGACGGGCTTGGTCGTATCCCACCCATGCCGCGATAAAACTGCGTCATGGATGGGGCACCCGGCTGTTTTGGGGGGCGGTGTTGCGGGTCGAGGGGATTGGGACAATGCAGCCCCTGGTGAAAGGGCTGGACGGGCTTGGTCGTATCCCACCCATGCCGCGATAAAACTGCGTCATGGATGGGGCACCCGGCTGATCAGAGTTTCGGTTCTAACTTTCTAATCATCTAACTGGGGAGGCAAAACGTCCGAAAGTCTTCAGCCGAAGCTCTCTTGGCGGAGAAGATAGGCAAGACAATTGCCAATCTCTGCAAATTTTGCGCATTTCTAAATTCCTTTCAATAAAATAGTTATTCGCGCGATGCGGGGAAACTTGTGCTGGCGCGGCCAGTTTTGCTATGGAATTCAATATTTCTCGATCCCAAGATTCCAGAAATGGGCGGAATCTTCATTATTTGGGAACCTCGTGCAGGATTGCGCGGAAAGGAGTTGGAAGGATTGCGATATCCTCCTTTCAATGCAAATTACGCTGGCTCATATCGGTGTCCGGCCGGGCTCGAAGGACCCGCTTGATCCGTTCATTCAGGTTTACCTGGAACGCTGCTCGGCATTCGCTCGCTGCAGGACGGAGGGTTTCCGAAGCGAGGAGGCGGTGCTTGAGTGGCTGGAGCGCCAGCAGGGGCGAACGCCGGTTTTGGCGGTATTGCTGGACAGCCGGGGCCGACAGATGACGTCTGAGGGATTTGCGGAATGGCTGAGCGCGCGCCGTGACGAGGGGAGTCAGCATATTGTGTTCGCGGTCGGTCCGGCGAGCGGCTGGTCTGAGGCCGCGCGCAAGCGGGCTTCCACCTCGGGTGGACTGCTCTCACTGGGGCCGATGACCCTGGCGCACGGACTGGCCAGGCTGGTGATGGCGGAACAACTCTACAGGGCATTTACAATTCTGACTGGCCATCCGTACCATGCGGGACATTGAAGGACAGGGGTCAGGTTTCAGGGGTCAGGGGTCAGGTTTTATGGTGCGGCACGGGAGGCTGACTGTCGGCGAGTACAGGCAGTTCCTTGGAATCTCTCGCGGTTCGAATTTCGAGTTGCAAACTCAATTGGAAATTGCCCGCGCTTTGTCTATTGGGGACGCCAAATCGATTGGCGGAACGGACGCATTGCGGCTAGAAGTTGGCAAGATGATTTACGCGATACTGAACAAGAGCGAGGACCGGGGCTGAATTCGCAGGCCTCTGGCCTCTGAAACCTGATCCCTGATTTTTGAGGCTTTATGACCGACTCGCGTCGAGGACTGATTCTGATCAATACCGGGCCCGGGCAAGGGCAAGACGACCGCTGCGCTGGGAACGGCGCTGCGCGCGGTGGGCAATGGCATGCGGGTGCTGATGCTGCAGTTTCTCAAGGGGTCGTGGCACTACGGCGAACTGGATGCGGTGGAGGCCTTCGGAGAGAACTTCGTGCTGAAGCAGATGGGGCGCGGCTTTGTGAAGGTGGGCGGCGCGGAGACCGATCCGGAGGACATTCGCATGGTGGAGGCGGCGTGGGCCGAGGCGCGCGCGGCGATCTACTCCGGCGAGTGGGACATGGTGGTGCTGGACGAGATCAACTACGCGATCAGCTACAAGATGCTGGACGCGGCGGTGGTGGCCGAGGCTCTGCGCGGACGGCCGGAGATGGTGCACGTGATTCTGACCGGGCGCAACGCGCACCCGCTGCTGGTGGAGCTGGCCGATACCGTGACCGAGATGCGGGAAGTGAAACACGCATACCAGAAGGGCATTCTGGCGCAGCGCGGCATCGAATATTGAACTGCTCGGCAGTCGTACGAACTTGTCGGAATTGGTCGGGAAGGATAGGACCGTGCAGCAAGCACGCATTCGCTGGGCCGATATTGCGCCGGAACAGATGAATCCGCTTGACGACGCGGCAATATGTTGTGGGCAGCGAACACGATGCTGGCTCGCCTGGTGCTGAAGAAGGGCGCGCATGTGCCGCTGCACAGTCAGCACGACGAGCAGATCAGCCACGTTGTGGAGGGAGCATTGCGATTCCTGATCGAGGGGAAAGAAGTGACAGTGGGGGCCGGAGAGATTTGTGCATTCCGCCGCATGTGCCGCACGCGGTGAATGCGCTGGAGGACTCGGTGGCGCTGGACATCTTCAATCCGCCGCGGCAGGACTGGATCGACGGCGACGATGCTTACCTGCGCTCCGGAATGGCGGCATCGCGGGCTGAGGAGCTGTAACGCTCAGAATCTGTGCGATGGAGCGCGTGGAACAAGGCCCGGCCGGCTGGGCGGTCCATTTACAATTGGGTTCGGTATGTCCTGGTTCAAGCGAGAGAACGGCGAATACGAGTCCGGGCCTGGCCCCGAGAATGGCGGCGCGGATGCGGGCGAAAAGACTGTCCGCACCGAGGGGTTGTGGATCAAGTGCCCGGGCTGCCGCGCAGCCGATCTTCAAGGCCGGATCTCGAAGCCAACCTGAATGTGTGCCCCAAGTGCCAGTATCACTTCAAGCTCGGCGCGCGGCAGCGGATCGAGCTGCTGCTCGAGCCTGGCTATGAACTGGTGGACATGGGGCTGCGCTCGACCGACCCTCTGAACTTTACCGACGTGAAGCCCTACAAGCAGCGGCTGCGCAAGGCGCAGGAGGCGACGGGGCTGAACGACGCGATTCTGAACGCCGTGGGGCAGATGGGACCGCACGCGGTGGTGGTGAGCGCGATGGAGTATGGGTTTATCGGCGGCTCGATGGGCGCGGTGGTGGGCGAGACGATTGCGCGCGCCGTGGATCGCGCGCGGCTGGGCCGCAAGCCTCTGATCGTTGTGGCCGCTTCGGGCGGAGCGCGCATGATGGAAGGCGTTGTGAGCCTGATGCAGATGGCGAAGATCTCGACTGCGCTGGCGCAGCTGGACGAGGCGAGGGTGCCGTACATCTGCGTGCTCACCGATCCAACGACGGGCGGCGTGACGGCGAGCTTTGCGATGCTGGGCGACTTGAATATTGCCGAGCCGGGAGCGCTGATTGGCTTTGCGGGGCCGCGCGTGATCGAGCAGACGATCCGGCAGAAGCTGCCGGAGGGTTTTCAGCGGTCGGAGTTTCTGCTGGAGAAGGGATTTCTGGATGCGGTGGTGCAGCGGCGGGATTTGAAGAGCTACCTGATTCGGGCGCTTGAGTTTTTGAAGGCGTGATGATGATTTGAAGTTGAGAGACTCGAAAACAAAAGCCCCGGGATTGCCGGGGCTTTTGTTTTGGTGCGGTGAAGGTGGTTTAGAGCAGATTCGGAAATGGTGTAGCCCGCACGGGCTTTCCCTCAGGGGCTAAAGCCCATTGACTTGATTGGTGTTATGTGGCACGGCTGAAGCCGTGCCCTTTCAAAACCGGTCTACAGCAAATGCAAAAATGCCCTAGAACTCCAGGCGCAACGCGCCCTGCAGGACGCGAGGGGTGCTGGCCGTGGTCGTAATGACTCCGAAGGTGGCGGAGCTTTCCGTGATGTCGAGGTTGTTTTGCTCGTTCGGAGTAGAGAAGCTGGGGTGATTGAAGGCGTTGTAGGCGTCGCAGCGGAACTTCAGATTGAGCCTGTTGTCGCGAAGGATCGGAAAGGTCTTGGCAAGGCCGAGATCGATATCGGCGTAATGCGGTCCGCGGAGGTTGTTGCGGCTGCCCACCTGGAAGCCGATCGGACCGACATATTCATTCACGTAGGAATCGTCGTTCTTGTTGAAGGCCCAAACAGTTCCGTCCGGACCCTTATGCGCGTGGCTGTTCAGGTCTGAGACGTTTCCAGTCAATATAGCCGGGGCATCGTTCGCATATCCAGCTACGAAGGCGTTGGAACTGGCGAAGGTTGTGTATCCAGTGTGGTAGTAGGGGAGCCCGCTCAGGTCCCAACCGCCAATGATCTCGTTCGCCCAGAAAGGCACGGTTGCAGCGAATTGCCGGCCACGGCCCACGGGCACCTCCCAGAGGAACTGGCCGGTGACGTTTTGGGCTACATCGAAGTCGGAGTTTCCGCGGCAGTTCCGCGGGCGCAGCGCGTCGCAGATGAAGCCGTAGCCCCCGAAGGCGATGTTGTTTGCGATGAGTGAGACGTTGTCAATGGAATGCGACCAAGTGTAATTGAGGTCGAATTGAATGCCATGGCCGGCGTTCTTGTGCAGGGTGGTCAGCAAACCGTTGTAGGCGGAGAATCCTTTGTTGGTGTAGTAGGTGAACTCGGAGAACTGCGAGCCCATGCCAATGTTGGAGGGAAAGAGCTCGTGGACACCGAAGAACGACGAGTATTGATTTAGAGTCGAGACGCCCTGAATGGTATCGGCGAAATCGCCGCGGTAGGGGAGGGGATCGAATCCATACGCAATCAGTTCCGTGTTGTTGTTATAGCCGAAACCGGCCCCAACTCCGGGGGTGATGACATCCTCGAACCAGGGCTGCGGGGTGACGACACCGGTGGTGCGCATCTGGTTTGAGATGTTGGCGTAGGCGGTGGCCATTGACTGGCCGGATTTCGAATCCGGAAAATCGATGAGCTGGTTGGCGTCAACCTGGGCCAGCAACCTTCTTCCCAAACGGCCAACATAATTTGTCTTGAGAATGAAGCCACCTGGGAATTCGTGCTGGAAACCGAAGTCCAACATGATGTTGTAGGGGGTCTTGAGGTTGTTTGAAGCCGCCTCGTTAAAGGCTGAGCCGTTGGCCAGGCCAGTGGGAACACCGCTGCTGCTGACAAAAGGTGTATACGGCGCCTTGAGGGCATTTGGCGCGGTGGGAAGCGGCGGCGCACTGTTGAAGCCGGCAAATCTAGGATCGTTGGTCAGAGAGGCGACGGGGTTGGCCGGTGTGCCCAGTGGAAGCGTGCCGCTGGCCTGGAACAGGTAGGAGTACTGCTCGGCCTGATATAGAACGGCACTGACAACGGTGTAGTCGAAGATGATTCCGGCGCCGCCGCTGAAGACCGACTTTGAGTCGGAACGCGGTGAATATGCAAAGCCGACCCTGGGACCAAAGTTCTTGTAGTCGGGCTGGAAGTAGCCTGAGGCGCTGTTGGCTTTGCCACCCAGCAAGTAAGAGACAAAGGGTACGGACGCGTCGCCTGAGAGTCCAGCCGAGCTTTGCTTGACACGGTCCGAGAAGTACTGGTCAAAGTTTAGGTTTGGTATGGACTCGATACCGTTCTTCTCGTAAGGGGATGAGTAATTCTGCCAGCGCACGCCGTAAGAGATGGTGAGCGACGGAGTCATTTTCCAGGAATCGGAGAAATAGAGTTCGGTCTCGAAGAAGCGGTAGTGACTCTGCGAACCTGAGCCCTGGGGCAGCAGATTGCCCTGGTTGTTGTAGTTGTAGGTTGCCGAAGTTGAGCCGAAACGGCCCAATGAAAGGGCAAAGGCCCTGTCCCAAAGCGCTCTGGCCGTGCTGCCTCCGGTGCCAACTCCGGAACTCGTGTCAATCGTGGTGGGCCGCAGGCTGGCGTTGAGGGTATTCGCGTTTCCACCCAGGCCGAGCAACGGGCTGTTGTAGTCCAGGATTGTGTTGCTGTCGGGGTTGATGTACTTGAAGGTACCGCCCATCTGGAGGTTGTGTTTCCCCTTCTGCCATCCGAAGTCGTCGCCAACCAACGGTATGGGAACGATGCGGCTCTGCGCATTGCTGACGCTGGCGTAGGGCGCGTCGAGGATTGTGCCGCCGGTGCCGTTGCCGCCGAACGAGTAATTATTCGCTCCGGTGGGATCGTAGGGTCTGGGGAAGTTCCAGTTGGTGACGGCGGTTCCGTACCAAGCCTGGTTGGTTTTGTTTGTGCCGATTGCCCAGGTGTGGCCGACAACCCATTGATAGCTTTTATCGAAGAACGCATAAGTCTCGGGGTCGCCCGGAAACTGGATGCAGCAGCGAGTCTGGTTGACCCTGGAAAAGGCGACCTTGCCCCAGACCTTCTGGCTGGTGGTCAGGTTGTAATCGATCCTGGCGACATAGTTGTTTTCGACATAGGGAAGGGCCGCGTTGAATTTGAAGCCGGCGGTGTTGATATGGTCACCGGGACCGGTAAGGTCGTTTGCTTTCGGATACCGGCCAGTAAGGACGCTAGCGACTGAAGAGTTGAAACCCTTGCCCTGGGGATCGAGCGCAGCAACTTGAGCTGGGGATGCAGTCGCAGTAGTTGCGACGGGGTTCGCCGCTGTGGGGTAGTGTGTGTAGTAAGTGATGGTGCCGGCCTTGTAGGAGTCCGTTGGAACCGTGCGCTCAGCCAGGCTGTTCAAGATGTCGCGGCGGCTGTCCCAGTTGAAGAAGAAGAACGCCTTGTCGCGGCCATGATAGACGTGAGGGATTATGATGGGCCCGCCGATGTTGCCGCCGAACTGATTGCGGATGAGCGGCGCCCTCGGCACCTTGGGGGTGGCGTTGTTGTTGAACCAGTCGTTCGCTGTGGTATCCGTGTCGCGATGGTATTCGTTGAGATTTCCATGGAAGGTGTTGGTGCCGCTCTTGGTAACCAGCGAGTATTGGCCCCCGCCACCCTTGCCGGAACTGGCTTGCTGACCGGCCGAGACCTCGCGATACTCCTGTATCGCGTCAACCGGGGCATTTGCGGCAATGGAGCCGAAGCTGCCCGTGAAAATGTCATTCACATCGAGTCCGTCGACGGTGACGTTGCTTTGATCGGTCCGGGAGCCGGTTACCGAACCAGCCAGCGTCACTCCCGGCTGTTCAGTAAACAGCGAGGAGGGGCTATCGCGGTTTTGGACCGGGAGACTGTTCATATACTGCACCTCGACGTTGTTGCCGACAGTGGCGTCGGTGGTGTCGAGGGTAATGTCCTGGTTGGAGGCGGATACTTCGACCGTCTGAGACGCACTGCCGACCCTGAGTTGGGCATTCTGGGTACGCGTCGAGTTGACGTTCAGGTAAAGATCGGTGATGGTGGCCGGAGTGAATCCATCATGCGAAAAGCTGACCTTGTAGCCTGGTCCCGGCCTTACGTCGAGGATCACGTACGATCCCACAGAATTGGTGACGGCCTGATAGGTGACGCCAGTCAGCGGATTCTGCAGTGTGACGCTCACAGCGGGTATCACGGCACCTGATGGGTCGGTTACGATTCCGGTGATCGACGCGACATTCTGCGCATGCGATTGAACCAGCGCGAAGAGAATCACGGTCGAGAGAACCAATGCCTTAATGAGGGGGCTTTTCATTGTGAGGCCATCTCCTGGGTACATTCAATTTTCTGTGGACTGGAAGCTAGCCGGTTGCCAACCTTGGGGACTTTCTGAGGTCATACAGCGAGCAATTTTCGTGCCATGTGCTTAAGTTGTTTAGGATCAATACATTATTAGAAAGCGTTTTCTGAAATGCTGTGTTTCGACGTATATTCATATGAAAATTGGTATTTTTGGGTCCAATCTCCAGATAAGCATCGTTTTGTCCTGCGCTTAGAGCATTTCCGGAGCGACCAAACAGGCTGCGGAAAAAGACCTTGATTTTCGCACGAAGCCGTGAGGGGCCTACCGCAGGGGCTAAAGCCCAATTGAATTGATTGCGTTTGCGGCACGACTGAAGTCGTGCCCTGACACTTTTCCAGATTCCACGAGTGTTTTTCCGCAGCCGGTGGAGTCGCGCCCTGAAAAGAAACAAGAATGCACGTTCGACATAGCAAGGCGTTGTGGTGGAGTTCTACGGACTCCCACCCATCGAGCAAAAGACGCTCGATGGATGGGGCACCCGAGGTTTCATCCCATCGTGGGTCGGCGAAGCCGGTGGATGGCTGACACTTTTCCAGATTCCACGAGAGTTTTTCCGCGGCCGGTAAAGCCGTGCCCTTTCAAAACCGGTTTACAGTCATTCCGAAGATGCTCTGGCAGGATTTCGTTCCCTGTTGGCGGACAAACGCTCTGGCGCGGATCGAGAACGACTCGCGAGATTGCACACAACACAACAAACCAGGCAATTGCAGAGGCTGGCTGGTCAGATGCGCATGGGCATGAGGACGTAGCGGTACTTGTATTCGGCGTCGGGATCTTCGGGGCGCATCTGGCCGGCGGACTGGGAGTCTTTGAACTCGAGGCGCACTTCGCCCTCGTTGCTGAGGGCTTTGAGGAAGTCGAGGATGTAGATGGAGTTGAAGCCGACGATGATGGGGTCGCTGGAGTAGGGTGTGTCGATGGTGTCTTCGCTCTCGCCGGACTCGGTGGAGTTGGCGCTGATTTTGAGCTCGTTGCCTTCAAGACGCAGCCGGATGGCGCCGGAGCGCTCGTCGGCAAACTGGGCGACGCGCTGGATGGCGGCCGAGAGCTCGCTGGAGCGCACGACGGCGAACTTGGTGTTGTCGCGCGGCATGACGGCTTCAAAGTTGGGGAACTGGCCGGAGAGCTTGCGGGTGCGAGAGCGTGCGATGGCCGACGCGGAAGAAGAGCGTGTGCTCGTCGTCGGCAAACTCGACTTTTTCGGCTTCGGTGTGTGGTCGAGCAACTGCTGCAGTTCCTGAAGCGCCTTGCGGGGAATGAGGACGCGCTTTTCGCCGCTGATGCCTTCGAGATTTTCATTTGGCTTTTCGACGATAGGAGAGGCGATGGCCGTCGGTGGCGACCATGGCGAGCGACTCGGCCTTGATGACCAGCAGGGCGCCGTTGAGCGTGTAGCGCGACTCTTCGTTGGAGATGGCGAAGATGGTGCGCGCGATGAGGGTCTTGAGTGCGATGAGCGAAATGCTGGTGGCGGCGACGGCGGGAAACTCGGGAACCTGGGGATAGTTGGCGCGCGCCATGCCGACGATCTTGGTGTTGGAACGGCCGCTGCGAATCTGGACCCAGTGGTTGTCAAGCAGCTTGATGGAGATGTCGCCATCGGGCAGGAGCTTGATGTAGTCGTAGAGTTTGCGGGCGGGGATGGTGCAGGAGCCGGGCTTTTTGACTTTGACGGCGGCGCTGGTGCGGATGGCCTGGTCGAGATCGGTCGCGGTGATGTTCAGCCGGTCGTCTTCCGCCTCGAGGAGAAAATTCGACAGGATCGGAATGGTGGTTTTGCGCTCGACCACGCTTTGCGTTGCAGTGAGTTCCTTAACCAGATCCTGGCGGCTTACGGTAATCTCCATCGCTGCCCCCTGTGCGGCCGGCTTCTCCACTTCGGTTTCGACGATCGGCATATGTTGTACCCCAGGTCCAGAAGACTTTCGTGGAAGCCATCTTTCGCTATGGCCACACTCTACAACACATTGACGGCCCGGCGGAAACGGCTGTCTTTTGTTCCTCTTGATTGTATTCATCCTTGGGTTTGAATGTGCGTGGAAAACTAGGACGCTTCTCTGGATTCCTTGAAGTGGGGAGGTGAGCGGTGGACGTGGAGATTTCGCACTCGGGCGATGGCGGTTTTCAGTGCCGGGTGGCAGAGGTGCGACGGGTAGTAGGAAAAGGATAGGAGATTAAAAGAAAAGATAGTAGTACCCGTAGTTCACGGGTGGAAAAGTGGGAAAGCTGCCGAAGTGGTTGGCTGGGTGGGGGTTGGGGGATTGCGGAGTTTTCTAAATCGCGGCTGTGCAATTCTGGAGTTTTGGAAAACAGGGAGTGACGCGGCATTTGGACGACCCTGGTTTCCCACGACTTCCACAGGGGGTCGGAAAAGGGCTGTGCAAAGTGGACTGTTTGTGTGAATAGCGCGTTCAGGGGCGTGCGGAATAAGGGTTTCGAGATGGCAGTTCGTCCACAGGGAGCGAAGATTCAACAAACAGTTCCAGGGGGGAGGGTGGGGAACGTGGGGATGGTGCGCATTCCCAGAGATGGGGAGAGGGGAGAGCGGTTCCCGATCCTGCACGGAAGGTAAAGCGATATCTTTCCCGATACAGCGAGAAGCGGGAGCGGCAGCCTAGACTTTTGTTGAACGATCCAGGCTGAACATTTGCAGTGGAGTGAGGTGGTTTGGAAGTGGGGATTGATGTGGGGCGTCTGGAGCGCGAATTGATGCAGATGTCCGCGGAGGGCGCGCCGGGACGGGAGTTTTGCGAGGCGATTTCTGAGCTGGCGGCGACAGGGCGGTTCGCGCAACTGCGGGAAGTGCTGCCGGAGATTGTGTACGACGAGCTTTGGACGCGGTACCAGCAGGACCCAGCGGCCTTTGTGGCCGGATGGCACATGCTGGCGCCAGGAGATGCGGCAGGGGTTTGTGCAGCACGCGCGGCAGCGGCTGACGTCACTGACGAGGTTGCAGCAGGCCGGCAGCGATGGACACACCGGCATGGCAGGAGATTCAGCGGGCGCTGGATGGCCAGCAGAACGACCTGCTGCGTGCGGCGATCGCCCTGGAGTTGCTGGAACTGGTGGAACCGGCAGTGCTGCGGGCCACCCATCTGCGCGAGTGCGTTGTGGCGGCGCGCGAGCTCGGAGGAGGCGGACCGGTATCTGGACGAGGCGACGCGCTGCTACTTTTTTGGCATGTTTACGGCCTGCGCCGTGATGTGCCGGTCGGTGCTTGAGGAGGCGATCAAGCAGAAGCTGCCTGCCGGTCTTGCGCGGCAGGTGCATACGCGCTACCGGAATGCGGCGACGCTGGGCAACCTGCTGCACGAAGTGAACAACAACCTGCAGCTGACGGGCATCGACGGGGACTTTCCGGCGCTGGCCAACAAGGTGAACGATGTGGGCAAGAAGGCCGTGCATCAAGGGCTGCTGTCGGAGGACGAGGCGCGCGAGTGCCTGCAAAATGCGCGGCGGGCGCTGCAATTGCTGTTGCGGAATTGAGCCGGTTGCGATGCAGCTTGCGACGCGCCTTTTATACTTGACCTTGCATGTCCTACGCGGCAGCCATCGAGGAACTGAACGCCATGGTGCCGGAGCTCTACACGGGCACGGGACAGCCGCGGCGCAAATTCTCTCTGGATGAGATTCGGATCCTGCTGGGAGCGCTTGGCAATCCGCAGCGCGCGTTTTGTTCGGTGCTGATTGCGGGAACCAACGGCAAGGGATCGACGGCTGCGACACTGGCTTCGATTCTGACGGCGTCGGGGCTTGCGGACCGGGCTTTATACTTCGCCGCATCTGATCAGAGCCAACGAGCGCATCCGCATAGGACGCGGAGAGATTGCGGACGACGATTTTGCGAGGATTTATTTTCGGGTTCACGATGCGGCTCAGCAACTGGTGATGGGTGGCGGGCTGCCGCAGATGCCGAGCTACTTCGAGATTCTGACCGCGCAGGCATTCTTGCACTTTGCCGAGGAGAAGACGGAGATTGCGGTGCTGGAAGTGGGCATGGGCGGGCGGCTGGACGCGACCAACGTTGTGGATCCGCTGCTCTCGGTGATTACCGACATCTCGCTCGACCACATGGAGTGGCTTGGCTCGACGCATCTCGGCGATCACGCGGGAAAAGGCAGGGATTCTGCGCGAGGGCGGAACGATGATTACGCTGCCGCAGCATCCGGAGGCCAACCAGGTTCTGGGCGAGGTGGCAACCGAGCTGGACGTGCGCGGGGTGAGCGCGACTGCCTACATGCCGCGCGGCCGGCATGATTGGCCCTTATTCGATTGACGCTTTGGGAGCGGAGGTTCTGGTGGATTCGCCGCTGGCAGGCGCGCACCAGCACCGGAACCTGGCGCTGGCGATTGCGGCGGCGGTCGAGCTCAGAAGCAATCATGGCTTTCCTGTTACGACCGGCGAGCATCGAGGAAGGAATTCGGCAGACGCGGTGGCCGGGCCGGCTGGAGCGGATTGAACGCGACGGAGTGGAGTGGATTCTGGATGTGGCGCACAATCCTGCCGGCGCGTGGGCTCTGCGCGCGGGACTGCGCGGCAGGCTGGATGAGAAGAAGGCCGCGGACACTGATCTTCAGTTGCCTGCGCGACAAGCCGGTGGCGGAGATGGCGCAGATTCTTTTTCCTCTCTTTGACAAGGTGATTGTTGCGCCGATCCATGCGGCTCGCGCCGCGTCGATGGAAGATCTGCTGGCTGCGGCCGCGACGACGGGAACTCGAGCGATCGCGACCGGGTCGGTGAGCGAGGCACTGGCACTGGGTGCAGAAAGTGCGCGCCTGGCGGAGTGGCCGTGGTTTCGGGATCGGTATACCTGGTGGGCGAGGCGAGCGGACTTTTGCTCGGTGTGGAGAGGGCGGAGCGATGAGTGCCGGAACGATGAACTCACGGCCCAATCCGCTGCCGCGGCTTTACCGCTGGCGTACGAATCTTGTTCAGCTGCCGCTGCTCACGGTGATTACCGCTGTCTGCGGATCGATTTCGCTGCTGGTGTCGTTTGCCGACAAGGATGGTCGGCTGCAGCATCGGATGGCGCGGTTTTGGGCGCGGGCTGTTGTGTGGGGCACGGGCTGCTCTGTGACGATCCGCGGAATGGAGAACCTTCGCAGCCAGCCGGTGGCTGTTTACGCATCGAACCACACTTCGTACATGGATACGCCGGTGATCTTTGCGGCGCTGCCGTTTCAGTTCCGAATTCTGGCCAAGAAGGAGCTTTGGCCGATCGCCTTTATCGGGTGGTATCTGGACAGGTCGGGACAGATTCCGATCGACACCGCGAATCCACATGCGACGATGTCGAGCCTTGTCTTTCGGTGTGAAGGCGCTGCGCGCGAGGATGCCGCTGTTCGTCTTCCCCGAGGGCGGGCGGACGGCGACCGGCCAGCTCAAGCCGTTTCTTTCCGGTGCGGCATACCTGGCGATTCGCGCGCAGGTGCCGCTGGTGCCGATTGCGCTGACGGGCGTCTACGATCTGCTGCCGATTCACACGCGGCATCTTTATCCGGGCGAGCTGACGGTGAGTGTGGGCGAGCCGATTGAGACAAAAGGAATGACGGTTCGGCAGACGGACGAGCTGAATGGCCGGTTGCGCGCGGCGATTGCGGGGCTGCTTGGGCAGGCTGCGTGCAAGGATGCGGAGATTGGGGTTCCAGTCCCGTAGAGGCGGCGGATTGTCTTTGGTTCTGAGCGGCGCTCTTAAAAAAGGATCAGGGCGGAGGCGCGGGGATGATTGTCGAGATGCGAACCTACAAGCTGAAGCCGGGGAAGAGAGCGGAGTTTCTCGAGATCTTCCGCACCAGATCTGCCCCGGCACACGCGGAGATCGGGATGAAGATTCTTGGTCCCTGGCTCTCGATTGAGGATCCGGACACATTCTTTTTCATGCGCGCGTTTCCCGATCTGGCGTCGCGCGAGCCGATGAAGGCGAAGTTCTACGAGGGCAAGCTTTGGAAGGAAGAGTTGGAACAGGTGTTGATGCCGATGATTGAGAGATACGATGTTGTGCTGGTCGACGATACTGAAGATCTCCTGCGCTGGTAGGAGTGTTTCCGAGACCGCTCTGCGCGGCGTTCGCCGTCGGCCGATGCGGGCTTTACACTGAGTGCATGTCTGTTTCGATTGCGATTCCGGAGCCCACTGGCAGCGATTCGGCCTACAACGAGCGTGCTTTGCCACAGTACATTTCTGCCGTGAAGGCCGCGGGAGCGAGGGCGATTGTGGTGCCGCTCAGCGAGTCGCAGGAGCGCGTGGCGAAGATGCTTTCGGGGGTGCAGGGAGTTTTGCTGCCGGGCAGCGCCTTCGATGTGGATCCGGAGAGATACGGCGAAGCGCGGATTCCAGAGTGCGGGCCTGCCGACTCCGCTCGCACCGCGGTGGACGAGCTATTGCTGCAGGATGCCTTCAACCTGCGCAAGCCGATTCTTGCCATATGTCATGGCGCGCAGACGCTGAATGTGTGGCGCAACGGATCGCTGATGCAGGACATTGAAACCAGCTTGAGGGCCGAACGGAAGACGGCGGTCAACCACAGGCCGGGCCGCGAAGTCGTTGAAGCGCACATGGTGAGCATCGCACCGGGATCGAGACTGTGGAGGCTTTTGCCGCCAGGAGAGCAGAACGAAGTCCACGTGAATTCGAGCCACCACCAGTCGATTCGGATTCCCGGCGACAATTTGCTGGTGAGCGCCGTGTCACCGCAGGACGGAGTGATTGAGGCGGTGGAGTTGGACGCGAGCGATCACTTTGTGCTGGCGGTGCAATGGCATCCTGAGCGGACTTACTCTGAAAGCGCGGTTTCGCGGGCTATTTTTGCGACGTTTGTCGAGGCCGCCGAGGAGTGGCAGGCTCCGCAGATTGCAGAATCGGTTTCGCGGTGATGAGCGAAGAGGAAAGCGCTCACGGCTTGCGGCTGAATGTGCTTCTGGCAGAGGCGGGGCTGGCTCCGCTGGACGCGCCGCTGTTGGCACGGTTCGAGCAATATCTCTCGCTGCTTGTCCGCTGGAACACGCGAGTCAATCTGACCTCGATTCGAGATGAGGAAGGCATTCACTCCCGGCATTTTGTGGAGTCGATTGCCTGCGCTCGCGCGCTCCCGGCCGGTATCTCGACTTTGCTTGATTTTGGATCGGGCGCCGGTTTGCCTGGGATCCCGATCGCGCTTTGCCGGCCGGAGATTGCGGTGACCCTTGCCGAGTCGCAGGGCAAGAAGGCTGCGTTTTTGCAGGAGGCGGTCAGAGTACTCGGGATCCCCGCAAAGGTACACGCGCAGCGGGCGGAGCTCGCGGAAATGCAATACAAATGTATTACATTGCGTGCCGTCGACAAGATGGATGAGGCTGTGGGCGCGGCGGCGAGGCTGGTTTTGCCGGGCGGTTGGCTGGCAGTGATGACGACGAAAAGCGACCTGGCCAGACTGCGGACTGCGGCCGGGGCAGAGTTTTCCTGGGCGAGTCCGCTTCCACTGCCCGGCGGCGATGAGCGGCTGCTTGTGCTGGGCGAGCGAGCGATCAGTTCGCCAGCTTGATCTCGGCCAGTTTGCGAATGGTGGGCAGGTCTTTTGCCGACTTGACGATCAGCCGCAGGCCGGTTCCTTCAGCATAGTGCGGGGCGTTGGCAAGCAGCTTGAGAACGGGGTTTGAGAGGCTGCTTGCGCGGGCCGCAGCTACTGCTTTGTCTCCAAGGACGAAGGAGGCTCGAAAGCAGCCCGCGCATGGACCGAGATAGACGATCCTTCGTTTCTTGAGCTTGAGAATGAGGGACCAGCCATATTTTGGAGAACTGGACGACCACTCCTGATCGGTGAGGCCCTGCTCAGTCGCAAGCGAATCGAGGAGCTGGCTCCAGAGAGGAGCGCTGGGGCCGAGCGCAATGGCGATCTCTTCGTTAGTGGGCTGGCGCGTCTTGCCGATGAATGCATTCGGAAGGTCCATCTTGCTGAGTCCATTCCGGGGAAGCCAATTCCAGACGATCTGAATCATAGCAGCAGTCAGGGCGAGTACGTAACATTTGGCCGCACTCGCGTGTGGGTCAGGATCCAATCAAGTCAGTGGGGAGACTCCGCAGTTAACTAATCCGCCGGCACTGTTTGGGTCGCCATTGTAAGTGAGTGGAGTTGTATTTGGCGATTTTGTGGAGGATGTCGATGCCCGCGACACTTTTGTCAAGAGTGAAACGGCGGTTTCGAGCGTGACGAGCCAGGGGGACTGACCGTGTTGCCATCCGTCGCCACTCACGAATCCGCCCAGGCTTTTCTGTTAGAGGAACCGCCTTTCGGGGCGCTTTGGATTGCAACTGTGGGGGCTACATTGCAGAGTGCGATTTGCGCCGGCGGTGGGAAGTTGAGAGAGGCAGGTTATCGAAGAGTCGTGAGATCTGGAGGCTGCGTAGACTACGCCCTGTTGAATGGGTTCGCGACCGATGAGTTTCTAACGCGCGGGATTGCCATTGACAACAACTGGAGAATGGCGCCGTTGCATTGAGGTCAGCTCTGATTGAATGTTCGCAGGAGGAGCGAGACCAGGCTGTCGGTTAGCTACAGCGGTGCGAGGCTTTGTTCCACGTGGAACAATTTGGAAACCTGGACCAAGATGGGAAATGTTCCACGTGGAACAAAGCCAACAGACTCCCAATCCGGCCTCGTCTCAAAACGGAACACTGTGCTGCGAACGCCTGATTTTGAGCAACAATCCAAGAAGTTTTCCACCGAAGAGAGGTTCTGGCGCCGCACTCTGCTGCTTTTCAAAAATCAGCGCGAAGCTCTTCCGCTTCATATGTTTGCTCCCCTTGCGCCGGCGGCCTCGAAGGAAGGTTTCCACAGCTTCGTCTCGTTCTCCACATGTCAAACGGCTACCCCGGATCGCCCCCGCCTTTTAATCTTGAATGCCATGAGCAAGATTCTCGGGATCGTCAATCAGAAGGGCGGGGTTGGCAAAACGACGACCGCCATCAATCTTGCCGCCTGCCTCGCACTTGAGGGCCTAAAGATCCTTCTGGTCGACTGCGATCCCCAGTCCAATGCCACTTCCGGCATTGGATTTCAACGCGACGATGACCGGCGTTCCATCTACGACGTGCTGGTGGGCGACTGCCCGGCTGAGCAAGTTATCCTGCCCACCGAGATCGCGACGCTCTGGTTGCTGCCCGGGTCGAAAAACCTGACCGGGGCCAATCTCGAGTTGGCAGGCGCCGATGACCGCGCGCTCCGCCTGCGCCGCGCGCTCGAGCCAATCAAGAGCAACTTTGACCTGATCATTCTGGATTGTCCGCCAGCCCTTGATCTGCTGACTCTCAATGTATTGTCCGCAGCCGAAACCCTTATCGTTCCCATGCAGGCGGAGTATTTTGCTTTGGAAGGCATCTCGGAGCTGATCTCTACGCTTGAGCGGGTGCGTGCCGCCTTCAATCCCGAGCTCAATATCGAGGGCGTCCTGCTCACCATGTACGACGATCGCACAAACCTTGCACAGCAGGTGACCGAAACTCTTCGCGAGTATTTTCGCGAACGGCTGTTCCATACGGTGATCCCGCGCAACATCCGGCTGGCGGAGGCGCCAAGCCATGGCAGGCCGGTTGCGCTCTACGATGCCCGTTCGCGCGGGCACCGAAGCCTACTTTGAATTGGCGGGAGAGTTCCTGGCGCGCAACCGAATGGAGAGTCCGCGAGGTCGCGAACGAAAGGCCGCTGCTGCTGCCAAGCCGGAGAGTAAAGTTACCTTCTGGCCATATTCCTGATTGCAACCAGGGAACTGAGCCTCACGCGAGTCCAGCGATTCAGGCAGCAACGGATTTGAGTAACCCCGGCAACACGGGCCGATACAAGAGGAATTGAATGATGAACATCGCCGCCACCGATCCAAAACGCCGCGCCCTTGGCAAGGGCCTCGACTCATTCTCCCGCGGGTTCAAGTACCCGCCGCATCGCCCGCCGAGCCGGAGAGCGGCAGACCACGCGAGATTCCACTTGACCAGATCGACCCTAATCCATTCCAGACGCGCTCGCAGATGAATGAGGACCAGCTGACTGAATTGGCCTCCTCGATTACGGCAAACGGGGTGGTGCAGCCGGTGCTGGTGCGTCCGCTTTTGAACGGCCGCTTCCAGCTCATTGCGGGAGAGCGGCGATGGCGTGCTTCGCAGTTGGCCGGCAAGGCTACGATCCCGGCGATATTGCGCCAGGTGTCCGATGAGCAGGCGATGGAGATCACCATCGTCGAGAACCTGCAGCGCGCAGACCTGAATCCGATGGAGCAGGCTCGCGCCTTCGATCGGCTCTCTCGCGAGTTCCACATGACCCAGGAGCAGATGGCCGTGCGCACCGGCAAGGATCGCGCCACCGTGGCCAACTTTCTCCGGCTTCTTCGGCTTCCGGCGTCGGTACAGGCGCGGGTCGAGTCCGGCGAATTGAGCTTCGGCCATGCACGCACGTTGCTGGCATTTGAGCATGCAGAAGAGATCGAAAAGGCGGCGCAGCGGATCGGCTCACTTTCGCTTTCTGTTCGCCAAACTGAAAACTACGTGCAAGGGCTTTTGCATCCGGAAAGGGCGAAGAAGAAAGACCAGAAACCGGAGCCCCCGGTGGATCCCAATGTCCGTGAAGTCCAGGAACGGTTGCAACGCGCGCTGGGCCTCAAGGTTCATATTGAAGATCACAACGGGCGCGGGAGAGTCATTATCGAGTACGCAAAGCTCGAGGATTTTGACACACTCCTGGTGCAGCTCGCGGGGGAATAAAAACAACTTAGCGTCAGTTTGTGCAAAATCTGATAATCTGATTTCGATGAAGGAACAGGTCATCAGCGTGACCCAGGCGGCGCGCAGATTCGCCGATTGCGTGAACCGGGTCCACTACCAGGGCGCCTCCTTCCTCCTTGAGAAAAATGGCGTTCCAGTCGCACGGATTGTGCCGGTGGAGTCAGCTTCCGACGCTCGCCTTGAGCGGCCGGCAGCGGTCCTCCGTGAAGCGCGCAAAGAAGAAGCGCTGGATGAAAGAGCTGCTCATCGATCCGCGGCGAGCGGCTCGGGTGAGCCCAGCGGGACTCCTCACCGCGAGAGCGTGCTGAGGCGGCCGCCGCTGAATTGGTGAAGAAGAGTTCCCGCTCTCCGATTGAAAGCGGACCGCGTCCCGGGATGTGGTTTTCTAAACCTTCTGGTGCGCTGGTTCGTCTAGTCGAACAGTAACCAATTTACAGGCTGCTCCCGGCGTATGTCGGCTTGCGGAGCCTTACTTTATGAAGCGCAGAAAAAAGCACTGCATCCCAAGCTCGACCTTTGCGTCAACGATTTCGGCCGGGTTCCTTTACGCACCGGCTCTGGCCGTCACGCATGCGTCTGCCTTTTTAAGGAGCTCCAATACCGCGGTCGCGTTCCTGGTGGGCTTTGTACCGCAGCTACGGGGTTGGGCAGCCAGTCAAAGCCAGCTTTTCAACTGGAGCATTCATTCACGCTTGCCGGAGAGAGTCCAGCACGCGGAAAAAACGATTCGTCGATAGCAAGCGAGGAGCTCGTGTACTTGAAACTGCACCATTTCACTTTCTTTCTAGTTGCCTTTGCGTTGGGATTGACCGCTATCTCCGCTGCGCATTCGCAAACGCCGGCACAAAAGCCGGCTGCAACTACTGCCGCCTTGCACGGGCATGTCGCCGACCCCACCGGCGCATTGCTTCCGGGCGCCAAGGTCACGGTGACAACAACGGCAGGGGCCAGCGCGGCCTCGACCACTGCGGACGCCGCAGGCTCCTATCAAGTGAACGGCCTCGCTCCAGGCGGTTACGTTGTTCACGCGGCCTTTGACGGGTTTGCTCCCGTCTCTTCGCCGGCGATCCAACTCGCCGCGGGGCAGGCGAAGCGCGTCGACATTTCGATGGCTACGGTGGTTGAGCAGCAGAGCGTGACCGTCACCGACGAAGAAGCGCCGATGGTCAGCGTGGAAGCCAGTGGAAACACCAGTTCCATCGTCCTGAAGGACAAGGATCTCGATGCGCTGTCTGATGATCCGGATGAATTGTCGAACGAACTGACGGCGCTTGCCGGGCCCTCGGCCGGACCGAATGGCGGAGAGGTATACATTTCCGGATTCACCGGCGGACAACTGCCGCCGAAGTCGGCGATCCGGGAGATTCGCATCAATCAGAATCCGTTCTCGTCGGAGTTCGACCACCTCGGCTACGGGCGCATTGAGATTCTTACCAAGCCGGGAACGGACCAACTGCACGGACGTTTCTTTGCCCAGGGCAACGACGACGCCTTCAACACCGGCAACCCGTTCACTACATCCATTCCGGCGTACCACAGCGTTCAGTACAACGGATCGATCAGCGGCTCCATCTCAAAATCCGCTTCCTATTTTTTAAGCGTGGACCAGCGCAACAACCAGAACGCGAGCATTTACAGCGTCTCTATTCCTGTCCAGGACGCGACAACAGGCCTCTATTCCATTCCCAAGGACGCCTCCGGCAATGTGATCCCCGTTTCAGGCGGACTCTTCAGTCCGTCGACGCACACCGAAGTCGCGCCGCGCGTCGATCTGCAACTCGGACAGAAGAACACGCTGACATTGCGCTACCAGTTCGAGCGCTTCAGCCAGAGCGGAGGCATCGGCTCACTGCAACTGCCTTCGCTGGCCACGACATCAAGCTCGATCGAGCACACCGTTCAAGTGAGCGATTCGCAGGTCGTCAACGAACACGTCGTCAACGAAACGCGCTTTCAATACCTTCGCGATCTCGACGTCACAACTCCTGTAAGCACGGCGCCAACGGTTTCAGTGGCGGGGTCTTTTACGAATGGCGGTTCCGGCGGCCAGAAATCCAACGATCATACCGATCACCTGGAGTTGCAGAACCTGACGACGATGTCGGCAGGCGCGCACGCCATCAAGTTCGGTACTCGCCTGCGTTACAATCGCGACGCCAACTCAACGAACGCCAACTTCAATGGCAGCTTCAGCTTTCCTACGCTGAATGCGTACGTCATCATGCTGAACGATCTGGCGACATTGCCGAAGCAGCAACCGTCCTGGTCTCAGGCCCAGATTTTTCAGCAGATTGCCGCGGACGGCGGTTTGCCCAACAAGCTCAACTACACGACCGGCGCCGCGGCGGTGGCCGGCAGCGTGTTTGACGGGGCGCTCTTTATACAGGACGACTGGAAGGCGAATGCCAACCTGACTTTGTCCGGGGGGTTGCGCTGGGAGTCGCAGAACCACGTGTCGGATCACAGCGACTTTAGTCCGCGCGTCGCCTTCGCGTATGCGCTTGACGGCCACAAGAACCACGCACAGGCCAAGACAGTGCTGCGCGCGGGATACGGCTTCTTCTACGATCGCTTCGGGCTGGGCAATCTCGTGAATATCAAACGCTACGGCAGCGGCGCCACCAGCCAGACGCAGAACACGATCACCAACCCGACATGCTTCGATCCCAACAGCCTGGCCGCCATCCTCGCAAATCCGGCGATGTGCGGACCGGTTACAGCAATTGCGAAGACCACCCTCCAGATAACGCCCAACTATCACTCCCCGGACAGTGAACAGTTTTCAACCAGCCTGGAACGCCAGTTGACAAAGACCACATCGCTCTCGGCGACCTATCTGCGCACTTATGGTATCCACCAGATGGTTACACGGGACGCGAATGCTTATCTTCCCGGGGACTACACATTCAACAGCAACGGGACGCCGACCATTCTGCATTCCCGGCCCCTGAGCACGGTGAACCCCAACCTCGGCATCCTGCAGCAATATGACTCCGAGGCCATCTTCAAGCAGAACCAGCTCATCGTGAATATCAACGCGCGGATCACACAAAAATTCAACGTGTCCGGTTTCTACAACCTCACTTCGGTTCACTCGAACACAGGCACGGCATCGAACTCCTACAACCTGATGCAGGACTATCGCCGCGCCGCATTTGCCTCTCGAAATATGCTCTTCCTGATGGGTAATTACACTGGCCCATTCAATTTCACGTTCAATCCGTTTCTCATCGCGCAATCGGGACGGCCTTACAATTTCGTAAGTCAAAACGATTTGACCGGCGATAACTTCTTCAACGACCGTCCGTCGATAGTGGCCTCCTCAAACTGCACCGCGGGTTCGGCGCAGTACTTCCAAACTCCATACGGCTGCTTCAACACGATTCCACAACAGGGCGAGACCGTTATCTCCGGCAACATGGGCAACGGGCCGGCCGCGGTGGCCGTGAATCTGCGTGTGAGCCGTGCCTTTGGAATCGGTCCAAAACTTGAGTCGGCGGGCGGAGGGAATAACGGCGCTGGTCCCGGAGGCGGTGGTCCACCCCCAGGCGGCGGAGGACGAGGAGGCTTTGGCGGCGGCGGATTTGGCGGTGGGTTTGGCGGTGGCCGAGGCATGATGGGGGGCAGCGCCAACACCGGTCACAAGTACTCTCTCAGCTTCAGTGCCCAGGCGTTGAACCTGTTCAACGATATTGACCGTGGACAACCGATCGGGACCGTGAACTCCCCGAACTTTGGTCAGTCGAAGAGCCTTGCCTACGGCATCTTCTCTTCCGGCTCTGCTGCGCGGCGGATCTTTGTGCAGGCGGCGTTCTCATTTTGAAGCGGGGTAGATCAAGGAAAAGGCGGGGTGCTGAATATACTCAATTCTGCCGCCCGATATGGTCCAAACCTCCGGGTCCCCGACTCTTTTCCTATTCCCGATGTTCAGGCGTTTTACAGATTGTGCTGCCATTCATTCCATAGACGGCGTACGCCATCCCCTGAATATTCGCTAAAGCAGATCCTGAAATGGTGTAGACCGTTTGGCTTTCCCTCAAGAGCTAAAAAGGCTGCGGAAAAAGGGATGGATGTTCGCACGAAGCCGTGAGGGGCATACCGCAGGGGCTAATGCCCAATGGACTTGATGGCATTTGCGGCACGACTGAAGTCGTGCCCTGACACTTTTCCAGATTCCACAAGAGTTTTTCCACGGCCTGAAAAGTCGCGCCCTAAAAAGAAACAGCAAGGGAGATGGAGAGGCCCGATGGCAGGCGGTTGGGATTTTGGGTCTCCCACCCATCGAGCAAAAGACGCTCGATGGATGGGGCACCCGAAGTTTCATCCCCTCGTGGGTCGGCGACGACGGTGGACGACTGACACAAAGCCAGTGAGAAGATCCACTGAATCGAGTTTTTCCGCAACCTATAAAGCCCATTGATTTCATTGGCGTTTTGCGGCACGACTGAAGCCGTGCCCTTTCAAAGCCGGTCTATAGTAACTGCGACAATGCTCTAGTGGATTGCCGGATTTGTTTTAATCGGAACCGGCTCCGCCAACCGCACATCGGAGTTGCTTTTGTTCACGCCAACTCGACGCGCGAATACTTCCTAAAACCTGGCGACAACATCCGCTCCAGCTACCATCTGAAATCGTTATATACGCTTGCTCCCCGCGTGGCTCATCCCTATACGAGGGCGCGTTCACCCTCCGGAACGGCGGCGCCGATCTCGAAATAGTCTGTCAAAATGGTGCGGATCGGATCTGTCATCTCCTTAGGATTACGCACGGCGTAGTGGATTTCGATACCGGGCGCGGTGTTGATCTCGAGGATGTGATAGGCGGGGGCCTCGATATCTGGGGAAACGATGTCAACGCCCGCGATGATCATTCCGACAGCCCCTGTAGCTTCCTCGGCGGCGCGTATTTGATCGGGGTGCGTTTTTCTCAGAACTTCGCTGTAGGTACATCCGAATCCGAAGTTGGCCGTGCCTGACAGATGGATCTTCTCGCCCTGCGGAGGCACCGAGTTCCAATTGAAGCCTTGGCCGTTCAGGTGGCGCAATGCGCTTGCATTGATCGGGATAGGCATCCAAAATGGATCTCCGTCGCTCCACTCTGAGTTCTTGATCCGATTCCGATTCTCCTGTTCAACCAACTCCCGCACCGTGCTGGCACCGTTCCCTGTAACCTCGGGCAACTCGCGCCGCAACACGGAGATGCACTTCCCCTTGTAGATCAGAAACCTGTAGTTGTCGCCAGAAATGAATTCTTCGATCAGCACGTTCTCCGCGAACAATCCGGCGTAACGAAATGCCCGGGCGATATCGCTCCGTTTGGTCACCAAAGTGGTTACGCCCTTGCCGCCGGTGGTGTCGCTCGCCGGCTTTACGACACACGGGCGCCCCAGCGACAGGGCATACTCGATGCCCGCTGACTGATCGCGCCAATCGTAAGCACGGCCCTCGGGGACGTGGATCCCATGTTCCCGGAAGAGTGCACTGATTAGAACCTTGTCTTCCGTGATTGCAGAAAGCGGGTGGTTATCGAGCTCAGATGTGCTTACCCAGATGCGAAAGCGCTTTCCCTTCCCGGCGATGCAAAACACACGCCCTATATCGTATGCTTCGAGGCCAAGATCGGCGGCTGCTTTTCGATAGAGCGAACGAGACATCCTGTGCTCGATCTGGGGCTCATCAAAACGCCGCTCGACGGTTCTGTGGTGATAGTTTTTCTGCACCGCTCGCGTTATCGCGGGGATTTTACTTGCAAGCCGTCGCAGCCTTCCCGGCTTCCTGTCACTTATCATTCATTTCCTCTTTCGCGGCAACATGGCGGTCCGCCGAATTTTCCCCCGCTGCAATCGAGCAGTTGGGCACATTGCTATTCGATCCATTGTTGGTTTCTCCAGGGGCCATGATTCCTTCCACCTGGCGGCGCCAAGAAAGCACAAGTCTTTGCGCAAGAAGGATCGTTGGCGAACACAGTACTATAGGAAAAACCTGCAGTTTAGAGCTTTTATGTCTTAGATGTATACAGCATTTGAAGATAGTCCGCAAGGTCATATCGATGGCGAAGGCATATTCTTCACGAGAACCATGAAGCTGGAGGCTCGCCGAATAACCGGTGCTTCCACCAGGAATCACTGGCCTTGTCGAGTGAGGAAGGCTGCCAAATCTTCGGGGTTGTTGATCCGCCCGGACAGCATGCCGGCGATGACGTCGCGCTCAAACAACTCTGGCTGAGGAGCAGCCACGTCGCTCCCTGAAGATTGACCTGGGAAATGAATCATCAGCACAGGCCTGGAGTCGAAATGGCCTCCAGAGGCGCGCTGTTCTTCGGCGCTCCAATCGTCCATCACCCTCCACATAAAGATCCGCCAGGAATGATCCGAGGAGACAATGAGCGTAGTCCGGCTTGCCGACGGAGTAGCGTCGATCTCTTTCAAGAGCGAATTCAGTGTGTCGTCCGCAAGCACCAAATTATCGAGATAGGTTCCCGTGGAACGGAGAATATGACGGCGGCGGTCGTAAATTCCTGGAGGATGTGGAACAGGCAGATGAAGGAAGACGAAACGGATCTTGTTGTTATCGATCAGTGCGTGGGTGCGCGCCATAACATTGCGATATTCTCTTACGTGGTAACTCTCGACTTTTGGTGGCTGGCCCGCAGGCGCCGCCAGAAGTTCGCTTGGTAATGTGGCGACATTCGCCAAAATCGACTTGTCTTCCGACGCGCCGAATTCCTCCATCGTCATCATCGGCATATCGTTTGGTTCCCAGGAACAGATATCCACCGTCGAAGCGAGGAAATGGCAATAGGGCATATACCAACCGTCGATACCGGTCGTCCATCCGTTCCGTTTTGCCATTGCGAAGAGAGTGGCATTTGAGTCATAAGCGACCCAGCGTCCCTGTGACCCCTCTCTATACCAAAGATCCGACGCAGCCGTTGACCGAATATCGTCGATATGGCGGCCCAGGAATATGGACGGTATGATGCGATCCGTTAGAGAGCCAGCCGGCGCTATCTGGCTAAACGAGACGCTTTCTGCACGGAGTCGATCGAAGTTTGGCAGGTCGATGCCTGCAGCCCGATGGTCGAATAACTGATCGTAGGAAAGCTCGTCGAAGAGAATCCACACGATTCGCCGGCTGGGACCATTTGCGGATGGGTCAGGCAGTTGTGCGGAAGCGACGGACTCATCGTGTCCTGGCAGCAGTGCGAGGTGAAGGAGTTCCGGGACAATCCACAATGCGCAAAAAGCAAAACCCGCTAAAACAATCCGGGTTGCGCGTATCGCAGGCTGCGCGATGCGGGGAAGAAACCATGCAACTATTGCTCCGAGCAGAGGCAAGAGAATGCAGCAGGACCTGCGCGCGGAATTCCACCAGAAGACCCGATGCTGGAAGTTGATGAGCAACACTTTGTTTGCGAAATCCGCCATGCGCCAGAGCATGAGGCCAGCGAACAATCCCAGGCAGAGTCTTTGCGGTTTTGGCGGGAGTTTCTGAATGACAACCAATAAACCGAAAACAAGGATGGCAATGGCCAACAGATCCACAAGTAGAGCGCCAATTAGATTTGTGACCGGCAGACCATGATGGTAGAGGGGGAAGTTATCGGTATAGAGAAAAGGCAGGTACCACGGCAAGAGCAAAAGGGCCGAACCGATCGATTCAAGTGCGGTCCGGCCTTTCATTGGATCACCTCGACAAGCCAAAGAGAGCGCCCGTTAGGAAGCTGGGAGCGCTCGCGAACTGCGAATCTCTCTGAAAGTGCGTGAAGGAAATACTCCTCGCTCAGGTGTCCGTAAAGCTCCTGGCGTCCGCGGCAAAGCTGGTCGAATTGGGAGTCTTCCTTTGGAATCCACTCGAGGACGGCCCAGCGGCTGGAAATCTCCCGCAGTTTTTTGAAGATGGCAGTGAGAGGAATCTGGTCCGTGACGAGGAGGTGATGGAGGATTCCGAGCATGAGGACGCAATCGAATTCACCATTGGCCCGGTCCAGCAGGCTTGCGCTCTCCTTGTTCTCCCACCCTGCGGCGGGGGTCGGCCGGGCAAAATCGGCCACCATGGGGAGGATGGAGAGATTGAGGCGCAGTGCCTCCTTCCAATTGAGATCCGAGGCTTGCACATCGGTATCCCACGCCACCACTTCGGCGCCGCTCTCTGCGGCGATGCGCGAATAAAGACCGGTGTTGGCGCCGACATCCAGGACGTGCGCGGGGCGAATGCGATCCAATGCGTCGCGAACAAATCGCTGCTTGGCTTCTGAATCCGAAGACTGGTAGTGGGAGGCAGTCTGGGTGTAATCGCTCCAGCGCGAGGCACGCGGCGAAGAGGCCAGCGAGTTGAGCAATTTCCGCGTTGACCTCAACAAGCGGCGAATTGCGAAGGCAGAAAACTCTTCTGAAGCTTTGGGGCGTCTTGCGCCGCCGTTTCCGCCGTCTTCAAGCAGCATCGGGAGCGTGACCAGAGAACGAAGAGGATTGAGCCATTGCCGCATGGAAGGCAGGAAGGGCTTGAGATCTGCAGGCTCGTAACCGTCGCGGCGTTGCAGCGTGGCCGCAAGCGGCCAGCCCATGTAGACATAGGCACTGAGAGGCAACAAGAACGTTCGAACGAATTGGGCATAGGCAATCCAGAGAGGGCTTTCAGGATCGCGAGCCTCAAACGAAAGGACGTCAACGAAGATGGGCCGTGGGCCCGAGAAAAGTATATTGAGCGGCGTAGCATCCTTGAGGATGAACCCGCTGTCCAGCGCTTCTTCGCACAGGTCAAGAGTCAATGAAGCCGCCTGGACCCATTGGCCGGGTGTCCACTCCCAGGGATAGGAGGGAAAGAAGATGCGCTCATGCTCGAGCGTGACCTGCTTCCCAGGTTCAGAGTTGAGGATCGTGGTGGGGACCATTCGGCGTTGCTCAATCCAGCGCATAGCGACTGGGGACCGAAGCCATGCCAGGACTGGCGCAGTGAACTCAGGATAGACCTCGCGAATGATCCGTCTTCCGTCTCGATAGAGTCGGCCTTCGGGGTCGCGAAAGCTTCCCTCTGCGCTTGCCAAAGGGCGTCTCATTTTGGCTGACGGACCTCATTCTTAGGGTCATTGTTTTTGGATCCGAACAGACGCCGAATACGCTTGCGTACCATAAATAGAATGGCTGCAAAGGTGGTACTCACTAACTGGAAGGCGAGAAGTCCTGAACCAGGATCGACATATGCATACGCAGGCTGGGCAAGGGCGCAGAGAACAGCCAGCACTTGAAGTGCGATCAGCGAAAAGGTGAGCACCCTCATACGTTTGCCAAGAAGCAATTATTTCAAAGTAACGAACGGACACGCTCTGCTTGCGCCTTGCTGGATCTGACCAAACGTTTGCAATTTTCGGAGAAGCCGTTGTCTTGGGGTTTACTGCCCCTCAAAGGGGCAACATTTCGCAATCGGAGAGAATCAGGAGCAGGATCAGCGGCAAAGTTTTCGCAATGCCAATGATACCTGACACCGGGGGTCAGACGATGGAACTGCGAACCACGGAACCCGCGAATCTTTGCTGTACCCCAGCTTTAGGATAACCGAATGGAGGGCTGGACAATAACCCGAGCAAGAAGTTCCGATCGCCAACCCATGCTGTCTTAGTGCTGTTCCTCAGGTTTGGGTTGGTCGGGTGATTCACAATGTGGGATTGCAATTTCAAGAATCGAAGGCACGAAACTGGCCTTGCGAGCCACTGTTTACGCCGTGTACACGGTTTTCCGATCCAAATGGCACTTTCGGGGAATAGGGCTTGTTTGGGCTTTGGTGTCTGATTGTAAACAGATCACAGGAAAAAATCGTCTGAACGGTAAACAAGCTCTTCCCGGTTCTGCCGCAGGATCTTCAGGGTTCTGCGGAACCCAAACAGGAGAAGATTAATGGACGTCAACCCTGGTACCCGGAAGCAGGTACTTTCAGAAATTTTTCGTTCTCTTGAGTATTTCTCTGCTGGTAGTTCAAGTGCTGGCCGTGCTGTGCGCACTCTCGCAGCCCGCATACGCATATGTTGATCCTGGTTCAGGACTTCTAGCCTTCCAGATGATGAGTGCCACGCTCGCGGGTCTTGTCTTTCTACTTCGCAAGCGTCTTCGGCACCTGATTGGAAAGCGACACCCGAAAGCCACACCCTCCGTTCAAAAAAACGAGACGGCTGACCAGAGCGAGCAACTCCTTGTGGGGCACAGATAGAGCCTGCAGTTACCCTGAAGGTGACCATTTCCCTGTGTCGCTTACCTAGGGGTTTGACCGCAGAGAAATAGCATAGACAATCCCGGTGAGTTCATGTTTGAATCGCCCTTATTGGTAACTAAATAAGACGACCGCAAGCGCCGGTATAGTCGACGAGCGTCTGACGACCAGGGCTTGAAAACCTATAGAAGAATCGGCCGCACCCGTCGGGGAGCGGCTTATTTTCCGATGCAGAAAGTGGAAAACGCGACAATTGCCAATATCCATGCGGCTTTCAGAAAATACTTTCTCTCTGGAGACACACTGGAGACACAAACTGTTCTTGTGCCCCCATGCACAGCCCGCCAGAACCTTGTGCCTGATTCCGCGCCAGAGCGCCAATGGGATTGGAGAAAAGCTGAGCTAACATTGAAGCCATGAAAGCCCCAACCCACATTTGCCCGAATTGCCGGAGTTCCATTATCCCCAGGTCCATCACCCCCGGCTCGTTTCTGGTGGAGGTCGTGCTCTGGCTGTGCTTTCTGATTCCAGGCATAGTTTATTCATGCTGGCGTCTAACTGCCCGTCACGCAGGTTGCCCGGTATGCGGCGCTGGCAACCCCATCCCGCTCGACTCCCCCGCTGGCAAGGCATTGTCATCGAAAACTTAGGGCGCTCCCCCAGGCACACTAGGCCATGCGCGCAGCCGTCTCTCGGAGTTAGAGCGGGACAGTGAACCGTTTCCGGCCCCTTGTGCTGTGCTCTGTAGACGAATGGAATCGCGCCTCATTTTCGGAAGCCTTCCGAAAAACTCATCATTTTGTGGAAAAAGATGTGTGTCTCATGCACGGTCTAGACAGGTCTTTCGCGGTGAGATTTTACCCCCCCTACCCCTGCCAGGCCGCTCCAAGCGTCCTCAGATCGCCAGCATTCACGGGCTGTCTATGCGATGCCGTAACGCGGCACTCTTGCAATTGACGCATGTTTTTCTCGATTTTGGAGATACGAGAGATTCATTCCATGACGGTCTAGAGCGCCGATGTTCAAATACTTTTGACCCCCATACCCCCTGCCGCCATGAAATCCTCCAGGAACGCCAGACCGGAGACCATTGCAACCCCGACAACAATGGCCAGTTGGATTCCATGCTCTTTCAGCAACAGCTCGAATGTGTTTCGTGTGCAGGGAACTCCACCTTGCCTGACCTCCCAGTTGCAATACTCAAGATGAAGGCAGCCCACGCCGCCAGAGCAGCGCGCGGAACGCATACAGGCGACGGCCAGCCATCGGGCGAACGGCTTCCGCCACTCTTCCGGGTCGTGTTCCGGGACGCTAGCCGATGGTGCATTTCTTTTTGCTCCCGCTAGAGAATCAACTGACAAAACTGACAAAACTCTCTCAGGCTGGGTTTCTGTCAGTTTTGTCAGTTCATGCGTGTGTGAGTCCTGAATCTTTTCAGGCGGCTTCCAGTCTCGCCAGCGTCTACTTGCCTGCATCTCTTATCCCGATTCGCGGGTTGACGTAGAAGTCTTCGCTGGGTCGTCCGGGCCTCTGGGCATCGTCGTCTTTCCCCCGCCGCACCCAATGGTGTCTTTCCAGTATTTCCAACGCGGCTTGCGCGGCTTCCACCGTGTCGAGGCCGCTCCATCCGTTCCTGTAAACATCCCGCACCGTGAATGTCCCTTCTTCCCGCTTCCAGCCCTTTGCCAGTTTGTTCCCCAACCTGATTGCAGCTTCAATTTCCGGGGCGGCTTGTGGGGAATACACACGCAATGCGTGTGTCCAGAGGTAGTCGCACCAGTCACCGGCCCGCTGTGCCTGAGAGAGCGGAACACTCTCCGCCACGCGATCATCTGCAAGAGTGAACAGCAAGGCCAGAGCGGGCATCAGACTACGGTACTTCGCAAGATGCGCCCGCAAACATGGTGCCAAACTATCGTCTCGCATCCGCTTCTCAAGGTCGGAAATAAAGTCAACAAAAAACCGCTGGGCTTCATCCTCAAATTGCAGGCGGCGCGGCTTTTCAGGGTCCATTTCCGTTATGCGGCGGTAGACCTCTGCGGTACGCTCCTGAGCATCTGTATCCGGCTTGCGGTCGATATAATTCCAATCCGGCGGCGTGTCGGGCCAAACGATAAGTTGAAATCGTTGCATCAGTCCATCGTTTGACGGCCCGCCCTTTAGGGCATCCGCCAGATAGCTTCTCAAGCGGGCTGGCTGGATTCCACCAAACAGAGAGATACAGGCGTGGGGAACATGCACACTTCCGCGCCCGATGCGGTCGATGGTGAAGCTTCCCTGTCCGTTCCAGCATTCCAAATAGAACGCTCTTTCTTGCTCCCGGCCCTGTCTCTCCAGACCTGCCAGCCATCCGGCCAACTCATCCCGGAGAACAAACAGTCCCGCAGGATTTTCCGACAGTGTTTTGTGAAGACTCTCAAGAGTCGCGTCGCTGGTCATAAGACGGCGAAGCACAGGCTGAGTCAGATCGGACTCCGGCCTTGCGGGTGCATCTTGCTTTTTCTTTTCCGCCGCCTTGTATTGCTCCTTCCATGCCGCCTTCTTCAATTCCTGCTCTTCGAGTGTTGACTGATACTCATGCTCAGCAACCTCATACGCATCTCGCCAGCCACATTCGATAGCCTTCGCCTGTTGAGTCATGCAGGAAAGTACCGGAGACTTGAGCATTCCCGGCTCTGCTACGATTCCGCCCCAAAGATTCGGTGTCACTGTCCAGGTGTGGTCGTTTCGTTTGGGTTGAATCACAGCGCGCCTATTGGTCACTCCGGCCAGCGTCGCAATTGCGGCTCACGGCAGGAAAATCCAGCGGAACCTGCATACGCTCGGCTACATCTTTCACCAGCGGTCGAAAGGACTCTGGCATCAGTTCCAGATCGAACAGCATTACGTCGGGAAGGGAGTCAGGCAATGGGTCCAGCGCAGGCCAGCCGTCTAACGATTTAGGAGTTGGTGGAATTTTCAGCACGGCGGCAATCTCCGGCCCAACGTCTTCCGCCGTGACACTCACCCGCGAGTCATTTTTCGGAAAAATCCCGGCCAGGTCAATGTTCGCTGGGTCGGGTAATTCGCCCTGACTGCTCAATTTCTAATTCCGGTCTTGCGCGCTCACCCGGCGCACGGGGTAAAATCTTTCGACCTCAGTCTCCGCTTCGTGAAGCCGCTCACACGCCCGATGAAACAGGGTGGCAAGGTAATCGCCGTCATCAAGGGAATTTGCCAATTTCGCCCCCAGCTTGTTCACGACGGCTTGCAGCTTTTCCACACGAATCAATGCGTCAAGCCGTGCCTTGCGCCGCGCTTTGGCTTCCCGTTCGCGGGCTTCCTGAGCAGCTCTCAGCACGACAGCTTGTTGCGGTGACGGCGGCGGCCCTGGGAATAGATCACACAAAGAAAGCCCCAGCGCGGCGAGAATCGCCTCCACCGTGCATCCGGCAAAGCAGCGCAAAAGAACGCGGCCATCCGCGCCAGCTCGGATGCTGAGGCTGGGGGAGCGGTCTGCATGTGACGGACACCGGGCCTTCCATCGACCCGTGCCTGTGCGCTGCGCTTGCACCAGGCCCGCGAATGCTTCAGCGGTCAATCGCGCCGCCGCCCGTCTTCAGCCATGTCAGCGCGCGCGCGCGCCGCTTGAGCTTCCAGCTCAATGACAAATTGCGCCGCCGCCACATGCGCCGAAGTATTGCTGGCGACTGGCGGCCAATGCTTGAACGCAAGGCGAGCGATTTTCGCCGAACAGTTCCACATACCGGCCACCAGTGCGCGCGCCTTTTCGACGGCAAACGATGGCGCGGTCACTTCGCCGCCGCCGTTCGGCTCTTACCGTTCTTCGCTGCTTTCCGGCTGGCATCAATTCGCGCAGCAATCCAAGCTGATACTTCACTCTCCAAGAAACCGATAGACCTGGCCCCGAGTGAAATTGGCTTTGGGAATTCACCCAAAGCAATTCGCCCGTAGATCGTGCTCCGACTGAGGCCGCAAAGCGCTTTCACCGCTGGCAAGCGGAGAATCTTTTCCGGACTGCCCATTTCCTTCCCTCCCATGCTCTAGACGATTTTGAAGCGTCCAACCACAGGCTGTAAGATACGCAGAAAGCGAACTCCGTTCTAGTTACGAATCGGAGTTCATAAAAATTGGGAGGAATGACGATGGCGGAAATTCAAGAGAGCATTGTAGACTTGGCTGGCTTCCAGAGTGAAGAGCGCACCTTGGAGGCCGTTCGTATTCGGATCGATTACCAAACTCCCCGGTATAAGTTTTTCCCAAGGCCAAAAGGAAATGACGCACTTCTAAGCCCGATGCGTGGGACGCACCGCGAGACAACGAATCTGGACCCGTATGAAGTTCGGAGGCGCTTTGAAGCCGTCAATTGCTCCGAAGGTGCCGCCAGCTTTCTGAGTGAAGCAGGGAGGTTCTGGATTTGGGAGGAAGTTTTATGGAGTCAGTTCCAAGAATGGCAGGAGTTTTTCAAGTGCTTGCGCCTTTCTCGTAAGACCGCCATGAAGAAAAAGGAAGGCAAGAAGGCATGGCTCACGGCTGAGGGATTCGACAATCAATTTTTCACTGTCACAGATCGGGAATTCACACACGCGCGGTTTCATGGTGCGGAGCTGCCATTAGAGAACTTACGGAAGAACGAACTCCAAGACCAAAAGGCTCTAAGAGGCTTGCGTGGCTTTGCGCTCGATATAGGGCAAAACCCCGATGACAGCCACGTGGCACTTGCTTGGTACAGCCCCAAGGACGGAATCCCTCCAGAGGACTGGGAATCAGCCTCAAGGGCATTTCAAAAGGGCAAGAGCAGGAGCACAGAGCGCGCGCCGTATCTACGCATCGAAGCTCGATACATTCTTGAGGCCATCGCCGCGACCATCTACGCAGATAAGGCACAACGGTTGAAGCATGGGGAGTGCAAGAAATGCGGAAGGATTTTCGAGATTGCTTCAGATCACGGGCAAGAGTTCTGCCCAGTGCCGGAGACTGGCCCGCAATCTCACCTAAAGACTAGCCCCTGCAAGAGTGCATTCATTCAGCATGAGCGCCGCACAACGATAGGTATCCTGAAAGACCTCTTTCTGGAAGGTTGGAGCAAGGGCCTTCGCGAAAGAGAAATTCGGCTCTCATGGGTTGCAAGGGAAATTGAGCCAACGAAGAATCAAATAGCAGAAGCGAGGGCGAAGGCAAAGAAGCAAGCGAACCGGACAGCCCGCACGCAACGCGAAGGTAAGGCCGAATAGCCCCGGCTGGTTGCCAGGGCACGGCACAAATGCAAAGAGAGAACGCGCCAGAATGCCCCACGGCGCGCCGATAGGCTCAGGGTGACGCATTCCCCCGGCACTGGTGCCAGGTGAGCCAGGGCGCGGGTACTGGCTTTCAGCGCTGGTGCGCTAGGCCGCGCCGCCTCCGAAGTTGCCAACGATCACCTTGGATTCATTCACGACGCTATCCACGTAATCAGCCCACCATTGCAGCATCTTCTTTCGCTGCTCTGCAAACTCGGCAACGATGTAGACGGCCCGAATCCCCTGTGCCTCATGGCTCAGAGCCTTTTCGATCACGTCCCGATTGAAGCCATGCTCTGTTAGCAGCGTTGCGCCCGTTCTGCGCAGATCGTGAATCGTGAGCGGGTCCATGTCGAACGTCAAGCCCTCCAGCGCCTTGTTGAGCGCGTTCGCGGCAAAGGGCCTTATGAGACTTCCCCGCCCCGGCATCACCAGCTCGGAGTCGCCAGCCAGGGCCTTCAACTCACGGAACATCGCAGCCACGTGCGTTGACAGGTAGACGATATGCGGCTTGCCGCCCTTTGCGTTCTCTTCCGGTATGAGCCATTCTCCGGTTTCAAAGTTCACATGCTCCCACCGCGCCAAAAGCAATTCAGACTTGCGGGAGAGCGTGAGCAGGATGATATGCAGCGCCAGCTTGAATTGCCGGCGAATGTTCGACTGGTAGATGGTGCGAAGGTACAAGCGAATCTCGTTCGGCGTGAGCACACGGGCGCGCTTGCGGGCCTTGCCGATGTAGCGCGTTGCCACCATCGCAGCGGGATTGATCGTGAGCAGCCGTGTTTCAATCGCATAATCGAAAATCTGTTTCAGCACCATGCGCAGTTGAATCGCCGCCGCAACTTGCCCATTGTCCCGCTTGCGATACACCAGGCCTTGAACGTCCAGAGCGTTTATATCTTTGAGAGCCTTTTCCCCCAAGGTGGGGAAAATCTCGTTATCGAGATAGCGCCGAATCGTCTTAGGGTCTTTCCAGCGGGTCATCACTTGTTCTTTGTAGTACCGTTCACCAAACTCACTCACGGTGGGATTGGTGCTGTTCCCCGCGCGTCTCTTCTTCGCTTCCAAGGCTGGAGACTTGCCGCTTGCCACTTGCGCCGCCAGCTCGTCCCGCTTCTCTCTCGCCTTTCTCAAGGTCAGATCGGGATAACCCCCAAGACTCACCTTTCCCCGTTCGCCCTGCAAGGAGTACCGATACAGCCAGGCCATTTTGCCGCTCGGCAATATGTCCAGCGAAAGCCCCCGGCCATCACTCACCATGTACCGCGCTGCCCTTGGCTTCAACGCCTTGATTCCCACGTCCGTCAGTGCCATTTCGCCCCTTTTCTGTGTCTCCAGCTTCATTCTGGAGACACATGCCCCTATGGAGACACGCTGGAGACACATACTGTTTCGGCTGCCCGTGTCTCCAAGTGGACATTGTAGGACACTAAACAATGATTATGCAAGGGGTTGATGCCGGTTTCTACATTCTATTGGATGGCCTTGGAAGCCACTCTATTTTCCGATGCAGAAAGTGGAAAAGATAAGGTTGAGAATGTCGTCGGAGGTAGTTTGGCCGGTCAGGGAGTCCAGCGCCCAAAGACGCGCGGTAGAGGTCTAGCAGAATCATCTCGTGAGGTATGGAGTTCGCATTTGCCTGTGCAGCGTCGGTCAGCGCGGAGAGCGAGGTTTTGATCGCCAGGTGGTGGCGGAGGCTGGTCAACATTCCCGGTTCTGACGCGGCCCCGCCTGTGGCCACCGCCACTATGCGCTCGCGCAACGCGGCGATTCCTTCACCGGTGAGCGCGGAGGTTTGCAGCGCTGGAATGCCAGAGATCTCAGTTGTTTCTTCCGGTGGCGACTCTGTCACTCTCAAGTCGCACTTATTTACGGCTATCAGCGCGGGACGGCCCCGAACGGCTTCGAGCAAGCGATGTTCCTCTTCGTTGAGCGGCTGCGTGCCGTCGAGAACCACGAGCACAAGAGCTGCATCGGCCATCGCTTCGCGACTGCGCCGGATGCCAAGCTGCTCGGCCTCCTCCAGATATTCGCGCGGACTGTCACGGAGGCCAGCCGTATCCACCAACTCCAGTGGAATGCCTTCGAGCGAGATTCGCTCCGAGACTGTGTCGCGCGTGGTGCCGGGGGTAGCGGTCACAATGGCGCGGTCGCGCTCCACCAGGCGATTAAACAGCGAGCTCTTGCCTGCGTTGGGGCGGCCCACGATCGCGAGCGTCAGCCCGTCGTGGACGATGCGGCCGCGCGCGAAAGAGGCTTCCAGCGCCTCGAGAGGCGGCCTGAGCGCGGCAATGCGCGTGGCGATCTCGGCTTGCGGAGCAACATCCACATCGTCTTCCGCAAAGTCGATGCCGGCTTCGAGCAGGGCGATCAGATCGACCAGCGCCTGCTTGGCGGGAGCGACGCGACGGCTGAGCGCACCGCCCATCTGGCTCGCGGCCAGGCGCGCCTGGGTGAGCGTCTGCGCCTCAATCAGATCGCGTACGGCCTCGGCCTGGGTCAGGTCGAGGCGGCCGGAGAGAAAGGCGCGCTGCGTGAATTCGCCTGGCTCGGCCAGCCGCGCACCCTTGTCGAGAGCGCGGCGAAGCAGCAGCTCAAGCACCACGGGCGAACCATGCGCTGCAATCTCGACAACGTCCTCAGATGTGTAGGAGTAGGGCGCGGCAAATAAAGTGACCAGCGCCTCGTCAATTCGCGTGACATCGCTGCCATCGCCGGCGTCATCGAGCACATCGGCCAACCGTGCGCGGCTGTGTTCAAGGGGCTGGCGGAGGCTGACCAGTTGAACCGCGATCGACGAAGCCTGGGGTCCGCTGAGGCGCACGATGCCGATGCCGCCGCGACCTGGCGGTGTGGAGATAGCGGCGATAGTGTCGGTGTTCGTTTCCGGTTCGGGCATGTGCTGGAAACAGTGTAGAAGCTTGCCTTCCTTTTGCGCTCGACCGGATTCAAGCTGGCCTAAAGTACGAACGATCTCAGTTCTTGCCGGACTATAATCCAGTAAATGCAGCGGCAATTCTATTTTTATGTCCAAAAGTTCTCGGACAGGGCTGCGCACATCCTTCATAAAGGTCTGACTTCTTTGAAAGTGAATCTGTGGCAAGGCTTGCACGGCCCGAAAGCAAGCAGGATGACAAGGGCACGCTGCGCACTGGCGTTTGCAGTGGCACTGCTGTTCACTTCAGTGGCATCAACACAGGAGCCCGCACTCAGCACGTGGCAGGGGCTGCTGCGCAACGCGGCCGGAGCTCCGGTCGCAGGCGCCAAAGTCCGGCTGGCCCGCAAAGGCTCCGCGGCCGAAACGGTGACGGGAAGCGATGGAGCTTTCCGTCTTGCTCCCCTGCCTGCCGGCCAGTACCGCCTCACGATTGAGACGAAGAGCCGCAAGGTGAATTTCGCGCAGCCGATTGACCTGGCTCCGGCCGCGCCTCCGGTCGCTCTTACGCTTTCCGATCGTGGCGAGCTCAGTGTCGCCGCGCTTCAAGGCCAGGTCGCAACTGGCGGCGAGCAGTTGTCAAGCCAGGCGGTGAGCGAGCTGCCGCTGAACAAGCGCGACTTCGGCACCTTGCTGCTGCTGGCGGCGGGCACCATGACGGATGCGAACGGCGCTACCAACTTCACGGCGCAGTTCGCCATCAACGGGCAGCGCGGCGTGGAAGCGGTGTTTGCAATGGACGGCGCCGACATCAGCGATCCGGAGATGGGCGGAGCCACTTTCTCAAACTTCAACGTGGATGCCGTCGAGGAGATTCAGTCGAGCTCAGGATGGATGCCGGCAGAGATCGGGCGTGGCGCGGCAGGCTTTACCAACATCATTACGCGCTCCGGCGCAAGCGGCTTTCACGGCTCGTTTTTTGAGTTCGTTCGCAACTCAGCGTTCGACGCGCGCAACTACTTCGATCACCCCACGCCGGCCTATCCGGGCAGGATCCCGCCGTTCCGACGGAACGAGTTCGGCTTCACCAACGGCGGCCCGGTGTTCATTCCTCATATTTACGACGGCAGGAGCAGGACTTTTTATTTCGCGCAGTACCAGGGCTTCCGGCAGGTGCTGGGGACGACGCAGGTGATGCCTGTGCCCACTGCGACCGAGCGCACCGGAAAGGATACGCTCACTTATCCGGACGGCTCCGTCGATACGCTGACCGTTCCAGTCGATCCCGGCATCGCGTCGGTGTTGAAGCGCTATCCGCTGCCGAACTATTCTGCAGGCTCATTCCAGGACGCACACATACGCGACCGCATCCAAAGTGGCCACGGATGCCGACCAGTTTTCGTTGCGCATCGACCATCAGCTTTTCGGCCAAGGATCAGTTTTTTGCGCGCTTCAACCTCGACAATCTGAGCGGACCGACGACCAATCCCGACCAGACGGCGATCGATCCTTCGTTCGGTGTCCAGTACATCGACCGCGAGCGCAACGTGGTGGGAACCTTACACGCACGAATTTTCGCCGCGGCTTTCGTGGAATCGTCCCTGAGCATTCAGCGCTCGACGCCGGGCTTTCCAACGCCCAACCACACCGATCCGGCGGTCAAATTCAACGACGGTCTCTTTGAAGCTTTCAACTCCGCGGCGGGAACGGTGATGCAGGCGTACGGCAATCTCTTTCAGCTTCGCGAAAACGTTGTCTTCACGACCGGGCGCCACAACTTCAAAGCGGGCGGCGAGATACGCGCTGAATCGCGACAGCACTTACTTTGGCATCAGCCCCAACGGCGAATATGGCTTTGGCGGCGGCGCCGCCTACGTTCCTGGACCAAACAGAAACGCATCAAGATTACCGCGTTGAACAACAGTGCACACAATCTCTATGCGGGAGATCCCTTCCCAGACACGCTCTCAAGCTTCTTGATCGGCAGTCCGTTTTCTTACGCCGTCTCCATCGCGCCGCCCTATTTTTCCAGCGGAGAACACATCGGACCCGCCGCCATCAGCCGTAACAATGTCAATGCCTACGTCGCAGGACACGTGGAAGGTCAATAGCCGCTTCACGCTGAGCTACGGTGTTCGCTGGGAGCTTTATCAGCCAATCACCGAACGCGCCAAGCGAACCGCGGGCTTTCTGGACGTGAACGGCACCCAGGAATATGTGGTCAACCCGCAGCCCGGCTACCGCACCAACTGGACAGGGTGGGGTCCGCGCATCCAGGCGGCGTGGCAGGTGACCAACAAGCTTGAAGTGCATGCCGGCGGCGCTATCACGGTTATCCCGCCAAATCTCTGGCAAGATAATTTCCTCACCGGCTCGACCCCATTTGCGGTGATGCCGCGGCTCTTGTCCGCTTCGGTTGCGCCCATCGCGTATGGGTTTCAAATCACACCCTCGCAGTTGCCGCGCACCTATACGCTCTCGGGCGCCGATATGTTTCCGACCGGACGCACCACCACGGTTGCGCCCAACACGCCGATGGATGTCGATCGCTATGAGCAGGACGTGGCAGCTCTCACGAAGGGCCATGTGGTCAGCGATCTGTTTCTCGCCGGCATTGATCGTAACTTCGGCAACGGCACGCTCTACACCTGGACGGTGGGACTTGAGCGCAAATTCGGCAACCTGACGGCGGATGCGAGTTACGTGGGCACAGCCAGCGCGAAGCTTCCGCGCACCAGCTTTCCCAATGCCTATCCAGGCGCCAGTGCCGCATTCGCGCCGCTCACCAAATTCGATAGCGCCGGCAATGTCATCGGCGGTTTCGGGTCAGAGAACGAAATTACGGCGAGCGCGCACTCCAACTATCATGCGCTGCAAACTTCGCTTTCCGGCACAGTAGGCCGCGGCGGGCCCGGCATCCAGGCGAGTTTTACATGGAGCAAGTCGATCGATGACAGCAGCCAGGTAATTGGCGGCACGGGTTCCACGGGAGCCGTTTCGCAGGGGTTCTCGCAGAATCCCTACGACAACCATCCGGAGAGAGGACCGTCGTCGTTCGACGTGACCAATGGCTTCGGACTGAGCGTGGCCCAGGACCTGCATCTCGAGAGCGTGAACTTTCTCCACCCAGTAAGCAGGAAAGTCACCGATGGCTGGGAGCTGCTGAGCATATCCAGCATGAGTTCGGGTTCGCCGTTCACCATCTACTCCGGAATGCAGCAGACCGGGGCCGGCTCCAGCGGCGTAGACCGCCCGGACCAGATCGCCCTGCCGCACCTGTCGACAGCTCGCAAAGTGCGCGAAGACTATTTTGGCCAGGGCACAAACAACGCTGCGGCATTCTTCTCAATTCCGATTCACATTCGCCGGCGGCACCGGGCCGAACCAGGGACGATTTGGAACGCTGGGACGCAACACCTTCCGCGGCCCGGCCTTACTACAACTTCGACTTCGCGCTCATCAAGGACACGCCCTTCGGCCGCCGCAAAAGCGGAGCCGAGCGCGTCGACCTGCAATTCCGCGCGGAGTTCTTCAATCTGTTCAACATCGTCAACATGGGCCTGCCCGCCAACATCGTCGCCGGCTCCGGGTTCGGAGAAATCAGCAAGACGGCGGGCAATTCGCGGCAGATTCAGCTCTCTCTGAAACTGATTTATTGATCGCGCGCGCCAGAGCCTTGCCGTGTGGTAATCCACCTGCTATAAAGGTTCGGCAAAAACCGGGCGTCCATCGCCGCGCCGTAAGGAGATCGTATGTCACTCAGCCGATTTGGAACTATCAGCCGCATGCTCCTGGCCGGATGCATGATTGTTGTTTGTGCATTGCCGCTCGCGGCGCAACAAACGGCAACGCAACAAGCTCACCCACAGCAACCGGCTGAACACCCGATCGACATGACGCCGGTCAAGCCCGAGTCTGTGGGCTTTTCGTCCGAGCGCCTGGAGCGCCTGCATGCGCTGATGCAGCAGGCGGTGGACAAGAAGCAGATCGCCGGCATGGTTACAATTCTGGCGCGCCACGGCAAGGTTGTGGACTACCGTACTTACGGCCAGCGGGACATGGCAGCCGGCACGCCGATGACGAAGGACACGATCTTCCGCGACTACTCGATGACCAAGCCGATCACCGGCGTGGCGATGATGATTCTCTTACGAAGAGGGCAAATGGCTGCCCCACGATCCGATCTCGAAATACATCCCGGAGTTCGCGCACCTGAAGGTCTTCAACGGCGTGGATGCGGACGGCAAGATGATTCTCGTCGACCCGGACCACGCTCCGACCATGCGCGAGTTGATGACGCACACCGCCGGCTTTACGTACGGAATCTTCGGCAATACTCCGGTCGATGCAATGTACCGCGACCAGCATGTGCTGGGTGCGACGCAACCTTCAGGAGATGATCGACAAGCTGGCCACAATTCCGCTGCTCTATCAGCCGGGCAAGGAGTGGGTCTACAGCGTGTCGATGGATATTCAGGGGTATATTGTTGAGAAGCTGTCGGGCCAATCGCTGCCTGACTTCATGCGCGACCATATCTATGCGCCACTGGGAATGAAGGACGCGGGCTTCTACGTTCCGGCGGAAAAGCGGAATCGCTTCGCAACACTTTACGAGACCGACGAGCGGGGCGATTTGGTTCTCACCAAGGTCGGGGACGGCGGCATGAGCGACGATCTAACGCCGCCTGCGCTGCCTTCCGGCGGCGGCGGCATGGTGTCGACGCGCGGAGGACTACTATCGCTTTGCACAGATGCTCGGAAACAGAGGCACATTGAATGGCACGCGCGTGCTGGCGCCGGCCACGGTTCACCTGATGACGTCGAACCATCTGCCTTCCAGCCTGCTCACGGGCGAATTCGGCATTGGTCTCCAGACCATGCGGCCGGGCTTTGGCTACGGCTACAACTGCGCCGTGGTGTTCAATCCGCCGGAGGCCAATCTGCCGGAAGGCAAAGGCACTTTCTTCTGGGATGGCGCTTGCGGGAACCTGGTTCTGGGTCGATCCTTCGAATGACATTGTGTTTGTCGGAATGATCCAACGGATGCACGGCAAGGATCCCAATGTCGAGTACCTGAGCCGCTCGCTGGTCTACCAGGCGCTGACGGATCCGGCGAAGTAGTCTCAAGCCGAAATCAACGGAGAATTACTTCAGCAGGTCGAGAGCCATCGCAGTCATCGCGGTTACGCCGGCTGGGATCGCCGCTGCATACACGGGCGCAAACAACGAGGAGTGAAGGCTGGGCAACGGAACGCCCCGATTTGCGGCTCTCTTCGAGCTTCGCGGGATCGGCCGCGCCCAGCCAGTACATCACGGCGGGAATCTTTCCATCGAGGGAGAACAGGCCCACGTCCTCGCTTCCCATCACCGGGCGCGCTTCAAGCACGCGGTCTTTGCCGAGCGCAGCAGACGCTGACGCGCGAATGCGTTCGGCGAGGGCGGAGTCGTTGATGGTGGCTGGCGCGCTCTCGCCCAGCGTCACCGTCGGCATGCGATCTGCGGGAATGCCATAGGCCTTCGCAAGGCCTTCCGCGGTGCGGCGCACGTCGGCGATGATCGGCGTCGCGCACGGCAGGAGAATAGGTGCGCAGGGTCAGGCCCATCGTCACTTCATCGGGAATGATGTTGTTCTTTGTTCCGCCATGAATGGTGCCGACGGTGAGCACGGCCGGCTGCTGCGGATCGATTTGGCGGCTGACGATGGTTTGCGCAACCAGCACAAACTCGGCGGCCAGAACAATAGGGTCCTTGCCTGACTGAGGTTGGGAGCCGTGCCCGCCGATGCCGCGCATGGTTACAGTCATAGCGTTGTCACTGGCCAGCATCGGACCGCCCTTGACAGCAATCGAGCCTGCAGGCACCTCATTGGTATCGTGCTCGGCAAGCACGAAGTCAGGCTGGCCGAAACGTTCGTACAGATGATCGGCGAGCATTGCCGACGCGCCCTGGATTACCTCTTCCGCGGGCTGGCCAATCAACATCAGGGTTCCATGCCATTGGCTTTTGCGCGAAGCCATCTCGCGCGCCATGCCCAGCAACACCGTCATGTGCAGGTCGTGGCCGCATGCGTGCATCACGCCGACCTGCTGCCCCTGGGCATTGGTGGTCTTTACGGTGCTGGCGTAATCCAGGCCGGTCTTCTCCTCCACGGGCAACGCATCCATATCGGTGCGGACGAGCAGCCGCGGGCCAGGGCCGTTTTCAAGAATCGCGACGACTCCAAACGCCTGCGTGCCGTCGTTGTATTTGCCCACATGCCCGGTGACCGAGTAACCCAGCTTGCGCAGTTCGCCGGCCACAAACGCCGAAGTCTGTTCCTCGTGCCGCGAGAGCTCGGGATTCCGGTGCAGATGCTTGTAGGTTTCGGTGAGGGCCGGCGCCTGGTTCGCGACCGATGCGGCCAGGTCGGCAGGAGTTTGCGCAGCCAGCGGCAACGCGGCGCAGCAAGGGGATGCAGAAAAAACGCAAATGCATTGCGGCAGATCCTCCAGGCGAAGAGGTGCGGATAACTACAGGCGCAAGCCTACCATAGAAAATCGCCGGGATGGTTTCGGCCGAAGGTTCAACACGGGGGAATCGCAATTTCCGCGGATTCCTATTGCATTCCCATAGATGCGGGTGTATCTTTCTCCTATTGTTTTGCAATAGGAGCGAGCGAATGCCCGAAAAGACGGATGTTTGGCAGGGAACGCTGGCGCTGATGGCGCTCAAGACGCTTGAGTCGATGGGACCGCAGCACGGCTACGGACTGGCCCGGCGTATCGAGCAGACCAGCGGCGATCTGCTGCAACTAAACTACGGCACGCTCTATCCGGCGCTGCTCAAGCTGGAGCAGGAAGGCTACATCCGCTCGCACTGGGGCGTCTCTGAAAACAACCGCCGGGCAAAATTTTACGAGTTGACCAAAGCCGGCCAGCGCCGCGTGCGCAAGGCGGCCGCAGAGTGGGAGCAGACCACCGAGATTCTGGCGCGCTTTCTGACGCCGGCCCATGGAGGCGTGAGGGGGCACGATGCGCAAATTGAGAGCATTCTGGATGCGGTTGCGCGGTCTTGTTGCTGGCGGCGCGCGATGCCGACGAGTTTGACGCCGAACTGGAGAGCCACGTGGCGATGCATACCGAAGACGGCATTCGCGCGGGCCTGAGTCCAGACGAAGCGCGGCGGCAGGCGCTGATCTGGCTGGGCGGCGCGGAGCAGACGCGGCAGGCTTATCGCGAGCGGCGCACGTTGCCGTGGCTTGAAAACCTGCTGCGCGACATGAGTTATGCGTTGCGCGGATTTCGCGCAATCCGGTCTTTGCGATCACCGCCATCGCCACTCTGGCGCTCGGCATCGGCGCCACCACAGCGGTCTTCAGCGTGGTCGATCGGATTCTGTTTCGCAGCCTGCCCTATGCGCACGACGACCGGCTTGTCTCTATAGGCCTGGTGCAGTCGCTCGAGAAGCAGGAGTTCACGCTGGGCGGTTTCTTTTACGAATGGCGCGACAACCAGAAGCCCTTCTCGTCCATGACCTTTGAGCGAGGCGTGAACGCATGCAATCTGACCGAGGCGAACCCTGTACACCTTCAGTGCGCGCCAAGTGGCGCAGTCGTTTCTGCCCACGCTTGGAATCTCCCCTGAGCTGGGGCGTAATTTCTTGCCCGAAGAAGATCTTCCCAACGGTCCCAGGGTCGCGCTTATCTCGGATGGTTTTTGGTTGAGCCGTTTCAATCGCGATCCCAACGTGCTGAATAAGACGATCGACATTGGACGATCGTCCAGCTCGCATCGTCGGCGTGCTTCCGAGAGATTTCGAGATGCCCCGTCTTCAGCCCGCGGACGTTGTGCTCCCTGCGGCGATGGATGTGGCCGCGCAGCACACGGTGAATTCGGGCATCGGCTATCCGATGTGGGCGTTTGCGCGGCTGAAACCCGGCGTGAGCATTGCGCGAGGCCAGGGCTGAGATGGAGCCGCTCTTCAGGCACACGCAGCTTTGGATTCCAGCGCAGTTCCGACAGGAATTTCATCTGCAGATCCGCTCCGTGCGCGACCGTCAGATGCAGGATGCATACACGGCGGCGTGGATCCTGCTGGGCGCTGTCTTCGCCGTTTTGCTGATCGCCTGCGCCAACGTGGCCAGCCTGTTTTCGGCGCGTGGCGCCGCGCGCGATGCGGGAACTGGCAGTGCGTTCCGCGCTGGGAGCGAGCCGCGGCCGGCTGATCCGCCAAACCCTCACTGAGGCGCTTGTATTGTCCCTCGCGGGCGCCACAGCCGGGTGCGTGGCTGGCCGAGATCCTGCTGCGCGTCTTTATCGCTATCGCTCCCACGGGAGTTCCCTTTCTTGCCGACGCGCAGCTCGACCTGCGCATCGTTTCATTCACCGTGCTGGTTTCTCTTCTCTGCGCGGGCCTTTGCGGCATCATGCCGGCTCTGGAGAAGCCGCGCGCTTCAGCGCTGGTTGCGCGGTCAACGAACTCCGGAGCGCATGCGCGGCATGCGGCGCGTGCTGGTGACGGCGCAAATTGCCAGTGAGCGTAGTTCTGCTCTCCGGTGGAAGCCTGTTAGTGAAGAGCTTCTGGAATCTCGAGCAAGCAAAATCTCGGCATGCAGACGAGGAACGTGCTCACAGTGCATGTCCCGCTGAATGGGGCGCGCTACCGGACAGGTCAGGCGTACATGGACTTCTATCATTCGCACTGAAGCCGCCCTGCGCCGTCTGCCTGGAGTTACCGCGGTGGGCATGAGCGACTCGCTTCCTCCGGATGCAGACAGTTGGCATGGGGGAATGCGCTATGCGGATATCTTTGTCGGCGGCAAGGCGCGAGCTCCGGCGGGGACGGGCGGTACCGTGATCAGGCGGCTAGTGACGCCGGATTACTTCCGCGTTCTCCAGATTCCAATTCTTGAAGGGAGGGGTTTCTCTGCGGAAGATAGGAATGCCAGCGGCGATTTCATGATTCTGAGCAAGCAGCTTGCGGAGCGGCTATTTCCTGAAGGTGACGCCATCGGGCAGCATATACAGTTTGCAAACTACATGCCTTACTTCGTCCTGGACGGGCCGGTCTTTACTATCGTCGGTGTAGCAGCCAACGTGAAAAACGCAGGTCTGACTGGTCAGGATCAACCTGAATTCTACGAACTGCGAAGTAACCATCACCCGGAAAGCTGGAATCCGCATTGCGTCGTACTGATCGAAACGGCCTTACCGGTTTCGGCCGTAGCTCCCTGGGTGCGCTCGCAGATTGCGCAAATCGATCCCACTGTTCCGGTAGACATCGACACGCTAACGCAAACCGTGAACAGGCTCGCGGACCGGCCGCGCTTCGAGACAGCGCTGCTGGGATTCTTTGCGCTGTGCGGACTGCTGATGGCGGTGATCGGGCTTTATGGCGTGATTGCCTTTGTGGCGGCGCAGCGCACGCAGGAGATTGGCGTGCGCATGGCGCTGGGCGCAACGCGGCTCGACATTCTGCGCCTGATTGCGGGTGAAGGCCTGCGGCTTATTGTGCTGGGCGGGGTTCTTGGTTTGGCGGGCGGCAATGGCTGCCGCGCAATTGCTCAAGAGCCTGCTCTTCCATGTCGGCGCGCACGATCCGGCAAGCTTCGTTGCCGTCACGCTCTTGCTCGCTGTGGTGGCCCTCGCCGCAACGCTGATCCCCGCGCGCTCCGCCATGAAAACCGACCCTATGGCCGCGTTGCGGACTGAGTAGACGAAACCGCTGGTCGCCCGATTGCGAACTCCTGAACCCGCCGAGTGCTACACTCCGGAAAAAGGAAAACGTGCATGAAGGCTAGCGCAATCGAGTTTCGTCTGCGGATGGTGATTATGATCGCCATCGTCGTGATGGGCTTTTGGTCACCATGGATTGAAGTGTGGGGCCTGGGGTCGCGCATTCCTTTGCTGGAATGGCTGCCTCTGGAAACAAGCCGGCTGGGCCTGCTTAGCTTCTCCGTTGCCGCGCCCGTCGCAATTGTTGTTGCCGCGCTATTCGCGCTGCTGGGCGCCATTCTGCGCGTATGGGGCACGGCGTACCTGGGCTACGGAACAGTACACCACGGGGAGATGCAGGCGGGACTGGTGGTGGTAGATGGACCCTATCGCCACGTGCGCAATCCGCTCTACCTCGGCGGATGGTTCATGATGGTTGGGACTGCGTTCCTGATGCCGGCGACCGGCGCGCTTTTTTCAACGACGCTGCTCACTGTGTTCTTCCTTCGCCTGATTCTAGGTGAAGAAGCGTTTCTGTCAGGCCAGCTCGGAGAGCCTTACCGGGAATATCTGCGCACGGTGCCGCGGTTGTTTCCTCGATTGCGCGCGGGCTTGCCGGCTGCGGGAAACAAGCCGCAATGGAGGATCGCCTTCCTCACCGAGCTGAATCCGATCGGCATCTTTATCACCCTCGCGGTTTTGTCATGGCGCTATGACTATCTGCTCATGCTGAAGGGGGTTCTCATCAGCTTTGGCGCCTCGCTGGTGGCGCGGGCATTTTTTAAAGGAGCCAAGCCGGAGCAGAAGCCGCAGGAACAGATTCACTGCGCCGCTCTTCCCTGCTTCCCAAGATGGGTCCATCCAAAGCCAGCCGGGTACTTGAGACCGTAGCCGAGCAAGCGGTCCACGCCGATGTGGTTGAGCCAGATGAGCGCGAAGGGCAGCACGCCGGCCGCATGCAGCAGCAGTGCCGTCAACGCCAACGTGATCGGCGTGACCGTTGTGTGGATGGCGTTGTAAATGCGCGCGCCCCAGCAGGGCGAAACCAGATAGCCGAGCATGCTCAGATCGGGCACAAGCCAAAGTGCGGCAAACAGCCACCAACTGGAGCCAGTGCGCGCATAAAGCACGGCGGAGATGGCTGCCAGCGCCAGTCCCTCAAGGCGAAGGAAGAGAAGAACGCGTCCGGCGACTGCCGGCGCTTTCTGTAAATTCACCTGGGGATTGATTCCGTACGCAGAGGAAGGTATCGACGCCATAGTGCATTCGATGCCGCAGCGGAGCCTGCGGATTGAACATTTCGGCCGACGGCGCACCTGACTGCAAGAACGAAAGGGGAGAAGCCGCGGCCTCTCCCCTCTTGCCCGTACTCTAAAAAAAACTACTTCTTCGCTGGAGCGATCACGTCCTTGGCAGCCTTGGCCACGCGGAACTTGACCACGGTCTTGGCCTTGATCTTGATGGCCGCGCCGGTCTGCGGGTTGCGGCCGATGCGGGCCTTGCGCTCTGCCTTCACGAGGCGTCCGATGCCGGGGATCACGAATACGCCGTTCTTCTTGGTTTCCTTGATGGCGGTCTCTGCCAGCGCGTCCAGGAAGGCAGCGGATTGCTTGTTGGTCAGTTCGAGCTTCTCGGCCATATGCCGTGTGAGTGCGGTCTTCGTCATGTCCTGTTGCCATGTATTGTTCTCCTTCTTGGCGAGCCCTATGGGCTGCCTTTGTTGACGGGCTTCCGCCGCGAAATGCGTACCGCATGGAGAAGGTGCGACTGAGGCTGCGCGTGCAAGAAACCCCTGTATTCATGCGGCTTCGAAGAACCCTGCCGATGGTTACAATGCGGCTTTGGGGTGGGCAAAGTCAACGGGAAAAGCCCGATTTCCACAGGTTTCTTGGGTATTTCTTTGGTTTTTCCCGATTTTCGGCCTATTTTCTTGGTTTTTGACCCTATTGCGTGCCGGTGATTTACTTCACATCGGGCTCAATGCAAAGGTGCGCGCAACCGCTCCTGAGGCGCTCTATCTCAGCCCGAACAGCACTTTTTTCTTCGGCGCCTGCGCTGCTGCGATGGGTGTATTCAACGCATCCACGACGGGCGCGGCGATCTTGAAATAGCGAATCAGCGTGGCGGCGAAGTTCGGCTTGAGAGCTTCATCGGCAGGCAGCGTGGCGGCGAGTCCCCACTGGCGGCAGCGGATCAGGTCCATGCCCGGATGCTCGCAGGGAAAGCCCTTCGGCGGCCTTGTGAGCGCGTTGCCTTCAAACTCAGAAAATGTCTTTCGAATCGCTGGCCGTCTGCAATAGTCCTTCTGAATTCGAGATGGTGGTCGAGCAGCCAGTGGCGAATCTGCGAGAGCTGATCCTTCTCCGGCATGTAGGCGCCGGCGGCGACGATCACTTCCTTGGGACTCACGTGGAAGTAGTAGCCGGCGCCCGAAGTCTTTTCAAGTCCCTGGTGCGACCACCACGCGGCGACGTGAGTTTTGTAGGGCAGCTTGTTGGCGCTGAATCGCGTGTCGCGATAGATGCGGAAGAGGCATTTCTCCGCGGGCGCACGAATGCGGGCGCAAAGTCCATCATCGCGTCGGTGACCTTGCGAACGATGGCCAGCATCGGCTCTTTCAGCTCGGCTTCAAAGATGGCCTTGCGTGGCGTGAACCATTCGCGGTCGTTGTGGCGGGCGAGGTTGCGGAGAAAGGTGAGGCCCTCGGGACGAAGATGGGCGGCGGGTGGCGTGGGGAGAGTTCGCACTTTGCGAGGCATACACTTGAAGGTTAGCAAAAATAGCCAGCCGCCGGGACTTGTTCTGCGTCCGAAAATTCTGTGGATTCTCGAAGAACCTTTGCGAGAACCTGGCTTCTGAATCCAACGAGTCTCCGCTCCCCGTCCTAGTACTGTGCTGCCCCGCATTGCAACTGGATCCCGCCACCGCCAGTCCGATGATCTGCGCAGCTTCTCAAGGGTTTTGGTGCTCTTTTTGGGTTGATGCATGGGCCATCTGGCGCGAAGAGCTTTCCAGTTTGAGGGGAAAAGCGGCGGCGGCGAGACTCTCCGGGTTTCATTTTAATAACCGGAAGCGTTTGCCTGTTCGGCGAGCCGGGCCACTTTCTCCCGGTGTTTGCGGATGAAGTGCGCGGCCGCGTCGGGATAGAACTCGCGGATGGCTGAGAAGGCTACGTCGCGCATGACGGAGTAGCTGAACTTGGTGGCGAGGACTGCAAAGCTGGTCGCACTGGGCGGATAGTAGCTTCGCGAGACCACCTGGGTGAGGACCTTACCGCCAAGTCCAGCGACATTGGGCGTCTGGCGACCGCCATAGGTGCGGGCCACAGCTTGCCGGCTGATGACATAAAGAGCTGCGGACTGGAATGCTGTGACCCGTTCCGAGCGCGTAGAAGCGGGTGTCCTCGTGGAGGAGGCTGGGCAGCAACCAGGCCGAGAGATAGGTGTTATCGGTCTTGTCGAGGAAGCCCCGCCAGCTATAGGCATACAAACCTCCAACTCCCTTGCCGAGACTGGAGTGCAGTTCATGCCTTCAGCGGTGAGGGAGGTGATGCCAAGAAAGATGAACGAGGAATAATCGGTAGCCTGATGGGTGGCCACGGTGAAGTTGTATTTCCAGCCGGGCGGATGGGGTGTTGAACCACTGGACACGGAGCGGAAGTTGGGCATAAAGCCAAGGATGCGCTGTGGCTGCTGACGATCGAGGGGAACGGGATCGCCAATGATTTCGACCGCACCGCCGGAGCCGGGCTGGACGTGAGCATCGCTTGAACTTGCGCTCTGGCTGGACTGTAAAGGGTCCTCAGCCGCAGTTATGTCGGATGATGCCGGAAGACCTGCCGGAGAAAGGACCCGATCCAAATCTGCAATCGCGGCATTGGTTGTGAGCAAGTCGGCAAGCGGATGTGCTTCCGCCTGAAGCGGCATCAACTGGGCACGGCAGTCGAGGGCAAGCCCCAGGCAGAGTAGAGCGACGATAAAGCGCAATCTGACCATCCTTGAAATGAAGGCAAAGCCGCCGCCAGGGGAAGAGATTGAGCGGTCTCTTCTTGATTAGATAGAAAAGTCGAACCGGGGATTACATTTTTTTCAGGAAATGCGGCTCCGCTCGTGCAGAAAGGGGAACGGCCATGATGGCTGACGACAGCAGAACCGGATTGCGTACCGGCATTCGCGACGCATGGAGTCCCCAGCGCGGCGATTGTTCCGATGGAACCCTATCAGTTTACCGGATTACCTTTAAAGCGCCACGGAAAAGCCCGTCGAAGTCGGCCGCCAAGGCTGGTTCTTTGGCGATGGCCTGTTCGATGGCTTTTTCAGCGGCGGGGCGCTGATAGCCAAGATTGACCAGCGCCGAAAGCACGTCTTCGGCGGCCGGCCCGCGCACGGCCGATTGCACCTGCACGACGGCAAAATCGTCGAGCTTGTCTTTGAGCTCGACCACGAGGCGCTCGGCCAGCTTTTTTCCCACGCCGGGAATGCGCGTGAGTTGGGCGTGATCCTGACCGCGGATGGCCTGCACGGTGCGCTCAGAAGAAAGCCCGCTCAGTATTTTGATAGCCAGCTTGGGGCCGACTCCGCTCACCGTGATGAGCCGTTCGAAGAGACGCTTCTCTTCGAGCTCGAGAAAGCCGAAGAGGGCAATCTGATCCTCGCTGACCTGCGTGTGGATGTGCAGCGCGGCCTCGGCGCCCAGCGAAGGCAGCGACGTAAAAGTGGGCACGGAGATGGCGACGTCGTAGCCAACGCCCGCAGCCTCGACGATGATCTGGCCGGGCTGCTTCAAGATGAGTTTGCCGCGCAAGTGAGCGATCATGGTGCTCTATTGTAGAATCCCCAGCCGCCTGGCCACACGCTCGAAAGTTTCCAGCGCCTGATCCAGCTGGGCTTTGGTGTGCTCGCTGGTGAGGATGGCGCGGATTCTTGCCTTGCCTTCAGGAACGGTGGGGAAGGCGATGCCGGTGGCCATTACGCCTTCGTCGAAGAGTGCGCGGCTGAACTCCATCGCCGCGCGGCCTTCGCCAACGATGATGGGCGTAATCGGCGTTTGCGTGGCCGGGGTGGTGACGCCGCCGATGTTGAAGCCGAGCCGGTGCAGCTCGCCCTGGAAGTAGTGCGTGTTGTCCCAGAGGCGCTGAATGCGCTCCGGCTCCTGCTCCAGAATGTCGAAGGCGGCGATGCAGGTGGCGGCTACCGATGGCGGATGCGAGGTGGAGAAGAGGAACGGGCGGGCGCGGTGGTAGAGGTAGTCGATGAGGTCGCGGCTGCCGCAGACGTAGCCGCCGAGCGCGCCGATGGCCTTCGACAGCGTGCCCACCTGCACGTCGACCTTGCCGTGCATGCCGAAGTGGTCGACCGATCCGCGGCCGTTGCGGCCCAGGACGCCGGAGGCATGGGCGTCGTCGACCATCATGATGGCGCCGTATTTCTCGGCCAGAGCGGCAAGCTTGTCGACGGGGCCGATGTCGCCGTCCATGGAGAAGACGCCGTCGGTGATGACCAGCTTGCGGCCGGGCTGAGTGGCGAGCTCCTGCGAGCAGCTGCTCGCAGTGGGCGATGTCCTTGTGGCGAAAGACCTTGATGGTGGCGCGGGAGAGGCGCGCGCCGTCGATGATGCTGGCGTGGTTGAGCTCGTCGGAGAGGATGAAGTCCTCTTTGCCGAGGATGGCGCTGACGGTGCCGGCGTTGGCGGCAAATCCGCTCTGGAAGACGACGCAGGCCTCGACATTCTTGAAGCGGGCGATCTTTTCTTCCAGATCCATGTGGATGCGCATGGTTCCGGCGATGGTGCGGACCGCTCCGGAGCCCACGCCGAAGGTGCGCGTGGCGGCCAGGGCAGCCTCGATCAGCCTGGGGTGGTTTGCGAGGCCCAGGTAGTTGTTGCTGGCCAGGTTGATGACCTGGCGGCCGTCGTAGTGGCACACCGGGGCCTGCTGGTCGTCGAGGATGCGGAGCTTGAAGTAGGTGCCTTTGGCGCGAAGTTCGTCGAGAGTTGCGGTGAGATGGGCGAGCTGGGGGCGAGGGGGAGCCTGATTCATGGCGATGCACCTCAAAGAAGAAGCATAACGCCGCGCGGCGGACCGGACTCTCCATTCCACTCTCCATTCCGTGCGTTCAGCGTCCAACCTGTGCTGGGGCTGGTGCCTGCCCGATGATGGCGGCGGGGTGGTTTTCAGGGTCTAAATGGGGGGTGCCGGTTGGCCCCACCGCGCCCGGGCCGGATACAATAGTCTTCTACGCTTAAGCAGAACGGGCGATACGCGATTTGGTGCTGCGCGATTCTTCTGGAGATTTGGAGCAGGTGCACGTGAGAGGCATGAACCGCCGCAGTCTGCGGCTTGAGTTGGTTGCAGGACTGGGTATGGCGCTGGCAATGCTCGTGCTGCCGGTGGCTGCGGCGAGCGCGCAGAGCGTTTCCACACAAACATCGATGAATGTAACCACCAGCGACCTGGGCGGGCAAACCAAGTCCGCTGTGCTGGTGAGCGTGACAGGGGCGGATGGGCTTCCGGCTACGGGCGCCGTCGACATCGACGAAGGCGGGCGGCAACTGGCCGAAGTGGCGCTGAACCCAGCGGGCCAGGCTACCAGCGAGTTGACCATGCCCGGCGGCGCACATAATCTGCGCGCGGTCTATAGTGGCGACGCCACTCATCTGGGTTCGGCCTCGGTTTCGTACGCTGGTGCAGACTCAAGCCAGCACCGACGCCCAGTTTTCAATTGACGCTTGGCGCCGGTGGCGCCGTCCGCGCTTCCCCTGGTGCTTACGGCGGGCAACGCGGGAACGATCAATGTGACGATTGTGCCGGTGAATCCTTCCGCGCTGACGTCGCCGATGTTCGTAACGCTTTCGTGCTCGGGCCTTCCCAACCAGGCGTCGTGTACGTTCAGCCCGGAGAGCGTGGAGATTCTGCCGACCACCCCGACCAGTTGCCCAGCCGGTTCGCCCGCCTCTGCGTGCCCCCCCGTCAGCTCGATGGTGCTGCAGACGCAGGCTGCGGGAACAGCGGGCCAGGCACAAATGCCTGCGGCCCACGAGCAGGGGAAGCGGCCCGGTCGCGTGGGCGTTTCTGCTGCCCGGAGTGCTGGGCCTGGGCGGACTGGCCTGGGGAGCACGGCGGCGCGCATGGCTGAGCAGGCTCGCGCTGCTGGCGCTGGTGGCCCTTGTTACGATGCTGGGAACAACCGCCTGCAACCCGCGCTACTACTACTTCCACCACGGGCCGCCTACCGTTCTGCCGACTCCGTCGGGTACTTATACGGTGACGGTGACCGGGCAGTCCAGTAACGGCATTACCGCCATTACGCAGAATACGACCATGGTTTTGACGGTGCAGTAGACAACGGGCATTCCAAAGAAGACCTGCATGAGCCGCAGGCATTCCCTTCCCGCGGAAGTGTACGCACTGGTGGAACAGACACCGGCCACGGTGCTGCTGGAGTGCGGAAGGCCAAACAACACAGAGACGAATGCGGAAGACTGCACGCGGATTTTCAGCGGCGCCTGCGCGCGTGTGTGTGGCGAATACGGCCGAAGAGATTGCCGGACTTTTCCGGGAGATTGAGAGCGCGGTTGCTGCGGGGCTGACGGCGGCGGGGTTCTTCACCTACGAGTGCGGAACCTGTTTCGAGCCGAAGGCCGGGATGCGTGCGAGACCGTGCAACGAGCCGCTGGCGTGGATTGGAATCTACGAGCGCGCCTATCGCTTCGATCATGCGAGGGGGACATTTCCTGACGGCGAGCCGCCGGGGTTGGAGAAGTTTCGCAGCGGTTCCGATGAGCCGGAACCTGAGCTGGCGATTGACGCCGAGACTCGGCCTGACGGAAGCGCAATACGCCGAACGGATCGCGGCGATCCACGAGTGGATTCGCGCCGGCGATGTGTATCAACTCAACTTCACGGTTCCCATGAGCGTGCGTGTGCGCGGCAGTGCGGCCGCGCTTGTATGCGCGCCTGCGCGAACGGCAGCCAGTGGAGTATGGGGCATTTGTTCACTGGCAGGCCGGGCGGCGGATTCTCTCGTTTTCGCCAGAGCTGTTCTTCCGACTGGAATTTGAAAACGGCGAGCGGCGCATTACCACGAAGCCTATGAAGGGAACGGCGGCACGCGGGCGAACCACGCGGGAAGACCGCGAACGCGCGGAGTGGCTGCGCAAAGACGCGAAAAATCGCAGCGAGAATGTGATGATCGTCGACCTGCTTCGCAACGACCTGGGCCGGCTGGCGAATTTCGGCAGCGTGCGCGTGGAGAATCTCTTCGCTTTAGAGCGCTATCCGACGTTGTGGCAGATGACTTCGACTGTGAAGGGCGATCTGCGGCCGGAGGTTGGCTTTCACGAGATCTTCCGGGCGCTATTTCCGTGCGGGTCAATTACCGGGGCACCGAAGGTGCGGGCGATGCAACTTCTCGCGGAACTCGAAGGGCGACCAAGGGGCGTGTATACCGGCGCAATCGGATACTTCTCACAGCGGCGCACGGTGTTTAATGTGGCCATTCGCACGTTAGAACTCGATGGTGAGCTTGGAACGATGGGCGTGGGCAGCGGGATCGTGATCGACTCCGATGCGAAGGAGGAGTTCCGGGAATGCGTGTTGAAGACGGAGTTTCTTTCGGGCTCGGTGCTGCGATTTCCGGGGTGGTTCTCGCTTGTAGAGACGATGCTCTGGGATGGCGGCTATCCACTACTGGAGTTGCATCTGGACCGGTTGATGGATTCGGCGGATTACTTCTGGTTTGAGTGCGAGCGCGATTCAGTGCGGGTGGCGCTGGTCAAACACGCGCAGGCTTTCGACGGCAAGGAAGCGCACAGGGTACGACTGCTCGTAGATCGTGAAGGGCGCATGAACATTGTGGATGAGCGGGTGGCGAGGAACGCGGGAGGTGAAGGAAAGGCTGCCCGTGCGCGCTTCTCGCGAAGGCGGACCGATGCGAGAGATCCGATGCTCTTCCACAAGACGACGCATCGACCCTTGTACGCGGAGGAGTTGAAAGAGGCCATGGATGCGGGGTTTGACGATGTGCTGTTCATGAACCTCGGAGACGAAGTGACAGAGGGCGCCATCAGCAATATCTTTATTGAGAAGGACGGCTGCTGGCTGACGCCGCCTGTAGAATCCGGGCTGCTGGCGGGCGTGTATCGGCGGCATCTGCTGGAGACCTTGCGTAGCGTGGAAGAGCGGGTGCTATATGCGGAGGATCTTCGGCGGGCGGATGCGGTGTATTTGTGCAATGCAGTGCGTGGACTGCGACGTGTCGAGATCGAGTGGGAGGGTTAACGGCGTCCCAGCGCTCATCTGCCGTGGAGGATGGGATTTTGGCACCCGGCGGCAACCGCACGTTCCCATTTCGTATTGACGACCGACCACCGATTTCTGTTATTCAATCTGGCCGCATGACAACCTTGATCGCTTCGCCGGATTGCAAGAGCTTCATAGCCAGATTGAATTCGCTGAGCTTGAGGCGGTGGGTGATGGCAGGCTCGAGGTTGAGCTTGCCGGTTGCGAGCAGTGCTTCCATCTGAAACCAGGTCTCGAACATCTTGCGACCGTTGATTCCCTGCACGATTGCGCCTTTGAAGATGATGTCCCTGGCGAAGTCGAGCTCGAAAGGGCGGGAAGGAATGCCGAGGAGCGAGGCGCGGCCTCCGGTGCGCAGGATGGCGAAACCGAGGCGGATGGCTTCAGGGTGGCCCGACATTTCAAGCAGCACATCGACGCCGGTGCCGCCGGTGGCTTCAAGAATCTTCAGCTCAACGTGTTCGGTGGCGGGATCGAAGACAAGATCGGCGCCCATTTCGAGGGCGACCTGACGGCGGTGCTTGTTGACTTCGATGGCGTAGACACGCGACGCTCCGCAGGCCTTGGCGACGGCGATGGAGAAGAGGCCGATGGCGCCGCAGCCGGTGACAGCGACGCTGGTGGCGGCGATGGGGCCGGCGAGCACGGTGTGGACGGCGTTGCCGAGCGGGTCTAGCAGCGAAGCGTAATCGTGGGGGATGGAGGGCGAGAGTTTCCAGATGTTGGTTTCGGGAATGATGGCGTAACCGGCGAATGCGCCGTCGGCGTCGACGCCGAGAATGCGGACGTGCTGGCAGATGTGGGCCTGGCCGGTGCGGCATTGGAGGCACTTGCCGCAGGCCACGTGCATTTCGGCGCTGACCACGTCGCCCTCCTTCACCGTGGAGACACCGCGGCCCACGCCGGCGACCGCGCCGGAGAACTCGTGGCCGGGAATCAGCGGCGGGTGAATGCGGCCCTGGGCCCATGGATCCCAGTTGAAGATGTGGAGGTCGGTTCCGCAGACGCTGGCGGCCTGCACGCGGACCAGCACTTCACCGGGGCCGGGGGTGGGAACCGGTACTTCGCGCAGTTCGATGCCGGGCGCGGCTTTGGCTTTTACGACGGCTTGCATGGTGGCTGGCATTGCTTGAATGCTCCCCTAGAACTCCAAACACACAAGCATATCAATAGGGCCTTCCCCAGGGGTCGCAAGGGGACGGGTCTTTCTATGAGGGGAGCGGAGTGGTAGAACGTTACGGGGGCTGAAACGATGACGAACCGCGTGGTCTGGTTAGGGAAGAAAATCGGCTTTGCAGGGTGGTTTGTTTGTGCAGCGCTGATGGTGGACGGAATTATGGTAAGCGGCCAAACGGCAGACCAGGCCTGGTTGCGCGGACCGAATCGCTTGATCATTTTCGGGAAGGTCGTTGCGCTGGGCAGCAGCCCGATTGAGCAATCTGCGGTCGAGGAGCTGAGCCGCAGCGTAAGTCACCCTGCATCCGTGAAAGATCTTGTTTCCCCCACCGGAGTTCCCTCCACGTATGAAGGTCGCGAGAAGAGCTTGACCGTTGTTGGAACCGCAGAGGAGATTCGTAGAGCGTACCCGGAGGTTCCCGTCCCCGGCGATCTAAAGCCCGAAGAATACTGGATCTGGTCGAAGAGCATCCAGGGGCCCAGCCTGAATTTCATTGCAGGCGGCGACGAACGGGGCGCTCTCTACGGGGCATTTGCGCTTCTCCGTTTACCGGCGACTGCCGAGATGGGCAAGCTCAAAGTCGATTACCCACTGCGGGGGTGGCCGGCGATGGCGATCCGCTGGGTGGATCAGTGGGACAATCCGGATGGGTCGATTACGCGTGGGTATGGAGGGCGGTCGATCTTTTTTGAAGGCGGCAATGTGCGCGCGGACCTGACGCAGGTGGGCGAGTATGCGCGGTTGCTGGCGTCGGTGGGGATTAACGGCTGCGACATAAACAACGTGAACGCGGCGCCGGAACTGCTGGATGCGGACCACCTGAAGCAGATTGCGCGAGTTGCCGATGCGATGCGGCCCTGGGGCGTGCGGGTGGCCATGAGCGTGGCGCTGGTGAGTCCGGAGAAGCTGGGCGGGCTGAAGACTGCCGATCCGCTCGATCAGGCGGTGAAGGCGTGGTGGACGGCGAAGGTGGATGAGATTTACAAGCTCATTCCCGATTTTGCGGGGTTCACGGTGAAGGCGGATTCAGAGGGCGAGGTGGGGCCTGCGAGCTATGGACGGAGTCCGGCGGATGCGGCGAATCTGCTGGCTGGGGCGCTGGCACAGCATGGCGGCGTGGTGCTGTATCGCGCGTTTGTCTACAACAATCATCTGGACTGGCGCGACCCGAAGGCCGATCGGGCGCGGGCTGCTTACGACATCTTTTATCCGCTGGATGGGAAGTTTTTGAGCAATGTGATTGTGCAGACCAAGGAGGGACCGATCGATTTTCAGGCGCGGGAGCCGGTATCGCCGCTGTTTGCAGGGCTGCGCGAGACCAACCAGGCGATGGAGCTGCAAATCACGCAGGAGTATCTGGGTCAGCAGAGGCACCTGGTGTACATTGCGCCGATGTGGAAGCAGGTTCTGGATTTCGATTTGCGTGCCGAGGGCCGGGCGACGCCGGTGAAAGAGATTCTGGAGGGCAAGAGTTTTAAGCGGCCGCTGGGCGGCATGGTGGGCGTGGCGTGCCTGGGGCGGGATTGGCTGGGGTCGCCAATGGCGATGGCGAATCTGTATGCCTTTGGGCGGCTGGCGTGGGATCCCGACCTGACGCCGGAGCAGATTGCAGACGAGTGGACGAGGCAGACGATTGGCACTGATCCGGTGGTGGTGACGACGGTCAGAAATATGCTGATGCAGTCGTGGCCGGCATATGAGCATTACACGGGATTTTTGGGCACGCAAACGCTGACTGATATTACGGGCAGCCATTACGGACCGAACATTGAAGCCAGCGAGCGGAATGGGTGGGGGCAGTGGCACTTCGACGATGACCAGGGCATTGGCATGGACCGGACAGTTGCGACGGGGACGGGCTATGTGGGGCAGTATCCGCCGGAGGTGGCGCGGGTGTATGAGTCGCTGGAGTCGACTCCGGATAATCTGCTGCTGTTCTTTCATCATGTGCCGTACACGTACAAGCTGCACTCGGGCGAGACGGTGATTCAGTACGTCTACGACAGCCACTACAAGGGCGCGGAGGAGGCGGCCGAGTTGGGGAAGGAGTGGGAGACGCTGAAGGGGCACGTGGATGCGGGGCTCTATGACGATGTGCGGGCGCGGTTGGAGTACCAGGCGGGACATGCGATTGTTTGGCGCGACGCGATTGTGCAGTACTTCCTGAAGCAGAGCGGGATTCCCGACGACAAGGGGCGCGCGGGGCATTATCCGGGGAGGCTTGAGGCGGAGGACGCGCGGCTGACGGGGTACAAAGTGATCGATGTGACGCCGTGGGAGGATGCATCGGGCGGGAAGGCTGTGTCGTGTGCGGACGCGAAGGGCTGCGCTGCGGAGTGGACTTGGAATGGGGCGGCGGGGCGGTTCGATATTGCGATTGAGTACTTCGATCTGCAAGGGGGCGCGGCTAGGTTTGTGCTTGATGTGAATGGGAAAGAGGCGGCTCGGTGGACGGCGGATGGGACGTTTCCTTGGCGGCGGCCGCATGGGGATAACTCAACGCGGTTCACGGTGAGGGGTGTGGAGTTGAAGACGGGAGATGTGCTGCGCGTGGATGGGACGCCGGACGGGAGCGATGGGGCGGCGCTGGATTATGTGGAGGTGACGGGGAGTGCGCGATGAGGGGTAACTTCCGGGTAGCCGGTGATACTACCACTATCTGTGAAATCAAGATCATCGTACTGTCTTCACAGGTCCCCAAATGCGAGCGACCGGTGGCACCCTGATCGGTGTTGGGACGAGTCATCGGGACTGCGGCCACCCGCCCGGATCAAGCAATGAGATTTCGGTATGTGCTAAAAAGTTGGTCGGAGCTCGGAATGCTCAGGCAAAGTACTTCCGGGGCTGAAGCCCTCACGTATTTTGCAGCAATATGCGGGGGTTGAAACCCCCGCCTCCCTCCGAGTTTGCGCGTGTTACTTGCCGCTGACGATGCGCTGGGCGCGGGCGTAGGAGCCCAGGTTGTAGGCGTTGGGGCAGCCCAGGGCGATCAGCTTCTTTTTTGCGGTGGCGCTGCGCATGCCGCTCTGGCAGTGGAGCAGGAGCACCTGGTTCTTGTCTTTGATGCGGCGGGACCAGTTGGACTCAATTTCGGCAACGGGTAGATTGACAGCGATGGGGAGATGGCCGGCGACGAACTCGCCGGCGGTGCGCACATCGATGACCATGGCGCCATTCTTCAGATAAGTGCGCGCTTCCTTTACTGAGATGAGCCTGGCGCGCCGGTAAATGATAAATGCCACGACGATTGCGAGGGCTATGAGAACGTCTGTCGAATTCATGGCAGATAGCTTACTGCGCTGGGGGTACGTTTGGCAGGGCAGTCTTGGATATTTGTGGCTGGTGGAGTGGCAGCGGGAGATTGACCGATCCGGGAGTCCTCCAAGGTTCTGGCCTGCCGGGAGATTTTGCGCCGTCCCTCCGGGACTGGGCTTCGTGTGTTGCTGCCAATCCCCAGCACTGAAGTGCTGGGCTAACATGCCGTGCGCCTCCGGCGCGAAAACAGCGGGAAGCCGAGGGATAGGTTTCAAGATCCAGAGCATTTTCGGAATGCGCGTAGACTTTTTGAGAGCAGTGAGAGGTGGCTCTTTCCTGAGAAAAAAGCCACTCGGCGTCACGCTTTCGGTCTGCACCAATTCCGAAAACGCCATAGTATCTGTGAGGCACTGCAATTCCCAAAGCCCGAGACCTTGTTTTTTGTTACCTATTCGGGATCTGCGACTTTGGCGACTTCAACGAGGGTGGAATAGAAGGTGGCTCCGGCGCCGATGTCGGTGAGGCGCTCGCTGGTGAGGGCGTTCACGTTGGAGCCGCCGGGGTTGAGTTTGGCCCAGTCGAGGCGCGCGGCGACAACTCCGGCGGGGAGGCTGGGGTTGAGCATGGCGGTCAATTGCAGGGAGCCGCGATCGTTGAAGAGGCGGACGGGGTCGCCGTCGAGGAGATCGCGGGCAGCGGCGTCGGTGGGATGGATTTCGAGGCGCTGGGCGGTGCGGGATTCCATTTTGCGGTGGCCGGGGAGGTTGGCGAAGGTGGAGTTCATGTAGTTGTCGGCCTTGCGGGCGAGCAGTTCGAGGGGATAGCGCGCGGCGGCGGGGCTCCAGCGGGATTCGGCGGGAGGGGTGAAGGCGGGGAGCGGATCGAGGCCTGCGGCGGCGAGGGATTCAGAATAGAACTCGATTTTGCCGGATGGCGTGGGGAGCGGGCCGGAGGTGAAGGGGAGGAAGGGATGGGCTTCGGGATCGCGGTGGAAGGCGAGCGGGATGTGGCCGTGTTCTTCGAGGGCTTGGTAGGTGATGTGCTCCATGCCGGGGTTGGTGGAGTGGTAGTCCGCGCCGATGCTAAGGGCCTGGCGGATGATGTCTTCGGGCGTGTCGCGGAAGCAGGGCTCGGGGAAGCCCATGCGCTGGGCTAGCTGGCCGAAGAGCCAGACGTTGGAGCGGGCTTCGCCGGGGGGCTCGATGGCTTGCTGCGAGAGCTGGACGAAGTAGTGGCCATAGGCTCCCTGGATGTCGGTGTGTTCGAGGAACGTGGTTGCGGGCAGGATGTAGTCGGCGTAGTCGGTGGTGTCTGTGAAGAAGAGCTCGTGGACTACGGTGAACAGGTCGGGGCGGGCGAGGCCGCGACGGACGGCGTTCTGATTGGGAGCGACAGCGCCGGGATTGGAGTTGTAGACGAAGAGGGCGTGGATGGGCGGACCATCGCCACCCCAAGAAGCAAAGACCGCTTCTTGGGGGCCCCGGCCATCGTCTTCCTGATCCCTGACCCCTGATCCCTGATCCCTGTTTCGGCCTAGTTCGGTAAGCGCCTGGCCCAGAGCGGACATGTTGACGAGGCGGGCCTGGCGGCCGAGGGGTGAGGCGAGCTGGAGGTCGGGGCGGCGGATGGCGGCTTCGTTCCATGCGAAGGCGCCTGAGGTGGAGAGGACTGCGCCGCCGCCGCGATACTTCCACGCGCCGGTGAGGGCGGGGAGCATGGCGATGGCGCGGACTGTGGCTCCGCCGAATTCGGCGCGCTGGACACCGTAGTTGAGGCGCAGGGCGGCGGGTCGCGTGGTCGCGTATTCGCGGGCGAGCTGCTCGACTTCAGCGGCGGTCATACCGGTGAAGCCGGCCACGCGTTCGGGGGAGTATTCGCGGGCGCGGTCGACGAGGGCGGCGAAACCGTGGGTCATTTCGTCGATGTAGGCGCGGTCTTCGAGGCCCTCGTTGAGGATGACGTGCATCATGCCGAGGGCGAGCGCGGCGTCGGTGCCGGGACGGATGGCGATGTGCCAGTCAGCGAGGGCGGCGGTGCGGGTGCGGTAGGGATCGATGACGATGAGGCGGGCTCCGTTGCGGCGGGCCTGCTCGATCATGGGCCAGAGGTGGACGTTGTTGCCGTGGATGTTCGCGCCCCAGGCGAGGACGAGTTTGGCCAGGCGGAAGTCTTCGGTGGGGGTGCCGAGCTTTTTTCCGTAGACGGTGTTCCAGGCCTGGCCGCCGGCTTCAGAACAGATGGTGCGGTCGAGGCGGCTGGCGCCGAGGCGGTGAAAGAAGCGGCGGTCCATGGAGCCGAAGCCGAGCTGGCCGATGGTGCCTGCGTAGCTGTAGGGCAGGATGGACTCGGGGCCGTGTTCATCGCTGATCTGCTGGAGGCGTGCGGCGATGGCGGTGAGAGCTTCGTCCCAGGAGACGCGCTCGAAGGCCTCGTGCTCGCGGCCGCGTTGGAGGGGCTGCTTGGGCACACCGGATTTGCGGCGGAGCGGGTAGAGGATGCGGTCGGGTGCGTAGACGCGGTCAAGATATTTGGCGACCTTGCCGCAGAGAAAGCCTTGCGTGATGGGCTGCGAGGGATCGCCTTCGACTTTGATGGCGCGGCCTTGTTCGTTGACCGTGACCAGGACTGCGCAGGAGTCGGGGCAGTCGTGAGAGCAGACGGCGTGAACTATGCGGAAGGGAACGGCCGCGGGCATGGGACCATTTTATGCTGGAATCAGATGACGGCGATAGAACGCCGGATGGGGAATGCGTTTCCTGAATTGAAACCGGGCATTGAACCTTCCCTGAGGTTTTGCGAACTGCCGGTTTCGCAGGTAAAGCGGCCGTGTACACTGGTCTCGCTATGAGCTGTCTATTCTGCAAGATCATTGAAGGAACGATTCCCTCGACGCCGGTTTACCAGGATGACCTTGGATATGCTTTCGCGGACATCAATCCGAAGGCGCCTGTGCACGTTTTGATTGTGCCGCGGGAGCACATTAGCTCACTCGATGACGCGAGCGAAGAGAAGCGCGGGCTGCTGGGTCACCTGCTGTGGGCGGCAGCGGATATTGCACGGAAGAAGGGCCTGAAGGACGGCTACCGCATCGTCGTGAACACGGGCGAGGACGGCGGGCAGACGGTGGACCATCTGCATCTGCATTTGCTTGGGGGAAGATCGCTGACGTGGCCGCCGGGATAGAAAAGCTGGGACTCGGGACTAGAAGGGCGCACTCGCATTGAGTGCGCCCTTCCAGTTACTGGTCCTTATGTCCCTCGTCCCTGTTTCTTACATTGGCTGCTGCGCGTATTCTTCTTCCTCTTCTATGCCGTAGCGGCGGAGGAGGTTGGGGAGGCTCTGCGAGAAAGCGGAGCGGGGCATTACGGTGTCGCAGCCGGCTTCGACGGCTTTCGCCTTCAGGTCGCCCTGGAGGTGGTTGAGGAAGCCGACGATCGACGTGGCCTTCTTGAGCTTGGCCTTGAATTTGGGAATCAGCGCGATGGGCTTGGCGTTCAGGTTGTTGAGGTCGAAGACCAGCAGGGTGGGCCGCTCGGCTTCGGGCAGGTCGAGAAGGCGCGCCACGGATGTCCTTGTCGCCCTTGACGAACTCAACCTTGATGCCGAGCTTGCGCGAGGTCTCCTGAATCTTGGCCTGGAAGAAGAGGTCGTCGATGAAGCAGAAGATGCGGGTGGGGGCGTCTTCGCGGACAGGAGCAGCCGGCGGTGCAGCGTAAACCTCAGGATAATAGTTGCTGTGGTTGTTGCTCATCATCTGGATGGTGGAGGGCGGGCCGTCGGCTACGTTGCCGTTGACGGCGCGGTAGCTGTGGTCCATGGGACCGACAAACTCGCGCGGGCCTCTCTGCTTGCCTTTGCGCTTGCCCTGCGACGAGCCGGAGATGCTGTTGCCGGGCTGGGCGGGCTGGGGCCGACCCTTTCTGGAAGAACTTTCTTCTTCTTGCGGGGCTGGTTCTGGTGCTGTTGCGGCTGCTTCTGTTGCGGCGGCGGCGGTGCCTGCATCTGGGGCTGCTGCTGCGGCGGCTGCTGTATCTGGGGCTGCTGGGCCTGCGGCGCATTCTGCTGGCTGGACTTGTTTTTGCGGCGGCGGCGGCGGCGGCGATGCCCTTGCGAAGGCACCTGACCATTGTCAGGTGCGGGCCCCATTTCAGGTTGGGGCTGGGTTAATTCTGTCGTCATGCGTGTACTTCCTGGAACTGTTGCTCTTTGCTGCATCGGGTTTAGATGTTCAGCTACATTCAAACGTTTACTCCGGCTTTCCATGCCTCGCGCCCGAATGAAAAGGGCGCGGCGGTTGCCGGCGAAACAAATGCAGGGAGTTGCGCGAACTGCCTGGAGCGGGGTCTTCGAGGTAGTAGCCATAACTCCCAGCATCCGAAACTATGCCTGGGCAATCTCCATTCAGCTTGCGGACAAATTTACATGCCGCCACTGTCACCAACCATTGACCGAACCGCTTCTTGAAAGGCCTGCGAACTATCAGGCCGCAGGGGTTCAGCGTCATTGGCCCTACGTTTCAGATTCTCTGGAAAATGCTGTAGCCGTCCTATACGCATGAGCCTTGCATTGGCTCCATCCGTTGGTCAGGATCGATACGGTACGGCCTGTGCTTTTCTCAGGTAATGCCCTTCCTATGCGAGCCTTTGCCGCGTACAGCTAAGTATGAATTGAACTGGCCGGCGTTTTTCCTGCTCGGCGGCGAGCTTGCTCTACCCGAATCCGGGTGGCCCGCATCAGCCGCTTGATAGGCAACTCCGATACTACAGCGAAGTGATCCGGCTGGCAAGTACGACTTTGGTTGTAAGTGGTGGATGGGAGCTGCCTTTGTCACGCGCATCTCAGGGCGGGCCGGCGCGCAAGTTGGTGTTTGCGCATAGAAGACCGCGCAGGCTCGTTTCAGTCCCAAAATCGAAGCTCTAATGCTCAAGAGGGCGTTTTGGGCCAAGAAACGGCCAAAAATCGCGCATTTGTGTTTGCTGACAAGTAATTAGGGTTGTTCTCTATACCATTCATTTTGTTTGCTTTACTCTGGGCGGGGTACCCCATCAGTGGAGGGTGGTTGGGGAGGTTTGGGCTCGAATTGAAGGACATTGAGGGCGACTTGGGCCGCGTAGAGGAGCTGGCCGCTTTTTTCGGGAGGAATGGCGCCGATGAGGATTCCGTGGGCGGCGCAGGCGATGAAGTCGCGGACGCCTTCGCGGCCGGCGAGCACGGGCATGGCGTTGCGGTAGGCTTTGGCTGCGTCCTTGGCGGCCCAGACGTCTTCCATGCTGTTTTCGGGGTCGGCATCGTCCATGTAGGTTTTGAATGCATGCTGCCAGGCGGCGCAGCAACGCTTGAGGGCGGCTTTGGCGCTGGTGGGGTTTGAGCCGGGGCCCGGGGAAAGCGTGGTGGAGGGGGCAATGTACGAGATGGCTTCAACCAGGGCCAGATCGGTGGTGGAAATTTTGGACATAGGGGTTCTCCTGGAAATAGTCTGCCCTTTTGGGGCTTAATTTTCGGCAAAGTAGATTTGGGAGCGAGGACGGGGCGGGTGTGGAGTTGAGGTTGGTATTCAATCGCAGAAGGGTGGAGCGATTGTGGTTGCCGATCCTGTGTCTCATTTTCGGACACTCTATTACCTAGGTCCTGCAACTTGGTAATCTGGCGCCTTTTATGGGTCTTCGCTAATATCGGCTCGAATCGGAAAAACCTGAGGCTTTTTCTCAAAAAAACTTCCGACTCAGAATCCTCTGCCGGGGAGACCGCGATGATCACCAACACCACTGCTTACGAATGTTATGAGATCAGCCCCCGGTTTCGGAGCACGGTCGAAGACCGGATTGCGCGACTTGAAAGGGATGCCGCGAGCGACGAGGCGGTCGCAGCCAAGCTCGAGGACGGCGACCACATTCGCAGGCAGATGCGCCTGGTGGCGATGCAACGCGCGGAAGCACTGCGCATGCGGTTGTTTCTGGACCGCGCCCGTCCGCGGCTGCCGCGCCCGCTGATCGAGATCTAGCTACTCACCGGCGCTGGCTGCCAATGCTTCCACGACTGCGATGTTCGGCATCAGCTCTTTTGGAAAGCCGTGGCGCCGCTGCAGATATGCGGGGCTGTTGTAGGAGAGCCAGACTTTCCCGCTGCCATCCTGCCTGACCAGGATCTTCAAGGGCAGATCGATCGCGACGCCGGGAGCCGCCAGCATCAAAGGAGTGCCGGCCCTGGGGCTACCGAAGATCAGCAGTTTCGTGTCAGGCATTTCGAATCCCGCCTTTTCCGCTTCGCCGCTGTGGTCGACCAGGGCAAACAGCGTGACTCCTTTGGCTTCGAGAATTCCCTTGAGGTTTGCAACCGTCCGGTCAACCGGATGATTGCTGGGAATCTCAACGATTCCTTTATCCAGGGTCATGGTCATCGATTCCTCCTTGTTGCTTCCGTTATGGAATCGGAGCGCCGTGCTTGTCAAGCCGTCCTGGCCCCGACTTATAGTGAAATGCGAAGCACAGGCGGAGTGAGGCAAGCCTGAGTTGTGGGATCCGTGGGCGGGCCGCATTGCATCGATCACTTGTCATCGGCGCAAGGACGCTTGGGTTGAGGTCGAATTCGAGATGCAGCCGCTGTCTTCGGCCTTGATCGTCACCAACAGGCGATTCAACAGCATGGTTCTGGGTACACCGCGGGCCTTTCGCCCGAGGCCGGCGGAGAACCCCTCCGGACTGATATCCTCCGGGCTCATCGGTCCGGTACAGATGAAGGTATTGGGCTGACCAGGAGTTGGCAAAAGTGGAGTTGCAACTGAAAGGACCTTAGAGATGCCAGAGCGAAGGGGTTTTCTTAAGGCTGCCGGCGCAGCAACCGACCCGAAAACTGCACAGACTGCAAAAGACTCCGGCACGGCACGCGCTCAGCGTGCCGTGCCGGAGTCTTTCATCCTGCTTAGCTGATCGTTTGTGAACTGTGAACCGCAAATCCTCTTTCCATTTGCGGTTCACAGGACATTAGAAATACATCTTTCCCGAGAACTGAATCTGACGGGGACTGTAGGGAGCGCCTCGGGTGGACCCGATTGCGCCGAAGGTTGCGCTTGTGTAGTCGCCCGAATTCGGGACCGCTATCACGCCGTTTCCGCCGAAGTTCGGCTGATTGAAGTTCGGATGGTTGGTGATGTTGTAGAACTCCGAGCGGAACGAAAGCGATCAACCTCTCGGTCAACTTGAAATTCTTGAACACCGAGAAATCAAGGCGATGGAATCCGGGTCCCGGAATCTGATCGCGCTTGAAGCCGAGTGCCGCGGCGCCGCTCACCGGAATGCAATTTGTTGCGGTGGGATTGGGTTGGAGTTGTGACAGCGTTCCTCCCGTTGGTACGTACAACGGGCACGCTTGTGTGAAGGCCGCCGGGTTTCCGATCCAGAAGGGATCATGAACGCCGCCTGCGCTCTTGATCTTGATGCCCAGTTGCGGGTTCTGGCCGGGAACCATGAATGTCGTTGCAGCCCGGGCCCGAGACGGTGCCGGTATGGCAGCCAAAGCCGAGGGGCTGTCCGCCTTGCAAGGTCAGGATCCAGTTGGTAGACCAGCCTCCCAAGATCAGGTCGGCAGGGCCACCCGTGGTTCATGAACTGCTTGTCTTTCCCGAAAGGCAATTCGTATCCGCCGCTGAAGTGAACGACCTGGCGGAGATCGAAGTCGGACAAAGAGTAGTCGAATTTTGGACCCAGACCCGGGATTGCAACGGCCCGGAGCGCGTCGGCGTTAGTACCGTTCAGCAGGTCGCCGGCATCCGACATCGCCTTCGACCAGGTGTAGGTGAACAGGAAGGTCAGGCCACTGCCGCATATTGTTGCTGAAGGGTGGTTTGCAAGCCGTGATACGAACTTGTGCCGATGTTCGCCTGGTAGCTTCCGCCGCCGAAATCCGGGAATGGGTAACAGCTTGGCTTCGTCGGAGTGATTCCTCCGCAGAAGGTTCCGTAGGGGCATCCGGCTGCCGGTGGTGATACCGGCAGGCAGAAGCTGGGTCACGTTGTGGTAGCCCATGCCGTGCTGCAGGTTGTTGTCGTGTGTGTACACATACGCCGCCGTCAACGCCAACGACAGGCGTGACGGAGTACTGGAAGGTAAGGTTTGCGCCGTAGGCGGCCGGCGTCTGGTAGTTGAACTGCAGCCCCTGCAGTCCGACGCCCTTGGCGTTCACCACCCTTGGGTCGAATTGGATGCAGGAGAAGCCGGACTCGAAGACCGCGGTGCCGCCCGGGCCAGCCGTGGCGCAGCCGGAAAATGCGGTGTTGTAACTGACCGGCGCAACCTGCGAAACAATGGCCGCATGCGGATCGGAGGGATTCGCATTCACGCCGTATCCGAAGTTGAACACGAAGGGATAGTTCTCGCCGATGTTCGGTCCGTATCCCTGATTCTCAAACGAGTTGTAGAACATGCCAAAGCCGCCGCGCCCTACCAGCTTGCGCGTGATCTGGTAACTGAGGCCAAGGCGAGGAGAAAAATTGGTTTTTTGCGTCTGCAGCAGTCCTTTGTCCGTACTTGTCCGTCACGTCCAGGGTGATGCCATCCGCGGCCAGTAGATCGACCATGCCATAGCACCCGGTTCCGGAACAGGTGGAGTTTGTCGACAGCGTTCGATTGTCTTTTCCGCTGGCCGGAACGATGAACGTTGGATTGCCAAGCCCATACGCGGGCAACGCTGTGGGCACGAAGTTTGCCTGCCCGCCGTTTGTTTCATTGATCGGGCCGAAGTAATCCCAGCGGACGCCAAGATTCAACGTCATCTTCGAGGTCATCTTCCAATCGTCCTGGAAGTAGAGGGCAAGATACTTCTTCTCGTCGTAGGTCTTGTTGATGTTTGAGGCTGTAACGCTCTGCGAGCCGCCGGAATAGCTATAGCCGTTGGGATTCGGATTTCCGTTGATAGTCGCAGGCGCCGCGATGGGAGTCAGCAGGAGCTGAGCTATGCCATTCACGGTCCCCTGGTTCGGAACATCCGTGTAAGTGCCGTTGTATTGGAAGGTGCCGTGCGAAGCCACAGGCTGCAGAGTGGAGAACTTCGCGTTCTGGAACTCGAGGCCCATCTTGAAGCTGTGCTTGCCGTAAATCCGCGTGAAGTCGTCCGTGAACCTGGATGGTCGCCGTGGCTTCGTCGGAGGGCAGGTATTGGTTGCTGCCCAGCGTCTGCAAGCCGGTAATGACGATCTGGGTCAAGCCGCCGTTTTCGGGCCCGGCTGTAGGCGGTTGCGGGATGCCCTGGATTCCGATATTGCGCGGGAATCCCCGCCTGAGTGGCGACCGGCCCGAAGCGCGTGGTGTGCAGGTGAGCAAAGCCGGCACGCGCCTGGTTTACGACGTTGGGGCTGAATACGTGCGTATACGCCGCCACCATCTGAGCCGATTTTGCGGTCTGGATGCCCTGCTGGAAAGCTCCGCCATCGGCGACGCCCTTAAACGGTCCCGGAATGAATTGCGGATCGTCAGAGTAGCTAAAGCGCCCGAAGATCTGGTTTGCGTCGTTTGGGTTGAAGTCTTCGCGCGTATCGAATTGATTGGCATGCTCGAACAGGGCCGGGCTGGCCTGATAGATGTCGAGTACCGGAGAGCCCGCATTCGGCTTGGGATAAAGATTCAGAAGCTTCACGGCATTTTGATCGATGCGGCTGGTCGGAAGCATGTTGAGGTCGGGGCAGGCAGTTAGGGTAAAGGCCATGGTGCTCGGCGCGCACGCACTGCTGAACGGATCGCGGATATACCCATCGCTCCCGGACTGTTTGTCAGACCCGTGACCGGGTCCACCGCTCCGGCGGCGACGAATCTGGTTGTCCCAGGATCAAGGATCGTACCTCTTTGAAAGGTCCTTCGAGTGGTTGGTCCAGTGCCAAGGATGTCAATCTTGGCGGCTCCGGAGTTCAGCGTAAGAACATCCTGCAGGTTTGTGAAGTTGCTGTTTTGCTCAGCCTGCGTCGGCACTAGTGGGCTAACCGAGGTTCCCTGCACGCGGCGCGTGCCCTGATAGTCGCCGAAGAAAAAGACCTTGTTCTTGATGATCGGGCCGCCGATGGTTGCTCCGAACTGGTTGAGACGAAGTTCGCCCTTGTGCGGCGTCGTGGAGTTGTCCTCAAACCAATCGGCCGCGTCCAGTTTGTCATTGCGGAAGAACTCCCACGCGTCACCATGAAACGAGTTGGTGCCGGATTTGACGGTGGCATTCATGACGGCGCCTGCTGCCCGGCCGAGCTGGGCGCTGTAGTCGCTGGTCTGCACCTTGAATTCCTGAATTGCATCCGGCGGCGGAAGGATCACGTAGTTCGTGCCGTTGAGGAAGTCTACGTTGTCGGAGTTATTGTCGATGCCGTCAAGCAGGTAGTTGTTCTGCGCGGGCCGCTCGCCATTGGCAGAGAAGGCGCCCGAAGCCGCGTTGCCGCGCGTGTCCGCCTCCGGGGTCTGCATGCCTGCGCCAAGCTGCGCCAGGAATGTGAAATTGCGCCCATTGAGAGGAAGGTCGTTGACCTGCTGCCTCCCAATCACCTGGCCCGTCGAAGCTTCCTCGGTTTGCAGCAAGGGAGGAGCCTCAGTCACTTGCACCGTCTCTGTGAGCCGCGCCCGGTTTCAGCGCCACGTTCACTTGCAGTGCCTGCGCAACCTGAACCGTCAGGTTTGTCTGCGTTGTCTTTGCAAAGCCCTTGGCGGTGACGGTAATGGTGTAGTGTCCAATTCTGACCGGCGAAAATTCGTATTCGCCAGTGGCATTGGTTGTTAATTGACGAGTAATGCCCTGGTCAATATTCAAGAGGGTCACTTGCGCGCCGGGAACAACCGCGCCAGAGGTGTCTTGAACCGTTCCAGAGATTGATCCTTCGTCCACTTGTCCGGATGCATACCGGCTTGGGAGCGAAAGGAAGCATGCACATGCGAGGATCAGGTAGCCAAACTGCCTCATCCATTTGAAGGTCTTGCGATCAAGGCCCATCCGAATATCCTCCGAGTTCATAAAGTGATCCCTCATGGTTGTTTCTTTGTCATCTGTGTTCTGGCGGTTTGCGTTTGGGTGAGACGACGATCCAGCGGCCTGCTGGACAACATGATCGGCTTGAGGCAACTGAAAGCCTTTACAAACAGGGTGCAGCCAGATGCCTCTCGAAAAAGCTGAGCTACACTACCAGCCACTCAATTTTCGTGTCAAGTGAAATTATTTACCTCCTAAAATCTGGATATTGACCTTATTCATTTGGAGTCAGCGGGCTACCAAGGGGATTGATCCTAGATGTCAGCGAAAGTATGGGAGATACGAGGCAGAACGCCCTGACCGGAGCCGCACACCTCGATCCCGGCGATCCGACCCCGATATAGATAAGGCAAAAACAGCTCGGATGCATCCGGGCGGGTTTGAATCCCTGGATTGTTAGGACATGTTGCTGGCACTATAATTCGCGCAGGCTTGGTCTCAGATCCATGAACAGCCGCGAACTTGCCGTGAGATCTACGATACGAGGTTTGCAGATGGAGCAGGAGATGTGCCCCGGCGCTGAGATAGGCTCCAACCTCGTTGTCGATCCGGGGTTGCTTGTTGATCCATCGAAGCGAAGGTTCCTGCATGCTGCTGGGATGCTGATGGCCGGCCTGCTGGTTCCCGGGGCACGCGCGGACCAGAAAACCAACCATGCCGCAGGTTCAGGACACAAGGTCGTAGTGACGGTTCTCGGGGGCGTGCGCCGCGATGAGACCTTTTCGCCTGAGGGCATGGTGAACATTCCGCACCTGTCAGCGGACCTGCTTCCCCGATCGCTGTTTTATAGCCATTCGCGCAACGAGGGCGTGACTGCGCACTTCAACGCGATCTCGAGCATTCTGACGGGCAATTGGCAGCGCGTGGACGACTGGGGAAGGCTCGCTCCGACCACACCTACGTTGTTTGAGCAATTCCGCAAGGGATTCGGCGTCGATCGCAGCGACACCTGGGTCGTAGCCAGCAACAAGGCGCTGACCAGCCTGATCGGGGCCAGCTCGGATTCCGGTTATGGACCGGCATATGGCGCCAATGTTGTGTTTCCCAAGCAACTGATGCTCATGGCTGTGGTGGACGCTCTTCGCAATGGACGAAGCGCAAACATGGCGGACCGGAGCAAGGTTGAGGCTGAACTTGAAAGCGCCATGGAAGGAAGCAACTACGAGGGATTAGGTTGGAACGTGTTCGACGCCTCCAACCAACTTGATCCGCGCGTGCGGGGCACCATTCAAAACGCGATCGCGGAGTTTGTTCGCAGCGGCGGCCCGACCTCCGGAGACGAACTCACGTTCTTCATGACGCGCGAAATCATGCGCAAGTTCGCGCCGCAAGTGCTGGTGGTCGCATTCTCCGACGTTGAAGCCGCGCACTTTGGTTCTTATGCTCTGCACACTTCGGGCATCAAGACTGCCGATCGCCTCACCTACCAACTGTGGCAGGAGATCGAGGCCAATCCCGATTACCGGGATCAAACCACCCTGATCGTCCTACCGGAATTCGGACGGGATCCCGATGGATCGTCGACCAACGGATTCTTCAATCACCGCGCCAATTCAGAATCAACGCGAGACACGTGGATGATGGCTCTGGGTGCGGGCGTGGACAAGCCTCAAACGATCGAACGTCCCATTCGGCACGTCGATATATGTCCCACAGTGGCGGGCCTGCTGGGTTGCCCGCAGTTGAGTGCGCAAGGCCAGAGGATTGCGGAGATTCGCGGTTAGCCAGTTCGGATTTTGTGGCCATGAGGGGATATTTGAACCGGGAAGGTAGTATGGGGAACGAGCAATCATTGCCGCGGGCACTTCAAGACGCTTTGAACAAAGGACTGCTCAAACGTATACCGCTGACCTTTCTTCCCTATGTCAATCAGCAGCTCAGCCAGTGGGATTTCCTCTTTCCCAACGAGAGGCAGTCGGTTGAGCGCCTGCTCCTTTTCGTCGCGGGCCTCACTCCCGATCAATCGACGAAACTGTTCCGAAATGTGGTCGAGCTTGAGGACAAAATGGGGGTCCTTAATTGGCACTTCAACACCAACGAACAGACCATTCAGAACTCTTCCCTTCTGGCCGCTTCGCCCTACTTTCAGGAATGGCGCCAGGCGGTGCAAGCGGTCTACGACGCTGTGGATGAGAGTGCGCTCCGGACCAAAGGGGCAGCCATCCAATCGGAACGTAAACTTGTTTTGCTCGATATTCCGCTGGACCTTGCTGTCGATCCGGAGACTGTGTGGCGCCGCTGGCGCGGGATCGGCCGTCCAATCAAGCTGGAACTCTCGAAATCCGGCAATTCGAACAGCGCCTTCGAAGGCCTCTTGATAGGCAACGCCGACAGTGCTGGAGGTCATAGCGCAGGACTTCTGGATGCAACAAAAAGCCGTCAGGACTCCTCGCCTGCGAATACCTGGATCATCGATGCTGGAAAGGGCCTGGTCGATAGCGTTCTGAACAGCACCTCTTCTATCACGGCCCCTGCGAACCGCAACCATTCTTGGCTATGCGAGGCTGGACCGCTACCGGCAGAGCTTCTCGCACGAGATGAACACGATACCGAAGGACCTTGGCGGCGCGGATGCGGTCATCGATCATCTGCGAACGGTCGACGTCATTCCGTGGTGCCCTGCGGAAGTGGCGGCGGCGCCGGTAATTCGTGAATTTGTACGCACACTTTATCTAAGCGGGAACGGCGCGGTCATCTTTGGCAACTCCTTCGTCCAGTGGGCGGCCGCTGAAGCGTTTCGGCGCGCCCGTCCATCTTTCCTGGCCGCGCAGTTCGGAACGCGCAGCAAGCCCAAGCCCTTTACGGGTGTGGCCATTTTTGACAATCCCGACCAGGTCAATCCCCTTCCCGCTGTCGACGACCTGCCGGGTAGCGCGCTGGACGCACAAATGCTGGCGCTTTACGTGTGGCTGGCTGCCTATCGATACGAGGAATATCAGCACTCCACTGTTTGCGTGTGCGTCGCCGAGAGCCTGTCTCAGGCCTACGTAGTCGCTCCACCGGAATTTTCCCTTTGGAAGGAAACCGAACCGGTGTCACCTGGCCAGCTCGGCAGCGCGCTTCGCGCCTGGATGGCTTAGAGCCGTTCTCCAATTCACAACCTCGTGCCGCCCTGCGAATCGCAACTTCTACTTTGAGAGTGTTTCAAAATGACTGCTGTATCTCGATTGCAATTCCGCAGGGGTTAAAATCTTCTATTCTTCCAGCCTTTTTCGGCGCGACTGAAGTCGTGCCCTGACACAATACTGATTTATGAAACAAGCCAGAGGGAGACTGCCCGCTTGAGAGCGGCGACTTCAAGCTCGAGGACTCTTTATCCGCGGCATGCGCGCTCAAATCGTAGCGTCTTGGTTCGCATCTGGCCTTAGTGCTATTCTGCGGTCACTTAACTTGCAAAACGGAACCCTCCAGCATGACGCATCCCGAAAAGGAAAATCAAAGACTAACAAGGCGAGAATTGCTCAAGAGCCTGAGTCTTGCACCGTTGCTGCTGCGTGCGTCGCCCTTCCGTATATCTCCGCTGCTGTTCGCCCAGCCTGAGAACAACTCCGATCGGAATCCCGCATTCCCCTTCTCCGACGTTCGATTAACGCCTCACTATCCCGCGAAATCTCCGTTGGCGGATGTTCTCGGCCTTGTTGCCCCGGGTTCGGACGAGTACATCACGGAGAAATATGCCGTTGAGGTTGAGACTCTCCTCAAACAGTGGAGCCAGAATCTCAAGGCATCCGTTCGCGGCCTTTCATCCCTGGCGAAGTCGCTGCACCCTATGATTGAATCTTCCCCGCTAACTCCAACCGCGGGAGATCCCGCTGCGTTCCGGATATGGAGTCGATGCAGTGCGAAGGCAGTTTGCCGCGCAACCGGTCCGTGGACGAGAGCGATTTCTCGATGAACTCAAGGGCTGGCTGGGGCAGGTAGCGCGGGTGGAGACCGCAGAATTCGAAATTTACGGTATCGAAGAGATTGCCGCGACTCCGCTGACGGTTCGCCTTGAAATCCGCTATGACATGGTGGCCACCCGCAACGATGAATCGCGCGAAGAGCGAGTAGGATCATGGCGCACAGAGTGGTCTCGCGATGAAACTACAGCGTGGATAGCGCATCGATGGGAAGCCCGTGAAGAAATTCTGAGCGTCGTGCGTGGGCCGGTGTTTATCGACGTCACGCATCAGGCTCTTGGTGCAACCGAATCCTATAACCAGCAGATGATGCGCGGCGCCGACTATTGGCGCACGATCCTGGACGGCGCAGTTGGCGTGGATGTTTACTCCAACAATGGCGTCGCGGCGGGCGACTTCGACAACGACGGCTTCGACGATTTTTATGTCTGCCAGCCGGCCGGACTGCCCAATCGGCTTTACCGCAACCGCGGCGACGGAACGTTTGAAGACGTGACGGAAGAGGCGGGAGTCGGAGTGCTCGATAACACCGCCTGCGCGCTGTTCGCTGACTTTCGGAATTTGGGTCTTCAGGATCTTCTTGTTGTTTGCGGCACAGGCCCAATGCTTTTTCTTAATCAAGGCGACGGAACTTTTTCCTTGAAGCGTGACGCTTTCAAGTTTGCCAACCCTCCGCAGGGGACGTTCACGCACGCGGCCGTTGCCGATTACGATCGCGATGGACGACTCGACATCTACTTCTGCATGTACATGTACTACCTGGGCCTCGACCAGTATCACTACCCGATTCCCTATTACGACGCTCGCAACGGTCCACCGAATTGTCTGTTCCACAATGAAGGGAACGGAGTATTTGAGGAGCGGACCGAAGAGGCGGGGTTGAATGCGGATAACGACCGCTATAGTTTTTCCTGCGCCTGGGGCGACTCGAACGGCAATGGACTGCCCGATCTTTTTGTCGTCAATGATTTCGGCAGTTCGCAGCTTTATCGCAACGACGGCAACGGGAAATTCACGGTTGTCTCACACCATGCCAAAGTTGAAGGGGTGGGAGCGGGCATGAGCTGCGCCTGGTGCGATTTTGACAACGACGGCCATCAGGATGTTTACGTCCCGAGTATGTGGGAGGCCGCAGGCCAAAGGGTTTCAGGGCAAAAGCAGTTTCATGAAAAGGCGCCGCAGAATATCCGCGAACTCTACCAGAGGCATGCGCGAGGCAATGCTCTCTATCGAAATAGTGGAGACGGAATTTTTCAGAACGTCGGTCATGAGGCCAACGTTGAAGCGGGCCGCTGGTCCTGGTCGTCGGATTTCTGGGACTTCGATCATGACGGCTACTCGGACCTGTATGTCGCAAATGGGTATCTTTCAGGACTGGACATTACCGACATGGCCAGTTTTTTCTGGCGACAGGTGGTAGCCAAGTCGTCAGAGGACGCTACGGGCGCGCCTGCTTACGAGCAAGGGTGGAACGCGATCAACGAACTAGTTCGATCGGACTCGACCTGGCACGGGTACGCAAGAAATGTAATGTTTGCCAACAACCGCGACGGCACGTTTTCCGAGATATCAGGCCCAGTCGGTTTGGACTTTCTTGAGGATAGCCGCACGTTTGTTCTCGCCGATCTCGACCACGATGGACGGCTGGAAGTAATCCTCAAGAATCGCAACGCGCCGCAGTTGCGGATATTGCACAATTCGATGAAAAACATTGGCCACTCACTGGCCTTCCGTCTGCGAGGACACACTAGCAATCGCGACGCCATCGGAGCTGCAGTTACTGTCGAAGCGGGTGAACTTCGCCAGACAAAGTATCTTCAGGCGGGGTCCGGATTTCTGGCTCAACATTCGAAGGAACTCTTCTTCGGAGTGGGAGATAATGCAGAACCGGTTCGTGCCACGATTCGCTGGCCCAATGGGCTCTCTCAGCAATTCGAAGGTCTTCCGGTCAACCATCGGATTGAGATCGAAGAAGGCTCTGCCAAGTTTGCGGCCAGGCCGTTCGCGGTTTCCGCCTACACGCAGGCAGGGCCGCCGGCAGTGTTGGAACCACTCCCCGCCAAAGTCGAAACATGGCTCATTGAACCCTTGCGGGCGCCTGCGTTTTCACTCCCCGATCTTGCCGGAAACCTCCATGAACTGCAATCGTTCCGCGGGAGCTTTCTGCTCCTCAACTTCTGGGCGACGACCGCCCCACTCTCCTCGAGCAGTTGCGGCTTCTCCATCGTCGCGGTCCGGAGTTGGGCGCAAAAAAGCTGCCAATCGTGGCGATCAATGTGAACGAGGCGGCTGACACGCAAGAGGCACGTGCCTTCGCCGCGCAACAAGCGTTCTCATTTCAGGTCCTTTTTGCGAGCGAAGAAACGGCTGGAATCTATAACATCATCTATCGTCACCTCTTCGACCGACGCAGGAATCTTGGAATTCCGACCTCTTTTCTGCTGGACGCGGAGGGGATGATCGTGAAGGTGTACCAGGGGCCGATCGATCCCCGGCATCTAATCGAGGATGTTGAGTCGTCGCCTGCGACTTCAGCCTCTCGAATGCTGAAGGCGATTCCATTCAAAGGAAATTTGTACCAGGACGCATTTCGCCGCAACGACTTTACATACGGAGTGGCCATGCTACAACAAGGCTACCTGCAACAGGCTTCGGAATCGTTTCTGGAGGTTGTCGCCGCCATGCCGGATGATCCGGACGCCTACTACAACCTGGGTACGCTCAGCCTGCGAAAGAACGATTTTACTGCGGCGCAAACTTACCTTGAGCGTGCTTTGAAACTGCGCCCAAACTATCCTGAAGCATGGAACAACCTTGGCATGATGGCCGCGCAAAAAGGGAAAGCGGAAGAGGCCATTCAGGATTTCAAGCAGTCTCTGTTGCTGCGACCGAGGTATGCAATTGCACTGCTGAATATGGGCAACGTCTACAGGCGGCAGCGGGATTTCCCCAATGCAGAGAAATGCCTCGGCCGTGCACTGGAGATTCAGCCCAACGACCCCGAAGTCAACTACAGCCTTGGAATGCTGTATGCCCAGCAAGACCGGGTGCAGCTCGCATCGGACTATTTAAGCAAGGCGATTGACCTGCGGCCGGATTATCCCGAGGCTTTGAACAACCTCGGCGTTCTCTTCGTCCGCGCGCAGGATTACTCGAAGGCCGAGGAGAAATTCAGGACAGGGATTCGCGTTGCTCCTAACTACGATCAGTCCTATCTCAATCTGGCGCGCCTCTTCGTGATCAATGGCAATATGGAAAAAGCAAAGGAAATATTGCAGGAGTTATTGCGTCTGCAACCTGGAAATCCAGGCGCGACCGAGGCCCTGCAAAAGCTGCGCTGACGAACTTGACGATCGCGACGCGCATGCCGTTCCTGTTGGTTCTATCGGCCCATTCCACGACTGCTTCGATTGCTATAATCATCGCCAACTATGATCATTCCGCGACGGCGCTTTCTGGGATCATCGCTTTTTGCGCTCGGCAGCGCACTCACCGATGCTCTTGTGACTCCGCTTTGGAAGTGGAAGAGTCTGGTCGTCGTTGAAGCGGCCGCGCCCGAGTCTGCTTCGTCTCCGGTTCAGTTTGTGGATGTTTCTGAGCAAGCCGGTCTGAAAATTCCGAATGTCTGGGGCGGAATCACCAACAAGCGGCTGATCGTCGAAACCAAAGGGAGTGGCCTGGCATTTTTCGACTACGACAATGACGGATGGCTGGACATTTATCTGACCAATGGAAATCGCCTGGATGCTCATTGGCCCGCAGGCAAGGCACCGATCTCGCACTTGTACAAGAACAACCGCGACGGCACGTTTACAGACGTCACCGAGAAGTCGAGGCTGGGGCGTACCGGGTGGCAGACGGGCGTTTGCGTTGGCGATTACGACAATGACGGATGGGACGATCTCTTCTGCTGCTTCTGGGGCCACAACATTCTCTTCCATAACAACGGAGATGGCACCTTCACCGATGTCACGCACAAGTCCGGCCTGGCGCAGAAAAAAGGCCGCTGGGGCACCGGCTGCAATTTTCTCGATTACGACCGGGACGGTAACCTCGATCTATTCGTATGCAATTTCGTCAAGCTGGATCCGGACGGGATTCCTTCGGCCAACGACATGAGTTTCTGCCAGTGGAAAGGTGTGCCCACGATGTGCGGCCCGCGCGGACTTCCTGGAGATACAAACCTGCTCTACCGCAACAACGGGGACGGCACTTTTACTGACGTTTCAGAGAAGGCGGGAATTCTGAAGCCTGGGGCGCGCTACTCCATTAGTGCTACTTCTTATGATTTCGACAACGACGGGTGGCCGGATATTTATGTCGCGGTGGACTCGGAACCAAGCATCCTATTTCGCAATAATCACGACGGCACGTTCACCGACGTGGCGGTAACGGCCGGTTGCGCTTACAACGAGGACGGTAACGAACAGGCCGGAATGGGCCTCGCGGTGGCCGATTACGACTGCGACGGCTGGTTCGATATTTTCAAGACTAACTTTGTGGATGACACCAGCAATCTTTACCACAACAACGGGGATGGTACCTTCAGCGATCTATCGTCCAGTTCCGGCGTCGGGACGAACAAAGGCTATGTGGCGTGGGGCTGCGGATTTATCGATTATGACAACGATGGCTGGCCGGACATTGTTCAGGTGAATGGACACGTCTATCCGCAGGTTGACGCCTATAAATTCGGGGAATCATTCAAGAATCCCCGACTGGTCTACCGGAATCTCGGCAACGGCCATTTTGAAGACGTTTCGTCGCAGATGGGACCCGGTATCAGTGAGCGTTTTTCCAGCCGCGGTGCGGCTTTTGGAGACTATAACAACGACGGCTGCATGGACGTCCTCGTCCTGAACATGAACGATCTACCCTCGCTGCTTCGCAATATCGGGGGCAACAAGCAGAACTGGATCAAGATCAAGCTGGTGGGAAGCAAATGCAATCGCACGGCGATTGGAGCACGGGTGCGAGTCATCATCGGGAAACATGTCCAGATGGATGAAGTGAAGAGCGGCACCAGCGTGATGTCGCAGAGCGACCTGCGCCTTCACTTCGGCCTTGGGCAGTTCAAGACTGTGGATTCGATCGAAGTCAAATGGCCAACCACGCAGAAGATTGAGCGATTCGAGCAGATCAAAGCGAACCAGATCCTCACCATTCGCGAAGGGGAAGGGATAACTGCGTCGTTCAAACCGTCCGCGAAGTAGCTCACGTGCTGTAAGGGGATAGGAAGATCGCTGGAGTGGATCGAATGCGTTCTTCTTCAGTGCGCAACAGGATAAGTTGGTTGGCCGCCCACCAGGAACTGCTTGACCTCGCGCCGCTGGCGTTCGATTTCAGCTGCTTGTTGTTGCTTTATTTCGTCGTGCAGTTGGAATTGTTGCCTGGCCTTTTGCGTCTCGCCTATCCGATCGTAGGCTACTGCCAGCCGATAGTGAGCGTCGACCAGCTCGGGCTTCACTTCGATTGCCTTGGTGTAATAGTCGATCGCTTTGTCAAAGTCACGCCTGGAGTAGTCAAGATTCCCAAGTTGCATGTAAGCTTCGCCAAATCTGGCGTCGATCGCCACCGCCTTGTTGAGCAACGTCTCGACCTGTTGCAGAAGCCGTTGGTCCGCTGGCTGTGCCTGGCCTTTCAAGATCGCCATCGCGTAATAGTAGTTGGCGAGAGAGTTTCCCGGTTGGAGATCGACAAAGCGCGCCAACCTCTCATCAACACATGGCATTGGATTGGGCGCCACCATTTCAATTTTGCCCATGAAGACATAAGGCTCGGGGTTTGCAGGACCGAGATCGGAGGCATCGCAGAGGCGCTGGGCGGCCTCTTCGTAATGGGCGCTCGCAAACAGAGCGGTACCCAGCGCTGTCAGCATTCTGACCGATTTTGGATACGCCTTGACGCCGTCTTGAAAGACCTCCTGTGCTTGCAGGATGGCGCGGTGTAGCAACAACTCGCCGCCCCACTCGAAGTAGTTTTCTTCGCCCGGATCCAGGCGAACGGCTCGCTCAAATTCGTGCACGGCCGTCAAGGGATCTCCCGCTGCTTCGTCAAGCTCACCTGCCAGGCGACACAGATCGCCGTTTTCGCCATGTGCCAGCAACTTCCCGACGTGTTCACGCGCCGGCGAGAAATCGCCGGCTCCCTTCAATGCCAGCGCCAGGCGATATTCGTTCTTTTGATCGGCGGGATCAATCTGATACGCAGTCTGAAGCAGAGGAATGGACTCCGCATATCTGCCGGCATCGAGATAAAAATCGCCGAGCTGACGGTTCACTTCCGCATTATCGGGGGAACTGGCAACGGCTGCACGCAGCTTGGCTTCAGGTCCGCTGGCTTCTATGACAGCGGGAGTGGAATGTGCCGCAAAGTGAGCTACCCCGCCTGCTTTGAGCGCCAGCGTCTCGTGTGTAAGAGCCTCGCTGGTTCGCAGGCTTGTGTCCGCCCCGTGCCCTCCCGCGGCAGTCCAATCCATGACCCCCGCGACAGTGAAACTCGGCTTGTCGGCAAATTCCATGGTCTGGGCTGGAGGCGGTGCAGAAGCGGTGGAACCTGCGTGGACATCCAGTGAATCTTCAAGGACCACGTTCACCTGATTTTGCTCTCCCTCGGACAATGCAACCACGGAAGTAGCTCGACTTCTCAGTCCCGATTTCTCCGCTATCAGGAGATACTTGCCAATCCCGGGCGCGGAAAATACGAAGACACCTTCAGCATTCGTTTTCGTTTCCAGACGGAGTGGAAGATCCTCGCGCTCAAGCCGCACAGATGCATCTCCAACCGGTCTTCCGGTGGAGTTGAAAACTTTGCCCTGGATCGTAATTTCAACGGAGGGCTGCACTGAAGCGTTCTGCACAGCCGACGCGGGGATTGCCTCGCTGAACAGGGCCGCGAAAACTCCGAGAGCGGTGAGAAGATACCGGCAGTTGCCTACTGCAGATGAAGACCACGGTTTGTGTGAGGCCCGTACCTGCGCAGTGGCCTCAATTATTTTGGCAGAGTCGTTCATTGTGCTCACACCCAGTTTCCTTAGAGAGTGTTTCAAAAACGGCCCAGCCCATCTCGGCCACATTCCGGCAGGGGCTAAAGCCCCGGTCTTTTCTGGGCACTTGCGGCACGACTGAAGTCGTGCCCTGACACAAAGCGGATTTTTGAAATACGCTCCAAGTACGTTCCGGTTGAAGAACTCGATTGCCATTCGGCCACAGATATAGACTAATTCCCCCAAAAGCGATCCACGGGCGGCACACTCGCGGGGAAAATCCCCAAGGAGGGGGTTTCAGTATATTATCCAGATGAAAATTCTGAGGGGTTTGCAAAAGCTGTAAACATATCCGGTCGCAGAATCTCTCAACGGAGGCAATATGAAAACCTTTTCACGTCGCGATCTGCTGAAATCAAGTCTGCTGGCGCCGGCCGCTGTTGCGGCCCACGGCATGGGACCTATGGGAGCCGCGATTCAGGCTACCGGAGCTGAGCCAACCACGCAGCCTACGGGCGCCACGCCTAAGCCTGCCAAGCCAGGAGCGGAGCGCGAACGGCTCCTTCTGGACTTCGGCTGGCGCTTCCACCTGGGCAATGCGAATGATCCGGCGAAGGATTTTGCTTTCGGGATGGGGCGGAGCGGCACCTTTCAGAAAACGGGAAACTTCCTGCCTGCGGGCAGCATAGCCTTCGACGATGGCGACTGGAAGTCAGTCGATCTGCCCCATGATTGGGCTGTCGAGCTGCCGTTTGAGAACGACCGCGCGCTTTCAAGCAAGGGATTCTATCCGTTGGGACGAACTTACCCGGCCACGAGTGTGGGTTGGTATCGCCGCGTCTTCGAGCTTTCTGAGGCCGACGCCGGCAAGCGAATCACGATCGAGTTCGACGGTTCTTACCGGGAGACGATGGTGGTCTTCAACGGCTTTTACATTGGCCGTCATAGCGGTGGATACGATCCTTTCAGTTTTGACGTGAGCGACTTCGCCACCCCAGGCGGAAAGAACGTTTTGCTGGTGCGCGTGGATGCCACATCGAGCGATGGCTGGTTCTATGAAGGAGCGGGGATCTACAGGCATGTCTGGCTAATGAAGACGAACCCGGTACACGTGAAGGAATGGGGAACGTTTGTCGCCGCCGAAGTTAAGACAGGCGAAGCTGCTCTATCCATCCGTACGGAGGTGGAGAACCAGGGCGTGACCGCACAGGACGTGCGCGTGATCTCGACGGTTCTCGATCCGGCAGGCAAGGAAACAGGAAAAGCAGTTACGGCTTTCTTATCCATTCCGGGAGTTGGAGAACAAACCTTCAAGCAGGAGTTGGTAGTCAAGAGACCGCTGCTGTGGTCTCTCGAGGAGCGAAATCTCTACAAGCTGGTGACGGAAGTGAGAGCCGGCGGTGACATTGTGGATCGTTACGAGACGCCGTTCGGCATTCGCGATGTGAAGTTCGACGCGGAGAAAGGATTCTTCCTCAATGGTAAATCTGTAAAGTTGAAAGGCACGTGCAATCATCAGGACCATGCCGGCGTGGGTGCGGCGGTGCCGGATGCCGTGCAGTACTTCCGCATTCGAAAGCTTCAGGAGATGGGTTGCAACTCCTTGCGCACATCGCACAATCCTCCCACTCCTGAGCTTCTCAAAGCCTGCGACGAATTGGGCATGCTGGTGTTCGATGAGACGCGCATGATGTCTTCGAACCCTGAGGGCCTAAGTCAGTTCAAAAATCTTGTGAGACGAGATCGTAATCATCCCAGCGTCTTCATGTGGTCTATGGGAAATGAAGAAGGCCAGGCGAACACAGACACGGGATTGAAGATTCTGACCGCCATGAAAGCCGTTGCGACAGAGCACGATGGTTCCCGGCCGGTGTCAATCGCTCCCATCCGCGCAATTGGTGTCGGCGGCCTGGTGGAGTGCGACGTGATGGGCTACAACTACATGGACCCCGGCGCGGAAGCGTATCACAAGGCCCATCCTGAGAAGCCGGTCGTCGGCACTGAAACCGTAAGCGCGGTCGGCACGCGCGGAATTTACGTTACCGATTTCAGCAAAGGTTATGTCGGTTCGTACGATCCCTACACGACCACGGGCCGCGCCTCGGCTGAAGGCTGGTGGCGCTTCTGCAATTCGCGGCCGTGGCTTTCGGGCGGCTTTATCTGGACGGGATTTGACTATCGCGGCGAACCCTCGCCGAACGAGTGGCCCAACATCAGCTCGCAGTACGGAATCATCGATACCTGCGGATTCCCGAAAGACTCGTTCTACTACTACAAGGCGTGGTGGACTGAACAGCCGGTGCTGCACGTCTTTCCACATTGGAATTGGCCGGGGATGGAAGGGAAAGAGATCGCGGTATGGGTCTATTCAAACCTGGACAAGGTTGAGTTATTTCTGAACGGCCAGAGCCTGGGCGCGAAGGATATGAAGAAGGACTCGCACCTCGCGTGGAACGTGACCTATGCTCCCGGCACGATCGAGGCTCGGGGTTTCAAAGCAGACAAGCAGGTTATGACGGCAAAGCGCGAGACTACGGGCGCCGCAGCGAAACTGGTGATGAGCGCGGACCGCATGGAGATCTCCGCTGATGGCGAAGACGTGGCCATGTTCGCCGTCGAAGTGCAGGATGCGGAAGGCCGAGTTGTGCCCATCACCGATAACGAAGTTACTTTCAGCGTCTCGGGGAAGGGGCGGCTGATCGGCACCGGCAACGGAGACCCCACCAATCAGGAACCGGACAAGGGCACGGCGCGAAAGGCTTTTTGCGGTCTTTGCATGGCGATTGTCCAGTCAATGAAGTCAGACGGGAGCATTACCGTGGAGGCGGAGTCTCCGGGGCTGGCATCGGCACGCGTAACGATCGCGGGAAAGTCGACGACGCTGCGACCGCAAGTGGCGGTCTGGGAACGCGAAGTGCCAACGGGCGCGGGCATCACCGGACTGTGGAGACCAATACCGGACACAAGTGGGGCGGCCAGTCAATTGGCGGCTTTCACTGGCGACGACAACACGGTCTACGTTCTCCGGCAGAGTGGCGCCAGTCTGGAAGGCATGGTGGAGGGCGCGGGCGGCGGCTTCTTCGGCGGAAACGATGCAGGCGCCAAAGTCGAGGAAGGCAAAGTGGATGGCAACAGCGTGTCCTTCAAGGTGGGCACCAGCAGCTATTCGGGAACGATCAAGAACGACCGCATTGAACTCCAGCGAACTATGGCGCCGCGCTTTCCAACGCCTCACATCACAGAGGCGTCTGGGCCACAGCCGGCGGTCGGGCCTCCACCGGATGGATCGGATCCATCGAGAAATCCCAACATGCGCATACCGGCTGCCGTCCCGCTGGTTCTGCATCGAGTTCAGCGATAAAGGGAGAACAACGCACCTTAATGGCGATCGTTTTTTCTGGCGCAGTTCGCCAGAGGCTTGCCGAAATCCGCGTAGCAGAATAGTATTCCGCTGAAAATGTTTTCAGGAGATCAACGTCATGCGTGTTATCGCGTCCATTTCTTCAGCCATTCTCGCCCTGGCAACGCTTAGCGCCTCTGCCCAGACCACACCAGCATCGAAACCCGCTCCCAAGGCCGCCACAGTCACAAAAGCCAAAGCCGTCCCTGCTTCCAATGTTGTTGCCCTGACCCCGCCCATGGGCTGGAACAGTTGGAACTTCTTCGCGCGCAAAGTTACCGACAAGGACATTCGCGACTCCGCCGACCAGATTGTTTCGACCGGGATGAAAGACGCCGGCTACATTTACGTCAACATCGACGACACCTGGGAAGGGGAACGCGATGCCAGCGGCGTGCTTCACACGAACGACAAATTTCCCGATATGAAGGCGCTTGCCGACTACGTCCACTCCAAGGGGCTCAAAATCGGGATTTACTCCGGGCCGGGCTCCAAGACCTGCGGAGGCTTCGCAGCCTCTCTGGACCACGAAGTGCAGGACGCCCAGCTCTATGCTTCGTGGGGCATCGACTACCTGAAGTACGACCTTTGCAGTTTTCGCAAGGACGTGATGCAGGCCCAGGCGCCTGACGACAAGGCCGCACAGATGCGCCTCATGTTCGCCGCCTACGACAAGATGGGCAAGGCCCTCAAGTCCACCAACCACCCCATCGTCTACTCTTTCTGCCAGTACGGGTGGGACTCGGTATGGGAGTGGGCTCCCTCCCTTGGCGGCAACCTCTGGCGCACCACCGGCGACGTGCGGCCTACCTGGGGCAGCATCTACAACATCATCAGTCAGCAGGCTGGCCTGGCCAAATACGCGGGGCCCGACCACTGGAACGATCCTGACATGCTTGAAGTTGGCAACGGCACTCTCACGCTGGCTGAGAACCGCTCTCACTTCTCAATGTGGGCCATACTCGCCGCGCCTCTTCTCGCCGGCAATGACCTGCCCAACATGAAGCCCGAGATCAAGGCCATCCTCACCAACAAAGACGTAATCGCCATTGATCAGGACAAACTCGGCCGCGAGGGAACCCGTGTTTACACTGACGGCGAGGTCGAAGTCTGGACTCGCCATCTCGCAGGAGGAGCGCTCGCCGTAGCCGTCCTCAACGCCGGTTCCGACGTCGTATCAACTCACCCCTTCCACCTCAGTCTCATCAAGCTCGGACTCCACGGCCCCCAGCAAGGGAGGGACCTCTGGACAGGCAAGGATGTGACGCTTGCTGAAAACCAGCCCGTCGAACTCGCCAGTCACGACATCCTGCTGGTAAGAATCGCATCTCCCAAGTAGAAGCGAGTTGGTAGCACTGAGAGGAATCGCAGGAAGTGGGCACCCTATCCCTGTCGCAGTTTTATCGTGGCAAGGATAGGGTTCCGCTCACCAATTCCCGCAGCCAACGGATTTTCCAACCTTCTCAGCTTCTCTATGTTTGCCACCAGGAAGGCTCTGCGCAACTCAGAGCGTGGGCGAAGTTGCTCGAAGCGATCAACGTTAATTCAGGCGATAAATAGGCCAGTTTGGGTTGGAGCTTGGGTTGGCGGGGAGCCGTTGAGGAATCGGAGATCCGCTAAATCACTGATAAATATGGTAGGCACGACTGGACTCGAACCAGCGACCTCTTCCGTGTCAAGGAAGCGCTCTAACCAACTGAGCTACGCGCCTGCAAAGCAACAGGAGTTAGTTTATCAGGATCGGGGCGCAGGGGAAAGAAGCAGGCTGCGGCAGCAATGGTTGATGCTGTACCATCGTTGACGAGAGAATGACGCTTTCGCGCCTGCGGTGCACGGACCCGCATCTCAATAAGCGGCCTGCCCCATCGGTTTTCTCACGGGCGGTCGTTTTTTGCGATAGACCGGGGAATCTCACCGGGGCGGAGTTTGGCGCTATAGTCCATTGCATTTCTTTTTGACCCTGCCATGCACGAAGATTCGGCCCACAGATTCAACCCATTCCGCACCGCCCCCAACCTGCTTACGCTGCTGCGCATCTGTCTGGCGCCGTTTCTTGTAGCGGCCATACTTGAACGCAACTTCACGCTTAGTTTTGTTCTGTTTCTGGCCGCGGGCTTGACCGATGCGCTCGACGGAACCCTGGCGCGGCTGCTCAAGCAGCGCACGATGCTGGGCCATTACCTTGATCCTGTGGCCGACAAGCTGCTGCTGAGTACCATCTTTCTGGTGCTGATGCACGAGGGGTTGATTCCCACCACGGTAACGGTGCTGGTGTTCGGCCGCGATGTGGGCATCCTGCTGGTGGCGGCGATTCTCTACGCGGCCGTGGGACGGCGGGAGTTTCGGCCCAGCATCTTCGGCAAGGCCAATACCCTGGCCCAGGTGAGCGCGGTGGCTGCGGTGCTGCTGCACCAGCTCATTTCTGCGCCTTGGGTTGTCGTCTTTCGCATGCTGGCTCTCGACGCCACGATCGCGCTGACCGTGGTCTCGGGGCTCCATTACGCATGGGTGGTTTCACGCCGGGGAAACAGTCCGGCCGCCAACGGCTCCGCCGCCAAGTAATGCGCGTCCAGCGCGGGCTCTCAGGCGTCGTCGGAGACGTCTTCTGTTTCAGCGGTGTCCTCAATCTCCATGTCGCGGAACTCCTCGGAGTCAAAGACCTCGCCACATTCCAGGCACTCGACATATTCTGTGTCATCGTGCCGAGAGACGATTCGTACCTTTGGATGTCTGCAGGCGGTGGCCATCGTTCGTATTATCGGTTGAAATGGATGCTCTTTCCGCCAGATTGTAGCGGTCTTTTTAGTAAATTAAAACGGATTTCTACCGAATATTCGATCTTTCTTGAAAGTTTTTCGTTTGACGGCTTGGCCGAGCCAGGCGGAAAGGCTTGAAATACCGACAGAAATGGTCGTATACTAAACACGGACCGAAGAAGTCGGATATTGAATGCTCAAGCTGACCAAGAAGGCGGACTACGGGTTGATGGCGCTCAAGTACCTTGCCGAGCATCCGGAAACGGCTGCTTTGAGCGCCAAGGATGTGGCCGACGCCTACGGGATTCCGGCGCAGTTGCTGGCCAAGATACTGCAATCGCTCACCAAGCATGGGTTATTGCGTTCCCATGCCGGGATGAACGGCGGATACGCACTGGCACGGAATGCGCGGGAGATTTCAGCCTATGAGGTGATTCACGCCATCGACGGGCCGTTTTTCATCACCTCCTGCACCAAAGGGACCAAGTCGTGCGAGCTGACGCCGAGCTGCACCATTAAGGAGCCGCTGGCGAGGGTCAACGAGACCATTGCCGGAGTTCTGAAGAGCATCAGCATTCAGGACCTGGCGGAACACGAACGGCCAGCGGGCCGGGCTCGCGCGAACAGCGGCCTGGTTGAGTTGACGTTGTAACCGAAGCACTTTTCCCCCTCCGCGCTGAGCGGAGCAGAGCATTGACGAGGATGGAGATCAGGATGAGTACCGTAACGAGCAACGTGGAAGTTCCAGCAGGCGTGAAGCTGCCTATTTATATGGATAATCACGCCACCAGCCCGCATCGATCCGCGGGTTCTGGAAGCGATGATGCCTTACTTCACCAACAAGTTTGGGAATGCGGCGAGCCGCAACCACTCCTTTGGATGGGAGGCGGAACAGGCCGTCGAGACAGCCCGCGAACAGATCGCCAAACTGATCGGCGCCACCGCGAAGGAGATCATCTTTACCTCCGGCGCCACGGAGAGCAATAACCTGGCCATCAAGGGCATCGCCGAGATGTACCGCGAGCGCGGCAATCACATCATCACCCAGGTGACCGAGCACAAGGCAGTTCTGGATACCTGCAAGCGCCTGGAGAAGTACGGCTACCGGGTCACCTATCTGCCCGTGAAGGCCGACGGACTCATCGATATCGAAGACCTGAAGCGCGCGATGGACGAAAAGACCATCCTTGTCTCGATCATGGCGGCCAACAACGAGATCGGCGTGCTGCAGCCGATCCGCGAAATTGGCAAGCTGTGTCACGAGAAGGGCGTCATCTTCCACACCGATGCGGTGCAGGCGGTGGGCAAAGTCCCCGTCAACGTGATGGCCGACAACATCGACGTGCTTTCGCTCTCCGGACACAAAATCTACGGACCCAAGGGTGTTGGCGCGCTTTATGTCCGCCGGCGCAACCCCAGGGTTCAGATCGCCGCGCAGATCGACGGCGGAGGGCACGAGCGCGGGATGAGGTCGGGGACATTGAATGTGCCTGGGATCGTTGGCCTGGGCAAGGCCTGCGAGATTGCACTTGAGGAGATGGACTCCGAGGCGGCGTATCTGCGCGGCCTGCGCGACCGGCTGAAGGCGAAGCTCGAATCGGAGCTGGACTACGTTCACGTGAACGGTTCCTGGGAACACCGCCTGCCGGGCAACCTGAACATGAGCTTTGTCTATGTCGAAGGCGAGTCGCTGCTGATGGGCATCAACGACGTCGCGGTCTCGAGCGGTTCGGCCTGCACTTCGGCCACGCTGGAGCCCTCCTATGTGCTTAAGGCCTTGGGACTCGGCGACGATGTGGCGCATAGTTCCATTCGATTTGGATTGGGCCGCTTCAATTCCCAGGCCGAAGTGGACTACGTGGCTGCCAAGGTGATTGACATTGTGAAGCATCTCCGCCAGCTTTCACCGCTCTACGAGATGGTGCAGGAAGGCATCGACCTGACGAAGATTCAGTGGGCAGCGCATTGAGCCGGTTCACCGACACGAGGCATCCAATGTTTGGGAGTTTGAACGACCGGTGGCAGGAAGAAGCATGGCGCGCTGCACGTTGGACGGTTCGAAGAGCCTGGATCGGCGTGGCGCTTGCCTGCCTCGTGTACCTGATTTTGCACTTTGAGAGGGCCGCGGATTAGCGGCAAAGATTCATTCAAAAAACGCGGCTTCCCCCGCAGAGGAGTAAACAAATGGCATACAGCGACAAGGTGATCGACCACTACAACAACCCGCGCAACGTGGGCCAACTCGACAAGAGCTCCACGGAAGTGGGCACTGGTCTGGTGGGTGCGCCTGAATGCGGCGACGTGATGCGGCTGCAGATCCGCGTAAACCCCGAGACGCAGGTTATTGAAGAGGCCAAGTTCAAGACCTTTGGCTGCGGCTCTGCAATTGCCAGCTCTTCTCTGGCGACTGAGTGGATCAAGGGCCGGACCGTTGAAGACGCGCTGGCTATCAAGAACACCGACATCGTAAAAGAGCTGTCGCTGCCGCCGGTGAAGATTCACTGTTCGGTGCTGGCCGAGGATGCAATTCGCGCGGCCATTGGCGACTGGAAGAAGAAGAACGGCGTTGCGGAGACGGCTGACGCTGCCGCCGCGGCGCACTAAGGGGCTTTCCCTTTCCTGCAAGGGGTCGCGGCTAAAGTCCGCGACCCTCTTGAAATCTGGGAAGCGGAAACGAAAAGGCAAGTATGGCGAACATGGTGACAATTGGATCGAAGCCGGACGAGGGAGGATTTGCGCCTCCGCAGACCTGCCTCAACGCAGACGGCAAATCAGGGCCTGCAAGTTACTGAGCGCGCCATCAAGCGCATTCGGACCGCCATGGCCAAGGAAGGCGTGTCGCCCGGAAGAGGGCGGCCTGCGGCTCGGCGTGATGGGCGGGGGCTGTTCGGGACTTTCCTATTCCATCAAGTTCGATACGCAGCCCCGCGAGCGCGACCGCATCTACGAGTTCGATGGAGTGCGCGTATTTGTAGATCCCAAGTCGTTTCTCTATCTGCACGGCATGACGCTGGACTACGAGGAGACGCTGATGCGGCAGGGATTCAACTTCATCAATCCGAACTCCTCTCGATCCTGCGGCTGCGGTTCATCGTTCTCCTCGTAAGTCGGTCGTCGGAGTCAGTCATGTTGAAAGTTCTCGATTCGGCAATACCCGTGGCATGCTGGTCGTGCGCCGTCGCGCACAACGATGTCCACTTTGTTCTGCCCGCATTGCAGCAAGATCCAGCCGCCTCCTGGCGGCGATTTTTTCTCCGTTTTTGGTTTGGAGCCTCGGCTGAATCTGGATTTGGCCGCGCTGGAGCACGAGTTTCATCGGCTCAGCCGCAAGGTGCATCCAGACCGCTTTGCCCGTGCAGGTGAGAATGAGCGGCAATGGAGCCTGGCCGATACGGCGCTGCTCAACGACGCCTATCGGACGCTGAAAGATCCGCTGCACCGCACCGAGTACCTGCTGAAGCTTCACGGTGCGGAGATCGGCGAAGAGCACAGCGGGAAAGACAGAAAAGACCCATCTCGCGTGCCTGCCGATCTGCTGGAAGAGGTCTTCGAATTGAATATGCAGCTCGAAGAGATGCGCATGGCACAAAAAACTGGCGAGACAGACCCGGAACTGCAAGCCAGCCTGGAACAGGCGAAGCGCAAATTCGACGGCCTGCAGGATGAGGTGGATCAGGACCTGCGCAGCCAGTGGCAGATGTGGGACGAAGGCGACGCTGCGGCCCGCAAGAAAGCTGAAAAGACCATGGTGGCCCTGCTTGACCGCAGGCGCTATCTGAGCAATCTGGTCCGCGACGTAACTGAAACCTTGGGAGCTTGAGCGAAAGAAATGGCGGATGGACGCGTAGTCGGAATCGACCTGGGAACGACCAACTCCCTGGTCGCATATATGGAGGGCGATGCGCCGGTGGTGATTCCCGGCGTGGACGGCTCAAACCTCGTGCCCTCGGTGGTGGCACTCGATCCGATCCCCGCGGACGGCGGCCGTCCCACAGTCACCGTAGGCAACAGCGCCCGCAAGGCACTCATCGAAACGCCGGAGCGAGTGATCTACTCCGTCAAGCGACTGATGGGGCGCGGGCTTGAAGAGATTCAAAACGAGCTGAAGCTGTTTCCGTTCCGGCTTGCCGACGATGTGGAGGCGGGCGAGGTTCCGCGCATTCAACTGGGCGAACTCCGCTTTACGCCGCCGGAGATTTCGGCATACATTCTGCGCCAGCTCAAGCGCAATGCCGAGCGGTTCTTTGGCGCGCCGGTTACGCAGGCGGTCATTACAGTCCCGGCCTACTTTAACGATGCGCAGCGGCAGGCGACCAAGGACGCCGGGCGCATGGCTGGCCTCGAGGTGTTGCGGCTGGTCAACGAGCCCACCGCGGCAGCCTTGGCCTATGGCCTCGATCGCGCGAAGGCCGGAACCATCGCGGTATACGATCTGGGCGGCGGCACTTTTGACATTTCCATTCTCAAGCTGCGCGATGGCATCTTCGAAGTGCAATCCACCAACGGCGACACGCACCTTGGCGGCGACGATATCGATAATCTTCTGCTGGCAATTGCGCTTGACGAAATTCATGCCGAGCACGGTGTCGATCTTCGAAGTCATCCTGGCGCGGTGCAGGCTCTGCGCAAAGCCGCAATCGAAGCCAAGATTCGCCTCTCCGCTGAACAGTCTGCGAGTTTTGACATTGAATTGCCGAATGGCGACCGCTACCAGCGCGAGATTCCGCGCGCGGTCTTCGAGCTGCTGATTGAGCCGGTGCTGGCGCGGACGGTGGGTCCATGCAAGCAGGCTATCGCGGACGCCGGAATCACGCCGGAAGACATCGATGAAGTGGTGATGGTTGGCGGGTCCACGCGCATTCCCGCGGTGCGCGAATTGGTCGACGAACTCTTCCATCTCGGCGCGCGCGGCAAGAAACCCCATATCGAGCTCAATCCCGATGAAGTGGTTGCGCTTGGCGCGGCAGTGCAGGCAGAGATTTTGGCCGGCGCCTCGAAGTCAACAGAAGAAATGCTGCTGCTGGATGTGACGCCGCTTTCGCTTGGCATCGAGGCCCTGGGCGGCACGGTGGCGCGCATCATCCAGCGCAACTCGACGATTCCCGCGTCGGCCACCGAGCATTTCACCACGGGAGTAGACGGCCAGACCAACGTAGCGATTCACGTCGTTCAGGGCGAACGCGAGCTGGCAGCCGATTGCCGTTCGCTGGCCCGCTTCGATCTGAAAGGAATTCCGCCGATGAGCGCCGGAATGCCGCGCATCGAGGTGCGCTTCCTCATCGATGCGGACGGGATTCTGCAGGTCTCTGCACGCGAGCAGCGCAGCGGACTTGCCGCAGAGATTGAAGTAAAGCCGACCTATGGATTGACGGACGAGCAAGTCGAAAGCATGATTCTCGACTCCTTCGATCACGCTGAAGAGGACTTCGCCAAGCGACTCCTTATCGAGGCACGCATTGAGGCCGAGTCGATTCAATCGAAGGTCGATGGCGCGCAGAAGAGTCCGGTATGGGGACAGTTGACCGGCGAAGAGCAGGCCGCGATTCGTGCTGCACAGGGCCGACTGGCCGAAGTCAAAGCCGGCACCGACATGGCAGCCATCCGCAATGCGACGGTTGCGCTCGACCGCGCAACGCAACGGCTGGCCGAACTGATGATGGATGCCGCTGTATCGAGTGCACTCCGCGGCAAGACCATGAACATTGCCGGGGAGGAACTGGACGAGGCCGTCACGGCGCCCCATCCAATGGCCACCGCAGAGTTCAAATAAAGCGGTGACAGACACGGACGTTTTTTGAACGACAGGTCTTCAGTTGTGCCGAAGCCGCTCTAAAATGGTCGCGGACTTTAGCCTCGGATGGATCCGGAACGGCCGCAGTCATCCGACCTTTGGAAGCCCGCCGAAGAAGGACAGAATGATATGAGCGAAACAAACGCAAAAGCGATTCCACCAGAGAAACTCGTGCGAGTCACATTTATGCCCGAGGGCAAGACCGTTGAATTCGAATTCGGGACATTGCCATACGATCATCACGGCAAGCCAATGTCATTTTTGGATGTGGCGGAGAACTTCAACGTCTTTCTCGATCACGCCTGCGGCGGCGTTTGCGCTTGCACTACGTGCCACCTGTGGATCAAGGATCAGGACGGAATCAGCGAGGCGGACGACGACGAACTGGACCGCCTGGATATGGCGGCGGACCAGCAGTTGGACTCGCGCCTGGGCTGCCAGGCCGTGATCACGCGGCCCGGCAACTACGTGGTCGAGATTCCCAAATGGAATCGCAACTACACTTCAGAAGGCAAGCCGCTCGCCATGGCGGAAGGAAAGTAAGGAGCGACGAAGATGCCGCGCGAGATTCTGTGGACCGACTCTGAAGAGATCGGCATCCAGCTGCGGGAGAAATTTCCGGAGCTTGATCCGCTGACGGTGCGTTTTACTGACCTGCACCGCTATGTGACAGAACTGGAAGGCTTCGCGGACGACCCGGCAAAATCGAACGAGTCGAAGCTTGAAGCGATTCAGATGGCCTGGCATGAAGAGTGGCAGGACGCGCAGGGGTAGGGCGAGAACTGCGCAATCTTTTCCGATTGCGCGGCTCAGCGCCACTCGTCATCCTGCCGTTCGTTCCACCCAAAGGCGCTCTCAAAGTGCACGAACTCTCTTTTTTGCCCCGGTACCAGATACACACTGATCACATCGAAGCGAACCTGCGGCGCGGTGGGCTGCGGTAGCTGCCGGACGTATTGGCGGGCCAGCCGGCGCAGCATTGTTCGCTTGTGGAAGTCGACGGCGACCTCGGCGGGAGTAGCGTCATGGGCAGTGCGCGTCTTCACTTCGACTACGCAGAGGAGTTGATTCTGCCAGGCAATGAGGTCGATGTCGCCCGGCTGATGATCTGGAGACCAGCGCCGTGCAACAACGATGTAGCCCTTGCGGCGCAGGTAAAAATAAGCCGCATCCTCGCCCTGCATTCCGGTTATCAGATGTTCGGGGAGTGCGGATGCCCGGCTGCGGCGTTGAGCAATCCAGTCCAGGCCGGCCAGGGCACGCTCCATCCAATTGATGCGCATCTGAGTCAGCCATTCCATCCCACACTATTCTCGCCGGGATGAGCGAAGCGGGCAAATCGAGTTCGAGCATTGATGCCGCGACTAAAGACAAAGGCCACCGTTTACGTTCCAGGAAAACGAAAAAACCGTTCCAAATCGAAGCGCTCAAGTTCATTTTGGGAAACCGCAAGAAAACTGCCGACTGCGAAGCAGTTTCTGCAGAGCCGGATTGAGCGAAACTGGTCATTACCGACAAGGAGATTGCGTTTATGTCACATAGTGTTCTTGGAGGCATGTTTTCACACCGCAATGCGCAGACGCCGCCCCTTCCCATGGATCCTGAGGAGCCCGTGCAAAGCGGCGGTGGAGCGGATTCAGACCGCAGCTTTGAACACGCATTGGATGCGCTCCCCTGCAATGCAATGTTCTGCGATCGGGAGCTGATTCTTCGCTACCTCAACCGTTCGTCGCGCAGAACTCTGCACACCTTGCAGCAACACCTGCCTGTGCCGGTAGACCAGATTGTGGGCAATTCGATCCACATCTTTCACAAGGCGCCGGAAAATGTCGAAAGAATCCTGGGCGGCAAGAAGCACCACGGAGTGCACGCGCTTCCGCACAAGGCCACAATCGAGCTGGGGCCTGTGAAACTCGACCTGGAAATTGAGCCGATGACCGGGGACCGCGGCGACTACATCGGCGCCGTTGTGATCTGGGGAGTGAGCACACAACAGACAATCGATGCCCTCAGGCAGGCGCAGGAGTCGCAGCGAGCCGACATAGAACATCTGGACGGCAACCTGCAAATGGTGGCTACAGCCACGCATGAGATCGAAGCCAGCATCGCGGAGATTGCCAAGAATGCAGTGAACGTGGCGCAGGCTGCGGGAAAATCGCGCACGGCAAGTGCGGAGAGCAAATCGTCAATCCTAAGCCTGAAGGCCTCGAGCAACGGCGTTGCGAAAGTTGCCGACCTGATCGCTTCGATTGCGACACAGACCAGCGTGCTGGCTCTGAACGCAAACATTGAGGCTGCGAGGGCCGGGACACACGGCAAGGGGTTCAGCGTAGTTGCAAGCGAGGTCCGCAAGCTGGCCGGTCAAACAGCCGCGGCAACCGCCGAGATTCAAGCCAAGGTGGCGGCCATCGGTGCAGACATAGGCACGGCGATCGCGGCAATCGACCGCATCGCCAACCACACCGAAGACCTGTCTGGGCTCTCACACCAGATGGCCGCGGCGGCCGAGGAACAGCATCTTGCTGCCCAGGAGATGGCGCACAATCTCGAGCACGCCGCACATCGCACCTCAGAGATCGCGAATATGCGCCTCGACGAAAAGATACGGTAGATAAGACGCCCGGGCCACTTTGCTTGCACACGATCCGAGGCCGGCTTGCAGAATCCAAAGACTCGGGTGGCCGGCATTTTTCCGTACATCCGAAACCGCCGGGCAACCCAGATCAGGCGTGGGCACCTTCAAGCGCTGCAGCACCTTCGTGTTCTTTCTCAACCAGGGTCAAGGCCTCCTCGAGGATATCGAGGCCGACGGTGGCTTCGTATTCGTTGACGATCAACGGAGGCGCGAGCCGCAAGGAATTTTCGCCGCAGCCAAGCACCATCAAACCACGCTCGAAGGCCAGCGTCTCCAGGCGATTGCGCAAAGCTGCGGCCGGCTCGCGAGTGGCCTTGTCCTTTACCAACTCGATGCCGATCATCAGGCCGCGTCCGCGCACATCGCCCACCAGAGGATGAGTCTCCTTCCAGCCGCGCAGCCTTTCCAACATGAGTCCGCCGACGCGGGCCGCGTTAGCCAAGGCTTCGCGCTCGATAATGTCCATGGTGGCAAGCGCCGCGGCAATCGAAACCGGATTTCCGCCGAATGTGGAAGCATGGGAGCCGGGCACCCAGTCCATGATCTCCGCGCGCGTCATGCAGATGCCCAGAGGCATCCCGCTGGCAATGCCTTTTGCGATGCAGACCATGTCGGGCTCGACGCCAGAGTGCTCGATGGCCCACCATTTGCCCGTGCGTCCGGCGCCGCACTGCACCTCATCCACGACCAGAAGAATGCCGTGACGATTGCAGATGGCGCGCAACTCGCGCAGGAAGTTGTCGGGCGCCACAACGTAACCACCCTCGCCCTGGATTGGTTCAATAAAAACAGCGGCAACCTCCTCAGGCGGCAGGATGGTTTTGAAGAGCTTCTCCTCGATGTAGCGCGCACAGCCGAGGCTGAATTCCTCCTCTTCCTGCGGTCCGCCAGTACAGCCGCGATATGCATACGGATAGCGGATGTGGGTCACGCCAGGTACGAGCGGCGAGAAGCGCCGCTTCTGCTGAGGCTTGGAGCCGGTGAGCGAGAGCGCCCCCATGGTGCGGCCATGAAAAGCGCCAAAAAACGAGATGATCTGTTGGCGTCCGGTGTGGTAGCGGGCCAGTTTGAGCGCGCACTCAATAGCCTCGGCGCCTGAGTTGCCGTAAAAAAACTTGTGCGGCCCGGGCATCGGCGCGACGGCAGAGAGCCGCTCCGCCAGATCGGTCAAGGGCTCGTTATAAAAATCGGTTCCGGAAATATGGATCAATTCAGCGGCTTGTTTCTGGATGGCCGCAACCACCTCAGGGTGGCAGTGGCCGGTGGAGTTCACGGCAATCCCGGCCGCGAAGTCGAGAAATTCGTTCCCATCCACGTCTTCAATCCTGACGCCTCTTCCGCGCTTGGCTACCAGCGGATACGAGCGCGTATAGCTTGGGGAAATCAAGCGGTTGTCTGCCATCACGGCTGCGCGGGCCTTTGGGCCGGGCAGCGGGCAAACAAGTTTAGGTCCATATTGGGCGTGCAACTCTTGCTTGGTCATGGTGCAGTCTCCTCGGCACGTACTGTTGTGCGGCCGGCGCGGCAACAAGTTGATATGGCGCGGCCACGGATCCCAGTGTGCGGGATCATCCGGTTCCACTCGCCCTGGAAAGGAAGGCATTTGCGGGCGAGACAATTCGGACCACAAAGGGAGATTACGCGACTTCGGCGGACTGGGATGCTAGTCGCCGCCGAAGAGACTAGGTCGAGTGCGGGTGGGCAGCACGCGCAGGTGCTTTCGCGGGCAGATGATGCGAGCGCGCGACCGCGACCAGCGCCTGACGGCCGGTACGAGCATTCCTTTGTCGGCACGCATATGCATTGAAGCCCCGCTGAACATGAGGATATCACGCACTGCGACGACATTCCAGCGAATGGCAAAACCAACCAGGGCCGACGCATCTTAATTCCCGAGTAGCTGCAGCAGGTACTCATTGTCCCAGCCGGCTTTGAGGCGTTTGCTTTTGATTCCCCAGCTTGCAGGTTTTCTCCTGTTTGAGCAGGTTGAGGGCGATTCGGTTGAGCAGTGAGAAGTTCTGTGCGGCATGGCCGGTGCGTTTACGATCCAGGTCTTCTCCGAAGCTGACATCCAAGGCCCAATGCAGCTTGTTCTCGATACCCCAGTGCTGGCGGATGGACCGATTCAACCGTTCGGCGTCTGGCTTGAGGCTGGTGATATAGTAGCGAACCTCGCGTTCGGTTTTGCCCGTGGCCTTGTGGTAGCGTTCCGACTCGATGCGCACCAACCCCTGTAATGACGCCCATTCGGAGGCTTTTTCGATCATGCTCAGGTCGGCAATCACCGAGCAGCGGCGTTGCTCGACCCGGCCGTGGCCGCAGTCGATTTCTTCGGCCACCGCATCGGCGATCAGCATCTGAAATGAGTCCTTGATCTCTTCCAGGAGAATGCCCTGATTCTCCTTGACGGCCAGGATGTAGTCGGCCTTCTTGTCCACGATCCGGTTGGCGATTGCCCGCTGGCAGCCCATGGCATCGATGGTGATCACGGTTCCGGTCAACTCCAGCGCGTCGAGAAGCTTGGGGATGGCCGTAATTTCGTTGGACTTGTCATCGACCTTGCGTTGGGCCAACACCAGGTTGTTGGCGCTGGCCCAGGCCGAAACCATATGCACCAAAGTCTTTTTGCCTGCCTCGCGCGTACCGCAAAGTGCCTTGCCGTCGATGGCCACCACTTCGCCAGCCGTCAGCTTGGCGATGGAAAACACCCAGTCCGCGAAGCCCTTCTCCATCTCGGCCGGGTCCAGCGCCGAGATCACCCGGTTGAATGTGTCGTGCGAAGGAATACCACCAGGCAATTGCAGAAAACCCTTGAACCACGGACGTTTGGCCTTGCCATAGTCCTCAATCTCGTTCCAGCTTCCCGCCCCGCTCAGCACCGCCGCGATGGCCATCAGCAGGATCTCTTCCAATAAATGCTCGCGCGTCCGCTCTACTCGCGGATCGCGCAACTCGGCGAAATACTTCAAGGGGCTGTCCATACCCCTAGCTCACCTGTTATCGCTCCTGTCGCATATAGCAATTAAGATGCGTCGGCCCTGCAAAACCAACGTGCCCGCTCTTTGATCCATGGCAAGCACTAAGATGGACTTATCTCGATGCGTCGCTCATTGCCCCATTCAGCGCACTCCGAACGCCATGCAGCCAGCACAGCATCCATCGTGCTCTCGTTTCTCGCCGTCTACTTCTTCTGGGGATCGACGTACACGGCCATTCGCGTGGGCGCGGCGGAGATGCCTGCACTGCTGCTTGCCGGGACGCGCTTTCTCATCGCCGGCGTAATCCTGCTGGGCTGGTGCCGTTGGCGCGGCATGCGCCTCAAGTGGCCTCCAATGACCATGCTGACACTGGGATTGATCGGCGTGCTCCTGCTGGGCGGAGGCAATGTTGGCCTGGTGTTCGCGGAAAAAACTATGCCGAGTGGCCTATCCTCGCTGGGATTCGCGGTGACACCGCTCTATGTCGCGCTGATCGAAATCGCACTGCCCAGCGGAGAGCCGTTGCCTCGGCGCGGCTGGCTTGGATTGCTGCTCGGTTTCGTGGGACTGGCCGCGCTTCTCTGGCCTTCGTTGCACATGGGTCTTGTCGGTGATCGTGTGCTCCTGTGGGCGGTCGTCGCACTGCTTGCCGGTGCGCTCTCGTGGGCGGCAGGCAGCATGCTGGCGCGTCATTCCCGGCTAAGGGTAGACACCTTCGTCGCAGCGGCCTGGCAGATGGTGATTGCGGGCGCCTTCGATCTGCTGCTGGGCACGGCACTGGGTCAATGGCCGCAGTTCCACGTGAACGGAGCGTCCATTGGGTCGCTGGCTTATCTCGTCACCTGCGGATCGCTGCTTGGATACACCGGCTTCATCTATCTGCTTGAGCACGTGCCGGTGGCCAAGGTCCTGTCGTACACCTATGTAAACCCGGTAGTCGCGGTGTTGCTGGGAATCTTTCTGCTGCATGAGCGGCTGGTCGCGGCGGAGTTCGCCGGCATGGCCTGCATCGTGGTTGCAGTGTTCCTGCTCACGACCGCGCAGATGACGGCGAAGACGGGCGAGCCTCCGATTGATGAGTTGGAACAGATGCCGGCGGAGTAGCGGCTGCAGTGGGCCTCTTTTATTTCAGCAGCAGCACCGAAAGGGCTGAAACTATCCCTCCCAGTGCGAACACCATGCCGAAGTACCAGTAGATGCGGCTGCGCGTTAGCAGTGTGACCGAGGTGATCACAAGTCCGATCTCGAGCAACGCCTCGGCCAGATCGAAACGATCCGCGCGAGCTTCAGCCTGTTCGACCTTCGTCTCAAGCGCTTCGGCCTTCTCCATGTCGTCTTTTGTCTGGTCGGCCCACTTGGCCTGGTGGTCGGCGTAGCTTTTCAGGATCTTCTCAGCAGCGCTCTTGTCGGCAACCGAGACCACGGTGAGCAAATCGGCGGCGAGAAACGTATCGTTTGAACGGATCTTGTGAGCCTGATACTCGTTCCACTGGTCGGTGGCCTTGTTCTGGTCGAGCACCGCTTCGGTATGCGTACGATGGCCGAGCACCGTGGTTACAGCCACCAGAACGGCGAGCACGCTCATGGAGAACGCTACGGGGCGGAGCGAGGACTCGTGCGCGCCATGCTCGGCGTGCTCCTGCAATTCCTGGGCTTCGTTGGCTTCCATGGTTCGGCCTCCTAAAGTTGAGTTGACATCTGCTATTTGCGCTTCCAGCGCACACCGTCTTTGGAATCTTCGATCGCGATTCCTTTTTCTGCAAGTTCGTTGCGGATCTGGTCGGCTCGCGCGAAGTTGCGCTGCTTTTTCGCCAGTGTACGCTCGGCGACAAGCGCGTCAATTGCTTCGTCGGTAAGCGACTGGCGAGCGAGCAGCTCGGGCGCCACTTCGGCCAGCCGTCCTGCCTTCTCTGCCCACTCGAGGGCAAGGCGCGTTGGCTCGGCGTCGTTATCCTCTATCACATCGAAGACCGCGTCAAAGCTCGCCAGTACGGCCAGAATCGCATCCCGATCGCCGGCCAGAAGCTGTCCCTGGTCGATGGCCGTGTTCGCCGCGCGGATCAGGTCGAAGATGGCCGCGCGCGCTTCGGCGGTGTTCAGGTCGTTGGCCAGCGCAGCGATGTAGTCGTCTTGCGCCTTTTTCGCGGCCTGCTGAATTTCAGGATTCTCGCCCGCTCGAAAACTTCCCGAGGTAAGCCGATGACGAAAGGTCCGCAGGCGCTCGATGGCGGCCGTTGCGTCCACCAGCCCGTCGAAAGTGAAGTTGAGTTGATGCCGGTAAGGAACAGAGATCAGCGCCATGCGAATCGACGAAGCCTTGTAGCCCTTCAGTAGCAGGTCGCGAAGGGTGTAAAAATTCCCTTCGCTCTTCGACATCTTGCGACCATCCACGAGCAGAAAACGGACGTGCATCCAGTGCCGCGCGAACTGCTTGTGTGTCGCAGTCTCGCTCTGTGCAATCTCGTTCTCGTGGTGCGGAAACATCAGGTCTTCGCCGCCGGCGTGCAGGTCGAAGCTGTCGCCCAGGTACTCCATCGCCATCGCCGAGCACTCGATATGCCAGCCCGGCCGGCCGCGCCCGATCGGCGTGTCCCAGAAAGTCTCGCCGGGCTTGGCGGCCTTCCACAAGGCAAAGTCGCGTGCCGAGTCCTTCTCGTACTCGTCAACATCCACGCGTGCGCCGTCTTCCATGCCGCTGAGGTCCTTCTTGCTCAGCTTGCCGTACGCGGGAAACGCGGCCAGCCGGAAGTACCAGCTCCCGTCCTCAGTCTTGTAGGCTGCGCCGGCAGCGGAGAGTTTCTGCAACCAGTTCCACCATGCGGCCGATGTGCTCGGTGGCGCGCGCGAGCTGTTCCGGGTGCTGGATGCGGAGCGCGTCGAGGTCTTCAAGAAAGGCCTGCTCGTAGGGCGCCGAGTATTCGCGGATGGAAATTCCGGCGGCGGCTGCGTTGTGAATGATGCGGTCGTCGACGTCGGTAATGTTCATGACGTGGCGGACCTTGGTTCCAGTGAGCAAAAGAAAGCGCCGCAACACGTCGATCTCAAGGAACGTTCTGAAGTTGCCGATGTGGCCGTAGTCGTAGACCGTAGGCCCGCAGGCATACATCCGCAGCGCCTTGCCGTCTTCGGCAACAAGTGGGTCGAGTTGTCCGGTGAGGGTATTAAAAAGGCGGAGGGTCATCGATCTTTCGTCTTGCCCGCTGAAGGGCTTGAAAATCGGCGGTTTTCAGCCTTTTCGATTGTAACAACCCGGGGGATGGAGATCGGGGAACAGGAAAGACTCTTGACGGGTTTGCGGTTCCCGGCGGCAGATGGCGGGCGAAGACTAGGAGAGTTCGACCGGGTTGGCTGCGCCTTGGAGGGGGATCGGCTCCCACATCTCAAATGCGAGATGTGGGGCACCCGGTGTGAGTTGCAGAATCGGCAAGGTTGGGATGGGCACATCGCCGGCCGGTTGTGGTGCTGCCTCAACAAAAGCGTCAAAGAGGCGTGCGTAAAGCGCCTCGCGGGCCGCGATGCTCTTGTTCCGGTCCCGAAGAAAGTCGAACCGGAAAGCCGAGCAGGGCTCGAGCTCGGCCAGAAACGTCTTCGAAAAATACTGCTGCGAGTCGGCCACTGCCATGAGGATGAGCGAGCGCCAGCTCATGCGCAGCAGGTCTTTGATCATAGCGGAGCCGTTGGGCAGGCGATCCATGCGGTCGGCGACCTGGCGGCTGAAGTTGAGGAGCTGCACGACGAGACAATCGAGCGGCCGGCCGGCAGTGGAGACGCGGGTAAACAGCGTCTCCGATCCGCGGCGGAGATCTTCCTTGACGTCCTGTAGATCGTCGCCGAGTTGCAGCAGCACGCCCCACTCGAACGCAAACCGGCTCTCTTCCTCGCTGAGCCACGGCTGTGCCAGGCATGCATCGGCGAGCACCGATGTGCCACCTTTGGCGCAACTGATGCGCAACAGCTCGCGATCGTCGACAGAGCCGCGGAAACTGCCGCCGCCGAGTTGCGCAACGCTCTCCTCCTGGGCGCGATGAATGGCCAGCAGGCAGTCGAAGACCTGAGGGTAGCGCTGGCGAGGATACTGCTCCTCGATAAGCTCAACCATGGCCCAAACGGATGCTTCGTGACGGTTGCAGGCGGAGAGACGCCAGCCTCCGAGCCGCCGCCGAAAACGCTCGCTGAAGAGGAGCTTGTCGGCGCTCGAAAGCGACGGATGGTCGAGATAGTTGTCGCTGTAGGGGTAGAGCATACTGTATGCCAGCAGCGAAGGAGTGAGTTCCATTGGCCGGCCAAGCAGCGCCTGCAGGCCGCACGCGGTCCACGCATTGCGACAGGCCTGAATGGTGTCGGGCACAGTGATCTCCGCGTCGAAGCTGCGCGCCCAGCGGGCAAGCCCGGTGCCAACTGGCAGAAAGGTTCCAGTAAGGAGTTCGACAGCCTCCGGCGCCAGGCCCAGCGCAACTGCAGCGAAGGGAGGGAATGTGGCCACGATGCGTTGCCGGGCAACAAGGCGCTCGGCCGGCGTGCGTGAAGGGCGCATGGCCTGGCGCTCGACGCTCCGCAGGCCACGGCCGTAGGCTTTCTCGCGCCTGCGTTGCTCTCGAGCCGTGAATCGCGGGATGGGCGGAAGTGAGCGCCCGGCGCAGTCATTCCACAATTCGACGGTCTGGGCAACCTGCTGCCCGACCCACGACCTGCCATAGCGTTGTTCCATCTCGATCATGGATTACGAAAAGTAGCGGTGAAGGGTTCCATTGTGCGTCAAGGGGCGCGAAATAGGAAGCAGACCAGTTATCAGGAGGCCGCGGGTGGTTTTCCACCTCAATCCACAGAAAAATGCGGAAAGGAGGGGCTTCTGTGGATTTGTCCATGAGTTGGAGAGGCTGCATTGGCGGATAATCCAGCTATGCCGCTCATGGCAGGAACTGGTTGCATGGAGCTCGAGTACTTCATTGTCGATGTGTTCACCGAGACGCCGCTCGAGGGCAATCCGCTGGCGGTGGTGATGAATACCACCGGCCTTCGTACCGAGCGGATGCAGGCGATCGCACGCGAGTTCAATCTGTCGGAGACAACATTTGTGGAGCGCCGCGCAACCGCGGTCGAGCGGGCTGAAGGCGTGCGGGTGAGGATCTTTACCACGCAGGAAGAGTTGAATTTTGCCGGCCATCCAACCCTGGGCACGGCGAGCGTGCTCAAGATGCAAGCGCCTGAAACGCTCGACGGCAATACGGTGACCCTGGCCGAAAATGTGGGTGCGGTGCCGGTACGCTTCAGCGGCGCGGGCCTGTTCGGAGAGATGACACAGCAGGACCCGGAGTTTGGCGCTGAGCTCGATGCGGCGATGGTGGCGCGGCTGGCTGGTCTTGAGGTTGACGATCTTGACCCGTCGCTGCCGCCGCAGGTGGTTTCCACGGGAGCAGCCTTCGCCATAGTTGCGTTGCGGTCGGCGCAGGCGCTGGAAAGGTTCAGTGTGAATCAGGCGCAGGCCACCGCGTGGTTGCGCGAGCGGGGAGCGCGCTGGTTCTACATGCTGGGGCCGACTGAAAAGGAGAATGCAAACGCTCAAGCAGAATGGCGCGCGCGCATGCAATTCAACGGGGGAGAGGATCCGGCAACAGGATCGGCGGCAGGCTGCGCAATCGCTTACCTGGTAAAGCGCGGCGTTGTTGCATTCAGAGGCGAGGACTCATCTTCGCCAGGGCGTGGAGATGGGCCGACCCAGTGAGCTTTTTCTTTCTGCTCGCGTCGATTCGGCGAGGGTCACAGATGTTCGGGTTGCGGGCAGCACTGTTCTTGTAGCAAAAGGGCGGCTTTTCCTGCCGTGATGCACATGCTTTCAACAGGGATTCAACATCGCAAGTAACAGCGATTGTTAACGCTAGCTAATTTCCATTTGTTACATAGGAATTTTCAGAAGTGTCTTCGCCTCACGTTCCCTCTTCACACAGACCGGCGAGGCTCGTAGGCTTGCCATTCATAGCAGCAACTCAACCGTTGACTTTTCAAGGTCTGTTGCTAAAGCGACAGACATCTGCAACGAACTCTAGTTTTTTGACAGCGAAGGAAAGCTGGCCAAGTGCGGATCGCTTGCCGGTTGTCTTTTTGCGCGAATGCGGTGTCCTCCAGGGCCGCCGGCAATAGCGCGAGACAGCGGGGGTCACAACGATCCGGAGGGAATGGACCGGCTCCATCGCAGTCGATGGGCCCGACAGCACAAATGGCAAACCCGCCACCAGAGCGGGCGTGGCGACCTGTTGCCGGGGCAAACGGAATTTGAACTCGAAGAAGGAGTGGAATCCCACATCATGCGGCCGAAGAAAGTAATACTTTGTGTAGACGATAACGAACAGGAACTTTCAGTGTTGAGTTTCATGCTCGCAACAAATGGATACCGGGTAGTACCGGCAACGAGTGGTCAGCAGGCAATCGGCATCTTTGCCGGAATGCAGGTGGACCTGGTGCTGGCCGATTTTGCGATGCCGCAGATGAATGGGCACCAACTGGTAAACCGCCTTAAGCAGATTGCCGGTCACGTGCCGATGATTCTGTTGGGCGACCCTCAGGCGATGAGCGGAGAGATTCATGCGGCCGATGCCCTGCTGGCAAAGAAGCACTGCTCGCCGCAGGAGCTGCTGGAACGGATCAAGGTGATGAGCGCGCGCAAGCGGGGTCCGCGCAAGGGTACGGTGCGGCAGGCGCCGGTAACGGAACTGGCGGCTGCGTCATAAAGGCCGGCTACAGGGAACAGAAATGCTCTTTGATTGGGGCCCGTAAAATGCAAGGTCTCAGGGGCGAGACCCGTTCGGCTTCTCTCGGGTGCACACTGTACATCCTTTCAACGAGGACCGATTCGGGGGCCCCGGCAGCGGGGTCCTCAGATCGGACTTGTCCTTAATCAATATCGGCCCTTGACGATAGGGCTTGGGTATCGTCATACTCGCCATCGTGCCGAGTCTGGCGTAATTCATTTCGCTGCCAGCGGCAATAGGCATTTATGGATCTAGTTGTGGTTCGCCTTCTTTTCGTAGCCTTGCTTGCCGGAGTGTGTTATTTCCTTCATCCTTTCGGCATCCCGGCAGGGTGGATGGGCGCTGTTTCCGGTGCAGCGGCTGCCGGCGCGGTAATTGTCTTTGAGTTTCGGGTGCGGGCGTTAAGCCTGAGGCGGCTGATTGGGGCGGTTGCCGGCAGTGTGCTGGGCATCTTCGGCGCGGCGCTGTTCTGCCTGGTGCTGCGTTCCGCGCCCCTCAACAACACCAACTCGGCGGTGCTGCAGATCTTTGTCCTGCTGCTCATGACGTATGTGGGATTACTGGTGGGCGCCAGCAAGGGAGACCTGCTGAATCCGGCCGCTCTGGGCACCATCTTCTCGAGCGACAAGCCATCGCGCCGCAGCGCCAAGGTGCTCGACACGAGCGTGATCATCGACGGCCGCATCGCGGACATCGCCGAAGCCGGATTCATCGACGGCATGATCGTGGTGCCGGAGTTTGTGCTCCGGGAGTTGCAGACGGTGGCCGACTCGACCGATGGGTCAAAACGGCAACGGGGCCGCAGGGGTCTCGACATGCTGCAGCGGATGCAGTCCAACGCCGCCATCCAGGTGCAGATTGTTCCCGACGATTTTCCTTCCATTCGCGAAGTGGACCTGAAGCTTTTGGAACTGGCCAAGAAGTGGGAGGCCAAGGTGGTGACCAACGACTTCAACCTGAACAAGGTGGCTCACCTGCACCACGTCGAGGTGCTCAACATCAACGACCTGGCCAACGCGCTCAAGCCGGTGGTGCTGCCGGGCGAGAAGATGACGATTGTCGTCCTCAAAGAAGGCAAGGAGTACAACCAGGGGGTTGGGTACCTGGACGACGGGACGATGGTGGTTGTGGATCATGCGCGCAAGCTGATCGGCAAGAGCGTGGATATTTCAGTGACCAGCGTGCTGCAGACCGCAAGCGGGAAGATGATCTTCGGCAAGCTGGACGAGAGCGGAAGGAACGGCGAGGCGGCCTGAAGGCTGCTCCCAGGATGAACGAGCTACAGATTGTCTGCAGTTGTCCCAAACTGAAATGTCCGCGCCGCGGTGATTGTGCCGCCTGCCGCGCCTTCCATCTGAATGCCAGGCGCCCCAGGCCTCCGCGCTGCGAACGAAAGCCCGGTTGGTTTCGAAGGATCTTCGGCACGGCCTCATCCGCGAGCGGATGATTTGCCCGCCGTTACCCGCGGTCGAGTAAGTGGACCAGCCTTCTCTTCACATCCGGCCACTCCTCCGCAACAATCGAGTAGCGTGCCGAGTAGCGCGGCGTAATATCCGCAGCCATGCGATGGGCGCGAAGTATCCCTTCGAATCTTCCTCCGATGCGCTCGATGGCGGATCGCGAGCGCTCGTTGCGCGCGTCGGTGTGCAGGCAGACACGCAGCGCCTGCCAATTCTCAAACGCAAACTCGAGCATCAGGAATTTGGCTTCAGTGTTTGCCGCGGTGCGGATTGCCGATTGCGTTAGCCAGGTATAACCGATTTCGCAGACGTCGGGGTTTTGCCTCCCGTAGCGCGGGTGACCCTGCGGCCAGGCCCAATTCTCGATATCGAAAAAGCGGGTTGAGCCGATGATGGCGCCGTCCGCGATGCGAAGGGTGGCGAAGGGCAAGGCGGTGCCGGCATCGCGCCCTGCAAGTGCGGCTTCAATGTAGCGGGCGGTTGCGTCATTGCCCTGAGGGACGAGACTCCATTGGTAGAGGGACGGATTGGCCGCCGCCGCTGCCGCCAGGCCGTCGAGATGGCGGTTGTCGAGCGGTTCCAGACGTATATATCTGCCGGACAGACTCACATCTTCCACGCCAATGGCTCCATTCACTTCACGAGCGATTGCTCAATATTTTTGCATTTTGGGGTCGATCTCATCGGCCCAGGCGAGGATGCCCCCGGCCAGGTTGACGACCTTGGGATAGCCCGCCTGCGATAGGAATTCGGCGATGCGCTGGCTGCGGCCACCGCTGCGGCAGTGCACCACGATTTCGCGGTCGCGATCGATCTCCGCCAGGCGTTGCGGAACGTCGTTCTGGGGTATAAGTTTTCCCCCGATGTTGGCGATCTGGTACTCGTAGGGCTCGCGCACGTCGAGGATGAACACGTCCTCTCCCGCATCGATGCGCTGCTTGAGCTCCTTGACGGAGAGTTGGGGGATTCCATTCTTCAAAGCCTTCTCCTGTTTCGATTCCGGCACGATGCCGCAGAACTGCTGGTAGTCAATCAGTTTTGTGACTGTGGGGTTCGCGCCGCAGACGGGGCACTCGGGATTTTTGCGCAGCTTGAGCTCGCGGAAGCGCATGTTAAGCGCGTCGATGAGCAAGAGCCGGCCAACAAGGGAATCGCCTTTGCCGAGAATGAGCTTGATTGCCTCGGTTGCCTGAATCACGCCAACCAGTCCGGGCAGGATGCCGAGCACTCCGCCTTCCGCGCAACTGGGCACCAGACCGGGCGGAGGCGGCTCCGGGTAGAGGCAGCGGTAGCAAGGGCCATGTTCGGTGGCAAAGACGCTGGCCTGGCCTTCGAATCGGAAGATCGATCCGTAGACGTTCGGTTTGCGCAGCAGCACGCAGGCGTCGTTCACCAGGTAGCGCGTAGGGAAGTTGTCGGTGCCGTCGGCGACGACGTCGTAGTCCTTCAGGATGTCGAGGGCGTTGGCGCTGGAAAGCATCGTATCGTGCTTGATCACATTCAGCGCGGGATTGAGCGCCAACAGCTTTTCTTCCGCCGAGTCGAGCTTCTTGCGGCCGATGTCCTTTGTGGAGTGGATGATCTGCCGCTGAAGATTGCTTGCATCGACAACGTCGAAATCAACCAGGCCCAGCGTGCCGATGCCGGCGGCGGCCAGATAAAGAGCGAGGGGCGAGCCGAGGCCACCAGTGCCAACGCAAAGTACGCGCGCCGCTTTGAGTCGCCGCTGGCCTTCGATCCCCACCTCGGGAAGAATCAGGTGCCGCGAATAGCGGGAGAGGTCGTCGCTGGTCAACTCGGGAAGCGTGCCGGGAGAAGTTGTCGTCGCCATGGGGTCAATTCTCGTCTTGCTGAGCGGTTGAGACTACGTGCGATGCCTTTGCGCGAAGTGCCCCCGCCAGGACGGCAAATCTCCGTCGGCGATCGAGGGAATCATCGAGAGGGCGTCGGTCGCGGTGACGCTGGTGTCTTCTTTCCGGGCCGGGTAGCGGACATCCTCGTCGTTCAGATACAGGTTAGCAAACGCTCGGAGTTTTCCGTCGTCGGTGAAGAGGTGTTTGCGCAGCTCGGGGTGTGATCCGGCGAGCGACCATAGGGCATCGGCTATGGTTGCCGGCTGGATTGAGGCAACCGAGATTGACGCTCCAGCCGAAAGGTTTGCCGCCTTGCCGAATTAGAGTCAGCCGAGGTGTAATTCGATTTCCTTGTCGCTGACTTCGATCCTCTGTTGCTCGAACCTCTTGTCCTCTTCCCTCAGGCCGGCGAGGAAGAATGAGTTGGTTACCGTGGCCTTGCCCTCGGCGACGGCAGTGATCACGTAACAGCAGCCGATCCAATGAGCCTCCTCGAAATCCGTCTGCGACCATTGCGCCGGGTGATCGGGGTGGGAGTGGTAAAACCCGGCGATGTCGAGGCCGCGGGTGCGAGCCTCGCGCTCAATCTTCACCAGCTCGGCTGGAGCGATCCGATAGCGATTGTGGGCCGAGTCGGTGAATGTGTTTCCTGTACGGACGGCCTCTTCAACCACCCATCCGCCGGGCTCGTTGCGCTCTTCGTCCGGGGCGGAAAACCGGCCGAGCAATGCGCCGCAGCACTCGAAGGGATAAGCCTCTTCCCCGTGTGCGCGGATCTCATCGTAGACTGCGCGGGTCAGGCGGAGACAGCTCACTCTTCCTCCCAGAATCGCTCGGAGCTTGACGCCTCCAAGGGCGCTTCCAGCGAAGGTCCGGATTCACGCTGCACCGTGTTGGGCTCCATGGGGGAAATTGCGGCTTGCGGTACGGGTGTGCGAGATTGGAGACAGGGCCTGGCCGCGCCGCGGCATTAATTTCGATTCTCGCAGAGTGGCCTCGCGGACTGGAAAGCAATCATGGCAAAAAAATCCCGCCACCCGAACTTCGATCAGATGCTTGAGATTCTGCGCACTCATTCTTTCGATGTGTCCCCATATCCCGGCGTCGCAGGCGGGGTCCTGGTGAGCAAGCATGGGGCTGCGGCGGTTCTGGTTGCCCATGAAGACGAGGCGGCCATGGTCGTGAGTCCGGGTGCGCTGATCTGCGGAGAGGTGGCGCGGGTTTTGGACCGCGGATACCAGAAGTTCATTAAAACTTCTCAATATGAGCTTCCCGCGTCGGCGACTCAATTGCATGCCATCCATCAGTTCAGCGAAGAGCTGAAGCAGCTAACCGGAGCGACGAACCTCTACAACGAGTCCCTGGGCACCACCAGCGACCAGTATCACTATGACCGCTTGAGGGGCCGGGAAGTCATGGAGCCAGCGGCAGCGCGCCCCTGGGAACTTACCGGCGGCCACTGACTCTGCGGGTCCTGACTAGCGAGCCCGCGCCGCTGAACTTACCGGCGGAGATCGCCCGCTGCTTTCGTTAGCCCGACGGAGCGGCGCATGAGTGCGGAAGAGAAGCCGGCAGACCTTTCGATTCAAGAGGCGAACAACCCAGACGGTGACACTCCGGCAGGGCTTCCCGCCACCATACAGAACCGCCGCTGCCATCCGCGTTACGCCGTGGACGAGGATTCGATTTTGCTGCTGGTGAGCCACGGTTCGCAAATTGAAAGCCACATTCTCGATCTCAGCCTGGAAGGGTGCCGGCTGCAAACCCGCGAGCCATACACTGCGGGAACTGGGACCCGTGTCGAGATAACCTTCAAGGTCAACGGAATTGCGTTCCGCTTTGTTGGCGTCGTCCAATGGGTTCGTGGACAGCGCCAGGTGGGAATTCGGTTTGTGGAGATGATTTCGCGTCGCCGTGAGCAGTTGGCTGAGGTGATCTGCGAGATGGAAGCGGCGGCCAAAGCGGCAAAGGAGGCCGCGGAGAGAGATGCCGCTCTCAAAGAGGCGCAGGAGCGAATTGACCAGGAAACACCGCTGGAGGCCGGCAGGAAAGCGGAAGTGCCGGCCGAGAAGCCTGCCGCGAGCGAGGCGAGCGAGATCGCAGAGAGGGAAGCGCGGGAGCGGGCCGAGACCCGGGAGTCATCGCGGAGAGCCAAGCTTGCGCTCCAGGCGCGCGCACTGCCGATTCAGGGTCAGGCACGGGCGATACCCAATCGTCGTGCGCAGGTTCGGCACGAAGTCGATACCACGGCCACGATATTGCTCATCAAAAGCGGGTCCAGACTGAGCGGCCACATTCTCGACCTGAGCGCGGCCGGCTGCCGGATCCGGAGCGATGAACGATTCCCCGTGGGTATCTATACGCGAGTCGAGGCGGAGTTCAACCTCGAAGGGATGCCTTTCCTGTTGGGAGGCGTGATCCAGTCGATTCACGACCCGCACAATGTGGGCATCCGCTTTCTGGACGTGAGCCAGCGAAAGCGGGAGCAAGTGGACCAGCTGATTGCGGAGATCGAGCATGCGCGGACACGGCCCGCCGCTCCCGGAGACGAAGGGGCAGAGCCCAGGAGTTGAATCTGTCCCCTGGCCAAAAAATTTTAGTGCTAATTTTTTCAAGATCTTATGTCCCCATGTGACCGTCAGGGACTTGAAAATTTTCTAAAAAAGTGTACAAAATTGAGCAGACTTTGTACTCGTTGACCGGCGATTCTTGTTTGAAGTGTGGCCGTAACGATTAAGGCAGGTCAGGGGTCGCAAGCGTACATCGAATCAGCGATTTCCGGTGCCTGAGGGTCCCCGCTCCCCGCTGACCGCACAGAGCTGGCCAAAAGTTAGTTTGCTTGAGATCGAAGGCGGCCGTGCCGCGCCCTCGATTCACGTCCTCGCGTGGAAGGAGCGCGTGGTAGGAGGTTGCGACAGTGGTAGAGCTTGAGAAGCCCAGCTTTGATGCCTCCATCTTTCTGATGCGCGCGGGCTTAGGACGAAAGATCGTTCATTTGAAGCCCAAAGAGACGTTTTTTGCGCAGGGCGAACCTGCTGACTCGGTCTTTTATATTCAAAGGGGCCGGGGAAGGCTCACGGTAGTCTCAAAGGCGGGCAAGGAAGCCACGATTACGCTTCTGACCAACGGCGATTTTGTTGGAGAAGAAGCGCTGGCGAGTTCGGCGGGGCTGCGTTTGGCCACGGCCAAGGCTATCACTGCGTGCAGCGCGCTTAAGATAGGGCGGGAAGAAATGATCCGCGTGATGCACGAGGAGCACTCGTTCTCAGACCTGTTCCTCAAGTTTCTTCTGGCGCGGAGCATGCGGGTCCAGGCCGATCTGGTCGACCAACTCTTCAACTCCAGCGAGAAGCGGCTGGCGCGGATCCTGCTGCTGATGGCGGAGTTTGGCAAGCCGGGCGAGCAGGAGATGCTGATTCCCAAGATCTCGCAGCAGACGCTCGCCGAAATGATCGGGACGACGCGGTCGCGGGTGAGCTTTTTCATGAATCGCTTTCGCGATCTGGGCTTCGTTGAGTACGACGGGCGCATTCGGGTACACAAGTCGCTGCTGAATGTGATTCTGCACGATCAGACGCAAGAAGAGATCGGCGGCGCGCTCCCGAATGCCAAGAAACTGGAGGGTTCATCCCGCCGGCTGGCAGATTGAATTCAACGCCGCCGAGCCCGCTCCCGCTGCAGTTCCCGATACACATCGCTCTTTGATTGACCCAGCTCGCGGGCCAGGCGCTTGAGCGCTTCCTTCTCGTCGGCGCCGGATTCAGCCTGGATCTCCGCGATGCGGTCGGCAATCCTTTTAGGGACGGCCGTTGGACTCTGCGCGCTTGAAGGGCTTTGGGCGGGTGCGGAGACGAGCAGGGTGATCTCGCCCCTGATACGGTCTCGAGCAGCCAGTTCCCGGCGCGCTTCGGCAACGGTTGCGCGCAGAAACTCCTCGTGAATCTTGGTCAGTTCGCGGGCAACAACGACCTGAACTTCTTTGCCCCAGATGGATTCAAGATCAGCCAGCATCTCGACGATGCGGTGCGGCGCTTCGTAGAAGATCAGCGTGCAGCCGGCCCTCGCCTGCGCCGCAAGTTCCTCGAGCCGGGTTCGCCGGGCCCCTGCCTTCTCCGGTAGAAAGCCGATGAAGTGAAATTCGCCCTGTCGGCAGGCCGGAGGCAATCAGGGCGCTCAGCGCGGCGTTGGCTCCGGGAATGGGGATGACGGGGATTCCGCGCGGCGATGGCCTCGCGGGTCAGCCATGTCCCCGGATCGCTGATGCCGGGCATTCCGGCGTCTGAAACCAGGGCAATCCGCCCGCCGGCCTTGAGAGCCTGCAACAGTTCTTCGGCGCGATGGCGCTCGTTGTGCTCGTGGCAGCTCACGGTGGCTGTGGCAATTTCAAAGTGATTCAACAGCTTCTGTGTCTGGCGAGTATCTTCGCAGGCAATCCGGTCCACGCGCCTCAAAACATCCAGGGCCCGGAGCGTGATGTCGCCCAGGTTGCCGATGGGAGTGGCGACCAGGTACAGTCCGGGGGCAAGAGGTGCTGCCTCGTCTTCCGCCATGCCTGGCTAGTCTCCGGAATCCTGGCGCGCTTCCTCGCGTTCGATGCGGCGCTGCTCTGAAAGCAGCGACATGGAACTCATCAGGTTTTGCACGCTGACAATGCCCACGACGCGTCCGCTCTCCGTCACGGGTATGAGCGCCAGCCCGTGGCCGACGGTGAGGCGGCGGATGGTGGTTCCTAGCGTGTCCTCTGGTTTTGCCACCTGGAAGGCGCGCGACATCACGGACTGGATGTAACCGTTGCCGTCGTTGCGAAGAGCGTCGACGATGCGCTGCCGGGAGACGATGCCCACCAGTTGCGGCCCGCGCACGACCGGGAAATCCTCCTGAAGCGAGTGGACGCAGCGAACCAATGCATCGGCGAGGGTGTCGGATGCTGAGAGCGTGGCGAAATCGGTGAGCATCACCTCTCGCATCTGCACCGTGTCCACGACGGACTGGAAGAAGACTCCCTGATCCTCAATCTGTGCGCCGATCAGGATAAAGAACCCAGCGAAAAAGATCCAGGGGCTGTGGAGCAGCATGCCGCCCAGCATGATCGCCAACGCGATCACTTGGCCCAGGCCCGCGGAAGCGCGGCCGGCGGGGGCGAAACCATGCTTGCGGGCAAAGCCGCCGCGGATCAGGCGCCCAAAGTCCAGCGGATAGGCCGGCAACAGGTGCAGTACTCCAAGGAAAAACTGCATCCAAATCATGCTGCGGAGAAGATGGGCAGCGGTAATGAGCGGAAGGCTGAAGACGGGGATGTCTGCGCTTGCTCCCAGGATCAAGGCGGCCAGCACCAACGCCGTGGCCCAGTTGGCGAGCGGACCGGCAAGGGCGATTACAAACTGCCCCGAGCCCTGGTTAGCGATCTCCTGGCTTTCCGGATTTGCGTAAGCGAAAAGTCCGCCGATGGGCAGCAGCAGGACAGCGCGCAGGCGCAGGCCAAGCCAGGCAGCCGCGAGCAGACGCGCGGTTTCGCGCACCGCGACCGCAGCCATCAGGATGAGGAAGAGCGCCAGCCCACGCTCCCATCCGTCACCGACACTGATTCCGAACAGCACCAGGGCCAGCATCGGGAAGAAGATGTGGACACGCATCTCCACGCTCATCCATCTTCCCAGCGGGATTGACCAGCCTCGCATAATCCGATTGTAGCGGTTTGGGGGCGCGAGCGCTTCGCGTATGCTGGTTGGCGATGCGCATCATCGCGGGAACATTTCGCTCCCGGCCTCTCGAGGCTCCGGCTGGGCTTTCCACGCGGCCCACCAGCGACCGGCTGCGCGAGACGCTCTTCAACGTTCTGGCGCCGCGGATCGCGGGCGCGGTCTTTCTGGATTTGTATGCGGGCTCGGGGGCGGTGGGGATGGAAGCTGTGAGCCGTGGGGTTGCGGCGGTGACTTTTGTCGAGCGGGCTCCAGCGGCGCTTCAGGTGTTGCGCGCGAATCTCGACCGGCTCGCGGTCGCGAAGGGTTTCCGAATTCACGGCGGAAGCGTTGGATCGTTTCTGCGCACGCCGCAGGCAGGGGTGGCGGGCTTCGACATTGTGTTTCTCGATCCGCCTTATGACGCGGCCGAGGAGTACGCGGTTGCGCTTGGGTTGCTGGGAGGCGCATCCATCGGGCTACTGGCAGCGGGCGCGGTGGTGATTGCCGAGCATCGGCGCAAACAGCGGCTCGAAGTACAGTATGGCGGCCTTGAGCGCACGCGGCTGATCGAGCAGGGCGATGCGGCGTTGAGTTTTTACGCGGCGCGAGCAGGCGTGGAATGACTAGGCAGCCAGGTTTTCGGCCCCGAGGGAGAAAGGTGCGGATGCAATCAATGAACAAGGCGATTCGCGCGGGTTACTCTACTACGATTCGCGCGGATTCGCTGGTCGGCGTTGTGACGGCTCCGATGAAGTAGTTCGAGGGCAGGCGTCCAGTCAACGCTTCTGCGCCTGATGCGGCTAAAATGGGCCGCATGAATAACTCTCGTTTCATCGCAGCGCTGGCTGTCCTCGTTCTGGTTGCTGCCGGATCGCCCGGTGTCAGTGCGCAGGCTCCCTCCAACGCCAAACCGGCTCAAGCGCCGCAGTTGGTCATTCTGGACACTGATATTGGCGACGATATCGACGACGCGTTTGCGTTGGCGCTGGTGTTGCGCAGTCCGGAACTGCGGCTGCTGGGCGTGACAACGGCGTTCGGCGATACGGAACTGCGTGCCCGGCTGGTGGATCGCTATCTGGCAGCGGTGGGCAGCACGGATATCCCAGTCATGGCCGGAGTTGAGACCCAAAGCACTCATCCTACCCAGGCCGCATATGCCCGGCAGTGGCCCGAAAGGAAGCATGGCAGCGCGGTTGACTTTCTGCTCAAACAAGTCCGCGCTCATCCCGGCGAAATCACGCTCATCGCCATCGGGCCGCTCTTCAATATCCAGGCGGCAATCGAGCGCGATCCAGCGACGTTCAAAAAGCTCAAGCGCGTAGTCATCATGGGCGGCAGCATCTACCGGGGCTACGACGGTAAGGACGGCGACAAGCATACACCGCCGTCACCGGAATGGAACATCCTGTGCGATCCCGCGGGAGCCAGGGCGCTGCTCGCCTCCGGTGTGCCGGTCTTCGTCATGCCTCTCGACTCGACGCAGATCCACCTGGAAAACCCGGCGCTGGGCGCGGTCTTCGCACATGGTTCGCCGCTGACCGACCAGTTGACGCTGCTTTATCACCAGTGGACGAGGGCGACCGAGTGGCGTTCGCCAACCCTGTTCGATCCGGTTGCTGTCACCTATGCAATCCGCCCCGACCTCTGTCCAACTACGCCGATGCGGCTGGAGGTGGACGACAAGGGATTTACCAGGCCCGTCGATGGCGCTCCCAATGCCCAGGTCTGCCTAAACTCGGATGAAAAGGGATTTCTCGAGTTTCTTATTGGGCGGATTTCAGGGGAGCCTGCCCCCTGAAGGGCGGAATAGGGGAGGCTAAAGCCTGTTTTTTGCGCTGCTTCGCGGGCTGTGCGACGTTTTCCAGAGGATCGGACCACCAATTGTGAGCGCTGTCACTTTCAACGCCATTGACAGCAGCGGAAAGTAAGTGAAAAATGGCGAGTCGAAGCAATTCGAACAGTTGTGCGCGTTCTACGGAGGGAAAGTGAAAATCGCTGTGAAAATGAATGTTTTGCTGACTTTGGCAATTATGGGAGCGGTTATTGTTGTGGCCGGCTGCAAGTCGGCTCCGGAGCTGACACAGGCCCAGGCACTGACCATGATCCAGGCCAAGTACGATGCGACGCCGGCAGTCGGCGTCAATATCACCGTGAACAACGACGGCATGGTCCAGGGCGCGACGGCGAAGTACTGGAACAGGACCACGATTTATCCCAACAAATACTGGGCCGATTTCACCCTGACTCCCGATGGGAAGAAGATCATCAAGCTGGCCAGCGGCGGCGACCTGATCAAATGGCGGCCGGATAGCCCCACCGACAAGAAGTATTCGATCGTTGTGGTGACGCTAGCTGCCAACCATCTCAAGGCGCGCGATATCAAGGATATTCAGGATGCGGTGGGCGGCGGCAAGACGGTAATGTTTGTCGAAGGCGTCGATCTGACCGGGCTTCCTGATCCGTTGGTCGCGATCGCCCACAACCCCGGCAACCAGCTAACCACTTCGCGCCAGGCTGACTTTGTCGTGGATGGCGGGGCCTGGAAGCTGCAATCGGTCGAATAAGGACATTAAAATTGATTGAGGACGGGGTTCGCATGCGTTGACCCCGTTCGCATTTCTTGCTATTGTTAAGAAGGTTCCGCAAGAACGCATCCTTTCGTGTGTCTTGACGAGGGTTGCGTATGGGCCCCGGTCCGGCAACATTGGGCGGGTTGGTCCCCAAAGCCAGGCGAGGTGTTACCGGCCTGGCAGGTCCCTGAGAGTCGCCTTCTTCTTGCGGAGGGCTGGGGTACACAGCATCGGCGCCCGCGCGTTCTCCACCTTGGAGGGCTATGCGGGCCGGAACCCTGCGAAACGGAGTCGGCTTTTCCGGCAAAACAGGAAAACGCACGGCCACCGTCCCGGTTCTCGTCTGAGATTGGGAACGAAGGCAGACGCGAAGCAGTAACGATAGGGCTTCTGTGCGCGTGTACGGTGTTATGCCGTCCAACGCCGGAACGGCCCGAAGGGCCTGCGCGCGGCTGATGAAGTTGGAAGTCGCTGTTGGATGTTGTACGGTTTTCGACGCGGTAAGGAGTTTCAGTTTGCCTACATTCAATCAATTGGTTCGCAAGGGGCGCACGGCCCCACGGTACAAGACGGCCTCGCCGGCATTGCAGGCCTCGCCGCAGCGGCGCGGAGTTTGCACCCGCGTGTACACGCAAACGCCCAAGAAGCCGAACTCGGCCCTGCGCAAGGTAGCCCGCGTGCGGCTGACCAACGGGATTGAGGTCACCACCTACATCCCCGGCATCGGCCACAACCTTCAGGAGCACTCGATTGTGCTCATCCGCGGCGGCCGTGTGAAGGATTTGCCGGGCGTCCGCTACCACGTGGTCCGCGGCACTCTGGATTCGGTGGGCGTTGCCAACCGCATGCAGAGCCGGTCGAAGTACGGGGCGAAGCGCGCCAAGGGCGGCGCGGCCAAGGGCAAGAAGTAGTAACGGTTCCGGGACGGATTCGAGAACCCGGACTAGGGCAACAGAAGCGGAGCGCCGCGGCGCTCGAAGGATTTTGAGGAACTATGCCGAGAAAAGGGCACATTGCGAAGCGGGAAGTGGCGCCGGACCCAGTCTACGGGTCCACGCTCGTCACCAAGTTTGTGAACTCGATGATGTGGGGCGGCAAGAAGTCCACAGCCCAGGGCATCTTCTACGATGCGATGAAGACTCTCGAAGAGAAGGGCGGCGGAGACGACGCTCTCAAGCTTTTCAAGAAAGCGGTCGAGAACTGCAAGCCGCTGCTCGAGGTCAAGACCCGCCGCGTGGGCGGCGCCAACTACCAGGTGCCGATTGAGGTCAACCCCGACCGGCGCACCTCGCTGGCGATTCGCTGGCTCATTACCTACGGCCGCAACCGCGGCGAAAAGGGCATGACCGACAAGTTGTCCAACGAACTGCTCGATGCCGCCAACGGACGCGGCGCGGCCATGAAGAAGAAGGAAGACGTGCACCGCATGGCCGAGGCCAACAAGGCCTTCGCTCATTATCGCTGGTAAAGCGTAACAGTGGACTGTGATCAGTGGACAGTGATCGCTGACTTCTAGGATGCAAGCAATTCGGGACTTTACCGACCACTGATCACTGACCACTGATCACTGGAACTTAACCGCGAGCCTCAGGTGCTCGCAAGGAAAACGACCGTGGCTCGCACCGTACCTCTGAATCGTTGCCGGAACATCGGAATCATGGCGCACATCGACGCCGGAAAGACGACAGCGACAGAGCGCATCCTGTTCTACACCGGCATCACGCACCGCATCGGCGAAGTGCATGAGGGCACGGCGACCATGGACTACATGGAGCAGGAGCAGGAGCGCGGCATCACGATTACCTCCGCCGCCACCACCTGCGTGTGGAAAGACGTCCGCATCAATATTATCGACACCCCGGGCCACGTGGACTTTACCGCCGAAGTCGAACGCTCGTTGCGCGTCCTCGATAGCGCGGTGGCGCTGTTTGACTCCGTTTCAGGCGTGCAGCCGCAGACCGAGACCGTGTGGCGGCAGGGCGACAAGTACAAGGTGCCGCGGATCTGCTTCGTCAACAAAATGGACAAGAACGGCGCCGACTTCGAGCACGTTCTGGAGACCATTCGCAAGCGGCTGGGCGCGCGGCCCGTGGCGCTGCAGATTCCCATCGGGGCAGAAGCCGGTTTCAAGGGCGTCGTCGATCTGATCGAGATGAAGGCGATCCTGTGGCACGACGAGACGCTGGGCGCCGAGTTTTCGATTGAGGCAATTCCCGCCGAACTGCTGAAGAAGGCCGAGGCCTTCCGCCTGCAGTTGATTGAAGTCATCGCCGAAACCGACGACGTGCTTCTCGAGAAGTTTCTCGAAGGCGAGACCCCCACCATTGAGGAGCTGAAGGCCGGCATCCGCCAGGCCACCATTGATCTGAAGGTCTTCCCGGTACTCTGCGGAAGCGCCTTCAAGAACAAGGGCGTGCAGACGCTGCTCGACGCGGTCGTCGACTATCTGCCCAGTCCTCTCGACAAGCCCCCGGTTGAAGGCATCGACCCCTCACCATCACGACAAGATCGTTACTCGCAAGCCGGACGACAATGAGCCGCTTGCCGCTCTGGCCTTCAAGATCATCAACGATCCTTTCGGCAAGCTGTGCTTCGTGCGCGTCTATTCGGGCTCGCTCAAGACCGGCGACACGGTGCTCAATCCCCGCACCGGCAAGACCGACCGCATCGGCCGCCTGGTCAAGATGCACGCCAACAAGCGCGAGGACGTTACCGAGATTCTGGCCGGCGATATCTGCGCCTGCGTGGGGCTGAAGGATCTGAAGACCGGCGACACGCTCTGCGCGCCGCACCATCAGATCGCTCTCGGCGCCATCACCTTTCCTGAGACGGTGATCTCCGTGGCCATCGAGCCCAAGACCAAGGCCGATCAGGAAAAGATGGGCATTGCGCTCTCGCGGCTGGCCGACGAGGATCCCACCTTCAAGGTGCGGACCGACGAAGATTCCGGCCAGACGATCATCAGCGGCATGGGCGAGTTGCATCTCGAAATTCTGGTCGACCGCATGAGGCGCGAGCACAAGGTCGAGGCCAATGTGGGCGAGCCCAAGGTTGCCTTCCGCGAGACCATCCGCAAGAAGGCCGAGGCCGAGGGCAAGTACATTCGCCAGACCGGCGGCTCGGGCAACTACGGGCATTGCAAGCTGCGTGTCGAGCCCAACACGCCGGGCGCGGGCTACGAATTCGTCAACGACATCAAGGGCGGCGTGGTGCCCAAGGAATACATCAAGCCCATCGATCAGGGCGTGCAGGGAGCGCTCGAACTGGGCATCCTGGCCGGCTACCCCATCGTGGACGTGAAGGTGACGCTCTACGACGGCAGCTACCACGAAGTGGACTCGAACGAAATGGCCTTCAAGTTTGCCGGCTCGATCGCGTTCAAGGAAGCCGCGCGCAAGGCTCAGCCCGGTGCTGCTGGAGCCGGTGATGGCTGTCGAAGTCACTGTCCCCGAAGAGTTCATGGGCGTGATCATCGGCGACATCAACTCGCGCCGCGGGCGGATCGAAGGCATGGAGCACCTGGCCGGTTCGCAGGTCATCAAGGCCATCGTGCCGCTGAAAGAAATGTTTGGCTACGTGAACGAGATTCGTTCGTCCACGCAGGGCAGGGCTTCGTATTCCATGCAGTTTGCGCGCTACGAAGAGGCTCCGCGCATGATTGCCGATGAGATCATCGGCCGGGCGCAGGGGAAGTGACAAGGGATCGGAAGTCAGGTATTAGCGTCAGCAGAGCTGGAGTTGAACCGCAGAGTTTGAATCCGGCCGTGAACAAGCTGAACGCTGAAGCCTGAAACTGAACCCTGGTTTTGGGGCTGGAGCCGGATGGCCGGCGCCCCGAGTAGAAAACGAGCAGTACAAGCTACGAAAGGGATGCGGGAACTTTTATGGCGAAGGAAAAATTTGATCGTTCGAAGCCGCACGTGAACGTGGGAACGATTGGACACATCGATCACGGCAAGACGACGCTGACGGCGGCCATCACCAAGGTATTGCAGAAGCACAACCCGAAGAATCAGTTCCGGTCTTTCGATTCGATCGACAACGCGCCGGAAGAGCGGGAGCGCGGCATCACGATTGCCACGGCGCACGTCGAGTACGAGACCAAGAACCGTCACTATGCGCACGTCGACTGCCCCGGTCACGCCGACTACATCAAGAACATGATCACCGGCGCGGCGCAGATGGATGGGGCGATTCTGGTGGTAGCGGCCACCGACGGCCCCATGCCGCAGACCAAGGAGCACGTTCTCTTGGCCCGCCAGGTGGGCGTTCCCTGCGTGCTGGTGTTTCCTGAACAAGTGCGACGCGGTCGAGGATACGGAGCTGATCGACCTGGTGGAGATGGAAGTGCGCGAGCTTCTGTCGAAGTACCAGTTCCCCGGCGACGACGTGCCGGTGATTCGCGGCTCGGCTCTCGGCGCCTTGAACGGCGAGCCGGCAGTGGGAAGCCAAGATCGACGAGCTGATGGAAGCGGTGGACACGTTCGTTCCGCGGCCTGATCGCGCCATCGACAAGCCGTTCCTGATGCCGATCGAAGACATCTTCTCGATCTCCGGCCGCGGCACGGTGGTGACCGGCCGTATCGAGCGCGGCAAGGTGAAGGTGGGCGAGGATACGGAGATTGTCGGCTTCCGCGAGACGCGCAAGACGGTAGTCACGGGCGTCGAAATGTTCAAGAAGCAGTTGGACGAGGGCATGGCGGGCGACAACGCCGGTCTGCTTCTGCGCGGCATTCCCAAGGAAGACGTGGAGCGCGGGATGGTTCTGGCCAAGCCGGGATCGATTACCCCGCACACGGTTTTCAAGGGCGAGGTTTACGTGTCTCAGAAGGAAGAAGGCGGCCGTCATACGCCGTTCTTCAAGGGCTACCGTCCGCAGTTCTACTTCCGCACGACGGATGTGACGGGCGTAGCGGAGCTGCCGGAAGGCGTGGAGATGGTGATGCCGGGCGACAACGTTTCGCTGCAGGTGGAGCTGATCACGCCGGTGGCGTTGGAGAAGGGCCTCCGGTTCGCGATCCGCGAAGGCGGACGCACGGTGGGCGCGGGCACGGTTGCGGAGATTGTTAAGTAGCAGGGAACAGTGATCAGGGAACAGGGATCAGTCAAGACAAAACACCGGCTGACTCCTGAACCCTGAAACCTGATTGAGGAAGGTCATGGTAGGACAGAGGATTCGAATCCGGTTGAAGGCATATGACTATCGTGTGCTCGATACCTCTACAGGCGAGATTGTGGAGACGGCCAAGCGCACCGGGGCAACGGTGGCGGGACCGATTCCCTTGCCGACGATCAAGAACAAGTATTGCGTGCTGCGTTCGCCGCACGTGGACAAGAAGTCGCGCGAGGCGTTCGAGATTCGCACCCACAAGCGGCTGATCGACATTCTGGAACCGACGCAGCAGACGGTGGACGCGCTGATGAAGCTCGATCTCCCGGCCGGCGTCGACGTCGAGATCAAGGCGTTTGAAAAGTAGTGGACAGTGAACAGTGGTCAGTGAACAGAAATGACCGACCACCGGCCGCTGAAAACTGACAACTGTATTTCCGGCAGTGCGGTGAATTCAACATCGCATGATGAGGCGAGGAAGACATGGCAGTTACAGGAATCTTAGGTAAAAAGATCGGCATGACGCAGGTCTTCGATGAAAAGGGCGATGTGCATCCGATTACGGTGCTGCAGGCGGGCCCTTGCGTGATCACGCAGTTGAAGACGATGGCCAGGGACGGCTACGAAGCCGCACAGATCGGGTTGGTCGAGTTTGTAAAGACCAAGAACGTGACCAAGCCGCAGGCCGGACACTTTGCCAAGACCGAAGCGCCGCCGGTGAAGGTCATCAAGGAAGTTGCGCTCGAACTGGATGCCGAGGGCGCGGTTGCGGTCAAGGCCGGCGACCGGGTTCTGGTCGACATCTTCTCCGAGTCGCGGTTCGTGGACGTGATCGGCACCTCGAAGGGCCGCGGATTTGCCGGCGTCGTGCGCAGGCACGATTTCGGCGGCGGACCCAAGTCGCACGGGCACATGTTCCAGGTGCAGGGTTCGATCGGCGCCTCGAGCTTTCCGTCGCGCGTGTTTCCCGGCCAGCGCATGCCCGGGCACATGGGCGCCGAGCAGGTAACAGTACGCAATCTGCGCATTCGCGGCATCGACCTCGACGAGAATCTGCTGATGGTCGAGGGCGCGGTGCCGGGATCGCGCGAAGGGTATGTGCTGATTTCGAAGGCCAAGACACCGCCGCGCGAGCGCCGTGGTTTTGCCGGATCCGGCACGGTCGATCCGTTGAAGGCTTCGAAGAAGCTGGGCAAGAGGAAGTAACGCTCCCGTGGCAGGATGGGCATCGCTCCCACCCTGGCCGCAAAAACAAGACGCGGCGAGGGTGGGGCACCCGCAATGAGATTGATGGTCGGCGAAGGTATTTGCCGGCAGAAGAAGAAGACGATGGCAAAAGTGGATGTATTGAATATGAGCGGCGAAAAGGTGGGCTCGATGGAGCTGGCCGACGCAGTGTTTGCGCCCGACCAGGTGAACGAGGCCCTGCTTTGGGAATCGGTGAAGCACTACCGCGCTTCTCTGCGCCAGGGCACGCACAAGACCAAGAGCCGCACCGAAGTTGCCGGTTCCGGCAAGAAGCTGTGGAAGCAGAAGGGCACGGGCCGCGCTCGTATCGGTTCAGTGCGCTCGCCTCTCTGGCGTCACGGCTACACCGTGCACGGACCTCAGCCGCGCAGCTACGACTATGCGTTTCCGCGCAAGAAACTGCTGGGCGCATTGCGCGCGGCGCTGGCCGCCAAGCTCGCCGACGGTACGCTGACGGTCGTTGACTCGCTCGAGATCAAGGAAGCCAAGACCAAGCTCTACCGCAAGGCGCTCGACAAGCTGAACGTGACGCGCACGGCGCTGCTGGTCGAGAACGGCAAGACGCTGTCCCAGGGGCTGATCCTCGGCGCGCGCAACCTCGAGGGCGTGGAACTGGTGCTGAACAACGAAGTGCACCCCTACGATCTGCTTCGCTACGATCGGGCCATCTTCTCCAAGGCCGCTATCGAGCAGTTGACCGAGGCGCTTGAAAAGTCCGTTTCGAAACGCAGCGCTGCGGCTCGCAAGCTCGCCGCGCAGACGGAGGCCGCATAATGCCGACCCTCTATACCGTAATTCGCCGCCCGCTGATCACCGAAAAGGGACTGGGCGTGAAAGAGACCGAGGGGACGCTGGTGTTTGAAGTAGCGCCCGACGCCACCAAGACCGAAGTCAAGCAGGCCGTCGAAACGCTCTTCAAGGTAAAGGTGGCAGCGGTTCGCACGGCCAATGTGTGGGCAAGGAACGCCGCCGCGGCAAATTCGCGGGCTTCAGGCCGGACTGGAAGAAGGCTTACGTCAAGCTGAAGGCCGGCGAAAAACTGCCCGAGTACGTGAGCAATCTGTAATGCAGTGAACAGTGCACAGTGATCAGTGATCAGAATATGGGCCCGAAGATTGACGAGCTGCGGTAAAACTGGAGCACCGACCACTGAGCACTGACAACTGCTCTTCAGGACAAAGACGATGGCAATCAAGACATACAGACCGGTAACGCCGACGCTGCGGTTCCAGACCTCGCTGGTCAACGACGACCTTACGACGGATACGCCGCACAAGCCGCTATTAACGGTTCGCAAGCGCACCGGCGGACGCCGCAACACGGGCGACCTGACCATCCGCCACCATGGCGGCGGCCATAAACAGAAACTGCGCCTGATCGACTTCAAGCGCGAGAAGTTCGGCGTGCCGGGAAAAGTGGCCACGATCGAATACGATCCGGGCCGGTCTGCACGGATAGCTTTGGTGCACTACGCGGACGGCGAGAAGCGTTACATCCTGCAGCCGGTTGGGCTGAAGGTGGGCGCGACGGTCAGCTCAGGCCCGGAAGCCGACATTCTGGTAGGCAACGCGCTGCCGCTCAAAAACATTCCCGCCGGCACCACGGTGCATGCGATCGAGCTCAAGCCGGGCAAAGGCGCGCAGATGGCGCGTTCGGCCGGAACCCAGGCGCAACTGGTGGCCAAGGAGGGTGACTACGCCCTGCTGAAGCTGCCCTCGGGCGAGACCCGCAAGGTGCTGGCCGACTGCATGGCGACCATTGGCCAGGTGGGCAATACGGATCATGAGAATGTGGCCATCGGCAAGGCGGGACGCAACCGTTGGCTGGGCATCCGGCCCACCAACCGCGGCGTCACGATGAACCCAGTGGACCACCCGCACGGCGGCGGCGAAGGCAAGACCTCGGGCGGTCGTCATCCGGTAACTCCTTGGGGCCAGCCTACACGCGGCTTCAAGACGCGCAACAACAAGCGGACCGACACGTTTATTGTCAGCCGCCGGACGAAGTAAGATGTGCAGCTTTCAGCTATCAGCTTTCAGCTCTTAGCTAAAGCCAGCGCGGAGAAGGTTAAGGCAATCGCCGGCAGGCAGGTTGAGCAACAACAACAGGCTGAAGGCTGAGAGCTGAGAGCTAGGAGCTGAGATTTTATGGCACGTTCGACAAAGAAGGGCCCTTTCGTGGATGCGCACCTCACCGTGAAGATCGAGGTGCTGAACCAGGCCAACGACAAGAAAGTGGTCAAGACCTGGTCGCGGCGCTCGACGATCTTTCCTGAGTTTGTGGGCCACACCATCGCCGTGCACAACGGCAAGAAGTTCGTTCCGGTCTACGTGACCGAGAACATGGTGGGACACAAGCTGGGTGAGTTTGCGCCGACCCGGACGTTCAAGGGACACACTGGCGGCGCAAGCAAGTCAGCCGAAGTCGCCGCAAAGCCGCGGTAGGGAATACAGCCGACAGTGAGCAGTGGACAGTGAACAGCTTCACAGCGACGGGCCGGCGAAGAGATTGAGGACAGACCAATGGCAGTCGAGACAAGGGAATATCGAGCCGAAGCCAGGTTTCAGCGTGTGTCGCCGCAGAAAGCGCGTCTGGTGCTGGAACTGATCAAGGGCCGGGGAGTCCAGGAGGCGCTGGAGACAGCCGCCTTTACCAAGAAGCGCATCGCCCCGGTGATTTTCAAGCTGCTGACGTCTGCGGTTGACAACGCGAAGTACGTGTCCGGCGAGCAGGGCACCGATCTTGACGTGGACAATCTTTACGTCAAGACGGCTGTCGCCAACGACGGACCGCGCATGAAGCGCATTCGGCCGGCTCCCATGGGACGGGCCTACCGCTATCAGCGCAGGTCCACGCATATCGTGCTGTCGGTGGCCGAGCGTGGTGGAACAGCCGGCCTGGTCACAAAGGTCGAAGCGCCTGTGGCGGAAACGCCGGCAGCGGCGCCGAAGGCTGGCAAAGCCAAGGCGGCAAAGCCGAAGGCGGCGCCAAAGGCGGAAGCCAAGAAGCCGGCTGCAAAAAAGGCCGCGCCGAAGAAAAGCGCGAAGAAGGACGAGAAGTAAAGCTGTGCAAGGGATCGCTCAGCGCGAAACGATTTGAAGACAAGATTTGAAGGCAGGATTTTGGGAGTGGCGGGCAGGGATTGCCACACCGAATAGGGTTTGAGAGGAAAAGTATGGGACAGAAAGTCCATCCTTACGGATTCCGGCTGGGAGTGAACAAGCCGTGGCGTTCGCGCTGGTTCTCAGAGCGCGAGTATGACAAGCTCCTGGTCGAGGACGTGAAGCTGAAGGCGGAGTTGCGCGAGAAGCTGAAGGCCGCCGGCGTTAGCTCGGTAGAGATCGAGCGGCCGGGCAACAAGCTGCGCTTTCTTATCCGCACCGCCCGTCCGGGCATCGTGATCGGCCGCAAGGGCGCCGAGATCGAAAAGCTCAAGACGGAGTTGGGCAAGCGCACCAGCCGCGACGTGTTCATCGACATTATCGAGGTGAACAAGCCGGAGTTGGACGCTCAACTGGTCAGCGAGAACATCGCGCTGCAACTGGAGAAGCGCGTCAGCTTCCGCCGGGCCATGAGAAAGAGTGTGGACTCGGCGCTGCGCTTCGGCTGCAAGGGAATCAAGGTGAGGGTTTCGGGCCGGTTGAACGGCAACGAGATCGCGCGCTCGGAGTGGTACCTGCAGGGCCGTTTGCCGCTTGCACACGCTGAGGGCCGATATCGATTACGGATTCACTGAAGCCAACACCACCTACGGCGTAATCGGCGTCAAGACCTGGATCTATCGCGGCGACATCTACGAGCAGAAGCGGCGACAGGCGCCGCCGGTGGGGACGAGCGTGTTCTAAAAGCAGGGATCAGGGATCAGGGATCAGAAAGCCCCGGGTTGTTGATCTGAAGAAAGTTTGTTTTAAGGAATTGTAGTAAGTGCTCGGGAAGTGGGTGGGGATGAGGATCGGAAACTGATCCCTGATCTCTGATCCCTGATCCCTGGTCTTCGAGGTTTTCGTTATGTTGATGCCAAAGAAGGTGAAGTTTCGCAAGCAGCAGAAGGGCAAGCGCCGGGGCAAGGCGTGGCGCGGCTCTTCGCTGTCGTTCGGGGAATATGGGCTGAAGGTGCTGGAGTGCGGTTACATTACCGACCGGCAGATCGAGGCCAGCCGTATCGCGATGACGCGGTTTATCAAGCGCGGCGGCAAGATCTGGCTGCGCCTGTTCCCGGACAAGCCGATTACCAAGAAGCCGGCCGAAGTCCGCATGGGCTCGGGCAAGGGTGCGCTGGACCACTGGGTTGCGGTGGTGAGGCCGGGCAAGATCCTCTTCGAGATGGAAGGGGTATCCCCGCACCGTTGCCGAAGAAGCAATGCGCCTGGCGTCGAACAAACTGCCGCTCAGGACGAAGTTCGTTATGCGCCCGGGCGCCGAGAAGGCCGTAGCCGAGGCGAAGTAGCCCTGCTCAAGAAGATTGACGCGCTCGACGCCCTCCAATAAGGAGCGCGCGGAGCGCCGGAGAGAGAAACAGATGGAACTCGCAAAGATTCGCAATTTGAGCGACGAAGAGCTGGCGCACCAGGAGAAGACAACTGCCGAGCAGTTGTTCCGGCTTCGCTTTCAGGTCTCGCTCGGGCAGAACGACGGAGTGAAGAAGCTCCGCCAGCTGCGCAAGGAGATCGCGCAGATCAAGACCGTGGCCCGCGAGCGCGAGCTTGGCATTCGCGGTGCCGCCGACGAAGCTGCGGAAACCAGGATCGGCAAAGGGAAGGGAGCCCGCTCAATGACGGCGACTTTAGAAGCAGTGCAGGCGCCTGCGGCGACGGGCGCGCGGCGTAACGAGAAGGTTGGCCAGGTGGTTTCGACCAAGATGCAGAAGACCATCGTGGTCGAGGTCGAGATGCGCAAGCCCCACATCAAGTACAAGAAGATCATGCGCACGACCAAGAAGTTTTATGCGCACGACGAGCAGAGTTCGGCGCGGATGGGCGATGTGGTGCGGATTCGCGAGACCCGCCCGCTGAGCAAGCTGAAGCGGTGGTCTCTGGAAGAGATTGTTCGGCGTTCGTCGCTCGGCCAGATCGAAGACGCAGCGCAGTTAGAAGTCAAGTAGTCCGGTGCGAGCTACTGGCCTTTAGCCTCAGGCTGATTTGTCGCGAAGTCGGAACGTGTTGGAAGAGTTGAAAGCTAGCAGCTAGAGGCTAGAAGCTGGCAAGGAGAAGAACCCATGGCTGTGCAAATGAGAACCATGCTCGCGGTGGCCGACAACTCCGGCGCGCGCAAGCTGCAAGTGATTCTGCCGCTGGGCGGCGGACTGGGCAAGAAGGCCGGCCTCGGCGACATCGTGACCGCGGCGGTGAAGGAAGCTTCGCCCGACGGCACGATAAAGAAGGGCAAGGTGGTGAAGGCGGTCATCGTCCGCACCCGCAAGGAGCACCGCAGGCGCGACGGCACCTATATCCGCTTTGACGAGAACGCGGCCGTGGTGATCGACGATGCGCACGAGCCGGTAGGAACGCGCGTCTTCGGGCCGGTAGCCCGCGAACTGCGCGAGAAGAAGTTTTTGAAGATTGTTTCGCTGGCCCCGGAAGTGGTTTAAGAGCAGGGGTCAGGTTTCAGGGATCAGGGATCAGCGTGCAATGAGTTCGAGGTTGTGGTTTTCTGACCACTGATCACTGACAACTGACCACTGCATTTGGAGAAGAGATGCCGAGTTTGAATATTCATCGCAACGATACGGTCAAGGTGCTCACGGGCTCGGACCGCGGCAAGACGGGCCGCGTGCTGCGCGTGTTTCCCGACAAGGGCACGGTTCTTGTGGAGCATGTGCGGGTAGTCAAGAAGACGGTTTCGGGCAAGACCGGGACAGCGGACCAAGGGCGGCATCGCGGAGCAGGAGTCGCCCATCAACGTGTCGAACGTGATGCTGGTCTGCCCCAACTGCGGACCGTCGCGCGTGGGCCACAAGATGGAAGGCGACATGCGCGTGCGGATTTGCAAGAAGTGCGGGCAGAACTTGCCCACCAAGCAGTAATGACAGTGGACAGTGAACAGTGGTCAGTGAACAGACCTAAGGTTACAGTCCCCGCAGAATGGAATTTGATACAGTCCGCCACGGGAGATCAGAGATTTCGCCCGTGCGGCCAGCACCTTCCGCAACGGTAAACGGCCGCACTTGGGCCACTCCGAGCAACGGAAGAAAGTGAGAGAAGCAACATGGCAGCAAGGCTGAAAGAGAAGTATCACAAGGAAATCAAGCAGGCTCTGCAAAAGGAGCTGGGTCTTCGAGAACCCAATGGCGGTGCCGGCGCTGAAAAAGGTCGTCATCAACATGGGCCTGGGCGAAGCCACGCAGAACACCAAGCTGCTTGACCCGCTGGTGGCGGACCTGACCATGATTGCCGGGCAGAAGCCGGTGACCACCAAGGCGAAGAAGTCGATTGCGGCCTTCAAGGTGCGGGCCGGCATGTCGATCGGCGCCATGGTGACGCTGCGCTCCGACAAGGCCTACGAGTTTCTCGACCGGCTGATTTCGACGGCGCTGCCGCAGGGTGCGCGACTTCCGCGGCGTGTCGACAAAGAGTTTTGACGGGCGCGGCAACTACACGCTCGGCCTGCGCGACCAGCTGATCTTTCCTGAGATCGACTACTCCAAGGTGGAGAAGCTGAAGGGCATGAACATCACCATCGTGACCACGGCGAAGGACGACAACGGAGCGCGCGCGCTGCTCAAGCACTTCGGAATGCCCTTCCGGCAGGGCGCATAAGGCGGGATAAGAGGATTATGGCAACTACTGCAAAAAGGGTGAAAGACGCGCGGAAGCCGAAGTTCAGCTGCCGCAAGCACAACCGGTGCCAGCTCTGCGGACGGCCGCGAGGTTTTCTGCGCAAGTTCGGCGTTTGCCGCTTGTGTTTCCGGTCGCTGGCGCTCAAGGGAGAGATCCCCGGCGTCGTGAAGTCGAGCTGGTAGCAAGACAGTGAACAGTGAACAGTGATCAGTGTCAGTTCAGTTCGTTGCCAGTGAACTGGCGCTGAGTTGAAAACGAAAGGCCTTTACTGATCACTGTCCACTGAGCACTGATCACTGTAGTACGCATTTCCGCTGGTTCTCCGCCAGGCAGGCGGGCGAACGGGGAATGAAGGAGAAGGAATGAGTCTGACCGACCCAGTAGCAGATTTTCTGGCGCGGATCCGGAATGCGATCCGGGCGCGTCATCAGAAGCTGGATGTTCCGGCTTCGAAGCTGAAGACCGAGATTGCCCGCATCCTCAAGGAGGAGGGCTACATCTCGAACTACAAGACCCAGGAAGAGGAAGGCAAGCTGGTGCTGCGCGTGTACCTGAAGTACGGCGGCACGGAAGCGGCCATCCGCGACCTGGCGCGCATTTCGCGTCCCGGCTGCCGTGTCTACATCGGCCGCGACGAGATCAAGCGCGTGCAGGGCGGCCTCGGCATCTCCATCATGACCACGCCCAAGGGCGTGATGACGGGCCGCCAGGCGCGCCGCGAAGGCGTGGGCGGCGAATTGCTCTGCGAAGTGTGGTAAAGGCAGGGAACAGGTGATCAGGGAATCAGGGATCAGTAAAACGGACCTGCTCAAGCTGCCAACTGTATCTAAACTGTTTTATGGGCTGCAGTGGAACGATGAAGCGTTGAGCGTGATCACTGACAACGGCTTTTCGGGACTCGCAAGCCAGCAGAAGGATTGAATCGATGTCGCGTATTGGAAAGAAACCGATCCCGCTGCCCGCGGGCGTCAAGTACACGGTTCGAGGGCAACACGGTTCTGGTCGAGGGCCCCAAGGGCAAGGTCTCGGCGCTGATCGCCGAGGGCATCTCTCTTGAAACCAAAGACGGGATTCTGCACGTGAACCGCGACAGCGACAAGAACGCCGCGCTGCATGGGCTGACGCGGGCGCTGGTGTTCAACGCGGTTCAGGGCGTCACCAAGGGCTGGAGCAAGGAACTGGACATTGTGGGCATCGGCTATCGCGCCGAGCTGAAGGGCAAGGGCACGGTGGTGTTTACGCTGGGCTATTCGCATCCCATCGAGGTTCCGCTGCCAACGGGCATCGAAGTGGCCATCGACCCCAAGCAGACGCACCTGACCATCAGCGGCATCGACCGGCAGAAGGTAGGCCAGGTGGCTGCCGATATGCGTTCGCTGCGCAAGCCGGATCCGTACAAGAACAAGGGCGTGCGCTACTCGGACGAGAAGCTGAAGAAGAAGGCCGGCAAGACGGGAGCGAAATAAATCAAGAGATCAGGTGTCAGGGATCAGATAAAGCAGCAATACGAAGCTGAATCGGTCTGACCCGCTGAAAGCTGACCCCTGAAACCTGCTACTGAATCAACCGAACGGCGTCGCAAGGCGGCTCCGCTGATAGGAATGAGAGACCAATGATTACGCAGACCAAGAGAAACGCAATTCGCCAGCGCATTCACGCGCGCATCCGCGCCAAGCTTTCCGGCACAGGGGAGCGGCCGCGGCTGAACGTCTACCGCTCGCTGAACCACATCTACGCGCAGGTGATCGACGACCAGAAGGGCGAGACGCTGGTTTCGGCCTCGTCGCTTGAGTTGAAGCTGAAGACCGGCGGCAACGTGGCCGCGGCCAAAGAGATTGGCAAGGCAGTGGCCGAGAAGGCCGTCGAGAAGGGCATCAAGAAGGTGGTCTTCGATCGCGGCGGCTACCTCTATCACGGGCGCATCAAGGCGCTGGCCGACGCAGCCCGCGAAGCGGGGCTGGAGTTCTAAAAGCAGTGAACAGTGCACAGTGAACAGTGGACAGTTTGCTGTGGGCTAGAGAAGCAGGCGTGGCGGAGATCAAACTGATCACTGTTCACTGACCACTGGAAGACGAGAGAGCAATGACGATCTTGAAGAAGAAACTCGATGCCAACCAGTACAACCTGAAGGATCAGGTGGTGGCCATCAATCGCGTGACCAAAGTGGTCAAGGGCGGCAAGAACATGTCGTTTGCCGCGCTGGTGGTGGTGGGCGACGCCGCTTCGGGCGTAGTGGGCCACGGTTCCGGCAAGGCCAAGGAAGTTCCCCAGGCGATTCGCAAGGGAATCGAAGCGGCCAAGAAGAACCTGATCCGGGTCAACCTGACCGAGACCTCGATTCCGCACCTGGTGCTGGGCCGCTACGGCGCCGGACAGGTGCTGCTGAAGCCGGCGCCTGAAGGCACGGGCGTGATTGCCGGCGGCGCGGTGCGCGCGGTGATGACCTCGGCCGGGGTGCAGAACGTGCTCACCAAGAGCCTGGGTTCTCCCAACCCGCACAATGTGGTCAAGGCCACCTTCGACGCGCTGGTGCAGTTGCGCGACCAGGGCCGATGTGGCGACTATGCGCGGCAAGACCGTGGAGGAGATGTAAGCCATGGCGGAGACCAAGAAGATTCGCATTCAGTACTACCGCTCAAGAACTCCACGCCGGCCAAGCACAAGGCAGTGGTCAAGGGGCTGGGCTTTACGCGGCTCAACCAGATTGTCGAGCGCGTCGATACCGAATCCACCCGCGGCATGGTCAAGGCCGTTCCGCACCTGGTTCGGATTCTGGAAGACTAGTGAACAGTGTGCAGTGAACAGTGCACAGTAAAAGCAAGTGACTGAGCCACTGTTCACTGCACACTGTCCACTGACAATAACGCGAGTCGGCAGGGACTCAACCCTGTCCGGCGCTACAGCGAGGAAAAAATGGCAAAGAATCTATCGAATTTGCGCGCGCCCAAGAAAGCCAACACCGGGCGCAAGCGCGTGGGCCGGGGCATGGGATCCGGCATGGGCAAGACCTCAGCCCGCGGCCACAAGGGCCAGGGATCGCGCTCCGGCTTCAGCCTGATGCGCGGCTTTGAAGGCGGCCAGATGCCGCTGCACCGCCGCCTGCCCAAGCGCGGCTTCACCAACATCTTCCGCACCGAGTACACGGTGGTGAACCTGGACCGGATCGCGGAGACGATCGCCGATCTCAAGGTCACCGAGATCGCCCTCGACGACTACAAGAAGCTCGGCCTGGCGTCGAGCAAGAAGGCGCTCATCAAGATTCTCGGCTCCGGCGAACTGACTTCGGCGATCACCATTCACGCGCACAAGTTTTCCAAGTCGGCGGTCGAGAAGATCGAAAAGGCCGGCGGCAAGGCCGTGGTTCTTGGCGGCGCAGTGGCGCCGGCGACCGCCTGATTCGCGCGGTATCCAGTCATCGAGCGTGAGAACGGCTTTTCGCCAAATTCCTCATTCGATGGTGGTTCTTTGAGGGCAGGTCTTCCAGGAACACCTGTGACGGACCGCATAGGCAGCATTCTCCGGGTTCCAGTAAGCTCATTGGAAATCCGGAAATGCACTAAGATGGATGGTGCAGGACAACGATTCAAGTGGCGGCAAACGCCTGAAGCGGATAACCAATCATGCTTGAGAAATTTCTCAATATCTTCCGGATTCCCGATCTGCGCAAGCGGGTGCTCTTCACCCTGGGCATTCTGGCCGTCTACCGGCTGGGCGCGTGGATTCCCACGCCCGGCGTCAATGCCCACCAGCTGGAACTGCTGTTCAACGCGCAGAGCGGCTCGGCCCTGGGCCTGATGGACCTGTTCGGCGGCGGCAACCTGCGCCGCATGACCATCTTCGCGCTGGGCATCATGCCCTACATCACCGCCTCCATCATCTTTCAGCTGCTCACCGTGGTCTATGAGCCGCTGGCGCGCATCCAGAAGGAAGGCGAACTGGGCCGCCGCAAGATCACGCAGTGGACCCGCTACATGACCGTCATTCTTGGCGCGCTGCAGTCCATCGGCATCGCCGCCATTCTCACCAAGCAGGGCCTGGTTCTGAATCCCGGCATCGGCTTCATGCTGATGACGGTGCTTACGCTGACCACCGGCACGGCCTTCATCATGTGGCTGGGCGAGCAGATTACCGATCGCGGCATCGGCAACGGCATGAGCCTGCTGATCTTTGCCGGCATCGTCGCCGGCCTGCCCCGCGGCGTGGCCGAACTGTGTCAGAAGGTTCAGACCAACGCCTGGGGCTCGTTGACCGTTCATCGTCGTGCTGCTGCTGGTCGCGGGCATGATCGCCGTGGTGGCCTTCATCGTCTTTGTCGAGCGCAGCGAGCGCCGCATTCCCATCCAGAGCGCGCGGCGCATTGTCGGCCGGCGCATGATGGGCGGCCAATCCAGCCACCTGCCCCTCAAGGTGAACTCCGGCGGCGTCATGCCGGTCATCTTCGCCAGCTCCATCCTCTCGGCGCCCATGCTCTTCGGCCAGGCGGAGTGGGTGCAGAACAGCCGGTTCCTTCAGCCCATCATGCAGGCGCTTGCGCCCGGCTATCCCTGGTACGAACTGCTGGACATGCTGGGCATCATCTTCTTCGCCTACTTCTACGTATCCATCATCATGAAGCCGGACGACATCGCCGACAACTTCCGCAAGTCGGGCTCCTTCATCCCCGGCATCCGCCCGGGCAAGCGCACGTCGGATTTCATCAACGACATTCTCACCCGCATCACGCTGGTGGGCGCGCTCTATCTGATCGTCATTTCGCTGGTGCCGACCTTCCTGATCTCCGGCATCCGTTTTGACAAGCTATGGCTCGTCGGCCGAGTTCTTTGAGAACCTGCCGACCTGGGCGATTCACGGTATGGGGGTCAACTTCTACTTTGGCGGCACCTCGCTGCTGATTGTCGTGGGTGTGGCCATGGACACTGTCAACCAGATCGAATCGCAGCTGATCATGCGGCATTATGACGGCTTTTCCCCGCGCTCCGGTCGCATTCGCGGAAGGAAAACCTGGTAATGTCTTCATCTATGACTGCAGTCGAACAGGGCCGGGAAACGGATCGAAAGACCGTTCCCGGCCCGATTCTTTTATTGGGCGCGCCGGGCGTGGGCAAGGGAACCCAGGCCAAGGAACTGGTCAAGCTGTGGGGAATCCCGCAGATCTCGACCGGCGACCTGTTGCGCGCCAATGTGGCCCAGGGTACTCGCTGGGCAGGGTAGCCAAAGAGATCATGGGCCGCGGGGAACTGGTTCCCGACTCGCTGGTCAATGAGATGGTCGCTGTCCGGCTGCAACAGCCCGACACGGCCAACGGGTACATTCTGGACGGCTTCCCGCGCACGCTTGGCCAGGCCGGCTGGCTCGATGGCCGTCTGGCGACGCAGCCGGATAGCCTTCCGGTGGTTGCCGTCAGCATCCAAGTGGACTATAATCAACTCTTGCGCCGAATTACCGGGCGCCGGAACTGTCCTGTCTGCCAGACCATCTATAACGTCTACGTGAATCCGCCTAAAAAGGATGGATTCTGCGATATAGAAGGTGCGGCGCTGACCCAGCGAGCCGATGACACGGAAGAGGTCTTCAAGGAGCGCATGCGCGCTTATGGAGCCCTGACCGCGCCGGTTGTCGAGCACTATCGGGCACTGGGACGTTTTGCGGAAGTGGATGGAGACCGGCCGATCAGTGCGATCGCGGCCGGAATTGTTGCCGCCGTAGAGCGGTTGCGCGAATAACGCAGCCGAACGGCGGTTTGTGCGTGTTGGAATGCAGCAGTCAGCGATCAGCCGTAGCCCGAATGGACACGGCAGCGAACTGAAGGCTGAGAGCTGAAAGCTGGTTAGGCGTTGGCAGTAGTACTTAAGTCGTCCCAGGAGATCGAGAAGATGCGCCGCGCGGGCCAGGTGGTTCGCGAGGTGCTCGAGTTGGTGCGCAGCAAGGTCAAGCCGGGCGCCACCACCTTCGATCTCGAAAAGGCGGCGGAGGCGCGGTTGAAAGAACTGGGCGTGAAAGCCGCGTTCAAGGGATACCACGGGTTTCCCTGCGTGCTCTGCACCTCAGTCAACAGCGAGGTGGTGCACGGCATTCCCTCGCCGAAGCGGGTTCTGAAGGAAGGGGACATCGTTTCGGTGGACTTCGGAGTGGTGGTCGACGGCTACTACGGAGACGCAGCCATCACGGTGCCGGTGGGCGCGATCGATGCCGAACGCGGCCCGGCTGCTCAAGGTGACCGAAGCGTCGCTGCAGGCAGGCATCGCAGCGGTTCGCCCCGGAGCCACTCTGGGCGATGTGGGCGCCGCGGTGCAGGGAGTGGTGGAAGGCGAAGGGTTCTCGGTGGTAAGGGATTTTGTGGGCCACGGCATCGGGGTTCACATGCACGAAGATCCGCAGGTGCCGAACTTTGGCGAGGCCGGCAGAGGCATGAAGCTGAAGTCCGGAATGGTCATCGCCATCGAGCCCATGGTGAATGCCGGCAGGCCCGATGTTCTGGTTCTGGACGACGGCTGGACGGCAGTGGCCAAGGATGGAAGCATGAGCGCTCATTTTGAGCACACGGTGGCGGTGACGGACACCGGAGCAAGAATTCTGACCGAGTAGCGATACTCGGTCCAAATGCAAGGCAGCGCGCAAGCGCCGCCGGAAGCGGGATGCGGTTTGTCGAAGGAAGACGCGATTGAGGTAATGGCAGTGGTCATTGAGACGCTGCCCAATGCCATGTTCAAGGTCAAGCTCGAGAACAATCACGAGGTGTTGACCCATGTCTCGGGACGGATGCGCAAGAACTTCATCCGCATTCTGCCCGGCGACCGCGTGGCCGTGGAGCTGAGCCCCTACGACCTGAATCGCGGCCGAATCGTGTACCGGTACAAGTGAACAGTGGTCAGTGGGCAGTGGGCAGTGAACAGAGAGCCTTAACCTGTCTTGTCTCGCTCATGAGACCGCGAATTGAAAATCCCGCGGCTGCATTTTGAGCGCGGAGAAGGGCAGCAACAACAATGAAGGTCCGTGCATCGGTAAAAAAGATTTGCGTGAAGTGCAAGGTCATTACCCGCCGCGGTGTGGTGCGGGTGATCTGCGAGAACGCAAAGCACAAGCAGCGCCAGGGCTAAGCCAGCCTGGCAGACGCGGAAACCTCCAAGAAGAAGGGATCAGGTTTCAGGGATCAGGGATCAGTTAAAACACGATGCGGCAAGCGCGGTGAAGAACTGAAACCTGAAACCTGACCCCTGATCCCTAGGCAACGGGGCTAGTTAGCCTGAGTCAAGGCTTGCGATGAACCCCGGGAGGCGGAAAGCATAACCCGTGCGAACCGGTTGAGGCCGGAGGCACACAACCGGAAGCAGCAAAGGAATTCAAATGGCACGTATTGCTGGCGTCGATCTGCCTCGCAACAAGCAGGCACGGATCGCGCTCACATACATCTTCGGGATCGGCAACCCGCGCGCGCTCAAGATTCTGGAGAAGGCGAATGTTGACGCCTTCAAGAAGATCCAGGACCTGGGCGAAGACGAGGTTAACCGCATCCGTCAGGTGATCGAGGACGAAGGGGACGTCGAGGGCGACCTCCGCAAAGACGTCCAGATGCACATCAAGCGCCTGATCGACATTCAAAGCTATCGCGGCAAGCGCCACCGGCGTTCGTTGCCGGTGCGCGGCCAGCGTACCCACACCAACGCCCGCACCCGCAAGGGCCCGCGCAAGGGCACAATTGCCGGCAAAAAGAAAGCGACGGGTAAAACCTAATGGCGAAACCAGAGCAGAAAGCCGGCGCCGGCAAGGCGGGCAAGAACAAGAAGTTCAAGAAACGCGAGCGCAAGAATGTGCCATTCGGCATCTGCCACATTCAGGCCTCGTTCAACAACACCATCGTCACCATCACCGACCAGGTGGGCAACACGCTGAGCTGGAAGAGTTCGGGCTCGCTCGGCTTCCGGGGATCGCGCAAGGGCACGCCGTTCGCGGCGCAGCAGGCGGCCTCCAATGCAGCCAGCATGGCCCGCGATCACGGCCTGCGCGCGGTCGATGTGCGGGTAGCCGGTCCCGGTTCGGGCCGCGAGTCTGCGATTCGCGCCCTGGCCGCCGCCGGAATCGAAGTTCGCTCCATCCGCGACGTAACGCCGGTGCCGCACAACGGCTGCCGTCCGCCAAAGCGGCGCAGAGTGTAAGAAGCTAGTGAACAGGGAACAGTGGACAGTGAACAGCCTGCGGGCACTTACTGACCACTGTTCACTGACCACTGATCACTGAAATGGGCCGGGACGAAGCGCACCGCGCGTAAACCGGCCGTCATCCGAAGTCAGGAGAAGAAAAAAATGGCACGTTATACCGGAGCAGTCTGCCGCCTTTGCCGTCGCGAAGGCACCAAGCTATTTCTGAAGGGCACCAAGTGCCTTTCCGACCGTTGCCCGCTCGAGAAGCGCAACTTCCCTCCCGGCCAGCACGGCAAGGACCGCAAGGCCAAGATCGTCGGCTACGGCCTGCAACTGCACGAAAAGCAGAAGGCCAAGCGCATGTACTTCACGCTCGAGGGCCAGTTCCGCGAGTACTACGAGAAGGCCAACCGCGCCACCGGCGTCACCGGCGAACTGCTCATCCAGCAGCTGGAACGGCGTCTTGACAACGTTGCCTTCCGGCTCGGCTTTGCCATCTCGCGCCGCCAGGCTCGCCAGGTTGTTCGCCACGGCCACGTCAAGGTCAACGGCCGCAAGGTGAACATTCCTTCCTACCAGGTGAACGTGGGCGACGAAATCGCCATCCGCGATACCGCCAAGAAGTTGCTGATCGTGGAGCAGGGCGCGCAATACGCCGCGCAGAACCCGGTCCCGGCATGGCTCGAGGCGAACTTTGAGAACCTCTCCGGCCGCGTGCTCCATCTGCCCAAGCGTGTCGACGTCAACCTGCCCATCAACGAGCAGCTGATCGTCGAACTGTACAGCAAGTAGCAGTGAACAGTGAGCAGTGAACAGTGGACAGTTGCCCCGGCGGGGTTTTACTGACCACTGTTCACTGTTCACTGATCACTGAATTCCAACCGAAGGAGAACTTGCGCGGCCGCCGCAAAATGCATCGCGACGTACATGCCGCGCGGGAAACGAGAGACACCTATGTTGTGGAGAGGATTTCAAAAACCGAAGCGCCTGGCAGTCGATGCCGAGACGCTTACCGACACATTTGGCAAGTTCAGCGCCCAGCCCTTTGAGCGCGGCTTCGGCACCACCATCGGCAATGCCCTGCGCCGTACGCTGCTCAGCTCCATCGAAGGCGCCGCGGTCACCGCGATTCGCATCGAGGGCGTGCTGCACGAGTTCCAGTCCATCGGCGGCGTGGTCGAAGACGCGACCGACATCATCCTGAACCTGAAGCAGGTTCCCTTCAAGCTCGCGGGCGAAGGCCCCAAGGCGCTCTATCTGCGCGCCGACCAGCCCGGCGTTGTCACCTCCGGCATGATCGAGGCCGACGGCGACGTCGAGATCCTGGACAAGAACATCTATCTCGCCACGCTTTCAGAAGGCGGCAAGCTCGACATGGAGATGCGCCTCAAGCGCGGGCGCGGCTACATCTCCGCCGACAAGAACTTCGATGCCGATCTCGGCCTTGGCTTCATCCCTGTTGACTCGGTCCACTCGCCCGTGCGCCGCGTCAACTACGTCGTTGAAGCCGCTCGTCTGGGCCAGATCACCGACTACGACAAGCTGACGCTCGAAGTGTGGACCAACGGAGCCGTGCTGCCCGCCGATGCCGTCGGCCTGGCCGCCAAGCTGCTCAAGGACCACATGAACATCTTCATCAACTTCGAAGAGGAAATCGAAGCCGAAGCGCGCGGCGAAGAAGGCCGCATCCTGCTCCGCAACGACAACCTCAATCGCTCGGTTGAAGAGCTGGAGCTCTCGGTCCGCAGCTACAACTGCCTCAAGAACGCCAACATTCAGTCCATCGGCGAGCTGGTGCAGAAGACCGAAGCCGAGATGCTCAAGACCAAGAACTTCGGCCGCAAGAGCCTGAACGAGATCAAGGAAATCCTCGCCCAGATGGGTCTTTCGCTGGGCATGAAGATCGACGAAAACGGCAACGCGGTTCCCGGGCCAACCAGCATTCCGCCCGCCACCGCCCTCGCCGCCAGCTACAACCGCTACGACGACGAAGACGAGCCGCTGGATTCGGTGGACCTGCAATTGCCCACCGAAACCGAGAACTTTTAAAGACAGGGAACAGGGATCAGGTTTCAGGGATCAGTGAAAAGCCCGCAAGCCGACAAACAGCCGTTTACTGACCCCTGAGTCCTGACACCTGAAACATACTATCGAAAGAGAGTTTCACCATGCGCCATCGCAATGCAGGATTCAAGCTCGGACGCAACACCAGCCACCGCCGCGCTCTGCTGCGCAACCTGGTCACGTCCGTCATCGTGGAAGACCGCGTGGAGACCACCATCGCCAAAGCCAAGGCAGTCCGTCCGCCACGTGGAAAAGATGATCACCCTGGGCAAGAAGGGCGATCTGCACTCGCGCCGCCAGGCCCTCAGCTTTCTCATGACCGACAAGGCCGTCAAGCGGCTGTTTGACACCGTGCCCCGCGCTACGGCGACCGCAACGGCGGCTATCTCCGCATCGTTCGCACCGGCTTCCAGCAGGGCGACGGAGCGGAGAAGGCCTTCATCGAACTCCTCGGCGCCGAAAAGCAGCTTGAAGTCAAGCGCCAGAAGCGCGAAGACATCAAGGCCAAGAAGCGCGCCGAACTCGAAAAGCAATTGGAAGAACAGAAGAAGGAAGCGCCACCGGAAGGCGGCGAAGAAGCCGCTTAGGCTGGCTCCTCAGGCAATTCAACCCTTTGAAGAGAAGGTCACACGGGCGTCCGCAGCGTTGGACGCCCGTGTCTTTTTGGTGGCAGCCACTCAAGCAATTGTCCTTCGTCAGCGGTTCAGCCGTATGCGCAGTGGCAACGCCTGCTCGACGCGGTTTTTCCTATGAGCGTACTCGGCTTCTTTTAGCCCAACTTCTGCAAATCGGCCCGCACCTGACGGATTTTCCGCAATTTCCAGTAACAGGCGGGATTCTCACAGCATTTTCCAAGGGCCGATGCGGCCTTCTTTGAATCCCGTCTGTCCTACACTCTTTGTTATGGCCACGATCCCCGACCACACTCTCGACACCGGTTTGCCCGCGAACATTGACGCGGAAAAGACAATCCTGGGCGCAATTCTGCTCGACAACGCGGCCTACTCGGAGGCCGCCGAAAAGATCGACGCCGACGATTTCTCCCTTGACTCGCACCGCCGTATCTTTTTGCGCATGAGTGATTTGCTGAATGTCCAGCGTCCGGTGGACATTGTGACGCTTGCGAACGAGCTGGCCCGCTACAAGGAGATCGAGTCGGTGGGCGGGGTTGCGTACCTGGCTTCGCTCACCGAGGGTTTGCCGCGGCGGCCAGTGATCGAGGAATACATCCGGATCGTGAAGGACAAGAGCCTGCTGCGGAAGCTGATGCTGATCTGCTCTTCGGCAATTGCCCGGGCCGCCGACCAGAGCGAGGACGCGATCGGGGTGCTGGATGTGACCGAGTCGCAGCTTCTGGAAGTGAGCGAGAAGGGCTTGACGCAGGGGCTGATGCCGCTGGACAGGATTGTCGCCAACTCCTTTGGGGAGATCGACAACCTGTACAAGCAGAGCCGCGAAGTGACCGGGCTGGCGACGGACTTTACTGAGTTCGATCGCATGACGAGCGGCTTGCAGAAGGGCGAGCTGATTATTATCGCCGCCCGGCCCTCGATGGGCAAGACTGCGCTCGCGATCAATATCGCGCAGAACGCGGCGATCAACCACGAAGCCATTGTGGCCATTTTCAGCCTTGAGATGAGCAAGGAATCTCTGCTGCGGCGCATGCTGGCATCGCAGGCGTGGGTGGATCAGCAGATGCTTCAGAAGGGCATGATCGTTGGGGAAGACCGCATCAAATTGCAGAACGCGTTGAACCAGCTTGTCGAGTCGAAGATCTTTATCGACGACTCGGCCGGGATTTCGCTGGCGGAGATGCGCGCCAAGGCGCGGCGGCTGAAGCAGAACGCCGGAGGCCTTGACCTGGTGGTGGTGGACTACCTGCAACTGATGACTGCGACGCTGCCCTCGGGCGGACGCAAGGGCTACGAGAATCGAGTCCAGGAAGTCTCCGCCATTTCGCGGGGCCTGAAGGCCCTTGCCAAGGAACTCAGCGTGCCGGTGCTGGCCCTGTCGCAGCTTTCGCGCGCTGGTGTGCAGCGCAAGGACGACCACCGTCCGCTTCTGAGCGACCTTCGCGAGTCAGGCTCTATCGAACAGGATGCGGACCTGGTGGCGTTCATCCACCGCGAATCGTACTACAACCACAACAAAGACGAACTGTCGGCGGAGGAAAGGGCGCAGTCGGAGCTGATTATCGCCAAGCAGCGCAATGGGCCGACCGACACGGTGCGTCTGAACTTTGTGGCCAAGTACACGCGCTTTGACAATCAGGACTCAGGGCACGGAGTCTAGAGCAGTTCTCCCAGGCGAAGGGCTTGGCGAGTGACGAGAGCAGGTGTTCGGCAGCTCGAGAACATCGGTCAGCGAAATCAGGGCACGTAAAGGTGCGGACTCATTTGCGATGTTTTCAGAACGTTACCCGGTCCGGTATTGAGAAGCGGCATTCAATTAAAGGTCCGCGCGGGCTGGGTCCTGTCGTGAGGAAACGTGCTGCACATTCTCGCGTGCCTTCCAGTGCTACAATTCCAGCGAATTGAACTTGAGGACGTGAATTTCATCCTGAGAAGAAGGAAGGCCTCACTTGAGTTTCCATAATTTTGCCCATTCACCGAGAAGGATTCCTGGCGGCCCCACCCATCGGCGGAGCGCCCTGGTGTGCGTGGCTCTGCTTGCCGCGGCGTTGTCTGCATCCGCGCAGACCGTTAATTTGTTTCCCGCGGATTATCAGTCTCAATGGACACGGATTGCCATTCCGCCCACGCATCCTGTAACGGACGTTGCACAATGGCACATCGATGCCACGAAGCACCAGATTGTTTGCGATGGGAACGGCGGACACGACTGGCTGCGCTTCAACCGTGAGCTGGGCAATTTTACGTTTCACGTGAAGTGGCGGTTTACTCCGGTGCCGAATACGACCAAATACAACAGCGGTGTCTTCTTCAGGAACGATGCCGACGGCAACATCTGGCACCAGGCTCAGACTTCGCTCGCGGGCGGCTACATCTTTGGCGTGACGCCGGTCGATGGAAAGTTGACGCACTTCAACGAGCAGAAGAACATGACGGAAAACCGCGTGAAGCCGGCGGGAGAATGGAATGTGTACGACATTCGATGCGTGGGCGACACGTGTACACTTGCGGTCAACGGCGCGCAGGTGAACACGATTCATGTTGGCGTTGAGAAGGGCTACATCGGACTGGAAGCCGAAGGATATCGGATCGAATTCAAGGACTTCAAGGTCAAGGAACTGCCCTGACGATTGGCGGCAGGAAGATCTTTACGGGCACACTCGCAACCAGGTTTGCGCCCATGGTGGCAAGCGTGCTCCTGTTGCCGAGGGCTGCGGGGTAACGGCAACGATGCGGCAGCGAGGAACGAATCGGGAGCGGATCTTTAGAAGGGGTATCGTTCCAGTTGAATCGCAAGCCTCGCGACGGTTCGGCTCAACGCAACCGCATTGCCTGGCGTAAACCGTGCGAGACGGCGCAGGATTGCGAGTTGAGTGCGCAGCATGTCTCCTTCGCCGCAGGCCGCGAGTACACGCCGCGTTGCCTGTTCGGCAAGCGCCATCGTCTCGTCGGCCAGCAGGCCGGTCATGGCCGCGGCAACTTCGGCTGTGCTCTTGCCGCTCGCGTTGAGTTTCTGCGCCCGCACCAGCGCGGACTCGAGAGCGTAGATCTGGCTGATGCTGTCGGCCAGGTCTGCCATCACCTCCTGCTCATCCTGCAACGCCGTCATGAACCGCTGGCTGGCGACACCGGCCGCGAACAACGCCATCTTCTTTACGCTGGCCAGCACCGCAGCCTCGCGCGCCAAGGGCACGTCCTCATCGATTCCAGCGTCGAAGCTGGGCGGCTCCATCGCTTCTTCCATCACCCGCTTGATGGCCGCCATCAGCGGCAGTTTCCCGCTCATGGCTCTCTTCATCATCCAACCAGTGATGATGAGACGGTTGATCTCGTTAGTGCCTTCGAAGATGCGATTGATGCGCGCATCGCGGAAGAACCGCTCTGCCGGATACTCCTCGACATATCCGTAGCCGCCCATCGTGGCGACAAGTTCGTCGGCAACATCGGCGAGCATCTCCGAACCGTAGACCTTCAGGATGGAGCACTCGATGGCATACTCTTCAATTCGCTTCTGCGCCTCGCGCGCGGAGTGCGCAGGGTCTCCACTCCCATGCTCTATGCCAGCGGCAATCATGCTCGCATCGAGCATGCCCGCGGTGCGGTAGGCCATGCTCTCGGCCGCATACAATCGCGTGGCGGAGTCGGAGATCTTGCGCTGAATCATTCCGAATTCGGCAATTGATTTGCCGAACGCGTGCCGCTCCTTGGCATAGCGGATCATGTGCGCGAGCGCGTGCCGGGCGCCGCCGATGCAGGCCACACCCAGCTTGAACCGGCCCACGTTGAGGACGTTGAACGCGATGTGGTGTCCCTTGCCCGCCTCGCCGAGGAGGTTCGCGGCCGGTACTTTGCAGTCGGCGAGCACGAGAGGGCAGGTGGAGGAGCCGTGAATTCCGAGCTTGTGCTCTTCGGCGCCCACGGTGAGGCCGGGGGTGTCGCGCTCGATGAGGAAAGCGGAGAATTTTTCAGTTCCCGCCGCCGCGTCGACGATTTTGGCGAAGACGGTGTAGAGGCCGGCGATGCCGCAGTTGGTGATCCACTGCTTTTCGCCATTGAGGGTGTAGTATGTGCCGTCTTCGGAGAGTACCGCGCGGGTGCGGATGTTCATGGCGTCGGAGCCCGAACTGGACTCTGACAGACCGTAGGAGCCGATCCACTCGCAACTGCCGAGCTTGGGTAGGTAGCGCTGCTTCTGTTCCTCGGTGCCGTACCAGACCAGCGGAAGCGTCGCGATGCCGATGTGCGCGCCAAAGGCGGTGGAGAAGCTGGCCAGGATCGAAATGTGGTCCGTAATCAGTGTGGAGCTGACCTTATCGAGTCCCATGCCGCCGTATTGCTCGGGGATGTCCACGGACGTGAACCCGAGATCGGCGGCCTTTCGCAACAGCGACGGCAGTACCCCAGGTTCCTTGGCTTCGATGGCGGCAATGGCCGGTTGAATCTCCTCGCGAGCAAACCTTGCGGCCGTGGCCGCGATCTGGCGCTGCTCTTCGTTCAGGTCCTCCGGGGTAAAAACCTCGGCGGGCGTGCGTGTCTCCAGAAGAAAACTGCCGCCGGCAGCGGCAATAAAGGGGGATACGGTAGTTGTACTCATAGCGGACTTTCTCCAACTGATAGATGACGGTACGCCAACAGGATAGAGACGTTCAACTGCGGAAAACCTGTGCAATGACAATGTCCGTGGGGAGAACGAGATTTTTTGTATCTCTGGACAAGACTCGCTGCGCGGCGCCTGTCTTCACTTTTTGGCGAGCCAGCGGAGGAATTCAGGGAGGGAGTGAAGCTGGTCCACGTGATCGGGTGCGGAGTTGCCGGCAAAGCCGACTACCAGCAAGTCTCCCGCGTTTACCTCGCTCAGGATTTGCGTCTTCATCGGTCCCCAGCGAACCACGGGATGTGGGGCCAGGCCCCAGGCGCTTAGCAGGTAATCGGCGGTTTCAGTCGTGCTGGCGAATGTACCGGGAAAGATCTCGCTGTGGGTGATGATCAGATGCTTTTTACCTGCAATGGCGTCGCGGCCGAAGCGAAGCCAGATTTGCAGATTGTCAGTCTCGATCTCTGACTCCTGAGGGCCGGGCTTGCCGTTTAAATAGCCGGTGTGGACGCCGTCGATGCAGAGGACGCGGTTGACGCGGTTGTAGGAAGGCGGATCGTTCAGGATTTTGCGGAGGGCGCCGCAACCCGCGCTCCAGCCGCCCAAGTCGATCTCGGCGAAGTGCAGGCCGCTCCTGGTTTCGGCTTCTGCGATGAGACTGGGCAGCCGGGCGGGGTCCGCGAAGAGCTTCTCATAACTGCTGGAACCGGTGCCGGCCTGAATGGCGATCACAGCCATGTTGGGCTGTTGGGCGACGGCCAACTCGGGGAGCCAGTCGCCCCCGTGAAAGAACAGCAGCAGCCTCGGCTGACGGTTTGGCCTGATTCTTTCGGGGACGAAGAGGCTGCCGAGTTCGAGTGGCATTCGTTTTCCGGGCGGAGAGGTCTTTTCGAGCCGCGGATGGGCCCGGGTGTGCTCGACCATCGGGGAAGGATTTTGTTGCGCCTTGACGGTGTGGACGACGGCAAGAATCAGAAAGAGAACAGACAGTGACCGGCCAATTTGAAGCGGTTTCACGGTAGCTCCTGCTGCGGATGCGAAAACCTTCGCCAGCGCAAAGGGTAACAGAGGCGTCGGCTCGCAGAACCGATACCTGACCATCAGGCCAGACCGGCGATTCCTGCGGTAGCCGGCTGGTCAAAACGCACCCATCGCATACAATGAACGATATCCAGACTGCGGAGGCACTGCCCTGTTCGTTGAGCTTTTTACCCGTCTGACTTCTGTCGCAGGACCGTTCGGTGCACTGCCGGCACAGGCGGCCACATACCTCGCTATCGCCCCGCAGAACGGCTTCAGGCACTACCTTAAATCACAGTATCGGCGACCAGACCTTCAAGGGCCTTTACCACTGGAATCTCTTTGACGCGGCGGTGCTGCTGCCCTACTTCGCGGTGATGATCGTTCTGGCGCTTTACGGCGTCCACCGCTACACGATGTGCTACCTCTATTTCAAGTACCGCAAGAACTACAACCCCAATCCTCCGCAGCACTTCGAAGAACTGCCCAGGGTAACCGTGCAACTGCCCATCTTTAACGAGCAGTTCGTCATCGACCGGCTTATCGAGGCGGTCTGCGCGATGGAGTATCCGCCGGAAAAGCTTGAGATCCAGGTGCTGGACGACTCGACGGACGAAACCTGTGCCAGGTCGCCTCGGGCATCGTCGCGCGCTATGCGGCGCTTGGGCATCCCATCGTCTACATTCACCGGACCAATCGGCATGGCTATAAAGCCGGGGCTCTCGATGCGGGCCTGAAGGTGGCCAAAGGCGAGTTCGTCGCCATCTTCGACGCCGATTTTGTTCCGCCGACCGACTGGCTCATGAAGGTGATCCACCACTTTGCCGAGCCGGAGATCGGGATGGTGCAGACACGCTGGTCGCACCTGAATCGCAACTACAGCATGTTGACGCAGATTGAAGCGATCCTGCTGGACGGCCACTTTGTGATGGAGCATGGCGCCCGGGTCCGCTCCGGCGACTTCTTCAACTTCAACGGCACGGCCGGCATGTGGCGCATCCAGGCGATTGTGGACGGCGGCGGCTGGCAGCACGACACGCTTACGGAAGATACAGATCTGAGCTACCGGTCGCAGCTCGCAGGATGGAAGTTCAAGTATCTGCCCGATGTCGAGTGCCCCTCCGAACTGCCCATTGAGATGACGGCCTTCAAGACCCAGCAGGCGCGCTGGGCGAAGGGGCTTATCCAGACCAGCATCAAGGTTCTACCCCTGATGTTCCGGTCAAATGTGCCGCGCAGGATCAAGGTTGAGGCTGTCTACCACCTGACCGCCAACCTGAGTTATCCGCTGATGGTGATTATGTCGGCGGCGCTGATTCCGGCCATGATCTGCCGCTTTTACCAGGGCTGGTTCCAGATGCTGCTGATCGACTTCCCACTGTTTACGGCTTCGACCTTTTCGATTGCTGTTTTTTACCTGATGAGCGAGCGCGAGCTCTTCCCAAAAACCTGGAAGAGGACTTTTCTACTATTTGCCATTTCTGATGGCTCTCGGCATTGGCCTCACCGTGACGAATACGAAGGCGGTGATGGAGGCTCTGTTCGGGATCAAGAGCGCATTTGTGCGCACGCCGAAATACCGTGTTGCCAAGAAAGGCGAAAAGTCGCAGGCTGCCAAGTACCGCAAGCGACTGGTGCTGGCACCGTGGATCGAACTGCTGCTGGGCTGCTACTTCTTCCTGGCGATTCTTTATACTTTCTCGAATCAGAACTACTTTACAGCGCCGTTTTTGATTCTGTTTGTGATTGGGTACTGGTATACGGGGTTGATGAGTCTGCTGCAGGGACGCTTTGAGCGCTGGCGCACCGGCGCACCCGCCACCGACAACGAGTCGAGCCCGAAGCCGTTTCCTGTGGGCGTGTGAGGGCGGTCTCTAAATGTGAAGGAACTTCCAAAATCGAAGACGGCTCTTGAGTTGTTTGACGGCCATGCACTCCCTGGCGGCCTTCCAGAGACGAACAGGGCGAAGTTCTAATCGCAGTCCTCGCGGATCGATTTCCAGGTAATTGCTACGAAAACGGGAATACACTGTTCGTGAGGCAACCATGCTGACCGCCGAAAAAGTCCGGGCCGCTCTTGAAGAGCTCAGTCCGACGCAGGAGAAGGTCGATCTCGCCGTGAAGACCGCAGTCGAGATCGCCCAGCCCTCGCGTGTCATCCTCTTCGGCTCCTGGCCGCGCGGCGAAGCCAAGTGGGACAGCGATCTGGACCTGGCGGTTCTGCTCGACGACGGGCGCGAGCCCGAATTGGGCGCCATCCGCCGCGTTCTCCGCCGCAAGCTCGATGAGATTCCCATGTCCATCGATCTGGTTCTGACGACCATCTCTTGCGCCGATCAATTTCGCGGCTCAATCAATTCGATCTATCACCGCATCCTCACGGAAGGTCAGGTGGTCTATGGACAGCCCTTCGCGTTCGCCGGCTCAGGTCCTGCTCATCAAAGCCGCTGAGGACGAACAGACTCTGTCGCTCGACAACCTGCCCGAGGCCATTCTTGGTTTTCACGCGCAGCAGGCTGTGGAAAAGCTGATCAAGGCTTTGCTCGCAGAGTTGAACGTTCCCTTCGAGAAGACACACGATCTATCGAGGCTGAAGAAGTTGCTCGACGCCGATGCAACTCGGAGACCTGAACGACTTTTCCGTGTTCTATCGCTACGATCTTCTCTTTCAGTTTGCTGTGCCGGAAAGGGAAGATGTTCTGGCCACCGTCCGCCTCATCCGCGAGCACATAGTCGTACGCATCGCCGCACTTTCCGCGACTCCTTAACTCAGGTCCCACAAGGCCCTGAACCCGCACTGCCCATCCACCCGAAGTTCAGTAGTCCGTTCCCGGAATGTAGTTCGGTGTAGTCACGTACGAGTATTTGTTTGGATTCGCTTTCACCAGCCCATCCGCGGCCGAGTTCCATTGCGTACTGTGCGCGCCCGTGTAGTTGTTCTGCACCACCGTTTGATCGAGCAGGTAGTTGCTGAAACCCTGGCCGTTGCGGGCATTGCTGTCCTGCTGGGCCCAATAGCCGGCGTGCTGGGCGTCGTTGGCGGCTTCGGTTGCGTTCATCCGGGCGGTGGCGTTAGCGCCGATCTGGTGAATCTGATTAATATACTGCTGCGCGCTGGCCGTGATCTGCTGGTCGCTCTGCTGCTTCTGCTGCAGCTGTTTTGCGTTCTCCGCGTTTACCACCTGCATGTTCACTTTGTAGGTCTTCAGGATCGAGGTCAACATTGGCTGCTCCTTGTCGGCGTTCGCAAGAGGCAGCATCGTATGGCAGAGAATCACGGAATATGTGCCGTAGTCGCGCGTCGGATCGCTCACCGTCATCATGTCGTTGAAGAACTGCATTCCTTTGCCGTCAGGATCAATCTGCCCGCTGGCTGTCACGGTGTGTTCACCTTGACCCGCGTTCATCTGCTGGATCTTTTCCACCTGGATCTTCGCCGGACCCTGGCCGCCGGCCTTGCGCCAGGCCTGAAAGACGTTGACGAATTCCTTGGTCAGATCGCCGCGGAAGGCATAGACCAAGGTTCCGGGTCCTTCGAGTTGGCCGCGCGCATCATTCCTGGCCCTGAAGGGGTTGGTGGGATCGATACCGCCGCGGTTCATCTCTAAGCCCATCTGCTCGCCGTTCGGCCCGCGCACGATGATGGCGCCGCGGCCGCTCTGGGGATCCACTGTCCACCCATCGGGGACTGAGAGGCTTGCTGAGTTGTCTGGCGCGGAGACTGGATGCAGGGGAACATTCGACCCTCCCTGCGATGCAGGAACGGACCCCCCGCCATTCCCCGCCGAAGCCGCAGCGGGCGAGTTCGCGCCTGGATGCCAGACGCCCGAGAGTTGCTGGAGCATCGGATTCACCGTCTGCCCAAAGCGCGACGCAAGGTCGTAGACCATCGCCGCTTCAACCTGGTTGGGCCCGGTCGCGGTGGCAATCACCATGCCCGCCAGCGGAATGTTTCCTTCCGGGTGGTCAGTCACGGTAAAGAACACGCCGACCGAGTTGCTTCCGGTGAACTGAAAAACTCTTCCGATCTGCGGCTTCTCGGCGCAGTTGTTGTCCACTGTTTTCAGCATTTTGGCCATGGCTGCGCCCTGGGTGGCGACGCCACTCACTGGCCCGTAAACGATCTTGCCGCCCGGCGTGGCGCTGATGGTGGTTAGTGGTGCCTGGGTTGGAGTCGATGCCGCTGCAGGAGTCGCGGGACTCGCCTTGCAGGCGCAGATTGAAACCATGGTCAAGGAGAGAAGTGCGGAGATTCGTCCCAATGCGTTCATAACGGCCTGACCTTTCGTGAATCGATGAAACATCCCGCTACAGACTGCGGAATTCGAGCGCAAAATGCGTCGGCAGGATCATACACCTGAATTTGTCGGAATCTGCGCTCAAAACAGGTCATATCCGATGCCCCAGGCCCACTCCGCTACAATGGTCTTCAAGCGCCTGGCGCGCCGCGGAGTCGAGTCCGCCGGCTGCCAGGCGCATATGAGCATTATGCTGACCCAAAAACTACCGGAAGCTCTCACTTTCGACGATGTGTTGCTGGTTCCCGCCTACAGCGAAGTGGTGCCCGTTTCCGTGAGCACCCAAACCCAGTTAACGCGCGAAATCTCTCTGAATACTCCACTTATATCCTCGGCCATGGATACCGTTACGGAGTCGCGCATGGCCATCGGGATGGCTCAGCAGGGCGGCATCGGCATTGTGCACCGCAATCTGACCATCGCGGACCAGGCAGGCGAAATCGACAAGGTGAAGCGCTCCGAGAGTGGCATGATCGTGGATCCGGTGACCATTGGGCCCGACCAGATGATCGCCGACGCGCTGGACGTGATGCGCCGCTACAAAATTTCAGGCGTGCCGGTTACGCAGGGCAAACGCCTGGTGGGCATCCTCACCAATCGGGACCTGCGCTTTGAAACGCGAACCGACATCCCTATCGGCGACGTGATGACCAAGGATGACCTGGTTACCGTGCCCGTCGGCACCACGCTTGAAGAGGCAGAACTGATCCTGCACAAGCATCGCATTGAAAAGCTGCTGGTGGTCAACGATCAGTACGAGTTGAAGGGCCTGATCACGGTCAAGGACATCCAGAAGAAACTGAAGTACCCGATGGCCAGCAAGGATGACCAGGGACGATTGCGCGTGGGCGGCGCGATCGGCGCAACCGGCGACTATCTGGAACGCGCCGCCGAACTGGTGCGCGCGCGCGCCGACGTGCTCGCCATCGACTCCGCTCACGGCCACTCATCGCGGGTGCTCGAGGCGGTTCGCGAGGTCAAGAAGCTCTTCCCGCATGTGGGCCTGCTGGCCGGGAACATCGCGACTTACGAAGGCGCGTTGGCGCTGATGGACGCCGGTGCGGACGCGATTAAAGTGGGCATCGGTCCGGGTTCGATCTGCACCACACGCATGGTGACCGGCGCGGGAATGCCGCAGATCACGGCAATTGCCGAGGCCTATCGTGCCGCGCGCGAGCGAGGAATTCCGGTGATCGCCGACGGAGGAATCAAGTACTCCGGCGAGATTACCAAGGCCATTGCCGCCGGAGCCAATTCAGTAATGATCGGCTCGCTGTTTGCCGGTGTCGACGAGAGCCCGGGCGAGACGATTCTTTACCAGGGACGAAGTTTCAAGAGCTATCGCGGCATGGGCTCGCTGACCGCCATGAGCCAGGGGTCGGGCGAGCGATACTTCCAGAGCACCGAAGACATGGCCAGCGCCGAGATGGGCACCGAGAGCGTGGTCCAGCGCGAGCGCGCCAGCCAGAATCGGCTGGCAAAATTTGTTCCCGAGGGCATCGAGGGCCGGGTGCCATACCGCGGACCGTTGGAATCGATGGTCTTCCAATTGGTTGGCGGACTGCGCTCCGGCATGGGCTACCTGGGCTGCGGCACGATTGCGGAACTGCAGGAGAAGGCGCAGTTTGTGCGCATCTCCGGCGCCGGCCTGCGCGAAAGTCACGTGCACGACGTGATCATTACCCGTGAGGCGCCCAACTATCATGTCGAGTAGGTACCGGGGCCTGGGCTACTGGATTCGCACCTGGCTGCCGGTGGTGCTTGGCCTATGCATTGTTGCGATGGAGTCGACGGAGGCGATGGGTTCCGACCACACCTCCCGCACTTTGCGATGGCTCTTTGAGGCGATCTTTGGACCGGTGAGCGATCCCCGCTGGGAGATTGTCCATCACTACTTTCGCAAGTCAGGCCACTTCATCGGCTATGGGTTGCTCGGGCTGGCATGGCTGCGAGCGTGGTGGATGACCCTGCCCCGCTCCCAGTTTCTGCAGGACACGTTGCTCGCGATCCTGGGAACGGCGATGACCGCCAGCGCTGACGAATATCACCAGTCGTTTCTGCCCAACCGCACTTCGTCGATCTGGGATGTGCTGCTGGATTGCTGCGGCGCGCTGGCCATGCAATTGCTCGCATACCTGTTCTTGCGGGCCTTCAAACCGAAACGGCTCAGGCGCGATGCTGGGATTCGACCTGGTTCCTTGTCGCCGTCTTCGACTGCAAACGATGGTTGACCTCAGGCGCTGAGGTCCTGAGACGATCAGGCGCAGTATTGACGAAGATTGCGCCTGCCCCTGCCGCAACTTCATCCCTCGAACTCGATTTCTGGATGAATGGATCGACCGGGGGCAATCCGCGACCCTTTTTCAATCCTGGCCCCGGCGGCATCCGTGCCGCTGTTTTCTATGCATCCATCGGTAATCGTGATATGAAATAGGCATTATGGCTTCGGTTAAAAAGTACTCAGACACCCCCGGCGATCCAAAGCAAGAAGGCAATCTCCCGGCCAAAGTTGATCGGTCGATGACCAACCTCTATACGACCACTCTGGAGGTCGTCGGCGAGAGCGCCGCCGAAGACGCCTCCCCGCACAGCGTGGAACTCAATCAAAGCCTCAAAAAACTTGCTCACCGGTTCGCGGCTGACCCATCTGAAAAAGAGGCGGCGAGGATCGGCAAGCAGGTCGAGCTTGAGTTGCGGGAATGGGGAAAGCGGGCGGCATTGGACAAGAGAACGATCGCCGGTTACGTCAAGGAGTTCTTGGTAGCACTGGCACATGCTCTCGAGAGTGTCGACAACCGCAACCAGGGCCATTCGAAGCGATTTACCGAACTGACTGAACGCTTCGGCGTGATCGCCAATTTCAACGACCTGAAAACGATTCGCACCAGCCTGGTGGAGCAGGTGGAGGAACTGAAGTCGAGCGTCGATCAGATGAAGCGAGAAAACAAACAGGCCCTCGATGAGTTGCGCACCGAACTTTCTTCCTCTGAATCGAAGCTTCTTCGCGCCGAAGACAAGGCGCTAAAGGACCCCTTAACAGGCCTGGCCAATCGTCGCAGCATCGAAGAACGGCTTGCGCGGAGCATCGCCAACGGCTGGACCGTCTGCCTGGCAATGTTCGACCTGAATCGATTCAAACCGGTGAATGACGAGCTAGGCCATCTCGCCGGCGATGATCTCCTCTGTCAGTTTTCCAAGCGGCTCAGTGCCCAGATACGGAGCGGAGATCTGGCCGGGCGTTGGGGCGGCGATGAGTTCGTGGTCATATTGATGTGGTGCGAACTCTCCAATGCCGCTATCTTCATCGAGCGAATCAAGCGTGAAGTCTTCGGTACCTACCGCTTGCAAACACGAACCAACCTCTCGCTTGTCGAGGTCGATATCGACGCGGCAGTTGGAGTTGCGCAATGGGAGCAAGGCGACTCCGTTCAGCAATTGATACAGAAGGCCGATTCCTTGATGTACGCCCAAAAGAAGAGTCGCAAACGCAATCCGGCCAATGCGCGTCCCGAATAAGAATTCGCGATGAAGATCGCTAACTTTTCAGCAAATCCTATCGAATCATTCGGCAATCGTTTTGACCCCTCTCGCTCTCCCGAAGAAAAAGGATCCCATATTCACCGGTCGCATCACCGCCAACCGTCAAACGCCGTTTCTATGTGCGTCCCGTCGAAGCCGGATACCTGCTCACCACCTTAGAAAACGCAACCAACAATCATCGGAACAGTCTTCGCTGTGGCACCAAGCCGGTGATGAACCAGTGATTCTAGCTCGGGACCTGAGTTGCGTTTGCGTCGCAAAGCTCAGGGCGAGCAAATGGGCGTCTTGTTCAACTCATCGAGCAGTGGCTGCATGGGAAAGAGGATCTCGCCAGGATCTCCTTTTTGGGGTTTTGCGTAGGCGACGCGCAGGCCTGGGAGGACACTGAGATATTGCAGGAACCAACGTGCGGGTTCCATGTTGGGGCCGTCGGTCCCGCTGTTCCGATAGCGCAACTCGCCTGTGGGCAGCAAAGCCCATGATCGCGTGAACGGCTTGAATTTGATGTAGCCCTCGAAGGTCATCTTGAGATTGACCGCTGGGTACACGGGCGGATAAAGGGCGCCTTGCGTTTGGCGAAACGGCCGTTCGTAGCCTGGGTCCTCGACGCCGCCGAAGCTCAGGAACCAAAGCATTTGATGCTTGCCTTTGACGTCCTCGCACTGGATGGTAAATCGCGGCTGCGTGTTCTGGTCCGTATCTGCTTTTGCCGGCAGGGAGAGCAGCAGCCGCACGTAGTGATTTCCTGACAAGGGGTCGGTCGCCTCGTTGCGCTGAAGGATTGGCTTTCCGGGGGCTGGCTGCGGCGTTACGATGTTCTGCGCTATGAGCGTGCTTGACGTTGCCGCGAATGCGATCAACAGCCAGGTCGATCCGTGAGCCTTCCCATCGATCGACGATCGACCCTGGATGAGCGCGTCTGAGGGCATGGTTGATCTTAACCCTCCGAAATGGGCCTCAATACGCGCTGTTACGAATTCTACTCACAGGAGAATCTTTCAGTTCGCCGCGCATCCGCCCGCGTTCGAACTGTCATCGTCACCGCCCGTCTTCACAAAAGCCATGCCATGGGGGCTCCCGAATCCGGTGACCACCGGCGCAATATCTCCGAAACCCATATCGAGCCTTCCGACAAAACCAACGGAGTTGCCCGATGTATCCGGTGCGCCGACCGCGGCCGTAAACGCCGTGCCCGGCACGAACCTCGACCTGCGAATCATGTAGACCGTATCCCCCGGCGTATCGCTCACCAGGATGAATCCCTCTTCTGACGTCACGAACACTGTGTCGTCGGCCTGGGGCGCGCCAAACGGAGAACTCAAGGGAATCAGCATCGCACTCTGATTGCTCGTCCCGGGTCGATGCACAAGCACCAGCTCGGAATCCCCCTGGCTGTCGAGCAGGATGTCATTTGCGGGAGTGAGCGTCATCGAGTCGGGGTCTTGCAGATTCAGTGTTACCGCGGTGTCTGTCACCACATCTGTAGCCGTCGCGTTTCCTTCAAGAAGCGGAGTCACCTCGATCGATGAGCCGGTCAGCGTGCCTTCCACAATTGCAGGCGCCGCATTCGGGTTCATCGCCGGATTCGAGGCGCTGAAGTACACCTTGCCGTTGCGAAATGTAATATCGTCGTAGCCACCGCCATGCGGCGGGGGTGCGGCGAAAGTGTAAACGGTCTGCGCCCGAGTGGCCGGGTCGATGATCACCAGGTTCGGGTTGGCATCTTCGTTTTGCATCGCCCAGAGTTGGTGTGTGTAAGGATTCACCTTCAAACCATCGTTATGGCCCAACACGGTAAACACGTGGACCACGTTGCCGCTCATGTTGTATTCCACAATTTGATTTGATTTGCCGTCCAGGCCGGCTGGGTCGTTGCCGTCTCCATAGCCGATGTAGATGTGATTGTCCAAAACCGCAATGGAGTCGGGCGCCGTGTATTGTCCTGAAACGCTCTTCGCAAAGATGCTCACCGTGAATCCCTTCACCGCTTTCGGAAGAGTCTGCGCTGAAGCAGGAATTTGAAGCGCGTAGAGTGCGATCATCAGCGAGGGGAAAACTCGCGTATTCATGAGATACCTCCGTATCGGGGTTGTAGCTTTTTCAAGTTAACCAGGCTGTGGGAATCTTACTGATGGCATAAATCTAACCGCGCCGAATACCGGCAATGGTTACATCCAGATCAATTCTTGACATCATCGCCGCCGCGTCCATCGACGCGTCGAACCCGCCTTCGACCATGCGAGGAAATTGCCGCGTGCCTCATCGGGAAGGCGGCACACCAGCGTACCTGGCGCCACGCTACCCTTTACGATCAGCCGCAGACACATTTCGCTCATAAGCTACGGATCCCCGTGAGCGCGAGTCCCTCATGCACAAGGGCGGTGGCTCCATGCAACAAGTGTCAGTACAGCTTCAATGACCTCAGCGGTTATAGTGTCTTCTGTTGCACCTCATGTCTTCAGGAGCATTTCCATGAGAACCCGCTCTTCGGCCTGCGTCGCTTGCATGATCGCCGCGATTGCTCTTTTTACCGTCGGGCATGCGCTAGCCCAAACCGCCGCTGTTACCTGCTTCCCCGCGAATCATGCGGCCCGCGTCAATCCCGACACACATCTGGTCCTGACCTTCTTGACCCCTCCCACTCTTGGCAATTCCGGCCAGATTCGCATCTACGATGCCGCCGGCCACCAGTTGGTCGACACACTCGATCTCAGCATCCCAGCCGGACCCGACCCCTCCCGGCGCATCACCGCGCCCACTGTGCTGGGATCTGCTTTGGACTCCACCATTCCCACCTCGCCCACAACGACAACCCCGGCGGTGAGGACGACGCCTGCCGACCTGCATAATTACCAGCTCACCACGATCGGGGGTTTGGCCGACTTCCACTTCTACCCCGTCATCGTGCACGGCAACGTAGCCACGATTTACCTCCACAACAATGTTCTGCGGTACCACCATCAATACATCGTTCACATCGATGCAAGCGTCTTCACTTCTGCCGCTGGCGTCTTTGCAGGCTTCACCACGGACCATGCATGGCGTTTCACCACCAAGCCGGCGCCTCCTTCTCCAAATACAACTCGTCTCGTCGTCGCCGCAGACGGCAGCGGCGATTTCAACACTGTGCAGGGCGCGGTCGACTTCATCCCTGACAATCCACTCCATCGAGTAACCATCTTTATCAGGAATGGGACATACGAGGAGATTGTCTTCTTCCGCAACAAGGCCAATATCATATTTCGCGGCGAGGATCGCGATAAGGTCCAGGTGGGCTACGGCAACAACAGCGGCTTCAATCCACCCATGCCGGGGCCGTCGCGTCGCTGTGCCTTTTCCGCCTATGACTCTACCGGCATCGAGATCGCGAATTTCTCCGTCAGCAACTACTTTTACGGCCAGGCCGAGGGTCTGCTGGTCTCCGGCTCGAAAAATATTGTCAGCCACATGAACATCAAAGGATCGGGCGATGCGCTGAATCTGCGCGGCTCCGTTTATCTAACCGACAGCACCATCATCGGCGACGGCGACACCATTCTCGGCGTCGGCCCCGCCTTCTTTAACCATTGTGAGATCCAATCCATTGGACCCTTCATGTGGATTCGGAACACAGACGCGAACCACGGAAACGTGTTTGTGAACTGCACGTTCGTCGCGCGGACCGCCCCCTCGTCACGGCCGCAAGCCTTAGCCACGGCCGCGGCCACCGCACCCCGTGCCCCAATGGCTGTCCTGGCTCGTCTGCCAATTAACCACGGCCTCAACTACCCGTATGCTGAGGCGGTACTCCTCAACTGTCACCTCAAAGGCATCCCTCCCATTGGCTGGGGTCCGATCGATGCCGATATTGCACATCTTCACCTCTGGGAGTACAACAGCACCGATCCGGATGGCCACCCTGTCGATACGACGCAACGCCATCCCGCCTCAAAGCAACTTGCCATGCCCCAGGATGCCCAAACCATCGCCGACTTCAGCAAGCCGATGTTTGTCCTCGGCGGGTGGACGCCGGTTGTCGACCAGTAGTTCATTCCCGACTGATAAACGTCGACGACAACCCGCTTCCGGGATCCTGCCATGGGACTCGCATCGCCATGCCGTCTCGTAAGGAACGAATCGAATGTCTTGATGCAAACCTCCCCTCTGCTGAGTTGAGTGCCTGGGTGGCAGTTCTGTTTGTGCAAACACTTAAACCGGTGCAGCCTCGAGAAGTTCGGCGTCGTTATTCCGCACGTTTCCTACGCGGTCGCTCACAGGCCAGGCGTGCATGCGCTCGGCCGGATAGGGGCGGAGGAGATCGACGGGAGGTCGTTCGGTGGTCGCCGGATCGAGCCAGCGCTCGTAGTCTTTCGGCTCCAGAATTACCGGCATGCGGTTGTGGACAGGTTCCATCAGCGCATTCGGGTCCGTGGTGAGAATGGTGAAGGTCTCGAGCGTCGCGTTGTCTTTGCCCTGCCAGCGGTCCCACAGCCCGGCGAAGGCGTAGGGCTCGCCGCTCTTGAGCGCGAAGGCAAAGGGGTGTTTGGTCTTGGGATCTATGCGCTGCCACTCGTAAAATGCGTCGGCGGGCACCAGGCAGCGGCGCTTCTTCAAGGCGTCGCGAAAGGCTGGTTTTGAGGCGGCTTCCTCTGCCCGGGCGTTGATGGTGGAGTAGCCGAACTTGGGATCCTTGGCCCAGAAAGGCACCAGCCCCCAGCGCAAAAGTGCGAATTCACGGGCGCCGGTGTCGCGGTTTGGCCGCACCACGGGTTGCACACTTTGTGGTGCAACGTTGTAGCTGGGCGCAAACCAGGGCATGTCTTCAAGCTCTACGCCAAACCATTCAGCCAGAAGGTCTTGCGTAGATTTTCTTGCGAATCGGCCGCACATGGTGCCCACAGAATACCTCAGCACCTGCGCATATTTACAGGGAAAACGGTTGACAAGAGGGGCATTTGGGATAGAAGCTATAGCGAATAAAAGGCGAATATGTCAGCCCGATCTGCCACCGCTCTCCGTCTCGAAATCGAACATGACCTGGAACGAAGTTTCCCGGCGGCCCTGACCCCTGTGCCGCGCACCATCCGCGAGACTGCCCCAACCGGGATTGCCGAAGTGGACGCAATACTCGACGGCGGATTGCCGGTAGGCACGATCAGCGAAATCAGCGGGCCTGAGTCTTCAGGACGGACCACCCTGGTGCTCTCGTTTCTGGCGCAGAGAACCGCGAACGGGCAGGTCTGCGCGTGGGTGGACGCGGATGACACCTTCGATCCCGAATCGGCCGCTGCCAACGGAGTGGATCTTCGGCAACTGTTGTGGGTGCGTTGCAAAAAGCCAGGCGGCCCGGTTCAGGGCCGGCAGGCTGCAAAGCCGTGGACGCAACTCGACCAGGCGCTGCGGGCGACCGATTTGCTGCTGCAAGCCGGTGGGTTCGCCGCCATTGTGCTCGACCTGGGCGATACCGCTGCCGAGCACGCGCGACGAATTCCGTTGGCAACGTGGTTTCGTTTTCGCCAGGCGGCGGACAGGGCGCGCACCTGCCTGGTAGTGGTCACGCAGGCGAGTTGCGCGCAATCAAGCGCTGCATTGGGTCTCGAGTGCGCCGCGTTGCGTCCTGAGACTTCGGGCGCTACGGTGCTGCGCGGATTTCGCTTCGAGGTGCGCAGTGACCGCCAGCGCTTTACGCCGTTCGCCGTAGGGCGAAAGAAACCGCCGGCTTCTGTATGGCCTGCCGCCGCCGCATGGGATTACGCGGGAACTTTGGATATCGCCGGTACGTCCGATGCCACCGAAGTGTCGGATGACGCCAGAGCGTGGATTTCTGAGCAGAGCGCATGAGCAACGAACTGTATGCGTGCGTTCATGCGGCGGAGTTTCCTTCGCAGGCATTGCTGCGGTTGCGGCCGGATTTGCTGTCGCTGCCTATAGCCGTGCTTGAAGGCCGCGCGCCGCTTGAGCAGGTCTGCTCAATGAACAGGCATGCGCGCCTGCGGGGCGCTGCGACGGGCATGACGAGGCTTGAGGCTGAAGCGCTGACCAGTGAGAGTGGAGAACTTCGCCTGCTGCCCCGTTCGCTCGAGGGAGAGGCTGCGGCGCGTGCGGTGCTGTTGGAGTGCGCGGCCAATTTTTCTCCGCGCATCGAGGAGGCAAGCAGGGATGCGAGCAGAGAAGCGAGCCTTGGAACCGCATGCGCATTTGTGCTGGATATCGCCGGCACGGAGCGGTTGTTTGGGCCTCCGCGAGCGCTGGCCGAGCGGCTGCGCAACGCGTTGAAGGCTGCTGGCTTTCGAACATCTATCGCGGTCAGCGCCAGCTTTCATGCCGCACGCATGCTGGCTGCCGCGTCGCGTGGAATTACCGTCATCGGCTCAGGCGAGGAAGCAAATGCATTGGCCAGCCTGCCGGTGGCGCTGCTCGAAATACCGGAAGACCACGCAGAGACACTTGCGCTGTGGGGCATTCGTACGCTCGGCGAGTTGGCGGCGCTGCCGGAGGTGGATCTGATTGCGCGCCTGGGCCAGAGCGCATCGAGCTGGCGCAAGCTGGCGCTGGGTGCGCACGCGCATACGTTTCAGCCCATCGAGTCCGCGTTTTCACTGCGCGAGTTCTGCGAGTTTGAAACGCCCGTGGAGCAGATGGATTCGCTGCTGTTCGTGGGTGCGCGCATGATCGACAGCCTGGCACTGCGCGCAGCAGCGCGGGCCATGTCGCTGGCGTGCGTCACGGTCGATCTCGCGCTTGAAGGCGGGCGTCAACATCGGCTCATGCTTCGTCCCGCGCTGCCTTCTATAGATCGCAAATTTCTGCTCAAGCTGATGCAACTTGAGATTGCAGCCCACCCTCCGCCCGCAGCCGTGTTGTCGCTTACCCTGAGCGCCGAGGCTGGCCAGTCAAGCAAGGTGCAACTGGGACTGTTCGCGCCGCAGACGCCGGAGCCCTCGCGGCTGGATGTGACCATCGCGCGATTGAAAGCGATTGCGGGAGAAGATCGCGTCGGCTCGCCGGTGCTTGGAGGACACGCACCGCGCGGGCAGCTTCCGCATGACGGACTTCGCAGTTAATAATCCGTCCGGCGAAGAGAAGAATTGCAAACCGCGCATGGCCCTGCGCCGCCTGCGGCCTCCACTTGCGGTGCGCGTTGCGCTGAACGCCGGTCAGCCCGCGGTCTTTCACGATGGACGGCAAAGTTACAGGATCGCCACATCGTTCGGCCCATGGCGAAGCAGCGGATGCTGGTGGTCGCTGGATGGCTGGGACAGCGACGAGTGGGATGTTCTTGCCGAGTGGCAAGGCGCGCCGGTCGCCTGCCTCCTGGTAATGGATCGAAGCAAGAATGAGTGGCGGCTCGAAGCGTTCTATGACTGACCCCGGCCACAAAGTTTCGAACTCTCGCTCGCCCGGCACGCCGGTCTGCCATCCGGACGACGATTATGTGTCACCCGTATCGCTGGAGCGTACGGACACCACCATAAGCAGGAAAACAGCGGCATTTGCCGCAGAGAACGAATATGTAGAGCTGCATTGCGCCAGCGCCTTCAGTTTTCTTGAAGGCGGCTCGCAGCCGGAAACGCTCATCGAGCGCGCGGCAGAGCTCGGCATGCCGGCCTTGGCGCTTGCCGATCGCAACGGCCTCTACGGCGCGGCGCGCTTTCACACGGCGGGCGTTCGCTGCGGCGTGAAGGCGCATATCGGCGCGGAGATCGCCGTGCGCTCGTTCGGAAACATGCTCGCGCCGCAGGCCTGGCTGCCGCACCAGCATCCTGTGCAGCCTCCGCGGTTGCTGTTGCTGTGCACTTCGCAGACCGGATATCAGAATCTCTGCCAGCTCATCACGCGCTTCAAGATGCGCGAGACAACCAAGGCCGAAGGCGCTGCCGCGCTCGAAGATGTCGAGGAATTTTCCGCAGGACTCATCTGTCTCACCGGTGGCGAAGAAGGCCCGCTGGCCGCGGCACTGGCGAGTGGTGGCTGCGATGACGCGCGCAAAATTATCGACCGCCTCAGGGCAATCTTCGGCCCCGCGCATCTCTATCTCGAACTGCAGCGCCATAACCGGCGCGACCAGGAGTGCCGCAACCAGGCGCTGCTTTCGCTGGCTTCATCGATGCGGCTGCCGGTCATCGCCACCAACGCCGTTCGCTATGCAACCGAAGCCGATCGCGAGCTGTTCGATGTGCTCACGGCTATCCGCAATCACACCACACTCGACAAGGCAGGCCGTCTGCTGGCCGCAAATGCACAGCGGATGCTTTGCTCGGCCCGCGAGATGGCAGCGCTCTTCAGCGACATTCCCGAAGCAGTCGCCAATACCAGCATCGTCAGCCGGCGGCTCGACTTCACGCTCAATAATCTTGGCTACGAATTCCCGCATTATCCCGTGCCCGCGAGCGAAACGATGGATAGCTTCCTCGCGAAACGAGTTGATGAGGGCGTGCGCAAACGCTACGGCAATGCAGCTAAACAGCATCTGCTCGAGAAGGCAAAGGCGCAGGTGCAACACGAGCTCAAGCTCATCGCAAAACTCGGTTTTGCCGGGTACTTCCTCATTGTGTGGGATCTGATCCACTACTGCCAGCAGCATGACATCCTGGTGCAGGGGCGCGGCTCCGCTGCCAACTCCGCCGTCTGCTACGCGCTTGAAATCACCGCGGTCGATCCGGTGGGGATGGAGTTGCTGTTCGAGCGATTCCTCAGCGAGAGCCGCGGCGAATGGCCCGACATCGATCTCGATCTACCCTCAGGCGACGAGCGCGAAAAGGTGATCCAGTATTGCTACGAGCACTACGGCGCGCTGGGCGCGGCCATGACTGCCAACGTGATTACGTATCGCGGCCGCTCCTCTGCGCGCGAAGTCGGCAAGGCGCTCGGCTTTGAGGAGGAGACGGTCACGCGGCTCTCGAGCCTGGTAAGCCGCTGGGAGTGGAACGGCGACAACGACACCCTGGCCCGCAACTTCGATCAGGCAGGCTTCGATATTCGCCACCCGCGCATTGCGCGCTATCTCGACCTCTGCCTGCGCATGCGCGATATGCCGCGCCATCTCGGTCAGCACTCCGGCGGCATGGTCATCTGCGCAGGCATGTTGAATCGCGTGGTACCCATCGAGCGCGCGTCAATGCCGGGTCGCACGGTGGTGCAGTGGGACAAGGAAGACTGCGCCGACCTCGGCATCATCAAGGTCGATCTGCTCGGCCTGGGCATGATGGCCGTGCTCAAGGAGTCGATCGAGCTGATTCCGCGCCACTACAAAAAGAAAGTAGACCTGGCCACACTTCCTGAAGATCCGCTGGTCTACGAGACGCTCTGCAAGGCCGACACCGTGGGCATGTTCCAGGTGGAAAGCCGCGCGCAGATGGCGTCGATCCCGCACAACGCGCCGGTACGCTTCTACGATCTAGTGGTGCAGGTGGCCATTATTCGTCCCGGACCTATTGTCGGAAAAATGATGCACCCCTACATGCGCCGCCGCCAGGGACGCGAAGAGGTCACATATCCGCATCCATCGCTCGAACCGGTGCTCAAGCGAACGCTTGGCGTGCCGCTGTTTCAGGAGCAGTTGCTGCGCATGGCCATGGTTGTCGCAAGCTTTACCGGGGCTGAAGCAGAGGAGCTGCGCCGCGCGGTGGGCATGCGCCGCTCCATGCAACGCATGCGCAATCTTGAAGGACGCCTGCGCGATGGAATGACGCGCAACGGCATTGACGCCGTGGCTCAGGACAATATTGTGCAGGGCATTTCGTCCTTCGCAATGTACGGCTTTCCTGAGTCGCATGCCGCCAGCTTCGCACTTATCGCTTATGCGTCGGCTTATCTCAAGGTGCATTTCCTCGCGGCCTTTACTTGCGCCATTCTCAACAATCAGCCCATGGGCTTTTACACGCCTGCCGTGCTCATCAAGGATGCACAGCGCCACGGCCTGCGCGTGCGGCCTATCGATGTGCAGCGTTCGCAATATCCATGCACGCTCGAAGCTGAATCCGATTCGACGCTCTCGGTTCGTATCGGCTTCAACTATGCAAAGGGCCTTCAGCGCGTGGCCGCGGATGCGCTGGTTGCAGTGCGCGTACGCAGGGCGGCAAATTTCGCTCCATCGATGACCTGGCTCAGCGTGTTCCCGAACTCGGCCGTAAAGATTTGGTCTCTCTAGCACAAATCGGTGCTCTCAACTCCATCGGTGATGTGGAGCATCGTCGGGATGCTCTATGGCAGGTGGAAGAGGCCGCGCGCGCAGTTGGTCCGTTGCTGCGCGGCGCGGCGAATGCACGCGCCGAGACGAGCGGAAAGACACCGCTCAGAAAGATGAACGATGAAGAGCGTCTTGCCGCGGACTACTCTGGAACCGGCATTACGACCGGTCCGCACCCTATGGCTTATCACCGCAACGCGCTCCGCAGCGACGGAATTTTGTCGGCGGAGGAACTAACCCACGGCGCGAACCGGCAACCAGTGAGCATCGCCGGATGTGTGATTGCTCGTCAGAGGCCCGGAACCGCCAAGGGCTTCGTGTTTCTCTCGCTGGAAGACGAGACCGGCATTGCCAACATCATCATCACGCCGGATGTATTCGAGGCCAACCGGCTCGTCGTCACGCGCAGCCGCATCCTGCGCATCGACGGACAACTCCAGTTTCAGGACGGTGTCATTCACGTGAAGGCGCGAGAGATTATTCCGCTCAATATCTCTCACGCCGAAGTGCGCTCGCACGATTTCTACTGAATCTTCCGCGCGCACTTTACCTGCCGGGTACCTGCCAGGATCAGGCATGACACTACGGTGATAGCATGTGAAACATCCTCCTGAAAGGCTACGATCATGAGCGACAATTCTCCAACCGACAGGCTAACATCCGAGCAAATCTCCACCATCACGCGGCAGACCAACTACGGCACATGGCGCTTCCAGAAGGGCTGGAAGCCAATGCACGTTGTCGACGCCGAAGGCTGCTGGTTCACCGACGCCGCGGGACGCCGATACCTCGACTTCTCTGCGCAACTGATGTGCGTGAACCTTGGCCACAAAAATGCGCGTGTGATTGAAGCAATTGCAGAACAGGCGCGCGAACTTGCCTATGTCACGCCCGGTTATGCCACCACGGCGCGTGCGCGGCTCAGCGAGAAATTGCTCGAAGTACTGCCCGAGGGGCTGAACAAATTCTTCTTTGCCACCAGCGGCACCGAAGCCAATGAAGCGGCCTTCAAAATCGCGCGCATGGTCACCGGCAAAAACAAAATCATCTCCCGCTACCGCTCTTATCATGGCTCGACCATGGGCTCGATCGCCGCAACCGGCGATCCGCGCCGCTGGGCCATGGAGCCGGCCGGCAAAGGCGCTGGCGTTGTGTTTGCGCCGGAAGTGAACTGCTACGACTGCCCCATCAAGCACACCTACCCCGCGTGCAACGTCGCCTGTGTCGACTACGTCGAGCACATGATCCGCAACGAGAGCGACGTCGCTGCCATCATTGTCGAACCCGTCGTCGGCACCAATGGCGTTCTCATTCCGCCGCCTGAATATTTTCCGCGCCTGCGCGAAATCTGCGACCGCCACGGCGTGCTGCTGATTGCCGATGAAGTGATGGCCGGTTGGGGCCGCACCGGCAAGTGGTTCTCCATCGATCACTGGAACGTCAAGCCCGACATCCTGGTCACCGCCAAGGGCATCACGTCGGCTTATATCCCGCTAGGCCTTTGCGCCACCACCACCAAAATTGCCGACTACTTCGAAGATCACTACTTCGCCCACGGGCACACCTATGAAGCGCATCCGCTCACCCTGGGGCCGGGTGTAGCAGCAATCGAGGAGATGCAGCGCCTGAAGCTCGTTGAGCGCGCTGCGGAGCTTGAGCCATACGTACGCACAAAGCTCGAAGCGGTGAAGGCGAAGCATCTATCAGTCGGCGACGTGCGGGGCCTCGGTCTCTTCTTTGCTGTGGAGATTGTAAAGAACCGCGCCACAAAGCAACTCTTCAATACCATGCGCGACAAGGTGGAAGGCAAGCCTCTGGTTGTCGACCAGATCACTGCGAAAATGATGGCGCAGGGAGTTTCGATTCAAGCCTGGGTGAGTCACTTTGTCATTGCGCCGCCGCTGATTATCACAAAGGAAGAGCTGGACATTGGAATCGCGGCGCTGGATGAAAATCTGGCAATCGCGGATGCGTTGGTGGAGGCCTAAAAGCAGCTTCCAGCTCCCAGCTTCTTAGCTGCACGCGTGCTTGTGGTGGTTTCTTGTGCCTAAGCAGCCTCTTCCGCGTCCGCTGCATAGCTGGCCGGCGCCGCCAACTTCATTAGCGCTACATAAGCAAAGCCCGCCGCAAAGAAGCCCACGAACCACGCGTATTCGTAAAGGAAGTGCATCGGCTCATAGATGAGGCCGACGAGCGCGACGGTCACGCCCAACACCAGCGCTGCGATGGCGCGCGGATTGACGCCCTTCGTGTAGTGGTACGCGCCTTCGCGGTGATAGAGCGAGTTCACATCGAGTTCCGTCTTGCGGATCAGGAAATAATCCGCGACCATGATGCCCGCCACCGGTCCGAGCAGGCCGGAATAGCCCACAAGCCAGCCGAAGATATAAGCATCCGGCGTTGCCAGCAGCTTCCACGGGCACATGGCCAATCCGAGAAAGCCGGTGATAAGGCCGCCAGTGCGGAAGCTGATGAGCCGCGGATAGAGATTGGAAAAATCGTTCGAGGGCGACACAACATTCGCGCCGATGTTTACATTCAGCGTGGCCACAAGAATCGCGATGAGCGCAATGAAGGCCACAACGGGCTGATGGAATGCACCGATCAGCAGGATGGGATTCCAGATCGGACGGCCGAAAAGAACCTCCGAGGCCGAGGTCACAGAGATGCCCACAAATGTATAGAGCACCATGGCCACTGGAAGCCCAAAAGCCTGGCCCCACGATTGCGCGCTTTGCGATTTCGAGTAGCGAGTAAAGTCGGGAATGTTGAGCGCGAGCGTAGCCCAGTAGCCGACCATCGCCGTGAGCGAAGGAAAAAAGACAACGAAAAACTCGCCGCTCGAATGGAACTTGCTGGGCGTTGAGAGCATGGTGCCAAAGCTGCCGGCTTTGATGCGTATCCAGATGACCAGCGCTACGGCCATTACAAACATAAATGGCGCGCCGAAGGCCTGCAGATGACGTATCGATTCCACTCCCCGCCATACCACGACCATGTTGAGCAGCCAGAAGCCCAGGAAGCAGGCCCAAAGAATACCGCTATTGCCGGCGGCCGAGGGCCAGATTACAGCCAGCATTGCATTAATCGCTGTTCCACCGATCCACGATTGAATGCCGAACCATCCGCAAGCCACGACGGCGCGCAGAATTGCTGCCAGGTTGGCCCCGCGCACACCGAACGGCGCGCGTATGAAGACCGGAAAAGGAATTCCATATTTTGCTCCTGCATGCGCATTCAGCAGCATCGGAACCAACACAATAAGATTGCCCAGCAGCACCGTACTGATGGCCTGCTTCCAATCCATGCCCTTGGCGATGAGCGAGGAGGCAAGCTGATAGGTCGTGATCTCCATGCACATCGAAAACCACAGCGCCATGTAGTTGTAGAAGCCCCAGGTCCGCTGCGCGGGCGTAGTTGGCAACAAGTCGCGATTTGAGAGAGACGGATCGTTGACGCTCACGGGGCCTCCTCCGCGTCGTGGTTCTGGAATCAGGATAAGACATGCGTTACTCCAATCAGCCTACTTCCACGCGCCTCCGCGTGCTTCGCGGCGCAGGTAGTTGCCCCGGCCCGGCTTGCCGATGAAGTTGCCGCTGGATACGATCAACTCGCCGCGGGAATAAACATCGCGCGCATTGCCGCGCACATGGAAGCCCTCAAACATCGAGTAGTCGACGCGCATGTGATGGGTTGCCGCCGAGATGGTGTGTTCTTCATTCGGATCCCACAGCACCAGGTCAGCATCGCTGCCCACGGCCAGTACTCCCTTCTGCGGATACATGCCGAAGATGCGCGCCGGCGCGGTGGAGACAAGCTCCACAAATCTGTTGAGCGAAAAATTTCCCTGGCCCACGCCGTGATGGTGCAGCAGTTGCAGCCGGTTTTCAATGCCCGGCCCTCCATTGGGAATCTTGGTGAAGTCGTCCTTGCCCAGCGCCTTTTGATCGGCAAAACAGAACGGGCAATGATCGGTCGAAACCACCTGCAGATGGTCGGCGCGCAGCCCTTCCCACAACTTCGGCTGATTCTTGCGCTCGCGCAGCGGCGGCGTGAAAACATACTTCGCGCCCTCCCAGCCTTTGTCTGCTACGTCCTCGAGCGAGAGCAACAGGTATTGCGGGCAGGTCTCCGCAAAGGCAGGCAGGCCGCGGTCGCGCGCCTCGCGCACCTGGTTCAGTGCGTCTTCACTGGAGAGATGCACAATGTAAATCGGCACCCCTGCCATCTCCGCCATGGCGATGGAGCGATGCACAGCTTCGGCCTCGGCGCGCGTGGGCCGCGTGAGCGCGTGATAAATCGGCGCGGTCTTGCCTTCGGCGAGCGCCTGCTGCACAATCACATCAATCACGGACCCGTTCTCTGCGTGCATGCAGATGAGTGCGCCGTTCTTCGCCGTCTGTCGCAAAGCCTTGAAGATTGTCGCGTCGTCGACCATGAGCACGTTGGGATAGGCCATGAAGAGCTTGAAGCTGGCCACGCCCTCGCGAACCATCTCATCCATGTCTTCCAAGCCCGCGTCGCCAAGGTCGGTAACGATCATGTGCAGGCCGTAGTCGATGCAGGTCTTACCCTCGGCTTTCTTCCACCACGTGTCGAGAGCATCACGCATCTTGGTGCCGCGCGCCTGAATTGCGAAGTCAACAATTGTCGTAGTCCCGCCGATTGCTGCGGCGCGCGTGCCGGTCAGGAAGTCGTCGGCGGATTGTGTGCCGCCGAAGGGCATATCGAGATGCGTATGCGCGTCGATGCCGCCTGGCATAAGCAGCAAGCCGCGCGCATCAACGACCTTGTCCGCCGAGCCAGCGGGAATGCCGGCGCGAATCTCTTTGATCGTCGCGCCGTCGATCAGCAGGTCAGCCTGCACCGTCGAATCGGCGTTCACGATGGTTCCGTTTTGAATGAGTACAGATGGCATGATCTTGATTCCCCTTTCCTGACTTCAGATGATCGTTCGGGTTCAGGATTGAGGTTGAGCAGCGCAAGCAGCGCCGCGCGTACGGTCGTCCCACGTCTCCGGTGGCAGCCCGGTATCAACACGCACCATCGTTATGCACAGGTCGACCGGGCAAACCAGCGAACAAAGATTGCAGCCGACGCATTCGGTCTCGTCGACGCGCGGAATACGCGCGAGCGGCGTGGGATACGGTCCCTCCGCGGCGGCTTCGCGTTCTTTGCGCGTGACCAGTGTCTCCGTGATCGATGCGCGGCTTTGCGCCTCCTTCGCTGCTGGAATCGAATGCAACTCCACGTGGCCGTCCACAGGGCCCGAAACGCGGTCCAGATGAATGCACTGGTGCGCCCCGTCCCAGCAGGCAATGTGGCAAAGGTCGCAGCCGATGCACTTCTGCTCATCGATGCGCGCAACAATTTTGTAATTCAGGTTCAGGTGCTTCCATTCAGTGACGCGGTTCAGCGAAAGTCCGCGAAAATCCTCAATCGTCGCGAATCGCTTCGATCGCATCCAGTTGTCGAGACCCTCGGCCATGTCTTCGACGATGCGATAGCCGAAGTGCATCACAGCCGTGCACACCTGTACGGTGCCGCAGCCCAGCAGAATAAACTCAGCCGCGTCGCGCCATGAGCCGATGCCGCCGATGCCGGAGAGCGGCAGCGCGGCCTCGGGGTCGGACATGATCTGCTGAACCATGTTCAGCGCGATCGGTTTCACAGCCGGCCCGCAGTAGCCGCCATGCGAGCTCTTTCCATCCACGTTGGGCCGCGGCGTAAATGTGTCGAGGTCGATGCCGGTAATCGAGTTGATTGTATTAATTGCAGACAACCCATCGGCCCCACCGCGTTTGGCTGCGCGCGCGACGGTGCGGATATCGCTGATGTTCGGTGTGAGCTTGACCAGCACCGGCGTGCGCGCCTTTTCTTTCACCCACTCGGTAATCATCTGCGCGTACTCGGGCACTTGGCCCACCGCAGAACCCATCCCGCGCTCGCTCATGCCATGCGGACAGCCGAAGTTAAGCTCAAGCCCGTCGGCGCCGGCATCTTCGGCCCGCACAACGATCTCGTGCCATGTCTCTCGATTCGAAGCCACCATGAGCGAAGCAATCACGGCATGTTGCGGATAGCGCTTCTTCACTTCGGCCATCTCACGAAGATTCTGCTCCACGGTGCGGTCGCTGATGAGCTCGATATTGTTGAAGCCCATGATGCGCTGCCCGTTCCAGTCCGTGGCCGAATAGCGCGAACTCACGTTGGTGATCGGTTCGCCAATGGTCTTCCACACGGCTCCGCCCCAACCGGCGTCGAAGGCGCGCATAATCATCTCGCCGGTGTTGGTGGGCGGCGCCGAGGCCAGCCAGAATGGATTGGGCGAGTTGATGCTGCCGGCGAATTTGCGAATGCGAATGTCAGGCATCGGATCCCTCCGCAGTCTTGAGCATTGCGAGCGCGGCGCGCTTACCGCCGGCCACCGCATCCACCACCTCGCGCCCGCCGTTCACGCAGTCTCCGCCGGCATAGTAGCGGAAATTCCCGGTCTGCCCATTGGCGAGATCGGCGACGATGCGGCCGTCGCGTACCTGAACACCGCGCAACTCCTGAATGAGCTGCGTCAACGGAGACTGGCCGATTGCAGGCACCACCAGGTCGCAGTCGATCGTGAACTCCGAGCCGGGAATGGGCAACAGCTTGTTGTCCACCTGCTGAACCTGCACGGTGTCGAGCAACAAGTGGCCGTGTTCGTCGGAACGGATGGCGAGCGGCTGTCTGCGCCAGAGAAACTGCACGCCCTCCTGTTTGGCGTGCTCGTACTCAAAGTCGAACGCGGACATATCGTTCTCTCCGCGGCGATAGAGCAGATAGACGGTCTCCGCGCCCAGGCGGCGAGCGGCGTTGGCAGCGTCGATGGCGGTGTTCCCCGCGCCTACCACGACCACCGTGCCGTGCATCTCACGGATGTGGCCGGTCTTGTAAGCGGCAATCAGTTCCAGCGCGTTCATCACGCCCGCCGAGTCCTCGCCGGGAATCCCGAGCCTCTGCATTGCGCCCAGCCCAAGCCCGAGGAAGATGTAGTCGAACTCCGACTCGAGCGATTCCAGAGCGGCGGCAGACTCAACGCTCACGCCGAAGCGAAAGTCGACGCCAAGGCGGCGAATCATCTCCACTTCGCGCAAGCTATCAGCGGCGCGCAACTTGTATTCGGCCACTCCGTAGGTGTTCAGTCCGCCGGGCAACGGGCGGCGTTCGATGATGGTGGCTTGCGCGCCCTGTCGGCACAACTCCGCGGCGCAGGCCAGAGATGCGGGACCGCCGCCGATGCAGGCCACGCGCAACTTGCGCGACGCAGGCGGAGCAGCCGGCAGCAATTCGCCCGAAGCATGAAATGCGTCCATGGCGTGACGTTGGAGAAGCGCAATCTGGATCGGCTTGCGATTCTGGCGATGAAGCACGCATGCCCCTTCGCAGAGCACGTCCACCGGGCACACGCGCGCGCAACTCGAGCCCAGAATATTGGCGTCGAGAATGCGCATCGCAGAGCCGCGCAGATTGCCGGACGAGATGCGCTTGATGAAGCCGGGCACATCGATGTGCGTGGGACACGCGGCAGTGCAGGGCGCGTCGAAGCAGTTTAGGCATCGGTCGGCCTCGATCACGGCGGCTTGGGGTGCAAGCGCCGGCTTCAATTCGGAGAACCGTTCGCGCAGTTGCGGATCGTCGGGTAAAGTCGCGGTGCTCATGCAGGCCTCGCAAAAATCTGCTGCTGTTCAGAGCCTCTCTTCCAATGTCAATCTCGTGACAACGATTGCGAAGGACGCGCTACGAGGCGACAAGTGGCCCATACAACTCGGGACGGCGGTCGCGGTAAAACTGCCAGGTCCGGCGCACATCGGCAATCTCGTCCAGGTTCAAATCCGCCGTCAGCACTTCGTCCTTGTCGCGCGCGGCCTGGGCCATGATTTGCCCGCGCGGATTAGCGAAGTAGCTCGATCCGTAAAACTCGCCGATGTTCCAGGGCGGCTCGGTGCCTACGCGGTTAATCGCGGCGATGAAATATCCGTTGGCCGCAGCGTGGGCCGGCTGCTCCAGCTTCCACAGGTACTCACTCAGGCCGGCTACGGTTGCCGAAGGGTTAAAGACGATCTCCGCGCCGTTCAAACCCAGGCAGCGCGCGCCCTCGGGAAAGTGCCGGTCATAACATATATAGACGCCGATTTTTGCGAAACCGAGATCGAAGACCGGATAGCCAAGGTTGCCGGGACGAAAATAGAATTTCTCCCAAAAGCCCGGCGCGACATGCGGGATGTGAGTCTTGCGATACTTGCCCAGGTATGTGCCGTCGTTCTGAATCACTGCGGCGGTGTTGTAAAAAATGCCCTCCTGCTCCACCTCGTAAACCGGCACGACCATAGCGATGCACAGTTCCCTGGCCAGCGACTGCATCAGGGTTACGGTTGGCCCGGAAGGAACCGGCTCGGTGGTCTCATACCATTTCACCGACTGCTCGGCGCAGAAGTAAGGGCCATTGAAGATCTCTTGCAGGCATACGATCTGTGCGCCCTCGCCGGCCGCCTTCCGAATCAGGCCGAGGTGCTTTTCGACCATAGCCTCTTTCTGGACTGCGAGCGGTTCGGTGGCTGCAACGGCATTGGAAGCCTGAATGATGGAACAGCGAACAATTCGTGGCATTTGCGCCGCCTCCATGGGCAAGAGTCGATAGTATTTGAAGTTAATTCAAACCGGCGCTCAGGGCAATTGATTTATCGCAATCCCGGGGTTATTGAGCCGCGTCCCTCAGGCGCTTCCGCTGCGCGAGTAAGCCGCAGATGCTCTACGCTGGGGACAGGCAGGAGCAAGCCACTGGCACTGGTGGGTGATTCAACCGCGGCGGAATCGGGGTTATACTCTCCGCAAACAGAGTGATTGCGCCACCTTTTCAACGGAGCGCAAAGAAGCAATGGAGGCGAATGCAACCGATGACGCCACTTGCACGCAGTTACGTCCGCACTACTCATCGCAATTCTGCCCGCGTGCGGTGCACAGACCGCCACCCACAAGAAGGCCGCTGCCGCCCAAGCCCGAGCCCACCGCGCCGGAGTTGTTTGAATACATTCGCGGCGCGCTTCTTTCGCTCAGTCCGGAAGATGGAATCAACGACAACCTTGAGGTCACGTTCGATGCGGCCACGGGCATGATGACCGTGAAACAACCGGGCGGCCACTGCGATGAGTTTTTTGGCACACTCAATGCGAACGACGTGGTATGGGACGACTTCGATCCGAGCGAAGCGCATCAGACGCGAGAGAGGCTGGTGCGCATTACGCTGGTTTCAGTGAGCGGCAAAACGGCGAGAACCTGCTACGACAAGGCCAACCAGGTCGACGAGACCGCTCCGACGAATCGTGTGCGGCTTCTCTTCTCCTACGCCAAGGCGGATCAGCGCCCGAAGTTTCAGGAGACGATGACCAAGGCCATCAAGAAACTGATTGCGCTTTGTGGGGGCGCCCCGGAAAAGGATCTCTTCTAGAAAGTTCGCGAGGCCGGCCATCTGGCGAGGACCGGCCGAGCGGATAACGCGCCGCCCCTCAATGAAGCTGAGAGGCGGCGTGAGAACTTCCGGCGTGGGGGCTACTCGGCCGCGGCTTCTTCCGCCGCGGGTTCGACGGGCTCAGCGGCTTCGGCAGCCTCGGCAACCTCTTCCTCGACTGCTTCGGCCACAACCTTCACCTTGATATGCGCTGTCACTTCCCGGTGCAGCTTGATGGCCACGCTGAAGTCGCCCACGCGTCTTCAGCGGTTCAGGCAGTTGAATCTTGCGGCGATCGACTTCGAAGCCGTTCGACGCGAGGCCTGCGGCGATGTCGGCCGAGGTCACGGAGCCGAAAAGGTGACCCGCTTCGCCCGACTTGCGGGTGAAGCTGAGCACGACAGGCTCCAGCTTGGCGACCAGCATTTCGGCCTGGGTCTTTTCAGTGGCGGAGCGGCGGGCAGCGGCGGACTTCATCTGCTCGATGACCGCCTTGTTGGCCGCCGTAGCCTGCATTGCGAGCTTGCGCGGCAGCAGAAAGTTGCGGCCGTAGCCTTCAGCAACCTTCACCACGTCTCCGCGATGGCCCAGATTGTCTACATCTTCCTTCAGAATGACTTCCATGTGAAACTCTCCAATGCTTCGTGCGAGCGCCGCTGTGAGCGGAGCCTCGCAGGGTTTCAAATCGGCGTACGGGCAATTGCCGCCTGCGGGTTCTTGTTCCACCACGTTCACTTCCCAAAACGCGGAAGTGATCCAGAGCGGACGGGCGACAGCTCGGCGCCGAAGTTTAGTGCCGCGTCGCAAACGGCAGCAGGGCGATGTTCCGGGCCTGCTTGATGGCGCGGGTCAGGCGGCGCTGGTGCGTGGTGCAAACGCCGGTGAGCCGACGGGGCACGATCTTGCCGCGCTCGGCCACGAACCCTTGCAGCAGCCGGACGTCGCGGTAAGGGATCGCGTCGATCTTCTCCGTGCAGAACTTGCAGACCTTCTTGCGGCGGAAGAATTTGCCGCGCCCGCCGGGTCCACCGGAGGGACGGCCGCCAGGGCCGCCAGGACGTCCGCCGGAGCGCGGGCCTGAACCCGAACCCGGTCCCGAATTTGAACCCTGACCCGAACCCTGACCTGAACCTTGAGACCTTGCCTGAACCTTGCCCCGAACCCTGTCCAGGGCCGGATTCGGAGGCCTGCTGTGCCGATGCGCCCGCTTCGGACGCCCTTGCTTGACTCTCATCAGACATAGTGTTTCCTCTTTACTCTCTTCGATTCCGCCCGGCGCCCAAAGGCGCGGCGGATGATTGTATCGGGCCGCGGCCGGTTACCCATTACGACAAAGCCCGCCCGCCGGCGATGGACGGCAACGCACTTAAACGATGGCCTGAACGGGCTCGGCGGCCTCTGCCGCATGGGCCGATGTCGCCGCCGCCGTTGCAGCGGGTGCGGGTGCAGGCGTAGAACTAGGCTCCGCACTCACTTTGCGGCGAACTCCGCGCAACGCCTTCACCTTGGCCAGGCGCTTCTCTTCCTCGTCAATGCGGACCGTGATGAACTTGATCACCGGCTCGGTAACGCGCAGCCGGCGCTCGAGCTCGAGCACTCCGGCGCCATCCGCCTCGATGGTGAGCAGAACGTAGTTGCCGTCGTTGAACTTGCGCACTGTATAGGCGAGCTTGCGCCTGCCCATCTTTTCAACAGACTTTACCTGGCCGCCGCCGGCAGTAATGGTGGCGCTAAAGCCGGCAACCAGCTTGTCGGTATCCTCTTCGGTCGTATCCGGCCGAAGCGATAAACATAACCTCATATACACGCGACATCAGCATTCCTTTTCCGCCAAAGCACTTAATGCCCCAGCCCTCAACACTCAATTCACAGATCGCAGATCGCAGCGGCTTCTAATCCTGTTCCCCGTTCCCTGCTCCCTGTTCCCTGTCTTTCTCTTCCTTGCGGTTGAACTCGTTCATCGCCACTGCCGGCCCAGTCTCAGAGAATGCGCCGTGTAGCAGTTGCCACACGGTCCAACACCTCATCCAGTACCGTCAAATCCGCCTTGCGCATCGGCGAGAGCAGGTAATCCCTGCCCGGACGCCTTCCGCCACCAGCGGCAATCGCTTCAGGTGGTAGCCCGGGGTCCCCGCGGACAGATCCACGTCCGTGGGGTGGTAGTCGAGCCCAACGCCAATGCGCAGACGCAACCACTCCTGGCTGCCCAGGGCGCCGGTAACGCTGCGGGCTCCGTTGTGCCCCGCCGGCGAACCGCGCTCCCTGATCTTGAAGGTCCCCAGCTTCAGATCCAGCTCGTCGTGAATCACGAGCAGGTCCCTGGCCGGGTCCGCTTCAAACTCCTCAATCAAAGCGGCGACTGCAAGCCCGCTCAGATTCATAAACGTCTCCGGCTTGGCCAGGACCACTTCGCGCCCCGCGATTCGGCAGGTTGCTGTAACGGCCCGGCAGCGCCGGTTCTGGACCACAACGCCCTCTTGCTGGGCGATGCGGTCGATGGCCATGAACCCGGCATTGTGCGGAGTCCACAGATAATCCGGACCGGGATTGCCCAATCCCACTATCAGGAATGGGCCGCGCCGGTCGCGGGATTCACTTTCTCCAGCCAAGGCTTACTTCTTTGCTGGCGCGCCCGCGTCTGGCTTTTTAGCTCCAGCTTCAGGCTCAGCCTTACCCTTCTTGGCTACCTCGGGCTCGGCTACTGCCGTGGCAGCAGTCGCAGCAGCGACGGCGGCCGCTTCAACCTCGGCGGGCGTCGGCGCTTCTTCACGGATCGAGACCACGTGGGCCACGGTCGCATCTTCGGAACTGAGAAACTTGATCTTGTCCGAGTGCGGCAGATCGCTCACGCGCATCACTCCGTGCATCGCCAGATTGCTCACGTCCAGATCGATGTGGCTCGGTATGTTCGCCGGCAGACACTCGATCTCCACCTGGCGCATCACCTGGTCCAGAATGCCGCCTGCGGCCTTGACGCCGATCGGAATGCCCAGCAGCTTGACGCGAACCTTCACGCGCAGAACCTTGTCCAGGGCGATACGTTTCAGGTCGATGTGGATCAGACTGTCGTTGATGGGCTCGCGCTGCCAGTCCACGATCATGGCCTTGGCGACGGGTAGGCCGGAAATCTCTACGTCGAAAATCGTGTTATGGCCGGTCTCGGAAAAGAGAATCCGGGAGATCTGCTTCGGCTCCACTTCGATTGCAACCGGGTCAAGCCCGGAACCATAAAGCACAGCGGGAATCTTGCCGGCGGCACGTACACGGCGCGCGGCATTCTTGTTGAACTTGCCCTCACGGGGCTTGGCTACAACTACTTCTGGCATTGCGCTCTCTCGTTTCCTTGTATCGGGCACGGGCCGCTTGGGTCCGCTCCCTTTGTTGGAAAAGCTAGTGGTCAGTGGACAGTGAACAGTGACCAGTAAAAGCACGCGCTCTGATCATTTGCCACTGGCTGATTGCAACTAACTTCCGGTTGATAGTTCCGGTCGGTGGACATTGTTCACTGTCCACTGACCACTTAGTTAAACAGCGAACTGACGCTGGTCTCCAGGTGAATGTTCTCAATCGCCGTGCCCAGCAGTCCGGCGATCGATAGCACTTTAATCTTGGGCAACTTCTGTGCCGCCTCGCGCAGCGGAATGGTGTCGGTAACCACCAACTGCTCCAGGCGCGATGCGGCAATCCGGTCAATGGCCGGGCCCGAAAGCACGGCGTGGCTGGCGCATGCATACACGGCACTCGCGCCGGCGGCGTAAAGGGCATCCACGGTCTTCACCAGCGTGCCGGCCGTATCGATAATGTCGTCGATGATCAGGCAGGTCTTGCCGGCCACGTCGCCCACCACGTTCATTACCTCTGCGACGTTCATGTCGGTTCGGCGCTTGTCCACGATGGCCAGCGGCGCGCCAATCTTCTGCGCAAAGAACCGCGCCCGCTCCACGCCCCCGGCATCGGGCGAAACCACAATCAGATTGGGCAGTTTTAGTTGGTTGAAATAGCTCACCAGCACCGGGCTGGCAAAAATATGATCGACGGGAATGTTGAAGAAACCCTGAATCTGCGCGGCGTGCAGGTCGACGAAAAGTGCGCGGTTGGCTCCGGCCGTGGTAAGCAGGTCGGCGATGAGCTTGGCGCTGATGGCCACGCGAGGGCGGTCTTTGCGATCCTGGCGGGCGTACCCGTAGTAGGGCACCACCACCGTGATTCTGGCCGCCGAGGCCCGCTTCAGCGCGTCGATCATCACCAACAACTCCACCAGGTGCTGGTCCACCGGATAACAGGTGGGCTGCACCACAAACACATCCACTCCGCGCACGTTTTCGAGCAGCTGGAAGTACACTTCGCCGTCCGCAAAGCGCTGAATCTTGACCTCGCCCACCGGAACCCCGATGTGGCGGCCGATCTCGTCAGCCAACGGGCGGTTGGCCGTGCCGCTGAAGAGCTTGAAGCGCTTGTCCTCGCTCAGGTTGCGGGTTCGCTTGCGTTCGACGGCCGGCTTGGCGTCCTTGGCCTTGGCGGCATCCGCGGCGCTGCCCTGTTGCGGCTCTTTCGGCGCCGGGTCTTTCCCCGCGCCTTCACGCTGAACGTTTGCACCGCCCTCGGGCGCCTTCTCTTCGGCTGCTACCGTCAATGTTCCCGCTTCCATTTCCGACTACCTCCAAGCTGGTTGGCTTTGGCTGTTCTTCGGGTACCGCACTCAAAAACTGGCTGGGCGACCAGGATTCGAACCTGGACAAGTGCCTCCAAAGGGCACTGTCCTACCATTAGACGATCGCCCAATTATCAGATCAGCCGTTCGCGAGTTTCGCCCGCAGAACGGACAACTGTCAATGGGTAAGCATTTCGCGCCAGTAGGCCGAACGCGGCAGGGTGCGGGTCAAAGTGCTCCGAACTCCCACCGGCCGCAAACGCTCGCAAGCCGCTTCCGCATCTCCGCGGGTCAGGTACAACCCGTAGAGCGCCGAACCGGACCCTGACAGCGAGGCACAGAGGGCTGCCTCCGGGGTGCCCGAAGCCGCAAGAAGACGCTTGATCTCTGCAAGGGAAGGATGCTGGGGAAACACGACCCGTTCAAAGTCGTTTTGGATCCAGCTACTGATCCCGGTGCGGACAAGCGCGGACTCTTGTGGTCCGGCCAGGTCTTCTCTGCATGAGGAGACACCGGAGGAGCCTGCTCCCGCCCGGCCACGCGGAATTCCTCCCGCGAAAGGCGCTGGCATAGGCACGGCTCAACTCTTTCAGTTTAGCTTTACTGGCCTCTGCGGTCAAACCCTCGGCCGCGCACAGCGCATCCCAGTCGCGAAAGGCCTGCGGGGTGGACACAGCGATCTCGGGAGTGGCGACCACGCACCAGACGGGCTCAATGTCCGGCAGCGGGTAGACTTCCTGCCCCCGATCGAGGCCCAGAACCGTCCCGCCAATCAGAAACAGCGGCACATCCGACCCCACCTCCGCGGCTATCTCCAGCCGTCGGGTGAGGAGACTCTGGAGAATTCCACCCGTCCGGGTGCCCCATCCTTCGAGCGTTTTTTGCTCGAAGGGTGGGAGACCACGAAGCCCATCTCCCTCGCCAAGTTCCGCTTCCAACCCTACCAGCGCCGCTACCCCATTTGCCGAACCCGCACCAAGCCCGCCCTGCACCGGCAGCCGCTTCTCGATGTGGATCCCAACCTCGACCGTACGCCCCAGCACCTTCAGCGCCAGTTCCACCATCCTCCAGGCGGTGTTGCTGTTGTCGGTCGGCACGCGGCTGTCGTTCGAAGTCAGGCGCAAAGCGGTCGCCGCAGCGTCCTTTGCCGTCACCGTCACAACGTCGTGCATCTCGATCGTCTGGTAAACGGTGGCCAGCCCATGAAACCCGTCGGCCCTCGGCGCACCAATCCCGAGGCCAAGGTTGATCTTCGCGTGCGATCGAACTGCGGTGGGCATACCGGTTCATTGTAGGGCCTCCGCCATTCGTGAAATGCCAGCTTCATCCACAAAGCCCTATAGACCCACGGAACTTCGGGAGTACACTCTGCGTAGAACCTTGGGAACAGATACGGGAGCCACCATGCACTTCCTGATACTTGCCCTCGTGCTTTACTTCGTGCCTGCCATCATCGCCGCTGCGCGCCACACGCACAACGCCACTGCGATCCTCTTCCTCAACCTCTTTTTCGGATGGACCGTGATCGGCTGGTTTATTGCGTTCGTGATGGCGCTCTGCTCGGCCCCTTATTACGTCCACTACTATCGCCGCGGATGGTGAGAACCGACGCCGGCTCGCGCGAGCCTCACTGGCGGCTGCGCGACTGGCTCGCCGCTGCCGGGCTTTTTCTGGCTACGGCGGCTGTTATCCTCTGGCAGAACGCGCACGTCGCCGTCCTCTGGGATCTGAGCTACATACTAGACAGCGCCACGCGCATCTCCCAGGGGCAGATGCCTTACCGCGATTTCCCCTTCGCGCACGCGCCCCTCACTTTCCTGATTCAGGCAGCCATCATCCGCATCACCGGGCGCGTCTACTTCCATCACGTGCTCTATGTGTCCGCGGTGGGCGGCCTGGGCACGGTGCTCACCTGGCGCATCGTGCTCAACTCGCTGCGTGAGCGCGTCGCAGCGTTCTGGCCCGTCGCACTGCTGCTCGCCGCGCCGCTCACGGTGCTCGGAATCTACTGCATTCTCCCCCTTCCCTCCTACGACTGCGATTGCGCCTTCTCAATTCTCGTAGCCATCTGGCTCTTGCGGCGCCTCGCGCCCGAAGCCGGCATCGTTTATTCATCGCCGGGGACAAGAGAGGTCGTGCGAGGATTCGCAACCGGCGCCGCCCTTTGCATGCCGCTCTTTTTCAAGCAGAACATCGGCCTGCCGTTTCTGGCCTGCGCCTGTGCGATCGTCGTGATGGCGTTGGCCGTCACCTTCACCGGCCGAACCAACCCGGCCACGCGCATTCCGTGGGCTCGAACCCTGCTGGCCGCCCTCGCCGGCGTCGCCGCAACGCTTCTGGCCGCCGCGCTGCTGCTCCACTTCACCGTTGGCCTCGGCAACTACTATCACTGGACCATCCAGTTCGCCGCCCAGCGCCGTCTCCCAGGCTTTCAGGACATGCTCAGCGTCTACCGCGATCCCAGCCTGCTCTGGACTCTGCCCTGCGTTGCCGCCGCCCTTCTCCTGCTCCACACCCGGCTCGCAAAGTCGCGATGGACTCAATCTGCGGCCGTCGCCCTTCTCGCCGCTCCCTTTCTCTTCACCATCTACTCGCTGTTTCTCTACGACGACGCCGACGAGCGCGGCGACGCTCTCCTCGCCTTGTGGCCGCTGCTTCTGATTCTTGCCGCCGTCCTTGCGCTCCGGAACCTCCGCGGCCTTCGCCGCCACCCGAGCCTTGGCCCGCCCTTGCCCCTTCTTCTGCTGGTCACAATCAACAGCACCTTTTTGTCGCAGCAGCTTTGGGGATCCACTTACGCCATCTGGCCGCTGCTCATCCTCCTCATCGCCGACATGATCGCGTTTCTTGCGCAATTGAGAGCAAGTGGCGCCACGCCGCGAGCTCTTGCCCCCGTCATGGCCGTCCTGATCTCAGCAACGCTCCTCATCTGCGGCTCCTTCTACACCGCCAGCGAAGAGCGCCTCTCCTACGCCCAGCTCCCTGACGGGCCAATCGAGCATTCCGCCTTCCCGCAACTTGCCGGAATGGCCACGCCCGGCCCCTACCTGGCCAATCTTGACGAACTCCTCCGCTATGCCTCCATCAACATCCCGCCCTCCGATGGCCTGCTCGTCCTCCCCGGCGAAGACCCTTTCTACTTCGTCACCGGCCGCACTCCGCAATTCCCCGTCCTGCTCTTCGATCCCGCCACCGACCCCTATTCACCCGCCCAGCTCCTCGACCAGGCCCGCCAACGCAACATCCGCTGGCTGATCGTCAAGCGCGAGTTGCAGATAAAGCAAGACCCCTCCCCCCAGCGCGAAGCCACCCTGAATGCGCTGATGAATGAGTTTGCGCCGGCAGCGCACCTGAGCGGGTACGACGTGTACAGGCGGTAGCCGGGGGAGTGGGTCGAGAGTCATACAGTCCGGCTCCGATTCCGCCAGGGCGGACTAGAAGCCGTTCACCCGCTACCTCTCTCTTTGCTCTAGCGCAAAGACCCGCATGAAATCCGCCGTCAAGCTCCAAACGGAGTCATTGGCCGCGAACCCCAAGCCCAATCCCGACCAATCCGCAAGTGTCTCTATGTCTTTCATTAACGCGCGCAACCCGCGCGAGAGGAGAAAAACGCCACATGAAGGGAATTCGATTCGTATTGAGGAACTCGGCGTTGGTGGCACTGGCGGGAGCGATCGCCGCATCCGCAAGCCTGGCGGCCAGAGCGCAGGACAAGCCGATGACGCCCGGCGACGCGGACAATGCCGCGGCCCGGGCGGCAAAAAGATCCCCGCTTCACCCCGTGCCGGCGAGGACTGCGGCGGGCGCAGCACTTAAGGAGGGGGCAATCTCGACCGCGAGTCCGGCTGTGACCGCTGCTGCAACGCCATTCCTGAGCGGCGCGCCGCGCTACCCAGGAGATGTCAGCTACCAGGGCGGCGAGGTCGTCGAACAGGCCCAATCGCATGACGTTTACGTGCTGAATAAGGCGATCGGATGCACCGACTCAAGCTGCTGGGGCAATCCGGAACGCTTCCTGAAGGACCTGGCTGGTAGCCAGTTCATCCACATCACGGACCAGTACGTCGGCGAGTCCGGCAACTACCGCTACACTCTGGGCTCGAGCGCCAAGGTCACCTTCTCCAAGCTGCCGACTGTTCCGCTGACCGACCAGAACATCCTGGCAGTGGTCCACTTGGTGGCTTCCGTGACCCATCAGACCGGATACGGCCACATCTTCCACGTCTTTCTGCCTCCGGGAACGGACGAATGTTTCGACTCCAGTTTCACCCAGTGCTATTCGCCCGACAACCTGAGCGCCTTCGCCTTCTGCGCATATCACAGCAGCGTCGACTTCAGCGACATCGGGCACGTCCTCTACTCCGTCGAGCCCTACCAGAATGTTCCGGGCTGCAACGATTCGCCGCAAATTCCCAACGGACAACTCGCCGGCTCGACCGACGACACCCTCTCCCACGAGCTGTTCGAAGCCATCACCGACCCGGACGGAACCGCATGGTGGAACACCGAATCGAGCCCGCTGTTTGGCAACGAGATCGCAGATGAGTGCATCTTCCTCCTCTTTACCCCGACAGCGGTTTATTCTGACCCGCCGACCTTCAACATTGGGGAAAGAAAATACGCCGTGCAAGCCGAGTATGACAATTTGAGCCACGCGTGTGCGACCACGCCGTAAAAGGGACGGCATGACCCGATGGCGGAGTGGGCCGGCTTGCCAACCAGCCTGCTGTGTGCCTACTTCGCCTTGCCCGACCGCTTCAGCTCCTCCCAGTCCTTCTCCGTCTGGTCGGCATAGAGCGATCCGAACTTGGCCAGCGCCTCGGCAAAGCCGCCGCCTGAGCCCAGGTATCCCGCGATCACCAGCGGGTCGCCGGAGCGCGCGTGCCCCCGGGCCAGCAACTCGCCGCACACCTCGGCATAGGCCGCCAGTCCGTCGCCGCTCAGATCCTCCAGCTCGATCGATCCCTTGTGGTCGTTGAGCTGGCGCACCAGGTATTGCCGCCCGCCGATGTGCGTCCAGCCCAGGAACGGATCCGACTGCATCTGCATGGCGCGCTGCCCATCGGCCACGCGGCTGGCCGTTGTGGTGCCACCGGATGCGCGTCCGGCAGATACGCCGTATAAGCCGAGGCCGGTTCCTCCTTGATCTGCAAAAACAGCGGGTCGCTGGGGCCGTTGCCTTCGAAGTAGATGCAATAGTCGCGCAGGCCCACCGAGCCCGTGCCCACCACTTTGAAGGCCACATCCACCGGGCGGTAAAACGACAACAGATGTTGCCGCTGCGGCTCCAGCATCTCCCGGTAAGGCCCCAGCGAGGCCAGCACGGCCGCGGCCTGGGTGCCGCGTCACGCGGGTCAGCATGGGCTTCAATTCCTTGAAGCGGCGGGGCGCGCCGGGCGTCGGCGACGCGGGCTCAGTGAACGTGGTCCAGCGTGTGCAGCGGCGTCGCCCGCTCGGCCTTCAGCAGGGCCGCATGCACCGGCTGGATTCCGCCCAGCCGGTGCACCTGAAATCGTCCCACTTCCAGTACCGGCATTCTGGCGAAGGCGCGCATCTGCGCGCAGTAGCGCTCGATGCACCGCACCACGGCCTGCTGCTGAGCGGCGTCGCTTGTGCCCCGACTCCCGTCCGGCCAGCACCAGTGAAGCCGCCATGCGCTTCAGGTCCCACTCGAATGGGCCGCGAATCGTTTCGTCGAAGTCGTTGATGTCGAACACCAGCCGGCCGTCGGGGGCGGCAAAGGCGCCCAGGTTGCGCACGTGCGCGTCGCCGCAAAGCTGCGAGACAATGCCTGTCGAAGGCAGCACCGACAGGTCCGCGGCCATCACCGGCGCCGCGCCGCGAAAGTAGCCGAAGGGCGACTGCGCCATCAACTCATACTTCAGCTTGATGAGCGCGGGCAACGCGGCCCTGCATCGACCGGTCAAGCAAGCTCGAGCGCAGGCGAACGCCGCGCCTTCGGTTTCAGTTCATCGTGCTGCTGGCGGCCTACCTGCTTGCGCCGCGCCTGGCCAAGTGCGCGGCGTTCTTCCGGTGTTGTTCCTTGCATAGCCGGAACATACACTCTGCGCCCCCGCCGTGCAACACGGCGCAGGGCGTGATTTACACTTTTTCTGGAAGCCCAGTCACTCTCCGCCGCGGTCTGAACCACTTTGCCGGGCTCCGATTCCGGAGGAATCCCACTTGTCCCATCCAGCCGTCCGCCTGGCGTTAGCTTCTGTTGCTCTCGCGCTCTTTACGCATCCTCTCGCGGCACAGGACACTCAGAAGCCCGCCAGCCCAGGAAAAACCCTCACTAAAACCTCTCACCGTCGAGGCCATCTTTGCGCATGGACCGCTTATCGGGAACCCGCCCGGCGAGCTGACCTGGTCGCCCGACGGCAAGCACCTCACCTATCTCGATGGCGGCGAGCTGATCGACCTTGACCCCGGCACCGGCAAGCCGCATGTGCTGGTCAGCCGCGCAAAGCTGGTTACCCTGCTGGAAGGAAAAGTCTCCGAGACGGACCGCGACCATCGCGCACGCTACGGGATGGCCAGCTACATCTGGGCGCCCGACTCGACGCACCTGCTGTTCGACTCCGACGGCCGGCTCTGGGTCTACGATCTGCGCAACGGCACAGGCATTGAGGTGGGCTTTACCGGCGCCGGCTCCGGCGACGACCCCAAGTTCTCGCCCGATGGCAAGGCGATCTCGTTCATCCGCGACAACGGCCTCGCCGTCATCCGGCTGCGCGAAGCCGGCACGCCCACCGCCGTCGTGGCTCCCTCCGCCAACGCGGCGCTTCTCAACGGCGAGGTGGACTGGGTCTACGAAGAAGAGTTGGATGTGCGCAGCAATTATTTCTGGTCGCCGGACTCCAAGCGCCTGGCCTATCTGCAGATGAACGAGGCCGAGGTGCCGCAGTATCCCGATCGAGGACTGGATTCCCACCCACGCCACTCGTGGATCTGCAGCGCTATCCGCAGCCCGGCGATCCCAACCCCGATGTGCGCGTGGGCGTTGTAAGCGCTACCGGCGGCAAGACAGTGTGGGTCAAGCTTCCCATCCAGGCCGGCCAGGATTACATTCCCCGCTTCGGCTGGGTCGACCGCCACACCCTGTGGATCGAAACCCTCACCCGCGATCACAAGCATCGCGATATCTATCTTGCCGATGCCGCCACCGGCCAGTCGCACCAGGTGCTGCAAATAAGCGACGACAAGTTCCTCGACGAAAACTACGACGTCTGGGCCGACGACGGCACGATCGTGCTCACCAACTGGAGCGACGGCCACAACCATCTCTATCTCTACAGCTACGATCAGGCCCATCCCGGCAACGCGACAGCCAAGCTGGAACGGCAACTGACCAGCGGCGATTTTGAGGTGGGCGAAGTCTACAGCGTCGACTTTCAAGGCAAGCAGGTCGACTACGCCTCGAACGAAGGCAATCCGCTGGAGCAGCAATTATGGCAGGTGAGTTTCGACGGCGAGCGCAAGCAATTGAGCGCCGGTGCCGGCTCTCATGCCGGCAACTTTGCTCCCGCCGGCGACGCATTTGTCGACCAGCCATCGGCGCGCCTCGATCCGCCGACGCTGCGCCTCTGCCAAGGCGCGGACAAGTGCAACGTCTTCTGGCAGACGCGGGCGCTCGAGCCATACCATCTGCGCGCGCCCGAGCAGCTTGAAGTGAAGGCCCACGACGGCACCACGCTCTACGCCACGCTGCTGCTGCCCGCGAGCACAACCGACCGGCCACCGTGCCGCTGATCGTGAATCCCTACGGCGGTCCCGGCCCGCAGACCGTGGCCAACGCGCTGGAACGGCAGTCTGCTCTTCGACGAGCTGCTCGCCCAGCACGGCTTTGCCGTGCTTCATGCCGACAATCGCGGCATGGCATGCGCGGCCGCGACTTTGCAGCAGGCCGCCTATCACAACTTCGGCCCCGTGCAGCTTGAAGATCAGTTGACCGTGGTGGATGCCGCGCTCGCCCAGTATCCGCAACTGGACCCCAAGCGCCTGGGCTGGTGGGGCTGGAGCTGGGGCGGCACCTTCACCCTCTATGCCATGACCCACTCCGACCGCTTCCGCGCCGGCGTTGCAGTAGCCCCGGTTACCGACTGGCGCGACTACGACTCCATCTACACCGAGCGCTACTTGAGCGAGCCCGCCGACTTCGCTTCCGGCTACAAGGACTTTTCCGTGGTCAACTCGGCCGCCAATCTGAAAGGCCGCCTGCTCCTGGCGATCGGCACCGGCGACGACAACGTGCACATCGAAAACACAGTCCAGTTTGTGCAGAAGCTGATTCGAAGCCGGCATTCCTTACGACCTGCAGATCTATCCGCGCAAGACCCACTCCATCGCCGGCCCGGATGTGCGCACGCACTTGTACAACCGCATCCTGGCGCAGTTTGAGATGTATCTCAAGCCGCCAGTGCAGTAGGCTGTCAGGCGCCACAAGCGCTTTCCGGTTGGTGAAGGCGGGTTGTTTTGAAAGGGCATGGCTTCAGCCGTGTCAAAAGTGCCGCAAAATGACATTGGGCTTTAGACCCTAAGAGAGCGCTTCCGCTGGTATTTGATCGCGAGAACTGCACTCATTCCGGAGCACAGAAAAAAACACAGGGAAATCACTCAGTCCGCGGCTTTGAGCGATTGATCCCTACAGCTCGTGGCGCTGGAAGAGGTCGTCCTTCTCGCGGCTGGAGCAGTTGGTGCACTCCAGGCAGCAGATCAGAAGAACGGCAACGCCCACCGTGACCAGGACGGCAAGAACGCTCGCGTTGAGTTCAAACCAGTGCATCGAAGCTATTCATACCCATCGCCTGCTATTCAGCAATACCCGGAATTATGTAGAGAGTTGCATAGCGCGGCAGAAATTCCTGCGATACTTAGACGTAAACCGGGCGCTACAGTCAATTATCCATTATCCTCCCAAGATTCTGGTTGTATTCAAGAGAATAAAAGGCGAAAATAGATTGCAGAATGGTCCAACAGCAACAATCCCGAGCCAGCCTCTCGACCCGGAAGAATGGCCGGAAGAGTTCCAGAAGCTGAGCCAGGAGACTCTCCGCGGCTCGCCGCGACTCCGAGCCTGTCACCGGTCCCATGGTGAACTGGCTCTTCGTCGATCTGAACTCCTATTTCGCCTCGGTCGAGCAGCAGGTGCGCCCCGAGCTGCGCGGCCGTCCAGTCGGCGTCGTCCCCATGATGGCCGACACAACCGTCTGCATCGCCGCCAGCTACGAGGCCAAGGCCTTCGGCGTCAGGACCGGCACCATCGTTGCCGACGCCAAACGCATGTGCCCCGACATCGTGCTGGTCGAGGGCCGCCACGAGATCTACACCGACTACCATCACCGCATCGTCGAAGCCGTCGAAAGCTGCCTGCCCGTCACCGCCGTGCTCTCCATCGACGAAATGGCCTGCCGCCTCATGGGCCGCGAGCGGCCGCTGCTTGGCCGCCATGGAGCTGGGCCGCAAAGTCAAGGCGCGCATCCTCGAGCAGGTCGGCCCCATGCTGCGCAGCTCGGTCGGCCTGGCCACCAACCGCTACCTGGCCAAAGTCGCCAGCGACATGGAAAAGCCCGACGGCCTGGTCGCGCTTCCGCTCGACATCCTGCCCGAAGCGCTCAGCCAGCTCACCCTGCGCGACCTGCCCGGCATCGGCGCAAGGACCGAGAAGCGCCTCAACGACAAAGGCATCACCACCATGAAGCATCTGCTGGCGCTCGACTGCGAGCAGGCCGGCGAGCTGTGGGGCTCGGTGTGGGGCGAGCGGCTCTGGCACTGGCTCCAGGGCGAAGACTTCGACATGTCGGAGACCGAGCACCTCAAGTCCATCAGCCACTCGCACGTGCTGGCCCCGGAGATGCGCACCGCGGAAAAAGCCTGGGCCGTGGCGCACAAGCTGCTGCACAAAGCCGCCATGCGCCTGCGCGCCGGCGGCCTGTGGGCCAGCAGCATCGGCCTGGCCATCGGCTTTGCCGTGCCCGCGCGGCGAAAAGGCCCCCGTCAGCCGCTTCGGCGTCCCCACCCGCGGATGGCACGACGAAATCAAGCTCAGCGAGTGCCAGGACAACCCCACCCTGATCGCCGCCCTCCGCCGCCTCTGGGAATCCCGCCCGGCCGGCCAGGACTACGACCAGCCCTACTTCATCGGCGTGCAGTTGAACGGCCTGGTCCCCGACCGCCTCCACTCGCTCAACCTCTTCGACAACCTTGACGGCGAGCAAAGCCGCACCCGCCTGCTCAAAGCCATGGACGAGCTGAACAACAAGTACGGCATGAGCACGCTAGCCCCCGCCACCATGCTGACCGCCTACAAAGCCGCCCCCACCCGCATCGCCTTCCACAGCATCCCAGACCTGTTTTGAAGTACGGAGGGTGCCGGGACTTTCAGATCCCTGAGCCGCGCCGACCTGTTTTGAAGTACGGAGGGAGCAGGGACCTTCAGGTCCCTGAGCCGCGCAGGAGAATCGCGCGGGCTTCAGCCCCGGAGCCATCCCCCCTGAACTTTTCTCGCCCAATTCCGTAACTCTCTGCATCCCGAATCCGCATTCCTGCGGATTAGAGAGTAGCAGCGAGATATATGGCCCGCGACTGGCAGCCGGACTTCGAACAACTCGTGGACGAGCACCAGTCGATGGTGTTTTCCCTGGCGCTGCGAATGACCGGCGATCGCGGCCTGGCCGAAGAGATTGCGCAGGATGTCTTTCTGGAACTGGACCGGAACATGAGCAAGATCGAATCGCCGCTCCACGCCCTCTTCTGGCTGCGCCGGGTGACGATGAACCGGTCGGCCGATGCACTGCGGCGGCGCAAAGTGCGCGGCTTGGATCTGTGGGTGGAGATGGAAGAAGGTCACGGCGCGCGCGTGGAGGAACGGAATTCACCGCTGGGCGCGCGCCTCGAGCAGCTGCTGGCCACGCTTCCCGAAGCCGCAGCGCGCGGCGCTGGTTCTGCGCTACCAGGAAGACCTGACGCCGGAAGAGATTGCAGCCACGCTCGACGCTCCGCTGGCCACCGTGAAGAGCAACCTGCAGCGCGGCCTGAAGCTGCTGCGAGCCAAGGCCACGAGCCATTTGAAGGAGTACGTCAGAGTGAAGGAGCAGCCGCGTGGACTTTGAACCCATGGACGACATTGATCGTGACGAGTTCGAGCGTGAATTAGCGCAGGCATTCGAGCGCCGCCCGGCGCCGCCCAGCCTGAAGCGCAAATTGATGGAGCGGCGCCGCCGCCAGAACACGGAGCGCCTGCGCTTCCGCGCGGTGATGTGGCAGCGGCTGGCCGCCTCGGTGTTGCTTGCGGCCGCGCTGGGCGGCGGATTCGCCTGGCGCAATCGCGAAGAACAGCGCAAGGGAGAAGCCGCCCGCCAGCAGGTGATGACCGCGCTGCGCATCACCAGCCACGCGCTCGACCAGTGAATACTCAACTCGCGGAACACGACCGCGACGCCCACGAGTAAGGAGAGAGTTCGATGAGGAAGCAAATTATCTCTTTCGTTCTTGCAGTTGCCGCCTGGCGCAGCGCCTGCATTCGCGCAGAACCCGCCCTCGCCTCTGCCCCTGCCGCCCGCCGTCGAAAAGGATCTGGCCGCGCGCGCCTCCGACGTAACCGAGGTCACGCTGGGCAAGAACATGCTCGACTTTGCCGCCAAATTCATGAACGGCAAAGACAAGGACGAAGCCGCGGCGCGGCAGCTCATCCAGGGTCTCGACGGCATCTACGTCCGCGACTACGAGTTCGACAAGGAAGGCGAGTACTCGATGGACCAGGTCGACACGCTGCGCAAGTACTTCGAGACCAGCGAGTGGTCGCCGATGGTGCGCGAACGCGAGCGCAAGAGCGGCGAAACCACGGACATGATGGTGAAGCTGGTGAATGGCGAGCCGCACGGCATGTTCATTCTGACCGCCGAGCCGAAAGAACTGACCATCGTGCTGATCCTCGGACCGATCCGCATGGATCAGCTCGGCGAGTTGAAGGGCATTGGCGGTCTGGGCGCGCTGGGCGACGTTGTCAAGGACCCGAACAGCAAGGACAAAGACAAAGATCAAAGCCAACGACGAAGGACAAGAAGGGCGGTGGCCAATGAAGCATCTATGGTTGATTCCCGTAGTCTTTTGCGTGGTGCTGATTCCAACTGCGGCCGTCCTGGCTTCGAACGGCGGCAGCGGTTTTGACGGCGTGGTGAGCTCGATCGAGAGCCGCTATCACGTGCACGCCACGCGCATTCCCTTTCATGGGGCTGGTCAGCCTGATCTCGCGCAAGGCCACTCATGGCGGCGTGGGCGGAATCCACGTGGCCGAGATCGAAAACTTCTCCGCAGCCCGTCGACGGCGAAGAACTGAACCGCATGGTCGAAGAAAAGCTCGGCCCCGGATGGGAGCGCATGATCCGCGAGACCAGCCGTCACGGCAACGAACAGACGCTGATCTTCGTTCATCCCGAAGGCACGCGCATGGGCATGTTCATTGTCGATAAAGACGGCAACGAGATGGACGTGGTGCAGGTCTCCGTCGATCCCGATCATCTGAACGAAAGCATCGGCAAATACGAACATTCGCATCACGATGACGACAAAGATGCGGACGCTTCGGATTAACGATTGCGTCTGCCCCACTCCGTAAACCAACTTCCTCGAGGAATCAAACTCTCCATATGCGCCGCGCATCTGACTGCCTAGACTTGAGTCAGCATGGCGAGCCTCGCTCCAGCGCCGACGTCGGGATATCGCGGCCGGCTTGCGCCCTCGCCCACCGGCTATCTGCATGTCGGCCACGCGCGCACCTTCTGGACCGCCTGGCAGCGCGCGCGCGAGGCCGGCGGCACGCTGGTCATGCGCATGGAAGACCTGGACCCGGAGCGCAGCAAGGCCGTCTTTGCCGAGGCCGCGCTCGACGACCTGCGCTGGCTGGGCATTCGCTGGCTCGAGGGTCCCGACAAGGGCGGCCCGTTCGCGCCTTATGTGCAGAGCAAGCGGCGATCGATCTATCTTGCCGTCTGGCGCAAGCTGCTGCGCCGCGGCTTCCTCTTCCCCTGCCGCTGCTCGCGCAAAGACCTTGAAGCCGCGCTCGGCGCGCCGCATGAAAGCTCGTCGCGAGGCGCGCCCGGTACACAAAGCCGCGGCAAGCTCGAGCCGCTGGACGACGAGCCGATCTATCCCGGCACCTGCCGCCAGAATCTGTGGCGCGCTCCGCAATTGCCCGGCCCCACGGCCAGCGACATTGAAATGCCGGAGGGCATCAACTGGCGATTTCGCGTGCGCGACGGCGAAGCCGGTCGAGTTTCTACGATCGGAACCTCGGGCCCGCAGCGCTTTGTAGCCGGAGAGGATTTTGGCGATTTCGTAGTGTGGCGCCGCGACGGCGGTCCCAGCTACCAACTCGCCTGCGTAGCCGACGACGCGGCCATGGGCATCACTGAAGTGGTGCGCGGCGCCGATCTGCTCAAGTCCACCGCGCGCCAGCTCCTGCTCTATCGCGCCCTGGGCCTCAACCCGCCCGCCTGGTATCACTGCAGGCTGGTGGTCGACCACAACGGCCGCCGCCTCGCCAAGCGCCACGATTCGCTCAGCCTGCACTCTCTGCGCCAGCGCGGATTGACGCCCATGAATATTCTCGCCGCAGATCTCCCCGTAGAAGCGTGAGTAGGACAGCCGGGTGCCGGGTGCCCCAACCTAACTGCGCTTTTTGCGGTTAGGGTGGGATCCCATGATGCCCGCGTATGCTGAGCTGACAGACTGATAGCTGATAGCTGAAAGCTGCTCTTACGGTATCCTCGGCATCGCCTGCTTGCTATGCGGCGGGTCAACCGGGTTGTACTTCCGCGCCAGGTCCGGCGTCGACTGCACATCCTCCGCAGCCGGATTGTCGGCCTTCGCAACCTCCACGCCAAACACATAGCTCGGTCCGAACATGTTGCTGGTAAAAATCACCAGCGACTTGTCCGGCGAGAAACGCACATTGGGCTCCTCGCGATAGTAGTGGTGCGACATGTTCACCAGGTGCTCGGAGTGAAAAACGCCGGGCTGCCAGAATGTGGGCTCATTGAGCGCGCCGCTCCCGCCCTTCATCAATTGCGGGATGCAGCAACTCAATCCACTCGCCGTCCTTGGATCGCGCCACCTGTTGCGGGTCGCCGCCGTCATCGCAGAACAAGTCAAGATCTTTGGTCAGGTTGAAGTGAATTCCCCACTCGTCGCGCAAAAGGTGATAGGCCGTGCGCTGTTGGGTCTTCAGATTGTAGCTGGCCAGAAAGAAATCCTCGCCCTTCGGATACTGCCAGTCGTACCAGATCGTCTCCCCGTCCAGTCCCCAGAACTCGTGGCCCGCAATCTCCATCAGCATGGTTCGCTTGTGGATCAGCGTATTGTGCGTGCCGTCGGTGTGAATCATCCAGATGCGGTCCACCTTCTGCCATGGCCCCTCGTGGCAGTACATCAGCAGCGTCGGATCGGTAGGCGAAAACAGCAGGTGATTCACCCAGTCGGTCGAGTGCAGCAGGATCTTGATGTCGCCGGCCTTCTCGCCATTTGGTCCCGGCTCCAGGCGAATCGTGAACAGCACCAGCGGCAGTCTTGCCGCCAGCCGCCGTTCCATCATCTCGCCCTTGTCCATCGGCTGATAATGCGGCCCCTGCGCATCGCTGGCCACGCGATTGTCTGGCCGCGGCGCCGCTGTCGCCGGCATATTCTGCCCGTATTCCCTGCCGGATGCGTCGCCTTCAATGTACGTTCCCGCCGCCAGCGTCTCGTCCGCATTCACGCTCACAATCATCCGCTTCGCAGGCAGGTCCACCAGCTTGCGGATCGCTCCGGTGTTGGTGTCGGCCTTGTAGACCGAGGTCACGCTTGTCGCCGGGTCGGTCTTCGTGAAGAAGACGCTGTTGGTCTTGTGTCCCGCCACCAGCGCGTGCACCATCCCCGGAAACATCGGCCCCTTCGCATCCGCAGGCCGCGGCGGATTCGGCACCAGCAGCTTCGTCTGCCGGCTCGTCATATCCATCACGTGGATGCCGTCCGGCGCCGTGTAGATCATCTGCTTGCCGTCCGGCGTGTAGGCATTCACGTTGAAGTAAAATCCGCCGGAGTTGGGCTCGTCGCTGAGCCGCCAGATGCGATGGCCCGTGTCCTTATCCACCCAGGACTTTGGAGGCAGGGCACCGCCGGACGTGGTCTGCGCAATGGCTGCGAATGAAGAGGATGAAGAGGGCAAGTGCGGCGAGCGTGCGGATGCGCATGGCGATAGGACTCCTTCGGGCTGGACTGAACAAACTGGATCGACGTGAACCGGTTCGCCGCCGGTCTGCGAAGAGCAATTCATTCCGCAACGAGAAAAGGCGCGGGCGAACAGGCAGGAATCTTATACACCGCCCGACTATCGATTGGGAAATTGTTCTTATGGTGAAATTCCACAGCCGCCCGCCGCCCTAGAATCGACAGTCCGGCTCGGACCCGCGTCTGGTCCGTGCTCCTATACTTACCAGGGGTAAATGCGGACAGTATTCCGGTTCCCGATCCAGGGATTGACGATGACCACCATCAGCAGACGCAGATTTCTCGCCGTAGCCGCCGCCACTGCGGCCGCAACTCGCCTGGGCGCTCAAAGCCCGGCGGCAGCCCAGGTAACACTCACCCTTTCCGGCCGAGGCGACAGGCCCCCACATGCCCGCCGACTTCGTCGGTCTCTCCTATGAAGTCCAACAGCTCGCCGACCCAAATTTCTTTTCTCCGCATAATACCGGCCTTATTCGTGAGTTCAAGGCGCTCTCAACAAATGGCGTGTTGCGGCTTGGCGGCAACACCAGCGAGTTCGCATACTGGAGACCTGCGCTCAGCTCTCCCGAGCCCGAACATCCCAAGACCCGCGAGGTCATCGGCGAGCCCAAGACCGGAGTATTACGCAGTCACCGAAGAAGCCGTGCGCAACCTCGCGGCCTTCCTCAGTTCAACCGGCTGGACCTGCCTCTACGGCATCGGCATGGGAACCAACACGCCCCAGCGCGCCGCGGACGAAGCCGAGTTTGTCGCCATCACTCTCGGGACCGGCCTGCAGTATTTCCAGATCGGCAACGAAGTAGACCTGTTCGACCGCCATCTGCGCGACCCTCAAACCTGGTCTTCGAAGACGTATCTCGACGAGTGGCTCACCATTGCCCGGGCGATTATCGCCCGCGTGCCCCAGGCGCAATTCGGCATGCCCGATGTGGCCTCAAAGGTCGCGTGGCTTACCGAGATCGCCGACCTCTGGCCTTCCGTCCAGAATCCACCCCACGTCACCACTCTGACCCATCATCACTACTTCGGCGGCCCGGCCACAAACCCCGAAGTCAATATTCCCAACCTGCTCAAGCCGGCCACCATGGCAAAGGTGCAGAAGACCTGCGACACCGCAACCGCCGCCGCCGGCAAAAGTAGGCGCCCGCGTCCGCATGACGGAAGGCAACACCTGCTACCGCGGCGGCAAGCCGGGAGTCTCCGACGTCTTCGCAGCGGCGCTATGGGCCGCCGACTACTCGCTGCTGTTGGCCAGCAACAACTATTCCGGCATCAATCTGCACGGAGGCACCGGGCCGTCGGTCGCGAACTCAGTCGGCGGCGCCTTGCCCGGCGATGCGCTGCTTAAGGACAAGGGCGAAACGCCCGAGCAGATCGCCAAACATCCGCACCCGTTCTACACGCCCATTGCCACCTTCGGTTCGGAATACTCGATGGAGCCGGTTGCATACGGCCTCAAATTTGCTGGCTCGCTAAGCGGAGGCACGTTCCTGGCCGGCGACCTGACTGCGAACATTCAGGCTTCCGGCCTCGACGCCAGCGCCTATGCAGTCAAGCTCGATGGCGGACAAATCTCGATCGTCATTCTCAATAAAGATGCGGAGAAAGATCTCGACCTGACCGTGGATTTTGGAACTGCAAAGGCCGGAGCGGTGGAAACTGAAACGCTTCATGCCCATGGCCTGGAAAGCAGGGACGCCGAAATCACTCGTTCCGCCAAGCCCGGTCACTTGAAGGACGGCAAACTCTCCGTCATCGTTCCTCACGCGACGGGCATTCGGCTCACCCTTAAGGACTGAAGGATTTTTGAAATCGATCCGTCGAACGGCTTCGCGTCGCACAAGAAATGAAATTTCAAAGCCCTTCACTCGGAAAAAGGACCAGTCCTCAAATCGACGGAAAACTCAACAGGGCTTTACCCCGGGCGCGCCGCCCGCTCGTCCCAGCGACGTCAGCATCAGAACGCCCTGCAGCACAAGCACCAACGAGATCACGAAGACAAAGCCTTCGAAGTGCCCGGCGCGGGCGTTATGGATGAAGGCCTGCATGCCCAAACCAATGAGTCCCGCCGCACCGGCCCAGAGCCATCTTTCGCTGCGAAAGCTTACATGCAGCATCCGCGCCAGAATCGTCGCCGCGCAGATCAGGCCGATCGCGCACGCAATTCCGATGCGCGCCGTATAGCCCGGATGTCGCAGCACGGTTTCCATGAAGGCAAGCCAGGTGGCGCAGACCAGCGTGAGAATCGTAACCGGAATCAGCAGCTTTCCCATCGGTGACCCCTCCCTTGTAAACCACGAAATGAAACTCGCAACCTGCCGCAGGTACCAGAGATCGGCGCGGAACTTGCCTCTCTCCGGCAGCGCGGACTCGATGAATTCCTCGCGCAGATCGCCAACGACGGTCTCCCGCGAACGCTCCGGCAGCAGGCGCTCCAGCAACGCCTCAGCCCAACGCGGAGGTGCCGGGCCCGCGGGCTTCATCGCCTCCCCTGTGACGGAAACTTCACGTCGTTCCACATCACCGTCAGTGCGCGGCGCGTCTCACTCAGAGCTCGCTGCCCCTCCGCCGCCAACGAGTAATATCGGCGTGCACGGCCGCCCCGGACCGGGGTTCCGGCCTCAATCCGCGAACTCACGAGACCCCGCGCCTCAAGCCGCTCCAGAGTGGCGTAGACCGCTCCAGCAGCCACTTCGCGCCCCAGCGTCTCCCCTACCCGGCTCAGAATCGCACGTCCGTATGCCCCGGCTTGCAAACCGAAGATCGACAGCAGCACGCATTGCTCGAAAGTACCAAGCAGTTCTGCCATGTCTACATTGTAGGCATTATCCCTGAATTGTCAATTGAAATTTGAAAAATGTCAAAAAAACTTTAGCGGTCCGCCCCAGTCATCAAATCCACAAACATCTTCTGGAATCGCGCCAGATCGAGGTCCATCTGCGCATGAACCAAACGCACGCCAGTGGCGGGCTTCGAGTTTTCGTCCCAGGTAAGTGTGTCGCCATAGCTAGGCCCGTGGCTCAGGTCCACATCCATGTAAAGCTGCTTTTCTTTGGTAATCAGCGCCGGCTCAACCCATGCGCAGGCAGCCAGCTCGTCCCACATGTAGTAGCGGTTCTGGCTCCATGCGGCAATGTAGCGCGCCGCCGGCTTGTCCGACTTCGCAATCGCGTCCAGCATCTGCTGCGAGAACGGCGCCTTGATCGACACATCCGCGGTCGTCACATCGATGCGCGGCCAATCCGCCCGCAGAACAATATGCGCCGCCTCGGGATCGAACCAAAGATTAAACTCATGCCGCGGATCTGTAGCAAACTCCGGGTCGTCAGTCTGCGGATTCAGGCTTCCGCCCATCAGCGCAATCCCCTTCGTCAACGACGCAAACTCAGGATCGATGGCTATGGCCAGCGCGATATTTGTCAGCGGCCCCGCCGCATAAATCGTAACTTCATGCGGATGCGCCCGCACTTGGGCGACGAGAAAATGCGCCGCGTCTTCATCCACCGCCTTGATCGTGGGCCGGCCTTCCGGCATCGGTGGAATCTCGTACGGCCCATGCGGACGCGGTCTCTCGGCATTGCCCTGCGTGGCATCCGCGGAGGATACGGCCGGCGCCTGCCGCCACGCCCCCAGGTAGTTTTGGCTGCCTTCGATCGGCTCGGCCAGGTACGTCTCTTTCTGTGTGCGGATCAGCGGAAATACCGCGCCCCTCGCCACTGGAATATCGCCGTGACCGGTCAGCTCAAGCATGCGCAGCGTGTGCAGCGTCTCCTCGTCGCGCCACGCGTCGCCGGTCACCATGGTGATCCCCAGAACCTTCACCTGCGGAGACTCAAGCAGCGCCATCATCGCCATCTGGTCTGAGCCGCCCGGCCCAGAGCCATCCTGATCGATCAGCACCAACCGCTTTTGCGCCGCGCAAGAGAGCGCCATCGCAGCCAGCAACAAGAGAACAGCCATTTTCATAGAGGAATATTGCTCCGCAAGCGTCGACTAGTCCCTGGTCCCTTGCCCTACCGCCTTCCAAAGCCCCGCGGCTTCATTGGCGGCGCAACCGGCAAGTTGGTTTTACCCGCCGGATACACGGCCAGGAAGCGTTCCTGCCCCTCGCCGCTGCTGGCCGTCTCCACGCCTTCAATCGACCGGAAGGCCAGATGCAACAGCCTGCGTTCCCGGCTATTCATGGGAGGAAATGAGTAGGGAATCCCGCTCCGGATTACTTTGTCCGCGGCGATCTCTGCCTGCAGCCGAAGCTCCTGCGCGCGCAGCGCCTTGAAGTTGGCGGCGTCAAAACTGACCAGGTCGTTTTCCCGCTGATCCAGGCGCAGCATCTGCGCGGCAATCGTCTCCAGCGCCCGCAGCAGCTCGCCGTTGTGTTGGGTTACCAGCGGCACGTCCGGCCCGCCCAGTTCCACATAAATCTGGCGGGCCTCAAGTCCCTCGGGGTCGCGCGCTCCGTCACCGGCGGTGATGCGATATTTCAGGCGCAATCCGCCCATCTTGTTTAACGATCGCAAGGAATCCCGCAATTTTTTGGGCAGCTTGTTCGCAGGTCGGCAATTGGCATAACTGAGTAGTATCGCAGAGCCGGGCCGGGGAAGAGCAGCAAACCATAAAGAAAGCCTCTTTCACTGGCGCAAAAAATCAGCCGCCAATTCGCCGGCCCATCCCTTCAGTCCCGGCGCCGTTGAATCGCAGCTTCTTTATTCCCGGTTAAGCTGGACTTCAGGCGCTCCTAGTATGCTTCTCAATGTGAACATGTGGGACGATTTCCTGCGCGTAAACAGGCGGAGACTCTCTCAATCTCTGGCAGTCCCCCTCGCCGTCTCGCTCCTGGCGGTGGGGACCTGTCTCTCCGCCAACTCCCAAGCCCCGGCCGAAACTGTCAACTCCGCTTCATCGCCATCCGTCCAACCCGAAACGATAACCCTTGATGAAGCCATTCGCCGCGCTGAAGCCAACGAGCCCTCGTATGCAACCGCATCGGCAGACAGCAAGGTCTCGGCCCTCGACCGCTCCATCGCGCGCAACACCTTGCTGCCCAGCGTGGTCTTCCACAATCAGGCTCTCTACACGCAGCCGAATGGCCTGTTGAATCAGGCCGGGCAGGGCGCCGCAGCCCAGCCCGCACCCAGGTTCATCGCCAACAACGCGGTCCGCGAATACGCCAGCCAGGCCTCCATAAACGAGACGCTGGGTCTCGCCGGTTGGGCGGGCGTGCGCCGGGCCGATGCCGCATCGGCCATGGCCGCGGCCGAGCTTGAAGTCGCGCGACGCGGTCTGGTCGCCGCCGTCACCGGACTCTTCTACGGCTCCCTCGCGGCAGATCACAAGCTCGCAGTCGCTGAGCGGGCCCGTCAGGAAGCGGCGGAATTTACTTCGCTCACTGACAAACGGGAACAGGCGCGCGAAGCCGCCCACGCCGACCTTGTGAAAGCGCAGTTGGAAGAGCAGCAACGCCAGCGCGACCTCCAGGATGCCAAAGTCGCCGCCGAAAAGATGCGGCTCGAACTGGCCGTGCTCTTGTTTCCCGATCCCCGCACCGCGTACACGCTCCAGGCGCCGGAAGCCGCGCCGCCATTGGCCTCGCGCGAGGACGTCGAGCAGGCAGCAGCGAAAAACAATCCCGAACTGAGGAGTGCGCTTGCTGCCCTGAGCGTCAGCAACGCCGATGTCGAGGCCGCGCGGGCGGCTTATCTCCCCGACCTTGGGCTAAACGTCACTTACGGTATCGACGCTCCGCAAGTTGCCGTCAACGGTCCTGAGAAAGTGCAAAACCTCGGCTATTCGGCCAGCGTCACGCTCGACATTCCTGTCTGGGACTGGCTTTCGACCGCGCACAAAGTCAAGCAGAGCCAGATTCGCCGCGATGCCGCGAAGGTTGCCTTGAGCGCGACCGAGCGGCAGTTGATTGCGCGTCTGGATGAGGCGTATTCCGAAGCCGAAGCCGCGCGCGATCAACTCGCCTCGCTCGATTCAAGCGCAGCCACCGCCGAGGAAAGCCTGCGCCTCACCAAACTCCGCTACACCGGCGGCGAGGCAACCGTGCTCGAAGTGGTCGATGCGCAAAACGCCTATGTGGTCGCTCAGAATGCCCGCGAAGACGGACGAGTCCGCTATGAAGCTGCGCGGGCCGATCTGCAAACCCTGACCGGAACCATGTAATCAAGGCAAGCCTGTAAACATGACCAGCAGGAAAACGAAAAGCAGGAAAGCAAAAAGAATGACGAGTCGATCTGCAATATGGACAAGCTGGAATCGAATTCCGCACGCGGCTTCCATCCTGCCGCGCCGGATTCTGCTCGGCGCAATTGTGTTTTCGATTACACTCTTGCCGGGCTGTAAAAAGGCGGCCGAGCCGGAGACTCAGGTAACCGTACAGGCCGAACATCCTGAGCAAGGCCCCATCGCCGAGCACATCGTCGCCGACGCGGTGCTGGCGCCGTTGGCACAGGCGGCTATCGCGCCCAAGATCAGCGCCCCGGTGCGCAAGTTTTTCGTCGAGCGCGGATCGCGCGTGAAAGCCGGCCAGCTTTTGGCCACTCTTGAAAACAACGATCTCGCCGCGGCGGCAATGGACAACAAGGGTTCCTACGCCGCGGCGCAGGCGGCCTACGATACCGCCACCAAGGCGCAGGTTCCTGAAGACACGCTCAAGGCCGAGTCCGACCTGGCTCAGGCCAAAGCGAATCTCGACCTGAACCTGAGCATCGTCAAAAGCCGCAAGCAGCTCTTTGCCGAAGGCGCCATTCCCGGCCGCGATCTCGACACCGCCAACGCCGCATTGGTGCAGGCGCAGGCCGCCTACGACGCGGCGGCAAAGCATCTTGAGTCGATGCGCAGCGTCAGTCGCGATGCTGCTCTCAAGGCCGCCGAGGGCCAACTCACTTCGGCCGAAGGCAAGTACAAGGGCGCCGAAGCCGAGGTGAACTACTCCGAAATCAGGAGTCCGATTGACGGCGTCGTAACCGACCGGCCATTGTTCGCGGGCGAAACCGCCGCCGCCGGAGCGCCGCTCATTACAGTGATGGAAACCTCAACGCTGCTTGCCAAAACTCACATCGCGCAAACTCTCGCCCAGCAAATGAAAGTTGATGACCAGGCCTCGGTCAGCGTGCCCGGAGTTGCCGATCCAGTGCCCGCTAAGGTCTCCCTCATAAGTCCGGCACTCGATCCCGGCAGCACCACCGTCGAGGTTTGGCTCAGGATCGACAACAAGGCGGGCAAGCTTAAAGTCGGCACACCGGTCAAGGTGTCCATCACAGGCAGAGCCGTCGCCAAAGCATGGAAGGTCCCCGCTGCCGCAATCCTCACCGCGCTCGACGGCACAAAATCCGTCATGGTTGTGGGCGACGACGGCGCGGCCCATCGCAAACCCGTGACCCTTGGCATATCAGACGGCGGAGACGTGCAGATCCTCAACGGCCTTGCTGCAACCGACCTCGTCATCACCGGCGGAGCCTACGGCCTCGATGAAGGCACCAAGGCAAAGGTCGGTCCCGCGGAGGACCCGGGCAAGGGCGGAGGAGCGGACTGATGCTCAACTCGCAGCCCGGCACGAACGAATCCGGGAAGCTCATTCTGGCTCGCCCGGTCCACGCGCACCATCTTCTTCTTCGCCGCCATGCTCATGGTGGCGGGCGTTTACGTTGCGTTTCAAGTCCCGATTTCTGTCTTCCCGCCAACAGACTTTCCGCGTGTAGTGATCGGCGTCGACAACGGAGTCATGCCCGTTGAGCAGATGCAGGTAACCATCACCAAGCCCATCGAAGATGCCGTGAACGCCGTACCGGGGCTGGTTTCCGTCCGCTCCATCACCAGCCGCGGATCCGCGGAAGTCGATCTCATGTTCGACTGGAATCAGGACATGGTCCTCTCCCTTCAGTTGGTGGATGCGGCTCTCAGCAAAGTCGAGCAGACACTGCCGGCCACTGCAAGGGTCACCACCAACAGGGTCACCATTGCAACCTTCCCGATTCTCGGCTACAGCCTCACCTCCGACACAGTGCCTCAAACCGCGCTTTGGGAGATTGCCACATACGACCTGAAGCCGCCTCTGAATCGCGCCGCCGGCGTCAGTACAGTCGCGGTCCAGGGCGGGCAGGTGCCCGAGTTCCATGTGGTTCCCAATACCGCCCTGCTTCTGGCCTCCGGAGTCACCATTCAAGATCTCGTCAACGCCATTCAGGCTTCGAACGTTGTGGACTCGCCAGGCCTCTACGAAGCCAACCACCAGTTGATCCTCGGGCTCGTCGGAGCGCAGGTGCACGACGCCAATCAACTGCGCCAATTGGTCGTAAAAACCACGCCCGCCGGCGCTCCCGTGCGCGTGGCCGATGTGGCTATCGTCGAGCAGGCCACCATGCCGGTCTACACCACCGTCACCGCCAACGGAAAACAAGCCGTGCTCCTCACCATCTCCCGCCAGCCGTCGAGCAACGCGGTTGCGGTCGCCGATGCGGTCGCAGCCGAGGTAACGGAGCTTCGCAAAAATCTGCCGCCGGCAGTCAAGCTCGACCTGTTTTACGATCAGTCGCAACTGGTGCGCGACAGCATTTCGAGCGTGCGCGACGCCATCGCCATTGGACTGGTCCTGGCCTGCATCATTCTCTTTCTCTTCTTGCGCGACTGGACATCCTCGTTGATCGCCGGCCTCGTCATTCCCGTCACAATCGCAATCACGGTGCTGGCCCTTTGGCTCATTGGAGAGACCTTCAACCTGATGACGATGGGCGGGCTGGCCGCGGCCATCGGCCTGGTCATCGATGACGCCATCGTCGTCGTCGAGAACATCGTGATGCACCGCGATGCCGGTGAAAACCGCGTTGAAGCTGTGCGCAAGGCGCTCAAAGAAATCGCCGCCCCCCTCATCGGCTCCACCATCACGCCTGTTGTCGTCTTTCTGCCTCTTGTCTCCGTCGGCGGCGTTACCGGCATCTTCTTCCGCGCGCTTGCCATCACCATGACCGCCGCGTTGCTCACGTCGCTCATGCTCGCCGTTACCTGGACGCCCGGCCTCAGCATCGTGCTGCTCAAAGAGCGTGAAAGCGACAATGAGCGCGATGAGCATCAATCCCAAGGCCTGCTGAGCCGCGTACTTCGAGTCCATAAGCTGGTACTCGACTGGGCACTGGCCAAGCCGCTCTGGGTCGGCGGAATTTGCCTGCTCCTTGTCGCCGCCACTTGGGCTGGCTACCAGGCTCTCGGAACCGACCTGCTCCCGGCCATGGATGAAGGCGGCTTCATCCTCGACTACATCATGCCCGCCGGAAGTTCATTAAGCGAGACCAACCGCGTTCTTGAACACGTCGAGCGGATTCTGCGCGCCACTCCAGAGGTGGAAAGCACCTCGCGCCGCACCGGCATGCAGCTAGGCCTCGTCGCGGTAACCGAAGCCAACCAGGGCGACTTTACGGTAAAGCTGAAAGCCAGCCGACATCGCTCGGTCGACGAGGTGATGGCCGATATCCGCTCCCAGCTCAGAACCACCGAGCCGGAGTTGGACATCGAACTCACCCAGGTCCTTCAGGACATGATCAACGATCTGTCCAATACACCCGAGCCAATCCAGATCAAAATATTCTCCAACGACGAGGCCATGTTGGGGCAACTCGGCCCCAGGGTCGGCGATGCCATTGGCAAGATCAAGGGTGTCGTCGACGTGCAGAACGGCATCGAGAACACCATCAGCGGTCCGGCAACCAACTTCCAGGTCGACCCCGTCGTCGCGGCCCGCCTCGGCTTCACCCCGGCTGAAGTCTCTGAAGATGCCACCGCTATTCTCGATGGAATCGCAACCACCGATCCGCTGATCTCCAACGGCCGTCCTTACACAATTCGCGTCCGTCTCGGCGATCAAAGCCGGACCTCGCTAGAGGCGATCCAGAACACCGTCTTCAACAGCAGTACCGGCCACACCGCAAGCCTGGGTTCGCTCGCTGCGATTGAGCAGTTGCCGCCGCAGAACGAAATCCGCAAAGAGAATCTTCAGCAGCTTCTGGTGGTAACGGCGCAACTGGAGGGCTCTGATCTCGGCAGCGCAATGGACAAAGTGCGCCAGACGGTTGATGGCCTCCACCTCCCCGGCGCCATTCGCGTAGAATACGGCGGCACCTACGAGGAACAGCAGAAATCCTTTCGCGATCTGCTCCGCGTGCTAATCCTCGCTCTGGCGCTGGTCTTCGGTGTGCTGCTCGCCGAGTTCCGCAACTTCCCCGCGCCCATTGCCATCCTCACCTCGTCGGTGCTCTCCATCTCCGGCGTCATTCTCGCCCTGCTCGTTACGGGCACCACGTTCAACGTTGCTTCGTTCATGGGACTCATCATGGTCATCGGCATCGTGGCCAAGAACGGCATCCTGCTGCTCGATGCCGATGAAAAATACCGCGCCCAGGGCGCATCCCCGCACGACGCCATGCTCCACGCCGCCCAGCGCCGCCTGCGCCCCATCGTCATGACCGCCATCGCCGCCGTTTGCGGAATGTTGCCGCTGGCCTTCGCCCTTGGCGCCGGCTCGCAAATGCTGCAGCCCCTCGCCATCGCTGTCATCGGAGGCCTCACCATCTCCATGGTGCTCAGCCTCGTTGTCACACCCCTGGTCTATTTCCTGCTGACCCGCCACCGCGAAAGCGTACCCGATTAGCCAGCCCTGCCTTAGTGATCCGGTTGCTTCATCCCGACAAAAGCCCGCTTTTTGCACATCCATCAGCGTGAGTTTGTAACGCCGCGAATGTAAAAATAAACCCATGTCTCCCGATCTCGTCCAGCTCACTGCTCCTCAGGCGCGTGTCCTCGGCGCACTCGTTGAAAAGGAAGTCACCACCCCCGACTACTATCCGCTCTCCCTCAATGCCCTCATCAACGCCTGCAACCAGCGCTCCAACCGCGAGCCCGTCATGAACCTCGACGAGGACGATGTGCGCCAGGCCCTGCACGGCCTTGAAGCCAAGGGCCTCGGCGGCCGCGCCCGCTCCGCCGACGGCCGCGTCACCAAGTACGAGCACTGGCTCGGCGAGGCCTTCAACTTCACTCGCGCGGAAATGGCGCTCATCTGCGTCCTGCTGCTCCGCGGCCCGCAGACCCCCGGCGAACTCCGCGGCCGCACCGAGCGCCTGCACAGTTTCGACGAGATCGCCGACGTGCTCGCCGGCATCCAAAAGCTGATGGAGCGCGAGCCTCCGCTGGCCGCCGTGCTCCCGCGCCAGCCCGGAACCAAGGAAGCCCGCTACGGTCACCTGTTTTCAGGCCCGGTCGAGAGCATCGTTCAGCCAACCTCCCTCGAGTCCGCCCCTGGCTACGATTCCAGTTCCGTCAATAGCGCCGTAAATGAGCGGCTCGAGAAGGTCGAAGCCGCGGTCGAGGAGTTGCGCCGGGACCTCGCCGCCCTCAATCAAAAGGTCGATGACCTCTTCGCCTGAGCGCCGGCTCCCCCCGAATTGCCCAACCTCGCCCCCCCGGCATACTATTCCCTGAGATCGTTTTCAGAGGTTAATCATGCGCATTTCCGCTTCACTCTTCTCGGCCCTTCTCGGATTGGTAACGTATACAGCCGCGGCCCAGACCCCCGCCGCTCCCAAACCCCACCATGCCGAATCGCAGATGATTGCGGCCACCCCGCCCATGGGATGGAACAGTTGGAACTTCTTCGCCGAAAAAGTCACCGACAAGGACATCCGCGGCGCAGCAGACCAGATCGTCTCCACAGGCATGAAAGACGCCGGCTACATCTACGTCAACATCGACGACACCTGGGAAGGCGAGCGCGACTCAACCGGCGTGCTCCACACCAACGACAAATTTCCCGACATGAAGGCGCTTGCCGACTACGTCCACTCGAAGGGCCTCAAACTTGGCATCTACTCCGGCCCCGGCTCCAAGACCTGCGCCGGTTTCCCCGCCTCGCTCGACCACGAGGTCCAGGACGCCCAGCTTTACGCCTCATGGGGCATCGACTATTTGAAGTACGACCTGTGCAGCTTCATCCCCGGCGTGATGCTGAAGCAGGCGCCCGGCGACGAGGCCGCGCAGATGCGCCTGATGATCGCCGCCTACGACAAAATGGGCAAAGCCCTCAAAGCCAGCGGCCGTCCCATTGTCTTCTCGCTTTGCCAATACGGTTGGGATTCCCCATGGGAGTGGGCGCCCGCGCTCGGCGGCAACCTCTGGCGCACCACCGACGATGTGCAGGCAAACTGGATGAGCATCTACGACATCATCAACCAGAATGCCGGCCTTGCAAAATACGCCGGCCCCGGCCACTGGAACGATCCCGACATGCTCGAGGTGGGCAACGGCAGGCTCACCCTGGCTGAAAACCGCGCGCACTTTTCCATGTGGGCCATGCTCGCCGCGCCTCTGCTGGCCGGCAACGACCTGCCCAACATGAAGCCTGAGATCAAGGCCATCCTCACCAACAAAGACGTCATCGCTATCGATCAGGACAAGCTGGGCAAGCAGGGAACTCGCGACTACGTCGACGGCGAGGTTGAAGTCTGGACCCGCCATCTCTCCGGCGGCGCCATGGCCGTCGCCGTCCTCAACGTAGGCTCCGACCACGTCGCCACCCATCCCTTCCATCTCAGCCTCGCCAGGCTAGGCCTCCACGGCCCGCTGAAGGGCAAAGATCTCTGGACCGGCGAGGACGTCACGCTCACCGACAACCAGCCCATGGAACTAACCAGCCACGACATCCTCCTCGTAAAAATCCCCGCTCCGAAATAGGGCGCCAGGCAAGAACAGATCGTTCCAACAAGACACAGGAACAGACCGTACCAACATAAAATCGGGTGCCCCATCCAAACCGCGTCTCTTGCGGTTTGGGTGGGACCGAACGAATCTCAATGTCGGAAGTGGGAAGAGCCGATCCTCATTTTCCTGAGCGAGGAAATCCGAATACAAATTCGATGAGCAGATAATTCCAAACGGTCGGGTGCGCATCCAGACCTCGGACGCAGAATGTCTTTAAGCTGGAAGCTGAAAGCTGTCTTAAACCCGCCCCAGGCAAACCTCAAACCACCCCCGCTCATCCGTCCAGCTTTCCGCGCCGCCAAACCCCGCCTCCGCCAGCATCGCCTCCGCCTGCCCGGGCCTGTACTTGTAGCTGCTCTCTGTATGAATCGTCTCCCCCTCGGCGAACTCGACTTCCAGATCCAGCGCCGCCAGCCACACCTTCTGTGCAACCCGGCTCGCCAAATGCATCTCGATCCGCGACTCCGCCTGGTTCCAAACCGCCCGATGCTCGAAGCTCTCCAGATAGAACTCCGCGCCCAGCTCGCGATTCAGTCTCGCCAGCATGTTCAGGTTGAAGTCCGCTGTCACTCCGGCCACATCGTCATAGGCGGCCAGCAGCGTCGCCACGTCCTTCTTCAGGTCCACGCCCAGCAGCATTCCATCGCCCGGCTTCAGCCCGGCTCTCACCCGTCGCAGCAGCCGCATCGCCTCCGGTGGATCGAAGTTGCCGATGCTCGAGCCGATATAAAGCACCAGCCGCCGCTCGCCCGCTTTGGTTGGCATTAACCCCAGGCCGTGCCCATTGCCGTGTGTGTAGTCCATCACTCGCGGAACCACGACCACTCCACCAATCTCCCGCTCGATGCGTTCCCGGGCCGCGTCCAGCGCGCTGGCGGAAACATCCACCGGTTCGTAGACCACCCGCTCCTGCCGCGCCATCGCGGCCTTCAGCAGCAGGCGCGTCTTGTCCGCCGACCCCGCACCCAATTCCGCGATCCGCAGCCGTGCCCCAGCCGCGGCCTGCTCAATCATCCGCTCCGCATATTCAGCCAGAATTCCGCGTTCCGTTCGTGTCGGGTAGTACTCCGGCCGCTCGGTAATTTCATCGAACAGCCGCGACCCGATGGCGTCGTAGAACAGCCACGGGGGCAAGCGCTTGGGCTCGGAGCAAAGGCCAGCGCGCACCTCCGCGGCCAGGCGATCGTCCACCACCGCATCTCTCGTGACGGACTCTTTTGCGGCCCGCGCCCTGGCGGTTCGTTCCTTCACTTGCGCAGCAATTGTGGGGAAGACGGAAGTTGTCATGCGGTCTGTTGGATGCTCGCGATCTTGCAAAGGGTTACTAAAAAGCCAGTCGAATCCCGGAGAATTGCCAGCGTGTCTCCGGCGCAAAAAAATTTCGATAGCTTGCTCGAATATGCCTCGCAGGCGTCACGCACGAGCCTCCGCGCAGCACCATCTGACCGCTCATGAACTTGCCGTTGTACTCACCCAGCGCTCCATCCAGCGGCCTGAATCCCGGATAGCCCAGATAAGCACTGCCCGTCCACTCCCAACAATCCCCAAACCACTTCGTTGGGTTCTCGTTTTGGACTGCATCTCCGCAGGGACCCGGCATCAGCAACCCCGAATCCAGCAAATTGCCCTCCATTGGCTCTCCATCGGTCGCGGCCTCCCACTCAAACTCCGTCGCCAGCCGTCGGCCTGCCCAGCGAGCATAGGCGTCGGCCTCATAAAAACTCACATGGCTTACCGGCGATCCTTCCAGCTCTTTCAGCGGCAACTCGCCACGTAGGGTAAAGACGCTCCACTCGTCGCCTTCGCTCATCCAGTAGAGCGGAGCCTTCCAGCCATTCTCCTTCACCGAATTCCATCCCGCCGAGAGCCATAGCTCCGCCCTTCGATAACCGCCATCGGCAATAAACTCTGCAAACTCGCCGCACGTTACAAGACGCCGCGCCAGGGCAAAGGGCTCCAGCCACACGCGGTGGCGCGGCAGCTCATTGTCGAAGCAGAATCCATCGCCGCGGTAACCAGCCTCGCGCATCCCGCCTTCGTATTCTTGGAACTCCAGCGCCGGACGCCCATTCGGATCTCCCGGTGTCCAGGGTCTCGATTTTGAGACCTGAAGGTCAAACCTTGCTCTTTCCCTGTAAACCGGCCGCAACGGGTTGGTGAAAAACGCATGAAGAATGTCGGTCAGCAGCAACTCCTGGTGTTGCTCCTCGTGGTTGACGCCCAGTTCGATTCGCCGCAGCGCCTCCGCTCGCGCACCCGGCTCCAGATCCGCCGCCGCGTCGAGCAGGCTCTCAATTCCCAGGTCAACATGCTCCCGGTAGCGCAGTACCTCCTCCAGCCCCGGCCGTGAAAACGAGGCCCGCAGCCGCTTCTCGGGAAATGCGGAAAATCCCTCGTAATAGCTGTTGAAAAGCCAGGGAAAATCCGCGTTGAACAACCGGTACCCGGGCAAAAACTCCCGCAGCACAAACGACTCGAAGAACCATGCGGTATGCGCCAGGTGCCATTTGGCCGGAGAAGCCTCTGGGCACGACTGCACCATCATATCGTCAGCCGAAAGCCCATCGCACAACTCCCGGGTCCGTCTCCGCGTCGCGCCAAACCGGCCGCCCACCCCCACTTCCGCACCGTCCGCAGACGTTGTCTTCATCCCGCTCGCCTCCCGCGCTTCAAAAGAGTGTACCCGAACCTACGCTTCTTCTTTCCCTTGGATTTGCATCACATTAAATGGATTCTTTCTGTATACGCTCGCCCAAGTGCACATTTGGTGGTCTAATCTCATTGAACGGTGTCTCAAGGTTGATCGCCCTTGAATCCCATGCCTGGAGGGGATTCGCAGGGAGGGAATATGTCCAGATTCGATAAACTCTGCGGGTTGTCTGCTCTGGTCTCGCTCGCGCTTTTCACCGTATCGCCTCATCTTCTCTCTGCCCAGGCTCCAGCCCCGGCCCCGGCTGTCGCCCAGCCCTCTACCCCGGCTCCTACCCAGTCCCGCCGTCCAGCCCCCGCCCGCAACCCCACCGCGACGCCGGCATCTCCGGCCCGTCCCCGCGTGTTCCGCCCACCCCCGAGGAACTCGCCGACTCCCTCGCGGGTCACCAGCGTTATCAGGCCGCCATCGCCGCTTATGCCAAGGTCCCCAACCGCTCTGCCCTCGTCTGGAACAAGATGGGCATTGCCTACCAGATGATGTTCAACCTCAAAGACGCCACCCGCTGCTACAACTCCTCTCTCAAGCTCGACCCTCGCAATGCCACCGTCCTGAACAATCTCGCCACCGTCTACGACTCCCTCAAGGACTACGGCGCTGCCGAGCGTTACTACCGCAAAGCCCTCAAGGTCGACCCTCACTCCGCCCTCATTCTCAGGAATCTCGGTTCCAATCAGCTCTCGCAGCACAAATATAAAAAGGGATGGGCGGCCTACCAGTCAGCGCTGGCCATCGACCCGCAGATCTTCCAGTCGCACGCTGGCGCCAGCGTTGAAAATCCGGCCTCCACCCAGGACCGCGGCGCCATGCATTACTACATGGCCAGGGGTTGTGTCAGCGCAGGAAATCCCGAGTGCGCCATCCAGAACCTCCGCCTTGCTCTCAATGAGGGCTACACAAATGCAAGAAAAATCGCCGTTGACAACAGCTTTGCCAGTCTCCGCGAGCTCCCCGCGTTCCAGCAGTTGATTGCCGCCCAAAGCGCCCCGCAGTAGCTTTTGTCACCCGTCGTCTCTCGAACAGCTTTCGCCGTCTATTGAATAGGGCATCTAAACCCTGTTCCAGGAGCGTCAATGAAAATCCGAATTTTGCCGGCCGTTGTCTTCTCGCTTGTCCTTGGCGCCGCATGCGCGCAGGATCCAAACCAGGCTCCCCCAGCTCCCCAGATCACTGGCAATGGTGCCGGAGCCGCCGGTTACCCCCAGCGTGGCGGCCGAGGCAATCTTGGCGCAGGCTTGGGCATGTTAGCCCCAGGCCGCGGAGTCGTCGGGACCGTAGTCAAGGCCGACGCCGATAAGTACCTGATCAAGAACGACGCCGGCGACGCTCTACATCGTCTACTTCAGCGCCAATACACACATCATGAAGCAGGTTGCCGACACCAGTGCCGGTGGCGGCGCAGGGTGCGGGTGGCGGCCAGCGAAGAGGCGGCGGAATGGGCATGGGCCGCGGCAATCCTCCCCAGCCAATCAAATCCACCGACATCAAAGTGGGCGATACCATTGCCGCCCTCGGCGATGTTGACCCTGCCGGAAGATCCGTCGGAGCCACCGGCGTCGTTCTGCTCGATCCCGAGCGCGTAAGGCAATTGGAAGCCACTCAGGCCAACTTCGGCAAAACCTGGATCATGGGCAAAGTCACCGCTATCGACGGTGTCAAAGTTACGCTCACCGGCTCCCTCGACAACGCTCCTCACACTTTTGTCGCGGACGAGAACACCACCTTCCGCAAGCGCCGCGCTCCCATCACCCTGGCCGATATCCAGGTAGGCGACAGCGTCCGCGCCGATGGAGCCCTCAAGGATGGTGCCTTCTCCGCAATCAGCGTCACAGTAATGGGCATGCCCCAGGGCGAAACCCCCTCGATCCCCAGCAACCCCCAGCCCCAATAGCCCTCAACCCCAATAGAGCCGGCCCCTCTCGCTCCCGAGCGGACCGTCACCAATGCGACTCCTGAACTGGTTTCGAAAGTGAGATCAGACGGAAGGCCCCTCGGCCTTCAAACGCCGCGGAAAAACTCGATCCGGCGGAAGTCTTCAAAAATTTTGTGTCTGTCGTCCACCGTCGTTGCCGACCCACGAGGGGATGAAACTTCGGGTGCCCCATCCATCGAGCGTCTTTTGCTCGATGGGTGGGAGACCACGAATCCCAACCGCCTGCCACCGGGTCTCTCAATCTACCTTGGTGTTTCTTTTCAGGGCACGACTTCACAGGCTGCGGAAAAACTCGATTCTATGGACTTTCTCACTGGCTGTGTGTCAGGGCACGACTTCAGTCGTGCCGAAAGGCCCCGGAAAACACGAGGGCTTTAGCCCCTGACAGACATTCTCGACAACATCGAGCCCTATCGCTTCGGATACGTCCGATACGCCTGCACCGTCACCGTCAGCGGAGTCCCGCGCACCGCCGAAATCTTCAGCAGCACTTCAAAGTACGGAAACCTGCTCCCATGCAGCAGGCTCTTGAAACTGGACATCTCGTCTTCCGACAAAAGAAAGTCTCCCGCCGCCTCCGTCGCCTCCGCGCTCGTGCCCTCAATCAACAGAACCGCGCCGCTGCTGCTCGGATTCGGAAGATAGGCCACCGTGCAATACCCCACCGAATCCGTCCGCGCGTAAATCGGCTGCTCACCGGCCAGGGGCGCGCGATTCACGATCGAGGTAATGCTGTTTTGAGTTCTGGCGGTGAAGTTCATCCGGCTCTCGAACAGCTCATCCCATGGATTCGCGATCCGCGCCCCAATCAGAATCACATTGTCGCGCTTCACCAGTGCCGGCATATAGTCGCGCGCATAGTACGGATGGATCTTCTTGCCAAGCGGGTCCAGCGCCAGAATGCGTTGCGTCAGTTTGAATCCGCTCGGCGTCCCCAGGTTCCTGGCTGCGATCAGGCCCAGCGCAACCCGCGTGTCCGGGCTCAGATTCGGATCCTGAAGCGCGCTCGAGAAATTGCGGCCGAGGTATTCGTTGAACGAGAACGTCTTCCCGCTGATGCTTTGCAGCATGGCGAACGACGTATCCGGCATCACCACATCCGTGTCCGGACTCGCTCCCAGAAAGTCGTTCCAGAATGCCGCCACGGCAGGCTTGTATCGCCATGCGTAAAACGATCGATCGACCGCGCGATTCTCCATCCACAGCGCCAGGCATCCGGCTGCGAATAGCAGCGCAATCACCCCTTCGGCAATCAATCGCCGCCGCCATCCACTGCCGCCGCTTGGGAGCCTCCAAGAGCTCTCCGTGGTCGGCAGCCGGTTCAAGCGCCGTCTTGCTGCCATTCTCCGGCGCTTCCGTATCCATCTGCGCCTCGGCGTGGCGATTCCGGAAGACAGGTATATAACTGCCGCGAGGGATCTCCATGATCACGCTCTCATGCAATCCCTCTGTATTGAAGTAAGTCTCGATGCGCTTCCTGAGGTCGCTCACATTTGTACGAACAATGTTGTCGAAGCTCGTGTCGTAGCCGCTCTGCCGACCAAACACCTTCGCCCCGATCTCCTGTTCATGAATCTCGTCGCAGCCCTCCTCGGATCGAACGCTGGCTGACATAAAAAAGCAGCTCCTTCAGCCGCGTTGCGCGCCTCAGATGAGCACTCGAGGCCACCCGCTCCAGCACCGCCCAGCATGACTCGGCGTCAATCTGTCCATCGATTTGCGGCGCTGGCAATGTCATCGGCGCTTCCCCAACCGTTTTGCCGCCGCCCGCCACATCCCTTTAGCGCCGCGGCTCGCAGTTTCCTTGCGATCTGCATCGACTCGCAATTCCTTACCGCATTCATTCCTTGATCGCCGGCAAAAACAAACCGATTGCCGTCGGCAAGATTCGAAGTCTCGCGAGACCACCATTCTACTCAACTTCGACCGAAAGTTCTCCTGTAGCTCCAACCGCGGTCCGTCTCCGAATCCGGCCAAACACTCGGCCCCAATCCAGATACTCCCCCGCTCCAGCGATCTTCACAAACAACCTCACCCCCCCATCTTAATGATTCCATTCTGATTAATCTGCCAGAATCCAAAGCGTCCACAGTGGTGCCCACAGTGGTCACCACCGCGAATTGACTTGATGACCTCATTTTTGAAGAGGATCATTGGTACGCTCCTGACTAGCCGCTCTCCAATGCGTCCGATCAAGCCGTTTTGGTCGGGGTACGTGGGCAAGCAGCTCTGGCTGCAAGGGCAGGTGGATCTCCGCGCATCCGCCTCCGCAGAGCACAACGGGCACGGACCCTCCAGAAAGGGGAAATCGCTCTTTGGAGCTGCGGTCAGGATCACTTCTCGGATGGTTGCCTGATGTGTAGAATCACAGAGGCGACTAACATTCGCATGATGAAGACAATCGATATGTGTACACAAGCTGTCCGGTCTGGGATCTCGCAATTTAGGCCTGTGCAAGGTCGTTATATTAGCGCGGCGCCCGCAACCAGTCAGCTATAACCAACACTCTCAAATTCGGAGGCAGTATGAAATTAAGTAAATCTAAACTAACGGGCCTGCGCGTCGTCGCGACGCTCCTTCTCGTTCTAGGCGGCAGCCTTGTCGCCTGGTCGCAGCAAATCACCGGCTCCATTGTCGGAACTGTAAAGGATCAGCAAGGCGCGGTAATCAATACCGCTACCGTAAAGGCAACGAACGTCGACACAGGATTCACCCGGTCGGCTGCGGTCAACGGCTACGGCGAGTTTCGCATCGACTACCTTCCCGTCGGCAAGTACACCGTTCAGGCGCAAGCCGCCGGTTTCCAGACCCACGTTCAGCAGAACATCGCCCTTTCGGTCGACCAGACGCAGACCGTGGAAATAACCATGGCTGTGGGCGCCCAAACCCAGACCGTTACGGTTACGGAAGCTCCGCCGCTGGTCGAGACCGACACCGCCGAGCTCGGCAGAACGGTCGCTCAAGCCGAAATCGTTGGCCTGCCGCTGGTCAACCGCAACGCCTATGCCGAGTTGTCGCTCACGCCCGGCGTCATGGCCAATAGCGCCAGCCCGCAAAGCAACTCTGCCGGCACGCCGAACTTTGTGATCGGCCTGCCGTCCACTGACGTCCAGATCAACGGCTCCATCGACGGCGGCAATCCAGAAGTCAGCTTCTATCTTGATGGCGGACTCAATATCAACGGAATCCGCAACTACGGCAACCAGTTGCCGAACCCCGATGCGCTCGACGAATTCCGCGTCGAAACCAGCGACTTCTCCGCCCAGTACGGACACATGTCCGCGGCTGTGGTCACCGCCGTCACCAAATCGGGCACCAACCAGTTCCACGGTTCCCTGTTCGAGTTCAACCGCAACACCGACTTCAACGCCATTCCCTGGGGACAGCTCAAGGCCCAGCCCTATCACCGCAATAACTTCGGCGGCGTCATCGGAGGACCGGTCAAGCACGATAAGGCTTTCTTCCTTTTCAGCTACGCCGCACTGCGCATGGTCGTCGGTACTCCGCTGACCGGCGCTCTCGTGCCCACGGCTGCCGAGCGCCTCGGCGACTTCACCGCCGACTCGTACAAGGTCTATGTGCCCGGCACTTATAGCACCACCACCAAAACCGGCACCCAGGAGAACGGCACCAACAGCGCCGCCAACTGCCAGGTCGCCAAGCCGAACTGCATCGCGTCTGCCGATCTCGACCCGACTGCGGCCAACATCCTGAACACAGCCAAGCTCATTCCCCTGCCCAACACCGGGACCAACGGTTGGGTCGGATATTTCACCGGCCCTACGGATGATAACGAGTATCTGGCCAAATACGATCAGGTCGCTCGGCGACAAGGATCACGTGGCTGCCACCTACTTCTTCATCCGGACCACGCAGAACTCATCCGGAAACGGGCCCATCGCTCCCGGGACATCAACCAGTCCTACACAAACCAGACCAACGCCAACCTCAGCGACGTTCACACCTTCAATGCCAACACCGCCAACCAGGCGTGGCTCACCTACACGCGCGCTTCCGGCGGACGCGTCAATCTGCCTGCGACAGACCTCGGAAAATTCGGTTCGAGCTTCACCATCCAGGGACCGTCAGGCCTGCCGGATCTGAACGTCTCCGGGTTCTTCAACGCCGGTGGAGTCGCTGGCAGGCCCGGTCACGGCCTCGGACTTCTACTCGCTCCGCGACATGATCACCATGACCAAGGGCAAGCAGACGCTCATCTTCGGCGGCGAGCTCGCGCTCGACAAGGGAATGTTCGTCGGCAACCTCTACAACTTCGGAGTTTTCGCCTTCCAGAACGGCGCACCCACCACAACCACCGGCAACCGATTGGCGGACTTTCTCACCGGCCAGGTGTACAACATGGAGCAGGACACCCCGTACCATACGCTCGAAAGCGCATGGCACACGGCTTTCTTCCTCCAGGACAACTACCGCATCACGCCCCGCTTGACCGCCAACCTTGGAGTCCGGTGGGATATCGATACGCCTCCGGTCGAGTCGTCGAATCTGACTGCGGCGTTTGTTCCCAGCCAGCAATCTGACCAGTAAGGTTCGCGGCGCCGATCCACCGTGTTCGGGCATGGATGTTTTCCCGGGGACGCCGGCATCGCTCGCGGCATTGTCACCACGAAATTGCACCACGTCGCCCCGCGCATCGGCTTTGCATGGGATCCCTTCGGCGACGGCAAAACCGCCATTCGCGCCGGCGCGGGACTCTTCTATGGCACCACCAGCGGCAACGAGTGGAACCAGCCCGGCAACGCGCAGCCCATATGCGGTTCGCCAGACCTTCGTAACTGTCCACTCGTTCAGCAACATCTACGCTCCAACAATGCTGAATGGGACTGCGTCGGCTTCCCCAGAGTGGAGATCCGTTCCCGTACATCTTAACCCCAAGAACCCGAGCTTCCTGGCTCCGGCCAGCATCGAGATCGATTGGGACCAAGATGCAGTGGCCCTACATCTACCAGTTCAATCTTGCGGTGCAGCGGCAATTGCCCGGCAGGTCGCTTTGACCGCAGCCTATGTGGGTACGCTTTCACGCGATGTGCCCACCATGATCGACGGCAACTACGCACCCTATGGACCGGCGAGCACGGCCACCAGCGGCAAGCGTAAACGCCCGCCGGCCCTACGATCCCCGGCGTACTCGGCCAGAACATCTTCCTGATCACCAACCAGACGGCCTCGTATCACTCGCTGCAGATCGCAGCCAACCGGCCCCTGGCTCGCACAACCTGATGGTCAACGGCTTCTACGTCTGGAGCCACGCCATCCAAAGCTCCAACGAGTCGGCAATCGGCCAGATGACTGCCCAGGACTTCGACAACCTCTGGGAGGAAAAGGGCCCGATGGACGCTGACCGGCGGAGCATTGCCACCATCTCCGGCATGTGGAACATCGACTACTACCGCGGCAATAACTTCTTGATGAAGGAAGTCGTGAATGGCTGGACAATTTCACCCATCTACTACCTGCAAAGCGGCTCGCCCTTCAGCGTCACCACCGGTTCGAACAAGAACCTCGACAGCGCCAACGCCAACCGCCCCGACCTGGTTCCCGGAACAAGCGCGTTTCTTGATCCCCACCGGCCCCGTTTCGGCACGAACTCCACCACCCAGGCTTGGTTCAACACCGCAGCCTTCATCGCCAACGGACCGGGAGTAGCCGGTGGCATCGGCCCCGGCGGCGCCGACGGCAACGCGCCGCGCGACTACCTGCGCGGGCCTGGTTATAGCGACGTCGACCTGGGACTCTTCCGCGACATCAAATTCGGGGAAGGAATCACATTCCAGATCCGCGGCGAGGCCACCAACGTCTTCAACATCGTCAGCCTTAGTAACCCCACCGCCAGCTTGTCCTCGGGGAACAACGGCAAAATCACATCGGCCGCCGGCAGTCCGCGCGTCATGCAGGTCGGCGCACGGCTCACCTTCTAACCAGTAACGTTTCACGAACCAAACCAAAAGGGGCGCCCGCCGGGCGCCCCTTTTGTTCGCGATCGCTAACCGAACTACTCAAGGTCCTTGACCTGAGTCTCCGGAGGCACGCTGACTACGAACTCGTCCTCCGGCACAGGCACGTTCTTCGTCACCTTCTCTACCAGCAGAACAACCTGCGAGCCCTCAAGCGGGCGCTTGATCGTCACCGTGCTCGGGTAAAGCCCGGACCCGAAATCCTGATAGTTGGCATAGGTCACATGCGTCTCCAGGTTGCCGTCGCTGTCATAGAGGTCTTGCTCGTAAGGCAGAAGATCCTCGCGATGAAAGGTGATCACCCGCACCGGCTTGTCTCGATGACTTCCCGCAATGTGCCGCGTCACGCTCAGTATGTATTCCGGAACAAAGTAGAGGTGCTTCTTGGCGGTATCTTCGATGGTCTCTGAATCCGAAGTAACAGAGTAGAAGTCGTCCGGCGCCAGTCCGCGCACCACCAGCGCGTCCAGAAAGAACCCCGGCCGAAGATTCTCATATTGATTGGCCGATTTCTTGCCCAGTGTAACGGGACCCTTGTAAGCAATATTCTTCGACGGTATGTACAAGGTAAAGTTCTTCCCGTCGCTGGCCATGTCGAACAGCTCCAGCCCTATCACCGGCGCGCGGCCCAGCACACGAAGCATCTCCGGCTTCCGCATCACAATGATTCCGCCCACCCTCGTGTAATCCCTCGCCACGCCCTCGTTCGTCTTCAAAACGCTGGTCAGCATCTCCACTTTGGCGGTCATGCTGTCAAGATCTGTCCAGCGCTGATTCAGCTCGGAGACGAGCTGATCCGGAGTCACCGTCTTTACCTCTGGCGGAGCCAGCGGAACCGGAAGCTTGCGCGTCGTGGAAATCACAAAGCAACCCGATAGCAGCAGCGACGGAGCCATTGCGGCAACTGAGGCGAGACCGCCGGCAATCCTCCCCAAAGCCCTCCCAGCTACCCTCATCGCCGGCCCGCCTTCTTCACTGCCCGCCGGTAGCCGGCCACATCCCGATTGTGTTCGTCCAGGGTACTTGAAAAAAGCGAGTGACCCTGCGCATCGCTTCCCGCCGCCACAAAGTAAAAGTAATCCGTGTGCGCCGGATCCATCGCCGCGCGCAGCGAGCGCGCCCCCGGATTTGCCACCGGGCCCGGCGGCAGGCCGCTGTGAAGATAGGTATTGTAAGCCGTATTGTGAGCGAGATCGCTCTTCCCGAGTTCGCCCCGCCATTTGCCTTCGAGCTCCAGACCGTAGATTACGGATGGGTCGGTCATCAGCGGCATCTTCTTCGTGAGCCTGTTCATCAGCACGCTGGCCACAAGCGGCCGTTCGGAATCCACTGCCGTCTCCCGTTCCACAAGGGAAGCGATCGTCACCACCTCATGCACATTTCCTTTCAATCCCAGCTGTCCGGCGACAACGCGAAAACGCCGCACCATTGCCGCGGCGATCTGCGCAGGTGTTGTTTTGCGTTGAAAACGGTAGGTGTCCGGAAACAGGTAGCCCTCCAAACTCTTTGCCCCAGGGTCCAGGTCGGCCACCAACCCTGCCCGTTCGACCGCGGCGTCCAGCAGTTCCTGGCGGCTGCCAAAACCTGCCTGCTCCACCCGTGCGGCGATGTCGAAAATATTCGCGCCCTCGGGAACCGTTAGCGCCTTTGTATACACGTCTCCGTGCGCAATCCTCGCATAAACTTCAGTCGCCGTCGCCGGATGGTCAAACCGGTACTCGCCGGCCCGCAGTGTTCCCCGCTGCCACACCCGCAGCAGGTCGAATGCATACTGGCTCCGCACCACCCCGGCAGCTTCCAACTGTCGCCCAATTCGCGCCGTCGAAGATCCAGGAGCCAGTTCAACAAAAGTCTCGGTGTCCGGCCCGTACGGCGTCAGAACCAGCCAACCCACCCCGCCGGCCGCCAAAAGCGCAAGCAGAAAGATCCCCAGCAACAGTCCCGCCGCGCCCGATCGCTTCTTCCTCCTGCCCTTCCTTCTGCGCCTTGCCATCCAAATGCTGTTGACCCTTCACCAATTAGAGACGCGTAAAATCCCCAAGAGGACTCTCTATCTTACGATTGTATCGGGTAGGCGCCGGGCACTCCGCCTTCCGGAGCCGCGCTTTAATCGGGAGCCTATGACCAGTAACGGGAGCAGAATCCTGGAAATCCACCCTCATCCACGCTATTTGGGTCTCGACGTCGGCAATCGACGCATCGGCGTGGCTGTCTCCGATGAGCTTGGCTTCACTGCGCAACCGGTTTTGACGTTGGAGCGGAAGCGCAGCCCAGGCAGCACTTCCAGAGACGATCTTCGTTCATTGGCGCGCCTCGCCAGGCGATTCAGCGTCGTCGCGATCGTTGTTGGGAATCCGCTGCATCTCTCCGGCGAGCCCAGCCTGCAAGCTGCCAGATCTCAAGCCTTCGCCGCGGAGCTAGGCGAGCTCACCGGCCTGCCCATCCACATGTGGGATGAGCGGTTGACCACGCGCGAAGCCCATCAAATCCTGTACGAATCCGGCCGCGCCCGCAAAGACCATCGCCGCGTGGTCGATCAGGTGGCGGCCACCATCATTCTCCAGTCATTCCTCGACAACGCCAGGGCCGCAACGCCGGCAAATCAAAACCCATAAACCGAGCCGCGATCCTGCGCCGAGAAACTCCCCCGCCCCTTATCGGAGAATGACCTACACAGCGTAATCTTCATCCGGCGCGAGCGACAAATCCATCCCATGCGGGATGACGACCGTGCGTTCCACTTCATCCTTCGCATCCATTGCGATCTGCACGCCAAAGCTCATCGCAATCTCGTCGATCTTTTCTGAGTATTGGCGCCGCAGGCAAGCGAGTTCTTCGCGCAGTTCACCCCGCCGCTCTGGATCTTCGCTGGCCGCTATCTCCCACCTCCCGGTCAGAATGATCGAGAAGCGCAGACTTGCCAATTCATCCACGCTGGCCGAAAGTCGATCCTGTTGTTTCTCGCGAATGTACCGGGAACCCGGGCTGATCAGGACTGTATCGAGTGTATGAGTAGGCATGACAATTCTCCCTTGAGAAATTGATCTCTGCAGACCGGATGGGAAAACGTCAGCACTTGTATAGCCAGCACGAATCCGGATGAACCATATACTTCCAATGGATTCTGGCGATAGTCTGGCGCTTTGTCGCCTCATGCGCAGTGATATAAATCACTCCGCCTGAATCCCTCCAATTGGGCGCTGAGTTTCATGCCCACCCACCCTCAAAACAGCCCGCACCCCAAATCTCTCCAACCGAGCCAAAGAGGATCGCGCTTGGGCCAAAACCCACTGTGCCAGCCTTTCCCAGGACCAATCGCAGAATTCCATTCATTGAGCCAGGCCGATTCCAATTCCTGTCGCGCCGTCGGCGCAACGGACGTTAGCCCCACGCTTTAGCGTGGGAAGGCGGTCGGCAATCACCATCAAGCCCCGTCGGGGCGGCGCAAACCCCGATTGTTGCTCCGTCTGGTTTGTTCATGCGATTGCCCCGTCGCAAACCCGGCTTTCCACTCCCCGCGTATAATAAAAACTGAGAAAAAACGTTCCTTCATCTCCCGCGGTTGGAGCATCCCCGCTCCCCGCCATGGAAAGTGAATGCCCGAACACATTAAGAAGAAACTTCTCGACGAGATCAAAGTTCTTGAGCATGAACTTGCCCACGAGCTTCCCGCGGAGATCAAAAAAGCCGTGGCCATGGGCGATCTCTCGGAAAACGCCGAGTATCACATGGCGAAACAGCGCCAGGATTTCGTCAACGCCCGCCTCGGACAGCTCAAGCGCCGCATGGCCGAGCTCTCCCTGGTCAACCTCACCAACATTCCCAGGGACAAAACCGGCTTCGGCTCCACGGTGGTCGTCTACGACTCAACCAAGGACGAAGAGATCGTCTATCGCCTGGTCACCAGCGAGGAATCCGACGTCTCCAAGGGACTCATCTCAACCACCTCGCCCATCGGACGCGGCCTGGTCGGCAAGCGCGTCGGCGATGTGGCCACCATCGTTACACCCAACGGTAAGCGCGAGCTTGAAATCCTGAAGCTGACCACCATTCACGACGAAGCTGCAGAGGCTGCTCAAGGCGATCAGCAAAGCGAAGCCGCCGCCGGCAGCAACCAGTAGCAAGGAAGACCTGAAAATGACCACCTGGACCAGTGCCTTTGGCCGCGCCTGCGGTTGGCTTCTTGACCGCATCGTGCACGGCCTGGCGCTCACCCGCATCTCACCGAACGCCCTCACCTTCATCGGCCTGGTTATCAACATCGCCGCCGCATTCCTCTTCGGCCACGCCAACGCCTCCAACAGCGACCGCATGTTCCTCTACGCCGGCATGGTAATCTTCGGCGCCGGAATCTTCGACATGGTCGATGGCCGCGTCGCCCGCCGCAACAACCAGGTCACCGTCTTCGGTTCGTTCTTCGATTCCGTCATCGACCGCTACTCCGACGTAGTCCTCTTCTTCGGCCTGCTCGTCTACTACGGACGCATCAACCGCTTCCGCTACGTCGTGCTGGCGGCCTTCGTCATGGTCACGTCGCTTATGGTCAGCTACACCCGCGCCCGTGCTGAAGCCCTCATCGGCCAGTGCAAGGTGGGATTCATGGAACGCCCCGAGCGCATCGTCCTCATCCTTCTCGGCGCGTTATTCAACCATTGGGATGTCATGGCTCCGGTCCTATGGGTGCTGGCCGTCCTCTCCACCATCACCGTCGTCCACCGCGTTACCTACACCTACTCAAAAACAAAACACCTCGCCCCGATCAGTTGACGAGGCGGTATCGGCTCCCAGCGTCTTTGGGAGCCCTCGATTGACGCTTGGAATGTGATCCTGAGCGCCTTCACTCGCCCAGGCGCGCTACCTTCAGAGGTGAACCTTTGCCGGTTCTCCCAAGGAGTTGGGTGCCCCGCCGTCGACCGATTCGGTGTGCGTTTTACGGCGGTGAACCTTTGACGGTTCTCCCAAGGAGCTGGGTGCCTCGCCGTCGACCGACTTGGTGTGCGTTTTACGGCTGTGAACCTTTGCCGGTTCTCCCAAGGAGCTGGGTGCCCCATCCATCGCGTTTTTTGCGATGGGTGGGATACGACGAAGCACATCTCGCCCGTTCACCACAGCGAACTCGATTGCGAGACCATCGACCCCCACTGCCATCGCACAAACAATTCGAGCCCCCTCACCGCAGAGCGCCTTCACTCGCCCAGGCGCGCTACCTTCAGAGGTGAACCTTTGCCGGTTCTCCCAAGGAGCTGGGTGCCCCATCCATCGCGTTTTTTGCGATGGGTGGGATACGACGAAGCACATCTCGCCCGTTCACCACAGCGAACTCGATTGCGAGATCATCGACCCCCACTGCCATCGCACAAACAATTCGAACCCCCTCACCGCAGAGCGCCTTCACTCGCCCAGGCGCGCTACCTTCAGAGGTGAACCCTTGCCGGTTCTCCCAAGGAGCTGGGTGCCCCATCCATCGCGTTTTTTGCGATGGGTGGGATACGACGAAGCACATCTCGCCCGTTCACCACAGCGAACTCGATTGCGAGACCATCGACCCCCACTGCCATCGCACAAACAATCCGAACCCCCTCACCGCTGAGCGCCTTCACTCGCCCAGGCGCGCTACCTTCAGAGGTGAACCTTTGCCGGTTCTCCCAAGGAGCTGGGTGCCCCATCCATCGCGTTTTTTGCGATGGGTGGGATACGACGAAGCACATCTCGCCCGTTCACCACAGCGAACTCGATTGCGAGATCATCGATCCCCACTTCCTTCGCACAATCAATCCGAACCCCCTCACCGCAGAGCGCCTTCACTCGCCCAGGCGCGCTACCTTCAGAGGTGAACCTTTGCCGGTTCTCCCAAGGAGCTGGGTGCCCCATCCATCGCGTTTTTTGCGATGGGTGGGATACGACGAAGCACATCTCGCCCGTTCACCACAGCGAACTCGATTGCGAGATCATCGATCCCCACTTCCTTCGCACAATCAATCCGAACCCCCTCACCGCTTCCCCTGCTTCCACTCCTCATACGAGATCCGCGGAATCGTCATGAACGCGTCCCGTGTCTTCACGTAATTCCCCAGCCCGTTCATCCGCCCGATCGAGTGCAGCTCCTCCGCCTTGATAAACGGCCCCGCCGGATCCACAAACCGGTCCTCAACATAAACCGCCACAACCCGCCCCAGAATAATCCGCGATCTCCCAATCTCCATCGTCGTGTGTTCCACACACTCCAGAGCCGCATGGGCCTCGGCAATCCGCGGCACCTTCACCTTCTCTGACGGTGCGGTCGTAAACCCAGCCTTCTCCAACTCGCTCATCCGCGCCGGAAAATCCGTAGCGCAAATGTTCATCTTCTCGGCAATATCCTCGGTCACGATATTCACCACAAACTCGCCCGTCCGCCGGATGTTGCGCGCCGTATCCTTGGGCACAAACACGTCATCTGTCCGGTTGGTCACACCGATGCCCACAATAGGCGGATCAATACACAGGTAGTTGTACGCGCTGAAAGGCGCGGCATTCAGCGTGCCATCCTCGTCCATGCTCGTGATCAGCGCAATCGGGCGCGGCGCAACCAGCCCCACCAGCAGCTTGTACGCATGGCTGCGAGGAGCCTTCTCCAGGTCGTAATTCATAGGGTTTTCGTCCTGACTAGCAGTTCACCACCATGACAGAGCAGCCCTGCTTGGCCGGTCTCCACTGCACCAGAAAGCTCGTCACCGCCGACGACTCCATTCGCCGCATGGGCGCGAATTCGCCGGTCTTCTGGCTGTAGAGCAGGGTCCCCTTCTCACTCAGCACCGCCAGCGCCGGCACGCCCCTCTCCAGCGGAACTCCGAACCTCTTCGCAAGGGCAAGATTCTCGTCCATCATCCCGATGTTGACATGCACCAGCACGAAGTTGGCTTCAAGGATCGGCCGGTTGGCTGGGTCATGAAAGTAGGAATCGAGAACCTGGCAGTCGCCGCACCAGTTCCCGCCAAAGTCCAGCAGGATACGCTTGTGGGCCGTCGAAGCGGTCCTGAGCGCGGTAGCCAGGTCGCTCTTCGCCCGCCCCGGATCGGGATAGATGTCGGGAGCGGCGGACCTGGCGATGCCCGCTGCAACCGCCAGCACCGTAGCAAGCATTACCAGCTTCAATTTCTTCATAAATCCGCCCCCCGCCTTTGCTCTAAGTCTGCCACAAACCCGTCTCGCTGTACTATTCTGATGACCCGCTTCCACTGCGGTTACATTTACTCTTGAGGTTGGATGCGAAATTCCACCGATCTGCGCAAACGGCTCGAGTCCGCGGCCTTCCCTGACCTGGGATCGATGATGGAGGGCTACGCCCTGGCTGCCGCCGATCTCGCCGCCCGCGAGTTCGGCCAAAAGCTCGACTTCTCTTCCGAATCCATCGATGCCCTCGACGACATCCTCGTTCTCGTCAGCGAGAGCCCCGAGCTCGACGTCGATTTCGAAGTCCGCCTCTGGGGCAGTTATCTGGGCGAGGTGCTCCGCCGCCGCTATGCCGGCGCCTGGGAAATGACGCAGTATCCCGGCGGAGTGGCCGCTGTGCCGGCCGTCGACCTGCGCGGCTCGCGCCTCTTCCCCCTCATGAAAGTCTTTCGCCGTCTCACCGAGGGCGACGAAGAAGACCTCCGCGCCTTCTTCTCCATGGTCACTGAGCGCCTCGGAAAGCCCGCGCAGGTGAATTGACCAATAGGCGAAAGTTGGTGACGTACGGCACTCAGGTCAGCTCGCGCCCTGCGTGCCATTACACTTCTGTGCGACAATAACCAGGGAACATGTGTGCCCGCCTACTGCGGCACGCGGAGGATAAATCAATGGGCGATCTACTTCAGCCATGGCATCTCATCGTGCTCGCCGTGGTTGCATTTCTGCTTTTTGGCGCCAAGCGGCTGCCGGAGCTGGGTAAAGGTCTGGGCGAAGGTTTGAAAGGCTTCAAGGAAGGCATTCGCGGAATCTCCGATCCGCCTCCGCCGGTGCAGAACTCTCAACAGAATCCCCCTCCCCCACCGCCGCCTGCCAACCCCGTCGAGCCTCAGATCATCCGCAAAGACGGTTAACTAGGCGCCGGAGACTTCCACCTGCGGGCCGCTGCAACCAATCCCGAGAGGTGCGCACCGATTCAAAAGACCTGTGCCAAGGCACAGGTCTTCGCGCGTTTGCAGCAAAACCTCTCTTAAAATCAAAACAAAATTGACTATCTACCAGAGCGAAATGGACTGCCGTCCCGAGCAGCCTCGACCGCGCTGCAAGTCACATCCAGAGAAGAACACATCCGGCGCCGCCGCCCAACAAAGAAGCCCCGTCTCCATCCTCACGCCTTCTTTCTGGTGTTTTGCGAAGGGTGGGATTCACATGAATTCTCGCCCCGGCAATCTGGTTCCATCCCGTCCTGGACAGCCCGCTCCGATGGCGGCAATAGGCATTCGTGTTTCTGCCCATTCTTACTCCCGGATTCCGTCCAATTCGCAATCTCAACTGTCCCTCTGATTTTCTTCTTGAACCAGCGGTGGCCGACCGGCATACTGAGCCTGTCTGGGAGAGAACGGCATGCCCGTCGCGAAGTCCTTTACCGCCTCGCTCGAGCCGCTCCGCAACGGCCTTGGCTGGGTCATTGCCCGGGTCCCATTCGATATCGAAAAGGCATGGCCCAGGCGCAACCGCCTGCGCGTTCGCGGAGAGATCGATGGGTTTTCGTTTCGCACCTCGCTCTTCGCCGAGTCGCGTGGCGCAGGACACTTTCTGCTGGTCAACAAAAAGATGCAGTCCGGCGCCAAAGCCCGTGTCGGCGCAAAGGTGCGCATCAAACTCGAACCGGATCTCGAGGAGCGCCCTGCAATCATTCCCGCCGAGCTCGAAAGGGAGCTGAAAGGCGACCGGAAACTGCGTAAGTGGTTCGACGCCATGAGCCCCTCAATGCGAAGAGAGATTTTCAAATATGTCGACGAGCCTAAGAACGCCGAGACCCGCCTGAAGCGGGCGGAAAAGATTGCGGAGCGTCTGTTGCAGGCGATGGAAGGCGAGGAGGTGCCGCCGCCCGTCCTGCGAATTGCCTTCCAGCGCCAGCCTCGCGCCCTTGCCGGTTGGAATGCCCTCACCCCCACCCAGCGCCGAAATCACCTGCTCGGAATCTTCTATTACGAGACCGTTGAAGCTCGCGAACGCCGCGCCGCCAAGGCCGTAGAGCACGCTCTGCAGGCCGCAGGAAAGGTCTCCTCCGCAAATTGCAGAGAATTAGACGCCCCGGGCGCAGAATGAAGATATGAACCTCCTTCATTCTCACGCCGGCAATTCACCCCGGAATGCCCGCCCTCCCATCCCAAATTTTGCACCCCCCCCTACCCCCCTGCAAATGGCAGTACTAAAAGGTAACGGATTTATGGATAACCTAAATAAAATCAGCAAAGAAACACTCACTTCTATTTACTCACCAGTAAACAAGAAGGCCTGTTTTTGCCCGTTTTTTGGGCCCCAAAGCGCCAATTCGAGATCGAATCGGTACCTTTTTACGTCCCAAAACCCTCTTTGGGCTGGTCCTGAAACCGTTTCTATCGTCTAATTGAATGAGATGAGCACCAATTCCATAACGTCTTTATTCGTATCGGGCTCCGCCACGGCGGTCGATGAACAGGTGCGCCAGGAAAGCCTGGCCGTCTCCGCTGGACTCAAGCGCCAGGATGCCGGCCTTCTCGACGAGTTGATCGTCCGCTATCAGCACCGGCTACTCCGCTATCTCATGTATCTCGCCGGCAATCGCGAGCAGGCGGAGGACCTTTTCCAGGAAGTCTGGATGCGGGTCCTCGTCCGCGGCGCTCAGTACAACGGCCAGGCCCGGTTTGAAACCTGGCTCTTTACCATCGCACGCAACCTGCTGATCGATCAGCGCCGCAAGCGTACAATGAGCAGCCTCGACGAGCTCATCGAGGGCAAAGGCGACGATGATCGTCCCATGGCCTTCGAGGTTGCGGATGGCGAACCTACACCCTTTGACCACCTGTCGAACCTGGAAGACCGGGAGCGAATCTCGGCCGCATTGCTCGAGTTGGACGCCCTCCACCGCGAGGTCCTGGTGCTCCGTTTTCACGAAGAGCTGTCGCTTGAGGAAATTGCCAAGGTCACCCGGGCGCCGCTTTCTACCGTCAAATCAAGGCTTTATAGAGGCATGGCGATGATCAAGCCCAAGCTTGAGCACCCCCCCGAGCGCTTCCAGGAGGCCGTGTGAAGACCGGAGAACTGGTCGATATGCGCGGCCAGCTCACCAAACCCAGGCGCGGATGCCAACCGCGACCTGCTTTCGGCGCTGGCGGGAAATCAAGCCGGCCGGGACCGGGCTGTCGCCGGCAAAACGCGCCGCGTCGTGCTCGCCTCCCTCGGCGTCATGCAAGACCAGAAAGCCGGCCGCAAGCGCAGCCGGGCGGTTGCGTCGGCTTCAATTCTGCTCGTGATTCTTGCCCTCGGGCCGTTCTTCTGGCGGGTTGCCGACGACCTGAACGGCGGCGAGCACATCAGCGACATTGCCACCCAATTCAGCCTTTGGGTCTGCATCCTCTGTCCAGCCCTGCTGGCGGCGGCCCTAGTGGCCGGCTGGTCGCGCAACAAGCCCTGAATCTCAAAAGAATTTGCCAAATTGCAACAGACGCCCGGTTCGTGGCAACTTCCTTCCGCACTTCCCCGTCCATTCAAATAAGAGTTAAGTTGTTTTCGACCTTTGGAAAGGCCCTCCATGCGGAGGGATTGCCTATGCGTGATCCTCAATCCATCACCGTGAATGATGACGAGCGGATGATTCCAGTCTGGTCGGTTATTGTTGCCTCCATCGCGTTTGTGCTGGTGGAGTACTACTTCTGGATGGTTGCTCCTGAACAGCGCCACCACGCACCCCCGCCGCTCGGTTTCCGCATCTACTTCAACCTCTCCTGGGGTGTGGTGGCGGCCCTCTATTTCTTAATGGTGGGCTACATCAGCAAAGACTCACCGCGGCGCGGCATGAGCACCCGGTTCTGGATGCTCATCTGCTTCGTCATGCCGGGCGGCATCGGTGCGGTGCTTTACTTCCTGCTCCGCCAGCCGGAGGTAACCCGCTGCCCCGCCTGCGGTACGCATGTGCAGAGCGACTACCACTTCTGCCCGCAGTGCAACTACCAGCTCACCGCCAATTGCGGCAACTGCTTCCGCACGGTGCGCGCAACGGACCAGTACTGCACGCGCTGCGGCCACGAGTTGGCCAAAGACCAGATGCCCACCAGGTTGCACGTACTCGGGGATTGACGCTGGGTGGCGCTATCATCGATATGGTTGTCCCAGCGTTGAGTTGTTCCGTTCTTTCGCGGGCAAAGCGCGAATGGATGCGGCGCTGAGTTCTTCTTGAAGTCCGGCACTGCATTGACCCCTGCCCGATTCCATTCCTGAAATCGAAGGTTTGCATGTCTATCTCCGCGCTCATCATTGACGACGAACAACTGGCCCGCGAAGAGCTCAAGTATCTGCTCGACTCCGTGGGCGATGTCAATGTGGTCGGCGAAGGCGCCAATGGCATTGAGGCTGTCGAACTGATCGAGGAACTCCATCCCGACCTCGTGTTCCTCGATGTGCAGATGCCGGGCCTCGACGGATTTGCCGTCATCCGGAAGTTGGTGGAACGCGCCCCGCGAAAGAACGGGGAGCACAATGGCGGGGCGGCCGGCAAAGATCCAGAGCCGCTGCCGCAGATTGTCTTTGCCACCGCCTACGACCAATACGCGGTGCGCGCGTTCGACGTAAACGCCGTCGATTACCTGTTGAAACCCTTCGACCGCAGCCGCGTGGTCGAAGCGGTCGAGCGCGTGAGGGGCCGCATGGCCGGAGGCGGTTCAGGAGTTGCCGCCAGCGTCCCGCCGGAGACGCCAATCGAGTCCCAGCTCGAGCAGTTGCTCAGGCTGCTCAAGCATCCAAAGGGTGCAGAGCGGGTTCCCCAGCCGGCCAAGCTGATCGTGCAGGCGCAGAACAGGCTGCTGCTGGTTAGCCAGGCGGAGATATGCTTTGCTGCCATCGACGAAGGCGTCATTCGCATTGTCACGCGGGGCTTCGAGGGCCAGTCGAAGTGCCGCACACTCGAGGAGTTGCTCGAGCAGCTTGACCCTGCGCACTTCTGGCGCGCTCATCGCGGCTTTGTAGTCAACATCGACCACATTCGCGAGGTGGTTCCCTGGTTCAAGTCCAGCTACCAGTTGCGCATGAACGACAAGGCTCAAACGGAAATTCCCGTAAGCCGCACTCAAACCAAGCGACTGAGGGAGTTGTTCAATCTGTGAGCTGCGGGAGTCGACCCCAGCCAAAGTCCACATACATGATCAGGAAGTGCTTGTCCTTCGCGGGCGGGTTTTATGCTTGATTTCTTTCAGGACCTTCTTGCTCTCTCCATTGAGGAACCACTCCAGACAAGTATTCAAATTGTCGGTCCAGACATCGTCTGCGATGAGTGCTACTGGCTGATGAATCTCAACTAAGGTGGGAGAGTCAGGGCGCTCAAGAAGCCAATTGCCCACTGTAAATCTAAATTCCGACCACTTTTTCGTAGCGGGTTGCATGTTCACCGCTAAAATATCGAACGCCCCAAAGGGATAGGGACGCGTGTCGGCAAGCGAAATCGGAATTTTCTCTTCAGGCGAGAGAGGAACCCCCTTGGGAATACGCTTCTTTCCGGTCCTGGTTTTTTGAACTTCCACGTCATAATAGATCACGTCTTTGTAAGTACTTTTCCGAAATCGCTTTGGCAGTCCGGCTTCCAATCTTTGGAGCTTGATCTGAATGCTGACCTGCTTGCCATCGCGCTCAACCATGCTGTCGTAGGGCCAATCTCCTTTCGGAATCGATACGAGCCTCCATCTATTTCCTCTTACAGATGGCAGAACGTCCCGCTCAAACATGAATTCCGCAATGAGTCCACGGACACCCCGCTTTGAGAGATCGGTGGCGCGATGCAGGGAACTCAACACATCGTCGCCATCGATTGCCCACTCTACTTCCAGCGGATGAGGCGGCACTCTGGCCCTCAGAAACTCGAATAGGTCTTTGCGTTCTTCTAATGAGCGTTTGTCGATCGCCGCTTTAATTGCGTCTAGCGTTTCGCTCATTCGCATGCCTCCCAGGCTGCTCAGGCTTAAAGTTTTCAATTTCCAGGCGGTCAAGCAAAATCTTTCCGCCGATTCTGAAGACCTGGAGTCGTCCTTTCTTGATGAGTCGGGAAATAGCTTGCCGAGAAACGCCACGGATGCGTGCCGCTTCGGCTTGAGACACCCAATCGAGCCCATTTTGGAAATTGGTTGACAAAGTTAACCTATTTCAGCTACCTTTCTCTGGAGCGAGGCCTTACTATGGCAACAGCGGTGTCTTCCAAACCCCAAATCGTCAACTCCCAAGCAGAGCCTTTGCTCTCCTCCGCAGAGAACTGCTCTTTCGATCATCTCCCGCTGGATCATCCGACCCGGTTGATCGAAAGGGAGCCTTATTTCGCTTCTCGGCACGGAGCTGCCTACTTGGGCGATTCTCTGAAACTGCTCAAGGCGCTCCCGTCCGATAGCGTCAATCTGGTTGTAACCTCACCACCATATGCCCTTCACTTCAAGAAAGCATACGGCAACCAACATAAAGATCGCTATGTTGAGTGGTTTCTGCCGTTTGCGAAGGAGATTCAGCGCGTACTTACGGACGACGGCAGTTTCGTGCTGAACATTGGTGGTAGCTACAATCAAGGTACACCTACTCGATCTATTTACCACTTCAAACTATTGATCGGATTGGTTGAGGAAATCGGGCTGCACCTCGCGCAGGAGTGTTTTTGGTACAACCCGGCGAAGATGCCGGTTCCGGCGGAATGGGTCACAGTACGCCGAATTCGCGTTCGCGACTCCGTGGAATACGTATGGTGGCTCTCGAAGACTCCTCATCCAAAGGCCTCTAATCTGAATGTTCTCAAGGAATATAGCGAGGATATGATCCGGCTAAACCGGAATGGAGTACGCGGAACGGTAAGACCGTCGGGCCACGTAATCCACGCCTCCTTCGACAAGATCAAAGCCGGTGGTTCAATCCCGCCCAACGTGACCGAATCTGACTTCGACATACCCGAGAGTATGTTGAAAATGGGCAATAACGCAGCCAACGACATCTACACGAGGCGTTGCAAAGAAGAGGGAATTAAGATTCACCCGGCACGTTTTCCTGCTTTGCTACCCAAATTCTTCATCAAGCTGCTCACTAGCCCGAATGATCTGATTCTCGATCCGTTCGCGGGTTCGCTCACCGCTGGATCCGTTGCCGAGGGGTTGGAACGTAGGTGGATCGCGGGAGAAGAGGTCGAGGAATATCTGAAGGCCGGTATCTTCCGGTTCGAAGAGTCTCAACGTAACCCCACGCTGTTCTAGGTCGCTCGGCTAAGGTAAAAGCACGCCTCAATCGTATCTCTCAAACACTATTTGCTTGCGATGCCAGCCATATCCGGCCAGCAGTTCGCGCACTCCCGAAACCATAAAGTTCAAGCCGCAGATGTACGTATAGATATCGAAATGCAGATCCTTCGCCGGAATCGTAGGATCGGTGGGAGCGTGCGGAAGCGTCAGTCCAAGCCGCGTCGCGCGCTCTTCGATGATCTTCGATACATGCACCTGCACGTGTCCGCGGAGCCCGGTCCAGCTATCCAGAGCGCGGCTGAGCGTAGGCAGGTAGTGGAAGTTCGGCTTCCGGGCCGCGAGCGCCTCGAACTCCTCCCGATAATAGATATCGGTCTCATAACGGGTGCCGTAGACCAGCCAGATCTCTTTGCCGTTGCTGCGGTCCGGACCATCGACGGGAAACAACCACTGCGCATAAGCGCGCATGGGTGCGACGCCGGTTCCGGTGGCCACAAGGATCGAGTCGGTAATGGGCTCCTGAAGAATGAAGTGACCGTGCGGTCCGTGAATCTGGATCGTGGCGCCCACGGGAAGATCGGGCAGGTCGGCCAGGTGGTTGGAGAAGAAGCCCTCTTCAACCCGGTTGACGCACAACTCAAAGCGGTTGCCGCTGGCGGCCGAGGCAATCGAGTAGGCGCGCGTCTGCATCTTGCCATTCTGGTCCTCCGCTACTGCGGAGACGAATTGGCCGGGAGCGTAGGGAAAACTCTCCATCCCGTCGATGATGAATTCGAAATGGTAGCACTGGGCTACTTCAGAGATGCAGTCTTTGCGTGCAAGACGTGCGGTGTAAAGCTCTCGTGCCAAGGCATTTCTCGCTTTGCAGGGAAGATAGGGCCGGAACCCGGCCTCATCGCGATTATATGTTGCACGATGAGAGTACTGTTACCTGGCTAACTCTCATTGCGGAATCGCAATCTTCGGAATGCCGCACTGGACCATTCTCTGGCCGCAAAAAAAGCTCGACCGGACGGGGCCCACGAGAGCGTTTCATCAGTCGTCGATTGGCTATGCCAACCCGCGATGGAACGGAACAACGCCGTCACTCAACCCAAGATAACTTGCCAACCTGGCGTTCCCCGCAAAGCGCGTGCAAATTTTCTGGATTTGTTGAAAGGCGCCATCCAGATTTTCAAACCTGTTGTCCGGTCGGGAGCAATCTGGTTCTGGATTCTATCCATGGACATGGAATGACGGGAAGCTCAAAGCCGACGCCGATTGCAGAAAATAACAACGTGCTGGTGCAGAATAAGGCTATGGACCTTCATTCTCAAGCGGCAAATGCAAGCCGATCGTCAACCGGAATTCGAGTCATAAGAACCGAAATTCGCACCCCCCCCGTACCCCCCAGGAAAGGGTGTACAAAAAGGCACATCTTCCAGGCTAACTTTAATGAAATGAACAAGCCAAAACCCAGGTCTAGTTACCTATCGGTAAACAGAGAAGCCCGTTTTTGGTCGTTTTTGGGCCAAGAAACACCATTATTGAACGCGAAGACGACAAGCTTATCCACCCGGAGAAGCCGGGATTTCATCACACTGACTCAAAGGATTCATGTGGGGCGCGACCTGATCACTCTAAAAATTCAAACATGGTGCATCCGACGCCAGATTCATATGACCGAATGGTGGGCCTGCAGGGATTCGAACCCCGAACCAAGGGATTATGAGTCCCCTGCTCTAACCGTTGAGCTACAGGCCCGTACGCGCAGCTACAAAATGCGAAGAAGATCGTTTCCTGAACGCTCTCGTTCGCTTCAAAATGCAATCCTTCGGCTGGTGCCGACTCTAGTTTCAGGTTGCCTCTGCCGCAGATTGCATCCTAAGTTTGACACAGTAGCTCGGCGTGAGTCACTTCTCCACCGGACCGCAACATGCGAGGGTCTCCAGCGAGCGGGTGCCATGAGAATTTCGCCCGCTCACTGGATCTTACATTCAAGAAATTCGTCGATGCCAACCGCGCGCTGCCCTGCGATGGGGCGCCCGCAGCGCGCGAAGCTTGCTATGGAGCAGGCGCACCTAAACCCGAATCCCTCCGAACGCCCAATCTTGGATGAACAAAATGTAGTAAATACATCGTTGACTTATTGCCATTTCCAATGGACCGAGTTAGAAGCCTGTTGTAAGCTATTTCCGAGTCAAAGATGAATTGACCTGGCTCACAAACTTCCTCAGCGTTCGTCGAATTACACGCTGCATTTTTTCTCCGCATTATTCGGGTTCATACAGGTCTCGGATTGGATTCCGATTCTAGGACAGCCGTTCCATCCTGCTGAAGCTTGCCTAGCGCTCACAGGACTGTGCAAAGAAGTTCCCTGATAGCCCGCGTCAGCAACTTGGGTCTCTGCGGACTTGGAAGATTGTCGATTTGCACGGTGCCATTTGACGAACCACATCTGCTTGCCAAGGGTGGGTGACCCCGGTCCTGCAGTTCAGGGATAGTGAGCCAGAGTGTAGTTGCACAGACGATCGGCGGCATCGCAAGATCGTAGCCGAACAAAGGGCCTTGAAATTCGCGGAGTGATCGATGGAACGTTCGCGCTGGCTCACTACGATTGCCGTAGGGCTATTACTTCTGTTCGCAGGCGCTGCTGCGCAGCAACCTGCCGACAACGCGAGACCCAGCGTGGGTGGCCCGCAGGCCAAAGTTACCAACCCGCATGGCCCCATCTCGATTCCCTGTCAGGAGTGCCACACTTACACAAGCTGGAAGCCGATGCGGTCAAACCCGGAGTTCAGCCATGACCACACAGGTTATCCCCTGCGTGGAATGCATGAAAAAGTGGCCTGTACCAAGTGCCACATCAGTCTCGTCTTCAAGAATGTAAGCACGCAATGCGCTGACTGTCATGCTGATATTCATCGCCGCCAATTTGGCGCGAACTGTGAGAGCTGCCACTCGGTGAAGGGCTGGCAAGTCTCGCTCAAAGAGATCAGTGATCACCAGAATCGCTTCCCGCTGGTTGGGGCGCATGCTCTGCTGCAATGCGACGACTGCCACAAGAATGCGGCCGCTGGGCAGTTCACCGGCCTTTCGACGTCTTGCTACTCCTGTCATCAGAAAGACTTTCAGACGCCGGTCCTGGACCATGTATCAGCAGGGTTTCCGACCACCTGTGAGACATGCCACACCGTGGACACCTGGTTCAACGCCAAGTTTAACCATCTGCAAGTTACAGGCTACGCTCTCACCGGAGCGCATGCGACCCTGCCTTGTACGGCGTGTCACGCAAACAACGTGTTCAAGGGGACGCCGGCCGATTGTTATGCGTGCCATACCACCGATTTTGTGAACAGCAATAATCCACCGCATGTTCAGTTGAGCTTCCCTCACGACTGCGGGACATGCCACGCGACATCAAACTGGCTCAATGCCAAATTCGACCATGCACTTTATGCGAACTATCCGCTGACAGGCGCACATACGACGGTGGCTTGCGTGCAGTGCCATACCAACAATAACTACGCAGCTACACCGACCGCATGTTACTCATGTCATCAGGCGGACTTTACCGGGACAACGAGTCCCGCTCACGTGGCTGCTGGGTTCCCGACCGATTGCTCGTTATGTCACACCACCACGGCATGGACCACATCCACGTTCAATCACGCGACGGTATTCCCACTCACTGGCGCGCATGCGACTCTCCCATGCGCGCAGTGCCACACTAACAACAACTACACGACACTACCGACAACGTGCTTCGGCTGTCATCAGTCGGATTGGAATGGAACAGCAAATCCAAGTCACATTGCCGCCGGTTTCCCGACGACTTGTGACACCTGCCACACGACCACCAATTGGACATCAGTCACGTTCGACCACTCCGCATACGCCAACTATCCTCTGACCGGGATGCATGCGACCCTCGCTTGCGCGCAGTGCCACACGAACAATAGCTACACTTCAACACCAACGGCGTGTTACGTGTGCCATCAGGCGGATTTTGCCGGGACGACGAATCCTAACCATGTTGCATCTGGATTTCCCACTGACTGCTCGATCTGTCACAGCACGAGCGGATGGAGCCCCTCTTCGTTCAATCACAACACCACTGCATTTCCACTAACCGGTGCGCACACAGCGGTTCCCTGCGCAACATGCCACACCAATAGCAACTACACAACGCTACCCACTGCATGCTACGGCTGCCATCAGGCAGATTGGAATGGAACGACGAGTCCAAATCACATTGCAGCGGGGTTCCCCACCACCTGCGACACATGCCACACGACCACCGACTGGACAGGCGCAACATTCAACCACAACAACACACCTTTCCCTCTTACCGGCGCCCATGCTTCAGTTGCGTGCAATCTATGCCACATCAATAATGTTTTCGCGGGAACTCCGACTGATTGCTATTCGTGCCACAAGGCAGATTTCATTGGAACCACGAATCCAAATCACGTGACCGCCGGATGGCCTACAACATGCACAACCTGCCACACAACAACGGCGTGGATTCCCGCCACGTTGCCGTCGAGCTACCACACGTTCTTCCCGCTCAATCACGGCAATGCGAATGGCGTTTGTGCAACCTGCCACACTAACTCGTCAGATTACTCAGTGTTTACCTGCACAACTTGCCACACTGCGACGGCGACCAATCCTCGGCACAGCGGAGTTACAGGTTACGTGTATAACAGCGTGAACTGCTACGCATGCCATAAGAACGGCGGCGGATAATGTGCCAATTGCGACCAACGCTAATTCTGCTTGTGCTTCTTCTTGCACCGCTCTGCGGCGCGCCGCAATCGGAGCCCGTGCAGGCTCAGGTCCAGACCGCGGCTGCTCAGTTGAGAACGGATTTTCACATCCGGTATGTCAACGGTACGAATGTGTACATCGATGCCGGCCGCGATGCGGGCTTGGTGGAAGGCACAAAACTGGTTGTTAAGCAGGACCCGTCCAAGGCAGACCCTGACAAAACCAATACTGCAATCGAACCTGGAATCGTTGCCAGGCTCACAGTTGTTGCAGTGGCGTCCTCATCGGCGGTCTGCGAGATCGGTGCAACAACTCGAGACCTTGTCGCAGGCGATGTAATATCGCTGCCCGACACCGAGGTCGAGAAACTGGTTGAAAAGAACACACTCGGAAACACACGCAAGTACCCTATGGTTATCAGCTTCACAGAAGGCGATCCGCTGGACGAGGAGGTCCGCGAAGCCCTCCCGCGCCCTCCCCTTCCTGAGATAAATCAGATGCGCGGCAGAATCGGATTTGACGTGAGCACGATTCGTCAAGTAGGCCAAGGCGGCGGAAACGCAAATTCGTATGGCATGGTCTTCCGCGCCGACTTCACGCGCATGTTCGGCACCCATTGGAATCTCAATGGCTACTGGCGCGGCAATCTGCAGACTAACTCCGCTCCTTCCCAGCCATCTTTGCAGGACCTCATCAATCGGACTTATCTGATGAGCCTGACATATGTAAATCCAGACTCGCATTGGACAGCCGGTATTGGCCGCCTCTATCTTCCCTGGGCCAACAGCCTGGAGGCAATCGATGGTGCATACCTCGGCAGGCAGCTTGCGCCTCACACTGTTACCGGCATCTTCGCCGGGTCTACTCCCGATCCAACTGCGTGGAACTACAATCCCCAGCGGCGAATTGGCGGCCTGTTCTTCAATTCGCATGGAGGGAGCTTCGAGGATTTCCGGTATTCAAGCACGACCGGGGGTGGAGTGGAGATGATGAAGTGGACTATCACACGGCCGTTTGTATTCACTGAGAATGAGTTCTCTTACAAGCGATACTTTTCCCTGTATCACTCAATGCAAATTGACAGGCCCACCGCGAACCCCTCCACGCCCGCTGTTAGCACAGGCCTCGGGCAGAGCCTGCTTTCGCTGCGCATACAAGTTCATCCGCGCATTGCTCTAGACTTGACCGACACTCACTTTCGCGATGTACCAACTTATGACCCGGGCCTTGTCGGAACGGGGCTTCTGGACAAGTACCTCTATCAAGGCGTCAACGGAGGCGCGAGGATTCAGTTCCCGCGCCATATCACGGGCTATTTCAGCCTTGGAAGCAGCAGCGATTCCACCGATCCAAAGAACTCGCTGAACAAGCTCTTTGGTGGAACGATGTCAAACATTTGGAAGACCGGTATGACGGCCGACGCGCGCCATTCACAGTTCGACAGCTCTTTTGCGTCTGGCACCTATAGCACAATCACTCTTTCCAGAGATCTAACAGATGGCCTTCGACTTAACCTGCAAGGGGGGCGCTACGCATACACGTCGTCGGTGGCCGCGAATAGCAACTCCAATTTCCTGAATCTGCTTGTCGACAGCAATCTGGGCTCTCGGCTCTTTATTGAAAGCATCCTGACGTTTCAGCGAGGGGGGACACTGAATTATGACCAATGGACCACCACTCTCGGGTATAGGTTCGATAACCGCAGATCGTCGAGAGGAAGCGCGCATGCGAACTAGCCATGACCTTCGCTGGATTTTGTTAGGGCTTCTCCTTGCACCGGCGTCAATCATGGCCGGGGAGCCCGCATCTGGTGTGGCGGCCGTCGATCAGGCCCAACGCCAAATCACAGACTATCTGGACAAACTCGCCGACCTTCATTGCTCTGAATCGGTTACTCAGGAGAAACTTGCTGCCAATGGCCGAGTGGAGGCGACCGAGCACGCGAATTACGATTACCTGATCATGATGAGCGGGAGCGGGGACCAGTTTCAGTTGAATGAATCGCGCATACAATCCTCTTCCACGCAAGGCAAGAAACCGCAGTTGCCGATGCTGGTCACAAATGGTGTAGCTACGGTGCTACTGGTCTTTCACCCTTATTACCGCGACGGTTTCGCATTCGAGGCTGACAAGGAAGAATCTGTCAATGGAAACCAAGCGATTCCCGTTCACTTCACCCATATCTCAGGGCATCGCACCCCTGCTGCTCTTGCCCTGCGTGGCCGCGAGTATCCACTTGAACTGGAAGGGACTGCCTGGCTCGACAGCCGATCGGGAGAAGTGGTGAAAGTAGATGCCAGCCTGCTTCACGATATGAGCGACGTAGGCTTGAAGTCCCTCCATATTCATGTCGAATACAAGCCTGGTGAGCCAAGCAAGGATTGCGGGCTCTTAACACTACCTGCGTTAGCAGTCATCGACGTGACAACCCCACGTCAACACTGGCGCAATACGCACGTCTTCGAAAACTACAAAGGGTTCTCGATTGAAGCCGAACAGGACCCGAATGTGAAAGTCCATGCGGCCAACGTCAGCCCTGATCGTACTCCTTCTAGTGGAGCGGATTCACCGGAGAATAAGGAGCAACCCTGAACATGTCACTGCTGCAAACGAACTCATCCGGCGTCGGCGCCGCGCGAAAGGCCAGGGGGAAGGACGCTGGTCATCGCATTCGTGTAGTTATAGCGGCAGCGGCGGCGTTCTTGCTCGTTGCGACGATAGCTATCTTCGGAGCAAGTTACTATATCCTCCCGATCTACGAGCGACCATTTTCCGAAAAGCATGAACTTCTGAAGCCGGGTGGAACCATAGGACTTAAACTTGGCGTTCTAGGCACCGTTCTGTTTTTCATTATCTTCTTATATGCGCTGCGCAAGGTAGTTCCCTGGCTTGGCCGCCTCGGCAGCGCCAAACACTGGATGGATTTCCATGTTATCGCTGGAGTAACTGCGCCGGTGATTATTGCATTCCATGCTTCATTTAAATTCGGGGGAATTGCCGGGTTCGCGTTTTGGATCATGGTCGCGGTTGCACTGAGTGGAGTTATCGGGCGGTATCTCTACGCGCAGATTCCTCGTTCACTGAGTGCCGCCGAGCTTTCTCTTACCGACTTACATCTAGGCGAGCAGGAACTCGCCGAAGCGTTACTCGGGCAGTCGGTTTATTCCGCGGAACAGTTGAATCGAGTTCTGCACGTGCCGTCTTCCGAACACATTCGGAGTATCGGGCCCTTGCGCGCGGTCGGTGAAATGATTGCTTTGGAAATAGGTCAGCCGTTTCGGGTGGCAAGCTTGCGCCGCGCATCGTCCGGTCTTGGTGCAAGACTATTATCCATTGGCGGTCTACTGTCCAGCGGTAACTCGGAGGTTGAATTTGTCGTGCGTTTGGTAAGGCAAAAGAGCGCCCTTTCCAGGCGCGTTGTTTTTCTCGGTCAAACGCAACGCATCTTTCATCTTTGGCATGTAATCCATCGCCCGTTCAGTTATGCGTTTGCCGTTCTCGCCGTCATCCACATAGCAGTTGTTATGGGGCTCGGTTTTGTAAGCATGGGCTTCCATTAGAGAATGGATACAGTACCGACGTAGTAACTGGCCGGAGGTCTATTGGCCTTTTGCTGCCTCCCAGCGAGAGACGTTTCATCGGCCCGTAGCGACAGTTTCGTGACCGGGTTAATCTCTGTTATTACCTCAATGAGGGCACCAGGTTGAAGGATCATAATGCCTTGCGCACTAAGATTGAGGCTGCTTCGCGTAAAATTGAAGTGCAGTTCAACTCGGCGCCGATGGAATTCCCCCTCGAGAAGTGCAGCCATCGCAACCAGCGGCCAAACTCGCGAATCGCCCAACGTTTTCGGACCGATATCTGCCGGCGGCACCCCAACGTCTAAGATTTTCAGGGTGCCGGGCAATCCTGTCGGCTTCATTCGGACAACAGGTCGTCTCGCAACCAAATAATCGGAGTTGCTTATGAATTTCAAAATGCCCCAATTTCCCTCTTACGTGCTTGGATTGGCTTTCGCTCTGTCCGGCACATTGTCGCAAGCCGCCGCAGTTACCGGCACGGTCACGAACAAGACCACGAACAAACCGTCGGCCGGGGATACTGTTGTCCTGGTCGATGTCCAGGCCGGCATGTCCGAAGCAGCCACCGCAACAACAAATGCCGCGGGGAAATACTCACTCGACGCTCCCGGCATGGGGCCGTACCTAATCCGGGTAAGCCATCAGGGCGGAACCTACTTTATTGCTGCGCCGCAAGGCGGAGCCCCTGGAGACGTCAATGTCTACGATGTGGCCGCCAAAGTCGATGGGGTAAACATCGACGCCGATATGCTTCTGATCGAAGCTGGGGGCGGCACACTTCGCGTGCATGAACGTTTTCTCATACGCAACACCAGCCTGCCTCCAAAGGCGCAGTTCAGTAGCAACACGTTTGAGATTGTGATGCCTGCAGATGCCGAGTTGGACGGTGCATCGGCCACCCGCCCCGGGGGCTTGGCCACCAACACGCGCTTGATTCCCTTGAGTCAAAAGGGGCACTACAGCTTCAACATTCCAATTCAGCCTGACCAGGGCGAAAAAGAGACCATGTTCGAGGTCCAATATCACCTTTCGTATAACGGACATGCCACTCTCTCACCCCGCCCGCAAATGCCTGCCGACAATCTGGTGGTCTATGTCGCCAAGGGCATCGCTTTCAGCGGCGCTCAGGGGGCCAGCTTTCAGTCGACGCAAGAGGACCCCAGAGTCCAGACATATGTGGCAAAGAACATTCATCCCGGCCAGGCGGTTAGTTTCACCGTATCCGGCGAAGGGCAGATGCCCGTCGAGACCCAGGGCGCTGGAATGGGCCAGCAAGTGGGGGCTGGCGACTCCGGGGCGGCAGGGGCCGGCAACAGACCAGGAGGAGGCATCGGAGTCCCGATCGACACTCCCGATCCGTTATCCAAATACAAATGGTGGATTCTAGGTGGACTCACTTTGCTTTTGATCGCCGCCGCGGCCTTCCTTTTGCGAAGGCAGCGTGAAGGCACCCTGGTGACCTCGGAGCCAACGCATGATGCCGCATTCGAACCGAAGACCTCGCCATTGTCTGCGCACCGACCCGGACCTGCAACTGCCTCCAATACCGCGCCAGCCACGGGCAATGCCGTACTTCTCAACGTTCTGAAGGATGAACTCTTTGCGATCGAAAGTGAAAAGCTCTCCGGCACACTTTCTGGCGGCGAATATGCCGAGATCAAGAAAGGGTTGGAAGCAGTATTGAGACGTGCTTTGGCTCGAAAATAGCGCGGAAGCGAACGCGTAAGATCGCGCTTCGCTTCGCAGCTCTCGCTCAGTGACTAATCTTTGATAGTTACGAATTTCGCCTTGTTCTGCGCCTCTATCACCAATTGCGCCGCCAGCAGACACTCGTCCTGGTCCTGCGCCAGATGGGTGCGGTTCACAATGTCAGCGACGAATTGCGGACCGAAGGGGAGCGGCATCTGGTTGCAGTCAATGTAGCGTGCCTGTTTGCCGTCCACTATAAACAGATTGTTTCCCTGACGCTTTACTGCCACGTCGGCATACTTGCGGATTTCAATGTAGCCATCGGTGCCGAGGATGAAGAGCCGGCCATCACCCCAGGTTCCCAGGCCGTCGGGCGTGAACCAGTCTAGGCGCACGTAACCGAAGCCGCGGTCGCCGCGCAGCACCATATCGCCGAAGTCCTGGAAGCGCGGGCGATCGGGATGGCGGACATTGGCAATCTGCGACTCGACGATTTCCGCCTGCTTCGAGCCGGTGTAATAGAGAAATTGCTCCACCTGGTGCGAGCCAATGTCGCACAGAATGCCACCGTACTGCTCCGGGTTCCAGAACCACTCCGGCCGCTGCGATGCTCCACCCGCGTCACCGCTTCCGTGTTGAAAGATCTGATGCGGCGCAATGTTGATCGTCTGAATCACCTTGCCGATCGCGCCTTGACGAACCAGCTCGCCTGCGTAAACGGCTGCCTTCACCTCCAGCAATTCGCTATACATGATGGCGTAGATTCGCTTTGTCTCGGCGATCGCTTTGCGCACCTCGGCCAGTTGTGCAAGTGTCGTGATGCCGGGCTTGTCCGATAGAAAGTCCTTGCCGTTCTTCATGGCGCGAACCGCAAGCGGCGCACGCTCGTTGGCAATCTGCGAACTGAGTACGAGCTGCACCGATGGGTCATTTAGGATTTCGTCTTGGGTCGCGACCATTTTGACATCTGGAAACCGCTTCTTGAACGTTGCAACTTTGTCTTCTTCTCCAGCCCAGGCAACAACCAGTTCACCTCCGCCGCGCTTGACTGCCCCGATCATGCCATAGATATGGTCGTGGCTCATGCCGCAGACAGCAAACTTGATGTGGTACTTGGGAGCTTCTTCGGCTTGGGCTGGAATCACCGCGTCCTCGAAGATAGCGCCATGAGCGCCGCCCAAGGCTATTGCACCTTCCGGCATGCCGGCCATCATTGCCACCGATCCCATCAACCCTGCCTGACCAGCTTGCTTCAGGAAGTCACGCCTGCCTGTAGATATTCTCTTCATCACTCCTCCATCTCTTCAACTCAGCAGTTGAAATGGACAGCCAGCACCATGCTCCTGACGGGACCCATCCCGTCGAGGCAAATTCAAGGACAGGGCGCTCCCCGATTTTGGTCAGAATCGATGATAACCGTCTCGACCGGGTGAGGAGAATTTTGATCTCATGCCGTGAAGGCAGCCAGCCGTTTGTTGGCTGCGCCAGAGTGGTTTAATGGTTTGGAGCGGCGCAGATGCCTGGTCCGCCGCTTGAATTGAGGCGCGCGCAGTTTTCGTCAAGGAGATACCATGACTCGCTATGGAATGGTGATCGGCCTCAAGCCCGAGGCTGAGGAGAAGTACAAGCATTACCACGCAGCCGTGTGGCCCGCTGTTCTCGATATGATCCGCAAATGCAACATCCGCAATTACTCCATCTATCTGAAGGACCATACCCTCTACAGCTATTTCGAGTATCACGGCGACAACTACGCCGCCGATATGGCCACGATGGCTGCCGACAAAACGACCCGGGAGTGGTGGACAATCATGGAACCTATGCAAAGCCCTCTACCAGACCGTAAAGAAGGCGAGTGGTGGTCGCCGATGGAAGAAGTCTTCCATCTGGACTGACGTCGGTGGGAGCGAGAGTCTCTACGCGTGATCGGTGCCCGTCGCCCGCTCTGCGAAAATAGGAGGAGATGCTCTCTCTGCAAAATGCGGGCAAGCGGTTCGGGCCGCGAGTGCTATTTCTTGAAGCCAACTGGCTGATCCGCGCACGCGAAAAAACCGCCCTCGTCGGCGCCAATGGCACTGGTAAAACGACCTTGATGAAGGTGCTGGCCGGCCTGGAGGCGTTGGACTACGGCACCGTGCAGCAGACCCGCGGCATGAGCATCGGCTACCTGCCACAGGAGGGCCTGCGGCTCACAGGCCGCACCGTCTTTGACGAGTGTCTGTCGGTCTTTGACGACCTGCACGAGATGGAGCGGGAGATCGAGCGACTCGGAGGACAGCTCTCCGAGTTCGACCATGAAGGTTCGGAGTACGAGACCGCTGCGGAGCGCTACTCGACGCTCCAGGAGCGCTTTCATGCGTTGGACGGCTATGCCCTCGATGCGCAGGTGGGCGCTGTACTCACCGGTCTTGGATTCGGCAAGGAAGACTGGGGACGCCAGACGGACGAGTTCAGTGGTGGTTGGCAGATGCGCATTGCCTTGGCAAAACTGTTGCTGGCCAAGCCCAATCTCCTCCTCCTAGACGAGCCAACCAACCATCTCGACCTTGAAACCCGTAACTGGCTTGAAGACTATCTCCACACCTACCCCTTTGGGTACATCCTTATTTCTCACGACCGCTATTTTCTCGATGTTACGATCGACCGCACTGTAGAGATCTGGAATAAGCGGCTCACCATTTATCAGGGCAATTACAGCAAATATTTATGTCAAAAAGACGAACGTCGCGCCCAGTTACAGGCGGCCTACCGCAATCAGCGCGACCAGATCGAACACCTCGAGGCATTTATCAATCGCTTCCGCGCCCAGGCCACCAAGGCCAAACAAGTGCAGTCGCGCATCAAGGAACTGGAAAAGATCGAACGCATTGAGATCCCCGAAGAAGAACCGGTAATTCATTTCAAGTTTCCGCAGCCGCCGCCCTCGGGGCGCATGGTTGTGGAGGCCGAGGGGCTCGCGAAGAGCTATGGGCCCAAGCGCGTGCTTGAGAACGTGCGCTTCCGAATTGATCGCGGCGACCGCATCGCGCTGGTCGGCGTAAACGGCGCCGGCAAGTCCACCCTCATCAAGTTGCTCACTGGCGTGGAGGCGCCCACCGCCGGCACAGTCAGACTCGGCCACAATGTTGTCAGCGAGTACTTCGCGCAGGACCAGTACAAGGTGCTCGACGGCGATGCACGCATGTTGGACGATATTAGCCGCGCCGCGCTAAAGGTGCCGGAGGCCGAGCTTCGATCGCTACTGGGCTGTTTCCTCTTTACTGGCGACGACGTCTTCAAGCCACTCGGCGTGCTGTCTGGCGGTGAACGCAACCGCTTCGCGCTGGCCCGGATTCTGGTGTCGCCATCAAATTTTCTTCTTCTTGATGAGCCCACCAACCACCTCGACATACGTGCCAAGGATGTCTTGCTTGAGGCGATCGCAGCCTTCAGTGGAACGGTAGTCTTCGTCTCCCACGACCGCTACTTCATCGATCGTCTGGCAACGCGCGTTCTTGAAGTGGAGGGCGGCAAGGTAACCAGTCACGAGGGTAATTACGAAGACTATCTGCGGTGGAAAGAAGCGCAGACTTCCGGCGCAGAAAACAGCCGCAAGATTTCTGAAGTCGCTTCTGCAAATGGTCTGTATCAGGACACGACCTCAGTCGTGTCGAAAAACGGCCTAAGAAATGATGGGGATTTAGCCCCTGGAGTGCAGTCCGCTGCCAATACAAATCCGGAGGTGGAATCCGATGCCGCTACAAAAGATCGCCCCCGCCGCCTGAATCCTATCAAACAGAAACAGATGGAGGACCGCTGCGCTTTCCTTGAAGAGGAGGTTCCGCGCCTTGAAGCTGCCATCGCCCACACCGAGGAGCAGTTGGGTGTCTATGTTTCAGCCGCGGAGACGCAGCGGCTGACAACACTCGCTGAAGAATTGCGCGTGCATTTAGCCACCCTCACCGCTGAGTGGGAAGACCTGATGGTGCAACTGGACGGCCAAGCTGCGCTTAACTGATATAACTGTCCCATCCGGTCGTGCATAATCAAGACAAGATGGCCCTTTTGTGGAATCCCGAGAGCTGGCCGCAACGGTTGGCGGAGTTGGAAGCCCAATCCGGCGACCTGAAGGAGGCGCCGCTGCGGCGCGATGTGCGCTCGCTCGGCATGTTGCTGGGCGAGGTATTGCGCGAGCAGGCAGGCGAGGAGCTTTTCGCCGAAGTGGAGGCGTTGCGCCAGGGCACGATCCGGCGCCGCGACGCGGAGGCGCGCGGCCGTGACGAAGACGCGGATCGCAATGCTGCTAGCGCGTTGGCGATGGTGCACAAGTTGCCGCCGGAGCAAGCGATCTTATTAACTCGGGCGTTTGCCTTTTACTTCGAGCTCATAAACCTGGCTGAGACCAACCACCGCAAGCGCCGCCGCATTGCCCTTCGGTTAAACGGCGGGGCCGGCCGCCAGCGGGGTTCGCTTGCCGGCACTCTCGCAGAGATGAGGCGCGTCGGCATTGGCGCCGAAGAGGCCCTGGACTGGCTGAAGCGCGTCCTAATCATTCCTGTTTTTACCGCCCACCCCACTGAAGTGGCGCGGCGCACAGTGATGTTCAAGCGCCGGCGCATTGGCGAGTTCCTGGCCACACTCGACCGCATCCCAATACCCGAGCAGGACCTGGCACGCCTTGAACAACTGGTTCTGGCCGAGATCACCAGCCTATGGCAGACCGACGAAGTACGTTCGCGACGGCCCACTGTGTACGACGAAATCAAGATGGGGCTTGACTACTACGATGTCTCGATTTTTGAGACCCTTCCGGGGTTGTACCGCGAGATCTCCGAGGCTCTGCGAGCGGCTTACGGCCTTGAGATCGAGGCCCACGCGCTGCCCCAGGTTCTGCGCTTCGGCTCATGGATTGGCGGCGACCGCGACGGCAATCCGTTCGTCACTCCCGAAGTCACGCGCGACGCCATTCAGCTAGCCCGCGGTCACCTGCTGCTCTATTACCAGCGGCAACTGGACGGGATTATCGACCTGCTGACAACAAGCGCCCAGCAGCGGCCGGTGAGCGCGACTCTGATGGACCGGCTCACGGCTTATGTGGCGCAAGTGCACACGCCGGAGGCGCAGGTTTTTGGGGCGCAATACGAGTTCGAATACTATCGGCGTTTCATCATTTGTGTGAAGGCGCGCGTTCAACGAACGCTGGAGCAGACGGGGAGCATACGGGCTCCGCCGGCGCCCCCATGCCGGTGTCGCCGTACACGCTGTCGCGGGACCATGACAAGCTGGCGCAGGTGCTCCCTTCATACGGCTCGGTGGACGAGTTCCTCGGCGACCTCGAGGTGCTGCGGGATTCGCTGGCCCGGCACGGCGGAATCCGCATTGCGCGCACGCTAATCGATCCGCTCATTCTGCAAGTGCGCACCTTTGGGCTCCACTTGCATACGCTCGACATCAGGCAGCATGCCCGGGTGCTGCGGACCGCGTTGCAGGAGGCGATCAGCGACACCATGGCCGCCTCGCTGCCCAGCGGCCTCTCGGCCGAAACGTCGAGCGTGCTTGAGACCTTCCGCGTGGTCGCCGAGGCGAAGGAGGGCTGTTCGCCGGAGGCGATTCGCCAGTACGTGATCTCTGGCGCGGCCACTGTCGACGATGTGCTCGCCGTGGTGCGTCTTGCCCGGCTTGGCGGAGTCAGGGTCGAGGGTTCGGGACGGGACCCGGGGCTTATGCCGGTGCCGCTCTTTGAATCCATCGACGACCTGCGCAACGCCCCAGCCGTTTGCCGTGAGCTCTGGAGCCGGCCCGACTACCGCAGGCTGGTGGCAACCTGGGACAACTGGCAGGAGGTGATGCTGGGCTACTCCGATTCGAACAAAGACGGTGGCATGCTCACCTCGACATGGGAGATCTTCCGCGCCCATCGCGACCTGCATGTGGCGGCCCGGGAGGCCGGCATCAAGCTGCGGCTTTTCCACGGCCGGGGCGGCACCGTTGGCCGCGGCGGCGGGCCCACGCACCGAGCCATCTTTGCCCAGCCCATGGATTCCTTTGACGGACAACTGCGCATCACCGAACAGGGCGAAGTTCTCAACTTCAAATATGCCGACGAAGTGTTGGCCGAACGCAATCTCGAACTGATGATCGCCGCCTCGCTTGACGCTCTTGCGCGTCCCAACGCGCGCGACCCGGAGGGGCACTTCACCGGGGTGCTCAAGCCGGAGTGGGAGGCCGCGCTCGATGAACTTTCGGAGCTGTCGTACGGCTTCTATCGCAAGCACATTCTCGATGATCCCGGCGTCGTAACTTACTTCGAACAGTCCACACCGGTCGGCGAGCTGGAGAATGCCAAGATCGGCTCCAGACCCTCGCGGCGCAATGCGTCGCCTCGACTGACAGACTTGCGCGCCATCCCGTGGGTGTTTGGATGGACGCAGTCGCGGCTGCTGGTGCCGGCCTGGTTCGGCGTGGGCTTTGCGATCGAAGAGTATCTCGCCAAGTCCGCAGCCACAGGCCGTCTTGCCCTGTTGCAAACCATGGCGCGCGAGTTTCCGCTCTTCATCGACCTGTTGCGCAACGTGGAACTGGCGCTGGGCAAGGTGGATCTGGCAACTGCGCGGCTTTACTCGGAACTCGTCGAGGACGCGAAGCTTCGCGAGCGCATCTACGACATGTTCGACGCTGAGTTTCATCGCACCGTGCGCGCGGTGCTGGCTGTCACTAAGCAGAGCGAGTTACTGGAGTCGAACCAGGTGCTGGCTCACTCCATCAAGCTGCGCAATCCCTACGTCGATCCCATGCATTTGATCCAGGTGGACATGCTTCGCCGCAAACGCGCCGGCGAAGACACGCCTGCCGTGAATCGCGCCATCGCCGCTACCATCAGCGGCATCTCGGCGGGGCTTAGAAACACGGGTTAAATCCTTTCCAATTTCCTTTCCATGGCGAGAAATCTGCCGTTTTTCGCCTCGGTTTTGGCGTTTTTCAGGGCAAAAACCCGCGTTTTTTGCCCAAAAATGGGCTAAAACAGGGGCTTCCTGTTTACCGATGAGTAAATACAGTCGATCATTTCTTCATTCATTCGATGGATGTTATCTAGAAATCCGTTACCTTTTAGTACTGCCTTGGAGAGGGGGGGTACGGGGGGGGTGCGAAAAGGTACGGACCGGTCACATCCCTGACAGATTGAACCGGGGACATATCTGACACTGCACAAGTCTGTTGACGTTGGGTTAGAACGTCGAGATGGGCTGGAGAGTGAGCAGTGTGATGGAGGAGAAGTTGCGCTTTGTCTTTGAGTATGAGCGCGTTGAGGAGTCGATGAAGGCTCTGTGTAATCGGTTTGAGATCAGCCGTGAGACGGGCTATGTTTGGCTTCGACGCTTCCGGCAGTTGGGAGTCGAGGGTCTGGTGGAGTTGAACCGGGCTCCGCAGCGTCATCCCAACCAGACGGCGGCAGCGATCGAAGAGGCGGTGCTGGATCTTCGCCAGGCGCATATGACGTGGGGCCCACGGAAGCTGAAGCGGATTCTGGAGCGGGACCAGCCGGGGCGCGGATGGCCGGCAACCAGCACGGTGGGCGAGATAGTGAAGCGTGCCGGTCTGGTGGTTGCGCGCAAGAAGCGGCGCCGGACCGAGCCCTATACGCAGCCTTTGCAGCATGCAGTGGAGTCGAACCGTGTGTGGTGTGCAGACTTCAAGGGCTGGTTCAGGAGCGGGGATGGAACCCGCATCGACCCGCTGACGATCACCGACGCCTGCAGCCGCTACCTGCTGCGCTCGCAGGCGGTGGAGAAGACCGACACGGAGCGAGTGCGAGCCATCTTCGAGGCGGCGTTTCGTGAATTCGGACTGCCCTGGTGGATACGCACTGATAACGGGCCTCCGTTTGCCAGTTCGGCCGTGAGCGGGTTGTCGCGGCTGGCGGTATGGTGGATCAAGCTGGGTATTCAGCCTGAGCGGATCGAGGCCGGTCATCCGGAGCAGAACGGGCGTCACGAGAGGATGCACCGGACACTGAAGCTGGACCTGAGGCCTGCCCAGGACTGGCGTGGCCAGCAACTGGAACTGGACCGGTTCCGCCACGATTACAACCATGTGCGGCCGCATGAGTCCCTGGACATGCAGACCCCGGCCTCGGTCTACGAGCCTTCGCCGCGGCCCTATCCGGAGCGGTTGCCGGAGATCGAGTACCCGGAGACGATGCTGGCGCGCACGGTCAAGAGCCACGGTCATTTTCGCTGGAAGAGGCACGATGTATTCCTCAGTGAGGTGCTGTGGGGCGAACGAGTGGGACTGCTGCCGTTTGACGACGGATGCTATACGGTCTACTTTGCCCATGTACCGGTGGCGCTGTTTGAAGAAAGGACTGGAAAAACCTACCGCTTGCCACCCAGCAAAGACGGACAGACGACGCGTTCCGTTTCCGGGGCAGCTGCCCCGGAAACGGAAAAACAAAAACAAGAGCAAAAACAACAACAAAAACAACAACAAAAACTCCCTGAGAATGAAAAACTGTCAGGTATGTGCCCGGTCTAAAATGTCAGGGTTGTCCCCGGCCGTTCACGGGCGTAAACCTGCCAAATTGTGCCGGGAATGTCCCTGACGCTGTAACGGAAATCGAAGGTATCGCATAGTTTTATTGTGCGCCAACTTTGGGTAATTCTCAGCAACGCACGGCGGACGCGCCAGGCCTCAATTCAGGGTTTTTGGACAGGATCTAAAACTACAGTTGTCTATAGTTCGCTGCGGTGGAAAGTGAGAAAGGCGCGGGCCTGGAGAGGCTGCGGAAAAGGCTGATTTTGAATGAGAGAACACGAGAGACATGCCTCAGGGGCTAAAGCCCGCGCTGGTTTTGGGGTTCTTGCCGCACGACTGAAGTCGTGCCCTGACACAAAGGACGGTCCCTAACCTATGCAAATCAACGGGCGAAGGGGATGTTTCAAAACTTCGGTGCCGATTCTGTGGCAGGCCCGGTCGCCAAGACCGCGAGCACGAGTTTCCTCCAACCGAAACTTCCGCATAGGCGGTGATTCACTCGGAATCTGGAAATAGTAGCTCCAAGGACCGGAGACGTGCGTCCGGCGTGAGCTGCTTGAGGCTAAGACGATCTAGTCTGAGGGCGAAAAACCAGCCTACTTTTCAGGAACTACGAACGAATCTTCAATCGAATCGACGATTCCCAACCAATAGGGCATCAGCTTGATTCCCGGCATGTCCAAGTTCGAGAGCTCCACACCTTGTCCTCGGTATTCGGCAGTAAGGTAATATCGGCCAGGTTTGAGCTGGATATCAATTCTTTTTTGCTTTGGAGCCCAAAAATCTACGAGGTTAATCGGTAGGATTATGCGAGCCCCTTTCGGAAGTGGAACGACAAAGGGATCGACTCGGCCAGCCACAACGGGAGGCCCTTTGAGATCTAGCACTTCGATGCTGTTCTGAGTATCCCTAAGAACCAGGTGAATCGCGTCTGCATATTGTCGGCGTCCGTTTCCCAACATCATTCCGAGGTTCAGGACCAGATCATGATTACCGATGTTCGACAGTTCCACCTCAAACGTTGGACAGGATGTGTCGTTCGGTAGAACCCTGAACGCTGCCTGTAACTCAGATGGAGAAGATGGACCTTGTGCGTTGGAAATCTGTGTATTGATAAGCGCGATTGCTACTGCACACAGGGCACTGAATCTTGGAAAATACTTCATTCAGATCTCCCTCGCGGGTAGCATTCGACAGACGAAGAAAGGCCAACACGATTTTGCTCCGCAGATCAGGATAACGCTTTGGCCGTGGGAGTGTCGCCCACTCTTGCCTAACGCCAAAAACCGAGTTGGGTGTATGATCTCGGAGAATCAAAAACCTGATCGAAGGCAGGTTGAGATGAGCGGCTGGATCGCTTGTGAAGAGAAGCAGTGCTATCGATGGGGCGGGAAAGCGGCGCTGCTTTTGGCGATTGGCTACGTAGCAATTATTCCACTCTTCGCATGGGTGGGCGCACCTCCGGCGACTGGCGAGGCCTGGTTCCGCTACTTGCCAGGCAAAACGATGGTGTGGTGGGTAATTATTTGGCTTTCGGTAGTCACCGATCTACTTTATCTTCCTGTTGCTTGGGCTCTGTGGATCGCATTGCGCAAGGCGGGAACAAATCTGATGCTGGCAACTATGGTCTGCTTTCATCTATTTGTAGTTCTCGATCTGGCGGTGACCTGGACACATCACGCTTCTCTGCTGGCGCTCTTCCAAAACTACTCCATTGCCGCTGACGAGGCTCATCGGGCTGCCTATCTGGCTGCGGCCGAATATGCATCCTCGATTTATTCGACGCCGCTGCTGACTGTTTACATAATCGTGATCCCATCGGTGGGCGTGCTGCTGGCGAGCATCACGATGCTAAAGGCAAGACTCGGGAAGGCGAGCGCCTGGACAGGGGTGATCGTGGGAGTGTTCGGGATACTGTCGTTGACGGGCTTCTTTCCCCTGGTGATGGCGAATGCGCTGGGCGCGACGCTCTGGTTCTTCCTCGTTGGTGCGCGGTTACTTCGACTTGGCAGTGCTTGCGCCGAAGAAAGAGAATAGTTGGCCCCAATAGAGATCTGGCTTCAATAGAGGGCGCCGAGACCGTTGAACTGGTGGAGATTCCACAAGCCGATCTGACGAGGCGGATTTAGCTCAAATTCCCAATTTGATTTCACCACGGGTTTAGCTCTTCTGGGCGGTTGGTCGGCGAGTGGGAAGTTTCGGCTCGGGCAGGTAGCTGTTCTGGACCGAAATTCTGTGCTAATTTGTGCTACCGGCTTGGATATCTTGGCATCTGGAACTTCCAGGGTATTGGAAGACCAGTAAGTTGCGTGTTTTCAATTGTCATTTCAGTCGTGCCCTGACACTTATCCCGAGCCAGGAGAGTTTTTGGGAGGACTGTAAGGCTTGACTGAGCCCCCGGCATTTACGGCTCGTCCAAAGTCATGGTCTTTCAAAACAATTTTTTGCCCGGCTTTTGTAATGCGACTGAAGCTGTGGCCCTCCAGGACTCTTACTCCAAATGGAAGACTGCCGCACCGGCTTAATCAAGTTTTATGGACAGGCGCTAAGAACCTGAAAGCGGGCGGCCGATCTCCCAATGATGTCCATGGGGATCTACGACGCGGCCGACACGCCATCCGTGGCCCTCGCAGATGGCGTAAACCTCGGTGGCGCCCGCCTCGAACGCGCGAGCGAAGACCGAATCGGGATCAGGCACTGTGAGGATGATTCGGACAGACGAGCCGCCCAGGGTTTCGGGGCTGAAGTTTCCGTGCTCTGGGGACTCGTCGCCGACCCAGAACTCCGCTCCGTTCACGGAGAGTCTTGCGACTACATTGCCGCCGGAGTCTTCCACGCGATGGACTTCGACCGCTCCAAAGGCTGCTTTGTAGAACTCGACGGCCTGCGCGCTGTTCCGCACCGACAGCCAGGGAGCGATCGAAGATGGGAATGCCGGCGAATCTTTGTCCATTCATCCCTCGTCCGATACGGCCCTCTTCACCGCATCGCAAAATGTACGGCAACATGGAGCCCCATCATCATGCCGATGGTCAGGATGCCCGCCGCCACAGGTCCCTTCTTTCGCCACAACAGAACTGCCGCGACGATGAAGATGGCCTCTGGAATCACGATGACCGCGAGCAAGTGGGTCCACTCCATGTGCGCGATTCCGAGCGTTGGAAACAGAAGATCCGTAATGCGCAGAGTGGCGAATGCGCACCCGACCAGTCCGAGCGCCGACAGCGCGCCCATTCCGACCCCGATAGCCTTCCTGCCTGCGTTACTCATCCGTCCCTCCTTGTTTGTTTTGCCTTGTTTCAACCAGTCTCGCCAGCCGTTCGCCGCGTGCCGGCAAACCGCCGCCGCGCTTCCCAAAGCCCAGAACAAAGCTGCCCAGTCGCCGCGGATGAAATCAAGCTCCCGCAGCATTGCCTCGGCCCAGTCCCGGCTCCGTGGTGGCGCCAGGCGGGCAACGGCCGCCAACAGCCTTTCCGCCAGCCTGCGGGGCCAGCCCATCAGGCCTTCACCAGTACGAATCCGGGCCTGAAGGCCCCATAAGCCGGCAGCATTTCCGGGGGTTGAAACCCCCGGCTCCCTCCGGAATTTCCGACCGGCAACTCAAGTGTCAGCCTGGCGGGAGAATGCGATGGCGCCTGCTTCCGGGCAAAACGCAATCCTTCCGGCGTGAACCGGTACATGTGACGCGGGGGCTTGCCGGGCTCACTTTGCTCCCACCTGGTTTCGAGCAGCTTGTGTTCGGCGACGCGCATGAGAATTGGATAGAGCGTGCCTGATTTCAATCCTGTGATCCGGCTCAGATCGTAGCCATACTTCCACTCTTCCGGCTGCTCAAGAAAGGCATCGAGAACCAAGACGGTCTGGGGTGAGAGGCGCAGCTTCATTCTCCGAACTCTACATATGTAGATATAACTTGTCAACTCGATAATGCGGGTCCATTTCTTTTTCGTTTTCGTTCTCGTGGCCATCGGTTTCAGGGACCGCAGGTCGGCGCGCGATCCCGGGCAATGGGATGAACGAATCGGATGGGGAGGTAATCGTTTTTTTCGCCGCCCCGACAGGGCTGAACGGCTATTTCCGGAGACCTTCCCAACGCTGAAGCGCTGGGCTAACGAGCATTGCGCCTACGGCGCGAGACAGAGCGGGACGACCCTGCTTCGCAAGTGGAACCAGTCTGCTGCACAATTAGATGCTGGTTGGTTCACAAAATGAATTCATGCGATTGGCCTGTGCCCGATCCACCCTTTTCTTGAACTTGCGCTTGCCAATCCGGCGCTCGGGGTCTACCTTATTTGTATGCATCGATGTCGCTAACACCGTCCTGGTGAAGCTCTGATGCAGCCGCGCGCCTTGTTCGCGCGCATTTTTCCGCTTGACGGCTCCACCGTCCCCAAGAACCCACCCCCCAGAGAAAGCTCGGGCCAAAAGCCCCGGAAAAGGAGATCATTATGGCGCGCATTGCCGCGAATGTAACTGAACTGATTGGCCGCACTCCGTTGGTGCGGCTAAACCGCGTAGCCGCCGGCTTGCCTGCGGCCGTAGTCGCCAAGCTGGAGAGCCAGAACCCGGCTTCAAGCGTAAAGGACCGCATCGGCTTTGCAATGATCGATGCCGCCGAAAAGGCCGGCAAAATCGCTCCCGGCAAAACGGTGCTGATTGAGCCCACCAGCGGCAACACGGGCATCGCGCTGGCCTTTGTGGCTGCCGTCAAGGGCTACAAGATCATACTCACCATGCCGGAAACGATGAGCCTCGAGCGGCGGGTGACGCTGCTGGCCTACGGCGCCGAGATCGTGCTTACCCCCGGCCCCAACGGTATGAAGGGCGCGATCGCCAAGGCGGAGGAGATTCTGGCCAGGACCCCGAACGGTTTTATCCCGCAGCAGTTCGACAATCCCGCCAATCCGGCGATCCATCTGGCGACCACGGGGCCGGAGATCTGGAATGACACCGATGGGGCAGTGGACATTCTCATTTCGGGCGTTGGGACAGGCGGCACGATTACCGGCGTTTCCAACTTCATCAAGCCGAAGAAGTCCACCTTCAAGGCCATCGCCGTGGAGCCGACCGACAGCCCGGTGCTTTCTGGCGGCAAGCCGGGACCGCACAAGATTCAGGGATTGGGCGCGGGCTTCATCCCCAGCATCCTCGACACCAAGCTGATCGACGAAGTGGTTCAGGTGACCAACGACGAGTCTGTCGAGATGGCCCGGCGGCTGGCGAAGGAGGAAGGTCTCTTTGTCGGCATCAGTTCCGGAGCGGCGGTGGCGGCGGCGCTTAAGGTGGCTGCACGGCCTGAGAACTCCGGCAAGCTGATCGTTGTGGTGCTGCCGGACTTTGGCGAGCGTTACTTGTCGAGCATATTGTTCGAGCCGCTTCGCCAGCAGGCGCTTGCGCTTCAGCCGGAGCCGATTGCAGTTCCGGCGTAAGGCGGACGTTTGAATTGTGCTGTGCTTTGAAGGGTGCGGGCCAAGCAGGCCGCGAGAAATGGGGCGGGGCGAGGGTGAGGAGTCCGAAATACGTACCTCAGGGGCTAAAGCCCGAGCTGATTTGGTGCATTTGCGGCACGGCTGAAGCCGTGCCCTTTCAAAGCATTGTCACCGCGAGAACTTTTCCGCAGCGCGTTAAGGCGGTACTGTTCAAACGGGTTCCTGTTAATCAATTGCAGGTCAGGTTTTTCCGGTACGACATGTCATTAATAGGCCGCATCCGCGAAGATATCGGCTCCGTAATGGAGCGGGATCCGGCTGCCCGCTCGAAGCTGGAAGTACTGCTCTGCTATCCGGGGCTTTGGGCGGTGTGGATTCATCGCGTCTCGCATTCGCTTTGGCGGGCGAAGCTGCGGCTGCCGGCACGCATCCTGTCGCAGATTGGCCGCTTCTTTACGGGCGTGGATATTCATCCCGGAGCGCTGCTCGGCCGACGGCTGTTTATCGATCACGCGACCGGTGTGGTGATCGGCGAAACCGCGATCGTAGGCAGCGACGTGACCATGTACCAGGGCGTCACACTGGGCGGGACGGGCAAGGGTCACGGCAAACGGCACCCAACGGTTTGCGACGGCGTCTTCATCGGCAACAACGCCAACGTGCTGGGCAACATTACCGTCGGCGAAAATTCGCGGGTGGGCGCGGGCTCGGTGGTGCTTTCGGACGTACCGCCCAACTCGACCGTGGTTGGCGTGCCCGCGCACATTATTTATCGCAACGGGCAGCGGGTGCTCATTACCGATCCGCACGACGTGAAGGACCCGCTCTCCGACGCTCTCATCGCACTTGCGGGGCGCGTGGAAGAATTGGAAGAGCGGTTGGGAGCGGAGCCGTGCCCACCCGATCCCTTTGCGGCCGAAGAGGCCGAGCGCGAGGCCTACCGAGTGGAACTGGATCGCCTGCGAATCTATGTTTCGATGGGCGAGGGCATTTAAAGAGTGGGTCCGTATCCTGTCTCTGAACTGAATCTCGATAATCAGCCTGATTCCCGATCCAAACTCCGATGCGCGCATCCGTGCCCACCCTCCATCGTGGTGCTAAAGTGGTTGCGTCTTCATCTTTCATGTTGGGGTTCTTGTCCTTGCAAGGTTTTCGTGCGCTGCTCGTGGCCATTTTCGTTCTTCCCGCAGTAGCGCACGCCGCCTCACGCGTGCAGGCTGCGGCGGCGCCTGCGGAGATGCGGTCCTCCGCATTCACGGTCAAGGTGGATGGACGCCTCGTCGATGTAGCGCACGCGGCTTCCAGCTATGAATTCGTCAGCTTCGACATGACGGGGCCGGTGACGGTGGAGATCACTGCCGCCGAGCGGGACTTCTGGGACAAAGGCGTCGATATTCAACCCTGGCGTCTTGGGTTGCGCCCCATCCGCCAAGGTCCCACGATCCGCTTCAGGCTTACGGCGCCGGCCAAACTTTCGATCTCCCGGCCAGGCGACTTTCTAAACCATGCGGCAATGCTGTTTCTGTTTGCCGGCGCTCCGCCTCCTCCTCCGCCGCCGGCAGGACCCAACGTCCACATTGTTGCCGCGGGAGTGCACCGCGAGAGCCTGAACCCCAAGAGCGGCGAGACAATCTACCTGGCTCCGGGCGCATACATCTTCGGCAGCCTGAACCTCTGGAAGGTGCAGGACGTGAAGGTTCTCGGCCGCGGGACCATTGTTTACGACGGCCCCCAGGACCCGAATACCGACGAGGGCTGGATGCAGAAGCCCGACTGGCACTGCATCGGCGCGCTCGAGGCCCGCAATATCGAGATCGACGGGCTCACCTGCATCGTCCGCTCAAGAACCTGGTCCATCCAGATGAAGGACTCAAGCGGATTCGTCTACGACGACCTGCGCGTGATCGGCGGCAACCCCGGCAATGCCAACCAGGACGGGATGGACTGGCTTGGGAGCGGCGACACCGAGGTCCGCAACGCCTTTATTCGCTCGTCGGACGATGTGTTTGCCATGGAAGGCAATTGGGACGGCTACAGCGAAGCCGACCTCGTCCGTCCCGGTCACGATGTCCAAAACATCCTGATAGAGCACAGCGAACTGTCGACCAGCATCTCGAACATTGTGCGCGCAGCGTGGCCGCAAAAAATCTTCAATTCGCACAACTTTACGTTGCGCGACAGCGACGTTCTCCATGGCGGCATCGGGGCATGCGGGCAGACCTTTGGTTTGCTCGGCATGTGGGGCGCAAAGGATGCGGGCGGCGACCACACCGGCTACACATTTGAGAATATCTTTCTTGACAATTGGTACTCGCTGGTGCAGATGGAGCAGGAGCATCCTGTTCTGAAGGGATTCACGTTCCGCAACATCTGGGCCCTTGATCAGCCGCCGCTGGCCGCCTCAACAATCACCGGCGATGTCACCGGGGTCACTTTCGACAATGTGAAATATGGGCAGGCGCGCACTTCCGGCAACGCCGATCTCCCACTTACCGTCAACGATGGAACCGAAGCGCCTCACTTCGTAACCAATCACAAACCGGAGGCGGCATTCAGCGTCGATTCACCGGTATTTGCACCGAAGCAGCGAGTGGGTTTTACTGCCAGATCCGAGCCGGGCGCACGCTACACGTGGCTGTTCGGCGACGGAACCACTGCCCACGGCCGCACGGCGCATCATCGCTTTCCGGATGCCGAGGGCACAGAACTCGACGGCAGAAACGGCGCGGCCCGCTTCAGGGTTCTGCTTCACGTCGAGAACAAAGCGGGGCAGCAGGACTGGGCGGCGCAGGGCGTGGTCGCCGTGGCGAAGTGGCAAGAGGCCGTGGATACCGTCGCGCCAACGCTGGCCGGACTAGCATGGAAGGTCTTCGCCGGAACGTGGACCGAGCTTCCCGACCTGACGAAGGAGAACGCGGTCTTCACCGGCGACGGGCCAAACCTCGACGCCGACGCGCACGGCTTTACGCACTACGCCGTCGCGTGGGATGGCTTGATCGACATTCCCGCAGACGGAGGCTACACGTTTCACCTGATCGATCGCGATGGAGCGCGGCTTGTAATCGACGGCATGGAGGTCGCGAAGACGGGTCCGCCGTTTGCACAGGTCTGCGGTTCGCCCGGAAACGCGCTCCGCTACGACCGCGGCTCGCTGGGCCTGCGCGCGGGCAAGCACTCCATTCATCTGGAGGGGCTGCACTCGGTGAGCGAGGGCTCGCCGCGGCTGCTGTGGGAGGGTCCTGCACTGCCCTTGACCGATGTGCCCTCGGCGGCGTTCAGCTATCCGAGGCAGGATGTGCTGACGCGGTAATCTGGACTCGAGGAATCGCTCTTGATGAAGGCATTGCGGATCTCGTTCCCGATCGCCATGCTCTGCCTGGTTTGTGTGCCACTGTCTCAGAGCGCAGAACCCGCGGCACTGCACTCGTCGACACAGATCCTGGTAGTGACGACTGCGGATTGGGATGCCGTTCCAGGCACGCTTCAGCGCTACGGGCGAACAAGCCCAAAGAAAAAGTGGAAGAAGGTAGGGCCGCCAATTGCCGTGGTCGTAGCCAAGAAGGGGCTGGCCTGGGGCGCGGGTGTAGTGCCGGAGAACGAGTTCGCTGCGCGCGAAGCGGTCGATCCCGTTAAGCACGAAGGAGACACGCGCGCGCCGGCGGGCCTTTTCCGCCTGAGCACCGCCTTTGGTTACGCCGCCGGCGAGCCCGTGGCATGGAAGATGCCTTACCTGAGCCTGACGCCAACGGTGGAATGCGTGGATGACGCCCACTCGAAGTACTACAACCGCGTGGTTGACCGGGTTACAGTTTCGCCCGACTGGAACAGTTCGGAACACATGTTGTACTCCAACGGGCAGTACCGGTGGGGCCTTGTCGTCGATCACAATAGCGACCCGGCAGTTCCAGGCGCGGGCTCGTGCATCTTCCTGCACATCTGGCTTGGGACCGGCGAAGGAACCGTAGGGTGCACGGCCATGGCTGAAGAGAATATCGAGACTGTTCTCGGATGGCTCGATCCGTTGAAGAAGCCGCTCCTATTGCAGTTGCCGCGCGAGGAGTACCAGAAGCTGAGAAGGAAGTGGAAGCTGCCTGCTCTGCCGCGATCCGGAAACGGCTGAGCCTCAGGCTCTGCCAAGAGCCCTCTTTGCTTCTTACCTATCGGAAACTGTCTCTGAATGCTACTCTGTGAAGCACCACGATCCAGGAAACCGCTGATCCGGGAAACCAACCACGAGGAGTTCAATTCAAAAACATGGCAACCAGAAAGACTTTTTCCCTGAATGCCGCGGCGCTCTCATTGGCCGCCATTTTCATCACCCTCGGCTGCCATGCGGAGCAGCAACCAGACGCAACCAGCGCCGCCAAACCGTCCATTCAGCTTCAGCCTTATACGGCCCCGGACCAAAGCGCCTCTGCAGGCGTGCCTTCCGGCTGGCAGGTGACCAAGGGCCAGGAGACAGTGATCCAGATGACGGGGCCGCAGGGCGAGACCCTCTTTCTCGGCAACACGATCATCGCGCAGAACGGAGCATTCCAGGCCGGCCAGCGGGGCGCAAACGGCATCGACATCTCCATGCCGTACTCTGCGACGCTCCCGCAAAAGCTCACGATGATCATTTCGCAAAACGCGGCGGTCGCGGGCAAGCCTGCGCCGCAGGTCACGATCACCTCGGCGACACCGATTCAACTTCCACCTGTACTGGGCCAATGCGGCCGCTTTGTGGCCAACGCATCCGGCACTCCGGGTCCGGCAAAGATTATGGCTGTCTACTGCTCGCTGCCGATGGACACCCGCGGCGCATACAAAAACATCCTGCTGCTGGCGCAGGCGCCCGCCGATGCGGCAGCGCAGTCCGCTCCCATTGCCCAGGCCGTCTTCCAGAGTTACCGCATTCCCCCGGCATGGCTGCAGAAAAAACTCGCCCCCTTCAATGCGCCACCGCCTCCAACGGCCGTCAGGGCCGGCGGCGGGATGAACAGCTCAACGATTCTGGGCGAAGCCGGAGCGGAAAACTCCGCGAACTGTTTCGACCTCTCCGTTCTGCGTGAGACGCCGACACGCGACCTGCCGAGGAGTTGCGGCGGAACCAGACCCGACTAACTCGCCATCGCCTTCGAAAGGAAACGGGCGGCTGATCTCGATTCCGAGTGCGGCCGCCCAATCTTCTTTTGTGTCTTCCACTTCATTTTGGGAGCTGGGATGTATCCCATCCGCCGCCAAGGGAGCGGACGAGGCCCACGCTCGAGACAAACTGGCGCGTCTCGAGATCGATGGCGGTGCGTTGATTGTCGAGCAGGACGGTTTCGGCGGTGAGCACTTCGAGGTAGCTGGTGACGCCGCCCTTGTAGCGCTGGTTGGAGAGGTTGAAGGAATGCTGCGCGGATTGGACGGCGCCCTGCTCGACGCCGGATTCCTGCTCGAGAATCCGCAAGCCGGAGAGTTGGTCCTCGACGTCGTTGAAGGCCTGAAAGATGGTGTTGCGATAGCCGGCAACCTGGGCTTCGTAGTTGTGGCGGGCCTGATCGGAGAGGGCGTGGCGCTGGCCGGCGTCGAAGAGCAGCTCCGCGGCCTGACCACCGAGCGACCATAGCGAACTCGGCCCCTGAATCCAGGTTCCGGGGTTGGTGCTCTCAAAGCCTCCGGCTCCGCCCAGGCTGATGGTGGGATAGAAGGCGCTGACAGCGATGCCGATTTGCTCGTTGGCGGCGGCGGCATGGCGCTCGGCAGCGGCGATGTCGGGACGGCGTTCGAGCAGTTGCGATGGCACGCCGAGGGGCACTTTGGGCAAACTGAGATCGAGCGGCGAAGCCGGAATGCTGAAGCCTGAGAGGTCGAGGTTGGCGATGGTGCCGATGGCGTGTTCGAACTGAGCGCGGGCGACGGCGATGTCGACCAGTTGAGCGCGAACGGTTTCAAGTTGAGTGCGCGCCTGGGCGACGTCGGCTTCGGTGGCCACTCCACCGGCGAGGCGGCGCTGGGTGAGATCGAGCTGGCTCTGAAGGTCGGTGACGGTGGCGGTGAGCAGCTTGGCCTGGGCGTCGAGACCGCGCAGCTCGAAGTAGTCTGAAGCCATCTCGGCGTGCAGGCTGAGTTCGATGTTGGCCATGTCGGCGGCGCTCGCCTGCGCGTTTTCGCGAGCTGCCTCGACGGTGCGGCGGATGCGGCCCCAGAAGTCGGGCTCCCAGCTTGCCTGGCCTCCGATTACGAGATCGTTGTAGGTGGTGGTTGCGCCCGCCATGGGCCGATGGGCGGAAACCCGGTTGCGGCTGGCCGAGAGGTTGCCGGAGAGCGTGGGGAAAAGGTTGGCATGTACGGCGCTTACCTGGTCGCGGGCTGCGAGATAGGTCTCCAGTGCCTGGCGCAGGCTCTGATTGTTGCCGGCGATGCGGTCTTCGAGGCTGTTCAGTTGCGGGTCCTGGTAGATCTCCCACCACTTGCCTCGCAGCATGCCGTCAGAGGGCGTGGCCGGCTGCCAGCCACCTCCGGCCGGATTCGGCGGCGGTGTGACAACGGTGGACGCGCCGGTCTCCTTGTAGACGGCGGGGGCCTGGTAGGTGGGACGATTGTAGTCGGGACCTACGGGTTTGCAGCCGGCGAGAGAGAGGGCCAGGGCTGCAAGGATTCCCACCCAGGCGGCAAAAGCAAGAACGCCGCGAGGGTGGGGCACCCGGATTTCTTTGGTGTGCCGACGCGGACATTGCTACTTGCCTCCCGAATTGGAGGGCTGGCCTGGATTGACGACTGAGACCTTTTCGCCCTCGATGAGGGAGTCGGGCGGATCCTGGATGACACGATCGGAGGGGCTGAGGCCGCTGACGATCTGCACGTTGGCGCCGTCGTCCTCGCCGATCTTGACCGGAACGAGGTGCGCGATTGTGCCCTGAGAGCCGCTTTCGACGATGCCAACGCGCATTCCTTCACTGCGAAAGATGAGCGCGGCGACAGGCACGATATAGGTTGGGCCGGAGATGGGCGTTTTGAAATGAACCTGGGCCAGAGAGCCGGGCAGCAGATCGCCGGCGCGATTGTCCACGTCGACTTCAACCAGGAGCGTGCGGCTGGTCGGGTCGATGGCGTCGGCGGTGCGGACCAGCGTGCCCTGGTAGGTTTTGTCGGGGTGCTCGGCGAAGGTGAGATCGATCTTCATGCCGCGCTTGACGCTCTGCGAGTAGGACTGGGGCAGGTTGGCGTAGACGCGAAGCGTTTGGATGGCTTGCAGGCGAAAGAGTTCCTTGCCGGCGCCGGTATCGATGAGTTGGCCGGTATCGACTGTGCGCGCGGTGACCACGCCGTCGAAGGGCGCGTAGACTTTTTCGAACGATTGCAACTCGCGAAGACGTTGCACGTTGGCCTGGGCGGAGCGGACGGCGGCGGCGGTGGCGGCGGCCTGGTTGACGAAGGTGTCGGTGTCCTGCTGGGAGACGGCATTGGTTTTTACGAGGTCCGAATAGCGGTCGGCCTGGATGCGGGCGTTGTTGGCGGTGGCCTGCGCCGTGACCAGGTCGTTCTCGGCCTGGGAGAGTTGCTGATCAAGTTCGGGAGTGGAGATTTCGGCCAGCAGAGCGCCCTTTTTGACGCGAGCGCCGATGTCGAAGTACCAGTGGGAGAGATAGCCCGAGGTGCGCGCGTAGATGGGTGAGTCAGTGAAGGCGGTGACATTTCCGGGCAACGAAAAGCTGGTGATGGGTGCGCCAGGCTTGGCGGGCTGGGCCAGGACGGTGGGCGCGGCCAGCTCCTGGGTTCGCTCGGCAAGGACGGAGTCTGCGGATTTGCGGTTGAGAACGCCGATGACCGACAGCACTACGGCCACAACCACGAGCAGGGCCACGGCCAGCAGAGCCTTGCGGGGCGAGATGGGCTTCTCTTCAGGGGCTGCGATGGCCTCGTGTGCGCTGTGGTCCGGGTTTTGTTTCGATGTGTCGCTCATAAAAAACTACTCCGAAAGCTCGTCAAATTCGTCGAATGCCGCGGCCCGCGCGGCGCCGTGAACCATTTTGCGGCGCCGCTCGATGCGGCCGTGGATGAGAGAAAAGAATGCGGGCACAAACAGGAGGGTGGCGACGGTGGCCAGCAGTAGTCCGCCAATGACGGCGCGGCCAAGGGGGGCGTTCTGCTCGCCGCCGTCGCCGAGTCCGAGGGCCATGGGCACCATGCCGATGATCATGGCGAGCGCGGTCATCAGGACCGGCCGCAAGCGCACAAAGCCGGCATTGAGTGCGGCCCGCCGTGCGTCTCCAACCAGAACGTCCAACTGCTCGCGGGCAAAACTCACGACCAGGATGGAGTTGGCCGTGGCGACACCCATGCACATGATGGCTCCGGTAAGGGCGGGCACACTGAGGCGTGTGTGGGTGAGAAAGAGGAACCAGACGATGCCGGCCAGGGCGGCGGGCAGCGCGGAAATAATGAGGAACGGATCGAGCCAGGACTGAAAGTTGACTACGATGAGGAGGTAAACGAGCAGGACGGAGAAGACCAGTCCCGCAAGCAGCCCAACGTAGGACTTGCGCATGGTATCGCTCTGGCCGCGGAGAGAGAAGTGCGAGCCGCGCGGCAGATCCTTTTCGTGCGCGGACATGATTCTCTGCATGCCGCGGGTGACGCTGCCCAGGTCGGTTCCGTCGACGTTGGCAAAGATGTCGAGGACGGGCATCGCGTCGTAGTGGCTTACGGTGCCCAACTCGTTTCCGGGAACGATGGTGGCTAGGTTGCCGAGCACGTTTTGCGGCTGCGACACTCCGGGCACGGCCGTCGAAGGCGTTCCGATGCCGGATTGCCCTGGGGGCGCATTTATGCTCTGGCTGGCCGCTGTTGCACTGGGAACGGGCAGGCTTTGCAACTCCGCCATGGTGTCAAGTTTGTACTGCGGAGTCACGGTGGCCACGTTATAGGTGACGCCGTTCCTGGGATCCAAAAAGAAACTGGGGCTGGTCTGGAAGCTGCCGCTCAACGAGACGAGCAGGCTGGTCGCGACATCCTTCTGCGTGATCCCCATCGACTGGGCCCGGGTGCGGTCTACGTTGACCTGGAGCATGGGTTCGTTGAACGGCTGCTGAATACGAACATCGGCTGCGCCGGGAGTGTTGCGAACCTCGTCGAGCATTTTTTCGGCCAGGGCGCGGTTGTCGCTGAGATTGGGACCGACAATCTGCAAGTCGATGGGAGCGGTCAACCCGAAGTTCAGAATCTGGGTGACGATGTCGACCGGCAACATATAGAACGAAACACCGGGATACTGGCGGGCCAACTCGGTGCGCAGCTTTTCGACGTACTCCGCGGTTGGACGGTGATCTTTTGTCAATTGGACCTGGATATCGGCATCTGCGGGACCGATGGGCGCGGAGGTCGAGTAGGAAAGATTCAATGCCGAGTAGGGCAGGCCGATGTTATCGACGATGGTCACAATCTGATTGGCCGGAACCAGCCGGCGAATGGTCGAGTCCACGTGATCGCACAACAGCGCCGTCTCTTCGATACGGGTGCCGGTGTGCGCGCGGACGTGAATCTTGAACTGACCGGAATCGACAGAGGGGAAGAAGTCCTGACCGAGCCAGGGAACGAGCAGGCCCACAGAGGCCACGGCAAAGACGGTGAACGCGGTGAGAAACACGCGAGCGTGATCGACGCAGAGGGTGAGCACGCGAAGATAGGCGCGGCGGAAGCGCTCGAAGCCGCGCTCGAAGGCGAGTTGGAAGCGGGTGAAGGGATTGCGGCTGGCTCGCTTCGCTTCGGTCTGGGCGTCGTCGTGCTCCTGGAGCAGGTACTTGGACATGGTGGGCACGAGGGTCCGCGAGAGCAGGTAGCTGGCGAGCATGGCGAAGACGACGGCCTCGGCCATGGGCACAAACAGGTAGCGCGCCACGCCGCTCAAGAAGAACATGGGCACAAAGACGATGCAGATGGAGAGCGTGGACACGAATGCGGGAACGGCGATCTGCGCCGAGCCGTCGAGGATGGATTGCTCGAGTTCCTTGCCGGTCTCAAGGTTGCGGTTGATGTTCTCGATGGCGACGGTGGCGTCGTCGACCAGGATTCCCACGGCCAGCGCCATTCCGCCCAGCGTCATGATGTTGATGGTCTCGTGCAGCATGTAGAGCACGATCAGCGAGCAGAGAATCGAGAGCGGAATCGAGACCGCAATGATTATGGTCGACCGCCAACTGCCGAGGAAGATGAGAATCATGATGGCAGTGAGGCAGGCGGCAACGATGGCTTCGCGGACGACGCCGTTGACGGCGCTGCGGACAAAGATCGACTGGTCGGAAAGTGCCTTGATCTGAAGTTGCGGCGGCAACTGTCCGCGCAGGCCTGCCACCTTCCCGTAGACGCCCTTGATGATGTCGAGGGTCGAAGACGAGCCGGTTTTCATGATGTTCATCATTGCGGCCCGCTGGCCGTCGACACGGACAATGTTGGTCTGGGGCGGGTTGCCGTCGCGCACATGAGCCACGTCGCGGATGTAGATCACCGCTCCGTTGACGGCCTTGATGGGCAGGCTGTTTAATTCGTCGACAACGCTGGGGGCGGAGTTGGTTTCGACCTGGTACTCATAGCTGCCGAGCTTCATGGTGCCGGAGGGCGCAATCAGGTTTTGCGCGCTGACGGCGTTTACCACTTCAACCGGCGAAAGCCCCTTGGCCTGGAGTTCCTGAAGGTCGAGGTCGACCATGATCTGGCGCTGTTTGCCGCCATAGGGAAACGGCGACTGGGCGCCCTCGATCTCCGCCAGTTGCACGCGGATCGTGTTCTGACCCAGGTCAAACAACTGCTGTTCGGTGAGCCCTTTTCCCGACAGCCCCAACTGAAGCACCGGAACGCTGGAGGCGTTGTACTGGATCACAAACGGGGGGACAGCACCGGTCGGCAGCGAGCGCAACTGCACCTGGCTGATCGCGGTTATCTCGGCTACCGCCATGCCGATGTTCACGTGCGGCTGGAAGAAAATCTTGATGATGGTGAGACCGGTCAGGGACTGCGACTCGATGTGTTCGATGTCGCTGACGGCGGTGGTCATGCCGCGCTCGCTGGGGGAAGCAATGCGATCGGCCATCTGCTCGGCGGAGAGGCCGTTGTACATCCACACCACGGTGACCACGGGAATATCGATGTTGGGAAAGATATCCGTAGGCATCTGGAGGATGCTGAAGACGCCAAGGATGAGAATCAAAAGCGCAAAGACGACGAAGGTATAAGGCCGCCGAAGCGCAAGCCGGACAATCCACATAGAGTTGCTACTCGCTCCAGAGCCGGGTTGCCCGGATCTTGTTCACCATGACCGGTCTGCCATGACCCACAGGGTTAAGAAACTGGTCACCGGCATCCCAATCCGGATCTGGCCGGCTCGCAGGATTCCCGGGCCGCGGCAGCGAAACCCCAAGGCCCGATCCAACTAACGTTGAAACTACTATGGTAGACGAAGACACTTGCGAATGGGGCAGGCGGGGTGAAAAGTGCAGCCCAATCTGCGTGGTTTGATGGTCCGGGCGACCGGATCGGTGCACGTTGACGGGCAGGCATCCCGGTATGTGATCCGGCTGGCATCTTGTCCAACAATATTACTTTGCGATTGCGCCCAGGGAGGCTATCCCTTGTCAAGCAGACGTTCAATCGCTCCGGCAAGCGCCTCCGGCTTTTTCGCGGGGCCGTAGCGGGCCACAACGCGACCCTCCCGGTCGACCAGAAATTTGGTGAAGTTCCATCGGATGGCGCTGCCGCCGGCGAACGCGAGGATCCCTGGCTTTTCCTTCTTAAGGAAACGGTAGAGCGGGTGGGCATGGGGGCCGTTCACGTCGATTTTGGCGAAAAGAGGGAAGCTGACGCCGTAGTTCTTTTCGCAAAAGGCTCCAATCTCGGCTTCCGTGCCTGGTTCCTGAGCACCAAACTGATTCGAGGGAAACCCCAGAACCTCGAAGCCGCGCTCCCTGTAGGTGCGATAGAGCGCTTCGAGGCCCGCGTATTGGGGAGTGAAGCCGCAGCGGCTCGCCGTATTGACGATCAGCAGCACGCAGCCCCGGAACGCGGCCAGGCTCAGCGGCCGTGAATCGCGGCCCGGGTCCGGGCCCGGGGTTGGATGCGCGTCGAGAAGGAGAGCCGAGTAACCATACAGGGATTGCGAGACTGATTCCATCCCAGGAAAAATCCTCAATGCCGCGCGGTGTCCTGCTTTCCTTGTGCGCGTCTAACAAGGATGCTGCCAGGCAAAGAAGGAATGCAAGAGGGCTTCAACCCAGTTCGTTCCGGTAGACTGAGTGATGGGTAGTAGCTTATCGGAGTTCCTTGCGGTTTTTCTTCGCCGCTGGGGTGATAATTAGGGCCCGGCCCATGTCCGCGACGGCAGAGTGCGACTGGGAAATTCCGGGAAAGACACGATTTCCGAGCCGACTTGCGTCCGCGCAGTTTGGGCGGGGCCGCTGCGGTCAAATATAATCATTCTTTCCTTGAGGCAGGACCAGATTTTTTCAGCAATGAGGGTGTGCATATTCTTCCCGTGAAGCCGATTTATGGACCGCACCAGCACTTGTGCTCGCCGCAGGGCTCCAGCCCGGTGAAGATCAAGCACACTTCCATCTCCATCAGCAGGCTGACTCAAAGCCGTGTTCCGGGTCTTGTCTCGCGGCCGATGTCGTACCTTGGCCGCATGCTGCTCGTGCTGGCCCTGGCCGCCTGCGCAGGCGCCGCATTGGTGGCTCAGGAGTCGCCGCAGACCATCCAGCAGATTCGTGTGATCGGCAACCGGCGCATCCCCAAGGAGACCATCCTGGCCCGGCTGTTTACCCACGTCGGAGATGCCTACGATCCGATTTCGATCGAACGGGATTTCAACTCGCTTTGGAATACCTCGTACTTCGATAACCTGCGCATTGAACGCGAGGACACGGAGAAGGGCATCATCCTGGACATTTTTGTCCTTGAGAAGCCGAATATCCGCGAGATCAACTACAAGGGCCTGAGCACGGTCTCGGTCTCCGACGTTCTGGACCGCTTCAAGAAAGAGAAAGTGGGCCTGACGGTCGAAAGTCAGTACGACCCCGCCAAGATCAAGCGGGCGGAAACCGTGATCAAGGAGCTGCTGGCCGAGCACGGGCACCAGTTCGCCACCATCAAGACCGAGGTCAAGACGATTCCTCCGGCCTCGGTGCAGATCAACTTCAACATTAAGGAAGGCCCGGTGGTCAAGGTCGGCCAGATCAAGTTTCAGGGCAATCAGCATGTGCAGCGCGCTGATACTGCGCCGCTCGATGAAGAACCTGAAGCCGATCGGCATTCCGTACTCGATTATCTTTGAGGACCTTTTTCCGCAGACCTTCGACGCCACCAAGCTCGAGGAAGACACCGAACGCGTTCGCCAGGCCTACCGCGACCGGGGCTATGCGAACGCCGCAGTGGAGCAGCCCAAGACGCAGATTCGCGACGAGGGCGGTTTGAACTGGTTTACCTTCCGCCCCAACAAGGGCAAGCGCATCGACATCCTGATGACGATTGAAGAAGGCGGACGGTACCGGCTGGGAAGCATCACCTTCACCGGGAACAAGGCGGTGACCAACCTGAAGGCGCTGCGCGGCACATTCGCCATGAAGGACGGCGATTGGTTCAACGCCACCGCGGTTGGCAAGGGCCTGGAGAACCTGAAGAAGGCCTACGGGCACGCTGGGCTACATCAACTTCGGCGCCATCCCCAAGCTGAGCTACGACGACCAGAAGAAGACCGTCTCGATGGACATCGATATCGACGAGGGCAAGCCGTTTTACGTTTCGCGCATCGAGTTCCAGGGCAACACCATCACGCGCGACCGCGTCATTCGGCGCGAACTGATGCTGGATGAAGGCTCGGTCTACAACTCCCAGCTTTGGGAGTACAGCCTGCTGCGCCTGAACCAGCTCGAGTACTTCGAGCCGCTGAAGGTCGACCAGGACTCGGAAGCCCACCAGGATCCGGATAACGGCACCGTCGAACTGCTGCTGAAGGTGAAGGAAAAGGGCAAGAACTCGATCGGCATGAATGGCGGCCTCAGCGGCATGTCGGGCGCCTTCATCGGCGTGAACTACCAGACCAACAACTTCCTTGGCCTGGGCGAGACGCTCAGCCTGCAGGCGAACCTGGGCAACGTGAGCCGCCAGTTCACATTCGGCTTCACGCAGCCTTACATCAAGAACCGTCCCATCCAGGTCGGCTTCCAGATTTACAACAACAAACAGGACTTCAACGCCGCGAAAAACTATCAGGCCACCACGGGCGCATCCGCCAACCTGACTTCGGCCGAGCAGTCCCTGACCCAGAACTACAACCAGGCCGCGACGGGCCTTAATTTCTCCATCAGCTATCCGTTGAAGCGCCATGCCTTCCAGCGCGTGGGCATGACCTACTCGTTGAGCAAGTCTTCGATTACGGCCTTTAGCACCGCGTCGCAGACTTTCTTCCAGACCATCAGCTTCCGCTCCGGTATTCAGGGCTCGAACGCGCTGGCCGGCATCATCAACAGCCAGGTCTCGTTCACCTATTCCTACGACACCATCAACAATCCGGTTCGTCCACGCACAGGCAAGGAATACACGGCGGCCTTTCAGGCGGCAGGCATCTGGGGCAACGTGCGCTACTTCTCGCCGCTGGTGGCCTACAAGCGCTTCTTCCCCATGCACTACCTGCTCCACTCGGACAATGGCCACAACGTGCTGGGTGTCCGCGCCCAATTGGGTTACGTGCAGGGCTTTGGCGGCGACGTCGCTCCGCCGAATAACCGTTTCTACGCCGGCGGCGAAAATGAGTTGCGGGGCTTCGACGTCCGCGGGGCAACGCCGTATGGGTATGTGCCGAGCAGGATCAACTTCCAGTTGACCAATCCGGACGGCAGTTGTGTTCCCCGCGATCCCACCAATCCTGAAGACAATCAGTGCATCCAGGTGCCGTTGCCGGTCTACGGCGTGGCGTCGATCGGTGGCGATACCAACTTCAATATCAACCTCGAGTACCGCGTCCCGATCGTCGGAACGCTGATGTTCTCGCTCTTCGACGACTTCGGCATCGACGTGGCGACCAACCACGGACAGTTGAAGCAGAGCCCCGAAGGATTCGCCACGCTGACCTCGCCGCTCTACGGCTGCCCGGTTTATAACAATGGCGCCTGCCAGGGTGGCATATCCGGTTCCAAGGTTGGATTCCGCCAGAACATCCGGCCGATTTCGGGCACCAACTTTGTACCGCGCATGTCGCTGGGCGGCGAGCTTTCGGTGATCATGCCGATCGTGAACGCGCCGTTCCGCATTTACTACGCATACAACCCGCTGCGGCTTTACGAGTCGCCCTACTGCAACGATGTGCTCGTAGGCGGCAAGCAGGGAAGCTGCTCGGCGGAGTTGATTACGCAGTCAATGTTCCCGTCGAACGACGCTGGCCTTTACTCGTATGGTGAGGCGATCGAGGCCTACGGCGCGCGGTACGTCTTCCGTGAGCCGCGCAAGACCTTCCGGCTGACGATTTCGACTACCTTCTAACCAAGCGCGTTCAAGTGCTGCACCGAAGGCTGCTCCCAGCGAGCGGCCTTCGCATTTTTGCATCTCACGAACTTGTCATCTTGAGCGCAACCGGTCGGCTTTTTGACCGGCGGAGTCGAAAGATGACACTGTGAAGAACGAAACTGCCTGTTTGACGCTCCCACTTCAGCCTCCTATAATTCATCTAGTTCCTGCTGACGTCTCCATTCGCGTCTTTTCCTGTCTCTGCTGCCATCCGGCGTGGAGTTTCCGAAAAATGACCGTGAAGCTGCTCAGGAGGCACAGGCTCGGCATTCGCGCCTCAACGCGGACGGCCACACAGGAATTCCGAAGGAGCTTTTGAATCAAATGAAGCGTTCGCTTGCAATCATTGTTACGCTGGCCTCGAGCATTGCCCTGAGCGCCGCAGCCCAAACTACCGCCGCCCCAGCAACCGCTGCCGCAGCACCCGGACCCGCCAAGATCGCCGTCATTGCCTTCCAGGTGGCCGTGGCCCAAACCAACGAAGGCCAGCGGAACTTTGCCGACCTGCAGAAGAAATATGCGCCAAAAGAGGCCCAGCTGAAGACGCTGAGCGACGAGGTCGATAACCTGACCAAGCAGTTGGAGGCTCAGGGCTCTACGCTGACTCCGGCCGAACAGCAGAGCAAGGCCACCGCCATCGACACCAAGAAGAAGCAGTTGGATCGCGATGCCACGGACGCCCGGACCGACTTCAACCAGGAGATGCAAGACGTCTATAATGCCCTGGCCTCCAAGGTCTATGACGTGATGCAGAACTACGCCGAGTTGAAGGGGTACACGCTGGTGCTTGACGTTTCGCAGCAGCAGTCTCCGGTGCTGTATGCCTCGACGGCCACCAACATCACCAAGGACATCATCGACGCCTACAACGTTAAGTCCGGGATTCCTGCTCCTCCGCCCCAACCTGCCAGCGGCGGCTTGGATGCTCCCAAGCCTGCTCCCAGGCCTACGGTGCCAAAGCCAACCGCAGCCCACTAGAGAACGACAGCGGCAGAACGCTCGCAAAAGCCCCGTCAACCGGGGCTTTTGTGCTGTTCCAAAGTCTGTTCTTTACCTTCGAAAGAGGCTGGCCGGGGCGGGCAATGAAATATTTTCCAAGCTCCCCGGCGTTTCTGTGGAAAAAAATGTGGATTACTTTCGGAAAGCGGGCTGAGATAATCCATTTTTCTCTCTTGCCCAAGCTCTCCCGTTCTGATAAGCTGCGCAAACCCTTATTTATCAACATTAAATTCTTGCAGAAACTGTCTCTGAAGGCGATGCCTCCGGATCGGCCCACAAGTCCGCGGCCCCGGAGGTTTCCACAATTGCACATGAATAGAAGGTGACTAAAGTATCCCTTTGGTCAATAAGAAAGACCTATTTCTGCTGATCTTCGCCCACCCGCAAGACCGCCAGGAAGGCCTCCTGCGGAATATCGACCTTGCCGATCCGTTTCATGCGCTTTTTGCCTTCCTTCTGTTTCTCCAGCAACTTGCGCTTGCGGCTGATATCGCCCCCGTAGCACTTGGCCAGCACGTTCTTGCGCAGCGGGCTTACGGTCTCGCGGGAGATGATCTTGGCGCCGATGGCGGCCTGTATGGCGACCTCGAACTGCTGGCGCGGAATCAGTTCCCGCATCTTTGAGACCAGCGCGCGTCCACGCTCATAAGCAAAGTCGCGATGCACGATGATCGACAGCGCATCCACCGGTTCGCCGGATACCAGAATATCGAGCTTCACCATTGGCGACTCCCACTCGCCGGCCAGTTGATAGTCAAGCGAGGCGTAGCCGCGCGAGATGGACTTGAGCCGGTCGTAGAAGTCGAGCACGATCTCGTTCAGCGGGAGCTCGTAGGTGAGCATCACGCGGGTCGGCGTCACGTACTCAAAGTTGATCTGCTTGCCGCGTTTTTCCTCGACGAGCTTGAAGATGCCCCCGACGTATTCCTCGTTGGTGAGGATCTTGGCGGTAATCACGGGTTCGCGAATGGAGTCGATGTTGGTGGGCTCGGGCCAGCGCGACGGATTGTCGACCTCGATCACTGCGGCCGTCGGTCATGGTGATGTGGTAGCGCACGCCGGGCGCGGTGGTGATCAGGTCCAGCTCGTACTCGCGCTCCAACCGTTCCTGAATGATTTCCATGTGCAGCAGGCCGAGAAAGCCGCAGCGGAAACCAAAGCCGAGCGCCACGGAACTTTCCGGCTCGAAAAAGAAAGAGGAGTCGTTGAGGCGCAGTTTTTCCAGGGCGTCGCGCAGCAGTGTGTGTTCGTGCGAGTCCACGGTGTAGAGCCCGGAAAAAACCATCGGCTTGATGTCTTCAAAGCCGGGAAGCTGGGCTGTGGCGGGCCGGGCGTCGTCGGTGACGGTATCGCCGATCTTGGTGTCGCCCACGGTCTTGATGGTGGCCGCGAAGAAGCCGACCTCGCCCGCCAGGAGCTGGCCGATCTCGACGGGCTTGGGCATCAGCACGCCCATCGACTCCACCTCAAACGATTTGCCGTTCGACATGAAGCGAATGCGCTGCCCCTTGCGCATGGTGCCTTGCATGACGCGCACCAGCACGATTACGCCGCGATAGGCATCGAACCAGGAGTCGAAGACGAGCGCCTGCAGCGGAGCATCGGGATCTCCGGTGGGCGGCGGCAGGCGGTGCACGATGGCTTCCAGCACCTCGTCCACGCCCTGTCCGGTCTTGGCGCTCACCGGGATGGCGTCGGTGGCGTCCAGGCCGACGGCCTTTTCAATGGCCTCCTGCGTGCGCAGAATGTCGGCTGAGGGCAGATCGATCTTGTTGATGACGGGAATAATCTCAAGCCCGTGGTTGATGGCCAGGTAGGCGTTGGCCAGCGTCTGCGCCTCGACGCCCTGGCTGGCGTCGACCACCAGCAGTGCGCCCTCGCACGAGGCCAGCGAGCGCGAAACCTCGTAGCTGAAGTCCACGTGGCCGGGCGTGTCGATCAGGTTCAACTGGTAGGTGTTGCCGTCATGCGCCTTGTACATCATGCGTACGGCATGGGCTTTGATGGTGATGCCGCGTTCCCGCTCCAGATCCATGTCGTCCAGGATCTGCGCCTGCATCTCGCGGCCCGTAACCGAGCCGGTGAACTCCAGCAGACGGTCGCTCAACGTCGACTTGCCGTGGTCGATGTGGGCGATGATAGCGAAGTTGCGAAGGAAGCGTGCGTCCATGGGGGGCTTGCTTGAGGAGGCAAGCGCGCCGTTTCTGCGCATCCGCCGAGGCGGCACCTCCATGGCATAGCTTATCATCGGCATAGTGTCTTTCGTTCGCTTACACACGCCGGGACGGCTGCGTCATTTCGCGCGCATGAAGTTGAGTCGGCTTCCGATGACAGGCTGTCTCTTGCTCACTTTGTTGGTCTCGGGCTGCGTTCCCTCCCAGCCCAAAGCCGCTTCCCCGCCGCCACAAGCCGCAGCGCCTGCCATTCCTGTAGCCGCCCGCGCCACCTGCCGCGCCGGCGCCCCCATCTCCCACCAGTGGAACAGCAACGCATTCGCGTGCTCATTGAGCAGGTGGAAGCAGCCTACGCCCGTGGCGACGCCGACTACCGCAAGGGGATGCTCCCCGAGGCCAAGACCGAGTTCGATCGCGCCATCGACCTGATGCTCGAGAGCGGCATCGATATCAAGAGCAATTCTCAGTTGCAGGATGAATTCGATCGCATTCGTCGACCAGGTGAACGGGCTGGAGATGGAGGCGCTGAAGCAGGGCAACGGCTTTGTGCCCAAGGTGGAACCCACCCCGGCCGACGTTGCCAGCGACGTAACCTTCCAGGTGGACCCCAACATCGTTGCCAAGGCCCAGGCCGAGCTGGCCACCACCAAGTCCGACTTGCCGCTCGTGGTCAACGACTATGTGGCCGGCTTCATCAACTTCTTTGCCAACTCGCAGAAGGGCCACAACACGCTGATGCACTCATTTGAGCGCTCCGGCCGCTACAAGGCGATGATTCAGCGCGTCATGGCGGAGGAAGGGCGTGCCCCAGGATCTGATCTACCTGGCGGTGGCGGAATCCGGCTTTCAACCCCAGGCCATCAATCGCAGGTCCAGGCGCCGGCGGCATGTGGCAGTTCATGCCCATACGGCAACTACGGCCTTGCGCGCAACGGCTACGTGGACGAGCGTTTCGATCCCGAGAAGTCCACCCGCGCCTACGCCCGCTACATGAAGTTCCTCTACGACCAGCTTGGCGACTGGTACCTGGCCATGGCGGCCTATGACTGGGGCGCGGGAAATGTTCAGCGGGCGGTCCAGAAGACCGGGTACGCCGACTTCTGGGAGCTCTACAAGCGCAACGAACTACCCGGCGAGACCCGCAATTATGTCCCGGAAATTCTGGCCGCCATCATTATCGCCAACAATCCCAAGCAATATGGATTCGACGATGTCACGCTCGATCCTCCGGTGCTGACCGACACGGTGACGGTGAACTACTCGGTGGACCTGCGGCTGGTGTCCGACCTGGTCGGCGCGCCGGTGGATGAGCTGATGGCGCTCAATCCCAGCCTGCTGCGGATTGTGACGCCGCCAGACACCTCGTTCGATCTGCACTTGCCGGCGGGCACGGCAATGCTGCTGAATGAGCGCATCGCCGTCATTCCCGAAGCCAAGCGCAATTCGTGGCGCTACCATGCGGTGGTATCGGGCGACACGCTGGCCTCGGTGGCGCGAGAGTATCGCGTTGACCCCGCTGACCTGGCGAGCGCCAATCAACTGCATGCGAGCGACAGCATCGAGAGCGTCGCGGCGCTGGTCGTTCCGGTGGCCCCGTCGGCCGCGCCTTCCGCGCACACGCGGCTCTACACCGTGCGCAGGGGCGATACGCTGGTCACGATCGCCGACCGCTTCGGCGTCTCGCTCAATCAATTGCGGCGCTGGAACAGGATCACCGGAATCAGGGTGGAATCCGGCAGCAGGCTTCGCGTGGCCGAGCCGGCGATTCTGCAGCACACCTCGAGCGGGCACAGGCGCAAGAGCACCACGACTGCATCTACGACCAAATCCGCAGTACATTCGGCAACGCCCACGACGGGGCATCCGGCAGGGCATTCACCGGCTCATTCAACTGGGCCTGCCAGGACTTCAAGCGCGGCCAAAAGCACTGCGCATAATCCCGCACTGAAACCCGCAACGAAGAAGAAGCATCCCACTCAAAAGTGAAAAAGCTCCGGGGACATCATTAACTGCTTGTGTTTTGCTTGTATTTACGTGCAAGCTATTACTACAATGATCTCCGCGAGCGGAAGAGAATTTTCCGTAGCGCGCAACGGGAAAAAATCGAATGCAGCGGCGAGCCGCTGGAGGCAATGGGATGGAAGATGTGGTCAGGATGTATGCAATGAGCGACGGCAATCCCAGCGGAGAGCCGAATGAGCTGGATCCCGATCGGGTCGAAGACTTTGCAGATGAGGATGAGGAAGAAGTCGAGACCGCCAGCATTCTTACCTCTTCAGATGACGATGAGGTAGTGAGCGAAACGATCGTGGTCGCGGTTGAACCCGTACGAAAGCCGGCCGTAAAGAAGGCCGCCAAGAAGGCTCCGGCCAAGAAGGCAGTCGCCAAGAAGGCTGCGGCAAAGAAGGCACCCGCCAAGAAAGCCGTGGCCAAGAAGGCGCCCGCGAAGAAGGCAGTGAAGAAGGCCGCGGCAAAGAAGGCCGCCAAGAAATCCGCCGCAAAGAAGAGCAACGCTGGCGCCAAGGGCGGAAAGGCCAAGGCCAAAAAGGCAGTGGCGACCAAGCGCGCCGGCAAAACCACTAAACGAGGGAAGAAGTTGGCAGTCAAAAAAGCAGCAAAGAAGGTCAGTGCAAGAAGGCAGTCGCCAAGAAAGCCCCGGCGAAGAAGGCAGTCAAGAAGGCAGCCAAGAAAGCTGCCAAAAGGCACCAAGAAGTAGCATCGGCAATCGTCAGTTCAAGGCAAGCAAAAAAGCCCGGCCGATGGCCGGGCTTTTCTGCGTTTGGGCTCTGCCGGGGCCTACTCGGCGGCTTTGATCGTGTTCCCCTTGTCGGGAAGGACGGCAAGCACCTCCGAGGCGCTCTCCGCCGGGTTCACCTTGGTCCACACCTTCACGATCTTGCCCTTGGGATTGATCAGGAAGGTGTTGCGGTTGGCCATGCTGACGCCGTTGTGGTCCATTCAGCGAGCCATAGGCGCTGACAACCTTGTGGTCCGTATCCGACAGCAGGCGGAAGGTCAGGCTGTCCTTGGTGCAGAACTGCTGATGCATCTCCTTCGAGTCGACGCTGACGCCCAGGACCACCGCATGCTTGGCTTCGAACTGCGGCAGGCTGTCCTGGAACTTGTGAGCCTCGATGGTGCAGCCGGTGGTCATGTCCCTCGGATAGAAGTAGAGGACGACCCACTTGCCGTGAAGGCTCTTGAGCGAGATCGGTGTGCCATCCTGCGATGGCAGCGTAAAGGTGGGGGCGGGCTGGCCCGCTGCGGGCATGGCGGGCGCGGCGTCGTCGGCCGCAAATGCGGGAGCGAAGGCAACCGCAGACAAGAGCGCCGCGGCGAGGGAAATGAGGATTGGCTTTCTCATGAGAAACCTCCTGAGGACAGGGAACAGGGAATAGGGAACAGCGAGCAACTACCCGACGAGGAGCAAAGGGAGGTTACCCGCATTTAGTATCAGCGGGAGGCCGCCACTATGGCAATGCCCGCCTTGCCGGCGCGCGCGAGCAGGGAGTCGCGGTCGAATAAAAGCGTACGACCGGCTTCGATGGAGAGGCAGCTGGCGCCTGCGCGGATCATGGTTTCTACCGTCGCCATGCCGATGACGGGCACGTCGAAACGCATATCCTGATTGGGCTTTGCGACCTTGACCACGGTCAGGCGGCGGGCGAGAGTCGAGGCTCCCTCGCCCAGTGACTCGCATCAGGCGGCCGGCGCGCTCGATGGTCGCATCGGTGCCTTCCATGGCTTCAACGGCAACGCAGGCCTGGGCGGCAACCACCACGGTCTGGCCGATATCGAAGCCGGCCACGGCGCGGGCCACTTCGAGGCCGTACTCGATGTTCTTGCACTCGTCCTGGTCAGGCGCGCGCTCCGTGAGTACGCCCTCCTGAGCCAGCAGCGGCTCAAGAAACCGGGTGGAGCTGATCAGCTCGATACCCTCGTCGCCCAGCACCTTGGCCACCGCGCCGAGAAGCATGTCGGTGTTCCGGGAGCGCAGGTTGAGCAGCAGCTTGGCGAGGCGCCAGTCCGGGCGGATGCTGGAGAAGATCTGCTTGTGTTTCACCTGGCCGGCCATCACGGCCTTTTCGACGCCCTCCTTGTGAAAGGTCTCGATCAGGCGGGACAACTCGCCAAGCGAGAGCCAGTGGACGGTGATGCCCTCATCGGCAGCCGCGCGCTGGTCGATCTCCGCGTCGGTCTCTTCGCGGATGGCCGCAACGACGACGGCGAGGCCCTGCGCCCGCGCCGCGTCCAGCAGGAGAAACGGAAAGCGGCCGTTGCCGGCGATCAGGCCTAGTTTCATGATTACTTGATCACCCCGCGCTCGCTCCGCTCGAGGAATGCGGCCAGAAGGGCCACGTCGTCCCCTTCCATTTCCTTGAGCTTTTCCAGGGCCTGGGAGGTGTTCATCTTCGGCTGCGAGCAGCGAGCGGAAGGCTCTTTGCAGGGTCCGCAGCCGCTCGGGGCGAAAAGCCGCGCCGCGCCAGACCAATTTTGTTTATCCCGAAGGCCTTGTTTTCGCGGCGCGAAGAAGTCAATGAAAACGGCAGCACGTCCTGGGTCACGATGGTGCCGCCGCCGACGAAGGCGTATTTGCCCACGATGCAATGCTGATGGACCGGGCAGAACGCGCCCAGGGTTACGTAGTCCTCGATGATGACGTGGCCGGCCAGCGTGGCCGCGTTCGCCAGGATGCAGTGGTTGCCGACCTGGCTGTCGTGGCCGATGTGCGCGCAGGTCATCAGCAGGCAGTTCGAACCCAGGCGCGTGACGCCGCCGCCGCCCACAGTGCCGCGGCTGATGGTTACGTTTTCGCGGATGGTGTTGTCGTCGCCGATGATGGTCTCGGTAGGCTCGCCGCCATACTTCAGGTCCTGCGGCGGCACGCCGATGGAGGTGAAGGGATAAATGTATTGCGCGCGCCGATGCGGGTGCGGCCGTCGAGCACCACGTGCGAAATCAGAATGCAGTTCTCGCCCAGAACCACTTCTGGGCCGATGGTGCAGAAGGGGCCGACCGTGCAGGAAGCTGGAACCACCGCCCCCGGAGCGATGACAGCGCTCGGATGAACGCTCACTCCGTCTCCGCTTCCGCAGCCGTTGCACTCGTCGCTGCCGCTCGCGTGTTCGCGCTCCCGCGTCACCACCTGGCAGGTGAGCGTGGCCTGGCAGGCCAGCTTGCCGTCGACATACGCATGGCCCTCGATGCGCCCGGCGCGGGTGCGAAACGAAAGCACGTCGACTTCGATCCGTAACTGGTCGCCGGGCGTCACCGGGCGGCGGAACTTGGCCCGCTCGATGCCGGTAAACACCACCAGCTTCTTTTCGCGCTCGGGCATCTCGGCCATCATGATGATGCCGCCGGCCTGGGCCATCGCCTCCACCACCAGCACCCCGGGCATGATGGGATAGCCGGGAAAATGGCCCTGGAAAAACGGCTCGTTGATGGTGACATTCTTGATGGCCACCAGACGTTTTTGCGATTCAAATTCGACGATCCTGTCAATCAGCAGGAACGGATAGCGGTGGGGCAGTAAACCCAGGATCTCCTGGATGTCGAACTTCATTCTCTGGCTCCAGAGAGCGGGCAGGTTATGACGCTTTACGCTCGTCTGGATTATAAATAAGGGCGCCAGCTTCAGGGCGAGCGCATGGATCGCACGCGTCGCACTCTCGTCTTATCGCTTCAATTGCAGCAGTATTTTTGCTCTGCGCTGGCGAAGCCAAGCGCGGCCTTGCGAGTGGGCCACTTGGCGAGGAACAGGGCGAACTCCTCCGCCGGGATGGGCCGCTGAAACAGGTATCCTTGCCCTGCGTCGCAGCCGACCTCCCGCGTCACTTTGAGTTCCCCGGGGGTCTCAATGCCCTCGGCCACCGTACGCAGCTTCAACTGCCGCGCCATGGCCACGATGGTCCGGCAAAGGGCCTGCATCTCGACCGATCGATCGATGCCCTGAATGAAGCAATGGTCGATCTTCATCGCATGCAGGGGGAGGTCCCGCAGCATATTGAAACCGGTGTAGCGGGTGCCAAAGTCGTCGATGGCAATGTAGGCTCCGGCGGCCTGCACCTGGCGCAGGCGGTCGCCGAACCAGCTTCTCGTCTTCAAGCAGCATCGACTCGGTAACTTCGAGTTCGAGCCGCGTGGGCGCGACCGGAATCTCCCCTTGGATATCATGCATCAGCTTTGCAAAGTCGTCCCGGCGCAGGTTGGCCTGCGATGCATTCACGGCGATGATGGGCAGATCCAGGCCGCGATCGCGCCATCTCTGCGCATCCCAGAGCGCGGTTCGAAGGCCAAATTCGAAGATCTGTTGAATCAGGCTTGAGCGCTCGGCGACGGGAATAAACTCGCTGGAAGGAACGGTGCCCCATTCGGGATGATTCCAGCGCATCAGCGCCTCGGCGCCCAGCACTTGCCCTGTTTCCAGATCGATCTTGGGCTGGTAGTGGACAAAGAACTGATTCGCGTCCAGACCCTTGCGAATCTCGACTTCCATCTTGTGGTCGCGCATCAGCAGGCTGTTCATGGCGGTGTCGAAGGCGGTCACCGCCGTGCTTCTGGTGCGGCAGGCACGGGAGGCCGCGAGGCTGGCAAAGCGCATCAGGTCTTCTGCGGAATCGGTGTCGGCAGGGTAATAGGCCACCCCCGCGGCAACCTCCGGCCTGATCTCGGCGCCAAGAACGCGCATCGGTTCCAGCGCGTCGACCGTCATCTGAATTCGCAGCCTGTCTCCCCGATTGGATTTGGAGGCGGGCATGGCCACCAGAAAGCAGCGTGCGCCGAACCGGCCCAGCAATGCGTCGCTGTCCACCGCCGAACGCAGAGAATCGGCGATGTGGGCGACCAGGGCCTCAACCCCGCTCGAGCCCCATATAGCAAATTCGCGGCGAAGATTAAGAACGTCGATCCAGAGCAGAGCGACCTGCTGGCCGGCGGGCCTTTTGCGCAGAAGCGCATTCAGGCCGGCTTGAAACGACTGATGGTTCAACAGCCTGGTTTGGGGGTCGAAACGCTCTCCGTACCACTCCTGGTGCTGGCGCATTTCGTTGTCCAGATTCCGTTCCAGCGGGGTCGGCGTGAGGCTTTGCGCCGCCAGAATTCCGGCGCCGCCAGGCGATTCCGATCCGAATGGATTCCGCGCTTGCGGGCTTCTGCCAAACAAGCTTGAAAAGCCGAAGCGCATCTCGTCCCCCCTGGTTCTGTTTGATTTTGAGTGTTTTCGTTCCGACCTTTCCATTTCTTTCCATTGCAAGCAGGTGACCAAGCTGTAAAGTATTGAAAACGTACACGGGTGTGCTTGCTTCGGACAGCGCTTGCTATGCATTCCTTGCACACACAAGGTAATTTCTGCCCTGTCGCTGTCGGCCCGCATCCTCAATATGGTCGGCCGCGTCTTCCCTCCGCTACTTCTTGATGCGCCGGTCGGCCACGTCCACGTTCCAGAAATCGTCGGGCAATTGCTGGTTGAAGCTCACCTTGTCGACGTAATACTGCCGGACCATGTCGTCGTTCTTGAAGCGGGAGATGGAATAGGGGGTTGGGAAGCCGTCCACTGTCCGGTAGTTGTCGTACTCCTCGGCGTCGGTGTTCTTATCCTTGTAGACCGGGTCGCGCCATTGGAAGGTCCGCCGCAGGGGCAGGTGCGTCTGGGAATCCATCAGAATCGTGATGGCCTCGTTCTCCGCGGAAATCAGGGTGACCTGCTCGGCCAGGTGCCGCTCCGCCAGATGCTGGCCCTCGTAGACGAGGATGGTGTTCGGGTCCTTGAGCCATACTTTCACGGCGGTCTCGATGGAGTGGTCGCGGCGGCGCAGGAAGTCCTCCAAAAGCTCCTTGTCCATGGGCTTCTTGCCGCGATACGTCACCTCCCAGCCCTCGCGCCCGATGTAAAACTCGACCACGTCGCGGTGCTTGGTCAGCTCGACTCGGTCGTGATCGGGCCATTGGTGGTACTCATAGTAGTCCGTCGTGCCGGTGTCGGGATTGCCATGAAAGAACGCGGCGATGTGGCCCTGTCGAAACTGGTTCTTCATATTCAGCCAGGCCTGGCCGCCGAGCGCCTGCACCATGGCATCCAGCGCCTTGTGCGCCTGCTCCGCATTCTTTGCCGCGTCATCGCCCGTCTGCGTCCGGGGAGCGGGCGGCCACGCAAGCATCAGCGCCGCCACCGCCACCGGCAAAACTCTCGTTATCTTCATCCTTGCCCTTTCGTGCTTGTTGTCAACCAATCAAAACCGAGCCGCCGTTCACGTTCAGCACCTCGCCGGAGATGAATCCGGCCAGCGGCGTGCAAAGAAACAGAACCGGTCCGGCAATCTCTCGCGGACTCGCAACACGGCCAACCGGAATCCCCGCCCTGATCTTCGCACCCAACTCCGCATCGCCCACCGCGGCAGCCGACATGTCCGTCGCCACCCACCCCGGCGCCACGCAGTTCACCCTGAAGCCCCTGGGCGCCAACTCGCTCGACAGGCTCTTTGTGAGACTAATCAGCGCCCCTTTGGTCACGGCATAGTCCGCATGGCAGGCCTCGCCGCGCTGACCCGCCGTGGAACTGATGAGAACGATATGTCCGGCGGCCTCGCCGTCTTCGCGCGCCTGGCTGTCCATCTGCGCCACCGCGGCCTGCACCATGCCAAAGACCGAGTCAAGATTCACGGCCAAAGTCCGCCGCCACTGGTCTTCAGACATTGCGGCAATCGGGACGTCCACCGGGGGCCAGATGCCGTGATTCGCTACCAGAATATCCAGCCGCCCAAAGGCGGCCACCGCCGCGGCTACCAGCGCTCGCCCGTCCGCCGGCGAACTCAACTCCTGCTGGATCGCCAAGCACCGCTGCGGCCCTCCGCAACCGGCTGCCACACTCTCGGCCCGTTCCCGTGCTTTCTCAAAGCTGAAGGCCACACGCGCCCCGGCCTCAGCGAAAATGCGTACGGTCTCCGCGCCGATTCCGCGCGACCCGCCGGTGACAAGAGCGACCTTTCCGTCAAGAGTTAGAGAAATGCCTGCCATAAGGCCACGCTAATGCATTGCCGGAAGAGATGTCGAGAAAAGCGGCAATCAGGCCCTTACCGCTCGATCGAAAGCAGACCTTTATCAACCAGCACGGGAGGTTTTCTGAAGTGGGTGGCCTGCTCGAATGCATACGCCCAGCCGAGCAGATCGCCGTCCCTCCATCGGCGCGCGGAGATCTCGAGTCCAAAGGGCAGGCCGGTCGAGTACCAGCCCGCCGGAACCACAACCGCGGGCACTCCGATCATGTTTACCCAACCGGTATCGCTATGGGGACCGGTGCTGACGACGCCGTCCTGCGGCATGGTCTCGTCCACGGGCGGCATCTGGATCGCCGGATAAACATAGCCGTCGAGATGGAGGCGATCGAGCGTCTGGTTATACAAGTCAAGCGCGCGTTGGCGGGGGGCGAGCACGTCAGCATCGGCCTGCGGGTTCGTTTCGAACTCGGCTTGTGCGACGGGGCTGCGAGGGTCGTTGGGAATAACTCTTGCGCTGCCGATGATCGTCTCCGGCAGAGGAGAGCCAACTGCGCGTTCGTACTCTTCCGCGGAGTGATACTGCGCGGGGCCAAAGTGAGCGAGGAAGTTCTCCGTCCCTTCTTTCACGTAAGGCAACGTGCCCACGCGGGACACAGTCTCAGCAAAGCTGTCGGGCAGAATTGAATCGTCGAGGACGACTGTCGCACCCGCCGCCCGCAACGCTTGAACCGCATGCATGAACGCCGCGCGCGTTTCGGGTGAGAGAGGCAAGCGCGCCGCATCTCGGGCCGCAGCGGCCTGGCCGGGAGTCTCGGCCGCGACGATACCCTGGAACGGAATTCCCGCCCCTTCAAGAATGAAAGCAGGAACGCCGAAACGCTTGCCCTTGAGCGCGTCTGTCTTCAGGTATTGGGTGTAAGGACCAGACTGCGCTTTGGCTGGCGAGCCGATTGTCGCCGGATCCATCGGGTCTTCACCCGCCATGACCGTGAGCGCGATTGCGGCGTCGCTTACATCGCGCGCAATGGGTCCGGTGTTGTCGAGCAGCCAATCAAGCGGTGCAATTCCCGCGATGCTCACAAGGCCACGGGTAGGGAAGACGCCGACGACCGCGCTGGTTGCTGCCGGCATGCGAATGGAATTGCCCGTATCGGTGCCATTGCCGAGCAAAGCCATGTTCGCCGTCACCGCCGTTACCGTTCCGCCGGAAGAGCCGCCGGGACTGAAGCGCACATCGTAGGCATTGCCGGTGCGGCCGTAGGCGCTGCTTCGGTTGGTATCGCTGGCGGCAAAGTCCGGCATGTTTGTCTTGCCGAGAATCGCGGCGCCGGCAGCGCGCATCCTGGCAACAATGGTCGCATCGGCTGGTGCAATTAATTCGTGCCCTGGAATCTCGTACCCTTTCCATCCATCGCTCGTGATCTGGCCCTGCACGCTGGTGTTTTCCTTGATCACAATGGGAACACCCCACATTAGGCCGCGCTTGAAGTTGCTTCCACCCACTTTGGCTTCGACGTCTTCACGGGCGGCAGTTGCGAGCGCTCCTTTCGCATCGAGGTTCTCAATTGCTCCATAGACACCGTTGTACTTTTTGATCCGGCCGATGTACCAGTTCACAACCTCGGTGACCGTGTACTTGCGATTGCGATACATCCGCTCGAGCTGCGGAATTGTGACCTCGAGCAGATCGCGGTCCATCGCTGCATTGGTCTCAGGTTGGGGCGGCTCAGTCTGTGCGCGAAGCGAGCACGTGAGCCCAAGCCAAAGCCATAAATCGCCGCACCGGTCACAGCCGCATTCCGCTTGAGTTCGTTGAATGATTGCCCCAGGAGGAAGGCCGGTTGCGCTTCATGACTCGGGAACCTCGTGGGAAAGATAACAGACTTTCCCCCGGTAGCCCATGTGAAACAAGCCGACCGCAAATCCACATCGACCCGGCACAGGACGACGGAGATTTTCAGACGGCGCGAAGGAGCCGTGCCGGCAGGCGAATGATGCCGCCCACGAGTTCCAGCACGCCATCCACCGCGATTCCCAGCACGCGAAACGGCAGCAGAAGAAGCCAAACCAGCGGATAAAGCACCAGCGCCACCAGCGCCAGCGGCCAGCACATCACAAGCAGAATGCACCACAACAGAAACTTCACCATCACGCCGCCTCGCCGCGCAGCCGCTGAAACAGGCAGGCCTGCGCTCGATACCATTCCCTATCAAATACGCGCACGCAGCGGCACAGGTTCCCGCTGAATGGGCTGGTTGCTCGATTCACGCCGTCTTCGCCTTCTCCTTCGCCTCCAGCAGTTTCTTCCGTTCCTTGATCAGTTTCGCGCGCTCTTTCTCCGGCAAGGCCAGCACGGCCTTGGTGCGCTTGGGCAGCTTTTCGTAAATAAGCGTGTGAGCGCACCGCAGCTCTTCTTCAATCTCCCGCGGACGCAGCGTATCCCACCGCTCCACGGCCACCCAGAAAACCCTAGCCAGGTGGGGTGCGCCATAGATGCCCTCAGTCTCCATCAGCTCGTGGAACCGCTCCGCACCGCAATGGAACCAAAGAACGCCGCTTCCCGTGCCATCCAGGTCGGTCATCGCAAACATCTTGCCGCCGATCTCCCGGTCACCGACCCAGTAGACCAGATGATGTCCCCAGTTCAGTGTCTCCGCCGCATGAGGAAGCGCAAGACATATCTCGCGGATGCGCTCGTTATCCATCGCGCATAGTGTAAGCCGGAGATACCGCTGCCGGGAACCCCAATCTTCAGGTGCGTGTTCGCTCTACACAAACCCAAGATTGTTCGTGGTGAAGTTGCCGATCGTCGGCAGCACGGTGGGCAGGTTCGCGGCGCTCACGCCAAACCACTGCGCCAGCGTGGCCGCGTATTGCGAGCTGGCGGTTGACGGAACCCAGCGGCCATTGGAGCCGGAGTCGTCCGGGCCGCCCAACGCGAGCGTCGGATAGGTCCCGTAGATCTGGCCGCCGTTGACCGCGCCTCCCATCACGATGTGGTGCGATCCCCAGGCGTGATCGCTGCCGTTGTTCGAGTTCGGCTGGAAGGTACGGCTGAAGTCCGACATCGTAAACGTGGTCACGCTGGCGGCCACGTTCAGTTCCATCGTTGCGGCGTAGAAGGCGGCCAGCGCGGGCGAGATCTGCGCCAGCAGGTTGCTTTGCACGGTAAGCTGGTCGGCGTGGGTGTCGAAGTTACCAATGCCGGCAAAAAAGATCTGCCGCTGCACGCCGAGCGCCGCTCGCACCTGAATGATCTGCGCTATCTGCTTGAGTTGAGCCGCAAGGCCGTTGGCGGTGGGAAAGACCGTTTGCAGCGGGCTGATGGACGCCACGGCATCGGAGAGCGTCTTGGCGTATGCGTACGCATTGGTGGTGATGCCGTCGTCGGCCTGCACCAGCGAGATACCGGAATTCAGCGTGAGCAGGGCCTGCGCGGCAGCCTGCCGGGCCGCGCATTCCGAGCCCTCCGAACAACTCGAAGCACCGAGGTTGCCGGGCGAGATCGACACCGGCGACGTGGCGCTGCCGTTGCAGAACAAAGTGTCGCCGGCCACCGACGTGATCATGGGAATCTGGGCGCCTGAGTTGTAGCTTGCCCCAAGCACATCGGCCATGCGCCCGGCCCAGCCGGTGGGAGTGGCGGCGCTCTGGGCCGCATTCTGCCACTCCAACTGCTGGTCGGGGTGAGAGAACAGATTGGTCGGCGCCGCCTGACCCGCCAGATATTGCGTTCGCGTCAGGGGCTGCACCAGGGTGCCCACATTGGCCACAAACGCGGCAGTCTTGTTATTGAACAGCGTCTGAATATCCGGCAGATTCGGATTGAGCGCGAAGTTGGGCGTGGGAGTCAGCGGCAGCAGCGTACTCTGCGCCAGCGCCAGCGGTCCGCGCAGCGACGAGTAGGTCGCATAGCCGGTAGTGTCGAACGGGATGAGCGTATTGTTGGCATCGTTGCCGCCAAAGAGAAACACGCACACCAGCGCTTTGTAGTCGCTCGCGGCCTGTGCCAGCGCATTCAGCGCCCCAAAGGGCCGCAGCCCAAGCACATTGCCCGCCGCCGCAAGGCTTGCATAAGTGATGAAGCTTCTCCGGTTCGCTCTCATCGCATCTCCCTTGACCGAAATTCGAATCTGTCGCGTGCTCTGCTCTTAGTGCATGATTTTGTATTGCGGGGATGTGATCACCAGGTACGTCGCAACGCGCACCTGTTGTGCCGTACCCAGTCCGCCGATCGCGCTCACAATCTCCGCACGCATATTGGCAGGCATTTGTCCGTGCATGAACATCACGCCCAGCGTATCCACAAGATTGCCTGGGTTTGCTGCCGCAATCTGGCCCAGCGTGCCGGTGGCGCTCAGGTCAGTCGTGAAACCGTTAATCTTGTTGTTCACCAGGCTATCGGCGAGCGACAGGCGAAGAATGGCCGTGGCCGTATTCTCCAGATCGAACTCCGGCGCATTCAGCGTTGTCTGCGGAATCACGTAGCTTGGCGGGAAGAAGTTGAACACGCTGCCCGATCGGTAGGGCCGCTCGCCCAGGTTGTTCGCGTAGTTCGACAGCGGGAAATACGAGCCGTTCGCATCCGTGTTGGTGAAGCCCACAGCGCGCAGATAGTTCGTGATCCAAAGCATGGGTTCGCGCAGATGGCCGCCGTCATAAGCGGGGTCGGTGTCTCCGGCGCGTGCCTCCTGATCTTCAAGAATGGCGCGAATCACGGCCTGCATGTCCCCGCGCACGCCGCTGCCGTTGTTGGCGAAGACGGCGGAGATGCGGGCGACGTAAGCAGGGCTCGGAGTGCTGGTCACCAGATGCTGGATCAACTGCTTGCAAACGAACGGGCCCACGTTGGGTTGGGCGAAGATATTGGCCAGCGCACCGGCCAGGTCCTGCTCGGCCGTTTGCCCTGCGGGGAGTACGGTACCGCCCAGCACCGTCTTCGCTGTCGTGTCATGCGCGGTTTCTACCGCCACCATGGGCGCCAGGTAGTTCGCCGGGCTGTTGGGAAATTTCGTCGGCACGCCGCCGGTGGCAGTGGCATAAGTCCAGCCAGTGTACGCCCGGGCGAAGGCCTGCACCTGGGCCTGCGTATACGTCGGGATGGGATTGCCGCTACCGTCCAGTTGCAGTGTTCCATCCTGGTTCAATTCGTAAAGCCCGATGGTGAACAACTGCATCAGCTCGCGCGCGTAATTTTCATTTGCAATCTGCCCGGTTGGGGGCTTGGCGCTGTTGAGCATGTTGAGATAGGCGCCCATGCCCGGCGACACCGTTACGTCGTTCATGATGGTGGCGAAGTTAGTGAACGCGTCCTGCGCCAGCGTGTTGTGGTAGTAGGTAATGGTGGTCGCATTATCGGTGTCGCTGGAGATGACGAACAGTTCGCTCAGCGCAAAGGCTACGCGCTGCCGCAACTGGTCGTTGCCGGTGAGAACGGTTTGCCACCACTCGGATTCTTCGCAGTTGACGGGAGTGTTGGCCGCCAAACATAAGGCCGGCAGCGGCGAAGGAATATTGGGGAGCGGCGTGTCCGGCGTGTTGAACTGCTCGGTGATGTAGGCGTCGAGACCGATGGTCTGAACGTGGTGGATGTCGCTGAGCGTGGGGCCGAAGGTTGCCTGATCCAGCAGGCGAGCAGCCGCCGTCACTGTAGTCAGATAGATGGTGGCGCTAGCGGTATTTGAGGTCATGCCGCCGGGGTTCGGATTCAGCACGTCGACGCTCAGGGTTGTCGTCCCGGTGGGAATGGTCACCGTGGCTTGCAGGTCGGTCGGCGACACGAGCGTGGTGGTTACGCCCGTTCCACCTGCCTGGATCTGCGCGCCGGTTACGAATCCGGTTCCGTCCACCTCGAGCGTATAACTTGTGCCGGAGACGGGCGTTGCGATTGCAGCGGCGATCACCGGAACAGGGTTGAGAATGCTTGCCTGCAACGAGCCTGAGGTGCTCGGGGAGGCTACACTCACGGCCGTAACGGTGATGGTATTCGCGGTAGGTATGCTCGCCGGCGGGGTGTAGACGCCGGAGCTATTGATCGTCCCATATGTGCTGTTCCCGCCCGCAACGCCATTCACCTGCCAGGTAACCGCGGTATTTGTGAGATTGCTCACGGCGGCAGAGTAGGTCGCAGTGGTTCCCAGCCTCACCTGGCTGCTGCCGCTTACAGTCACCGATGGCTGCTGACTCTGCTGTGTGCCCATGCCCCCCGAGCCGCAGCCGGTTAAAAATGCGACAAGGCCGAATGCAGCCGCAAGGGCGCTATGCGAGTGGGGTAGTCGCGAATCCTGCAAGACAGACCTCCGGAATGTTGAAACCGGTTACGCAGACGGGGGAAGGGGAACGAAACTTACTTCGTCAATCTAGACAGACCTACAACGCCAATAACAAGACTCGGCAAAGAAAGTTGCGCGCCAAAGGAAATTTATTTTTGGTTGCCGGTCCGGGAATCACCATTTCGCCTCAAACACCTGGAATCGCCGCTCCAGCTCCCACTGTCCGGCAGCCTTTTCGCTCGCGTCAAGAAAGTTCTTGCACCCGGCCGACGGATTCTCCGCGCCTGGCACGTCGCCCCTGCACGGATCCGCCGTCGCGTTAAATACATCCGGCTTCGCCCACAGGCTCGCTCCAGGCAGAAAGTTGTGTTCCATGCCCGTGCGCGCCAAAGTCTTCATGTCCGGGTAGCTCAGGTGGTAATCCATCGCCGCGCGCACGTACTCGTGCGTGATATCGATGCGGCTCACGCCCTCATCATCTGTCGAGAGCGCCACCGGCACATGCGCCGGGCGGTAAATCGGAAACGGATGCTCGGTCGCCCTCGATGCCCAGAATTCCTTCGTTCGAGCTCAGGTTGATCTCGACCATCACGTGCTTCTCGGCCATCTCCTTCAGCAGTCCCGGCGCGTCGTCCTCATACATCACGTCCACGCCATGCCCGATGCGTTCCGCGTGGCCCAGCTCTACCGCCTGGCGGATATGGAAGCGCAATCCTTCCGGCGGCACCAGCCCCGGCGCAAGCTCCCCGGCGTGCAGGCTGATGTGAACCTCGGGATAGACGGAGTGCAGGTAGTCCAGCATCTTCATCTGCAGCGTGTAGTCGCGCATGGAGATGAAGCCGTCCTCCGGCATTACGAAGTTGATGCCGACAAAGCCGGGCTCGTGGCCGCCCATGCCGGCCTGGATGGTCTCAAACCCCAGCAGCGCCTGCGCAAATACCTGCTCCGGCGGAAAGCCGCGCAGCACCTGGTAGATGTAGCGAATCTCAACCTGGCAGGCCGGTGTCGCCTGAGGCGTTCCGCAGTGCTCGAGCTGCTTGCGCGGTCGGCTTCGGCCTGCGCGCACGTCGTCGCGGTCCGCGGCAACCTCGTCGCGCAGACCGTGATCCAGCAACTGCTGCCGGAACGCGGCGAAATCCGGATTCCACCCGATTGCGTGTGCAATAGTGGCCGCATGTCCGAAGGGCGGCGTCTCCATCAGCTCAAGATATTGCTGATTCTGCGCGGCGGCGCGGCTGGCCACCTCGTCGACCCACTCGCCCGTATGCCGCTTGTCGAGCCCGCCGAAGTGCGCGAAAGTGGCAAAAAACTGGTCGTGCCCGCTGAAGCCGGTGGTTGGAACAAAGCTGCGCATGGAGAAGGCGTCGACCAGCCGGTCGTAGAGGTCCTGGTTGGCCGGAGTCATGTTCCCCAGCAGCGCCGCCGCCGCCACCAGCTTGCCCGTGCAGGGCGGCTTGGCAAGAACTTCAGCGCCACGGTATCCACGCACAGGCCGTCCTCGCCGGCGTCGCGGATAAACGTCTCCGCATACACCGCACCGGAGAGATGGACGTGCAGGTCGGCGCCCTTTGGGAAACTGTCCAAGAAACGCGTGCAGCGCCAGCGGCCCCTGGCTCTCGTAGGCACAGAAAGGCCCGCGCGGTCGCGAGCTTCACTTTTGGAGACGCGAGAGTTTGGGGCATGAGAGCAGGCTGTGGCGGCTAAGGCGAGATAAGCGAGCGAGGCGAGCGAGGCAAACAAGGCGGCGCATGATTGCCTTCCAGTGTAGAGCAGGACCGGAGCACCGCGGGAGACGCGGCGGTCGGCATAGGCGGAAAAGGTCACGGTTTGGCCTGACAGAATCGGAGTTGGTATACTGTCACAGTTGTTGCAGCGCACTGTTCGTGGAGTCACCCGCCTTCTCCGGCGCCGCCGGAATCCACGCGTAGAGATTGCAACCGAAGTTTGCACTGAGGCCAGATAGCTCAGTGGTAGAGCGCGGCCCTGAAAAGGCCGGCGTCGGCGGTTCAATCCCGTCTCTGGCCACCACATTCTAAAGCACTTAGCGGTTGCCCTAATCCCTCAAATTAGGTCGCGGACACAATACGGACACATCCTGGACTGAGAATGTGTCCTTCTTTCGTTTCCTGAACCTCCTTTCTCGCTTCTTTCTGCGGCTCCAGCTTGCTCCAGATTTCATGCGATACGCTTCCTGTTTTCACAATGTGCTTCTGAGCGAGCTTCGCATAGCGCTCGGTCATGCTGATATTGGAATGGCCGAGCAACTTAGAAAGCTCGTAGAGATCTCCGCCGCACATCATGTACCAGGAAGCAAATGTGTGCCGCAGATCGTGAAAACGAAAATTCCGAATCTTGGCCCGCTCTAGCAGATTGGCGAAACTCTTATCCGCACGTTGACGCCCGCTTGTTGCTCCAGCTTCGGGTGGCAGGATCCGATCCTCACCGAGGACGGCCGGATAGCGCCGGATTTCCTCTGCGAGTTCTGGGGGCATAGGGTACGTAACGCTGATGTCCCTTCTTCAGCTTCGCATTGACCGCGATCAATCCTTCGTTGTAGCGAACGTCGCTCCATTGAAGTCGGAAAATCTCCCCTCGCCTCATTCCGGTTCCAACCGCAATCAGAACCAGCAACCGGAGGCGAAGATTGGTCTTGTTGATCGTCTTCGTTCCCTTCTGGTACATCCTCTCGTCGAGAGCGACCTTCAATCTAAGAAGCTCTTCCTCCGAAAGGTAGCGCTCTCGCGAATCATCAGACCTGCTCGACTTCCACCTGATCGGCGGGATTGCGGTCGATGCCCGTGAGCTTCGACCAAATGGTAGACGCCTTCTCCATCATGTGGTGCATGACGTGGAAGTGACGCACTGCTGTATTCGGAGCGAGCCCGCGAACATCGGTCAAATTCTCGTACCAGCTCTGTACAGCCATTCCATCCACCTCTCGCACGAACAGTCGCCCCAATTCAGAGCGAATGCCCTCCACGATGCTCTTCTCTCGATCCGCCGACTTCTTCTTTGACCCGTGATGCTTCCAGTAATGATCGATCAGATCGATTCATCCGGTAGTTGATTTCCTTTTTCACGTCGAGATGCCGGTTTTCATCTCGAAGTGAAAGCTTCTTCCGTTCAATTTGCCTCGCGAGCTCGGCCGAGCCGCGGACACGCTTGCTCCTGCCCCGGCCTCCCTCTCTCCAACGGACCCTGAACAGCCCCTTGTCTAGCTTCTCGATTGACATCTGACGTCTCCTTTAGTCAATGGTTCCGATTGTGTGTTCGTCGATATAGCGGTTGAGAGCCGCTAGATCGAACCGCAACGCACGACCGGCCTTGACGTAGAGGAATCGCCCGCAACTGGACCCACTTGTGGAGGGTGTCCACGCTTAGGCCCAGGTATTGGGCAGCCTCCTCAACGTTCAGGAGCCGCCTTCCAATAGTTCCATTTGACACTATTGAGCCAGACTTATCAGGCCCGTCCTTGACTCTCTTCTCCATCACGGGCATAGAGTTGCTCCTCCATCGCGGCTGCGGTTGGTTTCCCAAGCTGAGGGGCCCTATGACTTCTGACCAGTCCGCTGTTCTGGCCGAAACAGCGGTTTACGTGCAACACAGGACCTGTCTATCAGCCCGGGTACCTCAACACGCGTGTGCTTGAACAGAGGTACAGCAGGTCCAAATTTCGGTCAAATCAGTCACGAATTGCATAGTGGTTCAGCTTCCAGTGGCTGTAGCGACGGTTGGCAAGTTCCAAAGTTCAGCTTCTAACAAACGGTGATACAAAGAGAACAGCCAATTTGTTGCGAGGCGGCCGGTGATGGATAAAGATTTCGACATGGAATCCGATTGGATCACCGAGCTCGGAAAGGCGCGCAGCGACGAATATACGGAGAAAATTCTTGCCTTTGTTCAGGATATCGAGAAATCGGCGCCTGAACCCTTTCTGCCTCTGTTGACGGATCTTGCCCTGGCTCGCACTCTGATCGTGCACCTGGTCATCCGCTACGGACCGGAACGAGGGATGGCCGAGGCGCGGGACGCTTTCGAAAGCACGTTGGAACAGATGAAACCGATGCTCGAAAGGATGAAATCTCAGAAAGGACCCCTTCCCCAATGAAGAAACACTTTCATTTGATCCTGCTCCTGATGACGTTTGGTTTAATCACTTGGCAATTGACGGCTTGCAAGCGAACACCCACTCCGCCGACTGAGCAAGATGCCATCGCGGTCTGGAGGAATACGCATGCGAAACCCCATTTGAACGACTTAATCGATTTCAAGAAGACGAATGGCCAAATCGAAGAGGTCAATGGGGTCAAGGTATATACGCTTTATTACGAAGTGAAGGAGAAGAGCGTTGTGCAGCTGGCAATGCGCCTCCAGGGACTATCACTACATATCAAGGGAACTATCCATTTCAGTGGACAGAGAAGGGCTGGATGGGACCGGATAAGCAAGTGTATCCGGAACATTGAACATACAGGCTAGTCTGACTTCAATTTGACCGAAACCGGCGTCCGTCCTACGCTCTCCCCACCTGAGAGCCATGCAG
>CAVPWH010000011.1:0-129890 GCA_963709415.1 uncultured Acidobacteriaceae bacterium | reverse complement strand
TTGGCGCACCAAGGCAATGGGTGTCCGCAAGGCCAACGAAGAGAAGAAGAATGCCGGCCCGGGCGGAATCACCATGGATTCCAGCGGCAACCTGAAGTAAGCAGATTTGATTCGCTCAACAACATCAACGGCCCCCTGCATCGGCGGGGGCCGTTTTTCTTGTGTCTTCCTTCAACTACATTGAACGAGGCGCCCTTTGCAATGGCTCCGGCGCCTTACGGCTACGGCGCGGAGTGGCCGATCTGCTTGTCGGCCCATTCGATGAACCACTTCATGTTCGGGGCGTCGGTGTGGCCGCCGTCATGCTGGCGCCATGCAAGCTGTCCACCGAGGTGGCCCTCGTTTACCGGGGGCATTTTCGCGGTTGATAGTCACCCTCGATGTCGAGGCCTTTTGCACCAAGAAGTGTAAACACTCTGCCGGCATCGATGGTGCCATGAAGCTGCCCCGATGGTCGAGCCACTTGGCATCGCCCTTTTGCGGAATACCATAGCTGATGAAGGTGAGGCGCGGAGCGCATAGCGCGACGAGTTCGTTTGAGTCGACGGGATGTCGCCGGGAGTCATGTTTCCGAACTTCGCATCGGAGGCGCCGTATTTCATGAAATTCCCGGCCATCCAGTAGTACTCGCCCCCTGTCAGGCTCTCGACGGCCTCGCCGAAGTTGCGGCGCAGCAGGGTGGCTCCGCCCTTGCCGGATGAACCTACCAGGACCATGGCGAACCGCTGATCGAATGCCATGGCGACCAGTGCGGCCTTGCCGTAGCGCGACACGCCTTCGATGCCGACGTGCTTGCATCGACGGCCGGATCGGTTTCCAGGTAATCGAGCCCGCGGCTTGCACCCCATGCCCAGGCTCGCAAGGCGCCCCAGTCCTCCGGCGTGCGGGGCTGCCCTTTGTTGACCAAACCGATGATGCCGCGGGTCAGGCCGGCGCCGTCGTCGGCCTGGACGCTGGCCGGATCGAACAAGGCGAACCCCCAGCCGGCGGCGACAAGCTGCCAGGTGTTGGGCGGATCGCCGTCCTCGTTTAACTGGGGAAACTGGAAGGGCGTGGCCTTCAGCGGCTGCCACGCCGGGTGCTGCGCAAACACTTCCTTAGCGAAGGATCCTGCTGCACCAGCAGCGCCTTCCATGCGGCGTTGACCCGGTCCAACTCCTCGCCGGCCGGCTCGTTCGGAGAAGGAAATCCGGCGTGTCCGAACATCATCAGTACCGGCACGGGCCCCTTGGCATTCGCCGGTGTCACCAGGGTCATGTGGATGCGGACGCTTATGGCCGGATAGAAGGAGTTGTCGACCTCGCCGATCAGGTCCTTGGCGATGACAGGCGTGAACCCGATCATCTCATGATCCACCGCCGTCACAGTCCACTTCACCTTGGGCACGCTGTTTGGGACCCGGCCATAGACGTACTTCGAAAACATTTCGACCAGCTCCGGCCTTCGCTTGCTCCACCACATCTCCGGCGATGTCACCTTCCGGCCGTCGTTCATCGTCAGCGGGTCGGGAAGTTCGGAAACGGATTGGCCTGCGACCTCGTCGTAGTTGGCGTGGTTGGGGGCCTTCTCGTTCCCGCTTGGCCCGGGGCGCAGCGCTTTGATGCCGAGCTGATCCATCATGTTCTGGTGATCCTGTTCGGCTGTGAAGGTGACAGGCGGAGTTGTTGCCGGACCTTGCGCCCGCGCGGGGCCGCGAGACACAAGTGCGGCGAGAAGGCAAAGCAAAGGAAGAGTCGACCTGAATGGGAGAGGCATGGAATCGCTCCACGATGGTGTACTTGCGCTCAGAATGTGTCCAGAAACCTGGCGGGATCACGACTTCTCAGGAGGTTTCGCCACGAAGAAGCCGCACGATTTCAACAGGTTTTGCACAGGAGGGATTTTCGGGGTAAAAAGGGCCATTTGGGGCCTAGAAGGGCTGTATTTTGCCAAAAAACGGGGTAAAAATGGGCATGAGTATTTACAGGAAGGTAACTATGTAGAATTTGCAAGTGATTGACTGTGTGATTCTTACGATCTTGATTGGACCTTACTTGGCGCCATTTTGGAGGGGGGGTAGGGGGGTACGTGTTTTTCTGGGCTGAAAGCGGCGTTCCGGGCCAAAAACGTGGTTGAAAGGGCCGTTTTGAGGTTGGAGGAGGTTCATACCTTCATTGCTCCGGCGCTTGGCAATTATATGCAAAAAGGCGCAAGGCGTCGTGATGGAATGAAACGGACTCCCACCGATCGGGCATCGACAAAGACGTCCCCGGGATGGGGCACAGTTTCGCTCACCGTTGGGTTGGCATCGCGCCCTGTGGTGTGTTGCGTGAAGCCGGCTGCGGGTTGAAGTCGGTAACCCGATTTATGCAGCCAGTCTCAGGGAGTTCATTGGCGAGTTAGCTTCAGCCGAAACGATCCTGTGGACATCGCCTTCTCGGGTACGAATCTGCGGAGGCTCAATGGCACGTTGGGCGTGTCACCGAATGTGCGGGTGAGGACAGCGGACCAAACTGTTGCCTTCAAAGTAACTGCCGCATAGGCGGTGACACAGCCAGAGTCCGGAAGTCGGGAAAAGCAGTCGCGATGCCGACTTAAGAGGAGTCTGGCTCGGGAGGCTGGCAGGCCACACGGTGAAGCGTGGCTTCCTCACTTGTCGACCAAGGCTTGCAAGCATTCAGTATACGGTGTATACATAATAAAGTATACGACGTACACACATGAACCGATCTGCCAAACCCGCTCCACGAAAGACAAGCACAGCCACTTCTATCCTTGTGGCAGCGCGAGAACTTCTTGACCGAGAAGGCCTCGCGGCGGTCGCGATGCGCCCCGTCGCGGAACGGGTCGGCATTACCCCCATGGCGATCTATCGCCACTATGCGGACCGCACCAGCCTACTGAATGCGGTTGCCGACGAGGGCTTCCGTGAACTCGCGACACGGGTGCAGACACTTCGGCTCAAGGGCGGCGTGGAACACCGGCTGATGCAGGCGGGAGACGTCTTTCTGGAAACCGCGCTGCGGTTCCCGAACCTCTACGAGCTTATGTTTCTTGTACCTCGTGAGGGGGCGCGGGTCTATCCCAAGGACTTCAAAGCGCGGCGCTCGCCGACGTTCAACCCGACCGTAAACATTCTTGAGGAGGCGATGCGCGCTGGCGAATTGCGGCCTGACGATCCGGTAGAAATCGCCTTCGAACTCAGCGCGCTCTCGCATGGACTTATCGTGCTGTATCTGGGAGGCCGTGTGGCCCAAAGCGAAGAGCAATTTCGAATGCTTCACCAGCGTTCTTTCAGGAGATACCTCGATGGCCTTCGTCCATAAGCGCCCGATGCTCGCCGCGACCCTCTCCGTCTTCACCACGGCCGCACTGCTGCTCGCGGGAAATGGTATGAACCCGGTGTGGCCCTTGATGTGGATAGCATTCATCCCCGTGCTGCTGCTGGCTGCAGAGACCACCTCGTGGCGCGTCGCGGCCGGAGCCGCCGCACTCTCCATTCTTCTGGGCAGTCTCACCATACTGTACTACCTTCATTTCGTGCTGCATGCCCCTGTGATCGCGTGGCTGATCCCGTTTTCGATCGCCTCGCTGCTCTTCGCCGCGGGTGTTCTTCTGTTTCGTAGTCTCCTCCATCGTGGGGCAGTCTTCAGCGCTATGATCGCGCTGCCCGCGTTCTGGACAGTCTGCGAGTATCTGGCCAGCTTTGTGCCTGCGAACGGCACAGCCGGCAGCTTGGCCTATACGCAAGAGCGCTTTTTACCTGTTCTGCAAGTCGCTTCTCTCACTGGCCCGTGGGGCATCACTTTCCTGTTGTTGCTGTTTCCGTCGGCAGTTGCCAGCGGACTGTATCTCCGGCGCAAGAGGCTCTTGCAGGTAGCGCTCGTTGTGGGATCGGCGTTGGCTGTTCTCGCCGGCGCCGTCCTGTTCGGTGCTATCCGGCTGGCAGCACCAAACGCGCAGCGGAACATCAAGGTGGGGCTGCTGGATACGGACACGGTGGAATTCGCCGGCGGAGCCCCTGAAATGCAGCAGCTTATAAAAAGTTATGCCGAGCAGGCTGAGAGGCTCGCCCACCAAGGGGCGAAGATCGTTCTGATGCCCGAGAAGACCGGCCTGCTGCTCGACCGGGACACGCAGATCGTGGACCCGCTCTGCAGTCTGTAGCCGACCGCACAGGCGCGACTCTGGTCATCGGCGTGGTGCATGTGGTCGCGCGAGATTCTTTCAACGAGGCGCGCATCTATACGCCCGATGAGCCCATCGCTGAGTACGACAAGCAACATATGCTGCCGCCGTTTGAATCGAATCTGACACCGGGGAAGTCGCTTGCGCTGCTGTCGAAAACGGCGGTCCCGATCGGTGTAGCGATCTGTAAAGACATGGACTTCATTCATCCAGGGCTCGATTATGGACGCGCCGGCGTTGACCTGCTGCTTGATCCGGCTTGGGACTTCAACATAGACCGTACTTGGCACGGACACATCGCCATCATGCGCGGCGTCGAGGGCGGATATGCGATCGCCCACGCAGCAAAGGACGGATTCCTCACGGTGACGGACGATCGGGGCCGCATTCTCGGCGAGGTAAGGACCAACAGCGGAGCGTTTGCGTCGCTGCTGGTGGATGTGCCACTGCGTCACGACAAGACGTTCTTCGATCGATATGGCTTGTGGTTCCCTTGGGTGGCAGGGCTACTCCTGTTTGCGGCTGCCGTACGATTGTTGACGGCATCTCGTGTGGCGTCAGGAGGACGAATCTGATCCGTGCCTCGAGCATGGATTTGAGGATCGCGACCACGTTTGAGGCCGACACATCAACTCAAGTCCTCAGATCCGCCGCAGGGTCTTGGATTGACGTTCTGTATGGATTGTTGGCTGCTCTGAAGTTACTGGTCGGTAACTAATGGGTTTCCCTGCCGCGTGAGGCGGTGGGTACACGGCGAGGTATTCTAAACGCCGCGCCCAGTGCTGGGTTTCAAGCGCACATTGGTTCTGGGATCGAATGCGCTATGTCCGGGGGTAGGACCAATTCGGATCGGTATCCGAAAGTCGGCCAGTACCCGCCGATAAGCTTGTACTTAATCCCGGCTGATGGTATCAGGCCAACGTTCGTTTCCAGGCTCAGCTACTCTCAAAGCGTTTTCTGGCTGTTTAGCGCTTATCTCCAGCTTCAGCTCCGATGATTCGACTCCTGACCGCCTCATCGATCCCGCGGCACATATACTTCGGCTGAATTCTCAGCCCGCCGTCCGGACGAGTTTTCCGCAGCCTGTAAAGCTCCGGCTTACCGAACGGACCGGCACTCTGGAGATTCACCAAACATCGAGAAACCCTCTGCAATGTAAAATTGAGGCTAACGGATGATGCAACCCACCTCACCGTCTGACCTGGAAAGTTCCCCCGCTGAAGGGGCGCCGATATTGCGGTCTGAGGTCGAAATTTCGAGCCTTGTTCCAAATCAAAGCAGCGAGTTCAGACGAGACCCTATTGTTCAGGTTGAAGGGCTCCGGAAGACGTATCAGACTGCACGCGGTTCGCTTGATCTATTTGACAATCTGAACCTGGCGATTGAACACGGCGAGATGGTTGCGATTGTGGGTCAATCGGGGGCGGGAAAGAGCACGCTTTTACACATACTGGGCGCGCTTGATGCTCCTTCCGCGGGAACTGTATACTGCGCGTCAACCAATTTGGCCAGCCTTTCGCTACGCCAGGCAGCGGCCTTTCGCAACCGGGAGATCGGTTACGTGTGGCAGTTCCATTACCTGCTGCCGGAGTTTACGGCGCTGGAAAATGTGGCCATGCCGCTGCTTGCGCGGGGCGCTGGGAAGCGGGAAGCACTTGGCGCGGCATCGAACTGGTTGAGGGAGGTGGGTTTGGAGGATCGCGGCACCCATCGGCCGGGCGAACTTTCAGGCGGCGAGCAACAGCGAGTGGCGCTGGCTCGCGCGCTGGTGAACAACCCACGGCTGCTATTGGCCGACGAACCCACGGGCGACCTGGACGAAATTACGGCCGGAATGGTCTTTGATCTAGTTAAACGACTGCACGAAAGTCATGGGCTAACCTCGATTCTGGTGACGCATAACCTTGACTTGGCCGCGACGCTGTACGCGAGGATTGCGACTTGAAAGCGGGAAGCTGGCTCCGCTGCCGGGAAGGCCATAAGCGAGGAAACAACAAGAAGGAATGGGGTGCCCCCGGAGACGTTTGAAGGAAAAGCACCCCGAATGGCTGTTTTTGAGTCTTATTAGTAAGCAACCTGGAAAAGGTTAGGTCCCTGACTCTTCCGGGTTGAAGAGGGAAGGATGGGAGTCTTCGGCGAGCAGGATGCGCCGCGGACTCGTCGGGCGGAGGTCGCTCGGGACCATCCAATTTAGCTGTTCGGAGGCATGGCTGGAATTTTCCATGGGAGCCTCCGGCGGCGAAGTCAGAAGAAGGGCGCGCGCAGGTTGAGCCGAGGCCGGGTAGAAATCAACCGGACGGTTACTCCAGCCGAGAGCCTGGGGTCAACCCCGAAGAGGGGAGGAGCACATCATGTTCGAACGCTATACGGAGAAGGCACGGCGCGTGATCTTCTTTGCGCGGTATGAGGCCAGCCAGTTCGGCTCGCCCTATATCGAGACCGAGCACCTGCTGCTTGGGCTGCTGCGCGAGGACAAGGCGTTAACCAACCGCTTTCTGCGCTCCCATGCCTCGGTGGAATCGATTCGCAAGCAGATTGAGGCACACACGACGATTCGCGAGAAGGTCTCGACGTCGGTCGACCTGCCGCTTTCCAACGAGTGCAAGCGGGTGCTGGCGTATGCGGCGGAAGAAGCCGAGCGGCTGGCCCACAAGCACATCGGCACCGAACATCTGCTGCTGGGCTTGCTGCGCGAAGAGAAGTGCTTTGCTTCGGAGATTCTGCAGGAGCGCGGGCTGAGGCTGGCGCAGATTCGCGAAGAGCTGGCGCGGACGACGCAGGAGAAGGCTCCGCCGGCAGCAGCGGCAGCGCGAGTCGAGCTTGCTGGCGGAGTTTTCCCGCGACCTGACGCAGGCGGCGATGGACGGGCAGCTCGATCCGCTGGTGGGCCGCGACGGCGAAGTGGAGCGCGTGATCCAGATTCTGTGCCGGCGGACGAAGAACAATCCGGTGCTGATTGGCGAGCCGGGCGTGGGCAAGACGGCGATTGTGGAAGGGCTGGCGCAGAGGATTGCGGACGGCGAAGTGCCGTCGTTCCTGGCGGACAAGCGCGTGCTGGGGCTGGACCTGTCGCTGATTGTGGCGGGCACGAAGTATCGCGGGCAGTTTGAAGAGCGGCTGAAGACCATCATGAAAGAGCTGATGGAGAATCAGAACTCCATCGTGTTCATCGATGAGCTGCATACGCTGGTGGGCGCGGGTTCGGCGGAGGGATCGCTGGATGCGGCGAACATTCTGAAGCCGGCGCTTGTCGCGCGGGGAGATCCAGTGCATCGGCGCGACGACGCCGGGCGAGTATCGCAAGTCGATCGAGAAAGATCGGTCGCTGGAGCGGAGATTCCAGGCGGTGAAGGTGCCGCCACCGAACGAAGAAGATGCGATCAAGATCATCAACGGGATCAAGGACCGCTACGAGAAGTTTCACGCGGTCAGCTACACCGATGAGGCGGTCGAGTTTGCGGTGTCGCATTCGAGCCGGTATATTCCGGACCGGTTCCTGCCGGACAAGGCGATCGATTTGATCGATGAGGCGGGCGCGCGGGTGAAGCTGCGGCAGACTTCGCTGCCCGAAGAGATCACCGAGGTGCAGAAGCGGATCAAGTTCATTGTGCACCGCATGGACAAGGCGATTGCGAATCATGAGTTCGAGAAGGCGCGGTTCTACTCCGACGAGGAGCGCAAGGAGCGCGAGAATCTGCGCGCGCTGCGCGACAAGTATCATCTGGATGATTCGGCGGCGGGGATTGTGGGCCGCGAGGATATCGAGGATGTGGTGAGCCGCTGGACGGGCGTGCCGGTTACCTGCATCAAGGAAGAAGAGACGCAGAAGCTGCTGCGGGTGGAAGAAGAGCTGCACAAGCGCGTGATTTCGCAGGAGAAGGCGATCTCGGCGCTGGCTCGGGCGATTCGCAGGTCGCGTGCTGGACTGAAGAGTCCGCACCGGCCGATTGGAAGCTTCCTGTTCCTGGGGCCGACGGGCGTGGGCAAAACGGAGATGGCGCGGACGCTGGCGCAGTTCCTGTTCGGTCAGACAAGGCGCTGATCCGGTTCGATATGTCGGAGTTCATGGAGAAGCATTCGGTGTCGAAGCTGATCGGTTCGCCTCCGGGATACGTGGGCTACGAGGAAGGCGGCCAGTTGACGGAACGCGTCAAGCGCTCGCCTTACTCGGTGGTGCTGCTGGACGAGATCGAGAAGGCGCATCCGGATGTCTTCAACATCCTGCTGCAGGTGTTTGAAGACGGGCAGTTGACGGATGGGCTGGGCAATACGGTCGACTTCAAGAACGTCATTCTCATCATGACTTCGAACATCGGCGCGCGGCACCTGATGAAGAAGCAGGGGCTGGGCTTCCAGAGCGACCGCGAAGACATGGTCTCGGACAAGGTGGAAGAACTGGTGAAGCAGGAGGTGAAGAAGACCTTCAATCCTGAGTTCCTGAACCGTCTCGACGAGATCATTCTCTTCCAGTCGCTGTCGGACGGCGACCTGATCCAGATTGTGGAGCTGCTGGTGCAGCAGTTGAATGCGAACCTGGCGCAGAAGGCGATCACGATTTCGGTGACCGAAGATGCGAAGAAGTGGATTCTGGAGAAGACTCTCGTCGATCGCAGCTACGGGGCGCGGCCGTTGCGGCGGGCGCTGCAGCGGTATGTCGAGGATCCGTTGTCGGAGGCGCTGATCGCCGGCCAGATCACGGACCGGCCGGCATTCCTCGAGGTTTACCTGGAAAACAACCAACTCTTCTATCGCCCGGTAAGCGCGGACGAGAGCGGGAGCGAAGAAAAGGCAGCGGGCATTCTGTTGTTCAGCAACTAAAGCGGCGCCAATGGATATCAAAGCAGCCCCCGGCCAACCCGCCGGGGGCTTTCGTTTGAGCGCTTTACAACTTTCGATTCAAAGACCTGTCAATTCAAGGTTCGCCTGGAACCCAGTGCGAACACCGTGGGCTTTTTCTTTTTCTTGGGAATAACACGAAAGTGTGGTTTACTTACGAGCATACACAGGTGAAACTGTGCCAGACCGTGGCCGCTGGAAGACTTGTGGGTCATCGGTCAGGCTCGAACATATTCAAGTACGAAATTGCGCATGATCTGAAAAACAAAGGGCATCCCGGCACTGAGCCAGAGATTGCTCACACGAAGAAAGACGCACTTTCTTGAAGAGTTTCATTGCCTTGTTGCACGTTGAACACCTCCAGGGAAAGCTCAGCTCTGGGCAGGACTTCTGAGCGCCTTTCTTCCCTAACCTCGAAATCTCATAGCCTTGTGCGGGTCATGCGTCCGATTCTGTCGAATGGAGACCCAATGCGGATGTACTTTGCCGCCTTGGAACTATTTGAGTGAAAGCGCGTTTGGAAGAGCGGGTACTTTCAGACGCGGTCAGTGGCGTTAGAGCAAACCATATTTGGGGGGGTCGATGGCAACTGCACGTTTAACGTTGGTGAATTCTGCTGCTGGGGCAGCAGAAACCAGAGATTTCAACATCGCGGAACGAATGGTGATGATGTGCGCTTCGGCGGTGTTTGCGGGGTTATCGGAAAGCGAATGTTCTTGAAATTGCTTCCTGCGCCCGTGCACGAACCTTTGCGCGAGACGAGCTGCTATTCATGCAGGGACAACAGGCTAATTCCCTCGTAATGATCCATGCCGGCAGCGTGAAGCATACACAACTCAGCCCGAACGGCAACGAAGTGATCCTGAGGATGTCTGGAAAGGGCGAACCGGTTGGAGTCCCATCCGACCCTTTATCCTGCAGCCACACCTGCTCGGCACGGGCAATGGAGCAGTGCAAGGCATCCGTCTGGGAGTACTCAAAGCTTAAAGACCTGTTGGCAAAATATCCTCAGATTGGAATAAACATCAGTCAAATTCTGTCCGGCCGGCTTCAGGAGCTTGAGAAGCGGTTCCGCGAGGTGGCCACAGAGAAAGTTGCCCAGCGCCTGGCTCTTGAACTTTTGAGGCTGATGAAGAAAGTCGGCAAGCCCATGCGGGGCGGGGTCGAGGTCGGCCTCTCACGCGAGGAACTGGCCCAGATGACCGGGACGACTTTGTTCACTATCAGCCGCACGCTGTCGAAGTGGGCTGAAGAGGGCTTTGTACTGCCCCGCAGAGAGGCCGTGGTCGTGCTCGATGCCGAGCGGCTTGAGCAGGTAGGCGCCGACGGAGAATAGGCACGGTCGATTTATGAGCTCGTCTAATTCCTTGATTTGCTGACAAATTTTCGAACGGCCAGGACTTTTCTGGCCGTTCGTTTTGCAGGTGCCCCTGGTCGGATCGAGATTCGGCTCTTGGATTCGCTTACGCGAGAAGCTTGTCTTCAGAGCATCGATCTCGCGATCTTATGCTGAAGCTCAAGCAATCCAATTGAAACCATGAGTTAACCCTCTCCATTTACACTAGTAAACGGAGAAGCCCGTGTTTTTCGATAAGTTCCTGACCAAGATTTTTGGTACCTCGAACGAGCGTGCCATCAAGAAGCTGACGCCCATAGTGGCCGAGATCAACGCACTTGAGCTGGAGATCAAGCAGCTTACGGATGAGCAGTTACGCGACAAGACGGCCGAGTTCCGGTCTCGGATCAAGGCCAAGCTCGAAGGAATTACCGACGAGGAGGCAATTAAGGCGGCCGAGAAGGAGGCGCTGGAAGAGCTGCTTCCCGAGGCATTTGCCGTTGTCCGCGAGGCCGGATGGCGGGCTGTTCAGATGCGCCATTTCGACGTTCAGTTGATCGGCGCAATGGTGCTGCACCAAGGCAAAATTGCCGAGATGAGGACCGGCGAAGGAAAAACGCTGGTCGCTACACTGAGTTGTTATTTGAACGCGCTCGCCGGGCACGGCGTTCATGTGGTCACGGTCAACGATTACCTGGCCAAGCGCGACGCCGAGTGGATGGGCAAGATCTACGAGTTCCTGGGCCTGACTGTTGGCGTGATTGTGCACGACCTCGACGACAACGAACGCCGTGCCGCTTACGGGTCCGACATTACATACGGAACCAACAACGAGTTCGGTTTCGACTACCTTCGCGACAACATGAAGTTCGAGATCAAGGACTGCGTGCAGCGCGGCCACTACTACGCCATCGTCGACGAAGTGGACTCGATTCTTATCGACGAAGCGCGGACGCCGCTGATCATCTCCGGCCCCACGGACCAGACCACCGACAAATATGCGCGCGCGCGCAAGATCGTTCCGGAACTGGTGTTGGGCGAAGAGGTGGAATACCACGACCACAAGCGCCAGGAGGAACTTGGGATTCAGCTTGGCGAAGGCCAGAAGTTCTTCAGCGGCGACTACATTGTGGATGAGAAGCAGCGGACCATCGGCGTTACCGATGAAGGCTGGGTGACGATCGAAAAGCTGCTTGGGATCGACAACATCGCAGACGCGGAAAACTGGGAGCTCAAGCATTACGTTGAAACCGCGATCAAAGCGCATGCGCTCTACAAGCGCGATGTCGAATATGTGGTCAAGGACGGCGAGGTCATTATCGTCGATACCTTCACAGGCCGCTTGATGCCGGGACGGCGCTGGTCCGACGGCCTGCACCAGTCGATCGAAGCCAAGGAAGGCGTCACCATCCGCAAGGAAGATCAGACGCTGGCCACCATTACCTTCCAGAATTATTTCCGGCTTTACAAAAAGCTGAGCGGCATGACCGGCACAGCAGAGACCGAAGCAGCCGAGTTCGAAAAGATTTACAAACTCGAAATTGTGGTCATCCCCACCAACATGCTGATGCGCCGGCTTGAAAATCCGGACGTGGTTTACCGCACTGAGAAAGAAAAGTACAAAGCGGCGGCAGACGATATCGCCGCGCTGCACGAAAGGAAGCAGCCGGTGCTGGTTGGGACGACGTCGATCGAAAAATCCGAGCGGCTGTCAGGAATTTTGCAGCGCAAAGGCGTGCGGCACGTAGTGCTGAACGCCAAGTTCCACGAGCGCGAAGCGGAGATCGTAGCCCAGGCCGGACGGCTTGGGATGGTGACGATTGCCACCAACATGGCCGGCCGCGGAACCGATATTCTGCTGGGCGGCAATCCCGATTTCATGACCCGCCAGGAACTGGTGAAGAAGAACAAGGCTCGCGCCATCAGCGTAGCGGAAGGGGCGATCAGCCCGATGGCGCCGGCCGGTTTCCTGCGCTTCTACTACCAGGGCCAGGAGTTCGAGGTCAGCGAGGCCGATTGGGCGGAGAGCAACAAGGGGCATGCCGAAGCCGCACTCACGGATCACGAGCAGGTGATCGAGGCAGGCGGGTTGTTCATTCTGGGCACTGAGCGGCACGAGTCGCGACGCATCGACAACCAGCTTCGCGGCCGCGCGGGCCGCCAGGGCGATCCGGGCGAGTCGCGCTTCTATCTCTCGCTCGAAGATGACCTGATGCGCATCTTCGCCAAGCAATGGGTGAGCACACTGCTGGAACGGCTGGGCATGGAAGAGGGCGTGCCCATCGAATCAAAGATGATTTCCAAGCGCATAGAGGGCGCGCAAAAGGCTGTTGAAGCTCAAAACTTCGAATCGAGAAAACACCTTCTCGAATACGACGACGTGATGAATAAGCAGCGCGAAGCTGTCTACGGGCTTCGCCGCCAACTGCTCGAAGGCGTCGACCAGCGCGAGCTGATCCTTGAAGACTACGTCGGCGGAATCCTTAGCGGGTTTCTCGATGAGTTCGCGGGCGAGCGGGTTCGGCCCGATCAATGGAACATCAAGGGACTCGGGGAAAAACTGATAGACCAGTTTGGGCTGAACCTGGATGCAGAGCAGATCAAGGCTCAGGAGCTAAGCCGCCATGAGTTGGGCGAAGAGATCTTCGAGAAGCTGAAGGAGCAATACGAGAGCAAGGAAAAGATACTCGGCGCCTCGACCATGCGCTACCACGAGCGGATGGTGATGCTGAGCGTGATTGACGGGCTTTGGAAGGAACACCTGCTGTCAATGGACCACCTGAAGGAGGGAATCGGATTGCGCGGCTATGCGCAGCGGGACCCGCTGGTGGAATACAAGCGGGAGTCTTTCGATATGTTCGAGGCGATGATGGAGAAGTTCCAGGAAGACACGGTCCGGTTTCTTTTCCGGATGCAGATTCTTGGACCCGACGGCCAGCCAGTGGACGCGGCGCCGCGCCCGAACCGCCCCGTGCCCAAGGCCCCGCCGGTGGCCAGCGCGGCGCGCCCGGTTACGCTGGATGCGGAGCCGCGGGAGTTTGGCATTCATACCCGGCAGCCTTCGACCACCATCGATGCATTAGAAAAGGAGTTCCACCGCAAGAAGCAACGCGAACTCGAGGCGGCGAGCCGTTCGGGTGGCGGCGACTCCAGTCAACCTACACAGCGCCGGACCGGAGAAAAGGTCGGCCGCAACGATCCATGTCCCTGCGGAAGCGGGAAGAAGTACAAGAAGTGCCACGGAGCGGAGAAGTAGAGTTCCTGAGGATTTGCGGGCTGCAGGTCGCAAGGGCCCGCGCCTTGCAGGTTCAGCTCGGCAGATCAACTCAATGCGCGACTTCAGCTCCGCGGCAAAGTTTTGTTCTCCGCCGATTCTTATTTTCTAAAAAGGCTGAAGCCCTTCTTCTTGCTCTTGTCTTCAACAATGCCACAGGCCGACCTGGCCATTTGGCGGAGCGCAAGCGTGATCGGCGAGTCTTCAAGGGCAATCGGAGTGCCGGTGTTCTCGGTTCTGCGCGCCGTCGCATAATCGTCCGGGATCTTCCAATCTGCAGGACGGGTGAGCGCCTTTGTAATCTGGTTGTCGTCGAAAAGAAGAGCTTTGTGCGTGTAGCGGTTGAGGACGATCTGGAGGCTGCGGAGTCGAAGCGAGAAGTAGCGGTTGATAATGCGATTCGAGTTGCGCAGCTCTGAAATGCCGACCTGTGCGACCAAATAGATGACCGACGATTCGTCGAAGAGCTTCGTTTCCATCAGGTCGGTTCTTGATCCAGCGTCGACTACGACGTAACTGAAGCTCTGGCGCGCAACGTCCATGAGTTTGTCGATTCCTTCCAGCGCCTGCTGCGCGGGAGGGAAATCGTTTGGGGCCGCAAGCACCGACAATCCGGAACTATGCTTATTCACCAGCGAAGATAGAAAGCGCGAATCGAGGCGGCTGGGGTCCTGAAGAGCATTGTCGGTCGAGTAGGTGGCGGTTGCCATACCCAGATTGATTCCGGCATCTCCGAGAGGCTGACCGAAGTCGATCAACAGCGTGCTCTGGTTCGACTCCAAGGCCACGAGCGTCGCAAAATTGGATGCGATGGATGTAACGCCGCATCCCCCCTTGGCGCCGAGGAAAACGAAAACCTGGCCGCCGACTCTTGGGGCTTGCACGGGAGTAGCCGGGGGGTGGGTGGCAGCGCGTTTGAGGGCGCCGGCAATTTCGGCCATCGCCAGCGGCAGGGTAAAGTACTCTCGGGCTCCGGCACGCATGAAGCGGACCGCCTGCTTCACATCTGCATCCGCGGAGTAAACCATCACGCTAGCGGAACTGCTGGAACTGATGCGTTCTACCAGATCGAAAACATAATCGGGGTCGCTGTCGACGTCGAGGATCACGACGTCGTACTTTTCCCCGACGGTCCTGGGCAGTTCGTCGAGATCGGGCGGGAAGGAAGTAAACTCGTGGATATCCGTGCCTGGGAATCCGGAAAGGACGCTCATGAAGGACCTTCGGCGATCGTCGCCGGGGCCGATTAGAGCAATGGACAGGACACTTTTGAATGGAGTGTCGGGATCCTGGCGAGACTCTGCCTCGCCACTCTTGCTGTTCCCAGATTCCGTCATCTCTACCAATCCTACGCTACGACAGGCGGGTTGTTACTCCCCCTTTAGTGGAGCCGGATCAGGAATTGTTGCACTGAAGGGTGCGAGTTCTCAGGTTTGCCGCAGTCTCCCATTTTGCCTCAACCGACGATTCGAGCACTAGTCTTGAGCGAAGCTGGAGCGCTCCGTAAGTGGATGAAAATAGGTGGGCTTGCATAAACCCCTATTGGCCCGCCTTTTTATGCCACGCCTCGTCCGTTTTAAAACCTGAGATTGAGCTCGAGCCTTATTCTTTGCCCGGCAATAAGCCGGCAGAAGGCGGACGGGGCGGACGGAGAGGAAGGCAGGTTCACCCTTTCCCGCGTTTCACCGTCTACGGCTGCTACTGGCCAAGCGCGAAATTCACCTCCACACTTACGTTTGATTCGCTCGATGCGGATACGAACTTCCATTGACGCACCGCATCTTCGGCTGCCACAGCAAGCATGTGGTTTCCGCTCACTGTCTTTACATCGGTCACTTTTCCCTGGGCATCGACGATGACCTCAAGCTTCACCGCGCCAGTGATCCTCATGCGTTTGGCAATCTCCGGATAAACCGGCGCCACGCGCGACTTGATGGCACGCTCGTCGCCGGCTCTGGCAGGCATGGCAATGGCCAGAATCAGCGCCAGCGCGGCTCCCTGAAACATTCTTATTCCCAAGCGCCCGAAACTGCTGGGGCGATCTCCAATGCGAAAGCGATTCATAGGTCTGGGCTCCTCATGAGGATTTGAAAAACTCAATGAGGTTATCGACAGCGCGGCAGTCGTCATGAGTGGAACTTGAGAATTCGATTACGAAAGGAATGGGAAGACACGCGGCACACGCCTGCACACTAGACGAAGCCTGGCCGCGTGAGCAGGTTCTACAATCCTGGAGCACTTTTGGAGACGGCGGCGAAGGTGAGGTCGGTGGCTGTTGAGCCGTACTGCTCGCGCCACTGGTCGAAAAGCCGCCCATAGCTCAAGGTGATGTAATCCGCCGGGCCGATGCCGAGCCGTGCGGCCGCGCGGTCGATCCATTCGGCGGAGCCTTCAAGCTCTGCGAAGTCGCCGATCGGGGTCTCGTCGACCACGCAATGGCCCTCGCCGTCCTGCCACTCGGTACGCCACTTTTCGTAGCGAAAGGCGGCCACGAGGCCAAGCGCGTGAAAGATCTCCGCCAGCGCCGGGCCATCGGCGACCTCGGTTTCGGTTTCGACGCGGTGTTTGTGGCTGTCTTCGCCAGGCCGGTTGCTGGGCAAACGCTTGTGCGTTACCGTCCACCGTCCCGCATAGCTGCGGATGCGAAGGATCTCGGTTCGGGCGCGCATACTGCGGTTTGGAGTGTCGTAGAGAACGTTGCTTTCAAAGCTGCGCGGAGTGAGCAGCATGAATCCGGCGGCCTCAAGCCGCCGGGCGAGGCCAGGCACGTCTGCCACTCTGAATTTGATCTCGGTCTCGATGGCCATCGTAAACGCGAGTATACGGCAGCAGATCGTATTCAAGCCAAGCGACGTGCGTGCGACATTTGCAGAGCCGGCCTGCATGTGTGCACAGTTCCCGCCAGCGACAGGCGACAATAAGAATGTGAAGACGTTGCGACTTCAGGTGGACGCGAAGAATTTGGAGGCAGTCGAGGCCGGGGAGGCGCTGGGGCAGGCGGCGGAGATTCTGCGCGGCGGGGGGTTGGTGGCGCTGCCGACGGAGACGGTCTACGGACTGGGAGCGAATGCCCTGGATGCGGGCGCGGTGGCGCGGATTTTTGCGGCCAAGCAGCGGCCGGCGTGGGATCCGGTGATCGTGCATGTCTCCGACCAGGCCATGCTGGACGTGCTGGTCACCGATGTCCCGGAAGCGGCGCGGCGGCTGATGAAATCCTTCTGGCCGGGGCCGCTCACGCTTTTGCTGGCTCGCTCGGCAAAGGTGCCGGATGCGGTGACTGCCGGGCGGCCGCTGGTAGGCGTGCGGATGCCGGCCCATCCGGTGGCGCTTGAGCTGATTCGCCGGGCCGGCGTCCCGGTGGCTGCGCCAAGCGCCAATCTCTTCGGCCACACAAGCCCCACAACTGCGGCACATGTGCTCCACGATCTCGATGGCCGCATCGATGCGGTGGTGGATGCGGGCCCAACAGCGCACGGTGTCGAGTCTACGGTGCTCGATCCCTGCCAGAGCCCGATGGTGATTTACCGGCCGGGGTCGGTGACGGCGGAGCAGATTCGTGCGGTGGGCGGGGCGGTGGAGATTTTTCGAAGCGCGGCGGAACTGACGCCGCAATCAAGGGAGGGGCTGCCAGCGCCGGGTGTGGGCTTGCGCCACTACGCGCCCAAAGCGCGCCTGGTGCTGCTGGGAGCGCCGCTTGAGCAACTCCGCGACTTGCTGGGCCAGACGGCGCAGAGCCTTCGCAAGGAGCGGGTGGGCATCATGTTGCCGACCGAGATTTGTTCACCCAACAAGCGCGCCCAGTTTTTTGCATGGGGCAGCTGGTCGGATCTCGAGGAGCTGGCCCGCAACCTTTACGCCGGTCTTCGTGAATTGGACGAGCGCGGATGTACCGTGATCCTCTGTCCGGTCCCACCAGCAGTAGGAATCGGCGTTGCCATCCGGGACCGGCTGTTGAAGGCTGCGGCCGAAAAAGCAGGGACCGGGGACCAGGGACTAGGGAATAGGGAATAGGGAATAGGGACTGAAAAGGCCCCTCGGTTGACATTCTTGCAGTCCCACCTATTTCCGCGGGGAAAAGCGAAGGGGCCTACAAGCGGTTGCATAAATCCCGTCCGCGAGCAGGAGGACATCCCTCAGGGGCTAAAGCCCTCGGTTTTATTGGCTTCTTGCGGCACGGCTAAAGCCGTGCCCTTTCAAAGCCGTGCCCTTTCAAAGCCGTGCCCTTTCAGAGCCGTGCCCTTTCAGAGCCGTGCCCTTTCAAAGCCGTGCCCTTTCAAAGCCGTGCCCTTTCAAAGCCTTGTTTATCCAACCAGTTCCAGTCCCTATGTCCCTGGTCCCTGCATTTTCACTGCCCGACGTCTCCCAACTTGTACATGTACTTTATCGCGGACTTGTATACGAGAGTTTTGTTCTTGCCGCGGACCTTGAGCGAGTTGCGGTCGTACCATTCGATACACCCGTCGACGTGCTCGCCGTCTTCAAGCACAACCACCATCGGGGTCTGCGACTGAATCTGTTTTTGCAGGTAGAAAAGTTCAGCCTGGCGCTGCGATGCATCGACCTCCGGTGCCCGGGCAGGGAAGTTAAAGGGGGCCGGGGGGGCCGTGCCGCGGCGGTAGCGGAGTGCCGGGCGGCCTTTTCCTGTACCGATTTCGTGCCGGGCCGCGGGGGGAGTTGGCGAAAGACTCATGGGGAGCGATCCTTCCTCGGGGAAAGTGATATTCGTTTTTTCTTCGGCCCTGACGGCCACCGACTGCACCGCTGGATTTACTTACAACCCAGATGGCAGGAGCGCGCTGGCTCGCTTAATTCTCAAAAAAAATGCGTCTCACCCTCCGGGAGGCCTGACTACTAGAATGCACCCGCGATGGTTCCCTGTCGAGTCCCAGCGCCCGCAAGTGTGCAAGACATGTTTCCTGGGGAGATGGTGTGAGCGACACGCAGGTTGCACTTCAGGCTGGACCGTACTTTGTCATGCGCGTTCGAGGCTTACCGCCATTGCGTCGAGCGAGAGCGAGCGGAGCAGGTTGCGCCTCATGCCGTGTTCTACCTGGACCAGGGCGCGGGCGGCTCCGTCGATCCAGTCTACGGTCAGGCCCTGGGCCATACGTTCGAGATCGGCCGCCAGATCGAGGTTGCGGATCAGGGCCGGGGCGCCGGCTACGACCAGTAGCAGGTCCTCAATGAGGCTGCCGAGTGCGCGGAGGAGGTTGATGGTCTTTTCCTGGCCGTCAGCGCCGGCCCGGTAGCTCTCCGTGGCGTGGAAGAGCATGTGAGTAGTCCGGCTCCCGCAGGGCGGTGTTGAGAAGGACCAGGGCGTCCTGACGGCTGGCGAGATAGACGGCGAGGTCGATAGTGAGGGCGCGGCCGACGGCACCTTCGGCAAGGCGAGCGGCGAGGGCGCGGTCTTTGGGCTTGAGCTCCGGGCGGCGGGCGGCGAGAAGGGTCTCTAGATCGGCAGCGGGGATTGCGCCCAGGCGATGAACCACGGCGCGAGAACGGATGGTGGGCAGCAACTCCTGCGGGTTTTCAGTGAGCAGGATGAGCGATGTGTGCTCGGGCGGTTCTTCGAGGACTTTGAGCAGGCTGTTGGCGGCCTCTTTCATAAAGGCGGAGGAGGTGAAGATTGAAAACGAGCGTTTTGCCTCGACGGGAGGGCGGTAGTAAGCCACGTGAATGACCTGCCGGACCTGGCCCAGCTTGATGAGAAGCTGGGGCGGGTCGGGGGGAACGATGAGCACGTCGGGGTGGGTCTGGATCAGGATGCGGGTTTCTTTTTTGTCGGTCTCGCGCAGGTCGTCGCGAGCGTCGACGGCGGCGGCTACAAGCTCTTCGAGATTGGCGGCATCGGCGATGCGGGAGCAGTTGCGGCATAGGCCGCAGAAGTCGGGCAGGCCGTCGGACTCGGTGGGGTTCAGGCAGTTGACGGCTTTGGCGAGCATCAGCGCCAGAGTGTACTTGCCCGCTCCGCGCGGACCGGCCAGGATAAGCGAATGGGGGAACCGCTGGGCGCGCACGGCTTCGCGCAGATGGGTGACAGTCGCCGCGTTGCCGAGGAAGTCCTGGAAACCCATGGATTGAGGATAGTGCATTTGAGGGAGGGGCCGATGGACTCCAGGCAGAATACGCCATCTGTGACCTGGCTAGGATTCAAGGACGAGGAGATGGTTTCTATACTGCGGTCCAGCGATGTACTGGATTGCCTTGTCCAGCGTGACCAGGACTCCGTCTTCTTTCACTGCAAGCCCGAGCAAATAGGCGTCGGTGATCTGCCGGTGGCCGAATACCCGCTCTCGAAATGGCGCGGCGAGTTCGGACCAACCGGCCGTGATTGGCCAGTAGCGATAGCCAGGCAGACGCGTCAAAGCCGCGAGCATTGCGGTTGCTTCCTCGATCATTAGATTGCCCACGTTCGGATTCACCGAAATTCGAAGAAGGCCGGCTTCGGAAAACGCGCATAAGCCCCATTCAAGTCCCGGCCTTGCGAACCACCTTGCCACGGTCTCGTGGTGCAGATGGTCTTCGTCGGTGAGCGCAATCAGCACGTTCACGTCGAGCAGATATTTCGGGTTATGCAAGGTCGTCTTCTTCCAAAGCCTCTTTAACCATCTCAGAGGTAATGACCGTGCCGCGGGAGCGGTGAATCAGCATCCCGTTTGGAGCTCTCTACCAGACGCGGAGAAGGGGAGTCGGAATGGAGCGCTGTGGCGCCCTTGCGTGCCAGTTCGCTGAGGGCGGCGCTAAGCGTGACTCCTCGCCCTTTTGAGTAAAGCGTTGCGAGCTGGTAGACATCGTCATCGAGAGTGATGGTGGTTCTCATTGAGCAATTATGCATCATTTTCTTATTTGATGCAATTTTGAAAATTGATGTTGAAATGCTGAACCGCACCACAGCGCTTCGTGCATAGGGGACGTTCATTGAGGGAGTCCGGCAAGAAAAGTCAATTAAACTTGACAGGTTTTTAGAAAATGTGTAAAGTAGAGTTGTCTTAAAGTAAAGGAGACCAATCATGCTCTGCTCGATCAAGAACCCCTCCGAATGCCGTTATGTGATCCGCATGTGGGTTACGGCGGGGTTGTGCGTTCTGTTTGCAACCGTGGCCGCTTTGACATTTCGTTTCGGTCATCCGCACGGCGTTATCGCTTACATGGTGGCCGTACTTCCGGCGCTTCCCATCATCGGGGCGCTGTTTTACACCGGTGTCTACTTGTCCGAAGAGAAGGACGAGTTTCAGCGCAACATGCTGGTCCAGTCCCTGCTGGGCGGAATCGGCGGCACGCTGGCGCTGACCACGGCCTGGGGCTATCTGGAGGACTTCGCGAAGATCCAGCACCTGGATCCGATCTGGATCTATCCGGTTTTCTGGCTTTTCGCGGCGATCTCGTACGGGTGGTGAGGGCGAGGTACCAGATGAAGAACCGGCTGCGGGTGCTGCGGGCGGAGCGGGACTGGTCGCAGGCCGATCTTGCGGTGCGGCTGGAGGTTTCGCGCCAGTCGGTGAATGCGATTGAGACGGGGAAGTTCGATCCGAGCTTGCCGCTGGCGTTCAAGCTGGCGCGGTTGTTTGGGATGACGATCGAGGAGATTTTTTCGGATGAGGGGTGAGGGGACGACGATCAAGATCCTGGCGTCCAGGTGAGTTGTTCTTCGGTGTCCCACTGCTCGCTCAGATCGAACCAGGTGGGATTGGATTTAGCGATCAAGGCGATCTTCTTAGCCCGGGTCCAGCCTTTCAACTGCTTTTCGCGCGCGATTGCGTTACTGGGGTCAACGAAACGTTCGAACCAGACAAGGCGGTTGCAATTGTAGGTTGCTGAGAATCCTTCGTGGAGCTTTCTTTTATGTTCAAACATGCGCTTTTGCAGGCTGCGTCTGACGTCAATGTAAAGGGTTCGACTCCGGCTTGCGGCGATGTAGGTGAAATATAGATCGTCGTCCATTGCAGCACTTTATCGCTGGGATTTGAGGAGGGCAAGGTTTCGATGGGGTGTCCGAAAAGAAAATGCAGGTCCTTCGGCTCCGCTGAAAAGCGCTTCGCTCAGGATGACCGCCTCTCGGGGGGATTTCGGGATGACCGTCACTCGGGGAGTTGAGAACGACCGTCACTCGGAGGAGTTCTGGACGACGGCTTTTTGGAAAACTGAAGCGAATAGTTTCTTTGTGCCGGGAGCTTAAGGTGTAGGCATTGACGATGCTGCGAGCAGGAGGCGTTCGGCTACGGCTTCAACGATCTGTTCGTGGATTTCGTCGATGGTCAGGTCGCCCTGGATGAGGACTACGCGGTCGGGTTCGCGCGCGGCGATCTCGCGATATTTTTCCCAGACGCGGCGGTGGAAGGCATCCTGTTCCTGCTCGAAGCGGTTCTCATTTTTGCCGGTTTGGGCTTCGTCGCGGGTGTTGCGGCGGCGGGCGCGGGCCAGGGAGGCGTCAAAGGAGGGCAGGAGCAGGAGGGTCAGGTCGGGCTGAAGATTGCCGCAGATGAGGCGGTGCAGGTCGAGGACAACCTGCCGAGCCCAGCTCGCGGCCGCCGCCCTGGTAGGCTTCGGTGGAGTCGGTGAAGCGGTCGCAGACGACGATTTTTCCCGCATCGAGGGCGGGCTGAATCACCTCGGCAATGGCCTGGGCGCGGTCGCCGAACATGAGCGCCATCTCGGTCATAGGGGCGAGGCCGGTGGAGCGGGAGTCGAGCAGAATCTCGCGAATGCGGTCACCGATGGGCGTTCCGCCGGGCTGGCGGGTGATGACCGGCTCCAGCGCCGCGTTTCTCCAGCCAAATCGCCAACCGCTTGATTTGGGTGGTTTTGCCTGAACCGTCCAGGCCTTCGAGAGTGATAAACAGACCGCGCGGCATTGGGCTCAGTCTACCACTGTGACGATTGCGGGAGACGATAATGCCTTCAGTTGTGTTAAAAGAGTTTAATTTCCAAAATGCCACCGGGAGCCGGGCCCGCAGCGGCGGGCGCTCCCTTGGAGTCCAACGTGAAACCACGTCTGTATCTGTGCTGTATTTCTGTTGCCTTTGCTCGCGATCGCCTTGCTGCCTTGCAGCCGGCTCAAGCGCCCAAAACCTGACCCTGGAAGGCCAGACCGGCGGGTTCCTTACCCCAACCGCGTATGTTGTCTATGCGGAGAAGGGCCATTTTTTTTCTCACCCGGCCGTGGGCTTCCACTTCATCGATGCCTCGAAGGTGATTGGCAATATTGAGACCGTCAGCATCACTGAAAGCTTCGCCAGCCGGGCCGAGGTGGGCTATACGCGCAGCATCCACCAGTTCGGCGACAGCGGCTCGGGCACCACAGTGTTGGCCAATGCGTGTTGGGATCCACATCGTCGGCCACCGCGGTGCCGGTCATGCCGGATTTCAGCCAGCTTTGGCACGCCAACGGCATGAACGTCTTTCACGGCAAGGTGGTGGTATTCAAGGATGGACAGTTCGGGCAGGCGATGCCCGGTGTCGCCGTGGGCGGCGTGGTGCGCACCGACGACAAGTTTGTTACCGGCGAGGCGGGCCAGCAGGCAGTGTTGCTCTACGATCAGCTACTGCATCATCACCGAATTGTGCCCCGCCAACCTTCTGGCCGTCCCGGCCGCCAAGTCCTACACCAATGGCGACATCTACATAGCCGTCACCAAGACCTGGGCCAAGAAGCCGGTTCCGTTCCTGGCGAACATTGGCTGGAAGGCCACGAATGCCACGATCTTCGGCATCGGCGGCCAGAGCACGCGCTTCGGCGGACGGCTCTTCGGCGGCTTGGGAATTCCGTTGCCCATCGGCCACGGCATTGTGGCCGTGCCTTCGGCGGGCTTTACGCAGGAGCCGCGCACATCCAAGGGCCTGGGCCCCAGCGCCCCCGCGGGCATTCCTTTGGTGGCCGGAAAAGCTGACCTGCCCACCACGCTGGACTATGCGGTGCGCGTGACGCAGAGAGAGCATCCGCACTTTGCATTCGACATCGGCATCGGCCAGGTGGCGGGGAATATTGGCACGATCCCGTCGCCGACATACTTGGCCCCCCCCAACCCGACGGTAGTCTACATCCCCGTCAACCTGCAGGCGCGCAAGGTGGTGGGTATGGGGCTCAGCTATCGCTACTGATCGAGGCTGCGGGGAGCGACCCTGTTGCGAAGGTCGCCTGGTCCGCAACAAAGTCCGCCCGCAATGTGCGATGTCAGCGCGTTGCGGGCATTTCATTTCTTTGCCACGAGTGCCGCACAACTTCTGGCCGTGAGGCGGGTTCAGACTTGGTAGCCGCATGAGAGATGGGTTTTCGCATCTCATCGGTACGATTTAAATTGGAGGGATTCTGATGCGTCTTATCCATTCTTTTCGAAGGCTGATGCTGGCGCTGCTGGTCTGCTTGATTCCTGCTTCTTCGTTTGCGGGGGTTTTTATTTCTGTTGGTTTTGCTCCACCGGTGCTGCCTGTTTACGTGCAGCCTCCGCTGCCGGCGCCGGGTTATATCTGGACTCCGGGCTACTGGGCCTACGGAGACGCGGGCTACTATTGGGTTCCCGGAGTTTGGGTGATGCCGCCAACGGTCGGTCTGCTGTGGACGCCCGGCTACTGGGGATTTGGGGGCGGCCTGTACGCATGGCACCCCGGTTACTGGGGCCGGCACGTGGGTTTCTACGGCGGAGTTAACTATGGATTCGGGTATGGGGGCGTGGGCTTCTTTGGCGGCGAGTGGCGAGGCGGAGTGTTCGCCTACAACAGCGCCGTGGCCAACTTTGGCGGTGTCCACGTGACCAACGTTTACGAGAATCGCACGATCATTCAGCAGAACACGATCGTCAACGCGAACCATGTGAGCTACAACGGCGGCGGCGGCATCTCATCTCGTCCCACGCCGGTGGAGATGCAGGCAGAACACGAGAACCACATCCAGCCGACGTCGAACCAGACGCAGCACGAAAATTTTGCAGCGCAGGACCGTTCGCAACTTGCTTCAGTGAACCACGGCCGTCCTGGGACCATGGCATCCTCGAATATCAATTCTTACCATCAGACCGCGATGCAGCACGCGAATTCGCAGCCGATCTCGGCGACTGACCGGCAGGCAGGCAGCCACTACAACCCCAACAATCGCGAGGCCAACCAGGACCAGCGCATAGCCAATGGCGAACGCAGCGGCCAGATGACCTCAGGCGAAGCGGCGCGCGCCGATCGGACGCAGTCGACAATCGACCAGCAGGTGCATAACGATCGCGTTGCGAATGGCGGCAAACTGACCGGCCAGGAGCGGCAGCAGATCAACGGCGAGCAGAATGCGGCGAGCCGCCAGATCTACAACGAGAAACACAACGCCAACACCGTGACGCCGAACCAAGTGAACAACCGCGAAGCCAACCAGCAGCAGCGCACCGCGCAGGGCCTGCGCAGCGGGCAGATGACGTCGGGAGAAGCGGCTCGCACGAATCGCAACCAGGCGGCACTGGATCAGAAGGTTCACAACGAGCGTACGGCCAATGGCGGCGCTCTGAGCGGGCAACAGAAGGCGCAAGCCAACCGTCAGGAGAACAGAAACAGCCGGCAGGTCTACAACGAGAAGCACAACGCGGACACCGCAAAGGGCGCTCCCAAGGGCCGCGAGCGGTAGGCCGAAGGACAAGACGAATGTACTAGAACTGGTTGCATAAATACCGCCGCGGGCATCCTAAGACAACCCTCAGGGGCTAAAGCCCAGCATTTATGCGCCTCCTGCGGCACGGCTGAAGCCGTGCCCTTTCAAAACCCTGTTTATGCAACCAGTTCCAGGAAAGGAGCGGCTGGCAGAGATGCCAGCCGTTCCTGTTGTAGGGCAGTTGTCAGCTTACGAGCGGGATTATCTTTGCATGTTCTGACGGCGCGGATTTGCCGGGGGATGCAACTTATGAGCGCCGGAGGGTTTCCAATTGGAGTAGCCTTAATGGGTTGTTGGTTTTGACCTCAAACGCGGGCGGACCTGATCCGTTTTTACCAGCCGCCGATTGCACTCGAGGGTCTTTTGCCTCTGGGTTGATTCTCACGTCACCACGGCGGGATCAGGAGTATGGTTTTTCCGAATCCGTGGCAGCCTCGCCGGGTCTCTCCTGTACGGGATGAGTGGAACTCGTCGAAACTCATCGAAAACTCTGGGGAGATTTGGCGCGAAAGTTCTGGAGGTAGTTCCCATGAAAATCTTCCGTCCATTGCGCCTGATGGTGCTGGCGCTGCTTGTCTCTCTCATACCTGTTTCATCGTTTGCCGGTGTTTTCGTCAGTGTTGGTTTTGCTCCGCCCATTCTGCCTGTTTACGATCAGCCGCCTTGCCCGGAACCAGGCCTGATGTGGACCCCCGGCTATTGGGCTTATGGTGAAGACGGCTACTATTGGGTACCCGGCACATGGGTGCCCGTCCCGTATGAAGGTGCGCTGTGGACGCCTCCCTACTGGGGCTGGGAAGGCGGGCTGTACATGTTTCATCCGGGGTACTGGGGCCGGCATGTCGGCTACTACGGTGGAGTCAATTACGGCTTCGGATATATGGGCATCGGTTTTGTGGGCGGCATGTGGCGCGGCCACGATTTCTTCTATAACACGGCCGTGATGCGTGTGGATGAGGGACGCATTCACGGAACGTACATGGACCGGGAGAGCGTGGACCGGTATACAGTTGCGCGGGACAGCCGTGTTGCATACAGCGGCGGCCCCGGCGGCATTCGCCACAACGCAAGTGCCGAGGAGAGATATGCCGAGCGCGACCAGCACATGGAGGCGACAGCGTTCCAACACTCACATGAATCGGTGGCCATGTCGGACAGGTCCTCGTATGTGAGGAACAATGGAGGGCATCCGAGCAATCTCGCGGTGCAAAGGCCTTGGGGCACGCCCAACCGGATGGAGCAGGACCAGGGCCGCGGCAACTACAACCCTTCGAATAAGGGAAATGCCGACACGCGCAACTTGAACAACAATTCGCATAACGATCATGCGAACGGAGACCAGCACAACTTTAACAACTCGCATAGCAACAATGCGAACGCGAATAACCCCTACAGCAACTCGCACTCAAATACGGGGAATGATCAGCATCGTCCGGCTCCCGAGTTCAGGCAGAAGCCAGAGCAACCACGGCCTGTACCCCAGGTTCAACCGCAGTCCGGATCACCGCAGAAGGGCCAGGGGCAGAGCGGCGGCGGTCACAGTGGCGACCATGGCAATGACCATGGCAATGACCACAAGGATCATCAACATTGAAGGTGGAGTCCTTCCTTCACAGCCGGGCCCGCGGCAGACTGCGGGCCTGGCTGCGTTAGATTTCGGGGATTTCGATGCCGGCAATCTCCACTTCGAGGCCGCCGTATTCAGGGTGATCGTTTTCGCGGATGCGGTAGGCGAGATCGATCAGGCTGCCTGCTTTGAGTCCCAGATCAGCGACCCGTCCGGCCATGTCCCAGCCTACGGCGCGGATGGCGCCACTTGAGCCTGAGACTCACAGAAGAGCTCGCCGAATCCTGAGCCAGTTCCAATCGGATGTGCCGCTCCTTCATGATGCGCGGGGCGGAGAGGAGGCGCGCCTTGCGGGCCACAAACATCGGTTCGGGGTTGCCGTGGCCGAGGGGCTCCAACTTACGCAGCCAGCCCGCAAGCACAGGAGTAATGCGGTCGAGCGAAAGCTCGGCATGAATGCGCAGCAAACGCACCGGATCGCGCGCGGCAAGATGCTGCTCGGCGTAGAGGCGAAGGCGCCGCTTCAATTCGGGCAACTCGGCAGCGGGCATCGCAAAGCCGATTGCAAATGCGTGGCCGCCGAAACGCGTGAAGAGATCGGTACAGCTTTCTATCGCATTGAGTAGCTGGAATCCATCGACCGAGCGGCCGGAGCCGTGAGCTACGCCGTCTTCCACGCTGACCACGATGGCCGGCTTGGCGGTGCGCTCGACAACACGCGAGGCAAGGATACCGATGACGCCGCGATGCCAGCCCTGGCCGTCGATCAGCAGCAGCCGGTCCGCGATCAGCTCCTCGTCGCTCGCCAAACGCTGTTCAATCACGCGGAGTGCGGCCGCTTCAGCATCTCGCCGTTCGCGATTCAACCGTTCCAGCTTGGTGGCAAGTTCGGCGGCGCGGTGCGGGTCGCGGGTCGAGAACAGCTCGATCACCTCCGAGGCGACGTCCATGCGTCCGGCGGCGTTAATGCGCGGCGCGAGGCGGAAGGCCACATCAAAGCCGGTAAGCTGCCTGGCGGCCGGATCGAGGGCAGCTACCGCGAACAATGCCCGCAGTCCAGCGCCCGCAGGGCGGCGCAGCTCGCGCAGGCCCAAAGCGGCGATCACACGGTTTTCGCCGTGCAGTGGAACCGCATCGGCTATGGTTGCAATTGCCGCCATTTTCAGAAAACTGGGGAGAGTCTTCTCGCGGGTTCGAGCCGGGTCGCGGCGCTCGAGCACGGCCTGCGCCAGCTTGAGTGCAATGGCTGCGCCGCACAGCGACTTCTCGGGATAGCCGCAATGGGTCTGGTTGGGATTCAGGATAGCCAGCGCGGTAGGCACCGTGTCGTCTGCCTTGGTCAGGTGATGGTCGGTAATGATCAGGTCCAGACCCAGCCTCTGCGCAGTTTCCGCTTCGGCGAACGCTCTCATGCCGGTATCAACCGTGATGACCAGACGAACGCCTTCGGCGTGTGCTGCTTCCAACACGCTGGATTGCAGCCCGTAGCCCTCGTGCAGGCGATGAGGAACATGAAACCGCGCCTCGCCGCCCAACATTTCGATGGCGGTCTTCAACAACACGACCGCAGTGGTGCCGTCCACATCGTAGTCTCCGTAGAGCAGCACGGGCTCTTTGGCGGCAATCGCGCGCTCGAGCCTTTCGACGGCAGTCGTCATACCGAGCATGAGAAAGGGATCGTTGAGGTGGGAGAGTTCAGGATTCAGGAAGACGTAAGCTTCGCCTGCCTGGGTAATGCCGCGGGCAACGAGAAGCTCTGCGAGTACGAGCGGCAGACGCGCTTCGCTGGCCAGCGCGGCGGCCGCGGCATGGTCTGTTTCAGTCAGTATCCAGCGCTGGGGCGGGAGAGTGCGCGGCAAATTGTTGCGTTGCTCCGGAGTGCGGGAAGGGAAGGCCTGGCCAGGCCCGGCAGCGGCCACGCAGGTTACTCGTCCTCTTCGTCGTCGTGAGAATGCGCGTCGTCGATGACGATGTCCTGAAAGGCCTCGATATCTTCAAGCAGGGCCTGGAATCGCTCGTACCACTCGGTTGTTGTCTCATGCAGAAACACCAGCCCCTGGTAAACAAACCCGAGTTGGATGTAGCCCAACATCCCGGCGTACTTGCGCAGCCACTTGGCCTCGACAAGTTCGGTGGCCTCCTCATCGGGGAAGTTCATTTCGCCGGCTTCATCGATGAGCGAGTCCAACTCTTCCCGCTCCAGCGTCATCTCGCTGAAGGTGACGAAGGGAGCACCGACGTGCTTGGCCATCTCCACAAAATCTTTCCATGCGTCCGGATTTCCCTGGCCCTCCCACACGATGGAGGGAATGTCTTCAGTGACGTATCCGGGCAGGCGTTGCAGACCGTGGCCCTCGATAAAGGCCACCATGTCATCTTTCAGCGAGAGGAGATTATCTGAACTCATGGTCAAGCACCTATTCTCTCAGATTCAGCCGGGGTGAAGGGGAATTGTGTAAACTTCACGATGGCAAGGGGAGAAGGCCGGGTCTGAGCATTAGTCTGGAATCAATACAAATGGCCCAGCGCGATCCTTGCGTTACCAGCCTGCCGCAAGGCGGGAAGCCAGGAATACGAACGGCTGTTTTTGTTGATCAGGAGGAAGACCGCTTGCCTGTCTTTGAACGCCACGTGTTCGTTTGCCACAACTCACGTCCTGCTGATGCGCCGCGGCCTTCCTGCACGACCGATGGAAAGAGCGACCTGCACGCAAGGCTGCAGCAGCTCTCGAAAGAGGCGGGTCTTGGCGGGCGGGTGCGGATCAATAAATCCGGCTGCCTGGACCAGTGCGAGCATGGACCGATGGTGGTGGTTTACCCAGAGGCTGTCTGGTACGGAAACGTGCACCCTGAAGATGCCGTTGCCATTGTCGAAGAGCATCTTGTCGGGGGCCGTCCCGTGGAGCGGTTGCGGGTGGCGGACGAATGTCTGAATACGAAGACCTGTCCGCATCGCGATTGAGCGCCGGAGCGCGGAGCGAATTTATAGGCAAAAAAGTGAAATTTAGTTATCGAGGAGATAAGTTACATGGCGGGAGATCCAATTTCAGTTATACAGCGCAGAGAGTTTCTCAAGACCGCTGGAGCGGTCACAGTTCTTGGTCTTACTCATAGTGGTTTTGCCGAAGCGAGCGGGCGTGTTGCTATTCTGATTGACGCCGGCGATCCGATCGCATCCGGCGAGCCGGTGAAACGGGCGGCGGAGCGGCTGCGGAAGGCGCTATCCGACAAGGGCGTCAATTGCGTAGTTGTGCAATCCACTGAAGAAGCAAAAGGATCCTCATCGTGCGTTGTTGTGGCTTCTGCCGGTTCCGTTTTCTCGAGAGGATTTCCGCAGGCCAAGACCGAGATGGCTGCTGCCGAGAGTGTCCGGTTGGCGCCGGGGCATCTTGAAGGCATCGCGGCCACACTTGTTTCAGGCGTAAATCAGCTCGGACTTATTTACGGTCTTCTTGAACTAACAGAGCGCGTTCAGTTTGGTGCGGAGCCTGGCGCGGGACTGCACGTGACTGATGTTATTGAAGAAAGACCGGCGAACGAAGTTCGATGTGTCAGCAGATACTTTTGCAGCGAGCTTGAAGACAAGTCATGGTATTACGACAAGACGTTCTGGGGCGACTATCTGGACACGCTTGTGGCCAGCCGGTTCAATCGCTTCACTCTAGCTTACGGCCTCGAATACGACTTTCCCAGAGGAGTTACCGACGACTATCTTCACTTGCCGTATCCCTATCTCGTCGATGTTCCGGGTTACGAAGGTGTGCGCGTTATGCAACTCGCCGACCCCGAGGGCAACGTGCTGCCGACGCCGGTGCCGTTAGCCAAGGAAGAACAGCAAAAGAACATGGAGATGCTTCGCTTTATTGCGACGGAGACAGGCGCGCGCGGGCTTCACTTCCAGTTAGGTATCTGGACTCATGCTTACCAATGGACGGCCAGCCCACGAGCTTATCACAACATAGAAGGACTTACTCCGGAGACGCACGCGACTTACTGCCGCGATGCACTGGCAATGATTCTGAAGGAGTGCCCCGAGATCGAGGGACTAACGATGCGCGTGCATGGTGAGAGCGGCATTCCGGAGGGGAGTTATCCGTTCTGGAAGACGTTGTTTGAAGCTATCTCCGGCTGCGGACGCAAGGTCGAGATCGATATGCACGCTAAGGGCGTGAATACCACCATGATCGATATTGCCGTGGCGACGGGGATGCCGGTGAAACTGGGCGCCAAGTACTCGGCGGAGCACCAGAGCCTGGGCTATAACCAGTCGGACATTCGCGCGCTTGAGATTCCGCGCGCGGACCACGTTGAGAGCGGCCCGTTCACGCTTAGTGGAGGAGCACGGCTGTTTACGCGCTATGGATATGGCGACTTTCTGCACGAAGGGGCTCGCTATAAGGTGCTGTTTCGCCTTTGGCCCGGGACACAGCGCCACTTACTGTCTGCCGATCCTGAGATGGCCGCGGCATACGGACGCACCTCTCATTTCTGTGGCGCGGCTGGGCTCGATCTGATGGAGCCTCTCACGTTCAAAGGGCGCGAAGGATCCGGCCAGACCGGCGGACGCTGCGCATATGCCGACGAATCTCTCAACCCGAAGGCCGATTGGGAAAAATTCGAGTATTACTACCGTGTCTGGGGAAGACGACTCTACAATCCGGAGGCCGATCCGGAGAGTTCGCGCCGGTTCTTGAAAGCGGGATTCGGGATTGGCGCGAATTCCGTGGAAGCTGCACTGGCCAATGCGAGCCGCGTGCTTCCGCTGGTGACGTCGGCGCATCTTTGCTCGGCATCGAATCATTCGTTTTGGCCCGAGATCAACGAAAACATGCCGATTGTAATGGGCAGCGAGCGCTCGCCATATAGCGACACACCCGATCCAAAATGCTTCGGGACGGTGAGCCCCATCGACCCACAAATATTTTCGACCATCGTGGAGTATGCCCGCGACCTGCTCGCCGGTAATCCGAATGCGAAGTATTCTCCGATCGAGGTCGCACAGTGGCTTGAAAACTATACAGCAGCGTCCGACAAGGCCCTGGCCGCGGCGCGCACGAGTGCAAGGTCGCGCACCTCGCCGGAGTTTCGCCGCATTGAGGAAGACGTACTCATCATGAATGGCCTGGGCAACTTCTTCGCGGCCAAGCTACGGAGCGGCGTTCTGTTTGAGATCTATCAAGAGACCGGCAGTCGGCAGGCGGGCACGCGTGCTCTCGCCCAGTACAAAAAGGCGCGCGAGGCCTGGGCAAAGATGGCGGAACGCGCAGGGAAGGTCTACCGCGCCGACATTACTTACGGCGACGTTGCCGGGCGGCGCGGGAATTGGAGCAACCGGCTCCCCGGCATCGATAGAGACATCCAGGCCATGCAGGAAAGGTTGCAAAACCCGCCGACTGCGAGCGGTTCTTCCCAGGATGCGGATCGGGCGGTCCGCGCCGCGACTGGTGCGCCGCAGCGTCTGTCTGTCGCGGGCCGGCATACGCCGCCAGGCAGCTTTCAGCCTGGAAAGCCGCTGTCTTTGGCTTTCTCTGTTTTGCATTCGGGGGCGGCGGTTACGGCCGATTCAGTCCATCTTCACTACCGTCACGTGAATCAGGGAGAACGCTGGCTGTCCGTAGAGATGCAATCGGCGAAAGGTGGTTACAGTGCCGCAATTCCAGGCGATTACACCGACTCCGCGTATCCATTGCAGTATTATTTCGAGCTTCGCGCTGAGACCAAGGCCGCATGGCTTTACCCGGCGTTCAACGCTACGCTCTCGAACCAGCCGTATTATGCGGTTTCGAGCAGGACTGTCTGACTTGCAGCTTCGTCAACCGGGGCGCTTTGCCAAGCCGGAAAAAGTTCGGCAAGGTCCAGCGCCCTTCGGATTGCTGCGGTATCAGGAAGGCTTGTTGGACGTAGTATGCACGATGGTGATCTGCGTCTTGCCCTGATTCTCCGACTCACCTTTGCTGATGGTCATCACGATAGATTCCTGCTTGCTTTTGTTGAGCGTGATGACGGTGGCGTTTCCTGAGTCGAACGTGGAGGCGTCGCTTCCGAATTTGCTCTTGTAGAAGGCAGCGACCTGGTCTTTCGGGTCCGAGGTGAGAAGCACGGCAGTCACCATGGAACCGGTGGGCAAACTCATCCGCATGCTCCCCTTGCCGGTTGTGGCGCCGGGGTAGATATCTGTACCGAGGTCGGCCGCGGTGAAGTTTTCGTTGGTGTTTGCAGTGAGAGTGCCCTCGGGAGTTTTGAACGTGACCTTGTCGCCCGAGCCAGAGACATGGACGACGGAATGCGCAACGTGCCAGACCATGTAGGTGACGCCGGCGACTCCGAGAATGCCCACGCCAACGACGGCGGCAAGGACAATCAGGACGATCTTGAGCGCATTGTTTCCGGACTGGGACGGTGCGGCGACTGGTTGCGTTGACGCGACAACCGTTGGCGGGACCGCCAGGGATGCGCCGCATGAGTTGCAGGATTGAACGCCGGGGGGCATTGCAGCTCCACATTTCGTACAGAAGCTTGCCACGATAATCTCCTTGTCGATGGTTTTAGGTTCGAAACACTTTGCTGTTGGATTTCCGGATAGGCAAATATACCTCAACCGGAGCCGCCAAAAACGCTCTTTTCGATTTGTTTTCACGGCAATCCGCAGGACTGAAGGCAAAATGGGCGCGCGGCGCGGTCGATAGGGGATGGTTTGCATCGAGGCGGCATCCCGGGCGGAGAGAAGATGGTCATCTCCGGTAGCGTCGGCGTATTGGTGTACAGCGCAGGGTCCGATGCGTTATCCTGAGCCTTAGCCCATGATTTTCTCTCGTGATTACATAGGGTATCTCGCCCGCCGCACAGTCAAGCACCTCATCGACGCCAAGATGATCACCACCAGCGACTTAAAGGTGACCGAAGCGCGCGTCAACGAGGGCCTTCTCGATGAACTTTCCCTTGAAGACCGCATCAACGAAGAAGTGCGCGTGATTCTCGACGCCTACTCCGAGGAGATGCGCAAGTCCGGGGCGCAATATGCGGAGATGTTCAAGAAGGTGAAGACTGAGCTGGCCAAGAAGTATAAGGCGGTGCTATGAGGATCAGCCCAGACAAGCTCAACAAGCTGGCCCACACCGTGGCCGATACCCTGGCTGATACCGACCAGGTAGGATTTCTCGAGGACCGCAATACTATCCGACAGGAGGCGCGGAAGGCGCTCACAGCACTGCTCACCGACGAGGCCCGCATCGACACGGCTGCGCGGCTGAAGATCGCGAACCAGCGCAAAATCATCCTCGAGGGCTCCCAGGAGTGGGAGATTTTGTACCGCAAGTACTACAACGACGAGGTCCGCAAACTAGGCATCTAAAGGGGCTTTGCTTTAACGGTGGAGCTTGTGCCAGCGACGCCGTTTATCTTTGGCAGCCCGTATTTTTTTGTTAAATTAGGAGAGTGGCCTGCAACGGCTACCCCGACAGGTTTGTGGCGCTATCGTCTAGGGGTTAGGACGTGAGATTGAGCCCCTTTCCGCCGTCCCAAACCCTCCGAAATCATACAACCAATTCAAAACAGGCAACTTGCGGCCGGATTTTGGCGTTGGCGTTAACCGTGAGATTTGCACCAAACTTGCCCCATTCTGGCCATTTTTACGAGCTGTGCTAGTAAATAGTGCTAGGAAGCAAGGGGCGAATTCCTGGTGCCGGACCCCTAGACCTCCGAGTGCTAGTAAATAGTGCTAGGAAGCCGCACAGCCTGAGAATGTTCGCGAGCGCGGAGGCACAGCAGATCGACCTGCTTCCGGCTCTGAAAAAACAGGAAAGCCGCCTCCGGCGGGAGGTGAACGTTATCGCTTCTCGCCGGAAGAGTGTCGCCGGAAACGGGCGCTCAACGATCATTTCCTTTCGTCTGTTCCCAAGGGCAAGACAATACTGCTGAAGGGAGTCCTCGATGAGTTGGCTGAGCTTGCCTAGTGAGGGCAGAAATTGTGCGCCGATTGAACGATGTTGGCGAAGGGCTTGTCGCAAACATTGACACTGACCGCATCATCACGCGCACGAGACAGCTATTAACCGATCGCTCAGATTTTGTCTCCTCCCCACGACGGAAGCGACCCTAAGAATCTGTCTAAAAACTACGCATAACGTCGCAGCAGCAGATGAGCAAAAGCAATCAGCACCATAGTTTCAGAGGTGGTGTGGAGCAGTTCGTAATCTTTGCTGAGACGACGGGACCAGTTCAACCAAGCCAGAGTTCGCTCCACGATCCAGCGCTTGGGCAGAACCTTGAACTGGTGCAACTCATTGCGCTTGACCACTTCCACGTCATAGCCGAACATTTCTTTGGCCCACGCGATCAACGATCCAGTGTAGCCGCCATCCACAAATACCTTGACGATGGTATCGAAGCGGCAAAACAGCCGCGTCAACACCGCCCGCGCTCCTACCCGATCTTGCACTCCCAAGAAGGATGTTGGCGGGGTGACCTTTGGCGACGCCAGTTTGCTCGATATGAACGATCTTCATCGGCAGTGGTACGACTGGACGATGAAGGACGGGGCCAAACCGGAGTTTCTCAAGAAGCGTGTGGTGTACTACGTAGTTGGGCGCGGCGCGGAAAACTGGAAATATGCAGACGATCTCGACTCGATTGCCACAGAGCACCGCAAGCTCTATCTCGCTTCCCAGGCCGGCACGGCGAATGACGTCTTTCACTCAGGCGAACTGGTGGATCAGCCTCGCTCCTCGCCGCCAGACAAGTTCACCTACGATCCCGGCGATCTTCGGCCGGCCGAAATGGAGAAGGACGATATCGCCAAGTTTCTTACCGACGAGCGTTACGCGTTGAATCTCTTTGGCGGTGGCGTGGTATATCACAGCGATCCTTTTCCTGAAGCAACCGAGATCTCCGGCAGTGTGAAGCTGACCGTTTGGATGGCGATGGATGTGCCAGACACGGACTTTTCAGTCACGCTATATGAAATCCTGCTGGATGGGACCAGCGTGCAATTGAGCCAAGATGCCATACGAGCGCGTTATCGCGCATCGTTGCGAGAGGCCAAACTGATTAGGCCCGGCGAGACTCTGCGGTATGACTTCGACGGCTTTACATGGTTTTCTCGGCGTGTATCCAAAGGCAGCCGCTTGCGGCTGGTGCTGAACTGCATCAACACCACCGGGACGGAGAAGAACTACAACTCCGGCGGCAAAGTGGAAGCCGAATCGGGTGAAGACGCCCGCGTGGCGCACGTGACCGTCTACCACGATTCAGAACACCCCAGCGCGCTGGAAATACCTGTTGTCCGCTGAAATCCCCATGTGGAACTGAGCCTTCTGTGCGTTCCAGGGGGTTGACCGTCCGTTCTGAATGTATGCTCTGTCCGTCGCCTTGTTGCAAGCGAGGCGCTCCCGGCGGAAACGGTGAGAAACAGCTAGCTGGCCGGACCTTCAGCGCACACTGACGCGCAGACGTGCGAGGAGCAGGCCGGCGGCACGGACCGGCAGCCCTCAAGCGCGGCCGCAGTGTTTGAGCGTTTGGCATTGTGTAGGTGTGCTCTCTGCCTGGATTGGGATCGAATTCAAGCTGATGTACGATGTTGTTGTTCCGCGCGGATCCGTTAGGCGGAACACACGAGCTGCTTCCGTGCGGGCTGCTTGGAGGTGATCTCGTGGAACTGTTTAGAAGGGCCAAGTCGAAGTATTACTGGTATTGACTTCACGGTGCGCGGCGAGCGCTACCGCGGGTCCACCAAGGAGACCAACGATACGAGAGCGCAAAAGGCTGCCGCTCTCAAACTCGCTGCCGTAATCAAGGGCAGCGACCCGCTAGACAAAAAGCCGCCCACACTTCGTGAATACTCGAAGGATTTCCTTCAATGGGTGGAAACGGGACGGCTCGAGGCCGACGCCGCCACCATTACAGAAACGGGCGACTATTGGAGCAGGCGAAGATCGCTGGAATGCGCATGGACCAGATCAACAAAGACGAGGTCGAAAAGCCGCAGTTTCCCGGATCGGCTTCGAACGGCAACAACGCGCTTCGGACGTTGCGGAGTGATGTATTCCAAAGCCAAGGAGCACAAGATGATTTTTGAGGTTCCAGACTTTGCGCTCTTCAAGGAACACGGGCGGTCGCTCCGGCCTCAATGACGAAGCGGAAAGGAGGCTGTCAGCGGTGGCCGAACGGCCGCTCAAGGACATCATCGTGGTGATGCGCGACACCGGAATGCGCAATGCCCGCGAACTCTACTGCATGCAGGTGGAGAACGTGGACTTCGATGCCGGAACGATCTTCACGCCGGATAGTAAAACAGAGTACGGCCGCCGGTTCATCCCCATAAGCAGCCGCGTGAAGCAGATTAACGAGGCGCGCTGTGTCGGACGGGGCGAGGGCTGGGTGTGGAGGTCGCGTTATAAGGGAAAGCACATTGGGGAAGGCATGGTCTACCGGCAGTGGGTGCGCGCGAGGCAAGCCGCGGGGCTGCCCCGCGAACTTGTCCTCTTCTGTGCGCGCCACGACTTCGGTAGTTTCGTACTGGCGAAGACCGGAAATCTGAAAGCTGTGATGAACGCAATGGCCACGGTGACGTAAGAAGCGCCACGGTCTACCAGCACCCGGAAGGGGAAATTATTCGCAACGCGTTAAATGCACGGCACATTTCGCGGCCGACCGTACCCAACGACAACCAGGTAACTGCGTGAACCTAAATTGGATTGGTCCCCAAACAGCGTTTCGAGGATGCTGATGCCGGATCAGCAGTCCGGAGCTCGAACGCCGGGGGCCATCACCGTAGAATCAGGCACTTGCCTCTAGAATAAGCCCGCACGGAAGCACTCTAGTCTGGTCGCATAAGATACTGATTTGACACATCTGTGCACACACGGCATGGCACAGTCTAGGGCACAGCTGGATTTAGAGCTATGTTGGTTGTTCTTTTGCGAACGACTTTCACTCATGTGACTCAAACATGAAGCGACGAGCCGACGAGCGAGTTGATCGATCAACGATCGTCTGCCGGCGCTCGATATTTACCACGGGCAGTCTCGCATGCCGACCGGTGCAGAGATTGATAACATCCCTTCTCGTTCACTGTTTGGGTCGGCACTATGCAGGACTCTTCTAAATCTAAGCGGGTTCTACGGACAGGTGAAGTAATCCCATTCCATAAACACTTGCCGATCTATCTGTGATACTCCCTCTGAAAGCGCCACGAGTGGCACGTTGCGACTGACTTGGTCTGTTTATCTATGGAAGCGCAGCGCGTTCTTGCCCTTAGAATTGCAGGCGAAGTGCGAACTGAATCTCGCGCGGCGTTCCGGTTCCAATTGGGGTTGTGCTTGCTGTGGACACCTGCGGCTCAATGCTCGCTGGCGCGGTCGCGGACGGGGGCAGCCAAATCTCTTCCAGTGGCAAACTGTACTGGGCGCGGTTGAAGAGGTTGAAGGCCTCGCATCTGAACTGGAGCTGGACGCGCTCAGAAAGTGGTATGCGCTTGGAGAGACCTAGGTCGGCCTGCCACAGGTTAGGTCCGCGCGCGATGTTGCGTTGGGCATCGCCATAGCTCGAGTTTGGAACAGGGGTAAATGCAGCAGGGTTGATCCAGTTTTCGGCGGTTCCACAGATCAACTTTCCACCCGATGGCGTTAGTGAAACTCCGGGAACGAGATTTGGACGCTGATTGGTGGTATAGCCGGTGGCGACCGTCGAACTCGATCGAGAATAGATGACGTTGAGCGGCATTCCCGTACGCGCCTCGACGATATCGGCCAGGCTCCAGCGTTCCAGCAACGCTCTGGCGATTCCGGGTTGGGAGAAGAACGCCTTTCCATTGCCGAAGGGCAGATCGTAAACCACGTTGGCGTTCACACCATGACGCACGTCGAAGTCACCCGAGGCGCGCTCACACGCCATGCAGGCTGGATTCTGCGGATTGTCCGAGTCCCCACCTCCAGGTGCATCCTGGTCGATCTGGTGGGAATAGGTGTAGTTGATGGAGACCAGCAAACCATGGGTAAAGTTGCGCTGAAGACTGGCGATGAAGCCATCGTAGGAGCTGCTGTTCAAATTGCCCCGCCATCTCACCTGGCCGAATGCGGGATTGGGGCGAGCGCCTGTAGCCGGATTGATGAGGTTGACGTACGACGTGATCAGTTCGAAATTGCCTTTGCTTCCTACGTACGAGAGCGTGCCGACCAGATCGTGGGAAAGCTCTCGCTGAACGGAGAGTCCCCATTGGATGACGTACATGTCTTTGCGGTCGCGGTCGTCCGCATTCGCGGATATCGTGCCAAAGCCGTTGAGAAAGGGCGTTATGGGGTAAGCAAGCCCGGGGGTTGACTTGGTGCTGAGCGAGTAGGCACCCACCTCGTTTTTGATGGGTACATTCTGGTCGTCGAGTTGGCCATCGCCGTGGTACAGCCCAAATCCGGAGCGAATCACCGTTTTGCCGGCTCCAAGAGCGGCAGGCGACCAGGCCAACGCTATGCGCGGGTCGATGTCGAGCGTGTTTGGGTTGCCGAAACTGGCGCCCACGCCACAGAAACCCGCCGCACCGCACGTTGCGAAGTCAAAAGGGTTGGCCTTTCCGTGAGCTTCGTGAAAAATGTTGTAGAAGCTGTAGCGGACGCCGAGATTCAGAGTGAGATTGGGCCGCGGCTTCCACTCGTCCTGCGCATAGGTATACACCGCGGTCTTGCGCATGCCATTCACTGGCAGCTGTTGATTGAATGTGGCGGAAGAGACGGCGTTGACGAGAAAGCTGGAACTGGGAAGATTCAGTGAAGAATAGACGATCGTCCCGTTGGCAGTATTTCCCTGATCGAGCTGGATGCGGCGAACCTCCACGCCGAACTTCAATGTGTGCGTCCCGCGAGCCAAGGTCAGATTGTCGATATAAGAGAAGGAATTGCCCACGCCAACAGTGAACTCATTGTTAGCGAGGGTGGTGAGCCCAGCAACAGCTACAGAGTACGGAAGGTTTGTCAGCCCCTGATTGGTGGTGAAAACGGTACTGCGATTGAAACCGATCTTTGTTTCATTGACCAGCCGGGGCGAGAAGATGTGCAGCTCTTCCAGTTCGCCGTTCACCGGCCGGGACGTTGTAAGCTGCCTGTCGTTGAGGCCATCTGAGGGAATGTCGCTCGAAGCCGCATCGAAGTTGAAACGGAGATATGCCGTGTCGGCCGGAGAGAAATGGTGGTCGACGCGCAGCATGGCTGAGTTTTCATTGTCCAATTGCCGGCCGGAGCCGGTGAATTGATCAATATCCGTCGCATAGGGCGTCAGCCCTGTCGTTGGATAGGCGGCGATGATTGGGCTAAGCGAGGGATTGGCCGCGGCCACCTGAGAGCGGAAGCCCGGGCTGGGGACGAATCCCGAGAGCGGCTGGCTGTAACTCTGACGCAACCCCTCATAGGTGACGAAAAAGAAGCTGCGGTCACGGATGAGCCGTCCGCCAACGTCGCCCCCGAATTGGTTGAGACGGAAGGGAAGTCTGGTCGGAAGGATTGGGTTGCGGGCATCGAAGATGTCATTGCGCAGAAACTCAAACAGGCCGCCGTGCAGAGTGTTCCTTCCGGACTTCGAAGCCACGTCCACCTGGCCGCCAGGGGTACTTCCATTTTCAGCGGTAAAGAGCATGGTGTCGATGCGAAACTCCTCGATGGCGTCTGTGGGAATGGCAAGCCGGACGAAGGATTGCTGTGCCTGATTGACGATGTTGGTCGCGTCTATACCGTCATAGGTAAAGTTGTTGTCATCCAGCCCACGGCCGGCAAAGCGGATACTGCGCTGATTGCTTCCGCCTGTATCCACGGTTCCGGGGACCAGTGCCGTCAATGTCGACCAGTTTCGGCCGTTCAGTGGGAGGTCCTTCACCTGCTCGGACTCGGTGCGGCCGCCCTGCACGTCGCTCGTCTCGTCGAGTTGGGAGGTGCGGCCCTGGACATTGACCTGCTCGGTCACGCTCCCCACGGTAAGCGTGAAGTTGAGCTTGCTGGTGTGCCCAAGCGTCTGCGCGACGTTCTCGAAGACAACTTGCCGGAAACCGGTCACCGTACACGTAACGCGGTAGAGGCCGACGGGTAACTCCGGAACGTAGTAGATTCCTCTTGTTGAAGAGACCGCTTCACGCATGAGCCCGGTCTCAGCTTGCAGGGCGGTGACGCGGGCTCCGGGAATTACCTTTCCGGAAATGTCCGTAACGATTCCGCTCAAACCTGCGCGATCTACCTGTGCAAGGCAAAAGACGGGTGCGAGAAACAGCACGAGGAAACCCGCAATATATTTCAGCAGTTGCTTTTGCATAGGGGCCCTCGTTCTGAGTGAGAAGCTCGAGCCCTGATTAAATGAGGCCTCGCGCTTATGATTCTGCCGGAGCCATTCAGGGAATGCCCGCGAGTTCAGAATAGACTGTCTCTCAGACAGTGGCGGGCGCCGGGAACCCGGCCTGGGAGTGAATACGCTGCCCGAGCCGCTGGTGCAATCAATCCCCGGCAGGCTTGGGGGTTCTCGCCGCCTGGTGCTGTCGAGATCGACGGAACTCTGCGAGCAATTTATCGCGATTCTGGCGCAGGTCCTTCCCGGTGGGTGTAGCCGGGTAGGGTCTGTTGCCCATCATTCCTTTCCAGAGAACGTGGTTGAAGGTCGCTCCGTCCACTTCATCCGCGTCATCAAAGTCCATTCCCCTGGTCACGCGCGACCAGTACTTTGCGTCGGGCGTCGGATTGTTGCAGGACAGGAAGGGAGCAGGCAGAGGGAGTTGAGTGCAGTAAAGCATCGCCGCGGGTGTCGCGGTGAACGTCCATGCGGTCGGTGAAGTGTTGAAGATATCACTCATGGGGGCAGCCAGCGCGTCGTTCAGGTTCATCGGCGGCAGACCGAGCACCTCTTCCATGGTGCGCATGAAGTTGAGGGTCGTATAGGGTGTCGAGACAACCGCATTCTTCACGTAAGCTCCGGCCACGTATGCCGTGGTGCGGTGCGAATCCATGTGGTCGCCGCCATCCTGCGCGTCATCTTCCACAACAAAGATCAGCGTGTTGTTCTTGTAGATCGGGCTGTTCGCAATTTCTTGCACCAGCAGGCCAACGGCGTAGTCGTTGTCGGCCACGTCGCGCTCCGGCGTATTCACCTTATCGATCGCCGTGCCGAAGTTTCCGGTGTGGTCGTGCATGAAGCGTACGAGAGTCAGATTCGGCAGCCCGCCGCTGGCGTAGTTGGCGTCAAAGTCCCGCTCCCACTCCTTGAAGCGATAGAAGTCCGGAAAGGAGGGATCGAAGCCGCGGAAGTACTGGTCGGTGAAAGGCGCGAGCGCAACATTGGTCGGCGGAGCGACGATGGTCCCGGTCAAAAACGGATCATGCGCCAGCGGAGTCTGGCATCTCGGTTCGTTGTAGCAGTTGGTGTCGACAAAGAAGCCGTAGTCGCGAACCGTGAGGCCCGCGCGCAGCGCATCGTTCCACAGATAGCCGGTGTTCAATTCATCGTTGGGGCCATCTGGCGCATCTACATCAGTCTGCCCCGGCAACAGGTCCTCGCCGCCCGTCACGTTTGGCGAAAGCGCGCCGCCTGGCATCAAGGGATCGGACGCCTGGCGCTGGGCCAGGGTCGGGATGGCAACGTTGACGTTGCGGTTCATGCCTTCGGTGTCAAGGCTCAATCCGCGCTGCGCATAGTTGATTGGATATTGGTGTTCCACCACATCCGGCGCGCGGGCAGAAGTGCTCCAGGGCCAGCCGTCGTTGCTCACCTCGGCGGTGGCTAGAAAGTTGTCAAGGGTTACGAATTGCTGCGCAAGATTATGTTGGTTGGGCGTGATTGCCTGCCCGAAGAGAGTTAATGTTGGATCGCCATTGCCGCGGCCAAGGTCTCCCAGAATCTGGTCGTAGGTCCGGTTCTCTTTCAAAATATAGATGACGTGCTGAATACCGCTGTGGACTGCCGCCATGGTTGCAGCCTGGTTCGCGGTTTCGACGCTGCCAAAGTGGTTATCGGTAGTCACCTCGGTGGTCAGAGTATTGAGCTCGGGCTGAAGTAAAGTTGCGGTCAGCGGAATGGTTTGCAACCCCGCCCTGGTCAACTGCGGATTGTATTCGTTGGCCGGCATGCAGGTCGGGTAGCCGGCTGGCCCGTAAACATAGCACCAATTTGGATTCGCACCTGTCGGTGACTTCGAGTTGACCACATAGGCCAACGCGCCATCGGTGCTGAGAGCCACCGAGTTCGGATACCAGCCGGTAGGGATCAGGCCGATCACCTGGTCGCCGTGATTGGTTCCCGTCAGCTTGACCACGGCGATGTTGTTCAGATTGCCATTGGTGACGTAGAGATACTGCTCGTCCGGAGACAATGTCACACTGTTGGTATTGGCGCCGGTGTATTGCGCTAGCGGCGAACCCGACATGACAGATGGCGGAGCGATGACCGGAATCGTCTCAATCACCGTGTTGAATGTGGCCGGCTGGTTCTGGCTGGGGACGCCGACATCACGAGGATTGAGATCGATTACATCAACGGTATCCGACTCGTCTTCGGCCACGTACAGAAGCGTTCCGGCCGAGTTGAGGGTCATTTTGTTTGGCTGTCCCTTCACGGGAATGCGAGCCTTTACGACCGGGGAGGCTTGCAGGAAGCAGCCAGGTCCAGTCGTGCCGTTCGTGCAACTCTCTCCGAGATTCACCACGTCGATTTCGCGGTCGCGAAGGCTTGACACGTAGGCCGTCGCTCCAGGTCCGCTTTTGCCTGCCAACACCACCCAGAATGGATATTCTCCACCCGGCGTGCCCGGAGTGGCGCCGCTGGCGGCCTTGCCCGGACGCAGATCGAGTTCGGTTCCCGGGAGTGTCCCCTGAAACTGTTGCGGGGACGCCGGATCGGGCACCCATTGAGCCAGCCAGATGTTCAGGCCTCCGGTGAACACGGTAATTGAATCGTTGTAATAATTGGCTACCACCAGCGTCTGGCCATCGTTCGAGAGCGCTATTCCGGCAGCCATGGGAGCCACGAAGACCGCCGCGTTGACAGAAGCGAAGGAGTTATTGGGTACGGGCAGTCCATTCCCCGAAGGATGTCCACCGACTACTGAGTTGCTCGGTCCCAGGTCCAGCTCCGCCGAAAGCGCCCAGCTTCCGTTCGGCTGCAGGGTAACGATGTGAACATTGTCTCCGTTATTTGTTGCCGCAACGCCGTTGACGGTATACGGAATCGGATCGGTGCCGAATGGTGCGTCGCCCATGCCACCGGAGACGTAGAGCGCGTTGTTGCCCGGGACCGGATCCCAAGCCAGCCCGTGATACGCATTGGGTATTGGGATGGCTTGCTTGAAGACAGGCGTTCCCCCGCTGATGTCGTAGAGAAAGACATATTCGCTTGAATAGAGAGGGTCAAAAAACGGAAACGCTTCGTGAAAGACGCGGTTGAAGCCGCTTGTCAGTACTGCCAAAAGGTTCAGATTCGGGTTTACCGCGGTGCTGACCGCCTGCCCCGCCATCCACTCGACGGGCGGCACGTTGGGATTGTAGGTGTCGGTCACCACCATGCCGGTGTCAAGAAATTGAAAACTGGAGCCGGGAGCCGCGAGGGGATCAATGGCCTGGGCAATGTTGGGCACGGACTGGTGCGAGTTGTAAATCGTGATGGTGAGCGGCGCGGTAACCTCGCCCGCGGAGTTGGAAGCCGTAACGGTATAGGTTGCCGTGAGCGGTGGTGCTGTCGGCAACGGCAATGCGGCCGGTGTTCCGCTCAGCACGCCGCTGGAAGGATCGAGCGTCAATCCAATCTGGCTCAGGTCGCCGGACACACTGTAACTGGTCGGTGCACCTCCCAGAGGGCTGATGGCCGGATAGTCCGGCGTGATCGCGATTCCCGCTTCATACACCGGCGCCGGCGTGCTGTACGAGAGGCCGGCCGGAGCCACGTCGGCAGCATCCACTTCGATGGTCAGCATCGCGGTAGTGCTTCCGGACGGATTGTTGGCCGTTACCGTGTAGACGTAAGCCGGCGATGCCGCCGTGGGCGTTCCGCTGATAATCCCCGAAGGCAGGTCGCCGATAGGAAGAAGCGGGGCGCCGTCGATGTGCAACCCCGGGGGAAGCGAGGGATTAATACTGTAGGCCGGGACGGGGATCCCACTCGGGCTCGTATACGGAAGCGGAACTCCGCCCGTGCTGGTTGGCACATTGGCCGGAATTGACACGCCAACTGTGTAGGTGGCGTTGGCAAACTTGTAAGACAGTCCGGCAGGGGCCGCTAAAGAAATCGGCGCCGCGGAGTTGACCGTGATGAACACCGCTGCTGTCGCGCCGCCACCCGTGTTGACCGCAGTGATCGTGTATTTTGCCTGCGGTGTTACGGCCGAAGGGGTTCCACCGATGGCCCCCGTTGCCGCACCCAAGCTCAGGCCCGCCGGCAGCGCCGGGCTCACACTGTACGAGACCACCGTTCCGCCACTGTTCGTGGGGCTGTTCGGAGTGATCGGCGTGTTGATGACGTATGTCGCCGTGCCTGCCGCATAGGAGAACGCTGATGGCGGCTGATCGTTCACCGTAACGGAAATGCTCGTCGTAGTGCTGCCGGCCACGCCGGATGCGGTCACCGTGTAACTTGCAATGGGAGTTACGGCGGTGGGCGTTCCACTTATCACGCCTGTGCCGCTATTCAGTGTCAATCCAGCCGGAAGTGCAGGACTCACGCTATATGCCGTTACCGCTCCACCACTGCTTGTCGGGTTGTCCGGAGTGACTGCCACTCCTTTGGTGTAGACCGCGGTTCCCGCGCTGTAGGTGAGCCCGGTGGGTGCCTGGACACTGCCGCCATTGTTGCCGCAGCCGCAAAGAAAGAAGAATACCGTCGCGAGACAAACGCCTAGCCAACGCGTGGATTGCATGGAAGTCTCCTGGTGTCCCCGTGGCTGGCGTGCTTATTCGTCCTGGATCCCAACGCGGGATGAGCGTGATAATAGGTTGGAATTTCGCGACAAGATGTGATGCAAATCACTCGATGGCCCGACTCGTTGATTGCCGCGCGGTTCTCGCCAGACCGGTAGATGCGTACGCCGTAGCGAATGGGCTCGAGCGCCCACATCGCGTAATACGAGTGAAGTGTTGGAGATGAAGAGCAGCTTCCGTCACTTTCGCCGGCTGCCGAATGCCGAGATGAAACCGGATGCCGCTTTTTGGAGTTGACGAATCGCGAGAAGGACGAACATGAACTCGGCAGGAATCGGTATCAATTGGAAAAAATGTCGGCGCGAGAATGAGAAATGTTCGGACAAATGCCGATAGAGCATTTAGTCGAATCATTCCAGGTTCAACCAAAGGGCCCTATGAATTCCGCAGTTCGATTCTGGCCACTGTTGTCCTTTGCCCTTGCAATTTTGGCCGGATGCGGGGGGTCTTCGACTCCCGTCACTCCAGGCCAATCGAATCCCGCGCCGCTCTCAGCCGCCAATGTCAACCTCATCTTCGTCGTTAGTGAGGACCTGAACAACAACCAGACCGGCGACATCAACCCTATTACGGCAAACCTCACCAGTCAGGGACTCGAACGCACCCTCCTGATGGGCGCCTATCTCAAGCAGGCGGTTCTCGGGAATCAAAATGTCACTTCAATCTATGCGCTCGAACCCATGACCCATCTCGAAACCTCCAACAATTACCCGGATCTTGTGGCGCTTGAGACCGTACAGCAGTTTGCGTTGCTCAATGTGGTTACCCTCGAAGAATCCTCGGGCGGTCCTGCTCTCTATGCGGCGAATAGTTTTCCGCTCAATGTCGGCTACGCCCAGGGGCAGGTAGTCCAGGAGGTTGCGCCTCCCCTCATTGCATGTGCGAGTTGCCAGGGAATTGATTTTTACGATCAGAACAGCGACAACGACTCTTTGATAAACACGGTGATCGGCTACGGCTTGCCGGGCTATTACGTTTTCTCTGCGCCCTGGGCGGCCACGCAGAATCTTCTGGCCGCGGCGAACGCCGCACACTCCTACGGGCTGACTCTTCCCTCCACTTATCAGGGGCCTAACTTTGTCTACGCCATTTCCATAACTCCATCCGGCATGGCTAACCTGACAACCTATAACGGCAACCTGCATCCGCTGCCAACTTACCCGGAATTGCCGCCTCCCGCGCTGACGAGCGCAGCCTGTCAGACGCCCCAATTCAATATCTCCGCGCCTTCGTCCAATCCCCCGGTCACCAATACAAACGAGACTCTCTACCTGATGCGGCACGCAGAGGCTCATCCCACGCCCGCCTGGGAGGACGGTAACTATGTCGCTTCAGGTCAATGGCGGGCGCTCGCTCTGCCCAATGCTTTGCGCGGCAAGATCAACCCCGATCAGGTCTATTCAATCGATCCCGCACAGATTACCCCATACGGGAATTCCGGATGGTCCTATGTGCGGCCATCGTTGACCGCCGAACCGTATGCCATCGCCAACAACCTTCCTTATCATCTGGTGTCGGATTTCGAGCTTGACGACGTATCTACGGTGACTACGAATACCATCAAGTTCTTTTTTGACGATCCGCAGTTCTCCAATCATAAGGTGCTTCTGGCGTGGGAACACAATCACTTCGCGCCCCTGGTTAACGCGCTCTTAAAGAGCTACGGCAGCAGCCAGACCGTGGCCGGCTGGGCAGACGGGGACTACGACTCGATCTGGACGGTGACCATCGATGGAAGCGGCAACCTGACAATTGACAACTCGCATTGCGAAGGCATCGATTCAACGCAACTGCCTACCACTGCCCCTGCGTTCTGATCGCGCAGGCGGGAATGAAGGGACGAAGTCTATGAACCTGGTTCTCATCGATCGAATTCGTTTTCACGCATTTCTTCTGTCGGGGGCGATGATGCTCCTTTGCGGATGCGGTGCGTCGAATCATCAAGGCAATCTGCCGGCGAGCAATCCAGCGCCGCTTTCCGCTACGAATGTCAACCTGATCTTCGTCGTCAGTCCCGATTTGCAATATCAGGCCAGCGGAGACGTGAATGCAGATACGGCAAATCTCACCGCCCAAGGCCTGCAAAGGGCGCTTTTGATGGCGCCCTATCTGCAACATGCCGTGCTGGGTAATCAGAATGTAAGCGCTATTTATGCGATCGAGCCAATGACCCATTTACAAACCGCAAGTGATTATCCCGATATGGCGGCGCTTGAAGCCGTGCAGCAGTTTGCTCTCATGAATCAGTTCACCATGATGAGTCCCTATTCGGACATGGGGTCAGCGACCGGCAACAGTTTCCCGATCAACACGTCTTACGTTCCGGGTTCGGAACCCGATGGCGTGATCGCGCCATCGCCGGATTACCCGTGCTCGGCCTGCCAGGGCATTGACTTCAACGATACCGGCAATGACAACGACACATTGCTTGCTGGTATTGTGAGCGCCAGGGCGCCTGGATACTATGTTTTTTCGGCGCCATGGGAGACCACTGAAAACCTGTTAGCCAGACTGAACACACTCGAGCAGTCCAGCCTTTCGCCTCCGTCCACATATCAGGGGCCCGATACGATCTACGCCGTTTCCATTACGCCGTCGGGAAGCGCCAGCCTGGCCACCTATAACGGCAATCTGAAGCCGCCGAACACCTATCCGAAGCTCGACCCGGAGCCGGTAGCCCCCGCGCCATGCCAGTACTCGACCTTCTCATTGAAGGCCACCGGTCCCCCCGCCAACATCAACACCAATGAAACTCTCTACTTCATACGCCATGCCAATGCTCATCCCTCCATCGTCTTCTCGAATGGGAACTTTGTTGCGGCGGGCCAGTGGCGCGCCCTCGATCTTGGGAACGCAATCTCCAGGGCGCTTAAAGGAAAACCCCAGCCCACCCACGTCTATTCACTCGATCCGGCGCAGGTGACTCCCAACGCCGGACTCACCGCCGCGGGGCCCACTTCGTTTTCGCACAATACGCTCGCCCTGTCGGCCGAACCGTATGCCATCGCCGCAAACCTGCCGTATTCGCTGGTGTCGAACTTTCTGCTGACTGACAAGAACGCGCCCCAGGAAGCCAGCAATTATTTCTTTCAAGGCGGACAATTCACCAACAAGACCATTCTTGTGGCGTGGGAGCACAGCAACATCCCCCAGATACTGAGCGCGCTGCTTGCCAGTTACAGCAACGTTAGCAGCGCTCCGCCTCTTGCCTGGGATGCCTTTGACTACGACTCCATCTGGACGGTAACCATTGACGGGGGCGGCAACCTGGCTGCCAACAACAGTCTTTGTGAAGGTATTGACTCAGAGAACTTACCGGCCACGGCGCCGCAATTCTGACTCCCCTTGCCGAAAGGGCCACGACGGCCGCAAAAGGAGAAGATCGAATGCCACAACTATCGCGCCGCACGTTTCTCGAAGTGGCAAGCCTGGCGAGCGCAGGACTCATCAGTGGATGCAGTGGAGTTTCCAGCATTGCAGGCTCCCACAATTTCTCGGTGCCGGTTTTCTCCGATGTGCACTTCCAGCCATATATCAATCCGTTTCTGCCCGGCAATACGGCGCTGAATCTTCAATCCGTGGCGGATAATATGGCGCTGGTAGCGCAACTTGACGCGGCGGATCCCTCCGATTGGCCGAACATTTTTACTGGAGCGGCGAACGTCAAGAACAACACGCCTTCCGCGCCTGGCGACGACACCAACTTTGCTCTGCTGACTCTGGCGCTCGAAAGCATCAAGCAGAACCTGGGAACAACTCCGGTAGTCCTTTTTACAGGAGACTTTCTCGGCCACGGTCTGGATCAGCTCTATCCGATCTATTCGGCGAACAAGACGCCCGCCGAAGCAGCCGCATTTGTGGACAAGACTCTCACCTTTGTCTTGCAGCAGATCAGGGCGGCGGCAGGAACGACCCCTGTCTACTTTGCGCTCGGCAATTGCGATTCCTATACCGGTTATGGGCCGGACAGCACGTTTCTTTCGAACAACGCGCAACAGCTATACACGCTCGCATTAAATGGCGCGGGAAACCGGCAGGATGTGATCGCATCGATCACCAACGGCGGGTACTACGCGGTCGAGCCCGCGGGATTAGATCTGATGATCGTCGCGTTGAACACGTTCGCGCTTTCTCCAGGAGCTCCTCTTCCTGATCCAACCATGATCGCGGATCAGTTTACGTGGTTCGATGCCCAACTTGCCAAGGCCAGTTTGTCCGGCAAAAAGGTGTGGCTGCTGATGCATGCACCTCCTGGAGCCGCGGAAGGCACCACCGCCGCGGCCTCCAATGACGTGAACGGGAAGATCACAGCTGCCACAATGATGTGGGTTGACACCAATCAGAAGACGTTCATGGGCATCATTGAAAAGTATCCCGGCGTTATCGCTATGTCTCTTGCGGGTCATACGCACATGGACGAATTTCGGCTGATGTCGCCGGGCAATGCGCTGGCAGTCACTGCGGGCATCAGTGCGTTCTTTGGCAATAACCCCGCCTACAAGATCTTCGCCATCGATGGCTTGAGCCTTGCCCCGTTCGACTATTCCGCAGTGAACTGCAATCTGCTGGCGACGTCCGCCGCATTCAACAGCTATTACACATTCTCGAAAGCCTATAACCTCGAGGGCCCTCTCGCCACCTCGCTGTCGGAGCTGTTTCCTACCCTGCTGGCATCGAATACTGCGAAGATGCAATACCAGGGCGCATTCTATTCCGGGAACAATACATTGAATCCCATCACCGGCGCAAACTGGCCAGTGTACTGGTGCGGCATCGGATACCTGGATGAACAGCAGTTTTTCAATGCTGTGAACGCTTTCTGACATTCGTCACCGCGCACGCTTTTTGCCGTTCAGTGTGCGTTTTTCGGGAAGTCGGAGAGCGGTCAATGGTGATCCGGGGCACGACGGCTTTTTGTGTTCAACGAATGGGCCGAGATCAAGAACGATGACGCCGCATGGTCATGAAATGCCATTGGGCAGACTTCGTTGCGTCGGTCCCACGTGATCGAATAGATCACCGCTCGCAGATAACTCGCAACCTGGTGCGTACCTGCGAGCCTAAGTAGTCAATGATAAAAGAGATTGTGATTGAGAATCTGGCGTCCCAAGTTGCACTGAACTCTTTCCGCAAAGGGGAGAATCCCGAAATAAAATTCGAATGACCGTACGATGCGTATGGCCGCGACGTGATTGGGCGGAGGCAAGCGTATTAAGCGCTACCTCTCGCGCTAGTTTCAATTCCGGGATTGTGAGGTTTACAAGGCGACCCTTGGCAAACAAATTATTTCGCACAGCACTCGTGTTGGCCATATTGGCCGGCGCGATTCAAATATTGCCACTTGTTCTTGTTTTGTGCTGCCACCTACTTTCTTAGGATTCCGGAACAAGCCCGTCCTTTCCACATCTTGTCGCTCATAACTGCCCTGCCGCTTTCAGGTCGTGGGCAAACGAGGCGAGCGACATTACGAGCCTCAATGGCTTGTCACTCAAAGGCACAGCGCCGTAACTGGCGTACCATCGGGCCGCGCGATCGCTCTTCGCATCGATAATGAGCACAACGCCGCCGACCTCAGCCGAAGCGCGCAGGCAGCGCCGCGCGGCCGCGGCAAGGAGTTGGCCGCCGATACCTTGGCCCTGGCAACGCAGGTCTGTAGCAATGCGCGCGAGCCGGAACCCGGGCACATCGTGACGGGCGAGGCCGCGGCGAACCATCTCCGGTGTGTCAGCGTAGGCAAGAGCGCCCGGAGCCAGGCTGTAGAAACCAAGAATGCTCTTGTTGTCTGCGTTATCAATTGCGAGAAAGGTCTTCGCAGCACCAGATTCATGGCTTTGGCGGGCGTAACGCTCGAAGAAGTCATTCAAAGCCGGATCGCTACAATCGAAAGACTTCCGATCATGCTTTTTCGAGATTGGCTCTTCGTGCCAAACAGGAGCGCTCATCCTCGTTTCCGCGTGGGCTTTGGCATGCGAGCGATGGCTGCCCGCAGCTTAGCATTCGGTGCTGGCGGATTTTCGAGCAGATTAAGCACTAAAAGACTGTCACGCTCGGACAATACGATACGTTCCGACTCCTCTATCACCGCCTTGGCCTCCCGTAGGGCGGGTTGGAGAACAAACTCCGTCAGGTCCGTGTGCCTCAACGCCGCAGCGCGCACGAGCGTAGCCTTTTGTTCCGGTCGCAGCCGCAGGTTCATTCGTGGGTTGTCGTCCACGGCCAATCTAGGCATAGATTCCTCCCTGTGTACTTATTAAAAGCGTACATCGTTCCGAGGAACTTGTCCAGACTCCGCTTGCTGGCGCAGGCTTCGGCGACAGTGTACGGTGTTGTTGTTCCGCTCGGATCCGTTCGGCGGAACACACGAGTTGCTTCCGTGCGGGCTGCTTGGAGGTGTTCTCGTGGAACTATTCAGAAAGATGAAGTCGAAGTATTACTGGTATGACTTCACGGTGCGCGGCGAGCGCTACCGCGGGTCGACCAAAGAAGCCAACGAAACGAGAGCGCAAAAGGCTGCCGCTCTCAAACTCGCTGCCGCGATTAAGGGCAGCGACCCGCTAGACAAAAAGCCGCCCACGCTTCGTGAATACTCGAAGGATTTTCTTCAATGGGTAGAAACGGGACGGCTCGAGGCCGACAGCCGCCGGTATTACAGAAACGGCTGGAGGCTTTTGGGACAGACGAAGATTGCAGGAATGCGCATGGACCAAATCACCAAAGACGAGGTCGAGAAGCTCAAGTTTCCCGGATCGGCCTCAAACGGCAACAACGCCTTGCGGACGCTGCGAAGAATGTTTACGAAATCCAAGGAGGGCAAGCTGATCCTTGAGGTTCCAGACTTTGCGCTCTTCAAGGAACACGGGCGGTCGCTCCGACTCAATGACGAAGCGGAACGGAGCGAGGGCTGGGTGTGGAAGTCGCGTTATAAGGGAAAGCACATTGGGGAAGGGCTGGTGTACCGGCAGTGGGCGCGGGCGGGGCAAGCCGCGGGGCTGCCGCGCGAGCTAGTCCTCTACTGTGCGCGCCACGACTTCGGCAGCTTCGTGTTGGCGAAGACCGGAAACCTGAAAGCTGTGATGAACGCAATGGGCCACGGTGACGTAAGAAGCGCCATGGTCTACCAGCACCCGGAAGGGGAAATTATTCGCAACGCGTTAAATGCACGGCACATTTCGCGGCCGACCGTACCCAACGACAACCAGGTAACTGCTTGAACCTAACTTGGATTGGTCGCCAAGTTGCCATTCGGGCCGACTGATGCCGGATCAGCATTCCGGAGCTCGACCGCCGGGGACCATCTTCATAGAATCAAGCACTTGCCTCTAGACCAAGCCCGCACGGAAGCACTCTAGTCAGGTCGCCTAAGGTACTGATTTGACGCATTTGTGTCCGCACACCATGGCACAGTCCAGGGCACACCTGGTTTTAAGCGAAGCGAGCCCGTATCAGGTTTCTGGGGCATTGTCCGGGAAGCCTTAGTGCAAGCCGGTTTTACGTCCAGGTGCCGGGAGCGCAAGCAGTTCGATCAAGGTCGTGCTCACGATCCTGACAAACTGAATTCCGAAACTATGCTTCATTCACTTTCAGAATGTCAACATAGTACTATCAGAATTCTTCACGAGCAGTTGAGTATTCGATGTTAAGCGCAGTTACGAAAGTTACGGTCCACTTTTTCCGACGCATTTGAGTGCATTCCCGATCCATCTTTCCCAACCCTTTGCGGATGTGGAACGACCAAATGCTCTCTGCATGGGATTTCAAAACTCGCCCCAAGTCTTAGATCATCCAGCATCTTCGGGTCAACGCAGGCCGAATTCCTAAGGACAGAGCAAAAGATATGCACACAGGTTTGATGATCTGGATTTCCCGAAATGTGCCTCATGGTAAAGCGCAGTCGAAAACGGCTGTAGTCGCGCGGCGTAGATGACTCCACGCCCGGAACCGGTGCTGGCCATGGCACCATCTTTCACGGTCCATCCGGGAGCCGAGGCCGTGAGTGCAGCTGGGACCCAATCGACAGGCAGAGTTCTGTTGAGTTCAGCCAACTCCCTGCCCTGCGGGTTTCGCCGCAATGATCTCTCCGCTTCTGCGCTGAGACGAACGCTCTGAAATCATCGTTTATCCAAAATTGCAGAGCCGGCGATTATTTTGCTGAGGGCTTTAGCAGGATTGCGAAGCGTGCTGGATCACACATTGCGGAGAGTGACTGATTCTTTGGTGGCGCCATCCTTGAATGCCACTCTAGAAGCCACTCGAGAAAGGTCCCCGCCCTCAACGATGATCCCCTCGTTAGCCTCTCCCTCCAATTCCAGGAAGGTAGAGGAGGGGCTGAGAACACGCACCCCCAAAAGCAGCGTCTGCTTTGTGCCGATGAAGCGCAGCACAGACTCCGCCCCGGCATTTCCCTGAACACTGAGGCCATTGATGACCGCGTCCTCCACATGGTCGAAAATCACCGCTGGGCGCAGGTCGGGGGTGCTGACCTGAAAGCGCACGTTCTGCAGCGTGAGGGCGCGCGCATTTCTCGCGTAAAGCCCGTAGGCTGGGATCGGGCCCAATTCGAAGTACTCGCCAAAAACCTTGGGCAGGTCGCGCCGCGCCGCTTCATGGGCAGTGCCGCCGCCGCCGAAGGTCAGATGGATGTTTTCGAACGATATGTTTTCAAGCACCGAATCATCGATGGAATTTAGAACGATGGCAGAGTGACCCTCTCCGGGCCTGCTGCCTACTACCAGGGTGGATTCGGAAAGCTGATGTGGAGGGTTGGTGGTGACTGTGCCATGAATGTTGCTGAATGAGATATTCCGTACGGCAACAGGGGGCAATTCGTCAGGAAGAGCTTGATCGCCCGGCCGGCGCCGTCCTCTTCCTACGCTGATGCTGATGGGACCGGTGACATCGTCCAGCACCAGGTTGGAGAACAACATATTCTCGAACACCGAGCCGGGATCGCCCTGAAACTTGATCGGACAGCCGTATACTTCGCGAAGCACGCAGTTGGAGATGGCGATATCACCCGCGTGGCCGCCTCCGAAGCGGAAGACCGACCAGCGAGTGCTGAAGTAAGAGTTTGTAACCGTGATGTAACGGCAGGAGCCAAACATGGCGCACGCATCGTCGCCTGACTTGACAATGCAGTTGCTCACGGTGACATGCTCGGCGCTGATAAAGTGGAACCCGTCATTGTTACCGTTGACGCGATTGTGAATGTAGATGTCATCGAAGTGGATTCGCTGGCTCTCGATGATACGAATGCTGTGGTAGGGGCAATCCAAGAGAGATATGTTTTGGACCGAGAAGTTCTCGGATTGATAGACGAGAACATGGTAGGGACGCTTATTCCCGCCGAGTCCGCTGGGAGGCGGCGTGCCGCGAACCGCCGAATGAAACTGAGCACCCTGACCGTCTATTGTGCCCGGTCCCTGGATGGAGACGTTCCTCGCTTTCACTGCGAAGAGCAGCGCCCAGTTTCCATCGTTGAGCGTAGTATCGCCACGCAGTGGAATCTCATCGACCGCGTGGTACTGCTTGCCGTCTCCGCTTCCGAGCAGTATTCCCCCGGCGGCAATATGCAACGTCACGTTGCTCTTGAGTTCCACCGTGCCAATGGTAAAAGTACCGGCTGGAACCAGCACAGTCCCGCCACCGTCGCCTGTGCAGGCATCGATCGCAGCTTGCAGAGCGGCCGTGTCGAGAGTTGTCTTATCGCCTTTTGCGCCGTAGGTGCGAATGTTGTAAACGCGCGCACCCAGGTCGTCGGAGTTCACGGCGGGCTTGGTGCGTGCCGAAGCCGGCGCTGTCCCATCGAAGAGACCAGCGGCAAGCGCGGCGCCGGTCGCAGGAAGCGCGAGTTTCCCCAGCCATTCGCGACGCGACAAGAGTGAATTGGCGTTTTCGGGATGGATTGGATTATTCAATGAATTTTCCCTTCTACAAGTTGAGTGGTTGAAATAGACGAAACCGATTCCAGAAAACAAGAACCCATGCCGCGAGCCTGCCTTGAACCTCAGGTCAGCGTCTCGATCGAGGAGCTCAATCAGAAATCGAGACACAATACCAACTGCACATAATGCAGATTTTACGGACTGGCCAGTGGTCCGAAAGCGGAGGTGGAGCGCCCGATAATCGGGACCAAGGTGAGTGTTGTGTCGCGCCGCCTTGCCAGGGGATCCAGATGTTCGTCATTGAACAGTGACCGGCTCCGTCGAGGCGGATTCGCCCGCACCCGCTTGGTTTACGGCAGCAACATGAAACGTATAGGTGCCGGGCTTCAAACCGGAGATCACTTTGAAGGTGACGTGCGTCCCTTCTTGCAGCGTAAGCACGTTGCGCCCTGTGAAAGTTACCTTGCGCCCACCTGGTTCCACCGTTACTTCATACGCGGTGATGGGGCTGAGCTCGTCGCCTCTGTGCTCCGCCGCCGGGCTCTGGAAGTGAATACTGACATTTCCATGCTCGCCGGGATGTGCCGAAACCGCAGCAGGAGCGCGCGGAGCGGCAACGGCAAGGTTCTCCGGAGTGATGGCAACCGAGGGTAAAGACGGGACGCTTGTCCCTGCGGCGTTCGTCGCAGTCACAGTGAAGGTGACAGGCTGACCATTAGCGAGAGAGGGAACGCGCATGTAGGCTACCTTCATGAAATCTTGCGCCGAAATGTTCGCCTTGCCACCGGATGAGGCGGCAGCGGTGTAGGAGCGCACGGGAGCATTTCCGGTGGCCACAGGCGGACTAAAGGTGACATAAGCAAAGCCATTTCCGGGCGCGGCTGCGACGCGGCTTGGAGGTTCCGGCGCTGTCCTGGGAAAGAGTTGAGAATGACGATTCTCCAACCGCTTCTTATAGGTTGGCTCAGGTCCGGCGCTGTCGAGGACGGAGCGCGGAACCTCCTCGAGAGAAGCGATGAGGTGATTGTCTTTCTCGGTCACGTTGCCCTTCGATGAATCCCCGTCTCCCTGCTGCCAGTAGTTATTCTCGACGACAAGAGGATCGAAGTCTTTGCCGTCCTGTCCGTCATAGTAGTTGTGATGGCGCGAGCCCCAGTTATCGTGATTGGTGTTGAACATGACATTGCCGCTGATGGTCATCATCGATGATCCGTTGTCGGAATAGATCTGGTGGCCGGAGCTGTACTGGTTGTAGACTACGTTGCCGGTAACTTTTTCACCATCGGAGAGGTCTTTGCCGGTGAGTCCCTGGGTGTAAATTCCGCCGCCGTCCGAGAGCACGATCATCAGGTCGTGAATCAGATTGTCGCGAACAATGTTTCCCGCGGAGTTGTTGGCCTGTCCGGCTTGTTTGATCTTGTCCGGCCAGCCACCCCATCCCATCGAAATCGAGGCATAAGGAATGTGGTCGATTTGGTTGTGCGCGATGACGGTGTTTCTGGCGTATCCAACAACAATCGGAATGCCTCCGCGGTACTCGGCTCCAACATTGCGAAAGAGATTGTTCTCGATGCGGTTGTCCGAGGTGAATTCAGCGATGGGCGCGAGCGGAGTATCGACGCCGCCGAGTTCGAGCCCGTTGGCTGAGATGTCGGCGAAGATGCAATCCCGGACCAAGTCGTTCTGCGCGCCATCGCCGAGTGAGAGTCCGGCTGCACCAAGATGGATGAAAGCGTCATTCACAAACTGAATGTGATGAGCGAAGCGGAAATCAAGATTACCGGGAGTTGGAGTCCATGCCCCGTAAGGGCAGGTTCCGTCTGGCACAAGGTTGCAGAGCGCCTGGCGTGAGTAGCCGTCCGCGCCCGTAATCTGATAGTTGGCTTGAATCTCGGAGAAACCCTCGCTGCTGCTGGGACCAAGCCACGTAGCGTAAGAGAATTGCAAACCGGAGAAGACGATATTGTGAACGGGCTCGGCGGCGCTGCCGTCAGCCTCGATCGAGTTTCTCGAGCACCGGCATCTCCACATCGGCTGTGCGCATATCTTCGCCGCTGCGCGGAACATAATATATCTGATGCGGCGCCACGGTCGAAATACCACTGGCCCGGCGTGCCGAGCAGTTCGAACGCATTCTCCATGTATTCCGGCCGCTTGCCCACGCTCATGGGACCTACCAGATTTGCTGTCCGTGCGCCGCTGGGCAGCATCACGCGTCGGGTCGAGTTATCCCAGCAGGGCTGCGCCATGGTGATGTTGGCTCCGCTGATCGATTGAATCGGACAACGGGGCTCTGTCCAGGAACCGAGTCCTTCGGAATGCTCTGACCAGATACTGTTGCCGCCAGTGTAGACAAATTCCATGTCAGAGGGATTCTTCCAATTGGCCATGTGTAGCGTCGGCTGCGATATATCCGGTAGCTGTTTCAGTGAGAGCAACCGGCACGCGGCCGCGGGTACGTGTTGCGCGAACGCCATTGATGTACAACTGGCGGGAATTGGAAACGGACGATGGAACGGTAGCGCTCCAGAGATGTTTCGCTGGGTCGATCAAACGCCAATGCTCAATGCGCACGGCGCCGCTGAGAATGGGATGCTCGCCTGCGAGCAGCGGAGAAGACCAGATCGTGGCCGTCGGTTCCCGAGTCGCGGGGAGCCAAGCGCAGCGGCTCGGTCAGCCGGTAAGTTCCTCCGCGCAGCACGATCCGGTGCGCGCCAGAGGCGTTGCTGAGTTCGAGTGCATGCTCAAGCGTGCGCACTGGACTGGCTTCGCTTCCCTTGTGCGCGTCGTTGCCTTGCGGAGAGACATAGACCTGGCCCAGTGCAATCTGGGCGCCGAAAACAAGCGGAAGAACCTGCAACCGAAACAAAGTAGCGATGTGCATTTTGTCCTTTGGAATCCTGTGTGCCAATAACGCTTTGGGAAGTGAGATTTTACTATTCCATCAGGTTGCAGTGGTCCATTGGTCGCTTTGGCTCAAAGCGCCGCATCAGGATTGGTTCTGCCCCCGCTCAGTTGCTCAATTGCAGCTTCGTATTTTGGGTCGTGGTACACCGCCTCGGCTCGTTGCAAATCTCCGAGCAGCGCGCGCCCATGGAACCCGCCTATCTGTTTGTAATCCCATGGCTTCGTGCCAAGCGCATACGGCAATAGAAAATCGAGTGCGGCGCGAATGCATTTGCCGTCAGGCGTCTTGTAACTCCAGAGATCGACGCCAACCTGCTGTCCAAGCCATGCAAGCTGCATCAATCCATCCAGATTCCCGATGCTGTAGCTGAAGGCATTGGTTCTTGCCAGTTCCAGAGGCTCGCGCCCGTCGGGTTCGATCTGCACCGCAATGCGCCGAGACTTTACGTGATTGAGGGTATCGACTGCAAGTTGCCTATCGCCGATGAAGAGCGCGTAATCCGTAACCTGCAGATCGTACCAGGTTCCGTGGTTGTTCCTTGCGGCATCCTCGGCCTTGCCTTTATCGCTGGTGCGCATCCAATGGAGAAATTGCTCGAACCATGTCTTCATACCCTCCTGATCGGCGGCGATCCACGCAGTCGAACCGGCAAGCAGTCCCGCCGCGTCCGCCGCCGGCATCAGAAATCTCGTTTCAATCAATCCGATGCCGCGCCCTGTGTTGATGCCCGGAATCCCCTGGCCAAATTCGAGGTTGGGATTCATGCGCGTGGCAGGATCGAGAAACCATGTGCGCAGCACGAGGACGGCTCGATCGGCGTATGCCGCTTTGCCAGTCAGGTACCAGCCCAGCGCCAGAGCCCGTGCATCTTCACCCATGCGCCCCATGTTGTCGTGATCGGTGATCTTCTTGATTTCGGGATTGTGTTCGCCATCGCGACGAATATAAGGCAGGCCATCGGGCTTTGAAGGGTCGGGCCAGAAATACGGAGCCTGGCTCATATAGTCGTGCTTGTCACCGCTCGGCGGAACAACCCCCTTCTGCATAACGGAAAATGGCCCTTCGCCCATCGCCTTATCCGCGGCCTTGATCGCGGCATCCACGAACTCCTTCCTGTGTGCGTCGTCCGGAGCGGCCGACTTGATTTCTGCAAGCATCTTTGCATCCAGCAGAAAGACGCGCGGCGCAGGCATTACCGCACCAACGCTCTTCGGAGCCGCAACGAGCGCCGAGGTTTGTGCTCCGGAAGAGAGTGGAAATAAAAGAGCCAAAGGGAATACGAAGAAACGCAAACGGTGCCGAAGATTCATGCGAAGACACTCCTGAAGCGGTTACTCAATGTTGACGCGATGGTGCTCAATTGAAGCAGCGACCAGTTTGATCGATTCTCGACGGGCGCCGTGCATTGCCTGGTGCGATAAGGTATGTTGCCGGTTTCGGCTCGAAGCCGGATCGGGTGGGCCGGCGCCGGGGAAGTATCCCTGGCGCCGGCTGGTTCAGATGCAATTGGTTTGCTGGCTAGAAATTTAAACGCAACGAGAACTGCAACTCGCGCGGCCCGTTGGCCGAGGAAGCGCCCACCCCTCCGGGTGTCACCTGTTCCACGCCATCGGTTGTACCTGGGTTGGTGAAGCCCTGGTGATTGAAGACGTTGAATGCGTCAAGGTTGAAGCGCAGATCCGAATGCTCCGTGATTGGAAAGACCTTGAAGAGGGAAGCGTCGGCCGACCAGTTCATTGGACCATTCAATATCGTATGCGAGTAGGGATTCCCACCATAGACCCCGCCAGGGTTAGGAGCATAAGCAACGCCAGTCAGAGTTTTGCCGTTCAACAGTTTGATGTTCACGTCGTTGTCACCGAAGTATTTGTCTGTGACTGCCTTGCCGCCGGATGGCGCGCTGCAAACCGTGTCAATAGGACTCTGGGAGGGCAGCCAGCCGGAGGGAAGTCCGCTGACCACTGTTGACAATCCGGCTGAGCAGGCATTACCTGAAACCGCTGTCGGAGCAATATACCCGTTGAACCACTCATATGCTTTGTAGCAGTTGCCGCTGCGGCAATCGGTGATGGGTGCGCCGTGCTTGTAAACCTTGAGCGGATTGGTCGGTCCCCAGTTTCCGTTGTTGACTGCGAAGTCCTGCGAAACAACATTGCCCGCGCCCGCAATTTGGAAGCCCCCAACAACTTCATCCATAAATCGGTTCGCGTTGCCCAGGAAGCGCTTGCCGCGCCCGAAGGGTAGATCAATTATGCCGTTGAACTGGACGTGCTGCAGGGGAATGCTGGTGTCCTCCTGATAGTTCTCAAAGCGATTCATGGCGCGAAAACTGGCATAGGAAGCAATGCCGGCAGGACGGGGTGGAGGAGCGGCAGGAAGAATTCCAACGCCGGCACCCGCTGCAACCGGAGTCACGATGCCAAGCCCGGAGGTGACGTAGGCCTGGGTGGGATAGATATTGCCGTCGCGGCCTCCATTGCCGCCCACCCGCATCGGCTTTTGCCAGTTGTAGCTGATCTGATAGGCAACGCCGCGATGGAAGAGTCGCTGGAAGTTTGCCTGAAAAATGTTGTCGTTCGACCAACCGCTCTTCAACTGGTCCCAGCTTCCGCCGCCGTATGTGGTCTGGTCGTAAACCCCGAGCGCTGTCGCCGCATACTGATTTGACCCGATCACCGATCCTTGTGGCGTCGTCGTACCGGTGAGAACTTCCCAGCCGTATGTAGAGTAATGCTCGTTGTAGTCGTAGTTCTGGTCCATGTTGTTTGCGTGGGTGTAGAGGTAGCTGAGCCGCAGCACTGAATTACCCTTGAGGGGTTGTTCGATGGTGAAGGCTGTCTGGGTGACGAAGTTCGGCGGATAGTCGGGATCGACGTTGTAGATGCTGTAACCAGGCAGCAAGGAATTGGTTGTGTTGCTATTGATCACGTTGGCGCTGTCCACGCCTACGATCGGTACGCCGGTGCCGCTGCCTGTTTCGGTCGTCCATGGATTTGAAGCGGAAAGCACGGTGCGCAACTGATACTGCTGGATGCCGTCTGGTGACTGGTTGGCCGCGTTGTAATTCATGCTGTAGCCCGCGGTAAACGGAGTGGCTTTGTTCATGTTGATTGCATACGAGCGGATGGGTTCGGGATAGATATATCTTCCGTAAGCTCCCCTCAGGACCGTTCCCCATTTGAAGGGCTGCCAGGCCAGACCCACGCGCGGGCCAAAAGTAAAGTTGGAATCGTTTGCCAGCGTGGTTGGCGGCATTCCTGCTTCCTGGGCGGTCTCGAACTTCACACCGTTGTTGATGTCATTGGTAATGACGGCTTGAGTCGTGAGACCTTCGGCGATGAGCGTGGCCGGCGTTGTGGCCAGCACAACTGCATCGTTCGCCAAGTCGAAGCTCTCCTGCATCCCATACTTCGACCACAGCGCCGGATGCGCCTCGTATCGGAGCCCGAGGTTGACAGTGAGATTGTGCCGGACATGCCAATTGTCCTGGAAATAGCCGTCGAACTCCATCTGGTGCAGATGCTGATAAGGCGGTTGAATGTTGATGCTGTAACTATTGGAGGAGCCGATGAACAAGTCGGCGTTTGCATTGCCGGTGTTGGGCGTACTCGAGTAATTGGTGCCCGACGTCGGGTTTTCCAGGCCGGTTCCGTTGCCGCCGAAATCGATGCCGTCCTTTGACTCGTCCGGCAGCGAACCGAAGCGTTCATGGCGGAAGCGCGCCCCGAAGAACATCTGGTGCTTGCCCACAGTTTTGGTCAGGTTCTCGTCAATGTCGCTAACAATCGAGTCGACTGCGTATTGGAACATTGTGCCCTGCATGGGAGTGAGAATATGGTTGCCGGAGCCGATGAACGGGAAACCTTCTTCGCCGAAGTTGTTAGGAAGCCCCAACTCCTTCTCGAAATTGGCGTGGGGCGTACCGCCGGCAATGTTGTTCTCAGCAAACCATGTCTGGCTCAACACAGTTTCAGAGAAGAACGTCGGGGAGAAAACGTGCGTATAACCGATCGCGCCATCGAACAGATTGGTGCCATCGATCGAGAGACTGCTGGCTCCGTAGGGCAGACCGTCAGCCGCGAGAGTCGGTTCTGCGTCGGTTGGGTCGTTGCGATTGAATTCGTCTGTGGTTGGCTCGTTTCCAAATCGCAGATAGGCGCGGTTGTTCTCGTTGAACTCATGATCCAACCGGAAGTTGATCTGCGGAGCGGTATCGTTGCCAATGTCGGGACCGGAAAGATTCGTCGTGACCAAAGGGTTATTCGTGCTGTTCGGCAAGGGCGTTATATCCATGAAGATCTTGGCGTCCTTGGGCTCGAGGTTAGGCGGGATGCAATTGATGTTGCCGTTGCACATCGCGGGGTTTCCGGGGCCCTCTCCGTATTCCTGGGTGTATGTCTGGCGCGGCCAACTTCCGTTCGGACCCCCGGCGGGGTTATAGGTTGTCGTATTCGGGTCGTAAAGAACCTGCAAGATGTTGGAACTGGTGAGCAGTCCGCTAAAGTCGCCCGCTCTCATCGCCGGTGTAGGGACTTTCATGTTCTGGTAGGAAAAGCTCCGGAGCGAGTACCGCTCATACGCGAAGAACCAGAAGCTCTTGTTCCTGCCGTGGTAAACATGGGGCAGAATGATGGGGCCGCCTGCAGAGGCGCCAAATTCGTTGCGTATGTATGGAGGAGCAACAAAGTTGGAGGGATTCTGGCGTTGCCTGGAGATACCAAAAGCGTTGTTACGAGTGGTTTCAAACAGTGTGCCATGAAGTTGGTTGGTTCCGGACTTGGTGCTGAGGACGGCAGTTGCGGGGGTCGCATACTGTGCACCGGAACCGTCGGTTTCCACATGGACTTCCTGCACCGCATCCGGATCAACCATTTCTGCCTGGCCCGTATGGGTTCCACCGAACTCAGGGTTTTCCAGGCTGGCGCCGTCGGTCACATACTCCATGGCTTGGCCAAACAGGCCATTGGGGCAGGAGCCCGATTGGGGGCAACTCGACAGCCCCGGCGTGGTCTCCTGGACCAGGCTGATCAGGTTGCGCCCATTCATGGGGAGTTGGTTAATTCTCTGGTTTTCAAGCGTCGAGGTGATCGCGCCGTTGTTGGTGTCGGTAAGTTGAACGGTGTCTGCCGACACCGTCACCTGCTGTGTCACGGCGCCCGGGGTTAACCTGGCGTTGATGACTGCGGTCTGACCCACCAGCAGATCGATGGTTTGCTTGCTGGTCTTCATTCCCGGCGCGGAGGCAGACACGGTATAGCTCCCTGTGAACAGCCCCGGCACCTGGTAAAAGCCAACACCATTGGTTGTTGTATCGGTAGCAACGTTGGTTGCCTGGTTCGCAATGTGGACTAATGCGGTGGGTATCACGGCTCCGGTTGGGTCCGTTACCGTGCCCTGGATGGCGCCAGCGCCGCTCTGGGCCAGAGCGTTTGAGCAACATATCGCCAACGCGAGCGCAACCGCGATGGCGAGGATTGATACATTCCATTTTCTTTGAGCGTGCGTCCAATACCTGGCTGAATTTCTCATTTGAATGCTTCCCCCTGAAGACCGTTGATTATCTGTCGTGGTCGTTGTCATTGAGGCTGAACGGGATGATCTTGCGACCGGATGCGAACTAATTTGAACTATTTCCAAATCGATAACGTTAACGTTTTCGTTTTCGGTACCGGGACCAAAAAGGGAGCACCTCCGATTCTACTTGTGAAGGAATTTCCTTGTATTGGCACGAGGATTTTCAGCTCGCTCCCGTCCCAGGATGGCCGATAGAGTCGGGGCATGATCATGCGAGATGGACATTGCCTGCGGTACAAACCTGGCCAAACTTTGCAAATGTTTTCTCCAAGCTGCCGGCAGCAAAGGCGGTCAACGTACGAAGTTGAGGCAATAGGGGACGCCGCGGACGCCATTCTGAGAGCGCGTTTAAGATTCATGGAGTGGAACAAGCTTTGAGTAGTGAATTAACGTAACGGCGATCGAGGCGGACATTAATTAACGTAAAAACATTTATTGTTCAATGACTTAACCTGCCAAAGCTCGTGGATTTTCTTTAGCGAGGGCATGAATTTGATCGGTTCCTCCGGGGATATGCAACATAACAACCCGGATTTGCATCGTAGCGATTTGGGGCTTCCACTCTGGGATCGGGCCCAAATTACGAGACAATTCTTTGACGGCAAGCAAAAACATTGTCCGATTCCGCGGTGAGGAGCCGGTCCTTGATGAGGACTCCCGATGGATATTGGCGAAAAGGGTGGCGGGGAGTTCGGCGCTTTCGCGGGCCACGCAGCTTCGAGCCATTCTCCTCTATGTTGTTCGCCAGGCTATTCTGCATCCAGAAGAGCCCATCCACGAGTCAGATATAGCGCACCGGGTGCTGGGGCGTCGGATGGATTTCAATCCGCTCGACGACAACATCGTACGCGTTCAGATGGCGCATCTTAGAAAAAAGCTGGATCTATATTTCTCCACAGAAGGCAAGGCCGAAGAGGTGGCAATCGCCATTGCGCTGGGCAGTTACCAGCCTTTGTTCAGCAACCGCGTCTATCCCGCTTCGACGCCCGGACAGCTTCCGGAGGTCCCGCTTAACGATATAGAAGGCCAGTTGAGTGCCGATGGAGGGGCCGAGAGCCAGCTTCAAGATGGCGCGTCGCGGCCACAGCCGATTTCTATGAGTCGCCGATGGGCGCTTGCCCAACTGATCGCAGTTGGGCTCGCATTGCTTGCGCTCGCCAGTTGCTGCGTATCCTTGTGGATGCAGAACCGTGCCATGCAGCGGACATTGGACGCAACGCAGCGGTCGATCTACCCTTGGAAATCTTTGCCAGCTCTTGCAGCCTTTTGGTCCGCGTTCCTTGATGCGAATCGGGACACGGATATCGTTATGTCCGATGCATTCTTTAAGCTGGCTCAGGACATGACCAAGAAGTCATTCACGCTCAATGACTACATCAGCGGCAGCTACATCAAGCAGCTTCATGTTCAGGAGAAGGATCCGGAAATGCTCGGCGTTCTCAACAAGGTCGGGGCCTGGAGATCATCGAATGAAAACCACTTGAAGCTGGCGTTACGCATCCTGGCCTTAGACCCGCTTCACAAGAACATGAATCTCTATTACGCCCGCGACTACAGGCCCGATCTGATCCGACAAGACAGCATGATCCTGCTTGGCAGCCGGCTTACGAATCCTTGGGATGACTTGGTCGGTAGTAGAATGGACTTCGTCCCGAAATTCGATAGTAACGACATTACCACGATCACTAACCTCGAGCCCGCCCCAGGCGAACAGCAGTTTTATACTCGTACCGACTCGGTTGGGTATTGCCTGGTGGCTTACCTGCCCAATTCAAGCAATAAGGGAAAAGTTCTTCTGATCGAGGGCACAAGCGTAGAATCCACCGAGGCCGGCGGAGACTTTGTCCTGTCGGAAGATTCATTATCCAACTTCCAGAAGATGCTGCACGTGAGCAAACTGCCATACTTTGAAATGCTGCTCAAGACATCTCAGGTGTGGGGCACTCCTCTCACGGCGACTGTTGAGGCATACCGGACCTATCCCGACCTGAATTGAATTCTTGACGCAAGCAGCTGAGGTGTACCTCCTCAAATGCGAGATGCATTGAGCACCCTGATTCCCCGTTCAATCCTCACAATGCACTTTCTGCTCATCGCTCGAGAATTTTGTGATTCGGAGGCTCGACGGCGCCTGCACCAATGCAGCAGACCGCGCTATCGAGTCACTAGCTCGGCTACGGATGCCGACTTTATCACTGCCAAGGACCGCCGTTCCGCGAACGGCCGCTTTGAGACTTCAAAAGGCCAGCGAAATTGCCGAGCTTATCGTATCGCCCGCACGTGGAAATCTGACGATCGCAACACTCGATCCAAAATCATCCTCGCTTTGGAGATGCTGTCCCCAACAGCCAAAGTCAAGCAAGGTGACTGCCGAATAGTATCATCGCGGGACAGCCCCACGGCATCGATGATCGATGCCGCGATTACCAGGGTTGAGGCAAACCGGCGGCACATCTTTCGCTGATCATCCTTCCCCCGCAGTCTGCCCTTCGCATCTCACCCATCGGCCTCTCCCAAGCGTCCAAATAAGTGGGACAAAAAAGACGAAAACCATCGATTCGGCCAGGTGCCGAAGCAGTAGACCAATTGATTCGCTCGATGAGCGTATTGGCCGTGGCAACAGGTGACGTTCTAGTTATCGGGATCGATCGAACAAACCCTGGGCGCCGTGCTTTGTAAGATCAAGAATGCCGGATGTAGATGCCGCCGTAGAAATTGCTAGCGCTCACTGCGCCGCGATCAGCTCTGCCCACGGTCACTTGGCCGCTCTGGACTTGCGTACGCTCTGTGGTGCCGCGACAAATGGGATTGCAAAAAGCAGCGGCCAAGTTTAGGAGGATAAACGGCCGGGTCTCAACGATCCGGCCGTGTCAAAAGGGATGGCTTGTGGCACAGTCAAATACGAAAAACATGAAGAAGATTGCCAGCAACGCCTACGTCGAAAAGGCGTCACGTTACCCGATCACTCCAGAATGTTGTGTGCCAGAGGCGTGCAACGATCCAGTCTTGATTCGATGCCTACTTGCTGGGCTCTGGAAGAACTTCAATCGCATTTACAAGTGGGTAGTTGACGACAGGCTTGAAAACGAGTTCTATCTTTCCCTGCGCAGTCGCCTGAACATCGTCAAATGTCTTCGTTACGGGGCTTGATCCCGCTTCCTTGAGGATGTCGAAGCCTTTCAGCAGCACCGCGCCGTTGCCCCATACGTCGAAAACCCGACTTCCAGGTCCGCCTATGCCAGCGTTTTCTTTGCCAAACCACGGTTCCTGAAAATATAACCGCACCCGGTATTTTTCAAGGGGAACAACCGGGAGCGTATACCGGAAATTCCCAACTCTGTGAGAATCATATAGGCCTTTTTGTTCTTTTTTGTCCTGGGGTGCGCTTTGTCCGGGGCGGCCTCCGAAGACATAACGGTCGGGGAGCCAGACATTCCCTTGGTGATCTTTGTAAGGATTCGATCCAGCGACAATTCTTATGGGCAACAATGCTTCGGAAGCCTCGGGAAGGATCTCGACAGCTTTCAATGCAGAGATTTCGCTCACGAAGTCGATGTGAATGCTGCCATCATTTTCGGGGCGAACACCCTGTAGAATCTTCGTGTCTGCGATGTAATCCCCACCTGCATCGTCCACAACGTCGAGGGAGATGTTGTCGCCTCCATTCAGAGAATACACGGCTCGGTTTGTGGCTTCGGGTAGATCGGAAGCTTCTGCAAAAAGCAGATGCACTTCATAGATTCCTGGATCGACGGGAAAAGCGCAATGAGAGTTGCCGCGAACCCCGCCAAGAAAGATGGTCGGGTCATCCGTGCCTGCAATCGGTTGCTTTGCTTCGGAAAGGTTGGCGCCACCTGTGCAGTAAATTCCTGGCACCCAAGTGTTCCCCGCGCGGTCGGTGTAGGGTCCGCGGCCCTTGCCTAATAAGGCTCTTACGGGGTGCCCCTTTATCACACTGCTCGGATTAGGGCTTGGAGAAGCGCCTGGGGTCGAACGTTCCCTCGTATGCGCCCTCTCAAGAAGAAACACTCCAGCAATGACAAAGAATGCAAGGGCGAGTGAGTATCTCAGCAATTTCCAGTGCGCAGTGCCAGCCTTAGCAATATTTTCTTCGGCTGAGGAAGTGAATTGCATCGCACTTTCAGTGCCGGAGGGAGACAACTTGGCAGTTCGTTCCTCGTTGTAGACGAAGGAAGGTGCGTACTGTCCGGTTGGAATATGAACTTGTACCGAGTGAGAGGCTCCCGGGCCGGTGTAAATTTCCTGGAGGCGTTTTCGCAATTGGTGGGCGGTTACACGAACGATTGTGTCCACCTGGGGATTGAAATCGCTTCTGCGTCCGAGAGCTTCAACGGCGAGCGTGTGCTCAGTAATTTGGCGAGTTTCACCCTCGAAGTGCTTCTCGCAGATGAACCTCAACACCTGAGTAAGGTTGTGGGAGCGTCCCAACACTCCGGAAGTCAACAACCAATCGAGTTCTTCGCGTTCTACCTCACTCGCGTTCAGATCGGTTGCCATCTGTCGGGCGACTCCGCTGGTGTCATGTTCGTTTTACCTGAGTGCTTCAGCGTAATCCGCTTCCGGCACAGGTCTAGAGTCAATCATTAACAATGTTAACGCTGTGATCTGGCGCACTTCTCTAAGAGATTTACCACCCTCATTTCCCTATTCCGAGCTTGCCTTCAGTGTCATTAACAATTTCGATCACCCAGATTTCACTAAGAAATCACAAGACACCACGCTAATCCCAATGACTAGCCTTACTCGCATCAACCTGACGTCATTTCGAACCTTGTCGGAATCTCCGGCCAATCTGATTGATTGGTTCCGGCCGTCCGGGTGGGGAGGAGCGGAAGGGCTGATCTTCAGAGAAATGCGGGCACTTTCGGATTTGGGCCTCTTTTTGCATTCATTCTGAATGGCAAGCTGGAACTGAAGCGCGCAGCGGTTCGGTTCACGTTTTTCAGCGAAGGGATCCTTAAATGTCGGAAGGCAAAATATGCGGACAAGCTCTGGGCATGACCGCGGATCAAGAAGGAATAAAGGAGCAACATATGAACTCAAATTATCGGAGGCAGTTGATTGTGGCATTCCTGAGTCAGAGACCGAAACTGTTCCTTCACCTGGCAGGCATCGTAATGCTGCTTGGTCTGGCATTCCTGCCGGCTGTAGCGCAGCAAACTACCGGATCTATTGTTGGTGACGTGTTGGATCAATCCGGCGCGGTAGTCAACACAGCCAAGGTCAAGGCAACCAACGTGAATACCGGGTTCACCCGCACGGCAGCGGTAAACGAATATGGCCAGTTCCGTATCGATTACCTTCCCATCGGCAAGTACACTATCCAGGCGGACGCTCCCAGCTTTGAGCGCTATGTGCAACAGAATCTCGTCCTCAACGTCGACCAGACTCTGTCGCTTGACATCAAGCTGGTGATCGGCGCGCAGACTGACACCGTCACGGTCACCGAGGCTCCCCCGCAGGTCAATACGACCGACGCGGTCTTGGGCCGGACCCTCGAACCGGAAGAGATCATTGGCCTGCCACTGGTCAATCGCAACGCCTACGCCGAACTCTCGCTCGTACCGGGCGTGATGGCCAATAGCGCCAGCCCCACCGCAAACCCCGCCGGCACCCCTAATATGACTGTTGGAATTGCATCCACTGCTGTCCAGGTCAACGGATCGCTCGACTCAGGCAATGGAACCGTCGCATTTTACCTGGATGGCGGCAACAACATCACCGGTATGCGCAACTACGGCAACCAGGCTCCCAACCCCGACGCACTGGAAGAGTTCCGTGTCGAGACCAGCGCATTCGAGGCGCAATACGGCCAGTTCTCCGGCGCTGTGGTCACGGTGCTGACAAAGTCGGGAACCAACAACTTCCATGGCGGATTGTTCGAGTTCAACCGCAACACCGATTTCAACGCTTATAGTTGGACCCCCACCAAGAACCCCTTTGACAGCACCAAACTGATGAAGAGCCCTTACCACCGCAACCAGTTTGGCGGAACCTTCGGCGGCCCCATTAAGCACGACAAGGCCTTCTTCTTCTTCAGCTATGGCGGTCTGCGTCAGGTACAAGCAGGCGGCGTCACGGGCGGCGTGGTGCCCACGGCTGCCGAGCGCTTGGGCGACTTTACCGGGGACATGCCCGGGGGGCCAGCCCCGCTATCCAGCCCTATCTACATGCCGGGCACCGCAAAAACGACTAAGGTGCTGGTAAATGGAACAAACGCTGGCCCCGGTTGCCAGACTATATCCAGTGCAACCGCAGGTTATTGCGTTCCAAGCGCCCTCCTGGACCCAGTCGCTGCAAATTTCTTGAACATCAACAGCAAAATCGGTGTTTCCATCCCACTGCCCACCGGCGCCCAGGTTAAAAACACAGGCGGCGGAACTTATATCGGCATGTACACCACTCCGACAAACACAGACGAATACCTCGGAAAGTATGACGAGAACTTCGGCAACGCGGACCATGTGACGGCGACCTACTACTACAACAAGACCGCGTCAACTCCCAGCGGAGGCGGCAACATCAATTGGACCGGAAATCAGTCCCTTTCGAAACAAACGAATATCAACCTCGCCGATGTTCACACCTTCAGCGGAACTACAGCCAATCAAGCCTGGCTAACCTTCACGCGGGCCATGGGCGGCCGCGCTCTTATCCCAGTAACCGGCCCAGCCAACCAAACCCTCACCAGTTTCGGCTCGAACTTCCTCATCCAGGGGCCGGCCGGACTGCCCTATATAAATGGTGCTGGCTTCAGCACGGGCAACCCAAACGCGGGCCCGGTCACCGGTTCCGACAACTATGAGCTACGCGACGTACTCAGCATGACCAAAGGCAAACACAACCTTTCCTTTGGCGGTGAGTTCGCTCTCGACAAAACCATGTTCGCTGCCAATCTGAATAACTATGGCGACATTGGCTTTTCGACCTCTGCGCCCACGTCCACGGGTCTTACAATTGCCGACTTTATCACCGGCCAGGTCAACTCATTTGAGCAAGATTCGACTTATATCACGCATCTGAGCACCTGGCACATCGCGGCGTTTGCGCAGGACAACTACCGCATCACGCCTCGTTTAACCGCCAATATCGGACTCCGGTGGGACATCGATACGCCTCCCGTCGACGCCCATGACAGGACGGCGTCGTTTATTCCCAAACAGCAATCGACCATTACCCCGACCGCGCCGCTGGGCATGCTGTTCCCGGGGGACAAGGGAATCGGTCGCGGCCTCACCTCCACGTCGTTCAGCCACATTTCGCCTCGTCTCGGTTTCGCTTTCGATCCGTTTGGGGACGGCAAGACCTCAATCCGCGCCGCGGCGGGCATCTTCTACGGCTCTCCCAGCGGCAATGAGTGGAACCAGCCCGGCAACGCCATGCCGTTCTCCATTCGCAACGGCTTTGGCTCCGAAACATCCATGGCCCATATTTACGATGTCGGTTTCCCCAGCACCGCTCCCGGTGGCGGCATCTTCCCGTACACCTTTACGCCCTCGGCTCCAAAGTTCTACCCGAGCCAAGGCATTGAAGCCATCCCCCCGACGTTTAAAGATTCGTCGGTCTACCAGTTCAACTTCAGCGTGCAGCGGGAATTGCCTTTCAAGATCAGCGCGACGGCAGCTTATGTTGGTACCCTTGGCCGTCACCTGTCATCCTTCCTCGACGCCAACTACGCGCCTTACTCACTTGTAAACTCTTCCGGCGGCACGTTAGTGGGCGGTCTCAGCACTTCAGCGGCAAGCCAGGAGCAACGTCGTCAATACGATGCCGGCATCAACCTTGCGCCGGGCACCTTGAGCGGGATTACCTACCTGATCTCAGACCAGACCTCCAACTATAACGGGCTTCAAATCTCGGCGACCAAGTCGATGTCACGCGGTTTCTCAATCAGCGGTTTCTATGTCTGGAGCCGCGCGCTGGAAAGCTCAAACCCGGTGGAGAATGGCGGGATGAACATGCAGGATCCCGGCGTGCTTGGCAAGCCCTTCACCCCAACTAACAACCAAATGGGCGCCATCGGTGGTGGCCTTCAGGAGGAATATGGCCTCATGGATCAAAACCACACCCACAATGCGGCCTTCTCCGGAATGTGGACCATCGACTACTTCCACGGATCGAACAAGATCCTCAAGGGAGTGGTCAACGGCTGGCAGATCTCACCGGTCATCTATTTGATCAGCGGCGCGCCATTTTCGGTGTCCACGGGATCCAACAAGAACTTTGACACTGCGGGCCAAAGCCGTCCTATCGCTACTAGCGTAAGCCCCAAGCTCGACCCGCACCGCTGCCGTGTATGCGGTCACGCTGGCACCCAGAGCCCAAATAGCGTAGTGTCTCAATGGTTCAACGGCATAAGCTACGTCACTAACCCCACCACAGCTTCGTACACGACCAACGGGCCTGGCCTGCCGGGCGGCATCGGACCTGGCGGCGCAGACGGCAACGTGGGACGTGACTCGCTGATCGGACCCGGCCTCAAGGATATGGATGCTGGCCTGCTCCGGAACGTTAACTTCGAGCGGGGAGTGGTGTTCCAGTTCCGAGCCGAAGTCACCAACGTGATGAACTGGGTGAGTCTCAACAACCCGGCCGCCGGGAACATCACGAACGGAAATCAGGGCAACATCACCTCAGCCGCAGGCACCCAGCGCGTCATCCAGTTGGGCGGACGCTTGACCTTCTAACGTATTCAAACGAGTGAAAACCCGACGTGCTTTTCCGAGACTGCAATCAGTGCGGAAGAGCACGTCACAGAAAAACGATAGACGGAGCTTGTGCCCGTGAACAGGATGTTCCACAATCTCTGAAATTGAGTGATTTCTTTTGTCGGCATCCCTACGTTCCCATCTTGATTGACAGAGACTCCTGGTTGAAGAATCCCATTAGGCTTGATGGCATACAACTTTTCGGTGGCGTCGGAGACCGACACAGTCGGTTTATTCGGAAGAGATTTTTGGAGAGTCAGGGTGGCAGTCCAAGCTGGCTCTTTCTCAGAGATGGAGGCCTCCTTCCATTCCGTTTTTTTCTAGGCAATGCCCAATTCCAGTAAGGATCCTTGATGAAAACCAAGCTTTGCGTCATTTTTGCGCTTCTCGTACTTTGTCAGATTTCCCTATACGCCCAATCAGAGCCGACGGTTTTGGCCGATGTGGATCATCGCCAGAGCCAGACTCTCAACGGCGACTGGCACTTCATCGTCGACCCATACGCCACTGGTTTATATACGTTCCACGATGAGTTGCGCAAAGATGGATTTTACCTGAATGGCGCCCCTCAGCCAGGAAGCGATCACTTGGTCGAATACGATTTTGCAAAGTCTCCCACATTGAAGGTGCCGGGAGACTGGAATACGCAAAGCGCCCAGCTTTTCTACTACGAAGGCCTGGTTTGGTATCAACGAGACTTCGACTTTCAGCCCAAAGCGCACCACAGAACGTTCCTACATATTGGAGCGGCAAACTACAAAGCATTGATATGGATCAACGGGCAACATGTATGCGATCACGAAGGTGGCTTTACCGCCTTCGATTGCGAAGCCACTCACCAGTTGCACGCGGGAAAGAACTTTATCGTGGTAGCGGTGGATGCGAAGAGGCAGGCCGACGGAGTCCCCACTGCAACGACCGATTGGTTCAACTACGGAGGCATTACTCGCGACGTGGCCCTCGTTGGCGTATCCGATAGCTTCGTTGATGACTTCGACCTTCACCTCAATGACGAACGCACAGCGGTGGTGGGATGGGTTCATGTACAAGATGCAAATCCAGGAGCAACGATTACCGTTGCGATTCCCGAAGCCCACTTGTCAGTCTCCGCGCAATTGGATTCCAGGGGAAAAGGATTGATCCGGATTCCCGCAACCAGCTTGGAACTCTGGTCTCCCGAACATCCCAAGCTTTACCGCATTCTGCTCACTGCCGGAGATGACAAATTGGAGGATGAAGTCGGCTTTCGAACGATCGAAGCCGAAGGGCAGAACATCCTGCTCAATGGCAAGCCAATCTTTCTGCGCGGTGTTTCTTTACATGCAGAAGCGCCTTTTCGTGGAGGTCGCGCCAACAACGACAAGGACGTTGAAACGCTGCTTGGATGGGCGCAGGAACTTGGTTGCAACTATGTGCGCCTTGCCCACTATCCTCATGATGAGAGGATGACTCGCGCGGCTGACCGTCTTGGATTCATGGTGTGGTCAGAGATCCCGGTTTATTGGGCCGAACACTTCGACGACCCCGCGGTCCTGAAGAAAGCACAACAACAATTGAGTGAGGAAATTCGACGAGATCGTGACAAAGCTTCGATTGTTCTCTGGTCCATTGCCAACGAAACGCCAAACACCCCGGACAGAACACGATTTCTCAAGACCCTTGCAGGCAATGTGCGTGCTCTCGATTCCTCTCGTCTGGTTACAGCGGCCTTGCTGGTTCGCACAGAAGGCCACGATAAATATATTGATGACTCGCTAGGCGACGCTCTCGATGTGATTGGGGCGAACGAGTACATCGGATGGTATGAGCAACGGCCCCAGGACGCCGACACCACGGAGTGGCACATCGCCTTCAACAAGCCATTGATCATTAGCGAATTCGGCGCCGACGCAAAAGCAGGATTGCACGGACCTCAGACCGAACGTTGGACAGAAGAATACCAGGCTAATGTATTCCGACATCAGATGGGCATGCTGAATCGAATTCCCCAACTGCGTGGCATGAGTCCGTGGATACTGGTCGACTTTCGTTCCCCAAGAAGGATGTTGCCCGGAGTGCAGGACGGTTATAACCTAAAGGGACTGATCTCCGATCAAGGTGAAAAGAAACTAGCGTTCTTCATTCTCCAGAAGGCCTATCAGGATAAGGAACTTTTCAAATTGAAATAGCCATCCAACCTGCAGGCTCGATTAACGTTGCTAGCTCGGCTATAGAATATGCGATCTCTCCGCGTCTCTTCCCTCAAAGCAGATCTGGAGGAAATCGACTCATACGGGTAGGCAGACACCGGAGAAATGAGGGCCGCTCGAGCGACATACTTGTGTACGTGTCTTCACATTTGCCTGTATCACAACCCATCCCTTATGACACATGCCGGGAATGCAGTGTTTGAACAACTGAGCGCATAGTCGCCATAAGCGCTCGGCGACAACTGCGCTTGAACCACATAGACGAAAAGTCGGCATGTCGGACACTTGTCGCCTTGCAGATAGTTATAAGCGATCGGGTTGGAGCCAAAGCCGCTGCGCACCAAACCCAATTTTCGGCGACTAACGATGGCGCCGTTATTGACGGCGCTGCCGGCAACACTGAACCACCGCCGCAGTCTTCGAGCATTGGTATTGCGTAGGTGTGCTCCGCTGACTGGATTGGGATCGAAGGCAAGCTGATGTACGATGTTGTTGTTCCGCTCGGATCCGTTCGGCGGAACACACGAGTTGCTTCCGTGCGGGCTGCTTGGAGGTGTTCTCGTGGAACTGTTCAGAAAGAACAAGTCGAAGTATTACTGGTATGACTTCACGGTGCGCGGCGAGCGCTACCGCGGGTCGACCAAGGAGACCAACGAAACGAGAGCGCAAAAGGCTGCCGCTCTCAAACTCGCTGCCGCAATCAAGGGCAGCGACCCGCTCGACAGAAAGCCGCCCACGCTTCGTGAATACTCGAAGGATTTCCTTCAATGGGTGGAAACGGGACGGCTCGAGTCCGACAGCCGCCGGTATTACAGAAACGGCTGGCGGCTTTTGGAGCAGACGAAGATCGCGGGAATGCGCATGGACCAGATCACCAAAGACGAGGTCGAGAAGCTGCAGTTTCCCGGATCGGCCTCGAACGGCAACAACGCGCTTGCGGACGCTGCGGAGGATGTATTCCAAAGCCAAGGAGGACAAGCTGATCTTTGAGGTTCCCGACTTTGCGCTCTTCAAGGAACACGGGCGGTCGCTCCGCCTCAACGACGAAGCGGAAAGGAGGCTGTCAGCGGTGGCCGAGCAGCCGCTCAAGGACATCATCGTGGTGATGCGCGACACCGGAATGCGCAACGCCCGCGAACTCTACTGCATGCGGGTGGAGAACGTGGACTTCGATGCCGGGACGATCTTCACGCCGGACAGCAAAACAGAGTCCGGCCGCCGGTTCATCCCTATGAGCAGCCGCGTGAAGCAGATTCTCGAGGCGCGCTGTGCGGGACGGAGCGAGGGCTGGGTGTGGATGTCACGTCATAAGGGAAAGCACATTGGGGAAGGGATGGTGTACCGGCAGTGGGCGCGGGCGAGGCAAGCCGCGGGGCTGCCGCGCGAACTTGTCCTCTACTGTGCGCGCCACGACTTCGGCAGCTTCGTGTTGGCGAAGACCGGAAATCTGAAAGCTGTTATGAACGCAATGGGCCACGGTGACGTAAGAAGCGCCATGGTCTACCAGCACCCGGAAGGGGAAATCATTCGCAACGCGTTAAACGCACGGCACATTTCGCGGCCCACCGTGCCCGACGACAACCAGGCAACTGCTTGAACCTAACTTGGATTGGTCACCAAGTTGCCATTCGGGCCGACTGATGCCGGATCAAAATATCGGAGCTCGGACCGCTGGGTATCATCACTCGAATCGCAACAGGAAAATTGACATGCGAGCACTTATCATCTCCGATATTCACGCAAATCTCCCGGCTCTCGAAGCGGTAGGGGGCCATTTCTATTTGGTGTCTTTGGCCATGGTCTTCTCGTTGGGTTGCAGGACCACTGGTTGGGAAAGCAATCGTGATTACCTTGATTCTTCCGCTTCGATTCAACTCGGAAGGCGTATTCAGCGGCGAGCATCAGAGTAAAATGCAGAGTAATGGATATTATCACCCTTCTTAGTCAGCCCGAAGGTAAGACGCTGGAATTCAAGCGCGACCTCTCGTCACCTGAGGGGGCGCTTAGGACAATTGTTGCATTCGCCAATACCTCCGGGGGAACTCTCATAATAGGGGTCGAGGATGGAGCGAAAGGGGTAAAGGGCATCTCAGATGTTTTGACTGAGGAGGAGCGTCTCGCTAACCTAATCGCCGATAGCATATCTCCCAAGCTCGTTCCTTCTATCGAAGTAATCCCCTGGCGAAAGACGCACATATTGGTCATCGAAATCTATCCCAGCCCGAATCGCCCCCACTATCTGAGCCGTCTCGGACCAGAGGCAGGTGCTCTCGTCCGCGTGGGTTCCACTAACCGCCGCGCCGATCCGTTCCTGGTTGAGGAAATGAAGCGGTACAACCAGGTCTCTTCGTTCGACGAGCAGCCTATGCCGGTGTTGAACTCGGAAGCGATCAACTTCCGAGCAGCTTCCGAGTGTTTCAAATCCATCCGCAAGTTGGCGCGGGGCGATCTGCAAACTCTCAGGATGGTAACAAATTACCAAGGTCGGGTTGTACCCACTATCGGTGGCATTCTCCTTTTTGGTACAAATCGACTAAACCACTTTCCGGACGCATGGATACAAGTGGGACGGTTCGCTAACAATGATCGGCGCAGGATACTGGATTCCGCGGAAGTGCACTCATATTTGCCGGAAGCGGCCGAGGAGACGATTGGATTCTTGCAAAAGCACATGACCCGCGAGGTAGTAATAGGATCGGTGAAACGCGCGGACCATTGGACCTATCCGATAGTCGCCATTCGTGAAGCCATCATGAACGCAATTGTCCATGCAGACTACGCTCAGCATGGTGCGCCAATTCGAGTTGCCATTTTCGACGATCGTTTGGAGATTGAGAATCCAGGCCTTCTGCCGTTCGGCCTCACGATCGAAGACATTCAAAAGGGCATTTCAAAACTGCGCAATCGCGTTCTTGGTCGAGTATTCCAAGAGCTCAGACTAATCGAACAGTGGGGAAGCGGAATCCAGCGAATGACCATTGCTTGTGTCGAACGAGGAATGGATCGGCCGAGGTTTGAAGAGATCGGCACACATTTTCGTGTCACGCTATCGGCTATACCTCGTCGCCCTGCTGCCAGGGATGCTCTTGACGAGACGATCCTCTCCGCCCTCGCCGCGAACGCCGAGAGAGGGCTCTCAACCTCCCTGGTCGCCAAACAGATCCAGCTTTCCGCCCGCGCGACGAGGGCACGCCTCGCATCGTTAGTTGGCCGAGGCCTGATTGTGGAGATTGGAAGCGGACCCCAAGATCCCCAACGACGTTATCATCTCGTCTCATAATGACGTTGCTCAACGGTTGCGTGTCACTTTTTGAATTATTTGGCGTAAGCTCCGAGATGATCCGGGTTCAATCGGTGGCCTTGCCGACGGTGCGGTAGAGGGTGGATCTGGCAATTCCGAAGCGAGCGGCGATTTCGCCGACGGGGATATCGGCTGTCTTAAGCAGAGCGCGAACGGTCTTGATCTCCTTGGGAGAGAGCTTCACTGGCCGACCACCCTTGCGACCGCGAGCCCGGGCGGCATTCAGGCCGGCGACGGTTCTTTCACGAATCAAATTTCTTTCAAACTCGGCCAGCGCAGCGAAAACGTGGAAGACCAGGCGACCGGCCGGAGAGCGGGTCTCGATTTTCTCGGTCAACGATTCGAAGTTGATCTTTCGTTACTCAAGTTCGGCGATCAGACGGACAAGATCGGCCAGGTTCCGACCCAGCCTATCCAATCTCCAAACGATCAGCGTGTCGCCTTCGCGAAGGCTCCTGAGGCAGCCTTCGAGGTGGGGCCTGCCCGCGCTCTTCCCGCTTACCTGTTCTTCATAGATCTCCCGGCATTTCGCGCGCTTTAGCGCATCCCTTTGCAGGTCCAGAGTCTGGTCGTCGGTCGAGACACGGGCATAGCCGATGCGCATGTTCTGAATCTTAACAAGCCAAGGGTATTTCGGACACAGTATTCCAGATAAGTTGTGAGACACTTTTGAGCGGCGAAGGGAGCTCGAAAAAGGATTAGCCTCGCACGTCTTGAAAACCTTCGTTTTTGCGACATCCCTAATTGCAGACTCTGTTGGAACTAAGGGGCGAAGATCTGCCAAAGGTCCGAGATGGCGGATTTACGGCCACGTGCCGAAGCCATGAGATCATCCGGATCGCTCAATGAGCGCTTATGGACACTGTTACCGTAAATCGAGAATTCTGCGTAGGTCCGTCGGCGAACACTGACCGACTTGATCGGCATAGGGGAAGCGGCTGCCCGCTGGGCCCCGCCGCACCACAAGCGAACGGGCGCCTGAAGGGTGGTTCCAGCAACGTTCGGCGCGCCGGTTGAGCAGCAACTTTTTGCGGCTATGCAATCTACGATCTTACTAAAGCCTCCCGCCCTTCACGATCTTCCCCAACGCTGCGGACGCCCATTTCGCGGAGCACTCGGCGGATGGCTGCGAGGAGCGCTTCGATGTCGGCAGTGGTGATTCGTCCGATCGTTCCGATCCGGAAGCAGGATTCATAGGACAACTTGCCGGGGTAAATCGCGAAGCCGAGCTTCCAAAGCCGTTCGTAGAAATCCGCAAATTGAAAAGCCGAATCGGATGGATATCGAAATGACGTGATGATGAAGCTCTGGTCTTCGTCCGCGAGATAGATTTCGAAGCCGAGATCTCTCATGCCACGGCAGAGCGTAACGTGGTTTTGATGGTAGCGATCACCGCGCGCGCGCACTCCGCCTTCTTCGTCGAGCTCGTTCAGCGCCTGTTCAAAGGCCAGGATTGTCTGAATCGGAGGTGTGAATCGAAAGTGCCCATCGGCCTCCATGCACGCCCACTGGTCGTAGAGATCCAGGCTCAATGTGCGCGCGTGACCTTTTGCCGCATCCAGAGCGCGCCGGTTGGCGAGGACAAAGCCGAAGCCGGGCACGCCCTCGATGCATTTGTTTGCTGAGGAGATGAGGAAGTCGATATAAGATCCCGCCAGGTCGATGGGAACCGCGCCGAAACTGCTCATGGCATCGACAATGTACGAGGCGCCTGAGGCGCGCACCACGGGGCCAATTTCTTCCACTTGATTCAACATGCCGCTGGTTGTCTCGCAGTGCACCACCGCGACGTGCGTGAAACCTGACCGGGGGGCCAAATACTCCGTGACGAGCTCCGCGGTAAACTTCTTATTCTCGGCGACCTCAAAAACTTCCAGATCGATGCCGTAAACGCGCGCCTGCTGAGCAATGCGCCGCCCGTATGCGCCGTTGACAAGCGCGATCAGTTTACCGTCACGAGGAATTACGGTGGAGATAACCGATTCGACGACAAATGTGCCACTGCCTTGCATAAGGATGCATTCGTAGTCCTCGCGCGGATAGGGACCCAGAGCGAGCAGACGGGTGCGGATGTTGCGGACTGCCGCGAGAAAGTCGCTGTCGAGCGACCCAAGATCGCGAAGCATGGCCCCCTTGACCGTGGAACTGGTGGTCAAGGGGCCAGGGGTAAAGAGCAACTTGCAAGGGTTACCAGATTGCACTGTCATTTTCCTCTTCGTCACCGTCGCCGTAGTTGCCGTCACCATAGTTGAGCGGTGGCTGCGGAAGCATGGCAACCGGCTTGGGCGGCGCCGTGTAGACTTTTTCGCCGCCGAGGTAAGTTGCCTCAAGCACAATGTCCTTGATGGTATCTGGCGGAACCCTGCGGGGATCCTTCTCAAGGACAACGAAGTCGGCCAGCTTGCCGGGAGTTATCGAGCCCTTGATGTTCTCCTCGAATGTGACATAGGCACCATCCAGGGTCCATACCCTGATGGCTTCGTCGACGCTCACCCGTTGATTGCCGCCGCGCACGACACCGTCGGAACCCTTGCGGGTGACCATATCCTGAATCCGAAGGAGAGGATAGGCGGCCGAAATGGGAGAGTCGGAATGGCCAGCTACGTGAATGCCCATATCGATCGCGGTGCGATACGCATGCACCATCGCGAGGCGCTCCGGACCGTAAGCGTCGAGGATGTTTCCGTATTCCCACATATACGAGTGGAAGACGAGAATGACACCGTCCTTTTTGGCGCGATCGAGCATGGCCTGATTCATGACGCTGGCATGCTCGATCCGCCAGCGCGCATCGGGACGTGGATTTTTGGCCTCGGCCCTTTCGATCGCCGTAAGGACCATGTCGATTTCACGGTCGCCGTTGGAATGCGTGGCCACCTGCCATCCCGCGTCCCACCACTTCTGAACGTCCTCGTCCAGTTTCTCCTGAGTGCGCGCGGGCGGGATGCCGAAATAATCCGGCCGGTCGGAGTAGGCCTGGCTGAGCCAAGCCGTGCGTCCGCTGAAGGAGTTGCCCTGAAAGTTTTTGAGGGAAGAAATCCGAAGACGATCGTCGCCGAAGCCGCGTTGCATTCCGGCGGCCTGCAGTTCGTCAAAATTTCCGACTCCGAACATGAAGGCGACGCGCACCGGATTGCCGTGATCGCGCACCTCCTGCATTAGTTTGAACGAGGACGGACTGCCGCCGGCGATGCCCACGCTGGTGACGCCCCGTGCGGAGTATTGCCGGAAGCAGTTGAGGTAGCCCTGGATCTCATCCTCGTGCGGGATGCCCACTCGATCGTTGGCGTCTGCGCCGCGTCGGCCGCGTCCGGCGGCCGGTTGATCGGTGGTTGCGGTTTTATCGCCGGAGGCAGCGGCCTGCTGTTCGCGCCGGCCCCTGCCGAGGACGTTGCGACCGCTCTCGCGCAGCACGCCGTTGGGAGTGCCATCTGGATCGCGGTCGAGCGCGCCGCCCGGAGGATCGGGCGTCTCTTTGGTCACGCCGGCGGCTTCCAGCATGAAGCTGTTCACCACCGTGATGTGTCCAGATCCGTGAGTGATCGAAACCGGCTGCGTCGTCGAAACCTTATCCAGATCGTGGCGGTTGGGATGGCGGCCCAGCGTCACGTCGTTGTATCCATAGCCTGTGATGGCCTTGCCCGCGGGAGTGATCGCCGCTTTGCGCTTGAGGGCCGCGATCAAGTCGTCCATGGTCTTGACCTTGTCGCTGCCCAGCCAAACCCTGTAGTAGGGCGAGTTCTCGTCGAAGATCGCCTGCGGGTGCAGGTGCGCATCGTTGAATCCCGGAGTGACCGTCTTGCCCTTCAGGTCGATCACCTTGGTCGAAGGCGTCTTGAGCTTGAGAATCTCCGCGTTGGTTCCGACCGCGGTGAATCGGCCGTTGTCGATGGCGAAGGCCTGGGCGGAGGGGTGCACCGCATCGACGGTAATGACTTTGGCGTTGATCACGATAGTGTCGGCAGCATGCGCGAGATTCGCAAGGCACGCGCCGCTCGCCACCAGGGCAAGGATTAAACAGAAGCGTTTGGTCATCTGCATCTCCATTTTCCGGTAAGCAGGATTCTCCGGACTCAGCCCGAGAATCCTGCCTGGTTTTAGAACGTGAAACGGGCGCTGAGCTGAATTTTTCGCTGAACGTTGCTTTGACTTAAGGAGCTATAACCTCCGAAGGTTGCGGAGGAGTAGCTGGTGGTCGGGCCAGAGAAGATCACACTGTTGGTAACGTTGAAGGCTTCGGCACGGAAGGTTGCGACGTAACGCTCAGAGATGTGCGTGTCCTTCTCCACCGTGGCGTCGAGGTTCCACGAGTAAGGACTGTTGATGTTCGACAAATGGCGGCTCGCATTGCCGAATGTGTAGCTGGCCGGCTGTGCAAAGGCGGCCGGGTTGAAGTAATTGCCGCCGACTTTGATCTGCGAGCCTCCCGGCTCGTTTGGCGAGATTCCGGGCACGATGTTGGGACGGTAGGCTCCTCCATTGTAGGAATGGGAGTTGTTGGTGGCGCTTACCGTCAACGGCCGGCCGGAATCGAAGGAGTAGAATCCGGCGACCGCCCAGCCGCCTACAACCTTTGCAGCGAGGCCGCGATTGAGGAGCGGCTTCTGGTAGCCGAAGGGCAACTCGTAGCGCGTACTCCAGCGCATGTTGTGGGTCTCGTCCTGGTCGGAACGGGACTTGTCGCAACGCGGGCAATAGAAATCCTGGTAACCGGTGTAGGTTCCCGCCACGCTGGTCATCTCGCCGACATTGTCGAGGGCTTTGCTGAAGGTGTAGCCAAAGAGCTCGGAGAGCCCATCCTTGGCGCGATGTTCGACCGTCAACTGCCCGGCGTTGTAAGTGGAGTGGCCCACGCCGGAGTTAAGCTGCTCCACGGTGCTGAACTGCGGGAAGGGACGAAGCAGTTGTTCGTAGGTGGTCGTAGCCAGGCTGAGCGTGGAGGTGGGATCGGTGATGACGCCGGCAAAGGGGTTGCTGACGTTGGCGATCAGTGCCGAGCCCTGGGCCAGATCGGCGTCGGGAATCTGGTTCATGTAGAGGGGCTGCATCAGGTGCACGCCTTCGTTTCCGGCGAAAGCCGCGGTGACGACAAAATTGGCAGGCAGCAAACGCTGAATGTCGAGCGAGTAATTGAGTTGGTAGGCAATGTTCTGATGGCGCCCTGGGCCGGCGATGCTTTGTCCCAGATCGATGCCCAGGCCGGCGGCGTTCCCATAAGGTGTTGGAAGGCCGGATGGAAATGGGCTGGCGAGATTGTATCCGGCGAGGGGATAGGCGGATACGGACTGGGCGTCGATGGAAGTTGAGCTTCTGATAGCTCCGTCGGCGTTGGGAAACTGCTGCCAGGCCGCGGCGGGATGGAAGAAGATGCCGAGGCCGGAGTGAACGATGGTCTTCTGATTGAGTTGCCAGGCGAGACCAAGGCGCGGTGAAAAATGCAGCTTCTCGGGCAGTTGCAGTTCCCTGCTCGTGCCGTTCAGGCCCGGAATGCCCACGCCGCCCACGAGAGTTGGAAGTACTGGTTCGCCGGGAAGAGAGGCAACTTTGCCGTTAATCGGCGAAGTGGAGGTGGTGTCGATGTAGTTGAGCAGGTTTTCGTTTTCGATATCGCCCAGCTCGAGGTCGTAGCGCAAGCCGTAGGTTACGGTCAGCCTGGGAGTGAGCTTCCAGATATCCTGAGCGTAGGTGCCGTAGTAGTAGTGGTGCGACCGGGTCACGGGCTCATATCCGGAGTTGACGGTTGCCAGACCCAGCAGCAGCTCAGCCATGCCCGAGCCGGAGTCGTTGTTCGGCGTGGTCGTCCACGGACCACTCGTAAACTTGTCGCTCGCGCTGATGGCCATTTGATCCGGATCCCATAGCTGCACCGGATAACGTCTGATATCGACGCCGAATTTGACTGTATGTTTACCCTTCTCCCAACTGGCGTCGGCCGCATATTGCCAAACCGACGAGAAGTTGCTCTCCAGGGGATAGCTGTTTCCCAGGGAAGTTACGCCGCCCAGTGCAGGAGCGCCGCTGACACCGAGCGAGGGACTGAGGGTTGCGGTGACGCCAGGCGCGACGTTGGCGGCATTGAAGCCGAGGCTTGCCGGAGTGCGATGCACCAGTTCGCCGCGATTCGATTCGCTGTGCGCCCAGGAAAAGTGATGCTCGAAGATAAAGTTTGACTTCATCACCCAGGTGTGATTCACGATGATGCTCTTGCCGGGGATGCGGTCATTGGCCATTTGGGGCGACAATCCGTTGCCGAAAAAGTCGGCATTGAGAATGCGATTGCTGAAGTCGGTATAGTGCCCGAAGATGCTGTGCTTGGCGTTGAACTGATGGTCGATGCGCGTATCGTAGCTGTTATTGTCGTCGGTGTTCGGCGCGTTGGAGAAGAAATTGCCCTGATTGCTTGGATTTTGCGGGGTGGTGTTGGGGAGCGGATAGAGGTTGAGCAGCGCAAGTCCCAGCGCGCTGGGGTTCGGCACCTTGTTGGTTCCATATGCTGGTTCGTCCATGTAGGCGGTACGGCAATAAGTTGAGTTTGCGGTTTTTACCGGCGCGCCTGGAGTGCAAACGGTGCTGCCCACCGGCTGCACGGTGGTGCTCGCCGGATCGTAGATCTTAATCAGGTTTCCTTTGGCATCGAAGGATTGCGTGAAGTCCCCCGTTCTTTCCTTGGCTGTGGGGACGGTTTCCGTCCAGGATTCCGCGGTCGTATCGCGCAGTCCATCGTAGGAAAAGAAGAAGAATGTCTTGTTGCGGCCGTCGATCACCTTCGGAATCACGACCGGACCTCCGATCCGGAAGCCGAACTGATTTCTGCTGAATGAGCCCTTGGGCGTCCCGTTATGGTTAGCGGTCCAGCCGTTGGCGTTCATGTCTTCGTTGCGAAAGTACTCGAAGGTCGAGCCGTGCAGCCCATTGGTGCCGGAGCGCAGCGCGAAAGCTACAATGCCTCCGCTGGTGCGGCCAAACTCCGGGGCATAGGCGTCGGTGTAGACGCGCGTCTCCTGCACGGAATCGGTTCCCGGAATCCCGGCATCCTGGTTGTAGTAGTTGGTAATATTGGTTGCGCCGTCGAGCAACACATCGGTCGTGGAGCCTTTGGCGCCGTTAATGCGAAAGGTGTTGCTGCGGCTTTGGCTGGAATAGTTCTGGCCCGATAATCCATCGTTGCCCTTGGTTACTCCCACTCCGACGTTGATCATCTGCAATGGGTTGCGGATATCCAGCGGAATGCTGGCGACGAATGCCGGCTCGATCGTGAGTCCGCGATCGGCACGATCGGTTGACAACTCCGGCGGCACGTCGGTTACCTGCACCGTTTGCTCCACCGCGCCCAACTTCAGCGCCATCGTGAGCACCTTGGATTCACCCACTTCGAGCGTGATATCGGACACCACTGTGGACTGAAATCCTTCCGCCTGAGCTTTGATCGCGTAGGTCCCGGGCACAACAGGCGGCAGAATGAAGTTGCCGTTTCCATCGGTTGTGGTCCCCACCTTCACCTGAGTGCTAAGGCGCGTAAGGGTCACCGCGGCTCCCCGAACGCTCGCCTGTTGAGGGTCGACCACTTCGCCGCTGACGTGAGCGTTTTGCGCGAAGAGAGGGACGCAGAAGGAGAACGGGGAGAAGCAAAAATAGACGAATTGAATATCGCATGGCGGCTCCATTCGAGGTTCGTATGACTCCGGTGACAACAAGGCGGCGTTTGTGACGCCGCGGAAATCCAGTCTGTTTGCCGTTGAACTTGAGGCGATAGTAGTCAGCAGACAAGTGCGGAGTATTAAGGTGCAGTGAAAGCAGCGGCACTTAACGGTAATGAACGTAGGTTTATTCGTTCGCGCACAACATACGGCCCGTTTTCACGCGGCGCTTATTCTCATCGATTGGGTGTGGCATCGCGGCGTGTTCGAAATGTGGGCAGAACCTTCCTGCGGTTCCGCGCCGGGCTGCCGGATTTGCACTTGAGTTGCGATCGAGATGCGAGGATTGGATACGGCTGGAAATCGAAGACCGTTGACACTACTCGCCGGCTGCGCAGGCTACCGGCTCCGAGGCTTGCTCGACAAGAGGATAGCCGGTTTGCGCTTGGGGCCTGAGATTCCAGATTGGGATCAAGGCTGCGCCGGCAAGAAATGCCGCGCCGGCCAGGAGAAAAAAGAGGCTGTCCCAGCCATATCGCTCGCTAACGAAGACCACGGCGTACGGCGAGAAGATCGCGCCCAGATGGCCGATGCCGTCCACCAGACCGGATGCGGTGGCCGCGGCCCTGGGCTCGCCGATATCTTGCGCACCCGCGCCGGAAAGCAAAGTATCCGGACCGAAAGAGAAGATGCCCGCGAACGAAATGGCCAGAGCGGTGCCGATCAGGCCGAACTTCGTCAGAGCCGGTTCAAACATCATGACCACTCCGAAGCCGCAGAGCATGACAGCCGAGACCGGCGCGCGCCGCGACTGATTGAAACGATCTGAGATGTAACCCGCCAGCACTGCGCCAAGAATTCCGATGAGTTCGTAAAGTGACGATAGATAGCCCGATGTCTGCAGACCGTATTTGAGCCGGTTGACCATGTATAGCGGCAGCCAGAACATCAGTGCGTAGCGGCAAAGCTCCAGAAAGAAATAGGAGATGCTCACCAGCCATAGCGATGGCTTGCAGAGCAGAGCAGCGAGCACGCTCCAGTTGGAATGTACCGTATGAATCGCGGCTGCGTTGTACTGAATCTCGGGCGGCAGATCCGCCTCGTCGGGCGTCTCCTTTGCACCGATCAGGAAGACGGCAGTAATCGCCAGGAGCAATAATGCCGGAAGCAGAAACCCGCGCCGCCATCCCAGTTCCGGCAGCAGCCAGGGCTGCACCACCGCCCAGGTTGCGAAGGCCGTTGCCAGAAAGCCGCCGAGCACGTAGTTCGTGCTCCACCATGCCATCGCGATTCCGCGATTTCCGCCGCTGAACCAGATGGCCATTGTTTTCACCAGACCCGACCAGCCGGTCGATTGGCCCGCTCCGTTCAAGCATGCAAAAGCCAGCAGCCAGATCAGCGAGGCGTGCGCACCCATCAGGATGTTGCTGACCACCACCAACAAGAGCCCCGCGCCCACCACGCGCTTGGCGCCGATGCGATCGGAGAGCGGACCGCAGCCGAACTGTCCGACGGCGTAGAACAAGCTGTACCCGAAGATGATGTTTGCCAGGTCGATGCTGCGTAGCCCCGAGACCCGATTCAGCATCGGGAGCACGATGCTCAGGTTCTTGCGGCAGAGATAGAAACCTGCGTAGGTGATCCATGTGACCAAAAAGATCTGGCGTTGACCGGTGGATAAGCTCATGCCAGCTCCAATCCGATCCGGGCACTTTGTGCGGCACATGCAGTGGAAGGGCGAGATTGCATCCTCTAAAACATTTCAGCGTCTGTCGAGTACCGAAACGTTCAGCGGGTTAAGTAGTGGGGACTTATCGGTTTATTGAACCGTTCAGTCGAGCCGCACGAGTGTAACCGCTCAGTAATATCAGCGGCGCTACACTTATCTTTTCCAAAATCCTATATGGATCAGCGATGCAGAAAGACGAGATCCAACTTGGCGACCTTGCTCGATGTGCCTTTGAGTTGAAGGCGACGGTCGAGGTAATTTGCGAGAGCCAGCCTTTCCGCACCAGCGCCAAGAGCTGCCAGTTTCTGCGCCACATTGTGCAACACACGCTTGACGGAAGTGTGGACGAGCTCAAAGAGCGGCTAATCGGCATCTGCGTTGCTGGGCCGCGAAACCTCCTACGATACTGGCTCCGACGCGGGCGTGCGAGTGCGCGCCAACGATGTGCGCAAGCGGCTGGCTTCCTACTACGCTGCCAACCCAAACGATACGGAATTCACGCTGGAGATTCCCGCCGGTTCCTATGTGCCGCGTTTCTACGTGCCCCGTGTCTCTAAAAATGGCGAGTTTAACGTGGAACCGGCGGTCGCCGCGGAGCCGCTCAAAGCGGTGACGGAATCTCCGCGAGCCCCGGAGCTCTCCCTGCATCAGTTGGCTTTGCCAACGCTGGTCGCTCTCTTTCTGTGCGTCGTCTGCATTCGCTGGCAGCTCGCGCGCGAACATCCATTTCTCACCTTCTGGAATTCCGCCCTTCAGGACCATCACGCGCTCCTTTATGTGCCTCCCTCGGCTCCCGGCGCGCAACAGGATCTCGTCTCCGCCAACCGGTTTGAAAATGCAGCTCCGCTCCTCGATCTGGCCGGCCAGTTCCATTCCGCGATCGCTCTCACGCGCAGTCTCGATTCTTCAGGCGGAACGAACAGTCTTTTGATTTTGATCGGCACGGTCCCTGCATCCTCCCCTGGCGTCCTTAACAACCGCCGCACCGTTGAAGACGATTTTCCGCGGCTGGTCATTCAGAGTTCGCTAACAGGACGGCACATCGTCGATCGCAGTGAGCCTGGCTCTGAGGTGAATCCCTATGGACGGGCCGGCCTGCTCACAATCACGAACGGAGCGCAGCCGTCCATTGAGATCGGCGGCACCGATGACGGCGCCATCGATGCGCTGGTCCACATCCTGTGTCAGCCGGACACGTTTCCGTCGGAGCCTCATTGACAGTTTTCAGCAAGGAACCATTACGCAGATGGTCTTTCCCATGGAACCGAATGCGCAGGCAGTTGTATTTCATGAATCGACGCCATTGACGCACACGGCGATGAATGGACACCTGTGAGCGCGGAAGCGAAATCTCTCGCCTTATCGCGTCTGCACGTCTTCGTCTCTGCGTGGGTCCTTTATGCGGGCTACTATGTTTGCCGCAAAGATATTAACCCCAATTCGGGGTCCGGCATCTCGCACCTTGCCTTCACGCTGATTTGGTTTGGCGCGGCCTACGCGATAAGCCAGCTTGCCGGAGGCATGTTGGCGGATCGCTTCGGGGCGCGCCGCACCGCTTTGGCGGGGGCAGGCATCTCCATCGCTTGCACCGGCTTGCTCGCCCTCCATTCCATTCCCGGTCTGGAGTTGCTGGCGCTGGTCGGCAATGGTTTCGGCCAGGGGTTTGGCTGGCCGGCGATTCTCAAGCTGCTCGGCGAATGGTTCCGGCGCGGCGAACGCGACCGCGTCCTGGGCTGGTGGAGCACAAGCTACATTCTCGGCGGCGTCCTCGCCACCTCGCTGACAGCGTGGCTGGCCGTTCATACGCGCCTCACCGCGCTCAGCGGCTATCACCCGGCATTTCTGGTTTCGTCCGTAGTTTTGCTCTGTGCAGCGCTCTTCTTTTATTGGGGAACACGCGATCTGCACCCTCCTGCGGTGAATGCGCTCATCGCCTCCGGCGCACAGCAAACGCAAGCCGCCGCATGGCGCGAGATTCTGGCCAACCGGCGCATTCAGTTCACCTCCCTGGTCTATTTCTTTCTTAAGATGAATCGCTACACTTTGCTATTCTGGCTCCCTCTCTATCTGACAACCAGCCTCGGCTACACTTCGCAATCGGCCGAACACTTCGCCTCCTATTACGAACTCGCGGGCTTCCTGGGTCCGCTCGCCGCGGCTTACGCGGTGCAGCGTTGGTTTAGGGAGCGGCGTATGGCTCTGGCCGCCGGCATGTTTTTCTCGCTGTCCTTCGTGTGTCTGCTGCATCCCATTCTTGCCGGCAGCGGATGGTTTGGCACGGCGCTGTCGATTTCCTCGATGGGCATCCTTATCTATGGCGCCGATGTGCTTCTGTCGGCCATGGCTGTGCTCGACGCAGTTCCTGGGCATTTGCACGGGCGCGCCGCCGGATTTGTGAACGGCATTGGTTCCGCTGGCCAGACCCTCTCCCCCTTCCTTGTCACCATCTTTGTGTCGCGCTTCGGGTGGACAAAACTCTTCGACCTTTTTGTCTTCTTTGCTCTATTGGCCGGAGCGGTCTGCGCCATCGCAGCCCGGCTCCAAACCGATCAGCCGGTCGCGATTAACCGTTCAGTGCGGGAACCTGCCGCCAATTCAACATAAACTGCGTGCATGAACTTCACGTATGGCGCTCTTCTTTGTATTGCCGCCGGACAGGCAGGCCAGTGATAACCAAACCCCGTCGCATTCAAGCCATCCTTCTCGACTGGGCCGGTACGACCGTCGATCACGGATCGATCGCGCCGGTGCTGGCGCTTCAGACCCTGTTTACACAACACGGAATCACCTTGTCCACAGAAGAAGTCCGCCGCGACATGGGACTGCTGAAACGCGATCACATCCGCGCCATCCTGGCCGCACCGGAAGTGCGCGACCGGTGGAGCGCAATCACCGGCGCGGAGCCAGGCGATGCGGAAGTCCATGCTCTTTTCGAAGAGTTCGGCCCGCTTCAAATGGAGATCATCGAGCAACATTCACAGCTGATCCCAGGCGTTGTCGAGACGGTTCGAGAATGGCAAAGCCGCGGTTTGCGCATCGGCAGCACCACCGGATATACCCGCCCGATGCTGGCCCCGGTGTTGGCTCAGGCCGCCAAGCAGGGATTCAAGCCCGATGCATCGGTTTGCCCGGACGAAGTCTCGGCGGGACGGCCGGCGCCCTGGATGCTGATGAAGAATGAGGAGCTTTTGAATGTCTACCCCCCGTCCGCTTGCGTGAAAGTCGGCGATACGGTCGTTGATATTCAGGAGGGCAGAAATGCCGGCATGTGGACCATCGGACTCACCCGAACCGGCAATTTGGTTGGCCTCGATCGCGAGCAATGGGAGCAGCTTCCTGCGGCAGAGAAAGAAGTTCAGCTCGATCGTGCCGCGAAGGTTCTGCTCCAGGCAGGCGCTGATTTTGTCGCGGTGGATCTTGCCGGCTGCAATCAGGCTCTCGCAGAAATCGACGAACGGCTCAAGGTCGGCGACTGACTGGCCGCTACCGGACTCCATTCTGGCGAGCGGACCGGTTTGAGTTGGCGCTTCGACGAACGGAGTGTTCCGATGGCTCCGCAATTCACGGCGGCACAATTCAATTGATCCTATCGAAACTACCCCGCCCGAAAGAACCGGGCTCAACCCTGCCTAAGAGCTTGGCGAATGAAGGTCGGCTCAACGGTGCCAGCCTCGATCAGATCCAGAATTGTTCGGAGAGGCCTGGTGTACTTGAGGCTGGCCCAACTTCAACATCAGTTGTAGGCAGCTCCGCGTAACGAAGCACTACAATCTCCGGCATCTCGCTATTGCGCCGGAAGTGCGTCGGAACAGTCATGTAAAGCTTTGCCGGATTCAGGTCCGATAGCTCATGCAGGCTAAGTGCCGTTTGATGACTATAGACCCCTTTGGTCTCTTCCTTCCGATTCCGCGACCAGAGCGACCAGAGAACAAGATCGGGCCGATCCGATGACGGAAATAGCGCAAGGCGGTAGATTCCGCGATGCTCGCGAATTCAGTTCCCGGTCTGCACATGATACGGATGAGTGTTTTCGGCGAATCCGGCGGCCCTGGCCTGCTTCGTGGTGAAGAACCCTTGCTGCTGCTCGGCGGCTCCGAAGAGTCGTCGCGACGCTTCTCGGTGAGACTGGGCTATAACACATTACTACAATATTTTCGTAGGTTTATGGAGCGCGAAGAACGGCGAATTCGTCGGCGCACAGCTGGTCAAACTTTTCAGTGGCCGCTTCATCGGAACTGTCATCACTCTTCGCCAAAATTGGCTCAATTTCTTACTATCCATTTTTACTATCTTCATGCTCAATATCACCGATAATGGTGCAAGTTTCGTCCTATCTGCTCCTACCTGACAAGGGTCTCGTGGCCGCATGTATATCAATGATTTTTATGGATTTATTTCGATTGAAAGAGGGTTAACAGAGGGAAGGTCGCGGGAATCAAGGGTGAAGCTCAGTCTGGGCCACCTTTTCCCAATGCCAGGAAAAGGTGGCCCAGACTGTTTTGTATGCCTGCCCATCGAGACGGATGCTCCTCGCGCGTCTTGTTTCCGGGATGAATTAAAAGTCGATTCGCAGCCCGAACTGCATGCGCCGGAAGACGTGGGTGCCGAGCGTTGTGCTGTAGAACCCGAACGCCGGGTACGTCAGCGCATTATTGAGGGGTTCGCTGACGGCGTCCTGGTCATCGAAGCGCACGGAGTTCGTGACGTTGTACACTTCCCAGGCAAGTTTCATCTTTGCCCCTTCACCAAGATTCCAATTCTTTGACATCGACGAGTCGATGTTGAAGACTCCATCGCCGCGGAAGTTGTTTCTCATGCCGGCCTCTCCAGGGTACGGCAGCCGGACTGGAGTGCCCTTTGCAACGCCTTCGCTAATCGCTTGCGGGTCGGCAAATACCTGGGGCAGCCCGTTCATGAGATTCTTCTTTACCTTGACCGGAGCAGTCGTAACGGCCCACGCCTGGAGCTCCCAATTGGTTGTCCAGCCCGGCTCAATCAGCCCGAAAGGAAGCCCGCTGGTCCAGCGCCCAAGTCCGGCCCATTGCCATCCGCCCCATATCGCTTCACCGATTTTGTTTGAGCTTGCGAGTAATGCCTTGCCTTGCCCAAAGGGAAGGCTGTATGCCCAATCCAAGGTAACGAGGTGTTTGGTGTCGAAGTCCGAGAGCCCGCGGCTAAGTTTTGGGTTCCACACATTCTGAATGGCGCCGTACGAAGTGTTCGACCGCTCGGCGTCCGATCCCTGGTCAATGGACCGTGAAAACGTGTAGTTGAAGTCCATGCTCAGACCGTGGCTTTGAGGATGCCGCACAGTGAGTTGGCCGGCGTTGTAAATGCTGTTGCCGATCGAAGAGAGGGCAAGCAGGGACGAGAACTGTTGCTGCCAGAACAACGTGCCGTTGGGGCAGCCGTAGCCGCATGCAAAATCGATATCGTAGAGCGCGCCGGTTTCGCCGTAGGTATAGCGTTGAGGCGCCCATTCGTCGTTGTAAATGGCGTCCGTAGCGCTCTCGCCAACAAAGTCGAGGCCCTGCATCTGCGGAAAGACGTCCTCGAAATACGGGATGGTCGGGATGTGCTGGAACACGCCATCTGTGCAGTAGTAGCAGGATCCGCCCAGTTGATCCGATGCCTTTGACATCTTCGCGCCCGCGGTAAAGTAATCCCCGCCGCCCTTCGGGTCGTTGTAGTCGACCGGTTCCGCGAGGTCGAGTTGCTGGAAGAGGTGATGGCCGATCCGGCCTACGTAGGAGACATCGACAAGAAATCCGCCTGGGATCTCTCGCTGCACAGACAGGTTGAACGCCTCGGTATAGGGCGTGTGTACATGGTTGTCCATGCCCCAGTTGATGCCAAACGATCCATCCGGAACGGCATAGGGATAGTTTTGAGTCGGGGGCGACTGCACTCCCGGCAGGGTGGTTGGCATATTGCGCTCCCCTGTAAATCGCGGCGCGGTCTCATAACCCACGGAGTTGGCGGGACTCTGAAACTGGCCCGAAAGCCCGAAAGAACCCCGTCTGGCAAATTGGCTTGTCAGGGCCTCGCCGTAGTGGTCGTAGTAAATGCCGAAGCCGGATCGAATCGCGGTCTTGGAGCCGGGTGAATACACAACAGATAAACGCGGAGCGAAATTGGCCTTCTCCTTCGGCCAAAATGCGGGCTTCCCATTGGCTTTTCCGTCCGGCGCAAAGTATAAGTCGTCCTCAAAAACGTTGCCCTGGGCAGCGGCCTTGCCGCGTTTCATGAACCAATCGTGCGTGTCGACCGTGGGAGCCACCTGTTGTCCCCTGGTTTCGTACGGCGTCTGCAAGATGGTATGGCGCAGCCCCGCAGTGAGCGTCAGGTTGTGGCGAGCCCTCCAGGAATCCTGAATAAAGTACTCAAATTCATTGGTCCTGAATTGACGCTTGATGAAAGCGCCGTCGGGTTGCAGTGTTCCTTGCGTGGGACTGGTCACCACGTAGTTGCCCACCGTGTCCCACTCCGCCACATCTCCGATAATCTCCGCGTAGGCATAGTCAAAGGAGGTTCCATAACCTGGGTCCACCGCGGTCAAGCCAATGGTTGTCGGATCCGGCGCATCCCTGCCGCTCAAGTAGGAAGGATTGGTATATCCGCGCTGGAACGAGTTTACATTGCTGGTGGTTTCGTTCTGGACCATGCGCCAGTTGCCGCCTAACGTGAGGGAATGCGCGCCCTTGGTCCAGCTCATCGTATCCACGATGGTGTTCACCGGGACGTGGACGATTGAACTCCGCGTGTGCGCGGTGGGATCCGCCAAGAAGCGCAGGTCCACGTAATCGCCGGTGCCGATTCCCGCGCTGGAGTAGCCTTGACGAATGTAACCATAACGGACGTCATTCACGAGGCTCGATGTCGGAGTCCAGGTGTAGCCAAACGCCATGCCCTTGGTGTTGTCCTCCAATGTGTTTTGGGCGGGCTGGCCGGGAAGATTCTCGTCGCCTGACGCAGCGTCTTTCTGCAGGTTTCCGCGCGCGAAAATGTGATTCTTCGCGTTCAGGCTATAGTCGATTTTGGCTATGTTGGTGTTCAACCTCTGCGGCGCCGGAGAACTGAAGTTGTACGTTCCGTTGTTGATGCCGTCGCCGCCCGCCAAAACCGTGGCGGTGGGCTCCGGGGCAAGATACTGCAACATCGCCTGATCGACGCCGGGCGTCGTGCATTGAGTGCAGGACGCGTCGAGCTGCGCGATCTGGCTGGACGAGAGCATTTGCGTGGCTCCGTTTACGTCGACGTACCCGAGTTGCCCGTTGCGAAAAGTCGCGGAAGGGGTAGTGGCCGATACAGCATCGTTGGTGGCCAGCCGTTGGCCCTCGTAGTTAAAGAAGAAGAAAAGCCTGTCTTTGAAGATCGGCCCGCCCACGCTCCCGCCAAATGTGTTCACAATGTACTTCGTCGGGCGGTTGGCCTGATTGTCGGCAAGCTCCTCGTTTTTCACGAACCAGTCGTTCGCAACCAGGTTCGAGGGACGGTGGTACTCATAAAGCGAGCCGTGGAACTTGTTGGTGCCGCTCTTTGTTAGTAGCGAAATCTGCGCGCCCGACGACCGGCCGCTATCGGCGTTGGCGTTCGAAGTGGTCACACGGAACTCCTCGGTCGAGTCGAGGGTGGATCGTAGCACGCCGTTGAAAGCGTAGCCATTGACTTCGTCGTTATCGTCAATTCCATCCAAGGTGACGTTGCCCTGGTCGGAGCGGGACCCGGCCACAGCGCCTTGCCGGCTATCGAGATCCTGGGGAGTGGTCTTGTTGGCCAGGTTGATGGTTTCACCGAGGAACAGCACGCCCGGCTGAAGACTGAGCAGCGCAATCGGATCGCGGCCATCCAATGGCATCGCCTCGATGGTTTCATTCCCCACCGAGTTTCCGATGGTCGCATCGGCCGTGTTAAGCGTCTGGGCAACGTCGCTCACGTCGACGGTCTCGCTGGTGGCCTTGATGGTCATTGCAAAGTTGACCGTAGCCGGCTGGTTCACAAGCAACTCGGCGATCTTTGACTGTTCTCCGAAGCCCGCCGCGGTGACGGTGATGACGTATTTGGCGGGAGGAATCTGCGGGAATGCGTAGTTTCCGGCGCTGTCCGCAACCGTACTTAATTTGGAGCCATTGGCCTTGTCAACAAGCGCAATCGTGGCTTCGGGCACCAATGCACCCGATGGATCCTTGATTGTGCCTCGAAGGGATGTGGTCGCGGTCTGGCCAAAGCAGAGGGGGAGAGTGATGGTGGAAAGGATACACATCGGTATCCATCCCGGAAAGGATCTTTTCACGGCTGTTCCTCCTAAAAGTTAGGTACCTGGGGCCTACGGAAAACGATCTTTTTTCCCCTGAAGGTTGAAGACCCCCATGCGCCGCCTGACTATTGCCGACCCGTCCTCTCGAGCAATCGAGAGCCGACGCCGGGCAGGAGAATTTCATGTATCTTATTCCATGTGTAATAAGGGTTCAATAAAAATGCGCTCCAAGCGGCCAGTTATTGGTGAGAAACCGCGGTGGGTAACGGAAACGCCCCGTCTGGGTACCAGTTGTGATGAATCGTCCGCATTGATGTTGCGCTTTACTTAAATCGAAACTTCCGCACTTTCGGTGCAAACTCGCCCCATTCGGAGACCTACTGCGGTTGAAATGTTATTGAATCTGCCCTCGGTTCCCAGGAGATCGAGCAGCTGTCTTTTAAAAGATCTGCGACGCTAAGCAACAACATCTGTCGGGTCAATATGCGAGCCGCCATCTATGGGCGAAAACCTGTACCTAAAGAGCGGAAGTTCCGATTTGACTGCAAAAAAATGCAGTTGAATCCCGCATAATCATTGATGAATATAGGAGCGAAATCCGGGCTTCAGGTGCAGCGCGGCATTTGTTGAACCGCTCACTGAGAGCAACCGAGAAAGTGCGAAAGCAACCGCAAACTTGGAACGTCGTGCCACAGCTGCACCGATCACCAACAATTTAAACGCAGGCCTTGGCGCTCTATCGTCGCCTGGTCGTTTTCGTCTTGTCGCAGATCGAGACGGAGCCCGGTGGCAGCCCCAATTTGACAGCACGTTCAGGCCCAAAAATCGGGCGGTGCAGGTATGGCCGGTGATCCGACCAGGCCTCGCCGTCGATCAGCTTACTTGGTTTCTCAGCTTTCAAAATCGAGACCCAGGGGGGTCCAGCACCGGGCGCGCTACACCGGCCAGTTCAATGAAGCTACGGCTTGATCGACAGAGTTGCGCGGTTTGATCTGGCGAAAGATGCCATTGCCTTATTGAGGTTGATCCATATCCTGGATTGATGACAACAGGGAGATAACCGGCCAATATCCCGGGATAAGAAAACTTCCTACCGCCTGAATGTAAACGGGCACCGATTGGCCGGTTAACAGGGCAAAACGCTCACCCAGCATAGTTTGCGGTGGTTTTATCGGATTAGGACCCGCAAACGCCGTTTACGCCTGTGAAGCTGCGCCTCATTTGGCCAGCGCTTTCCGTACCAGGCCAGCAAGAAACTTTGCGAAGGGCGCGATGTTTTCTTCGACGCTGGCACTCTCGAGGGCTTGGAGGTAGCGCTCGCTGACTGGAATCACGGTCCAGGGGTATCCAGCCGCCGCCATCATGACGTTCGTCAGGAAGCGACCGATGCGGCCGTTCCCGTCCATGTAGGGGTGAACATATGCAAAAACGAAGTGTCCGAGGATCACCCTGACCGCGGGATCAGTTTCGTTCCGCAAGAGCTCGAAGAACGTGGGGAGGGCATCCCGCACGGCTTCGCTGTTCAGCGGCACGTGCATGGATTTTCGGATGTAGACCTGGGCGTTGCGATATCCCGCCAGATCGGACGGCTTGAGCAGGCCGACCGCCACGCTCGGAGCAAACAATTCCCGGTACCAGTCGCCATGGTCAGGCGCAACGGCGCGGACTACCTTCCGATACATAACGGCAAAAGTTCAAGCCGTTGGAGGTGCCGATGATAGCCACACTCATGCCCAGACGCCGGTGGCAGGCTTCCTATAGGAGCCGCCTGCGCCGGATAGGCCCAAGCGTTACTCTCTTCATCCTGCTGATCCTCTTTCCTGCGCTTGTCCTCGCGCAGTCACCTTTCGATACCGGCTTCACCGCAATGCAAACCCTCTTCACGGCACGGTTGCCAAGGCCGCAAGTCTGATTGCCATTGTGGTTGGCGGCTACCAGTTCGCGCACGGCGAACCAGGCGCCAAAAAATCTCAATCTGCCGCACAGCTAGTGTGCTACGGCCTTACGATCGCCTCCAAAGCGGCCACGACCTCTGCCGGCTCGGCGCGTCCGGTCATATAATCCACTTCCACATGCGCGAAGCGAACGATCCCACTCGCATCGACAACAAATGTGGCTGGAACCGGAAGCTCGTAAGTGTCCTCCCCATTGCGGACCGCAAGATCATTCTTGAACACAGTCTTGGAGAGGTCTTGCAGTTCGTTGCCAACTCGGAACACAATTCCAAACTGCCGCGCAACCATATTTTTGAAATCGCTCAAGACAGAGAAGGTCAGCTTGTTCTTTTCTGTCATTACGATCCCACTGTCAGGCTTCTCGGGAGAGATAGCGATCAGGTTAGCCCCGAGCCCGTTTATCTTCGGAAGCGCCTCTTGTAAGGCGTGCAACTCAATATTGCAGAACGGACACCACTCGCCACGATAGAAGCTGATCACGACCGGGCCTTTCTTGAGCAGCGTTTTGAGCGGGATTTCATGGCCGAAGGCATCCGGCAGGGTGAAATCAGGAACGGAATCGTTGACTTTCAGCGCATGGTCTAGCACACCGGACGAGCGGACGCGATCCATGTCATCGGTAAGAATTTTGAACTGTTCTCCCAAACTTTGCTGGGCCTTCGCTTTGTATGCTTCTGCTTCCTGCTTGTAGGACATGTGATTCTCCTTGGTGTGAAGAGTTGACTATTCATCGAATTCGCGACACAAGAATGCTATGAGGGGAAAGTGATCGCTCGCAAATTCTGATACTGAATGATTCATGAGAGCGCGGGATAGCTCGTGTATCCGGCAGCGCCTCCTCCGTAGAAAGTCGTTGGGTCGGGTACATTCAGAGCGGCTCCGAGTTGCAGCCGCCTTGGTAGATCCGGGTTGGCCAGAAAGTTGCGGCCGTATGCGATAGCATCGGCGTGCCCGGACCGTATTGCTTCCTCTCCCCTGGGCCCGTCGTATCCGCCATTCGCGACGTAGGAACCTTTCCAAAGCGTTCTCAGATGAGCCGACATCGCAATATCCATCTCACTGGGTCCTTTGCTGTTCTGCGCCATTTCAACAACATGAAGGTACCCGAGCCCATAGTCGTTCAGTCTTCCAACCGCGACGGAGAAGGTGTCGAATGGGTTGTCGTCCGACATGTCGTTAAAACTGCCCGTCGGAGAGATTCGCACACCCACATGCCTGGGATCCCAGACTTCGAGGACGCGTTCGACTGCTTCCGTGAGGACGCGGACTCGATTCGACGCAGCACCTCCGTATTCATCGGTTCGCTGATTGGTTCCTGTTCGGAGAAATTGATCGATCAAGTATCCATTCGCCGCATGAATCTCGACCCCGTCAAATCCGGCTTCTTTCGCGTTGGCGGCCGCCCGCCGATAATCATCCAAGGTTTCTTCGATCCCGCGAGCCGTCAACGCAACCGGCTCCGATACCTGTTCCAGACCCGTGGCGATTAACGTCTGGCTCTTGGCTCGGATTGCCGAGGGAGCTAGGGGTTGCGCGTCGTTTGGCAACAAGGACGAATGAGAGATTCTTCCGACGTGCCACAACTGAAGGAAGATTCGGCCTCCACCCTCATGAACGGATTCGACGATTCGGCTCCACGCTCGCACCTGTTCGGGGGAGTGAATCCCTGGAGTATTGAAGTACCCCTTGCCCATGGGCGAAATCTGCGTCGCCTCGGTCACGATGAGTCCAGCCGAAGCGCGCTGCGAGTAATAAGTCGCCGCGAGTTCGCCCGGCACGCCATCGGCGTCTGCGCGGTTGCGCGTAAGAGGCGCCATGAAGATACGATTTGCCAGGACCAAAGACCCAAGCTGAACAGATTCGAATAGATTCGGCATTTTGTACTCCTGTTGATTTGGTGACGCAGTGGCCGTTCGTGATGAGCCGGCGGTGAAGAACCACTGTCAGGTTTGACACACCGGCGCAGTTACTTCACCTTCGTACCGTAGTAGCCGACGAGGTAAAGAGAAACGCAGACCGATATCAATGCTGCTCGTGGATTGTTTGGGTGTATGTCTTGCCATATGGGTAGAACCGTTCCTTGCGGCCTTCCTGCCACGCACGTTTCATTTCGGGCGTCGTAATGTCCCAATCCGGCCTACATTTCTTGGTGACAGCCCGCAAATCCTGACGCAACTCCTCCATGGTTGGCCTTCCAAAGAACCAGAACCCGCTGTAGATCTTGCGGATGATGAGATCCGGCTCAAGAACAACAATGTGAGGGATCATTGGATTGTGCAAAGGGTCCGTATATTCGGCGATGTCGAGATCCTTTTGGACAACACGGCCCGCGTCGGATAGAAAGGGCCAGTGTGCGCCGACTCCGCTACGGTATTCGTTCGTCTCCGTGAGGGTATCCGTGCTGATGGTGACAAGTCGGCAATACCCTACTTCCATTTCACAGTGTAGCTGGATAAGCCCATCATTCTGGCGTCGATCCTTTGGGCAGAAGCCTCCGCGACTCAGCACGACGATCATAGGGTCCGCGCCTTGAAGTTCGGACAGTTTCCGCCGTGTAGCAGTGTGGTCGGTTAGGTCGTAATCAGGAAAACGAGCTCCAGGTACCATGTCGTTTCGCATGTTCTTGAAGATTCCCCCTTCACTCAGTTGCGGACCACTGTGCAGCGTGACCCTGGTTCTTGAGCGGTATCACGCCCGTATCTCCGCCTCTCAGGCTTCTGTCCTTACTACCCGTTCCTTGCTTCGCCTCCGCCTTCGCACCTGTGCGGGGGAGTGATTCGGCGACTCGCTAAGCCTTCTCTGCTCCCAGCTGCTTCCAAACATCAAAAGCAGTGAGCAATCCGAGGAGGAGAACGAAAACGGGAATCACAGGCGGTTTGATACCGAGAGGAAGAACGCTGGCAGGCACACCAGGCTGCAGATGGACATAGATAGCCACGGCCATTTGAGTAACGAGGATGAAACATGCGATCAGCAGGATTTTATCTTTGGTTTTTGCGGTCAGCGATCTCCGAAGCCATGGCAGTAAGAAGAGGACGCCGGTAAGCATTTCCGTCAGTTTGCCCGCGAGAATCGCCTGGTGGGGCAGATGACTCTGTTGAATCTGGGTCTCAAACCAACCACGGAATGGCTGGAAGAATTTGAGGAATCCGAACAGGACGATCAGAACTCCCAGGAACAGCGATAGGGCCTTGCTTAGGCGGCTGGACATTTTCTTTCTCACTTTCGGAATTCTCGACTTCGCAGCGCCAGCCCACGGGCATCTTTCGGAATTGGCACCGATTCAGGATTTAACGCTCGGACCGAAACGCAGGGGCCAATGCAGCTATCTCCCACACAGCCTTAATCCTTATTTCTTCCAAGACCTGGACTTGATCAAAATCCAAAAGATCATCAAATGTGAAACAAGTACCATGGGAGCGTAAAACGTATAGATATACCAAGTGGTACCTAGGTTGAAGCTCGGCAAATTCACCCGCAAGACGGTGCGTAATACGTTTAGCGCGTCCAAGAATCCCCACGTGTTGGCCACCCACACGAGAGGAACGGCAATACGCCAATTGCTCCGCAGAGCATAGATGGAAGCGAGGGCCAGCGCCGCTTCTAACAGATCACCGTAAGCACCACCGGAAAGGACTTCTCTGGGCAGTTTCGGATCGACCATACCCGTAACCAACAGAATCATTCCCACATAGCGGGGCACATGCACCCAGAGCAGCGGAATAAGAGCAGAATTACGAGTAAGTTTGGTTAGGTACGGCCAAACGTACCATTCCACGATGATGCCGAAGACGAAAACACTCGTCAGAAGCTGGAACCAGAAAATAGTGACGTTATTCATCGTCGACCCCACGCGCGAAGTCAATTCCGCGCGACCCGCAAAGTTTGCTCATCATCCGGCCCCCTTTCATAAAGTTTGACATCAAGACAGACAGGTCTGTCTTGATGTAGAGTGAGTATAGACAGATATGTCTGTCCACTGTCAAGATGAATTCGATGAAAACTCAAAAACAATCCGATCCGCGAGCAAGAATCCTAGCGGTAGCCGACCGTCTCTTCTACGCAGAAGGGGTCCGCGCCACCGGCACCGAGAAGATCATGTCCATCGCTGAAGTCGCAAAGGCGACGTTTTATCGGCATTTCGAAAGCAAGGATGCCCTCGTGCTCGCGTACCTCGAAAACCGCGACGAAGCTCTGTGGGATTATCTCTCTCAGCCCACTCCTCCAAAGAATCTGCGTGAGGCTCTGACTAAATTCGAACAAATGGCGAACTGGCCCGAAATAATCGGTTGCCCGTTCCTGCGGATCGCATCCGAATACCCGGATACTGCTCACCCGTTCCATCGCCTGGCGATCCAACACCAAAACAAAATTGTTGACTATCTAACCGGCCTGCTAGAGACCTTCGCAATCGACAAAAGGGCGGCGGCGGCGGCGATACTGAGCGTCATCGATGGCGCCTTCTCCCTTCGAATGCTGTATGGGAATTCGAAAGTGGTTCCGATTCTCTCGCCCGCCGAGGCAGTACTCAAGAGCTTTCAGAGCGCGCGGGCTCAACGCCGCAGATGACTGCTGTCACCGAGGTCGCTTGGTGCATTTTCGGCAAAGCACTCACCGACTGGCGCGTTCTGGATTGTCTACGCTAGCCAAACCCTGGTTAGAGATTCAGGCCGTGACGACGATCGATCTTGCCGGCTGCAACGCAGATCCCAACTTGACTCCTTGCGCTGCCGTCCTGCTGGACGAGCTGCCGACGACAACTCCGCAGTAAGTGAGTTTTGAACCGGCCGGCCTTGGGGTACAGCTCGATATGCACTGCGTCAACCCGGTCGAACGAGTGGCCGGCGACATGGCGTTCGCGCCACGTCGCCGCTCATTCAAGCGTGCGTACGAACGACACTGCAATTTGATAGCAGCGCTTTCTGAACGCGTATTGCCGACATGCCCGAGTGGTAGTTCGCGGCCTGACCAAGTCTAGATCTGAGTTGCGATGGCAGTGGCGCCTCTCTGCTGCCACTTGCCTTGAGTAAAGTCTGGGAACTCGACCGGCGCGCCGCCACGGCTGACCGAAGCGGCACTCAGCGGTCCCACTGCAGCCCATGCGGCTGCATCGTACACATCGATATCCGGTGGCAGTCCCTTCCGTACACATTCCAGCAGCCGATAGAGCATGATGTAGTCCATGCCGCCGTGGCTGTCCATCTTTTGTGCGGCCTGGCCTTCACGCATCCAGAGCGGATGCTGGTACTGCTTAAAGGGATCGATCGATCCCCATTCTTCTTCCTTGTTCATGCCGTCGAAATAGATGCGCGGCGGATAGTCTTCAAAGATGCCCTTAGTTCCCGCGATGAGATTGATGCGGCTGTAGGGGTGAGGAGTGGTGACGGTATGTTTAACCGTGATCGTGAGTCCCTTCGCGGTTTGAATAAGCGAAGTGTTCATGTCGCCTGCGATGTAATGTTCCGCCCACCGGGGATCTCCCGGTTTGAGATTCTGCCTGCGGTAGAGATCGAGGCCTCGTTGCGGCGAACTCATCGACACGACGGTTGCAAAGCGGTCGCCGCGCTGAATGCCCATATAGTTGGCCACTGGTCCCAACCCATGAGTGGGATAGAGGTTGCCGTTGATTCGGGCATGCTCGACGCGCCGCCAAAGGCCCGGGCCAGTGGCAGTAAACAGCAAGCTGCGAAGATCGTGCAGGTAGGCCCCTTCACCATAGAGGAGTTCTCCGAATAGGCCTTGATGCACCATGCGCAGGATCAGTGTTTCGTTGTATCCGTAACAGCAGTTTTCCAGAATAATGCAATGCTTGCGTGTCTCTTCCGATGTCCTGACGATTGCCCAGCATTCCTCGAGTGTAATAACGCCGGGAACCTCAATGGCTACATCCTTGCCGTGCTTCATTGCGGCCACGGCCATTGGAGCATGCCAGCGCCAGGGCGTCGCTACCAACACGAGGTCAACGTCGTTTCTCGTCAACAGGGATTCATAGGTGTCAGGTCCATCCGTATAAAGCGCCGGCCTCTTTTGGCCGGTTGCAGCCACCATCGAAGCGGCATGCTCGGCACTCTCGCTGACGATGTCGCAGACCGCCGCCACCCGGGCATCCACTGCGAGAAGATTCTCCAGGAGCGACGTGCCGCGCCTTCCGGCGCCGATCAGCGCAACGCGGGGCTCGCGCCTCTCGAAGGCGATGTCCATCATCGTGCGGCGGGTGCTTGCTTCTTCCGCTTCTGCGAAGTTCATGGCGCCAATGCTTAGGGCACTCGCCGCGCCAAGTTGCATGAACTCGCGCCGCGTCCGTGGAACTGATCGAAGACTCTGCCGATCTGAGCTCATTTCTTTCCCTCTTGCCTGCATGCTGCGCCCCGCTCCGGCGCGTTTGGCCCAATGGTCGTACGCGAAGTACCGGACTCAGTCAGTCATGACAATGGCAAGCAATGCGTGATCACAATCCGAGTATTTATTTGTCTTTTATCACATTACTACCTAAGTACGCAGGAAACAATAATCAGTCGAGAGCATACGATTTTTCCGGTCACCGAGCCTCTCTCATTTCAAAGTGTCGAAACTTGATCAACCACGAAGGCGCCACTCACTAAGACCTCTTGGCACTGCCGCCGGAGAAACTTCCACCTGTACTCGCCGGTGCATCTGTCGCGAAAGTCGATGAATCCTGCGGGCAATCGGCCAGAAAACACAAATCTTCTTTGAGGCCGTTGCCCTTGTTAAGCTAAATCCATCGTCTCATCGGGGAATGCTGCGCACAGCTACCAAAGACGCGGTTCCCGGCACAGAGTTTTCGACGGAGGTTGTGATTAGAGCCTGAAAGTAAGGCGAGACGGTTTTGTGTTCAGGAGAAGTTGCGATCAGCGCTTTGCGGAGCACCGCCATGCTTTCCGAATCCATCAGGTATTCGATGGCGGCTTGCGATCCCTGGGTGTAGATCCCGTAGATGAGCAGGACGCGGTCGTCCTTCTTTTCGTTGGGGAGCATCAGGATAAGAGCGTAGTCACGTGTCAGTTCGTTGGTCACCGGATCGAACTCCGGCCGGTATACCGATCGTTCGCCGGATTGAGGCTTCCGGTTGAGAATTACACCGCTCTGCATGTGAAAATCCTCAACGTCGAGAAAGACGCGGCCGCTCCATGTCTGGCTCCCCCCAAGCAGAATCGCATTTCCATTCTTGATTTGCTCGAAATTTACCAGGCGCGAGGGCTGGACTCTGCATGTGTCGCCGCTCCTAAAGAACATTTCGCAGAGGCGGACGACGCCGAGAGTTTCGCCGACAGCGGTGAAGTCAGTCATCGAAGAGACGAAGACGAACCGCTTCAGCTCACGGAAATGAATGGTATCGCGGAACTCGGGAAGGCTCGACTTTGGGATCTCGTGGCCGTGGGCGAGGGTTTGCGCACTGTCGCCATCATGCGCTGCGCGCAGAATGGGATGGTTGGGGATGACGATCAATGGGGCAGAGGCAGGGGGCAGAAATGGCCGCCAAAACCATTCCAGGTTGTCGGGCAAGGCGGCGACCACCGCCTGAGGCTGAGCCTGCCTCGCACTTCGCCTGATTGCGACGGCCAAGAAGATACCCAATACACAACAGGTGACGGCGATGGCGATGGTGAGGACCCAAGGGAGCCGCGAACCCGGTTCTGAAAGGTCCGCAGCGGGCGCCTCGGGCTGCTTCGATTCGTCGCGGGCGAGCGTGCTTCGCTTAAATGTGGGCACGTAATGGCCAGAAGGCAGATCGATGCAGAGGACGCACTCATTGCCGTTCTCCTCATAGTACTTCTTGAGCGCACGGCGGATCTCGTGGGCCTGCACACGGACAATTGGGTCGTCTTGAGGGTTGAACCCTGAGCCGCGATCGTAGACTTCAACCCCAATCAGGTACTCATTGAGTTTGTCGCCGTTTCCCAGAAATGTCTGCTCGGCAACGAACTCGAGGAATCGGCTTCTCTTTGGGGCGCTGGCAAATTGCTTGCCTTGCAGGACCCGGCGCAATTCTTCTCTTTTTTCAAACAGCGAGAGTGGGATGGTTTGTGAGGACGATTCGTGAGCGGGTGCTACCATGAGTCTGACCACGGAACCATAGAGCTTTTCCCGATGGGATTCTATGATTTGGACGATGCTAGCACTGGGCGGCAACGAGCGTCAATTGTCCAATATGTCGCAATTGCGAGGGGCGATTAACGGTTATCGGGACCGTTAGTTGCTGTTATCGGCATTCGGCTTGGGGTTGGCAATGCTGGGGTTCTGGCCCGATTCCTGCTGCGAAAATGGACATATGGTGGCTCCAACCGAGCGTCCAGCCTCAGCCTCAGTCCGAATTTGTCCACTTGTTGGCTGCTTCGGCGCACATCTCTCCACTCAACTCTGTATATTAGCTATTCGGTGGCCCTTATTCAGGCGGATTTGCATAGCTTAACCCCTAGCCTAACTTCCATTACCTTGGAGCATCGACATCGACAGAGTAGAAGTGGGGGTGACTTCCTAAGTATGCCAGTTTGCACGCCGATAACGTGCGTGCAGCGGAGCACAAAAATGACGCCGATCTTAAGGCTTTCACTTTTCTCTCTTTTTGCCCTAAATGCGCTATCGATTTCGAGCGCAACAGGTCCCCGCGATGTCCAGCTGATTGTTGTCAATCAACATTCTGGGCCCGTCCTTACGATTCGAAGCAACGGCGCCGGGGGGAATAAGTATGGGTTCGAAGGCGGGCGGGTGGTGAAGGTCCATAACGCCTACCATCTATTTACATCCGAGATGGCCGGCGACCCACACTGGGTCAAAATGAGGCTGGCGCATTGGACGAGCACCGACCGCATTCATTGGAAACGGGTGGCGACGTTGTACGAATCGAGTGGCGATTTCACCGGCAAGGATCAGCGCGCTGCGCTGTGGTCGCCGATGCCAGTCTACGACCCGGACGCCAGGCGCTGGAATCTCTTTTACGTCGCCTACCAGGCTGCGCCTGACACTATTCATGAGTGGCTAACCAACCATGAGGGGCGCATTTGGCGCGCCGTCTCCGAAACACTCGGATGGGACGGTATTGACGGCCCCTATCAGGATACCGGAATCATCCTTCAGCGCGGTAAGGATTCGGATCCATGGGAGGGTTTACAGGGAACAGATTCGTTCTTTCCCTATCGCGTTGGCAGCAAATGGTACGCGCTGTATGGCAGTGCACACACCGAGAGCCTGCCCATTTCGCTTTGGCAGGTGGGCCTGGCAACGGCGTCGTCACTGGACAAACCGTGGAACCGGTGCACGGACCTCAATCCGGTGCGCATGGAACCGCGCTTCGTGGAAAACCCGATCGTGACCCACCTTGCTGGCGGCGGCTACGTCGCAGTCTACGACAATCATCTGCCCAACGGGATTGGGTATTCCATCTCCCAGGACGGCATTCATTGGCCCGCTGGCCGGGATCTCGCGGTCCAGGCAGGCAACGGCATCTGGGCCAGCGAAGTCCGGACTCCGCTGGGGCTTGTTGAGGAAGGCGACGGCACATTCACGCTCTTTTACACAGCCAACGAAAATACCGCGGGAACGCAACCCGACGCATACGGCGTGACGCTCACACCGGGCGCGGTCGGTTTCGTTGAGGTCCGGGTCACGGCTAGAGGCGAAACATCATCGACTAAGGACACACAAGTCTCACCGTCCGGCACCGGGACTAAACAGAGTTTGCGGGCCGGCGCAAACGCAACCGCGGAGTGAAAGCAGAAGAGCTGTTCAACATGGTCACGTGACCACTACTTGGAGGATGGCTAATTATGATCCAAACGATGAAAATGCGATATTGTCTCGGCGTGCTTGTGGCATTTCTGCCCGCCGTCCTATGCCAGAGTGCCAGGGCCCAGGCCAATCGCGCCACCGTCACGGGAATCGTTTCCGACCCGACCGGCGCTGTGATTCAGGGTGTGGACGTCACCGCGACGAACGCAGACACCAATGTACCGACCAAGACCGTCTCCAATCATGACGGCATTTACGTGCTTCCAAATCTCTTCCCGGGCCGATACAACGTGACCTTCGAGAAGACCGGATTCGAGACCGTGCAAAGACCGGACGTTGTGCTGCACTCGACCGAGGAAGCGCGCATCGACGCCGCGATGACAGTAGGCTCGACAAGCGCGACGGTGACCGTCAACGGCGGCGCGCCAGTCCTCGATATGGACACCGCCTCGGTAGGCACCAACATGAAGGCCGACGTCGTCGAACAGCTTCCATTAAGCATCTATGGCGGTGGACGCTTTGTTGAAGACTTCGCCGTGGCGATCACTCCCGGCTACTCGGTCATCAGCTCGCCCTACGGCGCAGTGGTCAATGGCGGGCAATGGTTCAGCAAAGACTACACGGTGGACGGCACCTCCGGTACCTCCAACATCCGCGGCGACACCATGGAAAACGGCCCCAGTATGGAAGCTGTCGAAGAGGTCCAGGCGCAAACCAGCGGATTGGATGCGCAAAGCGCGATCACCGGCGGCGGCGTGATGACATTCAACCTGAAGTCGGGCACCAACAAACTTCACGGATCGGCGTTCCTCTATGGATTGAATGAAATGCTGGATGCCAACACCTGGACGAACGACAACCTGGGCACCCCCAAGGCCAAGGACCGTGGTTGGGATTATGGCTTCAGCCTTGGCGGCCCAATCCACAAGGACAAGACCTTCTTCTTCGGAACCTTCGAACGCTTCGACCGGACCGATTGGCGGCTTAACAGCGGCGGTGCCACCGTTCCCACGTCATCGATGCTGAAGGGCGACTTCAGTGGTCTGCTCGGATCGACTCTCTGCACTGACCCAAACGGCAACACAGATACATGCAGCGACATTATTGCCAATAACCTGACCCCAACCCCGATCATGGTCCAGAACAATGCCGGCCAGACCATCCAGGCCCAGGAAGAGATGATCTATGATCCCAACACGGGCAATCAATTCACCGGAAACGTCATTCCCACCAGCCGTCTCAGTGGCGTCGCGCAAAAAGTGAATTCCTATTACGCCAAATATGCCCCCAACCTGGGCGGCGTCTCTAACAACGAGAGAACATTGCTCTCCGGCACTCCCAGTCAGACGCCGGTCTGGTATGTCGTCAAACTCGATCATGTACTGGGTGAGAAGGATCGCCTCTCCGGATCGTGGATTCACAATCGCAATCCGCGTCTCCAGGCCGACAGTGGCGGCGTCTGGCAGTCGGGAACCACAACCGGCGGACCGCTTTCGAACCTGCGCGAACAAATCTATACCAACCAGCAGTACCGCATTAGCGAGTCGCACACCTTCTCCACGAACATGCTCAATGTCCTCAACTTCACCGATTCTTTCGACGACAATGGAAGTGTTCCCGCCGATCCCGGAAGCTACAATTCGCAGGTCGGGTTTGGCAACACAGGATCCGACAACTTCCCGGAAATCTCGTTTTCCGACAATCAGACAGGAATCAGCGAAACCTATATCGGCAACACTTGGCAAGGAGACGTTGCCGGCGCAACCGCCACCGCTGGTGATGCGCTTACCTGGAACAAGGGACGTCACACCCTCAGCTTCGGCGGAGATTCCGGGGCCCACGAGGTCAATTACCGTTCCGGCACGGGCGCCTACAACTTCAGCTTCTCCTACCTCAACACGGCCGGTCCCGGCTATCCGTATGACGGTTTCGGCTTTGCAACCTATGAACTAGGTCTGGTGAACCAGTCCAAGCAATCCGTGGCCTATAACCTGTACGGCCGGCAGAAGAATTTCAACCTGTACGCTCAGGACAGCTACAAGTTGACTCCCAAGCTGACCGTCAACATGGGGCTGCGCTGGTCTTACTACACGCGCTTCAAGGAAAAGAACGGCAACTGGGCCAACTTTGATCCCACCGTCGCCAACCCCCAACTTTCCTATGGCGCCGAGGGCGTCAAAGGCTCGCTGGTCTTCGCCAAGAACGGGAACGACAGCTTCGACAGGTACCAGTACCCGAACAACTACGGGCCGACCCTGGGAATCGCCTATCAATTCCTGCCCAACGTCGTGGTCCACGCCTCCTATGGCCTCATCTTCAACCCCGTCGGCGTCACCTTCTTCGGCGGTGTCCCCGACAGCTTTGCGCCGCAGTTAGGTTCGAATTCCGCCAACAACTTCGGTTGGGATGCTGCGGGCGGTGGCGGCAACTACCCCGGCGTCCTGACCAAGGCGACGTCGGCCACCGATCCCGCCACTATGTCTCCGTTCCCAGTTGAGACCGATCCGCGCTCGCTGCGCCTTGGATACAGCGAGGCCTTCAACTTCGGCGTGCAGCAGCAACTGACGCCGAATATGCGCTTCGAGCTCTCCTATGTCGGCAATCGCGGGCATAGGCTAACCGATACTGCACTGGCCTGGAATGAAACCTCCACGGCGAACTTCCTTAAGTTAGTCAGGGCCAATCCGGGCATGAACATTTGGGACTGGGGCCAATACGTCTATGGTCCTGCGGATGCGGCGGCCTATGGCGTTCCTTACCCGTACTCTGGCTTCTATGGCCCGCCTCTGGCCGCTTTGGCGCCGTTCCCACAGATGGCCGCCGCCGAAGTTGAATATTGGTACTATCCCAACTTGCAATATGCGGGGCTGCCACTGGGCCAGAGCTTTTACGACTCGCTGGTCGCCGATGTTGTCAAGCGTACTGGTCGAGGCCTGACCATGGATATGAGTTATGTTTGGTCGCGCTCAGAAGGCAACTCCTTCAGCACCCAGCAGGACTACAATGGCTTCTACACCGGCGTCGAGGATTTCCAGAACATGCACGGGGCCTCGCATGCTCTTACCGGATACGACCTGCCGCAGGTAGTCAAAGGGTTCGTAAGTTACGAACTGCCATTCGGCAAGGGCCAGCGTTGGGGCGCAACCCAGAACCCTGTTGTTCGCACTGCAATTGGCGGCTGGACCGCAAGCGCGCTGCTCAGTTATTACACGGGCCAGCCTTTCCGGGTCGGCGCGGCCAATCCCTACTGGCCGCTGTGGGGTAACATTTACCCACAGTTCAACCTCGCCAACTTCAAAGGCCCCTCGAGCCCCGGAAAGTATGTCCCGGTAGGCGCGAGCGGCAACGTCCCCCTGCAGGACTACTACATGCCGTCTTCCGTGGCCGGCAACCCGCCGGCCGGATATCTGCCGCCCTCGACGTACGATTCGCGCCTGCGCTGCCCCGGACAAGCCGGTGAAAATACCAGCCTTCTGAAAAACGACAAGGTAGGCCCTGACGGGCGGTACAATCTCTCCATCCGCATGGATTTCTACAACCTCTTCAATCGCCACTACTACAACATTGAAGGATGCGGCGGAAACAGCGCTTCCATCGGATCGTCTACTTTCGGCGAAATCCTCGGCGTTGGAGACAATCCGCGCCAAGGCCAGTTCGCCATCCGGCTGGACTTCTAACAACCTTTTCCCGTGATCCGCGTTCGTTCAACCACTCGCAGGATAAGGGCATCAGTCCCTTACCTGCGAGTTCTACAAGCGGCCAAAATGCCAACACGCGCTGGCCGTCCTGGTGTCATTTCCTATTCGGTCGGTCACGCTGGGTATACCGCGCCGGAATGAGCCAGGATTCCCAGCAAGACGAGTTCATCCGGAACGGGTGAACTGCGATAGGCTGTTAGGGTCTTGGAGAAACATACTGTGATTCGCTCTTCGTCCGGCATTCGATTCCACGACTGGGTCTCGACCGTTGCTCTAGTCTGCTTCTCGTGCCCTCGCATGGCGGCGAATGCGCAGGCGCAAGTTGAGTCCACCGTCGCACAGCACGCCTACTATATTGACTGCTCGGCCGCCGCCAATGGAGACGGCTCGCTCGCCCATCCATGGAACACCCTGGCCGTAGCCGAGGCGCATCCTTTCTCTCCTGGCGACCGCATCGCTTTGGCCCGCGGTACCACATGTCACGGCATCCTTGCGCCGCAAGGTTCCGGCCTAGCGGGCCGATTCATCCGGCTCACTGCCTATGGCAAGGGGCCGCGCCCGCGCATCGTGGCTCCGGCGAACGCCCGGCAAGCATTGCTGCTCTCAAATCAGGAGTATTGGCAGATCGACTCGCTCGATGTCTCAGGCGGGAGCACCTATGGAGTCTTTGTTACCGGCGACCGAGGTCCGCTTCATCGTATTTATCTCAAGAACCTGTATGTTCACGACGTGTCGGGCGGCGCGTTGAAGAACAAGGACAATGGGCTGGTCGTGGTCGGGCCCAGCGGGCCGGCGGCATTCTTCGTCGGCGTGCTGGTGGACGGAGTCGATGCGGCGCATACCAATCAATGGTCCGGCATCCTTGTCGGTGGTGGGCCCTTTGCTTTTCCCGAGGTCGCGCCCCTGAATACCGCTGTCAAGATCGTCAACTCCACCGTGCACGACGTGTACGGAGACGGAATCATTCTTTTCCGGGATCAGGATAGCTCGATCGCCACCAGCGCCGCATGGCAAACCGGAATGGAGCCGACCCAGGACGTCGGCACGCCCAATGCCATCTGGACCTGGACATGCACCCGATGCACCGTGGAGGACAACGAGGCATTCGTCACCGACAGCCCCGGCGTGGACGGCGGCGCCTACGATATCGATTGGGACAATGCCGACAATACCGTGCAGCGCAACTACGCACACGACACGCAGGGCTACTGCATTGCCGTCTTTGCGGCCGGTTATGTGACAACAAATAGTGTGGTGCGAGGCAACCTTTGCATCGACAATGCTCTCACGCCGCGGCTCGCCGCCCTCCAGGGTGCGGTCTACGTGCACACCTGGAATGGCGGCGTGATCCGCGACCTCCGGATGGAGCAGAACACAATTCAGTGGAACCCGCGCGTTCCTGGCGCGGCTGCACTTGTCAGCGACGCGCAAATCGACGGCCCTCCTGCCGTCTTCTCTCAAAACCTCGTCGAGTCGACCTCGGCGCTCATCTATCGAATCAATTCGCCGTGGGTCACCTCGCGCAATGTGTATCGCGCAAGCGGCGAGCTGGTATTTACTTACGGGGACCGGCGCGACGTCACTCTCTCCGATCTGCAATCGGCAGGCGGCGAGACCGGAAGCTCCCTGCAGCCCTCCGCGGCCTCTCCGCACGAAGCCGCGCTGCAAATCGAGGTCGCCCTCGATCCCGCTCTCGATAGCGATGGCCTGCTGCTGCCAGAGAAGCGCGCGCAACTCTTGGTCCTGCGCAGCCTGGCCGGCCAATACGATGACCACCGCTTGCGGATCACCGTTCATCTTCCTCTGGCAAGCAAAAACGATGCGGTAGCCAATGCGGTGCAGGATCTCGAAAGTGTGTACCCGGGCGCATTGCATTTCGAGCACGACGCTCAGGCCGCGGCTGCCAGATTCCCCGACGGCGCCATTCGTCTCGAATCTTCCGGTGGACGGCAGCTCGAGGAGTGGCACGGATTCCAGAATGCCGCAACCATTGGCTACGCCGTGCGCAAGCGGCTCGGCCCGCCCGATTACTCTCACATGCAAATGACCGAGGCGACTGGCGGTCAGCAATGATGCCGAACCCGTTCAAAGAAGTGGCTCGCATCGGAACGCCCCGCCGGATTCGCTCACTCGCACTGTGCACCGCTCTCATCGTCGCTACTTGCGCGTCTCTTGCACAAAATGAGCCTCCTCCCCCCGCTCTCAGCGCTCCAATCTCGGTCTATAACAACTGGTCATCTTACGACGAGCTCTCCGACAACATTCCGCTCACCGAAACACTCGCGATGAGCGAGCTCGACGAATTGCTCCGCCTCAAGCGAGCAGGTGTCCGCTTCGACTACTACATGATGGACGCCTTCTGGTTCGCGCCCGATGGCGCTTACCGCACCTGGCGCAAGCCGAATTGGCCCAATGGTCCGGATGCGTGGATTCAGAAGTGCCGGCAGAACGGTGTCTTGCCCGGCCTGTGGTTCAGCACCAACACGCTGGTCAAAATTCAGGCCGCTCCGGCATGGAAAGACTCGCTCGACGCGGACGGTGGCGCAATGTCCTTCTTTGAAGGCGGATTCCTGCCCGACTTCATGAATGCCCTGCAATTTTGGTACGACCGCGGCATCCGCATGTTCAAATTCGATTTCGTCGATATGACCGCCGCGACTCCTGCCGACGCCGCAACCATCAGCAAGGCTGAAATCAAAGAGCGAAATGCCAGCGCATTCCGTGAAGCGCTGCTCGCGTTTCGCAGAAAAAATCCCGATGCCGTTCTTCTCGCTTTCAACGGCTTCGGCGGTAGTCTCGACAATACCTATTCGAAGCTGCCTTTCAAAGATCCCACCGACCTGCGCTGGCTTGAAGTTTTTCAGATGGAGTACACCGGCGACCCGCGGCCATCCGATGTACCGGAAGCCAATTTCTGGCGCTCGGTGGATATTTACAGCGACCACATGGTGCGCCGCTTCGAGCAGTTGGGCTTTCCTCTGGAGCGCATCGACTCGACAGGCTTCATGGTTGGCAAAACTGGCACCATCTACTATCGCGGGACCCACGCGTGGAAAGGATCGTACTTGTTGATGATGGCGCGCGGCGGATGGGTAAATACCGTCCATGGCAATCTGGAGCTGATCGGCGGTCAGGACGCGCATTGGATGGCCCGCGTGCAGTCACTCTATTTTGAGTTACAGGGCCTCGGCCGCATTCGCACGATTGGCGGCATTCCGGGCGATGTTGAGCCCTACGGCTTTGGCGGCGTGACAACACGCGGATCGGTGTACGTTGTTGTGAACCCGGCTCAGACGGTCGCCACTATCAAGCTGCCGAAATTGGCGCCCAATCAGCCCGCGCTCGGTCCGGGCCGTATTCAGTTCCGCGATGCTGGATTTCAGCCCTTGCTAAATGGCCCACAAGTGTCGCTCGGCCCCGGCCAGATGGCAATGATTGGCTTTGGCGCCTACGCATCCCCGAGCTATGATTTCGGAATCCAAAGCGACGTGGTGATTCCGCGCTCCATCTCGCCCTTCCCGATTTCTTTTCACAACGCCGAAGCAGGATCGATCGAAGCATCCGTCGTGCCGCCCTCGCATGGAATGCTCCGCGTCGTTGTGCAAGAGATGACGCCCAAGGGACAACTGCGCCGCACCTGGGCCGGCGGGCCACCATCGGGCGAGAATATGGGAAAGGTCTTCGCCTTCTCCGCAACGCAGAATGGCCGCGCGATTCCCGTACGGATCGACTACGACAAAGTGATTTGGAGCGGCCTGAGCTGGGCCGTCGGCGAGATCGATGTCAACGGCCTCTCGCCTGGAGTTCCGCTGTTGCTGCGCTTCCATTCAGCAGAAAAAGATCCGATTACGCTGAAGGGCACTGCCTCTCTGGTCGAGTACTAGACTCAATCGGCCGGCAGCGTTGGCCTGAAACTGACGGGGTGCAATTTCAAAATGTCGAGATGTTTTCTCCTGCTCGTTCTCTTCCTTGCTGCCGTTCCCTGGGCCGGCAGCCAGCAAATGGCTCTGCGCGACGGCGACCGAGTTGCCTTCTACGGTGACAGTATTACAGCGCAGCGGTTCTACGCTCGATTTATTGAAGATTTTTTCCTGACTCGTTATCCAGAACTGCATATTGTGTTCTGGAACTCCGGAGTTCCAGGCGACACCGTAAATGGTGGCTACACAGGCGACGCGCCCACGCGGCTTAAGCGCGATCTTTTCCCGCACCATCCAACGTTGGTGACCGTGATGCTCGGCATGAACGACGGCTACTACATGCCGTTCGATCAAAGGTATCTCGACATCTACAAAGACGGTTACCGCAAACTTCTTGCGTCGATCCAGACCAATCTTCCCGGGGTCAGAATCACTTTGATTTCTCCAACGCCTTACGACGAACTCACGCATGGCACCGATTTCGCGCATTACAACCAGGTGATCAGCCGACATGCGGCATTCGTGAAAGAACTGGCCGCCTTGTCCCACTACGGTTTCAGCGACTTCAATGCGGCAGTCATGAAGCTGGAGCAGGCTGGTATGGAGATGAACCCCTTGCTTGCCGCGTTGCTCATTCCCGATCGCATCCATCCGGCCGAAGCCTCCCAATGGGTAATGGCTACCGCATTGGCGCGCGATTGGGGACTGTCGCCGATCGTCAGCAGCGTGCATCTCGACGCGTCGCTGTCCACGCCCGTAGAGGCGGAGAACACACAAATCTCCGATCTAACCACGCATGACGGCACATTGCGATGGAAGGAACTGGATGGCTCGCTTCCACTTCCGTTGAATCTCGAAGATGGACTGGTTCGGTTCGTCCTCGACAGCTCGGACGTGGCCGCGATGGACCGGCAAATGCTGCGCGTCGATCACCTGCCCGGTCCGCATTACACTTTAAAGATAGATGGACACGCTCTCGCGTCCTTCGATCGGGAGCAACTCGCTGCCGGAGTAAATCTGGCGCTCTACATGACTCCCATGCTAAGCCAGGCGCAGCAAGTGGATGACCTGGAGAAGAAACGTACGCAGCTCGATGAGGCGCATTTTATCCTCGCCATTGAAGAGCCAACCATCCCCGATGCAGCCGCAGCCACAATGGCCATCGAAGCAAAGGACGCTGCTCTCGCCGAAGAGCAGCGAAAAGCAGCTCAGCCCGCGATGCATTCGTTTGAGCTCGTTCCGGAGTAGACTCTGCCCGCCCATCGTTGGATCTACCTCGGCATACAAAACACGAACTCCTGCAATCTTCCATTAAGTATGGAGGCGTGTGGAAGATGAAATACTTGAGGCACAATGATTCGACGGAAATTGGCCTATCTTCTCGCGCTGCTCGCTCTCCCGGCGGTCTTGCCCTGCGAAACTCGCGTGCCGCTACACGATGGCTGGAGTGTGCAATCGGCCTGCAAACTCCACGCCGAAAACACCGCAATTGCTGCGCCGGGATTTCCCGTTGCTGATTGGATCAAAACATCCGTCCCCAGCACAGTGATCGCCGCACAGGTTGCCGCTGGACTGTTCCCCGATCCCTACTTCGGCGACAACCTTCGCAAGATACCCGGATCCGCCTATCGCATTGGCCCCAGTTTCGCCAACGAACCCATGCCTTCCGACAGCCCTTATCGCTGCGGCTGGTGGTACCGGACCGAGTTCGCGGCGCCCAAATCCACAAGCCCGGACCAGCATTTCTGGCTTCACTTTGGTGGCATCAATTATCGCGCCGACGTCTGGCTCAACGGGAAAAAGATCGCCGATGCAGCGGATGTTGCGGGCGCTTACCGGACCTACGAATTTGATGTGACCAACGTCATCAAGCCTGGCCAAAGCAACGTGCTGGCGGTTGAGACCTTTGCGCCGACGGAGAAGGACCTGGGGATTAACTGGGTCGACTGGAATCCCGCTCCGCCCGATAAGGATATGGGCCTGTGGGGCGATGTCGATCTGCTCACAACCGGCGCGGTCACTCTGCGTGCACCCATGGCGATCACGCACTTTGCAGACGATTCCCTCGACGTTGCCGATCTCACTGTCTATGCCGAGTTGCACAACGCAACCGATAGCCCCGTCAAGGGAGAGGTCTCGGGCTCCGCAGCCGGAGCCGACTTTACGCAGACCGTCGAACTCTCCCCGCATGAAGATCGCACAGTCGTCTTTTCGCCCCAGGAGTCTCCGCAACTGCGTATCCATCACCCGCAGCTTTGGTGGCCGCGGCAAATGGGCGAACCGCATCTCGAACCACTCAAGATGCGTTTCACCACGCGGGGTCGCGTCACCGACGAGCAGACCGTCGAGTTCGGAATCCGCGAAATCACTTCCGAGCTTACCTCGCAAGGCGCCCGTCTGTTCCGCGTGAACGGCAAGCGCATTCTGATTCGCGGCGGCGGTTGGGCGCCGGATATGCTGCTGCGCCCCGACGAAAACCGATTGCGCGGCCAGTTCCGCATGGTCCGCGATCTGAACCTAAATGCCATTCGCCTTGAGGGAAAGCTCGAGACAGAAGACTTCTTCCGAATGGCCGACGAGGACGGAATTCTCATTCTCGCGGGCTGGTGTTGCTGCGACCGCTGGGAGGACTGGAAGAACTGGAGTGCAGACGATCTGAAGATCGCCACTGCATCGCTGGGCGCACAGATGCTGCGGCTGCGTTCTCACCCCAGTCTTCTGGTTTGGCTCAACGGCAGCGATCATGCGCCGCCGCCCGATGTTGAGCGCGCCTATCTTGATGTTGGGGCACGGACACACTGGCCCAACCCAGTGCTGGCCGCGGCCTCTGCGGCCGACACACCGGGCACCGGACCCACCGGAGTCAAGATGACCGGCCCCTACGACTATGTCGAGCCCATCTACTGGTACGTCGATCGCGAGCATGGAGGAGCCTTCGGCTTCAACACCGAGACAAGTCCCGGGCCCGCGATTCCGTCGCTTGCGAGCCGCAGGAAATTTCTTCCCGATCCAGAAGCGTGGCCGCCCTCGCCTGTCTGGAGCCTGCACAACGGCGGCGGCGAATTCACTCATCTCAAAACCTTCGACGATGCTATGGCTGCCATCTATGCCAAACCTGCCTCCGCTGCGGACTATGAACACATGGCGCAGACCATGAGTTACGATGCCGAGCGCGCCATGTTCGAGGCCTACAGCAAAAACAAGTACATCTCCACCGGCGTCATTCAATGGATGCTCAACAACGCCTGGCCCTCCATGATCTGGCATCTGTACGACTACTACCTCGATGCGGACGGCGGATATTTTGGCGCCAAGAAAGCATGCGAGCCTCTGCATATCCAGTACTCGTACGACGACCGGTCCATTGTTGTCGTCAACAGCACCTATCGGCGCACAACCGGCCTCCATGTCAAAGTCCAGGTCCACGGCATCAAGTGGAACGAACTCTACGCTGAGCACACATCAATCGACGCAGGTCCGGACAGTGCGCAGCGCGTATTCACCATTCCCGACACTCTATATGCTGGCCCGGAACGCATCTTCTTCGTCGATCTCACGCTCACCGATGCAGCGGGCCGCACCCTTAGCCGCAACTTCTACTGGGTCCCCGGCACGCTCACCACCTTCGACTGGCCGAAGACCTGGTATACCTTCACGCCCGCCGAGCGCTACGAAGACCTGAACGCACTTACCCATCTTCCGCCTGCCACGATCGCCGCGCGCGCTGAGTTGGCGATCACACCGCGCGGCCGCGAGATTCGGTTGCATCTCGACAACACATCCGAGATGTTAGCGTTCCAGGTAAACGCGGCTGTGCGAACTTTGTCCGGCGGCCTGATCGCTCCTGTCTTCTGGTCCGACAACTGGATCGAGCTGGTTCCGGGTGAGTCGGTCACTGTGACCGCATTGCTACCCGGGAGTGCTAATGGTGAGCCGGTGGTTCAGCTCGACGGCTGGAATATCCTGCCCTCAACGCTGATTCCTACCGTTCCCGCCGAGGTGCCCTGAGGAGGCGAATGGACGCAATCAACGGGAACACGCAATCGGAGAGCGTTGGTCAGAGGAGCAGCCCGGGCCTTCGGGACTCCGCTCTTTTCCGTATCATTTTCGTCCAGCTCCATATCCTCGCGGGAGCGGGTTGCACGAAGCGCTTTGAGCGGCAATCGGAAGTGAAAGGCGGTATTTGAAAGATGCGATTCTGGATTCGCTATTGCTCATGGCTATTGGTTGAACTCGTTGCTTTGCCGCTTTACGCGAGCGTTCGCCTGCCCGCGCTGTTTGCGGACCACATGGTGATCCAGCGAGATGAGCCGGTGCACGTTTGGGGCGACGCAGCCGCAGGCGAAACCGTCACAGTAGCCTTCCGTGGGAAGCAAGAGATTTCAACTGCGGATTCGCTCGGCCGCTGGGCAGTGCAGCTTCCTTCCGGTGAAGCGGGCGGGCCGTTCGTCCTGACCATTCGCGGAACTAACGTGATTATGATGAACGACGTATTGGTTGGAGATGTGTGGATCGCATCGGGCCAGTCGAACATGGGCTTTTCACTGAGCGAGGCAAAGAATGCGCGGCAGGAGATGGCCGAAGCGAATCTTCCCGAGGTGCGGCTCTTGAATGTCAAGCAGCGCTACGCTGACTACCCACAGGACGATATTGCCGTGGCCAAACCGTGGAGCGTTTGCACTCCCGAGGCAGCAGCAGACTTTTCAGCCGTTGCGTACTTTTTTGCGCGGGAGGTTTCACGACGCGAACAGGTGCCCATTGGCGTAATCGAGTCGGCGTGGGGTGGAACGCCGGCAGAGGCCTGGACGAGCATGTCTGCACTATCTCAGGATGCGTCTTTGATGCCGGTGTTCTCCTCCTGGGCAGCGATGTCCAATGAGGAGCCGCAAACCCTGCGCACCCAGGCCAAAGAGCGCAAAGATATTGAAGAACAGAGCGGCGCTGATGGGGATGAAAATCTGAGGCTGCCGTGGCATCCTGTCTTCAATGCCTGGGCTCCGGCTGCACTCTACAACGGGATGATTGCTCCACTCACTCATTTCCCAATTCGCGGAATCATCTGGTACCAAGGCGAGTCGAACACCGATGCGCTGCGGTATCCGGTTTACGCACGGCTCTTTCAGGCACTTATTCAGGATTGGAGAGCGGCCTGGCAGGAAGGCAATTTTCCGTTCCTCTTCGTTCAGATTGCGAACTTTCGCGTGGGCGCAGAGGCCCACTGGCCGGAGGTGCGCGAGGCTCAGCGTGAAGCGCTCTCGCTGGTGAACACGGCCATGGCAGTGACCATCGACATTGGCGACGCGGGTAACATCCATCCGGCCGACAAGCAGGATGTGGGACATCGCCTGGCCCTTGCGGCAAGAGCTATGGTCTATGGCGAGCATGTTGAATTTTCGGGCCCCCATTACCGGACCATGAGTCAGGAAGGCAGCACACTGCATCTCTACTTTGACAACGCAGACGGCGGCCTGGTAATGAAAGGCGAGGCGCTAGTGGGGTTTGAGATCGCAGGGCCCGATGGGAGATTCGTTTCTGCTGTGTCTGCAATCGACGGAACGACTGTAGTCCTTTCCAGTCCCGCTGTCCCAAGACCCATACAAGCGCGCTACGGTTGGTCGGACGATCCCGTATGCAATTTATTCAACAAGGCGGGACTGCCAGCATCGCCATTCCGCACTGGCCGTCCTTAGCTTCCGAAGTATGCGGGGCTAACCTCGTATCAACGTTGGCGCTGAACCGGCTTGCCAATTGTCGCAACTCTCAGCTCCCTGATCAGTACCCTCAAATCGAGGGTTCTGACGAAGGTGTTGAGGAAGTCTCGATCCGTGATTTCCACAACTTTGAATGTTGTTCTTTGCCATCGGCAATCACGGGTTCGATCAGCAATAAGTCGCAGCTGTTCTTTCACGGCAGATGTCGGTGAGTGAGAACGCGCGCTGAAATTATCGAGACCAATATTCGAGATTCGTGCGCATGGTTCGCGGGCAACAAGAATGCGTCGATCGGATTGAATTTAACTCTCGTTGTATGAGTCCGGCCTCGGAAGAGTGCGTATAAGTAGGAAAGCGCGCGGAACTGCTCACGATGCGCACGGATCGGAATTCGCGACCGCGGCGCATTTCAAGCCCTCACACACGAAATGAAGAGAATTGGGGCTGCTCCCACAGACCAGCCCTTCCCGCCCGATTAGAAAAGGTATGAGCGAGCAGGGTGTTGATACCAGGAACCTCAGTGAGGTCCACGCCGAGGATGCGATAGTGCTCGGTGCGAAGGTTGTAGCCTGGTTGGGTGGAATACACCTTTGAAGAAGAAACTTCTCTGGGGCGCGGCAGCGGTTTTTGTTTTGGGTCGGTTTTGGAAGCAAATTGGACAAGGTGTCGTCGTACGTCATCGTCGTACTCTGCGATGAGTTTGCGATTTTAGAGCATTTCTCATTCAGTTATATACCGTGAAAGCAAAACCGGAACCACGCTTGTGCGTTGGCGGGTGAAATCTCCGATATAGCCTCGGCGATGGCCTGATCGAGTGCTTCTGCGGTGCGAGCTTTGACCTGACGAAGGATTTGCTTGAGTTTCGACCAGGCTTTTTCAATAGGGTTCAAGTCGGGCGAGTAGGGAGGCAGATAGAGCAGCTCGGCTTGGCGGGCCTCGATGCGCTGGCGGACTCCGTCGACCTTGTGCGAGCTGAGATTGTCCATCACCACCACGTCGCCGGGATGCAGTTGCGGACACAAGACCTCATCCAGATAGGCGAGGAATATCTCCCGGTCCGTGGCTGCTTCTACAGTCATCGCGGCGATGATGCCGCGGGTACTCATCGCGCCCAGTATGGTGAGGATTTTCCAGTCGCCTTCTGGTGCGCCCTCATGGACTCTGGTGCCGCCAGGCGCGCGTGCATACAGACGCGTCATGCGTGTGGTGACGCCGCTTTCGTCAAGGAAGATCAGTTTCTCCGGCGGGATGGTGCCGAGCTTCTCGACGAACTCTTCCCGTCGACGGCGGTTTTCTTCTGTGTCCCGCTCGGTGGCGTGGAGCGACTTTTTTTCAGCCGCAGACCCATCCGCTTCAGCGCTCGGGCCACCTGCGCGCGGCTGATGCCAAGTCCGCACTCCTGGCCCAACTTATGCTGCAACTGGTCCAGCGTCCGACCCGGAGCAGCAATTACCCAACGCCGCAACTGCTCCCGTGGCCCATCCAACAATTTGCGCGGTGTGCCACGACGCTGTTCCACGCGCTCCATCTGACCGCTGCACAGAAATTGCCCTCGTAGTTTCTTCCCGTAGGGCACACTGACCATGAAACGCTCGGCCAACTCTTCCAGCGTTCCCTCACCCTGATCGTAGGCGGACAGAAATCTCCGCCGAAGGTCATCCGAATATGCCTTCGCCATCGCTATGATGCGCGGACAATCGCCAAACACAGAATACTTCTAAGAGAGAACTGCACTAGTCCAGCAAACAGATCGATCTTGACCCGAATATGGATGCACTCACCTCTATTGGCTGCAGATGAAATCGGCAGCTCCCAATCGGTGACTCAAAAGATTTTCTTTGCCGAAAGCCGAGGACATCTAGAATTGGCTACCGCTTCTCCTCCGGTACATCGCCGCATTCCCACCCCTCATCCGACTTCTCGACCCCTCATCAGGAACCCTGTGTCTGTTTGGCACGCCAACGTTATCTTCCAAGAGAAGAAGGACGTTGTGGAAGAGGACCGGCCAATGGAAGAAATTGTCAGTGTCGAGGCGGTGACGCGAAGATTCCCGCTGAATCACGACCAGACCCATAACCTGGTAAGCGCACTCAACGATGCCAACCTGCATGTTACGGCCGGGGAGTTTCTGGCCATCGCGGGTCCGAGCGGAAGCGGGAAAACCACTCTCCTGAACCTGATTGGCTGCATCGATGAGCCAACCAGCGGCCGAGTTCTGATTGACGGCGTGGATACATCGAAGTTGAGCCAGGGCCGCATGACCACGCTGCGCCGCGAAAAGATCGGCTTCGTTTTTCAAACCTTCAACCTCATTCCCGTGTTCACCGCGCTGGAGAACGTGGAGTATCCGTTGCTGGTGCAGGGCGTGGGCACCCGTGAACGCGGCAAGCGCGCGGCCGCCGCTCTTGAAAGCGTTGGTCTCGCATCTCGCGCTGGACAGCGCCCCGACCTGCTTTCCGGCGGCGAGCGCCAGCGCGTCGCGGTGGCTCGAGCCATTGTGCATTGTCCCGCGCTGGTTCTGGCCGACGAGCCCACTGCCAACCTTGACACGCACAACGCCACGCAACTGATCGCTCTAATGCGCGATCTCAACCACAGCCTCGGCCTGACGTTCATTTTCTCTACGCATGACCAGCGGTTGCTGGAACACACGCCCCGCATCGTTCGTCTGTGCGACGGGCAAGTGGTTTCAGACAGCGGCGATGGAGGCAACAATGGGTAAGTTCCTGCTCCTGGCCTTTCGCAACGTATTCCGCAACCGCCGCCGCACGGTGATGACTCTGTTGATGGTGGGCTGTGGCGTGGCCGGCCTGCTGATGGTGGGCGGCTTCTTCTCATTCATGTTTCAGGGACTGCGGGAAAGCACGATCCACAATGGCCTCGGCCACATCCAGATTTTCACCGCTGAACATTTCATCCGCGATGAGGTGCATGTACTTGACACCGGTATCGACGATTGGCGCAAAGTCGCGGCTACAGTGCAAACCGTGGACCATGTGCGCGGCGTGGCGCCGCGGATCGAGTTCTACGGAATGCTCTCGAACGGGGTCAAGTCGTCGGTGTTTATGGGCAGCGCCGTCGATCCTGATGCTGAGCGGAACATGGGCTTCTCGCCGCTGCTGGCAGCAGGCCGCGACCTGAACCAAATTTCCAACGGCGACGCGGAGGCTCTGATTGGAACCGGCGTGGCGCGATCGATGAACGTGAAAGTGGGTGATGGGCTCACCATCCTGGCCGTCACCGCCGATGGCGCACTGAACGGCGTCGACGTGCAGATTGTCGGCATTGTCAACAGCGGCATCAAGGATCTCGACGACCGTTACTTGCGAATCGCTCTCCCCGCTGCGCAGCGCCTGCTGCAAACCAAACGCGTGACCAACCTGGTGGTGGGTCTCGATGCAACGGAGAACACCGACAAGGTTGCGGCAGCCTTCGTGCCGCGCGTGAGCGGTCTCGCCCAGCAAATGGTACTCAGGAAGTGGATCGACCTGGCCGCGTATTACAAGCAGGTGCGCACACTATTCAGCGGGATCTTTGTGTTCCTCGGCGTGATTGTTTTTGTGATGGTGCTGATGGCCAGCGTGAACACTTTGCTGATGACGATGTTCGAGCGCACGCGCGAAATTGGCACCATGCTGGCCATGGGCACGCCCCGAGCGTGGATCGTGGCGCTGTTCATGGTCGAGGCCACGGTTACAGGCATTCTGGCTGCAGTTGCGGGGGTTGTGGGCGGCAATCTGCTTGGCGTTTTGCTGAATGCGTCCGGGCTGCATTTGCCACCGCCGCCGGGGACGACCGTGGAAATGCATTTCCGCGTTCTGCACGTGCCCAGCCTCATGATCGGTTCGTCACTGCTGGTTATTGCGTCCCTGGCGCTGGCATCCATCGTTCCCGCGATCCGCGCTTCGCGGCTGCAAATTGCGGAGGCTCTTGCCCATGTATAGGATCAATTGCATATTGCGAGTCTTCCTGCTGATCTTGATGATCGGTTTCATGCTTACTTGCGTGCTGGTGAGCCACGCCGCGCCTGCAACACCCGATGCTGAGGCCCTGCTCAAGCGCTCCGACGGATTCCGCAACGGCTGGCCTTCGTATGTCGTGCGTGTCAAGATCACCGACTACGAGTCGGGCAAGCCGGACGAAGAACATCTCTACGAGGTTTCGCAGAAGGGCGCCGACAAGACCTACGTGAACTTCATGAGTTCGCGCGAAAAGGGCGAGCACCTGCTGATGCTGGGCGACGATATGTGGATCTATCTGCCCGATACCAGCCGCCCGGTACGCATCACGCCGCTGGAACGGTTATCCGGCGACGCCTCGAACGGCGACGTAGCGCGCACCAACTATGCGGTCGATTACACGCCCGTCTACCTGCGCACCGAGAAAGTGGGCGCGGTGGAGTGTCATGTTCTTGAACTCACCGCCAAACGAAAGGGCGCGACTTATCAGCGCATCCTCTACTGGTTGCGTGTGCAGGATGCTCGGCCTGTGCGCGCCGAGTTTTATCTCACTTCGGGCAAACAGATCAAGTCGGCAACCTTCGACGAGTTCGCCCCGTATGGCGGAAAAGAGCTGCTGCACCGCCTGACGCTCTACGACGAAATCCGGCATAACTCGCACAGCGTTCTGGAATACTCCGGCGCCACGCCCAAGTCACTGCCTGACAAGCTCTTCTATCAGGGCCGTTCGGACATGTTTTAGTCATGAACAGATGTCTTCTGATGCCGGTTCTTCTGGTCCTGAGCGCTTGGACCTGCGCTCGTGCCCAGGACGCTTCGCAACTAGAGGAGAGCCGCTTTGATAAGCACTATTCTGTCTCGGTGATTGATGACGTCACATTCTACGGCGATCGAAGTGAGCCCGTACCCGAGGTGTTGAACCAGGTGCTGGTGGAACCTTCGTTCAGTCTTCGATACCGCAACCGGTTGACCTTTGCAAGCAGCGCGATCGGCCTGGCGGACACTTATTCCGATAACTACACGCAACTGCGCGTAAAAGAAACTTATGCGGACCTTTCAGCCGGAGACTTCGACCTGACCATGGGGCGGAAGATGGTGCGCTGGGGGACGGGTTACGCGTTTACCGCGGCCGGTGCGCTCGACCCGCCGCGGATCGCTACTAACCCCACCGACCGGCTGAACGTGAATGAAGGCCGCGACATGATCAAGGCCGATTGGGTGCGCGGCCGACACGCACTTTCGCTGGCGTGGTCCACCGCCGCCCTGGCATCGGTCCAACCGAACATGCACGATACGACCGCCTTCCGGTATAACGTTCTGGTACGCGGATTCGACACTTCGCTGATTGCCGGCGACGATCGCGGAGGCGATGCCTTCGGCGCACTCACCTTCACGCGTGTCTTTGGCCAGGTCTGGGAGATGCATGGCGAGGCCGTGTGGCGCGAGCAGGCCGCGGTGCTGCTGGGCGCCAAGTGCACCACCGCTTCCGGAATAACCTTCATCGGCGAGTTCTATTCACCACCCAATATCCCTTACTATCGCGACATGGGAATCTCACTGTTCGCGGGCCGCCAGCACTATGCCTTCCTGTACGCAGGCAAGGCGCGGCTGCGCGAGCTATCGGGTTGGAAGGAGTGGGGCGTGTCCGGGTCAGTGGACGCAAATCTCCGACGACCGCAGCTACACTGGGGTCTTTGATGTCAGCCGATGGTTCGGCAACCACTTCTCCTCCTATCTTCATCTGGAGGTGCCGCGAGGCAGCAAAACATCGGAGTACGGCTCGGCACCGTATTCTATAGCCACATCGGTGGGGGTCCGCTTCCAGCTATGACTTGCGAGACAGAAGGTCGACCGCCCAGTCAGGATGAATGAAGAACGGCACTCATCCAACTTGCGGCTCGCTCGTCTTCAAGGCGTTCTGGGTTATCTCAGGCGCCACGCTGCTTATCTTCCTGATGTTTTTCTCGCAGGGCTTTGTCAAGCTTTCGGGAAGCGGACAGCATCTGCTTTCAATTTTTGTCTATTCCGCTTCCATCGCATTGCCTTCCATGTTGCTCGTTACTCAGGTTTCGGTGCGCTATTCGGGCAGGTTTCCCCGCCTGATTGTAGTCGATGCAGTCGCTGTGCCTGGTCTTTACGGCGTCCGCTGGCTGTCTAGTGAGCGCGCTGATTTTGCAACTTGCCGGAATCGTGCAACCCGGCGGGTATTGGATCGAGTACAAAGCGAGCCTGCCATTCAGTATCGTGATTACGCTGGCGATTGGCATGAGCATGTCGTCCTACGAGACTCTGCGCTACAAACTGCAGGCAGCCACTCTGGAAGCGCGAACGCGGCAGGTGGAGCAGGAGCGCGCCTACAAACTTCTGGCCGAGGCGCGACTCTCGTCGCTCGAATCGCGCATCCATCCACACTTTCTATTCAACACGCTCAACTCCATCGCCGCGCTGATCCCGACAGACCCGCATCGCGCCGAAGATACAGTGGGCAAGCTCGCCTCGCTGCTGCGCTTTTCGCTGAATGCGCCTCACAGCGGCCTTGTGCCGCTGGCACAGGAACTCAAGATTGTGCGCGACTATCTTGAGATCGAGTCAACGCGTTTCGGCTCGCGTCTGCGTTATGAAATCTCCGTTCCCGGACTCTCTCGACTCGGTCAGGGTTCCTCCGCTCGCGCTGCAAACGCTGGTAGAGAACTCAGTAAAACATGTGGCCGCGAAGCGTACGGAAGGGGCGTCGATACAGGTTACGGGAGCGATGGATCCGGGCGGCATTCGCCTCGAAGTCATTGATGATGGCGCCGGGCTTCTCACTCGGCGCCATCTCGCCGGAGCATGGCCTGGGCAATCTTGTCGCGCGCCTCGAACTTTTGTTCGGCAGCGCGGGCAGGCTGGACGTGACGCGCGAAAACGAGAAGACGGTCGTCAGCATCTCGTTCCCTGCGGAGGTGTGAGAGCCCATGGAAGCCAATCGTGCTGAGCGCCTATCTGGTAGATGACGAACCGCTGGCCATCGAGCGCCTTGGGCGGTTGCTCGCGAACTACGATGGACTGCGCATCGCCGGCAGCGCCACCGATCCCTGGCCAGGCGCTCGAGTTTCTGAACGGCGCCGTAAACGGTGCGACAAATATTGACGTGCTCTTCCTCGACATCCAGATGCCGGGAATGAACGGCTTTGAGCTGCTCTCGCGTCTCGCCATTCAACCATTTGTCATCTTCACCACCGCCTACGACCAATACGCGCTGCGGGCGTTCGAAGTGAACTCTATCGACTATTTGCTGAAGCCGATCGAGACCGAGCAGTTGGAACGCGCACTCGGAAACTCGGGCGACTCAGGCCGGTCGTCAAGCCTGACTGGCAGCGGAACCCCGATCTCCCGGCCGTGCTGAAGGAATTGGCTGCTTCGCTCCTCGGCCAGCGAACTGAATACCCCCGCCGCATTGCCTCGCGCATCGGAGAACGCATCTCATTCCTCGACCTCGATGCCGTGACGCATTTTGTGGCCCGCGACAAACTGACCTATGCCTGTGCCAACGGCCGCGAGCACTGCGTCGATCAGACCATCGCCGATCTCGAACTGAAGCTGGACCCGGCCCGATTCCTGCGCATTCATCGCGCAGTTCTGCTGAATCTGGATTGGGTCCACGAGGTGAACGTTTCCTTTGCGGGGAGAGTGATTGTCTCGTTAAAAGATTCCCGGCACTCACAATTGCCTGTCGCGCGCGACCGCGTGCGCATGCTCCGGTCACGCATGGAATTCTGATCGTTTGTCTATTGCGGGGCTGAAAGCCGGCAATCCGGAGCAGTCACTGTCTTTCGAAAGGGCATCTTCAGTCTTCGGAATCGGAATCGCGCCGACAAGTCAACATCTTGCAGAGTCTTCGCCGACTGTGCGGTAATGCACCGCATGGATGAACGCCAAACCGTCTCCAACCGTTTCGGGGTCGGAGAGGATGTCGTGGGTTGCGGCGCAGGGCATCAACATACCGTCCGCGAGCGGATCGGTGAGTACGAGTTGGTTGGCCAGCATGGAAGCGGTATTCAAGAATTTCGTGAACCAAATCGTGGTCGCCAAACTGGTGCCAGTCCTTGCGGCGTACTTCGTCCTGAAAGCGACGCTCGACGGGGCCGCAGGCGAGAATCCGCTCGGCTCGATCGTTGCAGCGCTTTTCCTGATGTCGCTTTCGGCAACAATGCAGCTCTTTCAGGGATGGAACTCAGGGAGCCAGTACGCGATGACCGATATGCTCGCCTCCCTGTGGAACTACATCGCCGGACAGATTCTGCCGGCTGCGGCGGGACTAGCCTGTGTCGGAGCAGTGATCAACTTTGTCCGGCACAGACCCTGGACCAGGCTTGTCTTCGCCGCGATCTCTTTTCTTAGCGTGAGTGGGCTTCTGTCGCTGTTTCGAGCGATGGCGGCGTGAGGAGCAAGGTTATGAGTCTTGATGGGGCCATCACGAACCTCGCATCCTGGGCTGGCAACACCATGATGCCCACGATGGCGGGACTGTTCTTTGCAGGAGCCGTGTATCGCTACAGCAAGGGTGGGCCGTTCGAACAGCCGTTATATGGGGGCTTCGCCTCATTAATGTGCTCCGGGATTCTGCGTGCTCTGGAAGGGTTTGTGCAACACGCGGGCGCTACGAATGCTGATGCGTTCTGGATGGCCACGATGAGCCTCGTGAACTGGACGGCAAACGTAATTCTTCCTATGTTTGCGCTCACGCAGTTGGCAGCGATGGCGATGCACATGGCGGGCGTAGTCTCGGAGATTTATCCGGGTTCGACCTGGATCAGAAAATTCGTCGCCGCTATGGGCGCGCTGATGGTTTCGGGAATGGTGCGGCTGGCCGAATCGATGGTGACGCAAGCGCCCGGAATCGGAGGGTAATGTCATGAGTCTCGATATGACGCCTGTTCACCGCAACCTCCACACCAAGGTGACGTTTCTTGGCCTCGAGTTTGAGGACC
>CAVPWH010000010.1:0-1294098 GCA_963709415.1 uncultured Acidobacteriaceae bacterium | reverse complement strand
GAATCGATCATCCGACAAATTCTTTACGGCAAGGAATTCTTCCGCAAGGATTTTGGCAAGACCAGCGCCGAGTTCATGCTGCCCGACTGCTTCGGTTTTCCTGCGTCGCTGCCGAGCATCTTGGCGCATACCGGCATCAAGGGTTTCTCGACGCAGAAGCTTTCCTGGCATTCTGGCGCGCGCGTGGGCGGCCCCGATTCGCCGCAGAAGACGCCTGAGGGCATTCCCTTCAACGTGGGCTACTGGCAGGGACCGGACGGCCACGGCGTGATTGCAGCGCTGAATGCTACAGCCTACGACAGCGATGTGCTCGAAGACCTAAGCAGCAGTCCTTATTGGATCAACCGCGTCCAGAACGTGGGCGCGTCCAGCGGCGACGCCATTGATTATCGCTACTACGGCACGGGCGACACAGGCGGCGCGCCGAAAGAAAATTCGGTGCGGCTGATGGAAGCGATTTTGACCAAGGGGATGGCGGTGCTGCCCAGGAAAAGAACGGCAACGTCGTGGCAACTGCCACAAGCGGCCCGCGATGCAGGTGGGCGAGGGACCGTTGAATATTGCGCAGGCTAGAGCCGAGCAGATGTTTCTCGATGTAACTCCGGAGCAAGAGGCGCGCCTGCCGCACTACGCTGGCGACCTGGAGCTAACTGAGCACTCCGCCGGTTCGCTGACTTCTGAAGCTTACATGAAGCGATGGAATCGCAAGAACGAACTGCTGGCCTCCGCGTCCGAGAGCGCCTCGGTGGCGGCTGACTGGATGGGTGGGCGGCCTTATCCGCTGGATCGTTTGACCAAAGCTTGGACGCTGGTGATGGGCGGGCAGTTTCACGACCTAATTCCCGGAACGTCGACGCCCAGGGCATTTGAATTCGCCTGGAACGACGAGGTACTGGCAATGAATCAGTTTGCAGATGTGCTGACCAGTGCCACCGGTTCAGTCGCATCGGCTCTGGATACGCAAGCTAAGGGCTCTGCCATTGTGGTTTATAACCCGCTGAATATAGCGCGTGAAGATGTAGTGGAGGCCAGTGCGACTTTCACAGGTGAAGCGCCAAAGCAGGTTCGCGCTGTCGGACCGGACGGCAAGAGTTCGCCTGGGCAGCGTCTCCGCCTCCAATGGAACCATGAAGGTTTTGTTTCTAGCCCATGTGCCATCTTTTGGCTATGCGGTCTATGATCTGCAGCCAGTCTATGGCGCTGTGACAGCGAGTGCGACGTTGAAGGCGAGTGAGTCGTTGCTCGAGAACAGCCGCTATCGCTTGCAAATCGACAACGGCGATGTGACCAGCCTTTACGACAAGAGCATCAAACGCGAGTTACTCTCCGCGCCTATCCGACTGGCGATCAGTACGGACAAGCCCGCACACTGGCCCGCATGGAATATGGACTTCGCAGACCAAATGCGAATCCCCCGCGCCTATGTGCAGGATGCGCCAAGGATTCGCATCGTTGAAAACGGCCCGGTTCGTGTGGCTTTGGAGATCAAGCGCGAGGCAGAGGGCTCAACCGTTGTGCAGACCATCCGGCTGACGGCGGGTGGAGGCGGCGATCGGGTAGAGTTCGCGAACGTCATTGATTGGCAGACCAAGGAGGCCAATCTAAAGGCGGCCTTCCCCTTGACGGCTTCGAATCCCGAGGCCACTTACAACTGGGATATCGGCACCATCCAGCGCGGCAACGACGACGAGAAGAAGTACGAGGTTGCTTCGCACCAGTGGTTCGATCTGACCGACAAGAGCGGCGCCTTCGGTGTGACAGTGCTCTCCGACGCAAGAACGGCTCTGACAAACTCAGCGACAATACGCTGCGGCTCACCCTGTTGCGTTCGCCAGGGATCGCGATAGCGCGAGACTATAGCGATCAGTCCACGCAGGACTGGGGCCATCACGAGTTTGTGTATGGCTTGGCGAGCCATGGCGGCGACTGGCGCAGGGAGCAGACCGATTGGCAGGCGCAGCGGCTGAATCAGCCGCTCATAGCCTTTGCAAGCGGCAGGCATCCGGGCGCTTTGGGCAAGGAGTTTTCGCTGCTCACGGTAAACAATAGCCGGGTGCGCGTGTTGGCTCTGAAAAAAGCCGAGGCCAGCGACGAAATCATTGTCCGCCTGGTGGAACTGGACGGAAAGCCCCAGCAAAGTGTTCACCTGCACTTTCCTTCAGCCATCGCCCAAGCGCGCGAGGTGAACGGCGCCGAGGAAGAAGTTGGTGCGGCCACGCTGGCAAACGGAGAGTTGGTTACTGAGTTCACTCCGTATCAGCCTCGCACCTTCGCCATCAAGCTGGCGGCGCCATCGGTGAGTTTGTCTGCCATTGAGTCGCAGCCAGTGGCTCTTCCCTACGACCGCTCGGTGGCTACCCGCGATGGGCATCCTGCGGACGGAAGTTTCGATGAGAGCGGAAAGGCGTTGCCGGCAGAGATGCTAGACCACGGCATCGTGTACAACGGAATTCAATTCAATCTTGCGCCAGCTGGAGACGGCCATCCGGATGCTGTAACCGCGCATGGCCAGACGCTCCAACTGCCCAGCGGAGGCTTCAATACCATCTATTTGTTGGCCGCCTCCGCCAACAGAGATCGTCAAGCAACGTTCCACGTCGGCGAGCAGCCGGTCGATCTACTGGTTCAAGAGTGGACTGGCTTTGTGGGTCAGTGGGACGACCGGAAGTGGAAGACGGTAGAGACGCCGGCGACGCCTAGCTCAGCTCCGAGCGCGAAGCAGCCAACTACAACAGAGGAGTTTGCCGGACTTACTCCGGGATTTATCAAGCCCGAGTCGGTTGCATGGTTCGCTTCGCACCGTCACGCTTCCGACGGCAGCAACGAGCCTTACGCTTATTCCTATTTGTTTGCGTACCGTCTCGATATTCCTGCGGGCGCTTCGACCCTGAAGCTGCCAGACGACAAGGACTTGAGAATTCTGTCGGTGTCAGTGGCCAAGGAGCCGGGAGCGGTAATTCCTGTTCAAGCCCTCGAAGATACTCTGCGGCAGAATGAACAGAGCGAAGTGAGCAACCGCCAGGAATAACGCAACAAAGCGGAGAGTTCGGTGTGCGATCTCTCCGCGTCTAGAGGTGCTACCGGCGGTACGCGTTCACTTGATAGCGTAGTTGGGCTCTCTGGAGGTGAACAAGGTCCTTGCAGAGATGGTTTTTGGCCCAGTAAAGGGAATGCCAAGAGATGAACATGAAGGATTTGCACTGCATAAGGTGGGGTTGGATTCTGGCAGTCGCTAAGGTAGGGGTAAGCGGCCACAGCTTCCAAACCAGCAGTGGGATCGGTGAGCGATGTTGGTTGGTGGGAGACGGGCCTTCTCAATGCAGGAAACTGGCATATCTAGAGGATTGGCTATGAAGAGGTTCGATGTCTTTGCAGAAACTATCTCCCCAATTAGTTTCATGATCTATTTAAAACGATTCATTGGAAACCCGGAAGGACCATTCGCATGCACAAAATAATCAGCTTCGTATTTCTCGTCTTCTTCTGCGTTGACTTGGCGGCCCAACACTCTAGCCAGCCTGACCCACTCCACCGCCAGTGGCACGCTTCGTGGGTCGCTCACCCGCGGCTCCGCTGCGGGAGGCTGTAGTGCTCCAACTTCTACCGTACTCTTATACTGGCAACCGTTCCCTCGGGCTACGTGGTGCGCGTCAGTGCCGACAACCGTTTCGTGCTGATTGTCAACGGCCATCGCGTAAGAGACGGCCCCACCGGTGGCGATGTGGCCACTGGTGCTACGAGCGCTTCGACTTGGCGCCGCTGCTCCAGCGCGGCCAGAACTTCATCACTGCAACCGTTTGGAACTTCGGCAATTATGCTCCTACTGGTCAGATCTCCGACCGCACCGCCTTTCTGCTCGAGAGCGAAACTACCGGAAGTGAATCCATTAGCACGCCCGCCGGCTGGCTGGTCAAGCAGGAGACTGGTTGGCGGCCGATTTTGTCGGAGCGTTCTGGACGGGTTCCGCAATCGTGCTGGATAGATTGGAGACGAAAAGGTCATGCATTTAGTCCGATGTCTGCCTTGTAACCTTCTTCTCTTGGCGACTTTGGCCTTCCCGCCTGTTAGTTGGACACAGGCCGAAGTGTCTTCAGCCGCCAAGGTAGATTCGCTCGAAACTGGATTCCTACATCCCCCTGCGAGCGCGCGACCCCGTGTCTGGTGGCACTGGATGAACGGCAACATCACTCCTGTTGGTCTTGAACTCGATCTTGAGTGGATGAAGCGGGCAGGCTTAGGGGGAGTAACCGTCTTCGAGGGTTCGCTGGACACGCCACAGGTCGTGCCCAAGCGGCTGATTTATATGACGCCAGATTGGAAGCAGGCATTCAATGGGGCTCTTAACCGCGCAAATCGGGTAGGCTTCGAATTTGGCATTGCGAGTTCGCCAGGGTGGAGCGAAACCGGCGCCCCCTGGGTGCCACCCTCGCAAGGCATGAAGAAGCTGGTGTGGAGCGGGATGCGCGTGGAGGGCGGCCGAAGCCTTTGTGGGGACTCTCCCGCCGCTTCCGCATATAACCGGCACATTTCAGAATTACAGCCTCGAGGGCCAACGGGACACGGGGGATTCAAGCACCAAGCTCCCAACGTTGCCTCAGTTTGAGGCGGATGCAGCAGTGGTTGCGTACCGGATTCCGGATGCTGAGAAGACGCAGGAGGAGTTGCACCCCACCGTCAGGACGAGCGACGGCACCGTGGATGTTGCCGCGCTTTCAGATGGGGACATTCAGACGCCTGCCTTGCTGCTGCCTTCGAAGGGCGGGGCAGAAGGATTTGCGTGGATCATGTTCGACTACGGCCAACCACAGACGATCCGGGCGATAAGCCTTGCCACGACAGATGATATTGTCAGCATCTTTGGATTTGATGATCAAAAGGCCGGCTTTGCTTCACTTGAGGCAAGCGATGACGGGAGTCATTTTTATCACATCGCGGACATACCGTACAGCAGTATAGCGCAACGTACGATTTCTTTTGCTCCTCTCAGAGCGCGGTACTTCGGGGTCAGCTTCCCCGCGCAGGGGGCTGCTTCCGGAGCACATCCGCACGAGATCACCGAGACTAGTTCTACACAGCGGTGCGCGGACGAATGAGTGGGAGCGCCGCGCGGGATTTGCCACTGCAGTCGACTATAACGCGATTGGCGATTCGCCGGCAGAGCTGGCGTTTGTGGTGCAGAAGCAGGATGTAGTGGACCTGACCAGCAAGATGAAACCCGACGGCTCGCTTGACTGGACCCCTCCGCCCGGGAAGTGGCTGATTCTGAGAATTGGGGAATCGCTTACGGGCGAGAGAACGGGCCCGCCCCCGCCGAAGCGACGGGCCTGGAAGTGGACAAATTCAATCGGCAGTATGTGAAGAACTACCTGGACAACTATCTAAAGACCTATCCGACACGGTTGGCCCCGCAAAGATGGGGAACTCTGGTATCGCTCTCATGCTTTCGGACAGCACTGAAGTGGGAGCGCAAAACTGGACTGACAACATGTTGAGCGAGTTCCGCGAGCGGCGCGGCTACGACGCCCATTTGTGGCTCCCCGCACTGACCGGCGCCGTGATCGAGAATCCCGCGGCAACAAACCGGTTTCTTTGGGACTTCCGAGCGCACCATCGCTGAAGCTGATTGCCCAAAACCATTACGGAGAATTCTCGGCGGAGCTGCATCGCCGCGGGATGGGTTACTACGGGGAAGCGCTGGAGTATCATCGTCCCTCCTTGGGCGACGACATGGAAATGCGAACAAAGACCGATATTCCCATGGGCGCGATGTGGACTTTTTCACGGAGGAAGAGGGCCCTACATCCTACTTATATTGCTGCGATCGGGGCGCGGCTTCGGTCGCCCACATTTATGGCCAGAACCTTGTGGGCGCCGAGTCGATGACGAGTAACGGCCCGCGCCTGGGCCTATTTTCCCGGCAACTCAAACGGATTGCCGATTTGGAGTTGGCGCTGGGCGTCAATCGCTTCATGATCCACGAATCGACCACCAACCGTTGACACCCAGGCTGAGCCCGGTTGACCCTGGGGCCTCTTTGGTCAGTGGTTTAATCGGCACGAGACATGGGCGGACGACGCCAGGCCCCTGGGTTATTATCTGGCGCGTTCTTCCTACCTGCTGCAACAAGGGACATTTCTATGGCGATGTCGCCTACTTCTACGGGGAAGAGGCTCCCGCTCACCGCACTCTTTGGGATAACTCCGCAACAGGACGCGCCCGTTGGTTACGGCTACGATTTTGTCAATTCTGACGTACTGCTCCATAACTTTCCTAGGACGGCCGGCTGATGACGCGCGCGGGAACCAGCTATCGGCTGCTTTACCTCGGCGGCACGAGTTAGCGTATGACCTTACCGGTACTGCGCAGACTTAGTGGATCTGGTGCAACAGGTGCGGTCGTTGGACGGCAATCGACCCATCGATTCGCCAAGCCTGGCTGACGATCCGGCGGAGGTTGAAAGGCTCGCCAATCTGCTTTGGGGTATACGGCCGAACCCCGACGGCTATCGCATCGTGGGACAAGGACGTGTTTACGACCTTAGACCCGTTGATGAGTTGCTAGCAGCGATTGGCTTGCCGCCAGATTTCGCGTACAGCAAACCTGCTGCGGATACAAAGCTGATGTTTGTTCATCGCCAAACCCAGCAAGGAGATATTTACTTCGTCGATAGCCGCAACGAACACGCGCAGACGGTTGACGTCACATTCCGCGTTGCCGGCAAGGTTCCTGAGACTCTGGGACGCTGTTACCGGCACCATCACGCCCGTATCGTACCGATCCGTAAATGGCCAGACGACGGTCCCCCTGCGACTGGATCCCTACGGCACCGTCTTCGTGCTTTTCCGCCACTGGAGCAAGGCTGACCAACAAGCGCTTCCTGCGCGAACGGAGACCGTTCTTTCCTCCGACGAATCGCTCGGTCGGAATTGGCATGTCACCTTCCAGCCAGAGCGTGGGGCACCATCCGAAGCCGAGTTCCAGCAATTGCTTGCCTGGAACAAGAGTACGGATCCGGGAATTCAGTACTTCTCCGGGTCAGCCACCTACACCAAGACCGTAGAGTCTCCTGCGAGCTGGTTTCGGCCCGGAGTTCAAATCTTGCTGAGTCTTGGGGAAGTTCACGAAATTGCTTCGGTCAACATCAATGGGAAGTACGTAGGGACAGCCTGGAAGGCGCCATTTCAGATCGACGTTTCCGGCGCGTTACAGCCCGGCCTAAACAAAATCGAAATTCGGGTGACAAATCTCTGGGTCAACCGGCTCATTGGAGACGCCCAGCCGAATGCCAAGAGGTACGCCTTCACAGACATCACTCCATACAAGGCGGACTCGTCGCTGTTGCCCTCCGGTTGGATCGGGCCAGCCAGCTTTCTTTCAGTGACCGGCCCCTAGTGCGGAATCCAGGAAGCTATACTCGTCCGGGCTGGAGTCCGCTAACTTGTGCTTGCCTATGGTCCTAGCAAACGTTTGCAATGGACAGAGGCGAAGCACGAATATGGGAATTCAACCGTTGCCTGCTGCAACAGAAGGGTGGAAATCGTGGAGCGTCGACAGGTTCTGAAGCGATTGGGCGCGGTAGCGGGCGGCTTGTTCTATTCGACAAATGCATGGCCGAAAGGGCCGGCCGGTGATGTGGCGGCGAAGCCAAACTTGCGGTTGCTTTGCGCGCATTGATCCGTCACAACGGGGCGCTGAAACAGCCATTGACGATCACGCTTCCACCTGAACGCAAGGTGAAGTGGTCACCACATCGATGGAGTTTTGGCAGATCGCCGTTCCCTGACAACGTCCTGGAGGGCATTCGAAATCTACCTTGAACCTTCGCAGGAGACTCAGGACTCGCTTGTGGTTTCGGTCGATGTTGGCGAGATCCGACTGACCGAAAAGATCACACATCAAAGCAGTGCAAAAGGTGCTGGTCTACGTTCTGCCACATTCGCATCATGATCTTGGCTACACCGATCTTCAGGCCGCTGTCGAAGAAAAGCAAATACAAAACATCACCAGGGAATCGAGCTTGCGCGCAAGACTGCAAGCTATCCAGAAGGTGCACGTTTTGTGTGGAACCTCGAGGTTCTTGTGGGGCGCGGACCTCTTTATGCAGCGCCGTTCACCGGCCGAGAAGCAGGCTCTCATCGAAGCGATCCGGAATGGGCCAGGTGTCACCGCAAGGGCTCTTATGCAAATGAACTTACCGGTCTTTGCGGTCCGGAAGAGTTGCTGAGATTCTTCAAGTACGGCAAGCAGCTCGGAAAACAGTGCGGAGTCAAGGTCGACTCAGCCATGATGAGCGATGTGCCGGGCTTCTCCTGGGGCACGGTCGACGGCGTTGGCACAGGCAGGCATTCGTTACTTTTCAGGCGGCACCGAATTTCTTCGATCGCATTGGCACCTTCATGGAGGTCTGGCAGGACCGCCCGTTCTGGTGGGTTTCTCCCTCAGGGCGCGACAAGGTTCTGATGTGGGTTCCCTGGATGGATTACGCGCTTTCGCACTACGAGAAGCTCGATGAAGACTGGGTTGAGCAGCTATCAGGACCGCCTGGACGAAGTGAACTTTCCCTACGGGATCTCCTACATCCGCTGGTCAGGCCATGGCGACAATGCAGCTCCCGATCCGGAAATCAGCGATTCCATTCGCGACTGGAACAATAAGTACGAGTGGCCACGCTTCGCCATCGCCTCCACGAGCACGGCGTTCTCCGCCTTCGAGAAGAGCTATGGCCACCAAATACCGTCCTATCGCGGAGATCTGACACCTTATTGGGAAGACGGCGCAGGCTCCTCTGCCTGGAAACGGCGATCAGCCGGAATGCCGGCGAGAGACTCACACAAGCGGCAACCCTTGCGTCCATGGTATCGCCTGCAGAGCTATGAAGAGTCCGCCTATGCGACTGCGTGGCGCGATGTGCTGATGTACTCCGAACACACTTGGGGCGCATGGTGCAGCGTATCCGACTCAGAGAATCCGTTCACCAAAAAGCAATGGGATTACAAAAGGGATTTTGCCGTAAAGGCATCCAGTCGAGCCGATACGCTCATTGCTAATTCTCTTGTGCCGCCGACTTCTTCATCGGCACCCGCGACCATTGAGATCTGCAACACGTCGTCATGGGACCGAACGGAAGTCGTGTATCTCTCCCGCGAACTCTCGGCAGCAGGAGATCATGTGGTTGCATCGGATGGCGGGCCGATTCCATCGCAACGACTGGCGAGCGGCGAACTTGCGGTTTTTGTTACAGGCGTGCCCGCACTGGGCTCTGCGCGCTACAACGTCGTTTCCAAGGCAGCCCACACTCCCGGCCATCCCGTGACCCTCAGGAACGGTGTTCTCAAAAACCAGTTCCTCAGAGCGAAGATCGATCCCGAGACCGGCGACATCGCCGAACTTTATTTAAAAAACGGCGCCAGCAATCTCGTCAATCGCGAGCAAGGGGCTGTCAACCAGTATCTATTCCTTGCCGGCAATGATACGGCAAATCTTGGTCGCAGCGGTAAACCTACAATCGTTGTTGAAGAGAATGGCCCGCTCGTCGCATGCCTCCGCATCGAATCACCGGCGCCTGGGTGCAGAAGCCTGGTGCGGCGCATTCGTCTTGCGGCGGAGACGGACTTTCTGGAACTAATCAACACCGTGGATAAGGAGCGCGCGGCCTTGAATCCGCATCCAGGCAACGGTGACCAGGGCTCCGAATTTGCGCAGCACGGAGCAAAAGAGAGTGTACAGTTTGCATTTCCCTTCGCCATTCCAGACGGCCGAATACTGATGGATATTCCACTCGGCGCAATGGAACCGGAACGGGACCAGTTGCCCGGATCGTGCAAGAACTGGCTGTCGGTTGGACGATGGATCGATGTTTCAAACCAAGACCACGGCATCACCTGGGCCACGCTTGATGCGCCACTCGTCGAGGTCGGCGGGATAACCGCCACGATGCTTGGCTCTCAGAAGATCCCGGCGATATGGCGAAAGCACATTGCGCCGACTCAAATCTTCTACTCATGGGTGATGAACAACCACTGGGGCACGAACTACCTGGCGTATCAACAGGGGCCGGTGACGTTCCGCTATGCACTCCGCCCGCACGACGGCACAGATGTGGCCGCCGCGAGCCGCTTTGCGATCGGCTTGTCACAACCTCTTCTTGCCGGCGTCTCGACCAGTCGCGAGCATGCGTCGAATTCGATGTTGAGGATTGAACCCGCAAGCGTCCTATTGAACGACCTAAAGCCCAGCGATGACGGCAAGGCATGGATTGTGCGGTTGTTCTGCGCCTCCGACGACGAAGCGTCGGTGCACCTCAACTGGTCGTTAACCGGTATCGGCAAGACATTTCTAAGCAACCTCGCCGAAGAGCCATTGCGGTTATTCAATGGCGAAGTCCCTATCGCGGGCTGGGAACTTATTACGCTTCGGGTGGAGCGAGCCTAGCCGGTAATTGTAGTTATTCGATGACGTTCACTTGCGCGCCGCAAGAGCAATCTGCTTGATTGCCGCCAAACCTGAAGAATTGCCCGCGTTTGATCTTAGGATGGGAGGCGCTTGCGTTCTGCTCACCGCGATCGCAAACGCGAGCTTCGCGCTTCCCATGAAATGGATGTCCGGGTGATAGTGGGAGAACATCTGGCAGGTGTGGTCTATCGTCTCCCTGCTCCTACTGCCAGTGGCGGCCGCGTGGTTCACCGTCTCGCAACTCTTGTTGAAATAGGCGCTGTTCGTCGACTTGGTGTTGTGATAGTTCGTCTAAAGAATGTGGGTGGAGACGGGCGTATTCAGGACGCGATGCGCCTTAAGCAAACTTGGGACGGCCTTCTACAGCGGCGGAGTACATTCTGCGGGCGCTGTTGCTGCACGTGTTCATATCTTAGGTTTAAAGAAATTCCCAAAATCCTATTGTCAGTCATGATGAACCAACCAATTAGATCACTACGTGCCACGGGCATGGAACCCGATTTTTGCAGTGCTTGTCCGTGTTGGCCGAGTCTTGAAGCGTGCAATCGATCGGTTGGTGACACCGTTACTTGATTAGCTGGCCGAAGTGTTTTTCGAATTTCTATTGCGACCCCGAATTATTCCCATACCCCACAATCATCGTCGATCCCACGAGTGTTAGCAACGTCAGGAATACCAACATTTTCGTTCGCGCGCTTACGCCGCGCCACTCCTTCAGCGCAATTCCCCACAACGTGCTGAAGATGATAATGCTGGCATTGAGGAGCGCCCAACTGGAGAATTTGTAACGTCCCATCTGCGATTCGCCCATGGTGTAGAAAAAGAACTGCATGTACCAGATGGCGCCCGCAAGCCCTGAAAAAATGTAGTTCCCGGTCAGCGATGGCCTTTTGCGCGCGCGCTCGCTCGGATCCTGCATTGCTTCGGCATCAATGCCGGTTGAGGGAACATGAGCGTACTCGCCGTAGCTTCGGTTACGGATGTTGAGTGCGAAGCACCACACAAAATTCGTGGTAAAGCCACCCGCCAGAACCACTACGAGTACCGGTAGTCCCTGCCATAAACTGCTCGTCCCGTGGGCCACCGTAAGCGCCTTGATGGGATTGCCGGCATCCAGCCCAAAGGCAAAGCATGCGCTCATCACACCGGCAAAGATAGCTACAGCCAGTCCGAGTTTCAGGTTGAACTCCCGAACGCTCGCTTCTTTCTGCTCGGCGGACAGTTCTTTCTCTTTTGAAATTCCTGCTGCGCCAGCCAGAACAATTCCCAAAACACAAACACCAACCCCGGCCAGAGTCACAATGCCCGAGCGCTGCGACAGCAACTGCATGAACAGCCCATGAAAGATCGGTGGGACCAGTGTGCCAAAGACCGCGCAGTTACCCATGACCAATGCATAGCCCAGTGACATGCCCAGGTAGCGCACGGCAAGCCCGAATGTGAGGCTGCCCACTCCCCAGAGCACCCCGAAAGAGTACGCCCAGCCAACTGAAGACGCCGACACGCCCAGCAGCACCGGGAATAGAGAGCGCGTCATCAGCCATGCCATCGCCCAAGGCATGACAATCCAACTCACCATGCCGCCAGCCAATAGGTCTCCCATGACCAACCACGTACACGACGATAAGGAATGTAAAAGCTGCCCGCGGCTAGCCCGCCTAGCCATTGCAGAAAAACCCCCAACAGTGGATTCGCGCCCATATTATCTGTTCTCATGAACCACGGGTTCTGTTCCCGTTCTGTTTGGCTTCATCTCCGGGTGAAAACCGTAGAATGTTACGTGACTTCGATCAGACAAATAGAGCGTGGCTCCAATTCAATGTCGATTACTGTGGGCAGTTTTACGGCACGTTCAGTCTTCTTGCCGTCAATGTACAACATCACGTTCTTCTTCCCGTCGCCTTGCAACTCCACACGCGGAGATTCGCCCAGGTCCGAATAGTTGGCAAGCACCACGCCGATTCTTCCGTCCGGGGCCTGCCAGGTCGCTGAAGGCGCAAGCGGTTCCATACCCCATCCAAAGTCGCGTTCTGTAACGTTGGTCACGGTCCACGGCCGCAGCATGCGCCCGTAGATCAAGTAACCTCGCGCAACTCCAGCGCGGAACCGGTTAAGCCTTTTTGTCCAGTCGAGGATGGCATCCTGGTCTGGAATCGCGCGACTCCAAGTCTGGTCCCAATCGTAAGCAATCAACCCTTTGTCTCGAAGAGTCAGATTCACCATGTATCCAGTAACGATTGCCCTTGCCACCGAGGCCCGCAATGCCTCATCGCTCACTCGATTGGTGTAGAAGCCTTGAAATGCGTTGGCAAATTCGTGGAATAAGAACGAGTACAAGGGACACAAACTGGAGCGGGCGTCCCATATCTGAAAATCCTGAAGACAAGTTTCCGGAGGCGCTCCTTCGCACGACATTGCGATGCCTGCGTTAGTGGGGAGAGCTTCTTTCCTGTCCTCTTTGATGAGACTATTGAACTCCGCGGTCATCCAAGGGCCGGGAACGGGAGGATGGCCGTGGCCGGTTGCATAGCAGGCCCGCGGTCCCGGTCCCTGATCGAACTGCTGAATAATATCCGGTCCGAACTCGGCCATGCCGCGCGTCATGCCCAGGAGTGCCTGACGGCCCTTCTCTGTTCCAATGCAGGCTACGTAGTTCTTTCGCCACGCCCAGATATCTTCCGCGAGCTTTCCGTCCCAGGTACGGGTCACAGCCTGCTCTCCCCCGTGAGCGTAGAAGTATGGCATGCCATCGTAACCGGTGTTTGTTTGGGAGGTGACCCAGCAAAGGCCATCTCCGTAAATCATCGGATGCCAGCCTCTTTCCTTGGCGGCGGCCATAAACTCACGCATGGCCACATCACCCCCAATAGGAGGAAATGCGTCTGGCTGCACCCACGGACCTCCGTTTTCCCAGTTGAAAACGATCGGTATCAACGGGGATTCCAACTGGGCTGAAAGCTTGTCGAGAAACGGCAGGGCATGCGTCGCGGGAGAGTATTCGGGGTTCTCCGCAGCAGGCGCATCCCAGTCGCCATGACCTCGCATGGGAAAGGCAATTGCTACGGGAGATTGCGCAATCCATTGCGGTATATCACTTCGCTGTGACATCTTCCTGCTACAAAATGGCTGTCGCGATGTCCAATTTCTGTACATCTCTGCGGCCGCGTACCAATCCCCTTGAAACGTGCCGAGCACTACGCTATAGGGCAACCTGGTCTTACCCGGTCCGTGCGTGCCGGGGAAATGACCAAGTCCCATCGTGACGCCATCGTCCTCCATCAATGGCCCAATATATTTGGGCAATCCGGTGGGATCGTCGCAAGCAACGTAGAGCCCACCAGCGCGATTGTAGTGCGCTATCAATTGGGTCGAGACCCACTGTCCCGGATAGTTGTTGAAGCGCCAGACTTCAGGCGTATTGCGCCGGCCCCCTCCCCACATCGAAGCTTCCACTGGTCCGGACAATTCACCGTCCTGGCCGGACGACAGAATATGACTTGGATCGCCATCGCCCGGATGATCGAACGGCACCTTGATCACAGGAAACTGTATGTGACCTATCCAATTCTCTGTCCGATTGTCGACTTCCAGGCTCCAGTAGGTCAGCGGCTCATGCACCGGGCAACGAATTGTCACACGCACATCCAGCGGAAGTTCCGCCAGACCGCCGAATTCAATCGTGACTGTTTGTTCTCCCGCATCGGCCTCTTTTCTTATGGATATATGTTTTGCTTCTGAAGACGTTAGTGTCCTGAATGCGAAATAGTCATCCATAAGTTCAATCTTGAATAGTGGCAAGTCTGCATGCGTAGGGACCAATAACGCGCGCCCGGCACCGTAACTCGAGCGAAAAGAAACAATCGCTCCGGTCGCCGAATCCAGTAGCAATCGGTAGCCTGGATGATCCACTACCAGCGGAGCCGGCGCGGTAGCCTCGCGGGAACCGTCAATATGGCTGTATTGTCCCAACGCCTGCACCGCATCACCTGCGAGAATGATCGCTCCGGTAGTTGGAATACAACTTGTTGCGGCTGTAGTGACGGCTGCAGAGAGAAACCGCCTGCGTGAAATCTTCTTATTCTCATGCATTGCTTTGGCTTTCCCCTCTTTTGGCCTTGAAAGGAGTTCAGCATACCTGGTGGAAGCCAATGCCCATCATCTCTGCTGTCTTCTTCAGGGTGGCCGCTACATGCCCTACACCGACGGCGCAGTGATGCGCGGGGCCTTGCGCATTCCATGCGTTCACAAAGCCACGTGCCCCTATTGGGAATCGGTAGCGGCTGTTGGTGTTGCCGATCTCCAGAATCTCGCCTGACACGCACTCTCCCTCTGCGGTTAGCAGCTTGAAGCGTGACTCCGCATCCTCCACAACTGAGAGCAACGTAACTGGACCGTGCTTTACGCTCATTTCCACTGAAAGTCCGCTCCCCACTTTGCCGTGGTAGACATTCAGGGGCCTCACTTTGGTTTTGCCTTCGCAAATGGCGATGTGCCCTGGCCCATCGTGCCCCATCAACACCAGGTCATCGTTGAAGTCCATGGCATAGTACTCGGTGAACGATCCACCCGCGTCCAGCATATCCATGATCTTCATTGCCAAGGCGTTCTTCACTTCATACTCTCCGGCTACGGGAATGTGCCGCGCTGTCAGCAGCGAGCTTCCCAGGATAATCGAACTCATTATGTCCTCGTTTGCGGTATTGCCGGAACCCATGTGGTAATAGGCCAGAGCGTCGAGCTTATGCCGCGCAACAAATGCGTCCAGTGCTGCTGATGTTCTTGCGGCCCGCCGCAGTTCCTCGCGAGGACAATCCGGCTGCAAATCGAAACTCTCAAAAAACTCCTCCAGTCGCCGCGTTAGAGCGGCTTCGTTGACCTCTGCCCCTAGCGCGCTCAACTCATCTACTTCCAAAATCTCCACATGCGTACCGAAGACGATCGAAACCAGCGTCAAGTCGGTCATGACGTCCAGCATTCCGCTGTAGTAGTGGCCCATCAGCCCCAGCCGTGTAGTGGCCAGCGCAGCGCGCACTTGAGCAGCGGCCAACCACCCCTCGATTTCCAGCCAGGTTTCTTCATCGTTGAGTACGCCTGTCACTTGATGGAAGGGAATCCGGGCGCGGGCCATCACATTGGCGATTTCGGGAACTGGACACGAGGAACAGTATGCCAGCCATTGGCCGGTCATTGCCGTACGATCCTTCAGCCTGTTGAAGGCCTTGTAATCGATGCCCGCTTCCGGCTGTAAATTCAGCACCACAACTGGGACGCCGGCTCGCTGAACAAGGGGAAGGACGGCATTCGAGAGGGTATAGGTCGTGACATAGAGAAACAGAACATCAATGTCTTCACGGCGGCACTGGTGGCCGGCCTCGTCCGAGCGATCGACAGAATCGACCAGGCCTAGGTTGACCACCTGCACACCGGGACGAGCGAGCCGTGCCGCTACCTGCGCCACATATCCTTCAAGCCGTTGCCGCAACCCTTCGAACTGCGGCCAATAAGTATCCAGTCCTACCCCGCACAGGCCCACACGTAGCGGCTGTCCGCTCTTCGTCGTCATTATTCTCCCCTCTCTCAAAAAAGCCCTGCCGTCAGCGTACAATCTTGGGAATCACTACATCTCAGGGGAGAAAGAAAACCTCTTCCAACATTGGGAAGCGTTCTCCAGGGCGCAGGCTCTCATGCGGTGCAAAAAGCGGCGCCATGGCTTTCTGCCAGCGCAAGTTTACAGGATGGTTGTCAAACTGGCTCATGGTGGCCTCGAAGTCAACCGCCTTGAACGTGAGAAATAGCAGGTTATCCCTGCGGAAGATGGAATATTCGCAGATGCCGCCGCTCTTGAGCATCTCGAGCATCTCAGGCCACACCTCGCGGTGGGCCTGTTCATAGGCTTCGGCTGCGCCCTCGCGCAGCCGAAGAATAAAGGCAAACCGCTTCATCGGCGGGCATTCGGCAAAATCGTTTCTTGGATTCATCATTTCCAACTCACCACCGTGACTGCAAAGGGTTGAAGTTTCATCTGTCCATTGGCTGGCTTCACGCTGTGCGCGGGTTCGTCTCCCGTTGACTCATCCACCGTTAGAGCAGTCGCCTTCGCCGCATCCGGCAACTTCACTTCGATAGCGTGATTCCGCTTGTTGGCGAGCAGAATTTTACGACCCGAAGGCGTAATGTAAGCCTGTGCTGCCACATCTGGGCTTTCCAGATCGGTATTCACCAGCGTATCGCCGGGGTGAAAGTTGTCTTTGATTAATTTGAGAACCCAAAAGCGCGAGTTTGGTTTGTTGTTGGTCCAGTTCATCATACTCACACTGGGATACTGAGTGGGATAACCGACGAGCTGCGATTCGCCGATGATATCGATCTGCAGCCGAGAAAGCCCGATAAAGAGATACGCATACAGTGAGCCGGACAGGTTGTAGTAGGCTGCTGGTGGAGGAACCTTGTCGGCCGTAGTGTTATCTGTCGGCAAAATCGAGCCCAACTCATTTGCATCAGTTTGAGTTGCAGGCGAGAGCCGCTTGCGAATGTTCTCAATGTAGTGCGCAGCACTCAAGAATCCATCTGCCTCGTCAAAAAAAGTGTACTGCCAGTCTTCGACGGTCTGCGAGCGAGTGGGAGTCGCGTAAAAGTGATAAGAGATGTAGTCCAGCGGAATCCCAGGCTTGTGATTGGCTGGGTTGAGAAAATATTCAACGAATTCCGGATGGTCTCTGGGAGCTATCAACGCCATACCCATGAATTTCGTCTCCGGGCTTGCGCGATGAATCGCTTCGACGATCATGTCATAACGCTTTGTGTAGTCCTCGGGTGTCATCGTGTGCTCTGCTTCCACCTCGTTCAGCACCTCCCACACTGGCAACTTGTAGTGATGGCCGGATTCGTGCCGCACACCGTTCTCATCGGTAAAGCCGCCGTTCACATACCAGTTCACCAGCCGTTCGTAGTAATCAGCCATCTCTTTGCCAGTGGGGTCGCGCAGTTCCGTGCCCTGTGTGTAATTCCAGATCGCCTGATTGGGGTCGGCGGGATAGGCTACCGGCTTCTCAGTCTTGAAGAGCCACGCCGGCATGGTGCTGAAATTCATCACCGTCGGATGCCCAGCGGTCGCTTCCAAAAAGTCGATGGTTATGGGGTCGATAAGGCCGAAGTCCCAGGAGGTCTTTTGCGGCGTGGGTGGCTCCAACTCAGCGACGCCCAGTTTTGGATATGGTTGCCACGGCACGTAGCGCACGTAATCCGCTCCCAGTTCCTTTACCGCTTTGGCGGCGGCGGCTCTCATCGGTTCGCCTGGTCTCAAGGGTGGATTCACCACCACCTGAAACGTCGGAGTTGACTTTGAGACAACCGTCGGTTGGTCCCAATGGATCGTGAGTTGAAGTGCCTCCTCGCTTTGAAGAGCAGAGGATGCCGCAATGGAGGCGAAACCAATGATCAATAGCCGGGCGTAATGACATGTTGCCCTTCGATACTGAGACAGATGTCTCGTCAATAACCCTAGACGCATACGAGAAACTCCTTTGCCCATTTGGTCTTATGTGGGAATGCACTGGCCCGAACGTTGCTTTCCGAGCAAATGTCAGATGAGCGCGGGTTGGCAACATCGACAAGGGACCAAGATGCGCGGGGATGAATACGTTTCCCTGAGCGGACTCTGGCCAGCAACTTTAACAGAGTACTCATCTTGCAATTCTTGCCCCCATATCTGTTGCAAGGGTTTCACTCATGAAGATGCTTTGTGAACTCTGACGGGTCGAAAGCCCGTTCCGCAGGATCAGCTTGTGATCGGAATAGTGGGATGGAGCAACGGGCTGCCTCTTCAGGCATTGAAGGACGATCGGCAGGATCCGTTCGCCATATCTTTCAGGAAAGTAGGCGATCGAACCGATCAGAGGAGTATCGGTTCTCTGCAGTTCGGACTCGAGTTCGGGGTCTGGTCCCCAACCTTGAGACATAATTGCAGTAGACCATTCTCGGCCCAATTCCCGGATCGCACGAATGGCTCCTCGGGTGCAATTGTCGTTCGAGGCCGCGATCAACAAATGCTCACTTCGTCCTAAAGACTTGGCTATTTGCCGGGTAGCCGCATAGCCTCCCTTCTCAGTTCCCTTGCCATTTTTGTGCAGCACGCTCTCTTCATCCAAATTGGGCAAAACGCTCCGAATTCCATCGACCGTCCCTAGGACTCGTGCCTGAGGAACAGGGCCGGCTTCAGGAAGTTCGAGCAGAAGAACGCGGCTCACGCGTCCTTTCCAATTGTCATCGGCAAACTGCGCCAGCGCCTGCCCGCCCATTTTGCCAACTTCATAATTGTCAACGCCAAAGTAAATGGCACTGGGCATCGGGATATCGATTGCCAGCAAGGGTATGCCGGCTTTTCGGAACATGTCGGCAAGCACAGGCCCGACTCCAGAATAGAATTCGTACTCAATGACAAAGTCCACCTTTTGAGCAATCAACCATTGAGCGTTCTTGATGGCCTGCTCGGGGCTTTCTTTGTTATCAACAACCAGTAACTCCACCTGGGCCTTGACAGCGGCGTCTACCAGTCCTTGTGTCACCTTCCGAACAAAGGGCTGATTGTTGGAGAGTTGAGCATAGCCAATGCGATAGTTTCTGTGACCTAGAGTATGTCTAAATTTCTTCGTCGCCTTATCTCGTAAAACGTATCCATGCGTTTCCAACGTGCGAAGCATCCGGAATGTCGTGCTCATGTCGAGCCCAGTTTTTTCCGCAATATCCGTTAATCGCAAATCAACGGAGGTATTTCGCAGTGTGTCGAGAACGTCCAGTCCCTTCCCAAGGACATCAACGTGATATTGAGCGGGAAGGCGATCAGCCGTAATAGTTTTTGCGGCAGGAGGCCGTTTTGATGCCGAACGTAAATGTTTGTTTTCAATTTGCATATCAGCCTTCACTCGAAACTTTCGCGCCCCACGCCCTGGTAAGGCTGCTGGTTCCCCGATGCGGCGCGGCGATTCAGTTTTAATTGACCAAAAAGGAGAATAGACTTCGTTCTGCTTGCTTGTCAATTTTATCTATTGCAATAAGTATTGCAATCCACAGCAATTATTAGTTCGGAAAATCTTTCACTCAATGAAAGAAAATTTTTCTTGACAAAAATAGCAACCTCTACTTATCATCCGCTCGGTCTTGGGATATTCCTCTTGCGAGCGATGAATTGTTCGAACTTGGCCGCCGCCCAAGCGTTTCTCAAGGGATCTGTCGAGACTAATTTGAATGATTGTGAGGCCTATGACCATGATCTGTTCTTCAATGAGATCTTCACGTTTCGGGGTGCCTATCGGGCTAACCCTGTGCTTGATCGTCATGATGTTTCTGACCGTCTCCCCGTCCACCTTTGGTCAATCGATCACGGGGGACATCTTGGGAACCGTCCGCGATTCGAGTGGTACCGGTGCCGTAGTGCCGGGAGCTAAGGTGACACTCACTGCAACGGGCACAGGAATAAACGCCGTGGCGACTACCGACGGCGATGGCAACTATCTTTTCGCCCAACTGAAACCAGGCAGTTACAGCGTCGCCGTGTCGAAGGAAGGCTTTGCGGTTTCCTCCGTCTCAAACATCGACCTCCGGATCGGGGAACGCCCGCGCGTGGATGTTGTGATGAAGGTCGGCGCAATTTCGGAGAAAGTGGAAGTCAGCGCGGGGGGAGCGCCCCAACTTGAAACTGAGACATCGTCGATGGGCCAGGTTGTCGAGAACAAGGTTATCCAAGACTTGCCGATTCTCAATCGAAATTTCCTGGAACTCATGACGATCAGCGCCGGAGTCGCGCCTATCGGGACGGGAACCTCCCCGGCATCCGATTGGACTGGCGCCGGACACAATGAAGTCACGGCGAGCGTGGCGGGAGGGCGGGAATCCAATGAGAGCTTTCTTGTGAATGGTATCGAATCGCGCAATGCGCGCTTCGGGAGCGCCAACTTGCGGGTTTCGTTCGATGCCGTTCAGGAGATGGAAGTCAAAACCAATAATTTCTCGTCCGAGTATGGGCGATCCGGCGGAGTGGTCAGCATGACGCTTAAGTCCGGTGCCAATGCGTTTCACGGAGACGTGTTCGAATACTTTCGAAACGATGACATGAATGCAAACGGCTTTTTCCATAACCTGAATCACCTACAGAGAGACAGGATTCGCTACAACAATTATGGCGGGAGTTTTGGAGGTCCGGTGCGGTTTCCGCATCTTTACAACGGGACCAACAAGACCTTCTTCTTTTTTAATTACGAGGGATTTCGCCAGCCGACAGTACAAAGTTTTCAAGCGCGAGTTCCCACTGCTGCTCAGCTCCAGGGCAATCTGGCGGATGATTCGGGAGGTGCGGGCATTTTCCCGAAGTCAGATCCGTTTTGCGCGACTCATCCAACGAACACAGCAAAATGTGCGGATATTGTGGATCCCACAACCGGACTGAAATTTCCCGGAAACGTAATCCCGTCTAACCGTCTGAATCCTGTTTCGCAGAAGTGGATTCCTTTTTGGGCGGTGCCTAACATCCCAGCCTGCGAATCGGCCTCCTGTGGATATTACTGGCATACCTGAGTTTAACTACCAGATTGCTAAACACGGCCTGGTGAACTGGGATCAATACAACGCCAGAATCGACCACTCGCTAACCTCTCGCGATCAGCTTTGGGGCAGTTATACTTACGAGAATCGTCCGACGGTCCAGCCGAGCACCTTTGCGCTTTCGGGTAGTTCGTTTCCTATCAAAGACACTCTTGTAACGATTACCGAGAGCCATGTCTTTTCGCCATCGGTGATCAACGAGGCCCGCTTCGGATACAACCGCGGATATACATACAAGGTGGGCGAGGGCGCACTCGGGACAAACTACGCCAAGAGCGTCTTTGGGATGACGAATACTTCAGATAATCCATTTGATTTCGGTGTGCCGGATATCGGCTTGAGTGGTTCGGCTTTCAATACCCCAGGCTCGCCATCGGAATCGATTGGGGCGATCGATTCAAACTTCCAGTGGATTGACCACTTAAGTATTACTAAAGGCCGAAACCAAATCAAGGTGGGTATTGATTTCCTTCACGAGAAGTTCTACCAGGTAACGGATTTTGGTGGCATACCAGGAGTTAATTTCCAAGGTACCTATTCTGGTAATGCCTTTAGCGACTTCTTGCTGGGAGATCCCTACTCCGCTAATGCGTCGGTAGGAGACTCTTCCCAGGACCTGCGCAGCAATTACTATGGCGGATTCTTCCAGGACGACTGGCGTGCCACCCACAACCTCACATTGAACCTTGGAATGCGGTATGAATTCCAGCAGACGCCTTATGACACAAGCTCGAAAACGGCTTGGTTCGATCCCACTGTTCAAAATGTCGTATACTCGCGCAGCGGCAAGGTGCGTAACGGTATTGTTGATCCGGACTATAACAATTTCGCACCGAGGCTCGGCTTTGCATGGAGCCCATCCCTCTTGAAGAACACCGTGATCCGTGGCGGCGGCGGCTCCTTCTACGGCACTGACAACTGGAACGAGTTGCAGTTTCTAGTTTATGCGCCCGATTTCGAAAGTACCCAGCAGTTGCAATCCGATCCGAACACGCCGACGCTGTCAATGGGACAGCTTTTCCCGCAAGCCTCGCTCGGCGGAGGGACCTCAGTCCCCTTCAGCGTCAGAAAATCCAATCGCACGCAGTACACCAACGCGTGGAATCTGGATATTCAGCATACCTTTGGCGGAAACTGGCTTCTCGATGTGGGATACATCGGCAACGTAGGACAGAAGCTTGCGCAACGCCGAAATCCGAATACGGGTACATTTGATCCCACGGGTACGATCCCACTTAAGCAACGCGTGCCATATCCTCAATTCAATTTCATTCTGGAAACTTACAACGGAGGCTGGTCGAGTTATAACGGATTGGCAGTGCGCGCCGAGAAGCGGCTTTCCAGTGGCTGGTATTTCCTTACCTCCTACACGTACAGTAAGGCGCTCGATTTAGGCAGCACGGACGATTCCACCATAGCGAGCAATAACTCCAAGCAATACGACAAGGGCCCTGGCGATTTCGATGTCCGCCAGCGCGCTGTTTTCAGCTACGTCTATGAATTGCCATTTGGCCACGGTAAACACTTCCTCGCCAATTCGCATGGAATCGTGGATGGGCTATTGGGTGGTTGGCAGTTGAACGGTATCACCACAGCCTCGACCGGGCAATACAAGACGGTGAGTCTACCCACAGACTGGGTTAATATCGGACCGGTCAATAACTCGGTTCCGAACAAAATAGGGAATCCCATTCCCGCAAAACGGAGCTATACCAACTACTTCAATATCAATGCATATGCCTACCCGGGATGCGAGGGGCAGCCAACACCGTATCTGCCCTGTACGAACGCGCAAGGGGCAAAGCATGTCGAAGGCAATGTTAAACGCAATTCCCTGGAGGAACCCGGCCACTACAACTGGGATATGGGCCTGATCAAGGGTACGCGTATCGGCGAATATGTAAACACTCAATTCCGCGCGGAGGCATACAACATATGGAATCACACCCAATTCGGGGATGCCAGTACAAATCTCCAATCAAATAGCTTTGGGCTGATCGGCACATTGGGGCATGATCCGCGTGTGCTTCAATTGTCTCTCAAGGTAATGTTTTAGGGGGCTGGAGCACTCGATGCAGCTCATTGACGGTTAGCGAACTCCTTCGGTGCGCACTGATCGGTGTGCACCGAAGCTTTTTACGATTAGCAGTCTGCATTTGGGACTGTTTCCAAGAGTCACTCGTAAGTCTCCAACTCGGCAACATGGATCTTGAGTCTCCGCTGAACAAGGCAAGTGAGTCAAGCTGGACCTCGACCGCGCATGACTCAGTTTCCGGGGTATCTGTTAATGGCAGCCATGCAGGTACTAGGTTTGCAGTCCTTATCATGTGGGCATCTCGAAGTTGATTATGTCGGGTGAAGGCGAAATTAAAACTCTGGATACAAATGCGCGAGAAATCAGCATGCATAGGTATGTAACATCATGTTTTGACTGTGATCGAAATCTGGGAATGAAAAGGCAGTATAGCTGAGATCATTGTGAGATTGGGCATTGAAGTCGAACTATCAAAGGAACAACAACAGAAGACGCAGGCGAAATGAGCCCCGAATGACGAACTGCATCTAGCGCTCCCGATTACTCCGATTTGGCACCCAAGTCCGAGGTCAATTCAATCTAACCGGTGGCCGAGCTTAGAGCTAACTCCTGACAAAGGTTCTGGCGTAAATTCCAGTAAATGGTTCTTTGTGATTTGTTCAAGCCAATGCATCGGAGGTTCTCAATGTTGAAGCTGTCGCAGAATCGATTCTATTCAGTTCCGGTGGTTATGCGCACTCTTGACGTTATCGAGTACCTGCATAAATGCGATTCTCCGCTGAAGACCAATGAAATATCGGATATTCTTCGTGTGCCCCGTTCGACAATGTATCGGATATTGAGAACCCTCGTTCATCGCGGATATGTGTTCCAAGATTTAGACGGCCGATTCAGTTTTAACCACTCGGACTTAAAGTTCGCTCTGAACAGGTCAGACGGCGAAGTTTGTGCTTCTTGCCAAGTACGAAAATATGAAGCAACCCTGCCCGACGATGAAATCATCGAAATGATCTTCGTTCTCTTGCGAGGCTTGATACGTAGCAACCGGGCCTCGCTTTCATCAGACATAACGACTTTGGCACGAGAATTGGTTAGTTCAGATGTACACAACTGACCTCAAGGTGAATGGCCGTCAATAGGGTGACCGAAGTTACGAACAGAAAGGCCAGAACTAATCGTTAGCACTTCGCAATCGGGGTGAGAGTTAGAGAAATAAGGAAATTGAAAACTTTCTCGACAAGGCTAGTTACAAAGAATAAGGGCGTTAATGATGAGTCCACAAGTTGAATCCAGTGGTGTATATCCCACACAAGGAGTCTTACTTGGTAGACATGAGGAGCGATGATGGGATCGACTAGACGTGAATTTGTAATGTTGGCGGCAGCGATGGCTGCTGGCCCAGGCTTGCAAAGGCTAGGTGCTCAGACCAGGACAGAATCTGGTGGAAGCCTTCAAAATCTTGAGTTCAGGACGGCTATGTACCGCGTGGAAATGGCGGCGGATCAACCGGGCTTTGTAGCGTTCGCTGTCGATTCGCTGGGCACCAAAAAGCTCGATGGAAGCCTGATGCTTCCGCTCGCGAAACCATCCCAAAGCTACAAAGTATCTCGCGAAGATCAGACAATCACTTACCGGCTTGCCGAGAAGGAAGATAGCCCTGTCTGGACTTTCGAATTCGGCGAGCGCGGCTTCGTGATTCGATCGACACCATTGCCGAACCTCCCGCTCCAGCCGCTGGTCTTGAGTTTTGCGCTCGATAGCCACGCAACCCTGCTTGGTCTCTTTAGCGCTGTTGGGACAGTTCACTTCCCAGCCATATTGCATATTCCCCATCATGGTACCTTTCGCATCACAACTCCAGCGCAGCGTGTAAGCCTCGGCTTCGATGCGGTGAACTCCGCAGACAGATTCATTCGGGTTTCGCTTCCCGCCGCTCAGTACGAGCCCATCGAATATCGGTTCGATGTAACAGCAATTTATCCGGAAGCCGGCAGAGCGAGTATCGAAAATGACCCTCGGTATAACGCGTACCGAAGGGACTTCCTCAGTATTCTTCAGCTCAATCCCCGGCGGCGTATCCTTGCCAATAACATCGCCAGCGATGCATGTTCTTTCACCCTCTTCGAGTATTCGACGATGGCCGTACAGATGCCGCCTCTTTGCGAAGGCCTGAGTGCGCTCGATATTCTTCGCCAATCGCTCGACCGGTACGTCGGTGGGCTCAAGGCGGCCGGAATGAAAGACTCTGACGAGTATCTGGACACGAAATACGATATGTTGGATACCTACCCGTCCCTTGTAATGGCTACGTCGGACTATATGCAGGCGAGCAGGAATACCGTATGGCTCAAGCGTAACTATTCCGTGATCAAGAGCTGGGCAGACATGATGATTGAATTCGATCGCGATGACGACGGGCTCATGGAACACCCAACCAGTGGCAACTCAGGATCATGGACGGAGAAGATAACAGTCCGGGGTTCAAATTGGTGGGACACGATCGGCTTTGGGCACAAGGACGCCTATTCCAATGCGCTTGCGTATAAGGCATTCCGTGGCATGGAAATGCTGGCGCGCGAGGCGGGATGCACCGCGGATGCCGAAACCTATAAAAAACGCGGAGAAAAGCTGAAGGCTGTCTATTTCCGCACATTCTATAATCCCGCTACCGGTGTGCTGGCAGGATGGAAAAGTGCGGATGGCAAGCTGCACGATTATTATTTCATGTACATCAGTGGCATGGCAGTCGTCTATGACCTGGTAACGCGTGAGCAAGGTAGTCGGCTGTTGGACGCTATGATGGCGAAGATGAAGGAAGTTGGCTACGATCGCTTCGACCTCGGCCTGCCTGGAAACCTGATCCCAGTGCGCCGGGAAGACTATGTGGATCACAATATTCAGTTCGGAGGGGGTGCGAAGGCCGACGGTTCCGACGGTTTCCAGATTTACGAAAATGGTGGCGCCACCGCATGCATGACCTACTTTACGATTCAGGCTCTTCGCGAACTCGGACGTCAACGGGAAGCGGATTCGATTCTCTTCCCCATACTGAAGGCTTTTGAAGATGGAAAGTTCCAGGGGAGAGCTCCTAACGGTCTTACCTATGATTGGACAGCTTGGGACGGAACCGCACATGGCTATGAGGGGCTGCTGGTCGATAATTATTTGGCCTTGCTCGCGGCTATGCCTACCAATACGTGAGGCGGAACGGCTCCGGGACTTTAGAAGCCGACATGCCTCGCTCAAACATACAGGCTAAAAGCAATCGACCTATGCCAAGCCAACCGGCCATCATTCAGGAGGTGAGATTTCCAAACCCTTTGCGATGGCCCACAGGAAACCCGGAAGGCCCGTTCGCATGCGCAAAACAATCGGCGTAGTTCTCCTCGTCCTCAGTTCCATAATTCTGTCTGCCCAGAACCCCAGCCAGCCCGACCCGCCGAATCGCCAGTGGCAGGCTTCGTGGGTCTCGGATCCTACGGCTCCGCTGCGCGAGCCTGTAGTGCTCCACTTCCGCCACACTCTTACCCTGGCAACCGTTCCCGCCAGCTACGTGGTGCGCGTCAGCGCCGACAACCGTTTCGTGCTGTTTGTCAACGGCCATCGCGTTGGCGACGGCCCCGCCCGTGGTGACCTGGCCCACTGGCGCTACGAGCGCTTCGACTTGGCGCCACTGCTCCAGTCCGGCCAGAACCTCATTACTGCAACCGTTTGGAACTTCGGCAATTATGCTCCTACCGCCCAGATTTCCGACCGCACCGCCTTTCTGCTCGAGAGCGAAACTACTGGAGCAGAATCCATCAGCACGCCCGATGGCTGGCTGGTCAAGCAGGAGCTCGGTCAGCGGCCGATTCCTCGCCGCGCCGGCGATTTTTGGGAACAGATGCTCTCCGGTCCAGGCGAAGAAGTCAATGCCGCGCTCTACGACTGGACCTGGAATAGCCCGGCCGCCGAACGCACCTCTTGGCTCCCTGTCGCACCGCCCATGCGCGAGTGGATTTCTGCCACTGCTGGCCGGGCCAACTTCGCCGACGCCGACAGGAACAATTCATGGGGTCTGGTTCCCGACACCCTTCCCGCAATGGAGTATTTGCCTACTCAGCCTGGAAACACCGTACGCACAGACCTCCCGGCTCTTCGCGCCTTTCCATCCAGTTCCGTCAGCGTTCCTGCCGCCACCCACATCCACATCCTCCTCGACCGCAAAACTCTCACCACCGCCTATCCGGTGCTGACCATCTCCGGTGGCAAGGGCGCACAGATCCACCTCGTCTATGCCGAAGCCCTCTACGACAAGGATCATCGTAAAGGTGACCGCGACGATGTTGGCGACAGAACCGCCGCCGGCATGACAGACAGTTTCCTGCCCGACGGCGGCCCGCATCGCGCCTTCGAGCCGCTTTGGTGGCGCACATGGCGCTATCTCGACCTCGATATACAAACTGCCGCCGAGCCGCTGCAGTTGGAATCCCTGCAAGCATGGTTCACGGCATACCCTTTTCAGGAACGGGCTACCTTCAGGACCGGCGATCCTGAACTGGATAAGATTTGGGAGATCAGCTGGCGGACCATCCAAATTGGATCCCACGAAACCTACACTGACTCTCCCTATTATGAGCAACTTCAATATGTGGGCGACAGCCGCATCGAAGCTCTGATTTCCTACGCGGTTGCCGGAGACGACCGTCTCGCACGTCAAGCCATCACGGCATTCGACGAGTCGCGTTCTCCCGACGGTCTCACCCGGAGCCGCTATCCAAGTTCGCTGCCGCAGACTATTCCTACATTTTCGCTGCTGTGGATTGGCATGGTGCATGACTATTGGATGTACCGTACCGATTCAGCGCAAGTGCGTGCCTGGCTGCCTGGTGCCCGCGCCGTGCTCGACTGGTTTACCACCCAGGAACAGCCGGATGGCTTACTCCATCGGCTCCCCTGGTGGAGCTTCATTGACTGGGTTCCATCGGGCGAAATTCCGAGCTACGACTCTAGAGATGAGTCCTGTGCTACCACACTTGAGTATCTTGGCGCTCTGGACAATGCCGCCGATCTTGAGAACGGCGTGGGCGATCCTCTGTCTGCCACACGCGATCAAACCCGTGCCGCCCACGTCCGGGCCGGCCTCTTCAGCAAGTGCTGGAACGCCTCCCGCGGCCTCTTGGCCGACAACCCCGATCAGAAGATATTCAGCCAGCAGTCCAACATCCTCGCGGTCCTCTATGACGTGGTCCCTAAAGACCGGCAACAAGATGTGCTGCGTAAGGTGATGGCCATCGATCCCGGCGACATCCCCGCCGATGGCGTCTTGAGCGCCTCGTACTACTTCCGCTTCTACCTTGCCCGCGCCATGGGCCACGCTGGCCTGGCCGACGACTATCTCCACTCCCTCGACCCGTGGCGCAAACTGCTCCCCTTGCACTTCAGCACCTGGCCTGAAATTCCTGGCGATACCCGCTCCGACTCGCACGCCTGGACGGCACATCCCATCTACGACATGTTGACGCTCATTGCAGGCATCGAACCGGCGAGTCCCGGATTCGCCACCGTTCGCATCGCACCCCACCTTGGATCGCTGCCTTCGCTCACAGCCACGTATCCTCATCCCGAGGGCCTTATCAGAGTGGAGTATCACCGCCAGAACACCGGCCTCAACGCTGTCATCACGCTCCCCGGCAAACTCACTGGCACCTTCATTCTCAACGGCAAAACCTGGCCTCTCCACTCAGGAGAAAACAAAATCTCCGCCAAGTGAACCGCAAGCAGCAAGAGGGCGCTCAGTCTTCCGCTGACGGATCTGGTACAAAAATGTGCGGGAGGCGCAGCAAGGCCGAGGAGGAGTAAAGACCATGCGGGTATTACCGCATTCCAGATTGCTGAGGCAGTTTGGTTCTTGAGATAGAGATGCCCCGGCCAAAATTGTTCTTTTACCAATTCGGCGGAGCAGTTCGATTCCAGCAATGGTGGTTGCTGCACAATCAAAGTCCTTGAAACCGAGTATCGGACCGGGATTCGCAGGTGGCAGCTGCGTCGTCGTATTGATAGGTGGATAGATGATCTGGCGCATATGTTCAACCCAGTAATTCGGGGGTGGATAACGTACTACGGTCGCTACTACAAGTCAGCCCTCTATCCGACATTTCGCTATCTGGACCAATGCTTAGCGAATTAGGCGATGGCGAAATACAAACGCTTGAGACGGCATCGACAAAGGGCAGGGCAGTGAGTCGGCAAGATAGCTTCAAGAGACTAACGGCTATTTGCTCATTGGCCATTGCTGCGTCGAGCGGCGACTGGACGATAAGAGCCGGATGAGCGGAAACGTTCAAGTCCGGAATCTGTGAGCGCCTGGGGGTGCAACTCTCCCGGGCGACTCGACTTGTGATGGGTTTTCAGCAGTGGGCTGATGCTGTACGGTTCCTCGAAGAGTTCATGGAACGGCTGGCAAAGTTCGGCTTGGAACCACCCCCGGATAAGACCCGGCTGATCGAGATTGGGCGCTATGCAGCCCGTAATCGGAAACAACGTGGGGAAGGGAAACCGGAGACCTTCACGTTCCTGGGCTTCACCCACTACTGTGGGCAGCGCCACAAGACCAAGACCTTCACCGTCTGGTGAATCACTGCGAAGAAGCGAATGGTTGCGAAGCTGAGGGCCATCAAGGCTGAGCTTCAACGCCGGAAGCATGATCGCACCAGTCAGGTCGGTGTATGGCTTCGGAGTGTTGTAACCGGCTATTACCAATACATGCTGTCCCCGGAAACCTCGACCAGCTGCGTATCTTCAGACGCCGCGTTAACTGACTGTGGCGTAACGTCCTTGTTCGTCGCAGTCAAACCGCGAGGAAGAAGGGGGCGAAACTCACCCCGGTCTTGGAAAGGTGGATACCGCCGCCCCGAGTCCAACACCCCTATCCTGATGCACGTTTTTACGCCGCTCACCCTTCATAAGAGCCGCCTGCGTAGACGCGCTAGCACGGATCTGCGCGGGTTGCGCCTTGCAACTCATGAAACTCAGTCTCCTGAAATGGAGACCGCGGCAAAGCCTAGCTCGCAGCCGCGTACCACCATCCTGCGCGAGTACGACAAGATGGCACGGGAGTGCGCCGTCGAGCAGGTGGACTATCAATACTACTTGCTGCGCATCACAGAACTGGAGTTGCTGGACCGTGAACGCCGGACCACTGAACGCCGTATCAGACAAGCGAAGTTCCCGGTCGTCAAAACCATGGACATCTTCGACTTCCTGACCATCCAATCGCTGAACAACACCCCGGTGCTGGAACTAGCGCGATGCGAGTTGCTCGCCCGTTGCGGGAACATACTCCTGCTGGGCAACAGCGGCACGGGGAAAACGCACATCGCTGTGGCCCAGGGCCTGGCTGAATGCCAACGCCGGCATTGTGTGCACCTCACTACCACCGCCGCCTTGGTCAGTGAGCTTATCGAGGCTCGCGACGAGAAGAAGCTGCTTCGCGTCCAGAAGTAGATCGCCAGCTACGAATCGCTGATAGTCGATGAACTCGGCTTCGTGCCTCTCTCCAAGACCGGAGCCGAGCTGCTCTTCTAGATGCTCAGCCAACGCTACGAACGCGGTTCAACGATGGTGACCAGTAATCTGCCTTTCCAGGAATGGACCGAAGTCCTCGGATCAGAGCGCCTGACCGGCGCCCTGATCGACCAGCTCAAACATCACGTACATATCCTGGAGATGAACGCCGAAAGCTACCACCTCAAGCAGAGCCGCCGCAAACGGAACCCATCCTCAAAACGCTGAACCCTACCCCTCCAAACGCGCCTCGGGGTAGAAGGACCCCTTCCGCCAGGTTTCAGAGCCCCTTCTACCCCGCATGCCTACAACAAACGAACTGCTATCTACTGGCCTACTTTTACTCCGCCCTTGACACCCTCCATGAAGCTCAGCGTCAAGGCTTGGAAACGCGATTCATGGCGAGCGGAAGACGGCGTAGCCGACCCGTGGTCGCAAAGTTCCGTTGTCAAAAGGGGAATCTGAGGAAGCCATTCCACTCATCCCCTATGCGGCTGCTAAGCTCCGCATTACAGCATTCCCGCATTACAACGGCTAATGAGAGTTTGAATTCGGCGACGTTGGATCATCTTGGCCTTGGATGGTCTGCCGCTTAACCTGAAGGGGTAGGTCATCAAAGGTGTGTTGAAGCTTGTCTTTCTCCCTCTTAAGCTTGAGAAACTCATCCATCTCACGCTTCGCTGCGTCTAGATCTCCCGCCTTTCTGCTGGCCTGGCTCAGGTGGTAATAGGCAGTTACGTTCGTAGGGTCGAGCTGAATGGCTCGACTCAGATAACTCCGTGCTTCCTGGGTGGAATTCGAAGTTAGTAAGACCATTCCGAGGCCTTCATTTGCGTCGGGGTCATCGGGTTGAAGCTGGAGAGCGCGTTTGTAATGTTGTGAAGCCCCTTCCAGGTCTGCACTTTCCCTGTCGATATCCCCCAGCCTGCATTCAGCTTTCTCGTCCAGCGGATTGTCCTCTAACGCCTGCCTGTACTCTCCCTCGGCATGAGCCCTCTCGTCCGTAGAGCGTGAGGAACCCAGGATCTCGCCTAGGGTAAAGTGTGCGCCGGAGACATGCGGATCGCGCTGAAGAGCCTTCCGATACGCCGCGATTGCTCCCTGCGTATTCCCCATCTGTGCCATTCGATCTCCTCGCAGCTGATACATCCGCGCAGAATCGGGTTCCTGACGGGCAAGCGACAAGAAAGCCCTGTTCGCCAAAAGGGAATAGACCTGATGCGCGGCATAAATCACGTCAGCATTGCCTGGTTCCAATTCCTCTAGCTCACTCACAACGTTCGATGCGCCTTTCAGATCGCCCTCCTCGAAAAGGATGCTGAATAGTTGCCTACCTACCGCCATGCGCAGTTTTTGCTGGCGCACATGATCGAACGCCAGTTGCAAGTGGATCTTGGCTATTGCACCTTGTCCGATCCGGTTCTCCGACAGTCCGGACAAAGCCGCAGTTTCCCATAGATCAGGTCGAAGACGAAGCGCCGCCTCAAATTGCGTTGAAGCCTGTGCAAACTCTCCTTTGATGTAATAAGCAAGGCCCAAATTGGAATGAGCCTGGACATTGTCGGGGTCGAGTACGAGGATCTTCCGATAGTCTTCGACGGCAAGAGCTGTCTTTTGATTATGTAGATTGTCCTCAGCTTGCTGCGCGAGGCGCGTGATTTCCTGCGACGGCTCCGAAGCCGCCTGCGAGAGTGTTTGCTGTCCAGAAGATATCGACGCGGCCAGCAGAACGACGAACACAGATGCGAGTCGGAATGGCACCACAAGCGTCCTTCTTTCTTCAATGAGGGGATGGGCTCCAGTTTAGTGCGCATAATGCCTCTGCGAGGCCGAGGACGACGAACAAAGGCCTATCATCCATTGACAACCATATTCACTCGGAACCACAGCCGCAACAATTCTAGTGCACCATTCACGAATGGTGCATATGCACCTTAGGTTAAGTTGTGGGGCTGAGTAGAATTCGCTGATACTATTGTTCCTGTCCACCATTCAGGGGTTTATTCGCTTCTGTTTTCTGAACCCCTTGCCGGCCAAGCGCAAGTGCCGTGATGGCCGGAAACACGAGGCTGTTTCGTGACAGAGGTAGTTTCCATTCACGTTTTGGTGGTAGACGATCATCCGGTGGTACGCCGGGGTCTGCACAGCATGCTCGACGGCGAGTCCGGGATAAGTATCATTGGAATGGCTTGCTCCGGAGAGGAGGCCCTCCTTCTTACGGAGAAGCTTAATCCCGACGTGGTTTTGCTCGATCTTAGAATGCCCAATATGTCAGGGGTCGAAGTAATCGTCGCGCTGCGTACTACGTTTCCCCACCCTAGAATCCTAGTCCTGACCAACCATCAACTGGACGAAGACGTCTACAACGCCCTCCAAGCAGGCGCACTTGGATACCTACTCAAGAGCGCATCGCAGACTGAGGTCATTGACGCAATCATCGCAGTGAGCCGCGGAAACCGGTCGATTCCGGCAGCACTGGCGATGCGCCTCGCCGAGCGAGTGGGGCGATCTGCTCTTAGCCCTCGCGAGCAGGAAGTCCTTGAATTGGTAGTCCAGGGGCTTACGAACAAGGAAATTGGCCAGAAGCTTTATATCAGTGACATTACCGCCAGAAATCACGTGATCAGTCTGATTGCAAAACTTGCCGCGAAGGATCGGACCGAGGCTGCGACGATTGCCATTCGACGAGGGCTGGTGATGCTGAAGGAATAAGCGGTCTGCGTCCTTAGGGGCACAGCGTTACTTCTGCAAGCCGTTCAATGCAGACTATGAGTAGGTAAGTGATTCGATGAGAATCAATTTAGGACGAATAGCCCGCCCGTCTGCGGCGCTGATCGTTGGTGGTCTTTGCGGCTCGCTGGCGACTTTCGTTGCCGCTAATCGGACAGCCCCGGCTCTCCCTGTGATTGCCTTCGTACCTCGGACCGCCGGCACAACTTACACAGAGGACATGCGCCGCGGAGCACAGGCGGCTGCCCGCACCGCAGGGTACGAGGTCTACTGGAACGCCGCGACAAGGGAAGATGACCTCGATCGTCAGATACTCATCGCCGAGAACGCGATTCGCAGAGGGGCAAAGGCGCTCATTCTCGGCCCTTCCAATGTGGGCGGCGTTACCACAATGGTTGACAGCCTTGTGGCCCGAAAGTTTCCGGTGGTGATTGTGCAGACGGAGGCTCCCATACCCACCGGTCCCTATCTGACCTCGGTCACAGCAAATCAATCTGAATTTGGCCGGCTCGCTGCCGAACGAATTAGGCAACTGACGGGAGGGGAGGGTGAGGTTGCGATTGTTGGAATCGATCGCGGAACCCCAGAGACCCTGGCCCGCTCACAGAGTTTCATGAAAGCAATTGCCGCCTATCCGGACATCAAGGCCGTTACACAATCTCCGGGTTCGGTGTATATCTCCGAGGCCGAACAGAATACGAGAGAGATCGTGAAGTCCTATCCGGGGCTAAAGGCCATATATGCGGTAAGCGCGGACGCGACTCAAGGCGCGATGCTCGCACTCCAGGACGTCGATCGAGGCCATGCTATTGCTCTAGTCGGGTCGGACCGTGATCTCTTTTGGTTCGACAACCTCCAGAATGGGAAGCTTGATTCATTGGTCACAGCCGACGGGTATCGAATCGGGTATCTTGCAATGCGTGCGGCCATCAATGGAACTCAAGGGCATCCACTCGGGCCTCCGGAACACGTCGAAGTCGATCTTCTCACACGTGATCATTTGGAAGTTACAACGAGTCGTTGATTTGATCTCCGTCGCTTCCACCAAGGTGGCGGACTAACTAAAGGATTTTGATTGCGTGGTGCAAATGCGACCTCTGCTTCGAAACCTCGTTCTATTCGCAGCTTCGGCTGCGGCGGGCTCGTTAATTTCCGTCGGCGCAATCCGATACTCGCGGTCTCCTTCCAAGGGGCTCCCCTATCACGACAATTTCGTTAGTGCTGATAGCTCGGAATGGGTTGCCTTTGACGGGAACTGGAACGTGCATTCCGGAGTGATGGTAAACGAATCCAATGAGCGTGGAGCGAAGCTTGTTACCGGCTCGCCCTACTGGACGAACTATGCTCTAGATGCCGACATCTCCCTTAGCAGCACGGGTGAAGTAGGATTATTGGCCAGAGTGTCCGATGCCGAGCCAGGGGTGGACTCATACGATGGGCTATACGGCGGACTGCGAGTTCGCGATGAGTCACTGGTCTTCGGAGTTGCTGATCATGGTTGGACTGAGGTTGCGGCCAAGTCACTGCCGTATCCGATCATTCCCAGCACGTGGTATCACTTTCGAATGGAAGTCAGAGGATGCCACGTGAGCATCTCTACTCATCAAGTTGGAAAGGAAGAGACTATCCAGTTGGACGAGACCGTTGCTCAATGCCCGGCACGCGGGAAGATTGGACTGCGTTCCTATGATTCAGGCGGGCAATGGAAAAACGTTCAGGCGACCCAGCTGGCGAATTAAGGTTAAGCTCGAGCTATCTTTGGCGGAAAATATGACCGGACAGATTCGAGTTCTTGTTGCACTTCTCGCCTTAATGGGTGCTTCCGCCACGAGCGCCGAAAATCAAGCTCCTTATACTTCGATTGGCGCGATCAATTTGATACCGCAGACCGGAAACTCTTCTGTCACGGTTCGTGCTACCCTCACGCTGAACGGAAGCCCATCCTATATTCAGGACCCTACCGGAGGGGCTGCCTTGGAAGGCCCATTGGGGCAGGGTCTTAGGATTGGAGATGAGCTGCTGATTGACGGGCGGCCTGAGAACACCGAGCGAGGACTCGTCTTCCCGCAAAGCCGAGTAGCGTTGCTTTGGCACGGATCTCCAGTGCCGCCGCTCTCAGTTACTGCGGATGAGGCCGCGCTTGGAAAGTTTGTTGCTCTCCTGATCGACGTGAGTGGGAGACTGGTCGACGTAGAAAGAAGCAACGGAGAAACATGGCTCCGGCTGGAGAGCGGGCACCAGGTATTCCTGGCTCATCTCAACTCGCAGGGAAACAGCTCACTGCTTCCTCAACTCGACAAGGACTCGGTGCTGCGTCTTCGCGGAATCTGCTCCCTTCAACCAAGAGACACGCAATACCAGGGAGGGTTCGCTGTCCTGCTGCGCTCGGCTGAGGATGTAACCGTCGTCTCCGGCCCCCCTTGGTGGAGTCTGAAGCACCTTGCGGAATTCGGTTTTCTGCTGGTGAGCTTGGCCTTCGCCGCTCACCTCGCACTCATTCAAACGCTGAAAGCGAGATTCCACGCAATTATGAACGAGCGAGCTCGGTTCGGACAAGAACTTCATGACACCTTGGCGCAGAGTTTCACCGGTTTGTCTTACCAGATACAGGCGGCCAGAAAGAACGCCCCGGAGTCAGAAGTACGCCTCACCCAACATCTCGACCTTGCGTTGGACATGGTACGGCACAGCCACGCGGAAGCGCACCGCAGCATCATGATGTTGCGTCCTCACCCAATGGCAGAAAGCGCTGATCTGCAATCGGCGATTCAGACTTCACTGGAACAGATTACGGCTGGATGTAATCTGGATGTCCATTTCACAACCAGAGGCTCGGCGACGCCGCTTCCGCTATTGATGACCGACGCTCTCTTTCGGATTGCGCAAGAAGCGATCGCGAATGCTCTGCGTCACGGCCGCCCAACAAGGCTCGAGATAATTTTGGACTATCTGCAAAGCAGCGTGTGTCTATCCGTCATCGACAATGGTGCTGGATTTGATGTGAAGGCACTCCAGAGCCACGGGTTTGGTCTTGCCGGAATGAAGGAGCGTGTTCGCGCTCTGAGGGGAAGCTTTAGCATTGAAAGCGAGCCCGGCGAAGGGACCCGCCTCAAAGCAGAGGTTTTTCTTCGACAAAATGCAGGTATGCGCTTATGGTCCGTTCTCCGCATTTGGGCTTCATCGTTCATGGAACGGGCAAAAATCATATTTCAAGGCAGAAAAGCCGGCGGCTTGTAGACTCACTCGTCCAGGACCAGCAGTTTCCGGGCAACCAATGCGCGAAGGGTTTGACTGAACGAGTGTCCCTTCTGGCGCACTTCCAATACCCAATTCAAGTTGGATAGCCGAGGTGTGCGAGTGGAATGAGTTACTTCAGGTCTTGCTCTCGGCAACCGCAAAGAACTCTCCGTTGGCGGCTTCCTGGGATGGTGCGAATGCACCACGACAAATTGGTCCGTCGCCATCATGACAGTACTGTACATCGGGGATTATCTTCTTGCATGTTTGGGGAAACTTCCCCAAGCTCTCGAACCGGATTCTTCGCAATTCGAGAATCGGGCGGCGCCCAACCGATGGCGTTCAGCGTACCGCATGACAGAGACGGATGCAATTGTTCAATTCTTTGACGGGAGGCTATATGGATCATCAGAGCAAACTCATTGAGGGTGAGATGACGAGAAAGCAGGGGCGCTACGTAAGTCCGGCCTGGCTGCTTGCCGTCATTGTCTGCCTCGTTACTACTACCTTGAACTGCAATCGGGTCTTTGCGCAGGTAGATATCTCAGCTTTGCTGGCGGGCACAGTGACCGATCAGACCGGCGCTGTCGTTCCCAACGCGAAACTAGCTGCTCACAATGAGAATACCGGCGTGGTGAATACGGCAGTGAGCGATGTAATTGGACACTATAACTTCGTTTCACTCCCGGCCGGCACCTACAGCATTACTTGTACTGTGAATGGATTCAAGTCATTTGTGGTGACTGACGTAGTCCTCCACAATCAGAGCGCAATTACGCTTCCAATAGTCCTGGAGGTGGGCGCGGTCGCTCAAACAGTGAGTGTTTCCGGCTCCTCTGCGATAGTTGATACCGAAACCGCGAACACCGAGACCACGATTCAGGCGGACCTCATTTCATCCGTTCCAGTCCAGGGACGCGATCCCCGCCAGTCACTTGAGCTTCTCACTCCGGGCGCATCCGCCGCCGGACAAGCAGCAAGCTTCTTCATCACGGTCACCAGTTTCAATGGCGTCAATGCCTCGAATAACAACTACGAGATCGACGGAGCCGCAATGAACGATTACATGCATGGCTCTGCATCCACCTCCTTTCCACAGTCGGAAAACATCTCGGAGTTCACAGTCTCATCAACTCTGCCCGATGCCTCCGTGCCGCGCGGCGCGGGCGGGCAGATTGAAGCTACCCTGAAGAACGGAACTAACGAGTTTCACGGCCAGGGGTGGGCTTATCTTCAGAACGGTGCATGGAATGCGAATTCCTGGTCGAACAAATTCCAGGGAGTGCATCGCCAGCCATTCAACCAGCAATGGTATGGCGGCAACATCGGGGGTCCAATCATCCTGCCCAAGCTGTACAACGGGAAGAACAGGACCTTCTTCTTCGGCTCATATGAGCGCACCGCAACAAGCAAGAAGTCAACCAGCACCCTGCAGACCATAACCAATGCTGAGCGGTCAGGTGACTTCTCCGCATCCCCTGACGGCGTTCCCGTAGTCAACGGAGTCGCAACGCCAACACTCCTCCCAGCCCAGATGTCCACGATGGGGAAATGGCTCAATACTTCCGCCGGTATAGCAGCATGGCCGAAACCAACCAGCGGTACGGAAACCTTCACCTGGAATCCCAGTTTTGACACGGTGATTCAAACCGCGGTGGCGAGAATCGATGAGAACTTCAGCGACAAGCACCGCCTCTTCGGGAGTCTGTGGTATTCCAACGACAGCCCCACCTTCCAGGACATGTACGACGAGTTTGGCGAGGGATCTTGGGCGACGCATTATCCTAATCCCAAGGCAACCTGGGGTGAGCCCATCAAGACGCAGGTGTGGGCCATCAACGACACTTACACGATTTCTCCTTCGATGGTGAACAACTTCATCTTGGGCATATCGTATTCGTCCATCGAAGTTTCCAACACATGGTCGCCAAGTAATCAGGAGTTTGGACCGACGGAAACGGGAATTGGCGGAGTAGGCGACGTATCTGCCCCTCCTGTCCAGCAAGTTACTACGAGTTCGCGCAACTGCGGAATGTGTTTGTACAACGGATACATCAACCCGATGACACAATACACATGGGATATCGTGGACAATTTCATCCTCACCAAGGGTCGCCACACCCTTAAGGCCGGATTTGAAACCCGAAATTACCATGAAAACACTTCGCAGACCTGGGCTTCTGGGGCGAATGTCGAATACGCAGATTCGCAAACCTATTTGGGCGGTAGCGGCAATTGGGTGTTCGACATGATGTCTCAGGCGACAGCTAACGCCGCGGGCTTCAGCCAAGCCAGCACGGCGGTCATGCATGTCAACTATCCAGCCCGCGAAGCATATGTCCAAGATAGTTATAAGGTGAATCCTCGTCTGACCGTAATGTTAGGAGCGCGGTGGGAACCGCAATTTGGAGTCTCATCGCCTCAGAACAACTTCGTAACCTTCCGCGCCGGGCAGCAGTCCACGGTATTTCCAACTGCCCCCTCTGGCTTGCTGGCGAATGGCGATCAGGGCATCGCCTCAAACCTCTATGGAATCCGTTGGGGCGATGTTGGACCGAGGGCAGGATTCGCTTGGGATCTTTTCGGGAACCATAAGTATGCCCTCAAGGGAGGATATGGGCTCTATTCGAACTATCAAGTGCTGCTAGGATACAACGGCTATAGCCAAACCGCGCCTTATGGCCTTAGCTATTCTCCGGGTAACCCCGGCATTCCGGGTGGCTTCAGTATTGCCAATCCATATGCTCAGTACAGCGGAACTGGTGCGCCCTTCCCGTACAAGCCGCCTTTTCCGGGACAACCGTCGAACACCACGATCGTCTTCTCGACTCCGGTTAACACTCAAGGTCTCGACAAGAACTACAACTCAGGCCAGATTCACAAGTTCAATGCAACGCTCGAATTTGAGCCGGCCAGCACTTACCTTGTCAGTGTGGGCTGGGTTGCGACCAGGGGCACCCATCTGGATGAAACGCACAACATCAATTGGCCGACATTCGTTCCGGTCTCTGCCTCTTGTGCCGCGGGAGTCTCCACTTGCATCAACAACACGAATGCAAACCTTCAGACGCGCGAGCCGTACTACTCAACGGGGTTTAACTCCATCAGCATAACTTCTTCCGATTACAACAATCTGTACAACGCGTTACAGGCATCTGTAAGGAAGTCCGCATCCCATGGCCTTACCTTGATGGGAAGCTACACACTCAGCAGCAACGTGACCCAAAACGGCTGCCGGTATCGTGCCGATTGCGGACTCGACTACTATAGCCCGGGCATTACCCATCAGATGTCGGCTGCATTCCGGTATCAGATACCCACGCTCTATGCTCAGAACCAGGTATCACAAAGAATACTGGGCGGCTGGGCATTGGGGAGCACAATGAGCGCAAGCACTGGAACTTATGGTGCTGTATCAGATTCCGACTGCAACAACTTCAACTTCCAGTCTGCCGGGTGTTACGCGAATTACTCGGGCGGAGGGGCTCTGTCTTCAAACCGCGGGCGCGGCTTCAAAGCTACCGACTCATCTGGGACTATGATCGGCGTGCCTTGGCTGGACGGCAGCAAATTCCTTCCAGCGAACAAGGTCTACGTCAATGGAACTACAACAACATCTACGCTTCCGGGCGTGGGCAGTAAGCTCTTTCTCGGCAATGCCGCCGGTGGCGTTTGGAAAGGGCCCGCGCAAGGTCTCATCTTGAACGCAAGTCTCGACAAGGATTTCAAGATCGTTGAGAGTGCAAAACTCAACTTCCATGGCGAGGCTTTTAACGCCTTTAACCACACCGTCCTCAATGCCCCCGGATATAACAACTCTGTTGGCGGCAGCTCGGTTGGCTTCGGCGCAATCAACTCCGCTGCTCCACCAAGAAACATTCAGATGTCGCTGCACATAATCTTCTAGGCCGGCTACAAAATTGGCTCAGATACTTTCCTGTGGGGCTGCTATCTCAAGCGGCCTCACGGATATCTTTCGAAGAGGTATGCGCAGCATCTGTGGAAGGCTATCGGCATCGTCTATTGCTCGCATGGGATTATTCGCTGAAATCCTAACTGAAACCTGTGCGCCTGAATGAATCAAGTGAAACAAAGTCAAGGTGGAGTAATGAAGAGCGCTAAATTGATTACAAGAAGAGAACTCTTGGCAATGCTGGCGATCACAGGTGCCGGCACTGTCCTATTCTCCACTTCAAACTTGTTTGGGCTCGACGAAGATACGGGCTGGACAAAAAACCCCGGTGGGCCGGTGCTCGGCGGTCAGTATGGAACCTGCTTCGATATATCCGTGTTGCACGAAGTTGGCAAATACAGGATGTGGGTCTCATGGCGCCCCAAGCAGAGCGTAGCGATTACCGAGAGTCAAGATGGCATCGACTGGAGCGCCCCTGAGATCGTTCTGCCTCCCAACCCCGTAACTGGATGGGAAGACGATGTGAATCGCCCTGTGGTCGTGCGTCGCGATGATGGATATCACATGTGGTATACCGGCCAGACGAAAGGAAAATCGAAGATAGGTTACGCCAAAAGTTCAGACGGACTTCGTTGGATCAGGCAGTCCGCACAACCAGTACTCGAAGCGTCACTTTCTTGGGAGAATGTTGCCGTAATGTGCCCCCACGTCATGTGGGACAAGAAAAACCACGTATGGAAGATGTGGTATTCAGCCGGCGAACAGTATGAACCAAACGCTCTCGGATATGCAACCAGCACAGACGGCCTGATTTGGAAGAAATATGCTGACAATCCAGTCATGACGGCTGATCCGAAGATCGAATGGGAGAAAGACCGCGTGACAGCCGCACAGATCATCTACTGGAAAGGCTGGTATTACAGCTTCTACATCGGATTTCGCGATGTAGACCATGCCCAGATCGGACTTGCGCGATCAAAGGATGGCATTACCGGATGGATTCGTCACGCAAGAAATCCGATCGTGAGTCCTACGCCGGACGGTTGGGATGCAGACGCATGTTACAAGCCTTATGCGGTCTATGCTGATGGCCGTTGGATGCTCTGGTACAACGGCCGCCACGAGCATCTCGAGCAAATTGGGCTGGTTACTCGATCAGGTGAGAGTCTGGGATTCATAGCAAAATGAAAAAACTCACCGGTCCTTTGAAGAGTCGATGGATGTGCCTCATAGTCTGTCTATCATTACTGATGCCGGCCGGAAGGTCGGTTGCAGCGTGGCGGGCGCCAGCAAAACATCTGCTTCAACCGGATGATTATCGTCATTATTTCACGGGATTTGCTCAAGATGAAAAGGATATGTTGGGAGACGCTCCTCCCTTGCCTTGGGAGTGGTTCGTCCAGAACATTCCCTGGTTGGACATTCCCGATCAAGAGCTTGAGGAAACCTACTACTTTCGGTGGTACGCCTTCCAGAAGCATATCGAACGTACTCCCGATGGATTTCTGATCAGTGAATTTCTGGACAGCGTTCCATGGGCGGGCAAGCTCAACACGATCGACGCGGCCGCAGGACACCATATTCGGGAAGCAAGGTGGTTGCGCGATCCCACCTATGTCGACGACTACGCAAGGTTCTGGTTCGGCCCGGACGGAGAGGCGCAAAGGTACAGCTTCTGGGCGGCGGACTCGGTTTATCAAATCTTTCTCGCTACTGGAGATAAGCAACTTGCAGTTGGCCTGCTCCCGGATCTAGAAAAGAACTATCGAGCCTGGGAAGCGACGCATCAGGATAAAAACGGACTTTACTGGCAGATCGATGATCGCGACGGCATGGAGTTCACAATCGGAGGATCGGGCTTCCGGCCGACCATCAACAGCTACATGTATGGAGATGCAGATGCAATTTCTCGCATCGCGGCGCTAGCTGGTCAGACGCAGGCGTCTGCCTACTATCGCACCAAGGCCGATTACCTTCGAGAGTTGATCAACAGCCGGCTCTGGAATCCCCATGACCAGTTCTATGAGACTGTGCCGCGGAACGAGGCGAACGGGTGGTCTGATGTTCGTGAACTGGTTGGATATATTCCCTGGTATTTCGATATACCTTCACCGCGTAACGACGTGGCGTGGAAAGATCTCTTCGATCCGAACGGATTCGCAGGTCAGTACGGACCTACTACTGCCGAACGCCGGAGCCCCAAATTCGGTTTCGCCGTTCCCCACGAGTGCCTCTGGAATGGTCCGTCATGGCCATTTGCCACCACGCAGACACTGGTTGCTCTTGCGAATCTGCTCAACAGGCGGGAACAGACGGGAGTAAACCCGTCAAATTACTTACGCCTTCTGAGTACTTATTCGCATTCACAACATACACAGTTGCAAAGTGGAAGATCGATTCCCTGGATTGATGAAGATCTGGATGCTGACACTGGCAAGTGGATTGCACGTAGCATTCTGAAAGGCCAACACACGCTGCCCAAGAACCGGGGCCGCTACTATAACCACTCGGGATTTGCCGACCTCGTCATTACAGGCCTCATAGGTCTCCGGCCTGCGTCCGGTGACGAATTCATTCTCCATCCGCTGGTACCAGCTGACACATGGAGTTACTTTGCACTCGACGGGCTCCCCTATCACGGACATATTCTAACGATCCTGTATGACCGCGACGGAACCCGATACCGCAGAGGCGCAGGATTACAGGTGCTCTGCGACGGTTCGCCTGTTGCGCATGCGGACTCGCTTCGAGCGCTCCTCGTCATGCTGCCAAAGGACAGATAGTCGCAGATATCGAAGGACATCGTGTTAGCTTTTTGCACGAAGTTTCAATTATCTCGAAGTTCGTTCAATGACGGCATGGCCGCGCTGTGTCCCTCAGTCGCAGACCTACGGATCTTTAGACCGCTTACCACTTATGACAATAAGATCTGGAATTGCAACGGAAGTGAGAACTTAAAGTTCCGCGGGGCCGGATAAGAGCCATTCCGCGATAGGGAGGATCATGAGCCGTGCTTTCTTATTAGCCATACTTTTAGGCATCTTGGTAATGCCAGATCGAATGACAACACAGAGTATGAAGGAGGATGTGTCCGAGAAACAAATTGAAAGAATTCTTCATGCAATGACGCTCGAAGAAAAGATTCGGATGCTCTTCGGTGGCGAGCAACCAGGAGTATCCCAACTGCCCGGAGTTCCGCGACTCGGCATTCCTGCCATGTTGCCCAGCGACGGCCCGCGCGGACCGACTGCTGCGGACGCTACGGCCTTCCCGTCAGGTCTCGGGCTTGCGAGTCTCGTGGGATCCCTCGCTGTTCGAAGCGACCGGCAAGGTCATTGGCCAAGAATCGAGAGCGGCTGGCAGAACAATGGTTTTTGCGCCGGCCCTAAACATCGAACGGGACCCGTTGAATGGCCGCTTCTTCGAGTACCTAACCGAGGATCCCTACCTGAACGGGCAACTTGCCGCTCAGATGGTCCGCGGAATTCAGAGCCAGCGCGTCGCTGCGTGCATCAAGCATTTCGCAGCAAACGAGCGCGAGTGGAATCGCGACTGGTATATGTCAAACATTGACGAACGAACCCTCGAAGAGATCTACTTGCCGGGATTCAAGGCCGCAGTGCAGCAGGGTGGTGCATGGGCTGTTATGACTGCCGCCAACGGACTCAACGGAGAACTCGCATGTCAGAATCACTGGCTGCTGACGACGACTCTGAAAGTCCAATGGAGTTTTGAAGGCCTCACATTGACAGATTACAACCGCGCCCGTGGGACGGAGAAAGCTGCCCTTGCAGGCCTTGATGTCAGCATGCCATGGAGCGACTGGAAGACAGAGTCCTTCGGCAAACCGCTTTTCGACGAGGTTACTGCTGGGAAGATTCCGCAGAGTTTGATCGACGATAAGGTGCGCCGAATTTTGCGCGTAATGCAGAAAGTTGGCCTTCTGGATGGTGTAGATCCGCATACCGGCGGCTCGATCGACACCCCTGAACATCAAGCGGTCGCAAGGCGGGCAGCGGAGGAGAGTTTGGTTTTGCTCAAGAACGGCCGTCACATTCTACCACTGAACGCGAAGTCACTGAAGCACGTCATCGTTCTTGGACCTAATGCCGACCGCCGTCTCTGTGGTCCGGGGCTCGGCGGAAGCTCGGGCGTTGGCCCACCCTATGAAGTAACGGCATTGGCAGGTCTGCAGAAGCGATTAGGTGCGGACACAGTAGAGTACCTTGGGATCGATGAGGGTGGTACATTCGAGGCAATTGACCATCACTTCCTCAAGACAACGGGCGGCAAACCGGGCATTGCTGCAAAGTACTTCAATAACGGGAACGAAGCGCCAGTCTTGCAGCGTACAGAGCCTTCGATAGACTTCAATTGGGAGATGCGATCGCCTGATCCAGCCTGTGGTCCACACGGACAATTTCAACGCGCAATATGACGCGATCCTGTCACCACCGAAAAGCGGCTACTACACCGTTCGCTTATCGGGACAGAACTCGGCCACATTATTTCTAGACGGACAACCATTCCTAACCAACAATGCGTCGGACGGATTCAACAGTACTGAACTGAGCGTTCATCTCGACGAGGGAAGCACCTATCCCATACGCGTTGAATACCACGCCAAAACAGGCGACGCATCACTGCATCTCGAGTGGTCACTGCCGCAAACTGCCGAACAACTTGACAAAGAGGTGCACGATGTGGCCACCAAACTTAGGAAAGCAGATGCGGTCATATTTGTAGGGGGCTGGAACCACGGTTTGGACACGGAGGGCCTCGATCGAAAGAACATGGATTTCCCTAGAGGACAGGAAGAATTGATCCGAAGAGTCGCGCGCATCAATCCACGCACGATCGTTGTGCTTTTGCATGGGGCGCCGTTTACAGTTTCTGGGTGGATCGAGTCGGTCCCCGCGGTGCTCGATGCATGGTACCCCGGCATGGAAGGCGGGACAGCAATTGCGGAGGCACTTGCAGGAGATATCAACCCTGCCGGTAAGTTGACCTTCAGTTGGCCGAAGCAATTAAAGGATTCGCCCGCCCATTCGATTGGAACGGCAGACAAAGACAACGTGAACTACAAAGAAGGAATCTTTGTTGGTTACAGGTACTTCGATACTCGTGATGTTGAGCCTCAGTTCCCCTTTGGCTTCGGCCTGAGTTTTTCGGACTTTGTCTACAGCAGGTTGACGATCGCTCATACGGCGCGGGGGGTTCACGTTTCACTGGATGTGAGGAACACTTCGGAGCGCGCTGGAACTGAAGTTGTACAGGTCTATGTCGCCCCTCCAAAGTCGACGGTTTCGCGCCCAGTTCATGAACTTCGAGGTTTCCAGAGACTTACGCTCAAGCCAAGCGAAACAGCCCAAGTATCCTTCGACCTCGATGCCACCAGCTTCCGTCATTGGGACACTGCGAGTCACGCATGGAAGAACGACCCCGGGAACTACATCGTTCAGGCCGGCAACTCTTCGCGCAACCTCCCACTTCAGACTCAGGTCGCGGTTTCCGACACCATCGGCAAAGAAATCTTGAGTGCAGCAGCCACGGCAGCGCAGTCATGGGAGACGCCTTGACCAACGTTCTGACACGGCGATCCTTTTCCAAAACTGTGATCGGTGCGGCAGCGTGGGTGACTGCACCTTGGCGCAATGCGGTTTCCGCCGAGAATGGGAACTCCGTAAATGAACCAATCGACCGACGAGCTTTGGTTACGCGCCATAATGTCATTCTGACCGCATCGGACACTATGTCCCCTCTGTCTGTCGGTAACGGCGAATTTGCCTTTACGGCGGATGTGACCGGTCTTCAGACTTTTGCGCGCGAATACAGAGAGGGCATCCCACTGGGTACGATGGCGCAGTGGGGTTTTCACACGGCTCCGAATCCAAAGGGTTTCTCTCTTGACAAATTCCCACTGACATATCTGGAGGCCGGCGGACGGAAAGTTGGATATCTCTATTACGAAGATAAGAAATCTTCGCCAGAACTGGGCCCTGCGGCTAGTTATCTCTATAGCAATCCCGGCCGTTTGAACTTAGGAAGGGTCGGGATGGTCCTAAAACGTCGTGACGGTCGAGAGTCCCGTCTCTCGGATCTGACCGATATTCGACAAGAGTTAAACCTCTGGACCGGTTTCCTGGTCAGTCAATTTACATTCGATGGTCAGCCGGTCCGGGTTCTGACGGCGTGTCATCCTCGCAATGATCAGCTTGCTGTGCGTATTACCTCCCCACTGGTTGCATCAGGCCAACTCTGTGTGCTTCTGGCCTTTCCTTATGCCGCTACAACATTCGGCGGAGACGGCGCCGACTGGGATCATCTTGATGCCCATCAAACAGTTCTGACGCGTTCCGGGGCGCATCGTGCTGATTTCGCTCGCACGCTCGATAGTGATACCTATCACGCCGGGATTGAGTGGTCTGGCAATGCGACTCTCCTGGAGCATGGGCTCCATCAGTTTCATCTTTGTGGTTCGCCGGATTCCTCAACGCTACAGTTCACGGTTGCTTTCTCGCCGCACACGGTGCTGCCGAGACTTCCGAATGTCGATGATGTCGCCTCTGCCGCTAAGGCGATGTGGATTGATTTTTGGAGTACCGGCGGTGCGATCGATCTTTCAAAAAGCAAGGATCCTCGCTGGAATGAGTTGGAGCGCCGCGTTGTGCTTTCGCAGTATCTGACACGCATTCAATGTGCGGGGTCTTTACCGCCGCAAGAAACGGGGTTGACCTGCAACAGTTGGTTCGGCAAGTTCCACTTGGAGATGCACTGGTGGCATGCTGCGCACTTTGCAACTTGGGGACGGCACGATCTTCTGGAACGCAGCTTGCCATTTTACGAACGGATTCTGCCCAAGGCGCGAGCCCAGGCGAAGAAGCAGGGGTACGAAGGAGCCCGCTGGCCAAAATGCGTCGGACCGGCGGGCGATCCAGCGCCGACGTACTTAGAGTGTTTTCTGATCTGGCAGCAACCGCACCCGATCTTCTACGCGGAACTCTGTTATCGTGCAGACCGCGCCCCGGAGACGTTAAAGAGATATCGAGAAATCGTCTTTGAGACAGCCAAGTTCATGGCCTCATTCGCTGCCTGGGATCCAGACAGGGAACAATATCGCATCGGTCCACCGTTCGCCGATGCGGCAGAGATATATTTTGGCGATCACGATCACCAATGGAACCCGACTTTCGAGGTGGCCTATTGGCGTTCAGGTCTTGAAGCTGCTCAGCGCTGGCGAGAGCGCCTTGGGATGGGGCGTGACACCCATTGGGATCACGTGATCACCCACCTTCCTCGATTGGCTACGCACGACGGCGTCTACGTGGCAGCGGAAACGGCATCTGGCACGTTCGACGATTCTGGGAAAAGTACATCACATCCGTGCATGCTTGCCCCATTGGGGATGCTAGACGGCGCAATGGTAGATCCCAAGATCATGCGCGCCACGCTGCATCGCGTGATGGAGAATTGGGATTGGAAGAACACCTGGGGTTGGGACTACCCAATGATGGCAATGACCGCCGCTCGCGTGGGCGAATGCGAGAGAGCCGTCGAGGCCCTGCTGATGCCTGAGGCCAAAAACACATACTTGCTTAACGGGCACAATTTTCAGATGGAAAGCATTCCGCTCTACCTACCTGGTAACGGTGGATTGCTCTATGCAGTGTCCATGATGGCTGCGGGCTGGGAGGGCGCTCCAGAGAAACACGCCCCAGGCTTCCCGGACGACGGCAGTTGGACTGTCCGCTGGGAAGGTCTTGAGGTCGCTCCATGAATGCACCTTGATCTTAAGGCGCAGTCGCGTAGATGTTCCGAGCTAGCAAGCCGTTACATGTCGTTCAACGTCTACTCGAATTCTCATGTCATTTCGGTATATCCCAACAAGGCGATGGCATTTTCGTTGGCGGTATAAGCGGGTGCCTATGAAGCAGCGAGGAAACCGAAACCGCTACAAATCATTGGCGCTTCGACATTGCCTCTGCGAAGACTCCCAAACCCATAGATCGTAATCTCTTCTCGTGACCGATCCTCGGTGATCACCTTAAAACCGGCCATACGTTATCACCTCAAACCGCATCAGCCTAGCGCGTAGCCTTGTCTGTCTTTCAACCAATGGGTTGTGACGCAGAACCGTAAGCGTGTTGTCTTCCCCGCTGGCGCGTAGTCGTGCGTAAGGCGACGATGGGTCATGGTTGATTCAGGGCGAGTTGGGCTTGAGCGCCGGCCACGTAGGGGCCATCGCCAACTCCACGATCTTGCGCTTCTCAAATACCGATCGACATCTGCGTAGACGACGGCCGGTACTCAAATCACCTGAATCAGCCATGAGCCGAGTTCAAGAGACCGCCTGGATCACTGCTATCTGTCATCATTGTGTGTTCAACTGCATCCATGTGAGCCTTTAGCCTCAGGAATTCGGTGCGTGTGATTCTGGAGAATTCCGTTCACGATTGTTCGAAGTCCCCATAGAAAGCGGTTGATGCCATCTGAAAAGAAATCGCGGCGCAACGCGTGAACGCGCGGATACTTGGCCGCATCGATCTGTTCGAGAGCAGTGGCAATCTCGCGAAGCAGGTCATCTTTTCGTGCGCTCTGCTCGGCAGTTGTTGAAGCTGCGTATTGCAGGATCAGATCTGTCCCCCAGGCAGCTTCCGCTCCAGAACAGCCTGCCTTCTCCAGAAGTTGGAGAACGGCTTCCATGATTCTGAGACTGTTAGGCCCCGTAGCAATCGTTGTGATTGCGAGGCGAGCAACGCCGGCATGGCGGAAAAGAACACGGAGGTATGAGAGAACGATTTGCTCGAGCGCCTTGTCCCAAGGTTCTCTTACTCGCGGTATCCGTACTCCAGCCAAAACCCGATCCAAAACAAGGGACAGCAACTCGTCCAGGTCCTGTATGTGCGCGTAGAGAGAGGCCGCCCCTGTGTCCAGAGCGGTTGCGACTTTGCGCATACTGAGCCCATCGAGCCCGTCCCTCCGAATCAACTCCAAGGCTGCGGAGACTATGGCTTCGCGTGTCAGCAGGGACTTTCCGTCTCCCCTGCGCCTGCTCACGATCTGTGTCGGTTTCATCATTGAGATTTATTATAGACGAACAGTGTTCGTTAACGTGCTACTATCTATCACAGTATGGCGAATTGCCTGATTGGGCCGATTTGCCGATTGACTGGGAGGCCCGTTGACTGTCCTGATTCAGATTTTCTCGTTGTGCGCCGTGATCTTGACGGGCATTGTTGCCGGGTCGATGTTCGGCGCGGGCCTGTCGCTCTATTCGTCGCGCCAGTTGCCGGAGGCTGCTTGGACAAGGCGTTTTCAATTAGAAGACTCGTTATTTGCAAGGGTCATGCCCCCGCTATCCCAGGCGCAGATGCTTTGTCTCGTTGTGTCTTTGTTTCTGACGCACGGAACCAGTCGCGTCGTTTTGGGGGTGGCGACGGTCCTTTCCGTTGTCGTCCTCGCAATCTCGATCGGACTAGAGGTGCCTCTCAACAAGCAGATTCAGTTGTGGACGCCTGGTGCTGCTCCGGCGGAGTGGGTGGCCGTTCGGGATCGCTGGTTATGGAATCATCTCTACCGCACAATCGCGGCTGTAAGTGCTTTTATATGTGTCGCTGTAGCGATAAGTCGTTGCCGGTGACAAAAGTTTGGAAAGAAAATCCTTGCGTTAAGATATATCTTGAGATATATCTTAACGCAAGGAGAAACAATCATGAACACACAAAGATTTGAGCTTTTCGGCTTCGAAAGAGGCTTTTCAGAGCAGGACCAGCCTAATGACCGACCGGGCCCTCGAGTATCTGGTTACGGCTTAGATAGTCGTCGCGGAACCGATTTTAGAGCGGGGGGCCACGATGACTTTGCAGGATTTCCCGGAGGCCCGGATCGGGGCCGGCAACACGATCCGCGTGAGTCGGAACACGGTTTCCGATTTCGTGCGGTTTCACGGCGCAATCCCATCGAGGGCGGTTTCGAGGGCCGGGGACGCCATCGTGGCGAACACGGATTCAGCGGCCGAGGGCTTGGCGATTTCGGAGGTTTTGGCGGCTTTGAAGGTGGGTTTGGCAGAGGCCGGGGAAGGATGTTCGACGCGGGTGATCTCAAGCTCGTCGTTTTGAAGCTCTTGTCCGAGCAGCCGAGCTACGGATATCAGCTCATCAAGACCATGGAAAAACGTCTTGCCGGGGGCTATACGCCTAGCGCTGGCGTGATTTATCCCACGCTGACGATGCTTGAAGAAGAAGGCTTGGCGGCAGTCGCAACGGAGAACAACAAGAAAGTGTACTCAGTAGCGCCGGAAGGCGCGCAATATCTGGAGGACAACAAGCGCCTCGTTGACGAGATCTTCAGTCGGCTCGATGAGACGGGACGCAGTTTCGAGCGCGGCCGGTCTCCCGAATTGATCAAGGCCTTTGTAAACCTGCGTGGCGCCGTTATCGCACGCGTCTCACGAGGAGATGTAACCGACGAGCAGATCCGCAAGGTAACGGACGCCATCAACGCAGCGGCAAAAACAATCGACTCATTCTGAGTTTGCGACTCAGGCAACCTATCAATGTAGTTAGCTGAGCGGGACAACCATTCCCAGATCACAAGGAGCAGAAAGTTATGTCGACGTTACCAACTTCCTTTCGTGAAGGCTTTACCGAAATCTACACAGGCAATCCGCCCTGGGATATCGGAAAGCCACAAGCGCCATTCATCACAGTCGCCGATCAGATCAAGAGCCCGGTACTCGATTGTGGATGCGGAACCGGCAATACCTCGGTGTTTCTCGCGGCTCGCGGATTAGAGGTTACAGGCGTCGATTTTGTCGAAGAGGCGATCAGGCAAGCGACGGAGAAGGCAGCAAAGCGCGGCCTCACAGTCAACTTCCTCGTCAAGGATGCGATGACACTTGGCGTCTGGGATCAGCGCTTCGCAAGCGTGATCGATAGCGGCCTTTACCACATCTATGAGGTCGAGAATCGGCGCGCCTATGTGCGCGGACTGGCACATATCCTCCAGCCCGGAGGCACACTCTTCCTCCTCAGTTTTACGGATGACGAACCCTCTGCCGAAGGCGGCGTTTCGGAGAACGATTTGTGCGCGGATTTCGCCCAGGGCTGGAAGGTTGAATCGTTACAATCTGTCCGTGGCGAGATCAACCCTGCGTTCATTGCAGAACATCCGGGTGCCTTTCCCGATGGAGGTCCAAAGATGTGGTTTGCCATTATTCGCAAACTGTAGCGCAGCGCTAGTCCGGCCTGCTGCGAGAGAAATGCTCTGGCAGCCGCATCTTCCACCAACACACTCACGCGCATTTCAGGATGTCGGTCAAATAGAGGAAATATGAATCTTATCGGAACTGATTTTATCGCGCGTCATGGAGTGCCTTGGATTGTCGCGGCGGCTTTTGCGGAGCGCTTCGGAGCGCCGATCTTCGTCACGCCTCTTTTGATAGCAGCCGGAGTCTTGGCTGCCAAAGGAGACGCGCAACTTGGTACTGTCTTTTTGGCCATAACAGTCGCCTGTCTCGTTGGCGATTCTCTTTGGTATGAGGTAACTCGCTGGAAAGGGACGGGGCTTTTGAAACTGCTTTGCAGAATATCCTTCGTGCCGGACTCCTATGTGAGGCGAGCCAACGCTCAGCTAATGAAACATGTGGGCCTCTCCTTATTGGGGGCCAAGTGGCTCCCAGGGTTCGCCCATCTGACCGTTCCTCTGGCTGGCGCATCCCATGTGCCACGAAGCAAATTTCATCTTTACAACACAGTTGGAACCTCCGTTTGGGCTGGAACACTCCTGACAGCAGGCTATTTATCGGCACGCGGCATCGACTGGACCGGAATTGTGAGGATTTCTGCCGGCTGGGCCATAGGACTTGCCCTGGCGTCTACGCTTCTGATTACGGCGCACGGCTACTATCGCCGTGTGAAGTACCTAAAGACGCATACCCTTGTACGGAAATGGCGCGAGGGAAGAAAACGTAAGATCGGGCGATGGCGATTTCGAGGTGTGAGGTTCTTTCAGTCGCGTTGGTCCCGGAAGTACCGAGCGTCAGAGAGCTAGCGTCGGAGCGTATTGCCCGATGACCGCGAGTCCATCGGAGGTGGGTTCTTGCGGTCCGTGAATTGCGGAAAGCCATGCTCTACGTAGGAAGAAACCGCTCTGAGTGGGCAATTGATGTGATCGTCAGCTGCATTGTCTACGCCGACGCGCCATTTCCAGTAGCGGCATTGCACCTATACAGGCAAGAGTAGTCGCAAAGAGGGCAACAGATGAACCAGGCACCGAGCATTCTGGGATCAAAGATTTCATTGCGCATCATGGTTACCCAGACCAATACTTGTCGCGAACCTCTGTTGCAACCGATTGGGCCTGCAATGGTAGTTGCACACCTACGGCGCGACGGTCACGAAGTACTGTTCACGGATCTAATGGGTGAAAAGATCCCGCATGCGGCAGCTCGCGAAGCCGCACGCACCTTTAGGCCAGACCTGGTTTGCTATACAGTACGGAATCGCGACAATCAATCGCCCTTGGAATACTCCGATCCTATTCCAGGTATTCGCGCAGTCGTTGATTCGGTTCGGTCCGTTGCACCTGTGCCGTCATTATTGGGCGGGACCGCCTTCACGACTTATCCTGCACGCATGATGAGCGAATTGGGCGCGGACTACGGAATAGCAGGAGACGACCTGCAATGCGCCTCTCGTTTTGTTACCTCGTTGGCTTCGAAAACTCCTGACCTGACAACGCCGGGATTGGTCTATCGCGATGACACAGGAAAGATCATCGAAAACCCATTCACTTTGCGAGGATATGCCGAGGTACCCTTCGATCACCATGCTGTCATTGATCAGCGCCGATACCGGGAAGCGCTTTGGCAGGCCGCCGTTATCACTCGGACCGGTTGTTCAAAGAAGTGTGCCTTTTGCGACTCTTTTTACACCTTTGGTCGTCCGTTCAATATGCGCGATCCGGAGACGATTTCCGAGGAATTGCTCATGCTGAAGAAGAGCGGTAATGTGCGCTCGGTATTCCTTGTTGATGGAGGATTTAACCGCCCACTTGATCACGCAAAAGCGGTATTGGAAGCGATCATCAGACGCGGTGCACAAATGAAGCTTTTCAGCGTCTTTGATCCAGGTTCAGGAGATGACGAGTTCTTTCAGCTCTATCGTCGGGCTGGAGGACAGATGATGACCGTCTTTGCGGAGAGCCTGTCGGACCCAGTACTCAAAGAATTGGGAAAGTGGTTTACTGCGAGCGACGTACTCAGGAACTCTCAGGCCATCCGTCGCGCCGGATTGAAAATCATGTGGCTCCCCACATTTGGTGGGCCCGGTGAAACGCCTGAGACCGTCGCCGAAACTTTGTCTCTTGCGCCCATGATGGGCGCAAGTTTCGTGAATATGGACGTAGGCTGGCGCATACAGCCCCGCACACCGCTGCGAGAACGAGCTGTGCGCGAAGGGCTGCTTGCGCCAGACGATGACTGCTGGGATGCACACTTCTACATCTCGCCTCAGACTCCTCTACCTTGGCTTAAAGCGCAACTACTTACTTACGAAAAGCGGCATCGATTTTCTCATCTACGCATGATGTGGTTTCAATTCGTGACGCGATTCTTCTCGTAAACGGGTTTTACTAACTGAGCGAGTATCAGCAAAAGCAGATCATTGTTACCCGCTGGCATTCGGCGAAGGCAGATGATGTGTCGTTCTCGAGATCTATCCGAACGAAAAGGAAGGGACTATGACGGAGATTTCTCCGTATTACTGCTGGATCGTGATCTGCAAGAACAGCCGGTATCATCGCCGTCAAAACCTGTTCTATGGGCACAAAATCTTGCTCGGAGAAACGGATGCTTACTCCGCACGGCCGAATCTCGAAGGCCTGTTTGGCGCCCGGTGTGATGATTGCGGTAAGGAGCACTTCTACGATTCTGACGATGTTCTGAGGTACGAAGCTCAACCGCCTTCGTCGTTCGTCGCGCACCCGTTATTTTCAGAGACCCCTCACCCAAGAAAAGGAAGTTCTTCCTCAATCACCAGTTCCGATGGGCTTGAGACAAGCGGCAATGAAATGTCTAAAATAAATACAAAACCGTGCCCAGAAGCGGACGCGTAGGATGCTGGCGTAGCCCATGTGCTACTCAGAAAAGTTCATCTCTACAACACTGTGGGAACTTCGATATGGGTCGGAGCATTCCTGACGGCAGGCTACCTATCGGCGCGCGGCATCGACTGGACCGGAATTGTGAGGATTTCTGTCGGCTGGGCCATCGGACTTGCCTTGGCGGCTACGCTTCTGATTACGGCGCACGGCTACTATCGCCGTGTGAAGTACTTGAAGACGCATACTCTTGTACGGAAATGGCGCGAGGGAAGAAAGCGTAAGATCGGGCGGCGGCGATTTCGAGTGGTGAAGTTCCTTCAGACGCAATGGGATCGGAAGTTCCGGGTGTCAGAAATTTAGCTAACATGTCTTGGCTTCCCGGGTAAGTACCACCATCGACCGTGATTGCGAGGTTCGCGTGCCCCTTGGATTCGACAGTGAGCGATAAATACACGTAATCGTCCCAGGTAACTACAGCAGCCTAAAGCGTCGTTGGCACATCACGTCAGTCGCGATGCCGACTTCAAGGGAGCGGCCCGGTTGCCCTGAGAACATGTCTGATTACCCGTTCACTAAACTCTCGAGGCTCGTTCCTACACTCACGCTGCAGGGCGGTAGCCAGTCAGGATCGATGTGCGAATGCGGCAGACGGACCAGCGGTTGGATCGGCCTCATCCCCAAGGTCCATGGCTGCGATGAGACCGGTCTTCACAGTGAATACGTGGAGAACTTCGCTGTCCGATAGAACATCCCCTTGAAGGCTCTTGACGAGTTGGTGCACCCTGACGCGGACCTTGCCTCCGTCTTCCTCGGTGATTTCCAGCGGTTCGACATGGGGATCGAACTCGCCCCATTGTCGAGTCCAATAAGCGCGGATCTCTTCCTTTCCGACAACCTTGCCGCCCTCCGAAGCCTTGGGCCAGCTCACGTCTTGCGTCATCAGTGCTAATGCACCGTCGATGTCCCGCTTGTTGAATGCGGAGTATGCCTGCTCAATAAGGGTCTTCGCGTCTGCCATTCATCCTCCTACAACGCTTGCCATGCACTCGGTTCTCTTTATCCTGCAAGTCCACATTATCACTGACGAGCTTCAACAAAAGGAAGGGCGAAGCGGCACCATGTTCATCTTATTTCTGCCCTTCGATCCGTCACGGCGATATATAGCGGGAGACGCCGCTTGGGCAGTGGATCGCTTTCGGATCGTCGGAGTCCGAATCCCGGACACTGACCGGCTACCGGGACTGATCGGTACTCGATGAGCGCTTAGGCGGCGAATTGGCGTGGAGCGAGGCTGGGTCTTCGATTTGTATTCTGTGGAGGCCTAAGTCAACCCGTGCTTCAAAACCAAAAGATGCGCAGCCTCATTGACGGCAGCTCAAAAAGTGTGCGGTCCATCCGCCACGATCAGTCATACGATTCGTCTGATCTTTCCAAATTGCTGACCATCCGTTTGAGCATCCGGGTGAGGGTCGCGATCTCCCGCTCGGTAAAGCCTCTCAGAGCCTCCTCATCGCCCAGGAACAAGAGGTGGCGAGCAGCGTCGAGTTTCTTGGAGGCTTTAGGTGTAAGAGTGATTAGGCAACTGCGCTTGTCCGCTGGATCGGGTGCTCTCCGGATCAATTCGTCCCGTTCCATTCTAGCGAGCAATTGAGCCATGGTGGGTTGCTCAATCTGAGCGAATTTTGCAAGATCTTTCTGCGTCATCGCAGCGCCGTCCTTTTTGAGTGCGGTCAACACAGGCACCTGGGCTACGGCGAGTCCAATCACTTTGAACCGAGCATCTCCTCGGCGGCTCAACAAACGCGAAGCACGATGAAGGAGCGGGGCTGGTCTTGAAAAAAAATCCAAATTCATTATTCCCTCTTCTTATTTATATAGTATCCTATTCATATGCATAGGATGCTATGCATATGGAGATAACAAATGACTGATCAAACTGCTGTGCAGGTTTCTGCTCGATATCAATCGATGGCTAACGCTTCTCAACTTCAAGCGCACTGGGACGAGGAGTACAAATGTGCGAACACGCCATTCGACATTGGCGAGCCCGATGAGTGGATTGCTCTTCTTGAGCGAAGCGGGAAAGTCAAGGGGAATGTACTCGATTCCGGTTGTGGACCGGGGCGCACTTCCTTTTATCTTGCAGGCCGCGGATACGACGTCCTGGGCGTTGACATTTCAATCAATGCGATTCAAAGGGCGCAGAGAAAGGCAACTGAGAGGGGAAGCAAGGCCGCATTCCAGCAGGCGAATATGTGCGCGCTTATAAGTCTTGATCGAACATTCGACACTGTCGTTGACATAGGGTGCTTTCATTCGCTCTATGAAGAGGACCGCGCTACTTATGCTGCGAATCTCTTCCAGATATGTCGTCAAGGGGCCGTCATCTACTTGCGGGCGCTCAGTGTAAATAATCAGACAAAGGGAAACCACCCCAGCGGCAAATCCACACCCGCCCTAAGCGAGGAGCAGATTCGGGCTGCGTTTTCCTTGAGCAGGCTGGATAGTACGGGATCTGGAGGAAAGACGGATCGAATTGTTTCTTTCCGAAAGTAAAAAGCCGAAAGTGCTCTGCTGGTTCGCTGAAATTGTCCATCCTTGACAAGACCAGTCGTGCTCCGTCCTTGCGGATGCCAACGTTTGCGCTGATAAAACTTGCTATTTTGACACGCAGGCCCTTTCACAGTGGTTGACTCCTTGTGGGTCGGAGCCTGAACTGTACTTTTGCTTCATCTACTTGTTCAATGCTAAGGGTGTGGCCAGACATTCATCCGATCCATTTCCTGCTGTCAAGCCGAATGAGTCGTACCTTTGGGATGCTGTTGTAGCTAGCATCCCAACAGGCTCGGAGCGGATATGTTAGATCAAGAGGACGGTTACTGCCTTGAGTTCGTCAGGCGTGGTAGAAACTGCTTACCCTTGGGCCCTCTGAATCGCTTCCGCGGTCGCTGGAGTGAAGAAGTTCACAAAGTTGCCATCGGGATCCTTGAACAGCATGGACCGGTTTCCCCAGGGCATCAGGGTAGGCTCCTGGACGAATTCGCTGATGTGCTTGCTGAGGCGCTGGAATTCCTGGTCCACATCATCCACGCGGAATTCGATAATTACGGTACGGTTCTGTGCGGGGGCCAATACCTTTTCAGCGTGGAACAGCGCCAATGTGGGGGTGCCGCCGATAGCCAGCGTAAAGGCGGGCGTGCGCAACTCGGCGAAAACTGGCGTGTATCGGACGACTTTCAGGTCGGTGATGAGTTCGTAGAAGCTTGCGAGTTTCTCAACATCGTCTGTAATGATGCGGATTGATGCCAAATTCATAATCTGTCTCCCTATTGCCTGTTCTCGCCTGTGCGACGCCTGATCGGAACCACTTTCTGCGCTAGCATTGTTATTCCATCGGTTTCCATGCAAGCTGTAGCAGTCGCTACACAAACAACTCTAGCGAGTGGCATTGCGCTTGTCAAGGCAAATGTGTATCGTCTGATACAGAATCGTTGAGACTATGGCGCGCATTAGGGAATTCGACTACGAGAAGGCGATGGAGAGGGCCATGTACCTTTTCTGGAAGACGGGATACGCGAACACCTCGCTTCGCGATCTCCTGAAGGCAATGGGTATCGGCGAGGGTTCTTTCTACAACACCTTCAAAAGCAAGAAGAACGCGTACCTCGAATGCCTGAAGCATTACGACGCAACGGTGAATGCTGAGCGGGTCCACGCCTTTGCGTCTCAGCCGACGGCGGCTGAGGGAGTTCGCGCCCTTTTCCGTGCGATTCTCAACTGTCTGGATAATCCCAGGCTTCCCAAGGTGTGTCTTATGGCCGGGGCAATTGCTCCGGATGTTCTCGCGGAGAAGGAATTGCGAGCCTATATGAGGGAGCAAGCCACAGGATGGGCCGCCCACATGGCCGCCCGCTTTGACGCTGAGAAGGAGCAGTGCATTCTTGCGCAGGACTTCGATTCCCAGACCGTGGCAACGATCATCGTAACCTTTATTCAGGGTTTGTGGCGCATGGCTTTGATCTCTTACGACCGTCCAAAACTTGAACGCCAAATAGATAAGCTCGTGACCGCACTGAAGCTCTAGACTAGAGCGCACAGACGTGGGGTCGGTCCGTCGCCGACGGCTGTAGCGGTGGTACTCACCCAGGGCAGAAAGAGAATGTAGATTGGCAAATGCGCCTCGATGTTCCTGGCGCTCCTCATGACACAACTTATAACCCCAATGGAATGAATATCGTGTGCGAGTGTCATTTCATCCGTAACTCGCTGGAAGCGAGTCGGGCTGCTCAAGATGTCAGTCGTTATTGACAGGCCAACGCACTCATTAAGCAGGTTTAGGGAAAGAGCGCAGGATAGATCCTCACAGGCTGCTGGGTCATCTTTTGTTCTGTCCATGCAGTGTGGGGTATCCATGCTCCTCTAGGCTCGGAACAGGTAGCCCATCGATCTCAGTGTGCGCAAATTCGCCAAAGCTGTTTTCAGGTCGGCGGAGAGTTGGGATCGCGACTTGGCCTATAGGCGCCCCTTGAGGATTCTTTCCAGTTGGACTTTCGAACAATCTCCAGACATTCTGCGGCTGCGCTGAGAGTCGGCCACCCCCTCAGCAAGTGACTTCCATCACGGATGCTCACCGCCTGCAGACCCTATACTCCGGGCCAAAGCTACGGGGCTGGTTCCCGCCGTTGCCTGATTGTATTGCGAGAAACGCACGAACGAACAGCTAAAGGAGGACGATGTACATGAAGATCATCACCGCTTTCGTCGCCAGTGCGCGGAGGAGGGGCCTCACCTACGCCGCTACGCGCCAGTTCCTCGACAACTTACAGTCGTTCGGAGACGTTCAGAGTGAGATCGTCTTTCTCAGCGAGTACAACCTTCGAGTGTGTAGCGGTTGCAAGCGATGCTTCCTGCGGGGGGGAAGAGTGCTGCCCGCTCAAGGACGACCGGGACTTGCTCATTGAAAAGATGATGACCTCCGATGCGGTGGTCTTTGCCTCGCCGAACTACTCGTTCCAAGTCTCCGCGATCATGAAGACGTTTCTTGACCGGCTCGGATTCGTTTTCCACCGTCCACGCTTCCACGGGAAGACCTTCACCAACATCGTCGCTCAGGGAATCTACGGAGGGGGCAAGGTGGTTAAGTACCTCGACTTTGTGGGAGGCGGGCTCGGATTCAATGTCGTGGAAGGCAGTCTGCATAACAGCGCTTGAGCCGATGGCCGAGAAGGACCGGCTGAAAATGGCCAAGGCCCTTACGAGGCACGCCAAGCGGTTTCACAGGCAGCTCTTGAAGCCGACCCATCCCGCTCCGTCAATCCTCCAACTCATGGCGTTCAGGATGAGCCGTACCAGCATGAAGCTCACGCTTGGCGAAGACAATCGAGACTACACGCACTACCGCGATCACGGTTGGTTTGACTCAGACTACTACTACCCAATCAGAGTTGGCCCGCTGAAAAGAGCTGTTGGTGCGACTTTCGACTGGATGGCAGCCTGTAGGTTCAAACAGACGGAAGCGTAGGCGGCTCCTCGGCCCATTGGCGAGCGCGTCCCCGATCGGATTGACGGAAGATCGATGATGATTGGCAATAGCTGCCATTTGTGAGTGCATAATCGCCATAAATCGCACTTCGAGCCTTGCGGCCTTGCAAACGTGCCTCGGTTCTCATCAATTCAGAATTGAGCCGAAAGGTAGACTTCCTGTGCGCCGCAGAACATTGCTTCCGGATCGCCGATCACATACGAGCACTTTCGCGAAGTGAACCTATTGCAGCGAATCGCACTGCGGTAGGCGAGCAAGGACTCATCGGGAAGAACGCACGTTAAGATGGTCTACTGTGAGTGTGCCAATGGAGAGCTTCTCAATACGAGCCTCCAGAACTCGCAAACGCCCGATGGCCATTGCACCCACCGCGATTGCCCCGATTGCAGCCGCACCAAGAGCAAATGCCCCGACCGCGAGTGCGCGCATGGCGGTTCTGCGCATTTCGATTGCATCTGTAGCACTCTTTGATTGGGTCATAGGTCCTTTCTCTTTCCACCTCGTCTCATTCCGGGATTACCGCTAACTCAGAATTGGATCGGCAAGAGCTTCGTTCACGCCGTATGCGGCCCATATCCGCAAAGATGCTGCAACAAGTTGTGAGTCCTCGTTGGCATCGATATCGAACATCATCGCGCTAAAGACTGGAGAGGTGAATGAGGAAACTCGTTCGCTTGATTTCAAGATGCGCCCGGAACAGAAGACGGCGGTGGACAAAACGGCTGACTATTTCGCGAGTTTCCGGAAGGAGAACCACGGCAAGCCTCCTCATTTCCTTTGGAACGCGAAAATGCGATTCGGCAAGACATTCGCCGCCTATCAACTTGCCAAGAAAATGGGTTGGCGCAAAGTGCTGGTGATGACCTTCAAGCCGGCGGTGCAGAACGCCTGGGAGGAGGATTTGAAATGCCATGTTGATTTCAAGGGCTGGCAGTTTATTTCACCTGGGGGTTTGTCGTACGAGGATGCGGATAAGAAGAAACCGTTTGTCTGTTTTGGTTCGTTTCAGGACTACTTGGGGAAAAACAAAAGTACGGGCGGGATTAAGACCAAGAACGAGTGGGTTCATGCAACCAATTGGGATTGTGTGATCCTCGACGAATACCACTACGGAGCCTGGCGCGAAAACGCGAAGGAACTTTTCGAGGCGGAAGAGAAGAAGGAAGTCGAGTTCGGAGAAGGCGCAGGCATCCAGGATTTTGACGAAGAGATTATGCCGATCACAACGGGCGGTTATTTGTATCTCTCCGGCACACCGTTCAGGGCGATCGCATCCGGCGAGTTTATTGAGGAACAGATTTTCAACTGGACCTATTCGGATGAACAACGAGCCAAACAGGCACGGAAAGGTGAGGACAACCCCTACGCATCGTTACCCCGCATGGTGATGCTGACTTATCAACTGCCGGATTCGATTCGGGAAATCGCCATGGAGGGTGAGTTCAACGAGTTCGATCTGAATATCTTCTTTTCTGCCTCTGGGGCTAAGGATAAGGCGAAGTTTACTTATCAGGATCAGGTGCAGAAGTGGCTGGACTTGATCCGGGGCGGGTTCCTGGAAACGACTATCGACAATCTGAAACTCGGCGCCAAAAAGCCGCCAATGCCTTACTCAGACGCCCGCTTGCTGAATCTCCTGTCGCATACCTTCTGGTTCCTGCCAAGCGTCGCTTCCTGTTATGCGATGAACGCGCTTTTGAGGCAAAAACAGAACAAGTTTTACCACGATTACAAAGTGATCGTGGCAGCAGGTAATGGGGCGGGGATCGGTGTGGCTGCGTTGCCACCTGTAAAAGAAGCAATGGATGACCCCCTTAAAACGAAGACCATCACCCTCTCTTGCGGGAAACTGACTACAGGCGTCACGGTCAAACCGTGGACCGGCATTCTCATGCTTCGCAATTCGTCCACTCCAGAAACCTATTTCCAGGCTGCATTCCGTGTCCAATCGCCTTGGACAATCGATAATCCAGACAGTAAGGCACCGAACAAGGAGCAGATCATCAAAGAGGAATGTTACGTCTTTGACTTCGCCCCGGACAGGGCTCTGCGCCAGATCGCGGATTACAGTTGCCGGCTGAACGTCAATGAAACAAACCCGGAGAAAAAGGTTGAGGAGTTCATCAGTTTCCTGCCCGTGCTTGCCTATGACGGCAGCTCAATGAAGCAGATCGATGCCGCTGGCATTCTCGATATGGCCATGAGCGGAACGACCGCAACACTACTGGCGCGGCGCTGGGAAAGCGCTTTGCTGGTGAATGTGGACAACGGTACGTTGCTGCGCCTGATGAAAAACAAGGAAGCCTTAGCTGCGCTTATGAGTATAGAAGGATTCCGCAACCTCAATCAGGAGATTGAGACCATTATCAATAAGTCGGAGGCGGTGAAGAAAGCTAAGAAGGAGGCCAACGATAAGGAGCTGTCTGCGAAAACGAAGGAAGAACTCACGAAAGAGGAAAAAGAATACAAGAGTCTGCGAAAACAGATTCAGGAAAAGCTCATCAAATTTGCTACGCGCATACCGGTGTTCATGTATTTAACCGATTACCGGGAGCGGAGCTTGAAAGATGTGATTACTCAACTTGAACCTGGACTGTTCAAAAAGGTGACCGGCCTGGGCGTGAAAGACTTCGAATTGCTAGTAAGCCTCGGTGTGTTTAACAGCGCACTGATGAACGATGCTGTCTACAAATTCAAACGGTATGAAGACGCCAGTCTGGTCTATGTTGGTATAGACAAGCACGAAGGTGAGGACGTTGGTCTTTATGACACTGTTCTAAGTGCGAAAGAGTATTCTGCGGAAGTTGAGAATGTAGCAGCTCTCCACAATTAAATCGCAATCCGTTCCACTTCATCTAGGCTGATCTCTTCCTCGCGCCTGCCGTAAAGCTTCGGCGTCCTCGGCGACTCGTGGTTGGCGATCTCTGCCGGGCCGTTTCCAGCTCGCCGCCGTTCTTCATGTATGCGGTAATGCCGGTCGCCGGAAAGTGCGATTGCCAATTATCGTTTTGATCTTCGCAGCCTTTTCCCTGCGCGGGATCATCCGGTACCGAATGCTTGGAGCCATGAGCAGATCGCGGCGCCGCAAAGGGCGTTTCCTGTTTCCGGTTCAAGTTCCTGGACCGTACGCAACTTCTCAGCCGGAGGAAGAATCAAGTCTACCCTCCGCTTTCCATCACGTCGCTTGTCAGATCTTGGTGGCGGACGGCGACTCGTTGAAACCATAGATGAGGTGAACGAGGTAATGATATCGGCAAGGGTTCGCCAATCTCCATCGGCAAAGACGTCCGCTGGCCCCGACAGCTCAATGCGCTCAGGAAGTCGTTCCGCCATTCTTTCCCTGTTCAGGTCGAATCGTCTGCGAGCCCGCGATTACCGCCCGAGGAGGAGCTTCCCCGAAGACCAGGCACATTTTAGTCATTTGGGGTCGGATGCGGACTGGCTCTTATTCAGAGTCCGCCGGACAATTTGGTGCATGTTTTGGTGCATGTTCGTACCGGAATTCCGTTCATTTCACTGCATCGCATTGCAATCTCGATTGATGACGTATGTATTGTATCTAAAGGCGATATGCGGATTTCTGCGGGAGAGTGCGGCGCACTGCAAAGTGCGAAAAATCAGACTTAAAATCCGATGCGCTTCGCGGTTCTACTCTCGGAAAGCCCGTTGAGCAAGCAGTCCGCTGTTTCCTTAGAACCGTGTGCTCCGTTTGTGCACCGTTAGAGTTCTGAAGGATGCAAATTTTAAGATCTCGGTAATCTTCATTGCCAGAACGAAATGTCCGGAAACGCTATGTTCATTGTTTCGACTGACCGCCGGTTTCCCAAGCTGAATGTCGCCGCTTCGATCCCGGTCTCCCGCTCCATTTCCTTGCTGCTCCTAGCCGCTACTCGGCTTCCTGGATCTTCATCGTGAAGCAAGTGATTGTCTTTTCCCCCACTATAAGTATCTGGTGAGGGGTTCCCGCAGGCACGTGGACAATCTCGCCGGCCTTAAGTTCATAGCGTATGCCACTCTCAATCGAGTCGCCGCGTGTCTCTCCCGGTGCCACCGTTCGCGGGTGGGTTATAGTTCCGCCGGTCACCAGCGTTGCGGCGCCCGCAAGAACGATAAACAAATCGGCGAAGTTCAGATGCGCCTCGGCCTCTCCGTCCCGGCTGCGAAAAGAGAGCATGGCAGTGTGCTGCGGGTATCCCCTGAGTGTTTCACTGGCCGAGCCGTTTCCGAACCGGGCCATCTTCTTTAGATAGGCCGCCCGCTCCAGCAGGATCGCTGGCGGCCAATGGTCGATGGGACTGCGTGGACCCTGGTGAGCCGCTTTGGGTGCGATCTCATCGAGATCGACGTCCTTCAGTATCCTCTTCTCCAGGCTGTCCATCATCGCTCCTTTCCTGTGCGGGCCGATTGACAGCGAGTTCGAGTTATTGCAGGCCCGCCAGCTTACGCGCCCGCTTGAAGACCGCAAGGAACATGGGTCGTGTGAGCTTGCCGGTGTTGGTATTTTGCAACGAAGGGTGATAGCTGGCAATGATGTTGAGACCGCCAGTGGTCTTATACTCGGCGCCGTGCGCGAAGACGAACCCGGGGTGCGGGGGCAGGGCTCCGATTCGCTGTGCGTGGGCCAGCAATCCGTCGAACGCAATTCGGCCCAGGCATACGGCCACGCGCAGGTTCCTGAGCATGCTGATCTCCTGGTCGAGCCAGGACGCGCAGTTGCGCTGTTCCTCGGGCGTTGGCTTATTGGCAGGCGGTGCGCAACGAACAACTGCGCTGATCCACAGGTCTTTGAGCTTCATTCCGTCCATTCGGGAGACGGCTGCCGATTGAGAGGCAAAGCCGGCATCGTATAGGACGGGAAAAAGAAAATCACCCGACCCATCCCCGGTAAACATGCGGCCGGTGCGGTTGGAGCCGTGTGCTCCTGGGGCCAGGCCGAGGGCCAAGACGCGCGCGTGCTGGTCGCCGAATGACGGCACCGGCTTGCCCCAGTAGTCCCAATCGGCATAAGCCCGGCGGCGGACGCGGGCTACTTCAGCGCAGTACTGGCGCAGGCGCGGGCAACGATCGCAGGCAACGATCCGCGCCTTCAGGACATCCAGCGATGCTGCGTCTGCGGCCATGGGGAAATTCTACGGCGCAGCGCATGGCAATTCGCCGGCCAGGCCTGTGACATACTGATTTTGTCGTTGGAATTTTTGCAATTGTTGGAGCAGGTTCTCATGCCGGGCAAAGCCAATCCGGAGTTCTTGCGCCGCGCGATCCGCCTGGCCACGGAGAATGTGGTGACGGGGAGGGGCGGGCCGTTTGCCGCCGTTGTTGTGCGGGACGGCAAGATCGCGGGCGAGGGCGTGAACACGGTGACCGTCTCACACGATCCGACGGCGCACGGCGAGGTGAACGCCATTCGCGCGGCAGCCGTGGCGCTGGGTACATTCACGCTGGCCGGGTGCGAACTCTATACCAGTTGCGAGCCTTGTCCCATGTGCCTGGCGGCGGCGTACTGGGCTCGAATCGACGCCATTTACTACGGCGCAAGCGCCGCAGACGCGGCTCGCGCCGGATTCGACGATGCTTTCCTTTACGAGGAACTGTGCAAGGATCACGACGCGCGGTCCATCCCGTCAACTCAACTACTGGGCGACGAGGCTTGGGCCAGCTTTTCAGCGTGGCTGGCATCTCCGAACAAGATCGAGTACTGAAACGCAGGTTCAGGGCTTCATTGGCCAGCTTCACGGGACGCCCTCGACTGGCCGGCGCAGACAAAAAAGCTTCGTTATCGCGCCGGAAAAGGGCGTTTTCTGACCCAAAACGGGCCTAAAACGGGTCAAAATCGGGGGCTGTTGTTTACTGATCAGTACATAGGGTCGAAGGATCAAGTTGTTTATTTTATTTAACATATGCTTGTTTCCGGGCTCCAAAAAATGGGGTTTTCGAGGGGGGGTACCCCCCCACCTCCTGGGGAGTGGACCCTGCACATGGATGGCAGATTGAATTGGCCGCGGCAGGCCTGCGGATGGTGATTTGGTGCAGGGATCGCATGTCTTCAGTGTGCGCTCGCGACCTTAAATCTTCTGCAAATGGTCCAATACATGGCAGGAGATCATATTTCGGTTCGACGGCTCGTTTTGGGAATGCAAATCGAAGAGCGAGTTCCCTCGGCTCAGACGGGAGGCTGCCGCAGTTTGACATTTGCAGGATTTGCCGCAATCTTTCTTGCGCCGTCCCTCCAGGACTCCTACTTCATTCTGCCTGGCCGCGTACCCCACGCTGAAGCGCGGGGCTAACTTGCACTGCGCCTGCGGCGCGGGGTGTCAGGCTGGCTTGCGCAGAGTCACTGTTTTAACAACGCGCCAGGCCAGGACCGGTTGAGGGGCCACCAACAATAAAGACTCCGGCTCGGTCGGAGGGTGTGTACTGGTCCGGTTGGAACAAATGCAGCAAGTCAGTTCCCGCTTCGCGGGAATAGCGATTCAGCCAGTCAGCACTTGCTGTGGGACGGCTGCGGCTGATCAGCCCGCGGGGAGGCATGGCTCGCCGACGGCTAAAAGAGCACCCGCGTTTCCAAGATCAAGTTGTGATTGTAGGTGTGAAACCCGGAGGTGGCGATTTGCATTCCGCCGTCGAAGACCAGGAATAAATGCTGGGGCACCCAATCCGTTCTCTTGAAGATGTAGAAGGCCGCAGGCGTGATAAAGTTCTGCATCTTGCCGTCGTGGCTGCCGGCGAAGTAGAAGGTCGCATTGTTTTCGAGTTCGAGAAAAACATGCGGAGAGAGGTGATCGTGCAGGAGCGAGTTCCATACGATCGACCGCCCCTGCGCGGCGATCTTTCCCGCAGGCATCGTGCCGCCAAGCGAGGACTCGGCATCGAAGCGGCGCAGAAATCCGATGCCGCCTGCCAGTGTGGGGTTCCAGGAATCGGTGGCTGCGCCGTTCGTTGGGCTGGTGGCGAAGGTGTGGTTGAGGATCGCCGTCGCGATAAAGTTGCCGTGCTCCGCATTGCCTGACGCGATGCGGAATTTGACGAGCGCGGCGGTGTCGCCGAAGCCATCGGCAGCGGCGGAGTTGTGCTGGATGTAGCCGGGCGGGAGGAGATCGACCTCGATGCGATTGAAGGCGACAATGCCGCCGCCGCGCGCGTTGCCGTAGTTGACGGTGTGGGTTCCGGCGGCGGTGTACTCATTTGAGAACGCGAAACGGTAATACTGCGTGAGGCGCGGATCGGCTTCAACCAGCGGTGTTGGCCAGGTGGGCTGCAAGGCGGTCATGGCGTAGTTGTGCGCGAAGAATCGGGTTTTGAAGGACTGCGGCGTGGGTGGTTGTGACAGCGCTGCGGGTGTGGATGCGGGAGGCTGCTGTGCGGCGGCTGCGGAGAGTACGGCCGAAAGAGCGAGGGACGAGATGAGGAGAGTTCTGTTCACGTGCCAACTTTCAATCTATCAGCATGCGGTGCGGCAGGTGGCGACTGAAGGGAGTTGGACCTAATCAGCCAAGCTTCGATGGTTGGACGGGGGCATTTCGGGAATCCTGATTCGCGATTCTCCATCGAACAAACATGACTCTTAATCCAGCGAGGCGGGATGGCCGCCGGTTTTTGAACCCGGCGCCGGCTGCGGTGGGCGGGTTTTCGCTCATGATCAAGATCGGACCGCGGTTTCTCTTTGGAACGGCAGCGCGCTCGCCGAGATATGTGCCGGGACCGTTCCGCACCGATCCGCTTCTTTACAGGGCGCGGCCACAGTCAGGCTTGCGCATTACATGGTTCGGCCACTCTTCATCGCTGGTTGAGATTGATGGCGTGCGCGTCCTGATCGATCCGGTGTGGGATGAGCGGGCGGCGCCGACGCTGTGGGCGGGACCAAAGAGATTCTTTCCGCCAACACTGGCGCTGGAGGAATTGCCTGCGATCGACGCCGTGCTGATTTCGCACGATCACTACGATCACCTGGGAGAGGGCACGGTGCGGCGGCTGGCGCGGATGGAGGCGCTCGGGCAGACGCGGTGGATTACTCCGCTGGGCGTGGGGGCGATACTTGCGCGCTTCGGCGTGGAGAAGGCGCACTGCACGGAGCTGGATTGGACGGAGAAGGCGGCGATTGGATCGCTGACGATTACGGCGTTGCCGGCGCGGCATTTTTCCGGGAGGAGCCTTTCTAATCGATTCAAGACTCTGTGGGCGTCTTTTGCGCTGGCGGGGGCGGAGCATCGTGTGTATTACGGCGCTGACTCGGGGGAGTGGGATGGATTCGCGGAGATTGGCGAGCGGTTTGGGCCGTTCGATTTGACGATGCTTGAGATTGGCGCTTCGAACCCGCTTTGGGCGGACATCCACATGGGGCCGGATGGAGCGGTGCGAACCTTCCGCGCAATGGGCGGAGGCGGGTTGCTGATGCCTATTCACTGGGGTCTGTTCGATCTTGCGCTTCATTATTGGACGGAGCCGATTGAGAAGGTGTTCGCGGTGGAGGATTTGAGGCTGTGGTCGCCAGTGCCAGGGGTGCCGAGCGAGGTTGCCCATGGGCAGGAGATTCGGTCGGAGTGGTGGCGGTGAAGCGGGCGAAGAGTTTTAGTGGAAGGAAACTCATTCCCACCCTTCGCAGAGAGCGCGAAGGATGGGGTGCCCCAGCGTCCGGTTGGACCTAGGATATGTGAGAAGGAGTCTTAAGCCGTGGCGACGCGTCGCGACAAAATCCATGACAATTTTCACACGCACTCGGGGCTTGCCGCTGTGCAGGCATTCCTCGTCAACGAGCGGATGAACCAGATGCTGATTGAGCAGCTCGACGCCGGCGCGTGGAAGGCCAAGGCTCCGGGCGGGGTGCGCACGATTGCGGCGATTTTTACGCACATGCATAATGTGCGCTGCAAATGGATCAGACTTACTGCCCCGCACTTGAAGGCGCCAGCGCAACTGAATCGTGCGCAGTGCACTCCGCGGCAGGCGCAGGCGGGGTTGGCCGAGAGCGCTGCGGGTTGCGCGGAGATGCTCGCGGAGGCGCTGGGCGGCGGTGGCCGCGTGGAGAGTTTCCTGAGAGACGGGTGGGCCCAGCCGTGGCCGGCCGGGGTGGAGATGCTGTGCTACATGGTTGCTCATGAGGCGCACCACCGGGGACAGGTTTGCATGCTGGCGCATCAGCTTGGATTTCCGCTGGCGAAGCGGGTGATGGCGGGGATGTGGAGTTGGGAAAGGCTGTGGAGAGAGTGCGGTTTTGGGGAGCCGGGGAGATTGGGCGCGGCCGGTCAGGGGAAGGGGGTGCGTTCCGGCAAAGGACGCTGATTTGGGGCGGAGTCCGGTGTGGCTTGCGGGAGGTTAAGCGACGGCCGCAGCTCGATGGACCCGGCGCCATATTTTTTCGGGGCTGAAGAGGCTGCTGAAAAAGTGCTGGGTTTTCGCAGGAAGCCGTAGGGGGCATACCGCAGGGGCTAAAGCCCGCGTCGAATTGATTGCGTTTGCGGCACGACTGAAGTCGTGCCCTGACACAAGGCCAGTGAGAAAATCCACTGGATCGAGTTTTTCCGCAACCTGTGAAGCCCTTCTCAATCCGGGTCCATTCGGGGCCCCGGTTCCCTCTGGATGCCACCCGCCGGTCCGTGCTCGACCTGGTCCTGCCATCCCGGCAACGACTGATCCCCAGTAATGAGCCTCGCTCCACGCGTAAAGGTGAAATACGTCCATATCCAGGCTACAAACACGGAAAACCGGTTTCGAAAACCGATGAGAAAAAAGATGTGGACGGTCAGCCATGTTACCCAGGCGGCGAAGCCGCTCATGTGCGCCTTGAAAGGCCACTCGACTTTGGCGACCGCGGCCATGCGGCCAATGGTGGCCATATCGCCCTTGTCGAAGTACCGGAAGGCCGGCCGCTTCGTCCCATTGAGGTCGGCTGCCAGCATCCTGGCCACGTGGTCGCCCATCTGCATCGCCGGCTGCGCGACCCCTGGAATCTGTCTGCCCGTCCTGCTCGAGGTGCGCCAGGTCGCCGAGCACAAATACCTCCGGCAACCCCGGCGGATTGAGCCGGTCGTCCACAATCACGCAGCCGCGCCGGTCGAGAGGCGCACCCAGCATGTTGCCCAGCGGAGAGGCCTGCACGCCCGCCGCCCAGAGCGTGACCGCGGCTTCCATCCTGAAGATTCCGCCCTCGCGGTTGGCTTCCACCCATCCCGGCCCGATACCGGTTACCTGGGTGTTGGTATGCACCTCGACGCCCAGTTCGCGCAAAGTCGCTTCCGCTTTTGCGGAGAGATCGGGCGGGTAGGCGGCCAGCACGCGCGGAGAGCCCTCAAGCAGCAATACGCGCGCTTTGGTGGGGTCGATGTGGCGAAAATCATGGCGCATGTAGAGCTGGGCAATATCGCTGATAGCGCCGGCCAGTTCCACGCCGGTTGGTCCGCCGCCTACCACCACAAAATTCAGCGGCGGGTGCCAACCGTGCTCCACCTTCTGCCGCTCGGCCAGCTCGAAGGCCAGCAGCACCCGGCGGCGAATCTCGGTTGCGTCTTCAATGGTCTTCAAGCCCGGCGCAAGCGGCGCCCATTCCGGGTTGCGCGAAGTAGGAGTGCGTTGCTCCTGTCGCCAGCACAAGGTAGTCGTAGGCGAGCTTCAGAGCCGCTGGCCATGGCGACGCGCCTGCGCGGACACATCGATGCCCACGACCTCCTCCATCAGCACCTCTGCGTTGGGCTGGTGGCGCAGAATGGTGCGGATGGGCTGCGGCGATATCCGCCGGAGACAAGCACGGCCAGCGCCACCTGGTAAAGCAACGGCTGAAAAGTGTGATGGTTGCGCCGGTCGAGCACCGTCACCTCCAGCGGCAGGCCGAGCCAGCCCTTTTGCTGCGTGCATGCCGGCAAAGCCTCCGCCCACAATTACCACGCGAGGTCTCCGTGCGGCGAATTCAGTCGTCCTTGTCCGGCTGTCGATCCGCGCCTGTTGTGCCAGGTCGCTCACTTGGGTTCCTCTCCGCCGCAACTTGCGCTGCGGTCCTCTGAAGGTAAGGATGCGGATTGTCGCCTCTGAGGTCCATCGATTCATTGCCGGGCGGACCGGCCCGCCAACCGGCTCATGTTTCGGACGCCGATCTCAACGGCGTTGATTTCGGTCAGAGCGGGCGTCCCAGAGAATGCGTGGCATCCGATCCCGCGGCCGTGCTGTAGCATCCACCTATGATCGCGGGCGTTTCCTGGGTCTGGTGGGCGGGATTTCACGTGGTGGTGGTGCTGCTGCTGGTGGGCGACTGGCTTCTGCCAGGCCACCGTCGCGAGACCCGGCACGCACAGGCCTTTGCGTGGCTGGGCACGGCACTGCTGGTGCTTGCCGCGGCCGCCTTTGCCGGCTGGATCGCCCTTGTGCAGGGCCGCCAGACGGCGCTTGAGTTTGTCGCCGGCTACACGATCGAAACCTCGCTCAGCATCGACAATCTATTTGTTTTCATGGTGCTATTTCAAGGCTTCCGGATCAGCCCGCAGCGTCAGCACAAAGCGCTGCTCTGGGGCATGGGTGGAGCGGTGTTGCTGCGCGGCCTGTTTATCGTCGCCGGCGTCACGTTGCTCAAGCGCTTCGGGTGGGTTACGCTGGATCTTCGGCCTCTTCCTTCTCTATGCGGCCTTCCGGCTGGTGCGGGGCGGCTCGGCGCGGGCGGTCATTCCAGATTGGATTCAGCGCATGCAACCCGCCAAGGGATCCCTGCTGCCGGTGATCGTTGCCGTCGAGGTCACCGATCTGCTGTTCGCGGTAGACTCCATTCCCGCCGTTCTCGGCGATCTCGCACAATCCCTTCGTTGTCTACACATCGAATATTGCCGCCATTGCTGGGTCTGCGCTCTCTCTACTTTGCCCTTGCCGCCATGCTCGACCGCTTTCGCTACCTTCACTACGGCCTGGGCGCGCTGCTGGGTTTTGTTGCCCTGAAAATGCTCGCCGCCCGCTGGGTGGAGGTGCCCATAACGATCTCTCTGGCGGTCATTGGAGTCGTCCTTGCCGTCTGCGGCACGGCATCGGTCATGGCGAAAGGCAGGGAACAGGGAACAGGGAACAGGGACTAGGGAACAGGGAACAGGGACTAGGGAACAGGGACCAAGCGCGAATTCTTTTCGTAGTTCGCGGGCGGCGTGCCGTGGGGGGTGAAAAACGCTCCGGGCGGCTAGTCCCGTGTCCCTGCCTTTCTACGCGAGCGCCAAATTCAGGTTATCGATCGCTTCGTCGATCTCGGCTGTATTCTTGTAACCTACCGTCACGCAATCCACGCCGGCTTCCTTGAACGCGAAGCGCATGGCGCGTTGGCGGTCTTCGTGGCTGAATACGCCTTCTCCGATCAGCTTCATGCTGATCACGCCCATGCCTTCCTTCTTCACCTGCTTGACATGCGCCACAACCTCGTTTACGTCGCCCAGATCGTTCAGGTCGGGCACTTCGGCGTCCATGCGGACCCCTTTGTGGTTCATGCGGATCATGGCCACATTCAGCCACTTGTTGCCCGGCACCAAACGCAGCGCCGGCAAGCCCATGCACGCTCGCTCCATGGCTCTTGATCGCTTTCTTTTGCTCGGCATGAAGAATAGCGTCCTGCCATTGCGCCGTGTCGGCGACCCACGTTCCTGTGTGCTGCCAGTGCAGCAGCATGATGTCGAAGTAGTCGGTATTGGAGTTCTTTCTGAGCTCGTCGAGTTTCGCGGCCGGATCAACTCCCTCTTGCGTCGTCACCTTCGACATCAGCGTGTAGCTCTCCCGCGGAATCCCCTTCAGCGCCACGGCCAGCATCTGTTGCGACTCCCCGTAAGACTCCGAGGTTTCGAAGAAGCGAATGCCGCGGTCGTACGCATGGTGCACCAGCCGCGTGAGCGCCTCCTGCCCAATCTGCTGCTGAATTCGACCGCCAGCACTGCCCGTGCCCAGCGCCAGCCGGGTCACTTTGACGTCAGACCGCCCCAGCGTCACCCAATCGGTAGCCGTTGCGCGCTCCGCCTTCAGTTGGAGCCCGCCCGCGAGCGTGCCCGCGGCAACGCCCGTCTTCAGAAAATGCCTTCTGGAAACAAGTTTCATCAAGACCTCCGGGGATTGGCCAAGGGGGACCAATTGCCCCAAAGATTATCACAATTCGTTTTACTCGCGCGTGAAAGCGTTCACGCCGACGCTCCTCAATGCAGCATCCGAATGGGACAATTCAACGAAAAATTGCCGGGTGCTCCAAGTCTTCTGCCTTGGCGGAAGTGCTGGGAACTCAGGCGATTATTACGCCATTGCCGCGTTCGCCACGTCCTGCAAACCGCGCGCTTCGATCTCGAACTCGCGCATCTTGTACTTCTGGATCTTTCCCGACAGCGTAGCCGGGAACGAATCCACAAAGCGGACGTGTTCGGGGATCTTGTAGTAGGCGATCTGTCCTTTGCAGAACTCGCGAATCTCCTCTTCGGTTGCGGATGTTTCAGGCGGCAGGCGCACCCATGCAACCACGATCTCGCCCAGCCTCGCGTTTGGAATGCCCACGACCTGCACCTCGTCCACCTTGGGATGCGTGTAGAGAAACTCCTCGACCTCGCGCGGATAGATGTTCTCGCCGCCGCGGATAATCACGTCGCGCGAACGGCCGGTGATGTGAATGCATCCGTCTTCGCGCATCACTCCCAGGTCGCCGGTATGCAGCCAACCGTCCGGCTTGATCACCAACGCGGTACCTTCGGGATCGCCGTCGTAGCCCTTCATCAGCGCATAGCCGCGCACGCACACCTCGCCTTGCCGGCCCGCAGGCAGAGTCTCGCCTTTCTCGAGCGAGGCAATTCTGATCTCGGTTTGCGGCATGGCGCGGCCCACCGTCTTCACGCGAACTTCGATCGTGTCCGCCGCGTCGCTCATCGTGACCACGGGCGAGGTCTCGGTCTGCCCGTAGGCGATGACAAGCTCTCCGCAGTGCATCTCTTCAAGCACGCGCTTCATCAACTCCACCGGGCAGGGCGCCCCGCTCATCATGCCGGTGCGCAAACTGGTCAGATCGAAGCTGGAAAAATCGGGAAGCTGAAACTCCGCCACATACATGGCCGGAACGCCGTACACACTGGTGGCGCGCTCGTCGTGCACTGCCTTCAACGTCGCGCGCGGATCGAATGTCCAGTTGGGCAGCACGATCGCCGCGCCCGTATTCACCGCCGTCATGGTCCCGATCACGCATCCATAGCAGTGGAACAGCGGCACCGGCACAACAATCTTGTCCACCTCGGTGTAATGGAAGCCCTGCGCCAAAAACTGCCCGTTGTTCACAATGTTGTGGTGGGTGAGCAGCACGCCCTTGGGCAATCCTGTCGTCCCGCTGGTGTACTGGATGTTGGCCACGTCGTCCACGGCCACGTGCTCGGGCAGCCGTCCCTCGGCGTCCAGCAGCGCCGGCCACTCCGGCGAATCGAAGTAGATGGTGTGTTCGAGCGCAAGATCGAGCCCATGCCGCGCGCGCCCCAGGATCTCTTCGTAGTCCGCGCGCTTGTCTTTGTGCCACAGGAAGAGCGCCTTCATCCGCGAGCGGGTCAGTGTGAATTGCAACTCATGCGAACGATAGGCGGGGTTCACATTGACCAGCGACGCTCCGGCCCGCGCGCAGCCCATGTGCATCGTGATCCACTCGATGCAGTTGGTCGACCACAGGCCGACGCGGTCGCCGCGCCGGATGCCGAGCGCCCAAAGGCCGCGCGCCACGCGATCGGCTTCGGCACTGAGCTCGGCCCAGGTAAACCGCTTCGACTGGTGACAACTGGCAACGGCCAACCGATCGCCGAAGCGATCGGCTGTGCGGTGCAACAAGTCGCCAATCGTCAACTCAAGCAGCGGCCTTGCCGGCCCCCGCGCATGGCTCACGGTAAAGAGGTTTTCCTCAACAGGCATGATTCTGTCTTTATTCAACGTAACGAACGGCAGTTTACGCCGTGCGACGCACAGCGCAGTGTGATTGAACGCACATTGAACCGTCAAGCGTTGCCGGCGGAAGGGGCAGATCGATGGTTGCGAATGGAGCAGCCGAAGGGTTGCCTCCGGGCTCCATGCGCAGCCTTCGATGCCCCGCGTGTTTTTCGGCGGAATGCTGTTTGTATCGGAGCGGCTGTGCGCTTACGACTGCTCGTGCCCGTTACGAGCGGCTTCCTCTTCCATGCCGCCGAGAATTTCTCGCATTCTCTGGAACTCCGGCCGGTCTTCGAGCGGTTTCAGGCAGCGGATCGGCGAGGATCTGGAAGAACCACGGACAGCGGATTTCGTCTGAGATGCGGAGCTCCGCAAGTGCCGCATCGGGCTCACCCAGGGCCAGGTAAACGGCCGGCGTGAAGGCTCGAAGCAGAAAGCGCTCGCGGCCCAGCCATTGCAGCCGTTCCATGATCGTGCGGGCCTCGTCGCCGCGCCCGGAACAAGCCAGCGCATAAGCGTGGACCTCGGTCGCCAGATCGAAATACGGGAGCCGCTGCGCCAGTTCGGAGGCAAGTTTGGCAGCCTGCGCCGCCTCTCCGTTGAAGGCCAGAATGATTGCCCCGTAAAGACTGGTGCCCGCATGTTCCGAAAGCAGGTGGAGAGCGCTCCGGATCTGATCGACGCTCTGCATTTGCCTCGCCAGGCCAGATGCAGAGCCCATGCCAGGCGGGCTTGAGCCAGGGAGAATAAGGGTCAAGCCGAAGGCAGCGCGCAGCAGATCGATGGCCTCGCCAATGTGCTGCCGGCTCAGAGCGAACGCAGACGCACGCGGGTGATCCACGGATCGTGGGGCAGATGAGAGGAGAGCGCGAAGGCAGAGAGCGCCGCGGGCAAATCACGTTCCACGTGGAATCGGATCCACCCGAGCGCGGGCAGCAGCGCTTCAGGCTGAGGTCGCGGAGTCTGGATTCAACTCTTTCGCCGAGGGACGCCAGGCCCGCCCGCCAAAAAACCCGACTCAGCGGTGCGCCGCACGATATCCGCGGCAACCGCCGGAGACATGTAGCCGTAGAAACCCTGGACCACGCACAGATTCACCAGGTCGACCCGCGCAGCCATCAGCGATGGATCGAGTTCGGTGGCCCGCAGCAGATGCTGCAGCCCATCCTGCATCCGGTGGCGTTGCAAGGTCTGCCATTCGTGGTGCGCGCGCTGGATAGATCTCGAAGGCTTCGCGGCGTTCGGGTGAGCTTTGCTGCCCGGCCTCGGCGGCAGCGGAGATCGTGAGACCGGCCGGCTTCCACCCTTGCGATGAAGATCCAGTCGGTTCTTGAATTGCAGAGCCGAGGCCGAAGACCCAGCCGGAAGGCCAGCCTTGACCAGCTTTGCTTCCAGGCCGGCGATCTCGTTTGCGCTCCACGAGCATGTCTTCGACCCAGAGCTGGGTCCCGTCTTCCACCCGGATCATCTCCGCACGCAGCCGGAAGTGCATGGGCAATGCGCGCAGTGCTCCCGCCAGAACCAGATCGGCGCCGAGTTTCTTGCCGATCTCGAGGGCGGTGAGTCCCCGGCGCGCCAGCGTAAAGACCGAATCCTGTGCGAGCACGGCAGCGAACCGTGGGCTGCGCACCGCTGAGCCGCGCCATGGCCTCTTCGGCAATTACCGAAGCCAAGATGTTCGGGAACGCCGTATCCGGTGGCGAAGGGCAGAATCGCCAGGCGCGGCAGCGTCGCGCCTGCCCCGGCGCCGCAAGCCCGGACCTCGGCAGTGAAGCGGTAGCCACGCTTGTATATGGTTTGAATGCACTCTTCGGGCTCAAGCCGGGCGCGAAGGGACGAAACACACTTGGGAACGCTGTCGGCGGTGACATGCACGTCGCCCCAAAGTGCCTGCCGCAGTTCGCAGCGGCGTGACAATCCGGCCGGCGTGCGCCACCAGAATCCGCAGCGCCGCCAGTTCCTTGGGCGGCAGATGAATGGGCGTGTCGCCGCGCAGGAGAGTTGCCGTCGGCTTCCAGGCGGAAACCTGCAAACTGAGAGGCCCGGTCCTTCAGGGCCAGGCAGTGCGGAAGTACTCTGGTGCATCCGAACCAACGCAGTTCTTCGGACTCCTGGCGAACCAGTCCGCCGATGTGACGCCATTCGACCAGGATTCGACCTGTCAAATGGCAGCCGCCTGCAGGGAGCGCAAGACCCCAGCCGGCGGTTCAATCTGGGAAAAGAAAAAGTGCAACAATCTCGTCTGAAATTTCAGGCTTCAACGAGCACAGATTTTTTTGTAATTCGATTATCCGCTTATCGACTGTCGGGGGAGGGCGAGTAATTCTGCAAATTCTTCAGCTTGAAGTAATGGAAAGCTGGTTACTTAGTACCATATTAGTAAACAAATCCGATGGAGCGCATCTTAAACAATCCTTATGGCTTGAGTCCCCTTCAGCGCGGAAATTGCCCTTAAGCGGTCTCCGGCGCTGTTCAGGGCCTATCCCTACTGACCGCGCAACAAAGCCCTGAATCGTTGACTCGTCAGTTCAGTTCGGATTGATCAATACTTCGATTTGATTGCGTAGGTCAGGCCCATTGTGAACTGGAACGAGTTCCGCTTGGTGGGCGGCAGCGACACGGGCGGATCGTTCAGATAGCTGTCCATCGTCCCGAGCGAAAAACTCAAGCGCTTGTATGCGGGAAACGCAAAGGTGTTGGTCTCGTTGGTGGAGTAGGCCCGCATATTGTTGTAGGCGGGAATATACGAGACGCCCTGCGTGTAGGTGAATAGCTTGAGGTGCAGGACGTAGGTTGCGGCGAAGGTGGAACCGATCAGATTCTGATTGCCGCTGGAACCTCCGGTGATGAACTGCTGCTTCTCGTACTGGACCGTTCCTTTCAGGTCGGCTTCCTGCTTTGCGGTCTTGAGGGCCGTCCAGCCGAAGCCGCCGCCGTAGATCTGCTGCAGGTCCAGGTCCTGGCCGAAGTTGTGGTCGAAGGCCGTCTGTCCCAGGGCGAAAAAGCGCGGCGAGAAATATTCGTCGCGTTCCGCATCGGCGTGATAGATCGCCGACTTTGTTGGCACGGCGGGGACGGTGGTTGTTCCGGAAGTGTAGGCGGGCTGGGTGATTTTTCCAAACGACCCGGTGAAGTCCACCGATGTGCGGTTGCGCGCATTCAGCCAGCTCACCGTGGGCACCGCGCGCACCAGGCCAATGCCTCCTGAAACCGTGTACTGGTTTTGCGTTGCGGTCACCAGAGTTGCTCCGGCTGTGGCCGCGCCGTTCCAGCCGGAGAAGAAGCCCGGCTCGTGGTTCACCTGCTTGTCCAGTTCGGCGGCATCCATGATGTATTGCGCGTTCTTCACCGGAAGGGGAGTTTCAGCGGCGGCGCTCTCCGGATGCAAGGTGAGCGACTGATTCGCCACTTCGAGGGTCCCTACGGGAATCTGTTTCGCGGCCTTCTTGCCGCGGGCCTTCACGGTTCGCTGAGCACGGCGAACTTCTGGCTTGTGTGCAGTTCTTTGATCTTGTCCCAGCCTAGGGAGACGTCGCCGAGCGGATCGCTGTGGAAGGTGACCTTTCCCGCGATTTCGCTCACGAATTTGCCGTGCAGAGTATCGCCGTTGCTGAGCACAAGCACGTCGGGCTCGGAGTTTGCGTCGGGCTTGGGCGCGGGAGTGCCTTGCGCGCTTGCATAAAGAGAGACGGCGAAGATCAGAAGCCACACACTGCGCAAGGCGCGGATGCTGACTCTGAAATGAGGAGAAGGAATCAAAATGGGGAGTGACGGATCATGGACTAAACCTCTGGGGAGAGTTGGTTGCAATTGGAATCGGCAGAGTTGACCGTCCTTCAAAAGGATAACTGGGCCCGCGCAGGCTTGCACAAGCCGGGAAATCTCTGCAAGAAAACTTCAGAAATAGTTCAGAAAATTGGGCCGTGCGGCCTGCCAGAATCGATTCAAGCCTGTAACCAGACACGAATCTGTTGCCGGATTGGAAGGAACCCATATGCCCAAGCCTGTTTCGTATGCGCAGTGGTCGCTGGAACCCTATTGATTGGCCTCAAGCTGCGTTCGCTGCGCACCCAGAAGCGCCTCACGCTTTCCCGGCTGGCCGCGGAAACCGGCCTGTCGACCGCACTGTTGTCAAAGCTGGAAACCGACCGCATGATTCCCACGCTGCCGACGCTGGCCACCATCAGCCGCGTCTATGGCGTGGGCATGAGCTACTTCTTCTCGGAACCCGCCCGCCACTCGCTCTCCATCACGCGCAGAGGGCACTTTGAAGGCGATGGCAGGGGAGAGGAGCCGGTAAAGGTGACGCCACTGAATTCGAGCGATGAGAATCCCCGGCTGGTGGTGCGGATGATCGAATTCGCTCCTGGCGGTGCAGCCAGCGCCGCGGATTGCTTTCGCGAGACCAGCGGCGTGATCTACGTGCTGGAGGGCCGGCTGCAACTTGATGCGGGAGGGATGAAGGAAGTGCTGGAAGCCGGCGATTGCGTATGCATGGAGAGCGAGATGGCGCTGGCCTGGAGCGCGGCCGACAAGCACCGCTGCCGCATCCTGGCCGTGCTGCCCGGTAGCGCACCCGCGAGTTAGTTGGCCGTTTTGGCGATTAACTGGAACGAGTCCAGAAAACGAGCGGCTTCGGGGTAGGGCTTGCCCAGCGGCGCAACCACCAGCGTCTGGTAGAGTGTAGTGCCCACCATGTAGATGCGGGCGGTAAACTGCGCTGCGTCGCTTTCCGCTTCAAACTCGATGCCTGGGTAAATTCCGAGCTTGATCTTTTTCTCGCTGGTCAGGTGCGAATTGGAGTTTTGCAACGCGCCATTCTTTGCGCCTTGCAGCATCGAGTCGGAATCCTTGCCCGCGGCTTGTGAGCCGTAATCGCACACCGTCGCAAAGAGCGCTACTGAAGCAACCTGGACGCCATACGAGCGCAATTCAAACGAACCGGCATCGGCGGGTATATCTTTCTTCTGCAACTCCGGTACAGATGGATAGGAAGCCTGGAATCCGTCGGCGGGATAGCTGAACGATTTCCAATCCGCTGTCTGAGCGCTCGCCGCGGCGGCGAACAACAATAAAGCCGCTCCGAGAGCGATGCGGCATTGCACAATCCCGCGGATCCGGCTTGATATCGCCATCGCCCTTCCAGTCTAAGTCAGGCGAAGCCGGTTTTCGGCGCGCGCGGTTTTGCCCAGCAGAGCGGCAGTCTGTAGGATGGGTTTGGATTTCAAAAAAGAACGGAGACTATGCGGCCAAACGTCAACCTGATGAAAGCCACGCTGACCGGCGCCCTGGGCGGGCTGCTGTTCGGATTCGACACGGTTGTGATTGCGGGCGCGATCGATGCGCTGGTGCGCCTTTACGGCCTGAGCCCGCAGGAGAAAGGCCTGACGGTGGCGATCGGCCTGGTAGGCACCGTGATCGGCGCGCTCGGCGCAGGCGCCATTGGGCAAAGACTGGGCGGGCGCGAAACGCTGCGCATCACGGCCATTCTCTATGTGGTCTCCGCCGTGGGTTGCGGGCTGGCGTGGGGTTGGTACTCGTTCATGATCTTCCGCTTTATCGGCGGACTGGGGATTGGCGCTTCGTCGGTGCTGGGGCCGGTCTACATCGCGGAGCTTGCGCCGGCCAAGTGGCGAGGGCGCCTTGTCGCTGCCTTTCAGTTGAATGTGGTCTTCGGCATCATGGTGGCCTACACCTCCAACTACTTCATCCGCACGCTGCACCTGGGCGCGACGGAATGGCGCTGGCAGGTGGGCATCGCCGGCATTCCGGCCGTTGCGTTTTTGATTCTGCTGTTCCGCATTCCGCGCAGCCCCCGTTTTTCCGCTTCTCGCAATCGCATCGACGAAGCGCTTGCCGTACTGAAGCTGATGGGCGAAGAGAACCCCGAGGCCGAACTCGCCGATATTCGCTCCGCGCTGGCGCAGGAACATGCCATCGCGCACGAGCCTGTCTTTCGCTGGAAATACCGCTACCCGCTGTTTCTCGCCATCTCGATCGGCGCCTTCAACCAGTTGGCGGGCATCAACGCCATTCTCTATTACCTGAACAACATCTTTGCGGCGGCGGGCTTCAGCCAGATTTCGAGCGACCAGCAGGCGATCGCCATCGGCGCCACCAACTTTACTTTCACGCTGGTGGGCATGTCGCTGATCGACAAGCTGGGCCGGAAGACGCTGTTGCTGATTGGCGCGGCGGGATGTTCCGCCTGCCTGGGCGGCGTGGCGTGGGTCTTCGCGACCCAATCGCATCAGAGCTGCGCTGCTCGGGATTCTGGTTACGTACATCGCCTTCTTTTCGATCTCGCAGGGCGCGGTCATCTGGGTTTATATCGGCGAAGTCTTTCCGACCTCGGTTCGCTCGAAGGGGCAAGGCGTGGGCTCGGCCAGCCACTGGTTCATGAACGCGGCGATTGCGCTCGAGTTTCCGGTGGTGGTGCATTCCTTCCACACCCAGACGCCGTTTGCGTTTTTCGCAATGATGACCGTGGTGCAGTTTGTGGTGGTGCTTCTGGTTTACCCGGAGACCAAGGGGCAGACGCTGGAGGCGCTGCAGCGGCGGCTGGTGCCGGGGGACTAGCATTCGTCCCCCTGTGACCCCTATCACGTTGCCATAACCTCATCCGCGAAACAATGTTTGTGATGGGCGAGCTATCCCGGCGCGCTTGGTCAGAACCGTATTCCACTTGAGGCCGACGAATGGAGCAGACGCTGGTTCCGACACCGGAACAGGAAATCGAGATGCAGCAGCCTGCCCTGGCGAAGACTTCGCCGCTTACGGCGGCCAGTTCTCGCGAGGCCCACGCCCTGCGGGTGGAGATTATTGCCGTTGGCCGCAAGCTGTGGGAGCGGCAGTATGTCGACGGCAACGGCGGCAACATCAGCGTGCGGCTCGGCGAGGACTACCTGCTTTGTACGCCGACCATGATGAGCAAGCGCGATATGGAACCGGCCGACATATGCCTGTCCGATCTGGACGGCAAAATTCTGGCCGGCAATCGCATGCGTACCAGCGAACTGCTGCTGCACCTGGAGATTTACCGCTGCACTCCGCGCGCGCGCGCCGTTGTCCACTGCCACCCGCCGCATGCCACTGCGTTCGCAATGACCGGTTCGGCGCCGCCGATCGGACTGATCTCGGAGTACGAAACCTCGATTGGTCCGGCGGCGGTGGCGCCCTATGAGACACCGGGAACGCAGGCCTTTGCAGAAACCGTTCGGCCCTTTGTCCACGAGCACAACACCATCCTGCTGTCGAACCATGGCATAGTCTGCTGGGCAGACACGGTGAGCCACGCGGAGTGGTTTGTGGAGACGTTCGAAACCTACTGCAAGACCTTCCTGATCGCGCAGCAGATCGGCAAGCCGCTCAAGTTCCTTCCCGCCGACAAAATCCAGGAGTTGCTGGAGATCAAGCGGCGGCTGGGGCTGCCGGATGCGCGGATGAATGGCGATCGCGATCTGCGGAGCTGACCGCCAAGCCAGGCAAAGGCGAGGGAAAGGCGAAAGTGTGCTACACTGAGTTTGCGCTCAGTGATTTGGCCGTGAGCGGTAGTTTGCCAGAGACAAGGCAGCCTGCCTTTTACAGATTTCCCCAAGCCCCTACAGCGTAACCACTGAGTCTCCCACCCGGCGACTCTGCCAGGGACCCTGTGTTGGTCCGGCAGAGCTGGAAGCGCAGCCTCCTTGAATGGAATGGCCGCTGAAGGCCGGAAGCATTGGGGACAGTGGTGCCGGCCGGCAATGAGCCGCCCGGCGTACAAGTAGCGTGTGGCAGCTCCGGGCCAGGGCATTCTCCCCATTGAATGCCGGTGGCCAGTCTATTGGAACGACTTTCGGTTCTCCCTTACGCATATCGATAAGCAGGCTTGCGCCTCCAAAGGGGACGCGCGCCTCCAGTCCCAGCTCCGCCGGCAGGCCCCAGGAAAGGGGCACCCGGAGCAGAAGAAAGAATTATTTTGACCACTCAGTTTTCGCAGTTCAATTTGTCCGCGGCCCTCATGGCGCGGCTCAACGCCAACAAGTTTGAAACCCCAACCCCGGTGCAGGCCGGCTGCATTCCCCCAGCCCTTGAAGGCCGCGACGTGCTGGCCACGGCGCAGACCGGAACCGGCAAGACGCTCGGCTTCCTCATTCCCATCGTGGAAATGCTGCAAACCTCGGCAGCCCGCGGACCGGCGGCGCATGCTCTGATCCTGCTGCCCACGCGCGAGCTGGCCATGCAGGTGGAGCAGGCGTTCCTCGCCATCCGATCGAGCTCGGAGCAAACCGTCGCCCTGGTGGTCGGCGGGATGCAAGAGCGGGCGCAGCTCGACGCCATTCGCCGCGGCGCGAAGTTGATCGTTGCCACGCCGGGGCGGCTTGAGGATTATCTCAAGCGCAAGCTGGTGCGGCTGGACCAGGTAAAGATCCTGGTGCTCGACGAAGTGGATCGCATGCTCGACATGGGCTTTCAGCCCGCCATCGCGCGCATCGCTGCGACGCTGCCGCATTCAGCGGCAGACGCTCTGCTACTCGGCCACGCTGGAAGGCGCGGTGAAGGAAGTGGCGCGCAAGTATCTCAACAATCCGGCCCGCGTCGAGATTGGCTCGGTGCTCAAGCCTGCCGAGAATGTCGAGCTGCGCACGTTTGAAGTGGCGCCCGACAAGAAGCAGGAGCTGCTCGAGCACCTGCTGGGCGCGGAGAAGGGCAGCTTCCTGGTCTTCGTACGCACCAAGCATGGCGCGGACCGCGTGGCGCGCCGGCTGGCCCGCTCGGGCTGGTCGGCTACGCAGATTCACGGCGACCGCTCGCAATCGCAGCGCAACGCAGCACTGCGCAGCTTTTCCGAAGGCCATCACCGGGTGCTGGTGGCAACGGACGTTGCCGCTCGCGGCATCGACGTGGCCAACGTGGCGCATGTGATCAACTTCGATCTGCCCAAGGTGGCCGAGGACTTTGTTCACCGCGTAGGCCGCACCGGACGCGCGTCGGCTCGTGGCGTGGCCTCGACATTTGCCGGCCCCGCCGAGCGCGGCGACCTGCGCAAGATCGAGAAGACGCTGTCGATTCAGATGAAGCGGTTCCGGGTGAGCTCGGTGAATCAGACTGCAGCGTGAAACCAGCCTCCAGCCTTTAGCTTCTAGCTAGCAGCTTTTCGTTGTTGACCAGGCAAGGGCCCCACTTTCTGCGAGAATTCTCGCGGGGTGGGGCATTTGCTTCTCTAAGAGTTTTGGTGCGCATGGCGGTGGCTCGATGCCAACCGCAGCAGTCTGAGGCCAACAAGGAAGAACCAGACAGGGTAGAGCAGGCCGGCGAGGGACAAAAGAACTGCACCGAGGACGGGCACGAAAAGTCCGCCGGCAATGTGGGCCAGGTCGAGCCCATTCATGATGATGCCTATCCAGGCTGTCGCCTTGCTGAAGACGTTGCCGCGCAACATCACCACCGAGATCAAGACCGCACCGCACTGGAGAAGTACTCCGCCCAGAATGGCGCCTGTCGAGTGCCAGATATCGGCGGCCATGATGGCTTCTCCGGCGGCGAGCAGTTGGTTCCGCGCGGCGTCGCTGGTTGCGACGGCAAACTTGTCGCTGAGGGGGAGCATGGAAAGTGCGGTTGGCGTGGCGAGCACCAGCGTTACGCCAGCGAACGCAAACACGGTTGCGAGTATGGCATTGGCGTAGTCGTCTCGACGCAGCGCGGCGAAGAGGCCAAGAAACAATAGATAGTAGAGCGGCAGGACCGTAATGGTTAGCAGGTCGAGCCGCAACAGGCCCACCACTCGATGGTGTTGCAAGAGGTCGAAAGCCTGAGCTGCAGACGTGGGTTGGCCGCCCAGAAGCACCATCTGAACCATCGTCGCCAGCGAGTAGATGAGCAGAAGCAGCGCGGCAACGCCACCGATGCGATAGAGACCGTTGAGATCGGCCCAGCTATTCTGAGATCCGTTTTCGTGCTCTTGCTGTGAGGTCATGGCCTTTGGCCTGCAAGATGAAGCTGGAAGAAGGCCACGATGCGGCGCCGGGCATCCATTGTGGCGGCTTCGTTGTAGCCGATGGCCTTGAATCGCAGCACCTTTAGAAAGCCATAGCCGCGGTGGTTGTTCATGAAGGAGTGGCCGGCGTCGGGATACTCCATTACGTCGTTGGGAACCAGAGCGCGCTCGAGGGCCGCCGCCAACTGATCGGCTGTGCCCTGCTCCCATTTGGCCAAGCCGCCGTAGCTTCCCACCACCGGGCAAGCAGTGTTGAGGAAGTCGTCGACATCCTTCGGCAGCGGGCCGCCATAGTTGATTCCGGCTGCGGAAAAACCGTGTCCAGCGGCCAGTAACAGCGCGAACCCGCCGCCCATGCAGAAGCCGACGACGCCGATTCGTCCGTTACAGCCGGGTTGCGCGAGGAGCCATTTTCGGGATGCCTCGACGTCGTCGAAGGCGGGGCCGGTGCGGGCGATCATGTCGCGGATGACCTGGCGGATGCAGACAAGCCGGCCACCCATGTAGTAAAGGTCGGGAGAGATGGCGAGAAAGCCGGCCTCGGCCAGCCAGTTTGCCTGGTTGCGGTGGTCCTGGCTCATGCCCAATATGTCATGCAGAACTACGATGCCGGAGACGGGGGCTGTGGATGAAGGGACAGCCAACCAAGCGGGCATTTGGCCCCTCGGAGTAGGGATGAGGACGTTGGGCATTTTCGTTCTCCCACGCCGGACGGCGGTCTCGCTGCCGACAGGCGATTCTACTCCACATCGGCTTGCCGCAGCATTAAATGTTCGCAGTCCCGCCCGATCTATAACTGGAAATACGGGATCCAGACTTGCATGGCGGCGGGGCCGCGATTGGCCCCGGCATATTATCCTCGACTGCTTCTGAAGCCCTGAGGTTGAGGCCGGGGTCCGCGGATGGGCGAGCCGGCTTCGCCGCTTGGCCATACAATGGGTGCGATGCGAGTTCCGACAGTTCTTCTAACCATTGCTCTTCTCGTGACGCCTGCTGCCTTCGCGCAAAATGTTTCCGCTGCTAACCCGCCGGTCTCTCATGCCCCGCCTCCGGTTTTCTCCATGACCGATGCGGAGAAGGCCGAGATGGCGGCGCGCGTGCGCGAAGAGACGCTGCACGCCTGGAACGGTTACAAGAAATACGCCTGGGGGCACGATTCTCTCAAGCCGCTCAGCAAGGAATCGTTCGACTGGTACGGGCCGGGTCACTCGCTGCTTATGACTCCCATTGACTCGCTCGACACACTTACGCTGATAGGTTTGACTCCGCAGGCGGACGAGGCGCGCAAGCTGATCGACACCCAGCTCGACCTAAACCAGGACATCTACGTCAAGGATTTTGAAATCACGATCCGATTACTGGGCAGTCTCATCTCCGGCTACGAGATGACCGGCGACAAGCGGTTGCTGGAGCTGGCCGACGAGCTGGGCCGGCGCATGTTGCCCATGTTCGACTCGCCGACCGGCATGCCTTATGAATATGTCAACCTGCGCACGGGCGCGGTACGCGGCACCAGGAGCAATCCGGCGGAAGTCGGCAGCCTGCTGCTTGAGTTCGGAATGCTGTCGCGGCTCACCGGCAAACAGGTGTACTACGACAAGGCCAAGCGCGCGTTGGTGGAGTTGTACAAGCGGCGCTCGGAGATCGGCCTGGTGGGGTCGGAGATCGATGTGGAGACCGGGGCCTGGACCAACCCGACCGCGGGCATCATGGGCGGCATCGATTCTTATTATGAGTATCTTCTCAAGGCGTCGATTCTCTTTGGAGACAAGGATTGCGAGCAGATGTGGCGCACGAGCGAGATGGCCATCGACAAGTATCTCGCCGACATGGAGCCAAACGGCCTGTGGTATGGACAGGCGGACATGAACACCGGCAAGCGCACGACGACGCTCTATGGCGCGCTCGATGCGTTCTATCCCGCGGTGCTGGGGCTGGGGAACGATCTGGAACGGGCGAAGCAACTGCAGGACTCGAGCTTCAGGATGTGGATGCTGGCGGGCATTGAACCGGAACGGCTGGATTACTCGACGATGAAGATTACCTCGCCGGGCTATCCGCTGCGGCCGGAGATTATCGAGTCAACGTACTACCTCTACCACTACACGCACGACCCGAAGTACCTGGCCATGGGAGCGACGTACTATAGCTCGCTGGTCAAGTTCTGCCGCACGGACGAGGCTTATGCGGCGCTGGACGATGTGCGCACCAAGGCGAAGGCCGATTCGATGGAGAGCTTCTTCTTTGCGGAGGTTATGAAGTATCTTTACCTTCTGTTTGCGCCCGAGTCGACGCTGGATTTCAATGCGGTGATCTTCAACACTGAGGCGCATCCGATGAAGAGGAGTTTGGGAGTGAGGTAGGAGTGATCGACAAAGAGGGGTAGTCCGCCGTGCCCTTTCCGAACTGACAGATCGATTATTGCGGCTGCTCAAGATCAAGCAGTCCGGTATTCTGGCTACTCGATTGATCTTGATCGTGCTCTGTCTGCCGAGGAAGGCGCGCTCATCGAGTGGCTTTTGCTCCACGGCGAAGCTGGCGCGCAAGGTTTTCTGCCCAGGTTGAAACGACGCGGGTTCACGGGAGATGCAGCTGCGGCTGTCCTTCGATCGATTTGGTGGTCCCTGTTACGACACCCGCCGCGGCCTCCGAAAGTCGGTACTTGCAGATTTCGCCGGTGCTGTGGGGAAAGAACTTGTGGGAGGCCTCCTCGACCAAGCCGGCGGGCGTCTGGTGGAGTTGGAAGTCTACGCATTTGGAAAAACTCCTGTGCCTTTCAGGTTGCCCGACATTTCAACCCTTCGCCCTTGGGAGGCCGCCGGAGCAACGCTGGACAACGACCGAGAGAAGTAGTTAGCCGACCCCACTTTTCATTGACTCGACCCCCATTTCGGGTATTCTGAAGACCTTGCGCGGTGTTGCGCCTGGGGTCTGTGTGCACGGGGTCCCCATCGATAGGATTTCGTCGATGGGGTGATGAGTGCTCACCCGGACTCGGCTGACGGATGCCCCCGAGGGGATTCGCCTGCACAGGTCACAGGCCGCTGAACGTCGATTCTGTTCAGCTCAGCCAGAGCCCTTCGAGGGCCAACACGCGCAGTCCTCACCCGAACAGATTTGTTTGGCAGTGGGTAGAGATCAGGCCCGTGCGCTTTTGAGCGCGGGCGAATATGTTTTGCGCTGGTTTATTGAAGGCAGGAGTGAGATGAGTACCTTTGTTCCGAGCGGCAAAGATATTGCCCGCAAGTTTTATGTGATTGACGCCAGCGGCAAGACGCTGGGGCGGCTGGCGACCAAGGCCGCCGATTTGTTAAGCGGCAAGCTGAATCCCCAGTATGTTCCCTACATCGACGTCGGCGACCACGTGATCGTGATCAACGCGGAGAAGGTGCGGTTGACGGGGTTGAAGGCCGGCCAGAAGCTCTATCGCCGCTACACCGGATTTCCGGGCGGGCTGCGCGAGGAGTCATTCACGCGCCTCTTGAACCGCAAGCCGGAGATGATTCTGGAGCAGGCCATCAAGGGCATGCTGCCCAAGAGCAAGATGGGCCGGCAGATGGCGACCAAGCTGAAGGTTTATCGGGGCGACAAGCATCCCCACCAGGCGCAGATGCCGGTGGCGATGGAGATTTCGTAAGAGCAGGGACAGAGTCACCCCAACGAGCAAAAATCGCTCGCCGGGGACCCCGACAGGGATCAGGGAATAGGGAACAGCCGAGCGGAAACAGCTTGGCGGAGAGAGCGGAGAATGGCAGATCTGGTTCAGTATTACGGGACGGGGCGGCGCAAGTCGGCGATCGCGCGCGTCTTTCTTCGTCCCGGCACGGGCGAGTGGAAGGTCAACGGCAAGGCTTTTGAAGAGTACTTCGTCACCGAGCAGCAGCGCGTGGCCGCCAAGCGGACGCTTGTTGTGGCCGAGCTGGCCGGCTCGTTTGACGTGGTGACTACGGTGAAGAGCGGCGGAGTTGCCGCCCAGGCCGATGCCGTGAAGATGGGCATTGCCCGCGCCCTGGTTGAGTTCAACCCGGAACTTCGCAAGCTGCTCAAGGCTGAAGGGCTGATGACTCGCGACGCGCGCCAGAAGGAACGCAAGAAGTACGGGCAGAAGGGCGCACGCAAGCGGTTCCAATTCAGCAAGCGCTAAAGCGCTTGCAGGGGTCAGGTTTCAGGGATCAGGGATCAGATTACCGCGTGTTCGGTTACTGACCTTGATTTCCGACCTCTGACCCCTCGGTATCAAATCCCCCGCGCAAGCGGGTTCTAATCCGGGCGCCGGCATCGACCACCCGGATGCAATCCATGAAGGAGGCCAATTGGCCACGATCACAATGAAGGAGCTGCTCGAAGCGGGTGTTCACTTCGGGCATCAGACCAAGCGCTGGAATCCCAAGATGAAGGAATACATCTTCGGCGAGCGCAACGGGATCTACATTATCGACCTGCAGAAGACGCTGAAGCTGTTCAAGGATGCGTCGAAGTTCGTTACCGAGCTGTGCGCAGGAGGCAAGACGATACTTTTCGTCGGCACCAAGCGCCAGGCACAGGATGCGGTGGCCGAGGAAGCCACTCGCGCGAGCATGCCCTACATCAACCAGCGCTGGCTGGGCGGGCTGCTGACCAACTGGGTGACGGTGCAGAAGTCGGTGAAGCGCCTTCAGGAACTGGACGACATGGCCACGGACGGCCGCTACGAGCTGCTGACCAAGAAGGAAGTCATCAAGCTGGAGCGGGAGCGCAAGCACCTGCAGGCCAACCTGGCCGGCATCAAGACCATGAAGCGGCTGCCGGATGCGCTGTTCATCGTCGACTCGAACAACGAGGCGATTGCGGTGAAGGAAGCGCGCAAACTGGGCATTCCGGTGGTTGCGGTGGTCGACACCAACTGCGATCCGACGGTGGTGGACTACGTGATTCCGGGCAACGACGACGCGCTTCGCGCCATTCGCCTGTTCACTTCGAAGATCGCCGACTCGGCGGCCGAGGGCGTGAACCTGGTGGGCGACAAGGCATTTGCCGAGGAGATGCCTGTGGCAGTTGAAGCCGAGGCCTCAGCGGAAGAAGCCATTCCCGCCGATGCCGAGGAATTGGACCTGAATGCGGTTCTGGGCCCCGGCATTCGCAAGGCGCCCGCCGCGGTTGCGGCTCTGCTGGATGAGGCCGAAGCGGCCGAGGGCGCTCTTTAATCGAATATGCGCACGAAAGTGCGCAAACTGAGACGAGCGTGGCCGCCCGGTTCAGGTGCCACGCTTTTCTTTTGGCACTTGCCGTGCGGGCGGGATTTTGGTTGAGTTTCTTCGAAAGGAAATAGAGAAATGAGTGTTACAGATAAGATTGATGCCAAGCAGGTGAAAGAGCTGCGCGAGAAATCCGGCGCGCCCATGGGCGATTGCCTGAAGGCTTTGCAGGAAACCAAGGGGAACATCGAGGAAGCATTTGTGGTGCTGCGCAAGCGGGGCATGGCCTCCGCGCAGAAGAAGGCTTCGCGGACTACCAACGACGGTTCGGTATTTCCTTATATTCATGCCGGCGGCAAGCTGGGCGTGCTGGTTGAAGTGAACTGCGAGAGCGACTTTGTGGCCCGCACCGAGGACTTCCAGGAACTGCTGAAGGACATCGCGATGCACATCGCCGCCAGCGATCCGCGCTACGTGAAGCCGGAGGATGTGACGCCGGAAGATCTCGAGCGCGAGAAGGATATCTTCCGCGCCCAGGCCGCTGCCACCGGCAAGCCGGCCCGCGGTGATCGAGAAGATTGTCGACGGCAAGATGGCCAAGTTCTACGAGGAGGTTTGCCTTTTGGAGCAGCCCTTCATCAAGGACCAGGCCGTCAGCATCAAGGAACTGATTGCGCAGAAGGTTGGCAAGCTGGGCGAGAACATTACCGTGCGGCGCTTCGCGCGCTTCAAGGTGGGTGCGCCGGACTGGACCGTGGCGCAGACCAAGGGTGTGGAAGCAGCAGAGTAAACTCTGACACAGGCAAAAGCAAAGGGGCAGTCCGCATCGCGGACTGCCCCTTTTCTATGCCGGACCCGAAGGCCCGAGGTTTACGGCAGATAGTAACGGAACGAGGTGAAGAACATGTTGTCGTCGCCGTGCGCGCCGCCGCCGGGGTTGGTCGGTGCCGCCCGCGCCGGACCACAGATCGCGGCGGATGTTCTCGTATGTGATGCCCATGCGCAGACGCCCCTTGGGCCCGTTGTAAAAGTTGTACCAGTAGCCGGCTACGAACTCCTGCACGTCCTTGTTGTTGCCGCCGCATCCGGCTGGGAGCGGTCTGAGTGCCTGCGCCGGCGCCGGCGGAACCGGAAGCCTGAGTCTCGGTCAAGCAGCCGGACATATTTGCAGTTGTCGTGCCGTAGCCCACCTGGGTGGTTCCGTTCAGCACGTAGTCGCGGTAAATGTAGTCGCCGCCGTAGTTCAAGTAGATGTTCAACCGGGGCGTGGGATTCATTTCGATAGTGCCCAGCGCCGAGAAGGCCTTGAGGGGCTCCAGCGTGCCGCTGGGACGAACGGTCACGTCGGCAATGGTCGAGTTGCCATAACGGCCAACGCCCATGCCATAGAGGCCCTTAAGGCCGATGGTGAGTTTCTTGTTGGCGAACGGGCCGCGGAAGCCGCCGCCGATGCCACCTGCCGGCTCCATGTCGTTGTATGGTGCTCCGGTGGCGGGATAGATGCGGTCGCGGAAGAAGCGGCCGATTCCGAATGCTTCCCAGTGGCCCCAGCCCGGCTCGATGGCGATTTTGGCGACCAAGTCCGGCGAATAGTTGTAGGAGTAGTTGGCGGCTGAGTTGTAGAGGCCGCCGCCGGTGCCGGTAGAACCGAACACGTAGTTCGTGGGCAGGCCCTGCCCGGCTGCGTTCAGGATCTCGGCGTTCTCAGCCGACATGCCAATGAATGCTTTCTTACCGATGTTCTTGGCCACGCGGAAGCTTTCCTGGCGGGACCACACGAAGCCGGCATCGTACTGCGCGTCGATGGTGGACGGCAGAACCTGGGTTCCGCGGGTGAGGCCCGAGGCGGTTTCCGCAACCAGCGACCAACCGGTGCCGCCGGAGAAGTCCCAGCCGTTCGCCGTTTTGGCGTCGGCCCACAGTTCGCGCTGGCGCATGGTGTAGCTGTTGGACTGGTTGTTGTTGGATGTGGTGCCGGAGCTGAGCCAGTCTGCCTCGTAGTAGCCGGTCATGGTCATGCTGGCGATTTTACCGGTTGCTTTCAAGGCAACACGGGACTGGCGGGCGCTGCCGAAGAACTCGCTCATCTGCGCGCCGTCGGCGTTTGCCAGCGGAACGCTGGTGGCGCCGGTATTGATGTCGTCGCCGGTAGCGCCCTGGCGCCACACGGTTGCAGCTTCAATGAAGCTGCCTGTAGGCGAGAGGGCGATGCCCTTGAAGTTGATTGTGTCGGGACTCGCGATTGTCTTCTTGAGGGCGGTGATATCGTCGCTGAACGAGCCGACCGTGATTGCGTTCACATTCCTCATGTCGTCGACGGTGGCCTTCAATGTCGACGCGGCGGCGGCATTGTCCGTAACCGCCTGCTGCTGTGCGTCAGCCGCTGCCTGAGCCTTGGCGGCGGCGGCTTGTGCATCGGCGGCGGCTTGCTGAGCCTGCTTCAATTGCGCGTCCCTGTCGGCAAGACTGGTCTTCAATCCGTCGATCTGCCCCTGGAATTCCTGGCGCAGAGACTGAATCTGCTCTTCGACTGTGGGTCCCGGAGGGGTCTTGGCTTTTTGGGTTGCAGCGTGCTTCTTTGCCGGCGGAGTAGGATCGCTGGCGTAGGCGTAGGAAACAACGAGACTCGCTGCCAGAAGTGCAGCGGCAGCAGATTTGAATTTGAAGTTCATTGGGCCTCTTATGTCCTCTCTAATCAAGTTGGATCGTGATTGCGTCAGTTTGGAAATTCAACGCACCGCGTTCCCGCATTCCCGATTTGAGCCAGATGAAGCCGTATTGTCTACTTATCGGAGTGCAGGAGAGACAAGCATAGCCGGTGAAGAATTCCACGATTGAAGGGTTCTCCGGTTCCGAATCCAAGACTCGCAGAATTTGATGAAGATTTGACGAATTTACATATTTTTAACCTAGCTAAAAACCGCTACACGTTTGCATATCGGATGCATCGGAATTCACCTGTTTTTAACAATAGGATTCTTCGTCCTTCCAATAGTATTTGAACGGGTTAAAGGCCCATGAGTATTGCATATGAGTGGACTTTGGCAATGGAGAGATTTGTTCTACTGCGCAGCATCCTTGCCCGCACTTAGAAGGTTAGCAAGCAAGCGATACGCTCCGGGCACTAACTCGGGTAACTGGCGATACAAAGCATAGGCGACATAGATATAGGTTCCTTTGCCGGGGTGAGTTACAAGTAATCCACCGCGTTGGGGGTCTTGGCCTGCGTCGGCGGTCTCAGTAAGTGCGGTGTAGCCTGGATCCCACGAGTCAAGGAAAGAGTGTCCGCGCTCCTCGACCCATCCGTCGAAATCGGCGGTGGTTATCTTGTTGGGCCAACTGAGCAGCGGGTTGTCGGGCTCGAGCAGCTTGACTGGCGCCTGTTCATCCACCACACGCTCCGGGATACCCTTGAGGGAGAGCGGCAGTGGGGCAGGAAATGTCGCGCTCTGGTATTGGACGATCAGCGTTCCTCCACGGCGCACGAACTCGTCGAGCTGCGGCTGCACAGCGGCCAGCGCGGGCCGCGTGGAGTAGGCGCGAATCCCGATAACCAGGACGTTGAACGCCGAAAAGTCGCCCGAAGCAAGCTCCGCATCATTGAGAAAATGAGGCACAACGCCCAGCTCGTCAATTGCCTCAGGAACCAGGTCGCCGGGACCCATCACGTAGCCTATGCGCAGACCGGGCGCCAGCTTTACATCCACCTTGCGCGTCTTCAACTCCGCAGGCAGGTACTGGTTGTAGGGCCGCAACCCCAGGTAGCCGATGCTGCGCCAGCCGGTCTGATAACTCCGGCCGGCTGACTGCGCGATCGCCTTCAGGCTATAAACGCCCGCCGCAGCCCCATCTGTTGAGACGGAAAATACCAGTGGGGCGGCGTCTCCTGCGCTCTTCAAATTGAAGTGTGCCTCGGCCGGTTCGGCGCGCCAGCCCTCAGGCAGTTTCAGCACCACAGTTCCCTCGGCTGCCGCCTGCGCATGGACCGTCACCTTTACCGGCAGCGCAGAGCCGTCGAGCGGGAGGATGCGCGCTTCGGGCTCCATTCGAATTCCGATTGCCGGAGTCACGACCAGCGGTTCATAGATGCCGCCGGGGCCAGTGACCCGTTGCAGCGTTTGCACCACCTGGCCGAGTCGAATGGGCAGGCCGTCGAAGGTGTATTCGACCCACGCGGCGAGCGGCCAGGGCGCAAACGAGCGATCTCGCCAGGCTTGATTGGAGATGTCGTAATAAGGCTGCTCGATGGAGGGGCGCGTGAAGAAGGGAGCGGTGGGTACAGCATCGTTGGCCACCTGCACGCGGAAGAGGCGGTCGCTGACGGGGGCCTTGGGATTCTTCGAGCCGGATCCAGGATCGGCCATGTCCTCCGCTTTCCAAGGCGAGCCGCTCTGGCTCTCAAGCCACACCCGCGCGAGGTCAGCTTCGCCTGCCGCATCCGCCGTATGCACGCGTACGCGGAATTCCTGACCCGGCGATACGCTGCGGGCAGTTTCGTCCGCACCTCCACCACCGGGGCCGGGACCGCTGCGGTCGCCGCCGCTGGTCGTAAAGGCCGCCAGATCCAGACCAAGCATGTCCTTCAAAGCCGACTGGAACTGCTGGACCTTCGCGCCCAGTTCCAGTTCCAAGCCAGCTTTGGACTCCGCATCCAGATCGGAGAGTTTCACCTTCGCGTACAGGTTCAGGGTCTGCCGGTAGGCCTGGGCCAGCTTGTGCGCAGCATTCACGCCATTCTTGCCATCGCCTTCGGTCAGGCAATCACTGTCGAATGCTTTCAAACCGGCCTGAATCTGCTGGAGACTTTCCGTGAGCCAAGCAGGAGGAGCGCCCTTTACGAGTTTGGCCAGGCCCTCGAGGCTCGTGTCGATGTGGACCTTCGCATTCAGAAACAGATTATCGTTGGTGGTTATCGCCCGATCCGGAGCGGGCTGCGCACTGCTAGCCGCCGCCCAAAGATGGTAGCTCGATGTCGAAGGGCCGCTCTGCGTCGGATTGGCGCCGCCGTTCTGCGATTTCTGCTCGCCCCAGCCCTGGCGCGCGATCTGCACATAGCTTCGGCCCAGCACCGGATCCCAGGTTCCGACGGGGAGAACAACATCCTCCGAGGGAGCGCTCGTGATCCACTCGCCGGTGATGTAGTTGTGAAAACGCGCGGGCGCCCACTTGCCGGTTGCGTAGTCGAAGATGCCCTGGCTTGTGACGCGCGCAAACGGAGTTCGGGAATAGACTGCCAGCGGCTGCCAGGGCTGAAGGCCGTCTTTAAGCTGTTCGGGAAAGACCGTGCGGGTCGCCCGCCGCCTTGAAGGCCTCTTGTGCAATCTCGCCGGAGACCTGGTGCTGCCCGTGGCCGTCGGAAACCCCGCCCACGAACGTGGCCACAATGATCTGCGGCCTGACCTGACGAACTGCCAGCACGGCATCGTAGAGGACGCGGTCATGGCCCCAGCGCGCAAACGATTCTTCCTGAGTTTTTGAGAATCCGAAATCCGCCTCAGTGCCCCACAGTTGTTTTGCGCCAAGATACTCGTTGGCCTTTAGCAGCTCGTTGGTGCGGATGAGGCCGAGCGCATCGTCGGTGTCGGCGGACATGGCGTTCTGTCCGCCCTCTCCACGGGTGAGAGTGAAGAGCGTGACACGGGCGCCCTTTCCGCGCGAGAGATAGGTGAGCAGAGCGCCGTCTTCATCGTCAGGATGGGCCACAATGTACAACACGCTGGCGGTGGTGCCGAGGCGCCTGAGGGTTTGCTCGAGGTGCGCCAGACCGCGGTCTTCGGGCAAGGGAAGCGCTATTTCGCTCGGCTCGGCGGGTGGGAACTCGACGTTCGATGGAGCCTGCTGTGCGGGCTGCTGCGCGTTGAGCCACACAGGCGGTGCGCATGCCAGGACGAGCGCGGCGGCGGCCGCCGGCCATATCGTGCGATGGAATTTCGGGAATGTCTTATGAACTCTCATGGGAAGAAACATGGTCTTCAGCCAGTGTACAATCCGGTGAGCGCCTCAGGCACATGACTTTACCCTCACCCACGCCCGCCAACCCCGCATCTCTCGAGCGCCGCATCGGGCTGCGCTCGGCCGTTCTCTTCAACATGCTGGAGATGATCGGTGTGGGTCCGTTTATAACGCTGCCGCTGGTGATTGCCGCGGCAGGGTTTCGGCTGTCGGTGTGGGCGTGGGTGCTGGGCGCCTTGATAGCCGTGGCCGATGGGCTGGTGTGGGCCGAGCTTGGTGCGGCTTTCCCGCGTGCCGGTGGGTCCTATGCATTTATTCGCGAGATCTACGGCCCTGACCGCGCGGGCAACTGGCTGAGCTTTCTCTACGTCTGGCAGTTGAGCTTTTCGGCTCCGCTGTCGATCGCTTCCGGGTGCATCGGACTTTCAAGCTTTCTGGGCATGTTCTGGCCGGGGCTGGACGGTACGCCCTTTGCGGCGTGGCCGATGCTGCACTACTCGAATTTTGCCGCCGCTGCCGCTTGCCTGACGATGACGTGGCTGCTCTATCGAAATCTGAGGACGGTGACATGGATGGCCTGGGTAATGTTTGCAGGCGTGCTGATTTCGATTGCGGGAGTCATTGTCTCCGGGTTTGCACACGCCGCCGCAACCGGTGGATTTCATCTGCCGGCCGCTGCCTGCGCTTGAAACGCGGGTGGCCATTAGCGGGCTGGCGCAGGGGACACTGCTGACCACTTACTGCTATTGGGGCTACTACAACATCTGTTTTCTCGGCGGTGAAGTGCGGCGGCCGGAAAAGACGATTCCGCGCGCGATTTTGTTGAGCGTTCTGTTTGTGGCTTCGTTCTATGTGACGATGAATCTTTCGGTTCTGCCGTCGTTGCGCGATGCCGCAACGCACACAGCGGAAAGTGCGCTGCTGCGGGTGCGCCTGGTGGCGGAGATTGCGCATTCGGCCTTTGGCGGCTGGGCCGGATACCTGATGGCCGCGCTGATTATCTGGACCGCGTTTGCGTCGGTGTTTTCGCTGCCTCCTGGGCTACTCGCGCGTGCCTTATGCCGCGGCGCGTGACGGCAACTACTTCAGCTATCTCGCCGCCGTTCATCCAAAACACCACATTCCGCACCGGTCGCTGGTGGCGCTGGGAGTTGTGGGCGCGGCTTTCTGCTTCTTTTCTCTGGCGCAGGTAATTACGATGCTGGTGATCACGCGCATCCTGCTTCAGTTTTTCCTGCAGCAAGCGGGGGTGATGCTGCTGCGGGTGCAAAGGCCGGAGCTGGAGCGGCCGTTCAGAATTCCGCTTTACCCGCTGCCGCCACTGGCGGCGATTGCCGGGTTTGTTTTTATTTTGCTGAACCGGAGCCAGGCTCTTGAAGGGCTGGCTGTGGCTGCGTTTATCGGTGTGTCCGGCACGGGGATTTATCTTATCCGGGCGCGACGGTTGGGCCAGTGGCCGTTTTTGGGGTAGGCAGCGAACTTCTAGCGGTTTCCGGGAATTCCTGTAACGCTTGCACCTTTCAGCGTGTCTAATGGGTGCAAGTGTTCGATTCCCCAAGAGGTCAAGATTATGCTGATCGGTAAATCGTCCGGTATTCCCTCCTCTGAGATCACGGCGAAAAGTGCCTACGAGGAATACTTCAACCGCCGCCGTTTCTTGCGCACTGCCGCCGCGGCAGGAGCGGCGGTGCTGGGCGCGGAGCGGATCGCGAATATCATTGACCCGCGCATTTCGGCGAAAGCCGGGACCAAGCTCCAGACCGTTCAGAGTCCCGCTGACCACGACCGGCGAACAGCTGACCACCCTCGAAGACATTACGCACTACAACAACTTCTACGAGTTCGGCGTGGAGAAGGACCAGCCCGCGAAGAATGCAGGCGGGCTGCCCACGCGCCCCTGGACGGTGAAGGTGGAAGGCAAGGTTGCCAAGCCGCAGACCTTCGACATCGACGCGCTGCTCAAGTTGCGGCCGCTTGAAGACCGCGTCTATCGCCATCGCTGCGTGGAGGCGTGGAGCATGGTCATTCCCTGGGTCGGCTATTCGCTGTCGGAGTTCATCAAGCTGTGCGATCCGCTGCCTTCCGCAAAGTACGTGCAGTTCCTCTCCTACTACGACCATCATGTGGAGAAGTGGGCGAGCGAGGACGCGACCATCTTCTGGCCCTACTCCGAAGGGCTGCGCATGGATGAGGCAATGAACCCGCTCACGCTGCTGACGTTTGGGCTCTATGGGGAGGTGCTGCCCAACCAGGACGGCGCGCCGGTGCGCATTGTGGTGCCGTGGAAATACGGCTACAAGTCGGCCAAGTCGATTGTGACGGTGCGGTTCGTGGAGAAAATGCCGCCCACAACTTGGAATGAGCAGGCGCCGAACGAATACGGGTTCTACTCCAACGTGAATCCGAATGTCGATCACCCGCGCTGGAGCCAGAAGACGGAGCGGCGCATCGGCCTTCCGTTCTATCAGCAGCGCCGGACGACCCTGATGTTTAACGGCTATGGCGAGCAGGTGGCGTCGCTCTACAACGGGCTGGACTTGAAGAAGAACTATTAAGGGCAGGGAACAGGGAACGGTAGCGGAACAGGGAACAGAAAGACCGCCTCTCTTCGATCCGCGATTCGTGCTGACATGCTGAAAGACCAACTATGAAACGATCGACTCTGATTGTTCTTAAGATGCTGGTGTGGGTTGGCTGCCTGTTGCCGCTTGCGACGGCGATCTATGAGGCCGTCACCAACACGCTGGGGCCGGATCCAACGGCTCAGATCGCTTCCATCACGGGGCTGACGGCACTGTGGATGCTGGCGGCAACGCTGGCGATTTCGCCAGTGCGCGCGCTTTCGCCGCGGCTGAGTTGGCTGATCAAGTTCAGGCGGCTGCTGGGGCTGTTTGTTTTCTTCTATGCCACGCTGCACATGCTCACGTGGCTGGGGCTCTACGCTGGATTCGATCTGACCACTATCAAGACCGATATAACAAAACGGCGGTTCATCATTATGGGCGTGACCACGTGGCTGCTGCTGCTGCCGCTGGCCGCTACGTCGACTCTATGGTCGATTCGCAAGCTGGGCGGGAAGAACTGGAACCGGTTGCACATGCTTGTCTACCTGGCTGCGATCACGGCCATGATTCACTACTGGTGGAAGGTAAAGACGGGCGTGATTTCGCCGGCGCCTTACACGCTGGTGATTGTGGTCCTGCTCGGGCTGCGGCCGCTGCTGGCCTGGAACCGGAGGCGGAAGGCCCAGGCCGCATCGTCACAGTCCGGCAAATTGGCTTCAATCAAACCGTAACGCAGCCTGCGCGACCGGCTGATAGCTTTTGCGATGCAGCGGCGTTGGGCCGAGGCGCGCCAGTGCGTCCATGTGCTCGGCGGAGCAGTAGCCTTTGTGGCGTGCGAGGCCATAGCCGGGATACTCGGAATCAAGTTCGATGAGCAGACGGTCGCGGTAAACCTTGGCTAACACGCTGGCAGCGGCGATCGAAAAGCTGATCGCGTCGCCATGAATGATGGCCTGTTGGGGGCAACCCCATTCGATGGTGTCGCGGCCGTCGATAAGAAGAAAATCTGCGCTTTGGGCGAGCTGCTCGACGGCGAGGCGCATCGCCTCTAGAGAAGCGCGGCGGATATTGATCCGGTCGATGGTCTCCGCGTCGACGGCGGCGATGGCCCAGGCAATAGCGACGGCGCGGATCTCACGGTCGAGGTCGTTGCGCTTCTTTTCGGAGAGTTTTTTGGAATCCGTCAGCCCCCGCAGGCGGCAGCCGTTTGGAAGTATGACTGCGGCAGCGACCACCGGTCCGAAGAGCGGCCCGCGCCCTACTTCGTCGATGCCGGCAATGCGCAGCGCCCCGCGGCAGCGTGCAGCCTCTTCGAGGGTCCAGCCACAGATGTTCGCCATGTGGCAAGTATATTTTGAGAGAGCCGGGGCCGGTGAAGTTCCTGGTACCCCGCCCATTCGTCAGATTGCAAGAAGCAGGTTCTTCGACCCGCCGCGCTCGCTCCTTATGAACGGGCGAGACTGGCTTGGTCGTATCCCACCCATGCGACAGAAAAACGTCGCATGGATGGGGCACCCAGATCCTTTTTTGAGTGGGCGATACCGGATTTGTTCATCTGTGGGCGTAACGCGCCCCGCGAGTCATGCCGCGCAGAATGACAGAAAGGGTGGGCACGGGGAATTCTTGGGAGGATTCAGGACGGAAAACAAAACCCCCAGCCTTGTGGGCTGGGGGCTTGTAACACTGGCCCTGTGGAAAGGGGGACTTATTTGTGCTAGGCGCGGACCTTGCCGGTTTCGCGGTCCACTTCACGGAGACGGGCGGCCTTGCCGCGCAGTCCGCGAATGTAGAAGAGCTTGGCGCGCCGCACCTTGTAGCTGCGGATCTTTTCGATCTTGTCGATGACCTTGGAGTTGAAGGGAAAGATGCGCTCGACCCCCTGGCCAAAGCTCATCTTGCGCACGGTAAAGGTGCCCTGAGGACCGTTGTTGATGGCGATGACGAGTCCTTCGAAGGCCTGGAGGCGTTCTTTATCGCCTTCCTTGATCTTTACCTGGACGCGAATCTGGTCGCCGGGCACGAAGACGGGTAGATCGGTGCGCTTCAGCTTCTCGGCCAGGCGCTGCATAACTGGATGGATTGACATGGTCTCTTCCTGCTGTTGAACTCAGAACCTCAAGTTTATCAGAGAACAGGCCCACGTGCCTAATCTCACAGAAGGCGACTTGCGCTATAGTTTTCCGGTATGAACTCTGATCGAGAACTGCTTCGCCACACCCTGGCGTCCCTGGCTTACCGGGCCGCGCGCGCGCTCGAAGACTCCCCGGAAAGTTTTGCCACCTTTGACGGCGCGGGACGGCAACCAGGCCAGATTCTGGCCCATATGGGCGACCTGTTCGATTGGGCGCTGAGCATGGCCGAAGGCAATCAGCGCTGGCATAACTCCGAGCCTCTGGGCTGGGCGGAGGAGCAGCGGCGGTTCTTCGCGTCGCTCGAGGCCCTCGATGCGTATCTCACCTCGGGTGAGCGGATCCATGCGCCTCTCGAACGGTTGTTTCAGGGGCCGGTGGCCGATGCGCTGACGCATGTGGGGCAGCTCGCCATGCTGAGACGGCTGGCGGGGTGCCCGATCAAGGGAGAAAACTACTACGTGGCCGAGATTGCGACGGGCCATGTGGGCGCGGAACAGGCGGCGCCCGTTAAGCCGTTCAAGTAGCCATCGAGAAACGAGCCTCAGTTGCGGTCATGGTCCCTGTCGTGGTCATGGTCGTGGTCGCCCTTCAGGTGAGACACACCCACCTCATAACCACGGCGAAAGCCGTCGCGATACGCATCTCGCTGGTCGCGTGGAACATGCGGATGACGGTACTCATCGCGGTTGTTCACGTCCGGCCGCCGGTGATTGTCGAAATCCTTGCGCGCGCCTTCGATCCCATCGTGAAAACCCTGCCGTTGTATCTCCTGTAATTCCTGCGGTGGTACATCCCAGCCACCGCGATCCTGGGCGTAGGAGGAGAGGGGCTGTCCCAGGGGCAAAGCGGCGGATGCTTTGGCTGTTCCTAGTCCAGCGACGCCCAGACAAAGAACAAATGCGGGTGCAACCAGTCGATTGAAAGCCATGATTTGTATCTCCTTTTTTTCTCGCGGTCTTCCAAGGGAAGCAATTACGAGACAAGGAAAAGGTACCGGACATGGAGGCCGCGGGGATGGTCACAATTGCTCAGATGCGGTTCCGCGGGGACCGGTCGCCTAGCGGAGCAGGTCTTCCAAAGTTGTGCTTAGGCTGGTCTTGTCGTCGCGATACTTCACGATCACGGCGGCGTAGAGGCTAAGGCCCCAGGCGTCGGAATTCGGATGGCCTTTGCCTTTGGTTACCGCGCGGGAGCCGGGGACGACTACCGCGTTCTCTGGGACGATGAGCGGTAATTCAGCAGAGGCGCGGAGGATTTCGCCGTTGACCAGGTTGAAGACCGGGGTGCCGCGCGTGAGGATGGTTCCGGCAGCCAGCACCGCGCCTGTGCGGACGATGGTTCCCTCGTAGACGCCGCAATTGCCGCCCACCAGCACGTCGTCTTCAATGACAACGGGGCTGGCGTTTACCGGTTCGAGCACGCCGCCGATCTGCGCGGCCGCGCTGAGATGAACGCGCTTGCCGATCTGCGCGCAGGAGCCGACCAGGGCGTGGGAATCCACCAATGTGCCTTCGTCGACATAAGCGCCGACGTTGATGTACATGGGCGGCATGCAGACCACGCCGCGTGCTACGTAGGCTCCAGCGCGAACCGAGGAGCCGCCGGGAACCACTCTCACTGCGTCGGCCGCGGCGAATTGTCGCACCGGGTAAGTGTGTTTGTCGACGAACGAAAGGCCGCCCGCGGGCGGCTCCGTGAGAGCTCCCAGGCGGAAGCCAAGCAGGATGCCCTGCTTCACCCAGGCATTCACACGCCAACCGAAGGGCGAGGCCGGGTCAGGCGAGGCGGAGCGCACCTCACCGGATTCTAGGGCCGCACGGAGTGACAAGAATGCAGACATAGCGGCGGGATCGCCAACGGCGGCGGGACCGGCGGCAAAATGGAGTTCGATGGTCTCTTGAAGGTGGGTCATGGAGGGGCTTGCAGTCATCGCAGTTCGAGTCTATCAACACAAGCGAGTCAAGCGAGTGATGCGAGTGATGCGAGATGTGCGGACCCTGTGCCTGATGGGTTGGACGTGCCAAGAGCGGGCGAGCCTCAGGCGGGGTTGAAGGGATCCGATGCCGATCGGATCCGCGCTCGTCCATTTAACGAAATCGGGCGCAGGCGAAATGAGTTCTTGCCATTGGGAATCATGGCTAAGGGAACCGGGGCCTGGCCCGGTTTCTGATGAAAATTCTTTGATTCCAGCCACGCGCTGAGCCGGAGATCGTGAATTTCAGGCTGGTCCCGCCAGAAATCGGGTCCAAGGCAGCACTGAATCTGGAGGTGATCCAATTGCAACTCGATGACCGAGGAATCTCTGGAAAAATAACGGCGGACGTTGTTGATGCCAACTAGCAACCCGGTGATTTCGCGTCCCCTGTTTTGCGTTCTGACAACCATTTTCGTGCCTGCCGTTCAGGTCCCGAGATTCGGTATCCCGGTTTTCAGGGTTCAATGATCGACTCTCAATTCATTCAGTTTAGGCAGCCGGGCAGGAGATCTTGCATTACGGTCTCTTTAATTGAGAGCGAAGATTTCTGTTTTGGAAATGAGCCGGCTAAAGAATCAATTCAGGAAAGATCCTGAGTCCAGGTCCGGCGTGACTATCTCCTCTGACGGTCTTCTGAAAAGCTCTCGATTTCCGGCTCATATGCGATACTCGGAAGGACATGTATAAGCGGATCGTACTCAAGCTTTCAGGGGAGGCACTGGCGGGGCCGCGCGGTTTTGGCCTTGATGCGGAGAAAGTGTCGGATATTGCCGGCGAGCTGGCTGAAATCCATGCCCTTGGGGTGGAAGTTGGCGTGGTAGTGGGTGGAGGCAACTTCTTCCGCGGCGTCGAGGAGCAGGCCAAAGAGATGGACCGCGTGGCCGCAGACAGCATGGGAATGCTCTCGACTGTTATCAATGCGATCGCCCTGCAGGATGCGCTGGAAAAGCGCAAAGTGCAGTGCCGAGTGATGAGCGCTGTCTTCATGAACCAGTTGGCTGAGCCATATATTCGCCGCCGCGCTACGCGTCATTTGGAAAAGGGACGAGTGGTCATCTTTGCCGCCGGCATCGGCAACCCGTTTTTCTCTTCCGACACCGCTGCCAGCCTGCGCGCAATGGAGATCAAGGCCGACGTGCTGCTGAAGGGCACCAAGGTCGAGGGCGTCTACAACGCCGACCCGGTGCTGGTGAAGGACGCCGTCAAGTACGACGAAATCACTTACATGGAGATCCTGCGCCTTGGATTGAAGGTGATGGACCTGACCGCGGTGAGCCTGTGTAAGGACAACAACCTGCCAATGATCATTTTCAATATGAACGAGCCGGGGAACATCCGCCGGGTAGTAATGGGCGAAAAGGTCGGATCGCTGGTAACGGCCTAAGAGCAGGGAATAGGGAACACGGGACAGTGGCCGGGCGGGGTTCCGGTGTTTGCGGCTGGGTCACGCGGTTGTCCGGAGACGTCTAACAACGAGTGGAGACCAGCAAGCCAGCCCGGCTGAATGCACTTACAGGCCTTCGCTGCTTCGCGGCTATCAACATCGTCTTCTTCCATTTCTCCGATCCGCGCTGGTTTGGCGTTTTTGCGCCGGTGGTCAATGCCGGCTTTGCTTCGGTCAGCTTCTTCATCCTGCTCTCAGGGTTTGTGCTGGCGTATAACTATGCCGGCCGGGCGCGGGCGGGCGAGTTAGACAAGGTGCGCTTCTGGGAGGCGCGATTCACGCGGCTCTATCCCATCTACCTTCTCAGCCTGTTGCTGAGCTGGCGCGTGGTGCCCTCAGAGTACACGGCCCATACGCACGCCATGTTCTGGACCGGCATGGCGCTCTCGCCTCTGCTGCTGCAGGGTTGGATCCCGTCTATTGCCACCTTTCTGAACACGCCGGCCTGGACCATGTCCGCGGAGTCGGCTTACTACGTTGTATTCCCGTGGATGGCGCGCTGGAGGCGGCCGTCTTCCATTCGATGGCATCTGGCGAAGATGTCGGGCGTGTGGATGCTGGGAATGATTCCGGGCGCGCTTTACATTGCGTTCAATCCGGATGGCATTGCGCATCCCGACCGCTGGAGCTACGGCGCATGGCTGCAGGCGCTCAAATATACACCACTGCCGCACCTGGCCAGTTTTGTCTTCGGAGTACTGCTGGCGACCCTCGACGAGATGGTGGGGCGGACAGGACGCTTGCGGCTGATTCTCGGCGCGTTCGGGTTTGGGGCCACATTCTGCATTCTGGAATTGGGGTCGCGTGTTCCCTACACGATTATTCACGACGGTCTGTTGATGCCGTTGTTCGGCTGCATCATTCTGGGGCTGGCGGGGAACAATCCGCTGGCGTACGCGCTCGGCTGGCGTCCGCTGGTCTTTGTGGGGGAGGCCAGCTATTGCCTCTACCTTCTGCACTTCAACCTTTGGAACCTGATTCACGATTCGCACCTGCTTGACCGGCTCGGCCTGAGCCGCTTTGACCCATGGATCAGCTACGTGTTGCTGATTGGGCTGGCAGTGGCGGCTCTCCACTTTGTGGAGAAGCCGGCACAGCGCGTGCTGCGCGGCTGGATGCACGTGTGGCGGTGACGGCTCAGGTCCTGAGACGAAAACAAAATATCTAAACGCGGCGGGTGGCGGCTTCGGGCACTTTTTCGCTTGGAATCTGCAATTTAGTGCTTCCGCTGGGGGTTACCTCGGATAAAATAATCTCGGCCATGAGCGCACAGGCAATTCGCAGTGATTGGGTGGGGAGGGTCATCGGCGGAAGATTTACTCTCCTCCAGTGGCTTGGCGGATCGGGGCAGCGGGCTGTCTTCCTGACAGAACTCCCTGGACCCCAGGCGCGGAAGGCCGTCATCAAGCTCATACGGGCTGATAACGCAGATGCGGAGTCTTATGTTGCTGGCTGGGCCGCAACAAGGCCCCTGGCGCATCCACACATCATGCGCCTGTTTCTTACCGGGCGCTGCGAGGTGGACGGCGAGGAAGTGCTCTACGCCGTCATGGAGAATGCCGACGAGATTCTCCAGGAGATTCTTCTCGAACGGCCTCTGACACCGGATGAAGCCAGGGAGATGCTGGTCCCGGTAATCGACGCGCTTTCTTATTTGCACGGCAAAGGTCTTGTGCACGGTCACATCAAGCCGTCGAACATTCTGGTTGTGGACGACCGGTTGAAGCTCTCCGGGGATGGGCTGAGAGTTGCGGGAGAGACCGGAAAGGAGGCCCCGGCTGGGAGTATCCATGACGCACCGGAGGCAGCCAAAGGGACGATTTCACCAGCCGGCGATCTCTGGTCGCTGGGCGTCACGCTGGTTGAAACTCTTACTCAGCATCCACCGGTCTGGAATCGCCTGACGGAGGAAGACCCGGCGGTTCCGGATTCCATTCCACAACCGTTTTTCGGGATCGCGCGGGGATGTCTCAGGGCCGACCCCATGGGGCGAAGCACGCTCGACACCGTGAAGGGGTTGCTGGAGTCTACCCAGCCTCCGAAGGAGGCGCCGAGCAATCCAGAAAAGAAAGCGCCCGGCAAATTTCCGCTGGCAGCGTCGATTGTTTCGGCGCTGGTTGTGGTTGCGGTTGTAGCCGCTCTTTATGTGCGGTCCAACAAGGCTCAGCCCCCGGTGGCGGACACGCAGGCGCCGGTTGAAGCCGAGCAGCAAGCGCCCGCACCCAAACCACCCGCCAGCGGGCCACCGGCCCAACAGGCGCGGCAAGTCCAGGAACATGCGCCGCCGGCAGCCCCCCCGCCTGCGGCACAGGCGCAGGAACAGGCTCCCGAGACCGCAGCAGAGGCGTCGCCGCAAGCTCCGCCGGCGGAGAACGAAGCCTCGAGGGCCGCCGTCCCGGATGACCGGATCTCGCAAGGCCCGGCGATGAATGGCGCGGTCGTCGACCAGGTAATGCCCAACGTTGCGCCGAAGTCGCTGGCCACAATTCACGGCAAGATCAACGTGCGTATCCGGGTTACGGTCGGGCCGGGTGGCGGCGTTTCGGACGCGACGTTCGAGTCTGAGGGCCCAAGCGAGTATTTCGCCAAGATGGCCATGCAGGCAGCGCAGAAATGGAGATTCAGGCCTGCGCAGGCGGACGGACAGGCTGCAGCGAACGCGTGGATTTTGCAATTCCAGTTTTCGCCGGATGGGGCCCAGGTGACGCCGACGGCTGCCCAGTAGTCTTTGTGAGGCTGGCGCGGGGCGCGGTTTCCACCGGTTTTGGCGCGTATCCAATTTTCCTCCAAGATGACATCTCGCGGGTCGAGACGGCCGCATTTTGGCAAAAAAGCGGCTAAAAATGGGCTTGTCTGTTTACAGATGAGTAATCATGATTGGCTTTGGTTCTCTTCATTCCATTGATGTTATGTAGAAATCCGTTACCACTCAGTACACCCTTGAGGAGGGGGGGTACGGGGGGGGGCAAAAATTTGGGCATTGGTACGGACCGGTCACATCCCTGACAGATTGAACCGGGGACATATCTGACACTGCACAAGTCTGTTGACGTTGGGTTAGAACGTCGAGATGGGCTGGAGAGTGAGCAGTGTGATGGAGGAGAAGTTGCGCTTTGTCTTTGAGTATGAGCGCGTTGAGGAGTCGATGAAGGCTCTGTGTAATCGGTTTGAGATCAGCCGTGAGACGGGCTATGTTTGGCTTCGACGCTTCCGGCAGTTGGGAGTCGAGGGTCTGGTGGAGTTGAACCGGGCTCCGCAGCGTCATCCCAACCAGACGGCGGCAGCGATCGAAGAGGCGGTGCTGGATCTTCGCCAGGCGCATATGACGTGGGGCCCACGGAAGCTGAAGCGGATTCTGGAGCGGGACCAGCCGGGGCGCGGATGGCCGGCAACCAGCACGGTGGGCGAGATAGTGAAGCGTGCCGGTCTGGTGGTTGCGCGCAAGAAGCGGCGCCGGACCGAGCCCTATACGCAGCCTTTGCAGCATGCAGTGGAGTCGAACCGTGTGTGGTGTGCAGACTTCAAGGGCTGGTTCAGGAGCGGGGATGGAACCCGCATCGACCCGCTGACGATCACCGACGCCTGCAGCCGCTACCTGCTGCGCTCGCAGGCGGTGGAGAAGACCGACACGGAGCGAGTGCGAGCCATCTTCGAGGCGGCGTTTCGTGAATTCGGACTGCCCTGGTGGATACGCACTGATAACGGGCCTCCGTTTGCCAGTTCGGCCGTGAGCGGGTTGTCGCGGCTGGCGGTATGGTGGATCAAGCTGGGTATTCAGCCTGAGCGGATCGAGGCCGGTCATCCGGAGCAGAACGGGCGTCACGAGAGGATGCACCGGACACTGAAGCTGGACCTGAGGCCTGCCCAGGACTGGCGTGGCCAGCAACTGGAACTGGACCGGTTCCGCCACGATTACAACCATGTGCGGCCGCATGAGTCCCTGGACATGCAGACCCCGGCCTCGGTCTACGAGCCTTCGCCGCGGCCCTATCCGGAGCGGTTGCCGGAGATCGAGTACCCGGAGACGATGCTGGCGCGCACGGTCAAGAGCCACGGTCATTTTCGCTGGAAGAGGCACGATGTATTCCTCAGTGAGGTGCTGTGGGGCGAACGAGTGGGACTGCTGCCGTTTGACGACGGATGCTATACGGTCTACTTTGCCCATGTACCGGTGGCGCTGTTTGAAGAAAGGACTGGAAAAACCTACCGCTTGCCACCCAGCAAAGACGGACAGACGACGCGTTCCGTTTCCGGGGCAGCTGCCCCGGAAACGGAAAAACAAAAACAAGAGCAAAAACAACAACAAAAACAACAACAAAAACTCCCTGAGAATGAAAAACTGTCAGGTATGTGCCCGGTCTAAAATGTCAGGGTTGTCCCCGGCCGTTCACATTCAGGAGCGGGGATTCGCGTGATTCTGGAGTTAGTGGCTTGAGGTGGCTCATACCCTTATTCTGCGCCGAATGGCAGAAATACTCTGCAATGTTAGAGACAGGGAATAGGGAATAGGGAATAGGGAATAGAAAAAACGTCCGGAGCCCAAGGATCGTGGTGGTTCCTCGGGGTTGATGAGCGGGCCACCTGCCGATGCCGGATGTGTTCCTCTCTGGACGTAACTCGTCGCGGCGAGTAAAGCTGGTCAGGATGGACCGTCGTTTGCGGTTTGAATTTCCAATTCGGGACAATAGGACTGGTTGGATAGATAGCTTGAGACTGTGAGGAAACATGCCTCAGGGGCTAAAGCCCGCGCTGATTTGGGTGCATTTGCGGCACGACTGAAGTCGTGCCCTGACACTTATCCAGATTCGATGAGGGTTTTTCCGCACCCGTAAAGTCGTGCTCTTTCAATACCGGGTTTATGCAGCCAGTTCAATCAAAAAAGCCCAGCCTGCTGAAGGCTGGGCTTTTTGGGGTGGAGGCGGCGTTGAATTTATGGGGTGACCGCCTGCACGGAATGGTTGCCATGAGGAACGAGGACCAGCGCGGTTGGACCTGCGGCGGTTGGATAAGGGGTGGCCTGCGTCTGGGTTACAACTCCTGTATCCGGACTCAAGCGGAAGCCTGAAACGGAATTGCCGAGATGGTTGACGGTGTAGACGAAGCGGCCCAGCGCCGGATCGATGGTGATGGCGACCGGCTGAGTATCGGTGGCGTATACGAGGCTGCTGTTGCTATTCACGATTGCCGAGGGCGAGCCGGTGGGCAGGGCGATGCTGTAGGCGGTGATGGAAGAGTCGAGCGAGTCGGAAACATAAATGTAAATTCCGCGCGGGTCAACCACGACGCTGGAGGGCTGGTTGCCCGATTTGAACGGGCCATTGACCATGAAGTTCAGAGCGCCGCCGCTCTGAATCGTAAAGCCGATGAGCTCGTTGGATGCGAAGTCGGTGATGTACACGAAACGGTTGACCGGATCGCTGGCGATGCCGCTGGGTTTGACGCCGGCCTTGTAGGGACTGCCCGGGGCCGGGGTGAGAGCGCCACCGGAGCCAACCGCAAAGCCGAAGACCCAGCCGGGATTTGCGGCGCTGGTGGGCGAGCCTCCGGGATTGTAGGCGGAAGCGTCATAGGCCGCGACATAGACGTCATTGTTATTGGCCAGCACATTGACGCCGGTGGGAACGATGGTGTCGCCGGGGTATGCGGGTAGTGTGAGCGGGATCTGCGCGGTGGCAGCGCCGATGGTGCCGTCCGCGATTGTGATCGGGTACTCGTTCAGAGTGGCGGAAGTGGTTCCCAAGACGACGTAGAGGTAGTTGTTGGCGGAGTTGACAGCGATGGAAACCGGCGCCGCAGGCAGTGATGATCGTGTCCTTGACGGTGAGCACGCCGTTGGTGGCGATGGTGAAGTGGACAACGTTTTTGCTAACCGCAGTTGGCAACGTAAAGGTGGTAGAAGTTGCCCGTGACGGCAATCGCGACCGGGCCGACGCCGCCGGAAGAGACGGTTGGCGCGCCCTGCCGGAGGGCGCCCGACTGGGAGTCGACGGCAAAGATTTGTATCTGGCCGGCGCTTCCGGTTGACGGTGCCGGCGGAGTCGGCCACGAAAACATAGTCGATGGTGACGATCTGACAGGCGGTCAGAAGTGTGGCCAGGACAAGGCCAATCGCGGGAATGATAAAGACTCGAGAGACCAGAAAGAGCTGGCTCGGTTTGCTGAACTTCATGCGCTTCCTTCGTTTTGGGCGATCAGGTTGCAGCCCCAGGAAAACTCGTTTAAGTTGCCCCGCAGGTATTGTAAAAGCCCGGCACGGGGTGTTGCTACGGCACCGATTGCGGTGCCGGTGATTAGTTTAGTGCACGCCGCCACCGGTGCCGTTGTGCGGAATGGCGGCAACGGCGGTGGGTTGATCGTTGGCAGCAAAAGGAGAGAGCTGGGCATCGAGAAGCGTGCCCGCGGTCTGACTCAACTGAAAGCCGTTGACGGTGTTGCCCAGAAAGTTGGCGGTGTAAAGGAAATGGTTGGTCGAGGGATCGATTCCCATCGCGACGGGTTGAAGGCCTGTGGTGTAGTTGCCCAAGCGGGTGAGCGCGCCGCTGCCGATGGAGTAAGCCGTAATGGTGGAGTCAGTGGAGTTGGCGACGTAGGCAAAGGCGAAGGAAGGATCGATGACGATGGCGGAAGGGGCGTTGCCGGCTGGGAAGGGGCTTCCGGCGAGCGGAGTCAAAGCGCCGGAGGCAACCGAGTAGCCGAGGACCTTGCCCTGAGTGTAGTCGGTGACGTAGACGAACTTGCCGGCGGCATCGCTGGCGATGGCAGACGGGAGAGTTCCCGCGGCGACGGGCGAACCGGCCAGCGGAGTGAGCACGCCTCCGGTACCGACCGAGAAGCCGAAGATGTAGCCGACATTGGGAGTGACGGTAGAGTCATAAGCGGAGACGTAGACGTCGGCGCCGGAAGCCAGAACGGTGACGCCGGTGGGCACAAGGATGTGAAAGGAGCTGGTGCACGCGGTGGGATCAGTGTTTGCGCCGGGCAAGGCGAGGGGCCAGTAGTTGGAGCTGAGGGTGGGATTCACGGCAGGGGGCTGAATTCCGACTGGGGCGGTGCTGGTGGCCGCGGAGAGGGGATAGGCGGCGATGGAGCCCGAGCACGGGTGCGCGGGGGAGGCAGTGGGCAGCGGCTGGTAGGTATCGACGACGAAGAGGTTGGTGGCGTTGGCGGCGATGGCCAGGGGGAAGACGCCGGGGGTATTGACGGTGTTAAACGGGTAGAGCTTGCCGTCGTTGCCGATGACGAACTGGACGATGTTGTTATCGTCCTGATTGACGACGAAGAGGTTCTTGTTATCGGCCGAGACGGTTTCGGCGACGGGGTAGCGGCCATCGGAAGGGACGGGCGAGGCGGGAATCTGGCGCATGCGGCCGGACTCGGAGTTGACCTCGTAGATATCGATTTCGCCGTAGTTGTTGGGGCCGGCGGCTTTGGAACTGGCCACGAAGACGAAATCGACGGTGAGGGTTTGAGTGAATTGGGAGCAGGCTGACAAGAGCGAAGCCACCAGGAGACCGGCCGCTGAGACCAGCACGAGCTGGCTCGATTTGTTCAACTTCATGCGCATCTTTCGTCACGGGCCTCGAAGATCGGGTCCTAAGAAATCAGGTTTGGAATCGAATTCCGAAGCGCCCAGGAAAAAGCCGCGCCCGGCATTCGGCTACGTTCTTTAAGACTCCCCCTGGAAGCCTGCCGGGAGCCAGCCAACCGGCATGCTCCCGCGCCAGGGGGGATTCAAGCAGGTAAGCTCGCTAGCTGGTTCGCCCGTCGACCAGGCACCAGTTGGCCGGGCCCTGGAGCTTATAGCTGGTGGCCACGCGCAGCGACTTCAGGAAACCGTCGTTTGGATCGAGGGCAAGGCCGGTGATGGTGGAATCGTAGAAGTTGGCCGTGTAGACGAATTGATCGGAAGGGTCCTCAAGGAGGCATTGGGGGCCCGAGCCCGACCCGAAGGTGGGTGTGGTGGTGAATTGCAGGTAGTAGGACGGCGACTTGTTGATGAAGTAGGCCGCGATGCCACTCTGCGGGTTGCTGGTGCCAGTCACATTGTTTCCCTGGTTGGCAACGTAGATGTAATTGCCCTTGGATTCGATCATCAAATAGGTGGGATTGGCCAAGGTGGCAGCATCGGGAAGGATGCCGCCGGTTTGGGCCTGAAGGGCGCCGTTGTTGCCCACGGTGAAGGGCAGGATCTGGCTGGGATAGGCGCCGGCTGCGAAGGGGCAATTGGTTTGGCCACATGGCAGAATCGTGATGGGCTCGTTGTCAAGAACGTAGATGTTGCTGGAGGCGTTCACGATAGCAGTCGCTTGAGAGATGTTGAGCGGCTGAGGGCTGTTCTGGCCCAGAGTCAACTGGCCGCTGGAGCCGACATAGGTGTATGGAAAGACCACGTCGCCGGTTGCCGGGGTTCCGCTCAGCGTGAGGACGTAAGAAGATGCGAGCACGAAGTCGATGGGATTGGCAGGAACGGGGAAATAGGTTAGCGCCGTGCCGCCGGCGGAGGTGACCTGTGCGTTGACGACCAGTGTGAGGCGGCCGGTGGTCTGGTTGACCTGGAAGACTGTGATGTCGCCGCAGGACTTGACCGAGGCTCCGAGCGCGAGCGCACAGGCGGGGTTCGGGTTGGCCGCTGTGGACGGTGCACCGTTGGGGGCCATTGAATCGTGGTCGAGCACGAGCAGGTAGTTCCCGGATGTGTCGCCGATGAGCCGGAAGGGATTGAGTCCCTGTGTGTAGAAGGTCTCCTGCGGAGTTAGAATGCCGTTTCCGCCCACCGCGAACTCGGTGATATTGGAGTTCTGGCAGGGATTGGCGGTGGTGCATGTGGCGCCGCCCTGGGCGTTGACGCCCTGATTCAACACATAAAGGAAGCGGCTGCCGGTGATGAGTATGGCGCGGCCCGGATTAGCACCGCCCGAGGAAACGGGCAGACCCTTGATTGGGGTAAGGAAGCCGGTATTGTGATCGATGTTGTAGCCACTGATAATGCCGTTCCCAGTGGATTGTGCCGTCACTGAACCGGTGACATAGATATAACCGACCGTATAACTCCGAACGCAAGACGAAACGCCGAGAATAACGCCAGCAGAGAGGGCGCTGATTAGAAGTGCCTTGCCGAATTTCGTAAACTTCATGCGATTCCTTCATCCTGGTCAGGCGTGCGCCGCCAAGTTTGCTAGTTCCACAGCAGAGCTGGGTTGGGACGGGTCCCTGATGCATTGTAAAAGCCAAGGGCTGTTTGTGCCTAGTTTCAGCAGAAGACCGGGTAAAACAGCTCAGGTTCCGGCGTTGACCCGGGCCCAGTGCGCAACCCGATCCATGCCTGGTTTGGCTGCCCTTGACTTGATGGCACGGTTGCAGTTTGGACGGCCCAAATCAGGGGATGTCAACGGGGGAGCTTGTGGAGCGAAGGCCGTTCTACCCCACCCCGGCGACAAAAACAGAAACATCGCGAGGATGGGGCACGGCGCTTTTGAGAGGATGGGCGGAAATACCGGCCGGCCTACCAAACGCGGCAGGAGTTGGCCGGATACATGGGCTTGCCTTTGGCGCACCCGAAGGCCTTCCCGAACTCGTCAAAGTTCTGTACCGAGCCGTTAACGCGCCATTTGCCGGGCGAGTGGGGATCGACCAGCGCGGACTGGCGGGATGACTGATCGGTCTGGTTCTGACACCACACCTGGGCAAAGCCGAGGAAATAGCGCTGGGCTTCGGTGTAGTCGTCGATCTTGTCGGTCGATGGTTTTGCCCTCGGCCGCCAGCGTGTCGAGCAGGGCCATGTAGGCGATGCGCAGGCCGCCGTTGTCTGCCGTGTTTTCACCGAGCGTCAAGTGGCCATTGAGATGTTGCGCAGGGGTGTCGCCTTTGGCCGGGGCAGCCTCAAAGCCGCTGTACTCGCTAGCGACGCATTCGGTGCGCGCCTGGAATGCCTTCAGATCCTGGTCGGTCTGCCACTGGCGGAGATTGCCCTTGCCGTCGTACTTCGCTCCCTGGTCGTCGAAGCCGTGGGTCATCTCGTGGCCGATGACCACGCCGATGCCGCCAAAGTTCACGGCGGGGTCGATCTTGAAGTCGAAGAAGGGCGGCTGGAGGATTCCGGCGGGGAAGTTGATGTCGTTGAAGGAGGGGCTGTAGTAGGCGTTGACGGTGGGCGGGGTCATGCCCCACTCCTTTTCATCGACGGGCTTGCCGAGCTTGGCGAACTCGTAGTTGCGGTCGTACACGGCAACATGGTGCGCGTTGCCGATCAGATCGTCGCGGTTCACCTTGACGCTTGAGTAGTCGCGCCATTTTTCCGGATAGCCGATCTTGTTGCGGATCATGGCCAGCTTTTGTTCGGCCGCCTTTTTGGTGTCGTCGCCCATCCAGGGCAGCGTTTTGATGTCGTCGCCCAGAGACTTTTCAAGGGCGGCTACGAGTTTGTCCATGCTGTCTTTGGCGGCGGGCGGGAAGTTCTCCTTGACCCAGTCCTGGCCGACGGCCTCGCCCAGCGCCCGGTCGGTCATGCTGGAGCATTGCTTCCAGCGCGCCTCGGGCTCCTGCTGGCCGCTCAAGGTCTTGGCGAAGAAGGCAAAATTCTCGTCGAAGAATGCCTTGGGCAAATGCTGTGCTTGTCCGTGCAGAACGTGCCAGCGGAGATAGCTCTTCCATGAATCGAGGGGCTCGGTTTTGATGAGGCTGTCGAGCGCCGTAAAGTAATTCGGAGTAGCTACGTTGAGAGTGTCGAAGTGACCGATGCCGGAGGCCTTGAAGTACGCGCTCCAGTCGAAGGAAGGTGCCAGCTTCTGAAAGTCGGCAACCGTATAGATGTGGTAGCGGTTTTCCGGCTGGCGCATGTCGGTGCGGCTGGTGGAAGCCTTGGCCATTGCGGTTTCGATCTCCAAGACTGCGGCGGCTTCTTTGGCGGCCTGCTCGGGCGTGTCGCCGGCGAGAGTGAACATTTTTGTGACGTGCGCGATGTACTGAGTGCGGATGGTCTTGAAGCGCGCGGAGTCCACGATGTAGTAATCGCGGTCGGGCAGCGAGATTCCGCCCTGGAAGATGGCGGCGATCTGCTGGGAGGAGTCTTTCTCGTCCTGGGTGACGCCGAAGTTGAAGAAGCCGTCGGGAGTGCCGTCGTTCTCAAGCTTGCTGAGCAAGGCTGGGAGCTGGCTGGCCGCGGAGAGGCCGTCGATGGCTTTCCAGGCAGGTTGAATGGGCGAGAGGCCCTTCTTTTCCACCAGGTCAGTGTTCATGCAGGCCGCGTAGAAATCCCCGTACTGTTTTTGCAGCGGGGTTTTGGGATCTGAGGCGGCGGCATCGAGTTCCTGCCAGAGCAGGTAGCGGTTCCGCTCCCTGAGCAGGGAGAAAGAACGCGCCCAGCGCACCTGGTCGGAGGGAATGGGGTTGTTGGCCACCCAGTTGCCGCAGGCGTACTGGTAGAAGTCGGTGCAGGGGTCGGCGGTTTTGTCGATGGCGGAGAGATCGAAGCTCTTGCTCTGGGCCGGGGCTTCGGGTTTTGAGCTGTCGGCCTTGGGGGCGGGCGAGGTCTGCGCCAGCAGGGCGCCAGAGATTACGGTTGCGGCCGCCAGAACGAGAGTCGGTACAAAACGGAAACCATTCATCGAATGTCCTCTTGGAATTTTGGTCAACCGGCCAGGTTCATCGGCACGCAATATGCCTGTGGATGGAGGCCGGGACGGAATTTTAGAACAGCCAAATTGGGACGAGCTGTGTTGCATAGCAGCCTATCATGCGGGGGACTGAGGTGGCACGGTTTGCCCGCGCCTGGTTCCTCGCATTCAAGGCCGATATTCAATACCGGGTCGCGATGACTCCCCGTGAACTTGCGAGATGGGCTTCGTCGTATCCCACCCATGCGACGAAAAGAAGTCGCATGGATGGGGCACCCTGCCGATATCGAATACAGGGTCGCGATGACTCCCCGTGAAGCTTCGAGATGGGCTTTGTCGTATCCCACCCATGCGACAAAAAGAAGTCGCATGGATGGGGCACCCGGCGATATTCAATACCGGGTCGCGATGACTCCCTATGAACTTGCGAGATGGGCTTCGTCGTATCCCACCCATGCGACGAAAAGAAGTCGCATGGATGGGGCACCCTGCCGATATCCAATACCGGGTCGCGATGACTCCCTATGAACTTGCGAGATGGGCTTCGTCGTATCCCACCCATGCGACAAAAAGAAGTCGCATGGATGGGGCACCCGGCGATATTCAATACCGGGTCGCATTGACTCCCCGTGAAGCTTCGAGATGGGCTTCGTCGTATCCCACCCATGCGACGAAAGGAAGTCGCATGGATGGGGCACCCGGCGAAATTACTTGCATCATCCACCAGGGAACTGCGCCTCCAGGAGCCGCTCTGTTAGACTTCCCTTTCAAAACCTTCAGGAGGCGTTCATATGTTCTCCAACTCCAGACTGACAATCGCACTGACCCTGGCAATCGGCGCGGCATCGATTGCGGCGCAGCCGGCCACGAGCACTTCTGCCGTACGGACGCTGGTGCGGGCGGGCCATCTGCTGGACGTGAAAACGGGCAAGCTGCTCGATGACGAAACGATTGTCGTGGTTGGCGACAGCATCCATTCCATCGCGCCCACGGCTTCGGTTGCAGCTCAGCCGGGGGACACGGTTATCGACCTTTCCGGCCTCACGGTGCTGCCCGGACTTATCGACGTGCACACGCACCTTACCGGGAATCCTGACTTCGATCCCTATCGCGAGTTGACCTCAACGAACGCCAGGGAAGCGATCAACGGGGTAGTGAATGCGCGCGCGACACTGCTGGCGGGCGTGACTTCGGTGCGCAATGTAGGCGCCAGCGGCTATACCGACGTGGATCTGCGCGACGCCATCAACTCCGGCCAGATTCCGGGACCGCACATGCTGGTGAGCGGGCCGCCGCTGAGCATCACCGGCGGCCATTGCGACGAGAATCTGCTTCCGTCCCAATATCATTTGACGGGCGACGGCGTGGCGGACGGCATTGCCGCGGTGCAGCATATGGTGAGGCAGAATATCAAGTATGGCGCCGATCTGATCAAGGTCTGCGCGACCGGCGGAGTGCTCTCGAAGGGCGACGATCCGCAGGCCGCGCAGTACACGCTGGAGGAGATGCAGGCCATTGTTGCCGATGCGCACCGGCTGGGTCGCAAGGTGGCCGCTCATGCGCACGGCGCGCAGGGAATTCTGTGGGCTACCGAGGCCGGCGTGGACTCGATCGAACACGGCAGCTACATCAACGACGAAGGCATCGCGGCGATGAAGCAGCACGGCACCTACCTGGTACCGACGCTTTATCTCGAAGACTGGATGATCGAGAGCGGACACCTGCCGGCGCTCTATCACCAGAAGATGGTGGATGTGAGCGCGGTGGCGAAGGGCAACATCAAGCGGGCCATGCAGGCGGGCGTGAAGATCGCGATGGGGACCGACGCCGCCGTTTATCCGCATGGGCTGAATCCCCACGAGCTCGATGTGTACGTGAATCAGTTGGGCATGGCTCCGCTGGCGGCGTTGCAGACCGCGACTGTGAATGCCGCCGACCTGATGGGCTGGACGGCGAAGACGGGGAGTCTGGAAGCGGGGAAATGGGCCGATATCATCGCTGTCGAGAAGAATCCGCTGGAGGACATCCGGACGGTTGAGAATGTGAAGTTCGTGATGAAGGCGGGCGTGGTTTATAAGGGCGAGGGAATAGGGAATAGGGAATAGGGAACAGGCGGCTTGAGGAGACTGGATTCTTGACATAGGTACAGGAAGGCTGTACGTTTGGATCTGGGTGAGTCTGCGATGGCAATTGAGACAACTTACACTTCGCTCAGGGAAAATCTGGCGACTTTCCTGGATAGAGTAACGGACGACCGGGAAGTGGTGATCGTGAAGAGGCGACGTGGCCAGCCGGATGTGGCGATTATCGCCGCCGATGAACTGGCGAGGCTGGAGGAGACGGCGTATCTTTTGCGCTCGCCAGCGAATGCCAGGAGGCTGTCGCAGGCTCTTGCTGAGTCGAAAGCAAATGACAAGAAGAAAGCTCCGGGAAAGCCGGCAGCAGCGGCTCTTGGGGAATTGCGCCGCTCCACAGGTCTTTGATCGCTTCCCGGTAAGCAAGAGCATTCGATACTCATGAGCGCAAAAATCGAACGTCGCGTCGATTTCCTTCCAAAGTTTCGGGAAGACCTTGCCTGGTGGGTCAAGAACGACCGGCAAGCGGCGCTGAAAACGCTCGAACTTGTCGAGTCGGTTCTCGCCGATCCATACACAGGCATCGGCAAGCCCGAGGCATTGCTACATGAGTATGCCGGTTGTTGGAGCCGCAGAGTTACGCGGGAGCATCGGCTGGTTTACCGCGTGACCGACGACCGGATCGATTTTCTGCAAGCGCGGTACCACTATGAGTAATGCAGGGAGTTGATAGTTCGCGGCTCGTTCTGCAAATATTTCAGAGCGTATTTCAAGGATGACAGCCGTATTTCAATGGCAGTCCCGCAGGGGTTAAAACCCATTTTTCTTCCGGCCATTTTCGGCACGACTGAAGTCGTGCCCTGACACTTATCCCGGCTCCGCAGAAGATTCCCGGCGATCTGTAAAGTCGTGCCCTACAAAGAAACTGAGTTCGAGTTGGTCAGTGCGTTCGACAATCCAAATGGACGGATTGAACAAAACCAGCGAGTCAGCCTCCGCTTCGCTGAGTTAGCAAGTTAGCAAGTTAGCGGGAGATGCTTGCATATCAGTTTTTATCCCCTCGCGGGGTCACCAGAGCCGGCGGACAACTGATGCAAAGCCGGTTTCTGAAATATGATTTGATCAAAACGAGTCGAGGCTGGAGGAGTTCTTTACATTCCGGTGTGCGTCCTGCCACACTGAAACGTGGACACCCAGACAATTGTCATTCTCGATTTCGGGTCGCAGTATACCCAGCTGATCGCGCGCCGCATTCGCGAGCAGAATGTATTTTCTGTCGTGTTGCCGTGCACGGTTCCGCTCGCTGAAATTCAGGCGCTCAAGCCGATCGGGCTCATTCTCTCGGGAGGACCTTCGTCGGTTTACGATGCGGATGCGCCGGCAGCCGACCCGGAATTTCTCGCACTTGGCGTTCCGGTGCTCGGTATCTGCTATGGGTTGCACTTTATCGTGCATCATATGGGCGGGAAGGTGAAGTCGGCGCCCAGGCGAGAGTATGGGCATGCTGAAGTGACGATCGAAGATGGCGCGGCGACATCGTTGTTTGCCGGGCTGCCGCCGTCGTTGCAGGTTTGGATGAGCCATGGCGACGAGGCGCTCGAGTTGCCGGCCGGATTCCATCGCATCGCCATATCAGCGAATGCGCTGGCGGGAATCGAAAATGCAGAGCGGCGCATCTGGGCGGTGCAGTTTCATCCTGAAGTGCATCACACTCCGCTGGGGCCGCAACTTATCAAGAATTTTCTGTTCAAAATCTGCGGAGCGGCGGGGGACTGGACGCCGGCGCACTTTATCGAGACAACTGTTGCGCAGATTAGCGAGAAGGTCGGCAAGGGGCATGTGATCTGCGGGCTCTCGGGCGGCGTGGATTCGTCGGTGGCAGCGGTGCTGGTGCACAAGGCGATTGGCAGCCAGTTGACATGCATCTTTGTGAACAACGGAGTGCTGCGCAAGAACGAGTTCGAGAATGTGCAGAAGAATCTGCGCGAAAAGCTGGGGCTGAACATTGTCGCCGTCGATGCCAGCGAGCGATTCATGACGAAACTGGCGGGCGTGACCGATCCGGAGACCAAGAGGAAGAGAATTGGAGCGGAGTTCATTGCGGTCTTCGACGACGAGGCTGCGCGGATTGCAAAACAGACGGGCGGGGTCGATTGGCTGGTGCAGGGGACGCTCTATCCGGATGTGATCGAGTCATCGAGCGTGAAGGGGCCAAGCCAGACGATCAAGAGCCACCACAATGTGGGCGGACTGCCGCTGGGGATGAGGCTCAAGCTGATCGAACCGCTGCGCGACTTGTTCAAGGATGAAGTGCGGCGCATTGGACGGGATCTGGCCATGCCGGAAGAGATTCTGGGACGGCAGCCGTTTCCGGGGCCGGGTCTTGCGGTGCGTATTCTGGGCGAGGTGACGCCGGAGCGGGTGGCACTGCTGCAGGAGGCCGATGAGATTGTGGTGGCAGAGATCAGGGCAGCGGGGCTTTATTCAAAGATCTGGCAGAGCTTCGCGGTGCTGCTGCCGGTGATGAGCGTGGGCGTGATGGGGGACCAGCGGACCTATGCTTATACCGCCGCGGTGCGAGCAGTTCACTCCGAAGACGGCATGACCGCGGACTGGACGCCGCTGCCCTACGAGGTGCTGAAGCGGATCAGCAGCCGGATTGTGAACGAGGTGCGGGGCATTAACCGGGTGGTGTACGACATTACATCAAAGCCACCCGGCACGATTGAGTGGGAGTAGGGGCGGCCGGGGCTTGCGGTCCGGGTGGCCGCGTCAATCGCCGGAAGGTTGTGGGCGGAGCGACGCCACTTCGCGGCTGAGGGCATCGAGGCGGGTCAGCAACTCGGTGTGGCGCTTGTCGGCGTCGGTGGGTTCAAAGGCTTCCACGTAGAAGGTGCCGTTCGGCTCCAGTTGGCATGTGCGTATCTGGCCGATGCTCTCGAATCCCTGGCGATGGATCACTTCGAGCAGTTCTTCGCGGGTGAGGGACTCGCGTTGAAGCGCCTTGCGGTCGATTTGGCCGTTGCGGACGAGGACGGCGGCACGGCCCTCCAAAACGCGCGTAAGTTGCGGGGAGCGGAAGAGCACGCGCACGATCAGCCAGTTGATGGCGAGCAGGGCGAATGCTCCGACGATGCCGCCGGTTACGGAGTTGTCGTCGCCGATGATGGCGTTCTGCACGGTATTTGAGAGCGAGAGCAGCACGACCAGGTCGAAGGGATTGAGCTGCGCCAGTTCCCGCTTTCCGAAGATGCGCAGCAGCACGACCAGAACCAGGTAGACGATTACCGGGCGGGCCAACTTCTCCAGAATCGGAAGCGGCAACTGAAACATGTGGTCGAAGATGAGCGAATGGGGCATGGAGACGAGGATAAAGCTCGCGGTGGATCTTTTCTAATCGAATCACGAGAGGGACACTCGGTGATGGAGGGCTTTCGGATTGAGGCCGGTAGTATCGCTCGATATTCAAGGCCAGTTTGCGGGTCTGGTAGAGTGGGATTGCATTCGGAACTGGGCGCGGCGCCGGCCGGGAAACGAAGGCCAGATCGGCGGAAAAGCGTCTTGTTTTCCAGAGGATAAAGAAAGGAATTATGACTGCCACAGGGCAAGTTTCGCTTCCGGAATTGGCTCCTTTCCGGATCGATCCGCACTTCGACGTCAGGGTATGGGGCACGCGGGATCTGCGGCCCTGGTTTGACCATGTCGCGGAGGGCGATCCTATCGGCGAGGTGTGGCTGACGGGCGATATGTGCCTGGCGGCGACCGGGCCACAGGCGGGAAAGCGGCTCGACGGGCTATTTGCCGAGGCTCGAGATGGCGGCTGGTCTGAGGCGCTGCTCGGGCCGCGGGCGCCATCACCCGAGTCGCCGCTGCTGATCAAGGTGCTCTTCGCCAAAGAAAAGCTGAGCGTGCAGGTGCATCCCGACGACCGGATGGCGCAGAAGTATGGCGACCCCAGGGGAAAGACTGAGTGCTGGTATGCGCTGGCCGCAGAGCCGGGGGCGCAGGTAGCTTTGGGGCTCAAGCCGGGCGTCACGCTCGAACAAGTGGGAGAGGAGATCCACGCGGGCACTCTTGAAGCGAGTCTGAAGATGTTGCCGGTCGCAAAGGGCGACCTGATTTTTGTGGATGCCGGGACGGTGCACTCGATCTGGCCGGGGTCGGTGCTGCTGGAGACGCAACAGAACTGCGATCTGACTTACCGGATGTTCGACTACGGGCGGCCAAGGGAATTGCACATCGAGAGATCGCTTGAGGCCACAAAGCTGGTGACGCGGGCCGGCAAAGTTGGACCCACTGTAATGGCCGACCGCACGGTTTTGATCGATGCGGATTATTTTCGGGTAGAGCGGATTCCGGTGGCCGGCAGCCGTTCGAGCGAGAGTCTCGCCGGCGCCGACCAGACGGTTCCGGGATTGGCCTACCTTTTTGCTGCGGCCGGAAGGGGGCGGATCTCGGGGTCGGGTTTTGAGGCGGTTGACCTGCCGGCGCGGGGAATCGTTGCCGTGCCGGCCGGGTCGCCGGCATTCACGGTGGAGGACCGGGGCGGGATCGACCTGATCCGCATCACTCCTAATTGGCCGGCAGGGGCGCGGTGACGACGCCGGCGTGGCGGGAGTCGGTGATGGGCTACATCCGCAAGGAAGCTTTGCCGGTAGACAAATTTGGCCACCAGCCACGGGTTTATGCGCTGGCCTGCCGGGTGGGCGAGGGAATGGAGTACGACGACGACATCCTGTTCGCGGCTGCCTGGATGCACGATCTGGGCGTCTTCCTGGGACACCGGCCCGACGATCCGGGGAAGTTGGCGCGCTGGGATCACGTTCCCTACACGATTGCGCGAACGCGGGAGTTGCTGGCGAACTGGGGATTTCCGGCTGAGAAGTTGGAGGGGGTTGCCGGCACGATCAGGACGCATCAGGCTGGAGACGAGCCGGAAGCGATCGAAGCGGTGTTGCTGCGCGACGCCGACATTTTGGAGCAGTTGGGCGCGATTGGAGTTTTGCGCGCGGCGGTAAAGGTGGGCCGCGACACTCGATACGACACGTTTTCGTCGGTGCTGCCGGTATTGCGGAGGGCGAGTGAGGATTTGCCCAAGAAGCTGCGGCTGGACGCTGCAAAGAAGCTGGCTTTACCGCGGGTGGAGCTGCTGCGGCTTTTCATCTCCTCGATTGAGGAGGAGGCGGGCGGGTTTTTGCAATGACAGCAAGAAAGGTCGATGGAAAGGCGCTGGGGCCGAAAGCTGGCCGCGGAACTTTTTCGCGGCGGCCGGGTTTCAACACATGACGGCTTGCGGGCGGGTTCGTCCAAGAAATCAAGCCGGCAGCAAAAAATTGTGAGTGTCTTTTCAACGGAGCGAGCATCAATATAAACGCCGCGGAGACGCGATTGGCACAGGGGAGAGACGAAGATGAATCGGCGATTGCTCAAGAGAAGCCTGGTGCAGGTTCTGCTTTGGTCCGGAGTTGTGGCGCTGAGCGCCGTGGTGGCGATTGCGCAGGATTCGGCCGCTGCTCAAGGCCAGCGGAGTGACGGACAGATTGAAATGGATGTTGTGCACGCCCTCGACGCATCTCAGCCGCTGAAGAACGACCTGATTACCGCGGCGACGATCCAGGGCGAAGTTACGCTGGCGGGCACTGTATCGAGCGATGACTCAAAGAAGCTGGCTGAGTCGATCGCCGGCAAGGTGCAGGGCGTGACCAAGGTGCACAACAACCTGAAGGTTGGTAATCCGCAGGATGCGCAAAATGACCTGACGCCGCAGTACACGGACCAGAGCGATCCGGGACAGCCCGTGGGCCAGGTTCAAGGACAAGCACAGGGACAGCAAGGGGGACGGCCGCAATATCAGCAGGCGCCTCAGGAGCAGGCGAATGGGCAACCGGACAACGGTCCGATGCCGCCGCCTCAGGGTTACCCGCAGCAGGCTCCCCAGCCATATCCCGATCAAGGGCAATACCCGCCGCAGCAGCAAGGGCAATATCCGCCGCCCTATCCAGCGCAACGGCCTCAGTACGGGCCTTATGGATCGAGGCAGCAGGGCTACAATCAGCCTCCGCCGCCGGCTTATGAGCCCGCCAAGGGACCGGTGACGGTGCCGCAGGGAACGATGTTGCAGTTGCGCACCAGCGAGCCTTTGACGAGCAAGCGAGCCAAGGACGGCGAGGAAGTTCAGTTCACCCTGATCAGCGATGTAACCATGGGCGGCGTGCTGGCGATTCCGCGCGGCGCAACCCTGCACGGCGTTGTGAGCGAAGTGAAGAACGTTGGTTCCGGCAGCCTGGGCGGAAGCTCGGTGCTGGCGCTCACTCTAACCTCGCTTGACCTTGGGGGGCAGAACTATCCGCTCAGCACCGACCAGTTCAAGGTGAAGGGGCCGAACAAGGCCGGCCGGACGGTAGGCAATGCCGTGGGCGCGGGGCTGGTTGGCACCATTATCGGCTGCGCGGTGGGCCGCGGCGTGGGGTGCGCGGTGGGCGCCGGTGCGGGCGTTGCGGCGGGCACGGCGGCTTCGGCGGCTTCTTCAGGGCCGGGTGTGTGGATTCCCGCCGAGGCGCAGGTCACGTTCCATCTGACGGCGCCAGTGACGGTGAACCCGGTGGGCCAAGAAGAGGCATCCCGGCTGGCGCAGGGACTTTACCAGGGTGGCCCATCGCTCTACCGGCGCCCCGGATATCCTTATGGGCCGCGTTACTACGCTGGATATGGCTACCCATACGGTTATCCGCCGGTCTATTACCGGCCGTACTACATGATGGGCGGGTTCTACTACTGGCGGTGAGAGTAAAGCAGTTTGCCGATGGGCAGCGGGCATCCTGAAAGTTGGGGTGCCCGTTTTGTTGTTGGCGCGCGATTCGAAAGCTCGGCATTTTCCAACCGCGGCAGCAGGGATCGTTTGCACTCCGAGTCGTCTATAATGACAGAGTATCGCTCCAATGGAGAGTTGCGCGGGAGTTGCGCATCCACGGGATATACCCGCAGCAGCCGGGCTCGATTTCGAGAGGTTGCGGCAAGGGGAAAGACATCGCGTTCGCGCGTAGAGAGTTGAAGGTTCAAGTCCAACCATGATTCGTTTCCTGCAGACAGACAATCGCATGACCAAGGCGCTCCTGGTCGTCATTATCGGCGCCGCTTCGGTGTCAATGTGCGTGTACCTTATCCCCGGCCTGACCGGCGGGGGATCCGCATCGCCCGATACCTATGCCGTGATTTACCCGCACTGGTACAGCCGTTTCCTGTCTACGGGAGACACGGTGAGCCAGGCGCGTGTGGAGCAGGTAGCGCGCCAGCAGCTACAGCAGCGCAATCCGCAATATGCCGACAACCCGATGATTCTCAACTTCTATGAGCAGCAGGTGGGCCAGCAACTGGTGCAGCAGCAGGTGCTGCTTGAAGAGGCGGAAAAGCTGGGCATCCGCGCCACCAAGGAAGATGTAATCAAGTATCTGCAGACCGGGCCTACAGGCGAAGTTCTTTATCCAAAGGGGAAGTTCATCGGTGAAGACCAGTATGCCGCTCTCATTTCGCAGCGGCTGAACATGTCAGTGACGGAGTTTGAAGACAGCGTCAGGACCGATATCGTCGTCCGGCGGCTGCAGGCGCTGATCTCCGGCGGGGTTGCGGTGAGCGACCAGGAAGTCCGCGACACCTATCTCAAGCAGAACATCAAGATCAAGTTCGACTATGCGATTGTTTCCAGCGACGATCTGCGCAAGACGATCAATCCAAGCGATGGCGATCTGGAAGCATTCTTCAAGAAGAATGCGGCGCGTTATGCCTCAGGAGTGCCGGAAGAGCGGAAGATCACCTATTTTGCTTTTACTCCGGGTCAGATTCCCGGCGGCGTGCCGCAGCCCACGCAGCAGCAGATTCAGCAGTACTTCAACGAGCACCAGTCGGAGTACTCGGTTCCGGAGCAGGCGCGCTCGCGTCACATTCTCATTTCGGTGCCTCAGGGCGCGGATGCCAAGACCGATGCCGCTGCGAAGGCCAAGGCCGATGGAGTTCTGAAGCAGCTCCAGGCGGGCGGCAACTGGGCTGACCTGGCCAAGAAGAACTCCGACGACCCGGGCAGCAAGGATACGGGCGGCGAACTCGGCTTCTCTCAGCGGGGCCGCATGGTGCCGGAGTTCGACCAGGCCATCTTCACTCAAAAGATCGGCGACATCAAAGTTGTGAAGAGCCAGTTCGGCTATCACATTGTGCAGGTGGAAGAGCGCACGCTGGCGCACGCGCAGCCACTCAGCGAAGTGCAGTCGACGATAGCGGCAACGCTGCTTCGCCAGAGCGAGGCGCAGGCGGAAGACAACTATGCGAAAACGCTGACTTCAGAGGCCATCAAGAGCGGTCTTGAAAAGACAGCCGCGGCTCATCACCTCGACCTGGTGACGACGCCGCTGGTGGGCCAACAGGGCGTGATCGCAGCGCTGCCAGACAGCGCATCGCTCTTGTCGAAGGCGTTTGCTTCCAAGCAGGGCGATCCTCCGCAGTCAGCGCCCACCGGCGAGGGCTACGCGATCTTCCAGGTCACCGGCGTCGCACCGGCTCACGCGCCCGCTTTCGCCGACTGGAAGACCCACGTGCTGGAAGATTATCGCGACCAGCAGCTTCCCGGCCTGCTGGGCCAGAAGACCATGGAGCTCTCAGAAAAGGCCAAGTCGGAAAACGACCTGGCCAAAGCCGCCAAGGAAGTCGGCGCAACCGTAAAGACGAGCGACCTGGTTGGCTTGAGCGGCCAGGTACCCGACCTGGGGGCGGTTGGCCAGGTGGCGCCGCAGCTCTTCGACATGACGCCGGGCAACATCAGCGGACCCATCAACGCCCAGCGCACCGGCGTGGTGGCAAAACTGACTGACAAGCAGTCGCCCACAGCGGACGAGATCGCGAAGAACTTCGACCAGGCCCGCGACCAGCTCCTGCAGGAGCGCCGCTCGGAGGCCTTCAACGTGTTCATGGGCGGAGTTCTGGACGACTACAAGAAGCACAATCGGATCCGCTTGAATGCCAAGACGAAGAACCCGCAGGTACCGGGCATGTAGTCCGGGAGCTGCTGGTAGTCGCGGAAAGGCCCGCAGCCAGACTGGCTGCGGGCCTTTTCGCGAGCGGGCTCGTTTTCAATTGTGCTTGATGCACTCGATTCTCTCCCGGCTGGCTCCAGCAAAGAAAACGGGAAATCCAAGATGACCGGGTGATAATCGCGTTGAGAAAGTGTAGGTTTTGCGCTACACTTCAACAAGTCGCAGTCTTTCCTGGTGATGGAACAGAGGCTACAGTGGGAATTGGTCCACGGGAGCTGAGGATTTACGAAACTCCGTCGGGGATGTGTCCATTTGAAGACTGGCTCGATGGGTTGCGCGACGCCATGAGCCGAGCACGGATTCGAGTGCGCCTGGATCGAATTGAGCAGGGAAACCTAGGCGACTGCAAATCTGTGGGCGAAGGGGTGATGGAGCTAAGGATCGACTTTGGCCCCGGTTTCCGCGTTTACTTTGCCGAGGATGGACCGCTGATCATTCTGCTGCTTATCGGCGGGGACAAGAGACTCGCAGGCTAAAGACATCAAGGCGGCCAAGAAGTATCGGAAGATGTACCAGGAGGTGGAAGATGCGAGGACGCTCCAGAAGCTACAGAGGAAGCCTGCTGGACCGGCTAAAGGACAACGCTGAGGCTGCGAACTACCTTCAGGCAGCGCTTGAGGATTCGCAGTCAGCTTTTCTGGTGGCGTTGAAGAATGTCCTGGATTCACGCAAGGTCGCCGTGGTCGCGAGGGCCAGCAAGTTGAACCGTGAACATATCTACCAGATGCTCAACGAGGATGGAAACCCGACACTCAACAGCCTTGAAAAAATCCTGCGCGCGCTGGGTCTTCAGCTCTCGATTGGAGTGAAGAGTGCGACGCCAGTCCGGGAGGACGCCGCTTGATCGCAATTGAGGAGCGCATGGCCTGCACGTGCTTCATAGCCCGAGATCCTCTGCTCGAGCGACGGGTGGGTTCATCTCTCGAGGCTGGGTTCCGATGCGCGGATCGGGTCTGCACCTCTACCGCAGACCCTCAGTTTGGAAGGGCAACCCGGTCACCGGAGAACGGGCCGGGTCGGCATCGAGATTCGGGGCTACCGACGCGCCTTTGAAGGATGCCGGCGCTACCGTTACATTCCATCCATCGAAGACAAGGAGCGCGTTGTCTCCGTTGAAGTCGCTGACGGCGGCCTCAATCGTGATGGTCCGGGTCTCGTTCGGAACGAGCGAAACATAGTTGTCGCTCGCAAAGACGGGGAGTACGCGGTCTCCCGATTTCTGACGCCGCAGTTGCATGTGAGTCATCAGTGCAATGTCCTTCGACGGATTGTGGAGCGTTACGGTCAATGTCCGCTTGCCGTCGGCATCGCTGCTTGCGACCTTCGCTTCAAGTGTCACCGAAGGCAGTTTGTTGAGATCGATGAAAGGGTCAGGATGCTCAGCCAGGCTGCGCCAATAGAAATTCGAAGAAAGCAGCTTGCCCGCAGAGTCATGCAAATCCAGCTTGACGAAGTGGACCGGCGAAACTGTTGCCGGGAATTCGATCGGGCCCAGGCCGGTCGCCACATCCGGCTCCGCGGTGAGTTTCGACTGGTGCTCGTAGGCCAGCGTGCCGTCAAGGTTATAGACAGAAACGTGGGCAACGGCATCGTTGATCGCGATAGGGAGATTGTTGATCACCTGCAGTTCGCCGGTGGCTTCGTTGAACTGGATGTGGACCATTTCGCCAGCATGCATTACGGCAAATAGCGAGGAGTTCGGTTCCAGATCGTAGTGGTAGAGCTGCCAGACGAAGCTGGGCTGGGCCGGATGGCTCATCCACGTAATGATGGCGGTGGTGGGGTGAAAGAGTTGGGCATTGCGGCCCTCGTACATGGCTCGGAAGGCTTCGTAATTTGCTAATTGCGCCTTGCGCACAAAGTCGGCGAGGTTGGCGATTTGGCCGAAGCGAGCGGCCAGGATGCCGGGATATTTGTCTCCGCCCGATGCGCCCTTGGCGAGGTCGTGCTCGGCCCAGTCGTCGGTGATGGTCTCCCAGTCTTTTTTGGGCATCATGCCGTGGATGGATTCGAGCGTGGGCACGGAAACGCTGCCGGTCTCAGTCTTGAAGTAGTCGTCGGTGACGGTGTAGAACTCGCGCGGGGTGCGCCAGTGATAGGGCCCGTGGGAGCGAACGCCGGCGCCGTCGGTGGAACTGGGCTGGTAGCGGCGGGTGGGCTCGAGCTCGGCCATCAGCTTGCGCAAGAGCGCATCGATCTCCGGCGGCGGAAAGCCCTCGTTACGCGCACACCACAGCATGATGGAAGGGTGGTTGCGGAAGCGAAGAATCTTGTCGCGCACGTTGGCGATATAGGTATCGATATCGGTGGGGTCGGGGCCGTCGCTGGGGTTGGGCTGGAAGAATTCGTCCCACACGAGGATGCCGTACTTGTCGCAGAGTTGGTAAAAATCCTCGCCGGTGCTTTGGCCGACCCAGTTGCGAATCAGGTTCAGGTTGGCCAGTTGGTGCATGTGGATCTGGGCATCGAGGCGTTGGCGCGGAATGCGCTTCATGGCTTCGTCGAGGCCCCAGTCGCCGCCGCGGATAAATACCTGGACTCCGTTGACGGAGATGGTGAGCGTGTCAGTGCCGGGAACGCTGTAGCTGATTTTGCGCACGCCGAAGTCGATATCCTGCGCATCGGAGGATTCGGGCCCTTGCTTGAAGCTCAGATGCAGCCTGTACATATTGGGCGCGCCGTAGCCGTTGGGCCACCAGAGTCGCGGATGCTCGATGTGCAGCGAGGGGGTGGTCTTTGTGTCGAAGCTCACCGTCTGCCTGCTGTGCGGCGCGAGCTCGATTTCCTTTTCGAAGGCAATATTTTCGATTGTCCCCTGGAAGACGCCTTTTTGCGCTTGGTCGCTGACGTTCTCGACTGTGGCCTGCACGGCAACGTCGGTTGAATCGGTGCGGGGCAGGGGCAAGTCGGTTGTCACCAGCGGGTCTTTGAGCACTACGGGGCCAGTGGCGGAAAGAAAAACTTTTTGCCAGATGCCGGTATCGCGGTCGCGAATCGCCGGAAGCCAGTCCCAGCCGATGGTGGAGAGAAATGTGGGCCCGTCGATCGCAGTCGCGCCGCCGTTTTTGCCGAGGCCGTTTTGCAGGGTGTGTTCGTGCGGGACTCCGGGAGTGGGTTGAGGCGTTACCAGCACGGCCAGCACCGCCTTCTTGCCCGGCTGCACATTCGCGGTAATGTCGAAGATGCCGCGAATGAAGGCTCCGCGAATTGTGCCCACTTGCACACCGTTCACCCACACTGCCGCCGAATAGTTGATGCCGTCGAAGTTGAGCCAGACGTGATGGTTCTTGTAGGACCTGGGAACGGCGATGAGCGTTCGGTACCAGTAGGAGGTGCGCGCGAGGCTTTCCGGAATCACTTCGGGGCGATTGTTTTCCCCGTAAAGCGGCTCCGGGTACACACCGTTATTAACGAGCGTGGTGAGTACCGTGCCGGGAACCGTGGCCGTGTACCAGCCGCTGGTGTTGAAGTGCGGCGAGGCGACCTGGGCCCCCGGCTGCGGCGCTTTGGCGACATCCTGCAACTGCCAACCGCTCGACAACGGGAGTTGCGGCGGAGGAGCCGATTTTGCCGCATTGGCGGCGGGCGGCAGGACGGAAAGAGAGAATGCCATTGCTGAAAAGAATAAGCGGTCGAATCGTAGCTTCAACGGATTTGTCTCCAGGCTTTCTTGAATGGGTTTCGCAGAACCCTGTTCGCAAGGGACGGGATTGCAAAACGGATTATAGAGGGTCGGCTCGGGCTGCGGCTCATCCTGGTCTTCCGTGCGGCGATAATGGAGGCATGGAGTTTCAGCGATCTTCCGGAGTTCTGCTCCACGTGACATCGTTGCCTTCCCATGGCGGCATCGGCGACATGGGGCCGGCGGCACATGAGTTTCAAGCGTTTCTGGCGGCGGCGAAGCAGCATGTGTGGCAGGTTCTGCCGCTCAGCCCCACCGGTTACGGCAACTCGCCTTACGCGGGATCGTCGGCATTCGCGGGGAATCCGTATCTGATCAGCCTGGAGCTTCTTTGCGACTGGGGCTGGATGGAGAGCGCGCGTATCTCGGGACTTCCGGGACGCAGCGGCGACGTTGATTTTGAGGAGGTGGAAGAGCGCAAGCTGCCGTTGCTTTATGAGGCGGCCGGGAATTTTCTGGATCATGCGCAGGCCGAGCCTAAGCTGACAGCGCAGTGGGAGCAATTCCAGGAGTTCTGCCGCGCGCAGTCGGCCTGGCTCACTGACTACGCACTCTATGCCGAGCTGCGCCGTCACTATAAGACCGGCGCATGGACCGAATGGCCCGAGCCGCTGCGCCGCCGTCAACCGCGCGCCCTGGCCGAAGCCGCAGCGAAGCACGGACGCGCGCTGGCGCAGGAACAGGTGTTGCAGTTTGCATTCGATCTTCAGTGGAAACAGCTCCGCGAAGCGGCGGGACGCAAAGGAGTCCGCATTCTTGGCGACCTGGCCATCTTCGTCAACATGGATTCGTCCGACGTTTGGGTTCACCCGGAGCTTTTTGAACTCGACAAGGAACTCAAACCAATTCGTATCGCCGGCGTTCCGCCGGATTACTTTTCTCCAACCGGCCAACGCTGGGGAAATCCGCTCTATCGCTGGGATGTGCTTGCCGAGGAGGGATTCACGTGGTGGATCGACCGGATCCGGCGCGCGTGCGAACTCTACGACATTGTGCGCCTCGATCACTTCCGCGGCTTTGAGGCTTACTGGGCGATTCCGGCGGAGGAGGAGACGGCGGTGAACGGCGAGTGGGTGAAGGCGCCGGGGCTCGAGCTTTTTCACGCGCTGGAAGCGGCGCTTGGTCCGCTGCCGCTGGTGGCGGAGGACCTGGGAATGATTACTCGCGAGGTCGACGCGCTGCGGCTCGAACTCGGCCTGCCGGGAATGAAGGTGATGCAGTTCGGATTCAGCGACAAGGGCGCGCACACGCATCTGCCCCATCGCTTCACGCCCTCGACCGTGGCTTACACGGGAACTCACGACAACGACACCACGCTCGGCTGGTGGAAGTCGGCGAGCAAAAAGGAACGCAGAGCTGTCGAGGCTCTCGTGGGCCCGGTTGGGAATCAGCCGGTGTGGCCGCTGATTCGCGCTGCGAACGGGAGCGTTGCGGAGATGGCCATCGTACCGGCGCAGGATCTGCTTGAGCTGGGTTCCGAGGCGCGCATGAACACGCCCGCCGTGCCAGAGGGCAACTGGAGATGGCGCGCGCCCGAGTCGTGTTGGACGCCTGAGCTGGCGGCGCGCCTCGCCGCACTGGCTGAAGTCACGGACCGCGATAACGTTCCGCTCGGCAAAGATAATGAAGAGCGGGTGAGGGACGCATAGCACAATGTATCTGGAGTTTGTTGCATGGATTGAGGGCCCGAACCGCAGGACCTCCGACTACGATTGGCTCAAACGACGCGCCAACCTTCGCCGAGGACGAACGGGCGAGATGGGCTTGGTCGTATCCCACCCATCGCAAAAAGCGCGATGGATGGGGCACCCAGCTTCCTGGTTGAGCCGGGAACGGTTCCTCTCTGGACGTGGCTCGCTATGCGGGTAAGGCTGCTCAAGGTGACGGGCAATTTTGGGATGAGGGTCGCAGACAAGAATTCTTTAGCGACTTATTCATCGATAATCGCTTGCCGGTGCATTGCGAAGCGCCTGGGGGTAAAAGCGTTGCGCGGGCAGGGCGGGAAATCTATGATTCCGTCATGGAAGATCAAGGGAACGAACTCTCCCGGCTCGTCGATGAACTGAACCGCACGGCGACCGGCGTCAAGGCCGGCGAGAAGAGATCGATAGATCAACTGCTGGCCGTCGCGCTGCAGAGCAATGCATCCGACATTATCCTGGTCGCGGGCTCCCCGGCTACGTTGCGAGTGAATGGAGCGCTGATTGCGGACTCGGGTCCGCCGCTGTCGGCCGAGGGCATTCGCAATTTGCTGCTGCCTCTGCTCACATCTCAACGCCTGGAGGAATTGCAGGCGCGCAAATGCATGGACTTTTGTTTTGTGCGCGGCTCGGCGGGGAGATTTCGCGCCAACTTCCACTTTCAGCGGGGAACCCTGGCGGCTTCCATCCGGCTTTTGCCGGCGCAGATTCCGACATTGGAGACGCTTCATCTGCCTGCCTCGCTGGCCATGTTGACAGAGCGGCGACAGGGGCTGGTGCTGCTGACCGGCGCGACGGGGAGCGGCAAATCTTCGACGATGGCGGCATTGATCGAACGCATCAATGCCAACCGCCGCGATCACATCATCACCATTGAAGATCCAGTTGAGTATCAGCACCCGAATCGCAGATCGCTTGTGGAGCAGATCGAACTCGGAATCGATACGCTGAGCTTTGCCAACGCCGTTCGCGCCGTTTTGCGGCAGGACCCGGATGTGATTCTGGTTGGAGAGATGCGCGACAGCGAGACCATGGCTGCGGCGTTGACGGCGGCGGAGACCGGGCACCTGGTGCTCTCGTCGCTGCATACCAACGATGCGGCGCAAACCGTTTCGCGCATTCTGGACACTTTTCCGGCCGGGTATCAATCACAGATTCGGCAGCAACTATCGCTGGCGCTGCTGGCGGTGATCTCGCAGCAACTGCTGCCCGCGGCGAACGGATTCGGGCGCTACCCGGCGGTTGAGATTCTGGTGGCCACGAGTGGAATTCGAAATCTGATTCGCCGCGGAGACGACCATCAGCTTTGGGCCACGATCGAAACCGGCCGCGCGGAAGGGATGTTGACGATGGAACAATCGCTGGCGGAGCTGGTGCGCGCGGGCCGGGTATCGCGCGATACGGCGTTCGCCCACTGCAACCACCCGGAGGATTTGCGGCGGCATCTTAGCAGCTAGGGCCGGGCGCATAAATGTCGATTGAAAAGCGAGGAAGCATCCCTCAGGGACTAAAGCCCGTTTTTTATGGGTCTTCTGCGGTACGGCTAAAGCCGTGCCCTTTCAAAATCTTGCTTATGCAAGCAGTTCCGGCGCGGTGTCTTTGAGGTTGATTGAATAAGTTGGGGCCCGATCCGCAGAACCTTCGACTACGCCTGTCGCGACGAGACCGCGAGCAGCTCCGCACCTCATGGACGTGCGAGATGGGCTTCGTCGTTTCCCACCCATGCGACGAAAAAAGTCGCATGGATGGGGCACCCCGCTCCTCATGGACGTGCGAGATGGGCTTCGTCGTTTCCCACCCATGCGACGAAGAAAAGTCGCATGGATGGGGCACCCAGCTCCTCATGGACGTGCGAGATGGGCTTCGTCGTTTCCCACCCATGCGACGAAGAAAAGTCGCATGGATGGGGCACCCAGCTTCTTGAGCGAGCCGGCAACGGTTCATCTCCGGACGTAACTCGACATACGAGTCAAGCTGCTCAGGGGAACGGCCTCTCTTGGGAGGGCCCTCGCCGGTGTTCCACCCCAGCGACGGGGACGTGTCGCCGCGGGCCTCGGTCTTGTTATCCTTGGCTCACATGGAAATTGCGGCGATTCAAACCCACGGTCTTTCTCGACGCTTCGGCGAACTGACCGCCGTGGACGATGTCACGTTCAGCGTGGCTCCGGGTCAGTTCTTCGGCTTTCTGGGGCCGAACGGGGCGGGCAAGTCTACCACGATCAAGATGCTCACCGGGTTGCTGGAACCGAGCGCGGGGTCGATTGAGATTCTGGGCAAGCCGTTCAGCGCATCGGCTCTGGACCTGAAGCGGCAGATCGGCGTGGTGCCTGAAGGCATGGCGCTGTTTGGGCGGCTCACGGCGTCAGAATATCTCCGCTTTGTGGGCCGCATGTATGGGCTGGACCGCGAGACCGCCAACCGCCGCACGGATGAGCTTTTAGAGTTTATGCAGCTTGCCAACGAGAACAAGAAACTCGTGACCGATTTCTCGCACGGCATGCAGAAGAAGCTGGCGCTGGCCGCGGCAGTGATTCACGGGCCCAAGGTGCTGTTTCTCGACGAGCCATTCGAGGGCGTGGACGCGATCGCCGCCGGAATGTTGAAGGCCATGCTGCAAGGCATGATCAATCGCGGCGCCACGATCTTCCTGACCACGCATGTGCTGGAGATTGTGGAGCGGTTGTGCAGTCACGTGGCCATCATCCACCAGGGCCGCCTGGTGGCGAACGGGGCGCTGGAAGAACTGCGCGCAGGCGTGGCCTCGACGCTGCCCGGCGCGCAGAGCAGCCAGCGGCTGACGCTGGAAGAGATTTTTCTTTCGATCGTGGGCGCGGGCGACGGCCAGGAGCCGGCGCAGGAGTTGTCATGGCTCGCATAGACGGGGCCGGCAAAGACGGCGCAGGTTCCGATGGCCCGGGGCCTGCACTCGCCCGAGGCGGCGGATTGCTGAGCCCGCTGGCCCGCGCGCAGTACTCGGCGCTGGCGAGGCTGCGGTGGCGCATCTTTGTGAATGGCCTGCGCTCGAAGCTGGGCGCATTCGAGTTGGGGGCGCGTACCGTTACGTTTGCTCTCTATTGCATCATGGGCCTGGGACTGGGCGCGGCAGCCGGCGCAATTGCTTTTGCGCTCGCCTCGGGCGGGAAGTGGCAGTACTGCGCCGTCGTTTTCTGGGTGGTCTGCCTGATGTGGCAGGTGGTTCCGATCATGCTTGCCTCCTTCCAGGAGCAGTTCGATCTCGGCAGCCTGCTGCGCTTTCCGGTCGGCTTCCGCCCCTTCTTTCTGCTCTATGTGGTCTTCGGTCTCTCCGACGTGTCGACAATTCTGGGCGGTCTTTGCTGCCTGGGCATCTTTGCGGGGGTCACGCTGGCGCGGCCGGAATTGTTTGCCTGGACTGCGCTGATCCTGGCTGTTTTTGCGGTCTTCAACCTTCTGATGGTCCGGGCTGTGTTTGCCTGGATCGACCGCTGGCTTTCGCAGCGCAAGACACGCGAGATTCTGGGCGCGATTTTCATGTTGCTGATGTTGAGCATGCAACTGATGAATCCGGCGGTGTGGCATCACGGGCACCGGAGCGCAGGAAATCGCAGGCAGCAGCAGCAGATCGATCAACTGCTGGCCGAACCGTGGGTAAAGACCGCCAACGCAGTGCAAAAGTGGTTTCCGCCGGGGCTGGCCGGAACGGCGCTGCGCCAGGCCGCCGAGCAGCAACCGGCGCCTGCGCTGGGATCATTGGGAGGGCTCGGGCTTTTCGCGCTGGGGGCTGGAAGCGTGCTCGGCCTGCGGCTTCGCGCCGAGTATCGCGGCGAGAATCTGGGCGCTGCTCCGGCCCGAAAGAAGACGGCTGCCGTCTCCGCCAAGACGATCGCGCCTAAAGAAATCTCCGCAGCGCGGCAGGGCGCAGGCCGCGGAGGCAACTCAGGCCCGATCGCCGCGATTATTGAAAAGGAGGTCCGCAGTCTGCTGCGGACTTTGCCATTTCTATACGCCATTGGCGCGCCTCTTTTGCTGGTACTGATTATCTCCGGCAGCTTTCTGAGGGGCGGCGTGCGCGCGCATACGCCCCTGTTCGCGTTTCCGCTGTGCGTATTCTTTGCGCAGATGGGCTTCAGACAATTGTTCTCAAACAACATGGGCACGGAGGGGCCGGGAATCCAAATCTACTTTCTTTCCCCCACTCCCATGCGCACGGTGATGCTGGCCAAGAATCTCTTCCACTCCATATTGTTTGCCGGCGCCATTGTGATTGCAGGCATTCTGGCTGCCTTGCGGCTGGGCCAGCCGGGAGGCGATGTGGTCGGGGCCACGGCTGCCTATTTTGTATTTGTGCTGCCATGCAACCTGGCGATCGGAAACATCTTTTCGCTTACCATGCCTTACCGCGTGAATCCGGGACGGATTTCGAGGCAGCGCGGATCGCAGGCGAGCGCGATGCTTAGCCTGCTGGTGGAGGCGGGGATGCTGGGCGTGGGAGCACTGGTCTTCTCACTCTGCTCGATGGGCGGGATGCTGTGGCTGGCGGCGCCGATTTTCCTGGTTATGGCCTTGGTTGCGACGGTTGTCTGGCTGCGCATCCTGGGCAACTCGGGCGAAATGGCCAGCCAGCGTAAAGATCTTCTGATTGCGACGCTGATGAAGGCGGAGTGAGAAGGGCAGGGAACAGGGAATAGGGAACAGGGAATAGAAAACAGGGGATGGGTGGGTCTTATTCCCCATTTCCCAATTCCCTACCCCGTTTTTCCTGCTTCCAACACTGTGCGCTGAGCGGCGAAGATTTCCCTGAGGCCGGCTTCGGCCATGTCGATGAGGCTGTTGAGCTGGATGCGGGAGAAGCTGCCCTTCTCGGCGGTGGCCTGGGTCTCGATAAGGCCGCCGTCTTCGGTCATGACGACATTCATGTCCACTTCGGCTGCCGAATCCTCTTCGTAGCAGAGGTCGAGCAGCGGGGCGCCGTCCACAATCCCTACCGATGTGGCGGCGACCAGTTGCTTGAGGGGCGAGCTCTTCAGGGTTCCGGCCGCGACCAGGGCGTCGAGGGCAAGAGCCAGGGCGACGGCAGCGCCGGTAATAGCGGCGGTGCGCGTGCCGCCATCGGCCTGAATGACGTCGCAGTCGAGGATGACGGTCCGCTCGCCGAGCATTTGCATGTCGACAACCGAACGCAGGCTGCGGCCGATCAGGCGCTGGATCTCGTGGGTGCGCCCGCCGATCTTGCCGCGCTCACTTTCCCTTGGAGTTCGGGTGACGGTGGAGCGGGGCAGCATGGCGTACTCGGCCGTGACCCAGCCGCGGCCGGAGTTGCGGAGCCAGCCGGGCACTCCCTGCTCGATGGTGGCGTTGGTGAGGACGCGGGTGTTGCCGAAGGAGACCAGGACGGAGCCTTCGGCGGTATGAACGAAGCCGGGAACCAGGGAGAGGGGACGGAGCTGGACCGGGGTCCTGCCTCCGGGGCGGAAGAATGGAATGGGAACGTGCATAAGGGGATTGTACGAGGGAACAGGGAATAGGGAATAGGGAACAGGGAACAGGGAACAGGGAATAGGGAACAGGGAACAGCGACTCGATATTGGGAGGTGGCGGGGGCGGTTCCGGGTTGGGAATGTCGGGTTTTGGGACGCCAGAACGGGAATGAGGGTGTAACCGACAGACAGGTAACGGATTAGGGAGGCGGGGCTGGGGTGGATTGTTCCATTTTGGGAAAGGTGGTGCGGGGCGGGAATGGGGAGACTGGGCGGGGTTCGGGGTCAATTGCTTCCCTTATCAGGAACTTAGAGAGGGTGTTCGGGTTTGGCACTGAACGTGTATTAGAAGAGGACAGAAAAGCAGGGAACAGGTACTGGGAATACAGAATTGGGAACAGGACCGGGGAGCGGCGAAGGCCTACGATCGGTGCTCCCTGACTCCTGACGCCCGATCCCTGACCCAGATCTCCGAGGAGCGAATCATGCAGCGGACAGAAGAAAGAGCAGGAATGAGCAGTTCAGAGCGGACGCGGGTAGAGGCGGTGGTGGAGACTTTGGCCACCGTGGGCTGCGAGGGCGAGAGCGTGGCAGAGGTGGCGCATGACGCGCGGAATATGGTTACAGCCCTGGGACTTTACTGCGATCTCCTCGAGGAACCGGGAGTTCTGGCAACCCCGTTTACGCACTACGGGAACGAACTTCGCCTGGTAGCGGCGGCCAGCCGGCGGCTGGTCGAGAAGCTGGTGGCGCTGGATGGAAGGCGGGAAGCCGGCCTTTTGAAGGCCCTGAACACAAAGCGCGGACAGCGTGTTGCCGCCAGCTCCGATATGTGCCTCAATCCGGATTTGAATGTGGGTCTCGACGCGAGTGGAAGTACGAGTCTTGGCTCGAGGGCGGCAGTGGGGACCGTAGCGCGGCCAGGCAGCTCGGTTCCGCCGAATGCACCATTCGTTGGCGCTCCCTCCGGGAACATGGCGGCGCGGGGCCATTGGGCAAGCAAAAGGCGGGAGACTCCCGGCCGCTGGGACCTGATGCCCGCCGCACCCATTGAAAACCTGGCTGCGGAGTTGCTTGCCAACCACAATCTGCTGGCGGCTCTGGCCGGGCCCGCGACTACCGTGACTGTAGATGTTGAGGGTGGGGCACGGCCGGTGCGGCTGACCGGGGAGGACTTGACCAGGGTGCTGGTGAACCTGGTGAAGAATGCCGCCGAGTCGATGCAAGGGAGCGGACGCATCCAGATCGAACTGCACCAGTTGGCTGCCTCGGCGGGAACAACCGAAGCGCTGGCGCTGACGATTGAAGACAGCGGACCGGGAATTGCCGACGAGGCACTGGAGGAAATCTTCGCATCCGGCTTCACCACACGGGCGAAGGGCGCCGAAGCAAAGGGAAGCTGGCCGGTCATTCATCGTGGGCTGGGGCTGGCGATTGCGCGCTCGATTGTGGAAGCCGCAGGCGGGCGCATCGCCGCTGCCAATCGCGGCCAGTGGGGTGCGCGTTTTGAGATCGAACTGCCGGTGCGCAAAGCTTAGTGCTCGGGTCAGGATGCTGAGGGTTGAGAGCTGAACGCAGCTCTCAACGAAGCCACAAACCGCGGACGGACTTTTTGAATTCACGTGAGGCGAATACAATGCTTGAATCAGTCTTCAACACCCGGGCCATGGAGTTTATCCCTCAATTTGCGGAACCGGCGGTGCGGCTTCACCTGCTGGTTGTCGATCCGGACGCGGCGGTTCGTTCAGCCTGCGTTGAGATTGCCGCGAGCCTCGGCTATGCGGTCGAGAGCACCGGGGACCTTGGCCAGGCGCGCAGCCAGATGAGGGGCCGGGCATCCGATATCCTGCTGGTCAATCTTCCCGCCGGGTCGAACCAGGGACTCGAACTGGTCTCGGAGGTAAAGCTCCTCTACCCGAATACCTCGGTGATTGCCATGACCGCCTCGGGTTCGGTGAACGCGGCGGTAGAGGCGATGCGCTGCGGCGCCTCCGACTACCTCACCAAGCCGTTCGCGATGGACGAGCTTTCGACGGTGCTTGACCGCGCCTCGTCCAGCCACACGACCGACACCGCGACTCGCCAACTGCGGGAACGGCTGCGGCTTTCGCAAGGGCTGGGCTCGATGATCGGCCGGTCGGGCGAGATGGAGAAGCTTTACCGCATTCTCTCCAAGGTCGCGCAGAGCACACACCCGGTGCTGGTGCTTGGCGAGAGCGGAACCGGCAAGGAACTGGTGGCGCGGACGATTCACGCCTACGGGCCGAACTCGCAGAAACCATTCCTGCCCGTGGACTGCGGCTCGCTGGTACCGACGCTTGATCGAGAGTGAGCTTTTCGGCTACGTGAAGGGCGCGTTCACGGGCGCCAACCGATCCAAAGACGGATTACTGGTTTCGGCCGAGGGCGGGACGGTGTTTCTGGATGAGATTGGCGAACTGTCGCTCGATCTGCAAGCCAAACTGCTGCGCGCCCTGCAGGAGAAAGAAGTTCGGCCGGTCGGTGCCACCCACCGGGTGCCGATCAAAGCCCGGATTGTGGCCGCCACCAACCGGGACCTGGCGGAGATGGTGGAAAAGGGCACCTTCCGCAAGGATTTGTTTTACCGGCTTAACGTTGTGAATCTGCGGTTGCCTTCGCTGCGCGACCGGCGCGAGGACATACCGCTGCTGGCGGCGCACTTTCTGGACCGCATCAGCCGCGAGCACGGCACCAAGTTCACGCTCAGCGACGAAGCCCTGCGCACGATGATGCGGCACGACTGGCCGGGCAACGTGCGGGAGCTTGAGAACGCGGTGGAGCGGGCCTGCACGATGTCTTCCGGGCCGGTGCTGCACCTCGGCGACCTGCCCACGCAGCTCCAGCAGCAGGGGCTGGAGGTGCGTCGAACGGCCGCGGCCGCAGGCGAAGCGGCGAACGAAGAGGACGGCGCCGGAACTCCAGCCTTGAAGACTCTGGCCGATCTTGAGCGCGATGCCATTCTGTCGGCGATCCGGGCACTGAACGGCGACAAGTTACAGGCCGCCAAGCTGCTGGGCATCGGCAAGACGACGCTCTATAGAAAGCTGAAGGAGTACGGCATCGCCGACCCGCTTCGGGAAGAGTAACGAAGAACAGCCTCCAGCTTTTAGCCTCTAGCTTCTAGCTTTGATCTTCAGGAAGCTCACTGTATCCATCTCGACTTTTGTACGAATAAGCCGGGAGGTGGGAGGCAGGGATTGGGGACCGGGATTAGAGACTTGGAGCACGTAGTCGAAAGTTAAAAAGCCAAGAGGTAATGGCTAAAGGCCAGAAGCTGAAAGTTAGAAGTTAGAAGTTAGAAGTTAGAAGTTAGAAGTTAGAAGCTAAAAGCTAAAAGCTAAAAGCTAAAAGCTAAAAGCTGGAAGCTGGAATCTAAGGAATCGCAGGCTGGAAAAAAGGATCGGGGGACTCAAGATGAGTATTCTGATGGTGACCGGAATCGAGGGCGCGCGTAACTGCGCAGCCGTGGTGGGCGGGCAACTGAGCATGGAAGTAGAGGTCGTGGAGGGGCGGAAGGCTGCTTTGGCGGCGCTTCGGCGTCGGGAGTTTTCCGCCGTAGTGGTGGACGAGACGATGGCCGAATGCGATCCGGCCGCGGCGGAGACGATCTGGGAGCACGCCGGCCTGGCGATTCCGCTTCAGATCAACTTCGCGCTCTCCGGGGCGGCAAGGTTGATCCGCGAGATTCGCGCGGCACTGCATCGCCGCGAGCGGGAGCAGGCGCTGGCGCATCGGGCAGCAGCGGCGGCGATCGAGGCGGAACTGAAGGGGACGGTAGCGGGTCTGCTGTTGCACTCGCAACTGGCATTGAGCGGGAATGACCTGCCTTTGCCCATCGCCGAGAAATTGCGCATGGTTGCAAGCCTGGCCGGCAATCTCCGCCAGCAATTGAGTACACCGGCTAAGGTAAGGATCAATACGGCGCCCTGAGGGCCGGCCTCAAACCTGCGGGCGGAATTCAGGGAGACTTTATTGCGTTGCACACGCATCGCCGGGGCGAAACTGCTCCGGCGTTTTTTTCTACCTGGGGGCTTGGCCGGACTTCGAACTTTTCCGCGGCGCCCCGATCGAACGGCAACCTGGCGGACTTATCTCCGGCTTAGGGAAGATGAGGCGCGGTCCTGACGAATTTGAATTGGTTCAATGGCGGCAACGGGTTTTTGCGCAAGTGACAATTGGGATTGCAGTCTCATTGCTTACTGAGACGCCTCCATGCTGCGAGAAAGAGGAAGAAGAAGGCAAGGTCCGCCCAGGCAAACGGGATCCAAAGCGCTGGAACGCCGGCATGGAGCTGGTGCCAGAACACGACTCCGAAATAGGCGAACTTCAACCCCATTCCCAACGGAATCCATTCGCGGCGGCGTTCAGGATCTCTGGCAATTTGCAGAAACATAATCGCGAAGAGAATTAATAGCAAGGCCGGAAATTGAATATATCCGATGTGATTCGGCGGCGTGACTCCAGCGAACCGGAAGACTGCCGTGCCAAAGAGAAGAAAGGATGCGCCGAGAAGACCATCGTAGATTCCAGAGACGACAAACAGAAGCTTGATCCACGTTAAGTTCATTCTGAGTCCTCCATTCTTGAAGTAGCCGTCGCGCGACGCTTTTTCCGATAGTTCTCATGGAAACGCGAACGGCGCTCCGCGGTAAACTCCGCGGAATAGATCCGCCCGCCGAGATCTCTGAGGCCTGCTTCGAGTTCGGCAACGGTCATCTTTGCGGGACGGAAATTGACGTCGAACAAGGTGCAAAGCTCCCATGCCTGTTCGCGCAGGAGCCGTCCTTCGCGCTTGAGACGGTCATAGAGCGGTGTTCCGGGAAACGGAGTTTGCACGGTGATTTGCACCTCATAGAGACCGCTCTCGCGAACGAAGTTCCAGATGTCTTGGAACGATTCAGGGCCAGTCCCGTCCAGCCCCAAGACAAAACATCCATTTACGGTGATGCCGCGATCCTGAATGCGCCGGATGGCCTCGATATATCGATCCACCTGTCTCGCCTTCCAATTCGATCGCTGCTCCACTCCATCGAGGGAGGAAAAGGTCGTACTCTCCAATCCGATGAGTACTTGAGCGCACCCCGAGTCTTTCATCCTGTCGAGCAGTTCCAGATCGTCGGCCAGGGAAAGGTCGGTCTCCGTGAACCAGCGAATCTGTTCCCGCTCGAGAGCCCGCACCATTTGCTTTCCATGGGTCTTGTTCACGAAGGTGTTGTCGTCGGCGAACTCGATGAAGGGCCGTTTCCAAAGCGACTTGATCTCTCGAATCTCCGCAATCACGCGCTCGACCGGCTTGGTCTTGTAGGTGGGCGATATCCTCATGGACGCCGCACAAAACTCGCAGCGGAAGGGACAGCCTCTTTGGGTTTGCACGGTGAGACGGTTGTAGCGCTCCGGATCGAGCAGCTCGAACCGAGGCATCGGGGACCGGCACAAATCGAAACTCAGGTTGCGCGCGTCGTATACCTCGCGAAGACTTCCACTCGATTTCACCATGTCGGCGATTAGCTGCGGCCAGACTGCCTCTCCCTCTCCAATGACAATTGCGTCGGCATGCAACCGGGCCTCTTCCGGCACGGCGCTCACGTGCAGGCCACCGAGGATTACCTTTGTCCGATGGGACCGGTACCTGTCAGCCAAGGCATATGCTTCGCCGATTTGAGCGGAGAAACTCGATATCGCAACCACATCGAATTCTTCCGGTATATCGGGCAAATCGGCGATATCGGACACTTCAAGATAGCTTGTATCGATCGATGCGGGGGTGAGGCCGGCAAGGGTCAGCAGGCCAAGGCTGGGGAGCGAGGCAATCACGCGATTGCGCTCGACGAAGCCAGGGAGCGTCAACCCAAGGGCAGTGAGTTCAGGGTTGTGTGCGCGGACCCCGCTCATTGCAATCAACCCGAGTTTCATTGCCGCCACCAACCGATCAAAATGGCGAGGATGCCCGCGGTGGCTGCTCCAACGGGAATCGGAAACAGGTGACGGAGCGGCACTCTCCAAGCGGTCAGAAAACAGCAGATAGGCATGGTGATGGCGGCCACGATCAGACCGATTGAGGCGATGCTCAAGCTCAGGCCGCGAAGATTCAGAAGGCTTGCGGTGGCTGCGAAGATGAGGTTAAGGAAACCGAGGCCGAAAAACGAAATGTGGCCGAGCCGCGTCAATCGCCGCCGATAAGACGCGTATCCACCCATCCAGTCCTCTCGATAGAAAAAGAGACCGACGAACGCACCGGAGAGCACTCCTGCTAACATACCCAGCCAGCCACAAAGCAGATTCAAAACGGGCACACGCGGCCTCCGTACTTGGCCAAAGTATACAAGGGGTTTTTCGACAGACGAGCGGAGCTGGGGGCGTGGTATCGAGTTTGCGGTGGGCTGGATGGGACGCGGGCTGGTTTTCTCTGAGGGTAGCGTCGACTGGAGTGTCTTGGGTTCGCGACACGCGACGCGCGCATGGTGTAAATAACGCAATTGGCCTGAGTGCTCAGGCCATACGCAGCTTCTTGGTGAGTAACTCCATGGCTGAGTTCCACCAGGAGTCGAGGGATTGGGAAAGGCTCCGACTTTCAAACGTTATCCTTTGAGTTGCGTCGGTTCCTATCATTATTTTCACTTGGAGGTCATCGCCTATTTGCAGCGCCGGGTTGGATATGCGCAGTTCAATGCTGATGTCTGAGGGCGAACGCGGTGCAACTGCGTGATCGTTTGCGGCGAGAAAGCATGACCCCAATCCAATGATGAGTGCCGCAGTCGTCTGTTGCATGAAATTACCTCCTGTCGAAATTACCGTCGAGTCCGGGATTCGATTCGAAGATCGGACAAATTCAATAACGCAGGCCGAGTTTCATGGGAAAATCTTCTTCGCCATCCTCGAGGGCGGGGAGGTTGCAATGCTGGCGCACGATGGAGCGGTGGCGATGGCGTAGCGCCAAATGCGCGACGGCGGCGATGAACGCGGCGATGACCATGTGGCGGAGGCTCTTCTCGACCCATGATTCGGCGACGATGGGGAACATGGCGACTACGGGAAAGGCTGTGTAGTACTTGAGCACGGTGAGGGCGAGGTTGGATTGGCCGCGGGTTGGCTCGCCAGTGAAGGCTACGGTGGTGACGTTGAGAAAGAGGGCGTCTGTGAGCAGGAGGCACATGGCGAAGACTACGAGAATCTGGGAGGCGGTTGCGGGCCAGGTTAGCAACTGGGGCGGCGAGATGACACGGAGCGCGGTTCCGGCGCCGAGCGTGAGAGCGAGTGCCCAGAGGAATACCCAGACCTTGGCGGCGCGCAACTGCTCGACGGCGAGGAGGAAGTTTGGCGGACGGCCATGGACGATGCGGAAGGCCCAGTTGCCCTGCCGGTTTCCAGAAGAGACGAAGGCCATGCGCATGCCGGCGATGACCCAAAATGCGACGATGCCGAGCGCGGCGCGGATGCCGTCAGCCGAGATTGCGATGCGAACCGTTTCGTGCACGACCTCGAAGCGCAGGATTGCAGTGGCGACCAGCGAGAGACCCACGCCCCCATAGAGGACGAGATAAATGCGATATCTCGGGACACGCAGCACGGTCTGGCCGATGAAGTGGAAGACGGCGCGGCGGACCGGCGGGCGCACGATCGTGGCGTGGAAGATGGCGTCGAGCGGGCGGCGCAGCCAGTTGCGCGTGACGCGCGTGCCGGGGCCTTCAACGAGTTGATGCACGCGGCGCATGTAGGCGAGGGGATAGGTGACGACGGAAAGCGCGGCGACGAGAAACAAAGCGGCGCAGCCGATCCTGGCCAGGGTGGCGTAGATGGGCAGGGCCTGCGGGCCTTCCATCAAAAGTTGATAGATGCCGAGGAACCAGAAGGGGGGACTCCAGAGCACGTAATTGCTGCCGGATTTGAGCAGGGTCGGGACTACAGCAGAGAAAACGGGAAAGAGGAACAGAAGCAACAGCAGAGCGGTGATGGAGAGACTCTGCAGGAGGAGGGAGATTTTGCGGAAGAAGCGCTCGCCGAGAATGGAAAGCAGCACGCCTTGCAGGGCGAGGATGAAGGTGGCGGCGAACAGTCCGCTGCCGGCGACGGCGAGGAGGTGGCCAGCGAGGAAGCGGGGGAGATTCGTTGGATCGATTGCGGAAGGAAGAACGAGAGACGCGAAGAGATTGATGTCGAAGAGGAAGCCGGCGACGAAGATGGCGATGGCCGTGACGCGAGCGAGAAAAGAACGGAGTTCGGCGATGGGCAGGGTTTTCAAGACCCAGAGATCGAGGAGATCGGGAAAGAACATGTCCCACTCGAAGACAGTGACGACGCCCATGGCGACGAAGGAATAGACGATGAAGAAGAAGTGATGATTGACCTGGAGCCAGTAGGGGGGCGGACCGACCGGGACTGGGTGATTTTGTCGAAACTGGATAACCGGGTGGTAGACGGGCCACAGATAAATGGCGACCATAAAGGGAGCAAGGCCGGTGGCAACGGCGATTTGGACGAGGCGGGTTTTGGCGTCGCCGTCGGGCGAGGCGGTTTCGTGGTTGAAGAAGCGCTCGAGGAAGTGACGTACGAGCAGCGAGAACTGGCTGCGCTGAGGCTGGTGGACCAGGCCGAGGACGGCCTGCGCATTGAGCGCGAGGGGCTGCGTATCGGACATGGTGAGAAGGCGCTGAAAGTTTTCAGACATATCGTTGCTGCATGACCTCGACCATTTCCTGGGCCACGGTTCGGGTTTCCTGCTGGGCGACGAGCTGCGAAAAGACGCTTTCGAGATTGGGCAGGCTCATCAGCTTTGTGAGTTCGGAGGGCGGCGCGTCGGCGAGGATGCGGCCTTTTGCGATGACGATGACGCGGTTGCAGATTTGTTCGACGACTTCGAGCACGTGGGAGATGTAGAGGATGGCCTTGCCTTGCGCGGCAAGGAGTTCGAGCAGGTCTTTGAAGAGGCGGGAGGAGACGACGTCGAGGCCGGAGAGGGGCTCGTCGAAGATGAGAAGTTTTGGATCGTGCATGAGGGCTGCGGCGATGAGGACGCGCTGGCGCATTCCTTTGGAGTAGGAAGAGATGGGCGAGTATTGCCAGGACTCGAGATGCAAAAGCTTGAGCAGGCGCGTGGCCTTGGCTTCGAGAAGCGCCTCGTTTATGCCGCGCAGACGGCCGAGCAGTTGCAGATATTCAAGGCCGGAGAGATAACTGTAGAGATGCGCTTCTTCGGGGACGTATCCGATGACGGAGCGGAAGGCGACCATGTCGTTGCGGATGTTGTTGCCTTCGAATAGGACATGGCCGTCGTCGGGACGCAACATGCCGGTGATGATTTTGACGGTGGTGGATTTGCCGGCGCCGTTGGGGCCGAGGAAGCCGACGATCTCGCCGGGCGCCACTTTGAAGCTGATGTCCTGAATGGCGGGGATGGTGCGGAAGCTTCGGTAGAGGTGCTGGAGTTCAAGCATGTTTCACCTGCTCACCCTATGTAGCATTCTTCATAAAGGCTTGTCAAGTAGATAGCTACATAGCTACAATGCGCGCATGGCATCGGAGAGGAATCCAGAGACGAAACTTTCGCATACGGCCGCGATGATTCTGCAAGCGGTGGACGCCGGGTTTGTTTATGGCTTCAGCATTATGGAGATGACCGGGCTGCCGAGCGGAACGGTGTATCCGGCAATGCGAAGGCTTGAGCAGGACGACCTGATCCGCTCGCAGTGGGAGCGGCAATCGATTGCAGACGCCGAGCAGCGGCCGCCGCGCAAGTACTACAAGCTGACGGCGGCGGGGAGGACTACGCTTGAGGCTTCGCGGAGGCGCTATCCGCTGCTGGAGCGGCTGATTCCTTCTGAGGAGGCGAGGAGCGTATGAGGCCTGTCTCTGAAATTTCGGATCGCATTTTGGAAGGAGCGGCGCGGGCCGCGGAACGGGGTCTGCTAGGGTGTGCGTCGCTGCTGGTGCCGAGCGGACAGCGCGCGGAGTGGTGGCGCGAGTGGATTGCCGAGCTTTGGCAGGCGCGCCGCGAATACGCTTACAGCGGCGAGTTTTCGTGGATGGCGGAGCGCGCGATTGCAGGCTTCTGCCTGGGCGCATTTCAGGATGCATTCTATCTCCGGCGGATTCGCGGGCGGCGCAAGACTCCGCTGACCTTGAAGTTCGGTTCCGCGTGGCAGTGCATATTGCTGCTGGCGATGCTGCTGGGAGCAAGTTTCACACTGGCGCGGTTGCTGCCGGGGGTGCGGGCCGAGCGGAGCCTTTTGCGGAACCAGGTGCGCTCCGGGCTGGTGCTGATTGAAGACATGAACAATGAAGATTCGCCACGCACCATCTCTTCGTGGCAGTACAGGGCGTGGAAGGACCGCAAGCAGGAGTACTTCGACGGGTTTGCATTTTACCGAGTGACAAGGGAGAGCGTGAATTGGCGTCCGGTGGAGGACAGTTCGCGTGAGAGCGCGGGCTGGGGCGTGGGGCGGGCCAGTTCGAATTTCTTCAGCCTGATGGGTCTGCCGGTGCAGTTCCGGGAGACGACGGCGGGCGCGGAGGCCGATTTGCCCAGGTTGATTCTGAGCGAGGCCCTTTGGAAGAAGGAGTTCGGCGCCGATCCGCATGTGGCCGGGAGCGTGGTGCAGGTGGGACTGCGCAAGGCGACGATTGCCGGCGTTGCGCCCCAAGGCCCGTCGGCACTGCCGGGCAACGTGGATGCGTGGCTGCTGGAGCCGGATTCGCAGACGGTTCCCGGCGGCGCCGGCTACGTTGTGGCGCACCTGACGGCATCAGGAAAATCGATGATGCGATCGCCGCGAATTCAGATTACGTCGTATGCGCCGCATCGCTCGCCCGACGATATGCTTGGCATCGCGCTCGGCAACGGGGCGCCGGGCCAATGGGATATATTCCGGTTCGCGGGGTTGCTGGCGTTTCTGGCGCTGCCGGCGGTTACGTCGGTTTCGTTCGGAGATTTGAGCGTGAGCGTGCACAGAATCTCATGGCCGCGGAGATTGCTGCGTTGGGGATTTTTGGGCGCCAAGGTTGCGTTGCTGCTGCCGATCGTCTATTTTGTTTCGCTCGATCTCGCCTTTGGTTTCACGCGTCTCAATACCAGTCAAGCGTTCTATATCGAATCGGTGTCGACATTCCTGATGTGCCTGTTTGGCATGCGCTGGGTTTTGAGCGATCAAAGGCAGCGCTGCCCGGTATGCCTGCGGCGCGTTGACCATCCGGCGCGCGTGGGGCAGCTCTCCAGGACGTTTCTGGCCTGGAGCGGGACGGAGCTGATGTGTATGGGCGGGCACACGCTGTTGCATGTTCCGTCGCTGCCGACAAGCTGGTTCAGCTCTCAGGAGTGGATGTTTCTGGACCAATCGTGGGAGTTTCTATTTGCGGGACCGGTGCGGGGGTAAGGGCAGAGGGATTTCCGATGGATGAAGTGCTGGGATTCGCACTCTCCGCAATAGGCGCCGACCCGGAGGGTCCCCCGATGGGGCACTTGTGCCTCAGTGAGATGGAAACCGCCCTCGTTAAAGCGGAAAAAACCAAGAGCTCAGATTGCGCCAAGTTTCTCCGTGTCGACTCGGGCGGAACAATCTTGACCGGTTCCGCTGTAATCTGGAGAGACGATGAAAGACTCTGCTGTTTTGCTGATTGATTGCCCAGACCGGAAGGGGCTGGTGGCACGAGTTTCGGGGATGCTGTACGAGCAGGGCGCGAATATTCTGCACGCCGACCAGCATCGAGACCACGGGCTGGGGCTGTTCTTCATGCGCGTGGAGTGGGAACTGGGGGGGCATTCGGACGGCGGAGTTTTGAACTGGGCTCAGGAAGCAGGTTTCGATCTGGAGACGTTCAAGGCGGCATTTGCGCCAATGGCCGCCGAACTTGGGATGCGTTGGCAGCTTACGTCAGCGATCCGGCGACCGCGGATGGCACTCTTCTGCTCGCAGTATCTGCATTGCATGGCCGACTTGCTCCACCGCTGGCGCACCGGGGAGTTGAAGTGCGAGATTCCGGTGATTGTGTCGAACCATCGCGATGTGGAAAAGCTGGCGGCGTTTTATGGGACTGCTTTTGAACACGTGCCGGTGACGACGGCGACGCGTGCAGAGGCCGAGGCGCGGCAACTTGAGCTGCTGGCCCGACATGAGATCGATCTGGTAGTGCTGGCGCGGTACATGCAGATTCTTTCGCCGGAGTTTGTGGGGCGGTATCCGGCGGCGATCATCAACGTGCACCACTCGTTTTTGCCGGCGTTCACGGGAGCGCGCCCATACCACGCGGCACATGCGCGGGGCGTGAAGCTGATCGGCGCGACCAGCCACTATGTAACCGAGGTGCTGGACAATGGGCCGATCATCGAGCAGGATGTGGCGCGCATCTCGCACCGCGACCAGGTAGAAGACCTGGTGGCACGGGGGCGGGACCTGGAGCGGATGGTGCTTTCGCGGGCGGTCCGCTGGCATCTTGACAGGAGGATTCTCTGCTACGGGAATAAGACGGTCGTGTTCGATTGAGGCAGGTGTCAGGGGTCAGGGGTCAGGGGTCAGAAAAACTTCTGGAGTGAAGTTTGTTCCGACACGCACTTTCCGCAGAAGAGCAAGGCCAGGTATTTCGGCTTCGCCGAGGGCAAAATCCACGGCCGCTCCGATCATGGGACCAGTCAGTTCCCGGTGTAACCAAGGATTTTGAGCGGAAAATGCGTGGGGGTTGGCGACGCTGCTTGCGCAGCGCGGCTTTTCCATTCCCTGTTCCCTGTTCCCTGTTTCTAGAACGGTTTTGCGCGGTTTTCGGCGTGTTCACATTGCTAAATAATTGATATGTAAATAGTTATATCCGCGCATGTGGTTTCGGATGTCCAGTTTGCTCTATCTGCGCTGAGCACACTTCAATTAATCCAATTCCGGGAGATCCTCGCGCGCCAGGAGGAGCCGGACGGATCGTCCCTGCCCGGGAGTCCGCTCAATGAAGCCGTTGGCTTCCAGGGTAAGGACCATCTGGTGCACGGACGGAGGGCTTACGCGAAAGTATCTCTGCATGTCGGCCTCGGCGGGCGGACGGCCGTTGATCCTGCTGTAGTAATGAATGAACGCGAGATACTGTCCCTGTTTTTGCGTGAAGGGTTTTGTAGGCACCAAGGAAGTGTACCGTTTTCGATATGCACTTAAGAACGGCGGAATCGCTTGCGTGCGCCGTTCATGTTGGAACCCGCGCGTGACATGCTTCTGACGGGCTTCAGAATGGCTCTGTATAACTCCTCGGGATCGATGCCCAACCTTCCGGCGTTCGCCTCGATGATGGCGATGCGGCCGACGAGCTGCCTGTTTCTCTCTTGTTCCCTCTCCAATTCCGCTTTTAACTGGACAAGTTGATCCTCGAAGAAACGTTGTTCGATAGCGGCGCCGGATAGCAGTCCATTTTCCCGCTGGCGTTGTTCGGCGGCGTTTACGTCGTTGTTGAACCCATATTTGTACAGGGTCGTCGGACTGACGCCGAGAGCGGCAGCTACACTCCTGACGTCGAGTGCCTTTTCGTCGGGTCCATGGCCCTCAGCGATAGCCAGATAGTCGCGAAGGCGCTGCTGTAGCTGATCACGAACACTTACTCTGGGCATCGGGCTCTCCGTGATACGGCCATCGATCTGCTGTCTCCGAGTTCCATGTCATCATCGACGGCAAGAGCCTTCGCGATGCCATCAAGAGTCTGCTCACAGTGCCGTACCCAAGGCTCAGCGATCCCTGCGTTGTGCGCAGCACGAAGCCTGGCTGCGTGCAATGCTTGCTCGGTGGCAGTGCGGATCTGAATAAGATGTTCTCGCTCCTTGTGATTTCCTCGTGTGCGGAGATAGTCCGGGCAACCTCGGACGCAGTTGAGGTGGAAAGGGCAGGGAGTGACGGCGAAGTCGTGCAGGCAGATCCCGAAGGCGGTAAAGTGCGCGGCCTGAATCTCGCCTTCAAGGAATGCTTCTCTCTGGCCGCGGGGAAGTTCAGCATAAATGTCCGCCTTGGTTCCCTGGAGCGATCCTTCGCGCATGCCGGCCTTGACCCACTCCAGTCGTTCGCTGACTGTGGCATGCCGATAGGCTTCCGTATCTTTTGCGTTCTCCCGGCCGAGCCAACGCGTCTGCAACTCAACGGGCAGGCCGCCCTTGTCGGCGATGTGGTTCAGCCAGTGCCTGAGCTGGTGTGTGGTCATCCGGCAGAAATCGCCGTCCGCCTCCCGGATGCCGAACTTCTCGAAGGCGGATTTCATGTTCGCTCTGCAGGTTATGAAATCGGCTATCTGAGTGTGGAGCATCGGCTCGACCAGCAGCGGGCAAGCGGACCGTGTCGTGTGAAAGAAGTTGCGGAATGCGATGAACAGGGATTCGGAGAGTTTCTGTCGCGTGCCATCGCGGCGGTCGACGGTCCAGAGTTGCCTGCCGTAGAGATTTCGCAGGTATGCCTCGACTTCAAAGGCGCGGAAATAAGTCCCTTTTGAATCCCGATGCCGTATCAGCTTATCTCGGGGGATCGCAAAGATACTCTGGTGCATGCATCCGAGAACGCGCGCAACTTCGCCTTGGGTCATTCGAGCGCCCCAATGAAAGCCAGGAAGAGGCACCCGGTGGGGGGAGTTCTCCAGCACTTGAGCGCGTTGCCGCGCGGCATGTGTGATCTTCCGAATGCACTCGATAGCTTCCTGGGCCAGGGCCGAGCCAATGGGAGTCAGCCAACGGACCGCAAGCAGTCTTCGGCCGCCTCTGCTCTTCTCTCTCAAGTAGCGGAGACCGTATCGCAGTTGTCCGCCACTCGTTTCACGAACCTCGCAATCCACTGGGAGTGTAAGCAGTTCACCAATGCGGAACCCGGTCACAACCAGAATCGCAAGCGCGGCAGCTCGCAGCTTGTCTCTGGGCTCTACAGCGTGCTCGCGGTAAATATCCGCGAGGCCGTTTAAGACGGCTTCGGTTGGCAGGCGGTCGCGGCGAGCCTCTTGCCCGGCTATCGTGTGACGGTTGAAGTCCTCGACACGTGGTGTCTGAGCAGTGTAATAAAGCGGCCGGCAGAGGCTCCGGCTGGCCAGAAACCTAACGAACACGAGCAGGCTCATCATGCGCTTGTAGGTCGTCGACTCCGCCCAGTGAACCCGCATCAGCAACTCAGCCTGGCTGAGGTCTTCTTCCGACAAAGCCGGCCATCGGAAGGCTTCGGGATCGCCGCCTCGCCTGGCGAGGATCGCTTCCCAGAGGATGCGAGCACCGGCCAACCTCAGCCCCATGTTGCCGGGTGTGCGGCGGTCAAGAATCAACCAGCTCTTGACGACTCCGGAGTAATCGGGCGGCAAAGGTTGCTCGTTGGTGCCATAGCGTGTGAAGTACACATGTCGATTCGTCCGGTTGAACGCCCGGTCCCGAAAGCAGCTAACGTCCCAGAACGATGAGTCGAACATCTCAGGGTCGGCGCCGAAGTCCGCAGCGAATTTTTCGCGGGCAATGAGGAGCAGCTTCCGCATCGCGATGCTGCTCATGAAATCTTCGCTCCCGGAGCATCGATTCCATCGACGACCTGGCGGATCGCTGTGCGCACCTGATCGAGCTGCACAAGAGTCCTCCGGTCGCTGCGATGCTCGTGTTGTTGAAGGAACTTATCGATCGACTCCAGCATCTGCCGATGCGGTCCTGTCTGGATCGCCGCAAAAGATGGGCATAGGTAACAACTCAGAGGCGGAAGCAGTTGACAGAGTCCTTCTCTGTTCGCGTCGCGTCTGCAGAAGCCGATTCCACCCACGTCGAGGTGTGAAATCCCCAGATGCGGAACAGCCGCGGGAATCCTCCCGTTCGAAAGCCCGTCAAGAGTCGAGGCTTCATCGGAATCGACGATCTTGCCCTGGAATCTGCGAACCAGAGGCGCCAACGCATCGTCGGTGGCCAGCGCGACAGGGTCGGCAATGGACGAGGCAGTCTCAACATAGACCCTCACGTTTTGTGTATCGCTATGATCGAGAACTTCAGCGATGTGAAAAAGAGAAGCGCCCTCTTCAGCCATGTGCGTGGCGATAGAAAAGCGGAATCGGCGCGCGTTCATCCTCATCCGAAGTTGCGTTCGCGGCGAGATGAGATTTGCGGCGTGAGCAAAGCGCCGCATCGCCCCGTTGATAGCTGCCTCCGGGCTCGACGCGGACAGCCAGTGGAGAAGAGGTCCATCGGGGCCACCCTCCTGCATGCTCTTCAGCAGACCGCCGAGTGCGTTGCTGATCGGTCGCCGCTTGGTCTCGCGCCGGGGAGTTCGCTTCTTGACACGCGGCACGTCGAGTTGCCACGCAACTCCCGACTTCGTTTCGTAGCGAATCAGATCGCTGTTGCGCAGCCGCACACTTGCGTTCGGGTTGTGACCCAGTTCCAGGTGCAGCATGACGATGGCCCGGTCCTGACTGGTTCCCAGGCCCTCGCGGACAGCCCTGCCGATCAGCATGAGTTCATCGGAAGAAAACGGCCCTCTAACGACATCGCGGAAGCGGACGCTGTGTCCCTTCGCGTTCCCAACCGCCGTAATCGATCGCAGTATCTCAAGAAAGGCCGGATCGAAATCCCGATACTGTCTGGCAACACCCCAGCGATAAAACGTCCGCAAGCGCGAGAAGTCGTTGCCCTTGTCGGCGGTCCGTTCGACGCCATGCTGCAGAAATGCGCGTACGAGCCCCTCGGTCAGGCTGGCCCACTCTGCCGGTGGCTGAGTGTGTGAACGCAGCCACTCTTGCAGGCGCAGGAACATACGAAAATCGTTCTCGATGGTCCGCGCCTTCTTCCGCGCGATCCGGTCGGCGAAATAGAGTTTTACCAAGTGTCGCGCGCGCGCACTCAAAATGTTGAGTTCATCCAGCCGCGTCCAGTGAATCGTAATCGTGGCACCGCTATCCAGCGAAGAACGAAAGCACCAGATCGCCTGGCTCGTATCGACATGCTGGCCATCGAAGGAAAGCACACTGACGGGAAGCGACGGCAAATCGGACAGACGGGATACGCGTCGGGCGGCGTTAAGCATCCTGTGCCTCCCCGTAGAGCTTCCGATGATAGTTGCGAACCGCTGCCTTCGCCTGACTCGCCAAAGCGCGCTGGATGTAGCGCGTGGCCGACTGCGGGTTGGTCCATCCGCCGAGGTAAACGAGCCGGTCCATGCCGTTGGGCTGATCCGCGAATGCTTCGGCCATCCGCTCCGCCCAGGTGTGCCGCAGGCGATGCCAGGATAGCGGCGACACTCCGCTGTGCTCGCCGATGGCTGCGATCACGTCGTCCGCGGTATCCATCGACACCGGGCTGCCGGAACGCGCAACAAACAAGTACGGACTTCTGCCTGAAACCCTTCCCAGAGGACGCGGATAAGTCAAATACGCGCGGATGGCGGTCAGCAGGTTACGCGAGGCCGGAATCACTCGCTCGGCGGTCTTGACCGCGGGTTCCTTGGACCGTGAATCATGCGGATCGTCCGGACGCCGGAGTACGCGAATGCCATCGTCGCCTCCCCTTGGCAGAGAATCCAGCCGCAACTTGAGAAGCTCGCCCCGGCGTATGCCCAATTCCAGGGCCACCTCAAACATCAGCCAGTTCCGTAGCCGAGTATGAGCTGAGAAGACCTCCGGAAAACTCAGTATGCCTTGTGCATCGCACCGTGGGCCAATGCTGTTGCGGATCGCCCGAATCTCCGCCTCTTCCAGGGGCTCAATGCGGTCCGATGCGTGCGCACCGGACCGCAGCGAACGAAGAATCAGCCCAATCCTAGTCCGTTCCTGAGCGAGTTGCGCGAGATCGAGAGACCTGCGGCCACCACGGTTTTCGCTATCCAGAGACCACTTCAGGAAATCTTCAACAATCGCCAGATGCTGGTCAAAAGCTCCCGTATCCAGTTCCTGAGCGCCGCCTGTACTTCGAAAGCTTCGCGCCAGCGATTCGATCTCGCGGTTCTGAAGCGTTCGCCCCTCGGTCAGGCGATCGTCGAGATCGAAGCCTGCTGTCTCTTGCGTCCACCGGTACGCCTTCCCCAAGACCCGAAGGTTGGCTGCCAGAGTGGACGACTGAACCCTGTATCGTCGGTATCGCATGGCCCAGCGAAGGGCAACACGCGCTGGAATCCAACTCGCCGCATCGACCAGGCACGGAAGGCGCTCTCCGGTATCGAGAACAATGTGAAGAACTGAGAATGTCTTCCCCGTGTCCGCCATCGCTCACCCCGTTTCGAGGACCAGTGTCCACGAAATGCGTTAATGGGCAATGATGTTCCAGTTAAAACTGGACACAGGCTGCGACCCCGTTCTACTCACGCCGGATCGGCGGAAACTGGACACTGGATCACATGCGGCGCTGGGAAGGAACGAGGCCCCTACGGCGGACTCTGGTTCGGTGCGCAAGCCGCTCCGGCCTACGGCCTACGCGCCTTGCGCACCGAACCAGACAAGAGACCGAACGCTCTGATCCATAGAGGAGAGGAAGGAAACTGAACACTTCCTCAAAACCCCGTTTTAGAAGGGTATGTCGTCGTCGGAGATTTCGGTGGATTGGGCGACGTCGTCCTGGCCGGCCGGGGGGCGCTGGTCAAAGCTGGCTGCCGACGAGGTGGAATCCGCCTGCCGTGTGTAACTGCCGGAGCTCTCATCGCGGCCGGAGAGCAGCGAAAGATCCGAGATAATAATCTCGGTTTTGTAGCGCTTCTGGCCAGTCTGCTTGTCTTCCCAATTGCTGGTCCTCAGGCTGCCCTCGACATAGAGCTTGGAGCCCTTCTTCACGTAATCGCGAATGATCTCGGCAGTACGTTTGAAGGCGACGAGATTGTGCCACTCGGTGCGGTCCTGCCAGTTCCCCTGCGGGTCCTGGTAGCGGTCGCTTGTCGCCAGCCCGAAGGTGGCCACCATGGTGCCGCCGGGCGTGGAACGAATTTCAGGGTCCTTGCCCACGTTTCCTAGAAGGATGACTTTGTTAACGCTTTTGGCCATGTTTGTTCACTCCCGTCCGCTGGTAGTTCTGCGTGTCATTATTGATTTGAACGGTCAAGAATCGCACTTGCCACTGTTCATTCCAGCGGTCACGAAGCGAAATCATTCTCTTCTTGGCCGGTCAGTGAACCCGCCGCGGACACCTTTCCTGGATTTCCATTCAGTCTCAAAAAGTATAAACGTTCCGGGTAACGAGCAACTGAAAGGCGCGGGTGGGTCCGTTTCGCCTTTATCCAGTTGATATGGGACAGGCCCTCAAATTGGCGAAGTCGGTAACGGTGGAGTTTGGAAAATGCAATCCTGGAGGCGCCACCTTCCAAAACATGGCACCAAGCACGTACTTGCCAAGTGAATGCATTTTCCGGCTCGCGCCGAGTTGCAAGTAGAGTTCGGATCGCGGCTCCAGAGGGCGGCCGACTTCGTGATTAAGAGAGCCGGTCAATGACTGCTCAGGCGCCTTGCGCCTCCTCGGCGGGCGCGCCTTTGGTCCGGGTTGCGTAGAGATACCAGCCAATCCATCCAGGTGTGGTCCACAGGTAAGACGGCGAGGTGAGTGGGACTTCTGTGCAGGTCTCAATGAGCGCAATCAAGGAAATCAGTCCCAGAGGCAGAAGCGAGCGCCGGGTTTCCGCCGCCCGATAGATGCCAACCAGAAAGGCTGGGAGTAATACGGCTTCATCGTAGAAGAATGCATAGGGCGCACACGCTAACGAGACGAGAAGCACCAGCAGGCCCTGGTCCATCCAGTTCCAGAGGGCGCGTCGCGTCCAGAAATACCAGGCCGCCCAAACGCAACCCGCAGCAGCGGGTAGAAATTGCAACCAGACAGCATTCGGATCGACATGGAAGCGGAAGTACGAGCTGAGCGTAGGGACGAACAGATGCAGAATCCGGTTTGAGCGCGATAACTGCGCGTACTCAGTCCACGCATGGCGATCGAGACAAAAGGTTAGAGCGCAACCGGCGGAAAGCGCGACGACAAAACCGAGCAGGACTCGATACGCCCTTCTGCGAGCCACCCAAAGCAAGAGCACTATCGCGAAGGGCAGAAACAGATGCGGCTTCAGGACGCAGGGGAGAAGCGCCATGCCGGCAAGCAAGGGGCTCGACCGGTGGAAGTAGAGAAAGAGCACGAGACCGAGCAGCACAAAAATACTAACCTGGCCGGCAGCCAGGCAAGCCACCGTTGGAGCGAAAGCCATGCCGATGTAGTGATAGCCGTTGGGCGGACTGCCATTGAGGCGCCAGATAAGCCAGATTGAAATCAGGAGAGAGAAAAGCAGAATCATCAACCAGAGGATGAGTCCGGCCTTTGCGCCGACATATCCAAGCGGCAGCACAAAAAGCAGGATGACCGGCGGGCTGAGCGTAACTTTGGGCTCGTCACCGACGAGTCCCACTGACTGCTCAAGCTTTAGTATTGCGGCTACGTCATAAGGGTTGGCGCCGTGAACCAGTTGCTGACCAGCCGCCCAATACTCAATAAAATCACGGTCACTGGCGTTCTTCTCATCCAGACCGAAATCGTAGACGCCGACTACGAAACAGAAACCGGCAATGATGATGCCGGCCGCCGCAACGGCACGCCAAGGGCTCGATTTCACTGGCTGGCTCCGAACCGAAATCCAAAATAGCTAAGCCGGGATTTCCATGTTGCTTTTCGATTGCGGACGAATATACCACATGCTGCTTCAGCTCGCGATCATCGGCGCTCGCTTGCGATTCGCCGGTTGCGGAGCCATTTGGCAACACCCAGGGTCAGCAGCAGCCCTCCAAACGGAATGCACATGAGAGCGACGATCAGGGCAAACCAGCCGGTGTTCGTACTGGCGCCAGTACGCGAAAAGCCGCCCAACAGCGTTTGGAGCAGCACTACGGCCAGCAGTCCCGCGCCCACCATGGACCCGCCCCATTTGAGCAGTTGACGCGTGCCGTCGTCGGGCTGGGCGATAGCGGGTTTAGGGGAATCTGCAGTCATCGGTCTCACTATCCTTGCGCCAGGCGCAACATCGCGTAGGTGATGACGCCGGTGACCGAAACGTAGAGCCAGAGCGGGAATGTCCAACGGGCCACCTTGCGATGCTGCGGGATGCGGCCGCTGAGCGAGAAGAAAAAGGTGACCAGCACCATCGGCAGCGCGACCACAGCCAGGACGATGTGGCTGGCCAGCAGCGGCAGGTACACGGAGCGCAGAGGCGCGTGGGCAGGGTAGCGCACATCGCCGTGCAGTGCGTGGTGCAGGATGTAGCTGACCAGAAACAGCGTGGAGAAGCCGAAGGCGGTGATCATTGCCGCGCGGTGCGCCTTGATTTTGCGCGCCCGGATGAACGTATAGCCGATGAGCAGCGCGGTAGCGGCCAGGCCGTTCAACACAGCATTGAGCGCGGGGAGAAAAGCGTATTGCGCACTGGTGGCAGCGGCGGGATGTATATAAATCAGCCAGAAAAGAAACAATGTTGCCGCCGCGCTGATTGCGAGGATGGCCGCGATGACGGGGCGGATGCTGGATGAAGGGGCGACGGTTGTCGTCATGCGTTCCGCTTCCTTATTGCCTGGCGATGGCGCAAACCATCAACGTGGTAAAGAGCAGCGGCAGATAGATCACGCTCACCTTGAGCAGATCGCGCGCCAGCATTCGGCTCTCGTATCTTCGTCCATGGCGCGCAGGATGCCGGCGAAGCGAATGGTATAGGCCAGATAGAGCAGTCCCAGCGCGCCGGCCAATACAGCATAGGCAAGGCCGGCCATGCCGAGCCTCCACGGAACCAGGCTGACCGGAATCATTACCACTGCGAAGAAAAGCGCCTCGGCTACGGTGGACCATCCATCCGGCTGCACAACGGGGAGCATGCGGATGCCGGCGCGCGCGTAGTCGTCGCGGTAGAGCCAACTGATGGCCATGAAGTGAGGAAACTGCCAGACGAAGAGAATCGCAAACAGCGCCACGCCCTGCCACTCGATGCGGCCGCGGGCGGCGGTCCATCCGAGCAAGGGGCCCATTGCGCCGGGAAACGCGCCAATGAATGTGGCCAGCGCCGTTACGCGCTTGAGCGGTGTGTAGATGGCAACGTAGGTAAAGGCTGTAAGCAGGGCCAGCGATACGGTGAGCAGATTGGTATGCAACAGCAGCCACGCCGCGCCGAACGCCAGCGAGCCGAGGCCGGCCACAATGCCCTGCGCCAACGAGAAGCGGCCCGAGGCCAGCGGCCGGTCGGCAGTGCGCTTCATGCGCGCGTCGGTCTTGCGTTCCAGGGCCTCGTTAAGGGCTCCGGCCCCGGCCGATACCAGGCCGATGCCGAGCAGCGTGTCGAGAAGGCCGCGCTGCACACTGGAAATTCCGGAGAGCATCGAGCCAAGGTAAAAGCCGCCCCATCCGGTGACCAGCACCAGGCCAACAACTTTGACCTTGAACAGCTCGCGCAGGTCGTGAATGAGAGTAGCGGTTGCGCCCGGCTGGGGCGCATGAATGTGCGAATGCGCAAGCTGGTTGGCGGACGCGGGAATGTGCACCGGACTGGCGGCTTGGGAGGCGGGAACCATTGGGAAGGATAAAGCCCTCGGCAGCAAGGCCCGGAAGAACGCTGCGCCTGTTTTGATGATAGCAAGCGGGGGGAGTGGTGGTCCGGACGCGGAGGAGATCAGCGCAATCGCGCTGCCCGCAGAATTGCATCAGCCACCTGCTCCGGAGTCAATTCATCCACGGGAATGGATACGTGCGCGGTCCGGTAGAGCGGCAGCCTTCGCGCATAGCGGCCGGCGAGGTTGGCCTGATCGGCGAGGATGGGGCGGGCGTGCTCGGTGCCGCTGCAACGGGCCAGTGTGGTGGCGAGTTCGACTTCGAGATGAATGAGGAGCGCGCCGGGCGTGGTGAGGAGCAGCTCTCGCGTTGCGGCTGTCTCGATGGCTCCGCCGCCGAGGGCGAGAACCAGGGCATCGTCTTGAGCCAGGCGGGCGATCGTTGCGCGCTCCAGCTCGCGGAAGGCCGCCTCGCCCTGGCGCGCGAAGATTTCGGTGATTGGCATGCGGGCTTCGGCCTCGATGACGTCGTCCGCATCCACGAATCTCCAGCCCAGGCGCGCGGCGACGAGAGGCCCGACGGTGGTTTTGCCGGAGCCCATGAAGCCGGTGAGTACGATGCGGCGCGGGGGAGTTTCGAGTTGAGTCTCAGGGGTCATTGAGCCTTTGCTGCTCGGGACGATTTCCGGATCTGCTACTTTTCAGTATAGGGAAGCGGGGTGGGCGGGGGCCGTGCTCAGCCCAGCACCATCACGATTGCGCCGACAGTAATGAGAGCGCCGCCGGCCAGTGCGTACGCATTCATTTTTTCCCCCAGCAGCAGCCAGGCAAACACCATCACCAGCGGCACGCTGAGCTTGTCAAGCGGAGCGACGCGCGAGGCCGGCCCCAACTGCAAAGCGCGGAAGTAGCAGATCCACGAGAGGCCGGTGGCGAGGCCGGAGAGCGCGAGAAAAAGCACGGTGCGCCGGTCGAGGGCGCGGATTTCGCCGTGCTTGCCAAGCGCCAAAGCGATGCCCCACGCAAAGACCACCACGACGCTGGTGCGCAGCGCCATGGCCAGGTTTGAGTCCACATGCGCCACGCCCACCTTGGCCAGCAGGGCCGTGGCGGCGGCAAAGACGGCGGAGAGAAGCGCCCATCCAATCCAGCTCATGGAGAATATGGTACGCGGCGCGGGGGTCGCGACCGGGATTTCGCCGCCATTTAAACTTCAATCATGGAGACAGGCCGCGCCAGCAGGACAGCTCTTCGCGTTGCCATTCGGCGCGCCGCGCACCAGCTGATTGACGAGCCCCGCATTCTCGATGATCCGATTGCGGTGCGCGCTGATCGGTCCCGGATTCGAGCGCGACATGGAACGCGCCATGCATCCCGTCGCGCGCGACTTTCGCCTGTTCATGGCCGCGCGCAGCCGTTATGCAGAGGACCGGCTGGCAACCGCGGTCGCGCACGGTGTGACGCAATATGTGGTTCTCGGCGCAGGCCTCGACACTTTTGCGTATCGCAATCCTTTTCCGTCGCTGCGGGTCTTCGAAGTTGATTTTCCGGCCACGCAGCAGTGGAAGCAGTCTCTGCTGGCCGAAGCCGCGGTTGAGGTCCCGGGCAAACTCACCTTTGTCCCGCTGGACTTCGAGCACAAGACGCTGGGCGAGGGCCTGACCGATGCCGGATTCGACGCCGGAGCCGCAGCATTCTTTGGCTGGTTGGGGGTCGTCCCCTACCTAACGCTCGATGCCTTTCGCGCCACTCTCGCGACCATCGGAAGGTTGCCCGCCGGAACCGGCATCAGCTTCGATTATGTCCTCCCACCCGAAACGCTCGGGGCCAAGCGGCGCGCGGTATTCGACACGCTGGCGAAGCGAGTGGAAGCGGCGGGCGAACCGTTCCGGCTATTCTTCGCGCCCGACGAGTTGGAGAATGAACTGCGACGCGCCGGATTTCGCCGCATTGAGCAGACCGATTCAGACCAACTCAACGACCTTTACTTCAAGAACCGAGCCGACGGGCTCAAGCTTTCTCCGGTGCGGATCGGGATGCTGGCTACCGCGTGGGTGTGAATCTCACTCGGATCGGAGGCGCGCTAAGATGAAGCTATGCGCCTGTTCGGATTCTTGACGGTTGCCGTTGTCCTGTTCGGCCTTGCCGGCTGCGGCTACCACACACTGGGCGCCGCCACCCATCTGCCGCCCGATGTGCGTACGCTCTCCGTGCCGGTTTTTTCCACGCGCACAGAGGCCTACCACACTGAAACTGTGATGACTGACGCGGTGATCCGCGAGTTTGCGGCTCGCACCCGTTTTCGGGTTACACCCAAGGAATCCCCGGACGCCGACGCGGTGCTGCACGGCACCATTCTCAAGGAAGCGGTGGCGCCGCTCACTTACAACTCCTCCACGCAGCAATCGTCGAGCTTCCTCATTACCATTCAGGCTTCGGTTACGCTGAACGGGCGGGACGGCAGGGTTCTCTACCAGAACAACAACTACGTCTTCCGCGAGCAGTACCAGTCCACGACCGACCTGACGACGTTCATCCAGGAAAACCCGGCGGCCATCGAGCGGCTCTCACGCGCGTTCGCAAGGCAGCTTGTGGCCGATGTGCTGGAAGGGCTGTGAACTTGTCGCCGAAGCGAAGACAAGACGAATCGCTTTCCATTCGCTGCAGGTTTTGGCTACAAATTGATTCCTGGGCTGGCCCTGCCGCCCGGTGCGCGATATTCTGGAACCGCATGATCCATGCACCGATTTACGGCGCTCGCTTCAAACCGCATTCCCGGAGACCGGCCCTTTGACCGCGGCGCGCTGGGGTGCAGGGTTCGCCGCGGTTGGCCGTTTTGTTGCGGAGATCGAGGCTGCCGCGGCCAACAAGGGTCCGCTGCGGCCCGGCTATGTACTGGCGGGCGATGAAGTTTTTTTATTGGATCGCTGCCGCGCCTCGGTTCTGAAGGCGTTTGTGCCGCCCGACCTGAGAGACTTCTGCCTCTCCGACCTTGACCTGGCCACAACCTCGATTTTCGAGGTACTGGACCGCGCGCAGACGCCTTCGCTGATGGCGCCGTTCCAGGTGATCTTTGTGCGCAATGTGCGCCAGCTTTATACTCGCGGCGCAAAAAAAGATGAGTTTGCCGCATTGGATCGGTACTTCCGCTCGCCGAATCCCCAGGCGCTGCTTCTTTTCATTGCCGACTTTCTGCGCATCCCGTCCGATGCGCGGCGCATGGAGATGGACGACAAGAACCGCTTCGAGCGGCTGACTGAGACTTTGGGCGAGCACTGCGGCATGGTGGAGCTGTCGCGCGTCAACGAAGAAGACGCGATGCGGTGGACCGTGGCCACGGCACAGGCTTCCGATATCCGCATCGATGCTGATGCGGCCCGCGAACTGGTTGACGCGCTGGGCGCGGACATGATGCTGGTCGCTTCCGAGCTGGAGAAGCTGCTGCTCTTTGCCCTGGGACGCGGCCGCATTACGCTGGGCGACGTAGAGACGATGGTGCTCGCCGCCAAGCAGCGCTCGCTCTACGAACTTACCGACGCCATCAGCTCCCGCGACCGGGCGCGCGCGCTGGCCCTGCTCCACGGATTGCTGAACAGCTCCGACGCCGGTGAGGATTCCGCCATCGGCCATCTCTACATGCTGGCGCGCACATTCCGCCAGATGCTTGTGATTCTGGAGAAGAACGTACGCGACTCGCGCGCCATCTGGCAGGCTCTCTGGCAGGGATTCCGGATGCCGCCTTTTGCCGCTGACGATCTGATCCGCCAGGCCCGCCGCTACAAAAGCCGCCGCGAGCTTACGCGGGCGCTCAGACTCGTCGCGCGCGCCGATCTCGAATTACGCTCATCCCCGCCCGACAAGCGCCTGGTCCTGGAGCGTCTTGTCTACGAATTGGCATCCGAGCCAAAACCAGCGCCGCCGGTGTGGGCCTCGGCACAGTTATCGTTCGAGGGCTAGCCGATTCAGTGCTTGCGGTGCTCGTCGAGTCAAAGGCCAAAGTTCAAATCGTCGCGCTGGATATGTGCCGTCACTCAATCGCGAAGAACATTCCGCGAATGGTTGCCGCTTGGTGAGCAGTTCCGACGCGAACAGGTCGAGCGCCGCTTCCGGCAACGGGTCTCTGCGCGCAAAACAAGATGGAGAGACTTAGTGAACTCCATGGCTATTCATCCATGAACTGTACCCATGATCCACGTTCTGGATATGGTTGGTGAGCCAGTCGCGGAGAAAGTTCATCAGTTGCAAGGTCAGCGCGCTTTCGCCCCGTTCGAAGCGGGTCACGAATTCCGCGACCTGCTTGTTCAGCTCTAGATGCTTGAGTCGATGTTGAGGCAGGTCTGGGTAGCGAGTCGAAGCCATTATCGCTTCTTCCGCGCTGAAGTGATTGCGGGCGTAGTCGGCCAGTTTGCGCAGCAGCGCACCGATCGAGCTTTGCGCCTGGCCTTTCATCATCGCGGTGTGCAGGTCGTTGAGAATGTCGAACAGAACCGTGTGCTGGATGTCCATGGATTGAACGCCAACCGAGTATTTGCTGCTCCATTTCAAGAGCGCCATAGGTATCCTCCTGCCGGCGCGGGCCGGTAATTGAAATATCGGATGGATTGGCGGGAAGATGAGCCGAAGCCTGAAAGAGTGAACCGGAAGCCTTGTCGGCGTTTCCCGGCGGCCCTGGGGCCGGCTCAGCGCGCACCGTGTTGTTTCAGCCAGGGGCCATACCCGCGATCGTCCTCGAGGATGTGAGTTGAGAGCCAGTCGCGCAGGAACCTCAGCAGCGGAATGCAGACGGAGGTCTCGCCACTATCGTGGCGGGCATTCAGCTCTTCGAGCTTTGATTCGAAGACCCGGTGTTCGGCGCGATGATGCGCCAACTCAGGGTATTCCGTGGATGTCATCCATTCTTCTTCCGCGGTGAAATGCTCGCGCGCCTTCGTCAGCAGGTTCAGCAGCAGGGGGCCGGTTACACTCTTCCCTTGGCCCTTGATCATCGCCTTATGCAGATCGTTCAGGCTCGCGATGAACGCGCCGTGCTGGGCATCCAATGTGGTTACGCCCACGCAATACTTCCTGCGACTCCAGTTCAATAAGGCCATTCGATCATTTCCCTCGAGTTCGCAAATTCGATGCATCGGCAGAAATGCAAAAGGTGAGAATGTGAGATCCGGCGAGTAGGAATGTCCCCCTGCCCGGTGACCCTGCAATGGGGCCCGACATTAGGAGACGCCCCGCTCATTCAGCCAAGGTCCATACTCCCGGTCGAGCTCCTCAATGTGGCCGATATACCCGTCGCGCAGGTTGCAGAGCAGCGTGCGTATCTCCGCCCCTTCGCCGTATTGCAGGCAGTGTGCCGACTGGATCATTGCCGCGAGCATTCTGTGATGTTCGGCGCGATGTCCAGTAATACCCGGAAATCGGGCCTGTTCCATCAACTGCTCCTCGCTCCAGAAATGCATGCGCGTGAACTCGATGAGACGGTCAAAGATTTCGCTGACCTGTTCCCGGCCGCAACCGCGCACCAGCGCCAGGCGCAGTTCGTTGATCGTATCCATGAGAATACCGTGCTGATCGTCCATGGCGCGAACGTCCACCGAGCAGGCGCGGCTCCAAGTTAAAAGCGACACATGAGCCTCCACTAATCACCAAAGGAGTTATCGGTCAACCTTTGCCGGACGTTACTTGGAATCTGCCAGTCGATGGTGACTAAGGTTTGCCATTGCGCTATCGCCTTATGCATCTGGATTGCGGCGCCGACATGCGCCTTTCCCCTTGCCGAAAGCGCACAATGGATGAAGGCGCACAATGGAAGTGACTACCCTAATTACCCCGGCAAACGTACTTGCCGCCATTCTCACGCTCATCCCATTTCTGGCCGCGGCCTTCTTCCCGCAGCACCTGGCCGGGCGAGCGCGCATGCTTTCCGCTTGGGCACAACTCTCATGCCCGGCCCTGCTGAGTCTTCCTTATGTGCTGGTGGCCGGGGGCGCGGGAACTTTTCGCTGGGAATGGTTTGTGTTGTACGCAGCGCTGCCCGTAGCGGTGGCCTTTCTGCTTTGGCTGGCGGCCCGTTCCGGCAAGGCGCAAGACGCCACCTGGCAGGATTTTCTCGTCCTCGCAGTGCTGGGTCTCGCCGTCGACCTGCGCTGGTTTGAAGCCGCCTGGCCGGCACACCTGGCGATTTTCAATAAAGTAATTCTGCTTGACGCGGGCATCTATGGCTTCATCCTGGTGCGTAATCTGGAGGGAACCGGCTTCGATCTGCGCCTGCGATGGCGCGATGCCGCAATCGGCCTGCGCGAGGTGGCTTTCTACACGCCGATCGCGCTGATCCTGGGCCTTGGACTGGGTTTCCTGCATTTGCACGCGGTGCTGCAGCCGTTCAAGTCGATTGCCTTCGCGTGGATCTTTACGTTTTTCTTCATTGCTGTCCCGGAGGAGCTGTTTTTTCGCGGCTGGCTCCAAAATCTACTCGAACGCCGCATGGGACGTTATCCCGCGCTATTGCTGACGGCAGCCCTGTTCGGACTGGCTCACTTCAACAAGCGCGCTGTGCATTTCAACTGGCGCTATGTGCTGCTGGCCGCGATTGCCGGCATTTTTTATGGCCGGGCATGGCGGCAGCAACGCCGCGTGGGCGCATCGGCCGTTACGCACGCCTCAGTGGACGCGATCTGGTCTTTGTGGCTGAATTAGTTGAGCGGTCGTATGCCGGTGTCCGTAAGTCACGTAGCCCAGGCCGACCCGCATGTTATGGATCAACGGTCCCGGAATGGTGATGGCGATTGTAATCCCGAAGATTGCGTGCGCCATGGAGAGCGTGTGGAGATTGCGGTAGTGGAGAAATAGCATGCATGCGGCGAAACCCCAGATCAGGGTGACCGCGGTCAGAATGGGATTGGGCAGATGCGCCAGCGCGAACAGGCCTGCGGCCGCAAATGCGGCGGATTTTGGATCAGGCAGCAATCGAACCAGGCGCAACAGGAAGAAGCCTTGCAGCAGAAATTGCTGGACAAAGGTCCACAAAGCATAGCCCCAGTAGGTTTGCATTACCAGTTTTGCGTTGCCGGAAAATGTACCCCAAGCGCCAGTATCTGCAGCCCCGGCCGCGGGCAGGTCCAGCGTATGCAGACTACCCGACACCGCGAGGGCTACCGCAGCGGTCGCCAATGCAGCGCCCACCACCCAGAGCGAGCGGAAAAAGTTCTTCCGTCGCATCCCTAAGGCATTGAACCCATCGAATGGAAGACACATCATGGTCGCAACCGTGCCTGCGGCCACCATCCAAAGAAACTTTTGCAGCGGCCTCGGGGTCCAGATGACCAGCAGGATGAGCACAAACGCAACCGCAAGCTCAAGCAGGGCGCGCCGCTTGCCCTCTGGGGTTGCTGATACCTTGCTGCTCGAGTTGCCGTTCTCGCTGGTCATGCCTCATATGTTTGACCTGATGGAGAGTTCATCCGTTAGCAGAGACGGCGATGACACTTTGATCCTGATCAAACCAGGCTTGCCGGTGGATTGCACGATGGCAAGGCAAAGGCCGTTGAATGCCCTGCGCTCTTTGGCCTTGAAGCCTTCGTGGCTGCGCGGGTCTCCGTTGTCCACGCCCAGAAGCTTTCCCTCGCCCTCGATTTCGAAGGTGACGAGGTTATCTGCTGCTGGAACCAGGCTCCCGTGCTGGTCGTGAATTTCCACGGTTACGTGAGCAACGTCGCGGCGGTCGGCGGTGAGGCTGCTGCGATCGGCGCTGAGATGAATCCTGGCCGGCTCGCCAGTGGTCGCGATCTCCATGGCCGCAACCGTCTTGCCGTCCCTTGTTCCCACGGCTGCGAGCTTTCCCGGCTCGTAGGGCACGTCCCAGGTCAGGTGCAGATCGGAAGTCGTGCGCGGGACGAAGGAGCGCGCCCCGAAGTTACCGTACCTGCCTTCCATCCCGTAGCGCGGAAAGCGATAACCCTTCACTCCGAAAGATCTGCCGTTCAGGAACAATTCGACGGTGTCGCAGTTGGTATAGCAGGTTAGCGGGATGACCTGGCCCTCGCGGCCCTTCCAGTTCCAGTGGGGAAACAGATGGAGCATCGGGTTTTGGGTCCACTGGCTTTGGTAAAAGTAGTAGCCGTCCTTCTTGAAGCCGCAGGTATCAATCACCCCGGACGACGAGCCCTTCGCCGGCCAGAAAGCCTCGCCCAGGTAATCGATGCCGGTCCACATGAAGTCGCCGGCCACGTAATCGTAGGTGCTCACGAACTGCCAAAGATCCTCGACGTCGAGCTCTCTGCCAGCGGGAAACCGAAACCTGCCGCTGCCCGGCGGTGCGGTTTGCGGGAAGAGGGCGGCATAATCTCCGCGAATGCCGCCGATCGCAACGCTCTCGGTTCCAATCACGCGCCGTTGCGGAAATGCCTCGCGATCGACGCTGTAGTATTTTTCGGCGCGATCGCGCCAGCGGTCCACGTAGTTGTAACCCACGATATCGAGCGCGGCAAGAAACTCGGGGCTTGCCTTCTCCGCGAGCGGTTCGGAATAAACATGGTCGCAGCCCACCGTGACGGGGCGCGTGGGGTCTTCGCTGTGAAAGATCCGGTTGAGCCCGCGAAGAGTCTCGGCGCCCTCCGGAGCCCCCTGGTCGGGCACCTCGTTGCCCGCGCTCCACAGCACCACGGACGGGTGATTGCGATCGCGATGGATGAAGTTGATCAGGTCGCGCTCATGCCACTGGTCGAAGTAAAGATGGTAACCGTTCTTAATTTGACCTTTCGCGTGGCGCCACTCATCGAAGGCCTCATTCATTACCAGGAAGCCCATTCTGTCGCACAGGTCAAGGAACTCCGCCGCATAAGGATTATGGCTCGTTCTGATCGCGTTGCATCCCATGTCACGAAGAATTTCGAGGCGCCGTTCCCACACCCGCTCGGGTACGGCGGAGCCGACGCTGCCGGTCTCCTGATGAATGCACACGCCGTTCAGCTTGACGCGTTCTCCGTTGAGCAGGAATCCGCGATTGGCGTCGAATACAGCTTCGCGAATGCCGATGGGCGTGTTATAAACGTCGATGGCGCGGCCCGCTTCGTGAACCGTGCAGCGTACGGTATAGAGAGTTGGATGCTCAGGGGACCAGAGACTGGGCTTGCTAACAGCGATCCGATGAACGAACTCATGTTCCGCGCCCGCTTCAACGATCTGAGGGCTATCTTGCGTTCCAACCGCTTTCCCGTCCTTGTCGAGGATCGCCGTCGTGAGCGAACAATGCGCGCTGGTCTGACGGGCGTTCGAAATCCTGGTCTTTGCCTCAACCATGGCTGACTCGGCGGAGACGCGCGGACATGTAACGAAGGTGCCCCAATAGGCGACTCGGAGCCGATCGGTTTTCAAGAGCCAGGTGTGCCGATAGATGCCGGAGCCCGAATACCAGCGGCAGTTTGTCTGGTTGGAGTTGTCTACGCGCACCGCGATCAGGTTCTCGCCGCCGAAGTTGAGATGGGGCGTCAGTTCGTAGCAGAACGGAACGTAACCGTAAGGACGGGAGCCGAGAGAATGGCCGTTGATCCAGACTTCGCTGTTTTGATAGACGCCGTCGAATTCAAGGACAAGAACTTTGTCCCGGTCCGCGGCAGGAACGCTGAAGCTTTTCCGGTACCATCCGATGCCGGTGGGCAGATAGCCGCCGGGTCCGCTGCTGGGCTCGGCCTGGTCAAACGGCCCCTCGATGCTCCAGTCGTGGGGCAAATCCACATCGCGCCAACCGGCGTCGGAAAACTTCGCGGCTTGAGCGCCGGGCGCGTCTCCGTGGAGAAATTTCCAACCGAAATCGAAGTTCTCCCGCACTCTCGGGGCAGTGCTTTCCGGCTCGAGGAGAGACTGGCCATGGCCCAGATAGGGCGCCACCGACGCCAACACAACCCCGCACGCAGTTTGCGCAAGCAGTTCGCGCCGCGTGATCCGCCCGTTGATCGACTGACTTGGATCGTTTCGCTTCTCCATCTTTGGAGCCTCCTTGGAATGTCTTGAAGCGACCAATTATAGTGCGCCCGAGTTATTCGAGAATCACGGCGGGCTCAGGCTCGTTTCCGCGCGTGGTGAGCGCCACAGCCGCCGCCAGAATCAGCGCGCCGCCTACCCATGCGTACGGTCCCAGGCGTTCGCCGAGCAACTCGACGCCCAGCACCGAGCCCAGCACCGGCTCAATGTTCAGGAAGACCCCGGCGCGCGATGCCGGCACGTGATGGATACCCCAATTCCACAGCAGCGTGGTTGTGGCCGTGCAGAGCAATCCGCTGATGGCGAGCGCCACCCAGGCTGTCATGCTCACTTGGGCAAACGGCGGCGGCTGCACTTGTTGGCGCGTCAACGGAGAAAGCATCCAGGGCCCGAGAACCCAGACTGCCAGCATCACGGCCCCGGAAAGAATCGTATAAGCGGTCACCACCGGCGGGCTGTGCCTCTCCATCAGCTTCTTGCTCTGCAGGATCCAGGCCAGGGCGATGAATAGCGAGCCAATCACCATCAGGTCGCCGGCCAGCGTGGGAACTTCGCGTCCAGCCGCGGTCCTGCTGCCGCCGAGAGTCACCAGCGCCGCGCCCACCGTAGAACCGCACAGCGCAACCCAGCCCAGCCAGTCGAGCTTTTCGCCTGCCCAAATCGCCGCAGCCGCGGCCAACAGCACCGGCATCGCGCCCACCATCAGCGAGGCATGGCTTACCGTGGTCCTCACCAGGCCGTGGAACTGGAGAAGAAACTGGATGGGTACGCCGAAGGCCGAGGCTATCAGCAGCAACCGCACCTCAGCGCCGGTCAGCCGGACTCGCCCGCGCTCGCTCCGGCGCAAATGGAACATCATCACAGGCAGCATGCCCAGCGAGGCAAACACAAAGCGGTAGAGCACCATCGACTCCACGCTCATCTCGTTCAGCGCCAGCCTGCCGAAGTAGAAGCCGGTACCCCACAGGCATCCGGCCAGCGCGCAGGCGCCGTAGCCCAGGAACCTTATGCGCGCGCTGATTATCAGTTGCTCCGCCATCTTATCTTTACTGTCGCACACGCATTTGAGGCGGGTATCACTGCCCAAAACACGGCTCATCGGCGAAAATACTAAGCGATGATGAAATGGAAGGCGGCGAACCGGCTGACAACGATGAAACACTGCACGCTCGTCGGCCGGCGGCTGGTGGCGGCCGGTCTTTTGCTCTGCGCAATTCGGTTGGCTGCGGCGCAGGGCAATCCCGGGTTCGCACCAGAACGGTCGCGGCCGGTGAAAGAGCGCGTGCTGCCCGCCGGCTACCCGCTCAAGGCCTCCATTCCGCCAACGTTTTCCATTCCCGTTGAGCCTCTGGGTTTTTCCCCACCCGGGCCGCTCTACCTGGGCCAACGGAACAGCCTGGTCTCGCTGGATTTTATTGACGAAAACCGCCTGCTCTTCACCTTTCGTGTTCCAGGGCTCATTCGCCGCGAACTCAAGACCGGGGACAGTGCAGAGAGCGACGAACGCCGAATCCGCGCCGTGGTCCTGACTCTGCCGGAAGGAAACGCCGTGGCGGAGGCCCTGTGGACCGTTCATGACCGCTCGCGCTACCTCTGGATGCTAAAGGACGGACACTTCCTGCTGAAGGACGGAAACAATCTGCAACAGGGCGACGCACGCCTGGTCCTGAAACCTCTGCTTCAGTTTCCCGGACCACTCGTCGGGTTGGAACTCGATCCGACCCAGCAGTTTCTTGTCTCCAACTCGCACGAGCCCGCCGCCGCAACAAGGAAGCCGGGAGAGGTCGACAGTCCATCCACAGCAGCCGCTACCATGTCGCAAGACAATCAGAGTTCCTCAAGCAACTCCAATGGCGATTCAAGCAGCGATGAAAGTCCCGAGCCGCCGGAGACGGTAGTGCGCATCCTGCGCCGCGACACCGGGCAGGTGATGCTGGTGAGCCGCGTCCGCTCCGCCGTTCACCTGCCAATTAATTCCAACGGCTATCTTGAGAGCCTGCGCGGCCGAGGCGAACAGTGGGTGCTGGATTTGAACTTCTTTACGGGCGGCAGCAGGGTTCTTGGCAGCCTCGACTCATCCTGTGCGCCCACCATTGACTTCATCTCGCAAAATGAGGTGCTGGCGAGCGCATGCGATGGCTCGGGCGGCCACAGGCTCATGGCAATGACCATTGACGGCAAGACCCTTTGGGCCGATCTGAATCCGGATACGGCGATCTGGCCGCTGATCTTTCCCTCGCCGGACGGTCTGCGCCTGACGCAGGAGACACTCGCCGTTACGCGCCCTATAAGTGCGTACGCGCCTCTGAGCAGCGACGACATCAAGGGACAGTTGGTGCGGGTCTTCGATGCTGCCACCGGAGAGGTGGCGTTCGAGTCACCGGCGAGTCCGATTCTCGATGCCGGAGGCAACGCAGCCATCTCGCCCTCGGGCCGGCGCGTCGCACTAATCAATGCCGGAGCAATCCAGGTTTTCGAATTGCCCGCGCCCCCTCCGCTGCCGGACACAAGCGGAAAACAAACTGTCCGCTGAATCATGGTTGGGAAGCGAGATTGTTCCTCATGCGCCGACGGCCGACCCTTTCCGCTGTTTCGCTCCCACAATCATCAGAACGATCAACAGAAGCGCGCCAGGGGCGGCTACAAATAAGGCCCAATCCGCGGCAAAGGGAATTGCCGCTGAGAATCGCCACGAATTATCCGGCGGGCCGATTTCCAACTTCGCATGAGCGCCGCCTTGTTGAACGTCGGCGTGGACGTTCAGGACGATTTGTTCGCGTTGTCCGGGATTTGGAACATATTCCCCAAGGGTTATGATGTTTGCGCCGCGCAATAAGTCGTTGAAGGCGCCTTGCTCCAGCACCGATCCGTTATCGGAAACGATCTTCCAATCCAGGTCAACGGAGGTCTGCCTGGCTGGAATCAAGTCCCAGGACAAATCGATCAGGTAATCGCCACTCGAATCCGTTGTGAAGTATGGTGACGTGAACACACCCTGCTTGAGCGAAACGGGAACTGAGAGCGGCTTCTGATTGTGAGCGTTACCCAAGCGAACCAGAATATAGGCGCCTGGCGTTATGCCGGCCACCAACAGCAACCAGCCAGCGCCGACGAGGATCTTGTTCCACGGCCAGTTTTTCACGGCATTCACCTTCAACAGTTGACGTTGCTCCGATTTTACTCCCGGACCGGTGTCCCGCCCGATGCCCAGCAAGCACTACTTCACCGCCATGACCATGAAGAATAACGGGCGCGCGGGGCCACTGTTTTTGTATTCCCGTGTACACTTGGCGATGGGAGTTTCCACTTGGCCACGGCTGTCGTCCACTATTCGGCTGCGGCGGTCTCCGATCGGGGCCGCAAGCGCCCCTCCAACGAAGATGCATTCGGATACTCCATCGAGCACGGCGTCTACCTGGTTTGCGACGGCATGGGCGGTGCGGCGGCCGGGGAGATAGCCAGCTCCCTTGCCGTGGACGAAGTCATGCGCCTGCTTACCGGCCGCGATGCCGATACGCCAATCGAGACAGTTATAGATCGGGCCATTGCGGCCGCCAACGAAGCTATCTACTCGCGTTCCCAAAACAATCCCAAGCTGAGTGGCATGGGCACAACCCTGGTGGCCCTGGTAGTGGAGGATCGCCGCGTCCGGGTGCTTAACATTGGCGACAGCCGCTGCTATCGGCACCGCAGCGGACATCTTGAACAGATCTCGCAGGATCATTCGCTGGTCGATGAACAGGTCCGTCTGGGCCGCATGACCGCTGCCGAGGCGCTTCGCTCGCCGCTCAGGAACGTGATCACCCGGGCGCTCGGCACCCAGAGCCGAGTCACGCCGGATGTATTCGAACTCGAGGCCGACCTGGGAGACCTGTTTCTGCTTTGCTCCGACGGACTCACCCGCGAAATTCCCGACGCGAAGATCGAAGCCGTTTTCGCCGCAGGCACTTCTTTGATCGATCTTTGCAATCACCTTGTTGAAGCGGCGAATCAGGCAGGCGGAAACGACAACGTCACCTGCCTGCTGTTGCGCGCCGACGAATGAGCGTCTTTTCGCCGCACCCCGGCTTACTTGCCTACCGTCACCGCTGCGCTCTCCGTCCGATGCCGCAATCGCGCCAGAAGCAACAACAGCGGGATGCATCCCAGCGAGAGGTACGCCAGCAAACGGAAGTTATCCGCATACGCGAGCAGGGAAGCCTGTTGCAAAACGCTTCGATAGATCGCGCCCAGCGCATCCTGATGCGCGGTTGAGATGCTGGCGCCAGCGTTGAAGAACTTCTCCTGCAAACCCGCGAGCGCCGCCGTCGCGGTCGGATTGGTGGCCGTAACATTGGCCCCGAGATAACTCTGGTGAATCTGTGAGCCGCGCACCAGAAATGCCGTGACTGTGGCAATGCCGATCGAGCCGCCGATATTCCGCATCAGGTTGTAGACGCCGGCGGCATTGCCGATCTCCTGCTTTCGCAGCCGGCTCATGGTCATGGTAGTCAGCGGCACAAAGATAAAGCCGCCGGCAAATCCATTGAGAAAGTTCGGCGCCGCCACCGACCACATCGAGATACTGAGATTGATATGGCTCAGGAGCAAGGTCGAATAGCCGAATCCGGCAAAGCCCAATGCAAGCAGAATGCGCCCGTCGACATAATTGACGAGGATTCCGACCAGCATCATGGCGAGCAGGGAGCCAAGGCCGCGCGGACTCACCGCCAGGCCGCTATCCAAAGCCGAGTAACCCATCTGGGTCTGCAGAAAAAGTGGCAACAAGGCCGTCACGCCATAAAGCGCGAACCCGTAGAGCGTCGCGATCAGCGTTCCCATGCCGAAGTTTCGATTCAACAGAATACGAAGCTGCACAATCGGCTCTCCGCTCATAAGTTCGCGCACGACAAAACAGACGAACGCGGCCGCGGAGACCGCTGCCACCACGCGGATCCAGTCGGCCTCGAACCAGTCCGCTTCCTGTCCCTTGTCCAGCACCAGTTGCATCGCGCCCAGCCAGACCGCCATCAATCCGAAGCCGAGATAGTCGATTGCCCCCTTGAATTTGTGGCGCAGATAAGGTGGATCTTCGATGAAGAGGTTGGCCATGAACATTGCCAACAAGCCAACCGGAAGATTGATGTAGAAGATCCAGCGCCAGGAATAGCTGTCGGTAATCCATCCGCCGAGCGTGGGCCCGATCACCGGCGCCACAACAATCCCCATTCCATAAACGGCCATCGCCGTGCCGTGCTTGCTGGGCGGAAAGCTCTCCAGCAGAATGGACTGGGCCAGCGGCTGCATGCCGCCGCCACCCAGCCCCTGCAGCACACGCGACGCGATCAGCATCGGCATGTCGATCGCCATTCCGCACAACAGGGAAGCGGCGGTAAAGACGAGGATTGAGATGATCAGGAGCCGCTTGCGTCCAATGCGCCGCGCAATCCATCCCGACGCGGGCAGCATGATCGCGTTCGCCACCAGGTAGCTGGTCAGCACCCACGTCGACTCGTCCGTTGAAGCCGACAGGCTGCCCGCGATATGCGGCAGCGCCACGTTGGCGACCGAAGAGTCAAGCACAACCATGAAGGTCGCGAGCATCACCGAAGCCGCAACCAGCCACGGGTTTACAGTGGGCTGCCACTCGGCGAGCCCGCTCGATGTGCCCTCGGTTGTGTCGCTGACCATAGAGTCAGTGTAATATACTATCGAGTCAGAAAACTCGAAATGCGATCGACCAGGGAGGCAACAGCCCGTACAACGATGAAGACCAAGCAGCAGGTTGTCTCGGAGTTTCGCCGCACGGAAATCGTCGATGCCGCGCGAGCCGTCTTCGCGCGCAGAGGATTTGTCCTGGGAATCATGGACGAAATCGCCAAAGAGGCGGGAGTCGCCAAAGGCACCCTTTATCTCTACTACCGATCCAAGACCGACATCTACAAAGCCGTTCTCGATCACGATATGAAGACTCTGAAAAAGAGCACGCTCGAGCGCATTGAAGCGGCGGAGAGCCTGAAAGCGAAGATCGGGGCCTTCGCCCTGGCTCGAATTGAAAGGGCCGAAAACAACAAGGAGTTCTTCCGCATTATGGACTCGGAGTCCGGCGCTTTGACATATACCCGCAGTCAATACCGCGACTGGCTCCGTGAGCCCGTGCATCGCCTGGCAGCGGCGATCGCGAAAGCCTCGGAACAAGGCGAGATTCGCCGCATCGACTCGGAAAAGGCCGCATGGCTCATCGCCGATATGACGCGGGGAACAATTCAGCGCCGGCTGCTTTCGCAGAGCGACGCAACTCCATCCGCGGATGCGGAATTCCTGGTCGACTTCATCTGGGCATCTCTCGCAATCAGGCCGGAGCTTCGCGAATCCTGAATTGCTTCGCGCTCCTCACCCTCGAGTTCACGAACTCTGCCTTTGAAAGTACGAAGCCTCTAATTCATGCATGCGGCGCGGAGTTGCGCAACGGCTGGATCAAGCGGTAGGCTTCTTGTCGGCAAGGAGTGTGGATGAACAACAGCACGGAGAGCGAATCCGCTCGCGTCGATCCGGCAGCAGTTCCGCAAAGGACTCTCTCGACTGGGGCCACGATGCCTGCTGTCGGACTGGGCACGTTCGGCTCCGATCACGTGACCGCGGACCAGGTCGCAGAGGCGGTCAGAGGCGCAGCAGCGGTTGGCTACCGTCACTTCGATTGCGCATCTGTTTATGGGAACGAGCGCGAGGTTGGTGGCGCCCTCGACGCGATCGTGCATAGCGGAACCAAGCGCGAGGAACTCTGGATCACTTCCAAATTGTGGAACGACAAGCACGGCGAACAGGATGTTATCGCCTCTTGCCGCCAGTCGCTTGCCGACCTTCGCCTTGACTATCTCGACCTCTATCTCGTGCACTGGCCATTTCCCAACTTTCATCCGCCGCACTGCGATGTTACTTCCCGCAGCCCCGACGCCAAGCCGTATATCCATGCGAACTACATGAAGACATGGCGAAAGATGGAGGAGTTAGTCGACATGGGATTGGTGCGGCATATCGGCACCTCAAACATGACCGTCCCAAAACTAGAATTGGTTCTGCGCGATGCGCGCATCAAGCCGGCGGCCAACGAGATGGAATTGCATCCTCATTTTCAGCAGCCGGAGCTTTTCAAATTTGTTGTGGACAACGGCATTCAACCCATTGGCTATTGCCCCATCGGTTCGCCTGGCCGTCCTGAGCGCGATCGCACGCCGGAAGATACATCGCCCACCGAAGATCCGGTTATTCGTCGGAATTGCGCGTCGCCACGGGATCAATCCCGCGGCAGTTTGCATTCAGTGGGCCGTCGAGCGCGGGCAAACGCCCATTCCATTCTCCGTTCACCATTACCGCGAAAACCTGGAGTGCATAACCTCCGATCCGTTGACCGATGACGAAATGCGAGCCATTGCAGCCATCGACCGAAACTGCCGTCTCATCAAAGGCCAGGTCTTCCTCTGGAAAGACGGCCAGACCTGGGAAGCGCTCTGGGATATGACCGGAGAGATCACGGCGCCGTAAAGCGAAGCCTGCCTGACTCTTCAACTTGATGCATCAACGGAGAAGACACCCATGAAAGAGACCATGACCGCGGCGTACTTGCCTGGTAACTCGACCGTCGAAATGCGCACTATGCCTGTGCCCACTCCCGGCCATGGAGAAGTTCTCTTGCGGATCAAGGCTTCCACCATCTGCGGCTCTGATATTCGCTGCATCTATCACGAGCATCTTGGCAAAGGCCCTGAAGGCTACCAGGGCGTCATCGCCGGACATGAACCCTGCGGTCAGATAGTCGTCGCCGGCCCGGGCTGCCGCCGCTTCAAGTCCGGCGACCGCGTCATCGTTTATCACATCTCGGGCTGCGGATTGTGCAACGATTGCCGCCGCGGCTACATGATCTCCTGCACAAGCGCAAAATATCGTCGGGCCTACGGATGGCAGCGGGACGGCGGCATGGCCGAGTACATGATCGCCGAAGAAAAGGACCTGATCGCACTGCCCGATGCGCTTTCTTACGCCGATGGTGCACAGGTGGCCTGCGGATTCGGCACTGTTTACGAAGGCCTTGAGAAGATCGGCATCGACGGCAATCATACCGTGCTCATCACCGGCCTTGGACCTGTGGGTTTGGCCACCGGGGCGCTTTGCCGCAAGCTCGGCGCCAACAAAATCATCGGGATCGATGTGGTTCCCGAACGCATGAAGATCGCGCTCGACCTCGGCCTCTGCGATGCGGTCTTTGCGTCAGGTCCAGACAATGTGGCCCAGGTGAGGGGACTGACCGGAGGTTTTGGCGCCGAGCGCGCCGTGGACTGCTCGGCAAATCACGCTGCGCGCGCAACGGCAATACGCGCCACGCGGAAATGGGGAAAGATTGTCTTCCTTGGCGAAGGCGGCACGGTCGAGTTCAATCCCTCGCCCGACATCATCCACGATCAAAAAACGATCTACGGTTCATGGGTCACCTCGACATGGCTGATGGAAGAGTTAGTCGAGCGCCTGGTCCGCTGGAACCTGCACCCGGCGGATATCATCACGCACAGATTCCCACTGGACAAAGCTGCCGACGCCTATGCGCTGATGGCCTCAGGCAAATGCGGCAAGGTTGCCGTCTGCCAGGACGAAGAATTGAAGTAACTCGGGAAAAGAGGAACAAGATAATGACTGGCTCGATAACTTCCGCGGCGCCCGATTGGAAATCCCAACTTAGCGCCACTCTTCCGCTCTTCGGCCATCGTAACTGGATTGTCGTCGCCGATTCCGCCTATCCCGCGCAATCGAGCCCCGGCATCGAAACCATTGTCTCTGGCGCCGATCAGCTTCATGTGGTGCGGCATGTTGTCGACGCGATCAGCTCGTGCGCTCATATTCGCGCCAATGTCTATGCGGACAACGAGCTTGAATACGTTCCTGAGATTGATGCGCCTGGCATCTCGGACTACCGACGCGGCCTCGAAGTAGTGCTCCACGGCGCACGCGTCGGATTCATTCCTCACAACCAGATCATCGCCAAGCTCGATCAGTCCGCCCAGTTGTTTCGCATTCTTATCATCAAGACGGAAATGACCATTCCCTACACCTCTGTCTTCTTCGAACTCGATTGCGGCTATTGGAATGCCGAGGCGGAGCAGCGTCTCCGTGAATCGATATCGGCGTCGGACGTGAAATAAGGCCAACAACTCAGAAAGGAAAGTTACCTCAATGTTATTGAACAGGCGCAATTTGCTGAAGTCGTTGGGCGGTGCGTGTTCCGCTCTTGCTTTGTCGAAGTATGTGAAGGCCCAGCCGGACAAGTTTGTTGGTACGAGGGAGTCTCTCAGGCCGTATCAGATTCCCGATTGGTTCCGCGACGCAAAGTTCGGCATCTGGTCGCACTGGGGGCCGCAATCGGCTATCGAAGACGGAGACTGGTATGCGCGCAACATGTACATGCAAGGCTCGGCCGCAATACCTCTACCACTGCGAAACCTTCGGCCACCCGACGAAAGTCGGTTACAAGGACCTCGTGAATGACTGGAAGGCCGCAAAGTGGGATCCCGATCACTTGATGGGCCTCTACAAAAAGGCCGGCGCGAAATACTTCTTCAGTATGGGTGTTCATCACGATAACTTCGACCTATGGAACTCGAAGTACCAACGCTGGAACGCCGTGAACATGGGGCCGAAAAGAGATGTTGTCGGCTTGTGGCAGAAGGCCGCACGCAACCACGGACTTAGATTCGGAGTTAGCGAGCACTTATGGATAAGTTACAAGTGGTTTGCAGTAAGCCACGGCTCCGACAAGACCGGGCCGAAGGCCGGTGTTTCCTATGACGGCGTCGACCCCAAATATGCGGACCTCTATCACGACGCGGGCTGTGCGCAGTTCGTCGATAACCTTAAATGGGATGACGATGGCATTCCCGAGTCATGGCGCAGGCACTATCTCGATCGCATGACCGATCTTATCGACAAGTATCAGCCCGACCTGCTTTACACCGACGGCCATCTCCCGTTTGAAGAGTACGGACTGAAGATGGTCGCGCATCTCTATAACGTCAGCGCGCAACTCCACGGCGGCGCAACCGAAGCAATCTACACCAGCAAGGAAGCCACTGACTGCGCCATCGGCACCTGTCTGCTCGATCACGAGCGCGGCGTTTCGGACGGAATCGCCGTCAATCCCTGGCAGACCGATACTTGCATTGGACAATGGCATTACAAGCGCGGCCAGAAGTACAAGACGCCCAAGAAGGTCATCGATCTGCTCACGGACATCGTGAGCAAGAACGGCAACCTGCTGCTCAACTTCCCGCTGCCCAACTCGGGCGAACTGGACTTCGAAGAGATGGAAGTGCTGGAGGGAATCACCGCGTGGATGCAGGTCAACAGCGAAGGCATCTACGCGACGCGCCCCTGGAAGATCTATGGCGAGGGCCCTTCGACCAAAACCAAAACTCGTCAGCGGCAACTTCAACGAGGACAAGCAGAACGACCTGACTGCCGAGGATATCCGCTTTACTGCCAAGGGCACCACTGTCTATGCTTTTGTCATAGGTTGGCCGGACCAGGAGGCGGTGGTGCAGGCTCTCGGTCTGGCCAGTCCGCAACAGGCCGGGCAAGATCCTCAAGGTTGAATTGCTCGGCTACAAGGGCAACGTCAACTGGAAGCAGGACGATGACGCGTTGAAGGTCCAGATGCCGGCGGAAAAAATCTCCGATATCGGCATCACGCTAAAGGTGCAGATGGCGTAGCTCCCGCGTAACGCTTCGGCAGACGCTTTCATGGCAGCCGCCGAAGATCCCTGATCGCGGCCACCGCGGCGCTACGCTGCCCATCGGTTCGCCTCTGCCGCCATTGCTTCCTCGTCGCTACAGCTTGCTTCTTTTTGCCATTGCGCCCACCGCCTTCACTATCTCTGGATGCGGGCTTCTTGCTTCAGCCTTGTCTTGGCGCTTTCGCGCCCAAAAACGCCGACCAGCGCAGCTCGGGAACGATGCGGTGCGGTCTTGGCCTTGGCGATCGCCATGTCCGCAACCGCGCGCACAATCCATTCGAAGTTAGCCGGCGCCCACTGAATTCAAGTCCGCATCCGGCGCGGGATTCATGAAGTCGATGGCATAGGGGACTCCGTTCTCCACTGCAAACTCCACTGTGTTCAGGTCGTATCCCAGAGCGCGGCAAAGTTTCAATGCATCCTGCTCGACGCGCCGCAGAAGCGATCTGCTGTACTTTGGCGGGTTCTGAATGTAGCGTTCGGCATGCGGCCTGCGCGGATCGTAGGGCATGATGTGGACCTTCTTCTGGGCAACCACATAGCAGCGGAAGTACTCCGCGAAATCTACCGCCTTCTGGTACATCATGCACAGGTCGCGCGACTGATCGTAGGCTCTGAAAAACTCTTCGCGGTTGTGTACGTGGTACACGTCGCGCCACCCGCCGCCATCCACGGGCTTCAGAAATCCATGCTCTCCCACATATGCGAACACGGCGTCCCAATTCAGGGGAAATTCGAGATTCCGCATCGATCTTTCCGTAGTTCCCTCGGGAAACAGCTTGTGGGGCAGAATCACCGTAGGCGGAACTGCAACGCCGAGTTTCTCCGCAAGCGTGTAATTGAAGAACTTGTCGTCGGCCGACCACCAGAACGGGTTATTGATAATTACCGTCCCGTTGATTGCCGCGTGCTTCAGAAAGGCGCGATAGAACGGAATATCGTGGGAGATGCGGTCGATGATAACCGAGTAACGGGGAGTCTTGTCGAGGTGCACCGCGCCGGTTAGTACAAACTCCGCCCGGATGCCCTCGACATTCCGCGCGTTGATATGCTCCACCAGCGCGCCGGGAAAACTGTTCTCCATGCCAAACAGTACGCCGATCGTCTTCATGCCGACTTGCCCTCCAAATACTTTGCGGCATGCGGACCGTGAGCACTGCCGCGGGATGCACGGCTACAGTTTACGTCAGACAGCCATCGATACCACGAATTTGGATCGTCCGGCGGGAAAGGAGTAACCTTGAGTCAGTCGTATTAGCGGAACCAGGAGTGCCATATCTCGGAGCCAATGCACTCAGGTTGGCGCGGCCACCAGGGAGCGACGACCCAACACACAACTCAATATGGCACTGATTCCCTGGTTTCGCTCCAGCGGGAGGAGAAAGTGAATTACCGTGCATTGACTGTCAACCGGGAGTTCGGAAGCGGCGGTGGGCGCATCGCACAAACAATTGCTGGATGGCTCGGCTGGAAGCTGCTCGACCGCGATATCATCGACGCGATTGCTTACGCGGCCCATGTGGATACCAACGTAGTCCGCCATTACGACGAGCATGTGGACTCATGGCTTCGCCGCATCAATCAGCAGGCCATGCGCGGCGCAGCGCTGGCGGCGGGTCTCGAGCTCGGCGAGAATTCAGTTTTCGATGCCGAGGAGATGGTGAAGATCTCGCAAAAGATCATCGAACAGGCCTGGTCCGAAGGCAACTGCGTCATTGTCGGCCGCGGCGCTCAATGCGTTCTGCAACACAAGCCCGATGTCTTCCATGCCTTTGTCTATGCTCCGCTTCGCGATCGCATCCTGCGTTTGCGAAAACGTCTGGAGAAGGGCGCGGATATCGAGCAGCGCATTCGAACGGTTGACGGGGAGCGCGCGAAATACCTGCAACAGAACTTTGGCAAGAACTGGTGCAACATCCACCTATACGACATGATGATCTCCTCGCGCGAAGACGAGGACTCGACCGCGCGCGTGATTCTCCAAGCCATGAATGGGGCAGGGAATAGGGAATAGGGAACAGGGAATAGTATCAAAGCCCCGTGCCGCGTCCCTGCGGTCACCCTTTGCCAGGCCAAAGTGTCTGCTTATTGCAATCTGTTGCAAGCGCGTGAAAGCACAAAACTAAACTCAGCAGCCTTTTTGTTCCCTGTTCCCTATTCCCTGTTCCCTGCTTTTTCCACGTCCCAATCGAAGCTGAGGCCTGCAATCAGGGCGTTCAGTTTCTCCACGGCTGCTTGTTTTTGCAGCTCCAGGTCCGTCGTTTGCTTGCGGGTGGTCTGCAGCAAGTCTTCGGCACGGTTCAACTCGTCCACAAACCGCTTGGCGGCGTCGTTGCCCTTCAGCGCGGTCAGGTTGTCGCGGTCGCGAGCCTCGTCTGCCGCCGCTGTTTGCTCGGTCTGCTTCGATTCGTCGATGCGGCGATCGAGGTCGGCCAGCGCGGTCTGCGCATCGATCACCGGCTTCAGCTTGTCCATCGCGGCCGGTACCCGCTTGACGAGGTCGAGAAGGTATTCGGTCTGATCCTGACTCGAACTGAGGTCGACGCGAACCTTTTCCGGCCCACGCTCGCGCACCACCAGCGTTGCCGTCGCGTGCGCCGCGACCGGCAACCGGAAGCGGTACAAATTTGGCGAAGTTTCATCTGCTTTGAGCCCCTCGCCCAGAGTCCAGCCGTTGGTGCGGCGCGGATGTTCCAGCAGAACCACGCGATCAACATCGGCCGAGTTGGTCGCAGAGTACGTTACCGAGGCAACATCCATGTGGGTCTCGATGATCACGCCTTTGTGGATCTCGACGTGGTGCAGGGTTGGATTGCTGTTGCGGGCCGTGACCTTGACGCGCACCGCCTGATCGGCGGCGTAGGAGAGCAGCCGCTTTTCGCCGGGATGGATGGGATCGAGCAGACCCTCGCCGGCAAACTCGCCGCTCTCGAAGATGGAAAAGCTGCCCGAATCGAGCGTCAGCTTCGACTTGTTTTCAAGCCACACGGCCCGGAGTGGGCGGTTCTCGCGCTCGCTCCATAAGGTCACGTGCTCGGCCGGCAATTCCTGTTGCAGAATTGGAACCATCGCCGACTCGTTTTTGTGAATGGTCACCGGTGCGGCGAGCGTGTACTCGAAGTAATCGTCGAAGGCGTTGGTGGAGACGTCGCCTGGCTTGATTGCGTCGGAGGCACGGTAAACGCCGCCGCCGTAACCTCCCCCAACACCGTACCCCATCCCGCCGCCAAGCCCTTCCATCCCCGCCACGCCAAAGCCGGCGACCGGACCCGAGTTCACTGTTACTGTCTGCGTAGTCCTTGGAATCGCTTGGGGCGCAATCAGTTTGGCCGCCATTTCAACCCTGTCAAATTCCTTTGCTTCCGCCGCCTCATGTGTCTGCGGCGTCAACTGCGCCTGGGTTGCGATCGGAATCTCTTGCCGCCGTGTGTACAGCGGCTGCGACAGGGGCTGGATAAAGCTCTGCGGCGCGCCGGCCACCAGCGACAACTGCACATTGTCCCAGTCCGCGCCCACTGTGTTATCTACAACGGCCCAACCCTGCACAATTGCAGACCCGTTTGCCTCGCGCGGGAAGACCATCCGGTAAGTCGACTTCCACACCGGAACCTCGCTGATGTAGGTCACGCGAAGCTCGCGCTGTCCCTGTCCCAGGGCATCGAGAGTCAGGTGGCGCAACTGCTGATTCTGCGCCGAGGCTATGATGCCAAGATAATCCGAAAACTGTTTTTGCAGAGATGCATCGACCATTCGCACCGAAACCTGATCGGTGAGTTCGGCCGTGCGCAGTGCGCCCCCGTCAGTCGCGACGATCAGGTAGTAATGATCCTCCGAGGTCTGGCCGTTTTTGTCGGTCTCCTTGCGGAACTCGATATTGACGAGTCTGCCCGCAAGCGGAGCGCCGGAGCCGCTCACTTCAACGCGCTGCCCGCGGAGGGCCTGGTAGACCATCAGCGTCGCCGGATAATCCGTGAGCCCCAGCGCCAGGGTTCTCAATTGCTGCTCGATGGGCGTGGTGGAGTTGTAATTGACTCCCGCGATTCGACCGCCGCCTTCGTCGAGCACAGTGAGCGACTGCAACACATCGTTCAACTGCGTAGAGGTAAAGTCGATGGCCACTCGTTGATTGCCGCTCACCGTCCCGGCGTGTTCAAAGTAGCCCACACCGTTTTTGTAGAGCACGACCTTGCGAACGGGCAGGTCTTTAATCACTCCAGGCAGGCTGGCTCCGGAGTCCGCGGACCCCTTGACCGCCGCTGGTTTTGTTGAGGGCGCTGCCGGAGATTGAGCGGCAAGGACAGGCTGTGAAGGCAACAACGCAAAAGACTGCGAGCATGCGGCGCATAGGTCCTCCCAGGGCCACAAAACAGGATGGCTCCTCAAGCAAGGAACGAGCCTGCTTCGGATTCTTGCAGGGAAATTGCTATTCACTTGGACCCCGCCGGTTCCGGAAAGGTTCCCAACCGCGCCAATATTTTATTTATCTTTCGGCAGAGCGATCCTTAGGACGAAAATCGTCCAGCACCATTTCGCCGGAAACGGTCTACGCTTGTACGCTTCCCATCGGCGAAACCAGCAGAAGAGTGACGCTGCCCTCGGTCATCCGCTTGTGCGGCGTGCCTCGCGGAACAATCAGCACGTCGCCCTTCTTCAGCTTGTAAGTGACCGCCCCCTCCGACTCCGGTGCAAGCCACTCTCCGGGCTTGGTGCTGTGCGCGCCCTTCGGCGTTCCGCCAATTTGGTAGACCGTGGTTCCGTCGAGGATGTAGAACACATGGTCGCGGCCCTCGTGGTACTCGAATTCCTTCGCGCTCTTGGCCGTCTCCACGGTCAGAATCACGACGAAGTTCATGTTATCCACGATGGTGTTGTTTGCCGGGGCCGCCTGCATGGTCTTGATGTCGCCCGCGAGCGTTTCGGCGGTGAAGAGCTGAACACCCGCAGGAGCCGCAGCCGCTTCGCCCTGGCCTTCAACTGGCGCGGCAAACATCCTTGCATCAGCGAATGCGAGCCCGGCAGCGGCGGCTACGGATGCCGTGCGCAGAAAGTTGCGCCGGCCTTCATTCAAACTTGCACTTCTGATTTCACTTTTGGTTGAGGAATTCTCCATCGGTGTTCTCCCGGATTAGTAAAACATTAAAGGCTGCACCCTGTCAGCCTTCTGCGCCATTGCCAAGTATCGAATCGAGAATCCGCAGGTCGTCCGCGGTCAGCGCCGCACCCTCAAGCAGATCGGGCCGGTTGGCAAGCGTTTTGCGCAACTGCTGCTCGCGCCGCCAGCGCCGAATCTCCTGGTGGTCGCCATTGGTCAAAACGTCCGGGACGCGCAGACCGCCAAACTCCGCGGGCCGCGTGTAATGCGGGTAATCAAGCAACCCGCCGGCACCGTGCTGCGACCGCGGAACTCCGTCAATGCCCGAAGTGATCTCCGTGTCTGCGACGCCGAAGCTCTCGAACTCGCCGGAGGCTTCGTTGCCCAGCACGCCGGGTATCAGCCGCATTGCCGCGTCCATCACCACGGCGGCGGCCAGCTCTCCTCCGCTCAGCACATAGTCGCCGATCGAGAGCTCCATGTCGCAATAGAGTTCGTTGATGCGCTCGTCTACTCCTTCGTAGCGGCCGCAGATCAGCACCACGCGATCAAGAGTGGCGAGCCTCCGAGCCTCCGCCTGGGTAAAACGGCGGCCTTGCGCGGAGAGCAGAATCACCTTTGTCCCTGCCAACGTCGCGTCCCCCTCTCCGCGCTCCGCCTTTGGTCCAATTCCCAGCGAAGCCAGCGCCTCGGCCAACGGCTCGGCCTTCAACACCATTCCTTCGCCGCCGCCAAAGGGCCGGTCATCGACGGTCCGGTGGCGGTCGTGCGTAAAGGCGCGCAGGTCGTGCACACCCACCTCGACCAACCCCTCGGCCAGTGCCCGGCGCACGATTCCATTCTCGAAGAAACCGGTGAAGAAGCCGGGAAAGATGGTGACGATCTCAAACCGCATATCCCACGATGATAGATGTTTTTGCGCGCTCTCGACCGCGATGTGCTCTAATGTTGGCCAACTGACATGGCTGACATTGAATCGTTGCTAAATCGCTGGCGATCGGCCGGCGTCCTGGATGCCGAGGCTGCCGCCCGCATCCGAGTCTTCGAGGAGAAGCAAGAAAAGCCGGGCGCGGTGAGGTGGCAGGGAATGGTTGCGCTCATTCTCGGAGCCATCCTGCTGGCCTGCGGCGTGGCGCTGTTTGTCTCCGCGCATTGGGACCAGCTCGGCCCAATCGCGCGCTACGCAATCGTCATCGCCATGGTCAGCGTCTTCCACCTGGCGGGCGGTTTCGTGCGCAAGAGCTTCCTCGGCCTCTCCACCACGCTGCACGCTGTGGGAACCATCTCGACGGGCGCGGCAATTGCGCTGGTCGGCCAGATCTTCAATATCCAGGAGCACTGGCCGGCCGCGGTGCTGATGTGGGCGCTGGCCGCACTGGCCGGATGGATCCTGCTTCAAGACCAGGCCCAGCAGACGCTGACCTTGCTGCTTTTTCCGGCATGGATGCTGTCGGAGCTGTCGTTCAACATGGACGGCCACATCGGCGAGGACGTCTATATCGGCCGCTTCCTGTTTGTCTGGGCGATCTTCTATCTCACGTTCTTCCTCGCCTCAAAGCGCAAGATCTTGCAGGGGATTCTCTTTGCCGCCGCCGCGATTGCCTCTGTCGCGGGAACGGTCGTCATGTTGTCGGGCTGGGTCTCGTGGTCAGCAGAGCAGACCTTCGTGCCCTTCAGCACGCGCGTCTGGGCCTGGATCGCGCTTGCCGCTCTGCCGCTCGCGATCGCCGCATTCCACGGCCATAAGGGTTTGATTCCGCCGGTTCTCGCGGTGGCGTATTCGATTGCGCTGCCGTGGTGCAGCAGAAACTGGATTGACTACGAGACCTACGGAACCAACCACTACACATTCGCGCGTCATGAGCCCAACCTCGCCGCCCATGCGCTGGTGGCGACGTTCGCGATCTTCCTTTGCTGGTGGGGCGTGCGCCTGGCTTCCAAGGCGCTGGTCAACTTCGGGATTGCGGGCTTTGCTGTCGCGGTAGGATGGTTCTATTACAGTGACATCCTCGACAAAATGGGACGCTCGCTGGGTCTGATCGGTCTCGGAGTTCTCTTCCTGGCCGGAGGGTGGGTTCTCGAAAAGATGAGACGGCGAATCCTGACCGGCATGGAAAAAGCGGACCGCACGATTCAGGAGGCGAAATGAAGCTGGCCAAAACTTCCGTCGCGCTGCTGATCATCCAATTGGCAATCGTATCGTACCATCGCGGCAAAGTACTTTTATCAGCGATGGACCTGCCCCCGCGTGTGGACCCGGACCGTCGCCATCGATCCCGAGCTGCCGATGCGGGGCCGCTATCTGAGCCTGCGGCTGAGGTGGATGGCTGCCAAAGCACGCTGCCCTCGGCCAAGGCCGCTACCTTCCCGCGCGACGTCAACGGCGCCGCTATTCAGGGACCTTACCGGCTTCGGGCTTCCGCTACCTTCCGCGCCGATTTGAAGGTTGAAAACAACCGCCTGCTCGCCATCGCACTTCAGGATGATCGGATCGGAACAGGTGGACAAGTGGTCTCAGTGTGGCCGGGCGCGGGTTGCGGTTCGATGCGCCTCGATACACCGGTTGACTTCTACATTGCGGAGCATGCCATGACGCCTCTCCCGTTGAAGCCGGGCGAGGAGCTTTGGATTGAAGTGACGGTCCCGCCCAATGGCCCGCCGCGGCCGACCCAGTTGGCGCTGAAGGACAATGGCGCGTGGAAGCCGCTGGCGTTTCAATAGCGGCTGCGGACTAAGCCTTTTCCGGCGCATTCAAATCGATCAGTCCATCGGGCAGCGCCATCTCTACGCGCTTGGCTTCCAGGTCGACCTTGCGCAGATAGCTTTTGGCAAAGGGAACCAGGATTTCGCCCTGCGAGTCGCAGGCCCGCACCACCAGCAGCGCAACCGGGCCGGCAGTGCGGTCCACGTCTTCAATTTCGCCGATCACTTCCGGCGTCGTCCCCGCCACATCCACCAGCATGCAGCCGATCAGGTCGCCGATGTAGGCCTCGTCCTCGGCGAGCGCGGCCCGCTCCGTCCGAGGAATAGCGACAACCAGCCCGGCCAGCATCTCGGCTTCACTGATCGAATCCACTCCGGCAAAATGCAGCACGACGCCGCCCTTGTGCAGCCAATGATTGATGAGCTCGATCTCGCGCGGAGCGGCGGAGCGCCTTTCTGCCAGCAGCCAGAGCCGCTGGCGTTCGGCAAACTTTTCAGGAAAATCGGTGAGGATGTCGGCGAAGACCTCGCCCTTGCGTCCCTGGGGGCGGCGAATATGGGCCAGCCAGACCCATTGAGGCTCTTGCCCGGCTTGCCCAGATAGCTCTGGCGCGGCGACATCCGGCAATGAGGGGTCGCCGGGCGCATTGGCGGCCACCATCCTAGCCTTCGTCGTCCTCTTCCAGGATGTCGAGCGTGTAGCGGTGGTGCAGCTTCATGCTCACGGCGCCCAGGATGGTGCGCACCGAGCGGGCGGTGCGTCCCTGCTTGCCGATGACCTTGCCCACGTCCTGCGGCGCAACGCGGAGCTTGAGAACCGTGTTTTCGTCGCGGTCCACAGATGCGACTTCGACGGCTGCCGGTTCATCCACCAGGGCCCGGGCGATCTCCCTGACCAGTTCGTCCACTGACGTTGGTGCGACCATATCGTGTTGGGTCATGCTCTTGCCTCTGACCAGATAGCGTTCTGAAAACGGCAACATGAATTCTGTGCGCGAATAGTATCAGCACACACCCGTCGCCGTCAGCAATTCTATGCGCAGGCGGTCTTGCCCGCGCACAAATCCGGGGGAGAAGCGGAAAAAATCAGGCCGCGGCAGGGTCGGCAACCGGCTCGGCTGCAGGCGTCGGGGTCGCCGGATTCTTGGTCACCAGCTTTGCCACGATCGGGGAGAGCTTAGCGCCCACGCCGCGCCAGTAGGCGATGCGCTCGTGCTTCAGCTCGACTGTGGCGGGGCTGGTGCGGGGGTTGTAGGTGCCGACCACTTCGATCGAACGGCCATTGCGGGCGCGGTCCTTCTCGATGACCACGATGCGGTAGTAGGGCTGCTTGCGGGCGCCAACGCGCGCCAAACGAATCATCACCACGGCGATACGGTTCCTTTCAAATTCCAGTGCTCTGTTGCGGTCTTAAGGGTCTTTAGGGCCGGCACGGTCGCGCCAAGCCAAAATGAGGGCCGGACGGATGTGCCCAGCCGCACAAGACACAACACCTAAGTATCGCTGAAATGGGGGATCTGGGCAAGTTTTGATGGAGGTCCGGCTCGGCCGCTGGTGGGGAGAAATCCTATCTCGCTCCAGTCCCTAGACCCGTCTCACTTTGCGGGGAACAAAAACCTGAGCATCGGCCTCACCCGCCGGGCCCAACTGGCCTCGTCGTGCGTTCCGCCCGCCACGCGTTCAAAATGAAGCGTTTCCCCCGGCTTCCAGCCGTTAGCCTTGAGGCGCCGGTTAAGCTGCTCGGCATTTTCCAACGTCCGCCGGCCCTCCTGGTCGCCAACATCCAGCCACAGCCTTGGCCGCTCCCAGATCTCCGGGGCGCGCTCGTTCACGTAACCAAGAATGCTCTTGTGGTTCCACCAGACGCTGGGAGAAAGCACGCCAAGCTTGCCGAAATGCTGAGGGTGACGAAGACCAAGGTAGAGCGACACGAGGCCTCCCAGCGACGACCCGCCGATGCCCGTATGTTCCCGCTCGGTCCGCACGCGATACAGGCCGGCGATCCAGGGCATCAGCTCCTCAGTCAACAGCCGGCCGTAGTTCGGAGCCTCGCCGCCACCCAACTGCCAATCGCGCTCGTGGGTGTACTCAGCCAGCCGCCGGTCTCCGGTGTTGTAGACACCGACAATCACCAGCGGTTCCACTTCGCCGGCCTTGATGGCTTCGTCTGTTTGCTCGCGCAGGAGCCAGGTGCGCCCTGGAACGTAAGATGTCCGCCCGTCGAAGAGGTTTTGCCCATCCTGCATGTAGAGGACCGGATAAGTGAGATCCGGATGCTTGTCGTACCCCGGCGGCAGGTAGACGATCACGTCCCGTTCGCCGGGGAGGAATTGGCTCTTGAAGGCGCGATGAAGCCGTAGTCGCGGGCGCGGACGCGGCGAGTCTTCACCAGGCTCCGATCGACCCTGGGGCGCGCGCGTCTCCGATTGTGCCGCAAGGGCTTGCGCTTCGACACTCAATCCCTGCGGTCGATTATCGTTCTTCATTTAGTCCGGCACTGGGGGCGCACGAACTTAAGAAAAACAAGCGTCCCCAGGCTGTTACAGTAACAAGAAAACGGCGGTTCTCCAATCGCCCGCCTCAAACCCCGGAGTGCGCAACCCGTGAATCGCGAATACCACAAGTGGCTCTCCAGCCGGCTCGGCCGGGAGATGGAACTGCTCGTCTTCGGCCATGCCGGTCTTCCCGTAGTGGTCTTTCCCACCTCCGGCGGCCGCTTCTTCGAGTTTGAAGACCGCGGCATGATCGCCGCCCTGGCCGGCAAAATCGACGCGGGGCAACTGCAACTTTACTGCGTTGACTCGGTGGATAACGAGAGCTGGTACAACCGGCAGGTGCCTCCGCGCTGGCGTATCGCACGGCAAATGCAGTACGAGGCTTATCTGCTCACGGAGGCGATTCCCCTTATCCGCAACAGGAACTCCGACCCGCATCTGGTCGCGCTGGGATGCAGCTTCGGGGGTTATCACGCGGCGAATTTCGCCTTCCGCCATCCCGACATCTTTACCGGGATGCTGTCGATGTCCGGCGCCTTCGACATCTCAAATTTCCTTGATGGATACTACGACGAGGATTGCTACCTGAACCTGCCCACGCATTATCTGCCCAACCTGGAAGATCCATGGTATTTTGACCGCTACAGACGCAACACATACGTTCTGGCCACCGGCTGGGATGACCAATGCCTGGGCCAGAACCAGAACCTCGACCGCATTCTCTCGTCGAAGGGGATTCCGCACCAGCTTTATGTATGGGACTCGTTCAACGCGCACGACTGGCCAACGTGGCAGCGCATGGTGCAGCAATATCTTTGAAGCAGGGAACAGGGAATAGGGAACAGAAAAGACCTCATCGAAAGGAATCTCCCTATGGGCATACTCAACCCTTACGACACATTTCTTGACGGCCGCCCCGTCGAGACGATTCTGGCGGCGACCGCTGGCGCGCTGGCCAAAGCACTCGCGGCCATTGCGCCTGAGAAACTCTCCGCCCCGCCGGCCCCCGGTAAATGGAGTCCGGCCCAGATCGTCTGCCACCTGGCCGACTGCGAGATCGCGTTCGGTTTTCGGTTGCGCCAGACCCTTGCCGAAGATGGGCCGGTGATTCAGCCCTTCGATCAGGACAAGTGGGCCGCAACTTACGGCGGCATCTCCGCGAGCCAGGCGCTTGAGGCGTTCACAGCAATGCGCGGATGGAACCTGCGCCTGATTAGCGCGGCCTTGCCGGCAGCGGCCGGCAGAACGGCCACCCATCCCGAGCGCGGCACGATGACCTTTCAAACGATCGTTGAAACCATGGCCGGCCACGACCTGAACCACCTCGGCCAGTTGCAGCGCATCGCCGCGGAGTGAGGCGGACGTTTTACTCTTGCGCGCCCATTTATGTTCGTGCGAGAATCCGGCCATGAAGGGGAATCCGAAGGTCATCGCAAAACTGAATAGTGCGCTTCGCGAGGAGCTCACCGCCATCAACCAGTACTTTGTTCACGCTGAAATGTGCGAGAACTGGGGATACGATCGGCTTTCCCGGTACATCAAGAAGCAGTCCATTGGCGAGATGAAGCACGCCGAGTCGCTCATGGAGCGCATCCTGTTTTTGGATGGCACGCCGAGCATGGAGCCGCTGGCTCTCTCGATCGGCGGCAACGTCAAGAGCATGATCGAGTCTGACCTGAAGCTCGAGATCGAAGCCGTTGCCATGTACAACGAGTCCGTCCGCATTGCGACGGAAGAAAAAGACAACGGCTCACGCGATCTCTTCGTCGCTCTGCTCAAGGACGAGGAAGACCACGTGGACTGGCTCGAAGCCCAGTTGCACCAGATCGAAGAAGTTGGCTACGAGCGCTATCTCACCATGCAGACCAGCGAAGAAGAGTAGAGGCAAACTGCCGCCGCGCTACCTGTTCTTCTTGCCTGGCGCCTTCTTCGCCGCGGCCTGTTGCGGTTGGTCGCCACGATGATGCCGGTTGTGATGGGCAAGGGCCTTGGCAATCTCTTCAGCGGAGAGCTTGGTTCCGCTGCCAAGATGCAAAACGTCGTCGGCTACTGCCGTGGACGCAGCACTACCGGTTGTCGCGGATTTCGATTCGGCTGTTTCCATGAGTTTCCTCCCTTGGTCTGGCAGGATGCTCTCTCTGGAATCCGGCGTATCAGGTCGCAGACAGGCACCCGCCGTTCCGGGTGCTTGAATCCACTTGCGGTAGAATCCTGGTCTCAGCCACCCGGATGGGAACAACTATTGTGAGGCCGTCCCCACTCCTCAAGGATAGTCCTATTCGGCGGGGAGGGCCATCCCGCGATGACCGGCCGTCCTATCGGTTGTTTACCTTCTTAAGCAGCCACGCCATGTTCTGTCCCAGGATTCGCATGGTTCGAATGCCTTCCTCGTCCGACCAGCCAAACGATTGGATATGCGATCTTGCAAACCCTTTATTGTCCTCCCATGTCCGGCGATTTGCCATACCTGCCGAGTCGTATGAGAACGCCGGTGGTGGTAGCATCAATGATGACAGATGCAAACCAAAAAACTGAAGATTATTCCACTGGGTGGACTGGGCGAGTTCGGCATGAACTGCCTGGCTCTGCGCTGGGAAGATGACATTATCGTGATCGACGCCGGGCTCATGTTTCCGGAGTCGGAGTTGCTGGGCGTCGATATCGTGGTCCCCGATATCACCTACCTCATCGAGAACAAGCAACATGTCCGCGCCATCATCCTGACCCATGGCCACGAGGACCACATCGGCGGCCTGCCCTGGATTCTGAACGAGCTCAAAGTCCCCGTATATGCGACCGAGTTCACGCTGGCCTATGTTGAAGGCAAGCTCGAAGAGCACGAGCTGCTCGACGAGACCGAGCTCATTGAAATTGCCCCCAAGGAAAAATTCACCGTTGGCCCGTTTACCATCGAACCTATCCGCGTTACGCACTCGCTTGTCGATTGCGTGGCGCTGGCGGTCGAGACCCCGGTCGGCGTGGTCATCCACACCGGCGACTTCAAGATCGACTTGTCGCCGCTGGACGAAAAGGCCTTCGACCTGCACACTTTTGCCGACTACGGCAAGCGCGGTGTGCTGGCGCTGCTCCAGGACTCGACCAACGTAGAGCGCACCGGCTACACGCCCAGCGAGCGCGCCGTGATTCCCCGCCTCGAGGAGATCTTCTCGCGGACAAAGAAGAAGCTGTTCTTCACCTGCTTCTCTTCGTCCATCTATCGCATCCGCATCGCGCTGGAGTTGGCGCGTGCGCACAGCCGCAAAGTTGCCATCGTCGGCCGTTCCATGATGGAGAGCACCGAGATTGCGCAGGACCTCGGCTACATCGATGCCCCGCAAGGCCTTGTGATTCAGCCGGGACAGATGCGCGACTATCCGCCCGAGCAGTTGATGATGCTGATCAGCGGAACCCAAGGCGAGCCGATGAGCGCGCTGAGCCGCGCCGCGGTTGACAATCACAAGCACGCCCGCATCGACGCCGGCGACACTGTGGTGCTGAGTTCGAGAATTATTCCCGGTAACGAGAAAAGCATCTTCCGCGTCATCGACCATCTCTACCGCCGCGACGCCAACGTGATCTGGGATGACGGGTCCAATGGACTGATTCACGTCAGCGGCCACGGATGCCAGGAAGAGATGCGGCTGCTCATCAACCTGGTGCGGCCCAAGTTCTTCATACCTGTGCACGGAGACTATCGCAACCTTCGCAAACACGCGCAGGTGGCCATGGAGACCGGCGCGGTGGAGCACGCCATTGTGATTGAAGACGGAGACGTGCTTGAACTGGACAAGAATGACGCGCGAAAAAAAGACAAGATCGCGGCGGGGCGCATACTTATTGATTCAGGCTCGTCGATCGATGTTGTCGAGGATCTGGTAATTCGCGACCGCCGAATTCTTTCGGAAGATGGATTTGTGCTCGCCGTGCTGGCCATCAACAAGCACACCGGCAAGGTGGAGCAGCAGCCCGAGGTGGTGATGCGCGGCTTTGGCGGCGCCGACATTACCGACCAGGCGCGCGAGCTGATGCTCAAGACACTGGACGGCCTCACCGCCGAACAGAGATCCGACTACGGAACGGTCAAGGAAAAGGTGCGCTCGGAACTCAAGCGCCTGATTCAGAAAACCACCGGCCGCCGTCCCATGATCATGCCGGTGATTCTGGAGCTTTAAAGAAATCGCGAGCGGAAAGAAAGCAGGCGCCGGAAGCAAGATGGCTTCCGGCGCCTGCTGTCGTTCCTGGAGGGAGAATCGTGTGTTCTCTGGGTCCCGCTTTCTTAAGACTCGCCGTTCCGCGGCACTCAATGGCTACCCTCGAAATAAAGCGGCATTGGTTCTAGGCAACCCCTGCCAGTTGCTCGCGGCCCCGCGCGGCCAAGAGCGGCTTCGAACGCTCCCTGGATTGCGGCAGTGAACGCTTGCCGATGAACACTTCGCCTAAGTCGAGCCGCGCATTCCCTTCCAGATCGAGAAAGCCCAATCGACTCTCCCTGCACAGCGCCCGGGCCTCTTCGGAAAGCCGCGGCGCAATGAGGACCGGCGTCGAATTGTCGCCGAGATGAGCGGAATGGCCCTGGAATTCCCTGAGGGCGAGGCGCACCGACTCGGGCCGGCCGCTGGTTTTCACCTTGCACACCAGCGTGTGGAGGTGGCCATGCACTTCGAGGTGCGCAAGAATATCGACTTTAAGATCGGGATGCGGCGATTCGAAGTCGATGCCTTTGACCTTGATTTGAGAGACCTGACGAAGCACTCCTTTGAGCGCTTCGACCGCTGTCTTCTTCGCGAACTTCACGGAATCCACCATTCTCATATGTGTCTCCTCGATGCAATCTCATATCGCTGCCAGGCTGCGGTTGCACGACAGGCCTTTCAATTCGAGGCAGAAAGGCATCGCGCAGTGTTCGGCGATTTACTTGCGATCAAATCAGGCGCCGCTCGCGGCCCAAACAAAACGGCTACGCAGCTTCGCCTGATGGAACTGGGCTCCCGGTATGCCTCACCCTCCCACTGCCATTTCGGGAGATCGATGCCAGCTTGAAGGAGTTCTTGCCCGAAGGGATCATTGCCATTGGAACCGGGGTTCGGCACGGTCTGTCGTGCAGATTTTTTGACTCCAGCCAATCGGACAGGCGGGGGTCGTGGATCTCCGGCTGGCCGTCCCAGAAGCGAGGGGTCAGCCCGCACTCGATTCGCAGATGATCCAGTTGCAATTCGATAGCTTGAATATGTTTTGAGAAATAGCGTCGCACGTTGTTTACGCCAACGTACAGTCCTGAAACTCTACGTCCTTCGTATTGTGTCTTGACGACCATGGGCCCGCCTCTCATCAACTTGACGACCGATAAGGTCAGTTAGAGGGAATCCTGCTGAGCCACGTGCCGCCGATGCTTAGCGCGGCATGGACTGCCGATGGGCGATTTGCTGCGTCTCTGGATGAGGCCCTGGCCTGAGAGGGCCGTTTAAGTCACAAGCGACATTGCGTCTAAAGCATTCGAACTGCGTCCGGATAGATGGGCCGGTTTATCAAGCGGCAAGTAGTCTCCGGAAAAGTTGCACCAATCCTCGCGCGATGGCATTCCATCGCTTAACCGAATCGGAAGTGCACCTTGTTGTCGATCGTGCCGGGGAACCAAGGAGGAAGGCCAAAAGGTCTCGGGCTTGCGCCTCAGCGGCAACCTTTCCGCCTGCGTCTTTTCCCGTGGTCTATGTCAGGATATTGACCCACTTTTCCTCAGGTGTCAAGGCGTCTTTCATGAAATTTCAACACGGCCCGCATTTTCATCCAACCACACGGACGCAGAAGCATGGCCAAGGGCTCGCGGATATTCTGAGCGGCCGACAGCATGTTGCCAAACTCCGCTCGCAAATCCGACAATGCTGGCGAGACCAATATCGAAACGAAACCCGAGGCTAATTTATGGATCGCAGAGAGTTTATCGCCGCCGCGTCGTCGGCCGTTGTTGCCGGGGGCCTGCCCGCGGCTCATGCCCAGGCTCCGGCCGTGCCGCTAAAACCCATGGCTGTGGGACTCCTGATTGCGCCCTCCGGCGCGCCGGAGGAACGCTTCAAGCGCGTGCACGACCTGGGCTTTTCAAATTGTTTTCTTTCCCTCGACGGCTATCTCGGTCATTTCACGCCCGAGTTGGCGACGCAGTTTCGGGAAATGCTCTTGAGGTACGAGTTGATCGCGACCACCGTCGAAGTGGTCGGCCCTCAGCCGCTGGTCTGGGACTTCCTGCGCGGTCCTTCGACCATCGGCCTGGTGCCTGCAGCCACGCGCGAGGCGCGAATCGATGCTCTCCGCCAGGCTTCCGATTTCGCCAGGCTGCTTGGCATTTCCCAGGTGCAGACCCATTGCGGCTTCATTCCTGAAGACCCTGCCGATCCAAAATATCCGGGCGCTGTCGAGGCCATTCGCACGGTTGCCCGGCACTGCCAGGGCAACCGACAGTATTTCCTGATGGAGACCGGTCAGGAGACACCAACCACCATGTCGCGGATGCTGCGCGACGTGGCCCTGCCCAACCTGGCAGTGGGTCTCGACACCGCCAACCTGATCTTGTACGGCAAGGCCAATCCAGTGGACGCGGTCGATATCCTCGGTCCCCATGTGCGCAGCATTCATGCCAAGGACGGCCGCTGGCCGACCGATCCCAGCAAGCTCGGCCAGGAGGTTCTGATCGGCAGCGGACTCGTCGATTTCAAGAAAGTCTTCTCCAAGCTCCATGCCATCGGCTATACCGGCGCAGTTACCATCGAACGCGAGACCTCCGGCCCGCAGCAGATCGAAGACGTGCGCAACGAAAAAATCTATCTTGAAAACATCCTTCACGAGGTTCTTGGATGAGGGCAGCCGCGGAGGATTCGCGAGCCTTGGAACATTTCACAACGAAAGGAAAAATATGCAGCGCAGGGAATTCATACAGGCCACAGCCGGACTCGCATCCGGATTTCTCCTTCTGAAACCGGACGCAGCCTTCGGCTACCAGGCCAACTCGGCGGTGCGCATGGGGCTGCTTGGCTGCGGAGGCCGCGGCACGCACGTCGCGACTTCGTTCTCGCAGAACACCGTCGCGCAGGTTGTCGCGCTGGCCGATCTGTTTCCGAATCAGCTCGAGGCGGGCCGTGCTCATTTCGATCAAGTGAATGCGAGCCTGGGCCGCGCGGCGATCGACACCAAGCTTCTGTTCCACGGCCCGCACGCCTTCGAGCAACTCGCCGCATCGCCCGATGTAGACATGATTCAAATTTCCACGCCGCCATTTTTTCATGTCGAACATCTTGGCACAGCCGTTGCCGCCGGCAAGCATGTTTACTGCGAAAAGCCGGTGGGCATCGATGTGAAACAAGCAAAGCAGGCGCTTGAAATTGCGAAGCGGGTGCGCCCCGCGCAGAGTGTGGATGTTGGTTTCCAATGCCGGAATGCGCCGCCGATTGCCGCCATCGCCGAAAAGATTAAAGCTGGAGCGCTGGGCAAGATCGCGTCCATCAGTGCCTACTACTACGCGCCCGCCTCGAAAGAAAGAGTAATTCCCGGCGCCGGGCCTGACGAACACCGTCTGCGCAACTGGCTTTGGGACAGGGCCCTCTCCGGCGACATTCTCGTCGAGCAGAACATTCACATCATCGACCTCTGCAACTGGATCCTGGGCGCGCGTCCGCTGAAAGCAACGGCGACCGGCGGGCGCAACATCCTTACCCACGCCGGCGACTGCTGGGACAACTACCAGGTCGACTACCTCTATCCGAATGACGTCCGTGTGTCGTTCGCTTCAAAACAGTTCGGTGACTACGGCCTCTTTGACGCCGGGCTGAGGCTTTTTGGCTCCGAGGGTGCGGCGGCCATTCCGTACGCAGGCCCGGTCGAGATTGTGGGAACGCAGAAGTGGTCGTGGCAGGATGCAGCCGCGGCCTCGACTGCGACGGGCAAGTTCGCCGCCAACGGCAACTTCGAAGACAACCTCGCCTTCGCCGACCGCGATAAGGAACGGACCTTCATCGACAGCATTGTCACCGGCCCCGCGCACAACCAAATCGCCGCCGGGGTTGAGACTGCTCTTAGCTGCATGATGGGCCGCATGGCCGGCTTGCGCCATCGCGAGACGACCTGGGAAGAGTTGGAGTCCCACGGCGAGACGTACAAACTCGGCATGGACCTGACGCAGTTCGCCTGAGTGTGAGGTCTACCGGAACCGCTTCGACGGCTCATCGGAGAAGATCTGCCCGTCGCGAATATGAACCACGCGATGCGCGAAATCCGCGATGTCAGGCTCGTGCGTGACCAGCACGATCGTGTTCCCGCTGGCGTGCAGGTTGTCAAACAGACCCATGATCTCCAGGCCGGTCTTTGAATCCAGATTACCGGTTGGCTCGTCGGCCAGGATGATCGAGGGGTGGTTCACCAGCGCTCGTGCAACGGCAACGCGCTGGCGCTGCCCGCCGGAGAGTTCGTTCGGTTTGTGGTTCATGCGCGATTCCAGGCCGACATCCGTCAGAGCTTCCTTGGCGCGCGCAACGCGAGCCGCGGCCGGGGTGCCGTTGTAGATCAGCGGCAGCTCCACGTTATGCAGCGAAGTCGCCCTCGCCAGCAGGTTGAAGGTCTGAAATACGAATCCGATCTCCTTGTTGCGAATGCGCGCCAACTGGTCGTCGTCCAGTTCGCTGACCAGTTGGCCATTGAGCCAGTAGTTGCCTTTGGACGGTGTATCGAGGCAGCCGATGAGATTCATCAGCGTGGATTTGCCGGAGCCCGACGGGCCCATGATGGCGACATACTCGTTGCGCTTGATGCGCAGGTTCACGCCGCGAAGCGCCTGCACCTGCTGCTCCGAGCCCATGTCGTAGGTACGCCACAGATCCTCGACGACGATCATGTCGCCGTTCGGCCCCGTCACGGTATGTGGCACTTCTTCGGTGATCACGCTGTTCATCGCCATCCGAATCTCATCCTTTGTTCCAGTATCGTGTCCCGGTCTCGCATTCTCGAGTCCGTCGTCTGTCGCCTGGGCGGATAGACGGACGCCTTCCGAGGCTCCGCGCTTTCGATTGGACTGCCGTGGCCGTTAGGAACCGCCGCCGGATGGCAGCACTACTTTGACGGTATCGCGCTTCAACAGCGAGCCGCCCTTCAAATCGCGCAGCGTCTTGTACGGCCCGGTGACAACTTCCTGCCCCTGGTTGAGGCCGCTAAGCACCTCGATGTCGGTCGCGCCGGTGATTCCCGTGGTAACGGGGACGAACTTGGCGCGCAGTCTTCCCTTTGGATCTTTATCCACCACGAAAACGCCCTGCACCGGGTTGGGTTTGGCTGCCGGCGTCGAGGTCGCCGCCTGAACGCCGCCGCTCTTGCTCTTCAGGTTATCCGTTGCCGGGTCGTGCATGGTGAGAGCCTGAATGGGAAGTGAAAGCACACTTGGCTTGTGGGCCGTGGTGATCTTGGCGGTGCAGGAAAGACCCGGCCGCAATTCATCGTTGGGACCGTCGAGAGTGACCACGACCTTGAAGTCCTTGGCCTCTTCAGTGCCCGTAGTGGACTGCGAGGTGGCGATGCCAGTCGACCGGAGCAGGGCCTGATCGCCCACCAGGGTGACGTGCCCCTTGAAGGTCTTCCCAGGCAGTGCGTCGACTGTAATTTCAGAAGGCTGGCCGAGCTGGATGTTGACGATGTCGGTCTCGTCCACCTTGACTTCGGCGGTTACGATGCTCATATCGGCCAGGGTCATCAGGGTCGAGCCTTCGGTGTTCTGGATGCCTTCGACCACCGTTTCGCCCTCGCGAACCGGCTCGTTGGTCACGATGCCGTCAAAGGGCGCAATGGCGATGGTGCGGTTCAGCAGGTCCTGGTTGGCGCGCAGGGTCGCTTCCTGGGTATGCAGATGGCCGCGGGCAGAGTCGGTCTGCGCCTTGGCCTGGTTCACCTGGGCCACGGCCTGGGCCACCGATGCCACATCCAGGTCATAGGCGGCCTTTTTGGCGTCGAAATCCTGCTTGGCCATGATGCCTGCCGTAAAGAGAGCCTGGGCGCGATCCCAATCCAGCTTCTTTTGCTCGAGGTCGGCCTTGGCGTGTTCCAGGTTGGCCTCGGCGGTCTTTTCCGCCGCTATGTAGGAGGCAGATGTCGGTATTGGCGGAGGCGATGGCCGCCTGCTGTCCGGCGACGGAAGCCTCCTGCTGGACGTTTTCGATGGTGGCTACCGTCTCGCCCTTCTTGACCCTGTCGCCTTCTTTGACAGCCAGGCTGGTGACTCGGCCCATTGCGGTGGCACCGACGTTCACATAGGTCTTGGGCTTGATCTGGCCGGTGCCGCTAACCACCGTGGACAGGTCCTGGCGGGCGATTGTGGCGGTTAGAACCTTGGTATAGCCGGACTGCTGCTTGATCACCATGAACGCAACCAGCCCACCGGCAACCACTACGGCAAGAATTATTAAGAGGATTTTCTTCATGGATGACACGTGCTCCGAGACTCTCTCAATCCAGTGTACGCAATCGCGCTGCGTACAGTTCCAGGGAGCCGCAGAACCCTTTCTCCGTGGCTCACGATCGAAGACGCTCCAGGGACAAGCAGCCTGAAGCAATAGGGTTTGCTTGAGTGCAGTTTCCGCTTGTTGGACGGTACGGCGGGGCACAAGGTTTTGAGGCCTGCTCCCTTTTGCAATGATTTTACCGCCTGGCAGGGTGTTTTTGGGTTACGTTTGGGGCAATTTGGCGTCAAAACGCTAACCTACTGCGTTAGAAGTATTGCCCAGCCCTTTCGGGACCCGTAGAATAAGGGATCGCAGGAGTTTTTAAGGTAATGACGCTCAACGGTCGTGGTTTTCTCTTTGTCCTGGTTGGTTGCGGCTTGGCTTTCACCCCCGCAGCCGGTATCAAGTCCCTGAAGGCGGCAACGCCTCCGGCACAGCCACAGGGCCAGCAACAGAGTGGGGCAGCCGCCGGACAGGACCAGGAGGTAGATCCGCTGAAGCGTCAACGGTCCGACAAGGAGCGCTACAACTCCCAGAAGGCCCTCCGTCAGGAGTTGAAGGGGACGTATAAGACCTGGCTGAACCAGGAAGTTCCCTACATCATTACCGACGAAGAGCGCAAAGCCTTCATGAGTCTCGAGCAACGATGAAGAGCGCGACGCCTTCATCGAGAATTTCTGGCTGCGCCGCAACCCGAACCCCGATTCACCCGAAAACGAGTACCGCGAGGAGCACTACCGGCGCATCGCCTATGCCAACGAGCATTTCGCCGCGGGCAAGCCGGGTTGGAAGACCGACCGCGGCCATATTTATATCGCTTTCGGCAAGCCCGACGACATTGATTCTCACCCCTCCGGTGGTAGCTATGACCGGCCCCAGGACGAGGGCGGCGGCACCACCACCACCTTCCCGTTCGAGGTGTGGCATTACCGTTACCTCGAAGGGATCGGGGAGAACATCGACATTGAGTTTGTGGATACCTGTCAGTGCGGCGACTACCACTTCACCATCGATCGCAGCGAGAAAGACGCTCTGCTCCATGTGCCCGGCGCGGGCCTGACGCAGTATGAGGAGATGAACCACAAGGACAAGACCGACCGCTTCAAGGGCAATGGGATTGAGAGCCTTGGCGGCGGCCCGATGGGAGATCAGCAGCAGGGCAAGGAGTTCGACCGCATCGAGCTGGCTGCCAAGCTCTTCGCTCCGCCGCCGATCAAGTTCAAGGATCTCGACGCCTTTGTATCCGAGCACAAGCTGCTCACCGGCCCAGTCTTCCCGTTCGATGTGCGCACCGATTTTGTGAAGGTGACCGAAGGCATGGATATGGTCCCGATCACAATCCAAATGAAGATGCGCGACATCACCTTCGTGACCAAGGATGGAGTGTCAAAGGGCCTGGTGAACATTCTGGTCAAGGTTACGACCATCACTGGCAAGACCGTGCAGACATCGGAAGACACGGTCGAGGTCGATCAGCCCGCGGAGCTGCTGGAGAAGACGCTTGAAGGTCAAAGGGTCTACTGGAAGGCTCTCCCCCTGATGCCCGGACTGTACCGCCTCGATATTGCCATCAAGGATGTGAACAACCCCGATCACGTCGGAATCTATGGCCGGGGAATTGACGTGCCGGTCTACCACGATGAGAAGCTGGGCGCGTCGTCGCTGATCCTGGCCGACGAGATGTATCCGGTTTCATCTCGTCAAATCGGCAGCGGAAACTTCATCATCGGAGGCGATTTTGTCCGGCCGCGGGTGGCCGCCACCACGATTCCAGCTACGCCGGTGAAGTTCAAGCGCAGTCAGGACCTGAATTTCTGGATGCAGTTTTACAACCTGGGCATTGACGAGGCTACCAAAAGTAACTCGGCCACGGTTACCTACGAGATAACCGACTCCGCATCCGGAACGGTGATTTTGCAGAAACAATTGGAATCCAAAGACCTTGGGGCACACAGCGACCAATTGACCGTGGAGAAATCTTTGCCAATCGCTGGCCTGCAACCAGGCAAGTACAAGGTGACGGTGAAAATAAATGATGCAATTTCGAAACAAGAGATTGCGCAATCGGCACCTTTTGTCGTCGAATAGTAGATACAACCGTGCGGGCCCGAGCCGGACCTCAGATCCGGCAACCTGCACGGGCTCGATTTGCCGTAAGATTGCCAGGGACGCCGCCGGATCACATATGCGAGTGATGAAGCGCCGAGTCCATTTCGCCGGATTTGCGATGCTGATCGCACTAGGAGCCGCTTCCGTCTGCGGAGCGGCACCTGCGTCGGTTTCAGGATTGGTTCGCGATTCAGCGGGTGTGCCGCAGATCGGCGCAGAAGTCCAGTTGCTTCGCCCCGACCTTACCGTTGTAGCCAGCGTTTACACCAACGGCCAGGGCCGCTTCACAATTCCGTCGCTGCTTCCGGGCCGATATTCGCTCAAGGCGATGGGCATGTCTTACCTGCCTTCGCTGCGCGAAAACATTCGTGTACGCACCGGCACCATTGTCAACATCACCCTGAACACACTCTATGAAGTGATGCAGTGGCTTCCGGCTGAGCCGCGCACGGGAAGTTCCCAACAGGACGACTGGGCCTGGACTTTGCGTTCGGCCGCCAACCGCCCATTGCTGCGCTGGCTTGAAGACGGGCCGCTGGTGGTCGTCTCAGACGGCTCGGGAACGGCGCCCAAACTGAAGGCGCGCCTGATGGCCACCGGGCAAGAGGGAACCTTCGGCGAGAGCGGCGAGCGCTTTTCCGCCACCGTCGAGGACACGCCCGCTGACAGCCGCGAACTGCTCGCGCGGGTGGATTTTGCGCCGGACACCGATGCCGGAATGGAGTCCATGCTCGGTTTCCGCCAGGACCTGGGCTTATGCAGGCTCGGTGCAATCGGTGGCGGCAATTCAATTCACCCTGAGATCGAAGGTCCGGGAGGCGAGCAAGGGCTCGAAGAAGCCGCCGTTCGCACCTGGGAGACTCTGCACCTTGGCGATGAGTTCGACGTGGACGTGGGCTCTACTGAAGTCTTGGGGCGTTTCTCAGGGCATTCCTCCGGCACTGTCGCCGCGGCCCTGCCCAATCTCTCAGTAGGCTGGCGCGACGGCAAGTCGTCGGTAGGCTATCGGGTGGCAACCCTACTTTCCGGCCCTATTCAAAACGAAGAGACTCAGGCCGTGGCCTGGCTGCCGGAGTTCTCCCTCCGCAATGGCGAATTGGTCTTGGAGCACGGGCTGCACCAGGAGATTGGATGGGAGCGGATCACCGATAACTCGGACATGGCCGTCCGGGTCTTCGCAGACAAGATCCGGAATCCGGTCCTCGAGGCTATGGGGCACTTTGTTGCAGGCGACTCCGGAGCATCACCCGTTGCTGCACTCCTTGACAGCGCAAGCGGCCTGCTGCGGGCTTCCGGGCCAGACTGCTCCAGCAAAGGAGTCGTGGCCAGCGTCGCACATCGTTTGCCGGGCGGAAACAACGTCCGCCTCAGTTACGCCAACGGCAATGCGCTGGTGATGCCGGCGCTGCTGCGGCCTGCAGAGATGGCGCAGGTGCTGGGCGCGGCCCATCCCCGGCGCGCGCAGACGTACTCAATCTCGCTTTCCGGAATACTGGATGGCACGGGGACCCGCTGGCGTGCAAGCTACCGCTGGCAGCCCGAGGATACGGTCACTGAAGTGGCTCCATACGCGCTGGATGCAGCCGAGCCTTATCTCAATCTCCGTCTGCGCCAGCCCATCCGCTTGAGCCGCGACGGATCGGGTGGTTTTGAAGCGCTCATCGATGTGAGGAATATGTTGGCCGAAGGGTATCGCCCCGTGATTCTTAGCGATGGTTCTCTCCTGGTCTTTGCTCAGGATCAGCGCAGCATCCGCGGTGGCCTGGCCTTTACCTTCTAATCGTTCTCCTCTTCCTCCCCTTCAGCCCGTACAATCCCTTCCTTCAAGTTCTTGCCACCCTCAGGTTTGCCGGTTGGTCTCCGCCCGCCTGTGCAGCGCGGTGCGCAACCGCCGCCCGGGAGAGTAAAGTGAGAGTGAAATCCGTCTCTTCTTTAAACGGTTCGGAGATAGAAAATGAGCTTGCATGAAATTAGCCGCCGCGCGGTACTGAAAACAAGCCTGGCCGCAACAGCATTGACATCGCTGTCAGGAATACTTGAGGGGGAAGAAGCAACCATGAGGAAAAAAAGAGTCAGGCAATCGGTCTGCCGATGGTGCTACCAGAAGACTCCGTTGGATGACCTATGCGTGTCGGCGGCGCAGATGGGGCTCGTCGGCATTGATCTGCTGCAGCCGGAGGAGTATGAGATTCCGCGCCGCCACGGGCTCATCTGCACCATGGGTTATGCGGGCGGCGGCGTCATTGCTGACGCTATGAACCGCACTGAACATCATGAAGCCATCGAAGCGGCCCTCCGCACCAACATTCCTCTCGCCGCCAAAGCAGGCGTGCCCAATGTGATTACCTTCTCCGGGAACCGGAAGGGCATGTCGGACGAGGAAGGCGCGCGCAACACAGTCGTCGGGCTGAACCGCGTGAAGAAGATCGCGGAAGACAACGGAGTTACACTTTGCCTCGAGTTACTCAATAGCAAAGTGAACCATCCGGACTACATGGCGGACCACACCGCGTGGGGCGTGCGCGTGATGGAGGAAGTGAACTCGCCGAACGTGAAGCTGCTTTACGACATCTATCACATGCAGATCATGGAGGGAGACCTGATCGCGACGATCCGCAAAAACATAGCATGGATCGGGCACTTTCACACCGGCGGCGTGCCCGGGCGTCACGAGCTCGATGATACTCAGGAGGTACAATGGGACGGCGTGATGCGGGCGATTGCGGCGACAGATTTCAAGGGCTACGTGGCGCATGAGTTTCTGCCCCTGCATGATCCTATGACCAGCCTGCGCGCGGCAGCAGATTTGTGCGACGTATAAGTCGCGCTCGTTTTGTCCAGGTCGAACTTGTAACTAAGTGGAGGGTTTTTGAAGCTATGAAGTCATTGCTTCTTTCCGAGTACAGCCACCTGGAGTTTGCAGATCTCCCCCTGCCCACGGCAGGCCGGGATGAAGTGCTGGTGCGCGTGGAAGCGTGCGGCATTTGCGGAAGCGATGTGCATGGCTTCGATGGCTCCACCGGGCGGCGGATTCCGCCCATCGTGATGGGCCATGAGGCTGCGGGGACGGTGGAGGCGCCGGCGAAGGAGTAACGAAGTATAAGAAGGGCGATCGCGTCACCTTTGACTCCACGGTCTACTGCGGCAAGTGCGAGTATTGCACTCGCGGGCCAGATTAACTTATGCGACAACCGCGAAGTGATCGGCGTTTCGTGCGGCGACTATCGCCGTCATGGCGCCTTTGCAGAGTACGTTGTCGGTGCCGGAGCGCATCATGTACCCGCTGCCGGATAACCTGTCTTTCAACGAGGCGGCGATGCTTGAGGCTGTGTCCGTGGCGCTGCACGGGGTGAAGGTGTCGGAGGTTGCAGGAGGCGAAACGGCGCTGGTGATCGGCGCGGGCATGATCGGCTTGCTCACATTGCAGGCCGCGCGAGCCGCGGGCTGCGCGCGTGTGTTTATCGCGGACGTGGACGCAACCCGATTGAAACTGGCCGAGCAGGTGGGCGCCGATCGAGCGCTGCATTGCTCCGGCGCGGAGTTAGTGGCCGAAGTGATGCGGCTGACCAATGGCCGCGGTGTTGATCTTGCGCTTGAAGCGGTAGGGAGAAATGAGACCGTGAACGGCGCCATCGACTGCACGCGCAAGGGCGGAACGGTGACTCTGATTGGCAACATCGTGCCCGAGGTGACGCTTGCCGCTGCAGAAAGTGGTGGTGAAGCAATTGCGGCTTCAGGGATCGTGCGCGTCGTCGGGCGAATATCCAGAGGCCATTGAATTGATCGCGAACGGAAAAATCCAGGTGAAGCCGCTGATAACGGCCGTGGCCAGCCTTGAAGAAGGACCGCGGTGGTTTGAGCGGCTGCATTCGCGCGAACCGAATTTGATGAAGATAATTTTGACGCCGAGGAATGAATGAGCGACGGACTTTTCGATCTAACCGGGCAAGTTGCCATTGTGACGGGAACCAGCCGCGGGCTGGGACAGTATTTTGCAAGAGCGCTGGCAAAGGCCGGCGCGGATCTGGTACTTACGAGCCGCACGCGCGAGTCGCTGGCGTCGTTTGAAGCGGAGATCAAAGCGCTGGGCCGACGGGCTGTCTCGCTCGAATTGGATGTGCGCAGTCAGGAGAGCATTGAGAAGATGGCCGCGGAAGCTGAGGCTGCCTTCGGCCAGATTCATATCCTGGTGAATAACGCCGGATGCAATATTCGCAAGCCCGCGCTCGATGTCAAGTGGGAAGACTGGAACACGATTCTCGACACCAATCTGCGCGGATCGTTTTTTGTGGCGCAGGCCGTGGCGAGAAGGATGATCGCGAAGGGATATGGCCGCATCGTGAATATCGGCTCGGTGACCAGCGTGGCGGGCTATGCGGGGCTCGCGCCCTATGGCGCCAGCCGCGGAGGCGTTCGGCAGATGACTATGAGCCTCGCCGCCGACTGGGGCAAGCACGGAGTGACCGTGAATTGCCTGGCGCCCGGCTGGTTCCGGACGGAGCAAAACAAAGTTCTCTACGAAGATCGGGAGTGGGTCGATTACTTGACTGAGCGCATTCCCTTGCAGCGGCCCGGCAAACCGGCGACCTGGATGGAGCGGTGGTTTTTCTCGCCTCTGAAGCAAGCTGCTATGTTACCGGACAGACTTTGCTTGTGGATGGCGGTATCTCCACAGGCGCCTTGCGAGCGCTGCCCAGGAAGAAATGAACTCGGAAAGTCCCCGTTAGGGTCTTGCCCAACTAATTAAAGCAATCAAGGATGAATTGAAATGCTAAGTTGCAGATTGAGTATAACTGCGATTCTCTGTGTTGCCTGTTTAGCGAGTTACCATCTGCCGGCGCAATCGCCGGCGCAGTTGTCTCAAGGCGCAACCTTATCCCAGAACATCCAGGACACATTAAAGCGGGAGTTTCAGGACCCGCCCAATGGCGCTCGGCCGCGTGTATGGTGGCATTGGATGAATGGCAACATCGCGCCGGATGGGATCAAGCTCGATCTGGAGTGGATGCATTCAGTTGGCCTGGGCGGAGTCACTATCTTTGAAGGCGCCATTGCCACGCCGCAAGTGGTGCCGCATCGGCTGATCTATATGACGCCGGAGTGGAAACAGGCTTTCAATTACGCGGTGACAACGGCGAAGGGCCTGGGCATGGAAGTGGCCATTGCCAGCTCGCCCGGCTGGAGCGAAACAGGCGGACCGTGGGTTCCAGCGCCGCAGGGCATGAAGAAGATGGTGTGGAGTGCGACGCGCGCAGAGGGCGGCCAGCCATTTTCAGGCGTACTGGCGCATCCGCCTCAAGTCGACGGCACATTTCAAAACTTCCGGGTTGCAGGCCGGCGCGGTCCAGATGGAAAGATCACCGTCCCGCCGGAGTTTTATGCCGATGCGGCTGTCGTCGCTTACAAGATTCCTGACGGAGACAAGACGCAAGCGGAGTTGAATCCGCAGGTAACTTCGAGCGGTGGCACTGTACATGTACCCGAGTTATCCGACGGGGACGTGAATACGGTTGCGCTCGAACTTCCGAAAGGGGCAGCCGGAAGCGAGGCTTGGGTTCAATTTGATTACGGACATCCGCAGACTATCCAGGCTATCACCCTGGCATCGCTCGATGACATGATCAGCGTCTTCGACCACGAGAGCGGCGAGTATTTCCGCCGCAATCGAGGCAAGCGACGACGGCGCGCAATTCCGCAAGGTCGCGGATATTCCGCCCAGCAGCATTCCCGAGCGCACGGTGGCGTTTGACCGCCGTCACGGCGCGGTACTTTCGGCTGGTGCTTCCTGAGCCGGCGTCTTCAAAGCCAACCGGTGAACACAAAATTACTGAGTTGGTGCTGACCAGCGGAGCACGTGTCAACGAATTCGAGAAGCGGGCTGGATACGCCAACGCTCGTGACTTCTATGACATCTCGCGATCCGAATGTTGCGCCGGAGTTCATTGTGGCGCAAGCGGATGTTATCGATCTGACCGGCAAGATGAAACCGGACGGAACACTGGACTGGACGCCGCCGGCGGGCAAGTGGATGGTCCTGAGAATCGGTTACTCGCTTACTGGTCATGAGAACGGGCCCGCGCCTGCGGAGGCTACCGGACTTGAAGTCGACAAGCTCAATCGCGACTACGTGAAGAACTATGTCGACGGCTATCTGAAGATGTATGCCGATACCGTAGGTCGCGGAAAGGATGGGCAAAGACGGAATCTCGTTCATGCTCACCGACAGCATCGAGGTGGGCCCGCAAAACTGGACGGATAACATGCTGGATGAATTCCAAAAGAGGCGCGGCTACGATGCGCGTCCATGGCTGCCGGCGCTCACGGGCGTAGTGATCAAGAGTACTGCCGATACAGACCGTTTTCTCTGGGACTTCCGTCGCACCATTGGTCAACTTATCGCCGAAAATCATTATGGCGAGATATCGGATGACTTACACGCGCATGGGATGAGTTACTACGGCGAAGCGCTGGAGTTTCATCGGCCTTCATTGGGCGACGACATGGAGATGCGCAGCAAGACCGATGTTCCCGATGGGCGCGATGTGGACCTACGAACGAAGTGGCGAGAGCACCGAAAGCACTCCCGATTACATGGCCGATCTGCGCGGGGCGGCGTCGGTGGCGCATATCTATGGACAGAACCTGGTGGGCGCGGAGTCGATGACATCGCGCGGGCCGGCCTGGTCGTTTTCACCGAACAAGCTCAAGAAGGTAGCCGACCTGGAGTTTGCGCTGGGAGTGAACCGGTTCGAGATTCATGAGTCCTCGCATCAGCCGCTGGCCGACATGGCGCCGGGTTTGACGCTTGGGCCCTATGGCTTGTGGTTTAATCGCAACGAGACCTGGGCGGAAGAAGCTGGACCTTGGGTTACTTATCTGGCGCGCTGTTCCTACCTGCTGCAGCAAGGGCACTATCTACGGCGATGTCGCCTACTTCTATGGTGAAGAAGGGCCGCTTGACTGGCGGTGTTCGGATGGAAGGGGCAGCAGGATGCGCCAGAAGGCTACGGGTTCGACTTCGTGAACAGCGATGTGCTCCTTCATCATACTCTCATTCGAGGATGGGAGGCTTGTAACTCCGGGAGGCACGAGTTACCGAATTCTGTATCTTGGCGGACGAAGCCAACGCATGACCTTGCCGGTATTGCGGCAACTTAAGAGCCTGATTGAGCAGGGCGCGGTAATCGTCGGCAACAAACCAACCGATTCGCCCAGCCTCTCCGACGACGAGGTTGAATTTCATCGCATTGCCGATCAGTTGTGGGAAAGCGGGGGATTGAAAGAAAAGTTACTAAGTAAGCTCGGTTCCAAACCCACCCCGTATCACAAGTTTGGAAAGGGAAGAATTTACCCAGGAATGTCCGTAAATGAAGTGTTTGAGGATCTGGCAGTTCCGCAAGACTTTGAATACGAGAAGCCGGAACCGGACACATCGCTGATGTTTGTGCATCGCAAGCTTGACGATGGCGAAATTTACTTTGTCGATAATCGCAACGACCGTGTCGAAAATGTGGATGCTACATTTCGCGTAGTGGGTAAGGCGCCCGAGTTATGGGATGCGGCGACAGGCGAATCGAAGGGAGTTAGCTATCAGATCACCGATGGACGGACCATGGTGCCGTTGCGTCTTGATCCGTATGGGACAGCTTTCGTCGTTTTCCGAGATTTGGCGAAGGCGGCTTCGGTTGAATTACCAGCCCCGGTGGAGAAGCCAGTTCCGAGCCTTGATGATGTGCTGAATAATGACTGGAGCGTGAGCTTCCAGCCGGGCAGAGGCGCACCGGAGATGGTCGTGTTTGATCGGCTTACTTCGTGGAGCGATAACTCGATCGATGGAGTGAAGTACTTTTCTGGAACGGCCACTTATTCGAAGACGATAGAAATTCCCGAGGGCGCGCACGCGCCAGGAACGCACTTATGGCTCGATCTCGGCGATGTGAAAGACGTGGCCGAAGTAGCGGTGAATGGCAAGTACCTCGGACATTCTCTGGAAGACGCCATTCAAGGTGGATGTTACCGAAGCTCTGAAGCCGGGAAGCAACCAGATTGTGATCGAGGTGACGAATCTCTGGGTAAACCGGCTGATCGGCGATCAGCAGTTCTATGCGGTGAAGAAGTACACCTTCACTGACATCGCGCCTTACAATGCAGACTCGCCGCTGCTGCCGTCAGGGCTACTGGGACCGGTACGGATTACTTCGATAGTGCAGTAGTAACTCATTCGAAAATGAAAACCAATCGGCCGCATTCCCTGGGTGGAATGCGGCCGATTGATTTACGTAAGAATTATTGCACGGTGAGGGCGATCGTATTGATTGCGGTGGTCGAGCCGGAAGTGCCAGTGAGAGTGATGGTGTAGCTTCCCGCGGTGGTACCGCCGGTGACGACGTTGTCACAAGCGGTGCCCTGACTACCGCCGCCGCATGCGAGCATACCGCCGGTGAGTGCGGCGAGGAGGAGTGCCATGCCGAACAGCGTCCGACATTTGCGACGATGCGGCGCAATGCCGAAGAGCAACAGGCAGGTCAACACCGCGCCACCCCGCGCATACCAGAGGATTCCGCGCGGAGATTGATCGGCCGCCGTGCACGACTGATGGCTCGCGGTGGTGGAAACGATGAGCGTGGCCGAAACGGAGCTGGCGGAAGCGATGCTGACCGGACTGGTGGAACCAAAGCTCAACGTAGGCGGATACTGAGCTCCGGCCGGGCTGGATGTGACAGCGGCGGTCAACGCCACGCCGCCAGTAAATCCGTTGGCGGGGGCGACTGTAATCGTTGATGAATTGCCCGTGGTTGCGCCGGACGAGACAGAAACGCCCGTACCGCTAACCGTAAACGTTGGGGTTGGCGGCGCGGTCACCGTTACAGTCGCCACGCCTGTGCCGCTTGTGTACGTAGAGGAACTCGCAGCATCGGGGATATAAGTGACAGTAACCGTGTCCGAGCCGATCGGCAGCGTTCCAACGGGGACGACGATGCTGGCGCTGTTGTTGACGAGGGTTACGGGAGCAGAAGTGTAAACGCCGGAAGTCAATGTCACTGTGCCGGTAGCTCCATTCACGATCACGGACACGGTAAGCACTCCTGTGGTCGTGAGCGTTGCCGTCGAGGGCAGCACCTGCACAAGGGGGGAGTCGAGTGCGGTTTGGGTAACATATACGGATGTCGATCCCGAAGTATTGTTATAGGTCCCTGAGCTAACCGAATCGGGCGCATAAGCAACTGTTAGCGTATTTGTTCCGACGCGTAAGCTCCCGGACGGGATCGAAATCGAGGCGCCGCCGTTGCTCAGGGCCGTCGCTGAAGAGGAGTAGCTGCCGCTGATCAAGGTGACAGAACCGGTTGGCGTAGGATTGCTCGTTCCATCGCTCACAACAATCGCTATTACCAGGGGAATTGTGTTTTTGACGACTCCTCCGGGCGGTGTCACTGTCACCGTCGGTGTGAGCTTTGCCGTAGCTGTCACGGCGACCGAGTTCGAACCCTGTGCCGCCAGGTATGTAAGGTAACCTTGCGTGTCGGGGTTGTATATCGCCGTGAGCGTATCGGTTCCAATCGTCAGCAGTCCGGCCGCGAGGGTAATTGTTGCACTGCCCGATACAAGAGTTACTGGCCCGGTTGAATAACCTCCGCCGCTGAGTCCAACTGTACCTGTGGGTATTATGCTGCCAGCCCCGCCACTCACCGCAATGGTCACCGTCAAGGGCTGGGCCGTAGTAATGTTCGACGACGACAGGGAGACAGTAACAGTAGGTGTGGTCAGACTAACGGTCACCGAGTTCAAGCCGGAGGCCCCCGAGTAAGTCGCAGAACTAGCGGCATCAGGCGCGTAGGAGACCGACAAGAGGTCTGTTCCAACGGCAAGCGATCCGGCGGGAATGTTTATGGACGCACTGCCGCTGCTGAGAACGATCGCGCCAGAGGAGTAACTGCCACTGGTCAGAGTTATCGATCCGCTGGGCGTGGGGCCGTTGCCTGGCCCGCTGATTGAGATTGTCACTATCAGCCCTTGGACTGTCGTAATGCTCTTCGCAAACGGGCTCACAGTGACCGCAGGCGCGGTCTCCGTCGTGTAATCGTTTAGAAACGTCTGTACGTCGAGGGAGCCGAGGCCGGTCACTTCGTCGTATCCATACCCCACCAGAAACCCGGGCTCGCCGGCACCCCCGTTTGCGCCCGGAATGCTGTTGTTGCACATGCTGGAAGTATTGATGTCGCATCCGGCCACACCGCTGCTGTTGACGGTTACGTCGTGGAATGAACCTGGGTATGCGGATGCAGTCGAATAGAGCTTTTGATTAAGGTTTCCTTGCGCGACTCCGAGTTTCTGGTCAAGCAGAGCAGCTACACCGGCCATGCCGGGCGCTGACGCCGAGGTTCCGGAGAAGGCGACAAAGCCGAAAGGGGAGCCGACGCATCCGCCACCGGAGATGGCGGCCATGCATGCGAAATACGGATCGTGCTGTGAGGCCGAGAAGGAAACATCCGGAGTATATCGACCAGACCGGGCCGCGGGCACACCGGTTCCGGTTTGCCAGGACGGTGTGGCGACGATTGCGCTTACTCCGCCACCGGAGGCAGCCACCGACGTTGCTGTCGATTCGTTCCATCCACCTTCCGGAATATAGCTGCGCGCCGATTCAAGATTCGCACTGCTGCTGGGGTTCCAGTACGTTGAAGCCATGCTCACATCGGCGAATTCCGTTCCGCCTACGCAAGTGGCGTAGCTGGATGAGCAAATGTAATTGGGGCTGTTGGCTCTCGGGTTGGTGGGTGGGGTTTTGAATGCATCATCGCAACCGGAGGCGCCGGAATCGCCAGAGGAGACGAAGACTGAAATTCCTTCGGTGGCAGCCTGCTGAAACAGGCTGTCCCAGTAAGCGACACCAGACGCCCCATTCGCCGATTCGCAACCTCCAAAACTGATGCTGATCACCTGTACAGGAACAGGCGTGGTTTGGATCATATATTGCGCATCCGGGCCGATGCCATCGCCTGAGCTGTTTTGGGCAGCGACCATGAGCAGAATATTGGCTCCTGGCGCGGTGCCGGCGACGCGCACCACATCTAACGTTGCCTCGCTCTGGCCTCCAATTGAAACGTTGCCGCCCGGTGGCGCTATGAACGCGGCGCCGGGATCAACCCCTCCGTATGCAGTGGGTACGATCTGAGTCGGGTTTGGAAAGTTCAGCCCAGTCTTGGCCCGAAAGTTGTCGAGATCGACAAAACTGACTCGTGACCAGGCCACAATGCCTACAGTGACACCGGCGCCTGAGTAACTGGCGGGGACATCGTAGATGGTGTCGAAGTCCGCTGGTCCAATAAAGTGACTTCCGCCGGAATTGGTGAGCTGCGGCGCGTCCGATTGAACGGTACTAACGCTGTGGTTCGGCTGCTCGTCGATAGTATAAAGTCCGCGAATGGCCCTGATGGCGGGGATAAGGGCCGTGGGCACCATGGGGTCGGAGTTGACGGAGAGTTTCCGCGCGCCGCGGACGCTGAAGTAATGCATCTCAGTCTGGAAGGCATGGCCGACGTCGGCTGCCGTACCGCCGAATCCGATGAAGATTCGGCTGGGCGCGACCCAATTGACCCGCAGTCCCTGGGACTGGAGCCATGCGGTGATCGTGGCGATGTCCTGGTCGGAGAGCCCGAAGCGCTGGCCGACTTCGCCGGGAGTGAGCCAGTGATGGTAGTCGGGCGATGCGGGATTCTGTTGATCGGCGAGCAACTGTTCGAAAGCTGCCTGCTGCCCGGGCGAGCGCGATAGAACCAGCGTGAGTTGATTAAGGGCAAGGTCCGCGGGCGCTGCGCCCTCGCTGTTGGCGGCGCTGGCCCACAGGGGATGATGGTTGGGCAGCGCCTGGGTCAGTGAAGTGTCCACGGGCTCCGCAATGCGATTCACGGTTTGCGCGTCGACTGCTGAACCGGCGAAGGCGAGGGCAGCCAGCAAAACCAGCGCAGGAAGAGAACTCGTTAATTTAGGTTTACATCTCTGACAAAGAGGATGGGGCGAAGCGAATGAATAGAAAAATCGATGCGCAATCGATTGCATGAGTTGGCTTTCCGCGTTCTGCACATTCTGTTCAGGTACTGAAAATTGTCTGCTTTTTACAGGGCTGATTCAATAGCGCGAACGTGTCAGTCAGGAAACTGGGTGGATGCGAACGGAGGGCGAAAATTTGCTTGCAATTCGCAAGGGAAATCGGGAAGAATCGCAGCACGGCGTTCCCCTGGGCCGGGTTCACGAGCCCGATACGCCGGACACAGAATAAAGGAGGCCGTTAATGAGCAGTGTGCGAGTGTTGGTGGGGACGCGGAAGGGCGCGTTCATTCTGAACTCGGATGGGAAGCGGAAGGATTGGACGGTGAGCGGACCGTTCTTTGCGGGGTGGGAGATCTATCACATGAAGGGGTCGACCGTGGACCCGAACCGGCTGTATGCATCCCAGTCGAGCAGTTGGTCGGGACAGGTGGTGCAGCGCTCGGACGATGGCGGAGTGACGTGGAATGCGGTGAACAACAAGTTCGCCTACGCGGGAGTGCCGGGGACCCATCAGTGGTACGACGGGACGCCGCATCCGTGGGAGTTCAAGCGCGTGTGGCACTTTGAGCCGTCGCTGACGGATGCGGACACGGTGTATGCCGGGGTGGAGGATGCGGCGCTCTTCAAGTCGCCGGATGGCGGCGCAACGTGGGAAGAGTTGAAGGGATTGCGCGAGCACGGAACGGGGCCGCACTGGCAGCCTGGCGCAGGCGGAATGTGCCTGCATACGGTGATCCTGGACCCCAGCAATGCGGAGCGGATGTATATCGCCATCTCCGCTGCCGGAGCTTTCAGAACCGATGACGGGGGCAAGACGTGGAAGCCGATCAACAAGGGGCTCGTGTCGCAGTTTATGCCCGATCCGACGGCGGAGGTGGGCCACTGCGTTCACCATGTGGCGATGCACAAGTCGCGGCCGGACGTGCTGTTCATGCAGAAGCACTGGGACGTGATGCGGAGCGACAATGCCGGCGATAGCTGGCATGAGGTGAGCGGAAATCTGCCTACGGATTTCGGGTTTGCGATCGATGTGCATGCGCATGAACCAGAGACGGTGTTCGTGGTGCCCATCAAGAGCGACTCGGAACACTTTGTGCCGGACGGGAAACTCCGCGTATTTCGCAGCAGGACGGGCGGCAACGAGTGGGAGCCGCTTGAGAAGGGGCTGCCGCAGAAGGATTGCTACGTGAATGTGCTGCGCGATGCGATGGCGGTCGACTCGCTTGACAAGTGCGGAGTTTACTTCGGGACCAGCGGCGGGCAAGTGTACGCATCGGCGGATGCGGGGGATAACTGGGCGCCGATTGTCAGGGATCTTCCTGGCGTTCTGTCGGTGGAGGTGCAGACGCTCCAATGACCGAAGACGCAACCAGCGGTTTCCTGCCGATTCGCGTGGAGTTGCCGTATCATCTGCGGACGCTGGCCAGGATCGAGGGCGCGGAGGTGTTGCTCGAAGTTCTTGCGCCAGTGACAGCACGGCGGGTTCTCGACGCGCTCGAGACGCGGTACCCGATGCTGGCCGGGACGATTCGCGAGCACGGGACAGGGCAGCGGCGGGCCTTCATGCGCTTCTTTGCATGCGAAGAGGACTGGTCGCACGAGTCGCTGGATGCGGAGTTGCCGGAGACGGTGGCTTCGGGAAGGGAGCCGCTGCTGATTCTTGGAGCGATTGCGGGAGGATGACAAAGGCAGGGAACAGGGAACAGGGAACAGGGAACAGAACAGCCCGCTGGAGCGGATATGATTTCAGTAGATGTGGGTGTCTGCTGAATGAACGTGCTTGATTTCTCCCTGGCGTTGTTCGTAACTTCGATTCTGGCTGGGTTTCTCGGGGCAATGACGGGGCTGGGCGGTGGCGTTGTCATCGTCCCGGCGCTGTGCCTGTTATTTAAAGTCGACCTTCACTACGCGCTCGGGGCTTCGCTCGTGTCAGTTATCGCCACGTCGTCCGGAGCGGCGGCCGCTTACGTGCGCGAAGGTTTCTCCAATATTCGCATTGGCATGTTTCTGGAAGTGGCGACTACCCTGGGCGCATTGCTTGGCGCTTATCTCACGGCCAAGGTTTCAGGCAACTGGATCGGAATAATCTTCGGCGTGATGCTCTTGTATTCGGCGTGGACTTCCGTGCACAAGCTCAACGATCTGCCCAGGAGCGCCAAGGCCGATCCGCTGGCGCTGCGCTTGAATTTGCGCGGCAGCTATCCGGTCGCGGGCGGCAGGGAAGAGTATGTTGCCGAACACGTGCCGGCGGCCTTCGGCATCATGTTCGGTGCGGGAACGCTTTCCGGGCTGCTGGGAATCGGGTCGGGAGCGGTAAAGGTGCTTGCAATGGACGATGCGATGAAGCTCCCCTTCAAAGTCTCCACCACGACCAGCAACTTCATGATCGGCGTAACGGCCGCGGCCAGCGCGGGGATCTATCTGAGCAACGGATACATTCTTCCCTCGTTGTCGATGCCGGTAACGCTGGGGGTTCTGGTGGGGTCGCTAATCGGGTCGCGCACACTGGCACATGCGCGGGTGCAGACGATTCGTGTGGCGTTTGTGGTGGTGATTGCCGCGCTGGGCATGGAGATGATCTACAACGGCATCACGGGGAGGCTCTAAATGCAGCAAGACAGAGAACACGGTCTTGAAATGGCGATGGGACGGATGCTGCAGATCGGAGTGACCGTGGCGGCGCTGGTGGTACTGGCGGGAGGGATTCTGTATCTGCTGCAATCCGGCGGAACGAAGCCGGACTATCAGCATTTTCAAGGAGCGCCGGCCGCGGTTGCAACAGTAAGTGGAATCGTTACCGGGACGATGCACATGGATGCGCGCAGCGTGATCGCATTCGGCATTTTGCTCCTGATCGCGACGCCGATTTGCCGGGTCATCTTCGGGGTGGTTGGGTTCGCGATGCTTCGGGATCGTTTCTATACGGCAGTTAGTGCGATTGTGCTGGCGATCTTGTTGTATAGCTTTTTCGTCAGACGGTGAGAGATTTTGGACATCCCGGATCTCATCTGACGCAACGCACGAGACCCGTCTACCCCGAACGCAGAAGTGACCTCGCGCGAAAGGGCTTTAATTCAGTGCTGGACCTTATTGACGGGTTATTACCCGTGCATCCGCGATCGATTGTAGGCGCGCCATTCGTCAAGTCCCGAAAAGGAGCTTCGACGGCAGCTGTCCCGGTCAAACTGGTCCCGATCGAAGTTTGCGTAGAAGTAATTGAGGAAGGGTGGGGTTCTTCTTCTTTTGCGGATGTCATGGACCGATGCGAGGGCGAGAACGGCCACAATGGCAAGAGCGGCGACGGCCACGAAGAATTGAATGTCCGAGAGATGGGCTTGCATGGGGATCTCCTGAACTGAAATGCTTGCGGTTACCAAAAGTGGACGGCCCGGTCGCAAGGGATGCTATAGAAGTATGGACCGAACAGAAGTGGAAAAGTCGTCTAAAACTATCGAGACACGGAAATAGGAACCAATATTCTAATCGGCGCGTGGATTTCTAGCGCTCGTCTTTCCCGGGGCGAAGCATCAGGTCTTTGATGGCTTCGCGGGGATCCTTGCCTTCGTCCAGGATGAGCTCCATCTGTTCGGTAATTGGCATCTCGATGTTGTGCTTGCGGGCCAGGCCGAGAGCGGCGCGGGTGGTCAAGACACCCTCAGCAACTTTGCCGCCCAGCGAGGCGAGAATCTCAGGCAGTTTGCGGCCCTGGCCCAGCGCCTGACCCACAGTCCGGTTGCGGCTAAGGGAACCCGTGCAGGTGAGCACAAGGTCGCCTGCGCCGGACAGGCCGGCGAGAGTTTCGCGGCGGCCTCCGCAGGCAACGGCCAGGCGCGTGATTTCCGCAATGCCGCGGGTCATGAGCGCGGCGGCCGAGTTATAACCGAGTCCCACCCCCGCCGCAACTCCGGCGGCGATGGCAATCACGTTTTTGAGCGCGCCGCCAAGCTCGACGCCGATGATGTCGGCCGTGGTGTAGAGGCGCAGAGTCTCGGACGAGAACTCGTTCTGGACCCGGGCGGCGATGGCCGGATCGTGGAAGGCAACGGTGATGGCGGTGGGCTGGGCCTGTGCAACTTCAATGGCGAAACTGGGTCCGGAGAGGGCGCCGATAGACGAAACCGCGCTGTTCAAGGACCTGGGCGCTGGCGCAATCCCCGAAGAGCTGACTTCAGGAGCGCCCGTCTCAACAAAAACTTCCAGATGCGTGTCGGGGTCTCTGTCGCGGACGCCGCCGGAGACGAGGGCTTCCGGTTCTTGTGCATCCAGTTCTCCGAGGCAGTCCGAAATAACCTCCGTCATGCGCAGGAATGTCCGGTCTTCCACACCCTTGGTAGCGCTCACGACGATCTGGCCAGAATGCATGTAAGGTCGGATGCGCGCAAGCGTAGGCCGCAGAAATTCCGAAGGAATGACCGAGACGACAATCTCGGCATCGCTCACGGCGGCTTCGCTGGCCGTGACGGCGATCTCCGGAGGCAGGGGAAAGCCGGGGAGAAAGAGTGTGTTCTCGTGCGCGCTCGAGATCTGTCGCGCCTCTTCGAGCGAGTGCGCCCAGAGGGTTATTTGGTGGCCTCCGCGACGGCTCAGTGAGAGAGCGATGGCGGTTCCCCAGGCGCCTGCGCCCAGAATAGCGATGCGGCTCATGCGGTTCTTCTGGCTCCGAAGCGGGATTCCGTGCCGGCAAGCAGGCGGCGGACGTTCTGGTGATGTTTGACGATGATGAGAAAGGCTACGGCGCATTCGACGGCGATGAAGAACGGGGTCGCATGCGGACCGGCTGTCTGCGTCCGATTGAAGTACCAGGCAAACACAGGGAAGCTGGCTGCTCCGAGAATCGAAGCCAGCGAAACGTAACGGCTGAGAAACCCCACGATGAAGAATACCGAAATCGCAGCCAGCGCGGCCCAGGGTGCGGCGACCAGGAAGACGCCGAATCCTGTTGCTACTCCCTTGCCTCCGCGGAAGCCGAGCCAGACAGGGAACATGTGGCCGAGAACAGCGCAAAGGGCCGCCAGGGCCTGGGGCGAACGCACGGAGACGTCGGGCAGCAGCAGTGCCCCGAGAAATCCGCCCAGCCAGACCGCCGAGCAGCCTTTGAGCATGTCGAGCAGGAATGTGGCTGCGCCCAGGCCTTTGCCGCCTGAGCGCAGAACGTTGGTGGCGCCAATGTTGCCGCTGCCGGCCGAGCGGATGTCCTCATGGCGGAACACGCGGACGAGCAGGTATCCGGTGGGGATGGATCCGAGCAGGTAGGCCGCCGCCGCGATCAGAAGTATTCCGAGGAGCATGACGTACAGAGTTTAGCAGGTATGGCGGGCCGTCGATTGCGGACATGCGGACCGCCGGCGGGCTCAATGCATCTCGTCGGCGGAGGGGCCGTAGAGAGCTGGAACCTTGGCCTCATGCAGGCGCAGATAAACCGTCAACTGGCCCCGATGGTGAGCCAGATGGCTGAAGACCGCGTCGGCAATCATCACATAGCGTGGCCGCCTGTCAACCGCGAGACCGCGCATTTTGAAGGCCCACGGCATAAGCAGGTGCTCGTCGAATGTGGATCCAAGAGCTCGCCGTGCATCGGCCACGCCTTTGTTGAGTGTGGTGAGCAGATCGGTGCGCGCAGCGATCGGTCTGGTGCGGAAGGACTCGTTCGAAGGATCATCGAGATCAAGCTCGTCGCGGTCGATGATCGGGGCTATCCAACCCAGCATTTGAGACACCAGCCCGGCCAGGCTGCCGAAGGCCATGGAGCGCTCATGAGGCTTGAAGTCGTTGTGGCCATCGGGGAAGCGCTCGATCGTTTTGCATGTGAGTGCCGCTTCGCGGTCGAGCTGGGCGAGGAAGAACTGCTTGAGGGTGGGAACAGAATGAGACATGGGTGAGACCTCCGTGTGCGGGGTGAGTTTGTCTGACTTTTTGAGCTTATCTGGGTATATATGACATCTCCTGTCATGATTAAAATGAGATTGTTAGAAAAGTTGAAAGGAGCGCCCATTGCGAGCCGACCGGCTGCTATCGATTCTTTTGTTGCTGCAGGCAAAGGGACGCACCACGGAGCGCGAGCTGGCCGAGCGGCTTGAAGTATCGCAGCGCACAATTCATCGCGACCTTGAGGCGCTGGGCATGGCGCGCGTCCCGGTGCTTGCGCTGCGTGGCGCGCAGGGCGGTTGGGAACTGGAGCGCGGTTGGCGTACAGAGGTGCCCGGGCTCGATGAAGCCGAGTTGCGTGCGCTGCTGATGGCAAGGCCGCGAGTGGTCGGCCACCCGCGCCTTGCCGCTGCTGCTGAGAGCGCCCTGAACAAACTGATGGCCGCTCTCCCCGGGCCGATGCGCGCGCGGGCAGAGGCAATGCAGGAGCGCCTGCATGTCGATCCCACCGGCTGGCGACAGGCGGGCGAAGATCTCTCCATGCTGGCAGACGTCCAGGATGCAGTGGCACGCGAGCGGCGGCTGGCTTTCGACTACACACGGGCCGACGGACAGAAGGCCAGGCGAACGGTCGATCCCTTGGGACTGGTCGCCAAGGGATTGAGCTGGTACCTGGTGGCCCGTGCTCCGCTCGGACTGCGAACATACAAAGTGTCGCGAATGGAAGCGGTGACGGTGCTGGCAATCGGAATCGATCGGCCGGCGGATTTTCGTCTGGCTGAATACTGGAAGAAGTCAACTGCGGAACTCGAACGTCAGCGGTCGCGCTATGCGGCGGTGTTGGCAGTTTCGCCCCAGGTAGCGAACAGGTTGCAGGGGTGGCTTGAATTCACCCCGGTTAAAGGCGGTGCGCCGCGCGGCTTGCCGGAAGGCTGGGTTGCACTGCAGTTGAATCTTGACTCCGAAGGGCATGCACGGTTTGTCGTTCTCGGCTTCGGAACCGGAGTTCGGGTCCTGGCTCCAAAAGAGCTGAGGCAATGGGTGCGGACCGAAGCCAAGCGCGTGGCCGGCTTGGGTGGAGACTGAGTGGGGCTTTCGATCGAGGCGGTGCGCGGATTCAGGTAGACGGCCGGCCTTGACGCTATAGCTGGGTCAGCGCCAGGCGGGCTGAGCGCACTTCGGCGGCCAGCACCTGCAGAATCATCAGCATCAGCGGCTGATCGGACTTCATCAGGGCGTGAAAGTCGTCGCGGGCAACGAAGCTGACCTGGGCGCCGCGGCGCGCAATTGCGGTCAGCGAGTAGGGCTGATTGGCGATTAGTCCGGGAACTCCAAGCAGGGAGCCGGCAGTTGTCTGGCAGGAGAAGATGTTCTCGTTCGCGCCGGGGTCCATCGAGAGAGTCGCTTCGCCTTTGTGGAGAATGAACAGGCCAACCGGCGGGTCTCCCTGGCGAAAGAGAACGCGATCTTCGTCACATGGAATCGGAATCGCGCGTTTGTCGAGCGCCTTGACGAGTTCGGGATCGGCGAGAAATGCGGATGGATCGAGCTGCACTTGCGTTCTCCGAGGAATTTGACGAGGAAACTGCAGGACGGGGTTGTTTTGCGTCCTGTGAGATCGATAGTTTCATCGTTCGGAGTCAATTTATGTGATGTGGATCACTTATTCCAGGTCAGCTCATTGCCAGCACTGAAAATGCAGGGTTTCAGGCCGGGAGCAGGCCGGATGGCGGGATTTATCGGGTACCTGCGCCGCGGGCTAGCGTTTTCCGCCCTGCTGCCTGGTCAGCTCGGCCTGGAACGCCTGCTCGCGGTCGGCGATGTACGCTTTGTAGCCGGCCGGATCGATGAAAACGTCGCGCTCACCTGCCTCAAAGCGGGGATATTTAGCGGCGAGGCCAAAGTAGCCGCCATGCGCGCCGAGAAAGATATCGCAGGGCAGAGAGTTGAGTAGTGCGAAGCCTCGCTGGTAGTCCCGCGCGATGCGGGGGTAGACCTTGTTCCCGACGAGTTTGTAGCCGGGATTGACGTTGGGGCTGCCGACAATGACGACATGCAGCGCGCGGCCGGCTCTCGATTTCGTCCAGAGTCCAGGTCGTGGTTCCGCGGGTGTGGCCTGCAGTCAAATGTGCGGTAAGAACGGTCCCGCCCAGGCTCACAGTGCTGCCGTCGTGCAGGATGCGATCGACGCGCGCGGGCGGAAAGCGCATGTCAGGCTGCGCTCCGTATTGAAAGTCTGTTTTGCCGCCGGATTCTACCACTGAAACATCGGCGTCCATGACGTAATATTTGGCGCCGGTAAGTTGCTTGATGCGTGCACTGCCGGCGCAATGATCGTAGTGGGCGTGGCTGATGAGCAGGATCTTGATGTCGCTGAAATGGAAGCCCAGGGTTTCGACACTCTTGCGAATCAACGGGACCGAAGACTCGAGGCTGCTGTTGATTAGGATGTCGCCCTTTGGAGTGACGATGAGATACGAGGCCAGGTCTTCGCTGCCGACGTAATAGAGATTCCCGGCAATGCGAAACGGAGGAAATGGCTTGGTCCACGCGGGGTTTGGAGCGGCGGCGCAGATGGAGGGAAGAGACGAGAGATGGCGCCAGATGCCGAATAGTCTGCCGAGGTTCACCTTTCCTCCGGCGATTTGAAATGACTTTTCAGGGCTTCAATGGCGCGTTCCAGATGAACGCCGCGCGAGCCTTTGACAAGCACAACGTCGCCGGGGCGCAGCGTCTGTAGGAGCCACTGGCCGGCGGCATCCGCATCGGGCAGAAAGAGCGAGGCGACGCCCCCGGCACATGCCGCTGCGGCCAGGTGCCTCGCGTTCCCCTGGACACCGGCCACCAGGTCGAGCCCTGCCTCAGCGGCGGTCACGCCACAGGCGGCGTGCAGCTCGGGGCCAAACTCGCCCTGCTCGAGCATCTCCCCCGCAACCAGGATGCGGCGGCCAGCGGCGGGTCGCGCGGCCAGGGTTCGAATCATCGACCGCAGGGCCTCGGGGTTCGAGTTGTAGCTGTCGTTCAGAATTGTGGCGCCGTCGATTTCGATTACCTGGCCGCGCTTGTCGCCGGCCGTGAGCGTTTCGAGGGCGGCCACGGCGGAGTCGATATCGACCCCGCCTTCAATAGCGACAGCCAGCCCTGCTATTGCGTTTGATGCGTTGTGCTCGCCCAGCAGGTGCAGAGTAAAGCTGCCTTCGCGGCTGCCGGCACGGTAGTTCACGTGCAGGCCGGAAAGATCTTCAGAGACCGATAGAATCTGCGGGTCCGCGCAGGGGCCGTCGCCGAAGTAGACCACGCGGCCGGGAAAATCGCGGCCAAACTGCGAGACGTATGGATCGCAGCAGTTGAGGAACGCGACGCCGTTGGCAGGGCAGCGCGGCAACGAGTTCGAACTTGGCACGAGCGATGCCGGCCTGGCCTTCGGCAAAGTTTTCAATGTGCGCGGTGCCGACGTTGGTGACGACGCCCCAGTCGGGCGCGGCGATGCGGGCCAGCGCGGCGATTTCGCCGCTATGGTTCATGCCCATTTCGACGACGGCGATTTCGTGCTCGGGCTCAAGGCGCAGCAGTTGCAGCGGAAGGCCGAAAGCGTTGTTGAGATTGCCCTGCGATTTGAGCACGTGGAATTTTGTGGCAAGAGCGGCGGCGACCGCTTCCTTGGTTGTGGTTTTGCCGGCCGAGCCGGTGATGGCGACGACGCTGCGGCCCCATTGGCGGCGAACATGCGTAGCCAGGGACTGCAAGGCAAGAAGCGGATCTTCGGCGATCAGCAACGGCACAGCCAGCGCTGCGTCGGGCAAAGTGGCCACACGCGCGCGGGAAACCACTGCGGCTGCGGCGCCACGGGCCAGGGCAGCGGCAACAAAGTCATGGCCGTCGAGACGCTCGCCGCGCACCGCGAAAAACAGGTCGCCGGGAAGCAGCGGTCCGCGAGTCGATGGAGTAGCTGGAGACCGCCAGGGCGCCCGCGTTGACAAATGAGGATGGCGCTTCGAGCACTGCGCCCGCGCCGATGGCCGCCTCTGCAAGGGTTAGCTTCATTGCCCTTTACCATAACAGTGAACAGTGAGCAGTGAACAGTGGACAGCGGGTTTCTCTCGGCTCCGATTCTCGCTCCTTATTGCTTTCATTCAGCGCCGCAAGCGCTACCTCGGTGTCGTCGAAGGGAATTGTACGCCCGTTCAGGATCTGTTCCTTCTCGTGGCCTTTGCCGGCGATGAGCACGACATCGCCGGGCGCGGCCGCTTCAAGCGCAAGACGGATGGCGGCGGCGCGGTCGGGTTCGATGGTGTAGGGCGTGCCGGTGGCTTTAAGGGCCGGTTCCATTTCTGCGAGGATGGCGAGCGGGTCTTCGCTGCGCGGATTGTCGCTGGTGGCGACCACAAAGTCGCTGCCTTCGCCTGCGGCCTGGCCCATCTTGGGGCGCTTGGTGCGGTCGCGGTCGCCGCCGCAGCCGAAGAGAGTGATGACGCGCCTGCCGGATTCTGCGAGGTCATCTGGCGGGCGAGCGCGGTGAGGTTGCGCAGCGCGTCGTCTGTGTGCGCGTAGTCGACGATGACGGTAAAAGGCTGGCCGGCATCGACGAGTTGAAAGCGGCCGGGGACAGGCTTGAGCGATGCGACATGGCACGACCAGATCGGCGAAGGGAACTCCGCGCGCGTGGGCTGATGCGAAGGCGGCGAGCAGATTGAGAATGTTGACTTCGCCGGCAGAGGCGAGACGTACGCTGGCCGATCCGGCGGGCGATTCAAGATCGAAGGTTGCGCCGCTCGGAGTGAGCCGGTAGTCGACGGCGCGCCAGTCGCCCTTGCCGATTCCATAGGTCCGAATCTCTGCGCCGGCTCGTCTGTGCGGCGGCGGCGAGTTGCTTCAGAGTACTCGTCCTCAGCGTTGATGACGGCGACGCGCGGGGCGGGATAGACCGTGCCGTCGAAGAGCAGCCGCTTGGCCGCGAAGTACTTCTCCATGGTCTGGTGATAGTCGAGATGATCGCGCGTGAGGTTGGTGAAGACGGCGACGTCGAATTGGATTCCCGCCATGCGGCCCTGGTCGAGCGCGTGGCTCGAGACTTCTGTGACCAGCTCGGTGGCGCCGCGGCTCACGCCTTCGGCCATCAGTTCAAACAGGTCGCGCGATTCGGGCGTGGTGTGGATGGAGGGGCGAACTTCGCCGGCAACGTGATATTCAATCGTCCCGACCAGAACGGTTTTGCGGGCGGCGGCGTTGAGCAGCGCTTCGGTGAGAAAGGCTGTTGTCGTCTTGCCGTTGGTGCCCGTGATGCCTGTCGCGGCGAGCTCGCGCTCTGGATGCCCGAAAAAGCGGCCGAGGCCTGGGCCAGCGCGCGGCGGCCGTGTTCGACTTCGAGCACCGGCAAGCCCGCCTGGTAGACGGTCAGATGATCGAAGGCCGGCGCTGAGTCGGTGATGATGCCGAGGGCGCCCGCGGCGATGGCCTTGTCGACGTATTTGTTGCCGTCCGTCGATCCGCCTTTCATGGCGACAAAGACTGCGCCGGGCCGCACGCGGCGGGAGTCGTATTCGATGCCGGTGATGGGCGCGTCGGAGCTGCCGGTTGCGCCTACGGCGGTGATTTCGTCGGTGAGTTCTTTCCAATTCATGCTCGGTTTCAATTGTAGTTTGTTGGGAGGGAAGCACTGGATCATGGATTTTGGCAACTCCCCGATGAAGGTTGTGCTATCCGACCTTACGACAGAAGAACTCGCATAGGCGCGGCACGGGAGTTGCCTCTGCGATCTTTAATTATTCGTCGAAAAGTGTATATTCTTGACATGCAACCAAAAGGTTGCATATTATGATTCCGCAATGGGCGCGGATCTTGGACTTGGTCTTCAAGGCGCTGGCTGCGCCGGAACGGAGGCTGCTGCTTGACCGGCTGCGGGCGCGGAACGGGCAGACGCTGGGAGAGCTTTGCGCCCATCTTGACATGACGCGGCAGGCGGTGACCAAGCATTTGAAGATTCTCGAAGGCGGCCAACACTGGTGGTCTGCATCTGGCAGGGGCGCGAGAAACTGCACTACCTGAACCCGGTGCCCATTCACGAGATCGGCGAGAGATGGATTGGCAAGTACGAACGCGGACGTCTGCGCGCCTTGAGCGAACTGAAGAAGAAACTGGAGGATGAAGGCAATGACTGAAGTGAGCTCTGAATTAGCAGAGTCGGTTTGTTTATGTGACGTTTATCCGCACCACGCCGGAGAAACTCTGGCGGGCGCTGATGGAACCGGAGTTTACGCGGCAGTTCTGGATGAGTACAACACAGGAATGCGCATGGGAGCCGGGCGCGTCGTGGCGGATCGTGAAGCCGGATGGAAGCACGGCCGATAGCGGCGAAGTGTTGGAGATCGAGCCTGCACAAGCGGCTGGTATTGAAATGGCAGAATCACATGTTTCCCGAGATGACCGCGGAAGGCTTTTCGCGGCTGACTTATGAAATCGAAGAGAAGGGCGATTCGGTGAAGCTCACCGTCACGCACGAGATGGACAAGAAGGACTCGAAGCTGATCAATGCCGTGTCGAGCGGCTGGCCGCATATCCTCTCCAGCCTGAAGAGTCTTCTCGAGACCGGGGAGTCCCTTGAGCTACCCGGACAGTGGCCGAAAGGAATGTGAGAAGCAGGGACAGGGAACAGAGAAGCCGCTTACTTCCCGCAGCGAACGACGATCTTTGTTCCCGGTGCAACCATCGCGCCGGGGTCGGGGCCTGCTGGCGCGATTGCCGTTGCCGACGATCTGGACTTCAAGGCCGGCGGCAGCGGCCTGCTCGATGACTTTGCGCACGGGCAGGCCGAGGAGCGAGGGAACTCGCAGACGCTTGGCGTCAGGAAGAGTGACGGTCCTTGTTGCCTGCGGAGTGCGGCGTTGCCTGCGGCTTGCTGCGGCGGATCGATTGTGTCGCGACCGCGGCTGGTCGGTGCTTGGGCTGCGGCGGCACTGGCGGCTTTGCCGCGGCGCTTGCGGCGCTGAGTGGCGCTCAGCGGATCGTCGCTGGGCAGATCGTTGGCGGCGTCGTAGAGAGCCTTGATGTCCTCTTCATTCTGCGCGGCGTCGTCCTCGGTGACGGGCTTCTCGGATTTTGATGGCGGCCAGCGGTCGCAGATCGATGTCGTGGGGAACGCCGAGATATTCAAGCACCTGCTGCGCCACTTCGGCGAAGACAGGCGCGGAGACGCTGGCGCCGTAGTAGGCGCCCTTGGGCGATCCATAACGATGGCGACGGCGATCACCGGATTGTTGACCGGCGCAAAGCCCGCGAATGAGGCGATGTGCATGGTCTTCGAATAGAGTGTGTGTCGCCGGATCGATCTTTTGCGCGGTGCCGGTTTTGCCGCCGGAAGAGTATCCGTTGAGCTGCGCCGGCTTGCCGGTGCCGAACAGGACCACGCCTTCCATCATCTTGCGCATCTGGGCGGCGGTCAGCGTGGAATCACGCGATGGGCGCCGGTGGGCAGCGGATTGGGCAGGTCGCTCGCCCGGCTTGAACGGGCGCCGCCGCGAGCGCGGCTGGCTTTTGATTGGCGTTGTGGGATCAAGCTGGTTCGGGAACAGCACGTGCGGGGGCAGGTAAACGCCGCCGTTGGCGATGGTCGAGACCATCGTGACCAGTTGCACCGGCGTGACGGCGACTTCCTGGCCAATGGCGATCGAGCCGATGGACGAGCCGCCCCAGCGCTTCACGGGCCGCAGCAGGCCGCGCGTTTCGCCGGGCAGTTCGACGCCGGAGCGGGAACCGAAGCCGAAGTCGCGAATGTATTGATAGAAGCGGTCGGGGCCGACCTTGAGCGCGAGCTTGACGGCGGCTACGTCGCTGGATTCCTCGAGCGCCTTGTGCGACTGGAGATGACGCCGAAGTGCTCGCCCTGGTTGTCGTGGATGACGCGGCCGGCGAGCGTGATCTTGCCGCCCTGGCAGTCGATCATGTCGTCGGGCTTGGCGACTTGCTGGTCGAGGGCCGTCGAGTACGTGACCAGCTTGAAGGTCGATCCTGGCTCGTACACGTCGCTCACGGCGTGGTCGCGCAGCAGTTCCGGTGTGGTGTGGCGAAAGTTGTTGGGGTTGAAAGTAGGCCGAATGGCGAGCGCGAGGATCTGGCCGGTGTGCACGTCTTGCACGACGACCGTGCCGTTGAGCGCCTGCGTTTTCTGCATGGCGTGGTCGAGAGCGTGCTCGGCCAGGAACTGGATGTTCTCGTCGATGGTGAGAACGAGATTGCGTCCCGGCTCGGGGTCGTGCTCGCTCGACCCTAGAATCTTGCGGCGCGCATCCATGGCGGTGTACATCTCGCCGGGAACGCCGTGCAGCTGCGCGTCGAATTTATCTTCCAGGCCGCCCAGGCCGTTATCGTCGACGCCCACATAACCGAGCACCTGCGCGGCAATTTGGTTGTCGGGATAAAAGCGCTGGAACTCTTTCTGGTAGTAGATGCCCTTCATGTTGAGTGCATGCACTCGCGTTGAAACATCGGGAGTGACGCGGCGTGCAATCCACGCGAAGTTGTGTCCGGTGTTGAGGCGGGCGAGAATCTCGCGTTTCGCTGGTGCGCGTGTCCTCGGGGTCGGTGTGTACCACGGCGGCAAGTGTGTGCGCGGCGGCCTTTTTGTTGCTCGATTTCAGAGGGATCGGCGTAGACGGAGTCGACCTGCACGGTCATCGCCAGCTCGTGGAGGTTGCGGTCGTAAAGCACGCCACGGCGGGGAGCCACCTCGAAGGTGCGCTGCTGCTGCTTTTCGGCGCGCTCAACGTATTCCTTGTGGCTGGACGATCTGGAGCATGAAGAGCCGCCCTGCGATGATGCAAGCCCAAAGCAGAAAGAAGAAGACAGATAAGCCAGAAGCGTGTCCGCGGCAGAGGGATGACGCGGGGCGGGTTGTTGCGGGTGTGCGTGGCTCGGGCGGATGCCTGCATCGGAATTCCAGCTTCTAGCTTCCAGGCTCGAAGCTTTGAAAGGGCATGGCTTTAGCCGTGCCGCACGATTCATAAATTAAATCCCGGCTTTAGCCGCCGAGGGAAACCAGGTTTTGGAATTGCATTCCCTAAGGAACTAATACCCGAAATCATTTCCTGCCGCAAGGTGGCGCGTCTAAAACCGCGCCCTTTCAAAACTTGCCGACGGTCGCAGGCTCGCTCGAAGCAGTATCAGCGCGCCGGCGTTGCCGGCGGAGCCATCTGGGCTACCACAGGCATTGAAGAGTCCAGGCGGGCGTTGGGATGAATGACCTGTCCTGGCTGAGGCGCCGCAAGACCCAACTGGCGCGCCATCGTGTCGATGCGTTCCGGCTGCGTAAGCTCGGCCTGCGAGAGCCGCAACTGCCGGTTCTCTTCGCGCAACTGATCGAGCGTCTGCTTCTCCTGTTCCACGCGGTAGCTGCAATCGATGGCGGAGAGATGCTGCATGGCGTAGACCATGGCCAGGGACAACAGCACGCCCATGGCGCCGGTAAAGACCCGCATCTCGCGGGCACGCACCGGATCAGGCGCTTTTACAAGCCGGGAGTTGTCAATGTGGCGCACGAAGTAGAACTCCGGCGTACGAATGCGGCGCCTCTTTTGAGGCTGTTGGGCCAGCAACTGGGCGTTGTGCTCGGCAACCCGCGCGCCCCAATTCTGCCCGGCTTCGAAATATGTTGTTGTGCATGCCGCCATGGTAGTTCTCCTTCTGATCCCTGATCCCTGATCCCCGATCCCCGATCCCCGATCCCTGATCCCTGTCTTACCGCCTCTCCGCCGCTCTCAGTTTTGCGCTTCGTGAGCGGGGATTTTTTTCTGTTTCTTCTTCGCCGGCGGTCACCGGTTTCCGTGTTAATATTTCCCAGATTCCTTTTTGTGCTCCGTCCCGCAGGCTGTCTTTTGCAATGCGGTCTTCAAGAGAATGAAAGCTGATAACAACGATTCTTCCCGAGGGCTTAAGCAATTTTGGTGCGGCCTCGAACAAGTCCCTGATTTCGTCCAGCTCGCGATTTACATAAATGCGGAGTGCTTGAAATGTTCTGGTGGCCGGGTGAATGTGGCCGTGCTTTCTGTCATGTTTTTGTGGGGAGACGACTGAGGCTACTATCCGTGCCAATTGCCCCGTCGTTGTAACCGGTCGTCCCCGCACAATTGCTCTGGCGACTGTCCGCGACCTCCTTTCCTCACCGTTTTCGAATATGAGATTTGCTAACTCGCGCTCGCTTGTCTCATTTACAACATCCGCCGCGGTAGGCCCGGAGCGCGTATCCATGCGCATATCCAGCGGCCCGTCCGCCTGAAAACTGAATCCTCTGTGCACCATGTCGAACTGCATGCTGCTCGCGCCAAAGTCGGCCAAAATACCATCCAGCGATGCCGCCTTCACGTGGTTACTAATGGAACTGAAGGCCTCGCCGATGAGTGTGATAACCGGCGCCTCGCTTCCCATCTCGTTCACGACCCTGCCCAGCCTCACCTTTGCAACTGCCAATGCCTCCGGGTCGCGATCGAATCCGATCAGGTGTCCCTCAGGTCCAAGCCGCCGCAGAATCCCTTCTGTATGTCCGGCATTGCCGACCGTGCAGTCTGCATAAGTCCCATTCCCCCGCACTCGGAGAAGATCAATCGCTTCATGAAAAAGAACACTCACATGGCGTTCGTCCGGCTTCGTCATGCGCTCCCCCTGGGGGGTATTAACTCTTCACCTGCTGCTTGAAAATGTTCGCCAGAACCCCGTAATCGTCGGCCGTCACCTCTTCGGCCTCCAACTGCTTCATGAGGTTTGCCTCGTTCACCACTTCCAGGTAATTTCCCTTTCCCAGCACGGCAACCTCGGCGTCATCCAGAACCGCCTTGCCGCGCAGAAGCTGCGGCAACAGCACCCGTCCCTGGCTGTCGCACTCCGCTTCCTTGCCGTGAAAGCTGGTCTGCTTCACATACCTGTTCACCGACGGGTTCAAAGTCCCCGCCTCCATCAGCGCCGCTTCCCGCGTCTTCCACTCCGGCAAAGGCCAGATCTCTGCGCTTTTCCCATCCGCGCTGGTGATGTAGTACTGGGTCACGTTCTGGGCGTCCAGCAACTCTTTAAAAGCAGCCGGAAGCTTCAGCCGTCCCTTCTCATCGACCTTCGCTGGATGGTTTCCGCGAAACATTGCACGTCCTCTTCGCCTTTTTTCCGCTTAGCCAGGCTGGTTCCCCAGGTCGTTGGCTTCAAATTCTGTGTTCCTGGTCCGGAAAAACGAGTAAGCTTAACAGCGTGTGAACTCTAAGTGGCTGCAATCGGAGGCTTTCACAAACTCCCACTTTGTTCCCTTTTTTACCACCTGGGTTCGATAGTACCCCCGTTCGAAGCTTTGCGCCAAATAGAAAATGGGATAAAAGTGTCTCTTTGGATGGTCTGCTGTGGATAATTCAAGTAATAGATTAGAAAATTGCAATGACCCCTATATCTTGGGTTAATGACTTCGGTTCCAGGACTGGACAGCTTGAGCCGATCATGGTAAGGGAACAAAAAGCGAAAATCCAGACGAAACAGCCGATCTTAAACCGGCGCGGTACGGTCGTTCGATCGAGGAGTGACCGCTCAATCTCTGAATTCCAAGTAAGGCAACGGTGAATGAGCAGCCGAATCGGGGCTCGACCCCGTCTAGGCAGTAACTTCCGCTTACGCGGTTAGAACCAACCCACATCCGGCTTGTCATGCTGAGCGCAGCGAAGCATCTGCCCTGAAAATTCGGCCCTTGCAAAGCGCCTGCCCTACAGGAGTTGTCATCCCGATCCGAAGGGAGGGATCCGCGGTTGCTTTTCATCCTCTTCGGTGGAACGCCGTTCCATGTGCATCTGCGGTTGCTTCTCAAATTTCCGCATTGGCGGCGATGCAACCGGATCCACCAGGATCGGGAGCGGAGCGGTTGGGGTGGCGAAGCCGGGTGTCTCCCTCGTCCCCAAAAGCGAGGGACCAGGGCCACCCATCTTAGGGGACGCTACTCACTTCCTTAGGATCAGAGCCATCCGCCTTCGGATTACAGAACGCAACCCGGTAGATTGTAGCGACATTCAGAAGTGGAACCAGCATCAGGATCGAAAGTGCCGGATGCGCCCCAGCCTTTTTGAAAACGATCCAGAAGGGCACGGTCACAATAGCCGCCGCAAGCAGAGCTGCGATCACGCCGGTGCAGATCACGAGAGGGCTAATCCCGTGCGTCGTTCCACTCGCACTTGAACTGGCCTGCACGACTAACCAAACAGACACGAGACAAAGCAAAGCAACCATCCAAGGAGCTATTGTTATTACCAATATCTTCGATATTCACTTCATCGCTCGCCTCGATCAGTTGGATTTGCATGCGGGGCCTGATTTAGTGCGCGCATATCCGCGACATCCCGTTGCTTGGGTTCTAGGATTTGCGCAACACTATATAGGACCCGGGCGTATTGTCGCCTACTCGGCAGTTACCTCTTCGCAAGTATCTCTACAACCAGCCCCCAAGCGGTGTCACTCGAAGGCAGGCCCGCCTCACTTCCGCCAGCCAGGTCCTGAATGTCCGATAGAGCTATGTCCGCTTGCTTTTTTGCCTGATTCTTTCCCGATCCGCCACCAGTTGCAACAGGTAGAAGAAGACCAGCAGGTTGGCCGCCAGCAGGCTGACCCTGATCAGCGTCAGCCGGCGGAAGATCTCAAAGATCTCCCAGGGCAAAAAGGACGCGGTAATGGCAAGGGTGAGGTACTCGGCCCAAATCTTCTCCAGATAAAGTCCGATTCCTTCAATCATGCTGATGGCCGAGTAGCTGAATGCGACCAGGCCGATGCGGCGCAGCAGCGGGTCGTGGACCAGTTCGGCTTTGTCGAGAATGAAGTTGACAAGTCGCGACTCGGGGTTGAAGCGCAGGTGGTCGACGAGCGCGGCGAACTCGTCACCGACGTCCTTATGGAGCAGGTGCCGCGCTCCCAGCCCGATGGCCAGAAACAGCAGCGCCTGGCCGAGTTTGTAAGCCGCGATCAGCACCAGCCATTTGTTGTGATGGCGGCCCTTGGCGAAGATGTGGAATGGGGAGCGAATCATGATCCTTGCGGGGACGGGCACGAATCTTGTGCCTCTCATTACGTTAAATGATGGTGGGCGGTTCTGCGAATTCGGGCTATTCCCCGAACGGGGCAGGCTGGCTGCTTCGATGCGGTGATAGGCAGGGCGAACCGGAATTGGCTTGGCGATTGGAGACAGTGCCGGGGGCGAGAAGCGGCTCACCAGCCACGGATTTCGCAGACGGCTTTGCGTTGCTGGGACTGCCAAGGCGCCGCCCGCTTGCTTGTTGGCGTGTAACGATCTCTTCCTTCAGCGCACTATTGAAATACCGTGCCTTTCGACCGCTGGCTAAGGCTCGAGTCATGCGCTCGTTCATGAAATCTACGCCGCCGGGCTTCCCCCGGCTTGAAGGAGAAAACAAGTGCCAATTTTCAATGAATTTCTTCCCTCGGGAGCAGTTCGTAAACAAAGAACTGCCGAGCAGATGGCGGCGGCGCCCGCTGGGCTCGCCTATCCGTTTACCCAGGTGGGCGTAGTCGGGAACATTACGGTCGGCTACGATCCAGCTCTTGGAGCGCCGGGGTTGGCTCTGGCAAACGAAATGCTGAATGTGGTGCTCGCTCCATACCAGCAGATGCAGGACAACTTCGGAATCACCGGTGGCGCCGTCACCGTTGCTATTTCGCCATTAAGCGGGAAGAACGACGGGTCCGGCGGAGCCTCCCACGGCGGATGCGACTTTACCTCCGGCGGCGTTCTCTATGTGGATGCAACCTTCGCTGTGACCTCGGGTAACGCGCTAGATTTTGAAGTCGCCCTCTACATTGCCGAGCTCTCCGAGTGTTTCATGGGCGCGCAGGGCAAGGGGTGGGGATGCGGTTCCAGCAATGGGGAAGGGCTGTCACGCTACCTGGCGCAGAATTGTTCGCCGGGCACCATGCCGAGCTGGGGCATCACCGGACCTTCCTGGGCCTCCGCCGGTTTTCCCGACTGGGTGAGCAAGACAGAAGGGACGGACCGCGATTACGTCTCGACCGGTTGCGCGACAGTCTACATCTATTGGATGCGCTCGCTCGGCTATACCACTTCGCAGATCACCCAGGCCGGCGGCGCCACGCTCTCGGCCAACTACAAAACGCTTACTGGAAAGACGACTGCCTACGCGGACCTGGTCGCGGCGGTCAAGGGCCTGACGATCACCACCGATGACCCGTTCCCGGCGCGCCTCTACCAGATGCACGGCGACGGCACCATCTGGCATTACACCACCCCTCCGCTGACCGGATGGCAGATGCTGGACAACAACCCGCGTGCCCGCGCCATTGAGGCAACCGGACCCCAGCTCTATCAAATGCATGGCGACGGAACAATCTGGTATTACACGGGCCCGCCGCTGAGTGGCTGGCAGATGCTGGACAACAATCCGCGCGCCCGCTCGATTGCGGCCTCCGGCAAGCGACTCTATCAGTTGCATGACGACGGCACCATCTGGATCTACACCGGCCCGCCGCTGACAGGCTGGCAAATGCTCGACAACAATCCGAGAACCAAGGCGATTGTGGCCGGCGACGATCTCTATCAGCTTCATAACGACGGCACCATCTGGCGCTACACCGGTCCGCCGATGACTGGCTGGCAGATGCTCGATAACAATCCCGCAACCACTGCAATCGCGGCCGCCGGCGGAGCGCTTTATCAGATGCACGGCGACGGCACCATCTGGGTCTACCTGGGCACGCCTCTCACAGGCTGGCAAATGGTGGATAGCAATCCGGCAGCGGTTGGCATTGCAGCTTCAGCGTCGTCGCTGTATCAAATGCACGGCGACGGCACCATCTGGATCTATACCGGTCCGGCGATAAGCGGGTGGCAGATGCTGGACAACAACCCCAGAGCACGCGAGATTGCGGCGGGCGAGGGTTTGTACCAGATGCACGGCGACGGAACCATTTGGATCTACACCGGCCCGCCGTTGTCCGGCTGGCAGATGGTCGACAACAACCCGGCGACAACGGAAATCATCACTGCCACGTAGAGCATCTTCGGTGCAAGTGGTAACAAAACTTCGGGCCCCATCCATTGTGCGCCTTTTGCACAATGGGTGGGAGACCACTGAAGGCTGGTCGAGCTGGAGCGAATCCGCCCGGTTCAACCGCGCTCGAGATACCAGGGAATGTTGATGACCACGATGCGGCGGTTGCCGCGCATCAGCAGAATCACTTTCAGCAGGTCGGAGCGCCGGTTGTGCAGCAGGTTTTCCCACCAGTGCCGCACCACCAGCTCGGGCACCAGTACGCAGACCTTTTTGAAGTCGGTCTCGCGTTCCACCGACAACACGTAATCGACCACCGGCTGCAGAATGTAGCGATACGGCGATCGGAGCGTAATCAGTTTGGGAACGCACTTGCCGGCGGCGCGCAGTGGCGCGGCGATCTTCTACTCCCATTCATCGCAGAAGGTGTCGGTCTCTCCGACGGTGAGCACGTGAACGCAGCGAATGTCGCGAGGACATGGAGAGCGCGAAGCAGAGCGCCTTCTCCGAGATGCGGCTCCAGCGGTCGATGGGCAGCACAACGATCGGCTCGGTGATCTCGGCGGGAACAATGGGCCGGTCAAGATCGATCTCGCGGGCTACATGCGCTGTAGTGGCGATTGACGGCGCGCATGAACAGGATCATCACGGCAATCAGCAGCGCCGTGATCCATGCGCCCTCGGCAAACTTGGCCACCAGCACTACCAGCGTCGTGATGCCTGTCGCCACTGCGCCCAGCCCGTTGACGTACATGCGCAGATGGGCGTTGACCCCAGGCTCCGCAGGCACGGATCTTTGTCCCATGGGGCCGAATCTGCCGCTTCCAGTGCATCACCATGCCGGCCTGCGAAAGCGTGAAGGCCATGAACGCGCCGATGGCATAGAGCGGAATCAGCCGGTCGGTGACGCCGCCGAAGACGATCAGCAGCAGCGCGGTGAGCGCCACCAGAACATAAATTCCCCACGAGTAGAGCAGCCGCCGGCCGCGCAGCAGAAATATGTGGGGCATGTAGTTGTCGAGCGCAATGGCGCGCGTGAGGCGCGGAAAATCGGCAAACGCGGTGTTGGCGGAGAGAGCCAGCACCAGCAGCACCGAGCCGATGGTGACGTAGTAGAACCAGCCGTGGCCCATCACCGCGCGCGTGAGCATGGAGAGCACGCTCTCATAGCCGGGCGCATCGGGATTGGTGGCGGCGATGCCGTATGCGCGGCACAGCAGCGCAATGCCGGCCAGCAGCACGGCCAGCAGCGCGATGATGATGGTGAGCGTGATCTTGGCGTTCTTGCGCGTGTCGTCGCGGAAGGCCATCACGCCGTTGCTCACCGCCTCCACGCCGGTCATGGCCGTGCAGCCTGAAGAAAACACCTTGAGCAGCAGCCACCAGCTCACCGCCATTGTCGCGGCCGGCATCGCGGGCAGCGGCGTTACCGGCTGCGGATGGCCTGACCCTGCGAACACATGCCAGGCGCCCACGGCAATCACAATCAGCAGCGTGCCCGTGAAAAGATAGGTGGGAATCATGAACACCACGCCGGTGTCGTGCACTCCGCGCATGTTCACGATGGTGAGAATGAGCAGCACGCCCAGGCATAGTTCGAAGCGTGTGCGGTTGCAGGCTGGGCACGGCGGAGATCAGCGCGCCCACGCCGGCGGAGATGCCCACCGCGGCGGTGAGAGTGTAGTCGATCATCAGCGCCGCGGCAGCCAGCAGGCCGGCGCCCTCGCCCAGATTCTCGCTGGCCACGGTGTAGGAGCCGCCGCCGCTGCGGATAGGCCTCGATGGTCTGCCGGTAGCTGAAGTAGACAATGATGAGCAGAGCCACGATCGCCGCGCTCACCGGCACGATGTAGTGCACGCCCAGCAGGCCGAGCGGAATGAGCAGCGTGAGCGCGGCCTCCGGTCCGTACGCGGCGGAGCTCAGTGCATCGAGCCCGAAGACGGGAATGCCGGCGAGGGGCCCGATGTGCTCGGCGCGCTCCTCGCTGGTGGCCAGCGGCCGCCCGAAAAGAAGATTGAGTAAGCCTGTGGAAAGAGCCATGGGAAGTTTTTTCATCCGGCGGCCGTGGACTCAACGAACGGGGAAGGCCGTCGATGGCATTGTCTCACGATGCAGTGATTGGGATGTGTTGGTGCCCCGGTAAGACCTGTTCGCAGGGGAGCCGACCCGATTAGCGACGAAGCGTATGGCAGAGTTCAAGCTATCGTCTGCACTCGATCTTGCTACTCGATATCCGGCGAAGCCGCGGGCAGCGTAAAAAGAAATCTGCTGCCGACCCCCACCGTGCTTTCTGCCCAGATGCGTCCGCCGTGCTGTTCCACGATGCTGCGGCAGAGCGCCAGTCCCAGGCCGGTGCCGCCGAGCGCGCGCGAATCCGACGAGTCGCCCTGCTGGAAGCGCTCGAAGATGCGATCGAGCTTCTCCGGCAAAATACCGCGTCCCTGATCTTCAACGATGAAGCAGACCTCGTCAGGCCCGGCGGCATCGCTCGTCGAATCGGCAATGGGCGCGGGCTGCGCCGCCAGCCGGATGGCCGTCTCCGGCGGCGAGAACTTGATTGCGTTGGTCACCAGCTCGTTGAGCACTTGCAGGACGCGATCCTCGTCTGCAAAGACCGGGCCCATAGGCGCTTCAATCCGGAATGCAATGTGGGCGCGCGTGGCTGCGCTGTGAGCCACATCCGCGGCCCGGCGCAACAGGTCGATGGCTTCAATCGGCTGGCGGTGCAGGGGCAGGCGGCCCCTCTCCACGTTGTCGAAGTCCAGAATGTCGTTGACCAGCCGAATCAGGCGGTCGCTGTTCCCAATCGCGATGTCGAGCATCTGGCGCTGCTTCTCCGGCCGCCGGTCAAGCGAGCCAGAGGAGATCAGCCCCAGCGAAGCGCGCAACGAGGTCAGCGGCGTTCGCAGTTCGTGGCTCACTGTCGAGATGAACTCGTCTTTCATCTTCTCCAGGCGGCGCCTCTGGGAGACATCCTGGAATGCAACCACCATGCCCGAAATGCTGCCTTGGTCCATCAGCGGATTGGCGCTGTACTCGATCGGAATCGCATTGCCGTCCTGGCGCCAGAAAACCTCGTCTCTCATGCGGATCGGCTCGCAACGGCGCAGCGCCTGGAGAATCGGGCTGGTCGACTTCGAATAGGGCGTACCGTCGGCGTGGCTGTGATGAATCACTTCGTGGATGTCGCAGCCGGTAAGCTCCTGTGGCGAGTAACCCAGAGCGCGAGCGCCGGCTTCGTTAATAAAGGTCAGCTTCCCTTCAAGGTCGATGCCGTAGATGCCGTCGCCCACCGACTCCAGAATGAGTTCGCGTTGGCGCGTGGCCATGTGCAGCGCTTCCTGGGCCTCGAACTGTTCGGTCACGTCCATTCCATGATTGAGTACGAAAGGCCGCTCACCGGGCAATTGCATCCGGCGGCTGCGGAAGGCGATGCGCCGGTAAACACCGTCGCTGCGGCGCAGGGGCAGCGCGCCCTGCCATTCTTCCTGAGTTTTCAGAGTTCGCAGGCAGTCCTGAAACGTAGCCGCGCCCGAGGCGTCCATCAACTCCGTTACTGAGCGCCCGGTGAGCGCTTCGGCGCGGTAACCGAGCGTCTCCGCCGTAAATGCGTTCAGCGATGTCAGGCGGCCCTCCATCGAGCAGGTAAAAACAAAGCCCAGCGAATTCTCCACAACTTCGCGATAGCGCGCCTCGCTCGACAGCAGTGCCTTTTCCATCTGCCGCTGATCGGTCACATCCTGACCGCTCACAATCACGTATTGAATCTCGTTGTTCGGTCCCTTCAGCGGCCTGAGCGTCCAACTCACGCGTCGCGTCGTGTTGCCCGGGCCCGGCGATCCGTGATCCGTCGGAATCAGCCCTGGCCGCTGCGGCGAAGAGCCGCGGTTTGCGGCAACCCGCCACACCGTCTCGTGCGGTCCGGACTCTTGTCCCGCCACAGCCTCGTGCAGTTTGGCGGCTGCCCAGGCCCATATATCCGGTTCAAGCACCTCCTCCACAAACGGCCGGCCCACGGCGTCTGCCAGGTTCATTCCGGTCAACTGCGCGCACGGCTGATTCATGCGCACCAGGCGCCCGGCCGTGTCCAGCACTGCCACCAGGGCCGGGAATGGAATCCAGTGTCGCGGCCACAAAACATCGCTCGATGGCCAGCGCGCGCTCGGTTCGCTGACGCGACCTCTGCGCCTGTTCCTGCAAGCGGATGCGGCTGTAAAGTTCCAGCCGCGTCACCGCCTGGCGGCCAAGGATCTCCAGAAGTGTCAGGTGCTCAGGCTTGAACTCGTTCGGCTTGATCGCCAGAACCGCGAATGTGCCCACCATCTGCTGGGCACTGGTGATGAGCGGCGTTCCCGCATAAGAGAGAGCAGGCTTGGCGCCCGGCAATGTAATTCCCCCGGGAAGAAATCGCCGGTCCTCCGCCGCATTGGGGATCAGCAGCGGATCGCCTTTCTCAAGCATCCACCGGCACGCAGTCGAAGCACGCGCCTGTTCGATGCCCTTGAATCCGTAACGGGCTTTGAACCAAAGGCGATTGAAATCCATCCAACCTATATATGCATAATCGGCCCCGCAAAGCACCGCGGCCAACTCCGCCAACTCGTCAAGAGCTGGATCCGGATTGCGGTCGAAGATGTTGAACTCAGGGTGCAGGTATGCTTCCTGGTTCTCGAATGACTTTGAACCTGCCATCGCGCACATACTGTTCAGGTACCCGAACTAAGTATCGGGCAACGAACCCTCGTTGACACTCACACAAAGTGATCACTTTGGTTGAAAACAAAATACCACGCAAGTACTTCAATTTTTAGGCCCTGGATCGAGTCGCGTGTTACGAAGGGTACTTGCTGGGCACGTTACCAAATTGCATTTAGGAGAACTGCGGGTAGTTGTCACTGTGGAAATATGGCTTTGAGTAACACGAATGCGCACAAAGCGACTCGCGGAGGCAGCAGGCCTGTGAAAAACGATTGCCGACAGCGATGCATCGCTCCGCGTTCTCGCATCGGTGCGGACGGCAAGGCTGGTCCTGTCAAGTATCGACATTCGACAATTTGAGATTTGCAGGATTCAGGGCGCGGTAGGCAGCTTGCAGCAGTCTCCGCTCGCCAGCGGTTCGTTTGCGCCAGCGTCCAGCACTACCTTCCAATCTCCGTCCCCCTCTTTCCGCCACATGGTGATGTATCGGCCGGAGGTGAGGACGGCATTGCCGTTGGCGTCCTTGCTGTGTCCTTCGTAGTGGCCCCATGTATAGCCCATATCGCCGGATGGTCCCATCATGGCGTCGGTCGGGGTCCAGGTCAGTTGATAGTCTTTGGGCAACCAGTTGGCGGATTTGGCGATGGCAACCTTGCCGATGAGCGGCGCCACGCCATTGCCCAGAGCGACTCCATCGTCCGCAAACCAATCCGCAAACCCCGCCCCGCCGCGCGCCAACACATCCTTGGCAAAGCGCGCTTCGAGATCGAACAACAATACCTTCCCCGGCTTCACCGTGGTGTCGGTGAGCGGGTTAGGCAGTTGCGATTGCGCTCCCGGCTCCGGCAACTGAGCAAAAGCCGCTGGAGAAGCCGCACAGCCCAGCGTCCCCACCATTACCAACGCGCAAAACCTCGCATTCCATCTTCCCGCCACGTTCCGCGTCCTCCTTCGAATGGATAGAAGTTCCATGCGCTCATCGTACAACGTTGCGATGAGCTATTTGGGCGGGGCCTGCTGCGGTTCATCCCCGGCCCCTGCCACAGGAACGATGCGAGCCTCGGCGCGGAACACGTGGTAGTCGGTGAAGACAACGTCGTTCAACTCCGTCTTCAGAACCGTATCCATGCCTTGCTGATCGCCAAAGGGCAACTTGGCCAATGCCACGCTCTTCAGCGGACAAATATAGGGCGTTCCTCCGATCTGAACCGGCCCGTATTCCACCAGGATTGAACTCCTCACCACTTCATTGGGAGGAGCGAGGTCTGCAATCACCGTAATTCGCAAAATGTCTCCATTTGCAGGATCGATCGCTATCTCTCCATGGTACGCGGGAAAGATCCTATCGATAAGCATGCCGCGCGGCAGCGCCACCATGTAGTCTGACTTCCCCTGCGGCACCGAAAAGCGATAGACAGCGTTCACGCCGTTCTCGCCCTGTTCCCAATGGCCCCAGGTGATCGCGCTTCCCGAGGTGTCCTGAAGAACGACGGCGAGGATTGGTCCAAATTCGCCGTGAGTCGTAAGTTCCTTAGTCGCTCGGCCCTCAAGATCGATATCCGCCTGCTTCTGACCCCGGAATTCGTGACCGTCGCGATAGCTGACACTAATGCTTGACCTCCCTGTACTATGCACTGGCTGGTAGGTGGATTCTCCGGTCGAGGGGCCTGGCGCGACGGCTGACCGCGGCCCGTGCCCCGTGGAGAACCCGTTGAAGTGCTCGAGGGTTTGGCTGGAAGGAGTGTCTTCAAAGTGCTCGGTCTTGCGCGTGGCAAAAAAATTCGGCAGCCTGGAGAGCGTCGTGCTCGCATACTCCGCGGTCTTCTGGAGCATCGCCCGTTGCGTCGCAATATCCGGCGTCGCGTTGCCGGGGATCTCCGCCGTCGGCAGGTCGAGAAAAGCGGATGAGTCGGCGAGCACCGTGAATGCCTCATGGCAGTGCCGTCCGGGGAATTCACTCTCCCACCGCGCCACGCGCACCGTGCTTGCCCTTTCCGTGAGTTCGAAATCGGCAATTTGTTTTGCGGCTTTGCCGTCTGACTGGCCATCGGCCGAGGCCAGCGCCTTTTCGAACTCCGCCACGCTCACCCGCTTTGCCCCCATCGCCTGGGAGGCAATGCCCGCCAACAACATCAGCAGAAGCCCGACTCTGCGCACCCCACACCACCCGGTCTCGCCGCGCGACAAGTATAGCCCGTTTCCACTTTCAGTTCGTTTTGCCGCAGCTTCGCCCTCTGTATCATGCGTCACCGACCAGTCGAATCGAACGGCGTAAATTCCGCGCATGGCTGCGTCTGTCTTATTCGGCGAAGCGCTCGCTCTCGGGCTGGCGTCCGGACCCGCCTGCATCGCGGCCTGCGGACCGGTGCTTGTTCCCGCCTTGCTCGCGGGTCATCAGGGCATTCGCCCCAATGCGCGCACCCTCTCCACTTTCCTGGTAGCCCGCCTTGCGGGATACCTGTTGTTTGCCGGCATAGCCTGGGAAGTCGGTACCCTTGCCTCTCTGTTGCCGGCGCCGCGTCTGCTCGTCATGGGCGCTGTCAATGTAATCCTTGCCGGCGTGTTGCTTTGGTATGCCTGGTCCGCCAAACACCTCTGCGAAGGGTCGTGTTCCGAATCCAGGCTAGTCAACATCGGCGCGGCCAAAAGCCACAGAACCTCGGGAGCGGCAGTGCTCGGTTTGCTCACCGGTTTGAGCCTCTGCCCGCCGTTTGTAGCTGCCGGCTTCCGGGCGGCTCAACTCGGCAGCGTGATGCAGGCGCTTCTGTTCTTCACCTGCTTCTTTATTGGAACAACGGTCTGGTTTGTGCCCTTCGCAGGCCTCGGCTGCGTGGTGCGCAACCAGGCGGTCATCACCGTCGCGCGAATGACAATGGTGTTAATTTCCATCTACTACCTCCTGATGGGAATCGCCATGCTCACGGGGAGAAATGCATATGGCTACTAGTGTTCAAGCGCCGCGACTCGTTCGTCCGGTGCCGCGCAGCAATCTCCGCTCACTGCTGCTAACCTTGCCCATCGTTATATGGTCGCTGCTGATGTTCTTCCGTCCCGGCACCAGCGCGGCTCCGTCGTCGCGAATCGCCGCCACAATCACCATGCTTTTTTTGGCTGCGCTGTTCTTTATGATGATGCGTACCGGGACCACCTACCGATGGCGCCGCTGGTTTTTCGTATCCGTTGGCGTAATGTTTCCGATCGAATTTATCCATAACGTCATCTCCATTCGCGGCACCATGGGCATTCCCATCGAAGAGATGATCGCCGGCCGCACGCCATTTTGCTTCCTGCCCATTCCGACCCTTATTCTGCCCGCGGCCTTCACGCGCACGCTCGTTTTCCCCGGCTCCATCCTGCCCAACGGCGGCATGTCCGAGGGAGGCATGGCGGCGATGGTGGGAATCTGGCTGGCAATTACTCTTGTCATCGGCCGCGGCTGGTGCAGCTACGCATGCTTCTTCGGCGGAATCGAGGAAGGGATGGCCGCCCTGCCCCCGCGTGCGAAAATTCGTAAAATCGACCCCCGTCTGCGATTCGTCCCTTGGGCCGTTCTGCTGGCCATGGTGTTGCTCTCGCTGGCCCTCTTTGAGCCGGCCTATTGCTTGTGGCTCTGTCCCTTCAAGGCGGTGTCGGAGTACGTCGCTGCCAGAAGCACGATAGGCCTGGTGCAAAACGCGATCTTTGTGCTGCTGTTTGGAGCTCTGGTCATCGTGCTGCCGCTGCTCACAAAAAAGCGCACCCAGTGCTCCTTCTTCTGTCCCTTCGGCGCCTTCCAGTCCATCTTCAACAAGGCCAATATCTTTACCGTCAAGATCGACAAGCAGAAGTGCAAGCCCTGCGTCCTTTGTCAGACGGCCTGCCCCACCATGTCCATGTCCAGGGAATCCATTGCGCGCGGCGAGGCTTTGATGTCCTGCACCAAATGCGGCGCATGTGTCGATGCATGTCCCAGAGGCGCCGTCGAGTGGCACATCAAGGGAACCGAGGCCGGCTGCAAACCAGAACACGCGCGCCTCATGTTTCTTTATGCCGCCTGGGGTATGGCCGTCCTGTTCGGCGGAAGCATCGTCGCCCAGGGGCTTGCGACGATTCTGCACTTTTTGTCTAGAGGTGGGTTATGAAGTTGCGGACCAAACTTGGCTACACGGCGGCTGCGGCAACCCTGCTCATGGCGGTCCTCGTTCCCTTCCTGTTGTTCGGACTTTTTACAAATGGCATGATCGCTCTCGGCTTCCACGTCGACGAAATGTACTCGGGCGGACCGAAGGTGCGCATCGTTCATCAAGGCGCCTACTCGATCGCGATTCATCGCGCCGTCTATCCGCATATGCTGCAGACTGAAAAGCCATTCGTCCAATTGGATTGGAGCCCCGCGGACGCGCTGCCGGCGCATGTTTCGGATGCGGTGGACATCGACGGCGACGGCCGCCCCGACATACGCGTAGAATTTGATGTGCCGGCCAACCCCAAAGCTCCGCTGCATGTCGACGTAGAGCCGATCAACGCAAGTGGGTCGCACTACGAAGCGGTGCGTTATGTGGGCAAGGAGAAATTCTCCCGGCTTATTGTGCGCGTAGATAATGCAATCCTGGTACGAGTTCCGGTTGCAAAGCAGTAGGAGTGGTTCCATGAACAAGGCGTTAAAAGGGCACGGCTCCCAAGGCTGCGGAAGTGCCTGCCCCAGCGCTGCATTCGCCGAGTTTTGTATCAGGGCACGACTTCAGTCGTGCCGCAAATGCACCAAACGAACCTGGGCTTTTAGCCCCTGAACCAATGTTGCGGCCCCTGCACCTCCAAATAAACTGCTTCATGGCGCCCGCTGTTGAACGAGGAGATTCGAAATGATAGGAATTCTCGGTTTGTTGCTGTTGATCGTTGTGTTCTTGTTCCTTGCCACCATCTTCGCGTCGTTCTACAGCATCGGTCCAACCCAAATCGGACTCGTTCGAAAGAGAATCGGTAAGAAGCTGCCCGGCAATAACCCGGTAGCCTTCGAGGGCGAAGCCGGTTATCAGGCCGACCTTCTCATGCCCGGGATTCGCTTCAAGTTCAAGCCCTTCTTCGCTGTCAGCAAACACCCGTGGGTGCAGGTCCCTGCCGGTCAAATCGGAGTTGTCGATCGCGCAGGTTGGCAAGCCCACTCCCATCGGCGCCAAGTCAGGCAGGTACGATGCCGCCTTCGGCAACTTCACTGACTTTCGCCTCTTCGTCGATAAGGGCGGAGAGAAGGGCGTGCAACGCCCCGTTCTTTCTCCCGGAACCCTGGCCCCCATTCATCCCGTTGCCTTCCTTGTCATCACCAAGCCGCAGGTCTTCGGCGTGCCGGTGTCGGACGAGTACAGGCACCTCGCCGCCTACAACAAGCTGAGCTTTCAGGCCTTCGGTCTTGAAGAGTGGCAGCTCAATGTCACCCGCATCGCTCCCAAGCCTACTGGTGAAAGCGGCAAAGTCCTGGACATGATCGGTGTGGTCACCGCGCTCGATGGCGAACCCCTGCCGGCTGGCGCAATTGCGAGCAGGCTCGGCGGATTCCAGGATGTCAGCGACTTCGAAGCCAAAGCCGGCGGCACCGACTTCGAATTGATGAGCCTGATCCTCGGCAGCAAGAACGATCAGCACAACAACTATCAGGACTTCCAGAAGTTCCTCGAGGCCGGCGGCAAAGATCGGCCTCCAGCACGACCCGCTGCTCTATGGCGCATACAACCTCAATCCGTTCCTGGTGCGCGTCGAGCAGGTGCCGATGCTGGTTGTGGAGCAGGGTCAGGTTGCGGTCATCAAGGCCTATGTCGGATTGCCCACCCAGGACACGTCCGGCGCTGAATTCAAGTTTGGCAGCCTGGTTCGCCCCGGCCACCAGGGCATATGGCAGGAAGCGTTGCGGACCGGCAAGTATCCGATCAATCCCCGCATCTACGATGCCAAGCTTGTTCTTACTGCCATTCTCAAACTCGATTGGGCGAAGGATGTGACCGGAGCGCACGGGCTCGATGCGCGCCTTGAACCCATCATCGCCAAAAGCAATGAGGGCTTCGTCTTCAGCATCGACCTGCAGGTTCTCATTCACGTTCCGGATACAAAGGCTCCCCGCGTGATCTCCATGGTTGGCTCCATGGAAAATCTGGTGAACGAAGTTCTCCAGGCCGCCGTTGGCAACCTCTTTCGCGACAAGATCGGCGGCATGGAAGCGATCTCGTTCATCCAGACCCGCCAGAGTGTTCAGGAGCAGGCCTTCAACTACATCCAGGAAAAACTCGCCGAGTACGAAATCGAGACCCGCGGAGTCTACATCCAGGATGTCGTCTACCCCGAGCAACTTGTGACTGTTCTCACGCAGCGCGAGGTCGCGCATCAGGAGGTGGAGACATTCAAGATGCAGCGCCAGGCCCAGGACCAGCGCATCGAAACCGAGAAGGCGCGCGGCACCGCCGACATGCAGGTGGACCTTGCCAAGGCAAGGGTGGGCGTAGACATCCAGACCAACAAGACCGAAGCCAGAATGAAGGAAGCGCAGGGCGAGGCCACCTACATCGAGCAGACCGGCACGGCCAAGGGAGCCGAAGTTCGTGCGGTCGGTTTGGCCAACGCCGAGGCGTATCAAAGACAGGTCGAAGCGCTGGGCAAGGGACCGACGGCTTTAGTGAACGCCATCAAGGCGCTCGCGGTAGGCAACAGCGCCTTCGTACCCAAGATCCTCGTTGTCGGCGGCGGCAGCAATCAAGGAGTCCTTGAGAGCCTTGGAGCAATGCTGATGGACAAGCTTGACACCAGTACCCCAGCGCCCGATGCTGCCACCAAGCCCGACTCATCCAGCCCCAAATGATATGGCAAGTGGCCCGCTCATCAACCCCGAGGAAACTCCATACGCCTCAGGAAGCTGTGCCCCGTTCATCGTGGGTCGCCGCGGCGACCGATGAGCGGGTCTTCCGATCACACCGGGCCGCCGGGTGCCCCATCCTTGCGACGTCCTTGTTTTTGTCGCAAGGGTGGGAATCCTGGAACCTCAACCAACCCCATTCATCGGCGTAGTCCCTATTCCCTGTTCCCTGTTTCTCGCATTGCCGAAAATTACTGCGCGCCGGCGCAGAATGAATGTATGAGCCTCCTCCAGCCCCACGCGGCAAACTCCGGTAAATCTCCGCTCCGGAAGCCCGTTTTCCAGCCCCAAAAGGCACCCCCCCCCTACCCCCCCGCCAAAGGCAGTACTGAAAGGTAACGAATTTCTGCATAACATGAATGGAATGAAGAATGCAAAAATCAATGTTAGTAACTCAACGGTAAATAGAACACCCCGATTTTGGCCGTTTTTCGGTCAAAAGACACCCATTTTCGGCCAGCAAAATGCCTGTTCAGGCCTGAAAACCGCCCGATTCTGCGGCCCTGAAAATCAAGAGGCTTCCCCGAAAGGAGAAGCCTCTTGTCGCACCCGTCTCTCTGGATCGTCAGAACCGGTAGATCACCCCGAACTCTCCGCGCGCATTCCAGTGCAGATGCGGCGAATAGGCCAGTTGCGACGTATTGTTGCTCAGCGAGAACGATGCGCCCACCCGGTCGCCCGAGGCGCGCAATGCCCAATGCTGGCTCATGTTGTAGTCAATGCCGCCGCCAAAACCGCCCGCGAAAGAGATGTTCGGCGTCATGTGCTCGCCGCCCGTGTGCTCAATTCCCATCAAGCCATGGAGAATCCCGTCGAAGTTCCCGTAAAGGTTGGCGCGAAACTCCGGGCCGGCCAGAACGGAATACACCGACGGATCGCCCGGGTTCCCGCCGCCGCCCTTGCCTGTCGGCGGTTTGTAGTAGGCCCCGAGTCCCGTGATCCCGAAGTGCTTGCCCCAATCGCGCGTAACCCCCACCTTGCCGCCGATCAGCCCATACCGCGACAGGTTCACCTGGTTAAGGCTGGTGTAGCCGGCGCCCGCGAACGCCTCCCACTTGAATGCGGGCGCACCCGGCTGGGCCGGCGCGCGTTCTTTGGCAACCTGACTTGCACCACACAGGGGCATGAGAGCGGCCGCAATCACGGCCAAAATCGAAAACTGGAACTTGCTCTTCAACTTGAAACACTCCTCAACACTATGCTTTGGTATTTATGCCGCTTCCAAGCACCGCCCCTGAAGCAGACGCCGTGACTGGTTTTAGCTACCTTCATAGACTATCCTCTAACACCCGCTTCCATGAAGTCCCAGCCGCATGCCGTCGTCTTCTCGTCTCTGCCCCGTTAACGCGCCTGAACCGGAACCGGCTCCGGGAGGTGGACCACTTTGTCGCGGGTGTCCGTTACTGTGACGGCAACTCCGCCCGTAAGATAGCGCCCGATCACCTCCGGACGGGTCCAATCCAGCTCCCATCCATCCTCGATCGCCACCGCGGTGTACTGTCCCGGCGCCGTATCGCGCAGTGCAAAGCTCCCATCGGAGTCCGACTGGTCTCTCCGCACCAGTTCAGGAAAGGCCGCCGGATCCTTGGGAACCAGCAGTACCATCACCCCTGCCGCCCCCTTGCCGCCCTTTTCAGCAAACCCCTCCACCCTCATCCCGTCCGCGCTCATCTTCACCAAAATCGTCAGTGCGCGATCCTGCACCGCCAAGAGATTCCCGCTGTGCAGCCGCCCGCCCACAGCAATTGAGATCACGGGCTCCGCCAATCCGGATTGCTCCGCCCGCAACTTCCACGTCCCCGCGGGAACTGCCGCAAAGCTGAAGGCGCCATGGTTGAACTCAGCCACCATCGGCTTCAGCCCCCGCGAGTTGTCCGCCGGCTCCAGCGTCACAACCGACTCGCCCGTGTACGGCGCGCCATTCGCAGTCTGTAGCGTCCCACTCACCGCAAAGGCGGGTATGCCGGCACCCGGTTCCACCTGCTGACTTGTAGTCGCATCCAGCTCTACAACCCGCGGCGGGTCCCCTTGTGTCAGCTCATACTGCCCCGGTGCCACCCCGGTAAATTCGGTGGTTCCCGTCTCGATGGCATCCATGAAGCCTGCGCTTGCTGCTGAAACCTCGGTACCGAATATCGTCTGTCTCAGTTGAGGCCTCGAGATCGATCCATCCTGCTTTCTCGACGCCTCCACAACGAGGCGGAGCGACGGAACCGCGTGCAGGCTAATGTCCGCTTCCGCGCGGATGCCTCCATTAAGCACAATAGGCATCGCGGCGGCCTCATCCGTCGTGGAATCGTAGAAGGTAACGGGGTAAGCCACATCGAGCGCCGGATTTCCTCCACTTGGAGCGTTCTGCTGTGAGCCGCTCGCGCGATGCATCGCATACCAGGGCTCCGCCTTCACCGCCAGCAGATACTCCCCCTTGCTCAGGTTGTCGAACTCGTAAGCACCCGTGTCGTCGCTGATGGCCGTCTCCACCTGGACGACCTTCGCGCCCCGCTCGTGTCCCTGCGGCTTCTCGAAAAGCATCACCTGCGCATCCCCAACCGGGTCGCCCCCATCCCCAGTCACCACCCCGCGCAATACCGCGCCAGGCACCAGGCTGAAAACGACGCGGCTCGTATCCTGACCCGCGCCGGCAACAATCGCCGAACTGTACTCCCCGTGCTCGTCGTATGCGGCGGTCGTGTAGCCGCGCTTGGACGCTGTCAACTGGTACTTGGCCGCTGCCAGCCCTTCGATTGCAAACCGACCATCACTTCCTGACTGTGCCGCCGAGATGCGCTGGCTGTCCTCTTCCGCCAGAACTGCTACGTTCGCACCGCGCACCGGCGCTCCCGTCACCGCGTTCACCACGATTCCGGCGATTCGGTAGCCCGCCGCACCTGTTTGAGTGGAATCGCTAGTCTGAGCCGATGCCCTGCCCAGCGCCAACGCCCCTAAGAAAGCCAGCATGAGAACGAAAGTCCCGACTCTCTTGCCTGCTCTCATGTCGCCTATAAGCTTCATTGTCTCGCTGGCCCCACCACCAAGTTGCCGGTCACTCCAGGAGACAGAGTAATCGCCTGTCCATGATTCGCCAGTGCCGACAGAGCGTCGCGGTTCCTATACTCCAGTTCGACCGCCCCGAGGAACGTATACACGTGATAGTTGCCTGGTGTCAGCCCGCTCACCGCTACACTGCCACCCGTCGATGCGCGCAGTATCGCGGGCTCCACATCCACCGTCGAGTCGAAGTCCGGGATCACATACACGGTAAAGAAAGGCTCCTCGCCTGCGGCAATGGATTGGAGCGTTTCCGGCAAGCTGAGTTCGAGGCTGACGCAGTCGTCGCTCAACGTCAACTCCATCGGCGTCATGGTGCCGGAAAGTCCGATCGCCACCGGCTCCCGGCCGAGGTTTGCGCCGCCGGCCGTAAACGAAGACTCGCAAAGCCCGCTCCGCTGAATGTGCGTGTGGACCCAATACGAGCCGGGCCTGGTGTAAGCGGCTTCGAGAAATCCTGACGCGCCTCCGTCTGCATACGCACTCATAATGCCATCGTCGATCCATCCCCCGGCCTGACTCGCGAGCACCAGCACCTGGCTGCCCTGCCCTCCGGCCAGAGACCGCCCTGAATTGTGGATCACATTGAGTTGCACGGGATTCGGCCTCGGAGCGACGAGCGGCACACGCAAATTCGGCACCGCGTGGCCGGCTACGGTTACTTCCACCATCCCGGCAAGAATGCCCTCATTCAATTTGCCCTGGTCTCCCCGGCGTTCCCCTTGTGGGATGCGCGACACCAGCAGCGTATAGCTGCCATCCGGCAACTCGGCCCGAACGGAATGCGACTGCTCATCGAATTGTGCTTCGTAGGGAAGCTGCCGCCCGGCACTATCCAGCACCACCGCGGAAAGATTCATTCCCGCCCGTTCTGCGCCGCTGCTTTGCGGATAGATGATCGCAACTGTCACGGTGTGGAAGGGCTCCAATGTTAGCGTAAGGTTGGCCTGCGTCTCCTGGCCGTTTGCCACGTGAATTTTGGCCGCCCCTGAAGTCTCCCGCGCATCGGGATAGTAGATGCTCGCATAGCCTAGGCGCTGGCCCGCCCCGCCCGGCATACCATCGAGGTCGCTGTCCATGGCTGGGTCGCTGTAAATTGCATACTCACCATCGGTGAGCCCTCCAAAGCGAAACGTTCCGTCGCTGTGCGTCTTTGTCGATCCGGCCAGCTTCCAGATCGCACGTCCGTCCTCAAGTGTCCGCTGCGCCAACTCGATCGCAATGCCCTCTCCGGGTTCGCCTGTCGAGAGTTCGATCTGGCCGCGAATTGCGCCGGCAGGCGCCAACATAAACACCACGTCCGGCATTTGTGCCGCCACCAAAATGTTGTGGCCTCCGCTAGCCATCACGACGAGGAACATCGCCACCTCGTTCGTTGTGCCCGCGGCAGAAAGACTTCGATCCAGAAACCCCGGCTTTTGCACGGTCACCGATTGCGGCCCCACTGGAACGTTGGGAATCTCGAACCGCCCCTCCCCATCAGTCAGTGCGCCGGTGTTTGCATCGCCCTCAATACGCACCAGCGCCCGTGGTAGTCCTTCGCCCGTAGCAGTGTTACGAACCAACCCGTGCAGTGTCGCCAGCGTGCGGTCCAGGGTCATGGGTTGAGCTGTCTGCGTCTGGTCCTGCCCAGCTTCTGGTGCAGGTTCCTGCGTTGGCTCCTGAGGCTGATCTTGCGCCAACGTTGCCGAACTCGTCGCCGCCAGAACTCCAAGCAGCAGGCAGGACTGAATCGCTCGTTTGAGCGCGATTCGCCGCAGGCATCGTTGCCCCTCGATCCGTTTATGGATATTCAGAAAGTCCACTCGCCATTGTGACTGTTCGCAGCGCCCATAGGGAAGCAGCACGCCTCACCTTTTCAATCGCAGCAGCCCATCCCGACCTAAAACTTCACCGTCGACGATCAACGTTGAAATCCGGCGCGCATTCCATATGCTCACGGTCGGATCCGCGTCGACCACAAGAATATCTGCCCGCCGCCCCGGAGCCACCAGCCCCAGTTCACTCCATCCGAACTGAATGGCGTAGTTGTTCGTGGCCGCAGCCAGGGCTTCGCGCGGGGAAAGCCCGAGCCGCACCAGCATCTCAAGCTCGGTATGCAGAGAGATGCCGGGCATCGTGCCATTCACCGGCGCGCCCGAGGCGGCCAGGTAGCGCGGATAGGCGTCGAAGATCGTTTCGTTGATCAGCCACATGCGCATGGCTTCCTGGTCGGCTTTCTTGCGAAGGTTTTCCTCGAACCATCGCTGGCCGAAGCCAGGCAGATGGCGTGTCCATAAGGATAGCGGGTAATCCATCTCGCCTGTTGCAGGATTGGAAGGATTGAACATGCGGGCCGGGTCGAGGACCGCAGCAGCCGGCTCCTTCCACAAATTGCGGTGGCCGGGCAGGTTCAAGAAGTTGAGACTGAAGGTGGGCATCAGCGCAGCATGTTGCGCAGCCAGAAAGCGGGCATAGGCGCGCAAATGCGGGTCGGTCGGGGGCAGGCGTTGAGAGTAGTCATACGCCGTATTCGCCGCGGGGCCGGCAGGGTCGTCAACCAACGGCCGCTGCAGCTCGTCGGGGATGACGCCGAGGTCGTATCGGTTCATATGCAGCAGGGTGTCCACCCCGGCCTCAACGCCCACCGTGTAAGGCGTGGCAACGAACTCGCCATAAGTGACGAGCCCCAACTGGTGGGCGCGCACAATAATCAACTGGGCGTTGGCGGCAGTGATCTCATGGCCCAGCAACACCGCCCGCGTCCCAAGCTTGGCGGTGTCATTGAGTTGCGAGATTGGTGTCTTCAGGACTAAGCTCGACCGGGCGCGCCCCCTCTCTGAGCTTGCCAATCCAATCCGGCCGCTTGGCCAGCAGACTCCAGTTGTCAGTGGCGCCGACCGAATCAATCGCGTAGAGATGCGGGCGCGGATTGGCGGAGAAGTCGACGAGCCCGTGTTCATGGTCGTTGCGCGCCACCACCGTGGTCACGCCCATGTAGAGATCGGCGTTGGCCTGGCCCTGGGAATTCATGCCGGCATAACCGTCTACCAGGCCGGGTATGATGAACTTCCCAGTACAGTCGATGACGCGCGCACCCTTGGGAATGACCACCGTCGCCGAAGTGCCAACCTCGGCGATTCGCCCATCCCGCACAATCACGACTGCGTCCTGCAGGTCGCGAGCCGAGTGACCCCAGCCTGTAAGATCGATTACCGTGCCGCCGGTCAGCACCAGAGGAACCGAAGCTGTGTTGCCAGCGGAGGCCTGAGACTGGGCCTTTGCCCAGCACAGGCTGACAGTCAACGCCACGTACGCAAGGCACGTGAATATTTTGGAGACGAGTCGCATTTGTAGGCAGGTCTGTTGAGGATTGTCGCACAGCGAATTGGGATAGTCCGTAAAACGGACCGGGCCTGCGAAACGAAAGGTAGTTACCATCTCTCCTGAATTGCATTCTTTCAACTGGCGACAAGCTTAGGGCGTCTGCGCCCTGCGAGCAACGGCAGCACCTGCTTCAGCGCGGCGTCTACGCTCAATCCGTGTTTCAATCGCAGCGTGTCCACCTTGCCGTGCTCAATGAACTGGTCGGGCCAGCCGATGCGCACCACCGGAACCGCGCTGCCCATCTCTTCCAAAGTTTCAACCACCGCCGACCCAAAGCCGCCCATCTTTGCATGATCTTCAAAGGTCACAATGGCGGCGACGCGGCGAGCATATTGCGCAAGCATCTCGCGATCGATGGGCTTGATAAACCGCGGATTGACGACCGCCGGCGAGTAACCGTCGCGTTCCAGAAGTGCGGCCAGTTCGTTGGCCATCGAGATCATCGGTCCCAGGCCGAAAATCGCCACGTCCGAGCCATCCTGAATGACTTCGGCTTTGCCAACGGCGATCGTCTGCGGCTCGGCCTTGCACGCAACGCCGGCCACCACGCCGCGCGGATAGCGAATCGCGCTGGGTCCGGGAAGATCGAGGCCGGTCTTCATCATGTCGGCCAGTTCGTCCTCGTCTTTGGGAGCCATCAGCACGATGCCGGGAATGGAGCGCAGGTAGCCGATATCGAAGAGTCCGTGATGCGTTGGCCCATCGTCTCCTGAGAGCCCGGCGCGATCCATGCAAAACAGGACCGGCAGCTTTTGCAGGCACACGTCGTGCACAATCGGATCGAAGGCGCGCTGCAAAAATGTTGAGTAGATGGCGCACACCGGCCTGAATCCGCGCGTGGCCATGCCCGCGGCAAACACGACCGCGTGTTCTTCGGCGATGCCTACATCGAAGTAGCGCGTGGGATGCTGGGGCCTGAAGAGATCGAGGCCTGTACCGTTGGGCATGGCCGCAGTGATCGCCACAATGCGTTCGTCTTTTTCTGCCAGCTTGGCGAGCGTGTTGGCGAAGACCTCGGAATATGTAGGGAGGCCGGCTGGCTTGGTCATGCCGGTTTCGGGATCGTAGGGCCCCAGGCCGTGGAACTTCTTCTGCCCGTCGAGAGCCGGCTGATAGCCGCGGCCCTTCTGGGTGAGCACATGGAGCAGCACCGGGTGATCGGCGGCCTTGAGGAACTTGAGGCTCTCGATAAGCAGAGGCAGGTTGTGCCCGTCGATGGGGCCGAAGTACTCCATGCCGAACTCTTCGAAGAGGATCGAAGGCCAGAGCATGCTCTTGGCAGCCTCTTCGGCGCGGCGCACGACCTTGATCGCGGTCTTGCCTCCGAAGCGCTCGATCAACCGCGTCGCTGTCTTGTGCAGGTGTTGATAATGCTCGTTGGTCACGATGCGGTGAAAGTATCTGGCAATGGCGCCTACGTTGCGGTCGATCGACCACTCGTTGTCGTTGAGCACCACGATCAGCCGCCTGGTCTGTTCGGCGATGTTGTTCATCGCTTCGAAGGTGATTCCGTTTGTAAACGCCGCGTCGCCGGCCACGGCAATTACGTGCTCCGTGCCGCCAGCCAGATCACGGGCCACCGCCATGCCCAGGGCGGCGGAAAGCGCGGTGCCGGCATGTCCGGCGCCGAAGCAATCGTGCTCGCTTTCGGTGCGCAGCATGAAGCCGTTGAGGCCGCCCGGCTGTCGAATGGTCTCAAAGCGATCGCGCCGGCCGGTGAGAATTTTGTGCACGTAAGCCTGATGGCTCACGTCGAACATGATCTTGTCTTCTGGAGTGTTGAAAACCGCGTGCAGGGCCAGGGTCAATTCCACTACGCCGAGGTTGGGTCCGAGGTGGCCGCCGGTTCTCGACAGTGTTTGAATCAGGAACTCGCGGATCTCCTCCGCCAGTTCCGCCATCTGAGCGACATTCAGGCGCTTCAGGTCGGCAGGCGATTGGATGGACTCCAGCAATGCTCCCATGTAATGACTTCTCCCTGGATTTTGCCTGGCATCCCGGGGGAGAGAGTCCCCCATGGCGTCCAAAAAATGTCTCGGCGGCCGGGATTGCTCCAACGGCTTTTGCCAACCTTTAGTATACCCGCGGTCGAATATCGAATGTTCAGTCTGGCCACTCCTCGCCTGGACGGCGTCCGGAATGGGCAGGGGTCGTGAATTCTTGTTTTCAACCTTCCGATTGGCGCGTTCCTCTGGCCTTTTTCGGGGGAAAATGGCTGTTTTTGAGAAGAAAAACGACCAAAATCGGGCTGCTCTGTTTACTGATGAGTACATATGATTGGCTTTTGTGCTGTTCATTCCATTTCTGTTAGGTCGAAATCCGTTACCTTTTAGTATCCCCTTTCGGAGGGGGGGTACCCCCCGGGGGGGCTTTGGTCCAGGTCGACGCCGGAATCGATGCTTGTATTGAGGGAAGGCATATCACCATTGTGGGCCGGCGGGGCGTAATTTTATGCAAAAGCAGGGATCAGGAGGGCAGGGGTCAAGGGTCAGGGATCAGGGATGCGGGATCAGGGATCAGGGATCAGAAGTGCCCGCCAGGATGAGGTTCTTGCTATCCCACCCTTCGCTAGAAAAAAGCGAAGGATGGGGCACCCAGAGTTTGTTAGTTGGGAAAGAGAGTTAGAACTTCAGGGATGGGGCGGCTGGCGACAAGATACTTGTCGAAGCCGGCTTGAATTCTTTGGGAACCGGTGGGGCGGGGCTCGCGTACCAGATTGCAATCATGTTTAGCGACTTGAAACACGCGGTGCGGTTGTTGATGAAATCGCCGGGGTTTGCATTGACGGCGATTGCCACCCTGGCGCTGGGGATTGGCGCGAACGCAGTGGTATTCAGCGTATTGAATGCGGTGGTGCTGCGGCCGCTGAACGTGCCCCATGCGGAGAGCCTCTTCATGGTGCAGCGGTTCCAATATCCGTCGCAATCGTACCTGGATTACGTGGATCTGCGCGACAAGAATCATACGTTCGAAAGCCTGGTGGCATTCCAGATTATCGGCCCGGTAGGGGTGGACTCGGGCGGGAATCCGTCGACGGCGTGGCCGTACCTTGCGAGCGGGAATTATTTCGACGCGCTGGGGATTCAGCCGTATGTGGGACGGTTTTTCCACGCCTCGGACGAGAAGGGGATCAGCAGCGCCCCCTACGTTGTGCTGAGCTATGCGTACTGGCACAGCTACTTTCACGGCGACACGGGCGTGGTGGGTCGACAGGTCAACATCAACAAGCACGCGTTCACAATCATCGGGGTAGCGCCGCCTGCGTTTCGCGGCACGGAGTTGTTTTTTGCACCGGGGCTCTGGATTCCGATGATCGAACAGCCGGTTGTCGAGGGGCATAACTCGCTGCAATATCGCGGCGATCACTCGCCGATGGTGGTAGGGCATCTGAAGCCTGGGGTGAGCGCGATGGAGGCGACGGCGGACCTGAATACGATTGGGACGTGGATGGCCAAGACGTATCCGGGGGACGACGAAGGAGTGAAGTTCACGCTGGCGCGTCCGGGGCTGGTGGGCGACCTGCTGGGCGGGCCGGCGCGGGCGTTCATGGCCGGGCTGATGCTGCTGGCGGGGCTGATTCTGCTGGCGGCATGCGCGAACCTTGGCAGCCTGTTTGCGGCGCGGGCGGCCGATCGCGCAAAAGATATTGCGCTTAGACTTGCGCTGGGTTCCAAGCGCGGGCTTATTTTGCGCAAGCTGCTGACAGAGGCGATCCTGGTTGCGCTGGCGGGAGGATCGATTGGGCTGGCGGGCGGAGTGATCATCCTGCACTTGCTGAGCGCCTGGCAGCCGATTCCCGATGTGCCGATCAATATACCGGTGAACCCCGATGTACGCACCTATGGAGTGGCGCTTGCTGCTGGCGCTGGGGAGCGGATTTTTGTTTGGAATGATGCCGGTGCGGCAGGTGATGCGCACGGATCCGTGGCAGGTGATTCGGACGGGCATGAGCGGAACGGCGGGGACGAAGCGGTTCACGCTGCGCGATATGCTGCTGGTGTTTCAGATTGCGATTTGCGCGGTGCTGGTGACTTCGTCGCTGGTGGCGGTGCGGGGACTGGCGCGGTCACTGCATAGCAGTTTTGGATTCCGGCCGGAGAGCGCAATGCTGGTGGAGAGCGATTTGAAAATGGCCGGCTACAGCGACGAACACTCGACGCAGATGCAGCAGCGGATGATAGATGCGATTGCGGCGATTCCGGGAGTGACGGCGGTGGGGTATACGAGCAATCTTCCGCTGGGGCTGGGCGGCGGCGACTCGTATGTTTATAGCGACAGCACGACGGATTACCGGCCCACCAATTATGCCGCGGACGCGATGAACTACAACTTGTCTCCGGGATATCTTGAGGCGGCGGGGACGAGGCTGCTGGCGGGGAGGAATCTGACGATCGACGACAACGCGAAGGCGCCGAAGGTGGCGCTGGTGAACCGACACTTTGCAGTGAAGGTTTTCGGGTCGGTGGAGAAGGCGATCGGGGGGCATTTCAAGTACTGGGGCGGAGAGCGGGCCGAGGTGGTCGGCGTTGTCGAAGACGGGAAATACCGGTCGCTGACGGAGGATCAGCAGCCGGCGATGTACTTCTCGTTCCAGCAGCACACGTCGAGCGGCACGTGGCTGGTGGTGCGGTCGAAACGGAGTATGGAAGAGACAGCGGGGGCGCTGGAGAGTACGATTCACGGACTGGATTCGGGACTGCCATTCGTTCTGAGGACGTGGACCGAAGAGATGGATACCGCGCTGTTTGCCGCGCATGTGGCCACGGTGGCGCTGGGGATACTGGGATTGCTGGGGGCAATGCTGGCGGTGACGGGGATCTTCGGCATGGCTTCCTACGTGGTAAGCAAGCGGCTGCGCGAGTTGGGAATTCGCATGGCGCTGGGCGCATCGCGACGGCAGATTCTCGGCGCATCGCTGGGACGGGCGTTTCGCCTGCTAGCGGTGGGGTCGGTTGCCGGGGTGGGGCTGGGAGTGCTGGCGACGCGGGTGTTGTCGTTCATTGTTTACGAGGCGACGCCGAAGGATCCGCTGGTGCTGGTGGGTGTGAGTGCGACCATGCTGCTGCTGGGCCTGATAGCGGCGTGGATTCCGGCGCGACGGGCATTGGCGGTGGATCCGCTGGTTTTGCTGCGGGAAGAATAGGTGCGGGTTGGGGATTGAGGCAGGCGATTATTTTCGGGGCGGGCAGGAATGAGGGACTACGCCTCAAGCGTGTCCAGCGCCATCCGAATTCTCCGGCTATGGGATTCGAGGTACCAGGTGGGTGCATAATCCTCCAAAAGCTGATAGACCTCAAGCAACACACTCCGCGGATTCCGGTCCTGTTGATCTCGTGTGCGGCTTTGCTGAGAGACAATCGACGGATTGGGGCGATTGGAGTGGTTGGCGTTTGAATTCATGGGAGACGACCTCACAGAAGAGACATTGAGCCAACCTGGTCGAGTTGGCTGGGGTTCCTCTTTGTGAATTTGATATTGAGGGACTTGCGGAGCTATTCGGTGTGACCGATGTCACTCTTGTTCGAATAGGACAGACGGGTCGGGTGGCTCGGCCTTGCGGATCCATGTTTCGACTTGCGGCGTTCGGCAGGAAGCGAAGAAGGTTTCTCGGGGTGCAAGGATCTTTCCCAGGTCTCAGAAGCGAGACCTTGGTAGCAGGCGTTGTTCCGCGGAACGTTTAGCCTTCTTCGGCTTCGCGGAGTTTGGCGATTACGGTGAAGTCTTCGAGGGTGGTGGTGTCGCCCTTGATTTCGCCGTGGGTGGCCAGTTCGCGGAGGAGGCGGCGCATGATTTTGCCGCTGCGGGTTTTGGGCAGGGCTTCGGTGAAGCGTATGTCGTCGGGACGAGCGAGAGAGCCGATCTCTTTTGAGACCCACTTGCGGAGCTCGTCTTTCAATTCGTCGCTGGGCTGGTTGCCGCTTTCCAGAGAGACGAAGGCGGAGATGGCCTGGCCCTTGAGATCGTCGGGACGGCCGACGACGGCGGCTTCGGCGACCTTGGGATGGGCGACGAGGGCGGACTCGACTTCCATGGTGCCGAGGCGGTGGCCGCTGACGTTGATGACGTCGTCGACGCGGCCCATGAGCCAGAAGTAGCCGTCGGCGTCCATGCGGGCGCCGTCGCCGGTGAAGTAGCTGCCGGGGACGTCGGACCAGTAGGTCTTCTGGTAGCGCTCGGGGTCGCCGTAGACGGTGCGGGCCATGGAGGGCCAGGGCTTGCGGACGACGAGCAGGCCGCCGTGGCCGGCGGGGACGGGATGCGCCCTCCTTGGTGACGACTTCGGGCTGGATTCCGAAGAAGGGGCGCGTGGCTGAGCCGGGCTTGGTGGGCACTGCGCCGGGGATGGGCGCGATCAGGATGGCGCCGGTTTCGGTCTGCCACCAGGTGTCGACGATGGGGCAGCGGTTGTGGCCGATCTTCTCGCGGTACCACATCCATGCTTCGGGGTTGATGGGCTCGCCGACGGTGCCGAGCAGGCGGAGCGAGTCGAGCTTGAATTTTTCGACGTGCTGGTCGCCCCACTTGATGAAGGCGCGGATGGCGGTGGGCGCGGTGTAGAAGATGGTGACCTTGTGGTCGTCGATGATTTTCCAGAAGCGCGAAAAGTCGGGCCAGTTGGGCGCGCCTTCGTACATGAGGACGGTGGCGCCGTTCTGCAGCGGGCCGTAGACGACATAGGAGTGGCCGGTGACCCAGCCGATGTCGGCCGTGCACCAGTAGACGTCCTCGTCGCGGAGGTCGAAGACGTACTTGGTGGTGAGGTAGGTTTGCACGGCGTAGCCGCCGGTGGTGTGGACGAGGCCCTTGGGCTTGCCGGTGGTGCCGGAGGTGTAGAGGATGTAGAGCGGGTCTTCCGAGTCGAGGGGCTCGGCGGGGCATTCGGGCGCGGCGGCGGCCACGAGGTCGTGCCACCAGTGGTCGCGGCCTTCGACCATTTTGACGGGCGAGCCGGTGCGGCGGTAGACGACGACGTGCTTGACGGTGTGGCAGGCGGCCATGGCTTCGTCGACGGTGCGCTTGAGCTGGATTTCGTTGCCGCGGCGGTAGCTGGAGTCCTGGGTGAGGATGGCGACGCAGGAGGAGTCGTTGACGCGGTCGGCGATGGCGTTGGCGGCGAATCCGCCGAAGATGACGGAGTGGACGGCGCCGATGCGGGCGCAGGCGAGCAGGGCGATGGCCAGCTCCGGCGTCATGCCCATGTAGACGGCGACGCGGTCGCCTTTTTTGATGCCGAGGGACTTGAGGGCGTTGGCGAACTTCTGCACTTCGGCGTGCAGCTCGGCGTAGGTGAGGCGGCGGATTTCGCCGGGCTCGCCTTCCCAGATGAGGGCGGTCTTGTCGCGCGCGGGCGCCGAGGGCGTGGCGGTCGACGCAGTTGTAGCTGAGGTTGAGCTTGCCGCCGACGAACCACTTGGCCCAGGGCAGATTCCAGTCGAGGACCTTGTCCCAGGGCTTGAACCAGTGCAGATCGCCGGCGACGCCGGCCCAGAATGCTTTCAGGGTCTTCGATGGATTGCTTGTAGAGGGTCTCGTACTCCTCCAGGCTCTTGATGTGGGCCTTGGCGCTGAACTCCGGCGGCGGCGGAAAGACGCGGTTCTCGCGCAGCGTGGAGTCGATGTCCTGATTGGCGATGGCGTTAACAGGCAAGGAAGACATGCAAAATCCTCTGAGGAAAAGGTGATTACGCGGTGCGCGGCAGGCTAGCGGCGGCGCTGGCCTGAAAGATGCCTTGTGGCTGTCACTTTATCGAGGTTGACGTACAGTCGGCAAGTGGCGTGGGCGGAAGATGAAGATCGTATGATGGTTACTGACTTTGCAGGCCAGGTGATTGAGCGCATAATTTTGTCTCTCTCCCACTCATCACGATGAAACTGTGATGAATGGGGCACCGGGCGACTAAGCCGAGGAGAGAAAGAATGCACTGGGCGCGTAGGACGTTGTGGGGCGCTGGTTTGACTGAAGTGCTTCTGGGGATTTCGATTGTTGTTCTTTTCGCATCTTTAAGCGGCGCCGGCCATGCTCAGGAGGCGGCTGGGGGCCAGCCGGCGGCTTCACCGGGAGATGAACCCAGCGACCCAGGGCCGCCGGCAACAGACCTTTCTCCGGCGTTGCATCCGAAACCAATTCGCGCGGCGATGAAGAAGGTAGCCGACTGGGAGCTGGCGCGCGTCGAGGCGCAGGGCCGAGCAGAGATTGGGACTTCGGGTGCTCGATATTGGTTTGATGTCGGCGTCGAGAACATTGCACGATTCGCGCTACAGCCAGTATGTTGCTTCTGTCGGAGAGCACTTCGGCTGGAAGCTGGAGCGGACGACGTATCCGGCTTTTGATTTCACGATTGCGCAGGCGTTCCTTGAGATCTATCGGTCGACGCATAGGAAAGAACAACTGGCGCCTTTGCGGAGCCAGTTTGACGACGCGGTGGCGTTGCTGAACGATCCGGAGAAGCCGGCATGGAACTGGTGCGATGAGCTGTTCATGGCGCCGCCGGCCGGGGTTGCGTTATCGGAAATTACCGGCGACCCCACCTATAATGCGTACGTCGATAGGGAATGGGGAAAGACCGAGAAGGTTCTCTACGACCAGCAGAAGCATCTGTTCTCGCGCGATGTTAGTTATCGGGACAAGCACGAGAAGAATGGCGAGAAGATTTTCTGGGCGCGCGGCAACGGGTGGGTGATGGCGGGGCTGGTGCGCATTCTTGCCGATTTGCCGTCGGACGATCCGTTGCGGCCGCACTACATTGTGCTGCTGCGGGAGATGGCGGCGGAGGTTGCGTCGGTGCAGGGGAGCGAGGGGCTGTGGCAGCCGGGGCTGCTGGATGCGGGGAGTTATCCGCTGCCTGAGGTTTCGGGCTCGGCGTTCTTTACTTACGCGATTGCTTGGGGCATTAACCATCGCATGTTGGATGCGGAGAAATATCTGCCGGTGGTGGAGAAGGCATGGGCGGGGATGCTGACCCATGTTTATCAGGATGGGCGGCTGGGGTGCATCCAGCCGATTGGAGAGGCGCCTGCGGAGTATAAGCCTAGATCAAGTTATGACTTTGGTGTGGGAGCTTTTTTGCTGGCCGGATCGGAGATGGATCTGTTGTCGGGGCGCAAGCACTGGTGAGTGCTTCGATCAGTTGATTGAGATCCGAAGAGCTTAGGGCTTCTCGTTCGCGGAGGCGATTTTGGCCTCGGCTTCGGAGATTACTCTCAGCGATTCGGTGTAGGCTTCTTCGCTTTCGCCGGCTTCCTTCCACATCTTGAGGCCGCGGTCGAGTTGCTGCTCGGCGCGGGGGACATCGATCTCTTCGGGCTTTAATGCGTCGGAGGCGAGGATGGTTACGCGGTCGGGGAGGACTTCGACGAAGCCCCAGCTTACGTTGTAGCGGGATTCGCCGGTGGCGTCGGGTGAACCTTCGCAGACGCCGCCGTGGACGATGACGTCGCCGGCGCCGAGTTCGGCCACCAGCGGAGCGTGGCCGTAGAGCACCTCGAAGTAGCCGTTCTTCGCGGGCAACTCGACCGCGGTAGCGCAAAGCTCACACATGGTGCGCTCGGGAGTGACGAGCCGGACGCGGATTTGATTGGTTTCGTCAGCCACAAAAATCCTTTCAGGATTTTTAGGGTTCAGGGGTCAGGTTTCAGGGGTCAGTTTAAAACCGTTTCTGCGAAGAGCCCGCTTTTCTGATCCCTGATACCTGAAACCTGGTCCCTGCCTTTTACACGCTCGCCTTGAGCTTCTCGGCGGTTTCGAGGACTTCTTCGATGGCGCCCTTCATGTAGAAGGCCTGCTCGGGGATGTCGTCGTATTTGCCGGCGATGATCTCCTTGAAGCTGCGCACGGTGTCGGCAACCTTGACGTAAGCGCCGGGGATGCCGGTGAACGTTTCGGCTACGTGGAAGGGCTGGGAGAGGAACTTCTGCACCTTGCGGGCGCGGGCTACGGTGAGCTTGTCTTCTTCCGAGAGTTCGTCGATGCCCAGGATGGCGATGATGTCCTGGAGATCCTTGTAGCGTTGCAGGATGCGCTTGACGCCCTGCGCCACGTCGTAGTGCTCCTGGCCGACGATGCGCGCGGAGAGAATGCGCGAGGTCGATGCCAGCGGATCGACGGCAGGATAAATGCCGAGTTCAGACAGCGGCCGGCTGAGCACGGTGGTGGCGTCGAGGTGAGCGAAGGTGGTGGCCGGCGCGGGATCGGTGAGATCGTCGGCGGGCACGTAGACGGCCTGCACCGAAGTGACGGAACCCTTGCTGGTCGAGGTGATGCGCTCCTGCAGTTCACCCATTTCCGTGGCCAGGTTGGGCTGGTAGCCGACGGCGGAGGGCATGCGGCCGAGAAGCGTTGAAACCTCCGACCCGGCCTGCGTGAAGCGGAAGATGTTGTCGATGAAGAGCAGCGTGTCGGAGCCTTCGACGTCGCGGAAGTACTCGGCGACGGTGAGGGCGCTCAAGGCCACGCGCAGGCGAGCTCCGGGCGGCTCGGTCATCTGGCCGTAGACTAGCGCGCACTTGGAGTCGGCCCAGTCGCCGGGCTTGATGACGCCGGACTCGGTCATCTCCGTCCACAGGTCGTTGCCTTCGCGGGTGCGTTCGCCGACGCCGCCGAAGACGGAGTAGCCGCCGTGGTTCTTGGCGACGTTGTTGATCAGTTCCATAATGACGACGGTCTTGCCGACGCCGGCGCCGCCGAAGAGTCCGATCTTGCCGCCCTTCAAAAAGGGCTGGATGAGATCGATGACCTTGATGCCGGTCTCGAACATCTCCTCGTGGGTGGACTGCTCGTCGAAGAGCGGCGCGGGGCGGTGAATGGGCATGCGCGTCTTTTCGCCGATGGGGCCGAGGTTGTCGACCGGCTCGCCGATGACGTTGATGCACGCGGCCCAGCGTCTCTTTGCCGACGGGCATGCGGATGGGACCGCCGAGGTCGATGGCCTTCATGCCGCGAACCATGCCGTCAGTGGCTTCCATGGCCACGGTGCGGACGCGGCCTTCGCCCAGGTGCTGCTGGACCTCGAGAATTACGGAAATGGGCGTGGGCACGGTGAAGCCGTCGCTGGTGACGCGCAGCGCCTGATAGATGGGCGGCATGGTCGCTTCTTCAAACTGGACGTCTACGGCGGGGCCGGAGATTTGGATTACTTTGCCGATGTTTTCTGCCATTGTTCTTTGCCTTCTTTGCTGAACAAACTAAATCTTGAGCTTTTTCTTCGCCTTCACTACGCCCGCCTTCGGGAGTTCTCGTTTGCCTGACTCCTCGGCAAAGTCGCCGAATTTCTCCCAAGAAACTCTGAAAATGTACTCATTCCCTTTTGGTCGCCAGATGAGGTGGTTCTGGCGGATCGTCAATTCACCATGTCGCCCTGCATCTGTGTCCCTCTTGAAAGTGACCCCATTCTGTTCGACTTCGCGCTCAGGAATCGCAAATCGCACCTTCGTCGCCATTGTTCATCTTCTTCGGATTGATGCACGCTGGATCCCGGTACCTCTCCAGAATTGCCTCAGGGGCTAAAGCCCGGTGATTCTTGAGCCTTCTTGCGGCACGACTAAAGTCGTGCCCTGATACAAACCTTTAAAGTCTCGGCGCGGCCGAATTCGTGCCCTTTCAAAACTCCGGGGCTAAAGCCCGGCAGAACTTTCTTGCTTCATTCAGGGGCCTTAAGGCCCCTGCTCCCTCCGGATTTCGTGCCTTCCGGATTTGCTCCCTCCGGATTTTGTGCCTTCCGGATTTGCTTCCTCCGGAGGCTGCGCCTTACAGCGCCGCGGCGCCGGAGACGATCTCGATGATCTCCTTGGTGATGGCGGCCTGGCGCACGCGGTTCATGTGCAGCGTGAGCGAGTCGATCATGTCGGAGGCGTTGTTGGTAGCCGAATCCATTGCCGTCATGCGGGCCGCGTGTTCGGCGGCGACCGATTCCGTCATGGCGTGGTAGAGCACGGAAAAAACAAATTGCGGGCAGCAGGCCGTTGAAGAGTTCTTCGGCGGGCTGCTCGTAGATGTAGTCGACATTGGCGGTGCCGAATTTTTTTGCTTCTTCGTCGGCCTCGGCGGTGTCCGCGGGCTCGATGTCGATGCCGGCGGAGAGTGCGGCTTCGGCGGCGCGTTCCTTTTCTTCCGCGGTGGGCTCGACGGCGCCGGTGATCTGCGGGCTGGAAAGATCGATGAGCGGCAACAGGCGCTCGACGACGAGACGCTGCGCGATGACCGACTTGAACTCGTTGTAGACGATGTAGACGGCGTCGATCTCTTCGTGCACGTAGCGGGCGATGATGCTCTCGGCCAGCTCGTGAACGCGGCTCGCTTCGAGCTTGAGCAACATGCCGGGATGGTCGCCGGTAACTTCGACGGGCGCCTTTGCGGTCAGCGCACCTGATGGGTGACGCCCTGATCGTCGGTTTGTTCGTTGTAGACGGCAGCAGGATAGCGGCGGCGCATCATGTCGCGGCCCTTGCGGCCCACGGCTTCGACGTCGATCTGCTTGTCGGCGTTGCCGGAGATGAACTGGAAGGCGGTCTTGAGGATGTTGGCGTTGAAGGCGCCGGCGAAGCCCTTGTCGCCGCTGACGATGACGAGCAGGACGCGCTTCTCCGGCCGGGTGGCGAAGAGCGGATGCTTGAGGTTGCCGGTTTCTTCGTCGTAGAGATCGACGCGGCGGGTGAGCGACTCAAGCACGCTCAGGATCATTTTGGCGTAGGGCCGGGCAGCGAGGGCCCGCTCCTGCGCGCGGCGCAGCTTGGCCGCCGAGACCATCTTCATGGCCTTGGTGATCTGGCGCGTGTTTTTCACGCTGCGGATGCGGCGTCGGAGATCGAGTACGTTTGCCATCGTTGGTTCTCAGTGAACAGTGAGCAGTGGACAGTGCACAGTGTCCAGTTCCCTTAGGTTCTTTGTTCAGCGATCAAGATTGAGTGGACAGCAAAAGCACAGTCGATGCTTTTACGGTTCACTGTCCACTGTTCACTGAACACTAGCCGTTTCCAGCTCTGCCTTGAAGTTTGCGGAGTACTCTTTCAATGCTGCGTGGAGGCGGCCGCGAAGGTCGTCGTCCAGAGCCTTCTTCGTGGTCAGGTCGGCGATGAGCGCGGTCTGCGCGCTGTCGAAATACTTGTAGAGGCCGTCTTCGAAGGCGCGGATGTCGGTGACCTTGAGGTCGTCGAGATAGCCCTGCGTGCCGGCAAACAGAACCACTGCCTGCTGCTGCCAGGTGAGCGGCTGGAACTGCGGCTGCTTGAGGAGTTCGGTGAGGCGCTGGCCGCGGTTGAGCTGCTTCTGGGTGAGCGGATCGAGGTCGGAGCCGAACTGCGCGAAGGCGGCGAGCTCGCGGTACTGGGCGAGGTCGAGCTTGAGTGTGGAGCCCACCTGCTTGACCGCCTTGATGGCCGCCGAGAAACCTACGCGCGAAACCGAAAGGCCGACGTTGACGGCCGGGCGGACGCCGGAGTTGAACAGGTCGGTTTCAAGGAAGATCTGGCCGTCGGTGATGGAAATGACGTTGGTCGGAATGTAAGCCGAGACGTCGCCGGCCTGGGTCTCGATGACCGGCAGCGCGGTGAGCGAACCGCCGCCCTTTTCCTTGCTCATTTTGGAGGAGCGCTCGAGGAGGCGGGAGTGGAGATAGAAGACGTCGCCCGGATAGGCTTCGCGGCCCGGCGGACGGCGGAGCAGCAGCGAAATTTCGCGGTAGGCCATGGCGTGCTTGGAGAGATCGTCGTACATGACCAGGGCGTGCCTGCCGTTGTCGCGGAAGTACTCGCCGATGGCGGTGGCGGCGTAGGGCGCGAGGTAGAGCATGGGCGCGGGCTCGGAGGCCGAGGCGGCGACGATGATGGTGTGGCCCATGGCGCCGGCTTCAGTGAGCGTCTGCACGACCTGCGCGATGGAGGAACGCTTCTGGCCGATGGCGCAGTAGATGCAGATCAGGTCGTTCTTGGCGTTGTTGATGATGGTGTCGAGCAGGACGGCGGTCTTGCCGGTCTGGCGGTCGCCGATGATGAGTTCGCGCTGGCCGCGGCCGATGGGAATCATGGCGTCGATGGCCTTGAGGCCGGTGGCCATGGGCTCGCGCACGCCCTGGCGGTCGATGATGCCGGGGGCGAGGCGCTCGACGGGAAGAGTCTGCGTGGTGGCGATGGGGCCCTTGTCGTCGATGGGCATGCCGAGCGCGTTGACGACGCGGCCGATCATGGCTTCGCCGACCGGCACGGAGAGAATTTTGCCGGTGCGCTTGACCTCGTTGCCTTCGCTGAGCTCGGTGTACTCGCCGAGAATTACGGCGCCGACCTGGTCCTCTTCGAGCGAGAGGGCCAGTCCGGCAATGTCGTGCGGGAAGGCGAGCAATTCGCCGGCCATGACCTTGTCGAGGCCGTGGAGGCGGGCGATGCCGTCGCCTAGGGATGTGATGGTCCCGACCTCGTCGACCTGGACCTTCGAGTCGTAGTTCGCGATCTGCTCGCGAAGGAGTTGCGTAATCTCGTCTGCCTTGATTTGAGCCATTTTCAGTGGTCAGTGATCAGTGGTCAGTGGTCAGTTCTCCGCTATCGTTGAGAGCTGACAATTTGGAGCCGCTGAGCGTCTGCCTCCCTTTCCAATCCTTGAAATCCCGAACAAACTCGAAAATCGTCGCTGCTGCCAAATTCTCTTGCGGTTCACCAGTCCCTTACGACTGACCACCGATCACTGTTCACTGAGCACTGCTCTTCAAACGTTCCAGACGTCCGCGGACGGAGCCGTCGTAGACCGTGGAGCCGATGCGGACTATCGTGCCGCCGAGGATGGATTTGTCGAGCATGAAGCTGGCTTCGATCTTTGAGCCGGCCAGTTTGGCGATCTCGGCAACCAGCGCTTCGCGCTCTTTTGCGTCGATTTCGCGGGCGGTGACAATCTCCGCCGGGCGAATTCCCAACTGCTCCTGCAACAGGCTGCGCCAGGCCTGGGCAACTTCTGCTTACCTGGGCGATGCGGTCGTTCGAGATGAGCACGGCGAGCAGGTTGCGGAGTTCCTTTTGAAGCTTCAGCTTTGCATTCAACTTGTCGAGGATCGCCACTTTCTGGACGGCGGGAATGGCCGGGATTCCGAAAGAACTCGCGCAGCTCCGGGCTCCCTTCCCAAGTGGCAAGAAAGTCGGTGAACTGGGCGTCGATCGCGGCGGTGTCGAGCTTGGCGGCGGTGACCACGTCGGCAAAGGCGCTGGCGTAGCGGGAGACGAAGGCGGCCATCTAGTTCTTCCCCCTTTTCTTTAAGCCGTTGCCGGGCGCCGGGCTGGAAAGCTGGCCGACGAACTCGGCGATCAGGGCCTTGTCGGTCTCCGGCGTGAGAACCAGTTGCTTCGCGGCCTGCTCGATGGCGAGGTCGGCGGCAAAGTGGCGGAGGCCGCGCCGGGCCTGCGCGGCGGCTACGCTCAACTCCTGCTCGGCAGCCTGGACGATGCGGGCGCTCTCTTCTGCGAGAGCGGCCTTGATGCGAGCTTCGTCTTCATGGCTTTCCGCTTCAACCTGGGCGCGAAATTTCCTGATCTCGTCGTCGAGCCCGGCCAGCTTGGCCTCGACCGCGCTCAGGCGGGCGTTGGCTTCCGCCGTTGCCTCGCGCGCCGTTTGCAGGCTGTGAACGCAGGGTCTGCGAGCGCTTGCGAAAGATCTTGGGCAGGATGCGCGCCAAGGGAATCCCAAGCAGCAGGACGATCAGGGCGAAGTTGAAGAACTCGAAGATGCCGGCGGCGGCTTCGGCGGAGATGTTGAAGGTCTTCGCGGTCCACTTCACGATCGGGCCTTCAAGGCGGAAGATGTTGTCCTGCTCTTCCTGAGACCTGGGGGCACTGGACTGTGCGGCGTCTTGAGCGGCGGTGGCTGTTGTCGGCGGCCGGGGCCGACTGCTGGGCGGCGAGGCGGTGGGGTGCAACCCAAACCCCCGGTGCCATTACCGCGAATAACAGAAACCCGGAAACGTGGAGGGAGGGATACAGATGTTTGAAGCGATTCTTCAACGGGAACCCCCGGCGGCTGCGGGCAGCACGGCGCGGACGACCCGGCTGGCCAGATCGCCGGCCGAGCCGAGGATGATCTGTCTTGCGGCGGCGGCCTCGGCCTCGATTTCGGCCCTGGCCTGGCTTACCTTCAGTCCGGCAGCCTTGCGGGCCAGGTCGAGTTGGACATCGCGCTCGGCATTCCACTGCTTGATGCGCTGTTCGCGGACCTTATAGACCTCGGCGCGGGCCTGGCGCAGTTTGGCGGCAGTACTCGGCCGTGCGCGCCTCGGCCTCCGCAATCGCCTTTTGCGCATCTTCCATGGCGCCTTCGGTGAGGGCGCGGCGCTTTTTGAGCGTGGCTGTGAGCGGGCCCTGCACCAGGAACTGGTACGCCAAAACCAGCACAATAAACAGCAGGGCAGTGGGGATGGCGCCGACGAACATGGCTCCGAGTTGTTGAAGAATCAGTTGCATGCTGGTAACGATTCGCTGGGGCTGTCAGGTTTAGATTTTAAAGGATGGAACACAACTTTTGTAACAGGGGCAGCCCTTCAAGTCAAACTATCAAGGGCGATTTTGGGGGGTAAGGTGACTGCAGTCACGAAATGGGAATTTTGCTAAAAAATTTGCTTGCTTTCGCCGAGAACAGGCCTAAACTAAAAATACCACCTAGACCCGGACCAGGGTCCAGCGGGCAGCCGGTTTCGGGAAGTCCTTCCACTCCCGACTCCGGGTGCCCGCCTCTTATTTTGGGGCCCATTTGGGCTCCAGCTTCTGGCTTTCAGCTTTTAGCCTTCAGCTCTCAGCTTTCAGCCTGGCCTGCCGGGAGCCGGCAGCGATCCCCGATCCCCGACCGAAGAAACACTCGTCTGCATTCTATGTTGGCTTTCCTAAAAGAAAGCTGATAGCTGAAGGCTGAAAGCTATCAGCTGTTTCTCATTCCTGCGCTTTGGCGATGAACGCGGCCAGATCGTCTTTCAACTGGTGGAGGGCATCGACGTTGAGGTAGATCATGTGGCCCGAGGGGTAGTAGCCGAACTGGATGTTGCCGCGCAGTTCCGGTTCCAGGTACATGTGCGAAATGTCGTACTCGGTGGCAAAGAAGGGCGTTGCCAGGTCGAAGTAACCATTGGCCGAGAAGACGTGAAGATGCGGATTCTTGCGAATGGCGCTGGCCAGGTCGGCAGCAACGTAGGGCTGGGGCTGCACGCCATTTCCCGGTTCGGGGCCAGCGGAACTAGTGGGCTTGTGCTTGAAGTCCCATTGCTCGTGTGTGATGTCGTAAGCAGTAGGCCGGTAGGTGTCGGTCGTTTGGTATTTCAGCTCGTTTTCGAGGTAGTTGTGGAAGGCGCCCACAAACGCCCCGGTTATACCCGTGTCAGAAGCGTCGTAGCCGGGCACTTCTCCGGCGGCGTCCACGTCTTCGCCCTCAAATCGCATGTCGTAGCGGCCCAGCGTCTTGTGGTCCGTGCGCAGCACCTCCTTGCGGAAGCGGAAGGGCGAGATGCGCAGGTTGGCTTCCTTGGCGTACTCCACGCTGAGGCCGGTAAAGTGGCTCACCTGCTTAGCGATATCGTCGAGTTGCGCGGCCGGCAGCTTATCGCCCGCAAACAGAGCCTGGGCGTAGGAACCGCTGGCGAAGTCGCGCGCCTGCTGCACCCAATCTGCAACCTTGGCCGGCTTGTTGGGAATCTTGTCGAAATACCAGGCAGCGGCGGCGTAGCTGGGCAGGTTGGCGACGTAAATGAAGTCATAGCCGCCAGCGCGGATGTTGTAGTTAAGGATGGAGGAGATGAGCACGACACCGTTGAGCTGCACGCCATCGTTGCCCAGCATGTCAGCCAGTGCCGCCGAGCGCGTGGTGCCGTACGACTCTCCAATGAGGAACTTGGGCGAGTTCCAGCGCTGGTTGACCGTTAGGTAGCGCAGGATGAAGCGGTCAAAGGCGCGCAAATCAGGATCGGTGCCGATCAGGTCCTTGAGCTGTCCCTTTCCTACCGCGCGAGAAAAGCCGGTAATGGGCGCGTCGACAAAGACCAAGTCGGTTTTGTCGAGGAGCGAATACTGGTTGGGAATGAGCTTGAAGGGCGGGCCAGCGGTCGAGTTGGGGCTGTCGGTCTGGACACGCACGGGCGAGAACGAGCCCATATGCAGCCAGATGGTGGCCGAGCCCGGTCCGCCGTTGTAGAGAAAGCTCACGGGCCGCGTGCCGGGCTCGGCGCCGTCGAGCGTGTAGGCCACGTAGAACATGCTGCCGTAGGGCTTGTCTTCCTGGTCGCGGATCAGGAGCGTGCCAGCCGTGGCGATGTACTTGAGCGTCTTGCCGTTCAAGTTCATCTCGTGGCGGGTGGCCACGGATTTTTCCGGAGGGATGGGAGCTTCTTTTTCTTGGGCCTTGTCTTTGGGTGGGGCGGCGTCGGCGTGCTGTTCGGCTTCGGGCGCCTGGGCCTGAGGCTGGGCGGGGGGACGAGTCTCCTGCGCTGAGACGATGGGTGCGAGGGAAAAGGCAACCAGTACGGCAAGAGCGCATAGATAGAGCCTTTGGGAAGACTTCATCGGATTAGGATCTCCAGGACGATTGGATTTTTCGGTGCAGTCGCTATCAGCTTACGCGCTGGGTGGCGCTTTTTTCGTTGGTTATGGCTTCGCGCCGACGGCATCTTTATCAACCGTCAGCAGGCCCTGAGCACGGAGCCATTCCTCCATCAGGCTGGGCCATTTGTCGAGGGCCGGGTCGCCTTTGCCAAGACCGCTGCCGTGGGAGCCGTTGGCGAAGACGTGCATCTCGGAGGTGACGCCGGCTTTGACAAGGGCCTGGTAGAAGCTGAGCGCCTGCTCGACGGGAACGGTCTTGTCGGTGAAGGTGTGATACATGAAGGTGGGCGGGGTGTCCCTGGTGACGTAGAGATCCGGCTCGTAGGCTTTGCGCAGCTCCTCGCATTTGTCCATGACGTCGAAGATTTTGCAGTAGCTGAGGTGAGAGGTGTCAGAGGAGATGGCGCCGAGCCAGGCATAGCCGAGGACGAGGTAATCGGGACGGCTGGAGACGCGGTCGATTGGATCCTCGGCGTCTGGGTTGCCCGGGACGAACTGGGTTCCGGCAAGGGCCGCGAGGTGGCCGCCTGCGGAGAAGCCGATGATAACGATTCGGCTGGGGTTGATCTGGTAGTCGCGGGCGCGGGCGCGAACGAGCTGGACGGCGCGGCGGGCGTCGAGCAGCGGCACCGGCAGCAGGTAGCCGTGCGAGGAGAGCCGGTAGCTGAGGATGAAGGCGCGGAATCCGCGGGCGGCGAACCAGTCGGCAACTTCGCGGCCCTCGAGATCGCCGGCCAGGCCGCGGTAAGCGCCGCCAGGGAGCACGATGACCGCGGAGCCATTGGCGGTTCCCGAGCGTGGACTGAGGATGGTGAGAGTGGGGATGTCGTCGCAGGTTGTGCCCTTGGCCTGGGGGGCGTCGCCGGGCCAGAGGCGGATGGTTTGGATGTTGAGAAAGGCGTTGTCGTTGCCGGCGGTGGCGCAGATGGTGAGTTGCGCGTGAGCGGCGGCGCCGGCAAGCAAGCCGGCAGCGGCGAGCGCGATTAGCTGCTTCATGAAAAGCCTCGTTCTCATTCGCGGAGATTATATCGTCAGGGTACCGTCGCAGTGGGAAGCAGATGGGAATGTGATTTGGAGTCCGAATTGGGGTTTGTTCTGAAATGAGACGGTCTGCTGCAGTTTTGGTGCGGAATTCTGAGGGCTGTGGGAATCTTGCGTGATATTCGTTTTCTTGACGGGATCAGGAATTGATCGACGTCTGGAACGATGATCGACCTGCGATTGATCGGTCACGGGTGCTGCCGGCGTGGCGCCGGGCCGGGTTCGAGGCAGCAGGAAACGAAGAGGAACGCTTGTGGATTTCGACGTTGCAATTCAGAAGCACACCGAGTGGAAGTGCAGATTTCGCAACGCCATTTTTTCAGGCGAGCCGATGGATGCGGCCTCCATTGCAAAAGACGAAAACTGCGAGATGGGCATGTGGATCCATGGGGAAGCCAAGGCGCGATTTGGCGAGACGGCGGCCTATGCCAAATTGGTGAGCGGCCATGCGGCTTTTCACGCGGAGGCGGGCAGAGTGGTTGCGATGATCAGCGCGAAAAGGAACGAAGACGCTGAGAGGATGCTGTTGTCCGGGTCCGCTTTTTCTGAGGCGTCGAAGAAGGTGGGCGCGGCTATTGCGGAGCTGAAGAACCAGGTTGTGCTTGACATGCATAGGCTGGAGACCAGGGAACCGAGAATCTGCCTGGTGAACTGGTGAAGTGAATTGCTGTCCCCTGAATTCTGAATCTTGCTAGAGCCAAAGCGCGGTGTGGCCGGGGCAGGTGTTTTCGGATTGCATGGTGAGGGTCTCGGCGAGTTCGAGGCCGTGACGGGCAAAATAGCATGCAGCGCCGTGGACGCGCTCCTGCAAGACGCCGTCTGGGAACAGGGCGTTGCAGATGGTTTCGGCGTGGCGGGTTAGCGAGGCCTCTTTCTGCAACTGGAAGTTGGCGGCCAGGGTGCGGAGGCGGTTCATCTGGTAATTAATCTTGCCGGCGGAGGTTTCAGCTGACTGGCCGAGGCCTTTGTCCTGCGACAGCATCCAGTCGACCAGCGTGGTGAGCTCGGCGTCGAGCGCGTTGCCAGCGGCGTCGAGTTTTTGCCTGGTCTCGACGGGCATGGCGCGGGTGGCCAGGTGCTGGGCTAGCGATGAAGGGCTCTCCTGGAAGACTTGTTCGAGCGAGAGTTCGTGACGTTCAAGCAGCTTGGCGACCGGGGGTTCGATGAGCGAGGCGAACATGCGGGGCGCGGCCGGTGTTTGGCGGCCGAGGATGCGCTGATAGAGGGCACCGGACTGGGCGAAGTAGGCAATCTCGGCAGGGCCGCCGATGATGAGCGATGTCGAAAGCAGAAAGTCCTGAAAGACTGGGCGCAGCAGGGCCGAGGGTGAGATGCGCTCGGGTTCTGCTTCGAGGATGGCGATGAGGTCGGCGGTGGAGTGGTTTTGCTGGCCGGCCTGCCAGAGGCCATGCGGCTCGGCGGCGCTGGGCGTGGTTCGCTTGAGGGCGGTGCGCGCGCCGGTTTGGTTGTCGATCAGAAATAGCAGGCTTGAATGTTCAGTGACGGCCACCTGGGCGTGATAGGCGGCGGCTTCAAGCTGACGATTTCGTTCAAGAATCGCGGAGTGGAATTCGTCGGCGCGTTCGAGTGCCGCGCGGAGGACGGGAGCGCCGAGGCGGTGGAAATCGCGGCCGCGGGCATCGAGAACGAGAAGGCCCTGGGCGGAGAAAATTCTGGCGTAGAAATCCGCGAAGGCTTGAGCGAAGGTGCGGCCGGGCCTGTAGGCGGTGACGAGGATTTCGGTGGCTTCGGAGGGGCCGAGCAACTCTGCTGCTCGATCGATGAGGGGCGTGATGCGCTCGTCGATGACGATGCCGCCAACGGGGCGGGCGGCGGCGGTTTCATTGGCTTGGGGATACTGCAGTTTTTCGAGTGCGCGGCCGGCGGGAAAGGCTACGTGGTCGATTTCGGCGAAGTCGTGGTCTTCCGTGGCCAGCCAGAAGATGGCGACATGAGGATGGCCGGCGGCGGTCGCCTGACGCGCGCGGGCCAGGGCTGTCGCAGCTTTGAAGGGCGTGAAGAGCGGTCCGCCGAAGAGGCCGACCTGCTGGCCGGTGACGACGGTTCCAGCGCCCTGGGTGAGGGAGGCGAGTGCGGTTGAGTTGGCGGGATTTTGCGCGGCGAGCAGGCGTACCAGTTCAGGCCAGTGGGCGGGAAGCGCCGGGCGCTGCCGCCAGCTTTCCTCACGTGTGGCTGCGTAGAAGGCCTGCGCCGTCGCAGCGCCAGCGCAGAAGTCCAGGAACAGCCGGCTCATTCCCGGCATCACGGTCATCGGATAACAGTCTGCGGTTGACAACGAGTTCACTTTCGGTAGTTGAGGTTCGCGGTGGTTGGGTGCATCGACGCGCTGCCGGCATGTTTGCCTCCGGGGAGGCAAGTTGTCGCGCGCAGGTGAATAGTCCGGCTTAACTAAGGATGCCACGCCGGGCGGGATTGATGCAGAAGTGCGGGCCGGAAGACGGAGCGGGTTTCTGAAACACGGTCTAATCACCGCCGCGGCGATTTTTGATTCGGGCTATTGAATGGACTTCAGGTAGGCGACCAACTGCCAGCGCTGCTCGGTGGGGAGGCTGGACCAGGAGGGCATGCCGTGAGCCAGATCGCCCTGGCGCAGGAACCACTCGAGATCGCCGTCGGTGGCGGTGCGAATTTCGTCATTGTGGAGGGAGGGCCGTTTATGGCCGTCGCCTCGGGCGTCGGCTTTGTGGCACTGGGCACAGCGGTCGACGAAGACCTGCGCGCCGGCCGCAGTGGCCACCGGCTGGTCCGCAAGTGGATTGGCACGGGCGTGATCTTTGGCCGGGACGCGATCCCAATGGGAGTGAGAGGCCGCGGCGAAGGCGAAAGCGGCGCAGAAAAGGATGGAAATTGCTGCAGGGGTTTTGCGTGGTGAACCCTTCATTGAGCACCTCGATTGGCGGGGTGGAACCAGTTGCCGATCTGATCGAACTCGTATGCGACGCCCACGCGGTAGACGCGGGCGAGGCTTGAGGACGTGAGGCCAAAGCCGGGGGAAAAGCTGAGGCGTAGTCCCCTGGGGAGTTGCCAGCCGACCAGCGGCGCGACGTAGTGGGAGGTGTCGCCGAGGGTGAGGGAGGCGGTGTTTCCAAGGCCGCCGTAGGCTTCGGCGCCGGCAATGAATTTTTCAGCGCAAAGGGTGCAGGCGAGGCTGCGGGCAGCGCCGCGCAAGGGACGGGCTACGCCGATTGCGTATCCGAACTCCCAAGGCTCATGGCCGAGGTTCTTTTCGGCGATGAAGTTTTCCGCGATATTCCAGTCCCTGAGGTTCGATGAGAGGATGAGCTTGAGTTCGGCTTCGTGCTGGTGTTCACGGCGAGCTTCGGCGTTGGGGCCGGCCAGATCGGGTTGACCGTCGTGTCCGACAACTTCGAGGATGGTTTTGTCGGCGCCGGAGATGTTTTCGTATTCGATGTAGAGGACCGGGTTGACGGCGTGATCGCGCATGAGAGGACGGAGGCGATTCTCGATGCGGAAGCCGGTGAAGATGGTTGAATCCTGGGCAGTGGCCTGGCCGTCGAGATAGAGCTCGGCGGTCCACCAGCCGAGGACGCCATATTCGAACTCGAGGGCGGTGGCTCCGTATTGCGTGCTGCCGCCGGGGCGGGCCAGGGCGGTCTTGGTTTCGAGGTCGAGGTTGCCGGGCTCCTCGAGATCGTGCGAGTAGGTGACGAAGTAGGGCTTCTCCTGGGCTTTCGCGGACGCGCTGAAGCAGGCCGAAAGGCAAAGAGCAAGGCAAAGGGCCAGGCAGCCGGGGGTCTTTGGGGCTGTTATGAAGGAATTGCGGGACAAGAAGGAGCCTCCGTGAAAATAGGACTTAATTGGTCGCCTATTAATAGAGACTAAATTGGTCGGATATTGAATGCAAGAGTGCCGTTCCGCATTGAGGAACAGGGCTTGAGCCCGCTGCTTTGAGAGCAGGAAGATGCTTTCGATCGATGGGAATTCGCCCCGGATCAGCCGCAAGAGGAAGGATTTTGGGGTTGGCCGGGGCGATTGGGGCCGTTTCTCCACCTTATGGTTGAGGACAAGTTTCGACTTCTCAAGTAGGGTTGGCGGAACCTTCATTTCTTGTGATCTAGATCACAGAAAATGATCTTCCCTATCCCATTGGAGGCCCATGATGAAAACTGCAAAGAGTGTATTGGTGTTGCTTGCATTCGCCGGCGTCACACTCGCTGGAGCCAGGGTGTTTGCTCAAGGATGTGTTGCCGCGCATAGCAATCAACGTGTGATTGACGGGTTGATGAACCTGAATGCCGGTGGAGATGTTTCGCCGACCTGGCGGCATAATCTCACGGTTGTTATCGGGTACCGGGTTTTCAATTCGAACAAGTATTTCCAGGGGAGCACAGAGATCCCCAGGCCAACAGCGGTGCGCAACCACCAGAACATATTCGATGTGGGCGTGGAATACGTTGTGACGCCGCGTTGGAGCCTGATTGCGGACGTGCCCGTTTTCAACGGGACGCGCAACCAGATTTATCCGCCCTCGGGAATTTATCAGGTGAGCGGCCTGGGCGATATTACTGTCGGGGCGCAGCGGTGGATGTTCCGTCCGCCGACGGAGAGTGGCGGCAATATCGCTGTGAGTGCGTCGCTGAAGATACCGACGGGAATCTACAACGCTACCGGGGCGGGCGTGTCCAAGGGGCAAACCATTATTGCGACTGCCGATCAATCAATGCAGCCGGGCGATGGGGCCTGGGGATTCTCGCTGGGCACGCAAGCCTACAGAGGGCTGTGGCATATCGCCTCTTTTTATGCGCAGGGAACATATCTTTTCAACCCGGAAAATACGAATGGCGTGGCGACGTTTCGCAGCCAGCCGGGTCAGGGCGTGATGTCGGTGACAGACCAGTATCTCTTCCGGACGGGTGTTTCCCAGGGCATTCCCAAGCTGAAGGGCCTGGCGCTTAGCCTTGGCGTTCGCGGAGAAGGCGTGCCGGTACGCGACCTGCTGGGGAAGAGCGATGGATTCCGGCGGCCCGGGGACATTATTTCTCTGGATCCGGGGCTGATCTTTCATTACAAGCGGGAGAGCATTTATGTGAACGGGCCGTGGGCGCTCTTTCGCGACCGGCCTCCGAGCGTGCCGGAGATTCAATACAACATAACCAACGGCGATGCGTTCTTCGCCGATTACACGGTGGTGGCCAGTATTGCCCATCATTTCTAATACTACTGTGTTATAAGCGTTGAACTCCGCAGAAGGGACATCGGCAGAGTTTGCGGAGCAGGGAGCGCGCCAGGATAATGCGTAGGCTAGCGATGGAGTGTGGGTTATGCCGCTCCGGGCGAATGCGACCCTCTTGGCTGGAAGCGGGGCGGGAGTTCGGGGGCTGGTAGTCCAAGATGGCCGCTGCGGGCCGAGGGGGAAAAACGGCACCGCTCGGCTACCAGGAAGCCGTAAGCGGCGATGGAGAGCGTGGCGTGGTGGTGAAAGCCGCGCCAGCCGCGGCCTTCAAAGTGGCCCAAGCCGAGTTCCTGTTTCAGTTCCTGATAGTCGCGTTCGATGATCCAGCGTTGTTTGGCCAGCGCGGCCAGATTGCGCAGCTTGCTGTTTTCCGCCAGATTGGACATCCAGTATTTAGTCGGTTCGTCTTCCCCACGGGGCCACTCGATCAAGAGCCATTCCAGTTCTCGCGGCTGGTGGAGTTTGTGATCGCGATGCGCGGCGCGGATGCGCACTGCGGCAAAACGGGAGCGCAAGGGATGGCGCGAGCCTTCTCGCCACGTCACGGTCTTCCATGCCTTGGCCGGCAAGTTCAGCGCCAGTTGTTTTGCCGATACAGGCGCATGCTCCGCATCGCGGCGTAAACGGTTGGCCGGCCGGCCGCGACCGGAATATTTTGGCGCCGAGAGCGGTTCGATTCCCGGAGGCCAGACGGTGGTGGTGCTCTGGACGCCCAACACATAGCTCAACTGGAGCCCGGCCACCGCCTGACGAAAGCCCGTGTCGTTGCCGTAAGCCGGGTCAGCCAGCACCGTGCCCTGGGGAACACTGTCGGTCATGGCCTGGCGGATCTGTCCCAGCGCAATCTCCAGCTTGGTCTCGAACAGAACATCCTTGGGAATCCTGGCCTGTTGCCTGTGCTCGGCGTCGTTGGCCCAGGCCTCGGGCAGATACAGGCGGTAGGCAATGGGCAGACTAGCGTTCCAGGTGGCCGCAGACAGGCTGACGGCCACCTGGCAGTTGTCCTGCTTGCCGGTCTGTCCGCAATACTGCCGCGCTACTCCGACGGAATGAGTTCCCTTTTTCGGAAGCCCGGTGTCATCGACGATCCAAGCTACAACTGGGTCGCTTCTCGTCATCGCCGCTAGCGCATAGTTGCGTGTGCAGCCCAACAGGGCCGCGTCGCTCCAGCTAGCATCGGCCACCACATGGTGCAGCGACTGGTGCATACGACGTACGTTGTCCGGGGCCAGACGCGCCGCCATCGGTTCGACCGACTTGCGCTCCCCGGGAAGCAACAAGCCGGTGCAATACAACTTCAACGGAACAGCACGATCCACGTGCCCTGCCGCTTCCGCAAGACGGTCAAGATAGCTCGTCAGCCGTTGCTGCCGGGCATTTGAACCTCCAGCCTTGGCGCTCATGCAGCCAAGATACAACCATGCTTGCCTGCATATACCGGAATATTCGCACGCAGGTATCTAGTTTATAACACAGTAGTACTAAGGGTGTGTTTCAAAAATGACGGCCGTATTCCATTTGCGGTCCCTCAGGGGTTAAAACCCTTTGTTTTTCCGGCTCTTTCCGGCACGACTGAAGTCGTGCCCTAACACTTATCCAGATTCGATGAAGGTTTTTCCGTGGCCTGTTTGGTCGTGCCCTAGGAAGAAACAGCATCGTAGATTGAGAGGCCCCATGGCGGGCGGTTGGGCTTTTTGGCCTCCCACCCATCGAGCAAAAGGCGCTCGATGGATGGGGCACCCGCACACCTGGTTTCAGCCGAATTGGGTGGTGCGGACAGCGGCACCGGTCGATGGGCTTACGCAGCAGATGCAACGGGCGCTGGCGAGCGCCGATGCAGGCCTGCCGTTTTCAGGGTTCCACAACATGAGTGAGCTGCAGGCGGACACGCTCTCGACACAACGGATCGAAGTCGCGCTGCTGAGCACGATGGCGGGGCTGGCGCTGCTACTAAGCATTGTGGGCATTTTTGCGTTGGTGGCCAGCATGGTGGCGCAAAGGACGCGCGAGATCGGCATCCGCATTGCGCTGGGGTCGACGATTCGCCAGGCGATGGCGCAGGTTGCGGGGACTGGGGTGAGGGCCTCGCTGGCGGGGCTGGTTTTGGGGCTGATCCTGTGCTCTATGGGGTTCGCGTCTACGATGGGCCGATGATCGCGGTGGTTGTGTTGACGCTTGCTCTCGTCACGCTACTGGCCGCGTCGATACCGGTGTTGAGGATTGCGCGGATCAACCCTGCGACAACCTTGCGGGACGAATAGAACGTCCACAGGGCGCGGATTGACCCGCCGCGCCGGAGGGTTGAGGATAAGAGTCAGGTTGGCTTGCGTCCAAAACCCGCGAGAGGAGGCCGTTTTATGTTTCAAGATTCGAATTCTTCACAGGCGAGTTTGATTCCTCCCCAGCCGATGCCGGAGGGAGCGCAGGATTTTTCGAGGCGCGTGCATGGGCTGCTTGACGGCCAGGCGAAGGACGATGCGACGGTCGCGGAGGCGCTGAAGGGCATGGACGCGATGCTGGATGTGATTGCGGCGGGCATGTACAGCATGGCGTCGATGCTGGTGGGAGAAGGCGAAGAAGGCGTGCGGCTGGTGGAGACGGCGGTTGCCACGGCCGAGGTTTCCGCGTGCCAGGATTTGGCAGAGGCGCGAATGAGCAGCCGGAGGGCGCTGGCGAAAGCGGCTCTCGAAGTTCTGGAGCTGCGCGCGCCCGGCGGCCTGGCAGCGCCCAAGGGAGTTGCACCGGCGGGTGGCTGCATCGAGGACGACGATCTGGAAGCTGCGGGGGTATCGAGGGACGAGCTGGAACGGATGATCGCCGGGCCGGATCGGGACCGGGTGCGGCAGTGGCTGGAGAAGCTTCCGATGGCGGTACGGACCGTGTTTGTGCTGCGGGCGGTGGCGGGATTTTCGGCGGAAGAGACGGCCGGACTGCTGGCGGAGCATGGCGGGCCGAGTGCGGCGGGATGGAGTGCGGATGCGGTGCGCTCGGTGTTTCGCCAGGGGCTGTGTTCGCTGGCGTCGCAGTTGATCCAGGAGAGGAAAGCGCAGGGAATAGGGAACAGCGGAACAGCGAACAGGGAACAGGCGAACAGGGAACAGGGAACAGGGACTTGCTTCCTAGGGCTCATTGCCTTTGCCGAAGAGCCGTATTCTGCGTCACGGCGGGGACTTGCGGCTGGATTCGATACAATCCAAATAAGAACCTGGTGCTCGTGCCGCGCATCTATTATGGGCGTGCAAACATTTTTCCGGCTGAAGCTTCTCGCTGCGGGTTAGACAACCTTGACTCCGTCAAAATATTTGATGAAAAGTACGAACTCTCCTTGTGCCTGCGCAGGGATGGTTTTGCTTGGACTTCTGGCGGCCGCTGGGATGCGGGCGCAAAATTTGCAGGCTCCCAATCAGACAGCGCCTTCGGCGGCCAGCTTTCAGGGCAGCGTGGCCGACGGGCGAGGCATCGGCGCAGCCGATCGATCTGTCGCTCGACGACGCGATGCAGCGCGGGCTGAAGACCAACCTGGGCGTGATTCTGAGCGGGACGCAGACGGCGGCGGCGCGCGGGCGAGCGGCTGAGCCAGTTGCAGGCGCTGCTGCCCGAGGTGGACTTCAACGCGCAAGGAGGCGGTGATGCAGGTGGATCTGCCGGCGCAGGGATTGCGCATTCCGGGGTTTCCGACGATCATCGGGCCGTTTGGATTAACCGATCTGCGGGCTTCGCTGAGCTGGTCGCTGGTGGATGTGGCTTCGCTGCGCAACTACCTGGCGGCGCGGCACAACTTTGCGGCGGCGCAGTTGTCGGCGCAGGACGCGCGGGACCTGGTGGTGCTGACGGTGGGCAATGCGTACCTGCTGGCGCTGGCCGATGAGACGCGAGGTGAGCAGCGTGGAGGCGCAGGTGGCCACGGCGAAGGTTTCGCTGGACCAGGCGGTTGCCAATCACAAGGCGGGCACGGCGCCGCTGCTGGATGAGCTGCGGGCGCGGGTGGATTACCAGTCGCTGCGAGCAGCAGTTGATTGTGGCGCAGAACGCGCTGGAAAAAGACAAGCTGGCGCTGGCGCGGACGATCGGGCTGCCGCTGGCGCAGAGTTTCAACCTGACCGACAAGGCGCCGTATGCGGCCTTCGACCAGATTGACGTGGATGCGGCGATTCGCGAGGCGCACGCCAATCGCAAGGATCTGGCGGCGATGGTGGAGCAGACCAAGGCGGCCGAGGAGCAGCGCAAGGCGGCGACCGCAGACCGGTTGCCGACGGTCAAGTTCAATGGCGACTATGGCGATATTGGCGTGAATGTGCGCCACTTCGCATGGAACCGGCGACGCATCGGGAACGCTCAGCGTTCCGCTGTTCAAGGAGTTTGGGCTGCGCGGCGAAGCGCAGGTGGCGCAGTCGCAACTGGATACGGCGCGCGCCCAGTTGAGCGACAAGAACGCGCAGGTGGACGCGGATGTGCGCGATGCGCTGCTGGACATTGCCGTCGGCGCAGAAGCAGGTTGAGGTGGCGCGATCGAGCGTGGACCTGGCCAACGAGGCACTGAAGCGAAGCGCAGGAACGCTATGCCAACGGGGTCAGCGACAACCTGGCGGTGAGCCAGGCGGAGCAATCGGTGGCGCAGGCCAACGATCAATATGTGGCCAGCCTTTACCGGCACAATGTGGCCAAGCTCAGCCTGGCGCGTGCCCTGGGCGCGGCGCAGAACTACAAGAAATATCTGGGAGGAAAGTAAACGTGGCGGATTCAACTCCAACACCGGACCCAAACCGGAGCACGATCGAGAGACGGAAGATCGTGCAGCCGCAGTCGCGGCGGCAGAGGCATTGTGATCGTCGTGGTTGTGGTGCTTGTGCTGGTTGCGGCCGGGCTCTGGTGGCGCTCGACCTATAGCGAAGACACCGACGACGCGCAGGTCAACGGCCATCTGATCCAGGTCAGCTCGCGGATCGCGGGCCAGGTGCTGAAGGTGGACGTGGACGAGAACCAGGTGGTGAAGGCGGGCGACACGATCGCCGAGCTGGACCCGCAGGGACTACCAGGTTGCGGTGGAGAACGCGCGAGGCGGCGCTGGCCAGCGCGCAGGCCAATGCCGCGGCGGCCAATGTGAACGTGCCGATCACCACCGTGAATACGGGCAGCAATCTGACGCTCGGCGGGCGCCGATGTGAGCGGCACGCAGGCCGGCGTGGCGCAGGCGGAGAAGCAACTGGAGGCGGCGCAGGCGCGCGTGGCGCAGGCCGAGGCCAACAACACCAAGGCGCAGGCCGACCTGGAGCGCTACAAGCCGCTGGTGGAGAAAGACGTGATCAGCAAGCAGCAGTTCGACGCGGCGGTGGCCGCGGCCGACGCCGCCAAGGCCGCGCTGGCCGACGCACGCGCCAGCGAGCAGGCGGCAGGCGACGGCGTGCGGGTGGCGCACGAGCGCGAGGCGCAGGCGCAGGCCACGCTGAAGTATGCCGAGACCGGCCCGCAGCAGGTGGCGGCGCAGAATGCGCGCGCCAAGCAGGCACTGGCACAGGTGGAGCAGGCGCAGGCGCAACTGGACCAGGCCAAACTGAACCTGAGCTATACCAAGATTGTGGCTCCGGCGGCGGGAATCATCACGCGCAAGAGCGTGGAGATCAACCAGAACGTTTCGGCGGGGCAGAACCTGCTGACGCTGGTTTCGCTTGAGGACCTTTGGGTGACGGCGAACTTCAAGGAGACGCAACTGAAGCACATGAGCGCCGGGCAGCCGGTGGAGATCGCCGTGGACGCGACGGGCAAGACTTATCACGGCAAGGTGACGCAGATCGGCGGCGCCACCGGGTCGGTGCTTTCGCTGTTTCCGCCGGAGAATGCGACGGGCAATTACGTGAAGGTGGTGCAGCGGGTTCCGGTGCGCATCGACTTTACGGATCTGGCCAGACGAAGACCCGAATCATCTGCTGCGGCCGGGGTTGTCGGTTGAGCCGAAGGTGCGGGTGAAGGACTGAAAGAACAGGGAACAGGGAACAGAGAACAGGGAACAGGGAACAGGGAACAGGGAACAGGGCATAAAGCCCCCGGTCTTCTTGCGAAGGCTGGGGGCTTTTGATTTTGTTCGTGATTGTTGGCGCGGGCGCTCTATTTTGACGGGGAGGGCTGGTCGAGGGGGAAGAGTTCTACGTTGCGGATGCGGGAGGGCTCTGATCCGGGAGGCATGGGCGTCGAGTAGAAGCTGAGACCCTGGCTGGTTTCAGAGGGATAGATGAGGCTGGTGAAGACGGTTTCGCCATCCTCGGCGAAGACTTCGATGGAGTTTTTGTCGACGACAATTTCCATGTGGATTGAGCCGGCCTGCGGGTGCTTGAGCGGGGCGGTCATGCGGGCAGGGAAATCGGGCGACCAGTCGGTTTTACCGGAGTGGGTGCGATCGAGAAAGATCTGGTCGCGCTCGGTGTCGATGCCGATTACGGTCTCTTCCTGCGCGGGCTGATTGGGGTTGGCCGAGCTGCGGCGCAGCCGGACGCCAGCCTGGGCGGCCTCACCGGGGTCGAGGTCGAGGCGCAGGACATAGACGCTGCCGGGCGGCGGGCTCTTGGCCAGGCGCGTGTTGGCGTCGTCGATGGTTTGAAACGGCGGGGCTCCGAACCATGGCTGAATAGGGTTTGTAGGCGGGAATCGGCAGCACCGGCTGCTGCACAAGTTGGAGCGGCTCCTGACCGGGGGTGGGAGCGGGATGCGCAGGCGGCTGGCGCAGGAAAAGGCTGCGAGCGAGAGTCATTTCGCCGCGGCCGGGGAGCGAGGGCAGCTTGGCGGCATACTGCCAGTTGCTCATCCAGGCGATCCAGATGGGGTTCTGACCGGGCGGCAGGTTTGAGAAGGATGTGGAAGCGTAGAAGTCCTTGCCCCAATCGGCCCAGTGGGCTCCTGAGTAGGGGTGGTCCAACGTGAAATGTGAGCCGTCGAACTGGCCGATGAAGTATTGGCTGGCTGAGCCGCCGGCGGGTCCGCCAGGATTGACGTTGACGTTGAGAAGCCAGCGGGTGGTGACGAAGTTTCCGTCGCCATCGCGCACGGGAATTTCGAAGAGGTCGGGGCACTCCCAGACGCCGGAGACAGCGCCGGAAGGGCCAAACTCACCGGCTAGGTCCCATTGGCGCAGGTCCTTCGAGCGGTAGAAGCGGACCTTGTGCTGAGTGGGGAGCGCGACGACCATGACCCAATTTTTGCCGGCGGCGTACCAAAAGACTTTGGGGTCGCGGAAGTCTTTCAAGCCAGCGTCGATGATGGGATTGCCCTGGAACTTTGTCCAGGTGGCGCCGCCGTCGCGGCTGAAGGCGAGGTTCTGTGTTTGCTTTTCCTGCGACGCGCCGGTGTAAATGGCAACAATGCAGCCGGGGGTTTTGTCGCCGGTGTTGCCGCAGAGGCCGCTGGTGTTGTCGCGGTCTTCGACTGTCGAACCGCTGAAGATGGCGATGCCGTTTTCCTCGGGCAGCGCGAGGGGGAGTTGCTTCCAGTGAAGGAGATCGGTTGAGACTGCATGTCCCCAACTCATGTGACCCCACTGTTCGCCGGAGGGGTTGAGTTGGAAGAAGAGATTGTACTGGCCGTTGAGGAAGATGGGGCCGTTGGGATCGTTGATCCAGTTGGGGGGCGCCGCGAAGTGGAGCTGGGGCTGCCATTGGGTGGCGGGTGCGGGTGCCTCGGGCTGCTGGGCGTGGATTCGCGTGGCAAGGATCAGGGCCGATGCCAGAAGGAAGGCTGCGGGAAGATGGGTGCGGAGATAACGATAACTGCAATCTTGAACTTCGATTGGCATGCGGGGGTTGCTCTCAATCATGGAATCAAGTGCGGGTGATGGTGGTGAAGGTTTTTGGGGATGCCGCAGGCGGAACTTTGCACAGCTTGCGGGCGCGTTCATCAGGATGGCACGACTTCCTGGCCTTTGTTGAGAGCGCGAACGATGGGCACGGAGATTTCACCAGCGGATATATCCCATTGTAGCGATTAGACTGGATGGGAGCATACCCATGAAAGACTCCTTATACGTCTCGAAAGAGAACTACCTGAAGGCCGTTCTTGAGGCCGAGGCCGAAGGGCGCGAAGTGATTCCGGCTTTGCTGGCACACTGGCTTGAGGTTTCTGCGCCCGCGGTGACGATGGCGCTGAAGCGGCTGAAGCGGGATGGGTTTGTGGAGGTAGGCGAGGACGGCATTGTGCGACTGACGGCGACGGGGCGCGAGACGGCGTATCGCACGGCGCTGCGGCATCACCTGATCGAGCGGATGCTGAGCGAAGTTTTCGGGATGGAGTGGCACGAGATCCACGAAGAGGCGGAACGGCTGGAGCATGCGGTTTCGCCGGCCTTCGAGGTGAAGCTGAGAGAGAAACTGGGTGAGGGCGGGGCGTGTCCGCATGGGAATGCGGTGCTGCCAGAGAATCCGGTGGAGCGGAAGCGGCGGGGCGAGGTGCCGCTTTCAGAGGCGGCGGAGGGTCACCAATATACGGTGACGAGCCTGCAGGAGCGCGATCCGAAGCTGCTGCTTTTTTTGCACCAGGCGGGGATCGGGCCGGGGAAAAACCTGCGGGTGATGAGTCAGAACTACGATCAAACTGTTTGGATTGAGTTACTTAGAGATGGTAAAGGGGACAAATCGGGACGGGCTGCGGCGAAGACGATTCTGGGCAGGCCGGCGGCGGAGGCGGTTTGGCTGCGGCCGGAGAATTGATTGTAATTAAATATAAGAGAATTAATTAACCATAATTAACGACCTGTGGCATACTTGGGTTGAAGAGTTCTTGCGGCTCTTCTCCTACAACTATGGCCACTGTGGTCAGTAGACTCGTGAAGCTCGTCGAGCCCTCCCTGCCGGAGGTGCATTCGAGTGTGCGTATCTCGCATTCGGCCGATTGGCTGGCGGCGGCTGCTGGGGTTTCTGGGGCCGGGATTCCTGATCTCCGTTGGGTACATGGACCCAGGGAATTGGGCGACGGATATTGCGGGCGGGTCGCGGTTCGGATACACGCTGCTGTTCGTCATCATGGCTTCGAACCTGATGGCGATTCTGCTGCAGAGCCTGAGCCTGAAGCTGGGCGTGGCCACGGAGCGGGACCTGGCGCAGCTTTGCCACGAGGCCTATGGGCGCAAGGGTGAGTCTTTGCGCTTTGGGTGGGCGCGGAGATTGCGATTGCGGCCTGCGACCTGGCCGAGGTGATCGGGTCGGCGATTGCGCTGAATCTGCTGTTTCACATTCCGCTTTTCTACGGCGTGCTGATTACCGGACTCGACGTGCTGCTGATTCTGCTGCTGCAGCGCTGGGGGTTCCGGTACGTCGAGGCGCTGGTGATGGCGCTGATCGGGACCATTATTGCCATGTTCGGCGTGCAGATGTTTCTGTCGCGGCCGGAGTACTGGCCGGTGCTGCGCAATCTTTTTATTCCTTCGGCGTCGATTGTGACGAACCCGGGGATGCTCTACATTGCGATCGGAATTCTGGGCGCGACGGTGATGCCGCACAATCTTTATCTGCACTCGTCGATTGTGCAGAGCCGCAACTACAAGCGGACGCCGAAGGGCAAGCGCGAGGCCATGTTCATGGCCAACGTGGATTCGGCGCTGGCGCTGACGGTGGCGCTGTTTGTGAACGCGGCGATTCTGATTGTGGCGGCGGCGGTGTTTCATCGGCGGGGGCATGTTCGATGTCGCGGCGATCCAGGACGCGTACAAGCTGCTGAGTCCGCTGCTGGGCGCGGCGGGCGCGAGCACGATGTTTGCGGTGGCGCTGCTGGCGAGCGGGCAGAACTCGTCGATCACCGGGACGCTGGCGGGCCAGGTGGTGATGGAGGGATTCATTCACCTGAAGGTGTCGCCGTGGATGCGGCGGATGATCACGCGGACACTGGCGATTATTCCTACGATTATTGTGGTGGCGATTACGGGCGAGCGGGGAACGGAAAAACTGCTGATCCTGAGCCAGGTGATTCTGTCGCTGCAACTGAGCTTTGCCGTGGTGCCGCTGGTGCTGTTTACCGGCAGCCGCAAATGGATGGGCGAGTTTGTGAATGGGCGCTGGCTGCAGGGGCTGGCGTGGTTTACGGCGGTCCTGATTGCCGGACTGAATGCATGGTTGTTGATTGAAACCGCTATGGGCCGCTAGGCCAAAATCCCCGGAGGTCCCCGTTAAGCAGCGAATTCCAACCCGAGCATCCAATTTCTTTTTCCTATTGTTAGTCACGGTTAACAGTATGCAGTTAGCCGCGCAAAGCGGCACCTCCAGCGCCATCTCCGGCACTGTGCTCGATGCGTCGGGCGCCGCATTACCCGAGACTGAGATCACTGCCACCGAAGTTGACACCAAAGCCGTCCGCGGTGAGCAAACCGATCGCGATGGGCGTTTTCTCTTCTCGCAGGTGAACCCCGGGACCTACACCGTCACTGTGCGCGCCATGGGCTTTGCGATTCAGACCTCGCAGCCCATCGCCGTCGAAGTGGGCCGCACCGCCGCTCTGAACTTCACCCTCACAGTATCCGCCGCTTCGCAGACGATAGAAGTCACGGCACAGCAAACGTTGCTGACCCTGGAAAATCCCAACACCACCACCACCATCGAATCGAAGACCATCTCCAACCTGCCTAACGCCGGCTCGGACCTGACCTTCGTTGCCCAGTTTGCTCCCGGAGCGCTGATGAACACCGCAGGCTCCTCCAACGACAACAAAGCCCCGGGCGGCTACGGAAATGTGGAGTTCAACGGATTGCCCGCAACTTCAAACGGCTACATCCTCGACGGTTACGATACGAACGATCCGTGGCTCGGTCTGAACATTGGCCTCTCGACCAACCTGGTGCTCGGCCTCGATGCCGTCGACCAGGCAACCGTGAATACCAACTCATACTCGGTCGATCAGGGCCGCTACGGCGCTTCGCAGGTGAATTACTTCACCAAATCCGGAGCCAACCAGTTTCATGGCGACGTCTACGAGCAGTGGGACGGCTCGCTCTTCAGCGCGGAAAATTATTTTCTTCACGCCAACGACACGCCGGGCGACATCACTCCCAAGCCTCGCTCCAATGTGAACCACTTTGGTTTTGCCGTGGGCGGGCCAATTCGAAGAAACAAGCTCTTCTTTTTTACAGCCTACGAGGGCGTTCGCATCGCGCTTCCCATCGTGGCGACTCAGGTCGTCGTGCCATCGCCCGCCTATCAGAATATGTGCTCAACCAACTCCTCGTGGGAGGAACGGATCCCATCACCGGAACCATGCTTCCCGCCGAGCCTGCCGAGGCGCCCTTCTACAAATCGATGTTCAGCCTCTATGGCAACGCTGCGGGAACCGCGGTCCCCGTCAATTCGCTGCCCCCTCGATAACGGCTTCGGCTGCGCCAACCAGCGCCAGGAGTCGCTTCAGAACAGCGACCACGAAAATCTAGTGGTGGTCAAGATCGACAACACCCTCAATGCCAACAATACTGTCTGGTACCGCTTTCAATCGGATACCGGCGTCCAGGCCGCATACACCGATCCGATCAACGTCATGTTCAACTCCTATTCTCCGCAGCCCCAGCGCACGCTGGTCGCCGGCTATACTCATATTTTTCGGCCCAATCTCGTCAACCAGTTCAATCCCGGCGCAAGTTGGTATGGCAGCATCTTCGCGCCCCACAACTTCGCCCAGTCCCTCCAGACTTTTCCCATCGTCCTTGCCGCGGGCAGCAATCAAGCTCCCTTTACCACCATCGGCGGGAATAACAACAGCTATCCCCAGGGCCGCAACGTCACGCAGTGGCAGATCAACGACAACCTCGACTGGATCCACGGCAAAGAGGAGTACCGCTTCGGCATCAACACCCGGCGCGTCGACGTAAGCGACTACGATCTCGGCGTGGGCAGCGTGCCCACTGCCGTCTACAACGATCTGGCCGAGTTCACCTACGGCGCAGCATACATGGAGAGCCAAACATTCCCAATCAGGTTCAAAGAGCGAGTCGCCTCGGGCAATCTTGATCTATACGCTATGGATAAGTACAAGCCAACGCCCAAATCCACTTTCATAGTCGGTGTTAGGGCGACCTGGAACACCGATCCCGTCAACCAGCAACACCTCTTCGCGCGCCCCGCGGGCTCATTTCTCGATCTCTCGCATGGCGTCAACAAGCCTCTCAACCAGACCATTCAAACCGGCGTGCAAGCCCTGTTTCCCTTAACGCCTCTCCTTGTCTGGCAGCCGCGCGTCTCTCTGGCTTACCAGGTTGCCCCGGGGACCGTGATCCATCTCGGGTTCGGCGTCTTCAACGACATGATTCCCGCCCAGATTGCCGATCTCGCCGCCACGAACGCTCCAAACGCGCCCACGTTTGTTGGAGGTATCGGCGGCCAGGTAGCCGGCCTGGCCATCGCACCTGGCGCCGCCAACAGTGCGGCCGACGCAGCATCGGCCGCCAACCGGCAGTTCCAGTCGCTCTTCACCGCCGGTGGCCCGCCCTGCGCCGGAATCGCCCCCGGCGCACCGACCTGCCCTCTCGCCGTCAGCCTCAATACTTTCCCTACAGGCACGATCAAAACGCCCTATTACTACCAGTACAACCTCGGCATTGAGCAGAAGCTGAATGCGCGCGGCGCGGTGCGCATCGGCTACGTTGGCACACGGGGTCTCCATGAGCCCTTTCAGGTCGGCTTAAACGGCTACCAGACGGTTTGCGCCGGATGCTTTGCGCCCTACCCTTACCAGCAACCGCTCGACCAGCGCTTCGGCAGCGTCAACGAATTCCGCACCGACGCCGGCAGCAATTATTCTGGCCTGCAGACCAGCCTCTCGGAAGAGTTTCACTCCCTCACTCTCAGTGCAAACTACACATTCAGCCATTGCCTTGATGAAGTCTCAAACGGCGGCCTGCTCCCCTTTTCCACGCAGGGCATTCTCGCCCCGTTGCCCGGTGAGTTAAGCCGCCAATACAGCAACTGCGACTACGATGTCCGCCACAACCTCTCCGCCTACGGCATCTACCAGATTCCGTTTGCGTCCAGGCATCTCCTGCTGCGCGGTCTTTTCCGCAACTGGTCATTTTCCGAGACGGCCATCCTGCACTCCGGCCTTCCATTCTCAGTCCTGAGTCAGCCTTACACGGCCAACGGCAATGGCGTATTCCAGGCCAATGGACCTCAGTTCGCTCGGCGTGTTTCCGGCCAGCCCGTCTATCAAAAATCCCCCGTCACCGGAGTAACCGTCGCGGGAACCCGCCAATGGCTCAACCCCAACGCCTTTGTCTCCGTCGTCGATCCAACCAACGGCGACTGCACTGGCGTCCACTCCGGTACCCCCGACACGCCCGCCAACTGCCAATTCGGCAACTCCGGCCGCAATACTGTGCGTGGCCCGCACTTTACTGACTCCGACATCTACCTTTCGCGCCGGTTTCCCATCTGGGAACAGGTATCGATGCGCTTCGACGTGCAGATGTTCAATGCCTTCAATCATCCCAACTTCGCATTGCCCAGCAATGTGCAGGCCGGTGTCCCCGGTACATACGTTCCCCCAAAATTCGGAACGCTGCAAAGCACGGTCTCACCCCCAACAGGCCTGCTAGGCGTCGGCCTGGGAGGAGACAGCTCTCCGCGCATGGTTGCATTTCAGGCGCGGGTGGAGTTCTGACATCGGCTAGTATGGATGCGATGCAAGTTCTATCCGCAAGTGAGATGCAGGTGTGCGACCGCGCTACTACGGAGCGGTACGGAGTGGCGTCGATCGATTTGATGCGGGCTGCGGCGGCGGCTGTGGCCGAGTTTGCGCGGGAGCAGTTTTCGCGGGCGCGGCGGGTGCGAGCACGATCTTTGCGGTGGCGCTGTTGGCGAGCGGTCAGAATTCGTCGATCACCAGAACGCTGGCAGGGCAGGTGGTGATGGAGGGATTCATCCACCTGAAGGTGTCGCCTTGGATGCGGCGGATGATCACGCGGACGCTGGCGATTATTCCGACAATCATTGTGGTGGCTGTGACGGGCGAGCGAGGAACGGAGAAGCTGCTGATCCTGAGCCAGGTGATTCTGTCGCTGCAACTCAGTTTTGCCGTGGTGCCGCTGGTGCTGTTTACCGGCAGCCGCAAGTGGATGGGCGAGTTTGTGAATGCGCGCTGGCTGCAAGGGCTGGCGTGGTTTACGGCGGCGCTTATCGCTGGGCTTAATGGGTGGTTGTTGGTGCAGACGGCGATGGGGCGGTGAAAAAGGCAGGGAATAGGGAATAGGGATCAGGCGCTCGCTGTTTGCGGTTGCGTCAGCGTGCTCCCATCTGCCCTTTGGTTGGATAGAATGGTCACCTCCGTATTCATCAGGAATGGAGCGTACTATGTTCCGACTTCGTTTTCCGTTGCGCCACCGTCGGGTGCTTTTCTTCTCTCTCGTCCTAGTGTCGATCTGGCCTTGCTACGTGTATGCGCAGAAGGTTAATCAGAAACAGCCAAGCAAGTCCGCCGACGATGGATCAGAAATTCTTAAATTTCGTTTCCGCCTCGACAACGACCCTCACGATAAGACAGCGCATGAAGGGCTTATCAAGCTACTCCGGGCGAAGAATGCTTTCCGGGCAGAACTTGAAGAGGATGGCACGTGGCTCAAGAACAATCCCAACGACTGGGAAGCTGAGATTGAAATGGAGCTCACTGGCAGACGCGGCGGTAGATGATCCCGAATTCGCCTTCGGGATTGATCGTTTCATCTTAGCCCACACGAAGCGAGAAGACGACGATCACTCTTATGACTTCGTCGAGTTTAGATATGCCTTTGCCCTACTAGGGCGCAAGCATATCGAAGAGGCTCTCGATCTTCTTCGCAAAGAGACGGTTGAGAGTCCTGAAGATCCAGCCGTATGGCAGAATCTTGGAGACGCACAAGTACGCGCAAACCATCCGGAGCAGGCGATTACCGCATACAAAAAGTCCATCGCACTCAGCGCGACACAGGAGTGGCCACACGAGGGCCTTGCCAAGGCTTACTTCAACCTGAAGCAATACTCCGAAGCTGAAACCGAGTTAAAGGCCGCTATAGCTCTTTATGGCGCTCAATATCATAGTGGCGAGCCTACCGACTCATTCCACGCGATGATGAAGAAGATGCAGGAGGCAACGCACCAAGAACCTTCACTTGCCAAGGTCCATTGCCAACTAGCGCAAGTGTATGTGGGTGCCGAGGAGTATGCCAAGGCAATCTCCGAGTTGGATGGCGCAGAGCAGGCGAACTCCGACAACAAGATAAACTATGAATACTTGCGAGCGCACATCTATGAGGAGAGCGGGCAACTCGACAAAGCAAATGCCCTTCGGTTACAAGCCAGTAAAGAAGTGCGTGATGAGATGAGGAAGGCACCAAAAGATGCCGACATGGAGGCATATCTGGCTTACCCGGAGCCCTTATTCATTTCCTTCGAGGAAGATGATCTTTCTTCGGCTCAGGAAATCATAGCGTTCTATGCGCCACTTCCGGCTGCATCCCTGAAAGCTATGGATATGCTGACCCTCGGGATGGCCTACTGTACAGTGGGCAAGGCAGACCAGTGCAGTAATTATGTGGAGTCCGCTTTCCGCGTTGGGGGGAAACTCAACAGGGCAGAATCCCAACACAAATTAGCCGAAGCGCTATCGGAGGCTCACGACTCGCGAGGTGCCCTAAAACATTTCCAGGTGGCTTATGAACTTGACCCGATCAATACAACCTACCGATTGGACTATGAGGCCGCGAAAAGCCATTAGTCTCCCCCGAGGAATCAGCACCTGAAGGCAACGATGTCCTCACTCGGCGGGTGGCCCACTTCTCAACATCGCAGCAAATGTGTGGTTGCCCCAGGTCTGGATTCTCAGACCCGGGAACTCCAGACTCCTCTAATGGCAGTTCCCACCCATGTCTCAAATGCGAGACATGGGGCACCCGGCATAGGTCAAAGACCAGGACCGCGACTAACTCGTGAAACAGACCGGATACGCTATGCCACGGCTTCCAAGCCCTTTTTGTCTACGAGGGAAAGCAGTTTGAGCGAGGCACCTTGTGGATGTTTTTCTCCTCGCTCCCACTTGCTGACCAGGCTCGGCGTCACATTCAGATAGGCCGCAAAGACTGTTTGGCTTGTCTTCTCGCGAGTACGCAACGCCCGAATCTTTTGTGGAGTCATTGCCGAAATAGGCGTCAGGCAAAGCGCATCGAACTCGCGCATGGTTTTCCGATCTACTCCGCAGGCGCGGTATAAATCGGATACTCCCTCGTGAATGGAGGCCATGATTTTGCTGCGATACTTTTTAGACATTGTCTTCTCCCTCCGGTTTCTTCACTTGAAAGAGCGCTCCGTTGTTCATTAGAGCAGAACCAGGGAAAATTTATCCCGAGGGTGAAAGTGCCTGCTCGAGAACTCGTTGCGTTCACGTTTCGTTTGGGAGAGATAGAGGCGGTTTTCGGTCGCCCCTACGGGGCTCGTGACTTGATTGATTACCTTTCCCAGGATTGCGTCCTCGCCCGCCGCGGCGGGCTCGGACTCCATCCTGGGCTATTCTCGTTCGCTCCCTACGAGAGACTCTTTCCGCTTCGCGGCTTTCAATTCGGTGGTTCGCACGCAGACGCTAAAACCCGCTCTCTTTGCTGCTGCCGGCGGCACGGCGGAAGCCGCGCCCAGACTGCTGACAAAGCTTGAAACCATCCCTCAGCGGCTAAAGCCGTCCTGATATTGCGGGAATTGTGGCACGGATAAATCCGTGCCCTTTCAAGACGGTTCTGCAACAGGTTTTCCGCGAACTTAGTGGCGTTTTCTGTTCCCTGTTCCCTGATCCCTGTTCCCTCATGCTCTACCATGGATGCGATGCAAGTTCTATCCGCAAGTGAGATGCAGGCGTGCGACCGCGCTACTACGGAGCGGTACGGGGTGGCGTCGATCGATTTGATGCGGGCTGCGGCGGCGGCTGTTGCCGAGTTTGCGCGGGAGCAGTTTTCGCGGGCGCGGCGGGTGACAGTCTTGTGCGGCAGGGGCAACAACGGCGGCGACGGCCTGATGACCGCGTGGCTGCTGGCCGATGCGGGCCTGGTGGTGACGACGCTGCTGCTGGGCGAGCCGGAAGGCTTGAAGGGCGATGCGCTGGAGGCGTGGCTGGAACTGAGCAATTATTCGCCGGGGCATCCGCAGGGGCCGCCACGGGGAACGATTCACGTGGTGACGGCCGCCGATGAGCTGGCGCGGCTGAAGAGCGCTCTCGATACCGATCTGATTGTGGATGCGGTGGTGGGAACGGGGTTCAAGCCTCCGCTGAAAGGGCTGGCGCTGGCGGCGTTGAAGTGGGTGAGGGCGAGCGCGGCGCCTGTGCTCTCGGTGGATTTGCCTTCGGGATGGGCGGCGGATGCGACGTCGGCTGGCGCGGATACGCCGGTATTTCCTTCCGATGCGGTGATTACATTTACTGCGCCCAAGCCGGCGCATGTGTTCGGGCAGTTGACGCGGCGGTGGGAGCAGCCGGTGGTGGTGGCGCCGATCGGCTCGCCGGATGCGGCGATTGTTTCTACGCAGAAACTTCATTGGGCTGGGTCGGCGATGGCGTTGGTTCAGACGGGGCGCGCCGCGGCGGCGAACAAGGGGCAGTTCGGGCACGTGCTGGTGGTGGGCGGAACATTCGGATCGGCGGGCGGCAAGGCGGGTGCGCCGTCGATGACGGCACTGGCGGCGTTGCGAGTGGGCGCGGGGCTGGTGACGGCGGCGGTTCCCGCGCCGGCTTTGACTGCTGTATCCGCAATTGCGCCGGAGTTGATGACGTGGCCGCTTGAGGCGAGCGCGGCGGGCTGCATCTCGGATGAAAATCTTGCGCCGGATCGCATTGAGAAATTGATGGCGGGGAAGACGGTGCTGGCGATTGGGCCGGGGATTGGGCAGTCGCCCGAGACGGTGAAGTTTGTGGCCGGGTTGCTGGCGGCGACGAAGATTCCGGCGGTGATTGACGCCGACGCCTTGAATATTCTGGCCGCAAAGCCGGTGCTGCTGGCGAAACTGGCTAAAGGGAGAACGCTGGTTTTGACGCCGCATCCGGGGGAGATGGCGCGGCTGGCGGGGATCACAACGGCGGCGGTGCAGGCAAGGCGATTGGAAACGGCGCGCGAGTTTGCGGAGCGGATGGGAGTGACGCTGGTGCTGAAAGGCGCGCGAACGCTGATTGCGCATCCCGATGGACAGGTTGCGGTGAATACGACGGGGAATCCTGCGATGGCCAAGGGCGGCAGCGGCGATTTGCTGACTGGCTTGATCGCGGGGTTGATGGCGCAATATCCGGAGAACGCGGCGTGGGCTGTGGAGGCTGCGGCTTATCTGCACGGGCTGGCGGCGGACCTTGCGTTGCGCGACCCGAAGGGCGCCCACGACGAACACACATTGCTGGCCACGGACAGCCTTCGCCAACTTGCGCGGGCTTTCCGCACGCGGACGACGCACTTTCGCTCGGGCGGCAAGAACGGATATGTTTGGATGCAGGGGCTGCCGGCAGAAGAACGACCGGCGGGAGCCTCGCGCGAGGAAGAGGGATGAGCAACGTGGGTGACATGACACGCGAGGCAGCCGAAGGCAGGGTCCACGAATTCACGACCGCGAGCGGTGCGGACACGATCGATGTGGGGCGCAAGCTGGCGCGCCTGCTCAAGCCGCCGCAACTATTGCTTCTGCGCGGCGACCTGGGTACCGGCAAGACAACGCTGGTGAAGGGAATTGCCGAGGCTCTCGATGCGGCCGAGGCGGACGAGGTCACCAGTCCCACGTTTACGCTGGTGCACGAGTACGACGGCACGCAGGACGGCAAGCCGGTGAAGCTCTATCACCTGGACGTGTATCGGCTGGAAGGCGAGCGGCAACTGGAGACGCTGGGGCTCGATGAGTTGTTGACTCCTGACGCGCTGGTGCTGGTGGAGTGGGGCGACAAGTTCAAGAGCATTCGTAAACGGGCCACGGGCGAGATTGCGATCGCTTCGACTGGCGGAGATGCGCGGAAGATAACGGTGACGCTGAAAGAGTAACTTCACCTACGTGAATCTGGCCGACGAAGCTATCGCATTTCCATGTCTCAGAATCGAGAGATGGGAACCCGGCTTTATTTGGGAGGCGAGTGTTTTGCTATCCCACTCAATTCGCAAAGTGCGCGAAATGAATGGGGCACCCATCCTGTTTTCGAAATCGTCAAATTGCGGTTACCGATTCAAGCGAAACATCTATGGGTCGAATTCCATTCAATGAAGTGCAGGAGACGCTGGCGGGCGTTCTCGTCAAGCTGGGCATGGCGGCAGAAGCGGGCGCAGGTGTGTGCGCGGCTGTTTGCGGAGACGACTCGGGATGGGGTGTACACGCACGGGATCAACCGGTTTCCGCGCTTTGTGGGCACGATCGAGAACGGCAGCGTGGATGTGAATGCGGAGGCGCGCCGGGTGGCCGGCGTTAGTGCGCTGGAGCGGTGGGATGGAATGCGGGGGCCTGGAAATCTGAATGCGCTGGCGGCGATGGAGCGCGCGATTGAGCTTGGGCGCGCTCATGGCATTGGGTGCGTGGCGATGGGCAACACCAACCACTGGATGCGTGCGGGAACGTATGGGTGGCAGGCGGCGGAGGCGGGGATGATCGGCATTTGCTGGACGAACACGATGCCGAATCTTCCGCCGTGGGGCGGAGTTGATCCGGTAATTGGCAACAACCCGATGGTGTTTGCAGTGCCGCGCGCGGGCGGGGCGGTGGTGCTGGATATGGCGATGTCGCAGTTCTCGTATGGATCGCTGGAAAGCTACCGCAAGAAGGGCGAGAGGCTGCCGGTGGACGGAGGGTTCGACGAGGCGGGGAACCTGACACGCGATCCTGGGGCGATTGAGAGGTCGTGGAGGCCGTTGCCAATCGGGTACTGGAAAGGATCGGGGCTTTCCGTCGCGCTGGATATGATTGCGGCCATGATGACGCTGGGCAAGGCGACTCACGAGCTTTCCAACGATCCGCTCTTTGAGACAGGCATCTCGCAGATGTTTTTCGCGCTGAATCCGGAGGCGCTGGGGAGGACGCCGCGGGTTGCGGAGATTGCCGACGAGATCGTGGGTTCGCTCCATGGCTGCAAGCCTGCGAGAGAAGGTGACAGGGTGCGCTATCCGGGAGAGGAGACGCTGCGGGTGCGGTCGGAGAACGAGAGGCTCGGGCTGCCGGTGGAAGCGGCGGTGTGGGAGCAGATTCTGGCGATGTGAACGGCGGTTCGCTTGCAATCAGACTCTGCGCTATTCTGGGCGCATGGAATTGAGTCGGCTTCCCAAGGTCGAGTTACATCTTCATCTGGATTGCTCGTTGAGTTACAAGGCGGTGTCGCGGCTGGCTCCGCAGGTGAGTCGCGAGGAGTATTTGCGCGATTACGTTGCTCCGGCGCGGTGTACGAATCTCGCGGACTTTTTGTCGCGCTCGCCGATGGGTTTCCGGTTGATGCAATCCGAGGACGCGCTGCGGGTGGTGACGGAGGACGTGTTTGAGCAGCTTGTGAACGATGGGGTGGTGTATGCGGAGCTTCGCTTCGCACCGCTGTTGCATCTTGAGCGGGGATTGACTGCAGATCGCGTGGTGGCCGTGGTGGATCGCGCCGCGGATGAGTTGACGCGCGCGACGGGCGTGGAGGCGGGACTGATTCTTTGCACGCTGCGACACTTTACGGCAGAGCAGAGCATGGAGACTGCAAGGCTTGTTGACGAGTTTCGCGGCAGCCGCGTGGTGGCGCTCGATATTGCCGGCGACGAGGCGGGGTTTCCTTTGGATGCGCATGTGGGGGCGTACCGGTTGGCGCAGGAACGAGGGTTGCCAAGGACAGCTCATGCCGGCGAGGCCGGCGGGCCTGAGAGCGTGTGGGAGACGCTGCGGCTGCTCGAGCCGCGGCGGATTGGGCATGGGGTGCGGAGCATTGAAGACGCGCGGCTGGTCGAACATCTGCGGCGCGAGAAGATTCATCTGGAGGTGTGCCCGTCGTCGAATGTGCAGATTGTTCCGGAGATTGCGCGGTGGGAAGAGCATCCGATTGATCGGCTTTATCGTGCTGGGGTTTCCCTGAATCTGAATACCGACACGCGGATGCTGAATCCGGCGACTCTGACGGGGGAGTATGAAGGGATGCGGCGCGTGTTCGGATGGGGGATGGATGATTTTTTGCGGACGAACTTGATGGGGGTGGAGGCGGCGTTCGCAGGGGATGGGGTGAAGGAGTGTTTGAGGAAGAAATTGGAGGAGGGGTTTGGGAGGATTGGCGCTTGATTTTTGCGGCAGTCGATCTACCCGAAAATAACTATTGCTAAAATAGGTATTCTTCAACTACAGTCATGCATATGGCGAAGAATCCTGAACACCGCGATCTTTTTCCAGGCGCGCTGGAGGTCATGATCCTGCAGTCGTTGCGGGCGAAACCGATGCACGGGTACGCGCTGGTAAGACACATCAAAGAGGTTTCGGATAACCTGCTGCAGGTTGAAGAAGGGTCACTTTATCCGGCGCTGCAACGGATGCTGCGCGAAGGCTGGCTGGAAGCGGAGACCGGCATCTCGGCCAAAGGCCGGCCCACGCGGATCTACCGGCTGAGCGAGGAAGGACTTCGCCATTTGGAAGAGGAAGTCGTGAGCTTTGAAAAGATGTTTGCCGGCATCACGCGTGTGCTGGCCGTCGCGAAGTCATAGGAGGCGGCGGTCATTGCAATCGATTCTCGAATTCTCGGCATTCTCGGGCGAACTTTCGGGCGCGGACGTCGCTACGATGATCTCTCAGTTTCCATTCAAGAGCACATTGAGGAGCGCGCCGAGGAGCTGATGGAAGAGGGGAAGTCCCGCGCCGAGGCCGAGCAAATGGCGCGCCGCGAGTTCGGCAACGTGGCCCTGATTGAGGAGCGCAGCCGCGAGGAGTGGCAGTGGAGGGCTCTGGAATCGATTTTGGCCGATCTGAAGTTCACGTTTCGGCGGCTGCGAAAGTCTGCTGGATTTGCGGTGGCCGTGCTTTTGACGCTGGCGATCGGGATGGGCGCGAATACAGCGGTCTTCAGCGTGGTGAACAGCGTGCTTCTAAAGCCACTGGGTTATCCGGATTCAGACCGGCTTGTGGCAATGTGGCTAAATGCGCCAGGCGCCGGCGGGCTGGCAAACTTTTCCAGTGGATTGCAGCTTTCGCCGTCGATGTATCTGACCTTCGCCGAACACAACCAGACGCTGGCGTCGATGGGGATCTGGGCGCCGGACACGGCGAATGTTACTGGCGTGGCTCAACCGGAAGAGGTACGCACGGCAGTGATCAGCGGAGGCGTGTTGGAGACGCTAGGCGTTCAGCCTGTTGCGGGCCGCTGGTTCCAAGCGAACGACCAGGACCCGCATGGCGCGAAAACGGTGATGCTGAGCTATGGATACTGGCAGCGCCGCTTCGGCGGAGACCGCGGGGTGATCGGCCGCAGCATTCAGGTGGATGCGGAGACGCGGGAGATTGTGGGGGTGATGCCGCAGGGGTTTCGGATGGTCGATCGGCAATTCGATCTGCTGGTGCCGATGGCTCTCGATCGCGCTCAGTCTGAAGCTGGCTCCCTTCGGCTACGACGGCATTGCGCGCTTAAAGCCAGGAGTTTCTCTGGCGCAGGCCGACGCAGACATCGCGCGGCTGATCCCGGTTTGGATGGATTCATGGTCGAATGGCCCCGGAACCAATCCCCACTACTACAGGGTCTGGCGGATCGGGCCGAATTTTCGTTCGCTCAAGGACCGCGTCACCGGCAACGTGAGCAGCATGTTGTGGGTAGTGATGGCTACGGTTGGGTTGGTGATGCTGATTGCCTGCGCGAATGTCGCAAATCTTCTGCTGGTGCGCGCGGAGTCGCGCCAACTGGAACTGTCGATTCGCTCGGCGCTGGGAGCTGGGCGCGCACGTATCGCGCGCGAGCTGCTGTTTGAAAGCATGATGCTCGGGCTGATGGGCGGGGTGTTTTCGATTGCGGTTGCCTATGGGGGATTGCGCCTGCTTGTCGCGCTCGGGCCAACGAATCTGCCGCGGCTTAGCGAAGTGGCGATGGATTGGCGCTCGCTGATCTTCACGCTGCTGCTCTCGGTTTTCTCCGGGCTGTTCTTCGGTTCCATTGTGGCGTTCAAATATGCACGGGCAAGCGCTTCCATCGCCTTGATGAGCTCAAACCGGACCTCAAGCGCGAGCCGCGCGCGTCATCGTTCGCGTAATGTGCTGGTGGTTGCGCAGGTGGCCATTGCGCTTGTTCTGCTGATCAGCGCGCTGCTGATGATTCGAACATTTGCGGCGCTTCGCAGTGTTGAGCCGGGGTTTACCGATGCAGCGCATGTGCAGACGATGCGGATATGGATTCCGGATCTGCTGGTTTCCGATCCGCAGATGGTCACCCACATCCAGAACAGCGTGGTCGACAAACTCGCGGCAATTCCCGGCGTGACTTCAGTGGGGTTTGGTGGAGATGTGCCGATGGAGGGCATCGATCCCAACTGGGACCAGATTCTGGTGGAAGGGAAGGATTACAAACACAGCGAACCACCGATGCGGCTCTACAACTATGTTTCTCCGGGCTATTTTCAAACGATGGGAACGCGACTGGCGGCGGGGCGCGCTTTCACCTGGGACGACATCTACGGTTTGCGGTTGAATGTTCTGGTATCGGAGAATTTTGCCCGCGAGCAGTGGGGCTCGGCCTCCGGGGCCCTCGGCAAGCGGGTGCGCCAGTTCGAGAAGCAGCCCTGGCAGCAGGTAGTGGGTGTTGTGGAGGATGTGCGCCAACACGGCGTGGATGAGAAGGCTCCCGCAATTGTGTACTGGCCGGTGATGATTCACGATCCGTATTCCCATACGCCGGCGATTGCGGCATCGCGCTCGGTCACATTTGTACTGCGCAGCGAGCGGGCTGGAAAAGAAAACTTTATCAGCGAAGTGCAGCAGGCCGTGTGGTCAGTGAATGGAAATTTGCCGCTGGCCTCGGTTGAGACCATGGAGGAGATTTACGGTCAATCGATGGCTCGCACGTCATTCACCCTGGTGATGTTGGGGATTGCCGGGGCGATGGCGCTCATGTTGGGCATCGTCGGCATTTACGGCGTGATTTCGTATGCCGTTTCGCAGCGCACGCGCGAGATCGGGATCAGGCTTGCTCTTGGCGCGCAAAGACAAGTGCTGCGCTGGATGTTCGTGCGCTTCGCACTGTTGCTGACGGCAACGGGCGTCGCAATTGGCGTGGTTGCTTCCGTCGCGCTGACGCAGATGATGAAGTCGCTGCTGTTTGGGATCAGTCCGCTCGATCCAATCACTTACATTGCGGTGCCGTTGATGCTGGCGTCTTCCGCGGCGGTTGCGAGTTATCTGCCTGCCCGCCGAGCGGCGGCGGTGAACCCGGTAGAAGCATTGAGAGCCGATTAATCGACTAACTCAGAAGCCCATGATGTTGTAGCCGCAGTCTACGTAGAGGGTTTCGCCGGTTACGGCGCTGGAGAGGTCGCTGGCCAAGTAGAGGGCGGTGCCGCCTACTTCGAGCTGGTCAACGTTGCGTTTCAGGGGGGCGCGGTCGGCGTGGGATTTGAGCATCTCGCTGAGGTCGCCGACGCCGCGGGCGGCCAGCGTCTTGATGGGGCCGGCGGAGATGGCGTTGACCCGGATGTTGCGAGGGCCGAGGTTCCAGGAGAGGTAGCGGACGGCGGACTCGAGGCCGGCTTTGGCGATGGCCATCACGTTGTAGTTGGGGACGACTTTTTCAGCGGCGTAGAAGCTGAGGGTCATGATGCTGCCGCCTTCGGTCATCAGCGGGGCAGCGGCGCGGCTGACGGCGATGAGCGAGTAGACGCTGACGTCCATGGCGACGCGGAAGCCTTCGCGGCTGGTGTTGAGAAATTCGCCGCGCAGGTCGGCGGCGGGGGCGAAGGCAACGGCGTGGACGAGGATGTCGACTTTGCCGTACTTCTCCTTGATGGCGGCGAAGACAGATTCGATTTCAGTGTCGTTGGAAACGTCGCACTGGAACCCGGTGGCGCCGGGGAGTTCGTCGATCAGGCTTTCGGCTTCAAGCTTCATTCGCTCATTTTGATAGCAGATGGCCAGGGTTGCGCAGGCCTCGTGGAGCTTTTGGGCGATTCCCCAGGCGATGGAACGCTTGTTGGCCAGCCCGAAGACCACGGCCGTCTTACCCCGCAAATCGATCATGCTTTTTGTGTACCCCTGAGACCCGTGCGTGGTGTGGGAAGGACGGGCCAACTAATAGGATATCAGCCGCTAACAGTGAACAGTGAACAGTGGTCAGTGAACAGTGGAGAGTGAACAACTGCCGGGATTCGATTGACCGGATTGGGCTGGCGAAGGTGGCGGGGACAAATGCGGCGAGTCAGCCCCGCTGACGCGGGTTTAGCGAGTCAGCGGAGATAGCGCTCGGGTGATCAGCCGCCCAGGTCGACTAACTCGACGCTTCCCGTGGGGCGGCCGAGAAAGCGCGAGCCGAGGCGCTCGAATTTTTCAACAGAGTCGGTAGCGAAGCAGCGGACGTCGGTTGTCTGACTGAGCGACTCCCCGCTGGCTGGGCTGGAACTCTCTCCCACCCTTTCCACAAAGGACGTGGAAAGGATGGGGCACCCATCTTTTCCGCTAAAGAGTTGGACGGCGGCCTGCGCCGCGGATTCGGCTGAGTCGATCACCTTCGCGCCGGGGCGTACGGCTTGTTCGAAGAGGTTCTTCAAGAGCGGGTAGTGCGTGCAGCCAAGGACCAGCGCGTCGGGATTGAAGCCGCGCGCGGCGGCTTCGGCGCGGAGCTCATTGAGATAGATGTCGATGACCTCGGCGGTGACTGGGTGGCCGGTCCATCCCTCTTCGACCAGTGGGACGAGCAGCGGACAGGCTTTCTCGATGGCGCGGAGGCCGAGGGCCTGGCAGGCGCCGAGATAGGCGTGGCTTTGGACGGTGGCGTCGGTGGCGATGACGAGGACGTCGCCGGTTTTAGAGGCAGCGCGGGCGGCGGCGGCGCCGGGCTCGATGACTCCGAGAACGGGGACGGAAACGGCGTCCTGGATGGCGTCGAGGGCCAATGCGCTGGCGGTGTTGCAGGCGATGACGAGGAATTCGGCGCCTTGTTCGCGGACCAGAAACTGCGCGCTCTGGGCGGCGTAGCGGGCGATGGTGCGGCGGGACTTGGAGCCGTAGGGCAGGCGGGCGGTGTCGCCGAGGAACGCGAAGCGGGCTTGCGGCAGGCGGGCGATGAGAGAGCGGAGGACGGTGAGTCCGCCGAAGCCGGAGTCGAAAACACCGATGGTGGGGACGCCGAGGATGGGGAGTCCCGGGGTTGGTCATGGATGAATTCCTTCCGAGGGGACGGCGTCGGCGGTGAGGTAGGTGCGGGTGAGGTCGGCGTGGCCGGCGAGGGTTGCGCGGGGCAGGCCGTCGACCAGGAAGCGGACCTGGGTGACTCGGGGCAGATTGGCGTGGAGCGTGGCGCAGATGGAGAGAACGGTGAGGGTTTCGGTCTCAAGACCTGAGGGATGGCCGACGGCGAATGCGGCGGTGAGGTTAACGACGGCGAGTTGAGGACCGGTATACGAAGATTTGCCATTGGCGTCAGGCGCTGACGGGGTGCCTGCGCTGGGTGCGGGCAGAAGGAAGACCTGAGCAATGGAGGCCGCGCCGCCGGGGACCGGGTGCGCCGCATTGGGCAGGGCATAAAGGTCCATGAGCTTGCCGAGTACGGCAAGGCCGCGGGCACCGGGGTTCTGGGGCAGCGGCAGCGAAAGAGTCTGAGGCATGAGCGTGTTGTCGGCGTCGCTGGCGACCATGAGGGTGGCTTGCTCGGCGGGAGCGACCAGGGGGGCCTGGGTGGGAGCAGAGTCCTGACCGGCGAGGAGGCGTTCGTGGGCGCGCGCACGCAACTGCCACAGGACCACGCCCATGACGATGGAGGCCACGAGCAGAATGACGAAGAGAACGGTCTGGTAGCGGGGGATCACGGCAGGGGGGCCTCCGCGCGCGACCCGTTGGTGCGCCATTGAAGGATAGCGGCCGCAAGAGCCTGGGCCACGCGAGCCTGGTAGCCAGGGTCGCCGGGGTCAATGGGCTGGACGTGACCCGATTCGATCTCAGGGGCGAGTTCGATGGCGACGGCGGGGCAGGACATGCTGTCGACGGCGGGCAGGGCGGTGCGGCCCAGGGTAACCGTCATGCCGGCGTGGAGAAGGGCGGAGTTGAGCACGCCGGCAAGCGCCAGGCTGCGGGTGACCCAGGCGGCCTGCGCGGTCTTCCAGGGAACGAAGCGAGCGGGTTCGGCGGGGGTGAGGGAGGAAGCGAAGATGTGGATTCCGGAGCCGCTCTGGGACGCGTGGAGGCTCAGGCAGGCCTGGGCGTTGGCGTGGTTGGCGATTTCGGCGCGGCGGTCGTTATCGACGGAGGCGTCTGACTCGCGGGTGGTGACGACGGAGATGCCGCGCGCTGCAAGCAGGGAACGCAGACGAACGCTGAGCGCGAGGGTGAGCGCCTTTTCCTGTTGGATGGCGCCGGCCTGGTCTTTAAGGTTGCCGCCAAGGTCGTCGCCGCCGTGGGCGGCATCGAGGACGACGACGAAGCGAGGAGCGGGAGCGGGCGGGGCTTGCGCTGCGGTGGAGAGAGGAATGGCCAAGGCGATGAAGGCGGCGGCATGGATTCCCACCCATGCAACGATGGAGCCGTTGCATGGATGGGGCACCCGCGAAGTATTGGCACGCTTTCTTGCCCTTGCGTCTGTAAAGCTGCCGCAAGGATGGGGCACCCGCGCAGCGGTTCGATCAGTCGAGCGCATAGATGGTGAGGCCGCTGAGAAGCTTGGGGAAGAAGTCGGTGGACTTCTGCGGCATCACGTCGCCGGCGAAGGCGACTTCCCTGAGCTGCTCCATGGTGACGGGGTTGGTGAGGAACGCGACATTGGCTTCGCCGCGGCGGACCTGGTCGACGGCTTCGGAGGCGTCGCGCAGGTAGCGGATGTTGGTCTGCTCGCGGACCTTTTCGGCGTCGAGGCCGAGCAGGCGGTCGAGGATGATGGAGTGGAGATGGCTGAGGTCGAGCTGGCGCTGGCGTTCGGGCAGATCGGCGAGCGCGGCGTTGACGGCTTGCGGTCTTTGAGCGCAGCAGGAAAGCACCTGTGCGCGTGACGGCGACAAACGCCGTGCCGTGCTGGGCGGCGAGCGTTTCGATGTAGTCCGAGGCGTCGGCTGATGGGCAGTGCCTCGACGGTGAAGAACTGCTCGGCGGCGCGCGCGAAGGCGGCGGGGTCGAACGCTTCGAGGCTGTGGACTACGCGATGGGTGGGCAGAATCACCAGGCCGTCGGAGTCCATGTTGACGAAGGTCATCATGACGGCGGCTTCAGGGTAAGGCGGCTGCGGCAAACCGGTGGCGCTGTACTCGGCTTGGGCGGGCGCGGCGGGTGCATGCTCCTTTGAGTAGTTGAGCGCGGTCTCGTAGCGATGGTGGCCATCGGCGATGATGAGCTTTTTGTCGGCCATGGCAGTGGTAAGCAGGCGGATGGCGGCAGGGTCGCCGATGCGCCAGATGCGATGCAGGACGCCGTATTCGTCGGTGACTTCGGCTTCGGCGGGGCCGTTGCCGTCGTAGAGGATTTTTTCCACGCTGCCGGCGGGATCGGAGTAGAGCATGAAGATCTGGCCGAAGTGGGCGTGAGTGGCCTTGAGCAGATTGAGGCGGTCGCTCTTGGGCTTGGAGAGTGTCTGTTCGTGGCGGAAGACGACCTGCTCGGCGTACTCGTGCAGCTTGCCGAGAGCGATAAAGCCGCGGCGTTCCTTGACGATATCGGTTCCGGGAACTTTGAAACGCTGCGAGTAGGCAAAGACGCAGGGATCTTTTTCCTGGATGAGCACGCCCTGTTCGCGCCATGCCTTGAGGTCGCGGGCGGCGCGCGTATAGACGCTTTCGCCTCTTTCGGCGTCAAACAACTCAGGCAGTCCGAGGATGATGCGGACCAGGTTGTAGGGACTGCGCTGATAATAAGCCTGCTGCATGGCCGGCGAGATCTTGTCGTAGGGCTGTGTGACGGCGTCTTCGAGGCGAACGGCGGAAGGGTTGTACCGCCAGGCGCGAAACGGATAGATGCGGGCCATGAGGAAGAGTCTTGCTCCCGAATGAAGCGGTTGGATTTGCATGCAGGAATCCCGGGCTTCACATTGCGAGACTGATGCGCGCTTGGTATCGATTGTATCCCAGCGAATTGAGCGACTTGACGCTCGAATCAGGCGGCACCGCGATTGTAATGTGACAGAGACGAAGATATGACCACTTGGTGACGCCAACCTTGGATGGATCGTGATAATATCGCCTCCAATCTTTGAGTAATGAAAGATGAATAGATTTCCAACACGGAGCACCGGCAGATGCAGGCGCTTGAGCCGCCAGTTTCTCTGCCGCGGGCGGTGGATTTACGGGCTAAGCCTGTTCTGCCTGGCGGCATTGTTTGTTTTACGGTCCGGGGCGCAGGACGACCAACTCAACAAGGTGCACGTGCAACCGCCGGCCAGCGCCACGCCGGAGTCAGGCACGCCGAAAGGGGCTGAAAAGCCGGCCGAGTCCGGCCCCGGAGCGCTGAAGGTTCATCCCGGCTCGTTCATACGCATGAACGTGGACCTTGTGCTGGTTCCGGTGACGGTGACCGATCCGATGAACCGCCTGGTTACGGGACTGGAAAAGGAAGACTTCCAGATTTACGAAAACAACAAAGAGCAGCCGATTCGCACCTTTGCGGCCGAGGACGCGCCGGTCTCGATCGGGATTATCTTTGACCTTTCGGGGTCCATGACGTCCAAGCTGATTCGGGCCCGCGAATCGATTCTGCAGTTCATCAAGACGGCCAATCCCCAGGACGAATTTTTTGTGATTGGCTTCAACGACCGTCCGGAGCTGATTGAGGACTTTACGGCCTCGATGGAAGATATCGAGGCGCGGCTGGCGACGGTGCGGGCCGGCCATCGCACGGCGCTGCTGGACGCGATCTACTACGGGGTAGCCAAGATGAAGGATGCTCGCCACGAGCGCAAGGCGCTGCTGGTGGTTTCCGACGGCGGCGACAACCGCTCGCGCTACACCGAAGGCGAGGTGCGAGCGCAGGTGCGGGAGGCGGATGTGGAGATCTATTCAATTGGAATCTTCGATCCCTATGCGCCCACGCCCGAAGAGCGCACCGGGCCGCAACTGCTTGAGGACATCAGCGACGTGACCGGCGGACGGCTGTTCCGAGTGGACGATATCGACGAGATGGGTGATATTGCAGAGAAGATTTCGACCGAACTCAGGAACCAGTATGTGATCGGCTACCGGCCCGGGGACCTGACCCGGGACGGCAAGTGGCGTAAAGTGAAGGTGAAGGTGAATCCTCCACAAGGGTTGCCACCGCTGACAATCTATGCACGTACGGGCTACTATGCGCCTTTGCAATAATGCGGTTTTCGCGGCTTTTCTGGCCGGTGCGACGCTCTCGCTGACCGCGCAACAAAAATCAACAACACAATCTCCGCCCGCGCATGGGGCTTCAAGCGCGCAGGCCGCCCAGGCTCCAGGCGCGCCCGGACAGGCGCCATCTCTCACCGAGGACCGCGACCCGGTGCGGTCACCGGACGTGGTCGCGCCCGAGACCGGAACCGGGCCGCTGCGCAAAGAGGGCGAGAACTACCTGCTGCGAGCCGATGTGGAAGAAGTGGTGTTGAATTGCACGGTTCTCGAAGGCACCAGGCTGGTCCAGGACTTGAAGGGCGAGGACTTTCAGGTTTTTGAAGACGGAGTAAAGCAGAACATCATCAGCTTTCAGCACACTGATTTGCCGGTGTCGATCGCGCTGGTGATCGACAACTCCGGGTCGATGTTCAAGAAAAGGCCATCGGTGAACAAGAGCGCGCTCGACCTGATTCAAGCATCTAACCCGAAAGATGAGGCCTTTGTGGTGAATTTTTCCGACGAGGCCTTTATCGACCAGGACTTCACCTCGGAGGTAAGCAAGCTGCGCGACGGGCTCTCGCACATCGACTCACGCGGCGGCACGGCGCTCTACGATGCCGTGGTGGCGTCGGCGGACAAGCTGGTTGCGGACGCCAAGCGCCCCAAGCAAGTGATCGTCATCATCACGGATGGGGAGGACAACGCCTCGACTTTGAACCTGGAACAAACGATCCGCCGGGTGCAGGAGCTATCAGGACCGGTTATCTACACCATTGGATTGCTGTTTGGCGATGAGATGAGCCGCGCCGAGGTTCGCCATGCGCGGCGGGCGCTCGAGATGCTGTCCGGCGAGACCGGCGGGCTGGCGTTCTTCCCAAAATCGATGGAGGATGTGGACCAGATTGCGGCCGAGGTAGCGAGGGACATTCGCAGCCAATACACGATCGGCTACCACTCAACGAAGCCGACCACGGTTTCGGGATTCCGTCGCGTGCAGGTGACGGCAGAGGAAAAGGGGACGAGCAAGCTGACAGTGCGCACGCGGACCGGGTATTTTCCCGTGACGCCGGTGGCGAAGAAGAGCAAAGGCGGGGAGTAGGAAACCGGGGAACAGCAAACGGAGAACTGCGGTCTGGGGCGACACGATTTCGAAGGCTTGGGAGCGGGCGATGGCCGACGAGCGCGAAGAGATGCTGACCCAGCTTGAGCATCTGAAAATGATGGGCGAGAAGGATTACGACGAGATGTATGAGACGCACTCGCCGAGCGGCGCTACCGCCTGCTATAGCGGCGCCAAGGAAAATTTCTACGATGCCATCAGCCTGGCGAATCGGCTTGGGCTTACGGATGAAGTAGTGGCGCTGACCAAGCGACTGGAACACATCAAGGCGGTGTTTCGAAGTCAGTTCGCAGACTGAGCGTGGTGAGTTTCGCAGCGATATCGCCCCCGGCACGATAAGCTAGAAGTCAGGAGATCGTAGCAAAGACCTGACCATGTCCCCATACAAATACTCGACCCTTGCCGTACATGCCGGGCAGCACCCTGACCCGCAGACGGGCGCGGTGAATGTGCCTGTTTATCTTTCATCAACCTTCGAGCTGACCGGGATCGGCACCGATCGCGGGTGGGATTACTCGCGGGCCGGGAACCCGACCAGGGACCGCCTTGAGACTGCGCTGGCGGCCCTGGAAGGCGGCACTAGCGGGCACGCGTTCACCACCGGAATGGCGGCGATTGCGGCGCTGGTGGCGATGCTGAAGACGGGCGACCACCTGCTCTGCTCGCGCGATGTTTATGCGGGCACGGTGCGGCTATTTAACCAGATTGTGAGCGGATATGGCATCGAGATTGAGTACGTTGACACCAGCGATTTGAAGGCGGTGGAAGCGGCGATGCGGCCGAATACCAGGCTGGTGCATATCGAGTCGCCGAGCAATCCGCTGATGGTACTGACCGATATTGCCGGAGTGGCGAAGATTGCTCATGCGGGCGGGGCCGAGGTTAGCGTGGACAACACGTTTCTGTCGCCGGCCCTGCAGAGCCCGCTGGCGCTGGGCGCGGACATCGTGATGCATTCGACGACGAAGTACCTGAACGGGCACTCCGATGGGCTGGGCGGAGCGCTGATTGGATCGAAGCCCGAGCACAAGGAGCGGTTTCTGCTAGTGCAGAAGGCAGCAGGCGGCGTGATGTCGCCATTTGAGTGCTTCCTGGTGCTGCGCGGGATCAAGACGCTGCCACTGCGGATCAAGCAGCACGAGGAGAATGGCCGCGCGGTCGCGGAGTTTCTTTCGACGCATCCCAAGGTGACGAAGCTGGCCTATCCGGGGTTGAAGAGCCATCCGCAATACGATCTCGCGGTGAAGCAGCAGAGGGGATTCGGCTCGATGATGAGCTTTGAGCTGAAGTCACGGGACGAGGCGGCGCGGTTTCTTGGTTCGCTGAAGATCTTTTTGAATGCGGAGTCGCTGGGCGGGGTGGAGTCGCTGGCGTCGCACTCGGCGACTACGACGCATGGCTCGGTGAGCCAGGAGATTCGCGATGCGATGGGGATCAACGAGGGGCGGATTCGGCTGTCGATCGGGATCGAGGACAAGGAAGATCTGATTGCGGATCTTGAGCAGGCGTTGGGGGCGGTGTAGACGCTCCGCCGGCGAAGTCTTCGATTCGTGCGATCACGGGGTTCATGCTCTCCCACCCATGCCGCAAAGAGCGCGTCATGGATGGGGCACCCGGCGAAGTCTTCGATTCGTGCGATCACGGGGTTCATGCTATCCCACCCATGCCGCAAAGAGCGCGTCATGGATGGGGCACCCGGCGAAGTCTTCGATTCGTGCGATCACGGGGTTCATGCTCTCCCACCCATGCCGCAAAGAGCGCGTCATGGATGGGGCACCCGGCGAAGTCTTCGATTCGTGCGATCACGGGGTTCATGCTCTCCCACCCATGCCGCAAAGAGCGCGTCATGGATGGGGCACCCGGCGAAGTCTTCGATTCGTGCGACCACGGGGTTCATGCTATCCCACCCATGCCGCAAAGAGCGCGTGATGGATGGGGCACCCAAACTTGATCAATCGTGAGGATTTTCTTGCGCCATACTTAATGCGCTGCGGGCGGGGGGACGACCTTCTTTGGGCGGCGCATGATGAAGGGGAGCGGGATGAGCAGCGCGGTGAGCGCGACCAGTACCCAAAGCACATCGACATACGCAAGCAAGCGCGCCTGGATCTGGGCCATGCCGTAGATTTGTGCGCCAGCGTGGTGCATAGCGTCGGGCGTGGCGTCGCCACGAAGCTTCCATGCGCCTGCGAGGCCGGAGCGCATGGTGTCGAATGGCGGGTTGCCGTTGACGGTGTGCGCAGCGAGCATGGCCAGGTGTTTTTGGCTGAGGCGCGAGAGCAGCGTGGTGACAAAGCTGATGCCTACGCTTCCGCCCAGGTTGCGCATGAGGGCGGTGAGGCCGCTGACCTCGTTGTACTTTTCCTGGGGAATGCCGGAGTAGCAAAGGGTGTTGATGGGGATGAAGAGGAAGGGCAGTCCCAGCGCGATGACTGCGCGCCAACTCACCGCCAGTCCAAAGCTGACGTTGAGGTCGATTTCGGTCATGCGCCACAGGCCGAAGGTGGTGATGGCAAAGCCGGTGGCGACCAGCTTGCGCGGATCGAACTTGGGCGCGAGTGCTCCGGCTACCGGAAACAGCGCCATGAGCACCAGACCGCCGCTGGAGACGGCCATGCCGGCCTGGCGAGCGGAGTAACCCATGATCTCCTGGAGAAACTGCGGAATGAGCACCGTCGAGGAATAGAGCGAGACTCCGACCGTGAACATGACGAGCTGGGTCATGCCGACATTGCGCTGGGCAAAGAGGCGCAGATCGAGGACGGGATGCTCGACGGAGAGCTCGCGCACCATGAAGACGGCGAGACCGACGATCGCGACGACAAAGCAGGTGACGATGAAGCGGGAGCCGAACCAGTCGTCTTCCTGGCCCTTGTCGAGCATGATCTGGAGTGCGCCGATGGCGACGATGAGCAGGCCGAGGCCCCAGTAGTCGATGCCGATGCGGCGCTTGCGGATGGCGGCCAGATAGGGCGGGTCCTCGACCACGCGGTTGGTAAGGTAGAGCGACACGATGCCGACCGGGATGTTGAGGAAGAAGATCCAGCGCCAACTGTAGTTGTCGACGATCCAGCCGCCGACGGTTGGTCCGAGGACCGGCGCCATGACCACAGCGACACCGTAGACAGCGAAGGCCATGCTGCGCTTTTCCGGGGCGAAGGTGTCGGCCAGAATGGACTGCTCGCTGGGCTGAAGGCCGCCGCCTGCCGCGCCCTGCACCACGCGGAAGAAGACCAGCATGGGGAGCGAGGGGGCGAGGCCGCAGAGCAGCGAGGCAATCGTGAACAGGAAGACACAGGTCATGTAGAAGCGTTTGCGGCCCATGCGGTTGGCGATCCATCCGCTAATAGGCAGCACCATGGCGTTGGCGACAAGGTAGCTGGTAAGCACCCAGGTGGCTTCGTCGCGGCTGGCGGAGAGCGAGCCGCCGATGTGGGGCATGGCGACATTGGCGATGGAGGTGTCAAGGGCCTCCATGAAGGTGGCCAGGGTGACGGTGACGGCGATGACCCAGGGATTGGCGCGGGGCCGCCAAGTGTCATGGAACGATGCTGTCGCCGCGGCCATGGCTGCTCCTTGTGTTTCCCTGCGCTTGGATTTTTCTGGACGTCTGGGGTCTTTCGGCGCTCGGGGGCAGCCGGTTCTTGTGACTCTTGCTACAGATTAACGGAAATCGATGAGGCTTTGAAGGGACGCCGGCTGGAAGCGGCGATGGCTGTGTCATGCTTGGAAGTTATGGGAACGAGTTATTCACCGCCGGGTACGCCGATCGAGCCGGGTGGGCTGCTGCTGGCGATTGACACGTGCGGTCCTACGGGCTCGGTGGCGCTGGGGCGGCTTGCGGGGCGCGACCTGGAGATTCTGGGGCAGACGGAGTTGGAGGGGCGCAGCTACTCCGCGACGCTGGTGGCGGCCGTGGCCGAGCTGCTGGCTAGTGCCGGCGCGGCGCTGAAGGATCTGAGCGGAATTGTGGCTGTGAACGGGCCGGGCAGCTTTACCGGGGTGCGTGTGGGCTTGAGCGCGGTGAAGGGGTTGGCCGAGCCCGCGCAGATTCCAGTGGTTGCCATCTCGCGGCTGCTGGTTCTTTCGCGGAAGTCGGGCGCGCCGTCGTGCGCTTTGGATGCTCACCGGGCCGAGGTGTTTCTGCGGCTGGAAGAACTCGGGGCTCCGCCAAGGGAGTTGCTGGCGGGAAGGCAGGAGTTGGCGGCGATCAAACCCGCCCCGCTGCGGGTTGCTGTGTGCGACGAGGCCTCTTTGGCGCTGCTGGCGGCGACGTGGCCGGATGCGCAACTGGTGAAGTGCGATGCGCCGGCGGCGGTGGATGCGCTGAGGCTGGGAGAGGCGCGGCTGGTGGCGGGCGGAAATGTGGACCTGGCGCTGCTGGACGGGAATTACCTGCGCCGATCGGATGCGGAGATCTTCGGCGAGGCTGCTTCTGCTGGGCGGAACCGGGCATGAAGCCCACTGGGGAAGAGTTCCGGATTCGCCGCTTGACGGCGACGGATCTCGACTGCGTCACCGAAATCGGAAAGAAGGTCAGCCAAGCTCCCCATTGGCCTCGTTGGGCCTATGAGGCAGTGCTTGATCCGAATTTTCCAAAGCGCGTCGCTCTAGTGGCAGAGGCCCCGGCGACCGGCGCAATTGCGGGTTTCGCGGTGGCCGCCATACTGGCGCCGGAGGCGGAGCTGGAGTCGGTTGCTGTTTCAGTGGAGCAGCAGCGGCTGGGAATCGGACGGAAACTTCTTTTTTCGATGGCCGAAGAGCTGAAGGCGGAGGGGGTGCGCGAGGTCGTTCTCGAGGTGCGGTCCTCGAATCAGAATGCGCTCATTTTTTACCGGTCTCTGGGCTGGATTGAGACCGGGCGCCGGCCGCGCTACTATGCTGACCCGGAAGAGGATGCGGTTCTGATGAGCCTCAAGTTGGGGTGAGTTTGGGGCTGGAGTTTTGGATTTGCGGCCAAGTGTATGATTTTCGGCCAGAGAATTGTGATTACCGTCACGCATGATGATTTTGTGGGATGAAATTCACAGGGTCAGGTTACTTTCAGTAATTTTCTCTCTTGCGAGTTGCGCATTTGAGGCGATATATGTAAGTGTTCATTAACAATCGATAAATCCGGAGGTGCTTGATGGACGAAGTACAGGATCCGACGCTGAGCGAAGAGATCGATCGCCTACATGCCGAACACCGTCGCTACGCTCAGCGGTTGGAAGAATTGCTCGATAAGCCTTATCTCAGCGAGGATGAACAGCTCGAGGAAGTCCGCCTGAAGAAGCTGAAGCTACACGCAAAAGACCTGATCTTTGCGCTCGAACGGCGAATGCCGGCGTTAGCTTAATTCCTAAGAGGCGGCAGGTTTTTGCCGGCAATCGGCGGTGCATTGGGCCCAGGTAGCGCGGTCGAAGGGCTTGTGCGCTCCCGAATGCGATCTCGAACGGTGCGATCGCTGCAGGCATCTCAGAGTCCGACTGCGGGCTTGGCTGCGGATAACCGTATAATCGTTCAGGACAATGGTTCGTGACGGTTATATCTACGGTTTGAGCCTGATAGCTGTGGCGGCGGCGCTCTACTGGTTTACCGGCAGTTGGGATTGGGGAGTTGCGCCAGTGCTGCTGGCGGCCTTCTTTCTCTGGTTTTTCCGCGATCCGCAAAGAGCGATTCCCGCGGGGGATGGGTTGATTGTGTCTCCCGGAGACGGTCTGGTTACGGAAACGGTTGCAATCAACACTCCCACGGGTCCGCGCCAGCGGATCAGCATATTCCTAAGCGTATTCGATGTGCACGTGAACCGTTCGCCAATCGGCGGCACGATCAGCCGTGTGTACTACCGGAAGGGCCAATACCTGAACGCAATGAATCCTGCTTCGGCGGAGCGCAACGAGCAGAATGTTGTGACCATGCGCGGGGAAGGCTTCGAGGTTACATTCAAGCAGATAGCGGGACTGCTGGCGCGACGCATCGTATTCAACCACAGCGAGGGCGAGAGGCTGGAACGCGGCCAGCGCGTGGGGCTCATCAAATTCGGCTCCAGGGTGGATGTGGTGATTCCGGCCGAGGCCGCGCTGCGGGTGAAGGTGGGCGAACGAGTGAAGGGCGGATCGAGCGTGCTGGCGGTGATGCCGGAGGCGGCGGCCGTATTGGTTGAACTTGAAGCTGCGATAGCTGTGAGCGCCGGTGCGTTGCCGGTGTTGGCGGCAAACGGAGACGGCCTTTGAATTTTCACGATACATTCCGTGATCCAGCCCGTGTGAGGGCGAGACAGGCACGTTTTCATCGCGGCATGTACCTGCTGCCATCGTTGTTTACTTCGGTGAATATCGGGGCCGGCTACTGGTCGATCACGCAGACGCTTGAAGCGATGGGCGGCGCGGCGACCGGCAATGCGCCGACTCACCTCGATTGGGCGGCGATCGCCATTCTGTTCGCGATTCCCTTCGACGCGCTGGACGGCCGCATCGCGCGCATGACGAATACCTGCAGCGACTTCGGCAAGGAACTGGATTCGCTGGCCGACGTGATTACGTTTGGCGTGGCACCCAGCCTGCTGGCATTTGTGTGGGGATTTCACTTTTTGCCCGAGTCGACAAACCCGCAATTGCGGCAGCACCTGATGCAGGCCGGCGTATTCATCTGTTTTCTGTTTCTGCTCAGCGGAGCGTCGCGGCTGGCGCGCTTCAATATTTCACACGACGCGCAGCCGCGCAACCCGGGACGGCCAGGGCGAAAGTATTTTGTGGGCATGCCGATTCCCGCGGCGGCGGGATTGCTGGCGGCGACCATCCATCTCTGCTACGGCATTCCGGTCGCGTATTGGTGGATCGCAGTTCCGTGGCTGATGATGGTGGCTCTGGCCGGGTTCCTGATGGTGAGCACGTGGCGGTTCTGGTCGGGCAAGGAGATCAACTTTTCGCGCCGCCATCCGTTCCAGATGCTGGTGCTTGTGGCGATCGTGGTGTATGTCATGGTCCGGTACTCGAATGTGGTGCTGTTCATGATTGCGCTGACATACATGTTCTCAGGGATTTGGGCGCGAGCGGCGTACGGGTGGTCGCGGCGGCGGCGAAGAAGGCCGGTCGAATCGCCGGCCGAGGTGCAGGAAGAGGTCTCGGAAAAGCGAGACACGCTGAGATACCTGTAGTCTCTCAATTTTCATCAAATCATTTCATTCGACTAAAGGATGCCTGTGTACAAGATTGCAATTGCCGGTGCCTCCAGTCTTTTGGGCCGAGAGTTGAAGGAAGCGATCTCGGAGTCTCCGTTGGCGGCGGCCACATTTGTGCTGCTCGACGAACAAGAGGCCGAAGGCCAACTCGACCAGGTTGGCGACGAGGTCACGTTCATTCAGCCGATCGGCGCGGACGCCTTCGAGCGTGTCGACTTTACCTTTCTCTGCGGCACGGAAGCGCTAACGCGAAAGCACTGGCGGGAGGCGCTGCGGGCTGGATCCACGGTTCTCGATTTGAGCGGCGCGCTGGACCAGGAGGCCGGCGTGCTGGTGCGTGCGCCGTGGCTGGGCACCGAAGCAGCGACAGTGGATTTGTTTACACCGGCTGTGGTTCCGGCACACCCGGCGGCCGTGGCGCTCGGGGTGCTTGCTGGAGCGCGTGCAGCAGGCGGCGAAGGTGCGGTTTGCCGCCGCAACGGTGATGGTGCCGGCCAGCGAGTTTGGACGGAAGGCCATGGACGAGCTGCATCAGCAGACGGTGAGTTTGCTGAGCTTCCAGGGGCTGCCACGGGCCATCTACGACGCGCAGGTGGCCTACAACCTGCTGGGGGGCCTGGGCGAGAGCGCGACCGTAAACCTGAGCGCCGTTGAGGCGCGGATCCGCCGTCACTATGCTGCTCTGTCGGCGGGGCGCTGGCCGGCGCTGGCAGTGCAAGTGGTGCATGTGCCGGTGTTTCACGGGCTGACGTTTTCGATTGCCGTGGAACTGGAACGGCCGGTCGAGATCGTGGCGCTTGAAGAGGCCATGAGCGGCGAGCATGTGGACCTGGTACTTGAAGACACGGATTCGCCATCGAACCTTGCCGCTACGGGCCAGAACGACGTGCTGGTGCGGTGCGGCCCGAGCCGTCGACGCGGAACTCGACTGCAACTTCGCGTTTGTGGTTGTGGGCGGCGGCGGACAATCTGCGACTGAATGCGCAGAATGCCGTGGAGTGCGCGCTGGATCTGCGGAGGTTAAGGCCGCAGGGGACGGTGCAGTAAGGCGAAGGGACTGAAAGTAAGATTCTATCGTTGCGTCTTACCTCGACGCTACGCCTTACTTATTCTTGTGCGTCTTACTTATGCTATGATGTAAGCCATGGAGCAGATCTACATTACGGTGAGCAGCAAGGGGCAGATGGTGATTCCGGCTGCCATTCGGGAAGAGCTTGGGATTCAGCCAGGAACTCGGGTGGCGGTTCGGCGGGAGGGGCCGGAGCTCATTTTAAAGCCGGAGACTCTGGCGGCCAAGCTTGCGATGATCAAGAAGATGCGCGGATGTACTGCAGGGTTCCCTTCGGGCTCAAACATATTGCTTGAAGACCGGCGGCTTGAGCGCGAGCGGGAGTTAGCCAAAGACGGCTACTGAGACCATCCATGACTACGTATGTGCTGGACGCTTCGTCCCTGATCCGATACATCGACAATGAAGCAGGCGCTGACCGCGTCGAAGAGATCCTCGGTGAATGTGTGGCCGGGGAAGCTGCGGTTTTTATATCGGCGGTGCAGTGGGGCGAGGTGGCCTCAAACCTGCGCAAGCGAATGGGAGAGTCGCATGAACGGCGCATTATGAGCGGCCTTCTTCCAAGCGAAGCGGAGATTGTTCCCGCCACTGGGGATCATGCAGTGCGTGCTGGAGATCTTCGTGTTGACAAAAGGATCGCGTACACTGATGCCTTTGCGCTCAACCTTGCAATGCAATCAAGCAGGCACGTTCTGGTGACTGCCGATTATGGCTTCAAATCCGTGGACGCCCTGGCAAAGATTGAATTCCTTCCTGTGAAATAATCAACACAAATCAAAAAAACCTTATCCCCCGCCGCAGCGAGCCCACAATTGCTCGATGAAGGTGTCGGTCATGCCGGCGATGTAGTCGGCGACAGTGCGGGCCAGGCCTTCGGTGGGGATCTGCGCCTGGTGGTCCTCTGGCAGCAGGCTCGGTTCGGCCATGAGGAAGGCGAAGAGGTCCTGGACAACCTGGGCGGCGTGGGCGTGCAGTTCTTCCATTCCCGGCGAGTTGTAGAGATCGGCGTATAAGAACTCTTTGGCGGTGGCGCGGACGGCCTCCATCTCTGCACTGAGTCCGGCAAGGCGCTGCGGGGCCCGGCGGACATCGGCCAGCGTGGTTGCGCCAAGAGCGGCAACTCGGGCCCGGATCTCGCTCATCAGATCGGTCACCAGCGCATCGAGGAGGCGCCGGAGCGCTTCGTAGACGGCCAGCCGGGGAGCGGCGTTGGGATAACCGCGCAGTGCGGCATCGTGAAAGCCGCGGAACAGCGGCACGGCCTGGCGAACCTCGTCCAATGAGAGAATGCCGGAGTCGAGGCCGTCGTCGAAATCGGCGGCAAGGTAGGCGATCTCGTCGGCAAGGTCGATGATCTGGGCTTCAAGCGGCGGGAACCGATCGAGGAGGTACTCCGCCAATTCGGGATGATCGACGGCGGAGTAGTCGCGGGAGTGCTTCACGATGCCTTCTCTTACTCCGAGCGTCAGGTTGAGGCCGCGAAAGGCCGGGTAGCGCTCTTCGAACCAGGTGACGATTCGCAGGGCGTGGAGATTGTGGTCGAAGGTGAGGCCGTGGGCGCGGAGCGCGGTGTCAAGCGCCTTTTCGCCCGCGTGGCCGAAGGGGGGATGGCCGATGTCGTGGACCAGCGCGAGTGCTTCGGCCAGTTCGGCATTCAGCCCGAGGGCGCGAGCCACCGTACGGGAGACCTGGGTGACTTCCAGCGTGTGCGTGAGACGGCTGCGGAAGTGGTCTCCGGGCGGGTCGCCGGGGAGGCGGGTAAAAACCTGGGTCTTGCCGGCGAGACGGCGAAAAGCGCGGGTGTGGAGAATGCGTGCGGCGTCACGGGCAAAGGGAGTGCGGTAGGGATGGGGCGGCTCGGCGTGGAGGCGGCGCGCCAGATCGCTCTCCGGATCTCCGTTCGCGGCAATTCCAGGCGGAAGTTGGCCGAGGAATTGAGTGGGGGAGCCACTTAGGGTGCCGCCTTTGAGTTCCATGATCCAGTCCTTCGGAAGTCCCGGTTTCCGGGAGAGATAGTGCAATCGGGGTTCACGTCTGGTTATACCGCACAGGGGGACGGCAGTGCAGGCGCTGTGCCGTAAGTCACGATGATTGAAACCCTGAAATGCTATAAAGCTCTTTCGTCCAGCGAAGATTGGACAACGCCCGATGAGCGGGAGTACCATCCAGCCGGATTTTTGAAGTGGCTGGCGCGGGGACGAAGTGCGGCACTGGCTGCGTTTATACTTCAAGGTTCGGCAAGGAGGCAAAAAAGATGAGGGTGATCAAGACGGCATTGATTGCGTTGGCGGCGCTGGGATTGGCGTTCACTTCGGGTTGCGAAGGACGGCACTCGAACAAAGAGGTTTTCTACCTGATTTCGGTGAATTCGGCGATGCCCTACTGGCAGACGGCGGCAGCCGGATTCAAGAAGGCGGCCGGGGAGTACAAGGTGACGGCCAGAGTGGTGGGGCCTGGGAATTATGACCCTCAGAGCGAACTCACCGAACTTAACAATGCGGTGGCGGCCAAGCCGGGGGGCATTCTGATTTCGGTAGCCGACGCGACAGTATTGAAGCCTGGGATCGATGCGGCGGTGAGCGCGGGGATTCCGGTGATTACGGTGGACTCGGATGCTGCGGGCAGCCGCAGGCTCTACTTCATCGGCACCAATAACCTGGAAGCAGGGCGTTTGGGCGGCCAGCGTGCCGTCGAGAAGCTGGGCGGTAAGGGCAACGTGGTGTTCTTCACCCTGGCGGGACAGGCCAACACCGAAGAGCGCTTGAAGGGATTCAAAGACGTCTTCTCGAGCCATCCTGATATCAAGATCGTGGACGTGGTGGACATCCGGACCGACGCCAAGGTCGCATTCGATAAGACCCAGGAAGATATGGCACTGACCGGCCCCAAGAAGATCGATGCGTTCATTTGTCTGGATTCGGCGTCGGGCAAGCCTGTCTCCGACGCCGTAGCGCGTGTGCCCGGGGCCAACCGGCTGGTGATCGCGTGGGACGTGAGCCCTGACACGCTGGCTGGAATCAAGGCGGGCGCGATCGATTCGACGGTGGTGCAGAAGCCCTTCACGATGGGGTATATCGGGCTCAAGGCGATCGACCAGGTCTTCCACGATCCACCGGCGCAGTTCAGCAAGGACTTGAGCGCCGATCCCATGTCGCCGTATCCGGCTTTCATAGATACGGGTACTTCACTGGTGGACAAAAGCAACGTGGACGGCTACCTTGCGGCGACGGCGGGACAGTAGATGAGCGACCGCAGTTAGGCTTTTGTTCCTAACGACGGAAGCCTGTACCTCGAGGAGAGGTGTGGGCTCTCTTCGCTGGTCTGAGCTGGCTACTTGGGCTGGAAACAGCAACCTCAATCTTGTGAGGAGCGTTTCATGGGCCGGTTCTCAAGAAGTTCCTTGCTCGTTCATGTTGCGGTTCCGGCGATTCAGCGCGCTTTTGCTCAAGCCGATACTCATGGATCGAAGGATTATCCCGGAATCTCGAGCGTGCAAAATATTTACTTCATGAGTAGCCGGAAGCAATGCGAATTGAGGAGGAAGTTGCGCAATGGATACGACAGGGCTTCCGGCTCCACAGCCGGGTGTTGGTATCACTTCTCAGATCGAAATGAACAGGTCGAAGCCGAAGCTTCTGCGTAATAGCAGGATTTTGTGGTGGATGACCATAAGCGGAAGTCTTGCCGGCGGTTTCCTGGGGGTGTGCTCGGCGCTCGGGGCCCTTTCAACGGCCTTTCCGCTCAGAGACCTTTCCGCCGCGCGCGGCAGCGGAATTCTCACCTGGATTGCGTACTCAGTGGTAATGAGTTCGCTTTGTCTATATCTTTGGATCCTTTTGAAACCAATGGCTGGCTGCAGGGTCTTTCTCGATGGCCACGGCGCGACCTTCAGCCTAGGCACAAAAAAAGCGCCCACGAACCTGTTTATCGCCTGGGACCAAATTTCCGCGATCAAGACCAGGCGTGCCGGAGCCGCGAGAGAGTACTGGGTTGAAGGCAAGGACGGGAGCGAGGCGAGATTCTCTTCAAACACATTCTTCCGTCCCAAGAGGGTGGCTCGCACGATTGCCAAACGCGCCGGACTCGCGATTCAAAAGGGCTGATAATCTTGTACGCATCTAAGGGAAGCGATTTGCAATTTGCGTTGCCGAGCTTGTGGTTTCTCACCATCGCCGGCGTCTTGAGCGCCTGCCGGAAGGCTCCGGTCTATTCCCTAAGAAGCACACCCACGTCGGGGGCCTGATTTCTCGGCAGGAAGTGAAGTCAAAGATTGAAGGCCCACACTTTCTTCATCGCGGTCCTGTGGGGCTGAAGCAGCACGAAACCTGCGCAAGTTCTCGCTGTGTTAAGCTGCTCAACCTGTCTGGGAATCACTTCAGCGATTATTCCGGTTTCACCGGCCCAATGCTGCTGTCCTGCCTGGCGAGCTTGACGCGCGCGCCTTCGAGCTTCTTCTGGACCTTGGTTACGTCGCCTGGCTCAACATCTGCGGGGGCCGACTTGGCGAAGTCGGCCAGCGATAGCTCCCATTGCGCGGCGGCCAGACGAATGCGGCCGGTCTTCTCGTATAGATCGCCCATGTGCTCGTGGACGGTAGGATCGGTCTGATCGCGCTCGACGGCCTGGCGAAGGTTGTCCTCGGCCATCTCGTATTGCCCCATCTTGAAGTAGACCCAGCCCAGCGAATCGAGATAGGCGCCGTTGCCGGGTTCGAGATCGACGGCCTTGCGAATCATCTTGAGTGCCTCAGGCAGGCGGACTCCCTTGTCGGCCAGCATGTAGCCGAGGTAGTTGAGGGTCATGGCGTTGGCGGGGTCGATGTCGAGGGCCTGGCGGAAAAACTGCTCGGCGGGTTCAAGGTGCTTTTGCCGCTCGGCCAGCTCGCCGCGCAGGAAGCAGCAGATAGGTGCGATCTTCCTTTTTGGTGGTGAGCGGCTCGGCCTTGTTGAACGCGTCCTCGGCATCTTTCCAGCGGCGAAGGCGGATATCCATCTGGCCCAGGGCGATCCAGACAATCCGGTCTTCAGGGGTGTTGTTGAGCATGCTTTTGGCCATGGCGATGCCTTCGTCCGCCTTGTCCTGATCGGTGAGCTCACCGGCCAGCATCAGCTTGAGTTCGCGATTCTTGGGGTCGGCCGCCACTGCCTTGCGGGAGACCTCGATTGCCTTGTCGAACTGCCTGGCGTTGCGGTAGGCGTCCACCTGCCCCTGGTAGCCGCGCATGGCCGTGTCGCCGCCCATGTCAATCATCTTCTGGTATGTGGCGATGGCCTGGTCGGCCTTGCTTTGCTCGAGATAGACTGCGCCGAGGCGCTCGAGGAAGATGCCGCGATTGTTCTTTTCCTCGTCGGTATAAGCGCCGTTGGCGTGCGAAGTCTGGTCGACCATGGCTCGAGTAGGCTTGAGCGGCCTCGTCAAAGCGGCCCAGCACGTCGAGGACCAGGCCTTCGTTGTAGCCGGCTTCAAGGTTCGTGGGGTCGAGCTTGCGGGCCTTGCGAACGGTGGTCAGCGCATCTTCAAACTTGCCGGCGCGGCGCTGAATTTCAGAGATGTGCACGAGAGGCTCGGGGTTTTCGGGATCGGCCTCGGCCAGCGACTGGTACTGCTTCAGGGCATCGTCGAGCTGGTTATTGCTCAGCAGGGCCTGCGCCAGGGCATCGATCGTGTGCAGGTCGCCCGGCTCCATATCGGCCGCGCGCTCATAGGCGGAGATGGCGTTCTTGGGCTGCTTTAACTGGTCGTAGGCCGCGCCCAGGGCAAATTCCATCTTGGCGGTGCGGTCGTTTACCGGCACGTCCTCAATCACCTTGGCAGCGTGCTGCAGGTCGCCGCTCTCGGCGTAGAGCCGGGCCAGGTTGAGCACCACTTCCTCTGACTCGGGCTCAATGCGCCTGGGCAGTCTTGAACTGCTCTTCCGCCTTCTTCGAATCGTGCTTGACGGTGTAGAGCTGCCCCAGGACCATGCGGTCCTCGACGCTTTTGGGCGTGAGCGAAACAATCTTTTCGAACTCCGCCATGGCCTGGTCGAGAACGTTGCCTGCGGAGGAGGCAGATACGCCCGCGTTTTCGCCTTCGCCGAGCTAGCCGCAGGTAAATGCGGCCGAGCAGCTTGTGGGCTTCAATGTCGTCGGGCTGAAGTCCGGAGCAGGCCGCGCGCTGTTGCTTCGGCTTCCTTGGGTCTGCCGACGCGGAAGTAAAGATCGGCCAGCGCGTCGTTCAACTGCGGCGAGCCTGGATCGGCGTTGAGGGCGAGCTTGTACTCCTCGATGGCGCGGCTGATGTAATCCTGCCGTCCCTCGGCGGTGGCGTTTTCCTCGTAGATGCTGGCCATCGCCACGTGATAGTAAGCCTGGGCGCGGTCGGCAAGCTGCGCGGGGGTTTCCGGCGCAGCAGCTTTGGCGGGCGCGGGGCTGGCCGGGCTTTCTGCGGCCGGAGCGTTCTGAGCACGAGCCGGCAGCAACGGCAGCAGGAAGAGAGAAGCGGCGGCAAACTTAAATGCGGAGCACAACGAGCGAGTTTTCAAATTCATCATCCAGGGGATTCCGTGTCTTTCTGACGTTTGGGCGTGGAGAGAAGACCATTCCAAAGAGACAGAAAGACCGCATAGGCAGCCGGTTAGAGCAACTCTGCCTACTATAAAGACGATTTTACCCGCGATTTGTCGCGGTGTCGCATCCGGAACCACCATTTTCCCGAAAACAGGTGACCGCGCGTTGCGCAAGCGCAAAAAGCTCTTGCAAATCAGTGAGGCGGCGGGGCAGCACGGCGACGCATCAATGCCGGAAATGCCGCATTCCCGGTGAAGACCATGGCCAGGCCCAGCTTGTCGGCGGCGGCGATGACCTTCTCGTCGTTTACGGAGCCGCCGGGCTGGATGACGGCGGTGGCTCCGGCCGCGGCTACGGCTTCAAGGCCGTCGGGGAACGGGAAAAAGGCGTCGGAGGCGGCGACGCAGCCCTGCAAGGGAAGCACGGCTTTCATGGCGCCGAAGCGGGCGGCGTCGACGCGGCTCATCTGGCCGGCGCCGATGCCGAGGGTCTGGCCGTCGCGAGCATAGACGATTGCGTTCGACTTGACGTGCTTGCAGACGCGCCAGGCGAAGAGCAGGCTGCGGAGTTCCTCGGCCGTGGGCGGACGCCAGGTCTTCACATCCAATTCGGACTCGGCGACGCTGGCGGTGTCGGCGTCCTGCAAGAGCAGACCGCCTGACACGTGCTTGACGACGGGACGCGACGGGGCGGAGTGCACTTCGACCAGGCGGAGATTCTTCTTGGCGGCGAAGCGCTCGCGGGCTTCGGCGGTGAAGGCGGGAGCGGCGATGGCTTCGACGAACAGTTTGGCGATCTCTTCGGCGGCCGCGGCGTCGACTTCGCGATTGATGCCGATGACGCCGCCGAAGGCGGAGACGGGATCGCAGGCGAGAGCTTTCTGGTAGGCCTCGAGGACGGTTGCGCCGGTGGCCGCGCCGCAGGGGTTGGTGTGCTTGACGATGATGACGGCATGGCTCTGAAAACTCCTGAGCCAGCTCCCAGCAGGCGTCCAGATCGACGAGGTTGTTGAAGCTGAGCTCCTTGCCCTGGAGCTGGCTGTGCGCCGGCAATGCCCAGGCCGGAGCCGTCGGCGTAGAGGGCGGCGCGCTGGTGGGGGTTTTCGCCGTAGCGCAGCGACTGGGCCAGCGGCATGTTGATGCGGAGCGTTTTGGGGAGGCTCTGCAGTGTCCGGCTCGGCGGAGGCTTCGGGCGCGGGGGCTTCGGCGATCCGGTCCAGGGTGTTGGCGATGGCGCTGTCGTAGGCGGCGGTGAGCGCAAAGGCCTGCTTCGCCAGCCGCCAGCGGGTTTCGCGGCTCAAGCGCACCGTGGTTGGACTTCAGTTCTTCGATGAGAGCGGGATAATCGGCGACGCGGGTGACGATGGCGACGTCTTCAAAGTTTTTGGCGGCGGAGCGGACCATGGAAGGGCCGCCGATGTCGATGTTTTCAATGAGGTGGCCGAAGGCGACGCCGGGCTGAGCAGCGGTCTTCTCGAAGGCGTAGAGATTGACGACCACCATGTCGATGGGCTGGATGCCGTGCGTGGCGACGGCGGCTTCGTGCTCGGGATTGCCGCGAATGTAGAGCAGGCCGCCGTGGACCTTGGGATGCAGGGTCTTGACGCGGCCATCGAGCATCTCGGGAAAGCCGGTCAGTTCGCTGATGTCCTTGCACCGAAAGGCCGGCCTCGCGCAGCGCGCGGCGGTGCCGCCGGTGGAGACCAGTTCGACGCCGAAGCCGGCCAGAACGCGGGCAAAGTCGACCAGGCCGGTCTTGTCGGTAACGCTCAGCAGGGCGCGCCGAATCTGTTTCACATTGCTCGAATCAGGACTCACGGGTACGCTCCTCAAAGAAAATGATAGGGCTGTGGTGGTTGTGTGAGGGTCGGTCGAATAAGGATGGCGAGGACCAAACACCAGAGTACAACCCGGGACCCGGAGCCAAGGCTCGACCCGGTTTCAAAACGAGCTTTTAACCGCATGTTGGTACGCAGATTTCCACCATTTGCGATTAAGTCGTCGGACCGCCTGTGCTTCTCGCGAAATGCATTAAAGTTAGAGGATGGGAAGCTATCCTCCCGTTCTTCCACCCAACGAGCAAGGACCCGTTCGCGGAGACCCCGGCCCCCAGCCGGAGATTCTGCCTCCCGGCACCGGGTATATGCGGCGCCGCCACCGGTTCGGCGGCGACGGCCTTCGTGGGCTTCCGCTCCGGCCACATATCTGCTGGTGGGGATCAATTGCGCGGTGTTTTTGGTGATGGTGCTGAGCGGGGTAAGCATTGGCAATCCCACCGTCGATCAACTGATGCACTGGGGCGCGGACAACGCCGGCAACGTGCTGCTGGGCGGCGAGTGGTGGCGGATTGTGACCGCCATGTTTGTGCATGTGGGGATTCTGCATCTGGCCACCAACATGTGGTGCCTGTGGAATCTGGCCTTGCTGGCCGAGCCGCTGATGGGCTCGTGGGGCGTGCTGGCGGTGTACATCCTAACCGGCGCGGCAGGCAACCTGCTCTCCACCTTGGTGAACTGGGTTCTCTACCACAATGCGCCAGGCGGGCCGGTGTTTCCGGCGGGCGCGGGCGCCTCCGGCGCGGTGTTCGGCATTGCCGGCGCGTTGATCGTCCTGCTGAAATCGAATCGGCTTCCGGTGCCGCCTGTGGAGTTGAAAAAGCTGCGCAAGTCGGTGATCTACTTTGCGGTGCTGAACCTTGTGCTGGGGCTTTCCATCAGCGGCGGGAACCTGTTTCTCCACTCCGGCCTGAACATCGACAACATGGCGCATGTCGGCGGCTTTACCTGCGGACTGCTGTTTGCGTTGCCGATGGTTCCGCGGATCGGCTCGCCGCGGCCGCTCTTCAACAGACGCCTCGACATCGCGGTGATTATGGTGGTTGGTTTGCTGGTGCTCTTCGGTTTCTACCTGGCCCAGTTGCCGGGATAGCTGAAGGCGCGTCGCCGCCGGTCAGTTAGCCTGTGCAAGAATACTTCCCGTAAGCAGCCCGTCTACTTCCGCCCCAAGGAGTCAGACTATGGAACGCCGCATTTTTCTTAAGCAGGCAGCCATTACCGCAGCCTCCCTGGCATCGGCCCGCAAGATGACGCGCTGCCAAAACGCCCTCCAATCCAATTGCAAAACGCACGCTGGGCAAGACCGGCGAGCAACTCTCGATCATCGGCTTCGGCGGCATCGTGGTGATGAACGAGGAACCGGGCGCCGCCGCGAACATTGTGGCCGAGGCCGTGGACCGCGGCATCAACTACTTCGACGTTGCGCCCAGCTACGGCAATGCGCAGGAGCGGCTTGGGCCGGCGCTGGCGCCGTATCGCAAAAACTGCTTTCTGGCCTGCAAGACCGAGGGCCGCATGAAAGACGACTCGCGCGCGCAGCTTGAAGAGTCGCTGAAGCTGCTGAAGACCGACCATCGTGGATCTCTACCAGTTTCACGCGCTGACCAAAATGACCGATCTCGACAAGGTGCTGGGACCGGGCGGCGCCATGGAGACGATGGAGGCGGCGAAGAAGGAAGGCAAGATCCGCTACATCGGCTTCTCGGTGCACTCGGTGGAGACGGCGCTGGCGGCGATGGATCGCTACAACTTCGACACGGTGCTGTTCCCGCTTAACTGGGTGCTGGTGAGCCAGGCCAACTTCGGTCCGCAGATTCTCAAGAAAGCGCAGGAAAAGCAGATGGGCATTCTGTGCCTGAAGAGCATGGCGAAGACGGTGTGGCCCGCGGATCAGAAGAAGGACCATCCCGAGCCCAAGTGCTGGTATCAGCCGGCCGGCTTTCCCGACGAAGCGTCGCTGGGGCTGCGCTGGACGCTGGGCCATCCCATCACCGCGGCCATGCCGCCCGGAGATGAGAAGTTATTTCCGCCTGGCAATGGATGTGGCGCAGAACTACAAGCCGCTCGAGCCGCACGAGGAGCAGGCCCTGCTCAGTGGCGGCACAGGAGTGGAGCCGATCTTCCACCTGGGCAACGACGTTTAGCGACTCATTACCGCACTGCCGTTGCGGCGAACTTTTTTACCATCGCCAGCAGCAGTTTGCGGTCGCTCTCGTTCAGGTTCGACGAGTAGCGGCGAATCTGCGTGAGGAAGCGGAGTTCCTCGTCGGTAAGCTTCTGGGTATTGAACTGGCGGCCGAGCGAGTCGTCGGCGAAAAACTGCGCGATGGGCAGATCGAGCGACTGGGCGATCTTCGAGAGCGTGTCGAGCGAAGGCACGGTGTGCCCGTTTTCGACGCGCGAGAGATAACAGCGGAGCAGACCAGTTTTCTTTTCGATATCTCCCTGAGAGAGACCTTTCTGGAGCCGGTATGCACGAATGGTGGTGCCGATTTTCATGTTGAGTCTGGTCCTGTCTGTTGCGGCCAAAGTTTACTTCTTTGGTAGCAATCAAAAGAGTATTGACTTAATGGTTAACACGGGAGGATGGAAAATGCAAGGGCAAGGGTTACATTCTTTATTACCGAGACCAGGAGCGGGTGGAGAGACGCCTCAAAATGTCGAGAGACGCACGGGGCTTACAAGCTTTTTTTGAGGTAGGCAAGGCCTTCCACCGGGTTGTCGTTGTAAGGTTCGCAGGGCTCGAAGCCGAGTTCAAGGTACATGCGGTGTGCCGCGGCCATCGATGCGGGAGCGGTATCGAGATAGACGGTTTTATAACCGGCGGAGCGCGCTCGTTCCAGCACCGACAAAGTAAGTGTCCGGCCGAGCGAGTGGCCGCGGCTCGTGGGGCGCACCCAGAGCCGCTTCATCTCGCAGGCGTTGGGCGCGACTGTTGCAGGCAGCGAGCGCCATGCGACAAATCCGGCAGGTTCATCCTGCATAAAGGCGATCAGGCATCCCCCGCCCAGTTCGCGAAAGGTGGCTGGAAGCCCCGCGGCTTCACTCTCGAGTGTGCCGAAACAGAAGCGGCCCGCACCGGGTTGCGCCAGCACGAAGCGGCCATATTCAAGCAACAACTCGCGCGCGTAAGCGATCGTTGTCTGCGAAGAGGCATCGCTGATCACTTCAAGAATCGCTTGCCGTGGTGTGGCATTGGCACTGGCCATACTTAAGCTTACTAAGGTCCCGCAGGGGCGAGCGAGAGTAAACCTTCGCTTCGCCTCGCCCGTCAGACTGAGTACGGGCATGAAGTGCTGAGGAGTTTGGATGCGGCGAGCAGCGCACGTTTGGGCAGTGGCATTGGGGATTATTGTGACTTGCGGCGGCGGAGGAGCTCAGGCGCCCGCCGGCACACCCCCGACGACCATTAGCGCTCCCGCTTTCGCGGCTGAGCCGACGCCGGCGCAAGCTGCGCCCAATCAGGCTGCGGCCGGCGGCAGGATGCACGGGGTTATCAAGAGCGGCAACATTCCGCTGCCGGGCGTGACCGTGACCGCGCAGAACACCCTCACCGGGAAAAAGTACTCCACCACATCCGACATTACCGGCGCCTGGTCCATGACGCTTCCGCAAAATGGCCGCTACGTAATTCGCACCCAGTTTGCGGCGTTTGCCGTTGGATCGCAGGAAGCGCTGTTGAATTCGGCGAGTCACGACCAGACGGTTAATTTCCAATTGCTGCTGGCTTCGCGAGCGGCCGCGCAGGAGCAGGCTGCCGCCGAGTCTGAGAATCAGCTGGCGGCCCGGTCGGTGATTCAACAACTGGCGGGAAACGGCGCGGAGAGCCTGAGCATGAGGAGCGCTCTGAGTGCAGACACCGATACGAGCAGTGGAACGGCTGGCGCGAGCGGCGCGGAGTTGCCCTCGGCGGCATCGAACTCCGACTTTAGTTCTGACTCCGTCGCCATCAGCGGTCAGTCGGGGCAGGTGAGCCGGATGGCGGGCGTGGATGTCGAGCAGATCAGGGATGCGGTTGCGGCGTATCAGGCGGCGAACCCAGGCCAGGAGCTTCCCGGCGCGGGCGGCCTGTTTGGGGGTGGTGGCGGAGGCGGAGGTGGTGGCGGCGGGTTTGGCGGAGGTGGATTCGGCGGCGGCTTTGGTGGTGGTGGCGGCGGGCGAGGCGGTGGTGGCGGCGGGCGAGGAAACTTTCGTGGATTCAATCCCGGTCAACCGCATGGCTCCGTTTTCTGGTTTGGCACTAACTCGGATCTGAATGCGCAGCCGTTCGCGTTGCTTGGTCAGGAACAGAATCAACCGTCGAATGGCTCGAATCGATTCGGGCTGACGTTCATGAGCGCGCCCTATCTGCCGCATCTCACCAAGCCGAGCGGCAAAGAGACCGTATTCCTCACGCTTTCGGGGTCGCGCAGTTCCAGTCCTGAGGACTTATACGCAAACGTACCGTCAGTCGCGGAGCGCGGTGGGGATTTCACCGGGCAGCCTGCGATTTACGATCCCACTCAGCCTGGCCAGCCGCAATTCAACTACAACGGCGCGCTGAATGTAATTCCGCCTTCCTACTTCACGGCGCTGGCTGCAAAGCCGGCCCAGGCACTTCTCGGATACATTCCCTTGCCGAATTTGACCGGCGGCAGCGTGATAAACAACTACAACTACCATCTGCTGACGACAGCGCAATCGAATTCCACGCAGGCCGGCGCTCGCTTCAACCGCAGCCTGGGCGCAAACGCTACGCAGCCAGGCGGCGGACGCGGCGGGTTCGGCGGGAGTGGCGGGCGCCGGGCGCAAGGGCAGAACCAGGGGCTGCGGCAGAGCATCAATTTCAATTACAACTGGACACATTCGGCCTCGGACCAAGCGAACTTCATTCCTATCCTGGGCGGCAAGAGTGCAACGGATTCAAACGCTGTGCAGGCGGGATACACGGTCGGCTATCATCGCATGACCAGCATCTCGAACGTGAGTTGGAACCGCAGCAACAGCCATACGACAAACTTCTTTACCAACACATCGGACGATGTGGCCCATGCGGCAGGCATCACCCTGCCTAACGACGACCCGCTGAATTACGGGTTGCCGAGCATCGGTCTGAATCAACTCAGCGGGCTCAGCCAGGCACAGCCGCACTTTTCGACGGCGCAGACGATCTCGGCGTCGGAGGTATTGAGCTGGATCCACGGCAAGCACAACCTGCGCTTTGGCGGCGACTACCGGCGTGTGCACCGCGACTTTCTTGCCGGCTCCAACGCTACCGGGAACTTTACATTCACGGGCTTGTTTACAGAGGACGCCGCGCAAGACCCGGCCACCGGCTCATCGATGGCGGATTTTCTCCTCGGGCTGCCGCAATCGACTAATCTCAATTCCTCGCTGCGGAAGAGTTATCTGCGCGATAACACACTCGACGCATATGCGATGGACGACTGGCGCGCCAAGCCGTCACTGACGCTGAACTATGGCGTGCGCTATGAGTTTTACGCACCATACAGCGAGAAGTACGGTCATCTCGCTTATGTCGCGACCAATCCGGCGGGGGGATTTACCACCGAGACCGAAGTCATGGCCGGCACTGCGGGCTATCCAGGCTCGCTAGTGGCTCCGTGGCGCAAGGCGTTCCGGCCGAGCGTCGGCTTGGCTTGGCGCGTGCCCAAGTTGAAACAGACCGTGGTGCGCGTTGGATTCGGCATGAATTACACCATCGGCGAATACGCTACCTTTGCATCGCAGATGGCGCACCAACCGCCGTTTACCAACGAGCAGACCAACCAGGAAGCCAACGGCAACAGCGCTTCATCGGCCTGTGCACGGACACCGGGGATGACCTGCTTCACACTTGCGAACGGGTTTCCGGCGCCGGCCACTCTGGGCAACATCGCCATCGATCCGCATTATCCGCTGCCTTACGTGCAGGTGTGGAACGTCGATATTCAAAAGACACTGCCCTGGAACGTGGTGCTGAACATCGGTTACAACGGCTCTCGGGGCAATCATCTGGATACGGTGATTGCGCCGCGCTCGATCCCGACTAGCCCCGCAACCGATCCGTCCATCTGTAATGGGTCGCTGGGCTGTTATCCACTCAACTTCACTTATGACGAAGCGGAGTCCTTCTCCAAGTTCAACGCGGGTACTGTCCGCGTGAACAAGCGGTTGTCAAGCGGGCTTGCGCTGGGCGCCAACTACCAATACTCGCACTCCATCGACGATGCCGGCGCACTGGGCAGCGTGGGTGGCGTGGGTGTGCAGGACTGGCAGAATTTGCCCGGCGAACTTGGTAACTCAAGTCTCGATGTGCGCCACTCGGTCGGCGGCAGTTATCTCTATGAGTTACCTTTCGGCAAGGATAAGCACTGGTTAACTTCAGGTGCGGGTTCACATATTCTCGAAGGCTTTTCGATCTCCGGAACCTTCAAGTTTGCGACCGGCGCATGGCTTAGTCCGAGTTATCAGGCCTCTGTGAGCAGCACGACGTGCGGCACCGGCGGAGTTATGAGGCCCAATCTTACCGGGGCGTCTGTAACTGCCGGCGGCGGTTCGCTGCGCCAGTGGTTCAATCCGGCCGCTTACGCGGCCCCGACCAATACGCCGGGCTTTTGCGACTTCTTCGGCAATGCGCCGCGCAACTCGATCGAAGGGCCGGGGACGGTCTCGAACAACATGGCGCTCTCGAAAACGATGCAGTTGGGCGATACGCGCAGCATGGAGATTCGCGCGACCATCAACAATGTATTTAACACGGTGCAGTATTCGGGCGTGGGCACTGTTGTGAATGCGCCTAAGTTCGGACAGGTAACATCCGTCGGCCAGATGCGATCGTTTCAATTTACGGCGAGGTTCAGGTTTTGAAGAACAGCTTTTGGCTATTAGCTTTCAGCTTTTAGCTTTTTGACGGACTGGCGTGACAGTTGAGTAATCGCGGAAGGGAACTCATGACGGGTCGGTTCCGGAAGATCGGTGCGGGATTGGCGGCGCTAGCGCTTATAGCGCCGGGGGCTGGAACGACGTTTGCACAGCAGGCCTCGCAGGTCTCCAATACTCCGCAAGGCGGTTTTACGCTGAAGGTGAATAGCGACCTGGTGCTGACCAACGTTGTGGTGCGCGACGCCAAGACCGGCGAACTCGTGAAGGGCCTCGCAGAGAGCGATTTCACCATCTACGAAAACGGAAAAGAACAGCACATCGACACCTTCGACTTTGAAAGCGTGGACATGGCCACGCCGCTGAACGAGGCCACGGTGAGCGGCCTGGCAGCGGGCCCGGCCAGCAATGGACAGAAGGCCGTGGTTGTCGCGAAGCCCGAGGAGTTGCGCAATCACAGGCTGATTGTGATGTTCTTCGACCTGACCTCGATGCAGCCTGAAGATCTTGACCGCAGCGTGGAAGCGGCGCAGGCGTTTCTGAAAACCAAAATGCAGGTGGCAGACCTGGTGGCGCTGGTTTCGCTTGGCGACACGCTGACGGTGGACCAGGATTTTACGGCCGACAAGAATGCGTTGATCAATGAAGTGGGTGTCTACAACGGGACCGAGTCACAGGGGTTTGCGCACGGCTCGACGGCCAACAGCAACCAGGTGGAAGACACCACCGGCTACACGCCCGACGAGAGCGAGTACAACGACGTCAACACAGACCGCGAGCTTTTTGCGCTGAAGGCCGTTGCGCAGTCGCTGGCGAGGATCGGCGTGAAAAAGTCGCTGCTTTATTTTTCCGGGGGCATCTCGCGCGACGGAATCGAGAACCAGGCTTCGCTGAGGGCAGCCATCAACGCGGCGGTGCGTGCCGACCTAGCCATCTACAGCGTCGACACGCGTGGGTTGCAGGCGATCGGCCCGTTGGGCGATGCTTCCACCGGAAGCCTGCGCGGCAGCGGCGCCTACAACGGTGCGGCGCTGGGCAACAACATGAACGCCAACTTCGCCAGCCAGGAAGTGATGGCGACGCTTTCGAGCGACACCGGCGGCAAGGCGTTCTTCGACTCTAACGATTTTGCGCCGGCGTTTGCGCAGGTGCAGAAGGATACCTCGGCCTACTACGCCATCGGCTTCCACTCGTCGAATCTGGCGCGCGACGGCAAATATCGCAAGCTTACAGTCAAGGTAAAACGCCCCGGAGTGAAGATTGAATCCCGGCAGGGCTACTATGCGCCGGCGGATTTCGCTCACTCCGGGAAGGAAGACCGCGAGCAGGAACTCAACGACGAGCTGGCCAGCGATTTGCCCGCGACAGATATGGCCTTGTACCTCGACGCGATGTACTTCCGGCTTGACGAGAACCGCTACTATATGCTGGTTTCGCTGCTGGTGCCAGGCTCGCAGATTCCGTTTGTGAAGGGCGGCGACAAGGACAAGGCGACCCTCGACATCATCGGCGAAGTCATCGACGAGGTGAAGCGCCCCATCGGCCGCGCGCGCGAAACGGTGAAGCTGAATCTTGATCAGAGCCTCAATGCGCGACAGCGCAACATCGAGTACACCACGAGCTTCAATTTGCCGCCGGGCAAGTACGATTTGAAGTTTGTTGTGCGTGAAAACCAAACCGGCCGGATGGGTTCGTTTGAAGCCAGTGTCACGCTGCCGGATATGAAGAAGGCTCCGCTGAAGCTGAGCTCGATTGTGCTGGCCGCAGCGCGTCAGCCTACCAGCAAAAAGCCCAGCAAGGATGGCAAGGATGTTGATCCGCTGGTGCGCAATGGCCAGGAGTACGTGCCCGACATTGCCCACGTTTTCCGGCAGGACCAGCACATGTATCTGCTTTACGAGGTCTATGGCCCGGCGAGAGAGAAGCTCGCCGAAAACACGCCAAAGGGCACCAAGCCGGGAATCAACGTGCTTAGCAGTCTTGAACTCATCCAAGGTTCCGCGAAAGTATACGAATCTCCACTGGTGCAGGCCAAGTCAATCAACGTGGAGGGGCGCGACGCGGTGGCCGTCGAGATGGATGTGCCGCTGGCCACTCTCAAGCCCGGCGCCTACCTGTGCCAGCTGAACGTGATTGACGATGCCGGCGGCAGCTTTGCCTTTCCGCGCTTCGCAGTACTTGTGCGTGAGCCGGCCGCGGCGCAAACTCCAGCGACGTCCTCAGCGGGCGAGTCAGCTCAATAATGTGCGGAAATCGAATCGGCAGAGGTGGATTCCGCCGCTTCTCGACAAGAGAGCGGCGGAGTCCGGATTTCGATACGGTTATCGTTTTCCGGTAATGAGGCGGAAGAGAACAACGAGCAGCACCGCGCCGGCGATAGCGATGAGGAGCGTATAGATCAGTCCGCCGGAGTGGGCGAAACCGATGAAGCCGGCAACGTATCCGCCGATCAATGCGCCTGCAAGGCCCAGCAGCATATCGGCCCAGAAGCCGTAGCCCGAGCCCTTCATGATCTTTCCGGTAGCCCAACCGGCAACCAGTCCTATGATGATCCACCAAATAAGTCCGACTCCCATATCGTTCTCCTTGAAACTTGAATTTTGTGCACGGCGTGAACCAGCGCCACCTTTTTGGTCGCAGAGTGGACTGGCTCAAGTTAGTTTGATCAGGGCACCGGTTATACCACATGCGGTTTATCTTTGGCTATTCAAAAAAGTTATGCGCGAGTGTGTCGTTGGAAGATTGATGAGCAGGGCTATTGGTTTTGGGGCGGAAAGGTCGTCGTTTCGCTCCCGATCCCAAAAGGACAATGTCTGCATCCTGAGCCGCAGCAGAAGCCGCGCCTAAGAAGATAAGCCGCGGTGAAGACGAGATTCGACCCTTCGAAGTAGTAGTCCTCCGGCTCGAGTTCGGGCGGCGCTGCGGGCGGATTCTGGGCTATGCTTCGGTCGTCGCTACAACTCATGCGTCTATTTTCTCTCGAAGCAGTGCGGTGTGCACAGAGCGGCCGAAAGCAGTGGGTAGAATTGAAGCATGACAGTTTCCGCGCAAGACCGCGCCCGCAAGATTAAGGTCATTCTCTTCGACGTTGACGGAGTATTTACCGATGGAGGCATCTGGATTCTTCCCATGCCAGTAGCCGTGGATGGCACGATCACCACGAGGACTGTTGAGGCCAAGGGCTACAACGCGCACGACGGCACGGCGATTTCGCTGGCGCGGCTGGGCGGCATCAAATGCGGCATCATTACCAAGCGCATCTCCGAGACCGTGGCCCTGCGCGCGCGCGATCTGAAGCTTGAATTCGTCTATCAGGGCCAGGCATTCAAGATGAAAGCAGTACGCGAGATCATGGCACAGGACGGTGTGACGCTCGATGAGATTGCGTATGTGGGCGACGATGTGATCGACCTGCCGGTGATGCGTGAGTGCGGCCTGGCGATTGCGGTGGGCGATGCGCGCGAGCGGGTGAAGGCCGAGGCGCATTACGTGACGCCGAATCGCGGCGGCCACGGCGCGGCTCGCGATGCGGTCGAGTTCATCCTCGAAGCCAAGGGCGTGCTCGACATGTGCATCGAGGGCTACATCGACGAGGACAATCCGATTCCGCCTTCGATGGATATCGGCAAGGGCGGGTACTGAAGTGCAAGCCCAGACAAGAGCTGTTGTCCTGTTGAGCGGTGGTCTCGACTCCGCCACCGTGCTGGCCATTGCGCGCAGCCAGGGCTACGAATTGTACGCGCTCACGTTCTCTTACGGGCAACGGCATGTGTGGGAGCTCGAGGCGGCCAAGCGCGTGGCGGCGTCCATCGGCGTTGAGAAGCACCGGATCGCGCAAATCGATCTGCGTATTTTTGGCGGGTCGGCACTCACGGACGAAATCGCCGTTCCAAAGGGCCGGAAGATCGAAGAGATGTCGCACGGAATCCCTATCACTTATGTCCCTGCTCGCAACACGATATTTCTTTCCTTTGCGCTGGCGTGGGCCGAAGTGCTGGGCTCGAGCGACATCTTCATCGGCGTGAATGCTCTGGATTATTCCGGCTATCCGGATTGCCGGCCGGAGTTCATTGAAGCGTTTGAGAAGATGGCAAACCTCGCAACCAAGGCCGGAGTCGAAGGCCGCCAGGTGTTGAAGATTCATACGCCGCTGATTGCCATGTCGAAGGCTGAGATCATCGCCAGAGGAATCGAGTTGGGCGTGGACTACGGACTGACCAGCAGTTGCTACGATCCGTCGGCGGCGGGCGAGCCTTGCGGCGCAGTGCGATTCGTGCCTGCTGCGCCAGAAAGGGTTTCGCGAGAATGGGCGCGAAGACCCGCTTCGGTATGGAAAAGCAAGCTCCTAGCTGCTAGCTTCTAGCTACCAGCTTTTCCGTGTCGCGGCGATGAGTTGTTTCCTCACCCAAGGCGCTTTTAGCTAGAGGCTAGAAGCTGGGATCTGTCTTTTATGACTTACGCGGTCAAGGAAATCTTTTATACGTTGCAGGGCGAGGGGGCGCAAGCGGGGCGCGCGGCGGTCTTCTGCCGGTTCGCGGGCTGCAATCTCTGGTCAGGGCGCGAGCGGGACCGGGCGTCGGCAATTTGCCAATTCTGCGACACAGATTTTGCCGACGTGAATGGGCCGGGTGGTGGAAAATTCGAATCCGCCGAGACGCTGGCTGCCGCAGTTCAGGAAACCTGGCCTTCGGACTCACCCGCCGGCCAGCGATTTGTGGTTTGTACAGGCGGGGAGCCTCTGCTGCAACTGGATGCGCGCCTGATCGATTCGCTTCACGATTGCGGTTTCGAAATTGCGGTCGAGTCGAATGGAACGTTTGCGGCTCCGGATGGAATCGACTGGATATGTGTGAGCCCGAAGGCTGGAGCTTTGCTGGTTCAAGAGAGAGGGGACGAACTGAAGCTGGTGTTCCCGCAGACGGGGCTTGATCCGGAGGATTTTGGCGGGCTGTCGTTCCGGCATTTTTTTCTGCAGCCGATGGATGGGCCGGATCGCGCGACAAATACCAAGTTGGCGCTCAGCTACTGCCTGGAGCATCCGCGTTGGCGGCTCAGTTTGCAGACGCACAAGATTCTCGGAATTCCTTAGAGGCAGGGACTGAGTGGCTAAGGGAGCGAGATAGCTATTGGACCGCGGGGAGAGATTACAGACAATCTGTATACATTCCTACGACCACCGGATCGGATTGGACAGTCCCGTTCTCGTCTAACTCGACCCGGACGCCTATCAAGGCCGAGTCATCGCCGCAGGCGCCGCTTGAGCAGGCAGCGTCGCCAGTGACGTATATAGTGCCTTCCGCCTCTTGTCCTCTATCAGGGTCAGCGCTGAAGAATGTGACCGGAATGTTCTCCGATGCAAAGAAGCTCGCCACATCGGCTTTCTTCGTTCCCGGTTTGAGGGTAGCTTTGGCATCCGCTTTGATTCGATTCACTCTCGCCTCGAAGTCTGCGGCCCTCTGCTTGCAATGCGGCGGAATGGGGCGAACGAATTGATAAGCCTCATACATCCAAAATCGGCAATAGCCGCTTGTAAACCAGCAGACGGTAGCAATGGCTAGCAATGCGACTGATATTGCGATTCCGAGTTTCCATATCAGCTTCAATGTAGGGCCAACTCCTTGCCTAGCTTCCCTGGTCCGTCTGTTTACGCTTCTCGGCTTCGTCGAGCCAGCCTCTTCGGAGGTTCTCTTCCGGAATGCTCGACAAATACGGCTTGATGTCGAGAATCGGAGTGCCGTCTAGCATGTCGACCCCGCGCACATGGAGCGAGTTTCCGTCACGGCGGAGCAATTCGACCACAGTCAGCGCAATCGGATTGGGACGGCGCGGCGAGCGAGTGGCGAAGACGCCGTGGGGCCGCTTTCCATCGGTAGGCGGATGGGCGATCAGATCGAAGCCTTCGGATCGGTCGAAGGCCCACAGGACGTAGAGGTGTGAAAACCCTTCGATGTCGGCGAGGCCTTGCTCGAATTCTCGCAGGATTTCGAGGTCGCCTTCGGCCTCGTGCCTGGCGCCAAGGCCGCGTGGAATCGCGGACGACTCCTTGTAAGGGCTGTGAACGTACCCGATGGGGCGGAACGTGAACATGCGCGGCACTGCCTCCGGCTCTAATCATATTCGCGCTGACGGCGCTTGCCGTCCTGGACTAAACTGTTCGGAATCCTGAGACGTAAGATAAGCAGGCAACTCGGCCCGGGACTGCATCGCCGACCCGATCCACATTTTCAGAACCAACCGGAGGGAATCTCGCCATGTGCAACCACGCGGAAGCCCGCAGCCACTCGCATTCCCATGAGGCAAACGCCCACTCACGCAACCGCAATCACGATTCCGGACGGGACAGCTCCTCCCGCCGCGACTTTCTGCGCGTTCTGATGGGCGGCGCAATCGCCGGCGCTTCGGTTGTGGAACTGGCCTGGCACCGCGCGGCGTGGGCGCGGGCGGCGGCTCCCGTTGGCGATGCGAGCCTGTTCGATATTCAGAAAGCGGCGGACGGCGTTTACTTCGCTTATGCGCATCCGCAGACACTGGTCAACTGCAATGCGGCGATCTTCGTGCGCTCGAAGGATGTTGTCGTGGTGGATGCGCACTCCAAGCCATCGGCTGCGGCTTCCATCATCCGGCAGATCAGACGAGAGGTTACCGACAAGCCGGTACGCTACGTTATCAACACTCACTTTCACTGGGACCACACCCAGGGCGACCATGCCTACGCCATGGCCGGCAGCAAGGTTGACTTTATCTCCAGCTCGATGACCAGGCATTTGATGGAGGAGTTTGCAGTCCAGCGGATGAAGGCTTCGAGAGATGCGGTTCCGGGGCAGATCGAGGCAATGCGCAAACGCGCCGAAAAGGCGGCATCGGATGAGGAGAAGGCATTCTGTGCGGACCAGATTCGGCAGCTGGAGGCCTACCAGGCGGATTTGAAGGATTACCAGTTGGAGTTGCCAACGATCACTTTCGACAAGTCGTATCTGCTTCAGGATCCAGCATTCGACCTGCATCTGGAGTTTCACGGGCGTTCACACACAGCGGGCGATGTTTTTGTCTTTTGTCCCCAGCGGCGCGCTCTTGCCACCGGCGACGCAAGCCACGGCTGGCTGCCGAATATTGCAGATGGCTATCCACGGCTCTGGCCGGGCACCATCGATGACTTGGCCCACGCCGACTTCAAGACCATGATGGGCGGGCACGGGCCCATGCAGGTTGACGACCGCACGGTGATGACGAGCCAGCGAAACTATATCGAGGAGCTGGCCGAAAAAGTGGAGGCAGGCAAAAAGGCCGGCCAGGCCCTGGCCGAAATCCAGGCGCGCTTGACAGTGGCCTCGCTCAAATCGATGCAGTCGAGCGGGTACCAGGCGTATCTTGAACGGACGCTGGCGGCCAGCCACCCGCATTTTGGGCCCATGCCTCCGCTGCAAAACGACGTGAACGCCAATATCAGTGATGTTTTCAAGAATCTCGACCGGGTTTAGTGACTGATTTCGCACTGACAAGCGTGACCGGGAACACTTTAGGGGGGTGCCGGTGTCTAAGACAATAGTGGGCACGGGACGCGCGGTAACCGACCGGGTGTCCCCGAATCCCACTCACTCCGGGTCAGCATCGGTTTTCCGGCGGCGACTTTCAGCCTCCGGATGGAGTGACCGCATTCGAGCTGAATGCATTTGCAGGCCGGGCCGCGACAAGGCCGGTGAAAATGGCAGATGCAAAAGGTGACCGAAATGCGGTATAGGTGGGAGGACACTGAATTGCAGGCGGACCTCACCATGGGCAATCTTGCCAGCGCGCTGACGCTCGAGTCAGAAGAAGCGGCTCTCGTTGCGGAACTGCGAGCCGGCTCCGAGGAAGCCTTTGCGTGGCTGATTGCGCGCTTCCATCAACCCATCTACTCGCTGCTGGCGCGCACGGTGTTCGACAGGGACGATGCAGCCGACCTTACCCAGGAAGTGTTTGTGAAGGTCTTCCGCGGGATGGGCAGTTTCCACGGCGAGTCGTCGCTGCGGACATGGATCTACCGGATTGCGCTGCGCGAGGCCTCAAACCAGCGCCGCTGGTGGATGCGGCACAAGCAGCAGGAAGTTGCCATCGACCAGGAGATGCCGGAGGGCGAATCCGGAACGCCTGTAACGCTGAAGGACAGGCTGGTTGATCCATCCGAGTCACCCTACGACGCGGTGGTGCACGAGGAGAACCGGGCCCTGGTTGAAGGGGCTCTGAAAAAGGTTCCGGAGCCATTCCGCACCACGCTGATTTTGCGCGATATCGAGGGATTTGTTTACGAGGAAGTGGCAGAGATCGAGGGAGTGAGTCTGGGCACGGTGAAGTCGCGGTTGGTACGCGGGCGGGCCTGTTTAAAGGCCCAGCTACTGGCCCAGATTCCGGGCAAGAACCCGGCGGCCTTTAGGGAATTCGAGTTGCCCCTTGGAGAGGAGGCGCGATGAACGGCTGCAATGAAATGCAGGCAAGATTTACAGAGTATTTAGATGGCCGGCTGAACGGACGGGATATGCAGTTGATTGCCGCGCACCTGAAAAGATGCTCGGATTGTGCCCGGGAGTGGGAATCCCTGCGCCAGACACATCTGTTGCTCGCCGCGGCGGGTCCGGTACCCGAACCGAAGGACCTGCTTCTGCGGATCAAGGTTGCCATCAGCCAGGAACGGGCGCGGAGCAGGCAGAGCGTCTTCAGCGCATGGAACCTGGTCTGGAAGAACACGGTCGGTCCGTTTGTGCTGCAGGCCTCGGCAGGACTTGCCAGCGCGGTGCTGCTGCTGGGCACGGTCATCGTGCTGGTGACCATGTTTACGCAGCCTGAGATAGCCCAGGCCAATACCGACGAACCGCTGGGTAACCCGACCGCGCCCCGGCTGGTCAGTTTTTCAAGCGGCGTCGGCACCAGCGACATCGGGGCCGTCTCCGGCCCGGTGGTGGTGGAGGTTTATATCAACGACGCGGGCCAGATGTACGACTATCGCATCGTCTCCGGTCCCACCGACGAAGAGACCCGCTCCCAGGTGGAGAATCTGCTCCTGCTTAGCCGGTTTGAGCCTGCGCGGTTCTTTGGGCAGCCGGTCCGCGGCCTGGCGGTGCTCTCCTTCTCCGGCGTTTCGGTGCATGGGTAAGGCAGGGAACAGGGAACAGGGAACAGGGAACAGGGTACAGAAAAACATCACCAGCCGCCCGGGAATCTCCTGGGCGGTTTCGTTTTTTGGCATCAGGTCCGGTCGAAACCCCTGACCCGTGCAAACCTCGGGCCCATGTTCCCTGTTCCCTGTTCTCTGTTCCCTATTCCCTGCTTTACTCCCGTTTGACCCTGTCGCTGCGTCTAACTAGACTTGCAGGCAGGGTTTCCTGATGACTTTTAAGACAATTCGATCGACTTATTTTGCTGGGGCTATTTTCTTTTGCTTGTTGGCCTGCGTCTCGGCCGATCGAGCCCGATCACAAAACTCCAGCAGCAATCCAACCGGAGACCAGGGCTCTTCTTCAGCGCAGGCGTATGCGCGCGAGAGAACTCCGTCCCTGGTGGATCCAGCCGGCCCCACCATCTCCCTGACGAGCGCCGAGCCGGTCTTCGTAATGTCGGCGGCGCTGAACATGTGCGGCTACGATGAGGGCCTCGACGCCAGCGCGCCGGTGCGCAAGCAGGTGCGCGACGAGATCGACAAGGCTTTGGCCGCCAGCGAAGATGCGCGCGCCAAGCGCGATGCTCTCTGCCTCTACATCGCCCAGCACCGCATGACAGGCACGGAACTGGACATCGCGCAATACATTTCGTTGTCGCTTTATCTCACGCCGCCGCCGGAGCTGGAGACCACGGCGGACCTGACGGAGATGCCGCCCGACGCGACGCAGGTGGCGGAGATTGTGCCGCACCTGAAGGATTTCGCGGATGCGGTGGACCTGCACGGCATATGGCTAACGGTGCATCACATCTACGACGAAGAGGCCAACCAGTTGCACGATCCCCTGTCGCAGATGATCGTTTCCACCAACCTCTACCTGAAGATGCCGGCGGGCACGTACGATGGCCGGCGGTTCATCGTGGTGATTGAGCCGATGCTCTCGCCTAGCACGGTGAATGCGCGCATCTACGGCACAGATTACGTTGTGGTGGTTTCGCCGGTGAACGGCAAGATCCGCATGAGCGACGTGCGCCACACTTACCTTCATTACGTGATCGAGCCGCTTCTCTATGCGCGGGCCAACGCTATCGACCGGACGCAGCCGATCCTGAAGGAGATCCGGGAAGCGCCCCTCGAGTTCCGCTACCGCTCCGACACCGTGCCGCTCACCGTCGAGTGCCTGATCAAGGCCATCGAGGCGCGAACCATGGATACCGGGATTCCGAAATACAAAATTCCCGCGGACGTGGACCGGTCGCAATTGCCGCGCTACGAGCGCGAGCGCCAGCTCACCGAACAGAAGCAGGAAGCCGTGCGCGTGGCCACGGTTCAGCACGATATGAAGCAGGGATTTGTGCTGACCCAGTACTTCTACGAGCAGATGATCCAGTTTGAGACGGGATCCGGCCAGCCTGAAAGACAACATCGGTGAGATGGTGTACAGCATGGACGTGGACCAGCAGGTACACCGGGCGCGCCAGATCGAGTTCGACAAGGAAGCGGATTCCGAAGTGCTGGGCCGCAGCAAGCCGCGCAAGCTGACGGGCATGGAACTGGCGGAGGCGCAGCTTTCAAACGGAGACTTTGCAGGGGCGAGCGCCATGGCGCAGAAGGTGCTCCAAAAACAGAGCGACACCATCGCATCGACCGCGGACAGCGCGCGCGCTTACTTCATTCTGGCCCGGGCGGCGGCCATGACCGGCCATCCGGAGCAGGCGATCGACGATTTCCAGAAGACTCTGGCCACCAGCAAGGAGCAGCGGTTGTTGGCCTGGTCGCACATTTACCTGGGCCGGATGCTGGATCTGGATTGCAAGCGCGATCAGGCGATGTCGGAGTACAAGCTGGCGCTCACGGTGCGCGACGGACGCGACGATACGCGCCTGGCCGCGGAGCGCGGCGTGAAGAATGCGTATTCGGTGAATGGGCACACCTGCGACGAGGACGCGGATGACGGTCCGCCTGCGAAGACACCCGACGGCAAAGGTGCAACCGGGAATCCCTTTCCGGGTGACGTCGCGAAGCCGCAATGATCCGGCCGCAAGGGCCGGTGAGTCGGCCGGCGGCACCTAATTGAATTCAGGAGAGGTTGTTCCGTTCCGAATCATCGGATGCGGCTATACCCTTAGCAATGCATGAAGAGTCAAACAATTCGACGAGGCGCGCATGGAAGAGGTTCTGGCGGAACTAGAGACGGCACTGGGGCATGTTTTCAGAGCCCCTGAACTGTTGGTGCGCGCTTTGACGCACAGGTCTCTGGCCAAGGAGCAGGCGGCCCGGGAACACCGCCATGAAGGCGGCCAGGAAGAGGCGGGTGAGACGGGCAACGATGCATTTCTTCAGGATGGCGCAGGTGACAATGAACGCCTCGAGTTCCTGGGCGACGCGGTTCTGGGCCTCGTGGTCGCTGAATCTCTCTTTGGCGTACATCCTGACTGGCAGGAGGGCGAGCTGACCCGGGTTCGCGCCCGGCTGGTGAGCCGGCAGCATGTGGCCCAGGTGGCAGAGAACATCGGGTTGGGCCGCCATCTGCGACTGAGCCGCGGCGAAGAAAAAGGCGGGCTGCGACGCAAAGGTACCGTGCTATCAAACACGATGGAGGCGGTCATTGGCGCCTTGTTTCTCGACGGGGGCCTGGAGCCGGTGAGAGCCTTTGCGCGGCGCAAGGTGCTGGGCGAGACGGCCGAGCAGTTGGCCGAGGAGTTGCGCTCCGGAGCGGCGCTGGGAAACTACAAGTCGGCGCTTCAGGAGCGGCTGCAGGCAGAGGGAGTGGGAACGCCGGTGTACCGTGTAAAGAGCGAGAGCGGACCCGGCCATCGCAAGAAGTTTCTGGTCGAGGTCCGGCTGAAGATGGAAGCTGGGCAACCGGGAAAGCCGCTGGCAAGGGGAACGGGCAGCACCAAGAAGCTCGCGGAGCAGGACGCGGCGCGGCGGGCACTCGAGAAGCTTGACGGCCTTGCGCCGGACGCGGACAGCTCAGGCGAGCCAATGTCGACACGGCCGGATGGTATTGAGGAGGAATAAGCGGCGCCTTGAGTACCCCTCCCAACACCGGCGAGCTTGCTGCCGCTCAGCCACCAGGCGAGTTCGGGCCGCGATTTCAGCATCTGCGGCTGCACCTGCCCACATTGCCTGAGGCGTTGGCCTCGCTGTTGCGCACCGTGGTGGTGGCGCTGTTTCTGCTTACCTTTGTGTTGCAGCCGCTGCTGATTCCCTCAGAGAGCATGGAGCACACGCTGCTGGTCGGCGATTTTCTGCTCTTCAATAAGCAGGTGTATGCACCGGCCGGCTCAATGACGCGCTGGCTAATGCCTTATCGCGACGTACGGCGCGGCGACATCATCGTTTTTCACCACCCGCAGCCGCCCTTGCTGGTCAAGCGAGTGGTGGGCCTTCCCGGCGATCGCCTGCGCATTGAAGACGGCCGCGTGATTGTGAACGGGGTAACGCTGGACGAACCATACGCGGCCTTCGAACCGGCGCCCCTCAATCCATTCCGCGACAACTTTCCCGGCAAGAATTTACACCGATCCTCTGGTCGATCCGGATTGGTGGCGCCAGATGCAGAGCCAGACGCGGGACGGCGTACTAGTGGTTCCGGCGGGAGAATACTTCGTGCTCGGCGACAACCGCAACCACAGCCTGGACTCTCGCTATTGGGGCTTTGTCGATCGGCAGTCCATCGTGGCGCGGCCGCTGGTCATCTACTTCTCTCTGCGCCGGCCCTCTACCACCGATGTCGAGCAGGTCTCAATCAGTGCCGGAGATGATAGACTCGGACACGACAGGGAACTCTCGGCAAGACTGACCGGTTTCGCGCGCTGGAAGCGCATATTCCACGTGGTGCGGTAAAACCAGGGAACAGGGATCAGGGAACAGGGAACAGGGATCAGCAAAAGCCCGTGACCGCCGGCCTCTGAAAACTATGCACTGTTCACTGTCCACTGTTCACTGACTATGACAAAGAAGAAGATCCCAGCCCCCAAGACGCCGCCTTCGAGCACTGAAAGCGAGACTCAGCCGGACTCGAACCCCGAAGGATCCAAAGTGGAAGAAACACCTTTTGAGGCGGTGGCGAGCATCTGCTCCGTGCTCGTGGTGGGACTGTTCATTCTCACCTTTCTGGCCCAGAACTTTGTGATTCCGTCGGGGTCGATGGAGAATACGCTGCTGGTGGGCGATCACCTGGTGGTGGACCGCATCACGCTGGCGCCCGCCTCGAAGTGGATGCCGCTGGTTCGCTACCGCGAGCCCAGGCGCGGCGACGTTGTTGTCTTCATCAAGCCGGTTCCCGACGATGTGGATGGAAAGCCCCAATACCTGTTTCTGGTCAAGCGGCTCATCGGCGTTCCCGGCGACCACATTCATCTGCGCGACGGCATCGTCTATATAAACGGCGTGGCTCAGAGCCAGCCGAAGGATGGAATGGATATTCCCGCGAACCCCGGCGAGAAGGTTTTTCTCGATGAGTTTCCGATCATTCCGCCTGCAATGGATGCAAGCGCCACCGAAGAGTGGGCCGTCGACGCTCCCAATCACATCGCGGATGGAGACCTTGTTGTTCCGCCGGGCAAATTCTTCATGATGGGCGACGACCGGCATAACAGTCTCGATTCGCGCTACTGGGGCTTTGTCCCCCGGGAGAATATCGTTGGCCGGCCGATGTTCAACTACTGGTCGTTCAAGTCCACCGAGGATCAGTTGGAGCAAACCGGAATCGGCGCCAACCTGGCCTGGATGGCCCATGTTGCGCTCCACTTCTTCTCCGACACGCGCTGGTCGCGGACGCTCCATGTAGTCAGGTAAGAGCAGTGAACAGTGGACAGTGAACAGTGCACGGAAAAAACACCTGGCCTCCAGCTTCAGAAAACTGTCCACTGTACACTGTTCACTGTCCACTGAAAAGACCATGACCGAAGACGAGCAAGGGTTGCAAAAAAAGCACGGGAGGCTTTGGCTGGCCCTCGCGGTGCTGGTGGTTATCCTGGCGGTGCTGTTCGTGCCGCCATTCCTGAGCGTAAGCCGCTACACGAGCCGGATCACCAGCCTGATGTCCGCGTCGTTGGGCAGACCAGTGCGGATTTCCTCAATGCGTGTGCGCCTGCTGCCGAGGCCAGGCTTTGTTCTGTACGATCTCATCGTCGAAGAAGATCCCGCATTTGGTTCCGAACCGTTGCTTCACGCCAACACAGTCACCGCTTCCATCCGGATGCTTTCCTTATGGCGCGGGCGCATGGAAATCAGCGAAGTCAGCGTCGACGAGGCCAGCCTGAACCTGGTGCGTTCTCCTGAGGGGAATTGGAATCTGGACCCCCTCTTTCAAACGGCGGCGAAGGCCGGTTCGTCCAACGGCAACGAAACGCATGCGCCACCCTTTCCTTACATTGCGGCGACAAACTCCCGGGTAAATTTCAAGAACGGTATTGAAAAGCTCCCGTTTTCACTGGTCGATACCGATCTTTCGTTCTGGCAGGAGGAGCCCACCCAATGGCGTCTGCGGCTGCGCGGCCAGCCTGCGCGCACCGACGTGAGCCTGGACCTGGCCGATACCGGAATCGTCGAACTGGATGCGACCGCGCGGCGCGCGCCGGAACTTCGCCAGATGCCGATTCACCTCGACCTGGAATGGCGCGACGCCCAGCTCGGCCAGTTGACGCGGCTAGCGACTGGCTCCGACGCCGGCTGGCGCGGCGATCTCAGAGGAGAAATTCATGTGGACGGAACTGCCGCTTCGGCCCAAATCAAAACCAGGCTACGGGCGACGGACGTTCACCGCGCCGAATTCGCGCCGCTCGCTCCCATGGACTTCGACGCCAACTGCGCCTTTGTCTACCACTATTCCGCGAACGCCATGGAGAATGTCGTGTGCGACTCGCCCCTCGGCAATGGCCATGTCCGGCTTAGCGGAGATTTGCCCGGCAAGACCGGACCTCCGCATTTCTCCGTGGAACTGAATCGCATCCCGGTTGCCGCAGGTCTGGATGCTTTGCGAACCGTGCGCAGCGGCATCGGCCCGGATCTTGAAGCAGCGGGCACCGCCAGCGGCAAGATTGTTTACGCTGAGAGCGCTGCGGGCGGCAGTTCGCAGAAGCAACCGGAAAAGTATATTGCGGCGCACTCACCCAGGAGGAGCGCAACGGCGAAAGCTGCGCTACCCTCAGGCCCGCTCTCCGGCAGCTTCACGATCGACGGATTTCGACTGAGCGGCGGTGGTCTCACTCGGCCCATCCAGGCGCCGAAGTTGGTGTTGGAGCCGGCTGCGGTGGCGCAGGGCCATGCGCAAGCGCTCACCGGTACCGTGGCAGTTCCTCTCGGCGGTCCGGCTCCGCTCGCATTAAGCTTCCGCCTGGAGTCGAATGGTTACCAGGTTGGGCTGCGCGGCCAGGCGAGCGTTGCGCGCAGCAGGGAGATGGCGCATGCCGCCGGTCTGAGCCAGGCTGCGGCGCTTGACTCGCTCGCAGGGGATCCGCTTACTCTCGACCTGAACGCCGAGGGCCCCTGGCTGCCGGCCGAAGCGATTCCCTTCAGCGCTGCTCCGCAGGCCGGTAGCGCGCCCGCTTCTGCAGACGCCAAGCCAGGCACGGAGCAAGACCGCATTCCGCCGGTGGATAGCCTTAGCGGCACCGTCACTCTGCATAACGCCAACTGGAAGGCCGACTATCTTGCCAGTCATGTGGAGATTTCTGAGGCAACGTTGCATCTGGACTATGCCGAAGGCATTGGCGAGTCTCAACTGGGACCCGGTCGATTTCTCCTACGGCCCTCTGAAGGGAACAGCGAGCTTCACAGTGCCGGCTATCTGCGAAGCACCCGCGCCCTGCCCCACTCACTTCCAGGTCCAGTTTGGCGACCTCGATGCGGCCGTCGTGCAGACCGCCATCCTGGGCGCGCGCGAGAAGGGCACCGTTTTGTCCGACCTGATTAACAGTCTGCGTCCCTCTGCCGCGCCGGTCTGGCCTCAGCTCGAGGGTACGGTCACGGCCGACTCGCTTGTGCTGGGTCCGGTCACGCTCAAGAATGCGAAGGCGGAGCTTCATTTTCTTCCAGCAGGCGCCGAGATCTCCAGCCTCGAAGCCGCTCTGCTTGGCGGCAGCGTGTATGGAACCGGTACGCTCGCAACCGGTGACAAGCCCGCCTACACGCTGAGGGCGGATTTCGAGAAGCTGAACCCGGTCGCTGTTGGCCAGTTGCTCGGCGAGAACTGTCGCGGCGGCGCAGTTGACGCCAATGGCAAGATCGAGCTCTCCGGCTTCACAGGCGCGGATCTGGCCGGCTCGGCCAAAGGCTCGTTGCACTTCGAGTGGAGGCACGGGGCGATCGCCGGGGATGTTCCGCAGCAACTTGCCCGCTTCGACCGCTGGACCGCCGATGCCGAGGTCGCGGACGGAAAGATCGTGTTGGGACAGAATGAGGTTGCGCAGGGCAACCACAAGCGCACTGTCGAGGCCGCGGTGACGCTGGCCGATCCGCCGACGCTGACCTTCGCCGCACCGAAACTGGCGCAGGCGAAAAAGCGCTGACACGTCTCCCGATACAATGGAGCCATGGCTTCGTCAAGTCCTTCTTCCCCTTTTCCTGCGCCGGTCGAGATTCGCTGCAAGGGTGTTCTCTTCGACATGGACGGGATTCTTGTCTCTTCGATGGACTCGGTGGAGCGCAGTTGGACGAAGTGGGCTGGGATGCGCGGGCTCGATCCTGAACTCGCCTGCATCACAGCGCATGGCCGCCGCGCCATCGAAACGATCGCAATTTTGAGTCCGGGCCTCGACCCCGAGAAGGAACTCAAGGTCATTGAAGAGATCGAGATCGAGGACAACGAAGGGCTCGGAGTGCTGCCCGGCGTGCTCGATCTGCTGGCGGCGCTGCCTCCAACCAATCGAGGATTGCCCTGCTGGACGGTCGTGACCAGCGCCACTGAGCGGTTGGCTCGCGCCCGGTTGGCCGCAGGGGACATCCCGGCGCCGGAGCGGCTGGTGACCGCCGAGTTTGTTACCCGCGGCAAGCCGCATCCCGAACCGTTCCTGGCCGGAGCCAGGCTGTTAGGCTTCGCGCCTGAAGACTGTGTAGTTTTTGAGGACTCGTCGTCGGGTGCGCAGGCCGGCCGCGCCGCAGGGTGCACGGTGATAGCGACGACATTTTCCCATCCTGTGGATTCGCTGGACGCCGCGCACTATCTGATCAAAGACCTCACCGGCATGATGGTCAGGCTCCTCCCCGGCGATGCAGGTCTGGTCCTCCATTTCACGCCGTTGCCCCGCTAGGTCCCTGATCCCTGACCCCTGTTCCCTGTTCTACTCGTTCGCCTCAATGCGCCGCCCGTGTGCGTCCTGCACCTCGCGCGTATTCACCTTGTAGATGTACTGAAATGCGCGCAACTGATCGCGGCTCAGGGTCGCTTGCCGTTCGAAGACAAACCAGCGCACTCCTTCGGTACATGGCGGCGTCGTAAGCGAACCCATATATGTCCAGTAGCCGCGGTCCGTGGGCAGCAGGCCGCCGGGATTGATCAAGTCGGCGACCTTTTCGCTCTTGCCCGCCGCTGTGGGCAGATGCGGCCAGAGAGTGGCGAGCAAGGCGTTCGGCCTGTTTTGGTCTTCAACGAGCCGCACCGCCAGGATTGCCAGCTTGCCATCCGCACTTTTGTGCGTGAGGTGGATGCTCATGTCGGAGAGTTTGCCCTGTACCGTCTCCTCGCTGGGGTGGCGGAAATCGAACTCGACCAGGTCATATCGGACGCCGCCAGCCACGATATAGCTGCCCGGGTTAACGTGGGCCACGATCGTGCGGCCGGTGTTTTCAAGCGTCACCGATCCGGCCATGTAGTGGAATTCGATGGGCGGCAGAGCCTTGTCGAGGTGGGCATGGGTGATGTCGATCGGCGATTGTTCGTGGCCTTTGGAGCAGGCTTCGTAGGAGGGATCCAGCTTGGCCCACCTGAGCGGCCCCGTTTTGCCTTCGTAGCTCCATTTGGATGCCGACTGCGCCGAGGCCGTGGCGGCCATACCAAGGAAGAGTGCAAGAAGCAGAAAAGAACGCGCGCGAAGATACATGGCAAGCTCCAGAATTTGGACGTTCAAGCGCCACCGTGAATTCTAAGCCATCGGCGCGGAAGGTTGAAAAACAAATAGGACCCATCTCGTCGATGGGTCCCATTGTCCTTGCTTCGTCGCGCTGATATTTATTTCGCGGTGGCCTTCAACCCTGCCTGTTCGGCGAGGGCGGCGGCTTTGTCGGTGGCCTCCCATGTGAACTCGGGCTCGGTGCGGCCAAAGTGGCCGTAGGCTGCGGTCATTTGATAGATGGGCCGGCGAAGGTTCAGGCTTTCGATAATGCCTTTGGGGTTGAGCGAGAAGTTCTTCCGGACCAGTTCGGTCAGCTTGGCGTCGCCGACCTTTCCGGTGCCAAAAGTCTCTACGCGAACGCTGACCGGCTCGGCAACGCCGATAGCATAGGCCAATTGGACTTCAGCCCGATCGGCCAATCCGGCGGCCACAATGTTCTTGGCAATATAGCGGGCCATGTAGGCCGCGCTGCGATCGACCTTGGTCGGATCCTTGCCGCTGAAAGCGCCGCCACCGTGACGGCCCGAGCCGCCGTAGCTGTCCACTATGATCTTGCGTCCTGTAAGGCCGGTGTCGCCCATGGGCCCGCCGATTACAAATCTTCCCGTCGGGTTGATGTGGTACTTGGTGTGCTCGTCGAGCCATTTGGACGGCAGCACAGCCTGGATAACATATTTGAGAATGTCGGAGTGCAACTCCTCGTTGCTGACGCTCTCGGAGTGCTGGCTGCTGATGACAACCGCATCGATGCGCGATGGCTTGCCATTCTCGTCATACTCCACCGTTACCTGGCTCTTGCCGTCGGGCCGCAGGTAGGGCAGCTTGCCGCTCTTGCGGACGGCCGTCAACTGCTTGCACAGCTTGTGGGCAAGCGAGATGGGGGCAGGCATCAGCTCGGGGGTCTCATTGGAGGCGTATCCGAACATCATTCCCTGGTCGCCGGCGCCTCCCGTATCAACGCCCTGGGCAATGTCGCCCGACTGCTTGTTGATGGAGGAGATGACGGCGCAGGTATTGGAGTCAAATCCGTAGAGAGCGTTGTCGTAGCCGATTGAGGCCACAACGCCGCGGACCAGGCTTTGAAAATCAACATATGCCTTGGTGGTAATTTCGCCCGCGATGACCACCAGGCCGGTGGCCGTTAGCGTTTCGCAGGCTACCCTACTGTAGGGGTCCTGTTCCAGGCATGCGTCCAGAATAGCGTCAGATACCTGGTCGGCAATCTTGTCGGGATGGCCTTCGGTGACTGACTCAGAGGTAAATAAGAAACGATCGCTCAACTTGAGACTCCTGCCCATTGAAGGGATTCAATTTGGCTCCCCTGCCGCGGTGATTGGCTGGCTTTCTTTGGGCCGGCGCTGAGCTGATTCCCAGATTGGCCGCTCGCCCGCTTCGGTGGCGCACCTGTACCCCGCAGACGTGGCCTGAGCGGTACATCCCATCCATGGTAATTGGCTTGGGGGCGGCGGGGCAAAGACAAGCAGCGAACGGGGAGCAATTCAGATTCAAATGAGTCCCAGAGTGTTTGAACAGACGACCTTCCCGATCATGCCATTCTCTGTCAGTGCCACTTCGAGACCAGGAGACCAACAAACACCGCGTGGGTGCATGACAATGCGGAGTGAAGAGCAGCGTGGGCATCCCTGAAGGGCAGCAGTGAGTGCCACCACCCAACTCGGACGCCGTAGTAGCGCACGGCCAGGTAAGCAGCGGCGCTAACGGCAACGAGCATCACAATGGCGCCGACCCATCGCAACCTCACCTCGACAACTTCGTGACGCAGGATGCGGGCCTTGCCAACGTTGGAGGCGAACGCGGTCCAACTTCGGTCGTCGTCCAGCATCTCTCCTGAGGCGCTGTAGGCTTTCAGGTAGCGATCGATCCAGTCCTGCGGCTCAAGGCCGATGGCGGTCACGTAGCTGCGAACGATACCCTTGTTCAGGATGCCGCCGGGCAATTGACGAAACCTCTCCTGCTCCAGCGCGACAAGGTAGCGTTGGCTGATTTTAGTGACCGCGGTAATCTCTTCCAGCGCAATGCCGCGCGACATCCGCTCCATGCGCAGGTCTTCTCCGAAGTTCCCCATTTGTGACCAAGACCGGGTAGATCGATACCGTAATTTCTCGGCTCAAGGCTGAAATCGTCTCGCGGGTTCCTCTATAAAAAAACCCACACGGCGAGAGACCGGAACAGACACGCAATATTCGGGTCGTTCTCTGATTCCGACCCTATCGTTTTTCCACGATAAACCCGGCTTTTGTATCCGTCAAAGCCATATGGAGGCTCGTCTTTTATTTTCAACAAGATGAGCCTAAATAGTAACGGCCGCCGAGGTACGTCAGGCACATGGGCCGTCATCGGCCGCCAAAGGGTGGATCCTGGTTCGCAAATGGAGCGGTCAAGCGCCGAGTTCCGGCGTGGATTCTCTTGCCACATCCACCCTCGTCAAGGCTGTTACCCTGAAGACGAGGGCTTTTCCCAGGACAGATTTGCCCTTTCGGGGTTCAACACCGCAACAATGCCGCAGCAAGACCGAAAACAGGCTCAAGAATGCACAAGCTCATCTTTGCCAATCTGATTCATCGTCCGCTGCGCTCCATCATCAGCGTGCTGGCAGTGGCCATTGAAGTGGTCATGATACTTTCCATCGTCGCCATTTTCATGGGGATGCTGAACGACCAAAAACAGCGCACCAACGGCATTGGCGCGGACCTGGTGGTGAGCCCTTCGAATGCCAGCTTCATGAACGGCATGAGCGGCGCGTCGATGTCAGCCAAACTGGCTCCGTTTCTTGCCACCCTGCCGCACGTCGCCGTGGCTGCGCCCGTCATTCAGAACTTCTCCATGGGAGACTCGCTCGAGATTCTCTATGGAATCGATTACAAGAGCTTTGATGCCCTCAAGCCTTTCAAGTTCATTGCCGGCGGCCCATTCAAAGGGCCCGACGATGTGATCGTTGACGATGTGTGGATCAAAACCGGTGGCGGACACCATCACGTGGGCGAGATGGTAACCATCCAAACTCTGCACCGCAACTTTCGCATCTGCGGCATCGTAGAGAGTGGAAAAGGTGGGCGCAGGCTGCTGCCCATTGACACGCTTGCGGCTCTGACCGGCTCGGATGGCAAGGCGTCCATCATCTATATCAAGGCTGACGATCCAGCCAACGATGAAGCGATCCGTAAGGAGATTGAATCCACGCCGGGCCTGCAAGGTTATCGCGTGCAATCGATGGACGACATCATCTCCATGTACACGCCATCGCGCTTTCCCGGATTTGACCTCGCCCTCAACGTCGTCATCACGCATCGCCGTCATCGTCGGCTTCATGGTTATTTTCCAGTCGATGTACACCGCAGTTCTGGAGCGCACTCGCGAAATCGGCATTCTCAAGTCGATGGGAGCATCAAAACTCACCGTGGTTGGCGTCGTCTTGCGCGAGTGTGCGGCGCTGGCGGTGGCCGGCGTGCTGGTCGGCATTGCCGCCACCTTTGGGGTTCGCGTCCTGCTGGGCCTGCGGTTTCCGGGCTTCGCCTTTGAACTGACAGGAGCATGGATCGTCAACGGAGCCCTGATCGCATTTGCCGGAGCTCTGTGCGGCGCGCTCTACCCGGCATGGATGGCAGCCCGGAAGGATCCAATCGATGCGCTGGCCTACGAGTAAAAACACAAGCGATCCTCCACGATGAATCGGGCTGGAGGCGCTCTCGCATCTACGATGCGAAATTTGCGAGCGCACCCGCCATCTGTTGTGTCATGGATTTACCATCGGTTTTCCACATGGAGACAGACCCCCAGCCAAATTGACCGCTCGCCAACCACCTTTTAACAGGCTATTCATACCGGGCTGCTGAGAAGGCATTATCTATGACGCAAACCATTCAAAGGAAAGCAGAATCGTTTCGTCGCACTGACTTGAACGCCCCCCATCGCTGCGTGGAGTTTATGCGCTTAACTCTGCAGTTTAGGGCTCAATTAAAATCTTAGCCCAGTCCGGAGGCATGGTACCATTGGGCCATTCCAACGTACCTGAACCCCTTTTTTCTTGGAGAGCCATCACATGAAAATGCAATGGAACCGTTGTTCCCTAAAGTGCTACGCCGTGCTTGGTCTGACGGCGCTTATCGTGACGTTTTCCGGCGTTTTCGCATCCGCGCAAACGTCGGGCGCGGGCACAATTAACGGAACCGTGAACGACGCGGCCCAGGCTGCCATTCCTGGCGCATCCGTGACCGTAATCGATACCGACACCGACATCGCCCACGAATACACGACCAATGGCTCCGGCCTCTACACTGCAGCGTTCCTGCTGCCGGGTCACTACAAGATCGATGCAACCGCGCCGAATTTCAGCAAGGTCGAGTCCACCGGCATTACCCTCGTCGTCGGCCAGACGCTGACCATCGATCTCACGCTGAAAGTGAGCACCTCCAGCACCACGGTCGAGGTCCAGGCAGCCCCGCAAATGCTGGACGTGGAGAAGACGGAAGTCTCCCAGACCGTGGATCAACAGATGGTTGCAGAACCTGCCGGTGAACGCCCGCAACTGGACGAGCTTTGTGCTTCTGACGCCGAACGTGACCCAGGACGGCAGTTCGGGACTGGTCAGCTTCCACGGCATCAGCGGCCTCTACAACCAGAACTACGTGGACGGCGCGCAACAACAACCAGATGCTGTTCTCCGAGGCGCGCGGCCGCGCATCAGGCGCGCCTTATGTGTACTCGGTTGACTCGATCAAGGAGTTCCAGGCCGAGACCTCGAACTACTCGGTGGAGTTCGGCCAGGCCGCCGGCGGACAGGTAAACGCCATCACCAAGAGCGGCACCAACAATCTGCATGGCGACCTGTTCTACTACCTGCGCTATCCCGACCTGAACGCTCTGGACCCGTTACAGCAAGTACAACGCGCTGTATAACAGCGCATCCAGCACTCCAGTGCTGGCGATTCCTGCTGACGCAGCCGACGCACCAGCAGCAACAGTTTGGCGGCTCGGTGGGCGGACCGATCATGAAGGACAGGCTCTTCTACTTCTTCACCTATGACGGCTTCCGCAAGGTGGGCAAGGCGCTCTACTACGACACGAACACGATTTCACCTGACGCCGTCGGCCAGCAACAGCGCCGGTACCGTCATTTCGCCATCGCAGTGCCCGACATTGCTAATGCACAGGTCTCGCCACCGCCAATTACACGTCGCCCGCCGCCGATCCCAATGCATTTATCTCTGCACGCCAGTGCACGGCCGGCATCCAGTTCCTCATCAACGCAGTCGACGGCGGCGCCGTCGCGCTTCGCGAAGGAGGATCTCTTCTTCCCGCGTCTGGACTACCACATCAACAGCAAGAACGACGCCTTTGTCGACTTCAACTTCGCCAACTTCAACTCCACCTACGGCTATAACTCGTCGCCGACGTTCACCAACAGCTCGCCCTCGACCAACGCCACCACCTACTACCACGAGCGCTTCCTGGTGGGCGGCATTGACCACCGCAGATCGGCAGCAGCATGCGTCAACCAGGTTCACGGCCAGTGGGGCCGCGACCTGGAGACGGCGGGCGCAAATGCTGCGGGCCCCTCGGTTGCGCGTCGGCGTCGATCACCTTCGGCATGCCCAACGCTCTGCCCCGCATAGCCGAGCCGGACGAGCATCGCATTCAGATTCGCGATGTCTTCTCTGAGCAAAGGGCCGTCACACGTTCAAGTTCGGCGGCGACGTCAACATCGTCCACGAGGTCATGATCAACCTCTTCCAGGGCGGCGGCATCTACAGCTACGGCGACACCAACAACGCGGCTCAATTCCAGGACTGGATTCTCGATGCCTTCCAGGGCCAGAGCGGCGATACCGATCCCTATGCCGGCTACCACTACAACAGCTTTGTACAGACCGTCGACCAGGTGAACACCGCTGCCGGAACGCAGGGCAAAGACGACTTCTGGATGAAGATGTACGACGGCTTCGCCGAGGATACCTGGAAGCGTGAACCGCAAGCTTACCGTCAACATCGGGGTGCGCTACGATATTCAGCTCACGCCGCCTCCGGGCATGATCAACAACATCTATTCGAGCCGATCTCGATCCCATACACCAGACCATCAAAAACGTGACCGACCGCGTGCAGCCGCGCGTCGGCTTCTCCTGGTCACCTATGATGCCGGGCACAGTGGTTCGTGGCGGATATGGGTATTTCTCCGCGCTGAACCAGGGCAGCACCTACTACGCGATGCGCGTAGAGAATGGCGTGGTTCAGGTCAACTACAACTATTCGGGCTGCAAGTCGGGCTGCAGTTCGTCATTTGTCCACATGCCAACACCGAGCAGTATCCCAACGTGCCGTTCCTGGCCACCGGCCCCGCTGTCGGCACAGCACTTATGCCGTCGGGCGCTACGGCTCCCTCCGTGAAAGGCCCCAGCAATCTGGGTACGCAAAGCTTCCACGGCCTCGATCCGAACTTCGTTCCGCCCTACTCACACGAAATGGATCTGTGCATCGAGCAGTCGCTTCCCGGCAAGCTATCGCTGAGCCTTGGCTACGTCGGCACCCGCGGCATGCGCCTGCCGGTTTTCATCGATTCGCAGTTGGTCGGCCAGAAGCCGAGCGGCATCAAGACCTACAACGTTCTCGATGCCAATGGCAACATGGTCAAGCAGACTGACGGTTCCCGTCTACCTGCCCACCGACCGCCGCTACCTGGTGGCTGGAAAGGCGCAAAACGATCCTTCGCAGTTGGCCTCCTTTAACACCGGCTTCAGCGTGGCCAACACCTGGTACAACGCCTTGGCCGCCACCGTCGCCGGCCCTTCGCCAATGGGCTTGAATTCATAGGCAACTACACCTGGGCGCACGCTACCGATACCGGCCAGGTGGCAGGCACCTTCGGCACCTTCTATGGCGGCGATACTCCACTGGATCCGAACAACATCAGGGGCGAAAACGGCCCGTCGGACATCGACATCCGCAACCGCATCACGCTTACCTTTGTTTATCAACCGGCCTTCAGCGTTGCGAACCAGATGACGCGCGCAGTGATCAATGGCTGGTCACTCTCCGGCAGCGAGATCGCTTCCAGCGGCCAGCCCGTGTCGCTGGGCGTTTCCGGTTCCGCTATTTTTTCCGGCTCCACCTCCTCCTCCAGCTATGCGGATGACGGCGGCATCTACGGCGGCGCCATGAGCTCCAGTACGGGTTCGGCCTCCACCGGCCGCCCGCCCTACATCGGTCGAAACAGCATTCCGATGCCGCGCTGGAACGACGCCGATCTTCGCCTGGCGCGCAAGTTCCCCATCCACGAAAGCATGTCTCTCGATTTGAGCCTTGACGCGTTCAACTTCCTGAATCAGACCATCATTCAGGGAGTGAATAGCAGCTATAGCAACTGGGCGGCGGCGGGCGCCAACGTTACGTTACCCTCTGGTACCAAGCTGGCGTGCTCGGGTACCGGTGCGGCACCTTCCGGTTCCTCGCTTCAGGGCTGCTTCAGCCCCTACTCGGGCACCGGCGCCACCGCATTCAATCAGAAGTCCACAACCAACAGCAGTCTCTATGGTCCCCGCCAATTGCAGGTGGCAGCCAAGTTCACCTTCTAGACGAAGGACGAACGCAATCCAAGCGCGGCGGCTTCGGCTGCCGCGCTTTTGTCTTGGGACGAATATCGAACCACCCCCGCTCCATCGGCGATACTGGTTAGTTGCCAAGTTACATGGCCGCCGGACGCAGAGCGGCGAGGTCTAAACGTGAAATCCGAAACAGTGACTCTGGTTACCATCGAAGAGATTCGCGCCGCCGCAAAGCGCATTGCCGGCGTCGCTATCAGGACGCCGCTGCTACGGGCTCCCTTTCCCGGCCTCTCCGGCTTTGGCCTTTCAAAAGAAATCCGCCTCAAGGCCGAAAGCCTTCAACCCATCGGCGCCTTCAAAATGCGCGGTGCGGCCAACAAGATTCTTCAGCTCACGCAGGCCGAAATCGCCCGAGGCGTCATTACCTATTCGAGCGGCAATCACGCGCAGGCGGTAGCGTATGCGGCGCGCGAGGTAGGCGCGAAGGCCGTCATCGTAATGCCCTCCAACGCGCCAGCCGTCAAACGCGCGGCCACGATCGCACTGGGCGCCGAAGTAGTCGACGTGGGCGTCGCCTCAAGCGAGCGCCTTGCCATGGCCGACAAACTTGTCCGCGAACACGGCTACGTTGTCGTGCCGCCATACGACGACGAGCAGATCATCGCCGGCCAGGCCACCTGCGGTCTCGAAATCGCGGACGAGTGGCCCGAGGTCGATCTCGTTCTCACCCCGGTAAGCGGCGGCGGACTGCTCAGCGGCGTAGCGGCCGCAGTCAAGCAACTGCTCCCCAAGGTGAAGGTCTTCGGCGTAGAACCCGAACTGGCCGGCGACACCGCGGAAAGCTTCCGCACCGGCAAAATTGTCACCTGGGGCGCCGAGCTCACCAGCCGCACCATCGCCGACGGCCTTCGTACTCAAAGCGTCGGCGAGCGAAATTTTGCTCACATTCAGGCCTTCGTCGACGACGTTATCACCGTCACTGAAGCCGAGATTCGCGCCGCCATGCGGGCCATCGTCGCTGCCACACGCCTCGTTCCCGAGCCCAGCGGAGCCGTGCCCGTCGCAGCGCTGCTCTTTCACGCGGCCCAGTTGCCGGATTATCGAAGGGCCGCGGCCGTCGTGAGCGGCGGCAATGTGGACCCGGCTCTGCTCGCCGAGGTGCTCACCGAGAAAACAATGAGCATTGGACAGTGAGCAGTGGACAGAAAAACGTCTCGCCTGCGATCATTCCGTCGCTCGCGTACCGCAAAGAACGCGAGAGGACGGGCACCCGTGGTGTGCGCTCGCAGAAAGCGCTGAACGGCGTCGTTCGTCTATGATTTTAGTCGTGATGAAGCCACGAATTCTCGCCGCCTGCGCCCTTGTCTTCGCCATTTTGCTCACCTGCGCCGCGATGCCTCTAAGCGCCCAGAAGAAGAAAGGCGATCAACTGGAAAAGCCCATGGCCGGCCCTCGCGCCGCCGCCCTGCGCATCACCTGGCTCTACGTTGCCCCCGACACCGGCTCGCAAAAAGTAGACCGCGTGCAGATCGGCCGCGAGATGGTGGTTGCCGAAAAGAGCGGGCCCTGGATCCGCGTCTACGCCAACACGGACATCGAGGAGCTGCACGAGGATAAGGACACACCCGTCATCGGCGAAAATGAGACGCCGCCGCCCATCTCCGGCTGGATGCAGGCGAGAGGGGTCGTAGAGGAAACCACTCCCAACGGCGACCAGGTGCTGATGGGCGAAGCCGCCAACCAGGAGTCGCTGGCCTCCGACCCGCGCGGCCCCGTCAACGCCGCCCAAAGCGCACGCTTGCTCTATACGCGGCTCTTTGAAATGTTCCCCAACTCGCCCCTCGCGCCTGAGGCGCAATGGCGCGCGGCCGACATCAAGTGGCAGATCGAGAAGGCCGACGCCTCCACTCTCCGCTCCGCCAAGGAGAAAGACCCGTACATGCGGCAGCAGATGGACGAGGATGCGCTGAGAAAGCTGATCAAGCAGAACCCACATACGCGCTGGGCAGACCTGGCGGCTTACGAACTGATCGACAACAAGCTCTGTGGAGACTGGCAAGGAGCAGTCCAGTGTCCTGAGAAAGAGTCGGAGATCTACGAGAAGTACGCCGAAGAGCACCCCGACGGGCCGCGTACCGCGCAGGCCCTTTACCAGGCCGTTTACAGGCAGGCGGTGCTCAAAGATATGTTTGCCGCCAATGGCGACGACAAGAAGAGCGAGAATGCCAAGAACCACGCCATTGACCTGGCCGCCAAGCTCAAAGAACACTTTGCGACAACAGATTACGCGTGGAGAGCCGGGGCTCTAGTGTACAAATTGGATGAAGGCATACCTGTGTACGGTATCGACCGGGAGTGAGTTGAGGCTCCCGAATGCCGGCAATCCGTAATCTTACACTGGAGGCTGTTTGAGCCCGTATATTCAGTCTATTATTTTGGGAATCGTAGAAGGCCTGACCGAATTTCTGCCGGTCAGTTCCACAGCGCATCTGCGCATTGCAGAAGCGTGGATGAAGATCCCGCTCGACGACGCCTACTGGCGGATGTACACCATCGTCATCCAACTGGGCGCGATCGCGGCGCTTTGCCTGCTGTACCTGGGCCGGATTGTCGACTTCATGCGCACCTTTCCCCAAGGCGAAGATGGCCGCCATACCTGGCTGACTCATCCCGTCTCGCTCACGTTCATCGCCTTTGCCGTGACGTCGGCGACCACGCTTCCGCTGCGCAAATGGAGCGAGAAGAACCTGGGCAGCCTCACGGCAATGGCGCTGGCGCTGGTGATCGGCGGCATCATTATGTGGATCGTCGATGTGCGAACCAGCCGCTACGAGGCCGCGACCGCCCATGTTGAAGAGATGACCCTCACACAGGCCATCTGGATCGGCCTCTGCCAGACGCTCTCAGCGGTCTTTCCCGGTACCTCGCGTTCCATGTCGACCATCGCCGCCGGCCAAATGGCCGGCCTCAGTCGTCCCGCGGCGCTCGAGTTCAGTTTCCTGCTTTCCATTCCCACCATGATCGCCGCCACAGGCTGGGACTTCCTCAAGGAAGTTCATGGCTCCAAGGCCGCCGATGCCGCTGTCGCCACCGCCAGCGTGGTCATGAACAGCGAACGCTGGATGGTGCTCGCGATCGGCATGGTGGTCTCGTTCATCATAGCTCTGGGCGTGGTCGAGTGGTTCCTCTACTGGGTCCGCAAGCACGGCTTCACGATGTTCGCCATCTACCGAATCCTGCTCGGCGGCGCGCTGCTCATCTGGGGAGCCAAATACATCGTCGAGCTGAGGACTCTCTCATTTGTGCTGTCGCCTGCAGATCGCAATGCGACATCCTGACCTATGACCAAGGCCTCAAGCGCTGCATCAAGCTTCTCCGCGCCGAAGGACTCATGCGCTAAGGCCGCCGCCCCCGAGGGTCCACAACATGGTTCCCCCCGCCCGGTTTTACCGGGAATCCACATTGCGCAAAGGGATAATAAAGGCTGCTCTGGGATTTTTCTCGCCGCTCCGCCAAGCTCGCTCCGGACCAGTCAGCCGGAATTCGACGCGCGGCGCCCAGGAGCGGAATATCCCGCCATGAAGCCTATTCGTATTGTTTTGTCGCCAACGCGAAGCCGCCACCTGAACCTGTTTCTGGGGCTTGTGCTGCTGCTGGTCTCGCTGCTGCTGCTTCTGGCGCTGGCTACCTGGCGCGCCTCTGACCCCTCGCTGAACACGGCCGCCGATCCCGCCCCTCCCTACATGGTGCACAACTGGGCCGGCCTCTTCGGCTCCTACCTGAGCGATCTCATGTTGCAGACACTGGGGCTCACAGCCTTTCTACTGCCTTTGTGGCTGGGCGGCGTCGGCTGGACCTGGATGCGTTCGCGCCCCAGCGGCTCGGCCCTGTTGCGCTGGATCGGTACGTTGCTTGCGCTCGCGTTTGTTCCCGCCGTATTCGGCCTCATGCCCTGGCACTGGCGGTGGCTGCACATGCTGCCAGTTGAGGGCGTGATGGGCCGCCTCATGGCGGGGCTCCTGGTTAACTATCTCAATATTCAAGGCGCCTGGGTTGTGGCCGCGGTCTTCGCCGCTGCGGGACTCTACTTTGCCTCCGCCATTAGCTTCTGGGTCATTAAGGAAGCCCTGGAAAATCGCTGGCTGCAGCTCCGCAACTCCTATGATCGCTGGAGAAACTGGCGCGAAGAGCGCGCCGAACTCAAAGAAGAGCGAGAAGCCGAGCGCGATGCCCTGCGCCAGGAAAACAATCTTGCTCCGGAACTGCATTTCGTCCCCGCAGCCGGTCCTGATATCGAGGCCGAACAATCCTCCCCGCCGTCCCGGTTTTCTGGCCAGGCTCTTCTCGCGCCGCAAACGCACCCCCGAAGGCGATCCTCTGGACGAAATTCCCGCCTACCAGCGGGCCAGTCTCGATCAGGCCGCTACCGAGATTCCTATCGCGGAGCCGGTTCGCAGGAGCATTTGGGAACGCATCGAGCCGGACCTTGCAAAGTCTGCCGCCGCTGGCCCAATCTCGCGTCCGGTGCCGCAACCCGCGCCGCAGAATGTGGTTGCCATGAGGCCCGAGCCAGCCCAGCCTGTGCCTTCACGGCCTGCGGAATCCGTCTCGGTACCCGCTGCGCCAATTCCTGCACCGGCGCCGCCGGGCGAAATCGCGATTCACGGCCGCGCCGATGCGGATGTCCGCACCGCCACCGTGCCGCCAAAGAACGTGAGCGGCTTCAAGCTGCCGCCCAGCACGCTGCTCAATGCAGGCGAAGGCCCGCAGAAAATCCGCGAAGACGAGCTGCGCGAAGAAGCCAAAGTCCTCGTGGAAAAATGCGCCGAGTTCGACGTGCGCGGCCAGGTGGTGCAGATCAACCCCGGCCCCATGGTCACCACCTACGAGTTCAAGCCCGAAGCGGGCGTCAAATACTCGCGCGTCACCGGCCTGGCCGACGACCTGTGCCTGGCCATGCGCGCCGAAAGCATTCTCATCGAGCGCATGGCCGGCAAAAGCACCGTCGGCATCCAGGTGCCCAATCACGAGCGCGAAACCATCCACCTGCGCGACGTGCTCGAGAGCGAAACCTTCGCCAAGGCCAAATCGCGGCTCACCCTGGCCATGGGCAAAGACATCAACGGCCGCATTGTCACCGCCGACCTCGACGTCATGCCCCACGTGCTCATCGCCGGCTCCACGGGCTCGGGCAAATCCGTGGCCATCAACGCCATGATCATGAGCCTGCTCTTCCGCACCACGCCCGCGCAGGTGCGCCTCATCCTGGTCGACCCCAAGCGCGTTGAACTCGGCATGTACGAGGGCATTCCGCATCTGTTCACGCCCATCATCACCGAGCCCAAGCTGGCCGCCAACGCCCTGCGCAACGCCGTCCGCGAAATGGAGCGCCGCCTCAAGCTGCTGGCCTCGCGCAGCGTGCGCAACATCGACCAGTACAACAAGCTCTTTGAAGGCGCCATGCCTTCGCTCTTCGACGACGACCAGAACGAAGAGCCGCTGCCCTACATCGTCATCATCATCGACGAGCTCGCCGACCTGATGATGCTCGACCGCGCCAACGTCGAAGAGTCCATCACCCGCCTTGCGCAGATGGCGCGCGCCGTCGGCATTCATCTCATCCTCGCCACGCAGCGGCCCAGCGTCGACGTCATCACCGGCCTCATCAAGGCCAACGTCCCCACGCGCATCAGCTTCCGCCTCGCCACCAAGGTCGATTCGCGCACCATCCTCGACACCAACGGCGCCGAGGCTCTCCTGGGCCGCGGCGACATGCTCTTTCTGCCGCCCGGCACCAGCCGCCTCATGCGCCTGCACGCGCCTTACGTCAGCGAGAAAGAAACCGCCGCCGTGGTCGCTTTCTGGAAGGAGCAGGGACAGGCCGAATACGTCGAGGGCTTCCTCGAGTCGCCCAAGGACGAGCGTGCCAACGTCGACGGCTCCAACGCCGATCCCGACGAGAACGACACCATGTTCGACGACGCCGTGCGCCTGGTCTTCGAATTCGGCAAGGCCTCCACATCGCTCCTGCAGCGCCGTCTCCGCATCGGCTACGGCCGCGCCGCCCATCTCATCGACCTGATGGAGCGCGACGGCCTCGTCGGCCCCGCCGACGGCTCCCGGCCCCGCGAGCTGCTCAAAGCCCCCGGCTGGCTCCACGAAGTCATGGCCAACGACGAGTAGCGCAAGCGCTTATTCAAATCCCAGAAGACCGGGTGCCCCATGTCTCGCTTTTGAGACCTGGGAATCGCTCCAACCTTCAATCTCTTTGTTATGATTGCGCTTCGCATCCCGCAGCTAGATAATCCGCCGTGACCGGCAATTTCTGCGCAGACAACTTACGAATCATATTTAGAATCGCGCCGTCGATCGACCTCTGCAAGTAGAGAAACATGAAATCGCTCGTCTTGGGATGCGCAATTCTCGGTGCGCTTAGTCCAGCCGTCCAGTCGACGCAAGCGCAACAGGAAATTCCCCAGCAGCCCACCGCCGCGGAAGTCAGCGAGCGCGAAGCCGCCGACTTCGACGCGTTCGATCTCGCCCGCCCCGATCTCGCCGCCGTCGCCGCCGCGTGGAAGCAATACGACGCGTCCTCCGCCGAAGAAGCCCTCGCCACTTATCTGCGCACGCGAGTCGGTGCAATGGGGACCGGAACCAGCGAGAGGCGTTCGCGGCCTCCGCATCGAGCGCGACAAGACCCTCGCCGAAGGGGCTCTCGAAGGCAAGCCGCGAGGCTGCTCAGCCAAAGCCGGCGGGAATAGAAAGAAACGCGGGCGTTCAACCAGGAGCCAGCCCTGAATCCGTCGATGAGCCTCGCCCTTAAGACCAGGGGACAAACATCCTATATTGCATTCCACCCGTCCTGTGCTACACTTCGTCCGGTAAACGCTTTCCCGGTTTCAGCCGTCCTCGTTCCGCGTGACCTCTGCTCCTGGACTAGGCACTGGAGCTTCGGATCGGTTTTTTCGGCGCGGCAAATGCTTGCCGCTTGACAAGTGCGGGAGTAAAGCCATTTACTTAGGGCGAACGTCCATCGCATCCTCGGACGCATTCAGCTCTCTCAGGTGACTCGAATGTTCGGATTGGTCCCAGCAACCCTCACCGCCGGCTCCCTGCCGGCCCTCCTCGCCTTCAGCACTGAGCCGCTGGCGCACCTCCGCCTGCTCGACATCTTCGTTATCGCCATCTACTTCGTTATGGTCATCTGGATCGGCTTCTACCTCAAGGGCCGCTCCAACACCAGCGAAGAGTTCTTCATGGCCGGCCGCGAAATGACCGCTTGGATCGCGGGCTTGAGCTTCGTCTCGGCCAACCTGGGCTCCCTCGAACTGATGGGATGGGCCGGTTCGGCCTACCAGTACGGCATTCTCGCCACCCACTGGTATTGGGTCGGCGCCATCCCGGCCATGCTCTTCCTTGGCTTGGTCATGATGCCTTTCTACTACGTGTGCAAGACCCACTCGGTCCCAGGCTATCTCGACCTGCGCTACGGCGGAGCGGCGCGCAGCGTGGCCGCCATCTCCTTCGCCACCGAGATGATCCTCATGAGCGGCGTCAACATGTTTGCGATGGCTGTGGTCATGAAGGTCGTTTTGGGCTGGGACATCAGCTTCAGCATCTTCGTTTCATCCATCGCCGTTGCCATCTACGTGGGACTGGGAGGCCTGCGTTCCGCCATCTTCAATGAGGTTCTTCAGTTCGTGCTTATCTGGGGCGGCGCGCTGCTGGTCCCCATCCTCGGCCTCGTTCAAACCGGCGGAGTCGCCGGCCTCAAGCGCCAGATCATGGCCAACATGCAGTCGGTTACCGGCGTGCACGGAGACAGCTACTTCCACCTCTGGCGCGACACCGGCACATTCGCCGCCAACCCCATGGGCGTGCACTGGACCGGCATCGTCTTCGGACTCGGATTCGTCATCAGCTTCGGCTACTGGACCACCGACTTCCTCGTCGTACAGCGCGTGCTTGCAGCCCACAACCTGCGTGCCGCACGCATGGCCCCCATCATCGCTTCGTTCTTCAAAATGGCGGTACCCTTCATCGTCATCCTGCCCGGCCTGCTCGGCCTGGTGCTCTTGCAGAATCCCGATGGCAGCCGCCGACAGCTTGTCGGCGAAGACGTTGTCGCCGCCTGCACCGCCTCTTCTGCAGGTCAGGTCGAAGACTCCGCGGCCTGCTCAGCGGCCATGGCCAAGACCTCGCTGCCCGCCGACTATCAGCAGAAGGTTCTCGCCGCCGCGCCCGACGCCGAACTGCACAGTTACAATCAGGCCCTCCCGCTGATGATGGTCCGCTATCTCGGCCCCGGACTTCTCGGTCTCGGCATCACCGCTCTCATCGCCGGATTCATGAGCGGCATGGCCGGCAACGTCAGCGCCTTCTCCACGGTCTGGACCTACGACATCTACAAGCCGCTCATCAACAAGAGGGGCAGCGACAGCCACTACGTCCTGGTAGGCCGGCTCTCCATCCTGATAGGCGTCGCAGTCTCCATCGGCGCGGCCTACCTCGTCATGCACGCGCACGGCATCATGGATTATGTGCAGGCGCTCTTCAGCATCTTTGTCGCTCCGCTATTGGCCACAATCCTATTCGGCATGTTCTGGACACGCGCCACCAAGTTGGCCGGCTTCCTGGGCCTGTTGCTCGGCATCGTCTTTTCTGCCAGCTTGTTTATGTGGGTCAAGCTCGTTCCTTCGGCATTGGCCAGTGTGGCGCTTTCTCCCGACGCCAAGCCCATGGCCGAAAATGTCTTTCGAGCGCTCTGGGCATTCGTCTTCGCCGCCATTGTCATTATCGTGGTGAGCCTGTTCACCAAGCCAAGGCCTGTTGCGGAGTTGGACGGCCTGGTCTATGGCGCCACCAAGCTGCCCACCGAGGAGCCTGTCCCGTTCTACAGAAACGAATACATGTGGGCGATCCTGGTTGTCGTCATCTTTGCGGCATTGAACATCATCTTCTGGTAGCGAGAGGGAAGGGTAGAAGAATATGCATGGTTCCGGAATTCCCATCTGGTTCTTTATCGGAGTGCTGCTGCTCATCTATGGCGGCATGATCTGCGGCTACGGCATCTACGAATGGCAAACCGCGACCTATCCGCCACTCGTGCAGTTGACCGAACTGCATACGCCCGTCTGGTGGGGCGGCGTGCTGGCACTCCTCGGTTTGTTCTATGTAGTAAAGTTTCGTCCCGGCCGCGCCGGCAAGTAGCCAGGTTCAAGAAGTGTTTTGTGTCTGGGCTGCCGCGCAGGAACACCGATCGGGCTGTCGGGGTAAGTAAAAGGTTCCAAAAAGTGCTTTGTGTCAGGGCTGCTGCGCAAGAACACCAAACGGGCTGTCGGGGTAAGTAAAAGGTTCCAAAAAGTGTTTTGTGTCAGGGCTGCTGCGCAAGAACACCAAACGGGCTGTCGCGGTAAGTAGAAAGTTCCAAAAAGTGTTTTGTGTCAGGGCACGAATTTATTCGTGCCGAAAGCGGCTAAATGAGCGCGGGCTTTAGCCCCTGCGGTTTGAGCCCGCCAATGTTCAACGGTTAAAGGAGCAAGGTTTATGGCAGCGCAACGAGCAATGACATTCGGCATCGTCGTCGGCAATCGCGGATTTTTTCCCGGCCATCTGGCCAAGACGGGCCGCGATGAGATCATTTCAGTTCTTCAGGCAGCGGGAGACCGGGCCATCGTGTTGAGTCCCGAAGAGTCGAGACACGGCGCGGTAGAAACCTACGCTGAGTCCGAGCGCTGCGCCGCGCTCTTCAAAAAACACGCCGACGAAATCGACGGCATCATCATCACGCTTCCCAACTTCGGCGAAGAGCGCGGCATCGTCGATGCCATCCGCCTCTCCGGGCTCAAGGTCCCGGTGTTGGTCCAGGCCACACCCGATCGTTCCGATGCCATGACCATCGCGACCCGCCGCGACAGTTTCTGCGGAAAGATGAGCTGCTGCAACAACCTCATGCAATACGGCATTCCGTATTCGCTCACCACGCTGCACACTGAGACAGTGGACTCGCCGGAGTTTAAGGCCGATCTCGAGTGGTTCTCCGCCGTCTGCCGCATAGTGAAGGGCCTCAAGAATCTCCGCATTGGCTCCATCGGCGCGCGTCCCACGGCCTTCAACACCGTGCGCTACTCCGAGCGCATTCTCGAGACCAATGGCATCACCATCGAGACCATCGACCTTTCCGAAATCTTCGGCCGCATCAATAACATGAAAGACACCGACGACGCGGCCCAGGCCAAGCTCGCCGCCATCAAGTCTTATGTCACGACCTCCGGAATCGCCGACGCCGCCCTGCTCAAGATGGCCAAGCTCGGCGCCGTCATCGACGGATGGATGAAGCAGGCCCACGTCACCATCAGCGCCGTGCAGTGCTGGACCTCGATGGAAGAGTTCTTCGGCGTCGTGCCCTGCACCATCATGAGCATGATGAGCAACAACCTCATTCCTTCCGCCTGCGAAGTCGACGTCCCCGGAACGCTCAGCATGTATATGCTGGCTCTGGCCTCCGGCACTCCCTCGGCTCTGCTCGACTGGAACAACAACTACGGCAGCCATCCCGACAAGTGCGTCTGCTTCCATTGCTCCAATCTGCCCAAGCACTTCTTCAAAGATGTGCGCATGGACTACCAGGAGATCATCGCCGGCACCGTCGGCAAGGAGAACACCTTCGGCACCTGCGTAGGCCGCGTGAAGGCCGGCGCCATGAGCTTCGCGCGCTACTCCACCGACGATCGCCGCGGCATCGTCCGCGGCTACACTGGCGCCGGCAAGTTTACTGACGATCCATTGGAAACCTTCGGTGGCGCAGGCGTGGCCGAGATCCCGCAGTTGCAGAAGCTTCTAAAGTACATCTGCCGCGAGGGCTTCGAGCACCACGTAGCCGCAAACTTCAGCGACGTATCAAAATCCATCCACGAAGCCGCCCGCTACCTCGGTTGGGAGAGCCACTACCACCCCGCCCTCGAAGACTAAGCAAAGCCGAGAACAGGAAACAGAAAAGGCCCCGACATGGGGCCTTTTCACTGATACCGCCAACGAACTTTCGTTGTCGAGCCTGTTCCCTATTCCCTATTCCCTGTTCCCTGTTCTTCCGGCACCAGCGTCAGCCGCGCCGTAAGCACCACCAGTGCCACCCACAGCACATCCGCGCCCAGCAGGTGCGCCACCTGCAGCCACAACGGCGCCAGCAGGAAAACATCCAGCACGCCCAGCACATACTGCGCGGCCAGCAGCAGCAACACCAGCGCCGACAAGCCGCGATTGTCCCAGTGAACCGACCGCTGCGCCGCGCGCACCAGAATCCAGATCAGAAAGATGCTGGCCACAAACGCAACCGTAGGATGCGTCCAACGCCAGCGCACCAGCCAGCCGCTGCCGGACGAAAAGTCCTGCGCGAGCGCCTGCCCCAGCGAACTTGCCGGAAACAGCGTATCGCCCAGCGCCGCCAGCGAACCCGTCACGCCCACAATCATCACAACAAGAACGGCAGCAACAGCGCCGAACGGCGCAACCAGGCGAATGCTCCCGCGCAGATAACCGCTGCGCCGGCTGAGCATGTGCGCCGTCAGCGTGAGCGCGGCCAGCAGCAGCAGAGTGTTCGTCAGGTGCAGCGCCAGGTAAGCGGGCCGCAGCGGCGACTGGCTCTGCGCCGTCAGCCCGAGCTTCACCAGCAGCGCGCCCAGCATCGCCTCAACCATTGTGAATGCAACCGAAGCCGCAGCCGCCGCGCGCGCCAGATGTCCGCGCACCGTCGCTCTGCAAGTCCACAACAAGCAAGCCCAACCACGGAGAAGAACGAGAGCCCGCTGGTGAGCCGATGCGTGAATTCAATCATCGTATCCACGCGCGCCGAGTGCTGCATGACCGTGCCATTGCACAGCGGCCAGTGGTTGCCGCAGCCCGCGCCCGACCCCGTGGCGCGCACCAGCGTGCCCCACAGAATCACGGCGATAAAGTAGGCCAGCACGCCCCATGCAAACCGCCGCAGCGCAGGCGAAGGAAGGCGTTTTGCATCGACTGGAACAGCTGTAACCAGACATGAACGAGAACTCCGGATGCAACTCACCAGTGTAGAACAACCAGCCGCAGGAATGTGCACGGACTCGATTCTCTGGCGTCTTACTCCCCCAGCAACCGCACCACATGATTCACGATGATCAAATCTTCCGCCGGAGGAATCACGCGCACCGTAACCGGCGAGTTCTCCGCCGAAATCGTCGCCGCGCCGCGCACGTTGTTCCGCGCCGCGTCGAGCACAATCCCAAGAGCGCCAAGCCCCGCGCAAATCTCCGCGCGCGAAGCAATGTCGTTCTCGCCGATGCCGCCGGTAAAGACCAGCATGTCCAGCCCGCCCAGCTCGGCCACATAACTGCCGATCCACTTGGCAATGGTCCACGTGAATTTGTCCACGGCCAGCCGCGCCTTGGCATTGCCGTCCTTGATCGCGTCGCGCAGATCGCGCATGTCGTTCGAGAGCTCGCTCACGCCCAGCAGCCCGGCCTTCTTGCTGACTGCGGTCTCCAGCTTGTCGGCCGCTTCGCCGCGTTTTCGGTCTGTCTCGGCAATCTTGCGCAGGATGAACAGCAGCACGCCCGGATCGATATCGCCCGTGCGGCTGCCGCTGATGATGCCGCCCGTCGGCGTCAAACCCATTGACGTATCGAGGCACTTGCCGCCGCGAATCGCGGAAATCGATGCGCCGTTGCCGAGGTGCGCGACGATCAGTTTTTCCGGCACCTTGGGCTGCAACTGGTAAACGATCGACTCATACGAGATGCCGTGATATCCATACCGCCGCACGCCCATGGCAGAGTACTCCTCGGGAATCGGCATGTGCGTCACCACTTCCGGCATGGTGCGATGGAAGTACGTGTCGAGAATGGCGAAGTTGGGAACGTCGGGAAACAGCCGCAGCGCCTCGCGCATGATGTAAACGGCGATTGGCGTGTGCAGCGGCGCAAAGTCCGTGTAGCGCTCGATCTCGTCGATCAATTCCGGAGTGATGCGCTGGTTCTCCTGCACCGTCGGCCCGCCGCAAACTACGCGATGCCCGATCGCCGCCGGGGCAGGGAAGTCGCCGGAGTGCAGCGCATCCGCAACCAGCTTAAAAGCAACCGACCGGTTGGGCAAAGCCGGCGTCTCGTCCACCAGCTTCTTGCCCTCGGCATCCTTGATCCAGAACTTGCCCAGATCGGTGCCGATGCCGTCAACCGCGCCCTCGTGGAGCTTGCGCCGTTCGCCGTTGCCGGCCTCGTAAACAGAAAACTTGATGGAAGAAGATCCGCTATTTAAAACCAGTACAGGCAAAGACGCCATCGATAAGTACCTTTCAAAGTTAGGGCCGAAATAATCAGCAAGTTAGTAAGTCAGCGAGTTAGTCGAGTTAGTAAGTCATCCCTTGCCGATTCCCTCGTCTAACAGCCGGCCCGCTCCTTAGGCCACCGCCAGTTCTTGATCTCCGGCAGATCGTCGCCATTCTCCGCCACGTAGAGCCTGTGCCGCTGAATCTGCCTCCGAGTACCACTGCTCCGCCTGCGCCGTCATTGGCCTCAGCCGCGGCACGCGATGAATCGCATCGAGCGCCAGCTGGAATCTGTCGATGTTATTCAGCACGCACATGTCAAAAGGGGTCGTTGTCGTCCCCTCTTCCTTGTATCCGCGCACGTGGATGTTGTCGTGGTTGTGCCGCCGGTAAGTCAGCCGGTGAATCCCCCACGGATATCCATGGAACGCAAACACCACCGGTGCAGCCGGCGGAAAGATCTGGTCGTACTCCTCGTCCGGCAGTCCATGCGGATGCTCCGACTGTCGGCTGCAGCGTCATCAGGTCCACCACATTCACCACGCGAATGCGCAGATCGGGCACCCGCTCGCGCAGCAGGCAAACCGCGGCCAGCGCCTCCAGCGTCGGCACGTCGCCGCAGCACGCCATCACGATCTCCGGCTCGCCGTCGTCATTCGAAGCCCACGGCCACACACCCAGACCCGTCGTGCAATGCGCCACAGCCTCGTCCATCAGTCAGCCACTGCGGCGCAGGCTGCTTGCCGGCAACAATCAAATTGATGTAGTGCCGGCTGCGCAAACAGTGATCCGCAACCGACAGCAGCGTATTCGCGTCCGGCGGCAGATAGATCCGCACCACATCCGCCTTCTTGTTCAGCAGGTGATCGATGAACCCCGGATCCTGGTGCGAAAATCCGTTGTGATCCTGCCGCCACACCAGCGAACTCAGCAGATAATTCAGCGACGCAATCGGCTTGCGCCACGGAATCTCGCGCGTTGTCTTCAGCCACTTCGCGTGCTGGTTCACCATCGAGTCGATGATGTGAATGAATGCCTCATAGCAGGAGAAGAAACCGTGCCGCCCGGTCAGCAGATAGCCCTCAAGCCAGCCCTGGCACATGTGTTCGCTCAGCATCTCCATCACGCGTCCGGTCTGCGATAAGTTCCTCGTCCACCGGCAGCGTCTCCGCCATCCACTCTTTGCCGGTCCCGGTAATCACATCCTGAAGGCGATTTGACGCAGTCTCATCCGGCCCGAACACGCGGAAGTTCTTCTCCGCCCTGTTCGCTTCCATTACCGCGTGCAGCAACCGCCCCAGCACCCGCGTCGACTCAACATCCTTCTGCCCACGCCCTCTCGATCTTCACCGCGAAGTCGCGGAAGTTCGGCACCTTCAGCGGCTTCAGCAGCAATCCGCCATTGGCATGCGGATTCATCCCCATGCGCAGCCGTCCCTTCGGCGCAATCTCCGCCAGATCCGCGCGGAACTGTCCCTTCTCGTCGAACAGCTCCTCCGGCTTGTAACTGCGCATCCACTCTTCAAGCATGCGCAGATGATCCGGCTTCTCGTAGATCTCAGACAGCGGAACCTGGTGCGCGCGCCATGTATTCTCCACCGGCTTGCCGTCAACGAACTTCGGCCCCGTCCATCCCTTCGGCGTGCGCATGATCAGCATCGGCCACGCCGGCCGCTCCGTCTCGCCGCCCTCGCGCGCCGCCTTCTGAATCGCCGCAATGCGGTCCAGCATCGTATCGAACACCGCCGCCGCCTGCTGGTGCATCACTGCCGGATCGTCGCCCTCCAGCGTGAACGGCTCGTACCCGTACCCGCGCATCAGGTCTTCCAGCTCCGCATGAGGAATGCGCGCCAGAATCGTCGGGTTCGCAATCTTGTATCCGTTCAAATGCAGAATCGGCAGCACCGCGCCGTCCGTCGCCGGATTCAGAAACTTGTTCGAGTGCCAACTTGTCGCCAGCGGCCCGGTCTCCGCTTCGCCATCGCCCACCACGCAGGCCACAATCAAATCCGGATTGTCGAAGGCCGCGCCGTACGCGTGCACCAGCGAGTAGCCCAGCTCGCCGCCTTCGTGAATCGATCCCGGCGTCTCCGGCGCAACGTGGCTCGGAATGCCATACGGCCAACTGAACTGCCGGAACAGCCGCTTGATGCCGTCCTTGTTCTGCTCGATGTGCGGATAGATCTCCGAGTACGATCCCTCAAGATAAGTGTTCGCCACCAGCCCCGGTCCGCCGTGCCCCGGCCCGATGATGTAGATCATGTTCAGCCCGCGCTCGCGGATCAGCCGGTTCCAGTGCACATAAAGAAAGTTCAGTCCGGGCGTCGTGCCCCAGTGGCCCAGCAGCCGCGGCTTCACGTCGTCCAGCGTCAGCGGGCGCTCCAGCAGTGGATTGTCCTTCAGGTAAATCTGGCCGACGGATAGATAGTTGGCGGCCCGCCAGTAGGCGTTCATCTTGGCCAACATCTCCGGGCTCAGCGGACCGTCGTTTGCCGACTCGATCACCGTCTCGCTTCTCGCACCTGCGACCATGACGCACCTCTCAATGGGAAGATTGCGTGCCTTGAGCCTGTCATTCAATTGTGGGGCCTTGCTCGCGCGATCATTCCTGGCAGGCTCTACCAAAAGCCTAGCAGCCCGCGCTTCCCCTTATGTGCGATTGATGTCACAAAGAGGTGAAAAATAAAAACCATCCTGTGAAACCACGAAGGCCGCTCCGTCCTTTCCAAATCTGCATAGAGACAAGGGACCGGTGCCGCCTTGACACCGAACTCCATTCCGCGGTCCAATCGTTTGCACTTGAAATATCGACTGATTGCGGCAGGCGTCGCAACGAAAGGCAAGGATAGCGATGAATGTCTTGGCTTGGATTGCCCAGATCATACTTGCGGCTTGTTTCCTGGTTACTGGTTTTGGCAAGCTCCTTGCTTATCGCCGGTTAATGGTCGCTGTGGAATCGCGTTTGAAAGGCGGACCGGCGGGGGTCTCGCAAGAACTCGCCGCTTTCATCGGCATCGCGGAAATTGCAGGAGCCTTGGGCGTGTTGATGCCTGCCGCACTTGTGCCCTCGGCGCTGGCCGCCGGGCATCTGCTTGTCCGCCTCTCAGCTTCAGGCCTCGCTCTCATCATGGTGCTGGCGGGCATCTATCATCTGCGCCGCAAAGAGGAGGCTGCTCCCACCGTCACGCTTTTTCTGCTCGCCCTCTTCGTCGTCTACGAGCGCTGGCCAAGGTGAATCCCCCGCGTTATTATTTCGCGGAAACGTTCATGGGAGTCTCCAGCGTTCCTGCGCGGCCCGCCGCCAGGTCCTGGACCGCGATCCGGAGAAAGTTATCACCCGTAGGCAGATCGAGCAAAAGCCGTACGCGTATGCCGCTGTCCTTCTGCTGTGAAAGTTCTTCGGGCTTCACGGTATTGTTGTAGCTTTGTTCCACATAATTCACGCGCGTGCCATTGGCGTCATAAGCCGTCAGCACAAACTCCAGTTGCGCCTGGCGCGTCCCGTCAGGCATTGCATTGTATGCCAGCCCCTTCGCAGCCACAATCAGGCTCACAACGTAGTGTCGTGCCGGCCCTTTCATCTGCGCCGCCATCTCCCCGAACGGCCCCTCGGGAAAATTCATTCCTTCAAAAGCAGAGTCCGTCGCGGGCAACACATGCGCGTAAAACAGAATCTGCGTCGACGGCGGCGTCCCGTGCTGCAGGGCAGACACCGTCAGGCCGCTCTTCCCAGTCGAGCGGCTCGTGAGCTTGTCGGGTGCGTCCGCGAAGTAGCCGCGCCGGTAGGCGAGTTGGCACCTGCCCTTGTCCAGCCGCACTTCGAGCTTGTGGAACTGCCCGTCAAACTCGTTCGCTGCGGGAACGTAGGTGAGTGTGTAATAGCTCGAGCCATTCTCGATGGCGTTCGCCACCGCCTCCTTGAACCCATCTATATTGAAAAACTCCTTGCCGCCGGTGGCTCCCGCAATCCGTTGCATGGCGTTGCGCTCGGCCGTCCCCTCTTTTTCGGACCGGTCACTCGTTTTGCTGCGGCTGGGCGTCTCCGCCGATGGCCTCATGCCCGCCGCCGAGCCTCGTTTCATGTTGTTCTCGGGCGAATTTGCGGCATCGAGCGATGTCTGTTTCAGCAGTCCACGCGCATCCAATGGATAAACGGCGACCCGCGTCGCCAGGAGCAGATCGCTCGTCTCCTCAATCTGCTGCGCGTAATTCCGCGTCGCCGCGAGCTGGCTCTCAATTGGCGAATCAGGATCGAGCGAAATGGGAAACGAACTTGAAGACCAGATCAGATTCTTTCGCCCCGGAATCGCGCTCAGGTATCGTGAAATATCCCCAAGAGCTTCCAGCGTCATCGCCACCCGTTGGTCGGTATCGTAAGTCTTCGTGTCGGCCTCAAACTCTCGCATATTGTCGGCGATCTCTGGATCACCGACTTCGCGACCAATCGCCGCGGTTGAGCCGCCGGTCCGCCTATCGGGGTTCGGATTCATGAAGCCCGGCGCTTGCGGCCCCGCGCCGTTGTTCTTCAAGGCTTTCATCAAATCGGCAGGGTCCGTGGCAAAGTTGGAAAGCTGCCGCAAATGCGAGCCCAACGTAAAGATCGCCGGCGAAGTTCCCGGCTGAATCGTTCCGACCCACTGAAGCATCTGTCGGCGCACTTCCATCTGGTCGCCGGCCAGCGTATTCAGCCCGTCCAGCAGCAGCACGTTCACTGCCGGCCCCTCAGCATAGGCGGGAATATTCGTGTAGGTATGAGCGGGCAGTGCCGCAATCTTGGCGCGGAGTGCCGCCGCATCTTGTGGCGCAGCGGCGGGCTGATGCTCCTCAAAGCCGGCAATCGTCTGCTCTCGCCCGTTTTCTAAAACGTGGAAGTGGCCGCGCTCCAAGCCATGCACCGCTTTCCCATTGTCAGTCACCACCACGTCCACCAACACCGGTTCCGCGTTTGCGTACGCCAGGTTCGAGGGAACTCTCGCATTGGCCCCAATCGCAGTCTGGGTTCGCGCCGGCTGGGATGTTTGGCCTGTTGCCAAAGAATCAGGGATCAGAAGGCCGGCAAACGCGAGTGCGACGATCATGCGATTCGAGAGCAATGAAGATTCCTTTCATCCCAGGGAGTGTCTCAAAAGCATACTGTATTGCGCTTCCATAATCGCACCGTGGGCCCAAACCGCGTCTGAGAAAACCCGGCATGCCGGGGATTTGCGCCCGCGAACGTCCCAGGGAGTGTCATCGGAATTGCCTCTGCCTGCTGGTCTGTTTCTAAAGTTCCGATCGAAACTGACTGACACCCTGAGCGGAGATTGGCGCACCTTGCGCAAATCGTCGTCGAAGGGTTTGCGCTTCGGGTCTTCAACCTATGCAATGAAATTCAGACGCACCAAAATGAATTCAAACCGTACAAAGCCCGCCTCGCAGAAAAACCTCAGAAATATCTCTTCAACTTTAGAATCCGCGACTCAAATCCATACCAAAGCACCGTTGCCACCAGAGTGGATACAACCAGCCGGAACGCCACCACGGCCAAATTCCCCGCCGTCCCGTATCGATCCATCCGCAGATCGAACCACCCAAAGTAGATGAACACCGAGATGTGCGCCATATAGAGTCCGTAGCTGATGCGGCCATAAAAAGCCAGCGGTCCGCTGCGCAATGCCGCGTTCAGCGGGTTGCGCGCCCCCGTTGAAGCAATCAGTGCCAGCACCATTCCCGCGAACCCCACCGCCAGCGCGGAGTCAAGAAACGCCGTGCCCCCGGCAACCGTAGCCGCGGCCCAGAATCCCGCAACCAGCCCTCCCAGTCCCATCCAAAGCCAGGTCCGGCGACTCAGCGGAATTGTATGCAGCCCCAGCGCCAGCAAACTCCCCCACGCAATTCCATCCAGATGAATAAGCGTGTGCGTTGGCGTCAGCCAAGCATGATGCCCGTGCCGCAGCCACGGCGAAATCGCAAGCGCACCCACCGGCACCACGGCCAGCATCGGCGGCCGGCGGAGGTACTTGACCAGTGGAGCCCAGAAAAAGTAATACTGTTCCTCGATCGCCAGCGCCCAGGTCGGACCGATCGCGGGGGGCAGCGTCAAATGGAAGAGATTCTGAACGAGGAAGAGGTACGCCAGCCACGGCGCCGTCTTGATCGCATCCATTACGCTTGGCCCGATGAACCACGGCGCATTCAGGTAAACCGCCATCAGTAGCAGAAGATACACCGGCCAGATGCGCAGCGCCCTGCGCGCATGAAAGTTGTGAAAGTATCGCGGCTTGTCCCGCGTCGTCAGCAGAATGGACGTGATCAGGAATCCGGAGAGCGCGAAGAAAAGCACGACCCCAGCCCATCCCCAAATCGAGACGTAATAAATCCAAGTCCCCTTAAGCCGGGGACTGCAGTGGTAGAGCACCACCCAGAGAATCGCCAGCCCCCGTAGCCCATCAAGCTCCGGCAGGTATGTAGGAAGCCACTTTGGACGTTCAATCGGCAAGACAGCAGGTTAGCAGATCACGATCCCACCCAAGAAACTACTCATCCGCTAGAGAGTAGAAAGCCCGGTGCTCCAAGTCTCGATTTTGAGAGCGCGGATCCCACAATCCTCAACCCAGCAAGCGACCTATTCTCTATTCCCTGCTTTTTTACCCGGCCGCCAGTTGCTTAGCCCGCTCCGTAGCCCGCATCACGGCCTTGATCAGCGTCACCCGCAGCCCGCCTTCCTCCAACTCTAGAATCCCGTCGATCGTGCACCCGGCCGGCGTCGTCACCGCGTCCTTCAGCAGCGCCGGATGGTACCCCGTCTCAAGCACCATCTTCGCCGCCCCGTAAGCCGTCTGCGCCGCCAGTTGCGTCGCCGTATCGCGAGGCAGTCCGACCTTCACGCCGGCCTCCGCCAGCGCCTCGATAATTATGTAGATATACGCCGGTCCTGACCCGGAAAGCCCAGTCACAGCGTCCATGTGCTTCTCGTCCACAATGACTGTGCGCCCGACGGTCTCAAAGATGCGCTGCGCCAGCTCCATTTTTTCGTTGGAGACGAAGCGCCCCCGGCACAGCGCCGCCACGCCCGCACCCAGCGCCGACGGAGTGTTCGGCATGGCGCGCACCACGGCAAGCTCCACGCCCGCGGCTTCCTCAATCGCGCTCGTCTTCACCGAAGCGGCAAATGAAACCAGCGTCTTTTTTGCCGTTAGCGCGGGCCGAATCTCCGCAATCAGGCCTGCCACCTGGAACGGCTTCACGCCGATCAGAATCAAGTCCGCCTGGCTGGCGGCCTTCAGGTTATCGGTGCCCACATCCACGCCCCATTGCGTGCTCAGCGCAAGTGCCCGCTCCGCATGTTGCACTGTGCCGTGAATCTTGTCGGCAGAAAACAGGTTCTCCTTGAGGAAGGCTTGCAGCAGAATGCCGCCCATCTTTCCCGTGCCCAAAACGGCCACCCGCACCTTCGGCAACTGCGCGGGTACCTCGGTAGACTCAACGGCGATCTCTGCCATGTTTCCTTACCTCCTCATTGTCACGCAGGCTTGCTCGACTCATCCGTCGCGCGACTACCTGCTCAGAGCCGCCTCGTTGGCAAGGTAGTTCTTGATCGCGTCGTCCATTGTCGTGGTGCGGTCCGCCTGCGGCCATGCCAAATTCCACAGCATGATCCCACCCGGCAACGTCAGGAACTTCTGGCCGCTCGACACAGCGGCCGCCGCGGTCATGCTCCAGGCGTTGTATTCCATTACGAAGAGCGGCGCATCTTCATTGCCCGGCAACGGATTGCGCAAATCGGAGATGTGCTGCCCCATGTGGACGATCGCCCGCAACTGCGTTTCACCTTCCATTCGGCCCTGGTTGAAGATGCAGTTGTAGAGAATTCCGTCCGGGGAGTCCTTCGCGCCCAATGCCTCGTCCTTTGCCGCGGCCTCGTTTGTGGCTGCGTAGATAATGCTTGCGCCGGTATGTTCCCCAGGCTTGCCGAAGACTGCAACGTCCTTACCGGCCTGGTCGCCGGCTGGAGTCCCGGCGAGCCTGGCGATGGACTTCTGCGCCGCCGCCACCGGATCGTACAGGTCCCCGCTGCCCGCAAACGTTACCGTGTCGCCCTTGGTAATTGCGTCGGTCTTGGAGAAGTCAACTTCCTTCGGCGTAACGTCGGAAACCGATTGCAACACCAGCCGCGCCGGATAGAGGTTCATGTTTCCAAAGCCGCCGAAACCTACAATCTTGCCTGCCTTGTCGCGCGCGAGCGTGGCGCTTTCCACTGCATCCAGCCGGCCGACCAGCGTCGCACTTACCGTGTAGCGCGTGCAGCCCAGGCACATGTCCGCGCCCTTGTTGTGCGGCTGCGACAGCAGCGAATCGAACTGTTTGAAATCCTTGCTCTTGTCCAGCGTCACCGGCGTCCGCGTGGGCGCGGTATAAGTTCCCGCAAAGTTGTGCGCTGGCTGCACTTGCAAAACAGCGATCGCGCCCGCCTTGCCCTTCGTACCCTGCGGATACGCGAGCCAGATTCCATCCACCTGATAGCCGCACGGGCTGCTGTCTTTTACGATGAAGTCGTCGAAACCGGCCGTCACCGTGCCCTTCACGCGAACGATCTTGCCATCGAACGCCTTGGGACTCTTCATAATCGCGCAAACAGTTGTATCAACCGCCTGGGCATACAGGCCGCAGGCGCAAGCAGAGGCAAAAAGGGCCAGAACAAGAACACGTTTCATTGAAATCTCTCCACTCGATGCGGGTACCGCATCGATAACGAAAAGTAAGGGGCCGACGCGGCCGCCGATGAAAGGAACTGCTAAGAATATCACGCATGGGCCATGCAATTCCGCACCGCCCTACTGCTTTCCCGCCGCCTTCTGCGCTGCAATCCACGCATCCATCCGCGCCTCCAGCACATCCAGCGGCAAGGCCCCCGAGTCCAGCACCTCATCGTGAAATGCCCGTATATCGAACTTGTCTCCCAGCGCCGCGTGCGCCCGGTCCCTCAACTCCAATATCTTGAGCTGGCCAATCTTGTAAGCCAGCGCCTGCCCCGGCCACGCAATGTAGCGGTCCACCTCCGACTGAACCGTCGTCTCGTCAATCGCCGAGTGATCGTGGAAGTATTGCACCATCTGATCGCGAGTCCAGTGCTGCGAGTGCACGCCTGTGTCGACCACCAGGCGAATCGCGCGCCACATATCCGCCTCGAGCCGGCCATAGTCGGAATACGGATCCTGATAAAACCCAATGTCCTTGCCCAGATGCTCGGAGTAGAGCGCCCACCCCTCCACAAACGCCGTGTACTGACCATATTTGCGGAAGCTGGGAACGTCGGTGAGCTCCTGCGCAATCGAAAGCTGCAAGTGATGCCCGGGAATCCCCTCGTGGTAGGCGATTGCCTCCACCGCATAGAGGTTGCGGTCGGTCGCGTTCCATGTGTCGATCAATAGGCGTCCCGGCCTGCTCCCGTCGGGCGTGCCCGCCTGGTAATACGCGGGCGGCGACGTCTTCTCCAGGTAGTCCGGCATCTGCACCACTTCGAACGGCGCCTTCGGCAAGCGCCCAAACAACGTAGGCAGCTTGGCCTGCATCGGTGTTAGATACCCGCGGTAGGCATCCATCAACGCCGCGCCCGAAGCCGCCTTCAGCTTGGGATTCGCCTTCATGCTGGCTCGCAAACCGGCCAGATCCTTGAAGCCAAGTTTCTCGGCAATCTCCAGCATCTCGGCCTCGTCCTTCTTCACCTCGTCGAGCCCAATCTGGTGAATCTTCTCCGCACTCAAATCGGTAGTCGTCGTCCGGCGAATCAGAAACTGGTAATACTTCGCCCCATCGGGCAGTGCCGCGATCCCTGGCTCCCCGCGGCCTGCGGGAACGTAGGTTACCTTCAAAAAACGCGCAAAGCGCATGTAAGCCGGCAGCACCTCTTTCTGGATCGCCGCCAGCATCTCGGTCTTGATCCGCTCCTGCTCCGCTGCCGGAATCGCCGCCGGAAGCTTTTTGAGCGGCAGTGCCAGCGGCGAGTCCTCAGCCTTTTGATTCGCCAGCGCCTGCACCTGTTCGAGCGCTTTTTCAAGCAGGTATTTCGGCGGCACGCGTCCATCCTCCACGCCCAGGGCCATGTTGGCCGTCACCTGCTCAAAGGCCGCCGGCATCGCGTGCAGCCGCGCAATCCAGTCATCGTAGTCCTTCACCGTTTTAAAGCTGAGCTGCGACTCCAATTGCGGAAAATCGTCGTAAATGCCGCCCATCTGGTCGACAGGCATCTCCCACTCCTTGAAGTCCGCCGCCTCTTGGTCGTCGGCCAGCTTGCGCAGCAGCAGCTCGCGGCTGGTCTTCTCCTGGTCGGTAAATCCGGCCGGATCAATGGCGGCCAGCCGCATCAGAAAATTCTGCCCGCGCTCCAGCTCGCTGTTTACAGCCTTTACGGAGTAGTCCGAGATCTGGTCGTTGTAGCGCAAGTCCCCAATCGACGAGGCAAACTCCGGATCGTGCTCCAACACGCCCTCCCAGTAGTCATGGAAGAGCGCATTAAGTGCCCTGCGGCGATCGTCAAGCGAAGTCGGAGCCGGCGCCGCCGTAGCAGCGGTCAGCTTTTGTGCCCTCTGCGTTGGCGCGAAAGCAAGAAGCAGAAATGCGGCGAACACAACCGCAGGGCGAACATTTCGTTTCAATGGGGTTGTCCTTCGGGGAAATCGTACTTGTCATGAGTTTAAAACAATCGCCGGAGTTTGGTGAATCGGAGCATTCATGGGACGGACATCTACATCAGCCGCCTGCGTATCAAATCCAGCGCCTGCTGGGTGGCCCATTCTCTCACCCGGTTGCGGTCGCCGCGAAAGGTCCGATCCATCACTTCCGTTCTCTGCGAGTCGGCGAGGGCAATATAAACCAGCCCCAAAGGCTTGGTTTCCGTAGCCCCGGTAGGTCCCGCGATCCCGGTGATTCCCAGCCCCAGCGTCGCCCCCGTGCGTCGCCGGATGCCGTTCGCAAGAGCTTCCGCGACTTCGGCTGAGACCGCGCCTTTCTGTGCGATAAGACCGGCGGGAACATCGGCAAAGGAAGTCTTGAGCTGGTCGGCGTAGACGATGGCCCCGCCAATGAAAGACCTTGAGCTGCCGGGCACTGAGGTAATTCGCGACGCGATCAGGCCCCCCGTGCAGCTTTCGGCAACAGCCAGAGTAGCCTCGCGCAGGCCGAGGTAGTAAAGAACAATCTGTTCCAGAGAATCGGCCGATTGTCCCCCCGTCGAGTAGAGCCAGTCTTCGAGTGCTTCCTCAAGCCGGCTGGCGAGCTCGTCCACTCGCTGCTGAGCCGCGGCGGCGTCCTTCTTCGAGCAGAGCAGTGTGAGCTGGATGTCACCCGTATGCGCGAGAATGGTGGTTTCGACGTCGGTATAGGTCGTATAAATCGGAGCCAGGATCTTGTCCGCCTGCGACTCGGGAATCATGGCGGCTCGCAGCGTGCGCTTGGCGATATGGCGCGCGGGCACCACCTCGCGCAGTTTGGGCAGGCAGGCATCGTTGAATAATGGTCGGCACTCGTTCGGTGGCCCGGGAATGAGCAGAATCAGCTTGCGATACCCCTCGAACGTCGTGTCGAGCCACTGTCCTGGCGCGCTGCCGTTGGGGTTGGGCAGAACGGTTGCGCCCTCGAGAACATCGGCCTGTTTCAGGTTGTTCTGGGGCATCGTGATGCGCCAGGTGGCGGCGCGCGCGTGGAGTGCGGCTACCTGCGCGCCGTCGCGCCGCAGTGTCAGAGAGAGCGCTTCGGCAACGGCCTCGCGGGTCAAGTCGTCTTCCGTGGGGCCTAGTCCGCCCATCAGGACGACAATGTCCACGCGTGCCATCGCAGTCCGGATGGCGCCGACCAAGTCCTTCAGGCGATCGCCGACGATGGTCTTGAATGCGACCGCTACCCCGATCTCATTGAGCTTCTCGGTGAGATAGAGGGAGTTGGTGTCCTGCCGGAACGGAGTAAGCATCTCGGAGCCGACGGCAATGATCTCTGTCTTCATAGGTGCAGCTTTCAGTTCCAGGCTTCGGTCTTTTGGGTGCACACGGCAATGGCCCAATCTGTCCGTGGACGCGCATGCGCTGGTTCCACCGATGAACAGGCTGGAGGCTGGTGGCTAGCAGCTGGAAGCTTAAAGCAGGCTGAGCCCTTCCACTCCCAAGTCCACATCATAAACGGCTTCGTTGGTGGCGAGAATGGTGGTGCCCAGTGGCGAGAAAGCTACTCCGACAAGGTTCGTTCCCGCCAGAACGAGGGTGGCCTCGCCCTTTGCGGTGACGCGAACCAGGCCGCGCCGGCCGCGGAGGCAGGCGGCGAGGTAGATGTCGCCATCTTTCGAAAGCGCAAGGCCCTGGGGACGCCCGAGGCCGCGATACCATGCGCGGGTATCTCCGTTGGGCTCAATCGCCCAGATGGCGTCGTTCGAGGAGAGCGAAGGCGCGGTCACGAACACGGTTCCCGCGGCGTTCACGGCGAGGTGGTAGGCGGCAGGGCTGGGTTCGAGCGTAGCGTGGACAAAGATCTGGCGCTGGGGGTTGATCTTGAAGATGGTCCCGCTGCGGTCTCCGACAAACAGGTTTCCTTCCGCGTCAAAGGTTGCGCCGGTAGCCACGCCCATGCCTTCCGCGTACACGGTGGATTCGCCGGCCGCATCGACCCGGTAAACATTGCCCTCCGCGCGCGAGGTCACAAACAGGTCGCCCTCGGGATTGAAGGCCAGGCCAGTGGCGTTGAGGATGCTGCTCACAAACGGAGTGCCGCGCCCGGCCGGACTGACGCGAACGACCGAAACCGGAGTCTGCTTGCCGCGAGGGCCGGAGATGGTCGCGTATATCATCCCCGAGCGGCTTACGGCGGGGCTGGTCACCGGATGCAGTCCGTCGGAGAGCTGGCGTGCGATGCGCAGCGGCACGGCGTTGCTTGCGCCGGCGGGGTTGCGCACCTCAATCAGGCCGGTCGTGGCTTCGGCAGGGACTGAGAAGGCAAGCCGCGTCGGGCGGCTCATCAGGATCTGAGCCGGCAAGTCGTCGACCAGCACCGCGGGAGCGCCAAAGCCGTTCGGGCCCAGATGCGCGCCGCGGAGCTCGACTTCGCCCAAAGGGAGTGCGGCGGCGGGGAAGATGTCATCGATGCGAGGCTCGAGCAGAGCTGCGGGCGCGGATTGTGCTGGCGTTCTCGGCATAGAAGTTCCGGTTTTGCGGCTTAGAACCACAGGCGCAGCAGTGCCGCTACACCCCAAGCATACAGCCCCGCGGCCACATCATCGAAGACGATGCCCCAGCCGCCGGGCAGGCTCTCCAATTGACGCGCGGGAAACGGCTTGGTGATATCGAACAGACGAAAAAGGACGAGGGCGATCAGAGCGTGATGGAAATCGAAAGGGCAGCCGATCAGAGCGATCCACTGGCCGGCAACCTCGTCGATCACCACGAATTGCGGGTCTTTGCATCCCGATTCGCGCGCCACGATGGTCGAGGCGGGGACTCCGAGAGCGATGGCAAGGGTGATCCAGACAAGCAGGCCGACGAGCATCGTGTGGGCGCTGGGGTGGCGGAGGATGGATTCGGCGGCCCACAGCAGCACGGCGGCAACCGAGCCCCACGTGCCAGGGCCGGGCTTGCCGTAGCCCGCACCAAAAAAGGTTGCGACGGTGAATGCCCAGCGGGTTTTGGTCGAAATCTGCGCAGCAGTCGGGGGGCTATTCTTCATCGGAATTTCCCGCGGCGGTTGTTGCCAAGCTCGCCGAGGTCTTCCAGCACTTCGGGGTCGAGAACCGGCGAACTGATCTTGTAGACGCCCATGGCCCATTTGCCGAGGTCGATCTTGCGGCACCGGTCACTGCAGAAAGGGAAGTCCTCGTCCGTCATGCGGACCAACATGCCGCATGTGGGGCAGCAGAGAAGTTTGGCGGATTTTTTCTTTGCGGGCATGAATGATCTCCGGCCATGCAGCCTCGGTCAAGAAATATGGTAACGCGCGCGGGCAGGATTGTTTTCGGGAAATAGAATCACTTGTGGGACACGGAATCTGAGGAAGGCTTGATGGGATTTCTTGATTTGCAGGTCAACGGGTACGCGGGGGTTGACTTCAACGGCGACGACCTGGATGCGGAAAGCGTCGGCGCGGCGTGTGCAAGGCTCGAGAGCGAAGGTGTCGACGGCATTCTTGTGACCATCATTTCGGATTCACTGCCAGCGATGGAGGCTCGGCTCCGAGGGGTCGCGAAGTTGCGCGAGAGTGTAACTTCGCTGCGGCGGATCATGCGCGGGTTTCATATTGAAGGGCCGTTCCTAAGTCCGGTAGACGGTTACCGAGGAGCGCATCCATCCGATGCGGCGATTTTGGGAGATAGGTCGGCGATGCAGCGGTTGCTGGATGCGGCGGGCGGATTGACGCGCCTGGTTACTTTGGCTCCCGAGTGTGACCCTGGGATGAGAGTTACCCGGATGTTAGCCGATTGCAAGATCATCGTGTCAGCGGGACATACGAATGCTTCGCTGGACGAGTTACAGGCTGCAATCGATTCGGGACTTGGTATGTTCACGCACTTCGGTAACGGATGTCCCGCGAGTCTGCCTCGGCACGATAACATCCTGAATCGAGTCATGAGTCTGCGCGGAGAGTTATGGGTAAGCTTCATTGCCGATGGAGTGCATGTCCCGTTCTATGTGCTGAAAAACTATCTTGAGTGGTTTGGCCTCGATAAGTCAGTCGTAGTTACTGACGCCATCTCGGCGGCTGGGCTTGGACCGGGGAGTCATCGGCTCGGGCGGTGGGAGTTAGAGGTAGGCGCGGACGGAGTAGCGCGATCTCCGGATAGGCCGCACCTGGTTGGGTCGACGATTTCCATGGAACGCAGTTACAGGAATCTGATGGATAAGTTAGGGATGGATGAGCAAAGTGCAAGGAAGCTTGTAGAGGTTAATTCGCGCAGTGTGATTGGAGAAATTTAAGGCAGTCGGCATGTTGTATTTCTTCGCCCGCCTTAACAGAGCTGATCCAAGGCACCCGTTCTTCACAGCGGCCCGGAGACAATGCGGGCAACCACGTCGTATTCATGGGCTTCGGTAATCTCAGCCTTGTAGAACCGGCCGGGCTCCGGCGATTCCAGATCCCCAAAGTCGTTGATGTATACCTTGCCGTCAATCTCCGGGGCGTGGAACTGCGTGCGACCTTCCCACAGCAGCGGTGTTTCTTCGCTTTCCCCTTCGGCCAGCAAGACCACCTCGCGCCCAATCCACTGCTGTTTGGCGCGCTTCGAGATCGATTGCTGCAGCTTCATCAAGCGGCGCTTGCGTGACTCGATCGTGCGTTTACGCAGCTTCCCTTCCAGAGGGAAGGCCGCCGAGCCCTCCTCGTCGGAATAGCTGAAAACACCCAGCCAGTCGAACCGCGCCTCGCCTATAAACTCCTCCAAAATCTCAAGGTCGCGGAGCGACTCCCCGGGAAAGCCGACGATGAAGCTGGTGCGCAGAGCGATGCCCGGCACCGCCGCGCGAACCTTCTCCAGCGTCTTCAAGAAAATCTCCGCCCCCGCGCCCCGCTTCATCGTTTTCAACACCGCGGGCGAAGCGTGCTGGAGTGGTACATCGAGGTACTTGCAGATGTTGTCATGCTTCGCGATGGTGTCCAGCAGCCTGCCGGTAATGCGATTCGGGTAGGCATAGAGAAAGCGCAGCCAGCGCAGCCCGGCAATTCCGGCGAGCGCGTCCAGCAGTGTGGCCAGGCCCTCCTTGATGCCCAAATCCTCGCCGTAACAGGTCGTGTCCTGGCCGATGAGCGTGATCTCCTCGACACCGCGTGCAACCAGTTGCTGCGCTTCGGCGACCACGGATTCAAATCTTCGCGACCGGAATTTGCCGCGCAGGTTCGGAATGACGCAGAAGGTGCAGGGATGGTCGCACCCTTCTGCAATCTTGATGTATGCCGAGGATTTCGGTGTGGTAAGAAAACGCGGCGTGGTTTCGTTGTAGAGATACGTTGGCAGCATCTGCGCCGCGCCCTGCCAATCATCGCGGCGGAAGCGCCCTTGTTGTTCGCGGTGATCGCCCTCGGCGCGGAACGCGACCTTATGCGTGCCCGCCTGCGATTCCAGGCCCGGACGGACCTCGGCGGCCTTGCTTGCGATGATCGTGAAAGGCGATGGAACCGCGGCCGGCATGTCCAGGCCCGCCGCTTCAAGAATCGCCTCCAGTTCCCCGGTTCCCACCATGGCGTCGACTTCCGGGATGCTCTTCTGAATCTCGTCGCGGTAGCGCTCGACCAGGCACCCCGCGACAATCAGTTTTTTCGCAACTCCGGATGTCTTGTACCGAGCCATCTCCAGAATCGTGTCCACCGATTCCTGCTTGGCGGTGTCGATAAAGCTGCATGTATTGACGACCAGGATTTCCGCCTCTTCAGGATGCGAGGTCAGCCGCGCGCCTGCCCGGTCCAGCAGTCCCATCATCACCTCGGAGTCAACGAGGTTCTTCGGGCAGCCTAACGAAATAAATCCCACGGAAGGGGCCGTGGGTGGGGATGGCTTGGTCACATATCTATTGTACCGGGAATGTGGTTTTGAGGCTGCGGCATTGAGACGGGCAGGCGCGAGTGAGTGATAAAATCAACCAGTGCCGGGTCCTACGCGACGTAATCCCGCCAACCCCGCCAGGTCCGGAAGGAAGCAACGGTAACGGGCTAGTACGGGCGCAGTAGGTCACCCGGTACTTTTTTGCTGCCTTCATCCGTTTATTTCTGGATCGAGGTTCGTGGTATCCCACCCTCACCGCAATTAAAGGTGCGCAGCGAAGGTGGGCGCCCAGTTGTATTACTTTTTCTGAAACACTGTGGCCGCCTGGTTCTCCTGACCCGGGTGAGTGCCGCAAGGAGAGATACATTGAGCCTTACCGTTCGTCCTGTGGTGGGCCGGCGCGCGAAGATCACCGCGCTCGGGACCTACGTTCCGCCGCAAATCCTTACCAATCAAGACCTCGAAAAAATAGTGGAAACCAGCGACCAGTGGATTATGGAGCGCACCGGAATCCGCGAGAGGCACGTGCTGGCAAAGGGCCTCGGCGTCAGCGATATGTGCACGGAGGCCGCGAAGAATTGCCTGGCGGCGCGGGGAATCTCGGCCGCCGAGATCGAAGTTATCATCGTAGGCACGGTAACTCCCGACATGATGTTTCCTTCCACCGCCTGCCTGGTGCAAAACAAGATCGGGGCCAAGGGAGCCTGGGGGTTCGACGTCTCCGGCGGCTGCTCTGGATTTGTCTACGCGCTCCAGGCGGGCGTGAAGATGGTCGAGAGCGGAGCGCAGAAGAAGGTGCTCGTCTGCGGCGCGGACGCCAATACTCGCATGACCGACTATACCGACCGCACCACCTGCGTGCTTTTCGGCGACGGCGGCGGTGCGGTGCTGCTTGAGCCGGCCGAAGAGGGCGAGATCGGCTTCATCGACTACGTGAACGAAATCGACGGCGCAGGCGGAGTGAGCCTGAACCTGAAGGGCGGCGGCAGCCTGAATCCCTCCACCCACGAGACCGTTGACAAAAAGTGGCACTACATCTACCAGGATGGCCCCGCGGTCTACAAGTTCGCCGTGCGCAAGATGGCCGAGGCCACCGCAAAACTGCTGGAGCGGAACGGCGTCACCGGCGCGGACCTGGGCTGCTTCATCCCGCACCAGGCCAACAAGCGGATTATTACGGCCACCGCGGACCGGCTGGGCATGGATCTGGATCGCGTCATTATCAATATCGAAAAGTATGGCAACACGTCGGCTGGCACCATTCCCCTGGCTATGGAAACAGCGATCGAGCAAGGCAAAATGAAGAAGGGCGACCTGGTGCTGCTGGCTGCGGTGGGCGCCGGTTTCACGGTCGGGACCACGCTGCTCCGGTGGGAAATATAGAAGCAACTTCCCGCCTTCAGTTCTGAGCTCGACAATTCTGTTCCGGAGCCGGTTTTGCCACTGCTCACAGCCGGCAAACGCTGCCGCGATTTGCAGGTTGGCGCGATTGGCTTATACTGTCTCCCTCTACCCCGAAGATTCAAGGCCGGCGCGTTCATCGGGCATTCGGGAGCACGGAGACAGGCTGACGGGCAAGCGATTGCTGCGTCAAATGGGTCGAACAGCGATGTGGAATCTACCGCTCTCCTTCAAGGGGAGCGAGGAGCGGAGGCTGACCATGGAAGTGGAGTTCACCGCCAGGCAGGTAAAGATTTCAAGGGCGCTGCGGACGCACGCCGAAGAGGGAATGGAACGGATAGGCCGGATCCTTGGCAAGACCGCGCACGCCAGCATCACTTTCAGCGCGCAACGGCACGTGCAGATCGTCGAGTTGACGGTCCAGGGAAGGGCGCAGAAGATCGCTGCCACGGGCAAGGCCACCACGCTGGATTCGGCGCTGAAGGAAGCCATGGATCACGCCGAGAACCAGGCTCGGCGCTTCCGCGATCGGCGCATGGGCAGCAAGCGGCTCCCCAAGGAAGAGAAAGTTCTAACGGCGCCTCCGGTGGCGCGTCCCAAGGCGCGCGCCGCTCAGCCGGCCGATGACGAGGAAGAAAGAGCGGGGCGCAACGGCACAAAAGCCCGGGCTTCCATTGCGGTTCACTCTTTTCCGGCGCGTCCCACGGTTGTCGAGCCGCACATCCTCAAGAATGGCGAAGCCATTGCGCTCCGGCCGTTGACGATCGAAGAAGCGGTGAAGGAAGCCGAGTTTCGCGACCGCGATCTGTTGATCTTTCGCACCCAGGCGGGCGACATGTTCGTGCTCCACCGCCGGCGTGACGGGCAGATGGAGTTGGTTGAAATTCCGTAGTCTTCGACCCAAATCCGGCCCCAACGCTTCCGCCATCGATCACCACTGACCGCGCTGTGCTCGCGGCGTCACAATGCAGGCCGCAGAACAACTCGTCCGGGCGGCAGGACGGGACTTTAGTCCCGGTATTAAGCCGGCGGTATCGACGAGGGCCTCGGCCTCTGCGGTACGCTTTCCGGGTCATTTACTCGAATCCAGGCCTTTTTCAGAAGCCTTCGCGAGATGAACCCACGTCTGGACGCTCTAACGGGCTCCTCTCATCCAAGCGGAGCCGCTTGAGGTTCTTTGCTTCCCATGGACCTTCCATCGGGTCTCCTTCGTCGGGCGCTCATTCCCATTTCCACTCCACCATCGAGCGACTGAAGCGCCCCGTCGTCTTTCTGTAAGTAGGCGATCTTGTGGACTTTGGTTGCACCGCATACCCGATTTAGGGGATGGAAGAAGAACCGCGCGCGGGCTACGATTCTTACAAATAAGAGCGGGAGCTTCGAACAAGGCCATGGAGCCGGAACCTAAGAACGCGGAGATGGGACCGGCATCGGTTCCCCTGGAGGCCATGGGATTGATTCTTCCGGACAGCTCGGACTCAAGCAAGCAGAGGGAAATCCTCGATGCCCTGCCGGTTCTGGTTTTTCTGGAGCGGGCCGGCAAAATTGTGTTTGCCAATGCCGAGGCGCGCCAGATGCTCGGCCTCACTGAAGCCGAGTTGATTGACCGCCCGGTCGAAGATGTTTTGTGGGGGCTATTTCCCGGTACCGCCGAGCCGCAGACGCTGCTAACTGGAACCAAGAAGGGCAGTCCATTCCACGCCACCTTGCCGGCCAAAAACGGCAGTCTTCATCCCGTCGAAGGCACCTACAGCATCTTGGACGCGGAGCTGCGCGAGGCTGTCATTGTGGCCCATCCCGGAGGCCGCGAGCCGGCCCCGAAGTCGCGGCTCATGGAAGATGTTTTAGCCAGCATCCCTGAGGCGGTAGCGATCGAGCACGGCAACCACCTGCTTTATACCAATCCCGCATTCACTCAAATGTTCGGCTATACCGCCGAGGAGGCCAGTGGCGGAAGCCTGCGCGAGCTGATTGTGCCGGAAACCCGGCTCAACGAGCATCAAACGCTTGAAAAAGCCGTCGACGAGCAAGGCCGGGCGATTGTCGAAACGGTGCGCTTGCACAAGTCCGGCGAACTGGTGGACGTGAGCCTGCAATGCGCGCCGCTGCTGGTGGATGGAGCCAGCGTCGGCTATGTCTATACATTCCGCGACATATCTGACCGGCTGCAAACGGAAAACCGGTTGCAGCACGATGCTATGCACGATGTGCTGACCGGATTGCCGAACCGCGCCTTGTTCATTGACAGGCTGAACCTGTCGCTCGCGCGCCGGGCGCGCCGTTCCGATCACGGCTGCGGCGTATTGTTTCTCGATCTTGACCGGTTCAAGGAGATCAACGATGTGATGGGCCACGCCGCCGGCGATCTGGTTCTGATCGAGGTGGCGGAACGGCTCGAGGCGGTGCTTCGTCCGCATGACTCGGCGGCTCGGTTGGGTGGCGACGAATTTGCAGTTCTGGTCGAAAACATCCTCAACGTCAGCGACCTCGAGACCGTAGCCAAACGCATTCTGGTGGGGATGGGACTTCCGTTTGAGATCCTTGAGCACCAAATACTGGTCGGCGTCAGCATTGGCGCAGCCATGGTCGGTCCCGACCATACCTCCTCCGACCTGCTGGTGCGCGATGCGGATTTTGCAATGTATCGCGCCAAACAGGCGGGCGGCGGACGCTGCGAAATCTTCGACAAGCACCTCGAAGTGGTGGTCACCAGCCAGCAGGAGCGCGAGCGCGAACTGCGTTACCGCCTCGACAAGCGCCTGCTTGAGTTTCTTTATCAGCCAATCTTTCGACTGCAAGACGGCAGACTCGAGGGATTCGAATGTCAGTTGCGCTGGCGCCGGCCCGACGGTTCGATTGACAGCTTTGGCGACCTGCTCGCCGTTGCCGAGGAGACCGGCCTTTCGATCATCTTGGGGCGCGAAACGATCGAGGCCGCCTGCTGGCAGTTGCGCAGCTGGCGCGATGCATTGCCGCGGGTCGCCATCTCCCTGGCCGTAAATCTCACCCACCGACAGTTCTACAACCCGGATATGATTTCGCAGTTGCAGAGCACGCTTGCAGCCAGCGGCGCCGATCCCTCGCGGCTTCTGTTTGAGGTGCCGGAGAGCGCGCTCAACGAAAGTCCGGATGCCGCGGTCGCCATTTTGCAGCGCATGGTCGACTGCAACGTCCGTGTCGCGATGGACGACTTCGGATCGAGCCTCGCGCCGCTTAACCACCTGGTGCGTCTGCCCCTCGACATGGTAAAGCTCGACGCCAAGCTCACAGCCTCCGCCGACACGATCGGACGCCAGCAGGCGGTGCTCGAAGCCCTGCTTCGCCTTGGCCGCGTGCTCGGAGTTCAGGTAGTGGCGCAGGATATTGAAACTTCCGAGCAACTTAGAGCCCTCGGCCGCATGGGCTGCGATCTCGGTCAGGGCCCGCTATTCTCGCCTGCTCTCGAGGCCGCCAGCGCGCTGAAACTTGCCGAGCAAGGACACCTGGCCATCGCTACTGGCAATGGGTGAATCCCGCCGCCCATTCCCGCATCGTGCCGTCCTCCCGGGCACTTGAGAGATCGGTAACCGTCAATCCAGACATTTTGCGTTCCCTGGTCCTGGAGTCCTGTCTCTGAAGTTCATATCAGAATGACAACTCATTTTTGATGCGAACTGCAGACTCGGGACGTTAGAGAGTTCGTTTCGGGAGTGCTCGCCTCAGTTCGCCGAGTCGAGCGTGCGTGCGGCCCGGTCGAGGGCCTGCGTCAGGATGGTCAATTGCGCAGCGGCCAGATCAGCGTTGTGCGCGTCGATGGCCTCGTTTACGCCGGGAATCACGACGGCGGAGTATCCGGTGTACTCACCCGGCGCGTAGATGGTGTGGCGGTACCAAGGCCGGCCGGGCAAACCGGCTTCGGAGATGAAGGCGGTTTCAGCCTGGCGCAGGGCGAGATTCAGTTTTGCCAGGTCTCCCGAGGCGGCGGTCTCCAGCGGCTGCACCTTGCGGGCGGCATTGGCCAGCCGGCCGGCAGCCGCCTCGGCGGGCGAAAAGTCGAGCGAGTTTAGCCCCGCGTCAGACGCTTTCTTCCTGGCCGCGTCGATGTAAGCCGAGATCTCTCGTGCATAGGTCACGTAGTCGAAAGGCAGCACGTCCGCATCGGCCATGCGCAGCGCTTCCAGGCCGAGCACACGCGCCATCTCCTGCAAATAAACAAAGTGCGGGTCGGCGTTCTGGGTGTACCAGGTGAAGTCGTCAAAGGTGGAGTGGTATACGCCGTAGGGGCCACTGGAGCCGATATCAGTGGACGGTACACCCACATGCTGCAGGAACGGAGTGAAGTCCGAGCCCGAGCCGAGGTCACCCATGTGCACCTCTTCCCCGGGAAGCTCCACACTTGCGGCGCGATGCTCGTTGGGAGTCGAGTGCTTGATCCTCCACTCCTCGAATACTGTTCCGCCCAGGGGGCTGGGAACGGCGCGCGTGACTTCGCGAACGAACTCCTTGAGCGACGGCACGGCGGAGGCGGAGAAGTCCGGCCCCGAGACCGCTACGTCGACGTTGAAGTAGGCCACGGCCCGCTGGAGCGCCTGGGCGTGCTGCTCCACCCACTCGGTTGAGCCGATGAGACCTTGCTCCTCCGCATCCCAACTGCAAAACACGATCGTGCGCTTCGGGCGCCAGCCTTGCGCGATAAGCGCGCCGATGCCGTGCACCGATTCCAGCATGGCCGCGGTGCCGCTGGATGGGTCGACCGCGCCATAGACCCATGCGTCGCGGTGATTGCCGGCCACAACCCATTCGTCTGGGAGTTGCGATCCCTTGATTTTTCCAATCACGTCCCAGATCATGCGCCGCTGATAGTCCTGATCGGAAACCAGATGGACCTTCACGGCGCCCTGTCCGCCAATTTGTCCGAGGTGATAGCGAAACGGCAGCGCGCCTTGCCAGCCCTGCGGGACTCCTGGTCCTTTCATCGCCTGCAGAATCGGCGCCGCATCGTGATAACTGATGGGAATGGAGATGATGCGGGGTTGGTTGCCTTGCGGCCCGACAAAGTCCTTGATGCGGGCCGAGTCCGGCAGATCCATCGTCGAGGCCACGCCCGGCGTCTCAGGATCGCCTGCATACTTGAAGAGATATTGAACCGACCCCCGCTGCACGCCGGTCTCCGGCCGCCACGGGCCGATGGGGTATGCGTCACCTTTGTAGTAGCCGTCGTCCTGTGGGTCCGAATAAATGAGCACGCCGATGGCGCCGCGCTGTTCCGCCAAATAGACCTTGACGCCGCGGAAGTTGGAGCCGTAGCGCGCGATCACGATCTTGCCGTGAAGGTCGATGTGCTGGGAAGCGAGTTGATTGAAGTCCTCGATGCGGCCGAAGTTTGCGTAAACCACTTCGCCGGTTACGTCGCCCGATCCCGAGGAGCCGTTGAACGGCATCACGACGCGCGGATTGTCCTGTCCGGGGTCGTTGTCGACGTGTTCCCTGGTGGGTCCGCTCATCAGCAGTTTTCCCGCCGCATCGTAAGCTTCCACGCGCACCGTTTTCGGCTGGTTCAGCAAAACGCGATAAGGAACGATCTCGGTGTCGAGTCCGGCGGCACGAAACTTCTGCGCCACGTATTCGGCGGTCTTGTGGTCTTCGGGCGTTGCCGCCAGGTGCGGCTCGGCGGTGAGGGTTTTCAGGTGCTGGCCCGCGAGCTTCGCGTCGGGCACGGCCAGGAACTTCGCTTCTATCCTGGCCTGGGCGGAAAAGTCGGCATAGCCGAGGACGGCCGGCGAAGAAGCCGGAGCGGGCGACTGGCACAGAAGTGGGCAGGGGAGGGAAGGGAGAAGGAACACCAGGGCGAGCGGCTTGTAGAAAATCATGAGAGTGACCAACTTTGCTTGCGAATTTGGAAACCGGCGGCACAATACGCGGCCGTCTGCACAATAACAAACTCACAGCTTACACTATGACGAGAGGCCACCTGTTCTGAGCGCGGATCGCGAGTTGAATAAGGAACCCCTGAGCCTGGCCGTGGAAGAGGCAGCGGCGGCTACGCCGGCCTTTGCCGCCGAACAGGAGGAGCAATGGCCGCAGGTGGTGCGGGCCCTGCGTCATGCCAACTTCCGCCTGTTCTGGAGCGGGAATTTTCTCTCCAACATCGGCACCTGGATGCAGAATGTGGCCCAGGGCTGGCTGGTACTTACGCTCACTGCCAACTCGGCCTTCTGGCTGGGCGTGGTCGGGTTTGCGGGGTCGATTCCGTTTCTGTTGTTCACGCTGTTCGGCGGCGTGGTCGCCGACCGCGTAAACAAGCGCAGGCTGCTGCTGGTCACGCAGTCGGCGATGATGCTGCTGGCCTTTACGCTGGCCGCGCTCACGTGGCTCAAGATCATTACGGTGTGGGAAGTGGTGGTGCTCTCCTTCCTGAACGGCATGGCCAACGCCATGAACACGCCGAGCTATCAGGCGCTGGTGCCGCGCCTGGTGCCGCGCAAGGACCTGACCAACGCCATCGCGCTCAACTCCGCGCAATTCAACCTGTCGCGCATTCTCGGGCCCACGACTGGGCGGCTATGCAATGGCCCTGCTGGGCATGGCCGGGAATTTCTTTCTCAACGGCCTGAGTTTTCTCGCCGTGCTGTGGGCGCTTACGCGCATCCGTTATCCTGAGCAGGAACAGCAGCGCCATCCCAGCTTGCTCACCAGCCTGCGCGAGGGGTTCGGCTACCTGCGCCAGCGGCCGCAGATGCTCGTGCTGGTCTGGATGACGGCGGTTACAAGTCTTCTCGCATTTCCATTTATCACGTTCATCCCCTATTTCGCGCGCATGCAACTCCATACCGGGGAGACCGGACTTGGCTGGTTGATGGCCGCCTCCGGCTTTGGGGCCGTTCTGGGAGCCGTGACGGTTGCGGCGCGGGGAACCATCCGCAATCGCGGCAGGGTGGCTGTGCTTGCGGGCCTGGTCTTCTTCTCGGCGATTATCGGACTATGCTACTCGCAGGTCTTCGTGCTCTCGCAATGCTGCGTGCTGGTGGAGGGTTATAGCGCGATCGTGATGATCTCCTCGTTCAACGTGGCATTCCAGCATCTGTCATCCGACGAGATGCGGGGGCGTGTTTTGAGTATCTACTCCACGTGCTTTCTCGGCCTGCCGCCGCTGGGAGCGCTGCTGGTGGGCGAATTGTCGCGGCACATCCCCACAGGCCACGTGCTGGCGGCGATGGCGGCATTGGCCGCGGCCATCTACATGGGCTTCTATCTTTTCTCGCAGCCGCTGCGGGAGTTGGACTGAGGACGCGCGATGTCGCGCCTACGCTACGGGTTGTGCGCAGTGTGCGCAGCGCTTTGCCGCCACAGGGATGTCGCTCAGGCACTCGGGGCAGGGCTTGGTGGCGGGCGGAGCGTCCGGAGCGGGTCCCTTGAACCGGGCCATCAGCGTGTTCATTGGCAGCACCACGCCAAAATAGACGACCGCGGCCACGATCAGAAACGAGATGGTGGCGTTGAGGAAGTTGCCGATCATGATCGGCGTGCCATTCACCGTGACCACCACCGCGCTGAAGTCCGGCTTGCCTACGATGGCCGCGATCAACTGACTCAGCACGTCCTTCACCAGCGAAGTTACGATCGCGTTGAACGCCGCGCCCATGATGAACGCAACTGCCAGGTCCATGACATTGCCACGCAGAATGAAATCGCGAAATCCCTTGAGCATATCTTTCTCTCCTCGTTCAAAGTGATGGGCGCCGTGCCCGCGAGAAATCCGAGTGCCCCATCCTTGCCGCGTCTCTGTCTTTGCGGCCAGGGCGGGATTAGTTGCATCCTGCCATGCTACACGGCCTGCACGAGTTGTTGGAAGACGGCTGGCGCCGGACCTGTTTAAGAGAACACCCACAGAAACAGCACCAGCGCCAGAATCATCAGTTCCGCATAGAGCAGAATAAGTACACCGGCATGGTACAAGCTCCATTTTTGTCTCAGGCAGCGAAACGTCTCCACCATTCCCCAGCAGGCAAACGGCACGGCGAGAATCTGCCAGGGCGATGCGTGGAGATTCTCGATATAGGGAAACCCGGCCATTCGCAGGCTGGCCGCAAACGCGCCCAGAGACAGCAGGACCCCACGCGTCAACGACCGCTGACGGAGCCGGAACACGTGAGAATCGCGGAGCAACACACCGCTAGTTTAGACGTTGCGTCGCGATCTGAATTTGCACTTTGCTAGGCCACCAGCTCCATCAGTCTGAGCGATTCGACATAGGGGGCCCGCAAGACGCCGCGCTCGGTAATGATGGCTGTGATGTACTTCGCCGGGGTCACGTCAAAGGCAGGATTGCAGATTCCGACGCCGTTGGGCGTGAGTTGCTTGCCGCCGTGATGGGTGACTTCAATCTGCGGGCGCTCTTCAATTGGAATGGCGTCGCCGGTCTTTGTGGCCAGGTCGATGGTGGACCACGGCGCGGCCACGAAGAACGGAATGCCGTGCTCCCTGGCCAGGATGGCAACATTGTAGGTGCCGATCTTGTTTGCGGCGTCGCCATTGGCGGCGATGCGGTCCGCGCCTACTACCACAGCCTGGATCTTGCCGGCCTTCATCAGGCTGGCGGCCATGTTGTCGCAGATCACGGTGGTAGGAATGCCGTCGGCCATCAGCTCCCACGCGGTCAGGCGCGCCCCCTGCAAGAAGGGCCGCGTCTCATCGGCGAAGACGTGAATCCGCTTGCCCTGCTCGACCGCCGAGCGAATTACGCCCAAGGCGGTTCCATAGCCGCAGGTCGCCAGCGCGCCGGCGTTGCAATGCGTGAGCACGCCACCCTCGTCGGGCAGCAGCGCCGCGCCGAATGCCCCCATGGCCTTGCAGGCGGCGATGTCTTCGGCGTACATGGCATGGGCTTCGGCCAGAAGCCGGTCCTGCACTTGGCCGAGCGTCGCGCCTGAGTCCCGCAGATTGGCGAACAGGCCCTTCATGCGGTCGATGGCCCAGAAGAGGTTTACCGCGGTGGGCCGCGTCCCCGCCAGGCGCGCGCAGATCCGGTCGAAATCAGGCGCAAACTCCTCGGTCGTTCTGGCCGTGGCATACTTCGCGCCCAGGGCGATGCCGTAGGCAGCCGAGACGCCGATGGCCGGAGCACCGCGCACAACCATGGTCTCAACTGCCTCGGCCACCAGCTCATAGGTGGTTGCGAGTACGTAACTCTCCTCGAGAGGGAGCCGGGTCTGATCGATGAAGCGGACTCCGTCCGGGGTCCAGGTAAGAGTGGGAATCATGCATACCCAGTGTAAATGGGCAGGCGCGTGGACTGAGGGACTAGGGACTAAAGACGTAGGGATCGGGGATCGGAAGGGCCTCAATGGTTGATGTCGAAGGCGCCGAGCTTCTTGCCGGATCGAAGCGCGAAGTCGGGGGACGAAGTTTGAGGATCGAGAGGTGAATGCTGAAAACCTTTTCAGTTTTCGCTGGACGCAAGTTCCCCCAAATGCGTAGAGTTGTTTCCGTAGTTTTCCAGATGGTTTTCCTTCGTTTCAGTTCCTCCGCGGCCGGCCGCCGCGCTTGAGGTCATGGTGCGGGAAAACGCGGCAGCGGTTTCATAGCAATCTTTCAACAAAGCGGAGGAAGACCTCTCATGGCATCCAGATCCACATCACCGGCGGCAAGCGCGCCCAGCTATCTTGGACCCTTCATTACGGTCACCATTCTCTTCGGAATCTTCGGGTTTTTGACCAACCTGAACAGCAACCTTTCCCCTAAACTGCAGGACATCTTCGACCTGAATCGCGCCTGGTCGAATACGGTGACGACCTCATGGTTCCTGGCCTACCTGGTCTTCTCGGTGCCGGCCGCCAAGGTGATCGAACTGGTCGGCTACAAACGCACCATGGTCTTCTCTCTGTTCGTGATGGTGATCGGAGCCATGTTGTTTGTTCCGGCGGCGAACATGGTGAGCTTCCCGGTCTTCCTGACGGCAAGCTTTGTGCTGGCCACAGGCGTGTGCGGACTGCAGACCTCGGCGAACCCGTACGTTTCGATTTTGGGACCGGAACACAGCGCGCCGGCGCGGCTGACGCTGGCGCAGGCATTCAACTCGCTCGGTACGGCAGTTGCGCCGCTTGTGGTGGGAGCCTTCATCCTGACCGACCAGAGCAAGATGTCGTCGAAGGCGGCGGTGGCGCACACCGTGCAGGGACCGTATATCGCGATTGCCTGCGGGCTGCTCGTGCTGGGCGTGGTAATCATGTTCATGCATCTGCCGGCGATCACGGCGACGCGCGATTTCAGGCCGAGCGACGCGACCTCGGGCCGCAGTATCTGGACTTATAGGCACACGGTGCTGGCCATGGTAGGCATCTTCCTTTATGTGGGTCTGGAGATCGCGCTGGCAGCCAACGCCATCCGGTTCTTTGAGGCGCAGGGAGTGACGAGCAAGGACCGCGCAGCGCTGCTGGCATCGTTCTATCCACTGGCCATGATGATTGGACGCTTTGCCGGTACGCTGGTCATGAAGGCCGTGAAGGCGGAGAAACTGCTGACGATCCTGGGAGTATGCGGCGTTGTTCTGCTGGTTGTGGGCATGTTCTCGAGCGGCATGATTGCAGTCTGGTGCCTGATTTTGTGCGGGCTGGCGAATTCAATCATGTATCCGACCATCTTCGCGCTGGGCATTGCGGAACTGGGCCCGCTGACGAGCAAGGGCTCGGGCGTGATTACAATCGGCAACGTCGGGGGAGCGGTAATGCCGGTGGCGTTCGGCGCGCTCGCCGACCGCTACGGTTATAACTTCGCGTTTGTGCTGCCGATCATTGGATATATCTTCATGGCCTACTACGGAATTTGGGGTTACAAACCCAGCCGCACCGCGAAGGCTTAGCACGACGGGTTTCGATGACTCCTTGTGGAGGGAAAGACAGATAACCGAGCCTGAAGGCCGCGCGAATTCGAATTCTTGCCGGGGGTAGGAGACCCCCGGATTCTGCGATTTAGAACTCGAACACTAGCCGGCGCTTGTCCTGACCATTTGCAGGAATTGTTCCACATCGAATCTGCCGATGTCATCGATGGAGCTAGCTGGCGCAGGATCCTTGCCGCGACGAGGCTCTTTCTTTTCCTTGAGGACAAACTCAAGACCTACGCCGTCGCTTCCCCAGCGGACGACCTTCGCATTCGCAGTAAAAGTGCGTTGAGCGGTCGGCTGCTGCCGGTCGGTGAGCGTAACCCGGATGACCGTGCCCAGGTACCACCGCTCTTCGGTATATACGTAGAATCCAGTCGAACTAATATCACGAATTGGGTGCGCTGCGGGCGTCCCCCCGGTGAAGAAATAGGCAGCCAACCAGGAAAGCGACTCTCTTGGCGCACTCCGCGGATCGGGAGGCTCGGGGAAAAACAGCCGGTGAAACCAGTTCTTTGGCGCCTGCGCCTCGATGATTGCCGGTTGCGCCGGTTCTGGTTGTGGCGGGGGAGGCACCGCCATCGGAGGCGGCTCCGGTGGAGGGTCCTCAATCCTGGAAGGCTCGGGACGCGCGTGTTCTGCCCGATGGATGTGATCCACCCATTCCAATAGATTGTCCGGTGCTTTATTGGCCGGCTTGTCCTTGCGCACAGCAGCGTCCGGGGCGCGGTAGAGACCTTGCTCGGCATGAACATTCATTTTTGTGCCGGCCGCGAACAGCAAGCGCTGTTTCAGTTCCTCCGGAGGGCAAAGTATCAATCGATCCCCGGTTTGGGTCTCGCTGGAACTTATGGTGTTGGCAGGCAGGGCAAGGACACTGGCAGGCGGAGCGCCTGAAGCCGAAGCCTGGCAGATTGGAAACGACTCCACGGCGTTGAGAACCACGAAGCTCTCGTCAAGGTAAACAAGATCGATCGGGATTCGCACGCTGGTGGGGGAGATGCCCCGAAAGGGTTGAATCCAGAGAGCAGTGTCGCACCCGGGTGTGAGAGCAGGTAGACGGGTATTCAAGCTGGCAGAGGAGAAATCGGCAGCTTCCACCTCAGCAGAGAGGAAGCGCTCGCGGGTCAGGTTATAAGCGCTGTATTTGCTTACACCCAGACGCGATTGGTCCCGAGGGGAGCCCACGGTCGCAGGATCCTCCCTCTCTAGTTTCCGAACCGTTGATTCGAAAGAATATGGGCCCAACTGCATTGGCTGCTCTCAGCTACCACTATCGGCAAGTTCTTTAAATCTATCCAGTTATTAAGAATCCGGTACCCTGATTCAGGTCTCAAGCTCCTTGCGAAAAGAGCGGGAGACCGCGAAACGGCATCTCGAATTGACGAAGACATCCGGGGGGCAAACGGAGTACTAACCGTTGCCCGGTTACAAGTTGGAATTAGGCCCTTTTCAGGGCGCCTTCCTTCTTCGCGTCCGCACGTCAGGCGCTGAGATAAGCGATACAGGACAACTTCGGCCTTGTCAACACTGTTTCCGCGCCTTCTTACTGTCATACTTAGCGCTCGTATTCTTCCCGAATGCCGCCCTGTCCTCGATTGCTCCCCAATGTGGAGTCTACGTTTCAACTTGCGTCAGCGGAGCAACTCACCCTGTTCACCGATGGAGTGGTAGAAGCTCGCGAAAAGACGGGAAGGGATTTAGAAAGAGCCGCGCGCTACATTGCAATACAACTTTCGTGTAACGGATAGGAAGGATGAGGGTTATTTATCAGTAAAACTCAAACGCCGATAATGGGCTAGACTGGTAGCCCTCGAAGCGGGTGAGCATGAGTCTGGTATTTGAGGCGCTACAAGAGTTGGAAATTCAGCGCGCTGAGGTTGATTGGCAGCCATTTCCGGAAGCAATCGAGTTTTTACGCAGTGCTGAGCGCAGAGTAATGCCGAATTTGAAAACCGCACCGAAGGGACCGAACGAGAAAGGCCATACCGGCTATCCGCCGGAGCCCTCCCATCCTTCCGGCCCGGCCCTGGTCGGCCCCACACAGGAGTCTTCACCGAAGATCGGCGTCGGAGTCCGGCGTATCATGTCCGTGCTCAAGTTCGCGTTGCCTATCGTGCAGAGCGTACTGCCTTTGCTCGATGGAAAGAAAGGCGTCGCTGACTCCCACGAGCTCACGCCGCAACATCATGCCCCGCCCGTTGCCCTGGTGCCAGAGCCGGTCGATCTCTCCCCCATCGAAAGCAGCTTGGCAGAGCTCAGGTCCGGGCACCGCGAGCTGCGCGCGAAGTCCGTCGAACAAATCGCTTCTCTCAAGATCATTGAAGATCGATTGAAGATGGTCTGCGAAGCCTCGAACCGCAATACCCTTGTGACGCACGAGCTGATTGGAGATCTGAAAGGCGCCGGCAAGAGGATCAACCTCGCTGCAATCATCGCGCTCGGCCTGCTGGCTCTCTCCATCGGAATCAATACCGCGCTCTATCTGCACATCCTCAAAGTCCTCCACTAACGGCCGCGCTGCGTCTCACGAAATTGGCGCTTGGCATTCAACCCGTCGCAGTTCGTCCGCTGTCCCGGGAAGGATGACTGCCGACCAGTCGACATCCCCTTCAATACCCTCCAGGATTGCCGATGCCGAAGCCTGGCAAGTGTGACTGGAAATGCCGCCATGGCGCCAACTTCTTACGCAAACGCTCGCTGCGATATGCTTTTCAGAGGCCTGGATCGAGCCCAGCCTCTCTGCTTTAGCCTGTCCAACCCGTGAGGGATTGTCTTTCCAGACCGACACGCTATCCGACATCCATAACCATTGCAAGGAGCCCTGGTTGCCCACTCTCGCCCAAGCCGACTGGCTGATCGTGCTGCTTTATCTATTCAGCGTAGTTGCCATCGGCTTTTCCCTCCGCGCGAATATCAAGACCGGCAAGGATTTTCTTCAGGCTGGCCGTGCGCTTCCCACGTGGGTCTGCGCACTCGCTTTTCTTGCCGCCAGTCTTGGCACCCAGGAAGTCATCGGAATGTCTGCCGCGGGAGCCAGATACGGCTGCAAGGCCGCGCTTATCTTCTCGCTAGGTGCTATTCCTGCGCTGCTGTTTTCCGGCGTGTTTATGATGCCGCTCTACTACGGCTCGGGGGCGCGCACGGTGCCCGAATATCTCGGCCTTCGCTTTGACCGCAAGACCCGGCTGCTGAATGCAGGCGCGCTTGGCGCGATGACGGTGGCCGGCGCCGGAATCTCTCTCTACTTGATGGCCCGTCTCTTCCAGACCTTGCGCATCTTCGATCCGCTTTTTTATGCCTGGGGCTGGCCACGGCAGGGCATATTCACGTTTTGCGTCCTGTTCTTCGCGACTGTGGTGCTCGCCTATGTGCTCTTTGCGGGGATGGCCGGAGCCATGGTTAACCAGGTGTTGCAATTCCTGCTCATCGTCGCGGGTTTTCTGCCTGTCGTGCTGATGGGTCTGAGGAACATCGATGGTTGGACAATCCTGAAAACAGCGCTTCCCGCTGCCTATCCGTACTCCACCTATATCCCCGGCCCCATCACGGAAGTTCTCCTGTGGCTGCTGGCCGGATTCGTTCTCGGAGCCGGCTACTGGACAACAGACTTCCGCCTGCTCCAATCCGCGATGGCCGCTAAAAGCATCGTGTCGGCGCGCCGCATCCCGCTCTTCGCGGCAGCGGTCAGGCTTTTCCTGCCCTTCGTGCTGATTCTTCCCGGAGCGATCGCCATCGGACTGCCCACCCCGCACTCCACCATAGTTGTCCGCAATGAGAACGGGGCCATCTACCATGAGATCACCGTCGTTCCCCCGGATGAAGCACAGGGCCATGGCCTGGTTCCGGCCCGTCTCGATCCAGCTACCGGCAAGCCGCTCGTGGATGGGGCCGGCAACACGTTGCTCGACTACGACAGGTCCGCGTTCGCGATGCTGTTTCACTTTTCAACCACCGGGCTGCTGGGGTTGGGAATCGCTGCTCTGCTGGCCAGCCTGATGAGCGGGCTCGCCGCAAGCGTTACGGCCTTCAACGCTGTGTTTACTCTCGACATTTATCAAGCCTGTTTTCGCGAGAGAGACGGCGACCGGCAATGCATCGTGGCGGGCCGTTGGAGCACGGCAGGTGCGATTCTGCTCGCAATCGGCGTGGCCTATGCCTGCGCGGGCTTTCACATTGCCTTCAATACCATTCTGTACCCGCTATTCCTGGTCTTGTCGCTGGGGAACACTCCGCAGCTTGCAACATTTCTTCTCGGCATGTTTACCAAGCGCACCACCGGTCACGGCGCTTTTGCCGGCCTGGCCGCAGGCACAGCGGCAGCTATCCTGCACTATGGCCTGACACTGCCGATGAATGTTTTGCCCGGCATTCAAGGCGGATGGATCGCGGTCTCTCACCGTTACACAAGCTTCGTAGCGCAGTGCTTCTGGACCGCGATCTTCGGGTTCACCGTCAATCTGCTCGTTTCGCTTGCGGTGAGCCTTGGCTCCAAGGCAAGACCGGAATCGGAGCTCAGAGGCATGGTCCACTCACTTACGTCCGGCAATGCAATTCAATTGTCGTGGAAGCGCCCAGAAACCCTCGCATCGGCGATCCTTCTGGCTGCCGCGCTGCTGGCGCTGTTCTTCGCTTGAGGTGCGAGAATGGCCAGGTCTCTAGTCCCTGGCCTCGCTCAACCTTATGCTGAACCGCATCGCCCTGTAATCGAACGTGTAGCTTCCCAATTGGTCCAGGGCATCCACGCCCAGCACTCCGTACACATCGTCGAGCGCCGCCGATCCGAGCGGCTGCGTCAGCACCGGCACGAAATGGAACTGAACCGTTGTCGTTCCAACCGTAAGAGGGAGGGTCTCAGCCTCGTAGGACGGAACCGGAGCCATGGCCTCAAGCCCACGAAACTTGAACAACTCAACTTTCCTGTTGGCAAAATCCGTGCTGTGCTCGTCGTAGAATCGCGAGGTCAGATAGGTCTGCTGGCCGCCGGCATCAATCGCGAACATGCGCACCTCGCCGCTTGCTTCCGCCCGCGAATAACTTTCACCTGAGCCGCCAGTTTCACCCAAAGCCAGTATTACCTGGTCGCCATCGAGGAAGAAGCGCACGCCGTTCGCCAACCGTTCAGCTCTTCTCCATCGCCGATTCCTGCTCGGCCGACATTACATAAAGCCGGTTGCTGTCGGTCACCGTAAAGCTGCCCATCGTCGCCAGCGCCGGATAGCCCAACACTCCCTCCACCTGGTAGTGCGTCAGGGGGAAGAAGTAGTCTGCGTCATCGAAAACAAAGGCCGTCATGTTGCGCAGCGTTAATTGTCCGCCGATGGTAAAGCGCGGAATCAACTGTCGCGTGCACCTGGATGGGCCGCCCCCTGAGAACGTGAATGGTCACGGCTTCTTCAGAGACCTTCAGTCCCGCCTCCCTTGCATGCGAGCGCGAAATCATGTTGAACGGCAACGTCGGGTCCAACATCCAACTCTGCGGACGCGCGATCCACAAACACGGGAACATCGGTGAGGCCCAGCGGATTCTTGCTCACCGGCATCACAAACGGGTCGCACGGATCGACCGTCATCGGGCGGATGGTCCTTGGCCAGCCGCAGTAACTTGCACCGGCATTTCAAGCTCGTCCTGCTCGTCGCTGGTCAGCTTGCCGCCGAGCCGCGATCTCAAGGACCTGGTAAGCGTTGGCAGCTCTTGCCAAATCGCCCTCGCGCAGGTAGTCCTCGGCCAGAGTCTTGCGCAGCACCTTTTCGCGCGCTGTGTCCCCGCTCGCCACCACCTGATCCACCAATCGGCTCCAGCAACTCAATGGACTTCTTCAAATCGTTGTTGCGGTTGGCCAGAACGCCGCGATAAAACTGCGCCTGCCTCGGCGGCAACTGATCCAGCTCCTTCTCAAGGCGAATGAATTGGTGATCGGCCAGCATGTTCATGAGTCGCGTATCGGTATCGACACCGCTGGCGGTTCCAGTATGCACCTGCGCACCCGCGCCGGGCTGCTGTGCAGCGAAGGGCTGCAGCGCCACCGCAACGAAAGCCAGCAACACTAAAACCACTGCCGGCCACCCCAGAGGCGAAATCGGGCAATCGAACTGCTTCGCCCTGCGTTTACACAACCCTCCAGCCGTTCTGAGTAAGCCGTTCATACTCAGTATGACGTTATCAGATTCATCTTCCGCGGATCCTCGAAGCCGGCAAGGTTCAATCCCAGGCAATTCGCCTCGCCTGCCGGCCCCCGCATCGCCGAATTCTTTGATTCCGCGATCTCCCGTTCATGTTGCCTTTGCTTTATACGTTTCTCACGACCCGAACGGTAAACTTGGAGCAGGCATGGCGCGCAAGACGATCGAACATTACGAGATTCTCCGCCGCCTCGGCGCCGGAGGCAGCGGCGTGGTCTACCTTGCCAACGACACGCTGCTGCAGCGACCCGTGGTGCTGAAGATTCTGCGCGCTGGCCTGCTCTCCGTCGACCAGATGCGCACGACCGTGCTGCGCGAGGCGCGCCTGGCCTCGGCCATCGAGCATCCCAATGTCTGCGGCATCTACGAGGTCGGCGAGAGCGGCGACGAGGGCTACATCGCCATGCAGTACGTGCCCGGCCAGTCGCTCGACCAGCTCATCGCCCACGGCCCGGCCAGCCTGCAACTGCTGCTTTCGGTCGGCATCCAGATCGCCGACGGACTCCAGGCCGCGCACGCGCTCGGCATCTTCCATCGCGACCTGAAGCCGCAGAACGTGATGCTCACCGACGGCGGCCTGGTCAAGATTCTCGACTTCGGCCTGGCTCGCCGCCTCCGTCCCGAGGACGCCGGCTTTCGATCCCTCCAAAGCCCGTCCTGGCCAGGGATGCATCCGTTGCCGCCACCTACACCGCGCGCGGCGGCACCATCCGCTACATGGCTCCAGAGCAGTTCGTCACCGGCCACTCCAGCGTGCAGTCCGACGTGTGGGCGCTGGGCGTGATTCTCTATGAGCTGGCCAGCGGCCGCCATCCCTTTGCCCGCCCCGACGACGAGGACTTCCAGGCCATCCGCGCCATCCAGTTCTCCGAGCCTGCCGACCTGAGCGAGATCGTTCCAGATATTTCGCCGGAGCTGAAGAGCGTGATCGCGGCCTGCCTTGAGAAAAATCCCGGCGCGCGCTACGCCTCCGCCGCCGAAGTGCGCGAGGCGCTCAAGACCATCATGAAGGCGCTGCAGATTGAGACCGGCATCATTCCCGGCGAAGCCGCGGCCAACCTGCCCACCACCGGCGCCGAAGCAGAAAAGCGCGCCACCGGATTCCTCTCGATGCTCGCCGAGCGCTTCCGCGAGTCCGCCGGAGACCGCGCGCAGCAGAACTCGCTCGTCGTTCTGCCCTTTGCCAATCTTGGCGCGACTGAGGTGGCGCCGCTCTACGGCTTCGCGCTCGCCGACGCCATCGCCGCGCGCCTGGCGCGCATTCCGGCGCTCGTCGTCCGCCCGTCCAGCACGCTGATGCCGCTGCCCATCGCGCAAATGGATCCGCTCGCCGTGGGACAAAAGCTGCTCGTCTCCTTTGTGCTCGCCGGCAACTTTCTGCGCTCTGAAAATGGATTCGACCTCAACTGGCAACTGCTCGACGTGGCCTCGCAGAGCGTTCGTTCGGGCGGCGCAATCCGCGTCGCGTCGCTCGATCTGATCGCGGTGCAGACCGAAATTTCGAACGAGGTTTTCGCCGCGCTGCATGGCCTTTCGGCCGGGGACCAGATTGATTCTCCGCGCGACGTCGGCTCGCCCCGGCTCCAAGTGAGGCCTCGCTTGCCGGCGCGTTGAGCGAGAAGTACCTGCAAGGGCGCGCCCTGCTCAGTTCGTTCATGGTGCGCACCGGCTCGCGCGCCGATCTCGATCGCGCCCATGCGCTGCTTTCGAACGTTACCCTTGGCGTTGCGCGCTTTGCCCCGGCTGGACCGGCCTGGGCATCGCCGAGCTGCAATACGCGCGCCACGGATTCGGCGGGCAGATTCACGTGATGCGCGCGCGCCGCGCCTTCGACGAGGCCCTCAAGCTCGACCCCGCTTCCACCGAGGCCAATCTCTACCGCATTTACATGCTGCTCTCGCGCGGCGAAAAGGAATCCGCGCGCCACGGCATCGCGAACCTGCTGGCCGGCGCCGCCAACGACTGGAATGTGCACATGGTCGCCGGCATCGCACTGCGCGGCGACGGCATGTACGACGAAGCGCTCGCCCAGTTCAACCGCGCCCTCAAGCTCAACCCCGCCAACGCGCCGATCCTCTACAACCACCGCGCCCGCGTTTACCACTATCAGAATCAGATCGAGCTGGCCGGCGACGAACTGGAAAAGGGCCTGCCCTCGAGCCGCGCCATCCGCTGCTGCGCACCTCAGCCGGCTACCAGCAGATGCGCCTCGGGCATCTCGACGCGGCCATCGAGATTCTTGAAGGCGTGATTCGCGACGACGACTCGCTGCGCATCGCCGTGCCGACGCTGGCGCTGTGCTACGTGCAGGCCGGCGCAGCGCGAGCGCGCCGCGGCGCTGCTTGAAGGACGACACCCTCGCCGGCGCCGAAGCCGACAGCGAGATGGCCTACCGCCTGGCCACCTACTTCGCCGTCGAAGGCGACTCGAGCGAAGCTCTGCACTGGCTGCGCCGCGCAATCTATCTAGGCAACGAGAATTATCCCTGGTTCCAGAAGAATCCGGCGTGGAACAATCTGCGCACTAACGCTGACTTCGAGCGCATTCTCGAGGACCTGAAAAAGGGCTTCCGCAAGAATCAGAAGACGTGGAAGAGGCTGCTGGAGCAAGTGCCGCCGGACGGCGAGTGAGTGCGGCTCAGGAGTTGTCGCAGTGGACATTCAAGTGCGGCGCGGTCCCAGTGGGCGCAGTTCGCGGCTGCTTCATACGTGCTCTGCAAGAAATCAAGCAGGGCGGCGTCAGGGTCTGACGAAAGCCGCATCGCCTCGTAGGGCAGGATGAATTCACCGAAGTTGGCATCGAAACGGCCTTGGGAGGGTGCGATCGAATACTCCCTGTAGCCGGGCGGCTCGGGATAGGCGTAGCTATAGAAAAATGCTTCGATGCCGGGTGCGCCGGGCCAGAATCCGCAACTGCTCACTTCGTGCGAGTAGGCATCGCGGGTTACGCGATCGGCCAGTCCCGGCATGCTCGGGTGCTCGGGCGCGCTGCGGCCGGAAAAACGCGTGCAGGCCAGATCCATCGCTCCCCAGAACAGATGGATCGGGCTCACCTTGCCCTGAAAGCGGGCGCGAAAAATCGTGAAGACGCGCGTGGTCTGCAAGAGAATGTGCCAGAATCGCTGCGCGTATTCAGCGTTGTAGTCTTTGTGCACATCGTCCTGCTCGAACGGGATGGGCTGCGGAGACTTCGACAGGCACCTGCCAGATGCGGACAGGTGTACCGAGGCTTTCGAGCGCAGCCATGAACTCCCGGTAAAACGCCGCCACTGTCATCGGCTTGAGCGGAATGGTTCTGCGTCCGCCTTCAGAGGCTTCGACCACGAGAACCTGGTCGACGAAATCAAAATCAATTTGCAATGTGCGATTGCCGTAAGGCATCGGCGAAGTGGTGACTCCGCGAATGGTGGGGTAAAGCGTCACGCCCCAGCAATGGTTGATGGGCGGCATCAGCGCCAGCCGGATTTTGCCGACAATCTGCATCCAGAGTTGCAGAGTGGCGCAGGTCGAGCTCCACTCGTCCTGGGGTAGTGCGGGCCACTTGGGAGACAAAGGATGAGCTGGGTCGAATTGCGTCGGCTCCATTGCACCTCGCATCGGATATTCATCTCACGGAATTCGTTTGTAAGGCAAATACACCGGCTCCCAAACATAGGCGCGAAGCCTCCGCTTGAGGTCTGCTTCAGCGCCGCCATCGGCGACCCCATCGGCGACCGCCTGCAGAGCCACGGCTTCTCCCACCACCAGACCGACCTTGCGCGAGTCCGCAATCGGCGGCAGCAGCGCAGCGTTTTTGTCCGCGCGCGCCGGAGACAACGAAGCCAGGGTTTTGGCGGCGGCCATGATCATGCCGTCGGTAACGCGCCGCGCTTTGGAGACGAGGATGCCGAGAGCCAGCCCCGGAAAGATGTACGAGTTATTGATCTGCGCAATGCGAATCATTTTACCGTTCACTTCGACCGGCGCGAACGGACTGCCGGTTCCGACCAGCGCGCGGCCTTCGGTCCAACGCAGCAGATCGGCCGGGCGCAGCTTCAGAGACCGACGTTGGATTTGAGAGCGGAAAGATGATGGGCCGTTCGATGTGCCTCGCCATCTCGCGCACAATCTCTTCTGTAAATGCTCCAGCCTGCGCGGAGACGCCGGCCAGGACTGTGACCTTCGCATTGCGGACAACATCAAGCAGCGAAATGGAGGCTTTTCCGGAGAGCTTCCATCCGGCAACGTCCTCGCGGCTGCGCACCAGCGGCTCCTGTCCTGGTCGAATGCCTTTGCACCCTTCAACAAGCAGCCCGTAGCGATTGAATGCGTAGATGCGCTTGCGTGCCTGCTCTTCGCTCAGTCCTTCCTCTTGCATCGCGGTGATCAGCAGATTCACAATGCCGATGCCCGCGGCGCCGGAGCCGAACATGGCAATCGTCTGCTCTCGAAGCGGAACGCCGGTTGCATGAACCGCCGCCAGCAATGTTGCGGTGGTGACGGCCGCGGTTCCCTGAATATCGTCGTTGAAGGTGCAGAGCCGGTCGCGGTAGCGCTCCAGCAGCCGCGCCGCATTTACTCCGGCAAAGTCTTCCCATTGCAGAAGGATGTGCGGCCAGCGCTTTTCCACTGCGCGACACGAACGCCTCAACAAATTCGTCGTAGTCCTTGCCGCGCACCCGTTTGTGTTCCCAGCCGATATAGATCGGGTCGTTGAGCAAGGACTCGTTATCGGTGCCCACATCGAGCAGGATGGGCAGGCAATGCTCCGGAGGAATGCCGGCCAGCGCGGTGTAGAGCGCCATTTTGCCGATTGGGATGCCCATGCCGCCCGCGCCCTGGTCGCCTAATCCGAGAATGCGCTCGCCATCGCTTACCACGATGCAGCGAATATCGTCATAGCGCGGGTCGGCCAGAATCTTCGCGATGCGATCCTTGTTTGGATAGCTGAGGAACAGCCCGCGCGGCTTGCGCCAGATCTCGGAGAAACGCTGGCATCCTTCGCCGACCGCCGGCGTGTAGACGATGGGCAGCAGCTCTTCAATGTTGTGAGCGATAAAGGAGTAGAACAGCGTCTCATCGTTGTCCTGCAGATCGCGCATCAGGTGGTACTTGCCAAAGGCCGTGTCGCGATGATCGAGCGCGATCTTGCGGCGCTCGCGCTGGTCTTCAAGGCTTCCGATGTGCGGCGGAAGCAAGCCGTGCAGTCCGAATGCGTCGCGCTCTTCTTCAGTAAACGCGGTTCCTTTATTGAGCCGCGGATTCATGCAGCAGATCGAAGCCAGACAGGCGGGTCTCGATCACGGCAATCGTTGCCGTCGCGGGGCCGGGGGAGTATTCGGTCGCTCAAGAGCAAGTTCTCCTTATTGTTCCTCTATGATAGCCAAATCCCACGGCGCCAGTGTCAGTTCGGCCGGCCTTCGCCACGGGCTTCCCGTCCAGCAAGATTGGTTCCCGCGCCGTAGGCGTAGCTCACCTTCACTTCCGCGCCGGAGTAGTTGAAGTAGTAGTGCAGTCGCTTGCCGAGCCGGTTGACGCCGTGTTGCACGTGCACCGCGGCCGGCAATTGCTGGTCGGGTCCGCCAAGTCCGATCTGTTCCAATTCGCCCTTGAGCACCGCGGTTTGCAACGCATCGGAGAGATAGGTCCCCTCGTAGAGCAGCGTGCCCGCGCCAAAGTCGTTCTCCGTGATGGCCGGCCACTTTCCGAAGAAGGGATGGTCGTAGTACGCGAGCGCCTTGGCGTGTTCCGGCATGAGGAACTCGGCCCAGTAGCTCGACCTTGTTGTCCGCGCCCACGTGGAACGGATCGCCTTTCAGCGCCAGCGGGTTTTCGAGGTTGGAAAACTCCTGGTAGCTGAAGCCGGCAGCCTCGCGCAGCGGGCCCGGCGCGCGCACCCAGCGCACCGCGGAGTTCTCATTCGCGAATCCGCTCTTGAAGGTCATCACCACGTGGCCGCCGTTCTTCACGTAGTCGGAGATCTTCTGGAGCAGCGCGTCGTCGGCGATGTAGAGCGCGGGAACAATCAGCAGCTTGTACTGCGAGAAATCCGCGGTCTCCGGAAAGACGAAATCCGTGCCGACGTTCAGGTCGTAGAGCGACTTGTGCATCTGCTGCACCAGCGAGTCGTAGCCGGCGGTGGCCCGGCCGGGCGCCCATGGCGCGGCCGCGTTCGATGTGAACGGCATGAAGCCGATCGCGTTGGCGGAGTCGCGGCTCCACAGGATGGCGACCTGGTTGTGAATCTGCAGGCCGACCAGATGCGGGCCGATCTTTTCGAGTTCATGCGCGGTGCGGCTCACCTCGGCGTAGGCGCGATTGGGTTCGAGATCGTGCGAGAGAACGCCCTTCCAATAGGTCTCCTGGTTGGCGGCGATCGAGGCCCAGTGCCAGTACTCCACCATGTTGGCGCCGTTGGAGAGATGGGTGTAAACGTCCTCGCGCATCTGGCCGTCGTAGGGCGGGAACTGGAATGCGGAAGTCCAGCCGGTGGTCTGCGCGTTGGTCTCGGTGACCAGGAAATTGCCGTGCTTGAGCGAGCGGGTGAAGTCTCCCTGGATGGACTGCGTGCGAGCCGTCGTAGTGATCCTGCGTGCCGTGGTAGATGTTGTCGGCGGGAATGTCGAGGAATGCGGCGATCGCCTCTTCGTTCACGTCGTGGTGCATCATGCCGCCGTAGTCGGTGGTGACGAACTGGCCGGGGCCCGGCGCACTCGCGCACCAGCGCGGCCTGCCAGTGAAGAAAATCCGTCACCCGCATCTGGCTCCAGCGCGTCCACTCCAGCTTGTAGCCGGTGCTCTGCGCGCCGTCGCGGGTGGGCAGGTCTTCCCAGGTGTGCAGGTTCTCGCCCCAGTAGTTCAGGAACCAGGCCTTGCTCAGCGCTTCGGGCGTGACGAATTTCTTTTCAAGATAATGCTGGAAGCCGATGAAGACGTCTGGGTTGGCGGCGTCGTAGCTCGAGGTTTCGTTGTCGAGCTGCCAGCCGATGACGGTGGGGTTGTCCTTGTAGTGGGCCACGATGTGGCGGATGAGCCGCTCGGCGTAAAAGCGATAGGCGGGCGAATCGGTGTCCATGTTCTGGCGCATGCCGTAGGAATTCTCGCGGCCGTCCAGCATAGCGCGCGCAGGATCTCCGGATGCTGATGCGCCATCCATGCGGGAATCGAGTAGGTCGGCGTGCCGAGGATGACCTTGATTCCGGCCTTGCCCATGGCGTCGACGATGCGGTCCATCCACGCATAGTCGAATTGGCCGTCTTCGGGCTCCCACAGGCTCCAGGTGGACTCGCCCATGCGCACCACGTTGAGGCCGGCGGCCTTCATCAGGGCGACGTCCTTGTCGAGGCGGGCAGCCTGGTCGGTCCTGGGCATGTACTCGTTGTAGTAGGCGGCGCCGTAGAGGACGGTGGGAAAGTTCAGGTCGGGCTGCGGTCTGCGCGGCTGGGCGGCTTGCTGCGCGCTCAGCCGCGACGGCGGCCAGCAGGATGCACGATAATCAACAGGGCTCAAGAAAGCGTTTGCTCGATAGATCGCATGGTTCGTCCTCTTTCGCAAATCAAGAGAGTCAATTCAGAAGCGAAGAACCATGAGAACACTTCTACGCGAATTCAAGCAACACGATCTCAGGGTGCGTTCCAACGCGCATGGGCGGACCCCAGGTTCCGGCGCCGCTCGATGTGTACACCTGCAGCGCGCCGAAGCGGTGCAGGCCGTAGGTGAACCTGCCGAAGACGCGGCGCGTGAGCCAATTAAACGGAAAAAGTTGCCCGACGTGGGTGTGGCCGGAGAGCTGCAGGCTCACGCCCGCCCGCTCCACGATGGGCAGGCGGCTGGGCATGTGGTTCAGCAGAATGCTGGCTTCGTCCGGACTCAAGCGCAGCCCCTCGAGGGTGGCGCGCAGGCGAATCGGGCTGGTCGAGTCGCCAAAGGGCACGCCGGCGATGTTGAAGCCCCTCCACGGTCACTTTTTCGTTGTTCAGAACCCGCATTCCGGCCCGCTTGACGGCGTCAACATAATGTTCCTTGCCGGCAAACTCCTCGTGGTTGCCTGTGGAAAAGTAGATGCCGAATGGCGGCGCGAGTTCCTTGAATGGAGCGGCCAGTTTGTCGAGATCGGCCTTGGTTCCGTCGAAAAGATCGCCGGGGATGAAGACGATGTCCGGTCGCAACCCAGCGGCGAGCGCCACCAGGCGCCGGCAGAATCCCGCTCCATTGATGTTGCCCAGATGCAGGTCGCTCAGCAGCACCGCCCTGCGTCCGCGCCAGCTCTCCGGCAGGCCCTGGCAGCGTGACCGCGATGCGCCGCACGCGAATCAAACGGGCATTCAGGAGCCCGTAGATTCCCGCCAGAAAAGCCGACGGTGAAAAGCACGTCAGCGATCAAAGATCGCGCCGCAGTCGGGTTCGCGCTCGGCTCCAGAGCCAGCCAGGCGTACCAGGCCAGCCAACACAGGCAGGCGGCCAAAAAGAAGTAGTTCAGAAACCCCAGCCAAACCGCCGCGAACTTGTAGAGGACAACGACCAGCAAGTTGGAAAATCTGAAGCTAAGCAGCGCCGCGACAATGAAACTGAACGCCAGCACCAGCAGAGCGATCCTCGCAAGCAAGACCGTCGTGGCGCTCGGCGGGTCCCAGAACACAATCAAGGTGTGAAAGAGAAACCAGTGGGCGAGCAGAAGAATGACTTCGATTATGGAAATGCCCAAAACAGGCCAGGCCTTCAAACGGGTATCTCCTTCCTACCATGATTGCATGAAGGCGCGGTTGGATTTAGCGGGAAAGGAAATCAGCGCAGCCGTGAAACAATCGCACTATGACCGTTGGCCGCGACAATGCGCTTGGGCTATACATTTCCATGCCTTTTTGCCGGTCGAAGTGTACCTACTGCAACTTTGCCTCGGGAGTCTATCCGGCCAGCGAGCACGCGCGATATGTTGACCGCCTGATTCAGGATCTGGCGGCGGGCGGCGAATGGGCCGCGCAGATCGGTGTTGAACTGCCGCGCCGCGTGGATACCGTCTATCTTGGCGGCGGAACTCCCAGCCTGCTCTCTCCGGATCTGCTCAGCCGCCTCTTCCAAGCTATGCGGTCGGAGTTCGATCTCGATTCCGACGCTGAGATTACCGTCGAGTGCGCGCCGGGTCAGCTCGCGGACGACATGCTTGCCGCGCTGGTTTCCGCGGGCGTGAACCGGGTCAGCCTCGGTGTCCAGTCCTTCATTGACAGCGAGGCGCATTCAAGCGGCCGTCTCCACAACCGCGCCATTGTTGGCGACGACATTCGCCGCCTTCGCACCGCCGGAATCGCGAACCTGAATGTGGATCTGATCGCCGGGCTTGCCGGGCAAACCTTCGCCTCGTGGCAGGAATCGCTGGATGCGCTCATCGACTCCGATGTTCCCCACGCCAGCGTCTACATGCTTGAGGTGGACGAGGACTCGCGCCTGGGCCGCGAGATGCTCGCCGGCGGCGCACGCTACCACGCCGGCCTGGTTCCCTCCGACGATGCCATCGCCACCATGTATGGCGTGGCAATTGAGCGGCTTGCAAAGGCCGGACTGGACCAGTACGAGATATCGAATTTCTGCCGTGCCGGCTTTGCCTCCCGGCACAATCTCCGTTATTGGCAGCGGCGGCCCTATCTGGGCCTTGGATTGGATGCCTCGTCGATGTTGCGCGCTGCGACGGTTGCAACGGATCCAGCCGAGCCCCGGTACGTGCTGCGCGCCTCAACGACAGATGACCTGGCCCAGGTTCTTTCCGGGGATCAACCGCCTGAAACCGCCTGGCTCTCTCCGGCGAGCCAACTAGAGGAAGCATGGTTCCTTGGCCTTCGTCTCAATGCCGGGGTTGATGTGGCTGTACTCGAGCGCGAGTTCGGCTGTTCGATGGTAGCGCCGCCACTCGACGCAGCGGCTCGACTCGCGGATGCGGGCCTGCTCACCTGCACCGGCGGCAATGTTCGCCTCACCGCGCAGGGTCAACTCTTCTCCAACGATGTCTTTCAGGAGTTCCTGGGCCTCGCGCCGAAAGCGGAACTCATTAGGACAGGCGATCGTCCGTAGAGTTGACTCGTCCGGTGCGGCCTACGGCCCTTCCTTCTTAGGCGTCGAGCGTTTCGCACCTCGCCGCAACCTAATTTGTGAAGAAACAAGGACAAACCGGCGCTACGGTGAAAAACTATCGGCCACCGGGAGTCAGAGGTGTAGATTGGCTAGACTTTCAAATCCGCCAGGGCGCCAATGCCGCCCTTCGCTCGAGCTTTGCGTCCTTGAAAAAAAGCAGCTACACTTTGCCTCTGGCGTCTTCCCCCGGCGCTTCCGCTCCCTAATTGGAGGTAGATTTCCGTTCCATTGTCAGTTTGGAAGGCGATACAATGTGAGAATTCTCTCCCCGGATAGCAACTTTGCGACATTTCCAGTTTCATAGTCATTGGATGTGGAACAGTTATGAAAATGCAAGTCTCGGCTCTCTCTTGCCTGATCCTCGCGCTCACGGGATCAATGGCCGCGCAGCAAACCCAGCGCGCGCTGCTGATCGGCATTAACACGTATCAGCCTGCGGGAACTACGCCACAACATCCAGCCGGGTGCATCTATGGCCGCTGTGAGCTGGGAGCCTTTGAAAATCTGGATGGCGCGGTCAATGATGCGCAGGCCATGGCCGACCTGCTGACCAGCCCGAAGTTTGGTTTCCCATCGAACCAGGTCGTCCTGCTTACCAATCCTGCGCCACCCAAGCCTCGGTTCGGTGTTGTTGTTTTGCCGGCCGCCCAGACCGATCGCGACGGGATACTGGCAGCCATGCAGAAGTATCTCGTCGACGTGCCGAAGCCCGGCGATACGGTGGTTTTTTACGATGCCAGCCACGGTTCGCTGCGCGTTAACAGCAAGGGCACCAAACTCACCATTCTCACTGGCGGAAAGTATGTCCATGCGGACAGCACGCTGGTTCCCTCCGACGCATACAAAGGCGGCTTTGATGTGCGCGACCGCGAGATGGCCCATATCTTCAATGCTGCGCTCGACAAGGGGATTCACCTCACCGCGATCTTCGACAGTTGCCACAGCGGCGGCATAAGCCGCGGCATTGGGCCCGTATATCGCCAACGCACGCTGGCCTTTGACCCGCGCGACATCGCCGAGGCCCCCGACACGCTCCCGAGCGGCGAACCGCGGCCCGCGCCCACCGAGCGCCAGGACAATCCGGCGCTGGTATTCTCTGCGGCGGAGCAGGACCAGACGGCCAAGGAGATGCCCCCATCCGACAAGACCGCCGAGCCGCATGGTGCTTTCACCGCCGCGCTGATCGAGTCGCTCCAGGCTCTGCCTGCCAACGCACCGGCTTCTCTTGTCTATCAGCGGGTGAAAGCCGTGCTCGAAGGCGGCAGCGTTCCCGACCAGGAGCCCGATCTCGACGCCAGCGCAGCGCGACGCCAGCAGCCGCTCTTTGGAGGAAAGGCGGCCGATACGGGCAAGATTCGTACCGCGGCCCTTCAGACCGACGACAGCGGAAGTGTCTGGCTCGACATTGGACGCGTCTCCGGAGTTGGCGTGGGCAGCGAATTCACCGCAACCGGTCCTGACAGCAAGGGCCAAACCGTCAAGCTGCGCGTTACAGATCTCGAGGGCATAGCGCGTTCGTCGGCCAGCGTTATCAGCCCGACCGGCGCCAAGGTTGCTTCGGGCGAAGTTTTCGAGCTCAGCAAATGGATCCCGGCGGAGCAGGCGCCATTGCACATCTGGCTGTGGCCTTCCGATCTGTCGCTCCAGGACGTTGTTGCCGTTGCAGACACGATCTCTGCTTCCGGAGTCACCTTCGTCTCCGATCCCGCCGAGGAGCCCTGGACCCATATTCTCTGTTGGGACGGCAAGAACTGGACCCTGCAAAAAGCCGGTGCGGCAGCCCCAATCGTTTTGGGCGCAAAGCTGACGGCGGATGCCCTGAAGCAGAAAGTCCCCGTCGACGCAAAACTATGGGTTAATCTTCCGCCTCCCAGGGAACTCGCTACCAGGCTGGCGCCGGTCGATCCCACCAGTGCTGTTCAGATCGCAGCCGATATGACGGGCGCCGACTACGCGCTGACCGGAACACTCACGGCGGATGGGCCTGCGTACGCCTGGTACCACAAGGCCGAGCTCGCAGCCGGACCGCCCGCCTCGGCTATTGGCGATCACAGTCCCGGATGCTCGGCCACTTCGCAGTATCCGGTGCGCACGGACTGGGTAGACATGACCGGGCTTGCCGATCTCGACAAGGGCGTTGCGTCGCTGAGCAAGTACGCATCGTTGCTGGCCAAGGTCCATGGCTGGCTCGACCTCGCCAATAGCCCTGCCGACGCATCGAGCGGCGACTACTACACGCTGGCCATGGTTCCTGCATCGTCTGCGGCCACGGCTGCCGCCGGACAACCTGGGCAACCCGGCTCGCCCGTGCGCCAGGGCGACCAGTTGAAGATGGCCTTGCAGTCGACCGACCGGGTGATCGAGCGGCGCTGGGTCTACGTGCTCGATATTGATTGCCACGGCAAAGGCTCGCTGATCTACCCGCTCGATTACGCCGAGAACCAGTTTCCCAGCGATTCAGACAATGGCCGGCAGTTTGTGCTTCCCGGCGCGCGCACCCTGCGCGTCGGTCCGCCCTACGGCGTTGACACTCTCATTCTGCTTAGCACGGCACAACCGCTCCCCGATCCATACGCGTTGAATTTTGACGGCGTGGCTACGCGCGGAGCCAGGGGCGTGGAGTCGCCTCTTGAACGGCTGCTGGCAAACACCAGCAGTGGCACTCGCGGTGTTTCCGGCGAGGTACCTACCAACTGGGGTATCGCGCTGACTACGATGCGCAGCGTCCCGAAGGAGGCGGCCGCGCAATAAACTCAACCTAACTGTCGCCACGGTCAACCGGCTGGATCGACAATTCCCCACGATCTCTCGAAGGAGAATGACCATGACCATCTCACGTCGCAGCTTTGTCGCCGACGCTTCGTTGCTTGGACTCTTCACCGCTCTACTGCCACAGCTTGCCGCGGCACAGGACGCCGCTCCGCAGGGCGCGGCAGACGACACGCCTCACGACTCCTACGATTTCTGGAACGGGTTCTTCGACTCGGTCAATCCTTACAGCGCGAACTATGGAAGCAAGGCCGCAACACGCGGGCCGGGCGATCAGCTGCCCGATCCCGCCGCCGAGACCCAGTATTTGCATTACTGCGATCCCAAAAAGCAGCTTCGCTATGCCACCGATATTGGGAAAGAAGAACTCCTCGATCACGACGGCGACGTCGCCGTAAGTATCGCGCTTTCGCAGTACCGTCCAGTAGGCGGCAATGGTGAGCCCAACGTGCGCGCGGCCCAGCTTCGCGTGGACACAACGCAGATTCATCCTTACATGAACATCCTTGCTCCTCTCGCGTGGACAGCTATTGCGTCGCTCGAGCCGAGCAAGGCGGGCAAAGTGTCGCTCGACCAGCTTGGCTTCAGGAACCCGCAGGCGCAACAGGGCACCAGCAAGATTCTGCTTACGCAGGGAACCGGCAAACTCGCCGTCAACATCTCGAAGGCGGCCAACACCTCAGTCTTCGTGAAGGCGCTCAATATCATCATGCAGGGAGCCAAGGTTGTTGCTCCGATGGTGACCCTGCCGGCCATCAGCGTGCCGGCGCTCAGCGCTTTTACCGAGGCGCTGAGTTACTGGGAAGACCGCACCAAGTTCATCATGTCCGGCAACCTGACCACGGCCGTTGCGACAAAGCAGGCGCTTGACGATCCCACTCGCGAAGACCGCTTTATCGGCCTGCTCTCCGGCGACTACCTCATGGTTCCGCAGAGGCATACCGACGAACTGGCCAAGGAACTTCCGAATCTTGACCTCGTGCAGGGTTATCTGGTGCGCAAGGATGCCGACCCGAGTCAGCCGCTCCAGACGCGCGCGGAGAGCGCTGTTCCCGGTGTCTCTTACGCTTCGATGCGGGTGAGCGTTTCACCGCTTGACGCATCGTCATCTTTCGACAGGCCAAAGGGTGAGGCCAAGCCTGCGGCAGACACGAGCGGCGGTACGTCCTCCTCATCCAAATCGAGCGGATCGAAGAAAAGCAGTAAAAAGAAATAACGGCCTGCCTTTGTCTCTTCTCCGGTGCGGATCTGGAGTCCGGTCCGCCGGCAAGACAGGAACAAATCAGGGAGCAGCAAAGGAGGTCATATGAATCTGGGGACGAAGTTGTGTTTTACCGCATCCCTGACTGTCGGGCTGCTGGCGGCCGCGCACGCCGGTGCGCAGAATTTTGGAGCGGCCAAGGAGAAAGTCAGCCTGGTGCGCAAACTGCCGGCTCTTGTGCAACTGAAGGGCGAAACCATCGCGGTAAGAGTTACCGGCCGCAACGACCAGAACGACCTGGCGCACGATTTCGAGGCGCTGCTGGAAACCGAACTGCTCAAGGACGATCCGGCACTTGAGACAGGACGACAATTCTCCGGCGACACTGGTCACCTGCCGGATCACCGATTACGCGCATCCTCAGTCTGTTGTGACCAGAAGGCCGGCTCTGGCGTTAACCAAGAGCGCGCCAAAAGATCAGGCCTACACGCGTGTCACCGGCTCACTCAGCATCTCTTTCCAGGCCAAAAGCAACACCGGAAAGATGCTGGCTTCAGACAACGTGACCGCGAAGTACGACCGCGAATTCGACAGCTCGGGGAACACATCGTCCGAAGGCGTGAAGGGGTCGGTGACCAGCGCCTGGAAGAGACTCTCGGGCGGCGCCGGCTCCAGCAGTGAGGATCTCAATCCTGCCACCGACGCCGAACTGCGTTCCCAACTGATGCTCCAGGCCGTGCAGCGGATTGCCGAGCACCTGGTGAACACGAATGAGACCGTTGAGGTGTTTCTCGCCAGGCAAAAGGGCGCACTGGAGGAGGGCGACAAGCAGGCATCTGCGGGTTTGTGGGAGCGCGCCCTGGAGACATTCGAAACCGCCTCTCCGTCGCCAAAGCCCGATGAGGACGCGTACCGCCTGTACAACACAGGCGTGGCCTATGAGGCGCTTGCGTACAAGGCGGAAGATCCAAAGTCGGCAATGAAGTACCTCGACGAAGCCGCGATCGATTACGGTAAAGCCATCGACGCCAAGCCCGCGGAACATTATTTTCTCGAGCCGCAAAGGCGCATTGAAGATGCTATCGCGCACTACAAGGAGCTTGAAGGCCAGAAGCGTGAGGAGGCTCAGGCCGCCGCGGCTCCTCAAGTCAAAGCTCCCGTTGCCGGACCTGCAGTGGTCCCGGCGCCTGCCGCTTCGACAGGCGGTAGCGGAACGAATGTTGCGTCTGGCGCCCCGAAGGGGCTTACCAACGAGCAAGTGGTGGCAATGGTCAAATCCGGCATGGATGACGACACGGTGCAACAAGCCGTGCGGGCAGCCAAGGCGGTCAACTTTGACCTGACCACAGCGGGCCTGCAGGCTCTCATCGGCGAGGGAGTAAGTCCCGAGGTGCTGACGGCGATGAAGACCCGTGCGGCGCGAACGCACCTGGCTTCAACGCACACTGCGGCAACGCACCCGGCAGGAGGAAACACGGCGCCGAAATGAGGAGATGTAAATCCATTCGACGCGCGTGGCTGTTGATCCTCGCCTCTCCCGCTCTAGTCTGCGCGTCCGCGTGGGGCCAGGGGCAGCGATGCGGTGCGGGCAAGGACCTCGTGGTTCGGCGCTGGAGCGGATTTCTCCGCAAAGCAACAGCGGCGCATTTGAAGACGCGCTGCAACTGCTCAAACATGCCGTCTCAGAGTGCAGCGAACTGGGCGATGCATGGTATTACCGCAGCCTGGTGGAGCAGCGCCTGGGGCACGACGCGCTTGCCAAATACGCGATGGACAAGGCGCGCTTCAACGGCTCTGAAGCCCTGCAGCAGGGGTTGAATCCGCTCGTGCTGGCCACGCCGGCGGGCCGCGGCTTCACTGCGGAAGAGGGAACGGCAAAGACGCCCGCTTCGTCTGCCTCAGGGGCGGCTGAAAGTCCCGGGCCGGTCGCGCAGAAGTGGGCGCTGGTTGTGGGCATCAGTCAATTTACGGACAAGAGTATTCCGCGCTTGAACTTTACGACTGCCGACGCAAGTTCCTTTGCGGAAGAACTCACCGATCCCGCCATCGGACGTTTTCCCGCCAGCCATGTTCATGTACTCACCGATGAACAGGCCACCACGAGGAACCTCAAGGAGGGCCTGAACTGGATCGCGCGTCATGCCGGGATCAACGACCTTGTGGTGATTTATGTGGCTACCCACGGCACGCCACGCACACTGGACACAGCGGGCGGCGCGAATTATCTGGTGACTTACGATACCGAGGTGTCGACCGATGGCGGCTTCAATGAGGATGCCATGTTCGCTACCGCGTATCCCATGATCGAGTTGGCCAATGCTGTGGCAACGCGCATGAAGGCGCTGCGCACGGCGGTGATTCTGGATACCTGCTACAGCGGCGGATCAATCAAGGGCGAAAACCCTGCACCGGGCGGCGCACTGGCGAACAAGTCCCCGTCGAGCCAGATGCTGGAGCGGATGAGCGAAGGCACAGGGCGAATCGTGATGTCGGCAAGCCGGGTGGATGAGGAGTCCCTTGAGAGCCCCGCGCTTCGCCACGGATACTTCACGTATTTCCTTCTTGAGGCGCTGAAGACCGGCAACGGGAATACGCCGCTCAGCCAGATCTACGAAACCGTGGCGCAGCGGGTTTCCGAGCGTGTCTCCGCAGACGGCGCGCACCAGCACCCCGTGATCAGCAGGAGTGCGGCGGATGCGGACTTTGCGCTGGGTGTGGCCGCGGCGGAGCCGGCAACGGCAGTGCAGTAAGACGCCGGGAAATGTCTGCCGTCAAAGTCCTTGAGAGCCGCGAGCCTCGCGAAACAAAGTTGAGCCAGGCCATCAGCAAGGCGGTCCGGCAGAGATCAAGATGAACCAGGCGCAGGGAGTTCGAATGACATCGATGAGTGCCGCGAAGCTTGCCTTGGCAGGCGCACTGCTGATTGCTTCAGGAGTCTTTTGCCAGGCCGGCGAGAAAGAGCCTGTGGCAATCATCGAAGTCGGGGCCGCGGGAGAATGGGCGCTAACACACGGCACTCCCGCCTACGGCCCAAGTGTTGCCGTGGAAGTGACGCCAATTAAAGAACGGTTGGAGATCGAAGCGGGGGTAACACCCTTCTTCAGTCGTGGGCAGACCGAGTGGGACACCGACCTTCTCTTCAAGAAGCCTTATACTCTGTCGAAGACTGCCGAATTCATGTTCGGCGCCGGCCCGGAATGGGCTCACACAACAACCGCAGGGCATAGCGCCAACTCCGTTGCGGCAGAAGGCGCTCTCGATTTCATGTTCTGGCCTTGGCCGAAACGGAAGTTTGGCTGGTATGCCGAGCCAAGCTATGGATACAGCTTCGCCAGTGGGCGGCAGCAGTCCATGAGCATCACAGTCGGTCTGCTGATTCCGATTCGATAGAGCCTCATCAGGCGGACCTATCCCACAGGGTGAATCAGACTGCCTGCAAATCAACCAGACTTTCACAATGCGCGAAACCAACGCAATCTACGATAGGCAGGTGCAGGGGCATGGTCCGGCTTCTCAACAGATTCACTTCAGATAGGCGCGCACAAGATCGATCAGGTCCTCTGCCAGCTCCGGGGCAATCTGCTCCTTGACACCATCAACGAGATGGAATCGGATATGATCCTCGAGAATCTCGCCCATCAATCCGTTCACTCCGCCCCGCACCGCCGCCAGCAACATGAGCTGATCGCTGCAATCCTCATCCACGCCCAGGGATTTCTCCACGGCATCGAGTTGTCCGCGCAGCTTGCGCACGCGTTGCAACAGCTTCACTCTCTCCCGATCATGGTGCGGCATCTTTCGCATCCTCTCCTTGACAATACCCATCCCCGGTATAGTATTAACCCAGCGGGGGTATAATCTCCTCCCCATTCTATGCCCAGCCGTCACACCGTTCCGTCGCTCGTTGCCCTGGCCCGCCTGCCATTCGCCTGGGCGCTTGCCGCGGGGCTGGCATACGCCCAGACTCCCGCTCAGGAACAGCAACCCTCCGCCGCACAAGCAGCGGATCCAGTGGATCCCATCCTGACCATGGCACCGCACTCAGAGAGCGGCCGCTACTGGATCTCGGGGCAGGCCAACAGCATCTTCCAAATGCACGGACATTTTCACTCGCCATATGAAGGCGCCAACAGCCTCCTGGACACGTTCGAGACCAAGGCCTCTGAAGTTGCAACTCTCTATCTCGGTTACCAACTGCGCCCCAACACGCGCTACAACACCGACCTGATCGTCGATATTGAGAATGCCGGCGGACGCGGCATCTCGCAGGCGCTTGGGCTCGGCGGCATCACCAATATGGACGTTGTGCGCAATCCCACCTTGAGCACCGCACCTTACCTCTCTCGAGGCGAGATTCGCCAGATCGTGGGCCTGACGGACGAGACGGTGGACCAGGACCGTGGACCGCTCGCCCTGGCGACCAAGGTGCCGTTGCGCCGGTTTGAGATTCGCGTGGGTAAGATGAGCCTCCCGGATATTCTTGATGTGAACTCGGTCGGGACCGACAGCCACCTGCAGTTCACCAATTGGACAATCGACAACAACGGTGCCTGGGACTACGCCGCCGACACACGCGGTTACACGGTCGGCGGAGTTCTGGAGTACGACGACCGGAGTTGGTCGGCGCGCTACGCCATCGCGGCTATGCCGATTATTGCGAACGGTATCGATCTTGATTGGGCATTGAGCCGTGCCAACGCGCAGAACTGGGAGTTCGAGGTGCGCAAGGGTCTGCTGGCCGCGCTGATTCCCGCTAGGCATGACAACTCGAAGCGAGAGGGAGCGGTTCGGATTCTCAGCTACGTAAACCACGCGCACATGGGCGACTACCGCGAGTCCGTTCAGCAGTATCTTGCCGGAAAGGTCGCCTCGCCCGACGTTACGCAGTCCGAGCGCTTCGGCGCGGTGAAGTACGGCTTTGGCCTGAACACCGAGCAGGAGGTCACCGACAGCCTGCGGCTGTTCGCGCGCTTCGGCTGGAACGAGGATCAGCATGAATCATTCGCTTATACCGAGGTCGGCCAAACCATTCTCTTCGGCGGCGACTGCAACGGCCACAGCTGGCGGAGGCTCAACGACAAGGTGGGAGCGGCGTTTGTATCGAACGCCATCAAGCGCGATCACCAGAACTATCTGCACTTCGGGGGGCTTGGCTTCCTGCTCGGCGACGGGGGTCTGACCTACGGGCGCGAGAACATCGCAGAGTGGTATTACAACGCCCACCTCTGGCGCGGGCTGTTTGCCATGGTGGGCGGGTCCTATATTGTCAATCCCGGTTATAACCGCGACCGTGGGCCGCTCTATGTGGCAACGGTGCGGACGCACGTGGACTTTTAGGAGCTAGAGGCTAGCAGATAGAAGCTCGTTTTGAACTTACTTGCCGGCGGCCGGCGGCTGGGCCTGGGATGACGGCGCGGCGGGAAGCGAGTAGATCACTTCGCCGGGCTTGGCGTAGTGAAGCTTTTCACGCGCCACGTGTTCGATTGCGTCGGGATTGGTTTTGAGGCGCTCGATCTCCTGGAGGAGTTGCGCGTTCTCCTGCTGAATGTTTTTGATCTGTTGTTGAAGCTCGCGGTCTTCGGCACGTTCCTGGTGCCAGACAGAGAGGCCGTGATTGCCGTTCACGACATGCCACATGACCAGGGCTGCCAGCAATACGGCGGTCACGGTTCCAACCGGGCGCCAGGCGCGGCGCGCAACAGCGAGCGCTTTTTGGCGGCTTGAGAGCGGCGCCGGAGGTTTTGCCGGTTTTTCAGGTTGAAAAAGATCGTCGGACATGGCATATCAACTCGCAATTACGACAACACAAACTTTTCCGCGGCCGCTTTCAGGGCTTCCATGTCCTGCTCGCTGCGCGCTTCAGTGTAGGCACGAACCACCGGCTCGGTTCCGCTGAGCCGGTAGCAGACCCACGAGCCATCTTCCAGAATCAACTTGAGCCCGTCCGTGCGCACGACACTGGTGACTTTGCGTCCGCTCAGCTCCTTCGGATCGGCCTTCAACTTCTCAGTGAACGCGGCTTTGACCTCCGGGGTCAAGTGGAAGTTCTCTCTCACGGGGTAGTAGGAACCAACCTTGCCAAACAGCTCCCTGAGTTGGACGCCAAGGCTCTTGCCTCGATTCGCGACCATCTCCGCCACCAGCAGGCCGGCGATGACGCCATCCTTTTCAGGCACATGGCCGCGAATGGTCAGTCCTGCCGACTCCTCGCCGCCGATGGCAATTTGGTCGGCAATAATCAACTCGCCAATGTACTTGAAGCCGACCGGAGTCTCATAAAGCGGTACCTTGTGGTGATCGGCGAGTGCGTTGATCAGGTTGGTGGTGGCTACGCTCTTGGCCACGCCGTTCTTCCAGCCGCGGGTTTCCACCAGGTAATCGAAGAGCAGCGCGATGATGTAGTTTGGCTGGATGAAGGTACCGTCGCGATCGACAATGCCGAAGCGGTCCGCATCGCCGTCGGTTGCCACCCCGAGGTCGGCGCCCATCTCCCGCATCTTGGCCCTGGCGTCGCCAAGCAGTTCGTCGGACGGCTCAGGCGCATGGCCGCCGAAGAGCACATCGCGGCAATCGTGCACCGTCTCCACGGCCACGCCGGCATCGCGCAGCATCTCCGACAAGTAGCCACGCCCCGCGCCCCAGAACGGGTCGTAGACTACCTTGATCTCCGATTTTGCAATTGCCTTCAGATCCACGAGCTCGGCCAGTCGCTTGAGGAAGCCGGGCTTCACATCGGCGGTTTCTTCCGCGAGCGGCTTTGCTTTTGGAATCGCCGCGTTGCCGGCCTGGAAGGCGGCAATCGCCGCTTCAATTTGTTTGGTGACTTCTGGCAATGCGGGCGCGCCGTCGTGCGTGGAGAATTTGATGCCGTTGTACTCGGGCGGATTGTGGGATGCTGTGAAGTTGATGGCGCCGGAGGTCTTGAGTTCGCGGACGGCATAGGCAATGGCGGGCGTGGGCGCAGCCTCGGGAATCACGATGGGCGTGACGCCGGCTCCGGTGAGAACCTGCGCGGCCTCTGAGACAAAGCTCTCGCCCAAAAAACGTGGGTCGCGGCCAACCAGTACGCGGTGGGGCTCGGGCTGGGTCTTCACGTAGGCGGCAATGCCGGCCACGGCCAAGCCGATATTGCCCACTGTAAATTCGTCGGCCACAATCGCCCGCCATCCGGAAGTGCCAAACTTGATCGCTGTGCTCATCGTCTTCTCCAGTTACGTCCGCCGCGGCGGACCGCAGAGTCCATACTGCCTTACCCAACCCGGATCGGCAAGCGGAGTGATAATTGGCGGCGAGAGTTGGCCGGGCCGGATGCGAGGCGCGCCTGGAGTTCCTTCCACCGAAAGTGAAGTGGGCCATTCAAATCGCAACTTTGGTCGGGATGGCCGGGCTTTGCGGGCGGACTCTCGAGAACTGGAATTTAGAGAATGAGCCGCTCAGCGTGGCAGTTTCCGGCATACATTAGTTCTAAAGCGGTTTTAATATTGAAAGGGAAATATGCCTGACCCAATCCTGACAGCGCGCATTGTTTTGACATCCGCGGCCAGCCCCGAAGAGGCCGGCCGGCTGGCCCGCACCCTGGTCGAGGAGCGGCTGGCCGCATGCGCTACTCTCATTCCCGCCGTGGAGTCGATCTACCCCTGGAAAGGCGAGCTTGAAACGTCTACGGAGACGATGTTGCTGATCAAAACGGGCCCGGATCAATTGGCGGCTCTCGAGGCGCGCCTGCACGAACTGCACAGTTACGAGACTCCGGAGTTTCTGGTGCTGCGGGTAGAGACGGGCAGCCATTCTTATCTGGAATGGTTGCACGGAAGTTTGCGTCGGGCGTAAGCGAGGTTGGGAGAGAGAACGCCCGCAACGGCTGAACAGCGCGCAGAAAAACATCTAGAAGCCGAGATTCTCACTGGCTTTGTTTCAGGCCACAAACTGGCGGACACACGGCCAGTTTAAGAACGAGCGTTCAGAGACTCAGCGATGACTGTTTCCGCCACTGGATGGAGCACTCGCGCCTCCTCCACCGCTGCTGCTCGAAGGGCTTGCACCACCGCCCCCGCCGCCGTGCGACGCGCCACCGCCTTGGAAACCACCTCCGCCGCTGGAGCCCCCGCCACCACCGCCGCCGCGCGAAGCGGTTCCACCTTGGAAACCGCCACCACCGCCGCCGCGTGGGCCGCCGCCGTTGATGACGCCGCCTCCGTGGAAACCGGCGGAGCCTCCATTACTCACGCCCGCGCCGCCTGCGCCTCTGTAACCGCCTGCCGCCCCCTGAAAGCCTACTGGCCCGCCAAAGCCGGCGCCCGATCGCGCAAGGTAAGAGCCAACCGGCTCGGAGACTGTTCTTATATTTCTACCTTCAACAACATCGTGGGACATCATGAAGCTTTGCGAATGGTGATCGAAGACGATGGGGATGCCGGCGCCGGCGCCGCTTGCCCGGAGCGCGCCTGTTTTGCCGGCCTCATCCTTCAATACGCCCGGCTTTGCGATTGCATCGCGGATTTCGTGCGCGGCGGGCGCGGCAGATTTGGTTAAGCCAGCCTTGTCAATACCGGTTTTTTCCAAACCGGCCCGCATCGTGTGAGCCTCCATGTGCGGCGCGTCCACCCGCGCCAGCGGAGGTGCAAACGGCTTGCGGAACTCCTTTGGCGCTGAGTTTAGAACCTTGACCTCGCTGCCGGGATTGAATTGGATGCGCTCCAACCCGGAGCCTTTCTTGCCGTCGATGGCAAAGATGCCGTGAACGCGATTGATCGGCGGCTTGCCGCTTACATCGTGGGGATGGATGGGGACCCAGCCATTCTTGCCGCCTGACCTGACCCAGCGAACGGGCGCGTGATGGTGTCTGTTGTTGCCCGGCACCCACAGATATTGGTTTTGCTGGTAGATCCAGCTCCCTGAGTGACACACGGCCCAGTCCCAGGCATATGGGTCGCTCCAGTATCCGTACCCGCCCATGGGATTCATGCCCATGCCGGAGTACATGGCAAGACGGTAGTAGATCGACTGAGGGCCGCAGGGGAAGAACATGTCCATGGCGTCATAACCGGCGCCGTAAAAACCCTGCACCATGGGGGAGGTTGTCGGTCCGGGCGAAGGTTCGCCGGCCAGCGTGTACTCAGTCTGGGCCGGGAGCAGCGAGGGAGCGGGTTTGGGTTTCTGGCTCGCCGTCTTGAGTTGGGAGGCGGAGGGCGCAGGCGGCTGCCAGCAGGTGCCATACCCGGGACAGTCGACGAACTTTCCTTGCCCGGCCATCTGGGCGAGCCCGGGAATCGGCGCCTTCAGACCGGTTTCCTTGAGCATTTCCGCGATTTCTTCATTTCGCTGGGCAACACGGCCGGCGACCCATTTATCCCATGCCGCGTAGTCGTTTTCGCCGTTGGATTCCGTATAAATGACGCGCTTGCCATTGCGGAAGTAATCGGTATGACCGGGGCGCACGATATCGATTGTGTCTTTGGTGGTCCTGATAAAACCGCTTGTCAGCGGCGTGATACCGATTGCGTCCATGTAGGCGGTAACCCGCATGTCGCTCTTCTGCCCGTAGGCGGTCTCCATGGTGTCGGTGGGGGTGCGGAGAATAAACGCTTCACCCTTGATGTCGGGATGAATGCCGAGGGTCACTGTCCCGGTCAGCAGCGCCATCTCGGTGCGAGGAACGCCGCCGGTGGATTCGAGATCGTTGAAGATGAGAACCGAGTTCGGCGCCAGGTAGAGGGTTGAAGCGTCCTCAAACTCGATCTCCGCGCGCCCGTCGCCGGTGGCGAGGCTGAATCCTTCCTCAAGAGGAAGGTCGGCGACTGCCTTTTCCCAGTCCACATCTTTGGGTGCTCCGCCCTCTTTGCCGCGCGAGACGCGCACGTCTCCATCAACGTAAGTGAGGCGGACAATCTGAGGAGATGTCTCCGGAGCATGCTCGGACTTTGCCAGTGCCTGCGGAGATTTGACGGTGAGAATTGCTGCCAGTGCAAGGCCAAGAACGAGGTGCGTTTTCATCGTGCAACCCCTTGTCTGCTGCAACCATTCGAATTCAAGAAAGTCGCGGCCATGATCGAGCGTTGATTCTCTTCTCGAGGGAGTTCCATCGCGAACTTCGGACGGACTCGCGCAATCCTTTAAGAGAGCACGGACTCCAGCGCCCTGCGCGGAGAGCAGCGGCAGGGGTGGACCGACCACTTTATGATAATCCCGTTTGTGAACCTTGTATTGGCCGGAAATCCTCTTTTTCTTAACGCGGTACCGTTGCGGGATACCGGGAAGGTGCCGGACGGCTGAGCCCTTCTGGTATTCTTGGTTGGTTCGCTCCTATGCGCTGGTTAATGATTGGCCTTCTCGTTTCGCTCGGAGCGCTGCTATTTGCGGCTGCGGGCTTGGTGTGCCATGTGTGGCTCCAGCGCAGGAGGCTGCGGCAGGAGACGCTGGCAGCTCTCGATGCCCCCCAGGAGATCGACCTGGAACAAGAACCGTAAATATTGCAGAACGGACGAAAGAGCGATCCGCGGAAATACGGAGGAACTCTCTTGAGCAAGGAACTCTCGGCACCGATCACATCTGCGGCCCTGCCCGTTGCCAGGCCGGCAACCTGGTTGCGCACCGTTGGCATTGTGATGGCCGGCAGCGCCTTGGTCGCCATCTGTGCCCACATCGTTCTGCCGCTTGGCTTCACGCCTGTGCCCCTCACCCTGCAAACCTTTGCCGTAGCGGTTCTGGGCCTGCTGCTCACTCCGCGGCTGGCGGCTGCCACGCTGGCCGTTTACCTGGCCGAGGGAGCGCTGGGGCTGCCCGTGTTTGCCCCCTCTCCAGTGATTGTTGGCGGCATGGCGCACCTGCTCGGGCCCACCGGCGGCTACCTGCTTGCTTATCCACTGGCTGCGGCGCTGATTTCATGGCTCTGGCGTAATACCCGCCGCAGTTTTTGGGGAGCCCTGGGAAGTGCGGCGGCCGGCGATCTTTTCATTCTCGGCTGCGGCGCGCTGTGGCTCGCCGTTCTCACCCACGCATCGGCGCAATCGATTCTTCGCCTCAGTGTTTTTCCGTTCTTGCCCGGCGACGGGCTCAAGATTACGGCTGCCGCAGGCGTTACCATTGGGTTGCAGCGTTTCCTCCATCGTGAAAAGTAAGAGCATCCGGAATTCTGTTGCTGTCATTGCCTTGAAAGGACCTTCCCCCAGTGAGTTCAAAGAAAACTGAAATAGCGGGCTCGAATGCGGTGACCGAGATTTCCATCGCCCATAGTCCCGACTCCGATGACGCCTTCATGTTCTACGGCCTGGCCACCAACAAGATCCGTGTTCCCGGCTTTCGCTTTTCTCACACTCTCTGCGACATCGAGACGCTGAACCGGCGCGCTCAGGATGAGGCCTTCTTCGATGTCAGCGCCATCAGCTTCCATGCCTACCCTTACGTGCAGCAGAACTACACGCTGATGGGTTGCGGCGGGAGCGTGGGCGAGGGTTATGGGCCGATGATCGTCTCCAGCCGCAAGCTGGCGCTTAGCGACCTGAACAGCCTCAAACTCGCCGTTCCCGGCACGCTGACCACGGCGTTTCTTGCCCTCAAGATCTTTAATCCGAATATCAAAACGGAGACGGTGCCTTTTGACAAGATCATCCCGTCGATTCTGGCCGGCTCGTTTGACGCGGGCCTCATCATTCACGAAGGCCAGCTCACCTACACCACCAGCGGCCTCTACAAGGTTCTCGATCTCGGCGTCTGGTGGCAGGAGACCACGGGCCTGGTGCTGCCGCTGGGCGGCAACGCGATTCGCCGCTCGCTGGGCGCCGAAAAACAGAGAATCATCTCGAAGGCGCTGCGGGACAGCATTCAACACGCTCTCGATCACCGCGAGCAGGCCCTGGAATACGCGATGCAATTTGCGCGCGACCTTGACTCCCGGACCGCCAGCCGCTTTGTGAGCATGTATGTGAACGAGCGCACGCTCGACTACGGCGCAGACGGAAGAGAATCTATTCGAAAGCTGCTCGACATGGGCCACGAGCGCGGAGTGATTTCGATTGCGCCGCAAGTGGATTTTGTGGACTGACGCTTTTGCGGTGCCGCCGGCTCGCGGGTATTCAAAAGGGCAGCATCAGGTAACCGGGTCACGCGCTGACACCGAGCTCTGCGCGCGAGCTGAGAAAGCGTGCCTCTGAAACCCGCTCCCACGCCGCAAGCGATCCTTCGAGCTGTTGGATCGAAGTCAACCACGCGATCGCTTTCCATGTCCTCAGCTACGGTACCTTCGGCATCAGGCGTTTGGAAATTGGTGATTGGAATCGCCGCAAATTCCATTTTCGCTTTCTAAATTTTTTCTAATCTGCGCCGATGCATCCAGTACGGAGGCTTTCCCACATGCTCGGCAACAACCCTCTCACCTTTCTGCTTGCCTCGCCGGAACCCGAACTGCTCTCGGCTGTTGAACCGGTTCTGCTCGCCTTGGGAATTCGAGTTGAGGTAGTTCTCTCCGCACAGGCAGCCTTCGCGGCCATGACCTCGCCCCGTTCTACAGACTTGGCCCTTCTCGATGCGAGGTTGCCCGGCATGCCGATGGGGCAGCTACTGGCGGCAGTGCGGGCTGAGTCCGTCTGTAGCCGGATTCCGATTGTCCTGATTTCGGACACTGTTACCCGGGAATGGAGCGACCGGCTTGCGGAAGGCGCGATCGACGACCTCATCCTGCGCGGCGATGAGATCGCCTACTGGCAACTCCGTCTCGACCTGGTGATGCGCACCAGCGCCGCGACACACGAACTCAACTCATTGCGCGACGCCGCGACGCTGAATGCGCAACAGGACCGGCTCACCGGCGTGTATAACCGCGAGACGCTGCTCGCCATGCTCTTTCGCGAGACCGACCGCGTGCAGAGAATGAACAGTTCGCTCTGCCTGATTCTCTTCGATATAGACGACTTTGGCCACTGGAACTCGCGCCTCGGCGCCCAGGCCTGCGACCAGTTGCTTTGCCAGGTAGTGGCCCGCACCGGACGACTGCTGCGCAGTTACGATTTGCTGGGCCGCCCCGGCATGGACGAATTCCTGGTCGTATTGCCCGGGTGCGTCACCGACAACGCCTTGATGCTGGCCGAGCGGTTGCGCATGGATGTCTTCAGCGTTCCATTTCACGTTGCAGGAGAATCGATCCGCCTCTCCGCATGTTTTGGCATTGCGTCCAGCCACGGGCGTTCACCGGTGGTGGTTTTGCGCGAGGCCGAGCAGGCTCTCGAGCGGGCCAGGGCAGCGGGTCCGGAGAGCATCGAGTGTTTCGGCGATTCGCCGCGGCCATTCCCCGCTCCGGTCAGGTTTCTTTCGTCAACTTCCGGGGACGAGTTGTTGGCCTGGTAGAAAGGAGAATTCCAATCCGGCGTTGCAGCCTGCGAACCTTGACATGTGCTCGGAGGCCGGTTGAGCATGGCATACAAGGAATCCTTTCATGCGTTCGAAGATGGCGGCAGCATTTGCTCCATTTCTGATGTTAACCGGCACGCTGTCCCTGCAAGCGCAATATCCGCGCACGCAGTTGAGCGAGGATGTTCCTCCCGAACAAAGCTTCACCGTCACCAGCGACGTGACCTACACAACCGGCGCGTCAGGTCCGCTGAGGGCGGATGTGTATATACCAAGGGGCGATGGGCCGTTTCCAGGAATTGTCTTTATCCACGGGGGTGGCTGGAAGGATGGCAATCGCAACCAGATGCTCCCTCTGATCAAGGCGCTCGCGGAAGATGGCTTTGTTGGTTTCACGATCGAGTACGATGTGGATCCGGTGCACTTTCCCGCATCGTTCCATGAATCGCTTGCTGCAGTGGCATTTTTCCGCGCACATGCTGCCGAATATCGGCTCGATGCGGCGCGGATTGCAGTGGCTGGCAGTTCGGCAGGGGGCGAACTCGCCGCGCTGGTGGCGCTCGATCCCGAAGAAGCGGCATTCGACAACGAACCGGCCGCACAAGACTTCAGTTTGGGATCGTCCTCGCGTGTCCAGGCCGCGGTGATTCTGAACGGCGCGCTGGATCTGACTGATCAAGACGAGGATCTCTCGGAATCGGTTGCTGACTATCTCGGCGGGAAGTGCGAGGAGCGGTCGCGCGAATGCAAGGACGCTTCGCCGCAGTTTCATATTCATGCCGGGGCCCCGCCTTTTTATGTCGGGCACGGGACGGCGGACGAGACGGTACCGTTCACTGAGGCAGTCGCGTTTTCGAGCGCTTTGAAGGATGCGAATGTGCCCGTGAAGTTTTTTCAGGCTGAGGGCGGAAAACACACGTACTGGGCCGATCCTCGATTCTATGCTGAGAATCTCGAGGGAATCAGGGCTTTCTTGGCCGAGCATCTGAAGGGGAGTAATTGAACGATGAGCTCAGTTCGGGGTCGAAGAATTCAGAAGCTGAGAATGACGCCGCAGGGCAGTAGTCATGGATTTCCCATCCTGAGCACAATCTCAATTTCGCAGAATCAGCACAAGCCCGGCACTCGCTGCGATTTAATCCGTATCTTTGATTGCGAGTTGTGCGCCGTATAATTAGGGCCGTCGCGCGCTCCTATTTTGGCGACCTGCGTACCAAAATCTATTTTCATTTGGAGAACTCCGTGAGCTTTTCTCGACGCAAGTTTCTCGCCTCAGTCGCCTCGGCGGGCGGCGCGATGATCGCCGTTCCCGCCTCCTTCGCGGCGCCTTACCAGGAGACCGTCGAACGTGCGCCCGGCGGCAAAGGACATGCGGAGAGGGTGAAGGGGGCGGCCGGAGCCTACGCGACGACTGCGCCGGTCATAATTCCTTCCACCGTCCCTATGAGGTCGGGCGCGCCATTGGGCGGCATTGGCACGGGGTTCGTTGAGATTCGCGCCGACGGATGTTTTTACGAGTGGCAGATCTTTAACTCGGGACCGTGGGCGCAGAATGAGCGCTCCACCACGACGCTGCCCGCGCAGGGCCCACAACTTCTGCGGTTCCTGCTGCGCGCGCAGAAGGCGTCGGGCGGAGTGGCACAGGTCCGTCGGCTCTATCTGCGGGCCGATGACAACGAGCTCTACACGCTGCCGTTTGTCCAGGATGTTGATTCCATCGATTATTCCGCATGGTTTCCCATGACCGGCCTGCGCTACAACGATGCGACGATTCCGGTGCGGGTTTCGGCGGATGTGTTCTCGCCGTTCATTCCGGGAAATGCGCGCGACTCGGCCACGCCCGGATTTCATGTGGTGTATTCCCTCGAAAATTCAAGCGACGAAGTGATTGAGGTTTCGCTTGCCGGGTTCATGGATAACCCGCTGGCCTCGGCGCTGGCGGAGCGAAGACTGACCAATACGGTTTCGCAGGAAGGCGGAGTGACAAGCCTGCTCCTCGGCACCGCGGCCCAAAGCGACTTTCCGTCGGGCATCGGGAACATGTGCTTCTCGGTGACTGGCGGCGAGCACTCGTATATTGGCGGCACATTCGAGGAGTACGGGCCGTCGGGCCTATGCCACTGGCGCACGGAACGCGTGCACACCATGACGATGACAATTCTGGATGAGTTCCAGCAGAGCGGTAGGCTGCCGAATGCGAAGGCCGCGACCGACCCAAGCCATGCTTTGCCGACGATCGCCGAGATCGACGCGATGTCTGCAAGCGATGTGCAGAAGAAAATCGAGGAGCTGAGCGCGGATGCGTTGCTGGCGCGGGTCCTCAATGAGGCGCACGCGGCCAATCCCGATGGGGGCGAGGCGGCAGACAGAAGTCTGCTGAAGGAAGTTCGCAACAATCTGACTGCAGACAGCCGGGGCCGGCACATGACCTGGGGGACCGGTGCCCTGGCGTCGACGGTGAAATTGAAGCCGCGCCAAAAGGCTGAGATTCGCTTCACGATGAGCTGGTTCTTCCCGCATCACCTGGCTCGTGATGGGCGCGAGATGGGGCACATGTACTCGAACTGGTACAGCAGCGCCGCCGATGTCAACCGCTTCCTTTGCGCTCAATACGGCAAGCATCGTGCGACTACGGAGAAATTTGCGCGCACACTCGCTGAGACTTCCTGCGGCGATGCCATGGCGTTTGCGTGGTCGAGCCAGATGTCGACGCTGGTGGTGAACACGTGGTGGACGAAGGATGGCGGTTATGCGGTGTGGGAGGGGCTGGGCTGCTGCGGCCTGTCGACCACGGATGTGGACTACCAGGGAAGCTTTCCGATTGTCGCGCTGTTTCCAGAGCTGAAGTTGTCACAGATGAGGCGGATCATCGCGCATCAGAACGAACTTGGACAGGTGCCCCACAACTTCAGCGGCGATCTGGATAAGGTGGATGACGGATTTGCGCGCGTGGATATGAATCCGCAGTTTGTGATGATGGCGTATCGCGACTATCTGTGGACGGCCGACAAGGAATATCTGAAGGCGTTGTGGCCGAACCTGGTCCGTGCGATGGCGTTCACCGAGTCGCTGGATACCAATGACGATGGCCTTCCCGATCGCGATACCAGCCTGCAGACTTACGACCAGTGGGGGATGCGGGGGACGCCGTCGTATATTGCATCGCTGTGGATTGGCGCACTGCGCGCGGGTGTGAAGATGGCCGAGGCGGTCAACAAGCCAGACCAGGCGAAACACTGGGCGGAACTGCGCAAGAAGGCGTCGGCGAGCTTCGATGCGCTGCTGTTCAACGGCCAGTACTACAGCCTTTGGGTCGATGGCAAAACGCGCGACGAGCTGTGCATGACCGACCAGATTTGCGGCGAGTGGTTTTCGCATTTGATAGGGCTCGAGACGACGATCTCGGAGAAGAACTTCAAAGCGTCGGTGGACAGCATTCTCAAGTACAACTTCAACCCGGAGTTTGGACTGCACAATGCGACCGCTCCCAGGGGCGGCGCCGGACTGCTGGCGCTGACCAACGTGCAGGCGGGCGGTCTTTGGTCGGGAATTGAATTCGCGTTCGCCTCCTTCCTGATGGATCACGGGCGTTACGCCGATGGAGTGAAGATTGTGGAGGCGACGCACCGGCGGTATCTGCGCGCCGGCCGGCCGTGGAACCACGTGGAATGCGGCGGCCACTATTCGCGTGCGATGAGCAGTTGGGCCACTTTGCTTGCAGCTTCAGGATTCAAGCCGGATTTCGCCAGGGAGATGCTGACGATTGTGCCTGGAGCGCCGGGAGATTTCCACGCGCCCTGGGTGACGGCGTGGGGGTTTGGCACCATCGGGCGCGCGGGCAAGACCCTGTCGATTCATTGTGCGCATGGGGCGCTCGGGATGCGGGCGCTGAAGTTGTCGATGGTTGTCCAGGGCGCGCGGATCGGTGCGAAGGCGCTTGCCGCCAAAGCAATCAAGACCGGCCAGGGTGTGACGCTCGAATTCGCGGGCCCGTTGGTGTTGAAGGCAGGAGAGACATTGACGGTGGCGTAACGGCATCGCGCACAGCCTCAATTCATCATTCATTCGGGACAGACCACCCGGTGCAGGTACACTGTCGGTGATAGGAGGATTTTTTCTCATGCAGACACGGATTCAGGGCACGACCATGCCCGTGCTAGATGTGCTACTCGAACCCAACGAGAGTGTGTATTCAGAGAGCGGAGAGCTCTCGTGGATGACGGCCTCCATACAGATGACGACCCACACGCAGATGGGCGGGGGCGGCGGGCTTTTCGGAGTTCTGAAACGGGTGGCCGGCGGCGGCAGCATCTTTATGACTGAATACCGCGCCTACCAATACCCTGGTGAAGTGTCGTTTGCCACCAAGGTTCCGGGACACATCGTTCCCGTCGAGTTGGGGCAGGGGCCTGAGTACATGGTCCACCGGCACGGGTTTCTCTGCGCGACGACACAAGTGACCATCGGGGTCGGTTTTCAGCAATCCCTGGGAGCGGGCATCTTTGGCGGAGATGGATTCCTGCTCCAAAAAATCGGCGGCGCGGGCACGGCGTGGCTGGAACTGAGCGGCGAATTGATTGTCAAGAACCTTGCGCCGGGCGAGACAATCCGCGTGCATCCGGGTCATGTGGGCGCCTTTCAATCGTCGGTGGCATTTCAGATCACGATGGTTCCCGGTATCAAGAACATGATCTTCGGCGGCGATGGATTGTTTCTGGCGGTGCTCACAGGGCCGGGACAGGTGTGGCTGCAGACGCTGCCGATTTCGCGGCTCGCGCATCAGATCAGTGAATACCTGCCCCATGCTGAAGCGCGACAGACGACCGCGGCTGGCGTTGGCGGCGGCCTCCTGGGCGGCATTGTGGGATCGATCTTGAGCGGAGATCAGTAAAGCAAGGGCAGCGGAACATCCAACGGACGGGAATCCTTCGATGAAAAGCTCGGCGAGTACGTCGCACGATTTTCGCAGAGAAATTGTCTTTGCGTTCGTTCTTTTCCTGGGATGTTACCTTTGCTGGCTGGTTCGCGATGTTCTCATCCTGCTCTACGTGAGCGCGTTGTTTGCCGTCGTGCTCAGCCCGCTGGTGAGGGCGACGGCGCGGTTCCGTATCGGGCGATGGCAGCCATTCAAGGGCGCTGCCATCTTCTTCCTGTTGCTTGGCGTGGCGGCTGCGATCACCGCCTTCGGCTTTCTCGCGCTGCCGCCGGTGATCGACGACTTGCAGGAGTTCGGACGAGAGATGCCGACGCGCTTGCCCGCCATTCTGCAAGAGCTCAAAGGCATCCCCTTCGCCCAACACCTGGATACCGCGGACATCGTCTCCCGGCTCCAGGGTTTTGCCAGCCATGCTGCCACTTCTTTGCTGCGCTCCATTGGGGAGTGGGCGGGCAGGTTGTTCGACGTGGCGATGGGCTTTGTGCTCACGGTCTACTTCATTTTGGAAGGCGACCAGGCCTACCGCTGGTTTCTGTCGCTTATCCCAGCCGGCAGCCGCGAGCGCCTCGACAAAACGCTGCAGGTGGCGGAGCTTCGCATGGGCAAGTGGCTGCTCGGCCAGGTCAGCCTGATGCTCATTCTTGGGGTGACAAGCACCGTTGTTTATCTTGCCCTCGGCGTCCGCTATGCGTCCGCGCTCGGCGTGCTCACCGGGTTGCTGAATATCATTCCGGTCGTCGGCGCCGCCATCTGCATCTGTCTTGCCTTGCTGGTGGCGGCCATCGACTCCTGGGGACGCGTTCTGGGCGTGGCGATCTTTTACCTCGTCTATCTCCAGGTTGAAAACTCATTCCTCACGCCGCGGATTATGAAGAACAGGGTGGGGCTGCCGGCGTTGTCGATCCTGGCTGCCCTGCTCTTTGGCTCTGCACTGGCGGGCATTCTGGGCGCCATGGTTGCGGTGCCCACGGCCGTTCTGATCACGGTCCTGCTCGGCGAGTATGTGGTCCAGAAGGATGGGGCGTAACGGTTCGATGGTGTTTCAAGAACCCGCCTTGTGTCAGGGCACGACTTCAGTCGTGCCGAAAAGAGCCGGATGGACATCGGGTTTTAACCCCTGAGGGAATGCAATTGAGATACCGCGGTCATTCCTTGGCAAGTGTTCCAGACTCGATCCCGGCATCTACCGCGACCTTCATGACGCCGCAATTGGAGAGGAACCGAACGAGGTCGGCGGTCAGTGGTTGCCGGGAATTGGCGTTGAGAACCAGGGTACTCGGCGGTGGGCTTTGGGCCATCTTCATCTCGCCGCTTCCCTGCGCGTCGAGGACCAGGTTGGTAAGCTTGCGCGCCAGGTCGAGTGGGAAGCTCTCCGCGATGAAGACCAGCTTGCCGCGAGTGGTGATGACGACGGGGCCTTCGCTTGTGGAGTACACCTCTTCCTGAGATTTGCCGTCGGCGGGCGCGGACGTCTTCGCGGCAACGTCTTCTTTCAGGCCGGAGTATTTCCGGCCCAGGTTATCGGTGTAGAGCTTGGCGAAGGCCTGCGCCGTGGCCGGGTTTCTCCACGCGGCCAGATAAAGCAGAGCGAGAGATTTCGGCGAGCCCAACTCCGCGGGGGTTTTCGCGCTGCGCAACTGGCCGGCCCAGTAGAGGCCGCCGTTCCAGGCCGGGGTCAGATTGCGCGCGGCCTCGTCTCCGCCGAAAAGTTCGGTGAGAATATGCACGTCAAGCTGGCCCACCTGGCCAATATCGTATGGCTGGTAAAGCGTATCGACGAGGGGATGGATGTCGGGCAGCAAAGGCACGGCGGGGATCTGGTGCTTTTCGTACACGCGGGGGTTGATGATCTCCCAACTCGAAGTAGGTGGATTGTCGAGGGCGCCGGCAAAGGCGGCGGCTTGTCCCTGGTCCATCCACACGTCCTGCTCGAAGCTCAAGCCCTCGCGATATGGAAACAAGAGCGACTCGGAGAGAAGCAGGGGCGCGCGGGCCATCACTGGCGAGTCCTGAGAACTCTTCATCTGCTGCTTCAAAATGTCCATCACCTCGGGATCCTTGACCAGGCTCTTGCCCGCGGGTTTCAGAATGTAGTCCATCATCACGGCGGTGGCCTGTCCTTCGGCGACGGCGTCGCGGGCAGTGTCCATTTCGTCTTTGGACAGGTGGTCGGTGTCGCCCGCCGAATTGGTTGAGACGTCGTTGGGCGTTTGGTCGTCCCACTTTTCCAGATCCGAGTGCTGGTCCTGGAGCGCGTGGGTCAGCTCGTGGGCCAGCACCGGTTTCTGTTCGTCGATATCCACCCAGTCGAGCATGTTGACGGTCTTGGTTTTGGAGTCGTAGTAGGCCTCGATCTGTTCCTTGAGCAGCGCCAGTAGAAACGGCTTGAGATCGAAGCCGCGGTCCAGCAGGCCGAATTTCTTCAAGACGATTTCGTCGCGCTGCAGCCGCTTGGCATCCTGGTCGTCGTTGAATTTTTCCTGGAGATAGCTCTCGACGGAGTCGCGCGTCGTCATTTGGCGCTTCACGGAACTTCGAATCGGCAGGCCGGTCTCGTCTGAAGAGAACTTGATCAGCTCGTCCACCAGGGAAAAGAGCTGTTTTGCCTGCTCCGGAGTAATGTGGGTTTGCGCCTTGGCGCTCTCAGAGGTCTGGTCCGCGCTTGCCGGCCAGGACGGCACGGCTGCGCCGGCGGCTGACGCAACTGCGGAAGCTGCCGCCAAACAGGCGCCCGCCGCCCATACCCATCTGAATGCGGCCGGTTTTGGGTTGCGCCTTCCGGATACTTCCTGCTTCCTGCTTATTGAATCTGACAATTCGTCTCCCTTTGCTATTTGTGCCCGCGTTTCATCTTTTCCCGGCTTCGGGTCTCATCGCGGTTCGGGGTATCCCGGTTCACTGCCGGCTCATCTGCTACCAAGGCTATAATCAGGATGCGGTCTGGAGCTGAATCGGACCGGAAAAACTCGAACAGACGGCGGAAAAGTTTCCCCTATGACAGAGACCAGCCTATCCCCCCCATTACAGACCACAGCGCTGGTCGCGCTGCTTGAGTCGGCCCGCACGCCTCATGAACTGGCTCCCTGCCGGGGTGCGCTTACGCCACGAGTGTTGGACGCACCGGAGACAGAAATAGAGGCGCTGGTCAAGGGAGCCGCGATACACGACCTGGGCTGGATGCGCCGCGTGGCTGTTCGCGGCGAAGACCGTTTTCGCTGGCTGAGCGGGATGGTCACTAACACCGTTAACGATCTGTTTCCGAATTCGGGGGCGTGGAACCTGGTGTTGAACGCGCAGGGGCGCATTCAGGGCGACCTGATGGTCTGGCGCGGAGGCGAGGAGCATTCGCCGCTGCGGCGAAATACAGTGGCCGCTCCGCCTCAAAAAGCCGGGAGCGAGGGCGATCGTTTGACCGGGACGCCTTTCGCCGGTGAGTCGGGTCTGGAACTGGAGATTGCCGCCGATCAGTTCGACAGGCTGATGGCGCATCTGAACCAATTCATCATCATGGACGATGTCGAGCTGGTTCCGCTGGGTGAAGAGCAAGTGGGCGAAGCGGGCTCGATCACGGCGCTCGGGCTCACGGGCCCGCTTGCAAACGACGTAACCGGGCGATTGGGACTGCCGGCTTTCGCGCACCCCATGACGGCAAAGTTCGTCGAGTGGAACGGGCTCGACCTGTGGGTCTTGCGCGGCTACGGTGTGGTCGCTCCGCACTATGAGTTCTGGCTTCCTTCAGCGGGGCTGGGGAAGCTTTGGTCGTGCCTGCGCACGGCCGGCGCAACTCCGGTCGGCTGTGTGTCGCTTGAGAAGTTGCGCATCGCCGAGGGAATTCCGGCATATGGCGTCGACATTTTGGAACGCGATCTGCCTCAGGAAACTTCTCAGATGCGCGCATTGCACTTCAACAAAGGCTGCTACCTGGGCCAGGAGATTGTGGAGCGCATTCACTCACGCGGGAACGTTCACAAGCATCTGCGGCCGCTTGAACTGACCGGGCCATTGCCGGATGGCGGAACCGAGTTGTTCCAGGAAGACGGAAAGCCCGCCGGTCATATCACCAGCGCGGCTGAACTCTCGCTAAGCTCGGGCAGCCGCGCATTTGCCCTCGCCATGATGCGGGCAGAGGCGGAAACAAGCAACCAGACCTTCACCTACTCCGCGGGAGCGGCGAAGGGCTCAGCGCACATACTGGCTGAGCCGCCGGTCTTCTGATACGAGTTTGCAAGTTGACGCGGAATTAGCCCCGGGTCTTATGCGCGAGACCTCGGAAATCCCAACAGTTGATTGAGTCGGCGGGCTGGAAATCAGGTTAGGCCGATTGGAAACCAGGAGCCATGAGCGATACGCCAAAGTTTGAAGTGATCGATCGCCGCAAAATCAAGGCGGAAGAAGAGCAGACCAGTCAGCAGAGTGGTGAACATGCACCGGCGCCTCCGCCAGACAAGCCGGTCTCACCGGCCGAAACCGGTGGAGGACCTCGCCTGGTCGTGAACGAAAGCCGGCGCGATGCAGCTCCGGCCGAACCCGGGCAGCCCGCCGAGTTGGCGGAGGGGGATCAGGAGTTGCCTCCCGCTCCCACTGCCCAGGAGAGCCGGGAGCAGAAGGTTGCCTACGACGCCTCTGCGCAGCGGCTTGAAGATCTGATCCGCGCGCAGAATCCTGCCGTCGGTGCGCAACCTCCTGTCGGCTTCGAGCACCTCGTGCAGCAGTTCTACGTCTCCGCCATGATCCAGATGGGCGCGGGCACGCAGGAGGGACAGCGTCCCCGCGTGGATATTATGGGTGCGCGCACCACCATCGACCTGCTCGGCGTGCTGGCCGAGAAGACCAAAGGCAACCTGACCGAGGCCGAGGATCGCACCCTGCAATCGGTGCTGTTTGAGACCCGCATGGCCTTCCTCGAACTCACCAGCATGATCAACATGCAGTCGATGCAGCCGCCTGTGCCGCCACCGCCGGGAAAGAAGTGAAAAGGGCAGGGAACAGGGAACAGGGGTCAGGGAACAGGGATCAAGGATCAAGGATCAAGGATCAGAAGAGCTTCTAGCTGCTGGCTTCTAGACGATCGTTTCCGGTTTGCAGCCAATGGGACCTCCGAACAGGTCCGGGTTTTGAAAGGGCACGACTCGGCGGCTCGCTGAAACGCTCTCAACCCGACACAGTTTTGAAAGGGCACGACTTCAGTCGTGCCGCAAGTGGCCCAAAATGAAGTAGGGCTTTAGCCCTTGAGGCAATCTTCGACGCCGAATCGAACTTCTTTCGATTCTCCGTTACGATTGCCATGCGAACGGAATTGGTTTTTGCTTGAGGCTGGAGGCTAGAAGCTGGAAGCTAGCTTCTGGCATCCAGAAGCAAGAGGCTCGCCATGGAAGGCTCGCTGACATTCATGGGAACGGGCACCTCGATGGGCGTTCCCACGCTGGGGTGCCCTTGCCCGGTTTGCACTTCGCCCGATCCGCATGACCGGCGCTTGCGGCCTTCCGCTTTGGTGCGCTGGAACGACCCTGACGGCGGTCCCGAGCGCGTGGTTGTGATCGACACCGGCCCCGACTTCCGCGAGCAGGCATTGCGTGCCGGGCTCAGGCGCGTGGACGCGGTGATCTATACGCATGCGCATGCCGACCACATTCTGGGCATGGACGACCTGCGTCCATTGAGCTTTACGGCTTTTCACGAGGGCGGGCCCATTCCGCTTTACGCAACCGAGGAGACGGCGAAAGTATTGAAGCACATCTACGACTACACGTTTTCGCCACAGGCCACGTATTCCCACCGCGCCCGGGTGCAACTGGAACGGATGGGCGAACGAACCCAGGTGCATGGAGTCGAGTTTGTGCGTGTTCCGGTGATGCACGGAGAGATGGAGATCGCCGGATTCCGATTTGGCAATTCCGCTTATCTCACCGATGTGAGCGCGATTCCCGAGTCGAGTTTTGCTTTGCTTGAGGGGCTGGAGCATCTGGCGCTCTCCGCGCTGCGCCATAAACCGCATCCCAGCCACGCGACGGTGGAGCAGGCGCTGGCCTGGGCCAAGCGCATTGGAGCGCGCCACACCTGGCTTACCCACATCGCCCACGAACTGGGCCACGAAGAGACCAACCGCACGCTGCCGGAAAACGTCAGGCTGGCCTACGACGGGCTGACGATTTCCATAAGCGTGGGCCAGTGATCCCCATGAACCCCAGCGATTCACTACCCGCGGTCCCAGCCATCTCGGTCTTCCGTTCCATTGCCGAGATCCCCTCGGGCTTCGGCCCTTCGGTTGCGACAATCGGCAACTTCGACGGCGTGCACCTGGGCCATCGCCAGATTCTCTCCGCGGTAGTCAAACAGGCGCGCAGCGTGGGCGCGCGCGCCGTAGCAATTACCTTCGATCCCCACCCTGAGCACTATTTGCGGCCCAGGCAGGCGCCACCTCTGTTGACGCCGGCGCTGGAGCGATTGCGCTTGTTGTCCTCGACGGGCATCGACGCGGTTGTGGTGCTGACGTTCGACGCAGCGCTGGCTTGCCTTTCGGCTCGTGATTTTGCGAGCAAGGTTCTTGCCGGGACGCTCGGTGTTCGCGGGCTTCATGAGGGGCAAAGCTTCCGGTTTGGACACGGCGCCGAAGCGGGCGTCAATGAACTTCGCGAACTGGGCGCGGAGCTTGGGTTCGGCGTCGAGGTGCACGAGGCAGTGCGGGTGCACGGCCTCGAAGTTTCGAGTTCGGCGATCCGGGCAATGGTGGCCGCGGGCGATATGCGCCGCGCGCGATGGATGCTGGGACGCCCATTTTCAGTGCTCTCGACGCAGGCGCGCGGGCGCGGCATTGGAACGCGGCTTCTGGTTCCCACCGTGAACCTGGCGCCGTATGGCGCGCTCCTCCCCGGTTTCGGCGTCTATGTCACGCGGCTGAAGATGGGCGGGCGCGTCTTTCAGGCGGTGACGAATGTTGGCAACCGGCCCACCTTTGGGGAGGCTTCGTTCGCGGTCGAGTCGCACATTCTAAATTTTGAGTCAATCGAATTGGATGAGACGACGCCGATCGAAGTGGAGTTTCTGCTCCGGCTGCGCGGCGAGATCGAGTGGCCTTCGCCCGAGGCGCTCAAGGCGCAGATCTTCAAAGACGTGGCCAAAGCGAAGCGGTTTTTTCGCCTGTCGATGTAAGCCGCTTTGTCTCTATAATCCCGGTATGAAAAACCGATCCGTCCCCGCCGACATCCTGCTTCCCCACATCGCCTATCGCAGTGTGCTTGACGCCGGCGCATGGCTCAGCCGCGTGTTTGGCTTCCGCGAGGCCTTTCGCTACGGCGATCCTGTGAGCGGCATCCAGATGTACCTCGGCAAGGCTTACGTCATGCTCCGTCACCCCAGGGGCAATGAACTCACACCTGCTCAACTCGGATACGGAACCCAGAGCCTTACGATCTTGGTCGAAGATGTGGATGCGCATTGCGCTCACACGAAAGCCGCGGGCGCAAAGATTGTCGAGGAGCTTCATGAAACAGAATACGGCGAACGCCAATACGGCGCGGTGGATCTCGATGGGCACCACTGGCTATTCGCACGCCACGCGCGCGATGTGAGCCCGGAAGAGTGGGGAGCTACGATTGCCCCGAGAGGCTGAGCACGCCGCCTGCGGAGTGCTCAGCCTTGAGTCGAACTAAACCCGTCGACGCAGCGCCAGCTCCACCACCCGCTGCATCTCCGCCTCCGGCGCGGGCTTGCCGGTCCAGATTTCAAACTGGCGGGCGCCCTGCTGCACAAACATCTCAAGACCGCTGATGATAGGAATACCGCGGCCGTGTGCCAGCCTCAGCAGCGGCGTATCCAGCGGGTTGTAGACCATGTCGAAGACCAGGCTCGCATTCAGCTCGTTCTCCTTGATGGGCAGCGCCGGCTTCACGCCAGCCATGCCGCAAGGCGTGGTGTTGATGAGCGCGTCGAACTTGTTCTTCGCCAGCAGTTCCTGCTTCAGCGACTTCGCATGTGCCTTGCGAGCCAGCGCCACCGCCGTCTCGTGGGTGCGGTTGACGACAAAGACCTCCGCGCCCTGCTCCACCAGGCCGAAGACCGCGGCCCGTGCCGCACCGCCGGCGCCCAGAACAACGATGCGCGCTCCCTTGAGCCTCATGCGCTTTTCAAGCGGCCTCACAACGCCGGCCACGTCCGTGTTGAAGCCGTAAAGCTTGCCGTCGGCGCCCGTGCGCAACGTGTTGCAGGCGCCGATGCGCGCGGTAAGCGGGTCCATGTTAGCCAGGTGCGGCAGCACTTCCTGCTTCAGCGGCATGGTTACGGCCACTCCGCCTAACGGCAGTTCGCGCACGACTGTGAGCAGATCGTTGAGCGCCCGCACCTTCAGCGGCAGCATCACTGCGTTCACATTCTCCCGGCGGAAGGCGGTATTGTGCATCAGCGGCGAAAGCGAATGCGCAATCGGATTGCCGGCCACGCCGAAGATGCGTGTCGCCTGGTCGAGTTGTTCAAGCCGGTAGAGATCCAACAACGTCCTCGCCGAGATTTGCCCGGCAGCCGTCTCCGCGCCGTCCTCAAGGGAGGCAAAGGTGAAGGCGGCTCCGGCGCGCGGCCCGAGCACCCGGCTTACCAGGCCCTCCTCACCCATGGCGATGCCCACGACGTGCGATGAAAGCGAGCGGTCTTCAATCAACTTGAGCATGGCGAGGTTGTCAGAGAGTGTGCGGGCGGTCGAGACCACCTTCACGAAATCCGGCTCGAAGGCCTCGATCCGGTCCGCTGCCTGCTCCAGGCCCTTGGTGCGCGTAAAGTCGTGGATAGCTGATGAGCAGCGACGCTCCGGCCGCCCGCAATCCGGTGCGGAATTTCCCCAGTTGCGCGGGTTTGGCCTCCTCGGCCGATTCCACTTCCAGGTCCACAATCGAGCAGCCGGATTCGGCGGCCTTTAGCAGAACCTCAAGTTCCGCCGTCAATGTCCCAACGAAGTGGCCGCCAAACTGCTTTCGACGGCAGGTTGCAATCGCAGAGACCTCGCGGTGCGAGGCCAGGAACTCCTGCAGCCCCGGCAAAGCCGCCGCGGGCTTGGCCAGCGCGTCCAGCCGGAACTCCAGGAACCTGGTCTCCCCGGCCGCCGTCGCCGCCCGCTCCCAAATCTCCGCCGGCGTGCTGCCCTGAATGGCCACACACAGCTTGCCCCGCCGCGGCCTGGGAACTGCCGGAGCGGCAACAAAATCGACTGTGCTGGACTCAACCCGAGACATAGCCATCAATTGACGCATCTTAAGCGGGATTTGTCACGGATGCAACAATAGAATTATGTGAATCTTCGGGGCATCTTTGCTCCCCGGCCGGTCATCTACCCCCCTGTCGCTGTGGCAACCTAGAACTTTGGAGGAATTTCCCCGCTATGCCCGCAGAAAATCCCGCTCCCACCGCCCGAATCGATTCCATTCACGCCTGGGAGGCGGGCGGCGCCGCTTCTGCCGCAGCCCTTGCCGCCTGGGTAAGTGCCCGCCTGGCCGCGCATGAGGCTGCACTTCAAGCCCTTTTGGCCGTTCAGGGGCCCCGAACCCTGGAAAACTCCCTCCGTCTCTACGACCAGGCCATCGAGCACCTCAGTCTGGCGGGCGCCCAGGCCGGCGTTCTAAACTCCGTCGCACCCGAAAAAGCCGTCCGCGACCAAGCCCAGACCGAAGCCCAGCGCGTGGCCACGGCGGGCAGTGCATTGAGCCTTAACCGTCAGGTTTATGAGGCACTTGTGGCGATCAGCCTGGAGGGGGCGAGTCCCGCGACCCGGCATTTCGTCGAGCGTACCCTGCTTGGCTACCGGCTGGCCGGCGTGGACAAGGACCAGCCCACCCGCGATCTGCTGCAGACTCTTCACGATAAAGCAACCCATCTCTCACTCGAATTCAGCCGCAATATTCAGGAGGGCGGCAAAACGGTAACGGCGACAGCCGACGAGCTCGACGGCCTGCCTGCCGACTACCTGGCCCGCCATCCCCTCGACGCCGATGGCAGCGTAGTTTTAACCACCGACCCGCCGGACATGCAGCCGGTGATGACGTTTGCTTCGAATGCGGCGCTGCGAGAGCGGATGTTTCTGGCCTACAACACCCGCGCCTACCCCGCCAACCGGCAGATTCTGCTTGACCTGCTTGCCACGCGCCAGCAGATTGCGACCATTCTCGGCTTCCGCAGTTGGGCCGACCTTGCCACCGCCGACCAGATGATGGGCTCCGCCGCCAATGTTCGCACCTTTCTGACCAGGCTGAACCAGGCCAGCCTCGACGGGGCCCGCCGCGAGCACCAACTGATTCTTGCCTTTGCGCGCGAACGCCAGCCGGACCTTAGGGAAATCGACATCACCAGCCGCGGCTACTGGTATGAGCAGTTCCGCCGCTCGGCATTCGACTTCGACTCGCAGTCTGTCCGCCCATACTTCCCCTATGCCCAGGTAGAAGCCGGCGTGCTTCAAACGGCCGCACGCTTGTTCAAGGTTGAGTTTCGGCCCACCACCGCCCAGGCCTGGCATAAATCGGTTTCCGTCTTTGAGGTCTTCGACGCCGATCAGCATGTGGGCCGCTTCTATCTCGACATGCATCCGCGCGAAGGCAAGGACAAGTGGTTCTCCGCCGCGCCCATTGTCACCGGCGTCCGCGATGGTGCGCTCCCTGAGGCGGCGCTCATCTGCAATTTTCCGGCCGGCGACGGCGCCGATCCGGGCCTCCTGCAGTACTCCGATGTCGTTACCTTCTTCCACGAGTTCGGCCACCTCATGCACGCAATTCTGGGCGGGCACACCGAATGGGCCGGGCTTTCGGGATTTGCCACGGAAGGCGATTTCATCGAAGTCCCCTCGCAAATGCTGGAAGAGTTCTTCCGCGACGAAAAACTTCTCCAGGCCTTTGCAAAGCACTACGAGACCGGCGAGATGCTGCCGTCGGAGACCATCCGGAAGATGAAGCTGGCCGGCGCATTTGGCCGCGCAGACTGGATTCGAGCGCAGCTTTACTACACCACGCTCTCGCTCGACCTGCACGACCGCGACCCCGCCGACCTCGATCTGGACGTCACTACGAAGAGCCTCTACGAGAACCTGCAACCCTGGACCTGGATTGAAGGCAACCGCATGTACGCGAGCTTCGGCCATCTCACCGGCTACTCGTCCAACTACTACACCTATGCCTTCGACAAGGTGATTGCGCTGGATTTCTTCGCGCAATTCGACCCCAACGATCTGCTCGGTTGCGATGCCGGCGCACGATATCGCAAATCCGTGCTGGAGCAAGGCGGATCCAAACCGGGCCGCGAAATGGTGCGCGATTTCCTCGGCCGGGATGAGGAGTTCTCAGCCTTCTCCAACTGGCTGAATGAAGAGTTTGAAGGAGAGTTGCTGGAAGCTGCAAAATGACCCCAGCCGATTTTCGCCGCATTGCTCTCAGCCTTGAAGGCGCCGAAGAAGGCTCGCACATGGGCGCCGCCGATTTTCGCGTCGGCGGCAGGATCTTCGCCACTCTGGCCTCGGTGAGCCTGGGCTACGGCAACCTCATGCTGACGCCCGAACAGCAGGCCGCATTCATCGCCGAAGCGCCGGAGTTGTTCCTCCCCGTTCATGGCGGATGGGGCAGAAACGGAGCAACCCATATCCGCCTTGCTGCGGCCGGCGAGGACATGCTTGCCGGCGCATTGCGCACCGCCTGGAAGCTGCGCATCGAAAAGAACCGCAAGTCTCCGAAGAATCCGCGCTCCTCGAGAAAATCCTGGCCGGCGCATCGTCCCGGGCCAGCGCGACCGCGATAATCCGCATCCATCCTCCCTCTGTCGCATCTATCCACGAAGAGCCGTTCAGACAAAGGAGATAGAGATGAAGGTCGGAGTTCTTGGGTCGGGAGACGTTGCAAAGGCATTGGCCAGCGGTTTTCTCAAACACGGCCACAAAGCAATGATCGGCAGCAGGACGCCGGAGAAACTGGCCGATTGGGCCGCGAAAAATTCCACCGGTTCCACCGGGACCTTTTCAGCCGCGGCCGCATTCGGCGATATGCTGGTGCTCGCCGTCAAAGGCAATGCTGCCGCCGAGGTCCTGCGCCTTGCCGGCGCAGAAAACCTCAAGGGGAAAACGGTGATGGACGCATGTAACCCAATCGCCGATGCGCCTCCGGACCACGGCGTGCTGCGATTCTTCACCACCCACGACCAATCCCTCATGGAAGATCTGCAGCGCAAATTCCCTGAAGCAAATTTCGTTAAAGCATTCAACTCGGTTGGCGCAATACTCATGGTCAACCCGCAATTCCCAGGCGGCAAGCCGACCATGTTCATCTGCGGCAACGATGAGGCCGCAAAGAAATCGGTCGGCAAGATCCTCGATCAGTTTGGCTGGGAGACAGCAGACATGGGCTCCGCGGAGTCGGCGCGCGCGATCGAGCCGCTTTGCATGCTGTGGTGCCTGCCCTTCTTCCTCCACAATGAGTGGACGCACGCATTCAAGCTGCTCAAGAAGTAATCGCCCGCAACGCCCACCGGCTATGATGGTCCCACGATGGCAAACACAAACGGCTTCAACGGCAAATGGGCGCTGGTCACGGGGGCGAGTGCGGGCATCGGCGTTGCCATGGCGCGCGAACTCGCCTCTCACGGCGCCAAACTCATTCTCACGGCACGGCGCAAGGACCGTCTTGACGCACTTGCGGCAGAACTCGCCGGCTGCGGAACGGAGGTGCGGATCGTCGTAGCCGATCTCAACGATCCCGCCGCGCCCGAACAAATTTACGACGCCACGGAAGGCGCCGGAATCACCGTCGACATCCTCATCAACAATGCAGGCCTGGGCCAGTTCGGCGCGTTCTATACGAACCCCATCGAGCAGGAATTGAGCCAGGTCCGCGTCAACTGCGAGGCCGTGGTGCGGCTCTCGCGCCTCTTCGTTCCGCGCATGGTCGAGCGCCGCCGCGGCTGGGTGCTTGTCGTCGCTTCCACGGCCAGCTTTCAACCCATCCCATACCTGAACACCTACGCGGCCACCAAAGTCTTTGACCGTTTTTTCGCGCAGGGCCTGGCCGCCGAGGTTGCCCGCTTCGGCATCACGGTGACCACGCTCTGCTCCCGGACCCACGGAAAGCGAATTCTTTGACACCGCCCGCGCGCGCGCCTTCAAGCGGGGTGTGCAGTCAACGCCCGATGTGGCTCGCCAGGCCATCGCCGCGCTCGCCCGCGGAAAGCGCACCATCGTTCCCAACTTCAGCGGCCGCTTCACGGCATTCATTGTGCGGTTCATGCCCGTCTCTTTCATCACCTTTTTCATTGAGAAGGTCGCGCGGCCCGAGGCCGATCGTCTGCGAGGTTGAATACAGGCACTGAAAGGTTCGCGCCGTCGGTTGCCATTGCATGCAAAATACCTCTCCGTTCCCGGCCCTTTCCGCAAAACTTGCGCGACCCGCCCGGCAGCGAAGAGAATTTCCCGCGAGAGGAAACCTTTCCATGAGACTGCAACGAATCGCCAACACAGCGGGATTGTCGCTGTTGCTTACAATGGCTGCGGCGGCCTGCGCAATGGCGCAAACCCCGACGGCGCCGCAGAGCAAAGAACAAGCTCCCGATCCGACTCTGCCCCAGACCGTGCGCAGGATTACCCCCGGCCCCGCCCCTGGCGGCGTTGCGCAGGCTACATTCTTCGTTCATCGTCTGGGTACCGATCACGCAGAAGCCATCACCGCGCTTGATATGAACGGCGACGGCAGGCCCGACCTGCTCAGCGGAGCCTATTGGTACGAGAACCCCGGACCGCAGGGCGGCGAATGGAAGCGCCATCAGTATCGTGAGGCCGGCATCAGGAACGAGTTCGTCTCCGACTGCGGAGAGTGGACCATCGACGTCAATCACGACGGCCATCCCGATGTGGTTACCGCGGGCTGGATGACGAATGGCGTTTTCTGGTGGGAGAATCCCGGCAAGCTGGACGCCGAGTGGAAGCGCCATTTCATTACCGACAGCTACGACACCGAGGGCGGCTGGATGGCCGATATCAATGGCGATGGACAGGCCGACCTCGTCTTCGCGCACTACAACCACTCCGGAGTTCTGTGGATCGACTTCTCCGGCCCTGAGCCTAAGGCGCATCACGTCGGCGAGCGCGCACAGGATGGGCACGGCATCGGTGTCGCGGACGTGGATGGGGATGGCAAAGCCGATATTCTCACCCCCACCGGCTGGTTCCGGCAGATCGATGCGGACAAGGATCAATGGGAGTGGCACGGTGACTGGGATTTGGGCGATGCGGGATTTCCGATCATCGGCTACGACGTGTTCAACAACGGCAAGACGGACATCCTCTACGGCCAGGGGCACAGCTACGGAATTTACTGGCTGGAGCAGAGTGGCGAAGGCGCCGATCGGAAGTGGATCAAGCACACCATCGACGAATCCTTCTCGCAGGTGCACGCTCTCAAGATGGCGGATATCGATGGCGATGGACAGATGGAGTTGCTGGCCGGCAAGCGCTACCGCGGCCACTCCGGACACGATCCCGGCTCCTACGATCCGCTGGTTGTTTATTACTACAAGATCGATCGCAAGACGGGCGCATTCACGCGCTATCCCATCGGCGTCAACGGAACAGCCGCCGCCGGAACGCAGTTCATCACCCTCGATCTCGATGGCGACGGCGACCTCGACATCGCGACGGCGGGCAAAACCGGCGTGCACTTCTTCGAGAACAAGAAGATCGATCTCGTTCCAAAGGAGCAGCGCGAGAAGGAGATTCTGCTCGACACCAACTGGCCCTTCCCTGGAGAAGGGCCGGTGGTGCCGCAGGATGAGGAGCCGAAGAAGTAGGGGATTCGGCCCGGACTCGCGCTTTGGTTACCGTTGTTGTTCGTGCCTGGGAGGATGAAATCCGACGCCTCCCAAGGTTGCAAGTCGATTCTTGTCTTTTGAATACCTTCCGAGCCCGATTGGCAAGGGGAGTTTTCCGCTCCCGAAAAAATAATCCTCATCCAGTTTGTCTTTCAGCAACCTTACCTCTTGCAACCTTTTTCCATTCGGTGCATCCTAGTAAGTAATTAGCAGAGGCTTCCCCGAATATCTCCCTTCCAAGAAAGGTATTCTCTCCTTCTTGAAGGTCTGTAATGGACCTCTTCCCTCAATCCCCCCTGGACCCCCTCCCAAAAATTGCCTCTCGAGCGGGCCTGCTGGAAAGCAGGCCCACATGCTCTCCCAAAATCCATACGATTCCCACCCGGTAGAATCGAATTCACATGCGGACTCCTTCCAGCCCTGATTCTGTTTCCCGCACTGACCTCAGGAAAATTGACGATCTTTTCCACAAGGCCGGTCTCGTGCGCAGCTCGCGCGGAAGTTCGCGTGGCCGCTCCCTCGCCCCGTCAAGCATCGCCCAATCCAGAAATACCAGGCTCGGGCAAGCTTCCGCGGAAGAGTGGTCCCGAAGCGCCCCGCCCGCTCGCATTGCGGCAAATGGAGTTGCCTGGCTCGCCGTCTCCGCATGGGACAAGCTTCCCTGGCTCTGGCATGGCTTCAGCACTCGTCGCGGCGGCGCGAGCCACGCATATTGTCCTCAGGATGCTCCCGGCGAGCTGAACCTGGGCTTTACCGCCGATGACAGAAGGGAAGCCGTAGCCCGCAACCGCAGGCTGTTGGCCGAAGCCGTCAGCGGAGATCCTGCAACCCCTCTACTCGCTCTTCGCCAATTTCACTCCAACCTGGTGCACCGCGCCATTGCGGCAGATGCTCTTCGCGAACACCCATGGCATGCCGACGGCCTCATCACCGATGAACCCGGCCTGCTGCTCGGCATCCAGACCGCGGATTGCATTCCGGTGCTGGTGGCCGATCGCAAGCGTCGTGTGGTGGGCGCCTTCCATGCCGGCTGGCGCGGAACCGTGAAGCGCATTGTAGAGACGGGCGTAGGTCGCATGCGGCTCGATTTTGGCTCCCGGCCTGAAGATCTGGTCGCCGCAATCGGGCCCGGCGTTGGCGCCTGCTGCTACGCCGTCGGCGAAGAGGTGCTCTCGGAGTTCGAGTCCCAGTTCCAATACGCGCGCGAACTCTTTCGCGAGATCTACTCTGCCGACGTGGTTCGCAAAAAATATCCCATGCTCTTTTTGACGCAACGCGCGCCCGGCCACTCGTCTGTTGGCCCTGAGATGCACTTGGATCTCGTCGAGGCCAACCGCCGCCAGTTGTTGGCCGCCGGGCTCAAGCCCCGATCGATCCATGTTGCCGGAGGATGCACAAGCTGCCAGACGGATCTCTTCTTTTCGCACCGCGCATCCCGGGGTCATGCCGGGCGCATGATGGCGGTAATTGGGGTCAGGCCCTCCGAACGCTGACCCGATTTTTGCGCCTGCGCGTCCGGATTAAAAAAAAGCGACGTCCCGGCCCGGGCTTTCAAGCAGGGACTGTCGCTTCCTCTTGTCTTTAGCTTTCGTGCAAGCGTCAGGCGGCGCTGCCGGCCTCGTCTGGGTTCACCAGGTCGCGAAGCTCCTTGGAGGGCTTGAAGTAGGGCACGCGTTTGGCGGGGACGTCCACGCGCTCGCCGGTCTTGGGGTTGCGGCCAATGCGGGGATTGCGCTGGCGGATGCGGAACGAGCCGAAGCCGCGAATCTCGATCTTGTCGCCGCTCTGCAGGGCTCCAATCACGGAACCGAAGATGGTTTCAACGATCACCTCGCCGTCGCGGCGTGTCAGGTCACCCAAGCCGGTCACCTTTTCCACCAGGTCTGCCTTTGTCATATGCGATAGGCCTCCGCTCTCAGCATAAACGGATTTTCTACGGGGAAGCGTGGAAAAAGCAAGCCCCTTTTTAGAATTTAGCCTTTTCGCATCAGCAAGTTGGCCTTAAATCGCCTTGCCCGCCTGATTGCGCCGGTCCCCCAGTCAACTTTGCGGTATCATGTCCAAAGCCTCCCTCGACTTCGAATGCCGGACGAATACGGATCCGAGTTTCGTGGAGGTTCCTGGCGCCATGCCCTATCCGAACTACAGCATCGTGATCCCGGCGTATAACGAGGCAGGCCGCATTCCAGCCACGCTTCGCGTCCGTTGTCGACTGCATTCGCGCAGCGCGGCTGGTCCGCCGAAGTGATCGTGGTCGATGATGGCTCTTCGGATGCGACTGCCGCAGGTTGTGCGCGCCTTTGCCGCCAGCGCGCCTGAAGTGCGCCTGCTCCAGAATCCCGGCAATCGCGGCAAGGGTTACAGCGTCCGCTCCGGCCTGCTGCAGGCCCTCGGAGAAGTGGTCATGTTCACCGACGCCGACCTCTCGGCGCCCATCGAGGAGGCCGAAAGGCTCTTCGCCGCCATCGCCGGTGGCGCAGACATCGCCATCGGATCCCGATGGTTGGAGCGGAGCCGTCAAACCCATCGCCAGCCCTTTTACCGCCAGTTCTTCGGACGCTGCTTCAACGCCGTCACGCGCTTTGTGATGGGCCTGAAATTCGCCGATACCCAGTGCGGATTCAAGGCCTTTACCCGCGACGCCGCGCAAACCGTATTCCAGTTGCAGACCATCGAGCGCTGGGGATTCGATCCGGAGATTCTGTTTATCGCCCTCAAGCGCGGCTACCGGATTGAAGAGGTTCCGGTTAGCTGGGCGCACGACGAGCGCACCCGCATGAGCTACCTCAAAGACGGCATCAAGATGCTTGAGGAGATCGCCATCGTGCGCTGGAACGCCCTGCTCGGCCGCTATGGCAAGCAGGTCGAGCACATTCACCGCGCAGGCGTGCTGAAGTAAACAGCTCCGCCCCTTGGGTCTTATCCCCACCACTCTTCGTCCCTCTTCACAGGTGCCGGGACTTCAATTCCGCGCCGGGATCAATCCCGGATCAACGGGATAAGGATCAATGGAGGTTGTCGTATGTTGAAAAAAATCGGACTCGCAGCTCTGTTTCTCGCGCTCGGCACCGTCAGCGCGCTGGCCGCCGACTTTAGCGGCAAGTGGACCGCCGACGTTACAACGCCGAGAGGAACGCAAACCCTGACCTTCGACTTCCACGTCGACGGCGCAACCCTCACCGGGAAAGTCACCTCTCCGCGCGGAGAAAGTGACATCACCGACGGCAAGATCGATGGCGACAACATCTCGTTCTCGCAGGTCATGAACTTCAACGGCAACGAGATGAAGATCATGTACACCGGCAAAGCCGACGGCGACACCATCAAGTTCAGCCGCCAGGTAGCCGACCGCCCCGCGATCGATTTTGTAGCCAAACGACCGGCCGCCGCCGCTCCGCCTGCTACGCCGCAGTTGTAGTCAATTCTCCGAACTGAAACCAAAGTCCCCTTGACTCCACCTCAGACTTGGTTGTAGCTTTTGCTTACACGGGAAAGGAGGGTGATCCAGCTGATGAAAAGTGATTGTTCCAGTAGTTTCTTACGTGAGGTGACTGAGGCCTGAGGCCCTTGCGCCCCAGCCCCAGATAAGTCCAGCCAAGACCCGGTGGAGGGCTCTCCACCATGGCTCTGGCACTCGCGGAAGCGCGAAGGCCTCCAGTCCAATCCCAACAGTCCACCGGCAGCGGCCTGAGAATCCAATCTCAGGCCGTTGTTGCGTTTCGGGATCGATGCCCCAAAACAGAAGTTTTCTTCTTGCCGCCGCTCCCGTGCCGGGTTATGATGACCGTCCATGTTCCCTTACGATTCAAAGTTGTTTGCCTCCGTCCAGCGCACTCCCCAGACGATTCCAGACGTGATTCAGATCCTTGAGACCATCCAAAACCTCTGCGCGGATGGCGACGGACTGAAGTGGTTTAACGGGCTCTACCTCGAAGTCACTCTGGCGGTCCAGGCGCGTGTCAGCGCGGCCGGCTTTGGAGATCCCTCGTGGATTGCAAAGCTCGATGTCGGATTTGCCGGCTTCTACTTTGCCGCGATCCAGAGCGCGCTCTCTGCTGAATCCGCGCCCGGTTCTGGCGCCTCAGACTGCTGGCAGGCGCTCTTCAACGTACGAGACCAGGCGCCGATCGCGCGCATCCAGTTTGCGCTCGCCGGAATGAACGCGCACATCAACCACGATCTTCCCCAGGCTGTGACGCAACTGTGCCGCGCGACCGGCATCGCGCCCCAGCATGGGACTACCCAGTACAACGACTTTACCGCTCTCAACACCACCCTCGACAGCCTGATCGAGGCCGCCAAAAAGACACTCGATGTACGCCTGCTCGGAGACGCGCTTCCGCTGGCGTCTCGCCTTGAAGATACTCTGGCGGCTTGGAGTGTCTCCTCGGCGCGTGAGGCGGCCTGGAATAATGCCGAGTTGCTCTCGCATATTGACGATGAGCCGCTGATCTCCAACTCATTCGTCGCTACCCTGGACGGTCTTACAGCGGTGGCGAGCAAGACCCTGCTCGTGCCTGTTCCCTGAGCCACCGGCGGCAGCTTCGCCGTCAACAAGAGACAGTCCCATGCCATAGAATCCAGATAGCATGAAGTGTCCATATTGTGGTTTCGGGCAGGATCGCGTAGTCGACTCGCGCGAAAGCAAGGAGGCCGACTCCATCCGCCGCCGCCGCGAGTGCGAGAGCTGCAACCGCCGCTTCACCACCTACGAGCGCATCGACGAAATCCCCTACATGGTCGTCAAGAAAGACGGCCGCCGCGAGCGCTTCGACCGCCAAAAAATTCTCAGCGGCCTGCTCCGCGCCTGCGAAAAACGCCCCGTCTCCTCCGGCCAGTTGGAGACAGATCGTCGACGCCACCGAAAGCTTTCCTGATGGACGCCCCCGAGCGCGAGCGCACCACCGCCGAAGTCGGCGAGCTGATCATGGAGCACCTCAAAGGCCTCGACACCGTCGCCTACATCCGCTTCGCCTCCGTCTACCGCGACTTCAAAGATGTCCGCGAATTCAAGGAAGAGCTCGAAGGCCTGCTCAGGAGCCACGGCACCAAAGGAAAGAAATAGCGGACGGCCACAAATCGAACGCCCCAGTTGGCTATTTTGGGACCTAAGATACAACCGGGCGGGGAGCACTCGCATGGTCGCCACTTATCGCTGCCGCAGTAATGGCGCGCCGAAAAGCCAACAACCGAAAACTGAAAGCTAGAAGCTGGCAGCCAAGAAAAGGAATCCAATGGCGGAAACAAAGACCCACAAAATCACCCTGATCCCCGGCGACGGCATCGGCCCCGAAGTGACGCACGCCGTCGTCCGCATCCTCGAAGCCACCGGCGTCAAATTCGATTGGGAGCGCTTCGCCGCCGGCGCCGAAGCCTTCGAAATCCACGGCGAATACATCCCCGCCGCCCTCTACGAATCCATCGAGCGCAATCGCGTCGCGCTCAAAGGCCCCGTGACCACCCCCATCGGCGGCGGCTTCAAGAGCATCAACGTCACCCTGCGCAAAAAGTTCGACCTCTTCGCCAACTTCCGCCCCATCAAAAATCTCCCCGGCCTCGCCACCCATTGGCCCGGCGTCGACCTGATCATCGTCCGCGAAAACACCGAGGGCGAATACGTCGGCCTGGAGCACGAAGTCGTTCCCGGCGTCGTCGAGAGCATCAAGGTCATCAGCGAGAAGGGCTCCACGCGCATCGCAAAGTTCGCCTTCGACTACGCGCGCAAGCACGGCCGCAAAAAGGTTCACTCCATCCACAAGGCCAACATCATGAAGCTCTCCGACGGCCTTTTTCTGCGCTGCGCCCGCAAGGTGGCCGAGGGTTTCCCCGACATCTTCTACGGCGAGCACCTCATCGACAACACCTGCATGCAGCTGGTCATGAACCCCTACCAGTACGACACGCTGCTGCTTGAAAATCTCTACGGCGACATCGTCAGCGATCTCTGTGCGGGTCTGGTCGGCGGCCTCGGACTGGTGCCCGGCGCCAACCTCGGCGTCGAGTGCGCCATTTTTGAAGCGGTCCACGGCTCCGCGCCCGACATCGCCGGCAAAGACGTAGCCAACCCCACCGCTTTGCTCCAGTCGGCGGTCCTCATGCTGCGCCACATCGACGAGCCCGCCGCCGCGGACAAGAGTCCAGAAGCGCTCTTGAGACCGTCTACGCCGAACGCAAGACCCTCACCCGCGATGTGGGCGGCGCCGCCGGCACCAGCCAGTTTGCCGACGCCGTTCTAGAGGCAATGGGCTAGCCCCGAAGCTCCAGCTTTCGAAGCAGCAGAACCACGCCGGCGGTCGAACCGTTTTCCTTGTCGACGATCGGGGATGTGCCGATTCCAACGTGGATTTCGCGGCCTTTGCGATCCTGCACAGTCGCAATGCCTTTTGTCGGACCTTCCAGCGACCTGTTGAACGGCAACTCCTTTCGATCGCCGGCAAGATAGGCCAGGATCGGCAGCCCTTCTTCAATCGCAACTCCCGTCAACTCCGACTCCCGCCATCCAAGCAGCGCTTCCGCGGCTGGATTGGCCGAGCGGATGAAGCCGACCGCGTCGGTAACGATTACGGCTTCGCAGAGCGAATTCAACACGCTTCCCAGCCAGGCACTGGTGCGGCGAGCCTCTTCCAGCGCCTTTGTCGCTTCACTTACGTCGACGCAGATCATCCGCATCCCGGCCGGATTTCCGTCGGCATCGCGCACCAGGCCCCGGTGTATCTCATAGGTGTGGAACTGTCCTGACCGGTCGTAAAGCGAGCGCAGCACAACCGCCGGCCCTTCCCCCGTTTCAAGACTCGTGCAATAGGCCGCGAAGCTCTGGTCCTTCTCGTCCGTCGGCATCAGGTCCCAGGCCATCTTGCCGACCAGTTGCCCGCACTCCATGTGATGAAGCGCGAGCGATGCGCGATTGGCCCGCGTGATAAATCCATGAGAGTCCACCTCGACGTAAGGCAAAGGCAGCTCGTCGATAGAATCGGTGCCATCGATTCCGGTGGCGTCCATTGCGCGCGTATCGTGTGCGGTCGTTTCGGCCAGTGCGCCAGGTTTCACGGGGGTCACCTCTTTGCCGCATGAAGCGCCGAAATCTTCAGCAGATCTTCCGCGCTGCGAAGTCGGTTGATGGGGGTCAACTCAAATGCGATCGGGATGCGCAGCATGATGGCGCGGCCCGAGACGTTGATGCTGCTTTCGCGATTCTGCGAGATGATCCGGTCCAGCTCGGCGGCCACCATGAACTCGCTGTATCTGCCTCGCAAAATGGCGAGCAGGGCGGAGTCGCTCCAGTGGTAGATCGTGTCCTCGCTCTCGAGTCCGGCGGTGAGGAAGGCGGAAACAGCCATCAGGCAATCCTCCACTGCCTCGGCGCCGAAGCGCTGGCTGATGATGTTAATGCAACTGAGGCGAAACAGGACAATGAACCCGTCTCCGCCGCTCTCCATGATCTTCCGCAGATCTTCGACCGCGCTCCCGGCTCCGCGCAGGCCCGCTGCATTGTCGTTGGCGGTCGAGCAATCGGCCGCATCCAGCCGCTCAGCCAGCACATGGGCCGGGCCCTTGCCGTCCAGCGGGTGCAGGAAAAGTTCCAGTCTCTCGCCCCAGGCAGCGATCTCGCTCCCGGTCGTCAGCCGCTTCACCAGTTGCGACAGCGGAGCGGCATCGGCAGAGGCAGGGTCGACGCCGAGGCTAAGCAGCAGTTCGCCGAACAGCGATCCGGCCACGCTGCGCCAGGCGGCCAGTTGTTCGCGGACTGCCGCTTCCGTTGCGTTGCGATGAGTCTCAAACTCCCTGAGGATTGATCGGATGACCTCGAGTCTTTGCTCCTCTGGAACGCGATCCCGCAGAGACCGCGCCAGTTCTTCGACCCGGCCGCGAAATGCCAGGTGGGACTGAGCGTCGATCTGCGGTACTCCAGCCACCGCGCCCTCCACAAGCTGCGTCAGGCAGCGTTCCAATGGCGGAAGCGCGGGCTCGTCTTTGGCCGAGGGCCGGGACTGGCCCCAGCCACCCAACTGCTTCAGGTTCATCCCAGATGGCTCCTGTTTAGGCTTATCGGCGGCAATTTCGGATTCCTCAGTGAATCTCGCGAAAGATAATTGTCGATGGTCTACGTCCTCGCCCCTCAGCCCCGCGCCGGGTGAACTTGAAACCCGTCCTCCTGTACACTGGAGTGTTAACTGCCATGAAAAACAGACAACCAATCGGCATCCTCGGCGCCACCGGAATGGTCGGCCAGCGTTACATTCAACTGCTTGAAAACCACCCCTGGTTCGAAGTCGCCTGGTTGGCCGCCAGCGACCGCTCCAGCGGAAAGTCCTACGGCGAGGCCGCCAAGTGGCGGCTCGACACCCCCCTCCCCACTCGCATTGCAAACATGCAGGTCTCCGCGGCCGAGCCCGAGGGCGCGCCGAAGGTGATCTTCGCCTCTGTCGATGCGGCCATCGCCCGCGAGATGGAGCCCAGATTCGCCGCCGCTGGCTGCGCCGTACTCTCCAACTCAAGCGCCTTCCGCATGACGCCGAATGTGCCCCTGGTCATTCCCGAAGTCAACGCCGACCACCTGCACCTCATCGAGGAGCAGCCCTCGCGCCGCGAGTCCGGCGGCTACATGGTCACCAATCCCAACTGCTCCACTATCGGTCTGGTCATGGCCCTCAAGCCCATCGAGGAGCGCTTCGGCATCGAGCAGATCTTTGTCACCACCATGCAGGCGGTCAGCGGCGCGGGCTATCCCGGCGTCGCCTCTATGGACATCCTGGATAACGTGGTCCCCTTCATTGGCGGCGAAGAGGAAAAAATGGAAGCCGAAACTCTCAAGCTGCTTGGCACTTTGGACGGCCATGTTGTCAAGCCGCTCCCTGCCGGGATGACCGCTCATTGCAACCGCGTCCCCGTGGTCGACGGACACACCGAATGCGTCTCCCTCAAGCTGCGCAAGAAAGCCTCGCGGGAAGAAATTCTCGCCGCCTGGGCCGAGTTTCGGCCGCTCGCCGATCGCGAGTTGCCCACTGCTCCCGCTGTGCCGGTCGAGTGGGCGCCGCAGCCTGACCGCCCGCAGCCGCGTCTGGATCGCAACCGCGGCAACGGCATGGCCGTGACCGCTGGCCGCCTGCGCCCCTGCAACCTGCTCGACTGGAAGTTCGTGCTGCTTTCGCACAATACTGTGCGCGGTGCTGCCGGTGCCACCATCCTTAACGCCGAGTTGCTGGCCAGCCTGGGAAAACTGGATTCAATAGCAGTCGCCGCTGCCCGCGCCTGAAACTTCATCTGCGGAATCGGCGTGGAATCGATTAGGAAAATTGGCATGAGTCTCGTAGTGATGAAGTTTGGCGGCACGTCGGTGGAGGATCCGGCGGCCATCACCCGTACGGCGGCCATCGTTGCCGGCCGCGTAGCCATGGGCAAGCAGCCCGTTGTGGTGGTCAGCGCCATGGCCAAGGTCACCGACCAGTTGCTGCGGGCCGCCTCGGCGGCCTCTCTGGGGGATCGGGCCGGCGCCCTGGCGATCAGTTCGCGCCTGCGCTCGCGCCACCGCGACACAGCTTGCGCGCTCCTCAAGAAACCCGCCCAGGCTGCCGCCCTGGTAAACTTGATTGACGAAAAGTTTGACTCGCTCGACGAGATTTTGCGCGGCCTGGCGGCAATTCTCGAACTCACGCCGCGCATCTCCGACCTTATCGTGAGCTACGGCGAGCGAATCTCCAGCCGGATTGTCGCGGCAGCTTTCTGCGAGCAGAAAATCGACGCCGTCCACGTAGACGCGCGCGAGATCGTCATCACCGACTCGCAGTTCCAAAAGGCGATTCCACAGGACGCGATTATCGACAAGCGCGCCCAGGAGAAACTGCTCCCGCTTACCGCCGAGGGTAAGGTGCCGGTCATGGGCGGCTTCATCGCGTCCAACGAGGCCGGCCTCACCACCACGCTCGGCCGCGGTGGCTCCGACTTTACCGGAGCCCTGATCGGTGGCGCGCTTACCGCCGAGGCAATCGAAATCTGGACCGACGTCGACGGCATCATGACCGCCGACCCCCGCGTCTGTCCCGACGCGCTGCGTGTCAAGGTCATCAGCTTTGAAGAAGCGGCGGAGTTGGCCTACTTCGGAGCCAAGGTGCTGCACCCCGCTACCATCCTGCCCGCTGTCAAGAAAAACATTCCGGTGCTGGTCCTGAACAGTCGCAATGCGGCCTGCGAGGGCACGCGCATCATCTCCCTTGCGCCGCATTGCAATAGCCCCTTCAAATCCATCTCTGTAAAAAAGAAGCTGAGCATCATCGATGTGGTCGCCAGCCGCATGCTGATGACCCACGGCTACCTCAGCCAGATCTTCGCCATCTTTGACAAGCATCAGTGCCCGGTCGACATGGTTTCCACCAGCGAAGTCAGCGTGTCGCTCACCGTCGACTCCAACGATAAACTGCCCGCCATCGCCGCCGACCTCGGCAAGCTGGCCGACGTCAAATACGAGGGGAAAAAAGCGCTGGTCTGCATGGTAGGCGAAGATATCCGCGGCCAGAACGGCATTGCCGCGCAGGTGTTCGCCGCCGTCCGCCACGTCAATGTCCGCATGATCTCGCAGGGCGCAAGCGAAATCAATATGAGCTTCATGATCGAAGAAGACGACGCTGACGAAGCCATTCGCTCGCTCCATGCCGCCTTCTTCAAGGAGCCCGACCCCGCCATCTTCGACGTGGAAGCCCGAAAGCAGGTTACAGTGAACAGTGAGCAGTGAACAGTTGCCTTCTCATTGAAAGCCGCACTGTCCACTGTCCACTGTTCCAAAGGAACCCATGCTCATCCTCGTACTCGGCAAAGGAAAAACCGGCAGCCTCGTCGCAGAAGTTGCGCTCGAACGCGGTCACGGCGTGCGTGCCCTCGACATCAACGAGAATCAGCATGCCTCTGCGTTGACGGCTCCCAATCTGGCCGGCGTTGACGTGGTCGTCGACTTCACCGCGCCCGAAGCCGCGGTTGAAAACATGCGCGCCGTGCTGGCGCTCGGCGGCCGCATCGTCGTCGGAACCACCGGCTGGTACAACCAGCTCGCGGATATGAAGGCGCTGGCCGTCAAGCGCGGCGGCGGCCTGCTGTACGGAACCAACTTTTCCATCGGCGTGCAGACGCTCTTCCGCCTTACCGTCGAACTTGCCCGCCTTGATGGCTATAAATTCTCCATCGCCGAAACCCACCACACCTCCAAACTCGACGCACCCTCGGGCACCGCGCTCACCTTGAAGGAAATCATCCTGTCGGTGCGCCCCGGCATTGAGATTCCCGTCATCTCGCATCGCGTCGGCGACGCCAAAGGAGAGCACATCGTTACCGCCAAGAGCGAACACGACACCCTCGAACTGCGCCACGACGCTGCAAGCCGCCGCGGCTTTGCACTGGGCGCCGTTCGCGGAGCCGAGTGGCTGGCAGGGAAATCCGGAGCCTGGGAGTTCCGTGAGATCTTCGGGGAACTCTAGCTGCCTTCTTTTTTGGCCGCGATACCCTTTCGGTCGGCCTCCCAAACCAATCCGCCGCCCGCGCGGTATACACTCTCCTTTGGTGGAAACTGCCGATTTCCGTGCGGCCAACCCTGCGTTCCCACGGCCATCGCGCATTTCCGCTTGATCTTCGACCAGTACTTGATCCGCAATCTACCTTGAAAGGCGGAGACCGTGAAGCAAGCGTTTGGATTCTTCGGAAGTTTTTTCTTACTGGCGATGGCCCTGACGGCCGTTGCGCAAGGAGAGGTGAAAATGTCGATCTGGGGACATACGAAAGATGGCGTTGCGGTGGGGATCTACACGCTGAAGAGCGCGCAGATCGAGGTAAGAGTGACTGCGTACGGAGCACATCTGGTGAGCATCAAGTCTCCGGACCGTACCGGCAAGATGGCGGATGTCGTACTTGGCTTCGACACTCTGGATGAATACGTCAACAACAGTGGGTATCTTGGAGCTGTCGTCGGCCGCTATGGCAACCGCATTGCCATGGGAAAGTTTTCCATCGACGGCAAAACCTACCAGATTCCGCAGAACAACGGCACCAACGCTCTGCATGGCGGGCCGGTGGGCTTCGACAAGTACGTTTGGAACGCGCATGAAATTCCGAATGGAGTCGAGTTCACGCATGTCAGCCCCGACGGCGACATGGGATTTCCGGGAGCGCTCACGGCCAAGGTCAAGTACACGCTTGTGGGCAATACCCTGCGCCTCGACTACTCGGCAACCACCGACAAGGCCACCGTAATCAACCTCACCAATCACGCCTACTTCAATCTCCGCGGAGATGACCAGGGGACAATCCTTGACGAGAAGCTTGAGCTGAATGCCGACCGCTTCACGCCCGTCAATGCCAACCTGATCCCCACCGGGATCCTGGCGCCTGTGGCCGGCACTCCGCTCGATTTCCGCAAGCCGGAACCCGTTGGCGCCCGCATCGACGCGGACAATGAGCAACTGAAGCTGGCCGGCGGATACGACCACAACTTCGTTGTCAATGGTGAAGTCGGAACCCTGCGCCTTGCAGCAATGATGACTGATCCAGAGAGCGGCCGCCGCATGACCGTCGAGACCACCGAGCCGGGCGTGCAGTTCTATACCAGCAACTTCCTCGATGGAACCCTAACCGGCCGGCACGGAGTGAAGTACGAGAAGCACAAAGCCTTCTGCCTTGAGACCCAGCATTTTCCCGATTCGCCGAACCAGTCCAATTTTCCCAGCACGGTTCTGCGCCCCGGCGTCACAAGGCACTCGACCACTACCTTCTCGTTCAGCACCGTCAAAGCCGAGTAGCGCAATTGAACTCAATCCCACAAAAGCAGAAGGGGACGGGCCAACGCTCGTCCCCTTCTGCTTGAACTGTTCGCGAATTCATTTCGGCGCTTCAATTTTCGGCGGCATCTTCAAGAACTGGTCTGGAGGCAGCGTCTTGGGCGCCATCCGCGCCATAAACACCGCGCCCTTGAACGGGAACACCTTGTTCAGCCTCATGCCGATCGACGAGCGCCCCGGTCCCTCGGGCCCCATCACCAGCGGCCCCTCGCCCTGCAGTTCGTCGCCGACGTAATTCTTCAGCGTCTTGCCGTCCCAAACCGCGGTCACGCGATACCACTTGTCCAACGGGTGCAGTGCCTTGCAATTCAGCAGCGTGATCTGCTGCCCACGGTTGCCGGCAAAGCTGTCCAGGCACCACTGTCTGTCCACAATCCGTATCTCAAACAGCAGCCGATTCTCGGTGTCGGCGCCGGTGGCCGGGTTCGTTTCGGCAATGTGGAAGAAGCGCTGCGCCTCTGCTCCATCCGCATCCGGACGGAAGATCACCTCCCATGTAAAGGCAGTCGCTCCCGCCAGCGGATGCTCGGGCACCAGAATCGCATCGCCCTTGCCGCCGAACTCCACTGCCTTCCCGTAGGGCGATTCGATAACGTGCGGGCTCCCGAGCACCTCCGTAGGATGCCCGCCGATCTTGTCGATCCGATCAAAGCGCCACGTCGTGAAGTCACCAGCGGAAGCCTCTGACGTCTGTCCGTTTGCGCCCGAAATCGCAACCAGCAGCAATAACGCCGGCAGAGCTGCGGCCTGCATTCTTGAAAATTCCGTGAATCGAATCATCTGTTTTCCCCGCAATCTTGGCGCACACCTAAATGTAACCTGTGGCAGATCAACCCGCCCAACCCCAGCCCCGATTCCAAGAAAACCGTGCCGGGTTTCCCACTGCGATTCCCACTGTCCATTCGTTATAAACTTGAGTGTGATGGAAACCACTGGTTGCGGTACAGCTATTGTTACCCCTTTTCGTGAAGACGGGCCGGTCGATGAGGCAGCTCTCTGGGCGCTGGTCAACTGGCAGATTGAATCCGGCATTGACTTTCTGGTGGCCTGCGGGTCAACGGGCGAGGCGGCCACGCTCGATGAGGACGAGTGGCTGAACACAGTTCGCATCGTAGTTGAAGCGGCAGCGGGTCGCGTTCCAGTCTGGGCTGGCTGCACGCATAACTGCACCAGAACTCTGGTGCGCCAGGCGGCTCAGCTCCGCCGTGTTTACGGGCTAAGCGCCGTCCTGTCCGCCAATCCTTACTACAACAAGCCTACCCAGGAGGGCCAGTTCCAGCATTTCCTCGCCCTCGCCAAAGCCGTTGATCCGCTCCCGGTCTGCCTTTACAACGTCCCGGGCCGTACCGCGGTCAACCTCGAACCGGAAACCGTCGCGCGACTGGCGGCGTCGGCAAGAAACATTCAGGCCATCAAGGAGGCCAGTGGCAAGCTCACCCAGTTTGCCGAGCTTGCCCACATTCTTCCTCGCGGCTTCAAGATCTTTTCCGGCGACGATAACCTGACGCTGGGTGCCATTGGCGTTGGGGCGCACGGGCTCATCAGCGTTGCGTCCAACGAGGCCCCGAAAGAAGTCGCGCTCATGGTGCGTGCCGCCCTCAACAACAATTGGGCTGAGGCCCGCGAGTTCGAACGCCGCCTCGCGCCCCTCTTCGAGGCTAACTTTTGGGAGTCGAATCCGGGTCCCGTCAAGACCGTGCTCAAACTTATGGGTCGGTGCTCAGACCATATGCGCCTGCCCCTGGTACCACCCGAGGCGGCCACACGGTCGCGCTTGGAGCGGCTCGCTGGCGAACTGGGCTTGCTCAAGCACGCGCCCGTGCCGCCAGGTCTGCGTTCTGAGGTCTTTTAAGCCGCCCCTGAGCCTCGATTTTCATATCGCCAAAAGTGTTGTGAGCGAAACACGATTTTCATACGTCTATGCGCGCAACTTTCCGCATCTACCTGTGTCTAGGCTAAGCGACGGCCTGTAACGACTTGAAATGAGCATGCCTGCCGTCGATTACAGATTATGGCGACGTCTCCGTACGCGGGCGCGTCCTGGAACGACTTACTTCCTTCTCTCTGCCGAAGACGATAGCGTTTTAGGAAATGCCGCTTTCAGGAAGCAAAGACACAGAGTCGATGCGGCCATCCTGGAGCGGCAGCACAGCTCCAACTTCGTGCGATTCGCTGTTTCCTAAAACGCCATAGTAGAGCCACCCAGGTTTTCGTATGCGCACGTACCGGGGTCGGCTCGCGCCTTCGGCAGTGGGAATCAAGTTCATCGGTTCAGGTGAGAGGCAGGCAGTCCTGCCCACTCGGCGCTCGCTCAGCATAAGTTACGGAGGCTCGCGGAAAGCGAAGTATCAGATATGTCCCCCAAATCAAAATACACGCCTTTGAGGCTGGCTATCCTTTTGCTGTCTGCGGCCGCGATAACCGTAACCGGCTGCTCCAGCGGCTCCATCATGAACAACTCGACTCAGTCGAGCGCAACCGGTCCGGCATTTGTCATCGGCACGGACGCCCCCATGGCAAGCGTAACCTCGTTTTCCGTGCAGATCATGAGTATTGAATTGTCTGACTCCAGCGGAAACACTACCAACCTGATCAGCGGGACGCCCACCGTGGACTTTGCCCGGTATAACGGGCTCCAGTCCTTGATCGATATGAACGGTATACCAGTAGGCACTTATACCAGCGTGACCATCACGCTGGGCCCCGCGACACTCGGCTATCTCAACACCAGCACCCCTCCCCCCACCATTACTACTGAACCGGCAATGTTGACCACACCCACGGTCACGGTCACCTTGAACAAGCCGCTTGTCATCACCAAAGCAGGAGCGCCCGTCGGGCTGCGCATGGACCTCGATCTGGCCCAATCCATACAGGTCGATTCCGGGGGCGCTATCACCGGAATGGTCAACCCGACCTTCGATATCCGGACAGTCGCGCGCACTGACCCCGATGGCTACATCGACGAGTTTGTCGCAGGCGTTGTCAGCGTGAATGCTGCCGGACAATCGTTCGTCGTTCAGGGTCCGCACGGCGAGCAGTTCACCATCAGCGTAAACGGACAGACGGAGTGGGACGGCACTGCCAGCCTGAGTACCTTGAACACCAGCAGCATCGTTCAGGTTTCGGGCCAGCTCGATCCAGCCGACCAGACTCTTGACGCGGACGAAGTCGCGGTTCTCTCCGACAAGGGCTTCTACGCGAGCGGCCAGATAACTTACGTCACGCCGGCGACAGGCGCGGCCACGAGCTTCGACTTGTATGTGCGCGGCCTGCTGCCCACAACTACCGGCTTGACACTCGGCCAGATTGCAACCGTGAATCTGACCGGCAACGAAACCTACGCCATCTACTGGATGCACAATCCGTTCACCCAGTTCTTCTTCAACTCAAGCGGACTGGTGGCCGGACAATCCGTTGCCGTAGGCGGTCCCGCCAGCGGTGCGGCCAGTGCCAGTGCCGTGGCCGTAAACCGGATCTCGCTGCGCAACTGGGGCTTCAACGGCACCGTGGTAAAGGGCAGCCAGAATACCTCGACCGGCAGCTTCCAGATGCAGATCAACGGCTTTGCCGGGGTCCTCATTCCCATGCCCGTAACCGTCTATCTGGGCCCCCACTCAGACTTCCGCTACGGAATGGGCAAATTCAGCGACCTCACCGACGGCTCAAAGATTCGCGTGGTCGGGCTGCTTCTCAAAAACCCGGCAACTGGACAGGTAGTGCTGCTCGGCCGCCACGTGGACGGGTTCAACCACACCGACTTTGCCACTTTCAGCTTCTAACTCAACTCAAGCACCACAAATTTGCGCCGGAGCGAGATTCGAATCGCTCCGGCGTTTCTTTATCTCATGTTATGCCAGTTCTTCAATCGCCCAGCCTCAAACCCTCGCACTCCAGGCTCACAGTCATCCCGGACAGCTTGACTCGCGCCCGTGAGTCACGTCCAGAGATGAACCGCTGCCGGCTTGCCCAGTAAGCTGAGTGCCCCATCGATGCGATCCGCCGCGGCGGATCGCATGGGTGGGATAGGGCCAAGCCCATCTCGCCCGTCCATTCCGAGCGAAGTCGAGAGCTGATTGCATAAATGGGTTTTGAAAGGGCACGACTTTAGCCGTGCCGCAAGAAGCCAATAAGGCTGAGGGCTTTAGCCCCTGAGGGATGTCCTCCTGCTCGCGGACGGGATTTATGCAATCAGTTGGAGGGATCTTCGGTTGCTCTTCCGGAAAATTGATGCGAAACCGCTGAGCCTTCAAAGCAAATCCGCAATCGGCGGGAATGTCAACAACAGGCCGAGCCCAAGCAAAATAAGCGCCGCCCTGCTCACGCCGCTGAGAGAAACCATGCGCCTGCGCCAGCGCATGTCCAGAACCACCCAGCAGACCAGCCACACGACGATCGCGCAAGTCGTAACTCCCGACAGCGGCCCCGTCGGCTTGTAAAAGATCATCAGGCTTTTGATTGCTGCGGATTTATCCGCCATGACTGCAAAGAACGCAACCATGAATGAGCCAATCCCGGCAGCAAGCAGCGCGGCCGCGCCTGCGCCATTGGGGAAGTCCCGGGCGTCAACGGAATCGGTCGTCGATTTTGTATTCATCGCTTCTCTCCCTGAATCAGTTGGATCGTCTCCCCGCCTTGCACAGGCGCATATTTATTGAGCATCGCCCCGAAGAATCCCGCGATCCCTGCGGCAACAAAGGAGACGAAAACAAAACAGAGAACTGCATTGCGAAGCGCCGGATGACGTTTCAAATTGCGGCCGTACTTCGAAAACACCGCCGCCGCCATCGTGATCGAGATAGGCACAAGCCAGGCTACATGTTCCTTCCACTCCATGCCGATCGAGTGCCATCCGATTGTCGATGGGCTTGCCATCAGCAGCCGTTGCGGATACCCGGCAAGGCCGGTGGTCCCCGGCGGCGGCACGGCCCGGTACCAGGGATAGATAATGTAAGCGCCGGTCAGGACTGCAAGCCACGCGAGCGCAACCATCACCATGAGGTAGACTCGGAGAAACTTTTCGTCCTTCTCGCCGATGGGTGCCTCCGCTCCGGGTGAGTAGCGGCGGTATAACTCCACGATCACGCCGGAACACGCCAGCAGATAGAGCGCACCGAATCCCATCCCATGAAAAAGCGTCAGGAGACTGCGTACGGTGATTTCCATTAGCTAACCTCGCATGCAGTAAAACTCGTCCAATCGAATCGTGCAGTTACTAACTCGTCCTGCGCAATTTAGAATCCATCCCTGTAACTCTGCGCCGGAAACAATAAACTCCCGGCCGCCTTCTTCTCATCTTTCCCCCAGGTCCAGTACATGCCCACATAAGCGTAATTTTCCGTTTGTCCCGCAATAGAATGCCCATAACAAAACAAAAACTGTTCGCCCTCGTGATGCTTGAAGTGGTAATACCCCCCCACGTCGATCATCGCCGAAGCTTCCGTTTGCGCGGCGGCAAAACCTTCACTTCCATGAGCGAATAACTCGACCCCTAACTCGAGCCGCTCGCTCAACTCCTTTTTCACCAGCCAGCCGGTGTAAGGAAAGTTGCGGTAATCGGTCTGCGGAACCACCTCGTACCCGGCCCCGCCGTCAAAGGTCCATTTGCCTTCGTTCTTTTGCAGCCAGATCGGCAGCTTGTACCAGACCTTGCCTACCCCAAGTCCCTTGGTATAACTTCCCGTCGGCATCTCGAACATGGTGAAGCTGCCGATCTGCGGAAAATGCTTCGTCTCCTTGATAAATGCGATCTTCACTCCCAGTTCCGAGTCGGTAAGTCCGAACGCGCTTGGACCGGTGCCGCCCGGCAAATATGCGGGATTGTTCGTCGGCACAATTGCTCCCCACGGAAGAATCGCGTGGATCTGCACTCTCGGAATAGCGCCCCAGTTGAACTCGAATGCCGGGCCCGTCGAATCATACTCGGCCGGAGTCCCGTCCATGCCCCCGAATATGTAGAACTCGTAGTGATGAAGATCCACCGGAACAGGATCGTCGGTCTGATAAGGAGGCCCCTGCGCCCACAGCCGCTGAACTCCGGCAAAAAGGAAGACGGTCAACATCAGCCTCAGGAGTTTGCCGCTGCCGTTCATTCTTGTTTCCTTCGATTGGGGTCGATGTTCGACGCCGGAAAGCGCCATCTGCTCCAGACTATATATCGAACTTCGATAACAGGCAAGCCGAAGTCGGTCCTTCAGAGGTATAGTCAAATCTGTGACGAATCACCATCGGGAACTCTACTACGGGCTCATTCGAATTCACGTGCTGCTCCATGCTTCACACCAGCCGATCTTCGGCCTGGCCATGATGGAGGAACTGGAGCATCACGGCTACCGCATCGGTCCCGGCACCCTTTACCCGCTGCTTCACGGATTGGAGCGCTCCGGCCTGCTCAAGTCCCGCCTGAATAAAGTTGGCGGCCACAGTCGCCGCCTCTACAGCATCACGCCCGCCGGCAGAAAGGCTCTCGACAAAATCAAAACCAAAGTCGACGAACTCCACCACGAACTGCATGAAGCCCATCCCCGCAAGATCCGCAGCAAATAAGACTCACCAACAGAGCCGCCAATCTATCCAGCCAATTGCTTCTTCACCAACTCGCTCACCACGCGCCCTTCGGCTCGCAATCCTCCAGCCTGCAGCTTGCCTTGAACCGACTTCATTACCTGCCCCATCTCCTTCTGAGTCGGCTTCTGTCCGGACGCGGCCGCCACCTCGCCCACAGCCTCTGCAACCAGCGCCGCCAGCCCGGCCTCGTCCAGCGCCTTGGGAAGAAATTCCTCGATCACCACGATCTCCGCCGCCTCAATCGCAGCCAGCTCCGGGCGATTCCCCTTGGTGAACTGATCGATGGAGTCGCGCCGCTGCTTGATCATCGTCGCCAGCACCTGCTCGGACTCTGCCTGCGTCAGCGCCTCCCGCTTTTCGATAGCCTTGTTCTTCAGCGCGTTCTTGATCAGCCGCAGCGTGCCTGTGCGCACGGCATCATGGGCCTTCAGGGCCGTTACAACTTGTTGGCTAATAAGGGCTTCGAGTGCACCTGCATCCATGGGTTTTCTTCCTGCCTGTCTTTTCTCGGGATTCTGCGGCGACAAATAGCTCGCCCAATTCAGAATTGTATCCATTCTGGCCGACACAGTCCCAGTTCGGACATAGATCAGGTTTTGCACAGGCCAAGAATTCACATAAACCACAAATATGTATATTATGTGATTGTTGACCGGCCCTTAATGCCAGCCTTACCTGCCCGCCCGGTCCGGAACAAGGAGAGACGATGATCAGAAAAACGCGTTTGTTCACCCCTGGTCCAACACCACTTTTACCGGCCGCCCAATTTGCCATGGCCGCGGCGGACATCCACCACCGCACCCCCGAATTTCGCGCCCTCTTTCAGAAAGTCCTCGCGCAACTCAAGGTTTTTGTCGGCACAAAGAACGACATCCTCCTGCTTTCCTCTTCAGGCACTGGGGCCATGGAAGCCGCAGTCTCGAATCTCACCTCGCCTGGAGACCGCGTCCTGGTGCTGACCGCCGGAAAATTCGGCGAACGCTGGGTGGGCCTGGCCAAAGCATTCGGCTGCGAAGTCGACGTGGTCAACGCGCCCTACGGCGAAACCTTCGACCTGGCTGATATCGAGAAGGCGCTCAAGCCCGAGCATCGCGTCGTTTACATGCAGGCCACAGAGACCTCAACCGCTGTGCGTCATGATGTGGAGGCCATCGCCAAGATCGTCACGGCCACTCCCGCGTTGCTGGTCGTCGATGGAATCACCGGCCTCGGCACCACGCACTTCGACGTTGACGGCTGGGGAATCGACGTCCTCATTGGCGGTTCGCAGAAGGCAGTCATGATCCCGCCCGGCCTCGCGTATCTAAGCGTCAGCGAGCGCGCATGGGCGGCGATGGAGCAGTCGAAGAATCCGCGCTACTACTTCGATCTGCGCAAGGAGCGCAAGAATGCCGTCCAAGGGCGAGAGCGCCTATACGCCGGCCGTAGCGCTCATCGCGGGTCTCGGCGCGGCGCTCGATTATATTGCCGGGCAGGCGGGCGGCGATCTCGAAAAAGGCCGCATCGCGCTCATCGACAACGCGCAGGTCAATGCCGAAGCCACGCGCGCCGGCCTGGTGTCGCTCGGCTTCACGCTCTTCGCACCCAAGGCTCCGGCGGCTGCGGCCACCGCGGTTGCAGTGCCGGAAGGCATGGACTCAAGCGTGGTCGTCAAGGCGTTGAAAACGAAGTTTGCCTTGGTCACAGCCAACGGACAGGGCGAGATGCAGGGCAAAATCTTCCGCGTTGCGCACCTCGGCTTCTTCGACTACCTCGACACCGTCGCATTCCTCGGCGCAATGGAGCACATCGCCAAAGACACGCTGGGATTGCCGGTCGAGTATGGACAGGCCGTAGCCGCCGCGCAAAACGTGTACGCAAGAGCAGCGAAAGGCTAGTGAACAGTGAACAGTGCACAGTGAACAGTCGTCAGTCCTGCCGTTCACTGCGCACTGTCCACTGTGCACTGTCCACTGGAGTCTTTTATGTCAGAACTCTCCTTCGGAGAAAAGCTGCTGATCGCCCGCAAGCAGCTCGATCTCTATCAATACGAGATGGCGGAGCGGCTCGGCGTGCATGCCAACTCCATCACCAAGTACGAGCGTGGCGAAGGCAAGCCGCATGCGGCGGTGGTGCGGATGTTCGACCTGCTCTGCGAGCAGCAAAGCATCCGTTTTGATGAGTATCAATCCACGCAGAAGAACAAGGGAGACGCGATGAAGATCGTACTGGCAGAGAAGGTTTCGCCTGCGACACTGGCCGTGTTTGCGGCCGAACCGGGATGGGAAGTTCTCACTCATGACCAATTGCCCGAGGGCCTCGCCGCCGCTCTCGCCAATGCCGACGGTCTCGTCGTCCGAAGCGCGGTCCAGGTCGACGACGCGCTGATGGACAAGGCGCCCAGGCTGCGCGTAATCGGTCGTGCCGGAGTGGGCGTCGACAATATCGATGCCGAGGCCGCCACGCGCCGCGGCATCGTCGTCATGAATACACCCGGCGCCAACGCCGTCGCCGTTGCCGAACTCACCATCGGCCTCATGCTGGCTTTGGCTCGCAAGCTGCCCGCGGCCAACGCATCCATGCACGCCGGCAGATGGGAGAAGAAAAACCTCCAGGGCGCCGAGCTGCGCGGCAAGACCCTCGGAATTCTCGGCCTGGGCCGCATCGGCCTCGAAGTCGCAAAGCGCGCCCGCGGCTTTGGCCTCGAGATTCTGGGCAGCGATCCATTTGTCTCCGCCGCCGTAGCGCGCGAAGCCGGCATCAAGCTCGTCACGCTCGATGAGTTGATCGCCGGCTCTGACTACCTCACGCTCCACGTGGGCCTGACGCCGCAGACGACCGGCGTCATCAACGCGAAGACGCTGGCGAAGATGAAGAAGGGCGTTCGCATCATCAACTGCGCACGCGGCGAACTGATTGAAGATGCGGACCTCGTTGCCGCTCTCAAGACCGGCCAGGTGGCCGGCGCCGCCCTCGATGTCTTTGCCGTCGAACCGCCCAAAGAATCGCCCTACTTCGAATTGGACAACGTGATCCTCACTCCCCACGTCGCCGGTTCCACTGGCGAAGCCCAGGAGGCGGTGGGCGTTCAGATTGCTTGCCAGGTGCGCGATTATTTGAAGCTCGGCGTTGTGCAGAATGCCGTCAACCTGCCTTCACTTACGCACGAGGAGTACAAAGTCCTTGCCCCATTCATCGACATGGCGGGAAGGCTCGGAGCATTTCTCGCCCAGGCCGGCAAGTCCGGCATCGAGTCCATAAGTCTGGTCTATGGCGGCACTCTTGCCGATGCCAAGACGGAACTCGTCCGCAATGCCGCCATCGCGGGACTGCTTGAGGGATCTGAGAACGTAAACCGCATCAATGCCGCAACAGTTGCCGAAGAGCGCGGAATCCGCATTCACGAGGAAAAAGCGGATACCCACCGCGGCGGCGCTGCCAGTGTGCTTACCGTGGAACTGCACACCGCCAATGGCACCAGCCGCGCCAGCGCGACCGTGATTCACGGCGAGCAGCCGCGCCTGCTTGAGTTCGACTCCATCGACATCGAGACCCCGCTCGAAGGCAATCTGCTGGTCTGCCGCAATCTCGACGTCCCCGGCGTCATCGGCAAAATCGGCACCATCCTCGGCCAGCAGGGCGTCAACATCGCCAACTTTGCGCTGGGCCGCGAGCGCGCTGGCGCCAGGCCCGTAAAGGCTCTAGCCGTCGTGCAGGTGGACGCACCCGTCTCAGATACCGTATTGGAAGCACTCGCAACCATCGAAGCCCTGCTCGAAGCCAGACCCGTGCATTTGCCCGAGGCCGGTTTCTAGCGGGGTTCACCGCTCCGCGAATAAATGTCGGGTGCCCCATCCATCGCGCACTTTGCGATGGGTGGGATAGCAGGGAACTCCACCTCAAATAGTCCTTGAAAAGGGCACGGCTTCCGACGCGCCACAAAAAGGCCAGAAATAGACTACGCTCTAGCGCCCGAAGAACGTTCTTCGCCACTCATCTCACAGGTCCCAACAAAAAGCCCCGCTATCAGCGGTGGTTTTTCACGTTCAAGACTCGACGAAAACTACGCCCTGCTCAGGTAAGCCCCCTCGCTCGTATCCACGCGGATCTTTTCGCCCTCATTGATGAACGCCGGCACCTGGACAACGAGCCCCGTCTCCGTCTTCGCAGGCTTGGTCACGCTCGAAGCAGTAGCCGACTTAAGCCCAGGCTCCGTCTCAACAACGGTCAACTCCACCGCTGAAGGCAGATCGATGCCCACCGCCTGGCCGTCGTGGTAGCTCACCTTGATCTGCAAATTGGGTGTCAGGTACTCCACCGCATCGCCCAGCGTCGAGCCCTTCAGCACGGTCTGCTCATAGTCCACCGGGTTCATGAAGTAGTAGTCGTCGCCGTCGGCATAAAGAAACTCCATGGTGACTTCGTCCACCACCACCTTCTCAATCGCATCGGCGGAGCGGAAGCGGTGTTCGAACATGGCTCCCGACTTCAGGTTGCGCAGCTTGGCTTGGATAAAGGCGCGCAAGTTGCCGGGCGTGCGATGCTCGACCTTGAAAACCAGGTGGATCTGTTCGTTGTGCTTGATGATCATGCCCGGACGTAGTTGCGTGGCGGGAATCGCCATAAGATTTGGAACTCCTTGCTCTGGTTGCGCTCTGTGCGCAATGAATTCTGGCCTCGGCCCAGCATCCATTTTAAACCAGCGGCCACAGCTCCGATGATCGTTCCCGGAAGCGGTGCCGTTTGAACCGCGCGCCCTTCATTTCCGAAGGCAAGCCTCATCCGCCTGCGCGAACTCACGGACCGCCGCACAAACCCGCTGACTTGCCATTCTGGCGAAACGGTAGAATGACCCAAAATCTCAAGATTGAGATTCACCCGGCCCGACACCTAACGCTGCGCTTCGTACGGTTCCACGCGAAGAAAATCTGAAAGAATACCGCGCTCCTCCGGCGAAAATGCTCCTTGGTATCGAGTCGAGTTCAGCACCGTCTGGCGTTGATCCAGCGGAACACCGCGCAGATCCTGAAACGCTCGTTTCATCAGGGCCTGGCGATCCGGCGGCAGAGCAGCCCACTGCCGTCCCGAGCGCGCAATGTTCAACCGTTCCTCGGGCGACAACCGCTCCAGCATCTCATTCCGTGCCAGCCGCCGCTGCCGCTGTTGTTCCGGCATCCGGTCAACCTGGCGCAGCTGTTGGGTCAGCCGTTGCTGATCGGCCTGGGGCAGCCGCTTGAAGCTCGGATCGCTGTGCAGCATCCGCTCCTGGTCCTGCACAGGAACGTTGCGGCGCTGATTCAGCCAGTCTTCCAGGTGCCCCTGCGGCGCAGCGCCCGCATTGCCGTTGGCGGGACGCTGGTTGCCGTTGTAGGCCGGTTGCCCGGAAGCCGCGCCCGGATAATTAGGCTGGGCCCCCGCTGTAGGACTTCCTCCCTGCGGACGCTGCCCTGCATTTCCCTGAGGTCTCGCCTGCATTTGTGTTTGCGGAGCACGTCGGTACTGGGGTTGCGGCCTGTACTGCGGCCTGCTCTGTTGCCTGGGTTGCGGAGCTGAGTAGTGGGGCGCCGGCCGAGGTGGCGTTCTGGCGCTGTTGCCCCCCTGCCAAGGCTGCGGACACACTGAGAGCGAGTACCGCTGCGGCAAGCGCTGCGAGGCGCATCGTTCGCGCATTGGATACCCAGCTCACAAGTTCCTCTCCCGGCCCCCGGCCGAAAATCTGATCCGTCAATCCGCGCTCTGGTCCCCGGAGATCGACTCCAGCTGATCCAGAATCTGTGCATTGCTGTCCAGCAACTGCAGGTCGTGAACCACGGCGGTCGGCGCCGGCGCCTGGGCCGGGTGACTCAAGTCGCTGATACTCAGATACGTTCCGCCGCCGATGAAAAGCATGATCGTCAGCGCCATCGCCGCAAGCGGGCGGGTATGGGAGGCAGCTCCATAAGCAAAGCCCGCACGCAGTCGCGCTATCCTGCTCGCCAGCCAGCCGGCCGGCGCAGCCTCGCGCTCTTCCCGCATCCGGGCGTTCAGCCGGGTCATGAAGTACGGGCTCGGCTCCGGAGCCTCCCAATGGTCCAGCAGTTCCATCGTCGCCTTCAGTTCGGCCAGCTTCGGCCTGGCAGCGATCGCACTCGGCAACATGCGTTTGAACCTTGGCAGGCACAGCCTTGGGATCCGCCACCTCAGAATCGAATAGAAGATCCGCCAGCTTTGAGTCCATCCCCGTGCAATTGTTCTTCGTCTTTTCCATGATTGTTACCCCATTCCCCGCCGGTTCACTCCGGCGTGTCTCCACTTACACAAAATCCTTCAGCTTGTCCCGCAACGTCTGGTATGCGCGAAACAGCAGCGACTTCGTTGCCGATTCGCTCAACTTCAGCACCTCTCCAATCTGCCGGTAGTCCATCCCCTGGTACTTGTGCATCAACACAGCCATGCGCTGCCGCTCTGGCAGCGCCATCACATGATTCCTGATTGCGGCCATGCGCTCGTTCGTCATCAGCCGCTGTTCCACATTCGGCTCGTCGTCGGCCACGTCCGGAGTCGTTCCGGTCTCTTCGTCCGGTGCGTCCAGGTAAATCGTCTGTGCCGCCCGCTCGTGACGCGTGTCGCGCGCATGGTTCACCGCCAGGTTGGTCGCTATCCGGTAAAGCCATGTCGTAAACCTGGCTTCGGCCCGGTAGCTGTCCCTGGCTCGATAGACGCGTAAAAATACCTCCTGCGCCAACTCCTCGGCAACCGCCTGGTTTCTCACCATCCTGAAAAGGAAATGAATCATCGCCCTGTGGTGCTTTTGAACCAGAAAATTGAAGCTGGCTTCATCCCCTTCGGCCACCCGCAGCATAACCGCTGCATCGCTTGCCGGGTCCAGGTCGGCATGCAGCCCTGGACCTTGTTCCGGTCTTGCCTGGCCCACCCCCAGTGCGACGTTGTCCAGGACCATGGTTGCCATATCCTCTGGAACCCCATTCCCGGCTGAAGGTTGCGCTGTTTTGCCCGAATGTTGCGCGATTTGTCGGCCAGCGTCAGCCACGGTTTGCTGACTGTCGTCCCGCCCGGTTTCCGGCCCTCTGTCACCGGAATCGCCGTCCGTCCCAGGTTTCCGTCCGCCCGCCTGCCCACCTTCCGACCTGGCCATCGAATCCGCCACTCCTGAGCCCTCCGGCGTCGAACCCGGTGCCGAACTTTGTCCCTTGCTGCAACCGGCGAGTCCCGCATCGCCGAAGCTTGCCGCAGCCCCGAGACCAACTCCCGGCCCATTTCCCCCATCAATGGGGATATCGTCAGCCCGGCCGCCGCCGTGCCGGCTTTCGCTCCGAATTGACCTTGTTCTCCAGCTCATCGTCGCTTGCGCACAACCTGACTCTGCCCCTGTCTCGCCTTCAACCATAGCCGCCGGGGGTTGGTCCTAAAGCCCTGCTGATGTTACTCTAACCTACGGGATGTCCCTCCGCGCCTCCTATTTCGAGGCCGCTCCCGGGCGCTTAACTCAGCGGTAGAGTGCCACCTTCACACGGTGGAAGTCGCAGGTTCAAATCCTGCAGCGCCCACCAGAAAATCAATGACTAAAAGCGCTTCACCGGATGACTTTGTCGCCTTTTGTGGCAATTTCGTAGTCGGCCTTTTCTCCTCCTTCCGTCTTGCCAGCATCAGGTATACCGATCCGACCACTTCCTGCACACTTTCTGGCAGCGCTTGCATATACTCGTTCGCCGTCGTGTCTGCCCCCGAATGACACAGGAGCGCCTCGATGTCCTTCACAGGGCCCCTATTTTGCGCCTGGGCCGCCATCGTCCGGCTCAAAATTTGGAAGTTCAGCTTTTCAATTCCCAGCTTCTCGGCCAGCGGCTTCTGGACCCGGAACCGGTAGTTGCCGGTATCCATGAAGCCTCCTCAGATCACGTCACGCTCGCTTGTCCAAAGCTCGCGACTAATCATCGCGAAGGACAAGAATGGACATCTGTGGTGATGGAATCTCGGCGGGAACGTAGACACCCACCATGCGCGTCTGGACAATATGCTCCCAGCATGGGCCGACGCGCTCAATCGAGAAGTACTGGCACTCGACGCGTGCGGCAATCTGAGGCGGAGGCACAGGCAGATGCTTCAGTACGAGGCCCGGCAGCGCGCGGTTGATCAGTTCGACTACAAAGCGCGCCGAGCAGACCTTGGTAAGGCGCGGCGAATTTTCAATCAGGGCGGCGTCGCCGATGGGCGACTGGATTTCGAGAATCCATCGGCCCGCGCCCAGGCATCGCTCATCGGTCACCTGGCCATTCCATAGGAAGCTCTCAACTGGATTGAGCGCGATGCGAATGGCCTTGGGGGGCATGACCAGGTCGAGGTGGCGGCGGATATGAAGATCGAGCGCGGCAAAGCACTCGCCTGCATTCCAATGGTTGTACGCCGGCAGCGATTGCGGATGCGTCTCCAGCCCGAAAGTGCACAGCGCGCCGCCCAGCCGCGCCATTTCGCGATAAAGTTCCTGGGGGTGGCCGTGCTGCGAGACGAGGAAATTTCGCAATGTCGGAATGCTGCAGTTGAGGGTGTGCAGAAACCAGTACTGGCCCACGTCGCGCGCCGACATTCCAGCCTGGAAAACACCGCTGCGATTCGCCTGTTCCTGCGTAAAGACGGTGCTCTTTTCAATGAGGATATCGACAAGGCGGTGGAGCATTCCACTCAGCGCCGGACTGGCGTGCAGATTCAGACAAGGCGGTATGAAAGCCGGATCCACCTCGAAGCGGCCCGATCCGTCGCGCAGAATGCGCACCAGCGGCAACGAGATAAGCGAGTCGTTCAGTTCCGATTCGGCCACAATCTGCAGATTCTTCCGGCCGGTTTCGATATGTTTCTCATCAAGACCCGTATTCTGGTCCGGAACGAGCTGCTTTGAGGCGGCAAAGCGCGTCACGGCGGGTGCTTCCTCGAGGTTGGTATTGCGGCCGCCGCGTACAAACGCCGGAACGGCAAGATACAAGGTCAGATGATCGGCGACGGGAGAAAACAGCTCCGCGAAGGGACGCGGCGCGGGCGCGGGATCAGAGCCGGGAATGTCGAAGGCAAGACCGTCGCTAAACAGGCCGCGCGCGTGAACGAGTCCCATCGTTCCGTTGCGCAGAGCATCGCCGTCCAACTGCAAGCCGGCAAAGCCTACCGCGTCGCGCCAAAGACTCTGCACGACGAAATCCAGTGCGTCCTCGAAATAGCGGATCTGGTTTTGAAAATGATGGGGGCCTAAATACATCCCCTCGGACCAGACCGGTTTGGTCAGCGTTCTCATTGCCCACCTCCCGCCTGCGGCAGCAGGATGAGCAGTTCCATTTGCGGGTTGGCGAGGTCGGCCGGTACATAGGCGGCGAAGTTACGGCTGCGGCCGATGGTCTCCCATGCCGCGCCGGCCTGGTTCAGGCTGAAGTACTGGTGCTTAACCTTGATGGGAATGGCGCTGGGCGGCGTGGGCAGGTGAGTGAGCTGAACGCCAGGCAAAGCATTGCCGACAAGCTGATCGATATGCGTCGCCGAACAGATTTTGACCAGGCGCGGAACCTGGCGGATGATTGTGTCGTTCGGTACGTCGGCAGCGATCGATAAATACATACGTGTATTGGCCAGGTACTTATCCTGATCGATGGCAGCGGCGTATACGGTACTGCTGACGGGCTTGAGCGGGAGTGTCACTACATTCGATGGAACCACGGTTTCCAGCAGAATCCGCAGCTTCTCGTCGAGATCGGCGAAGACCTTGCCGAGGTTGGTGTGATCGTAGAGCGGAAGGTCGCGGGGACGGATCGTCGTGGAAAAAGTCGTTAACGCCGCGCCCAGATTGGTTAGTGTGGCAAAAAGCTCCTGCGGATGGCAGCGCTGCCCCTGTAAAAGATGACTTAGAACGGGGATATTCGAGTTGACAGTGTAAAGCAGCCAGAAATTCGCGATGTCCGCGTTGGTGAAGTCGGCGAGGCTCTGGTTCCGTTGGCGGCGGCTGCCGGAGACCTGCGTGCTCTTGGCGGAGAGAATCTCGAGAAGTCCATTCACCAGGCCGCCGAGAAAATCATTGGCGCCGGCATCGAGCAGAGCCGGAACGAAGCGCGGATCAATCCGGAAACCTCCGGTATCCGTTTTTTCGATGCGGACCATGCGCAAAGCCGAACTGCCTTCGCGCGATTCGAACTCGGAAAACAGCCGCAGATTCTTGCGTGCGATCTGGACCGGCTGCTCGGTCATTCCGGTGTTGTCGTCGCGCACCGTGGCAATCTCGGCAAGATAGCGCGAGCCGGCCTGACGACCCGGTCCAGCCACGTTGAGACCCTTTTCCTTGAAATCCGGAACCGTGAGATAGAAATCGAGAGCGCGGTCGTCGGGACCGAAGATCTCGGCCAGCGCGCGGGAGGGCGGCGCCTGGTCTGGAGCGGGAATCTCAAAGGGCAGGCCGTCGGGGAAGATACCCGCGGCGCGCGAGATCGCAAGCTGCCCCTCGCCCAGAAGAGGCTGGTCGATGAGCATTTCACTGAAGCCCCAGGAAAGAACCTTGAGCGCCTGCACGCGAAAGGTGAGGCTGTCCTCCAGGTATCTGTCCTGCAACTGCAGGTGCTGCGGCGTCAGCAGTGTGCCTTTAGTCCAGAGAACGGGCTGTAGCTGTTTCATGGCAGTGACCGGTAGTTAACGTTAGCAGTTTGGTTTGGCTTGCAGCAACCGAGGCCATGGACCCGCGCGGGTCACTCCAGGTTCATCTTCGTTCCTTTCGATCCATCGTCGGCAATGTCGGGATTTTTGGGAGCGGTGGGCGAAACCGGACTTGAACCGCAGCCGGAAGCGGATGAACCGCCACTGTTGATCATCACCATGGTTCCGGAAATCGTGACGCCGGCCGGGTTGATGTCGATGAAGTTACCGCCGACCTTCAAAGAGACCTCCACACCGGCTTCGATCACCACCGTCATACCGGCCTTGAGATGAATCATCTGCCCGGCTTGGTGCGCGTAGTTCAGGCCTGACTTCTCATACAGATTTTGTCCGGCCTCAATCGAAATTGTCTGATCTGTCTTTTGATTGAGGGCGCCCCCGACGTACAGGTGCAGATCCCCCTCAACAGAGTCGAACTGGCTACCTTGAATCACCCCGTGCAGATCGCGGCAGACATGTTCCATTTGATCATTCATTACCCACACGCTGCGGTCGTTCCAAATCCGCTCGCGGGCATCGTTCTTGATCTGAATGTCCAGGTCCCTCTCGCCGCGCAGAAAGATCTGCTCACTGCCCGTTTTGTCCTCGAAGCGCAATTCGTTGAAATTCTCTGTTCCACCGCCTTTGGAACTGCGCGTCATGAAGGTCGAGCGCGTGCCGTTGTCGGGCAACCGGTACGGCACCACCTGCTCTGCGTTATAAACACGGCCGGTGATCAGCGGCCGGTCCGGATTGCCGTCGAGAAAGCTGACCAGAACCTCCTGTCCAATGCGCGGGATGTTGATCATTCCCCAACCTTTGCCGGCCCAATCCTGCGAGACGCGCACCCAGCAGGAGTCATCCTTGCGGCGGTCCCAAGGGAACAGCACCTTGACGCGCCCGTCCTTGTCGGTCCAGATTTCTTCGCCGTCGTTGCCCGTCACCACCGCTGTTTGCGGCCCCTGCATATAGGGCCTGGGGGTCAGGCGCGCCGGCCTGTAGCGCACGCTTTGCGGTATGCAGACGAATTGATTCGTATAGCTTTGAACGTCGCGCTTTGTTAAATCGCTGGAGTATCGGCCTTCCACCGAGACGATGTGTTGAACCTCGGTGAGAATCAGATTCTTGTCCGGCAGCGTCACAGGGTAGTCCTTCAGTTCGAACTTGCAGCCGGCCGAGAATGCCCGGCAGGTGCCTTGTCCATGACAGGTCAGGTGCGCGGCCTCTTCCTCCTGCATGCGCAGAGTCGCAGCAGCCGTGCCGTCGGATTTTTTTGCAAACAGGCCGGGATAGTCGAATAGTTCGAACGAAGCGTTGGGACCGACCGTGTAGATGGTGGCCTCGGTTGCGGTCAAATCTGTCGATGGAGTCTCGAAGTTGTAGTCCGTCAAGGTGCACTTGCCGGTCTTCAGTTCCTGCCCGAAGGCAAAAGTTGATACATGATCTTCCTGCTCTACGGCTCCGCTCACTGGAGCGTAGCGTGCACTCTTCTGGCCGGGGCAGGGCTCGAAGGCGTTTTGCGAGTCGGCGATCTTGAGCGTGTGCGAGCCGTCCTTGTGCTCGAACCAATAGAAAATTCCGTTCTGTTCCATCAGCCTTGAGACGAAATTGAAATCGCTCTCGCGGTATTGCACGCAATATTCCATCTGCGGGTAACTGGCGTTGAGAGAGAAGGAGTAGTCGTGGTAGCCGCGATCCTCAAAGACCTTTTCGATCACGTCCCTGACGGTTTTGTTGTGGAAGATCCGGCAATCGGCTTCGCGCGTCAGCATCCACATCCACGGCACCACCTGCGCCCGGAAACGTGTAAAGCGGTGATCGCCGCCTGTAGCTGCAAAGCTGCTGACGAATCCGTTGAAGAAGCGCGCCTTTCCATCGGCCTGCAGCAGCGAGACCGTCACCTTCTGGCCGACGATCCTGGAGAAATCGATCGTTGCGCCAATTGGGACGATCATGCCGAGGTCGAATTGAAAAAGCCGCGAAATGGCCTCATGCCCGCTGAAAGAGGTCAGAAGCAAGGCATCCTTGCCGAGCGGGGTCTTCAAGGAGATGATGCATCCGTCCTGCGTGTATTCCGCCATCAATCCACCTTCCCTCCAACTCAGGCCGAAGCGCCTTCCGCCGTCACCCGCGCGATACCGTAAACGAAATCGCCGTTCTCGCCGACGGTGACACTGACCGCGGTCATCTTCTCCCCCTCAGCCATGCTGCCCAGAATCTTTCGTGATAGATCGGGCAGCAGTGTGTTGGTGAGAATGTGGTCCACGTTGCGCGCGCCGCTTTCCACTTCCGTACAGCGACTGGCCACCGCATCGAGAAAGGCGTTGTCGTATGTGAGTTCTATTTTGTGGTTCTCTTTCAGCCGCCGCTGAATCTTGCCGAGTTTGAGCCGGATAATCTGCTTGAGCGCCTCATCGCGCACCGGGTAGTAGGGAATCAAAACCATGCGGCCGAGGAATGCCGGCTTGAAGATCTTGTCCATCTCCGGCTTGATGGCCTCGATAAGCGCACGCGGCGAGGGCGCGGTTTCAGGGTCCGCCACCAGTTTCATGATCTGGTCGGTGCAGGCGTTCGTGGTCAGGATGATGATGGTGTTCTTGAAATCGATTTCGCGGCCCTCGCCGTCTTCCATCATGCCCTTGTCGAAGACCTGGAAGAAGAGTTCGAGCACATCCGGGTGGGCTTTCTCAACTTCGTCGAGCAGCAGCACACAATAGGGCCGCCGGCGCACCGCCTCGGTGAGCACGCCGCCTTCGCCGTAGCCGACATAGCCCGGAGGCGAGCCCTTCAGCGTGGAGACGGTATGCGGCTCCTGGAACTCCGACATATTGATCGTGACCAGGTTGTGTTCTCCTCCGTAGAGAAGGTCGCTGAGCGCCAGCGCTGTTTCGGTCTTGCCTACGCCGCTGGGGCCGACAAGCATGAAAACACCCACCGGCTTGTTGGGATCGTCCAGCGATGCGCGTGAGGTTTGCACGCGCTGAGCGATGACCTCCATGGCGTGATCCTGGCCTATCACACGGCGGGAGAGATGCTCCTTGAGTGCCAGGATCGTTGCGATCTCATCCTTCAGCATCTTGCCCGCCGGAATGCCGGTCCAGGCAGAAAGGACCTCGCCGACAATCTGCGCATCGACGCATACGCGGATCAGGCCAGTCTCGCCCTGGAGCGCAGAAAGCTCGGCTTCGAGCGTTTGAAGCTGCGATTTCAGTTCCTCTCGTCGCGGAGCCGGATCGGCAGGTTGTTCTCCGGTCGCAACGGAATCCGCAGCCGCAGCCTCCGGTGCTGGTCCGGCGGCCGGCGCGGGTTCCAGCTTGGCGCGCACTGCGCGAATCCGGCCAACCAGATCACGCTCCTTGTCCCAGCGCTCGGTCATTGTTTTGAGACTGGATTCGGCGGCCTCTTTTTGCTTGGCGATTTCTGCCAGCTTCTCCCGGTGGTCCGCGCCAACGGCCGCTTCCCGATCCAGAATCCGTGTCTGCACGGCGAGCGCGTCGATGTGACGATTGAGATCCTCGATAGCCGGAGGAACCGTAGTTTGACCCAACGCCAGCCTCGCGCAGGCAGTGTCAAGAATGCTGACTGCTTTGTCGGGCAACTGGCGGCCGGCAAGATAGCGGTGCGTCAGGCGCACACCGGCGAAGACCGCTTCGTCGAGAATTCGCACGTTGTGATGCTTCTCAAGCGAGGCCACCAGCCCGCGCATCATGATCATGCACTGCTGTTCGCTTGGCTCTTCGACCTTGACCACCTGAAAACGCCGGGCCAGGGCCGCATCTTTTTCGAAGTATTTCTTGTACTCGGACCAGGTGGTGGCCGCGATGGTGCGCAGTTCGCCGCGGGCCAGTGCCGGCTTGAGCAGATTGGCCGCATCGTTCTGTCCCGCCTGGCCGCCGGCGCCGATCATCGTGTGGGCTTCGTCGATGAAGAGAATAATCGGCGTGGGCGAAGCCTTGACCTCTTCGATAAGCCCCTTGAGCCGGTTTTCGAATTCGCCTTTCACGCCCGCCCCCGCCTGCAGCAGCGCCAGATCGAGGGTGCGGATGGTCACGTTTTTCAACGGCGGCGGCACGTCACCCTGGGTCACACGCAGGGCGAATCCCTCTACCACAGCGGTCTTTCCCACGCCTGCCTCACCGGTCAGGATGGGGTTGTTCTGGCGGCGGCGGGTCAGAATGTCAACGATCTGGCGAATCTCAGGATCGCGGCCCAGCACCGGATCGATTTTGCCGGCCTTTGCGTTGCCGGTCAGGTCCACGGTGTACTGATCGAGATTCGGTGTTTTTCCTCCAGGCGTTGGCATCTGCCCGGCAGCGGGCAATCCTGACCCGGTAGCTGCCGAGGTGGTCTCGGTCGACATGGCGACAATAGCGAAGAAATCCTTGTGCAGCGCATCGCCGTTGATCTTCTGGAATTCGCGGCTGACCTCGTTAATCAACCGCGTTAGCTCCGCATCGGTGGCCAGCGCAAGAACGATAAAGCCCGTGCGCACCTGTCCGGCGTTGTAGTCGATGGACCCGATGGTCCAGGCCGTGGTCATCGTCTTCAGCACCGACGGGCTGATCGCCGGTGTGCGCGCGTTGCCGGACTTCAGCTTGTCGAGTGAGCGGGTCAATTCGCCGGCGAGCCTCGACTTATCGACCTCGAAGTGCTTGAGGATCGAAGCAAAGTCGTTCGACGAAGAATCGAGCAGCTTCAAAAGCAAGTGCTCGATTTCGATGTCATAATGCGTGCGCGACAGGCACAGCCCCGCGGCGGCCTCCAAAGCCGAGCGGGTCTGTTCGTTCAGCTTTCCGATTAGCGACTTCAAATTCAATCCCATATCGTCCTCACATCAGCAAAATCGTTTCGTCCGGATCGCGATTCATGGGTGCGGTGCTGGCCCAGGAATCCCAGCCAAGGCGGGCCGGTCGGTCGTCGAGCCCGAGCCGGACCGTCGGCGCCTCTTCCCGCCGCAGCACAAGTTGCACTTCGAAATCCAGACAGTCATTGGCAAAAAACCGTGTCATTGCCCGCAATTGACGATTGGCGCTGCCGCCAGGCAGAAAGTCGTCGTAACGCTTCTTTGTGAGCGGCCCGACGCGAAGGCGCACACGGCTTTGCCGGTCCCAAATCGCGTCGCCTGCCACTGCGCCCAGGCCAAGCTGATGCGCGGCGTTTTCCTGCCCGCCGATCGAACACTGCGCCGCCTCTTCAAGTCCGTACCAGGCTCCTGTGAACTGCTCCACCGAAACCGGAACCTCGAAGTAGTCCCCGACAATCTGCTCCAGCGCAACTGCCGATCGCGCATGCATGGCCGCCAGCGAGAGATAGTGAATCAGCGCTTCGTCCTCGGCCTCCTGGCGGTCGCGCAGTCCCGTTGTCCCCAGGCCAAGCAGATCGCGCAGGTACTGTGTCAAACTGTCGTGGGCCGCATCCCCGTAGCTCAATGCCGGCCGTGAACGCTTCCACGCACGGTAGAAGAGCGAGACGGCGCGGTGGTTGAAGATATCGAAGAAGGCGGCAAGTCCGGTATCCTTGGCGCGCAGCCGGTCAACTATCAATTCATCGTAATTGTGCGGCAGCACGCCCATGGGGCCGGTGAGTCCCATGAAATTGACAGTCATCTCCGACGGCGCGCCTTTTCGCTCCACCAGTTCGTGAATCTCGCTGGCCGGAAAAGCCAGGCGCGATTGCGCACGGAAGTGCACGGCCTCGTCACCGGGACTGGAAAAGCCACCCACCGCGCTCCGTTCGCTCAACAGCCCTTCCAGCAAAGCAACTGCTTGAAAGAAGTCGAACGTATTGGCGTTGTTGGCCAGCGCGGCGCCGAGCGCCGTCGCTTCGAGGCTGGATTCCGAAGCCGTCAGATGAGGATCTTCCGGCCCGATCGCGGCTGCCATTCGTGCAAAGCTTCCTTTCGCTGCGGTGTGGTGATGCATAGTTGCGTGAAGCTGTTCAGTGAAGCGGCCATGCCCAAGAACCGGTCGAGCACGGCGCCGAAAAGAAAGGCGCCGCCGCCGGCAAACTGCTGCTCGTCGAGCTGGATCTCAATGTGCAGCCCGCGTGCAAAGCTAACGCCGTGTTCGGAGACAAGGCGAGTAAAATGACGTCGGCTCTTCACTTCGAGAATGCTCTGTATCACATTTTGCGAATAAGCCGAGCGGCCGGTGTCGTATAGCCTCAAAATTTCTTTGAGCGCATCCTTGCCCTGTTCGACGAGCGAAAGGTAGTTCAGCGAAAGATGAGAAACCAGCCGCCAGAGTGCGCCCTTGCCCAGCACCGGACGCTGGGTCTGCGTGGGCTTGATAAGCGCGATAATCCGCTTCATCGGCGTCGCGCCTTCGATCTCGAAGTCACTGGCCTGATTTCCAAACGGCAGGCGTGCGGGCAGGTCGCGGTTGCTGCACGTGGTGCGGACGGTTAGAACGGTGGCGTCGGGGTTGGCGTTCTTTAGCGCCAGATCCACCACCGAGAGAAAAACATCCGTGCCGTTGTCGTTGGGCAGCGCCGAAGGCCGGCGGCGCGCCAGCCAGAAGCAATCGCGTTCGCCGTCGCGGCCGGAATGGCGCAGCGAGTAGAAGGGCTCGATCTGCGTAATCTTCTGCGTGGCAGTGTTGACGGCGCCGACTTCGTCAATCGAGTAGACCTCGACTGCGTACGGACGGCGCACATCCGGACTGACGGCATACTCAGCGCGCTGATGGGTCAGTTGGATCGGCTCGGCGGTCTGCTGGAAGAGATTGACGATCGGCGCACAGCCCAGGCGGAAAGTCTTCTTCGAAATCTCCAGTTCGAGCCGTTCCAGCTTTTCGGCGCCCTCGACAGGAGCAAGCAGGAATACAATCTCGATCGATTCCTTGAACCCGGCCTCGGCAACCCGCTCCAGTCCGCAAAGGTCGATGAAGAAGAACTTCTCCGGAAAGGCGAAGTACTCCATCAGCAGACGGTGGCCGGCAAAAGTGGAGGCCGGAGAGGGCACCATTCCCTCGTCGGACTCGAATCCGACCGCGCGCAGGCTTGAAGCAGGCAGCGTGATCGGCGCCAGGCGGGAACCAGGCGTGAGGTCGCGAATCTGGATGCGATTCAAGCGGCTGAAGAGCAGTTCGTAGATCGTGTTCACCACGCCGCCTTCGCCGTCGAGATAAAAACGCAGTTGCCCCATCTTTAGCGCCGGGAATGAGGCGTCCTTGGCGCATTGCAGCTCGATGCGAATTGCGCGGTCTGAGTCGGCGGCCGCCAATGGCGGCTTTAGGCGGCTCGGCGCGGTGATCTCGGCGGCGTTCACCGTGACCGGCCAGAGTGTTATCGGATAGCAGGTTCGGAATGTAGACGGAACGCCGCCGACAGGCTTTGAGAAGAGCGGCGTGCCGGAGGCGATTGTCATTCCGCTGGCCAGCTTTCCCTTCTCCGGATCGGGCTGGAACTCGGCCACCGACATTGAGGGCAACTGGCGCACCAACTGCGGATAGACAATGCTGAGCAATCCTTCGGTAATCTCTGGAAACTCGTCATCGAGCTTGATGTGAATGCGCGCCGCCAACAGCGCGAAGGCTTCAATCAAACGCTCGACGTGAGGGTCCTCGCACTTGGAGGGCTCCAGCACCAGGCGCGAGGCGATCTTTGGATACTTCTCGGCAAACTGGGCGCCTGACTTGCGCAGGAAATCCAGTTCACGTTCGTAGTAGAGAAGCATCTCATCGCGCATCGTCGCCTCCGCTCAGGCGGCAGGCGCCGCTTTGCAGCTCCAGGACCGAATCGAAAGATACCGGCTCCGGAACAGGATCCATTCGTAGCATAGCTTCAATGCGCAAGCGGACATCGGTCCTTACGGTCTCAGGATTCTCAACCATCGAAACCGTCACCTGGGTCAGGCGCGGCTCAAAGAGGTTGATGGCCTCGCTGATGCCCTTGAGCAGGCGATTGCGATCCCCGCCTGCGCTCATGCTCAGGGAGGAAAGATCCGGCAGGCCGAATGTGTAGACCGAACGATTCAGTTCATCGAAGCCTTCGCCGGGGAGTATGGCGATGCGGCGCGTGTTGAGCAGCGATTCAAGATCGCGGCGCACAGCGGCGCGCAGAACGCGAAGCGACTGAGCGCGGCTCAATCCGGGCTCCTGGCTGAGTTCCGGCTCCTTGTCGATCAGCCGATCCAGCACTGAGAGCGTAATCGTCGCCTCGCCCATCCCCCTGGCCATGAGTTATTGCTCCACACTTAGTGCCTGAACTGGATCGAGGCGGCAAATCTTTCCATAAAGCCGCTGCTTTTCAGAGTCATCGTCCTTGATGCGCTGGCTGAACCGCATCAGCTTCCCAAGGTCCGCTGCAATGACCTCCGGCTCTTCCCACGCGTCGAGTTTGTGATCCTCGATCGCCTGTGCCAGGTCGTCGAGGAGCGGCTGCGCAATGGCGTCCTTGCCGGCGTCGATAGCCAACTCGGCAAGTTGCATGGTACGGCGGAATCGTCCCCGGCCGGAGCGCTGGCGCGCGATCTCGGCGCGCATGATGGCGAATGCCTTTTCCTCCTGCCCCTTGGCCCGCGCCTGCTTTGCCAGGGCATAGGCGTCGATGGCGGCGGCAAGCCACGTCGGTGCTGCCTCTTCTGTGGCCTGAGTGGACGTCTCGCCCGATTCATCCCCGGCACTGGCCTCGATCAGAGGAGGCGTCTCGCCCAGGCCCTGAATCCAGGCCCGGGTCTCGGGATTGGCCGCCGGGGATTCGTCCAGCAGAGTCGCGTCCAGCAACTCGGGAAGATCGTTTAACAGGGCACGCAACTCGGATTGAATTGCCGTGGCGATGCCGCTGTACTCCTCTCCCAGAGCGTTACAGGCCGCCACCTCGAGTCGCTGCAAATCGAGCCAGGCTCGCGCTCCAGGAACGGCGAGGGCCTGCTCGCCTGCCTCCAGCAGATCCGGCCAGCGTCCGGCCAATGCCAGCAGCTTGATCTGTTGACGCAATTCCGAAGGCGGAGCTTCCAGGGCAGTGCTTGCGGCCAGACCCTCCGGTTTGCGCGCCGCCGTCCGCAGCTCGCCCCAGCGAAGCCCTCGCAACAAGAGATAAGGAGTTGGACTAACCGGATCGAGCCGGCGCAGTTGTTGTGCCGCCGCAACAATCGAAGCTACAATCTGGCGGCGCTCCGGAGGCTCCGCCGCCAGAGCGATAGCAAAAAATGCTGTGCCGCCAGCCATACCTCCGGCCGATGCGTCAGCCACTGCGCCTTCACCGGAAACCCCCACGGCGCTCGCGGCCGGCGCTTCCACCGGATCGGGTTCGATTTCCCGCTTCTTCACGAGCAGTGTGTGAATCACCTGCCGAGTCTCGGCCAAAGCAACCTTCAGCGCCTGGAAGCCTGGCGCATCGCTGCCGAGGCGCTCGTCGCAAAAACTGTCCAGTTTGCCCACAATCTCAAGCGAGGCGTCCAGCTCTTTTTCGGCGGTGACATAGAAAGCCTTGGGTGTCTCGTTGAAGGCCTTGTCGAAGACCTCGGGCGCCAGCTTGCCCTCGGCCAGTGCTTTCTCGCGAGTCTCCCGCTCCTTATCGCTCTGGATCTTGTCCTCGTAGGCCATGCGCCGCGACTCGGCGTAAGAAAGCATCGAGTAGCCCTCGCGGCAGATCGGTGCTGAGCGGATCGGTAGCGCCAAAGTTGTGCCCAGCCAGGCGAGAGGTCCGGCTCTCATCTCGCGGTCATCGTCCTCGAGGGGCGGATAGATCGTCTCCCAGAAGCTCTCGGCGAGCGCCAACGTCAAATCCAGTCCTTCACGCAACCCGGTGAACGAACCGGTATTCAGCAAGGCTTCCGTCAGATAGGCGGCCAGTTGCAGATCCTTCGAGGACTTGGCCAGTGTCTCCTGAGCGAGCTTGGCGATCGCCGGATAGTCTGCCTTCTTGCGTTCGGTCTGCCAGTCACCCTGATCGAGGTTGTCGTCCTGACGGCGGGCTTCCTTGATCTTGTCGAAGACCAGCAGCTTGTTCTCGTAGCGCAGGTCGATGCCGGAGGGATTTTCTCCGGCGATAGGATTGAGCAGATCGTCGCGAAGTGGCATGTCGAGGCTCCCCGATCGGTCGTTCAGAGTGCTGGTTCCGGGGCCGCCACCGGGTGGAAGAAGCGCAGGCTGCGCACCTCGAGAAAAGGAAACTCCTCCCCATCGACGAGCAGGGTTTTTTGGCCGGCCCAGACTTCGCGTCCGTCCTCGTCGCGAAAGACTTCAGTGGAGTGGCCCAGCCAGAGTTCCTCGGCGTCTTCGAGCTGCCACGAAAAGGGATACACGGCCGGCAGCAGCACCTCGCCCAGGTCCTTCTCCTGGAACGATGCCGCGGCCCGAACCATCGCCGGCGCCCATAGTGTGTCGCGCAGGCGTTTCGGCGCTTCCATCTCGACCGATTCAATGTGAACGAATGGCAGCCAGAGATAAGCCCCCGCGGCAAATACCTCAAGCCGCCCGCCGATCTCAGGGTCGGCGTCGCGCAGGTCATTGAAGGGCTTGCCATTCAACTCGCCCGGCCCCGAGGCGGCAGTGCTTTCGGGAAAGTCCTTCTTCTCGAAAAGCGCGTGACGGTCCTTTTCCGCATGCAGCGCAGCGTAATAGACAACGCTGCCCGTCTCCTTCTCGGGAGACCCGGAAGCGAGCACCGCCAGTTGCTTTTCGGCGCGCGTGTATTCGCCGGCAAAGCAGAGCAACTCAAATAGAAAAGTCCGCCGCGCAGTATCCGCGGGATGATCCCGCAGATACTGCGTCAGCGTTTGAATTGTCTCTTGAACCTTGCCCTGTTGCAGCAGTTCTTTCACATCGGCAGGCACGGTTCTATTCACCTCTTAAGCGCGGGCTGTCCAATCGTCAATGGCCGTGATACCGCCGTCAGTCCAGGTCCACTCAATCTTGTGATAGGTGAACGCGATCGTTTCAAACTGCGCATATTTCACCAGGTCCGGGTTCCTGATATTCTCCATCCGGGAAGTGATGCTGCCGATGTGGGCGTCGGTCAGTTTGACGGTGTAGTTTTGAACTTCCGAGCCCACGCCTGATGCTGCTTTGAGCTGAGGTGTCCAGAACTTGATCGTCACTTCGCTCAGGTTTTCGTTTGTGCAGAGGCAGGTGTACAAAATCGGCGTACTCTTGTCCAGCTCCTTCTCGATCACAAACGGTTTATGAAGCCGCCCCCCTGACGGCTGCCCCGTCGTGGCGTTCAGGGGCATCTCGATGTCGTGGGAGTATGCAATGATTCCAACGCTGTCTTCGCGTCCTTTTTGCGTGATCGATCCCTTGATTTGCCCTGATTTCGCGCCCTTGGCATACATATACGCCATCATTGCCATTTTCGATCTCCTTTCGTTCCGGTGAATTGGCTTGACCCTGCGGGCGGCTCGCCAGAGCCGCCCGATCTTCCCGATGGCGAATCGCTACTTGGCCGGCGCCGGCAATTCGGCGACTAACCGCAGCGAAACCGTAAGTTCGTCGAGTTGGAAGTGAGGTCGCATAAAGGCCACGGCGCGATAAACGCCAGGCTTGCCCGCCACCTCCGTTACCTCGATACGCGCCTCGCGCAGTGGCCGCTTGGCTTTAATCTCAGGCGAGGCGTTATCGTTCTCCGTCACGTACTGCTTGATCCAGCGGTTGAGGAACTCCTCGGCCTCGCCGCGGGCCATGAAGCTGCCAATCTTGTCGCGCATCATGGACTTCAGGTAATGCGCGAAGCGCGACATCGCCATGATGTAAGGCAATTGCGTGGCCAGGCGCGCGTTGGCGTTGGCCGAATCCGAGTCGTAAATCTTCGGCTTCTGGCAGCTCTGCACGCTGAAGAAAGCCGCGTAGTCGGTTCCCTTGCAATGCACCAGCGGCAGGAAACCCAGATCGGCCAGCTCTTTTTCGCGCCGGTCGGTAATGGGAATCTCCGTGGGGCACTTGGTGGCAACATCGCCCTCGTCGGTCTTGAAGCTGTGAGTGGGCAGGCCCTCAACCAGGCCGCCGCCCTCCACGCCGCGCATCGCCACGCACATGCCGTAGAGCGAGAACGACTCCGTCATCCGGGCGGCCACCGCGAAAGCGGCGTTCATCCACAGGTACTTCGAGTGGTCGGAGCCGTCCACGCCTTCCTCGTAGCGGAATTCATCGATCGGCTTGGTGTCCTTGCCATAAGGCACGCGGCCCAACACGTGCGGAAGCGCCAGGGCGACATAGCGCGAGTCCTCGCTCTGCCGGAAGCTCTTCCACTTGGCGAACTCGGTAGATTCGAAGATCCTGGCCAGGTCTCGCGGCGCATCCAGAGTCGTGAAGCTATCGAGATTGAGCAACTCGGGCGACGCCGCGGCCACAAAGGGCGCGTGCGCCTGGGCGGCAACATGGGAGACGCCTTCCAGCAAGGCCATGTCCTCGGGATGTTTCCCAAACTCGTAATCCCCAACCAGCGCTCCAAAGGGCGCGCCGCCGAAGACGCCGTACTCTTCTTCGTAGACCTTCTTGAACAGCGCGCTCTGGTCGAACTCCGGCGCCTTCTCGATGTCGCGCAGCAGTTCCTTCTTGTTGACGTTGAGAACGCGCACCTTGATTGAAACGCCGGCCTCGCAGTTGTCCATCAGATATTTCAGGCCGCGCCAGGTGCCCTCCAGCTTCTGGAACTGTGGGTTGTGGAGGATTTCGTTCAATTGCAGCGAGAGCAAATGATCGATCTGCGCGATGCGCGCGTTGATCATCATCTCCGCATCCTTGGCCACAATCATCGAGCCGTCAAGAACCTGGGCCACGAACTCCTTGATCAGGTCGCGCCCCCGCTCTTTGGCCTCGGTTTCTTTGCCGAACCGGCCTTGCTCGACGATCTGGTCGAGCAGGCTCAACTCGCTTTGCTCGAGCGTCGCCGCTGCTTGTTTTGATACCGCATGCTCAGGCATTGCCGTCTCCCTTCTCGATCTCGCCCTTCAGCTTGTTGAGCTTCTCGGTATTACCGACCGTTTCCAGCAGAATGTCTTCGAGTTTTTCGTTGCCCTGAAGCGAGCCGCGCAAGTCGGCGAGCCGGGTGCGCAGGTCCATCAGTTCCTTCAGCGGCTTCACCTGTTTGGCGACGGCAGCCGGCTCAAAATCGTCGAGCCCTTTGAACTTCAGCTCCACCCGCATCTTGCCGGCGTCGGGATCGTCGCTGAGCTTGTTCTCGACTTCCAGAGTCAGCCGGGGTTTCATGCCTTCGAGGACCGAGTCGAAGTTCTCGGGATTGACCTCGACGAATTTGCGGTCCTTGAGCTTGGGCAGCGGTTCGGCTGGATTGCCGGTGAAATCGCCCAGAACGCCGACGACAAACGGCAGTTCTTTCAATTCGATCGCCCCGCCGATTTCGACATCGTAGGTGATTTGCACCCGCGGCGGGCGTACACGGTCCAACTTGTGTTGAGCACTGAGCTTGGCCATTGATATCCCCTCTCGTTTCGTTTCGATTGAGCCAGTCGAGGAAGCGAACAACTCTCCCTCAATCCTTCCTGCGCTGCCCCTTCCTGCTGGCGGCATTCGGGGCGGATAGAACTCAGGCACCGGAGCAGGTCAATTCGAACTCTGCGCGCACAGAACCTGTTTCATACGCGCGAATAAGGTGATCACGGAAGTTCGACTAAGTTGATACCATAGGTTGTTGCTCCGGTCAACTAAAAACGCTTTGTTTCATTCAGTCGCTAACCGCGTCCGTAATGAACAGCTTATTGCATGCATCCAGAAAGAGAACAATCTCATGCCTCGACCAATCGCTAAAGACGCCGCCGCCCGCCTGCGCACCTACTTTGAAGAAGCCGGCTACACCGAGACCGGCCTGGCCGGCCGCGTCTCCTTCCCGGAGTTTGTTTCGGCAGAAACGCGCAAGCTGCCTCGCATCCTGGAACGGACCTCCGAGCCATCGCCCGGCAATTCGCTGATTCGGCTCTTCTGGCTTGGGCTCGAGCAATCGCGGGAAGCCGTTGCCAAACTAATCCCAGAGGATGTCCTGACCATCCTTTTGGAGTCCGGCCTGGTGAAAGCGGCTGGGCCCGCGATCGTCCCCCAGGTCGCATTCTGGCCCCTTTCGAAGTTCCTGCTCGCCGCGGACCACCATTCGGCCTTCGAAAAGGCCCGGCGCGACCTGGTATTGTGGCCCAACCCCTCCACCAACACACTGTGGCGTCATGTCATTCCAGGCCGCTCCGCGGCGACGCTCGATCTAGGCACGGGTTGCGGGGTTATCGGTCTGCTGGCCGCCGCAAACAGCGATACGGTGGTCGCCTCCGACCTCAACCCCAGGGCCATTGAGTTCGCCCGGTTCAACGCAACTCTCAACGGAGTCGCCAACATGGAGACTGTGGTGGGCGACTGTTTCGAACCTGTCGGCGGCCGAACCTTCGACCTGATCCTTGCCAATCCGCCCTTCTTCATCACCCCGCGAAACGACTTCCTCTTCTGCCAGAATCCCCTCGAACTCGATGGCCTTTGCCGCCGGCTCGTCAAAGAAGCGCCTGCGCATCTGAACGAGGGCGGCTATTTTGAGATGCTCTGCGAGTGGGCCGAAATCGACGGCCAGCCTTGGCAGGAGCGCATCGCCGAATGGATGGAAGGATCCGGGTGCGACATGTGGATCCTCCACGCCGGCAAACAGGTACCCGATATCTACGCGGAGACATACATATTCCAGACTGTGCCCGACAAGTCGCTGGATGCAGAGAGATTCAGCGAGTTCATGCAGTATTACCGTCAGCGCAAGCTCGCCGCAATTCACAATGGGTTCATCGTAATGCGCCGGCGAAACGGCGGGGGCCGCTTGCGCATCGAGGAGATGCCGGGGGCGGACAGTAGCGACCTTGGAGAAGCCATTCTCGATGGCTTCGCCGCACACGACCTGCTGGAAGCCTGTGCGGAGGATGAGAAACTGCTCGCCATGCGCCTTCGCCCTTCGGCCGTTGCTCGGCTGACGAGGAATTACCTGCCTGTAGAGAACGGCTGGCACATGGATGCGATCCATCTGCGGCGTGAGAGCGCAATGCCAGTTCAGCTCGAACTGGAGCCGCTTGTGGCGGAGTTCTTCAGGCAATTAGACGGCAAGCTTACCGCAGGCGAGGCGATTCAGGCGATTGCCGGCAAGAGCGACGCGCCCCTGGAGAAGGTCCGCTCCGAATCGCTGGCAATGCTGCGCAGATTCATCGAACTCGGCTTGCTGGTCGAGGCATAGAACCTGTTGCCAGGTTGCGCACATTCCGCTTCTTTCAAAGTTGTTTTACGTTTTCCGGCCGGTGGGATCGTTGTATGTTATTGACATCCGGAAGCTGCGGGCTGAGCAGCCGCTTTGCGACTCTTTCACTGGATGGCATAGGGGCATAAGACGATATGCAGGGTGCGGTTTCCCTTTTGGAAACGGCACTCCGGGCGTCGCATCACCCTTCGTTATTCTCTGATCCGGTGCAGGCGCACAGACGATCGAGGTTTAGCACATGGCGAAACTCATTGGAAATCTCCGCATCTCCGCCGTCCCAGGTGCGGACGGTAAAAAACCTCATTATGCGGTCGAGTTCCTCCCCTTTACCGGGCGTCTGCAGACGCAGATTGCCACCGCACAGAACTATGACGAACTGGTCGCGCTGCTCATCGAGTTGAGAATCGAAGAAGACGAAGCGACACGCTACGCTGGACGGATCCGCGCGCAGGGGACAATTCTTGTCCCCAACTTCGAACGTACTGACAGCTTCCTCAAAGAGCAAAAGCTTCTGAGCTAGTGCTTGTTGAGTATCAAAACCAGCAGAACCAGAACAGCAATCAACAAGACGGCAATGAAGGTTAGCAGGATAGGGACCACTGGTTCCACCCCGCTCTTTTTTTGTGCCGGAACCGGCGCGGGTTTCGGAGCGGCCGGGACCTGCGGGGGCGCGAACGATGGAGCCGGCTGAGGTACGAATGCCGGCTGCTGATAGGCCGGAATGGGCACGGCAGGCGGCTGGGGTCGGGGCATCGGCGGCGCAACTATCGATCCTGCCCCTGGCATTGGCGCAACAGCCGGGATCTGAGGATGAAACGCCGGCGGCCCTGCGGCCGGTTGTGGCTGTGGTTGCGGGGCGGCTGAACTGCCTGCTCCCAGACTGGAAATGATCCGCGTAAACTCCCCCGGCCCCTGTGGCGGCGGAGGTGCAACAGGCTCGGGACGCTGGGCCAGCGGCGGAGCGGCCGGCGCTCTCGCCGAAGAAAGCGCCTCGATCATGCCCGTGACGCCGCCAGTTTCCAGGGGTCCGGCTTCGCCTTGATGCGGAAAAGGAGTTGGGCCGGCAGCGGGAGACGGCGGTGCTGCCGCCTCAGACCGATAGGGTGCGGGCTGCGAGCCTAACGGCTCTTGCGTAGGCGAAGACAGCGCCTCGATCATTCGCGTAACGCTCTCAGCAGGAGGCGCGGTAGCGGGCGCCGGTGCTGGAGAAACAACCGGCTGCCAGGCGGAAAAGCTTGCAGCTTCGGAGTCAGCGGGCGTCGATGCCATGATCGCGGACGGGGCTGGAGCAGTAGGGCCAGGCTCTGCCGGAGCCGGGTGTGCGCGCATGAAGCTTGTGAATGAGCCGTGGGCTGAGGCCGAATCTGAGGCTCCGGGCGCAGAGAAGCCTCTACCCGTGGACACTGGAGATTGCCCAGCCGTTGCGGAAGGCGGTGTGGCTTGCGCGGGGGCCGGGGGAGCCTTCGCCCGATCGACCAGATTTGTGGAAAAGAACTGTGTGAATTCCCCGGCCGGCTGATGCGAACTCGCGTTGGAAGCGATAGGCCTTTCAGCAGGCGGTTGCGAACGCTCCATTGGCGGCTGGGGCGGGGCAGCCTCGGGAACCGTCAATTGCCGGATGAACTGCGTAAACTCCCCTGGTGCGGGTGCGGCAGCCGCGGGCTGAGCAGGGCGAAACTCTCCGGCCGAAGCGGTTGGCGCAGGTGCGGCAACTTCGCGCTGCGCGGGAGGAACTGGCTGGGACGGAGGAGGCTCGGGAACGGTCAACTGCCGGAAGAACTGTGTGAACTCCCCTGGCGCGGGAGCGGCGGCCGCTGGCTGAGCAGCCAGAGCCGCTGCGACCGGGGCGGCTGGCGCAGGCGCGGACGCCGCGGGCTGCGCGGGGGCCACCGGCTGGAAAAATGATGGCTCAGGAGTCACTTCGGCGCCGGGCGTTTTCTCCATGGCCCGCAGAAACATTCCCGTCGCACTCAGCGGATCGGGGTCTGATCCCGATTTGGCGTTCGAGTCTTCATCGTTCATGGCAGTCTCCCTGTCGACCTTTCTATTGGCGCCTGGACTGTAGTTGAACCGAATTGTCGCAGGTTTCGGCTCCATTGGTCTGTAGATTTTTTTCGCAGGCGATCGGACGTCGAGCCGGCTCGATTCGATTGGAGCAAACTATCCAGTCAAAAACATAGAGACCGTTTCCCCGCAGTCTTGCGGTATGCTTCTAGTGAATTACACGCCCCGTCAATTTTTCATCTGGCTGGTCCCAGCCAGGCACGCTGCGGACTTGCACGGCACAAGGAGGGAACGATGGCGGAAACGCTCCGAGCCAGCCAGAATCTGGCTTCCAGTTATGAGAATGCCCTTACAGTGATTCTGCGCTTGACAACAATGGACCGGCAGGTGGTCCCCGATGGCCAGGCCTTCCGGGCCAACATCCGCGCCGCATTGAAAAGCGCCATGGAACAGGCCAAAGGTTTGGGCTATTCGAGCGAAGCGAATCAATTGGCTTTTTTTGCCGTCGTGGCTCTGTTGGACGAGAGCGTCCTTCGCCTGCAAAGCCCGGCATTGGCCGATTGGGCGCAGCGGCCCATGCAGGAGGAGATGTTCGGCCACAATCGCGCCGGCGAGGTCTTCTTCGACAATCTGGCCACGCTTTTCGGAAGGCAGGACTCGGCCGAGATCGCCGATTGTCTCGAGATCTACTGTCTGGCGATGCAACTCGGCTTTCGCGGCAAGTACGCTTTGGCGCCGATATCAGCCAGCTTTTCGCCGGCCGCTCAGGGGCCCACCCGGCCTTCGGCTGAGATTCAGGCGCTCATTCGTCAGGTACGCCAAAAAATCGATCGAATCCGGAGCCCGCTTGCCTTTTTGCCGCCGCTCGCTCTTGCTCCTGAAGCCGCTCGCAAAGAGAAAAGCGACGCCGTCGGCCGCTGGCTCGGCATCGCCGCCATGGCTTGCCTCGGAATCGCAATCGTTGCATTTGCGCTCTTCACCCTCATGCTCGGTTCGGGCGCATCGCATCTTGGCTGATTTCACCCGATTTTCATGGAGGGAGCTTTGCTCGTTTACCTCATTGTTGTCCTCATCGTATTCGTAGCGGCCCTGATCGCGTTCGGCTTGGCGGCGTTGCTGCATCTGCACGGAATCGCCTACTTCGTATTTGTCGCCGTGGTGCTGCTGATCGGCATTGGCGCGGCTGTTGCGGTGCTCATCCTTCACCGGCGTTCACGCAAGCAGGCCGAAATCGAAAACGACGCGCCCGGAGAAGGCGCGGCGGAAATCGGCGTCATGATCGACGGCGCCAATGGGCGTCTGCGCGGTTCGCAGAAGCGCGTGCAGTCTCTCGACGCGCTTCCCCTCGTATACGTGCTCGGCGATGCAGGTTCGGCCAAGTCTTCGGTTGTGGCGCAATCGGGCCTCGACCCTGAGTTGTTGGCCGGCAATGCGGCGCCGGGCGCCGAGCAGGCGCCCACTGGCCTGCTCAATCTCTGGTTTGCGCACGTGGCGGCTCTGGCCGAGATCGGCCCCGGGCTCCAGGCTGCAAAAGGGCTTTTCCAGCACCTGATCGTCCGCACCCGCCCCAGCGCATATCGCGCCGCCTTTGGCGTCGGCGCAGCGCCCAGAGCCGTCGTAGTCTGCGTTAGCGCCGAGCAGTTGCTGGCCGGCGATGGGGGCCAGGCGGCACTCAACTCCGCGCGCGCCACCTGCTCTCTGCTGCGCGATATCAGCCGCATACTCGGCACTTCCGTTCCCGTTTATGTTTTGGTCACGAAATTGGACCGCGTCCCACGCTTTGCCGAATATGCGCGCAATCTCTCCGAGGCAGAGGCAAAGCAGGCGCTCGGCGGCATCGTACCGCGTTCAGCAGCGCCGGTTGGAACCTATTCGGAACAGACCGCACAGACCGTCGCCGGCCTGCTCGATGCGCTCACTTTCAATCTGGCTTCTTTCCGCATCGAGAGCCTGAGCCGGGAATCGGAGAGCACCGGAGCGGCCGGTGTGTACGAGTTCCCCCGCGAGTTCGGCAAACTGCGCAAGAATCTCAACGCATATCTCGTCGAGCTCTGCAAGCCTGGCCACCTGAATGCCAATCCCTACCTGCGCGGCGTCTACTTTACCGGCGTTCGCGCCCGCGTTGTAGAACAGGTTGTACAGCCGCGGGTTGCCGCCCCAACCGCACCCATCGATTCTGCAGCAACCCAAGTCTTCCGCTCGCCCATCGCTCCCCAGGTCCAGCCGGCTCCAGCCGCGGCCGCCTCACGGCGCGTTCCCGAGTGGACCTTCCTGGCACGATTCTTCCCGGAGATTGTGCTCGGCGACAAGCAGGCCTTCGCGGCCTCTACTGAAACCACGCCGGCGCGCCTTTTCCGCCGCATTCTCTATGGCAGCCTGGCGTTTTTCTTCGCCCTCTACTCAGTTCTGCTCATCGTCTCTTACAGCAACAATGCCGCTCTCGAGAAGCGTATCGCTGACGCCTCCAAAGCGATCACCGCACCGGGAGCAGGCGCCGTCGTAACGCCCGGCCTCGGCGATCTTCGTGCTCTCGACGACCTGCGCCAGGTGATCGCCGAACTCGACGGTTACCAGAAAGACGGAGTGCCGCTTAGCTACCGCTTCGGCCTTTACCGTGGCGACGATCTGGCCACACGCGCCCGCGCCATTTATTTCGACCGCTTCCGTCCCATGCTGCTCAATCCCGCCCAGGCAAACGTTCTGGACGGGCTGCGCGGCCTGCCCGACTCTCCCGGCACAAGCAGCGACTATGCCCTGTATGCCGCGGCCTACAACCCGTTAAAAGCCTACCTGATCACCACCAGCAACCCAGAGAAGAGCCAGGAGGCCTTTCTGGTTCCCGCACTTATGCGCGCATGGATCGGAAGCCGCCAGCCGGGCACGGACGAGCAGACGCTGGCGCGGATGCAATTCCAGTTCTACGCAGCCGAACTGCTGCGCAAGCCTCCCTACTCCATCGCTCCCGACGCCATCACCGTCGAGCATGCGCGAGCCTACCTCTCGCACTTCCTTGCCGTCACGCGTATCTATCAGGGGATGTTGAACGAGGCCGACAAATCGAACCCGGCGATCGACTTCAACAAGCAGTTCGCCGACTCGGCCAAGACCGTCATCGACCGCTACATTGTTCGCGGAGCGTTCACCAGAAACGGCTATGCCTTCATGCAGGACGCCATTCGCCATCCAGAGCGTTACGCTCAGGGGGAGGCCTGGGTTCTCGGCCCGCAGAGCGCGGAGGCCACGGCCTCGGCCGATCTGATCGGTCAGATCTCGGCACAATACTCAACCGACTTCCTCAACGAGTGGATGACCTTTCTCTCGAGCGCCAGCGTTGTCAACTGCGGCAGCATCAAGGAAGCGCCGGACCGGCTCGGCCAGCTTGGCGGGGCCAGTTCCCCCCTGCTGGCGCTCTTTTACACCATCTCGCACAACACTGCCATTGCCGACGATCAAGTCAATACAGCCTTCCAACCCAGTCACGTCCTTGTCGATCCCAATGCCGCCGACCGCTTCCTCGGCCCCGGCAACAAGGACTACATCGACAGCTTGCTTCGCATCTCCGAGCAGTTGACGCTCGTTGCGCAGAATGCTTCGTCCCCAGCCGACCCGGCAGCCTTCGCTTCCGTGCTGCAAGCCGCGGCCTCGGCCGGCACCACCGCCAAGCAGTCTGCCGACGGCTTCAAGGTCCTTGGCGTCGATCCCAAGCTGCGCACCGACGGCAAGTTCCTCGACTTGATGCAGGCGCCGATCCAGTGCGTTATGCACCTGGCGCCGAGTCCAGGTGCGGCCGCCAACGGCGGTGGAGCAAAAATCTGCGCCGCGCTGCGACCGGTCAGCACAAAGTTCCCATTCGGCGCCGGGGCCTCCGCCCCTGCCAATCTCTCCGATGTGGACGCCGCCCTCGCTCCCGATTCCGGCACACTGTGGGCAGCCTACGAAGCCACCCTTAAACCCTATGTCGTCCAGCAGGGTTCGCAGTACGCCCAGGCGCCCGCCTCGCCGCAACCTGTCAATCCGCGCTTTACGCAGTTCCTCACGCGTGCCGGCCACCTCTCCTCCGAACTCTATCCCTCGGGGCGCAAACCAGCCTCTTTCAGTTTCAGCCTGCGCATGCTGTCCGGCAGCGGCTACAAATCGGCTACATGGATCGTCGACGGACAGCGCATTTCCAAAGGCCAATCCGGCAGCTTCACCTGGAATGGAACTTCGGCGCAGCATGCCTCGCTCGAAGTTGACTCACGCGAACTGCTCTCCTATCAAGGGACATGGGCGGTCTTTCAACTTGCGCGTACGGGAACGCACATCTCAAAATCGGGGGACGGTTACCGGATCGAGTACCCGATCGACACTTCGACAACCATTGCCGGACATAAGGTGGGAGCGGGCGGAACCATCACAGTCGCCTTCGAAATCTCCGGCCCCGGCGGGGACCTGCTGGCCGGAGGTGCCACCGACCTGAGTTGCACCTCGGAGGTCGTCAAATAATGCGCGGCGGAGCCGGTCAATCGGCCCCCGCCGCCATCCTCTCGACCGATGTGACCCGGATCAGCAGACAAGTGATGTTATCCACGCCGCCCGAGTCTTTCGCATACTGGATAACGCGCCTGCACGCGGCCTGGGTGTCGGCTTCTTCCGCCACGATCCCGGAGATCAGTTCAGGCGTTGCGTAACGTGTGAATCCATCCGAAGACAGCAGCAGAAAGTCGCCCGGCTCAACCACTACGTCAAAGAGATCCGGTTGCACCTGCTCGTCGGTGCCTATTGCGCGCGTGATCACCGAATGCAGATTCGAGGAAGCAGCCATCTCTGGCGTCATTGCCCCCGATCGCACCTGCTCTTCAAGAAAAGAGTGATCCTGGGAGATCTGAATGCAATTGCCGCCCCGCACAAGGTATGCGCGGCTGTCGCCCACGTTGCCCACCACGATGCGGTTGCCCTCGAAACAGACACAGACCAGCGTCGTGCCCATTGAATGAAGAAGCGGATCATCAAGGCCTGCCTGGTGTACCTGGCGGTTCGCCTCTCGGACCGCCGTCAGCAGACGCTCCTCGATCGGCGCGGGTGCGCCTGCCCCAGCGGATGCCGCAAAGCTCTCGATCAACGCCCGCACCGCCATGCTGCTGGCCACTTCGCCGGCAGCCATTCCGCCCATCCCGTCACAGACTACATAAAGATTCTGCTCGGAATCGTAGCCGAAGCTGTCTTCGTTGTTGTGGCGCACATTTCCGATGTCGGTTGCTGCAGCAAATTCAAGTCCGATTCTGAACACTTTCCAACCGTCCTCTATCCAATGCGAATGGCGCTTGTGCGAGTTGGCAACAAGATTAGCAAATTACCCGCCGGACGGGCTCCTACGGGATCTCGACCGTAACCTCCCCAGGCGTTACGAAGCTGATCACCCCGCCCCAGATGCACATAAGAGTCGAAACATTATCCAGGGCCGGCGCGTTGCCCAGCAGCACGTTTGGCGCGCCAGGAACCCATGGCGAGAGGGTTGCTGGAATGCACGGCATGGGAGTAAGCACGCCCAGCGCCGCCGCCGTCGCCGCCGCCACCTCTGGGTTGGCCGGAGACATACACATCCCGAACGGCATGATATTCGTCATCGGTATGTGATCCATGATGTTCGCGTCGGGGACTTCACTGGTGAGGACTCGATTGGTCGGCAGGACAACCAGTGAACTGGGAGCCACTCCGAAACTGCACATCATCGACGCACCCATGCAAACCTGATTTGGCATCTGCGCATTCCTCCCGGCAGCCGAAGACATGGATGAGAATCCACGGCCATTCGCTGCGTAAATAGAGTACACTTGTTGCGTTCAGCCCAACAGCTAGATCCACGGTTGACGCGCAACCGTGCGAATGGGAGGCAAGACGATGGCTTTGGAAATTGGGAATCTCGTTGGCGATTATGAGATCTTGAGCCTGCTGGGAGCAGGCGGCATGGGTCGCGTCTTCAAGGTGCGCAACGTCATCTCCAACCGCGAGGAAGCGATGAAAATCCTGCTTCCCGACTTTGCGTCGGAGCCGGAGCTGGCCGCGCGGTTCATGGCGGAAATCCGCACCCTGGCCACCCTCGAGCATCCAAATATCGCGCAATTGCGAACCGCCTTCCAGTTCCAGAACCAGTTCGTCATGGTGATGGAGTTCGTCGAAGGCACACCCTTGACAAGCTCGCTGCGCAATCCGCGTCTGCCCCTCGATAGGTTATCGACTACTCCATGCAGGTGCTTTGCGGCCCTCAGCTATGCGCACAGCCGCGGCGTCACCCATCGCGACATCAAGCCCGCCAACATCATGATCACCACGCATGGCCTGGTCAAGCTGATGGATTTCGGCATCGCCAAGTCCACCACCGATATGCAGCTTACCCGCCCCGGGACGCACCATGGGTTCGGTGTACTACATGTCGCCCGAACAGGTGCGCGGCGGCGCCGTCGACGCGCGTTCCGATCTCTACTCCTTCGGCGTCACGCTCTACGAGATGCTGACCGGCCGCAAGCCCTTCCAGGCCGATACCTCCTACAGTGTGCTGAATGCGCAACTGAACCAGAACCGCCGACTCCCCCGATCGAAGTCGACCCCTCGCTTCCGGCGGAATTGAACAACGTGTTCTGCGCGCGATGGCCAAGCCACCCGAAGCGCGCTTCCAGACTGCGGCTGAGTTCCGCGACGCACTTAAGGCAATTCGCGAACCGCAGGCCGCCGCCCCTCCCCAGGCAGTTCCGGTTCCAGGTTTTCAACCCGTTCCTGGGTTTCAGCCTGTTCCAGGGTTCCAGCCGGTTGCGGGACAGCCTCCCGCTGCGGTCCAGGCCCGGCCGCTGCCCCAGCCAATCAAACCCGCCAAAAGCCATCGCAGCTTGTGGATCGCAACCGGGGCGCTGGCTGTAATTCTGGCTGTGCTTGCGGCCTTCGCTCTGTTACCGCGCTTCTTCCCCACGCGCGCAGGCCAGGGCAATCAACCGATTGCTCCCGTGAGCGCGCCCGCTCAGCCTGCCGCTTCGCCCGCTCCCAGCGCTGAACAGCCCGCTGCGAGTGTCCCTTCGCAAACCGCCGCACCCACGCCTGCGTCGCAGCCGATCGAGGGAAAGCGGTCGTCATCTTCCGGCGCTCCCTACGCGCGAACCGCCGCCCCACCTGTTGATCACACAACCGCGTCGGGCGCCGCGCAACAAGCTCCCTCCCCAACGAGTGTCGAAACCTATACTCCGCCTCCGCAGCCTGCCGGACCTTCTCCAGCGGAGATTCGCAAAGTCCGCGATGAGTTGATGAACCTGCAATCGAGGGCCGATACTGCGCGCGCGAGCGTCGAGCAGCTCCGCCGCCAGGAACAGGCCTCGGGATTGGACCTCCGCGGCGATATTCTCACTGCCATGTCGCAGATGAACTCGAACATCCGCGAAGCGCAAGACGCACTGAACCAAGCAGATCTTACGACCGCCGGGGAATACATCGAGCGCGCAAACCAGAATCTGAACAAACTGGAGGTCTTCCTGGGCAAATAGCTGCCGTCATTCGGTTGAGGAGCGGCATCCCAACAATTTCGGATCGCACGCCATCCTGTTCCGCTTGCAGGATCCAGCATGAAGGCTCGCGCCTCTGGCCAATGCCGACTCACACCCCCCAGCCCTTTAGACGATTGACTTTACGTCATCGGTCGAAACGTTAACCGAGACGTTAACTTGACAACGCCGGGTTTTGGTCCAATACTTCCGTGTCAATCAAGACACTCCATCTCAGGTTCCGTATCCGCTGAATCCGGTACGTCACACAGCGGAAATTTTGCGGTGAAGTGCGGCTCGAAAGGAGCAGCCATGTCCGAAGTCAACCCATCGGGGCTTACTCAAAACTCTGGCCTTTCGGAGAATGCGGCAGGGGCTATCGCCTACATCACATTTATCCCGGCCCTGATCTTTCTCGTCGTGGACCCCTTCAAGAACAATCCGTACATTCGCTTTCACGCGTGGCAATCGATTGCACTCTTCGTTTCCGCCTTCGTGATCAACATCGCGCTGAGCATCGTGCTGGCGATGGCATGGGTGTTCGTCCCGTTCTTGCACCTCGCCCTGATGAACCTCATCAACCTGTTCTGGCTGATCGTGTTCATTGTGTGCCTGGTAAACGCCTGGAACGGCAAGCGCTTCAAACTGCCATTTATTGGCGCCTTCGCCGAGCAGCAGGCCAATAAGTAGGGAACCTGCAGCCACCGTCGAAGGGCCACCTTACAAGGACTGCGGCGCTTCGTGGTGGCTGTGCGCTTCAACCCGGTCCATCGGCCGCTTCGCATCGCTGTAGGCATTGCGAGGCAGCACTTCGCTAAGGAACACGTCCTGGAAGGCATGAAAGTGCTCTTCCATTTGTGGATACCTATATCGGCATCGGCGTTCTTCCTCGCCTTTGTAGCTGCTGTTCTTGGCTCCAGGCGATGGCTCCTTGCTGCAATTCTGCCCGTCGTCCTGGTCTCCGACCCGTCTCAATCTGACAAAGGACATCGAAGGCAAAAGCATTCAGCCGATCTTCTTGACCCCTTGATTGCGAATTTCCGGACCACCCAGGATTCCCACACCATCTCATTCATGCTTGCGACAACCAGGAACTTGCTTCGAGGGGCTTTCAGCAGCAAGGAGACTTTGAGATCGCGTGTCGCCAGGAAAACCTCGAACTTCAGTTACTAGAGGCACTTGGCTCTGATGCCATATTCATGCTACCGTGTTTCTGCGAGTCAGTGCGAATCAGACGGGCAGCCGCTTCCTGGGTCACGTTGTTTTCTGCTTCCCATCTGAGTACAAGCCCCCGCTGACGCAGTGTCTGGCAAAAATCGTGGATGCGACAGAAAAAAAGAAGATTGGGAAGTACGAGATCACGGGCATCCTCGGCCGCGGCGGCATGGGAGTTGTCTACCGTGCCGAGGATAAGCGCATTGGCCGCCAGGTCGCCATCAAAACCCTCACCGAGGGTTTTTCCGGACAGCCCGAAATGCTTGAGCGGTTCTATCGCGAGGCGCAGGCTGGAATCCTGCAGCACCCGAACATTGTCATTGTTTACGATCTGGGCGACGAGGACGGCATGCCCTTCATCGTCATGGAGTATGTCGACGGCGATCCGCTCGACAAACTCATCTCCTCCGGCCGGCAATTGCCCCTCCTGGAGAAACTGAGCATCATCGAGCAGGTCTGCGCCGCTCTCGGATATGCCCATCAGCGCGGAGTCGTTCATCGCGACATCAAGCCCGCCAATGTGATCGTGCAGCCCGACGGACACGCCAAGATCGTCGACTTCGGCATCGCTCGCGTGCAGAGTTCCGGCGCCGAAGGCGGGCTGACGCGAACCGGCAACGTGATCGGCACCATCCACTACATCGCCCCCGAACGACTCAAAGGCCTGCCGTTCGATGGCCGCTCCGACATCTTCTCCACCGGCGTCATGCTCTATCTTCTGCTGACCGGGCAGTTGCCTTTCGCCGGTGAAGACATGGCGGTGTTGCAGAAGCTGGTCAATGAGCCTGCGCCGCCGCTCGAAGAATTTCCTCTCCACCTACCCGCCGGCACTGGACGCAATCCTCGACCGCGCTCTCGCCAAAGACCCTTCGACAGCGCTATGCCACGGCCGAAGATTTTGCCGCCGACCTGCATGCGCCTGAGCGAAGAGCTTGAAGAAAGGACAGGTCTCCGAATTGTTCGGCGATGCCGAGCGCCTGACCGGTGAACAGCAGTTCGGGCGCGCACGCGAGGTTCTTCTCCAACTGGTCAGAATCGACCCGCAACACACCGGCGCCCGGCAGTTCCTGGGATCTGTGCAGCAGAATCTGGCGCGTTTGCAGCGCGCCGAGCAGGTGCGTCAGCTTGTCGCCGAGGCCGAAGAAGCGGCTCGCCTCCGCGCGCTTCCGTGAGGCCCTCAACTCGCTCGATCAGGCGATCAAACTCGATCCCGAAAACGCCGACTGAAATCCCGGCTGGAGAATGCTCAAGGAAATGAAGCGCCGCGACGACGAAATCGGCACCCTCATGTCGCAGGCCGATTCGCTGCGCGAAGCGGGGCGACTGGACCGGCGCGCTGAACGTGGCGGAGAAGGCGCTGCCAACTCGATCGCGAAAATCACCACGGTTCGCGCCGCCTACGCCGAAATCGCGCGGCAAGCGAAGCTGGCAGCCCAGCAGGACCAGATCCGCGAACTGATCGGCAAGGCCCGCCAGGAGGTCTCTTCACGCCATTTTACGGCTGCGATCGAGATTCTGCGCGAGGTTGGCAAGATCGACCCATCCTTGCCGGAATTGGAGAGCTTGATGCAGACCGCGGTCAGAGGTCAGGAACAGGAGCGCCGGCGCAAGCTCATCGAACAGATTCAGGCGGAGATTGAAAATTGTCTCGACTGCCGAGGACTATGATCGCGCCACTGAGCTGGTGGAGCGGGCGGTGGAGCAGCTGCCCACCGAATCGTCGCTGCTTCAGCTCAAGATCCCGTGTCGCCGCTGCTGTCACGGGAGTTTCGCGTACGTCAGTTGATTGACACCACGGCCACGGCGGCCCAGGAAGCATTTCAACAATTCTCCCGGCGAAGCATTGCTGATTGTGCAGAAGGCGCTGCAGGAGCTGCCGGGCGAGGAGCGCCTGCTGGCTCTGGAACACTCACTGCGGCAGCGGCTCAAAGCTGCGGAGATGGAAGAAGTTCGCGGACGATATCTCCGCGAGTCCCAGCAGGCGATCGATCAGCGGGCAGTTCGACAAGGCGATTGAAGTCCTGGAATCGTATCAGCTTGAGTTTGCCGATTCTGTGGGCGTGAGCGAACTTCTTGAATTTGCGCGGAAAGGCCTGGGCGAGCAACAGCGTCGCGCGCGCATCGCAGCCAGCGTCAGCCAGGCTCAATCGCTGATGAAGCAAGAGCAGTTCGACCAGGCCATCCGCGTGCTCGAGCCCGCGCTCGCTGAAACTCCGGACCCAAGTCTCGAAAGACTTCTCGCGGAGTCAAGGTCCCTGCGCCAGGAGGCCGAACGAAAAGCGGAAGCTGTACTCGCGCGGATTTCCAGGCTCCGCGAGCGCGGCCAACTCGACGAAGCGATCGATCTGATTCAAGGCATGCCTGCCGCCTCCATATCCGGCACCCCGCTCAATGCCTTGCTTTCCGAAATTCGCGCCGAACAGACCCGGAAGCAGATGACTGCGAGCGCTCTCGCAGCCGCGTCCCAAGCCCGCGACCTTGGCGCTTTCCACGCCACGATTGAGTCATTGCAGGGAGTGCAGAGCGCGTGGGGAGAATCCGCTGAAGTCGCGCACGCCATCTCGGAGATCGAGTCCAGGCGTGTCCAGCTAGCGAATGAGACTATCGCCAAGTCCATCGAAACCGCCCGCGCAGCACTCCTGGCCAACGATTCCGAGGCCGCACTTCAGCAGCTTCGGACTGTTGCGGAATGGGTCGAATTTGCGGGCGCGGCGCAGCAAGCCGACTGGCGCCGGCTCGGCAATGAAGCAGCAAAGCCCAAAACACGAAAGACAGGAAACACCGCAACTGCCATCGCCTTTGACACGGCGGCGAGCTCTTCCGAAAACCAATCCGCCCCCACACCGCTCAAGCAAAAGCTCCTCATTCCCCTTATGGCTGGCGCAGCTCTCCTGGTGGTGGTGGCGGCTATCGCAATCTGGTTCCACTTTCAGTCTGTCAAACAGGCCGAGCAGGTTGAACTGGCTACAAAGCTGCAAACCAACCTCCCACCTCCTCCTCTCACCGGCGTCCTGCTGGTTAAGGGAAACGTCGATGATGCCGAAATCTTCGTTGACGATTTACTCATGGGATTTACCCAAAGTGACGGTAGTCTGAAGCTCCCGCTGGATCCGGGAACACATTCCATCCGATTGGTAAAAATTGGATTTACCGATGTTCCCCCTACATCCGTCACCATCGTCGCCAATAGCCAGGCGACCATGGAATTCTCGATGACCTCATCCAACTCGGGCGCCCCGGCGGGGGAGACCGTTGGCTTTTTGACCGTACGGTCTACACCGGGAGCCACGGTGAGTATCGACCACGGTCCACAACAGAAAGTGAACGCCAGGGGCAATGTCATCGTCCAGATGAAGCCGGGTGCGCATTTGCTTGACATTGGCCTCGACGGCTATCAAGCCTATGAACAGAGCTTCAATATCAAAGCAGGGGAGAAGAGCAATATAGCGGCCCCGTTGACCCATATTCCAGCTCCGTCAACCCCAGCCGTGGCGCCAAAGCCACAGAAGGTTCAGATCCTCTCCTTTTCCGCGACTGCCTCCCAAGTGGGCCAGGGGCAGGCGATCACCCTCCAGTGGCAGACCGCCAACGCAACCGAGGTTTCCATCGACAACGGAATTGCCCGCGTTGGTAACTCCGGGCAGACCACCGTTCGCCCCCAGTCCAGCACAACCTACGTGCTCACGGCAAAGGGCGCCGGCGAAACACAGCAACGATCGGTCAGCGTCGTCGTCGAATCAAAGGCCGAGAAATCTCAATCGCCCGCTCCAACCCTTTATGGGCCAAACGATGAGCCTGCCCTGGTACAGCAGGCTCTCAACAATTTTGAAAGCGCCTGGAACGCGCACGATATCGCGCGCGTTCGAGCGACGTGGGGCGGAATCAGTTCCCAGCAAGCGAATGCCTTGGAAGGCTTTTTCAAGGATCAGCCCAACGCGAAGGTGTCGGACGACTGCTCTCCCTCTGCTCTTAAGATCTCCGGGAATACTGCCAAGTGGAGTTGTACTGAGACAACAACGATCGTCGTTGGTGGCAAAAAGCAGGCTTCGACCCACAATATTCAGTTCACCTTTTCAAAGAAGAGCGGTTCCTGGTTTTCAAAGAAGAACGCTACCTGGACCGTCGCGGAAAGGCAATAGCTCTCGGTCTGGGAGGGGCATGAGCCAAGCAACGCTAAAATTGCTTGACCCGCCCACGGTGGAAGTCGCAGCTTCGAATCCTGCACCGCCCGCCAGAAGATCAACGATCCGCACTGCCCCCGTCTCCCCCATCGAGAAAGCCCGTGCCCCATCCAGTCGCCTTTTTCTTGGGCGAATGGGTGGGACAGCATGAACTCCCGCACCCAATGCTTCGTGTCAGTCGTCCACCGGCTTCGCCGGCCCCCGAGGGGATGAAACTTCGGGTGCCCCATCCATCGAGCGTCTTTTGCTCGATGGGTGGGAGACCCAAAATCCCAACCGCCTGCCATCGGGCCTCCCCATCTCCCTTGCCGTTTCTTTTCAGTTCCCCACCGGTGTTACCGACCCACGAAGGGATGAAACTTCGGGTGCCCCATCCATCGAGCGTCTTTTGCTCGATGGGTGGGAGTCCGTAGAACTCCACCACAACGCCTTGCTTTGTCGAACGTGCATTCTTGTTTCTTTTCAGGGCATGACTTTGCAGCAACATACAAAACCAACCCGTTATTAAAAAAGAGAGAACCCCACTTTTTACCCGCTTTTGCCCTGTTTTTGCCACAAGATCGCACAAAAAAACCGGGCGTGCTTCAGTTGAAGGCCGAGCGAGTCACGCAACAGAATCAATCCTTCCCCTGCTCGCAATCCGCATAAGCTCCAAAGAATGTCTGACTTACTGTTCGAAGCGATACCCGGAAACTCCATCCCGATCCGGATGCGGCTGTGAAAGGACAAGTGGCAGAGCAACCCTTTGTGCTAATGTGCAATCTCAGAATCTGAGGGCGGATGCCGCTCCGCATCCCCTCGGAACCTGGGGACGGTTCCTTTCTTTCGACCGCAAGCTGGATCGGGTGACTGTGCATCATTTTGGCAAAAGTTGGCTGTTTAGACGCTTTGGAATCCTCGTGTTTCTGGGGTTGGCTGTCTGCGTCTTCACTTGGGGCTTGCAATACAAACTGTCGCTTTTCGATCCGCCTCAGGCCGCCTCTCGTCAGTTCCCGCACGCCAAACTTCTGTCTAGGAACGAGCAATCTGGAACGACGGAAAGGCAACCGGTACTTCGAACCAGGACCTCCACCAGGGTCGACTACACCGATCCTGCTTCCGCCGTCATGATTTTGTTTCTCGCCTTCTGCGCGTTGAACCCGCAAACATCGGGTCAAAGGGAACGGCGCGCAAGTCATTCGTGGCTTCTTCGTCGCGGCCTGTTGAATACATTCTTCGTTCGCCCCCCGCCTCTCCTCGCCTCGTAGTCCTCCCGCGTTAATCCTGGCAAATCCGGTTCGGCCGGCTGATGCGTGTCACATTCTCCATCGGCTGCGATGTCGCGGAATCTCAGACCTTGCAGTCACAAAATTTTCTTTAGTCAGAGGTGTATTCAAGCATGCCAAAGCGAGCCTCCTTGTTCCTCGTCATGGGCCTGGCGTTGCCGGTCATGGTCAGCCTTGTCGCTTGTCACAACGCGAATGGCAGAACAGAAGCGTTGGCTGCAACGACTCCATCCGCAAAGGTCGCCACCGCGCAGCGGGGCGACATCTCGCACGTGCTGACGCTGGCCGGCCAATTCCAGCCATATCAGGTCGTGGATGTGCACCCCAAGGTGAGCGGATACATGGCGCACATCAACGTGGATATTGGCGACATCGTTCACCAGGGCCAGACGCTGGCGGTACTTGAAGTCCCGGAGCTGAAGGCGCGAACTGCAGCGGACTGAGTTCCAGTTGCAGCAGAGCAAGGAAGAGATCACGCGGGCGCAGCACGAGATCAATCGCGCCGAAGCCACGCACGCCGCTCTGCATGCAGCCTCCGAGCGGCTGAAACAGGCAGCCGCAGGGCGGCCGGGACTGATTGCGCAACAGGAACTGGACGATGCGCAGGCCAAGGATCTGTCCTCGGAGGCGCAGGTCGACGCGGCCAAAGCTGCGACTGGCAGCGGCGCAGGAGCACGCCGGCGCCGCGCAGTCTGACAATCAGCGCGTGGAGGCGCTGCAGAACTACACCAACGTGACGGCGCCGCTGGACGGCGTCGTCATCTGGCGCTATGCGGATACCGGCGCGCTCATCCAGGGCGGCACCAACTCCAACGAGCCAGGATCTTCCCATCGTCCGCCTCTCGCAGAGCAATCTTCTCCGCCTGCGCATTCCGGTGCCGGAGGACGATGTGCAGTACGTCCACGCCGGCGACCAGTTGCAGGTGCGCGTCGATGCGATCGGCCGGTCCTTCACGGGAAAGATCGTGCGCTTTACGCGCGATGTGAACTTCGAAACCCGGACCATGGAAACGGAAGTGGATGTCGAGAACAAGGATCTCTCCATCGCGCCGGGCATGTATGCCAACACGCTGCTGCAACTGGCGCACGTGACCAACGTAGTGACGATTCCCGTCGAAGCGCTGGTGCTGAACGGGCAGCAGCAGACGGTCTACGTGCTCGACGTCGAGCAATCACATTCACATTCGCAACGTCACGGTCGGTCTGCGAGGGATCGAAGCTGGCCGAGATCACCAGCGGGCTCAATCCCGGCGACCGGGTGGTGATTGGCGGCCAGGATAAGTATCAGGAGGACGAAGAAGTGAGCCCGCTGCTGACCGCCGAGCCTGCTTCGGAAACCGTGCAGGAGACGGGCGGCATGATCGACATGAAGGCCGAAGCAGAGCGACGGAGGCGCGCACTAATGCCGAAGTTTGCTCTCCGCTTTCCCTTCTTCATCCTCATGCTTTGCCTGGTGGTCTCGCTCGTCGGAGCGGTCAACATCGCGCAGATGCCGGTGGATCTGTTCCCCAAGATCGACATGCCGGTGGTGGTGGTGGCCACGTTCTACAACGGCATGCCGCCGCAGCAGATCGAAGCCGACATCACCAATACCTTCGAGCGCTTCTTCACCCTGGGCGCCAATGTCGACCACAGCGAGTCGCGCTCGCTCACCGGCGTCAGCCTGATCAAGATCTACTTCAAGCCGGGCACCGATCCCAACGCGGCATTGAGCAACATCGCCAACCTGGCCATGGCCGACCTGCGCCGCCTGCCGCCGGGAACGCTGCCTCCCGTGGTGCTGGGCATGGACGCTTCCACGCAGCCGGTATGCCTGGTCACGCTGAAGGGCCAGGGACTGAACGAGACCAACCTCAAAGATCTGGCGCAGTTCCAGGTGCGCAACCAGATTTCGAACGTGCAGGGCGCATCGGTTCCGCAGCCTTACGGAGGAACCTACCGCCAGATTCAGATCTACGTCGATCCGCTGAAGATGGAGGCGCGCAACCTGAGCCTGAACGACGTGGTGACGTCGGTAAACAGCTCGAACCTGATTCTTCCCGCCGGCGACGTGCGCATCGGCTCGAAGGACTTCAACATCTACGCCAACAGCCAGTTCCCCGATGCGAACGCGATGAACCAGATGCCGCTCAAGTCGGTGGGCAACTCGTCGGTGCTGGTGGGCGACATCGGCAAGGCAATCGACTCCGGCGCGCTGCAATACAACATCGTGCGCATCGACGGCCAGCGCTCGGTCTACGTGCCGGTCTTCAAGCAGGGCGGCGACAGCAACACCATCACCATCGTCAACGGCATCAAGGCCGCGATCAAGAACCTGGTCGATATTCCGCGAATCGCTGCAAGACCGCTGTGGTCTTCGACCAGTCGGTCTTCGTCAAACTGGCCATCGCCAATGTCTCGCAAGGAAGCGGTCATCGGGCTGGTGCTGACCGGAGTCATGATTCTGGTCTTTCTGGGCAGCCCGCGCGCCACGATCGCAGTCCTGCTCTCCGTTCCGCTCTCCATGGTGGTCTGCCTGCTGATCACCAACTACATGGGCGGCTCCATCAACACCATGATTCTGGGCGGGCTGGCGCTGGTCTTCTCGCGGCTCATCGACAACGGCGTCATCGTGCTTGAAAACATCTTCCGCCACATGGAGATGGGCGAATCGCCCGCGGTTGCGGCCGAGGAGGGTGGAACCGAAGTTTCGATGGCGGTGCTGGCCGCCACCTTCACCACCTCCATCGTCTTCTTCCCTGTCACCTTTTTCACCGGCGTGAGCAAGTACATCTTCACGCCGATGGCGCTGGGAGTCGTGCTTTCAATCTTTGCGTCGTACTTCTTCGCCATGACGGTGGTGCCGCTCTTCTGCGCCAAATTCATCCGCCTGCATGAGGAAGCTGAGTACGCGCAGTCGACGCGGCAGAACATCTTCAAGCGCTTCGAAACCAAGTTCAACGAGAAGTTCCAGGCCATGCTGAACTGGTACGAGGGGCTTGCCATGCGGGCGATGGAGCGCCCCGGCTTCACCGCGCTGACAATCTTCGGCGGCGTGGTTGCTGCTGCTCTTGGCGGCCGTTCCCTTTATTGGCCGCGCCTATTTTCCGCGCACCGACCCCGGCCAATTCATCATCGACGTGCGCATGCCCAGCGGCACGCGGCTCGAAGTGAGCAACGACTACATCGCAAAGGTCGAAGACATCATCCGCAGCGTGGTGCCGCCAAAGACCTCGGACATGATCGTCTCCAACATCGGCGTCTATCCCGGACCTTTCCGCGATCTACACAACCAACGCTTCGATGGACACTGCCTTTGTGCAGACCAGCCTGAAGGAAGACCACAGCATCGGCAGCTACGAGTACATGCGCCGCGTGCAGGAGAAAGCTCTCGCGCGAGATGCCGGAGCTTTCCACCTATTTCCAGGCCGGCGGTCTGGTGGATTCGGTCATCAACCAGGGCCTGCCCGCGCCCATCGACATTCAGATCAAGTCGCAGAACATGGATAGCTCCTTTGCACTGGCGCACGCAAGCTTGCCGCGAAGATCCAGGCAATGCCCAACGTGAGCAATGTCTATATCCCGCAAAGCATCAACTACCCAGGCCTGGCGCTGAACATCGACCGCGAACGCGCCAGCCTGATCGGCCTCTCCGCCAAAGACGTGGTGGACGACGTGATCACAGCGCTCACCTCCGACGGCATGGTCGCGCCAAGTTACTGGATCGATCCGAAGAGCGGCAACAACTACATGGTCACCGTGCAATACGCCAACAGCTGGATCAACAACATGTCGATGGAGGACGTGAAGAACATTCCGCTGCGCGGCGTGCGGCCCGCCGGCTACGGTCCGTGCAGGAAGGCAGGGCAGGCCGATTCCAGCTTCAGCCCAGATGTTCGGCGGCGACCATGCCGCAGGCTACGTGCCGCTTGGGCGCGGTGGCCGATATTCAGCAGATCAACACGCCGACTGAAGTGGACCACAACCAGATTCGCCGCGTGATCGACATCTATGTGGCCACAAAGACCGAGGCGCTGCAGGGTGTCGGAGCGCGCATCGACCGCCTGCTGGCCGACACAAAGCATGACCGCAACACGGTGATCGATGTGCGCGGCGCGGTGGTGAGCATGAACCAGGCGTTCCACGACTTCGGCGTCGGACTGATCATTGCCATCCTGCTGGTCTACCTCATCCTGATGGCCCAGTTCGCCTCGTTCATCGATCCCTTCATCATTCTCATGGCCATTCCACCAGGGCTGGCCGGCGTCGCGCTGATTCTGCTCGTGACCGGAAGTTCGCTCAACATCATGTCGCTGATGGGAGTCATCATGATGGCCGGCATCGTGGTGTCGAACAGCATTCTGATCGTCGAGTTCGCGGGCATTCTTCACCATCAGGGCAAGGCGTTGAAGGCCGCGGTGGTCGAGTCGTGCAAGGTTCGCCTGCGCCCCATTCTCATGACCTCGCTGGCCACGCTGCTGGGAATGATTCCGATGGCGCTGGGCCTCGAGGCGGGCAGCGAACAGTACGCGCCGCTGGCCCGCGCCATCATTGGCGGTTTGGCGCTTTCCGTCGTTGTCACCGTGTTTCTGGTTCCGGCCGTGTATCTGGTCATCCATGGGCGGGACGAAGCCAAAACAGCAGAGGCGGAGGAATAGACATGATCGATTTCAGGAGGACAAGATTGAATCCTGCCGCATTCGCGCTCTTGCTGCTCACCGTGTTCCTGGGCTTGCTTCGCGCCCAACAAGCTCTATCCGCACAGCAGGTGCCGGCGCCTGCCGCTGCGCCGGGAGCGAAGCTCACGCTCGCCGATGCCGAACGGATCGCAATTCAGAACAACCCGAACATCAGCGTGGCGCGGCTTATCGCTCTAGCCCAGGCGCAAGTGACGCGCGAAGTGCGCAGCGTCGAGTTGCCAACTGCGGCAGGCAGCTTGACAGCCGTTGGCGCGCACGAAAACAGCCGCATCACCGCCGGTTTCCTGAACAATCCGTCTGTCTACAATCGCGCCGCCGGCGGCTTGACGGTAAGCCAACTGATCACCGACTTCGGCCGCACGCACAACCTGGTGCAAATCGCGCAATCGAATGCGAAGGCGCAAATTGAAAACGAGCGGGCCACGGAACAGGACATCACCCTGACCGTCGACCAGGCCTTCTATCAGGCGCTGACGAGTCAGGCAGTGCTGCATGTGGCGGAGCAAACGGTAAACCAACGCCAGGCCACCGTGGACCAGGTCGGCGCTCTCGCCAAAGCAAAGTTGCGATCGGATCTCGATCTGAGCTTTGCCGACGTTCAGCTCTCCCAGGCCAAACTGCTTTTGCTGGACGCTCAGAATAACGCCGCCGACGCCATGGCCAGCTTGAATACCGTGTTGGGTTCCGAGCGCAACGAACAATATACGCTCGTGGATGAGACAACGGACAATCCTGAGCCCGCGCCCCAGGACGCAGAGGCTTTGCTTCAAACTGCCTTTGGATCGCGTCCCGATCTCGCCGCACTGAATTTGAGTTACACCGCGGCCCGCCAGTTCAGCACCGCCGAGCGCGATCTCTGGATGCCGACCGTTTCGGCTCTGGCCGCGGCAGGCGGCACGCCGGTGCGCGCAGACCAGATTCAATCCACCTGGTACGGAGCCGCGGGCGCAAACATCAACATTCCCATCTTCAACGGATTTCTGTTCAACGCGCGCGCCCAGGAAGCAAAGCTGCGGGCGAATGCGGCGGGAGAACAAGTGCGCAATCTTCGCGATCAAATCGCGCGCGATGTCCGCACAGCGGTGCTGAATGCGCAAAACGCGTTTCAGCGAATCGGCGTGACCCGGGAGATGCTGAACCAGTCGAACATGGCCCTCGATCTTTCAGAGGCCCGCTACAAGATCGGCCTCAGCGGAATCGTGGAACTGACCCAGGCGCAACTGGCGCAAACCGAAGCGCAAATCGCCTATACAACTGCCCGCTACGCATACCAGACGTCGCTGGCGGAGGTACGGTTCCAACTGGCCAGTAGCCTCATGCGCCCTGACAAGCAGAACGCCTTCCGGTGAATTAGATGGGGAAACCAAAGAAACGTCCAAGCCGCGAGTATAGCCACACCCCTACAACCCTGCTCATCGGAGTGTTTGGCGCCGTATGTTCCTTCATTGCCGTAGAGAACACATTTCCAGACTTGATGGAGTTATGGAGACCGGGGATGGTCAAACTCCCGGCATGGCAAGTCCATATGGGATCGGTGTGCATTGGAATCATGACCTTCTTTACATTCTTGTTCGTTCTGGAAGTACTCGAAACAAGGTCGCACATGACAGCTTGGCGATCGAGCGCGCCCTGGTTGCCTCTCGTTGGTCTAACCTTGCTCGCAACAATCATCCATATCCCTTTCTATATTGTCATCCTGTCAGGAACCGCTTATGGTGTATGGGCCTACCGCCAAACCTCCAATGTGCGTCGCTCGTCCCGCCTGCCATGAACAGAGAGACTCGGAAACTCCTCCTCCTTCACATCCCGATCCGAAGAATCAAATTGTTTGGCATCGACTTAGAGCTGTTCATCTGTCTACTCTCTTCAATTGGATTGCAGAATCTTGGAGCGTAAAACAGCGCGGCATATCTGTCTTGCCTCTATCGCCAGTTAGCTGTCCAAGGTCATCTTCGTTTCCCTTTCGCCCTTAAAGCAGCTCGTTAAGGCATCGGTTTCGCCGGGCAAGGTCGGTTAGGTGGCAGCGCTCTCGCAGCTTTTCAGGGCATCTTCCACCCTGTTGACCAAATTTTCATGATTACTATAAAGCAACCACGCAATTCATTCTAGATCTTGAGGTTGATTGTTTTCTGCACCCCTGGCCTGAAGACAACTGGAACATTTTGCTTGACAACCCCCGTTTCCGCGGTGCACGATTCGAAATCGATCTCTCAAAAATCGAGCGGTCCGTGTAAGACTTCCCTACGCAAGACTCAACTCAACCGTTTTAGCTCGTGCGGCCACGTGCCGGATAACTGTTCGCTTTCTTGGAGGTCGTTACTGTGACGATTCGGAAGCTGGCGTGTGCAGTTTTTGTCCTTTGCTCGCTTTTCCTCGGCGAGAGCCAATCATTTGCTCAAAGCATCTTCGCAACCCTCACCGGAGTTGTGTCCGATCCGCAGGGTGCCGTGATCCCCAATGCGAAGATCGTCCTCAAGGATGCCGGGTCGGGTTCCGCGCGAGACACGACAAGCAACGGGGAGGGTTACTATACGTTTGCCTCTGTGCCGGTTGGTGCGTACAACCTGACGGTGGATGCAACTGGCTTCAGGCAGTATCAGGCCAAGGGCATTAGCCTCGGTGGCGGCGAACAACGCAACGTCAACGTTGCGCTTGTGGTTGGCGTGGCCGGCGAAACAGTGGAGGTCGACGCGATGACCTCATCAATCGCTGTCACCGACTCAGGGGAAAAGTCGTTTGCGCTGGCGACCAAGGAACTCCAGAACTTCACTCAGGTGGGCAGCAACGCCGCGGAGTATATCAAGATCGTTCCCGGATTCGGAATCGAAAACGGCACATCGAACAAATCGAACTACAACGGCCAAACTATCGGAATCAACGCCAACGGCGATTCCGGCAGCCAAAGCCCGCTGAATGCTGCCTACTCCTACAACGGCCTGCCTACAAACTCGCTGGACATCACGGCAGATGGCGCACACGTCTCCGACCCTGGATGCAACTGCGATACACCCGTCAATCCGAACTCCGACTTTGTTCAGGAGTTCAAGGTGCTGACGTCGAACTTCAGTGCGGAAGAGCAGAAGGGCCCGGTTGTGATCAGTTCCATTACCAAGGCAGGCGGGTCGCAATTCCACGGCAACGCGTTCTTCTCCGCTCGAAACCACTCCCTTAACGCGAATGACTGGCTGAACAACTTTAGCGGCGTTCAGCAGCCGGCGAATTCTTATTACTATCCCGGCGGATCAGTCGGCGGCCCGGTCATCATTCCAGGAACCGGGTTCAACAAGAAACGCAACAAGCTCTTTTTCTTTACCGGATACGAGTACTACCACCAGACGCTCGACACGGGTTTGTTAAGGGCGACCGTGCCCACAGCGGCAGAACTTGGCGGCGATTTCTCTGCTGCTTCAATCGGGGCAGAAGGAACCGTCACCGCGTCCGGCAAAGCGCCCGGACCACTCAACTCCGCCGCTCTGGCTGCCTTCGGAGGAACAACAAAAATCCCGGCCTGCGGCGGCACTCCAAATGGCGCGTGCATCGATCCAAACATGCTCGCATTGGCCAAACTCTTTCCCGCTCCCAACAAGGACCCCAACGCCACCGGCGGATATAACTACGTTCAGGCCGAGATCTTCGATCAGAACAATAAGCAGTGGGTAATCCGTAGCGATTGGAGCCTCAGCGACAACACCAAGGTTTTTGTCCGCTACAACTACCAGAGAGAAGTTCAGCAGTTCCCGGTCGGCCTCTGGTGGCGCAATACCGACCAGGTGCCTTACCCAACGCCAATCGAAGGCAAGAATCGCTCGGATTCTCTCTCAGGTACGCTCACCCACGTCTTCAGCCAGAGCATGACCAATGAAACTGTTGTGGCGTATACATTCGTGGGATTCCCGAACGTCTTTGCGAATCCGTCGAAGGTGGATCGCACCGGTGTGGGCTACACCTATAAGGGCCTGTTCAAGAACGGTGTTGCGCAGATTCCGTCATTTGGACAGTTCGGCCCCAGCGAGGCGGCGCTTGTGTTCAATCCGGGCGGTTTTGAGGCTGGCGGAGCTTCTTCGGGGCTCTATGCAAACAAGTACATGCCGAGTGTCAGCGACACGCTCACCAAGGTCATTGCCAAGCACACTTTGAAGGCCGGTGTTTTTTGGGAGCGGATTCGTAATGCACAGCCCGCCAACAATTATACGAACGGCCTCTCTCAGGTCTCCGCGGGCAATACCTACAGTTGGGGAAACGAGTATGCGGACCTGCTGACGGGCAATCTCGCCAACTACACGGAGTCGAACAAGAATCGGATTAACGACATCAACTACACGACCTGGGAGTTTTTCGGACAGGACTCCTTGAAGCTGACCACGAAACTGACCCTGGAAATCGGCATGCGCTTCAGCCACTTCACGCCGTGGATCGATGGCCTGGGCTTCGGCTACTCGATCTTCGATCAGTCGCAATACAACGCGAGTTGTGCCTCGACCTTCTGCGGTTTTGAATGGCATGCGAAGGTCGCGTCAGTTCCTGTGGGAGGATTTCCGACACGCGGACTGTTCTATCAACCGCGTCTTGGCGCCGCTTACGACATCACCGGATCCGGCAAAACGGTCGTTCGCGGGGGTTGGGGCCGCTTCTACTACCACTCGGGACAGTTTACGAACGGCCTCGATGCATCCGCGAGCGTTGCCACGGCCAATCTGTCTCCAAGTAACTGGGTAGGAGGAGGCGCTCCTTGCCCGACTAATCCCCCCGCCGGTTCTGCGCTGTTTGCTGCGTACCTTTCTTGCCTGAATCTCTCCGCAACCCCTGCTTCGCCGGCCGCTGTCGATTCAAAGGATAATAACCAGCCATATACCGATAGCTGGAGCGTCAACGTCGACCAGGTTACTCCCTGGCAGGGTCTTTTGGAGGCGGCCTATGTGGGCAATCGCAGTGAAGAACTGCAAAACACCCAAGGAGGCGCGGGCAGCAATATCAACATGGTGCCGCTCGGCGCCATGCTGACCAACAGCAATCCGGGAAACGCCAATGCGAACCTGTATCGGCCCTTGGACAACTCCTCCGGGCAGGGCTACGGTGACCTGAGCCTGGCAACGAACAATCTGTACAGCAACTACAATGCTTTGCAGATTGCCTGGGCGCGCCGCTCAAAGCTCACTACTCTTCAAGCGAACTACACCTGGCAGAAAGCCTTGGGCATTGTTAAGCCCACAGACAACCCGTTCAACCTGGCCAGCAATTATGGGATCCAGCCAACGGATCGCCGGCAGCTTTTTAACGCCGCTTACTCAGTTGATCTAGGATCCCGGGTCCATGTGAATCCCTTTGTCAACGGCGCCGCGAACGGATGGCAGATCTCGGGGATCACGCAGGTGGAAAGTGGCGCCAACCTTACCTATGGGGGCGCTTACGGTGTCAACACGAACTACAACATGGGGCTGAGTTGCGTAGGGGCGACGTGCTTACAATCCGGGGCTATCATCCCAGGATCGGTAACCGTGGCTAACCCGACCGGTATCGCCATCAACAATCAATCCATTCTGGGGACAAACGCGGCACAATTGAACCCGTATGTGACTTGTAATCCGAAATCGGGTCTTAGCGCCCATCAGTATGTCAACGGAAGTTGCTTCGCCGCGCCCACCACACCCGGCAAGAATGGGCCGGCGATGATACCTGTGGCCTACGGCCCGAGTTACTTCGATTCGGATCTGGCGGTCTACAAGAATTTCCAGATGTCGGAAGCGACGTCGCTCCAGTTCCGCGTCCAGGCATACAACTTCCTCAACCATCCCCTCTACTCGTTCCCGAGTGGGAGTAATCTGACCCTGCAATTCACCCAGGATCCGACGACACTAAAGATCACGCAGAACAACGCAAACTTTGGCAAGGCTACTCAGAAACAGGGCGCCCGTACAATGGAGTTTGCGGCGAAGTTCTACTTCTAGGTTGATTGGATGCTTCAAACAAACCGGAAAGAATGGTAGAGTGGGTCCTGTGGGCACTGTCCCAGGACCCATCACTCTATGCGTAACTTCTCTTATGTCCTTGTCCTGATCCTGGCTGTAACTCTGCGCGCACAGACACCTCAGGAATTAGTCCAGGAGGGTCTCAAAAAGCAGCAGAATGGCGATCTTCAAGGCGCGGTCGCGGACTACAAGCAGTTTCTTCGCATTCATCCTGAAGCAACCGCCATCCATTCAAATCTCGGCGCCGCTTTGGCTGACTTGGGCCAATTTGAAGAGGCAATCTCCGAATATAAAATCGCTCTCAAACAGTCCCCCTCCCTCGTTGAGGCGAGACTTAATCTGGCCCTCTGCTATTACAAAATGGGTAAGATTGACAAATCCACAACACAGCTTGAGAAAGTCCATGACGAGAGCCCGGAAAATCATCAGGCCGTACTCTTGCTCGGCGATTGTTACATGCGGATGGATCGTGAGAAGGATGTTATCCGGATCCTTGAGCCTGAAAAGGATAAGTACCCCGACGATATGGCCGTCGCCTATCTTCTCGGAACTGCGCTGATTCGCGAGAAACGTGTTGACGAAGGCCAGGTGTTAGTCGACCGTATTCTGCGAAACGGCGACTCGGCTGAAGCCCATCTGATGTTAGGCACGGCGAAGATGGGCGCGAATGATTTCGCTGGCGCCCGCGACGAATTCGCAAAAGCCAATGCATTGAACCCGAATTTGCCTGAAGTTCACGTTCTCTATGCCAAGGCCTTGATGCTTACTGGCGACTCCGACCTTTCCGAAAAAGAGTTTGCCGCCGAATTAAGCGTCGATCCATTTAACTTCGATGCCAACCTGCAGCTGGGCGCTATGGCGAAACAAGAACAGAACTACGATCAGGCTAAGAAATACTTTGAACGCGCCGCAGAAACAAGACCGGGTGATCCGGGTGTCCGCTATCAGCTTGCACTGCTTTCGGTCGATGAAGGCGCACTCGATAAAGCCCGCGAGATCCTGGATGGACTGGTCAAGGAGTCGCCTCAGTTCCTCGAGGCTCACGTAACCCTGGCATTGGTCTACTATCGCCTCAAGCGTCCGGAAGATAGTAAACGAGAGCGCGAAATCGTTCAGAAGCTGACTGCCGAAGTGCAGGCCAGGCAACCCGGCGTCAATCAATCTGGAGGCAAGCTACAGTGATCCTGACTCATGCGCTGGCCCGGTGCGGGGGCGAACAGGTAGCCTTGTATTCATGATGACAAGGGAAGGAACGCTCTTATTTTCCGCGCTGCTTTTCTCTTTCCCCTTCCCCGCAAATGCCCGCGCGCAAGCTGACCAGGAACACCAAAGCCCCTGCGCAAAGTGCCATTCCCTGGCATTGTCGCAACCTTCCACAGATATGGCACGCGCATTGGAATCGGTGGAGCAGAGCGGCATCCTTGGCAGCCATCCGCTTCTGACAGCCAGTTATGGCAAGTATTCTTATCGTATAGAACGAGCGGGGAACCAGAGCACCTATTCAGTAACTGACGGCACAAGCACCATCTCAATGCCGATCCGCTGGGTCTTCGGCGCCAGTTCCGCCATGGGCCAGACATACGTTTTGGAGAACGATGGCCAGTTATACGAGAGTCGAATGAGCTGGTATCGCGAACTCAGTGGTCTTGGGCCGACGCTTGGTGGTGAACGCACTTTGCCTGCCAACTTGCTCGAAGCGGCCGGACGGCTGATGAGTCACGATGACAAGCTGCGCTGCTTCGGATGTCACGCCACCAACGCGGCCAAAGGAAGTCAACTCACGCTCGAAAAAATGGTGCCGGGAGTGCAATGCGGACATTGCCACGAAGCAACTGACGAGCATCTTGCGGCCATGTCTGGTGAAGCCGGCAAACCCATGCTGCCATCGGGATTGTCCAAGCTTAAGAATCTTTCTGCCGAGCAGGCGTCTAACTTCTGCGGTCAGTGCCACCGGACGTGGGCAGAGATTGCCATGCAAGGGCCTTTCAGTATCTCGAACGTCCGCTATCAGCCTTACCGTTTGACAGGCAGCAAGTGTTACGACCCCGACGATCCGCGCATAAGCTGCCTCGCATGTCATAACCCTCATAAGGAGGTCAGCGACCGGCCTGCGGATTACGATGCCAAGTGTCAGGCATGCCATGCAGGCGGAAAAGTCGCGGCCAGAAAGTGTCCGGTTTCAAAGAACAACTGCGTCACCTGTCACATGCCGAAGACCGAGTTACCGGGCGGTCACTATAAATTCTCTGACCATCGGATAAGGATCGTAAAGCCCAATGAACCCTATCCTGGATAGACGAAACCGCTCTGCAAGTTACAAATCATGCGTAAGGCAGTCAAAGACTGCTACAAATATCCGATGATAGGATGTTGCGATGACGTTCTCCAGGCGTGGATTTCTGCGACTCGGCATGGGTGCCGGAGCTGCAAAGCTCCTATCTATTCCATCCCAGTCGTCGGGCGCTTCGAACAGCCCGTTGTTCACCGAAGTGCCTCCCTCGGTTTCGGGTATCCGATGGGTTCATGAAAACGCGATGTCAGACAGCCGCTTTCTCCCGGAAGCCCTCGGCCCCGGCTGTGCTTTTCTGGATTATGACAACGATGGATGGGTGGATATCTTCCTTGTGAATAGTGGGCCCAGCGACTTCTGGAAACCTTCAAGTCCAGTTCGCAATGCCCTGTACAAAAATAACCGGGATGGCACCTTTACCGACGTCACTGAAACTGCCGGAGTCTCCGGATCCTACTTCGGAATGGGCGTCGCCGTCGGCGACTACAACAATGATGGCTGGCCCGACATCTTTGTCACCGCTTATGGCAAATGTACGCTTTACAAGAATAATCATGATGGAACTTTCATGGACGTAACTGAACTCGCTGGCGTTGCCACTCCGGGCTGGACAACCAGCGCTGTTTGGTTCGATTACGACAATGACGGGAAATTGGATTTATTCGTCTGCAGCTTCGTGGACTACTCGGGAGTGCGCAAGCTCGAGTGCGGCAATAACCAACTCGGTCGAAACTACTACTGCGTGCCACGGCTGTTCAAGCCCACCCCAAGCTTCCTCTACCATAACAACGGCGATGGGACCTTCTCCGAAGTTAGTCAAGGAACAGGTATCGCCAAAGCTTTGGGAAAGGGTCTCGGAGTGGTAGCCACCGATATCAACAACGATGGTCGAATGGACCTCTTCGTTGCCAATGACACCGTCCAGAATTTTCTATTCGTCAATCGTGGCCTCGGTCCAAATGGTCGCTGGAATTGGGATGAGATTGCATTGCAGTCCGGCGTCGGCTTCAGCGAAAATGGCCGTCCTCGATCAGGGATGGGCGTCGATGCTGCGGACTTCGACGGGGACGGATGGCAGGACCTCTTCGTCGCAAACGTAGATCACGAAATGTATTCGATCTACATCAATAACAGGGATGAAACATTTCACGATGCCGCGGAGAAAATGGGGGTCGCTCGCGATACCAAGCTCATGAGCGGTTGGGGATTGAAGTACTTCGATTACGATAACGATGGAATTATCGATCTACTTCTCGCCAATGGCCATCCTGACGACATGATCGATAACTACTCCATGCAGGTAAAGTACAAAGAGCCGCTGTTGCTATACCACCAGAACAAGGACGGAAAGCTGAGCAACGTAAGTCAGGCTGCGGGTCCGGTATTTGAGAAACAATTCGCGGCTAGGGGATTGGCTGTAGGCGATTACGACAATGATGGCGCTTTGGATGTAATCATTGGGGTCAATGGCGGACCACCGGTTCTCCTCCGGAATAACGCTGCGGCCGGTAATAACTGGTTAGGATTGAAACTGGAAGGCGTCACCTGCAACCGCGATGCTATCGGCGCGCGCATTGTTGTAAAAGCTGGCGGCACGGTAACAACTCGATTGAAGAACAATGGCGGGAGTTATCTTTCATCGCACGACCTTCGCGAAGTCCTCGGGGTCGGTGCTGCCACGCACATTGACGACCTGGAGATTCATTGGCCGGCTCCAAGCAAACACATTGAGAAGCTTAGCAACCTTGCCCCGAATCGTTACATACATATCTTGGAAGGCAAGGGAATTGTCTGATTGCAAGTTAACCCTTCACCGGTATTGCATACAGGCGATGGATGAAACGGGCATCGATCCTGGGTAGATTAGTTCGAAGGACTAACTCTCCGCCTCTTTTGAAGGAAAACTCACGGTTCTTCCATTCGCATTGATCGCCGCAGCAATGTTACTTCGTGTTTTGTAACTACTTCTGAAGCCCATTCATCTTGTCGAGCACCCGTTTCAGATCGTCCAGCTTCTGTCCAGCCTCGGATAACTTGCCTTCGGCGGTCAAACGTTGATAGTCGGCGAAATCTCTCCCTGCCTGCCCGATCAATGCGTTCAGGCTCTCCGCGGGCTTTGTAGTTCCAGCCGCCTCAGGCGCGGCTTGCGGCGCCTCCGCCGCACTCAGCGACGAAGACCCTGAGCCGAACAGCGAAGCCAGCGCGCCATCGAACGTCGGTGCGTAAGCGAGCCGGTCCTGCAACGCCAACACCACCAGGCGTAACTCGGGCATCGGGCTGCGCTGGGCCTGCAAATAAATCGGCTCCGCGTAGAGCAATGCCTTTCCGCAGGGAATCACCAGCAGGCTCCCTCTGCGCACGTGCGAGCCCTGCTGATTCCACAACGTAAGTTGTCCCGAAAGCTGCGCGTTCTGGTCGATGCGCGCCTCTATCTGCTGTGGGCCGTCTACCAGCCTTGTCTTGGGAAAATCGTATACAACCGCGGTGCCGTAGTGTTCCCCGTCGCTGCGCGCGGCAATCCAGCCGATCATGTTGTTGCGGTTCAACGGCGTGAATGGCAGAATCTCCACGAACTCGAGACCGGTCTCTCCGGGCAGATTCATCAACACAAAGTTCGGTGGCATGGCCTGTGCGGTCTGTTCGCCGGAGTCCCCCATTCCGGTTTCTGTCGCCACCGTCCACTGGTCCTCCTTGTTGTAGAAGACCTCCGGATTGGTCATGTGATACAACCCGTACACGTCGGCCTGCAAACTCAGCATCAGCTCCGGATAGCGGACATGCTTGCGCAACCAGCCCGGCATCTCTGAGGCGTCCTTGAACAACCCCGGAAAGATATTGCGCCACGCTCCGATAATGGGGTCTTCATTGTCGAACACATAGAACGTAGTGGTCCCGTCGTAAGCATCAACGACAACCTTGACGCTGTTTCGCACATAGTTCACTTGCTCGCCGGCCAGGCTGTTATGCGTGGAGTAGGGATAGCTGTCTGACGATGTAAACGCATCGAGAACCCACGACAGGCGCCCATCGGCGCCCACCACGATGTATGGGTCGTTATCGAATGTGAGAAACGGCGCCAACGCCGCAACGCGATCACGCACATTGCGCCGCATCAGCAGCCGGCTTTCGGCATTCACATCGTCGCTGAAGGGCAGCTTCGCCAGGTCGCCGCGGTCGAAGGCCAGCAGGATCCTGCGCAGAAATCCTCCCACCACAATGCCGCCCGTGCCGTTGTACGAAGTAAGATTGTTCGTCTGCCCCTCGGGGTAGTTAAACTCCTGCTGCCCGGTCTTCACGTAGACATCGGTGTCCGTCATCTCCCCGAAATAAATCTCCGGCCGCGTCACGGAAAGGCTTGGCGCCGTGCTCTGCACCGGCATGTTCGACAGCAGCAGCGTCGGCAATCCTTCCGTGGTGAACCCATTCACCGGGTTCATCGTGATTCCATATCCGTGGGTGTAGATCAGTTTGTCGTTGATCCAGTTGCGGCTGCTCTCCGGCAGCTTGTCCACGTTCAGTTCGCGCACTGCCAGCATCACTTCGCGCAGCGAGCCGCCAATCTCGTAGCGGTCGATGTCGATATCCGGAAAGTCATAATAGGTGCGAATCTCCTGCACCTGGCGCAAAGTGTCCTTCAGCGCCTGCACGTCCCACAGCCGGATGTTCTGAAGCGTAGCCTGGTTGTTCGCCGGGTCCGCCGCTCCAGGAGTAGTCTCCGCCGGAAATTCGTGCTGAGCGAAGCGGTCCAGCCCGTATGCCTGCCGCGTCATCTCGATGTTATCGGTAATGTATGGCCGCTCGCGATCGAGTTGATTGGGCTTGACCAGGAACGTCGTCACGTACCAGCCCGCCAGAGCGACCCCGATATAACAAACAGCCGCCGGCGCAATCGCCGCGGCAAGCCAGCGCCCGCGCGGGTCCACTGCCGCGGTAACAATCGCGATTCCCGCTCCAGCAATCAACGCAACGCACACGAACAGCAAACCTGTAATCGTGACATGTGCATCGGTGTATGAGATCCCGTCGAAAATCGTGTGATGTTCGAATAGCAGCTCGAAGCGGCCGATATATACACGCAGCGCGAGAATCAGAAGCAGGAATCCGAGGCTGAACGACAGTCCCCGCCATGGCAATGGGACCGATCCGCTCAGCCGGCCGCCCAGCGCGCGCGCTCCGCCGCTGGCAAGCAGAAACAGCACCGCCATCACGCAACAGATGATTGCCAGCGTTAGCAGCCAGCCGGCGATAATCTGCCATGCAGGCAGCGTGAAGAGATAGAAATTCAGCGGCCTGCCGAAGATCGGATCCGCAATGGTTCCGGCCCCGCGCGGCGCATACCAGTAGAGCGCCAGATCCGGCCATTGCGCTTCCATCGCGCCCCCTGTTACAAGCGCCACCATGGCCGATCCGAGCAGAGCCACCACGCGCAGCACAGTAGCAACAGGAAGCTCCAAAGTTTGACCGCCGAAAAGAAGCGTATGCGTAACCGGCAGGTCAGCGGAATGTGCCCGCTTGAGAGCCCAGAATGCGCCGATTAGAATCAGGAAGGTGACTGCGGTAAAGCCGGCAAACACACTCCACTCCATACCCCGCGTCTTCCAGAACACGCCGCCGTAACCCAGCGAGCGGAACCACAGCAAATCAACCCAATAGGAGATCGCGGTGCGGCTTCCCAGCAGGATCACGGCTACGATTGCGATAAGAAAAATGAGTTTGCCGCGGCGCGGCCGTGCCGGCTGCGAGCGCAGCGGCCAATCGATTGTTTCGGGCAATTTCTCCACCCCACTCAGCGAAGGGCGCACGCTGAGTCACACAAGGATTGTACCGCGTGGGCATGGTCAAGAATCAGTCGCAATCGGCGGGTGCCCCAGATCTCGATTTTGAACCCTGGGATTGAAGCGGCCCTGCATTCCCCTCCGCAATCAAATCAAATCCGTCCGCCCCGTCAGCCCCAGCTCCTTCACGATCTTGCCCACATCCTGCGAGTGGTCCCGGTGTGCTATCAGCAGCGCATCTTCGGTATCCACAATCACCAGGTTCTCCACGCCCACCAGCGCGACAAACTTCTTCGGGCTGAAGATGTAATTGTCGTTCGCCTCAATCGCCAGGTGCCCGCCCGTTTCGCTCACGTTGCCTTCAGCGTCGCCGCGCAGGCGCGTTTCAAGCTGGTATTCGTAGAGCGAGCTCCAGCTTCCCAGGTCATTCCAGGTGAACTCGGCCGGCAGGCAATACAGGTGCGAAAGGTGCTCGCCCTTCGCTGAGCGCGGCTCCAGCACCGCGTAGTCCACTGAGATGTTCTCGCATTTGGGATACAACACGCGGAACACCTCATCGAACTGTGGAGTGCCGTAAGCCGCCGCGATGCTCTCCAGCAAGGGAGCGGTCTCCGGCAAATGCTCGCGTACCGCATCCGCCAGCGTGCGCGCCGACCAGATGAACATTCCCGAATTCCAATAGTAGTTTCCCGCCGCCACAAACTCTTCGGCGCGGTTTTGATTTGGCTTCTCGATGAAACGGCGCACGTGCAGTGCGGAATCGTCCTTGGTAAAGTCGCCGGTTTCGATATAGCCGTAGCCGGTTTCGGCGCGCGCCGGTTCAATCCCCAGCACCACAATGTTGTCCCCGGCCGCTGCCACCGCGATAGCCTTTTGCAGCGATTTCAGGAATCGCGGCTCGTCGGCAATTACATGGTCCGATGGAAACACGCCAAGCACCGCATCCGGATTCTCTCTCTCAATCAGGAAGGCGGCCAGTCCGCAAGCCGGAGCCGTGTTGCGCGCCACCGGTTCCTGCACAATCTGTTTGACGGGCAGCCCCGGCACCTGGTCAGCGATCTCCTGGGCCAGGTACTCGTTGGTGATAATCCAGGTATTGTCCAGCGCGGCTATCGGCTTCAGCCGTTCCAGAGTCTGCTGCAGCATCGAGCGCTCGCCATCTAGGGCCAGCACCTGTTTGGCGCGGGCGCGGCGGGACCGGGGCCAGAAGCGGGTTCCGCTTCCGCCCGCAAGAATCACAGGACGAAAATCAATCGGCTTCGACATTGAAGTGACATCCTACCCGACCAGGACCATGTTTGCACAGTGCCGGCTGACACATTCTCCTACATTCCGCAAAAGGGCAGCCCGCCGGCGATTTGCGGCGGGGCTCTGGTGGGTAGGCGGGCTATACTCGGCCGCCGGCTCTTTTGACGCTGCTACTTCAATCCGGTCAGGAATTCGCCCATCCGTCGCGTCCCCTCGTCGATATTCTGCTTGGTCACCGGATACGAAATGCGCACGTGTTCCGCTGTCCCAAAAGCCTCTCCGGGCACGGTCACAACGTGAGCCTCGTGCAGCAGCCGCGTGGCCATCTCTGTCGCCGTCCCGATTCCGCCCTTGCCGAAGTAGGCGGAAACATTGGGGTAGACGTAGAAAGCGCCTTCGGGCTTGGTGCACGTTACGCCGGGAATGGCGCGAATTTTGGCCAGCATGTAGTCGCGCAAGTCGATGAATTCGGCGCGGAATTCCGATACGCACTCCTGCGAACCGGAAAGTGCGGCAATCGCCGCCTTCTGCACAAAGCTGGTCGCATTCGACGTCGACTGCGATTGCAGCTTGCTCAAATTCGCAACCACCGGCTTTGCAGCCAGCGCAAATCCGGCCCGCCAGCCGGTCATCGCATACGTCTTCGACAGCGAGCCGAGTACCACAATGTGCTCCTTGGCCCAGGTAAACGAGCCCCCCGAAACGCATTTGCCCGCGTAGTTCAGGTACACGTAGCACTCGTCCAGCATCAGATAAATCCCCCGGTCGTGGGCCAGATGCACGATCCGCTCCAGATCCTCAGCCGTCACCACCGACCCCGCCGGGTTCGACGGCGAGTTGAGAATAATCGCCTTGGTGCGCGGTGTAATCGCCTTTTCCACGGCATCGGCCGTGATGCGGAAGCTCTCCGCCTCGCTTGTCTCCAGAAACACCACCTTGCCGCCCGCGTACTGGATGATGTCCTTGAAGCTCACCCAATACGGCACCGGCAGAATCACCTCGTCGCCGTGGTCCACCAGCACCTGGATGGTGTTGAACAGAGCCAGCTTCCCGCCGGTAGTGAAGATGGCCTCGTCGATCCCGTAGTCCGACCCGAAATCGCAGGCATGGCGCTCCACGATCGCCTTGCGCACGTCGGGAATGCCCGGCACCACGGTATAGCGCGTAAAGTTGGCGTCAATGGCGGCGATGGCCGCGTCCTTGATGTGGCGCGGGGTAGGGAAGTGCGGTTCCCCGGCGCCAAAATCCACCAGGTTCACGCCCTGTGCGCGCAGCTTGGCGGCCTCCGCAGCCACGGCCATGGTTGCGGAAACCTCGATCCGGCCAATACGGTCGGCAAAGACTTTTTGGGGTGTGGAAACTGTCATAGCTCTTCTATCTTTACAGATTTTGAGTGAAGCGCAAAATCGGACCGCGCAACAGGCCGCCTGGCCCGCTTGTCAGCGACTCAGAGTGCGCCGGAAGATGCGGCGCCTGTGAAGCATTGCGACCTTCTCTTCGCCCGGCGCTACAATCGGACTATGGATAATACGCTCCGCAAGTACACCAGCTTCGATGAGATGAAGGCTGATGAGTATCGCTACTGGCAGAGCCGGCCCGCGCATGAGCGGCTGGATGCGGTCGAGGAGATGATCCAGTTCGCCTACACACTAAAAGGTTGGGAGATCGAACCGGATGTTCCAAGACTACAAAGACCTTTTGTCCGCCTTCCATGCCCATGGCGTTAGATATCTCGTAGTAGGGGCATACGCGGTTATCTATCACGCGCAGCCCCGCTATACGAGAGACCTCGATCTTTTCATAAAAGCGGACCCTGCCAATGCACAAGCGACCTACGCCGCGCTGGCCGCGTTCGGTGCGCCACTCCAGGGCATTCGAGAGGAAGATTTCGCCGAGCGCGGCAGTTTCTTTCGTTTTGGACACGACCCGCACAGCTTCGATATTCTTCCCGACATTCCGGGCGTCGATTTTGAAACGGCCTGGGATCGGCGCATTGAAGACGTGATCGACCCGCAAAGTGGCTTCAAGGCTTTTTTCATCTCTGCGCCCGACCTCATCGCGTCGAAGCTTGCCTCAGGCAGACTCCAGGACCTTGCTGACGCTGAAGCCGTTCGCAAGGCAGCCGAAGCGCAACCGCAACGACCCCGAAAGGCCCCGCCCGCCTAGCTCCCGCCGTTGATCCGCGCCCGCAGCCGCTTCAGCACATTCGGCGGCACCAGCCCCGTCACATCGCCGCCCAGCGAGAAAACTTCCTTCAACATCCGCGAACTGATAAACGAGTAGCGCCCCGCCGGCTGCAAAAACACGGTCTCGAGTTCCGGCGCCAGCCGCCGGTTCATCAGCGCCATCTGGAACTCGTACTCGTAGTCGGAGATAGCGCGAATTCCGCGCATCACCGCCGACACTCCCCGCTGGCGTGCGAACTCGACCATCAGGCCGTTGAAGGTGGCAACCGACACGTTGCCGAGAGAACTGGTCACCTCCTTGAGCATCTCCACCCGTTCTTCGACGGTAAACAGCGGATTCTTGACCGGATTGATCAGCACGCCAACAATGAGGTGGTCAAACAGCTTTGCGCCGCGGGTGATCAGATCCACGTGGCCGTTCGTGGGCGGGTCAAACGTGCCGGGATAAAGGGCCTTAACGGTCATCAGGATTGCTCTCAAAAGATTCTAGCAGTGCGGGGGTTCAGACACGCGCAGTTGGAGGTAGGGTCACGATCCGATCTGCTAATGGGGGTTTCGTGCCCTTCCAGCCTCGAAACCCGTCCAGAAACCTGGCTCAAACTCGAGTCGAAGCGAAACGCAAAGCCTCCTCCATTGCAGAGAATTATGCGAAGCAGGCGCAGAATGGGGATATGAACCTCCTCCAGTCTCAATCCGCAAATTCAGACGAATCTCGGGCTCGGATCGTCCGTTTTACCCGCCGAAAAAGCACCCCCCCCGTACCCCCCCGGCCAAGGGGGTACTAAAAGGTATCGGATTTGGATTTAACATGAATGAAATGAATGACGAAAAAGCCAGCCATAGTTACTCATCGGTAAATAGGAAGGCCCGTTTTTAGCCGTTTTTTGGCCCCAAAACCAGTCATTTTGGCCCGAAAAGTGCCGTCTTGCACGGGAAGCATCGGGCCTCTTCACAGCGAGCCGTCAAGCCCCAAATCGGGTGAGGGCAGCTTCAGCGCGGTTGCAATCACTGCCGCCACCAGAAACGCCCCGGATGTAATGCAGAGCGCGGCGCTCAGTCCGCCATGCTCTGAGAATTGTCCGATCAGGTAAGGCCCGGCTGCGCTGGTTACTCGGCCGATGTTGTAGACAAAGCCCATCGCGGAGCCGCGCAGCGAGGTTGGAAACAGCTCGCTCGAGATGACGCTGAAGCCCGAGAAGTATCCGGTCCCGAAAAAGCCTACCAGCGGACCGATGACCAGCAGCGCTCGCGGATCGCGGACGAAGGCGTAAAGCGGCACCAGCAGCGCGGCCATTAGCAGGTATCCGATGTAGGTGTACTTGCGGCTGAACCGGTCGGCGATGTATCCGAACGAGATGTAGCCGAGGAAAGTGCCGGCCTGCATGACAATCGTCCATGCCGAGGTCTCGACGACGCTGAGGCCGCGGCCCCCCTCGGCGACGGTCATCGAGAGGAAGCGTGGTACCCAGGTGAACAGCCCCCACCAGGCAAAGAGAGTGGCGGCATTCATCGTGGCGCAGATAAGCACACTGCGTCCGAGTGCGCCGCGAAAGAGCTGGCCGACCGGCGGGCGGGCGGTGTGTTCCAGCTTCCACGATTCCGGCTCGCGCAGCCGGCGCTGCAGCCACAGTGTGACAAGCGCGGGAGCGACGCCGACGAAGAAGACGGCGCGCCACCCGAAGTGCGGCATCACGACGGCCACAACCGCGGCGCCCAGCGCGTATCCCACCGCCCAGGCGCTCTGCACCAGGGCAAGCGCCTTGCCGCGATGCCGCGCGGGCCAGGTTTCGGCCACCAGCGCCGCACCGCTGGCCCACTCGCCCCCCATGCCCAGGCCCAGCAGCACGCGGCACAGCATGAGTTGCCAGGCCGTGTGCGTAAAGCCGCACATGGCCGTCGCGACTGAGTAGCCGAGAATGCTGAAAGTGAGCGCGCGGACGCGTCCGAATCGGTCCGCAAACCAGCCGAACCCCAGGCCCCCACCGGCTGCCGAAATGAGCGTCGCGGACATCATCGCCCCGCTCATCGCGGCGCTAAGATGCATCTCGCGCTGGACAGCGCCTAACACCAGCGCGTAGATCATCACGTCCATGCTGTCCAGCATCCAGCCCAGGCTGGCCCCCAGCAGCGTCCGCTTCTGCTCGCTCGATGCCTCGGTCAGCCAACTGGTAATCTCGTTCAAGAAAACGACCTCTTGCTTTAGAGTTCTAGCATACGGTTGATTGGGCTTCTTGAGCACCGCCAGATTCCAACACGAGAGCAGGCCGATTTGCGCATAGCTATCGACACCGGCGGAACATTTACCGACTGCGTCTGCCTGACAAACGGACAACTACGCGTGCTCAAGGTGTTCTCAACACCCGCGGACCCGTCGCAAGCGGTGCTGGAAGGCTTGCGGCAGATGGGCGCTGGCGCAGGCTTGAACGTTCGCCATGGCACCACCGTCGGCACCAACACCATGCTGGAGCGGACCGGCGCGCGCGTGGCGTTTGTAACCACGGCCGGCTTCGAGGACACGATCGCCATCGGGCGCCAGACCCGCGCCCGCCTCTATGACTGGTTCGCTCCGGTGCCAATTTGCCTTGTGCCCCGTGAGCTGCGCTTCGGCGTACCAGAACGTGTGACCGCCGGGGGGGAGATTCTTCGCGCACCGACTGAAGAGGAACTTGATGGGCTCGTCGAAAAGGTGCGCGCAAGCGGAGTGCAGGCTGTCGCAATATCGCTCCTGTTCTCGTTTGCGAATCCACAGACCGAGCAGCGCGTGGAAGCGGCACTGAGCGACCTCGGCATTCCCGTCTCCGCATCGCATCGGATTCTGCCTGAGTTCCGCGAGTATGAACGCGCTTCGACTACGGTCGTGAATGCCTACCTCGCGCCGAGAATGGGCAGCTATCTAAGCGGTCTTGAAGAACGCATCGCCGCGGAGCACCCGGGCGGAAGAATGGACGTGATGCAGTCTTCAGGGGGCATTGTGCCGGCGCGTTTGGCGGCGCGCGAGCCCGTGCGTACGGTCCTTTCAGGGCCTGCCGGCGGAGTGATTGGCGCATGCCAAATGGCGCGCTTGGCAGGCTTCGAGCGCATCATCGGATTCGACATGGGGGGGACATCGACCGATGTCTTTCTCAGTCGTGCCGCAACGGGCGGTGCCGAACGGACGCGCGAATCCATTGTGGCCGGCGTGCCCATCGGCGTGCCCATGCTCGACATTCATACAGCAGGGGCCGGCGGAGGGTCGATCGCCCGTTTTGATGCAGGCGGCCTGCTGCATGTGGGTCCGGAGTCGGCAGGTGCCGATCCGGGGCCCATCTGCTTCGGCCGCGGGACAAAACCAACCGTCACCGATGCAAATCTTCTGCTCGGACGACTGGACACGGAGAGTTTTCTCGGTGGTGGTGTGCACCTCGATCGCGAGCGTGCAAAAAACATCATGCGCGAACAGAAAGGTGCCCTGGCAACCGATGAGGAGTTTGCGGCTGGAATTCTTCGCGTGGTGGAGACGCAGATGGAGAAGGCTATCCGAGTGATTTCTGTCGAGCGCGGCCATGACCCTCGCGATTTTACTCTTGTCGCTTTCGGCGGCGGGGGGCCGCTCCATGCCTGCGCGCTGGCACGCGTACTGCGGATTCCGCGTGTGCTCGTACCTGTGCTGCCTGGGGCGCTTTCGGCGGTGGGCATTTTGCTTGCTGACGTGGTGCGCGATTATTCACGCACGGTTATGTTGCCGGGTGGCTTAATCGCAAATCTCGCGGAGCATTTCGCAGACCTGGAGCAGCTTGGCGCAGCGGAGTTTGCCGCGGAGCGCCTTACAGGAACAGCGCAGCGCACGCTCGATATTCGTTATCGGCGGCAGGGCTACGAGTTGAACGTCGATTTTGATCCGCCCAATCCCGCGAAATCCGCTGACGCCTTTCATCGCCTGCATCTCCAGCGATACGGCTTCTGCGATAAGGAACGGCCGATCGAGATCGTGAACTTGCGATTGCGTATGCTTGCCGCGGGCGAGCCCTACACGCCGCTTCAGCGTGAAATTGTCGCTGGGGATGGCGGCGTCGCCCGCTACGCAGAGCGCCCGATCTTCTTCGATGACCGGTTTCGCCCGACTCGGTTTTATCGACGCGACCAACTGGCGCCCGGCGATGTCATCGAAGGCCCCGCAATGATTACCGAATACACGTCTGCCACACTGCTGCCGCCGGGCGCGAGCGCACAAATCGATGGCTATGGGAATATCGTTATCGCAGTGGGCGTGGAGGTGGGCGCATGAATCCGCAGCCAGTCGATCCCATCGAACTCACGATTTTCCAATGCGCCGTGCACTCCATTGCCGAAGAGATGGGAGCGGCCCTGCGGCGCACTGCGCTCTCGCCCAACATAAAGGAACGACGCGACTATTCCTGCGCCGTGTTCGATGGCAAAGGAAGAGTGATCGCTATGGGCGACCACATGCCGGTGCATCTGGGCTCCATGCCCATGTCGGTTGCGGCGGCGATTGCGGTCATCGATTTTGCGCCCGGAGATATTGCGGTCCTCAACGACCCCTATGCGGGAGGAACGCATTTGCCCGACATCACGATGGTGCTGCCGGTCTTTCTTGCGGGTGGAAGCGCACCGGCATTCTATGTCTCCAATCGCGCACACCATGCCGATGTGGGAGGCAGGTTCGCGGGTTCGATGGGGCCGGCAGAAGAGATTTTTCAGGAGGGCATTCGCATTCCCCCGGTGCGCATCGTGCGCGGCGGAAAAGTAGATCGCGAGATGCTCGCCCTGATTCTGCTCAACGTGCGCACGCCCCGCGAACGCGAGGGCGACCTCGACGCGCAGATCGGCGCTTGTCGCGTCGGCGAGCAGCGCATTTTGCGACTGGCGGAGAAGTTCGGTGAAGAGGCTTTGCACGTGCTTATTGCCGAGTTGCTCGACTATTCCGAGCGGCTGGTGCGTGCTCAACTTCGTACCATGCCCAGCGGCGATTTCACCGCCGAGGACTGGCTCGATAGCGACGGCGTTACGGATGAGCCGCGCAAAATCGCGGTGCGGTTGCGGATCGATCCGGAAGCGGGGTCCTTGCGTGTAAACTTCGCGGAGTCGTCGGCGCAGGTCGCCGGCAGCGTCAATGCGGTGCGCGCGATTACGCTCTCCGCGTGTTTCTATGTGCTGCGCTGCCTGCTCGAAGAAGATGCGCCGGCCACTGAAGGGATTCTGCGCCCGCTGACTTTGGAGGCGCCGGCCGGATCAATTGTTGATGCGCGTCCGCCTGCCGCCGTCGCCGGCGGGAACGTCGAGACTTCGCAGCGCATCGTCGATGTGTTGTTGCGTGCGCTCGCTCTGGCGGTTCCCGATCGCGTCCCGGCTGCGAGCGCGGGTACCATGAGCAACCTGACGATTGGCGGCGTCGACCCGCGCACCGGAGAGGCGTTTACCTATTACGAGACGACTGCGGGGGGAATGGGCGCTCGACACGGAATCGACGGCATCCCCGGGGTGCAGACGCATATGACAAACTCGCTCAATACACCCATTGAGGCGCTGGAATATGCGTATCCATTTCGCGTGCGCCGCTATGGCTATCGCTATGGTTCTGGCGGCGAGGGAAAGTTTCGCGGCGGCGATGGGCTCATTCGCGAGTTGGAGCTGCTTGCCGATGCCCAGATGACTCTGTTGGCGGACCGCAGAAAATTCTGCCCTTGGGGATTGCAGGGCGGGGCGGAAGGTGCGGCTGGGGCTGCCTGGGTCACGAAGGCGGGAGGCGCGGAGAAGATGGAACTGCCGGGGAAGTGCAGCCGGCAGATCTCGATCGGAGATGTGCTTCGCATTGAGACGCCGGGTGGCGGCGGGTGGGGAAAGAAGTAATCGCCAACCCGCCCTGGCCACAAATCGCAATCAAGATGGGCCGCTCCATCGTTCGACTCAGCTACACCGGTTTCTTCACTTCAACGTGCGAGAGACTCTCGATCACCGTGGCGATGGCAGAGTGGTCCAGGTCGCCCTTGCCATCGGCGATTAGCGAATTCAGCATCTGCTGCACCAGCGCCGTGAAGGGGAGATACACATTGTTCGCCTCCGCGGTTTGCAGGGCATTGCGCAGGTCCTTCTGATGCAGCTTGATTTTGAATCCGGGCTTGAAGTTGCGGCCGATGAGCATGGGAGCCTTCGCGTTGAGCACGGTGCTTCCGGCCAGGCCGCCCTTTACTGCGTTAAACACGACTTCAGGATCGAGTCCGCAGCGAGTGGCCAGAACCAGCGCTTCGCCCATGGCCGCGATATTGCATGCCACCATGATCTGGTTCGCGAGCTTGGTCGTGTTGCCCGCGCCGACGGGGCCGGTGAGCAGCACGCTCGAGCCCATGCACTTGAGAATCGGCTCGGCTTTGGCGAAGACTTTCTCGTCGCCGCCGACCATGATGGCGAGCGTTCCGTCGATTGCCTTAGGCTCGCCGCCGCTAACTGGAGCATCGAGAAATTCGATGCCCTTGGCAGCACAGGCCGCGCCGACTTTTTGCGAGACGCCGGGATTGATGGAGCTCATGTCGATGACGAGAGTGCCTGCCTTGGCGCCCTCCAGCACTCCGCCGGGTCCGAGCACGGCTTCTTCAACCTGCGGACCATCGGGCACCATGGTAATGATGGTTGTGGCGCGCGATGCGACCTCTTTGCTCGAGCCCGCGCGCTGGGCTCCTTCGGCGACGCTGCTGTCTAGCGCTTTCGGGAAGGCGTCGAACGCGATGACCGTGTGACCCGCCTTCATCAGGTTCTTGACCATGGGGCGGCCCATAATGCCTAGGCCGATGAATCCAATCGTTGCCATGATTTTTCTCCTTTGTTTGCGCAGGCGTTTCCGCTGCGTCAGTTCTTGTGAAATCTTGAGGCCAACTGCTCGGCGCCGCGCGCGAGAATTCCCACGTCGCTGCCCACGGCCATGAAGTTGAATCCCAGCGCGATGAGCGGCTCGATCTCGTCCAGATCGCCCGTCAGGAAGCCGGCGGATTTGCCCGCGGCGCGGATGCGCGTCGCCGCATCCTTGAGCGCGGCCTGCACATCGGGATGCTTGGGGTTGCCGAGATGGCCGAAGTCCGCGGCCAGATCGCTGGGCCCGATGAAGATGCCGTCTACGCCGTCGATGGCCGCGATGGCTTCAATCTCCTTGAGCGCGGCACGCGTCTCCACCTGCACCAGCACGCAGGTGTCGAGATGCGCGTTCTGGTGATAGTTCTGCACGCGGCCGTAGTCGTTGGCGCGCGGTGTTACAGAGACTCCGCGAATGCCGAGAGGTGGATAGCGCGTGGCGGCAACTGCGCGGCGCGCCTCTTCGACATTTTGCACGAAGGGAATGAGCAGCGAGCGCGCGCCTACATCGAGAGCGCGCTTGATGATGACCATGTCGTTCCAGGGCACGCGGAAGACCGGCTCGGCCGTGCCGCCGCGCATGGCCTGCAGTTGCGGAAGAAGAGTCGTAATGTCGTTCGGGCCGTGTTCGCCGTCGATCACGATCCAGTCGAAGCCCGCGCCGGCCATGATCTCCGCGGCGATTGGGCTCGCGAGGCCGCTCCACAGCCCCACCTGGCGCTCGCCTTTCGCGAGCGCCTGTTTAAAAGCATTGCGGGGTAGATGTCCCGGCCATTCCGGCATAAGCTTCTTTGCCTCCTGTGCAGATTCGGTGCGCCGACATGCGCGATACGTCGTCGATTAGCCAGCTTAAATCAGTTCCCTCAGGCCCGCATGCCGTTTCTCAGCGCGCTCAGCGGCGCGGGCGCCAGTTCAAGCCGCTTGATTTCGCCGACAATCGGCCCGTAGGCCACGATGGCGCAAAAGGCGATGAAGCCGACGAACATCAGCGCGCCGTTGTAAGAGTGCGTCTTGCCGACGATGTAGCCGATGATGAGCGGCGTGGTGACTCCGGCCATGTTGCCGCAGAGGTTGAAGAGCGCGCCGTTCATGCCGACCATGCCTTTGGGCGAGGTGTCGGAGATGACAGTCCAGCCCAGCGCGCCGATTCCCTTGCCGAAAAACGAGATCGACATGAAGAGCAGCATGATGGTCTGCGACTCGGCGTAATTGCAGGCGATGATCGTCATGGAAAGCGCCATGCCGGCCATGATGGGCAGCTTGCGCGAAAAGCTCAGCGAGCAGCCGCGCTGCAGCAGCTTGTCGGAGATGACGCCGCCGAGAATTCCGCCGAAGCCGCCGCAAAGTCCCGGCACCGCGGCCGCAAATCCAACCTTGAGCACCGACATGTGCCGCGCCTGCGAAAGGTAGAGCGGAAACCATGTGAGAAAGAACCAGGTAAGCGTCGTGATGCAGTACTGGCCGATGTAAACGCCCACCAGCATGCGATGGCTGAGCAGCATTCTTGACAGTGGCCCAGGTGAGCGTGTTCTTTCTTGCGCTGGCCTTGGCGTCGGTGTTCACCAGGCCGCCGCCGCGCTCGATGGTTTCAATCTCGGCCGGCGAGATGCGCGGATGTTCTTTGAGGCCGTAGATGTTTGTGAACCAGAGGAGGGTGAGGACCGAGCCCAGCGCGCCCAGGAACCAGAAGCAGCTTTGCCAGCCGTAGCGATTGAAGCAGTCCACCGAAGATGGGCGCGAAGATGGGCAGCGCGAAATATTGCGACGAATTGAAGATCGCCGAGGCGCGCCCGCGCTCGGAGGTGGGAAACCACGCGGCGACGATGCGGCCGTTGCCGGGAAAGACCGGCGCCTGCGCCAGGCCGGAGCAGATTCTCAAAATGAAGATGACGGTGAAGGCCGCGCTGGCGCTCACGTAGCCTGCGAAGCCGGTGAGAAATGCGAAGATCGACCACAGGATGATGGCGATGCCGTAGACGCGCTTCGATCCGAAGCGATCGAGCAAGCCGCCCGAGGGCAACTGACCCAGCGCATAGGCCCAGCCGAATCCGAAAAGGAGATAGCCCAACCGCTGGGGATTCAGATCCAGGTCCTTCGGCATCATGCCCGCCGCCTGCGAGAGAGCCGAGCGGTCGGCGAAGCTGAAGCAACTTACGACGAAGAGAATGCAGATGATGAGATAACGGACTCGCGTCTTTCGAGGTTCAAGCAATTTGTGGGCTTCCTTCCGCTGGCGCTCAGGCTTCTGCGTTGACTGACTGGATGAGGCCGCGAATGTATCCGTAGCAGAAGGCGAACGACTGCAGCGAGCCGGGATCGTTTTCCGCAAGCGGCACATGATCGGGCATCAGCATGTAAGGATAACCGATCTCCTTGTACACCCTGATGGCTTTCACGAAATCGATGTCGCCTTCGTCGGGAAAGACTTCTTCAAAATCGTTGCGATGGCCGCGAATGTTGCGGAAGTGCACGTTGAAGATTTTCTTGCGCGTGCCGAAGTAGCGGATGACGTCGAAGATCTCGACGCTCGGATTTTCAAGATTCTCCGAGATGGTTCCCTGGCAGAAGTTCAGGCCGTGATAGGGGCTCTCCTGAATGGTGATGAATCTCTTGAGGCCGTCGATGGTGCCCAGCACGCGGTTCACGCCCTGGTATCCTTCAGGCGGAACGCCGGGATCCTGCGGATGGCAGGCCATGCGAATCTTGTACTCGTTGGCGACAGGAATGACGCGGTCGAGAAAGTAGGTGATGCGCTCCCAGAACGCGTCGGCGTTGACGACGCCAGCCCTGGTGAGCGGCGTTTCGGGATGCGCTTCGGAGAGCTTCCATACGTGATCCATCGCATCGCCGCGGCCGGGTATGCGGCCGGTGCGCAGCACGCCGAGGATGCTCATGTTGTATTTGATCGAGGGAATGCCGGCCTCCGCGCAGTTCCTGATGAAGGTCTGCAACTGTTCGATGTCGCGGTCGCGCTCGGGGCTCTGGGCGAGCATGATGGCAGGATGCTTTTCCTTGTCGATGTAGCTTGATGCGAGAAATGGCGGAGCGATGCAGTCGACGCTGATTTCGTATTTGGCGGCCATGTCCTTCATGCGCTTCAGTTCGTCCACGGTGGCGTAGAGCCGGTCGCCTTCGATCTGCGGATAGCCGCAGATGCTCTCGACGCCGTAGCGGGCGAGGTACTTGAGATGTGTTTCGTTGGTTGGCTCGGTCTGGTCGCCCAGCTTCATCAGGCTTCGTTTTGCGACGGGCTCGGCAGCGGCATTTTGTAGACGTGACTCCAGCGGCGGCAACCAGCCCGGCTGCGCCGCTGGTAACGATGAACTGTCTCCGATTCATGTATTCCTGCTTTATCCGTGGCCCGGCTGGGAACGCCGCACTTATCGGTGAACATTGCAAAGGAACGTTGTAAGCGAGTGGGCGCGCATCTGTAAAGTGAATTTCTGAGATGGCGGGATTTTCAATCGATACAGTCCAGTAAGATGATCTGCGGGAAGAGAAAGCGCTGGGAGCGGGAAGAATGGTGAAAACCGGCAGCGTCGAGACAAGCGGTAAATCGCCGCGGATCGCGGCGATGCGCGTGGTGCCGGTGGCCGGCCAGGACAGCATGCTGCTGAACCTGAGCGGCGCGCATGGGCCATACTTCACGCGCAATCTCGCCATCCTTACCGACGAGGCCGGCAATACCGGCGTGGGCGAGGTGCCGGGCGGAGAGAAGATTCGCCAGGTGCTGGAAGAGGCCGCGCCGCTGGTGATCGGGCGCGAGATTGCTTCGTACAACGCGATTCTGAACGAGGTGCGGCAGCGCTTTGCCGATCGCGATGCACAGGGCCGCGGCCAGCAGACATTCGATCTGCGCATCACTGTTCATGCGCTCACAGCGATCGAGTCCGCGCTGCTCGATCTGCTCGGCCAGTTTCTCGGCCTGCCTGTTGCCGCGCTTCTTGGTGAAGGCCAGCAGCGGACGAGGGTGCCGGTGCTTGGCTATCTGTTTTATGTTGGCGACAGCGGAAAGACGAATCTGGAATACCGGCGTGCGGGCGAGTCCGCGGAGGGATGGTTTCGGCTTGCGCGACGAAGAGGCGCTTACGCCGGAAGCAATCGTGCGGCTGGCCGAAGCGGCGAAGGCGCATTACGGCTTCAACGATTTCAAGCTGAAGGGCGGCGTGCTTCTCGGGCGCGGACGAGATGAAGGCCGTGGAGGCGCTGGCGGCGCGCTTTCCCGAGGCGCGCATCACGCTCGACCCGAATGGCGCGTGGTCGCTGCAGGAGGCGATTGCGCTCTGCAAAGGCAAGCAGGATGTGCTGGCGTACGCGGAAGATCCATGCGGCGCGGAGCAGGGCTTCTCGGGCCGCGAGATCATGGCGGAGTTTCGACAGGCGACGAACCTGCCCACCGCGACCAACATGATTGCGACCGACTGGCGCCAGCTTGCGGCACGCGATTCAGTTGCACGCGGTTGACATTCCGCTGGCCGATCCGCACTTCTGGACGATGCAGGGCTCGGTGCGCGTGGCGCAGGTCTGCCGCGATAACGGGCTCACCTGGGGATCGCACTCCAACAATCATTTCGACATCTCGCTGGCCATGGTCACGCATGTGGCCGCTGCCGCGCCGGGCGCGATCACGGCCATCGACACGCACTGGATCTGGCAGGATGGGCAACATCTGACGCGCAATCCGTTTCTGATCAGAGACGGCATGTTGACGGTGCCGGAGCGCGCCGGGCTGGGCGTCGATCTCGATCTTGATGCCATCGAGCGGGCGCATGCACTTTACAAGACGATGGGCCTTGGGCGCGCGCGACGACGCAACGCAGATGCAATTTCTGATTCCGAACTGGAAGTTCGATCCCAAACGGCCATGCATGGTGCGCTGACAATGAGCGTTACAGGAAACGAGTCCTTGAAGAGCGATCCACGAAGCGCGAAAGCTGCTCAGCCGCGCTACATTCGCGTCGATGCGCGGGACAATGTCGCCATCGTGGTGAACCAGGGCGGCCTGCCAGCGGGCAGCGTTTTCCCGTGCGGGCTTGTGCTGGCGGAGCCTGTTCCCGAGGCGCACAAAGTCGCGCTCGCCGATCTCGCGGAGGGCGCGGCCGTTCGTTCGCTACGGCGTCGTGATCGGCTATCGCAAAGCAGGCGATCGCGCGCGGCAGTTGGGTGCATGAGGGGCTTCTGAATCCGCCCGAAGCGCCGCCGCTCGCGGATTGTCCGCTTGCAACGGCCGTGCCGGAGCCGCTGCCGAAATTGGAGGGCTACACCTTCGAGGGCTATCGCAATGCCGATGGCACGGTAGGAACGAAAAACATTCTCGCCATCAGCACCACCGTGCAGTGCGTGGCCGCAACGGTGAATTATGCGGTGCGGCGCATCAAGGCCGAGATGCTGCCGCGCTATCCCAACGTGGACGACGTGGTCGCTATCGACCATCACTACGGCTGCGGCGTGGCCATCGATGCGCCGGGCGCTTCGGTGCCGATCCGCACGCTGCGCAATCTGAGCCTGAATCCAAACTTCGGCGGCGAAATGCTGGTGGTCAGCCTGGGCTGCGAAAAGCTGCAGCCCTCGCGCATGATTTCCGCCGAGCGCGTTGAATGTGCTGGAAGAGGATTCTTCTGTCGCCGTGCTGCAGGATGCTGTCGACGGATTCGGCGACATGGTCGGCAACATCATGGCGCAGGCGGAGAAGAAACTGAAGAAGCTGAATGCGCGGCGGCGCGTGCGCCTGTCCCGCGTCCGACCTGGTCGTTGGCGTGCAGTGCGGCGGGTCCGACGCTTTTTCCGGGGTGACGGCGAACCCGGCGGTGGGGTGGGCTGCCGACCTGCTGGTGCGAGCCGGCGCCACTGTGATGTTCTCCGAAGTCACCGAGGTGCGCGACGCTGCGCATCTGATCACGGCGCGCGCCGCAACGCCGGAGATCGCGAAAGACTTTATTCGCGAGATGGCCTGGTACGACGAGTATCTGGAGACCGGCGGCGCAGACCGCCAGGCCAATCCCACGCCGGGGAATAAGAAAGGCGGCCTCGCCAACATAGTCGAAAAGGCGATGGGGTCGGTTGCCAAAGCGGGCAGCACCGCGCTGATGGGCGTCGCGGCTCCTGGCGAGCGCGTCACGCAAAAGGGCCTCGTCTTTGCCGCCACCCCGGCCAGCGACTTCATCTGCGGCACGCTGCAACTGGCCGCCGCGATGAACATGCACATCTTCACCACCGGCCGCGGCACGCCTTACGGCCTTGCGGTTGTACCTGTAATCAAAGTAGCTTCAAACAGCGGGCTGGCCGAGCGCTGGCACGACCTGATCGACATTGACGCGGGAAGAATTGCGACTGCCGATGCAACGGTCGAAGATGTGGGGTGGGAGATTTTCCGGCTGATTCTCGAAGTCGCCAGCGGACGCAAAAAGACGTGGGCGGATCATTGGGGGCTGCACAACGAGTTCGTCCTGTTTAATCCGGGGCCGGTGACTTAGGAGCAGAAGCAGCGGAGCTAGCCCCGCTACTTGCCTTTCGCCACCGGCTCCCCGGCAATCTTCAAATGCACGCGAAAGATCCCTTCGCTCCCTGTGATGTAGAGCATTCTGCGATCCGCTCCGGCCCAGGCAAGATTCGCGACCCGGCCAGGCATCAGGATGGTCGCTAGCGGCTTGCCTTCAGGCGAAAAGATCCACACGCCGCCAGGACCAGCGCTGTAGATATTTCCCTCCACATCCACCTTCATGCCGTCGGGAGCGCCGGGACGCGTGTCCGCGGTGTCGTCGAAGAGCAGCTTTGCATCCGTCAGCGTTCCGTCCGGCTTCACGGTGTAGCGCATCCAGATCTTCTTCGGCTGCGAGTTATTTACGTAGAGATATTTCTCGTCGGGCGAGAAGGCGATGCCATTGGGCCGCGTCAGGTCGCTCACCAGCAGTTGCAACTCGGCGCGCGCGGGCGGGGTGCCGGCCTTCTGCTCGAAGCGCATGAGGGATGCGATAGACCCCGTTCACCTCGAGTTGCTTCTCGGGGTCGCTGTCCTGCTGCGTGCGCAACCCGTAAGGCGGATCGGTGAAGTAGAGCGAGCCATCCGATTTGTAGACCAGGTCGTTGGGGCTGTTGAGTTGCTTGCCTTGGTAGGAGTCGGCCAGAATGGTGATCGGCCCCGTCGGGATCGAGCGACTCGAACCGGTAGACGTCGCGCTGCGCGTGTCCGGCAACCGTGAGGCGTCCGCGCACGTCGAGCGTCATACCATTCGATCCCGACTCCGGACCGCCGTAGGGTGCGCTGCCTTTGTATCCGCTTGGCTGCAAGAAAATGCTAACGCCCTTGCCCGGCGTCCAGGTGCGGATGCTGTTGCTGGGGATCTCGGCGAAGAACAGACGGCCATCGGCCCAGACGGGACCTTCGATCCAGGTGAAGCCGGTGACGATGCGCTCCAGCATGGCTCCTGCCGGAATGATCTTGTCGATCGACGGGTCAAGCCGGTCGAACTTCAGCGGGGTCAGGTTTTCCGCGGGGGTGTCGAGTCCGGGCGGATTGCTGCCGGCGGCGGCGATCTTCACAGCGAGGAGGAACGGCAGCAAGATCGCGAAAACGATCAAGGCGGGTAGAGTCTGCGACGAAATGCGTTTCATTGGATTCTTCCAGAGGTGAGGATAAGAGGCCGTGCCTTGGGCATGAGGGGACCCGAGAAAATCCAGCGCCTTCATCTTTAGCTGCGCGGCAGACGCATGTCAAGGGAGCCGACGGCGCTTAAGATGATTCAGGAGTGAGACCCCTGAAATCCACAGAAACAGCGCTGTCAAAACCATAGGGAAGCGCATACAATTTGGGATTGAAATGGCCAAAGGGAAAGATAAGATATTCGAAGTTGCCTGCCCCGATTGCGGGGCGATGCTTAGGATCGACGCAGCCACCGGACTGGTGGTGAGCCACACGCCGGCCCCGCGCAAGCGGATGTTCGAAGACCTGGAGACTGCGGCCCAAGCCATGCGCGAGCAGGATGAGCGCAAGGAATCGATCTTCCGCCAGTCCGTCGACGCGGAAAAGAACAAGGCAGATTTGATGGAGAAGAAGTTTGCCGAGGCCCTGCGCAAGGCCAAGGATGCACCCCAGGGCAAGCCCTTGCGTGACTTCGACCTGGACTGAGGGGCGCCGCCATTCGACTGCAACATCGGTCTTTGAATGCCAACTTCGAACTTTGCATCGGTGCCGGATGAAAATTTCCCCTTTTCCCGAAGGTTTTCGAGCGATACTCAAGACACCGTTCCTTCGCCAATTTGCAAAGCGGTGAGGAGCGGAAGGAGAAGAACGATGGTCGTCCTGCCGCTTTCAAGATTTCCGAGTGATTACGATGATGAGCCGTCCCCCGCGAAAGTTGACGCCCCGGTAAAGGACGACTCCGTGAGCTGGATCCGGATTGCTTCGGCCGCAACCCTTGTCACCGGCGGAGCGCTGCTGCTTAGCGGCAAGCGCCGCGCTGGGCTTATGGCTGCGGCTACCGGTACGGCTCTCGCGATGCTTGATCAAAAGGACGTGCTCGGCGCATGGTGGAAGGTGCTCCCCAGCTACATCGGACAAGTCCAGGTGCTCCTCACCCAGGCAGAGGGCGCAGTGGAGGAGTTCGCTGCCCAGCGCGAGAGGCTTGGCAAGGCTCTCGGCCGCTAGCTGTTTTTTTATATACCGAGTTGACGGCGCCCGGCCTCACTGATGCGGTGCGCCGTCCACTTCGGCTCCCAAACCAGATTGACTTCGACTTTTCCGATATCGGGAATCCCGGCCAGGCGGTTGTGTACCTGCTCGAAGATGAGCCCGCTCGCCGGGCATTGCGGCGTGGTCAGCGTCATCGTCACCTTGACCCACTGGCGCGGCCAGGCCGGCGCCGAGTCGGGATCCGGGCCGGTCTCGATGGCATAAATCAGCCCCAGGTCAACGAGGTTCAGCTTTACTTCCGGATCGAAGCAGTCGCGCAGGGCGGTCAGGATGTCGGCTTCAGTGAGCATTCGTCAGTTTTTCCGCTCGACCAGATAGCGGGCCACTGCCTTCATTCCATCCGCTCGGTCACCATAGGGCTCCAGAGCCGCGAATGCCTCATCGATCAACCGCGCGGCGTCCTTGCGGCTTTGCTCGATGCCGTAGACAGCCGGCCAGGTGGCTTTTTCCGTGGCCAGGTCCTTGCCGGCGGTCTTGCCCAGTTGCGCCGAGTCCACGGTCATGTCGAGCACGTCGTCCACAATCTGGAACGCCAGGCCGGCCTTGCGGCCGAACATGGTCAGGCGGGCCACATCTTCGATGTGTCGCCCCGCGCGTAAACGCCGCCGGCAACCACGCTAACGCGGATCAGTGCGCCCGTCTTGGCGCGATGAATCGCCTCCACCAGCTCGGGCGTGGGCTTCAGGTGTTCGCTTTCGAGGTCCAGCACCTGCCCGCCGATCATGCCGTCCACCGTGCCCACGGCATCGGCAATGAGTCCGGATAATCTGCACGGTCGCGGCAGGTGGCGACGTCCAGCCCGGCCAGCACCTCGAAGGCGCGGGTCTGCAGGGCGTCGCCGGCCAGAATCGCGATGGCTTCTCCGAAGGCCACGTGGCAGGTGGGCTTGCCGCGGCGCAGATCGTCGTTGTCCAGCGCCGGCAGGTCGTCGTGGATCAGCGAGTAAGTGTGCAGCATCTCGATGGCCGCGCCCAGCCTTTCAATTCCTTTGGGCAGTTCGCCGGCAATCGTGACTCCGGCCTGCATGGCCAGCACCGGCCTCAGCCGCTTTGCCGCCTGCGAAAGTTGAGTGGCGCATGGCGCCATGAATCGACGCAGGCACAGTCTTCTTGCAGGGAAGCAACTCTTCCAGCGCGTGGTCGGTCAGCTCCGCGCCTTCTTTTAGAAGCGATTTCACATCGACGGTCATTGCCCTCATGATAACCGAGCGCGGCATGGCCTTCGCTCCAGCAAGCCATAGGCCTGTGAGCGCCAGCACGCTGAGGCGCTCATCCAGCGGCTGAGGATACGTCCGGCGTCGCGTCCAGTCGACGGTCAGGTTGACCGCGCCTTGCGGCACAGGCACGGCCAACAGCCCGTCTTCGCGCCGGGGCAGGGACGGGACGGCTTGCCCATTCACCCTGACCCGCCAGGCCGGATAGCTGCGCAGGCGCAGAACCAAGAAGCCCGGGCGAGCGATTGTGGCCGTGATCCGCATGATGCTCGGGGCGGCTGTTGGACGCTGCCGCATAGGTGGCCTCGCAACTGCCCTGCGCGGCGTCCCATGCTGGGGGCGTGTCGGGATCCGCCGCTTCTTTGCCGAGCAGCATTGCGGGATCGCCGACCAGGCAAGCCTGCGGCAGTCCCGTGGCGACGAGCGAATTGTCCGCACCGATTGGCTCGTACTCGAATGTACCGATAAAGCCCTGTCCGGAGCGATACGCATCCAACATGGGTAGCACCGCGTCTTCATCGTCGCAAGTCTGAAAGAGGCTGTCTCCTGCGTATGCCGTCATGGCCAGAAAGACCGCGGAGCAGGCGGTCGCAACTGCAATGCGCCGCCAGCGTTGCGCGGAATTCGCAAGGCCAGATTGCCGCCGCGAAAAATATCGCCATCGGCGCTTCCAGAACCAGCAACCAGCGCCAGGGAAATTGCAGAAAGCGGAGATCGGGCAGCAGGTTCCAGAGCGGCTGCGAAAAAGAGAACTGAAGCAGAAGAACCGCCACAGGGATCAGCGCCAGCGGAATCCACCAGCGCGCGGTCCAGGGAGACGGCCGCGCAGCCAGCAAACCAGCAGGCCGGCGAGAGCCACGGCGATCATCAGGACCGCAATGATCGAGGCCGTGCGCAGCACCTGGTCGTGAAACGCCATCGATGCATCGGCATGAACGGCAAACAGCCAGTTGTTTTCAAGCGTCTGTCCGGGGTCCTCAGTCACCTGGTAAATGTCCACCCATCGCTGCTCCCAGGTACGCAGGGATGAGATAAATCGCGATCAGGCCCATTCCCAGCAGCGCGCCGGCGGCGGCGCGCAGCGCTGGCGACCAGGATCGCTCCAGCACAATCAGCGCTCAGCGCAACAGCCGCGAGCAGGTAGCAAGCCATTAAGCCAACTGGCGGGTTTGAAAGCCATGCGCCGGCGATGGCCAGAGCCAGTGGGGCGATGGTGCCGAGGCGTGCTCGTCTGTTGGCGGCGCCGTTCGAAGCCGAGCAAGATGACTTGCGATCGCGGAGTGCAAAGAGCAGCACCAGCGGAATCCAAAAGCCGCCTGCAAGCTCCGCGAAGGCTGAGCGCTCGTAGGCGGTGAAAAGCGCATAGCCGGAAAACAATGCAGCGCAACCGGCCAGCGTAGCCGCGCCGTCCGAGAGCGCCTCCCGTGCAAGGGCCCTTGTCGCCAGCCCGGTTCCGGCCAGCAGCAAAAATGTGAGCGCAACAGGAACCAGCGTCCACGGCAGCACCGTCGCGAGGGCCGCACCCATCATCCAAGTGAGCGGGGGATAAAATACGAACCGCGGCTCACCCGCGCCGTAGTTTGCACTCGCGGCCCAGTGCGGATAAAGCAGCCCGTGCCGCCAGGCGTTCAGCGCATCAAACCACGAGACCAGGTGAAAATCAAAGTCATGCCCGCAGGAGTTGCCGCGCAACAGTTGCGGTGCAACTGCCACCAACGCCGCGCCAAGAATCGCGGCAGGCCCGATGCAAGCGCGCCAGCATAGAGGATTCCCAGGTCTCGATGCAGAGTTCTGATTCCTCGCCCCTGATCCCTGATCCCTGCCGGAGACCCCGACGAGCGATTTTGGCTCGATGGGGTGGCTGGTCCCTGTTCCCTGTTCTTTCATGGCAGCAGCCGCAGCGTGTGTTTCGTCTGCGCGGCCACCGCAGCCTGCGAGAAGGGAAGCGCAAACGTCGTGCCTCCATACCAGTCGTTCCACTGGTCGCGGAAGTACGGGCTGAACGGGTCGCCGCTCTCGCCCAGCACAATGTTTTCCGTCGAGCCGTCCACGTTGCTCCAGTCCATCGTGAAGCGCTGCGAAGGACCGAAGTCGCGGCCCACCTGCTTTACCGTCGTCGTATCGCCGCTTTGCGGATGTGCTCCGGTTCCGGCAATCCGTCCCACGAACGGGAGAAACTTTGCCAGCGGATGCTCGATGTCCACCACATGCCAGCTACCGTAATTCCATCCCGCAATGTTCGCGGGAGCCTTGCCGTCTTCCATGCCTTTGCGCACCGCCGCGGTCAGCAGCGCATCCCAGTTCTTGTAGCCGGGTGGCAGCCAGTCCGTCTTGGCGTGCATCACAATCTCTTCCTCTGCAAAATTCGACTCTTCCCAGTGGTAGCTTGCCGCATCCTTGCCCAGCTTGGGCTCAAGAATCAGCCGCCACAGAGCGCTGCGCGTCTGGGTCACGATCGACGCCGCTGCGGAGTCGGTCGTCAGGTGGCCATCCCAGGTGCGCATCAGGTCGGCGGCCTGGCGAAGACGCTGGTCGGCTCCATCGCTGTGGTCGATCGCGTAAGCCAGCCGCTGCCCCATCTCCTGGTCCACCTCGCTATAGACATCCGTCTGCACCGCGAGCATGTCTCTCGGCGTGAGTCCGTCGCGTCCGTCTAGCGCCTTGTAAATGCGCTCAACGCGATATGGATCGATCCACTCCAGCGTCAGCGGATAAACCGACTTCTCGGTGGCCACGCGTGAGTTCGCCGTGGCCAGAAAGCCCGACGGTGGATCGACAGCATTCGGCATCGCCTCGAAAGGGATGTAGATGGACTTCGGACTCAATGCGAAGTCTCCCCATTCAGCTCTGGAGTCCATGACATCGTGCTGGATAGGAACGGGAAAGAGGCCTGCTGGACTTCTGATCGGAATCTTCCCAATCGCGTGATAAGCAATATGTCCCTGGTCGTCCGCGTAGACCACGTTCTGCGTCGGCCAGCTCCAGGCACCGAGCGCCGCGGAAAACTCCGTCCAATTTGCCGCCGTATCGATCTGGTCGAGCGGCAGCGAGTTCAGCGCCGGATCGTACAAGGTCCACTTCAGCGCAATTGGACGCGTCTCCCTCGGCAGAATAGGATTCAACAGCGGTCCATGCGCAGTGGATTGGACGTCAAGCACCACATCTTTGCCGCCGCGCACTTTGATAGCCTCGTGATCCACGAAGAGTGGCTTCCAACCGCCGTCCACATCCTGATAGTAGCCACTGCCGTTGAGCTTTTCGATGTAGAGATCCTGCACGTCGCCCATCAGTGCCGTAAAGCCCCAGGCCACGTGCTCGTTGTGACCGGCAATCACGAAGGGCAGCCCCGGCAGCGTAACGCCCGCGGCGTGGAAGCCCGGCGCCTTCAGATCGGCCGTGAACCAGATGTTGGGCTCCGTCAGGCCCAGGTGCATATCGTTCGAGAGCAGCGGCTTGCCGCTGGCAGTATGCTTGCCTGCTATCACCCAGTTATTTGAGCCCGCCACGCAGCCATTGCAACTTGGCAGACCGAGCATCGCGAGGAGCGCCTGCGGATTGATGGCGGCGGGCAAGGCTGCGGAAGCCGCCGCGCTTGCCGTGGAAGGCTCATCGTCCTCGTCCTTGGGAGGAGCCAACTCCGGATGCGGCTGGCTCAGGTCAACCACGATCCCGGTGGGCGGATGATCGCGCCACGAGCCAACCGGATAGAGATCGGCCTCGAGTTTAGGATTGCCCAACCTTGCCGCGATTCGCTCTCGGGAGAGCTTGGTGGGCCAGTGCGTATCCAGCATCTGCACCATCATCAGTCCCACGCTCACTGAGTCCACTCCACTCCACGGTTGCGGTCGATAGGCCAGCAACCGGAACTCCGCCGGAAGCGAGTTTGTACTCTCGCACTGAGCGATAAACAGATTCACGCCCCGCGCGTAGTCGTCCAGGCGAGCGCGATCGTCTCCGGAAAGATTTGCATACACGCGCCGCGCCGTGTTGCGAATCTCGAGAACCCGCTGCGCCTTGTCGTGTTCAACCAGCGACGGCCCCATGATCTCCGCCAGCTCGCCGTTGGAATTGCGCCGGTAGGCGTCCATCTGCCACAGGCGGTCCTGCGCCGTCACGTACCCCTGGGCGACAAGCATGTCGGCCTCGGTGGACGCCTCAATGTGCGGCACACCATGGCCGTCGCGCCGCACCATCACTGGAGCAGAGAGCCCGGCAAGATGCACGTCACCATCCAACACCGGCAGCGCCGCCTTTTCCGCGGAGCGAAGCCAAAGCAGGCCAAGGCACCCGCCCGCCAGCAAAACGAAAAGCAGGCTGCCTGCGCACCAGAGCGCAACCCGCAGCCACCGCCGTTTGCGTTTGCGGGGAGGTTGAGCAGCGGCGTTTTCGAGCGCCTTATCGATCGGGAAGATGTCAGCCATAGGTCAACAACAGGATAACGCCGTCCAACGCGTCGCTCTTCCTTGTGACTGTGCACATCCTCCTCCGCCGCTCTAATGAAATGAGAAGTGGAATCGAGAGTTTCGATTAACCAGAACGTCTCTCCATCCAGTGTGGAGAGTGTCATCAGACGATGGGAGAAACGGTATTCGGGCTTCGAAATCGGACAGGGCAATCGCGGGAGCCTTAGCCCGAAGCCCTCAACGCAATGGCCGGATGGGTATCGGCATACGCGGTCGCGCTCCATGCGGCAGCGGCAACGTTGAAGCCAAATTGGCGCGGCCGATTTGGGAACCCGAAGCCGACACCCTGGCTTTGCATCTCAACAAACGGATAAATCGTCGCGCCCAGCACTCCGGCCGTCAGTAAGCCGGCCCACGCGGCTGTCTTGTCGTCGGTGGTCCGGGTGGCGGCGGCTCCGACAATCGTGCCCAGGACAGCCATCGATGCCAGGAAAATCGGGTGCGCGTCGCTTTCCGGCCGGGCCTCTCTCACGCTCATCAGGCTGCCGCGATCGAACCGGTACGTGGGTTGGCTGGAAAGCACGCCGGGCGGATCGCAAAAGAGGCACGTCTCAGTGGCGCCGGCAAAGCTGCATCGCACCTTTTCCCCTTTCGTCGTGCGGACCACGATCTGCTGGCCATCGGAGATTTGCTGAATACGAATCCACTGTGGGTTGAGCGCCGCAGGCGCCGGGGCATCGGGCAACGCCTGTGGCCATATGGCCCCAGGCACCAGGACGAATGCAATCGGAATCCAGAACAAGCTTCTCATAACCTGCGATGTTAGGCAGGCGGCAATCGCAGTGTTGTGAGGATTAGGACAGAATCGGATCTGTCACAGCGATTCGTCAGTCGCGCGAAATGGCCGCTCGCTGCGGCGCAACTCGGCTAGTGTCGGCTCATCCAGCAGCGTAAAGTTCAAAGGGAACACGCCTTTCGGCAGTTCACGCGCTGTTATCGAATCGCACACCACGCCCGAGGTCGCCTCGAGGCCGCGCTTCCATCCGGGGAGCGTTGCATCGCGAACCAACAGGCTCTCCGGTGCCAATCCCGCGGCAATCAGCATGGTCTTCGCAATCCGCTGAAAATCGCCCCAGCGCGAAGCAACACCGATCAATTCTCCTGCATGCTCCGGCAGGTAACGCTGCAGCCGCGCCAGCAACTCGCGCGACACCGGCTGCACCTGCAGCACAGTCAGGTCGGTTCCAGCGGGCAGCAGTTTGCGTACCCACGCTGCCTTGCTCGGCAGCACTACCGGCATCGAGCCCTCCAGGTGTTTGGCCTCGCCGCATTCCTCCGGAGCACAACCAGCCAGCGGCAACCCCAGCGCCTGTGCCATTTCTTCCATCACTATGGCGCGCAACTCCGGGTCTGGCTCAATCACAAGCCAGCGCGACGGCGGCTGGTTCTGGAGCCAGCGCCTTAGCCGCGCTCTCACAAGCGTCTCGGCCGCACCCATCTTGCGCGCCTTTGCCGCCAGCTCTCCAATCAGTTGATCGACAGCCATCTTCGGTGACAGCGGTGCCGAAGGCCGGGTTGCCCTGACAAATACGCCGCTGCCATGGCGAAACTCAAGCCAGCCCTCGCGCTCCAGTTCGCGGTAGGCGGCGCTTGCGGTGTTGGCATGGATTCCGAAGCGGCGAGCAAGTTCGCGGGTGCTTGGCAATCGCTCGCCGGGGCGCAATTCCTTGCACAGAATCGCCAGCACAACCTGCGTAATCAGTTGCTCGCGCAGCGAAACCTCACCAGTGCGATTGAGCCAGAGCCGCATCTCTTTATCCTTTCGCCCGACCCTGGCTTGGAGCCCCCAGCGCCGCATCCGGCCTGCGTCCATAAGTGACCAGCAACGCCGCCAGAAGAAGCAGAATCGCGCCCAGTACCAGCAAGCTGCCCTCCGGCCCATCGGCTCCGCCGCTCCAAAACGAGTTGCCTGCCGGGCTTGCAGTCAGGTAATGACCCTTTGAAGTAAAACCGCTGTCGGCAGTGCCATAGAAGTAAGTCTCCGCCCAATCCCACGCCGTGTGGCAGCCAATTGCCCACCATGCCGACCCCGTAACCCGGATGCTGACGCAAAAGACAAACCCGATCGTCGCCGCCGCCAGAATCCCGATCCAGTTCTCGCCATTGTTGCTGGTATGCACGAAGCCGAAAAGTGTCGAGGTCACCCAAGCCGCCTGCCAGAACCCAGCGCCCTCGGCCTTGGCGAGATGCAGCCACAGGCAGGGCGCCAGTCCGAGCAGCGCGACGATAAAGACCCCTAAGAAACCATTCCCCGTGACGGTCCGCAATGGTTCCAACCAGAAAAAGGCGATGATGCCGATGTGTCCCTCGGACCGCAACATCAGGTCGAGGCAGACAACTGCGACGATTCCCAGCGCCCACCAGAAGTTGGTTCCCCGGGTCAAGGTGAATTGCAGAAAGCAGCGGAAGATGCCCTCTTCCACGCAGCCCACCAGCAGGAAAGCGCAGCCCCAAAGCGCGCCAAACTTCACCACATCGGCCCCATTGAGAGCTATCGGCCCGAATTGCAGCCAGCCGCCCCACGTGAGCGTTCCCACCAGGATTGAGAGCGAGAGGAGCCCTGCCGCCATCCCGAAAAAGAAATTCAACAATCGCCTCGAACCTGTCAGGTTGAACTCAACGATGCTGCGCCGCTCGAAGAGCGCTACCATCGCCGCCGCACCTAGCATGGAAAGGAACGGAACCATCTCGCTGACGAGCGCCGTCGTCGGCAGGAAATCGTTTCTTGCAACAGAAGGGTAGAGTCCGACAGCAATCGTTCCCACGATCACGCTGAACAGCCGGTATAGGACGACGAAAACCGCGATCGACCATCCCGCCCGCAGGCCGTGCCCGCCGATCAGGAACCAGTCCAGGTCGCGGCGCTCATGGGATTTCAATTCATGCGGCGGTTGAGCTCCGCCCTCGTTGACATCTGCCGGCACACTTACCCCAGCCGGAGCTTGAATCTCAGGCTCCACGGAGCCTCCTTCAAAATGAAACAGGTCTTTGTCAAACGACTTCTACTGATGGAAAGATACTCTACGCAGCAATCGACTGGCCGGTTCCCCGCTCAGAACGACTCGGGCCACTGCCGTGCACCATGAAGGATTGCAAGGACCTGAATCGTGTTCTTTTGAATTCTGTATGCGATTAGGTAGGATGTGCCGGGGACGACAAGTTCGCGGGTTCCTGCAATACGACCGACCCTGCCGGTATTTGGCATACGCGCAATCAAGTGAATTGAATTTCGAATGCGCCGCACGATGCGGCCCGCTGCCGCGGGGCTGCCGGCAGCAATATATTCAAAGATCTCGTGCAGCTGATCTGCTGCCGGAACCGTCCAACGGATTATCACGCTTGAGCCTTTACCTTCTTCTCCTTAACCCGCTTCTCTATCTCCCATGAGTCGACCAGCGCTCCAACGTCCTCGTCGTCAATCAACTCTCCGTTCTCGGCTGCTTTAATACCCTCTCGCACCATGGCCGCAAAGCGCTGTTGCTCGTTCAAGTAGCTCTCGACAGCCTCATTGAGCAGGTAGCTGCGGTCGCGGTCCATGGCCTTGGCAATGGAATCCAGCTCGGCAACCTTTTCAGCGGCGATGCGGAAACTGATGGTGCGCGGGGTGTTCATATTACAAAATAATACGCTGTATTATTTTGCCGCGCAAGCCGGGCAACGGCAGCGCTTTCCCTTCGCCCTCGCTTCCTCTCCCGCCAATTCCGATCGCTCCCCTTCCTTGACACAATCGGCCTATCCCTTGATGCTTAACAGTTCCGGCTATTTTTTACCTTCCGGCTCAGGAGGGACTCAGCTCTTGCGAGTTCGCGTCTTTTATCACGACAAATGTTTTGACGGAGCATGTTCGGCCTCCTTGTTCACGCGCTTTCACCGCGAGCGCGTCAATCCCGCGGCGGCCTACGAATACCACGGCCTGGTTCACCGTGCCGGAGCGCTTTTTGACGAGAGCGAGTTCACCGGCGACGAGAACGCGATCGTCGACTTCAAGTACTCGGCCTCGCCAAAGATCACCTGGTGGTTCGATCACCACCAGTCGGCCTTCCTCACTCCAGAGGATCACCGGCATTTCCTGGCCTGCCGGCAAGATCCGGTCTGCGGCATGCGCAAGTTCTTCGATCCCGATTACACCTCCTGCACCAGCTTTCTCGCGCACATCGCCTCGACACGCTACGGCTTCGACACGGCTCCAGTTGCCGACCTCATTCATTGGGCCGACATCGTCGACGGGGCGCGGTACGAGAGTCCCGAGGCCGCCGTGGAAATGGCCGCACCGGCCATGAAGCTCACATTGATTATCGAGTCCAGTACGGATCCGGACTTCATTCCCCGGCTGATTCCGCTGCTTACCTCAATGCCCCTGGCCGAGGTTCTCAGCCAGCCCTTTGTGGCCGCTCTCTTGCCGCCCCTGCTCGAGCGTCACAAGCAGGCATTGGAACTGATCCGGAGCCGCGCGGAAGAGCGCGACGGCACCATCTTCTTCGACATCACCGACCATCCGCTCGAAGGGTTCAACAAGTTCATTCCCTACTATCTATATCCGAATGCGACTTACTCGATTGGCTTGTCGAAGTCCAGCTTCCGCACCAAGGTGGCCGTGGGCTCGAACCCCTGGACCAAGGCCGACCCTGCGAAGATGGTGAACCTGGCCCGGATTTGCGAGCGCTATGGCGGCGGCGGCCATGCGCGCGTTGGCGCCATCAGCTTTCCTCCCGACCAGGAAGAAAAAGCCCTCGTCGCTGCGGCGGAGATTGTCGCCGAGCTGCGGGCGAAAAATCCATTGAACTGATCTTCGAGATTGAATGGGGCTCTTGCTCGGGCTCATTTTGCGGCGGTGCGTCGTCTTGCCACCATCTGCCGCAAGCCGCGGCGTCTAGTGCCGCAGCACCTGCCAGAACGCTCCGTTCACCAGCCACAGCTCGATAATGCACAGAGTGTGAAAGAACAGAACCTGCCCGAATACCCCGGTCAGCGTGACGTTGCCTTTCAGAGCGACTCTGGCCAGCAGTCCTTCCAGCGGAAACTGCGCATAAAGCATCACCAGCGGCAGCAGGGCGGCCATCCCGTCGCCCATGTAAACCTCGGGGCGTCCGGCGAGCGATACAAACGGGAAAACGATCCACATCCCCCATGGCCGGAAAACGGATACCATGTCGCGCAACTGCGGGGCGAACAAGCTGATGACGATTCCGACGGCAACCGGCCAATACTCGGTCCAATTCGATACCGTCTGGTGCAGCCTCGTCCTTCGCCGTTGGTCGCGAAGCGCGGCTAGGTTGGCCTTCATCTCCAGCGTGTAGAGGGCGTCAATCGCCTCCAGCGCTGCAGAGTGGCTTGCCTGCGATCCCGCATTGGGGCCCGACTTCTTTCCAGAGCGTTTCAGCATCGCGCACAGCCTCCTTCGCAAAGGAAGAATCTACCCAGAGGTTACCCGATTATCGTCCACCTTGGCCCTCACAACAAGCCACCAATCACTACAACTTTCGTGCCATTCGCGCTGGTTTTCCCCCTCATCGCCCCCGCCGAAGAGGCTTAATCCTGAATGACAGCCTCTGCGACTTGAATCCCGCAAGTCGAAATCCCGGGAGATGGGATCAGAGCCCCAACTCCGCCGCGCGCTTCTTCATCGCCTCAATACAGAAAGCGATGTGTGCTTCCAGTTCCACGCCCAGTTCTGCCGCACCCTGGATTACATCCTCCCGATTCACGCCGCGGGCAAAAGCCTTGTCTTTCATCTTCTTGCGCACACTGGCCGCCTCCACATCGGCAATCGACCGGGTGGGCTTCACCAGGGCGCAGGCCGTCAGGAAGCCGGCCAGCTCGTCGCACGCGAAAAGCGCCTTGGCAAGATGCGAGTCGCGGGCCACTCCGGAGTATTGTGCATGGCCCAGGATCGCAGTGCGCAGCGCCAGAGGCCAGCCCAGGCGCTCCAGCTCCCGAACGCCGACGAATGGGTGCTCCTGCGCCGTCGGATGCCGCTCGTAGTCGAAGTCGTGGAGCAGGGCAGTGGTTGAATAGAGCTCGATCATCTCCCCGCGCTCGTTGCCGCTCAGCCCCAGCCGGTCCGCCTCGGCCTCGCCGCACGCCACAACGCAGGCCTCCACCGCAAGCGCATGTTTGCGCAGGCTTTCGCTCGCGGTCCATTCGGTCAATAGCTGCCAGGCTTGCTCGCGTCCATGCAGATCATTGGTGCCGGTCCTCATATTTTTCACCCCTTGGTTTACTAGCTTGGTTCGTGTATCTTCAGGTTTTTCAGGGATTCATCCGGTGTTCTTCGGTTTGACCCCAAGTTTCTACTTGACAATTATGGTTCATTTCGTAGACAGTAGCCCATATTGCGGTGCTAAAAATGCACCCCGGGGTTCCTGCTCTGGCGCTCCGTCCGCACCAAGCCCATGGCTACCACTCTTGTCAGCGTGGAAACACGTGAAGTAGTGCGGTGTGAGTACTGCAGGCTAATGCAGTACAGAACCTCAAACTCCCTTTGCAGGCGATGCCACCGGCCTCTCGACAATGAAGAGCCCGTTCGCCTGGCGCCACAGCTCGTCACCAGCCCCTTCGTTCCCTCTTCAGCCGAGGCGGGACTGCAGGTTGCCGGCCAGGTTCGCGATATCCGGCGCGCTCGCCACCTCAGCCAGCGTCAACTCGCCGGACGCATGCAGGTACCTCGCACTTATATCTCCAAGATCGAAAACGGCAAAGCCATTCCGACCCTGGGCTCTCTCGAGCGCCTCGCAAACGCTCTTGGAGTGGACGTATCTCAACTCGTGCGTGACTCGCGCAGTCGACGCGAAGAGGAAGTGGCCGCCATCCTCTCTGATCCGTTCCTTGCCGAGATTGCATCCTTCCTGCCTCGTCTGGAGTCGCTGCAGCGAACGCTTATCTACGGTGCCGTGCGTGACGCCGCGACCGGCCGTGGACGCTTGGGATAGGACCCCTGCGAACCCGAGCGCCGGCGGCTGGGCCGGTGCCGATTTCGCCGGTCGTCCGCTTCCGCCCTTCCTCTGCCCGGCTGCGCCCACGCGCCGCCTTTGCAGCGCATCGGCGCTTGTGCTAGGGTCGAAGGTGTTACTCCCCGGCTGCGGCTATCGAGGTAATTTGCGCCGGACGGAGGATTTGTGGGGTGCGCGAGGCCCTGCATCTGCTGCGGGCGCGAACGCGAATGGCGTCGATTTCAGATGCTCCCTGCGCGCCGGTCCTGGAAGCCGCAATTGTGATTTCGAGGCGATTCCTTTGTATTCTTCAGGCACGCTGCGCATCCATGAGCTCACAGATGAGGAGCGTGCGGTGTATGCAACGCTCAAGCCGGAGCGCTTGCCCGAGCACGTCGCCATCATCATGGACGGCAACGGCCGCTGGGCCGGCCAGCGTTCGCTCAAGCGTTTCCTGGGCCACCAGCAGGGCGCCAAGAGCGTGCAACTGGTCACCGAGACCGCGTCTCGTATCGGTCTGCCCTGGCTTACTCTCTACGCATTTTCGCTCGAGAACAATTTGCGCAGGCCCCGGGCCGAAGTCAATTTCCTCATGCGCCTGCTCAAAAGCTATCTTGAGAGCAATCTGCAGCGCATGATGGACAACAACGTTCGCATCCGGTACATCGGCCGCACTCACGATCTGCCGCCCGAGGTGCAGGACAAAATGGCTTGGGCCGCGGATGAAACCGCGCGTAACACCGGCACCACCCTCACACTGGCCTTGAATTACGGCGGCAGGTCGGAGATGGTCGACGCCTTTCGCGGCCTGGCTGCGGAAATCAAGCTCAAGCAACTCAGCCCCGACCGCATCTCAGAGGAAGACATTCATCGCCATCTCTACACTGCTCACATGCCCGACCCCGACCTGCTCATTCGCACCTCAGGCGAGATGAGGATTTCAAATTATTTGTTGTGGCAAATCGCCTACACCGAGATATTCGTCACCGATCGTTACTGGCCGGACTTCCGCGGCATCCACCTGCTGGAAGCCATCGCCGATTTCCAGCGCCGAGAGCGCCGCTATGGCGGCCTCGGCGAAGATTGCGGCGAAGTGGAAGAAGATCCCGAACGCATCAAAATCGCGGCCGGCTGAGCGGCCATTGAGAAAAATCTCTCGCGCTGAGCGTTGTTTCCTCATACGTCCAAAATCTCTCGTTCAGAAATTCGGGGTCCGGATGCGTCAGGCCGTTTTGGACAAATAATAAGCAGCGATTTAGCCCGTAACCGGCATCTAATCGTTCGACCACGGGGTGCCGTGTCGCGTGGTCAGGACTGTCATGGGCGCATTCGCGACTGCTTGCTCGCTGGTTTAGGCTTCAAGGCTATTCGTCTCCGCTGTAGAAACGCAGCCAGAATGGGGTGCGCCTTGTACCGCGAGAGAACGAAACGCAGATTTCTTCAGTCCATTTTTGCCGTTTAGCCAATTCCCCCCGTGCAAAACCGGCTGGTTAAACGTTTCAAGGTTGCCGGCCGAGCCGGTTTTGGAGGCGAACGACAATGACGCAAGCTCGCTGGGGTTCTACTCTGCTGGGCAAAGGACTGTTCAATTTTTTGTTGATGGCTGCGGCCGTTGGTATAGCCGGTTGCAACAGCGGATCGGGCGGTGGCTCCGCTGCCGCAATTTCGGTTTCAATTTCCAACAAGATCACAACCATTGCCCCCGGAACGGCGGCCGTGACCGTCACTGCTTCCGTGCAGAACGACGCGACAAATTCCGGCGTCCTCTGGAACCTCACGGTGGCCGGCGTGGCCTGTTCCCCTGCATGCGGAACGCTGAGTGCGATAACGGCGGCCAGCGCCACCTACACGCCTCCCGCCACCGCTCCCGCAGCGCCGGACAACGCGCCCACGCTGGCCGCGCAGTCCGCGAAGGACCCCACAAAATTAGACTCGGACGCATTCACAATTGTGTCGCCGGTCGTGGTTTCCATCACAAACAAGTTCACCACCATTCCCGCGGGATCTGCGCCGGTAACGGTGACCGCGCAGGTGCTGGGCGACCCCGGCAACTCGGGCGTCACGTGGAGCCTGGCGGCCGGCGGCGTGGCCTGTTCGCCGGCGTGCGGCACGTTGACCTCCGCGACATCGACAACCGTCGTCTACACGCCGCCCGCCACTATTCCCGCCTCGCCAAACAACGCGCCGGTATTGACCGCAACCTCTGTCAAGGACACAACAAAATCCGACACGGACGCGTTCATCGTCGGCGCCCCATCGGCAGTCTCAGTAACCATCACCAACAAGTTCACGTCGATTCCAGCGCTCACCGGGCCGCTCACTTTGATGGTGCAGGTGCAGAACGATGCCGGCAACGCTGGCGTCATCTGGAGTCTCACGGCAGCGGGCGCTTCTTGCACTCCCGGATGCGGCACTCTCACCGGCCAGACTGCCACCAACGTGATTTACACGCCGCCGGCGACTGTGCCGGCCGCTCCGGCAAATGCACCCACGATTACCGCAACATCCGTAACAGACGCCACAAAGTCCGATACTGATTCGTTCTCGATCATCTCCGGCTCCCTCACGGTAACGATCGCCAACAAGGTGAACATGATTACCGCTGGAAGCGCCTCGATCACCTTGACGGCAAAAGTGACCAACGATCCGACCAATGCCGGAGTTCAGTGGGAACTGAACGGTTGTACCGCGGCCACTTGCGGAACCTTCGGTGCGACGACGGCCACTACCGCCGTCTACAACCCACCGGCGACCGCACCCTCTCCCCCCAACGACTTTGCGGATATTAGTGCCGTGTCGGTTCGTGACGGAACCAAGAGCGACACGGATTCAATCGGAATCATCAGCGGGACCGTCAGCAGTTGCGCCGGTACCCCGACGGGGCACGAATCGCTCCTCTCCGGCCAATACGCATTCTTCGCGCAGGGTCAGTCAGCGATGGCTGGCAGTTTCAACGCCGACGGGACCGGGCACTTCGCGGGACTGTCTGGCGGCACCGTGGCGGGCAACCTCGATGTGAATAATGGCAATAACCCTCCCCAAAGCACCGTGTTCGTGAGTTCGAGCGCAGGCACCGGTTTCTACACCGTCGGTCCCGATCCGTCGGGCGCCGGCGACGTGGGTTGCCTGGACTTGTATGGTTCGGACGGAACTACCCGCATCTTTCGATTCGCGCTTGGTGAGGAGAGCGGCGGAGTCGCGACGGCGGGGCGGATTACCGAGTACGACGACCAGGGGGACAACCCATTTGGGACTCCCTCGCTTGCCTCGGGGCTGCTGTTGCGCCAGGATCCGACAGCGTTTGCCGGCGGAGACACAAGCCATCTGCAGACGAATTACGCATTCGGGCTCGAAGGCGCAGTTGGTGTCGTCGGGTCCATGGCGGGGTCGCTGGTCTTCGCACCGGCCTCAGGCATGATTACCAACAGCGATTTCGACAGTAACTCTCCGGGCGCGGCATCTGCCGCTGTTCAAAGCGACATTCAGGGAAGCACCGGGTCCATCTCATCGGTTTCCGCGCTGACGGGCAGGGCGCTGTTCAACTTCACGCTAAAACAAGGGGCTGCCTTGCCGGGCACGGGAGCGGGAACAACGCAAGCTGCCATCTACATCGTGAATGCGAATGAGTTCTTCTTGTTGTCGCTTGACACCATGCAATTCAGCAATGCGGGTGCGATTCCCGCATGGATTTACGCGGGCCGCGCAATCGCGTCTGCGCCCACATTCAGTTCCAGCGCGCTCTCTGGCAACTACATCTTTCACGCGACAGGCACCGATGTGAACCTGGGATTGCTGACCTTCAACAGCGGCAGCGTAACCGGGTCCATTTTCGGATTTAGCATGGCTGGGAGCGCCACCACGTTGGTGACAGGCGAAACCTATTCGGTGAGCCCGACATTTGGCAGATTGACTCTGACAGGCGCCGGACTTACAAATCCTCCCGTCTTCTACTTGTCCGCACCCTCCAGCAATACGGAGACGATTGATGCTTTCGCGTGCGGAACGGATCCCAATGGGACGAGTCCTGTGTTCGGAGTATTGGAGCCGGGAGCCACCGGTAGCGTGACAGCCGCCTCCCTCGCTGGAAATTATTTCCTCGGAAACGAAAGCCTTCTGGCGGAAGGAACGGTGAACGCGGCGGGAGTAATGGGAATCGGCAGTCAGGGATCGGTAACCGGAACCGAGTTCGACAGCACCGCCTCCCCAGGCTTTCTTTCGCAGGCCGGAGTCACAGGCCTCGTCACCATCGACAACGTAGTTGGTCCTGGGACTGGGAATGTGGGCCCGAATTCAGTAGCGATTACGAATGGGCGCAAATTGTTCTTCATTAACGAGGGAATCGGCGTGCCGGCAAGCATCAGGGTGGTGGATCACCAATAGGGAGCGAAAGCAACCCCGATTCGATTCCACAAGTTTGTCCCGCTCTCGCTTTTGTGGCCCACGATCGCCTCGGGCCTGTCCTTCATTGGCTCGAACTCCGGTCCGCGCAAAAAAATCGTCTTCCCATCCGGACAACGACCAGTGTATGTTTACTTCTACGCGAAGCGAGAGCACGTCCATAGCCTTCGCGGAGCAAGACCCCGGCCATGATCAGATGCTTTGGGCCATCCGTACATCCATTGGCCGATGAGGTGTCTCGATGCTGACAGCGATCAACATGCGGAAGATTTCCAGAATCTGGTTCTACGTTGCAGTTGTCATTCTCGTAGCCAGCGTGTGGGAAGTGCAGGTCTACGAATACCGCAAGATCTTCGAAGCTCCGGGCACCATATTTTCCGGCTCTTCCGAGAATCCTCCTCCGCCTAGCGATTGGCAAAAGATGTCGGCCGAGGCCATGGCCGGCACAAACGGTCTGCTCACCACGCTCGGCACCGCGCTGCTCGGAGCGGTGGGGCTGCTCATGGTCAAGGCGCGCGAAAATTCCAAACTGCGGCATATGTGGGCCGCCTTCCTGGCGGCCATCAGCGGAGGCGTGTCACTCTACTTCGGATACATGAGCCATCTCAATCTTCTTGCGATGGTGAACAACCAGAACCTGAGCGCCTACGATCCCGTATATCTCTTCTCCAGTCACGCACAGTTTTATACGCTGCTGGCAGGGACGTTCTTCTTCGCCGATTTTGCATTTAACGATCTGAGTGGCGAGGCTTGACATGAAACTCGAAACATCTTTGAAACTGCTCCCGATTTCATTTCTCTTGTCGCCTGCGCTGTTGCTGCCGCAGATGCCGCCGCAGCCGGGAAGGCTGACGATCTCGTCGAACCCTGCGGGAGCCATCGTGTCGATCAACGGAAGGCAAGTGGCGCAGCGAACAAATGCAACTTTCGTTGTCTCCCCCGGAAATTACAGGGTATCTGTCGCGAGTCAGGACTGGAAACTCAATTGTCCTGAAATCACAGTAACGGTTGAAGGCGGCCGAACAGCGGCGCGCAATTGCACTGCGAACGTCTGGAAGTAGTCGACAAGGCTCACTTCCCCTGCAGCTTCATCTGGCTTGCGGGCGCTGGGAGAGTGCAGGAGTGTTGCCGCACTCCGGCCAGGAAGCTCGTGATCGTCTTCGTTACCAGCGGCTCAACCGCCTCGTGGCCAGGCCCGTTTCCCGCAAAGTTCATGTGCGACGCATCGTCGATCACGCCCATCCACTGACAGTGCGACGCGTTACCCGGCAGATCGTGCCAGGGCTCGAGCCGCGCCTTCGGCCCGCCCTGAAGCGATTGATCGCGTGTGCCGGTCATGATCAACATGGGTTTGTGAATCCCATTCCATGCGTGTGCGGGAAAGATAACTCCGGAGCCCTCGGGCGAGAGAGCGACATACGCGTCAAACCGATCCTCGCCGGCGGGCGGCGACGAAACTCCGATCATGTTCTTCGCGCCTGCTTCGAGCATTACCGTCTCCGCGCCCATGGAGTGCCCCAGGAGCACGCGAAAAGGCGCGCGGCATTGCGAGTCGGACCAATTGAGCGCCGCGCCCACATCGCGCAGACGCGCCTCCTCCGCATTCTTGTCCGCTACCAGTTCACGTAACCCGGGCATCAGACCGTCCTCGAACACGCTGTTGCGCAAAGCCGCGGCGCCGCTCTCGCGGTGACCCATCACGACCGTGGTGTAGCCAAGCTGCGCCATGGCCTCGGCCAAATATCGATAGCCAACTTCAGAGCCCCCTGCTCCATGCGAGATCAATGCCAAAGGAGCGCAGCCAGGACCCGCACCGATGGCGGGATAGAGCAGCAGGGGCGTTGCGTGGCCACCGGCACGGGGCGCGCTGAGCGGCTGTTGAGCGGCGGTGCGCGGCGAAAGACAGGATGCGGCAATGGCGAAACCAAGCAGTAGAAGGCAAAGCGCGGAAGTGCGCAAGGTATACCTCCGTCCCTGGTGTGACGAGACCTTCAAATACATTCTCTCAGGGTGCACTTAAGCTCTGAAGAAGTCGTCGTGCATTGGCTCCCACCTGGCTGGCTGACATGCCGGCTTTATATAACGCGGAGCCCACTCCGTAGCCCTCGGCGCCGGCGTTGCGCCACAAAGGGATGGTCTCTTCATCCACTCCGCCGACGGGCGCCATGATTGTCCCCTCCGGCAAAACCGCCCGCAAGCCCGTGAGCATTCGTGTGCCCAGCACATCCGCGGGAAACAGCTTCAGCGCATCGGCTCCCGCACGGATCATGGCGAAGGCTTCGGTAGCCGATCCGATTCCGGGCATTGCAATCAAGTTGAGACGTTTGGTCTCGTGCACAATCTCGGCATCGGCGTGGGGAGATACGATGAGCCTCGCGCCGGAAGCCTCTACCTCCTGCACCTGCCGCGGCTCTGTAACGGTTCCCGCGCCAATGAGCATTTTATCTGCGAATAATTCTGCTGCTCGGCGGATGCTCGCCAGGGGCCGCGGCGAATTCAATGGGATCTCAGCGATCACAACTCCCGCCGATAGCAGCTCCGAGAAAACATCCTCAACTTCGGAGGTCTCAATGCCTCTGAGAATGGCGATCAATGGACATCGGCTTAACCACTCGCGAATTACCATCGCAGCCTCTCCGCGATTCTTCTCAGGCCGCGCAATGCCGCGCCCGCGGGCTCCAACGACGGAATCGCACCGCACCCCTGCAGTGCTGTCGCATAGAGCGAACACAGTTCGGCATCGCCGATGAGATGGACTCGCTCGCCTTCCCGCGTCATCGCCTTCACCTCGTGCCCGATCAGGATTCCAGACAAATAGGACGAAGCCGAGGACTCATTCAGCCCGCCGGTCAAAACCAGCGTTCTCACTCCGAAGAGGTGATGCGCAAGCTCGCCTGGCTGCTTCGAACGCGCAACGCCCCGCAGGAAGGCCTCACTGTCCGCCGGCTCCTGTTGCGTGCACGTTCGAAGAATCGTCGTCTCGCGGATCGCCTTGTAGAGATCGCCGGTCATCGACGTCGAGAAACCCGCAATCCGCCCAGCCTCCATCCGCACCCACTTGGTGTGCGTCCCGGGAAGACAGAGATGAACATCGGCCAATGCCTCGCAGTCACAGCCGAAGATCTCTGTCTCCTCTCCCCGCATCACTTCGGGAACGCCGTCGGAGTCGGCCCCCATGAGACCCGGCACGATGCGTGCGTCCAATGCGTCCACGCCAACCCTGATCACCCCGCCGGCCACGTTGTGAATCGTTGCTGGCAGCGGAACGTACGGAGCTTCCTGCCATCCATTGCGCGCGCCCACCATGCCGCACATCAGGATCTTCGTCTCTCCCTGCTGAATCCAGTCGCCAATCTCGGCCATCAGCGTATCGGGAAAGCGTCCCGGCGGCACCGACACTGCGCCGCGCTCCGACGATCTCTCCGCTTCGACGTTTCCCGCTCCATCGAGCTTGTAAGCGCGAAAGTTCGAAGAGCCCCAGTTGATCGCGATCATCGTTTGTTCCTGCACTGAGACCCCATCATGCCGATCAAGTCAATCGACAGCACCTCAGTTTGGCGAAATCGCCTAATCATAAACTGTGCGAGGATTTGCGGCGCAAGAATGAACCTGCAATCCCAGGCCTCATCCTTCGCGGCAATCGAGGCTCGAGACAGTCGGTGCTCTTTGATCGTCAATCTCGAAACTGAATTAGCCCTTGCGCCCGCGTACCGCTTCCTTGGCCTCAGCCGGGCCGGTGGCCGGGACTGCGGGGACATCGGCCTTCACCGCGCCGATGTTCAGTGCCTTGCGAAGCTCGCCATCCATCTTTGCGAAAATATCCCTGTTCTCTTTGAGGAAGCTTCGGGTGTTTTCGCGGCCCTGGCCGATGCGCTCGCCCGAGTAGCTGTACCAGGCGCCGGACTTCTCAACGATGTTATTCGCCACGGCGAGATCGAGTACGTCGCCCTCGCGGCTGATGCCTTCCCCATAGAGGATGTCGAACTCGGCTTCGCGGAAGGGCGCCGCCACCTTGTTCTTTACGATCTTCACCTTGGTGCGGTTGCCGGTCACTGCGTCGCCCTCTTTGATGGCCGAGATGCGGCGGATGTCGACGCGGACCGAAGAGTAGAACTTCAGCGCGCGGCCTCCCGTCGTGGTCTCTGGGTTGCCGAACATGACCCCGATCTTTTCACGAATTTGATTGATGAAAATCAGCGCCGTCCGGGACTTCGAGACGCTTCCTGTCAGCTTGCGCAGCGCCTGCGACATCAGCCGTGCCTGCAGGCCCATGTGGGAGTCGCCCATCTCCCCATCCAACTCCGCCTTGGGCACCAGAGCCGCCACCGAATCCACGACCAGCACGTCGATGGCGCCCGACTTGACCAGCGCCTCGGTGATCTCAAGAGCCTGTTCGCCCGAGTCAGGCTGGGAAACCAGCAGGTTGTCCACATCCACGCCGAGCTTCTTGGCATAGCCGGGGTCCAGTGCGTGCTCCGCGTCGACAAACGCCGCCAATCCCCCCGCGCGCTGCGCTTCCGCGATGATCTGCAGAGTGATCGTGGTCTTGCCGGAGGACTCAGGGCCATAAATCTCGGTGACCCGGCCGCGCGGAACGCCGCCCACGCCGAGAGCGGCATCGAAGCTGATCGAGCCTGTCGAGATGACGGCGATGGGCAGCAAGGCTTCTCTTGACCCGAGCCGGACAATGGACCCTTTTCCAAACTGTTTTTCGATCTGTGCAAGGGCTAGTTCTACGGCTTTCGTGCGGTCATCGGCGATCGCCATTGGCGGGGCTCCTAAGAGGTCGCCCGCCGCATTTCATGGAAATCAGGGCATGAAACGGCGCGGGCTTGAATTGGATTTCGAAGGGATTGTAGCAGGGCTGAAGAGACAAAGACAGCAGAAAATGGCGAAGATATGGAGAAAGTTGGTTCATGGCAGAGAATGGCTTGATATTGCGTCTTCCCCGGCCCGCGCGAAGTCGGGGCACACCTGGATTCCAGAACAATTCAGTCAAGCTCGCTACCATCGCTCGGAGCGGCCAACCTGAAAGTCAGCGCAGCCGGGCTACCCCGTGCGATTGCCGTTTGTCCTGGTACATCACGCCATCGGCCTGGGCGATCAACTGCTCCATCGTCTGCCCGGGCCTCCATTGGGCCAGTCCAACTGCCGCGTCTACCTGGACGCTCAGGTTGTTGTCCGACGAGTCCGGAAGCGTGTACTTGCCGAAGACCGACTTGTAAATGCGCGCCATATGGGTTCGGGCCCCATGGGTGTCGCAAGCCAGCAGCACCACGAACTCATCGCCCCCCCATCGGCTCACCAGGTCGCCGGACCGGGTGTTCATCTGTAACCGCGAGGCAAACTGCCTCAGCAGATGGTCGCCGGCCTGGTGACCATATTCGTCGTTGATCTGCTTGAATCCGTTCAGGTCGAGCATCAGAACGCAAAACGTCTGGTGGTTGGCGATATTCCACTGAATGCTCTCTTCGGCGCTGCGCCGGCTGGCCGCGCCCGTAAGCTCGTCCTTCAGCACCAGGTGCTCAGCCTCCTTGAGCCTGATCTCGTACGTGGAGACCTCGGCCCGTAGCTGCGTCACCAGCTCAAGACTCTCTCGCGTCATCTGGTCAACACTTTCTTTCAGTTCAGTCACGCGCTTCACCAGCGACGACCGGATCTGGGTCAGACTGTCGAGGTCGCCGATGCGCTCCAGATGAACGGTAAGATCGGCGAACTGGCTCGAGTAACGGTGATCGTGATCGCCGACCGACTCGGCCGTCCTGGCCAGCGCGATCAGCAGTTCCTTCACCTCGTCGGCCTTGTTCTTGAAGTGTGCGGCGGTCTTTTCTCCCCATTCCTGCAACAGGGCTTCAACTTGACTTTCAGTTTGCTGAACAGACTCTGAGGCCGGGTTTTCCGAGAGCAGTTGCTCCAGAGTTTGCAGGTTCCTGTCGAGCTCGACTCCAAGCGCGGGGCAGCCTCTTACCGCGCTCTTGCCAATGGCCAAAAGCGTCGAACGATAGCACCCGACGGTTACCGGGTGAGATTCATCCGGCTCCCGCTCGCCATGCGCCACCTCCGTCGCCTCCTCAGGAGACGAAGTCGCATTCATGTCGAGATATTTCTTCAGGGAGATCAAGGAAGATGGCTCCTGCGCTTCTGTTCGGCTCCCTGCAAAGGAATTGAAATTGTTAGGGTTCGATGAATGCGGAAACACACAGTCCCGCGACCCCCCGATTGCCATCGCAGACCGGCATGGCCCGCTCCAATACTGCCCGCGTGGCCACTCCGCGATACTCCTCTTATCGGCGGTCTTCAAGGGGAACTTTATTTCGATCAGACCGTGTACGCGCCGATCCGGGTCTCCCGGCTCGTCAGCATGTCGCACTCGCGGTCCAGAATCTCGTACTCGTGGTCGTGCTCCTTGCGGAAGGCGCGGAAGTCCGCCTCGCTCGCCCAGCGGTCTACCGTGAGGTAGCCGCCCGGAATGTACGCATCGCGAAGCAGTTCGGTGCCAAGATAGTTCGGCGAGGTGCGGAACAGCTTTGCCCACCTGCCATCGGCGCCGTAAGCGGATTCAAAGCCGGCGATTTTATCTTCGGCAATTTCGAACTGCCAAACCACGACAAACATATCAAGACCAATCCTGTGTTTATCGTAGCGCATAAAGTCAGCACACCCGCGCCGCCTTCGCAGCAGGTGTTCCATCGCAGTAATCGAAACATGTGGGTATCCACCTGCCTCAAGTAGCCCCAATTCGTCGAGCCTGGCAAAGCAGCCAGACTTTAGCTGCTCAGTGTCAGGGCACGACTTCACAAGCTGCGGAAAAACTCGTCCCAGATCTGGATTCGTCGGGCTGTGTGTCAGGGCACGACTTCAGTCGTGCCGCAACGTCGGCAAAATCATTGGGCTTTAGCCCCTGAGGGCTGTGCACCTCGTTGCGATGTCATCTCTCTTGCCGGATTTCAAGGCCACAATATCTTGCTTCGAATCGCCGATGTGGACACCCAGTAATCGAAACAATCGCCGACTACACGAACCCGGCATCGATTACGTAGCTCTGGTTGGTGATCGCGGCGGAGTCGTCGGCGGCGAGAAAAAGAACCAGCCGGGCCGCCTCGTCGGGATCGATCTGCCGCTTGAGCGCCTGTCGGCGAAAGATTTCGGCGAGGTACTCCGGAGTGTACCAGAGCTGCTTTTGCCGCTCCGTGGCTATCGCGCCCGGCAACACCGCGTTGACGCGGATGTTGTGTGTCCCCAATTCGTGTGCGAAAGCGCGCGTAAGACCCACGATGGCGGCCTTGGCCGCGTTGTAGAGTGGCATGCCCGTGTTGGGAATGATCCAGGCAATCGAACTCATATTGATGATTGACCCCCGGCCCGCTGAGCGCATCGCCGGCAGCACGGCCTGGATCATGAAGTACTGCGGCCGCAGGTTGATCGCGATCGAACGGTCCCAGTACTCGGGCGTGACTTCTTCAATCGTGTGCCGCTGATCGTTGGCGGCGTTGTTCACCAGGACATCGACGGTGCCGCAGGTGCCAATGACTTGTTCCACTGCGGATTTGAGAGCAGCCAGGTCGGTCAGATCGCAATGAATGTATAGAGGCGTGAGACACCCCTCAGCCGTGAGCGAGTCTGCCAGTGCCCGGGCCGGCTCATCCTGAATGTCGAGGAATGCAACCCGGGACCCCTGGCGCGCAAACTGAGTCACAAGCGATTCGCCGATGCCCGTCGCCCCGCCCGTGACCAGGACCACTCGGCCCCTCAGGCTGGGGTAACTTGCGAATTGAGATTGATCGTTCCGCATCTCGCTTGCCCGACGATGATTTGATTGACAGGTCGATGGTATCCCAAGCCTGTTAAGAAGGCACCCGGTTTCAGTGTTTCCATACTACGAGTTCGCCCGGCCAGGGGCTTGTCCTGCACATTCGGCTGGAGTTCATACTCATGGTCCTGAAACCGTCTCATATCCCGGTATTTTGTACTTTATCCCGATATACACGCGCCCTGCATCAGGCGCATACTTGTCAATAGGCCGGGATCGCGAAGCGTATGTTCCCCAATGGACTTCCTTGTCCCCAATCCGGCCTTTACACTTGCAAGGTGAATCGTTTTAGGAACTCCGCTCGAACGGACCGCGAAGGCAGATAAAATCAGGCGCGGCGCGATTGCGCACGGATACGTTTTCATCGCATCCGGGAGCTCGGCGCGCAAGGCGTAAAGATGAATTCAAGAACAGGGCTCACTGAGAGGGATTTATGACAGCTTCCGCACCCAATCGTGCTCGTTTTCCCGGCATCCGCGTCACCGCGAACGGCAACCAGCTGGTTTCCTACCATACCGAAACGCGCATCGCCGATGCAGGCGTCTTCTATCCCATTACGCCTTCCACCGAGGGCGGCGAGTTGTTCCAGCAGGCCTATGCCGAGGGGCATCTCAACGTCTTCGGGCAAAACACGATCGCGATTGAGACCGAGGGCGAGCATGCGGCCCAGGGCGGCGCCATTGCCCACTCGGTCTGCGGCAAGCGCGTGGTCAATTTCACCTCCGGGCAGGGCGTTGTCTACGGTGTCGAGCAGTACTATCACGCGCCGGGCAAGGGATCGACCATGGTGCTTGAAGTGGGCGCGCGCGCGCTCACCAAGCACGCGCTCAACGTGCATTGCGGCCACGACGATATTTATGGAGCGCTCGATACCGGCTGGATCATGCTCTTCGGCAAGGACGCGCAGCAGGCCGCCGACCAGGCGCTCATTCTTCGCCGCGTCACCGAGCTCAGCCTCACACCGGGCATGAATATCATGGACGGCTTCCTCACCACGCACCTCGAGCGCACGTTTTATAAACACGAGTCGGAACTGATCCGCGAGTACCTCGGTGCGCCGGACGATGTCATCGATTGCCCCACCGAAGCGCAGCGCGTTCTCTTCGGGCCCACGCGCCGCCGCGTTCCCAAAATGCTGGACCTTGCCAACCCCGTTCTGCTGGGACCGGTCCAAAACCAGGAACACTACATGCAGGGCGTGGTGGCGCGGCGCAATAATTTCGCCGAGCCGATCCTCGAGTTCCTCGAAGCCGCGTTCAAGGACTTCGGCGACCTCACCGGCCGCAACTACGGCCTCCTCAGCCAGTACAAGACCGGGGATGCGGACACGGTATTTGTGTCGCTCGGTTCCGCCGCCGAAAATATCGAAGCGGCTGTCGACTATCTGCGCGAAACGCGCGGGGCCAGCGTCGGATCGATCCATGTCAATGTCATCCGGCCATTCCCCGAGGCTGCCATTATCGCCGCGCTCAGGGGAAAGAAGAACGTCATCATCCTCGAGCGCACCGACGAGGCCCTATCGCCCGACAATCCGCTGGGCAAGGATATCCGCACCGCGCTGTCGAAGGCGATCAAGACCGAAGGCCGCCCGCCCGCAGAAGGATTGCCGTCGATCAGCCTCAGCGAAGTGCCGCGGATCTTCGGTGGCACCTACGGCCTCGGCTCGCGCGATTTTCGTCCCGAGCACATCATCGGCGCATACGAGTTTGCCACCGCGGACCGCGCCCGCAAAGACGGCAAGACCGCGGCCGGCGGTGTTTCCTTCATCGTGCTGGGCATCGACCATCCGTATTCCGTCGTCGCCGATGAGACGCCCTCGCTGCTGCCGGAAGGCGCCGTTGCGGTGCGCTTCCACTCGATCGGCGGATGGGGCGCCATCACCACCGGCAAGAACCTGGGCGCAATTCTCGGCGACCTCAACGATCTGCTCTTCGAGCGCGACGGACTGAAGGACGACCTCGGCAATCCCAAGGAAGTGATTCACGTAAGCGCTAACCCAAAATACGGCTCCGAGAAAAAGGGCGCGCCCACCAGCTACTTCATGGTGGCCGCCAAGGATCGTATTCGCGTCAACTGCGACCTGCGCCACGTCACGGTTGTGCTCTGCTGCGATCCCAAGGCCTTTACTCACACCAATCCGCTCGACGGCATTCAGGAGGGCGGCAGCCTGGTGTGGGAGTCGGACGTAGACGGCGAGCGCGCATGGGAGAACCTGCCGCTCTGGGCGCGCAAGCAGATCATCGACAAAAATATCCGCGTCTTCACGCTGCCCGGCTTTGACATCGCGCGCAAAGCCACCGATCGCGGCGATCTGCAACTGCGCATGCAGGGCAATGCATTTCTCGGCGCGTTCTTCGCGGTCAGCACACTGCTGCAGGAGTTCGGCATTACGCAGGAGCAGTACCGCGAGGTTGTCTACAAACAGTACGTAAAGAAGTTCGGCAAGTTGGGCGACGCGGTCGTGCAGTCGAACATGGAAGTCATGATCCAGGGCTTCGAGCGGGTCAAGGAAATCAAGATCGGCGAACTAAGCGCGGCCGATAAATCGACGCTCCGCGGCCAGGCCCTGATGCCGATTCTGGAACTCGCGACTGCGGGTGGATCGTGCGGAACTGGTTGCCGCTCTACACCCGTCCCGGCCGGCCAGGGACCCCGTCCTCCGATCGACCGCGTGGCCGTCTTCGATGCCGAGTTCCGCTCGAATTATGGATACAACCAACCTGCCACACCGCTTTCTGCCATGGGCGTGATTGCCGCGGCGACGGGCGATACAGCGTCGAAGTATGTGGCGCGGCGCGAGACACCGCTTTACATCCCCGAGAACTGCACGCAGTGCATGGAGTGCATCTCGGTTTGCCCGGATACCGCCTTGCCCAACTGCTCGCAGGATCTGGGCACCCTGCTCTCGACAGCGATTTCCTACTACGTGGCCGATGGCGTCGAGCGCACCAGGATGCTGCGCGCCCTGCCGGAGATCGAGAAGCAGACCCGCGCGCGCATGGTTGCGGAGATGAAGACCGGTACGCCTCTGCAAACCATCTTGCGCGAAGTGACCGAACAGGTGGATGGGTTCAGCACCAAGTCGAAGGACCAGTTCTTCGCCATCATGGACAAAGTGCCCATGGCCTACCAGAAAGTCAACGCAATCTTCTCGTCGCCGGAGCGCAAGACGCCCGGTTCGGGCGGCATCTTTTCAATTTTCGTGAGCGATCTCTGCAAGGGCTGCGCAGCCTGCGTCACGGCCTGCGGCGATCACGAGGCGCTGAAAATGGTGCAGGAGACCGAAGAAGTGAATGCCGAGCACGAGAGCGGCACAGGCTTTCTTGACCTGCTGCCCGACACTTCACAGAAGTACCTGGGCTTGTATAACGGCGCCAACCCGGCCGACTCGAAGACTGCAACGCTGCGCAACATGCTCATGGTGCGCACCAACTACGACGCCCTCGTAGCGGGCGATGGAGCTTGCGCGGGCTGCGGCGAAAAGAGCGTGCTGCGCTCCATTGCGGCGGTCACCGAAGCGTATATGCGGCCCGTCTTCCACGCCAAGAGCGATCGCTTTGTTCTCAAGGCCGGTCAGTTGGAAAAGACCGGCGCGGCCAGGCTGGCAGCGCTGAAGGAAAAGAACGCCGATGAATACGCCCTTATGCGGCAAGCCATTCTGCACCTCGTAATGGGCCTGGGTGGCGAAGACGTCAAGGACACCAAGGCGCGCATTGCCGCCTACGAGGCCGAGCACGGCGAAGTCACCGACGCGCAGCTTGTGGAAGCAATCGCCGCCGTGCTGCTGACCGAAGCTTTCAACCACAAGAACCTGCAACCGGTCGACGGTCGCCTCGCCAACGGCATGAGCGTGATGGCCATGGCCGCGCACACCGGCTGCAACACGGTCTACGGTTCCACCGCGCCGAACAACCCGCATCCTTATCCGTGGATGAACTCGCTCTTCCAGGATGGCGTCACCGTGGGCTGGCTCATGGGCGAAAGCTTCATCGTCGACCACGCGCGCCGCTCCGTCCTTCCCGAGCGCCTCGCCGACATCCTGCTCACGCGCGATGCAAACGTCATCAGCGAGGAAGAGTACTACCACTTCACCCACTTCACCGACGCGCTCATGACCGACCAGGAAATTGTCGAGCTGCCCAAGGTCTGGGTAGTTGGCGGCGACGGCGGCATCGGCGACATCGGCTATCAGAACACTTCAAAAGTCGTGTTGCAGAACCGGCCCAACGTCAAGGTACTGATGCTCGACACGCAGGTGTATTCAAACACCGGCGGACAGAACTCCGACTCGACGCCGATGCTGGGCGGCAACGACATGAACGTCTTCGGCTCCGCGACGCAAGGCAAGAACACCGAGAAGAAGACGGTGGCCGAAACCTTCCTCGCCGGACATGGATCGCCGTTCGTGGCGCAGGTTTCCATGGCCAACGCACCCAAGCTCTACCGCGCCATTCTCGATGGTCTCGAGTATCGCGGCACCATGTTCCTGCAAGCCTTCACCACCTGCCAGCCCGAGCACGGCGTACCCGACGACATGGCGCTCTTCCAGGCGCAGCGCGTGCGCGACTCCCGCGGCGTGCCGGAGTTTGTCTTCAATCCACGCATGGGCGAGACCTACCAGGAGGCGCTCGATATCAAGGGCAATCCTTCCATCGATCTCGATTGGTACGAGACCAAGTCGAAGGTAACCGGCGAAACCTCACGTTACACAGTCGCGCACTGGTGTACGACCGAAGCCCGCTTCCGCAACCACCTCAAGAAGATCAAGCCCGAGCAAGCCGAGAAGATGATCCCGCTTGACAATATGCTGGTCCGCATCACGCAGCAGGACGTGGTCTACCGCTACTACGTCAAGCCCGGCCATCGCGCCTACATTCCCGACTTCGGCGTCTACATCACCTACGACGAGGGCGGCAAGACCGAATACCGCGCCCTGAGCCGCCAATTGGTAATGTTCTGCGTGGAACGTCGCAAGGCCTGGCGCATGCTGCAATCGAAAGCCGGTATCGTGAACAAGGAATACCAGGCCCAGAAGGCCATCCTCGCCGATGTCGACGCAGGCAAACTGCCGCTCGAAGAGTTGTTCACGCGCGGCCACGAGTTAGTGCGCGAGCGGATCGCCGGACCGGTTGCGGTTACGGCGTAACGCAGTATCAATCGGCGGAAACAAAAAACGCGAACCCTCGGGTCCGCTCAGCTTGATTAGAAACCGAGCTTTTCGTTTTTTCGGAGGGAGCGTGAGGCTTCAGCCTCACGAATCAGTCCATTAAACGCAGAGTGGCTTTAGCCACGGGCCTTTCGTCCAATGTGCCGAGTTAACTTTGTCAGCAGTCTGGCGGACCCTCGGGTCCGCGTTTTTGCGTCCCGTGTGGTGCCTAATTTTCTACCGCCAGCACGTCATAGTTGTAGTTGATCAGCACACGTTTCACGGGCGATGGCGTTTTGGGCAGGGCCACAGTTTGGTCGATGGATGAGGAGCCCGTGATGGTCCCCGAAACCCAGCGTACGACCCGCCCATCGGCTAACTCAAGATACAAAGGCACCATCATCCGGAAGGTGGGTGGCACCCCGGACTGAGTCAGCTTAATGTGCAAACTGGCGGCATCGCCATTCGGGGTGATCTGGCTCTCGAAGTGATACGTGGGTAACTCAGTCCCGTAGACATATTCGTCGAAGAACCAATCCATGCGGTGATTGCCCATGATGTCCATGCCCGGGCTCATGTGCTTTTCGACAATTGCCTTGAAGTCCTCTGTAGTTGCGGCCTGCAGGCGGTAAGTCGAGAGAAAGTCGTGCATGGTGGCCTTGAAGCGATCGTCGCCGTCCTTGGGCGACCACATCATGGCCCGGATCATGTGCAGGATGTAAGCGCCCTTGGGATAGACGAGGTTCTGGTAGATATCCCAACCGGTCTTTTCCGTGCTTAGTCGGAAGCCCATCGTGACCGGGCCGACGTCGATAGGCCGGAAGCCCATGGTGTTCTTCTCGGTGATTAGCTTCCGCTGCTCCTTCCAGAATTCACGAAAGTCGTCCGGTTTAGGGCGGGTGGCGAGCAGAAAGATGGACGCGGAAGTCTGCGCAAACCCCTCGCTCATCCATTGGTCGCGATAACTCCGGAACCCGACTGTCTGTCCCCACCATTGATGCGCCACTTCGTGCGGTGTTACCACCTTCCAATACATATCGGCGGGATTCAGATGAAAGGCGTGCTGTTGCGTCGGGTCGAGAAAGCCGCAAATGGGCAGATAGACCAGCATGGGCCAACTCTGTCCGTAGCCGCAGGCGAACTGCTGGGTGAGTGCGACCTTTGCAAAAGGCAGCGGGCCGAAGTAATCGGTGTAGATTCGCGCGGCGACTTCGCCCTGGCTCAGGGCCACGGGAAGCATGGACTTGGTGCTGATGTTGCCGACAGGACTACTCCCCGACCCCCCCGGGCCAAGGGAATCCTGGTCCTCCACGCTCGTGACATGTGCAAACATATCGGGAGGGTTGTTATTCGCGTAGGCGTCGATGGTCAGATTGTCGCCGAGCTTGCCGGGCACGATCGCTTCTTTCATCGTGAAGTCGCCGAGATTGAAGCCGACCACGGCAAGCGGCACCTCGGTCTTCCATTCCGTAGTGGTTATTTTGCCTTCGGTCTTGTCGCTGACCTTTGTTCCGGTAGCGATAATCTGCAGGCCTTTGGGGAGATGAAAAGTCATGTGGTACGTGGCGTAATCACCGAGGCCCAGGGCGGAGTTGGGATACCAGCTTTCGCGAGCGACGGGATAATAGTTCTGGTTGCCCTCATTCATCACCACATCCTTGCCACCGTAAGCGATGCGGATGGTGGCGGACTCGCCCTTCTTGAGCGGGGCAGCGAGGACGACGCCAAAGTCGGAGTCTTCGTCCTTCTTCTCCTGCACGTAATCGAGCGGGGCGGCCTTGTCGGTTTCCACCTTGCTCACGCGGAGCGTGGGGTAAAGTTCGAGAGGCGCAACGGCGGCTCCATCCTGTTCGGCGATGATGTGCACCGTGGCGAGCCCGGTCAGGAATCCGCTCTTCTCGATGCTGACGTCGAGGTCCTCATTGTCGATACGGAAGGCGCCGTTGCGCTCGTGACCGCTGCCGCCGCCCTGGGCTGCGTCAGACGCCTGATGAAAGGCGGTCGGCCACGACGGGCCCCAGTCGTTATAAATAAGCAGCGATACCTCTTCCGGCGCCAACTCTTCCACTCCATGCGGATCGAGCGTGAAGATCATGTGGTGGTTCTGTTTTCCGCGAATGGCGACGGTAAAGTAGCCGCCCTGTGCGGGGCTGAGCACGTCTTCAAGCAGGCGAAGGTCGAGGTTGTCCTTGAGTTTGGTGCGCATAAAGTTGTGAAACTCCTGCGCGGCCGAAGCATACTCCGAGCCCGGTTGGCCGGCCCCGCTGGAGGCTTTGCGCAACTCGTCGGCAGTCGAGTCAGTAAATCGCATCACCGCCTGGTCGAAGTCTTCGTCGAATTCCTCGCTATGGTTCGTGATCGCAAGGTTGTGGCGTTCCTGGGCCGTGTGCGGTGTCAGGTGAAAGTGCCCGTCCCCCTTGAAGACCGCGCCCGTGACCTTGCCGTTAACCTGGCCGTAGAATGCTATGTTGCCGCTGCGCAGAGTGAAGGTGGCGGCGTCGCGTTTGATCTCGAGGTCTTTCACCGCGATGACTTCTCCGCCGGGGAGCAAGCCGCGCAACTGCTGATAATACGGGTTGCCGTTTGCCGGACGCTGAGCGATCAGCGTTGCAGAACAACTCGATAGCAGGAGAACGATGGCAAGGAGAGAGACACGAGGATGTAGCCGCATGGGTGCGATTCCTCAGGGTGGATTTAATGCCAACACTATACCGCAAGTTCGGAAACTGTGCCGTGATGGAGATTTGCTCCTCGAAAAGACGGCCGGCGACTGACAGCACGACGAGTTGTTCTTGGAACAGAGTCCGGAAGCAGCCCGCGCGGCGAACGAAATCCTATTCGTCTTGATTCGAACTCGAGAGCTGGTTGCAAGAATAGGCTTTGAAAGGGCACGACTTTAGTCGTGCCGCAAGAAGCCAACAAAAACTGAGGGCTTTAGCCCCTGAGGGATGTCCTCCTGCTCGCGGACGGAATTTATGCAACCAGTTGTAGAGACTTTGAATCGTGGTCAAATGCCTTTAAGAATTTCCTCTTTAGCCACACTCTTGTGCGAGGCGACGCTGGAGAGGATTGCATTCAACGTTCCGATTCTGAGGGCAGCGTGCGCGGGTACTGCGATTCTATGAGGCGAAGGCTGCTCCGTTTGCAGTATCACATGACTTCCGATTTGATGGATTTGTAGGTACTCCCATCGCTTGCAAAGATGCTTCACCAGTGTTTCGCCGCTCAGGTCGCGCGGCAATTTCATGCGACGGCCAGCACTTCGTCGCGGACCAGGCGGAGACGGATCGATTCCGGAGGAGCGGAGTCGAAGTAAAAAGCTTGAACCGCTTCCTTAACGTTGGCTCGAAGCCCGTCCCAATTGTCGGCTTGCGTGAAAATGCTTTCACCGAGCGCTTCGGCCGTAAACCCTCCGTCGGCCTCTTGCACAACTTCAAAGACGATTTCCTTCATAGCGTCTTCACCTCTCGCATGCGCAAATTGGTTCCTGTTTCGCAGGCTAACTATCAAAATATCATCAATTCTCAAAGTGCGGCACGTCATAATTCAAGTTGATCCAAGCACCATTTGCCGGACTGCGCTCCAACTAAAGAACGTATAAATCCACGTAATCGTTCACCGCCGTTACCTCCAGGCGATCGCGGTCGAGCGAGACGGCGAGGATCTTTTCCTGCTGCTCGTCCCGGAACCGTCGCCGAAGGTTGGTTTTGAATTTCTCAACTAAGAGCGGCAGCCCTTCCTCCCTCCGGCGCCGATGGCCGATGGGGTACTCGACAATTTCTTCAAGCACTGTGCCGTCCTTCAGTTCCATACGCAGCGAATTGGCGATCGAGCGCCTATCCGGATCGTGATAGTCGCGTGTAAATTGCGGTTCTTCCACGCAGGTAATAGCGCCGCGCAAGGCATCGATCCGCGGTCCCCAAACCGGGTCGAATGCAACCTTGTCTTCGTAGTCGGCGGCGGTTAGTCGGCCGAAGATTAGCGGGACGGCAATCATGTATTGTACGCAGTGGTCGCGATCCGCCGGATTGGCGAGCGGCCCCTTCTTGTCGATGATGCGCAGGCAGGCCTCGTGCGTACGCACCGTTATCGTGCGAATGGCAGACGCGTTCAAGCCGCGCGCGGTCAACTGCGCGTGCAGCTTCATGGCCGCTTCAACGGCTGTCTGGGCGTGGAACTCGGCAGGGTAGCTGATTTTGAATAGCACGTTCTCCATTACATACGATCCGTAAACCCGCTGGAATCTGAACTCCTCACCCTTGAACGAGACATCGTAGAAGCCCCACGTCTTCGCGGTCAGCGCGGAGGGGTAACACATCTCTCCAGCGCGGGCCATCAAGGCCAATCGAACAGCCCTGCTGGTTGCATCTCCGGCGGCCCAACTCTTGCGCGAGCCGGTGTTCGGCGCGTGCCGATAGGTACGCAAACTCTGCCCGTCGACCCACGCCAGCGAGAGCGCTGCGATCGTCTGTTCGCGCGAGAGTCCGAGTAACTTGCACACGACCGCGGTCGATGCCACCTTGACCAGCACCACGTGATCGAGGCCGACTTTGTTGAATGAGTTTTCCAACGCGATGCACCCCTGAATCTCATGCGCCTTGATCATTGCGGTCAGAACATCCCGCATCTTCATCGGAGGCCTGCTCTCCGCGAGAGCGGAACGCGACAGCCAGTCGGCGACGGCGAGGATTCCGCCAAGATTGTCGGATGGGTGTCCCCACTCCGCGGCGAGCCAGGTGTCGTTGAAGTCGAGCCAGCGGATCATGGCGCCGATGTTGAACGCAGCCTGCACGGGATCGAGTTGGTAACTGGTGCCCGGGACGCGCGCTCCATTGGGGACCATGGTGCCTGCGACGATCGGGCCGAGCAACTTTGTGCAGGCGGGATATTCGAGAGCTTCAAGCCCACAGCCCAGCGTGTCGATCAGGCAGTGTTGGGCGGTCTGGTAAGCCAGTTCGTTTTCGATCTTGTAATTGAGAGCGTAGTCAGCGATATCGGTGAGTACTTTGTCCGGTGCAGGGCGTTCGCTCCCAATGGGTGAGGACACGCGGCCTCCTTTTGCAGGCAGCAGTCTAACTGCTTCTATGGCCGCTCGGCGATGTGCAGGAATTTGAGATCTTCCGGCCCAGTGTAGGTCGCCGACGGGCGAATGATCTTGCCGCCCTGGCGCTGTTCGATGATGTGCGCAGACCAGCCTGCAGTCCGCGCAATTACAAACAGCGGCGTGAACAGATCGACTGGAACGCCCATGTGATGGTAGGCAACGGCGCTATACCAGTCGAGGTTGGGGAACATGCGCTTGGCCTCGCGCATGGTGTCTTCAATGCGTTCGGCGATTTGGTAAAGCCGCGTGTCTCCGGCGGCCACGGCGAGTCCGCAGGCAACCTGCTTCACGATGTCGCTGCGCGGATCGCCGGTGGTGTAAACAGGATGGCCGAAGCCGATGATGACTTCGTGGTCGGCGACTCGGCGGCGAATATCGGCCTCAGCCTCATCGGGCGTCTCATAGCGTGTCAGGATCTCGAGTGCGACTTCGTTGGCGCCGCCGTGCTTGGGTCCCTTTAGCGCCCCAATGGCGCCGGCAACGGCGGAGTAGATGTCGGAGCCGGTTCCCGCAATCACACGCGCTGCAAATGTGGACGCGTTGAACTCGTGCTCGGCATAGAGAACAAGAGATGTGTCCATCGCCGCCGTCCATTCGGGGCTGGGAAGGGCGTCGTGCAGCAGGTGAAGAAAGTGCGCGGCGATCGAGTCTTCGTCCGATCCGGCGATGAAGGTGCTGGGGCGCTCGACATTGATGCGGCGCCCGTTTCGCGCGTAGTGGTGCCAATAGAGCAGCATCGATGGAGTCGCGGCGAGCAGCGTGTCCGCAATGGCGCGCTCTCCTCTGTCGCTGTGGTCTGGGCTTTCAGGCAGCACGCAACCGAGGGCCGAGACTCCGGTGCGCAGAACGTCCATCGGGTGTGTCGATGGGGGCAGCAGTTCGAGTGCCTGCTTGACAGCGGCAGGAAGACTGCGCAGCGAGCGGAGCTTCGCCTTGTAGGCCGTGAGTTCGAGCGCGTTGGGAAGCTTGCCGTGAACCAGCAGGTAGGCGACTTCTTCAAACTCGCAGTTCGCGGCCAGGTCGGCGATGTCGTAGCCGCGATAGTGCAGGTCGTTGCCGCTTTGACCCACTGTGCAAATGGCGGTCTCGCCCGCCGGTGTTCCGGAAAGGGCGACGGATTTCTTGATTTTGAAGACCAGGGGTGCGTGGTTGGGCTTGGGTTCGCTCATCGGGACCTCGGGTGAGCATTAGCGTAATGGATGGACAGCAGTGAAAAGCTACTCTGAATCCTTCGTTTTTCGCGAATAACTCGTCGAGCTTCCGTTCGTAGGCGTCGTAGTTGAGGTATTTGTAGAGGTCGGCGCGAGACTGCATCAGCGGGATCACGCTCGTCTGCGTGCCTTCGGTGCGAATAGCCTCGTAGACTTTAAGGGCCGCGGCGTTCATGGCGCGATAGGCGGCGCAGCAGTAAAGCACGATGTCGACTCCGGCCGCGCCGAGCTCGTCTCGGGTGAAGAGCGGCGTCTGGCCGAACTCGGTAATGTTGGCAAGAATTGGCACGCCGGCGGTTTTCCGGAATTCGGTATACATGGGGAGTTCAGTAACGGCTTCGGCAAAGATCATGTCTGCGCCTGCGGCCACGTAAGCCTGGGCGCGGGCGATGGCTGCGGCCAGTCCCTCGTTCGCAAGCGAATCAGTCCGGGCCATGATTACGAATTGAGGGTCGGTGCGCGCATCGACGGCGGCCTTGATGCGGTCGCACATTTCCTCCGCGGCGACGAGTACCTTGCCGGGCCGATGGCCACAGCGCTTGGCCCCCGACCTGGTCCTCAATGTGCACTGCGGCCGCGCCGGCGTTGATCATCGAGCGGATGGTGCGGGCGATGTTGAAGGCGCTGCCCCAGCCGGTATCGATGTCGACCAGCAGCGGCAGCGGGCACGCGCCGGTGATGCGGCGGACGTCGGTCAGTACGTCTTCCATTGTGGTGATGCCGAGGTCGGGCAGGCCCAGCGAGTTGGCGGCGACGCCACCTCCGGAAAGATAGAGAGCGCGGAAGCCGGTGGCCTCGGCCAGACGCGCGGTGTAGGCGTTGATGGCGCCGGCGACCTGTAGCGGCTTCTCTTCCTCAACGGCGAGGCGAAACAGAGCGCCGGGCGATTTGCTGTCAACTCCGTCAGGCATGCATCTTCCCTCGGCGGCATCATAACAGGAGCGCCGCCGGCTCTTTCTTTCACAGTTTGCCGGTTCCCCAACTGGGGCGGATGGTGCGACAATCGTCGGGTTGGAGCCGCTCTCGAAAATGAGGGGGCTCTACCCCAAGGAGAAAAATCAATATGAACTGTCGAATTCTTCTCGCTGCGGCCTTGATTGCCGCAATCCCCCTGGTTGCTCAGAATGCCCCGAAGAAACCGCAGGCGAGCCCGCCAGCCGACGCGTCGGCGACCATCGGCGGCAAGACTGTTTCCGTTCATTACAACTCGCCCGCCGTAAAGGGCCGCGAGGGTCAGATCTTCACCAAGGATGGATTGATCAGCAAGAACCCGCACTATCCCGTATGGCGTGCAGGGGCCAATCCTGCCACGCTGTTCAAGACCGACCGGCGACCTCATGCTCGGCGATTTGATGGTCCCGGCAGGAACCTACACGCTGTTCGTCGATATCTCCGACCCCGACAACTGGACCCTGATTGTGAACAAGCAGACCGGGCAGTGGGGTCTCGCCTACGACGGCACGCAGGACCTTGGCAAGACCAAAATGACCATGAGCAAGCCTCCTGCGATGATCGAGAATTTGATTTATACCATCACCGACAATGGCGGCGGCAAAGGCACGCTGACGCTGGCCTGGGAAGATCACAGCGCCTCGGTTCCGATCATGGTGCATTGAGACGCCGTTCAACCCGCATACGACGGCATGGCCGTAATTGCCTTCAATTACGGCCATGCTCGTACAATGGAAGGAGTGGGTGATTTCGTCGCCCAGGGGGAAATAACCTTGCCGTTGTACGCGTATCGCTGCACCGAATGCGGTCATAAATTTGAAAAGATACAGAACTTCAGCGCCAGGCAGGAGACCGAGTGCCCTAAATGCCATGGTGTTCTTGAGCGGCCGCTCACTGCGCCGGGCCTGAACTTCAAGGGCGCCGGATGGTACGTGAACGACTACGCTCAAAAGAGCGGCTCGTCCGGCGGCGATTCCGATTCGAAGCCCGACCCCAAGTCCGACTCCAAGTCCGATTCAAAATCCGACTCCAAGTCCGACTCCGCGAGCGCTTCGACTCAGACCAAGGCGGCCTCGTCAACAAGCGAGACCAAGCCCAGCGCTCCAGGATCACCGACGCCGCCCTCTTCGACATCGACCTCCTAGTGCCGCAAGTGGCCCAAATTGAAAAATAGCTTCAGTCACGGCGGAACGCTTTTCGTGGTCTCCACTCACAACCAGGCTTTTCTCCGCAACCTGGTTAGCCAAAAAGCACGTTCCTCGCATTTCTCCGCAAAGCCGGTTCCCACCAAAATATCCCAACGCTCATCTTGAAAATGCAGAACCAGGCCCGTCCATTGCATAATGGAAGCCTTGAGCCAACCAAATCCATCAAGGAAGCAGCGCCAGGCGCCCCTTCGATCTGAATTCCTCGGCAACGCAGTTCTCGCTCTCGCTACCGCAGCGGCGTTGCTGTTCTTGGCGGGGCTTGCTTCCGGACTTCTTCACACCCGGGCTGAAGCTGGCGTTGCATTGCGCTGGTGCGGATTCGGTCTGTTCGTTCCTTTTGCCCTGCGGAGTCGTTCGCTCCTGGTGTGGACCTTCTTCGCCATGCTGGCCGGAACTGAACTGGGCGTGGACGCGCCGCAGTTTGCCGCGCAGACGCACTTCCTTGGCGACATCTTTCTGCGCCTGATACGCATGATCGTTGCGCCGCTCATCTTCGGCGGCATCGTTACCGGCATCGCGGGCCATGGGGAGTTGCGTGGCGTGGGCCGGGTCGCAATTAAGGCAATCCTGTTCTTTGAGATCGTGACGACCGCGGGCTTGGTGATCGGTTTGATCGCCATCAATGTGTCGCAGGCGGGCGTGGGTGTTGTGCTTCCTGCGTCCGTAGAGGCTGTTGTGCCCGCCGTCCATCACGGATGGCAGGATGTGTTGCTCAACATCTTCCCGGAAAATATTGCGCAGGCGGTCGCGCAGAACCAGATTCTGCAAGTTGCAGTCTTTGCCCTGCTGTTTGGAACCGCGCTGGCCACCATGCCGGAGACCAGGCGCGCACCGCTGGTGACCGTTCTCCAGTCGCTCACCGAAACGATGTTTCGCATTACGCGGATAGTCATGTACATGGCGCCGGTCGCCGCGGGTGCCGCGCTGGCATATACGGTTGGCAGCATGGGCCTCATGACTCTGCTGCCGCTGCTCAAACTCGTGGTCACTTACTACGCCGCGTTGATCGCGTTTGTATTTCTGGTTTTGCTCCCGGCGCTGCTCATTGCGCGCATTCCGCTGCGTCGTTTTGCCTCGGCGGTGGCAGAGCCGGCAGCCATCGGCTTTGCCACCACCACCTCCGAAGCCGCGCTGCCGCTGGCGATGGAGCGCATGGAAGAGTTTGGTGTGCCGCGCTGGATCGTCTCCTTCGTCATCCCCACCGGCTACAGCTTCAACATGACCGGTTCGAGCCTCTATCTTTCCATGGCCGCAATCTTCGCAGCCCAGGCCGCCGGAATTCATCTGGCGTTTGGCGAGCAATTGGTCATGCTCGCAACTCTGCTGCTCACCAGCAAAGGAGTGGCAGGTGTACCGCGCGCCGTCCTTGTGATTCTGCTCGCGACCGCCAGTTCAATGCACATTCCCACCACCGCCATCTTGATGCTTCTCGGTGTCGACACGCTGATGGATATGGGCCGCACCGCGATGAACGTCACCGGCAACTGCATGGCCGCCGCCGTAGTGGCAAGGTGGGAAGGCAAATTAAACGCGCCGGAAATCGGGACTTGGGACTAGAAGACTGCCCTGCTCGCAAGGAACGTTAAGATAATTGCTGGACATGTCTCTGCTCGATCCCATTCCGTCTCCCGTCGAACACGCCGACTTCGCTGCGCTTGAGTGGGAGCCGCTGCTCGCTCTCGTAGCCGGCTTTGCTGCCTCCCCCGTTGGCCGCGCAGGCGATTCTCGATCTGCGCCCTTCTACCGATGAAGAGTGGATTGTGCGGCAGCATCGACTCACGGGCGAAGTGCGGCTGGCGCTGGAGGAGCAGGTTTCGATTCCGCTCGGCGGCCTCTTCGATCCCACACAGCTTGCCGCCAAGGCGCAGATTGCGGGAGCGGCGCTCGAGGCCGGCGAGTTGCAGGCCGTGGCGCGCCTGGCCAACGATGTGGCCTCGTGGCAGGCGCTATTGCAGTCGCCCCCAGCGCGGCTGGCGGGCAAGCTGCCGGGGCTGTCGGTGTTGTCTTCTGCGTTGACCACGAGTCTGCGGCCGCTCGCCGAGTCGATTGAGCGCACCATTCAGCCCGATGGATCGCTGGCGGACAATGCTTCGCCGGAGCTTGGCCGCATCCGCCGCGAGCAGGAGCGCCAGCAGCGGCTCATTGAAGAGAGCCTGCGTGCGGCGCTGCGGAAGCTGTCGGTCGAAGGCGCAACGCAGGAAGACCTGATCACCATTCGCGGCGAGCGCTTTGTGATTCCGGTGCGCAGCGAGTTGAAGCGGCGCATCTCCGGCGTGATCCACGGGGCCAGCTCTTCAGGGCAGACGGTCTATGTAGAGCCGCTCGAAACCATCGAACAGAACAACGAACTCGTACGGCTCATCGAGGAAGAGCAGGCGGAGATTCACCGCATCTTTGTCGCGCTCACGCGGCAGGTGGGCGGATACGCGCACGGCCTTGTCGAAGGCGCGCGCGTGCTGGCGCTTGGTCGACAGCTTGCAGGCGCGGGCGCGGTTTGCGCGCGAATACGACTGCGTTGCGCCGGCAATTACGCCCGCGTTGCTGCGCCTCGAAGGTGCGCGTCATCCGCTGCTCGAAAAGCGTCTGCGCGCAACGGGTGCGCGCCCCAATACTGCCGTGGTCCCGCTCGCTCTTGAGCTCACGCAGCGAGGCCCGGCAGATTATTATCAGCGGGCCGAATACAGGCGGCAAGACGGTCACGCTCAAGACCACCGCGCTGCTGGCCATGATGGCGCAGGCCGGCTTGCCGGTGCCGGCAACGGCGGCCAGCTTCCCGGTTTTCACGGCCTTCCTGGCCGACATCGGCGATGCGCAATCAATCGAGGCGGCGCTGTCGACATTCTCCGCGCACATCACAAATCTCGACCGCCTCTCTCGGCTGGCGGATGCGCATTCGCTGGTGCTGCTCGATGAGCTTGGTTCGTCGACCGATCCCGAAGAGGGCGCGGCGCTTGCCGTCGCGGTGGCAAATCACTTTTTGCAAGCCGGCGCGTGGTCGCTGATCTCCACGCACCACACTTCGCTGAAGGTCTACGCGGCCAATACGAGCGGCGTGCTCAATGCGGCGGCGGGCGTGGACGAAATCACGCTCGCGCCCAACTACCAATTGCGGCTGGGTGTTCCCGGCGCGTCGGCCGGCATCCAGACCGCCGAGCGCCTGGGCCTGAACCCCGAGCATCATCTCCGCCGCCCGCCAGCGCCTCGGCTCGCAACAGGTGGATATTTCCCGCTTCCTCGATCAGATGCACAGCGAACTGACGCAGCTTGAAGCCGAGCGAAAAGCGGCGCGCGAACATCAATACGCGTTGAACCTGGAGCGGGCAAAGCTGGCGCGCGAAGGCGATGTGGAACTGCGCAACCGCACGCGCGAATTCGAAAACAAGCTGACGTCGCTCGTAAAGGACTTCGAGTTTCAGATGCGCGAGACGGTGCGGGCCATTGAAGATCGCGCGGCGCAGCAAAAATTCTCCAAGGAAGCTGAGCGGCGAATCCAGCGACTGCGGCGCGAGTTTCAGGAGAGCTTTAATCAGACTGTCGTGGCCCACCGCACCGGCGCGGATCAGGGTGACGCCAACGCGCAGCCGCATGTGCTGCGCCACATCGCTCCGGGCGACCGGGTGCTGATCAAGTCGATGGGCAAGGTCGCGGTGGTGCAGCGCGAGGTCGAGAAAGACGTGTTTGAAGTGGCGCTTGGCCCGATCAAGATGCGCGTTCAGCCGCGACGAGTGCGCCGCACCTTCAGGCTCCGGCGGAGAGACTCCAAAGGAAACGACCCGCTCGCTGCCGCGCGCAGGCAGAAGGGTGTGCACGTCTCGGTGACCAGCGCGAACACCGACGACATGCGCATGGAGATCAACCTCATCGGCCGCACCGTGGATGAGGCGACCGAGGAACTGGAGAAGTATCTCGATCGCGCTTTCATGGCGGGGCTGCCGCGGGTGCGCGTGATTCATGGCCATGGCGCGGGGATCCTGCGCCGCGGCGTGCGAGAGTTTCTGAAAGGCCATCCCCACGTGGCCGGAATCGAAGAGGCCCCGCAAAATGAAGGCGGCCAAGGTGCCACGCTGGTGGAGTTGCGGCAGTAGTTCCTGCTATCCCGCCCCAGCGTGCTGACTTCGCACCCGGATGGAGCACTCGATTTTCATTTTCAAGTTTTACATTGTCGTCGACGCGGCGCTTGCATCATGACAGTTCGCGGTGGCCGGCTTGCTCGCCATCGTGCGGCTTGGTGTGCTCATGCCCGCCGCAGGCGCAGCCTTCAACTCGTGAAGCAGTTTCACCAGCCGAGCGAACCCTTGTTCGCGCGCGGTCTTGTTGCCGGGGACGGTGTTGCCGGGGTCTTCGCCGGCGCGCATGAAGCCGTGGCCCGCGCCGTCGTAGGTGACGGGCTCGTATTTTTTGCCGGCGGCCTTCATGGCCTCGGTCGTGGCGGGAACGGTGGCGCCGATGCGCGCGTCGTTGCCGGCATAGAAGCCGTAGACCGGCGCGGTGATGGTGGAGACGTCAGCCGGGCCGGGGCCGTAGAAGACGAAGGCCGCGGAGAGATCTTTGCGATGCGCGGCGAAGGCGAAGGACTTGCCGCCGCCCCAGCAGAATCCCACGACTGCGATCTTGCCGTTGGCGGCGGGAATCTTCTTGCCGTAGTCGGCCGCGGCGTCGAGGTCGGCCATCACGCCTCCGGCATCGAGGCCGGAGACGGCTTTGACCGTTGCGTCCTGGCTGGGAAACTCGCTTGAGCCGCCGCCGTTGGGACCGAAGCCGCTGAGCAGGTCGGGCGCGACGACGATGAAGCCCTGCGCGGCGAGCTCGTCGGCCATCTCCTTGGCCCAGTCGCTGAGGCCGAAGATCTCGTGAATGAGTATGACGACCGGGGCCTTGTCCTTGACCTCGGGGTAGACGACGAAGGCCTGAACGGTGCGGCTGCCGCTCTTGAGGGAGACGTATTCGTGGTGGCGGGGCGAGGCTTCGAGGCGGGTTTTGGCCCAGTCCTGCGCATCTGTGATTGTGGTGGCGAGGTGGCATAACACAACGCCGGCGACGAGGGGAAGAAGGGGACGCGTCGACCGTTTCATGGGGGGAGTGTAATGCGGCGGTGGAGCGGATGGCAAGAACTGTTTGCATGCGCACCCCAATCCTGACGCCGTCAAATCCTCGCAAGGCGTATAGGTGCCCCGCCTGCTTGAACATATCCGGACGCGCCAACGCCACTTCCCCGTCAATTTACGCCATCGCTTCGCGCGTCATGGGCTCGAAGTGGAGCTGGTTCGACTTGCGGTCCACGTCGATCCGCACGTGCGAGCCGTGCAGGACTTCGCCATTGAGAATCTTGATGGCCAGCGGATCCTGGACCATGCGCTGCAAGGCGCGCTTCAGCGGACGCGCACCGTAGGCCGCATCGGAGCCCGCGGCCAGAATTAGCTGCCGCGCAGGCTCGGTGAGCTCGAGCGAGATGGCGCGGTCTTCAAGCAGCTTGCCCACCTCGTTCAGGCGCAGGTCGAGGATCTGGCTCATCTGCGCGTTGCCCAGCGGCCGGAAGATCACCATGTCGTCGACGCGGTTCAGAAACTCCGGGCGGAAGTGCTCGCGCAGCACGCGCATCACGCTCTCGCGCGCCATGTCGTAATCGTGCTCGGTCTTCAGCGCGTCGCCTATGCAGCATGCTCGCGCCCAGGTTCGAGGTCATGATGAGCACCGTGTTCTTGAAGTCCACCGTGCGGCCCTTGGCGTCGGTCAGCCGGCCGTCGTCCATCACTTGCAGCAGAATGTTGAAGACGTCCGGATGCGCCTTTTCAATCTCGTCGAAGAGAATCACCGCGTAGGGACTGCGCCGCACGGCCTCGGTCAGCTGGCCGCCTTCGTCGTAGCCCACGTAGCCCGGCGGCGCGCCGATCAGACGCGCCACGGCGTGCTTCTCCATGTACTCGCTCATGTCGATGCGGACCATGGCCTGCTCGTCGTCGAATAGAAACTCGGCGAGCGCGCGGGCGGTCTCGGTTTTGCCCACGCCCGTCGGCCCAAGAAAAATAAAACTGCCGATAGGCCGCTTCGGATCGCTCAGGCCGGCGCGCGAACGGCGAATGGCGTTGGCGACAACCGTCAATGCGGCATCCTGGCCGACCACCCGCTCGCGCAGCCGCTCCTCCATCTGTACGAGTTTTTTCACTTCGCCTTCCAACATGCGCGAGACGGGAATCCCGGTCCACTTGCTCACGATCTTGGCGATGTCTTCCTCGTCGACCTCCTCCTTCAACATGCGCGCAACGCCCGTACCGTCTTTTCCCGCGCCGTCCTGCGCGGCGTTCAGCTTCTTCAGCTCGGCTTCGAGCTTCGGCAATTCGCCGTACTGGATCTGCGCGGCGCGGTCGAGCTGGCCCTTGCGGGTCTGCTCTTCGGCCTCAAAGCGCAGCGCCTCGATCTTCTTTTTCAAGTCGCCCACGCGGCTGATGGCGTCGCGCTCCTTGGTCCAGCGCGCGCGCAGCGCGGTGGTCTGCTCCTTCAGCGCGGCCAGTTCCCGCTCCACTTCCTTCATGCGGTTCAGGCTGTTGGAATCGGTCTCGCGCTTCAGAGCGGCGCGCTCGATTTCCAGCGACGTGGCCTCGCGCTCCAACTGATCGATCTCCGTCGGTACCGAACCGATCTGAATCGCAAGCGATGCCGCCGCTTCGTCCACCAGGTCGATGGCCTTGTCGGGCAGAAAACGGTCGCTGATGTAGCGATGCGAAAGTGTCGCCGCCGCCACAATGGCCGCGTCCTTGATGCGCACGTTGTGGTGCGCCTCGTAGCGCTCTTTCAACCCGCGCAGAATAGCGATGGTGTCTTCCACATTCGGCTCGCCGACGTAGACAATCTGGAAACGCCGCTCCAGCGCCGCGTCCTTCTCGATGTACTTGCGGTATTCGTTCAGCGTCGTAGCGCCTATGGCGCGCAGTTCGCCCCTCGCCAGCGCGGGCTTCAGCATGTTGCTGGCGTCGATAGCGCCTTCGGCCGCGCCCGCGCCTACCAGCGTATGCAGCTCGTCGATAAACAAAACAATCTCGCCGTTCGATTCTTCGATCTCCTTGAGCACCGCTTTCAGGCGGTCCTCAAACTCGCCGCGATATTTTGCCCCGGCGAGCATCGATCCCAAATCGAGCGAGATCACGCGCTTGTCGCGCAGGCTCTCGGGCACATCGCCGGAGACGATGCGCCGCGCCAGTCCTTCGACGATGGCGGTTTTGCCCACGCCGGGTTCGCCAATCAGCACAGGGTTATTCTTGGTGCGGCGGCTCAGCACCTGGATCACGCGGCGAATCTCCTCGTCGCGGCCAATGACAGGGTCGAGCTTGCCGCGGCGCGCCAGTTCGGTCAGGTCCTTGGCGTATTTTTCCAGCGCCTGAAATTTGCCTTCGGGATTCTGATCCGTCACGCGCTGAGACCCGCGTACCGCCGTCAGCGCCTTAAGAATCGCGTCATGCGTGGCGCCCAGACTATTCAGCGCATCGCGCGACGGATCGTTCTTGAGATTGGAGGCGCCGAGCAGAAGGTGCTCGGTCGAGACGTACTCGTCTTTAAAGTTTGCCGCTTCTTTAAAGGCCTGTTCGAGCGCGCGATTCAGCGCCTGGCTCAGGCCCGGCTGCGCGGCCGCTCCGGCAACGCGAGGCAGTTTTTCCTCGATGCCGTGCAGATCGCTTTCGAGCCGTTCGGTGGGCACGCCGATTTTTTCCAGCACCGCAGGGATCACGCCCTCGCGATCCTCAAGCAGCGCCAGCAACAGATGCACGGGCTGCACCTCGGGGTTGCCGAGTTCGGCGGCGCGCCCTTGCGCCTGCTGCATCGCCTGCTGCGACTTGACCGTAAATTTTTCCCAACGAATAGCCATGAGTACCTCAGGGTTCAGGGATCGGGTTTCAGGGTTCAGGGTCGACAAAGATTTGCGCCTTCCCACTCTTGCGAAAAAAAGCCGCAAGGATCGGGCACGGAACATTGTCGGAAGGTCCTGCGTCCTGATCCCTGAACGCTGATCCCTGATCCCTGTCTTTTACGCTGCCACGTTGATCTTGATCTGCTTGGGCTGGGCTTCGGGCTTCTTCAGTAGCTCCAGCTTCAGCACGCCTGCATTGTACTTCGCCTCCACATGCTCTGTGTCCACAGTGGACGGGAGCGTGAAGGCGCGGTAGAAGCTGCCGTAGCGGCGCTCGATGCGATGGAAGTTCTCTTCCTTCTCTTCCTTCTCGAACTTGCGCTCGCCCTTGACGGTCAGGGTGTTGTTTTCGACGCTGACGTCGAGGTCCTTCTCTTCGATGCCCGGAACTTCGAGCTTGAGCATGACTTTCTTGTCGTCCTCATAGATATCGACGGCGGGCACAAAGGCAGCGGTGGTCAACGGGCTGTCCGCATCGTTCATATCGCGGAAAAGCGAGTTGAGACGATTCTGCATGGTTACGACTTCACGAAACGGATCCCAACGGGTGATTGCCATAATACTTACCTCCAGATGGATTCTTGGATGATGGGCCAAGCCTTGAGCCCTGGCCACTCAATCACTCTGATGAAAGTATATCACAATTGATTCATAAAATATGAGTCTGTTATAGGCATATTCCTGAAAACTTCGTAAGCTGCATGTTTTCCAATACTTTACGAGCGAATCGCCTGCAACTGACCAGCCCGGCTTCTTCAGGCGGAGGCGCACTCGGCGTTCGCCAGTTCCGTCGTGCACCTGCCGTCGCAGGCCAGGCAGCGGTATCCAGCGCGGCGCCGGGAGCGGACGAGATTTGAATCTGATGAGGTGCCAGGGGCAGCCGGTGCAGGCAGGACGACTCTGCGCGCCGGCTCCTGTCCAGGCTTGGCTGCTCGCTGGAAAACCCCACATGCGACCCGCCCTCTACAATAAGTGCGCATGCTTCAGATCTCGGGCTTTCCCTCACACATGGACTGGCACTGGATTTGGCTCGTGGTCGCAGCGTTTTTGGCCGGAGTGCTGAACGCGGTGGCCGGCGGCGGCTCATTCCTCTCCTTTCCCGCGCTGCTCGGCATGAAGATTCCGCCTGTCCAGGCCAACGCCACCAACACGGTGGCCATCTGGCCCGGACAATTGACTTCGATTGCCGCTTACCGCAACGACGTCCGCCGCAATCTCCGCTCGGCGTGGCCCATGGGACTGGCCGGCCTGCTCGGTGGAACGGCCGGCGCGGTGGTCCTGCTCAATACGCCGCAAAAAACATTCATGCATCTCGTACCGTGGCTCCTGCTGGGCGCGGCCTCAATCTTCGCCGTCAGCGGCCCCGTGTCGCGCTGGCTTGAAAGGCGCAAAGGCACAATGAGCGGAGAGCCGCATCCCCGGCGCGTGCCTCTATTCTTTGCCGCCGTGGTCGTCAGCTTCTATGTCGGCTACTTTGGCGCAGGCGCGGGCTTCCTCTTCATGACCCTGCTTGCCCTCTTCGGCTACCAGGACATCCACGCCATCAACGCCTTGAAAGTGGTTGCCAACACCCTCGCCAACGGCGTTGCCTTCCTGATCTTCGTCCTGGATGGGCAGGTGGTGTGGCGCTATTGTCTTTTAGCCATGCTGGCCTGCGCCATCGGCGGATACGCCTCGGCCAGCCTCGCTCGCAAGGTCCCTCAACCCGTGCTCCGCGGCCTGGTCGTCTTCATCGGACTCTCGATGGCGGCCTGGTTCTTCTGGAAACAGTGAGAACAGTGGACAGTAGAACAGTTCGCAGTGCATGGAAGAGCGGGCTGTAACTGTCCACTGTCCACTGTGCACTGTAAACTGTCTCTATGAGCCACGAGGGAATCCGCTTTGCTTCGAAAGAGCAGCAGGAGCGTGAGAGCGCCGAAAATCGCCCTCTTGCGCGCATCGCCGTGACCCCGGAGAAGGTGCGCGTACTGCTCACCGAGGGCAAGGGCCTGGAGATCGACTGGAAAGACGGGCACAAAAGCGCATGGAGCTTTGCGTGGCTGCGCGAAGCTTGCCCTTGCGCCACATGTGTCGACCAGCGCCAGCAGGAAGGCCGTAAGCCGGGCCAGCCCAAGCCGAAGCCCACCGCCGTATTGCCGATGTACACTCCGCCCGCCAAGCCCAAAAGCGCCCAGCCGGTGGGCCGCTACGCCATCCAGTTCAACTGGCTCGACGGCCATTCCGGCGGAATCTATTCGTGGGAGTATCTGCGCCGCGTCTGCCAGTGCGGCGAGTGCACCTTCGAATCGGCCGAAACCCCCGGAGCGCCGAACTGAATTCCAGCTTCCAAGCACAGCCTTACGGGATTCGAATTATCGTTGGTTAAGCGAGGAAACAGGAAAAGCATGTCGAGTTTCAGCATGAATCGGCGCTCGTTTGTCGCAGGCGGCCTGGGTGCGGCAGCGGCGGTCGCGTTTGGCGTGGAGTTGACGCCGGCCGCGGAAAATGTCGGAGTGGTGCACGCCATTCCATCCCCCGATCAACTCGCCTGGCAGGATCTCGAGATCGGCATGTTCGTCCACTTCGCGCCCAACACCTTTCAGGACAAGGAAGGTGACGATCTATCCACTCCCCTCAGCGCCATCAATCCCGACATCGACACCGAAAACTGGGCGCAGTGCGCGCTGAATCTGGGCGCGCGCTACATCGTCTTCGTCGCCAAGCATGCAGGCGGATTTTGCATGTGGCAGACCTACACAACCAAATACAGCATCGCCAATACGCCGTGGAAAGGCGGACACGGCGATGTCCTCGGCGACTTGTCTGCCTCGTGCCGGAAGCATGGCCTGCGCCTGGGCGTCTATCTTTCGCCGCGCGACGATTACTTTGGCGCGGGCGTCGGCGGAGTTTGCAAAAATGCAAGCCGGCAGCCTGAATACAACGCAATGTATCGCGAGCAACTTGTCGAGGTGCTCACTCGCTATGGGCAAATGGTGGAGGTGTGGTTCGACGGGTCGAGCGTCGTGCCCACATCGGATCTGGTGCACAAATATGCGTCCCATGCAGCCATCTTTCAAGGCCCGGACGCGACCATCCGTTGGGTTGGCAATGAAGATGGATTCGCTCCCTACCCGCTTTGGAATGCGGAGACCAAGGCCGATGCAACAAGTGGAACCTCTACCTCGCTGCTCGGCGATCCCGATGGCGACGCATGGGTGCCCGTCGAATGCGATGTCTCCATCCGGCGGCCCGACTGGTTCTGGAGCACGAAGAACGAACGCAACCTGATGACCCTCGACCAACTCATCGAGGTCTACTACCGTTCCGTCGGGCGCGGCGCGAAGTTATTGCTCAATATCCCCGCGGACCGCCGCGGACATATGCCGGATGCGGACTTTGAGCGGGCGCTGCGAGTTCGGCGAAGAGATCCGGCGGCGATTCCGGAAGAGCATCGCGGAAACTGAAGGCGCGGGCTCCCGGATTGAACTGCGGCTCGTGAAGGACGCAACTGTCGATCACGTGATTCTTCAGGAGGATTGCCGCTATGGCCAGCGTGTTCGCGCATTCAAAATCGAAGGCCTTGCCGGCGCCGATTGGACTGAACTCTACTCCGGCATCTCCATCGGCCACAAAAGGATCGTTCCCTTCGCGCCGCGGCAATTTTCGGCGCTGCGGCTGGTAGTGACACAGACGGCAGGCGAGCCGCGCATCCGTCGATTTGCGGCGTTCCATGCGGGAGTCGCGCCTCCTCCTTCTTGGGATGCGCAGCCGCGAGTGGGATCCGACGATGAGGTCGGTCGATGGGTTGACTCCAGATTCGAGTTGGATCTCACCAGCAAAATTCACCAGGCGGCGCAGTACCAGCTTCGCTTTATCGGAGAAGCCGCGCGGGTCAGCGGGATTGGACAAGTCCAGTTGCTGATCGGTCGTGCGCCGGCTCCTCATTTGGTGCGCCACGATCCGGCCTCCAAAAATGCCTTGATTCTGACCATGACCGAAATTGGTCAAACGGTAGTTATCAGCGGGTCGATAGAAGGTGCGGAGCGCGGAACAATTTTGTTGCGGAAGATGTAAACTGACGCCGCAACTGCCCCTCGCGAAAGGATGGCGCAATGAAGATTGGATTTTTGGGACTAGGGAAGATGGGGACAGCGATGGCTCTGCGTCTCATCGCCGCCGGCCACGAATTATCGGTCTGGAACCGCAGCGAGGCGCGCACCAAACCACTCATCCGCGAAGGCGCAATCGCCGCGGCCACCCCGGCTGAGGCTGAGCTGGGAGCCGACGCCGTCATCACCATGCTCTTTGACGATGCGGCGCACGAAGAGGTGCTCTTTGGAGCCAACGGCCTGCTCGACGCGCTTTCGCCCGGCGCGCTCCACATCTCCTGCAGCACCATCAGCGTCGCACTCAGCGAACGGCTCACTGCGGAGCATGCGCGGCGCGGAATCGGCTTTGTGGCGGCGCCGGTCTTCGGGCGCCCCAATGTGGCAGAGGAGGGCCGCCTTTGGATCGTCGTCGCCGGAGCCGACGAATCCGTGGCCAGAGCGCGTCCGGTGCTCGAGCCGCTCTCGCGCGGAATCTCGGTCGTGGGCAGGGAGCCGCGCCAGGCGCATGCGGTCAAGCTGGGTGGCAATTTTCTCATCAGCGCGATGATTCACTCGCTAAGCGAGGCCTTCGTTTTTGCGGAGGGCCAGGGGATTGAGCCCGAAACGTTTTTCGAGACCGTGAACAGCGCCCTGTTCCAGTCGCCGTTTTATGCCGCCTACGCGAATCTCATCCTGCACCCGCCCGAGCATCCCGGAGGAACGATCGAACTCGGCGCGAAAGATCTGCGCATGTTCCGCGAAGCAGCCGCCGGCGCGAACACGCAGTCGAGCCTTGCCGACACAATGGCGAAGATCTTCGCCGAGGCTCAACAGATCGGGATGGGCCAGGACGATTGGGCCGCAGGCCAATACAAAATGGCGCAGCGGCGCGGTTTGGTTCTCTGAGGGACTTGATCCATTTCTTCGAGCCGTGTTTCGTCGATTCCCAGCAAGCTAGTCCACCAACTTGTTCTGAGAAAGCGCAACTTTACAGGCCTCAGAGCGATTTGACTCATCCATACTCCTCAATGGCTTTGTTTCTGTCATCCACAGTCCCCAACCCGCGATGGGGTGAAACCTCATATGCAAGCATCACCCGCTGACTCGCTGACTTGCGATCTCCGCGTAGCGGAGGCTGACTTGCTGCCTTTGTTCAATCCGTTCCCTTCGATTGTCGGATACACCACCCAACTGGAACCCAATTATCGAAGGCACAACTTTACGGTTTGCTGAAAAATCTCTTGCTCAGTTGGGAAAAGTGTCCGTCGTCCACCGGCTTTGCCGACCCAAGAGGGGATGAAACTTCGGGTGCCCCATCCATCGAGCGTCCTTTGCTCGATGGGTGGGAGACCGCAAACCCCAACCGCCTGCCATCGGGTCTCTCCATCTACCTTGCCTGTTTCCTATCAAGGCACGACTTTGCAGGCTGAAGAAAAACTCTCGTGGAATCTGGGAAAAGTGTCAGGGCACGACTTCAGTCGTGCCGAAATGGCCCAAAATGAGATGGGGCTTCAGCCCCTAAGGAACGTTCCTTCCGGTTCGAGAGAAATGTAGCCCCGTTTTTTTCAAGCACTTACATGCGTAGTGTTCGCCGACACAGTTCAATAGTGACCATTGGATAGGATAGAACCATGGATCTGAAAGAGAAGACTGTCTTTATTACCGGGGCCAGCGCCGGGATCGGCGCTGCGACTGCTCTTGCGTTTGCTGCCGAGGGAGCACGCCTGTTGCTCGCGGCCCGCCGCGCCGGCAAGCTGGCCGAAGTCGCTTCCACGGCACTCGGACGCGGTGCAGCCGCGGTCCACTCCATTCATCTCGACGTGCGCAGCCGCATCGGTGTGCAGAGGACCATCGACGAATTGCCCGAAGAGTGGGCCCAGATCGATGTGCTGGTCAATAACGCCGGTCTCAGCCGCGGCCTCGAAAAGCTCTACACAGGCAAGATAGAAGACTGGGAAGAGATGATCGACACCAACGTAAAGGGGCTGCTTTACGTCACCAGGGCCGTCGTGCCCGGAATGGTCGTCCGAAGCCGCGGACACGTTGTGAATCTCGGCTCGACAGCCGGCGACATTCCCTATCCGAACGGAGCGGTCTACTGCGGCAGCAAGGCGGCAGTGCGGCTCATCAACGATGGGCTCCGCGAAGACCTGCTCGGCACGCCCGTACGCGTCACCAGTATCGACCCCGGTATGGTCGAGACCGACTTCAGCCTGGTCCGGTTTCGCGGCGACGCCGAAAGAGCCGCCAAGGTATACAAGTGCGTCACTCCGCTTACGGCGGAAGATGTGGCGGATGCGATCGTCTGGGCCGTAAAGCAGCCCGACCATGTCAACATCGCGCGCGTCGTCATGACGTCAGTGGACCAGGCCAACTCGCTCCTGTTTCATCGCGAGTAGCAACGAGCCGATTGGGGTTTCGCCTCGCTGCCTTTCCCGCTCACTGCCCGCGTCCTCAAGCAGCCTTTTTCATATTCCTCAGCCGCGTGAAAATGAGCGTGGTCGGCAGTGAATTTTGCGAATTCAGGCAGCCCTGCGAACTTCCGGCCCTCACCCTGAAGCCATTTCCCCAGATCGCAACCGTTCTCGTGCGCCACTGTTGCTGCATTCAAGCTGTGGTCGGGCTTTGCAATGTAGGCCGCGAGTTTTGACTTTCACTGAACGTGGCATTCAGTTGCTTTATCAAAATCCACCCAGTTTCTCCTTGTTGGCGGAAGGTTGAGTTACCTGTCCGTTCAACTTATCGGAGAGAAATGCGGATACCTTGAGCGGCCGTGGGAGGGCGTCGCGCGGGTGTGCGCGCGGCAACGGAAAAATGAACAATTGGGCACAATTCCACTTTCCAACGGATGGCAGATTTTAGCCGGAGCTTTGCGTTCCCTATCGGTAAGGGCCTGGCGACCCCGCCCGGCAATCTTTATAAAATACAGCCGGGCGGCCTAGCCCATCGCGCTTAGCTGGCCCTCAATCTGCGCAAGGGCTGCTTCCAGCGCCTGGCGCCGGGCCGGGCTCGACGTCTTCTGCGACAGAATGTTCTCGCGTTGCAGGTTCAGCGCCTGTTTTTCACGCTCGCGCACAGCACGATTCGACGCCGCCAGCCGGCGCGCATCTTCCGTCTCAAAGGCGTTGACGGAATCGACCTCCGCTTGCTGCAAGACATTTGCCATTTGCTCCTCCACCGATTTACTTTCTTGAAACACGGGTCCTATCTTCATTCTACGGGTTTTTCCCCGCAATGCGTCCCACGGAATAAAGAGGCATCTGGCAAACAAAAGAAAGGTTGCAACATGCGTGCCTGGCAGGTCTCGTCCTTTGGCATTGATTCCTTGGAGTTTGTCGAGCGACCGACCCCTGCTCCCGGCCCTGGGGAGGTCCTCGTCGGGGTGTGCGCAACTTCCTTGAATTATCGCGACTTGCTCGTGGTCAAGGGTAAATACAACCCCAAAATGAGGCTCCCCCGCATTCCCTGCTCCGACGGTGCCGGAGAAGTGGTGGCCGTCGGCGAGGGCGTCACCGCATGGCAGCCCGGCGACCGCGTGGCTGGAATCTTCATGCAGAACTGGCTCGACGGGCCGCTCACCTCAGTGCGGGCCAAAGGCGCGCTCGGCGGTGACGTCGACGGAATGCTGGCCGACTACATCGTCCTTAAGGAGACTGGCCTGGTAGGCATTCCCGCCCACCTCAGCTATCAGGAGGCCGCAACCCTGCCTTGCGCGGCCGTTACTGCGTGGAACGCACTCGCTTCCGGAGATCTTAAGCCGGGCGGGACCGTCCTGATCCAGGGAACGGGCGGGGTCTCGATCTTTGCTCTGCAATTTGCCCGCCTTAGGGGCTTGAGGACACTCGGCATCTCAAGCAGCGACGAAAAACTGGAACGGGCCCAAAAACTGGGCCTCGATGCTGGACTGAACTACCGCGAGAACCCCGATTGGGAGCGCTGGGTGCTGGACCAGACAGGCGGAGAAGGCGTCGACCTCGTTGTCGAAGTCGGCGGATTGGGCACCCTCCCGCGCTCGCTCAAGGCGATTCGCATCGGTGGTACTGTAGCCCAGGTGGGAGTGCTCGCGGAAACTGCGGCTCCCCTTCCAATGTCCGTGATTCTCCACAAAATGGCCCGCATTCACGGAATCTACGTAGGCTCGCGCCGCGACTTTGTCGAGATGAGCAAGGCGCTGTGGCTCGGTCAAATGCGGCCCGTCGGCGAAGAGTTCCACTGGACCCAGGCGCCGGAAGTTCTACGCCGAATGGAAGAAGGAAGCCACTTTGGGAAACTGGTCCTGACCGTGAGATGAAGAAAGAGCCTCGACAGCTCGAAAACCCGCCGTAGCAAGGAAAAGGAAGGCCAGCCAGTCGCGGCTATTCGCGTCTACCGTCTTGAAGGCCCCGTGGTGCACCACTTTCTCGAAAGCTCCTACATGCATTCTCTACGGCAGCGGCGTCCCGGCCTGGTGGTAGTGCGCCTTTTCCGCAAAGACGCGCTCAGCGCCGCGCGGATCGTTTTCGAGGTGCGGCGTACGTTCCCAGATCATCGTGCCGCGGCTCTTCAGGTCGTAGGCTGGCCAGTGGGGCAATCCGGCAAAGTTAGGATTTCCGGTTCTCGCGTAATGAATCAGCATCTCCGACATGGTTGCGGCCAGCGCGTTCGCGGCTTCCAGTTGCTCCGCTGACGACTCGATCTGCATTTGGGCCTTGGCGATGTTGTCGAACATGAACGGAATGTCGATCGTATGCATCGCCTTGCCGTTCGCGCCCTGGAAGTTCATCTGGTAAACCCAGGTATGCGCTTGGCTCACGGGATTTCGGGCGCGGCGCTCGGCCTCCCAGCGCTGGCCTGGCCACGCGCGAAACGCGGTCGCTGCGGCTGTGTCCACCTGTTCCGGTGTGTAGCTGGGATAGATCTCGCGATACTTCTTGACGACCTGTGCCGCAGAGTAAGGTCCCAGGTACTGGCTTACAGCCGTGTCCAGCACCTCAGCCGCGTTGTCCCAGGTAATCTCCGCGCCACGCATGGGCAGCGCGGTTTCATCGTGCACGTTGCCGAGAATCATCGGAACTTTTTCCGACAGCTTCGGCGCATCGGGATCGAACGGATTGCGCGTAAGAATCACGTGGTCGACAACCGGAAGCCAGTCCGCACTCACGGCTCGCGCGCCTATCTCAATCCGATCCATGGTCAACGCGTCGAGTTGGGCGGCGAGATCTCTCCCCGGCGTGACGCCCATTTTTTCAAGCACAGCCCTTGCGCGCTCGGTCGCGATCTCGATCGAAGCTCCCTTGATCTGCTGCCCGCTCATCGTCATCACGCGATGGAATAAGCCGCTTGCCGCCGGCGTTGCCATCAGCGCCGCGCATTTCGCGCCGCCTCCTGACTGGCCGAAGATGAGCACGCGCTCGGGATCGCCGCCAAACTCCTCAATGTTCTTCCTCACCCACTTGAGCGCCAGAATCAGGTCGAGCTGTCCCGCGTTTCCTGACTCTCGATACTCCGCCGACAGATTGCCGAGATAGAGATATCCGAACGCGTTGAGCCGGTGATTGACGGTCACCACAACAACATCGCCGCGATGCACCAGGCGCGTGCCATCGTAGAGATCGTTGTTCACGGTTCCGTTGTTGTAGGCTCCGCCGTGAAAGTAGACCAGCACCGGTCGCTTGCGGTGGTCGCGCAACCCCGCGGTCCAGACATTGAGCCTGAGGCAGTCCTCGCTTTCCACGCCCAGGCTGCCCGGGACTCGCGGAGCCAACGCCGACCGGGTCCGCAACTCGGTCAACTGCGGAGCCATGGTCGTGAACGCCGTGCAGTCCAGTACATCGCTCCAGGGCGCGGGGGGTGCCGGGGCCTTGAATCGCGTCTTCGCGGTGTCTCCCCCGTACGGGATCCCTTTGAAGACGTTGACCCCGTCAATCAGCGCCCCGCTCACCTTTCCTGCTGTGGTGGTCGCCAGCGGTGTAGGCTGTGAATTCTCCGTCCAGGCAATTCTCCTCGTCAGAGCCACGGATGCCGTAGCCAGTCCCGTTCTGCACAAAAAATTGCGGCGATTGATTTCCTTCATCGAGCTGTTCTCCTGATCGATCCCTTCGGCAACGCCTTGCAATCGAGCACATCCGGCATCCGTTTTCCTTCGATCACCGATCATAATTGCGCGGCCGGAGAATTAGATCAGTTGTCACTCCCATGTCGTGTAACGCAGCGCCCACTCGGATTTTGGGAAGTTGCGATGGAGGGTATCGAACAACTGATGATTCAGCTCCTTGGTAGCGTCGCTTCGGCATCCATTGCGGACGACGCGCATCGCAAACCCGAGCAGATCGGCGTCGCGAGAATCTTCGCGGTGTTGATTGACCCAGTCTAGAGTTCCTTGAGCAAAGTAGTCGGAGGCGCAGGGAATCTTTTCAAGCTTGAGCAATTCGCCATCGACGGTGGTGCGGTCTGCATCAAAAAGAAAGGGCGGGTCGGGCTGCTGAAGGCGTGGGACGACAGCCTGCGAGAAGAGCAGCGGCTTGCGCTTTTCCGGCGGCAGAGACTGCTCAGTGTAGTCGGGCTCGCTGCACCACCAATTGTCGCGGTAGTCGTCATAGATGGCAAAGTCTCGTTCCTGGCCGGCGCGCACTTTGGGCTCCGTCGAGGTGAACCGCATCAGAGCGAGCAGGCCAAGGACGCGGCGCTCGTCGGGCGTGGTTGCGGCATTGTACTGGTCAAGCCACTGTTTGAACGCTGGCTGGCAGCCGCTCAAATAGGGCGTAAGGGCGCGGGCCGTCTGCGGGTCGTCGAGCAGCAGCGCGCGTGTCCATGCCATGTGGGCAACTTCAAACCGCACGTTATTGGGAAGCGCGGGCGAAAGTGCGGCGTCGCGAAGCATGCGGAGCGGCATGCGCTGGTTGAATATCAGGGCGGTCTGCGCGTCGAGGTGTCGAGCGTCGGGTGCGTCGATCTCCACATTGCACAGCGTGATGGGGTGTGCCGGATCCGGCGCCGGCAAAGGCTGCGTGCCGCCGTTCTCCGCATCGCCATAGCTCGCGGCAATGCGAGTCGAGTTCTTGAGGAAGTCGTTAAGCGTGGGCGAAAAACTCGATTCAAGGTCGGCAAATGCGTTGATGGTGGAGCGGGGTTGAGTGTGCTCAATCTGCGGCAGGAGCGCGGCGAGTTCAGTGTAGGAGGGAAGCGTGGATGCGGAGACCTGGGGCGATTGGGTCTTCGGCGCTGTGGCCAGGCGCAGACGATGATAAGTGACGGTGGCGAATGCGGGCGAGTTGTCGGGAACGGCGCGGCCGGCATCCATGAGTTCGGAATTAGCATCGTTGCCGGGCTGGGCGAGCTTGAGCGCAGCGGCCAGCCATTGCGGCGCATGAGTCTGGTGCCAGGTTGACAGTGCGTCGGAGAGGCGGTTCTCAGGAATGATGGAGGCAGGCGTGCCCTGATCCTCCAGCACGACCCTTGGCAGCGATCTGCCCATGTCGTCCATCCAGCGGATGAGTGGAGCTGGCGGATTTGTTGCATCGCGCGTGAGAGTCTCTTTGTGACTAAGCCAAGGGGAGTAAGTAGGCAGCGAGTTGTAGATGTAGCTGAGGTCGATGACGTTTTGTAAGTAGTCAGGGTCGTCGGCGTTCGAAGCGTGCTCGCTCAGGCGGCGGGCGAGGATGTCGGCCTGCGCGGCGGGGTCCAGGCGGGCCATTACAAAGTCGAGCAGATGGCTGCTGGCTCCGTGCAGTGGTTTCATCGCCGGATCGCGAAGTATCGAGTTGAGCTGATCTCGCGCTTCCGCGAGCCCCTTGAGCACTTGGGCATTTGCAGCCGCGGCCTGCTCTTGCGTTTGCGGGTCGGGACCGAGCGGAACATAGTTGACGGTCGCCTTGCGGATGAGTGTGCGAGCGATGAGATAACGGGCAAGCGGCCACCACGGAGAAGCGTGGTCAGCGGCGATGGCGCGGAAATCTGCGAGAGCAGTGTCGTAGTCGAGGGCATAAAAGGCAGCCGCTGCGGTCTGGTAAGCGCGGTCCTGGCGGAGCCAGAGCGGCGCGTTCGCTGGCGCCGGTTGCGGAGTTTCACCCGCGTCGGAACAGTTGGAGAAGACGGCCTGTTGCCCGGCCATCCAGTTGACGATTTCAGCAGAGTCGGGCTGGCCGGGCTTGCCGTAGCGGGCGCGCCGGTCGGCTAGCGTTGCGTCGGCGTTCCGTCTGGAATCGGCCAGGCAGTTTGAAAATGTTTGCCAGTCCTGCCCAGGGACTTTGCGTTCACCAGTGTCGTCGGACTGGCCTGCGCCGCTGCCGTTGTAGTAATCGTCAACGGCAATCGCTGCCTTCTGCTCGGCGGCGGTAAGCGGGTGGCCGCTCATGGTGTTGTAAGCAACGACCAGGTGGCGAACACGATAGGCGCCATCCACCAGCCCGAGACGGCCCGCCACATACTTGGCGTAAGGCGCATCGGGATCGCTGCTCTGCTGAAAGACATCTTCGTCAATGAAGGGTCCGCAACCGTTCCCCAGGCGCACAAAAATGACAACTGACACAAGGATAATAGAAGTTCGCAACGGATGTTTCATGGCAGATCTTCCTTTTCGGTGGTAGGTCGTTCGTCGCCAGACGATTCGTCGACGTACCTCTGATCGGCATTTCTGATCGCGTGCATTCCGGTGTCGTTGACGCGGAGGTTGAATGCGTCAGGGCTCGGTTCTAGTGCGGGCGCGCGCCCATCCGGCAATTTCCGCAGAGCGGCAAGTTGCAGCGGGGTCCAGGGCCGCGGCGCGAAAAGGTACACGCGCCGATGCGGGTCAAGCGATGGCCAGCTTTCGTCGGAGGAGATCCCGACGCTGCCGCGGCAACGTGGGTCGCGGAGTGGGTATCCACTCTTGTTGCCGCGGGGGTTGGAGTTGCCGCCGAGGCGGAAAAACATTGGGACGGCCTCGTCGATGGGGAGTGTGGCCATCCAGTCCCCCGGGCCCGGTCCGGCGGCGCACCAACTTAGCAGAGCGGTGATCGAGAGCGGCATTCCAGCCGGCATCTGCGCTCGAAGGCCGGTCAAGACTCCGGCATAGAAAGCTCGCTGCGAGCGGGTTGCATCGAAATCGATCTGCAGTGCCCGCAGTCCCGGTTGCTGAGCCGCTTGTGCAAGGACGAGTGCGGTCTGGCGGCGTAGTTCGGCGGAGTCCTGGAAATCGGGCTCGGCAATTACGCGAACGACCCCCATCACTGCGGCCCCCCGCGCGACCGCCAAAGGCTGATGCCGGAAGCGGATCCCGATTGCGGGTCTCGCGTTGGCAGCGTTGTGGAGTCCAAGGGTCTCGGCCAAATAAGCTACGCCTACTGACTCCGCAGGCGCGGTGCTCAGATTTTCCGGTTCCTCCCACGCCCAAAGAACCGTACGGGGCATGGTTCCCGGAAAGGCCATGGCAGCGGTCAGCGGTGCGTCGTCGCGATCGCCGCGCGTGTGCAGGCAGAGAAGGGCGAGGATTAGCGCCAGGAGGAGCGGCCGGAACATGCGGGAGAAGACGACCATTGGCAGTTGCACTACAGTCTATGCCAAACGGACATGGCGGTGTTTCGTGAACAAAGCTTGTTTCATAAACCGGAAAAGTGTCGGGGCTCGACTTCACAGGCTGCGGAAATACACAAATCTCGGTCCGGAACGGTAGGTCGGAGATTTATCTCCGACAATAAAGCCTGCAAAATTCGCTGGGCTTTAGTCCCTGCGGATTGCCTTTCGCCCGCTTCGGCCAAAATCGAGCCTTTTTCCGCAGCCTCCTCCGCCGTGCCGAAACCTGCCCAAAATGAGATTGGCTTTAGCCCCTGTCTCACAAACTCTTCCGCTTGTCGAGCGCTTGGCCGATTTACGAAACCATAGCTGAGACGCGGTCACGAAAAGCGAATGGAATCCCATCCCTTCAACGGAAAAAGTCGCAAGGATGATGCGCCCGACACGTTATCGGCGATTCAGAGGAGCCGCGATTAGCTGAATCCCAGCACTGGATGGGGAATGTACGGTGCCTCCAACGTCGCAACTTCTTCCGTCGTCAACTTCACGCCGAGGGCGCCTACGGCGTCTTCCAGGTGATGCGGCTTGGTGGCGCCGACAATCGGCGCCGTCACTCCGGGTCTGCTCAAAAGCCACGCTAGGGCGATCTGCGCGCGTGGAATCCCGCGCTGCTCTGCGACTTGGCCGAGAGCGTCAACCACTTTGCGGTCCGACTCTTCGGTTTTGGCGTACATGTTATTGCCAAAGACGTCGGTCTCAACGCGCTTGGTGGATTCGCTCTGCCACGGCCGCGTCAGTCTGCCCCGCGCGAGGGGGCTCCACGGAATTACGGCGATGCCCTCTGACCGGCAGAGACCCATCATCTCTCGCTCTTCTTCGCGATAGAGAAGGTTCAAGTGGTTTTGCATGGAGACGAAGCGGGTCCATCCATTGAGCCGTGAGAGATAAAGAGCCTTGGCGAACTGCCATGCGTACATTGACGATGCGCCGATGTAGCGGACCTTGCCGGCCTTCACTGCATCGTGAAGTGCTTCAAGTGTCTCCTCGATGGGCGTCTCGTAATCCCAGCGGTGCGTCTGGTAAAGATCCACGTAGTCGGTCTGCAACCGCTTCAGGCTCTCGTCGAGCTCAAACAAGACTGCCTTTCGGGAGAGGCCGCGGCCGTTGGGTTCGTCGCGCATGGGGCTGCACACCTTGGTCGCAAGTACGATGGATTCCCGCCGAACATTCGCTTTAAGGAAGCGCCCAATGACGATTTCACTATCCCCGCCGGAGTAGACATTCGCCGTATCCCAGAAATTGATGCCGAGATCGAGTGCCTGGCGAAAAAAAAGCGCGCTGTCAGCCTCGTTGAGTGCCCATGGCTGGCGGCCGGGTAGCAATTTGCCGGTCGCGGGGGAACCGTACGTCATGCACCCAAGGCAGATGCGGGATACTTTCAGGCCGGTGTTGCCGAGGTTGATGTAATCCATCTTTTGCTCCTGAATTCCAGTTTAGTGGGACCGGGAGCCTAGAGTTGGTTGCACAAATGGGTTTTGAAAGGGCACGACCGGGGTACCCTCTGGGTCGCATGCCGCAAGAAGCCAATAAAACTGAGGGCTTTAGCCCCTGAGGGATGTCCTCCTGCTCGAGGATGGGATTTATGCAACCAGTTGTAGGCTTTGTACTGCGGAGTGAATGCACTACTGCTTTGGTAACCCCTTTGTTCTTTGCGCAAAGCAACGTTTGCTGTGTGGAAACGGTCTAACATTAGGATACGGATTGCAGTCGAGCGCCGCGATTCGCGAAATCCCCGCAAGGAAAGGACCCCGAGCCCTGATCGAAATCCCACAAGAGACGTTCAGTGGTTCGGCAGCGCTCATCTGAGCGTTTGGACGCGCGCCTGCGCACTGCCTGCCGAAGAAATTTTGTGGGCCGTGCGCTGGCGCTCGCGGTTGTTCCTGCGCTGTGCTTGCTCGCTGGTTGCGGCGGAGGAACTGTGTCGGGCGGCTCGTCGAACGGAACGTTCTCCGTCGCACCGGGCACCGGGACAATCGACACCAATTGCACCGGCTGCAACTCGGCCAACTCCTCGGGCGCGTCGGTAGAGCAGTTTTCGGCGACTCTGGCGGGTGGCGGCGCGGCGGCGGTGACCTGGAAGGTGAGCGGCGGAGACGCGAACAGCGGTGCCGGCGCCATTTCTTCTGGTGGACAATACACGCCGCCCAGCTATCTGACGGCAGACACCGTCTCGGTGACGGTGACAGCAACTCTTGTCTCAAATTCGAGCGTAACGACAACCTCAACGCTGACCGTGACGCCGGGATTTTTGCAGCCTTTGACACCGGAGAACGCGGCATTGGGCGCGAACGGAACCTTGATGATCACCGGCTACCTGGCCGAAGCTGGCGGACACGCCGGGATCAACTACTCTTTGTCGAACACCGCCAGCGGATCGAGCGGCGGTCAGGGCGCCCTGAGTACGCCAAACTGCGTGCGCAGCACTTCGGCCTTCACGTTCTGCACCGTCACATACACGGCGCCGGCAACCGTCGCGACAGGCAACACTTTCATCGTCGCGACTGTGGGCACCTCGTCCTCGCGAACCACGAGTGTCGTGCTGCTGAACACCGCGGGCGTTTCGAGCAATCCAGCCACCCACGAGACCAAGCTCGCCACGCCGGTTTCCCTGGGCACCTCAGGCTCAAACAACAACGACTACGACACCAGCGGCAACCAGATCGTCGACTGTTGCGGCGGAACACTGGGGTCGCTGATCAAGAACAGCAGCGGTACTCAATATCTGCTCAGCAACAACCACGTTCTGGCGCGCAGCGATCAGGCCTCCGTGGGCGAGACCATTGTCCAGCCGGGACTGATCGACGACAACTGCACGCCCTTCGGCCAGACCGGCGCCGCCATTACCGCGGTCGGTACCCTGACCGGATTCCTGTCTCTCAAGTCGAGTTCGACCAACGCGGACGCGGCCATAGCCGCCGTCAACTCCGGCGCCGTAAACACCGCGGGGAATATCCTGGAACTGGGAGTTCCGTTGAATGGCACGCTGTCTGCTGCGCCTCCCGGAATCTCGTCAACAGCCGGCAAGGGCGAACCGGCATCCCTCAATATGAGCGTAGCCAAGAGCGGCCGGACCACCGGGCTGACCTGCGCCAGCATCTCGACGGTAAATCTCGATGTGAGCGTTGACTACTTCACCGACTGCGCGGAAACCAAGCCCTACCTGACCAAGGTTTACACCAATCAGATTGGCATTACCGGCAATCAGTTCAGCGACGCCGGCGACTCTGGATCGTTGCTCGTAGACAGCTCAAACGCCGAGCCGGTGGGACTGTTTTTTGCCGGCGGGGTTGACAACTCCGGCGCGAGCGAGGGCGTGGCGAATCCGGTCTCTGATGTGCTGAGCGAGCTCAGCTCGCAAGTCCCCGGCGGCCCGTACACGTTTGTTGGCGCAGCCGACCATCCGGTGAGCTGTCTGAACTACGGCAACGGCACGGCGAGTGCCTCGCAGGCGCGCGCTCTCTCGGATCTCGAAACGGCCCGGACCCAGCAGGCGCTCGGACAATCACGGATGCTGATCAATTCTGCAACCGGAGTTCTTGGCGTGGCGACAGGCAAAAGCAGCGACCGCCCCGGCGAAGGCGCCATAATCCTCTACGTTGACCAGCGCATGAGCGTCACTGTGCCGGCCACTGTGAACGGCGTTCGAACGATTGTGATTCCGACGACGGCGCGCGCCGTCGCGCTTGGGTCGGCGCCGCAAACCGCCTTTGAGAGCAATCCTGTTCCCCCGCTCGCCGGCACGATTCTGAGTCAGGCTGCAACCACCAAGCAGCAACTGGTGCAGGGCCTCATGCAGAATCCCGCATTCTTCGGCGTCGGCGTAGGACAGAGCCTCGACAATCCGAGGGAAGCGGCTCTCGTCATCTACGTGGATCGTAGAATGATTCCCGCGCAACTGCCTGCCACGATCAACGGCATGCGTACGCGCTACGTCCTCATGGACCGGCTGCACGTAACGCGGTCGTACGCGACCCCTGTGCAGTCAAGCCGGCACTGCATGGCGAAACCCGCTCCGGTCGCATTCGACCCCCTGAAAGTCTTCGGTGCGCGGAGTTTGAACCTGCGGTAAGTTCCCTCAGCTCGTTCCAAAATCTCAGAGGCGCGTCCCCATCCTCAACACAAAGGGCAGGCACTGGGGCGGCCGCCCGCCGGGCGCACCGCGCCGAAACTGACCAAATTTTGCACAGGACGGCAGTTTCAATGCGGACACCGAGAAACCTCCAGCGCAAACCTCGCCAAATCAGCATTTACACCACGCTCGAGAATAGCGGTTTTCCAAATCGCGCCCAGTGGCGGGAGCGGAATTTGTGCCGAATTAAATCAGTTGGAAAATGCGTGACACGGAACACAGACCGTATTCATCTCGAATGATAAAACCAGCCAACCTGCCAAACCCGGGCAATCCCGGGCCATAAATCAAAAAAGCTGTGCCGTCCCGGAAAGAGACTCCGCAGGCGGCTTAACCAACCGGACTGGTCCAGGAACGATTTCCGGAGGTTGCCATGAACTTCAAGTCTCGAATTCCTTGCTGCGTCCGTCCCTTCCATCTGAATTCATTCTCCGTCGCCGTTGTATGGGCTATTTTCGTTCCCATCACGTTTTCATCGGACAGCGGATTTCAACAGCACCTGGCTGGCGCGGAAAAAGGAAAAATCCCCCAGGAAATTGAATTGGCCGCTGACTACTTCATCGGTCGCGGTGTGCCTCAGGACCTCAAAATGGCGGCCCATTGGTACCAGAAGGCCGCCGAACAAGGAGATCCGAGAGCCCAGGACGAAGTAGGGTATTTCTACCAGTTAGGTATTGGCGTATCGCAGAATCCCGAACGAGCGTTCCATTGGTACCAGCTCTCGTCAGCTTCCGGTTTTGTCAAGGGAAAGGTGCACCTGGGCGTGTGCTATTTGTGGGGCATTGGGGTGCGCAAAGACAAAGTAGTCGCCGTGCAGTTGCTCCATGAGGCTGTTAACCGTGGAAGTGGTGTTGCCGCGACCTATCTCGGGGATCAGTATTACCTGGGGACCGGGTTGGATCGGAATAAAGCGGCCGCCCAACACTGGTATGAAGTCGGGCATAAGTTGCGAGACCCCGTTGCGACTTTCGATTTAGGCGTGCTCTACTTCAAGGTCGGCGATCATCCGCGCGATATGGTGAAGGCCGTCAAATTGCTCCGCGAGGCCGCAGCCGCTGGATACGTCCCGAGCATGTACAAGCTGGGGTTTCTGCTCATCCAACACCCGGAGCTCGCCAAATCTCCGCAGGAGGCGCGAACTTCGCTCGAGGCCGCAGCGAACGCTGGTTCGTGGAAAGCGTCAGTTACGCTGGGGATTCTGGCGCGGGATGGCGCGGGAGTGCCCGTAGAACCAGCGGAGGCTTACTACCGCTTCCAGGTTGCCATCCTGCAAGGGGGAGAGGTTGCGAAGCGATTTGTCGCACCCGAACTCATTAAGCTTTCAGCCAAGCTCACACCTGAGCAGACAAGTGAACTTACCTCCCGCGCAAACTCGTGGTTCCATGAGCGTCCGGTGAAACTTGACTCTCTCTATCATGGCAGCGGGAACTGGTGGCAATTTCCTGCGTGGGGCAGCGCGACTGAAGACGATGGCCTGCACTCCGGCCAGTTGCTCCCATCCCCGCCTGGCTGATCTCGCTTTCCTACCCAACGATTCGTTCGTGGCCCAACAGCCTCCGCACATACACGACCTGGCCTACATGGTAGGTCTCGTGCATGGCCAGAAAGCTGATCATGCCGCCCATGGTTCCGTCGAAGCTGGGCGAGGGCTGTGGGGCGGGTGCGGCCAAGGATGCGGCAGGCGCGGCTTCGAGCGCCGTCGGCAGGCTCGCCGAAAGATCCTTCCAGGCAGCCAGCACATCTTCCGCCGGAGGATACTGAGCGCCATCGCCGGGTTTTGAGCCGCGCTCGAAGTGCGTGAGCCACGGCGCCGTCCATTCCACGCCCAGCAGCTTGAGCGCCCGCGAACGCGCCCACACGATGTGTCCAACAATCCACAATGCGGAGTTGGTGCAGTCGCCTGGGCGGGTCGTCCATTGCTCGGCGGTCAGTCCGTCTGTGGCTTTCGCGAGCATCGCTTCGTTGCGGTTGTAGATGTGGGCGGCAGTGGCTAATTCGGGTGCGAGGGGCATGGTCTTGACTCTCCAGTCGGCGGGTTAGGGCGCCTGCCGACAGTTCTAAGGTATATCGGCGAGGTTGGGTTCGGAGGAAAGTTCGAGACGAAAGACAAATTGAGCGAAGCGGTCGGGCCGCTTCGCTCAGAGGTTGTGACTCCTTTGTATTCTTGCAAGAAACCGATCGTCAAAACGAATCACTTACACGCCCAAAAAGCGCACGAAATCGAAAGCGCGACAAACTCTCAAAACATCTTGAGCAGGAAAACTGTGCGATCCCGATCTACTCCACCGGCTTTGCCTTGCCGTTCTTCAGAGACTCATCGATCACGCCGTTGACCTTCTCCCGATTCTCGTGGGCGATCTTGCCCATCTTGGCGCCAAGCTCACCCATCTGGCCGCCCAGCTTGCCCTGTTGCTCGCCGAACTTGCCCATGCCGCCGCCAAGGGCGCCCTGCTGCGCGCCAATCTTGCCTTGCAGTGCGCCCAGTTCGCCCTGGATGCGGCCGAACTCGCGTTGCAAATCACCCAGTTCCTTCTGGCTGATGGTCCCGCCTTGCTTCGCCTTCAGAGCTGCAACTGCTGCGCTCAACTCGTCCATCTCTTTGCTTAGATCCGGGGTGGGCACGGAGATATCGCGCATCTGCTTGCCGAGATCTCGCTGCTGTTGGCCAAGGGCGCGCATCTGGTCGCCGAGCGCGCGCATCTGGGCGCCAAGGTCATCCATCGGCTTGTTCATGGCTTCGATCTGGGCCACCACTGCCGGGTCATCAACAATGTAGGACTTGCCGTCGTGTCGGAACCAGAGGAAGTGTCCATGCGCGACCTTGCGTGCCCGCTCGATCTCTTCGGAGCGGTTGCCGTCCCAGTCGCCGTTGAAGCGGGTCTTCGATCCGGGGTCGCCGACCAGTGCGTAAGGATCGCCATCCTCGTCGTAGGAGTAGGAATAGCCTCGGTACGCGCGCGCTTCGACCCTTGCTTCGGCTCGCGCTTCGGCTACCTGCGCGCGAATGGCTGGGTCAATCTGGAGGCGAATCGTCCCCGGGTTAACCCGGACAGTTACGTGCGGCATTGGCGGCATGGGAGGCATTGCTCCAAGCGCCGGCTCGGGAGGCAGTGGAGTCACCGGGTCTGCGCTCGGATCTACAGCGTCGGGTGGCGCCGGTGCTGGAGCCGGCTGCGCAACAGGCGACGGCGCTGGTGCGGGAGGCGCTGGAGGGGCCGGCGCTGCTTGCGGAGCGGGCGCGGCGGCCGGTGCAGGCGCGGTGACCTGCTGGGGCGCGGACTCGCCGCTGGTTTGGGCTTGCGGTGCGGCCTCGGCCTGAGGCGCGGGAGATGCACCGGCTTCCACGCGGACCAGGGCTGTAGCCGCGAACAGCGCAACGGGAACCAGAATCACTGCGGCAAGTGCGCGGCGGCCGCCGGCCGCAAAGGCCTGGCGGAAACGGGTTTCATTCAGAAGGCGTTCAATGCGCTGGGCGAGATGACTGCTGCGGGCCATGGCAACTCCTGTAACGGTTGGGCGCGGCAGGGCCGCGAATTCAAGCAGGAGCTGTGCGTAGGAGGAGCGGCTGGCGGCCTCTTCAAGGCCGGCGCGGTCGCTTATGGCTTCGCTCAGTTCGGAGAGTTTGCGTTTGAGCCACCACCCCAGCGGGCTGAACCAGAACAGTGAGGCGTAAAGCCCGGCGAGCAGTTGCAAATAGAAGTCGCCCTGGCGCACGTGCGAGCGCTCGTGGGCCAGAACGATGCGCAGCTTCTCTTCGTCCCACGCTGTGTAATCGGCAGGCAGCACAATCCCTGAGCCGATGTTTACAGGCGAGGCAACACGACGGCTCGCGCGCAGGCTAAGGCCGTTGGCGCAATCGGAACCACCCAGATCCTCCGCCGGCTCCGCCGTGAACCATAATCTGAGCGCCGAGGCGAGCCCAAAAAGAAGACGCACAAGCAGTGCGGCAAACATGCCGAGATAGACGAGCCAGCCGGCCTCCGCCAGACGAATCGGAGTCGGAGTTGTGGGAGCCGCGCTGGTCGTGACTTCATACGGATGGTAGGTCGGGGCTTTAACCCCGGCAGATAGACCGCGCAAATCAATCGGGGCATCGCAGGCTGCGGAAAAACTTGATCCAGCGGAGGCCTTCAGAGGCTCTGTGTCAGGGCATGACTTCAGTCGTGCCGCAAGTGGACCAAAAAGAATAAGGGCTTTAGCCCCTGAGGCGTGCATTTCGGGGTCCTTGATCGGGTTGAGGCCTTTTCCCACAGCCTGCAAAACCCGAGAATCTCTCGCTCGATTTTTAGACGATATGTGGTCTGTATTTTTCACTCCACTCTGCGGCTGGAAGGCCGGTTCGATTGAAAGCAGTGCCGCATCCGGCGCAGGGGCGACCGATACCTCAGACCATCCTCCGTCGCCTGAATAGTCGCTCGATATCGATGGAGCGGGATAGCGATTGGGCCTCGAAGCGGGAGTGAACGCAGGTGGAGACGCTTGCGCTGCTGCGGTCGGTTGGCTCCAGCCGGCCGGCAGCCGGAGTGCGGCAGAACCGAAGAGACCATGCCAGCGTGGAACCAGCGGCAAAGCCAGCGAGGCAATCAAAACCAGGCCCCAGGCGGCCTTTTGTGCGAGCACGTTGCTGACCCGCAAGGCGCGCAGCCCGGCCCATACCGCTGCGGCTGCGAGAAGTGCCCGCAACGAGGCTTCAAGAATCAGGGGAACGAGGACTGAAGTCATGGTTTCTCCTTACCCTTCAAGGCTGAGAGGCGTTTTGAGGAAGGGCGGGAACTCGCGGTCGGTGCTGCTTGTTGGGCCAGGGCAATGCGGTCCGCAAGGCGCTGCAACTCGGCGCGGTCGAGCACCTTCGAGTCCACCATGCCAACCAGCAATGCCTCCACTGAGCCCTCGCAGAACCAGTCCACGATGCGCTTGACCGCGCGCCCGGCCACAAACTGCCGGGACTCCACGGGACGGTAGAGAAAGGTGCGGTTATCGACCGAGTGTGCCAGGTAGCCCTTCTCTTCGAGGCGGCGCAGGACGGTGCGAATCGTGGAGTCCTTGAGAGGCCGGCCAAGCTGCTCGCGGACCTGTTCGGCTGTCAGGTCGCCCTTGCGCCACACAATCAGGAGAATGCTGCGCTCGAGTTCGCCCAATTCGGCCGGATCGTGATCGAAGGAAATGTTACTTGCCATAGTGTTACTGACTGTAGCACATAAAATAGGTGAGCGGTCAAGACCGTGTAGAAGAAATTTTTTTGGAATGTGAACCTTACCCGGAATAGGGGAACGGGACCGGAGGCAGGATTTTCATCCCCATTGTCTTTAGCCCGCGTTTATCACGTGCCGTTTTTGCATAAAATTGTTGCTCCGCAGCGCAGAATTAAGAAATGAACCCCTTTGAGTCTGACGGTCAAATCCAGGCAAATCTCTCCTCCCGGAATGCCAAATTTCGCACCCCCCCGTACCCCCCCTCTAAATCGGGGGTAAATTACAAACTCTCCTCGGATAACACAAATGGAATGAGTACCATGAGAAATTACCCTAGTTACCACCTGGTAAACAGAGATCTCCGTTTTTGGCCGTTTTTTGGCCATTAATTACCGTTTCAGCTCCGGAAAACCCTCCGAAGCCATGCGGTGGCGCTAGTATCTCGGGCCCTCAGCCCTGCAACCCCGCGCTCCCGTTTGCGGGCTCATTGGTATTGAGCAGATTGAGGTCGTCTGGGATGAAGAATTGGAATACGGTTCCGGAGGTCTTCCCTGGGCCCGCGGCCCGGCTGCGCACGTGAATCATCCCGTGGTGTTTGACGATAATCTCGGAGCTGATCCACAGGCCGAGGCCGGTGCCGGTGACCTCCTTGGTCGTGAAGAAGGCCTCGAACACCCGTCTGCGCACCTCCGGTTCCATGCCCACTCCGGTGTCGGCCGTGGTAAAGCGCACCCCCCTCTGGAGGGGTTCTTTCCAATTGCGCGAACGCCGCGCTCGGACCAGGAGCCTGCCGCCGGAAGAGGAAGCATCGATAGAGTTGCCGACCAGGTTCGCGAAGACCTGGCGGATCTCTCCGGCAAAGCAGAACAAGTCCAGGTCAGGGTCGTATTCGCGTTCGACCTTGAGTCCGATCGTGTTGAAACGGCCGTGATAAAGGCTGAGAACGGAATCGAGCAGTTCCGTCATCTTGGCGCGCGCCGGGAGCGTCGATTGGCGATAGAAACGAAGCGTCTGCTGGGTGATTTCAGCGATGCGTCGAACCTCGTACTCCGCCATCGTGACGTAATTCATAGCCGGATCTTCCAGCTGGCAGTAGTTGCGAAGCAGGAAGAGGAGGTTGGTAATTCCCTCCAGGGGATTGTTGATCTCGTGAGCGATCGAAGCCGCCAGCCGGCCGGTGACAGCGAGCTTCTCCGCCTTCCGCAGCGCGTCCTCGCTCCGCTTTCGATCGCTCGCGTCGAGCACGATGATTCCTGCCCAGCGTATCTGTTGCGGAGTGGTCCGCACCGGGTAAGCGCTGACCAGCCAGGTCCAGGGGCGCCCCAGCTTGCCGCTTTGTCCGCCGATTTCGAAGTTTCTCATCGGTTCCTGTTCCGCAAACACGCGTAGAACGGCGTTTTCAAGATGCTGGGCGATCGGTTGAGGCAGAAGTTCCGGCAGCGTGCGGCCCAGGTGACGGCTTAGGGAAACACCAGTCAGTTCAGCAAAGACCCGGTTGACGCGAGTAAAACGGCAGCCGCGGTCGAAGAAGGCCAGGCCGATGGGAGCGTTGGCGAGCATGGAGTCAAGCAGTGAGAGTGTGTCATTGAGCCCTGAGCGTTGCTCGGCGATCGAGGCGACCATGCTATTGAATGCCTCGATGAGTTCGCCGATCTCGTTCTGCACTCCCGCCGGCAGCGGAAAGTTGCTGCTGTCCTCCGGCGCCGTCATCAGGGCGCGGGTGCCGCGCTGGAGCGTGGCGAGCGGGCGGGAGATGGTCCGGGCCATGAGCAATACAAGCACGGCAGAAGCCACGATCCAGATGATCGCGAAGATGGCGGTGTCGCGGAGAATAAATCGGAGCTGTTCCTTCGCCCAACTCTTGTCGTATTGGACCCAGGCATACCCGCGAAGATCGTTATTGGTGTAGATGGCGGCGACGCTCTCCCACCGGTTGCCCTCGAGAACAACGAATCTGGGACTGTCGCGGCCGACGAGCGGGATCTGCCTCAGTTCCTCGGCCTCGAGTCTGCTCTGGTCGGCCTCGCCTCTGCTAATAAACAGGACGTTACCCGCCGGATCGGTGACCTTCGTGATGGCTACGGTTGGCGCCTCGCCCATCATCTTCACCGACAGCCCAACCCAACCGGGCCGGTTCTGGAGTAAGGCCTCACTGGATTGCAACGCGACCGAGGTGGCCTCATACGAGAGCCGGGCCCTCGCGCGCAAGAAGACCTCTGCCGTCTGCTGGCGGACGAGTATGGCGGTAAAAAGGGCGATGGAGAGGGTCTCGAGCAAAAGAAGGCCTGCGAACATCTGCCAACGTATCGTTCGCGGCCACAAGCGCATGGGGTGTGCCTGCCTTTCGAAGAGTTTGAGGGCCTCAGTTTACAGGACCGGCAGCGAGATCGGTTTGCAGGCTCTTCTTCTATTCCTTCAAGTTGGATGCTAGTGCCACCGCGATTTGACGTCCGTGAAAGCGGCCGTTCTCAATGAAGATTTCGTTGGTGCGCGAGCCTGCCACAATCACGCCAGCGAGGTAGATGCCCAGAACGTTGCTTTCCAGCGTTTGCGTATTGCAGACCGGGAGCCGGTCGGGGCCCGCGAAACGGACGCCCAACCGCTCAAGAAATGTGAAGTCGGGATGATAGCCGGTCATGGCGAAGACGAAGTCATTGGCATGGGCCTGGCGGCCGGCGGGGGTCTCAATGATGACACTGTCCGTGGTGATTTCAACGACGTTGGCGTTGAAGAACGCCTTGATTTCGCCGGCCTTGATACGATTCTCGATGTCTGGCTTGATCCAGTATTTGACGTGACGGTGGAGTTCGGAGCCGCGGTGTATGAGGGTGACGCGGGCACCGTGGCGCCAGAGTTCGAGAGCGGCGATCGCGGCGGAGTTCTTGCCTCCGATGACGGCAATGTCGAGGCCGTAGTAGGGATGGGGGTCGTTGTAGTAGTGGTGTACCTTACTGAGGGTTTCGCCGGGGATGCCCATCCAGTTCGGCAGGTCGTAGTAGCCGGTGGCGATGACGAGCTTGCGACTCTGGAGGGATTCGGAGCGGCCGAAGCGGTCGGTAGTGTGGACGGTGAAGGCACCGTCGGTGCCCGAGACACGGTCGACGCGATGGTAGAGGCGGACTTCGAGCCTGTAGAAGGCGGCGACTTGGCGGTAGTACTCGAGTGCCTCGTTGCGGTTGGGCTTGGCGTGGGGACTGGGAAAGGGGATGCCGCCGATTTCAAGCAGCTCGGATGTGGTGAAGAAAGTCATGTGGGCGGGGTAGTGAAAGAGGGAGTTGCAGAGGCAGCCCTTCTCGACGAGGACAGCCCGCAGGCCAGCTTTCTGAGCTTCGATTGCGCAGGCAAGACCGGTGGGTCCGGCGCCGACCACGAGGAGATCGAAGGGTTTTTGGTCAGGTGCGGAGGGTTCTGGGGTTTCCGGGGCAGGGCCGTTCACGGTTGCGTCCATGATCCTAGATTAGGGCATTGGCGAGGAAAATCACATTGCAGATCACGTTGGAATGCGCCGCTGGTACAGCTCCACGTTCGCTTTTTGCTCCGGCCGACTGATAAAGTATCGTTTCTGAGGAAAAGTACTCGATGCGAGCTGCTGAACTCATTGCTTCGCTGACATTCCGGCTTACTGATATGGCGATTGAAGACCCCGGCCCGGGTGAGGTGCAGGTGCGGATCGAGGCTGTGGGCGTCTGCGGGTCCGACCTGCATTCGTACTCCGAGGGTGCCGTGGGCGGGACGCCCAATGTCTACCCGATGCTGCTCGGGCACGAGCCCTCGGGAACCATCGTGAAGACTGGGGCCGGCGTTACCGGGCTCGCAGCGGGCGACCGCGGTGCGCTTGAGCCCGCGCTCTACTGCTACCACTGCGAGTTCTGTTTGAGCGGGCATCACAACGTGTGCGCGAACATCCGCTTTCTCAGTAATCCGACCCATCCCGGATTTTTCCGCGAGCTGGTGAACTTGCCGGTTTCGAATTTTCTTCCTATCCCCAGGGGGATGTCATTCGGGGAGGCGGCTCTGTCTGAGCCTCTCGCGATAGCGGTGCATTCGCTCCGTCTGGCGTCGATCGGGGCGGGTGAAACGGTCGCGGTGATCGGCGCGGGGCCGATCGGGCTCTTGACCATTGCGGCATTGAGGGCTGCAAATGCGGGGCGGGTGTGGGCCGTGGAACCGCTGGCACACCGCCGCGAGCTGGCGCGGGCGATGGGCGCCGACGTGGCGCTCGAGCCGGGGGAGGCACTCAAGGGGATCCTCGGCGGAACTGGGCTGCGCGGTGTGGACTGTGCTATCGACTGTGCGGCCGGGGAAGATACGACCAGCCAGGCTATTCAGCTAGCCCGCAATGCCGGGCGCGTTGCGATCACCGGGATTCATTCGTCACCCGTGGTGTCAGTGGATGCGTCGTCCATGCGGCGCAAGGAACTCACCATCTTCAACGTGCGCCGCTCGAACCACGAGACGCAGGAGGCTCTTGATCTGCTCCAGGCGCATGCGGAGTGGTTTCGACCACTGTTGACACACACCAGAAGCCTCGATCACATCGATGAGGCCTTCGCAATCGCGAGCCAATATCGTGACGGTGTCGGGAAGATGATGCTCAAGCCTTAAGGGCCTTCTGGTGGATAATGCTGTCGTCTTGGCTTTTCCGAATGGGAGTCCTCCAGCGTGAAAGGGGTCGATTTTCGGCTTCAAAAGGGCCCCAAAAGGGCCAAAAAGGGCTAAAAACAGCCCTTAGTATTAACCGATGAGTAACTAGCATAGCATTTTGTATTCCTCATTCCATTCATGTTATCTAGAGATACGTTACCTTCTAGTACTCCTTTGCGGGAGGGGGGTAGGGGGGGTGCATTGGGGGGACGGAAAACGGGCTTCCGTAGTGGGAATCTGTCCGGATTTGACGCGTGGGCCTGGAGGAGGTTCATACCTTCATTCTGCGCCGGCAGTCGGTAATTCTCTGCAATACGCGGGGCTTTTTCGGGTGAGTTGGTTGGGACTCATCCTAGGACGTAACTCGTCGCCGCGAGTCCCTATGAACAGGCCGATTGAGCTTTGTCGTATCCCACCCATTCGCCAGATTGCAAAAAGCAGATTCTTCGACTTCGCTCCCGATGAACGGGCGAGATGGGCTTGGTCGTATCCCACCCATCGCAAAAAACGCGATGGATGGGGCACCCAGCTTCTTTTTTGAGGGGCGATACCGGATTTGTTCATCTGTGGGCGTAACTCGCCGTGCGAGTCGGGCTGCTCAGGAAGACAGTCAATTCTGATATGAAGATCAGAGAGAGAACATTTCGATATTCGTGCAGAGGGAACTGAATGGCAGATTCAACACGACGCGGATTCCTGGCGGGCATGGCCTGCGGGGCCACGCATGTGCTTTTTTCTCGAACGGTTGATGCCGCGGAGGTTTTCGGTGCGACGCAGGGCGTGCCGGCGGTTGGCAACTCACATCTGCTGACGCTGGTGGCGGTGAATGAGAATACGCTGCGTCTGCGCGTGATTCAGAGCGGAAAGCAAGGGCCTGCGGCCGAGATTGGGATCGTTGCCAGGGAGTGGCCCGAGCCGCTTCAGGAAGCAAGTCCCGGTCTTATTCGCTGGGGAGATTACTCGATTCATGTTGACCAGAGTCCCTGGCGCGTGACGATCGCAGACAAAGAGGGGAAGACACGGCAGCAGATTCGGCTGGAGCCCTCGACGGGCGCGATCCACTTTTCACTTGGTGAGGGCCCGCTGTTCGGCCTTGGCGAAGGGGCGCATCCTTTCAATCATCGAGGCGGTTCAGATGCGATGCGGAACGGGCAGAGCCATATTGATCTGCAAACGTATGGAGCGCGCGTACCGATTCCGTGGCTGATGGGCACGGGGTGTTGGGGCATCTTCTTCGCGCATCCGTGGGGAAGCTTCGACCTGAGCGGGGACGAGGGCCGCTTTCTTCCAGTGGAAGGAACGCCGACGCGCGACATCTTCATCGTGCTGGCGCCGACACCGGCGGAGTTGTTGCGCAATTGGGCCGAGTTGACGGGCTATCCGCATATGCCTCCGTTGTGGGCTTTGGGATTCCAGCAGTCGCACCGCACGCTTGAAAGCCGCGAGTCGGTGCTCGAAGAGGCCAGGACTTTCCGGGAGCGAAAGCTGCCTTGCGACGCAATGATTTATCTCGGCACCGGCTTCTGCCCTTCGGGATGGAATACAGGGCATGGATCTTTCACCTTCAATCCCAACGTGTTTCCCGATCCGGCGGCGATGATTGGCGAGATGCACGATGAGCATTTCAAGGTTGTGGTCCATGTCACGAGTCCGCCGGAGGATTTGCATGGCGAGGTTGGCGATACTGGCGCTGCTCAAGAAGACAAGAGCAATGCGGCCGTGTATTGGCCGAAGCATGAGCCGGTGTTGCGGGCAGGAGTGGATGGATTTTGGCCTGATGAAGGGGATGAGTTGCCTCCCGCTTCGCGGCTGGCGAGGAATCGAATGTACTGGGAGGGTTCGCAGTTGTTCCAGCCGAACGTCAGGCCGTTCGCGCTGCACCGCAACGGCTACGCGGGCCTGCAACGATATGGATGGCTGTGGTCGGGGGATACTTTTTCCACGTGGAAGACGCTGGCGGCGCAGGTGATGGTGGGCATCAATGCCGGGTTGTGCGGCATACCTTACTGGGGCAGCGATACGGGGGGCTTTGTGCCGACGAAAGAGTTCACTGCGGAATTGTTTGTGCGCTGGTTTCAGTTCAGCGCATTCTGTCCGTCGTTTCGCTGCCATGGGCGTACATGGAAACTGCGGCTGCCGTGGGGATGGAATCTTGGCAACTACGGGCCGGCGGAGTTCGATGGGCAATTCGCTGCTACTATTTTGCCGCGGCCTGAAGATCTGCATAACGCGGCGGTCGAGGAGATATGCAGGAAGTATCTGGACCTTCGCTACAGCCTGTTGCCGTATTCATACTCCGCTGTGGCGCAAGCGCACAAAACGGGGCTGCCGCTGATGCGCTCACTCTGGCTTGCATACCCTGACGATGCGCGAGCCGCAGCGTGCGAAGACGCCTATCTGTGGGGAGACAGCATTCTTGTTGCCCCGGTGCTGGAGCCGGGAGCCACGCAGCGCGCGACCTATCTACCGAAGGGGCAGTGGTGGGACTACTGGAGCGGCGCGCGCGTTGAAGGCGGCCGCGAAGTGACGCGCGAGGTAGACCTGGGCACCTTGCCCTTGTACGTGAGGGCCGGTGGGATATTGCCGCTTGGGCCCGTCAAACAGTATGCGCAAGAGGCGAACTCTGAGCCTTTGAGGTTGAGAGTGTATCCCGGAGCTGACGGAACCTTCTCGCTTTATGAGGATGACGGTGCGAGTTTTGAGTATGAGAAGGGCGAGTTCATCCGCATCGAATGTGGATGGGACGATGGGAAGCGCACGCTTACGCTGAAAGCCGACAAGCGCGGGCGGATGCCGAAGGACCCGGTTTTGGTTGTGGAGATTGCGGGGACGGCGGAGAGCAAGCGGGTTGCGGTGTCGGGAGATGCTGTGTCAGTTCGGTTCTAGTGCCAATGGTTCCCAGGTGGCTGAGAGGCGGCGGAAAAGGTCGTGAGTCTGGACTAAGGGCAAATAGCATTCCTGATAAAAAGCAGAAATGCAAGTTCAACAAAACAAGGCGCGGCAATGGAGTTCTACGGACTCCCACCCATCGGGCAAAAACAAAGCCGTCCGATCGATGGGGCACAGCTTCATTCCCTGTGGGTCGGCAAAGTCGGTGGCCAACTCAGTGGCGAATGCTCCGATGATTTTGCAGGCCTTATTATCGGGGATTGGTCGCCTACCTACCGTTCACGGCTGAGATCTTAGCTTTCCCGCATTCTGGTGAGGCACGGGATGTGGTAGAATTATAGAAGAAAGAGGTAGAAAGAAAGAAAATGGCGTTGAGCATCAAGGACGAGGAAACGGACCGGCTGGCGCGGGAAGTAGCAGAGCGCAACGGCGAGACTGTGACCATGGCCGTCAAAGTTGCGCTCAAAGAGCGTTTGGAGCGTCAAAAGCCGAATCCAAAGGCGGGTCTTGCGGAGTGGTTGGACGAATTGTCGAAGCGGACTGCTCCTTTGCTGAAGGGCCTGCCGCCCTCGGACAAGATTGGCGACCTGCTCTTCGATAAAGAGACAGGAATGCCATTATGATCGTGGACTCGTCAGCACTGGTGGCTATTCTTAAGCGTGAGCCGGAGCACGCGGAGTTTTCCGCGCTTCTGGAAACGACGAAGGACGTGAGAGTCTCGGCTGCTACTTACGTTGAAACTTGCATCGTCGTCGATAGTCTTCGTCAACCCGTGGCAAGCCGTATGCTTGATGACCTTGTTGAGAGATCGGAGATTGTGATCGAACCCGTTACGGCCGAACAGGCGAGGATTGCGCGACAGGCTTATAGCGATTACGGCAAGGGGAGCGGGCATCCGGCGGGGTTGAACTTTGGGGACTGCTTCAGCTATGCGCTGGCACGCGACAAGCGCGAGCCGATGCTCTGGAAGGGCGATGATTTCGGGCATACGGACATTCGGAGCGCGGCAGAGCAACGGTAGGATTTTGGGCCCCAGGCCCCGGAACCGAGACCTGGGGTGCCGGGACTATTTCGGAGGAGTGGAAGGATTTGTCATGGCTTGGCCGGGCACCGCATTCCCCACTTGTCTGGGCTGCATCGGATTCAAGCGTGGCAAGGGGCCGCACTCCTGGAAAGGTTCGCAACGCGCCTGTGGGGCACGCGCCACGAACGCCGGCATCAGGACACGCGGCATCGTTTTTGGGATTTCGAAGACTGCCACCTGGTGCAGGTTATTGCCGTCGAGAAATGTAATTTGAACGAAATGGTTTCGTCTGCGGCGCTTGACTAAACCAACGGCGATCGCGGGGGCCACTCCGAGATGCACTGCCACTTCTTTCGAGTGCTTAAAGGACTCGATGCGGTTGTACGGAATCTCCAGACTCCCGCCGGAATAGAGAAACCGCAGTCCTGTGCCCGAAGTCAGGTCGAACTTTCCGACTGTGCTTTCCTTCAACTGCGGAATCGTGCCTCCCTGGTACGCGACATCCGAGCCTTCCACCGCGAGCGCCGGAATGGCAGCGGCGATCATTGTCAATACAAATACGGTCTTCCACATAAGTCCCCCTCGAATTGACTGTCTTGCTTTTCAGAAGGCTAGCGGAGGTCTGGTGCGCGGGAATGCCAGCCTGTGACACTCTCTCGAGTGTCACTTCCGGATCACTGTGGACCAGGAAGTTGTTTGCTACAAGCGCAACGGGTTCAGCGGAGAGTCACTGACGGCGGAGTAATCCTGTGAGGGACGGTTTCCGGGGCAAACCTTGCGCTTGCGCGAGCCGGCCACGCGGGGCATCCGTTACCCTAGTATTGATTTGGCTCGATTGTGTTCGTGCGGGAAAGCAACTGGAGATCCTTCGACCCCGACAGGATGCGCTCCTGATGGAGGGGCGAGATGGGCCTGGTCGTATCCCACCCATCGCAAAAGACGCGATGGGTGGGGCACCCAGCTTCTTTTTTTGAGGGGGCGATACCGGATGGGTTCATTTCGGGACGTAACTCGACGGGGCGAGTCAGGCTGCTCCTGATGGACAGGCGAGATGGGCCTGGTCGTATCCCACCCATCGCAAAAGACGCGATGGATGGGGCACCCAGCTTCTTTTTTTGAGGGGGCGATACCGGATGGGTTCATTTCGGGACGTAACTCGACGGGGCGAGTCAGGCTGCTCCTGATGGACATGCGAGATGGGCCTGGTCGTATCCCACCCATCGCAAAAGACGCGATGGATGGGGCAACCAGCTTCTTTTTTTTGAGGGGGCGATACCGGATGGGTTCATTTCGGGACGTAACTCGACGGGGCGAGTAAAGCGGCTCAGGATGACGGTCATGCGGGGGCGTTGATTGGAACTGCATCAGATTGAGTGAAGGAGCAATTCTTTATGACGGTGATCAAGCAGGAAGATTTCATTGCCAGTGTTGCAGGCGCATTGCAGTACATCAGCTATTACCACCCGGTGGATTACATTACGAGCCTGGCGAAGGCGTATGAGAAGGAAGAGTCTGCCGCGGCGAAGGATGCGATGGCGCAGATTCTGATCAATAGCCGGATGTGCGCCGAGGGGCATAGGCCCATCTGCCAGGACACGGGGATTGTGAATGCGTTTGTGAAGGTGGGGATGGATGTGCGCTTCGAGCCAGCGCCCGGCGAGCCGGCGAAAGACCTGCAGGAGATGGTGGATGAGGGCGTGCGGCGGGCGTATCTGGATCCGGATAACAAGCTGCGGGCTTCGATCCAGGCCGACCCGGCAGGGAAGCGGATCAATACCAAAGACAATACGCCGGCGGTGGTGAACGTGGAGTTGGTGAAGGGCGACACGGTCGAAGTGACGGTGGCGGCCAAGGGCGGCGGGTCGGAGGCGAAGTCGAAGTTTGCGATGCTGAACCCTTCGGACTCGGTGGTGGAATGGGTGCTGAAGACGGTGCCGACGATGGGGGCGGGTTGGTGTCCGCCGGGGATGCTGGGGATTGGGATCGGCGGAACGGCGGAGAAGGCGATGCTGCTGGCCAAGGAATCGCTGATGGACCCGATCGACATTCAGGATCTGATTGCGCGCGGGCCGAAGACGACGGCCGAGAAGCTGCGCGTGGAACTCTACGACAAGGTGAACCGGCTGGGGATTGGCGCGCAGGGACTGGGCGGGCTGACGACGGTGCTGGATGTGAAGGTGCTGGACTACGCCGGCGCACGCGGCCAATCTGCCGGTGGCGATGATTCCCAACTGCGCGGCGACGCGGCATGCGCACATTGTGCTGGATGGGTGTGGGCCGGTGTTTCTCGATCCGCCGAATCTGGAAGACTGGCCGAAGCTGACCTATGACGTGTCGGGTGCGCGGCGCGTGAATCTGGACACGGTGACGCGCGAAGAGGCCGATACGTGGAAGCCGGGCGAAGTGCTGCTGCTGACCGGCAAGCTGCTGACCGGGCGCGATGCGGCGCACAAGCGCATGACGGATATGCTGAGCCGCGGAGAGAAGCTGCCGGTGGATTTCAAGGGGCGGTTTATTTATTACGTGGGGCCGGTGGATCCGGTGCGCGAAGAGGTAGTGGGACCGGCGGGGCCGACGACGGCGACGCGGATGGACAAGTTCACGCGGCAGATGCTGGCCGAGACGGGCTTGCTGGGGATGGTGGGCAAGGCCGAGCGGGGGCCGGTAGCGATCGAGGCGATCAAGGAATTTGGCGCGGTGTATCTGATGGCGGTGGGCGGCGCGGCTTACCTGGTTTCGAAGGCGATTTACGGATCGCGGGTGATGGCATTCGAAGATTTGGGGATGGAAGCGATCTACGAGTTTGATGTGCGCGATATGCCGGTGACGGTGGCGGTGGATTCGAAGGGAACTAGCGTGCACCAGACGGGGCCGGAGGAGTGGCAGCGGAGGATTGCGGGGATTCCGATACTGCAGTAGCCGGGAGTAGAAATGCTCATCGATGAGCCTTTGTGCTATCCCACCCTTTCCGCAGAAGAAAGCGGAAAGGATGGGGCACCGAGTGGATTGCTGGAGTAGGCGGCCGGGCCTGCTCTATGCGTGGTTGATGTAGCCCATGCCGGTCAGGACGCCGCGCATGTAGGCGAAGCTCTCGATGACGCCGGGCATGGGGTCGTCGCCGTGGATCTCGTATTCGAGGTCGACGAAGCCTGGGTACTTGATGTCGATCAGCGCCTGAAAGATTTCGCGGATGGGCAGGATGCCTTCGCCGACGGCGACCTGGCTCTCGCGGCTGGTGAAGTTGGCGAGGTCCTTGATGTGCATGTCGTAGAGGCGGGAGCCGGTGGCGTGGATGGCTTCGACGAGGTTGGCGTTGGCGCGAGCGGCGTGGCCTACGTCGATGCAGAAGCCGATGCGCGGGTCCATGTCCTTGATGGCCTTGAGCACGTCGAAGGGCGAGGGGAAGAACTTGTCCTCGGGGCCGTGATTGTGGATGGCGATCTTGATGTCGTACTCCTTGACGAAGCGCTCGATCCACTTGAGAGATTCGGGGGTGGGATCGCCGGCGACGATGGTGTCGATGCCGGCGCGCTTGGCAATACTCGAACTTGCCGCGGATGTCGGACTCATCGTCTTTGGGGAAGTAGATGGCGCCGGCGGCGTGGAGCTTGATGCCGGCGGCGGCGTAGTCGGCCAGGGCCTGGTCTTCGAGCGCGGGATCGGTGGGCAGATGGTCTTTGATGTCCTTGACGTTGAGGTCGGTGAGGCGGAGGTCCTTGAGATAGCCGAGCATCTGGGCGCGGGTGAAGTTGCGGAATGTGTAACTGCAGATGCCGAGCTTGATGGGCAGGGCTTGCCGGTTTCAGGCAGCGCTTCGCCGAAAGACGGAGTTGCAGTGGAAGCGACGCAGGCAGTGGCCATGAGCGCGCTGGATTGAATGAAATTGCGGCGGGAAAAAGTATTTTTCATAGCGAGGAGACTCCTATGGTTCTCCGTTGAGATTGATCGATGATGGTATCTATTCATGCGTGTTTTTTGGGGCAGAGATCAACCGCACCATGATGACACCGTGGGGCGGAACCTGTGAAGAGAAGCTATCTGTGAATGAGCCTAGATCGCGCTGGCGCCAGACGTCGCGGGCGACGCGTGCTCCGCTCAATCCGAGTTGATTCCAGTCTGCCGAGATGGAACGCGGCTCGGTGGTGAGGTTGAAGAGGCCGACGGCGAGCGATCCGTCTTCAAGCGGCTTGGCGAGGATGAACTCGGCGTCGGTCTTGCGAATGATGGCAGCTTGTTTTCCGAGCGGATCCTGATCGACGTCGATGACTTCGGAGTTGCAGAGGACGTTGAGGGTGAAGGGATCGAGGTGGGCCATTTCTCCGGAGAAGAAGAGCGGCGCTGCCATCAGCGACCACATGGACATGTAGCTGTACTGTTCTTCGTGGGTAAGCGTGGTGAGGCGTCCGGGAGCGTCGAAGTTGTGGGCATCTCCGACGGTGCCGATGAGGATGTAGTCGGGGTCGTTCCATCCGCCGGGACCGGCATGATCGCCGAGTGCGGCATTGGCAAAGCCGATCTTGTAAAAGCCGGGCAGAGTGTCACCGCGCTCGAGGCCGAGGTCGCCGGTAGTGCGCCATGAGTTGCCGCCGACCTGCGCGTCCCCAGTTCCATACGTCGCCCATGCCGTACTGGCACATATTGAAAACAACATCCCGATCAAGGCCGCGGAGAATGCCGCCCATTTTGATGTAGGGCTTTTGAAGCTCGTCGAGAGATTTGTCTTTGGCGATACCGCCGTAGGAGCACCAGTCGTACTTGAGCAGATCGAAACCCCAGGCGGCGAAGCGGCGCGCGTCAGCATCTTCGTGCTGGTAGGAGGCCTCGAATCTGGCGCATGTGAGGGGGCCGGGGCTGCTGTAGATGCCGGCCTTGAGGCCGAGGGAGTGGATGTAGGCGGTGAGCGCGGGCATGGAGGGGAAGCGGGCATTGGGCAGGATGTTGCCTTCGGAGTCGCGCGTGGGGCCAGCGAGGGCGGGGTCGTTGGAGCCCGGCTTGCGGGCCCAGCAGTCGTCGATGTCGACGAATTGATATCCGTAATCGGCCATGCCGGAGGAGACGATTGCGGCGGCGGCCTGTCGGACATCGTTGTCAGTGATGTGCTCGTAGTAGCTGTACCAGTCGTTCCAGCCCATCTGCGGGGTGAGGCCGATGTTGTCGCCGACGACGATCTTCAGTTGGCGCGTGTCTTTACCGAGAGAGTTGGATGCGGCGAGGGTGACGAGGTAGGCGCCGAGTTTTAAGGGCGCGGCGCCGGAGATGATTCCCGATTGTGGATCGAGGCGGAGTGAGGCGGGGAGATCGCGGACGGAGAAGACAATTGGCCGGTTTCCGGTGCATGGAATGCGATAAAGGAAGGGGCGGCCGGGGCGAACGCCGTAGACTTTGGGGCCGTTGAGGTGAGGTGTGGGCTGTGCAGGAGGCGTGCGGAAGTCGGCAGGCTGCTGGGCGAAGGCGGTTGGTTTTCCCGGTTGGAAGGCCATCAGGAACGCGACGAAGACAAGTGCGATGGACCTTCCAATTTGGAGCATTTTGCGACGGTCTCCAAGCGGCTTCTTAAGCCGCCCAATTATATCGCTGTGGAGTTGGGCCGCGGAGGTCACGCTCACGGCTCCAGGGAGTCTACAACCGGTTGCATAAATCCCGTCCGCGGGCAGGAGGACATCCCTCAGGGGCTAAAGCCCTCATTGATTTTGTGGGGTTTGCGGCACGACTGAAGTCGTGCCCTGACACACAGCCCGACGAATCCAGGTCTGGGACGAGTATTTCCGCAGGCTGTGAAGTCGTGCCCTTTCAAAATCCATTTATGCAACCAGCTCTACTGTTTGCCGAAGCGGTAGACGATGCCGCCGGTGAATCCGAGGCTGCTCTGAAAGCCGGAACCGAATCCGGTGGCAAAGTACTCGGGCGCGAGGCGGAAGCTGACGCTGGGGGTCAGGTTTAGCTCGCCGACGACACTGCCGCTGGCTGCAAAAGTGTCGCTGTCGGGATAAAGGCGGCAACTGCCTGCGGGGAAACAGATGGATCCGAATCCGTTGGTATCGCCCGTGAAGTTGCCGTGGGCGTATCCGGCCAGGCCGCGGACGGCGATCGAGTATCTTGGCTGGAGATAAAAGCGGTAAGTTGGGCCGGCGAGGGCGTCGTACTGGCTGATGGCGGGGCGGGTGATGTTGCTTGGATTGAGGCCAACATAGGCAGTGCCGTAGTAGCCGCGGCCTTCTATATTGATGCCCAGGCGCTCGTTGAAGTAGCGTGTGATGCCGGTGTCCCAAGCGTAGAAGGTGAGGCGCTGTGTCGGGGAGGGACCGGGCTTGAATCGCAGGTATCCCATATCGGCAAAGATTTCATACCGGTGAGAGTATGCGTCGTGGATGGCGGCGGCGCGGCGTTGTTCGCGACGGGCGCGGATGCGTGCCTGAACACTCAACTGCTGCGGGGTCTGCTCTTGAGGCTGCTTCTGTGCCTGGCCCTGGCTCTGGTCCGGAGCTGTGGGTGGTGCCTGGGTTTGAGGATTGCTGCTCGAGCTTTGGGCCAGAACGGCGTACATGGCTGGGAAGATAAGCGCCAGCAGAAGGGCAAGACGACGAAAAGAACGCATCGGTATCGGGATTCCTCCACGGGAGTACGGAAGCACACCACCGCAGGATGCAGTGCTCCCCCCATTAGGTATTAAAACACCTTGGGGGGATGGTTGCGGGTGAACCTATAGGCGATTGGACGCGGGCGGAGAGGAATGGTCGCCGCGGCGGGCCAGGGGACATCTTTGCGATTTGGTGTGTTGTGGACGAATGCAGTAATTTCCCAGGTCTTCCGCCGCGGCGGACAAGACCGAGGGCACCCTAAAGATCCGGCAACAAAACACGAGTACCTAATTCCCACCCATTTCCGCAAGGAATAAGGAAATGGATGGGGCACCCTGAGAGTACTTGCTTGCCGGATTCATGAATTGATGCAGAGACAATAAGCTGGAGCCCTAGACGATGGCCTTGAGGTCTGCCTGCAACTGGGCCTGGTTAAAGCCGCCGGGCGAGCCTTTGGCCGAGAGCCAATCCTGCGCAAGCAGGGTGTGGGCCTCGTCGCAGTACTTCTTCCAGAAGGCAACGGTCATGGTCTTCAACTGGCCCCACGTGATGCAGGTGAAGCCGTTCTGGTCGTACTTGGGAACGAAGACAGCGTGTCCGCCCCAACTGCCTTTCCTGGCCTTTGCGCCGCCGTTGGCGACAACGTCCCAGACATCCTGAGACTGAGCGGTGATGGGCAGGGAGAGGCCAATGTAGACTCCGCCGAAGAGGGCTATGGACTGGCGAATCTCAACCAGGTTGGAGATTTTTGGATCGGCGAAGGCGAGCAGCGAGTTTCCCGCAAAGCCGTTTTTCTGCCAGTCGTTCAGTACGTCGAGCTCGATACCGCCGCGATCGGTGGAGGGGTTACTGGGGACGTATCCATCCCATTGCTCGTAGTATTTTTCAACGGTCGCGTCAGGGACGGTGACCATGGAGGCGGTGTTGGCGGTCCACACCTGCACCGCGTGACCGCAACCGGCGATGGTGCAGTCGCTGAGGTTGTCATTGAGCATCATTCCCCAGGAAGCGATGCCTTTAGTCCAGTCGGCAGTGGGGGGTGGGGGTGGGATGGCGGGCGTGAGATAGTCGCCAAGCGCGAGGGTGCGGCTGTCGGTCTTGATGGCCTTGCGGCCCAGTTTCATTTTCGAGTGATCTGCCATGGGGGGAAAACTCCTTACCGGCCCCGAGGAAGTATCCGCAACATGCGGCTTGGGAGGGGCATGGGAAAGAGGGTGTCAAATCTCAGATGGCCTTGTCCAGTATTTTCTTTAACTTGGGAAGATGAACAGTTTGTCGGGAGGAGAGCACGGGTGCATGCACTAGGATGGATTTTGGAGGCGTTCGATCCTATGTTTCGAGTCATTCTAGGCTTCGTACTGGGCATTGTTCTGGTACCTCTTGCGGTGTTGGGATGGTTCCACTTTGGTCATCCTCCGGTGGCGGTGGCTGACAAGCCGCTGCCGATGGAGCGGCAGATTACGGGAGTCGCCCTGAATGCGCGCATTGACGCGGAGATGGTGAAGACCCCGCCGATGCAGGCCGATGAGAACACCTTTGTCGCGGGTGCGCAGGTTTATCGTGACCAATGCTCGGCCTGTCACGGATTTCATGGCAAGCCTTCGTCGTTTGGCGGGCAGATGTTTCCCAGGGCGCCGCAGCTTTGGGAGAAGCACAGGAACAGCGAGGTTGTGGGGGTGAGCGATGACCCGCCTGGCGAGACGCATTGGAAGGTGGAGAACGGCATTCGGCTGACGGGCATGCCGTCGTACAAAAAGATTTTGACCGATGCGGAGATGTGGCAGGTGTCGCTGCTGCTGGCGAATGCGGACAAGCCGCTGCCTCCGGCGGCGCTGGATATTGTGAGTGGGAAGGCTGCGGCGGCAAGTGCGCCAAATGCGGCTGCGGAGGCAATGGAGCGCGGGAAGGCGGCGGCGCTGGCTCCGTTGCCTGCGGGGAAGAAGCCGTAAAGGTTGTCAGTTTTCGATTTGGAGTTCGCATTTCCCGGGCGAGTTTTTCGTATCCCACCCTTGAATGAGATTGCGATTCAAGGATGGGGCACCCACCGTTCTGTCAAGGAGAGGACATTGGATGTCTGCTTCCCTGAATCATTTCGAAGGCGCTCCTGTTGGAGAGGAAGGTTAACGATGAGCGTGCTTGATTTACTGCGCAAGGGATTCGGGTATGTGCTGATGAGCATGGGTGTGTCCAGCCCAACGCCGAAGAAAACGACGGCGAAGCCTGCGGCGAAACCTGGGGCGGAGAAGGATTCCGGAGCGTAGGGTGTTGATCTGCTGCTGACGGCGTACGAAGTTTGAAGTTCGTGCTATGCAAAAGCCCTCCGATCTGACGGAGGGCTTTTGCATGGGTTGAATTTGAGAGAAGTGAATTCCGGATCAGGCTGCGGCAATGTGTTGGATTAAATTGTTTTGCTCGGCCTTGGATTCGGCGCCGATGGTGAATGCGTCGAGAACGCCTGAGCCAAGGGCGAAGCGGATGGCTTCGCCGGGACGATCGCGGAGGTCGCCCTGGCCGAGGATCTTCATGCCGATGATGCCCTTGCCTTGTTCCTTCATCTGTTTCAACACGGAGATGACGGTTTCGGGATCGGCGTCCATGTAGCGACCGATGGGGTTGAGACGGGCCAGATCGAGTTCGACCCAGGGAGAAGCGGCGGCGGCGCGGAGAGCCTGGATGGTGTGGCAGGAGCAGCCGTGGGCGCGGATGATGCCTTTCTGCTTGGCTTCAGAAAGTACATCCATCACGCCGCGGTAGCGGGTGGTCCAGTCGGCTTCTGTGGTGCAGTGGACGAGTACGATGTCGATCATGTCGACGCCGAGTTCCCTGCGAAAGCGTTCGAGATCGGAGCGGACGCCGGCAGCGGTGCGATTGTCGGTCTTGGTGAGGATGGTGACCTTGTCGCGCGGGAGTTGCTTCAGCGCGGCGGCGACGTAAGGGTGGCTGCCGTAGGAGTCTGCGGCGTCAAAGAAACGAAGACCGTTTTCGTGATAGCCGTTGAGAAGCAGGTTCACGAATCCATCCGTACCCAGGCGGGTCTGATTGGAATGGCCTCCTCCGCCGATGGTGCCGGTACCCATGGCGAGACGGCTGGTGCGAATGCCGGTTTGGCCGAGGACGATTTCATCGGACGCCTTGAACTTGAGGGGGAGGGGATTGGCGGTGAGCCATGCGGCATTGGCGGTGACGGCGCGGGAGAGGAACGCGGCTCCCACAGCCTGGGCGGACTTGCGAATGAATTCTCTACGTTGCATCGCGTGTCTCCTTTTCTCTACCATACACAAGGCGTTGAGAGCTGGGAAGGGGTTCCTGCTTGGCGGGTTTGATTGTGGGAAGCTATCGCCCAGGAACGGCGGGATTTCGAGTCTATCTGTGCTTTGATTCATCCAACGGAGAAGTGCGATAAGAGTGAGACGGAAACAGCGGATTAGCCCTGCTCAGGCGGTATTGGCCAGATGGCAAGTTAGCGGGCGAGATGGGTGGAACCTGAGGGCTGCCCGTACAATGGAGAAGGAAGGTCGTAGCACCCAACCGATGGCGGACGAAGAGAAAAAGCAACCCGAGAGACCCGGTTCCCCGACGCCGGCCCGGAAGCAGGACGAAGACCCGGTCGGCAAGGTCTACGACTCGTGGCTGGTGCGGCGGCTTGCGCGCTACGTGAAGCCGTACTGGGTGCAGGCGACCATCTCATCCGTCTCGGTTTCGCTGAAATCGTTTTGCGATGTGGCCGGACCCATTATGGTGATGATGGCGATCGACCGCTACATGGCGCCGAACCTGAAGAGCAACAGCGCCGAAAGCGCGCTGGCACATTGGCTGGACACCAGCAGCCCGCTGGCGCGAGTGCTGCCGGCGGACGCCTACCGGGGCATTTCAATGCTGGCGGCGCTGTACCTGAGCGCGCTACTGGCGGCGTACCTGTTCGCGTTTGTGCAGACCTACCTGATGCAGTGGATGGGGCAGAAGGTGATGTTCGATCTGCGCCGCGACATTTTTCGGCACATGCAGCGGATGCACATCGGGTTCTTCGATACGAATGCGGTGGGGCGGCTGGTGACGCGGCTGACGTCGGACGTGGACGCGATCAACGACATGTTCACCGACGGCATTCTGGCCATTGTGAACGACTTTTTCATGCTGACGGTGATGGCCGCGGTGATGCTGAGCATGAATTGGTGGCTGGCGCTGCTGGCGTTTGCGGTGCTGCCGCTGATTCTGATTGTGACGCGACTGTTTCGCGATCACGTGCGGGAGAGCTACCGGAGGGTGCGGGCCGCGATTGCGCGCATCAACAGTTTCACGCAGGAACACATCTCGGGGATGAGCGTGGTGCAGCTCTTCAATCGGGAAGAGCGCGCGTACAAGGACTTTGAATCGGTGAACCGGCTGCACATGATCGCATTCAAGGACACGATCTTTGCCTACGCGCTCTACTATCCGGCGGTGGAACTGCTATCGTCGGTGGCGATCGCGCTGGTGGTGTGGTTCGGCGGGTTCAGCGTGCTGAGGCATGGGGCGGTGACGATCGGCGTGCTGGCGATGTTTATCCAATACTCGCAGCGGTTCTGGCGGCCGATTCAGGATTTGAGCGACAAGTACAACATCTTGCAGGCGGCGATGGCGGCTTGCGAACGGATCTTCAAGCTTCTCGACACGAAGCCGGAGATTGTGAATCCGGAACATCCGGTGGAGGGCGACGGCAGCAACAGAATCGAATTCCGGCATGTGTGGTTTACCTATCAGAAGTTGAGTGAAGAGCAGAAGGCGGCGGTGCAAGCCGCTTCGGCTTCGGATACGCCTGCTGCGCGGCTGGCGGCGCTGAACGGAATTGGCGGGATCGAATGGATCTTGAGAGACGTGAGTTTTACCGTTGAGCCAGGACAGACAGTGGCAATTGTTGGGCATACGGGGGCGGGAAAGACGACGCTCACCAGCTTGATGATGCGCTTCTACGACGTAACGGCGGGCGAGATTCTGCTGGACGGAGTGGACTTGCGCGCGCAGGATTTGACCGCACTCCGGCAGCACTTCGCGGTGGTGTTGCAGGACCCGTTCTTGTTTACGGGTACGCTGGCCGATAACATCCGGTTCGGCAATAGCGCGATCAGCGACGACGATTTGCGGCAGGCGGCGCGGGACGTGAACGTGCTGGACTTTATCGAGAGCCTGCCTGCGGGATTCAAGGAGCCGGTGCGGGAGAGAGGCAGCTCGCTGTCGACAGGGCAGAAGCAACTGGTCAACTTTGCGCGCGCGCTGGCTTACAATCCGCGGGTTCTGATTCTGGACGAGGCGACCTCAAGCGTAGACACGGACACGGAACTGCGCATTCGCGGTGCGCTGGAGCGAATGGTGGAGGGGCGGACCTCTGTGCTGATTGCGCACCGGCTTTCGACGGTGCAGCGGGCGGAGACGATCCTGGTGATGCACAAAGGGCAGTTGCGCGAGAAGGGCTCGCATCAGGAATTGCTGGCCGAGCGCGGGCTCTACTGGAAGCTTTACCAGTTGCAGTATAAGGACCAGGAAGCAGCGATCAGGGATCAGGGAACAGGGATCAGGCCGCAGCCTTCGGCTGTCAGCGGCTAGCTTGTTGGTCGAACTTATTTGAGTTCTCTTACCCATATGTTTCGGTAGCTGATGGGCTCGCTCTTGTCGCCGTGGGCCTGGAGCTTGATGGGCGCGGCTGAGTAGGCTTTGTAATATGGCTGGCCGATGTAGAGGGTCTGGCCCTTCAACTCGAAGTGGTTCTCGACCAGCACTCCATTGAAGAAGACAGTGGCATAGGCAGGCGATTTCAGCGTGCCGTCGTTATTGAAAGTGGGCGCGGTCCACACTACGTCGTATGTTTGCCACTCGCCGGGTTTGCGGCCGGGATTGACGAGCGGAATGCTCTGCTTGTAGAGAGAGCCGGCCATGCCGTTGACGTAGGTCTTGTTCTGCCAGGGATCGAGAACCTGCAACTCATAGCCGTCGTCGCCGGGGCCGGTAGAGGCGAGAAAGACGCCGCTGTTGCCGCGAGCCTGGCCGGTGCCAGCGATGTTGGGGGGCTCGCGCCACTCGATGTGGAGCTGATAGTTCTTGAAGCTTCGTTTGGTTTCGATTCCGCCTTTGGACTTGTCGACGGTGAGCACGCCGTTGGCGACGACCCACTGCGCCGCGGACTTGTCGCGGATGGAAACCCACTCCTCTTCGTTGCTGCCGTCGAAGAGCACGATGGCGTCGGAAGGAGGCGCAGCGCAAGTTGCGCCTGGCGTGACGACATCGGGAACGGGCTCCCATATTTCGGTGTCTTCCGGCCGGGGTTTTGCAGGCACGGCGGCTTGCGTTGAACTTGCGGCTGCGGCGGGCTGCGGAGCCGGTGGCGGTGACGATTGCGCAAAGAGAGGCGCGGCGAGGACAAGCAAGGTTGTCGAAGCGATGAGATTCAAGAAGCGGACCGGTTTCATCAGACGAAAATACACCCACACGGCCAGGGCTGGCGAGTGGGGACTTGAAGGCTTGTGTTTTCCGGGCGGGTCGATTCCCAGGTCAGAATCGAGAGTTATTCGGCGGCGCGTAGGGAATCCGCGGTTTTTTGAGTGCGGCGGGCTCTGCGTGATATAGTCCAATCCAAATCCGCCGCGGGTGTTTGTTATGGAGTGAGCGATCACTCCGATTGTTTGGAGCCGCAGTTGCGTGGTTTACAGAATCGGCGGCAGGCAACTGGCGAATCACTGATCCATGGGAGAAAACCGATGAAAACGAGACGGGTGTTCTTATTTGCACTTTTAAGTGGGTTGATTTTGACGCCGAGGCCAGGTGCGGCGGAGACTAACGGCGCGGCGGGCGCCCCCACTGTGTTGGACGTGATGGTGACGGACAAGGCGGAGCGGCCGGTTGCGGGACTGAAGGCGGAAGACTTCAAGGTGGTGGACAACAAGCAGCAGAGGAACGTGATCGGGGTGCGGGAGGTGGCCGGAGAAACGGGCGATGCCGATCCGCCCGTGGAGGCGATTCTGTTAGTGGATCAGATCAACGTTACCTCCGAAACGATGGCCCGCGAGCGGAAGGGTATCGAAGACTTACCTGCGACAGAGCGGTGAACATCTTGCGATACCCACAATGCTGGTCTTCCTGACGGAGACGGATTTGAAGTTCCAGGGGAAATCGTCGCGGGACACGAAGGTACTGCTGGACGACCTGGCAAACAATCCCAATCCACAGCGCTTGTTCCAGCCGCAGGGAGGTTTTCAGCAGGGCGTGCAGTTGCGTGAGAAGTCGCTGGAGGCGCTGAACGGACTGTATTAAAACTGCGGGACCGGCCGGGGCGGAAACTGGTGATCTGGATCAGCCACGGGTGGGTGGCCTATCCGAGCTTGAGCACGCAGAAGTCAGCCAAAGAGATGGACGGGCTGTTTACGTATATTGTGTCTCTCTCGACGCTTTTGCGCGAGGCGCGGATTACGCTCGACAGCGTGGATCCGTATGGGGCGCAGCGGGATCTGTTCGACGGCGGCGAATAACTGATTATCGAGCCTTTTATGAAGGGCGTGCCGACGCGCCAAACAGGCGGATAACGGCGATCTCTTTCTGCAGGTGATCGCAACGCAGACGGGCGGAAAGGTTTTCTATGGGAGCAACAACCTGGGCAAGATGATCGACCAATGTTTTGCAGATGCTCATACGTTCTATGTGCTGACTTACGATGCGCGCCGGCGCAACCACGCCAACGAATACCACGGGATACAGATCCAGATGAACAAGCCGGGGTTGAAGGTGCGAACGCGCACCGGATTTTACGCTCAGCCGTGAGGGCTGGGATGCGAGATTTGGGCAGGAAAAGGGCCACTTCGCTGGTGCGGAGTGGCCCTTTTTCTGTGCTTGCGCCGGCCGGGGTTAGCTTGGCGGCGACCAGCGGGCGGGTGGTGAGGGTGCCGTCCTTGTAGCCCTTGGCGATTTCGGTGATCGGGATGGGGCTGTAGTCGCCGGCGTGACCGGCCTGGCCGAACTGGGTCATGCGCTGAGCGACGACCTTCTGCATGGCTTCGCGGGCGGGCTTCATGTAGTCGCGGGGGTCGAACTTCTCGGGGCTCTCCACGAAGACCTTGCGGATGGCGCCGGTGATGGCGAGGCGGTTGTCGGTGTCGACGTTGATCTTGCGGACGCCGTTGCGGATGCCGAGCTGAATCTCCTCGACCGGCACGCCCCAGGTTTCCTTGAGCTTGCCGCCGTACTGGTTGATGATGTCCTGGAGGTCCTTGGGCACGGACGAGCTGCCGTGCATGACGAGGTGGGTGTTGGGCAGGCGCTTGTGGATGGCGATGAGCACGTCCATCTTGAGGACGGAGCCGTCGGGCTTCTTGGTGAACTTGTATGCGCCGTGGCTGGTGCCGATGGCGATGGCGAGAGCGTCGACGCCGGTGCGCTCGGCAAACTCGACGGCCTGGTCGGGGTCGGTGATGTGGTCGAGACCGCTGCCGCCGGCTCCGTGGCCGTCTTCCACGCCGCCGAGGACGCCGATTTCGCCTTCGACGGTGACGCCGCGCTCGTGGGCATAGTCGACGACTTTGCGGGTGACTTCGACGTTCTCTTCAAATGTGGAGGGGGTCTTGCCGTCTTCCTTGAGCGAGCCGTCCATCATGACCGAGGTGTAGCCGAGCAGCGATGGCGCTCTTGCAGGTCTCGAAGCTGTTGCCGTGGTCCTGGTGCATGGCGATGGGAATTTCGGGATTGAGCTCGGCCGCCGCCTGGATGAGCTTGAAGAGGTAGAGATCCTCGGCAAACTGACGGGCGCCGCGGCTGGCCTGGACGATGACGGGCGACTTGGTTTCCTTAGCCGCCATCATGATGGCCTGGATCTGTTCCATATCGTTGACGTTGAATGCGCCGACGCCGTAACCGCCCTTGGCGGCCTCGTCGAGTAGCTGCCGCATGGAGACTAGAGGCATAGAGGTTCTCCTTTTCTGGATGGCTCCGGTGGCCTGTGCGCTTGCACTCCGCAAATAAAGAGAACGGACTGCCGGGCTGCGGGAGCTGCGATCATCCTTATGGTAGCAGAGGTGCGCAAGGAAAAAGTGTGGCCGAGAGCGCGGGGAGCAGCTTTCAGTTATCAGCTTTCAGCTTTCAGTAATCGGGTCAAAACCGGGTCCGTTTTGGGACTGGAATCGGTGGATTTTTGCAAAAAAGCGCGCAAAAACGGGCAGTTGTGTTTACGGATGAGTAAACAGGGTTGGCTCTTCTTCTGTTTATTCCATTCATGTTATGCAGAAATCCGTTACCGATTAGTACTGCCTGGGGGACGGGGGGTACGGGGGGGTGCAAAAAGGGTACGGACCGGTCACATCCCTGACAGATTGAACCGGGGACATATCTGACACTGCACAAGTCTGTTGACGTTGGGTTAGAACGTCGAGATGGGCTGGAGAGTGAGCAGTGTGATGGAGGAGAAGTTGCGCTTTGTCTTTGAGTATGAGCGCGTTGAGGAGTCGATGAAGGCTCTGTGTAATCGGTTTGAGATCAGCCGTGAGACGGGCTATGTTTGGCTTCGACGCTTCCGGCAGTTGGGAGTCGAGGGTCTGGTGGAGTTGAACCGGGCTCCGCAGCGTCATCCCAACCAGACGGCGGCAGCGATCGAAGAGGCGGTGCTGGATCTTCGCCAGGCGCATATGACGTGGGGCCCACGGAAGCTGAAGCGGATTCTGGAGCGGGACCAGCCGGGGCGCGGATGGCCGGCAACCAGCACGGTGGGCGAGATAGTGAAGCGTGCCGGTCTGGTGGTTGCGCGCAAGAAGCGGCGCCGGACCGAGCCCTATACGCAGCCTTTGCAGCATGCAGTGGAGTCGAACCGTGTGTGGTGTGCAGACTTCAAGGGCTGGTTCAGGAGCGGGGATGGAACCCGCATCGACCCGCTGACGATCACCGACGCCTGCAGCCGCTACCTGCTGCGCTCGCAGGCGGTGGAGAAGACCGACACGGAGCGAGTGCGAGCCATCTTCGAGGCGGCGTTTCGTGAATTCGGACTGCCCTGGTGGATACGCACTGATAACGGGCCTCCGTTTGCCAGTTCGGCCGTGAGCGGGTTGTCGCGGCTGGCGGTATGGTGGATCAAGCTGGGTATTCAGCCTGAGCGGATCGAGGCCGGTCATCCGGAGCAGAACGGGCGTCACGAGAGGATGCACCGGACACTGAAGCTGGACCTGAGGCCTGCCCAGGACTGGCGTGGCCAGCAACTGGAACTGGACCGGTTCCGCCACGATTACAACCATGTGCGGCCGCATGAGTCCCTGGACATGCAGACCCCGGCCTCGGTCTACGAGCCTTCGCCGCGGCCCTATCCGGAGCGGTTGCCGGAGATCGAGTACCCGGAGACGATGCTGGCGCGCACGGTCAAGAGCCACGGTCATTTTCGCTGGAAGAGGCACGATGTATTCCTCAGTGAGGTGCTGTGGGGCGAACGAGTGGGACTGCTGCCGTTTGACGACGGATGCTATACGGTCTACTTTGCCCATGTACCGGTGGCGCTGTTTGAAGAAAGGACTGGAAAAACCTACCGCTTGCCACCCAGCAAAGACGGACAGACGACGCGTTCCGTTTCCGGGGCAGCTGCCCCGGAAACGGAAAAACAAAAACAAGAGCAAAAACAACAACAAAAACAACAACAAAAACTCCCTGAGAATGAAAAACTGTCAGGTATGTGCCCGGTCTAAAATGTCAGGGTTGTCCCCGGCCGTTCAAAAGCTGGATTTGAAAACTGGTTTCCGGAGCGGAGATTCGGATGAGTTTGAGGCATGAGGCTGGAGGAGGTTCATGCCTTTATTCTGCGCCGGTGCGCGGTTATTTTATGCAAGCGCGTGTTTGAAGTCTGTGGAATCCCACCCTTCCGCGATGAAACTGCGGAAGGATGGGGCACCCGGCACTCGCGTGTTTGAAGTCTGTGGAATCCCACCCTTCCGCGATGAAACTGCGGAAGGATGGGGCACCCGGCTCTCGATTTGAATCGCAATCGATGACCGCGTTCAATTAGCGCTTAGCGTGGACAACATGGACTCCAAGGTGTCCGGGCGCGAGTCCTTGAACGGCGCTGCCGAACCTGGACTTGATCTGCTGGAAATCGATGTCTTCGATGTCAGAAAATCCGTGCGCGCGAAGAATCGCTGCAATGCCAGCCGGCTCGAAACGGCTGTCCGAGCGTTCCTCCATTTTCTTAAGCTGTTCAGTCCGCCCCTTTTCCAATTGCCTTAGCTCTTCCGAGGATGCCTCGGGAGGTTCCATGTAGTCGAACACCACCTCCGACGCCTGGATTGACGACATGCAGTCCAGAGTGCGGCCGATAGCGTCTTGAGTGAGATATGGCACAACCCCGAGCCAAGTGAAAAACGCGGGCGAGTCCTGCTGAAAGCCTGCGGCCACGAGCATCTCTCCCAGATCGTCCCGCTCGAAATCGACTGGCACGAGAATGAGCCATGGCGGAAGCGCAATTTGAGCTTCGGCCAGGCGCTGGCCTTTCCATGCCTGCGTCGCGGGGTGGTCCACCTCATAGATACGGATCTCTGGTGCGCTGTGCGGATTCCGGAGAGCGAAGGTGTCAAGTCCGGCGCCAAGGATTACGATCTGCCGCACCCCTCTTTCGACAGCTTTTGACAAGGCATCTTCCGCAATCCGGCTTCGCGCGGCGGTGAACAGACGCCCGATGCCGGCCAAGGGGTGTGCGCTCGCAAATTGAAGCACGTCCTTTTCGTCTTCATGCAGAATCTTCATGGCAAATGGGTCATAGAGGACTGAGCCATGATCGAGCAGCTGATGAGCGGCTCTCTGCCGCGCGATCATCATGGCTGTGCGGCTGGGTTCATTCGGCTTCATGTTCGAGGTCTCCGTTCCGGTGAATCGCTAGAGCAGATTCGGAAATGGTGTAGCCCACACGGGCTTTGCCTCAGGGGCTGAAGCCGTGCCCTTTCAAAACCGGTCTACAGCAAATGCAAAAATGCCCTAATCTCACGAGAGCTGATGGCTCGAGTTGCGGCGTGCGCGACTGGCGCGGCGCCACCGCTAATTCTTTGGTGGAAGGCTGCTAAGCCAATCGAAGCTGATTGGGGCAAATTCATCAAATGCCGTGAAAGAAGACAAAAGTGAGCGGTTTTGTGGTTGCAGGCGCGTACCAGCCCTTCAGGTCGAGTCCGTCGAATGTTTTTACGGGGAGTTCTTTGAATGAACTGTTCGCGTGGGCTTGTCTTAGTGGAACGTATATGTGGCTTGGGAGGTAGAGGAGACTTCTTTGAACAAAACCAAATCCGGCAATGGAAATAATATACACGGCGAGAATGATTCGAGAAATACTTCGTAATACTTTCATGAAAGCTCCGTCTTGATGCTAAACCTTGCCGATTAAGGGGCGAGCCGAGGCAATGACAAGATTGCGAGTAAAGCGACGATGCGCGGGGCGGGATGCGTGTGGAATAATCTGCCGGTGAACGCGCACGCTGTAACTGCTCATGACTGGTACCTGCTGGCCTGCGTGGCCGGCACGGTGCTGCTGCTTTTGTTGCTGGTGGTGAGGCTGAAACTTCATGCGGCGCTGGGGTTGTCGATAGCCGCTTTGGGGCTGGGGATGGCGGCGGGGATGCCGCTGAAGCAGGTGCCGCTCTCGTTTACGGCGGGCGTGGGGAACATGATGGGGCATATCGCCATCATCCTGGGGATGGGGGCGATTCTGGGGCAACTGCTGGCTTCGTCGGGCGGCGCGGCTTCGCTGAGCAAAACGTTGGTGGAAGGATGCGGGCCGCGGGGGCTGCCTTGGGCGCTGCTGGGGCTGAGCCTGCTGGTGGGGATGCCGGTGTTCTTCGAGGTGGGGCTGGTGCTGCTGTTCCCGATTGTTGTGGAGGCGGCGCGGCGCAGCGGGCGGCCTCCGATTCTGGTGGCGCTGCCGGTGCTGGCGGGGCTCTCGATTACGCATGGGCTGATTCCACCGCACCCTTCGGCCCTGCTGGCGGCTACGGTGTTTCACGCCGATGTTGGACGGGTGATTCTGTGGGGGATGCTGGTGGGAGCGCCGGCGGCGGCGCTGGCGGGGCCGGTGGTGGGGTGGGTGCTGGTTCCGCGGTGGGAGCGGCGACAGGGGACACGAAGGGCATTGGGGACCGATGGAATTTTTGTGGATCCCACTCATCACGATGAGGCCGTGATGAATGGGGCACCCATCGTTGCGACGAGGGCGGCTGGGCCTCCTCCGGCGGGGGCGGTGCGGGCGCTGGTGGCGATTCTGCTGCCGATTGGGCTGATCTTTGTGGGGAGTTGGGCCGATCAAGTCACTGCGCCGGGCGGGATTGCGAACCAGGCGATGCACATGCTGGGGTATCCGGATGTGGCAATGCTGCTGGCGGTGCTGGTGGCGCTGGTGACGCTGGGCAGGCGGATTCCGCGGGAGCCGCGCCAAGAATCAGAACATGGGGGCCCGGACATGCTGCGGAAGCTGACGGCAGACTCGTTTGTCCCGATTGCCGGGGTGCTGGTGATTCTTTCGGCGGCGGGCGGGTTGAGCGGGGTGCTGCGCGACTCGGGCGCGGCGCAGGCAACGGTGGGGCTGGCACTGGGCGCGCACATGCCGCCGCTGGTGCTGGCGTGGGCGCTGGCGGCGGTGGTGCGGGTTTGCATGGGCTCGTCGACAGTGGCGATGGCGGTGGCGTCGGGTGTGCTGGCGCCGGTGGCCGGGCAGATGGGCGTGCGGCCGGAGATGCTGGTGCTGGCGACAGGGTGCGGGTCGCTGATGCTGTCGCATGTGAACGACTCGGGGTTCTGGCTGGTGTGCTCGCTGTTCAAGCTGGATGTGAAGGGGACGCTCGGGACCTGGTCGGTGGTGGAGACGGTGCTTAGCGTGAGCGGGCTGGGGATTACGATGCTGCTGTCGGGGGTTTAACCCCGATATCTCACAGGCAGATTGTCGATTGGGGTGGGCCGGGGCGAAGAAAATAGTTGGAAAGGCCGTCTTTTCTGTGTCATAACTACGTTATCGAGACGGGTTATGGCTGCGGAAAGGGCGGCCTTTCTTATGACAGAGTGTAATCAAGAAGTCTTCTCGTTTGCATCACATTTTTCGCGTCGGGTCGAGGCCAGTTTCACGGCCGGCCAGATATCGACCGATGGCGGAGCGCTGTTGTTGCGTCAGGCCGATCGCAAGATCGGTTTGCTGGAGCGGGTGGCGTCCTGTTTCACCGACCGGCGGTCGCCGCTGCTGGTCCAGCACCAACTTTCCGAGATGCTTTCGCAGCGCATCTACGGGCTGGCTTTGGGCTACGAGGACCTGAACGATCATGAGCAGTTGCGCCGCGATCCGCTGATGGCTGTGCTGGCCGACCGGCGCAAGCTGGAAGATCCCCTGGCCGGCAAAAGCACGCTGAACCGGATGGAGTTGCCCGGCGGCAACAAGCGTTACCACAAGATCGATTACGCGCCGGCGACGATCGACTCGCTGTTGTGCGATCTGTTTGTCGAGTCGCACGCCGAGTCGCCCGAGCGGATCGTGCTCGACCTGGATGCCACCGACATTCCGCTCTACGGCCATCAGCCGGAGCGATTTTTTCATGGTTACTACGACAGCTACTGCTATCTGCCGCTGTACATCTTCGCCGGCGATCAACTGTTATGTGCGCGGCTCAGGCCGGCCAACATCGACGGCGCGGCCGGTGCGCTCGATGAGGTCAAGCGCATCGTGGCCCAGTTGCGCGTTAAGTGGCCCAAGGTGCGCATCGTGCTGCGCGGCGACTCGGGCTTTTGCCGCGAGGAACTGATGGCCTGGTGCGAGGCCGAAGAAAACCGGGTAGACTTCCTGTTCGGCCTGGCGCGCAACAGCCGGCTGCAGAAGATGGTCGGCAAGCAGATGCACGAGGCCAGGCTGCTGCACGGCCAGACCGGCAAGGCGGCCCGCGTCTTCACCGAGTTCAAGTACAAGACCAGGAAGAGTTGGGCGTGCGAGCGACGCGTAGTGGCCAAGGCCGAGTATCTGGACAAGGGCGAGAACCCGCGCTTCGTGGTAACTTCGCTGGGCGCCGATGAGTGGGCGGCGCGCGAGCTGTACGAGAAGTTCTACTGCCAGCGCGGCGAGATGGAGAACCGCATCAAGGAGCAGATGTGCCTGTTCGCCTATCGGCTCTCGACAGAAGAAATGAAGGGCAATCAGCTGCGGCTGTACCTGTCGGGGCTGGCTTATACGCTGGTTGAAGCATTCAGGCGGCTGGCGCTGAAGGGCACCGAGTGGGCCGAGGCGCAAGTGGATACGATCCGGCTCAAGCTGTTCAAGATCGGCGCCCTGGTACGCATCAGCGCCCGGCGCGTGTGGCTGGAACTCAGTTCCACCTATCCGTGGAAGCAGATTTACGCTCGAGCCTTCGACGCGCTGCGCTGCTGACCGGCTCCACCGCGACCAAACAGCTTTTCCACACCAACACAGTAACCGATCAGGCGGAGCTATGCGTCAAACCCAACTTCGATCCGCAATCAGCCCTTCTGTGCCTTCGCCGAAGCCATCGCGGAGCCGATTTCAAGCCGGTTGATGGCTCTTCCCGCATGCATAGCACCGCTGTACGTCACCAAATCGAACCCTGTGAGAAATCGCGGTTAAAAGCAGGGAATAGGGAATAGGGAATAGGGAACAGGGAACAGGGAATAGGGAATAGGGAATAGGGAACAAGGACCAGGTGTCAGGGGACAGACGACGTTCTGGCTGAGGCTATTGCAATCGTGCTGCGCGCGATTTGGTTGAGTTGCGGTTGGGGAAGGCCGCGTTGATCTGTGGATTGCTAGTGGGTGCTGGAGGGTGGGGTTGATGCGCTTGATGTCTTGGCTGGAGCGGTGCTGGTTCCAGATGCGGTTTTGGCGGGTGGATTTTGCGCGGGTTTGGGGGCGGGTTTGCGCGCCCTGGTTGTGGTCTTGTGCGGGGGTGGCGGGATGCAGGGGAGCGCTACGGGAGTGGGCGCAATGGGGCGCTGAGCTGCCTGCCTTTGAATGGTGGCGTGCAGATCGATGACCTGCTTCTCGATGGCGTCAGCCGAGCCTTGCATGCGGTCGTTGAATGCGAAACGCGCGTCGCCGAGGCTGAGCAGGGCTTGCTGGAGCTGAGCTGCCTGGTCGTCCGGAGCAACTACGCGGGATGCTTCGACGACGCGCAAGAGTACGTCGTAAAGCGCATCGACGTGGCGCGACAAGGGCAGCAGCTTGCTTACTGCTCCGGGGGCGGCATCGGCGGTTTGGAGCAGGGGCGGCAGGTTGGTACGCAGATCGTTCTGGATTGCGTCGATGTTTCCGCTTGCCTCGTCGCGGACTGTGCCTTTTTTCCACTTGTCGACCCTGAGCGCGGCGAGAGTCCTGTGCACGGTGTCGAGCGCGGGCTGGAGCATTCCGGAGACGGGGGACTGAACAGGGGCCGCGGCGTTGGCGAGGGGCGGTGCCGCGTTGACGGGCGGCTGCGCTTTTATGGTGGTTGACTGTGCCGGATTGGAGGGCGGCTGGGTCCTGTTCATGGGCTGCTGCGCCCGGCAGGCGAGCGAGAGGGGAAGAAAGGCGGTTGCGAGGATGAGGGCACCTGCCAAGCGCTTTTTTGGTGCGGTTCTTACGATCTGAGGTCGATCCATGGGGGACTCCAATTTGATTGGATTCGTTCGTGGGGAAAATGGATGGGTTGAACAGGCAGCGGCAGCGGGAGAAAGCCGGTTAAAGTGCCAGAGAGGAATCGCGCGGAGGGTGAAATGGCGGCGGCGAAAGGGCATTTTCGATCGAGAGTCTCGCAGGAGCTGGCCCATGTCCATTATCGCCTGCCTGGCTGGGAAAAAACGCCCACAAGAAAGCTGAGATTGGCGGAAGGCGAGCTTTCCGGGGCTGAAGCAGCGGTCGATTGTCCCGGATTATTGCGGGGGTTGAAGCGCCGGGATCTCTCCGGCTCCTGTTTCTGCCGGGAGGATGCGAAGACGCGTTTCGCGCCGGGACGCCGATTGATAGAAGGCTAGCCGGGATAGGCCCCGGTGATGTAGCCCTGCAACTCCTGAATGTGCTGCGCCTGGCCGGAGATGACCCATTTCACGAGGTCGCCGATGGAGACGAGGCCCACGACGGTTTCGCCCTCGAGGACGGGGAGATGACGGAAATGGCGATCGGTCATCATGGTCATGCATTCATCGACGGTGTGCTGGGGGCTGACGGAGACGACCGGGCTGGTCATGATCTCGCTGACGAGAGTGTCGCGGGAGTGATGGCCGACGAGGATTCCCTTGCGGGCGAAGTCGCGCTCGGAAAAGATGCCGACCAGCTTGTTGCCGGAGAGGACCAGCAAGGCGCCTACGTCGTACTTAGCGAGCGTTTCGATGGCCTCGTATACGGATTGCTCCGGGGCGATGGCGAGGATCATTGCCTGGCCCTTGCTCTTCAGTACCAATCCAATGGTGTCTGTGATCTTCATCGCGTCCTCCTCAAGATCAACAACTCAATTTATGACGTGGGTTGCGCCGGGCTGCGGCGCATCGGTACGGCTTGCTAAGGTGATGAGACAATATAGCCGGATTTTGTGAGAACAGTCCAGATGCGGGCGTCGGCTTGAGGAGCGGGCACGGCAAAGGTGCGGAGGTTCGGCCCGGCTCAGGATGGGGTGGTGCGCCATTTCTTGACCTGGATGGGTTTCTGGCCGTCGGGCTTGGGGACGAAGATGTCCTGCCATTGAAGGCCGCATTCCTTCACCATCTGAATGGGGTATTCGAGGCGGCCCAGCTCGGCTTCGGCGTTGTTGGTGCCGAAGGAGAACTTTGCGCCGGCGGCCTTGGCAGCCTTGAGGAAGGCGGGGCTGGGAATTTTGTAGCGGTTGTTGATTTCGATGGCAACGCCGTTTTCGATAGCGGCGTCGATGACTCGCTTGATGCGAGCCGGGGTCCAGAGCGCGTCGTATTGCGGGCGGATGGGTTCGGGCAGGTAAGTGGGATTGGCGTAGATGTCGATGGGCTCGTGCATGACGCCTTCGATGCGGCTGACGTACATCTCCATGAAGGCCTCGGGGTCGGAGAGGTCGCCCATTTCTTCTTTGACAAAGAGACGGCGGCGGAAGCCGGTGGAGTCGCGGAAGGTCATGGCGTCGGTAAAGCAGTAGTCGAAGCGGGCGACGGATTCGGGCGAGGTGAGGGTCATCCACTCGCGGCCTTCGCCTTGCAGGGCGACGTAGCAGGGCTGGCCCTTCATGGTATCGAGGTAGTCGTGAACGCTGGCATCGTCGTGGACCGGGAAGTTGAGGCCGCAGTTGATCGCGATGCCGTAGAAGATGCCGAGGCGGCGGGAGTTGGCGAGCGCCTGATCGAGGGTGAGGCCGCCCTTGAGGTGGACGTGATAGTCGACGACCGGATAGTTCTCTGCGCCGAGAAGCATGGTCTGGCGGTAGAGGTCGTCGACTTGCGGAAGCTCGGCTGACGGGGGTGAAGAGGGTGTCCGGAAGCGGGCGGACGCGGAGGTTCTTGAAGTATGTGGTGCTGCCCGGGTCGTGGCCCTGGAGTGCGAATGTGCCGTGGTTGAGGACGCGCTGGAAGTTGGGGTCGGCGCGAAAGGGCGGATCGGGCTCGATGTAATCGACGACGAGCATGTTGTTGAGTCGGATCTGAACCTGCTTTGCGCGGACAGCGATGTTGATGGTGAACCACTCGTTGTCGTTAACGAGTTGCCTGGCGACGTTGCGCACCGCGTAGAGGGAGCCGGTCTTTTTGTTGTCGCCCTTGAAGGTGTTGGCGACCTGGACTTCAAAGCCGGCGGCGGGAAAGCCGGTGGGCTGAAATGCGGTGTGGAAGTAGATGCCGGAGTTGGAGCCGGGGCGGGTCATGACGTCGGCGCTGAACTCGAAGTTTTTGAAGTCGGCGGCGTGAATTGGGCCGGTGTAGAAGAGGTGCGAGCGGTTGCCATGGATCTGAATCTGGCCGTCGACGACGCTGAAGGAGCCTTCGTGCTCGCTGGCTTTCCATCCGTCGAGGGTCTTGCCGTCGAAGAGGGGGAGCCAGGGGATGTCGTCTGCGAAGGAGCGGGCGGCCGCGGGTGCGGCGAGGAGCAGGGCGAGGACGTCGCGGCGCGATAGTGAGGGCATGAGGGCTCCAGGAACTGGATTGGGGCTGAAGGAGTGAGTATACGCTTTCAGGGGGCAGGGAACAGGGAACAGGGGGCAGGGAACAGGGAACAGGGAACAGGGAACAGGGGTCAGGGGTGCTGCTCGATGAAAATTGAGAGCGTTGCGGTGTTGCCTGAGGCGGCGATTGCCTGGAGATTTGTGGAGACGCCGGGGAGGGTGGCAGGGGAGAAGGTGACTGTGCCGGTGAGGTCGGAGACGGCGGTGGCGGCCTGGGTGGCGAGCAAAGCGCCTGGAGGACAGACGGTGTGCGCCGAGCAGGGCGGGGTCCAGGCGTAGAGGGCCTGGTAGAGGGCGACGGTGCCGCTGACCAGTGGGTTGCCATCCATGTCGAGAAGGCGGATGGCGATGGGCGCCGGGGCCGAGGAGACGGCGAGGCTCTGGGTTGTTCCGGAGATGGCTTGGAGCCAGGCATATTCGGGGCGCGCACCGAAGGCGGTGAAGACGACGCACTGGCCGGTTCCGTTGAGGCAGGCGCTGATGGTGGCTGTCTGGCCTTCGGCAAGAGGGCCGACGGTGAGGGTTTTGGCGGCGATGCCGTTGGCGCTGGTGAGGGCGGCGGTGGACGTGAGCGAGACGATACCGCTGCCGGAAGATTGCCAGGCTACGGATTGATTGGCGGCGGGTTGGCCGTTTGAAAGAACGAGCGCCTGCACGGTCCAGTTGATGGTGGCGCCGGCGGCAAGGGAGAGTTGCGGCGTGAGCGAGGTGAGGACGGGCGGCGCTCCGCCAACAAAGTGGGCCTGAAGACTGGAACTGTTGGTGAGCGAGGCGGTGACGATGGACCAGGTGTTGTCTACTGCCGTGACGTTCATGGCGGCGCGGCCGTCGCCGGTGGCGATGACCGAGCAGACGGGAAGGCCGCAGGCGAGAGTGGCCGAGCCGCTGACGACTGTATAGACGACGGTGACGCCGCCGGCCGGCGTGAGGTCTGGGCCGAGCGCGGTGACGGTAAAGGGGATTGGCGTCGCGATGGGCACGGTGTTCGAGGGTGCGGTGACCAGAGTGAGCGCATCGCCGGAACCGGAGTCGTAACTGATGCCGCCGGAGAGGATGGCGGCTGCGTAGAAGACGGGCAGGTCGTCGACTTCGACATCGACAGAACCTGATACGCCGGAGGCGGCGGGCGGGGCGATGGCGGTGATCTCGTTGGGCGAGATGCTGGTGACTACGGCTGGCTGGCCGTTGACGAGGACGGTGTCGGCGAGGCGAAAGCCCATGCCGCGAATGACGATGGGGCCGCCGGATGCGGGCAGGCGCGCGGGCTCGACCGTATCGGCGTAGAGGAGCCAGCCCGAGTAAGCGTAGTCGGGACGGCCGTCGCCGCGCAGGTCGGCAATACCGATGCGGGCGATGTCGTCGCCGCTGGAGCTGACGCGGAGCCAGGTTTCGCCAATCGCAAGGCCATTGAGCCCGGGTGCTGCTCCGACAGCGGCGGCGCCGATGGGGTTGAATGCGTCCCAGACTCCGATCGAGGGCATGGCTTTCGATTCGGTGGGCGCGCCGGTCTCATCGAGGGCCTGGGTGACGACGGTGAAGGTGCGATTGCCGCGGACGGGGAAGGTGAACCAGTCGGTTTGACCGACCTGGCTGAGGCGTCCGACCCAGAGGCCGCTGGCGGGCATGGGGCGCGGCTGAGCTTCTGTGCCGATTGCGTCCTGGTAGCCGCCGGTGGCCGAGTCGGCGACCGTGATGTTGACGGTTTGCGAAGCGCCCGCGGAGAGGTTGGGGACGGAGACGGATTGAATTGTGCCGGAGGGCGAGACCTGGCCTGCGGCGTAGGGGCCGACCGAGTCGGTGAGGATGTAGAGGGGATTGATGGATTCGAATGTGACCTGATAGGTGGCTGTGGTCATGCCCGGAGGCAACGGTATGCCGCTGAGATCGAAGAAGCCTTGCATGGATGGGTCGTTGGAGCCCCATTGGGTGTAGAGGATTCCGGATGGGTCTTTCCAGCCTGTTACGGGGTTGCCGTGGTTGCCGGAGAAAGTGGCGCCCGAGACCGCGGTCACAGTGTATTGGTAGAGGGGATTGCCGTTGGCGTCGAGCGGGCGGGCGACGACGTTGACGCCCTGCATGCCGGATCCGGTGCGGAAGGAGAGGGTGCCCTGGATGCTGACGGTGCTGGCCGCGGTTAGCTGCTTGCCGGGAAAGCCGGCGAGATTTTGCGCGGTGATGGGGTAGATGCGGTTGAGGGCGGCGATGTCGTCGTAGCGGAGGACGGTGGGACTTGGGAATGCACTCGCCGCCGGTCTGGCCGCAGACGCCGCTCAAAGGTTGCATGACGGGCCAGCCCTGCGTGCCGCCGGGTGTGCCGTTTTGAAGAGCGCCGGGGTTGACCTGGGAGTAGTCGAGGCCGAGCACGCGGCCGAAGGCGCGCTCGAGCTGATAGCTCATCATCTCAATGAGGTTCGAGCTGGTGGCACAGAGGCCGTTGAGCAGGATGACGGCATGAGCGATGGTTGCATCGGGATTGAGATTGTCCATCCAGACAAAGACGCCGTTGTTCTGGCAACTGGTGGGCTGGCTGGCGGTGGTGCCGAAGACGGCGTCGATGACGGAGCCGTCGGCGTCGTAGAGGACGGCGAGGGGATAGCTGGTGGCGGAAGGCGTTACGTCGGAGGGCTGAGCGATCTGGTTGCTGGAGTTGACGACGATATTGGCGGCGCTGACGTCTTCGTTGAGGGCGCCTTTATCGGTGAGGGTGACGGCGGCGGTGGGAACGGCGGACCAGAGGGCGGCGGCGGCATCGACCATGGCGGTGGCTTGCTGGTTGGAGACGATGGGCGAGAGCGGGCCCTGATCGACGTAGTAGTTGAGCTGGCCGCCGGACCAGTGGACGGGCTGGCCGAGGACGCCGGGATTGAAGAAGGTGGAGCCGGCGACATATTTTGGGCCTCCGGCGCGGGCGGCGGGAGCGAGAGCGAGAAGGGCAATTGCGAAAGAATGAATTGCGATGGCGAATGAGCGCGGTAAGGTCACGTCAGGTCTCCGATGAGGGAGGAGCATGTGCGCGGCCTAATAATTTCTGGCGGGATTAGAAATCTCCAAGAATTTTGGGGGTTTCTTTCGAACGGTAAGCAGGGTTGGTTGTTATTTTGATCGAGGCAGCAAGCCAGCTCCGGCTGCGCGGGGTAGCGAAGGAAAAGTGGCCGGATTCTGTTGAACAGGGAGGGTCTGGGCTTTGGTTTGCTCGTGGTTCAAACTGCCGCGGGGCGCAGGCGCCTTTGAATTTCTTAATGTTCGGGCAGCCGCACCCGGTTGGGGATTGATTTTTCCTAATGTGGTATTCCTGCTTTTTTGGAGGGGTGGAGGAGACGTCGATTGCAACCTGGAGAATTCGCCTTTAACCGACGGGGCAGATGCATTGCAGGTCGAAGTGCAGGCGAGCGATGGGAAGGTCGATTTTACGCTTACGTCTGTTGCAGGCACGGCGCACGTCTGCGGGCTGACGCTGAGCATCCAAGCGGCTTCGAAATAGTTGGGCTCAGATTTCGGGGTAGAAGTCGAAGAAGGCATCGAGGCTGCGCTTGAGTTGGGTCTCGATCTCCTGGCGGGAGCCCTCGATGGAGTGCATGGTGACATGCGCCTGGTGGCCGTTGGACAGCTTGAGGACCGCATCCTGGATTTCGGTGACTTCGCCCTCGGGGAGCAGCCGGAGCCCGTAGATAAGAGTCAGATTCGCCATAGGTGACATGATAGAGAAGAACGAGGGATGTGTGTGAAACGAATCCTGTTTGATGGCGGAGTTTGTACGATCCCACCCATCGCAAAAAGCGCGATGGATGGGGCACCCGAAGTTCAGAGCCAAGGGGAACGCATGCGATGGCGGAGATGACGAGGCGGGAGTGGATGAAGGGAGCCGGGGCCGCGCTGGCAGTGGTTCAAGGCGGATGGGCGAGCTTTGCGGCGCCTGGCGCGGAGTTGCCGCATGGAAGACCGGCAAGCGGCGCGCGGCATTTTACGAGTGCGGCCGTGGAGGCGATGATTCCGCGAGTGCAGCAGGGGATTCACGATCGGGCATTGGCGACGATCTTCGAAAACTGCTATCCGAATACGCTCGATACTACGGTCTTTCCGGGCAGCTATGAGGGCAAGCCGGATACGTATGTGGTGACGGGCGACATCGATGCGATGTGGCTGCGCGATTCGTCCGCGCAGGTGTGGCCTTACTTGCCGTTGGCGAAGGAGGATGCGAAGCTGCGCGAGCTGCTGGAAGGCTTGATCCGGCGGCAGGCGCGGATGATTCTGCTCGATCCGTATGCGAATGCGTTCATGCGCGACGAGACGGCGGCGCCGCTGAGCTGGGCTGTGGACGACAAGACCGAACATCATGCCGGAGTGGGCGAGCGAAAGTGGGAGGTGGATTCGCTGTGCTACACGATCCGGCTGGCGCATGGATATTGGCGGGCGACGGGAGACACGGGGCCGTTCGATGCGCGATGGAAGGAAGCGGCGTGGACGATTGTGCGGACGTTTCGCACTCAGCAGCGAAAGGAGGGGCGAGGGCCTTATTCGTTCCAGCGGGATTCGGCTGTTCCGTACGATACGGTGGCACTGAGCGGGTTTGGGAATCCGGCGCGGGCGGTGGGAATGATCTTCTCAATGTTCAGGCCGTCGGACGATGCGTGCATCTATCCGCTGTTTGTGCCGGCGAATCTTTTTGCAGTGACGGCGTTGAGGCAGTTGGCGGAGTTGGCGGCAAAGGTGGCGGACGACTCGAAGTTGGCGGCGGAGGCGGAATCGCTGGCCGCGGAGGTAGAGCATGCGCTGGCCAAATATGGGAAGGCGCGGCATGAAAAATTCGGGGAGATATGGGCTTATGAGGTTGACGGGTTCGGGAATGCGCTGATGATGGACGATGCTAATGCACCGGGGTTGGTAAGCATGGCTTACCTGGGCAGTTGCGGAGTAGAGGACGCGCCTTACCGGCGGACGCGGGCGTTTGTGCTGAGCGGCGAGAATCCGTATTTCTTCCGAGGCACGGCTGCGGAGGGCGCGGGCGGACCGCACATCGGGTTGAATATGGTGTGGCCGATGGGGATCATGTACCGGGCGCTGACGTCGACCGATGAGCGGGAGATACGGCAGTGCCTGCGGTGGCTGCGGGATACGACGGCGGGAACCGGGTTCATGCACGAGTCGTTCAATAAGGACGATGCGGCGAAGTTTACGCGATCGTGGTTTGCGTGGGCGAATACGCTATTTGGCGAGTTGGTGGTGAAGCTGGCTGGGGAGCGAGGTTCGCTGCTGGCGGGGACGCTGGGCTGAGTCGGAGCGCGGGCGAGTGCATCTAAAATCGAGACAGGGAAGTCTATGACTGAAATTCGCGACACAGTAATTCTTGGATCTGGCTGCGCCGGGCTAACGGCGGCGATCTACAGCGCGCGCGCGGGGCTGAAACCGCTGGTTCTCGAGGGCCACGAGCCGGGGGGACAGCTCTCAATCACCACGATGGTGGAAAATTTCCCCGGCTGGCCCGATGGGATTCAGGGGCCGGAGCTGATTGACAACATGAAGAAGCAAGCGGAGCGGTTTGGTGCGGAGTTTCAATTGGCGCACCTTCATTCCGTTGAGCTGGAGGGGCGGCCCATCAAGCTGCGAAACGTCGGCGGGAGAGGTTCGCACGCGCACGCTGATTGTGGCGTCGGGTGCGAGCGCGCGATGGCTGGGGCTGCCAAGCGAGCAAGCGCTGATCGGCCACGGGGTTTCAAGCTGCGCCACGTGCGATGGATTTTTCTTTCGCGGAAAGGATATCGCGGTGGTGGGCGGCGGGGATTCGGCGATGGAAGAGGCACTGTTCTTAACCCGCTTTGCCAGCAAGGTAACGCTGCTGCACCGGCGCGAGAACTTCCGTGCGTCAAAGATCATGCTGGAGCGGGCGATGGCGCATCCGAATATCGAACTGCGCACCAACACGGTGGTGGAAGAAGTGCTGGGCGTGGAAGAGAAGGATGTGAAGGGGCTCAAGCTCCGGGACGTGAAGACGGGCGTTGAGGACGAACTGGCGATCAAGGGGCTGTTTCTGGGCATTGGACACGAGCCGAATGCAAAGATGTTTAGAGGGCAGATGGATCTCGATGAAGACGGGTACATCAAGACCACGGGCAACGTGCTCACGACGCATAACGGGCAAGTGATTGCGGGCGTGTTTGCCTGCGGAGACGTTCAGGACCGGCGCTACCGGCAGGCGATTACGGCGGCGGGATCGGGATGCATGGCGGCGCTGGAGGCCGAGAAGTACCTTGAGGAATACGGGCACTGAGGCCGATTGAAGCAAGGAGGTCGCGATGGCGCAGGTCTTCCCCGGCCGGTACACGGCGCAGAGCGGCGAAGCGTTTGTGGTATTTCTGATTGGGATGCGGGTGAACCGGTTGCTGAAGGCGCGGAGCTGGATGCAGGTGGCTCGCGCGATGCCGGCAATGATTACGGAGTTGAAGCGCCATCCGGAGCTGGGGCTGCTGCACGCGGAGTTTTTCTTTTACTGGCGCGGGGTTGGCGTTCTTCAGTATTGGCGCAGCTTCGAACATCTGCATGAGTACGCGCATGCCCGAGACGCGGAGCATCTTCCGGCATGGGCGGAGTTCAACAGGCGCATCGGCGGGAACGGCTCGGTGGGCATCTGGCACGAGACGTACACGGTGACTCCTGGGCAGTACGAATGCATTTATGCCAACATGCCGCGCTTCGGGCTGGGCGCGGCAGCGGAACATCTGCCTGCCGTGGGGCGGCTTGAAATGGCGCGCTCGCGGATCGCGAAGGCGCAGGCATCCATTCTGAATCCGGATCAGAAATTGTGAAAGGCGAAGAAGACTGCGCCGACCAGGAAGAGCGCGGAGACGGCGTGATTCCAGCGCAGATGCTGGCCGAAGTAGAAGGTGACGAAGACGCCGAAGACGATGAGGGTAATGACCTCCTGAATGACCTTGAGCTGGACAGGCGAGAAGCGGTCTGCGCCGATGCGGTTGGCCGGGACCTGGAAGCAGTACTCGAGCAAGGCGATGGACCAACTGACGAGGACGACCTTCCAGAGCGCCTCGTGGCGAAAGCGGAGGTGACCGTACCAGGCAAAGGTCATGAAGATGTTGGAGAATATGAGGAGAATTACTGTCCACATAACGTGGTTGGATGCAGGCGGGATGGGGTGAGTTGCGACGACGCCGCCGGCTTCGGAGCGGTGCGAGCGGGAGTTAGATGACGGCACTTGGGGAGAATCTGGAACGGCTGGAAGATGCGATTGCGCAGGCCTGCCGCGCGGCGGGACGAGAGCGCGGCGATGTAGAGCTGATGGCTGTTTCGAAGACCTATCCGGCGGAGACGATTGCAGAGGCGGCGGGGCTGGGGTTGCGGCTGTTTGGCGAGAATCGGGTGCAGGAGTTTGCGTCAAAAGTTGGAGGGGTCGAGGAGTTGCGGCGGCATGCGGCTGCGCCGTTGCGCGTGCATCTGATCGGGCATTTGCAATCGAACAAGGCGGGGCGGGCGGCGGAGTTATTTGATGGGATCGATTCGGTGGACTCGTTGAAGCTGGCGGAGCGGCTGAATGAAGCTGCGGGGAAGTTGGGCAAGCGGTTGCCGGTGCTGATCGAAGTGAAGCTTAGCCCGGAGGAGACGAAGGCGGGGTTGGAGCCGGAGTCTTCAGAAGCGGCCGAGTTGTTGGAACGGTTGCCGGAGTTTGGTGAATTTGGAATTGCGGGGGCTGATGACGATTGCGCCCTGGGGAGTGGCGGAGGATGTGACGCGGGCTTGCTTTCGGAGTTTGCGGGAGTGGCGGGATAAGTGGGCGGCGGCGCATTCGCGATTGAGGCTGGATGTGTTGTCGATGGGGATGAGCGGGGATTTTGCCGTGGCGATCGAAGAAGGCGCGACGAGGATTCGCATCGGGACGGCGCTGTTTGGAAAGCGCGCGCCGTGGACTGGGGACGAGTAATGCTGCGCAGCGCGAATGGCGGAGTTACGCTGGCGGTTCGCGCTCTGCCGGGAGCGAAGAAGAAGACAGCGATCCTTGGAGTTTATTGCGAGGGTGAGACGGCGCGGCTGAAGATAGCTGTGCAGGCGCCGGCCGTGGAGGGGCGCGCTAATTCGGCTTTGATTGAGTTTCTTGCCGATAAATTTGGCGTACCCAAGAGTTATGTCGAGTTAGTAAGTGGGGAGTTATCGCGGAGTAAAGTGTTCTTGATAAGGGGAGTTAGTTTGGGGAAGGCGGATGCGATGATTAAGGAGTGGATAAGTTAGATTTAGTGAATGTTTGATCGATTTAGATACATGAGCAAAAGCAAGAACAGCCGCGGATCCTTCGACTCGGTCGCCGCGGCGACCTCACTCAGGATGACAATGCCAATTCATTAGCGGCTGTGGTGGGCGAAGGCGGCGGCGAGGGCTTCTTCGGGTTCGGGGCGGACGCGGAAGTCGGCGTGGGCTTCGGCGAAGAGGACCTTGCGGTCTTTCGGCGATGACGTAAGTGGCGGGGATGGGGAGGCGCCAGCTTGGTTCGCCGTTGACGAAGGGGATGTTGACGAGGATGGATGAGTAGTAGCTGCGGTGGTACTCGGGGACGGTGTAGACGAGGCCGAATTTTTCGGCGAGCGCGTTGCCGGGGTCGGTGAGGACGGGGAAGGGCAGGCCGTGCTGGCCGGCCATGAAGTCGCTCTGCCGCTGGGTCTGCGGGCCGATGGCGACCATGAGGCCTTCGCGCTCGCGGAGGGTGCCGTAGAGATCGCGCCAGGCTTCGAGCTCGGTGACGCAGTAGGGGCACCAGCGGCCGCGGAAGAACTTGATGACGAGAGGGCCGAGGGCGAGCAGGTCGGCGCTGCGGACGAGGCGGCCGGTGGCGTCTTTGAGCTCGAACTCGGGGGCGATGGCGCCGACGGGGAGGATGCGGTCTTCAATGCCGGAGGCGAAGAGCTCGGCGACGGCGCGCTCGCCGACGGCAAGGCGCTCCTGCTGGACCAGGTGGCGGGTGTTGGCGGTGATCTCGTCGAGTTGGTCTTGAAGAGCTGTCATAGAGATCCAGTTCGGGCTCATTTGAATTCCGCCTGTGCAGACAACTCTGCTCGTGTTTCAGTCCTTGCGTCAATAGCCTGGTCTGAATTAACGTCCGAAGCGTTGTTTGGCGCCCATGCCCATGCCGCCCAGGCCGCCGCGCATCATTTTTGCGGCCAGGCCGCCTTTGCCCATCTGCTTGAACATTTTGGCCATCTGGGCGTATTGGCGGAGGAGATTGTTCACGTCCTGAAACCTCGGTGCCGGAGCCTTTGGCGATGCGCTTGCGGCGGGTGCCACTGATGATTTCGTGATTGCGGCGCTCCTTGGGGGTCATTGAATTGATGATGGCTTCGAGGCGCGTGAACTGCTTTTCGTCGACGTTCTTGGAGGCCTGCTGCAGGCCGGCGAAGGGGCCGACGGAGGGGAGCATTTTCAAGATGCTTTCCATGGAGCCCATTTTCTTGATCTGGCGGAGCTGGTCGCGGAAGTCTTCGAGCGAGAAGCCGTCGCCGAGGAGGGCTTTCTTGGCGAACTCTTCTGACTTTTTGCGGTCGAGGGTGGACTCGGCTTTTTCGATGAGCGACATCATGTCGCCCATGCCGAGGATGCGGCCGACGATGCGATCGGGATGGAAGGGCTCGAAGGCATCGGGCTTTTCGCCGACGCCGAGGAACTTGATGGGCTGGCCGGTGACGTGACGGATGGAGAGGGCCGCGCCGCCGCGGGCGTCGCCGTCCATCTTGGTGAGGACGACGCCGGTGAGGCCGAGGCGCTTGTGAAAGTCTGCGGCGGAGTTGACGGCGTCCTGGCCGGTCATGGCGTCGGCGATGAAGAGAATCTCGCTGGGGTTGAGGAGCTTTTTGAGGCGCTCCATCTCGCCCATCAGGTCTTCGTCGATGTGGAGGCGGCCGGCGGTGTCGACGATGAGGGTGTCGCAGCCCATGATGCGGCTTCGCGGCGGGCTTCCTTGGCGAGGCGCTCGACTAGTGCGGAGCCGGCGGGCTCGCCTTTCTGGTCGCCTTCGTAGAGGCGGACTTCGATGGATTTGGCGACGACTTTGAGCTGCTCGCGGGCGGCGGGGCGGTAGACGTCGACCGAGACCAGCATGGGGCGGTGGCCGCCCTTTTTGAGCCATGCCGCGAGCTTGCCGGAGGTGGTGGTTTTGCCGGAGCCCTGCAGGCCGGCCATGAGAATGACGGTGGGCGGCTGGGAGGCGAATTTGAAGCGGGCCGTGTCTTTGCCGAGGAGGGCGATGAGCTCGTCGCGAACGATCTTGATGACCTGCTCGGAGGGCGAGAGGGCGGTGAGGACCTCGGTGCCGACGGCTTTGACGCGGATGTGCTCGATGAGGTCGCGGACGACGTTGAGGTTGACGTCGGCTTCGAGCAGGGCTACGCGGATTTCGCGCAGGGCTTCGGCGATGTTTTCTTCAGTGAGCGTGCCCTGGCCGCGGAGGGTCTTGAAGGCGCGCTGGAGTTTGTCTGTGAGGTTTTCAAACATAGGTCTATTTCAAGTGTATCGCGGAAGGCGGCGGAAGCAGGGACCAGTGGATCAGGGAACAGAAAAGCTGCGCCGGTGTAGGTTCGATGCTGTCCCGCCCATTCGCCAGGAAAAAGGCGAATGGATGGGGCACGCGGGCTTTCGATGCGAGTGAGAACATGTCGGAGCTACTCCGCTGGGGCGATGAGGTATTGCTCCAGCTTGCCGTCGGGGTAGGTGTAGGTGGTGAGGCTGAGGTGCTTGCCGGGATAGACGATGTCGAAGGCGCGGAAGGTCATGCCGCCGCGGAGCGACTCGCGGCGTCTGGCGGAAGGTGAGCGGTTCGCCGAGCGGGGCGAGGCTGTGCTGGAAATCGGCGAGGGCTTCGGGGGTGAAGTAGTCGCTGAGATTGGGCGCGAGCAGGGTGCGGTCGATGCGGCCCTGCTGCAGGCCGTGGTAGATGTCGATGGCCTGCTGCTCGTCAGCAGTGGGCGGGTAGCCGGCGACGACGGGGGCGGCGAGGCGGGCGATCGTGGAGGCTGCGCCGACTGCGTCCTGATTGGTGAGGACGGCGACGGCGGCGCCATCGTCGATGAGGACCTCGTTGTCGGAGACGAAGCCGGAGACTTCGCCGCTGTGCTCGATCGTAGCGGTGGCCGTCGCGATCACGGACCTCGACGCCGAGGCCGTAGTGGGTGCCTTTGCCGTCTTTGAGCTTGACCTCGGTGAACATCTGCTTGTAGCTCTCGGGCTTGAGGATGGATTGGGCGATGAGGCTCTCGTCCCAGAGCGCCAGATCGTGGGCGGTCATGGCGAGTTCGCCGGCGGCGAACATCCAGCCGAGGCCTTCCTTGGGCGCGACGCGCAGGGGGCCGAGGGCGTGACGATAGTAGGGCGTGGCGTCGACCTGGGTGAGCTTGGCCTGGTCGGAGTTCCAGACGGAGTTCATGCCGAGCGGGCGGAAGATGTGCTCGGTGAGGAAGTCCAAGTAGGGCGCGCCGGTGACCTTTTCGACGATGGCGCCGGCGATGACGAAGTTGGTGTTGGAGTACTGCCATTGCGTGCCGGGCTCGAAGTCGAGGGGCTTTTTGCCCCAGGTGTCGATGATCTGCTGGGCGGTTTCGGGATGCAGCATGGGGGTCATGACGTAGTCCTCGGGCCAGTAGTCCTGATAGCCGGAGGTGTGGGAGAGGATCTGGCGGATGGTGACTTCGTCGCCGCGGGTGAGGCCGGGGACGTACTTGCCGACCGGGTCGTCGAGGGAGAGCTTGCCTTGTTCCTGGAGGAGCAGGATGGCGGCCGCGGTGAACTGCTTGGAGATGGAGCCGATGGAGTAGCGCATCTCCGGCGTGGCGGGAGTGGCGCGGCTGGCAGGCGCGCGTCTGCCGTAGGCGTGGGTGTAGACGAGCTTGCCGTGCTGGACGACGGCGACGGAGGCGGAGGGAACGCCGGTCTGCTCGAGGACCTGCGGGGCGATGCGGTCGATACGGTCGCGGAGGGCGGGGTCGATGGTGTTGACGGATCTGGGCGGATGCGGCCTCGGTTGCGACGGGCAAACCGGAGAGAAGGACGAACGTAAGAATGTATTGAAGGCGGGTCATTGGAACCTCATATTCCGATCTGCACGTGCACAAGATCCGGACAAGGACTAAGGTATCAGAACGGTCGGGGATGATCAGGGAAGGCGATTTGGGGCGGGCTCGCGGTGCGGTAGGCTGGCATAGGCGGGAATGAAAGTGGGACCCATCGGAGGAGCGAATGGAGCGGTTGATCGAAGGGCACAAGCGATTCTTGAAGGAGGTGTTTCCCGAGCGGCGGAGCCATTTTCATTTGCTGGCGGAGGGGCAGGCGCCGGAGTGGCTGTTCATTACCTGCTCGGACTCGCGCGTGCTGCCGGACTTGTTCCTGGGAACGGAGCCGGGAGACCTGTTCATCTACGCGAAGCATCGGGAACGTGGTGCCGGTGACGAGCCAGGATGTGGATGGGTGCACGGCGACCATTGAATACGCGGTGGAGGTGCTGAAGGTGAGGGACGCGATCCTCTGCGGGCACTCGGACTGCGGGGCGATGAAGGCGGCACTGGACCACACGGCGCTGGAAGATCTGCCCAAGGCTGAGCGCTGGCTGCATCACGTGGAGGCGGCGTTTGCGCATCGGCAGCCGCTGAATCCGGCGGATGGGGAGAGCGCGGAACTGGCATCGCTGATTCGGGGGAACGTGGTGGCGCAGTTGCTGAACCTGAAGGCGCAGCCGGCGGTGCGGCGGGCGATGGGGGAGGGACGGCTGCGGGTGCATGGGTGGTACTACGACATTTTGACGGGGCGGATTGAGGAGTACGACGAGGGGCTGCGGCGGTTTGTGGCTTGGGGGGAGTGAGGCGGAGCGCGCGCCCGACGAAGCGATTCGGGAATGGCTTGGTGAAGGCCCGTCCTCGAACCAGGCGCTAGTCCCGACGGGACAACGGGCGCTATCATCAGCCTGAAAGAAAGATTGGAACTCACCATGAGCAATCCAGGAACCGATATTCATGTTCTCGATGCGGCTTATAAGCCGTTTCCGTCGTTTGCCGAATGGATGTCAAGAACCTCGGTCGATCCTGTTCGGTGGAATCGATATGTGGCCGGCCTGCAAGACAGACCGGAGTCTTCCGGCGATGCGTTGACGAGGGCTCGGGAGGTCGTTAAGCGCGCGGCTGCGCTGGATACGGGCGCGATCGAAGGCTTGTACGAAGTGGACCGCGGATTTACCTACACTGTGGCGTTTGAGACGGCGGCATGGGAGGTTGAGTTAGCAAAGAAAGGCGAAAATGTCCGCCCGCTCTTTGAAGCACAACTACACGCATACGACTACGTGCTTGATCTTGCCACAAAAGCCGAGCCGATATCGGAGGCCGCGATCCGCGTGTTGCATGAGGTCGTGTGCAAAGCGCAGCCGACCTATCGCGTGATGACAGCAATTGGTCCCCAGGAACAAGAACTTGTTAGGGGGCGTTACAAAGTGCTGCCCAACCACGTGCGCACGCGTGACGGGGTGGACCACTCGTACGCACCAGTGGATGTGACGCCGGCGGAGATGCAGCGCCTGGTTGGGGAAATGCGTACCGAAGAATTTCTGGCGGCTCATTCGGTGCTTCAAGCCGCCTACGCACACTATGGGCTAGTTGTGATCCATCCCTTCCCGGATGGGAACGGTCGTGTTGCTCGGGCTCTGGCCTCTGCATTCACTTACCGGACAATTTCGATGCCTATCATGATTCTTTCTGAGCACAAGAATGCTTATCTGGATTCTTTAGAGGCGGCCGATAGCGGCAATTTTCAAGCTTTCATTGACTTCATGTTCCGTCGGTCGGTCGACACCATGACAATAGTGGGTGATAGCATCCGCAGTGCCCTGGTTCCGAGCGCCGCAGAATCCTTGGCCGCAATCAACGGCGTCCCGGCACAGTCTGGAAAGTACGGCGAGCGTCAAATAGACGAGGGCGGCACTCGACTTTTGAACGCCTTAGCAAAGTCAATCGAGAAGGAACTTTCTTCGGTTTCGATAGGCAAGATCCAAAGCAAGACGGGCCTGGCGGCAGGGGGACGCCGGACCTATCTTTCGACCCATCGACCTGCCCAAAACATTGGACAGCACCTTTACATCGAACTTCTTTCAGTCCAGCCTTCAAGGCTCTCAAATATCTCATTGCCTCCCACAGTTGTGAAGAGAGAATATGACCTGTTCGTTCCGCTGGAGGACAAAGGAGGGGGAGAATATCTCCTGAAGGACCGTGATGAGACCGACGAGGTTTCGATTCCCCCCGAGGACGCGATCCCGATCATCTCGAGCACGCTACAAATTCGAATGGAGCTTTTTGCCCAACGAGTCGTCGCCGAGTTGCTTGCAACCCTCAAAATGGAAATTGATCGTGCCAATAAGCAATTGCACTAGTTGATCGCTTCGGAGTCGATTGGCCCGACTTGGCGGCTTCAATGTGCAGGGGGCGGTGAGTCGGGGTGCTTTGTGGGCTTTTTGAAGAGCCAGGTAGCGGCGGCGCAGAAGAAGGCCAGGACTGCAGTCCAGCGGAAAACATCGACGTAGGCGAGCAGGGCGGACTGCTGCATCATGAGGCCGTAGAGGAGGCCGAAGGAGCCGGGGCGGGCGGCGGAGGGGCTGAGATGGTGGCCAAGGTACCCGGCAATGGCGGCGGACTTTTGCTGGAGCACGGCGCTGGACGGGCCGAGGTTGGCGCCGAGGTCTGACTGATGCTGTGCGGCGCGGCGGATGAGGGCGGTAGTGGCCATCGAAATCCCTATGGACCCGCCGATGTTGCGCAGCATGTTGGCCAGGCCGGTGGCGTTGCCCATCTCATTGTTGGGGATGGTGGCCATCATCATGGTGGACATGGGAACAAAGACGAAGCTGAGCGCAAAGCCGGTGAGCGTGATGGGGATCAGCAGAGTGTAAGGACCGATATCGAGATTGACGGTGCCGAAGACGAGGGCGCAGACAGCGAATCCGAGGAAGCCGCCGCAGAGCAGTTTGCGATTGTCGATGCGCGAGCCGAGGAAGCCGATGAGGGGCGAACCGATGAATGAGCCGATGCCGCGCGGGCCGACAACCAGGCCGGCAGTGAAGGCGGTGTAGCCCAGTACCTCCTGGAAATAGAGGGGCAGGATGGCGATGGTGATGTAGATGCACATGCCGAGCATGGCGACCAGGAAGCAGCCGGTGCGGAAGTTCCGGTCCTTGAGAACGTGGAGGTCGACGAGTCCTTTGGGATGGAACCAGGAGTGCCAGATCCAGAGCAGCAAGGAAACGACCAGCGCGGCGACCGTCCAGCGTACCCAGGTGGCTCCGAACCAATCGTCTTCCTGGCCCTTGTCGAGGACAATTTGGAGCGAGCCGGTCCAGACCATAAGGAGGCCAAAGCCGATGTTGTCGAATGGGCCGACCTTGGCGTTCTTGATGTAAGGGGGGTCATGGACGAAGCGGCCGATGAGGATGACGGCGAGGATGCCGACGGGAATGTTGATGTAGAAGGCGTAACGCCAACTGAACGTATCCGTGAGCCAGCCGCCGAGCGTGGGACCGATGACCGGGGCAAGTACGATGCCGAGTCCATAGGCCGCCATCGACATGGAGCGTTTGGAGACGGGAAAGCTCTCGAGCAGAATGGATTGCGAAAGCGGCTGGAGCGCGCCTCCGCCGGCGCCCTGGAGCACGCGCGCCAACAGAATGATGCCGAGGGACGGCGCCGCTCCGCAGAAAAACGAAGCGATGGTGAAGAGGATGACGCAGGTGAGCAGGAAGCGCTTGCGGCCGAAGCGGCGGGCGAACCAGTTGGAGGCGGGCAGGATGACGGCGTTGGCGACCAGGTAGCTGGTGAGGACCCAGGTGGCCTCGGAGTTGGAGGCCGAGAGCGAGCCCGCGATGTAAGGCAGGGCCACTGAGGCAATGGCGGTGTCGAGCACCTCCATGAACGTGGGCAGCATGACGGAAACGGTGACGAGCCACGGGTTGACGCCCTGGGTGAGCGGGTAACGAGCTTGAGCGGCAGCGGTCGGCATTCGATGGGAACTTTATAGAGGGTAAATGATTGGGGGAGTGGCCGCTAGTGACGAGGGTGCGCCGGCGTGCGCGCTTCGAGTTCATGACTTTCGGAAACGAGACGATGTGGTTGTCGTTAGAGAAGGGAGCGGACTTGCAGGAACACGAATGGCCGGCGAGGGAGCGGAATAGGCTGGGAAGCATGGCTCCGCCCACCTGGAATCGCTTGACTGCGCTGTTCACGATCAATAGACTCGGCCGCCCGGTCTTATGCCGTGGATCCAGTTCTTCATGTCGTTGGGGGCAAACGCCACTCCGACTCGATAAACGGTGTCAAGGCTCTCGTAGGTCCAGCCGACACCCGGAGAAAGGCTCAGTCTCAAGCCTTTGGGAAGTTGCCATCCCAGCAGCGGGGCAATGTAGTGGGAAGTATTGCGCAAAGACAGTGAGGACGTGTCTCCAAGACCGCCATAGGTCTCCATGCCGACAACGAATTTGTCCAGGCAGAATTCGCACTCGCGGCCGCCGGCCATGGCGCGCAGCGGACGGGTGACGCCGACGGCGTAACCAAACTCCCAGGGCGCGTGGCCAAGGTTCTTTTCTGAGATGAAATTCTCCGAGATGTTCCAACTCTTGAAGTTCGAAGAAAGAATCAGCTTCAGTTCTCCTTCGTGCTGGTGAGTTCGGCTGGAGGATTCGTTGGGTAGGGCAAGATCGGGCTCGACGTCATGGCCTACCACTTCCAAAATGGTTTTATCGGCGGCGGAGATGTTCTCATACTCGATGTAGAGGAGGGGATTGACGAGGTGCTCGCGCTTAATGGGGCGAAAGCGGCTCTCGAGGCGAAAGCCGGTGTAAAGCGCCGACTCGTTCGCGGTAAGCTGGCTATCCAGGTAAAGTTCGGCGGACCACCAGGAGCGAACGCCGTATTCGAGCTCAAAGGCGGAGGCGACATATCGATTGCCGCCATCCGGCTTGCCCAGCGTGGTCTTGTATTCGGTCTCGAACTCATGGGAATCTTCGAGATTCTGGGAATAGGTCACGAAGTAAGGTCGATCTTGCGCACTTCCAGGCGACGAAAACCAGGCGGGAAGTATGGCCGCGAGCAAACACGTGATCCGGAGATTTCTCGTGAAACGGTTAAGTAGTAACAATATCAACCTCTTGGCAACGCGGCCAAATAGGTCTTTGATGATGATCGATTCATTTTCGAACGTGGGTAGCGGGTCAACATTGTCGCAGAACAAAGAAAAAAGAACGGCAGACTGGGTACAAGATTTATGACAATTGAATCAAATAAAGTTGACACTAAGTCACTCAATGATGCATCTTATTAGAGTCAGAATTTCACCTAAGCAGGCAGGACATCAACCATGGCAAAGATTATCGGTATTGACCTTGGCACCACGAACTCGTGCGTCGCGGTGCTTGAGGGCGGAGAGCCCAAAGTCATTCCAAATGAAGAGGGTGCGCGGACCACGCCCTCGATTGTGGCGTTTTCGAAGAGCGGCGAGCGGCTGGTGGGCCAGGTGGCCAAGCGGCAGGCGATTACGAACCCGGAGAACACCATCTTCTCGATCAAGCGGTTCATGGGCCGCCGCTACAACGAAGTGAACGACGAGATGAAGATGGTGCCGTTCAAGGTGGTGCAGCAGGGCGACCACGTGGGCATTCTGGCGCAGGGCAAGGAGTACACCCCGCCGGAGATTTCGGCCATGATTCTGCAGAAGCTGAAGAAGAGCGCCGAGGCCTACCTGGGCGAGACGGTCACCGAGGCCGTGATCACGGTTCCGGCGTACTTTAACGACGCGCAGCGGCAGGCCACCAAGGACGCGGGCAAGATTGCGGGACTGGACGTAAAGCGCATTGTGAACGAGCCGACGGCGGCCGCGCTGGCCTATGGGCTGGACAAGAAGAAGGACGAGACGATCGCCGTGTACGACTTTGGCGGCGGCACCTTCGATATTTCGATTCTGGAAGTGGGCGAAGGCGTGATCGAGGTGAAGTCGACCAACGGCGACACGCACCTGGGCGGCGACAATCTGGACCAGCGCATTGTGGACTGGCTGATTGCCGAGTTCAAGCAGGAGATCGGGGCTGGACCTGGCGTCGAAGGGCAACGAGATGGCGCTGCAGCGGCTGAAGGACGCCGCGGAGAAGGCCAAGATCGAGCTTTCGACGACGCATCGAGACGGAGATCAATCTGCCGTTTATGACCGCGGACGCGAGCGGGCCGAAGCACCTGGTGCGGAAGCTGACGCGCGCCAAGCTGGAGCAGCTGGTCGAAGATCTGCTGAACCGGTCGCTGGAGCCTTGCAAGAAGGCGATTGCCGATGCCGGCGTGAAGATCAGCGACATCGACGAGGTGGTGCTGGTGGGCGGACAGACGCGCATGCCCAAGATCCAGGAGCTGGTGAAGAAGCTGTTCGGCAAGGAGCCGCATCGGGGCGTGAACCCGGACGAAGTGGTCGCGATTGGCGCGGCGGTGCAGGCCGGCGTGCTGGCCGGCGAAGTGAAGGACCTGCTGCTGCTGGACGTGACGCCGCTGACTCTGTCGATTGAGACGCTGGGCGGCGTGGCGACGTCGATGATTCCGCGCAACACGACGATTCCGACCAAGAAGACGGAGACGTTTTCGACGGCGGCGGATTCGCAGACCGAGGTTGAGGTGCACGTGCTGCAGGGCGAGCGGCCGATGGCGGCGCAGAACCGCACGCTGGGCAAGTTCAAGCTGGCCGGGATTCCTCCGGCGCCGCGCGGCGTGCCGCAGATCGAGGTCACGTTCGACATCGACGCCAACGGCATTCTGAACGTGACGGCGAAGGACAACGCGACGGGCAAGGACACGCGCATCACCATTACATCCAGTTCCGGTCTCTGAAGGACGAGGTCGAGAAGATGGCGAAGGAAGCCGATGCGCATGCGGCCGAGGACAAGGAGAAGCGCGAGGAGATTGACGCGCGCAACTCGCTGGACGGCATGGTCTACAACATCGAGAAGATGCTGAAGGACTCCGGCGACAAGATCCAGGGTCCGGAGAAGGGCGAGGTGGAGACGGTGCTTGCGGAAGCGAAGAAGGTTCTGGAAGGCACGCCGACTTCGACCGAGCTGAAGGCCGCGCACGAGAAGCTGACGCATGCTAGCCACAAGCTGGCCGAGGTGATGTACAAGGCCAATGCGGCTTCTGCGGCGGCTGGTGCGGCGCCGGGTGCTGCGCCGGGAGAGCCGGCGGCTGAGCAGAAGAAGGACGAAGGCGTGATCGACGCGGAGTATGTGGACGTGGACGAAAAGAAGTAAGCAAGCCGGCGAGTTAGTCAGTCGGCAAGGCAGCGGGGTGGGCGACCTTAAGGTCGCCCACCCCAATCTCTTATGCGGAGCCTGCGAGGAACGTGAATATGGCGCAGTTCGTTCTTGAAGCCGACGCCGCACTGGCCCAACTTCAATTTGAAGAACTGTCAGTGACCCCTGGAGGCGAATTAGCCGAAATCGCTAGCGATCTCATCAAGTTGGTTGGTACGGGCGGTCTTTGGGGCCTTGCCGGCGGAGCGTCAGGTCTTGTTCTCAAGATTCGTAAACTGGCAGGCGCAAGCTACGCGAGCAACCTGATATTTGTGATCAAAGCGGTGCGCAACGATCTTGGTGATCTGTACCAACGGGACGAGAAATCCCGCCAGCGCATTGACTCTCTCCCAACTGAACCAAAGTTTGCTGAAGCCATAGCTGCTGTGGCCCTCCGTGCAATGCATACATCCGTTAAAGATCGGCTCAGACGACTGGCCCGCATTGTGGCGAATGGAGTGCAAGAAGACGACCTAGACGCCGAGAGTCTTGACGACATGATGAGAGCCGCGGTGGAACTGAAAGATGCAGACATTGTGCTATTGGGGAAGCTTTATGAATCACAGGCCGGACTTCTCACGTCCTATAAATTTTTATCTTCTGAATGGAGCCAGCAGGTTGCTTCGGGATGGCCAAACAGTTTTTCTTTCTTGGACTCTCCGGATGCGCGGGGTTCAAGGGCATCGTTAGCCCGTTTACAAGCAAGTGGAATGATTCAAGAGGTGAGAACGTTGATGACTCCAACAGGTGAAATGCGGACTCAGCCATTTGGTTTATTGCCAGAAGGCAAGAAGTTCTACGAGCGCCTTCAGGAGATCGCGGGGTAGTTGGCTGGATTCGTTTTACGGGCTACCTGAGCCGCGCCTATACTGAGCACACAGTGGCGGAGAGCGGAGGACTTTGTGGACTACTCGAAGATCATTACGATCGACCCCGGCAAGCGCAGCGGGAAGCCCTGCATTCGCGGACTGCGGATTACGGTTTACGACGTGCTAGGCTACTTGGCTTCGGGAATGACTCAAGCCGAGATTCTGGCCGATTTTCCGGATCTCACCGAGGCTGATATTCGTGCCTGTTTGGCCTTCGCAGCGGACGGCGAGCGCAGATTTGAGATTGTCACGTCGTGAAGCTTCTCTTCGATGAGAATCTTTCGCCGCGACTCGTGGATGGACTCGCCGACGTCTATCCGCAATCGCTTCACCTGCGGGGTTGCGATCTTCGCGGTGCTTCCGACGTGAAGATTTGGCAGTACGCGCAGGAAAACGGGTTTGCAATCCTATCGAAGGACTCGGACTTTGCGCAAAGGAGTTCTTTGCTTGGCAGTCCGCCCAAGGTGATCTGGCTGCGCATTGGGAACTGCACTACAACGCGAGCGGACTTCATTCTTCGCAACGCGGCGCCAAGGATTCGCATATTTCTGTCCAGCGAGGAAGACTGCCTTGTGTTTGGTCATCCACGACTGGCTATAGGTGATTAGTGCGATGTGCTCTGGTCAGTACAGTGTGCTTCCGTTGGGACGGCAAGGATGCCTGGGATGTCGAGATTATTGATTATCACTAAGGAGAACCGGCAATGAGCATTCCGCGTAGACACGAGCAGAGGGGGGTGCCGATCCATCCCGGGGAGTTTTTGCGTGAGGATTTTCTTGTACCGCTGGGGCTTTCGGCCAATGCTTTGGCCCTTGCCTTGCGTGTACCTGTCACGCGCATCTCCGAAATCTTGCGGGAGCGCCCGGGGATCACGGCGGATACCGCGTTGCGTCTGGCGCGGTACTTTGGAACGACGCCGGATTTCTGGATGAAGATGCAGATGTCGTACGATCTGGCATTGGCAAGCCGGGAAGTGACGGCACGGATCGAGGTTGAGATTTTTCCTGCGCCCAGAACCAAGAGCGGCGAGTTGAAGGCGCGCCAGATCGCTTAACTGTGATCGCTTAACGAGGGAACGGGTCTAACCACACTATGGCCACGACGACTAACAAAGATTATTACGCGACGCTTGGGGTGAAGAAGACTGCCTCGTCGGATGAGATTCGCAAGGCGTTCAGGAAGGCTGCGCGCAAATATCATCCGGACGTGAATCCGGGGGACAAGAAGGCGGAGGAGAAGTTCAAGGAGATCTCCGAGGCCAACGATATCCTGAGCGACGAGAAGAAGCGGAAGGTGTATGACCAGTTGGGGTTCTACTCCGACCAGATCGACCCGGCGCAGGCGGAGGCTTATGCGCGGCAGCAGAACGCGGGCGGTGGGCGGGCGGTCGCAGGTGGATTTTGACGGGTTTGATTTTTCCGGATTTCGGCGGGCCGGGCCACCAGCACGGCGCAGCAGAGGGCGCGGGATGGGGCAGCTTCAAGGATATTTTTTCGGGGATATTCTCCGGGGCGCAGCATCCGCAGCAAGCGCACGGGCCGCAGCCGGGAACCGATCTCGAGTACCAGGCGACGGTGGATTTCTGGACGGCGATTCGCGGCGGCCAGGCGCGGATCCAGATCAATCGGCAGGAGACTTGCCCGACCTGCCACGGGCAGGCGCATACGGGCGGCGTGATGCAATGCCCGGAGTGCAACGGCACCGGCCAGGTGACGCAGATGGGCGGGCGGATGAAGTTCAACATTCCCTGCCCGCAGCTGCAACGGAACGGGGCGGACCTCGAATGCGTGCGCGACCTGTCACGGCGAAGGCACGGTGACGCGGACCGAGGCGGTGGAGTTCCGCATCAAGCCGGGAACGCGCGACGGGCAGCGGATTCGTCTGCAGGGCAAAGGGCAATGCGGGCGTGAATGGCGGGCCAGCCGGGAGACTTGTTTCTGATTGTGCGCACGGGAACGCATCCGGTGTTTACGCGCGTGGGCGACGATATTCAGTTGACCGTGCCGGTGACGGTGCCCGAGGCCTCGCTGGGAGCGAAGGTGGATGTGCCGACGATTGACGGACGCGCGCAATTGAAGATTCCGCCCGGCACGCAAAGCGGTCAGAAGCTGCGCATGAGGGAGCGGGGCGTTGAAAATGCGCAACGGCCGGAGCAGCGCGGCGACCAGATTGTAACGGTCGAAGTGGTGGTGCCGCATCTGCAAGACGAGCGCAGCCGCGAGATCATGCGCGAACTGGCCAAGCTGAATCCTCAGGACCCGCGGGTGGCGCTGTTTGAAAAGGGCAGGGAGTGAGAAACAGGGAATAGGGAATAGGGAATAGGGAACAGGGATCAGGGAACAGGGATCAGGGAACAGGGAACAGGGAACAGGGAACAGGGAACAGGGAACAGGGATCAGGGAAGAGCATCCTTGTAGGTACTTTTCTGGCGGGACAGTTGCGGTAAGCTGATTCGAGAAATCTATGGCTGCGAAACGTAAATCGAAGGGCGCGTACATGATTTCGGCGGTGGCCGAGATGTACGAGATCCATCCGCAGACGCTGCGCTTGTACGAGCGCGAGGGGTCTGCTGAAGCCGTCGCGCACCGAGGGGAACACGCGGCTCTATACGGACGAAGACCTGGAGCGGCTGGAGTTCATCCTGAACCTGGCGCGGGACCTGGGAGTGAACATCGCGGGGATCGCCATCATTTTGCAGATGCGGGAGCGGATGGAAGAGATGAACCGGCAGATGCAGAACTTTGTGGAGTACGTGCGGACGGAGATGCTGACGCGGTTCCACCAGGCTGCGCCATCTTCGGGGGCGGCGATTGTGCCGCTGCGCAGGCCGGTGGCGGTTGACGCCCGGCACCCAAATCCACGTCGCGGCGCGAGCCGTAGAAGCGCCTGCTGGTTTGCCGGCAGGCTGAAGTCGGCTTGGCACAGGTTATTCTTGAGGTGCTATTTCGGCAATTTACTCAGCTCCTGATCCCGTTGGAAAGCCGTGCGTTGAGGCAATTCATTGGATCGCAGCCCCGGCGAACGGTAAGAATCCCAAACCGAAGGATTCCAAATGAAAATCGTCGATTACACGGAACTTCCTCTTGGAACAAAAATCGATGACGGAGAAATCTATTTGTGCCCGCATTGCGGAAAGTCAGGACTCGCGGAAAAAGTGTACGACCAGACGTATTTCACTCATCTCCTTGAGTGGCAATTTAATGAGCGTGGTCCCTCTCCATAGTGGGTTTCGTGCCCTCAAGACCCATGGCGGGGCTGATTCTGATTCCACTCTCGGAGGCAGTCCGTGACAGAACTTTGTCTGTGTGGTGGTTCACGATTTTTGGGCTCGGCGTAGCGATCAAGCCGCAAGTGGGTATATTTTTTCTGCTGATCCTTCCCGTAATGAGAGAGTGGAAGAGATTCCTGGTTGCCTCGTCTACGGTAGCGGTCAGCGTTTTAGTTTCCGCAGGATGGCTCGCGGCGAATGGGATCCATTGGCTGGGTCCACTGCGCGACGATCTGGTACACGGGCCATCGGGAACGATGGAAGGGATTACGACGTCGTTTGTTTATCTCGGACAGGCTAACTTCCGGCTTATTAATTTGTCGCCGCTGGTTTATCTTTTTTCGGGAAATTACGAACTATCCAGCATTCTCCCGGTGGTGACGGCGGTCGTTCTGTTTCTTTCCCTGGTTTTGATACTGCGGCGCAATCCCGAATTCAGGCCGGGCAGCAGATTTGTTTGGATTCCCGTTTTCGGGGTGGTTGGAGCAATCTCGCTGTTGCCAGCATATTCCCGCTACTATGGTGCGATTTTCATTCTGCCGCTGTTTGCGTGGTTGTGGACGCAATGGCGCCGCCGGTTATTCAGAGCCGTCTTGATCGTGGGCGTTGTTCTTTTCTCGCTTCCCATGCCGCAGTTGCCGATTATATGGCAGGCCGCAGTACTGTATATTCAGAATCCTGCGATGAGCCTGTCGCAGATGTTCGCTAGCATGACGATGCAAAACTTTGGAGACATGCGTCCGACATTCTGGCAGGAAGTCATCTGTGCTTTGCCCAATCTGTTTCTTCCGGTGGTAATCATTTTTATGCTGGCGGAGATTGCGCGGCGACCGGTTTCGGAAAATGTCAGTAGTGCTGAAGCGCAGGGTCTGCGGCGGGGCGAAGTACATTCCTGAGGGGCACCTGGCGTGAGGAGGGCCTGACCACGGTGCGGCATCGCATTCGCCTTGGGATGAAGGTTATTCTTAATCCTGCATGTCGTACGTTCTTCTTGGATTGGCTGTCTTCGGGGTGGTGACCTCTTCCGTGTTTGCGGGGATGGTGCTTGTGGGCTGTTCCTGGCTATCTGCGGCGAGCGGCGGGTGGCGCTGGCTGCGCTTGCTGCGAGGCCGGGGTTTACGCCGCCGTTGACGCTGTTGAAACCGGTGCATGGGGCGGAGCCGGGGCTTGAGGCGCACCTCGCAACCTTCTTCGAGCAGGATTATCCGGAGTACGAGATACTGTTCTGCGCGCGGACCGCGGATGATGCCGGGCTTGAGACGGCGCGGCGGGTTGCGGCGCGGTATCCGCAGGTTCCGGCGAAGTTTCTCTCCACCGGCGGCGAGCCCGACTACATCAACGCCAAGGTCGCCTCGATGGAGTTGATGGAGGCGGAGGCTGCGCACGAGATTCTTGTCATCAGCGATAGCGATGTGCGCGTGACGCCGGATTATCTGCGGGCGGTGGCGCTGCCGTTTGCCGACGAGACAGTGTGGGCGCGATGTGTTGCCCTTATCGCGGAGTGGCGGCGCCCCAGAATGAGTCTGGGCCCGGGTTGTGGGCGCGGCTTGAGGCAGTGGGCATGAGCGTGGAGATGACCTCGGGCGTGCTGGTGGCGCGGATGGTGGAAGGCATGCAGTTTGTGTTGGGGCCGACAATGGCCTTCCGGCGCGACGTAATTCGCAGGATGGGCGGCTTCAAGGTGACGGCCGATTATTGCGCCGACGATTTTGTGCTGGGCAACGAGACTTACAAGCTTGGACAGACTGTGGTGCTGAGCCATCACGCGATCGATCACATGGTTTTGAATTCGAGATTTGTTGCGTCGATGAAGCACCAGGTGCGGTGGATGAAGTCTACTCGTTTTTCGCGGCCCAGGGGTCACTTTGGGACGGCGCTTACTTTTGGTTTGCCGTTCGGGCTGGTGGGGTGGGGAGCGGCGGCATGGATCGGGCATCCGTGGTGGGGACTGGGGCTGCTGGGCTGGACCGTTGCTTTGCGGCTGGCGATGGCGGTTGCGGTGGGGCGGATGGTGGTTGAGGACCGGAGCTGGTTTGGGCTGCTGGTGCTCTATCCGGTGCGGGATCTGATGGGGTTCGGGTTCTGGGCGGCCAGCTACTTTGGTCGGAAGATTCTTTGGCGGGGGCGGGTGTTTGAATTACTTTCTGGCGGGAAGATGAGAGAAGCAGGGAACAGGGATTAGGGAACAGGGAACAGGAAAAGCATGTGCAAATGCAAAAGCAAATGCGAAATGGGGCGCTTTGAAGCGCCCCATTTCTTCGACTTTACGTTGCTGATGGCGCGGCTATTTCGTCAGCGGTCGGTCGGTCCAGAGGGTTTTGTCGGCGAGGGATTGGACGGGGTAGAGGCGGCCGGCCAGTAGCTGCTCGACCTTGGTCTGGTTGACGTCTTCGGCGAAGATCCACTTGCGGTCGCCGCTTCCCCACATTTTGGAGAGCTGGTCTTCGCTGATGTCGATTCTTGGCGCGTCGGGGTAGCAGGAGCCCCAGAGCAGGGTTGAGCCCTCGCCATGCTGGCCGCATTGCTGGGTCACGATGAGCGACAGATTTCTTAGAAACGCATGCGTGTAGAAGATGACGGATGAGCCGTCGGACTCGTCGCCGTAGATGATGAAGGTGTCGTTGGGCGAGCCTTTGGCGATGATGGTGTCGGCCATCGGCTTGGAGCTGAGCATGGGCTCGAAGCGGGCGAAGGCGATGTGCGCGGCGATGAGGAAGACGGTGAAGGTGAGGGCGACGCTGATGGTGGCGGCGAGGTGCTGCTTCCAGAGGCGCAACACCCATCCGGCAACAGGGCCGATGAGCAGCGCGATGCCGGCGAGAACGGCGGGCAGGCGCAAGGCCGCGAAAGACGCGCCGGTGAGGTCGAAGAGGTGCGACATCGAGAGCGTGTAGTCGCCGACGCCGCGATGCGCAAGAACGGTGCCGATGTCGGGGACGAAGGGCAGATTGCGCGAGACCCAGAGACCCCAGGCGAGAGCGATCGCTGAGAGTATGCCGATGACAGCGAAGGCGGCCTGTGCGCCGGTGAGCCACCGAGTGGAGAGCATGGAACCGCCGTCCGCGGGAGCGCCATTCGCGGCGCGGTTTTCTTCAATGCCCGCGACAACTCCGGCGATGAGAATGAAGAGCGGCGGCCAGACGGGGAAGGTGTAGTACTCCTGATTGGTGGAGATGGAGAAGAAGAGCAGCGTCCAGGCGGAGAAGAGCGAGAGCAGCCAGATGGTGCGGACGCGGAATTTGAGCCGGGCGACGTAGCTGGCCACATCGTCGCGGATGGCGTTGTCGATGTAGAAGTCGACGGTTTGGCCGGCGTCGCGGTGCAGGTGCTGGAGCCAGTTGCGGCGGGTCTTCCAGGCCGCGAAGACGGCAGCGGGCAGGAACAGGCTCCAGGGGAAGAGCCAGACGATGTGCGCCAGCCAGTATACGGAGCCGGGCATTTTGTTGTAGTCGTGCGGATAGCGCTGGTTGAAGAAGCGGAGGACGTGTTCGTTGATGAAGTAGAAGTAGAAGAAGCCGTGGACGTTGCCCATGGTGGGGTGGTTGCCGATGGGGTGGCCCTGGTCAGGGTTGTAGATGCCGCAGAGGATGTGCCAGGGAGCGGCGATGAGCAGGAAGAGAAGCGTGCCGGAGACGGGCTTGAGCACGCGCCAGCGGCGCCACTGGCCGGTGAGAAGCAGATAGGGGACGGCGGCTCCGATGAAGAAGACGGGGGCGATGAGGCCCTTGGTGAGCGTGGCCAGTGCGACGCCGGCGTAGATCCAGTAGAAGCGGTTGGGGCGGTCGTCTTCAAGGCCGGTGATGAGGGCGTAGAGGGCGATGAGCAGAAAGAAGCTTAGCTCGGCCTCGGGAATGATGAAGCGGGTGAAGAGGAACGGTCCGATGGAGGTGAGGACGGCGAGGCCGGCATAGAGGCCGGCGCGTGGGCCCCAGGCGCGGCGAGCCCAGAGCCACGAGAGCCAGGTGAGGCCGAGCATGGCGAGGGTGTTGGGCAGGTGGGTGGCGAAGGTGTTTTCGCCGAAGATTTTGTAGCTGCCGGCGACGACCCAGTAGGGCAGGGGGGGTTTCTCGATGTAGCGGATGCCATCGATTTTGGAGGTGATGAGGTCGCCGGTGTCGACCATGTGCTGGGCGGCCTGGGCGTGGGAGGAGTCGACGTCGTCCATCAGCGGAGGAGAGAAGAGGGAGGCAAACTGGACGGCGACAAAGATGGCGGCCAGGAGCAGCCACGAAGCGAGCGTGGATGGCGTCTGCCGGGGGCGATTGATGGTCTTTGTGTCGAGTCTCGATTCTGGGGTCATCGCTGAATTGGCCATTTGGATAAGGATATCAGCCGCGTTTAGCCGTTGGTGGGACGCATTTTTGGAGCGGCGAATGAGGGTCATTTTCGCCACGGGAGCGGCTGATTTTGGCCGGGAACAGGGCGCAAGGATGGAGGACCCGGCGTACACTTGATCGATGATTCGCCGGATTGCACCTTTGTTCTTCACCACTCACATTCCCGCCACGCTCGCCTACTACAAAGACAAGCTTGGCTTCGAGTGCTTGGGGACGTGGCATAATCCGCCGGTCTACGCGATTGTGGCGCGCGACCAGCAGGTGATCCATTTTCGCTGCGCCGAGCCGCCGACAGCCAATCCGGACAAGTATGAGGAAGAACTGCTTGACGCATACGTCTTTGTCGAAGATGCAGACGCACTCTATGCCGAGTACGCGGCGCGCGGCGTGGAGTTCGTTCGGGAACCTGCTGACATGCCGTGGCACTCGCGTGAGTTTGTCGTCAAGGATTGCGACGGGCGTCTGCTGGCCTTCGGCTCGGACTTATAGTGTGCTTCTGTCGGCTGTTCCAAAAATGATCGGCTTTGGCGGCGAGGATGAGGGTGGTTTCGCCAAACAGCAGCGTATCTGCGAATTCGTTGACGCCGTTGATCCTGGCCCCGGTGGCTGGGTTGGACAGTGCTGCGATCAGCGATCAGGATGGGGGCCATAGGCGAACAGATCTGAGAGCACGGTCCAGGTATCGGGAAAATTGGGGCGACTTTCGCTCCCGATGGACGGCGAGATGGGCTTGGTCGTATCCCACCCATCGCAAAAAACGCGATGGATGGGGCACCCAGCTTGTTTCTTAAGGGGGCGATGCCGGATGGGTTGATTGCTGAACGTAACTTGCAGGTGCGAGTCAGGCTTCTCCGGATGGACGGGCGAGATGGGCTTGGTCGTATCCCACCCATCGCAAAAAACGCGATGGATGGGGCACCCAGCTTCTTTCTTTTGCGGGCGATGCCGGAGGGGCGGGTTGCCGGCCGGGGACGAGCTTCGAGTAAATCGCGATTTTAAATTCAGCGCGCGGGTAAACCGGGAGGTTCTGGAGGCGTCTAAAATGGACGGCAGGGTGCGAGCCACCCAGCGGAAAGGACTCTGCCATGCGAGTTAGCCGCTCTCTTGTTCTATTCAGAACGATTCCAACGTTGATTCTTGGGTTGTGCTGTGCGGGCGCGCAGGCGGCGGGGTTTGCGATCGCGGCGACGAATGTGACGATGCCGCCGACTGGAACCGGAGTGAGCCAGTTCTCGATTACCGCGATCCCGATGACAGGCACGATCACGTTGAACTGTGCGTATTCGGGGGCTACAACGACGGCCAAACTTCCCGTTTGCCCGTTGACGCCGCCGGTTGCGTTTTCGGTGACCGCAAATGGGACTCTGACGGGGCAGATCGCTTTCTACCCATGGGGTGTGCCCGTACCTGCGGGGTTGCGTCTTGGCCGGGGCAGCGGGGCGGGTGCGGCGCTGGCCGGCGTGTTGCTGCTTGGGCTTGGCTTGCGGCGAAGGGAGCAGGGATGGCTGGCGTTGATGGTGCTGGCTGTTGTCTGCATGGTTGGAGTGGGCGCCTGCGGCAGCAGTGTCAGCAATGGGATGACTCCGGGGACTTATCCCTACACCGTGACGGCGGTTAACGAGTCGGGGTCGGTGACGCCGCTGGGGCAGGCGGCGAGCACGACGATTTATGTTACGGTGCCGTAGTCCGTTTTAAATTCCAACCCATTTGAAGGGGCCGATTGCGGCCTTGTTTTCCACGCGGAGGGAGAGCGGGGCGGTCGTGTATCTTGGCCCCAGAGATTGATTCTCAATTCCCCGGAGAGTGCCGCGCACAACTATGCCTACCTTTGCCGCTATCGATATTGGGTCGAACTCGTGCAGGTTGAAGATTGCCAAAGTGGTGGCGCACCAGTTGAAGACGCTGGCCGAGGATCGCGAGGTGACGCGGCTGGGGGCGAGCGTATTCGAGTCGGGGCTGGTTTCTCCGGAGGCGATGGCGCTGACGCTGCGGGCGCTGAAGCGATTTCAGCGCGCGGTGCAGGCGCACGGGGTGGACCAGATACGCGTGGTGGCTACGTCGGCGATGCGCGATGCGCGCAACGGGGCGGCGTTTCAGGCCTGGGTGAAGGCGGAGACGGGCTGGACGATGGAGATCATCTCCGGGCTGGAGGAGGGGCGGCTGATTCACTTGGGCGTGACCGGGACGGAGCCGGGAGCGGGCGGTAAGGTGCTGCTGGTCGACCTGGGCGGAGGCAGTTGCGAGATCACGCTCTCAGAACACAAGCGGATCAAGGAGACGATCAGCGTGCCGCTGGGCGCGGTGCGGCTTACGGAAGAGTTTCTGCAGTCCGATCCGGCGCCGGCTGACGGGCTGGCGCGGATGCGGCAGTGGATTGCAGCGCGAGTTGCGGCGGGCGCACCGCAAGATTCAGCCGGGGAAGGTGCCGCTGGTGATTGCGACCTCGGGCACGGCGGCGGCGCTGAGCGATGCGTATGCGGCCGGGGCAAGGCTGAACAGGCGAGGCGAATGCGCGGGCGGGCAAGCGGGCGGACGCAGTGCCGCAGGACATGGTGCCGGCGCGCGGCGGTGCGCAAGCTGGCCACGCTGCTGGCAAAGATGACGCTGCCGGAGCGCGAGGCGGTGCCGGGAATCGGGCCGCGGCGCGCGGAGATTATTGTGGCCGGCGCCGCAGGTGTATGCGGAGTTGCTGGAGAGTTTTGGGCTGGCGGGGTTCCGCTATTCTCCGCTGGGATTGCGGGACGGCATTCTGGCGCAGATGCTGGCCGAGCAGGACGCGCGAGCGACAGGTGCATCGCGAGTTCGAGCACGAGCGGTGGGAGAGCGTGCTGGCGACGGCGCGGCGTTACGGCGTGGATCCCAAGCAGGCCGAGCCGGTGCGGGCGCACGCGGTGCAACTGTTTCGCGAGCTGAAGCGCGCTGCACGAGCTGCCGGCGGAGTATGAAAGCTGGCTGGCGGCGGCGGCGATGCTGCGCGACACGGGCAAGTTCATCAACCACCAGGGACACCACCGGCATACGCAGTACATTGTTTCGAGCTCCGAGATCTACGGGTATGGGCAGTTGCAGCGGACGGTGGTTTCGGCGATTGCGCGCTACCTGGGCAAGAGCCGTCCGCAGCCGGGGGACCGGGCGCTGCGCAACATTCCTGCTGAGGAGCACAAGAACGTGCACCGGGCGGTGGTGCTGCTGCGGCTGGCCGTGGCGCTGAACCAGGACCGCGCCAGCGATGTGCTGCGGGTGGCGGTGAAGGTGTATCCGAAGCGCGTTTACCTGGAGGTGCAGCCGGGGCGCACGGGCGCGGAGCTGGAGCTGTGGTCGCTGCGCAAAGAGGCGGACTACTTCCGCGAGGTTTTTGGGCGGGAGCTTTTTCCAACGCTGGCGTAGATGTTGCGCGCGGTGCGCGGATCGATGAGCCATTGCAGGCGGGGCGGGTGGCGGTCGAGATCGACGCGGGCGATGGAGCCCTTGCGCATGCGGATGGCGGCACCGCCGTTGCCGGTGATGAGGCGGCCGAGAAACTGAAAGAGGATGGGGTTGTGGCCGACGGCGAGCATGCCTTCGCGGCCGGAGTACTTGACCAGCATGTCCTGAAAGGCGGCGAAGTCGGCATTGGGCAGCAGGGCGGCGCTGATTTCGACCTTGGCGTCGTAACCGAGCTCGGTGCCGACAAACTGGGCGGTCTGCATGGCGCGCTTGAGGGGGCTGGAGACGATGACGTCGATCTGGACCTTGAGGGCGCTGAGCATGCGGGCCATGAGCATGCACTGGTCCTTGCCTTCCTTGACGAGGCCGCGCTTGGCGTCGAGAGCGGGGTTCTCCCGGAACATTCCGGCACTGGCGTGGCGCATGAGGTAAAGGATCATAACGAAAGTACTTGGCGAAGACTCTGTGCTAAAGGCCTGGCGGGACCCTGCGGGGTCAAGCAGCACTCAAGAACCCGATTTTAACACGACTGTAACAAATCAATTTGACTAGAGCTCGCGGACGAGGGGCCGGCGAGGCGGGGGCGGCCGGAGATTGCGAGGTTCATACGCCGTTTTGGGAGAACCTGGGGCGCTGTTTGGTTGCAGGAGAAGAAAGTGGTTTTGATTTGGCGGGCTTCTGCCCGGAGACAGATCGACTGGCGGGGCATCTAACGCTCAGTAGAGGCGTGATGAACCGGTTCGTTGGACGGGGCAGCAAGTGACGCCGAGCCTCGAAAGGGGGCAACTGGCATGAGGAAATCTGGAATGGCCATTTCGATGGCTGGTGTGGCGCTGCTGATGGCAGCGCATTTGTTTGCGCAGAATCTGGGGCAGGGGCAGGCGGTGGTGACGGTTCTGCCGAAGGTCGAGGGGCAGCCGGTGCCATCGAGCGTGACGCAGCAGGACCTGGCGGTGAAGGTGGATGGAAAGAATGCCAGGGTCACGCACTGGGGGCCGTTTGCGGCGCCGAACAACCAGATCGAACTGGTTCTGCTGATCGACGGCACGGCGCGGAACAGCCTGGGCCGGCAGATGGAAGACATTGCGGAGTTTGTGAACAGCCTGCCGCCGAATGTGAAGGCGGCGATTGCGTATATGGCGAACGGGCAGGCGGTTTTTGTGGGACCGCTGACGGCAGACCATGCGCTGGTTCTCAAGAATCTTCATCTTCCCGGAGGGGTTTCGGGCATCGAGGCCAGTCCGTATTTTTGTCTTTCGGATCTGGCGAAGAGATGGCCTGGGCAGGATCCGGCGGCGCGGCGGGAGGTGGTGATGGTGACCGACGGCGTGGACAGCTACGAGCGGCGGTTCGATCCCGAGGACCCATATGTTGACGCGGCGATCAAGGATGCGACGCGAGCCAGGCTGGTTGTGTATTCGATCTACTGGAAGAACCAGGGACGCGCGGACCAGACTGAGTATGCGGCCGATGCCGGGCAAAACCTTCTGGGGCAGGTGGCGCAGGCGACGGGCGGGAAAAGCTTCTGGCAGGGGATGGGGAATCCGGTTTCGTTCCAGCCGTATTTTGAGGAGCTGACGCGGCGGCTGCGGAACCAGTATGAGCTTGGGTTTGTTGGTCCGCTGAATGGGAAGGCGGATGTGGAAGAGATGAGGCTGAAGCTGCATGCGCCGGGGACGGAGATCGATGCGCCGCAGAAGGTGTTGATGGTGCCGGCGGGGACGGCGCGGAACTGATGATTCGTAGATTGATGGTGTGAGTCCCAGGTCTTCCGCCGCGGCGGACGAGACCTGAGGCACCCGGCTTCTTTCTTAAGGGGGCGATGCCGGATGGGTTCATTGCTGAACGTAGCTCGCCGGTGCGAGTCGGGATTCTCCGGATGGACGGGCGAGATGGGCTTGGTCGTATCCCACCCATCGCAAAAAACGCGATGGATGGGGCACCCGGCTTGTTTGTGTGGGAGATATGGAGTTCGCTAGTCGGCGGCGGCGGTTTTTTTGGATGCGCCGTTTCTGGCGGGGGATTTTGTGGAGCGGATTGTTGAGGCGGTTTTGGGGGCGGTTTTGGGGATGGCGTCGAGGTCGGCTTTGCCTTCGGCTAGCTTCATGAGAAAGTCCTGGCTGGCGAAGGGCGGGGCGTCTTTCTGGAGCTTAGAGGCTCGGATGTAGCTGCCGTCGGGTTGCTGGAGGCGGGCTTTGACGGTGTCGGCTAGATAGGCGGGGAGGATTTCGTCGTGGATGCGGGCGCGGGCGGCGGGGTCGCGGACCGGGAAGACGACTTCGCAGCGCTCGAAGAGGTTGCGGGGCATCCAGTCGGCGGAGCCGAGATAAATTTCGTCGTTGCCGCCGTTGGCGAAGTGGAAGATGCGGGAGTGCTCGAGGAATCGACCGACGACGGAGCGGACGCGGATGTTCTCCGAGAGTCCCTTGACGCCGGGGCGGAGAATCGACAGGCCGCGAATGATGAGGTCGACTTCGACGCCGGACTGCGAGGCCTGGTAGAGGGCTTCGATGACGGAGGGCTCGAGCAGGGCGTTCATCTTGGCGATGATGTGGGCAGGGCGGCCGGCCTGGGCATGTTCGGCTTCGCGGCGGATGAGGCGGAGGAAGCTTTCGGCCATGGTAAGCGGGGCGACGAGCAGAGGGCTGTAGTCGTCGATTTCGGCGTGGGCGGTTAGGTAGTTGAAGACCATGTGGACGCGCTCGGTAATTTGCGGGTCGCTGGTGAGCAGGCTGAGGTCGGTGTAGAAGCGGGCGGTGACGGGGTTGTAGTTGCCGGTGCCGAGATGGCAGTAGCGGCGGGTGACTCCGTCTTCGTCGTGGCGGACGAGCAAGGCGAGCTTGCAGTGGGTCTTGAGTCCGACGACGCCGTGAAATACCTGGACGCCGGCGTCTTCCATGCTGCGCGCCCAGCGAATGTTTGATGCTTCGTCGAAGCGGGCCATGAGCTCGACGACGAGAGTGGCTTCCTTGGTGGCTCCGGCCTCGGTGAGCGCGGCGAAGACAGGCGAGTCGTGGCTGGTGCGGTAGAGGGTCTGCTTGATGGTTACGACGGCAGGGTCCTGGGCGCCATGCTGGATGAAGTCGACCACCGGGTGTAGGCGTCGTAGGGGTGGTGGAGCAGGATGTCGTGCTGGCGCAACTCGTCGAAGATGGTGGCGGATTTGCGGCCGAGGACGAAGGGCTTGGGCGCGAAGGGCTGGAACTTGAGGTCGGGGCGCTTGACGTCTTCGTAGAAGAACATGAGGCGGGAGAGATTGACGGGGCCTTCGCCGCGAAAGACCTGGTCTTCATCGAGCTCGAAGTTGACGCGCAGGCGCTCGATGATCTCGGGATGGGCTCCGGTTTCGATTTCAAGGCGCACGGCATCGCCCTTGCGGCGGTTGTGAAGCTCGACGCGGATGGTCTCGAGCAGCGAGCGGGCTTCTTCTTCCTCGAAGTAGAGGTTTGAGTTTCGGGTGACGCGGAAGCTGGCGTGGGCGAGGATCTCGTAGCCGCGGTACATGCCGGCGAGATGCTGGGCGATCAAGTCCTGAAGGAGCAGGTAATCGAACTTGCCTTCGGCGGCGGGGAGGCGGACGAAGCGGGGCAGGGCGCGGGGCACGGTGACGACGCCGAGGACCTGAGGGCCGGAGCTGCGGCGCTTGGCGCGCAACAGCAGCGCGAGGCAGAGGGCCTTGTTGAGGACGCGCGGAAAGGGGTGTGCGGGGTCGATGGAGATGGGGGTGAGGAGGGGATCGACTTCACGCTGGAAGTAGTCGCGGGCGAAGGATCGAGCGGCGTCGTCGAGCTCGTCCCACTCGAGCAGGCGGACGCCGAGCTTGCGCAATTCGGGGAGCAGATGCTGGTTCCAGCACTTGTATTGGGCATCGACAAAGGAATGGATTTCGGCGGTGAGGACGGCGAGGGACTCGTCAGGGCGGAGGCCGTCGTAGCCGGTCTCGCGGTAGCCGTCTTCAATGCGCTGCATGAGTCCGGCCTGGCGGATTTCGACGTATTCGTCGAGGTTGGAGCCGGTGATGGCGAGGAACTTGACGCGCTCGAGGAGGGGGTTGGAGGGGTCTTCGGCTTCTTCGAGGACACGGCGATTGAACTGCATCCAGGAGTGGTCGCGTCCGTTAAAGAGGTTTTGTTTCTTCGTGGTTGGAGGCATGGGGTCGTCCGAGCGCCGTGTTGGCAGTCTACAGTGTTTTGGTTGGGATTGGCACCTGAAAGCTTTGGGCGCAACCGAAGAGTCCCAGAGGGAGTTTTAACAGGGTGAGGGTGTGAGCTGCTGTTAAATACCGGCGAAAAGTTTGGAGTGGGCGAAGGATGGGATGGAATTGCTTGCGCTGGCGGCTGGTGGAGCCGCAAGGAACCCTGATGGAGGGCGTAGTGCGTATACTCATTTTGAATCGGACCTAAGATCGAAGTGTTTCGAATGCGAATCGAGAAGGGATGGAAATGCCCAAAAAAGATAAGCCGCAGGCAGGCGCAGTAGTTGAAGAGCGAAAGACGGTGAAGGCGGGAAAGCCCCAAAAGGCGAAGGCCGGCAAATCAGGCAAGGCACCCAAAAAAGCGAAGGCTGTGAAGGCCGTGAAGCCCAAAAAGGCTGAGAAGGCGAAGAAGGCCGGCAAGACGAAGAAGGGCGGGAAGGGGTTCAAGCCTGTGGCGCTGGTTGAGAGGGCAAGATTGCTGAGCTCGGTGGTTGTGTACAAGGGGCCGTTGTTCCGCATTCTCCACGACAAGCTGATTGAGCCGGGCGGACGAGCAAGCGAGCGCGACGTGATCCGGCACAACGGCAGCGTGGTGATTATGGCCATGGACACGTCGAAGAGCAAGAAGAATCCGTGGATTGTGATCGAGCGCCAGTACCGCCATGCAGCCAACCAGTATCTTTGGGAGCTGCCGGCGGGCAAGCTGGATGAAGGCGAAGAGGCGCTGGCAGGGGCAAAACGCGAGCTGGCCGAGGAGACCGGTTACAGCGCCAAAGAGTGGAAGCCGCTGGTGGAGTACTACGCGAGCCCGGGGTTTCTGGGCGAGTCGATGAAGGTGTTTCTGGCCGAGGGGCTGATTGCGGGCGATGCCCGGCCGGAGGAGGACGAAGAGATCGAATTCCGGCTGGTCCGGCTCTCCGATGTGCTGAAGATGATCGACAAGGGCGCGATTCTGGATGGCAAAACGCTAACGAGCATACTGCTGTATACGCGGATCATGGCGAGCAAACACAAGAAATAGACGAATTTCCGCGTTCGTCTCACTTTATGAACAGGATTGTGGCGGATCCAATCAACCTTTCTTGAAGTTTTGTCGTCTTAGCTCATATCGGGCGAGGTTCCCCTCGGCTCGCCCGGATCCCCCGTACGACAAAAAGGAAGGCAGGAAGCCTGTGGCAGCTCAGTACAAAGGCAAGGTCAAGTGGTTCAACAACGCCAAGGGCTACGGATTCATTGGACGCGAAGACGGGCCAGATGTATTCGTTCACTACTCAGCGATTCAGTTGGACGGATACAAAACGCTCAAGGAAGGCGATGAGGTCGAGTTCGACATCGTCGAGGGCCAAAAAGGCCCGCAGGCAGATGCTGTGATTCGCTTCAGGGACAGCGCCCACAGCGCAGCCTAGTCAGGCGCGTGAGCCCGGGCGTACTACCGAAACTGCTTGAGAGCGGTAAAGCTGAGCCGCGCCCTGCTTCGTGCACGTTGTCACAACCTTGTTGCGGGTTCTCTCGTGTACTTCGTTGTGTTTCTGGTTGGAGCGGTCGGCCAAGCGTGTTTTGATCCCCTGACAATTAAGTTCAAGAGGCTGCGGAAAGTGGCGGACGGAGTTTCTTGTCTAACGAGAGATTTTGCAGGGGCTAAGAGCTTATCCGTAAATAGTGATGAAGTGGATTCCTTCGAATGAATCTGTTGGTACTGGTGATCGGATTTGCGCGAGGATGGGCTCCATATGGCCCAGATCAAGTCGTGGACAGTTTCTGATCGATTGTGGAGCAAGGTAGAGCCGCTGATTCCAGCAGGCAGGCGGGAAGCGGGGCGAAAATACCAGCGCAAGGTTGGAGCTGGACGCAAGCCGATGTCTTCCCGCCAGGTGTTTTCGGCGATAGTTTACGTTCTGCGAACAGGCATTCAATGGAAAGCATTGCCGCGCGAATTCGGTTCGGCGAGCGCGGTGCATCAGTATTTTCAGAACTGGTACAGGGCTGGTTTTTTTCAGAAACTGTGGCAGGCTGGGGTGGCCGAATATGAGGGGATGCACGGCATCGCCTGGCAGTGGCAGTCAGCTGACGGAGCGATGGGTAAAGCGCCGCTTGCCACCGAATGTGTCGGCCCGAACCCGACCGGCCGGGGGAAAAAAAAGGCGCAAACGCAGTCTGCTGGTCGACGGCCGTGGGGTCCCGCTGTCGATCGCCGTCAGCGGCGCCAACCTCCACGACTCCAAGCTGCTGGATCGCACGCTGGCTCAGGCCGTCGTCCAGCGTCCTGAGGTTACGGAATGGAAAAACGACCAGTATCTCTGCCTGGATGCTGGCTACGTGGGCTATCCGGTCAGCAAGATCGCCCGCAAGCATCGCTACTATCCTCGTGTGAAATCAAGGGCCGAAGAGCGGCTCATCAAATACCGCTACCGGGACTCAAAAGCGCGTCGCTGGGTCGTGGAACGAACCAACTCCTGGATCAACCGATACCGTAAACTTCTGGTCAGTTTCGAAAAGACTGAGGCCAGTTACACGGCCTTGTTGCAACTTGCTGCTGCCCTCATCTGCTGGAGACAGTCCATCGTTATTTGCGGATAAGTTCTTATTGGCTATTGCAAATAAAGGGGTTGTAAAAGCACCGCGTCCTGGAAACGAACAAAAAATACTGCACTGCGGAGGTGGTTGCGGTGTCTTACGGCGCAGGTTGCCCACAGGTTGGGCTGCAGATGGAATACCGAGAAATGCTCCGCCTCGAGGAAGCGTCTGAAGTCTCAGACCTTGCAGCACATCGCCGGCGATCGCCACACGTGGTGTATGTGTTTGTGCCCCGGCTGACGCGAGAATGGAAGGACCCATAACGCCGGCGAGGCAAAGTGTTCGCAGGATTATCGGCATACGTCCATGCTATCGATACCGCGCAATTGGATTTCCACTTAAGAACGGGTCGCACTTCGGAGAAACCCGGAAAGGGAACGGCAAAGATGAACTGCGCCGTTTCTGCGCCTCATTCACCAGCCAATTGAAAATCGAGAGAGGCAAAAGCGTCGGTGCCTTGTTAGAACACCCGGGGGCCCTGACAACTCAGGCCGGTCAAATGCGGGTTGTGTCATGGTTTGTGTCATAACCCTGCCATCCCTGCCCGTGTCGTGCCGTATCCGGCGGTGTCGCTCGGTCACGCACTTTGGGCAGCGAACCTGCACGAGACCCGCATGGACGCTGCCTTTTCGTGTCACTCTGTATCGCTCGGTTTCTCACCGTCTAACATCGCTCACTGAATTCGGGACCAGGGGGTCGGAGGTTCAAATCCTCTCTCCCCGACCATCTGTAAAATCAGCAACTTACCTGGAATTCTCATCCGTGCGAAATAGTAGACCCGATGGGTCAATCGCGCAAGAATTCTCACGCTTAATCTGGCGTGTGCATGACGGTGCAGAATGATGCACCAATTCCCGGTACGGATGGCAGCAAGAAATGGCCGGCAGATTTGAGAGCGGGGCGCTGCGGATTCTGCAGCCCGCAAAAGTCCGCGGTGCCGAGTTCAGCCTTCGGGATGGCTTTCTTCGCGGAGATCGAGCGCATATTCCCGGCGCCCGTTATTCGTAGCGAATTGCCTTCACCGGATCGAGACCTGCCGCGCGCCGCGCCGGCAGCCAGCACGCAAACACGCCCACCGACGCCAGGCACAAGCCGACAACTAGAAAAATCGACGCATCCGATTGCGCCTTGCCGAAGGGCAAGGACGCCATCAGATGCGCGACCGGCTCCGCGGCGACAAGCCCTAATACGATCCCCGCGCCGATCTGCCATAACCCTCGCCTCATCACGAGCAGGAGGATGTTGCGCATGGTCGCGCCCAACGCCAGGCGCACGCCGATCTCCTGCGTACGACTGTTCGTGGCATGCGCAATCACTGCGTAGATCCCGACAGAAGCCATCAGCATCGCAATCAGCGCGAAACCCATAAAAATTCTCCCGAACACGCGCAGGAACCAGGTCTGGTGATCGAGCGCATCCTTCAGGAGATAAGTATCGTTCAGCGGCAGTTCCGGATCGAGACTTTGAACGGTTGTGCGCATCGCCGGCAGCGGATCGGTGGCCGATTCCACTACCACCGCCATTCTGTCCCAGCCTTCCTGGCGATAGGGAAGAAAGAGGAGCGGCCTCGGGTCGTTCTCCTGAACCTCCTGGACAAGATCGCCCGAGATGCCCACAACCGTGATCCACTCGGTCGCCTTGTTTTTGTCGTCGTAAAGACGAAAGCGCTTGCCTATCGGATTCTGGCCGGGCCACAAGCGCGTGACGGCGTCCCGCGTCACAATCGCCGCTTCGCGATGCAGGGTACCGTCGGTCTCGTTGAAGGCTCGCCCCTCCTGCAGCGGCAAACGGATCGTCTCAAGATATCCGGGAGACTGTGCACCGAAAGCGATCCATGGTCTCTGGGCCGGTTTCGCGATCGGCGCAAACTCCAGTTCAATCTGTTGCCGGTTGGCTCCCAGACCCGGCCCATCCGAAGCAATTGCCGCGTGCGACACCCCCGGCAGTCCGCGCAGGCGCGTCAAAAGCTGTTCGAAGAAACGCTGGCGCGCATCGGCGTCTTTGTAGCGGCTCTCGGGCAGTTGCAGCGTCGCCATCGTCAATTTCGTCGCGGGGACAGACGGATTGATCGAGAGAGTGTTCAACAGCGCCCGCACAAAGATGCCCGCTCCGGTCAGCAGCACCAGCGTCAAGGCAAACTGAAACACCACCAGCCCTGCCGAGAGCCATCCTCCACGGCGCTTTCCTACGCTGTGCGCGCCCTCTTTAAGAACCCCGGCCAGATCGGGCTTCGATGAGCGTAGCGCCGGCGCAAGGCCGAACAGCAGTCCGCTCACAATGCATAGGGCGGCAAAGTAGCCGAAGACCGTAAAGTCCATCGTGAACTCTATCCACGTGGGCCGGATGGTCACGGTCGACAGATCGAACCAGTGAATGCCTGCCTCGGCCAGACCCAGGCCCAGAACACCTCCTACCGTGCTCAACGTCACGCTTTCGATCAGCAACTGGCGAATCAGACGCCCCCGAGTTGCCCCAAGCGCGGTGCGGATCGACATCTGGCGCTGCTGGCTGAGCGTGCGGCTCAACATCATGTTGGCCACATTGGCGCACGCAATCAGCAGGACAAAGCCCACCGCCGCAAGCATCAGAAGAAATGCGGTGCGAATGTTTCCGCCATTAAAGCGCTGCTGAAAGGTCCGCACGTTCACGCCAAGATCCTTATCGGCAGGGAACTGCCGCGCAAGCCGTGTGGCAATGCCATTGAGTTCGGCGCTCGCTGGCCCGGATCGTGACTCCGCGCTTCAAGATCGCGTAGCCGCGCACCCGCCGGTTGTCGCGCTTGGCAGGGTCTGCCGTTGGAGTGAGGGGAATCCACATATCCACGCCACTGGGAAAGCGGAAGCCATTCGGCATGACGCCGACAATCGTCGCTGCCTTGCCGTCTACGCGCACCTGTCGGCCGATCACGTTGGCAAGACCCGCGTACCGCTCCTGCCACACGTTATAGCTGAGCACGAGCACAGGTTCGGCGCCGGCATGATCGTCTGTGGGCAAAAACGCTCGCCCGAGCACAGCATTTGTGTGCAACATCGTAAAAACGCCCGCAGTAGCGAGCGCCACATGATACTGATGCGGAGGATTGCTGCTCTCGGTCAGAATGTCGCTTTCATCGCCGATGGCCTCGAACGACTCAAACGAAGTGGACTGCGCGCGGTAATCCTGAAAATCCGGATACGAGAAAGGGCCATTCCCGTCAGGCTGCGCAACAGTGTGGATGTCTATGCAGACAAGCCGATCACCTCCGGGCACAGGTACGGGCTTGAACAGGACTGCGTTTACGAGTGTGAAGACCATTGTGTTGAGGCCGATTCCCAGTGCGAGCGTCGCGATAATCGCCGCGGAGAACCAACGGTGCGCCAGAATTCCGCGCACAGCGTATCGAAAATCCTGCACGACTGTTCCCAGCCACCATCCCGGCCTCTGCCGTGCGCATTCCTCCCGCGTCGCCTCCACCCCGCCAAACTCGATCAATGCCTGCCGGCGTGCTTCCGCTGCTGGCATCCCCTCTGCAACCTTCACCGCAATCGACCTCTCCAGGTGAAACCGCAGTTCCTCGTCAAACTCGCTCCGCTTCTTGCGGAAGATCAAAAAACGTATCCGTGTCAGCAACTCTCCAATCATCGCGGTGCCTCCGCAGTCCGGCCCAGCACAAGCCCGATCGCCGTCGACAGCCGGTCCCATGTCTCCAGTTCGCTATCCAGTTGTCTCCGCCCTGCCGCCGTCAGCCGATAGAACTTGGCCCGCCGGTTGTTCTCCGAGTTTCCCCACTCCGCCTTGATCCAGCCCTTGTATTCGAGCCGGTAGAGAGCCGGGTAAAGCGAACCCTGTCCAATCTGCAGCGCGTCTTTTGAAACTTGCTGAATGCGCTGAGCCACTCCCCAACCGTGCATGGACTCAAGCGAGAGCGTTTGCAGAATGAGCAGGTCCAGCGTCCCTTGCAGCAGATCGGTCGAAGTCGGCATCTCTTCCCCTCGATACTCGACAAGATAATGAATCACTCTTCTGTCGAATGTCAAGGGATACGGCGAAAGTGCCTCAAAGGTTCCAGCAAAATGATGAAGTCCTGATCCATATCCGGCCAAATTTATCCATCCTCGAACGAGTGGGCAAGCTTCGCCTGAGTCATCCCCAATCAACGAGCTTTGAGCGCCCCACGCGCATTCCGAGCGCGTTATGGAGAAGCCTCTGATCGAGTCAGAGTTCGAGTTCCGGCCGGTTGACCGTCAATCCAGGCAGGATGCTCACCGGGTCTTTCTCCCCTGTGGACCGGCTGAAGAAAAACGCACCTGCTCCCAGAGCGGATGTCCAGATGCAGGCGCGTTCGGTTTGAATCACAGAGCGATGGTGACAGCTTTCGTTTCGAGATAGTTATTCAAGACTTCTTCGCCCATCTCGCGGCCCCAGCCGGACTGCTTATATCCGCCGAACGGCAGGGAAGCGTCGAATACGTTATGACAATTTACCCAAACGGTGCCGGCGCGCAAGCCACGGGACACCTTGTGCGCAAGGCTCAGATTCTGGGTCCAAACGCTGGCGGCGAGACCAAAGACAGTGTCGTTGGCGCGCTTGATAATCGCATCGATATCCTTGTCGGAGAAGGGGACGGCGCACACAACAGGTCCGAAGATCTCCTCCTGCACCACCTTCATCCGAGGATTGGTGTTGGTAAGCACCGTCGGACGCACGAACCAGCCGCGCTCCACGCCCGAGACAGCGCCCCCGGCCGCGACCCTCGCGCCTTCCTCAATCCCTGACTGGATATAGCCGACTACCTTGCGATATTGCTCGTCGGAAACCAGCGGGCCCATCTGGCATGAGGGATCCATACCTGGTGCGAGCTTGATCTCGTTGGCCACATTGCTGATGCCCTCCACCACATGGTCGAAGACCTTTTCGTGCACATAAAGGCGCGAACCGGCGCAGCAACACTGGCCGTGGTTGAAGAAGATGGCGCTGGCTGTCCCCTGGATTGCCTGATCGATCGCCGCATCCGGGAAGACGATGGCTGGCGATTTGCCGCCCAGCTCGAGTGTAACTTTCTTCAGATTGCCCACCGCAGCTTTCACAATCAATTTGCCCACTTCCGTGGATCCGGTGAAAGCGACCTTGTCGACCAAATGGTGCGCGGCCAGCGGCGCGCCGGCGCCTTCTCCAAAGCCAGTGAGCACGTTCACGACGCCTGCCGGCAGGCCGGCCTGATCAAGAATCTGCGCCAGGCGCAAGCCGGTCAGCGGCGTCTGCTCGGCCAGCTTCAGAACAATCGTGCAACCGCATGCGAGTGCGGGGGCAAGCTTCCACGCAGCCATCAGCAGTGGAAAATTCCACGGGATGATTTGCGCAACCACGCCGATCGGTTCGCGCAAAGTGTAGGAATGGAAGTCGTATCCTGCCGACAGAGGCAGCGTTTTGCCCGAAATCTTGGTGGCCCAGCCACTCATGTAGCGGAACATGTCCACTGTCAGCGGCACGTCGGCGACACGAGCGACCGAGTAGGGCTTGCCGTTGTCGAGCGATTCAAGTTCAGCGAACTCGTCCAGGTTTTCTTCCACTAATTCTGCAATCTTCCAAAGCAAGCGGCCTCGCTCCGAGGGCGACATACGAGGCCACGGGCCTTCGTCGAAGGCCCTCCGCGCCGCAAGCACCGCGCGGTCTACGTCTTCGGCCTCGCTTTCGGGAACGTGTGCGATCACGTCGCCGGTTGCCGGATTGTAGACTGGAAACGCTTTGCCGGATGCAGACTTTACGAAGCGGCCGTCAATGAGCATTCTGTGGTCGCCGCTCACGAAGCCGGCGGTTCTGCTGCTGACACGCGGATCGATAGACAGGGTGGACATAAGTGGAACCTCCAGTGCCGCCGGCGGAAGTTCATTTTTGGGGCTCGGTGACGACGGGAAGGAACCGGCCCCGACCTGCGCCGGGATTTGGCACACTGGAACACTACCACCGCAGACTCCGGATTTCAAACAAGCAAACAAGAAACCGTCGATCGGCGGACAAAACTCGATTCATCGAACATGAGTATTGGTTACGGGATGATCGTTCATCATCGTTTTTTTGAATAATTACCGCGCGAACTCCACCTGCGAGGCGTTCGCGTCGCGACTCCAAAAGGGGATGCGCGGCCAGCTCATCTTTCCGCTGAACGCCTCATGGGCAAAGCATTTCATCTCATACAAGGACCGGAAGTTCACTCACCACTTAGCCTTCCAAAGCGCCGAGGCCTCTCCATGGGAATGGAGAGGCCTCGGCAGTTCTACAAGTTGCACGAAACAACTTACTCAAGAATGACCGTCAAGGTTGCGCTCGTCTGCATGGATCCTGAGGTGGCAGTTACTGTGGCTGTCGAAGTTACCGGCGCCGTTTTCGAGCTACCGGATGTGCCGCCGCACGCGGAGACGAGGCTCAAGCCGGCAAACAGAAGCACCAGCGGTATCAGCAGGTGCAGCCGATTGCGCTTTTTGATGCCAAGGAAGCAGAGCGCGACAGCCAGGGTCGCCGGGAAGAGCGGCCTGAAGTCGTGGCGCACAGCAGCCGCGGATGCGGGCGGCGTGACGGTCAGCGTTGTAGTGCCGGTCGCGTTCGGGGCAATCGTGAGCGGGTTGGGACTAAAGCTACAGGTGTAGCCGGTCGGCAAGCCAGTGCAGGCAAAGGTCACCGAACCGGTGAAGTTGTTTTGCGAAGTGAGTGTCAACTGAGAAAGCCCGACCGTTCCCGGCTCAATCGTCAGCGAAGTCAGTGACAGATTCAGGTTCATTGCCGGGACCTGCCCCGCCGGGTTGACGGTGAAGGATACGGTGACAGGCGTGGCGGCGGCAAAGTAGAGATTGTCGCCGGGCTGCGAAGCGGTGATCGTGCAGGTGCCGGCAGCGGTAACCTTGGCAAACGTGGCTATTGAACCGGAAACCGTGCACACCGTCGTGGTACTCGAAGTGTAAGTAACCGGGAATCCGGAACTGGCCGTCGCTGTCAGCGTCAGCGTTGTGCCTCCAACCTGGGTTTGCGGCACGCCAAAGGTAATGGTTTGCGTGGGCAGCGGCGAGAGCACAGTGATTGTTTCCTGCGACTGAGCGGATGCCGTGTAGTTGGTGTTGCCGGGCTGCGTGGCGTCGACGACAATCGTGCCCGAAGTAACGGTCTGAGTCGGAACTGTTAGCGTTGCCGTGGAGGTGGCTCCACTCACCGTGCTGGTGGAGAAGCTCCCTGTCATGGTGCTCGACTTATCCACCGTGAACACAATGGCGCTGTTCGACCCGCCGCCGGTCGCCTGGATAGGCAGCGTAACTCCTCCCGCGATGTAGTGGAAAGGCTGGGTGAGCGCGATAAAGGTAATCGCCTGGCTTGCTTGGTTCACTACGACCGTCTGCGGAACCGGGGCCGCGGCTAGATAGTCTACGTTGCCGGCTTGGTTGGCGTCGATAACGATGTTGCCCGCCTGCGTCACTGTCAGCGTGGCCGTCGAGGTGCCTCCCGCCAGTGTGGATGTGGAGATGGTTCCGGCGCCGGTGCTCGAGGAGTCAACGCTGAAGGACACGGGGTTCCCCGAGGCGCCGCCATTGGCGCTGAGCGAAACGGTCAACGTGGGGCTAAAGGTGACCGGCGACAAAGGCTGCGGGAAGACGATGGTCTGCGAGGCCTGGTTGATGGTAAGTGTCAACTGGACCTGCGTCGCCGGGTAATAGTAGATGCCGTTCACCAGACCGCCCACTTCGTTGGCGTCGATGACGATGCTGCCGGCCTGGCTGACGGTCAACGTAGCGGTCGAGGTGGTGCCGGTAACAGTTGTGGCGGAGAAGGTTCCTGCGCCGGCGCTAGTCGCGTCCACGGTAAAGGCGGCCGGGTTGTTGGAGGGACCGTTGCTTACGCTCACCGTGATGGTCATGCCGGGAGAGTAAGTGTAAGTGGTAGTTGTGGGCGCAGTGAAGGCAATCGTCTGCGGCGTCTCCAGGCTCAGTCCGCTCACCGTCGCGGTCCCTTCGCCTCCGTTGGTGGTGTCGCTCGCAGTCAGCGTTGCGGTTTGAGTGCCGGGTTTGGTCGCCTGGAAGGCGATGGTAGCCGCGTAGCTGGAGGCCGATGCAACCGGGGCGGACAAAGTCCCGTTACCTGCGCCTACTGCGATCGACGAGCACGTTGTGCCGGCCGTAGCGGAGAACTCCGGATTGGTAGATGCAATGGCCACGGTTGCAGCCGTTCCGCAGCCGAAGGCGTTATCGGTCACGGTGGCAGGGGTGTTGACCGCGGCGCCATTCAGTTGAGCAGGAGTCGCAACCAGGTCGTTGACGAGAATAACCCCGACGGTATCGGCTCCGCTGTGGTTGGCAACGACATAGAGATTGCCGTTCGAATCCGTGGTGAAAGCCTTCGCGCCCTGGCTCGAAACCGCGTATTGGTTCGCGGCAGCAGGGCCGTTTGCCTGCGTGTTCGGAATCGCATAGGTGCCGTCGTAGAGCAGTCCGTAGTAGATGGTGCCGCTCGAATTGACGGCCACGCTGGCTAGCATGTCGTCGTAGTTGCCGGGAGTGGTGTTGGTGAAAGTCTGCAAAGTTGTGGGCGATGCGGCAAAGCCGGTGCCCGAAGTGAAGGCCAGTTCTTCAAGGCTCGAGCTGGCCGCCCCTGAATTGCCTTCGTCGCTTGCGCCGCTCACGAGGTAGTTGGCGTCCGTGAAGAATAGATCTCCCCACGGATCGAATGCGATCTGACTTATTCCGTTGGCGTCCGAGTAGAGCAATGTTCCGGTTCCGGCCGGCTGGCAACTCGCGTTGCACTCGTAAATAGCACTCGCGCCGGAGCCTGATGAACTTGGCTCTGTAACCATGTAGAAGTTGCCCGACGGATCGAACGCGATGGCCTTGGTGTTTTGACCCGAATTCGCAAAGGTGCACTCGGCTGTGTCGGTCCCGGTGCAGGCTGGTGGCGCTGGCGTCGGGTTGTCGGACCAGGTTACGTAAGCGCCGCTCACATACGGGATCTTGTAGACGATCGAGTTATAGAGGTGCGAGATATAGAGGTTGTTCTTGCTGTCGATCGCAATTCCGCCTGGACCGTTGAAGGTGACAGTACTGATGGTTGCTCCGGTCTGTGCGTTAACGAAGTAGACCTTGTTGCTATAGGTGGTGCCGACAACGACCTCGCCATCCTGCGTCACGGCAAAACTTCCGCCCTGCGGATTCTGCCCGTCGGTAAAGCTGCCGGTCGAGTTAAGCCATGTCACCTGGGTCATCAGCATCGCGGGAACGCCCGCCGGAACCAGATTATTGTTGATCGTGATCGGGGCCTGGACCTGCGTGGCGGCGGCATATTGATTGCCGTTAGCGGTGCCGCCTGCCTGGTTGGCGTCGACCTTGATGGCGCCGGCCGAGACCGCCGTTAACGTGCTGCCGGAGATGGCGGCGCATGCAAGACAACCCGAAGTGGGATCGATGCTGAAGATGACCGGGTTGCCAGATGCGCCGCCCGTTGCCGAAAGCGTGATCTGCTGGCCGGCCTCGAGCGAAGTGGGCGGACTAAAGCCGGTGATGGTTTGCGCCAGAATTGACGACGCCGAGGCAGTGCCGCTCATGTTCACGTTGAACGTGACCGCTGGTGTCGCGATGTCGATGGTTGCCGTGCCCGATTGCGGTCCGCTTGAAGTCCCAACCGTTGGGGCGAAGGTGGCCGTGAATTGACAAGACGATCCGGGCGGTCCGGCAGATCCGCTTGTGCAGCCGTTGTTCGTCGCCGCGGCCATGGTGAACATCGTGTTGCTGGCCTGGGTCAAGTCAGGGCTTCCCAAGGTTGCAGCCGAGTTACCGGCGTTCATCAGGTAAACCGCTCCGGAGTTGGTTAGCCCGTTCTGGACGGTGCCGAGGTTGATGGCGGCAGCGGTGCGCTGAATCGCATACGCAGCTTTGCCGCTGGCGCTGGCAACATAAACGTCGCCCAGCGAGTCCATGGAAAGCGAAGAGGCCTGTGGAGAGACCGTCTCAATCGTGACCGCGCTGGCCGTGGTCAGCATCCCACTCAAATCGGGAATGCGGACGATGTTGCCCGATGCGGCGTCGGCGACCAGCACGCTGCCGGAAGCATCCACCGCGACGCCAACAGCCTGCGTCACATTCGGAGGAACCACGGTAGAAAAGGTGCCTGCGGGTGAAAAGATGAAAACCTCGTTCGAGCCCGAGTCCGCGACGTAGAGGTTGCCCGAAGCATCCACGGCAACTCCCATGGGAGCCATGAGACCGTTCGCCGCAGTTGCACTGGTCACGCCCGCGGAGCTGCTGGTCGAGTTAAAGCTAACTACCCGCTTATTGTTCGTATCGGAGATATACAACGTGCCGTCCGGACCGAATGCCAGCCCCAACGGACTCGTCAGCGCCGCTCCGCCGAAGACCATGGTGGAAGGGATCACAATGATTTGCGTTCCCGCTGCAAATGCGCCAGTGGCGCCGGTATTGGGGATTTCATCGATATCGGGAACGCCGTTATCGGCAATGAACAAGTTCCCGTTGGCGTCGAACGCCAGAGCTTCCGGCTCGGTGAACGAGCCAACCGAAACCGGCGTGGATGATCCTGCGGCGATCTCAAAGACTTTTCCGGCGCTGGGGTCAGCTACAAACACGTCTCCTGCCGCATCCGCGATCACCGACGCCGGGCTGGTAAATCCAGAAGTGTAGGCCGTTGCTACGCCAGGATCGACATTGCCCAGTGCGCCCTGGCCCACGCCGGTCAGCATTGCCGTTCCGCTGCCGCTGTTAGCCGAATCTTTGATAGTCAACACCGCGTTCCGTTCGCCCACCGCGGTGGGCGTGAAGTTGGCAGTGACTGGAAACGACGAGAACCCGGCCGCGGTCAGCGGTCCCGAGCTGAAGAGGCCGTTCGTTCCGCCGAATGCGGTCGAACAAGTGGTGCCGGCAGACGCGGTGAATTCGCTCGTCGATTTGCCGGACTCGGTGACCGAAAGGGCAAGTGTCGGAGTGCAGCCGCCGGCGCTGTCGAAGATGGTGGCATTTACCGCCGTCGCGGCTGTGCCCACCGGCATGGCGCCAAGCGGCACAGTCCCCATCGGAACAAGGGACACGACGTCGCCGCCGTTATAGGGAATCAGGTAAAGGTTGCCCTTGGAGTCAAGAGCGAGCCCCTTGCCGTTCGTCGATGAGACCATAAACATTCCGGCAACGTTCGGGCCGCCCGATTTTGTATTAGGAATGGCAAAGGAGCCATCGGCGTTGTCGCTGATGAACAACGTACCGGTCCCGGAGATTGCGAGGCCGCTGATGCCGTTGCTGTAGCTGGCCGCGTTGGTGTAGCTCAACACGACTGTCGCCGAGGCGGCATACACCCCCGAGGAGAGCGGAATCTCGTTCAGGTTGGTGACTTTGCCAGTGCCATTGTTGCCATCGACAAAGAAGATATTGCCCCACGGATCGATTGCAAACGCGCCCACCGGATTCGCGTTTGAATAAATCAGATTCGGGGTGGCGGAGGAGCTGGAGATACATGCCAGATTGCATTCAAAAATACTGTTCGGGTTGTTTGAGGGAAGCGTGTTCGATTCGAAGAAGAAGTTGCCTTGCGCATCGAAGGCCATGCCCGCAAACCCGGTGTTGCCGCCAGAGCCCTTGAGCGAGTTCATAAACGTACTCACCGCAGGCGCGAAGATGCAGGCCGCCGTATCCAGGTTGCCGCCCTGGCAGTTGGCAGTTGGAGCCGTTGTGAAGCCTGCATACTGGCCAGTCGCAGCGTTATAGGGCAGCTTGAATACGTTGGCATTGTAATTGCCGCCAAAATAAAGATTGCCGAAGCTGTCGAGCGCGGCGTTCGAGGCGCCGACGCCGCTCGCTAACACAGTATCCGTCCCGGAAGGGGTGATCTGAAGAAAGTTGGATGTGTATCCGTCACCAACCAGGACGTTGCCGTTCACGCCGACGACAAATGTCCCGCCAACGGGCTCCTGTGAACCGTCCCAACCGCCGCCGGTGAGAGCACCTAACTGTGTAGCCGCGCCCGAGACCACGATCGGTTTCTGCGCGTGGGCAAGAACCCCCGACAGGCAGAGCGCCAGCACCGGGAACAGGGCCACCATAGATTTCGCCGCGAGGGTCCGCACTGGAGTTGTCAAATTGTTCAAAGTGGATTGCATGAATCTTCCTCCGATCTGGTTCTTTCAGAGCTCGGGAACCGGCGACTACCGGATTGCCCCGTCCTGCTCTGCGTCCTCATCAGGCTCAGTATGGTTCAGCACCGATCCCAGGCTCTTCCCAACAAAGCTAGTAACTTGCCGCGCCACATCCATTGCGTCCCCGATATGCAATCCAACCTGGCGTCCGGCTCTGCATTGCCCTTCAGGAGACTCGAAAGAAAAAGAAATGGACGGAGAAAAAAACCGCCAACCCCACTGCGTTTCTCGGCGAAGTTCCGCCCCCGGAGCCGAAAGTTTGGCCCGTCGAAACTCCACGCAGGAATCAGATACAATCCGGCAACGGTAAACCGTACTCGAGAAAATTTGACGTTGTCAAGTGGAAAATCGTTTAAGTACGCAGCAACCAGCCAGATCGGCTTGAGCAAGCTCAAGAACCAACGGGCCCACGTAAACCCTAATGAAGGTGCACTCTCGCCTCTCCAATCAGCGGCTTGACCATCCGCCCTCAGGGTATTCGCAAAGGAATGAAAGGCGGCCAGGTTTCATCCAGGAGAGGCAGTTATTTCATCGAGCTATCAGCCTCGCTCTGCGGAAAGTCGCGAGTTACAATTCACGCTTGCCTGGGAGTCCCTTGCTTGAGAGTCGTGACAGGCGGTCCGGTTGACCTTGCTGAAAGCAACGACTCGTCCAATAGACGATTCCTGTCCCCAACCCGGCCAGGGCATTGCATTGCTCCCCAGTCAGGACGTCGAGGTCTGCCGAATGTCTAACTACCGGTCTCGCATCTTTCCCTGGCGCTTCCGGTCAACCATCCCTATCAATCGGGAACGACGAAGAGCGTAATCGATTGCGCCGGAAACGTGTAATTGATAGTGCTCGTTGTAGCGCTTCCGGAGGGCGGAGTGACATTCATAGCCGGTTGCGCCACAATCGTGTTCAGATTTGCATTGCTGTATTGGTAAACCAGCGCGGTGGTGCTGCTGGCGGCGCTGAAGTTCTGAATGCTTACTGTTGAGGTGAGCGATCCGTAGGTCTTGTTGATGACCATGATCGTGATGGCCTTATCAGAGCTGCGCTGTGCGCCATACACCGCAAGCTGGCCCTCGGCGTCAGTGCCCGACGACGTGCTGGCGGCGTACAGATACGTGTCGCCAAACATGGCTCCGTCGTTGGCCAGGTCGTAGTTGCGGTACATCGCGAAGGCATAATTGCCCGGGCCCTGTGTGCTATAAGTTGCCGTCGGCCAGAACGCGCTCATGTCCAGACCCTGGCGCCCGAAGATGCCCAGGATATCCGCTTGCACGACCGCTCCGTTAATGGCTTCCAAGCCACCGAAGTTGTACTCGTCAATGCCGGTCTTGGTGCCCGGATAGTCGCTCGCTACCCACTTCTGCATCATCGGAATCACTTGGGGAGCCTGCAACGGCGTTGAACAATTTGCAGTGTAGTTTGCGTCGGTGATGTAGTTAGGTTGCGGGAAATTAGGATCGGTATAGGTCGGATCCCAGAAGACGCGCGTCCCATTCATCCGGATTTGTTGCTCCTGGGTATCGCCCGCCGGGCAAAAGGCCACGGTGTTGTTGCCGGGACTGCATCCGGGGGAATACCCGGGCGCAAAGTAGGAATGGACATCCAGGTAATCGAGCAAACGCACGCCATAGCTCTGCGAATACTTGTTGAATTGCTGCAAATAGTACTCGATCATAGGCACGCCGGCATGCGCCTGGCGATCGGTGGGGCCGCTCCACGGCTCGTAGCACGGCCCCGCCTTGTATCCGTTTTCGATATCTTGTTTGGAGTAGAAGTATGCCCACCAGTTGTCGATCACCGGACCGCTGACCAGGGCGGTCGGATCGGCTGTCTTGATTGCCAGCGCTGTGCCAACTCCGTTGTTGGTCACCTCGTCGTATGTAAAAGGATTGGGATGCACGTCGCGATGCACCGCATCCCACCAGGTAGGCTCGTTGTCCAAATCCCACAGGGCCACACCTTTGCCGCTGGCGCCGTTTCCGAAACTCGGATTGGTCACCAGAGAGTTCACCCATCCGCCCGCCCAGGTTCCATCCGCCCACGTCGTCATCGCCGAACTGGACGTGCCGGGAGCTGGAGTTGAGAAACTGGTTATATCCGGCGGAGTTTCCGGAATGCTGGTGATGGCCGCAATGGTGCTGTTCCCGAACAGATCTGTACCGCCCGTGTTTATGCCGTTGCCGCAGTTGCTGTTGTAACTCTCCTGGTTGGGATAGGCCGACTTGGTAAAGCTGCAGGCAAACTGCGTGCTGTTGGCAACCCAGCCGAGCACCGGAACGGTGCCCAGCGACGCGGCGGCGATGCCGGTGGCGGCCTGAACGAATTGAGTGAAATTGGTGCTGCCGCTGGCATTGGGGAGCATGTCGGCCGCGCCCAGGAAGTTTTCAAAGTAGTAGTCGCTGGCCGAGTTCGTCATCCCGTTCTGGTAGTTGTACCGCGAGGTGTCGTCCCCGCCCCACCGCACCAGGCCGGGGTTGGCAATCTTTGCCGAAGCCGGGTCGAGAAAGAATGCGTTCATCCCATACACGTTGGGACTGATCGTGTGTGGATTCTCGCTCGGTGTACTGGGCGTATTCAGATCCACGCTTAACGCCGGGCCGGTAGCCGTGGCCGGTTGACTCAAGGTCACTGTCGCACTGCCGCTGATGGAAGTATTGGATGTGCTGGTGGCCGTCACGGTCACCGATGACGGTGCCGGATACGGCGCGGTGTATAGTCCAGCCGAGCTGATGTCACCCGGACTCAGGTTGCTGCCCGAGGGCGCTGAAACCGACCAGGTGACTGTCTTGACGTAGTTGCCCGTTCCGTTCACGGTGGCCGTGAACTGCTGCGGGACTCCAATCGTGACCGGCGTGGTCGGCGTCACCGTGATCGATAGAATCTGGGTCCCGTTGTAAGTGGCCGTAACCGTGGTGTCCGCATTCAGATTCACAAGGCAATTGCTGGCGATCGGATTCGACGTGCACCCGGTCCATGAGACAAACGAAACTCCGTTCGCTGAGAGAGCAGCGCTCAGCGTCACCTGGGTTCCTGCGTAATACGTGCGTGTGAAAGGAGTGCTTCCAGTTCCGTTGCCGTTATTGTCGTTTGGAGAGACGGTGATTGAAATACCGCTCGAAGGTCCCACCGAATTGATCGTGAGAACGTGGGGCGTCGTAGAAGTTACTGTCACCGAACTTGTTCCCGTGGCCCCAGTGTAGAAGGGCGAACTGGCCGCGTCAGGCGCATAGACGGCGCTCAGGGTATCGCTTCCGGTCGCCAGCGCACCCGCTGGGACATTAATAGATGCGCTTCCCGCGACGAGCGTTGTCACGGCAGAAGTGAAGGTTCCGCTGCTAAGTGTCACCGTCCCGGTCGGAGTGGAGTAACCACCACCTCCGCTGACACCGATCGTCACCGTCAATGCCTGCGCCGCGGTGATGCTGTTCGAACCCGGCGTCACGGTCACCGTCGGAGCAATCAGCGCAGTTACCGTCGCGGATGCCGTTCCCGAGGAGCTTTTGTAGGTTGAGGAACTGGCCGCGTCGGGTGTATAGACGGCGCTCAGGGAATCGCTTCCGGTCGCCAGCGCACCCGCTGGGACATTAATAGATGCGCTTCCCGCGACGAGCGTTGTCACGGCAGAAGTGAAGGTTCCGCTGCTAAGTGTCACCGTCCCGGTCGGAGTGGAGTAACCTCCACCTCCGCTGACACCGATCGTAACCGTCAATGCCTGCGCCGCGGTGATGCTGTTCGAACCCGGCGTCACGGTCACCGTCGGAGCAATCAGCGCCGTTACCGTCACGGATGCCGTTCCCGAGGAATTGTTATAGGTTGAGGAACTGCTGGCATCGGGTGTATAGCTGGCCGTCAGCGTTTCCGCTCCCGTCGCAAGGGAATTGGCAGGAATGGTGATCGACGCGCTCCCGCTGCTCAGCGTGGTGGCCGCGGATGTGTAAGTCCCGCTGCTCAGCGTCACCGTGCCGGTTGGAGTTGGGTTGCTCGCGCCCCCGCTCACGCTCACCGTCACCGTCAATGCCTGCGCCGCGGAGATGCTGTTGGAGCCCGGCGTCACAGTGACTGTCGGAGTCGTCTTCGATGGCGGTGGCTGTGTCGTCGTGCCTCCGCCCCCGCCGCCGCACGCTGTAATCCATAAGCTTGCCATCGCGCTCAGCCAAAAGCCCGCTTGCCGTCCCTTTGTCATCATCATTCGGCCCATCCTCTTCATCGGTTCCGGGATACGTTCTTTCTTTCATCCCATCCCGCGCGGGACCGGACGCGGAATGAGGCACTCGTTTGTGCGTCCAGCCATCTTATCGCCGTATTCGAATGGATCGAAATCAAGCGATAAGCTCGAGCGATTTGGTATTCGGCATGGCGGAATTCCCCAGGTGAAGCAAGCAACCCTGCGGAAATCCGGAGACTGGCCGAGCCCTCCGAGGGTCGTGGATCGATCTGCCTTGTTGTGGAACAGGCATTCACGCGGAGCAGTTCGACGGTCGAAACCCAATCCCTTTGAGGCCTGACCCAAATCCCCATCATGGTCTCATGCTTGACCGGGAAAAATCTGCACCTCCTACGTTTTCTCTTGCCAAACCCCGTACAGGTGAGTTTACTGGTGCAGTTGTCGCCGAGATCTCCAGAGTGGAATTCAGAACAGGAGTCCGGACCCGTCGCGCAAAGGGGATGTGTCGGCTGCCGGAAATCCCTGCCCATGCTCCGTTCGGTCGTGGTTTGTTGCCTCGGCCACTGCGCCACTAAAGAGCGGAATCGCTTTACTCTTGGGGACTGCGCCGGGTAGCCAAAAGTGCAAGTGAAGACGCAGTGCCAATTCCATTCTGAAAATCCGACACGAATTTAGCTTGACAGTGGATAACTCCAAGCATCAAAATTCCGGTCCATCGGTGTAAACGGGGAATCTGCGTTCAGACAACTTAAAGGTTTTACTAGGCTGTGATCGCGCTGAACCAGGTGTCGCAGATGCAATTGGAACGTAGCCGACTGGGGGACTACTATGAAGTTCTTTTCAGGAATTAGGCCGGCAGTCTCGTTGCTGGTGATGCTTTCCGCAGTGCTCCTGCCGACGCAATCGGCGCTCTACGGACAGGCAACCGGCAACGTCACAGGCGTCGTCGCGGATACGACCGGCGCCGTCGTTCAAAAAGCCATCGTCGTTCTAACGAACCAGGCGACAGGCGTAAATCGGAACACCGTCAGCAATGGCAGCGGAGCCTTCGCGTTCGCCGGCATCACCCCGGGTACCAGTTACAAGCTCGATGTAACTGCCACGAGTTTTGAACCTTGGGAGTCGCAGACTTTCGCGGTGCGCGCCGGCGATCAACTCAGCTACACGGATATCCGGTTGAAGGTGGGTTCGGCCTCCGCGTCGGCTACCGTTGAGGCCCAGGTGGATAGCGCGCTGGCAGCACTCGACACCGGCGAGCGCAGCGACGTGATCACCGCCAAAGACCTTAACACCCTCACAGTCATCGGCCGTGACGCCACGGAGTTGGTCCGCATGTTGCCCGGCTACGCCATGTCCACCGGCAACCAGGGCCTCTACAACCGGCCCGGCTACAACACTGCCGTGGTCGGCCTCAGCGGTCCCACCGGGGCTTTTTCAGCCAATGGCGCCGGTGTTACCGGCATCGCCACTGTCACGGATGGCGTGTCGCTCACCGATATTGCCACAAACGCGGGCTCCGTGCAGACGATCAACATCGACATGATCCAGGAAGTGAAGGCCACCAGTTCTTCCTATGGAGCGCAGCTCGCCAAGGGTCCGGCGGTGATCAGCGCCGACAGCAAAACCGGCGGTTCCCAGTTTCATGGCGCTGCCTACCTCGTTGCCCGCGATACCGATCTGAACTCCAACGACTGGTACGACAACTTCCTGAACCAATCGCGCCCGGCGGGGCAATATTTCTATCCCGGCGGCAACATCGGCGGTCCGCTGCTGCTTCCATTTACTCACTTCAACCGCGGCAGAAACAAGTTGTTCTTCTTCGCGGGCTTCGAATATGACTACCAGAGCTTTGAGGCCAACCAGGAGGCGATCTCGGCCTGGGTGCCCACCATGGCGGAACGGCAGGGCGATTTCAGTCCCGCATCGTTGGATGCCGAGCTCTGCGGGGCGCGTCCGGACGGCGCCCCGAATCCCAATGCCATTCAAGCGATGTGCAACACCGATAACTACCTTCCCAACGGAACGCTGGTGCAGAACTACAATGCCAGGCCCTACGCCAATTCCGCAGGCATCGCGCTGGTGAACTGGTTTCCGCAGCCCAATGCCGACCCGTTCACCAATCCGTTCGGCTACAACTACATTCAACAGCTCATTCAACATCAGAATGTTGCGCAGTTCAAGGCCACGCTCGACTACGAAATGAACGCCAACAACAAGCTGTTCTTCGTCTACGGATTGCAGAGAGAAATCGATGAGGACCCGGTGGGGTTGAACCAGTCTTTTCCCTCGGGCGCCATTCCGTATCCCGGCGCCGTCACCACCGGTGACATATCGAATGTCCTTTCGGCGCGTTACACAACGCTCATCAGCCCCACCGTGACCAACGAATTCATCGCCGCCATGTCATTTGTCAGCCTGCCGGGCAGGATGGGAAACCCGGCGGCTGTGGACCGGTTCAGCATTCCCGGAAACGGGGGCAACGGATTTAATTATCTGGGAATGTACAAGAATGGCGGCGACATTTCGATCCCCGCAATCAGCGGCTTTAACGGCGTCGGCTACCCGAATCTGGTTATGCCCGGCGGTTTCTACAACAATCAGGTTCACACCAAAAAGGTCGATCCAATCCTGCAGGATAATGCGAGCTGGCAAAAGGGAAACCATTTTTTCCAGTTCGGCGCCTACTGGGAAACGGGAACTTACAACGGCACTGCGGACTCCAACTCTTATCCGCAGGGCGAGTATTCATTCAATCCCGGGAATGGGTACTTTGAGTTTGCGGGTGGCGTGGGTTCGCCCTTCCAGTCCTCGCAGTTTGTTGCCTGCCGCAGCCCCAGTACCTCCGGCACACTGCGAAACTCGGGAGCCAATTATCTGGGTAGCTGCTTTAATCCCACGGCCATGATGTACGAGGGGTACGCTGACTCCTATACGCAGACGAATTTCACGCCCCTGGTCGACATGCGTTACACGACATTTGCCGGTTTTGCCAACGACACATGGAAGATTCACAACCTGTCGTTGATTCTGGGCGCGCGCATCGAGCATCTCGGTCCCTGGACAGACCGTCATAACAACGGCTTGGCCACGTTTTCCGATAGCCTTTACAGCACCGAGTGCGGCGGATACACGCGGAACTGCTCCGGCCTGAACATGCCCGGAATTACCTGGTCTTCCCAGAAGACCGGCGTTTCAAACTCCGTAAACCCGGCGCAAACTGTCTATTTCACCCCCCGCGTGGGCGCGTCCTGGGATACCTTCGGCAAGCGCAACACAATTTTGCGCGGCGGTTGGGGCATTTACCGCAATGAAGAACAATTCAATCCCTATGCTTTGGCGGCCGCCACTGCCCAGAACTACAAGACCAGCCAGTTGCTCGGAGCGCTAAGTTTCAATCAAATCGATAGCGAGTCGCCGCTCAATCCCCCCGATTTCACAGCCTACACGCTGTCCCCAACCGATAATGTTCGCCCCATCTACTACCAGTACAACGGCGGAATCGATCAGAGCGTGCCCGGAGTTTCCTTTTTGCATTTTGGCCCTTCGCATCTCTCGGTTGCGTATGTGGGCAGTCACAACGTCAACCTGGGCTCGTACAACAACAGCAGCTACAACAGCGCTTCGGACATCAATATCATCTGCGGCATTGAGACCGGCTGCCCAACAAATAACAATCCGGCCATGCCCACCGGCCAGGACAACTTGTTCCAGGTAGCTCTGGGAGTGCTGCCGACGGCGATGACCAGCGTTCAGGGCGTGACCAGCGGCATCGGCAGTCTCAGCACGCCGGAGACAGATTTCTTTCGTCCCTACCCGTTCTACCAGCACGTCTACCGGCTGAAGCACGACTTTTACTCGAATTACAACAGCGTGCAGGTGGAGTGGGACAAGTACGCGGGCATGGTGACCTTTGGAGCCAACTATACGTTCGCCAAGAACCTGGCTGTCGCTGCCTCGTGGAACAACAATCTTGTCGATCCGGTGAATCTGCGCAACGACTACAACCCGGTGCCCTACGACCGGACGCAAACCTTCAACATCCACTACCTGGTCAATCTGGGAAGGCTCTACAAGGGCGGCAGAAGTTGGTTGTCCGAGGCCGCGAATGACTGGATGGTTTCTGGAATCTCCACGGTCGCCAGCGGATTCCCGTTGGCATCGGAAAACGGCCAGAACTTCGGTTTCGGATACGGCGCGGTGCTGCCCGCGCAGGTTAAATATGCGAACCAGACCTCGCCGTCAACGGAAGCCACTCCATGCCACACCGAATACGGGATTCCAGTGGTCAACGGAGACTCGTACTGCGTCACAAACATGAACCCGACAGTTTGGCTGGGCACGCCGGACGTGCAATTGATGCCGACCCTGGTGAGCGGTGCCAGCCCAAAGGGAGGGTCGAAGAACCATCAATTCATCAACCCGGCGGCCTTTGGGCTTCCACTTCCCGGAACCAACGGAGTACTTCGGCTCCCCTATATCAATGGGCCGGCGTACCTGGACCACGACGTGACTTTGCTGAAGAACTTCTCGATGGGCGAAGGGAAGAGCCTGCAGCTTCGGATGGCCGCCTTCAACATCTTCAACCATCCGCTGGTTTCATTCAACAACCAAAACACCAACAACCTGAACCTGGCCTTCCAGAATGCAACGGTAGGGCAGGCATTGACGCCGAGTGTGCTCACTTACCAGAACTTCGGCGTCGCTGATATCAAGGTCGGAAACCGGCTCGTGGAGTTGGAAGGGAAATTTACGTTCTAGCTGTCTGTTTGCCGTCAGGCTGCGGCGCTTGATGTTGCAGTTCGGACGGCGCCGGACCGGTCGCCGGCAGGGCGATTGCCCAATGGGCCCGTCAGCGATTGAAGAGTAGAGAGAGCGGAGTCTGCCGGACTGAAGTGGGGATCAACGGCGGGCAGGCAATCCGCTCGAAAAAGGTAACTCGGATCGAGATTGTTTGGAGGGGAAGTATGGCCATCGAGTCTGCTGTCAAGTTTCGTCGGATTGCACGGATCGCGTGCCTGGTTGTGGTTGCCGGCCTTCTGCCAGGCGGTGCGGCCCTGGCCCAGTTGCCGATTAAAGCGCCAGCTCCGGTTACAGTTGGATCGGTGATTCCATTCAACCACGGCGCCACAGGCCAATGGAGCCAGATCTACTCGATGAAGATTGCGCCCAACGGCAATGTTCTTTTTTTGGATTCTGCCCTGAGCGAGCTGTTTCAGCTTGCGCCGGGGGCGTCCACGCCGACCCTGGTTGTGGGACCGGCTTCGGGCAGCAACGCTTCGGACTGCTCAGACCTGGAGGCCTCGGGAACTTACTGGAACGCGGCCATCGCCTTCGACGCCAATAACAATTTGTATGTAACCGATCGATACGGCTCTGCCGTTCAGTTCTGCCGCGTCCCCTACAATGCGAGTTCTGGAACCTGGAACTTCAGTTCCGCCGACATCTGGAAGGGTCCTACCTTCTTGTCCAGCGGCGTCGCAACGGCTATCAGCCCCGAGGATGTCGCGTCCGGTGATGACGGCAAAACTTTTTATGCCAGCACTTCCGGCGGCTCTGGTCCTCCATCGATCTATAAATTCGTCGTCGATCCGTCGACTGGCGCCGTCACTTCAACCACAGCCATGATTACCGCACTCGAAGAGTATGCCTACGGCATCACAGTCGATCATGCCGGCAACCTCTTCTTTATTGAAAACATCTACGGCTCTACTCCTGGCACAAGAGTCGGAGGAATTCGCGAAATCCCCGCCACCGCCACCTTGCCGATTACCGGCGACGGCAGCGGAACGGCGGAGAAACAACAGACCTTGCTCGTTGGCAACTCGGACCAGTTCGGGGGCATCGCGGGAATCACTTTCGATGCGCAAGGCAATCTGTTCTTTGGCAGTATCAGCAACTCGAACTACGGCGGGAATGTGAGCGGCGTTTTCATGATTCCCAATGAGGGCACGCCCACCGCGCCTAACCTGGTTTGGAACGACACAGTGATGGTTTCGCCGGTCTCCGGGTCGCATCAGCCTCTGGTCGATCCGCGGGGCTTCCTCTGGATTGCGACCGGCGGCAGCGGCAATTGGGCACCCACCGGGACGGTTGCTCCAACCTGCGATACCACCAATACCCAGACCGTAGACGCCACCTGCCTCGCATCGTCGATGGTGATTTGGAAGCCGGGAGCCGTCAGCATTGGCGCGTCCACGGCGGGCGGCGCGAGTGCGTTACCTATCACTGCATTCTCGGTCAACGGGGCGGGCGGCACAATTACGTTTACTGCGAAGAATTCCTTCACGGAAAACACCGTGGTCACCTTCTCGGCGGGCCCGACTGACTTGTTGTATCCGCTCAACGGCCTCAGTTTCTACGTGTTGGCAAGCGGCCTCAGCAGCAGTCAGTTCGAGGTTTCCATAGGCCTGGTCGCCGCCAGCGGCAGCGGTCCAACCACAGCAACGGTGAAGGCCGCGCCAATTCAGACCGTCTACTACATGTTCAGCCAGCCGACCACGCCGGCCATGATTGCCTATGCCCAGGCAAGCAGCAACAGCTTTGTAACTCTTCCTACCAATCCGACTCCGGATGGTTCGGTGATTCCTGCAGTGCCTCCGTGCACCGCGGGCGCCGCGTATCCGGCTTTCAGCCCCACCGAGACGACCAACAACCAATACAGTTGGTGCCAGGCCTTTGTGCAGCTCAACGCGCAAAGGACAGGCAACGTGGAGAACGAACTCCAGTTGCTTGACTCCGGCAACAACGTCATCTCAGGAAGCAATGTTCACGTGAACGGTATTGGACAGGGACCGGCGGCTTCCGTCATTGGCACGCCCGTGGCACAGGCAATTGCTTCAGGTTTGAATCAGCCCAAACAAGTGGCGGCCGATCCGTGGGGAAATACCTATGTGGCCGATTCCGCCTTGAAAGCTATTGAAAAATTCCCCGCCGGTACAACATCCGCAGCCTCCGGTACAGTCTTCGGGACAGGTTTGTCAGCGCCTACCGGCGTAGCCGTTGACGGCGCCGGCAATCTTTATATCGGCGACTCGGGCAACGTTTACGAGATCCCCTATGTGAACGGTGCCTTGGCCACCTCGAAGCAAACCGAGATCGCGAGTGGTTTAGGCACTGGCAACCTCAACCTTGCCGTCGATGCCGCCGGCGATATTTTCGTGGCGGACGAGGCTAAGAAACAAGTCGTCGAGATATCGAATCCTCAGTCCGCGCTTTTGCGTGATGGTTTGCCGCTGCAAACGCTAGGACTCAAGGCCGGCTTCACAGGGCCCTCCGCCATCGCCACTGACAATTCCGGGAATGTATGGGTGGCTGATGGAACAAACCTGTGGGAGATCACGATGCCCTTTGGGGGGGTAACCGAGATTACCAGCAAGTTGCCGGCCTCTGTAAACGGTCTGGCCATTGACCCCTCAGGTTCCGTCTTTGCCGCCAACGCCTCCGGCGTCGTCTGGATTCCCTATCAAACCACTTCCACCTCTTCCGGACTGAATATCAATGGCGAGATTCAGGTGACCGGCCTTTTGGGCGCGACCAACACCGCCGTGCCTTTCGGCGTGGCGATGGACGGATCACAGGACCTCTATGTGTCCTTTGGCTCCGGCTCAGCAGCGGGCTTGACGCAACTGGGCATCAGCGGCACGCTGAACTTCAACAATTACGGTGAGGTTGAACCGAATGTTCCTCTTGAAGTCGATGCGCAGTTGTTCAATCTTGGCAACACGCCTTTGACCCTTGCCGCGCTTTCGGGCGACACGGTCGCAGGAACGAGTGCTGCCGACTACACTGTCGGCGCGGCCACGCTAAACACTCCCGCATGCGGCCCAGCCACCAACACCCAGCCTGGGAATTCCTGCTATCTCGGCCTCAACATCCTGGCGCCGACCCCAGGCCAGACCAGCGCATCTGTAACTGTGCTCAGCAATGCGGTCAATGCGCCTGCCGGACTCAACATAGCGCTCGCGGCCAACGTCGTACCGGATCTTCGGCCTTCCACCAGCCTCACCATTGCCATCACTCCATCGAGCGGCGTCGTCTACCCCGGAACCCTGCAAATCAATGTGACCGTCAGCTCAAGCGCCGGTACACCGGCGGGCTCAGTGATCCTCTCGGTCCCTGGCAGCGGTACTTCCCAATCCTCGCAAACCCAGGCTCTCAATAGTTCTGGTGTGGCCACATTCAGCTTCACCAATCTTCTCGGCGGAACATACACCGTCAACGCGTTGTACGGAGGCGGCGGCACAGCGGGCGCCACGCAGAACACCTGCTCGCCGGCCGGTTCGGCATGTTTTGCAGGAAGCGCGGGCAAGACTACGTTCACCGTTAGTCCCGCGGGCCCGAAGTTCACCGTAGGACCGCCGGGAACCGAGGGCTGCCTGAACTGGACCGCGACCAACTGCGCACCGAACTCGAACTATGTAACTTCGTATCTTGGAAACACCTATGTCTACGTGGCCTCCAATACGTGGGTGACGGCTTCTGTAACCTCGACCGTAGGTACGCCCACCGGCTCGGTGAGTTTTCTCGTCAATGGAAATCCAGTCGACTCAACGCAAGCGCAAAACTCGCTGAACTCAAGCGGAATCGCCAACTTCTCCACCGCGAGTCTTCCTCTGGGCGTCTACACAATCACCGTGGTGTACAACGGCGACCAGAACTTCGCCACCCAAAGCATCGTGCTGCCCACATTTGAAGTCATCCAGCCCAGCGTTCAGGTCACGTCTACTCCACCAACGCTAACCGTTACGCCCGGGACTCCTGTCCAGGCGACTCTGACCCTGATGCCCCTGGTGGGATTCAGCAATAACGTCAGCCTTCAATGCATCGCGTCCACGCTGCCTAAGTACTCCGAGTGCACGTTTGCCTATCCCAATTCCGGACAAGGAGTCGTCTCCGTGGGAAGCGGTACCCCATCCAGCGTCGTGGTCACCATTAGTACCAACGTTCCCGTAAACGGCGGCGCGGCTTCCATATCGCGGCCCGTGCCGTGGACGCTGGCCGGCCTGTTTGGGTTAGGCCTGTTGGGACTCATCGCAGGCCGCAGGAAATTCAATCGCTACCTGAACTTGATTTGCGTGGCGTTGATCTTCTCCGGTGTCTTCATGGGAATTGTGGCCTGCACGAACTCCGGATATTCAACGCCCCCGGCAGCCCCCAAGGTCAGTTCGCCGGCCGGTACTTATAACGTGCAGATCATCACTTACAATCCATCGACGCAGCAGCAGAACTCGCTGACCTCACCGTTGTTCACCTTGCCGATGACGGTTCAGTAAAGCAGTCGAAGAAGCGGGGCAAATAAACGTGCTCTTCGGGAGATGGAGGCAGCTCTCGAACAGCGAAATGAAAAAGGAAGCCTCAATCCGCTGGTGGAGTAGAGCCGCTCGCGGAAGATCGTCACGAGTTAGTTTCGGGAGGAATGCAATGGCCATCTCGTCGCTTGCCGCACTGCGCAGGTTTGCCGGTACTACATTTACGCTGATGCTGTTTAGCCTCTGCCTGACTGAAGTGGCCGTGGGCCAGGGTGGTTTGCCGCTTGTGACCGCGAGTGCTCCCGCCGGCTTGACTCATCCCACCGGATGGGGTGCCATCGTGGGGACGGCGATCGACGCCAATGGCGACTGGCTGGTTGTGGATAACGGCAAAGGCGCGGTTTATGAGTTTCCCGCGGCCGGAGGGGCGGCTATTACGCTAGGCGCCCCCACCAGTCTGAACTCCGGTTACGGCGAAGGCGCAAATCCTGTAGTCCTCATCGATCCGGGGAACAATCTCTATATTGAGGCGAACTATAACAACTGCATTGTGATGTTTCCCTGGAACGCGGCGACGGGTACCTGGACGGGCCTGAACACGATGACGGCAGCAAACCCAATAACAGATATCTGCACTAACTCCGGGACGGGTAATGCGGTCTACGCCTGGGCGCAATATGGAATTTCGGGCATTACGCCGGGTTATTTTCAACCGGTTGGCCTCGCCATCGGGAACAACGGCAACATGATCGTCGGCACCGAGAACAACAGCAATTTCATGATGAGTTTTTCCGTGAGCGGCGCATGGTCCAACCCCAAGGTTGGGACGGCGACCATGCTCGCGGGCGAAGGTTCGTTCGTTAAGCCCGTGCAGTCGATCGTCCAGGATCCTGAAGGCAATATTTATTTCGTTGAAGAATCCGGCGGCCTGCCCGGCGTTTATCAGATTCCCGCGTCGGTGGTCGCTGCTGCGCCGGCGGGGGCCATTACTTCGGACTGCCCCACCCCGGCAAAGGCTCCTTATACGGGTTCAACCTGCCTGACGCGCGTGGATCCCAACCTGCCCAACGTGACGGGACTCATCATGGACGCCGCCGGAAACCTGTATATCAGTGACGGAACCGCCGGAGTCTTCGAGGTTCCAAATCCATCGGGCACTCCGCAAACTTCGGCCTCTGTGATGCTGACGCCCGTGCCTGCCCAGGGCGTGGTCGCGATCGATTGGGCGCGCAAGATTATGTATGTGCCGACCACGCAGACGCAATCGAATGGCCAGGGCGATGTAGCCAAGGTCGGAATTGGCTATGCGGAATTCGGATCTTCCGCCGTCGCCGTGACCACATCCACGGCCACGCCGGTCAACTTTAGTTTTAACGGCAGCGTCACGCCGGCCAGTTTTGTCATCGTGGAAGCCGGCGTGACAAAACCTGATTTCGCCATCACCGGCGGAACTTGCACGACTGGAACGGCATATGCTGCCCTGTCCAGTTGCGCTGAGAATTTGACGTTCACTCCGAATTCAGTCGGGAACATCTCGGCCAAACTGTTGATGCTTGACTCGAGTAAAAACGTCCTGGCTTCCATCATGCTCCATGGCTTGGGGACTGGCGCCAACGTCCAGACGTCGCCCGCGGTGCAGTCCGCATTTGGCGCTAACCTGAATACGCCAACCCAGGTTGCAACCGATGCGGGAGGCGATGTCTTCATTGCGGATCCAGGCCAGGGCAAGGTTCTTATGTATGCGGCCGGTTCCGGCACGACATCCACTGCCGTCTCCATTGGTACCGGATTGACTTCCCCCACTGGCGTCGCTGTCGATGGCGCGGGCGATGTCTTTATCGCCGATAGCGCAGCCGGAAGCGTCTACGAAGTGCCTGTTGGAGCAAGCGGACTGAACGCGGCGGGCCAGGTGGCTTTGGTCAGCGGCTTGGGCACCACCGGCCTGAACCTGGCCGCGGATGGGCTGGGCAATCTCTATATCGCGGATTCAAGCAAGGGCCACGTCGTAAAGCTGACGAACATCGGCGCCACCACCACCGCGACGCTGGGCCTGTCGGAAACGATACTTAGCGCCGGCTTCACTGCTCCATCCGCCGTTGCCGTTGACTCAAATAACAACCTGTATGTGATCGACGGCGCCAACCTGTTCGAGCTCTCCGGCGGCATCGGTGCTCCAACAACTTTGCTGAACAATCTGAGCGCCGCAAGTGGATTGGCTGTTGATCCGTCCGGCGCCGTCTATATTTCATCGGCGGGCGGCACCATGCGCGTTCCCAACCTTGGTGGCGCCTTGGCGCCCGCCTTTGAGACTGCGGTTGCTTCGAACCTGAGCAATACTTCGGCTGTCGTTCTTGACCGCGCGGGCAACGTGTATCTGACCCAGGCCACCGGCGGAAATGTGACTCTTGTAAGTACAAACGCCATCCTGAATCTGCCCACGCCCGCTTCGCTTACGTCTTCTACAGCGGCGACTGCAACCATTACGAACAACGGAAACACGACGCTCACCGTCACCGGCTACACAACCACCAATGCGGTGGACTTCACGGGCACGGATGCCACCACCGGTGGCTGTCAGGCCGGGAGCCCCCTGGCTGTCGGCGCCAGTTGCCTGGTCAACGTCACCTTTAGCCCAGGGCCTGGGGAGCAGGGTGTGCTTGCCGGCCAGATCGGAGTAAAAAGCAATGCGGTAAACGCGCCGGTGACCATCAACGCAACCGGATCGGCATCAGCATTGGCTAACTCCGTGACCGCAGGCATCGTCGGAAGCGCACCGCAAGTGGTTAATACCCCCTTGGCGGTGACCGTGGCTGCGAAGAGCGGTGCTGGGGCGTCCCCCACCGGAACCGTGACCGTGAGCTTCACCACTTGGAACGTCATCGTTCCCACCACCACAAATATCCCAACCGTCAACCCCATAACCACGACTGCGACGGCAACTTTGGCGAACGGTGCTGCCAGTTTCAATCTGTCGCCGGTACTGGCTGGGACTCAGACCATCACAGTGAACTACAGTGGCGATCGTGTGTACGGTCGATCGACTGGAACAGTCACCGCTACGGTCGCAAAGTCCGCGATCACGGGATTCGTTGCGGATGCCAATCCCCCGTCGTATCTGCCCTTCATCCTCGAGTCGGGCAGTGTCTCGGGCTCCATACCCTACGATGGGTCGCAAACCTATTGGCAATACACCATGCCGGTATCGGTAAACACTGCGGCCGGCATTCCCACCGGCACTCTCACTTTTATGGATAACTCCTCGACCTGTCCGCCCGGAACCTCTGTTACCGGCCAGGGCGCGGCATACTGTCTGCTGGCGAATTATTCCGGCGTCGCTTGTCCTGAGGCGGCCGGCGCCGCGACCGTGAATATACAGAACACCGGTGTCGGGCCCACTGGCGCCCGGGGCAGTTTTGCTACCGGCTGTCTGCAGATGCCCCAGTTCACAACCTACACCCCGGTGATCTCCACGCACTACATCACTCCGGTGTTTAGTGGAGATACGAATTTCGTTGGCGCAACCGACGGGGTTTCAACCCTCTTCCAGGTCCTGCGCAGTCCCCTCGTGACCATTGCCTCCTCCCCGGCGACGTTGAATGTTCATGCTGGAACCGCGGCGAGCGCAACTCTTACCCTGACTTCGCTGCTTGGCTACGGCTACGCCGGAAAAGGCTCGCAGTTGAACGATTACAACTTCCCCGTGTCGCTGACATGCGACAACCTCCCGCCCCACACTGTCTGCTCGTTCTCCTATCCCACCACCATCAATGCAGCCCAGCCGAGCGCGCCCAATTCCGTGCAGATCCCATGCACAGGAACTACCGGACCCGCGGATAACTGCTTGACAGGGACCGTGACCGTAACCATCTCCACCGACGTATCGACGGGCACCACCACCAGCAGCCGCAACGCCGCTGCTGCGTCGATCACCTTGGCCTCGGTCTTTGGATTCGGAATGATCGGGCTCTTTTTCCGGCGCAGAGCTTTCGCGAAAACCCGCCTGCTGTTGATGGCATTCCTGATGATCGTGGCAGGCGCGCTCGCGGTTAGCATCACCGCCTGCAACACCACGAACCTGGCTCCGAATGCAGTATTGAGCACACCCGCGGGGACATACGCCGTAACTGTCTCGGCGCAGCAGGTAGGTACGCAAACTATCAATCTTGCCACCGGGCCAGTTCAAATTTACGGCAGCCAGAACCAGGTTTCCCTGCCGTTCTTCATTAACGTGACCGTGCAATAACTTCGGGATCGGAACGCACAAAAAGGATCACAACACGTCGCGCCGCGCTCACGGAACGATTTATCAAATCACGCTCTTTGGAAGAACCGTGCTCGCTGGTTTGTGCTCGGGCTGATCGAAGTGAAAGATAGTACTCCCATTTTGACGCCGATCAAATAACACCATATTGAGCATGTGAAACTGCAATCGAAGGCCGACGCTGACTCCGCTGAAAAACGGCCCGATGGTGTGGATATGCCGACCCCAGCATGTCGCCTCCAAGTCTGGAGTTCCCCTCTTCCTACGCTCCTGGTTCCCGATAAGAAGGAGCAGATCCCATTCGTGCAACCCCGTCCCGATGGGACTCGTCTGGCCCGGGGAGTGCTCCTGGGCGTCGCCATTTGCTTGCCCATTTGGATATTGGCACTGTGGGCCATCGCCGCTCATTTTTGAAATGGTCAAATCTGCACGGACAAGGTGAGCCGATCAGCCGGATGATTCGCGCCATGCGCACAAGGACTCAGTATGTGCCGCGCTGCCGTCGCGCAGCCATGCGTCGAGTTGGGCGGGTTCCTTCAACTGCTGGCCCCGCACACGCGGCACGGCCACGAAACCGCAACTCAGCTCAGGCAATGCCGTCATATCGCCCCAGAGTTTTTCGAACTGCGCCACTGGATAGATATCTTCCTGTCCTTTGCCCCAGCGCTTCTTTACATCCTTCAGCGTGATGTATGTCGGCACGCGCGCGGCGACCCGGCGTACTGCATCGTCCACACGTTTTTTGTCGGCGAGTGCATCGCGTTTCAAATCGAACAGCGTCAGCAGGCGCTCCACGTCGATCCAGTATGTCGCGCTGTTGTAGTAGCCAAGACGGCTCTCCAGTTCCTCGTTGGGAAGCGCCAGGCCTTCAATCAAACGAACCCGGCCATCCACGCGAGCCAGGCCGCCGCCGCGATCTTCAATGTGCCTCGCGATAACCTCCGCGGTAAGCGCGGCCCCGCTTTGAATGTGATGTCCAAGAATGGCTGCGTCGACATCCGCGGCCACAGTGTCGATATTGTGGACCATCAGATAAGCCAATTTGGGTCGGATCTCAAGCAGGCGGACAAGCGTTCCATTCCGCAGCAGGTTGGCAATCTCATACCAGTGACCCACCGGGTGCAGACACTGCATGGGCAAATTGTCGGTGTAGTCTGAGGCTTCCCCTGCGTTCTCGGCCCACTGAATCAGCGCTGCGTGCAGGCGCTCTCGTACCTTTTGCGCCTGCTCATCGAGCAATTGCTGCTGCATCTCCTCCCATGCAAACCGAAGATCGCGCACTATCGGGATCGTGCGCAGGCCAATACTGCGCCCGGGCGATAGCAACAGCGGCCCCGGATAGCCATAGCTGCCTTCCGCGGCCAGATAATTCGCGATTGCTTCGTGGGTGAGATAGCTCGTTGTGATCACGTGTGGCAGCAGCGTCCCGCACTCGCGGCTGACGCGAAGGCTCTTTGCAAGGTGGACCTCGATAAAGTTGCGATAGCGCCCGCCAAGCTTGCAAAAGGGATTCAAGGCCTTCACCACTCCGGCCCCATGCGTCCACCGCGAGCCCACGCCGCCCGCCAAAGACACGACTGCAACGCGTCCATCCGCAAGAGCACTCAGTCCGAGATCGCGATGACGGCCGTCGATCCGATCGGCCTCCGCGTCCTCAATTAGGCTGGTGCCAGGCAGTCGATTCTGCGCCAGGCCAATTCGTCCTGACAAAAGATCCTGGCGGATTTGCTCGTGCTGCATGCGGTCAAAGCCGAAGTTATCGAGGAGCGTCCTGAGCGTTCGCTTCTCGCCGCCTTGGTCGCCGTTGCCGGCTGGCAGCATGCGATCGAACAATGTTTGAATCATGCCCGCGTAATCTGAATTCGAGCGGCACGCAGCGGTAAAGCGCTCCAACTCCGCGCGGCGCGACGGCGACAGCCGCGACACTTCGGTGCGCATCAGTCCAGGCACCTGCTGCGTGTAATACCCGGCAGGCATCAAGGCTTCGTCGCCCGAAAGCAGCGATGCCTGCGTTCCATTCTCGTTGATCGAAAAATCGTAGACCACGGGCTCTATCGCGAAGGGTACGCTGCGCTCCATCTCGCGCCTGGTCTCGCTCATAATCGCCTGCATGCGAATCTGAGCCTCCAGTTTGCGCTCCGGCCGAAACAGGAATCCCATGCCGCCGCCGCTCATGCCGCCCAGCATCCAGAAGCCCCAGAAATCGTCTCCGAATTCCTTGCCGGCGCGTGCGATCAGCGTGTTCGTGTAAAGATTCCCGGCCCACGGAATAATGGTTTGGATGGGGCCGTCGAAGTTCCGCTGCAGGCAGCCTCCAAGCGCGCGGATATCTCCGTGCTCGAGCTGGCGAGTGATCTCTTCGAGCAGGCCGATTGCCTGGCGGCGGCCCAGCCACTCTGTCTCGCTCCGTAGCAGGTACCTCTCGGTAACCATCTCAAGAATCGGTCCGACATCCTGCGCCATTCCGCCATGAACCAGCACCAGGCTTTGTTGAAGCTTCTCGCGAGCCTCGCGCGGCACCTCGCCTTCGTTGAAGATCTTGTGATGCGGAAGCAAACATCCGCGGCTGATGCCATACTCGGGATCGCCTTCCGCCGAAACAACTCCGTGGATGAGCTTGATGCCGGGCCATACGCCGCCGGAATCCTGCCAGCCGCCGCCGCTTCCACCCAACCATTCGCCAAGAATCGCACGCGCTGCAACCAGCCGCCGATCGCTTTCTATCAGGCCCCCAGTCAGCGAACGAATCTGTCCGGTGGCGCGCATGCAAACTGCGATCAGGCATGCCAGCAGGTTGGTGGAAACCGCCAGCCGCGAGCCTTTGGGAATATCGTTCACCCGGCTCACGATCTCAATTCCGTGTCCCGGCTTTCCGGTTAACCGCTCCAGCAGACCGGCCAGCGGCTGCGTAGTCCCTTCGATGCCGGGAGGAACAATGCCGCTCGCAATCACTCCCGCTTTCAGCAGCCCCAGGTAGTCGCGCGGAAAGTCGAAGACCTCGGCAATCGATTGAACGTCGGCGGAACTCTGCAGGTCCACGCTGGTCAGGCGAATCACCGGTTGGTCGATTACGCGGAACCATGCCTCGACGGGTGGCCGAGGTTTTGTCTCGCCCTGGCTCGCGCCGTGAACCGCGAGATCGATCGAGGCGTTGACCACCCTTGCGCCTTCAGGGAAATCCATCCCGAGGAAAAAGATGTCACTCCATCCGCTATGTGTAAAGTCCATGCGGACCGGTGTGGCTTCGTGAAGAATTGGGAATACCGGATCTCCGGAAAGAACCTCCTGGCGGAGGCGCAGCGGATAGTCGTATGTATGCCCGGCGCGAAACATCCACTGATTGCCGCGAACGCTGCGCACGCTGTGGCGAACCTGGTCGGCGAGCGTCTGGAAACCGAGCGCGCGGTAGCCCGTGGCCAAAGCGCTTGAAATGGATGCGCTGACGCCTTGTCTCGCCTGCATGTCGAGAAAAATCCCGATGGCCTCCTCAAACCGCCGCTCCAGCAGGTTCTTGAGGCCGTCATAGGGAATCAGAGCCGGCGTTATCGACGGCGTAAGCCGGGGGATGTGAAAGCGATGGATGGCATATAGAAAGAAGAGTGCCCGAACGCGCTCGTAAAGGTTTTCGCAGTTGCGCCGGAACTCCTCAAGATTCCGGCATTCTTCAAGCACCGAGTCGATGCTCATGCCTCGGCAAAGCTCATCCAGCGAGACATCCCGTTTTTCTCCGCTGGTGGCGATGACCTCTGTCAGCCGGCTCACGACGATGAGCCTCCGCCGTTCCCGGTCAGTTCACGATCGGCCAGCAGTTCGAGCATCTGCGAAAGCACCTCGCTTCGGTTCCGGCCGCTCAGGGCCAGTGCGAGCTGAGCGATCAACAACCCGAATGGAGCGCCAAGATCGTAGCGCCGGCCCTCGTCTTCGATCGCCAGGTACTGTTCCTCGCGCGCCAGCACTGCAAGCGCATCCACAAGCGTCACGCCTTCGTTTGCCGCGTCCGCCAGCATCCGGTCCAGAATGTCCATCACCGACGAGGTAAGTACGTGGATGCCGCAGAAACAGAGATAGTATCCGGCGCGAATCCCAGGCACCAGCAGGCGCTGTTCGGCTTCGGTGGGAGTGGGCTTTTCAATCACCGTTTCGACGCGATAGAGGTCGCTGTGCGGCGCAACGCGTCTGCCGCTCACGGTGCCGTAGCGCGTCAGCAGGCTCTCGCGCGTAAGGTGAACGCCGCTTACCGAGCACCGCTCCTTCTGCGCGAGTTCCACCAGGCGCAGGGCGGTCGGCTTGGGCGAGGTGCTGATGTAGAGATGGTCGCCCACCATGTGCAGAAACGGGTCGCCGTTCGTGAACGGCCGCGCGCAATGGATGGCGTGACCATAGCCGCGCGGTTCAGGCTGTGCAACAAACCGCACCGACGAGGCATAGGGTCCGGCGCCTTGCGCATAGTGGGGTTCATCGCCGGGACAAACCACAACCGCGATCTCCTCCACTCCGGCCGCGAGCGACTGCTCGATCAGGATGCAAAGGAGAGATTTCTCGTTGCCGTCCCCATCAATAAGTGTTTGAAGAGGCAGCGCGCGTTGAGATCGCAGGGCGGCAGTAATTACAGCTTTCTTGACTATCAATTGAGTGCCTGTGCTCATTTTATAACGATTGCATCCTTCTTAAGGCAACTGCCGCAATCTGTCCAAGTCATAGTATGAACCCGCGCAATGATAGCCTAAAGAACCTCGCCCTCCCATGACTACCCAGAAACGCAAAGCATAACCAGCAATCTCGAAACACATGCGTAGTCAGCCAACTCTCAACCGATAACTTCTCTCGACTCCAGAAACATACAGCGTCCCAAGAAGGGCCTTATAACAATGAAGGAACTTATAAGTGGAAGAATTCTCGTCTTGAGCAACTTGACTCGCACACCGAATTACATCCAGAGATAAGCACCTCTAGCATCGCGCCCTCAAAAAGAGCCTCTGTGCCCCATCCATGCGACGTTTTTCTGTCGCATGGGTGGGATAGGACGACGCCCATCTCGCCCCCTCCATCAGGACCAGCTCACAATCTCATCGCAACAGGCGTAGTCGAAAGATCAAGAGCCGCCTTGCCCTGGAAGTAACGGCCATTCCGTTTTGCGCCGCACTTCTTCCGCCTCGCAAATTTCCATTAGCCCCATGGTCCATGAATCTGTTTTGAGATAACACCCCATGCCTCCGCACATTGCAGAAGATTCCCCCACGCAGGCGCAGAATGAGGGTATGAACCTCCTCCAGCCTCCCGAAGCAAACTCGCCCAAACCTCCGTTCAGGAATGGCTGTTTTCCACTCCCGAAATCTGGAGGGGGGTACCCCCCTCGCCCAAGGGGTACTGAAAGGTAACTGATTCCGGGATAACATGAATGAAATGAGTAGCACAGAAACCGGGCGTAGTTACTTATCGGTAAACGACAACCCCGGATTTTGCCCGTTTTTTGTCAAAAAGCCACCGATTTTACCCTGAAAAGTGCCATTTAGGACGAAACGCTGCGGCCGCCACACTTTCCTGGTAACTCATTGAATCCGATCCATTTACAGTCTCGTGTGATCCCGGCAGAGTAAAGTCCCAATTCAAGAAGTGATCCAACTCACATACAGCGGAGATGAAATTGGTAGAACCTTACCTCAGTTGCTGAGAATCCAGATCCCCTGAAATGCACTCGCCGACACGACGGGCGATTCTGCTTGGTGGGTCCGGGCCCATTATAGGTCTGCAATCTGATAGCACTTTATTTGCAAGTTTGCTCTTCGCTTTCTCCCGTATCTGAGGTTTCCAGCCGCTCATCGGTTTTATTCCCTGGCGGAATTTGACCCTGCCCGGACTCGTCCGGCCATTCGATCTCGAAGTAGATTAGGCAATCACAGGAGGTACAAGTGACAGCTCATTCCCAAAGCAAGTTGCCTTCATCTCAAATCACCGCAGCCGCGGAAGGAATCGCTGCGGCACAATTTGCAAGATATGGATTTGACGTGTCGGTTCAGCACGGAGCCGACAAACCGAAATACGATATCGTAATCGCCAAGGCGGGCAACCTCTTGAAGATCGCTGTCAAGGGCAGCGAAGATGGGTGTTGGAATATAGCGCAGCCTTTCCTGAGGCGGGCAACGGAACTTACCGGCGTAAAAGCCGACTACCACCGCGCGATCGATATGTGGCTGGACCATGATGGTGCTCAGACCTTCTGTTGCCTGGTGCAATTCAAGGACGTGGCGATCGATCAACTTCCTCGAATCTACCTGGCATCGCCCAGGGAGATCGCCGAGCGGCTGTGCAGAGCTGCATTTGGTCGAGGCGATACGATTCTTTATGAGGAATGCGAGTGGGTCTATCCCGGCGAGGGAACCGGAACGATCGATAAGTTGCCGATGGGCTGGCGTCTTTCGCATGAGCGGATTCAAGAGCTGCTCGCGAGCCGGGAGGCTACGCCGGCCTTAAAGCCGCGGCTCCCTCGGTTGAACTCTTCATCTGTGATCCTGTCCTCGTCTGATCAGGTTGCAAGCCAGGGGCCAGGATGAAGTAGCTGCCAGCGCATGACAATGCCCGCACTCGGGTAACAAGTCATTCGCGTTGGCTCGAAACCTGCTTTAAAGCTGCATCGGATCTCTATCCGAGCGCCTCAGCCTCTTCACAAGTGGCGGCCATGCTGATCACTTTGTCTATGCGGGTGATCTTGAAGAGGTCCATGATGCGCGGACCCACTCCTGCCGCAACAAAACGTCCGCCCTTCTTCTGGCAATGGACATGGAAGTTGACCACCACGCCCATGCCCGCCGAATCCATGTAGGGAACGCCGGTCAGATCGAGGACCGTGAGCGGGCCGGGCTCGGCCCTGCGGAACTCTGTCTGCAGGTCAAAGATGTTGATGAGCGTAAGGGGACCGGTAAGATGAAAAATCTGCGTCCCGCCTGCCCTACCCACCTCACGATCTATCTTGAGAGGTCCGCCAATGGCCATATGATCAAGAGCATATGAAATAAAGAGGATTTTGTCGATGAATATCGCAAAAAATACCCGGGATTTTGCCAACGAAGATCACATAAATGAGCCAGGTTTTGTGTTGAGGTCGCGTCGCGCAATTCAATCGAGCTTGAAGTACTATTTCTAAGAACACACGGATAACCCGAGTTATCACACTCTGGAGCCAAACATTGAAGGTAAATAGAAGAAACTTTCTGCTCGGGACGGCCGCTTCCGCAACCCAAGCTGGAGTAGCGGCGGCCCTCTCCAGCTCTTTGCGGGCCGTCGGCTCCAGTCCTGGCTCTGCCGGCGTTCACCACCCACCTAACATAGTCATCTATCATTCTGACCAGTTCCGCTGGGACTTTGTCGGCGCAAATGGTTTGAACAGTTCTACGCACACGCCAAATCTGGATGCGCTTGCCGCAGCGGGAACCAACTTCAATCACGCGGTAACCAACCAGCCTGTTTGCGCACCGTCGCGGTCGGTGATGCTCACCGGCCGTTATGCGAGCGAAACCGGCGTATGGCATAACGGTCTTGGACTGAAACAGGAGTTGCCCACTATCGCCACCGAATTGCGCAAGGCCGGCTACTCTACCAACTACATCGGCAAGTGGCATCTTGCCGCGGGATCGGCGGCCGAGGGCGGCGGTCGCGGGCCGGTCAGCATGGAACATCGAGGAGGTTTTCTCGACCTCTGGGAAGCGTCCAACGCACTTGAATTCTCCACCCATCCTTATGAAGGAACAATCTGGGACCGAGAGAACAATCCCATCACCTTCAAGGATGAGTATCGTGTCGACTTCCTCACCGATCGCGCGGAGAAGTTTCTACGTCAAAAGCAGGAAAAACCCTTTCTGCTGCTCATCTCCCAACTCGAACCGCACCAGCAAAACGATCTGGCGCGCATGGTCGGCCCCAAGGGGTCGGCCGAGCGATTCATCAACGCATACGTCCCTCCGGACCTGCGTGCATTCCCGGGCGATTGGCACCAGCAGTTACCCGACTACTACGGTGCTTGCGAGAGCATCGACGCATCCGTTGGCCGATTGCGCAAGGTTCTGGAAGAGGAAGGCCAGGCCGACAACACCATCTTTGTCTTCATGAGCGACCACGGCTGTCACTTCATGACCCGCAACGCGGAATACAAGCGAAGTACTCACAACAGTTCGTTGCGCGTTCCCATGCTCATCCACGGCCCGGGCTTTGAAAGTGCGCGCCAGATACAGGAGATCGTCGGCATCGTCGATCTTGCGCCCACTCTTCTTGATGCGGCTGGAGCGCCTGTGCCCGAATCCATGAAGGGACGTAGCTTTCTACCTCTGGTGCAGGATGCGAAGGCAAGGCAGGCTTGGCCAAATCAGCAACTCGTGCAGATCAGCGAGTCAATGACAGGCCGCGCCATTCGAACCAGGGATTGGACCTACTGCGTTGCTGATCCCACCGGCGCAACAAATACTTCCGCAAGCACCACCTATCACGAGTACCAGATGTACGATCAGCGCAACGATCCGCACGAACTCGTGAATGTCGCTGGCAGAAAGGAGTATCGCCAGACAGCCGATGAACTCCGTGAGGAGTTGAAGAAATTGATTATTGAATCGGGTGACCCGGAGCCTGAGATTGTGCCGGCGAAGCTATACCCGTGAGGTGAGCTGGGTCAGCGTCAGCGCTTGCAGAAAATCAATGATCCAGGAGCGCCGCCGCGGGCCAGCCATCCTTCCATTCAATGGTCGAGATCTGCAGGGAGGGCTTGCCGGTCACGTGGTCGTATGCGTGGAATACAATCAGGTCCGGCTGATGTCGCCGAAGCAGAATCGATTCTCCGCCGGGGCCCAGCCACTGCGTGTTGGCTGACAGCAGAGCTGTGCCGCCCCCTTGCAGCATTGGGACTCCGTCGCGGTCGAGATACGGCCCGGTAATGTTCTTTGCACGCCCAACAACAGTCCGGTAAGTGCTCTTTACGCCCCGGCAACAGAGATCGAATGAAGTGAAGAGATAGTAGTAACCCCCGTGAAGAACGATGAATGGCGCTTCGACTGCCTGCCAATTTCCCGGAAGTCCCGGTGGGTTTGGCCCGGTTTCGGCTGGCCGGACCCGGCTGGCCAGTGAGTAGGTCTTGTTATCGGTCGATGAGAGTTTGCCAGTGGAGGCATCGAGCGCACGCATCTTGATGCCCGTCCAAAAGCTCCCGAAGGCAAGCCAGGCGCGATGCGCAGCGCCTTCGACATAATTCGGGTCGATGGCATTGTAGTCATCCGCCGCCGTGGACTCGAGCACAAGACCTTCGTCGTGCCATCCATAGTTGGGGCTGCTTGAATCGAGTGTCTCCGCGGTGGCCAGGGCAATACCGGAAGTATTCTTGCCGAATAAAGAATAGGCATAATACAAGCGGTACTTTCCTGCAGCATAGGAGATATCCGGCGCCCACAAGTCTCTTGTGCCCGGACTGCGCTTCCGTATCCAATCGGGGATAGCCTCGAATACGTGACCGCAAAGCCGCCAATGAGTCAGGTCGTTAGAACAGCGTATCGCCATTTGACCGCCATCCGCCGTCTTGCCTGTTGTGAAGACGTAGTAGATTCCGCTCGCGAGAATCATGGAGGGATCATGCGCGCCTGCAATCTCACCTTCGAGTTTGAGTGCCTCCGGGTTCCGGGCTGCTCTCATAGTTCCGTTTGACAAGAAAATTGTCGATGCGATAGCCAATGTGGAGATTTGAAGCCAGAATTTCCGAATCATATTCAATCTCCTCAGGCACCCAGTTACAAATCCGGCGCCAAGGCGCCGTGGTTGCAGAAGTGGCGCACGCTACCACCTCAAATGCATCAGCGATGTAGCTTGCCGCGGCAGACTCATTTCAATGGTCACTCCGCTATCGTTCACGTCGAGCCATTCTGGAGAAGTGAGAAGCTCCAATTGCCCCGCTGCTTTCATCTGCGCATACTGTTCCGGCGTGGGCGACTGCGGAGACCCCATCGCCTTCCAAACAGTGTAAGAATTGCTGTGAGTGTCGTCGATGCGAAAGTGTTCGAGCAGAACCTTCTTCACTCCCGAAGGAACTCCTGAAATCGTGACTTCAACATTTGCGTTTGGCGCGGGCACATCGTCGTCATGGTAGTTCCATAGCATGACGGCGGCTTCATGTGCAGCCTTGGTCGCAAAGGCATCAACATCCGGTGCCTTGCGAACTCCCTCGCTCACCATCTCTTTAAGCGCAACCTGACCGCTGCTTGTTGTCGTCACGCGCTCGCCCGACATGAGGCCGGCCATCCGGAAGACATTCAAGATAGGTTTGTCAACGCCATTCGTCGCCAATGTGCGAAATCCCTCGAAGTAGTCCTTGCCTTCGAATTCAAAGGACCACGAGAGCATCGAAATTAAATTGACCTTCGATACATCCTGTAATTCGAACATGGCCTTCATCGTAGCCGCCGTATACGAGGCGTAGAGCGGTCCATTCCGGTATGCGTTTGCCGGATTCACCTTCATTGAGCATCCGGCGCAGCCCTCCGGATCAGCCTCGCTCAGAATGATTGGCATATGGATCAACCGCGGATACTTCGCGACAATTTGGAAGCCGTTCTGAACCGACTGCAACTCGTTGGAGAGCCCCATGCGCACACGCCCATTGACGAGGCTAGGCCGGCCTTTGGGATGAAACGAGATGAAATCAAGTGGTATCGCCTTGCCGTCAGCCGCGCTCTTGTCGTTCAGGCAATGCTTCAGAAAATCGTTCAGAAAGGCCGATGCCTTCTCATTGGCCGGCCCCGTGCTAGCCGGGCCGCCGACGATTGCATTGGGCAGTGCCGCCCGAACGCCTGCTACCGCATAGTCGTAGAGCTTGAAGTAATCGGCCGAAGTTCCATGCCAGTACATAATATCCGGCTCGTTCCAAACTTCGAAGTACCAGGTGCTCACCTGCTCCCGCCCGTAGCGCTGGACAAGATGCTCTGTGTACTTACGCACCAACTCGCCCCACATCTTGTAGTCCTTGGGCGGATTGTTGACCGATCCTCCCATTGTTGGCTTGGGATAGTGAAGTTGGTACTCTGTAATTCCCGGAACAGCCGATGCAAGATCCTTGGGCATAAACCCAAGCTCAACCATCGGCCGCACACCTGCGTTCTTGTAGGCGTCGAATGTTTGATCTGTAATGGTGAAGTCGTAAACCGGCTTGCCATCTTGGTCGAGGTTGAAGACGTTTGACGAACTCCACTTCAGTTCAGGAACTCCGTTGCCCGAAGTCAAAAGATGATGAGCGCGGATGTAAACGGGCTCTGGGCTCAAGTTGTGCAATTCCCTGAGAAGTTGAGTACCGTACTTCATGGTCGTGTAATTCGACTCGTCGTAGCCGAACCATCGGTAGATAGGTGTGTAGGGCCCAACTGGCTTCGATAGTTCCACTTTAATGTTTATTGGTTCTTGAGCCTGGAACGTAATCGCCAATAGGGCGAGGGTTAAAACGGATCCGATCTTACACAGTTTCATGCTAAATTCTCCCTGGTACAGAAATCATGGCCTGAGCGCTTGAGTCCTGATTGCCGCAACCATGTCTCATATCCGAAGTTAGTTGGAGTTAGGCGATGAGTTAGTTGATTTCAACTCCTTCAAGCGCAAGCTTAATCATCGCTGTGTGGAAGCAAAATCGCTGTCCGCTGCTCGCGTCGTAAGTTCACTGCCCGGCCATTGGCCTGCGTTTGTCACCTGAAAGGTGCCTTTCACCCGAATATCGTCTGAAGCACTTCCGACCATCACGTCAAACGAACCTGGATTCAAGACAAATGCGCGCTTATCAGTATCCCAGAATGCGAGTTGCTCAGCAGGCAGCGAGAAGCTGATGATCTTTGTCTCACCAGGATTCAGGTTGACGCGCTCAAAACCCTGTAACTGTTCTTTCGGCTGTGTCACGGTATTGTCGTTGTTATGCACATATAACTGCACTACCTCATCGCCCGGACGGTTCCCCGAGTTTCGGACATTCACCTTTATCTGCAAGGACGCGTCACTAGTGATCGTCGCAGACGAGATACTCAGATTACTGTACTCGAAAGTCGTATAACTCAGTCCACGGCCAAACGCATAGACTGGCTTTCCGGCTAGATACATATAGGTGAATCCTTTGGAGATGTCATATTCGGTCATTGGCGGCAGTGTCCGCTCGGAGCCATATACGGTATAGGGCAAACGGCCGCTCGGGTTGAAGTCGCCGAATAAAACGTCGGCCATAGCAGTTCCGCCCTCCTCGCCCGCCCAGAACATGTCCACCACAGTAGGAAAGCTAAGAACTTGAGGGCGCTGCCCTCCAGCATACGGCGGGGCAAGCGATATAGGTCCACCGTTCAGCAGGACAATCACTGTTTTCGAATTTGCTTCCATTACTTTCTGCACGAGTGTCAACTGAACAGGCGGAAGGGTGAGAAACTCGCGGTCCAATCCTTCCCGCTCCAGCAACTGATTTGTTCCCACAAACAAGATAACAATGTCCGCTTGCTTAGCCGCCGAGACCGCCTCTTGGAGACTTGCCTCGGGATTGTCGGTTTCCATAATTCCGCTTCCTCGAGCGTAAAGCACCTTGGTCCCCGATCCTACCTTCTCCTGAATGCCTTCGAGAGGCTTAACGAACTTCGAGTACTGTCCCGTATAGTTAGGCCCGGTCTGCGCGAAGTCGGCAAACGGCCCAATTACCGCGATCGATTTGATTGAGTTCTTATCAAGAGGCAGAAGGCGCTTTTCGTTCGACAAAAGCACAATTGATTCTTGTGCTGCGCGCAGCGCCAACTTCCTATGCTCAGGTGAGTCGATAACTTCAGTCCCGAGCTTACTGTAGGGAACTATATTCGGCGGATCGAACTCCCCGAGACGAAAGCGCACGGCCAACACTCTGCGCAATGACTGGTCGATGTCTTTTTCCGTCAGTAACCCTTCCGAGAGTGCCTTCGGCAGCGCCACGGCATACGAGCCATCATCAAGATCGCTTCCAGCGAGGACCGTCCTGGCTGCCGCCATCTCGAGCGTCGGATACTTCTTGTAAGCACTCACAAGGTTTTGTACCGCACCGCTGTCGGGAACCACAAACCCCTCGAACTTCCATTCACCGCGAAGGATGTCAGTGAGCAGCAGTTTATTTTCCGCGTTGGGCACGCCATTGATGCCGTTATAGGAAGACATGATGGATACTGCTCTTCCAGCCATGATGCCCGCTTTGAATTGCGGCATGTAATAGTCTCTCAACATCCGGTCGCTTACCTGATCGTCGCCTGTTTTAATGCGATCACGCTCGTCGTCATAAGCGGCGTAGTGCTTGAGCGTTGCCGCCAGTTCAAGGTACTTCGGGTCGTTCCCCTGCGTTCCTTGAACGTAGGCAACAGTAATTCGCGACGCCAGCAGCGGGTCCTCGCCAAATGTCTCCCAGATCCTCCCCCAACGTGGGTCGCGATCCATATTGATCACCGGCGAGCGATACACGAGTCCGTTATGCGCAATCCTCTTGCCGTCAGCGGTGACCGTCACCGCCTGCCCGCGCATAAGTTGTTCGGTGCCGCCAGGGACGTTGTGCCAGTAGTTATAAACAGCCCTACCCTCGTCGGCGATCGCACCTGCCACCTCGTGAACCAGCGGCGGATCGAAGGTCGCCGCCATGCTGATCGGCACCGGAAACATGGTTGTCGGCTGACTCCAGACAATCCCGTGCAAACTCTGGTTCCAGCCATTCATTGCCGGTATTCTAAGCCGCTCGATGGCCGGCGCAGTTGTGCTCAGAAGCGATGTCTTCTCAGCCGGAGTAAGTTGGTGAATCAAGTCGTCAACCCGCTTATCGAGCGGCTGCGAGGGGTCAAGATATACCGATTGTGCGCACGCCAAAAGGGGCAGGCCAAACAATAGCGTAACAATGCCGAAGGCGGCTTTCTTCATCGTCTTGTCTCCTGAAACCGAAGGAATCGATCCTCCGGTCGTTCAAGACCAACTTGAATAAATTCGGCGAATTGCCAGATAACCTGTGCCGCCATTTGCAAACAGCGGCGCAAGTCGAAATTACGTCAGTTCTCGGATGAGATGTTATCCGTTTGAGTTAGAAATCATACTTCAGCGCGAATTGAATATCCCGCGACGGAATGGATGTACCGTTTACCACACAGCACGTCGTTGATGTAACCGTGGCGCCAGGTGCATTGAAGCTGGTTGTGTTGGAGATGTTGAACGCCTCGGCGCGGAACGAGAGTTTGGTCTCGCCGGGCATATCGAAATTCTTGAAGAAGGAAGCGTCGAACTGCCGGCGCATATCGGACCGCAAGGTGTTTGCGCGCACCGCGCCATATTGAAGACTCGGCGCGGCTACATACAGCGTTCTGTCGAACCATGTGGCCAGGGACTTCTTGAAGGTCGACGATCCTCCTGCCGGATTCAGATTTGGCCGCTGCGATCCTACTCCAGTATTTGCCACATCGGAACCAACCACAGGTGTGTAGGGAGTTCCGCTGCGAAGAATAGTGATTGTCTGCACCTGCCATCCGCCTAGGATTGCATTTGCTAGACCGTTGGCGTTGGCCAGGAATTGCCTGCCCTTACCCACCGGGAGAATATAAGTTCCGCTGATTGCGAGGTTCTGCGGAATATCGAACGGTGAGTAAGTGTGTTCGTACCCCAGATTGCCTCCCACTTGTGGTGTTTGGGCTTCCTGCAGGAACTTCGACCATGTATAGGAGACTAGCCCCGACAAACCATTGCTCATCCGATGCTGGACCTTGGTTTGCAGAGACTCGTATAGGGCATCCATATCCTGCGACTGCATTGCGATGGGGCCCCAAAGTGGGTAAGGCCGCCGCGCCTGAACCGCGCCCGAGGCCGGCGTCGGATCGTTGAAGTCATCTGTAGCCTGCAAATGGAGCGCGTGGTTCGCCACGTAGGCAATCTCCCAAAGGGTTGTCGAGTTAAGCTCACGCTCTACTGCAAGGCTGTAGTGATCGTTCTCTCCCATCTTCAGGTGCGTAAGAGTGGGGTTGAGCGAAGGAGTTGTCGTTGCCGAACCAAGTGGGGAGCCAAGGAAGAAGTTGGCGAGGGTGCGTGTTGGAACGATGTTGGACGTCTGGTTTACAGTTTCCGAAAGCAGGAACGGAAGAATGTTGCGGTTCACTCGACCGCTGGTTCCTTCGGGCTCATAGTACATGCCGAATCCGCCGCGAATGACAGTCTTGGCAATGGGCCTCCAGGCAAACCCGATGCGTGGAGCGAACTGCAGCTTATCTGGGTATGTGAGGTTATACGGCAGACCAGCATCACTGGTGGTCTGAACGTATTGCCCGAAAAACTGCATGGCGGTGGGAGCTGCAAATTGCGATGAGGTATTGACCAGGCTGTTATGGCTGGCCACGATAATGGGCTTGGTCTTGGTGGGGTCGAAAGTGCCAAGCTGCCCCAGGTAGCCTTCCAGCCACGGAGTGTACTCATAGCGCAGGCCAACATTCACGGTCAGCTTGTCACTGACGTGGATGTCATCCTGGCCGAAAAACTGCTTGTACCAGCCCTGACCGCCGAAGTTGGCGCCAGGATAAGCTCGAACGACAGAAGCAGGATAACCCAGCAGGAAGTCGGCAAAGGCATCGCCACCCTTACAGACGGCATTGGCTGGGCTACATCCTGACACACTCGATGCCAGGACCGGGTCCTGGGTCTCGATTCCTGTAAAGCCGAAGCTGCCGGCATAAGTGGCGCTATCATAGCCGAGCCACTGGTAGTAGCGGATCAAGACTCCGAATTTCAAAGACTGGCGTCCCTTGAGAATCGTAAATGTATCGGTTGGCTCCAGCACTCGACGATCCTGCGACTTGGGCCGCTGATCGAATGTTGAACCCTGAAGCGCATTGTAGCCGCTCCACGAGTAGTCTGGAAACGACTCTCCCGTATCTGGACGCGCCAGTCCGGAGAATCCACCTATGCCGTTTGCCGCGTTAAAGTCCGGGCCCTGCAGAAATGCTGAAAGCCGAACGTGGCTTGGCAGGCCATGAACGCGAAAATCCTGCACCATGTTGTTGCCGATGTTCGTGATCAGACCGATGGCGACGTCCTGTCCATTCGAGGTCAATGAAGCCGTCTTCAGCAGAGGCGCGAAGTTCGGGTCCGTCTCGCGTTCATTGATGTAAGCCCAACGGCCGAAGAGTCGGTTTCGTGAATTAATTTGATGGTCGATCCGTATGATGAATTGATCCCAGTCAATTGCCTGAGACGGAACGGCCTGGAAGCTTGTTGCGCTGGCGTTCCCGGTGGGGTAGTACGCCAGGATCGCCTTAGCCTGGGGTGAAATCAATCCGGGGCAGATAACATTAAGAACGCCATTGCAACTGATCTGTGTGCGCGAGGCTGACGATCCCGATGGGACTGTTGTCGTCGGGTCGTAGATCGGATTCAAGTTCGATGCGCTGAAGTCTCCGCTGCGCTGAGCGGGCGTTGGCACCGTGCCGCTTTCCACCAGACCCTGACGCAGCCGCTGAGCTTCGTAGTCTACAAAGAAGAAGCTCCTGTCCTTGCCGTTGTACAGCGGCCCCAGGGAAAGCGGTCCGCCAATATCGCCGCCGAATTGGTTGCGCTTCAAAATGGCGCGCTTCAACGAAAAGTAGTTGCGAGCATCCAGTTTCTCGTTGCGGATGTACTCGAATACACCTCCGTGGAAAGTGTTCGTCCCTGACTTGGTTGTCGAGTTGAAGCCTGGGCCGCCGCGATTGTATTCGGCCGAGTATGCATTTTGCTGCACGCTGAACTCCTGCAGCGCGTCAATCGACGTTTGCATGAAAGTTCCGCCCTGATGCTGCTCGGTCACGTCTACGCCATCGAGCAGAAACGATGTCGCAAACCCATGAACGCCGCTAATCGTATTGCCGTTGACGATCTCGGGGCGTATGGCCAGAGAGTTGCCAGTGGCCGGCAGCAACGCGGCCCCTGGCGTAAGTTCCGCCAACTGGTAAAAGCCGCGGCCATTCAGCGGCAAGTCGGTGAGCTGCTGATTTGAAACCACTGTGCCGATTGTCGCCGAATCGGTGCTTATCAAAGGTGTTTCCGTCGTCACCTGGATCGTCGTCGTCGATGCGCCGACCTTCAGAGTGAGGTCTTCGCGAACGATCTGGCCTACCTGCACTTCAATAGTCGAGGTGGTGACCGTCTCAAAGCCCGATGCGGTGACAGTGAGCTTATACTCACCAGCCGCTACCGGCGTGATGACAAAGTCTCCGGCCGAGCTGGTAGTTGCCGTTTGCACAATGTTTGTGCCCACGTTTGTTGCCTTCACCGTTGCGTTCGGCACTACTGCGCCTTGCGGATCGGAGATACTGCCAACAAATCGTCCCGTCTCTACCTGACCGAAAGCGGAGATTCCTAATGTCAGAAAGAGAACCAGCATCGCGATCAATGGGATGTTTACAACCGTTCCGTAGTTCCTCATCCTGTACCTCCTCTCTGATGTGATTCGTCTAAGTTTCTTTCTCGCTCTTCTTCTGCACTCGGTCTTCAGAGGGCTTATCTGATCTAACCGGCGCAAAAAAGAAATATCGAGCGACTTCAGCCTCCCTGGCAGTTACATCAAAATCGAGAGCTATGTATTGAGGACATGGGCTTCAGTAAACCTTTACTGAATGTTCAAGCAATCAATCGCTCTCCCTTCCTGTCGTACCGTCGATTGTCAGCGCGTCGCGGCGCTGAACCATCCCAGGCCGTCAGTGGTCTTTCCTGCCGGTCGATACTCGCAGCCGAGCCACCCCTGATAGCCGATTTCATCAAGCAATCGGAAGAGATACTCATAGCGGACCTCGCCCGTATCCGGCTCGTGGCGCTCAGGGCATCCGGCAATCTGGATATGGCCGCACATGGATGCGTAGCGCTTGAGGCTGGTGGCCAGGTCGCCCTCCATCACTTGCATGTGATAAAGATCCATTTGCATCTTCAGATTCGGCGCGCCGACGGCCTCACAAATCGCGTGGGATTCTTTTTGTGTGGAGACGATGAAGCCGGGCATATCCCGCGTATTGATTGCTTCCAGAAGCAACGTGATGTTTTTTGCGGCTAGTTTCTCCGCCGCATACCTCAAATTTGCGATGAGTGTTGCACGACAGGCGGCAGTATCTGCGCCGGCCGGAGCGATGCCGGCCATGGCGTGAAGTTTCGGCGTTCTCATTCGATCGGCATACATCAGAGCCTTCTCCACTCCTTCGCGAAACTCTTCTTCGCGCCCGGGGAGCCCGGTAATGCCGCGCTCGCCCGCGCCCCAGTTGCCGGCCGGCATGTTGAAAAGAACAACTTCAGTTCCGGCGGCCCTGGCTCTGCTCTCAACCTCTTCAGGCGAGTGCTCGTACGGGAAAAGAAACTCAACTGCCTTGAATCCCGCCGCCGCCGCGGTCTGGAAACGGTCAAGGAAGGGCACCTCGTTAAACATCATCGATAGGTTTGCTGCAAATCGGGGCATTCTTCCTGCTCTCCCTTCTTTGTAAAATGCGCCATGATGTCTGCGCCTTGTGTAACCACTCCGATGCGCGCCTTGTTGCCATGCCTGGCCAGTGCCGCGGCCAGAGCCTCGTTGAAGTTGGTTGTGGCCGTTATGCCGATCTTGCGCGCTTCCGTATCGGAGACTCCGTCCGAAACAAGCGCGATCGTGATACGCCTTCGCGTCTGGTCAAAAGCAAGATAGGTGGCCGCCGCCACTTCGTCCTGCACCAATCCTTCGTTGACCATGGCCATTACTTTTTCGGCCGGTGTGGTGCCAAAGTCGACAAGCTGCGTGTGATCGGGCGCGATGCCTTCCGGCGCAGGAATCAAAAGGATGAGCGTCCCTCCATCGCGAACCAGCATTCCGCAGTTATTAACCGGCTTGAATCCCTGCCACAGGTCGCGATCGGCCGGGTGCGAGCTGGCAACAACGATGTCGGCCTTCTCCGCGAGCATCGATGGTGTAGATGGGACGCGCGATATCCACGCCGGCCCGATGCGCTTTTACAACGTCGCCGGCCACAATGCCCGCGACCGCTCCCGAAGCATCCAGCACGACATTCACAATGAATTTGAGGCCCGATTGGATGGCAATGGTTTCCATCTCTTTGCGGACCTCGTTGTCCACGTTGCCGAGAATCTCGTAGACCAGCGGCCCTGCGATCAGATGCGTTCTTCCGGTTGTCAGTGCGCTGGTTACACCGGGCTGCACCATCTTGGCTCCGCCGGCGTAGCCCGCATACATGTGTGGAATGATGTTGCCGATCGCAATCGTGATGGGGCTCTCAAGATAGCGGCGGCTGACATGGATGGGAATGCCGAGCGGCGTCACACCCATATCCACAAAGTCCTTGGGATCGTGCGAGAGATTGGTTACTGGAATGCGATGTAATACAGCTTCGCTAACTCGTTCGGCAATTTCGCGGTGTTCCATTCGGCGATGAGTTCCAAGAGCGATCATCGCCGAGATTTCGCTGTCGGGCACTCCGGCTGCATTCAGCTCATCAAGCAAAATGGGCATGATGACCTTTTGCGGAGTGCTGCGCGTGCTGTCGTCAACCAGCAGCAACGTGCGTTTGCCATGGCGGCGAACGAGTTCAGCTAGCGTCGGCGAACCAATGGGGTTGCGGATTGCGTGGCGGACCGCCGCTTCAATATCCGGAATCGGAGGCGCGTGGCGCGGCCCTTCAACCCAGGCGAGATTCTCCTCGGGAATCTCAATTGTTCGCTCTTCGTGCCCATAGGGAAGTGTGATCGGCTTCATCATCTATATAACCTCGCTTGATGCATGGAATAAGCTTTCCTGTTTGCGCTTGAGAGCGCGCTGCGCGGCAGCCACTATCGCTTCCACGCTCATGCCGTACTTGTCGAGCAATTCCGAGTACGGCCCCGACTCGGTAAAAGTATCATCGACGCCGACCCGCTCCAGCGGAACGGGCGCGTGCTGCGACAGGCACTCTGCCACCGCACCGCCCAGGCCGCCAATTATGGAGTGTTCTTCAGCCGTAATTATCGCGCCCGTCTCCTGCGCGCAGCGCACGATCAGTTCTGTATCAAGTGGCTTGATGGTGTGCATCTCGACGACACGCAGATGCACGCCCTTCTGCGCGAGCACCCGCGCTGCCTCGATTGCGCGCGCGACCATCACTCCGCAGGCGAGAATGGTGGCATCGTCGCCATCGATCAGCGTGATCCCTTTCCCAATCTCCGGCGCGTAAGCATCGGTAAAGACCTCAGGCACCTCGTTGCGGCAGAGCCGGAAGTAGACCGGCCCGTCCCACGCAACGATCTGCGGCAGAAACTTCTTTACAGCGAGCGGATCCGCTGGAACAACGATCGTCATCCGCGGAAGACTGCGCATAATCGCCAGATCGGAAACAGTCTGGTGGGTCGGGCCGTCGAAAGAATCGGAAAGCCCCGCGTATGCGCCCGCCAGCTTCACGTTGGCTCCCCCGTAGCAAAGATGCGTGCGTACCATCTCCAGCGCGCGCGTCGCAAATAGAAACGCGAAAGTATTGGCAATGGGAATCTTGCCGGCGTTGGCAAGGCCGACCGCTACATCCACAAGAGCCGGCTCGGCGATTCCAACATTGATAAAGCGCTTTGGGTATGCCGCTTCAAACATGTAACTGAAGTCGGAGCTCTGCACATCAGCGCTTAGCACCACAACATCTTCGCGCTCTGCGCCCAAGTGAACCAGCGCCTCGCCGTAAGCCTTCCGCATGGGGGCCGGGCCGCCGAAAGGATTACGAATCATGCTCTCCATTCGTTTGTCCTTTCCTCGAGTCAGCCATTGCGGATCGGAACTGCCGGTCGTCCGGAATGCCGCCGTGCCATGCGGGTTGGTTCTCCATAAAGCTCACGCCCTTGCCCTTGGTGGTGCGGGCGATGATAACCGTCGGACGCCCATGGATCTCATCTGCCAGATCCAGCGCGTCCAGAATCTCCGCTACGTTGTGGCCGTGAATCTCGATCACGTGCCAGTTGAACGAAGTCCATTTATCGGCGATCGGCTCGGTGGGCATCACGTGGTGCGTCGTCCCCGTCTGCTGCACGCCGTTGTAGTCCACAATCACCACGAGATTATCAAGCGCGAACTTCGCGGCAGTCATCATGCCTTCCCAAATGACGCCGCTGTTCAGCTCGCCGTCTCCAAGAATGGCGTAGATTCTGCGGCCCGATCCATCCATGCGCGCCGCCAACGCCATGCCCGATGCGATCGCCACTCCATGCCCCAGCGGCCCGGCGGCTACTTCAACGCCTGGTGTCTTGCGCGGTTCGGGGTGGCCCTGCAAATGGCTGTTCAATGCGCGAAACGTGGGCAACTCCGAAACCGGGAAATATCCGCGATGCGCAAGGCAGGTATAAAGCATTGCGCACGCATGTCCCTTCGAGAAGACAAGCCGGTCCCTGTCGCTCCATTTTGGATTGGCGGGATCGATACGCAGTTGATGAAAGTAGAGGCAGGCAAGAATCTCGGCGATTGAAAACGCACCGCCGATGTGTCCTGACTTGCGCCCATACACCATCCGCAGCACCTCGGCCCGGTACTCATAAGCGCGGCGAGAGAGATCCGCGATCATCTCCGCAGTATGCGGCGCGCCGTAGGGATAAATGCGCGCCGCCGTTGCTCGATCTGCCAAAGACGCCATCACGCGTGCACCTCGGCCTCGACATTTCCGTAGAGCGTGCGGCGGATGCATTCAAAGCCGGTTGTGCCGCTGTTATAGACGGGCACGGCGGTCTTGCCCAGGAAGGGCTCGAGCGCGGACATCGAGAGTTGCGCAAGCACGATCGAGTCGACTTTGCCGGAGAGCTTGTCAATCTCCTCCAGAAGAATGTTGTTGTGTGTTTCTCTGTCGCCTTTCTGAATGGCCGCGAAGGCCTCGGGGCGCATCACCGTGGTGATCTCGACCGGCACGTTCTTTTCAGCCGCCACAATTCGCAGCAGCCGCTCCGACGACGGCACAGTAGTCGCAAGCGTAGCGATCAATCCCACGCGGCGGCCCTGGCACACCGCAAGCTCCATCATCGGGCGATCGATTTGCATGATGGGGATATCGATCATCGGCCGCGCCAGCTCAGCGGCATAGTTAAATGTGGAACAGGCCAGCAGAATCAGATCGACGCCGGACTCCTGAAGGTTGTGCGCATATTGCGCAAACTGGAAATAGTTGTTCTTCGGAATCACGCCCACGCCGGCGGCAATGTTGTCGCGCTGAATCGTGTCATCGCATAAATGCACGACTTCAACCTCGGGTATATAGCGATCGATAAATGGCTGCATTGCGCGAATGGTCAAATTCACCGCATGAATAATACCGATAGTCCTGGTTTGCTTTTCCATCTTCTTGCCCCCTTGTTTGATATAAGACTCAGACCGCGACCGTGCGGGCTGCCGTCTGTCTTGAATTCAATTGGGCCGACGACTCGGATGGACAACAGAATGACGCAAAACGCGATAACATGAAAAACGCTGACGCATCGCGAACACGGGGCCGTAACCAAATCCGTTATCGAGCAACTTTCCCACCACCAGGCCGAACACGATGCCACCCATGGCTCCGCCAAAACCAACCAACCCGGCGAACGAACCCACCACGCTGGAGGGAACAATGTCGGATGGCAGAGTCATCACCAGCGTCGACCACGATTGCTGTCCTGCAAAAGCAATGCTGAAAAGAACAATGACGAATTGCACCGGCGAATGCATCACCAGCAGAATCGATGGCATCACTCCGGCGCTTATGCCAAGCGCGATCTTGCGCGATATATTCAGCGAGAACCCACGCTGGATCAACCGGCTCGAAAACCAGCCTCCAAGCAAACTCCCAACGCCTGCGGCGGCATAAGGAATCCAGGCAAAATACCCGACCTGCTTGGTATCGAAATGGTGCACATCATATAGATACTTCGGCAGCCAGAAGATGTAGAAGTACCACGCAGCATCGCTGAGAAACTTGGCGAAAACCAGCCCGGAAACCTGCGGATAACGGAATAGATCGATCCACCGAACGCTCGCGTCACTCGTCGCCTTGGGTCCAAGCACCTCGGCAAGCTCAAGCCTCTCGTCCGAACCCAGGCCTGGATGCTGACGCCGCCGGATGGTAGTCTCTGATCCACCAGAGCGTCCAGACAAGACCGACAGCGCCAGCCAGAAAAAAGACCCAGCGCCAACTCAGATGCGACAGCGTCAACGCGATCAGGGGCGGAGCAGCAACTGCTCCAACGGCAGTGCCCGCGTTCATCATCCCCATCGCCGTGGAGCGCTCGTGCGCCGGAAACCACTCTGCCATCGCCTTGGTTGCGGCCGGAAATCCCCCACCCTCGCCCATGCCCAGCAGAAACAGGCTCACCGCCAGCAGCGGAACACTCGTGGCCAGCCCCTGGCTCGCGCACGCCAGCGACCACCAAAGCATGATCAGCAGAAAGCCCTTTCGCGTCCCGAGAATATCGATAAGCTTTCCGCTGCCGGCATACATCAATGCGTAAGCAGCCAGAAACGCCGCCTGCAGATGTGAAAACTGGGTGTTGGTGACGGGAATCTCCCGCTGGATGGCCCGGATCGCGATCGGAAGCGTCTGCCGGTCGAAATAGCTTATCGCTATTGCGGCAGTGATAAGGAGCGCCATCTTCCATCGCAGTGCTTTTGTCATCGTCCAACTCATCTACTCGAGACTTGTTAACCCCGATAAAACGGTGTGGGAAGCGCGGAAGACGGCGCAATGCCCAGGGTTCGGGAGAAGGGAGCTTTCGGCTGCGGAAACTTGACAATCCACACTCGCTCGCCGATGACCCAGGTCGATCGCCTAATAATATGGATAGGCCATCCCAGTGTCGACCCCTCCAAACATCAGACAGCCTGATGTGCAGATGTTCTAGCAGCCGTACTATAATCACGGCAAGGTAACGATGTCAATGCTAAAACCCGTCTCCAGAGTCACATTAGGCGAGCAGGTTGCGGCCCAGCTCTCCGATCAGATCGCCGAAGGCAGATGGAAGCCCGGCGAAAAGCTGCCTTCCGAGGCCGAACTCTGTTTTGCCCTCAACATCGGACGCTCGACTTTGCGCGAGGCGCTGAAGGCATTGGCGTTTGTCGGCATGGTGCAGATGCGCCCCGGTGAGGGCACCTATGTGATTGAAGGGTCAGGACTTTTGATCGAACGCATCATGGCCCGCGGACTCCTGAAGACCGACAAGGAACTGCAGGACGTGGGCGAAGCGCGGCTACTGATTGAAGGCGAAACGGCGGCTCTGGCTGCCGAGCGCGCCGAGCTCGAGAGACCTCGAACAACTGGATTCGCTCATGGAAGAAATGAAAGTGAGCTTGACCGGCGCAGGCCGCGATTTTGTGGATCTGGACGTCGAATTCCACCTCACCATCGCCCAATGCGCCAAGAACCAGATGCTGTTTGAGCTCCTGACCCCCATTCGCGGCGTCTTAAAGGAGTGGATCAGCAAGTCGCAGGAGCTCCCCGGGATCAAGGAAAACGCCCACGGCCAGCACGCAAAAATACTTGCCGCGGTCCGCAGCCGGGAGCCGGAAAAGGCAAGGCATGCCATGCGAACCCATCTTCAAACCTGCGAGAAAATGTTCAGTCTTCTCGGTAGAATCTCGGTCAGCAAAGAACACGTGGAAGCCTGACGGCGCCAGTTCCTCAGGCCCCTTTCCAAGAACTCGTGAGTTACTGTTCCGGATGCAGATGCATCTTGAGAAACTGGATGTAAATGTCCCAGTCGGTGGGCACCATTCCGTGGCCGCCATCGTGCATGTAGTAGCTCAGGTCGTGCAGGATCGGCTGTTTCGCCTCCGGCCACACATCCGTGTCGAGACCGTCCTTGCCGAGCAGTTTGTAAACCGGCCCGGCCGCCACCGCCGCCAGAAACTCGCCCTTCGGATCAGACCACTTGTCCGTGCTGCCCGTCTGCAGAAGCAGCGGCCGCGGCGCAATCAGCGCCACAAGTAAATTCGCATCCATCGGCGCCGTGTCAGGGAAGCCGCCGTATTTTGCGTAGTTGGCCGCGAATTGATATGGATAGCGAGTTGGCGCGGTAAGATGCGCGATCGTCTCGCCGTAATTCGCGATGGCTAAGCGCCGCGCCTCCCTCGCCCGAACAGCTTGCGATCACCGCTGCAAATCGCTGGTCGTGCGCGCCCGCCCACATCACGGTCTTGCCCAGCCGCGACACTCCGTGAATCGCAACGCGCTTTGCGTCGATGGCTCTTGTCGGTCTCAAAATAATCTTCCACGCGGCTCATGCCCCACGCCCACGCCGCAATCGAGCCCCAGTCATCGGGCGCGCGCTCCGTCTGTCCCGGCTTTCAGATAACGCGCGCGGATACCGTTGCTGAATCCCGCCAGATAATCGGGATCGACGTCCCCGTAGTAATAGGTCGCCACGCCAATCCCCGCATCAAGAAATGGCTCCGCATTGATCCGGCCGAATCCGCGCCCCTTTGGCGCTTCAATCCTCGTATTGGTCTTCGGATCCCAAACCTGTTCCGGCGTAATCCCCGGATCGTCGACCGCGTTCTGCACGGCGCCAAAGTTGATGCTGAAAAACATCGGCACCGGCTTCTTGGCCGCCGCCGGCAGATAGATGAGCAGATGAATCGCCGGCCAGGTCTCATCCTTCGAAAACCGGATCGTAACCTGCTTGCGGATCGCCTTTCCGTCAAGCGCTGGCGTCCCCGCGTCGGTCACCTCGAATCTCTCGTCCGCCGGGCGCCCCGGATCGCGGCCATATTGCTGCGTCAGGAAAATCTGCTCGATCTCCGGACGACGCTTGGCGTACCATGTCTTCGCATCGCGCACCGTCTTGTCCATCGTCGAGTTTCAGCGGATCCGGCAGCGTGTAGCTACCAACTTTCGCCTCATCGTAGTTCACGGGGATCCCGGCAACCACGTCGGGAGCCGGCCTTGGCGTCGGCGGAGCGGTTGTTTGCGCCTGGGCGGCGAGCGCGGGTAACGCAAGCAGACAAAGAGTCGCGGCGCGGTTGAACCTCATGGCAACAATGATATTGCTCTGCCCCACTTCATCGAGTCAATGGCCTTGCGCCCGCCAACTGCAGGTACGACTCTTTGTTTCCTGAACTCGAAGAGTTCACCGACAGCCGGCAATGCCGGGACATCCATTCCTTACGCCGATGCCATGCTTGCGCACTGATGCTACTTCACGTAAATCTCCGGCGCCCGTCCCGCCTCTTCGCGCGCGCGAAACATCCCAAGTGTGTTCGAACTCCACACCGGCTCTCCGCTTGGCGCCAGCACAATCACGCCGCCCTCGCCTCCTTTCAGAGCCGGCAACTCCGTATGAATCATTCTGTCGGCGGCCTGCTGCGGCGTGAGTCCTTCCTCCACCAGGGTGCAGACCTCGCGCGCCAGCGTCAGCCGGATGAAATACTCACCCACGCCCGTACCCGACACCGCGCACGAGTGATCGCTTGCATAAGTGCCTGCGCCGATCAAAGGGGAATCGCCGACGCGCCCGGGAAGCTTGCCCTGCATGCCTCCGGTCGAAGTCGCCGCGGCAAGATGCCCGTCGCTATCGCGGGCCACTGCTCCCACGGTTCCGAAACGATGCGCGAAGATATGCAGACCGCTTGCGGATGCGCCCGTCGGCTTCACATGGGGCGCAACTCCCGCAGGCCGTGGCGGCACCGGACGGCCGCTCGCGCGCATCACGGACACAAACTCCTGCCAGCGCATCTCGGTGAAGAAGTACGACGGCGGCATCTGTTCCAGCCCTTGTTCGCGCGCGAAGGCGTCGGCTCCGGCGCCGACCATCATTACATAAGGAGTGTGTTCCATCACGGCGCGAGCCAGCGCGATGGGGTACCTCGTAGAGTGCACAGCCGCAACCGAACCCGCCGCGAGCGTAGCTCCGTCCATCAGCGCGGCGTCCATCTCGTGAGTGCCATCGGCGGCAAAGGCCGCGCCGCGTGCGGCATTGAAGAGCGGATCGTCCTCGAGTACCTCGACCGCTGCTTCCACAGCATCCAACGCCTTGCCATTCCGCTTGAGCACAGCCGAGCCGGCGGCGAGCGCCCTTGCAAGGGAATCGTGATAGCCGGCGGCAGTGGCGGAATCCATGTGCTCCCACTCCGCCTCGCCGGCCCCTCCGTGAATCGCGATCGCCCAGCCATTCGGCGCCACCGCGGCCTGGGCTGCAAGATGTGTCGAGGCGAACAGCAACCCTAAGCAGCATATCGCGCGACAACCGCTGTGCATTCCTGTCCCCCTCTCGTCACCGCACCAGCATAATCGGATTCACCCAAAATGCAACCCTGTGCCCCGAGGGGTCGAGTACGCTGATCTGGCACTGGTACTTGCCGGGTGCAAGGTCACCAAGGCCGATCTGGAAGCTGAGCGGCGCCACGCCCAGCCTGCTCTCAGCCTGCGGCGTAACCGCGATCGGAGTCGACTCAAATGCCTTCTTGCCCTCCCGGTAGAGACTCACAAAGGCAATCAGCGGGGCCGCGGGTTTTTGCGCCGCGGAGCCAGTTGCCGAGCCCGTCGGGCCTCCGTCATAGGCCTGCAGGTACACATACATTTCGCGCGCCATGTTGAACACCCGAGTCACGCTGGGGATGAGTTTAAGACCCTCCTGCACCAGCGGATTCTTCGCGTCGTTCTTGATCTGCTCCTTGCCTTTATTCACGTTATAGAGCGCATCTTTTGTGTCCACGCGCTGGCTGCTCAAAACAACCGAACTGATAGGGACGCGCGTCGTCTCCTTGTTCAGATTCGGAATGATGAACTCCGTTTGATAGGTGCCGATTCGCCCCGTCTCGTCATCGCGTGCGAGAAACTTCATCGAATATCTGCCAGGCAAAAGAGTGAACCCGAAGTCGTACTCGACCGGCCGCTTGGCCAACTCAAGCGCTGTCGCATCGCTCAGCTTGATGTCCACATTGTCTCGAACGTTGCTCACGGTAAAGCCGCCGGCCTCATCCTTTATTTCGCAGACGAAATCGATCACCGTGTGCGCGGCCCCAAAACGCTTGGCCAGAGCCAACTCCCGGCCGGGAATCTTGACGATGATGGGCACAAAATATTCGGCGCGATTGAGCTGGAAATAATCGATCTCCATCGCGATCGTCAGATCGGTGATCGGGTCGCCCAGCATCAGCGCATCTTCAAGCTGCCGCTCTTTGTCCACTTCAGTGAACTTGGCGAACTCCTTGTTGGCATAGTAGCCCTCCCGGTACGAGAGTCTGGCGTCAGTCGGCGCATCGATCGTGATCTTCACTTTCCTGAAGCGCCCGTTCTGCGCCGTGTTGGTGGTGTAGTAGCCGACGATGTAATAGTCCGAGATAGCGCGTTGTGCTTGAACAATCCCTCGCGTCAGGTCGTTGTTGTCAAACAGCGCTTTGCCGCCGGTGTCGGCAGCCAGTGAGTACATCGTGTCCTGCGATTGCTGAAACCTGTCCGTTGAGGCCCGCGCCGCCATCCCGTTATACATCCCGGCGTTTCCCGGATTGCCCTGCGTTGCATCCCCAAGCGGCGCGCTTGCCACAAGCCCGCGCGCATCCACCGGCCAAAAAGAAACTCCGGCTCGCACCGCGGCGTCAATCGTCGCGTGTAACTGCGCTATGTTGTCCACTCCGTTCAGGCGCATCCCGCTGGCAAAATAAATAAGCGACTTCTTCTCGCTCATCTGCTCCAGCATTTTGGCCGTGGTCTGCAATGCGGAAAGCTGTCGGTCTGTATTGAAAATGTTGAACTCGCTATCGTCCTGGCCGAAGGCTGCGCCCGTGTCGGCGCTGGCCGAGTCGTCGATGGAGTCGGCCGAGCCCTGGCCCTCGCCCACAATCAGCGTCTCCAGAATGCTCAGCAACCGGTTGCGGTCGGCCGTGAAGTCCTGCAGCACATCCACCGATCCGCCGTTGAAACGCAGGATCGAAACCAGGTCGGCAGCCGTCATCTGCCTGCGGATGAAAGTCTCCGCGGCGCTCAATGCGCGCATCTGGTCCTGCGGCGGCATTGCCGTCATGTCGAAGTAGAGTGCCAGCAGTCGGCGATCTTTGTACTTGGTGCTCTCCGGAGCCTCCGGCGCAATCTGTGTGCGCGTCAACTTCTTGTATATCGTGATGTTTTCGTCGTCTACCTGCGTCGGAGGCAAGAGGTTCTTGACGCCTCTGAGAATTGCTGATGTTCGCAGAACTTGATCGTCTGCGGTGCGCCGTCCTCAGTCACTGTGAAGTCTTTGGCCGTGAGCCCGTTGACAAAGTTGCCCTGCTTGTCCTTCACTTCAACCTGCTCGACAACCAACTGCGAATTCAGTGTGAGCTTGTAGGTCTCAGTCTGTCCCGGCGCTGTATTGGTGCCGATCTTCTGTCCACCGGCGTCCGCCGCCGCAATCGCACCAAGCGTCGCGACCAGCAACCAAGCCCTCATCAATCCAGTCGGAGCGGGTCTTACACGCTGCGGAATGATTCTGGTTGAACCTGAATGGGTGTCAGTCGTCCACCGTCGTTGCCGACCCACGAGGGGATGAAACTTCGGGTGCCCCATCCATCGAGCGTCTTTTGCTCGATGGGTGGGAGACCACAAATCCCAACCGCCTGCCATCGGGTCTCTCCATCTACCATGTTGTTTCTTTTTAGTTCCCCACCGGTGTTGCCGACCCACGAGGGGATGAAACTTCGGGTGCCCCATCCATCGAGCGTCTTTTGCTCGATGGGTGGGAGTCCGTAGAACTCCACCACAACGCCTTGTTTTGTCGAACGTGCATTCTTGTTTCTTCCTAGAGCACGACTTTAGTCGTGCCGCACCCGCAATCAAATCGACGCGGGCTTTAGCCCCAGAGGGATCGTTCCTCCAAATTGACCTGGACACCGTCAGCCCCTTCATCGTCAAAACCTCAGCCGCGCCGTAACCTGCAAACTCCGCATCGGATTTGCCGGCGCCGGCAACCCGAATGTCGTGCTGTTCACAACCGAGTTCCATGAAGAAAACACGCCATGATTCAAAAGGTTGGTTGCATCGATCCGCACGTCCAGATTGAATGGATTCCGCAGACGAAGGGTCCGCGACATCGACCCGTTCAAGCTGAACTGATTCGGCCCCGTGATCGAGTCGCGTCGAGCCGTGCCCCACGCGCCGGCAGCGGGTGCGGAGAATGCCGCTACATTCAAATGGTAGCCCGCTGGCGCACTGTAAACGGCCACGCCCGTCAGGTCAGGCCGGATCGTTCCCGTCACGCCCGTGCCAGGCACAGTCGACAGAAAGACAGGCGTCTCCGGATGCCCGGTGCCGGACGTGATCTGGCTCATCACCGTCCACTCCTTAAGCAGCCTCCCGCGCCATCCGCTCATCAGGGTTCGGCCGCCCATTCCCATCCCCGTCGTGTATTGGACCTGCACATTCAATAGCTGTCGCTGGTCGAAGGTCGAAAGCTCACGCTCTGCGCGCAAATCGAGCCAGTTCTGTGCTACGGTCGGCCCCGCCGCGGGCTGGCTTGAACTCGCCGCGGTCGTCACCGTCGTATGTCCCTGCGCTCCAACCTGGGCATCGTCATCCATCGCCTTCGCCCAGGTGTAATCCAGGCTCGCCGTAAACCCGCTACGCAGTCTGCGTCGCATCTGTAGCTGCCCGGCATGGCGTGTCGAGTTGCCGCCGGAAGTTCGATAGACAAATCCCGCCTGGCACGCTGGGCATGGATTCGCCGCGCCAATCGGATAAGTATTGGGAAGAAACTCCTGCATTCCGTGCGTTCCCTTGGTCCCCAGATAGGTCGCAGTCATCACCAGCGCCCAGGGTAGATCGCGTTGCGCGGATAGCTGCCAGTTCTGCGCATAACCCACGCGCAAATTTGGATCGATCGCAAAAGTATCCGCTGCTGCGCCAACGCACGATTGAAATCCGCTGCCCAGCGTCAGCTTGCACGCGCTGCTGTTGGACTCGCTCAGGCTGGTCGCGAACGGCGCCTGCTCAGCCATGCTCTCTGCGGCCGCCAAATATACCGACGTGTCGTCATAAATTCCGTAGCCGCCTCGCACCACCAGCGTCGACGCGGGTATCGGCCGCCACGAGATTCCGATGCGCGGCTCAAATCCATGCTTGTCCGGGCGCACCAGCGAAGTTGGATAAGTCGTTCCCGTCACCGTCCCCTTCGAACTGTTAGCGAGCACCGGAGCTATCGAAGTAAATCCCTGCGAGACGTCAAGATTCGCGAGCCTGCCAAAAAGTTCAGTCAACGGCGCGCCGTAATCCCAGCGCATCCCTGCATTGATCGTAAGCTCGGGTAGCAATCTCCAGTCGTCCGTAAAGTAAAGGTCAGATACCGACTGCCGGAAGTACTTATCGGGGTTTCCGAACGAAATCGCGCTCGTATCGGGAATGCCGAGCAGAAAATCCGCGAAGTCGGAGCCGGTATTCGTTGTAGAGCCGCCGGAAGCGGAGCTCCCTCCAGCCTGGGTCGCCACGCCGGTGAACTGAAATGTCCCGCGCGGATTCTGTTGTCCGTATTCGTTGAACTCCTGCCGGCGAAAATCGCCGCCGTAGTCGAAGTTATGACGTCGTAGGTTGGTCTTTACATCCACTGACAACATATCCGTGCGATTACGATTGAAAGCGCTGTCCGCATCGCTCAGCGCAGTAATCCCGCTTGAAAACGAAAGCCCCGGCGGTCCCCAATTCGCTGCGTCCTGATCGTTGCCGCCGGTTGCGGGGTACGCTGCCATCCCCGCCTGTCCCGATACATTCTCCCGGCCCGCAAACTCCGGCCGCACCTCCGTGCGCAAACGCGTCAAATGATAACCCAGCAGCACAAAGGTCTGATGGCGGTAGCGATGCGACCAGTTCACATTCGTGTCGATGCCCAGCGAGTTAGTAACATCCACAAAGTCGAACAAGTTAGTGCTGTCCGCGCGCGCGCTGCGAAATCCGAACCCGCCGTATAACTGGTCCCTGTGTCCAATAGTTTTTGTCAACCGCGACTGCAACGCGTCAGCATGCGAGTCATTCAGCACTTCGGCCTGGTAGTTATATCCCGAGTTACCCGCCATGTTAGGCTGCGGATAGAGACTCATCAGCTTCGCTTGCGGACTTAGAGGATCAGGCGCAGGAAGAATGTTGCCCGGAAACGGCTGACCCGTCGCAGGGTTGTAGATAGTCAGCGTCTGCCCTTGCGCGTTTTTCAGCCCCGACAGATCGCCGCCTCTCTCCGCCGCATCTGGCACCAGTCCCGTCTGGTTCGCCGCGTCGGCATTGCGCGTCCACTGGTAGGCGACAAAGAAATTCGGCCCAATCGGCATCAGCCGCGGAATCCGCAGCGGCCCGCCCAGCGTAACCACCGTAGTTATGCGGCTGTAAAAATCCTTCGGCGCTTGTCGCCCGGTAAGTGAGTAAGGCCGCGCATCGAAGACCGAGTTATCCACGATGGCGCCAACGCTCCCGTTGTAAAGTCCCTTCTGGCCCGGCCGACGATTTCCAAACGCCGGCGAAAGCGAAAACTGCGAAGTCGCCGCATTGTTTTCGCTTCCGTTGATCAGCATTCCGTCCGCGGACTTATCCGCATCCTCGCTTGATTGCGGCGCCTCGGCCGCATTTGTCTCCGCCGCCTTCGGAGCTTCCTTGCTCACCGTCGGCTTCGTTTCAGCCGCACGCCGTGTCTTGAGCGGAACCCCAACCTCCGCCTTCGCCAACATCTGGGCAAGCTCGAGCAACTTCAGATCCCAATTCCCCTGCGGAGCATCCGCCGCCACCGTTACATCTCCATCGAGCTTCGAGAACCCGCTCATCTCGATCTCGATCTTCCATTGCCCATCCGCAAGGTCCGCAAACTCATACAGGCCCTGCCGATCGGTAATCGTCGAATACTTCTTCTCGCCCTGCCAAACCGTCACCGTCGCGCCTGGCACAGGCACGCCGCTGAAAAAAACCTGCCCGTGATACTCCGAGGCCCACGCCGAAATCGAGGCGCAAAGGCACACGAATACGCACAGGTGCGAGATTTTAGAAATGCGCCGCGCCATCAGTCGAATTCCGCCAGTTGCTTAATTTGCCGATGGCTTCTCGGCCTTGTCGATTACCAGCACAGGAACCTGCGCCTTCCCCGCTTCCAGTTTCAGCCCAATCTGTTCCTGGATGGCCGTGAACAGCGGCGGCGGCGCGTCGGCCGCGTCGCGTCGGCGTAGGCACCTTGACGCCCATGCCGCCAAACTGTGACTCATCCGGCGTCCACTTCAGCAGGAAATTCCACTTGCCCTGCAGTGCAGTCTGATCCACAACTGGCCGGTCCAGTACCGCCGTCTGCATCAATCCTGCGAAGTCCTGCATCGTTGCGTTCTGCACGGTCAGCACACCCAATCCGCGGAAGAACAGTGCAGGAAGCTGGTTCGGATCGGTGCTCCCCGCGGTCATCTTGTTTCCGCTCTTGCCCACGGTCAGCACATACGCCGAAAGCTCCTTCGAGTCCTTGTGGAACTTGAGCTGGAAACGATCAGCCAGCAATTTCTGGACCATGGTTGCAACCTGCTGTCTGTTCGGCGCGCCAGGCACGTCTGGCTGCGCCTCGATATCCCACTTGTCCGTATCCATCCAGGACGGTTGGCCCACGACCTGCTTTTGCTGCACTCCGTAAGCAAACGTAATCAGATCGGTCAATGTCGTGTTGATGGTCGTGAAGTGGTTTCCACGCACTCCAAACAGCTTGCCCGGCTCATCGGGCGGGGTCGGCTTGATCGTCGCCACTTCAAAGCTCGGATTGGCATCGGCAGCCATCGGCGGCAGTCTCACCGGCGGCGGCGGAATCGTCCACTCGGTCGCCGGAGTCGCCCGCTCCAAAAGCAACGCGAGCGGACTTCCGCCCTGCGTCCAGTTTCCGGTAATCGACTTGCCGTCGGCCGATATCTTGCCTTCATAGCTGCCGTCGATCGCCTGAATGCCGTACTTGAACACCCCATCTTCAAAGCTGGCCGAAGACGCTGTCATTCCACCGCCGCCCTGGTCGATGCTGTAGTCCATCACCTTCAACTTGCCGTCATCCCCCTTGGTTATTTTGTTCACAATCCGCAGGTCGATGGCCGGATGATTGGCCGCCGCGGGAACGTGAAGCGTGCCTTGCCAGGTGCCCACAATGCCGTGATCCGGCGCTGCCGTCGCCGCTTGATTTGCCGCTGGTGCCTGCGCCTTGGCACAGTGCCCGCCAGATAAAACCGGAATCAATCCGATCGTGAAACCGGCGAGGCCAAGTAACAATGTCCTCCGACGGTTCGCCTTGCACGCAGTACCTTCAATCATCATGCGGATAATCCTTTTTTGCGGTCGGCGTCCGGGTCTTCAGAAACGCAAACCATTTTGATTTCTTTGATCCTGAGAAGAATACACCGGTAAGACGCTTCCACTTTCCATTTGTTTCCGCGCCTTCAGCTTTTTGTTATCACTGAAACACCGCGTTCGTTTGATCCGGCGCTAGTTTGCCGAGGGTTGTTCTACGTGATCGATGACGAGAACCTCAACCTGTGCCCTTCGCGATTCCAGCTTAAGTCCGAGCTGCTCCTGAAGCGCCGTAAGGAACGAAGGCTTTGAAGAATCGGACGGTGCAGTGGTTGCTGGTGCCTGGCCCGCGACGGCTTCGTTGGCTTGCGCGTTGCGGATCTCTTCCGTCGTCCAATTCAGCGTGAAATCGTAGCTGCCCTTGAGTCCGGTTGCGTCAACCACGACGCGCCCTCCCGTCTCCGGCCTTCCGGAAAGAAAACTCGTAAACATCGTCATCGACACCGCGCCTGCCTTCAACTCGCCTTTTGACCATCCCCCCAACGTCGGCATGTGCTGCATCACCGCCTCCGGCGCGACATGCACAGGTGTCAGAAGCGGCCCGCTCTTTGCCACCACCAACGCGTACACCGGAAGCTCCTTCATGTGCGTGCTCACCTTCAGCTTGAACCGGTCCTCAAGCAGCGATTGCACCATCAACCGGAACTGCTCGAACTTCGCGTCGGGAAGCATCTTGCCCATCGCCTGCACCTCCGCGTCGTCGATCTTGGCGTCAATATCGAACTTCGCCGACCTGATCCATGACGGATCCTTCGGAAGCTGATCGTCCGATTTGATGTCGTACGCGAACCGGATCAGCGCAGCCAGCGTTGCATTCTCCGCATGGAAGCGTTCCGTCGAGATGTGGTAGTTAACAAAGCCGCCGTCCGCGCGGCTCGGCCTCACCGTCGCCACCTCGAACGACGGCTTCGCACCATCTGCCGAATGCAGCAACTGCGCATGCACATAAATGCCTGGGATCAAATAGAGAACAACCGCGAGTCCCATCCCCGCCAATTCGGCGGCGCCTGGCAACACGATTTTGAGACGCTTCAATATACGCATCAACCTCCAGCACTCCGCCCTGGCTGAGAAACCACGCAAGTGTGCGCGGAACGAGAAAGGAACTCACTCACTTAGACACCCGCTCGCGCTCATTTGTTCCCTCAAATTCTTGCTGTCCCGTCATGCCGGCAAACGCTAATTCGGTGAAGGCTGCTCGATGTGGTCGATTACAATCACATCCATCGCCACCTTCTGTGCCACGAGTTTCAGTCCAAGCTGTTCCTGTAGCGCACTAAAGATTGAGGGCCCCGTCTCCGCCGGCGTAGATTCACCGCTTGGCGATGGCCCGCCATCTGGTCCCCGCATCGTCGATCCGGCGCCGCGCTCGGGCATAAAGTTGAGCGTGTAATCGTAACGTCCGGTCAATCCCGTCTTGTCCACCACTGTGCTGCCAAGCTGTTGCGAAATGGTATGGACGAGCTGTTCCATCGTTGCCCCTTTGGCCTCCAGCGTCATTCCTTGCGGAGAAATCCGCATCATGGCGCGCCCCATTCCTCCCGGTCCGGGCGCCCCGCCTCCGGGAGCGGCAGGCCCGAAGTTTTCCTCCACGCCGGCATCCGGGGGCTTGGCCGCCTGCAGCTTGGCGCCCCCCTTCACGGCCACCAGCGAATACACCTCCACATCTTTCGTTTCACGATGAAACTTTAACCCGAAGCGATCCTCTAGCACCGGCAGCATCATCGCCCACCGCGCATCCAGATCCAGATCTTTCAACCTGGGAGCGTCGGCGGCATCTACCTTCGCCTCGATGTCGAAGCGGTCTGACTTGGCCCAACTCGGCTCGTTTTGGATGCGGTCGTCCGAAACGCCAAACGTCCAGTGCAAAAGCATCGAAAGCGGAAGCCCCGTGATGGAAACACCATCCGGAGTCACCCGCATTCCCATCTGCATCATCATTCCCGATGACTTGTACGGCTTGATCGAGGCCACATCGAATTTGGGCAGGGTGTCTGTCGCATCTGCGGCCCCGCCTTGCGCGCGAACCTGCGCAACCCGCACCAGGCCAAGCGTCAGCGGCACCGCCATCGCCAGCAGCCCAGCCGCGCCCAGCAGCAGTTTTCTGTTCAAGTCAAGCTTGCGCGCCACCTGTTCGGTCATAATACGCACAATCCGCTTCTTCAGGTCCGATCCGGTCACTCCCGCAACGCAGGCCATCGGCGACTCGATATAGTGCTTGCACACGTTCAAAATCCCCTCGGCGTAAATCTGCGCTTTGCCGCCCGATTCCAGCACTGCTTCGTCACATGCCTGCTCACGTTCTTTCAGCAACTGAGTGCCAAGCCACCACACCGGCGGATAGAACCAGAACATCGCCTCCACAATCATGTGCAATGCATAAGTCAGATTGTCGCGGCGGCGAACATGGCACATCTCGTGTGCGACAATCGCGCTTAGCTGCTCCGCCGTAAGCCTGTCCAGGATTCCTTCCGGCAACAGCAGCACCGGTCGAAAGATTCCAAAGATTCCCGGCTCCAACAACGTCCGTGAGCACCGTGCCGGAACTTCGGCGGCAAACTCCAACGGCGACGCAGCCCGCATCGCAGACCGGATGCGCAGCCAGTTGCGTGCCCAATTGACGACAACCACCAGCACTCCGCAAGCCCAGATTGCCATCGGCAGCGCGGGCAAAACATCCAAACGGTGAGCGGCTGCCACTGGTCCTGCCGATTCAAAAAACTGAATGTCGGGGAACGGCCGCGCAATCTGCTCCATCGCGGCTGCCAATGCCGGCTTTTCGATTGGTGCTGTAACCAGCGGACGCAGCCACTCTCCGGCGCCAATAAAGATCGAGAACGGAACCACGAACTTCAACGAGGAGATCATCCATACCCAGTAGCGCGTCTTCGCCTGATTCTTCTTGAGCGCCAGCGTCAGCAGCAAGGCCATCCCCGCCACCACCGTCGATTGCCAGAGATGATTAACCAGCGCTGCCGGCAAGGTCTCGAATCGGGCATCATTCCAAAGCGTTGGAAACATCATGATTGCTTCTCCTTCACCGAAAGTTTCTTGAGAGCTTTCTCCGCTTCCTTCACGTCTTCGAGCGACAACTTCCCTGACTCGATCAGGTGCGCCATCACCGGCTGGCTGCGACCTCCAAAATACGAGAGCAGATCGTTCACGATTCCGCGTTGCGCCTTTTCGCGTGTGATCGACGCACCAAACACATGAAAGTTGCCCACCTTCTTTACGCGTCGAACCACTTCTTTCGCTTCCATGCGGTAGATAGTCGTCTGGATGGTCGTATAGGCAGGTACTCGCTTGCCTGGGAACTTCTCCCGGATCTCGCGGATCGACATGTCGCCGCCAGACCAGAGAACTTCCATGATCTGGAACTCAAGCTTCGAGAGTTTCGTGTCCGCCAATGCCGTTCCTCCTACATCTGTTTTAATATCTACTACACATGTTTGTTATTTGCAAGCCCGAAAATTTCTGTCGGGAATAAATCCGCAGCCGAGGCGCCGGCGAATCGCTTAAAGTGCCCTTCTCCCGTCGCTCATTTGCAGAGAATAAGTGTGCGATGATGCACACTGGTATTGCGGGGTTCCTGGTGCTTTCCGCACGGCCTCATTTTTTGCACCCCCCCCCCGTACCCCCCTCCCAATTGGGCATCAAATTGGCGCGGGAAGAACGATAAGTTATTTGTAGTCAGGAGCTTGAAAATAGTGCATGGTAACCTTCTGGTAAACAGAAATGCCCGAAAAACGGCCTTTTTAACCGAAAATCCGACAGTTGGAAGGGAAAGCAGTTCTATTTTGAGGTGGTTTTCATGCCCCGCATCCGCCGCCGCACGACTCCGTCTTCCGAGCGCCTACATATATGATGGAGACACGGGAACTTCCTCTCGGGAGTCCCTTCAGACCATCCTCCCGCGATCGTGATCAGATGCAAATGACAGAATCTAAAGCAAGAAAAGTAGAGCTGTTCGACACCAGCCTTCGTGATGGGTTGCAGCAGCCGAATCTTGAAATATCGGTTCCGAATGCCGTCATGCTGCTGCAGCGCATGGGTGCCTTTGGCGTCCGTTACGCAGAGATCGGCTTTGCCGGCTCAAACCAGTTTGTCACCGATCTCACCGGGGCCCTCGAATCGGTCGATACCGGCGCCATGCGGCTCGCCCTGTTTGGTAGAACCCGTGGCCGGGGTGCGAACGTCCAGGAATGGCCCGACGTAAAATTCATCGTCGCCAACAAGAAGCGCGTCTCGGTCGCGGTCGTGGTAGTCAAGTCCAGGCTTCTCGATATCTCAAAATCCCTGGAGACCACGCCGGAAGAAAACCTGCGGATGACTTCCGAAACCATCCAGTGTCTGCAGGACCACGGCCTAGAAGTCTTCGTTGATTTTGAGCACGCCATGGATGCAGCCTGCGGCCGTCGCGAAAACGGCAATCCCTGCGACGACGATCTCAAGAAGCGGGGCCTGGATTATTTCCACCAGATTGTGGAGCAGTGCGTCGATCAGAAGGTAAGCCGGCTGGTCGTCTGTGACACCACCGGCGGCGCCAGCCCTGAAGAGGTCGCGCAAGTGATCGCCGAAGTGACCCGCCGCCACCCCGACTGCCAAATTCGGATTTCATGGCCACACAGACCGCGGCCTTGGTGTTGCCAATAGCCGCGCCGCGATCCTTGCCGGCGCCGTTCAGGTTCAGGGCACGCTTCTCGGAACCGGCGAGCGCTGCGGCAATGTGAACCTGACCACCGTCGTCGGCGGCATGCAACTCAGGGGCGAAGCAGAGTTTGTGTCCCCCGAATCGCTTGACCGGACTCACCGGCCTTGCGCATTCGGCCTACGCGGCCTTCGGGCTCGAGGCTCCGCATGGCACGCCCATCGTCGGGCCCGGCGCCTTCGGCACCTGGGCCGGCATGCACGGCAGCAGCGAGCGCAAGAATCCCGGTGCGTATCTCTGGTGCGATCCCGCCGAAGTGGGCGCCAACCCCGTCATCGGCGTCAACGCGCAATCGGGAAGAGCCAACATCGTTCTTCTTTCTGAATCGCTTGGCGTTCCTCTAAACTCCGCCCAGGCCCAGGCCTTGATGGACGCGAACCAGGGCATGATCGATGGCGGAGCATTTACGGTCAGCGAAGTCTCCTTCAAGCTCGCCTGCATGAAAGTGCTCGGTACGCTGGAAGACCGCTTCAGTGTGAAGAGCTGGCGCGTTCTCGACGAATCCGACGAAACCGGAAACAGATACGTTCAGGCCTCGATGCAGTTGTTCATCGGTGACTCCAAAGTGGTCACCACGCGCTCTGAGGGTGCCGGTCCGGTGGACGCGCTGACCAAAGCGATGCGGCAGGAACTGGAGAAATGGTATCCGGCCATTGCACACATGCGCCTCGGCACATTCACGGTGACAGCGATAGACGTTTCCGCGCAAGACACGGCGGCCCATGTCCGCGTCACAGTCAGCTTCAACGCCGACGGGCACGAACCGTGGATTACCGCGGGAGTCAGCAGTGACCTGAATCAAGCGGCACTGATGGCCATCGTCGACGGCTTCCATTATTGGTTGCTGATAAGCCTGGCGGCATGAAGGTTCGCGCTTTGAAGATTGCCGGCGAAATGCCGCCATTGTTTTGAAAAGTATCTCTATGAAAAAATGGTTTCAGGCCGCGCCAAGGTTCTCATCTTCCAGCACGCGCTGATAAGCGGGCAGCGTCAGAAATTCGATAAACTTCGGAGCCCGCACCAACTCGCGCATCAGGTCTGCGGCTTTTTCAAACGCAGCATAGCGGACCGCATCGATGGCAACCTTTTGCCTTTCGAGTTCGCTTGCGATCAGGCTTTCCACCAGCGGAATATCCACCTTTCTTCCATCGCTGAGCTTCGCCTTCTGATGCACCCACTGCCAAAGTTGCGCTCGGCTGATCTCCGCAGTCGCAGCGTCTTCCATCAGGTTGAACAGCGGCACGCAGCCAATCCCGCGCAGCCACGCTTCCACGTAACCCAGGCCGACAGCCACATTCTGCTTCAACCCCGCATCCGTGATCTGTCCCTCGGGAATCCGAAGCAGATCCTCGGCGGTGGCGTTGTAATCGGGCAATTGCTTCGATATCTGGTTAGGCTGCGGCATCAGCCGGTTGAAGATCTCCAGCGCCACCGGAACGAGGCCTGGATGCGCCACCCATGTGCCATCGTGACCATCGCCCGCCTCGCGTTCCTTGTCGGCCTGAACCTGCGCGATGGCCTTGTCATTGGCCACCGGATCGCTCTTGATCGGGATGTAAGCCGACATGCCGCCGATGGCATGAACGTTGCGCCGGTGGCAGGTCTTGATAGCCAGCTTTGAGTAGCTGCGCATGAAGTGCGTAGCCATGGTCACCTGGGCGCGATCTGGTAGCACCGCCCGGGGGTCATTTGAAAATTTCTTGATGAAGCTGAATATGTAGTCCCATCGCCCGCAGTTCAGTCCTGCGGAGTGCTCGCGCAGCTCGTAGAGAATCTCATCCATCTCAAAGCTGGCCAGGATGGTTTCAATCAGCACCGTCGCTTTGATCGTGCTTTTCGGCAAACCGATCTTCTCTTGCGCGCGGATAAAGATGTCGTTCCAGAGCCGTGCCTCCAAATGGCTCTCCATCTTAGGCAGATAGAAATATGGGCCACTACCTCGAGTCAGCAGTTCTCTCGCGTTGTGGAAGAAGTAAAGACCGAAATCAAAGATTGAACCGGACAACGGCTCGCCATCCACTCGCACATGCCGCTCTTCTAGATGCCAGCCACGCGCACGGACAAACAGAACGGCTGTCCTGTCATTGAGCTTGTACTGCTTCCCTGTCGCCGGGTCCGAGTAAGAGATACTACGCCGTATCGCATCGCGCAGATTGATCTGGCCTTCGATCAGGTTGCTCCATGTCGGTGTGTTCGAGTCCTCAAAATCCGCCATGAAAACCTTGGCGCCAGAGTTGAGCGCGTTGATAATCATCTTTCGGTCGACGGGACCGGTGATCTCGACGCGCCGGTCGAGAATATCGGCAGGCAACGACGCGACAGCCCATTCCGCATCGCGAACAGCTTTCGTCTCGGCAAGGAAGTTGGGCTTTTCGCCGGCATCGAGCCGCTTTTGGCGCTCGTGGCGGGCGTCGAGCAGCGCCTTGCGGCTCGCGTTGAATGTGCGCTGCAGATCGACGACGAACGCAACGGCCTCTGGCGTCAGGATTTCCGCGTAGCTTTCAGTGATTGGAGCCAAAAACTCAACACCAGGAACATCGATGAAACGGCGCATATTCAACCACTCCCAAATCTCATGAGCTGACTTAGACAGGATAATCGTCTGGTCAGAAACTTATCACACAATATGACACTGGTTTGCGCTTCAAGCGAAGCGCAACGACACGCAGCCCGCAGTCGAAAAGCGCACGTTCACCGTGGCGCCGGCCGGGGCAAAGGTGTTGCCAGTCCAACTTCCGGTTGTAATCCAGTCTCCGCGCTTCAGGCCGCCAGTGCGCGCCGCGCCCTCATTGGCCAGATAAAGAATCAGCCGAAGCAGATCGGTGCCGGCGCTGTTTGAGGCGATCCTCTCCACGCGAACTGCACCGTCGACGGCCAGCGAGACGGACTCATTGGCAAAATCGATCTGCCGCCATGCGGGCGCGGCTGGTCCGTAGACAAAGCCTCCGTGCATCTGTAAGTCGGCGATCATGGTGAACCGTGCAACCTTGGAAGGGTCGGTAACCCCGGCCTCCAGTTCCTCGATGGCGGGATGGCAACTCGCGATGGCGGCCACGACCTCCTCGCGTGTGTAAGGCTCAAGCCGCGGTGGCAGATCCCTGCCCATCAGAAACGAAATCTCGGCCTCAAGGCCGCGCAAACGATAACGCGGTTCAGTGAGCACGCTGGCGTCATCCGCAATCCATGCGGAGATCATGGGCCCGAACATGGGTGTGGCATCGGCCGCAGGCGCGCCCACTTTCCATGCGCGCACGCCATCAGGCTCAAGGGCGCGGGCAATCGCGTCCTGCACAAAGTAGGCCTCCTCAAGCGACGTCGGCTGCAAGGCTTCAGGTAAATCGGCAAGGGGGGCGGCGGTGCACCGAGCTTCAAGCAGGAGCCCGGCCGCGGAATGTAGTTCGGAGATTCGGGTGTCAGAGATCATGCCTTCCAGTTTGCATCAACAGGCGAAGCCTTGTCTCCCCTGAGCAAAACCGAAGTTGGGATGCCGCGAATGGACGCGTCCAGAAGTTCGACCATGTGGAATGCGGGCATTGCCTTCAGCCCGCGCCGGCGCAGGCCGTTCATCAGTTGCAGCAGGCAGCCGGGATTGGCAGAAAGCACGGCCTCCGCGCCTGTGGTCAGCAGGTTCTCAACCTTGCGATCGCCGAGTTGATTCGCCGTCTCCGATTGCAGCAGGTTATAAACGCCGGCCGAACCGCAGCAAAGCGAGCCCTCGGGAATCTCGGCCACTTCGAGATCTGGGATGCCAGCCCAGCAGCTTCCGCGGCTGAGCCTGCACACCCTGAGCATGCTGCAGATGGCAGGCATCGTGATAGGCAACGCGCATCTTCAGTGGATGGCGTGGCGCTTGCGGCTCCAGTTCGCAGAGAATTTCGGAGATGTCTTTGCATTTTGCCGAGAAAGCCGAAGCCCGCTCGGCCCACGCCGGATCGTCGCGCAGCAGATGACCGTATTCCTTCATCGATGACCCGCATCCGGCGGAGTTGATGACGATGGCGTCAACATCCGCGGCCTCAAAGACGGCGATCATTTTCTTTGCAAGCGCGATGGCATCATCTTCCAGTCCGGAGTGAACCATCAGCGCACCGCAGCAGCCCTGTTCGCGCGGAATAACCACCTCGCAGCCTTCCGCAGCCAGTACGCGCGCAGTAGCAGCGTTCACCTGCGGAAAGAAGACCTGCTGCACGCATCCGCTCAGCATGCCTACGCGGCGGCGTGGCGCAGCTCTGGGCTTGAATGACCGCAGGCAGCCTCGCGAATGGATGCGACGGCACATCCGGCAGCAGCGACTCCATGGCCGCAAGGCGTTTTGGCAGCAGAGCTTGAAATCCCGATCGCCCGCATCAGCGCCCGCAGGCCGCTCTTCTGATAGAACAGCAGCGGCAGCGCGAGCAGGCGCAACCTGCTCGGGATGGGGAAATGTGGCGAAGATCAACTTGCGGAAAAGGCGCTCACCCAGACTGCGCGGCATGTTGCGCTCAATTTGCGCGCGTACCGGCTCGATGAGCTTGTTGTATTCGACGCCTGATGGGCAGGCCGTCATGCAAGCCATGCAGCCCAGGCAGCGATCCATGTGCTGCCGGAAGCGCTCATCGAGCGGAGCCTCGCCGTCGGCGGCTTTCTTGATCATGTAAATGCGGCCGCGCGGCGAATCCATCTCCTCACCCCAAAGCACATAAGTGGGACAGGCAGGCAGGCAGAAGCCGCAATGCACGCAATCGTCGATGTACTCCTTCTCCGGCGGATTATGCGCGTCAAAACTGGAAGGACGCTTTTCAGTTTGTTCAACAGTGTGCGGCATAGGCGTCAGATATTTCCCACAAATCGGCCGGGGTTGAGAATGCGGTTGGGGTCGAAGCGGCGTTTGATCTCGCGCATCAGCGGCAGCGCGTTCGAGTCGCAGCCCCACACGTCGAGCCCGCCGCGCAGCACTTGCGGAACCCCCAGATGCAACCACGCTGCCCCCGAAGCCACGCAGCCTCCGGCGAAGTTGCTCGATGAGAGTAATCGCCGCACTGGAGAGCGGCTTCCAGAGCCACCGTCATCAGGCCGGTTGCCTGAGCCACAACGGCGATCCCTGCATCGTCGTCGACCGCCCATCGCTGCAACTCCGCGCTCACGGGACAAACTTCGGCGGGCAACAGAGAGACCTTCAGAACGACCGCGCCCTCCGATTTCGAAGAGCTCCTGTCGCGCCTGCCAGACGCTCTCGCTCGATCCTTCAGTTCGACCTGCTGGCCAAGATCTTTCGCAAGCCCTGCCGCATGTTCGTCCATGCACTCCGGCAACGCCGCAATGCGGACATCGAGCGCGCATTCCCGCCTGCGCACGCGAAGTTGCACCGATGAGCGGAGTCATCTGCGAATCCAGCAGTCGCTCGAAGCGGCGCATGCAAATTCTGCTGCACTCCGGCGCAACCGCTGTCCATGTGCGCGCGTTCGCTTCGACGGGATGCAAGCGAAAATTCACTTCGGCGATCACGCCCAGCGTGCCGAAGCCGCCAGTCATCAGCTTGTGCAGATCGTAGCCAGCAACATTCTTCACCACCTTGCCGCCGGTCTTTGCAATGGTTCCATCGGCAAGCACAATCGTCATGCCGATAATCAAGTCGCGCAGGCCGCCATATTTCAGCCGCAGCGCGCCGCTATCGTTTGTGGCCACCACGCCGCCCACCGTCGCCCGCTCCGGCCAAAGTGGATCGAGCGCAACCATCTGCCCGTGGCGCGCCAGCTCCGCCTGCATCGCCGCCCAGGTGCAGCCGGCTTCGACGGTGCAGGTCATGTCCTGCCATGGATGTTCGCGCAGGGTGTTCATGCGCTTCAGTTCCAGCCGAATGCCCGCCGCTACCGGATTGCCCCATCCCATCTTGGTGCCGCTTCCCGGAGGGCGTTACGGCAATGCCGTTCGCATTGGCGAAACGAAGTACCTCCGCAATCTGCTGCGCATCCGCGGGTGCAACGGCGACGGTCTCTCCCTCAAGATGTGTGTGCTCCGGCCCGGCGATCGAAGCCAGATGAGCCATGCACTCTTGCTGCGTCAATGCAGCCGTCGCGCTCATCAGAAGATCTCCGCGATGCCGGCCGTTTCCAGCGGGTGCGGCTTGTATGGGCCGGGAACCTCCGCGCAAAGCCGCGGCCGCGGGAAGACCTTGTCCGGATTGGAAATACTCTCCGGGTCGAAGGCGCAGCGCACCAGTTGCATGGTTTGGAGGTCGGGTTCGGAGAACATGTATCCGAGCGCCTCCTGCTTCTCCTTGCCCACGCCATGCTCGCCGGTAATGGAGCCGCCGCTGTCCACGCAGAGATGCAGAATGCGATAGGAGAGGTCGAGCGCCGTCTCCTCCTGCCCTTCAATGGCGCGGTCGTAAAGCACCAGCGGATGCAGGTTGCCGTCGCCGGCATGGAAGACGTTGGCCACGCGCAAATTCACAGCCGTGGCCATGCGGTCAATCTCGTTCAACACGCGTGGCAAAGCGGTGCGCGGAATCACGCCGTCCTGCACAATGTAGTTCGGCGAGATGCGGCCCATGGCGGCAAAGGCAGCCTTACGTCCTTTCCACACCAATGCACGTTCCTGCGTCCGATTGCGCAACGCGAATCTCTCCAGCGCCGTTCTCTCGTGCAGATTGCGCGCACCTCGCGCATCAGCACCTCCACTTCGCTCGACGGGCCGTCCAACTCCACCAGCAGCAACCCCCCGCACATGGGATAGTGCGCGTGCACAGCCGCCTCCGCCGCCTCGATCGCGAGCGTGTCCATGATCTCCAGTGCGGAAGGCAACATACCAGCCGCAATGATGTCGCTCACGGTCTGGCCCGCGGCTTGCGGCGAATCGAAGGCGGCCAGCAGCGTCTGCACCAACTTCCGGCCGTTTCACAATGCGCAACGTGACCTTGGTGGCCACACCCAGCGTGCCCTCCGATCCAACAAAAACGCCGGCCAAGTCGTAGCCAGGTGGATCAAGCGTCGGCGAGCCAAGCTGAACCAATTCGCCGCTGGGCAACACAACCTCCAGCGCCAGCGTGTGCGTCACGGTGAATCCATACTTGAGGCAGTGCGCACCCCCGGAGTTTTCCGCCACGTTGCCGCCGATGGTGCACACGGATTGCGACGAGGGATCGGGAGCGTAGAAGTATCCATGCGCGGCCACCCGCTGTGTCACATGCGAGTTAATGACGCCCGGCTCGACCACGACGTACTTGTTGGCGATATCGACTTCGAGGATGCGATTCATGCGCGCAAGGCTGATTACCACACCGCCAGCGGCAGGCAGTGCGCCCCCGCTCAGGCCTGTGCCCGCCCCGCGGCTTACGAAGGGAATCTTGTGGCGCGCGCAAACGCGGACCACCGCCTGCACCTCGCCGGCATTGCGAGGCAGTACCACGGCGCCGGGCAGAACGCGAAAGTTGGTCAAACCATCGCATTCGTAGGTCTGCAACTGGCTTTCGCCGGTGATAAGTCCGTCGGCGCCAACCGCTGCACGCAACTCGTCGATGGAGCTTTGGGGAAGCACTCTGCAATTCAGCTTACTCGATTAAGGCAGAGCCTGGCTCTTTAAATAAGAGCAACGGATTTATCCCAGATTCAGCTCCTCGATGAGCCCAACTGTGGCTGGCGCACATGGTCATTACCTGCGTTCCTCAATACGAACGACCAGTTCCGAGCCGGCGGCAGAGTGATTGCCGCGGACGGGCACTCGCCGATCTCAATTCGGCCCTTGATTTCCTCATGTCAGCGACTTCATTTCGAGACGATCAGACAACGTTCCATTCCGGCAATGCCGCGCAAATTAGCAGGCAGCAATCGGTACTGAAGTACCGCCCTGCGCCCTTCCGAGCGAAAAGTATAAGTTACTAAAAATAAATGACTTACAAACAATAACCGGGTGCAAGAAAATCTCCTGGGCGGGCGAGACCAATCACGAAATTCGCGCCCGGTGTCTGTGCCGGCACTCACAATTGCTTGGGTGACAACCATCACAGCAGACCCCTTTTGCAAGGAGCAGAATAGCGCGGGCTTGGGGGAAGTATTTGAAGCGCCCCGAGAGCCGGGATTGTGCGGGTAAAGGACAGGGCCACAGCCCTGGCTGACAGTTAGAATACGAAATCGGGCCAGGGAGGATGCGCAGATAAAGGGTGCGCGTCTCGAGGCAATCTTAGATGTCTTGGAGCGAGGATTACCGGAGCAAGTGCATGAGTGCCACTCAGGCGCTGGAGGCTGTACATACCGGTACTCGCGTATGGATTCAGTCGGGATGCGGCACTCCTTCTGTTCTCGTTGACGCGCTTGTCGAGCGCGCTCCCCATGTGCGCGATGTCGAAATCGTACACATGATGACTCTCGGCTCCGCGGATTACACAAAACCGGAGTATGAGGGGCATTTTCGCCATCGCGGGCTGTTCCTAGGAGCGAATGTGCGGGAAGCAATTGCAGCCGGCCGCGCCGACTACACGCCAATCTTCCTCAGCGAAATTGAGAACTTGTTTGAGACTGGCGCACTGCCGTTGGATGTCGTGCTCATGCAGGTCTCACCGCCCGACGCGCACGGATTCGTGAGCCTTGGAACGACAGTAGACTGCACGCTCAATGCCGCGCGCTGCGCAAAGATCGTAATCGCCGAGGTCAATGAGCGGATGCCGCGCACGCATGGCGACACATTCATCCATGTGAGCCGCATTTTCGCCGTCGTCGAGACTTCTCGTCCGCTTCTGGAACTCCATTCTGAGCCGTGCACCAAGACACACCTGCGCGTTGCGCGCAATGTGGCATCGCTCATTCCCGATGGCGCAACTCTTCAGACTGGCATCGGCGGAATCTCCGAGGCCGTGCTCCAGTGCCTGGGCGACAAGCGCGACCTGGGCATCCACACCGAAATGTGTCCGGACGGAGTGGTCGACCTCATTGAGTCCGGTGTTCTGAATGGTGAGCGGAAATCACTGCTTCGCGGCAAGGCCGTCGTCGCTTTCGTTTTGGGAACGCAGCGCCTCTTTGACTGCATTCACGAGAATCCAAGCTTCGAGTTTCGGCCTATTTGTTACACCAATGATCCATTTGTGGTGGCGCAGAATGACCGCATGGTTGCCATCAATTCGGCGCTGCAAGTAGACCTGACCGGACAGGTCTGTGCCGATTCGTTGGGCACAAGACCCTACAGCGGCTTTGGCGGTCAATTGGATTTCATTCGCGGGGCAGCGCGCTCGAAGGGAGGCGTGCCCATTATCGCTCTGCCCGCAACGGCCATGCATGGCGGCGTGTCGCGAATCGTGCCGATGTTGGAACCGGGCGCGGGTGTTGTTACCTCGCGAGCGGATGTGCACTATGTGGTCACCGAGTACGGCATCGCATTCTTGCACGGAAAAACATTGCGAGAGCGGGCCGAGGCGTTGATCGCCATCGCCGATCCGCGCTTTCAACAGGAGCTGGAAGATTTTGCTGTGCGCGCCCATTATTTGGGGCGCGAAAAGACGACGGCCACGATCGCCTGAGGGGCGGTTGTTTGTCCGACAGGAGCAGGGAATGACAGATGTAGGCAAGCGGGATCGAGGCTTGTTGCGAATCGATATGGATGAATGCAAAGGATGCGGGCTGTGCATTGAGGCCTGTCCGCCGAAGGTGATCGGCATGAGCGAGCACCTGAATCATTACGGCTATCGCACCGCGGTTTATGCAGGTGCGGGCTGCACCGGGTGCGGAATCTGCTTCATGGCCTGTCCCGAGCCGGGAGCGATTACAGTGCTGCGCGCCGCGATGAGCAAGTCCGGTGGAGTACCCACGATCAACATCGGTCTGGAGGGGGTTGCCTGATGCGAAAGCAATTAATGAAAGGCAACGAAGCTATCGTCAAGAGCGCGATTCTTGCCGGATGCCGAGCGTTCTACGGCTATCCCATCACGCCGGCAAGTGAGATTACCGAGGCCGCCGCAGAATATATGCCGCGTGCCGGCGGCGTGTTTGTCCAGGCCGAAAGTGAAGTGGCGGCAATCAATATGTTGTACGGTGGCGCATCGGCAGGTGTGCGTTGCATGACCGCCTCCAGCGGTCCCGGCATCAGCCTGATGCAGGAAGGCATCAGCTACATGGCCGGCGCACAGTTGCCATGCGTGATTGCCGACATTACTCGCGGCGGGCCCGGGTTGGGCAATATTGCCGCAGAGCAGAGCGACTACCACCAGGTGGTTAAGGGCGGCGGCCACGGCAACTACCGCACCATCGTGCTGGCCCCACATTCCGTGCAGGAGATGGCGGATCTTACGGCGCTGGCCTTTGAACTCGCCGATCGTTATCGCAACCCCGTCGTGCTCCTGGCAGATGGATTCATCGGACAGATGATGGAACCGGTTGAGTTTCCGCAAACCGCCGTCGAGCCTCATCAGCCTGAGTGGGCCGTCGCTGGAACAGCGGCAACTCGCGGCAACCTGATCACGTCGCTGTTTATGGATATCGACGATCTTGAGGCTCACAATCGCAACCTCGAGCAGAAATATCGCTGCGCGGAACACCTTGAAGCGCGCGCCGAAGAGTGGCAAACGGATGGTGCGGAGATTGTGCTCGTCGGCTACGGCATTGTCGGCAGGATTCTGAAGGCCGTCACTGCCGAGGCCCGCGCCGATGGCATCAAAGTGGGCGTATTGCGGCCGATTACGCTCTACCCTTTTCCGGCTTCGCACTTTCAGCGTTTGGCCGAGAAGGCTCAGGTTTTCGTCGTCGTGGAGATGAGCAATGGCCAATTGGTTGAAGATGTGCGGCTGGCGCTGAACGGGGTGCGGCCGGTTGAGTTCCTTGGCCGCGCGGGCGGCAACGTGCCGTCGCACGAAGAGGTGCTCGCGCTGGTGCGCAAACTTGCGCGCGAATTGGCGCTGAAATCTGAGCCCGCAATTGAACTGGATGAGGAGCGGCTGGCAAATGTCTAGCGAGTTGGTTCAGGAATACACGGTAGTTCAAAGCAGAGCAAAGTCGTTCTACGAAAGCTATGCCCGGAAACCGGAGTTACAACACCAGACGCACTTCTGCCCCGGATGCGGTCATGGCATCGTTCACAAGATGCTGGCCCGCGCTATCGACGAGCTCGGAATCCAGGACAGGACGATTCTGGTCGGTCCCGTTGGTTGCTCGGTCTTCACCTATTACTACTTTGACGTGGGCAACGTGCAGGCCGCGCATGGCCGCGCACCTGCGGTAGCCACTGCCATGAAGCGCAGCCGCCCGGAAAGCATCGTCATCGGCTACCAGGGCGATGGTGATCTGTCTGCCATTGGAGCGGCGGAGATTCTGCATGCAGCCAATCGCGGCGAAAATATCACCGTGATCTTTGTCAACAATGCCATTTACAGCATGACCGGCGGACAGGCCGCGCCGACCACCCTCATCGGGCAAAAAAGTACCACCACGCCTGGTGGCCGCAGTTCCGTGACCGAAGGTTTCCCGATGCATGTTAGCGAATTGTTGGCTACACTCCAAGGTCCGGTCTACATCGAACGTGTCGGATTGGGAGACAACAAGCAGATCTCGCAGGCAAATCGCGCTATAAGGCGGGCCGTTGAAAATCAGGTGAATGGACTCGGCTTCTCGCTGATCGAGGTGCTCGCGCCCTGTCCAACCATCTGGAAGATGTCCCCTGTGGAAGCGCAGCATTGGGTGAGCGACGTGATGGAGCAAACCTATCCGTTGGGCGTCTCTTGCGATCGCACCAAAACTGCGCATACGCGGCATCATTCGGGGCCTGCGCTTTCGCTGGATGAAATTCCGACACTTCTCGGCGTGGCAGACGAAAAGTTGCCTGGAGCCCATCCAACTCTCACCGAAGCGACGAAGGCAATCGACCTCCACGTGCGCGTAGCCGGTTTTGGCGGCCAGGGCGTGCTGCTTTTGGGCGAGGTGCTGGCAGAGGCCGGATTGGATGCGGGCCTCGAAGTGTCGTGGCTACCGTCCTACGGGCCAGAGATGCGCTCGGGAACCTCGAACTGCCATGTGCGCCTGTCGAACCAGACAATCGATTCGCCACTAGTAACAGCGCCCGGCATTCTCGTGGCGATGAACGAACCATCGCTCAGGAAGTTCGACAAGAGCGTGCGTCCAGGCGGATGGATCATCTACAACGGCGAAGATTTCCCGGCAGATTGTGTGCGCGATGACGTTCGTGTGATCGCGCATCCGTTTACCCAAGTGGCTCATGAACTCGGCGACGCACGAGCCGGAAACATGGTAATGCTCGGCTCACTGCTCGAGATAGCGGGCGGGTTGCCGCAGGCCAGCATCGATGCCGCACTTCGCCGCCTGATCATGAATTCGAAATGGCTCGCACTCGATGAACGCGCGTTGACGCGAGGCAGGGAACTCTTCAGGGAGTCTCATCTGGAGGTACTACATGAAGGCTGATGGAGATCCGAACCTTATCGTCTATTTCGACGGTCGGTATATGCCGCTGTGCGAGGCCCGCGTAGGCATCCTGACACACGCACTTCATTATGGGACCGGCGTTTTTGAAGGCATCCGTGCTCATTGGGATGAACCCTCTCAGGAACTCTTCGTACTCCGGCCCGAGGAGCACTTCGACCGCTGGAAACAGAACTGCGGCATTCTCCGTATTGACGTTCCGATGTCTCCCGAGCAGTTGTGCGGCATCACCGTTGAATTGATGCGTCGCAACGCATTTCGAACCAACATCTACGTCCGGCCCATCGCCTACAAAAGCGCGGAACGTATCGGCGTGGCCACCGACGAACAGGACGCATGGGCCGTCGTCGCGCTGCCATTCGGCGACTATCTGCACGCTGAAAAGGGGCTGCACGCCGGCGTGAGTTCATGGAGACGCATCGACGACAATGCCATTCCAGCACGCGCCAAGATCTGCGGAGCCTATGTGAACAGCGCACTGGCCAGCGACGAAGTGCGGCGCAACGGTTTCGATGAAGCAATCTTTCTCAACGAGAACGGCCACGTTGCCGAAGGCGCAACATGCAACATATTCATGGTTCGCAAGGGAAGGCTGGTCACTCCATCCGTTACTGAAAACATACTTGAGGGCATCACACGCGACTCCATCATGGAACTGGCGCAGCGCGAGCTTGGCATGCAGGTTGTGGAGCGCCCGATCGATCGCAGCGAACTCTACCAATGCGACGAGTTGTTCCTCACCGGGACCGCGGTGGGCATTGCGCCGATTGTAAGGGTCGATCATCGGCCAGTGAAGGATGGCGCCATTGGCGCGATTGCGCGCCAGTTGCAGCAATCGTACTTTGATGCAACACGAGGACATCTAAGGGCCTACCGGAAGTGGTTACTTCCGGTCTATGACGGCTGGCTATCGCCAGAGTTGGACGTAGTCCATCTGGCGGAGACGAGTGTTGCTTGATCCCTGACCAATGCGCAGTAAACGCAACGGCACGGCTCGGGCAAGGAGGAAAGAAGATGCTCATGACAAAAAGTACAGGGAACGCATATGACGTTGCCCTGGAGAACTTCGATACTGCAGCAGAAGCCATGGGGCTCGATTCAGACGTCCGGGAAATGATCAAGTATCCCGAACGAATCCTCATGGTCACTGTGCCGGTCCGCATGGACGACGGGCGCATTCACCGCTTCGAGGGCTATCGCGTGCAGCACAGCCAGGTGCGCGGCCCCGCCAAGGGCGGTATCCGCTTCCACCCCCAGGTAACACTGGATGAGGTGAAGGCGCTTGCCACCTGGATGACGTGGAAGTGCGCGGTGGTGAACATTCCCTTTGGCGGAGCCAAGGGCGGAATTACCTGCGACCCGAAACATATGTCCAAAGGCGAACTGGAGAGGATGACGCGCCGTTACACCAGCGCGATTCTTCCCTTGATCGGACCGGAGCAGGACATTCCCGCGCCCGATGTCTATACCAATTCGCAAACCATGGCCTGGATCATGGATACCTATAGCATGACCAAGGGCTATCCAATTCCCGGCGTGGTTACGGGCAAGCCCATCAGCCTGGGCGGATCGCTGGGCCGCAATGAAGCTACAGGGCGCGGCGTGTTCTACACCATCGAGTGCGCATGCCAGCAGCTAAAGATTTCATTGAAGGGCGCTACAGTCGCGGTGCAGGGCTTCGGCAACGCAGGGTCGATTACGGCGCAGTTGCTGCATGAAGCGGGCGCCAAGGTCATCGCAGTCAGCGATTCCACCGGTTGCATCTACAACCGCAATGGCTTGAACATTCCTGAGCTCATCCACATGAAGACTTTAGTCGGACACGTGGAAGGCTTCCCTGAGAGCGAGCCGCTTGAGCCCGCCGACTTGCTGGCGCTCAACTGTGACATCCTTGTGCCGGCGGCGCTGGAGAATACCGTCCACGCCGAGAATGCAGCTACAGTGCGCGCCCGGATCGTCGCCGAGGCAGCCAATGGGCCTCTCACCCCCGCGGCCGACAGAATCCTGGAAGCCAAGGGCGTGTTCGTGATTCCCGACATTCTCTGCAATGCCGGCGGAGTCACGGTCTCCTACTTCGAGTGGGTCCAGGACGAGCAACACCTGTTCTGGGAGGCGCAGGATATCTACAACCGCCTGGAGCGAGTGATGAAGACGGCCTTCCGCGACGTCCTCAAAATCCACCTGGAAAAGGATGTGCCCATGCGCATTGCGGCCAACATACTTGGCATAGGCCGCGTTGCCGAGGCGGTGCAAATCCGCGGCATCTATCCGTAGAAGTCGCTGAATATAGGGTCACCGGCAATTAAACTCGTCTATTCTCCCCGGCCTTCAATGGGCCGGGGAGAACACCCTGCACGAAACCTGTCTTGTGAAGTCCCGTTCACACGCGCCATGTACAATCCTTTCTTGAACAAGAGCTGCGTGTGGAAAGCTGCGGGTCGCGGAATACATCTGTGTGCACGTCAGCGCTTACTCTGAGGTAATTCAATGAATGCGAAGGTTCTCCTGACGGTTTCCGGCACGGCGCTTTTCCTCGGACCGGCATTGCTCGCGGCACAGACCATCGACCTGCCCTCTAGCAAGCGGTTGATCGGGGAGGTCCCCGGCCACCCGCAGCGGTTGAACAATCTGCCTATATCGATGGCTGTCTCCCCCGACGGCCATTACGCGGTTACTGTGAATGCCGGGTATGGAGCATTCGAGTCGAAGTATGAACAGTCGCTCGCTGTGCTCGATACGCAAACTGGCGCCCTCTCCGACTTCCCCGACGACCGCACTTTCGCAAGAACGGGCAAGCAGACGCTCTACTCAGGCTTGGCTTTCAGCCGCGATGGAAAACATATCTACGCAAGCATGGGCTCACTGACCGACCCCCTCGGCGGGACCAAAGGCGCGGTCGGTAGCGGAGTCGTGGTCTACAGCTTCAACGACGGAAAAGTTGCGCCCGAGCGCATCCTCAATCTCCCCCTGCAGCAGCTTGCTTCGGGCCGGAAGACAAAGCTGGTCGGTGATGTGGACGGCGACAAGGGTGTGCCGTTTCCCGCGGCGATTGCGGTAGTTGGCCCTCCCGGCCACGAAGAACTCCTGGTCGCCGACAATCTTTCTGACGATGTTCTCCTGCTCGACGCGGCGACCGGTGAAATCGAAAAACGCTTCGACCTCTCTGAGAGCGACGCTGTTCCCTCCACTTACCCTGTCGCCCTTGCCGTTTCAAAAGACGGCGCACGCGCTTTTGTAGCGCTGTGGAACTCGTCGGAGATCGTTGAACTCGACCTGAAAAAACAAACAGTTGGCCGTAAACTGCTTTTACTCAAGCCTTCAAGCCCGATTGCCCCCGGCACCCATCCCTGTGCGTTCGGGTCTTCGCCGGACGGCAATACTCTGTACGTGGCCCTCTCCAACCGTGATGCGATTGCGGCCGTGAACGTGGACGCAAGGCAGTTCTCCGTCAAAGGGTATTTCGACACTCGCCTTCCGCATCAGAGTTACTTCGGGGCGGAGCCGGTGGCGCTGGCTGTGAACGGCGACGGCAAACGGCTCTACGTAGCGAATATGGCCAGCGATGCAGTTGCGGTCATCGATACAACGCAGCTCACTGCGAAAGCGGTGAAGCAGGGAATGGTCGAGCCGATTGGATTTGTGCCCACCGAGTGGATGCCCATCTCAATGGCCTTCGTTCCTTCCGCATCCGGCGGCAAGCTCTACGTTGCTACCGACAAAGGGAAAGGAACCGGACCTAACAACTTTCCCCAAAGGGTCGTCGAGTCGATGCGAAGTACTGGCGCACAAAGGTCCAACACATACATCGGGACACTGCTTTACGGATCGCTGGCAACGATCGACGAGGCCGACATCACGGCGAACCTGCCGCAGTGGACCTCGGTGGTGCTCGAGTCGAACCGGATGAAGGCGGCGGAGGAGAAGATCACCTTTGCCGGCGGCGCGCAGGACCGCATCAAGCATGTGATCTACATTATCAAGGAGAATCGCACCTACGATCAGATCTTTGGCGATTTGACTCAAGATGGAAAGCCAGTGGGCAACGGTGACCCGAGCCTGACAATGTTCGGCTCATCGATCACTCCTAATCTGCACAGACTCGTTCTTCAGTTCGGAGTGCTCGACAACTTTTATGACTCGGGCGAAGTGTCGGGCGACGGCCACGTCTGGTCGAACGCGGCCATCGGCACCGACTACCTGGAAAAGACCTGGCAGCAGAACTACCGCGGCAGCCAGCGCACCTACGACTACGAGGGCGTGGTGGCCGAAGGCTATCCGCTTCTCCAGAAAATCCCCGACGTCAACGAGCCGCAGAGCGGATATCTCTGGGGCGATCTCGCTGCGCACGGCAAGACCTATTACCACTTTGCCGAGTTCATCTCGACAACTTTCTGCGACGAGGCCCAGGTCGCCAATCCGCAACTGGGGCCCATGCTGGAGGGCCGCAGTTGCGCGCACAAAGCAATTGCGCCCGGCGAAATGCTGCCGGCCGAGTGGGGTGGCGGCGTCAACAAGTGGCCGTGGGCCATTCCTCTGATTGCTACAAACATCGCCACCAAGCCGGAACTTGCTGGCCACTTTGCGCCCGAGTACCCCGACTTCAATCTGCTCGTTCCCGACCAGGTTCGCTTCGAAGTCTTCGAGCGCCACTTGAAACAATGGATCGCCGATCGCGAGCAGGGAAAGGACACAATGCCCGCCTTTCTGCAACTGCGTTTTCCCAACGACCACACCGCCGGAACACGGCCGGGGGGACCGACCCCGAAGTCCTCTGTCGCCGATAACGACCTCGCGGTGGGCAGGGCAGTTGAAGCCATCTCGCACTCGCCTTTCTGGGACGACACTGCCTTCTTCATCCTGGAGGACGACGCGCAGGCCGGCGCCGATCACGTGGATGCGCACCGCAGCCTCGGTGTTGTCGTAAGCAAGTACGCTCCGCACGGTCCGGATGGCGCGCCCTTTGTCGACAGCCGCTTTTACTCGACCGTCAGCGTGCTGCGCACCATCGAGACCCTGCTGGGGCTTCCGCCGATGAATAACAACGATGCTTTCAGCTCGTTGATCTCGACTCTATTTACCGGCCCCGGGGATCAACCGGCTTACGCGGCGGACTACTCCAATCGCGACAACGGGCTCATCTATACGGCCAACGCGAAGACCGCCGCCGGCGCGAGAGAGAGCATGAAGATGGACTTCAGCCATGCGGACCGCGCTCCGACGGAGAAGCTGAACGTCATCCTCTGGAAGGACGTTATGGGTAATAAGCCAGTTCCCCCAATGCTTAAAACGCCGCCCAAGAAAACCGTCAGGGACGACGACTGAGACGGTGTCCAGAGATTGGCACGGGCAAGACTTCTCAGCCAGGAAGCCCCTCGTCCGGGGCTCTGAACTGGCAGGATTCGGGGTAAAAACGGGCTTTTCGGGCCTAAGAACGGTCAAAATCCGCGATTCTTGTTTACCGGTTAGTAACTAGCATGGACTTTTGCGGTATTCATTCCATGGATGTTATGTAGAAATCCGTTACCTTTCGGTACTCCCTCTGGGTGGGGGGGTACCCCCCCACCCAAGATTTCGAGCCGAAAACCATCCTTGCGGGACGGGGGTTTGCGCGAATTTATAGCTTGAGATTGGAGGAGGTTCATTCCCTTATTTTGCGCCGACGGCCATTAATTTTGTGCAAGGGGCAACGAGCAGGGAGCAGGGAACAGGGAACAGGGAATAGGGAACAGGGAATAGGGAACAGGGAATAGGGAACAGGGAATAGGGAACAGGGGATAGAAAAGCGAGGGTGAATTCTTGCGATCCCACCCTTTGTGCAAAGGACGCACAAAGGATGGGGCACCCGGCCAGCGATAAATCCATCGGGGAACATGGTCACACTATCTTGCGGGTTCCCGACCGGATGACCGGCGAACCCGAGACTATGGGTTCCAAGGTTTCGAAATCGAGGCCTGGGGCACCCGGTCGCATTTAGAGGTATAATCGCTTCCATCTTTTCGATGCTCAGGTGCTCTATGCGCTTTCGCTCCAGTGCGGCGGTTTCTCTCGCCCTTTGCGCTCTCCTACTGAAGTGCGGCATCGCAACAGCACAGCGTTCCTGTCGCTCGATTGTGTTTGTGACGGCGCTCGATCAAAACACAAATCAGCCAATTGAAGGGTTGACCGCCAGCGATTTTCATCCAAGATTCAGAGACCGCGAGCTACCGATCTCTGCCGTCAGTTCTCCACCACTGGGGCGGCGGATCGTTCTCGTGCTGGATCGCAGCGGAAGCATGACCTACGCCTCGCACAGACCTCCGATTGGGAACTATGATCCGAATTCCCTGATGAAACTGGCCCTGGGAGACACCCTTCCCGCAATTCCGAGTGGCGATTCGGTTGCGTTTCTCGCGTTTGCGGGAAAGTATTCCAGTCACACGGAATTCATGCAGCCAACCGCAGCTCTGGAGAAAATGCCCGAGATGCTGAAGTGGAAACCCGAAGGCGAAGGGAATAAAACCAGAACGGCGCTCTGGGACAACCTCGACTCGGCAATGCGAATGCTGATTCCCTACAAGCCGGGCGATTTGATTGTTGTCTTCTCCGATGGTGGCGACAACCTGAGCAGCCTGCCGGAAGGTAAACTCCGGGACGAGCTGCAGTACGCGAATGTACCGATCATGGCGATGATAGTGCCGCTTCCGATGAGTGCCCCACCGCCAGAGCGAGATGGAATGCTAATGCTGCTTGACTTGGTGAAGACAACCGGCGGCGTTGCCCGAATAGCGGGATCGCCAGGGGCGCGAATTGACCCAGACGTTGTTTTGCCGGTTCGGCCGGATCAATTGATCCGCCTGCTTGCGCGCCAATATGAGTTGGAAATAGACGCTCCTTGGGTTGGGAGGCCCGAGAGATGGCAGTTGGGAGTTGGGCCTTTGGAATCCGGAAAGAAGGCGCGGCTGTTCTATCGCCGTAATTTGTTGCCTTGCGCGCCAATGCAATAGTCGAAGCCGCCTTGGCACTCCTGCTCTTAATTTTGAAACATGGAACATCAACTCGCGGCCGTATGGCCATTTATTGTCGCTATCGACAAGCACGAACCTTGTGCGGTGCTAAGATTGCCAGCGGAGTGTGTACTATGCGCGAAAGAGCCGTGATAAGCCTGTCCCGCAGAAGGTTGCGAGTGCATTTACTGTCGTGCTTGGCCGGGGTTGCCGGCCTGGTCATGGCTTCCGCAATGGCTTGTGCCCAGCAGGCTGCCAAGCTGACGATTCAATGGGACAAAATTACCGTGGTCTCAAAGTCAACGCCGACGCTGCAGGTGGTTGTGAACCCGCCGTTGCGGCCGGGTGAGGCATTGGGCGAGGCGGCTTACAAGGCTGTGAAGGAGCTGGGCGCCGACTATGTGCGTTATGTGCCATGGCTGCCGTATCCCAAGCTGGCCGTTGCAGAACTCGATCCGCCCACGCCGCAAAAGACCTCGTGGGACTTCAGTCTCATCGATCCGATGACGAAGGATTTTCTGGCCGCAACCGAAGGCCATGCGGCGATTCTGAATTTCAGCACGACTCCCGCGTGGCTGTGGAAGACGGACAAGCCGGTAGCTTATCCGGACGATCCGAACAAGGTGTCCTGGGACTACACGCAGGGCAAGGAACTGCGCGATCCGTCGGGCAAGGAGCTTGGCGACTACTACGCGCGCCTGGTGAGCTGGTACGTGAACGGCGGTTTCACAGATGAGAATGGCAAGCGCCACGAGTCCGGTTACCACTACAAGATGCCCGTCTGGGAGGTTCTTAACGAGGTTGATTTCGAACACAACATGACTCCCGAGCAATACACTTCGCGCTACGACGCGATTGTGAGCGCGATTCACAAGGTGTCGCCGGAGACCGAGTTCATGGGCATGGCGCTGGCCATTCCCGGCACTAATCCGCAATACTTCGAGTATTTTCTGAATCCGAAGAACCACAAGCCGGGTATTCCACTCGATTACATCTCGTACCACTTTTATGCATCGCCTTCCAAAGACCAGACCGTGGATCACTGGCAGTACACCTTCTTCGATCAGGCCAATGGTTTTTTGAACACCGTGCGCTACGTGGAGACGATGCGCAAGCGGCTCTCGCCGAAGACGAAGACCGATCTCGATGAGTTGGGTGTGATTCTGCCAACGGACAACAAGGCCGGAGACGACGCGGCGCCGCCCGCGGCCTATTGGAATCTATGCGGTGCTCTCTATGCCGATCTGTTTATCGAGCTCTCGCGCATGCAGATCGATCTTATCGGCATGTCGCAGATGGTGGGCTATCCGACGCAGTTTCCGAGCGTGAGCATGATGGATTGGCGGACCAACCAGCCGAATGCGCGCTACTGGGTTTTGAAGCTTATCAAGGATTCATTCCACAGCGGCGATAAGCTGGTTGACACTTCAGTGAACTCCGGCGACTTGGCGGCGCAGGCGTTTCTTACCCCGCGCGGACGCAAACTGCTGCTGGTGAACAGGCGCAATCGGGCTCAAGAAATCGAGCTGCCGGACGCCGACAAAGCCGCGGCGCGAACGGTGGATGAGGAAACCGGCGACGGGGCGGCGCGAATGGTGAAACCTGCGGATGGGAAGATTTCGCTCGATCCATTTGCAGTGACGGTGGTGAGCTGGTGAGCGTAGCCAAAAGGAAATAAATTGCGATGAGCAATGAACGAGGGCTGCGTTCAGGTTTGCGCGGCGCTCGTCCTGTTCCTGTGGCCGGCGAGTGCGAGGTGAAAAACGCGATGGGCATGAAGATCATGGATCTGCCCGGCGCGGGTGGCTGGTTCACCGAATACTATGCAATGGATTTCAGCGGGTCTACTGAGGGGCAACCGACTTCGCCGGCCCACCTGATTTCCAAGTGTTTTGGCGGGGAGCGCGCCGGCGAGCGGTAAATCCATGCGACCATGCGGATACGCGGCCGAGTGGTCCACAGGGTGGGATGAACGGCGAAAAAATGAGACTGAGCCGCGCGGGCGGATCCGAACTCCTTAGCCAAAACCGGCCCCAAATCTGGTACGTTGGATAGGAAGGAATCTATTTCCCAGATGGCATCAAATCCTTACTTTTCCCTCGCGGTCTTATTTTTGGCGGCGTTGGGATTTGGGCTGGCTCCGCTGGCTTTGGCGTGGCTGTGGGCCAGGGCGTTTTCGCCCGCCAAACCGAACGCGGTCAAGAACTCGATTTACGAGTGCGGACTGGAGTCGAAGGGGGATGCCTGGGTGCAGTTCCGCTCCGCCTACTACCTGTACGGCATCATTTTTCTTATCTTCGACGTGGAAGCTGTTTTTCTGTTGCCGTTCGCGGTCGCGTTTACGGGGCTGGGCGTGGCAGCCTGCGCGGCCATGCTGGTGTTTGTTCTGATGCTGATCGAAGGGCTGGCCTGGGCATGGGCAAAGGGCGTGTTGACGTGGGCGTAAAGGCAGGGATCAGGGTTCAGGGGTCAGGGATCAGGGAGTGCTGCAAGACCTAGTGGGGGCGGGTGGGCTCGGTTGAAGACGCATCGCTGGAGATGTTGAACCGAGGTTCTGACAGATTGGCGGTCATGAAGGCGGTTGGTCTCTGACCCCTGATCTCTGATCTCTGTTATCAGGAGCGACCGATGGTGGATGAAGGACTGAAGATCGAACTGGGCAAGCAGGGCGTCTTCGTTACGACCATCGAGGAGCTCTACAACTGGGGGAGACGCAGCTCGATCTGGCCGATGCAGTTTGGGCTCGCCTGTTGCGCGATCGAGATGATCGCCACCACCATGGCTCGCTACGATCTTGCACGCTTCGGCGCAGAAGTGTTCCGTCCTTCGCCGCGACAGGCCGACTTGATGATCATCTCCGGCACGGTGACCAAAAAGATGGCGCCGCAGGTGGTGCGCCTTTATAACCAGATGGCCGAGCCCCGTTACGTGATTGCCATGGGAGCCTGCGCGATTTCCGGCGGGCCGTTCAAGCAGGGTTACAACGTACTGAAGGGCATTGACCGGTACATCCCGGTTGACGTGCATATACCTGGCTGTCCGCCGCGGCCAGAGGCGCTGATCCAGGCCTTCATGACGCTGCAAAAAAAGATTGACGCACAGCCTCTGACCGGGGAAGGCCGCCCGCGCCATCTGGATGCGGAAGCGCAGGGCGAGTTTCCAGTTCCCGAGCCGGGCGAGCACGATCTCGAACCCTCGTCGAACAAGGGCGTCTGGCCGGTTCCGGTGGTGATCCGCTGATGAAGACGGCAGAAGAAATCAAAGCGGCGATCGAATTGGGCGTGCCGGGCGCGGTCGTGGAGCTAGTTCTCAACCCAAGCCCCAGCGGGCAGCACTCTCTTCGTCTTGCGCATAAACATGCGGTTGATGTGGCCCGATTCCTGCGCGACGATTCGGAACTCGCTCTCGATTTTCTCTCCAACGTGACCGGCGTTGACTGGCCCGACAAGGAAATCACTGAGAAAGTAAAGGTCACGCGCATGGTTGCGAAAGATGTCGATGGGGTCGAACAGCAAGTTGAAGAGACCATCGAAGAGACCCGCAAGCGCACGGAGTCGGGCTGTCTCGAGGCGGTCTACCACTTGTTTTCGATGGCCAAAAAGCATGGCCCCGTGGTGTTGAGGATGCGCACCGCCAACCGGACCGATCGGGTTGAATTGCCCTCGCTCACGCCTATCTGGCGTTCGGCCGAGTTTCAGGAGCGCGAAATCTTTGACCTCTTCGGGATCGTGTTCAAAGGGCACCCGGATCTGCGGCGGCTGCTGATGTGGGAGGGATTCAAAGACCACCCGATGCGCCGCGATTACGTCGATCCGGACGACTATGAGTACGAGCCTACGGCGCACGATGTCGTGCTGGCGCGAGCCGCGGCGCACAAGGAAGCGCAAGAGAGCACGAGCCAGGAAGGGACGGTTGCCGGACAATGACCATTCCTGCCATGCTCCACGATAAGAGTGAGGAGAACTGGAACCGCCCGCCGGTTATTGAGCCGGATGGTGAAGGGGAACTTCTCGAAGTGGCGATGGGGCCGCACCATCCGTCCACGCACGGCGTTTTCCGCATGGATGTAGCTCTCGATGGCGAGCGCGTGATTCGCCTCAAGCCGGTCTTCGGTTACCTGCACCGCAATCACGAGAAGATCGCCGAGCAAGCCAGCTATCTGGGTTCGATGCCTTATACGGACCGGCTCGACTACTTCTGTTCGCTGACGAATAACTGGGCCTACGCGCTGGCGGTCGAAAAGCTCACCGGCCAGGAAGTTCCTGAGCGCGCTGAGTACATTCGCGTAATCCTCGCCGAGTTGACACGCATTCAGAATCACGCTTCCGCGATTGGATTTTTGATTCAGGAGATGGGTGCAAGCGGTACGCCGCTCATGTATGCGTTCAAGGAGCGCGAGAAGATTCTCGATTTGTTCGAAGCGCTCACCGGCTCGCGGATGATGTGCAACTATATGCGCTTCGGCGGTTGCCGCGTCGATGTTTCCACAGCCTGGCTCGATGCTGCGCGCAAAGTCGTTGCGGGGCTGCCGTCTTTCATCGACGAGTTTGAAAATTTGCTGAGCGGCAACGAGATTTTGATGGCGCGCTGCCAGGGGATCGGTATTCTGCCTCCTGACCTGGCCATCAATGCTGGAGTCAGCGGCCCCATGCTGCGCGGCTCAGGAGTCAACTACGACATCCGCAAAGTGGACCATTACGGCATCTACGACCGATTCAAATTTCGCGTGCCGGTGGGCGATCATTGGGATGTCTACGACCGTTACATGGTTCGCATTCTGGAGATGCGCGAGTCCATCGTCATTCTGAACCAGGCGCTGAAGGAGATTCCCGGCGGTCCGATCATGGATTCGAAGGCGAAGATTCGCGGCTTTCGCCCCAAGCCGGGCGAGGCTTACGGCCGCATTGAAGCGCCCAAGGGCGAGTTGGGTTTTTACCTTATCAGCGACGGCGGGCCGAACCCTTATCGTTATCGGGTGCGGCCACCGAGTTTGATCAACCTGACGGTGCTTGAGGATATGTGTCTGGGCAGCAATGTAGCCGACGTCGTGTTGATATTCGGGAGCGTCGATATTGTGCTGGGAGAAGTGGACCGGTGAAGAAGCAGGGAATAGGGAATAGTCCACTGATAGCTGGTTTTTCGGAGGGATCATTTGCTGGGTGAGGGAATACTGAAGGGGATGGCGGAGACGGCAAGAAACTTTGCCGGAAGCTTTGTCTCTACTGAGCGGCTCACGACGGTCGAGTATCCCGAACAGCGGATTCCCACGGCCGAGAATGCGCGCGTCTTTCCCTTCCTTGTCTATGACAGCAAGAACCCAGGCGACACCGCCGACTGGGAGGCGGGAATGCGCTGCGTCGCGTGCCAGATATGCGAGAAGGAGTGCCCGCCCAAGTGCATCTATATTGAGAAGTCGAAAGACAAGAAGCCCGATGCCGTCGGAAAGCCGCAGTTCTACCCCACACGTTTCGACATCGATATCTCGGTCTGCATGAGCTGCCAGATCTGCGTTGAAGTCTGCCCTTTCGAAGCCATCAAAATGGATACAGAGTTTGAATTGGCTACCGATGATCGCTTTGGCGGCCTGCTGCTCGATCGCAAACAACTCGCCAAGTCGAACGAATACTATCATCAGATTCATCCCACCGAGGCTGCGGCGGTAGACGCGCATCTGGCTGCGGAGAGGGCCAAGGCCGACGCCAAGGCAACAGCCGCAACCGTTGCGTCTGCCATCAAGGCCGCGGAAAGACCGGCGCCCGCAACTGGAGCAGGGGACTAGCCCATGATCGACAAGATGGACCAGATCTTCGTTCTCCTTCAGCACTGGCTGGTGGCGTTTCTGCCCGCGGGCCTTCAGCCGGCGGCCGCGGTGCTGCTCAGCGTGGTCGCAATCGTCTGCGTCTTCCCCGCACTTTTCGCGCTGACCACGGTATTCGAGCGCAAGGGATTGGGACGGATTCAAAATCGTCTTGGTCCCAACCGCGTAGGGCCCTTCGGCATCCTGCAGCCGATCGCCGACGGCATCAAGTCGCTCACCAAGGAAGACATTGTTCCGCGCAGCGCCAATGCGCCGGTGCACTTTCTGGCGCCGATTGGACTGGTCGTCGCGGTCTTCATGGGATTCGCTGTGCTGCCCATGGGGCGCAACATGGTGTTGGTCGACATGGACGCCGGCTTACTGTTTTTCTTTGCCATGGGCGCGTCGACTGAAGTTTCGGTCTTCATGGCAGGCTGGTCGAGCCGCAACAAATACTCGCTTCTGGGAGCCATGCGCGCCGTGGCACAGATGATCAGCTACGAAGTGGTCCTGCTGCTTTCGAGCGTGGCCGTGGTCATGATCTCCGGCTCGCTCTCACTTCCCAAAATCGTTGAGGCGCAGAACCAATACACCTTCGGGTTGCCGCACTGGTACATCTTTACGCCCTGGGGATTGGCGGGCTTCATTATGTATGCCATTGCGGCCACCGCGGAGACGAACCGCTCTCCATTCGACCTGCCTGAAGGTGAGTCGGAGCTCGTGGCCGGATACCACACCGAGTATTCGGGCTTCAAATTTGCACTCTTCTTCCTGGGCGAGTACCTGGCCATGTTCTCCATCTCCGGCCTCGGAACCACGCTGTTTCTCGGCGGATGGTCCGCGCCGTTTTCGATTCTTGGCTGGGTCCCTTCATGGATCTGGTTCTTCTCAAAACTCATGCTTTCGATCTTCGTCTTCATCTGGATGCGCGGAACCCTTCCCCGACTCCGCCAGGACCAGTTGATGAACTTCGCCTGGAAGTTTGTGCTTCCCTTCACGCTGCTCAACCTGATGGTCACCGCTCTGTGGCGATTCATGGGCGATGGATGGGAGCGCTGGGTGGCCTGCTCGGCGATTCTAATTACCGCTTACTTCGTGATGGGCCGCGCGGGCATGGTCCGCAAGCACTTCGGACCCAGGAGCTACCGCTATGCTGAATAGGAGATGCAATCCATGAGTGTGGTCTTCTATCTGATCGCGGCCCTGACAGTTGCCGGCGGGCTGGCAGCCGTGCTTTTGAAGAACCTTGTTCATGCCGCCCTCGCGGTCACCGTGGCATTTGGTGGGCTGGCACTGCTGTTTCTTTCACTCGACGCGCAGTTCGCCGGATTCGCACAGATTTTGGTTTACATTGGCGCGGTCGCCATCCTTATTGTTTTCGCCATCCTGCTTACGCGCGGATCGGAGTTGCCGAAGGACGGAGTCTTCAGCCGGTCCTGGCTTGTCGGACTTGTGATTGCGGCAGCCATCTTCGCCGTGCTTGGATGGGCTGTTATCGCAAGCGTGCCCGGCTTGCCAAACCAGGCCGCCGTTCCCGCTGTCACGGTGCACGACATTGGCAATGCGCTTGTGGGGCGGTATGTGCTTCCGCTGGAAATCGTCGCGTTGCTGCTTACCGCGGCAACGATTGGCGCGGTCATTGTCGCCATGCACGAGAAAGACGGTGGTCGATGACGCCACTTGCCGGTTACCTGCTGGTCGCGGCACTGCTGTTCGCGATTGGACTCGCCGGCGCCCTGGTGCGCCGCAACGCAATTCTTGTTTTGATCGGCATCGAGCTGATGCTGAACGCGGCCAATCTCAACTTCATCGCATTCTGGCGCTACTCGCCGCACCCTGAACTGCTGACCGGCATGATGTTCGCCATCTTCTCGATTGCGGTCGCCGCGGCCGAAGCTGCCGTCGGTCTCGGCCTGGTCATCGCCATCTATCGCCATGCGCAAACCACCGATCTCGACAAGATGAACAGGATGAAGGGGTGAGGGATTGATTCAAGAGACAATTTCATTCACTCCGCAGTTGGCGGCGTCTTCGATTACGAAGATTGTGTGGCTGATTCCCGCTCTACCCATCCTGGCCTCAGGCTTGATCTCCCTGCTCGCGCAGCCAAGGCGCAAGGCAGCAACGACGTTGTCCATCGGCTCGCTCGGCGTGTCTCTGCTGCTTTCGATCGTCGCCTTCGCGCACGTAGTCGCAGGATGGGCGCATGGCGCGGCTGTTCGGGAGACCGTCAATTTCTCCTGGATTCGCGTGGGCACGTCAAACGTCGACCTCGGCTGGGTTCTCGATCCGCTTTCCGCAGTCATGCTGGTGATGGTCAGCTTCGTTGGGCTGCTCATCTTCATTTACTCAACCGGCTACATGGCCCACGACGAGAACTACACGCGCTTCTTCTGCTTTCTATCGTTGTTTGCAGGCGCCATGCTGGGCGTCGTCATCTCGAACAGCCTTTTGCTTCTGTTCATGTGCTGGGAATTGGTTGGACTGACTTCTTACCTGCTTATCGGCTTCTGGTACCAGAAGCCCTCCGCTGCTGCCGCCGCGAAGAAGGCCTTCCTTACCACGCGCGTCGGCGACATCTTTTTTCTGCTCGGAATCGTCTGGCTCTTTGCGCAGACGGGCACATTGCTCTTCTACAATAACGGCGCAGGTTCGATTGAAGGCTGGGCCCTCACCGGACTGCTCGCTCAACCCGCGGCCCTCGGTCTCACCTCTGCCGGCGCCATCGGCCTGCTCATCTTTGCTGGAGCTGCCGGAAAAAGCGGACAGCTTCCTCTGCACGTGTGGCTCCCGGACGCGATGGAGGGTCCGACGCCGGTCTCCGCGCTGATTCACGCGGCTACTATGGTCGCAGCCGGCGTGTATCTCATTGCCCGCGTTTATCCACTCATGCAGGCCGGAGCTTTGACCGGCGGAACCACCACGGCGCTGACGGTCGTCACTTGGGTCGGAGCGTCAACAGCGGTCTTCGCCGCACTCATCGCCGTCGCGCAGAACGACATCAAGCGCATTCTCGCCTACTCCACCGTTTCGCAACTCGGTTACATGATGGCGGGTCTCGGCATGGGCGGCGTCGCCGTCGGCATGTTTCACTTGATCACGCATGCATTCTTCAAGGCACTGCTGTTCATGGGCGCGGGTTCGGTCATTCACGGAATTCACGATGAACAGGACATCCGCCGGATGGGCGGCCTAAAAGTCGATATGCCGCTTACGTTTATTACCTATGCTGTCGGCATGCTTGCACTTTGCGGGTTTCCGATCTTGTTCTCCGGCTTCTGGAGCAAGGACGGCATTCTGGAGGCGGCGCAGCACTGGAGCGTGGCGAAAGCGCCGTTTTACATGCTGGTTTTCGGCGCTCTGCTTACTGCCTTCTACATGACGCGGCAGGTGAGCTACGTCTTCTTCGGATACAATCGCGGGCACAAGTCGGCTCATGAAAGCCCGGCAACGATGACCATTCCGCTCGCGATTCTGGCCTTATTCGCCATGGCGCTCGGACTCATCGGAACCCCCGCCTGGCCGTGGTTCCGCGCCTTTCTCGATGGCCGCGCGGCGGGCTTTAATCTGCACGGCTTCTGCCGAGCCGGGGCTGATTGATGCTCATGGCGACCTCATCTCTGGTCGTCTTTCTCGGCCTCGGCGTGGGATGGGGACTCTACGGCGACGATACGCCTGAGCCCGAAGCGCCGGACGCCTTTGGAAAAAACTGTGCCCTGGGTCTGGGCCATGCTTCGCGACAAGTTCTATGTGGATGAACTCTACGGAGTGACGGTGATTGCCTTTTACGCGTGGTGGGCGCGCGTTGCCGACTGGCTCGACCGCCGCGTCTGGGGCGGCGCGGTGGCTTGCGTTGCATGGCTCTTTGGCCTGTGGGCGCAGTTGAACCGCTTTCTCGACACCAACGTGGTCGATGGCGGCTTCGACAAAGGCTGCGAAGAACTCTCAACTGGCGGCGGCCTGCTGGCGCGGGTACAGAGTGGCCGCGTGCAAACCTACCTGAGAATACTGGCGCTCGCCGTCGTCGCGCTGGTGGCAATTCTCATTTGGAGCGCCCGGCCATGAATGCAACTTCGACCGGTTCGCATTTGTTGACGCTCCTGACCGTGCTGCCCCTGGCGGGGGCTGCGATTGCGCTTTTCTCAGGCAAACATGCGCGTGCCGTGGCCCTGTTTACGACCATCGCAGGTCTCGCGCTTTCCCTATTCGTTTGGTCGAGCCTGCCGGCTGACGGCAGCATGGGGATGGTCGAGCGCGTTGCCTGGGCGCCGTCGCTCGGCATCGAGTATCATCTTGGCGTCGACGGCGCTGGGCGCGCTGATGCTGGTGCTTTCGGCCATCGTGACGCTGATGTCGGTCGATGCGGCGCACCGCGTTCATCATCAGCCGAATCTCTACTTCGGACTGGTTCTCATTCTCGAGTCGGGTCTCTTCGGTTCCTTCACGGCGCTCAATTTCTTTCACTGGTTTCTGTTCTGGGAACTCAGCCTCATCCCCGCGTTCTTCCTTATCAAGCTGTGGGGCGGGACGCAGCGCGGACCGGCAGCAACACAGTTTTTCGTTTACACCATGGCGGGATCCGTGGCTCTGCTGCTCTCGTTCCTCGCAGTCTTTCTATCCACCGGGAGCATGGATTTCGGCGCAGCTCACTCAACTGGCCTTCACCGGCGCGCTGGAGCAGATGGTGACCGCGCATCTGGGGCCGGTGATGCTCTGGCTGGCCATTGGTGTTCTGGCTGGCTTTGCGGTCAAGGTGCCGATGATTCCGTTCCACACCTGGCTGCCCGCGGCCTACGCTGAAGCACCTTCGCCGGTAACCATGCTGCTTACCGGCGCGATGTCGAAGATGGGCGTCTACGGCCTGCTGCGCATCGCGCTACCGCTCTTCGGGCACCAGATCGCGCAGATGCGCACGCCGCTTCTTGTACTCGCCGTCGCCACAGTGGTCATGGGCGCGTGGGCTGCGGCGGCGCAGAAGGACCTGAAGCGCGTCTTCGCCTACTCCTCGGTGAACCACCTCGGCTATTGCCTGCTCGGCATCTTTGCGTTGGCCGTTCCTGCTTCCGGTGCTGCCTCTGCTGCCAGCCAGGCGGCGGCGCTGAACGGAGTCATCCTGCAGATGTTCAATCACGGCGTTACCGCGGCGGCGCTCTTCTGGTTTATCGCCATGCTTCAGGAGCGCACCGGCGGCCATCGCGGTATCGACCAGTTCGGCGGTATTCGCAAACCGGCTCCGGTGCTTGCAGGGCTCATGGGCATCGTACTGTTCTCGTCGCTTGGGCTTCCCGGACTCAACGGCTTCGTCGGCGAATTCCTCATCTTCCGCGGCGTCTTCCCGCTAGCCTGGGTAGCGGCGACCGTTTCCATTCTCGGCTTGCTGGTGACAGCGGCGGTGATTCTCACCGTCATTCAAAAAGTATTCACCGGCCCTGTGCCCGAGCACTGCGAAGGTTTTCCCGACCTGCATCACGGCGAGCGTCTCGCCATGGTCCCGGTCATCGGCCTCATGTTCCTCATCGGCCTTATGCCCCAGATTATTGTGGACAGCGTGAATCCAACGGTCGTCAACCTGCTGGCTCACTGGAGATTTTAGATGTTGGCGTGGACGATCTATCTCTCGTTTGCCGGCGCGCTCGTCGAGGCCTTCCTGCCGAAAGGCAAGACCACTCTCGTGCGCTGGTTCGCGCTTGCAGTGGCTGGGTTGGGCCTTGCATTGGCGGTGGGAGGTTTTGCGGCCGGAATGGGACAGGGCCGCGTCACTCTTGTCGATGTGCCGTGGATCCCCTCGATGGGCATCCACTTTCTGCTCGCCGCCGATGGCATTAGCCGCGTGCTTGTGTTGCTCACCGGCCTTGCCGCGGTCGCCGGCATTCTCTTCAGTTGGAATGTCGAATACCGCACCAACGAGTTCTTCGCTTTCTATCTGGCGCTCATCGGAGGCGTATACGGCGTCTTCCTGAGCTTCGATCTTTTTCTGCTTTTCGTCTTCTACGAGATCGCCATCGTCCCCAAGTATTTTCTGATCGCAATCTGGGGCTCAACGCGCCGCGAATACGGGGCCATGAAGCTGGCGCTCTACTCCTTCGTGGGCTCGGCCATGGTGCTTATCGGCTTGCTGGCCGCGTACGCGACCGCGGGCAGCCACTCGACCAGCCTCATTGATCTTGCCGGCTATGCGCATTCAGGCGGGCTGCCGGTCAGCTTTCAGATGTGGTGCTTTCCGCTGGTCTTCATCGGCTTTGCGATCCTTGCCGGCATGTGGCCTTTTCACACTTGGGCGCCGACAGGCCACGTAGCTGCGCCCACCGCTGCGTCGATGTTGCTGGCCGGAGTGGTGATGAAGCTTGGCGCTTACGGGTGTCTGCGCGTGGGAATTGGATTGTTCCCGCACGGGCTCGATCCGTGGGGATTCTCGTTCATCGGCATCAACTCGTGGCGCGAAGTTTTCGCGATTCTCGCCGTCGTCGGCATCGTCTACGGCGCACTGGTCGCGCTGGCGCAAACGGACTTCAAGTTTGTCATCGGCTACTCGAGTGTGAGCCACATGGGCTTCGTGCTCCTCGGCCTGATGACCCTGAACCAGATCGGTGTGACTGGTGCGGTGTTGCAGATGTTCTCGCATGGCATTATTGCCGGGTTGCTCTTCGCCATCGTCGGGCGCATTGTCTACGACCGCACGCACACTCGCCAGTTCGCCGAACTCGAGCCGATGCACTTGGCCAAGCGCCTGCCCTTTGCCGCATGGGCCTTCGTGATCGCCGGAATGGCCTCGATGGGCTTGCCCGGGTTTTCAGGCTTCGTCGCCGAGTTGCAAGTGCTTGTGGGCGCATGGACCGCTCGACCATGGTGGGCGATCGCGGCCGGCGTCGGCATTGTGGTTGGAGTTGCCTACACCTGGCGCGCATTGCAGAAGGCCTTCTTCAGCGACACGTTGCCTACCGCGCATGTGCTCGAACAGGAGCACGATCACGCCCATGAACTCGCGGCCATCACCTGGCCTGAGATTACCGGCGTCGCGATGCTGGCCGGCGTCAGCCTGATCGTCGGCCTTTATCCGAGAATTCTTCTCGACACCATTGAACCGGCCGTAAAGGCGCTGCTTGCGGGAGGGGGACAATGAATTACGCAGATCTCTTCCGCGCAACACTTCCGGAGACAGCGCTCGAGATAGCGGCTCTGCTGGTGTTGATTGTCGATCTCGGCCTGCTTCGTAAATCGGCGTACAAAATTCGTGTCGCAGCGGCTGCCGCACTCGGCGTGGCAGGCTGCGCTGCTGCGCTGTGGGCTGTTTCATTTGCGGGTTCGCTCAAGGCAGGCGACAACCTTGTCCTCGCGGCGGGCGGCTCGACAGGCGTGGCCCAGGTCGCGATCCTCGTCCTCACTGCGCTCACGCTCCTGCTGTTAGTCGACTCCGGTTTTACTCGCAATGCAGGAGAGTATGTGGCCGTGGTCCTGATGGCCGCTGCCGGCGGCCTGCTGATCGCCGCCGCCCAAGACCTGCTTATCATCTTCATCGGGCTTGAGCTTCTGTCGCTCGGCCTCTATATTCTGACGGCGTTCGCGAAAAAATCCGGCAAGAGTGCTGAAGCAGCGCTGAAGTACTACCTATTCGGCGGCATGTCGGCTGCGTTTCTGCTGTTCGGCTTCAGCTATCTCTACGGCCTCTCGGGATCGACGAGTCTGCCGCGCGTTGTCTATGGCACCTACATGGCATCGGCTCATGGCGCGACGCCGCTGCTCTATCTCGCGCTTGTGATGATCGCCGCAGGACTTGGCTTCAAAGTCGCGGCTGTCCCATTTCATCTTTGGGCGCCTGACACTTACGAAGGCGCGCCGGCTCCGGCCGCGGCCTTCATTGCGTCCGTTTCCAAGGTCGCGAGCTTTGCGCTACTTATCTCCATCAGCAGCGTTGCCCTGCATTTTTTTAGTGAACTCCACTTCCACATTCTTCGGGTCTCTGTCACTGTTTCGGCTTCAGCGGGACCCGTGCATGTTACTCCCGGCATTCCAACCGCCTGGCCGACGATCCTTGTGGTGCTTTCGGCGGCTTCGATGGTCGTTGGCAACCTGGCCGCACTCGCACAATCCAGCGTCCGCCGCCTGCTTGCCTACTCCGCCATAGCCCACGCCGGATACATACTGCTTGGCCTTGCCTTCTTCTCGTGGACAAGCCTGAGCGCCAACGCCATTCTCTACTACATCGTTACCTACGGCCTTACGACCATCGGCGCGTTTGGCGCAGTCGACGTAGTCGAGCGCGCGACCGGGAGCGATCGCCTCGATTCCTTCCTCAGCCTGCACAAACGCAATCCGATGCTGGCCGCGGTGCTGCTGGTTTTGTTTCTCTCGCTCGCCGGCATCCCGCCGCTGGTTGGTTTTTGGGCCAAGTTCAACCTGTTCGCTGCTGTGCTCGGCGTCTCGGCCGGTCCGGTTCCATTTGCGCTCGTCGCATTGGCCATCGCGATGAGCGCGGTCTCGCTCTACTACTATTTGCAGGTTCTCAAGCGCGCTTACATCATGCAGGGGATCGACGAGACGCCCATCAGGGTGCATCCGGTTACGCTGGCTGTTCTGCTTGCGATCGCCGCGGCGGTTGTGATTTTCGGTTGTTTCCCAGCGCTGCTGCAAGGATGGATCGCGAGTTTTTACGCGTAGCGCAAAAGCGCGCGGGGGCCTGGAGACCCCCGCTACAGCCGGTCAGGAGACCGGCGCTACAAAGCTAAAGCCGCTGGGGAAAGATGCGAGCTAGCTCGTTGACTCGCCCACCCGCTGACTTTCTGCTTCCTCAATATTTCACAATCGCCGTGAAGGATTCGGGCTTGAGGCTGGCACCGCCCACAAGGGCGCCGTCGATCTCTTCCTGGCCGATGAGCGAGGTCGCGTTGTCCGGCTTCACGCTGCCGCCGTAGAGAATGCGCATGGCCGCGGCGACATCGGCGCCGAGCAGCTTTGCAACTTCAGCGCGAATGATCTTGTGCGCGTCGACAGCAATTTCCGGAGTGGCTGTCTTGCCGGTTCCGATGGCCCACACGGGCTCATAGGCGATGACGATGGGCGCGGCAGCCGCGGCTGTGATGCCGGCCAGGGCTCCGGTGATCTGGGTTTTCAGCACGCTGAGCGGTCTTGCCTGCTTCGCGCTCTTCCAGCACCTCGCCGACGCAGACGACGGGCACCACGCCGTGCTTGAGTGCGGTGTGGAGCTTCTTGTTCACGATCTCGTCGGTCTCGGCGAAGTACTGGCGGCGCTCGGAGTGGCCGATCAGCGTATGCGTTCCGCCCACCGCCAGCAACTGGCCCACCGAGGTTTCGCCGGTGTAGGCGCCCTCTTCGGCGAAGTGCATGTTCTGGCAACCGACCGCGACGTTCGAGCCTTTGGCGGCTGCAATCACCGTGGGCAGCAGCACGGGCGAGGGGAACAGAGCGATCTCGTCGCGAGTGTGTCCGGCAACGAGGGGCAAAAACGCATCGACGAACGCCTTGGCTTCCGCAGGCGTTTTGAACATCTTCCAATTGGCGGCAATGAGTGCTTTACGGGGCATTTTTTGGGTTTCCTCAAGTCAATTTTAGTGGATGAGATTCAGGGGGCGGGGTGATGGCGGGCACAGGGCAAGAAGGCCGGAAAGAAGCGACTTGGTCAGATTTACGATGCCTGATCCCAGCACTGCGGTCAAATCACCGGGCACCGCGCCGCTGCAGGAAAGCGGCCCGGTGATCGGGGTCGCCCAGGTCCATCGTGAAATGATGCCAGACGCCATCCTGCAGCACGCCCATGTTCCAGGGGCCCGAGACCGAGTCGGAAAACTGCCAGACGATGTGGTAGCCATCCTCATTTGTGAACCCTTCTCCATCGGCCTGGATAATCGCGTCTCCGCGCTCCCATAGCGCCGAGCGCAGCGCATGAAGCGCATTGCCGCCTTCCTCTGTTTCCGAGCCTTGCAGGTGCTGAAACGCGTAGATCGTTCTTACCGAGGCGAGGTAATCCTCAAGCCATTGCACGCCGCTCTTCGGCTTGCAATCCTGAATCTCCTCGATGAATTCGGCAATCTCGTCCTGCCCCATTGAGCCATCGGAGACCGGGTTTCGTTCAATAAGCGCGACCTCGACTTCATCATTCCCCGAGAGCAGCAGGACTTCCCATTCTTCTTCGGTTCCTTCTTCGATGGTCAGCTTGAAATCGGGGTGTGCGTCGCGGACCAACTGCGCGAGTTCTTCGAAGGAAGGGAACTCTTCGTCTTTCGAGAGGACGCGCGTGTAATAACCCACTGCTTTTCGCCTCCCTGATGCCCTTTGGATTTTATATAAAGAGGCCCCGCATCCAGAGCGGAATTTACTCTGGGTGCGGGGCCTCCCCGATTTGCAATTCGGAGTTACTTGTCCGTCAGCGCTTCGACGCCGGGGAGTTTTTTGCCTTCGAGGAACTCTAGCGAGGCGCCGCCGCCGGTTGAGATATGGGTGATCTGATCGGCTACGCCGGCCTGGTTGATTGCCGAGACCGAATCGCCGCCGCCAATGATGGAGATGGCGGCTTTATTGGCCGCAACCGCGTGAGCGATGGCGTTGGTGCCAACGGCAAAGCGTGGAAACTCGAAGACGCCCGCAGGGCCATTCCATACGATGGTGCGCGCGGTCGAAACCACTTCTTCGATTGCGGCAACTGATTTTGGACCGATGTCGAGGCCTTGCCAGTCGGCGGGGAAGTCGACGGAACAGTCCCACGGCTGGGTCTTGGCGTCGGCGGCGAAACTGTCGGCTAGTATGTTGTCGACGGGCAGCAGCAGCTTGACGCCTTTGGCCTTGGCTTTGTCGAGAGCCGCTTTCGCCATGTCGATCTTGTCTTCTTCGACAAGGCTCTTGCCGGTTGCCACTCCGAGCGCGCGCTGGAAGGTGTAGGCCATGCCGCCGACGATGACCAGCGTGTCCACCTTGTCGAGCAGATTGTCGATGACGTCGATTTTGCCCGAGATCTTGGAGCCGCCGATGATGGCGACGAAGGGTTTTTCGGGGGCTTCAAGGGCTTTGCCGAGGTACGTAATTTCTTTCTCCATTAGCAAGCCGGCTACGGCAGGCTTGAGGTAGTGCGTGATGCCCTCCGTGGAGGCATGGGCGCGATGCGCCGAGCCGAAAGCGTCGTTGACGTAAACCTCGGCAAGAGACGCGAGGGCTTTCGAAAACGCCGGATCGTTGGCTTCCTCCTCGGCGTGAAAGCGCAGATTTTCAAGCAGCAGCACCTGGCCGGATTCGAGCTGGCGTGACATTTCGCTGGCAATCTCACCGATGCAGTCCGGTGAAAAGGCCACATTCACGCTCTCGCCGAGCTTCTTGTCCAGCAGTTCGCGCAGCCGGTCCACCACCGGGCGCAGAGAATATTTCGGATTCGGTTTTCCTTTGGGACGGCCCAGGTGCGAGGCCAGAATCACTTTGGCCTTGTGCTGGAGCGCATAGACGATGGTGGGTAGCGTGGCCGCAATGCGGGTGTCGTCGGTAATGGTCGAGCCGTCTTCGGTGAGCGGCACGTTGAAATCGACACGGATGAAGACTCGCTTATTTGTCAGATCGATGTCGCGAATGGAGAGCTTGGGCATGGTCTGTGCCTTCCTTGATGTATTTCTTGACGTTCGATTACTTTGTGGTTTTGCCGCCGGATTCCGGATCGGGGATTACGGCGTCCATTTCGATTTCAACGCGCCATTCGGGATTGAGGAGCGCGGCCACAACCACCATGGTAGCCGCAGGCCGCACCTCGGAGAAGAATTCGCCGTGGACGCGCCCTACGGCTTCCCAGTCTTCGGCGTGCGTAAGATACATGCGGGTGCGGACCACGTGGTCAAGCGAGGAGCCGGCTTTTGCCAGAGAATCCGCAGCGATCGCGAATATGCGGCGCGTCTGGCCGGCGGCATCCTGGTCGTCCGCGCCGACCGGGCCGGTTCCGGACAAATGCACGGCATTGCCCACGCGTACGGCGCGGGAAAAGCCGATGATGGGCTCGTAGGGAGATCCGCCGCTGATGTTCTGGCGCATGATGTCAGAGGGAACAGTGGACAGTGGACAGTGAACAGCCGGCGACAGAATCGTTCTGCCCACTGTGCACTGTCCACTAGCTTTTAGAGACCCTTTTTCACGAGGAAGCTGACGAGATCGACGACGCGGCTGGAGTAACCCCACTCGTTGTCGTACCAGCTCAGTACCTTTACGCTGTTGCCGACTACCTTGGTGAGAGGTGCGTCGAGAATCGAAGAACGCGCGTCGCCCTTGTAGTCGGAGCTGACCAGCAGGTTGGTGTCGTAGCCCAGAATGCCCTTCAGTTCGCCTTCCGACGCCTTTTTGAATGCGGCGTTCAGCGCTTCGGCGGTGATCGGCTTCTCGGCGATGAAGGTCAGGTCGACGATGGAGACGTTCGGCGTTGGGACGCGGATGGCAAAGCCGTCCAGCTTGCCGGCGCTCTCGGGGATGACCAGCTTCAGGGCCTTGGCGGCGCCGGTCGAGGTGGGAATCATGGACAGGGCGGCGGCGCGGGCGCGGCGCAGGTCCTTGTGCGGAAAGTCGAGGATCACCTGATCATTGGTATAGCTATGAATGGTGGTCATGATGCCGCTGACGATGCCGCATGTCTCGAGGATCACCTTGACGACAGGGGCGAGGCAATTGGTGGTGCAACTGGCGTTCGATATCACGTTGTGCCTGGCCGGATCGTACTTGTCCTGGTTGACACCGAGGACGATGGTCAGATCTTCGTTGGTTGCCGGAGCCGAGATGATGACTTTCTTCACCGTCGTGCCCAGGTGCGCCTTGGCCTTGGTGGCGTCGGTAAAGTGGCCGGTGGACTCGATCACGATTTGCGCGCCGACTGATGCCCAGTCGAGCTTGGCAGGGTCGCGCTCGGCCCACACCTTGATCTTTTTGCCGTCGACGGTGATAAAGTCCTCGCCGGCGCTGATGTCGTTTTTCAGGTTGCCCAGAATCGAGTCGTACTTGAGAAGGTGGGCCAGAGTTGCCGGGCTGGTCAAATCGTTGACCGCAACAAAATCAATCTCTGGATTGCCAAGCGCGGCGCGCAAAACGTTGCGGCCAATGCGGCCGAAGCCGTTAATACCAACCTTTACTGCCATGTGTGAATTCTCCTTAGTGATGGGTGAGACTGTGGATTGTGCTAGCGAAAGTGGACGTCTCAAAAGGCGCCGAAAGGCGTATCTACCAAACTCTTGATCGTATCACTCACGGTGGCGGAGCAGACATCAAAACGCGGTCAAACCGGGCGGCGCACCAAAAACCGCTCACCGCTAGGATGCCGGTCCCGATGTGGGACTGTATGTGACGGAGTGCACAGCATTTGCAGCGCGCGCCGCTAGTGTGTTATTCCGGTATCACAACGAAGGTGTTCAAGCCGGCATGAGAAGACGTTCCAGAAGAAATCCGAATACTTCCGAATCGACAGGCAAGATTGGCCAGGAACTCCCATCGAATCAACCTGCTCCGCTGGTTCCTTTCTATCCGGACGACCCTCCCGCAGCCCCCGCAGCCGCCGTACCAGCTCAGCAACCCCGCAGCCATCGGCCGCCATTTGGCGGTGCCGATGCGCCTGCCAGGCCAAATTCGGTCGCCCGGACGGCGGTCCCGGCACGGCCCCCAAGGCCTCAGCAGCCGACCAAACCTCAACAGCCGGCCAGGCCGGGGCCGGAGTGGAATGAGCCGGCGGATTCGGGGCGATTCGAGCTTGAAACCCAGCCTGAGATGCCGGTTGCGCATGTGCCGGAGGCTGCCGAGCGCTCGCCCATGGCTCCCAGGGGTTTTGTCGTATTGGCAATTGGCTTGCCGGGCTCGGGAAAGACCACATGGTTCGGGCGGCGCGGGATCACGCCGTTGTCGAGCGACCTGCTGCGGAACATTCTTTTTGACGACGTCGAAGAGCAGCGCTACCAGGGCCTGGTCTTTTCCACACTGCGCTCGCTGCTGCGCGCCCGGCTCATAGCCCGCATGCCCGCGAACTATGTGGACGCGACCAATCTCTCCATCCACGAACGGCGGCAATGGATCAAGATGGCCAAGAGCTTCGGATACGAGGTGCAGGCGGTCTTCTTCGATGTGCCTCTCGATGTGTGCCTGGAGCGCAACCGCAAGCGCGACCGCTCGGTGAGCGAAGAGATCATGCGCAAGATGGCGGAGAAGCTGAAACCGCCGGTCTTTGAAGAAGGCTTTGAGAAGATCACCGTGGTCCGCGTGAAAAGCGCCGGCTAGGTGCGAGTGCAGATCCGATGCGGGTTGCTCCTGGTTCCGGACAAAGATCGTTTCGGGATAGCGATGGCCGCGGCAGAATTCGCGCGGGCATCCTGATCGCTGGCCTGCTGATTGCGGGCCTTGCTTTGACTGCCTGCCACAAGAAGACTACTTCGCAGATTCGAAAAAGCGGGTCGGGGGCTCCTCCTGTGGCGGCGAAGACGACTGCGCCAAGCGCCGATGAGCAGTCCTGCAAAACCTTTGTGCAGAATTTTTACGACTGGTATTGGAACCGGTATGCGGAGCGAGCCACTTCGCTGGCATTCGATCTGCATTCTCTGCCCAATGTCGATACGGTTTTGAAGCGCAATCCTTCCGTGCTTAGTCCAGAGCTCTCTCAGTTGCTTGCCGACGAGGAAAAGAAAAAACTGACTACTCACCAGAATGGCAATCTGGACTTCGATCCTTTCTGGGGCAACCAGAATGCACAGGGAATGTACGTTGCGGGGCGTCTGCTGGTGACGGGAGACCGGTGCAAGGTGAGCATTCCGCAGGGAGACGAGATCGCGGAATTGCAGAGATCGGGGTCATCCTGGGTTTTTGTAAATTTCTACTATTGCTTTGCCGCCTATGACAGCACGGAAGGCAGGCACTGTCCGGATTCCGATCTGGTGCAGATTCTCAAGCAGTGAGGCGGCGGTTTGACGCGGGCAGATAAGTGAAGGGGCCGGCGTTTCTCTGATGCAACGAATTCTCGCATGAAGTGGGCCTTCGAGCCCAGCTTCCATTGGGCTATGGAGGTTCCCCTGATGAGCACATCCCCCGCTTCCACCCACTATGTCGAGCCCTGGCTGCGCGGAAACTACTCAGATGTTCGGGCGGCAGGACGCGCTGTTCTCCACGCTCTCGACCTTTCGCTCGACGACCTCACCAAGTGGACTGAAGGCCTGACCGACGTGGAGGTGCACTCGCAGCCTCTCGGGTTGCCTTCGGTGGCCTTTCATCTGCGCCACATCGCACGCTCGACCGATCGATTGCTGGGTTACGCGGAAGGGAACCAGCTTACCGCGGAGCAGTTGGCCGCTCTTAAGGCAGAGCAAAGCGGAGAAGAGTCTTTGGCTGAGCTTTTGGCCGAGGTCGAGGCCTCGTTCAGCAATGCCGCCGAGCGCATCCGCGTGCTGGCAACGGCCAACCTCGACACGGCGCGCGGAGTGGGACGCAAGCAGTTGCCAACAACTATCGGCGGCGCACTCATCCATGTGGCCGACCACACGCAGCGCCACACGGGCCAGGTGGTGACTACGGCAAAGGTGTTGAAGGCGCTGAGAACTGAAAGCTGAAAGCTGGAGCCGGTTGCAAAAATCCGATCTTTGCGAAAAGAATATTCCCTCAGGGGCTAAAGCCCAGGTTTTATGGGGAGTTTGTGGCACGACTAAAGTCGTGCCCTGACACACAGCACGACGAATCCAGATTTGGGACGCGTTATTCCGCAGCCTGTGAAGCGCTGCCCTTTCAAAGCACAATTTGTGCAACCGGCTCTAGAAGCTGGAAGCTGCCTCACTCCGACTGATCTTCCGTAACGACCATCTCCAGGATGTGTCCCATCTTCTCCTGCTTGGTCTTGAGATAGCCGGCGAAGCTCTCCTGCGGCTCAACCTCGGCGGAGACACGCTCCGCGACTGCAATCCCGGCCGACTCCATTGCCGCAACCTTCTCCGGGTTATTGGTCATCAGGCGGACACTTTTCACGCCAAGCAGCTTGAGCACCTCGGCGGGCATCTCGTAGCCGCGGCAGTCGGCTGCAAAACCCAGCTTGACGTTGGCTTCCACTGTATCCATGCCCTGATCCTGCAACTCATACGCTTTGAGTTTTGCCATCAGTCCGATGCCCCGGCCCTCCTGCTGCTCGTAGAGAAGGATGCCGGCGCCGGCCTCGCCGATCTTGGTCAGCGCTAACTCAAGTTGCAGGCGGCAATCGCAGCGCAGGGAACCGAAGACATCGCCGGTCAGGCATTGCGAGTGGATCCGCACCAGAGGCGGGGCGGAGTGAATGTCGCCCATCACCAGCGCCACCAGCCCCTCGACCTCGTCTTTTCCCGCTTCCGCGCCGGCGGACGGCTTCTCCGGAAGCCCTTCGAAGCCCAGGATGCGAAATGCCCCCCAGCGGGTGGGAAAATCCGCTTCGGCGACCTTCTTCACGCTCTCAAATCCCATAGCTCTATTCTACGGCGGGCAAGCTGCCGGCCTCCGGGCTCTCGGATCCCGATCCTTGAACCTCGATCCCTTAATCCTTTCGACTGAAGTCAAGTGCGGTACATTGAGTGGGTGACCGATACGCTCATTATCATTACGCTGCTGGTCAAGCTTGGTGTGGCCGCAGCGGTGGCCAGTGCGCTGGCCCGGTCCAGCACCTTTCAGCGGCTGCTGTTTGCCGAGCGCCGCAGCCCCGGCCAGACAGCGGGCCTGCTGGGCTTTCTTCTCGTGCCCCTCACCCTGGGCGTCTGGGTTCGCACAAAGGTCCCCAACTTTCTGGCCGCCGACATCTCGTTCGAGACGGTGATTCTTCTCGGCCTGCTCGTCGGTCCGGGTTGGGCATGCTTGGCGGCGTGGTTCTTTCGGTGCCCGCCGTTCTGCACCATGAATACCTTGCGCTCCCTTTCAACGCGGCGCTTGGATTGGCCGCCGGCCTGCTGGGCCGCTTTGTCGAGATGGACGAGATATGGTCATTCACGCCTTTCATCGACCTGAGCCTGTGGCGCTGGATACGGCGCAACCTGCGCAAACCCGCGCATCGACCGCCAGATCATGATGCTGTTTCTCATTGTCGTCCTGGAGATCTGCCGCGAGTGGCTGGCGCAGCTTTATCCGCACCGGCTGTTTGCGCTCGACACCAATATCTCGGGACTGCAGGTGCTGGTCTGGCTCTGCGCACCCATGGTGGTCGGCATCGCCCTCAAGATGTGGAACGCATTGCGCATCGAGCTAAAGCTCGAAGAGCAGAAGCGCCTGCTGCTGGAGGCTCGGCTGGACGCCTTGCAGCGGCAGATCAACCCCCACTTTCTCTTCAACACCCTCAACTCGATTGCCGCCCTGGTGCGCAGCCAGCCCGAGCTGGCGCGGGAAATGACGGTCAAGCTCGCCAACATTCTTCGCGCCCTGCTGAAGGATCACGATACCTACGTCCCGCTGCGCGAAGAGCTGAGCTTTACCGACGACTACCTCGACATTGAAGTGGTGCGCTTCGGCGCTGAAAAGCTGAAGGTCGAAAAGGAGATCGATCCACGCACGCTCGAGGTGCTGGTGCCCAGCATCCTGCTTCAGCCGCTGATTGAGAACAGCATCAAGCACGGCCTCGAGCCGCGCATCAACGGCGGCACCGTGACCCTGCGCAGCCGCATGGAAGGCGACCACGTCTTCATCGAAGTGGCGGACGACGGGGTGGGCATGGGCAACCGCCCGGCGTCATCGCTGCGTCGAGTGGGCGCGGGCATCGGCATGAAGAACGTGCAGGAGCGGCTCGAGGTTCTTTACGGCTCGCAGGCGCATTTCAACGTGGTCAGCAACCCCGGCCGCGGCACCCTGGTCTCGATCGAGATTCCGGCGGTGTTGCCGGGTGCGCCGTGACCGCAGAGAATCCCTGCTGTCGGCTGAAGGCTTATCCGGAGAATACTCAATCAGGGGGCTGGTTCTGAGAGAGCATGGCGTGGTATTGGGCGCGGGCAGCCCGCCATTGCTTGAACTCCTCTTCCACGGATAGTCCGGGTTTCCGGAATCCCCGGCGCGGCTGCGAAAGATAGCGAATCCAGGCGGTATGTTCGTCGGCCGAGTACCCGGACTCGGGAACGGCCGACACGACGCTAGTGGTCGAGGCTTCGCCGGTCGAGGCGGCAGTTGTAGAGACGGCGCCGACGGGGGCGCCGGCCGCCGGGTCAACGGCCGGTAGGTCAACGGCTGGTAGGTCAACGACCTCGGTGGCGCTTGTGTCTTTCTTGGCTTCCTTCTTCGGCTTTCCTCCGCTGAACAGCCACTGACTTTCAAACGGGGCCAGTGCCGGAACGAAGATGCGGATGAGCCCGAAGAACGGCACAGAATGCCTTCCAAACGCGAGGCCAATCAGGAGCGCCAAGAATGCCGAATGGGTCAGAATGGTCGAAAACAAGGGCATGGAAAAGCCCGCTTTGTGTTCTCCGGTTAGGACGAGAAAAGCCAGGTAGAGGTGATAGGAGATCAGCATCGGAGCGTAGGCCGACCATGCCCCCTCTGGCAAATAGCGAGCGAGAAGATAGCCAATTCCGCTGCAAACAAGAAAGACGACGGTCTTCATTTTACCTGTACCAAATCCCCGGCGAGGCGCATGATTTTCCTCCTCATTCCAGTTCCAGGGTGTCTTTTGGTTAGACCGATTCTTCCATCTTCGGTCTGAGGTGTCAACAACCCGGCCCGCGGGATTTGCATTGTCAATGGCGGTCAACAGTCTCTCGCGGTATGCTCAACACATGGTGCGCTTCACGGTGCTGGCCTCGGGGTCCAAAGGGCAACAGCACAGTTGTCTCCGGCGGCCGGACGCGCATCCTGGTCGATTGCGGGCTGAGCTGCCGCGAGCTCTTCCGCCGCATGAAGCTGGTGGGCGAAGAGCCGGAGACGCTTGACGCCATCGTCATCACCCACGAGCACATCGACCACATCAACGGCCTCGCGGTGACGGCCCGCAAGCTGGGCATTCCGGTTTACTTTACGGAGGCAACCCATCGCGCCTGGATGCGCTGGCTGACTCCGCGCCGCCAGATGACCTACGCCCAGTGGCTCGATCAGTGCCGCAAACAGGCTGCCGAGCGCCAGGCCGAAGCCGACGTGACCGCTTTGGAAGGCGGAGCCGGACGAGGCGGAAGCAGAGCTAGGAAGCTGGATTAGAGGTCAGCGCGCCCGAAATTGCGGACGAACCGGCCTCGGAGCCGCCCCCCGTCTCGCAAGGAAGACCCAACCTGGCTGCCGCGGTCGAGTATTTCCAGGCCGGCGAGCCTTTCGAGATCGGCGACATCGCCGTCAGCCCCTTCACCATTCCCCACGACGCGGCCGACCCGGTGGGCTTTGTTTTCCGCGCCGAGGGGGTCCGGATGGCCTTTGCCACCGACCTGGGCTACATTCCGCCCAACGTCAAGGCGCAGCTCCAGGGGGTCGATCTGCTGCTGCTCGAATCGAACCACGACCTGGAGATGCTGCGCGACGGCCCCTACCCCTGGGCAGTGAAACAAAGGGTACTCTCCCGCGTGGGGCACCTGTCGAACGAGGCCGCGGCGGAGTATCTTGAGAACGGCTACGACGGCCAGGCGGCTTATGTGATTCTGGCGCATCTCTCTGAAAGCAATAACCTTCCGGAGCTGGCGCGGGTTACGGCCGAGCGCGCCCTCAACGGCCGGGCCAGCCTGCTGGCCAACCGCCTGCTGCTTGCCAGCCAGCATGAGCCACTTTCTAGCTATCAATTTTTAGTTCGGGCGGGTTACAATAGTAACGACACGGGCATCTACTCTGTAACAGGCAAGATCGGCACGGCAAGACGCCATGATCGATTCCAGCCATGGCAAGGCAGAGCAGATCGGAGCTTCGCTGAATCGTTTGCGATCGGTGGAGCATCCTAGAATCGAGAGCGCTCCGTTGCCGCGTGAGCCGCTAGCTTGACATCGCGGTCGAACAATTCCTTTTTTAGGTGAGTTCTTATGTCTATGGCAAGAACCCGATGCACAGACAGAGTCGTAGGCGCCATCCTGGCAAGCTGGCGATATGACATCTCAGGGATTTCTCCTGAAATGCGCAAGGACTACGAACATCATTTTGCCGAATGTGCCCATTGCAGCGCCCGTCAGAAATTCCATCGCAGTCTTGACGTGTACTCTGGCTGTTCTTACTTCGCTTTCGGCACTTTTCTTCCTCTTCGCCCTCGCGGTTCTCAAGCACATCAAACCCATGGAGCACGTGGCCTTCAAGACCTTCGGGCTCGATATCGAGGACACGTACCACATGCTTTTTTCGGCCGGCATCGCCGGGCTCTGCTTCTCGGTGATTGCCCTGGCGCTGGTACTCACGGCCACTCCCGCTCCGTCGTATCTGGGCGGCATCGCGGCAGAGCGCGCCAAGCTCATCGAAAGACGCCTTCCGGCTGCGATCAAATCCATTCGGCTGCGATAAGGGCGCGGTCCAAGATCAGAAAAGGCGAAGCCGCGGCTTCGCCTTTTTCTGCGTCCGTAACTGCGCCTACTTCGCAATCGGCATGCGCAGGTCTCCGCCTGTCATCTCCTTCGGCAGTCCGAGCTTCAGCAGGTTCAGCAGCGTCGGCGAGATATCGCGCAGCGACCCATCCGGCCGCAGCCGGTAGTGCGGGCCGTCTTCCGCCACATAGATCATCGGCACCGGATTGGTGGTGTGCGCGGTATGCGGTGCGCCCGTTACCGGATCCACCATCAACTCGGCGTTGCCGTGGTCGGCGGTAATCAGCCAGCTCCCGTTCTTCTCCCTGATCGCCTTGTAGATCCGCCCCAGTTGCGCGTCCACTGCCTCGCAGGCCTTGATGGTCGGCTCCAGTTTGCCGGAGTGGCCCACCATGTCCGCGTTGGCAAAGTTCGCAACCACCAGATCGAACGCCGTATCGTTTACAGCCTTCACAATCGCGTCGCCGATGGCCTCAGCCTTCATCTCCGGCGCCAGATCGTAGGTGGCCACCTTCAGCGAAGGAATCAGCGCGCGATCTTCGCCGGGGAAAGGCGTTTCGATGCCGCCGTTGAAGAAGTACGTCACGTGCGCAAACTTTTCCGTCTCCGCCACGCGCAGATTGCGCAGTTGGTGCTGGGCCAGCACGTTGGCCAGAATGTTATCCAGCGACTCCGGCGGAATGATCAGCGGCAGGTCGTAGAGTTTGTCGTACTGGGTCATGCAAAGGTAGTAAAGGTTCTTGGGGATTTCGGAGCGGGGAATCGTCTGGTCGAGCGCTTCCCAGCCATCCAGATCGCGGCCCGCCCTGCTTGTTCAGGCCGCTCTCGCGGGTCAGCACGCGGGTAATCTCGCGGGCGCGGTCGGCATCGAAAGTTGAAGTTGATGCAGACGTCTTCGTCGCGAATCTGCGCGACCGGCTTGCCCGCGCCATCGACCACAACGAAGGGAATGATGAACTCGTCGGTAACGCCGTTGTTGTAGCACTCCGTCATGCGCGCCACGGCGTTCGGATAGGCGCCGCCCTCGGCCTTTCCGGTGACCATGGCGTCGAAGGCCTTGCGCTCGCGCTCCCAGCGCTTGTCGCGGTCCATGGCGTAGTAGCGGCCGTTCACGGTGGCCACTTTGCCGACGCCGTACTCGCGCATCTTCTGCTCAAGTTGCGCAATGTAATCCGCGCCGGAGCAGGGCGGGGTGTCGCGCCCGTCCATGAAGCAATGCACAAAGACGCGCTGAAGTCCGTACTCGCGCGCGGTGCGAAGCAGGGCGTAGAGGTGCTTCAGGTGCGAATGCACGCCGCCGTCCGAACACAGTCCGAACAGGTGCAATTGGCGTCCGCCTTCGCGGGCGCGCTGCATCGCCTTCACGATGGCCGGATTCTTTTGGAACTCGCCCGAAGCAATCTGCATGTCGATGCGCGTGATGTCCATCTGCACAATGCGGCCGGCGCCGATGTTCAAGTGGCCAACTTCGCTGTTGCCCATCTGCCCGTCGGGCAGGCCCACAAAGTGGTCGGAGGCCTGGATCAGCGTGTTGGGATACTCCTTCAGCAGCTTGTCATAGGTGGGCTTGCGAGCCAGCGCAATGGCGTTGTTGGCAGTTTCAGCGCGATATCCCCATCCGTCGAGGATGGTGAGTACAAGAGGATGCTTGGAGATGGGCACAGGCAGATTCCTTATGTTGAGTGCTCGTTAGTTTGGGGAGTTTGAGGACACTGCAAGATTGCTCTACGTAATGGAGCGATCCCAGGTCTTAGATTCGAGACCTGGGGCACCCTTCAGTTCGGTTGGACCAGCGCGGACGCGCGCCTAGTCGTTGTAGTTCAAGCTCTCGAGGCCGAGGTAAACCGCGCCGGAGCCGAGCTCCTCTTCGATGCGCAGCAACTGGTTGTACTTGGCAATGCGGTCGGTGCGGCTTACTGAGCCGGTCTTGATCTGGCCTACGCCCGTTGCCACGGCCAGGTCGGCGATGAACGTGTCTTCTGTTTCGCCCGAGCGATGCGACATCACCGAGGTGTACCCGTAGCGGCGGCCCAGTTCGATCGCTTCCAGAGTTTCGGTGACCGTGCCGATCTGGTTCACCTTGATCAGGATCGAATTGCCCACGCCCTCTTCAATGCCGCGCTGCAAACGCTTCACGTTGGTCACAAAAATGTCGTCGCCCACCAACTGAATCCGGCTTCCGAGCTTGTCGGTCAGGATCTTCCAGCCTTCCCAGTCGTCCTCGGCCAGGCCATCTTCGAGCGAAACGATCGGATACTGGCGAATCCAGTTGTCGTAGAAGCTCACCATCTCCGCGCTCGACAATTCGCGCTTGTCGCTCTTCTTGAAGACGTACTTGTTCTTTTCCTTGTCGTAGAACTCGCTCGACGCAGGATCGAGAGCGATAGCGATCTGCTCGCCGGGCTTGTAGCCGGCTGCTTCGATTGCTTCGAGAATCAGCTCGACCGCTTCGTCGTTCGACTTGAGCGAAGGCGCAAAGCCGCCCTCGTCGCCAACGGCGGTGTTGTAGCCCTTCTTCTTCAGCACGCCCTTCAGCGTGTGGAAGGTCTCCGCCGCCCAGCGCAGCGCATCGGAGAAGCGCTCGGCGCCCACCGGCATGATCATGAACTCCTGAAAGTCGACATTCGAGTCGGCGTGGGCTCCGCCGTTCAGTACGTTCAGCATCGGGGTCGGCAAGACACTCGCGTTCACGCCGCCGAGATAGCGGTAAAGAGGAACCTCTAGCGTTTGCGCGACGGCCCGCGACGCAGCCATGGAAACAGCGAGAATCGCATTCGCGCCCAGCTTTTCCTTGTTCGGCGTTCCGTCCAGCGCAATCATCGTCTGGTCGATCAGCGCTGATTGGCCGCGTCCATGCCTTCCAGCTCCGGCGCAATCACGCTCTCCACATTCTCGACGGCCTTCAGCACGCCCTTGCCCATGTAGTGGCTCTTGTCGCCGTCGCGCAGTTCCACGGCCTCATGCTCGCCGGTCGAAGCGCCCGAAGGCACAATGGCGCGGCCCATGGCGCCGCTCTCAAGGATTACGTCCGCTTCCACGGTCGGGTTCCCGCGCGAGTCCAGAACTTCGCGCGCACGTATGGCAATAATCTCAGTCATGTCACTCCTCATAATTCGGTGCTGCAGCCGGTCGTTCAGTTTGGGACGGCGATCCACGGCAAGAACTTCTCCGGCGGCGCTTTGAATCGAATTCAAAAGCTCCTGCACGTATTCGATCTCCTCTCCGTCCCGATGCAGAAAAGTTGGTGGTAGTCCGTCTCGATTCTAGCAAGTCGGGCTCCATCGCCCGGTGTGGCGACGGTCACATCGGGCCTCAGCCGCTCCGACCCATGGCGCAAGACAAGGTGACGGGATGCGAAACATGCAAATCGGAGACGAGGGAAAATCGCAGGGTAATTTTCCGAGTTATCTTCTTGATTCGTGCCCCCAAAGGCACCCCGCACCGGACCCCGCGATCGGCCGCGAGAGATGCGCGCTAGCCTTATCTTGGGAGAGTTCTCCCCTCGATCTCGCAAGTTGAGGGGCCGCGCGACTCTTTGCCCTTGGCGGTGTCTAACATAGCAAGGATATCCCCGCCGGGGAGATTCACGCTCGCGCGATGGGAAGCCCGGGAAGATCGAGGCCCTCCCGAAATGGAGATTCGCATGAACCGGTCGTTTCTTGTGTGCGCTTTGATGGTCGCAGCCTCTGCCACCCTTGGGTCTCAGCAGACCAGCCAGTCCGATCCGTACCAGGGCACTTCGAATCCGCCTCCGAACGACACCATCGTCACCAGCGCGCCGCCGGATCCGGCGGCCGCACCGCAGCCAAAGCCCTCGCCGGCGCATCCTGCCAACATTCAGCCGGCGCAGGCCCAATATCAGTCCCAGCCCCAATACCAACCGCAGCCAGATCAGCAGCCGCCCCAGGTCCGCTCTGCGCTGAGCGCTCCAGAGGACGGCACCGACGACGGCATCGTTCAGATAGCTCCCGATCCGGGTGAGCAGCCCGGCTTGAATCTGCGCACGCAGGCGAGCGATCCGGACGGCGATATCGTGCATCCGGCGCCCCTGGGGCCCGGCGAACTCGGCGAGGGAACCACGATTCGCGTCCGGTTGATGGATCGCCTCTCGACCGCCGACAACCGGCCGGGCGATACTTTCCGAACCCGCGTCGCATCTGACGTTCTGCAGGGTGGACAAGTGCTCATCCCCGCCGGAGCGGAGATCGATGGCAAAGTGATGAATGTCTCCACCGGAACGCTGGGCGGGCATGGCTCCATGCGGCTGAATCCTGACACCGTCATTCTGCCGGACGGCTCGCGCTTCCGGCTCTACGCGCAGGTTACGGGAACCCCAGGCTCATCGACGCGTGTTGGTAATGAGGGCGCAATCAACCCAGGTTCACACCTGAAACGCGACGGCATCGAATACGGCGGCGGAGTGGGCGCGGGCGTTGTCACCGGAGCGGCCATCGCAGGACCCGTCGGCGCACTCACCGGTTCGCTGGTCGGAGCCGGACTGGTCACGGCGCACCTGCTCGTCAGTCATCCACAGGCACATCTTGAAGAAGGCACGGTCCTGCTCTTTATGCTCACTGAGCCGCTTCACCTGGTTCCCGCCGGACCCAGCGGAAATCAGTAGCCGGCTAGTCAGGCAATCGGCCGCGCCGTACTTCCGGCCAGGCGGATTTACACTGATAGGTCGGGAGACCTTCGGCAATTCAACCCCTCTCACGATGCAGCGGCAACCTGCGGGCGCGCCCCGGGACGGCAAGGTGCGCGTCAGGTTTTGAGAGGCTCACACTCGTCTTGCCCCAGGGAGTTTCGAAGTACTTATGGATAAATTTGTAATTCGCGGCGGCAATCCGCTGGTGGGCACAATTCGCGTTTCGGGCGCAAAAAACTCGGCCCTGCCCTGCATGGCGGCGGCCATTCTCACTCAGGATGAGGTCACGCTCGAGAACATTCCCCAGGTTCGCGACATTGAAACCGAACGCAAGCTGCTTGCCTCAATGGGAGCCCAGGTCGGCCCGCGCGAAGGCCGCGGGCACGATCGCATCACCATCAATTGCGGCACGCTCTCCGATCCTGTGGCCCGCTACGAGATTGTGAAGACCATGCGCGCCAGTTCGCTGGTGCTGGGCCCGCTGGTGGCCCGGGCAGGAATGGCGCGCGTCGCCATGCCCGGTGGCTGCGCCATTGGCGGCAGGCCCATCGACCTGCACATCAAGGGCCTTGAGAAGATGGGCGCGGTCATCACCCAGCAGCACGGCTATCTTGAAGCCCGCGCCGATCGCCTTCGCGGCGCGCACCTGGTCTTCGAAAGGATCACCGTCACCGGTACGGAAGACCTGCTGATGGCCGCGGTCCTGGCCGAGGGCGAAACGGTGATGGAAAACTGCGCGCGCGAGCCCGAAGTCGCCGACCTCGCCGCATTGCTTACCGCCATGGGCGCCAATATTGAAGGAGCCGGTACCTCCACCATTACAGTGCAAGGAGCCACGAGCCTGCATGGCGCGCGCTACAGGATCAATCCCGATCGCATCGAGGCGGGGACCTATCTCATTGCCGGGGCCATCACGGGCGGCGATCTCATCGTCTCCAACTGCAAGCCGGCACATCTCGGCGCGGTCATTGCCAAATTACGGGAGGCGGGTGTGCGCGTCGATTTTCTCGGGCCTGAAGCGATACGAGTGCGCGCCGAAGGGCCGCTCCGCGCGGCCGACATCTCGACCGAGGAATACCCCGGCTTCCCCACCGACATGCAGGCCCAGTACATGGCGCTGGCCACGCAGTCCGAGGGAGTCAGCCTGGTGCGGGAAAATATCTTCGAGAATCGCTTCATGCACGTGCAGGAGCTGGTGCGCATGGGCGCCAATATCAAGGTGGATGGAAACACCGCCACCGTGCGCGGGCCGGCCGGTCTTTCCGCGGCTGCGGTCATGTGCTCCGACCTGCGCGCATCGGCCTCTCTCGTACTGGCAGCGCTGGTTGCCGACGGCGAGTCCATCCTCGACCGCGTGTACCACATGGATCGCGGCTACGAGCATATCGAAGAAAAGCTGCGCGGCGTCGGAGCCCAGATTCGCCGCATGGGCAATGTCTTTCCGGAGAAAGCCAGCGACAAATCCGCCGATTAACTCGGGAGTTCCGTTTACCATCGAATGTCTAGCTGATCTCAATCACATCCGTAGCCGAAGCCGCGGCCTCTTCCGCCTGCTCCATCAGCTTTTCAGCCACTGCATAAAACTCCGCAGCCTGCGGGCTTTTGGGGCCTGCCAGCGCCACCGGTAGCCCGCGATCGCCGCCCTCGCGAATGGCAGGCACCAGCTCGATCGAGCCCAGGAAGGGAACACCGAACTGCTTCGCCGTACGCTCCGCTCCGCCTCTTGAAAAAATGTCGATCTCATGATGGCAATGCGGGCAGGTGAAGTGGCTCATGTTCTCTACAATTCCGAGCACCTCGACGTTCACCTGCGCGAACATCTCCAGGGCCTTGCGCGCATCCTCCAGGCTCACGTCGCTGGGAGTCGAAACTACCACCGCACCGGTCAGCGGCACCGTCTGCACCAGCGAGATGACCACATCGCCTGTTCCCGGCGGCAGATCGACAATCAGGTAGTCCAGTTCGCCCCAATCCACCTGCTGAAGAAACTGCCGAATGATCTGGTGCAGCATCGGCCCGCGCATCACCAGCGGTTTGTCGCCGGGCGAGATGTAGCCGATCGAGATGGTCTTGATGCCGTGCGTGTCGTTGGGCTGAATCTGGTTGCCCGCGCCTACCCGCGGCTGCTGCGATCGAGCCCATCATCAGCGGCACATTCGGCCCGTAGATGTCGGCGTCGATCAACCCCACCCGCTTTCCCAGCTTTGAGAGCGCAATGGCCAGGTTCACGGCGACGGTGGTCTTTCCAACCCCACCCTTGCCGGAACCGATTGCGACGATCTTCGAAACGCCGGGCAGCGCTACCGGCGAAGGCATGGCAGAGGAATGCGCCATAGTGGTTGATTGCTCCTTTTCTTGAAACCGTTGCTCTTCGATATTCCTTCAATTTGAAATGCAGGACTCTTTTCGAGATTATCTTCGCTCAGGACTGACTTTCCCCAGCTTCTTCCAAGGCTGCCGTGACCAGGCGTTCTTTCTTGCGGCGTTTGCTCTCCGCCTCGCGGTGCTTCCGGCGGAGCAAGGCATCCGCGTGGCGCCGAGTCTCATCCGGCGTCTCCGGCAGCAGCTCGGGGACCTTCTGCAACTGCCCGCGCTCGTCGATGGCCACGAACACCAGGTAGGCGCTGGCCACATGCACCGCTTCGCCGTTGCGCATGTTTTCCGCCCACACTTTCACGCCGACTTCCATCGAACTGCTGAACGCCCGGTTCACGCTCGACTTCAGCGTCACCAGATCCCCCAGGCGCACCGGCCGGATGAAATCGATGTGGTCCATCGCCGCGGTCACCACGTAGGTCCGCGCGTGCCGATAGGCTGCCATCGCGCCGGTCAAATCGATAAAGTGCATCAGCCGCCCGCCGAGCAGGTTGCCAAGCATATTGGTGTCGTTGGGCAGAATGATCTCGGTCATCTCAGACTGCGTGCTGGCCACCGTGCGAACTATCGGATTGGTCTCTTGCTCGTGCATTTTCGAATCGCTCCGTTCACGCTTACCCGCCGCTTGGCCCGCTCTCTGCTCCGCTACAATGGATGTGTCGGCGAGTGTTCCGGCCCGCGAAGCTTGGTCAGGTCCACTGTTCCAGTTTCGGCCGTCCCCGCCAATTACGCAAATCGCTGCGGCCTTGAAGTCACGACCACGGCCGGACTTGAGAGAGATGGACAAGATTGCAGGACTGAAAGAGATTCTGGCGTTGGACGAGAAGAACAGCTTTGCCCGCTACGGCATGGCCATGGAACTGGCTTCACAAGGCGAAACCGACGCGGCTCTTGTTGAATTCGATATCCTGCTCGCCAACGATCCCAACTACACCGCCGGCTACTTCATGGCTGCACAGACTCTTTCCAACGCGGGACGGAATCCGGAGGCGATCGAGCGTCTCAAGGCGGGTGTCGCCTGCGCAAAGAGTTCAGGTAACAATCATGCTCTCAGCGAGATGCAGGCTATGCTCGACGTCATCGACCGATAAGGTATTTTTCGGGATTGGCCCAACCGAATGAACGCACAGAGCCCTGATTCATTTCAAGGATGAGCCTCACGACTCCTTCGCATTGATATCCAAACTCGTCCGAAAGCTTTCAACCTTGCCCGATTGCTCTTCGCTGCGAATGGAATAAACTCAGGGGAGCGAAGCATTTTATGCAAGATTTACGAAACCAGGGGTAGTCTCGGTTCATCTAGTCACCGTCTAAGAAAATAATATGGCGAAATACTCCATCGTCGTGCCGTTTCACAACGAAGAAGAAAACGTCACCGTTCTCTATGCCCGCCTGAAACAGGTCATGGAACAGGTGGCCGAAAGCTTCGAGTTGGTGCTGGTCGACGATGGCTCCAGAGACCGAACCTACAAACTCCTTGAAGAAATTGCCGCAGTCGACAGCCGTGTTCTCGTCGTAAAACTGCGCCGCAACTTCGGTCAGACCTCGGCCCTCGCCGCCGGCTTCGACCATGCCTCCGGCGAATTCATTCTGGCCATGGACGGCGATCTGCAACACGACCCCAACGACATTCCTGCTTTCATCGAAAAGCTCGATGAGGGGTACGATGTTGTCTCCGGCTGGCGCAAGGAGCGCATGGACAGCTTCTTCATGCGCCGCATCCCCTCCCGCTGCGCCAACTGGCTTATGGCCAAGTTCTCGGGCGTCGATATTCACGATTTCGGCACCACCTTCAAGGCCTATCGCCGCGAGGTGATCCAGAGCATTCCGCTCTACGGCGAGATGCACCGCTTCATCCCCGCACTTGCCAGTTGGTATGGCTCCTCCATCTGCGAGATCCCAATCCGCAATATCAATCGAGAATCCGGCAAGAGCCACTACGGGATTGGCCGCACCTTCCGCGTTTTCTTTGACCTGCTGACGATTCGATTTCTGCTCCGGTACATGAGCAGGCCGTTGCACTTCTTCGGCGGCTTTGGTCTGCTGGGCATCATGGCGGGAAGCGTTATGGCCGCCATCCTGCTGGGCATGAAGATCCTCAACCCGGCCATGGACATGATGCATCATCACGGGCCCATGTTTGTCATCGGTTCGGTGCTCATTGTCTCCGGGATCCAGATGCTCGCCATCGGTCTGCTTGGCGAACTTCAGGTGCGCCACTACTACACCAGCCAGCATCCCACGCCCTACACAGTCGATCGCCTTGTCCGCCTCGTCCCCGCCGACGAACAGAGTTTGATGTCGGAAAGCAAGGAAGACAACTTCTAAAAGCAGGGATCAGGGAACAGGGATTAGGGAACAGAAGAACTTCAAAACCCCGCAGACCTTCAAAGTGTGCGGGGTTCGTGGTTTTAGTGGCGCGATCCCGTTATCCGCGCCATGGGTGATATAGCGGACTCTTCCTGATCCCTGTTCCCTAATCCCTGTTCCCTGCTTTTCCCCCCTTGCCCCACCCCACCCTGAAGGTTCATTCTTACCCTGACATGAAAGCGATACAGATTCTCGAAGCGGGCGGACCCGACGTTCTTCAGCTCGTCGAACTGCCCATTCCACATCCCGGCCCCGGGCAGGTGTTGATCCGCATTGAGGCCACAGGCGTCAATTTCATCGAGATCTACTTCCGCAAGGGCCAGTACAAGGCTTCGTTTCCGCTCACACCCGGCAGTGAGGCGGCGGGAACCGTCGAGGAACTCGGCCCGGGTGTCAACGGATTCAAGGCCGGCGACCCGGTGGCCTCGGTCGCTGTGCTGGGCAGCTATGCCGAATACGCTCTTGTGCCCGCCGTGCAACTGGTCAAGGTACCCGCTGGACTCTCGCCGGAGAAGACAGCCGCCGCCATGCTCCAGGGCATGACGGCCCATTACCTCGCTTATTCCACTTTTCCGCTCAAGGCTGGAGACACGGCGCTGGTGCACGCCGGAGCGGGCGGCGTGGGCCTTTTGCTCACCCAGATGGCCGCGCGCATCGGCGCCCGAGTCATCACCACCGTCTCCACCTCCGCCAAGGCCGAGCCTCTCCCGCGAGGCCGGCGCCTCCGACGTGATTCTCTACACTGAGCAGGACTTCGAGTCCGAGGTCAAGCGCCTCACCGACGGCAAGGGAGTCGATGTGGTTTACGACTCGGTAGGCAAGACGACATTCGATAAGAGCCTCAATTGCCTCCGGCCCCGCGGCCTGCTTGCACTGTTCGGCGGCTCCAGCGGCGCTGTCCCGCCCTTCGACCTCATCCAGCTCAGCGGCAAAGGGTCGCTCTTCGTCACCCGCCCCACGTTGTGGCACTACATCGCCACCCGTGCCGAGCTCGAGCATCGCGCCGGCGAGGTCCTGGGCTGGGCCGCAAGCGGCGCACTCAAGCTCCGCACCGAACACATTTATCCGCTGGCTGAAGCGGCCCAGGCGCAGAGCGATCTTGAATCGCGCAGCACCACAGGCAAGATAATTCTGGAGCCGTGAAAAAAGCAGGGAATAGGGAACAGGGAATAGGGAACAGCCAATTGGCTAGGAATCGAGATGGGAGAGATCTACAAAGCAAAATTCCCGACCGGGTCGATTGTTCGAGTGATTACAAAGCCTGCTCTGGAAGCCTTCGCGATGGAATGGAAATATCATCATAAACTTCGGCCTGAACAGATGGAGTATGCCGGGGCAACTGCGGCGGTGAAAGAAGTCAGCTTTTATCATGGCGGTGACCAGCTGTACGTGCTCGAAAATATTCCGGGCATCTGGAACGAGCCTTGCCTTGAAACCACAACCCAACCCAGCCACAGTCTTGATAATCTGTAGACCTCTTTCCCATCGAGAATTGGACCATGACCACCATCTCCATCGCTCCCGAAGACCGCGTCTTCGTTCTCACCGGCGCGGGCATCAGCGCCGAGAGCGGCCTTCCCACTTTTCGCGCTGATGACGGACTTTGGGCCGGCAATCGCATCGAAGATGTATGCACGCCCGGCGCCTGGCAACGCAATCCCGAACTCGTCTGGCAGTTCTATTCCAAGCGCCGCGCCGACGGAGCCAAGGCGCAGCCCAATCCGGCACACTACGCGCTCGCCGAACTGGAAAGCCGCATCGGCGACCGCTTCTTTCTGTGCACACAGAACGTAGACGATTTGCACGAACGCGCCGGCACGGTCCGCCTCATCCACATGCACGGAGAACTAACGAAGGCGCACTGTGAGCGCGAATGCGGCCAGCCGCCTGTGATTGACAGTGCGATTTACTCCAGCCTCGCCGAGGTGGGCCATTGCCCATGCGGCGGACGCCTCCGTCCCCACATCGTCTTCTTCGGTGAGATTCCGCTGGAACTGGATCGCATTGGCGACGAGATCAACAAGGCCACCCTGATGCTGGTCGTCGGCACATCCGGCTCCGTCTATCCGGCTGCAAACTTTGTTCACTGGGCGCGGCAAGCCGGAGCCCGCACCGTCTACATCGGCCCCGAAGCACCCCTCAACGCCTCCGCATTCACCCACGTCGTCGAAGGCAAAGCAGGCGAAGTCCTCCCCGGTTTCTTCCAGGTCGAATGAGCCATCTTCCGTAATGGGGGAATTCCAAATTTCGGTGAGGTCGAACTGGATCGACTACGCCCGCGCCTTGATAAACTCCGTCCGCCTGAATCTCAGACCCGTCCAGTCCTCATCGATCGCAACGGCGCGAACAGTATCGAATCCAGCATCCTTCAGCGCATCCCACCCCGTGTCGCGATTGAAATCGCATTTGTATTTCTTCGAACTCCCCTTGGGATACGCGAACCACACAATCGCGTCGCCCTTGGCCCGCTTGGCAATCTGCGCAGCCAGCGCATCCACTTCGTTCTTGCGAGTTACAAACGCAAGCAGGAATTCCGTCTCCGCCACCGACTCCAGGTGGCGATGAACCGTCATCACCGGCAGCCGAGCCAGCTCAGCCTCAAAGCTGGCCGGCGCGCTCAGGACCACCATCTCCTGCCGGTCCTTTAAATTGAGTTTTTCAAATACGCTCGTCATGGATTCCATCGTACTCACTTTGCCGAAATAATCTGCAAGTTCCATCCATCAAAAATGGAACCGATAGCGCAGCTCCGCCGAAAACATCCGCGGATCGTTGTAGTGAAAGCCCCCAATGGTCAGCGAACTGTCGGTGAGCACGCGATGGTTGGTGACGTTGATGACCGTCACGGCGAGCTTGACGTTCTCACCGAGAGCTTTTCCAGCGGAAACGTCGAAGGTTGTATGCGCCGGCAGATAGTTGCCTTGGTAGGGACTGATCAGATTGCCCGTAGTAGGATCTTGTGCGCCGGCGGTGCCGTTGGAAAAACCTGAGCCGTAGTAGACATTGCTTGAGAACCAGCTGCGCATGGGCAGAGTGGCTGTGAAGCCGGTGTTGAGCGTATGGCGCTGATCGTGATCGACCGGGGTGTAGTCGAAACTATCGTCGCAGCCCGATGTGCAGATGAGGCCGCCGGTAATCGCTCCGCGCTGCTCGGCTATCTGGTTGGAGTAGGCAAGATGGAACTGGCCATGCCGCCACAGCGACGGGCTGCGCAGCGTTGCTTCCCAGGCGCGGACCAGCGCTCCATCGACGGTGATGGGAATGAAGACGTTGGATTCGCCGATGTTCGAGTGGTCGAGGAAGTTATTGACCCGCGTCTTAAAGTTGTCGACGTCCAGAGCCCAACCGCGATACGGAATCTGAATGCTGAATTCGTGTTCTTCATCGCGTTCGCCACGCAAGATTGCGAAACCCGTGTTGTTGGCGTCTGCATAGGCAAGCAACGGTCCCTGGACGCTGACCAGAGGCGGCGCTTGATAGTAGCGCCCGTAAAATCCGCGCAGAACCCAGTTCAGGTGGGGAATGCTGAGGGCCGCGCCGAAGCGCGGGTCGGTATAGTTTTCAGTAACGCCGCCGTGAAAAGAGGAGAGTCGCACTCCGGCCAGTAATGTGAGCCAATCCGTGACGCGGTAGCTGTCGGAGAACGATGCCTCGACGTTGCCGCCGGAAGCGGTATCGGTCTCATGGATGGTTGAGGCGGAGCCATCGTTGAAGACCACGCCGAACAGAGATGAATCGTGCTGATAGAAGGAGTAGAGACCCGCTGCCACGTTGTTGCGTTTGACTTCGCCGCGTACGCTGGCCTGCATACCGGCGTAGTTTGAGGTGCGATCAAATGTGGTTGACGTGGGGATGTCTGTCGGATTCGAGTCGTAGTTAGCCACGTTCCAGTGGTAAAACGGAGCGACCTCGAAGATCGCTGTGGGCGATAAGGTGTGTACCCAGTCGGCGATAAAGAATGCGTCGCGCTCAGTTTGACCGTCAAGCAAGCCGCTCGAGTCGTAGAGTTGACTCAGCCAGTCACTTTCGTTCGGGTCGACAGGAACCTGGAAAAAGTCCTGGCGCAGTTGGCCGTTGAAGCGAAACTGATTCTTCGCATCCGGATTTACAAGAAGCGAGCCAAATCCGCCTTGTGAATTGGTGGCGTCGTGCACAACTGCGGCGATCGGCGTCTCCAGCCCATAGTTGGAACGGGCCCCATCCAAGCTGGCGTACCAGGCTGTCTTCTGTGAGTGATTCCCCGCGGAGAGCACGGCTTCGCCGGTGTAGAAGTTTCCGCCCGTGATGCGCAACTCGGCATCGCGGTTGCGTTCAAAGCCGTTGCGGGGCACAACGTTGAAGACCCCGTAAGTGCGGTCGCCGATGTCGGCGGCATAACTTCCCCGCTGGACCTCGATCTGATCCATGTCGGATGGCGCAATCTGCGGGCCCACATTGGCGGCGATGTTGGTGTTGGGGATGTTGACGCCGTCGATCAGCCAACTGGTCTGGTGACCTCCACGCATGTGCAGCATGTCGTGGCACATGTAGGCGCCGGGGACGTAATCGGTGATGGCTGCAAACGACGTAGCACGGTCCGCGCCTGGCGTTTCTTCAATCATCTCCCGGCTGACCAGCGTGGTTGGCGTAACGGAATCAACCTGGGCTGTTGCCCCTTGCACCTGAACGAATTCCGTAGTAGAGGCGACGGGCAAAGCGACATGCACGACCGGGTTGGTGCCGGACGCGACCGCGATGGTCTCGTTGACCGTAGCAAATCCGTCGGCGCCGACTTCGAGGCGATAGACGCCAATGGGGGCCTGGAGCAAATCGAACGCTCCTTCGGAGTCTGTGGCTGCGCTTAACGCGAAAGCGGAGTCGGCGGCCTTAAGGGTGACTTTAGCGTTGGCGATGGGCCGGTGCTGCGGATCGTGCACCACGCCATGAACGGTAGCGAAAACGGTGGCGCAAGCGGGAATGGCGGCGCCCAACAACAGCGCTGAGGCCACAAAAGATGAGATGAGTCGCATAAATGAACCTCCTATTCGATCTTGCTGAAAACCCGGCGAATCACAGCGGCGAAAGAGCCGCGCGAATTGCCTGGTGGGGGAATCGGAATCCATTGAAACCAGACCTTGCGCTCCAGTGATTAATCCTCTTCGGATGCACCATGACGAAAGATCCGCTCAGCCAGGGAATGGACTGAGCCCGTCGCCCGCTTGAATCATGGGACGCGGTTCTCAACGAGGTTGTTTCAGCTCAGGGTCGAAGCAGGAGGTCCGCGTCCGGCATGGGCGCGGATGGGACTCGCCGGGGCATCTGCGCAACCGGCAACGGGCGCGTGCGCTTGCGCATGCGCAAGCTGCAGTCCCGTTAACGATGCTGCGAGTGCGGGCGAAAGAGTGGAAGGCCCGGCCAAATATCCGGGAAAGAGCGGGCAGGTCTTTGGGGCGCTCAACATCGGCGTCGAGTCTGACGCCGCTTGCGCCGCCATCTGCGTTGACATTCCGCAATGGTGCGCTCCGTGCCGCCGGCAACAGGCCGGCAGGCGCGAGTCATCGCTGGCTCCGAGTGTCCCTGCCAAGGGCCACATCCCGAAGAGAAGAACCAGGAAGATGGATACCCCGCGCAACATCTGAGTTCGATGGTACACGAATCTCGCTCCCGCTGATAGAATCCCCCAAAACCGCTTCCGCCTCTTTGTCGTCTGTCAAGTGTCCCCCGGCGGTCTCGCGGTCATTTATGATCAAGGGACTCGGTATCTTCGCCCGTTCAATTTCGTCCGTTCAATTCTGAAGAAGGAATATCCGGTGTCTCAAGCGCAACATTCCCCATCTACCAGCGAGCAAGCAGTCCAGTCCGCGAAGAACCCCTCCGTTCGTCGCCCCTTGCGCATTGCGCTCTTCGGCTTTGGAACGGTGGGCAGTTCCGTCGGGCGCATTCTGGTCGAGTCAAAGCCCAAGGGCCTAGAAATCACTCACATCTTCAATCGCGGTGTGGCCCGCAAGCGCGTGCCCTGGGTTCCCGCCGGCGTCGTCTGGAGCGAGGACGCCGATGCCGTGCTCGCTTCGGACGTGGATGTGATCGTGGAACTGGCCGGGGGGCTCGATCCGGCCGGAACCTGGGTTCGCCGCGCCCTTGAAGCGGGCAAGAGCGTTGTTACCGCAAACAAGAAACTCATCGCTTATCACGGAGTCGATCTCGAACGCCTGGCCGCGGCCAAGGGCGGACATCTCAAGTACGGCGCCGCTGTCGCCGGCGGCATTCCCGTCATTCCAGGCCTTGAACAGGGCCTGGCCGGCGATCGCATCGAGCGCATGCAAGGCATCCTTAACGGAACCTGTAACTTCATCCTGAGCAAGATGGACGAGGGCGCCGAGTACGCCGCCGTGCTGGCCGAAGCGCAGGCCAAAGGCTACGCGGAGGCCGACCCCACTGAAGATGTCGGCGGCTTCGATGCCCGCTCCAAACTCGCCATCCTCATGCGGCTCGCTCTCCGCGTCGTCGTCGATCCGGAAGAGATTGTGCCTCAACCCATCACCGCGGTATCGGCCATCGACTTCAGTTATGCCCGGATCCTGGGCTGCACCATTCGCCAGGTGGCGCGCGCTGAGCAGGTCAAGGGCCGTGTCGCCGCCACCGTCGGGCCCATGCTCGTCGATCTCCATTCACCTCTCGCCTGGTCGCGCGGTACTGAGAACATGGTCGTCCTCACCGGTCACTACGGCGGCGATGTCGTGTTCTCCGGTCACGGGGCCGGCGGCCATCCCACCGCGGTTGCCGTGGTCAGCGATCTGCTCGCGCTCGCCCACGATTCCCGCCGAGTCGAGATTCCCTCCATTCCTGCCCGGCTTGGCGCGGAGTTCGAGGTTCCGCACTACATCCGCTTCACCGTCGTCGATCGTCCCGGCATTGTCGCGGAGATCACCGGCGCCCTGGCCCGGGAAAAAATCAACATTCGCGCCATTGTGCAAAAGCCCGGATATCCCCAGCACGCGCTGCCATTCGTGGTCACCGTCGAGCCCTGCAAGTCCTCGGCCATGCAACGCGCAGTCACAGCTTTTCGCACCATGGACTGCCTGATCGAAGAACCGCTCGACCTGCAGATGCTCGAGTAAACGGCGGAGCATTCTTTGCCCTGCCTAAGCGCCGGGCCGGTGCTTGTTCTGGATTGATGTAAATAAGAAACAGCCTTGGAGGTCGGGCAATGATCGGAAAAAGTTATCGTTGTGAAATCTGCGGCGAAGAAAGCGAAAGCCCAATGCGCTGGGTTGTCATCCACTGCGACAGCGCCCAGCTGACGATCTATAAGTGGACGAAGGAAGCCGCCGATGGGCCGGGTGCGCGTCACTATTGCGGCGAAGCCCACGCTCAGGTTTATGTGAGCCGCTGGCTTGAGGCTGCCTGCTCCTAGCCGTGCGCTACTTCACTCTTTTCGCGACGATCTCCTCGGTATGGTACCCGGAGAACTGGCGAGTCAAATTGATCACATCACCATCGATCTTGCCGGTGTAGACGACTCGGATATCGTCTTCGTTTCCTTTCACGACTTCGACAAACGTGATTTTGTCACCATCGATCTTGCCGTCCTGAATCTCGGCCGAGCCGTGCATGTTGCTGGTAGCCATTCCGGTGAGCTTGGATCCATCGACATGAAACTCGAACGTGTACTTTAGGTGACCGATCTGGGTGTCGAACTCGGCGGTCCATTTGCCGTTGAAGTCGCCGGCGCGGGCGGCAAGAGAGCCGAAGACGAGTAATAGAAGCGCGAATGCCATCTTGCGAATCATGCAACTCCCTCCGATCGTTCAAAGATATAATGCGGAAATCAAGATATACACAATTGGCTCCAATATAGTGACCTGGTCTTCGTTGTAAAGCTTGCCTGACTCCGTTCTCACATCGGGTCAGGATTTGCACCCGCTCGGCGCCGGCCCCGTAGACTCTCGAACCACCAGTTCCGGCATCATCACGATCTCCGCCGGGAACTCTTTCTCGCGGTTGGCAATCCGCTCCAGCAGCACCTGCGCACCGCGCCTGCCCATCTCCGTCAGCGGCTGGCGCACCGTCGTCAGCGACGGCGTTGCATACGCTGCCGACTGAATGTCGTCAAAGCCCACCACGGACACGTCCCCGGGCACACTCAGCCCGGCATCCTTCAGCGCTCGAATCGCGCCGATCGCCGAGATATCGTTGAAGCAGAAGATGGCGGTGAAATCGTGCGTCTTCTTCAGCAGCGTCTGCATCGGTTTGTAGCCGATCTCAGGCGCCATAGGGTGATATCCGGTCTTCATCGACCACCCGTCGGAGTCGATGCGGATCACCATCGCCGGATCGAGCCGAAGGCCGATCTCCCCGGCTACCTGCTGAATGGCCGCCCAACGAAACTCGGAATCGGGAATGGCGCGCGGGCCGCGCATGAACGCTATCTTCCTGTGTCCCTGGGTGTACAAGTGGCACAGCGCCTGTTCCACAGCCTTGTGATGGTCGAGCACGATGTTGGTCACATTTTCCGCGGCGCTGTGGGCTGAAATCGCCACGACCGGAACCGGCACCGATATCTGGTCCGCCTGCGTGTTCAGCAGCAGAAACCCGTCCACCGCCCGCTCAACCAGCATGCGAGGATATTTCTCGATCAGCTCCCGCTTCCAATCGTGACAGGCGGTGAAGTAGAAATAGTGGGCAGCGGTCAACTCCTCCACCACGCCGCTCATCACGCGGGTAAAATACCCTTCGCTCAAGTCGGGAGCCAACACTCCGACGCTCATGGATTTGCTTTGTCGCAGGGATCGCGCAAAGTAATTGGGCCTGTAGTTGAGCCGCTGGGCCGCTTCTTCTACTCGTTTCCGCGTTTCCGGTGGAATGGATCTCGCCGAGGGCGAATTGTTCAGAACCAGCGAAACTGTCGTCTGTGAGAGCCTTAAATGCTCTGAAAGCATTCTCAGGTTTACATGTCCCGGTGGCCCCGGTCGGTTACTCTTTGCCATGTTGGAGTTTTAACACGTTTTTGCGCGCCGGTATACGTTTATTTCCCGCTACTACATCGATTTTCTAATTACAACCTGCTTTTTGAGGAAACTCCGTGCGAGCCGCTCGAGCCGGACGCCCAACTTCGCGTTTTATACAAAGAGCTGGATTAGGCGTTCCCGATCCCCTACCGCGCCAGAATCGTATTATCTCCCGGTTTCAGCACCCACTCCTTGCCGTTGAACACAAAGTTCCCTTTCAAGCCGCCCGGCAACGTAATCTTCGCATTCAGCCCCGTACCCTCACGCATGTATTCCACCTTGATTTCGCCCTCGGGGTGCGGATAGGTTGCTGCCAGCGAAGGCAACCCACCCATGTGCGGCGCAATGCGCACAGTCGAAAATCCCGCGCTCGCGGGCTCAATGCCCGCCACCAGCGTCAGCAGGTCGTAGATCGGGTGAGCCGTCCACGCATGCGAGTCGGAACGGGTGTCGCCCGGTACCTCGGGCCAGGTGCTGAAGTGCAACGCCAGCAGTTCACGCCACGGCGCGAGCGATTTCAGATACTCGTCGGCCATGCCCGCATGTTCCAGCGCCCGGGCCAGGTAAAAACGGAAATAGTACGACGAACTCAGCATCGCCGTGGGCGTGGTTCCAGGGTCGACGACAAGCATTCGCCTCAGCACTCCCTGCTGGCGATCCTTCGGCACCACATCGTAGAGCACGCCCAGGATGTTGGCCTGCTGGCTAAAGGTCGTCCGCTCGGGCGTATCGGCGAGCAGTCCCTGCACGTTGTTCCAGCACTTGCCATAGAGCCCGCTCCGCACGTGCGCGGCCCGAGTCTGGTAGCGGGCCGCCAGCGCCGGATCTCCGAGCCCCTTTTCCAGCGCCGCGGCATCCTCCAGCGCCCCCAGGTATTCGAGCGTCGTCACGCACGACTCGCCCTTCGCGTCATAAGTCGGAATCGTGCCCGAGGGAACCCAGTCAATAAAGCTCCACCAGGGAAGCTGCTTCAGAAGTCCGTCCGGCTGTTCGTACCCGGCAAACCAGTCCATTACCGTTCGGGTTCCCTCAAGCGAAGCCCGCGCCGGCTCCTCATCGGGCCGGTACATCCAGTAGTCCCGCACCATTCCCACCCAAAGCAGCGAGAAGGTCGGAATCGTCTGGGGCAGGGAACTCGGATAGCGGCTGCGCGTCAGCCCATCCGGGAATCGCGAGTCGTTGAAGGCCTCCAGCGCCTGGCGCGCCAGCCGGTCGTCCCCGGCCACGGCGTAGGAGATGAGCGCCTGGATGCGCGTGTCGCCCACATACTGGAGCTGCTCGTAGTACGGCGTGTCCATGTAGGTCTCATGCGCGTCCAGCCGCGCCGTCCGCCAACTGATCTGCCAGATATCGCCCAACTGCGCATCGGGAGATTGGAATTTGGCGCGCTCCTTGAACGGATAAGCGGTGAACCTTGCCTGAAGCGATTCCAGCGTGAGCGGCTCGCCGGCCGTCTCAATGTCCAGATCGAGATAGCGCCAGGTCCGCCACCACAGCGGCTCAAACACACGCTTCAATCCACCATCCGGAAGAAAGCTGTCCTTCAGGCCTTTCGCCGAGCGATCGCCCACCTCGTCGCGGTCGCCCTTATGGTTGTCTTTGTCGTAGAGAGCCTCAGAATAGGTCAGCCATATCTTCGCGCCTTTACCTCCCGACACTGTCAGAATCGGATAAGCGGTAATCAGCGTCTTGCGATCCAGCAGCAAATGGACACGCTTATTCGGAGGGATCGTAACCGGTCGACTCGGAAACTGTGAGAAGGAGGATTGATCTGTCCGGACTGCAATATTGGCGTTCTCCTCACCCATCAGAATGGAAACTGGATGGGATTCCGAAACATCGGAGCGCACGATCTCCCCAACACTGGTCGCCGCATACTCCATGTGCGGAAGCGGATCCGGCACCAACCCCCAGAAATTGTCGCCGGTGACCTCGGCGGAGTGGGCTTTTCCCACCGACGGAAAAATGCTGTCCCGCATCGGCGACGCTACTGCGACCCAGTTCCCGCTCGCATCCGGCTCCGATTGCCAATCCCAGTCGTAAAGTGCCGCAGTGATCCCTTCGCCCGGCCCCGAAGCAAAGTAGGTCTGCAGGCTCACGGAACTGCGATCCAGCGCCCGCTGTCCGCTCTCGATCTCCACCTGCCACCCCTCGGGCGTGCTGATGTCCGCGTTCCCTGTCGTCTCGCTCTCCAGCAGAAACGCCGTCCTGTCGCTCATCTGCGCAACCGGCGCGAAAATCCCCCAGTTCCACACCGTTGCCGTAATCAGATTCTTGCCCGCGTGCAGCAACGGAGCCAGGTCGAACCGCTCATAACGCCAGTGATCCAAATCGCCCCGCGCCGGCCCGTCACCCGACCGCTGCCCGTTCACGTAAAGCACAAAGCGGTTGTCCGCACTCACCCGCACCGGGTAACTGGCCGGAACGGCATCCAGCGAAAGCGCCCGCCTGAAGTGCAGCACCAGCGGTTCCCGCAGCGGAGCCGTCGGATGAGTCACCCACGACGCCCGCCAATCTCTGTGTGGCCCGTCGGTCTGCGCGGCGGTCTGGGCCTGGCCGTGGATACCGGACAGCAACAACAGCAGGGCGATACCTTTCAAACTGACGCGCATCGTTTTGGCCTTCCGTATTTCAATTCACCAGCTTATCGGAATCCGGCGCCTTCGCCCGAACATCTTTCTCAGTCCGTTTCCGCCGCTGCCGGCCACGCTCCCGCACCAGCCGCCTCTTTTTTCCTCGGCTATGCGCTTGATTTAGCACACTTGTAACCTCCCGTTCATATTTGCCCGGTAGCCTGACTCTGGTGAACGTCAACGTGCCGGATATTCGCATCTCCCAGGCGCAGCTTCAGCCGGATCCCGGCCCCCCCGACGGCCAGAAGCTGGCCGAGACGCCCCCTGCCAAAGTATCTGCGATCCGAAGTTTCCTCCTCTCCCGTGGCAATTCGGCCTTTACCGATCGCGGATTTTCATGGTTGATGCGCCTGTGCGCCCTCAGCATCTTTGCCATTGTCGCCCTCATAGCTTTTGAGCTCGTCCTACGCTCCCAGCTCACCTGGCACAAGTTCGGGTTCTCCTTCTTCTACCGCGTCTTTACCGACCCCGATACGCATGTGCGGTTGTTCTGGGACCCGGTGAACGAGCAATTCAGCGCCCGCCCCTTTGTTTACGGCACGCTGGTTTCTTCGTTCCTGGCCCTGCTCATGGCCATTCCGCTTGCCGTGGGCCTGGCCATCTTTCTCACCGAGATGTGCCCCAAAATGTTACGCAGCCCGCTCGCGTTCATGACCGAACTTCTGGCTGCAATTCCCAGCGTCATCTACGGCTTTTGGGCCCTTTCCGCGCTCGTGCCGCTGCTTCGCGTGCATGTAAATCCGCTCCTGATCAAGGGATTGGGCTGGACGGGCCTCTTCGACGACAGCAACCCTACCGGCCTGGGCTATTTCTCCGCGGGCGTAATCCTCGCCATCATGATTCTGCCAATCATCTCCTCGCTCTCGCGCGAAGTCATGATCGCCGTGCCCCACTCGCAGCGCGAGGCGGTGCTGGCGCTCGGCGCCACCCGCTGGGAGATGATCCGCATGGGCGTGCTGCGCAATGCCCGCATCGGCATCGTCGGCGCCATCATTCTCGGCCTCGGCCGCGCACTCGGCGAAACCATGGCCGTTGCCATGGTCATCGGCGCAACACCGGAGATTCACCGCTCCCTGCTCTCCAATGGAAGCTCGATGGCTACCGTTATTGCCAACGAATACGCCGAAGCTGTAAGCGATATGCATTTGAGCGCATTGACGGAAATCGGCCTTGCGCTGTTTGTCGTAACCATCATCGTGAACGCCTTTGCCCAGGTGTTGATCTGGGCGGTAACCAGGGGTACGCCGCAGCAGGTGAACTAGGAACGAGGGAATCTGCCGTGAGGAGATTTCGGTGAGTCGTGACGCTTTCAAATTCCGATCGCAGATGCGGACATTCACGGATCGCCTGGTCACCGCGCTGGCCATCCTGGCCACGGTATTGGTCGTCGCGCCCCTTGTGGCCATCTTCATCTACCTGCTTTACATGGGGGCCAGCTCGCTGAACCTGGCTTTCTTCACCAAAACCCCGGTACCGGTTGGCGAAACTGGGGGCGGCATGGCCAACGCCATTCTCGGCTCCGGAATTCTGCTTGCGATCGCCAGTGTCATCGGCGTGCCCATCGGCATCGGCGCCGGCATCTTTCTCGCCGAGTTCGGCCGCGGCACAAAATTGGCCAATGCGGTCCGCTTTACAGCCGATGTGCTCAACGGCGTGCCCTCCATCGTGATGGGCCTTGCGGCCTATGCTCTGATCGTCGTACCCAAAATCCCGTTTCTACCCTTCACCGGGCACTTCTCGGCATTCTCCGGTGGCGTCGCGCTGGGCTTCATGATGATTCCCACCGTCTGTCGCACCACGGAAGAGATGCTGCTCATGGTGCCGCATGCGGTCCGCGAAGCCGCTCTCGGTTTGGGCGTGCCCAACTGGCGCTCGGTTCTCTCCATCACCGTAAAAACAGCCTCGCCCGGAATTATCACCGGCTGCATGCTGGCCTTCGCCCGCGTTGCCGGAGAGACCGCTCCGCTTATCTTCACTGCCCTGGGCAATCAGTTCTGGAGCACCAACCTGAACCAGCCCATTGCCGCCTTGCCGCTGCAGATCTACGTTTATGCGCTCTCACCTTACGACGACTGGCATCGGTTGGCATGGGCAGGGTCGCTCGTCTTGATCATCCTGATTGTGCTTGCCGTCTCCCTGGTGCGGTTCGTCACCAGTCGCGGCGTTTTGAAAGGGGCTAGCTAAGTGGGCGTTGGCATCGAGGTCATCAACCTGAATGCGTGGTACGGCACCAATCACACGCTTCAGGACATCAACCTGAACATTCCGGCCAACCACGCCACGGCCCTCATCGGACCCTCCGGCTGCGGTAAGAGCACCTTCGTGCGCTGCATTAACCGCATGCACGAAACCAATCCCATCGCCCGTGCCACGGGCACCGTCCGAATCGGCGACCTAGACATTTATAACGACGCCAAGCCTGTCGAGATTCGGCGCCGGGTCGGCATGGTCTTCCAGCGGCCCAATCCATTTCCCACCATGTCCATCTACGACAACGTCGCTGCCGGACTCAAGCTGAACGGCTACACCAATCGCCGCTCACTTGACGAGGTTGTCGAAAAATCGCTGAAAAATTCGGCCCTGTGGGACGAAGTCAAGGACGACCTGAAGAAGAAATCCGGCGCCAGCCTCTCCGGCGGACAGCAGCAGCGCCTCTGCATCGCCCGCGCCCTCGCCGTCGATCCCGAGGTGCTCCTGATGGACGAGCCGGCTTCCGCGCTCGACCCGGTTTCCACATCCAAGATCGAAGACCTTATCTTCCAGCTCAAATCGCAGTACACTATTGTGATTGTGACCCACAACATGCAACAGGCTGCTCGCGTCGCGGAGAAGACCGGCTTCTTCCTCAATGGCCGCATGGTCGAGTTCGACTCCACCCACAAAATCTTCACCAACCCCAGCGACAAACGCACTGAAGACTACATCACTGGCAGGTTTGGATGACACGCATACGCTTTCAACAAAGTCTGGACGACCTGAAGGAAAACCTGCTGGTCATGGCTGGCCTCGCCGAGCAGGCTATTCAGCGAGCCATCGAGGCCTACCGCGTCCGCGATCTGTCCATCTGCGATCTGGTCAGCCGCAGCGAGCTTGCCATCAACCGCCTCGAGCGCGACATCGACCAGGCCGCCCTCGATCTGCTCGCCATGGAGCAGCCCATGGCCATCGATCTGCGCTTCATCCTCAGTGTCATCAAGATCAATGCCGACCTTGAGCGCGTCGGAGACGCCGCCAAAAGCATCGCCGATCGTGTGCGCTACATGGAGAAGATGGCCGTCGTCGATCTCCCGGTAGACATCCCCAAAATGGCCTCGCTCGCCTCTGAAATGGTGCGCAAAAGCCTGCAGGCGTTCATCGAAGCCGATGCGGATCTGGCCCGCGTTGTGCTCTCCATGGACGACGCCGTCGATGCCATGAATCGGGCTGCCTACAAAGCTCTTACCAAGGTCATGGAGGAAGAGAGCCACCTCGCTCCCCAGGCCCTGAACGCCCTCATGATCAGCCGCAGCCTCGAGCGTGTCGCCGACCACGCCACCAATATCGCCGAGGACATCATCTTCTGGGTCCAGGGCTCCGATGTTCGCCACCACAAGAGCGTAATCCTGGGTGCGAACGATCCCCACGCAATGGGCTAACCCCGGTCCGGGGAATTCTAAGACCGGGACCAACTCCGGGTGCCCCAGAGACCGCACTGAGCGGGTCGAATGGGTTTCGCTTCTGAGACCTGGAAACCCTCAACTCCAAGCCAAAATCGGCTGCACCATTCCTTAGACAACCAGGTCTGAGAGCGGCGGGAACCGGTACTGGGCCTTGGCGATGGGTGTGCCGAGGACTTCGATGCGGCTCAGGTCGCGGCTGCCCACGCCCAACTGTTCGGCGAGCCGCAAGGTACTGTCGGCAGTCTCAAAGGGAGGTGTGCCGCGGTCTGCCATTGGGTCGAATCCCATCACGGCCGTGGCAACGGCATCGGTGGAGACGCAGTTCATTCCCGCAATGAGCAGTCCGGGGTGAATGGGCTTGTGGACCCATTTCTTGTTCTGGTTGGGCAGCTCGCCGCCGGTCATGGTGTAGATGCCGTCGATCACTGCAAGATGGATGGGCCGCGCGGCAACCAGGTCGGCGGTAACACGCGGGACGCGATAGCCCGGATCCTTCGAGTTGGTTTTGTCGACCAGTGGCGGCGCGCTCTTTGGCGGCACGCGAGAGCCGGTGTGCATCGGCCCGCGGAAGCCAACGGGAACGATGCTCGGCTCGTCTTCGGGTGCCTGATCGCTGTAAATTGTCGACGGCGTGATGCCAAAGCAGTTCTTCATCGAGAGCGTAACGCCGGCCGTGCGGTGCTCTTTGAGCTTGGCCAGCGAGACGAAGACGTCGGTGTCGCGATAGGAATGGTTGAGATCGTATCCGGCATACATCAGGCCTCCGCCGGGAACCATGAAACGTGCGTAGCTTTTGCCGCTGCCCAGGAAGTTGGTGTTCTCAAACTCCACGCGCGTCGCGGCGCCCGCAAAGTCTTTCGGTTGCCAGCCCGCCGCCAGCATGAACTCTTCGAGAGGCTTGGTGCCCCAGGGTGCGCTTTCCAGCAGGCGGACGCGTGTCGCTCCGGCCTGCCCGAGCAGAGAGACGAGTGCGCCGATGACCTGGGGATGCACCCAGTGGGTCATCTCGGTCGGCATGTCATTGAGCTTGTCCTTGGGCACGCTGGTCATGTTGAGCTTGATCGCGACTGTCTTGCCATTCACGAGCGGCTTCAAGCCGCCGAGTTGATCGAACATGGTGGAGAGCACGTCGACGACCTGCCGGTTGTATTCGCGGCAGATGCCAATGGCCACCGGACTTGCCGGGGCGCGTTGGCCGCTAAGCAGCGAGGGTTTCGCGATGTAAGCGCCGGCTGCCATTCCCATGGCGCCGAGAAAATGTCTACGGGAGTAATTGGTTGTCATGACCGGGCCACCTTTCACGATCGACTCAATGGTTTATGGAGTTGGGGAAGTGCTCGTCCTGATTCGGTGACAAACTGTCTGGCCAATTGTACTCCCGAGTGGACTGAGCAGGGAATAGGGCCGAGAAATTGCTGCCCAAATCGGATCTAAGAGGGCTCTCCGGAAATCTGGCGGGCATCTCGGGCTAACTGGTCGACTCTTCCATTTTTGCAGAGCGCCGCTCGCGGCCGCTTAGCAGATAGATGGCGGCGCGCAATTCCAGAAGCGGATCTGCCGATGGGTCGATTCCGTCGACGCGGGGAATGGGGTCGAAGATGATGCGCTGTTGCTGGGCAGGATTGTCCGGAAGGACCGCGGTCAATTCGATTAAGCCAAGCTCAACGAGTTCGCGCGTCTCCGGCCAGTGGATGGTTGCGTCATTGGTCGCATCGCCATTGGAGGCAATTTGAACCATCAGCTTGAACCGGATGGGACCATTCACCACGCGCTGTACGATTTCTTCAAAGTGGTAGTTGGGCGAGAGCGTGGCCACCTGCGCGTTGGTCAGGTAATCGCTGCCCAGCTCGGGCACGATGCGGTAGCGTCCGAACTTCTTCTCGCCGGCCGCGTTTGTGAACTGATACGCGGTGACGCCGAAGTAAGTGTCGCGCGCAAGGCTCGAGGGGAAAGGCTTTGGCGCCTGCACAAAGGCCAGCGCGGCCGGATGTGTAGCCAGGAATTTCTCGATCGGTTTCGGCGACGGGACGTCGGGTCCGCTGGCTGCGGCGGCCAGTAGTAACTCGAGGAACTCTTTGCCGTCGTGGGTCGGGAATCCATCGGCGGAGTGGCTAACGATGTCGGTATGCACATGTTCGCCAAGGTTGAAGCGGATGGCGAGGCCGCGGGGGTTGGCTTCGGGCGCGTTGTCGGGAATAGCCGGGAGGCCGGTGGAGTTTGAGAATCGCGCGGTCACTGGCGTGGAGCCGCGCACGATGTGCGGGGCCTTGGTAACTGTCTGCGCTTTGGCCGCGGGCTTGAACATGCCGGCAACCATCAGTCCTTTGGCGTGAGCGGGGCGATAGCCGGGATGAGGGCCGAACATCTTGTGGAATTGGGAGAGCAACTCGTTTGCGAGAGCGACGATGCGCTCGTCCTGGGGGAGCGGCACGACTTACCTCCTGAGCGGTTGGATGCAGAACTGCCTCACGGGATTGTGGATTATTCGGCGCTCCTCGTGCAAGCGGCGCTGCCGGCTGAGATCCCCAAATGCGCGCCGTCAACTCTTCTCCAACTCGCATTGAAGGAACACTTCTTCACCGCGCCTCAAACCATTTGCATAAAATTAACCCTTCTTCCGCTACGCTGAAAACATACACATCGAAATGAGACAAGAGCAGAACGGAAGGTCGTGAGCGCCTTCCTGATCTTATTTGGCCCAACTCCGCGGCGCGTGCGCGCAGAGGAGAAGAAAGGCACCGAAACTATTTAGTGCATTCATTACGGAAGCGCTTCAATTGCTGTCCAGATTAACTTCCGCAAATCCATTCTCAGGCAATCCCTCAAGGGCTTGCCCGGGGCTTTCCCTCCGCGATCGCGATTGACTGCGGAGCAGTGGCCACGAATGGCGGAGTGATGGGCAATTCAAAACAGAACCAAAACAAACGCAGCAAGACGAGCAATAAAACCAGCAACGGCGGAAAGAAACTTCGCAGTGAAGTCGAAAAGCTGGTTGCCGTGCAAAGCGAGAAAATCGCCCAGGCCTTGGTCGGAAAAACCATTCAGGGCAATATGACCGGAGCCAAGCTTCTGCTTGACCTTTCCGGGGCCAATGCCCTGCAAAGCGAGCCGAAGAAGAAGCGGCGCGGGCCCACCACAGCTCAGCAATGGGCCATGGATAAGCCATGGATCGAACCGGAGGATGGCGACAGGGAAACGAATCCCGAGTTACTGGCAACAGTAGCCTGAACTCGTCTCCCCGTAACCCGCGCTCGTTTTGAGCGGGTGGCGTTGCCGGCGGCCTCTTCAATGATCGAAGAGGCCGCCAGCCTGAACCTCTTCTGCTCCAAACCCCTATCCCCGAACCTCACGAGCATACAGCTTTTCTCGTTGACGAATTCTTCAGGAGAAAAAGCCGTGCACTGCAAGTACCGCGCGGTTGCTCAAGCCATTGCCAGGATCGCCGCCGAGCAGCCGAGAACTTCAATTGCCCCTGATTGCTGCCGCTGCGGCACGGCGCCGAATCGCACTCCGCTCTTTGCGGTCAACGATCCACCGCTAAGCTCCCACCGCAACAACTTCTCTGCTTTCGCGAAGCTTTCCGGCAGCGTCAGATGAATCGAAGGTTCGCACTTGTTCACAAACGCAAGCAAGACCCTTTCTGCGCTGCCACCTTCGTCCCTCACTGCCTGATAGGCGGAGACGTTTGCGCTGGTCTCGAGCACGCACGGCGCTATGCGGCAGCCTGCGAACATCTGTGCGAACTGCAGTCCGAAGTAGACGGGCCTTGGCGATGCGGGCGCACTCTCAGAGCTTTCAATCGGCGTATAGACCCCCACCCCGCCCCCATGCAGGTTGACCCCGGCAAACCCTGCGCACGCTGCTTTCAGCACGTAGTCCGCCGCCCAAAGCGCAGACGTGTATGCGTCGCTCACATCCTTTCTGCCGCCGCCGAAACAGGAGTTGCCTTCATCCATGCGATAGGGCGTTCCACCAGCCGCCCGGCGCGCGGCGGCGACTGCGGCAATCTGCGCTTCAAGCTCTGGATTTACCTTTCGCAGCAGCCTTTCCGCGGTCATGCCCGGATCGCTCGCCGGGCCCATTCCATAAAAGTGGCTAGTCAGCAGAACCGCATCGCCGCGCGTTCGGCGCGCGTATTCCTGAACCCATGTGTCAACCTTGTTCTCAGTATCGGGACCGGCAAACCGGGCCTGCGGCAGCTTCTCGCGGATCGCCTCCACCCATTCCTCGTACTCGACCAGGTACTGCTCGACGCCGTAGTTCTTCGGCCGAAAGAAAGAATCTTCGCAGAAACCGTCCGGCTCATTGCCGATGACAAATGCGATCAGCCGGTCTCCCATGATGCCGGCCACAGCCGCTGCTTCATCGGCGGCTCGGGCAGCGCTGCCGCATGCGAAATTCAACCCGTAGATGAGGCGCCAGTTGACCGCATCGAGAAAGCCGCGAAGGTTTTTGAAGGCCAGGCGCGTAAGCATGCCCCGCTTATTGTGCTGGACGATGGGGTCGACAAGCGGCCACTCCCAGTAGTCTTCGATGCCATGGCGAACTCCCCGCACTTGCTTCGGATCGTCAAGCCCCACCCCTTCCCAGGGAGTGATGTTGCTCAGGTGCCCGCCGAGCCGCAGCACCCCGCTCGAATTCAACCCCCGAAATGCCTTGATGAGCGGCTCATTTTGCGGCGAGAAGAATTGAGGATTGTAAAGCTGCCCCATCTCATAACTCAGGCCGAGAAAGTCAGCGGGCATCTGGGGCCAGTCGCCGGCGGGAGCCGAGAGTCTAACCGCGACGGCGGAGCTCTCGCCGGTATTGCCCAGCGAAGCGATCGCTGCCGATGCAACTCCAACAACAAACTCACGCCGGTCCATGTTCGCCTCTTTCAAAGAACTGCACAGTATATCGTTCGGGAGTTTTCATGCGACCCATATTCGAGTCTTGATCTTCGTTAGCCACGGAGGTCGGCTTTCGGTGTAGCATGGGCGCATGACAAGAGCCAAGTCTGGGCCCCGGCTGGAATCCCCTCGGGTGGAAGGCGAGCACGCCATGGGAGCAAAGAAGCGAACGGCCAGGCCGGCGAAGGAACTGGTAATCGTGACCGGCATTTCAGGCGCGGGCAAGGCTTCTGCGCTGAAAGCCTTTGAGGATCTGGGATTTCATTGCGTCGATAACCTGCCTCTGGAGCTTCTGCCGGATTTCGCGGCATTGGTAAGCAAGTCGAAGGAAGTGGATAAGGCAGCCATCGTGGTGGATGTGCGTGAGGGCGCGACGCTGGACCGGCTGCCGCAGATTCTGAAATCCGTAAAAACGCTTCTGCACACGCGGGTCGTATTTCTTGATGCTCAGGACCCTTCGCTGGTGCAGCGCTACTCTGAAACGCGGCGACCCCATCCATTGGGGCGCTCGGAGACAGTGTGGCGTTCCATTGTGGAAGAGCGGCAATTGCTCGATCCCATCCGCAACGTGGCGGACACGCTGATCGACACATCGAACTTCAACGTGCACGAGCTGCGGGCGCACATCATCGACCGGTATGGCCGCGAAGAGAAGACCAATCGCCTGCTGGTGTCATGCTTGAGCTTCGGCTTCAAGAACGGCGTGCCGCTCGACGCGGACATGGTGTTCGATGTGCGGTTTCTTCCCAATCCTCACTTTGTTCCGGAGTTTCGCAAGAAGACCGGCCTCGATCCCAAGGTGGCCGCATATGTAAGCGGGTTTCCGCAAACTGGCGAGTTTCTGGACATGGTAACCAAGCTGATGCTCTATCTGCTGCCGCATTATGTGAAGGAAGGGAAGAGTTACCTGACCGTCGCTTTCGGCTGTACGGGCGGGCAGCACCGCAGCGTGATGATGGCCGAGGAGATGAGCAAGCGCCTGGAGAAGGCCGGCTATCAGGTGAAAGCCCTGCATCGGGATATTGCGCGGTGAGGCAGCGGAGCAGGCGATACGGCTGATCAGCCTACTTGACCTAGATCGCCGAGCCATCGTGTTAGTGCGCCGTAATAATCTCTCATTTCATCGCTTGATCCGGTGAGCAAGACTTGCTGTTTGCGATCGTTCACCAAGCGGTAAGCTTCACGGGTATTTCTTTCCGCTTCACCGGACAAAGTTGTCCGATAAATCCAAAGTGAGGGCACGTGCAAAGCCGCCGCTGGCGGAGCCGCATTCCAGCGGTCGCGCACCAATAGATGCGCCGGTACCAGCTTTGCGCGCGGATCGCCGAAGACCGCGCTCTCCGGATCGGGCAGTGGTTCGTCCATGACCAGTCCCGCGAACTCAGGGTGCACGGCGGCGACTTCGAGGGCGAGATTCGCACCCAGGCCCCGCCCGACGAGAACAAGCGAACTGGCAGGGATGTGGCGCGTCTGCGTGAGGTATTGAATGGCCGACTCCGCATCTTCTCGCCAACTGGCCTCGCTGGGCCGCCTGAAGGTGCTATGCCCATAGCCGCGATAGTCGAATGCGAAGACGCTCAATCCAGCTCCGTACACGAGATTCAGCTCGTCAGGAGTGTCGCTGAGGTTGCCATCTGCGCTGTGCATGTAGATCGCGGTGTAGCGGGCTCGCTCACATGGTATCCACCATCCATGCATTTGCGGCGCGCCGGAGGCAGTGACCGCGAAGTCGACCGATTCGTATGCTAGGCCGACGCTCGACGGTGTGCGGGTTACCGCCGATGCCGGGTGGTAGAGCAACTGCCAGCTTCCCTGCCAGAAAAGGAGACAGAGCACAGCCCACGCGCAGAAGCCGGCGGCGGGGATGACGATCGCGATGGCGCTGAGGAGCCAGCGGGCAGAGACAGTGGCTGGTTGAGTCGGAGAGGCGGGTTTGGGATTGCTGCGCGGCATTGGAGGGATTGCGGCTCACATTCATGTTAATTGGGCGGGTCAGGACCGCCAGCAGGGTGTATATTTCTCTAATACGAAAACGTTAACGTAAACAAGGAGAAACGAGAGATGGCAACCGAAAATCACGAGATTGCAAAGCCGGCAGCAGATGAGATTTTGCTGATTACGAGCGGGGATTTGAGGCTTTCGGCGAACCAGGTATGCTGGCAGGCACAGAAAGATATGGAAGTGAAGTTGATGGAAGCCTTTGCGCATAAGGGATTCAAGCTGGTGCGGGCGCACGCGTACAACGAGGCGGAGAAGCATGGCTTTATTTCATCGCAGCGCCAGGGGATGGACGTGTTCATGAAGATTCATCCCGAGGCCCGACTCGTGTTTGCAACGGCGGCGTGGCAGTACAGCCACCATGTGCTGCCCGGGCTGCGCAGCCATAAAGGACCGATTTTGACGGTGGCGAATTGGTCGGGACAATGGCCGGGCCTCGTTGGCCTGCTCAACCTGAATGGATCGCTGACCAAAGCTGGCAGAAAATTCTCGTCGATTTGGAGCAAGGATTTTACAGACGATTTTTTCCTGAAGGGACTTGATGAGTGGCTCCGCACGGGCAAGATCAGTCACGATCTATCGCACGTGCATGAGTTGGACAAGCGCAAGTTGCCCGCGGAGAGCGCGGCGCTGGGCGCTCAACTTGCCGGCGAGTTGAAGTACCGCAAGGCGATCATGGGCATCTTCGACGAAGGTTGCATGGGTATGTACAACGCCATTATCGATGACGAGTTGTTGAATCCCGCGGGTATTTACAAGGAACGGCTGAGTCAGTCGGCGCTGGTGGCAAAGATGCGCACTGTGTCCGAAGCCGAGGCGCGCGGCGTCTACGACTGGCTGGTCGCGAAAGGCGTGAAGTTCGCGTTTGGCAAGGATGCGGCCACCGAGCTGACGCTCGACCAGGTGCTGGAACAGTGCAAGATGTATATTGCCGCGGTGCGCATCGCCAGGGACTTTGGGTGCGATGTGATCGGTATCCAGTATCAGCAGGGATTGAAAGACATGGCCCCCGCCTCTGACCTGGCAGAAGGGATGCTGAACAATGCCCAGCGGCCTCCGGTGTTTGCGGAGGGGACGAAGGAAGAGCTGTTTCCGGGCCGGCCCGTGGTGCACTTTAATGAGGTGGACGAGTGCGCTGGAGCTGACGCACTGATTACCAATCGCTGTTGGACAGCGCTCGGACTCGATCCCTCGACGACGCTGCACGATGTGCGTTGGGGCGAGTACTACAAGGGCGATGGGCCCGGCAAAAGTATCGACGCGTTTGTCTGGTTGTTGCAAATCTCCGGGGCGGCGCCGGCGAATCATTTTGTCGGCGGCTATGCCGGCGCGACCAGCGAGCGGCAGCCGGCTATGTATTTTCCACTCGGAGGCGGGTCGTTGAAGGGCATCGGCAAGCCGGGCGAGATCGTTTGGAGCCGCGTGTTTGTTGAGGATGGCGCACTGCATGCGGACCTGGGCCGCGGCACCGTAGTGAGTTTGCCGGCCGCGGAAACCCAGCGGCGCTGGAAAGAAACCACGACCCAGTGGCCGATCGTGCACGCGGTTCTGCATGGCGTGGGGCAGAACCAGTTGATGGCGCGGCACAAGGCGAACCATGTGAATGTGGCGTATGCGCCTTCGGCAGAGATGGCCGATAAGGCTCTCGCAACCAAAGCCGCGATGTTGGCGGAGTTGGGCCTGAATGTGCATTTATGCGGGGTGGTACAAGGCTGACGTGTGGGTCTGCGAAGCCCTGTTCCGGCTGAGCCGGAATGAGGCTTCGTTCTTATCGTTGCAGAGCAACTACGATCTGTTCGGTCGTGCGAACGCGTCCGATGCGCGGGAAGATGCGCTCGATCGAGTTGACATGGCTCTCAGGGCTCATACCCGCCATCGCGTCTGAAGCAAAGACGAGCTCGTAGCCGAGCTCATAGGCGTCGCGCGCCGTGCTCTCTACGCCTGCTTCGGTTGCAATTCCACAAAGAACTATCGATATGAGACCGCGCCGCCGGAGCTGCAGGTCGAGGTCGGTGCCGTAAAATGCGCCCCACTGACGCTTGAGCACGACAAGGTCGTTGGGCTGGCGATCGAGCTCGGGGACGAGTTCCATCCAGCCCGGGGGCAGCGCTGATGTCCGCGGAGGCGCGTCGGTAGGCGGATGCAGCCGGTCGGCTCCATTGGGCGATCCACCGACATGGACCAGGACAGGCTGTGCCCCGGCTTCGCGTGCAGCGCGGAGAAGAAGCGCGGCATTCGCGATGATGGGCTGCGCAGCAGCGCCCATCAATGCAATGATCCCCATTTGAAGATCGATGACAACGATGGCCGTGCGTTTGGAATCGAGTTTGAGATCCGAATTCGCGTCGCTCATGATTGAACTCCTTGTTCAACGGGCAGGATTCCCATCTCCCGATAGATGGGCCGGATGACCGTTCTGATTGCGGGCAACCGGGTGAAGAACCAGGCGGCGCCAAGCAGCACGACCGATCCGCTGGCGATCACGGTGAAGGGCGCGCCCAATGCGCTGGCCATGGAGCCCGCGATCAGGCTGCCGAAGGGCGCCATGCCCATGAATGCCATCGTGTAGTAGCTCATCACGCGGCCGCGCTTGTCTTCGCTGACCAAGGTTTGAATGATCGTGTTGCTTGAAGCCATGCCCTGCATCATCCCCATCCCGGCCACCAGCACTGTGATCAACGAAAGCCAGAACCAATGAGACAGTCCGAAGCCGATGAGGCCGAGGCCGAAGACGATCCCGGCCACAGGAATCATGCGGATCAGCCCGCGCACTGTTTTGCGGGCGGCCAGCGAAAGCGCCGAGGCCAGAGCGCCAATGCCCATCGCGCCCATCAGGAACCCGAGCGTGTGCGGACCGCCGTGCAGCACCTTGGCCGCAAAGATCGGCATCAGCACCACGAAGGGCATACCCATCAGGCTCACGACCGCGAACAGCAGCAGAATGGTGCGAATGGGCAGGAATCCTGAAACATATGTCCAGCCTTCGTGCAACTCGTGCCACATGGACGCGGGTGGGCGCTTGACCTCGGACTTGTGCAGGCGCATGGCCAGCAGCGACGCAATCACGGCGAGATAGCTGATGCCGTCAATGAGGAAGCACCACCCCTCGCTGGTGGCCGCGATCAACATGCCGGCCAGCGAAGGGCCGATCAGTCGCGCGATGTTCACCATCGAAGAGTTGATCGCGATGGCGTTGCCAAGATCGCGGCGGTCGTCGACCATCTGCACCATGAATGATTGGCGGCCGGGCATATCGAATCCATTAATGATGCCCTGCGTGACGCTTAAGAAAAGGATCAATGGAATCGTGATGTGTCCCGAGAGCGTCAGCGCGGCCAGGGCCAGCGATTGCACCATCGAGGCCGTCTGCGTCCACACCAGAAGTTGGCGGCGATTCAGGCGGTCGATCCACACGCCTGCGAGCGGCGCAACTAGAAACGTGGGAATCTGCCCGGCGAAACTGACCGTGCCCAGGAGCATCGCCGATCCCGTTAGGCGATAGACGAGCCAGGCGGTGGCGATGCGGGTCATCCAAGTGCCGATCAGCGAGATGCTCTGGCCGCCGAAGAAAAGACGGAAGTTGCGATGCCGTAAAGCGCGCCAGGTATTCGAGACGCCGTCGAGCTTGCTGGGCTTGACGTCGGCTGCTTTAGCGCGAGATGTCTCTTCAGCGCGGCTCAAATAATGGATTCCTGCAGCGCGAAAGTGCACGCGGCTTCTTCTACTTTAATTGGGAAGGGCACCGGGTTGATGGCGAGTCGATCGAGATTCGCATGGACAAGCTCGCGTCGTGGACCGAGTTGGGCGACGAGGGCGTGCGCCACTATTCGGGGACGGCTGCTCACACGACCGAGTTTGCGCTTCCTGTGCAACTACCGGACAAAGCGCGAGTCAACTCAACCTTGGCGAGGTGCGCGAGACAGCGCGGGTCTGGGTCAACGGCAAGGAGATGGGCGTAGTCTGGAAGCGTCCCTTCGAAATCGATGTAACCAGCGCGGTCAAGCCGGGCACCAACGCACTCAGAATTCAAGTGACGAACCTATGGCCCAATCGCATCATCGGCGACCAAAGCCTGCCAGAGAGCCGGCGCTTCACGCATACCAACATCACCAAGTTCAAAGCGGATTCGCCGCTCATGCCTCCCGGGTTGTTAGGTCCGGTGACGGTGAAGATTGACGGGGCGGTGTCATTGGGGACAGAGTGATTCTCGGCTTGGATTGGCAGGCGTTCATTTCATCGCACCCCGCCGGTAAAGAATGGGATGCGATAACGTTCTTCAATTCTCATTCGCCGATCGCGTGATCGGTTTTTATATCCCCGCCCGACCACGCTTTTTTCTGCGTCCACGGCTCGGCCGGTCCGGCCCAAAATTCATCAGTCGACGGCAGACCGAGCGGCAGCCACGCTGCCGAACATAAATACAAGCTTCCCGTAGAAATATACGATTCCCCAATCGAAGGCTGATGCCCTGCAAACCCAATCGTCAGCCAACCACTGTCGTCGTACGTTCCACTGGCCGAATTCATGCGCGACATCACTGCGGTCAGTGCGCAGCGAACCTGCGCCGGATGCACCCCTTCAGGCAATTGCCGCCGCAGTGCCATCTCGGCGAGATGCTGGAATGCGCCGTAGCGATAACTGAGCGAGCGGCCGATCGCGGGATAGGTCCCTTCAGGGCTGATCAGCCGTTCCTGAATGGCGGCATAGCGGCGCGCGCGTGCTTCAAAGGGCTTGCGAAACAGGAACTCCCAGCGCTGCGTGGTCTTGCTCACAGCGTCAAGCACGTTGAGCAGCATGGGCTGAATCACGAAGCTGTTGTAGTAGTCCCAGTGGAAATCGGGGCCGTCGCCATAGAGTCCGTCTCCCTTGTACCACTGCTGGTGCTGGCGCAGCGCGTAGTCGATGCGCATCGTGTCCCATGGCTGACCGTACTTGCAGAGCATCGCTTCGATGATCGCGGAAAAGAGCAGCCAGTTGTTGAAGCCGGGCTGCACCTTGCGTGTCTCAACCATGGCGCGGACAAGATTTTCTTTCGTAGCCGAGTCAAGTTTGCTCCAAAGCTCATTCGGCGAACGCACAAGAGCCAGCGCCAGAAAAGCCGCATCGACAACCGACTGCCGGTTGCTCCCGAAGTTGAGCGCATCGGGAGAATTTGGATCGCAGCCGTAACGGATCGCGAGCCTGGACCATTCGCGATAGCGTTCGCGAAGAGCCTCTTCAGCCGGATCGCTGCCAGGCTCCGATTCCAGCCACGGAGCCAGCCCGCAGAGCAGGCGACCCACCGCCTGAAGGTGCGTCGAGTTGCGGCTGGCCTCCTCTTGCCCTTTGGCGCATTCAACCGGGCATGGTTGCTCGGAGCTTTTGCTGGCTAATTGCCTTGAGAACCGGTTGCGAAACCTGCTCGACAATGGCCAGCCATTTCTTGCGGTCGTCCTGGCCGGATTGCGGTTGCTCGGCGACGGCGTGGGACGCGGACCCGGCCAGCAGCGGCGCTGAAGCCAGGATTGCACTTTTCAGAAATGTCCGTCGTGTTGCTCGCGATTTCATTCCGTGTGATCCTTCATCCCGGTTTCTGTTTGCAGCCATTCTAGCGGGTAAGCGTTCCGGCAATGAACTGGTCCTGTAAAGTTGGAGTTGAGAATCTTCGCGATGGTCGCGAAGTGTTTCCGATTGGAATGAGATGGATTTGGCAGGGGACGCGGAACAAAAGGATCTGAATGCGCTGTTACGGTCGGTGTTCGGCTTTGCCGGATTCAGGGCAGGCCAGGAAGCGGTGTGCCGCGCGGCGATCGAAGGGCGCGACCTGCTGCTGGTGATGCCGACCGGCGCAGGCAAGTGCCTCTGCTACCAGTTGCCGGCGATTGCGCGTGGCGGACACGGCGCTGGTGATCTCGCCGCTGATTGCGCTGATGGAGGACCAGGCGGCGAAGCTGGCGGCGCTGGGCCTGCAGGTGGCGCGGATTCACTCCGGGCTGGACCGCGGCGCAGCGCGGCAGGCTTGCGTGGATTATCTGAATGGGCAACTTGCAATTCCTGTTTATTGCGCCGGAGCGGCTGCGGGTGCCGGGGTTTGCCGAGATGCTGGCGAAGAAGAAGCTGGCGCTGATCGCGATCGACGAGGCGCATTGCATTTCGCAATGGGGACACGACTTCAGGCCCGACTACCGGATGCTGGGCGAGCATCTGCCGCGATTGCGCGACGGTGATGAGCCGGCGCCCGTGCTGGCGCTGACGGCTACTGCGACGCCTTCTGTGCAGGCCGACATCCTGGCGCAACTGGGGATGGTGAAGCCGCTCAAATTCATTCATGGATTCCGGCGCGACAACCTGGCCATCGAGGTGGTGGAGCTGCCGGTGCCGGAGCGCGCGGGGACAATTGCGAATCTGCTTGCCGATCCCGCGCGCCGGCCGGCGATTGTCTATGCGGCTTCGCGCAAGCAGTCGGAAGCTTGCTGGCTGAGGCCAGATGTCGCGCGCAGGATTCCAGCGGCGGCTTACCATGCGGGCCTCGATGCGGCGACGCGGGAGCGCGTGCAGACTGCGTTTCAAGCGGGCGAGCTTGAAGTCGTGGTGGCGACCATCGCGTTTGGCATGGGGATCGACAAGGCGGACATCCGGACGGTGATTCATGCCGGGCTGCCGGCCACGCTCGAAGGCTACTACCAGGAGATTGGCCGCGCGGGGCGCGATGGTGCGCAGAGCCGGACCTACCTGATGCACTCTTATGCCGACCAGCGGACGCACGATTTTTTCCTCAATCGCGACTATCCGCCGGTGGACCATTTGAATCAGGTTTTCAGGGCGCTTGGGCGATGAGCCGCGAGCGGTGGATGAGTTGCGCGCCGCATCGAAACTAGGCGAAGAAGAGTTCGACAAGGCGCTGGAGAAGCTGGAGATTCACGGCGGCGCGCGGGTGGACTTTGGCGGCTACGTGACGAAGGGCGGACCGGGCTGGAAGAAGACTTACACCATCCAGGCGCAGTATCGCGCGGAGCAGTTTGAGAAAGTGCTGCGGTTCACCACTTCACGCGAGTGCCGGATGGCGGCGCTGGTGCGGCACTTTGGCGATGTGGAGGACGCCAGCCGCACATGCGGGAAGTGCGATGTGTGCGATCCGGCGGGGGCGGTGCTGCGGCAGTTTCGCCGGGCGACCGCGGCAGAGCGGGAGATGGTGCAGCAGATTGTGGATGAGCTGCGCGCCGTGGACTACAAGGCTACAGGGACGCTGCAACGAAGCCTTGACTCGGTGGGCAGGCTGAGCCGGGATGAGTTCGAAGCGCTGCTGGATGCGATGGTGCGGGCGGGGCTGATCGAGATTGAAGATGCGGAGTTTGAGAAAGACGGGGAGATGATCCGGTTCCGCAAAGTGCGGCTGACGGAGGACGGGTTGGAGGTGCGCCCGAAGACTCCGCTGGCGCTGCTGATCAGCGATGGCATTGTGGAGGAGTTCGGTGGGCGGGTTGAGCCGCCCCCACGTGCTAAGAAGACAAAGGCTGCGGCCCCGAAGGCGACTAAGAAAGTGGAGGCAGGGCCGGCGCAATTGACGGCCGTTGACGAAGCTCTGGCGGCGCGGCTGCGGGAGTGGCGTGCGGCGGAGGCCAAGCGGCTGCGGGTTCCAGCGTATGTCGTGCTGCACGATCGCACCTTGAGTGCACTGGCGCAGGCGCAGGCCTTCAAACCCGAGCCAGTTGCTCGAGATTGATGGAATGGGTCCGGCGAAGGTGGAGAAGTTCGGCGAGGCGATCCTGGGGTTGTGCGGAGAAGGCTGATTCCCTGCGATTAAAAAATGACCCGGAGCGATCAAATGTCGTTCCGGGCCACTTTCTCTTGGGAACTACTGCTGGTACTTGAAAGATTTGTCGGGATAAGGCGGATGCGGCGGAACGGGCCGCGGGTCTTCCTTGATCTCTTTTTTCAGCAGCTCGATGGCGGCCTCAAGTTGGGCGTCCATTCCCGCGAAGGTGGCGTGAGGTAAGTTGTCGACAACGACATCGGGGTCGACGCCGTGGCCTTCGATGAGCCAGATGCCGTCGGGCCCGTAGACGCCGATTTCGCTCGCTGTGGCGATGCCGTTGTCGGCCTGGACGTTGCTGCCCGAGAGCCAGATTTCGCCGCCCCAGGTGCGGGTGCCGATGACCGTGCCCATCTTGAAGCGCTTGAAGCCTTCAGTGAATGCTTCGCCGTCGGAGGCAGTATCCTGATCGCACAGGACCACGATGTGGCCGCGGAACGCGTATTGCATATTCCAATACGGATTGCCGACGCGCGGCTGCCAGTAGAACCACGCCTTGCGGAGCAGATCGCCGAGCAGCCATGAGTCGATGTTGCCGCCGCGATTGTGGCGCACGTCGATGATCAGGCCCTGGCGATCGAAGACCGGGTAGTATTCGCGCGCCCACTGATCGATGTCGTTGGGGCCCATGGCCTGCAGGTGGACGTAGCCGATGGAGCCGGCGGAGGCGGAGTCGACCTGAACGCGTCGCGAGTATTCCCACTCCGCGTAGCGCATGCGAGCGTCATCGCCCTCGCTGATGGGCTTCACGAGAACGTCGCGGGCCTCGCCGGTTGCGGGCTTCACGTGCAGCATCACCTGCTGGCCGGCCTTGCCGCGCAGCAGCTCGCGCTCGTCGGGAACGCTCGAGCAGGCTCTGGCCGTCGATGCTGACGATGACCTCGCCTTCCTTGACAAGAGACTCGGGACGCGCCAGCGGCGGAGCCTGATCGGGCAGGTCGGGATCGTGCTGATAGATGTGCTGGACGACGTATCCGCCGGCCTTTTCATCGCGCCGGAGAACCGCGCCCAGTGTCGCCGTATCGATCTTGTCGGAGGGCTTGCGCGCATCGCCGCCCCCCACGAAGGTGTGCAGCGCGGAAAGCTCGCTCACCATCTGCGCGATCACGTTGTTGAGCTCGTCGCGGTTGGCCACGCGATCCACGAGCGGCAGATAGCGGTCGCGCATCGCGACCCAATCCACGCCCTGCATATGGCGGTCGTAGAAGTAGTCGCGCTCCAGCCGCCAGGCATCGAGAAAGATGCCGCGAAACTCGTCGCGAGGGTTGGTCGAGAAGGTCCAATGCGAGAGATCGATCTTTGCCTTGGTCATCGCCTTGGCGTCGGACAGCGCGGAGCCCTTTACGTCTGAATCGAGCACGTAGAAGTCGTCGTCGCGGTGCACCAGAAGCTTCTTGCGGTCGAGCGAAATCTCAAAGCTCTTGACCTTGGGAAGCAGCGTGTCCACTTCGGCGCCCTTGTTGGCAATGTCGAAGCACTGCAAAGCTTGAGTGCGCTCCGGGTCGTCGCTCGCGGCTGAGCCAGCAGAGGCGCTTTTCGGTGGCCTGCAGCGAATCGTAGTTGCCCGGCGGCACGGGAACTTCGTCAACGCGCGAGGCGAGATCGGTGAAGTCGATCTTTACCTCGGGTGGCTTCTTTTCGTCTTTCTTCTCGTCTTTCCCGGGCTCCTTCTTTTCATCTTTCTTGCTCGCGCTCTTGTCGTCCTTCTTGTCTCCTGCCTTCACTGTTGCGGCGGGCTTGCTGTCGGCGTCCGCGGATGCTCGCATCTTTCTTCTTGTCGTCGTCCTTCTTTTCGTCTTCCTTCTTGCTAGTGTCGGGGTGCAGCTCGTCAGGCGGAAGGAAGGGCGAGCGCAGCCCGGTGGTCAGGGCCAAGTTCGTAGATCTTCACCGAGCGGTCGAAGTGCGGGTGCGGCTCGCGCGGTCCCCAGGGCGAGCGAACGGTGGTTTTCAGATTGCGGTCTGAGAGAAAGTAGAGCCACTTGCCGTCGGAGCTCCAGATAGGATTGGCGCTGTTGTAGCGGTCGGAGGTGATTGCCTGGATCGCTCCGGAATCGACATTGAGGATCTTGAGTTGCTGAAAGGTGTTGTCGGCGGTTTCAGAATAGGCGAGCCAATGGCTGTCCGGCGACCAGCTCAAGTCGCCGAATTCCCCGTTCATCGATTGCGCGATGCGCTTGTCCTGTTTTGGTCTTGATGTCGTAGATCCAGAGCTGCTGGTCCTTGTCGCGGTGCGCGAGCCAGTGGCCGTCGGGTGAGGGAACTCCCTCCCAGCGCAGAACCTTGGCGTCGTTGGTCCATTGCTCGGGCGCGCATTCGCCGTTGGCGGCGAACTTCCAGAATTCGGTTTCGCCGCTTTGCGTCGAGAGCGCCACGATGCTTTTGCCGTCGGGAAGGAAGCGCGCTTCGCGATAGCGCACCCCGGACTCGCCCGCCACCTTCACGATGCGGCCGGTCTTGGCGGGGAGAAGTGAAGATCTCGCCGCGCGCGGTGAAGACCACGCTGGAACCATCGGGCGCGAGATCGGCGCCGGTGAGATAGTCGATCGGCTTCTTCACCCAGTGCTCGCGCATCTGGTCGAAGTCGGAGACGAGGGTGATGGGAATGACTTCTTCGTGTCCGCTGGATTGAGATCGAGCAGCCAAAGGTCGGAGCCTGATGCATAAACGACTGCGGCCGTCGATACAGCGAGGCGGACTGCACGTCGAAGATATGCTGATGGCTTTCCTGCTTGACGTCGTGGCCCTCGCGTCCATTGAGTAAACGTTCATGACGCCGTCGCGGTCGGAGAGGAAGTAGACGCGGCCATTCCAGAACATCGGGTGTGCCGAGGTGCCGGGGAAATCGGCGGTGAGCGGAACCGCTTCGTTCTTGCCGTCGAAGCTCCAGATGTTTTCAGCGGAGCCTCCCTTGTAGCGCTTGGTCTGGCTCGTTTGGCGCAAACCAGCGGGTAAAGAAGAGCGTGTGGCCGTCAGGGGAGTAGACGCCCTCGGCTGCCTGGGCCAGGGGGATGATCTCGCGGCCGCCGTGTTCGTCGATGAGGGCCAGCTCTGAGCCAGGGCAGCGTGGAGTAGCGCTGCGTTGGATACAAGCAGGCGGCCGTCGGGCGCCCAGCCGGCGGGTTGCGAGTCGCCGTCCCACGTGCGGCGCTGCGGCATGCCGCCTTCGACGGGCATGGTGTAGACCTCTGCGGGGCCTTCGTAGCTGGCGCGGAAGGCCACGGTCTTTCCGTCGGGCGAGATGGTGGCCATGTTCTCAGTGCCGCTGCCGGAGGTGAGCCGATGCGCGGCGCCGCCATGAATGTCCACCGTCCACAGGTCGCCTTCGGAGGTGAAGACGATGGTGTCGCCGTGGAGCGCGGGGTATGAGTAGTAGCCGCGATGCAGCGGTGGGGCGTCGGCCGCGAAAGTTGTGGAGACGAAAAGAACAGCGGCGGCGAGCGGTGCGGAGACAGCGAGGCGGCGCAAGGCAGTGAATGCGGACATTGGCACAAACTCCAATTAAGTGGCGGAAGGTCGGAATGTTGATGAGTCCGGCAAATTTGAGCGAGCTGGGCCATGAACAGGCCGGATAAGGCAACGCGAGAGCGAATGGATAAACTGATATGCGCACGTGGCACAAATGGCGAGACCCTCAATCGTGGATTGGGGGTTCGCCGTTTTGAGGGATGTCAAATCGGCAGGCTACGCGACGCGCTCGATGACCACGGATTCGAGGACCACGGGCTTGTGGGGCTTGTCCTGGCCGCTGCGCGGGACCATCGAAATCTTGTGACGATGTCCTGGCCTTCGACCACTTCGCCGAAGATGGTGTGGTTGCCGGTGAGCCACGGCGTGGGCGCCACGGTGATGAAGAACTGGCAGCCGTTGGTGTCCGGGGCCGGAGTTGGCCATGGCCAGCTTGCCGGGCTTGTCGAACTTGTGCGGCGAGCCCTTGGTCTCGTCCTCGAAGCGGTAGCCGGGCCCGCCCATGCCGGTGCCGGCAGGGTCGCCGCCCTGGATCATGAAGTCGGGAATGACGCGGTGAAAGATGGTGCCGTCGAAGAGCTTGTCTGTGGACTTGGCGCGGGTGGTGGGGTGGGTCCACTCCTTTGCGCCTTCGGCCAGTTCGATGAAGTTCTTGACGGTGATGGGCGCGTCGGCCTCAAAGAGGCGGACGGTGATCTTGCCTTCGGTGGTGGTGAAGACGGCGTAGGTTCCTGGTGCGAGTGCCATGAATACTCCTGGTTGATTTCGGATTCATTGATTCGAAAACGAGTTCTTGTTGAAAAGCCGATGTTCCTGGGGAATGGAATCTTGTCCGCAGACTGCTACGGATTCCGCAGTCGGCGGAGGCTTGAGCGCGGGCGCGGCGTTTGGTACGGGCGGCAGCGGGCTGGCCCTCAGGCACGATGGTCACCTTCTGCAGCACCACCGGCGTGAGCGGCTTGTCGTCGCTGTCGCGCGGCACGCGGGCGATGGCCTTGACCACCGCAACGCTGGCCTCGTCGCACTGGCCGAAGAGGGTGTAGTGCTGGTTGAGCGATGTCGTAGGCCTGCTCGGTGATGAAGAACTGGCTGCCGTTGGTGTTGGGGCCGGAGTTGGCCATCGCCAGGCGGCCGGGACGATCGAAGTTCAGGTTGGGATCGAACTCGTCGTCGAAGGCGATAGCCGGGGTCGCCCATCCCGGTGCCGGTGGGGTCGCCGCCCTGGATCATGAATTCGGGAATGACGCGGTGAAAGGTGGTGCCGTCGTAGAGCGGCTTGTGGTGCTGGACTTTTCTGGTCGTCGGGGTCGGTCCAGTCCTTCGTGCCCTCGGCCAGACCGATAAAGTTGGCAACCGCCTTGGGCGCCTGCTTCTGGAAGAACTGGCAGGTGATGCGGCCCATGGAAGTGTCCATCACCACCGTGGGGCCGTTGGGAACGATGGTGGCGGCGGCATTGGCCGTGGGCGCGTCGGGCAGGTCCGCCGGTGGAGGCGTGGTCTGCTGTGCTTGTGCGGATGCCAGTGAAGCCGCGGCCAGAGCAGGAATGAGAAGAGCGAGTGCTTGAGTTTCATGCCGTGTTTGAGGGTAAATCATGCGGGCAGGGGGCCTGCCAGTGCTTCGCCTTGGGCCATGTATCGTTATTCAATGAGGATTCTCGATGCTGCAAACCTTCCCTTGGGCGCTATCGCGCTCGTTGCGTGCGCTCTTGTTTTGCCTTGCCATTCCGGTCTCGTGCGTATCGGCGCAGGCGGACAAGCCGCGCTGCGCGGCAGCCGCAGACAAAGGTGCGTGCCGACAAAGCGCCCGGCTGGCGACAAAGGCGCGGCAGCCGACAAGAATGCGCTGCCTCCGCTTGCCCGCCGATGCGCATACCCAGCAGTCGATCCAGCTCGACGGCAAGACGCTGAAATACACGGTGACCGTGGGCGCGCTGCCGACGCGCGACAAAGATGGCAAGGTCGCCGGCGAAGTGGTGCTGACCGCCTACACCGTGGAGGGCGACAACCGGCCGGTGACGTTTGCGTTGAATGGCGGGCCGGGCGCGTCTCAGGTCTATCTGAATTTTGGCGCCATCGGGCCCAAGCATCTGCAGGCCGGCAATGAAGGCGACAGCCCATCCGATCCGCCGGTGCTGACCGACAATCCCGGGCACGTGGCTCGATTTTACCGACCTGGTGTTCATTGATCCGATCGGCACCGGATTCAGCCGCGCCAACAGTGCCCGAGGACCAGGCCAAGAAGCTCTTCTACAGCACCGACGCCCGACATCGAATATCTCTCCCGCATGATCTACGACTGGCTGGTGAAGAACGACCGGCTCGGCTCGCGCAAGTACCTGGTGGGCGAGAGCTATGGCGGATTTCGCGGGCCGCGCATCACCTACTATCTGCAGTCGCAACTGGGCGTGGCGATGAACGGCGTGGTGCTGGTGTCGCCGTATCTGAATCCGACGATCGAGAACAATGGCGACCTGTCGCCGATGCCGTGGATGGTGACGCTGCCCTCAATTACCGCGGCCCACCTGGAGCGCGAGAACAAGCTCACGCCGGAGGCGATGGCGGACGTGATTGCCTACACGCGAGGGCGAATACGCGACGACGCTGCTCAAGGGCCGCTCCGACCCGGACGCGACCAGACAAGATGATTCCACGCGTGACCGAGATGACCGGCCTCGATCCGGAGTTTGTGAAGTACTCCGGCGGCCGGCTGGAAACCGGAGCCTATCTGCGCGAGGTGCATCGCGAGGAGGGCAAGCTGGGCTCGGTGTACGACTCGAATGTGACCTCGTTCGATCCGTTTCCGTTTGCGCCCGAGCAGCGCGCCAACGATCCCATCCTGGCCAGCATCATTGCGCCGGTGACCACGGCGATGGTGGACTTTGTGACGCGCACTGTGGGCTGGAAGGTGGATGCGCGCTACAACGCGCTTTCGTATGAAGTGAACCACCTGTGGGATCGCGGCGACGATCTGCGCAAGGGCTCGGTGTCTGCAATTGCGCCAGGCGGTTGCCGCCGATCCCAAGCTGCGGGTGCTGATCGTGCACGGCTGGAACGATCTCTCCTGCCCGTTCATGGGATCGATTCTCACCGTGGACCAGATGCCGGTGATGGGCGACCCGACGCGCGTTGCGGTGCACGAGTATCCGGGCGGACACATGTTCTACACGCGCGAATCAAGCCGCATGGCGCTGCGCAAGGATGTGATGGAGATGTACAGCAAGCACTAACAGCAGGGAACGGGTGCGCATCAAGTAAATGGGCGCATCCGCCACTCATGCCACGGATTTACACCAGCCGCAGAAAACGATTCGCCGTTAGTCCGGCCCCCGGAAAGACCGTCTCCATGTTGCTCGCGCCGAGCGTCTGCGACACCACCTCGCCCAGCACCTGCCGAAAGTCCGTCGTCAGCACCAGGTCGCGGCCTTCGTTGAGCTGGTCGTTGTCCAGCCCCGGCCACTTGCCGTAGACCTTGCCGCCCTTCACGTTGCCGCCCAGCACAAACATTGCGTTGGCGTGTCCGTGGTCGGTGCCGCCAGTGCCGTTTTCACGCGCCGTGCGCCCGAACTCCGACATGGTCACGAGCGTGATGTCTCCCGCCTCGTCGCCCATGTCGCGCCAGAAGGCGGCGATGCTTGCGGAAAATTCGCTGAGCCGGTTGGCAAGCTGGCCGTTCACGCCGCCCTGGTTCTGATGCGTGTCCCATCCACTCACATCGGTGAATGCAGCTTCCACGCCCAGGTTCGGCCTTCAGCAGTTGCGCAATCTGTTTCATGCTGTTGCCGAATTCGCTGCCCGGATAATTCACGCCGGGGCCAGGCGTGTATTGCGCCGGGTTGGCCGCGCGCAGCATCTTCACGGCGTCAAAAGTCTCGTCTCCGGCGTTGTGAAGAATGCGGTCGCCCGAATCCGCGTACATGGCCTCAAATGCGCTGGCGGCAGGAGAAGGCGTGGGACCGCGCCCCGCAACCGTGAAGCCGTTCACGTTCGAAAGCGCGATGGCCGGAATCTTTCCCGCCAGCGTGCGCGGCACTTCGTTGCCCAGCGCCAGAGCGCGGAACGCAGTGTGCTGCTCGCATGTGCCGGCGCAGCGATGGCGCAGGTCCTCTGCTTGCAGTGCGCGGTTGAGCCATCCATCCTGCGTGCTCTTCACGCCCGGAGTGCCCGACTCCATGTAGTCCTGCGCGTCGAAGTGGGAGCGCGTGGTATCGGGCGATCCGGCGGCGTGAACGATCGCCAGATGTCCCTGATCATAGAGCGGCTTGAATGCGGCAAGCGATGGATGCAGGCCGAAGAAGCCATCGAGATCGAGCACCTGGTTCTGCGGAATCGCGATCGAGGGCCGCATCGCGTAGTAGTTCTTCTCGTGGTATGGCACCACGATGTTGAGCCCATCTGCAGCTCCACGCTGGAACACCACTACCAGCCGCTTCTTCGAAGACCCCGCAGCCTCCGCCATTACGGAACGAACCAGAAAGCTTGGAATAGCCGCGGTGCCGGCCACCGCGAGAGCGCCTTTGTGAAGAAAGAATCGGCGGTTCATCTGCATCGGGTACTCCTGTCGCTTACCTCCGCTGGAAATCCGGAGAGCCGATCAGCAATCCGGCCAGCAGTTGGTCTTGCCTTTCACGAGCGGTAGCGCCAGCCGCTCGGTTGTTGCGTTTCGCCGTAGCCACCTGCCGCACGGTTGCATCGTCTTTCACGGTGTTCTGCGCCGCCTGCACTTCAAATTGTTGCAGCGCGGCCGAGCGCGTCGAGTCACTGGCGCCGCCCGGGATGATCAGCGGTTCCAGCCGCGCCTCTTCCGATTCAGGAGTCGGAGTTGTATCCGGCTCGGTACTGGCCAGGTCCGGCAGCGGCGTCCAATCGATCGTGATGCCGGGCAGCCGGCTGGCAGCCAGGTTAAGCGCAAAGTTCATCCGGTCGACGAGTGCGCCCGTGCTCACCCATGTTTGCGACTTCCAGTCGTAGCCGGTCGGCGGAACTGCGCCATAGACCGGCATGCCCATTTCGCGAAGGTTGTTGGCCAGAGGAAGCATGTTCTCGATGTTCGCGTTGCTCGCCCGCGCGGCAGAGACCACAAACTCGAGCGGCGTCTTCACCTTTGCTCGATAGGTCGTTGTCGACCAAAGCTCGGGAGACTTGAACAGCGTCTTGAGCACCACGGCAATGTCGCCGCCGCTCGCCATGTAAGACTTTGCCATCCGATCGACGAGAGTCTGCGGCGGTTCGTCGGAAACGAAACGCACCGCCAGTTTGCGGCTGATAAAGTGCGCAGTCGCCGGGCTTGAGGCCAGCATGTGCAGCAACTCGCGCCCTTCCATCTCGCCGTTGTCCTTGATCTTCTTGCCCAGCACTTTCTTTGCGCCGGGCTCGTGGCGGTTGGGGTTGAATGCGAACTGAGCGCCTATCAGCGGCCGATCGATCGTCCAGCCGGTCAGCACCCGCGCCACCTGCGTCACGTCGGCCTGCGTGTAGCCGCCGTTCACGCCGAGAGTGTGCAGCTCCATCAGCTCGCGGGCGTAGTTTTCATTCAGCCCTTCATGCACTTTCTTCTTCAGGCCGGGGCGGCGCAAGGCAACCATCTCCGCACGTTCGGCGGCGAGCGAGTCGGGACCAATACTCTGGGCGTTATCCAGATATGCAAGCATCGCCGGACTGTGCGCCACCGCTTCAAGCAGGTCTTCAAACTTGCCCAGCGAGCGCGGACGGATCGTGTCGCGCTCGTAGCTCACCAGGTAGTAAGGCATCTGCTCGTTCTTGCGCAGGTACACGTTGAAGTGATTGAGCCAGAAGTCGGTCATCACCTCCTCGAGCTGTGCGCTGGAGTAAATGTCTCGTGTCAGGCGCTGCGCGATCAGGTCTTCGGCAACGCGGCGCTCCGGGTTCTCCAGCGCCGCAACCGTGAGTTTGAGCTCGGGCGTCAGCCCCGCATTCAGCGCCACCCGCTGCGGCGGCTTCAGGGTCTTGATAAAGCCGTTGAACTCCTCGGGCTGCATGGCTGCCAGCCGAGCCACTCGTTGCTGCGGTTCCAGCGCCAGGATTCTCTTTGTGCGAGCCTCGTCGGAGGGCTCCGCATTCGCCGGCTGCGCGGCGTTCATCTCCATCCGGCCCGGCCCGCTCATTGACTGCTCTGCCGTGTTCATTGGAGCCGGCGAATCAACCGAGCCCATCGAGTTTGAGTCTTCGGCCACATTCGGGCCGGTGTCCATCGCCGGATTACCCGATGCGTCCACCTTGACCATGCTGCCGTCGGAGGCCAGTTGCATTTTGGCTGGGGCGTTGTTCGCTGCAGTGCCGCTCGACTCTGCATTGGTCTGGGCGGTACTGCCCTGTGCGGCGTTGTCCTGCGTCGCATTGCTCTGCGCGGTATTGCTCTGCGCCGAATCGCTTTTCGTGGTATTGGCCACCTGTGCGGATGCATTTTTCTCGGACTGCTCAGCCTTTCTCGCTTGGATGCGAAAGATCTGGTTCTCATAAATCGCGTGCAGGGTGCCGCCGTCGGGGATGGGCACTCGTCCCGTATTCATCGCCTGGCGAATCTCGGCGTTGCTGGGCAGTCGATAGAGCAGGTCCTCAGTGTTCCATTGCATGTCGGGGAACTGGGCCAGACGCGCATTCAGAACCGCTTCATCGATCGACGCGGGATGCAGTTGCTGGTCGAACCATTTTTCCAGTCCCATCGTGCGGACCTCTTCCAGATCCCCCGGACGCGGGCCGAAGGTGAATCGGTTCAGCGCATGGAGTATCCGCTCGTCGCCCTGGAGCTGGGTCGATTGGTAATTGGGCCGTGCAATGCTTTTCGGGGCAGTCTGGCTTTGAACCGCCTGCTGCGCGTAGCCCAAATGGCAGCAGAGTGAGCAGCACAGAGATACCGCCAGTGGGCCTTTCACAGCATTCATCTGAGACGCTCCAGGGAAGGATGGCCGAAATCGCTCACGCGGCACTAACCTGCTGTTAGGTCAGACGGTATTCGGCGAGGAAAGTTGTGGAGGCTACCAGCGACTTCTGGGGGTGCGCGTCTTAAGGGGACCCAAAGTGCGAAGAGGAAGTAGAGGGATAAGATCAGCCGATTCGATGGGTTCAACTGGAATTCTCGCCCCATTGTCGTCCACGCACACGGTACAAGGTAGCGATCCCACCGTCGCAGTAATCTTGAAGGGTCGATGCGGGCTCGCACTCGTGTCGATCTGGATAGTGCATTTCTGAGACCATCCAGGGCCCGGATTCGAGCACTCAAAATGCCCGATCGTCAGGGTTTGTGTGGAGTTGATGCTGGTATCTGTCGCGTCCGCCTGGACCACATAAACTTGGTGTCCTGGCGGAATCTCAAGTGTGGCGTTTCCATCGGCATCGGTTGTCGCAATGACAGCACGTTTCTGAGACTCTGTGCCCCAGCCTGGATCGATCGCTTCGATTTCTACACCCGGAATCACAGCGCCGGAAGAGTTCTTGACGTTGATCGCAAAATGGCTATGGGTGGTGGGCTGAGCCACAAGTGTTGCGGAAACAATAGCGAAAGCGACCGCGGCGATCCGGGCATGTGCCACGCGACAAGGGTGACACACTTCGGTGGAGCTTACAAGAGAGCGCCAGACAGCGTTCGTGGCGCTTTGGTTCTCCCGAGATGTTCAACAGAGAATCCTCTGTAATTACAGTCGATCCTGCCTTAAAAGCCTCAGCTTCGCCCTTGCCGAAAATTTGCTCTCTTCCGCGCATACTGATTGCATGAGATGCCCCCAGTCGAATCGACGCGCTACACGGGAATCACCCGCCAAACAGGCCAGTTTTGGGCACCCCCCCTACCCCCTCGAAATATGGCGATTTCCAGGTGCGGCAAGCGAAATATATGATTTGGAATCAACAACTTGAAAATATTACCTAGTTACCATTCCGTAAACAGAAACCTTCAAAAAATGGCGATTTTGGGCCATTTTGCCCTCATTTTAGCGGTTTCAGCAGCCTTTTTTGCAGCGGGCCATGATGGCGGCGTGGAGGCGGTCGCGGAGGTCGTTGGGGAGGTCGTAGAGTTCGTGGGAGCGATAGATCTCAATGGTTTTGCGGGTGGTGTTGAAGACGACTTCGCAGTGGCCGCACTTGTGCATGTGCTTTTCGACTTCGGCGCGGGTTTCGGCGGCGATGGAGTCGTCGATCAGGTCGTCGAGCAGGGCGATGAACTCGGTGCAGGTCACTTCGTCCCCAAATTCCAGCCCTCACGCCAGTCTCATTTGGCGGCCCGATCTCTCTTGACCCTGATTTCTTGCGGAAGTAGCGGCTGAGCCGCTCGCGAAGTTGCAGCCGGGCGCGCAGCAGGCGCGACTTGACGGCGGGAATGCTCAGGCCAAGCGCCTCGGCGGTGTCCTCGGTCGAGAGTCCCTGGACGTCGCGCAGTTCGAAGACCACCTTGAAGCCGGGGGGAAGGCCCTTGATGGTTTTCTCGAGAATTTTGCCCAGTTCGGCTTGCGTGTAGTTCTGCTCCGGATCGGGAGCCCAGTCGGCCAGGTCGCGGGGAACGGTGCCTTCCTCGGTCTCCAGATCCTCGTCGATCGAAACCATCCTGCCGGTGCGGCGCTTGCGCAGCCGCATCAGGCTTTCGTTCACCGCGATACGAACTAGCCATGTGTAGAATTTCGAATTCCCCTGAAACTGGTCGAGCTTCTCGTACGCCTTGAGAAACGCGTCCTGCATCACGTCTTCGGCATCTTCGCGGTTTTGCGTAATGTGCTGCGCAATCCGGAAGATCTGCCGCTCGTACTTGCGGACCAGCGTATCGTAGGCCGAGACATCGCCGGCGCGGACCCGTTCAACCAGGGCCACGTCGGGGTGTTGCTCGTCTTGTCCTGCAATCGATTGGATGGTCGTCATGGGGCCTGGTTGCGGAAATTGTAGCGAAAATCTTAACGGAATACCTTGCGAACGGTTGGAGACCGACGGTACCTGCCATACGAAACCGTCAAAAGAAGAGTGTAAAGGACGGCGGGGCAGGGAACCAAATAGACTGCCAAATATAAAGACGGGCGAGGGTGCCAAATATTGCATCCCGCTCTGCTCTGGCGAAGCAGTATGGAAGGCCGGATACGCCCCAACGAAGCACGAGTTGGCACTTTCTGTGCGGTAACGTCAGTGGTTCCTGACCGTCTGAATGGTATACAAGCGGAATAAAGTGAAGATATGAGGGCCTCTACATTCCCCAACTTCGATTGCGCGCCCGGCGGCGCGATGCATGGCCGGTGTGCTTTCAGTCCTGATGGTCTGTGCTGCCGGTTGGCGGCCAATCGGCGGACGACTCCGGGAAACCTCTCCGCCAGGTCAACTCCAAGCAAGGCGAAGACATCATCGGGCAAGTCGAAAACAACCGGCAAAAAGCCCGCAGTCAGGAGCCGCAAACCTTCCAGCCGCGCCGGCATCGGCCAGCCGCGCGGCAAGAGCGGCGCGAACGGCAAGGATCCGGCAGGCGTTTGTGGCCTCGACGGAGCTGCGGCCCATGGCGCAGCAACTGGCCAATCTGCGCACGCCGGAGGCTTACGCGGGCGTCATCGCATATGCGCGCAAGCACACCGGCGAGGCGGCAGCGGCGGCATATCTCGCGCTGGGACACGCCTACCTCCTGGATAAGCGCTATTCGGAGGCCGAAGTGAGCCTGCGGCAGGCGCGGAAAGACGGCGTAGGAACTGGCCGACTATGCGGATTTCCTGGGCGCGCAGGCCAGTCACGATGCGGGCGACGAGGCCGCGGCTGAGACATTGCTGCGCGGATTCATGGACCGCTATCCGGACAGCATCTTCGATGTGCAGGCGCCGGAGCTTGAGGCCAACGTTCTACTGGCCATGAACAATGCGGCGGGGGCGCAGCGGGTGCTGGCGCAGGCCAGGGGGCTGGCTGCGGAGGACCGTCCCGGCTTTCAGCTTGCCGAGGGGCAAGTGGAGTTCGCTTTGGGGCAGAAAGACGCAGCGGCGCGCACCTTCAAGCAGTTGTTGTTGAGCCATCCACTCAGCCAGGACGCGCTGGTAGCGCGGGCGCGGCTCACGGAGATGGGCGCTGAGGCCACGCTGTCTGCGGCGGAGTTGCGCAGCCTGGGCGACGCCTACTACAGCGGCGGACGCTACGGCGAGGCAGCCGACCAATATCGCGCGCTGCTGCGCACGCCCGGACTGGGCGCCGGAGAACGCGCCGGCTATGCGGTGGCAGCGGCGGCCTGCGACCTGAAGTTGAAGAGACTGACCACCGCACAGGCGCAGGGGCTGGCCGATACCAACGACGAGAGCGGCGCGCGGCGGCTTTATCTGCTGATGGAACTCGCCAGGAACCGCGACGACTCGGCCGATCAGCAGCGCATTGTCTCCGAAATGGAGTCGAGATTCGCTGCGCAGCCCGTGGCTTGCCGAGGCTCTGTTTTCAAGCGGCAACATGTACCTGCTGAAGAAGGACTATCCCACGGCTGGCGAGTACTACAAGTACCTCGCCGCGCACTTTCCAGGCAGCAAGAATGCGGCGGCCGCGCACTGGCGCGCGGGATGGCTCTGCTATCGGCAGCGGCTTTACCCTGAAGCCGCGCGGCTGTTCGACGAGCAGATCAGGCTTTACCCCTCAGCGGCGGAAACCGTAGGCGCTCTCTACTGGCGCGGGCGCATTTACGAGGCGCAGGATCATTCTCCTTCGCAAGCGGCGGCCAATTATCGTGCCATCGTTCGCGCTTACCAGCACTTCTTTTATGCGCAGATGGCGCGAATCCGATTGGCTGCGCTTGGCAATACGCAACCGGCCGCCGAGCCGCAACTGGACCGCCTGCAACCGGTGGCGCAGCCGGTGCTGGTCGAGAGCTTTCCGGCTGAGAGCCCGCACCTTGCACGCGCGCGGCTGCTGGCCAATGCCGGGCTGAACGAATACATCGCGCAGGAAATTGCTGCCGATCCGAACTCTTCCTCGTGGAGCGCGTTGGCTGAAGCACAGATTTATTCGTCGTATGGTGAGGACTATCGGGCCATGCGGGCGCTCAAGCGGGCACTGCCCACAGCGGCCTCGGCGCCCATCAAGGCGATTCCGCTGGCTTACTGGAGGATATTATTCCCCGAGCCGTACTGGGAGACGATCAAGGCCGAGTCGGCAAAGAACAATCTTGATCCTTACCTGGTGGCGTCGCTGATTCGCCAGGAGTCGGAGTTCAATCCATCGGTCGTTTCCTATGCCAACGCATGGGGACTGATGCAGTTGCTGCCCTCGGTGGGCAAGTCAATGGCGCGGGAAGAGGGAATGAGCCATTTCCAGACGTTTCAGCTCCTCGATCCGGAGACAAATATCCGGCTGGGTACGCGCTATCTGCGGCAAATGCTCGAACGGTTCGGCGGAGTGCAGGAGTACGCTTTAGCTGCCTACAACGCGGGCGACAACCGCGTAGTGGACTGGGAGGCTGCCGGGCCCTACCAGGGCATGGATGAGTTTGTCGAATCGATCCCTTTTACGCAGACTCGCGAGTATGTGGAGGCGATTCTGCGCAACGAGGAGACGTATCGAGCGATCGACGAATTTGAGCGAACACAAAGCGGGCCCAGTGCGGGCGTGGGACGATAGAGCACTGAGATTTCATTGTGGGATGGGGAATCCCCCTCGACACTACCCGCATCCGAATGTATTTGACTTGGACTGCTGCCCAAAGCAACACTGTTGGAAATATTGATTCAACCCCGAAGCCTCTCTGGCTTTGGAACGCCATTCGCAGCCTGCAGTTGTTCGACAAGGGGCCGGCGCCAACACATCGGATTCGGCTCGGTTACATCAACCCAGTGGAGGGCACGATGTCAGCCGACTTGCAGTTCATGGAAGAATGGATCCCGGAAAGAATGGACCCCGGAACGGTTTTCGTCCTGGAAAACCAGGCCAAGCTGGGTCATGCGCAGAATCCGTATGTAGCCGTAATGTCGTGTCCGCGCTGCGGCACGCTGGGCCTCATCACCCGCCGCCAGCTCTATGCAGGCGAAACCATGATATGCGGCGGCGATATCTGTTCGGCCGAATACCGGCTGGACGGCGATAACATCTGCTTTCGACTCGCACAGTAGATTCTGTCAAGCGGGGCAGACAGAGGCTATGCTTAGCGACCGCGTTCCGGGAGCGGCGCCCAGGGCGAGCCGCACATTTCAGAAATTACTCGTTCGTCTTCGCTAGACACACCATTTCACCTTGGTTTGCTGGCTTCATCACGCCAAGGTGAACCGATGGATTTTGTTTACTGCAAGGTCAGCGTGACGTTGGTTGTGTGACTTACGTTCCCGCTGGCGCCTATTACCGTGATCGTGAAGGCTGTCGGTGTTCCGGTAACGGATCCAGGTTTCTTGAAAGCCCCGCCACCGCATCCGCTTATTGCGAGAGTTTCGCCGGCAAAGAGCAGCATCCCTGCAAGGAGATACTTGACTGAGAGATGATTACCCAGGCGTCTCCACCGCCGCATCCCTAAAAGAGGGAGGAACAGAAGACAGAGTGCGACAGTCCAAATGGACCTGCCCGGGACCATCGTGGCTGATGTAGTGCTGGTTTGGATGGACAGAGAAACATTGGTAGCGCCTAGTCCTGCAGCAACGGTGGCCGGGGTGAAAGTAGCTGTCGAGCCGGGGGGAACTCCGCTCACAGTGAGTGTGATCGCAGCGGGGAAAGTAGCACTGCCAATCGGAGTGACAACTAAACTGTAGATAGCCGCACCACCGGGCTGAACCGTTACGTTGGTCGCGGAACCTGGCCGAGGCGCGATGGCGAAAGCGGCAGTGATTGTATAGTTGGCTGTGGTCACAGCGCTTGTTTTGTAGCCGTTCGCAGAAGCGATGGCTTCAATGGTCATCGTCGACGCGACGGTGATCGGGCCGCTGTACACGCTGGAATTGGTGCCGGGTGTCGTCCCGTTGGTGGTGTAGTAGATGGTTGCGCCGGGGGTTGCATCGGTAATTGTCACTGACTCAGTCGTGTTATATGTTCCCGATGCGAGGCTCAGGTTTGGCGTGGCCGCCGGCAGATTGTCTGCTGAAGGCTGATATACCCAAAGGTCATTGAGATCGTCGTAGGTTCCGTGGGAATCGTAGCCCGCTCCCCCAAAGAGCCAGAGATTGCCGTAGCCATCGGTCCAGGTGCCGGCCCCCCATCGGCCCCCGGGAACATTTGTCGCAGAAGGAACACCCAACCTGCCATACACGCCGGGTTGACCTTGATTGACGGCAGGCACTGTGCTGCTGCCGCTCTCCCACGCCCACTCCCGGCTTGAAGGAAGGAACTCCCAAAGGTCGTTGAGTGTACCCGCAACTCCGGCCGAATCAAATCCTACCCCACCCAGTAGCCAGAAATTGCCGGTGCTGTCGGTCCAGCCAACCGCCTCGTTCCGGCCGCCAGGCACGTTAGCCGTGGCAGCCTCGCCTTGGACTCCATAGACTCCCGGCTTGCCACACCCGACGCAGCCGACTGTATTGCTCCCGCCCATCCAAGCCCACTCGCGGGTCGATGGATTGAACTCCCACAGGTCGTTCAGATAGCCCAATGTGCCGGTGGAGTCGTAGCCCTTTCCCCCAAAAAGCCAGAGATCGCCGCTGGCGTCAATCCAGCTTACGGCTTGACTTCGGCCTGAAGGAACATTGGTCGAGGCCGCGTTGCCGAATGAACCGTACGTTCCAGCCGGGCCGTCACTGCTTCCCACCAAGCTGCTTCCGCTCATCCACGCCCACTGGTTTATAAAGGGATTCAGCTCCCAAAGGTCGTTGAGCGAGCCCAGGGACCCTGATGAATCGTAGCCAACTCCCCCAAACAGCCAAAGATTACCGCTAAGATCGAGCCAGCTATTCGCCCCCCAACGGCCCCCTGGCGTGTTTGCGGGGGCGGGAACACCTTGCTGGCCATACACTCCCGGCTGCCCTAGATTCGCCGCCGGGACAGAACGGCTTCCACCCATCCAGGCCCATTCCTGGGTTGAAGGAAAATACTCCCAAAGATCGTTGAGACTTCCGTTCACTCCGGCATAGTCGTAGCCGACGCCTCCAAAAAGCCAGAGATTACCGGTCTTGTCAGTCCAACTGGCGGAAGCTTCCCGGCCGCCGGGAAAGTTCCCGGTCGCGGGCGTATCAAGCGTGCCGTACACTCCGGGCCAGCCCTTGTTGGCGGCTGGGACCGTGCTGCCCCCTCCCATCCACGCCCACTCCTCGATCGAAGGGATGAATTCCCAAAGGTCGTTCAGATAGCCATCAACACCGGCCGAATCATATCCGCCTCCCCCGAATAGCCAGAAATTGCCGTTGCCGTCGGCCCAACTGATAGCTGCCTCCCGGCTGCCTGGAATACTCCCAGCCGACGGTGCCCCCAATGTGGAGTAGCTCCCGGCTTGGCCATTCGGTGCACCCGGAGCCGTGCTGCTGCCGCCCATCCATGTCCACAATCCGCTAGTCGGATTAACCTGAACAGCTGTTACGGTGAGAGTACCGCTGCCAGTGATGCTTCCGGAGGCTGCCTTGATAGTTGCGGTGCCTGCCGCGACCCCGCTTGCCAACCCGCTTCCCGAAATCGTGGCTGCTGCCGTGTTGCTGCTGGACCACGTCACGGTACCCGTGCAGTCGGAGTTGGTGCTGTTCGAGTAGGTGCACATTGCCGCGTACTGTTGCGTTGCGTCCTGCGTGATGGATGCAGTTGTCGGCGTCACAGTGATGCCGGTCAGGGTTGAACTGATGACAGTGAGCGCGCTGCTCCCGGTGACGCTTCCGGAAACCGCATTGATGGTCGCTGTGCCTGCGGCTACGCCGCTGGCCAAACCCGCACTGCTGATCGTTGCCACGGCCGTGTTGCTGCTCGACCAGATAACGCTCGAAGTGCAGTTGGAACTGGTGCCGTTGGAGTAGGTGCACCGAGCCGCATATTGCTGGGATCCGGTTCCGGCTACGATCGACGCCGTGGCTGGTGTCACGGTGATCGTGGTCAGGCTGGGATTGGTGACGGTCAGAACGGCGCTGCCTGTGATGCTTCCCGCGGCCGCCTTGATGGTCGTATTGCCCGCAGCCACGCCACTGGCCAGCCCCGCCGTGCTGATGGTGGCCACGGCCGAGCTGCTGCTCGACCATGTCACGCTCGCCGTGCAGTCGGTGCTTGTGCTGTTGGAGTATGTGCAGGTGGCCGCGTACTGCTGCGTAGCGCCAGAAGTGATTGATGCGATTGACGGCGCCACCGTTATGCCGGCCAGACTGCCACCGGTGATGGTCAGAACACCGCTTCCTGTGATGCTGCCCGAAACCGCTCCGATTGTCGCTGTGCCTGCGGATATGCTGCTGGCCAGGCCCGCAATGCTGATCGTGGCCGCCGTCGTGTTGCTGCTGGTCCAGGTCACGGAGGTTGTGCAGTTGGATGAGGAATTGTCCGAGTAATTGCAAGTCGCTGTGTACTGCTGCGTAGCTCCTGCGGAGATCGACGCCGTAGCTGGCGATACTGTGATGCTGGTCAAGGTCGGGGCAGTGCCGACGCATATCGTCAATGGGCACGCATACCCCAACTGTTCCCACACATAAGAGGTAAGCGTGATTGGTCCGCCGTACAGTCCATTTCCCGCCGCTGCAAACCCGCGAGCACCTGTAATGCCGTTGGCATTGTACGATGCCATGTCTGTCTTGATGACACCTTCGTCGTCCCACGGCCACAGCGGAGTCGTGGTAACTGTGTCGTATCCTGTATCTCCCCAAAGCGTTCCCGGCGTCCCGATGCGGTAGAGGATTGTTGCTCCCTTATCTCCGCCGTCCGAGGCTGTGCCTTTCCCCGGTGTTCCGGTCTCCACGCGAGTGGGATATTTAAGCTGAGGATTGGTGCCTTGTATGTCATGCAATCCAGCCGATGGAGTATGGCCTTGGTATTCAGTCGTTCCGAAGTTGGCCCCGTTTGAATAAAGCAGGTTATAGTCGGAGTTCATGGAGTCCGCTACTCCAAAGTCGTGCGCCTGCTGTATAGTCGAATCTTGAATAATTTCTTGAGTAAAATTGGTGTTGCTAAGATTCGTGGCGCCCACACCACCAGCGTTGAAACTACTGGTGTCTGTTCCCGTAACATTCGATATAGTCATATGATGTAATAAAAGAGAGTCGGGTTGGAGATTCAACGATGCACCAACAAAACCCGAATCATTGTTAATCATTGCTGTATCTACAACTTCACGAGTACCAACTAGTTTTTGGTCGTCGAATGTCCCAACATAAGGTGCATTGGTTATGATGTTGATAAAAATGTCGCCTTCAAATTTTCCAGAGTTGTCTCTTCCGCTCGTTCCGTGACCCGAGACTACATCGTTGTTTTCGCTCCAGACTGCCCCCCAGATCGTGCCGTTTGACAGATCGGTTTTACCCGAATCCAACCCAATGCAGTTCTGGCATAGGAACTGATAACTGTCATAGAAAGTAAAGAGGCCACTTTGCGCACCCCAGGTTCCTGAGTGAAAATCATGCCGCGCAACATCGTGTCTCAAAATCACATGGTCTGATTGATAGGTTAGAAACTTATACCGTCCGCATCCCCAAGAGTATGAGTCCTCAACCAATAGGTAGCTATTGCTCGGCCCGAGAACAAAGGCCTCGTTGTTGCCGGAGCAAGGAGCATTGTAAGCTGCCGTCTTGATTAGCTTGATATGATTCGAACCGCTTACGTCGACGGGAACAGTTCCTCCGCTGGGAGTTCCCGCGAACTTAATTCCACGAATCATGATGTAGCTCATTTGGTATAGGTAGAGCGTGCCCGAGACGCTCAACGATCCGCCATCCACGGTGACGCACCAGTCGGTGGCAGCCTGAATGGTGATGTAAGAACCTGCGCTTCCACTAACGGTCGGCTTGACCTGCTGTGTATAGATGCCGCAGTTCACCGTCAGAGTATCGCCCGGGTGCATCCCCGTCCAAGCATGAGCGAACGTGGACCACGGCTGTGAAGAACTGCCGTTGCCTGAGTCTGAACCGGTCGTGGAGATGTAAAAGGTGGTCGCCCGCGATGGTAAACAAAATAGCGACACCAGGAAAAGAAAAAAGAAATTGCGCATCGAGAATGAACCTTTCATTTGACTGCCAAGGCAATTGCCAAATAAAGAGGTGGTCTATTCACCTGAATTCTGCCGGGGGCCCATCCAGGAATCGGATTCATTCCCATCGAGGAAGAAGATAACTGGAAACTAGAGAGGCGTGCGGCTGGCATGTGCTATCTGCCTGTTGCTCTGCCGCTGGAGTCAACAAGAAGAGAAAAATACCGGGCAGGTTTTAACCAAGGCACTGCGCCCACATAAATAGCCCTTAAGGGCTCCGAATCGCAACCGATTCACTGGTTATGATACCTCCTTGCGCCGCGGTGTCGCCTGCGTTCTTCTACGACTTAAGTACTTAGGTAATTGCCACATACATGCAGTTACGAAAGTAATGGTGAGCCAGGCGTGCTTCAGTTCCAGTTCAAGAAGAGTGCCGTCTGCCATTCAGCGAATAGGTGAATCGTTTCCGATTGTCGGATCACTTTCTGTTCCCGGTTCATTCGTCCGATGGTGACGAACCTTGCATCGGTTTGAAGGGTCGAATTTCCTGGGCGCCCGACGGAGAGTTGTTTCGCAGCCTTCCGGTCGATCATTTCCCACGCGGCAAAGCGGGGCTCCGTGCCTCGGATTTTCGTCCCACTTTTCCACACTTTCGGTGCCAAATTGAACCGATTTCGACAAATTCAAGGAACAGAGAACCTGTCTGGTTCTTTGGTATGCAAAACATTGCACATGCGCGAGTCGTGTAGGCTTCAAGCCGTTGATTATAAATAGCATAAGTTTGGCATCCAACTTGCTCATGTAATAGGCAAAACCATCGATGGCAAAGTGCCTGCCTGGGGGCGGGTCTGTGCTGGTAGTTCGACTGGTGCGATCCATAGGGATCGCAATATCGGGGGAAAGATGAAGAAGTCCGTGTTGGCACCACTCGCACTGGGGGCGGCCCTTGCGTTTATCCCTTCTGCCTTGGCTGACTCCTTCGGCTACAAATACAGCGATTTGATCGTTGCCAATCACTCCTTTGACAACGGCCAAGCAGGTTTTGCAAATGGTGTCATGGGAGGCGGCGCTTACATCTTCACTGGCGTTTCCGAGGGTTATCCCGTAAACAAAGGAGTACCAGTTTCTCTTGGCCTTTCGGGACGCGAGGGAATCGACACCGGCTCCTATGCAAACAGCCTCAAGTCGACCGCGAATGGCGGATTCATTTTCGAAAATATTCTCTACCATGGTAACTCGGAGAATGCGATTCCCGAGGGCGGCGATGTGCTCGTCGATATTGGTGGCCATGAGTTGAATCTGTTTTCCGGAAGTTTTGGCGGCGGCGAAGACACGATCGCGAAAGGAGACGGGCACTTCTATTTCGCTGACAGAGGTAACTACCAGATCAATAATGAAATTTCCAAAGGCAGAAACGACTTGTTAGGAGCTACCGCAACTTTGGCAGCAACGCCGGAGCCCGGATCGCTTTTGTTGCTGGGCACTGGACTTCTTTGCCTGGCATTGGTTCTGTTTCGGAAGGCTGCGAAGCGGTCTACGGGGTCTTGATTATTACTGAGTCAATTTCTGATGGATGAGCGGCCTGTCCGGGAATCCGGACCGCTATGACTCAGTTGGGTCCAGGGCATGGGGGATGGAGAAGTTTTTCTTTCTTCTCCAATCATCCGTGACCGTGTTTTTTTCGGCAAGTGACGCCGGCAGCACGAGAGGATTATCAGAAGAGAGTCCGGAGGGGAGAGTTCGGTGAGCGCAACGAATCGCTCGACGGGCAGCCTGTGACCGGCAACAACGGGCAATGTGAACTGGGCCACGACGCTTTGAGCCACGAGGCATTCAATCAGGATTCGGTTCCGCCGCAGACAATCGGGCTCTACTTTGCACTTCGGTCCACATTTTGAATTGGAGCCTAAGGAAGCGTGGGATTGCAAGGAAGGTACGGAGAGCGCGGTATTCCAATTCTACCTATCACGTGTGCAAGAGATTGCATGCTAGGATCCTGAAAAGTCGAAAAAACCAAGGCTTTTCTTTAAGTTGTTTGGTCCCGTAATTGCAGTGTGTTGAACGTGTCAATTAATCAAAGTTCTGCTGGTACGCATCGAAGCAACGTTCGCGCAGCGAATTCGAAGAGCGCCAAGTCTGTGCAAGGTGGACAACAGCATTACAGATCGTGCTCGACAGCAGACAATGACAGATTGAAAAAAGCGGTGCGTATGACGGAAGATTCTGTATCGGCCAACGAGCGGCGAGGAAGCCAACGCTTTAGAATTAGCGCCCCGCTCACCGTGATCGTAGCAGGCCACGAGATCTCGGCTTATACGCGAGACCTGAGCAATCGGGGAGTGTATTTTTTCCTGGCCTTGTCTGACAGCGCACTCGTTGACCGTGATTTTGAATTTCTGATCGAGATGCCCTCGGAGATTACGCTATCGAGCAGCTGCCGGATCCGATGCCGGGGCAGGTTGGTTCGCAAGGAGATGGCGGCAAGAAATCTTACCGGGGCGGGAATAGCCGCCGAGATTCTGGATTATTCGATTCTCAGGGATGCCACAGCCGGCGCTTAGAGCTTGCGTAGGCCAAGTACGCGGTGGTCTACCAACCAGCTTTTTACAACATAGACGAGTTTGTTATTGCTGCCCGGATCGGTTGGAAGCACGAAGAAGCCAGGATCCACCAGATAGCGAATCGAGTTATAAACGATCCCCTCCATAACCTCGCCATCGCGGAACTGAAACCGCATCCATATCCCATGGACGATGGGAGCACGAGTATGAAAATTGATGTGATCGCGCACTGAATCGCCATCGAAGCTGTTTACATAAAAAACTGCCTTTACATCCTTGATTGAAATCTCTTCCACGAAGTCCGATTCGAGGCGGCGAACTCTGAAGGTATCGAGCGAGCTTTGGGGGGCGTTGCTGAGCAGCTCTTCGATTGTGTTCCAAGCCGGGGATTCCAAGTAACCTTTGAGGGTCTTGGTGCCGAATTGAATCACCACCTTTTCCGACTTGGGTGCATCGGTATCGATCATGGATTAGCGAGCTTTCTCATTGCGTCCAAGCAGGCTACTCGACCCGGTAGCGGCAACGTATCCTTATGATCCTGAATCAGTTGCATCGATGCCAATCCCAGTTTCGTGCTAGGCCGGTGCAACGTTGGTAACAATCTTTGTGGTACTGATTAAGCATGATTTCGTATCCAAAGACGAATGGGAACGGGTCGGAATGTCATCAAAAAGCATGCAATCCGCCTTGGTTCTCATGGATTGCAGCGTCAGCATGTCCCCCGGGCAGCTTTTAAGTCTAGGTTCGGTGCGGCGACTCGATGAGATCATTCAATATGTTGGCGTGCGCCGAAACCTGACGATTTCCGGGTAGTTCGCACTCGTCTCGATCATGACCCTGTGAACTTTCCCAATTGTTAACGCGGTCCGCCTCACGGTAGATCGGTTACGTATCCTCATGAAACAGAATAGGTTGTAGTGATGCCGATCCCAGCCTTGCAGGAGAAAGGCCCGACGTGGTCAACAGTCCCCGCAGAATTGAACAGGGAGCTCGACGACAAAGGAATCTCGCGAAAGTGGCGAAACCCGCCACAGCGCATACTAGCTCAGATTCTCAGTTTCTATTGTGAGGAACGTCACTGGGCTTTTACTTGCTTGTGATTCAAGCTGTTGGTTTTCGATGAGCATCCACCGCTCCGAATCGAAACATGATCATTTCAATCGGAAGGGATGGCGGTGTTGCGCGAGTCGGCTCAGGCGCTTTGTGCCCGGTCAAGGCCAGGTGCCTTCTCGACCGAGACCTGTCTCTTTCGCGGCGGCGGGCTCAGGTTGTACTGCTTGATTTTATAAAGCAGAGCCTTGTAGCTGATCTGCAAGTCGCTCGCGGCCGCTTTCCGGTTCCATCCCGAGCCCTCCAACGACTGTGCGATAGCAGCGGCCTCAGCGCCTCCCTTCAAGTTACGCACCAGATGCTTCAGGCTCCTGTCGTTGTCTGTACCATCCCCGACAGAGATTAAAGTTCCAGCATGTGGCCGCGGATTCAGCTCTTCGATGATTGCCTCTTCGTCCGCCAGAACGAGGTAGCGCTTGATCGTATTCTCCAATTCGCGCAAATTGCCGGGCCACGAATAGGCGGACAGAGCCTGCATGAGCGCGGGCGAGACTGGCAAAGGCTCGCACTCGTACTTGGTGGCGACCTTGCGCATGAAATGCTGAGTCAGAATGGGAATCTCCTCGGTGCGTTCGCGCAGCGGCGGCATCTTGAGTGTGAATCCATTCAGACGGTAGTAGAGGTCCTCTCGAAATATCTTTTGCGCGATAGCCGCCTTGATGTCGATGTTGGTTGCGGCGATCACTCGCACATCGACTTTTACGCTGGCCCTGCTGCCCAGACGCGAGAAAGTTCCGTCCTGAAGCACCTGCAGGAGCTTGGCTTGCAAGACGGAGGGCATCTCCCCAATCTCGTCGAGCAGGATGGTGCCGTGATCGCAGATCTCAAACTTTCCGGGCTTCGACTTCACGGCGCCGGTGAAGGCGCCCTGCTCATAGCCGAACAGCTCGCTTTCCAGCAGATCGGCGGGCATGGCTGCGCAATTCACCTTCAGGAAGTTGCGCTGGCTGCGGCCGGAAAGCTTGTGGATCAACATGGCCGCGACTTCCTTGCCGGTACCGCTCTCTCCGAGAATGAGAACGGGGATGTCGGCGCGCGCGACCAAGGTGCACTGGGACTCGATCTCCCGCATGCGCTTGCAGGACCGCACAAACGAGGTGTTCTCGTTGAGGGGAATTTCTTCAACGTCGCTCTCGGCCGGCGGGTTTTCGGCGCTCTTCAGGCACTGCTCGACTGCGAGATCGATGTCGATCTTTCTGAAAGGCTTCAGGATTACGCTTGCGGCGCCCATATGGGTAGCTGCCACAACCTCGTTCAACTCTGCAGAACAGGCAAACATGACGATGGGTAGCGATGGCTTGGCGGTGTGGGTTCTTGCAAGCAGGCCGAGCGCGTTCTCATCGGCTTCGTCTTCGACGATGTTCCAGTCCATCAGGAGCAGGTCGGGTACGGGAGATTCCTTGAGGGTATGGTCGAGTTCGGCGGCCTCGGTAAGCAGAGTTACCTTGAAGCGGTCTTCGAGAGTGCTCTTTACGTAACCTAGTATTGCCGGATCGCCATCTAGAACGACAATATGAGGGCTGAGCTTGCCTGAAGCTTTCATTGGCGCGCCCTTTTTCGTGCTTACCATCCCTATTCCTTCCGCTTCCGCCAAACAACTTGTGACAAGTTCCGTTTCCAGCGCTTGGAGGCCAGTACGAGGAAGCTTGGACTATCCCTAGTAGTTTGCAGCGGGCAGCCGAAAAAACCGCTTTGGTGCGGAGTCTCTATACAAGAGAAAACGGGGCTCCCAAACATGTATCCGTGGAGAGTATCTTACCATTTGTAGAGAATTTTTTCCCGCTCTTTGTGGAGTGATTTACACATTCTGGATCAATACTTCTCCAACGCAGTTAGGAAAAGCCGTACATTATCACCTTAGAGTTAAGAAACGGTTACTTTTGTGTGAGCTATGGAGTTCTTTCAGGCACCAGTCTGGTTCGGAAGTTGCTATAGACAACAGGCAGGATAAGACTCTGAAATGGATAGATAATGCCTCAGGGACGCGCCACGTGGTTCGTCGATAGTCGCGATTTGCCGCCGCTGGATGTGATCTTTGGACAGACATCCGTCATGGCGTCTGCGCGCGAGAAACTGGAACGCGTCGCGGAGACGACTCTCCCAGTTCTTTTGCAAGGGGAGAGCGGGACCGGCAAGGATATCTTCGCTCGCTTGCTCCATGTGCTCTCCAAGCGGTCCAACCTTGCGTTCGTGAAGGTGACGTGCCCCGCGATTCCGCATTCTCTGATTGAGTCGGAGCTATTCGGCTATGAAAAAGGAGCTTTCACGGGCGCGTATGCAACCAAGCGCGGCCGCGTGGAGCTGGCCCACCAGGGGACCCTGTTTCTGGATGAAGTGGGCGGGCTGGATATGTCTATCCAGGCCAAGTTGCTGCAGGTGCTTCAGGATGGAAGCTTTATGCGCGTCGGGGCGCAGGAGTCGCGCAGTGTGAATACGCGGCTTGTATGTGCAGCCAATGGAGACCTTCGCCAACAGACCGAGGACGGAGGGTTTCGACTCGATTTCCTCTACCGCATCAACGCAGTGACCATCGATCTGCCACCGCTGCGGCAACGGGCCGCCGATTTGCCCAGACTGATCGACTATTTTCTTGAGATGTATTCAAAGGAATACCATCTCGAGCCGAAGCCGCTTTCAAGCGAAGTCCTGCGCATGATGAAGCGACACAACTGGCCGGGAAACATCCGCCAACTGGAGAACCTGATTCGCAGCTACGTGCTGATGGGCGACGAAGAGAGTCTGGCGGTTGATCTGGTTCCGGCGGGCTCGACCGCAATCGTGCCCGAGATCGATCTGGCCAACCCCATTTCGCTGAAAGAAATTACCAAGGCAGCCACGCGAGGACTCGAGAGAGAAATTATTTTGAAGGTACTGCAGGCGAACGGCTGGAGTCGCCGCAAGACCGCCCAGTGGCTCAATATCAGCTACCGATCGCTCTTGTACAAGCTGCAGGAGTCGGAGGTCAACGGGGCTTCTGCCAGCACGCGGAAGTCAGGGTGATTGGATGGAAAGCCTGTCCAATGAGCTGGACTGATCAAGCAAGCTGCACGCGTCGAGCTTTAACGGTTGGTAACGAGAGATTCAAAGAGCACTAACAGCTCAGCCGCGACCGTACTCCAGCTTCGGCTACTCTGCGCTGATATGGCCGCGGCGTCCCAACTCCTGTCAAGCACCGATGCAAGTGCTCGAGCCAACTCGGCCGGCTTACGAGCAGGAACAAGGCACCCACATCCGTCGCTCATAATTTCTGGAATGCCGCCGACATTGGTGGCCACCACAGGACGGCCGCAAGCCAGGGCCTCCAGCACGACATTTGGACAACCTTCCATATAGCTTGGCAGCGTCACCAGATCTGCCGCGGCCATCCAAATAGCGACGTCGTCAAAGCTGCAAGCAGGCAGCGAGTGGATGTAGCCGGACGCGTTGCTGGCATCGATGGCGCCCTGGATGACCGGTCTATCCGGTCCCTCGCCTACCAGATACACGTGCATATTGGTTCGCTCAGGACGTAGCGACGCCGCTGCTTCAACCAGTTCAAACAGGCCTTTCTTCACGTCCATTCGCCCGATATAGACAATGGCCTCCGCCGTCGGGTCGATGCATAGTTTCTGTCTGGCAGCAAGTCGGTCACCGGCGCGGAAAACAGCCGTATCGCATCCGTTCACGATTGTGCGAATCTTCTCAGGCGAAGCGCCCATGGCCATGGCTTTTTTTCGCAAATCACCGCTGACCATGATCAGAAAATCAGCCTCGCGCAGAACAGCACGAGTGTGCATGGCCGAAATGGGATCGCCGATCCCGTTGATGTCGGAGCCAATGCTCACGGCAGCCACCGGAACCGAGAGGGCCCTGCCAATCTGAAGAGCCGCGTACCCTTCCGGGTAAAGGAAGTAGCCGAAGATAAGATCGGGCGCAAAATTGCGAATATGAGGCAAGAGCACACGCGCGGCCATCCAGCCGTTCAATGGCCGTGAAACTACCGGTAGGGCTGAATAGTTGTAATAGTCGGCATTCACATCAGGCGCATCTTTGGATGCCTCGAGTTTGTCGTAACTCCGGATACGTGGCTTGAACAGCGACGGATAACTTGGGTTCGGGTAGAAGACCCGCACATCAGACTCACGGGCAAGCATGCGTAGTGTCTGATAGGCCGAACGACCCTGCCATGGCTCCGCCGAGCTCGGGAAATAACGTGAGACGACCGCGATCTTGAGCATGGCCATTTTTGAGATCCGATTACTGCTGCGATGGTGAGGTTGGCGTTGTAAGAGAGACTGGGAAGGTTCGCCGCAAGCCCTCGGCGACGCCGATCCGAGGCGTCCACCCCAGTAACTCCAGTGCTGCTGTCTGGTCGAAGTTACTGAGCGGGCGGATCGATCGGATGCGGTATCTCGACAAAGGGACACTGCGTTTCAGCAAATGTCCGAGCGCTTCAATACCGATCCCTGCCATCATCAACACAGTCTTGGGAATGTAGCTAGCCTTGATGTCTGGCCTCGCTGCCCGCACAATCCTCACAAAATTCCGCTGGGTAACAACGGTCGGATCCACCAGATTGACGAGCTTTCCTTCCAATCCTGGCCTCGACGCGCCAAGCAAAAGCGCATCAACGACATCGTCAACATATGCAAGCGGGAGCGGCAGCGAACCGCGCCCTACAACAACCCAGCGGCCAAACATTCCAAAGCTGCCGGCGGGACTGCTGGGTTCAGCACCGGGGCCAAAAATCACACCTGGACGGACGACGAATGCCGGCAAACCTCGCTCTTGCGCGGCGGCCAACACCATTCGCTCAGCATCGAGCTTGGTTTGGGTATAGGCGCCGCGACGGCTCGCGTAGGGTTCCAGCGGCCACGTTTCGGTAACTTTGTCGGCATGGCGTACAGCGTGCTCGAGGACGCTCAATGAGCTGACGTACACCACGCGTTGCACGCGATGCTTGAGGCATGCGTCAATCACGTTTCGTGTCCCGGCGACCGTGCCGCGCTGGAAGTCCGCGGCACTGCCCTTCATCGCAGCCCCCACATGGAAAACCGTGTCCACCCCTGCCACGAGCAAATCGACATATTCCGGATCGCCAAGGTCGCCTGCAACATAGTCGACCCCGGGCAGTGGTTCTTTGGGAATACGGCGGACGCCCGCCCGCACCGTCGCACCGTCTTGAACCAATCGGCGTAAAAGATTACCGCCGAGAAAGCCGCCTGCTCCGGTCACCAACACGTCGGTCTTAGGTCGAGGCGTTAGTTGGGCCTCACGGACTGCATCGCGCTGCCGGTCAGCACTGTCGCACGCTGGCGCCATCGCGCTCACCAGGCGCAGTCCCTCCTCTGGGGACACCGGCACAGCCGTGCCATGCTCGAGGGCAGCGTAAAACTCATGAATGTTTCGGTGAATGCCAGGCGCTCCGGGGAGACGCTTGGTCATGAACCGCAGTACGTTCCGCGGAACCTCATAGAGGCTTGCCGCGGCATTGCGCATGGTGCAAATCACGGGAGAAGCAAATTTCGGCCCTGGTAGCAGCCGGGTCACATAACAGGTCTGCAGGAAGCAGTCGATTTGCATCACACCGCGGGTCCCATGCACGATCACTTGGCTGCGGATGGGACGCACATTCCACGAGAGGTACATGCGAGCGCGGCCCCGTTCGCAATCGACATCAGCCGTCCACTCGTCGAAGAGGAGATTTGTATCGAGGCCAGTCGAGCGGAATTCGATTTGTGCCGCTTTCACCTTGCCGAGGAATGCCTCTGAAATGGCGAGGCCATGTATTCCGAGATCCTGGAAGGGGTAAGAGCCCTTGCGATACTGGGGTGGAAGCTTGCCGCCTCCTGGCCACGGCGGATAATCGGAGCTGCGATGAAAGTCAACTGAGATGACCTGGCCGATGACGCCGTTGCGCACAATCTCAGTTCCGCGAAGGATAATCGGGTCCAGCCTCCCTGAATGAACAATGCACAAGCTGCGCCCGCTGGCTTGGGCGGCGGCTGTCATTTGCTCACACTGCTGGAGAGTTTCGGCCATCGGCTTCTCGACAAGCACGTGCACACCTGCTTGGAGAGCCTGTATGGCGAGCTTCGCATGGAACGCGGGCGGCGTAAGTACGTGGACCACATCAACGCCGGACGCGAGCAGGTCTTCGGCGTTTCCATATGCGGCGTCCAAATTGAATGCCTTGGCAACAGCCTGTGCCCTGGTCAGATCGAGGTCAGCTATCCCGGTCACTTGAACTGAATTAAGTGACTTGAGTGCGCGGAGGTGGTGCGCACTCACATAACCTGCGCCGATAATTCCAACTCTTAACTTTCTCATAATGGAAGATACAAAAATAGTAATTGGGCAGTGACCAATGCTGTGCAGATTCTCATAGAGCGATTATATTACTGACAAGGTGGCGCCTCAGGCTCCTACGTCATTTTCTCCAGAGATTGGCGGCGAAAAGGGGAAACGCCTCCGACGTACGAAAGGTAGCCGATGGAGTTTATCTATTTTGGTAATGACTGGTTTGCCGAAAATCGCACCAGCAGCCACCACATTGCCAAGCGGTTGGGTGCAGAGTTCCAGATGTTATATGTTGAAGTGCCAGGGCTGCGCGCACCCAAGGCGAATGTTCGCGATCTGCGCAAGCTTCTCAAGAAGTTGCGAATGACTTTCCAGCGACCGCAACTGGTGGCTCCTCACTTCTGGCGCATGACTCTGCCTCAGATTCCGCTGCGTCGCTTCGCGATTCTCCGTGCCATCAACCGGAGCTTCTCGCAAATGCTAATTCGCAGGGCCATTCGCCGGCTTGGCTTCAACGATGCTGTGGCGTGGTTCCATGTGCCGCACCCTGGGTTCCTGGCCAGGAATCTGGGAGAGAAGCTCACCGTCTTTTACTGCATCGACGAATACTCAAAGCTACCCGATGTGGACATAACCGCCGTGCAAGCTATGGATGACGAACTCACTGCAGCGGCCGACATTGTCTTCGCCTGCAACCAGAAACTGGTTGATGGTCACCGCCCGCTCAACGCCAACGTCCATCTCTCGCCGCACGGCGTCGATACGGAACTGTTTGCACTGGCTGCCTCGCCCGATACCCAAATCCCCGAGGCGGCGAAAGAGCTCTCTCGTCCGATCATTGGTTTCTGGGGGCTTGTTGATCGCTGGGTGGACCTCGCGATTCTAGAAGATATTGCGCGCGCACGTCCGAATTGGACGATCCTGCTGATCGGTCGAGTTGCTGTCGATACCGCTGCGCTAAGGCGGTTGCCCAACGTCGTGTTTGTGGGCACAAAGCCTTACTCGCAGTTGCCCAATTGGGCCAAAGCCATCGACGTCTGCATCCTGCCGTTTACCCGGACTTCTTTGATGGTGCAGTCAAGCCCGCTGAAGCTGCGCGAGTACTTGGCCGCCGGAAAGCCCACCGTCGCCGTTCCGCTTCCAGAGACGATGCTGCTGGGCAACGCCATTTATACCGCCGAGGACGGACCGGGGTTTGTCCGCGCCATCGAAGAAGCTCTGGCCGCAGACTCACCCGAATTGTCCGCCTTTCGCCAGAAGGCGGTTGAGGGCAATACTTGGGACGCCACTGTTGCGAAGGTATTGGAAAAACTGCAAAGGGAATTGAACCACCGCAAGGGAAGGTGATTGACTGCCTTGCGCGCACGCGGGCGTGATGTGCGATTCACCACGGCATCCTTCAACAGGAAAACTTCACCCGAGATTTCTGACATGCGTCGTTCCGGCTCCACAGGAACAAGGAAGGGAGTTAGCGATCGAGGGAGCGTTTGGCAGCGCTACCGCGTGGCTGCTGCGGCAACGGAAGCCGGAGCGGAGACAGGTGTGCGGCCATGAATCAGGCGATTGGCAACCTGGTACATTTGCCAGGCCGTAGCCCAGTGAATCTCGATGTCTCGTCGGTCCGCTTCTTCTCTTAGCCAGCCGAAAAGGTTGCTGAGCCCGCCGTTGAGCAGCGGCCCGGAGTTCCTCTCCTGCGCTCCGTGCGTGTAGAGCTTTAAAAACATGTCGTGGCCAACGGTGGGCGCCAGATCGAACCACTGGTGTACCCTCGAGGGCGTCGGCATGTCGTAGACGGCAATCTCCCCTGTTTCCAACCGAGGTTTCAAGCGACCGCCGAAGCGAAGACCGAGAGGCCCGGTAATCATAAGGAGGTCACCGCGGATGCCGCCGCCGACTGTGGCTTCGATTCCACGGTCAAAGGACCTGGGACGATTGTCGGGATTGTTCGTGCACCAGTAAACCTGGTTCACTACGCGGCCCTGAGTTGCGGATGGCACTGACGGCATGGTGAAGTCGGCGTAGCAACCGAGATCGCGAAGAAGGGCGATTTCGCCATTCAGGCCGCACCACTTGCCGTCCGGGCGCGAGTTATCCAGCGCCCAGTTTCCGTGGATAAATCCGAATACTGTGCGACCATCCTGCTGCCGCAGCAATCCATGGTCATCTGTTAGCCGACGGCAATAGTCAGTTACTTTCTCAACAAATAAGTCGCGCTTCTCATTATCGTGGTGGAGATGCACTTCCACGTCTCCGACTCCAAGTCGCACCATCTCAGCTATGCCCTCCAGAAGATCGGGGCGGTACTCCTCTTGCGGGTAGAAGAAACTATACTGTGGCCGCTGCCCCCCGGCGTCTCGCGGTGCGTCGCCGGCAATGCGAGGCCACTTCTCGCGCCATTTTGCCACCCGGCCGAGCGCATCTTCAATCGAGGCCCCTCCGCCGAGTGGTTCGTAATGATCGGTGATCGTCACCCAGGCACGCTTCGGGTTTGCAGGCCGCAGCCATTTGTGCAGCCGGTCGTTTAGATACGGCGCAAGCCAGATTTCCGCGTGTCGTGCGATCTTCATCTTGTCGATTTACCCTTGGGTGCGCGCTTTCCCCTCGTGGTGCGGGCAGCAATCGATACCACTAGACTCGAGTATCGAGCACACTTCTTTCTTCTGTCAAAATCTCTGAGACTGGCTCTTGCTTTAGATGAAACGATGATAATCGAACAAGGAGTTGTTTCAATCTGTCGGGCCGTTGAGACTCCAATAATCGGGGTTTTAACCCCTGAGGGAACAACTCCGGCGCCATCGGGACGATTTATGAAACACGGTCTAAACAAGACGTCACTTAACGTTATTTTGGAAGATGAAGAATTCTTTGCGGGAAGAAGTTAGCTACCGGTTCTCAAGCCTCGCACGAGTTGTTTCTTAGCCTTTCCCCCCGGAAAGCATTGGCATCGTGAGAGTGTCTCGCTTAGTATCCCTCATCGGGATTCCAATTTTCCATCCCACGGCGCTCGATTAAAGAGCCACCCGAGAGAGGATCTCGGCAATCCGCTCCGATGCCATACCATCCCAAAGCGGAAGACGGGCCGCCTGTTTGCGGCATCCGCTCAACTCCTGGTAGAACCCTTTCTGTAGCAACTCCCAATCGCGTCCGATCAGGACATTTGTGCCAAGTGTTACTGTGATTGGGCGCTCGGTGTTCTCGCGCAACGTAAAGCACGGCGTTCCCAAAAATGTCGTTTCCTCCTGAATGCCGCCAGAGTCCGTAATAACAACCTTTGCATTCTTCTGCAGCGCAAGAAACTCAAGGTACCCCATGGGTTCGATAGCTCGAAGATTGGGATTGCATTGATCGAGTTGCGCCGCCCATCTTTGGCGCGTCCTCGGGTGAACGGGAAAGATCAGAGGGAGATCGATGCTCAAGCTGTCAAGGACCTTAAGCATCGGCAAAAAAACAGACTCGTCGTCGACGTTTGAAGGGCGGTGAAGAGTTACTAATCCAAATGAACCCAATGATAGCTCTGCCTTGAGCTTCGGAAAGATCTCCTCAGCCTTGGGCAGGAATTGAATCAGCGTATCAATCATTACGTTGCCGACAAGAAAAACCTTTTCCTTTGCTATCCCCTCGCGCGCGAGATTTTCATCGCCATCAGCCGACGGAGTAAAAAGAATGTCCGCGAGTTGATCGGTAACCAGGCGGTTGATTTCCTCCGGCATCGAGCGGTCGAACGAGCGCAGACCCGACTCGACATGCCCAATCCGAATACCAAGCTTGGAACAGACGAGCGCAGCGGCGACGGTGGAATTCACGTCACCATACACGAGCACAATTTCCGGCTTGCGCGCGATCACCACTGGCTCGAATTTGCTCATGATCGCCGCAGTTTGCTGCGCGTGAGATCCCGAACCGACGTTCAAGCTCTCATCTGGAGCGGGTATCTCCAGGGCCCTGAAAAACACATCCGACATGAGTGCATCGTAGTGCTGGCCTGTATGCACCAGCGTCTGCTCGTGACCCTTTTTCGACAGTGCGCGATAAACGGGAGCCGCCTTCATAAAGTTCGGTCGCGCGCCGACTACGTGTAGAACTTTCATCTTGATTTCCTTTTCCTAAGCGAGGATTCCATTTCCCCGTTAACCCGGACGCGGTCGCGAGGGGGAGGCGAAACGAAGCGCTGAATTGCCCGCAAGAGAGTGGCATTCAGCAAGTGCAATCGCCATGTCTCCCGACCGGGCCGGAAGATGTTGAATTCGCGGACGAAGTGCTTGCCTTCCTCGTAGTCGTGACGAAAACGCATCGCGACATCGCCGGCTGCAAAACGTACCATCTCTGCAATTCCGTCGAGCATAGCGCGAAAATACTCTGCGGTCTTAATCGATGTGCCTCCGACTAACGGTTCGCGGTCGTCGGCAACAGCCACCCCGCCACGCTCTTGCTTTGTCGGCCACACTCCTTTCCGCAGACGATCTTTGAGGTACGGCACTGATTAAGTTCCGATCATGGTTTCTTCAATATCTCAGGAGCGAGTTCAGCCCACCGAAAGCTAGCTGCGCCTGTCTCCTCGGCACTCGGGTCAATAATTCATTGAGTCAATGACGCCTCGGTTCCCTCGAATTAACCGCTGTTCAATCTCTTGTAATCATCGCGCCGCGCAATCACCGGCCCCGGATCGAACCCGTCTCAGTTGTTGAGTGATTTGACACTCGTGGGCGTTGAACGCTGAGTTATCACCGATTCCGCACGCAGCTATCGTCTAATTGAATAGGATTTCCCAAATTCAATACTTCAAAATCGGTCACTTTCAGCGCCTGCAAATCGTGGGGACCAAAATCTAGATCGGCATACTTCGCCGTTGTGTCCAAATCGCTCTGTGCAGTGAGAGCGATGTTGCCGCCGTCGGAAAGGAACATACCATACTTCTGCATGGCTCGTGCAACCACTTGTGCCGAAGGCGTTAGCTGCGACAGGTCGTACGTGGATTTCAATCGGAAGTGTGCGCCATACGGCGGAGCCAAAACCGGACCGCGCGGCCCTCCGGCATGGGTGGCAGGATGGACAAACACTTTCGCGCGAATTCGTCCATTGGGAAGAATGAAGCGAATGGCGTGGTTAATGCTTCCGGTAGCGATTTCGTCCGCATTGAAGAGTAGCGGCGCGATTGGGAAGCCGGCGGCATCGGCACTCGTGCACTGATCTCCTCGTCCTGACGGCGGATAAAGTCGGTTCAGGTCCCATACCGCTACAAAGTTCGCTGCGACCTTGTTGTTTACGTAGTTAGCCTGGTAGGCCTCGTAGAGCTTGCCTTGGCTACGGTCTACTACTATGAGATGGCAGTCATTTTGATCGATATTGCACTCATAGTCCGACCGACCTTCAATGCCGCCCCCGGCAGGAAGCGGAATTTCGGAGACATTGTCGGAATCGGGAGCCATCCAGCCTCCGCCTTTATGAATGCGAACAGACGGAGTGGTCGCGTTTGCCTGTAACACTCGTAAGGCAAAGTCCACTTGCATTCTATTCCTGTTTCCCCATCCACCGTCGGCCGACAACCATTCAATGATGGCTGAGGATTGGGGATCGACGGGTGCACTGCTCACGTCCTGAGTCCAGATAGCGCCGGGCGGAAAATAGGGAGTTGGTGGTACGACATGTTCAAGCTTTGCGGCCCTCACACTGACAATGTGGACGTGGATCAATAATCCTGTCACAATAGCGCAAATTCCCAGCATGGAGATTAACAGAAAGTTCTTCCTGTAGATCATGGCAGTGCGTTGCTCCCTTCGATGTTGTGAATTAACGCAGGATTTCTCGCCAACACTTGCTTCTTCGGCAGAATTGATAACTTCTGAGGGCGCGAAGTTCTCAATTTCGCCCGTGGGCGGATTCGCCTCAGGTTGATTCGAATTCCAAATCTTCCAAAGCGGACCGCGGGTGAAAAGAAATCTGTAGAGACCAGCAACTGCGGCGGCGTTAAGCATAAGCAGTGCGCTTGCCGGAGCCGCAATGCGATGTAGCACTGGGATCCCATAGCGCAAGCCAGCAATTGCAATTGCCCAGCCTAAGACCTGAATGGTTGCGAATGCCGCAAAAAAAGGAGAATCGGCTGAGAGCAGGACCGAAGAGACGAACAGAAGAACCAGAAGGTAGGGCGCAATGAGGCGCATTACCTTGTGCGAAACAAGTTGGAATAGAACTCGATTGCGAGGAGTAAGTGTCCACGGTGCCAATTGGAAAAGTTGGAAATTTCCCGCCAGCGTACGCACCTTGCGATGAAACTCGCCCTCAATTTTCTTGGGCCATGTGTCGTAAACGCAGGCGTGCGAATCGAGAACTGACCTGTAGCCCTGACCAATGATCGAGAGCGGCTGAAACATGTCGTCAAGGATGAGTCCGGCCGGCAACGCAGCAAACAGCTCGCGGCGAATGGCGTAGAAGCCCCCGTAGACTCCAACCGGTGAGTCGAAGACTGCCTCGCATTTCCTGATCCACTGTTCATATCGCCAGTAAAGCCCGCCGACTGCTTCAGAAGGGGCATCGTGTCCATCTTGGCGAAGAATAAGTTCGCCCGCCACGCAGCCGACCTTCGGATCGGCAAAGTTGCCGACCAGCTCCTGAATTGCGCCTGGCGCAATTTCAGGCCGGATATCTACAAAGAGGATCAATTCAGCGGTGGCTGACGCGACTCCCGCGTCAATAGCGGCCGCCTTACCCACGTGTTCACTTAGCACGACGGTCTTGATCAGAGAATGCTGCTGACGTGCCAGTAACTCTGCCGTGCCATCGGTTGAGCCATCCGAGACGATAATGATCTCTTTGATATTTGCGTAGTCGAGACCGAGCAGATGTCGAATCTTGTGCGGGAGTCGTTCGACACCGTTATGCACGGCTAACACGATACTCACGCTTGGATTAATTGAAGCGGCCTTCCAGGGCCTTGGCCACAATCGCGAGAGTAGCCACATCGCTAAAGGGTATCCAGCGTAGATGTATAGGATTCCCGTCAGCGACAGCCAGAAGATGATCCTCACTGGGCGCCCCTTCGCAATATGATTGTCTTGATCGTCTCAAACATGATGAGCAGGTCAAGACCTATCGACAGGTGTTTGACGTAATATAGATCGTATTCAAGCTTTCGTTTCGTCTCTTCGAGGCTTGCGCCATACCGATAGCGTACCTGCGCCCAACCTGTGATTCCTGGGCGGATGATGTGGCGAAGCTCATAAAAAGGAATCTCGGTGTTTAACCACTGCACAAACTCGGGGCGCTCCGGGCGCGGTCCGACAAAACCCATCTCTCCGCGCAGAACGTTCCACAATTGAGGAATCTCGTCGAGCCGAGTCTTGCGCATGAATTTGCCAAGGCGAGTGACGCGCGGGTCGTCCTTCGTCGCCCACGCGGCGCCATTTGCTTCGGCGTCCTGCGACATCGTCCGGAATTTGATTACGGAAAATGGTCGCCCGCGAAGACCGACACGGGTCTGTTTGAAAAAAATGGGGCCCGGCGAAGAGAGCCGCACGGCAAGCATGATGAAAGGGATAAATGGGAGGCAGACCGTCAGCCCCACGAAGGAAACAAGGATCGATACGAGGCGCCGGACAATCTGCTGCGATGCTTTCACGTTAAAGCCGTGCGTGAAGATAAGAGTGCTGGGATTGAGCCCGTCCAGGGGCAACCGGCCCAGGAGTCGCTCCATAAGGAAGTTGGCGTCTTGAATAACAACCCCACGGAGCCGAAGGTTAAGGAGTTCGCGAACCGGCATTGATCCGCGACGGTCCTCCATGGCAACGATGATGCGGTCTATGCGCGGCTTTTCCGCGCAAAATGAGCGAAGGTCTGCCTCAAAGCGTTCCAGGTCCCCATTGAATTCGCCGCTGCCCTCTCCTCCAACAACTTCCATGCCGGCATCATGTCTGGAGCGCAGAGTTTCCACGATCGTGCGTGCCCTTTCGCCATTACCCAGCACATAGACGCGCTCGCGGAAGACCGGCAGACCAATTATCCATTCATAGGACCGTCGCCAGAGAAGAAGCACGACGGCAAGGATGGAGATGCCGAAAGTAAGAACATGCGGGCCGATATAAACATCTGGGAAGGCAAGGACGACCCCACCGAGGATAAAACTCAGAACGCTAAGAACCAACAGCAGCCGGAAGTAGATCTCCCAGCGTCCTGAGATTCTTTGTGGTTCATACAAGTCGAAGTAATAGGAGAGAAGCAGGGTAAGAACAGTAAACCCGAGAATCTTCAGGATTCCATTTTCATAGATCAGAGCAATGTAGGTATCCGGCCCAATCAGATACATGGTGACCAATAAGAACGAGCCACCCACCAGGAATGCTTCGCAAAGAAGCAGCACCAGGGTCCTGGTCGGATAATAGACATTGAATAGCCTGATCATCCCTGCCTTTTGTTATCCTTCCGCGGCTTGGAACGGCCGCCGGTTTCCTGTTCACCGTAGTAATAGTTGTAGTTGTACGATCCGTTGCGCGCAGCGTCTTTTACAGCGTTGAGCACAAAGCCGAGTATCCGCGCATTGCTGAATGCGGCTTTGGTTCGCTGAGCGACTTCATAAGGCGTGCTGGCCCCCCGTGCAACGAGCAATACCGCATCGGCAGCTCGGGCAAGCTCCACGGCGTCGGTCACCGCGAGCACCGGCGGCGCATCAATCAGTATCCAGTCAAAATAAGGTGAAGCTGTCGCGATCAGCTCTTCCATAAGGTGATTGGCGACCAATTCAGAGGAGTGGTCACTGCAGTTTCCCGAGGGGATGAAGGTGAGGTTGGAGAGGCTTCCCTCGTTGGCGCTCTCTTCAGCCTTGAAGCGCCGCTCACGCTGCATGATCTCACTTAAGGTTGCGGTTCCCTCCAGATAGTTCGATAGTCCTGGCTCATTCGGCGCGCCCAGCAGATTATGAAGTGTGGGACGGCGTAGATCGCCGTCAATAAGCAGAATGTTATGGATGCTGTTGCGCGCCAGGCTTATGGCCAGGTTCGCCGCGATAAAGCTCTTGCCTTCCGAGGGCATTCCGCTTGCTATAAGGATCGTCTTCAACGGGGCCTCATAGCGGGCCTGGTAGACCCGGGAGCGAAGACTGCGAAACTGTTCGACCCCGCTACCGCGGTCTACCAGCGTGGGCAACGAAACGATGGATGGACTCCACGAATATTGCGCAATGTTCTCAAGAGTCACCTCAGACCTGGTCGCTGGCAGCTCTTCCAGGCCGGAGGAGACGCCGGGTTCGGCGAGATGAATGTCTACCAGAACCGGCGTTGTCTTCCGCTCGAGATCTGCTCTTTGAAGTGCTTCGTGTATTCGGCTCATAGTTCACCGTCCTTTAAGGAAATGGCGGAATCTGGGACCCGGTCGATGGCGCTGGATGTGGTAGCTTGCAAGGTGTTCTCCGGGAATCCGTTGAGGGCCATGGGCGACAGCACGAATGGCTGCTGGTCCAGATCGAGTTCTTTGCCGACCGACTCCACGATTCGTGCAGGGATCGGCTTGATCTGTTCCACGTACGCGCTGATCATGGCATGCTCGCAAATTAGATTGATCAGGCGAGGAATCCCCTTTGAGTAGTGATGGACAAGTTGCATTGCCTCGGGCGAAAGAACCGGCTGGGTCGCGCCTGCGACCCGCAATCTCTTGGCGATGTAAGCCTTCGTCTCGTCATTTGTAAGCGGCCGGGTTCTGCACCAAAGCGAAACCCGTTGGCGAAGCTGCCGAACGCAGGGGTCGCGAAGTTTCTCCTCGAGTTCAGGCTGTCCGGAAAGTACGATCTGCACTAGTTTCTCCGATGAGGTCTCCAGATTCGTCAGCAAGCGGATCTCTTCAAGAAGTTCCCAGGAGAGGTTCTGAGCTTCGTCCACTACAATGGCGCATAACTCCCCATTACGGAAGCGGTCGATAAGCCAGCGATTCAGCTGCATCAGCATGCCGGACTTCGACTGCGTCATGCCGGGCTTCGTCCGCGGGTCGGGTGGGATGCCGAAATCCGCGAGCACGAACTCAAGAAAGTCGAGAACATCGAGCCGCGGATTGAAGACGAAGGCCGTCGAAATGCGCCGTTCCGTGAAGGAGCTCAGAGCGGTCTTGAGCAGCGTCGTCTTTCCGGTCCCGACTTCCCCCGTCATGACCACAAAGCCCTTCCGCGAAGCAATGCCATATTGCAGGCAGGCGAGTGCTTCCTGAACATGCGGCATCTTGTAAAGAAACCGCGGGTCGGGGCAAGCTCCAAACGGAAAATCGTTAATGCCGTAGAAGTATCGGTACATGGTTATCCGAGCGCTCTTTCATTGGTCTTGTTTGTTCGTAAGAAGGTTTTCTGGCCATTGTGAGATTTATCAGGCTGAGGAAGGTCGTCAATGAAGGAAATCACGGCCAGCGTCGAAAGTTTGGTGAAGGCCCAGACGTCCCTCTCATTGCGCATGGAAGTATCGCGGTACTCGAGCAGCCCTGCGAGGACCAGGCCGAGAAACAGACCGGCTACAAATCCTCCTCCCGCAAATTTCCTCCGGTTCGGGAATATCGGCGAGTCAGGGAGGTTCGCGGCATCCATTACATGGAATTGCTCGCCCTGTTGTCGCTGTTCGAGAGCAGTCGCCATGGAAGATTCGTTCATCTTCTTCAGCAGCGAGTTGTAGAACTCCAGCGCTGTCTCATGATCGCGGGTGACCTGCTTATACTGCTCCTCGACCTGCGGACTCGACTCAATCCTCGACTCATAAGTGCGAACCTGTTCCTCGGTGCGGGCCTGTTGTTGCTTTAGGTCCACCATGGCTTGCTGCGACGCGCGAAGTTGAGCTTTGAGCTGTTGTAGTTGGGGCGGGTCAGGGTGGCTGACGGTAGGCGCTGCCGGGGCCGGCGCAGATTCAGCCGAGCTGCGCGCGATCTCCGCCTGAAGATCGGCGATCTTACGCGAGACCTCGACCACGTCGGGATGATCGGGCGTGTAAAGCGCCTGCAACGCCTGCTTCTGCTGGATAAGGTTCTTGAGCTCCATCTTCCGTTCATCTACTGAAGAACCGGAGGCTATGGGTTCGGTGCTCTGGAGATCGCGAGTCTGTTGGGTAACCATGGCCTGGAGAAAGGTTACGTCCTGCTGTTGCCGGCTCAGTGACTGCGTCACAGCATCAAGCTGGGTTGTGAGTGCCTGAAGTGTGTTGGAGTTGGACTGGGCCTGGTCCGGGAGCCTGCCGAAATACCGTTGCTGGAAGGCCGCGAGCTTGGCATCCTGTTCGTCAAGGTTCCTCTTTGAGTCCTCGAGTTGCTGCTTCAGGAAAGTTGTCGTGCCTTCGGCCGATTGCTCACGTGCATTCAGGTTCTCACTGACGAAAAGTGACGTGATCTCGTCGCAAATCTGTTGTGCCGTAGACGCATCCTGCGCATTGAATGTCACATAAAATCCCGGCATCCCGCGCGACGACTGACTGGAAGGGATTGGTCTGACTCCGATGGCCTTCTGGGTTAGTTCGACACGGTCGTCCAAGGTGGCTTTGCCGTCGGCAAACAAATTGAACCGTTTGATAATCGGCTCGAGTCGTGAGCGGCTCAGGATTTGTTCCTTCATCGATGCCAGGCGCGCGCCGAGATCTTCCTCGACCACCGGCTTCACGTAGTCTTCCGGGACCTTTTGCTGCTCGACGAGGATCAGCGTTTGCGACTGGTATATGGGATGAATGACAAAGGTCACTCCGATTCCAACTCCTACAAGGAGAATCGTGGAAGCCAGAATCAACCAGAAGCGCCGCCTCAAAATGTCGGCGTAATCTTCCATTGTTAGTTCGCGATGCCCGAGCATAATACTCCTTGAATATTTACTGCCTGAGATGGTTTGGCCGGGGTGAATACCCTACGCCAAATCCGATGACTTGCATTAGCTGGCCAAGGACATTGGCGGGAAGTGCGGCAGTCGAGGACTGGGCGGTTCCCGTGTAGTTTCCGAATACAATGAAGTCCCGGCCCATGCGCCAGGTTGCCTGCGCTCCGCCATACTTGGCGTTGATCGTCCCACTACCATTCAGTGCAGCGGTTCGTTCGTACCCGCCTGTCAGGCCGACGGAGAGGTTCAATCCGAATTGATGCGAGAAGTTCCCGGCGACAGAATCGGCCTCTGAGCCAATCAGGTAGCCCGCACCGCCGTTCGTTCCACGTGTGTAGCTCACGTCGGCTGAGTTGAACCGCAACAGATAATTGATGCTCGCGCTCGCTGTGACATTTATTGAAGAAGGCACGCTGACGTTGTTTGTACTGTTAGCAAGGCTCGAACCGGAAATCCATTGGGGACCCGCGGCGATATTCGTCATCAGGGTCCTGGTCCACATGTGCCGAAATCCGAAAAGCCCGGAATTGGTCTGAAATGTGAAATTGTATGCAGGATAGCTGAAGTTCGAATAAAAGTAGGAGCCCATCAGCGAATTGCGCACATTCAGGGCCCGCTCAACCGCGGCGGTGGCCGTCTCCGAATTTATATCCAGGCCGTTGCCGTCAGGGTAGCGCAGCAATCCTGAATTGCCGCCCAATAGGATGGTCGTTGCCGGATTCAGGTTGTGCTCCAGGCTCCCGTTTGCATTGTTCTCGACAACATGGGTATTCAAAGTCAGGATCGTCTGGGTTGAGGGTGAGGCTGGGTTGGTCACGCCGATCGGTTCCCCAGTGCCCGGAATTCCCGAGAAGCCTGTGGTTGGGGATTGTGGAAGATAACTTGCCTCGTCGTTGACCATCGCCTTCCATGTGCGCCGGTCAATGCCCTGAGATAGAAACAGTCGGTGAAACTGGCCGGTCTCGTAGGAGGGTCCGGTCAACGTCCACGTGTAGCCGCCGCCATATTCCATGGTGAACGGAGCACGCTCGCTGCCGTTCATATAGTTCAATGTTCCGGAAGCCGTGGACGTCTGCATGTTGGCAAGAGTGGTGACGAACTCACCGGCTTCCGAGTATCGCAAAGCATATTGCAGGTTGCTGCCGGTCGGCAGACTGCCCGGACCAGTCGCAGCGGGCACAACCTGCCCATTTGCCGCGCCGCAAACAGCGAGCGAGAACGCCAGAACTTTCAGAGTCGTTTTCATTTGTGCCACCTTACGGGACGACAATCGTGTCGCCGGGTTTCAGAACCAGATTGAGCGTGCTCTCGCCCTTCAGAGCCTGCTTGTAATTCACGGGGATTCTTAGCTGCAATCCTGTGTCCTTACGCAGGATGTAGATCTTCCTGGTATTCGCATACGCCGTAAGTCCGCCGGCGCTTGCGACAGCCTCGAGCAAGCCCATGCCCGGTGTCATCTCCACCGCCCCCGGCTTTACAACCTCGCCGAGCATGTAAACAACCTTGCTGTGGATCTGGCTTATCACCACAGAGACCTTCGGGTCCTGGATATATTTCTTGAGCTTGGTCGTGATCTGATCTGCAAGCTGAAGCGGCGTCATGCCGGATGCCTGAACATCCCCTAGCAGCGAAATGGAGATCATTCCGTCAGGCCGGACCAACATGGTCCCTGAGAGCGTCTGCTCCTTCCAGACAGTGATCGTAAGCACGTCCGATGGGCCGATCAGGTAGCTGTCGGAAGCGGTCGCCGTGGCTGCGGCTGGCGCCGTCGTCTCGGCAGACTTGACGGCCGCGTCTTTTTGCTGGCCAAGATGACCAAAGACGCCTGAGACCGAGAGCGCCAGAATAAGGAGATTTGCTAGATTCATGATGCAACTCCGTTCTTGTCGGAAACAGGCTGGTCTTCTGCGCCAACCTGCTTGAGCTTGTAAAGAAGGGCCTTATAGCTGATTCCCAGTTCGTTCGCGGCGCGCTTGCGATTGCCGCCTGTGGCAACTAGAACTTCGGAGATCAACTGCCGCTCGATCTGAGTGGATGCGGCCCGGGCGGCTTCTTTCAGCGATATAAGCTTGCGGTTCCCATTCGACCTCGCCGTCGAAGCCGCTGCCTTGAGTGCGGCGAGAGAAATCGACTGGTCGCCGATGGCGACAAACGTCTTGATCGCCGTCTGAAGCTCGGACAGGTTTTCAGGCCAGGTGTGTTCCAGAAGGAATCCGGTGATCTCCTCTCGTAGAATCGGCTTCGGGCGGTCAAATTGCCTGGAGTACTGCGTCAATAAGTTATCGGCAATGGAAAGAATTTCGGACTTCCTGCAGCGTAGAGGAGAAATCCGGAGGGTAACGGCGGATACCAGGTAATAGAAATCTTCTCTCATCCGCGAGTACTTGACTTCCCCTATAAGTTCGCGGCTCGTACCACAAAGGAGGCGGCTGTTTTGCGCCTCTTCGGAATGAAAATAGGTGTCGATAATCAGTTCCTGCAAGCCAAGACTCAGATCCCCAATTTCAGTTAGATAGATCGTCCCTCTCGTAGAAAAGGCCGATAGAAGTGCCTTAACATCCACATCGGCGCTGCGAAACTCGGTAAAGAAGGTGCGAGACCGGTGCGACTGAGAGTGAATTTGAGTGGCTACGGAACGCTTTCCAACGCCAGGTTCGCCCACGATCAGGACCGGACAGTCGCTATCGGCAATGCGGGCGATCGCGCGTTGAATCTGCGCCTCGATCGGGGCAAAATGCCTTGCTTGAGCAAAAGCTTTTGTCTGTTGCTTCGCGAGTTGGATAGTTAAGGTGTCTTCCATGAACGGTCCTGGATCCACACCCCTCCTTTAGCAATGCGGAGTCCAAACCGGGGAACTGGCTGTGGAATGCGCCTTCCACTTTGTGTATCTAGTCTTTGGCGTACCTCTGTGATGATGCGCTGGCCGAAGGAGGGAAAAGTTTTTCCACTTCTGAGGGAACAAATGTGGCATTGATTTCCCTCAGAAGTGGAAAGTATTTTCCACTTCTGAGGAGCGGTCCGCTCCGGATGGAGGCCAAATAATGGGGAATTCCCACGGATTGAGTCATTCCGCTCTCGGCATTCGAATTGCTAACGGTTGTATGGCGATCCATTGTCACAAGTCTGTTTTCTCGGAGAATATGGCCCAGCATACCCAGATGCCTGCGATTTCCAGGAGCCCCTTGTCCCTTCGAAATCCTCATTTAGCATGGGGCTCGGTGCTTATCTTCCTATTGGTGGCGGCAATCTACTATGGTGTGCTGCGGGACTTGGTTGTCGCCTGGTGGCGGGACCCCGATTTCTCACACGGCTTCCTGGTCCCTGTTTTTGCCGGTTACCTGCTCTGGGTGAAAAGAAGAACGCTTCTCAGCATTCAAGTTGCTCCTACCTGGATCGGAATCGCAATGGCCGCGCTTGGGCTGGCGTTCCTCCTCCTCGGGGTTTACGGCGCTACGGTTTTTCTGTCGCGGCTCTCGCTCGTAATCCTGTTGGCGGGGCTCGTGCTTTCTTTTGGCGGGTGGCAATTTCTCAAGGAGCTTCGCTTTGCCTTGCTGGTCCTGCTTCTCGCCATCCCGCTTCCTGCCGTTATCTTCAACCAGATTGCCCTTCCACTTCAGTCCATGGCCTCCGGCCTTGCCAGCCTTCTGCTGCCCTTGTTCGGTGTACCGGTCCTGCGCGAAGGCAACATCATTCAGCTCGCGGTCATGAAGCTGGAAGTGGCCGAGGCATGTAGCGGCATACGATCCTTGGTGAGCCTGTTTACCCTTGCGGTTTTTTATGGCTACTTTCTTGAGAAGACCTTTCCACGGCGGGTCGTCATTGCGCTAGCCAGCATCCCGATTGCAATTGCGGCCAACGCGGTCCGCATCTTCGGCACTGGCCTATGCGTCCAGTACTGGGATCCAGACATGGCGCTGGGCTTTTTTCACGAATTTTCCGGCTGGGCGATGTTCCTGGTTTCTCTTGGTTGCCTTTTTATTGTTCATCGCGGCATGCGTTTCCTTTTCGTGCAAAGGAGGAGCGCGTGAAGAGCCCACGGTTCTTGACCGTTGTCGCACTGCTGGTTGCAACTGCGCTGCTGGTATTCGCACGTGGCAATACCGACTTCGTACCTGAAAGCGAGCCCTTGTCGCAGATTCCGCGCGCCATTGCAGGATGGTTCGGAACAGATGTGCTGATCGACCAGGAGACTCGGGATGTTCTCGGCAAGGGAGACTTCCTGTCGCGCGTCTATGCTCGCAAAAAGCAGTCGCAACTCATCGGTCTCTTTATCGGATATTTTGCCACCCAAAGAACCGGCGTCACCATCCACTCGCCAAAGAACTGCCTGCCCGGCGCCGGCTGGGTCTTTGAGACTTCAGAGTATATCGACCTGAACGATGCAAATGGCAAGCCACATCGAGTGGGTGAATACGTCATCGCTGACGGGGAAGATCGGCAATTCGTCATTTATTGGTATCAAGCACACGGCCGAAGCGTCGCCAGTGAATACCTGGCTAAAGCCTATATGGTAGCCGACGCAATGCGCATGAATCGTACGGATGGGGCACTGGTGCGGGTTAGTACGCCAATCGACCCCGAAGAAGGCATATCGGTTGCAAGGGCTCGGGCCGAGGCATTCACTGCGCAGCTCGCGCCCATACTCCCTCGGTTTATCCCGGACTAATCGGATTTGGAGGAGCGGCGAAAGGCAGCCCGGTTTGGTTAAATTCGCAGGTTGCGCTCGCCAGAGTGGCAACCCGCTTGAACTTACGATTTCGATGGGATCGTTCGATGCAGTTCAACTGAGTTTCAACGGCAGGTGAAAGCAAATGAATCGGCAAAGATATCTTTCGGTGATCATGATCATGCTCGCGGTCGCTCTGTTGGCCGCGTGCCACGGCAATCCAAACGTGCGGATGCAGAAGTATCTTGAGAGCGGCAATCGCTTTAGCGCTGAAAGTAAATACCGAGAAGCCGCCATCCAATATTTGAATGCTCTGAAGGTTGATAAGAACTATCCTGATGCTCACTTTGAACTTGCGCAGGCCTACGAGCATTTGGGCCAGTTTGACGCGGCATGTTTGGAACTCGCGCGTACTGTGGAATTGCAGCCGGCGAATTACCGGGCTCGGGTCGACCTTGGAAACCTTCTGTTCGCCGCCGGCAGGACCGACGAAGCGCAAGCTCAGGCTAACGCCGTACTTGCGGCTCAACCCGGCAATCCAGGCGTTCACGCGCTGCTCTCCGCGCTCGCAGCCAGAAGAGGAAACAAAGATCAGGCGCTGATCGAGATTCACCACGCTTTGGAACTCGATCCCAATCGTGCCGCATTTCACGATGATCTCGCGCTTCTGGAAGCAGGGGATCAAATGAAGGCTTCTTCCGTGGAAACTGAGCTGAAGAAGGCCGTCGAACTCGATCAAAAATCGGTGAATGCCAAGCTTCTGCTCGCTGCATACTATTCAAGGAATAATCGACTGCAAGAGGCCGAAAGGACCGGCTGGGATGCCGTCGCCACGGATCCCGAAAGCCTTGCCGCAAGGGAAAATGTCGCCCGGGCCATTCTCGGCCAGGGAGATCAGGCCAGGGCCGAGCAAGTGCTCCGTCAAGCGTCGAAGGACCTCGCCGACAATCCGCAGGGAGTGCGCATTCTGGCGGACTACTACGTCGACTCTGGGCAGTTGGACAAGGCAGGTGCGGAATTCTTAAGCCTGATAGCGAAGCATCCCAGGAGCGGCTCTCTGGAGAAGGGATACATCCGCGTTCTTCTTAAGGTCAAGGACTACGCGACCGCTCGAGCCGCTGTTGCCGGGTTAATGAAGACCAGCCCCAAGGACCCGGAGGTTGTTGCTTTGAACGGAATCTTGATTCTCAACGATGGCAATCCGGATCACGCTGTAAATGTTCTGTCGGAAAGCGCGCGGGATTTCCCTAAAGATGCCCCTATTCATTACTGGCTGGGCAAGGCGGCTTTGGCAGCGGGAGACAGTTCCCTTGCTGAAAAGAGCTTTCGCCAGGCGGTGGAACTGAATCCGTCGGAGCGCGACGCTCAGGAGGAGCTCGCGCGTATCGCGCGTCAGCGCGGTGACATTGGGATGCTGGCCGAAGTTGCGGAAAACACCATCGCTGCAATGCCGCGTTCTCCCGACGGTTATGTGTGGCGCGCCGCCGTGGAAATGAATCGCAACTCGCCTGACATGGCTGAAGCAGATCTGAAAACTGCTATGGGCCTCGATCCGCAAAGCTCGAAAGTCTATTCCCAGCTTGGCAGGCTTCGCTTCGTGCAGAAGCGATTTGCTGAAGGAGTATCGCTGCTCGAGCAGGCTTTGCAGCACAACCCCAACTCCGTCGCTGCCATGCGCTTGCTAATTGGTTACGATCTAAGCCAGAAAAGGCCGGATAGAGCTCTTGATCGTTTGAACGCGCAAATCGACAAGAGTTCTCAGAACAGCAGGTTCTACGATCTCTTGGCGCAGCTAGAGATTCAAAACAAGAACCTTAGCCAGGCGGCTGATGCGGCTCAAAAAGCTATCCAGCTGAATCCCGGTGATGGCGATGCGGTCATGCTGTTCGCGCACATAACGGCTCAGCGTGGACAGATGACCAATGCCATTGCTGCGTGGGAGCAGTGGTCAAATGCGCATCCCAACGATGCTGGCGCTTTCGCAATTCTAGGAACCCTCGAGGAATCGCGCGGAGATCTGGGAAAGGCCGAAGCCTACTACAGGAAATCTCTGCAAATCCAGCCGCAGCAGCCTATCGCAGCGAACAATCTCGCCTATCGGATGCTGCTGAGCGGCGAATCGGTCGATGCGGCATTGAATCTCGCGCAAACCGCCCGGCAGGGTATGCCCGACTCACCCAACACCGCTGACACACTCGCCTGGGCCTACTACTACAAAGGAATCTACGCATTCGCTCGCGATCTTCTTGAAGATGCGGTTAACACAAATCCGGACAATGCCAGCATGCAGTACCATTTGGGTATGGTCTACAGCAAACTTGGGGATAGTAATAACGCGGCTATTCACCTGAAGAAGGCTATTTCCTCGGCGCACGATTCGCAAGTCGTCAAGGATGCACAAGCCGCCATGCAAGGGCTGGGTTAGGCGGCAATGGTAGCTCCATTGTAGTTGGAGCGGAATACTGTCCTGAGCTAGGTTGTGCCGATTGGCTGAAACAAAACGAACAGCACACGCAGTCCCCGGGGATAAGAGTCAATATCGACATGTCGAACACCAAGACCATAGCTAGGAATGCCGGCTGGTACGGCCTCGAGAACATAATAAGCGCCTTCGTTTCGTTGGCCACGTCGATCGCTATTGCCCGCTATCTGGGGCCGTCGAAGAACGGCTATATCGTCTATATCTCGTATATCGCCTCGGTGGTCGCAGGTCTTGGTGGGGTAGGAGTGCCCGCAACCACGCGAAAATATATGGCCGAGTTTATAGGCATGGGCGACTGGGGCACCGCGCGATACATCTATCTCCGAACCTTGCTGTTGCAGACAGTCCTGGCGACACTAGCCACCGGTGGGCTCCTCTATTGGGTGCTCGGGAACGCAAATTCAGAGTACAAACTGACTGCAGCGCTGCTTGTGCTCAGCATCTGGCCTTCGATGGTCAACTCCATTTCGGCGATGGCAAATACGGCAACGGAACAGTTGTCGGCGAATCTTCCCGCATCCGTCGCCTCTACGCTCTGCTACTTCGTCGCGATCGGCGCGACAGTCGCATTTCATTGGGGCGTGGTCGGCGTCGGCGCGTCGTTGCTGCTAATGCGAGCCGTCGATTTTCTTGTTCGCTTCTTTCCCACCTTGAAGCGCGTGCTCTCCTGGGAGATGACCCATCCTCATCCGCCGGAACTGCGAAAGCGCATGATGACCTTCGCCTGGCAAAGCGTCACCAGCATGATTGTGGCGCAGATCGTCTGGGGCCGGTCGGAAGTCATCTTGCTCAAAATGCTTTCCTCAGATATCCGCCAGATAGCATTCTATTCGGTGGCATTCACTATGGCCGAGCGGTTGCTAATGAGTGCGACCATCTTCGGGAACGCGGCCAGCACCACTCTCTTCGCTCAGTTCGGGCGCGACAAGTCCAAGCTTCCCAACATCACTGCTTCTTCATTTCGCTACCTTGCCTTAACGACGATTCCGCTGCACTTCATCGCTGCGTCGCTCGCGGTTCCCGCGTTGCTGCTCCTTTTCGGTCGCCAGTACCAGGACGCAGCCGCGGTTGCGACACTGGCTCCGCTCTTATGCATATTCAAAGCCTTCATTTCGCCCGCTCAGAGTCTCCTGGAGAGTTCCGAGCGCCAAGTCTATGTCATTGTGGCGACCACCGTAGCGGGGATCGTTGACATAGGTGTCGCCTGGTACTTCATTCCAGCGTATGGCGCAGTGGGCGCGTGCATTGGCAACGGAGCGGCGCAGGCGACTGCTGTCGGCATGATGTGGGCTGCGTCAATCTATCTATTCAAAGTCAAACTTCCATGGGTGCAATTTGCAAAGGTCACCTTTATTAGTGTGTTGGCATCGCTGACCGCGCACTACGTCGCTATTCAGTTCGCTCCGCTTTGGGGGATTCTCGCAGGCGGATGCGCTTCACTGGTCGTTCTCTTCGGACTCTTTTACTTGATGCGCGTGCTGGAACCGGAAGACCGCAAGCGGTTCAGCACCCTCTTCGGGTTACTGCCCAAGGCAATCACCGGGCCGGTCAAGAAGCTCTTTTCGCTGCTGATCCGCCCGGAATTGGCGAACGTGATCGAATAACCTTTGCACTTAGACCATGGAATAACTGACAGTAAAACGCTCTCTCACCATCATCGCAGACGATACCGGAAGATCTCCAAATGAACTTGTTGAGCGGTTTCCTATCGAGAACCCGTCACACTCGACTTTAGGAGCGATGCCGGTTCCGATGCCCGTCGAGCTCTTCGGGTGTTCCGGTAAAGGTCCATGTAGGCATTGACCATCGCTGCTAAAGTAAAGTACGAGTGAAACGATGCCTCTGCGTTCTTCGAGAATTGCTCCCGCTCTGCATCGCTGCTGGCCAGCCGAAGAATCGCCGAAACCATCTCGGCGGGATCTGTGGGAGACACCGTAAACCCCGCCTTCGCCATTCGGACAACCTCCGCCATCCCGCCCACATCGGTCACAATTGCCGGCAGCCCCAGCGAGAAGGCCTGCAGCAGCGAGACCGGCAAACCCTCCGACTTCGACGACATGATGAACGCATCGGCCACGGAGAAGAATGGCGCCACGTCGAGTTGCTGTCCCCAGAAGGTTACCTGCTCGGAAATGCCCAATTCTGCGGCCAGACTCTCCAGCGCGTTGCGTTCACCGCCATCGCCGACCATCCAAAGGCGCAAAGCCGGCACGAACGAATGTGCTTCGCGAAAAGCATTTAGCAGTAGCGCATGATTCTTTACGGCCGCAAGCCGGCCGACGTAAATAAGCGTGAACACACTCTCTGAGGGCCGTTGCGTCCGTGCCACTCTTGTGAGCGGCACCGCGCCATTGTAAATGCGCGCTATTTTTTGAGCCGGAGCACTGTGGATCTTTCTAAGATTACCCACCGTCGCGTCGCAGATGCCGACGACCCAGTCGCACCAGCGAGTGGCAATGGCATATTTCATCTCCGCGATCACCTTGCGCGGCGGGCCTGCGAGGTTATGTCTAGTGGAAATTACGCTGGGCACACCTGCAAGCCTCGCAGGCATGGCGGCATAGATTGTCGGTGTCTGGCCGTGAAGATGGACGACATCCGGTTTCAACTCTTCGAAGATGCGGAAGAAAGCTCGCATCGAGTCTGAAAGGTGTCGTCCCACATTCGACTGCACGTTGAAGCCTTCTGCTTGCATTCTCTCGCCGAGCGCTCCCAGAGCCGCAACCGCATAGACGCTCGGTACGTGCCCCTGTTCTCGCTGCAGCCTGCACATCTGCCATACCAGCGTCTCGGCGCCCCCCACCTCCATGCTGTCAACAACGTGCGCAATTCTCATAAACCTTGCCCGAACCTCCGATGGCGCGATAGATGTCTGTTCTCTTCTCGTGGATACTTCACGAAAGCAACGTGGCCGCGAGTCTCAGTGCATAAAATTCAGGATTCGAACGATGATATACATCACGATCACGAGTGCGACTGCCAGGGCCCCGGAATACAGCAGCACCCGCACAAGCCGTGGGCGCGGACCAACCATCCCGCGCTGTTTAGCCATCTCGTAAATCACTTCCGTCATGCCTCCTATCAGGAACAATGTAATGACGAAGGCGCGAGACAGAAACATTCCGGCGACCAGAAAGCCCGTGAGCGACAATAACAATGCACTTCCCAGGCGGTTAATTTCCGCCGCGTCGACCGCCTCAATGAAGGATGCATGCTGCGGAAACGGTGCTTCCGGGGGCACGATTGGCGTTCCTTCGCTTACTTTCGCTGGTGAAGCAATCACCAGTACGTCTCTCATCGTCGAAAACAAGAACAGAGACCAGAAATAAAGTCCAAACATGCCAAGCTCTGCAGCGCAAACTATCACCGAATTGTGCGCAGTTAAGTCTTCTTCGGCATAGTCTGGTAGATTTCCGAAGCCGACTCCAAACAACGGATGAGTCTTCAATGCCCGCATTCCGTCGCCCCAGAGAGCGGTCCGATCCTCGCCAGCAGTTGCGGAGATATCCCGTCCACCAGTAAATTGCAGGGCCATTGCCCCAAAGAACAATGCGCCTGCGAAGATGAGCGCAGGCAGAATCCCAATGCGGCGCCGTGCTGCCACGATCGCGACTGTAGTCAGGGCCACCAAAGCGCCGCGTGAGTGGGTTAGGTAAAGCCCGCACAGCAAAATGGATACAGGCAGGATCACAAAGAAAGTGTTCATCAATATCTTCTCTGCCCGCCAGAAGATAAACATGAGGGGGATGACGCAGACCGTTAGCTGACCAAAGTCGTTTGGATCGTTGATCACTCCCAGACCTCTTAAACGATAGAACGTCTCCCCCGCATCGTTGTTCATTACAAAGACGTACGGGTGCTCTAAATTCCATTGATCGATGGTCGCCCTCTCATCGGCATCTGATTGCCCGGGTTGTCCTTGGGCGCTCTCTGGGATTCCATGGAGCAGATCGAGCGATCCGTTTGCGATCACAAATAGACACACGAAAAGCAGCCCCAGGACCAGAACCTTCAACTTCGTCTTCGAGTTACAGTGCAGTCCGACAAGGAAGTACCCGAAAGCGCCATTCGCAATGAACCCCAGGAACGACCGCACACCTCCGCCAGCCCATCGCATCCCAATGAGCACCGACAAAAAGACAGCGACCGTCAGCCCGACAAGAGCCAGGGACTGCGGTGTCTTTAAAATGGACGAGTTCACCAGTTTGTGCAGAGATAGGAGGAAGATCAGCAAAGCAAAAATCAGCTCAACGCGGTAGGACGAGAGCGGCCCGAACAGGGTGGCTGGCGTGAGGTAGGTCGTTAATAGATAGAGGATGCTTAGAACAAAGCCCATGGTGGATTCCCTGATTGTGTGGGAGCAGCTAACGTCAGAATAGTTGAAACGGCAGTACCGCAACTGCGGCGCGCCTCAGTTTTTGAAATCCGCCGACGTTACTCTCACCTCGGCAATTATGGCGCTGAACTCTCCGCCCCTCAGTTAGCTTCGAAGTCCGTTGCAGTGTCAATCTGAATCTCCCCGTCTGGTTTCAAGAACGCAAAGGATTAGGCCCTCCGGGAAGGGCACTGCCCACAAGCTCTCGGTCGGCGCCAACTTCCAACCGAGAGGCTCCTTGTGCGGCCTCATCAAGGTACTCGGCTATCATGGCGGCGAGTTCCGTCACATATGGATAGCGTGTGAAGCTAAAATGGTCTCCCGGAATAATTCTTGACCTCACGACCGTTCGGGTCCGGTCCCCCCAACCCATCGTCTCATCGTGCTTGCGGTACCAGGGTCGCCCCCTGACTCCGAATACCGTAATCGGGCAACAACAAACAGTAGGAACGAAATCCTTGCCGGGGAAGTACTTCTGGGCGAGTGTCATTTTGGGATGGGAACCCGCCTGCGAAGACTTCACCGGACAATCAGAGGCCTTCCGGCGCGCGAGCCGCGCACGGACCTGATCGAAAGCCTTCCGGATTTTTTTGCGATCTAAACTCCGAATTCTCCGAAGTTCAAGTTCCACACGAAACAGCCATTTGCGGCGCGTGTTTTCCTCTGTCCATGTGTCGAGAATGCCCAGGAACACAACTTCCTCACCAGCCTTTTCCAGTGCTTGCACCATCTCAAATGCAATGTACGCGCCCTGGCACTGGCCAATCAGGTTGTAAGGACCATGCGGCTGCACCGTCTTCATGGCACGGATATACTCAGCAGTTGTGGCGTGATATTGCTCATCGGTGAAATCCAGCTCCGGGTCTTCCTCAAGCTGCACCTGCAGACCGTAGACAGGTCGGTCGCTGCCCAACTCGCGTGACAACATCAGAAATCCCAACGCATTCACGTTCGGTCTCGCGACGCAGAATAGCGGCGAGTGCGTACCATGGGTTTGAATTGGGATCAAACTGGGCCAACCACCCTCTTGGACGCCGTCCTTCTTGCCGATCACCGAAGCCAGCTTGCTCACAGTATTGGCTTGAAAGAGCACTCTCACGGGAAGCGCTGTCCCGAACTCCCGATTCAGAAGTGCTATGGCGCGAGCCGCCATCAGAGAGTGGCCGCCGAGATCGAAGAAGTTGACTTGGCGGCCGATCCGATCGACCTTGAGCACCTCAGCCCAGATCGCGGCCAGTTTCGTCTCCGTCTCGCCTTTCGGAGGTTCGTAGGCGAGAGCGGAAGAAGCACCCGCCTCAGGCGCCGGCAGCGCTTTGCGGTCCAGTTTGCCGTTGGGTGTCAACGGCAAAGACTCCAAACGCACATAGGCCGACGGCACCATATATTCGGGCAAGCAGGCGGACAGGTGGGTCCGAAGTTGCTCCATCCCGAGATTGCCTTCTCTGGCCTTGGCCAGCGGGGATGCCGTGTAGTACGCCACCAGCCTTTTGTCGCCCGGTGTGTCCTCGCGCGCAATCACTACCGCTTCGCGCACTTGAGGGTGTTCGGCAAGCCGGGCCTCAATCTCGCCCAACTCGATGCGGAAGCCGCGTAGTTTGACCTGGTTATCTACCCGCCCCAGGCATTCGACCGTTCCATCGGGGAGCCAGCGCGCCAGGTCGCCGGTGCGGTACATCCTCGCTCCGGGTTGAAACGGGTTCGGGACAAAACGTTCCTTGGTCAACTCCTCACGATGCAAGTAGCCGCGCGCTAATCCATCGCCCCCGATGTAAAGCTCGCCGATCGCTCCCCGAGGGACCAGGGTGCATCGCGCATCCAGTAAATAAAGCTGGGTGTTGGCGATCGGTTTGCCAATGGGCACAGAACCGCGGGCGGAAGAGACCTTGTGAACTGTCGACCAAACAGTCGTTTCCGTCGGTCCATACATATTCCACAACTCTCCGCAGCGCGACAGAAGTTCCTCGCCCAGATCGCTGGGAAGGGCTTCGCCGCCGCATAGTATTTTCAGGTCGGGCGATCCTTTCCATCCCGTTTCAATCAGTGCGCGCCAGGTGGCCGGAGTCGCTTGCATCACTGTGCAGCCGGACACCCGCATAAGATCCATAAGAAGCGCAGGATCGTGGGTAACTTCGCGGCTGGCGATGATTACCTGGCCGCCGGTGATCAGCGGCAAATAAATCTCCAGCCCAGCAATGTCAAAGGAGAGCGTGGTAACCGCCAGCACCTTATCGGTCGCGTGGAACCCAGGCTCGCGTTGCATCGAAAGCAGAAAATTCACAAGCGCCGAATGCGGAATTTCCACACCCTTGGGTTTGCCGGTGGATCCCGAGGTGTACAGGACATAAGCGCGATTGTTGCTGCCTGCGGATGGTAGTCCTGCCGGGTCTGTGCGGTGCTTTGCAATCTCGTTCCAATCGGAGTCCATGCGAACCATCGCCGGCGGCCGAACATGGAGTTGTTGCTCCAGGCCGCGATGCGTCAAAAGCACACTCATCCGGCTGTCTTCCACCATGTCGCTGAGTCGGTTTTGTGGGAACGAGGGATCGAGCGGCACATAGGCGCCGCCTGCTTTCAGGATGGCCAGAACTCCAACCACCATATCGAGTGAACGCTCTAGGCAAACTCCCACGAGCACTTCCGGCCCAATGCCCAACCCGGTCAGGTGATGCGCAAGCTGATTGGCCCGCTGGTCAAGTTCGGCATATGTGAGTGAAGCGTCCTCAAAGACAACAGCCGCCGCATCGGGAGTTCTTCGCACCTGCGCCTCAATCAACGCATGAATATTCGATTGGGCAGGGTAAGCCACTTCAGTGTCGTTCCACTCGTGGAGCAGTTGATGGCGCTCGGATGGCGAAAGCACTTCAAGCTCGCGCAGCGCACTGCCCGGGGCCGACTCCAGAGCGTCAATAAGCGATTCCAGTGCGGTGCGCATCAACTCGCACACTCGCATGGGACCAACAGAGGCATGGGTCTGAACGTCAAGCGAGAAGCCTCTGCCAAGATCGTCCACCGAAATCATCAGGGGGTAGTTTGTGCGCGTCCCCATGCGCAGCTTCTCAATGCCTTTCCAGGCCTGCAGGGCTTCTTCTGAACGAGCTTCCGGCTCGCTGAAGCGGTAGTTCAATATTGAGGAAAATAGCGGAGCTGGGGCCGGCACTGCGCTGCAACGCTGAGCCAGCGCCAACGACGCATGTTCATGATGCATCAGTTCGGCAAGCAGAGCATGCGTGTGCTTTGTGCTGGCCGCAGCTCCTTGCTCGCCTACAGCGATTCGCACCGGCAGTGTGTTGATAAACAATCCCAATATCCGTGCGGTGCCTTCGCCGCTCTGCATTCGCCCGAAAAGCACGGTGCCGAAGACCACATCGTCGCGCCCGGAGGCCTTGGCCAATACCTGCGCCCATGCCACATGGCAGAGACTTGCGGCGCTTACCCCCAGGTGGCGGGCGCTCGCTCGCAACCGCAACGCAAGTTCGTCGTCGAGTACAAGATGGGCTTCCTCAATGTCGTTGCCGTCGCCCAGCACGTCGAGCAGCCCAAAGGGCGTTGTCGGCTCATTGACATCCCCAAGCATCTGCCGGAAAAAGGCCTCGTGCTCCTGCGGGCTTACTCCATGCCGCGCCTCCATCACCAGGCTGCGGAAGGGAAGCGGCTTTGGTAGTTGTTCCTCCTGCCCTAACAGGTACGCTTGAATCTCGGCGTGCATCACGTCCAGGGTGGCGTTATCGCCCGCAAGATGATGCAGCAACGTCAGCATCAGCCAGCGATCCTTCGCCCTGTCAAACGCAATGTAGAGGCGCAGCAAAGGCGCCTGCCGTACATCAATACGGGTATGGCGCGGGTCGTAACGTGCGAACATCAAGTCAGCCGCATCTCCCGCAGCCGGGTCAAGCTCGATCTCCTCAACCTGAAGCGGTGCCTTGTGCCAAACCACCTGCATCGGCTCCGGAAGCCCTTCCCAAAGAACCGCCGTGCGCAGAATGTCGTTTCTTTCGATTACTGCCTGCAGCGCGGTTACGTACTGGTCCAGTCGCGCGCGGGTGTCGAAGCTGGACAGAAAGCGTAATAGGTAGGCATCGCCTTCCTCATCCAAAAGGTGATGAAAAAGGATGCCCTCCTGCAAGGGAGCAAGTGGATAGACATCCTGCAGGTTCGCTGCGCCGCCGGGAACAGCTTTCACGATCTCCTCAAGGTCTGCTGCCGTGAGTTCCTCTAGCGGCGCTTCTTCCCGCGAATGAGATCTCCCGTGATTGCCTGCCCGATCGGCTTCTTCACCTTGAAGCAGCTCAATCAATGCGAGCTTGTGCTCACGTAGCTGGGTCAACAATTCAGCACCGAGCAACTGCTTCTTTCCGCGAATGACCAGGTCGTTCTCATTTACCGAAAGGCTTATGTTGGCCTTCTTGAGCTCAGCCATCAATTCGGTAGGTGTCATATCCGAATCTCCTGAATCTCAATTGCCGCGACGAGCTCCGAAAGCGACGGAGCCAGGAAGAAAGTGCGAGCGTCGACTTCAAATCCATTGCGTCGCATCTGCTCGATCAAGGTCACGGCCATAAGTGAATTGCCGCCCAGCGAAAAGAAATTGTCGTTTCTTCCCACGCGATCGAGCTTTAGTACCTTCGCCCAGATCTCGGTCAGCCTGATCTCCATCTCGCCCTGCGGTGGTTCGTAGCCCCGAGTGGCAAAGGCGTCGGCCTCAGGCGCTGGCAGCGCTTTGCGGTCCAGCTTGCCATTCGGCGTTAACGGCAGCTCGTCCAGGCGCACGTAAGCGGCTGGCACCATGTACTCCGGCAAGCTCACGGAAAGATGAGCGCGAAACGTCTCGGCCCCCGCGGCTGCATCCTCATGCTCGCCAGCCGGAGAAGCTGTGTAGTAAGCCACCAGGCGTTTATCGCCGGGCGTGTCCTCGCGGACGATCACGACCGCCTGTTTGACCTCCCGCAGGCTCTTCAGGACAGCTTCAATCTCCCCGAGTTCGATGCGATAGCCGCGAATTTTGACCTGGTGATCGATACGCCCCAGGCACTCAATATTGCCGTCGGTCTGATAGCGCGCCAGATCGCCGGTCCGGTACAGCCTTGCCTCGCCGCCGCGGAATGGATCGGCGACAAACTTCTCCGCCGTCAGTTCCGGCCGGTTCAGATATCCGCGCGCCAGTCCGTCGCCGCCAATGTACAACTCCCCAGTCACTCCAACCGGGACCGGTTGCCGCTGCCCGTCCAGAATGTAGCACTGCGTATTCGCCACCGGACGTCCGATCAGGATCGGCTTCTGCCCTTCCGTCACTTTGTAGCCCGTTGACCAGACTGTCGTCTCCGTCGGCCCATACAGATTCCACAAGCGCTTCACCACGGGCTCCAGTTGCTCCGCTATCTCCGGCGGCATGGCTTCGCCCGTACACACCGCCTGCAGATTAGGCTTGCCCTTCCAGCCGGCCTCGAACAGAAGCCGCCAGGTCACCGGTGTCGCCTGCAGAAAGGTGATGTCGTGGCTCTCGAGCAGGTCTCGCAATGCATCGCCGTTCGCCGCCGATTCCCGGCTGGCCAGCACTGAATGCGCTCCCAAAAGGAGCGGCAGCCATACGTCTGCGGCCGCAATGTCGAACGAGATCGTCGTCACCGCCAGTAGCCGGTCCGCGTCGCTCAACTGGAGCCATTCACGCATCGACCACAGTAGGTTCGTAAGCGCCCCCCGGGAAACCTCTACCCCTTTCGGCTTGCCCGTTGAACCCGAGGTGTAAATCAGATATGCCAGATGCTCAGGCGCCACCTCTATCGCTGCGTTTTCGCTGGGGTTCGCCTTCCAGCCGTCTTCATCAAGCACGATGATAGTTCCGCCGTATGAAGGCAAATCCCTGCGAAGGCTCCGCTCGGTTACCAGCAACCGGGCCCCACTGTCCTCCAGCATGTAACTCAGCCGATCGGGCGGGAAGAGCGGGTCCATCGGCAGATACGCTGCTCCCGTCTTCACAATCGCCAGCAGAGCTACAACCAAATCTGTTGAGCGCTCGACATACAATCCGACCAGTTGGTCCGGCCCGGCGCCATGCTTGCGCAACTCGTGCGCCAGTTGGTTCGCGCGCCTGTTCAGCTCTCGATAGGTAACCCGCTGTTCGCCAAATACCACAGCTACAGCATCCGGAGACCGCTCCACCTGTGCTTCCACCAGTTGCGCCAGCGAAACGTCTCTGGGGTATGCGGCTGCGGTGTCGTTCCACTCCACCAGGAGATGATTCCGCTCCTCCGCGCTTAAAATCGGTAACTCCGAAAGGCGCTCGCTCGGATCGCGAACCACGCTCTCCATCAGTGCGCGGAAATGTCCGGCCATTCGCTCGATCCGGTCGCCATTGAACAAATCCGTGTTGTACTCAAACGTGCAGGAAAGGCCTTCAGAACTTTCGTTGATATACAGGCTCAGGTCAAACTTGGATGTGCCGTGGTCAATTTTGAAACCTGACACGGAGAAGCCCGGAATTTCGGAGTTCGGGGTGGGTGTGTTTTGGAAAACAAGCAGCACCTGAAACAGCGGACTGTGAGACTCGCTTCTCTCCGCATGCAGCAGATCGACGAGTTGTTCGAACGGCAGGTCCTGGTTCGCCAGTCCGCCAAGCGTTGTCTGGCGAACCCGCTTCAACAGCTCGCTGAAGCTTGGGTCCCCCGACAAGTCGTTGCGCAAAGCGATCGTGTTGACGAAAAATCCGATCAACCCCTCAATTTCAGAGTGAGAACGATTTGCAACCGGCGTACCGACAACAATGTCATCTTTTTCCGTGTAACGCTTGATCAAGGTGTCAAATAATGCCAGAAGCGTCATGAAGAAGGTGACGCCTTCCCGCGCGCTCAGGGCTTTCAACGCGGCCGTAAGTTCCTTCGGTAATTCAAGCGTGTGGCAAGCGCCGCGGAACATCTGCACCAACGGACGCGGGCGGTCTGTCGGCAACTCCAGTAGTTGCGGCGCCCCGGCGAGACGCTCGGTCCAATAAGCGCGCTGTTGATTGGCGGCTTCACCTGTCAGCCACTCCGTTTGCCAGGCTGCATAGTCCGAATACTGGATGGCCGGCTCGGCAAGCGGCGATGGCTTGCCAGACCGGAAAGCCTCATAGAGGGCGAAAAGCTCATTTTGAAAAACGCTGCTCGACCACCCATCGACAGCAACATGGTGAGCGGTGATCAGTAAGATGGAATTGCTCTCGTCGAGAATCAGGAGAGTGAAACGCCAAAGCGGGCCCTTCGATAGATCGAACTGCTTGCGTGACTCCTCCACTGCGAGCCGTTTGGCTTCAGCTTCCTGCTTCGCCTCCGGAATCGAACCAAGGTCGATCACCGGAAACTCAAGCGCCTGCGCCGGCAACAGTTCTTGAACCAGTTGGTCGTCTACAAGCCTGAAGGTCGAACGCATTGCCTCGTGCCTTCTAAATATCTCTTCCAGTACTCTCCTCAGAGCCGGAACGTCAACGGTTCCCTTCAAGCGAAAGTCGAAATCTTCGTTGTAGTGCGTGCCCTTCTCGATTTGATCGAGAAGCCACATGCGCTTCTGCCCAGGGGACAATGGAAAGACGTCGAGTCTTTCCCGCCGTGGGATTCGTCGCTCCTGGCGTGCCTGGGCACTCTTCGCGCCAAGCATCTTCGCAAGCAAAGCTGCTTTTCGCGCGTTGAGGTCGACAGAGCTTGTTGAATCTTCAGTCATAATGAATCAACCTGTTAGATCAGTTCTTCCTTCGCGGTGGCTTGAAGTATCTCTTCCTCGGTCATGCCGTCGATAAGTATAAGAGACTCGGCTGTTTTCTCGACGAAGCCTGACAGGGGTTCATGCGCAATCATGTACAAGGCAAGCTCGCCAATCGTTGGAGCTTCGAACAGACTGTTCGGAGACAAATCCATGCTGAATGTCGCCCGCAAGCGGGAAGTCACCTGCGTACCCAGAAGTGAATCGCCGCCAAGATCGAAGAAGTTTTCGTTGATCCCGATCTTCTCGAATCCAAGTACCTCTCGCCAAACCCCCGCCAGCACCTTTTCGAGATCGGTACCCGGCATGCCTTCGGCTTGCTTCGATGCAAGCTCGTCATCGGGCGAAGCGTTAAGGTCTGACGCTCTTGCACCTGCCGATTGATCGAGCAGACTGCTTTCAATCCGCTGACCGCCGATCGGAGACAGATCGAGTTGCGCCCTGCTCGCACGCCTGGCTTCAATCCAGTACCGCTTGCGCTCAAATGGATAGGTCGGCAGAGACACCCGATGCCGTTGTTGTCCCGCCGAAGCAGCCGGCCAATCGATCGCAACTCCCGCAATCCACAGCCGGCCCAGCGTAGTCATCAATTCGCCCAACTCCGAAGCACCGCCCTTCGTATAGCCGAAGGACGACAGCACCTGCTGTTCCGGGGCCTTCCCCGGATGCTGCTTGCTCAGCGATGACAGCGTGCGCCCAGGACCGACTTCCAGAAGAATCCGGTTGGGCGTCTTCAACAGTTCCCCAATCCCGTCTGAAAAACGCACCGTCTGGCGCAACTGCGTCGACCAGTAGTTGGGGTCGGTCGCCTGGCCGGCTTCGATCCATGTCCCCGTGACGTTGGACAGAAATGGAATCTTCGGTGAACTCAACTGGACGCCCTTGAACAACTCCCTGAAGGGTCCCAGGATGGGCTCCATCATGCGCGAATGAAAGGCATGCGATGTCGTCAGTGGCGTGGAATCGATGCTCTTTTCCGTGAGCCGCTTCCGCAAATCCTCAATCGCGTCGGCCGGACCCGCCGCTACCGTCGCCGATATCCCGTTGATCACCGCCAATGAGATCCCTTCGCCCAGATAGGAGCGCAGCGACTGTTCATCCAGGCGAACCGCCAGCATCGACCCTCTGGGCATGCTCTGCATCAGCCGTCCGCGCCCGGCAACCAGGGTCAGCGCATCCTCCAGTGAGAACACCCCCCCGAGGCAGGCGGCAACATACTCCCCGATGCTATGGCCGATCATCGCCTCGGGAACCACTCCCCAGTCCATCCACAGCCTGGCCAACGCATATTCAACAACAAACATCGCCGGTTGAGTCATCGCGGTCTGGTTGAGCTCGGCCGCCGCCTGCGCCGCTTCTTCCGCCTCCGGGTAGAGAATCCGGCGAAGATCCACGCCCAGGTGCGGCTTGAGAAACTCGCAACAGCGATCGACCGTCTCCCTGAACTTCTTCTCGTTCAGATAAATCTCGTGACCCATGTTCACGTACTGCGCCGCCTGCCCCGTAAACATGATTGCAATCGGAGAATCGAACTGCGGCTGGGCGCCGGAAAATACCTGCCCTTGCTCGCGCCTCTTCAAAAGGCCAACCGCTTCTTCGACGCTCTTCGCAGCCACAATCCGCCGCTGCGCAAAGGGCTTTCTTCCCATCTGCAACGTGAATGCCACGTCCGCGAGACTCAGATCCGGGTGCACGGCCAGGTAATCCGCCAGCCGCTCGGTGGCCTTCTCCAAAGCCTCCGGAGTCTTGGCCGCCAATGGCAGAAGTTGCCATGTCTTGGATTGCTCGGAGGCAACCGCAGGCGGCGCCTCCTCCACGATCACATGAGCATTGGTGCCGCCAATGCCGAACGAACTTACGCCCGCCACCCGCCGTCCACTCGCCGGCTTCCACTCCTCCAGCGTCTGCTGCACAAAGAAAGGGCTGTTTGCGAAATCAATCGCGGGATTCGCTTCCTTGAAATTCAAACTTGGGGGCAGCATCCGGTTCTTCAGAGCCAGCACAACCTTGATCAGTCCCGCAACTCCCGCTGCCGCATCGAGGTGGCCGATGTTGGTCTTCACCGAGCCCAGCGCGCAAAAGCCGTTCTTCTCGCTGGTCCTGCGGAAGGCCCTCGTCAGGCCCGCAACCTCGATCGGATCTCCAAGCACCGTGCCCGTGCCGTGCGCCTCGACGTAGCTCACGTCGTCGGCGCTCACCCCGGCCAGCGCCTGCGCTTCGGCAATCACACTTGCCTGCCCGTCCATCCCCGGAGCCGTGTAGCCGATCTTGTCCGCTCCGTCGTTGTTGATCGCAGACCCCAGAATCACCGCGTGGATACTGTCGCCATCCCTCACGGCATCCGCCAGCCGCTTCAGAACCACAACCCCCGCGCCGCTGCCGCCCATCATTCCCTTCGCGGAAGCATCAAATGCCCGGCAGCGCCCGTCGGAAGAAAGAGTTGAGCCCTCCTGGTACATGTGGCCCGCTATTTGGGGAATCCTTAGTGAGATACCCCCTGCCAGCGCCATGTCGCATTCTCCATTCAGCAAACTCTGGCATGCTACATGGGCCGCAACCAGCGAAGTCGAACAGGCAGTTTGTATCGTGAAACTGGGCCCTCTCAGGTTCAACTTATACGAGACACGAGTGCACAGGAAGTCACTGTCGGATATCAGCAATTCTTGAAGGTAGTTTAATGACGCCAGAAGATTCGAGTTCGGGCTCACGTTAAATCTGAAATACGAATTCGAGCCCGCGCCCGCGAAGACTCCAATTCGGAGCCTGGTCCTGTCCGCATCGTAGCCCGCATCCTCCAGGGCCTCCCATGCGCACTCCAGAAAAATGCGCGCCTGAGGGTCTGTTAGTTCCGCCTCGCGAGGCGTGAACCCAAAGAACCTCGCATCGAACAACTCCACGCCATCCAGCAGAACGCCGGCCTTCACGTAGTTCGGCGATTGAACAATGCTCGCGTCCACGCCGGCCGACAGGAGTTGCTCATCCGTAAACGTGGTCACCGACTCCACGCCCGAGCGCAGGTTCTCCCAATACTGCTGGACGTTGGGTGCATCCGGTACTCGCGCCACCATCCCAACGATCGCGATCGCGCGCGTTGCATCCTTCCGCAACCCGCCGGTCAGTCTGCACTTCGACTGACAAACTTGAATCCTGCTCACTTGCGAATCGCTGCGCAAGCGACCTCACCGTGGTGAACCGGAACATGTCCACCACCTTGATTTCCTTGTCAAAGGCCTGCCGCAACCGGCTGTGAACTTTGATCAGTTGTAGAGAGTTGCCGCCTAAATCAAAGAAATTATCCTCCCTCCCAACCTTGTCAAATTGCAATACCTCCTGCCAGATCGCTGCGATCTTCTGCTCCGTCTCATCCCGCGGCGGTTCGTAGCTGCGAGTGGCAAAGGCATCGGCCTCCGGCGCCGGCAGCGCCTTGCGGTCCAGCTTGCCGTTGGGTGTCAGAGGAAATGACTCCAAACGCACATAAGCCGCCGGCACCATATACTCGGGCAGGCTCGCCGAAAGGTGCGAACGAAATTGCTCCGCGCCCGCAGTCCCTCCTTCGCTCTCGTCGACCTGCGAGGCGATATAGTAGGCCACCAGCCGTTTATCGCCCGGCGTGTCCTCGCGCGCGACCACCACCGCCTCTCGCACTGCGGGATGTTCGGATAGACCTGCTTCAATCTCCCCGAGTTCGATGCGATAGCCGCGGATCTTCACCTGGTGATCGATCCGTCCCAGGCACTCGATATTCCCGTCAGTCTGATAGCGCGCCAGGTCGCCGGTTCGGTACAGCCTTGCCTCGCCGCCGCGGAACCGATCGGCGACAAACTTCTCCGCTGTCAATTCCGGCCGGTTCAGATATCCGCGCGCCAGTCCGTCGCCGCCAATGTACAACTCCCCAGTCACTCCAACCGGGACCGGTTGCCTCTGTCCGTCCAGAATGTAGCACTGCGTGTTCGCCAGCGGACGTCCGATCAGGATCGGCTTCTTCGCATCGGTCACCATGTAGCCCGTCGACCAGATCGTGGTCTCCGTCGGGCCATATAGATTCCACACGCGCTTCACCGCGGGCACTAAACTCACCGCCACCTCGGGCGGCATGGCTTCGCCCCCGCATACCACCTGAAGGTCCGGCTTGCCCTTCCAGCCGGCTTCGAACAGAAGCCGCCACGTCACCGGCGTCGCCTGCAGAAAAGTGATGCCGTGGCTCTCAAGCAGATCTCGCAAGACATTGCCGTCCGCAGCCGATTCCCGGCTGGCCACCACCGTTTGCGCCCCAACCAGCAACGGTAGCCAGATCTCAAGACCCGCTATGTCAAAGGAAATCGTCGTCACCGCCAGTAGCCGATCGCTCTCGCTCAACTCCAGCCACTCGCGCATCGACCAGAGGAAGTTGGTCAGCGCCCCGCGCGGAACCTGCACCCCTTTCGGCTTGCCCGTCGAGCCCGAGGTGTAGATCAGATACGCCAGATGCTCCGGCTTCACCTCGATCGATAGGTTGTCGCTCGGATTTGCGCCCCAGCTTCCGTCTTCCAAAAGGATCGTAGTTCCGGCAAACGCCGGCAGCGTCCCGCGAAGACCCTGTTCGGTCACCAACAACCGGGCCCCGCTGTCTTCCAGCATGTAACTCAGCCGATCGGGCGGGAAGAGCGGATCCATCGGCAGATACGCCGCTCCCGTCTTCACAATCGCCAGCAGCGCCACCACCAGGTCAGTTGAGCGCTCGACATACAGTCCGACCAGTTGGTCCGGACCCGCGCCATGCTTGCGCAGCTCAACTGCCAACCGGTTCGCGCGCGCGTTCATCGCCCGAAAAGTAAGCCGCTGTTCCCCAAATACCACGGCTACTGCGTCCGGAGACCGCTCCACCTGCGTTTCCACCAGTTGCGCCAGCGGAACGTCTCCGGGGTATGCGACTGCGGTGTCGTTCCAATCCACCAACAGATTCTTCCGCTCCTCCGCGCTTAGAATCGGCAACTCCGAAAGACGCTGGCTCGGGTCACGAACCGCGCTCTCCATCAAAACGCGAAGATGTCCGGCCATTCGCTCGATCCGGTCGGCATTGAACAAATCCGTGTTGTACTCAATCATGCAGCAAAGTCCTTCCGGACTATCGCTGATATACAAGCTCAGATCGAACTTCGAAGTGCCGTTGTCAATCTCGTAACCTGATACGGTTAATTCCGGGAGTTCCATGGTTAAGTTCGACGGGGCCCGAAGGGATAGGAGCACCTGAAACAACGGACTGTGAGACTCGCTTCTCTCTGCATGCAGCAGATCGACGAGTTGTTCGAACGGCAGGTCCTGGTTCGCCAGTCCGCCAAGGGTTGTCTGGCGAACCCGCTTCAACAGCTCGCTGAAACTCGGATCCCCCGACAAGTCGTTCCGCAAAGCGATCGTGTTGACGAAAAATCCGATCAACCCCTCAATTTCAGAGTGAGAACGATTTGCAACCGGCGTACCGACAACAATGTCATCCTTTTCCGTGTACCGCTTGATCAAGGTGTCAAACAATGCCAGAAGCGTCATGAAAAGCGTGACACCCATTTGCGAGCTCAGTGCTTTCAATTCATTGCCAAGTTGCTTCGGCAATGTGAGAAAGTGTCGAGCGCCGCGGAACATCTGCACCAACGGCCGCGAACGGTCGGTCGGCAACTCCAGTAGTTGCGGCGCCCCGGCAAGACGCTCGGTCCAATAAGCCCGCTGTCGATTGGCGGCTTCGCTCGTCAGCCACTCCGTTTGCCAGTCCGCATAGTCCGAATACTGAATGGCAATCTCTGCAAGCGGCGATGGCTTGCCGGCTGAGAAAGCCTCATAAAGGGCGAAGAACTCTTTTCGGAATAAGTCACAGGACCACCCATCGACAGCAACATGGTGAGCGGTGATCAGTAAAATGGAGTTCCTCTCGTCGAGAATCAACAGGGTGAAACGCCAAAGCGGGCCCTTCGATAGATCAAAGCGTTTGCGTGATTCCTCCACTGCGAGCCGTCTGGCTTCAGCTTCCCGCTTCGACTCCGGAATCGAACCAAGGTCGATGACGGGAATTTCCAGCGCCTCAATCTGCACGAGTTGTTGAAACAGTTGGCCGTCAACGAGGCTGAAGGTCGAACGCATTGCCTCGTGCCTTCTAAAAATCTCTTCCAGTACTCTCCTCAGAACCGGAACGTCAACAGTTCCCTTCAAGCGAAAGTCGAAATCTTCGTTGTAATGCGTGCCCTCCTCGATTTGATCGAGAAGCCACATGCGCTTCTGCCCAGGGGACAATGGAAAAACGTCAGGGTTCTCCCTCCGTGTGATCCCGCCACCTGGCTCGGTCTGAGTGCCTTCTGCGTCGAGCATTCGAGCGAGCAAGGCCGCTCTTCGCGCTGAGAGGTCGCCGGGCTTGAGTCTGTCGCTCCCACTCATACTTTCTCCCCATGGGTCACTTCTTCTTTCCCATCGGCCTCAAGCAGCTCTTCTTCTGTCATGCTCTCAATTTGTTGCAAAATTGCGGCGGTCTTCTCCACGAGGCCCTGTTTTGGCTCATGCGCAATCATGTACAAGGCAAGCTCGCCAATCGTTGGAGCCTCGAACAGACTGCTCGGAGGCAATTCCATCCTGAACGTCGCCCGCAAGCGGGAAATTACCCGCGTACCCAGGAGTGATTCACCGCCAAGATCAAAGAAGTTTTCGTCAACGCCGATCTTCTCGAATCCAAGTACCTCTCGCCAGACCCCTGCAAGCACCTTCTCGAGATCGGTGCGCTGGTCATCTCCGGCTTCCCTCGATGCCAGGTTCACATCGAACATCGATTGCATGTCAGCCGCACCTGCACCCCCCGATTCATCCGTCAGACTGCTTTCAATCCGCTGACCGCCGATCGGAGACAGATCGAGTTGCGCCCTGCTCGCACGCCTGGCTTCAATCCAGTACCGCTTGCGCTCAAATGGATAGGTCGGCAGGGACACCCGATGCCGTTGCTGCCCCGCCGATGTGGCCTGCCAATCGATCGCAACTCCCGCAATCCACAGCCGGCCCAGCGTAGTCATCAATTCGCCCAACTCCGACGCTCCGCCCTTCGTATAGCCGAACGACGACAGCACCTGCTGTTCCGGGGCCTTCCCCGGATGCTGCTTGCTCAGCGATGACAGCGTGCGCCCAGGACCGACTTCCAGAAGAATCCGGTTGGGCGTCTTCAACAGTTCCCCAACCCCGTCTGAAAAACGCACCGTCTGGCGCAACTGCGTCGACCAGTAGTTGGGGTCGGTCGCCTGGCCGGCTTCGATCCATGTCCCCGTGACGTTGGACAGAAATGGAATCTTCGGTGAACTCAACTGGACGCCCTTGAACAACTCCCTGAAGGGTCCCAGGATGGGCTCCATCATGCGCGAATGAAAGGCATGCGATGTCGTCAGTGGCGTGGAATCGATGCTCTTTTCGGTGAGCCGCTTCTGCAAATCCTCAATCGCGTCGGCCGGGCCCGCGGCTACCGTCGCCGATATCCCGTTGATCACCGCCAATGAGATCCCTTCGCCCAGATAGGAGCGCAGCGACTGTTCATCCAGGCGAACCGCCAGCATCGACCCTCTGGGCATGCTCTGCATCAGCCGTCCGCGCCCGGCAACCAGGGTCAGCGCATCTTCCAGTGAGAACACCCCCCCGAGGCAGGCGGCAACATACTCCCCGATGCTATGGCCGATCATTGCCTCGGGAACCACTCCCCAGTCCATCCACAGCCTGGCCAACGCATATTCAACAACAAACATCGCCGGTTGAGTCATCGCGGTCTGGTTGAGCTCGGCCGCCGCCTGCGCCGCTTCTTTCGCCTCCGGGTAGAGAATCCGGCGAAGATCCACGCCCAGGTGCGGCTTGAGAAACTCGCAACAGCGATCGACACTCTCCCTGAATCGCTTTTCGTCCCGATAGATCTCGTGGCCCATGTTCACGTACTGCGCCGCCTGCCCCGTAAACATGAATGCGATCGGAGAATCGAACTGCGGCTGGACGCCGGAAAATACCTGCCCTTGCTCGCGCCTCTTCAAAAGGCCAACCGCTTCTTCGACGCTCTTCGCAGCTACAATCCGCCGCTGCGCAAAGGGCTTTCTTCCCATCTGCAACGTGAAGGCCGCGTCGGCAAGACTCAGATCCGGGTGCACGGCCAGGTAATCCGCCAGCCGCTCGGTGGCCTTCTCCAAAGCCTCCGGAGTCTTGGCCGCCAATGGCAGAAGTTGCCATGTCTTGGATTGCTCGGAGGCAACCGAAGGCGGCGCCTCCTCCACGATCACATGAGCATTGGTGCCGCCAATGCCGAACGAACTTACGCCCGCCACCCGCCGTCCACTCGCCGGCTTCCACTCCTCCAGCGTCTGCTGCACAAAGAAAGGGCTGTTTGCGAAATCAATCGCGGGATTCGCTTCCTTGAAATTCAAACTTGGGGGCAGCATCCGGTTCTTCAGAGCCAGCACAACCTTGATCAGTCCCGCAACTCCCGCTGCCGCATCGAGGTGGCCGATGTTGGTCTTCACCGAGCCCAGCGCGCAAAAGCCGTTCTTCTCGCTGGTCCTGCGGAAGGCCCTCGTCAGGCCCGCAACCTCGATCGGATCTCCAAGCACCGTGCCCGTGCCGTGCGCCTCAACGTAGCTCACGTCGTCGGCGCTCACCCCGGCCAGCGCCTGCGCTTCGGCAATCACACTTGCCTGCCCGTCCATCCCCGGAGCCGTGTAGCCGATCTTGTCCGCTCCGTCGTTGTTGATCGCAGACCCCAGAATCACCGCGTGGATACTGTCGCCATCCCTCACGGCATCCGCCAGCCGTTTCAGAACCACAACCCCCGCGCCGTTCCCAAACACCATTCCTTTTGCTGAGGCGTCAAAGGCCCGGCAGCGGCCATCCGGCGACTCCAGCGAGCCTTCTTCGTACAGGTAGCCTTCTCTTTGGGGAACCCTGATGAAGACACCGCCCGCCAGCGCCATATCGCATTCCCCGTTCCGCAGACTCTGGCATGCGAGATGGCTCGCAACCAGCGAAGTAGAACATGCTGTCAGGACTGTGAGACTGGGCCCTTTGAGGTTTAACTTGTAAGAGACCCGCGTAGAAACATAATCGGCATCGATGGCGATTGTTTTTTGAAGTGAGTTTAATGAAGCAATCAAACCTGGATTTGAAACAAGGTTGTTCTGGAAGTACAAATTTTTGCCGGTACCGGCGAAGACTCCGATGCGAAGCCTGGTCCTTTCCGGGTCGTAGCCGGCGTCCTCCAGCGACTCCCATGCGCACTCCAGAAATATGCGCTGCTGAGGATCGGTCAACTCCGCTTCTTTAGGCGTGTAACCGAAGAATTTCGCATCGAAGTATTCCGCCTCTTCCAGAAGAATCCCTGTCTTCACGTAGTTCGGCGATTGAACAAGGCTCGGGTCCACGCCGGCCGACAGGAGTTGCTCATCCGTAAACGTGGTCACCGACTCCACGCCCGAGCACAGGTTCTTCCAAAATTGCTCGACGTTGGTGGCGCGGGGAACACGCGCCGCCATTCCAATGACTGCAATCCCGCGTATCGCGGGGTTCGGCAATTCGCGGTTGACGTGCACCTGATCTGGCAAACTCGAATCCGACTCGCCCGCCAAGTGTTGTGCAAGTGCTCGAACCGTGGTGAACCTGAACATGTCCACCATTGCGATGTCTTTGTTAAAGGCTTGCCGCAATCTGACTTGAACTCTCATCAGGCGCAATGAGTCGCCGCCCAGGTCAAAGAAATTGTCGCCGCTCCCAACTTTGGGCACGCCCAGAGCTTCCTGCCAGATGGCTGCGATTTTCTGCTCCGTCTCATCCCGCGGCGGCTCGTAGCTGCGAATGGCAAAGGCATCGGCCTCCGGCGCTGGCAGCGCCTTGCGGTCCAGCTTGCCGCTAGGCGTCACGGGCAGGTACTTCAAACGGACATACGCCGCCGGCACCATGTACTCGGGCAGTGCCGCGAACAGATGCGAACGCAACTCCTCCGTACTGATTGGTCCTTGCTCTACTGCGCTTGTGTAATAGGCCACCAGGCACTTGTCACCAGCTGCATCCGTGCGCGCCACCACTACCGCTTCACGCACACCCGGATGCTTCGATAACCGCGCCTCGATCTCACCCAGCTCGATCCTGAACCCGCGGATCTTGACCTGGAAATCGTTGCGCCCCAAGAACTCGATTGTCCCGTCCGCAAGCCACCGGCCCAGATCCCCGGTGCGGTACATTCGCGCACCCGGCTCGGAGACGAACGGATCGTGCACAAACTTCTCCGCCGTCAACTCTGGTCGGTTGAGATAGCCCCGAGACACACCCGCGCCGCCGATATGCAGCTCGCCGCATACCCCAACCGGGACCGGCTGGCCGTGAGCATCCAGAATGTATACCCTCGCGTTGCTCAGGGGGTGACCGATGGGTACCGGCCTCCCTGTCCACTGTTCGATTTCGGAGCGGATACGGAAAAATGCCGTAATCCCTGTGCATTCAGTTGGGCCATATGTGTTTACGAATTCCGGTCGCGGTTTCGCCACCTTGAGTAACTTGCCCGGCTGAATGGGCTCTCCGCCAAAAAACACGCGCCGCATCTTCGAAAGCTCATGATTCTCGTCCGCATCAATCAGAGAGCCATATGCAGTCGGCGTCAGATTCATGAAGCTGATGTCCCCACCTGATATTTCTGAAAGAATCATCTGTGGGTCGAATAAATTCCTGACTAGATGGATCCTGCCGCCGACAAGAATCGGTGCATAGATGTTCTTATAAGTAAGATCGAAACTCGTCGAAGTCACGATCAAGGATGCGTCTCTTGATGAGAACTCAAATTCTTCGATGAACCAGAGGATCAGGTTTCGCAGGCCATAATGTTCAACCATGACGCCCTTGGGCTGTCCGGTAGATCCCGATGTGTAGTTGATGTAAGCCAGATTCCGCTGGTTGAGCCCGATGCCGGTAGAATCCGGATTGGTCTCCGGCTGGCCCCCCCACGCACAAACTACCGCCGTCATGTCGAGGACCGGAAGTTTGTCGCTGATCCCGGAGAACAGCACTTCCAGATGGTGCTGAGTAAGCAAAGCTACCGGCGCGGAGTCCTGAAGCATGAAGCGCAACCGTTCCACCGGATACGCAGGATCGAGAGGTACGTATGCGCCGCCTGCCTTGAGCACCGCCAGCAGGGCCACGACCATTTCGAAGCTGCGTTCCACACATATCGCAACCCGTTCGTCCGGCTTGACCCCGAGTCCCCGCAAATAATGCGCCAGTTGATTGGCCCGCCGGTTCAACTCGACATAACTGAGCGATTGATTTTCGAAGACCACCGCCGCGGCATTTGGGGTTCTCGCCACCTGCTCTTCAAACAATTGGTGTACGCATTTTTCGCAGGGATAGGCAACCTTCGAGCCGTTCCACTCCACCAATATCTGCTCCCGCTCCCCCGGCGATAGCAGCGTCAATTCGCCAATCTTCTGCTCAGGATTCTCGGCCGTGCGCCCAATCTCATTCCAAAGCGTCGCGAACTGCTCCTGCATTCGAGCGATTGCTGCTCCATCAAACAGCCCTTCGTCGTACCACCACGCGCATTCCTCTCCATCGTCGGGAATCGCAACCACGAGCTCACCATTCGCATCGGGCCCGCGGTCGGAAATTTGCCTGACCCGCTCGATAGCAAGCGGAGTCGACCGATCCCTTTGCTGAGCGAGTGCGCTCCGAAGACTCGGATCCCGAAGCAGGAGATCCCTGGCATAGGTTCCGTGAGCTCTCACGGACTCAACTTCCTTCTTGACCGCCTCGAGTAGCTCGCCGAATCCTTTTTCGTATTGCAGCTCTGCATGCAGCGGCACCTGGGGAGCAAAGAATCCCTCGCAGCCAGACACTCGCTGCCTCAACACTTCGTCCTGAAATTCAATGTCGAAACTTGAATTGCCGCAGATGCGCGAAAAGTAAAGCAAAAAGGCGGCGAGAACAATATCTCCTGAGTTCCGCCCCTCGCCGAAGCAATGAAACGGTTGATCCGAAAGCCGCAAACTCGTCTTGAGATGCCGCCTCTCACCCTCAGACCGCTTACCCTTGAATGGAATGTCGACGTACGCAACGTTGCGGAGCCGATTCCCCCAAAAACCTTCGTGCCTGTTTAGCTCTTCGTGAACTCGCGAAACCTTCTCGAGTTCTTCCCCTCGAGTCGCGGCAACTGGCCTCCAACTTCCAGCCCGGCCACTTCAATCAAATCTCGTGCGGAAACAACTCCGCCTTCAAACGAAAGGAACCCGCGAAGCTCCACATCCCGGTTCGCCGTCGCAACCCGCAGCCGACGTTCATCCGCAAGTAGAACGGTGCCAGGGGCCGAAGCCGTCTTGGATCCCAGAATCTCTACTTCCTTCGCTGCCACGCTCCGGCCGCCCAAATAGACCTTCAAAAGTCCTAGTGGATTTTCGTACGTGCCATAGTCGAGTCCGCGGGCCAATGCATCTATCTCCTCGGCGGTCGAGCTCCAATCAATCGTGCAGTTTCCCTCAGGCCTCTTCCAACGGTCGAAATACGTTCGATTCCGGAGGTCCTGCTCAACTCGCGTGACGCGCCCTTCAGCCACCTCATCCATCAATTCAGAAAATGACTCAATGCTTGCCTCGAAACACTTCGCGTTCAGGGTCAGAGCAGTTTCCCGTGTTGAAACGGGGAATAACCTCTGCTTCAGAATTTCTCCCTTATCGGCCTGTTCAGACATCGCATGCCAGGTCACGCCGTGTGTCGTCTCTCCATTGAAGATGGCCCAATTGGTGGCGTTCACTCCGGCGTATCTTGGCAAGGGGCCGTCATGAAAGTTGAAGGAGAACTTTCGTGCGAGCCCCAGCGCCTCTGCCGGCAATACATGCAAATTGTTAATGCTCAAAAGAAGGTCGAACGGGTTCTCGCGCATGACGCTCACATAGTCCGCGTCAGGGGCCATAGAATTCAGATTCTTCTCTTCCGCCCACCGCGTTACAGCCGGATCATCGGAGACAATGCCGAGAATCTCGTGACCCTTCTCAAGCAGAACGATCCCGCATTGAATGAGTAAAGACTGCGTTCCGACCAGAAAGCAGCGGCACCCGCTCTTGGGCGAGTTACCGCTCCTTCCATCGCCAGCGGGAAGCGATGCTGTCTCGGTGCTTATCTGAGGTTGAAACCCGACAATCGGCACTTCGTTCATTGCTGTAACTCCGTTCGTTCGCGGTCCAATACCGCTCCCGATGATCTCGTTCCCACTTCGGCAGAGTGAACAGCTTCCCGAAACTCGGCAGTTCCAGCTCCCGCCCGGTTCTCGAACATAGGAGACAAGCATCTCCTTATCGCTTCGAGCGCTTTTCCTCGAATTTTCTGTGGCTCAGCGAAGTTCGCCCACCATCCGGAAGTATCGCCTCGGGAAAACCCTCCCGCTGCAACGTCACTCAACCGATTCCCCACATAAAATACTCATTCATAAATGAGTTATAGACCGAGCCTGTGAATCAACTGCTTCAGAGACAACGGTCTGAGATCTTCTTATGAAGAATAGAAAACAAAAGTAACAAGTAAACCTTTGCGGCCGATTGAGCCGCATTTCACTCGGCCGTCGTGCAGGATGGAGAAATCGGATCCACCCTTTCGCGTTGATTCCAGGAGCTTTTCGCGCATCCTTCCATTGCTGCATGGCGGCACGGCCCGGTGGTTTCTGCGCCACCGACTAACATCTCCCTTCCCACGCCCCCGTGAAGGTTCAATCGGAACACAGCATCGAGCTGAAAACGAGCTACCTCGTGACTCAAAGCGTGGCTGAATTCGATTTAAGTGTTGGCAGAATTATCCCCCAGATGCAGTGGTTTTGGGGACACAAAATTGCGCATTTCTTCTCCCGTGGCTCAATATCCCAGATCCGAGCCAGCGAATCCCCCCTGCCAAATATCCAGTAACTGGCTCATTCTGAAGCTGAATACCTGCGGGGACAATGCCTATTTTGTGTGAGACTTTTGAGGCGTTGGTAACGGTCAGCCAATGATCGGTACCTTCTTCCCAAGATTACTTTGGGCAGAATTTCGGCAGCTTTCCACGACTGACTTTCGCTGGCGCAATCAGGCCGCGAGCCATGCTCGCCTTCAGATCGAAAATCCAATCATCTCTTTCATAATTTCGTTGGTGCCTCCGTAGATGCGTTGCACCCGGCTGTCGGTCCACATCTGCGCAATCGGATACTCAGCCATATAGCCGTATCCCCCGTGCAACTGCACGCAGGCATCGATCACTCGACACTGGCACTCCGTCAGCCAATACTTTGCCATCGCTGCGGTAACCGCATCCAGCTTGCCGACAATAAAACGATCGATACAGTGGTCGAGAAAAACTCGTCCGATTTGAACCTCGGTCTTGCACTCCGCCAACTTGAAACGCGTGTTTTGAAACTCGAGCAGTTGCTTGCCGAATGCGAACCGGTCCTTCACATATTTGCTGGTCAGCGCCACCGCCCGTTCCGCCGACGCCACCGCGCCAACGGCAATCGAGAGCCGTTCGTAGGGAAGCTGCTGAACCAACTGGCTGAACCCCTTGCCCTCCGCACCAAGCAGATTCGAGACCGGAACGTGAACATCGTTGAAGAACAGCTCGCAGGTGTCCAATTCGGTCATGCCGACCTTCTCGAATGGGCGTCCGGTGCTGTAGCCCGAAACTTGCTTCGGCTCGACCATAAGCAGCGACATGCCGTGAAATCCGGTAGCCGCAGGGTTGGTCTTCACCGCCACGCACACCAGGCTTGCAACCCGGCCGTTGGAAATGAAGGTCTTCGACCCGTTGATAATGTATTCGTCGCCTTCCCGGAGCGCCGCGGTTTTGATTCCCCCCAAGTCCGAGCCCGCCCCTGGTTCAGTCATCGCGATAGCCCCAACCAACTCGCCGCTGCTCAATTTAGGAAGCCAGTTGAGTTTCTGCTCCTCGGTCCCGTAGGCCAGGATGTAATGTCCCACAATACTTTGAACCCCGGAGCCGAAATTGATCCCCGCTGTCGAGAGTTCTTCGTTCACTACCGTCTCATGTGCGAATGTCCCCCCGCCACCGCCATATTCCTCTGGAACGTCTGGCAGCAGGATGCCTGCCCTCCCGATTGCGATCCATGCCGAGTCGTCCGGCCGGTGTTGCTCACGCCATTTGGCCTGATGCGGCACAAACTCCTCCTGCACAAACTGGCGAACCGACTTGCGGAACATCGCCAACTCTTCATTCATCCAAGGCGACTGATATTTGCTTCGGGACATTTCAATCCTTTCAATATGTGTCCGGAGATCCGGCGTGCGGCAAATATTCTTGCCAGGTTGAACGCGCGCAAACCGCCGATCCTTCAAGGTCCGCGCTCATCTCGCAAGAAGAGAGGTTCAATTGGAATTCACTCGAAGGCACACCACTCTGCCGCATGACCGGAGCAACGATATTTACGTGAATATGCTTTGATTATGCCATAATCTCGGCTCCTCGCCGCTCAATTCGAGGGACACTCACCCCATGTAACTTTGTCTGTACTTCGGAGGATATCAACCAAGGTCCCGAGTCTGAAGCTCGCACCACAAATGAGGTGTCGTCCTGAGCAGCTTGACTCGCCTGGTCGGGTCGTGTCCGGAGAAGAACAAATCTGGTATCGCCCCTCAAGAAAGCAGCCCCCGTTCCCCATCCATGCGACGTCTTTCTGTTGCACGGGAGGGATACGACCAAGCCCATCTCGCCCGTTCATCCGGAGCAGCTTTACTCGCCCTGCCTCCGCGCATTGCAGAAAATTACCCCATGCAGGCGCAGAATGATGGTATGAGCCTCCACCAGTCCCGCGCAGCAAATTCTGAAGAACCTACCCGGGGGGTACCCCCCGTACCCCCTCCCAAAAGGAGGTACTAAAAGGTATCGGATTTCTACATAACATCAATAAAATGAACGCGAATAAAGCCGACCCTAGTTACTCATCGGTTAATACAAGACCCCGTTTTTGGCCCCTTTTTGAGCGAAAATGGTGCCTTTTGCCCTCGGGAAATGCCACGTGGGACTGGAAAACGGGATTCTTGTTCGCAGAAAGAGACCCGGCTGCATCAGCTACTGGGCAACTATTAAGCGGTTGCGGCTTCGGCTTTGTACCACTCAATCGATACGCCGCAATCCCTCCCGGAAATCGACCACCGGCTCATAGCCAAGCAGTTTCCGGGCCAGCCCAATGTCGGCCAGCGAATCGCGAATATCCCCGGCACGCGCGGCTTCGTACGCCGGTCGACCACTGTAGCCGGTCAGTTCGCTGAGGATTGCAAAGGTCTGGTTCAAAGTGATCCTGGATCCGGTTGCCAGGTTCATCATCTGCCCTGAAACCTTCTCCGCCGGCGCTGCGGCAGCCAGCAGGTTGCCTTCGACGACGTTATCAATATAGGTAAAGTCCCGGCTCTGCTCGCCGTCGCCATAAATCGTCGGCTGTTCCCCGGCCAGCATCTTCCGGCAGAAGATCGCCAGCACTCCCGGAATAGTGCGAAGTCGGGTCCTGGTAGGGGCCCAAAAACATTGAAGTAGCGCAGCACCACCGTCTCCAGTCCATACACGCGCGTGAAGGACGCGCATGTAATGCTCCCCGGCCAATTTGGCCACGGCATAGGGACTGATCGGATTGGGCAGCATCGCCTCGTGCTTGGGCAGTGTTGGCGTATCGCCGTAAGCGGAGGACGACCCCGCGTAGACGACACGGCGAACTCCGGCGGCGCGCGCGGCCACCAGCAGGTTCAGCGTCGCGTCCACGCAGTTCACGTTCGTGGCCACCGGGTCGGCCACCGAACGCGGAACCGACGCCAGCGCCGCCTCGTGGAATACAATCTCCACGCCCGCGCAGGCCTCCGCACAGACCGCCGGGTCGGCCAGGTCGCCCTCAAGAAACTCCATAGCCTCGAGCCCGATAAGATTTTCGCGCTTGCCGGTAATGAAGTTGTCGATGCCGCGCACAGTCTCGCCGCGCGACAAGCAGCGCCGCGGCAATCGAACGGCCGATAAAGCCGGCCGCTCCGGTAACAAGATATTTAGCCAATGTTCCACTCCATAAGTCTCACGTGCGGCTGGAACCACCAGCCGCCATGGTTAACGTTCACAGCTAGAATACTATTGCCTCCCGAGCGATCTGCGCCCTGCCGGCACCCCATTTTCCTTTACAATCGTCACCATGACGACCGCGAACATGTAATCCCTCTTGCCGACCTCAAGCAAAAAATCGAAACCCGCGAAGCCCGCATCGGAATCGTCGGGATGGGGTATGTCGGATTGCCGCTGGCGCTGCTGTTCAGCGGCGAACGCTTCAAGGTAACGGGCTTCGACATCGCGGCGGACAAGGTGGCCAAACTCAACGCCGGCGGCTCCTACATCGTGCGCATTCTTCCCGCCGAGATTCAGGAGGCGCAAAAGGCCGGCTTCCGCGCCACCGCCGACTACTCGGAGATCGCGCGGATGGACGCGGTCATCATCTGCGTGCCCACGCCGCTGGACGAACACCACGAGCCCGACCTGAGCTATGTGACCGGAACGGTCGCCTCCATCGCGCCGCACATTCATGAGGACCAGTTGATTGTGCTTGAGAGCACCACCTATCCCGGCACCACCGAAGAGATCGTGCTCCCATGCTCGAAGCCGGCAACCCGCAGGGGCTCAAGGTCGCGCGCACCCTCGACGAGCCCGGCGTCCACGTCGCTTTCTCGCCCGAGCGCGAAGACCCGGGCAACGACACGGTGGCCCGCCACGACATTCCCAAGGTGGTCGGCGGCTGCGGCCCCGCGGCTTCGGAGCTGGCCTCGGCCCTCTACGGATCCATCTTTCGCCGCGTCGTGCAGGTCAGCAGCCCTCGGTGGCGGAGATGACCAAGCTGCTGGAAAACATCTACCGCTGCGTCAATATCGCGCTGGTCAACGAGCTCAAGCAGTTGTGCATGCGGATGGGCATCGACATCCACGAAGTGATCGACGCGGCCAAAACCAAGCCCTTCGGCTTCCAGGCCTTCTATCCCGGCCCCGGCCTGGGCGGCCACTGCATCCCCATCGATCCCTTCTATCTCTCCTGGAAGGCCAAGGAGTTCGACTTCCGCACCCGCTTCATCGAACTGGCCGGCGAAATCAACACCGCCATGCCCTACTTTGTGATCGAGCAGATCGACCGCGGCGCTCAACGAGCGATCCAAGTCCCTCAAGGGATCGAAGATCCTGGTGCTGGGCCTGGCCTACAAGCGCGACATCGACGACCTGCGCGAGTCGCCGTCGCTCACCATCATCGAACTGCTGCGCGCCAAGGGCGCCATCGTCGCCTACAACGACCCCTTCTTCCCAACCGTCGGCCACGGCCGCCACTACGACCTGAACATGACCAGCACTCCGCTCGACAATCTCGGCCAATACGACGCCGTCCTCATCGTCACCGACCACTCCAGCTACGACTACAAGGCCATCGTCAGAGCAGTCGCAGTTGGTCGTCGACACTCGCAACGCCACAAAGGCCATCGACGCACCAAACATCGTCCGATGCTAAGAAGCGTTTTGGACTGGCTCAAGTCGGGCGGTCATCAAAGGGCAAAAAGGGTCATTTTCAGTAAGAAAACGGCCCAAAATCGGGCTCTTGTGTTTACCGATGAGTAATCAGTAGTTATCCTTGCGCTGTTGATTCCATTTCAGTTACCTGTAAACCCGTTACCTTTCAGTACCTGTTTGGGCGGGGGGGTAGGGGGGGTAGGGAAATTCGGCGTTCCGGGCCGGAGATTGGCCTCAATCTGGCGTGGAAGGCTGGAGGAGGTTCATATCCCTATTCTGCGCCGCGGAGCGGTAATTTTATGCAAAGGACTGGAGCGGGAAAAGGGTTGGGTTTGTTTTGGGGCGAGCGGAGGGTTGGCAGGGGCTAGTGCCCGCGTCGACTTGATTGCATTTGCGGAACCCTTCGAGTTCGCCTAGAGCAGGCTTAGAGCAGATTCGGAAATGGTGTAGCCCACACGGGCTTTCCCTCAGGGGCTAAAGCCCATTGACTTGATTGGTGTTATGCGGCACGGCTGAAGCCGTGCCCTTTCAAAATCGGTCTATAGCAAATGCAAAAATGCCTTAGAAGTCGTGCGTTGTTAAGACATCCGTTTATTCAGGTGATGGTTAGACCCATTCGCCCTGGCGCATGAGCGGTTCCGCAACGCCGGATGCGGTGATGCCGTCGATGTCGAGCTTGTCGGAACCGATCATCCAGTCGACATGAATGAGGCTGTCGTTCGCGCCCCTGGCGGCGAGTTGCTCGGGTGTGAGTTTGTCGCCATCGCGCAGGCAGGATGAGTAGGACTGTCCCAATGCGATGTGCGAGGCGGCATTCTCGTCAAAGAGGGTGTTGAAAAAGAGCATGCCACTGGCGGCAATCGGCGAGGAATGGGGCACGAGCGCAACTTCGCCTAGGCGGCGGGCGCCTTCATCGGTGTCGATGAGTTTCTGGAACACCTGCTGGCCACGGCTTGCACGTGCTTCGACGATGCGGCCCTTCTCGAAGCGAACCTGGATGCCCTCGATCATGGTCCCCTGATGCGAAAGCGGCTTTGTAGCTGTGACTGTGCCTTCCGCACGGCCCCTGTGGGGCACGGTGAAGACTTCTTCCGTGGGCATGTTGGCGATGCCGTAGATCCCGTTTTCCGCTGTGGTTCCGCCACCCAGCCACAGGTGGCCGTCGGCAAGCCCAAGGAGGAAATCCGTGCCGGGCCCGCGATACCGGAGCGCAGAGTAGCGTTTTTCATTCAATCGGGCCGCGCGCTTATGCAGGCCGGCATCATGCGCCTTCCAGGCGGCGACCGGGTCGTCGGCATCGACGCGCGAGGTCGCGAAGATCGCGTCCCAGAGTTTGGCCAGGGCCACTTCGGGCGAATCGTTGGGAAAGACCGCCGCAGCCCAGGACGGAGTTGCACAGGCCACAATGGTCCAGTTGATAGTGTGACGCGTAATCAACTCCAGCGCGGGCCGATAGGCCAGGGAGACAGCACGGTTCACCCTGCCAACTCTGGCGGCATCTTCATTCGATAGGAGCGCGGGATTTCCGCCGGCGATTGCGAGGCGCGCCGCGCCACTTTTGAAGGCCGCGGCCATGCCGTCGTACAACCACCCGGCTGCCTTGTCAAAGCCCTCGTCTGCTGCAAAGTGGTAGCGTAACAACGCGGCTTCATCGTCGACATATAGGGTGGTGACCAGCGATGCTCCGGCGCGGTAGGCCTGCTCAGTAATGCGGCGAGCCAACGGCAAAGCATCCAGCGACGCCGTCATTACGAGTTCCTGTCCGGCGTTCAGGCCGAGGCCAACTCGCACCGCGACTTCAGCGAGGCGGTCCAGTTTCTCTTCGTGGGTACGCGGCAAGGCCGCAACAGTCGCTAAGCTCATGTGACTATCTTCCTAACTACCTTTTGGGGACAAGAACCGGCCGGCGGTCGATCGCCTCCATTCCGGGTATCACAATTCTAGCTGTTTGGGCCGCTCGATTTGACCTTTGCATGCCGATCTTCATGAAAATCATTGATTCGATGAAGACGGAATTGAGCGAAGCGAGCAACTGCAGAGCGCTTGACACCGCGCCGGCGCGAGCGCGGATAATCCTTGACATGCGATGGCTGTACGTTACTGCGGTGGTGTGTTTTGCTGTGGGTGCTTCTGCCCAACAGGTTGTGGTGCTTCCTTCGGTCACCGGGGCGAGCGGAGGGCCGGGAGAGGCGTTTCGATTCGTTTCGGATGGCCCGGCAGGCGCAGGCTGGTCGAGACCGGATGAGATCGCGCGGAAGTACTTCCACGACGACTTGCCGGCACTTTTCGAGCGGACGCTGGTGCTGAACGCCGCGATCCCGGACCGGACCAACCTGCGATGGATTTTTACCGGACCTCATGCCGGGTTCACGGTGGAGCTTGGTTCGAGCAAGTTGCGCATCTCGGAGCGCTACTACGACTCGATGGGTCTCTATGAGGGGCAGGGGAACTATCCGGAGAAGACGGTACTGAGCGAGGAGCGCCAGTATGCGGGAGATGCGCAGACGCTGACGGTGATTGCAGACGCTCATCTTTCCGTGCGGGTGCTGGTGAACGGGATGGAGTTGCTGGAGGCGCCGATGCAGTTCGATGTGACGCGGCATCAGCTTGTGTATGCCGCACCGCGAACGGCGCATGACGTTGTGGAAGGAAAGCTGCTTGATCCCAAGGTGAAGGCGGCGACGGTGGCGATCAATGACGCGGAGAAGCACCAGACGATGATGGGGTTTGGCGGGAGCCCGAGTCTTCCGGCGTATGCGGAGTTGAGCGAGGAAGGGAAGGCGGCCTACTGGCGGACTCTGAAACGGTATAACCTTTTGATCTCGCGCGAGTATCCGATGGGGACGGAGCTGAAACCGGATTTGAGTAATATGGATAACCTCGCGGACGCCACTCCACATTATTACGGGGACAATTTTCCCAACAGTGAAGTTTCGAGCTTCGAGTACAACAAGCATGTTCTGGATCTTGGCGGAGGCGTGATTTACGAGCTTTGGGCGCTGCCTCATTGGGCGACCGAGGAGTACAAGGGGCCGCAAGTTGTGGACTCGTGGAGCAGCCGAGTGAATCGGGTGGCTAATCCCGATGAATATGCGCGGATCGTGGTGGAGTTCTGCAAGAAGGAACAGGCGCGGACGGGGGCGGCGCCGCTGATTGTGGGAGTGGAGAACGAAGTGGATCAGCCGCCGGCGGTGTTCAGCGCCATGGCGCTGGCGCTGCGGCGGGAGTTGGACAAGGCAGGGTTCACGCATACGAAGATTCACATGGCGGATGCGAGCTACATGTTCAAAGGGGTTGAACGGGCCAAGGCGTTGCGCGAGGATGCGGCGGCATGGAAGACGATCGACATTGCGGCGGCGCATGAATACGATTTTCAGGAGTTCGCAGCCAATCCGGATATGTACGATGCGCGGCTGAGGGCATTTCACGAGGCAACGGAAGGGAAGGATTTTCTGGCGACGGAGATCTGCTTCAACGATCCGCACTACCAGGAGCCGTCGTACCGGATTGCTTTTGCGGCGGCGCAACTCTACCACAAAAACCTGACGGAGCTGGATGCGGTGGGGCTGCTGTATTGCTGGCTGCTTCTGGATGTGGAAGAGCCGACTTTTGGCGGTTCGCGATCGCTGCTGGTTCCGGACCGGACACGGGGATGGATGCCGGTGGCATCGAGTTTTGAACTGCGCGTGCTTGGAGCGTATAGCCGGCACGTTCTGAAGGGAATGCAGCGCGTGGGAGTTTCAACGGACGAGAACGAGCTGCTGACGACGGCATTTGCGGACGCACAGAATGAGACGCTGGTGGTTGTGAATCGCGGGACGGCGGCTGTTGCCGTTGCAGTGCGGGGGGCTGCGAAACAGTGGATGGAGATGGAGCGCGTAGGGTTGGAGGAGCCGAATACGGTTTCCGATGTTCCGGCGGAGGTTGTGGTTGAGCCGGGAGAGATCGTGGTGCTTTCAACTCTAAAGGCAGAGAAGTGAAATGCGATGGAGCGGGGGCGGGGCGCTTGATCGTGAGTGCCCATCCGCTTCTTTGCTGAGTGGTGCGTTTCGGAGATCAAGCTCCATGCCGGCGGAGATCTGGCGCGGGGCTCTGAGACCTGAGGCTGAGTTCGTTTGTCAAGCTTGCTGGAGGTTGTCGATTTCGGCCAGTAATTGTGCTGTCTCGTTTTCAAGTTGAGCGCGCTGGACCTGGAAGTCCTCGTCGGGATACTTCCCGGCGCGGTACTCGAAGTTCAGGTCGCGCAGGTTTTCATAAAGCTGCTCCTTGCGCTCGAGCAGGTAGTCGAGGCGGGTCTTCTCGCGCTGACTGGCGAAGACATTCTCCGGCCAAAAGGTGTAAACGAGGAGCGCGAATAGAAGAAACAGTCCTGCGATCAGGCCTTGAGTTTCCGACATGGCTTAGAAGCCTCCTTCGCTTCCGGTTTCCCGGCGAATTAATTCTCTGCGTTCGCGATCGGCTGGGTCGTCGATTGCAGTGTCGAGTGCAGAGGCGGGCGCCCCGGAGCCGGTCATGCCTGCCCAGCGGCGAATAAGGAGAATGGTGCCGAGCAGGGCGGCGGCAAAGACTGCGAAGGGAGCAATCCAGGCCACGAGGTCAAAGCCATGGGTGGTTGGTGCGGCCAGCACGGTTGCGCCGTACTTGACGGCGAACGCGGAGAGAATCTCCTTGTCGCTCATGCCGGCGCCTAGGTCGGCCCTCAATTCATCGTCTTCCTGTCCGCGCGACGGACAGCCTGCGTGATCACACCCGCCCAGCAACTGCGCGCAGCCGCAGGTACACATGAGCTTTCCGCCAAGATCATTGAACCGAATGCTCGCATCGGTAGCGCCCAGCGAGAAGCAGACGGCTATGGTTAGCGCCAGAGCTTGTACGGCCTTAATCAAGGTACGGGAAAGCCTGGATACTCTCATGGATGATGTTCTCCCAGGACCGGCCCCGCAGGCGCGGCACGCGCAGGCACGCGCAGAGCTGCAGTTGCCGGACTCAGGGATGGAACCAAGGCCACGACCGTGCCAAAGATGATGATCGCCACCCCGAACCAGATCCATCCGACAAGGGGATTGAGGAAGGCCTTGATGATGGGCTGGCCGGTGGATGGATTGGAGCCTTCATAGACCACGTACAAATCCCAGATCGGCAAGGAGTGAATGGCGACCATGGTCTGAGGTTGATTGCTGGCCAGGTAGACGCGTTTCTCAGGCGTCATCTGGTAGAGTCTTTTGCCGTCCTTGTAGACGTCAAGCATGGCGTATTCGGAGTCGTAATTGGGGTTCGAGTCCTGGGTGGCGCCAACTTGAATGAGAGTGTAGGGGCCGATAGACAATTGGTCATGCAGGCCGAGTTCGCGCTCTTCGTTGCGGTTGAATGCCGAGCCGGCCAATCCTATGACGATGACCACGACGCCGATGTGAATGATGTATCCGCCATAGCGCCGGGTATTGCGGCGAATCAGCAGGTAGGTCGCCGCGAACAGGTTACGCCCGGTCTGCTTTGAAATGACAACGGCGCCGCGCAGAAACTCTGAGACGATGGCGGTAGAAACGGCCGCGGACATCGAATAAGCTACCAGCGCGTAGAAGATTCCAGTAGAGAAAGCGCCGTTCTTCCAAGGCCAGACACCGACCGCCATGCAAACGATCAAGGTTGCCCATAGCACAACGACCGGAAGCACAAAATTGCGACGAATGCTTTTGAGGGAGGTGGACCTCCAAGGCAGAAGCGGGCCTACGCCGGTGAGGAAAAGCAGGAACAGGCCGATTGGGATGGCGACGCGGTTATAGAACGGGGCGCCAACCGTGACTTTGTTGCCCACTACATATTCGCTGAGGATGGGAAACAGCGTGCCCCACAAGATAACGAAGCAGGCTACAAGCAGGACGAGATTGTTGAATAAGAAACTGGATTCGCGGCTCACCAGCGACTCCACCCGATGCTCGCCAGCGAGATGGCTGCGCTGCAATATGTAGGTGAAGATGCAGACCGCCAGTACGATCCCCATGAAGACGACGAACCAAGTGCCGATGGAGGATTGTGCGAAGGCATGCACCGAACTGACGAGTCCAGCGCGGGTGAGCAGCGTGCCCAGCATAGTAAGGAGGAACGTGGTAAAGATCAGCCAAACGTTCCAACTCTTCATCATGCCTTTCTTCTCCTGCATCATCACCGAGTGGAGAAAAGCAGTGCCTGTGAGCCAGGGCATGAAGCTGGCGTTTTCGACCGGATCCCATCCCCAGTAGCCGCCCCAGCCGAGGACGGCGTAGGCCCAATGCATGCCAAGGAATATTCCTGTGGTAAGAAACATCCAGGTCACCATGGTCCAGATGCGGGTGATCCTTATCCATTTTTCTCCCGGATAGCGCATCATGAGCGCACCCAGCGCAAAAGCGAAGGGAACCGAGAATCCCACATAACCCAGGTAGAGCATGGGCGGATGAATCACCATCTCCGGGTACTGGAGCAGTGGGTTCAATCCGTTGCCGTCGTCAGGAACGACGCCCCGATAGAGGGCAAAGGGCGGCGCGGCAAAGTTCAAGATGAGCAGGAAGAAGACCTGGATTCCGGCAAGAATCGTTCCGGCGTAGGCGTAGAGCTTCACATCCGTCTTATGGGTAAGCCGGAGGACAAAGCCGTAGGTTGCCAGCAACCAAGCCCACAGGAGCAATGAGCCTTCCTGGCCGCTCCACAAGGCAGAGAACTTGTAAGGGCCCGGAAATGCCCGGTTGGAGTGTTCAAGGATATAGGTGATGGAGAAGTCGTTGGTAAAGACTGACCAGATCAGGGCGAAGGCAGCTGCAGTCACGGCCACGAAGACGGCGATGCCGGCGCGGCGCGCGGTATCGGCAAGCCGTTCTGGAGAGATGGGGACTGGCTTACCGACAGCGATGAGGCGCAATGCGAGCGCCCCCGCCAAGAGGTTGTAAGTTGCCAAAGCCAGTGCAATTAGAATTGCAAAGCTACCGAAAGCTGCCATGATGACTCCAGAGCGACCTTTGTACGCGAACGGGGAATGAAAGAGAATCGCAACGAAGCAATTCTTAACCCATTATAGGTATTCCGGGTTCAGTTTGCTTGCACGATGAATAGACTTTTGAAAGGCGAAAGTGTTTGCGCCGGTATTCGCTGCTTTGCTGGGGTCTCCGCACTGTATTTGCTGGTCTTATTCATGCGGGCAGCCAACGACCGTCGATGAAGTGGCTTCTCGTTCGCCGCCGACCAGAGCTTCCGGCCCGTCGCCGCAGAAGATTGCCGGAAGGCGAAATGAATTGGTTAAATGTTTCCTTTCCGTCCACGCCAATCGATTGTTTGCTCTTGAGCAAATCCGCTCTTGGAGGCTGGGATCATCATCGAAAAGGGCGCTATCCTCAATCAATTCGCGTCGATCGACATTTTCTTGAATTTGAAGGGATCGATCCTGTTGAAGACTGCGGGACTCGAAAGCCTGGCACGGGGATTGAATAACGGCTCTCTCTGTGCGCACTTTCAGGGTGCGCATTCATCTTGTGTGCAGAAATATCGATTCGCCCATCTCGCGGGAGTATCGTCCAGGAGGCGCGGAGTAAAGGAGATCGAAATGCGTCCAACAAATCGAATCTTTGCAAAACGGGCAGGCCGCATAGCTGTTTCAGGGCTTCTGTGCCTGTTAAGCGGCGCTCTTGTGTGTGCCCAGCGGGCGGACGATGGGCCAACTGTCGACAAGGAAACGATCCAGCTTTTGATGAAGCGGATTGAGCAGCTGGAAGCAAGGGTGAGCGTGTTGGAGGCCAAGCAGCAGGATACCGAGGCCAACAGTCATGCGCAGGAGTCCGATCCTGCGAAAGCTCAGATGGCAAAGGCTTCCCTGGTTTCGTCCGCGCCACCGCCTTCCGTGAACCAGACCGCAGTCAAACCACAGCAGGTTCCACCCGGCCTTCCGGATTCCGAGCCGAGTCAGTCTGAGAGTGTGGTGACCGACAGAATGGACTTGAGCAAAACCCTGTTGAATATCCGAGGCTTCGGTGATGTTTCATTTCATGGCGACACGCAGCCAGGAGACACCAATTCGTTTTCTCTGGGGCAGCTTGACCTGTTTGTCACTTCGGATATCGCGGACAAATACAGATTCCTCAGCGAGATCGTATTCGAAGGCGGTCCGGACAACATCTATGGTACGAGCGTGGGACCGGAGAACACGTTTGGCGTGGACGTGGAACGGTACCTCTTGCAGTACTCGCACAACGATTACCTGAATATCTCTGTCGGCAGGGGACACACTGCCATTGGCTACTACAACACCGCCTATCATCACAGCACGTGGATGCAGACGACGACAGACCGGCCGTTTTTGTTCGAGTTTGAGGATCGGGGGGGAATTCTCCCCGTTCACACCGTAGGCGTTTCGGCCAACGGCATGATACCTTCCAAGTCGCTGGGATTGCATTATGTTGCCGAGTTGGGCAATGGGCGAGAGTCGCGGACCCCGCTAGACTCAGAACCGGTCCAAAACGAGCTCGACGATACCAACCATAAAGCGTTCAACCTGGCGATTTTCGCACGCCCCGAGGTTTTGCATGGCTTCCAGACCGGGTTCTCGTTCTACCGCGACGTGCTTGTTCCCTCGGACACTCCCAAAATCGGAGAGAGCATACTTGCCGCACACGCGATTCTCATTCGTCCAAAGTTCGAATGGCTCAGTGAGGCCTTGCTAGATCGTCACGCACCTTTCGGGACCCCCATTGTCTTCCACACTCCGGGCTTCTATTCGCAGATCTCGAGACAGTTTGGATCCTACCGTCCCTATTTCAGGTATGAGTACTTGAACGTGGCCCACAACGAGCCGGTGTTTCCAGACGTGGCCTTGCGGCACGGACCGATATTCGGAATTCGCTACGATGCAACTGAATCTGTTGCACTGAAGTTTCAGTACAATTACACGTTTTTGCGGAATCAGCCGGGAGTAACAGGACTTACGGCGCAAGTGGGATTTACTTTCTGACGAGGCCTGATCGATAGTGCGACGACTTGCGACATTTCTGCTTACGCTTGCAGTGGTGGCATGGCCGAATTCGGACGCGGCGAAGGCCACAGCTTATCCAGCTGGGGCTTTCACGGAGGAGCTGAGTCCGCCGCCGGAACCACTGGCGATTGTTGTAAATCGCTCGAATCCGGTTGATAACTTGTCCTCCGCGGATCTACATACGATTTTTCTTGGAGGTCGCGGCTATTGGGCCAATGGCCGACGGATCACCCTGGTCATGCGCGAGCCGGGGGAACCGGAGCGCAAGATCATTCTGCGCGAAGTATGCGGAATGAGTGAGGACCAATTCAAAACGCATTTTCTTCGCGGTTTGTACAGCGGCGAAATTCTGGTTTCGCCCAAGATCCTTTCAACACCCTCGGGGGTACGCAAGTTTATCTTTAACGTTCCCGGAGCCATTGGCTACCTACGTAAAAGCGACGTGGATGGGACCGTAAAGGTCGTTCGCCTGAACGAAATGCTTCCAGACGACAAGGCTTACAGACTGCACGTGCAATAACAAGGCGGTACTTGAATTGAGAAGACTTCCCAAATTCTGGTTGAATGCCTGGTCTTTCGATTCCGCGCCACTTTTGCGCCGCTTTTTGAGCTTTGCTGCGCGACACAATGAAGTCATATTGCTCTTGATAGTTTGCAGTGGCGCAACTTTGATTGGGGCTTTTGTGGTTCGCGATTTGCAGGAGGCAAACTTTGAAGCGCAGGAAATGTACACCCGGACCGTGCATGGCCTGCAACGGATAGGGGAGCTACAGTACGATGCGCAGGAGACGCGCCGCGCCACCTTGTACGCGTTGACGACTGGTGACAGTAACTTTCAGGTTGAATATGCAGATCAATCCCGTGCCGCGGATCAGCGGGTGAGAGACGACATAACAGAATATCAACGTCAGGCGGGACAGCCGATGGAGTACGCGCTTGCAAATCGTCTCGCGCTCGATTGGGTGAATTACCTTAGCGTTCGAGATGAAGTTTTGGCATCGATTCTCGAAGGGAGCACGAAAGAGGCGGTAAGTCTGGACCTGTCAAGAGGGGTGCCGGCTTTCGAGCGCGTCCGCCAGGATCTGGACGAGGTGAAGCACCTTTACGACCAGGATGCCGCGCGGCGCCAGGCCAACCTGGTCACGGTCTCACACCGATCAACCTTAAGGGTCATCGTGATCCTCTGCTTTACGTTTCTACTGTCAATTGGCGCCGTGTGGGCGATTCAACGAAGCCGAATGTTGGGCACGGTCCAATTGGCGAAGCTGCAAATGGAATTCGTCGCATCTGTTTCGCATGAGCTGCGTACACCGCTTGCGGTTATAAGTTCGGCCGCTGACAACCTTGCCGATGGTCTCATCTCAGGCAAGTCCGCACTACGGAAGTACGGCTCCATCCTGCAACACCAAAGTCGAAGCATGACTGACCTTGTGGATCAGATTCTGATTTTTGCCTCCACAGAAGACCGAAAAGAAAGGTCAATTCAACCTCTGGAGATTAAACCGATCATCGACTCGGTTGTGACCGGCACCGATGCGCTGGTGAAAGAGGCGGGATTCGTCCTCGAAATCCAAATCGACCCCTTGCCTCCTCTGGTGCTGGGCGACCGGACTGGAATTTCACAATGCTTGCAGAATCTGATTGGGAATGCCGTCAAATACGGCGGCAGCGACCACCGGCATATTGTACTTCGGGTATTTACCGCGCCTCTGGAAGATGGGCCGGATGAGGAATTGCGAATCTCTGTTTCCGATCGCGGCATCGGTATCGAATCTTCTGAACTGACTCACATTTTCGATCCGTTCTACCGCAGTCCCCGCGTGCAGGCCGCCCAAATCCACGGCACAGGGTTGGGATTGTCTCTTGCCAAGCGGATCGCAGAATCGATGGGTGGCAGGCTCTCAGTCATAAGTGGGCTGTCAACCGGCAGCACATTCACTTTGCACTTGCAAATTGCGAAAGGACAGGAGATGCTGAAGGTCATGCTGCCTTCCCGGCCAACACCATCTTTGACCACATGAACGAACACATTCTGTTTGTCGAGGATGAACAAGAGCTATGCCTTACTTTGGGAGATCGTCTCCGGAGCGAAGGGTACATGGTGGATATCGCGACCGATGGGATCGCGGGATTAGAGAAGGCAACAAATCCAGATTTCGATCTGATTATCCTCGATGTCATGCTACCTTCCCGGAGCGGGTTTGATATCTGCACAGACATCCGCCGCGCCGGGCTCACGACTCCCGTACTCTTCTTAACTGCGAGAAGCCAAACTGTGGAAAAAATTGTTGGCCTGAAACTGGGTGCAGCCGACTATGTTACAAAGCCCTTCGATACGTTTGAGCTTCTGGCGCGGATCGAGGCCATTTTACGGCGCTCGCTGGTGAAGCAGGAAGCCGCTCAATCGAGTGCTCCGTCCATGTTCCGATTCGGCACCGTTGTCTTAGATGTTCGAAGGGCCGAAGTAACCCGTGGTGACGAACCAGTCAAACTCACGGCACGGGAGTTTTGTCTGCTCCGTTATTTTGCGGAACATTCAGGAATGACTCTCACTCGCGAAGAATTGCTGCGGCAGGTTTGGGGCCATCGAGCCGGAACTTACACGCGCACCGTTGATATGCATGTCGCCAGCTTGCGCCAAAAGTTGGAAAGGTCCCCGAAAAAGCCGGAAATGATTGTGACGGTTCCTGGGATTGGCTACCGGTTCATGGGCGAGGTGAACGGCGGTCTGGAAGAGTAAGTACTTTTCCGATAACTTCAAATAGCCGAGCCTGACGCAGACGGGCGACAGACAAAGATGCGAGTTATGCGACGCCAAGCCAAGGGATAAGGCCCTATTCCCCTCTGCCCACGGCAGAAGGGAATAGGGCTTTCGCGGAGAGTGACAAGGCAACTATTTTTTCAAGTTTCTGAAAGTTTTCTGAAGATTGCGATCAGTCCGAAAGGCATCGAATGCCAGCTTATGAGGCACGGCCGAGCATCGCGTCTATCGCGCGATTGTGAAGTTCTTCCGTATACCACGCTGGTCCGTAGTCTTCCAGCAACTTGAATAAGTCCTCCAAGATCGTCTTGGGCTTCGCGGGCCGCCTCTTCTCGAGTCTAATAGGCGCGTTTTTTCCCGCGGGCATTGCTTTTGTTTCCCGGGTATTCCTATTTGTCTCCACGCTTCCCCATGGAAGATAGCGTGCATTCGGTTGCTTGCGTTGCTTCAATTTACTTTCTCCAGATCAGTCGCACTCAAATGTGGCACGTTTTCAGGGTGCATGGACGTAAAAACACGTAACGTTTCTGTAAGTAGCGCGTAAATTCAGAAATTGCCGTTTTCCTGGCTACTTGTAAAGCGACGTTCTTGCTGGATAAGTTTGGGGTTGCTTCCTGCTTCGAAGGCGGAGAAGTTGAGTTACCTTTGAGGACTTGTTTCCGAAGTTGAAAAGGCGAGGCGAAAAAGCCCATCTTTTTGAAAGTGAGTTGGTTATAGTAATTTGTTCGAGAGGTATTTTCGCCGTGTATTCGCTGGGCCGACTGCATATTGGCTGTTATTTGGCATTCTTAGTGGAAACGATGCACTTACAAATCCGGGTTTGGGCGAGGGCGGGGAAAGTTGCGCTGATCTGGGCGGGGCTGGCATACTCCACCCAAAGAGGATTCACCGCCGCGGACGAGACTGCCCTCGGCTCGCTCGCGAGGGATCACGATGGGCGCATCAACTCTCCCTATCGGGCGAATCTCTGCCTTCGGGCCCTTGCTTTAAGTCACGAGGTTTCTATCTGGTTGCGTTCAGGCAACTCAAGCCGGGTATTCCCGCATTTGAATAATTTGAGATCTGGACAGGAGACGAATGAGGATCGGTCGGATGCGCAAACCAAACGAAGGCACCCTATCTCTGGATTGTGCCGGAGGCAGAGGCGCTAATCAAAAGGGTTGCGCGGCTCTTCAGCACCGCTGGCATTTTGCGTTGGCACTCATGATTTTGTCCGCGTGCGCGGCAAATGCACAGATTTCTCCTGGACCGCTGGCCAGGGCGCACCAGAGCTTGAGCGGGGATGCGAACTGTATCAAGTGTCACGAGGTTTCCGCGAAGACTCCCACTTTCCGCTGCCTTGAGTGCCATAAGGAAATAGCTGCAGAACTCCAGCAAAATCGGGGACTTCATGCGACCTATCCGCGGTCGGGCGCTCCAGGCTCGGCTTGCGTGAAATGTCACTCCGATCACAACGGCGCGGATTTCCAGATGGTGCATTGGGATCCGACCCCCAAAGGATTCGACCACTCGAAGACCGGATACGTTCTTGACGGCAAGCATGTCGGAGTGACCTGCCGCTCCTGTCACAAGGCGCAGAACATTTCCGAGCAGGAGCGAAAGCTACTTGGAGGAAAGGACCTGAACCACACCTGGCTGGGACTCTCGACAGGATGCGCAAGTTGCCACAAAGACCCGCATGAAGGCCGATTCGGTGCAACATGCACGCAATGCCACTCGACGGTTGACTGGAAGGCCGCGAAGATTGAGAAGGAGACGTTCGATCACTCTAAGACGCGCTACCCGCTTACGGGCGCCCATATCAAAACATCTTGTCAGAGTTGCCACACGGCGGGAGCCGATGGATTGCCACGATATGCAGGAATAAAATTTTCAAGCTGCTCGGATTGTCACACCGACCCGCATAAGGGCGAATTCAAGCAGAGTTGCGACTCGTGCCACAATACGTCGACATGGAAGAAGTCGAGCATCGATACGAAGTTCGATCACTCGAAGACGGGGTACCCGTTGTTGGGCAAGCACCTGGATGTGCCGTGCCTGACTTGCCATGCAGGCGGAGACTTCAAGGCCAAAATTCCTCACGAGAGGTGCGCGGACTGCCATAAGCCCGACCCCCATGGCGGCCAATTTCTCAAGCGCCCAGACGGGGGCCGGTGCGAGAGTTGCCACACAGTTGCGGGTTGGAAGCCTTCCACGTATTCGGTTGCAGATCACGCCAAGTCCGGGTTTCCGCTGGTATTTCCACACGCTAAGGTGAAGTGCGAGGACTGTCATAAACCGGCGGGCAAAGAGACACGCTACAAGATCAAGTTTGCGCAGTGCGTTGATTGCCACGAGGATGAGCATCAGGGGCAATTCGCAGCCGCGCCATGGCGCAACCGTTGCGAACAGTGTCACAACGGAGCCACCTTTAAGACAACAAACTACACGATGGCCGAGCACCGGAAATCAAGCTTCCCGCTCACAGGAGGGCACGAAGCCGTGGCCTGCGTAGACTGCCACAAGCCGCCGGAGGGCTCGAAGGTGGCGCTCTATCACTTCAACAATCTCACTTGCGTCACCTGTCATGAGGACATTCACAAGGGTGAGTTCAAAGAGCAGATGGGCAAGCTCGATAAATCAGGAAAGCCGTTGGGCTGCGAAGCCTGCCACACGACCAAGGAATGGGACGAAGTGGCGAAGTTCGACCACGCGCAGACGAAATTTCCCCTGGAGGGCTCTCATCGAGCGGTAACCTGCACAGATTGCCACAAGCCGCCGAACCTGGAATTGAATATGCTGCATGTGCGCTTCTCGAGCGCTCCAACCGCGTGCAGCGATTGTCACGAGAATCCGCATGCCGACCAATTTGGCGCGCGCGCGAACGAGTGCGGTTCATGCCACAACAGCAATAAGTGGAAGCCGTCCCTTTTCGATCACGAGAAGACCGGATTCTCGCTCAAGGGCGGCCATGAGGATGTTCCTTGCGCCTCATGCCACACGCTCAAGAAGACTGTCAATGACACATTAGTGTTATTCTACAAGCCGACACCCACGGCATGCGCAGACTGCCATGGGACGAACATCCCCCAAGCAGACATTCGATCGAGGTCGAAAGAGTGATAAATGAGTGAAAAATCTTACCACCATGTTCAAAAATTTTCATTTTCATGTAGACCATTCGGCCGGGCCGTTGTAAGCTAAATTTCAAGACGGGATTTGCCTAGTTTGGATAACCAATTTCCCCTTAGGCTCGTCTTAATTGATTGATACAAGTGTTCTGCTGATTCCCTCGTTGCCTATCTGAGAAAGAAGTTTTCGGATTCTTGAATCGCAAAGGGGGCCGCACCACGATGTTGACGCTTGCCAATTGCTTGATTAGGCCGCGTCAGCACGCCTCGCTTGAATCCGGGAAAAGAAATCAAATAATTGCCTTCCGCACCGGTCTGTGAGTTCGGCTCGGTTGAATTCACAGAGCTAGTCCGATTGTGCGGCTGAACTAGTCGTATTCCGGCGTTAACCCTCGCAGGTTACGTCTCGGCTTATCGCAAAGACAGGGAAGATGTGCTCTGACTAGCTTGGTTCGTGATGGCTGCTCGGTTGGCACCCGGCGATAGAGAACAGCCGGGACCAAATCTAGCGGTTGCATTGAGTTTCGCGATCGGCTTCTAAGTACGCCCGCCCTGATTTTGTGCCAACTGCACGCATTCAGTGTCCGGGTAAACCGATGCTGAATCGCCGCAAAAGAGTGGATGGAGAGGTCGATGGCCCTGCTCCGCAGGCTTTTTTTGATCGGTTTTGGGTTCCTACCGTTGGCTGCTGTTGTAGCGATGCAACCGCCAAAGACGGCGCAACAGCCCAAGGAAAGTAGTCGACCCGAGGTTGGGGGCCCCGAAGCCAAGGTGGGGAACCCGCATGGCCCGCTTTCAATCCCCTGCCAGAATTGCCACACCTATACGAGTTGGAAGCCCATCCGTTCGAACCCGGAGTTCAACCACGATCAAACTGGGTATCCTCTGCGCGGCATGCACGAGAAAGTAGCCTGCACGGAGTGCCATACCAACCTGGTCTTCAAGAATGTCAGCACCCACTGCGCCGATTGCCATGCAGACATCCATCGCGGCCAGTTTGGCGCGAACTGCGAGAGCTGTCATGCCGTAAAAGGCTGGCAGGTTTCCCTCGATGCCATCAAGAATCACCAAAACCGTTTTCCATTAGTGGGGGCGCATGCCCTGGTGGAATGCGACGAGTGCCACAAGAACGCAGCCAGCCGGGCAATTTGCAGGGTTGTCGACAGCCTGTTACTCGTGCCACCAGCAAGATTTTCAGACTCCAGTCGTAAATCACGTCGCGTTGGGATTCCCGACTACCTGCGAAAGCTGTCACACCATGAATAGCTGGTTCAACGCGAAATTCGATCACTTGAAGTACACGGGCTATGCGCTTACGGGGATGCACGCTACGTTGCCATGCACGGCGTGTCACGTCAACAACGTGTTCGCGGGGACGCCATCCGATTGCTATACATGCCATGTTACCGACTTTACAAGCAGCAATAATCCTCCACACGTGCAACTCGGCCTTCCTCACACCTGCGAGACTTGCCACTCGACGAGCGATTGGCTCAACGCCAAGTTCGATCACACGCTTTATGCTCATTATCCCTTGACGGGTGCGCACGCAACCCTGGCCTGCACGCAGTGTCACGTGAACAATAACTACGTATCGACGCCGACGGCCTGCTACGCATGCCACCAGGCGGACTTTACCGGGACCACCAATCCCAATCACGTAACATCGGGATTCCCGACGGATTGCTCAATTTGCCACACGACCACCGGCTGGACACCGTCCACATTCAATCACAACAGCACTTCATTCCCATTAACCGGCGCGCATATCACTGTGGCGTGCGCATCATGCCACGTGAATGGCAACTACACGACGGTGCCGACCGACTGCTACTCCTGCCACAAGACAGATTACAACGGGACGAACGCACCGCCTCACGCTAGTGTCGGGTTCCCGACGACGTGCGCGACCTGCCACAACACCACGGCGTGGACCGGGTCAACCTTCAATCACAACACTACGTCCTTCCCGCTGACGGGCGCACATATTAATGTACCGTGCGCATCGTGCCACGTGAACAATAACTACACAACCTTGCCGACGGCGTGCTACGGCTGCCACCAGGCGGACTTCAACGGGACCACCAATCCCAGCCACGTTACGGCGGGGTTCCCGACGGATTGCACCTTGTGCCACTCGACGACCAGTTGGACGGCGTCAACCTTCAATCACAACAACACCGCCTTCCCGCTAACCGGGGCGCATACAACGGTGCCTTGCGCATCGTGCCACGTGAACAACAATTACACAACCTTGCCGACGGCGTGCTACGGCTGCCACCAGGCGGACTTCACCGGAACCACCAATCCGAATCATGTGACAGCCGGCTTCCCGACCGATTGCACCGTGTGCCACACGACGACCAGTTGGACGGGCGCCACCTTCAATCACAACAACACGTCGTTTCCGCTCACCGGTGCGCATACGACGGTTCCGTGCGCGTCGTGCCACGTGAACAACAACTACACGACCCTGCCGACGGCCTGCTACGGCTGTCACCAGGCGGATTTCACCGGGACCACCAATCCGAATCACGTTGCATCGGGCTTCCCGACCGATTGCACCTTGTGTCACACGACGACGACCTGGACGACATCGACATTTAATCACGCGTCGGTGTTCCCGCTGACAGGCGCGCATGCCACTCTTGCATGTGTGCAATGCCATACGAATAACAACTACACGACACTGCCCACGACTTGCTACGGCTGTCACCTGGCGGATTTCACTGGAACGACCAATCCCAACCATGCGGCGGTAGCCTTCCCCACCACATGCGATACCTGCCACACCACAACTGACTGGACCACGCTGACCTCATTCAATCACACACTCTATGCCAACTATCCCCTGACCGGTGCGCATGCTACTTTGACCTGTGCGCAGTGCCACACCAATAACAGTTACACAGCGACGCCGACGGCCTGCTACGCTTGCCACCAAGCTGATTTCACGGGCACGACGAATCCCAACCATGTATCTTCCGGCTTCCCGACCGACTGCTCGATCTGCCATACAACCACAGCTTGGAGCCCATCGTCATTCAATCACAACACCACCGCTTTCCCGCTAACCGGCGCGCACACAACGGTGGCCTGCGCGACGTGCCACACGAATAACAACTACACAACTTTGCCGACGGCATGTTATGGCTGTCACGCGGCGGACTGGACCGGAACTACTGACCCGAACCACGCGGCGGCGGGCTTCCCGACGACATGCGACACTTGCCACACCACGACTGCGTGGACGGGGGCGACGTTTAACCACAACAACACGCCGTTCCCGCTGACCGGGGCACATACCACGGTGGATTGCATCAAGTGTCACGTGAACAATGTGTTTGCCGGGACGCCGACGGATTGCTACTCGTGCCATCAGGCTGACTTTACGGGGACTACCAATCCCAATCACGTGACGGCGGGCTGGCCGACAACCTGCGTAACGTGCCACACGACCACGGCATGGATTCCCGCGACCTTGCCCACGACCTACCATACGTTCTTCCCGATCAACCATGGCAGCGCGAACGGTGTCTGCACAACTTGTCACACCAACTCGTCGGATTACTCAGTGTTCACGTGCACGGGTTGTCATACCGAAGCAGCTACGGATCCCCGGCATAGCGGAGTTTCGGGTTACGTGTACAACAGCGTGAACTGCTACGCCTGCCACAAGAATGGCGGTGGAGGATAATGACAATTCGAAAGTGGTGGCGACTGATTTTGACTATTTTCGTTGTTCAGGTTTGCGCTGCGCAGCAGTCCGGGGGGCCGCAGCATACGACTGCGCCAATTCAGGCGGTTCCTGTGCAGGACCAAGCGGCACCTGCACAGGGCCAGGCAGTTCCGGCACAGGACCAGACGGCTCCAGCACAGGACCAGACGGTCCCTGCGGAGGGCCAAACGATTCCTGCAGAGGGCCAGGCGGCGCAACTGCGGACGGAGTTCCAAGTGCGCTACATCAACGGCACAGACGTCTATATCAACGGCGGCCGAACCTCAGGGTTGGACGAAGGCACGAACCTTGTTTTGAAGCAAGACCCGAAGAAACCCGCCGATGATCCCACTAATAAGGCAATTGAGCCGGGGATTGTCGCGAAGCTCAAAGTGGATTCGGTAGCTTCCACCTCAGCGGTTTGCGAAGTCGTTTCCAAGTCTCGGCCTCTGGTAGTGGGAGACGTAGTTACACTGCCGGATCAGGAGGTTGAGAAGCTAGTTGATAAGAACACGCTCGGCAATACGCGCAAGTATCCAATGGTGGTTAGTTTCAGCGCGGGTGACCCGCTGGACGAGGAGGTACGCAATGCGATCCCGCGTCCTCCGCTGCCCGAGGTGAATATGGCGCGCGGCAGAATCGGATTTGATGTGAGCATGATTCAGGAGGTTGGACAGGGCGGCGGCACGTCGAAGGAATATGGGGCGGTTGTACGAGCTGATTTTACACGCATGTTCGGTACTCATTGGAATTTGACAGGATATTGGCGAGGAGAAAAGCAAGTGAGCGGCGGCCCGGCGCAACAATCCATACAGGACCTGATCAATCGCACTTATCTGATGAGTCTTTCCTACGTCAATCCGGATTCAAAGTGGACGGCGGGCATCGGCAGGCTCTACCTTCCCTGGGCAAGCAGCCTGGAAACAATCGACGGCGCTTATGTGGCCAGGAACCTTTCTTCCAAGTTACTTATCGGTACCTTTGCCGGGTCAACGCCGGACCCGACCGCGTGGGACTACGATCCGCAACGGAGAATTGGCGGCTCGTTCTTCAACGTGCACGGCGGAAGTTACGATTCGTTTCACTATTCGACAACGGCGGGCGCCGGAATCGCTCTTCTAAATTGGAAGACAGACAGGCCGTTTGCGTTTACAGAGAATAGCTTCTCGTTCAAGCGGTACTTTTCATTATTTGAAGCCATGCAGGTCGACCGACCCACACCCAATCCGTCGGAGCCTCCAGTCGGCACTGGGATCGGTGAAAGCCTGGTTTCACTGCGCGTCCAGGTGCATCCCCGCATAGCAATCGATGTGAGCGACACTTATTTTCGCGATGTGCCAACTTACGATCCGGTCCTGGTTGGAACCGGGCTTTTGGACAAGTATCTCTATCAGGGCCTGAATGGAGGCGTTCGAGCTACGTTGCCGCTGCACATCACAGGCTATTTCAGCCTGGGGCGGAGCAGCGATTCGGGCGATACGAAGAGTTCACTTAATGAACTCATCGGGCTGACGATGGCCAACATATGGAAGACGGGCCTGCAGGCCGATGTTCGGTACTCGAAATTCAACAGCGCTTTTGCGGATGGAACGTATCGGACAGTTACTTTAAGCAGAGACTTAGGCGAAAGGTTCAACCTCAATTTGCAAGGCGGGAGCTACATCTACAACTCTCCGCTTGCGACAAGCAGCAACTCATACTTTGCCAACGCGCTGTGCGATATGAACCTGGGCGCGAAATTCTTTGTCGAGAGCGCGTTTACTGCTGAGCGGGGGGGATCCTTGAATTACAACCAATGGACTACTGTCTTTGGGTACAGGTTCGACAACCGATCTAAATTAAGGAGAGCAGCACATGTCAATCAGCCTTAGGCCGCACCTTACTTTTGGCAGGTCTTCTGCCGGCACTGGCGGCGATGTTTGCCGCAGGCCAGGCCGTGTCTTCAACCGATCCAGTGGATATGGTGCAGAAGAAGGATCACGGCGTATTTGACAAGCCTTGCGGATCTTCACTGCACGGAGTCGGTCACACAGGAGAAGATCGCGCCGAACGGCCATGTTGCAGATAGCGAACGGGCCAAAGTACGACTACCTCATCATGATGAACGGGACCGGAGACGACTTCCAGTTGAATGAGACGCGAGTTGTCGCCAGTGCTGGAACTCCCAAACTGTCACCCGTATCGATGCTGGTGAGTAATGGGGTGCCGACTGTGTTGCTGGTATTTCATCCCTATTACCAGAGACAGCTTCAAATTCGAAGCGGGCGACAAGTCGATTGTCGATGGCAAGGACGCTCATCCCGATTCATTTTGAGCATATCAAGGGTCGCCGCACTCCGGCGGCCTTGGCGCTTCGCGGGCGCGAATATCCGCTTGAACTTAAAGGCACGGCGTGGCTTAACAAGCAGTCGGAGAAGTGGTGAAGATCGATGCCGATCTGGAAAGCGACATGAGCGACATTGGTCTGCGGTCCCTGCATGTCCACGTGGATTACAAGCCGGAGAAGGTGGGCAACACAGTTTCGTCTTTCGACTTGCCCGCATTGGCGGTTGTCGATGTCGAGACGACTCGGCAGCATTGGCGCAATACGCACGTTTTCGATGCCTACAAGAGTTTTTCAATCGATGTGGAACAAGATCCGAATGTAAAAATTCGCGCCGCAGAAGGTGTGAGCGACAAAGGGGATATCGCGACCGCTAAATCCTCCGAGTTCGAAAAGGAGAAGCCTTAATCATGTCTCTGCTTCAAACCACTGTTTCCGCTGTGCCAATTACGCGGAAGACAGCGGATAAGGAGCTAGGCCATCGGATACGCGTGATCATCGCGATCTGCGGCGTCAACTCTGTTGGTGGCGTCACTCGCCATTTATGGCGCAAGTTACTATATTCTTCCGCTGAATGAAAGGCCCTTTTCAGACAAGCACGAATTGCTGAAACCGAGCGGGAGCATCGGGATCAAACTCGGGGTGCTGGGTACGATTTTATTCTTCATCATCTTCCTCTACGCTTTGCGCAAGGTGATCCCCTGGCTGGGTCGGTTTGGAACGGCGCAGGCACTGGATGGACTTTCATGTTATTGCGGGAGTTACGGCTCCTATTTTGATCGCCTTTCATGCCTCGTTCAAATTTCAGGGTATTGCCGGTTTTGCTTTTTGGATCATGCTTGCAGTGGCGATAAGCGGCATCATTGGGCGTTATCTTTATGCACAGATACCGCGCTCGCTAAATGCCGCCGAATTGTCGCTGACCGAGTTGAAGTCGAGCGAACGGGAGCTTTCCGATGCACTGCTTGGCCAGTCGATCTTCACGGAGGAGCAATTGGCACGGGCGCTTCACGTTCCGACTGCGGAGCAGATGAAGAAGATCAGTCCGGTGAGCGCAATCGGCGCAATGATCATGGCCGATGCGGGTCTTGTCTTTCGAGTAGCCAGCCTGCGACGCGCGCCGTCGAGTTTTGGCGTCAAGTTACGTTCTATCGGCGGCCTTTTTTCCAGCGGTAACCGGGAGATTGAAGTGGTTGTCCGATTGGTGCGGCAAAAGGCATCGCTCTCCAAGCGAGTTGTGTTCCTTGGCCAGACGCAGCGGGTCTTTCATCTTTGGCACGTGATTCATCGTCCTTTCAGTTACGCTTTTGCAATTCTTGCGATCATTCATATCGCTGGTCGTCATGGGTCTCGGATTTATGACCCTTGGGTTGCGGTAACAAATGGACACTCTTCTTACGTGGCTGATTGCTGGAAGTGTTCTGGGTTTTTTCTTAATTCGCTATTGGCGCGGACACCAGCGAAGCACGGCACAGGCCAAAGCGGCCGCGGAGCGGGGGGCACTGTTTTCGGACGGACCGAAAGCGCAACATCCCAAGATTCTGAACGATTCTTGCATTGGCTGCGGGGCCTGTGTAAAGGTATGCCCGGAAGGCGATGTGCTCGGCCCTTGTAAACGGGAAAGCGGCCATCATCAACGGACATAAGTGCATTGGACATGGGTTGTGCGCTGAGGCGTGCCCGGTAGGCGCGATCACATGGCGATGGCCAAGCCCAGTTCAGGCGGCGACGTTCCGGCGATCAGCGAAGAATTCGAAACCAGTGTGGGGAACCTCTTCATCGTGGGAGAATTGGGCGGGCTGGCACTCATCAAGAATGCGGTCAACCAGGGCAGGGACTGCATGGATGTAATTGCCCGCCGCATCGCCGCCAGACTGCGCGGCAGCCGGAGCAGGGTGCACTCGATGTGGTCATTGTGGGGGCGGGTCCGGCGGGCATAAGCGCGTCACTGCGGGCCGCAGAACATGGGCTCAAGGCGCTCACGCTGGAGCGCGAAGAAGTCGGCGGCACGGTTTCGAAATATCCGCGCCAGAAGCTTGTGATGACCAGCCCGGTGGAGTTTCCGCTGCATGGAAAGTTTCACACAAGACAACTCTTTCCAAAGAAGATCTTTTGAGCGTTCTGGGAAAAGATCATGCAGCGCACGGATCTGAACATCCATACTTCGGAGGTCGTGGAGAAAGTTCAGAAGGAGACGGACGGACTCTTCCGCGTTCGCACTACGCGAGAGGAGTACAGATCCCGCGCAGTGGTTCTGGCGCTGGGTCGTGCGGGGACCCCTCGCAAGCTTGGCGTCAAGGGCGAGGAACTGCCTCACGTTCTTTACCGCCTGATCGAGGCAGACCACTATACCAACTACAACATTCTGGTTGTTGGCGGAGGAGACAGCGCGGTTGAAGCCGCGATGGGCCTGGCTCACCAAGCGGGCAACAAAGTTACGCTCTCATATCGCAAGAGCGAGTTCAGCCGATTAAAGGATCGCAACGAAAAGCGAATCGCCGAGCACATCCATTCAGGAAAGGTCGAGGTTCTGTTCAACTCCATCCCCACGGAGTTTCGCGTGGGAAGCGTATTGATAGAAGTCAATGGTGAAGTCCGCGAAATTCCAAACGATTTTGTGTGGATTTTTGCCGGAGGCACTCCGCCTTCGGATTTTCTCAAGGCGGCCGGCGTTGCTTTCGGTGCCGTCGATACGGCCGATCGAAGCGAGATGCTGGCGAAATCCGTGTGAAGCCAACTGCCACGAGTTCTGCAGTTTGAGCCGATCAGCTTCTTCCGGAGCCCAGTGCCGGGCGAGGCTGCGGAATCGGTTTCGCTGTTTCTGTCAACCTCGGCACCAATCAACTAATGGAGAATTTGATGATTGCAGTTCGAGAAGTTTCTTTTCCGGCTTGTCTCAATCGGGTTTATTTCAGCCGGCCTCGCTTACGGCGCTTCGATTACCGGCACAGTAACAAACGAGACCTATGGAAAGCCGTCTTCAGGCGATCAAGTCGTGCTGATCGACGTCCAGGCCGGCATGTCGGAAGCCGCCAGCGCCACGACTGACTCCCATGGAATTATTCGCTTCAGCGTCGCCGGGCATTGGGGCCTTATCTGATACGGGTGAATCATCAGGGAGGAACCTACTTTATCGCGGCGCCACAAGGGGGCGGGCCGGGAAACGTCACTGTCTATGATGTGGCCGCGAAGGTGGATGGCGTAAGGATTGATGCCGACATGCTTCTTGTCGAGGCAGAAGGTGGCATGTTGCGAGTACAGGAACGGTACCTGGTGCGCAATACGAGCCTGCCGCCCAAGGCCCAATTCAGCAACGAAACCTTCGAAGTCGTGCTTCCGCAGGGTGCGGAACTGGATGGGGCTTCGGCAACGCGGCCTGGCGGGCTGGCCACGAACACACGGCCGGTACCGTTGGATCAGAGTGGACACTACGCAATCAACATTCCGATCCAACCGGACCAGGGCGAAAAGGAGACCATGTTCGAGGTGCAATATCACATCTCGTACGCTGGCAAGTACACGTTCACTCCTCACCTGCAGATGCCGGCCGATAACCTTGTGGTTTACGTTCCCAAGAGCATGAAATTTGCAGGCTGGCAGGGGTGCGGACTTTCAGTCTTCGCAAGAGGATCCGAGGGTTCAGACCTTTGTAGCCAAAGGCGTCCATCCAGGACAAGCGATCGACTTTTCTCTCTCCGGCGAGGGGCAGATGCCGCACGAGGCGCAGCCCGGGGCGATGGGCCAGCCGGCCGCTGGCGCGATGGGCGCAATGGGCGGGGCTGGATCGGATGACTCGGCCAACAGACCGGGCGGCGGAATCGGCGTCCCAATTGACACTCCCGATCCGCTCAGCAAATACAAGTGGTGGATACTGGGCGCCATGACTCTGATGCTGGCTGCAGGCGCGGGATATCTGCTGCGAAGCCGCGGCGCATTTACAACGGCGTCGCCGTTAAGGGTAGCGGGGAAGGGGTTTGACGAGAGACTATTTGCTGACTATGTGTCTGAAGCCGCACCAACGGCCAAAGAGCGCCGAGCCGGATTTGCAACCTCAGGGTATCCATCTGCACCGGCGCCTTCCGACGTACCCAGGGGGGCAGGCGGTAATTCGGCAGTTCTCAACATTCTCAAGGAAGAGCTGTTTGCAATCGAAAGCGAAAAGCTCAACGGCACGCTCTCAGCGAGCGAGTACGCGGATGTGAAGATGGGGCTTGAAGCGGTTTTGAAGAGGGCACTTAAGACGACGTAATAGATCGAAGGAGCGATTTTGCCAACAACCATCGTTCAAGAATATCTGCGGTTTCCGACTGTTTTTGGGCAGCCGGAGACCGCAAGGAGATAAAGGAAAAATCGGAGATCAAAGTATCTGTGGGCACAAAATGAGCATGAATCGCCGGCTCCCGGTGACTTTCCCGTCTCACCAACTTGCGCAGCCAAACAAACCTATTCGGGTTCCTTTCATTCGAGTTCAATCGTGAGAAATATAGGACATATCGAGTGAAATTCGGGAAATGCCCCGTCCTATAAACGACTCCCAACTCGGAATGCCGATGGCGGAACGGCCAGGCCTGCAACGCGAGCCGGGCCTCTTGCTTCGATTGTTATTTCGGCCAAAGTGGTTCCGGAAAAGGCGCAAATGCGATTCTTGACGGTTTGTCGAGTCAGGCAGGCGCAAAAGTCAAGCCAATTCAATCGATTTGAGGCGCCCTTTGGCGAGGTGGGGAGCTGGCTATACGGCAGTGTTCAAAGACCAAGCCAGGGCACGCCTAAACTGGGGCGAGCTCTTCCAGAGTCCGCAAAGCTAACGAGGTCGAGTAACAGATCCGAATCGGGGCTCGGGACGTCCATGAGGGTCTTCGGACATCGAGCGAGTTTACGCTCTCCAGACTTCAAGGATGAATGCTTGCAATAATTATGGAGAGAATAGAAGCGTAAATGCAAGCACTCCCTCCATTATGCTTCGGCGCGGAGCGGGGATCGGCAAGCTCTGAGCCGGACACCTGGGAACGGAGTGAGCAGACAGGCAGGGCAGCGAAGCAAACCTGAAAAATCAACCAATTAGCTCGAATGGGTCGTCTTGCGGCGAAAATATCCCGGCTGCGAATGCGCAAACGAGGCTTTGAGCAAGCATTCAGAATCATCTTTTAAGTTAAGCAAGCACTCATTAGTTGTAAAAGAATCAAGTTCATTTGATAATTTGCTACGAATTTGAGCTTTAGCAATATCGAAGACACCCCTCCCGAAAAATACTTGGCGAGATGAGGACGAGCGGCATACTGCACTGCCGACCGTAATGACGCCGTAGGCGCGGAGGAGGAAAGCGCATGTCGAGAAGAATCGTAAGCACTCTGGTGCTAGCGCTAATCGGGTTTGCGGCGGTGACCGCAACAGCACAATCTTTCAGGGTTCAGTGTCCAACCAACACGATTACTCACCCATCAGCACTGAACAACAACAATGCTGAGCCTGGCTACCTGGGCCCGACCGCATTCACTAATGTGCCGGTGGCTGGGACGACAGGCGGATACGTGGTGCCATCGACGCACGTGAACGGCGCTATCAAATGTCAGCAGGTTTCAGGCGGCGACGGTTACTCTACGATGGCAAACGGCACCCAGACGTTCATGTTCTCATTTGGGCCGCTGTCCGGGCTCTCGGACATTGCCAATGGCCTTCCGGGCACAGAGTTTCCTTCGACCTTCAATACGACGTATCCAGGGGTTCTGCTGCCGGGCGACCCGGCTACTTCTGACGGGGCAACGGCCTCCCCCTATTCGGTGGGCATCCCATCGTCTCTTTCGTCGTTTTCCTATAACGGCGCAGTGGGGCTGGCTACCGACATTGCGAACCTGGTCACTATCTACGATATTTCCCAGGGCACGACCGGGAGCGAAGTTTATGTTCAGACTGAATACTCCTCTCCTGCTGCAACCCGGATCATCGGTGACAGTCTCGGGAACTGGCGGCATACCACCGGCGGGCTACGACGGTACCTGGACAGTTGATGCTTCCCCATACACTTTCCCGACCGCAGGCATTGCCGGCGTGACGAACTATGCTTTCCCTCCCACTTACAATTTCACTTTCACCATTCCATCGACGACAGGGCTTGCCGACGTGCTTGAATCGGCGACCGCAACCGCAACCACCGGCCCGGTTGTCGACGGTCACGTGGATCCCCGCCAGATCATGGATGTGGGTGTAATGAACGGAAACATTCCGGCGCCTCTGATCGCATTCGACGAGGACGACGAGCTGTTCCTCACGCTCACCAACGTCGGGATGATCATGCGGCCCGACCTTTTCGAACAGCACACGATCCACTTCCACGGGTATCCGAATGCGTCTTCGGTATTTGACGGAGTTCCGGACGCCTCGGTAGCCATCAACATCGGCGGCAGCTTCACGTACTACTACCTGGCGCCGGATGCCGGCACGTACTTCTGGCATTGCCACATCACGCCTCCCGAGCATTTGCAGATGGGCATGGTCGGGCAACTTTTTGTTCGTCCGCGTCAAAATCGCGTTCCGAGTAGCGCCAGCCTCTATACCTATCTCGGGTACCAAAACGGGATCGGGCTTCCCACCGGGACGACTGCGGATCTACGGACGGTCTGTAATCCGGCCGCCGACATCATATGCAGCGCGAACATGCCGGCAGTCAACACCGGCGCCAAGCAAGGCCTCAACAAGCTTGGCACTTCGCAGGAGTATACCTACAACGACGGCGATGGTTCGACAGCATACGACGTCGAGTATCCCCTTCAGATTCACGGTTTCGATCCGAACTTTCACTTTGTCGGAATGACCTTCAACCCAGAGGCGTTCGCCGACATGAAGAGCAAGTTCTTCCTGCTGAACGGGCGGAGTTATCCGGACACGGTCACGCCCGGTCCCATGGGGACGGAATCGTCGGATGGCAGAATGCACTACTCGCAGCCTCTGCCAGCGATCATCAACATTCCCGCAGGGGGCAAGGCCCTTCTTCGCATCTCGGATCTGGCCGTGGATGAGTACGCAACGCTCGCCTCGCTGGGAGTTCCGATGAAGGAAGTTGGGTTCAATGCCAAGCTGCTTCGGGATCAAACGGGGAACAACCAGGCGTTCTACACGAGTTCGATCACGTTGGGCGGCGGCGAATCTCTGGATGTGCTTCTGGATGCCAGCGACGGCGGCTGCGGATACACGGGCTGCGCGGCGCAATTGTATCCGGCGGGCAGCACTTTTTACCTCTACACCCCGCAGCTTGACCATCTTTCGAACGATCAAGAGAACTTCGGTGGACTGATGACCGAGGTTCACATCTGCAAGAGCGTGACCGGCGGCAACACATTCGGCAACATCTGCAAATAGGAGAGCGGCAATGAACGCAATGAAAATGACAAACTCGATCTCGATCGCACGAGTGCTTCTGGCGTCGACGCTGGCATTGTTCCTGGCGGCCGCGGCTCACGCTGCCACTCCTGGAATTACCAGCACAAGCGGAACCGCCGGTAGCTTCGCACTGACGGCGCAACCGGCCTTCCTCAACCAGCCGGACGGGAATTCGGTTTATTCCTGGGGTTACGGATGCGTCACAGGTTCACAACCGAGCTTCGTGCCGGCGGCGATCACCACTGCCACCTGCAACACCATGCAGGTTCCCGGCCCGACGCTTGTTGTCACAGAAGGGCAGACAGTCACTGTCAGCCTGACCAACGGTCTACCCACGCCCGCAGGAAACACCTCGATCTTGTTTCCTGGCTTCAATGTGACGGCGACGGGCGGGGTGCAGGGCCTGCTGACACAGGAAGCGGCGCCCGGAGCAACGGTGACCTATACGTTTGTTGCCAACTCGCCGGGTACTCACGCTTATTACAGCGGCACCCAAGGCGACCTGCAAGTCGAGATGGGCCTGTATGGCGCAGTGATCGTGCTTCCAAGTACCATTCCAGCCGTTTGTTCGGCGGGGTTGCCAGTGACGAATCCCGGTGGGAATTTGACGGCTCAAGCGCATTGGGGTGAATCGGATTTCCGGCTAGCTAGAGCCGCGTTCGACAGCCCGAAGGCCTGCTACGACCGGGAATACTTGTTCCAGTGGGCTGAGATGGATCCCAACATTCACAAGGCGGCACAGGCGCAGGTCACTTCCAAGGGCTCGTGCATAGCCGGAAGTGCGGGGTGCACACTCGACGTTCCAACCGAGCCGTACCATCCGGCCTACTTCGTGATCAACGGACGCTCCATGCCCGACCTGATGGACGCCAACTATGGGGCCGAGTATCCCCACCAGCCTTATAACGGCAACCCCCACCTGCATCCGGGCGAAATGACCCTGATCCGCGCGATCGGCCAAGGCCGCTGGCAACATCCGTTCCACGAGCACGCCAATCACGTGCGGATTCTGGCCCGTGACGGAAACATGATCCTTGCCCCCAACGGCACTGACCTTGCCGGACAGTTGATGTTTAACACCGACACAACACCGGGAGAGGCGTTCGACGGAATCTTCTACTTCACGGGCAGAGGGTTGAACTGGGATCCATACGGTCATCATCCCGGTGACACCTCCGACCCGTTGGCTTCGCTGCCATGCACACCGGACGTCAACGGCTACAACACAGGCGCCCCGACGGCGGTCAATTATTTCGAGTGGTGCCAGGATCACAACAAGCCACTTGAAGTTTCTCCCTTCGGCGATGTTGCGGCCGGCGGGCCGACGACTCTGCCCGAGGCGAACATTTTCACCAACGGCCCATGGTACGGCGGCACTCCATATCTAGGACCAGATGCGACCCTGCGCGGCGGCGGGACGCAGGCCTGCGCCAGCATCACAGGCAGCGTCGCGGACAATGCGGGCTCGCCCTGCAGCACGTTGCAGCCCTTCAATATCCAGGCGAACCCTGCGAGCGAGCGCGGTTGGGCCTACATGTGGCACTCGCACAACGAGCGCGAAATCACTACGAACAACGTCTTCCCAGGCGGGATGCTGATGATGTTGCTTGTTGATTCCCGCGAATTCGTAATTGACGAATCCAATTAGGCAAGGAGAACAGCGATGCGAATGATCAATCTCAAAGCGATTTTTAAGACAGCTGTACAGGGAGCGACTGTTCTCCTTATTGGAGCCGGTATTGCCAGCGCGCAGCAGACAATCAACCTATCCGCTGTTCCATCCACTGCGGTGTTGCCCGACGGTAATGCGGTGCCGATGTGGGGTTATTCCTGCGGCGCGACCGTGTCGACCGCGACCGCGACCTGCGCGCCGTTGAACCGACTGACGATAGCCGGAATGTGGTCGCCGGTCATCATCACAGTGCCTTACATCGGCTCAACCACGACCCTGAACATCAACCTGACGAATGGACTGTCATTTCAGAATGGGAACACAGTCCCGACGTCGCTCATGATTCTGGGCCAGGTTGGCGGCGGACTTGGATCGGCGCCATCCACCGTGCCAAGCCCGGACCACAGCAACCTTGCGTCGAGCAATGTATCGTGGCCGGTCGCAGGCAGCTCGGGTGGGTTCAATCCTCCGACGCAAGGGCCGCGCGTACAGTCGTTCGGCACCGAAGTGCTTGCGGGAAAGTCAGCCCTGCTGACCTGGTCGCACCTGAAGCCAGGCACGTATCTGATTGAGTCGGGTACACACCCGTCCATTCAGGGACCGATGGGGCTGTACGGAATTCTTGTGGTCACGGATCTGCCCGCGGCTACCGCAGGCACCGAGACCGCGGCTGGATGCGCTTATCCCACCGCGGCGCTCCCCGCTTCCTGCGCTGCTGCAACGACGATTCCATATGATGCAGAGGTTCCGATGCTGCTGGGCGAAATCGACCCGGTGCAGAATACGACCGTGACCAAGGCAGTCAATTCAGTCGGGTTCAGCGAAACCGCGGTCTGGTCAGGCGCCTCAGGCGCCTGCGGCGATATCTCTCCCGGCGCAGCGCAAACATGCTATCCGCCCGCGGTGAACTACACGCCGCTTTACTACACGATCAACGGCGTAGCGTTCAATAAGACATTTCCGGCGGGATCGCTTTTCGCGGTTGCACCGGCAACGATTGCGCCTGCAACAGGCACAACGGGAACAGTATTGGTACGCCTGGTCAACGCCGGCTCGAGGATGCACGTTCCCTCTATTGTGGGATCACAGGTGGCCGGCCAAACTGGTGCAACAAATCCTATCGTTACCGGTTTCAAGATCGTTGCCGAAGATGGAAACCTGCTTCCAGGCGTACCGAAGACCAAGAGCGAAGTGTTCATGGCGCCGGGCAAAGCTTATGACGTCATCATCAACGGGAAGTCCACGGGCACGACCATTGCGCCTTACGCGAACGCGCTGGCTGTGTTCGATCGCGAGCTGAGCCTGTCGGCAAATCAGATTGCTCGCGACTCAGGCATGCTTGCTTATATCGGCGTCAATCCAACAGCCGCAATTCCGGCTGCCGCAGGACTCGGGGCCGCGGTGGCGAGGGCTGATTCCTACAATTCCCTGACCGCAAATGGATCGGTGCTCACGGTGTCAGATCCGTCCAAAGGCGTAATCGCCAACGACACGAACGTGTTTGGCGTAACACTCCTTACGGGTCCGGCCAACGGAACCGTAATGCTCAATGGAAACGGAACATTTGTCTACACGCCGAACACGACAACCGGCGCGGCCACCAGCGACTCGTTCACGTATTGCGCAAATGGCTCTGTGACGGGGACGAAGTGCTCGTCCGGGATCAGCGCCACGGTGTCACTTGGGCCAACGACGATCACAGGCGATGTGATCACCTGTACTGCCAGCTCGTTCACGGCAAGCACGGCCAAGTATCTGGCCATCAAGACTCCCGGAGTGCTGGCGAATTGCAGCGACGCGGCTAACCTGCCTCTTTCGGTTGTTGCGGACCCGGCTCCAGCCCCTCCTTATCTCGTCCCAAGCTCTGGAACGGCAACAGGGTACGTTATTTTGGACCAGAACGGAGGATTCACTGCGAATTCCAACGGTCCTGGCATGTACACGTTCCCGGTCACGGTGCAGAACTCTCTAGGAACTAAAATTGCCACAACTGCAACCGTCACCTTCCCAACGGGAAGCGGACTGACGGTGAAAGTGTTGGACGGGTACGACAAGACATCCCAGATTACGGATTACAGGTGGGTGATTGAGGAGGATCGAACCTTCTATATCAACCCGGCTTGCTCGACGAATCCTCCGCCGTCGGGCTGCCCGACCTCCGGTTTGGGGATCGTTCCAACACTTGGGACCAACTTCCACACCAGCTACATGCCGTATGTGGCGCAAGGCTGCACCGGGCCGATCTCCTGCGAGTCCGGCCAGTCGATATACGGCGACGCAGCGGTTTGCGATGTAGGCAACGGTTACTGCCGTGCCGATGTGAGCGGAACCGGCAAGACAGCAGTGATGCCCGGCGATGTCAAACTCGATCCGACGAAGCGCTACTACATTTCTGTGCTTCCGGGCGACGCGGCCAATCCGTTTATTGCCGGTTATGGAGGGGCGCCGGCGGATTGCAATAACACTGGGGCGACTTCAGGCTCGTCACCCTCACCCACATCCACTTGCGGCCACGGGATGGGTGGCGCTCCGGTCGCGGCGGGACAGACCGCAGTGACGGTGCTGACGCAACCCTCGCCGTATCCGCCGGGCAAATTGTCGGTGTTTGTGTTCGAAGACGACTTCCCGCTGAACGGTGAGCAGGATGGCGGCGGCGGAGTCGATGTGTTGTCGCCACAGGAACCCGGTTTGGGCGGCTTCCAGCTTGACCTCTGGGATGCCATGGGCGGCAACGGCGACTTTACCGGACAGATGACCTACGACATGTTCAACCAGCCGCTGACCAACAGCCTGGCGGGAACAACGGATCCGAACAACGGGAACGACGCCTGCCCGGTTTCGGCGAATCCGCTAGGGAACTCCAATGTACAGACCAAAACCAGCCCAGCGACGTTTTCGAATACCGATCCAACGGCGGCGGGCATTACCGGCATGATCGTGACCTGCCCGACTTACGAGTCGGATGGGAAAACGTTGTCGCCGCTCGCAGGCCAGGCGGTCATCGACAACCTGATGCCCGGACGCTGGGGCGTGATTGCCACCCCAGCGGCTGACCGCATCGCCCGTGGGGAAGAATGGCTCCAGACCAATACTCTGGATGGCCAGAAGGCCCACGACGTGTTTACCAGAATCGGCGAGCCCAGCTACTTCCAGGAGTTCGGTCCGGCTTCGTACCACGTGAGCATTGGTTTTGCCAATCCGGCGATCATCAATGCCCGCAGACCTTATCTCTGTGCCGGTACGGATCCAAACAGCCCACAGCCCGGTACACCGTACACCTGCAACAACACGATCACCGGTAAAGTCACAAGCGAGCGGTTGAGCCGCACGCCTGACGAGCGCCTCTACAGCAGCGGGACCCATGATTCGTACTACTGGTCGCAATGCTATGTGAGCTTTGGCGACCCGGACGGTGAAGACTTCGAGTTCACCAAGTGCGCAAGCGATGGCACGTTCACGCTTTCGGGTCTCCCCGCCGGGGACTGGAGAGTGACCGTCTTCGATCAGTGGAACGATCTGCTCGTGGATGGCCTTTCGACGCCAGTGGGAATCACCGGCGGAACATCGACCGTGGGACAAAACCTTAATATGGGAGACATCGCGTCGACCCAGTGGCAAGCTAACCTCTATACACGGACCTTCATCGACGACAACAAGGATGGCCTTTCTCAAAAGGATGAGAATGGAATTCCGTTTGCGAACGTGGCTGTTCGGTTGCGCGACGGCAGCCTGGAGAATCTGTCGGTGACGGACTTTACCGGGACCGCCAACTTCAACGAGACCTTCCCGTTGTTTAGCTGGTACACGGTTGAAACCGACGTGACCCGCTACAAGAACACAGGCACGCACGTTGTATATGACGTAGGTGGACCGGCCGATAAATCAGCATCTTGCGGTACATCCGGCTATCCGCCGTGCGGCACTTCGACAATTGGCGCGAACCTGGCCAACACGGCAGAGATCGTCTCTGTGCCCACGAACCTGCGCGTACCTGGATCGATCTACTGCGCGGGGGCGGACTGCACAGGCAAGGATATGAGCGGATTGGTCGGCAGCAGGACCAGCGACGCGCCGAGTTCGTGCACGACGTCGACGGCCACTCCTCCGATAACCTCGTGTTCGACGATACTGTCCTCCGGGCGCATTGATAGCCCGTGGACTGGTGGAGTCGAGGGCTGGCAGGGATTCCCCGGCCAGAACAACTTCCTGGAATTCGGCAAAGCTCCCTACTATCCGGGTGAAAACGGCGGTATCCACGGCCACGTAGTCTATGCGTCGACGCGGCCGTTTGACGACCCGCAGTTGCTAGTTCAGACTCAGTGGGAGCCCCTGGTTCCGAATGTCACCATGAATCTCTATCAGGAAGGGTTCGCGTCTGACGGCGTGACGCCGACATTGAAGTTGGTAGATACAACGAAGACCAGCAGCTTTGACGATTATGCACAGGGCTTCCGGGCCGATGGCGTGACGCCCAACATGAGCTGCCCAGGCCAGGGCGGGAGCACCGGCGCAATTCCGGACCTGTTCTACTTCTCACTGTATAACCAGCCGAATTACCTCAACTTCTACAACTCGCAGCACGGCGGGCCTGCAATAACCCCGCTGCCGGACAACTCCCAGTTCAAGTGCTATGACGGCATGCACAACTGGAACCAGCTCCAACCGGTGCCGTACGACGGCGCATATCAATTCCCGAGCGTAACGGCCTATGACGCCAACGGCAGGCCGAGCGCGACAAACTGCGCGATTTGCACGCTGACGGCCAACCTTGATCCGGTCCCGGTTTCCGGTCCCGATGCCGATCCGCTGAGGCACGGTCTGCCCATGCTGCCCCCGGGCAAGTACGTGGTGGAAGTGGTTCTGCCTCCGGGCTTTGAACTGGTCAAGGAAGAGGACAAGAACATCCTTATCGGCGACAACTATATCGCTCCGGTTACACAGGAGTTCGGCGGGCTAGGCAACATCTTCATCATCCCCGACCAAGCTTCTGTGGCTTCTGAGGCGTATCCTGGCCCAGGTTACAACCAGGGTAACGCTCAGAATCCGACTCAGAGCCTGGGGACGGTCCCGAGCGAGAATATTGTCCCTGGGTTTATTCCTGAGCCCACATGGCCGTGCGTTGGCGAATTGCGCCTTGTTCCCGACTACATCAGCCTCTTCCCGCAAGCGCAGCAAGTAGCGCCGTTTGCCGGTGCTGCCCGCAACCTTTGCGACCGGAAGGAAGTGACGCTAGGGGATCAGGTGAGTGCGATCGCCAAGTTCTACGTCTACACTTCAACGCACATCGCCTCCAAGTTCACCGGCGGCATCACCGACGATTACACCTCGGAGTTCGATCCCTTCTCTCCGCAGTTTGGCGAGAAGTTCTCACCGCCAGACCTGCCCGTTTCGGTCAAGGATTGGGCCGGAAACGAAATCTCGCGCGTGTATGCGGACCACTGGGGCACATACGATGGCATGACCTACTCGACATGGGAAGTGAATCCGCCGAACCCGACCGGATATGCGCCAACCATGATGGTCCTTTGCATGAATGACCCCGGCCCGATTCCCGGACCCGGCGGAACCACGATTACCGACCCTGCGTACACACCCGGCTACAGCCAATTCTGCTATGAGCTGCCGTTCATGCCCGGAACAACGCAGTATCTCGATACGCCGGTCGTGCCCACGTCAGCCTTCGCGGGTGCGGGATACAACAACGTCGACTGCGCATATCCGACCCTGACACCTGCGATCGCAGAGGTCGACGGCGATGGAGTCGGGCCATGGGTGGGCGCTGCAGGGCACTCCCTGACGATTACGGCTCTTGGCGACCAAACGGTGCCAAACTACGCCTACTCCGGACCCGCGGCTAACTCGGCTCCGTTCAATCAGAAAACCATCACGCGCCACTATGGCTTTGGCGCAACTCAGGGAACCGGAAACGTGACTATCGGAGGATTCGCTGCGACAGTCACAAGCTGGAGCGATACATCGATCACGGTAACAGTCCCGGCAATTAACACCAGCAATGGGACTCCGAACGGAGTGCAGAAGTGCGCGGTGGAGCAACAGACGCAATATGGCGGCTCGACTGCGTACTGCGGTCAACTCGTCATCACCGCGGGCAACGGCAAGCAGTCGATCGATGCCATCACAGTGACCATCGGCGGCAAGACACCGACCCACGTTGGCTCCTCATCCACGATCCAGGCCGCGATTGACACTGCGGCGCCAGGCGACATGATCATCGTCGATCCGACCTGCAACACGGCTTCCCTGGCTGGCGTGGCCTGCACGACTCCTGGCGTAACCACCAAGACAACGGCTGCTCACAGCGAACTTCTGCTGATGTGGAAGCCTGTCCGGTTGCAAGGCGTCGGCGCGGCCAGCAGCATTATCAACGCGAACACCCACCCTGCAGGTAAGCTCGATGTTTGGCGGCAACAGGTGAATTGCCTGTTCGGCTTGACTCTCCAAGGGACACCGATCACGTCCACCACCGGCGCCGGCTCCTACGACCCGACCGGTGCAGTAAGCTGCCCTGGGAATGGCTGGAACTACTATGCTGGAAGCGTCCAAAATCCCCAGGTAGATGCACTACCGACAGAGCCGGTTATTGGTTGGGATGCCTCAACAAATGGCAACCTGGCCCAGTTGCTGCAAGAGCCGTCTCTGATGGGCGCGCTGGAAGGTGCGGGCATTACCGTACTTTCGAAGGGCGTCAACCTGCCTCCCGGATCGACTGCGCAAGCGGAAGGCGCGTTCCCGACCGGAACGACCCTACTCACTGGACCTGTATCCGTAACCGGTGCCTACAGCTACGGCACGGGCGACGCCAATCAACTCTGTCACACGAGCACCAGGGTTACGACCAATCCGTTCCCCAGCAACTACATGTGCAACCCGTCCAGTATCGATGGGTTGACTATCACAGACAGTTCCCAGGGTGGCGGAGGAATATTCGTACATGCTTGGGGACACAACTTGCAAATCGCCAACAACCGGATCGATAGCAACGCGGGAACTCTCTCTGGCGGCATTAACCTTGGCCAGGGTGAGTTTGCTCCTCAGTTGATCATGGGTGCCACATTGAACCCGGATCCCGGCTCCTGCGTTTCTTCCGGAGTAGCGACCAACGGACAGCTGCCCTACTGCGAGGATCTGAACGTCAACATTCACAACAACAACATCTCGCTGAACTCTTCGACCGGCGACGAACTGTTCTCCGGAACGCCAGCCGGGGCAGGCGGCATCAGCATCTGCACAGGAGCCGACTACTACAAGTTCAACTACAACTGGGTCTGCGGCAACCTGAGCAGCGGAGACGGCGGCGGTGTAGGCCATCTGGGATTCAGCTTCAACGGCGACATCGAACACAACTCGATCCTCTTCAACCAGAGCCTCAATCCGACCATTCCGGCCAATGGCGGCGGAATTCTGCTGATGGGCACGCCCGACGCCGATCCCGCTTGCGGAGCGACGACGGATCAAGACTGCCTCTCGGCCCCGAACCTGGTCACGCCGAGCGACGGTGTTGGTCCCAACCTGGTGGTGAATGCCAACCTGATCATGGGCAACGCAGCGGAATCCGGAAGCGGCGGCGGCCTGCGGTTGCAGAATGTCAACGGCTCGGACGTACTCGCATTCCCGACGACTCCTTCTCAGTGGTTCTCACCCTCGATTACGAACAACATTATCGCGGACAACGTTGCCGGCTGGGATGGAGCTGGAATTTCAATGGTTGACGCATTGAACGTCAACATCACCAACAACACGATCGTTTCCAACTCGACCACGGCGTCGGCTGGAATCCTGTTCACTACGATTGGCGCTCCGCTGGCCAGTTCGGAAGGGACAAATTGCATAGTCGGCACCGAGACCTCGTGTCCTCAAGTCTCCGGACTTGTGGCCATCCAGAACAGCTCGGTACTGCATGCGAATATGCCCACGCCCATTACCTGCCCTCCGGGCCACTATCAGGGCGCGACGGCAACCAACGGAACGTGCAGAAATTACTCGTATCCGCAGCTCCAGAACAACATCTTCTGGCAGAACAGTGCGTACTACATTGGCGTTGGCGCTCTCAGCAACCAATTCCAGCAAGATGTAGTCTCGCTCTATAACGCCTTCACTCCGACGCTGGCCCCGACTCAGCCACAGACTGACACGACGACAGCCAACGGCGCGGGCGTTACCATCACAGGAGGCACGGGAGCTTGCGTAGCCGCTACCTTCTGGGATATCGGCGTACGCGGCGACTTGACCATCACAGGTCATGAATCGGGGATCACGCTTAACCCGTCCTACTCGGTGATAACCAGCATCACGGGCTATGCATCCACGAACAGCGCCACCAACCCGAATTTCGCCAGCCAGTACTGCGACGGTTCCCGGACTCCTCCGGAGTTTGGCGCATCGGGCTGGAATGTCCCGCCTGGCGTTGCAGATGCCACCGTGCCCAACCCGGTGTTTAACCTGACACCGGTTGCAACAGTGGACGAGGGCAACAACTGGATTAACATGCGCTGGGGACCCCTGTCGCTGTTGAATCCGGTTACCAACACGCAACTTGCCAACTACGCGCTGACAGCGGGGTCGGGGGCCATCGAACTCGTGCCCGTCGCACAGCCGCACCCAACAACGGACTTCTTCGGTAACGCGAGGCCCGATTTAGGGAACACAACGCACTTTGACCCTGGCGCGATCGAATACGTCGCTGCCCCAGGACCGGCCATCCTCAATGTCACAGGCGGGCCGCTGAGCTTTGGCAGCGTTGCCGTTGGCGCCACCAGTACAGCGCAAACCTTGACACTGCATAACACGGGTACGAGCGGGGCAACCGGTATCACACTAGCCTTTACCGGACCCTATTCGCGGCCGACAGCGGGCGGTACCTGCACGGCGACCCTGGCGGCAACAAGCACCTGCACGATCAATGTCGTATTCACGCCGACGGCGACTGGTTCGGCACCGGGTACGCTTGCGATTAGCGCCAATGTTGCAGTCACCGGCTCACCTGTGACGCTTAGCGGCACGGGCATCGCAGGCGTCATGGCCGCAACTTTGACGCCGACCACATGGAACATTTACCACACCGCCAATTGTCCTGGAGGGGGCTGCACGGGTGATCCAACACAGGTGTTTACCCTCACCAACACCGGCAATGTAACGCTGACCGGCGTCACTGGAGGTACACTTGGCGGAACGACACCAAACCCAGCCAACTATGTGATTTCCGCGAGTACTTGCGGAAATGCAACCCACCTCACCCTGGCAGTCGGGGCCACCTGCACGGTCACAGTGGCATTCAGACCACTCACCGGACAGGCGAATGGACCGAAGCCGGCTACCATCTCCGTCTCTGACGGGGCGGGCACGCAGACTTCCACGCTAAACGGCACGGATCTTATCGCAACGGTTACCTTCACCGGGCCGACTCCGTCACTGGTCACCGGCGCAACAACCACCCATACCGGATTGGTCACGGTGAACGTCGCGGGCGGACCGCTGATTCTGACAGCCAACCCGACGGTCACTAAGGTCGGCTTTGCAGGCGGTAACATTCACGATTGTTGCCGCCGGTGGGACTTGTACGAATGGGGCTGTTGTTAATGCTGGGAGCAGTTGCACAATCGTCGTGCAATACGCGCCAGGTGGATCGACAACGACGGCAACGGCGCACATAAATATCACTGGGAATGCTTCGGCAACGACCGACACCAACTTCACAGCTAACTAAGCAGCACCAAAAAGAGGGCCGGACATCCCAACCTGGATGTCCGGCCCTTGCCCTTAACAAACCAACACGGTGGTAGGCGTCTGAGATCGGCGCTATACAGTACGGACGCAGGGCCTGGTCGCAGACAGGTGTGGCTTTGGTGGCCAAGCTTCCGCTGTCGAACAATTAGTACTGTGGTCATGGGACCGCGCAGGTGGCACCAAACCAGCAGGAGTGAAAGAAGCTTGCAGCGGACGATGCTCAAGTAACAGAAAAAGCGGAGGCGCGCAGAACGAAAGAATACGACGTTCTTTATGATTGGATAAGCGATGAGCTTGTCAATTGCAGAAAGACATGGCAGTGGCGGCTTACTCCGCATATCCTAGAGGCAACCAGGGCTTACAAGTACGAGGGGGTAAAATATGAAGTCCAAGAAGTCAAGCAAAGTCATTCGCTATGTTCTGCTGACCGCACTTGCGGCGAGCAGCATTGTTGTTTACACCGTACGAGCGCAGTCGCCCCAGGGGCAGGGGAAAGATGCGGCCCCATCCGTGAAGCCTGCGGCGGCGATGACTCCATATCGAAATCAACCCAATCGGATCGCGAATCGCGAAGCGGCAATCTACGAAGCTGTCTGGGGGATTCAAGACCCAAGCGTCAAGGCGGTCGAATCGGGGATCATCCTTCGGTTCAGCTACCGCGTTCTGGATCCGGAAAAGGCCCGGGCACTGAGCGACAAGAAAGTCGATCCCATTCTGGTAAGCCCGGAGAAGGGGCTCAAACTGGTGATTCCGACCATGGACAAGGTTGGGCAGTTGCGCCAGGCCCCCGACAAGATCGAGACCGGAAAATCGTACTGGATGGCCTTCTCAAACAGTGGCCGGCTGTTGAAGCCCGGGGACCGCGTTGACATCGTGATTGGAAATTTCCACGCGCGAGGACTACTGGTCGAATAGCGCTGGGCCGCTCCGATCTCGCTCGGGACGGGGAAGGGTTGCCCGGTATTTGACCTAGGCCAAGTAAGCCGGTTCTGTGCTGGCTATCATATTCCCTGGGCTGGGAACACCAATTTTCAAGACAGCTTATTATCCATCCCGGAAAGAGATCCTTATGACCAAGAACCGAATTGCAAAGTCAGTGGCGGTTACCGCAGGATGTGTTTTTCTGTTAGCGATGTCAGGCCTGACACACGCGCAGAACGCATCAACCAGTGCAGTCCGTGCTCCGATGGCGGCCTCGCATGGAGTTCAATCGAAGAGCGATTCCAATGCTCAAGACGATTTTGCGGGGCTTAATTACACAGATGAACAGAAGGCACAAATCGACAAGATTCATCAGTTGTCGGAGTCACACAAGGCTGTGGTTGCCAAAGACGAAAAGCTAAACAACGACCAAAAAAACGCCATGCTCTTAGGGTATACACGAATCGAGTATGGGCAGGTTTTTCAGGTACTTTCGCCTGCGCAACAAAAACAGGTTCGCCAGAGGATGGCGGCCCGTCGGGCGGCTGACCAAGCCGAGCACAAGAAGCAGGCGCCTCCCGGAAAATAGACGTCTTTTCCCTCTGAGGCTGAATATACGGCGAGATGATGTGAAAGTTGTCTTAGGTCAATTTCACGCGTATTCAGTCGTGGTTCAATAATCCAGACGCGGCGGCTTAGAATCGATCGAAAATACCGATCGGCATCCATGTTAAGCCGCGGGCAACGAATCTGCATGCGTGAGGAGTACAAATGCTACGTAAGATGCTAGCAGTAGTCATTGTTATCGGATTCAGCCATTCTATGTTTGCCGCCGGCAATACACCAGCGGCTCACAGCAATCTGACCGCTGAGGAGATCGTCAACAGGAACGTCACGGCTCGAGGTGGACTGCAGGCATGGCGCGCGGTTCAAACCATTTCGGAGACCGGAAAACTTGGTGCAGGCGGCGACCAACGGGGGCAAGTGGCTCCCCTGCCTGTCCCACCATCCGGGAGCCACAGCAAAGCACAGCCGATTACGGGATCTCCACGACTCGCGAAAGAGGCGCAACTCCCATTTCTCATGGAGATGGAGCGGCCCCGCAAGGTTCGTCTTGACTCCAATTCGCGGGCAAAACTGCGATCCAAGTGTACGACGGGGCGAACGGCTGGAAACTGAGGCCCTATCTGAATCGCCTTGACGTCGAGCCATATACCGACCAGGAGTTGAAACTGGCTTCGACGCAAGCCGACTTGGATGGCCCACTGGTCGACTATGTTGCCAAGGGAAGTCACGTAGAACTGGCCGGCATGGAAAATGTGAACGACCGGAGCAATTACAAACTCAAAGTGACGACCAAGAGCGGCCAGGTTCAGCACATATGGATCGACGCCGAGACTTTTCTTGAGACGAAAGTGGAAGGGCAGCCGAGGCGGCTCGACGGAAGGGTGCATCCGGTGGAGGTTTACTACCGGGATTATCGAACCGTAAGCGGTCTTCAGATCCCGTTTGTCCTGGAGACCCATGTGCTCCCCGTTGAGGATGCGGGAAAGGCGATTAAGGGGCCCTCCTATCCCCCGGAGTCGATTCTCATTGACAAGGTTACGGTGAATCCCAAGTTGGACGCATCGCTTTTCACAAAACCGCAGATCGAGACCGCAACAGCTCATCGTTAGAGAGCTCAACGGCCGTTGACGCATTGGGATCAGGAAAGCTCGATTGGAAAGTACGCAGCACGCGAAAGACGAGCCCGGGCGAGTATTCCTGTGTTCCGGCGGCGATATCTTCTTCATACCTTGATAACGGCATTTTCAGAAACAACGGGCCCTTTTTGAGAACATTCTGAAGCATCGCGGTCTCTTTTCAGGCCAACGCCGAGTGCCCGCCGATGGAGATGACAGCTTGCTGGATCGGCCTCTCATCCGCTTGCCGTTCCCGGGTACCAATCGGCCTTTTCGCCACAGCGACCGCAGGACAGAGCGGATCGACGAGTGCGGCAAAGTGGAGCCACTCGTGCCGCACTGATTTGATATCCGTAATCTCGGCCTGCAGCATATCCCATGATGCTCCGGGCGGACGCAGAGGCAGAATCGATGCAAAACGTCGAATACAGAGGCAATTCCAAGCCATATTGGGACCGTCGCGAGATGGGTCCCGACTTGCCGATTGGAGATGAGGAGCTTCGTGCAGTTGAGGATCGAGGCTCACCGGTTCGAATGCTCAAAGGGACAGAAGAGCAACTTGATCAAATGACTGTTGCGGAATTCGTGCGAGCAAGATTCCTTCCGGAGCATGTCGCAAACAAGAGAACATCAGGGCGCAGGCATTACCAGGCGATTTTGAAGCACATACTGCCACCGGAAGAGGTGGATAGCGCCTTCGGAGTTGAATCCGCAGGGTCGAAAGCCAAGCTAAAGTCCATTGCAAATTGGCCCTACATGAACAATGTGCGGCTCGCTGACGTTCGTCCAGGCGATGTGCAATGCCTTGTCTCGACTGCCTTACAAAACGGGTATTCAACTCAGACGGCCAAGCACGTTCGAAACGTGATCAGCGCCATATTTACTCACGCTATTAAACGGCGATACTTCGCGGGCGAAAACCCTGCCATTCAAGTGGCTCCACCCGGGATGACGCGGAAGATTGCGCACGTGCTAACGTTTGAGCAGACGGTAAGAGTCCTCAAGGTTATGCGTTATCCAGAGATGGAGATAGCGCTGCTTGCCCTGCTCGCCGGGATGAATGTGGCGGAGATTTGCGGCCTCCAATGGAAGCACGTGAACCTCGCGGATCACAGCGTCAACAGAGAAGGCGAGCTTATTCCACCGAAGACCATTAGCGTCAGGAATCAATGGTACCGCGGCGAGTTAAGCAGTGTGCCGGCGGGCCGCAGAAAGAACATTGCCATTCCCCACATGGCGCAATCGATGTTCCTCAGGCTGAGCCGCACGACAAACACCAGTTGGAACGATTATGTACTCATCTCCAGGGGAGGGCGGCCGATAAACCAGATCAATGTCGCTGCACGACGCTTAAAGACCATTGGTCAGGCGCTGGAGATGCCATGGCTTTCCTGGCAAGTGTTTCGTCGTACCCGCACCAAGCTGATTCAGGAATTCGGTGCACAGTTTCAGCAGAAGCTGGCCGCGGCGATGACGATGAAGCCGGATTCCTCGCAGATGTCGGTGGTTGAGAAAGATCCACAAACATAGCACGGACATTGTACCGGCTGCGACTGACATCGCACGCGTGGAAGCGGAGATGTCTGCGATCCCCAAGAATCCAAATCTGCGAACGTAAGTTCCCAAGGCTATTGAATCGAAGAATGCCTGGGAATCGTCGGGCCAGAGTGGCTATTGGGGGGCATCCTGGGACGGAGGAGCACCACTCGATGGGTCCGTTGGATTGGTGGGGTTGGTGGGGGTCGACCCGAAATTGAAGCCGGGAGCGCCGGTGTTGACTGGTGGGCCTGTGTATGGTCGAGAAAGCAGCAAGCCACGCATCGCCAGGTCCGCCAGCGGATCGTAGACAAACTCCCACTCGTTATAGTGATTTTTCGTTTTGTAGATCAGGATTGATTGATTCGTGCTGACAGGCGAGATCCCGATAAGTCCTCCTGCGCCGAAGGTCTGGCCAAGCAGGCCATTCCCGGAGCCAGAACTCGAACCCGGGCTGGAAGCACTGCTGGCCGTGTCGGCAGAGGATTCTCCTCCGGACGGAGGAACACCAAGGCCAGCGCCAGTCGGAGAGGCGCCCTGGACTCCGTTTCCGTTGCTGAGTCCGACCCCAGCCGCCGGCACACCTCCAAGGCCCAACGGCTCACCGAAGAATCCGAAAGCAGTTGGAACCTTGTTCTGTCCAAAGAAGATCGGCTGCCAGTCGTCCTTGCCGGTAAGCGGATCAACGTATCGATTGCGTAAGTAGCGGATCCCACTTGTACCCTCAAGGGCCTTGACGTCAGGAGGATAAGTGCGAAATCTCCTGTAATAAAGTTGGATTGCCCGAGTGTATTGCTTGCCGCGGTGCACCGCCTCTACCTCGTGATCGCGCTGGATCTCTTCTCGCACTTTGGGCAAGGCAACAGCCATGGACATGACTAACAGCGCCACCATAAGAGTGAGCGCAGCCAACATATACCCTTCTTCCGAAGGGCGGCGGAGATGAGTCTGCCGGAATTCAGTCATTGCGGCGTTCATTCACTTTTCTGTCAGGATTATTGTCTTTGTCGTGTTAAATTTCAGGTCGGTTACCGGAACGCCCGACGGCTGAATGATTCCGACCTTATAGCGGTGGAAGATGATTTCACCATTCCTGGCTATGAAAGAGTCGTCCCCGTGGATTAAGAGAGCGTCATAACTCTTGTCGCCACCCTGTACATAACCGAGATACTTCAGATCGATCTCCGGAGGTTTGGGTGGCTCTGGCGGCGCCGTGCTTGCAGCTGTGTCGTTTGGCCGCGGAGAAGCTACCGGAACCTCAATTTTCACTGGCGCTGACTCACCGGAGAAAATGTTTCTGCCGGTGGTTGCGTACTCGACTTGCTCACTGCGGGCCAGGCGTCCCACCTGTAATTTAGGTTCGAGACCAGCAACACCCGATCTTCTAGCAGGACCAGATGCATGTTGTGACCCTGCGGAGTTCGATGGCGCAGGCAACCGGGCCGGTGTTGACGAGCCGCCGAAAATCTCCCATGCGGCGATCGCGATGACGACGGCGAACAAGCTGCCGACCAGATAGACCTGACGCTTGTTCTCCATTCCGAGAGCAATGGCCATGGCTAGTCGCCCTCTCTTCCCGAATCAGCAGGCCGGGGATTGGATTGGCCGGCGTTTGGTGTCGAGGGCAAGCCACTGGCAGCCGCATCGGCAGGCCGCAGCCACGTGGAAACGCGGAGCCTGAGGCTCACGAGACCGCCCTCCTGGCCTGTAAACACCATTGCGCGGATAACGAAGAAGTTTTGGTCGCGTTCCAGTTCATTTACGAAGCGCATGATCTGCGTATACTCGCCACTGATGCCTGCGTCCATTGAGATTTCAGTCAGGTCTGTGCCGGGAGGGCCTTGCGTGTATTGAACATGTGAAAGACGAGCCCCCGATTGCACTTCAAGTTCGCCGATGCGGATTGCGATCGAAGAGTAATTTGCGGGAATGCGCTTTGAATAAAATGTATCTATCTGGTCTCGCGTTTCGACGATCCGTTTTTCCATCCCCCTCAAGGGAGTTGTCTCGATGGTCAGCGCTTTTAGCTCGGCCTCTTTTCCCCTCAGAGCTGCGGAAGCGCTGCCGTCCAAAGCCGCCCAGTCGATGCCGAGCCAGACAAACATAGCGATGATGAGCAAAACCAATGCCGCCAGGCCCTCGCAGTGCATGGCGAGCGGCGAGCTCAGGCGTTCGCGCCAGGTATTATCCAAAGGATTGTTCATTGCATACCTCCGGCGCTGTATTGCAAGTGGGCGATCGAGCTTGCTGCCGACTTGTTCGGAGGACGGCTTTGTCCGAATGAGGCTTCGCCAGGCACCTGGAGGCCCGCTGAAGGTTCCGCCAAAATGGGAGCGTGGTTAACCGGCGTGAACTCTTCCGCAGAGTCTGGATTGTATTCGGAGAGCAGATCAAAGTCTGTTGGCGTGGATGCAGTCACCGGCCCCAATTTTTGATTTGGGTCATTGCCGGTATCGGTGGACTCCGCGACGATTCGAGGCTGGAGGAAACATCTAGAATGCTCCAGGTTCTGAACCAGTCCGATGCCCTTGTCACGAGGACCGAGAACGCGCACGTGAAGAGTTATGTGGCCGTCCTTGGCCAGGATTGGTTCGATAACAGTTACTTTGACACCGGGAGGCAGAACGGTCTCGAGGTCTTCCATGACCAGAGTCCAGGAAAACGCCTTTTGATTGAAGAGTTGGTTGAGGTCCTCGGTCTTGACCTGAATCCACGCATTCTCCGGGCGATTCATCATGGCCTGGTAGCTCTGTTGTTCGCGCAGGATGTTCGCGATCTCCCCGTCGAGTTTTTGAATGCGGGCATGAGCCTCGTGGGCCTTGCGATGGATACTGTACAGAACGAACCCGAGAGCAACTGCGACAACCGCAAGTACACCCATTGCGATGCGCATGAACCTAAAGGCGGAGCGCAGGTCGGTGAAAGGGCGAGTGGCGAGATTGAGAGCAATAAGCATCGGTGCCTACCTTGCCCCTGCCAACGCACCGGCAACGCTTGCAAGGCCTGCGCTGCCGAAAAGCGCGGCAACGCCGGCTTCGGATTGCCTCGGCGCCAGATCAACGACGTCCATCTCCGGCCCTGCGATAGCACGAGCGAACTCTTTCGAGGTGCCGACGCCGGTGTAATAGAGACGTTTCGGGCGGCTGATCAATCTATCTTCGAAATAAGCGGCGGTTACGGCAATGTCGCGTTGCGCTTCCAACCGCCGCAGTTCGGGCTCGACAGCCAGGTCGAGTGTGCGATAGAGCAGCAGCTCGTTTCCATTCGTGATCGATGTTGTGAGTGACCGCTCGCCCAGGCAAGCGGTTAACGCCGGACCCGGCGATTCAAGCGCTGCCAGCGCCGCCAAGCCGGAAGATAGGACCACCCCGGGCTCGTATTCTGCCGCACGCACCGCGGCTTCATACTCTTCCAGAACGGGTCCCGGAATTATTGCCACGAGCGCCCTGCATCCCGATTCGTCCTGCGCGAGCACCTGATAGCTCAACCCCGCGCTTTCCACATCGAAGGGAACTACCTTCCTTAGTCTGAAGCGAAGAATCGACAGGGCACCGGCGTCATCGCCGGGCAGGGAATCGAAGTCGAGCAGAAAGACCCGGACCGAAAGGTCGGGCAACACCACGGTGACAGCTCGAGTTTGCGGGGAAACCTGGTTTAGGGTAGCGCGAATGGCGTCCGCTACGAGTTCCGGTGATCGAAGGTTTGGCTCGGCGATACCCGGCACAAGGGTATCGGATGTCAGCGGCTGAAACGCGAACACTGGTTCCTGCCCCGGCGCAGGCAGCGCAGCCGCGAGGACTCCTCCGGCTGCAATTTCGACAGCTGCCGGCGGGCGCCCGGTTCGCTTCGAACCCAACTTCATTTTGCCCAGGATCGAATGAATCATTTGAGTCCTCGATATATGCAACCTTCGACAGGCAGAGAAGAACCTAGTGGAAATCTATTGAGAAGGTTCGCCTCGAATCCTAACCTCCCCCACCGGACTTACTAAGGGTGTTGCGGCAGCGACGCCGGTTGTTGATTCGTCTGTGGTGGCGAAGGGGGAGCCGGCTTCTCCTTCGCGTCCGCCCTGCGATAAGTCACGGCACTCTCAGAACCGAGGTCGACCATTTTCAGGTTCTCGTCAGTTACTTCGGTCGAGCGAATGATGTGCGGGACGATCGCGAAGACGATCTCATTCTGCTGCCGCTCCTTGTTCTCTTGTCCGAACAGATATTTGAGGATTGGAATATTCAAAAGCCCCGGATAGCCGCTCATCGACTTAGTCTCGGTGTCTTCAAGAATCCCGCCGATAAGATTGACCTCGCCGTCGGCAAGACGTACCTCGTGATCGATACGCCTTTGTCCTATTGTGGGTTCCGTTACGCCGTCGATTGATTGTTCACCCGTGACAGAGGAGACTTCAAGAGTGATCTTGAGGGTGACATCGTTCGCCGAGTGGACATAGGGAGTTATGTCGATGTTGACGCCGACGTCGATGTACTGGAACTGAGTGTTGACTCCTTGTGTGAGGCCGCTCTGAAATGAGCCGGTCGCGATCGGGATGCGGTCGCCGATTTTGAGTGAGGCCTTGTCGCTATCCATAACTCGAATTTCGGGGCGTTGGATCACCTTCGTATTACTGTCGGACGCAACCGCGCTTAAACTCGCACCGCCAACTGTTACAGAGATGTCGTTCGCGCTGAGGTTCGGGAAGGAATTGAGCGTGAGCCCGGTTGACCCGGAAGAAGAAGTGCCGCCTGGCGCTATGGAAGCACTGGCGCTCGTTGGTAGGTTGACTCCGAGAGTGCGAAGTCTGTCGCGGCTTACCTCCATTACGATAACGTCGACCAGCACCTCCGACTTAGGTTTGTCGATGTCTCCGAGCAATTTCTGTGCTAACACCATCTGGTCCGGTGTGCCACGCAGTGTGAGAGATCTGAGTTCCGGAGTCACTTGAATGTGGCTAATGTCGAGAATCCCCTTAAGGGTGCCGGCTGCTTGCTGCAAGTCTGCAGGCGTGGCGGCATTCCGCAGATAGAACGTCTTCATAACAGACTGCTGCAGTTCTTTGCGCTTGGAGCCGCTATCGGCCGAAACGATAATCGTGTTGGAGGATAGCGGACGCCAGAATGTCTTCGATTGAACAGCCAGCATGCCGAGCGCGTCGCTGAGGTTAACGTCTGTCAATTCAAACGTGATCTTCTGAGGCTTGTAATCGGGGTCCAATAAGATATTGAAACCGCCGAGTTTGCCGATCGTCTTGTAGATCGCGTCGACGGTCGCCGTCATGTGAATGGAAACCGGCGTATCAGATTTGAAATCCAGCGTTACCGGGCCTGAGGCGGACTGGGCCTCCTTTTCCAAAGCGGAATTCTGCTCCTTCGATTTAACGGCGATATCCTTGTCACGAACATCCTTTTGTATCTCATCGGCCGTCCGTCGGACCTGGCCCTGCGCTTCAAAGTTGCTGGGATCGATCTGTGAGGCCATCTGAAATTCCGCGAGCGCTTCCTTCAGCTTCCCCTCGTCGCGTAGATTCATGCCTGTGTGGATATGCTGCGCAGAGGCGTAAAAACGCAGACGCACATAGGCGGCCAGGTACTTAGGATCGTTTGGTTTGGAGTCATGCGCATGCTTAAAGGCCAAATACGCGTTGTCGAGGTCGTTCTTTCTCTCCGCTCGTTCACCAGACTTGAACGCGGATTCGGCACTGTCACCGAGAAGCGGCGCCGCAAATACCCAAGCCAAAACAGCAACGAAAAGAAACCGTGATCGCATTATTTCGCCTCTTACCTGGTAACGTTACGAACCCAAAGCAAGCACCGAATCCACCCTAAGCAAGCACTCTAAACGGTCAACCCTGCTCATTCCTTGCTCAAGATCAAAATCTTCGAATAGTTTGCTTGCAAACAGGCACAATGGCTCATATCTGGTTTGAGGAGGCAAAATGGCTGGAAGAGTGTGTCAATCCGATCGCGGGCCCAGGCTGAACTGTCAGCGGCGAGCGCCAATCCCATTTCGGTTTTGGGATCGAAGTGTGGATTCAGAATCAATCTTCGCACCCTGTTTGCTCCATTGCAAAGACGGAACTTTCTTTATCGTGCCAGCATCGGGCATTGGAAGCTCCTTGCCGGTCCGCGGCGCCATTTCGTAAATCGGCTCGCGGCATTGAGTGTTCAGTTACAGATGAATTGGTTCGCTGGGGAAATGCGAAAGCGCAATGGGGGACCAGAATGATCGAGCTTGGTCTTATAGCGGCGGCTTTGCTGTGTGCATGGCAACTCATGTCTCGAACGCGACCTATGCGTCAACCGGCAAAGGCTCCTGCGAGATATGCGGGTCGGCTTGCTCGAGCGAGGCGAAGCCAATCATCCCGGCTGTCCTGAGTCGAAAGCCTTCACGAGTTTTTCAACCCGCCGGGTCGGCTCGGGAACCAACGTCCTCCACAAAGAATGTGCAAAAGGTAGTTCGGCTCTTTGTTTTCGCACACTTCAAATGCCCGCCTTCTGCCTGCGTCGGGGCCGAAAGAGAGGAGAATCGAGTTCAAGAAAGGAATGCGATCCAGTTTGGAGCAGATTGCCAACGAACTGGTCAACACAGAGGCTGGAGTGCCGATTGCCGACTTGGCGCTAAAGGGAAAATTGGCGATCAGGATCTTACAGGTCGAAGAAACAGCACTGGCGTGTCGAATCGGACCAACTACCGAAGATGAGGGGCCCTGCCGGAAGAAAACATCGAGCGCTCGACGAACGATCTAATAATCTTCGTCACTTACTTGTTTCAACCTTTGGGCATCTCGTACCACAACTGCCTCTCTGCGTGGCACGACCAGGCCCTCTTCACTCCACTTCGACAGGATGCGACTGATGGTAAACAACGTAGTGCCGACCATCTGCGCAAGTTCCTCGCGAGAAAGCGAAACCTGCACGCCTTCGCGACCTTCTTTGCCGACATGTTTTAGCAGCCGAAGCAGGGTCAGGGCCAATCGCTTGGCAACCTTTTCGGTCGCTACCTCGCGAAAGCGTTCTTCAAGTTCTTGCAAACGGCTAGCCAGAATATGATTGATGTTCTTTCTGATCTGCGGATGTTCCGCCAATACGTTTTGAAGCCTTGAGTACTCCCACGTCAAAGCTCTGCATTGCTCCATCGCACGCGCCGAGCAGGTGTGACTGCAGCCTGGTGCTTCCACATGAACGCCGACCACATCGCGCTCGCCGTTCATCCAGAGGATTACTTCGTTGCCATTGGGACTAAGCTGGGTGAGCTTCACGCTGCCGGTCTGGATGAGGACAAGGTTACGAACGGGCTGTCCTTGCATGAATAACAGCTCGTCGCGGGCAAACTTTCGCGCACTTGCGCACGAGGCGATCTCCCAACACTCTTTTGGAGTGAGCCCGGCAAATAGCGCGGACGCGCACATCAAAACGACGCGTTCGGCAACGTTGGATTCTTTGGGATGCGATGCGCCAATTGGCTTAATAGCCGCCAAGTTTGATGACGCCATTTCTTTCTCCAAGACACCCGATTCGAACAGCATTGAATACGTGCGCACCTTTTTAGAGAGCACGTATTAATTCGAATGGCTTTGAAGGCAAGGGGCTTTCAAAATCATTCTAAGCAATTGCGATTTGATGGCTGGGCGTGCCAGCAGCCCTATTTGTGGGAGTTTTAGCACTTGCTCGAGAAAATTGTCAAGATTACCTTGAGTTCCGATGAAGCCCTTTATCTGGAAAACACGGGGCAGGCGCAACGACAAGGTAGTGCGATGCCAGTACTTGTTTGCCCGAGCAAACTACAACAACAGTGGAACCACAGTAAACGGAAATGGCTCGTCCTATTTGCGAAAGCGCAAAGAGCGTGTGCATTCCGGGAAGATTATTTCTAAACATGAAAATCGAATTGCACGTCATCAACAAACAGGCGGCGCGAACTCATAATCGTCATCGACTGTGCTCACTGCTCGCTCTGGAGCAAGCATCCGAGCACTCACCCCGAAGTCAAGAACTATCTTCAATCCACCATAAGAGCGGGGCGGGTTGCAGCTTAGCTCATGCTTTGATTCATAATGCTACCGAGGCGTTCGCGACGCGGGCTTGAGCGGCGCACCAACATGCCGGCAGGTCTTCCTTCTCAATCTTGATCTTCCTTCCAGGGCAGCTTAATGGCAAACGTATGTGACCCTATCGAGTTCACTTGCTCCAGCGCAAACATTCTTGACCATGGTTAATGCTAGTGTTTCCTTGATCGACATTGATAAAGCCGGAAATCCGAATCGAATGCAACTCAACATAATAAACAGGGAGGTTTCTGGTGAAGAGGAAAGGGCTCTACTTTCTTGCGCTTGCCTTGGGCTTGATCGCGGGGCTTGCCGTTGGTCACTTTCGCAGTCGAGCGAGGCCAGATACAGCGCGCCGAATCCTCTATTATCAGGATCCAATGCATCCGGCTTATCGGTCCGACAAGCCGGGCATCGCCCCTGATTGCGGAATGGATCTCGTCCCCGTATACGCTGACGACGCTGGAAGCGCAATCGCCTCTAGTAGAAAGACTCCGTCTGGAACGGTGGAGATCGATCCTGTGGTGCAGCAACTATACGGAATCAGGCTGGCCAAGGCTGAGAAAGATCAGGGGCGGGGAAGCATTCAGGTCTTTGCGCACGTAGAAGCCGACGAGACACGGGTTTATCGTGTCACGGTCGGGACTGAGGGTTATGTCAAGGAGACACACGACGATGCTGTCGGTAACAAGGTTGCCAAGAACCAGCACCTTGCCACGATATATTCTCCGGACTTTCTAGCCATAGCTGGGGGGTATCTGGCCGCAAACGAAAGTTTCCCGGGAGCTGCGAACGCGGCGCGGGAGGGTGCTGGCGCGACGAGCGCCCAAGGGATCGCGGGCGTGCAGGCTCGAGCAGACAGATTGCGGAATCTGGGCATGAGTGACTCCCAAATCGATGAGATCACCCATAATCACAAACTCCCGGAAGACGTGTATGTCGTTTCCCCCACCGATGGATTCATCCTCACGAGAAGCATATCTCCGGGAATGCGGTTCGAACGACAAGCCGAGCTATACACCGTAGCGGACCTGAGTCAAGTGTGGATTGTCGCTGAAATCTTCGAACGCGACGCGCAGACATTCCGACCGGGAACCGTTGCCCGAGTAACGCTTCCGGATACGGGTGAGAGTTTCCGCGCAACGGTAAGCAACGTTCTGCCAGAGGTGGATCCAGCCACGCGAACAATGAGGCTGCGGCTAGAGGCAGAGAATCCGGGTCTCAAACTCCGCCCCAACATGTTTGTAAGTGTGGATTTGCCGATTTCACTTCCGACCGGGCTCAGTGTGCCGGTGGACGCGGTTCTCGATTCCGGGCTTTCAAAAAGAGTGTTTGTCCAGGCGTCCGAAGGCCACTTTGAATCCCGCCCGGTTGAGACCGGTTGGCAACTGGGTGATCGAGTCCAAATTGTCAAAGGATTGCAGACCGGTGACCTTGTCGTTTCTTCAGGGACATTCCTGGTTGACTCAGAGAGCCGATTGCAGCTAGCGGAAAAGTCGGGCAGTCCGATGGACGCGTCACACGCAAATGCCTCGAATGAGCACCGAATGAACTGAGATGACATGCAGATCGCATATTGTCGATGAAGATCTTCGAATTTCAGGACAGCAGTCCGTTACCTGGCCGATCTGCTGAACAACACGCATGTCGAGGCTGGTGACCTTGACGCTCAAGTGGAGGCTGCAGCAGTGATCGACCGGGTTATTGAATTCTCAATTCGCAATAAGCTGACAATAATTCTTGTCGCAGTGGCTGCATGCGCGTATGGCTGGTGGTCGATCTCACATGCGCGTCTGGATGCTCTTCCTGAACTTGGTGATACTCAAGTCATCATTTTCTCTCGCTGGAATCGGAGCCCGGATCTTGTCGAAGCGCAAGTGACTTATCCGATTGTGACGTCAATGCTCGGTGCTCCCCACGTAAAGGCCGTGCGCGGCGTCTCTGATTACGGATACTCCTATGTCTATGTGATATTCGACGACAAGACCGATCTTTACTGGGCTCGCTCGCGCACGCTCGAGTATCTGGCTGGAGTTCTTGGCCGACTGCCAGACGGAGTCAAGACGGAACTTGGTCCTGATGCTACGAGTTTAGGCTGGGTGTTTCAGTACGCCCTCGTCGACACCACCGGCCAACACAGTCTTTCGGAGTTGCGCTCCTACCAGGACTGGAACCTGCGCTACCGTCTCACATCAGTTCCGGGAGTTGCAGATGTAGCGCCGATTGGTGGATACACTCGGGAGTATCAAGTCAATGTGGATCCGAATCGACTGCGCGCTTACAGATTGACCATCTCTCAAGTAGTTGACGCTGTCCGCGGAGGAAATAACGAATCCAGCGCCCGGATGCTGGACTTCGGTGGCACGGAATATATGGTCCGCGGCCGCGGGTATGCAGCCTCCAGTGACGATTTCGCGAATATAGCCGTCGCCTCAACCGAGGATGGATCGCCGATTCGCGTGCGGGACTTGGGTGAAGTTGTTGAAGGGCCGGAAATGCGCCGCGGCGCTGCTGACCTTGATGGCTCCGGGGAAGTTGTCTCCGGCATTGTGATTATGAGAAGTGGCGAGAACGCGCTCGAAGTTATCGACCGCGTGAAAGCCCGATTGAAAGAGATCGAACCGGGGCTGCCGGCCGGCGTCAAAATAGTTCCAATCTATGATCGCTCAGAACTGATTCACCGCACCATTGACAGTACTCAAGAGACTATTCTGGAAGTGATTCTAACTTTGGTTTTAATTATTCTGGTCTTCTTGTGGCACTTTCCCAGCGCCTCCATACCCTTGGTAACGATGCCGGCGGCAGTGCTGATTTCATTCATTCCTTTCCGGATGATGGGAATAAGCATTAATGTCATGTCTCTTGCGGGGGTTGCAATCGCATTTGGTGAGCTAATCGATGCTTCTATCGTAGTGGTTGAACAGACACATAAGAAACTGGAGCAATGGGAAAGGGCGGGAAGACCGGGCAGTCACGTCGATGTCGTGGTTACTGCAGTCAAAGAAGTTGCAAGGCCAACATTTTTTGCGCTCCTGGTGATCGCAATCTCGTTCCTCCCTTTGTTGACCCTGGAAGGACAGCAAGGGCGTCTTTTCAAACCATTGGTCTATACCAAGACAATGGCTATGGTTGCTGCCGCTGTATTGGCTGTTACGCTCGATCCGGCCCTCCGCCTGCTGATGACCCGAGTGAGCAAGTTCGATTTCCGGCCCGCATGGCTCTGCAGAATATCTAACGCACTACTTGTAGGCAGAATCCGTCCTGAAGAATCGAACCCTGTTAGTAGAAACCTCATGCGGGTCTACGAGCCTGCGGTTTCGTGGACTCTCCGTCGGAAATGGGTTGTCTTTGTGATGGCGGCTGTGATGATTACGGCCACAGTGCCCGTTTTTCTTTCCCTCGGCTCCGAATTCTTGCCTCAAATAGACGAAGGCGCGATCCTTTATATGCCCACTTCCGTTCCCGGAATCTCCATTGCTCAGGCGCAGAAGGTCTTGCAAACCACAGACCAGGTGCTTAAGGAATTTCCCGAAGTCGACCGGGTTCTCGGCAAGGCGGGCAGGGCTGAAACAGCGACAGATCCTGCGCCGCTGTCTATGCTGGAAACACTTATCACCCTTAAACCTCGCGCGCAGTGGCGGCATGTTTCGACTTGGTACTCATCGTGGGCCCCCGAATGGATAAAACCTCTCTTTCGCCATCTAACTCTCGACACCATATCTTCCGAAGAGCTTATAAGCCAGATGGACTCGGCACTCAAGGTTCCCGGAGTCAGCAATGCGTGGACAATGCCGATCAGAGGACGTGTCGATATGCTTACAAGCGGAATTCGAACACCTGTTGGCTTGAAGATATCGGGAGACGATCCCAAAGAGATCGAGAAGATCGGTGAGCAAGTTGCTGCGATTTTACCATCCGTTCGCGGTACGCGCTCGGCTTTTGCCGAGCGCACTAACGAGGGTCACTTCCTGGATGTCGTGTGGCGGAGGGATGAACTTGCACGCTATGGGATCAGCATGGACACGGCCGAGGAAGCGCTAACCAATGCAGCCGGGGGCGACGACGTGACCACAGCGTATCAAGGATTGGCCCGCTATCCGGTGAATGTACGTTACATGCGGGACTTTCGCAGCAGCGCGGATGCACTGGGCCGCATCGTCGTTCCGGCAAGTGGCCAGCGTCAGATACCAATCAGCGAACTGGCAACAGTTCACGCCGAGGATGGGCCAGCAATGATTCGCGACGAGAACGGCATGTTAACAGGGTATATCTATGTCGATATCGCGGGTCGGGACGCAGGGAGCTACGTCGCAGAAGCCGCGCGCGTGTTGAACGAGAACACGAAGTTACCGGCTGGATACGTCATGTCATGGGAAGGGCAGAGCGAAGCTATCAGGCAGGCGAATCGCCGGCTGCAAATCATTGTGCCAGTAACCCTCGCACTCGTTATTTTGCTTATTCAAATGAGCACACGATCCCTAATGAAGACCATGATTGTGCTCCTCGCCGTGCCGTTTTCCGCAATCGGAGCGGTCTGGTCTATCTATCTTCTTCATTACAACATGAGCGTAGCGGTGTGGGTTGGTATGATCGCACTATTGAGTATTGACGCGGAGACGGGAGTGTTCATGCTCCTGTATCTCGATCTCGCCTACGAAGATGCGAAGATCCGCGGACAGCTCAGGACGCTGGCCGATTTGCGCAGGGCCATTCTTTACGGCGCGGCCAAGAGACTGCGCCCGAAGTTTATGACCTTTGCTACGACTTGTGTTGGTCTGTTCCCTGTAATGTGGTCAATTGGGACTGGCTCCGAGGTGATGAAGCGGATTGCTGCACCGTTGGTTGGCGGCATCTTTACATCATTCGTGCTTGAGCTTCTGGTATATCCGGCGATCTACGAGTTATGGAAGCAGCGAACAATTCCCAAGATGGACGAGCAGTCAACCGCCCTTGTGAGCGAGAACCGTCAGCAAGGCCACGAACTTGCTGTTGCGGCTACTTCATAGAGCTGCGGAGATGTATAGGGATCTCGAGGCCGGCTCAGCAAGACCAGGCATCGGGAAGAGGAGGTAGGTTGTGGCGAACTCAAATTTAACCAAGCCGCCGTCATTTTTCTTCATACTGGTGGTTTCCACCTGCGTTTCATTCGGACAGGCGAGCCAGAATACCTTAGGGAGTTTTAATCATGTGACAGCCACGCCTGCGCCGATTTCAGGAGCCGAAACGCCCCCCGAGTCTAAGCCCAATGCTCCCACTGTGACTTGCAGTGACAACCAACTCACAATTTCGTCCAATAACTCGACGTTGGCAAACGTTCTGGAAGAAGTGCATAAGTGCACTGGTGCAAAGATCGATGTACCGGAAGGTGCGGCGGCAAGCCGAATGTTTGATAAGTTGGGTCCTGGTCCAACGCGCGAGGTTCTTTCATCACTGCTAACTGATACCGGCTTCGACTATGTCATTGGATTGTCTGAACTAAACCCGGAAAAAGTCGAGTCAGTTCTCCTCATGGCTCGTTCAACCGATACAAGTTCACCAGCCGTAAACGATGCTGGACTAACTCCCGCCCGACGCGCATATTTACTAATGCATCAAAGCCAAATGGCCGAAAGGACCGGTGCATCACCAGTCGAGAATGACGTTCCTGCGGCAGTTGCAGAGCCTGAATCACCGACCAGGAGCGACAGCGCTCCCGCGCCGGTTGACAGTTCCGCAGCCAACACAAATCAGCCTCCGGCGAGCGATCAGTCGCCGGCGGTTATTGACCCGGGCCAAGTTTCGCCCCAGAGTCCTAATTCAACGCAGCCGAATGCCAGTCCGAACCTTGCCCAGCCCGGGAACACCCAGGATCAGATTACAAATATGGAAAAGATGTTCGAGCAGCGTCGCCAAATGATACAGAATCAGAATTCACAGCCGTCCCAACCGCCACAATAGCCTCAACTTCGGGGATTGCGGGTTTTACGCTAGACCGGGGAATGACGATTAACCTGGAGCGGAAGCCAGATTGTCTTGGGAATTAGTGTGGAAAACGGCCTCTGAACCACTGCTTCGTTCAAGCTGAGTAGACTGCGCGGAGCTAGTCTTCAAGCAACAATAATCGCGCGGGATCGAACGAAACGCGCCACGGCTGACGTTGCTCCGAAAGAGTTCGCCACACATCCTTTGAGACGTCGGCCTGTAAATGAGGCGTCTGCCCCGGCGTTGGCTGATCGTGCAGCCGAAGATAGAGCGTCATTTCATGAGGAGCCTCGCTCGTATTCACCACCCAACATGGAAATGTATTTTCTGTTTCCGGAGGTTTTTGAAATGCCAGCTGATGTGAGCGAAAACCAACGTGCGTCAGTGTGTCCACAACGTCGGACGCGGCTCGCAGGCGGCATTCCCACGCCTCAACCTCAACGCAATCACTCCCGACGCGGTGCGCCGATGCGATGTTCTTGCAGCCCGTCAATCGCGCTGCGGCCACGGTGCGCGGCCGCTCGAAGAGTGCGTGCTTTGGCCCGCTTGCGATCACACGACCTCGATCCAGCACCAACAGATCGGAACAAAATCGGAAAGCCTCTTCCATATCGTGCGTGACAAAGACCACTGCACCTTTGAAACCTGCCAACGTATCACGAAGTTGCTCTTCCATGCGTCTGCGCAAGTGCGGATCGAGTGCTGCGAAGGGTTCATCGAGCAGAAGAGCGTCGGGTTCCATGGCCATGCATCGTGCAATTGCCACGCGTTGCCGCTGGCCTCCCGAGATCTGTCGCGGGTAGCGGTTCGCCAACTCAGCGATTCCCATCGACTCAAGTTGCTTCCAGATGCGAGTCCGTCTCTCAACCCTGGGTGCGCGGGCCAACGCGAAGCCCACATTTTCCGCCACGGTCAGATGCGGAAATAGTGCGTAGTCCTGAAACACGACGCCGATTCGCCTGTTTGCTGCCGGGGTGTTAAGCCCTGTCCCGCTGTCGAAAAGAACTCGGCCATTGAGAACGATGCGGCCACGATCAGGTGTGGAAACGCCTGCAATCATCCGCAGTGTCATTGACTTTCCAGAACCCGACGGGCCCAGGAGTCCTACCGCTCCCATGCGTGCATGTAGGGCGACTCTCAGCCTAAAGTTATCCAGGCTTCGTTCGAGGTCCACCTCCAAGACACCGGCGGGCTCGTTGCCATCCTTGGAAGGGGTCGCGACAGGCGACAGGGTTGAAAGCTCCGTTCCGGGTAGCACAGGTTCTGCCGGCTCAATGATCCTTGCTTTCCTTTCCAGATTCAGGAGCCGGATAATCGCAAGTGAGAGAATCACAATGAGGCTGACCCAAAGGAGTGCCGCATGCATATCGCCGCCTTCAGCTGCGGAAAAAATCGCGATGGGCATCGTTTGTGTACGGCCGGGAATATTGCCGGCTAGCATCAACGTCGCGCCGAATTCTCCCAGCGCTCGCGCAAAGGCGAGGACAGTTCCAGCGATGACGCCTGGTCCGGCCAGCGGCAATAGCACACGGCGGAAAACGGTCCATTCTCTAGCGCCAAGGGTGCGTGCCGCCTGAAGGAGTGTCGGGTTCACTTGATCGAAGGCGCCGAGCGTTGTGCGATACATCAGAGGGAATGCAATTACCGTCGCCGCAATCACTGTAGCGGGCCACGAAAAAGCGACCATTACACCGGCATTTTCCAGAGCGCGGCCGATGAAACTCCTGCGCCCAAAAATTAACAACAGGAAAAAACCTACAACCGTCGGCGGAAGAACCAGGGGAAGAGTAAGAATGCCATCGATCCATGCTCGAAGACCGCCTCGCATCTCATACATGATTCTGGCCGCAATCATTCCCAGGAAAAAGGTGGCTACAGTTGCGGCACAGGTCGTAGCTATCGAGATGATGAGCGGCGATGCGTCAATAAGCAATGTCACTGTGAGACCAGTGTAAATCCATGTTTTGCGAAGATCGCCTTGGCTTGTTGACTAACAAGGAACTCGACGAATCTGTAGGCTTCTTCCCGATTCTCACTTGCTTTCACAACCGCCGCAGGGTAGACGATTGAATCGTGTGAGGACTCTGGCGCAACCGCGACGACGCGAACCCGGCCTGAAGTTTGTGCGTCTGTGGCGTAAACGAGGCCCGCATCTGCATTACCGGTTTCGACATACGTGAGCACCTGGCGAACATCTTTGCCCAAAACAAGTTTGGACTTGACATCGCTATAAATGTGGAGTGCGGTTAGCGCTTGTTGTGCATACTGACCAGCTGGCACGGTTGCCGGATCGCCAACCGCAATCAGTCGGATGGACCGATCGCCCAGTGCAGCAAATCCTTGCAACCTTGAGTCGAGCGGGGCAATGAGAACCAGCGAATTGCGCAGGATGTTTTCGCGTGAGTCGGCCGAAATCAATCCGCTTCTTTCCAAATCATCCATAGGTTTGGCGGCCGCCGAAAGAAACACGTCGACCGGCGCACCCTGTTCGATCTCCCGCGCCAGTGTTCCCGATGATCCGAGGTTGTTCCGACAATAGACATTCGGACGATCGGCCCGATACGCGGATTCGACTTCTGCAAGCGCGTCCTGAAGACTTGCCGCGGCAGAGATCGTGAGGCTCAAACGCTTGTTGTTGCGGCATCCGTTGAGTACAACCAAGAGGAGACAAAACGCCAGAAACGCGCCGACGCGGCCACGAGACTTAAACCATGCACTTGTACGTTCCATACCGCATCCCTTTCTGGTAGCTGGTTCTTGCGTCAAATTGCCCGATCCAGTAGTTGGTTGCCGTAGACGTGATGTTACCAAATGCTGGCGCGCCAAGCTCCAGTCAGTCTGTGAAAACGCTAATGTGGTGGTCATATTGAGCTTCTTGGTGCGAAATTTGAAATCTATGTGACCGTCAATCGCGGGCTGCCTGATTAGCGCGATGTCTCCATCGCGGAGCGCTGGCCTGGACAGTGGGGTTGGGCGACGCATTACCCTGCGTAAAGACGTTGGCTGAACCAATAGCAGAGATGTCGAATTAGTTCTCCGGCGTACGCGAAAAAGGGCGACGCTAACCTTGCCGATAATATTCGGACCCTGCACAGCAAAGCTTGCCGGGCTGTAGCCTCCAGCCGATGCGATATTGTTCGAGTCCTTCTGCAAAGATTGACACACCGCGAAAGCGTGCGTAGCAAACGAGAAATGAAAGAAGCTTGCCTGGATTTTACCTGCCATTCGTGATCCAAACATCTCCATCCTTGCCCAAACTCTCCAGGCTCAGGATTGCGAACTCATCGTGGCCTCCGAAAACGGCTCGCGAGCTCCGGAGTTCTTCCGCGGCGGACTGGCGCATGTTGCTGAAACTCATCTGGCGAACCAGGCTTCCGAGAACGCAAATCTCTTGACCCTCACCAGAATGTGTGGTCGCGGTGAGGTCGTCGTGATTTCAAACGGCCCTCTGGAAGAAATTGGCCGTTACTGAAGACAACCCATCGCAGATCGGCAATGTTGCCGATCTTACCCGTCAGGGCATGCGATTTACCAATCGTGACGCCGGCGCCGAATGTCGACGCTTACTGGTCGACCAGATGTGGAAGGAGGGAATCTCTCAAAAGCAGAACAGCGGCTATGAAGGTGTCACTGCAAGACAGCTTCCCTCCGCGCGCCTGGTTCGCGACGGTGAGGTGGATTGGGGCATGAGCACTAAAGCTTAGACGAATGCATTATCACTCGATTTTATTCCTCACGCATTCAAGCCCTTTCCCATGGTTATTCGGCGGACTTAAGGGTGCCCTGATTCAATCACTAACCCAGATCATAGGCCGAACCAGTCGCCGCCGCGAGGTCGAAGCAATCTCAGGGTTCAACATGAGCAAATCTGGATACCGATCTTTCTCGCCTTCCAAGGGAACTCCTTTATTCCAGTCACTGCCGTTGACATGCCCTTCAGGAGTTCGGTGCTGCTCAAGACAGACCGGCAGACAGGCACAATAGCTGACTCTAAGCATCGCAATCAGGCAACGTGCTGCATAAGGGCAGGATCCGATGGTTAAGTGCTTCGAGGGCCTTCTCGCCGAATACGGGCACCTTTTCGCAGTGAGTACCAGCCCCGCCAATAACGCTCTTCTGGTCCGGGCGCCATAGCCTTTGGCTCTCAGATAACCGCTATCTTTGCTCAATCGCAACGACCCAGAATAGTTCGTGGTCAACTCTGCGGTGAGGGGAGATCGGCGAAGGCGTTCATTCACCTAGTGGCCAACGTTGATTCGCCAGGCTGTCACAAATCGAGAACGCTTGGTCCTCATCCGTGAGAGTTGGAATGTTGGTAACCCGCTAGAGAGATTCCAGCGGCAATTGACGTGAGGTTTATGACGTGGCAAAGTCGTGGAAAATTGGACCCCGTTACGTGACAGGACATGGCGCTCTGATCCTATGCTTGGGGCTGGCAACCTGCGTCTTGTCGTCGCTGATGACTAGCTCACCGTTTGCAGAGATGGGCTACTTCATTGCGGTAGCTCTCTCTATCTCGTGCCTCTTGATTGTGGGAATAGAACTGGGTAAGTCGGTGCTAGGCGAACGTCCCCATTGCCCACCTGGGAATTACTTCGTAGTGGGGCTCATGTCGATTGTTTGCGGGTGTTTGTTTTGGCTCCTCGGATCTGCGCCGACAGAATTGCGGCTGTTAAGTTTGCTCGTTGGAGCGCACGGAGTTATTTGGGGTCTGTGGTATTTCAGACTCGCTTTCTATTTAAAGTCGTTCCCTCAAAAGGCAGCCCTTCTAAGCATACTTGCGGCTACTACAGCATTTCTGGGAATCGCCATAGCGAAAGAGCCGGAACTTACTCAAATTCGCGCTGTTGCCTTAGCAGCGTACTATGCCATGTTCCTGGGAATACAAATCTTTGTAACTGCGGCATATCTTTATCGTGAATTCGAAACGGAAGATTGGTCACTGCGCCGCCATAATAATGAGGCAAGCGAAGTCCATCTCCATGAAAGTTCTCGTACGCCTATAGTGCATATCATTGTGACTCCGGAAGGCGCAAATGAGAACCCAGCGCGTGTCACTTTAAATTAGACGTCTTGGTTGCTCTATGAATCTCGAAAACAAGAATCGCAACGAATTCACGGAACAGGAGTGACAATCGGGGCGCGTGTTTAAAGAATGCAGGCTCGCCTATTGCCTATTGAGCTGATGTGCTGACCTGTTCTTTTGATTGGCGTCGGCCACTATCTCGAAATGAAGCCGACTACTCATAGCCAAAGTCTCGGCTTCTTGTTGCGCAACCACAGACCGCACTCCCGAGTCTGTCGTTGCCTTTGCAATGCGAGTCATAAGGATTTATTCCAAACTTCGAACTGCGGATTAGACCGCAAGCAGCCCAACGAAAAGCTCTTGGCTTTACAAGCTTTACATTGAATTTACAAGGCTTTACAGTGCGTTTGACCTCCAGCAAAAATGCCCGATTCAGAATGAACGTACCATTCGCCCAGTGTCAGTTTCCGGGATAGACATTTGTGACTCCATCGGGTTGGACTTCGGCGGCATCGAGCTAGCGCGATCGAATTCACAGCTATGCAATGTTCATGGTGCCAATGAATTCTTTGCGGCGTGAAAGGAATAGGAAGCGATGAATCGGATAATAAAGTTGGCCCTTGGCACGAGTGTCGAGGTAATCGTTGTGCTGCTTTTGATTGAGGCCTCGGCACCGCGCGCGGCGGCGATTCCCGCATTTGCAAGAAAATATCGCACTGCGTGTGCCACTTGCCACAGCAATTGGCCTGAGTTGAATGACTTTGGCCGGGCTTTCAAAATCAACGGCTTCAAGTTCCCGAAAGATGACGAGCAGTTTGTCAAAGATCCACCTCTCGTGCTTGGCGCCGAGGCACAGAAGGATAATTTCCCTCACTCTATCTATCCCGGGGAGCTTCCGATACTTCCCATTGCTTTCCGTTATTCAGGATATTTCTCTTACAACAGTCCACAACCGGATGCGGTGACCGCTGCGGTAGGTTACATGCCGCGGACCACTCTGTTTCAACCGAATACACTCACCATCCTTGCAGCTGGTAGCTTTGGCCCTTCGCTTTCCTTCTGGATTGACAACGACCTCTCCGCCAGCGGTTCTGGCGCTGCTGGGGGGCTTGGGGATGGTTACATCAAGGCGAACGATTTCTTGGGTCATTATCTCCATGTTCCCCTGAACGATCTCAACGTTCGCTTTGGGCAGTTCGAACTCGATCTTCCTTTCACTCAAGCTCGGACCATTAACTTGACCAGCTACTCAGTCTTTGACGAAACGGCCTATGTGAATCCCTCTGGAAACGGTTCCCTTGCTGGGACAACAGCGAATCCTCTCTCTATTGATACTCCGCAAACGGGAGTTGAAATTAGCGGATACCCGCACCGAGGGTACACCTGGTGGTCGGTAGCAGTTCTCGATGGAGAGAATTCCGTTTATGGGACTGGGTCCCCCACGGTCGGTCACAATTCCAAAGATGTGTATGTGAATATTGGACAGCGTTTCGATCTCGAGCGAGACCCCGAGCAGCGAAAGGAGGTCCAGGCCACTGGCGCAACGGGTGTGCATGACCACACTTCAATCCGATTCAATGGCTTCGGATACTACGGAAGGAACGAACTCAATCAAGGGGGAACCCTGTTTGCGGGGTTGCCGGTCTTCCACGAACCCTTCTACCGGGCGGGTGGCGCATTCAACTATAAGTTTCGGAGCAATTTTTCTCTCTGGGGACTCTACATGTACGGCCACGACACGAACGACGCCGTCAACGCAGATGGCACGGGCTTCGTCGCGATCAAGCCGGTAACATACGCTGGGGGCTTCCTTGAAGCGGAGTACTGGTTATATCCATGGCTAATCGCCGAAATGCGCTATGACGGCGTGAACTCTGCAACGGACCGTGCGAATGGAGTTTCGCGCTATGACACGCGCGGCGCCTATAGTCCCGCATTGCAAGTCATGGTGCGCCCAAACATCAAACTGGAAGCGCAATACACCTTTAACTACGAGCAGCCTGTCCCGGGAACCGCGGAGTTTTATCGCGCCAACCAGTTCTTGTCTGGAGTCGACTTTGTCTTCTAGTAACTTATTGAATTAAGTGCCTGTCGCGACAAAGCCCTAATGTTGCGACAGGTCAAGTACATCTGCCTGCGAATGACATTCAGGCTGGTTGCTGCACAGAGTCTTCAACCGTGATTGGAGCGAACGTTCCAATCTGCGGATCGAGATGCATCATTAGCTGGCCGGGCGCCCATGTGAGTAGTGGAGTTTTAGTGACTCCAAGAGATGACAACAAAAGGGTTTCTCAAAATGGAAGCTCGTTTGGCAACATCGATCCGGACAAATCGCACAAATCAAGTTTTCGCCGTTCCACGCTGCCAGGGCGTTGAACGATCGGCGAGTTTACAACGCTTTACGTGGATTTTACAAAGCTTTACGGGCTGATTGATGACAAGCAACTAATCGCGAATAGCAGCTTGCGTACTATGCGAGCAAGCTCATTCGCGAAATGGTCGCGATGAAAATGAGCTGTTCCAATACCGCCGGCCGAAACTGTGGAGTCGCTCTTGAAAGGGGTATCAAAATGAAGACGTTGAAGATGACCTTAGTGACGGTAACCGTATCAGTCAGCATATGGCTCATCGCGAGTTCCGCCTGGGCAGGGGACGTTAAAGGAAGAGTGTCTGTACAGGGAATACGCACCCCCGAAGGAATTGCAGTCTATATCGACGTTGTTCCGGGAAAGACCTTTCCTCCACCGACAAACCATGTATTCGTGGATCAATCTCACTTGGCATTCGCCCCCCATGCGGTCGTTGTTCTTCAAGGGACAACTGTTGAATTCAAGAACGATGACAACGTTGGACACAACGTGTATTGGCCATCCATTAACCACGATCGCAAATTGGCGCACAATATGGGCACTTGGCCGCAAGGTCAATCAAAGCCGTTCACGTTTACCACTCTGGGCGACGTTCCGTTACTGTGCAACGTCCACCCCGAAATGTCTGGTCACATCTTCGTTGTGCCAACTCCCTATTTTGCGCTTACAGATAAAGACGGAACTTTCACGATCAAGAATGTTCCTCCAGGCCAGTACACACTGAAAACTGTCAGCGAATCTGCCAAGCCAGCAGAACAGGCGGTGAATGTTGGGCCGGGCGCAATCAGTGTGAACTTAATGGTCACGAAATAGCGCATCGCGCTGCGGATACAGCCTGCAAAGTGGTTTTCCGAGGTGTCAGACTCGTAGCTGACCCCAGTTTGTCAACGCTCTGAAAACTATAGCTCTTAGTGCAGCGGCTCTCGGCGCTGCGGCTTTGAGCGACGCAGATAAGCGTAACTGTGACGCTGTCTGAGTAATCGGGCGCTTGAGATATCGGCTTTCAACTAATCTGAGAATGCCACCGCACTCTTCTAGCGCCAGGCTTTCCCGATCGAGAGTTCTCGGCCTTTTGTGGGGGGGATTGGCCCTGATCAACAGGCAGTTGACTGATTCAACCACGGAGGAAGAATGCCCCTTAAGCAGTTAATAAGAGCTATAGGCTGGCTGCCTCATGTGGTTGCTATCGGTAGCGCCTTCGTCTTTGCCTTGGTTGTTTGGACGCCGAAATCGACATTGCCATTATGGAAACCGTCAACGCGCATTTCTGCGGGCTTAATTGAAATACGACCTGGAACGCTCTCATGGAAGCAGCCAATTCTGCCGGCACAGTATGCTGAGGGGAGTTGCGGAGCGTGCCATCGTGCCGATTTACCGGAAACACCTCGGTTGAATCATGGCCGGCAGTTGATCGTCAGGATGAACTGCATTGGATGTCACCGTCTTCAGGACGTCGATCGGCCGGCCATGCTGGGTCCGGATCTCACAAACGTGGGAGCCAAAGTAAGCCGCGAATGGGTATATAAGTGGCTGAAGGAGCCACGAACAATAACTGATGCCGATGGCAACGTGATTGTGGATGGAGTGGCTATGGAGCCGCGGATGCCAAAGTTTCAGCTGAACGATCTGGAGCTACGGGGCCTTTCGGCATACCTATCAATGCAACGTGCAAAATCTTTGGGAGCGCACGCCCTCAATTTAGGCCACATAACTGCCAACCGGGGGGGCGGAGATGTAGTGGAACAAGGCCATACAACTTTCAACCAATTGTTTTGCGTCACGTGCCATTCTCTTGCTGTTGATCGCGGCGGTGAGACAACGCTCATCGGAGGTGACATAGGGCCGGAACTCACGAAGGTGGGCAGCAAGGTCAAACCGGAATGGCTGATTGCATGGTTGCGCGATCCTCAGAGCTATCTACAGCACACAGGAATGTCGCAGTATGTTTGGGCCGACAAGGACCTGTATCAGGTATCGCAATTCATCCTGACACAGCTTACCGATCCTGACCTCTTGAAGGATGTGCCGAAACTCGGATCGCCGACTGTTGCAGAAGTCCGGTTTGGCCAACATCTGTTTGTCGAGAAGGGCTGTGCCGAGTGTCATGTGATTCAAGGGGTCACTCCGCGGACTGACTTTGGCCCTGATCTTTCGGCGCTTGGCATGGCCGCTGGCCCTTTTCTAGTAGAGGTAAAGTCAGCGAGCAGTTTGCCAGTTCCTTTGCACTTTGCAAGAAGCGATGTTAAGCACTTTGAAATCGGCGTCTCGCAAATCCCGCGGTCAATGATCGCCTACATACAGGCTAAGATCACTGACCCAGCATCAGTTACTCCTGAAACGCATATGCCCCAATTTCACTTGAGCCAGACAGACCTCGACGATCTAACTACGGCATTGCTTAGCATGAGCGGCCCACCAATATCCGGCAAGAGTCAGAATCAATTGATCATCGAGCGCCCTCATAAAGAGTTTCACCCAGTCGGCGAAATGGGACGTCTGTACGATCAATTCAAGTGTTACCAGTGCCATATGTTTAATGGCTACGGCGGCACTCTTGCCCCGGATCTTTCGTATGAAGGAAGCCGCTCTCAACGCCAATGGCTGGTCGATTTCCTGCAGAACCCACAAACACTGCGTCCGACACTTACAGTTCGCATGCCCCACTTCAATATGTCGGAGAAAGACGCGATCACAATCTCCAATTATTTGTCGTCCACACTTAAGAACCCAAATGTCCCCTCCGAGAGAATGAACGAGGCGGAGCTCAAGCCGGAAATGGCTGAACATGGCAGGCAACTCTTTGAAGTGAAGTATAAGTGCCAGTCGTGCCATACGATCGGTTCTTCGGGAGGGTATGTGGGTCCAAGTTTGAATAATGCCGGCAATTGGCTGACTCCAGCCTGGATTGAAGCGTGGCTTGACAATCCGCAGGCACTTATAACTGGAGCAATCGAACCGCGCCAGTCCTTTTCCGGCGATGAGAAAAGAGATTTAACCGCATACTTGATGACACTGAAGCAGAACCGGAGCGACAAGAGTCCATCGGGCGGGACGGCCGCGGGAGGTCAGGAGTGAAACCTCTCTTGATCTATGCTTCTGTCCTGATCGGATGCATGGGCCTAACTGCCGTGATGTCCAAAAGCGTTTCGGTTACACCGTGCTGGTGTTGGCCTCGCGATGGGCATTTCCTTGTCCGGGAAAAGACTTATAGCCAAAGGCAAGAATATGTTTCATATGGCTCGTATGGGTCAGAAGTTGACTGGAACAACCCGCAACACCTGATTGCACTGGATTACCGGCAGACCCAGGGAAAACGAATCTTTTATGAGCAGTGTGTTTGGTGTCATGCGGATTCTACCCCGGCAGGGCCTTCCAATCGCTCCAACGTTTCTCCGGATCCGCCGCTTATGAACGATGGAGCGATTCTGAACAAAGAGAGCGATGCTACGCTGCACGGGATTATTGCTCGGGGGGGGGCCGCAGAAGGGAAGTCGGCGATGATGCCGCCGTACGGGATGACGCTGAGGGAAGACGAGATCGATGAGGTGATTGCGTACATGAGGGTCATAGCGGTGCCGGAATACCACAAGCCGGTCAGCAAGTGGTACTGGTTTTGGAGGGGTAAGCAGTGAGGCGACTCAGGCAAAGAGCTTTCAATACCGCATTCAGACTGCTCTCGGGCGGCATTCTGCTTTCTGCGATTAGCTCGGCATTCGGACAAGTGAGCCCTGGCGAGATCTTGAATCCAAGGGCGAAGTCTGCCGAGGAGAAGTATATTCAGCAACTACATTCGATTCACGAATCGATTGGAGCCGCCAAGCTTGATTTTCCTTTCCGACTGGCTCGATATGTGAATGCCAAGCCGGGCCAGAAGGCGGCGTTGGATTCCTCCGGTATTGAGTTTGTGTATTTTCAAGACCGAGTTGTGTTGAAGGTATCCGGGGTCTATAGCGCGGCATTCAATGTGGACCAACTTTCCAGGAATCAGCGGGCCGGCATGGCGTTCCAAGAAGCGGTTGTTCCCATTCTGCGCCTGGTGACACAGCAGATACCGCGGACGGACGACTTTGACGGCGTCGGATTCGAGATCGTCTACGGCACCCGGGAAAACAGCGAGGGTTTCGGCCTTGCCGGCAGAGAGGCTCTTACCGTCGTGTTCGATCGAGACGATGCATTCGCATACGCAAGCGCACACGAGATCACGGAGCGCCAGATCATTCTGAACCGTTCCGACATTTTCTTGAACGGCGAGGAATTCGGGCTGGCCCTGGGCAAGCGCGATCCACTCATCGTGGAATCCCTGGCTCGATTGACGCCCCGGCGGGTAGAGGAGGCCTCTTCGTTTATGCCGTCCGGCGGCGCACACGTCGACGAGGTTACCGGGGCTACAGTATCTTCGGCTGTGTCCGTGACGCAGCCTGCGAATATGACTTCATCGCCTCCAACATTCGCCGACGCAATGCGGTTGCAGACTCGGTTTCAAGATCAATTGGACTCGATTGCAAAAGAAGATGGGACGACCCTCCACCTGGCCGCTAGAACCGCACCTTCGTTTGAAGTAGCCGGCGATCAGACGCTTCTGCATTTCACGATGCAAAATACGATGTCGTTCGATCGCTCCGCATCATCAATTTACAAGCGAGCCGCACAGAGCTTCGATCTGTTTCTTGCGCCGGAGTTAAGGAGCATCTCGAGAAGGCTCCCGGCCAATCAGGAGTATGCGCTTGAATTCTCGGTGGTCAATCACACCGGAGCCGCGCAGGCGCCGAATGAGACGATAGATTACATTTGCCCATTGACGTCGTTGTACGCCTTCGTCTCGAACAAGATCACCAGCCAGGAGCTGATCAACCAGAGCGTTGTCCTGGTAAATGGGGTACGTATTTCACTGAATCTGCAACTGGTGGAGTAGGAGAATCGAAGCTGCTCGATTGCCCGTCCGGGGCGGCATTTTCCGGGGTGAGGGTGGTGATTTTGGCCAAAAAACGGCCAAAATCGGGTATTTGTGTTTACCGATAGGTTACTAGGTATAATTTTCATCGTGTTCATTCCATTCTTGTTATGCACCTCGACACTCCTCTTTACCCCCTGTTTTGGTGGGGGGGTACCCCCCCATCCCAATTTTCGAGGTGGAAGACAGGCATTCCAGGCGGAAATTCGTCTTGAATTGCGCGTGCGACTGGAGGAGGTTCATACCTCCATTCTGCGCCGGCATCGGGGAATCTTCTGCAAAGGGTGGAGACTCGGCGTTTTTTTTCGATCCGGGGCCTTGGATAAGTTCCGAGAGCCTGTCTAAATAATATGGAAGGGCGCAGGAAATGCGGCGGAGAACTCCCTGAGGCGCCAGAGTGCTGGTTCCGGCGAAATCTGCGGCGCACAACCCATATGATCGGATTCTGTCGCTTCAGATGCAAGGCAATGCAAAGGCCCAGTCGCGTCGAATAGGTTCGCGCATGATCGCGAAAGGGTAAATTAGGGGTGGGCGGTATTCCGCCCGGAATGCCACCGAGAACTCGGAAAACGTCCGAAAAGCCGACTAGTCAGGACTAATCAGAATTGGTATTGTTCCGGGACGTAGCGCATTCGATCCCAGACCCAATGTGCCGCTCAAAACCGATGCTGGGCGCGGTGTTAAGGAGATCTCACCGGGAACCCTCCGTCTTCTATGCGGACATAGCAAAGCAGGATTCCTGGTTTTTAGCCTTTGACCGTGACGCGCCGGGGTGGGACAATCGAGCGCATGAAATCAGATTGCAGTTCAACGTCCGTGCTTGAGTTGTGTGCGGAATCCGCTCAGTGGGCGGAGCAACAAGACTCTTGAGGAAATCGTGAACCTAACTGAACTCCAGACCAAGGGGTGGATGCTCGTTGATGGTATCGCCTCGTCAGGTGACTTGCTTGAATTGGGGAAGACCATTGGTTCACCAACCCCAGCACCGAACGGCGAACTCGTGAAAGAGATTCGGCGGGTGCCCGCGCACGAAGCTCCTGCTAATAGCCAGAGCGCGAAATACGGATTGGGCGCGTTTCCACTACACACCGACACAGTATTCTGGTCTGTTCCGGTCCGATATGTGCTTCTCCGTGCCTACGGAGACACCCGCAGGCCGACAACCGTAAAGAGTTTTTGCGATCTTCTCCAAAAATGCGATCCAAGAATTCAGGATTTGATCAAGAAATCCGTTTGGCTAGTTCGAGCGGGGTGTAATCACTTTTATTGTTGCTCCCGATTTCATCATAGAGACTCATTTGGCTGGCGCTACGATCCAGATATTATGTTGCCCGCGAATGACGAGGCATTCAAGGTTAACTCCGCTCTCAGTCCATTTTCTATGACTGAAGGTGATGGCATAGAGTGGGCAGGGAATAGAGCGGCGGTGATCGATAATTGGAACTGTCTCCATGGGAGAGGCGCACAACCTCTGAATGAGGGAACTCGGATAATCCAACGGCTGTACGTGAGGTGAGTTGATTTATGAGTTGGGAACGTGATCCTCTTTGGGCTAAGGCCCGCCTATTCTTTGAGCGTGCCTTGAGTACCCAGCGCGACGACGCAGCGTTTGGGTTATGGTGTTCACTTGGACTGGAGCTACTTGCGAGAGCTGCGTTAGCCTCGATTAGTCCAGCACTCCTAGCAGAGCCTGACCGTGAGCACAAGAACTTACTTCACGCAATTGATAGACAATTCGAGATTCCCCAGCCAAAGTCGATAAATGCATCCTTGGTATTTCAGCTATGCGCCAAAATATTTCCTGCGTTCACGTCTGAGGACTCTAAGATCGCCATGGCGTTGCTGAACCGTCGCAACGAAGAGTTACATTCGGGCATGGCCGCGTTCGACGAATACGACCCGAGCAAATGGTTGGCGGGTTTCTATCATGCCTGCCAGTCACTCTCCAATGCTCTCGGGCAGACCTTGGTCGATCTCCTTGGCCAGGATGAATCGGAGTTCGCAGAAAGACTGCTCGCAGAGGATCGTGAGAATCTGAAAGCGAAGGTTCTTCGTGCAATCGCAGCACAAAAGAATGTTTTCGATGCGAAGACGCCCCAAGAACAGCAAACAGCTAGGGAGCAGGCTGAAACGCTTGTGCAGGCATTGAGCACTAAGCGGCATCATCGCGTGACATGTCCGGCGTGCGGTTGCGGAGCAACTGTTCAGGGTATTCCGTTTGGCAAGGAGCACGTTACTCATGAAGAAGATGAGATCGTGGTCCGGCAGTCAGTCTCACCGACAGAATTCTCATGTTCTGCCTGTGGCCTACAACTCACGACTTATGCTGCTCTTGAAACTGCCGGACTGGGGATTCCCTACACGAGAACGACTAGATCTTCACCTGAAGACTACTATGGATTGATCGATCCAGATAATTTGGGTTCGTACATGGAAGAATACATGCAGGGCGAAGAGTACGACAACGAGTGAGTCGGGTCACCAATCTCCGGGCGAGTGACCGCTGACCGGCAGTTACTTTACAGGCAACAATTTAGCGTGTCATCAAAGATGGCACATTCGGTGACACGCCCAACGTGCCGTTGACCCTACGCAGATCGGTACCCGGAAACGCCGCACGGTCCGGCAGTTTCTGGATTGTCGCCGATCCGGAAATTACCCAGAATGCAGGTCCTACGGCTCGCTGAAAAGCGCTTCGCTCCCGATGAACGGAAGAGATGGGCTTGGTCGAATCCCACCCATCGCAAAGAACGCGATAAATGGGGCACCCAGCGTCTTGGGCGAGGCGGCGACGGTTCATCGCCGGACGTAGCTCGCCGGTTCGAGTCAGGGTGCTCAGGATGACTGCCGATGAACGGAAGAGATGGGGTTGGTCGTATCCCACCCATCGCAAAGAACGCGATGGATGGGGCACCCAGCTTCTTGGGCGAGGCGGCGACGGTTCATCGCCGGACGTAACTCGCCGGTTCGAGTCAGGGTGCTCAGGATGACTGCCGATGAACGGAAGAGATGGGCTTGGTCGTATCCCACCCATCGCAAAGAACGCGATGGATGGGGCACCCAGCTTCTTGGGCGAGGCGGCGACGGTTCATCGCTGGACGTAACTCGCCGGTTCGAGTCAGGGTGCTCAGGATGACTGCATCTCGGGGGAATTCAGGGTGCGGGCCTCTCGAAGGAATTCAGAGAGCGGGCTGTTGCCTGGTTTCTGGATCAGTGCAGAAGTCCGAAGACGGCGACTGCGGACGGGGTTCCAATGTAGACCTTTCCGTTTGCGACCATTGGCGTGATGAACTTGTTGCCGTTGCCGAAGTGGTCGCGGCTGCTTGCTGCCTGGTTGCTGTTGTACAACTCCTGCAAGCTGGTCGCGTCATATGCATGGAGCACTGCCGGCGAGGAGTTTTCGACCGCCCATACAACTCCATTTGAGGTTCCGTTTGCGCTTACAGACGGTGTTGTTCCTGGGTAGGGAAAGCTGTTGGCACTTTTGAAGCTTGCCGTGCCAGCGAGGCGGGCATTCGCGATTGGGAAGGCTTTGAGCGTATCGCTGACCGCTCCGTAATATACGGTGTTGTTGAAGTACGCGGGCATGGACCAGACTCCGCCGATTGCTCCGCTGACCTGCTGGTAGAGTGCGTTGTTGTTTTGCGGGTTGAACTTGCCCATCGAGTCCCGGTCAACCACATAGATGTTCTGATCTTTTCCGGCGCCCACGGCGAGGTGGTGCATGACACCCGATGCGTCAGGCAGGTCCGGCAGGACGAGTGCTCCCCCGGAACCAAGGTCAAGGTCGCTTGCGATTCGGCGACGGTATTGTAGGGCTGGAAGTAGTCGGCCACCGCAAGAGTGCCGTTGGCGGTCGCCACCTTGAGAAACGCATTTCCGAAATCGCCTTTTGCGGGAAAGCCGTTCGCGTCCAGCGTGGCGTCGAAGGTTCCGTTGGCATCGAGAAAGTAGATATTGCCTTTTGCATCCGCGGCCAGGCCCGCGCCCGACATCCAGATGGAACCTTCGCTGCCATTGGGCGTGAGATTGAGCACGCTGGTTTGAGCGAGAGTGGATTCGCTGTATCCGATCAGCCAGCCGGTATAGGGTTCCTGATCGCAGTGCGAGGTCCACCCCATATAGATGACGCCATTGAGCAGCGACAGGCCGGCGCGTTCGGCATACTGTGCCGGATCGAAGATCACGCTGCCTGCCGAACTGTTGGCGCCGGTGCCGGGATAAGTCGCGCGTATCTCGGCCGGGCTGCCGGTGAGCTCCGCTCCAGTGGTTGCATCGAGCGCATGAAGGCGCTGATGATAGGCACCCGCCTGATCCAGCGACATGCCTACCACGAAGACCGTGCCATGGGGGCCGGCGTTGCGATCGATCACCGGGGTTGACGTGATGCCGATTTCAGGGGTGATTTGCGAGCACCCATGATCTCCGCTGGTGGTTTCGTTGGCGCCCAGAATTGAAACTTTCCAGATTTGCGCTCCGCTATCGGCGTCGAACGCGTAGACACTATCGTGCTCCGTGACCGCGTAAAGGACATTGTGATTTTGTCCGCCGGCGGCCAGGTTTGAAAGGGTGAGAGGTTGTCCATCGACCTTCCCATCTACCGGCAGAGTCATCAACAACCCGAAGGTGGATGAGTTGACGTTGGCCGGCGTGAGGATGGTCTCGGATGCATTCAAGCCCGTTCGCGCGAGGTTGTCGTGGTAGGTGACAACGTCCACGCTCGAACCGGTGACCGTTGCATTTACGGCGACCGCCACCGAGGCAGTGTGAGTGAGCATTCCGGAGGTGGCGGTGAACAGGGCTGTCGACGTGCCCGCGACCGCCGCGGCCGATGCCGCAAGGGTCACCTGTTGCGGGGTTCCCGCGCTAAGGCTCAGCGTCGAAGGCGAAGCGGTTACGCCAGAGGGGAGCCCAGTCACCGTTACGTTGATGGCACCGGAGAATCCATTGAGAGCCGTGGCGGAGAGTGTAACTGGCAGCGAGCCACCACCGGCGGTGAGGCTGACGCTTGCCAGGTTCGCCGAAAAGGCGAAGTCCGGTGCGGTGCTGGTGGCCAAGCCGCCGCTGCAACCGGTTATTAATTCCGCGGAGGCGAGTATCGCCAGCCAACAAAGCCTCATCCGACACGGTATGGCCATGATGCTGGCTGTCCTCCGGTACGCAGTTGGATGCAATCTTTCCGGCTTGCGGTTTTGGGGGGCGGCAAAGAATCTTCGATTCGCCCGCGGCAATTTTGAAGCGTTTATGGCACGACGGAAGTCTTGCAAGGTTACAGGAGATTGGAGTCTTGTTGGTAGAGCGAGTTTTCCTGCCGACAGGACGATGCGCAGCCGCCCATTTGCCGTCCAATTGCTCATCAACAGCTAAATTTCTCTTTTTGTTAGTAGTTAATCGACCGTATCTACTGATTTTCGAGTCTTTTCATGGCCTGAAAGCCGAAATTGCGCTTCCCGGGCTGTAATCCCTTAAACTGCTGTTTAGGGCTGTGCTTGACTTGATGACGACCAAGACCAAAGCGGAGGGTATCCACCGAGCGCAGTTCGGAGTGTTTGAGGTGGACCTGCAGGCGGAGGAGCTGCGGCGGGCCGGAGTCCGGGTTCGGCTGCAAAGCCAGCCCTTCAAATTGCTGTTGGCATTGCTGGAGCATCCGGGCGAGGTGGTTTCGCGCGAGACGCTGCAACAGGAGCTTTGGGGCGCCGACACTACGGTCGACTTCGATCACGGGCTGGGCATCGCGGTGAACAAGCTGCGCGAGGCGCTGGGCGACTCAGCCGACAATCCGCGATTCGTCGAGACCCTGGCCAAGCGTGGCTACCGCTTCATTGCTCCAGTTCGATTGATCGATCCGCAGGCACTTGCCGGGGCCGCGGATGTCCCCGGTCCTTCGGCGCGAGCAGGCAGCGGGCTTTCGTGGTGGCTGGCCGGCGGTCTGGCTGTGGTGTGCGTGCTGCTGATCGCATTCCTGCTACTGCGCCCAGCGGATCGCAAGCCTTATCGCGTGGTTCAGGTTACTTTTTCCGGCCACGTGCTCACCAACGATCTGGATGTCGAGAGTTTTTCGAGTTCGGCGAGTGACGGCACGCGAATTTACTTTTCTCACATGGACAACGGCGAGCCGGTGCTTGCAGTTGCCTTGACCGCCAATGGAGAGATCAGCCACTTCCGACTGCCTTCGGAGATCGGCGCCCCTCTGATCGGTTCGCTCTCTCCCGACGGCTCAAAGCTGGTGGTGCGCAGTCATCTTCGACCGGAGCCGGAGCAGCCGCTATGGATTGTGCCGACCCTGGGCGGCGATGCACGCCGTGTTCCCAACGTGCTGGCTCACGATGCGACCTGGATGCCGGACGGGGGGCGTTTGCTGGTGGCCAGCGGCAACGAGATCAATATTGTTGGAGCAGATGGAAGCGATCTGCGCAAGCTTGTTACCACTCCCGGATTGGCCTTCTGGTTGCGGTGGTCGCCGGACGGAAAGCGACTGCGATTTACCCTGCGCAACCCGATGCGCCAAACCGCGGAGCTATGGGAAGTGGGCGCCGATGGCTCGAATCCTCATCCGCTTCTGCCCGGATGGAGCCAGCCGGCCTCAGAGTGCTGCGGAAGCTGGACGCCCGATGGCAGCAAGTTCGTATTCCAGTCCAACCACAGCGGCCACAGCGAAATTTGGATTCGGCGCGAGCGGCCCCGGTACTTGGCCGGCGGCGAACCGCGGCAGATCACGAATGGGCCACTCGACTATGAGGCACCGAGCACTGCTCCGGGTGGCGACCGAATCTACTTCATCGGCGCCAACTCACAGTTCGAGATTCTGCGCGCCATGCCCGGGTCTTCGGCCTTTACTTCGCTCGATCAGAACCTGAGCGCCGCGGAGCTTGCCCAATACTCGCCGGACGGCCAATGGGTGGCGTGGGTGAATGCATCCGATAATTCGCTGTGGCGCAGCCGCATCGATGGCAGCGAGAGGATTGAACTGACCACCCCACCTCTTCGCATCTTTACCATGAAGTGGTCGCCGGACAACCGGCGCCTGGCCGTGATGGCCGAGGAACCGGGCAAGCCCTGGAAGATTTACGTTATCGATGCGGAGGGGGGAAAGCTCGTGCCGGTGCTCAACGAGGACCGCAACGAAGCTGATCCGGCCTGGGCTCCCGATGGACTGTCCATCGTTTTTGGGCGCTTACCCGACCGCATGGACAATGGCCAGCCCAAGGCTATCTATCTCCTCGATCTCGATAGCCGCAAGACAAGCGAGATTCGCGGGTCGGCGGGTCTGTTCAGTCCGCGTCTTTCGCCCGATGGCCGATACATCGCAGCTATGCCCCTCGACCAGCGGGCGCTGCTGCTGTTCGACCGGACTACGCAGCGCTGGTCCACGCTGACAGTTCAGGGCGTCGGCGACCCAACCTGGTCCCACGATAGCCGGTCGATCTATTTCCAGGATTTTCTTGCAACGGGCAAGCCCATCTATCGCATCGCCGTGCCAGCGGGAAAACCGCAGCAGGTGGCGACCATCGACAATCTGCGCCCCACCGCGGCTACCGATTATCGCCTGATTGGACTTGCGCCGGGCGATTTGCCTGTGGTTACCGCCAGTACGCCTGCGGTCAACCTTTATGAGATTGACCTGAACGAGCGTTGAGGGAATACAGACGCGTATGCGAGCGGCGTACGGCTCTGACTTACGAGAAAGATGAACCATAGCCATCAATGACCGTGGGTCAGAAGATGGCATCGCGCGCGGATTCCATATACCGCATTGAGCGGACCCAGGCGGCGGGCACGGATGGTCATGCCGACATCACCTTGCTGAATGCAGACTGGAATTTCTTCATTTCATCGGCGGTTCCGACTGTTACCCGAACGTAGTCGGGCCAGGATGGCCAGACGCGCCCGACGTACACGCCTTCCTGGCGCATGGCCATCATGACTTTGTCGCCTGGCTGTCCGGTGTCAAGCATGAAGCAGTTGGAAACAGAAGGCACGAACTTGTAGTTGTTTTTCGCAAGGAAGTTGAAGGTATCCTCGCGAACCTGGGCAATCAATGTGCGACGGGTAGGGACGAGGTCTTTGACTTCGAGGCTTGCTGATGCCGCGACCATTCCGGTGATTGGCATCATGGTGGCGCCCCATCCACCGAGTTTGGCGAGAAGATCGGGACGCGCAAACGCCGCGCCGGCGCGCAGGCCGGCCATGCCGTAGATTTTGGAGAAGGTGCGCAGGATTACGACATCCTTTCCCTGCGCGACCAGGTGGGAATTGAAAGGGGCTCCGGCGATGTGCGTGTAGGCTTCGTCAATCATGACGACCGAGCCGGCCGGCTTGTTCGCAACCAACCATTCGATATCGGATTGTGGAGTCAGCGTCCCGGTTGGGTTGTTTGGGTTGCAGATATAAAAAAGGCCGGGGGTGGGGCTTGCCGCGACCATTGCTTTCACATCGTGAGCGTAGACGTCATTGAGCGGAACGCCGATGACAGGCGTCCCGATGAAACGGGCGGCGCGTTCGCCCGCCTCATAGCCCGGATTGGCGGTGACCAGTGAGCGCGTAGGCGAGGTGAAGGCCAGCACCGCCTGATGCAAGGCCGGGCTGGACCCGACGAAGATGCGCACAGAGTCGGCGCTGAGTTCTTCTTGCGCAGCCATTGCGGTTTGGAGCTTGTCGGTTTCGCCGTAAAGGTAGCGTCCGCCTTTCACGACGATGTTGCGCACAGCGTCCATCGCTTCTGGGCAAGGGCCCAGGGGATTCTCGTTGGCGTTGATCATGACGGCGCCGGGAGGTGCGTTGGTAATCCTGGAGAGCTGCGCCAACGCCGGCTCGTCGTAGAAGGGCATCGCGGCAGCACCGGCCACCATAGCTGAGAGCCGAAGAAAGCCGCGGCGCGAGAAACCGCGAAGAAGCAACTCATTTTTCTGTTCCCTGCTCAAAACGCCTCTCATGCGTATCTCCTTTGCTGGCCTGTGCGATTGGGAAAGGAAGCGCTGGCGGTGTCTCGCGTAAATTGTCCAGTCAACGAACTTCGGATTGGCGCAGAGGAGCCGCCATGGCTATCTAAACTCTACCTGAATTCGCGAAGAGGAGTTCTTCTCTGCGCGTGATTTGGAGGCAATCTGCGAATCTTGTTTCCTCTGCTGTCTAGTGGGGATTGGCAGGCGCTCCCAAATGAAGTGCGGCCAGCCGAGCGCCGGCGACAAGGGTGTTTACAGCCGGACGGGTCACGAACGCCGGTATATTCTTGAGCGTGGAAGGCTCGTGGGTTCTTCCATTGGCAGAGCAAACAAACCCTAAGGGTTGGTACATTTGGCCCATTATGTTTCTAAAGTGAAATAACACCTTGACTTCTTCGATAAAATGCGTGTATATGTTTTAGTACTAGAAGTAAAAAAGCAGAGGGTTGACCGCCAGGGCAGCGAATGGGCGAACCCTGCCGGTGAGTTTGCGAATTGACACCGGAAGACGAGAGTTAGACCGCGGCTCCGGGAGATGGCCATTCAACTCAATCTTTTTCTAATATTTTCTTGGTATACGCGCAAGAAGAATGGATGAAGGAGTTTATATGCAAGATAAAGTGGAAGCTATCCAGGATAGCGAAGATCTTGAGAACCGATTAGCGATTGATCAGGGAACGCCAGTTCGAACCGAGCCGCTGCCCCTTGAATTCCCTGGCGTACACCACATGGGCGAGGAAGAAGTGGAAGCTGCTGCGCGGGTGGTGCGAAGCAGGTCGTTATTTCGGTATTACGGCGTTGAGCTGCAGCGAGAAGTTGAGGCTTTCGAAGCGGAGTTCTCGAGCTTTCTCGGAGTGCCGCATGTGGTGGCGGTTAGCAGCGGCACTGCGGCGCTGAATGTTGCGCTTTCCGCGTTAGGCGTTGGCCCAGGACAAGAAGTTATTATTCCTGCTTATATGTGGGTTTCGGTTGCGGCGGCGGTCATCAACCGCGGCGCAATTCCGGTGCTGGCCGATATCGATGAGACGTTTTGCATTGATCCGAAATCCCTCGAAGAACGGATCAGCAGCCACACAACCGGGATCATTGTCGTGCACATGAGCGGCGCGCCCGCTGATGTAGAGGCAATCCGGGAGGTGGCGCACCGCAGGAATTTGTTCCTGCTGGAAGATTGCGCTCAGTGTATCGGAGGGAGTGTCCGGGGCAAGCGAGTCGGCAGTTTCGGCGACATGGGCGTTTTCAGCTTTCAGATGAACAAGAACATGACGTCCGGTGAGGGCGGCGCCGTGGTAACGAACGACCGGCGCCTTTATGACAGGGCTTTTGCGTGTCACGACCTTGGCTATGCACGAAACGAACAGGGGCGGCTCAATACCAGCGATCCCGATCTGTGTTTGTGGGGCCTTGGCTGCCGGCTCGATGAGCTTCGCGCCTCAGTTTTGCGGGTGCAATTGGCGAAACTGCCAAAGATTACCGGCAGCATGCATCGAAGCAAGTATCGAATCAGAAAAGCGCTGGAGAAATTTTCCCAGATACGCTTGCGCAAGATCGTGGATTCCGCCGGCGACACATCACCCTTTCTGATTACTACTTATCGGGATCCAGGCACTGCTAAGCGGGTAAATCAAGCATTGAGGGCTGAAGGGATTGTTACTTATCCGGAGGGTATCTCGAATATTTTGATGACCGAGTGGGGCTTTCATCTTTACTACAACATAGCCAGCCTGGTTAAGATGACCAGTGTCGATCGCGGCGGGTTTCCCTGGAAACTGAAGGAGAATGCCGGGCTGAGGACTCAATACGCGAAGGGAACTTGTCCTGTTGCCGATAGCCTTTTTGAACGCAGCATCATTATTCCAATTCCGTCATGTCTCACAGTAAGTGACGAGGACGATATCATCCGCGCGTTTGAAAAGGTGTACCTGGCGTTGTTGGCTGACTAACACTGCAAGGCGCAAACTGCAGACTAACGGAAGGCTTGGATGTTGAGGGGATACGCTACCCCTCGCTTCTGAGCAGCAGTTGATCCGCGGAATGGAGTTACAAGAGGGGTGTGGTTTTGCGGGTAGCTTCTCCTGCCGGCATCGATCGACGTCAAAAACTCCGATTCGAATGGCTCCGCACCACCGAAGTTAGGTACACTTTGGTCGTCGACTACGACCTGGCGGTGTGACTGCTTCCCCAAGACCTTTCGCAGGCCGTTGCGCAATCTCAGAGGTGACTTATGCCGAAACAGGAGAGAACGAGCGGGGATCACCAGGCATTGTGCGACAGCAGGCTGCGACCTCACGTTGGATTCATCTCGGAATCTGGCCGTGCACGATTCTTGAAGATTGCGTTGGGAAGTTGCCTGCTTGGCACAACCATCTTCGCGCAGGCGCCTCGCAACTCCAATGAACATGCGGTTGCGGCCAAACCAGACGCGAATCAACCCTGGTGGAAGCATGCCGTAATCGATGAGATCTACCCGCGCAGCTTCGCAGATTCGAACGGTGACGGGGTCGGCGATCTGAAGGGAATTACTCAGCATCTTGACTATCTGCATTCGCTTGGCATCGACGCGATTTGGATTGCGCCTATGTATCCATCGCCGCAGGTAGACTTCGGTTACGACATCTCCGACTACGAAGGCATTGATCCGCAGTACGGCACGCTTGCGGATTTCGACCGGCTCGCAGCAGCGGCAAGCCGGCAGAACATACGCATCATTCTGGACATGGTTCTTAACCACACATCCGATAAACACAAGTGGTTTATCGAATCGGCGAGCTCGCGACAAAACTCGAAATCCGATTGGTACGTGTGGAATTCCGGCGTCCCGGGGAACTCGCCCGGCGTGACGGACTTTCAGAAGAAGAACGAACACGACGGCATGGTTCCACCGAATAACTGGGAGTCGTTTTTCGGCGGCTCGGCCTGGGAATGGGTTGGCGCCCGAAGGCAATTCTACTATCACAAGTTCTACAAGCAGCAGCCCGACCTTAACTGGCGAAACCCAGAGGTGGAAGCGGCCATGTTCGACGTGATGAAGTTCTGGCTTCGGCGGGGTGTGGCAGGTTTTCGTCTTGATGCGATTCCGACGCTGTTTGAGGACACGGAGCTTCGCAACGAGCCGGTGCGGAACGGCACGAACGATCAGGGCGATCCGAATCTTGAAGAGATTTATACAGCGAATCTGCCCGAGGTTCACGATGTTCTGCGCCGCTTGCGCAAGATGGTCGAAGGGTTTCCGCGAGATCGCGTTCTGATTGGTGAAACCTATCCGCCTAACACGGCTGCACTCGATGCATGGTACGGCGGAGTGCGGCAGGACGAGTTACAACTGCCGATGGATATGCTATTGGGTTTTGGTCATGGTGTCTCGTTCAACGCTAAGTACTTTCGCCGCACTATTGAAGATGCGGAGACACAATTGCATGGTTCGGAGCCGCTGTTCGTTTTCGACAATCACGATAACGAACGCTCCATCGACCGTTTTGGCGACGGGGTGCACAACGTTGAAATAGCAAAGGCCATCGCGACGATCCTTTTCACCTGCCGCGCCACGGTAATGACTTACTACGGCGCGGAGATCGGCATGACGACGCAGACTCCAAAACGGAAGGAAGATGTAAGGGATCCGATCGGAATTACGGGCTGGCCAAGGGAGAAGGGTCGCGACGGCGAACGCACGCCCATGCAGTGGACACCAGGGCCGCAGGCGGGGTTTTCCACGAACCCGGAGACGTGGCTTAAGATTGCGCCAGACTATAAGACCGTGAATGTTGAAGCCGAGAGCGCCGATCCGAACTCGTTGCTCAACTGGTACAAGAAACTTATTGCACTGCGCCGCCGAATCCCCGCGTTGCGCGATGGCAGCATGGTTATGATCGACCGGAATGACGCGAATGTACTTTCGTTTGTCCGTTCGGCTCGCGAGGGCAATTCCGCTGTTTTGGTTGCGGTAAATATGTCGGCTCAGACGAGGACGGTCACATTCGATCAAAAGGAAATGGGAGTTACCGGTACAGATGTTCAGACGCTTGCGGCGAGCGATCCTTCGCTCCAATCGGTAAGATCTCTTGTGTCGGTTACTCTGCCGCCATTCGCTTCGTGGGTTGGGTCGGTGCGGTAATGCGCGTGGTTAGCTTGCCTGGGGTAAGTGCCAGGATAACAAATCTGACATGGGGAAACTGATAATGAATGGGCTGAGTCGACGGGAGTTGTTGCAAAGCGCAGCCGCGCTGGGGGTGGGGACAACGCTGCAACGGTTGTACCCGATGCGGGGATTCGCAGCGGCCAGTGAGACCACGGCACCGCTACCGGAGTGGGTCCGCTCTCTGCGTCTTTTGATTGCCGAAGGATATAGTCCGCCTTTCTATCCTTCGCTCGACTACGACGCGGAAAAGGCAGTCGCGATTGCGCGCGAACTTGGTTGCAATGCATTCCGTTTTCCCAGTTACTCCTATGTGGCCTATTTCCCGACGCAGACAAAGTTGCCGCGGCACCCGGAGCTTGGGTCGCGCGACTTATTGAAGCAGACTGCCGAGTTATGCCACGAAAACGGAATCAAACTGGTGGTGTACAACCCTCTGAACCATCCATTCATGGATATTACCGCCAACGATCCGAATTATCTTGACTGGGCGCGGCGGTTCGCAGATGGCCGGCCGATGACGACGACGCACTTTGGCTGGGGCACGTATTACGAAGGCTGCCTGAATAGTCCGGTGCGCGACCAAACGCGAGAATGCGTGCGCGAGGTAGTCTCGAACTACCCGGTGGACCTGATGTACTACGACGGCGCGTATGAAGGGATGAACCACGAGCCGGATTTCTGCCATTGCAAGTATTGCAAAGAGGCGTATCGGAAGGCGCGGGGCAAGGACATCCCCATGCAGGATTCGAGCACCACTCTGGATGACTTAATTGAATACCGCCAATGGATGGAGCATGACGTCGTGGATGCATTCATGCAGGAGATCTGTACGATGGTGCGCGAAATACGCGACGTTCCGCAGACCTATAACAACGGGGAGATGATGAGCAACGGCTGGACCGCGAAGGCCTATCAGATTCCGGAGCTGACCACCTTCATGTTCGAGGCGGCGGGCACGCCTGAACGAAAGCTCTTCAACATTCGCGCCGGCCAGTCGACGGGGAGAAATATCTGGACGTATATCGGCTCGCACACCGTGTATAACCGCGAGCACATCAAGGACCAGGAGATTGGCGGCTGGTTCAGTCACCCGATCGAGGGGGAACAACTGCAACTGGATGCGGCAATTGCGACGGCAGGAGGCGCGGGCTATTGCTACTGGGGATTGAACCGTCTTTTCTACGAATCGAAAGGCTCGCTCGATCGTCCGTCGATTCGCGGACTGAAGGCTATCTTCGATTTCTCGCGAACGAATGCGAAGTTACTTGAGACCGTGCGGCCCGTGCCGATGGTGGGCATTTTGCTTTGCACACAGGCTATCGGCTGGTATCACGACGACAAATTTGTTCCTGACGCCTACGGCAATTACTACTACGGTGCGTTCCAGGTTTTGAAAGACATGGGATACGATTCGGAGCCATTTCTTGATTACCGGATGACGGCTGAATCATTGACGAAATACAAACTCGTGTATGTGCCGAATGCTCCGTGCCTGAGCGATGCGCAGTGTGCGGCACTTGCGGGCTACGTTGAGCGCGGTGGAATCCTGGTGGCCACGCATCTGACATCCATCGCCGACGAGTATGGCAGGCCGCGCGGAAACTTTGGGCTTTCTGAGTTGTTCGGCGCCAAACTGAGCTCTACCGATCCGATTGTTCAAATGACAGACTTGTATCTTCGTCCCGTAGCCCAAGGAGAGCTGATTCCGCAGGACCCGCAGATCATGCGGTTTGAGGCGATGCCGGATTCGACGGTGCTGGCCGAAACGTACGAACGCGGGTATCGCAAGGTTTTCGGGCCTGCCGTCGTAAGAAGAAACTTCGGAAAGGGGCAGGCAATTTACATCGGCTCCGGATTGGAAGCCATTTACGACGAGACTCTGAATGACGCGGTGCTGGGCTACTTTCACACGCTGCTCGATCCGATTCTCGCTCAGTCGCGGCCTTATGAATTGGATTTCCGGCAGGGCTTGCTGCCGGAGTTTGCCGCTTCGGAAGACACCATGCTGCTGCACCTGATGGCCGATACCGGGAATATCTGGAAAAAGAATCTGGTCGAGGAGACATTTTTGCCGGTTGAAAACGTGCGAGTCCGTATTCGCGTTCCCACCGATCGCCGGGTGCGCTCGGTCGAACTGATGTGGAGCAAGACCAATGTGCAATGGACAGCCAAGGACGGGTGGGTAGAATTGACAGTGCCGCGCGTGCGGATCTACGAAGTGGTGCGGGTCAATCTGGCGTGATGAATCAACTTTGCGCTGGGAGGTTTGGCGCCAGGGCGCTAATTTAGCGGTAACAATTATTTGAGAAATTCGCGGATGAACGCGTCGTCTTGAGCATTCATTTCGTCGGTCAGGTCACCGGGGACATAGCGATAGCAATAGGGCAGGCCGAGCGCAACCACGCCATGCATCCAAACTGATTACCAGGCCGGGGAAACTCGCAGTAAGCCGCCGCATCCATTTTCTCGACAACAAAGTCGACCCTCAATCTCCACCGGTTATATTCCAGGGTATCCGTTTATGAAATAAAGATCTCTCTATTCGGTTCCGGAAAGTCAATTTAGTACTAAAATAAGGGTTATGGGCAAAATGCGCACGCGAACTGCCGAACCTTTGGAACGACTCGAGCAGCGAGAACTAAATATCCTGCAATTGATTCATTCTGGAATGAATAACTCCCGGCTTGAGTTGGCAAGACAGGCCAATCTGAGCCCATCTTCCATTACCGCGATCGTTCAGCGTCTGATCAAGAAGGGAATCGTGGTCGAATCCGAGCCCGCGACTTCTCATTTGGGCCGAAGGCCAATTCCGCTGCAGATTCGGAGGGACGCGGGTTATCTTATCGGCGTCGATCTCGGTTCCTTTTATTTGCGCATTCTAATCACGGATGTGAATGGCGGAATTGTTTATAAATCCCAGACGCTCACTGAGATGAAGGCCGGGCGCGAGCGGGTTTTGGAAAAGACCTTTGTCTCGATTCACAAGGCTATCCGGGAGACCAACATTCCGCGGCATTTGATCAAGGGAATCGGAATTGCCCATTCCGGAGTGATCGACAGCGAAGCCGGAATGGTGCTCTCTTACCCGAGGCCGGGACAAATGGCGGAGTGGAAGAATGTCCCTCTGCGAGATATATTTCAAAACGAGTTTCACCTTCCCTGCCTGCTGGAAGACAGCGTGCGCACTTCGACGATTGCGGAAAAGTGCTTTGGCGCGGGGAGGGAACTCAGCAATTTTCTCTATATCGATGTGGGGATGGGTATCGGGTCGGGTATCTTTCTGGATGGCAAAATCCACCGCGGGGCCGGCGGGCGAGCCGGCGAGTTTGGGCATGTGACGGTGAATGAAAACGGGCCATTATGCTCGTGCGGAAACACCGGATGCCTGGAGGCGATGGCCTCATGCAGCGCGATTATTCAAAATGTCCGCGCCGCTATTGAACGGGGCATTGACTCGAGAATTCGCGAACTTGCCGAAGGGGACCTGGACAAGATCAGCATTGAGCTGATCGCGGAGGCGGCGGAACAGGATGACAGCCTGGCTTTCAGGGTGCTGCAGAAGTCTGCTTCCTACATTGGCATCGGATTGGCGAATCTGGTCAACCTGCTCAACCCCCGGGTGATGATTTTCGGGGGTGCGCTGTTTCGCGAGATTCCACAACTCATTGCCGATCCTCTGCGCCGCATCATCAAGCAAAGGTCGCTGGAGAAATCGGCACAGGAAGTGCAACTGGTGGTTTCAACATTAGGCAGCGAAGCCTGTGCACTGGGTGCGGCAAGACTGATTGCCGATCGAGTTCTCGAAGACATCTATGTTCACTGGGACTCGAACCTGGCGCGGGAGTCCTCGCCACCTCGGCGGGAAACAGCGAAGAGGCGGGCGGTTATCACGCTTCCTGCGGAGAGCGCTGTTGGCGCAGGCTGATCGTGCCCTTTTGAAAGCGCCGATTGAGCAACCTGCGCACTGTTCAGGGCGCGGGAGGCAGGTTGTTCCACTTTGAACTCGGGGTATCCTGCAAGCGGCCTAACATTCGATAGATCTCGATCAGGCCATGTTTTTCCATTTGCTCGCCGGCGCCCACTTCGACCCAGGTGCTGGTGCTTACTGCGCCATAACCTCCTTCAGCAGCGGCTTTGATGGTGGGAAAGTATCCGTAGTATCCGTTCGTGTATCCGAGAAAGAACAGGTCTTGTACCGGGCTGTGTGCGCGCAGGTCCATCTGGAAATCGACGAACGGCTCTCCGGGCATTCCCACGATCGCAATCTTCTTGTTGATCAATGCCGTGGTCACGGGCAAGCGCATCGTTTCCTGGATGGGCGGCGAATAGACTTGAAAGGCTTTCGGGCCAATTTCGCGCAAGGACTCGGCGCGGAACTTCTCGGGGTCCCAACGCAGTTGGAAGGATAGCGGCACTTCGGAAAAATCGATCTCGGGATCGGGATCCTCAGTGGTCTGAATCTGCCGGGCGGTATTGACAGCGGCCTTGCCCAAAGTCTCCCCGGCCCAGTCTCGTCTTGCGATCACGTCAAGATTGATCGGCGTTCCCGCATCAAAGACGTTAATGTCGCCGGCTGCGCCCTGGACAAAGAAGGCGAGTGGCTTGCCGCCGAACGCCTGCTCAACAAAACGGCACATGACGCCGGGAAAGTCGGCCGAGTAACGAAGATCGTCGGAGCCAAAGGTGACGGGATGGGCGGCGTAGTTGACCAGAATTGCGAGTGGCTGTCCGTCGATTCGATCGATGCGCAACACGGCCAACAGCGGGTCCACCGGCCAGGTTGGAGCCTGGGTCGAGTTCGACCAGAGCATGGAAATGGCGCCGTCCGCATTGACGAGCCGGCGGTTGTATCCGATGTAGGCCGCACCGTAGCCAACGCCCAAATGGACGGGCACGGCATGTTCGGCTGCATCATGGATGGCTCGTTCGATCTTGTGGAGATCGTCAGTTTCCCAGGCCGGCGGACCGTCGGGATACTCATCCAGAATTACCGGCCCGGCATGGGTGTGGGTGGCCTGCACGATGAGATTGCCGATGGCGCTGTTTTGCTTTACCGCCGCGCGGAGGAGATTGAGCGATGCCGGACCAAAGGTGCGCCCGAGGTCGAGATCGACGTATGCCAGGCGCTGGCTCCCGGCTTGGAGCACAAGAACGCGAGCATATAGAGGATCCAGTGTCCCCTCGGCGCCCTTCAAGCGGTCGAAATACCCCCACATCTGAGTGCCCAATGGCGGCGTGATGTCTACCTTGGCGACCCCAGCCATCATTTCAGAGCCATAAAGTCCCGGGGAGAAGGGCAGAAGCGAAAGGAAGGCAGAGAACGTGAGGAGTTGGCGAACCAAGGTGGACTGAGAGGTCATGAAAGGCACTGCTCCATTGTTTCGATTTCGAAAGGAACTGGACAAGAGCGACGATATTTCGTCAGTTAAATTGACGATTGAATCAGGACCGGCGCTTAAGTTCAATCTAGCCTTATATTTCGTCAGCAGTCAATTCAACGCCTCCCGGTGGGGGCGGAGCATTTCGGGAAGGCCGAAATTGGTCCGGATCTCGCCGATTCAGCGGGAAACTTGCAACCTTCCAGGTAGTCGAGAGATAGGCATCTCTGACGAATAATGCAATTCCGGAGTGATTTAAATCACCGACAAACGAATATATTGGCAATTATGAAATAACTATTGACGATAATGCGGGTTTGACGATAGTATTATTTTCAATTCAAATTCAAGACTCAATTTCAAGGAAATTCTCCTTTTTGGAGGGGGCGAAACTATGCGGCTGAATCAACGCGTCTCTGGCGAGTTTTTCGTTCTTGAGCAATTGGCAAGGGCGGGAAAGCTTGCGCTTTTGGCGATTGTCCTGGGCTTGGCGACCTCGGTTGCCCTTGCCGCAACCACGGGAAGCATTTCCGGCACAATCCACGATGGGCAAGGTGCAGTTGTTCCCGATGCAACGGTGACTTTGCGCAATACTTTGACCGGCGTCGTACAAATCATTTCGACCGATGAGGCCGGATTCTACAATTTTCCGTCGCTGACTCTGGGCCACTACGACATTACCTTTGAGAAGGCCGGATTTGCACCATTCAAGGAATCCGACATCGCGATTGATATCGATACGCAGCGGCGTGTCGACGCGTCGCTCAAGGTCGGCGGCACGCAGGAGCAGGTTACGGTCACGTCCACGCAGGCCCAGGTGGACACGGAAACTCCGCAGATGGGCGAACTGATCGGCAGCAAAGAAATAACAGACATGCCCCTGGATGGCCGCGCCTTTACGGACCTTCTTGCTTTGCAGCCGGGCGTAGTGCCGATCAGCGTATCGAACTACAGTTCTCTGGCGCCCGCAAATTCTTTAAACAACGGCTTGCTTTCCATGAGCGGTGCGCAGGATGTGCACAGCGGCTTTCTGGTCAACGGAGCCAACACAGTTGATGGCGCAGGCGAAGGCACGTTCCTGATTCCGACGCTTGATTCGATCGCCGAGTTTCGCATTGTGACCAATAATGCCGGCGCGGAGTATGGCGGCTACGCCGGCGGCATTGTGAACGTGGTGACCAAGTCAGGTACCAATGAATTCCATGGCGATGCGTTCGAGTTCTTTCGCAATTCTTCGCTGAATGCCCCCGGCTATTTCGAAGGCCCTCCCAATTTGAAGCAGAACCAGTTCGGCGGCGTGTTCGGCGGTCCGATTCTGCACGACAGGCTTTTCTTCTTTGGCGATTATCAGGCGACGCGCAACTCAAGCGGATCAGGCGTGCACGTTTTGGTGCCTACGACTGCAGACAGAAGCGGCAACTTGTCCGATCGGGCAGCAAACTTCACCAACAATTCACGGACCGTCAGCGGACCATACTTCGCGAGTCTCCTGAGTACGCGTCTGGGTTATACAGTGACGGCCGGTGAGCCCTACTACGCGGCAACCTGCACGACGACCTCCGCGTGCGTTTTTCCAGGCGCGGTTATTCCACAAAAGGCATGGTCGCCAGTTAGTGCAAATGTGTTTTCACTTATTCCAGCGGCGAACAACGGCAACTACTTTGATTCAAATGCCGCCGCAACCACTTTGAACGAAGATAAAGGCGCCGTTCGCATCGACGCGAAAACCAGAATTGGCCAGGTTTCTGGCTACTACCACCTCGATCCATGGTCCAATCCCAGCCCTCCAACCTTCGGCACCACAGTCCCAGGCTTCCCGAACGACACAATCGGGAAGGCGCAGCTGTGGACATTCGGCGTCACCACGGCCTTTGGCTCAAACGCAGTCAACGCCTTTACGGCCAGCTATACGCGTAACAAAAACATCACCGGCCTGACAAGCAGCGGCGGAGTAACTCTGGCTTCGCTCGGTTTTGCCTCTCCCGCGAGCGGCGGCATGTTCCAGGAGTCTCCCAGCCAATATCAGAATTGGCCGGCGATCAACTTGAGCGGCATGTTCAGTGTCGGCGCTCCGCTGGCGGTCGTCTCACAATTGAACAACGTTTACGGGTTCGCGGACGACTTTACCAGGATATTAGGAACACATTCGGTGAAAGTCGGCGGTCAGTATCATTGGGACAAGGTCGACATTACCCATCCCAACAACGGCAGCAACGGTTCATTCGGCTTCAACGGAAGCGAGACCGGCGACGCGGTTGCCGATATGTTGATTGGCGCACCATCGGGTTTCAACCAGGGATCACCCTCCGGTCTCGGTCTCAGGAATTTCTATGCCGGAGTTTACGTGGAAGATAGCTGGCGCGCGACTCATAGCCTCACCGTCAACTATGGAGCGAGATGGGAAGTTAATCCTTTCTGGCGCGAAGCGAATAATCTGAACCCGGTTGTAAGACTGGGTGCTCAATCGACAACTTATCCGACTGCGCCGCTCGGCTACGTGTTCCCGGGAGATGCAGGCGTTCCAGCGCACATGTCTGTCATCAACTGGCATGATATCTCGCCGCGGTTCGGCCTCTCTTACTCGCCCAATTTTTCGAGTGGCTTACTCAACAAGATCTTTGGCGGCGCCGGCCAGAGCAGTCTTCGCGCCGGCTTTGGTCAATACTTCACTAACATCGAAGGTTATAACACTTACAATCTGGCTGCTCCTCCTTTGGCTCTCTACTACGGCAGCCCCGCCCCGCCGCTCTTTGAAAAGCCGTTCGTCGATCGTGCCTCAGGCAATGCCCGGCCGCAACCATTCCCAATTCCTCCTCCGTCCGCGGACAAGAACCTCGACTGGTCGAAGTACCTGCCGATGTCCGCGCGCCGGAATCCGCTGGAATATTCTCCGAGCCCGTATGAGGAGCACTTCGATCTTTCGTTTGAACGGGCGCTCACCTCGAACACAATGTTGCAAGTAGCGTATGTCGGCACTTTCGGGCATCACCTCACGGTGGTTGCCGATGGAAACTCGGGTAACGCCGCGCTCTGCATGAGTTTGAGCCAGACAAGTGAGGTTACAGACGGAAATACATGCGGACCGAGCGGCGAAAATGGCACGTACCATCCTGTAGGTGGCGGGGTCGTCACGAGCACGCGGGGACCCTTTGGCCCGAACTTCCAGGGAGTGGGCGATGAGCTTAACATTGGCAACTCAAGCTATAACGCCCTGGAAACAACGCTGCGGCACACGACCGATAGGTTGGCCGTGTTATTCAGCTACACGTACAGCCAGGCAATGGACAACGGATCGGGTCGTGGCGACCAGGTGCTCTTTAACGGGAACCGCAATCAGTTCCGCGGGCTTTCTGACTACGATGTGCCGAATAACTTTGTAGCCAGCTATACCTACGAACTTCCCTTCGATAAGTTCATCCACGCAAACGAAAGAATCGTGCGCGGCTGGAAGATATCGGGTATTACGCGGTTCACAAACGGAGTGCCGGTTTTCATTATGGAACCCGACGATAACTCGTTGCTTGGAAACACTCGCATCAGCCCATGGGGAGGCGACTCCACGGACGAGCCGAATTACACCCCCGGCAACCTCACTGGCGATCACAATCCGCGCCATGGCAACCCGTGGTTCAACGTCAATCTCTTCACCGCGGAGCCGATCGGCCAGCAAGGCAACGCTCAGAGAAGATTTTTCCATGGTCCTGGAATCAACAACACAGACCTGTCGCTCTTGAAGGATGTGAAAATCAGGGAAGGCATGTCGGCTGAATTCCGCGCTGAATTCTTCAATGCATTCAATCACGCCCAGTTTTACGGAGCCTATTCTGTGGATGGCAACTTCGATGACGGGGCCGGTTCATTTGGCGTCGTTGGGGGAGACAACGGCGGTCGCGTTGGCCAGTTAGCCGTTAAGTTCAACTTCTAACCAGTTCTGATCAAAAGCCGCCCACGCTCGCATACCTGCTTGCGTGGGCGGCTTTCTTGTATTCAGTCAATTGGACGAAACCCCAGGACTCTCGGCGAAGTTTGCAGCGTGCTCAAGATCTCACCCCTGCATTGAGTTATCCGTTTCCCGAGTCTGTACCTAATTCGAGGGCTTGTTCGCCGGCAAAAGGATCTGCCGACTCCAAAGTTATAACTCGACCCATGAAGGTAGTAATTCGGATGTCTGACTCTCCGTTGGATGTTATCGATACGGCCGTCGGTGTTAAACTCGCTCACGATTTCATTCCATACTTTCGCCACAACCGAAGTAGAAGAGGCGCGATCGAGTATGCCTGGGTCACACCCCCGGCTAATCGAAGCACGGCCAGCGGCGCCAGGCGGCTGGTGAATTATCTTCTTTACGATTTACGACTTTCATTCTTCGTCCCTCCAAGGAAATATACGGCAGGAATCGTTCGGATCCGATGAGTCATGATTCGCGAAAGTCGATCAATTTTGGCGCGAGACGGAAGCCCCTTGTGGTGATTGCGATATACGCAAAACCAACGGCGAACCAAATTCCGCCTACAACCTTGGCAAGCGGATTCAGGTTCCACCAGATGAGAAAGCAAAATGCGAAGCCAGCAAGAGGTAGAACCATGTCGCCAAGAATTCGCCTGCGGCGTTCCTTACGCATGATGATTCCAAAATGCCAAAACGTCGAGAAATTCACGCCCATGAAGGCGAGGAAGGCGCCGAAATTCAATAGTTCGCCTGCGTGCTCGTAGGCATTACCGACGTAGTTCAAGCCAATCGCGCCGGAAACTGCAATGAGTCCGATCAGCAGGATATTGTAGGTAGGCGTGCTGCCACCAGTGCTTAAGTGTGCAAAGAATTTGCGCGGCAACACGCCATCGCGCCCCATTCCAAAGAGCAAGCGGGCAGCGCCGAGACCTCCGGTGAGGCCGCTTCCTATGGCTGCCAAAATGAGGATTGCGCCCATGGCTTGAAACAGGGGCATCCCGCCGACGCGCTGGCAAACATCCATAAATGCGGTCTCAAGATTGACGAAGCTATGCCAGTCTGGCCAAACTCTCTGCCCGAGGTACACCTCAACGCCGCTGAAGATGCCCGTGAGGAGGCAAACCAGCACTGTGGCGAGCAGGACGTTGCGCTTGGGGTCTTTCACATCTTCTGAGAGTGTCGTGATGCCATCGAAGCCGATATACGTGAGCGCGGCAAACGACGTTGCCATCCATATTTGGTGGCCGTCGAATGTCCTGGGGTCATAAAACGGCTGGATTGAAAACAGTGCGCTCCAACTACCAGCGCGGAGCAGGTACCGCACTGCGAGCCAAAGAAACGCCACAATCACGACGCTCATCGCAACCAGCAGAATTTTATTGGCGCGTGCGGAAGATTTGATACCGCGCAAGTTGAACGCGGTGATGAAAGCTGCCACCAGGATGGCCGCGATGGGATAGGGCAACTGCGGGACATAGCGGCTATGAATCGCAGCAGCAATCCAAATAGTGCAGAGCAGCGGCTGCAGGATGTAATCGAGAAGCATGGCCCACCCGATCAGGAATCCCACGTGAGGGCCGATCGTTCTGCCGACGTAGGTATAGGCCGACCCGGCCGACGGATAGACGCTCGCCATCCGGCCATAGCTGAATGCCGTTACCATCATCGCCAGCATGGCAATAAGAATCGTTGTTACCGTGTGTCCGTTGGAAAGTTTTTGAGCTACGCCGAACAAAGGAATCGGGGCGGTAGGCTGAATCAGGATAAGGCCGTAGAAGATCAAGTCCCACAGCGTCAGGACCCTGCGCAGGTGGGGTACATTGCCGGGCATTGGAGGGGAATCGGTACTCATAGCATATTTAAACGAAACCTGCGATTATCGCGCATCCGGATTCCATGAGGGGTTGCTTTCATCTTCCTCTCAGGGAATATTTTTAGACCTGGTCTTAACCGAGGAACCTCCGGTTCGATCAAATTGAGGGTCGCGAGAGATCGTTTATCCCATCGCTGATTCGCCACGTCGTTTACTTACACGAGATAATACCACGCAGAAGCTCGCGGATTTTCCGTAGTTATTTGGGAAACGAAGAGATATAAGTTACCAGCGAAACAATGAGCGGGGACTCCTGCCGCTATCTCATTTCTTAGTCATAAGGAATCGGCCGTGGACTTCGATGGCCTGCCCATCGTTACGAGCATCGGCTTGAGAGGACGAACGAATTCTCGGGCGGCAATCAGACTGGCGAGGCGAGATATGAAAGGTACCGCTCACTGAGCAGCCACCTGCGCGGAGTGGAGCGGTCGATGGTCCTGAGCTTCCACGACCAGAACACCATCCATGACGAAGTGCTTCGCACACTGGAACGTGAATTGGATTTGCGGAATGCCCGATCGAGGTCGACTCTTCCCTAGCTTGCTGGTGATTTATCCGAAAGTGGTTTTGCCGGTGCGTCCAATTGATTGGCGGGGTTCGCGCCTTTGAAATCGTCTCTCGCCGCTCGAAGCCCAATAAAGGCAAGCCCCGCACGAAGGCGGGGCTTGAATGGGTGAATTACGGGTCGAATGTTCGGGCTAATCCGACTCTGAGATGATAGTAAGCTGCGGCGATTTGCTGCCGGCGTCAATGCAGGCGAAGCGGCCCTGGGTGCTGGCGTTGGTTGCTTTGTCCACGCTGATCGCGACGCAGTAAACCTGTGTCGACGTCGTCCCACCCTGGGTCATGTTGATATCGAAGATGCCGAATGTTCCGTTTGGATCGATGGTTGTGTCGGGCACAAAGACGCCTGTGGCCGATATTGCAACGCTGCCGGAGAGCGGCTCATCCCAGTCCGCCCAATTCCAGCCCCCGTCGTCTTGCGCGAAGGTTGTGAATGCGCCGCTGCTGTTCAGAGTGAAGGCTCCAGAACCGAAGTCTTTGTTGTAGTCGCCGTTTGACACCGGGCGCATGAAGTAGCTGGCGGCCAGGCTGCCGGCGGACCACGTGCCCGTGGTGGGTGCGGTCTGCGGCTCTAGCCAGCCTATTTGGTTTTCCGTTGTGCTCCCGGCACCTTTGCCCGGATCGGAGAAGAGGACCGCCGCGGAATTGGTGTCGTAAATGTAGAATGCAATCCCGCTTTGTCCGGTGAGTGTGGTGCGGCCGCTCGGAGTGCTGGTGGCGTAACCCATCGTTCCGGGAGATTGGGTCTTCACGGTGCCACCATTGTTCTCGACGACCGCGTTCACGGTGACCGATGTGGCGCTGGAACTGCCTGAAATCTGCCCAACGAAAGAATCGTAGGTGGTCAGGTCGCTGTCCAGTCCCGATTCGTAGAGGACTGACGGCCCATTGAACGGATGGGCAGCGGCGACGTGCGCAGCGTTCTGTGCTCGCGCTTCGCCAATCATGAAGTCCGCGTTGTTTTGGGCGTTGTGCGGGTTGGCACTCATCACGAAGGCGTTTCCAGCCGAATTATTCGTCACATACATCACTGTGGTGTTGGGGTTCTGCCCCGCAGGGCCCGCAGTTATCGTCATTCGGCCATAAGCATCCAGCGTGGTATTGGTCCCGCCAAAGCTCATTTGCGGTGTATAGGTTCCAGTTTCGGACATGTCCTGCACGCCGGCAACAGAGCCTCCCGTGTATTGAAGTGAGCCCACAATCGCTTCCAGATTGCCCTGCATGTCTTCGCCCCTCAAGGCGAAGACATAGCCGCCGCTGGGCTGGATACCGTTGAGAGAAGGTGTAGTGCTTTGCTTGAAGCAGTGGCCGCTGCCGTGTTGACCGCCGGGCGATGTGCCTGCATCGTCCATGATTACAATTGCCAACTCGGAGAAATGGCTACTACTGTCGAGGTTGCCGCCGGCGAGTGCCAGGACAGTCGACCCGCCGCCTGCGCCGAGGAGCAGGTACCCCCGGTTGTCAACGCCGACGACGTAGGTACCTCCGACCGCGCCAATCGTGGATTCACTCTTGTAGCCGCTGAAAGGGCTGTTTGCGTCAATCTCACCCCCGGTGATATTGCCGCTGCCGTTTGCGGCGAACGCAAAGACAATGCCGCCGCGGTAGAGCGGATTGCCGCTACCTCCGGTTACTCCACCATCCCAGAATTCCTCCAGGTAGCAGGCATACTGTCCGCTCAGCTCGCTGTTCTTGGCCGCCACTGTTAAAGGAACCACGGGCAGGGTGAAGGTAGTGGTCTGTTGCTGAGCGACGGGCGTCGTGCTGTCTGTTACTTTGACGGTGACTGTCGTCGAACCGGAGCTGGTGGGCGTGCCTACGAGACTCCAGGTTCCGGTTTGCTGCGACAGGCCGGCCGGAGCATTTGTATAGCTGACTGTATAAGGGCCATTGCCACCGCTGATGTTGAGGTCGCCGAAGGTATATGGCATGTTTACCATACCCTGCGGCACGTTATTCACCGTCATTTCAAGCGTGGAAACCGGGCTCACAGTGATGGAGTAACTCTTTGTGTCGGTGGTGTTCAGATTGTCGGTCACCTTCACGTTGGTGAGTGGGACCGTTCCCGTTGCATTCGGTATTCCGTTGATGCTCAGCGTGCTTCCGCTGGTGGTATAGGCCGTCAAGGTGCCGTTTCCGAGGCCCAAACCGTTCGATGGGACCGCTGTCCCATTGATGGACCACGAATACGGCCCCACGCCACCCGAGGCGTTGATCGCGCCGCCATAACTCTGTGTGATGGTTGCCGAAGGCAGCGAACTCGGGTTAGTGGCCGGCAGAGACACCGCGATCGGGTAATTGATATTGACGTTGTAGTTGTTTTGGGTAACGTGGGCGTTGTTTGCGGTGTCAGTCAGCGTCACGTTGAATGTGACTGTGACTTGACTGCCGCCGGACGCGGGCAACGTCGGCGTGCCGCTGATGGTGAGCGTGCTTCCGGTGGTTCCGCCAGTTACATCCAAGCCATCTGACGGCAGGCCGGAGACCGACCATGAATAGTTGCCGCTTCCGCCCGTGGCGTTGATGTATCCGGTGTAGGAGGCGTTAGTGTAGCCGTTCGCCGGCAGCGAAGAGGGATCTGGCGTGGGAAGCGACAATGGGCCGTTGACCGTGATGGTATAGCCAATCGGTCCGGCGCTGTGTCCTCCGCTGTCTGACACCGAGACACTGACCGGGATGGGGCTGCCGCCCGTATTGGCCGCGGTTGGAGTGCCTGTAATGGTGAGAGTGTTGTTGTCGGTGGTGGTGGCGCTGAGGCCATCAGAGAGTGTCACGGACAGGCCGGCCTGGGAGATGCCGAGGCCGTTGACGGTCCAGGTATAGTTAGGTCCCACGCCTCCTATCGCGACGATCGTGCCGGTGTAGGGCTGGTTCACGGTCCCCGAGGGCAGCGTGGACGGATTTGGAGAGGGCAGCGTGAGGCCGTTGTAGACCACGACGCTGTATGCGGTCGGACCTACGCTGATGTTTGTCGTGGTGTCCTTGAGGGTTACGTTGAATGGAACCGAGGTTGCCGACCCCGGAATCCCGCTGATGGTCAGGGTTCCACCGGTCGCCGAATAATTTAGGTTGTTGGATGGAAGTCCTGTGACTGTCCACGAGTAGTTCCCGCTGCCGCCCGATGCGACAACAGTTCCGAGGTATGCGGTGTTGACGACCGCCGGCCCCAGGGTCGATGGATTGGGAGTGGGCAGAGTGAGCGCGCCGTAGACCGTGATCGTATAGTTGGCCGGTCCCGCGGAGTTGCCGGCGCTATCCTTTACGGATGCGGTGACAGTGACGGTTGCGGCCGATGTTGGCGTTCCGCTGATGGTTAGCGTTGCGCCGCTGGCCGAGTAGGTTAGCCCGTCCGAGAGTCCGGACACGGTCCAGCTATAACCTGACCCGCTGCCGCCCGATGCTGTAATCGTCCCGGTGTACGGCACGGTTGCGTTGGCTGTGGTGGGCAGCGTTGAGGCGTCAAGCGTAACCGGTGCGTATACCGCGACTGAATAGTTGATCGGCCCCGAACTGAGATTCGTGGTGGTGTCAGTCACCTTGGCGGTGAACGAAACCGTGGTTGGCGTGCTGCCGGGAGTTCCGCTGATGGTGAGCGTCGCCCCATTGGTGGAGTAGTTCAGGTTGTCCGAGGGAAGCCCGGTCACCGTCCAGGTGTAATTTCCGCTGCCACCGGCGGCAAGAATCGTTCCGGTGTACGGGGTGCTTTCGAGTGCCGGTCCCAATGTCGCGGGATTTGTCGCAGGCAGTGTTACGTTGGCGTACACCGTGATGGCGTAGGCAAACGGGCCTGAGGTCACGTTGGTCGTGGTGTCCTTGACGGACACGTTGGCGGTGACCGTTGCCGCCGATGTGGGCGTGCCGGAGATGGTCAGTGTTGCGCCGCTCGGCGACGAGATAAGGCCGTCTGACAAGCCGGTTACGGTCCAGGAATAGTTACCGCTTCCGCCGGTCGCTACAACGGCTCCCGTATAGCCAACGTTTACCGTTGCAGAGGCCGGGAGCGAGGCCGGAATGGCGGATGGAATGACGACAGGGCTGTAGACCTGGATGCTGTAGTTTAGCGGCCCATCGCTGTTGTTTGCGTTATCCGTTGCCGTCGCGGTGAAGTTGACGGGGCCCGCAGCGGTGGCTGGACCGCTGATGGTCAATGTTGCACCGTTGGGGGTAGCGCTGATGCCGTTGGCGGGCAGGCCCGTGACCGCCCAAGTAAAGCCTGCGCCGCTGCCACCCGATGCGGTCAATGTCTGTGAGTACGACTGTCCTGTGACGGCATACGGCAAGCTGCCGGGGCCGGGTACGACGTTCACCTCAGGGTAGATGACTACAACCGAGTAGGTGGGCGAAGTGGCTGAGTCGCCATATGCGTCGGTCGCCTTGACTGAAAAAGTGAAGGTGCCAATGTCGGCGGTCTTCGGTGTTCCCGCGATCGCGCCTGTACCTGCCAATGTCAGGTCAGGAGGCAGGGCGCCGCTGGCGAGGCTATAGGTAAGTGTCCCCGCTCCGCCGGTGGCGCTCGCGCTGCTCGAGTAGGCCACACCAAACGTGGCCGTGGCCGCGGGCGCGCTGCCAAACGTGATTGCCTGTGCGGCCGCAATTGTGATGCTCAGAGTTCCGGAGGTCGCCGTGTCACCATAAGCGTCTAGAGCCGAGATTTTGAATGTGGCAGTACCCACGTCTGCCACCTTGGGAGTTCCAGTGATGGCGCCTGTGCCGGCGTTCAAGCTCAAATCGGGAGGCAATGCGCCGCTGGCAACGCTGTAGGTGGTCGCGCCCAGGACTCCTGTCGCGGCGGCGCTGGCATTGTAGGCGGTACCCACGGTTCCGCTTGCGAGAGAGGACGGGAAAGTGATTGTCGGTGCGCCGATGACGATGCTCAACGTGGCGGAAGTTGCTGTGTCTCCGTATGCGTCCGCAACGGAGATCTTGAATGTGGCCGTGCCCGCGTCGGCCGCTTTGGGCGTTCCGGTAATTGCGCCGGTGCTTGTGTTCAGGCTTAGGTCTGGAGGCAATGCGCCGCTTGCCAGACTATAGGTGGTGGCGCCTGCAGCACCGGTGGCCGCAACGCTGCCCACATAGGCGGTGCCGACGGTTCCTGCCGGCAACGCGGGGGAGAAGGTAATCGATGGCGCAGTGATGGTAATTGTCATCGCCGCAGAAGTGGTTGTAAGGGCCGTCGGCGTCCCGGAATCGGTGATCTTGAAGGTAATGTTATTGTAGGTTCCCGCGCATGAGGCTGTAGGCGCGGTTCCCGAGGCCGTGGTCAGAGTGCCAGTGGATTTGAGAGCCAGGCACGACGGAAGCGTAGTGCCGGTTCCAAGGGCCCACGTGTAGGGAGAGATGCCGCCGCTGGCCTGCAATGTAATCGAGTAGGCGGTCCCGACAGTGCCGGTGAGACTGGTGCTGGTCGAGGTCACCGCCGGTGTTGCGGGAACGGTAATGGTGGCAGTCCCGGTCTTGCTGGTGTCGGCTATGGAGGTCGCGGTGATCGTGACAGACTGCGAACTGGCGGTGGCGGCCGGCGCCGTATAAGTGGCAGCCGTGGTCGTCGTATTCGACAGGGTTCCCCCGCCGCTCACGCTCCAGCTAACGCCGGCAGCGTTTTTATCGTTCGAGACCGACGCGGTCAGCGTGGTCGAGTCGGCTCCATCGACGGTGCTTGCCGACGATGTAACAGCGATGCTCAAGGGATTTGACTTGCCGCCGCATCCGGAAATGGCAGCCGCCACGACTGCAGCGAAGAGGGCCGGAACTAAATATGTCGAGAAGAACTTGCGGTAGAACATTTTTCCTCCATCGTGCACCTTGGCGATGCGGCAACTGTGACTGTTATGCAGATTAAAATCGGTCTTTGCAACTGACATGATGTGCGTGATCCGCGGAAAGGAATGGGCTTCGCGGCAAATTTGTCCCAGTGTTTTAGCCCCAGAGATGACGGCTCCACTCAGCATTGGAGATTCCCCTTACCAATAGCGCCGGCTTCAACGAAGCTTCGTGAGACTCAATCGCTCGGCAAAGGAACCCAATATTCTCGAGCCACGGCCCCGATTCGGCTTATTTGGATTAGCGGAACCATTCTTTGCGCGCACTTCGTGACGTGCAATACGTCTTCCGGGGGATTACTTGGGTAGTACGAGGCATTGCCTGTTTCGAGGCGAGGGAATCGAGGGGACTTTGAAGGCGAGATTACGGTTAACTTCCTCGTGTGCAGTCTCATTCCGGGCCGTATTGGTATAGGCGTTTCATGCAGGCGCAGCTTTTTCTTCCGACCCTTCACGCAAAGTACGACTAAAGAGGTATTCGGCGAGACGTTTTCAGCGACGTTTTTTGAAATGCAAATTGGATTTCGTCCCAGGACAAAACGGGATTAGGAATAAGCTCAGCGTTGATTAGGGGTTGCGGTCGACTACCAACCCATCTGGCGCATGCGCTCAAGGATGAGCGCGCTCAAGCGATTCATGCGCTCCGGCCGTCGTTTGAGAGGCGCGGGCAATATCGCGGCGAGCTGCGCCGCCTGCAGCCGGTCGATATTCCCGGCCGCGGTTCCATAGTAGGCGCGGCACGCCGACTCAGCGCCATAGATGCCAGGGCCCAATTCGACAACGTTGAGGTAGATCTCGAGAATGCGCCGCTTGCCGAGAACCAGTTCGGCCACCGGCACCAGCGTGAACTCCGCGCCCTTGCGGAGGACTGAGCGGCCGGTTCCGAAGAAGAGGTTTTTTACGAGCTGCTGCGTAATGGTGGAAGCTCCGCGAGTGCGGCCGCCTTCCATATCTTCTTCGGCTGCGATTTGAATCTGGCGCCAATCGAACCCATGGTGCTGGTAGAAGCGCGCGTCCTCAGCGGCGATGACGGCGTGCTGGAGATCGGGCGAGATTTGGCTGAGCGGAATGAATTTGTAGCGTTCGCGATACGGCTTGTGATGAATCCACGCCTGAAGGCGGCGTTGGATGTGCACGGCGGTGGTCGGCGGGTCGATCCAACGGGCGGAGAGAAGGATTAGCGCACCAAGCGACCAGGCAAGCACGAAGGCGATGAGAAGCCATCGGACAAAGACTCCGAGGTTACCCTTGCGAAGGGGAATCCTGGGGTGCTTATTTGTGCTTTCAGCCACATTTCAGGATAAGCGCCGGGGCAGGTTAGCCGCTTTCGATTGATGTTGCCCGTGCGAACACGAAGTTTCGATGTTGCGGACTGCGAGTGGGTACATGGGGCTGTCGCGCTTAACCAAGATGCAGTGTCGATCCGCGTCCAGGGTTATGCGTTGTCTTTCGATTCGTGGTCCCGGTTTTTGGGCAGCAGCGAGTCGAGCATCAGCAGGCATGCCCCGGTCACAATTGAGGAATCGGCCAGATTGAAATCGGGCCAGTGGTAGCTGAAGATGTGAACCTCGATGAAGTCCACCACGGAGCCATACGCAATGCGATCGTGCACATTGCCCAGTGCGCCTGCAAAGACCATGGCCAGGGCGACGGTGGTAAGTGTAATGCGGCTGCCGAGCCGGATCATGACGACCAAAACCACAATCGCGGCGAGAAGCGAAAACGCGATCAGAATCCAGCGGACGGTATTCGGCGAGGCGGAATCGGCGAAGAGCGAGAAGGCGGCGCCCTCGTTGGTCCAATGCGTGATGCGGAGGACGCGCGGAATGATGGGAATGGCTCCGCCCATGGGCACGTGTTCGCCGATCCAGATTTTGGTGAGCCGGTCGGCAAGTACGATCAGCGCGGAGAGGCCTAGCAACCACGGAAGGCGGCGGGGTGCGGCAAAGTTCATTACGCGGCCTCCGCGGGCTGCGGCGGCGCGATGCCCATCTCTTTCAAGGCAGATTGGCAGCGCGTGCAGACATTCTGCCAGATGCCGTAGTCGCTGACTTCGGGCATGAAGTTCCAGCAGCGGGCGCATTTGTGGCCGCTGGCGGGAAGGGCAACTACTGAATTTGAGAGGTCATCGATGACCGTTACTTTGGATACATTCAGAATCTCTTTCAAACCAGAGGCGTGTCTGCTGAATAGTGTGAACAGGTCGCCGCTAACCCGGACCTCAAGTTCCGCCTCCAGACCTTTTCCGATGCGCTTCTCCTGGCGAGCTTCTTCGAGCTTTATCAATGCCGCATCACGGAGTCGAAATAGCTGCTTCCACTCTTCCAACAACGGCGCCGGGTCTTCGGAAAAAACTTCTTCCGGCTTGGGGAACAGCGCCAGGTGCACGCTGAGTTCGCGGCCTTCGACTGCGGGCAGATACTCCCACACCTCGTCGGCGGTGAAGCTGAGGATGGGCGCGACCAGGCGCACGAGGGTCTCGGTGATCTGCCACAGCACGGTCTGCGCGGAGCGGCGTTGTTTGCTCGTTGGCGCGAAGGTGTACATGCGGTCTTTGAGCACGTCGAGATAAAAGGCGCTTAGATCGACGATGGCGAAGTCGTTTACCGCCTGGTAGACGCGATGGAATTCGAATTCCGCGTACCAGCCGAGGATTTTCTCGGTCAGCTCGCGGGTGCGGGCCAGCATGTAGCGGTCCAGCGGCAGCAGCTCCGCCTCAGGAATGCGGTCGCGCGACGGGATCGAAGCCTTTGAGATTCCCGAGCAGAAATCGGAAAGTGTTGCGCAGCTTGCGGTAGAGTTCGGCGCAGCGCTGCATCAGGTTTTCGCTGGCGGCCATGTCTTCGCGGAAGTCGACCGAGGCGACCCATAGGCGAACGATATCGGCTCCCATGCGGTTGGCGATATCCACCGGATCGACGCCGTTTCCGAGCGACTTCGACATGGCGCGGCCTTGTTCGTCGAGGGTCCATCCTGCGGTGGTGACGTGCGAATAAGGTGCGTGGCCGCGCATGGCTACCGAGGTGAGCAGGGAAGAGTGGAACCAGCCGCGATGCTGGTCGCCGCCCTCCAGAGTAGAGCACCTCGACGCCTTCGCGTTTTTGGAATGCTGTGTAGGCGGGATTGAGGTCGGCGTCGGCTTCGAGAACCGCGAACCAGCTTGTGCCGGAGTCGAACCAGACATCGAGAATGTCGGTTTCCTTGCGGAACTCCTTGCCGCCGCAATGCGCACACGCGGAGTTGGCCGGCAAGAGGTCCTCGATCGGCGTTGTATGCCAGGCCTCGATGCCCTCGCGCTGAAAAAGGCCAACGATCTTGCGGTTGAGTGCGGCATCGACGATGGGCTTCTCGCACTGCTTGCACATGAAGACGGCGATAGGCACGCCCCAGATGCGCTGGCGGCTGATGCACCAGTCGGGGCGCGTGGCAATCATGTTGGTGATCCGCTCTTTTCCCCAGGCCGGGTCCCAGACCACCTTGTCGATCTCTTCGATGGCAAGCTGGCGGAATGTGGTTTCGCTGCCGTCGGCGCGCTTGACTTGTGTGTCGAGGCCGATGAACCACTGCTCCGTGGCCCGGAAGATCACGGGGTGATGGCAGCGCCAGCAGTGCGGATAGGAATGCTCGAGGGGCGCGCTCGCGAGTAGCGCTCCGCGTTCTTCAAGCATGGCCACAATTAAGGGATTGGCGGCGAATACCTTCATGCCGTCGAAGGCGGGCGGGGTGGGCTGCGGCCAGGCATCCGGGTCGACATGGATGTGTCCGGCGGCGTCCACGCGGCAGGTGGAATCAAGGTTGTAACGTTGGCCGGTGTAAAAGTCGTCGGCGCCGTGAGAGGGAGCGGTATGCACCGCGCCAGTTCCTGTATCAGCGGTAACGTAGGTGGCCAACACGCCCAGGATGCTTCTCTCCAGGAAGGGATGCTGAAACGTTACGCGATCGAGCACCGCGCCCTTGAAGCGGGCGATCTCTTTCGCCGGTCCGAGCTTGCAGGCCTCGGCAACCTGCTGCGCGAGTTCGGCAGCCACAATGTAGACCGGTGCGTCGGGAGTGTCTCCGGTTGCCAGTGCTATGTAGTCAAAGTCGGGATGGAAGGCAACCGCAAGGGATGCAGGGAGCGTCCAAGGGGTGGTGGTCCAGATGATCGTGAAGACATCGCGACCGCCAAGCGCGGGAGCAATGGCCGCCGGGTCCGACGTAAGCCGGTAGCGCACGTAGACCGAGGGGCTGGTGTGCATGTCGTACTCGACCTCGGCCTCGGCCAGGGCGGTGCGGTCGTGGATGCACCAGTAAACGGGCTTCAGGCCGCGGTAGACAAATCCCTTCTCGAGGAAGCCGTAGAAGGCTTCCAGAGTATGGGCTTCGTAATCGCGGGACATGGTCTTGTAGGGCGTTTTCCATCGGCCCAGGCAGCCGATGCGCTCGAATTGGGAGGTCTGCAGATCGACATACTTCTGAGCGTAGGCGCGGCAGGCCTCCAGAACCGCAGGGACCGGCATCTCGAGCTTCTTTCGGCCCAGTTGCTCGTCGACCTTTATCTCCGTAGGCAGGCCATGGCAGTCGTACCCGGGCACGTAAGGGGCGTCAAACCCCGCCATGGTCTTCGACTTGACGACGAAGTCCTTGAGGCCCTTGTTGAGGGCGTGGCCCAGATGGATGGGTCCGTTCGCGTAGGGAGGTCCGTCGTGGAGCAGGTAAGCCGGCCGGCCATTGCCGGCCTTGCGCAACTCCTCGTAGAGTCCCAGAGAAGCCCAGCGGGCCAGCCGGTGGGGCTCATTCTGGGGCAGATTGGCTTTCATTGGAAAGCCGGTCTGGGGCAGGGTAAGAGTCGCCTTCAACTCCGGCGCTTGCGGGCATCGTGACTCCGTGAAATGGTGCAAACTTGTCCAATATCAAGTGTAAATGGATAAGGTTGGAATATTAGGTAACAAACCGGGGGATGACTTCGTCTATTGTTTATGGGAGCCATGAACATTCCGGAATATGAATCCCTGGAGGACAATTGTCCCCAAAAAGTGACAATTGGCTCCGAGACAAAGACAGGTGCTGTCAAGCATAATGGTTCAATAGGCGTGAATCTGGAATGGCCACCGGGCGGTCGGGAACCCGGACAGACTAATGCGCAAAAGCCGGTAGCAATCATGGCAAACGATATCTTTAGTCAGGTAGACTCGAACAACGAAGCGGCCGCGGTGATGACCGGCGGCGATCAGCTTCTTGACGCCTTGATGGGGAAAACATTTGAGGAAAAGCCCATCTGGGCCACGCTTTGGGAGAGCATCCAGGACGTATTTTTCCCGCGCAAGCTCCCGCCATTGGTTCTCACCTCGACGCCCATCCCAGTGCCTGACCGCATGGCCGTCAAGCCCAACCCCTGGGCCATTGGAATCTCGACTACTGTCAATCTGACGATTCTATTCATCGCGCTGTTTTTGGTGGGCAAAAAGATCATCGATACGGTCAACAAGCCGCCGATGAATCTGACCTCGATCGATGTGGGAGACTACAACGCGATTAAGGCAGCCCAGAAGAACGGGGGCGGCGGCGGCGGCGGAGACCATAGCATCATCGACGCCAGCAAAGGGAAGCTGCCCAAGATTGAAAAGGATCCGGTCGTGCCGCCGATGGTGCAGACGTTTGACAAGCCCAAGATCGAGATGCCGGCCGCAATCGACGTTCAAAAAGACATCAAGCTACCCGATAATCCCGACCTGCCCACAATCGGTATGAAGAGCGGCGTCAACGTGGTGCTATCGAACGGAACCGGCGGCGGCGGCGGCATGGGGTCGGGCAATGGCGGCGGCCTTGGATCAGGAAACGGCATTGGATACGGGCCGGGATCGGGATGGAATACCGGCGGCGGCCTGGCCCAGGTGGGCGGCCGCGTTTCGGCTCCGATTCCGCTCTTCCAGCCGGAGGCGGAATTTTCTGACGAGGCCCGCAGAGCCAAGTATCAAGGTGTTTGCCTGGTTGGCCTGATCGTCGACGCGCAGGGAAATCCGCAGAACGTACATATCGTTCGCGCGCTGGGCATGGGGCTCGACGAAAAAGCCATGGAGGCGGTCCGCAAGTACAAATTCAAGCCGGCGATGCGGGATGGGAAGACGCCTGTTCCGGTGTACGTGAACGTGGAAGTCAATTTCCGGCTGTATTGATCTCCGCCACCGATTTCATTGTGCAGTGAAAACCGAGAGCGAGGCGCCAGACCGCCTCGCTCTTGTTGTTGGTGCGCCGTGGCCTGAACGATGAGAAGGAGTGGTAGGACAGCGCGTCTCATGCTTGGACATGCGCCAGCCAATCAGCCTTCGGGCTTAGCTTGAGCGAGTTGGGAGCGGGTGAAGCCTGGAATGGAACTCGACGAGCGGCGAAGCCACCAGCGGCGTTGCGTTCTTTGAACCTCCGGCATCTGTGCATTACGGCAGGGGATCAACTCATCGAACCGCCGGATGCGGATCCGCTTGTCCGGTGGTGTGGGAGGGGAGAGCAGGTAACTGCTTCCCCATATCCCAATTAATATGGATATCTGTGCACTGAGAGCCAAGGTACGGCGCAATTCACGATCAGGGGAAGCGATTCCATGCTCACTCTTCTTCAGTTTCCGTCTCCATTCTTGTTGAGCGCCGTTCTCTTTACTGCCGGTTGCGGCGGTGTTGGTGGCGGAACAACGACTTCTGTTCCTCCACAGCAGGCAGCCGCGCCCGTGATCACCACCGTAGCGGCTCAGAACGGCGCCAGGATGGCGACCCTGACGACAGCTACTCCAGGCGCGACGATCTACTACACTCTGGATGGTTCGACTCCCGGTAAATCGTCGCAGGTCTATCAAGCGCCATTTCTGATTGCGTCGAACCTGACGGTGAATGCCATCGCAACCGCTCCGGGCGACACGGCCAGCAGCGTTACCAGCCAGACATTTTCTCTCGGCATACCGTCGGGAACACTGGTCTGGTCCGATGAGTTCACAAATTCATCCGGTGCGAATGCCCAGCCAAACCCCCTGGTGTGGACCTATGACACAGGAGCCAGCGGGTGGGGAAACAGTGAATTGGAAGATTACTGTGGCTGGGGATCTTCAGCAGCCCCGTGCAACTCGTCCAGCCCGAACGCCTACGTTGGAAATGACAACTACCTGCATATCGTGGCGCAGCAACCAAGCACGGGCGTCTACACTTCGGCGCGGCTCAAGACACAGGGTCTCTTTAGTTTTCAGTACGGGAGATTTGAAGTTCGCGCCCAGGTACCGGAGGCGCAGGGCTTCTGGCCGGCTGCCTGGCTACTAGGTAATAGCATCGCCATTGTGAACTGGCCGGCGTGCGGAGAACAGGACGTACTGGAACGGGTCAACGCTGCCGGTTCCCCTGATTGGAATGAAGGCTCGATTCATGGCGCGGGTTTCACCGGCAGCAATCTCGGTACCACGTATGATTTCAGCGGAGGGCAAACCGCGGCCGGCTGGCATACCTACGGCATGATTTGGAGCAAAGGCAGCGTGGCATACTACATCGACAATCCAGCCGCGCCCTACGTCACTTACACGGCATCGAATCTCAGCGGTCTGAGCGGTGCAGTGTGGCCCTTCGATTCCGGCGACAATTTCATCATTCTCAACCTGGCGATTGGCGGCTCGTGGCCGGGAAATCCAAACTCCGCCACGCCGTTTCCGTCCCAGATGCTCGTGGATTATGTGCGGATCTATACCAATTAAGAACTGGAAGGAACACCCAGATTCTGAAGCTGATCGTCAGAGCGAGGCGCGGCAGATGCGGCTTGCAGTTTGTGCTCGCAGTGGGTCTCATACGCTATCTATGTTGTTTTGCACTGAGAACTCTTTTGAAAGTTCCGCTGCCTGAGATCAGTGGCCTTGTCGCGAGAGAAAGGCCGCCAGGTCTTCGTGGCTGTTGATCCTGCCGACCAGCATATCCGCGACGATATCGTGTTCCAACAACTCCGGCAGAACTGGAGTGATGTCATCCCCTGAAGTTTGACCGGGGAAATGGATCAGCAGCGCAGGCCTCGGGTCAAAATGACCTCCCGAGGCGTGTTCTTCCTCGGCGGTCCAATCTTCAGCAGGCCTCCACAAAGAGAGCCTCCAGGAATGATCTGAAGAAACAATGACGGTGGTCCGGCTGGCCGATGGAGTTGCGTCAAGCTCTTTCAAGATTGCGCCCAGAGTGTCGTCGGCGAGCACCAGATTGTCGAGATAGGTGCCGTAGGAACGGAACATATGACGGCGCCGGTCGTAAATCCCGGGAGGATGAGGGACGGGGATGTGAAGGAAGATGAAGCGGACCCGGTTGTTATCGATCAACGCGTGCGCGCGCGCCATTATGTTGCGATATTCCTTTACATGGAAATTTTCGGAGACTGGAAGCCGGCTCAAAGGCGCAGCCAGCATCTCCCTCGGTAGAGTGGCCACATTCGCCAAAATCGATTTCTTTTCCGATGCGCCGAATTCTTCCATCGGCATAATTGGGCTATCGTTCGATTCCCATGAACAGTGAGCTTGCCCTCAGAATGCGTATCTCTTAACCGGCTGGGTTTTGAGGATTAGATTCATCCCCGTCGTTGTGGCGGTGGGATGTGGTAATCAGCGGGCGGTTTGAGGGGCGATTTTCCAAGGAGCCGGCGGGCCTTTTTGACGCTGAGCTCTTCGCGATCCTTTGGCTGAGTTCCCTTCACATCCGCAAAATTATGTATTACTCTCGGTATGTCATCGAGGTGGTTAGTTTTGAGTATAAACAACATGGAATGAATAAAATAGCGAGGATTTTCCGTAGATAGCGACTGTATGGCGTTTGTAGTGCAAAGTTCTTGTGTCCCTCAAGCGTCCATGGTATGTTTGTATCATTCCATTTGAACCTGCAAACGGCTAAGTGCAGCCCCGGCCTTTGCCCATTCGAAGCAGTCATCCGCCTTTTAACCATATGAGCGAGTACCGCTTAAGGTCCTACCTTGAATTTGGGACCGACGGGGGCGAAGCCTGACCCAAATCCTCCCACTCTGAGCAACTCCTCTCGATGACGGCGAGCAAAGTCAGGACCCTCGCGACTGACTGGCGCACGCGTATCGGCTGTGCCGGATAGAAGCGGATCGAACCCTCCCGGCAATATTCGGAGCGAATTCATGGCAACTCTGAAACCGCGAACACGTACGATTAGTGTCCGTCTCTCAGAAGAGGAGTACTCGGCTCTGAGGCGGCTCTGTGAGGTCTCGGGATCACGCAGTGTTTCGGACCTGACACGGGACGCAGTAAGCGTGCTCATGAATGGAACGCTGCGACACGACGTACTCGTCAATTACATGGACGAAGTTAGGGCCAAAATGAGCAGCCTGGACAAGAGAATCGAGGATCTTGTGTTGGAGATGAACTCGCTGAAAGGCGACGGCAGCAAGCAAGGAGATGCCTGAATTGAATTCCAATCTGACCAAGGAGAATGCCGTGCGCGCGTCCAGGCCGGTTTCCATTTGCGTAATCGGGTCCGGTTATGTGGGAGTCGTGACGTCCGTCTGTTTTGCCGAGATGGGGCACCGGGTTCGCTGCGTTGACAACGATGTGACCCGCATAAGAACACTGTGCGAAGGCGGGGTGCCAATTTACGAGCAGCACGTTCCGGAGATGTTGGCCAGTAACCTGGGTGAGCGCCTGGAGTTCACCACCGATCTTGGTTCCGCGGTCCGGCAGAGCGAAGCCGTTTTCATCGCTGTTGGTACTCCGCAGGGAGACAACGGCGCCGCGGACCTCTCCTACGTCGAGGCAGTAGTTGCTGAGATTGCCCGCGCCACCGACGATTACAAAGTGATTGTCGAAAAGAGTACCGTACCGGTTTACACCAACGACTGGATACGCCGCCTGATGCACCGCCTTGGTGTCGACCAGCACAATTTCGATGTGGTTTCAAATCCTGAGTTCCTGCGTGAGGGTACGGCGGTGAGAGACTTTATGCACCCGGACCGCATCGTGGTAGGCGCGAACTCCGAGCGGTCGGCGGATTTGCTTCGGCTTATCTACGAGCCACTCACTGGAGGCAGTTATTACGACCGGCCTGGCGCTTTGGCGGGCGCGTGCGACTCCAATCATCCAGCCCGGTTGCTTGTTACTTCAACGCAGAGCGCGGAGATCATAAAGCACGCCTCCAATGCCTTTCTGGCCATGAAGATCTCGTTTATCAACGCGGTCTCGAACCTGGCCGAGGCCGTGGATGCGGATATTGAAGAAATCGCATTGGGCATGGGCATGGACAGCCGAATCGGCCCCAAGTTCCTGCATGCAGGGCTCGGTTATGGCGGGTCGTGTTTTCCCAAGGACGTGGCCGCGTTCCACTGGGTAGCGCAAGAGCGAGGCTTGGACTTTCGCTTTTTGGAGGAGATTCGCAAGATCAACGATACGCAGAAGGAAGTCTTCTTCAATAAAGTGATCTCAGCCCTGTGGACGCTGAAGGGAAAGCGGCTTGCTGTCCTGGGTCTGGCCTTCAAGGGCGGGACCGACGACATTCGCGAGTCTCCGGCCATCGATATGATCAGGAAGCTGCTCGAGGCCGGCGCGCGAATTACAGCTTTTGATCCGGTAGCAATCGAACGCGCCAAAGCAGTTCTACCTCCGTCGGAGGAGATGCGCTATGCGTCCGGTGTCTACGAGGCGGCGGAGGATGTCGACGCCGTACTGATCCTGACTGACTGGAGGGAGTTCGCCAAGATCGACCTGGTGCGGCTCAACCAGGTGGTTCGCTTTCCGATCGTGATTGACGGACGAAACATGTACGATCCCGAGAAGATGATCGACCACGGTTTTACATACATCAGCGTGGGCAGGTCGCCGCGATTCCATGCACGGGAAGGCAAGCCGCGCGTAATGGCAAAGTAGCAAGAACCGGGGAAAGATAATGGTCCAGTTACAACCGGGCGCCGCAAAGGAACGGTTGGTTCATTTGATATCGAGCTGCTACCTATGACAACGCGTGTATTGGTAACCGGTGCTGCCGGATTTCTCGGCTCTCACCTTACAGATCGATTACTGTCCGAAGGTCATTCGGTTTTGGGCGTCGACAATCTTTCGACGGGATACCTGGATAACCTTGCACATCTTTCCAGGGAGCCCCGGTTTAACTTCGAGCAGCGTGATATTTGCCAATCGTTTGATCCTGGCCCGATGGACTATGTTTTCAACCTGGCTTCTCCGGCGAGCCCCCCGGAGTATCTTCGCCTGGCTATCGAGACACTGCGGGTGGGTTCAATTGGCGTCGAGAACACTCTCGAAATTGCCTCAAAGTACAGCGCAGGCCACCTGCACGCATCAACCTCGGAGTGCTACGGAGACCCGGATCAGCATCCGCAGCGGGAAGACTACTGGGGGCACGTGAACCCTGTTGGTCCTCGCTCGGTCTACGACGAGGCCAAGAGATTCGCCGAGGCGCTGGTGATGGCTTACCATCGATCACGCGGCGTCAACACGCATTTGGTTCGGATATTCAACACTTATGGCTCGCGCCTTCATCCCAGCGACGGCCGCGTGATTTCGAACTTCATGATGCAAGCGCTTCGCGGCGAGCCGCTGACCGTGTATGGAGACGGGAGCCAAACCCGAAGCTTCTGTTTTGTAGACGACCTGATCGAGGGAATCATTCGTCTATCTCGTTCCGAGGAGCACCTGCCCGTCAATATCGGCAACCCAGGAGAGTTTACGATCCTTGAATGTGCACAGGCAGTTTTGGAGGTTACCGGCTCATCGAGCGAGATTCGCTTTGAAGACCTTCCAATGGACGACCCGACCCGCCGCTGTCCCGACATAACGAGGGCTCGCACCCTGCTCGGCTGGGAGCCGCATGTCCAGCTCAAAGAAGGCCTGAAAAGGTCGATGGAATTCTTTAGCGGCAAGATTGGCATTGGCGCCTCAATCGCGTAACAGCGGGTATTTGAGGGCCGATCGAATCCTGATTCCGGGGAGAAAGATGTAAGTAGATTTTGATTCGCATTCTTTGCAATACATGTCCTCCACTCGCGAGTTTTCGCGGCAGGTTACATACATTGTGCTCGTAGCGGGAAGATGTTACTTGTCCCTTCTGTTTGTTAGGTACTTCCTGAAGTCAACTGACAATGGCGCCGCTTCATTCCGCGATCGAGAGAGGAATTGGCAAAAAGTTTCTGATTATAGATGAGGATTGAAAATGGATAAAAAACCAGTTCATGCTTTCCGGGGATATGGCGTTAGTTCTGTTTGGTGCAAGGGCCTGCATTTAGTCGCGGTCGCCGGGATCTTCTGTCTATTTTGCGGACTCCTTGCGATTCGGAGCGGATTCAGCCAAACCCCCGGTCAGACGACCGAATCGCCTGTTCGCGTAGACGTGCCGATCGAATTGGATCAGGCGGCGATGATTGAACAAGAAGACTCGACTGCGGCGGATAGTCTGTTGACTCAAGCGGGCATGTCGGTGGCGCAGGGGCAGACGGAGATGTCTGCGGAACAGATCATCTCGATTCTGAAAGAGGACCCTGGAATGTTGGCGGCCGTCAAGGATGCGGCTGCACAGCGCCTCGGAGTGGATCCTGTCACCGTTCGCGATCAGCAGATATACGATCAAATCCAGCTGGATTCAAACCTGCGCATGCAGGCTACGGCGATCCTGAACGACAGCGGCTACAGTACGAACGCTTCATCAGGCGGCACAGGGTCAAACGGCCTTGCCGGTCGACGAACTTCTACCCGTCACACTGAGGCGCCGGTGACAGTGAAGCCCGAACAGTATCAGGAACTGGACACCCCGCAGTCGAAGAAACTGCAAACTCCTTACGGTAACCTGCCGTCGTTGCAAGACCTCTACGCTCAGATGCCATCTGAACCGCGCAAGCCTGAACGATTCGGAAGCGAGATGTTCCGTTTGGGGACGGGGAATGTCGCCGACCTTCCAATGGATCTTCCGGTTGGGCCTGACTATGTCTTGGGCCCGGGGGACCAGCTTACAGTCAATATGTGGGGAGGCCGTACTTCCCGGTTGACTCAGACCGTAGACCGGCAAGGCCAAATCGCGCTACCGGAAGTTGGCACGCTCACTGTTGCCGGACTTACCGTCGCAGACGCTCAAACTGCAATCCAAAAGGCTTTGGGGACGCAGTTCCAAGGGGAACATGTGGAGCTTTCCCCGAACCGGATACATACGGTGCGAGTATATGTGGTTGGTGACGTGCAGCGGCCCGGGGCATACGACATCAGCGCGCTGTCGACCCCCCTGAACGCTCTGTTCGCAGCCGGTGGCCCAACCAGCCGTGGGTCCCTGCGTACTCTCAAGCAGTATCGTGGCGACCGGCTGATCAGCGAAATCGACCTTTATGACCTCCTGCTGCGAGGTGTTCGCAATGGTACTAGCCGGTTGCTTGCCGGGGACACGATCCTGGTGCCTCCAATCGGCGCGCAGGTGACTGTTGTGGGAATGGTCCGCCGCCCGGCGATTTATGAATTAAAGGGCGGGGAGACGCTGGAGGCGGTGCTCGATCTAGCCGGCGGAGTATTGGTGTCCGCGAACTTGAAGCAGATTAATGTGCAGAGGATTGACGCCCATCAGAGCCGGACAATGTTGAGCGTGCAGCTTCCCAACGACCCGAAAGACGCGGCTCAGAAGCTGGCCGCGTTCCGGGTACAAGATGGGGATAACATTCACGTCTCTCAAATCCTGCCTTACAATGAGCAGACGGTCTATATAGAAGGCCATGTCTACCGTCCGGGAAAGTATCCGTATTACGATGGGATGACGATTAACGATCTCCTGCGCTCCTATCAGGACGTGTTGCCTGAACCGGCCGACCGGGGTGAGATTATCCGGTTGCAACCTCCGGACTTCCGTCCGAAGACGATCGACTTCAGCTTGTCCGAGGTTCTTGTTGGGAACAATCCGATTCCACTGAATTCGTTTGATGTAATTCGCGTGTTCGGCCGGTACGAAGTTGATCCTCCAGGGGTCAGCATTCGAGGGGAAGTTCTTCGTCCGGGTAGTTACCCGCTCTCGCAGGGCATGACCGTAGCAGGCCTTGTTCGGATGGCGGGCGGTTTCAGGCGAAGCGCCTACCGTGAAGTGGCCGACCTCACCAGTTATGTCGTCCAAGATGACCAGAAAGTGACGACATCGCACGCCGTTGTTGCGGTGGACAAGGCGTTGGCAGGGGACAAAAGCGCCGACGTCGCGCTTAAGCCCGGAGACGTGGTAGGCATAAGACAACTGACCGGGTGGCAGGATATCGGGGCCTCGATCACTGTGCAGGGCGAGGTCCAATATGCAGGAACTTACGGTATCAATGAAGGTGAACGCCTCAGCTCAGTCCTTAAACGAGTCGGCGGTTTTCGTAATGACGCCTTTCCCGCCGGTGCGGTTCTGGAACGCATTCAGGTTCGCGAACTGGGTGAGCAAAGCCGGCAGGAAATGATTCGGCGCCTTGAGACAACGACATTCAATGTGCAACCAAGCATCACTCAAACACAAGATCAGCCGAATCTGCAGAAGTCGCTGCAAGAGCAACAGCAGCATGTTCTGGAGGAGCTGCGCGGCCACCCCGCGAGCGCCAGGATGGTGGTTACTATTTCTCGAGACATCAGCAAATGGGAGAACACAGCAGCGGATATAGAAATTCGAGCCGGCGATACATTGTTCATTCCGAAACGGCCGAACTTCGTGATGGTTATGGGCGAAGTTTATAACGCAACCGCAATTACCTACTTCCCAGGGAAGAAACTCAAATGGTATTTGACCCGTGCAGGCGGTGTGGCGCGGTCCGGGAATAAGAAGGAGCTTTTCGTTGTGCGCGCCGATGGCTCTGTCGTGGGCCATGGTGGTATTTGGTCCGGTGGCGACGTTATGGATCTTCGCCTGCATCCTGGAGATTCGGTGGTGGTTCCGGAGAAGATCTATGGTGGCTCGCAGTTCTTGAGAAATCTTCTGGCTATAGCTCAGGTCATGTCCTCGGTGTCGATTGCCGGTGCCGCTTCAGGAGCCTTCTGATATCTAAGGACACGATGCTGTTTCCCGTCGTCGCTCGGAAAGGTGAGGCAGGGTTGCAAAAACAATTTTATTTTCCCGGTTTGTGCATAGCTTGATGAGGAACGCACATGAGTAATTTAACGACTGACAACGACACGCTGGCATTGGAGTCCGACTATGAAGAACCGGGCCGGCCGCTTGTAGAATACGCACGGATAGTGCTCGCCAAGATCGAGTTGCTCTGGCTGCAGAAATGGTGGCTGCTTGTTCCAGCCGTCATCGGCTTTTCGATTGCTTTGGGTATCACGTTCATCCAACCGGCAAGGTATGTGGCTACTGCAGCCTTCTTGCCTCCGGAGATGAATCCAACATCCGGTCTGGACCTGCTTATTGGCATGAAGACCGGTGGCGAGATGGTGGGTGGGGGGGTGGGAAATGTGCTTACCTCCATGCTTGGCTCGAGGACGCCGGGACAGTTATACATCCAGGAGATGCAAAGCCGACCCATAGAGGACAGCCTGATCGATCGATTTGACCTTAAGAACGTTTATCGCACCAAGTTCAGGGAGACCACGCGCAAGGCGTTAGAGGGCAGTGCGAGATTTGACGAAGATCGCAAGAGTGGCATAATCACAGTTAGTGTAACCGACACGGATCCAAGCCGTGCTGCTATGATCGCCAACGGTTTTGCGGAAGCACTTGGTCAATTCCTGGCGGGCATTGACTCCGACAACGGGCACCGTGAACGCGAATATTTTGAAGTGCAACTCAAGCTTGCGCAAGAACGGCTGGAAGCGTCTTCAAAAGCGCTAGGCGATTTTTCTGGAAAGAACTCCGCACTGAATCTTCCCCTCCAGGATACCGAGATCGTTGGCTCGATGGCGAGCGTTGAGGGGAGGTTGATTGCCGCCCAGACTCAGTTAAATGGATTGTTGCCGATTTATACAGAGAACAACATACGCGTGAAGGAAGCGCGTGCCCAGATTGCGGAATTGCAACGTCAACTGAATCAGATGCAGGGAGAAACAATCTCCTCCGCCCCGGCCGCGCCCGCAATGGGGCGCGAGGGAGCCTCCTCAAAGAACTCGTCTTCAAAGATGCAAAGGCTTGCAGAGTTGTCCCCAGAGTACATGAACCTGTTTCGTGAGGCCCAGATCGATGAAACGATGGTGGCAACCCTGAGACAACAGTACGAAATCGCAAGTCTGGAAGAGTCTAGACACATATCGAAAATTCGATTGCTTGATCCTGCACAGGTTCCGGAACGGAAGACATTCCCCAAACGGCGATTGATGTGTACGGTGGGATTCGTCATCGGGTTTCTATTGGGAATTGTCTATGTACTGCTCCTGGACCTGTGGAATCACGCAAGCAACGACAACGAGTGGAAGAAGCTTCTCCGCGAAGCTTGGATCAGATTTCGCTGGCGCAAATCGCGTCTGCCAACCCTCCCTGAAAGCTATTGAACAAGTCGAATTGCTTCCCGATTAAGCTCTTCCTATTTTCGATCGAAAAGTACGAGTGCGCGTTGCAAGTTGGGTCGCGTGGCGCATCCCTGGAATTAATATCCTTCGGAGAGGTCTTTGATCCCCAAGTCTGTCCCCTTCTCCCTCGAGAAGCAGCGCGCCGCGGAAACGTGGAGACGTATCGTGCAATTTTGGATCAGGTCCAAGCCGCGCAGCCGGATTTGCCTTTGTGACAAAATGCCGTCGACCTGAGTCAGGCGAGGAATCTGCTCCCGAATTGCGTCAGGCGGTCGCGAAGACATTTTTTGGGACCTAACGCGATGGGAACACCCTGGATAGGTATTACTCGATGCGCTACCGGAAGCCGGTCTTCGACGAAGGAGCCGAAATGGGAGGAAGTGCCATTACCTTGGTGCTTGCGGACCGAGATACTCTAAGCTTTAGATACCAGGTTCAGTTGGGTTGCCGAATCAGGCAGTGCAAAGAGCTAGGGTGAGCCAGTCTGTGTCTCCAATGATTGGCACGGAACACTCCAACCTACGATGGAGCTACATATCCACGGTTTCCACTGCAATAATGCAGCTAGCGGCCGCCGCCACAATTACACGTTTTCTGCAACCTTCTGATTATGGATTAGCCGCTCTCGCAATGCTCTGTTCCAGCCTGACAGGATACTTTACCCAGCTTGGAGTCGGAAGAGCAATCGTTCAGAAGCCCGGACTTACGATCGGGAACATACGTGCGGGATTCACACTCAGTATGTTGACCGGGGTGGCCGGCTTCATCGTTCTTGTTGCTATTTCGCCAATTCTTGGGCTCTATTTCCGAGAGCCAAGACTAACGCCAATCATCGTAGTGTTTGGGTTAAACCTTATCTTCCAATCTGCCGGCACGGTCGCAGGAGGACTATTGAGGCGCGAACTTCGCATTCGCGATTCGACGATATGCGATTTCTTGGGCTATCTGCTCTCTACGTTTGGGATCGGTCTTCCCATGGCCATGCATCGTTTTGGCGTGTGGGCGCTCGTTGGCAGCAACGTCTCCCAGCCTCTGATTGTCGCGATTGCATATTTCTGTGCAAGACCTCATTCAATAAGACCCACGTTGGTTCGCAAAGACTATTCGCACATCACCGGCTTTAGTGCCAAGGCCTCATTTACAACTGCGATTGAAGCCGTATCCGGTTCATTAGACATGATCGTAATGGGTCGAATTGTCAGCCCGCTGGCAATTGGACTCTATAATCGAAGCCTGACGCTGAGCACGCAACCAAGCTACAACTTCGCGATCGGCCTTTCTCGGGTTTTCTACCCAACGCTCGCCCGTGCGGCCGAGCGTAGCCGGGAAGAGTGCTGCCAGATGCTAATCGCAGGCGAGCGGCAGTTGATGTCTTTGGTGATTCCGTTTTGTGCGGGAGCAGCAGTCGCCGCACCTACGATTATTCCTGTAATCTTTGGCAGACAGTGGATCTCTGCGGTTCCCGTCTATCAAATGCTCTGCCTCGTGGCCGCCCTTGACGCTTCTTTTCACCTGCCGGCTGTCCAACTTGAGGTATTCAGCTTGTTCCGCTACAAGGTTATTCTGCAAGCCTGTTTCGGTTTAAGTTTCGGCGCAGCGATTCTGCTCGTCGCCCCCAGGGGGGGAGTTATCGCTGTCGCGTTCGTATATGCAATCCTGGAAGGAGTTAGGACTCTTGGACTCCACAGACTTAGCGCACTTTCCTTGGGAGTGAGCACTCGTTCCCTTTTCAAGGGCTGGATCCCAGGAACAATATGTGGAGTGATTCTTGCAGTCGTACTTTTTCTGGTGCAAAACAGGATACCTTACATCTCATCGGTCGCTTCGCCTCTGAAGTTAGGAATTCTTGTCCTCATCTCCGCAGTGACTGTCGCTCTCACATATCGGGTTCTTTATCCGAATACCGTCTACAGCCAATGGATGGCGCTTTTTCGGAAATAACAGAGTGAGAGATCGACACTCACGACCATCCATGGGCAACATCTAGATGAAGGCAATGAACTCTTATCAAATGAAGGAAGTCGCAATCATAAAATGTCTATGAAACGCGTGCTGCACGTCCTGCACAGCTTGGAGCGCTCCGGCATGGAGATCATGCTCCTGAACAGTTTCGCGGAGTGGCGTCGCCAGGGGTATCAATGTGATGTATTGGCGACCGCGAGTGCAGTCGGACCAATTGCATCGCAGATGCGTGAAGCCGGATATGGTGTATTCCATATACCCTTTCGAAGCAAAATGCGCTATCTGCCCCGGGCTGATTTTGTTCGAGATTATTACCATCTCTGCAAGTCAGGCTACGATGTTGTCCATCTTCACCACGAGGCTGCGCCACCGATCTTTGTGCTGTTGGCAAAACTTGCAGGGGTTCGGCGGATTGTCTTAACACTTCATGCCATCTTTAAATTCAAGGGCTTCCTTCGTGCCCGAAAGCTATGTGAACGCCAATTTGTGCACTTTCTCGGTGGTCGCTATGGGATCATAAGCGAGAACATAAGGGACTGCGAGTGGGAAAGGTTTCGAAGCAAGGGCACTCGGATCCAGAACTGGCTGGACACATCGCATTTCGAACCCCCGACACAGGATCAACGCGAGATTGCACGGCACTCACTGGGCATACGGGAAGATCAGTTCGTGATCACATCGGTAGGCAATTGTTCTAAGGTGAAAAACCACGATGCCATTCTTCGCGCAATACCTTTGCTCGCCACCACAATCCGGCCGCTTTACCTGCATGTTGGACGTGAGGCGCCGGGTAATCCTGAGCGCAAGCTGGCCACTGAACTGATGATCGAAGACAAGCTTCGCTTCATGGATTCACAGGCCGATACATTGCCTTTTCTTTGGGCTGCGGACGTTTTTGTGATGCCCTCGTTAAATGAAGGCCTCGGTATATCTGCACTCGAAGCGATCGCGGCCGGGACACCCCTGGTCTGCTCGGAGGTTGAGGGGCTTTCTGAAGTTGCGGCTCAGACGAAATGGGCGATCCTCACTTCGACCAGCGCTGAATCAGTTGCCGAGGGTGTCGCCAAAACGGCGGCAATTGATCCATTGGAACGCCGCCAGCGGGCACTTTCAGACAGTCAGTTAGTTCGCGATCGGTTTTCCGTGGAAGCAGGCGTGCTGAGTATTGTGGATGGTTTATACGCCTAGCCAGGCCCCAGCGACGCCGGCCGAGCTTAAGGCACATCGTTACGTCGAACTTGATTCGATTCGCGGTCTCGCGGCATTCACCGTCGTTATGTCACACTTTTTTGGGATCTGGCAGTTCGAGCCTGCATATAACTATGTTCGGATGTCGCCGTTTCGCGTTGTTGTTGCCGGGCATGAGGCCGTTGTACTCTTTTTTGTGCTGAGTGGTTTTGTCCTCAGCGTCCAGTGCAGCGGAAAGCGCCCCCTCACCTATCCCCGCTACCTGTTGAAACGATTCTGTAGGATCTACCTGCCCTTTGTAGCCGCAGTTCTTTTGTCGGCACTTGGCTGCCTGGCGCTGTACTCGACGACCGCATCCGGCAATTCCCGGGCAGACACCTCGTGGACAATGCGGCCAAGCATTCGCTAGGTGGTTATGTTACTCCTGACGAGTATGCGTAACCCTGAGAGACTGAATGTCGCCATTTGGTGCATTCTCCTTGAGATTCGCGTGTCAATCGTCTTTCCCTTTCTTTTATGGCTCTCCCGCCGCATTCGTTCTGCTTTCTTGCTGATCTGTTTCGTTTTACTCTCCTTTCTCTTTCCAGGGGCCAATGGATTCAAAGGGGCGTTTACCACACTTTCGGCCGTCTCAGGGCTTTTCATACTAGGCATTTTGCTGCATAAACACTTGTTGCAAATATCAGATTGGTACTCACACCGCAAAGTATCAGAGACTGTGGTGCTCTTCTGTGTCTTGCTTTTCTGCTTTGAAGCGAGCGGACCGATCTCGGAAGCAATCCATATTCTTCCACTGCCGCTCATGAACACGATTGGCGACTACTCTGTAGGTTTTGGGGCGGTTGGCATCCAAGTCTATGCCATGCATGACAAGAGGTTTCGTTCGCTCCTTCAGATGCCTTCCGACTGAGACTCGGTGCTCTGTCGTACAGTATGTATCTCGTGCACGGAATTGTCCTGTTTGCCTTGATCAGGTTAGTCTTCGGGAAAATCAATTTCCTTTACATTTTCCCAATTTACTTGCTTGCAGTTTATTTGATTTCCGAAGCGTTTCACGCAATGGTCGACCGCCCGTCGGTTTTTTTGGGCAGGCGTCTGGCAGGTTGAATTCAGTCAGCATGCTGCGTGAACTTACCTCGATACGCGTTCCTTTTCGCTCGTAACTTCCGAAGTCGCATGCATAGCCAAAAAGAATAGTACTAGAAAAGAGATTTGTGAAGATCGCGCTTTGTACGCCTGCGGATATCCATTCACTTGCACGATTCGTGGGGCAAAGCGTCGTCGGGGTTCTTCCAGGGTTGGGGAGCACCGCTGTCACGCCGCTGATTACAAGCCTGCTTGGTCGGGGACACGAGGTTACTTTGTACACGCTGAGCACGGGAGAGGTCCGGGAAGAGACATACCGCTGGGGCCCCCTGCGGATCTCTGTCGGCCCCTCTCGGCGCAGTCATTTAGCACGCAACTTCTATCATCCGGAGATTTCATTTCTGAGCCGGACAATCAGGGCAGATGCTCCTCCGTTCGTTCATGCTCACTGGACTTATGAATTTGCGCTCGGCGCGCTCAGGTCTGGAGTTCCGACAGTGACAACGATTCATGATCTGCCATGGAATGTGCTTCGCTATTTTCGGGATCCTCACCGCATCATTCGACTTTGCATGGCCTATGAAGTCGGTCTCCGCGGAACGCGTTTCACCGCAGTATCGGAATACGCTGCCTCGCATTTCAGGCGATTCATCAAGCCCAGTGCGCGGATTGAAGTGATTCCCAACGGCCTGCCAGCTGCGATCTTTGATTTGGGCGCCAAACCCGTTCAGCGGTCGCACGGCGAGATAACATTTGCAACAATCCTTCAAGGCTGGTCGCGCCTAAAGAACGCGAATGCCGCGCTAAAAGCTTTCTCGTTAGCCAGACGCGAAGTTCCGGACGCCCGGCTCTTGATGTTCGGCCTTGGCTTTGAGGTAGGCGGAGCGGCACAGCAGTGGGCATCACGTCATATGCTCTGCACCGGCGTCACATTTGCAGGTGCATTACCAAGCATTGAACTGCTAAAGAGGGTTCACGAGGAAGTCGACGTGATTATTCACCCTTCACTTGACGAGTCATTCTGTATGGTCGCACTTGAAGGAATGGCCCTCTGCAAGCCTGTCATTGCTGGACGAATGACGCCTGGAGTGCGTGAAGTGCTGGGGCTCGGGACGGCGGGGCTTCTCGTTGATGTCCGGGACTCGGTAGCGATCGCAGAGGCGATGGTCCGGCTCGCACAGGATGGAGCTCTTCGAGACAATTTGGCTAAATCTGGTCATGATCGTGCCTTGGCTAATTATTCCCTGGACGCCGTAGTTACGCAGTATGAGGGTCTCTACCGGAACATGCTCTTCGCAGGTATCGAGGCGATAGATCTTCGACATTGAGCGCCCAGCGCGGCCTTACAATTCGCAAAAACGTTGACGGAGACAAAGTAGAATGCCGCCCTTTGTCCTACTGATAGTGGTCATTGGACCGCCGTTTCTCCTTTCGAGGGCGCACCTCGGAGTTATCCAAGTGCTGATTGGCTTTCGTAAATTCCGACACCTGGGCGAGATCCGGTTTTGGTTGTTCCCCGGCTTGCTTTTCTCTGGGTGCGGTGGTGAGGCAGAGCGAGGTCCGTTAAAGAAACGCTGATGAGCATGGCTTAGCTTTGTAATTCTGTTTCCGTCGTTGCTGGTTTCAACGTGAAGGACTATTTCGCGGAGCGGAGGATGAACCTCTCCACCGTTTCTCGGTGTTGGAGCCGGAATGACCATAAGTTGGAACAAATCAACGGAAAGCCCGAGAGGGTAATTGACACCCACGCCTTCGAACTCCAACCCCCGCGATGCCGCGACGAAATGGATAGGTGGAATTGCGTTCCTTTACTGGCTTTCCCTCATAGGGATCAGTCCGTTAGGCTTCCTCCTGGTCGGGGGCGCACTGCCATTCAGCCGCTTATTCTCGCCATCGCTTCTCGGCCTGGCCCTTTTAATTCAGGCTCTGCGAGGACAGAGCATGAGATGGCCCCGCGCGGGGAGGTGGTTTTTTGTCTATTTTACCTGGGCCGGCCTCTCAATTCTCTGGACTACAGGTTCCGTACGCCTTACTGTGTGGTTGTGGTTCTTGTTCGGTACGCAATTGGTACTTATTGCCCTGACGATGTCGTCGTCGGTCGATCGTAAGTCAGTAATCGAGTCGTCGCTTGCCGGAGTAGTTGCCGGTGGGTGGGTAGCTAGCCTGGAATTGATGGAGGAACTTAGGCTCGGAGTTGATGTAAAGGCTGATGCGCCGGAAGGGTATATGCATCCTAACGGGCTGGGGTTTGACGCCGGGCTCGCTTGCTTATGCGCCCTTTTTCTTTGGAGCCTAAACCGTCGTCCTGTTTGGATGATAAGTATAGTTATCCTTTTTGGGACCTTGCTCCTGTCAGACAGCAAAGGTTCGCTAGCATCTTTTTTTATCTTCGCCTTACCTTTCCTCCTCTCATCTCGCAGTAGGTTGACCAAAAGATGGAAGTTGCGGGTTGCTTCAATATTGGCGGGCATTACCCTAGTCTCGCTCAGGTATGTCGGCGGCAGCTTTCAGGCCTATGGAGCCACCGGCAATGTGGAGACGCTCACCGGGAGGACCCTTCTCTGGGCCATGGTCTATGAGAAGATTCTGGTGCGGCCGATTATCGGATATGGCTACGAATCGTTTTCTTACAACTGGCCGCAGGGGGCCTGGTACCAGGGCTCAGCGCATAACGAATTATTGCAGGAGTGGTTCACGTTAGGAGCGATCGGCGTGGGCGTCCTCGTCCTTTGTTACTGGGGCTTGTTGCGAGCCCTCTGGCGGTCGAGATCCACTTATTCGCGCTTTGGGATCTATCTGTTGGGCTTTAGTCTTATTCGAGGCCTTGTTGAGGCGGACGATGCTCACATTCGGCTCGCGCTGCTTTTCGCCTGCTCATTGGGGGTCGGGACATCGCGGCTGCGGAGAGGGCGCAGATCGATCGTCCGCAGCTCATCTGCCCAAAAGGAAACTTTAATTTCCGAGGAGGATGAGCCGCCTAAGGCATTTGGCGGTGCAACCCCTTAAGCGGCTTAAGGCGGCGGACGTTTTTTTGGGGCTCCTGCCCGGGGCTTCATAGGAATCGCAGTTCTCTGTTATCTAACCCACCGTTCTTTATGTCGTGATTTTGAAGAGTGGCACAAGTTGTACGGATGGATTGTTACGTATAGATTTCAACCAAACATCTGAAGGGCCTCATGTTTGTTCCGTCACAAAAAAGCCAATCTGTGTTGGAGGCGAGATGAAGGCGAAAGACAGCCGTGCTGAAGATAGCTATGATCGTCACACTGAACACGAAGCTTGGGTGGTTGACCAAGGGAAGTTGCCATCTTGTTACACGATGCCAGGTAGTGTGGACTCTTGGCGGCATCGCAGAATGCATCTTTTCATCTCACCCCTGATTCGCCAATGCCCGGAAGCTACCTGGCTTACGATTGGCGATGGCAATTTCGCATCAGATGCCTACTTCCTGTCTCAAGAAGGTGCCGATGTGACCGCGAGCAGCCTTACGGTCGCGTCTTTGGAAATTGCAAAACAACGAGGTTATGTGTCGCGAATTGAACGAATTAACGCCGAGAGAATTCAATTTGCCGACAATAGCTTTGATTTTGTCCTATGCAAGGAGTCGTATCATCATTTTCCTCGACCTCCAATTGCCTTTTACGAAATGCTTAGAGTCGCGAGAAGAGCTGTGATCTTCATCGAGCCGTTTGAAGGCCGCAAGCGAGTGCTCGGTTGGCTGAAGAGCTTGCTCAAAAGGCTCTTGAGAGGTGAACAAAATATAGAACAATTTGAGAGTTCCGGAAACTTCGTATTCAGGATTAGCGAAACGGAAACCGCAAAGATGATGACAGCGCTGAATTATGGTAATTTGGCAATTCGGCGGTTCAATGACTGTTATCTCCCATGGGCGTCGTCTCAAAGCGAACGGGGCTCATGGGGATCCGGAGTCACTCTCGCAGGAATCACATTGCAGAACGTTTTTTGCAGGTTTCGACTATTGGACTATGGCTTGGCCGTTGTTATCACCTTTAAGGAGCCGTTAGACCCAGTACTTCGGGAGAAATTGACGGATCTCAAATATAAAGTAATGGACCTCCCTCGGAATCCATTCACAGTGGGCTAGGCGCAAGGCGCAATTTTCCAAAATGAACCCTTTTCAGATGTCATAAATGAACACGATGCTTGCGAATTCGCGGATCAGGTAGACAGCCTTGGAAGAGAGAAAATTGACAGTCGCTGCAGCATCTTCAAAACTTCGACCAATGGATGCCAAGTTATCCTTTGAAGTTCTTAAGGTCCGTTTTGCTGCCGTCCAAATTCCTGACGTGATTAGCAATCTGGAAGAGTGGATCGTTAATGACCGTCGGCCGCACTATGTCTGCGTTTCGAACGTTCATAGCGTGATTGAATGTCAGCGAGATGCAAGCTTCTTGGAGACGTTGAACCAAAGCGATCTGAACGTTCCCGATGGGATGCCGATCGTTTGGTGTGGTCGTGCACAAGGACGCCGCTTGCCGAGACGTGTGTACGGACCGGATCTGTTTATCGAGTTTTGCCGTGAAACACAAAAGAAATCATATCGGCACTTCTTCTATGGAGGAGCGCCCCAAGTATTGGAGACTCTTGTCTGTAACCTGAAAGAAAGATTCCCAAGAATCCAGGTAGTGGGTTCTTATTCGCCGCCCTTTCGAACACTGAGCTTCGAAGAGGACTTGAAGGTCGTTGAATTGGTGAACTCTGCTGCCCCGGATGTTCTCTGGGTTGGTCTTGGATGTCCGAAACAAGAATTCTGGATGCGAGCACATCAGAAGTCAATCCAGGCGCCCGCGATCGTTGGGATCGGACAGGCGTTCAATATTTACGCTGGTCAAGTTCGCCAGGCGCCGGCCTGGATGCGCGAAAGCGGACTCGAATGGTTATTTCGCTTATTGAGTGAACCGCGTCGACTATGGAGACGTTATCTAATATATAACTCAGAGTTTCTGGTTCGGTTATTGTATGAATCCTTGCGGATGCGCATTTTGAAACGAAAAGAAGAGTGATTGGCAATGCACGTTCTCATATCATCGCTTAGTAGATTCACACAGCCGACAGGGATATGCCGTTATGCTGCAAATTTGGCGCGCAGTCTGAGCGATTTCCCGCAGCTCACGAAAATCACACTGATGGTCGGATGCTGGCAGCAAGATTACTTTCAGTCTGACTTTGGCATCGACCTAAGCAGAGTCGAGATTGTACCTGTTTCAATCGAGAACAAATCGTTTACACGCAATCGTTGGTTTCTGTTTGGATTGCCCCGCGCCGCAACTGCTTGCAAAGCGGATCTTGTGCACTTGGGATTCCCTATGCCGATTCTGAGATCACAGTTCCAATGCCCAGTGGTCGCCACGGTTCACGATCTCTATCCATTCGATATGCGCCAAGGTTTCGGTCATTTCGACGGATTGTGCAAGCGAATGATCATCACGCAATGTCTTAATGCATGTCATGCACTGACCTGCGTCTCTGAAAGCACGTATAGATCACTTAGACGGCGCCGTTTTAGAGCGCTTGACAAGATCCCGGTCGGATTGGTGCACAATTATGCTGAGTTTTCACACACGACATGCCATCTACCGGGCGGTGCGGACCGGAGACCGTTTTTGTTAACAGTCGCACAACATCAACCTAATAAACGACTCGACTTGCTTCTGAGGTCATTTGCTCAATTGCGAAAGGAAAAACTCGTTAGCAACGATCTTCGGTTATTAGTCGTGGGCAGCGAAGGGCCCCAATCCAACATGCTGCTGGAGCTGACACGATCACTAGATTTGGGCGATCTTGTTGGTTGGCTTCCAAGGCTTTCTGATCAACAGCTAGGTTGGGCATATCAGAATTGTGAGGCATTCATCGTTAGCTCGTGTATTGAGGGGTTTTGTCTTCCGCTTCTCGAAGCCCTTCAGTTCAATTGCCGGACAGTAGCTTCGAATATTCCGGTATTTCATGAGATCGCCGGCGACGCTCCGGCTTACTTTGATACAGAACACGATCCAGTAAGGGGTCTTACTGCAGCAATCCATCGTGCGCTCGGTGCTGCACGACCGGTACAATATGTTTCGAGATTTTCACGAGAAAATACAGCGAACGAGTGCTTAGCACTTTATTCGAAGTTATTCCCTGCGCTCGCAGCAAGGAATACTATAGTTGCGGGTACGGTGTCTTAGGCAAAGTTGGGAGATCGACGGATGTAGCCTGTCTGTACCTACTGGCAGAGTTGATCTAATCATCCCAATATATTCTTGGTGTTCACGGTCCGGATCTATCAAACAATGATTACGAGAGAAGTTCAAATTAAAGATCAAACAACAGCAAATTCCGCACTGTCTGTCTCATTAGTGGTGCCAACACGCGATCGAAACGATGATCTGGAGCGTTGTCTTGAGGCAGTGAGTCGATTGGCACTGCCGCTGGAAGAAACGATCGTAGTCGATAGTGCACCCAGGGGTTTTGGGGCGCGAGAGGTTGCGTTGCGTTGGCGCGCCCGGTATGTGATGGAAGTGGAACCAGGAGTGAGTAGAGCACGCAATCGCGGAGCTGCGGAGGCGCGTGGCGATATTGTTGCCTACACGGATGATGACGCCGCTCCAGATTCTCACTGGCTAGACGATATTGTGGTAGAGTTTCAAGACCCGTTGGTAGGATTGGTCGTGGGAAAGGTTGTGCCACCGGCGGGAGACCCGGAGCTCGACCGGCTGTATCAGCTTTGTGGGTTTACCGGCCAGAGCGACGATCGTCTCGTTGTGGATCGAAAGATGCCACGATGGTTCGAGTTAGTCAATTTCCTTCCTTTCGGCGTCGGTCCAAACTTGGCAATTCGAAGAGCGGTGTTTGAACATTGGGACGGATTCGATGTTCGGCTGGGCCCTGGCACGCCCATCCCTGGGCATGAGGAACAGCGCGCATTTCTGCAATTAGTGGATCGTGGATTTAGGCTCGTCTATGTGCCGACTGCTCATGTCACGCATCCATTGCCCGCGCCATCAGTTGAGGAACTCAGGACTAGAAGGCTATGTCGAATGCAGGCTGCGAGTGCATACTTCACTCTCCTGCTTGTAGAGGAGCCCATTCACAGGCGGGAGATCATTCAGTATATTATTAGCAAACTGAGGGGCGGAGCAAATCCCTATGACGTAGTCTTCGAGGGGCATGTCTCCAGGATGCGGAGCGTTCTGGCACGGTTGCAAGGGCCGGCCCTGTACCTGAAATCCAGATTTCTTTATCGCGCGTGATCGGCAGAACCCAGGTCGGATCTCCTGCATGCACTCGGCCGACATCTCGACTAAACTCGAATGTCGGGGCCCAATCCAATTTATCGGCCAGCAAGAAGCTCGTCGCAAGTCAAAGCAAATGCATCAGACACCAATCGAACTCAAAATCGTATGCGTGATCGACGAACTCCAGGTCGCGCAGTCGATGACGGCCCGAGAGGAAGCTAACGAATGCAGGGACTGAAGCAATTCATAAGGGTTCGTCGGGTAAACCTGTCCGAGTGTCTCATTCCCCCTGAAATTCTGGATGATGCTTTCTACGATTCAATCGTGTTGTTGTCCAGCATGGAATGGTTAACAAATGTCCTCGAAATTGGTTCTTCGGCAGGCGGGGGCAGCACTAGCGCTTTTGTTCGAGGTTTGATGCAGAACAAGAGCCATCCTGCCTTGTATTGCTTGGAAATCTCACGATCGCGATTCATGGAACTAGAACGGACCTATAGAGAGAACGGCTTCGTCAAATGCTTTAACGTTTCCTCAGTGTCGTCATCGCGGGTCGCCACGGAAAACGATGTCCGTGAATTTTACCAAGCGGAGAAGACTACATTGAATAGATACAAGCTCTCTGCCGTCTTAGCGTGGCGCGAGGAAGGACTCCGGTACTTGCATGAGCACGCGGACCTAGATCAGAACGGGATCCAAATGATTAAGCGCGATAACGCTATTAAAGTCTTTGACCTGGTGCTAATTGACGGTTCCGAATTTACGGGAATGTCGGAACTTGAGGATGTCTACGGTTCGACGATTATTTGTCTCGATGATACAAATGCGTTTAAGTGCCACGCGGTGCGGATGAGATTAATGAAAGACTCAAACTACGAACTGCTGGCAGATAATCAGCGATTGCGAAATGGTTTTAGCATTTTTTGTCGTACGGAGGCTGTCGGAAAATTGCACACAATTCAACCAACTCTAGAGGCAATGCAACTGGGCGTGGATAACTGGAAGTCAGGCATCCGTCGGAGCCTCCGCGCAATTCGGAGAGTTTTCATTCAGAGGTAGATGAGAGAGTGCGCGCCCGTTCCGCATAGGGACGACCAATCGAGTCGACAACGTCTGTCAACTGAGAGAAACTCGCGTGACAGGCTTCGTGCTGACATTCACAATGGCAATCGATTTGAAAACGGGTCGGAGGGTCAGACCCGATGGTTACCAATTAATTAACCCGGATCGGAATTCGCACAGGTTATGATTTCATACACCGAACTGGACGAAGAATGGGGTCAGGTCTCAGAAATAGGGGTCGGCCTAGGTCAGACTAGCGATCAATGTTGTTTGAACTCAGAAACTTTCACTCTGGCAGGGCCTTCTGTTCGAGATCGATCACGCAGGGTGACCGACATTCATATCTAAAGTCTGGGATTTGTCAATCCAACGTCAGCCCAGAATCGATGCGCCACATACTGATGTCGAGAGATCCTAGCAGATGAGACTCTGCATTATTTCGCACTCGTATCTTGAGCCCGGCCGGATTCCAATCCTGGAGTCCATGGCAACTTATCCTGGAGTAGAACTCGCGTGGATTACGCCAGACAGTCTTCGCCAAGATCTAAAGTTCTCTGAGACGAGTAATGCCTTTCGGACGTATCCCATTCCCGTTCATTTCGGCAATCGACAGGGTGCTTTCACCTACCGTGCACGAGCGCTACGGGAAGCTCTTCGCGACTTCGAGCCGGAGATAATTCTTCATGAACAGGAGGTCTATGCGCTAGGCGCTGCGCAGATCGCAAACGCTGCAGCGAATAGATCAATTCCGCTTGTCATGTTTGTCTGGGAAAACCTTCATCGGTCGCTGGCCCTTCCTCGTCAGTGGATCATTAAATACGTCCTGCATCGATGTACTGCGCTGATAACTGGCAGCATTCAAGCGACTCGGGTTCACAGGAGTTGGGGATTCAGCGGGCCGGTCGAAATAATCCCAACAATGGGCGCTAAAATGAATCACTCTCCAGTCTTTGGGAGAAGGGGGCTCGATTCGTTAAAAGTTTGTTTTGCTGGACGCCTCGTCGAGTGCAAGGGGGTCGACTGCCTACTGCGGGCTGTCTCAATTCTTCACGATCGCCATTTGGCCGTACGGTGTGTTGTGGTGGGCCGTGGTCCCGAGTTGGGAAATTTGATAGCCCTCTCAGAGGCTTTAGGAATTCGGGAATTGGTGGAGTTTCGGGGCGGCCTGCCTGTGGACGGCGTGACATCTCTCTTTAGACAAAGCGATATTTTGGTGCTGCCTTCTCGTCGAACCCAGAGATGGGAAGAACAGTTCGGGCGGGTGCTGGCCGAGGCCATGGCAGAGGGCACAGTTACATTGGGGAGTAGGACCGGAGCAATTCCTGAGGTCATTGGAACCAACGAGCTGCTTTTTGAAGAAGATGATTCTGCGCGCCTTGCTGAGATCATGGAGCGAATTGGGAAGGACTCCGGTTCATTTGTTGAATATCAGCATCAACTTTGGGAGCGAGCAAAAGAGATGTTCGATAATGATCTCTTGACCGCTCGGAGAATCTCATTCTTGCGAGAGATATTAGTGAAGGCAGCCCAAGAGCGAGCTTCAAGGCGGCTCCAGAGGTCGAGGGCATCCAGGATAAGCTGAGCGTCGCCAACCAAGACCGAAGTCAAGACCCAATTGTGCCCATCTCTTGTGGGCTGGTCGCGATGTGCATAAGCTGACCTTCGGAGCCATGGCTTCGCGGCATGTGGCATAGCTGATCGGTGCGATTTCGGCCAGATTTTCCGTTTGAGGGACTGACTCACGTTTCCGCAATTTGCGCCGTATGACGTCGCAGGCCCTTTCTTACCGACCAGAGTAACAACCGGTTCTGACGCGATTTCACGGGCGAGATGCCTCTTAGCTCGCTTGCAAGGGCCGGGATTGTACTTCAAGTCGCAGTGGGAACATCGCAGCCGGGCGGTGAAAGAACGCATCCCGAACTAAATACGACAGGTCCCCGATTAGACGTATGCCGTTCCGTTAGCGCCGATCTCCGCCATTTTGACACGCCCGGAGAGAGTTGGCGTAAATGATTATCCTAATGAATTACGAAGCCTTCGGACGAGCGGATTGTAAGAGTATTTAATGAATTCACGGATTCAAGTAAGGTATGAGTCGGTGGGGTTCGTCACAAAAGTTAGAATTTGGCATCGCCCCTGGGATCAGCACCAACCATAACGCAATCAGCATCTTACGGTAGTTCAGGAAGATGGTAACCATCGAGTGGTAGCGAAGGTTGTTGCAAAGCGCAATGATCGTTCCTTAGAACCGCACTAGGATATATCATGCCGACAGAGGGTTCAGGTAGCCCCCCCCCGGCATTTTTTCGAAGATGGTTTGGCACGGTTCTGCGGCAATTTTAACCTGACCAGGTCGCTAACCGATAAGGCAATCATGGTCCGGTCGGCGCCCATAACCCCAGCGGAGCGTTTCAGGTATGGTCACAGATTCTCCCAGTTTGCATGGCCCGAGCATTCGTACAAATCGGTGCTTGCATTTCGCAGAGGGATCCGTGTGCAGCGAGTGCGCTGTTACCGAACCGTCTGGTGCGCCAAATCAAAAACGTTGGGCAGCAGTGAGATTGTCCAAAGCACTTGGGACAATTGAGATCGCCGTTGATTTGATCGCCGTGTCCGTTGCTATCATCCTCGCATACGTTGCTTACTGCGGATTGCACCTGGGAAGACTGTTCAGATTTCGAATCTCAGCAGTGGAGGCTGTAGCTTTTTTGGCGGCTCTTTTCTTTGTCACCGCGCTCAAGGCGAATGGTGGTTATAGTCGCGCAACGAGCCTGCTTCGCGTGCGGGAAACAGAGCGAGTGATCGCGGTATCTTCTCAGCTATGCTTTCTTGCATTCGCGGTGAGCTTCTGGACTGCCGCTCAGATTCCGAGGCTGGTGGTATTCTTCGCTGCCATAGTAGTTCCCATGGTGGTGTTAGCAGAGAAACACCTGATCTATTCATTTGTTTACGCGCTTAACAGCCGCGGACACGCGGCGCGCCGAGCGGTAATCTACGGGGCGGGCCTTAGCGGCGAGCGAACATTTTCCGTTCTAGTCCGATCGCCAAAGCTTGGCTTCGATCCTGTAGCCATAGTCGATGACGACATCAAGCTGACGGGAAAGAAGGTCTACGAGTCAGGGTATACCCGGTCAAGATTTGTCGAAGTAATTCCCGGGCCAATTACGGCTGAGATGTTACGGGAATTAGGTGCTGAAGATGTAATCATCAGCTCGCCATCGGTAAGTGCCGAGGCATTTGAAAAAGTAAGTGTCGTAACCGCCGAGGCTGGCGCGACTCTGTCGTTTATTCCGCATGACGCAGTCACGTCTAACAGCGCCGTCTCCTATTGGGATGCAGATGGACTGATTTTCGCCTCGGTTGACGAACAGCACACCAGCAGCATTTATGGGTATGTTAAGCGTGCTTTCGATTTTAGCGTCGCAATTTCATTAATATTACTTCTCCTTCCTGCCCTATTCTTTATAGCAGTTGCGATCTATCTGACTTCCGGTGAGGCGCCATTGTTCGTACAGAACCGCGTGGGAAAGAACGGAAGGATATTCAAGCTGTATAAGTTCCGTACGATGCTTTCCACCTCTCCTCAGTATGCTTACTCGCCGAAATCCCCTCATGATCCAAGGATCACCAAGATTGGAGCTTTTCTGCGGCGCACTAGCCTGGATGAGTTACCGCAACTCTTGAACGTCGTGACTGGAAGTATGTCACTCGTAGGACCGAGACCGGAAATGCCGTTTATCGTGGAAAGATACAATGAGCTTCATCGTCAGCGCCTTCGTGTGAGGCCGGGGATAACCGGGATGTGGCAAATCAGCGCTGATCGGGCACACCTGATTCATGAAAATATTCAATACGATCTCTACTACATCCGCCACAGCAGCTTTTTCATGGATCTCGCGATTCTATTCCACACCGTCGCGTTCGCCATGCGAGGCATTTGACAGCGTGGATGGGTGAGGCATCTGCGAGTATACCCACAAGTTTGGAATGGCCTATCCGGAGTATGGGCATTCGCGATTTGACTGAATCAGCGACAAGCCGTCTGTGAGGGATCTGAGGTAGCAGAGATCAGCTAATTAGTTGCTCTTGGCTGTGCATCCAATTCCCGGGATGGCAATCAAAAGGTAGTGCCATTGGGAGTCGTACTTCCGATGAATCAGACTTCCAACAACCACCTCTCGCACGCTATTCGGATTCCTGAAAAATCGTCTATGTGGCCATTTCTTTAGTCTCTGTTTTACTAAGATTCGGTAGCCCAGAGATTGACACCAGTTCATCCCTCTGCCGGTCTCTATAATTGGAATACGCGCGTTGCCATACGGGCGACATCAGCGGCTTGTCGAGGACTTTCTTGTAGGCCATCTGCCGCATGAAATACCCACATTTGCTGCAAAAGCGCTCGGCTAGGTCCTCCATCGAGTCATCCATCGAAGGGAGCGATTGCCTGCCAACGTTCCAGCCAAAGATCCGGTCCATGCCTGCGGCCACCGGGCAATGATAATATCCTGTCGGGCCGAGGCCCGTTCCGCATTTCTCAGTCCACTCGCAGGCATTTCGAAAGTCGGCCGATTGATACTCGTCGATGTCTTCGGGCGCGATATTGAAGGTAGAATGTTTGAGTTCCACTTGCCGTTTTCCCTCCTTCTGACTGTCGAAGACAAGCACATCTTCGGGAATTTGGGCGACGGCTTCCTTCACTTTGGCTCCTGCGCCGTTTGTAAGAACTTTAATTACGGTATTCGGCGAGAAACGGGCGCGGTACTCGCGCAGGATGTCGAGAATCCTTAGAAAGTCTTTGTGCGTCGTTGGTTCACCGCCAGCAATTTCGATAAGATCCCAGCGGTAACGGGCTGCCGCGCTTTCGTCAACGAAGCGCTGAATTTGCTCGACCGTCATTTGCGTGTCTGTCGGAGCCTGCGCCGACGATTCATCGCAATTATGGCAACGCAGATTGCAATCGTAAGTGATGGCAATGCCGATCCGGTGGCGATTACGGCGGAACTGCGGACCTAAAAGACGAGATATCGCAGGTTGGACTCGCCAAAAATCATATGTACCCTGCATTTCGCTCAGGGGCGTGAAGGTTCGAGAGAACAACCGTTGGACGCTTCGCGGAAGATATGGCTTCCCATAGCGTCGATACGAAGCGAGAATACGGTCGACCAGTCTCAAGGAAACCTCCGGGCGGATACCAGAAGATGATACCGCATTTTAAACTCGCCGGCATTGCCATTCGTCAAAAGTGGCCGACTCGGCCGAGACGAACAATCGATAACATGAATTCGCGTAGAAATCCGGTGTGGCGGACTCCTGCTGGGGCAGAAAATCGCACCTGGACACGCTAGGAATTATTGACCGGTGTCATTCGGAGATTGTGGGTAAGTCTCAATTGAAGAGCGGAAAACGTACCAACAGATCGGAAGTTCGTGACTGTATTTTCCTCTCAGCCATTGTTCTTCTTTCCGCGTTACCATACCTTTTCCGACTTGGTTTCTATGCCGACGACTGGGCGTATCAAGCCGCGCTCATTCATTCGTCAGAAAGAGGCCTCGGCGCAATGGTGCGCGCGGTTGTCGATTGGGATCCGACAATCATTGTGCGGCCAGTTCAAATTGCGTACCTTGTGCTGACCTTCAAGGCATTCGGCAATCACGCGACGCTTTACCACTTCCTCAATACCGCTTTGCTTGCCTTGGCAACCGCATTTCTTTACCTGGCAATCAGGAAGCTGGAACTTAATCGCTGGTTGGCAATTGCAATTGCCCTGGTCTATGGGCTGCTGCCCCATTATTCGACGGACCGGTTCTGGATTGCCGAACATCAGACTACTCTGAGCATGGCGTTAGCGTTCCTGGGGATTTATGCCCTGTTAAGGTCGGTTCCGACTGAACAAAATAATTCGACGAAATTGGCAGTGATAGCCGCCGTCTCACTTGTCCTGAGTCTTCTATCCTACGAAGTAGCTTTAGGACTAATTATCGCAGTGGTCGGGTTTGTCTGTGTGCGCAAGTTAGCCGGTCTGCGATCGCGGTCGAAGTTGGAAATCAGTAAACTTGTCGGAATTTCCATCACGATGATTGCGCTCCTTGCGTGCGGCATCATCAAACTTCTCATGCAGACAAGAATGGCTTTTCCTCACCGCTTCCCAGCGCATTTCACGCAACATACCGTGCACATCCTCACTCAAGCAGTTCGATTCAATTTCTGGACCTATGGTCTGCACATGCCTGCCGCTTTGCTGGGGCTGTATCGCCATTCCGCTTTAAGTGGGCCGGCCGTGAGTTGTGCGTTCATTGTCGCTCTTTCGGCGGCTATTTATCTCTCGCGATCCATGGGCTCGTCTGCTATTCCAAGCCGGAAGACGAGCCTTGGACTCATTTTCATCGGGCTAATTCTTTTCTTCCTTGGATGCGCGCTCTTCTTCGCCGATGACAGCTTCGATCTCTCTTCTGCCGGAATTGGAAACCGCATCGCGATCGCATCGGCATTGGGCGCAGCGTGCGTGCTGGTTGCGATTGCCGGCCTTGTGAGTTCCATCCCCAGGTCACCGATTGTGCGCGTGCGAGTGTACTCCATTGCAATCGGCCTCATCTGCGGTATGAATTGCCTGGTCCTCAGTGGGCTTGGCTTCTTTTGGGATGGCGCAGCGTCTCAACAGACAGCGATTCTTGCGTCGGTTACAAAGAATGTGCGTTCGCTGCCCTCAGGCAGTGTGCTTCTTCTCGACGGGTTTTGCAGGTACTATGGGCCCGGAATTGTATTTCAAGATGATTGGGACACTTCCGGGGCGCTCCAAATTACTTTGAATGACGCCACGCTGAAGGGCGATGTAATCTCTCGAAATCTGCATTTTAGCGACGCTGGCGTGCAAACGACGATGTACGGCGAACCGGAAGCGCATTACGGATACGGAGACTACCTTTTCGTTTACAACGTCCGAAACCTCGCTCTCATGAACTTGTCCTCGGCAAAGGCGGCTGGCGCTTACTTGCGCGCAATGAATCCCGAAGAGGATAGCGGATGTCCAGCCGTAAAAGAGGGCGAAGGAGGGGGTGTCTTCTGATCGTTGGCACCGTTAACAAGGGAATTCGTAGAAATAGACCGCTGCAACGCTCTGCATTGTTCACGACAGCCGCTCTCGCCGTCGTAGTTCTGTGTTTGGTGGCTGCGCACCTGAGTGTTTTGCGGACGCCTTACTTCTGGGACGAAATCTACTTCGCCTCAGAGGCTCGCGATTTCTTTCTGACCGGCAAAGTCATTCCAACGTCGGTCGCTGTCGAGTCTCACCCGCCACTGGTATCTCTCTGGATTGTTGGGTGGTGGAAGGTGTTCGGGTTCAGCATCGTTGCCGCGCACACCGCAATGCTGACCGCCTCAGTGGTGACTCTGGGGGCCGTATACCGGCTGGCACGGCTTTGCACAACCGGCAAGGTCGCCATCGTGGCCACGGCCCTGACAGCGCTTTATCCCGTCTTTTTCAGCCACAGCACGATGGTGCAGTTGGATATGCCTGCGGCATGTCTGGCGCTTTGGGGCCTCGTAGCTTATCTCCGGGCGCGCAGTTGGGCATCAGGATTACTGTTCGGGCTGGCGGCTCTTGCCAAAGAGACGGCAATTGTCGCGCCCTTGGCGATCCTGATGTTAGAGTGCATTCTGGATTTGCGCAACCGCGAGCGCAGCGACGGAGCGCGAGGTTGGCCGGCCTGGAGGACGCGTTTTCCCCTCCTCATGCCTTTGCCGGCCTTGTTTTGCTGGTATGCCTGGCTCTATCACGCGACGGGAACGCCCTTTGGCGACGCCGGGTATATGCAGTTCAATCTCTACGCAACTCTGCATCCAGTTCGCATTGTTCTGGCACTTGCGCGCCACCTTTGGCATCTGTTGGGATACTTAAATCTGTTTGTGCTAACCGGGCCGGCCGTTGTAATTTGCGCGTTTTGGCCGAGCCGCCTGGTGCACGAGGCACGGGGCCATATACGCTACATGTGGCAGGTATTTGCTGCAGTGATTACCGGGCATCTAATTGTGCTTTCGATTGTCGGCGGTGCGGAGTTGGCCCGGTACTTGTTGCCGGTCTACCCGCTGGTCATACTGGCGTCGCTTGCGGCGATCGCGCGGCGCGTAAGGTGGTGGCCGGTCATGGCAGTTCTTACGGCGGCGGCCTTCATCGTCGGCCTTTTTGCTTACCCAAGGTGGTATGGATTTGCGCGTGAAGATAACCTTGCCTATTTGGATTATGTTGCGTTGCATCGGGATGCTGCCGGCTTCGTGGCCAATGAGGGTGGAATAAAAGTATTGACTACATGGCCGGGGTCACTGGAAGTAACCGAGCCGTGGCTCGGATACATTGGGCGGCCGGTAGAGCTATCAGAGGTTGAGTCCTTCACAAAGGAAGAACTCATTCCGGCGAAACAAAACTTCTCGGGCGATATCCTGCTATTTCCAGCTATCTACGTGCCTCCGCACCCCTTTTTAGAAGCCTCCTGGTGGTTGAAAAGCAAGAGAGATTATTTTTCTTATGACGAACTCCCGTTGCAAGAAGTGGCCCGGCTTATGAATGCTCGTGTAATTAGCTTGGAGAAACGGCGGGGTGACTGGGTTGCGGTTCTTCGGGTGGCCGGCGCGGGCGGCATGAAGGAACATTCCGCGTCCCACTAATTGCCGGCAGTCTTAGGTTTTATCGCCTTCGAACAACATGCTGCGCGAATGCCTTGGCCCAATAAGTTGATTCTTGCCGAATCGGTCGGATAAAGTCCTTGCCAATGTGTGTCCAAATCGTAAAGAGTGCACAGCCGGAATGTTCCGGGATATGCCGGATCGTGAGCGGGCTGGCGAAGAATACACATTCGCTCGGCTACGAGACTTCCGTGCTCTTCCTTGGAGAGGGTCCGCTGGAAGCAGAGATGAAGGATGCGGGCATTCCCGCGAGCGTCGTTTCCTGGGATGGCAGCCGCGGCGATCTCGCCGGTGCCTGGAAGGTGTGGTCATGGCTCAGGAAGAATCCTCCGGCGATTGTCCACTCCCATCATGGGGGACTCGCAGTCAGGGCAGCATGCCGTCTGGCTGGAGTGAATGCCGTTATACAGCATGTCCACAGCCGGATACTCGAAAATAGGAATGGCGCTTTGCTTTCCGATCTGCGCTTTAGGGCCGCTGACGCGGTGATCGCCAGCTCTCAAGCAGTGGCCGATTGCATTCGCGGTTGCCATGCCGAGGTTGTTTATGCCGGTCTTGAAATGGGAATCGAGCCCCCTATGGCCGCAAACGTCGACAGTATTTTCAAGCTGGGAGTTCTTACGCGGCTGGTTCCGCTCAAGAATGTTGAAGCCGTGATTCAGGCAACCGCTCGCCTGGAGGCTGAGGGAATTGAGGTGCAGGTGGAGATTGCTGGGTCAGGACCATCGGAGCCAGCGCTTCGCGCCCTCGCATCCAACCTTGGAGTTGATGGGCGCGTGCACTTCCTCGGCTGGCGTGCAGACGTGTCCAATCTCCTGGCATCTTGGAATCTTGTGGTCATTCCGTCGATGGAAGAGAGCTTTCCGCTCGCGGCGTTGGAAGCGATGGCCGCGGCAAGGCCGGTTGTGGCGAGTCACGTTGGCGGACTTGGAGAACTGATCATAGATGGCGTGACCGGAAAACTGATTCCTCCCGGAGACACGGAAGCTCTGGTTCGCTCGATAGAGGAGTTGGTGAATGATCGACCACGATCAACACTGTTGGGGCTGGAGGGGTGGAGGCGAGCTCGACTGCATTTTTCCGTCGATGTCATGACACGCCGAACAGTTGAAGTCTATGACCGCGTCTTAAACCGAAGGACATTAGCCGCGGCCTAGAGTGTCGCGCACCACCCGCCATCTTGTTTTCGAGCGGCGAACGAGTCGAGAGTGAAAGAGGCTTTTGTGAGAAAGACGGGAAAGCAGCGGCTTGTCAGCAAGGTGAAGCGAACGTTGGGGCCGGCATGGACCTCTCGCCTGCGCTGTTTGACTCGAAACCTGGGAGTTGCTCGATGGGGAAACCTGCGCCGCCTGAAGCCCTTCTCAGTGGAATTCGGGTGGGACCGCGGCACTCCTATCGATCGATACTATGTAGATCGATTCTTTGAACAGAACAAGGAATTCATTACCGGCGACGTTTTGGAAATTGAACAGAACATTTACACCCGGAGATATGGACACGACCTTCGAACCCTTCACTCCTTTGATATCGACCCGCGACACGGGTCGACATACGTTTGCGATCTGGCGCATTCTGAAAATATCTTGCCGTCCGAAGCTTACGACTGCCTTCTCATGCCCTGCACGCTTTCCTTGCTCCGCGAAATTGTACCTTGTCTTCGCAACGCTCTGAGGGTCGTGAAGCCAGGCGGCGTAATTCTTGCTAATGGCGCCGGGTTGATTCCATTTGATGGCGCGGATAAGGATTTCTGGCACTGCTCGCCCGAAGGCTGGCGTCATCTGACCGGTTCCGTCTGGCCGGGGTGCGAAGTTATAGTAGAAGGACACGGGAATTGCCTTGCAGTAGTGGCGGCCAATCTCGGCCTCGCGCTGGAAGAACTCAAACCAGCGGAACTGGACTATTACGATGAGATACTTCCCGTTGTTACAAATATTTTCTGCCGCAAGCGAGGAAGATAATGCAGGTTGACCCAAAACATCGGTGGCTGCACCTATTCATAAAAAAGGGGAATGAAAGCATGAGAACCTTCGGGGGATCACTTTGCGGTTCAACAGAGCGATCGATCTGCCGATGTGGTCTTGGGTAAACGAATGTCAATTTCATTGGAATTGCTGCCATCTCGCGCCGCGAGTTCGACGGTCATCTCGAGTTCGTCTTCGCCCCTGAGATTGCAGTCAAAGGAACTTTGGCAGTACCGTGAGTTACTCTACTTTCTTGTCTGGCGCGACATCAAAGTCAGATACAAGCAGACGGTTATGGGTCTCGCGTGGGCCATAGTCCAGCCTTTATTCATCGCTCTGACTCTGAGCATCTTTCTTGGACGTCTTGCAAAAGTGTCGTCCAACGGCTCTCCTTACTTCCTGTTCGCCTATTCCGCAATGGCAGTTTGGCAGCTATTTGCCCAGGCGCTTACAGGTGCCGGCAACAGCCTGATAGTGAACGAAGAACTTGTCACCCTTGTATACTTCCCACGCCTGCTTGTGCCATTATCCGCGGTACTCGCGAGCCTGCTGGACTTCTTTGTTGCACTTTTGATATTGATTCCCTTCCTTGTCTGGTATAAGGTCACGCCTTCAGTCACAATTCTTGCTATGCCATTCTTCGTCCTGCTTGCCCTCTTGATTGCCCTTGGTGTCGGACTATGGCTGGCAGCACTGAACGTCAAGTACCGGGACGTGCGCCACACACTAGGGTTTCTCGTGCAACTCTGGTTCCTTGCAACGCCGGTGGCATACTCCATCAACGTCGTCCCGCAGGGGTGGCGCATGTGGTATGGGTTGAATCCGATGGTGAGTGCAGTAGAGGGTTTTCGATGGACTCTGCTCGGTACCGGAGGAACATCACTGCGAATGCTCTCTGTTTCGGTTGCGGCCACGGCGGTAGTTTTCTTTGGAGGGTTGTACTACTTTCTCTCAAGCCAAGACACCTTTGCGGACTTTATCTAAAGCTATGAGTGCTTCGGTCATTTCTTGTGAAAATATTAGCAAGCGGTACAACATTGGCCGCCAGCTTCGGAGCCAGACTCTGCGCGAAACGTTCTTCAATACCATTTACGCCCCGGTTCGCCGGCTCTGCGCGAATTCAAGTGCGCCCGCTGTCATCGACAAAAGCAGATCGAAGCATCTGTGGGCACTTAGAGACATTTCACTCGAAGTGAAACAGGGGGAAGTCCTGGGAATCGTCGGAAATAACGGTACCGGAAAGTCAACCCTGATGAAGATCCTGTCTCGTATCACTCGGCCGACTAGCGGACGGGCGGAGATTCGGGGCCGCGTCGGTACATTGCTCGAGGTAGGGACGGGCTTTCACCAGCAACTTACCGGAAGGGAGAATATCTATTTCAGCGGAGCAGTTCTGGGAATGACGCGACGTGAAATTGCGGACAAGTTCGACGAGATTGTTGACTTCTCTGAGTGCGGACATATGCTCGACACCCCTCTGAAGCACTATTCGAGCGGCATGCAGGTGCGGTTGGCGTTTGCCGTCGCGGCACATTTGGAAGCCGAGATACTGCTCGTAGACGAGGTTCTGGCAGTAGGCGATGCCGCGTTTCAGAAGAAGTGTCTCGGTAAGATTGGCGACGTCGCCACTCAGGGCAGGACCGTCTTGTTTACCAGTCACAACCTTCTGGCTGTCGATAGCTTGTGCACCAGAGTCATCTGTATGCATCAGGGGAAGATAGTCTTGGAGGGTCTTCCCGGGTTTGTAACATCGAACTATCTTAAACAGTGGATGCCGACTGCGACCGAGATAGTCTATGACGACATCAAGACCGCCCCGGGCAATGAATTGATCAGGCTCCGTCGCGCCTGCGTTCGGCCGTGCGACGGCAGTCCTTCCGACGTCATAACTGTGCGGACGCCTTTTGTAGTCGAATTCGATTACGAAGAGCAGGCATCTCTTGTAAGTCTGGACTTGGCCGCGGATGTGTTTAACGAATATGGCATCAATGTATTCAGCACTGGCCGCCTGAGAGAGCCCCCCGCTCCAAAAGGCGTTAGGCGCAGTTCATTCGTTGTGCCAGGCGATCTGATGAACAATGGTATTTATCGGGTCAGCCTTGGCGTCTATGTGGGCGAGGACAAAGATTATTGGAAGGATCTAGTGGCGTTTGAAGTGCGTGATGCTGTCGGCGAACCGCGCGGAGGGCACTATGGCTACTGGCCTGGCGCGGTGAGACCGAATTTGCAATGGGTCACCAGCCAGATTCAGCCACCGGACGCCGGTCCGACGAAACCCGCGCGATGCGGGGAATAGAATGACGAAAGAATATCAGGTAACCGTGGAATTACCGCGATTGTTTCGCGAGCAAGTCTGAGAACCCGATGATCAAGCTCTCCGTCGTGATTCCTACGCTCAATCGCAAAGCGGTCTTGGAACGTACGATTCCGGCTCTTCTTGCACAGAATATCCCACGAAAAGATTTCGAAATCATTGTCGTGATAGATGGTTCAACGGACGGCACCGATGAACTTTTGCGCACGTGGAGTTCAAAAGGACTTTTGCGCGTATTTGAGACTACCAAGTCGATGAGTGGCGCGGGTGCAGCCCGTAATATCGGTATTCGTGCCGCCGCCGGGGAGTTTGTGCTCTTCTTGGACGACGACTTCCTTGCCCCACCTGATCTGCTTCGCCAGCACTGCGCAGCGCATGCAGACTTTGAACCAATCGTGGCATTCGGGCCTATCTATGTTGCTCCAGGTAGCTCTCGGACCATCATGCGCTATGTTACCGAGCAGCGCGACGAAGAGTGGTATCGCAACCTGGATCCTGCTTTGAAACTGCGCTTCCCGGAAGCAATACCCTCCACGATTACAATTACGGTCCTCTCGTTTCTTGTGAACGCGTCGGTACCTCGGGAGATTCTTCTCCGAGTTGGTGGCTTCGACGAAAAATTCCTGGCTGGGGAAGACCGTGAGCTGGGTTTGCGTTTGTGGAAGATGGGGGTTCAGTTTCGCTATTGGCCTGCTGCCGTCGCCTTCGAATACTACGTGAAATCCGCGCAGCAGCACCTCAAGATACAAGCCAGAGAAATGGATGCTGATCTCCGGATGTCCCGGAAACATCCAGAACACCGGCCGTATTCCGTCTTGTCGGGTCTGGCCGATACCGGTGCCGTCAAGAAACAAATACGAAAAGCATTGGCGCGTTCTCCCGTTTCTCCTATTCCTCTTCTCGCGTTTCCGCTTCGGGCTGAGAAGTTGCTTTGTCGTTTTGCGCCGTTGCGCAGGGCCGGAGCCCGTTTGATTGCCGTCGCGGAAAGAATTGCACGCTTGCGAGCCGCACTTGTGGACGTGGGTTCGTGGGAAGCTTTGGAAAGCGAGTTTGGCCTAAGGCTTCCGGCCCTTATGTACCACCATGTCGGCCCGCACCGTTCCAATACACGCCATTTTCTGACGGTCTCTCCCGAATGCTTCGAGCGGCAGATACGGTGGCTTGCCCGCAAGGGTTACTCCGGCGTGACACCGTCCGATTGGCTTCGCTGGCGCAGAGAGGGCAAGGGGCTTAACGGGAAACCGATTCTGATTTCCTTTGACGACGCCTATGAAGATACGGCAGAATTTGCCTTGCCTATTCTCCGCCGTTATGGTTTTGGCGGCGCTGTTTTCGTCGTTACCGGACAGTTAGGCGGAACAAACACATGGGACGAGGCCGAAGGTTGCGGCACGCTTCAATTGATGACCGCGGAGCAGATTCAATACTGGGCGGGGAAGGGAATTGAATTCGGCGCGCACACCCGGACACATCCGCATTTGCCGGAATTATCCGCAGCCGAGTCGGCGGCTGAGGTGGTAGGCAGCAAGAACGATCTTTCAGCGCTGCTTGGTTCGCCTGTCGTCTCGTTTGCCTATCCCTACGGAGAGTACAACCAAGCAATTCACGATTTGGTCCAACAAGAATTCGACCTTGCGTTCAGCGCGGAAGAAGGGTTGAATTATCTTCATGGGGATCCGCACTTACTCCGGCGGACTTATGTCGGCCCTGAAGACTCGCTTATGGAGTTTGCCCTCAGTGTTCGATGGGGATCTCTGAAGAGAATCCGCGAGTGGCGCGCCAGATTCAAAGTCCGTTCGCGATTGCGGAGAGCGATGAAGTTTCTATTTCACCCTGCTATCAACTTAAATATCGGAAGATAGATAAGAAGCATGCAGCCTGCGAAACGGGGTAACCTGCCACCCATTTTTTGATCAAGCAGATTCCTCGCTCATTGATGTCCTATACCGTTCCCAAAAATGCGCCAGAGGATACCAGGGATCTTAGCCTGATAAAGTGAGAGATATGAGGGTATACAGTCGTCATACGAGGTCTGCATTCTTTCGATACGCTACTCTTTGGGCGGGAATTTTTCTAACTGCCGCCAGCCAGCTCGCCGCACAGACGCCCGGAGCACAGCAGAGAAGCATCCAAGGGGTTAGCGACGTCGACAGTTCGGCTGACTGCGACTCCGCGGTGATAGCTTCACCTTACATTCCAGTCGACAGTTGGATCTATCCAGCCGTGCTGCGGCTCTATTCACTGGGTTATGTAAATAATGTCTACCTGGGTATGCGCCCGTGGACGCGCGCGAGCTTGAGCACCATGCTGGAAGAGAGCGGCGAAATGCTCGAGGACGCAGAAGAAGAGCCAGGGGAAAGTGAGGCCCAGGACCTCTACCTGGCGCTCAAGCACGAATTGCGAGAGGAAAATGAGAATCCTTGCCTGGCGAATAAGGGTACAGTCCACATAGAGTCGGCCTACAGCGTGGTGCGCGCCATCAGCGGCACTCCACTGCGCGATAGTTATCATCTCGGCTCGACGATCGTCAACGATTATGGCCGACCCTACGCCAATGGCTTTAACAACTACTCTGGCGCCAGCGGCTACGCGGCCGCCGGGCGGTTCTTAATTTACTTGCGCGGCGAGTTCCAGGGAGCACCCTCGGCACAAGGGTATTCCTCGGCACTTGCTCAGGCGCTCTCGACGGTGGATGGGACAACCTATCTCAACCCTGCCACCGGCAACCCCTACAGCCAGGCCACCATTCCGATGGGGCCGATAGCAACCGTCACGCAGGGGCGATTCCTCGAAGCATATGTATCTGCCCAATATCTTAATCATGTATTTTCCTTTGGCAAGCAGGACGACTGGCTTGGACCTGGCGCAGGTGGTGCAATGGCGTATTCCAACAATGCTGAGAATATCTACTCTTTCCACATCAATCGAATCGAACCGTTGGATATCCCGCTGCTTTCCAGGCTTACCGGCCCCTTTAGATACGAGTTTCTAATCGGAGCTCTAAGGGGACACACCTACATGCCACCCGATGCAGCCAATTTCAACGTGATTGTCAATCCGGGCGACCCGTGGGTGCACGTTGAGAAGATCAGCTTCCGGCCTACGGACGACCTGGAATTTGGTTTCGAGCGCACCGTAATTTGGGGTGGACAGGGCCACGGAGCTATCAATGTCAAGAGTTTTCTTCGCAGCTTCTTCAGCTTTGCCTCTCCGTCAGCCGCGGACAAAGTTGGCTCGAATGACCCGGGCGCACGTTTTGGAGCGTTCGATTTCTCTTACCGGCTACCCTTCATCCGCAATTGGCTTACCCTCTATGCGGACTCGGAAGTGCACGACGATGTTTCGCCCATCGATGCTCCCCGGCGCGCAGCCTATCGGCCTGGCCTCTATCTGTCCCATGTTCCAGGTTTCCCAAAGCTCGACATTCGCGCCGAAGCCGTCTCGACCGACCCGTCTCATTCAGACAATCCAAGCCTCGGGACCTATCCAAGCCAATATGGCCATTTTATGTACTTTGAACAAATTCAGAAACAAGGCTACACAAACCAGGGACAAATGTTCGGTGACTGGATCGGACGCGCGGACAAAGGCGGTCAAGGTTGGATTACCTATCACCTGAGCGGCAACGAATGGGTCCAGATAGGCGTGCGCAACCAGAAAGCCGCAAAGAACTTCATCCCAGGATCAACAACCCAAACCTTCACTAGTCCAGCTTGCCCCGCATCCACCTGCCTGATCCAGGGCGGCACAACCCTGAACGACTTGAACCTTCAGGTGGTGAAACGCATCGGCAAGGACTTTGAGATCAACGGCACTTTCTCTCATGAGACCTGGAAAGCGCCGATCTACCTGCCTGGCGGACAGGGTGTTACCAGTACCACCATTCAACTTACTTGGTTTCCGAATCGCAAGGTCAGTTTCTAACTCAGATGTTAGTGCTCAGTTGAGATTCTGGTGCGCAATCGCCTGCTGCATCGTCGTACGGTAGCCGGAAAGTTGTCGCTTCAAGCAGGCTGATCGGCTGCCCGCAAAATCAAACTGTGTTCCAATCCTCGGCGCCAAAAACAATACCTCCAAGTGAAGTCGTGCCGAATGCAGCAAGGGTCGTTTAGGATCCCGATGTCACAAACGGGACTAGCTTCGGAGAAGCAATTGGTGGAGACGGCAATAGATAAAATCGTCACGGCACGTTCGAAGAGTTCCATTGTCCCAACCTGTTTGTTCCTGGTTGCAACAGGGAGCTTTCTTTATAGCCTTCTCTTCATTCCGCCCTTTCTTCCCCTTGCAGACAAGTGCATATCAGATTCGTTCCTATACCTGGCTCCCGGTCAGCGAATGTACCAGGGAGAAATGATTTACAAGGATTTTTTTGAATTTGTGCCGCCCGGAACCGCCCTTGTTCATCTTCTCCTGTTTAAGCTTTTTGGCCTTCGGCTCTGGGTGCCGGACTCGTTGGCTCTGCTCCTTGGGCTTGGACTCGTTTGGATTGGCTTAGTGATTTCCAGAAACCTGATGCGCCCCGGTCTCGCACTCCTCCCAAGTTCCCTGTTCCTTGTTAAAGCTCGTACATTTCTGTGCAATCCTGTTCATCACTGGTACAGTCAGCTAGCTGGAATGGCCGGGATTGCGGTCCTGATGGAGCGACGAACTCCTGCTCGGATTGCCGCCGCGGGAATGTTTTGCGGTCTCAGCGCCTGCTTCACCCAGACACGTGGGGTAGCTGTTGCCATGGGCATTGCTCTCTTTCTCGGCTGGGAAGCCACCCGCCTCAGAGAAGGTTGGAGTACCTGGCTAAAGAAAGAGAGTTGGCTCATTACAAGTTTCTTCATAACTCTGCTGGCCGTAAACGTATATTTCATCGGAAAAGCTGGGATTGCGCGATTTCTGTGGTGCACGGTCGTGTTTGCGCTCAAGTACTATCCCCAAGAGGCCGATTGGAATTCATTACAGGTTCTTGCGCTCGAGTTTCCAAGATTCGCCACTGAAGGACACGAGTTTTACCGCGCGCTGGCCAGTTGGTGTGTACTTTATGTGGTTTATCCATTTGTATTCATTCTTTTCTTTGTGCGTTATTGGAAGCAGCGGCTCAAAAAACCTGTTGAATATTGGGCGCGCCCGATGTTGGTGGCAATCGTTGGAGTTTTTATGTTCTTGAGCATTGCACCGTCACCGAGTTCAACTCGCATGGAGACGGCCGCTTTGCCCATGTTCATTCTTTTGTGCTGGCACGTCGAGTCCTTTGGTCGAGCCGTTCGTCCCGTTGCGGCGCTACTTGCATTCGGAGTCATTGCCGTCGCTTTGAGCGCCGTAGTTGGCAGGCTCCTTAACCCGGCAGTTATCCTCGCAACAACTCACGGCAAAATTGGCTTAACTGATCCAACGAGCAACAAGGAGTATGAAGAATATGTTTGGATAGGGCAGCAAACGCAGCCAATGGAATATTTTTATGAGGCCGATTTTTCTGAGATATATTTCTTCCTTAATCTTCGAAATCCAACCACTCAACCACGAATTACCAACAACGGATATACGACCGTGGAGCAGGTGCAGGAGGTAATTTCCGGTTTACAGCAACATCAAGTCCGTTTCATTCTTTGGCGGCCTGATGCACTGGATGAACCACCGGGGTGGGACAGCCCTTCAGGGGCTCATCTCGGTCCACTAAGGGATTACATTCACAGTCATTACAGACTCGTCAAAATCTTCGCGAATTCCGACGAAATTTGGGAGTTGATTTAGCTTTAGGCCCATCCCCGAAAAAGCAGCATCGACGCTCTGAGACAATAGCCTCGCGTGTAGCAAAGGTTGACAGTTCAACAAGGCTAATTCCTATCATTGGCGGAGAACAGCCGCGCAACGGATTCTATGAATCGAGCCGATTCAAGCAACGGCACTATTTTGGCATTGGAGCGACTGCCAAGAATAGTCAGCGCGAAAAGCATAGACCACAATAGTCCTTGCGCGCTTAGAAGGATCAACATCCCAGTCAGGATTGTCGCCCACCATTGAAAAGCAGGTGAGGTAAAGATCCGCGCATAAAGCTCCAACCCAAAGAGAACCGACAGCACTGGAAGCAGTGCGGAGAATAGGATAATAAGCCGCACTGCTACGGAGTCATTGAAAACGGCGATCGCCGACAAACCGTGCGCGACAAGATTGCCGTAACGCATGTGAGATTCGCCGATGTATCTTGTGCCTCGCGGCAAGGGCACAGTCGAGAACGGAATTCGAGACCTTGCAACCGCGCCGGCGTAGTGGTTCCAAACGTCGGGACAAATTAAGAGGCCAGGCAGGGCGGACGAAGAGATCACGCTGAAGTTTCCCCAGCGTACTGAAACACCCGTCAGTAGTCTATGCAAAAACCGATATGCCAGGTACATCAAGCGAAATGCAAACTCCTCCGATCGCTTCAGGCGCGACGCGAATACCACGCTGGATTGTTCTGTGGTCAATACGTCAATTAGACGTGGAATGTCCTGTGGACGATCTTGGCCATCGCCGTCCATGACGACAACTGCGTTTGCTCCAACGCCGGAGTTATGCAGATACGCCAATCCAACCGCAATGGCCCGCTGGTGCCCGAGATTGCAGTGAAGTCGAATTACTTCGAAAGAAGAAAGATGGAGGTAGTTTTGGAATCGGAATTCATCGGGGAATGTCACAGTCGAGCAATCATCTACGACAATAACGAGACCTTTCAGGTTCGCGGACCCAAGAGAAGTATCGATCTCGGAAAGAAGCAGCGCCAGAGATCCCCAATCGTTAAATATGGGAATAAGAATCGCGATAACATCAACACCGGAACGATATGACGAGCTAGTCATTCCCACAAAACACTATCTTTCTCCTCGACGCAATGTATGAGCAGTTCAACTGGTACGAGGCTGCAAACCGCTTGTGATATTTCTCTCTTGACTCGGGAGATTCATTGGGAGCCAATACCTGGAGGTCGGCGGCATTTCTTTCCATCAGGGCCGTCACAGCGAGCGTCGTTCTTGGATAGAGGTAAGTATACTTGGGCTGTCAATTCTTGGCCAACGATCTGCTTATGGACCGGCAAGAGAGCCGATGCCGTCTCCCGGGGTGACCGGGGTCGCCTCCGCAACATCCTGGACTTGACCCGACAGCACACGCGCCACGGCCTTCCAGCGCATCGAAAACTGCAAACTACGGCCAAACAACGGCGGCTTTATTCCATATCAGCGTGCTTTTATTTCTCAATAGATTGAGAAGCAGGAGAAGATGCAGCCATCCGTTCAGCGCCGCGCGGATTCGCCGAAAGGCGAAACCCCGCCTCAAGAGGACGCCGAGCCAACACGCGAGAATATTCGCTGGCCGGACTATGTACCAATGCTGATTGCCCTGTCCTCCGTTCTGGTGGCCACTCTTCTGATTGTTCATACCTACGCCGTTTTCGATCAGACCTCGGACGAGAATTGTCACATAGCGTGCGGCATGGAGTGGCTGGACCGCGGGACATACCATTTTGAAGCGCTACATCCTCCACTGGCTCGCATTGCGACTGCGATCTTTCCTTATCTTTCAGGTGTTCGAGATCCTGATATTAACGACATGGTGCAGAATGGAAACGCCATCCTGGAATGGGGCGGTCAATACGAAAGAAATTTGACCTTGGCGCGCCTCGGCATTTTGCCGTTTTTCTGGCTTGCATGTTTCTTAGTGTGGCGCTTTATGTCGCTCCAGTGGAGTCGATGGCATGCCGCTATCGCCGTGTTCCTTCTCGCGTTGAGTCCGGTTGTCTTGGCTCACTCAGCGCTTGCTACTACCGACGCGCCTCTGATGACAATGTTTCTCTGGTCAGTATTGGCTTTCTGGACTTTGCTTCAGGAGCCAAAATGGTTCACTGCTGCGAGGGCGGGCCTCATCATTGGTCTCGCCGTGCTGACAAAGTTCACCGAGCTTCCATTTTTTCTTCTTACGGGCGGGGCCCTATTTGTTTACAGCTGGATATTGAAGAGGAGGTTTCCTGTCCGATGGAAATTGATAGCGGCGACACTCGTGATCCTGTCGCTTACCGTCTGGGCAGGCTATCGATTCGAGCTTGGACCGATTCAGAATCCCGATACAGCAAGCTCACAACAAAGCCTCTCGCGCATGGCTTTGCTGAATCCGTATCAAAGGGAAATCATGTCTTGGCCGTGGGTGCCAGCTTATCATTTTTTCAGGGGCATCAAAGATGTGCTCTTCGATGCAAAAGTCGGAAGGGCTAGTTACTTGTTAGGGCAGGTCTACCAGGGAGGACGCTGGAACTTCTTTCCCGTGGCTATCCTCGTGAAGACTCCGATTGCGTTTCTTCTGCTTTTGGCAGTTGGAATCACCTGGATCGTTTCTTCCAAGCAATGGAAACGCAATCCAGCTTCGGGTTTGTTGATCGCCGGCCTCCTTGGGCCTCTGCTCGTCGGCGTTGCAGGGTCTTTTAATATAGGTCTTCGTCATGTCCTCCCTATCTACCCATTTGCAGCGATGTTTGGAGCGCTGGGTGTTGTGTGCCTTTGGCAGCTAAAAGGCAAGCCGAGCGCAGTGGGTGTCGCTCGAACTGCAGTGTTACTGCTCGTGGGCTGGAATCTTGCAGCATGCCTTTATGCCGCGCCAGACTTTCTCGCCTATTTCAACGAGGCTGCGGTTGCGAATCCCAGTGGCTTCCTGGTGGACAGTGACCTCGATTGGGGGCAGGACGTCAAACGCCTGAGTCACGAACTCGAAGGCCTTCAAGTTCACGAGGTTTCAGTGATGTTACTGGGAAATCGCGACCTCAGCAAAGCACATCTTCCGGCGTTTCGTTTCTTGAATCCGGGAGAAGACCCGGGTGGATGGATTGCCATAAGCGAATACTGGATGAAGGAATGTCCGGGCTATTCATGGCTTGATTCTTCGCCATACACGCGCGTCGGAAAATCGATTCGTCTCTATCATCTCCCTCCGGAACCTGTCCATGTCGCACCTGCAACGGACACCTTCGGATCATGCCCGTGAGCTGGATGATTCAGGAAGTTATCTTGACGAGCGTTTTCCTGATCTGCCATTGAATGAGTCAACGACACTGCCAGTCCGAGGTTCCCTTTACACGAGGCCAAATATCGAAAGATCGGTGCAAATTTGGGTCACTGAGGGGAATGCCCATGCGGAATTAATGGCTCGGGAGAATCTTGATACTTTCAATTATGAGGCCCCCTGGCGATGAAGGTTGATACTCGGGAGGGTGCCGCAGATTGTCTTGCCATTTGCGGGGTCGTGTTGTTTTCGGCGCTACCGTATATGTTCAGGCTCGGATTCTATGGGGATGATTGGTGGTACCAGGCGGCGCTGGCTCAGTGCAATGATCAAGGCATTGCTGCGATGTTTCGGGGACTCTACAAAGCAGATCCGGGGATGCTCGTGCGTCCGGTCCAAATGGCGTACCTCGTGTTCAGCTTCAAGGCGTTCGGTCGATATGCGCTTCCGTATCACGTCATTAGTTCATTCGTGTTAGGTTTCGTTGCGGCTTGCCTATATCTTGTGCTCAGGGAACTGCGAGCGAGCCGTTACCTTGCATTTGTGATCGCTCTGGTTTTCGGTCTATTACCACACTATTCCACGGATCGATTCTGGATTTCCGCGCAGCAAGCTACCCTGAGCTTGGGATTTGCGTTTCTCGGGATCTATGCCCTCTTAAGATCGTTGAGACCAGACGGGCGGCACGCGAAGGTGTGGGTCGCAGTTAACATTACGGCATTCGTTTTGAGTTTACTTTCGTACGAAGTTACCTTGGGTTTGATCATGGCAGGCTTGGGATATGCCGGGTTTAGGAGATACAAGGACTCGCGGGCGAATTGTCAACCTGCAATCAGAAGCCTCGGAAGTGTGATCATTAGTACAACAGTGCTTCTACTGGTCGGAATAGTTAAGGCTGGGCAGCAAAGCCGTATTGTTTATCATCATCACTTTTTCTTGTTTTTCGGACAAAGAGTCTGGCGAACGATCATTCAGTCCATTCGATTCAACCTATGGACATATTGCGTTAAAATGCCGTTTGTTTTGGTGAGCCTACATCGGCATTCTGCGCTGACCTGGACGGCGATTGGCATGGCGATCTCCATTGCTGTTTTCGCCACAGGTTATCTTTGGTTTCGCATTAGTCCTGCAGAAGTTCCAAGCCGGCGGGAATGTCTTTGGCTGGCAATATTGGGTTTTGTTGTTTTTGGCCTTGGATTCTTGCTATTCGCATCGGCCGGGGAGATTGACTTTTCAGCACCCGGACTGGACAACCGCGTTGCCATAGCATCTGCAGTCGGCGCCGGTTGCGTTCTGGTTGCCCTCGCGGGGTTTGCGAGCTCCCTGTTGCCCACCCGCAAACTGCGCGCGGGTGTCTTCAGCGTCGCAATTGGAGTGATCTGCGGAGCGAACGCCCTGGCAGTGAACGGCATGGGCTACTTCTGGGCGGATGGAGCATTGCGACAATCCTCAATACTCAAGTCAGTGTCCACCAACGTACGAGGGCTGCCACGGGGAAGCCTGCTTATGCTGAACGGATTCTGTGAATATTCGGGGCCAGGAAGTGTCTTTTATATGTATTGGGATGCCTCAGGCGCAATTCGACTTACATTAAGCGACTATTCGCTTGATAGCATCGTTGTTTCGCGAGAGTCTCCCATGTTGGGATCGGCAAACGGGATCGCGATACCTGGAAAGGCCGGAGGGGAGTTTCCATACGGAAGCCATCTTTTCATTTACGATGTGCAGGACCAAACTCTCACTAACTTGCCATCGAAAATGGCTGAAAGCGCCTACTTTCGCGAGAAAAATGTTAGCGGTCAAATCGCCTGCCCGGCAGTTCGAGACGAGAACGGAGCGAGCGTTTTTTGATTACCGGAGTTTGATCTGATTTCGGATATGGAGATTCGAGAGGGCGTGTCTGGCTGACTCGCAGGTGAGGGCGAATGGTGCCGGCATCGGAAGCTGACTTTCCGCCCTGGTTGTACGGTCAAAGCCAGAACCTTAGCCGTGGCGCCTTCAAACGCGGGTGACGTGGTTTAATTTCGTTGTAGCATCTATCCCCGTTTCAGGGGAACGGAGGACCCTTTCCACAAATGAGAAAAGCTCTGATTACCGGCTGCACTGGCCAGGATGGCTCGTACCTGACCGAATTCCTTCTCGAAAAGGGATACCAGGTTCATGGCCTCAAACGCCGTGCGTCAAGTTTCAATACCGACCGCGTCGATCATATCTTCCAGGATTTTCACGAAATAGATAATCGCTTTTTCCTGCACTACGCCGATCTCACGGACGGCAGCTCGCTCGCCTCGCTCCTTCACGAGCTCGAGCCCGACGAAATCTACAACCTCGGCGCTCAGAGCCATGTAAAGGTGAGCTTCGATGTGCCCGAATTCACCGCGAATGTGGTCGCTCTCGGAACGCTGCGCATGCTCGAGGCAATGCGCCTGACCGGCGTCAAGTGCCGCTTCTATCAGGCTTCATCAAGCGAGATGTTTGGAAGCGCGCCGCCACCTCAAAGCGAGGCGACCGTCTTCCATCCCCGCAGTCCTTATGCTTGCGCCAAAGTTTTCGGGCACAACATTACCGTGAACTATCGTGAAAGCTATGGAGTCCATGCATCGAGCGGCATCCTCTTCAATCATGAGTCGCCGCGGCGCGGTGAGACGTTTGTCACCCGCAAGATCACACGCGCGGTGGCCCGGATCAAATATGGGGTCCAGAAGAAGCTTTTTCTGGGCAATATGGAGGCACGACGCGATTGGGGATATGCGCCGGATTACGTGCGCGCCATGTGGCTCATGCTGCAGCAGGAGAGGCCGGATGACTACGTGATAGGCACTGGCGAGGCTCATACAGTGCGCGAATTCGTTGATCTCGCCTTTGCATGTGCGCACCTGGATTGGCATGAGTATGTGGAGGTTGACCCTCGCTACTTTCGACCGGCTGAGGTCGACTACCTTTGTGCGGATGTCTCGAAGGCTCAAAACGCGCTGGGCTGGGCGCCAACTGTAACCTTCACGGAATTGGTCCGGATCATGGTTGAGGCCGACTTGAAGGAGCTGGAAGCCCGCCTCAAGGGAGGGGCCGAAGCCATTCAGGCAACGGTTGCGGCAGAAGGCAGGCACCCATGATTGATCTCCGCAACAAAAGAATCGTAGTCACTGGCGGAGCAGGGTTTCTTGGCAAGCATCTGATTGCCCGGCTCAAGAGGTCAGGTTGCGACAACGTATTCGTTCCCGTTTTCAACGATTACGATCTCACCCGTCTTGATGCGATTGAGCGTCTCTTTGACGATCACAGACCGGAGATTTTGATTCACCTGGCGGCCGTTGTGGGTGGCATAGGCGCCAATCGGACCAACCCAGGTCGATTCTTCTACGAGAACGCGATCATGGGAATTCAGCTTATCGAAGCCGCAAGACGTCGCGGAGTTGAGAAGACCGTGGTTCTCGGCACCATTTGTGCTTATCCGAAGTACACGCCGGTTCCGTTTCGTGAGCAAGAGTTGTGGAACGGGTATCCCGAGGAAACGAACGCGCCTTATGGATTGGCAAAGAAAATGTTGCTTGTGCAATGTCAGGCCTATCGAGAGCAGTATGGGATGAACGCGGTATTTCTCTTGCCTGTAAATCTTTATGGGCCCGGAGACAACTTCAATCTGGAGTCATCTCATGTGATCCCCGCGCTGATCCGCAAGTGCGTCGAAGCTGTAATGGCAGCGCATGAAGAGATTGTCCTGTGGGGTGACGGATCGCCTACGCGTGAATTTCTTTATGCGGAAGACGCGGCCGAGGGCATCTTTTTGGCGACGGAGCGGTACGACAAATCTGACCCGGTGAACCTGGGCAGCGGAATGGAGATCTCGATCCGCGATCTGGCTACGATCATCGCCGAGATGACGGGCTTTACGGGGCGGATTAAGTGGGATGCTAACCAACCGAACGGGCAGCCTCGGCGGTGCCTGGACACTCGATTGGCAGCGGAGGAGTTCGGATTCCGGGCCAGAACGCCTTTTGAGGTCGGCCTGCGCAAGACGATCGACTGGTATGTCGATTCCATGAAGTCCAAGGAAATTAAGTGAGATTCTGGGACGTCGTTATTGTTACGGCCTCATCCGAACGGCAAGCGGCGCTCTACCGCGATGAGATCCAGCGCCGGGGCTTATCCGGGACGCTGCCAAAGGATACGCAATTTTTGGTGGTTCCCGATCCAAGCGATCGAAGGGTGGGCAGCGGAGGCGCCACCATCCATGCGCTTGGTGTCCTGAACAAAGACCGGGAGTGGTGGAGCACGCATCGTGCCTTGCTTGTCCACTCGGGAGGGGATTCGCGCCGTCTGCCTCAATACTCGCCCGGTGGCAAACTATTTGGCGTCCTTCCATCCCGCTCGCAGCCGCGGGGCACAACAACGGTTTTTGACGAAACCATGACACTCTCGGCCGCGTGGGCAGAAAAGATTCCCAGCGGCCTTCTCGTTGCGTCAGGTGACGTTGTATTGAAGTTTGACTCCGCTTGCGTGCAATGGGATCGTCCCGGCGCTACGGGCGTCGCAATGCGGCTTGACGCGGAAACGGGAAGTCATCACGGGGTCTACATTGTCGGCGCTGGAGACCAGGTTTATGCATTCCTGCAGAAACCTTCGCCGGCGGAGGTGAAAGCAGCGGGGGGCCTTCTTGAGGATGGCCGAGTGGCCGTCGATATCGGATTGTTGCGGTTCGACGCCGAGCTCGCAACTGCGTTGACAGAGCTTGCCGGATTCAGGACCCTGCCTGCGGTTGACCTCTACGATCAGATTACGCGCGGGCTGACTGGTCAGTGGAAGCCGGAGAGCGATGCAAGCCTTTTCTGGCGGGAGCTAGCCAGAATTCTGCGCGCTCCCGACCGGCTGGTTGGATTCCACTGTGCCGTCGTAAATGGCGAGTTCATCCACGCTGGAACAACACGCTCCTTCAGAAAGCTGGCGGCCAAATCGGGCGGGGTCCTTGACAGCGTGATTGGCGGCGAGTGCAAGGCCGGGCATGAGGCGGTGATTCTGGAATGTGACCTTGCAGGTCCGGTATACGCCAGCCGTGGGGCCATCCTGCATGGCCTTACCGGATTAAGCGGGTCGCTGGAAGTCCCCGAAGACACCGTCGTTCACCAGTTGCCCGTTGAAATGGCTGGGGAGACCGCCTGGGTTATTCGCGCCTATGGGGTCGAGGACGATCCAAAACAGCCGCTCGAACATGCGACGTGGTTCAATCGACCGATTCAGGAGACGCTTGATCATCTCGAAATGCGAAGCGAAGAAGTCTGGGCTGCAAATGAAGAACACACTCTTTGGAACGCCTCGCTATTTCCAGTGACGTCGCCGGACGAAGCCTGGATTTGCGCGCGATGGATGATGGGCTATGCAAGTGGATACGACCATGAACGCTGGCGAAGGGCGCGCCGCACGTCCTTGTCGGAAAGCGCGCGCTGCGCCGACGGAAAGGCCCTGGCCGAAGCGCGCAACCATCGATTGCAGGGGATCTGGCAGGACACCGCGGTCGAATTGGCGCAGTCGGGAGCCGACTTGCGGCCTCTTCTGGCAAACCTGCCCGGATTGGCGCCCGCCGCTGCAGCGGGACGCGCACTTCGAACACGCGCCGAGAAATTGCGCAAGGGAGACCCGAGAGACTTGACTCTTGCGGCAAGCCATCTGGTGCAAGCGGCGCGCTTGTTGGACCGAGCCGGATTTGAGCAGGAAGCTGGGGTGGCGGAGGGTGAGGCATTCGTTTGCATACAGACTGCCGTCCGCGAAGGAACGGCGGGCCAGATGGAACGGCCGCCGGGCCCCTGGCAGCTTCCGCGGGTTCACGTGTCGGCGCCACCCCGGATCGACTTGGGCGGCGGTTGGTCAGACACGCCGCCGTTCTGTTTCGACTGGGGTGGCACGGTTCTCAATTGCGCGCTCGAGATTGAAGGTGCATTTCCGATCGAAACTCAAATCCGGCGCATTAACGAACCAGTTATTCGCTGCATCGCGGGCGATCGCGGCGACATGGTCGAGTATCGGACCGCGGATCAATTAATAGAGCCCTGCGGCCCAGGGTCGGTGTTCTCAATCCCGCGCGGTGCAGTGCAACAGCACGGTATTCCGGTGGATGGTCAGCCCCTGGAAAAGACCCTTGCCGAGCTTGGCGGAGGTCTTGAAATCACTTGCCGCGTGAATCTACCCATCGGTTCAGGCCTGGGTACGAGCAGCATCCTGGCTGCAACAGTCATCCGCGCGCTGGCGGTGATGTCGGGGCGTTCGCTGGGCGATCATGCACTGTCGGAAGCGGTAATGCAGCTCGAGCAACGTATGACCACTGGCGGCGGCTGGCAAGACCAGGCGGGCGGCATCTTCCCCGGCGCCAAACTCCTCATTACCGGGCCCGGTTTGCGCCAACGCATTCGCGTGCAGCCCGTGGTTTGGAGCGATCCGCGACAGGCTGAGTTTTGCCGGCATCTGGTGCTATACAATACCGGCATTCAAAGGATGGCCAAGGATCTGTTGCGCCAAGTCGTCTCGCGCTACCTGGCTCGTGAGACGGCGACAATCCAGGTCCTTCACAGCATCAAAACGCTGGCAGTTGAAATGTCCTACGCGATGTCCGAGGGCGATTGGAAACACCTCGGAGAACTTCTTGACCGTCATTGGCAATTGAATCAGGTGCTCGACCCGAATACGGCGAATGCGCCGGTCAATGCCATTCTCGATTGCGCGCGGCCCTTTATCTATGGAGCCAAGTTGGCTGGCGCGGGAGGAGGCGGCTTTCTCATGTTGCTGGCTCGCGATCCGGAAGCGGCGGCGGCGCTGCGAACTGCCATATCGGACAGAACTCACGAACTGAGCGGAGTTGTCTCTTACAGGATCGCGAGCGAAGGGCTTCGAGTTCACAGCGGCAAGGAAGCGATGGATGACGAGATATCCCCAACTGTGGTCAAAAGCTAGAGCCCTACGTCCAAAAAAAGCCGGCGCATCGATCAACTGAATGTGTTTTGAAGCATGGTCCGGTCTAATCTTTGACGAGAAGACTTCAAGACGTTAGGCCCTGACAGATGCCGACAAAGGCCCGGATGCAGCGCCTTCATGCCTGCTGAACGATTTCGAAGCCCCGGTTCTGTCGAAGGCGCGTTGTGATTGGCACAATGGGACCATGCCTTTTGCGCTGCGCTACACTAACGATGTCTCCAAAACGAGAGATCGGACGGGCAGTCAATTGAATCGAAATGCAGTTTTCCTCAAATGATCAAGAATCTGAGTTTTCTACTTTTTATCTCCGCCACAATCTGCGCAGGCCAATCCGTATTGACAACGCCGGACGTCGGGACGCAGTCAGTTCCCGCGAACGCACAGGCGCCGGCTACCGGTGGTGTACAAGGTCCCGGTCAGGAGCAGGCTTAGCCAGGCGGCAGCCCAATTTCCGGTGCGAAGCCCCCGTTGACGACGTCGGCTCCTGTTACTTTTGCTGTTCCTAGTGCTGGGATTCATCGGAGCATGCTCACACCTTTATCTGCAGGATACGTTGCAGAAGAATCCGAAGTTCTCCCAGTCGCTTGGAGAGTTCAAGAAAACGCTTCTTGGCAGATGAGTGCACATCGGGAAATGCCGCAACACCCGATTGGAATGCTCAAATATTAGGAGAAATCGCATCCGGAAGCACCCAATCAAGGTTCGCTTGATTTCAACTTAAAACTGCTGGCCACTGCAATTCGCCGCAGTTGAAAACCTCCGCGAACTCTCTCTTCCCCTCCCGCGAATCCACTTCAAGACTCCGCCAGCTGGTCGTTCGCCCAGGTTTCGCAGGCATCCCAAAAGATCTCCAATATAGCCCGGAACTCGTGCCCGGCAGCAATCTGCCGGCGGGCCAGAGCGGCCTGTTCCGCAGTCAGGAGGCGGGAGCGGGTCTTGCCGTCTATCTTGCGCGTGAGGCTGAAGTACGGGCCATGACGAGCGCCGGAGTCTTCGCCACAGCGGCATCCGGGCTTGCTGCACTTGACCGTTCGCTCGGAAAGAGACCCGCGGCGCATGGGTTTCAATTCAGCCAACTCAGCGGCTAACTGAACCAGATTGGAGGGGGGTGATAGGGTGCCCATAGGACTATCTTACGGCACCACCGCCTGTAAGGAGAGATGCGGGTTTGATCCCAATCCCCACTTCCGTATTAAAGGTTGTAAAATGGCCTTAAGAAATTCGGGAATTGTCTGGCGAGGGGGACTACTCGACGCTGGAAAAGGAAACTTCACATACTGCTCAACCGCTTTTGGCTTAAAAGTGAACCCAACACTTGGCTTGCCAACCATCGGCAATGTCAATTCGCGATCGGCCACTTTGCACCTTCGGCTCGTCCCAAGAGAATTGGCCCAGGATCGGCCTGCTCGTCGTTGAAATCTACGTATTTTCATACAAGAATGACGCCGATAAAATAGTCGGCACCAGTAGTCAACACCTGAACGGCTCTTCTGCACCAAGGCTCATTTCACCCCGGGAGTCACCCATGCAAAGTGGTCCGTGGTATGTGCTGCATGTGCTTTCAAACCACGAAAAGCGCGTTTCCCAGCATCTGATTGTGCGCTCGGTCGAACACTATTTGCCACTCTTCAGAGAGCGTGTAAAGTGGACCGACAGAACGGTGCTTGCGGAACGGCCTCTCTTTTCCGGCTATGTATTTGCCCGATTCCCGCGCGAAAGCAGGATCTCAGTCATCTCTATCCCCGGCGTGCTTCACCTCCTGGGCGAGGAGGAGCGGGACATGGTGCGCGATGAGGAACTCGCCAAGATCCGAGATGGACTGGCCAGAGGACTACCGTTGCGGCCCCATACCGGTCTGGCCGTAGGGACACGAGTTCAAGTTCGCAGCGGCGTCTTTGCCGGTGTCGAAGGCGTTGTGACGGAATTGCGAAAGCAATGCAAGGTCATCATCACTCTTGCTGCAGTCCGGCAGTGCTTTTCTCTTGAGATTGGGATCGACGATCTGGTGGTCTTAAAGAATCAGCCTGCCGGGTCGCGACTGAAGGCGGTCCCTGCCTGCGGCTTTTGAATTCTGGCGAAAACAAAGGGCGAAAGGTGATTACGACGATTGGATCTGCTGGTCGCTGCAGTGCATTGGCAGAGAATTAAGATTCACGGTCCCAGGCGACTCGTTTTAGTTGTGTTTCAGCCGCCAGGATGAGTTGGAAACCTCTCCTCCCTTCTGATTAGCTGCAATATGCCTGTGTTTCTTGCCGCCGGCGATTCGAGCAAGCGCTGAAGCCGGAGCAGGGCGGAATGTTCAAACCGGTGCTTTGGAATACGGCCAAATGGCCACTTATCGGGCCGGAAGGCAACCGGGGTGTGAGCGGAGGCAGAATTCGCATTGGAATGAGTGCAAGCGAGATCGTGTTCGGAGGTGACCACGTGTATAGTGATTCGCGGGAGAGAGACACGGCTGATTTTTCGGCCTAGCATTCAGTTTGCCGTGGGCATTGACTGCTTGACCCCAGAACAAAATTCTTGTTGCCGGATCTACGGGCGTCAAGTTGCAGGCGAAGAGATTCTTTGCTGAAAGGATCGATGGCTCAGATTGAAAGCGCTGACCGGAAGCACATCTATCTTCCCTCCCTCGAGGGTATACGCGGGTACGCCTTCCTGGTTGTATTTTGGGCCCACTATTCCTCTTTCGATACCCCCGATTTCCATATCAAGCCATGGCTGGTTCCCCTGGAGCTAATTGCGAGGAATGCATGGATAGTGATCCCCATTTTCTTTGTGCTGTCAGGCTATCTAATCGGTGGCATTCTTTACGACACCCGTGATAGAGAGGGATATTTCAGAGTCTTCTATTCCCGACGTTTCCTCCGCGTCTTCCCCATCTACTACATCACCTTGTTGTTGATTGCGGCTTTCGACATCTTTCAAGGGATACCGCTCAATTTTTCGTTCTGGTCCCACTTCCTTTATATTCAGAATCTCATTCCAGGATATCCGGCCAGTCTTACCGTTCCGGTCCAGTCTCAGACGGGCCACTTATGGTCCCTGGCGATTGAGGAGCAATTCTATTTACTTTGGCCCCTTGTGGTCTGGCTTTGCCCGAACCGGCGCGCGCTACTCAGGGCGACAATGTTGTTGATAGGCCTTTGCTGCATCATGCGTTTTTCAGCCTACTGGATTCACATCCCCCTCGACGCATGCTACTTGTGGACACCCACCCGCATCGATGCCATCTTGTTGGGCGTTTTGTTGGCGATCATTCGTCACGATCGTATCTATAAACGGCTGGAGCCTTTCGCCAAATACGCGGCACTGGCTGGAGTCATTGAAATGTCGATCTTCGCCTTCAATCCGCATCTCCGGGCGCCAGGAACCTACCTCAGCGCCGCATTCGAGATTCCTTTCGTGAATCTCACCGCGGCTGCGATTATTGTGGCGGTGTTGGAGGAGGGTAGCTTTCTCTGTCGAGTTTGCAGCATGCGCTGGATTTGTTGGCTCGGCAGCATGAGCTATGGACTCTACATCTTTCACTATCCCTATAATGATTGGTTTTATGGCCCATTTGCAGGCTTCCTGGCACATTTCATGCCGGCTCGCCTCGTGTTCCTCGTTTCGATATCGAGTGCGTTTTGTGTAACGCTCTTGCTGGCAATCCTGAGTTACCGCTTCATCGAGGGGCCGGCGATGAAGATGAGAAAACGCATCCTGTACGGCCCAGTCCTGAATCGGCGCTCCCTGCAAGAAGCTGTTGAGCCAATCTTCGCCAGGACCGACTCCTGAGCGCCCAATAGTTCGCCGGCTGATTGCTAAGGTACCAACTCAGAATCGTCACTGGCTTGTTGATACGCGACTTTTCCGCTGACCGTGATTGCGCCGCCCCATGTTGGAGAGCCTGGGAACTGCTCGGCGGTTCGCTGACTTTCGTAGGGGGAGGAACGCCCCGGTCACTCACATGCCACGGGTGTTTGCAATCAATGTGATCAATATTCGGGTTGGTCAAGGAAGAAAATATTCGCACTCGGCGTTCCGGGCAGGATGCCGCTGGTCTCACCCGGTAAGAGGTAGTGGACGTTTGCCGCCTTGGCATCGGGGCTGGTAAATGAGTCCGTAATGAACATCACGGTTTGCGCTACCGCCGGGATACCGCGGACAAGGTCGCCATCAGCGCGCACGACCACATACTTGGGCTCGTTTGCGGGAAGGGAATTGATTTGCCTGCCAATTGCAACGTAATCCGCATAGAACGAACCCGATACATTGGGATTCTTGGCCCACGTTATGAAGTATTCGTAATATCCGAAGACGCCGACGACAGAAAGGAAAACAATTGCAACGGAATTCGCGAGCGCTCCGGGCCAACGCCGGCGCCTCTTGATCACATCGTAGAGCCAGACACCGCCCAGCGCTGCGAAGGTGATGGATGCGGGAAGTGCGAGGATCGAACGGAGCGCGTGCGGAACGCCTGTATCCGGCATCGTGGCCGCAGCCGGAAGCAGGCCGAGAATGCCCCATGCAAAAGTGAGGAGAAGTCCAAAGGTCCGGGAATCTATTGACGGTTTTTCGTCTCCAGCTAATGCTTGCACTGCTCTCCGTCTTCGCCGGCTATTCCGTAACGTAAAGATCGCAGTAACGATGCCGAGCAGAAAAAGTATGCCGACTGGCCAAAATAGTTCAGGTGCATGACGGACGTTGTGACGCCAGTTGTAGTCACCGTGATAGTTGAACATGAGTGCTTCCTTTAGGACGTTCAGGGCGAAGTCACGCATCGGATTTTGCGCGTTTGCTATGGAGATCTCAGCAGTTCGGCCGTAGAAGTCGCCCGGATGCTGCACAAAGTACCAGCCGAGTGGCGCAGCAACGATGAATGCGAAGCCAATAAAAAGCGCGGTCTTTTCCCAGAATCTCGGCTTGGTCTTGAAAAACGGCACGAAGAGCAAAAGAAGAAGTGGCGTGACACGATAGGCGATATAAGTGTAGAAGCCGAGCGAATAAATGACGCCCGCGCATGAAATGAAGATGAGCGATACAGCAGGCCTTTCAGAATTGAGCGCTTTGATCACAAGATAAAGGGCCCAAATTAGAAACAGTGGCGCGAGAATTGCGCGAAATCCTATCCGCGAAAATACGATATGCCAGAAACTTGTGGCGAGAAGGAACGCCGCGAGGAGCCCGGTTCTGTTGCCGAAGAGTTCGGCAACCAGTAAACAGATTCCCCACACTGTGAAGACGCCCGCGACGGCGGCGGGCAGACGGATAACCCACGGTTCGTGGACTGGAAAGATCTTAAGAACCGCCGCTACAATGTTCACATAAAGCCCTTCGCGGCCGTTATCTTCAACATAGAAAACTTTGAAGTGATTTGTCTCTGCAGCTTCGACGGCGTTGTTTCCGTCCATCGCTTCGTCGAGATAGAGTCCGGGCGGAGTGCTATTGAAATGATAAAACCGAAGGAACAAAGCGACAATCAAGGTTCCCAGCAACAGCACATTTCTTTGCCTTCGGGACATACTATTCATTTGACCATCCTGGATATGCCAGATACTTAGTCATAGGAACGATACTATCGATCCGGGACGCCAAGCGAGTGCATGGTTACTGAAAGTTACCGATCAGCACAAACGGCGCCCAGTAGAACGGATGAGTATTTCCTGAATAGTGCGGCGAGGATGTCGGCGAGGGCACGGTTTCAAATCCGCGCTCGCTTCTCGCGCCCGGGGAAGCGCCAGGCCCCTTTAGCAGCGCCAACTGCGCCTGGCGCAACGCCTCCGCTTTGCCGGCAGCCGGATCTTTTACCCATCTGCCATAGAAGTCGCTCATGAGCCGGCTCGTACTGGCGTCACTCACATCCCAAAGAGTGGCCAGTACTGCCTCAGCATCCTTTTGCTGAGCGATCATGCCCAGGCTATCCATCTCCAGACCGTCTTTGGTCGCGTCGCCTTTGGCAGTGCTGCATGCCGAAAGCGTCAGAAGTTGCGTGCCGTGAAAGCTGATGGTCGAGTCTTCGATCTTCGAGAGCGTCAGCGCGTATCCACCTGCAGTTCCGGCATCCTCTCCGCCCAGCATCAGGTAAGGCTCTTCGCCGCCACCTGTCTCCACCACAAAATGACTGGCAATATGCACTACCGGGACACTTTTTCCGGCGCCCAGCTCAGATTTCAAAGCCGTCAATGTGAACTTGTCGTTGGGAAGCAGCCTGCCTTCCATGGGTCCATGCGACTCAGGAACGGCGGGGTCGTGGACCACCGAATCCAGTTCCGGCATCACACCCGGCAGAGCGGGCAATCCCCCATAACTCTTTGACAGGCCCATCGCCAAGACATTTAAACCGGCCGAACTGGCCCCTGACGAAGCTGCCATATGCCCGTAACTTTCCGGCGTGAAGAGAACATTGCTGAACCGCTCCACCATGTAACGATGGCCGTCGTAGAGCGCGGTCATTGGCAGATAGCGCATCGTGCCGTCCAACGACCAAAGTAGAACGGGGACTCGGCCATTTTGCGCGGGAGTCTTCTCAAACGCAGTCAACTCCTCTTCAAAAGGCGCCACAACCATCGCATAGAGCTCCGCCAGATGCGCCTTTGGATCGGAAGCCGGTGAGCGCAAATCGTCACGAACCTCGAGTACCTTGCTGCGCAACTCAGCCGGCGTGGACTTCAACTCGAACTTCTTGCGCGCCTGAGCCGTAACAACGATCGCATACGCATGCTCCTCACCCAGTAGCAACCGAATGCCTAACACCCGCGGCCCCAGCTGCGCCAGCGTATTCTGCAGGCGGCTTACGTCTGACTTTTCTTCGCTCAACAGGGCATTCGCATCCTGCGTTCCCGCCTTGGCAGCGAGTTCCGGAAACAGCGTCTTCTTGAAAAAGTCCGAAACTTCCGTGTTGCCTGTCTCGATCTTTGCCTCCAGCGTCTTTAAGCGGGCATCATCATCGGGAGTGCGCGCAGCCTTTGCTTGCAGGCCGGCATATTCCACGCTTAAGTCTGCCAATGCCACAGCGGCTTTCTCACCTGCCGGGAGCTCGCTTTGCGCCTTCTCCTGGCCAGCACTCAGCTTCAGCGGTTCAACCTTCGTCGCGGTGTCGCCAGCCGCGCCGCGAACAACCTCCTTCAGTTCCTGCTCCTTGAGCAGATCGAGCACCTGTTCGGCCTCGCCGAGCCGGTCCTCCTGTACCAGTAACTCCGCGAGCGCGCGATACGTTGACGATTTCGATTGCGCAAACGCGGTCTGCAGGTCCTTGTCCAGTCCAGAGATATTCTTGCGAATCTGCTGAAACGAGTTCACGGCCGCCGTTCCGAAGAAGATCGCCTCCTCGGGAAGATGTTGATCGCGGAAACCAATCATCAACGCGGTTTCAATCGCGCCTTCAATTCCCGGATCGCCTGCCTCCTTCGCCAAAGACAAGGCAGCCAGTTCGCTCGCCAGGGCCTTATCCGGCTGCTTGAGCGCCCAGTAAGCCCAACCGGTGGTCATCAGCGCAAGCGCCTCGCCTCGCCGGTCTTCTACCTCGCGCCAGATCTCCAGCGCCTGGCTGTCGAAGTCCAGTGCCTTCTCCGCCTCTCCAAGGTCGGAGTAGTCGCGGCCCATATTGTTTAGCGTCATTGCTTCGCCGCGACGCACCCCGGTCTCGCGCCAGATGGGCAATGCAAGGTTGCAGAAGTCCAGCGCCTTTTGTGGTTGTCCCATGTCGGCATAGGCTCTGCCGATATCGTTCAGAGCCAGTCCCTCTCCAATGCGGCCTTCTCCTTCGCGCCAGATTGGCAGCGCCTGATTGTAGTAGTCGAGCGCCATCTGTTGCTGACCCAGGTCGCGATAAAGCCGGCCCATGTTGTTTAGCGTCATCGCCTCACCCTGGCGATTTTCGAGCGCCTTCCAGATCACGAGCGCCTTGTTGAACGCCTCAAGCGCATTTTCCTTTTGTCCGAGGTCCGCATATGTACGGCCCATATTGTTCAACGTCAGGGCCTCGCCGCCTTGCTCTCCTGCCTGCTGCCAGAAGGGCAGTGCCTTATTGAAATACTCGAATGCCTTCGGCCCCTGGCCCATGGCAGAGTAGGTCTGTCCCAGGCTGTCGAACGTACTTGCTTCCCCTGCGGGGCCGACGACCTGGCGGAAATTCGGCGGCAGGGTATTGTTCAGTTCCCTTAGCGCATTCAATTGCCCCAGGTCGTGCATGCGCTCCCTGCTGCTTAGCATGCGTCCCTTGCCTTGAACATCGCCAAGCTCACGCCAAATCGCCAAGGCATTCTGCAGATTAGTCAGCGCCTGCTCGCGCTGGCCCAGGTTGTTATAGGCATTGCCAATGTTGTTCAGCGTGACGGCCACGGCCTGTCTCATCGAAAGGTCCGTCCATATGCTCAATGCCTGCTTGAACAGGTCAAGCGCTTTATTCTCCTCGCCCTGTTCCGCATACACTCGGCCCATGGTGTTTTGGGTCATCGCCTGGGCCGCTTTGTTGCCAGCCTTCTGTTCTATTGCAAAGGCCTGATTGAGGTAGTCCAGGGACTTTTGCATTTGGCCCGATTGTCGATATAGGTTGCCCAGAATAATCAGTTCAAGCCCTTCGTCGTTTGCGTGTTTTGACGCACGCGCCTCCGCAAGCTTTTGTTCATACTGTTTAATCTGAGCCTGCACCGGAGAACTTTGCGCCTGGGCCGCTGCAATAGCCAGCAGTCCGGTGCTCAAAAATGCGATCAAACGCAACTTCGGCGCCAGGCTCATCTTTCCTCCTTGGTGGCGGTCACGGAATTTTAGCTCTTCTTGCCGCTGGAGCCGCTCTTCCCTGACCCGCTCTTCCCTGACCCGCCCTTCTTTGAACCGCTCTTGCTGCCAGAGGAGGAACTGCCGGACTCGTTGCCGCCCTCGGATTTATGGCCGCCCCCGGGCCGGTCAGAGGACGACGAGGCGTCAAGCGCCTGCACGGTCACCCGCATCGAAGCATAGGTGACACCGGGGACAGCGTTCTGCGCACGTGTTTGGATCGGAAGACTCGGGTCGGAGTCCTTCCGCACAAGGTAACCCTGGATCAGGTCAAGATTCGGAAGTTCCTTGGCCAGCTCGTCGGTATGCATTTGCGGAAGCATCAGGTAGTCGCCGGAGAGAAGACCGATATAACGATCTTCGCGATCCGGATCGGCATGTGCTTGCTGCGTGGCCACAGCAGTGGTCAGGTTGCTGGCCATGATGAACCTGGTGCGATCTTCCCAGTAGCTCAGAGCCTCACTAAACGCGCTTAGCGCCGGAACGCTGATTGCCGGCAGCGACACTATGGGAGCAGCAATCTTGGCTCCCTGCATGATGATGTTGAGCGCCTTAACGAAAAATGAAGCGCCCCCGGCCTTTGAGACATTCACGGCAAGCTTTCCCGTGCCTTCCGTCAGAAGGATCTTGCTGGTGCCTTGCTGCGCCTGCGGCGTCCTGAAGCCGAGTTGGTCCAACGACACTTTGCCCGCCTTGCTTGGCTCCAGCGATGCAATCGCGGTCCATGCCAGCGGTGCAAGGATGTTCATGTATGGGTGAATCTGTGTCGTGTCCACGCGTAACTGAACTGCACGCGTGCTGGCTTCCCCGTTGCTGCTTGCTGGACGGTACTGTGAAAGCGCAATGCTGACCGCCACGTCTCCATCGTGGTCGAGCAACTCTTCCTTGCCGATGTCAGTGGCATAGCGCAATCGCTTCGACTCGCCGTGGTAGTGAAGATACTGAGTCTCGGCTGCAGGATCGGGAAGTTGATCCTTCGGTCCGCGCGACGCCGACTTCTTCCCGTAGTTGTGGCTGTAGGGATTGACTGAATCGTAGAATCCGTTCCAGAAATCATAGGAGTCATGAGGCGTATCCTCCGCCGGCGCCTGCGGAGCGTCATTCTGTGCCGCGGCAAGCTCGGGCATCAGGGCGGTGAGAAGGCCAAGCATGGATGCATCCATAACGAAACGGCGTCGGGATAGAGACATTGTCGTTCTCCTTCAAGAAACACTGGGCATCGGGAAATGAGTTGGCTGATCGTGTTGCAAGCACAGAAAGGCCAGGGAGTCAGGTTCGCTGAATCGCTTTTGGACTAAGGATCCCGCGGGCTGGCCGGAATCGGCGGGCGGGGTCCAACTGGCCGGCTGTAATGCCAGAGGCCCGGAGAGCACTGGAGACATGCCGTAAAGAGCAGCAACGTTCACTTTCATAAGCGCTCCAGATACTTTGAAACCGAAACCGGCCTAAAGTTGCGCAGTAATAAGGAAATTGCCTTAGAGTATATCTCTTTCGACATGCGGGGGAATAAGCGATTTTGGAACGGAAGGGAAGAGGGTCTGCGTGGGAGGCTGAGCGAGGTACCCGTGAATTCAAGCGCTCGTGATTGCAGTCGAGCAAATTGGACTCGGCTTCACTTAATCCTTCGATCCTGAGTCCGTTTTGTCTTCATAAAAAACAGTCCGCACGCCACCCCACTGGGCTACTCTTTGGATCGGATCCCGCAAAAACTCGGCGTTTTTTGCGGAGCGCCGATGGGACATTAAGATCGTACTCTCAACATTATCTCCTAAGCCTTGGCGCGATGGAGCAGTGGAACCGCATCGACTTGGGCATTCAGGTAGGCGTCTACGGCCGCCGCCGCCTTGCGGCCTTCGGCGATGGCCCAGACCACCAGCGACTGCCCGCGGCGCATATCGCCGGCGGCGAAGACGCCGTCCACCGAGCTCATGTAGTCGGTTGTCGCCACGTTGCCTCGGTTGTCGAGCGCCAGGCCCAACTGCTCGATCATGCCGGAGCGAACCGGGCCAAGGAAGCCCATGGCCAGCAGGACCAGGTCGACGTCAAGAGTGAATTCGCTACCGGCGATGGGTTCGAACTTTGGTGGCGGGCCCACGCGTACGGCGTGCAACTGCTTCACGTTGCCGTTTTCGTCGCCGGTGAAGTTGACGCTGTTGATGCTCCAATCGCGAATGCCGCCCTCTTCATGAGAGCTTTCGGTGCGCAACTGCATCGGCCAGAGCGGCCAGGGCGTCGATGCAGCGCGCTCGTTCGGCGGCTTGGGCATGATCTCAAACTGATGAACGCTCTTTGCGCCCTGGCGATGGCTGGTGCCAAGGCAATCGGCGCCGGTGTCGCCGCCTCCGATGATCAGTACCCGCTTGCCTGTGGCGAGAATAGCGATCGAGGGATCGACGGTATCCCCTTCGTTGCGCCGGTTCTGTTGGGGAAGGAACTCCATTGCGTAATGAATGCCCTTCAACTCGCGGCCGGGGATATTCAGGTCTCGGGGATGCTCGGAGCCGCCGCAAAGCAGGATGGCCTCGTAGTGCGAGGTGAGGGCTTCGACGGACACGTTGACGCCTACATGAGCGCTGGTCACGAATTTCACGCCCTCGGCCTGCATCTGCTCAACACGGCGGTCGACGACATGCTTTTCCAGCTTGAAATTTGGAATGCCATATCGCAGCAGGCCGCCGATCCGGTCGTTCTTCTCATAGACGGTGACAGAGTGTCCCGACCGGCGTAGCTGCTGAGCGGCGGCCAAACCGGCGGGTCCACTGCCCACTACCGCAACGCGCTTGCCGGTGCTGTGCTCGGGAGGCTCGGGTCGAATCCAGCCTTCATCCCAGCCCCGCTCCACGATCGAGCGCTCGATCAGTTTGATCGATACCGCCGGTTGATTGATGCCCAGGACGCAGGCGGCTTCGCAGGGAGCAGGGCAGATGCGGCCCGTAAACTCTGGAAAATTGTTGGTCGAGTGGAGTCGTCGAACCGCTGCCTCCCAACGGCTGTTGTAGACCAGGTCGTTCCAGTCGGGAATGAGGTTGTTGACCGGGCATCCGGTGTGACAAAACGGCACCCCGCAGTCCATGCAGCGAGCGCCCTGCTCGCGCTGCTTCTCCTCAGGGAACGGCTCGTAAATTTCGAACCAGTCCTTGATGCGCACGTCGGACTGGCGGCGTGCAGGTTGTTCGCGCTGAATTTCCAGAAACCCTGTGACCTTACCCATGCAGTACCTCGGCCGTAGACGTCACCAGAAGCGACGAATTAGTGGGAGGAGCGTAAACCGATTCGACGCGGGGAACGCCGAGAACACGCTTGTACTCGTGAGGGAAGATCTTGATGAACATCGGCTGCGCATCTGACCAGTGTTCAAGGATCCAGGCCGCGCGCGGGCTGCCTGTAAAGTCGCGGTGACGTTCAAGCAAGGCGCGGACGCGCTCCACATCGGCTTCGGCGGACAATGGCTCCAGATCCACGCTGGCCTTGTTGCAGCGCCTTACTGAGAAGTCGCCCCGGCAATCATAGACGTAGGCGGTACCGCCGCTCATGCCCGCGGCGAAATTCCGGCCCGTCTTCCCGAGCACAATGACCGTTCCGTTGGTCATGTATTCGCAACCGTGGTCGCCCACTCCTTCCACCACGGCAGTAGCGCCGGAGTTCCGGACCGCAAACCGCTCGCCGGCGATGCCGTTGAGAAAGACCTCACCTGACGTTGCGCCGTAGAGGACGACGTTTCCGACCAGGATGCTCTCCTCAGGCAGGAAGCTGGACGTCTTCGGCGGGTAGGCGATGATTCGTCCACCCGAAAGCCCCTTGCCTAGATAGTCGTTGGCATCTCCTTCCAGCTCGAGGGTAACTCCGGAGGGAACGAATGCGCCGAAACTTTGGCCCGCCGACCCCTGGAAACGGAAGTTGATTGTGCCGTCTGGCAATCCAGCCGACCCGTATTTGCGGGCAATCCTGCCGCCCAGCATTGCGCCCACTGTGCGGTGAACGTTGCGGATGGCAAAGCTGCCCGTCACCCGTACCTGTGACTCGATCGCCGGCGCCGCTTTCTCTATCAAAACATGATCGAGGGCCTGATTCAGACCGTGATCCTGCGCCTGCACTCGCCGCCGGGCCACGCGCGAGGGCAGTGTCGGCGCATAAAGGATTGAAGAGAGATCGATTCCTTTGGCCTTCCAATGCGCGTTTGCAACCACTGCGTCGATCTTGTCCACGCGGCCAACCATCTCATCCACGCTTCTGAATCCCAGCTTGGCCATGTGCTGGCGCATCTGCTCGGCAATAAAGAAGAAGAAGTTGACCACGTGCTCCGGCTGTCCGGTAAAGCGTGCGCGCAACACCGGGTCCTGCGTCGCTATGCCGACCGCGCAAGTGTTCAAGTGGCATTTGCGCATCATGATGCAGCCCATCGAGATCAGCGGCATGGTGGCAAAGCCGTATTCCTCGGCGCCCAGCAGCGCAGCGATGACAACGTCGCGCCCGGTCTGCAGCTTGCCGTCGGTCTGCACGCGGATACGGCTGCGCAAATCGTTGAGCAGCAGAACCTGCTGTGTCTCCGCAAGGCCGAGTTCCCAGGGCAGGCCGGCATGCTTGATGGAGCTGAGCGGTGAAGCACCCGTCCCGCCCGTGTCGCCGGAGATCAGCACCACGTCGGCATGCGCCTTCGATACCCCGGCAGCGACCGTGCCAACACCTGCTTCTGAAACCAGCTTCACGGCGATGCGGGCCTGCGGGTTGACGTTCTTGAGATCGTAGATTAGCTGCGCCAGGTCCTCAATTGAGTAAATGTCATGATGCGGCGGCGGCGAGATCAACCCAACGCCCGGAATCGAGTGCCGCGTCTTTGCGATAACTTCATCGACCTTATGTCCGGGCAGTTGTCCGCCTTCGCCCGGCTTGGCGCCTTGCGCCATCTTGATCTGTAGTTCGTCGGCATTCACCAGGTAATTCGTCGTCACGCCGAATCTGCCGCTCGCGACCTGCTTCACGGCGCTGCGCCGCAGGTCGCCATTCGGGTCGCGCTTGAAGCGGGCTTCGTCTTCCCCGCCTTCACCCGTGTTCGACATGCCGCCGATGCGGTTCATCGCAATCGCCAACGTTTCGTGCGCTTCTTTGCTGATCGAGCCGAAGCTCATGGCGCCTGTCGTGAACCGCTTGACGATCTCCTTCGCCGGCTCCACCTCTTCGATAGGAATCGGCTTATCGGCGTACCTCAGCTTGAACAACCCGCGCAGCGTGCAGTACTCGCGATTCTGGTCGTCGAGCAGATCGGTGTACTCCTGGAAAGTAGCCGGATTGTTCTGCCGCACCGCGTGCTGCACCTTGCTGATCGTCAGCGGGTTCAGCAGGTGATACTCGCCGCCTTCGCGATATTGATACTGCCCCCCCACAACGAGATCCGTCTCCGATTCCGTCAGCGGCTGGAAGGCGTAAGCGTGCTTCATCTGCGCCTCGCGTGCCAGCACGTCGAGTCCGACGCCCTCAATCCGCGAAGCGGTCCCGGAGAAGTACGCATCGACCAGGAACTGGTTGAGCCCGACCGCCTCAAACACCTGGGCGCCGCGATAACTTTGCAGCGTGCTGATACCCATCTTGGAGAATGTCTTCAGAAGGCCCTTGTTAATCGCCTTGATAAAGTTTTTCTCCGCGTATTCGGCGCTTACATCCGCCGGCAGCAGTCCGCAGCGCTTCAGGTCGTGAATTGTCTCGATCGCAAGGTACGGATTGATGGCGCTGGCGCCGTAGCCGATCAGCAGTGCGAAGTGCATCACCTCGCGCGGCTCGCCGCTCTCGATAATCAGCGCGACCTGGGTGCGGGTCTTCTCGCGAACCAGCCGGTTGTGAACCGCGGCCATCGCCAATAGGCTCGGAATCGGCGCGTACGTTGGATCCACTCCGCGGTCGGAGAGAATCAGCAGCGTGTAGCCGGAGTGGACGGCGTGCGCCGCCCTGGCGCTGAGATCTTCCAGTGAATGTCTCAGGCCCGCTTCGCCATCCACGGCGCGGAAAAGTGCGGGCAGCGTCGTCGCCAGCAGATCGCCGGAAGACACTCGGCGCAGCTTTTCCAGATCCCGGTTGGTCAGGATCGGGTGAGGCAGCTTCAATGTATGGCAGTTCTCCGGCGTCTCATCCAGAATGTTCCGTTCCGTCCCGATGTAGCTGATCAGCGACATCACCATCTCTTCGCGGATAGGATCGATGGGCGGATTCGTAACCTGCGCGAAGAGTTGCTTGAAGTAGCTGAACAAAGACTGCGGACGATCCGACAGGCAGGCGAGCGGAACATCGGTGCCCATCGACCCGATCGGCTCTTCGCCTTTTGCGGCCATCGGAGCCAGCAAAATGCGCAAATCCTCTTCGCTATAACCCGATGCGCGCTGCCGTCGCAGCAACGTCTCGGGATTGGACGCGATCACGCGCGGAGGCTCGGGCAGCATGTCCATCGTTACCTGCTGCTGCTTCAGCCACTCCGCATAAGGTTGGCGTCCCGACAACTGCTTCTTGATTTCAGAGTCGGAGATGATGCGCTGCTGAACCGTGTCGACCAGGAACATGCGTCCCGGCCTCAGCCGTCCCTTTTTGCGAATATCCTCGGCGGGAACTTCAAGCACCCCGGCTTCGGACGCGAGAACCACAAGATCGTCCTTGGTCACAATGTACCGGCCGGGCCGCAGTCCGTTGCGGTCCAGAGTCGCTCCGATGACGCGGCCGTCCGTGAAGGCAATTGCCGCCGGACCATCCCACGGTTCCATCAGCGATGCGTGGTACTCGTAGAAGGCGCGCTTCTCCTCGTCCATGTCGGGATTCCCGGCCCAGGCCTCTGGAATCAGCATGGCCATCACGTGGGGCAGGGAACGGCCCGACTGGTATAGAAACTCAACCGCATTATCGAGTGAAGCCGAATCGCTGCCTTCAGGCATGATGACCGGGTAAAGCTTGTCGATGTGCTCGCCGTGCAGCGGGCTGCGCAAAACCGACTGGCGGGCGTTCATCCAGCTCACATTGCCGCGGATGGTGTTGATCTCTCCATTGTGAGCAACGTAGCGATAGGGGTGCGCCAGCTTCCAGCTTGGGAACGTGTTTGTCGAGAAGCGCTGGTGGACAAGACACAAGGCGCTGGTGACCAGAGGATTTGCCAGCTCGAAGTAGAACCGTTCGATCTGCGGCGCCAGCATCAGGCCCTTGTAGATGATGGTGCGGCACGAGAACGACGGGACGTAGAAGGTCTCCTTGTCCTCGATATCTGAATCCGCAATCTCGTTCTCGGTGCTGCGCCGGATCCGATAAAGGAGCCGCTCGAAGGCTTCCTCATCCAGTCCCGCGGGCCGGCTGACGAATAGCTGCTCAATGTAAGGTTGCGATGCGCGCGCCTCACGGCCCACCGCGTCGCCGTTTACCGGCGTATCGCGCCAGCCGATCACCGTCAGGCCTTCTTGCTGGGCGATGCGCTCGAACACGCCCTCGCACTGCAAACGGCTATGCCGCTCCACTGGCAGGAAGCACATGGCCACGCCATAGGCGCCCGGCTCAGGCAACTGCATGCCAAGCTGGCCGCATTCACGCACAAAAAAGGTGTGAGGAATCTGAATCAGGATGCCGGCGCCGTCGCCCGTCTCCGGGTCGCAACCCGCTGCGCCGCGATGGGTGAGGTTGATCAGCACCTCAAGCCCTTTGCGGATGATCTCATGGCTCTTTTCGCCGCGAATGCTGGCGACCAGTCCCATTCCACAGGCATCGTGCTCATTCCGTGAGTGATAGAGCCCCTGCGGATGAGGAATGCGGTGATGATTAGAAGTGTCCATGGCAGCCTTTTCAGTTACCGTTAGCGTGCAGATTGCTGTGTTTGTTCTGAAAGACACAACCGCCGTGCGATTCCAGTTGAGCGGAATCGCCTATGATCTTGACCAAATGGGTTGCATTTGCAGGTGCCGCCGCGTCCGGGACTACACTGGCTTTCTTTAATAATAGCGAAAAATCTCCCCGCTTGCTGAATTTCCTTGTGCCAGGCGCCGCGAAAAGCGTCCGTCAGACCCCTCGAACCTCGAATGTCGCTTGTTTTGTACCATATACTGAAGGCCGTGATAAAGAGCATCCAGGACACAGTCCTTGTAACCGGCGGAGCCGGGTTTATCGGGTCGAATTTCATATTGACCTGGCTCCAGTCCACCGGCTCGCCCATCGTCAACCTCGATCTGCTCACCTACGCCGGCAATCCCGCCAACCTGGCCTCGCTTGAGAGCGATCCCCGTTATCGATTCGCGCTTGGTGACATCTGCGATGCGGAACTCGTGGACTCGATCCTCGACAGGCATCGCCCGCGCGCGATCGTCCACTTTGCCGCGGAGAGTCACGTTGACCGGTCGATCGTCTCCCCTGAGGCCTTCATCCAGACCAATGTTCAGGGCACCTTCGTGCTGCTCGAAAAGGCGAGGCGGTATTGGGCGGAACTCGACGAGGCCGGTCGCGCCGGATTCCGCTTTCTGCATGTGTCGACAGATGAGGTCTACGGCTCGCTCGCCAAAGACGATCCGGCCTTTTCAGAGACCACGGCGTACGCTCCCAACAGCCCCTATGCAGCCTCCAAGGCGGCCTCCGACCATCTTGCAAGGGCATATCATCACACCTGGGGCCTGCCCGTGCTCACCACAAACTGCTCCAACAACTACGGCCCGTTTCAATTTCCTGAGAAGCTGATTCCCCTCATGATCCTCAACGCGCTCGAGGGCAAGCAGCTACCCGTTTACGGTGATGGGAAAAACGTACGCGACTGGCTCTTCGTCGAAGATCATTGCTCTGCCATCCGGGCCGTCCTCGAGAAGGGCCGCATCGGCGAGACCTACAACATCGGCGGCAATAGCGAACGAACAAATATCGATGTTGTCTCCACGATCTGTGACCTTGTCGACGAGATGCGCCCTGATCCCGCACGCGGCATCGCGAAGAAGGCTTGATCACCTATGTCGAAGACCGCCCCGGCCACGACCGGCGCTATGCGATCGATGCGACAAAGATTACACGCGAACTCGGCTGGAAGCCTGCCGAAAAGTTTGAAAGCGGATTGCGCAAGACCGTTCGCTGGTACCTGGATCACGCCGCCTGGGTCGATAACGTGCGCACCGGAGCATATCGCGATTGGATCGCGCAGAATTACTCGGAGCGAAGTTCACTATGAAAGGGATCGTTCTCGCCGGGGGATCGGGCACCCGCCTTTATCCCGTCACTCACGTAGTGTCGAAGCAACTCCTGCCCGTCTATAACAAGCCGATGATCTATTACCCGCTCAGCACTCTTATGCTTGCGGGCTTGCGCGAAATTCTGCTAATTTCCACGCCTCAGGATACGAGCCGGTTTGCCGATTTGCTGGGCGACGGCAGCCAGTGGGGAATCAATATTCAGTATGCCGTTCAACCCAGTCCTGACGGCCTGGCGCAGGCTTTCCTGATCGGCCGGAATTTCATCGGCGACTCGCCGAGCGCGCTGATCCTTGGCGACAACATCTTTTACGGTCAGGGATTCTCCCGGCAGCTTCAGTCTGCGGCAAAACTCAGGCAGGGAGCGACGGTGTTCGCCTATCCCGTCGAAGACCCGCAACGCTACGGCGTCATTGAATTCGACAAAGCCGGTCACGCCATCAGTCTTGACGAAAAGCCTGAGCATCCCAAGTCGCGCTATGCGGTCACCGGGCTCTATTTCTACGATAACCAGGTTGTGAGCTACGCTTCCTCGCTCAAGCCGTCGGCCCGCGGAGAACTCGAGATCACTGACCTCAACCGGCGTTATCTTGAGGCAGGCACCCTGAACGTGGAGATGATGAGTCGCGGTATGGCGTGGCTCGATACCGGCACGCACGATTCACTGCTCGAGGCCGCCCTATTCGTTTCTACAATCGAGCGGCGCCAGGGCCTCAACATCGCCTGCCCTGAAGAAATTGCTTATCGTCAGGGTTTCATCACCGCCGAACAACTGGAGAAGCTTGCGCATCCGATCAGCAAGAGCGGATACGGGCAATACCTTTTGGCGCTCCTCCGCGAGCCGTATTTTGCCTCCGGATCCAACCAGCTATGAAGATTCAAGAAACCTCGTTACCGGGAGTCCTGCTCCTGGCTCCGACCATTTATCGGGATGATCGCGGCGCCTTCTTCGAGACCTACAACGAGCGGCGGATGCGGGAGGCGGGGCTGCCAGCTCATTGGGCACAGGACAATTTCTCGGTATCGAAGAAAAACGTATTGCGCGGCATTCACTATCAGATCACCCAGCCGCAGGGAAAGCTTATTCGGGTTGCGTATGGGGCAGTGCTGGATGTGGCCGTGGACCTGCGCCGGAGCTCGCCCGAATTTGGCCGCCACTTCGCCGTCGAGCTAAGCGGCGCGAACAGTGAAATGTTATGGATCCCCGAGGGTTTCGGCCACGCGTTTCTGGTCCTGAGCGAGGAAGCGGGGTTTGCCTACAAGGTGACGGACTATTATTCTCCCGCAGCCGAGCGAACCATCGCCTGGAATGACCCGGACCTGGCAATTCCGCTGGCCGGTTGCCCCGCAGAGTGTCATCGTCTCCAGCAAAGATCGCATGGGCCGGGTGCTGAAAGAAGCCGAGCTGTTCCCGTAGCAGGCGATTCGGGTTCCGCGCGGCCTCCGGACCGGTTGATCCCGCCGGCTATTCTCGCAAGAAAGCTGGGACGTCCGGGCCGTAAACGGCAGTGCGCGGCTTGCCACTGCCGATGGTACAATTACATGTCGGGTGCGCGCCTGCGCCATCATTTTCAGTACCGTTGAGGTTCCCATGTCAGGCCATTCCAAGTGGGCCACAATCAAGCACAAGAAGGGCGCGCTCGATGCCAAGCGCGGCAAGACATTCACCCGCATCATCAAGGAAATCTCAATCGCCGCAAAGGGTGGTGGGGACCCGGATGGCAACCCCCGCCTGCGCACCGCGATTCTGGCGGCCAAAGCCGAGAACATGCCCCAGGAGAACATCAAGCGCGCCATCCAGCGCGGCACCGGAGAACTGGAAGGGGTCAACTACGAGGAGATCTCTTTCGAGGGCTACGGTCCGGGCGGCGTCGCCATCATCGTCGATGTGACCACCGATAATCGCAACCGCGCCGTCAGCGAGATTCGTCACGCATTCTCAAAGAACGGCGGCAATCTGGGCGAATCCGGCTCCGTGCGTTTCATGTTCTCCAAGAAGGGCATCATCGCAGTCGAGAAACCCGCTGCCGGCGAAGAGCAGTTGATGGACATCGTCATCGAGCACGGCGGCGAAGACCTCAACGACGAGGGCGACACCTGGGAGATCATTACCGATCCGGGCTCGTACGAAGCGGTTGCCACGGCCATAAAGGCGGCGGGAATCCCAACCGTGATGAGTGAAATTACCATGGTGGCCTCGACCTACACCAAGCTTGAAGGCAACGCGGCGGCCCAGATGATTCGCCTGCTCGAAGCCCTCGAAGACTGCGACGACACTCAGAACGTCTACTCGAACTTCGACATGGATGCCACGCAGATGGAGCACGCTGCCGGCTGACCGGGCCTGAGGCAGGCAATGAAGAGGCCGCCCGGTTGTGGCGGTCTTTTTTTGGGGTTTTAATTTTGAGACGTACGAAAGGGAAGAACTTTGACCCGATTTGCAAGGATGCTCTTACTCATGTTGATGGCCGCGTCGACGATGGCCAGGACCGAAACACCTTCCAGCACTGCAATGGGAACCGATGACGCCAACCCCGTGGCGCAGGTCCGCAATGCCCACAGTTGGGAAATGGGACCGTTTGTCAACTATGGATTTGGCGTCGGCAACCGCTCCGACTTCAAGTTTTTCTGGGGCGGCTTCCAGATGGGAAAACCGCTATTCCCGCCGGTCCACGCCGGCATCTTCAGCGGCCAGTTTGAGTTGGGCGGCAACATCATGCCGCTTTGGCAAGCCTACACGCCGGCGCCCCATCAGCAGACCTTTTTCTATCCAGGACCGGGCTGCCCGGCAAGCGGATGCAGTTTCGTAGCCCCCGAAGGCGGAGGGACGTTTCGCGGCGTCAGCCTTACCCCGGTCATCTTCCGCTGGAACTTCCTCACCAATTCTCAGCGCATTCAACCCTGGTTTCAGGGCGCAGGCGGGTTGATCTACACAACGCACAAGTTTCCACCCGATCAACTGGTTCCGCACGGGACCCCTGGCGGAACTTCTGTGTGGAACTTTTCGCCGCAAGGGGGTTTTGGCATTCATTATTTCGTTCGTCCCAGGCGATCGGTCGATCTCGGCGTGAATGCGGTTCACATCTCTTCGGCGTCGCTCGGCGATAAAAATCCGGGAGTAAACGCAAGTATTCAGATTCAAGTGGGTTATACCTACTGGAAATAGACCCCGGGCGTCGGCGGCGAGGTCTTGAGGCAGCGGTCGAACAGCAATGAACGGACAGGTGGTTGAGTGCGTCCCAAACTACTCTGAGGGCACCGATGCCCGGCGCGTCGAGGCGATTGTAGCTGCGATGCGCATGGAGGGTGTGCGCCTGCTCGACTGGTCAATGGACGCCGATCACAACCGCTCCGTCGTCACCCTGGTCGGGGAACCCGCAGCGATGGTCGAAGCTGCGGTGCGCGGTGTAGGCAAGGCTGTGGACCTGATCGATTTGACCCGCCAGAAGGGAGTTCATCCCCGCATCGGCGCGGCAGACGTGATCCCTTTCGTACCCATTTCCGGCATCAAGTTGGAACATTGCGCACTGCTTGCCCGCCAGGCAGGCCTCGAGATCTGGCGGCGATTCGGCGTGCCGGTGTTTTTCTATGAAGCAGCGGCATCCCGGCCCGACCGGGCCAATCTTGAAGACGTGCGTAATGGGCAATTCGAAGGTTTGAAGGAGGCCGTTCGCAAGGAAGCGGCACGGCGTCCCGACCTTGGCGGGCCGGGCCTGCATCCCACGGCCGGCGCCTGCGCCGTAGGTGCTCGAAGGTTTCTCGTCGCCTACAATATCTATCTTGACTCGACCGATGTTGCCGTGGCCCGCGCCATCGCTCGCGGAATTCGCGCCGCCTCGGGCGGCATGAGGGGCGTAAAGGCGATGGGCGTCCTGGCCCATGGCCGTGCGCAACTCTCCATGAACATTACCGATTTTGAGGCCGCGCCCATTTCGCTGGTTCATCGCGAGGTTTCAAGGCTTGCGCTCCGCCACAAGACTCAGATTGCCGAAGGCGAGATTATCGGCCTGATTCCTGAAGCGGCTTGTGAGCGTGAAAGCGAGTGGATGCGTCAATTAGAAGGGTTTGACCCGCAGACCAGGATACTCGAGCATCGATTGGGGTCTCCGTTACCTTGGCCGGTTGCGGTGTGACTCACTCATTTCGGTGCGGCTTGATTGTCAGACCCGGGCCCCTGCCGAGAACAGCGGTTCGGCGAAGAGAAACCGTGACGGGTACAATAGTACTGTCGGAATACAGCAATTATAGAGAGGCATGCGTCTAATAACCTCTACTGGCCGACAATACTCAATGACAGAATTCGAGACGCATGCGGTTTTCGGAGGATGAAATTGTTGAAGGCAATTCTCAAGTGTTCGGTTGCATCCGTACTGCTCGCCGCCGCCATGGCTCCTGCGGCTCAGTTGTCCACCGATGCGCGAGGGGCTATTCCGCGCGAAGTGCAGCAACTGGTGGTTATCGACTATCGCGCGATGCAGAATTCGCAATCGGCGATGGATTTACGCGATCGGGTAATGCCGCCTGAACTGAAGCAACTGGATGAAGCGCTGGCCAAGTCAGGATTGAACGAAAACCATGACGTAGACCAGTTGGCTTTTGCTCTCTTCCGGCCTTCGCCTGGCAGTGACTCGCTTTTGACTGTGGGCATCGCCCAGGGTCAGTTCTCGGTGGACGAAGTTCTCGCCAACTTTCGCAAGCAGAAGATCAAGCCAACCATGGTGCGCGCGAACAGCATCTATCCAATGACAAAATCGGGAATGGTGCTCTGCTTTGTCGACCCGTCGACCATGGTTTTTGGCCAGAAGGATGCAGTCACCAAGGCCCTTGATGCGCGCGATGGAGCATTGCAGAGCCTGTTGACCAACGGCCCGATGATGGACGCGATGCGGAGCGTGGATTCCGAGCCGCTGTGGAGCATTCTGGACGCCGCCGGCACCCAAACCATGATGAAACAACTGCTCGGGGAGGCAGGCTCCGTCACCGATTTCGAGACTGTGCAGAAGCGCCTTCAGGCCTCATGGTACTCGATGAACTTTCAGCATGGCGTAAAGTTCGATCTCACCATCTCAACAGGCGACTCATTCACCGCAGCCACTGTTTCCTCGCTTCTCACCGCCGCCGTCATGCTTCGGAAGATGAGCGGATCGGACACCGAGAAGCAGGCATTGAGCGCGACCTCGATCGGCTCGGACTCGGGGCGCCTCTCCATCCACTTCGCCACCACCGACGGACAATTCAACAGTCTGTTGCAGTCCCCGCTTTTCCATAGCATGGTTCGCTGAAACAAACTATCTTCACATTGACGAAAAGGCCGCTGGGCGATCTCAACTCGAGATCGTCCAACGGCCTTTCATCATGCCTGTTTGACAACGGAACAGTCAGCTCGCAATACCGGTAACGACGCCCCGGACTCCCGTCGCATCTTGCTCGTCCGCCGTGCAACATTCCGGACCGCCGGTACATACCCGATTGCGGCCGCTTCTTTTGGCATTGTAGAGAGCCCTGTCGGCGAGATCTATCAGCGATGCGGAGCTTTGTCCAAGTTGGGGAATTACGGTAGCGCAGCCAATCGAAACTGTCATCACGCCGTAAGGGCTGCCCTTGTGATCCAGATTGAGTCCGCGTAAGGTCTTGCAGATCGTGCTGGCGACCTCTGCAGCGCCCTCCTTCAAAGTGTTCGGCAGAATAATTGCAAACTCTTCGCCGCCAAACCGGGCGACCAGATCCCCCGGGCGTGCGACGACGCTCTGCGCGGCTTCGGCAATCTGTCTGAGGCAACTATCGCCCCGCAGATGCCCGTAGTTATCGTTGTAGGATTTGAAAAGATCGGCATCGATGAGCAGCAGGGATAGTGGATTAAAGTCGCGCATGCTCCGGCGCCATTCCGTCGCCAGACACTGGTCGAATTGCCGGCGATTGGCAAGACCCGTGAGCGCGTCAGTCACTGCCAGAACCTCGACGGCGCGGTAGGCATCCTGAAGCTGCTTTTCAGCGTGCTTGCGGTCTGTTATGTCGCGGAAGAACCAGACGCGCCCCAGGTACTGCCCGGAGTCACTTTGCAGGCCCGTCGTGTAACGTTCCAGCGTCCTGCCGTCTTTCAGTTCAACCTGGCAAGAATCGTTCGCGTTGCGGTCGGCATAGAGTTCCTGAACCCGCTCGATAAAGGCCTTGGGGTCCTTCGTGCGATCGACACACCGGGACAACAACTCCTCGTCCGAGAGCCTCCTGTTCATCTTGTGCCCGTCGACCGATACGCCTGTTTCATCCACCTGCCAGATCTCCGCGAATCTTCTATTCAACGAAGCGATATTCGAGTCCGAATCTACGACAAGAATCCCATCCAGCGTTACTTCGTGGATTGCGCGTATCAACGAGTCATGGAGTTCCCGCGCGTGCTCGGCACGTTTCCGCTCAGAAATGTCGCGCGTGATGTTCAGGATTCCTGTTGGAGCGCCTGTGACAGGATCGCGCATCAGCCGAAGGCTCGCCTCCACCCAGGTATATTCGCCGTTCCGTTTTCGGATTCGGCATTCGATCATCGCTCCTTCCGAGCCCGAAAGAAGCTGGTTTACGCCTGCTTCCGCAGTTGCGCGATCCTCAGGATGCACCAGGTCGATTGCCCTGATTCCTGCAAACTCCTCCGCCGTCCATCCGAAGCCCTCGCTGGCCGCCGAACAGTAGCTGCGCCTGCCCTTGAAATCGGCGAGGATGATTACGTCCCGGGAGTTCTCAGTCACCAGTTTGTGCAAGGCGGCGATCTCATGCAGGCGGCGCTCGGTGTTGCGCAGGTTTTCAATGACCACGGACACGCTATAGAGGATCACCATGGCTGAAGCAAGGAAGAGCTGCAGAAGCGTGGCCGACTCGAGCGGCGTTGTCGATGCAGACACTGCAAACGGACCGTAACCGCGAACCGTGAACGAGCTTCCAATCGCCGCGACGAGAAGAGCGCCCATTGCAGCCCATCCCAGGCTTAGCCTGAGCAGAACCAGAACCAGCAGCGGGTACAGGAGGAATGGCACCGGCAGACGGGCCTGCGAGAACGCTGCCACGGCACACAAGGCAATTGGAACGAGATGGGCCCAGTTCTTCAGCGAATAGAGAGACTTCCTGAAATGCGTGCGGAAGATCGCCACAATGGCGGGAGTGGCAACGCCGGCTCCGAGCGCATCGGAGGCAACCCATTGAAGAAATTCGGTCCAGCGGGAAGGTTGGTGCCATATAGGAGCCAACAGGGCCGCCATCGCTCCCGTGATCACAGGACCCGCAAAGACGCCAAAGGCGAGAAACTTGGTGACGTAACGCGGACTGGTGAAATCCGGAAGCTGCGAAGAACGACGGCGCAGGAATAATGCACTTATCAGCGATTCAGCGAGATTGAGAAACGTCAGTAGTAAGGCGCTGACGATGCCATGGTGGCCCACAATCAGCCCGCCAAAGAATTGCGCGGCGTAACCAGCGCAAAGATAGGCGATCCATCGCTTGCGAGGCGCCAGCAGCAGGTAGGCAAGCATCACTCCATTGGCGACCCACACCAGGTTTTCTTCCGGTGCCAGACCAACGAAGATCGTGGCCACAAGCACCGCGACGAAACACCCCGCCGGGCGTAGCAAGTGCGCCCGCTTCCGCGTCCACAGAACGCGCATGCCGATCCCGAGCGATGCAGGCCTCAAGAGCACCTCTGCCCCCTGATCCCTTTATCGGCGAATTTCCAAATGAGTCCAGTCAGGAAACTTTTTTAATGAAAGAATTTCAAGACTATTCCGGCGCGCGGAGCACAGCCCGACGATAACAATCGTGTGCAAAATACTCAACGCTATCGCATCCCCTTCCTCGCATTCCTCTATGCGAAGAGTTAAGCACCTCGTCCTAATTGGGTTATGGGCTTGCCGCCCGCCCTTACGGGAATATCGCCTCAATTCCAGGACTCCACGCATCCCGATTCTCTCCAATATTTACTAGCCTGATGCTCCATCCCGCAGGCTTCGGTCCGTGTACCGTCTCCTGAAAGTCTGTGTCCAAAAAGGGAACAAATGAAAGGATTCCTTGCCAAAGGAACCGTTCCATTCATCGGCCATCACTGGCTAAACCGCTGAAAACTGAGGATTTTCTGGCTCCGGACATCGATCTCAAAGGACAGGAATTTGCTTCTGAGCCGCGGCCGAAGGGCTCATAACCGGCGCTTCGCGATCAATGAGACAGCAAAAACATCAACTTGCAGGGATTCAAGCTGAGCTTTGAACACGTCGTTAGGAGCAGCCTGACTCGCCGCGACAAGTTACGTCCCGAAATGATCCCATCCGGTATCGCCCCTCAAAAAGAAGCTGGGTGCCCCATCCATTCGCTTTTTTCTAGCGAATGGGTGGGATACGACCAAGCCCACCTCACCTGTTCAAAGGGAGCCCAAGTGAGCACAGAAATCAGCGTTCCGGCGTCAACTCCGGATGAAACTCCGCCTTCCCGTCCGGCAACAGCACGATCTGAATCTTTCCCTGCTGGCGCTCGAAGAGCGCAGGCCCGTCGATTTGCTCCTTCAGCCCGCCTGCGGCTGTGTACTGCACCCTGAGAGTCCCGCTCCCCTGGATCTGGATGCGATAGTGGAAGTCCGCGTCCGCGGCCAGCCTGTCGGCTCCAAAACTCGCGCTTGGATAGTCGACCTCAAGCAATTGAATCGTCGCGCCTGTGCGGTTCTCGACGGTCGTCTCAACGTGGTAAGAGCGGCAGCCAGTCGCTGTCGGCAGTGCAGACAGCAGAGTCAGGCCCCACAGTCCAATCCGCACACCACAGCGATCCATCATTACTGACTCCCATCTTCGCGTTGCGGCGCTTCCTCTGCGGCCTTCACCCCAACTGCCTTCTCCACTCGATCCAGACGCTTGAGCAACTCCGGCAAACGTTGAAAAATCGCAACTGCCCGCAACCAGACCCTGTTGTCAAAGCCGGGCGAACCGGAGACCATCTTGCCCGGCGGAACATCGTGCGAGACCGCCGACTGCGCAGTCAGAACAACTCCGTCGCCTAGCGAGCAGTGGCCTGCGACCGCGGATTGACCGGCCAAAATCACGTTGTTGCCAATTACCGACGAGCCGGCCACACCAACTTGTCCGCACAACAATGTGTCTTCACCAACCCGCGATCCGTGACCGACCTGGACAAGATTGTCCACCTTGGTTCCATCACCGATTTCAGTGGCGCCCACGGTGGCCCGGTCGATGCACGCATTTGCCTGCACGTCCACGCGGTTGCCCAATCTTGCCGGCCCCGATTGCGGAATCTTCTCCCAGTGGCCTGTTTCATTCTTTGCGAAGCCGAAACCATCCGCACCGATAATGGCGCCATTCTCCAGCGTCACGTGGTCGCCGAGCACGCAGTTCTCCCGCACAACCGCATGAGCGTGCGCAAAAAAGTGGCTGCCCGCCTGCACTCCGGGATAAAGCACCACGTGCGGCAACAAAGTTGCGTTAGGACCCAGGCGCACGCCCTGACCAACCACCACGTATGCGCCAATGTGCGCTCCCTCGCCAATCTCAGCCGTCGCATCAATGACCGCGGTCGGGTGGATCCCGGCCGCGTAAACCGGCGGCTGATAAAAGAAACCCAATGCGCGAGAGAATGCAAGGTAAGGGTTCTTCACGCGCAGCGTAGCGGCTGAAATCTCCTGGAACTCCGGCTCCACCAGCACCGCTGCGGCCTGCGTCATACGCGCCATACCCGTGTAGCGCGGATTTGCCACGAACGTGATCTCGGTAGGTCCGGCCTCCTCAATCCCTTTTACGCCGGTTACTTCCAACTCCGCGTCGCCGCGCAGTTCCGCACCCAACCGACTTGCCAATTCGCCTAGCTTCATCAGATGAGATTGTACTTGAATGGGCGAGCCTGCTGGAGCAACTCAATCGCCTACGGACGGACGGCATCGCCGGATGGTGCGCTGTCTGGAGGCGGTGCCTGCAACGTGTGCGCTCCGGACTGCGCAGCCCGCAAAACCTCGCCGGGAACGATGCCGAGAACCAGCGTGGCGGCAACCGCGAACAACAATGCGGCTCCCACGGCCACTCCAACCTGCGGCGTTGCAGTTCTAGATCCGGCCTGCGCCTTCTGGTTCACGTTGCGCTGCGGCAAGCGCCAGCCGCAGGTAGTAGGCTGCCGCCAGTCCCGAGTTCAACAAGCCGATGATGGCCAGTGCAACCGCGCCGCCGTCGACTGCGGCGGAGAATGAGTAAAACTTGCCGAAGAATCCGCCGGTGAAGGGAATTCCGACCAGCGAGACAAGGAAGAAGAGCAAAAGGCTGCCGAGCAACGGCGAGCGGTAGATGAGCCCGCGGAAATCGTCGATCAGAGGCAGTTCATCGTCATACCCGCTGATCAGGGTGATCACCGCAAAGATGCCCACGTTCATGGCCGCGTAGGCAGCCATATAGAAACTGGCAGCCGCAATCCCGCTCGTCCCGATGCCTGCGAAGGCGGCCAACAAGGTAGCCCGCATGTGCTATCGAGGAGTAGGCAAGCATCCGCTTCACGTTCTGCTGGCGCAGCGCGGCAAGATTTCCAACCGTCATCGAAAGCACAGCCACAATCCAAAGCAGCGGGCCCCACAGCGCGTGCAGCGATGGGAACATCTCATACACCACCCTCAGCAGCAGGGCGAAGGCCGCGGCTTTAGGGGCTGTGGAGAGCAGCGCCACCACCGGCGTAGGTGCGCCCTCGTAAACATCCGGCGTCCACACATGAAAGGGCGCGGCCGAAACCTTGAAGAGAATCCCAACCAGCATCAGCGCTAGCGCGGCCAGAACAAGGGAGTGATTCTGCGCCGTGGGCGCGAGATGGGCAATCTCATAAACCTGCGTCGTTCCGGTAGCGCCAAAGATCAGTGCGATGCCGTAGAGCAGAAACCCGGTGGCGAAAGAACCAAGCAGAAAATACTTGATGGCAGCTTCCGGGCCGCGGCCTGTCTCCTTCCGGTAACCGGCAAGAATGTAAGTCGAGATCGATGAAATCTCAAGAGCAATGAAGACCACCAGCATTTCGACCGCGCCGGTCAGCAGGCACATGCCCACCGCGCCAAAGGATATCAGCGCATAAAACTCGCCTTGATGGTGGCTGTCTTCCGGCAGAGTGTCGAGCGATAGCAGCAGCGCCACAAGCACAATGCCGCAGATGAGTACATGGAAAAAGATGGTGAACGGGCTGGTCTCGACCGTGCCGAAGAAGCTGGTTCCAACCGGAAGTGAAAGCTGCAAAAGGCTGGCCCAGAGCGCCAATGCTGCGTCCCATAGCTGCCAGGAAGCCGAGAAGCCTGCGCGGAAAACCTACTGGTAGCGACGCGTCGATCACCATAACCGCCACGCCTGTAAGTGTGAGCACAGCCTCGGGAAGAATCCGGAAAAAATCCTCGTGCGCGAGAAGAAATTGTAAAACAGGGTTCAAAAGAGGAGTCACCGTTGAGCCTCCCCTTGTGGCGAGATCTGCGCTACCGAAGGAGACATCGACGGAGTTCCATTTGCCGATGGCGGATGCACGCCGGCCTGAATCGAAGTAGTCCAGAGTGACGGCGCCAGTCCCATTGCAAGCATCAGCACGGCAAGGGGCGCAAGCACGGCCAACTCGCCAAAGTGCAAATCGTCTCCTGATTTCGATGCGCTGAGCTTGCTCTCAGGGCCGTAGAAGATGCGCTGCACAAGCCAGAGCATGTACGCCGCGCCCAGAATTACGCCCAGCGCAGCCGCAACAGACCAGCCGCGGCTAACCTCGGTAAAGGTGCTCGAAAGAATAAGAAATTCACCCACAAAGCCGCCAAGCATCGGCAGGCCTATCATTGCCAACGATGCGATTACAAAGAAAGTAGCTGCGCGCGGCACTTTGGCGGCCAGCCCGCCATAAGCGTCGATCTGGCTGGTTCCATACCGGACCTCAAGCGCCCCCAACAACAGAAACAACGCGGCATCGACCACGCCGTGATTGAGAATCTGGTAGACGCCTCCGGTCCAGCCTGTGAATGTGAGTCCGTAAATCGCCAGCACGATCAGGCTGAGATGGCTCAGAGCCGCGAATGCCATCAGTCTCCAGAAGTCCCGTTGCACAAGCGCCAGACATGCGCCATAGAGGATCCCAATCACTGCCAGCGCAATCAGCCAGGGAGCCATCGCGCGCGCCTGAACAGGAAATAGCCCGATGTGGAACCGCAACATCGAATAAAGTCCGAGTTTTCCCGCGACGACCATCGCCATGGCAACCGGGGCTTCGTTAAACGTGTCTGCCAGCCAGCCATGCAGCGGGAAGACTGGAACCTTCACGGCAAAGGCAAACAGAAACGCAATTGCAGCCCACCACATTGCGCCTGACGCAAAATTTCCATGCGCCAGCAGAACCTGAAGCATCACGAAATCGAAACTCCCGGTGCGCGCGTAAATCCATAGAATCGCAACCAGCAGTGGAGCCGAAGGAATGAACGTAAACAGGAAGAACTTGAGTGCGGCCTTGGGCCCGTCCTTGCGGCCGTACATCGCGATCAGGATCGCCATCGGCACCAACGACAGCTCCCAGAAGCCGTAGTAGAGCATCAGGTCGAGCGAGATGAACACCCCGACCATCGCAGTCTGCTGCACCAGAAACAGCGAGTAGAAAATCTTGCGGCGTTCCTTGATCGCATTCCAGCTTGCAATCACGCCAACCGGAGCAAGCAGCCCAGTCAGCACAACCAGCCAAAGGCTGAGGCCGTCCACGCCGACGTGATAAAAAATCGCAGGACTCCCAATCCAAGGCTGGTTGACTTCAAACTGGAAGCCGCCCTGGCCCAGCACAAAATGTGTCGGAAGGTGAAGCGTGAGCACAAAACTGGCCAGCGTCGTAAGCAGCGCAATCCAGTTTGGCAGTTTGAAGCGGTCCGGGACCAGCGCCACTAGCAGCGCGCCGGCCAGCGGAACCAGAAGGATCAGCGTGAGAATCGATTGGTTGATCGCGTCCATTCTCAATGCCTCGCCACTTTCCAGATAAACTCCATCGAAGCCGGCCAGGCCGTGTTCCAAGGAACCAGTACGAACAGCAGCACAGCCGCGGCGCCGGCAGCCAACCACGCCGCATAAGAGCGCAGATTCCCGGATTGCCAGCGCTGCAAAATCGCTCCGGTGAACATGGCAACGCCTCCCAGCAACCAGGCCAAGCCGCCAAGAAGGCCGATGTCTACTACCCATCCCAGCACGTATTTCGAAAAACCGAGCAGCGGCTTCACCACGGTAGCGCCATAAATCTCGTCGACGTAATACTTGTTGGCAAGCACTTTGTAAGCTCCGGGAAGAGCCTCTGCCACTCGCGCCGGTTTAGCGGGCTTCCGCCTGTAGAGCAGGTCCGCAATCAGCCAGCCCACCAGCGCCACCGCAACAGCCGCGCCGCTGAGTATAAGCTCCAAATGGGGTATCGCCGATTCAACAGTTCCTGCACCCGCCGCAGGCGCAAGGAAAGCCGCAAATCGCTCGATCCCGATCCCCCCGCCGCCAATCGAAAGCAGCGCCAGAATCACCAGCGGCCCAAGCATCGACCACGGGCTCTCATGCGCATGAATCGCCGGACTGCGCGCCTCGCCCATGAAAGTCATGTACCACAGCCGGAACATGTAGAGAGACGTAAGCAGCGCCGTCACGAGGCCAACAAACCACAGCGCCATTCCGCCCGGACCCTGCAGATACGCCGCGTAAAGAATCGCGTCCTTCGAGAAGAACGCCGCCAGCGGCGGGAATCCCGCAATCGCAAAAACCGCCGCCGTCATCGTCCAAAAAGTAACCGGGAGCTTTTTGCGCAGTCCGCCCATCTTGCGCATGTCCTGCTCGCCGCCGATCGCATGAATCACCGAACCCGCCGCCAGAAAGAGCAGCGCCTTGAAGAACGCGTGCGTCATCAAGTGGAAGATCGCCGCCGAGTAAGCCGCCACTCCGCAACCGAGAAACATGTACCCAAGCTGCGAAATCGTCGAGTAAGCCAGAACTCGCTTGATATCGTTCTGCACCAGCCCGATGGTGGCCGCAAACAGCGCCGTCGCCGCGCCCACAACAGCCACCACGCCCAGCGCAAACGGCGAGTGGTCAAACAACACATGCGTGCGCGCGATCATGTAAACGCCGGCCGTCACCATGGTCGCCGCATGAATCAACGCGGAGACCGGCGTGGGGCCTTCCATCGCATCCGGCAGCCAGATATAGAGCGGCAACTGCGCGCTCTTGCCCGTTGCGCCCAGCAGCAGGCAGAGCGCGATCACGGTCACGACGCCGCCCTGCCACCCTGGATCTTGCCCGAGCTTGGTAGCGATCTCGCTGAATGTCAGCGTGCCGAAATTCGCCAGCAGCAGAAACATCCCAATCAGGAATCCGAAATCGCCAATCCGGTTGACGATGAATGCCTTCTTGCCTGCATTCGCCGCCGAGTCCTTCTTGAAATAAAACCCGATTAGCAAATAAGACGCCAGCCCTACTCCCTCCCAGCCCACAAACATCACCAGCGCATTGCCCGCCAGCACCAGCACCGTCATGAAGAAGAGGAAGAGATTCAAAAAGCTGAAGTAGCGTGCATACCCTTCCTCGTGCCCCATGTAGCCGATAGAGTAAATATGGATCAGGAACCCAACGCCAGTAATCACCAGCAGCATGACAAGCGAAAGCTGATCGAGTACAAAGCTGAAGTCAATATGCAGCGTGCCCGCATTGATCCAACCTATCGGGCAGGTTTCGACGTAGGGCAGGGAAGTGAATGGGGCACCAAATCCGAAGATTCCGCGAGCTGCATTCAACACCACCCCGAACGCCGCCAGCGGAGCCAGCAGCGCAATCGTCGTAACCAGCCACTTGGGCAAGCGCGATCCGAGGATTCCATTGAGCAGAAATCCCGCGAAGGGCAACGCCGGAATCAGCCAGAGATAGAGATGTCCGCTCATAGTTTCATCAGGTCGATACGATCGACGGCCAGGGTTGCGCGCGCGCGAAACACCGCAATAATGATGGCCAATCCCACCGCAGCCTCAGCCGCGGCAACCATCATCACAAAGAACACAAAAATCTGTCCTTTCACCGCATGCCACTCATGCGCGAAGGTCACAAAAGACAGATTGACGGCGTTGAGCATCAGCTCAATCGACATGAAAACTGTAATGAGGTTCCGCTTGATGAGAAACCCAATCACTCCCAGCGAAAACAAGACCGCGCTCAGCAACAAGTACCAGGAGATCGGAACTTCCTGAGAGAAGAGGTTCATTTGCCAGCCGCCCTTTCTCCGCTCGGGTCAGGATCTCCGTGCCCGTGTCGGGCCAATGCCACCGCACCCAGTATCGCAATCAGAATCAGCACAGACGTGACCTCAAACGGCAGCAGCAACTCATGGAAAAGCACGCGGCTCAGGTCTTCGGTCGTCGTGATGCCGTCGCTCAATGAGGCAACGCCAAGGCCCTGCGCATGGAGAATCACTGTGGCCAGAACTGCGAGAATCGCGACCACGGCAGGAAAGCCGATCAACCCCGCCGCACGGCTGCCCATGGTCCGCTCTTCTCGGCCTGCATTCAGCAGCATCACCACGAACGTGAACAGTACCATGATCGCGCCGGAGTAAACAATGATCTGCGCCGCAGCCAGAAACTCCGCGCCCAGCAGCAGGTAAAGCACCGCCAGCGAGGTCATCACCACAATCAGCGAAAGGGCGCTGCTGATGGGATGACTCTGGAGCAAGAGATTGATAGCCCCTGCCAGGCAAAATCCCGCAAACAGAACAAACAGAATCAGGTGCATTTCAACATCCGTCGAAGCAAAATGGGTTAGTGAAACGAACGGCCGTCTTGCAAGAGAATTGCACTAAGCGCACACTGTTTGCTTTCGAGCCACGATGGAAGCCGCAGCCGAAATCATTACCGTCTTTGCCCGTCACAATCCAGGCTGGCAAAAGCCTGCTGATCGCTGCTGAAAGCGCCGCAGCTACCGCAAAGCTCCTCAGGTTTACAAGAGAGGGCGCCATTCTATTATGTTCGCCAAGACTCGCTCCCGAGATTAGCCCGAGCGCCTCGCCCAGTCTGAGCAAGATCGTCGCCACCCGGTCAAAAGCAGGCTGCAAGAGATTAAGGGGCAAGAGGCTCAAAAGCTTTCTCTCCGGAAGGCTAAGAATATCACGGTGAACGAAGCTGCTGATCGCGTGTTCGCCCCCCGCAAGTCAAAGACCTGCGAGGCCCCGGCAATCTTATCGAGAGTCAATCGCCAGGTCCAGGTCCCGGCACACGATCGGGGCGTTCGAGATGGCAAGGATGTCACCCCGGAGCCGCCCGACAAGAGGGCTTGTGAATGACGGAGAGATTCGGCGAAGATAATCTCGATCCCGCGAACTTATTCTCTGGTGTCGGCGGTTGTGTTCATCGGTAGGAAGAGCGCGATTCACTCTGCAGATTTCATTGATCGACGCAACTCCCACGTCCCTGATCCCTGACCCCTGCTCTCTGACCCCTGACCCCTGCTCTTCAACACACCAACCCGTTCCGGTTCAGCTTGACCCCGTTAAGGCGGCCCAACAGAGTTACGGCAATGTGATCAGGATCGAAGAGCCGCAGGGCCATCGCCTGCACCTGCTCTGTATCCACCTCGTCGACGCGGGCGATGAGTTCATCGACTGAAAAGAACTGGTGGAAGTACATCTCCTGCCGCGCCAGGTTGGCCATGCGCGAGTTCGAGCTCTCCAGTCCGAGCAGAAGATTGCCCTTGAGCTGGTCCTTGGCGCGGGTAAGTTCTTCCTCGGCCAGCGCGGATTGCTTCAGGTTGCGGAACTCGGCCATGATCAGGTCCACAACCTCGATTGCCTTTCCGGCGGAGGTGCCGGCGTAGACACAAAGCGTCCCGGTGTCACGGTAGGGGCTGAGGTCGCTGTAGATCGAGTAGACCAGGCCCCGCTCTTCGCGGATGGTCTGAAAGAGCCGGGAGCTCATGCCGCCGCCAAGCACCGTATTGAGAATCAGCGCAGCGTAGCGGTTTTCGTCCGTGATCGGCGGGGCCGGGACGCCGAGGCAGATCTGAACCTGTTCGAGAGACTTCTTGTTGCGCAGCACGATCCGGGCACTGGGATCGGGAGCAGGCATCTCACTCAGCGTCGCGCCCGCTGGCCAGGGAAGAGAACTTGCCTGCCACGGCCTCCACAAACTGGTCGTGGTCCAGGTTGCCGGCTGCGGAAAAGACCATGTTGCCGCCGTGAAAGCGGTCGCCGTGATAGTCAAACAGTTGCTGTTGATCGAGACGGGCCACGGTCTCTGTCGTGCCCAGAATCGGCCAGCCCAGCGGATGCCCCTTCCAGAAGCTCTGCGTGAACAACTCCTGCACCAGCACATCCGGATTGTCCTCGTCGATCTTGATCTCTTCCAGGATTACTCCGCGCTCGCGCTCTATGTCGGACGGGGCAAAGACCGGGTTAAGCACCAGGTCGGCCAGCACGTCCAGGGCGATGGGCACATGGTCCGACAGCGATTTCACGTTGAAGCAGATCGTTTCTTTTCCGGTGAACGCATCCAGGTTGCCGCCGATCGAGTCCATCTCGCGGGCGATGTTTTGTGCCGTGCGTGATCGCGTGCCCTTGAAGAGCATGTGTTCAACAAAGTGTGAGATGCCATTGGTCTCCGCGGGCTCGCACCGGGAGCCGGACTTGATCCAGACGCCCATCGCCACCGAACGCAGGTGATCCATGCGCTCGGTCAGTACGATCAGGCCGTTCGGCAGTACGGTTCGGCGGAGATTTCTCTCAGGGTTCATTGTCATCAGGTCGAATTCGATTGTAGGTCAACCGGGACTCAAAGGGCACCATACCGGCTTCGAATCAGGACTTGAAAAGGAAGCGGGTTCCCGGTCAGCTTTCCGGTGTTCGCGCCGCGAAAGGGGATGAAATACTCTAAGCTGAGCCTAACCGTGACCGGAAACGCCAGCCAAATCGTTCATTTAGATTCCAACAAAAGAAGCCGAAAGTCTCTATTTGGGTTAGATGCAAAAGCGCTGGCGGCGGTAATGGTGGAGGCAGGCGAGCCAGCCTGGCGCGGACGGCAATTGGCGGAAGCTCTGTATCGTCAAAGAGTTGCGGAGATAAGTGGAATCACCACATTGCCCATATTATTGCGCGGACGGCTCGCTGAGACCGGCTGGGAAGTGGGCCGGCCCCGGATTGCGCAGGTCTTTCAGTCGGTGGATGGAACCGAGCGCTACCTTGTCGAGGGAGCCGGTGATGGCTCGGAAGCCGTCGAGACCGTATGGATGCCCGAAGGCGACGGCGGCGAGACCGGCGACGGAAGCGACGCGGACACCCAACACTCTCCGAGTACCAAAAGTCTCGATTCTGAAACCAGTGAAAGCAACAAGCCCCGCAGCCGGGCCACAATCTGCATCTCCAGCCAGGTCGGATGCGCAGTCAACTGCCAGTTTTGCCTGACGGCCAAGCTCGGTCTTCAACGCAATCTCACTGCGGGCGAGATTGCTGGCCAGGCGGTTTCCGTGCTCCAGCGCCATAACGTCGAGGTCGGCCGTGATCGCGTGAACCTCGTTTTCATGGGAATGGGCGAACCGTTCCTCAACTTCGACAACTTCATGGCGGCAGTGCGCATCTTGGTCGAGGAAGTGGGCCTGAGTCCGCAGAGGATGACCGTGTCTACGTCGGGCATTGTGCCGGGAATCGAGCGGTTTGCACTCGAGCCGGCCGAGGTCAGGCCCAAGCTGGCTATCAGCCTGAATGCGCCCAACGATGACATCCGCAGCGAGGTGATGCCCATCAATCGCAAATGGCCGATTGAAGCGGTCATCGACGCGGTGCGCAAGGTCAGGTTGCGCCCACGCGAGCGCATCACGTTCGAATATGTTTTGTTGGGTGGAGTCACAGACCGTCCGGAACACGCTTTGCAGGTTGCGCGACTTGTGCGGCGGACTGGACTGCCCGCAAAAGTGAATCTGATCGCCTGGAATCCCGGCCCGGGAATCGAGTACACGATGCCAAAACCGGATGCGGTGGAGAGATTCCGCGCAGCACTGGCGGCGGAGGGGATTCCCGTGTATGTACGGCGCCCGCGTGGACGCGACATCTTTGCGGCTTGCGGGCAGTTGAAACGCACAGTCGAGGCATAAGACCAGGCGCCCCTGATCTATCGTTTCCCTCTGTCCGCTTTCCCGTCAGCGATCGGACCGTTGTTCCGGGGCCTTGTCTCGATTGGGATTGGGCGTCTCCTCATGAGCCGCCTGTGCATTCCCAAGGATGTTTCCCTCCAGAATCAGATTCTTCAGCTCACCGGGCGCGGTCGAAACAAAAACACCGGTTCCTGGAAACGCCTTGCTGTCTCGAACAATCGCTCCTGGCGTTTTGTCCAGGCGGATTACGGGTGTGTCCGCGAGCGGCGTCCGTGTAGTCACGTGATCGAGCTCGAGGTTGGTTGAATTCTCTACCTGAAATGCCGGCCCGCTTTGCGCATTTAACTGGACATTCTGTAACTCAAGTCCATCGGTGTAGTTCCCAATCAACCCCGTCTTCCCAGTGCCAATAAGGTTGCTAATATGCAAATTGGCTATCGGCATCTCCGGCAATCCTTCAACGTCGATCAAAACTTTAGCGCCGTTTACAACCATGTTACTCATAGCGATGTTGCGAAATACAGGAGTGCGGATCGATACCGGCTCTTCGGAAGTTCTTGTTTCACCTTCCATCAAGTAGTAATTAGTTACAGTGATTGCTTCTCCCACATTCTCCATGGTCCAGTTATCGAAACTGATATCTTCAACAACGCCGCCGCGTCCGCGAGCACTTTTGATGCGGGCGCCATTCTCAGTGTCGAGAACCGTCATATTGCTTGCAACAATATTCCGAACACTGCCGGATGTCTCGCTGCCGATCGAGATCGCTCCATGGGCGTGATGCACCGTGCAATTAGTGATCGCGACATCTTCCGTCGGGCGGTTCACTCGCAGCCCGTCGGCATCCTTTCCTGACTTAATAACAATGCCATCGTCACCGGTGTCGATATAGTCGTTCTCCAGTTTGACGAAGCGGCTGGAATCTATGATGATCCCATCCGTGTGCACCCCGGGATAAGTCTCGATGACCAGGTTCTCGACTACAACGTTCTCGCTGTAAAGCAGATGAACAGTCCACATCGGCGAGCCTACGAAATGAAGCCCGTCAACCAATACATTCTTGCTGTTCATAAATCGGACGAACGACGGCCTGAGTTCGGAGGCGGCAGCCTCATCCTCCTCCTCCGATATCGGCCTGTGCGCATTCAGATCGTTGAGCATTCGCTCCCAGTTGGGACCGTTCGCGCTGCCGGGATCGGAACCGGCGGCCTTCATCCGCGGGTGCAGATTCATCCAGTCGGCATTGCTGCTTGTAAGTGTGCCGTGCCCTTCAACAGTTACATTCTCCAAATCGTGTCCGCCGATCAGAGGCACTGGAGTTAGTGTCTCTATTCCTTGCTGACGGCCCTTGGTGTAAGGAAGCACAACAGCCGGAAACCGGATAGTAGCGCCGGAGTCGATGTACAACCTGAGGTTGCTGATCAGCTCGATCGGCCCTGAAACATAGTTACCCGCTGGCACATAGACGGTTCCCCCTCCCGCCAGCTTCGCCGCCTCGATTGCTCGCCGGAAAGCGTAGGTGGCAGGAGAAGATGCGTCCTTCTTGGCGCCGTAATCGGCGATGTTGAACACTTGATTTCCAGAAGGTATGGCCTGGGCGACAATTCCAGGTACGATCGTCAGCGCGAGTGCAAAACCGAATCGCATTAAAACACTCACGGCCAGCGAATGGGGTGCGACCACTTAGTTTCCTCTCACTCCCGATCGGCATCGAGCAAGGTCCCGGATCCGATAGCCGCGACGCAGGCGCGGGCCTCGTACCTGGATTTCGACGTCGGCGCTCTACTTTGGCTCGATCGCAATAACCCAGAGGTCAGTCTGGCCCAGGTTATGCCCCACATGAGTCGCCCCAGGCCGCCACACAATATCGCCGCTTGTTAGTGTAGAAGGTTGCTTGGTGCCATCGGGCAAAATGTGCTCCAGGCTTGCTCCGGAAAGCGCAACCACCACCCGGTCATGATGAGTGTGTTGCGGTTCAAAGGCCTGCGCCGGAATCCTGATATCGTACGCGCGCGCATAGTCGTTCTCGAGGAGCATCTTGTAGTTAGGAGACAAGCCCGTCATGCCCCACGTTTCCGGAGTACCAGCAGTCAGGAATTCAACCCGAACGAATGTCAAAGCCGACGCGCCAAGGTTCTTTATCGTTCCTGCTTGTGCCCGTTGAAATAACGTGGTGCCACGAGTTACATGTTTCTTCCGATCCATCCCGCGGATCGTGTTCAGCTCGACTGAGCCCTCCGTCATGTATACGACCATGCTCGGAAACTTATCCGGCAAAGATGCTGATTCGCCAGGAGCCAGAGTTTCTTCAACAACCAGCACCTTTTCATTTCTTATCTTCTCGACGTTAGTAGCATGCAGTGCCGCAGGCGTTGAGTTAAATAGAATGGGAACCAAAACAATATAAGGCGCCAAACGCATACGATCCTCTCGGAGTTGAGTTATCGTTCGCTGAAGGTGGCCTTTAGCGAGGCATCCGGCTCATCCTGGCCACAAACACAAAGGTGTGGCCAGGATGGAGCACAGGGCACTACTTATCCGGCATGGACATGGGTTTCACGCTGCCGCAATCGGCGCCTTTATACACCGAAGAGGCAACGATTGTGTATTCGATTGGTGTTGCATTCGGTCCCATCTGCATTGACCCTGCGAAGTGCACCTTGCTTGTGGCGTGATCGGCATCTGTCCAGGACGACTCCACGGTTCCTTTGCCGGCCATCGGGCCGGTGCAGATCCAGTCGCCGGTCATGCCGTTGGGCGTCTTCTGCACGTTGCTGACCTGGCATTGGTTGCCGTGGCTCTGCGGTACCGGGGCCCCGTACTTGTCGATCATTGCCTGGGTGATGCAGACCTGGGTTGTGTGCGCACTTCCGCCGAATGGTGAATTTGCGCCTGGTGGCAAGGTCATTCCAGCAGGCATCGGTGAATGTTGCCAGGTCATCGTGCTGGTCATCTCCCAAAGACCGGGCTTCCTGCCCTGGGCCCAGGCAAAGATGGCGACAAAAAATAGACAACAAGCGATGGTGATCCATAAATGAGTCTTGCGCATAATTCCTCCATGCTAAAATCGCGGGCTGGTGCCCACGCGCCTCCACTTTACTCGAATGCAGAGCGGCGGGGAAGAGAATTCCGTTAGCGCAGCGAACTCGGTCAAAGCAATTGTTGGGTCGTGGTGCGTCCCAGAGCCAGAAGGGCTCCCGTGACACGGCCGCCGGCGTGGCGGACGACGGCCTCTTCGCTGGCAAAGTTGCCCGCAATGCAGCGCACGCCCAGGGCCTGAATGCGCTCGATGTCGGGGACGATGGGAGAAGCGCCTTCCGCCTCGTAGCGGGCCAGAGTCTCCGCTGAAAAGGGGGCGGTGTTGATCAGGGCGCAGTCGAAAATGGGTGCGCGGGTGTGCTCGTAGATGCGCTCGATATGCTCGGCAGCGGTCAACCCGAGGCTCTCATTAGCCTGGGTCATCAGGTTGCAGATGAAGACACGCAAACCGCGGGCATTGACGAGCGCCGCAGGAACGCCTTCGACAAGAAGATTGGTGATGAGTGATGTGTAGAGTGAGCCCGGTCCTACGGTGATAAGGTCAGCCTGCTTGATGGCCTCCATCGTCTCCGGAAGCGGAGCGGGCTTAGGGGGATCGAGCGTCAGTTCGACGATGCGCCGGCGGCTGGCGGTGATGTTGGTTTCGCCGCGCACAAACGAACCGTCGTCCATCTCCGCCACAAGGGTTGTATTGGCCGTTGTAGCGGGGTAGATGCGGCCGCGAGTGGCAAGAATCTTTGAAGACAATTGGACTGCCAGGGCAAAATCGCCGGTGATCTCAGTGAGGGCTGCAACGAACAGGTTGCCGAAGTTGTGCCCCTGGAGCGCATCGCCGCCCCGGAAGCGATGGTTGAAGAGCTGAGCCAGGAGAGCTTCTTCCTCGCTGAGGGCCACCATGCAGTTGCGCAGGTCGCCGGGGGGCAACATGTTGAAGTCCTTGCGCAAGCGGCCGGAAGAGCCGCCGTCGTCGGTGACCGTTACCACCGCGGCAAGGTCGGCGATTGCCCCTGGGGCGGCACTGGTTCGGCCGGGCGCCATCACGTAGCGGCGCAGTCCCCGCAGCAGCGTGGAAAGTCCCGTGCCGCCGCCGATGGCAACTACGCGCAGGGGGCGCACGGACACGGAAGCACCCACGCCGGGAGCGGGCGCTGAAAGGATCTTGCCGTCTTCAGGATTCCTGGATTCCAAAGCGCGCCTTACGGAATCTCAGGATACAGCAATTCAGTAAAGCGGGGGTCATCGACCATACTCTGAAAGTCGTTGTCCACACGGGCCTGAAGCCGGTTCTTGGGATTCAACTCGATGGCCCGGGCCAGGTTGGCAAGGCAATCCTGAGGCTGGCCCGTGACCGCGTCGAGCACAGCCAGGCCGTAATACGCGTAGTCAGCGTTAGGATAGCCGGACAGAATGTTGTTGAACTGCTCGCGCGCCTCCCCGTAGTAGCCGGTGTTTAGCTGGGAGACGGCATAGTCGTAGTGTTCCTCGGGCGTGGCGAAGGCGAGGTTTGGCCGCTCCAGTTGGCGCTGGCAGGTGCTGATGTACATCTTGCACCGCTCCCTGATTTCGGCCGGAGCGGTGGGGAGCAGCTTCTCAAACGCGGCCAGCGCTCGTTCGAATTTGCCTTGTTGCAACAACTGCACGGCGGACTGGTAGTGCTGGAATGAGGGCGGTGCGCCCGTGGTTGAGTGACTGTCTGGCTTGACAGGTGCGGGGGGTGTTTTTTTGCGGCTGGGCGCCGCCGATCGGGCCTCTTGCGTCATTGTTTTGCCTGGAGCGCGTCTTGCGGAACGCCCGATTGAGCCGGAGAATTCCGGCCAAAACCTGCGTTCGGGAACAACGCTGCTCAGGCCCCTTTTATACGCATAACCCCGTAATACGTCAATGGGTGGTCTGCTATCGAGACGGTTACCTGCCTTTATCGGCCATCACTCAGCTTGCTAGTTTGCCGGGTAGATTGTGATAGATGGCAGGGTTCAGTGAGGGATCGTTATACATCTTCAACTGCCGGAAGAGCTTGAATCGGCGCGTTCCCGCAACGGTTTCGCGCCACAGGGCGTCAAGGCATCCGGTCAGGTCGGTGCGCTGCATTTCCAGAACGGCAAGCCGGTCGCGGTTTCTCTCTGCATGGCCCGGGGCAGCGTCAGCCCGCGCGGCCTCTTCGCGGGTATGGTAGATCTTGAGCGCCAAAATCGAAAGCCGGTCGATGATCAGGCCCGGAGACTCGGAGTTGAGGGGAGCCTCCTTGCGGGGAAGGCCCTCGGGTTCGAGCCAGTCGAGGAGCATGCAATCGAGTCTTTCGGCCAGGTCGTTGCGGAGCTGGTTGGTCCGGTCGATCCGGTGCTTCACTGCGGCCAGTTCAGCGTCGGTTACGCCGGGAGTGCGGGCCTCGTCTTCAATGTGCCAGAGGTTGAAGTTGGCGCGATGTTGGCGGGCGACCGCGCTGAGCCAATCGGAAGGCAGAGCCTCGTCCAGACTGTCTGGTGCGGTGTGCCAACACCCAACCAGTTGGTCCTGTAGTTTCACGATTTCGCTTGCTGAAAGCATAGGAAAGCTTGCCTGTGCGCGGTCAGGATTTGCCCACGCGCCGCGATGCTCTGAGGCGGTGGAGAACCGTTCCGATAAGAACAGCTATCGCCCAGCATAGCAAGAAGTAGAAGACAAAGTTCCAGATCGCCGCCACCCAGAGGTGAAATCCAGGTGCATTCCCGGGTAAGGTCATCGCTCCCAAAATCCCAGGAAACAGGACCGTCAGCCCGAAATGCTGAAGCTCGCCTGCGAAGCCGTTCGAAGAGAGCGAATCGATCGACTCCAACTCCAGCGTGAGAGCCGCAGCTACGCAGCCCGCCACCGCGGAAATCAGCAAGTGCCTTCCGTTGGCGATCCTCAAACATCCCTCCGAACTGGTCCCGCGCCTTCGCGGTCGCAAATCAGCCGGCCGCGATGTGCAGGGTCTATGGTAAAACTATCCTCGCCGGGCAGTCGAAGCGGTGACCTTCCATTGGCGCGCACTGAAAAGGCTGCACAAAGACTCATCGGGGTGGTAGTCCGGGGTTTCAACCTCGGAGTGAGTTGCGAGAGATCGTCGAGGGCTTTATCCCCTGAGGGATGTTTTTTGAGCTGTCCCATCAGAATAGACCCCATTTCCACAGCCGTTGAAGCCCGGCACTGGGCCCGTAACCAACGCTAGCATTTCAGATCGGGGTGGCCTATGTTGGACGCAACCGAGCGATTCCTTTGCATTGCCAGCTACGAGAAAGGGCACGACTTTCTTCGCCAGTGCGCCGCGATGGGCGTAAAGCCCACGCTGCTGACTCTGGACAAGCTTCGCGATGAGGACTGGCCCCGCGATTCACTGGAAGAACTGGTCACCATGCCGTCCGGGCTGAATCGCGAGCAATTACTCAATACCGTATCCTGGATGGCGCGGGGCAGGCGATTCCACCGCATCATTGCCCTTGACGAGTTCGACCTGGAAAAGGCGGCGCAGATTCGCGAGCACATGCGCATTCCGGGCATGGGGATAACGACCGCCGGTTCCTATCGCGACAAGCTGGCCATGAGGGTGATTACCCGCGCGCTTGGCTTCACAGTTCCTCAGTTCTGCCGGGTGCTGAACTACGACGAGCTCCGCGACTACATGGATCGCGTACCGCCGCCGTGGCTTCTTAAACCCCGCGCGGAGGCCTCGGCACTCGGGATTCGCAGGATCGAAGAGCCGGAGCAGTTGTGGCGAATTCTGGACGACCTGGGCGATGAACAGAGCCACTACTTGCTGGAACAGTTTGTCCCCGGCGACATCTTTCATGTCGACTCGATCGTGAGCGACGGCGAAGTGAAGTTCCAGGTGGTGCATCAGTATGGTCGCCCGCCCATGCAGGTGGTGCACGAAGGCGGTGTCTTCACCACGCGCACTGTAGACCGCGAGAGCCGGGACGCAAAGGAACTCGCTGCCCTCAACTCAAGCCTGGCGCCGTCGCTGGGAATGGTGCGCGGCGTTACCCACGCCGAATATATCCGCGCGCACGCCGATGGACGCTACTACTTTCTTGAGATCGCGGCCAGGGTGGGCGGCGCATTCATCGCCGACCTGGTTGAGGCTGCCACGGGCGTCAACTTGTGGCGCGAGTGGGCGCGCCTCGAGGTATTGAACCTTCGCAGTCAAACTTACGAGCTGCCCGGCACATTTCAGAACTACGCTGGCAGCGTCCTGTGCCTCGCCCAGACCGCGGAGCCGGATACGGATGGATTCGATGCCCCGGAGATCGTCGTGCGGTTGAAGAAGCACCACCATGCCGGCCTCATCGTCCGGTCCGGCGATCCCGAGCGGGTCAAGCAATTGCTCGATGAATATAGCGCCGAGTTTGCACGGCGCTTCTTGGCTTCGTTGCCGCCGCTGCAGCGGCTCACTCCGGCATGAGAGGCGCTTTTCAACCCGGCCGGACGCATGGAACAGAATTCATTGCGCGAATCGATCTGTGACGGTCGGCCAAGCGCGACGATCGACTCGCACCGAAGATGACGAGGCGTCTACGCCGTTTGCATCCGGGAACGGTTCTTCTCAAGGTACATGGCCCGGTCGGCATTCTCCAGAACTTGATCGATGGTCTCGCCGGGATGCCAATCGGCAACTCCAATTGAGGCGTCAAGCTGGACCTCAAGGGCCTTCTTTTCTGTTCCAACTTGAATTACGTACTTGCCAAATACCCAGTCTCGTATGCGATCAATATGCACCCGCGCGCTGAATCCGTCGCACGAAAGCACTAAAACGAATTCGTCCCCGCCCCAGCGGCCAACCAGGTCCCCCGACCGCGTATTTAGCTGCAACTCCTTCGCGAACTGCTTGAGCAATTCGTCCCCAGCGAGGTGCCCGTGTTTGTCGTTTACATGCTTGAAATGGTTGAGATCGAGCATGACCACGCAAAACGGCTGCCCATTCTCGATGTTGCAGAGCATGCGTTCTTCAACGCTGCGGCGGTTCGCAACCATGGTCAGATCGTCTCGGTAAGCAAGATGCTCAACCGATTTGAGCTTGGTTTCGTAGATTGAAACCTCAGCTTTCAGTTGGGCAACCAGTTTCTGGCTCTCTTGCGCCATTTGATTGACGCCGTCTTTCAGTTCAGTGACTCGCTTTACGATCGCTGCTCGAATCTCGGTTACGTCATCGAGGTCGGCAATCCGCTCAAGACGGCAAATCAGACCCCTGAAGTGATTGGTGCTGCCGCGATCCTTACTCCCCACACACTCGGCAGCCTTGGCCAGGGCGATCAGCAGTTCCTTGACCTCATCGGCCTTTCCCTTGAAATGGTCGGAGGTCCGCCCTCCCCATTCATCGATAAGAACCTCAACCTGGGTTTCAGTCAGTTTCAATGACTCGATTGTTGGCGTAAGGGAAAGCCGGCGCCCTATACCCTTCAGGCTGGAGTCAAGGTCAGTGCCTGGCCCAGGACAAACTCGAATCGCATTCTTGCCGATGTTTGAGAGAACGGAACGATAGCATTCCATCGACTGCGAATCGAGCGGATCCGGTTCAATTCCCGCTGCACCGTGTTTCGGCGTATTCAGGTCGAGATATTTCTTTATGGAAATCATGCAAATTGGCCCGTTGATTGCCTTTCCCGCTCTCAAAAATCGGTGAGATGGCTTGCTTCTTGCAATCGATAACGACTTGAGATGATTGAGACCCCTTGCGACGCCCGGTAGGCGGGAGAGGCGCAATCGGAACTCACGGATGCGATAAGTGAACTCTCTATCGGCACGTCGGAAGCGAATTTCCATACGTTGAGTCGAACAATTTGCATTGACAAGTTAACCCAATTCCAACCAACGGACTGAAGGTTGGCCTGCCACGTTTTGCTTGCACCACAGAAGGTGCAAAAAGATTCTGAAGAAAGTTCTTGACAACATACCAACCAGTCGGTATGTTAAATGGAAACTGGTAGGTATCCATGGAAATCACAACAGCCACCGAACCTCAGCACGAATCCAAGACCAGATTCCTTGACGCCGCTTTGCACGTCATCCGTGCCAAGGGCTACTCCGCGACGCGGATTGAAGACGTCTGCGAAACGGCCGGCCTCACCAAGGGCAGTTTCTTTCATCACTTCGCCAGCAAGGAAGAACTCGCGCTCGCCGCGGCCGACCATTTTTCAGCTATGGCCGATGGCATCTTCTCTCTCGCGCCCTATCATGTCATGTCCGATCCGCTCGATCGCCTGCTTGGGTATGTTGATCTCCGCAAGGCGATGATCCAGGGAGACCTGCCCGAATACACCTGCCTGCTTGGCACCATGGTGCAGGAAACCTATGACACCCACCCCTTGATCCGGAAGGCGTGCGCAAGATGCATCGGCGCGCACGCTGCGACCCTGGTGCCGGACATCGAAGCGGCAATTCGCAAGTACGGCGTCTCGGCGGAATGGACCGTGGAGAGTCTTGCTTACTATATCCAGGCCGTAATTCAGGGGGCCTTCATTCTGGCCAAGGCACAGCTCAGCTCGGAGGTCGCCGCAGCTTGCCTCGATCATCTCCGGCAGTATCTCGAGATTCTGTTCACTCAATCCCCATCCCAATCGAAAAAGGAGAGGCTTCATGAAACTCACTGAAACACCCGAGGTCGTCAACTTCCCCGAGACCCACTACGTGTTCATCGAGAAGATCGGGCCGTTCATGAGCACCGCCCCGGAAGCTTGGAACACCGCGCATCCGCTTGTGCCCGCGATTGCCGAACATAACAAGATCACCGGCTACATGAGCTTCTACAAGCGGGGGCCAAAGATATATCGCGCCGGATTCGCGCTCGAGGCTCCGCCCCAGAGTTTGCCCGAAGCCTTCGACTACGTGAAGTTCAACGGCGGCAAATACAGCCGCTTCGTTTTGACCGGGCCGTATAGCGACCTGCCTTCCGCAAGTGGCCGCGTATTCGAGATTCTGGCCGAGCAGGGAATTGAGATGCGCGAAGACTTCTGCATCGAGCACTACGTCACCGATCCAGGCAAGACTCCCGAAGATCAGACGATCACGGAAATTCTGATTCCGACCGCTTAGATTCCGTGCCGCCGCATGGCAGTTCCCCAAGAAACCATGCGGACGGCATTCCTGAATGAAAACAAACGAGGAGGTTCCCCCATGTCTACAGCGACATTGAACGTGAATGTCTCAAAGAACGAAGCCGAAATTCTAGCGCTTGTCAACCGGTTGCACAGAGCCCACCACGAAAAAAACGCGGCTGCCATCGCCGCCCCCTACGCCCGGGACGCAGAAGTCTTCGATCTTGCGCCGCCGCTAGTCCATCATGGCGTCAGCGCTATCGAGAAACAGGCCTGGCTCGACACCTGGGCATCTCCTGTCGAACTTGAGACGCGCGACTTCAAGATAACCATGAACGGCGATTCCGCGCTTTGCTACGGCTACCTGCGTTTGAGCGGAACCAAAAAAGGCGTTGACCATCCGGTCAGCTTCTGGATGCGGGCGACCGTTTATCTCGAACGGAGACTCGGCGCCTGGCAGATCGTCCACGAACACACCTCTGTTCCGTTCTACATGGACGGCAGCCTGCGGCCCGGATTCGACTTGAATCCGTGATCGGCGAGCGCCGGGCCACAGAAGCCGATCCTCTCAAGTTTCCCGCCCCATCCAGGCCGCGATCTCGCTGCACCCGGCGTGGGGCGGCCTTTTCTTAGGCGAGGCTGGGAGCAATTTGGATCGTCGTCGCTGCTTGGCAGGATTTGCGGACCGCGGCCAATGGAAATGGTGAGCCCGGTGGGAATCGAACCCACGACCGCCGCCTTAAAAGGGCGTTGCTCTACCAACTGAGCTACGAGCTCACATCTTGTTCAACTTATTTAGATTCAACAAGTTGAAGGTTATTCGATTTTCTGCTGCTCGTGGACTTTTTGGTGTTGGTAGCCAAATTGTAACCACTTTGTGCCGAAACCGGCCCCGGAAGCACCACGGTCTCCAGCGCCTGCAACTTGTGAGTTGGGGCGAGGTGGTCATACCGGGCGGTCATGGCGGTTGTCTTGTGTCCCATCGGTTCCTGCACTATTTTTAAGTCTACCTTAGCCATCACCAGACGGCTAGCAAAGCGTTTCGCACTGCACGGTGCTAATAATAGAGTTCATGAGCAGAACGAGCACCATGTTCACGCCCCGGGAAGCTGCCCGCCTCATCGGAATCAGCTATCCCACGATCAAGCATTGGATTCTCACTGGCAAGCTGAAGACCAGCCAGACGCCCGGCGGACATCACCGCATCGACGAAGCCGCGCTGAGACCTTATCTTGACCGCGACAAGAAGAAGCCTGCCGCTGAGTCCCGCGAACGTTACCGCCGCGTGAGTGGCCGAAATCAGCTTGCTGGCAAAGTCGTCAGTGTTCGCATCGAAGGATTGCTTGCAGAAGTCGTTCTCGCCATCGGCGAAATGCATATGACCGCCATCATCACTGCGAACGCCGCGCGCGAACTTCAATTGAAGAAGGGAGACTCAGCGGCCGCACTCGTCAAATCGACCGATGTGATGATTGAGAGACTCGAAGATCCATCTTAAACAAATCAGCGCAAGCGCCTCTCCAATCCCGCCCGCATCTTAAGAAGCAGTCTTCCCCTTCAATCTGAATCGATTGACTATACGATTAAAATTGTCTAAAGTCATATCGGGCGATTCAACTCGCCTTCCGTTGCACCCGTCAGGCCCCGGCCAATCAAACCAAGTGAATTGAGAAACCTTTCTTTTCGGAATTCCAATCCTATTCCCCGGAGAGCCGCGTCATGAAGCCTCGCAATGTGCTTTGGATCGCGCTATGGATTGCGCTTGCAAGTGGGAAGGGCGCGTCGGCGCAAATTGCAGGCGAGCTGACGGGACGCATCGTTGACCGATCGGGTGCCGGCGTCTCAAATGCGCAAATTGTCCTTACGGCGTCCTCGACCGACCTCCACCAGAACACGGCCACCACAAGTTCCGGGGACTATATCTTCTTCAATCTCTCCCCGGGCGCCTATCAAATTGATGTGGCCGCGACTGGCTTCCAGCATCTCACCCGCACCGGTATCACCGTAATGACCGGCCAGACCGTCACCGCCAATCTCACCCTCACCATCGGAGCAGACCAGCAATCGGTCACCGTCAGCGGCGACCTCCCGCTGCTGCAGTCGGCCACCAGCAACATCCAGACCAACATCCCTGCATCCCGTCGTCGTCGCCATGCCGCTCAACACGCGCAACTTCGTGCAGCTCGCCACGCTCGCCCCCGGCATTGAACTGCCCCCCGGCACCGTGCTCCCCCGCATCAACGGCGGCCGGCCGCGCACCAACGAGTATCTCTACGACGGCATCTCCGCCCTTCAGCCCGAGCCCGGTCAGGTTGCCTTCTTTCCCATCCTCGACGACATTCAGGAGTTCACCGTCGAAGCCAACAACGTCCCCGCCGAGTTCGGCCGCTTCAACGGCGGCGTCGTCAACGTCTCCACCCGCTCCGGCACCAACACCTTCCACGGCAGCCTCTTCGAGTTCCTCCGCAACGAAGACCTCAACGCGCGCAACTACTTCTCCACCACCGGCCGCAAGCCCGAGTACCGCCGCAACCTCTACGGCGGAACGCTGGGCGCTCCCATCCTCCACAACCGCCTCTTCTTCTTCGGCGACTTCCAGGGCGTCGCGCCAATTGATCGGCGTCACCCGCATCTCCACCATCCCCACCCTCAACGAGCGCCAGGGCATCTTCACCGGCATCTCCAAAATCTACAACCCCGCCACCACCAACGTCGTCAATGGCGCCTATGTCCGCCAGGAATTCCCCAGCGACATCATCAATACCTCCATTCGATCCCGCGGCCGTCGCTCTGCTCGCGCGCTTCCCAACTCCCACCAACCTCACCGCCGCCGCCAACAACTACACCCGCACCGCCAACGACGCCGATCACCAGAGCCAGTTCGACGCCCGCGTCGACGGCGCCTTCCGCAGCAACGATCGTGCCTTCGGCCGCTACTCGTATTACAACGAAGTCGAACAGCCCGTAACCCCACTGCCCGATGGCAGCGGTCTCATCACCGGCTCAGTCATCGGCACCGGCGGCGTCGCCGGCCTTTCCAACGTCCTCGGCCAGCAGGCCGTCTTCAACGAAACGCACACCTTCTCCGCTCGCCTGCTCAACGACCTCCGCCTCGGCTACACGCGCCGCGGCAACACCATCCTCGGCACAACTCTAGGCAACACTGCTTCCACGGCGCTCGGCATTCCCGGCATCCCAACCAATGCCGCGTTCAACAACGCGCTGCCCCTCTTCACCTTCACTGGATTCCAGCAGCTCGGCCCCTCCGCCAGCACGTTCTCGCAATATCAGACCGCCGTGTGGCAGCTTGTCGACAGCCTCGTGTTCACCCGCGGACCGCACACCTTCAAAACCGGCGCCGACCTGCGCTGGTATCAGCTCAACGCCGTCGCGCCCCCCAATCCCACCGGCTCCTTCGCCTTCACCACCACCGGAACCAATCAGCAGGGCGTCACCAACAGCGGCAATGCCATCGCCAGTTTCCTGCTCGGCCAAGTCGACACCTTCCAGATCGATCTGCAGGAAAACAGGATCCGTCCCCGCGATCACATCGAAGAATACTTCGTCCAGGACGACTGGAAGCTGACCGACCGCCTCACCGCCAACATCGGCGCCCGATGGACCCTCCACTTTCCCTCCGTCGAGAAGAACAACCAGGGCGCCGTCTTCAACCTCGGCACCCAGCAACTCGACTACCTCGGCGTCAACGGCAACTCGCCGCAGCGCCCGCGAGCTTCACTACGCCAACGTCGCGCCGCGCGTTGGTTTCGCTTACCATGTCACGCCGAAAACCGTCGTCCGCTCCGGCTTCGGCATCGTCTTCATCGATCAGTCCGGCATCACCACGCCCTTCACCACGCCGCAGTTTCCCTTCATCCAGAACGTCCAGCAGAAGACCCAGGACAGCCTGAACGCCGCATTCGTTCTTTCCAGCGGCCCCTCCGTCGCGCCCATTCCGCTCACCGCCGAATGCCGGCCTTGGCCAGAGCGTCTACACCGCCAATCGCACCGCCGGCTCCGGCTACGTCGCAGCAGTGGAACCTCGCCGTCCAGCGCGAGATCATCAACAACCTCTCCGTTGAATTTGCCTACGTCGGCTCGCACATCGTGCACGCCGGCATTCCCGATTCGAACCTCAACCAGCTCACCGCTGCGCAGCTCGCCCAGGGCGCCTCGCTCCTCACGCCAGTCACCAATCCCTACTACGGCCAGTTGCCCATCTCCAGCTCCATCGGCGGCAAAACCGTCAGCGCGGCGCAACTCCTCAAGCCCTATCCGCGCTTCCTGAACGTCGCCACCTACCGCCACAACAGCGGCGAAACCAACTACAACGCCGGCCAAGTCAAGGTCGAGCAGCGCTTCTCCAACGGCCTCGCGCTCCTCTTCGCATACACGCACTCGCGGCTCATCGACGACGCCTCCGCTGTCTTCTCCACCACCGTGCTCTCCTCGCCAAATTCCAGCAGCCTCATCGCCGCAGATACCTTCCGCCCCCGGCTCGAGCGCGATGTCTCCAGCGGCGACATGCCCAACGTCACCACCTTCAGCGGCATCTACGATCTTCCCGCCGGCCACGGCCACCGCTTCGCTCTCAACGGGTCTCGCCGACGCTCTCACTCGGCGGATGGCACGCTCAACTCCATCCTCTCCGTGCAATCCGGAATGCCCGTCACCGTCACCCAGGCCACCAACAACAACGCCTTCGCGGGATTCGCGCTGCAGCGCCCCAACCTCGTCGCGCAATCCCAACCTCGCTCCCGCGCTCAGCGCATCCCCGCGCACTACTTCAACACCGCCGCCTTTGCAACTGCACCGCAATTCACCCTCGGCACCGCCTCGCGAAATCCCGTCCGCGGCCCCGCTTATCGCGATCTCGACCTCGCGCTGGTCAAGCACATCCATCTCTTCCGCGAAACGGGCATGGAGTTCCGCGGCGAAATCTTCAACATCCTCAACACTCCGGAGTTCGCCCAGCCCAACGGCAGCTTCGGCGCCGCCGCCTTCGGCAGCATCACCAGCACGGTCACCGATCCGCGCGTCGTCCAATTCGCGATTCGCCTGAGCAAGTGATCGGCAAAGGCAAATGCCGATCGTGCCGGAGCCATGGAATACACCGACCGGGAAACAGGCTCGATCCGTAAGTACGCCCAAGGCAACGCCGATCCGCCAGCATCCGTCAGACCGATTTTGTCCAGTATTTCGGTATGCTCCGCATCCGTCGATTTAGCACACCCTCCTCGATGTATCTCGAAATCGACTTTTGCACCAGAAAGCCGCTAATGCGGACTCTGAGCGGCCTTGGCGAAATGGAAGATGCAGTAGGCCTCTTGTGTGGCAGGGTCGGCCTTGACGTCGTACGTGGTGATCACCGTTTGCATCCATTTCGTCATGGGCTTGTCTCTCTTTTGTGCCAGCGCCACAAAGTTTGAGAGGTAACTTTCGTCAAATACGTCGCCGGGCGCCATCTTCCACGCGAGCTTGAGTTTGGCGGCCATCGCATCGGGGGCTCCGTCGAATTTAACCGAGGCCAGCCGGTATTGCGGGCCCGGAGCGATTTCGAGCCCGTAATTCACTATGTGGGTAGCTTCATTAAAGGAGGAGCGCGAAGCGATCGAGCAATCGAGATATCCATGAGCATGGTATGCGTCGCGGACAGCCAGTAGAAATAGATCGAGCGGCCGTCCAGAACCTTTCGGGTATTTCGACAGGATCTTCTCAACATCTGCGCGTGCCACCAGAGAACTGGCTGGAAAGTCGATGCTCCCCAACTGGTAGATCCCACCTTCCTTGATCGTCACCGTGTAAGGAATATCGACGCTCTCATCCGATACGGCGAAAGGGTCAACCTGGGCAACAATCACTTGCACGGCCGCATAACCCTGGTCCTGGTAGAGGTCTTCGAAAGCGTGCTCGAGGCCGATGGCTGTGTTCTCTGTATCGAAGTCGTTTCCGGTTTGGCCGCTTGCCAGGAGGCTGGCCTTGGCTTGCATGGCAGATGAGATGCAGGAAAGTTGGATGCGGCCGATATGCACCGCCGGCGAGACGACTGTGAAATTCACAGCCGTAAGTTTCTTGGGGCCCAGGCCGCTGGTCAAAGCGGCTTTCACTGTTGCCTTGACGCTCTTGGCAGCCAGCATCTCTTCAAATGTCCGGCAAATTCCTTCCACTACGGAGCCGCTGGCTGGCAGCAGTCCGCGATAAAGCGGGAAGCGCTCGTGCAGCTTGGCGTCGAGTTCTTTATCCGGCGTAAAAGGCACGTTGTCCAGGTGCATCGGATAGAGCTGGTTCGAAGGCGTCAAAGCGAAGAGCAGCCCCTTGTTGTCGGAACTGGTCTTGACCTCTTGGAACAGGCCCGTGTCACTGAGCTGCTTGGCGTGAACCTTCACTTCGCGAATGTTCAAAGTCGCGCCCGGCTTGAAGCCCGCGGCCGCGAGCAGCTCCTGTTGCGTATATTGCGCTGCGCCCTGAAAGCGAATCGTCTTGGGCGGTGCTTTTTTCTGCGCAGCCAAAGGAAGAGAGCAAAGCAGGAGCAAACCTATACCGACGGCGCCAAACTGTTTGGTCATGTTGCGCCAAGATTAGCAAATAGAGGCCGGTTCGGCCAGCGGCTCTTTAATCGGGACCTTCCTTATGCGCGCGCTCGTCGTAGTAGACCAGAGACATGCCGATCGTCGCTATCGGGGAGGTCATCGCCACGGCGATGAAACCGGCTACCGCACCTGAAATCCGGAATGCGATCCCATGGCTGGGCAGCAACAGCGTAGGCGCGCCGCAGATGGAGTCCGCAGCCAGGACGAGTATGAGAAAGGCAAGGAGCAAAATGGTTATGCGGCCGCGGTCTCCCTTAGTCAGGAATTTACTCCGTTTGAGAGCGCGCTTTCTGCCGATGCCTTCCACCACACAAGCTTGCACGGCGACCGCATAACGCGCACAGATCCATATCGAAGCGAAGATCGCCGAGATCAGCGAGACGCCTCCACAGACGTAACCGATCGTGCCCGCTTCCACCTGGGAGTTGTAGCCAAGAGCCGCAGCAATTGCAAGCGCCATCATGCCGGCGCCTATGAAAAGGACGCCTGCAGGAAATGCACGCACAAACACCGACAATACGATTCCAATAGTCTGCCAGAGCCGCTTCCCGAGCGTGCGGTAGCCCTCTGCGACTCGCACTTCGCTTCCTCGGCTGACAGCCGCTACCGCCTGCACCGTGCCCGCCGTGGAGATCGCCGCGCCCGCCAGCACGATCGCGATTCCCACCAGGACCCCAAACACCGCCGGCGCAGCCGTCGACGATTGCAGGCCCACAAGGGCAACCGTGCCCCCGCCGTATCCTAGCCGAAACGCGAATGTGGCCAAAGAACCGACCATCGACAACCCCGCGAACTTCACAAAATTCCGGCGGTAAAGACTGAGAGTTCTGTTGAGCAACTCCAGCATCGATATCGGACGGGAAGGATCGTCCATTGGTCTGGAATCTCCTGTTCCACGCGGGTGCATTATCTCAACGGCGTATTGATGGTTCTTGGCACTCATGTCTCGATCTTGAACCCTCGGAAAGACGAAAGCTCCAGCCAACACATATTACGCCCCATAAGTCTCAGTTCTGCACCTGAACTAGATTTGCTGTTTCCTCCACCGGCCCTGGCGGAACAGCATGATTCCGGCCGCGGCCATCGAGCACTCGGCGATGACAATGGCCAGAAACGCGCCTTCGGCATGAAAACTAAAACCCACGGCAAGCAGCCACGCCAACGGCAATTCCAGTACCCAGAAGCCGAAGAAGTTGACGATGGTGGGCGTGAACGTGTCGCCCGCCCCATTGAAGGCCTGCAGCATCACCATTCCGTATGCGTAACCCACGTTGCCGCAACTGAACGTGCGCAGCGCGAGCGCGGCGATGGGGATGACCGCCGGATCGTCCACGAAAAGTCTGACCACGGGCGTGGCAAACACGATGAAGAAGATGCCGATGCTTCCCAGAAACAGCATGTTGTAAAAGCCCGTGCGCCAAACAGCCTGCGCCGCGCGATCGGGCTGCCGGGCGCCGAGGTTCTGGCCGACCAGGGTAGCCGCGGCATTGCTCAGTCCCCACGAAGGCAAGATGAAGAACGTGACGATGCGGATCGCCACGGTGAATCCGGCGACGGAAGCTGATCCGAACACCGAGATAATGCGCACCAGGAAGATCCAACTGGCGTTGGCGATTGCAAACTGCAGCATGCCCGCCAGCGAAACGCGCAACAAGCGCAGCATCACGCCCATGTTGATGCGCAGATGGCGCGTCAGTACGTGAATCCGCTCACTGCCCTTGAGCAGGCGGTAAAACTGGTACATCACGCCGATGGTGCGACCGGAAAATGTCGCCAGCGCCGCTCCGGTTACGCCGAGATGCGGGAATGGTCCGATGCCGAAGATGAGGCACGGATCGAGAATCAGGTTGATGATGTTGGACACCCACAGCAGGCGCATGGCAATAGCCGCATCGCCGGCCCCGCGGAAGATGGCGTTGTTGAGGAACAGCATGAGGATGGCGCCGCAGCCGCCCAGGGCAATGCGCGCATAGCCGGAGCCCACGGCCACAATGACCGGAGTCGCGCCCATAAACTTGAGCAGCTCCGGCGCGTAGATGCCGGCCGGGATGCCCATTCCAAGAGAAATCACCAGGCCGAGCACGATGGCCTGCACACCGGCGATGGCCGCGTCTTCGGGGTCTTTCTCACCAATGCGGCGCGCGACCATGGCCGTTGTCGAAAGCGAAAGGCCCAGGCCGATGGCGAACACAAGCGCGATCAGCGACTCGGTGAGCCCGACCGTCGCTATAGCGTTCGCTCCCAGCCGGCCGACCCAGAACACATCGACTACGGCGAAGAGCGATTCAAGCACCATTTCCAGCACCATCGGAATAGCGAGCAGGACGATGGAACGGTTAAGACTGCCGGTCGTGAAATCCTGGTGCGAGCCGCTCAGGGATTCGCGCACTGAACTCCAGAATGTGAGCGGAGGACCATCCTGAGCCGGCTGCGGCGTAGGGGTTTCAATCAAAGACATGGATGGATAAGCTCCGGGATGCCGCGCAAGACTGCGGGCACCGGCGAAGGGGTCACGCTGCGGGAAAGCTGGATTGTGCAGTGTTATTACCCCGGGGCTGAGTAATCCTCGGGTTAGGTGGCTTGGGAGCCCGAGGCAATGTTCAGCGGGACCCTCGAGGTCGAATGACGATGACGGGCTGGAACATTGTTCTCCTCCGTTGGCCGGAGTTCGGCGGGTATTTCAAAGTGTAACTCGGATTTGACCTTCAGCGAAAGAGAAAATCGTTTCATCCGCCGCGCCAGAAGCGGTAACGGTGTTCGCCTGACCATGCCGGCCAGAGCCCTCACCATGATCGACGCCTGCATGCGGCGCCGGTTATACCTCTGGCAATACTCGACGTGAAACTCGCGCAATCTCCGAATCGGATTGTGCAGGATTATTGGGTGACAGCGATATTTTTCAGCAGGGATTACTGCCGAGTGTCTGTTGATTTGCAACCGCAGGACTCGCGGACGATCAGTGTCAACGGGAGAATGTTTTTCGTCTTGGAGGGCGTTCCTTCGACCTGGATGTTTTTCAGAAGGATTTCAGCCTGCCAGCTTGCCCATTTCGATTGCGGGCTGACGGATAGCGGTCACGGCAGGCGTGAGTTGGGCGAAGAAGTCGATATCGTCAAAACCGACAAGTGCTACGTCCTTGCCGAATTTGATTTTCAGTTCCTGAAGTACTCCGATGACCCAAATCGTAGCGGCGTTATTCGCGGTAAACAGCGCATGGGGAGGGTTACGGGAGGCGAAGAGTTTTGATAGAGTTGGTTTCGCTGAATCCCGGTTCGGCAGATGAACCTCCTTCATGAACGGGAGTTTGGCATGCCTCATCGAGTCGCGGTAACCGGTGATGCGGTCCCGGATGGTCATCAAGTGCGGATTGGTCATAATGCAGGCAATCCGCTTGTGGCCATGTTGTATAAGGTGATCTACGGCAAGGCGAGCTCCCGCTCGGTTTTCTACTTCAACGGAGTCCGTTCTTGCAATGTCGATTGGACGGTCGATGGTGACGACGGGGGTGCTGCCCGAGGCTAGAGTCTTGAGGTAGGTCTTCCGGCTGCGCGATGGAACCAGCAGTATTCCATCAACGCCATAGTTGGTCATCATTTCGACATGCGAGGCTTCGATGGCAGGGTCTTCCCCAGAGGCCGCGAGCCATAGGAGGTAGCCGTTTGCGTGTGCGGTCTCCTGGACTGCCTGGCTGATGATGGAAAAGAAACTGTCCGAGATGTCGGGAACGATGAGGCCGATGGATCTGGAAAGCTGGCCGTTCAGCACCCGGGCAGCCTGGTTTGGCTTGTAGTTCAGCTCACGAATTGCAGCCTGTACTTTTCTTGCCGTCCGCTTGGAAACGTAAGGATGGCCGTTAATGGTGCGTGAGACCGTCATCGGTCCCACCCCGGAGAGTCGCGCCACATCGGCGAGGGTTGGCCGTTTCGGACGCTTCGAATTGCGGACCTTGGCGCGCCTGCTATTGCGCGTATTAGCAGCCAACATCTTATCCCCAGCGATTAGGATTCATTATCCCCGGCGATTAGGTTGTTCAGCATTCTAACCCTGATAGATATCCCGGCTCTTGACCAAAACCTCGATCATTGTAACGCAAATTTCAAATAATATTTCTTGACGATTAAGCGTTAATCCGAATATGATCCACGCGTGATGATTGCGCTCTCAGCATGATTGCGCAATCATATCCCCGCAAGTCCGGATTGCCGGATGTCAATGTCGTCTGAAACAGAACGACTAACAGGGGAGCACTGTCAAATGAGGAGGCGAAACAATGAAACTTCAGTGGATGCAAAGGCTCGTGACTGGTCTTGCATGTGCAGTATTGACTACCGTCCTGTTCTCGGCCGGAGCTTTTGCTCAGTCCGATAAGGGGACGATCGGCGGGTTTATCAAGGACTCATCGGGAGCAGTGGTTCCCGGTGCGAAAGTTACTCTGACCAACGAAGCAACCGGTGAGGCTCATGCGGCGACCACGGATGCGCAAGGCCATTACACCGTTACCAATTTGACCGCGAGCGATTACACTCTCTCCGCGGAAGTCAAAGGGTTCAAGAAATACATCAGCACCCATAACACTTTGGGCGCCAATACCACCCTCGCGCTCGACGCAGCCCTGACCGTCGGCTCCTTGACGGAAGAGGTGACCGTATCCGCGACTGCCGAGGTCCTGCAGACCGAGTCGGCTGCCGTGCAGCAGGAGATTACCGGCAAGCAGGTCAGCGATCAGGAACTCAATGGCCGCAACCCGCTCTACATGGGTTCGCTGGTTCCCGGCCTGCGCAGCGGCTCCACGCTGGGCGACTTCAACTTCGGTGTCGGCGGCGGTACTCCATACCAGATCAATGGTTCCCGTACCCAGGACACACTGGTTACCTTTGACGGAGCCCCAGCCGTTCGCACCCGCGGAAGCGGCGCCATCATCGGTGTCGCCAGTGTGGACGCGACGCAGGAGATTCAGGTCATCACGACCGATTACCAGGCAGAATATGGCGACGCCGCCGGCGGCCAAATGCGCATTGTTACGAAGAGTGGAACCACGGACTTTCACGGTTCGGCGTATGAATATCTGCGCAACTCGGTCATGAATGCCAACGACTGGGTCCGCAATCACTCTGCTACGACATATCACATTACCACGCCCTTCGTTTACAACAACTTTGGATTCACATTCGGAGGACCGGCCTGGATTCCGAAGGTGATGCCGGATAGTTTTCGAAACAAGTTCTTCTTCTTCGTGAACGAAGACTGGATTCGCTATCGCCACGCAGACACGCAAACGCAGGCAGTCCCAACTGCAAAGATGCGTACCGGCGACTTCAGCGAACTCCTCAGTTCCAATCCCTGGCTTTCCGGTACTCACCAGCTTTATGATCCGGCAACATGCCCAACCGCCACCAACCCAAGTTGCGTGCCCTTCATGGGCAACATCGTTCCCGTAAACCGCCGCAGCGCAAACGGTATGGCGATTCTAAATGCGTATCCGATGCCGACGCCCGGGTATCTGTCCGGAACTCAGAACTGGATCGCAACCGCCGCCCACCCCCAAAACCAGCGGAAGCAGGAAATCAACGTCGATTGGATCATCAACGACAAGCATAAGTTGGAATACCGCCGTCAGAACGCAACTTACAACGAGTATCAGCCCTTCGATCAAGGCTCAGGTTTGACCGGCAAGTACTTCATCCGTCCCAACCAGACCAACGTCCTGGCGTGGACCTGGACCATCTCGCCGACCATGATCAACGAAGCTCGCGCCACCCTGAGCCTCGACAACGTCTATATCCCCGTGAATACGGCCCTTGCCGGATTCAACCGCGCAACACTCGGGATCACCTTTCCCTATATCTTCCCGGCATCGCAAAAAGCTCAGCCTGCGAAGATACCCACCGTTTCGGGTGTAGACAGCTTCTACGGCCTGCAGGGAGGCCCTTACCCCTCCCACTCCGATGGTCCCATCTTTACGGCCTCGGATAGTTTGACGAAGGTGTGGGGAAATCACGCCTTCAAGGCCGGCTACTACGTCAATTATCAAGGCGAGATCGACAACGATCAGATCAACGTCTCTACGGTTCCCGGCGGCGCCAGCAACCAGAACGGCACATTCTTCTTCTCTGATAACCACGCCAATCTGGGCGCAACCTCCGGCGCGGCAGTCGCCAACCTCGCCATGGGAATCGCCGACAGCTACACCGAAATCGGACAGAGGGCCCAAACCTACTGGCGCGGCCTGATGGACGAGTTCTTTGTGCAGGATTCGTGGAAGATGACCAGCAGGCTGCACGTCGATTACGGCATGCGCGTCTCCATCCTCCAGCCGTACACTCCTGCATGGGGAAATGCAGATTACTTCGATCCGAGTGCGTACAGCGCGAGCAGTGCCGTGACGCAGGATCCCACCACGGGCAATGTGATCCTCGGGACCGGTAACCCTTACAACGGGATGGTCATCCCAGGCTATTCTGCCTTCCCGAGTTCAGCGGCCAAGCATGGTGTGCTTGGTTCCGAGGCCAACCCCACAGATTGCGACGGTACTTCGTGCGCCGCTCTGTTTGCTCCGAGCCAGAAGCAGGGTTTTTACAACACCTCCCATAACTACCAGCCGCGTCTTGGCCTCGCATATCAGATGACACCCAGCACAGTGCTTCGTGCCGGCTTCGGCAACTTTGCTACCCGCATGGGCCTGCTCGACAACGTCTTCCCAGGTGGGAACTCGCCCTTCCAGCCGACCGTTACCGTCAATCCGGTGGCCGGCGTAAATGATATGGTCGACAATCCAGGAGCCAGCATCGCAACCGGCGTAGCGGCTCCTCTTCTGGCCACCACCCTCAATAAAAACCTGAAGTCTCCTCAGCGTTACAACTGGAACGTAACGGTTCAACAAGAGCTTCCCTGGAAATCCATCGTGTCAGTTGCCTATGTCGGCGGCCGCGGCCTGTATAACTGGCGGGTGGTTGACATCAACGAGCCGGCAATTGGTGCCACGGCGGCGCCGGCGAACGCCGGCAAAAACCTGAACTATCTGCGCCCCTACCGCGGGTATGCGTTCATTCAGCAGGAGGTGAGCAACGGCAGTTCGCGCTACAACTCCTTCCAGTTCAATTGGAACCGTCCGTTCTCAAACGGCTTCATGGTCCAGTTGTCGTATACCTTGTCCAAGAGCATGGATAACAGCTCCAACTACCGCGATATCCTTCCCGATACCTTTGACACAACCGGTCTTTGGGGTCCGTCGGAATACGATACGCGCGACATCCTCGTGATCAACTACGCCTATAACCTGCCGTTCTTCAAAAATCCGAATACCCTCGCAGGCAAACTTCTGGGCGGCTTGCAGTTCAGCGGAAATACCCAATTCCAGACTGGTGTGCCCTGCGGAATCGGAAACAATCAGGACTACGCCGGCGTTGGCGAGTACGGAAGCTTTGGTTGCGGCAGTGAGGGTCAATTCTTCCAGATGAACGGCTCCCCAAAGCTGAAGAAACAATTTGCCGGCTACTCTGGTCAGACAGGCCAATGGTTCAGCACATTCAATCCAGACGGCTCGTCAATCTTTACACCGCCGGCTGCAAATACTTTTGTCCATACGCCAGGCGTTCGCGACTCCGTCTATCAGCCGGGATTCCAGAACTGGAACCTCAATATGAGGAAGAATTTCCCGATCAATGAGAAAACGGGTTTCGAATTCAAGGCCGATGCCTATAACTTCATCAACCACCCCAACTGGGCAGGTCCTCAGCTCAATCCGACCTCTGGAACATTTGGCCGCGTTACAGCAAAGACCACCAGCAACCCCCGTACCTTGCAGCTCGGACTGGACTACCGGTTCTAGGTTGGCAAGAATCAACCAAACCCCATGCGTGTGCCGCACGCATGGGGTTTGTTCTTATAGCAGGCAACTCAAACCTGAGCCCTCCGAGCGGCATCGGTGCGGCTGGACGGCCTCCCAATGACACGATTTTCACGCTCGCTGGCTGCACCCGGAATAGGCTGCCATCTGCTTCGATTCATCAGCCTCGTGGCGGCCGCCGCCGCTTGTTCGTTACCCGTTGCCGCGCAGACGATGAAGGCGCCGGATATCACCCGGACGCCTACGTTGTACGTAGTGCCATACGCGCATCTCGATACCCAGTGGCGATGGGAATTTCCGCAAACGATAAGCGAGTTTCTGCTAAAGACCATGCGGGTCAACTTCGACTACATGGATAAGTATCCGCACTACGTCTTCAACTGGACAGGAGCCAACCGCTACCGCTTGATGAAGGAGTACTATCCGGCCGATTACGCGCGGATGCAAAAGTATGCCGCCGCGGGACAGTGGTTTCCGGCCGGGTCATCGGTCGAGGAAGGCGACGTCAACCTTCCCAGCGCCGAAGGCATCTTCCGCCAGATTCTTTATGGCAATGAATATTTTCGCAAAGACTTCGGCAAGGCGAGCACTGAATATATGCTGCCTGACTGTTTCGGTTTTCCCGCGTCGCTGCCAAGTATTCTGGCACATGCCGGCGTAAAAGGGTTCTCGACACAAAAGCTGAACGCGCAGTGGCAACCATCGCCCAGGGTCGGTGGGCCGGACTCGCCGGAACAGACTCCGGAGGGCATTCCTTTCAATGTTGGAATGTGGCTTGGCCCAGATGGGAAAGGGGTCATAGCTGCGTTAAACCCCGGTGGGTATGGCAGCAATGTTTATGTGGATCTGAGCCAGGAGCCAACTGGCCCACTCTCCGCCTCGGCACCGCAATTGACGAGCGAGGAGAGCGCACGGTTGACTCCAGAGCAGCAGCGGGCTAATTCCATGCGCCAGCGGGCGCTGGAACAGAACTGGGTGAAACGCATTGATATCGATGGCAAGGCAACGGGTATTTACGCTGATTACCACTATGTTGGAACCGGAGACATCGGTGGCGCAACTCAGGAATCGACGGTCAAGTTGCTGGAGGCCATCGTCACAAAGAGTGAAACGGTATTGCCGTCTCCTCCGAGCGCAGTGTTCGCAATGGGGCAAACGCCCACTGCTGCTGCATCTAACGCTCCTGCAGTAAGGGTTGGGCTGGGTCCAGTTCATGTAATCGAATCTGCGGCAGATCAGATGTTCAACGACATTATGCCGTCAATGACCTCGCGGTTGCCGCAATACCGGGGTGATCTCGAACTGATCAATCACTCTGCGGGCTCACTCACCTCGCAGGCCTACCACAAGCGCTGGATCATCAAGAATGAACTGCTGGCGGACGCAGCAGAGAAGGCCTCGGTTGCGGCGGCGTGGATGGGGGGTCGCGCCTATCCTCAACAGCGAATCAATGATGCGTGGATGCTGGAACTCGCAGGACATTTTCACGATACCGCGGCAGGCACGGCGACGCCGCGCGCATACCAGTTTGCGTGGAACGACGATGTGATCGTGTCGAACCAGTTTGCGGGCGTGTTAACCGATGCGAGCGAGGCGATCGCTTCTGGCCTCAACACACAGGTGAGTGGAATTCCGATTGTGGTGTTCAACCCGCTCAATATCGAAAGAGAAGACGTGGTTGAAGCGCACGTGAAATTTCCGAATGGGACGCCCAAGGCGGTCCGGGTCGTAGATCGCGAAGGAAAAGAAGTGCCGTCGCAATTTGAAGATGGCAAGGTTCTCTTTGTGGCCGGCGCCCCGTCCGTCGGGTACTCTGTTTACGGAGTGCTTCCGGCTGACGCAACAATGAAAAGCTCCAGCCTGAAAGCAACCGGGTCATCGTTGGAGAATGACCGCTATCGCCTGCAGGTCAATGCGCAAGGGGATGTAGCGAGTATCTTCGACAAGAGCTTGAAAAAAGAATTGCTGTCAGCTCCTGTTCGGCTCGCAATCTCAACCGATACACCGAAGGTCTACCCCGCGTGGAATATGGATTTTGACCAGGAGCGGGCCGCACCACGCGCATATGTCGATGGGCCGGCCCAGGTACGGATCAAGGAGAATGGTCCGGTTCGTGTCTCGCTGGAGGTGACACGCGAGGCAGAAGGTTCGAAGTTCGTTCAGACCGTCAGCCTCTCGGCCGGAGATGCCGGCAATCGAGTGGAGTTTGCCAATGCGATTGACTGGAGAACTCTGGCCGCGAATCTCAAGGCGACCTTCCCCCTCAGCGCGAGCAATCCAAATGCAACCTACAACTGGGAGGTAGGAACCATTCAGCGACCGAACGCGCAGGAGCGCCAGTTTGAGGTTGCGTCGCATCGCTGGATCGACCTGTCAGATAAAGACGGCAACTTCGGAACGACCATTCTGACAGACTGCAAGAATGGGTCTGACAAACCGAACGACGATACGCTGCGGCTGACGTTGCTGCGGACGCCGGGCATTTCGCCTCCAGCCAATGGAAGGCCCGCGACGTACACCGACCAGGCAAATCAGGATTGGGGTCATCACGAATTTTCTTTCGGACTGATCGGCCACGCCGGCAGTTGGCAGCAATCTCAAACGGATTGGCAAGCATATCGATTGAACGATCCCCTGATTGCGTTTCAGACGACGCAACATGCCGGCGCATTGGGCGGCGCCTTCTCACTGGTCCATTTGAATAACCCTCGGATCCGAGTGCTCGCGCTGAAGAAAGCGGAAGCAAGCGACGAAGTGATTCTGCGCATGGTTGAACTTGATGGCAAGCCGGCGGAGAATGTTCGGGTCTCGTTTGCGGGACCTGTCGCAGCGGCTCGCGAGATGAATGCTCAAGAGCAGCCAGTTGGGTCGGCGAACGTCAGCGGCGGTGAGCTTGTCACGTCGTTCACGGCTTATCAGCCAAGGACGTTTGCGATTCGTCTCGGCGCGCCCAACACGAAGTTGGAGCCGACACACTCGCAGCCGGTGGCCCTGCATTACGACCTTGCCACGGCGACGAACGACGACACCCAAACCGTTGGGGGCGGGTTCGATGGCTCAGGCAATGCTTTGCCTGCCGAGATGCTGCCTTCGACGATCGACTATCACGACGTGGAATTCAAATTGGCGCCGGCAAAAACGGGAGTGCCAAACGCAGTTGTCGCGAAGGGGCAGACAATTGCCCTGCCTGCGGGGCGCTTCAATCGCGTCTACGTGCTTGCCGCGGCGACAGGCGGCGACCAGACCGCTTCATTCAACGTTGGTGCGAAGAAAGTCGAGTTGACAATCCAGGACTGGAGCGGATTCATTGGTCAGTGGGATACGCGCATCTGGAATATTCCGGCGGAGCGCGACTGGGCAATCTCAGCCAATCACCCGGTGTGGCCTCCTGCGGATGAGGCGCAGCGTGAACAGCGTCCGATCATTCCACGCTACCCGGAAGACTATGTCGGCTTGAAAGCGGGGTATGTGAAAACTGCGAATCTGGCTTGGTACGCGTCGCATCATCACACGGCATCTGGATTAAATGAGCCTTATGCCTACTCCTATCTGTTCGCATATCCGATTGAGGTAGCTGGAAACGCGAAATCGATAACGCTCCCGTCGAACGATAAGATTCGTATTCTTGCCATATCTACTGCCGAGGAGAAACCGACGATCGAACCCGTCCAACCGCTTTATGACACACTGGGCCGTACGGAGCCTCCGCAGGAGTTGGAAGGCAAGTCTCGATGAAGAGCAAAATCTCAATCACGGTGGGCCCACCTCGATCTGTCACGGCTCTGCTTCGCGTGGTGGGGTCTGCATGAGCCGTGGGCGGACGCCGGCCTAAGGTATCGATATTCAGTTTTACTCAAGTTTATTTACGGCCTCTGTGGCGGGATCGGCCCCGGAAGCCGGCCAGTGCTCGCCGACCCGAATGTGCATGGTCCTCGATCAGCCTACTCGTACCGCAGTGCGACGGTGGGCTCGACCTGTGCCGCTCTCATCGCCGGAATCAGAATAGCGACCGTCGCCGTCGCCAGCAGCACCCCTGAAGCCGCTACGAACGTGAGCAGATCCGTCCCGCTGGTTCCGTAGAGCACGCTGGCCGTAAACCGCCCCAGCACCAGCGCGATAATCAGTCCAATCCCGATCCCTATGCCGGTCAGGATCAATCCCTGCCGCAGCACCATCTTCAGCACGTTGCGTGGGTTCGCGCCCAGTGCCATGCGAATGCCGATTTCGCGCGTCCGGCAACGCACCGAATAGATCATCACGCCATACAAGCCGATCGCCGCCAGCGTCAGCCCCACCGACCCGAAGACTCCCAGCAGCAACGCCGAGATACGCGGCAGAAGCAGCGATTTGTCGACGTGCTCCTGCATCGTCTCGGTATTGAATACCGCCATGTTCTGATCGAGAGCGGCGATCTGTTCGCGCACCGTTTTCGCCAACGCCAGCGGATTCATCGATGTCTTGACGATCAGTGTCGTCCCGAAGATGCTGTTTGCCTTTTCCGGAGCCGCGTTGAGAAACATGTATATGGAGTCGCTGGCATTCTCCCCGATCGTGCGGGACTTGGAATTGCGCGCCATGCCGATCACCGTGTATTTGTTCTTGTCCTGGCGAATCTGCCGTCCTATAGGATCCTGGCCCGGAAACAAGTTCGCCGCCGTGGTCTCGTTGATGATCACCGAGTGCTGGTCATCGACGCGAACATCGAAGTCCCGCCCGCGCAGCACGGGAATCCCCATGGTCCGAAAATATTCGGTACCCACGTTGTTCTCGTTGGCTAAGACGCTCTTCTTGGGGTGATCCTTTGTGGCTTCCGCTTCGAAGTTGTTGTTGCTGCCTCCCAGGCTGAGGGGCACAACGCCCACAAAGCTCACCGACCGTACTCCCGGCAACACCGCCACGCGTTCCCGCAATTGGGACAGGAACTGCACGGACTTGTCGTGCGAGTAATTTTGCAGTTTTGGATCGATGCTCATCATCAGCAGGTTGTCTGACTTGAAGCCGATGTCAATCGAAGAGGCATTGCCGAGACTGCGCAGAAACAATCCTGCCGTCGCCAGCAGCACCAGCGACAATGAAACCTGGACCACGACAAGCGTATTGCGCAGGCCCGAACGCCCCGCGCGTCCAAAAAGCAGTGAGCCGTCCTTGAGCGCTTCCACCAGGTCGGGCCGCGAAGCGCGCATCGCCGGAACCAGCCCGAAAAGCAGCGCCGTGATCACCGACAAGCCGAGAGTGAACATCGCCACCCGCAGATCGACATTGAAGTCGAAAACCACCGGAATCGGCAGCGGAAGCTTGAAACTCGAAATCGCACGCGCCGCAACCGCAGCCAGCAGCAAAACCCACTCCGGCCCCGGTCAGCGCCAGCAAAAAGCTTTCCATCATCAGTTGCCGTACTAGTTGGAAGCGTTTCGCGCCCATCGCCAGGCGCACCGCAATTTCCTTTTGCCGCCCGGCCGCGCGCGCCAGCAGCAAGTTCGCTACGTTGGCGCAGGCCACCATCAGCACCAACCCCACCACCACCATCAGCACCGCCATCAACGTAAACGCGGGAGTCGCGGAACCTGCGATCAGTCCGCCCGCCATCTGCACCGTCACCTTCTCGTGAACTTTTTGGTCCTTGCGGTAGGTGTCGTCGATGCGCTTCTTCACCACGTTGACCAGCACTGCGGCCTGGGCCCGGCTCACTCCCGGCTTCAGCCGCGCATCAAGCATGATCCACTGGTTGTCCCGCTTGTTTCTCATTCCCCCGTCAGGCGCCAGGTCTGGCATGATCTCTTCCGCCACCGCCAGCGGCACCCAGAACTGCGCCACGATGCCGCGATCCACACCATAAAATCCCGGCGGCGCAATGCCCACCACCGTATAGCTCTGCCCGTTTAATACGACCTCATGATTCAGAATATTTCTGTCGCCGCCGAACCGCCGCCGCCAGAGACCGCTGCTTAACACCGCCACGTGGTTGTGTCCGCCCGCCTGATCGTCTTCCGGCATGATTGAACGGCCCATCACCATGGGCACATTCGCGATCGAGAAGAAGTTGCCGCTCACCGCCTGACCCCAGATTCGCTCCGGCTCTCCCTTGCCGCCGATGCTGGCGGGAATCAGTAGGAAAGTGTGCGGCGATCCCGCCCTCGAATACAGTCACTCGTCTGCGCCTGATAGTCGATGTAGTCGGGATAGGAAAAGGACTCTCCTTCCGAGAACATCACCATGCGTCCCGGATCATTCACTGGCAGCACACCCCACAGCAGCCCGTTGGCGATGCTGAATACTGTGACATTAGCCGCAAATCCCAGTGCGATCGAAATGACTACGACCACTGAAAAACCGGGAGCCCTCAGCAGGGTTCGAACGGCAAAGCGCAGATCTTTTATCAGTTTCTCCATCGGTGCCCTCGGTAGCTGTGCGTTTCTCTGGGAGTTCATACGCAAACTGTCACCATGAGGTTCACGCTTTTTCGATGGCGGACCAGGCAGGTTTCTATGCAGGTTTCGCCGCAGATAATAGAACTGGTTGCAAAAATGGGTTTTGAAAGGGCACGACCGGGGTACCCTCTGGGTCGCGTGCCGCAAGAAGCCAATAAAACTGAGGGCTTTAGCCCCTGAGGAATGTCCTCCTGCTCGAGGATGGGATTTATGCAACCAGTTGTAGGCGCCCAACCTGCGTTTCTGAACGCCCCGCTCTCGAACATCTAAGGGCCCCCGTCTTTTAGCCGGGTTGTCTATTTCGGAACAATCACCGCCAATAAAATCTCGATGTTGAGAATCCGCCTGGCAGAAGACGTCCTCGTGCCCTATTCATCGCGCAACAGCTTTAGCGGATCGACGGCCAATGCACGCCGCGCCGGAATCCAGGCCGCGATCATGCCCAGCAAGGTCATGGTCGCGATCACACCACCCAGCACCGTTGGATCTTTGGGCGTGGCCTGGTACACGATGAACGAAAGCACCCGCGTCGCCAGCACCCCGAGTCCCAGCCCGGCAGCCGAGCCGATCGCCAGCAGGCGAAACGCGCGGCCCAGGGCGGTGCGCAGAATCTGCCGCTGGTTGGCGCCCAGCGCCACCCGGATTCCCAACTCATGCAGGCGCTTGCTCACTACGTACGAAGCCATGCCGAAGATGCCGGTCACCGCAAGCATCGCGCCGAGCATGCCGAGCACGCCGAGTGCTACCGTGGCCACACGAGCGGCAAAGAGTGCGGAGTCCAACTGCCCGGACCATGTCGTCACCTCAAGCGGCAAGGCGGAGTCGACACCGTGAATCGTCGTATCCAAAGCCCGGGCAATCTCCTGCGGATCGCGCCGCGACCGCACTACAAGCCACGTTTCGCTCGACTCGTGCTGCTGATAAGAGAAAAACATAGCGGGCATCTGGTCCTCGGTAAGGGTGCGGTATTTGCCGTCTTCCACCACCCCCACCACCTCAGCGCGCTCTCCGGCCCAGTACTTGAAATGGCCTCCGATCGCCTTCTGCACGGAACCGAAGACCTTTTCGGCAAAACGGCGGTTCACCAGGACCGATTTGGGAGCCGGCTTGTCGTCGCGGAAGCCGATATCCCTCCCCGCCAGCAGCGTCGTCCCCGCCGCCGCCATGTATCCCGGAGACACATGGTAGTTCATCGCATCGGCGGCGTAGTTGGTGGGGCGCAGGTCGGTAGCCGTGTCTGAATATACGTAGGAGTCGCCGCCGCCCAGGTTCAGCGGGATATTATCGATGAACCCCGCTGCGGTTACGCCCGGAATGGCCGCGACCGCATCCAGCATGCGGCGTTGCATCTGCGGCACCCGCTCGCCGTCGTATCCTGCCATGCGCAGGTCGGTGTTGGCCAGCGTTACGTTCTCTGGATCGAAACCAAAATTGCTGTGCAGCGAACGCACCAAACCACGAACCGCCACCAGCGACGAGGTTACCAGCACTGCACAAATCGCGACCTGGACAACCAGCAGAACGTCGCGCAACGAGATGCGTTTCAATGCTTCGCTGCTCATCCCGGTGCGAATGATCTGCCATGGATCGGCCCGCAGGACCTGGCGCACAGGCACCATTCCGAACAGCAATCCGCTCACGAGCGCCAGCAGCAGCGCCACCGCGTAGGTGCGGATGTCCGGGTTGACCGGCACATTGATGGGAACGTTTGGAATGGGCTGCCATGCACTCAGTCCGTGCAGCACGACGATGCCGCCGGCCATGCCGGTGAGGCCGCCGATGACGGAAACCAGCACCGACTCCGTGAGCAGTTGCCGCAGGATAAGCCGGCGCGGTGAGCCTAGCGCCAGCCGCAGCGCGATCTGCTTGGCGCGATCGGAAGTGCGCGCCGCGAACAGGCTGCCGAGGTTGGCGCATGCGGCCAGCAGAATCAGTCCGGCCAGCACCGTCAGCCCTCCCATAAAGGCCTTGGCCGGGCCCGCCAGCATGTCGCCCATCAGGCCCGGGTGGGCGAGCGAGAGTCTCAGCCCTTCGTCGTCATTGGGATAGGTTTTGGACAGCGACGAGGCCAGGGTGTTCAGGTCCGCAGTCGCTTCCTGCGGCGTCACGCCCGGCTTCAGGCGTCCGATCAGCATGCTGGAGTGGTTGCCGCGATATTGCAGTCCGTTTTGTCCCTGCACAAGAGGTTCCTCGAGAAGAGGGATCCACATGGCCGGCGCAAAGAACAGTTCGGTCCCTTCAAATCCCTTGGGAGCCACGCCAATCACGGTCATCGGGCTCTTGTTGATCTGCAGCATTCGACCGATGACGTTGCGATCGTCGTGAAAGTAACTATGCCAGAACGCATAGCTCAGCACCACGTAAGGCGCGCTGTTGTAGCTCTTCTCGTCAGAGGCATGATAGAAGCGGCCGAGGAAAGGCTGAATACCGAGCGCATCGAAATAGTTGCCGCTGGCCATGTACGGCCAGGCCGTCGATGGATTGCCGCCCGCATCCACGCCCACCGGACCGACGATGTCGAACGCCAGCAGGCTGGAGAACGTGCGGTTTTTGTCGCGCAGGTCCACGTAGTCCGGATAGGACTGCGACGGCGTGTTTCCCCTGTCGAAGGCGCGCTGCACCATGAAGAGGTTTCCGGCGTCGGGCAAATTGACCGGCCGCAGCACCACCGCATTCAAAACGCTGAACACCACCGCGTTGGCGCCAATGCCGAGCGCCAGCGTGACAACCGCCGTCAGAGCGAACCCGGGCGACTTCATTAATTGCCGGAGCGTGTACCTAAGATCGCCGAACATGAATGTCGGTACGCGAGCCGTCGCGTCGAAGTTCCCGAAAGCTTGTGAAGAGCGTCGTCGAACAGTGATCCTCCTCATCGTGACCGGAGAAATCGGCAATCAACCTCCGCAAGATGAGTCGAACCTCAGCTCCAAAAGGGCCAACATGTCGTCTCGAAGCTAAAATGATAACTAGCTACGGCACACTGCTTCCTCGCGCCCGGCATAACTGTCAGGTCACCAGCCAGCCGGAATTGACTGGAGCCAGATCACGTCAGGAAAGTATCGGCGACAATCCGATCACAATGCCAAATCCGCATCAGCATCATCTACCCACAGCATTGTCATCCTGAACGCAGTGAAGGATCCGCGGTTGCTTTTGAGAGTTCAATGTCGCAATACTTCCCAATTGGCGGCGATACAATCCGGACCAGCACTCATTTCGGCAGCAACCGAGTCATCCATTCATACGCCATTCAAAATGAACTGGTAGCCTCACCTATGGTATTTGTGCGTATTACAACAGAAGCCTCTGAAGAATTCCGAGGAGGTTCGAGTAAATGCGAACGGATGGAATCCAGCGCGCCTTTCTAGTCCTGCTTGTACTGACCGCTGCAAGCGCAACGGGTCATTCGCAATCCGAGATCAAGCTCGAGCCGGCTACCGGAGCAATTCTTGACGCGTTTCGGTCGCACGATATCGTGATGCTCGGCGAAGGCCACGGCAACAAGCAGGAATACGAGTGGCTGCGCTCGCTCGTCGCGACTCCTGCATTTGCTGATCGGGTGGATGACATCGTGATGGAGTTTGGGAACTCTCTCTATCAGAAATCCGTCGACCGCTACACGCGAGGTGAAGATATATCGCTCGATGATGTTCAGCGAGCGTGGCGCGATACTGTGGCAGCGGTCGGTCCGCCATCTCCGGTCTATGCCTCGCTGTATCAGGCCGTCCGCGAAACCAACATGCGGCGCAGAGGCAGGCATCAGATTCGGGTTCTTTGCGGCGACCCGAACATCGACTGGCAGCAGGTCAAAGAGGGAAAGGACATCTTGCCGTTCCTGGGGACTCGCGAACAGACCTATGCGCGTGTCGTCAAGGATGAAGTTCTCGCCAAACACCATCACGCTCTGCTGATCATGGGAGCATTCCATTTCCTGCGTCACTTTGACTTGATGCCAAACCGGAAGCAGTTTGACATCGAGCGGGAGTTACGGGCTGACGGCGCGAATCCGTATCTGATTGTAGTTGGCACAAATACGACGGGAGGGCCTGAGGGACTGGATCACCGCTTCGATTCGTGGCCGGCACCGGTCATTGTGCCGTTGAATGGCAACTGGGTTGGCGATCTTCCCGCAGTCCCTGTCGTAACCGGAGGGCATGGTCCGCCAATTCAAACTCCCAAGTTGAAGGATGCGGCCGACGCGCTCCTTTATCTAGGACCGCGCGACAGTCTCGTTGTAGTTCAAATGACGCCGGCTGAACTGCAGGGCACGCCATATGGCAAAGAGCTTGAGCGACGCGAAAAGCTCCAAATGAGCTTGGAGAAATAGACCGCCAGCGCGCCTGAACTGATTGGATTCGATCGTTTTCTACGGCGGCCATTCTCGTGACGAATGGTTAACCGCCGACCCTCCCCCAACCCCAGAAACGGATGCGCAAAGGCCACTTGGCGCGAAAGAACATCAAGGGTCCGAGTCGGCGAATACCCTCCCGCGCCCCTGCGGCGGGCCTTCAGGCATTGTGTTTTCCGCGGCCACCTCCTAAAATGTCTGCAATTCTCAATTTCAAGGTGAGCGAATGCTCCGCTTTTTCAGCGTGAACTTGTGTACCATGATCGTTCTGCTCCTCTGGACCCCGGCAGGTTGGGCCGCTCCCCAGAAGACGCAGCAGACAATCCAGGAGGGCGTGGGCTGGGACCATTTCACTGTGGGCGCCGGCATGAACTCCCTGATCGATGCTCTCGGCTTTCCCGACAAGTCTTCTTACGGTCGTTTGATGCGATGGGACAAGGTGGGCCTCAATTGCCTGTTGAACGATAAGGACGAGGCAACCGAACTTCGCTTCGAAAAACGCTTCAAAGGCGTCACTGGCGGCGGTGTAAAGTTCGGCATGTCGGCGGACAAAGTCCGCAAGATCTACGGCGATGCCGGACCGATGGTTTGGCGAGAAGGTGGGATGAAGCTCATCTGGCCATCACGCGGTATCCTGATCTGGTTTCACGACAACAACGTCTACCAGATTGTGATTTTCAGGCCGCATCCATAGAACACGACCTCACAAGGCGCTCGTTTGTCAGTGACTCGATTCAACTCAAAAACTGATGCTTCACGGCGGAAATTGATCGAGGCTGCTCGCGCGGTTTGGTCCTCGTAGAGGAGCTTCGCGTCAGCATTCGGCATCCCGGATGTATTACGCCTGGTTGCTGGTTGGCAGTCAATCGCACCGCCAGCCTCACCGGAAACTAAATTCCGGGGTCGCACGCGAATCACCGTCCATAGAGCCGCGATTTCACAAGCACGCCCCCAACAGAGGGGCAAGCAACGCGCGTAGGCCGCCATTTCTTCTCAGCTTGCCTATGCGGCGCATGTCGGCAGCCCCCTTCAAACCAGGAGAGTAGCATGACTGCGTAAGAGAACACCGTCCCCATTACAAGAACCGCACCGCCGGAATGGTTACTAGAGCGTGTTTCATAAACCCGCTTTGTGTCAGTCGTCCACTGTCGTCGCCGACCCACGAGGGGATGAAACTTCGGGTGCCCCATCCATCGAGCGTCTTTTGCTCGATGGGTGGGAGACCAAAAATCCCAACCGCCCGCCATCGGGTCTCTCCATCTCCCGTGCTGTTTCTTTTTAGGGCACGACTTCAATCGTGCCGGAAAGGGCCGACAGAACGAAGTGTTTTAACCCCTGAGGGACCGCGATCGAATACGGCCGTCACTTTTGAGACACGCTCCAGCATTCTGGAAAGAAATCGATGAAGAGACTTTCGGGAAACGCTTCGACTGCTTTGCGGAAGACACAATTTGCAATCTCGGCGCTGAAGATTTTCATGGACGCGAAGCGATCCGCAAGGACCTGAAAGCGTTCTCGGGCAGCTCATGGCTTTCCTGTCCCGGCAAGGTCCTGCCGGACACAGCAGGGCCTTTGGTCCTGGAACAAATGCAAAGACGATTGTGAGCGGAGGCAACTGCTGGTATATTGCTCGGCAGCCGAAGAGCAAGATGGAAATTCCGGTCTAATTGCGCGGGAGCGCCGCGGTTCTCGATGGTCGAACAACGGTTTGGGTTCGTGCGGTGCGGCTGGCGAGAGAACATGCTGAGCGAGGGAAACGATGAAAGATTCGCGTCGAGAGTTCTTTAAAAAGGCGGCGATTTCAGGAGTCGGTGTTGCCGCCGGCGGCTTGGTTCCGATGGCGGCTTCAGCCGCTCCGGTTCCAGTGAAGTGGGACCGGGAGGCGGACGTGGTCGTTGTGGGCGCCGGAGCGATGGGTTTGCCAGCCTGCGCTTCGCGCGCATCAGGCCGGGGCTTCGGTGCTGCTGTTGGAGGCGGCTCGCGATATCGGCGGACATGCCATCGTCAGCGCCGGCAACATGCCGTTGGGCGGCGGAACCAGCGTGCAGAAGAAGTTCGGCATTGCGGATTCGCCCGACCTTCTGTTCAAGGACCTGGTGGACTGGTCGGTGATCGAACCCAATGGCTTCCCCGAATATCGTTACAATGACCGCGAAATCATCCGCGCTTTCGCCGACAATGCGGCTGCCACATTTGAATGGCTGCTGGCCCAGGGCGTGACTTTCGTTGACAAGGGCCCCGACAACATAGGCGGTACGTCGATTGGCAACTCAGTCTTGCGCGAAATGCACTGCGCGCCGCTCGACTTTGTGCGTCCCGAGGCAGGTGTGCCTTTTGTCGGAGTCGTTGCAGAAGACGAGGTCGCATGGCGTCGGCTTGATGCGTCCGCTGGAGGCCGCCGCAAAAAAGGCTGATATCCCGATCCTGCTTGACCACCACATGGACAGCCTGATTCGGGAGAACCAGATTTTCCGGCCGGGTGCTCGGCGTCGTTGTGAACAACAAAGGGAAAATGCTGAATTTCCGCGCCCGCAAGGCTGTCATTCTGGCCACCGGCGGCTCCACTGGAAATGTGAACTTCCGACGGATCTTCGATCCTCGCTTGACCGAAGAATACTGCGGCGTGGCCGGCGAGCCGCATTCCTTCCAGGATGCCAGCGGCGAAATGGCCGCTATGGCTATTGGGGCATCTTTGTGGGGGGCCTACAACCAGATGGGTGAATTCGGTATCAATATCACCAAGCCTGGCTCGATCGGCTGCCGCTACGGATATCGCGCTCTCAAGTGGCTGCCTGGAAGCGAGTATTTCAAGGAGGCCGGCGCTTCCGGTCTTACCGTATCCGACTGGCAGAACGTGATCCTCGTAAACCAGGCCGGCCTGCGCTTCTACGACGAAACTGCCGAGGGGTTCACCTCCAATCGAAGCGGCATCGTTCAGCCGTACCAGCAGGGCGGTTTCCGTAATCTCCTTAACGTGAAGATGGACGCTCGTTCGACGGCTTTCCTGGATGCCGCGATGGCGGGAACTGGCGAGCCGGTCAACGGCGGCGGACCCATATGGGCGATCTTCGATGCCGATGCCGTCAAGCGCGAAAATTGGAACTCCAAACCGCCCGACGTGGATATCGTAAACGGATTCTTCTTCGAATCCAATACGCTCGCGGAACTGGCCGGCAAAGTCATCATGAAGTACCAGGCGAAACCTCTGCCCGCCGCGGCTCTGCTGGACACCGTCGCACGATACAACTCGTTTGTCGATGCCGGCAGCGACTCGGATTTCGACAAACCGAATCCCAAATACAAAATTCAAACCGCACCCTTCTATGCTGCCTGGGCAACCCCGGTGGTGCACGACACCCGCGCCGGGGTGCGCATCAACCGGAAGTGCCAGGTGGTCGATCTGCATGGGAACGTGATTCCCGGACTGTACGCCGGTGGCGAATGTGCGGGCGGCTTCAGCATGCACGGCCTCGCGCGGTGTACCTGTCAGGGGTACATCGCCGGCAAGGAAGCGGCGGGTGAGAACGGCTAGAACTGGTTGCATAAACAAGGCTTTGAAAGGGCACGGCTTTAGCCGTGCCGCAAAGGGCGCATAAACAGCGGGCTTTAGCCCCTGAGGGATGTTTCCTCGTTGTTTGATCGGCATAGGATTCCGCCGGTTCTTTGTGCTGGCTGCTCTATCCACCTGAAATTCCCTTTCTTGTTCCTTCAAACATTGGCCTGCACCCATGTTGGCCTGGAGCCCTTGGGCGCGAGCCGGCGGATGCGATGTACTCGCCGCTCTTAAACCTTCCCAGTTCAAGGAACTCTGTGTATACTGTCGGCGGTCCGGCTAGCCTGACAGAGAACGAAATGGGAGAGCTGGCATCGATGTCCGAAGCGAGGCATTCCCCAATGAAGAATTCGTCGGCGATCTCACTATTCGCTTGTACTGTTTCGGCGATTGCGTTCCTATGTATTCCGGCAGTTGCGCAGAACCCGCTCCCGCCTCCCGGTAAGGCCCCGTTGTACAACACTGCCAAACAGGAACTTCTGGAGGGTAAGCAGGTTTTCAGCTTCACTCAATCGAAGATGGATATCCCAGCCTATTGCGAAGCCGCCAGGCATTACGACTTTACCTGGTTTGAAATGCAACACAGCACGCTGGAGTTTGCGGATGTCGAGAAGATGATCGCCGCATGTCCTCACGTCAGGGCCACCCCCATGATCCGGCTGCCTGATGCCCAGGAATGGCACATCCAACATGCGACCGACATTGGTGCGATCGGCATCATTGTTCCAACGGTCGACGATGTGGACAGGGCGCGGGAAGCGGCCAAATGGGCGCGTTTCCCTCCGACCGGACGGCGCAGCGCAGGGGCCGGTCAGGCCAGGAGCATCTGGGGCGCAGACTACCGCCAGACCATCAACGACAACATGCTGGTTGTCGTCATGATCGAGACGCCCACCGGTGTGGCGAATGCCTTTGACATCGCATCTGTCCCCGGGATCGATGTAGTGATCATCGGAAACAATGACCTGAGTTCGTTCTCAGGCTACGCGCAAACCGACGAGCGTTACCATCAGTTAGTCCAGAAGGTTCACGACGACGTCTTGAGAGCGGGAAAGATCTTCGGTCAGGCCAACGCCATGTATGCGACTGGTCCATACAGCAAGGATTCCCAATTCTTCCAAAACGGCAAGTCGGTCGATGGTTGGCAGCCTCCAGCGAACGCTAACTCGAATGCGCCGCCAGCCGGAAAAGAAAGCAAATAGCTGCCGCGTCACAGAAGGTCGGGATATCTTCGGATCGTGAAACCAGCAGACCCACGCGCTCTGAGTAGCCGGCTTCCGCGCGGTTTTTCGCGCATACTGCAGCAGCTTATGGGCAGAACAGCCGCGAGATTTTGCCCAATGTAGGGCTGGTATACTCCCCGCGAGGTTGCCTATGCAGCGAAGAGAATTTCTAAAGTCCGCACGTTGCGCTTGCCGCGTTACCTCCTGATGCCGCAGTTGCGCTCTGCGGCCCGGCTCAAAATCACCGACATCCGGATCGTGAATCTGAAGGTCGTTCGCGAAACCGGCAAGATGGAAGCGGCGTGGAATCCGGGAACGGTGACCACGCAGCGGATCGGCGGCGGCTCGGTCATCGAGATTCAAACCGATCAGGGACTTTCGGGCATCGGGCCGGGGATCGACCCGGCTGCGCTGGAGGCGGCCAAGGCCCAGCTCATCGGCAAGGACCCGTTCAGCATCGAGCAGCTGGCCGGTCCGCTGCGCTATTACGCTGGGCGGAAGCCCGCGCACAGTTTCGAGCTCTGGAAATTGCGCTGTGGGACCTTATCGGCAAAGCCACCGGCCAACCGCTCTACAAAATCTGGGGCGCGGCCAAGGATCGGGTGCCGGCCTATGCCAGCATGATCCAGCTTTCCACGCCGGAGGAAAGGGTCCGCATGGCGGTCCAGCTCAAATCGCAAGGTTGGAAGGCGATCAAGCTTCGGGCGCATTACCCGACATTGAAGGAAGACGTGCAACTGGTCGAAGCGGTGCGCAAAGCGGTGGGCGACGACATGGAGATCATGGTGGACGCCAACCAGGCCCAGTCCTTTGGCACCTGGCAGCCGGGGGTGATGTGGGATTTCCGCCGCGCGCTGGAGACCGCGCGGGAACTCGAGCGTTTGAACTGCCTCTGGCTGGAAGAACCGCGGCTGCGCTACGCTTTCGATGAACTGGCCGAGTTGAGCCGCCTGGTGAGCATTCCCATCGCCGGGGGAGAGAACAATCGCGGCGTGCACGAATACCGTTGGATGCTGGAACAGAATGTCTTCGGCATCGTGCAGCCCGATATCATGGTGGCCGACGGCGTCACGGGCTTTCGTGAGATCGCGGCTCTGGCCAAGGCGCACCACAAGAGATTGATTCCCCATCACGGCGGAGGCAATCTCGGCACCATCGCCCAGCTCCACGCCATCGCCTCCTGGCCGAACTCGCCGTGGATTGAGATCCTGCACGACCCGCCCGTCGCCGCGTATACCAATGGGTTCGCGATCATGGAGAACCCGCCGCTGGTGGACAAGGAAGGCTATCTTAACTTGCCGCAAGGTCCGGGTTTGGGCGTGGAGATCAACAAAGATTTGATCGCCGCGTAAACGCGATTTCGTCTTCGAGGAAAAGGCGCCGTCAAATTCCACCGGTGCCGCAATTTCGCTGCTCCGGCTCTCCCAAAATCCGCCGTCGCTCCTCTTGCGCATTCCTCCTCCAATCCTCCCCTTTGAATGCGTAATCTGCGAAGGTGGTACCATGGTAATCTGCCTTCCGGAGAGACCGGTTACTGGTTGGTGATAAAGCCTCGCATCACGAATAAAATCAGGCGTTTCGTTGCGTCTGCATGACAGGAAAGTGGTAGTGGCGAAACCGTGCAAGTGCTATTGTTCTGTTAGCATCGTGCGGCTAGGATTCCCGGTAAGGATATCCTCCGTTTTGATGAGTCCATCTTGGCCTTCCGCGGCCTTAAAGCCTTCATACTTAAATGGCCGATGCGGAAAATCGGGTGTGTCAGCGGAAGTTTCTGGGGTGAAGTATGACTGATCGTAAACCGCCGTACGACCAGAATGAGACGCCGGAAGATGTGGCGACACTATATTCATGGGCCAATTTGCACGGTGCTAAATATCGGGACTTCTCAGCGGCTCGAGCGCAAACAAGAGAAAAGGCGCGCTTGCGCGTTCTCCAGGCGATGGAAGAAGAAAAGGCTCGCGCGCAGCATCAACCCGGCGCTGAACCCGGAGCCGAATTTCCCAGCCTGGCCGACTTGGAACGTGTAGCTGAGATGCGGCGCGGAGCCGAGTTGGCAAAGGCGGAAGAAGAAGCACATCTCGCGGATTTGGCCGCGCAAGAGGCCGCGCATGAAGCCGCGCAGTTGGCGGCGCGCCAGGCGGCGGATCAGGCCGCGCATGAAGCCGCCCGTCAAAACGCGCTGCGTGCCGCCCAGCAAGCGGCCGAACAAGCCGCTCAGCAGGCAGCACGTGAGGCAGCGGCGCGGGCCGCAAGGCAAGCCGCTCAGCAGGCCGAGTTGCAAGCTGCACGCCAGGCCGCGGAGCAGGCTGCCCAGAGGCTGGCTGCCCAGCGGGCCGCAATGCAGACCCAGACACAGGCGCAGGACGCACGGGATGCGGCGATACAGGCTGCTCAGGAAGCCGCACACCGAGCCGCGTACGAAGCTACCCAACGCGCAACCTACGAAGCTGCGCAACGTGCCGCACAACTGGGAGAGCAGCAGGCTTCTCGCCAGGCTGCGGAGCAGGCGGCACAGAAACTGGCAGCTCAACGCGCCGCAGAACAGGCGCAGGCGGTCCAGGAGGCTGCCCAGCGCGCCGAGCGGGAAATTGCCCAGCGGGCTGCGCAAAGAGCGGCGCAAGAGGCCGCCTGGCAACAGCCGCTCGTGGATCGCCCGCCTTCAGCTCCTGTTCCCGATATTGCGCCGCATCTTCCCCCAAGGCACGACTACACCGGTTATTCCCAGCTTCAGGCGCACGTCCCGGCTCAAAACCAGCCTCAGACCCCTGCCACTCGAGAAGAGGGTTTTCAGCTCCCTCACAAGCCATGGTCACCGGCCGATCATCGCGAGAGTCCCGGTCGTCCAGCATGGCTTACGCCCGACCACGTGGATGTGGGAAGTCAAAAGGTCGTACCTCACGCGCCTGAAGATACGCTTCAAGGCTCCCGGGATCGACTCACTTCGCGCTGGTTCGCGTTGCGCGGCATCTTTGAAGGAGCAGCAGGAGTCCCTGTTGAAGCAGCCCCGGCGCCCGCCTTGGCGCGCGCCCCCGTGGTCGCCGTCTTCTCCCTGGCCGGCGGCGTCGGCAAAACCAGCCTGGTCGCAACCCTGGGGCGGGCTTTATCGGCCCGCGGCGAGCGCGTGCTGCTCGTCGATACCGCGCCCTATGGATTGCTCCCGTTCTTCTTCGGCGCCCGCGATCAGCGTCCCGGATTGCTGCGCACCTTCAGCCCTCCGGGAACCAGCGGAGACGCGCCAATCCAGATGGTGACGATCGACCCGGAAGGTTTGGGCCCGGATAACACAACCCAGGATGCATTGACTGCCGAGATCGGCACCCATTCGCGCGGGTCGAGCCGCGTAATCGTCGATCTGGCCACCGCCTCCGGTGCTACCACCCGCCGCGTCCTGCGCATGTCGCCGCTGGTCTTGGTGCCGTTGGTTCCGGACATGAATTCGGTCGTCAGCTTCAGCTCCATCGACAGCTTCTTCCAGCACAATGGCAATTCGTCCGCCAAGCCCGCGCTGCCTTTCTACGTGCTCAATCAGTTCGATCCCTCGCTTCCGCTCCACCTCGATATCCGCGAGGTGCTTCGCGAGCAGTTGGGCGATCGTCTCTTGCCGTTCGTTCTGCGCCGCGCGCCGGCCGTCAGTGAAGCTCTCGCCGAGGGTATGACGGTGATGGACTACGCTCCGAATTCCACCGTGGCCGAGGATTTTGGCAGCCTTGCGGGTTGGGTCAAGACACAGTCTGCTCCCGCCAGCAGTTCCTATCGAGGCGTACGCTGGAGCGAAAGATGACTCCGTCCAGCCTTTGGCAAGACATAGGGGCTGGCGAGAATTTCTTTACCAGGTTTCTTCGCCTGCTCTTCCTGCTTGCTGCGGCTCTGGTCTTCTGCTTCCTCGCCGTTCTTCCTCTCACTTGGGCGCAGCAGGGAGTTCTCGGAGTGCTCGCGATTCTGATGGCTCTGGCCATGGCGCGCGGCTCCGAATCCTATCTCGTCACCCTTGCCCTCATGATGCTCTCGATGTTCTGCACCTTTCGCTATGGATATTGGCGCATCCTGCAGGTGGTCCACTTTTTTCGCGATCCGGCCAGTCACTGGGGCGCGCTCGACGCTTTCTTCATCCTCTGCCTGCTCCTCGCCGAGGCCTATGCCTTCCTCATTCTCTTTCTCGGCTACTTCCAAACCGTCTGGCCGTTGCGGCGCGCGCCCGTTTCGTTGCCCGAGAATCCGGACCACTGGCCCGCATATCGATGTCCTGATTCCCACCTATAACGAGCCGCTCGATGTGGTGCGCTACACGGCCCTCGGCGCGCTCAATATGGATTGGCCGGCCGACAAGTTGCATATCTATATCCTCGACGACGGGCGCCGCAAGGAGTTCGAGCGCTTCGCCTTCGAGGCCGGCATCGGCTATAAAACCCGCTCGGGTAACGCGCATGCCAAGGCGGGCAACATCAACGCCGCCCTCAAGACTCTCACTTCTCCGCTCGTGGCCATCTTCGACTGCGACCATGTGCCCACCCGCAGCTTTCTCCAGATGACGGTGGGCTGGTTCCTGCGCGATCCCAAACTCGCGATGCTGCAAACGCCCCACCACTTCTATTCTCCCGATCCTTTCGAGCGCAACCTGGGACAGTTCCGCATCATCCCCAATGAGGGCGAGCTCTTCTACGGCGTCGTACAGGACGGCAACGACTTCTGGAATGCTTCCTTCTTCTGCGGCTCTTGCGCCGTGCTCCGCCGTACCGCGCTCGACGATGTGGGCGGAATTGCGGTTGAGACTGTCACTGAAGATGCGCATACCTCGCTGCGCATGCAGATGAGAGGCTGGGGTACGGCCTACATCAACATTCCCCAGGCCGCGGGACTGGCAACCGAAAGGCTCTCGGCCCACGTCGGCCAGCGCATTCGCTGGGCCCGCGGAATGATCCAGATCCTGCGCACCGACAATCCTCTCTTTGCCCCGGGCCTCACATTCCCGCAGCGGCTCTGCTACTTCAACGCCATGGGCCACTTTCTCTACGCTGTGCCGCGGCTCATCTTCCTTACCGCGCCCTTGATCTATCTGTTGCTGAACCATACCAATATTCCCGGATACTGGTCGGCGATTCTTGCCTACGCGCTGCCCCACCTTACGCTCTCCAATGTCACCAACTCCAGAATTCAGGGCGAGCATCGCCACTCGTTCTGGAATGAGATCTACGAGACAGTTCTATCTCCATATATATTGCTTCCCACCATGATGGCGCTGATCAATCCCAAACTCGGCAAGTTCAATGTCACTGCCAAGGGCGGCGTGGTCAAGCGCACCTTCTTCGACACCAGGATCGCGCAGCCCTTCCTGGTGATGCTCCTCTTCAATCTTGCCGGCCTCGCCGTTGCCATTCCACGCTTCTTCATTTGGGATCGGGACCGCCCCGGCACGGTGATCATGAATGTGGTCTGGTGCTGCTTCAACGTGGTCATTCTCGGCGTGTGCACGGCGGTCGCCAAAGAGTTGAGGCAGTTGCGATCCACCGTCCGCATCAGCGTGGTAACCCCTGTCACGGCCAAATTGCCGGACGGAAGGAGGATTCGCCGGGGAGACAATTAACTTATCCAGCGGCGGCACAAGCATCCGGTTCAACCAGGCGTTTGAAATCTCGCCGCAATCCGAGGTGCGTCTGGCCTTTCCAGCGCCGGCCCTGGGCGCCGACCTGCCCGCGACCGTGATTTCCTCGGAAGGATCTGTGCTGCGGGTGCGCTTTGATAACTTGTCGATTGTCGAAGAGGAAGTGTTGACCATGGTTCTTTATTCACGAGCGGACTCTTGGTTAGGCTGGGGCGAGTCTCGCGAAAGCGACAATGTGCTCGGCAGCCTCGGCCGCATCTTCCTTATATCGATGCATGGACTGGCGTCCACCTTCCTCACCCTGTTTACCAATCGCGACAAACAAGTCCGGAAGTCCACCCCATTGCCCATCGCCCGCACTTCGCTGATTCTCATTCTCGCCGCGCTCCTCATGGCAGGCGCTCACGCCGCGTTCGGGCAAACGCAGAGCGTTGCAGGTGCGCTCAATACCGTAGCCGCTGGCGCCAGCGCTCCCGTCGCTCCGGGCCACTATCAGGACAAGTTCACCCTCGGCGATGCAGGTTCACCGCAAATCGAGTTGCATGGCATCGACACCATGCACAGCGTCAACTTCACCCTGCCGAAAACCCATGTTGTCCGCACCGCAAAAATTCACGTCTACTACGCCTTCTCTCCCAGCCTTTTACCGCAGCTCAGCCACCTGAAGCTCATCCTGAACGGATCCCTGTTTGCAACCATCCAGCCCACGCCGGGCCAATCGGGCGGATCCGATAGCCGCGATGCCGAGGCCGAGTTCTCCATTCCCGCCGGTCTGCTCGCCCATAACAACACGCTGACCTTCGAATTCATCGGCCACTACATCATGGTCTGCGAAGATCCGGCCAACACCGCTTTGTGGTCCCGCGTCCACCTCTCCACCTTCCTTGACATCCGTGGCGATCTCTCGCCGCTTGCCGACGACCTCAAGCAGTTGCCGGTGCCTTTCCTCGACCCTGCGGTGACTCCGCCCTTGAGCATCCCGGTGGTATTTGCGTCCGCGCCATCCTACAAAGCAATTCAGGCCGCGGGCGTCGTTACCAGCTACTTCGGCATGGTCTCCGAGAACAGGCCGGTGCGTTTCCCGGTTCACATCGGAGTCATCCCTCAGGGCAATGCAATCGTGATTGCCGACAGCGCCGGCAGCCTGCCTCCGGGTCTCGCCATGCCCGCCATCGATGCGCCCGCCGTGGCCATGCGAACCAATCCCAACGATCACTATGGCAAGGTCCTGATCATTGCGGGCGTCGACGGTGACCAGACCCTGCTTGCGGCCCAGGCCGTCGCCTTGCACAGCGATATGCTCGCAGGCCCGGAAGCCGCCATCGGAACCCTGCAACTGCCGGCCAGGCAGGCCCCCGACGCGGCCCCCCGCTGGGCTCGCACCGGCCAGACCATCGCGCTCTGGGATTACGCCTCATCGGAGCAGTTGCAAGGCGACGGCACGGCTCCGTTGAATGTCAACTTTCGCATTGCGCCCGACATCTACTACGCCGACCGGCCCAATGCGCTGTTAAAGCTCGTTTACCGCTACAATTCGATTCCCATCGGGCCCATCTCCAGCATGCAGATGCGCATCAACAATGCCTTTCTGGGCTCGGTCCCGCTCGCCCCCGGTCAGGAGGCCCTGCGCACCGTGGAGACCGATGTCGCGGTGCCGGTCGTCAATCTGCGCCCCTTCTCAAACTCGCTTTCGTTTGACTTCACCTTTCAGCTCCTGAAGAAGGGCGGATGTCAGGATACGACGCCCATCAATATGCAGGGCGCCATTCTGCGCGACTCCTTCCTCGATCTTCGCGGCTATCCTCACTATGCGCCCATGCCCAACCTCGAGCTTTTCGCCGGCGCCGGCTTCCCGTTCACCCGCGTCGCCGACCTCAGCGAGACCACAGTCGTTCTTCCTCCCGTGCCCACCGAGCAGGAGATCGAGACCTTCGTCACCCTGATGGGTCACTTTGGCCGCCAAACCGGATTTCCCGCATTGCAGGTAAGCGTTGCAGGGCCTGATGCGCTTCGCAACGGCGTCGCCGCCGATTTTCTTGTGATCGGCACCGGGGACGATCAGCCCGGTTTCGACAAGCTCCGCGGCGTCCTCCCGGTTGCACTGCGTAGCGGCCAGGTTCAGGTGCGCGACACCCAGGGCTTCTTCGTCCCCATACTGCACAACGCCTGGTGGAAGCTGCGCCAATCCGATGCCCACACCGAATCCGGCGACCTCTCCGCTTCCGGAACCCCCGACGCGGTGATCGAGGGAGTCGAATCGCCTTACGATCCCGGCGGAAGCCGCAGCATCGTTGCCATCCACCTCAGGGACGCAAGCGATTTTGAGCCCTTCATGGACACCTTCATGACCGTGCAACAGGCCGGCGACATCTCCGGATCGGTTGCCATCCTGCACGGCGCCGCCTTTCAGTCCTTCCGGATCGGCTCCGGCGTCTATCACGTTGGCACGCTGCCGTGGTGGTTCCAAACGCAGTTGTGGCTCAAGGAAAGGCCTTGGCTGATCGCAATCATCGTCGTCGCTTTATCGCTCCTTGTTTCCATCTGGGTCAGGCAATGGCTGCGCATCAAGGCCCGGGCCCGTTTGAAGATGATCGAGAGCTAAAAGCAGGGAATTGAGGACCACGTCCGCCCCCTCGTCGCGGCCGCTTGGCCTCACACTGTACCAATTAGACAACCCCTCGAATATCCACTGATCCTCCTTCAGCTCAAGTTGTATGCTTGATAAACAGAAATCAAATACACCAAGGGGCCTTAGGGCGAGTGCAATTCTTTGCTCGCCGTTCGCGCCCCTTTCCTGAGGACTCGTGCGATGGGCCTGCTAAAGTCCCTGTCAGGGAATCGTTTGTTGCCGGTCGTTCTTTTCTCCACACTCTGCCTCCCCATTGGGTGCAGGCTCAGCCCGTGGTCGCTTTGGGACACATATTCCGCCCGATTTATCGATCCCCAGGGCCGCGTCTTCGATCCCAGCGGCGATCGAAACACCACCTCTGAAGGCGAGGCCTACGCCTTGTTCTTTGCCCTCGTCGACAACGATCGAGCGCGCTTCAACCAGGTGCTCGCTTGGACTCAGACGAACCTGGCTGATGGCGATCTCGAAAACCGCCTTCCCGCCTGGCGCTGGGGAAAAGATCAAAACGGCGTTTGGAAAACCCTGGATACAAACCCCGCTTCGGATGCCGATGTCTGGATGGCCTACACGCTCGTCGAGGCTGGCCGCCTTTGGAATCGTCCACAATACGAAATTCTGGGCCGGAAGATGATGACCCAGATCGCCGCAACTGAAGTCCGGGACCTTCCCGGATTTGGCGCCATGCTGTTGCCCGGTCCAACCGGCTTCCATAGCGGCCAGACCTGGATACTCAATCCCAGCTATCTTCCCGTCTTCATCTTCGAGCGTTTTGCCCAGATCGATCCTGCCGGTCCGTGGCATCAGATCGCGCTCAACACCCCGCGCCTGTTGCAGCAGAGCTCCCGCCATGGTTTTGCCATGAATTGGGTAGCCTATTTTCCCGGAGACGGATTCTATCCCGTGACCGTCGACAGGCCCGGCAGCAAGCTCGGCGATGGCCCCGGAGGCGGCTATGACGCCATCCGCGTTTACCTGTGGGCCGGCATGCTGGACCCCTCCGGTTCCACGCGCACCCAGATCGTGAATGCGCTCCCGGCAATGGGCGCCTATCTCGGCAATCATGATGCCCCCCCGGAAAAGGTCGGCGGCCAGGGGGTTCCACTCGCGCAAGATGGGCCGGTAGGATTTTCGGCCGCCGTCCTGCCTTATTTAAGGTCGTTTCCCAACCTCTCAAGGATAAGCACCCAACAGATGATTCGCATGAACCTGATGAGGGATGAGGGAACCGGTCTCTACGGCAAAGACCTGGCATATTACGATCAGAATCTAGCCCTGTTCGCAACCGGCTTTCTCGACGGAAGATTCCGATTCGGCCCACGTGGTGAACTGAAAGTAGATTGGAAGCGAGGCTGAGGCCTGCTTCTCTCCAACTTCCCCAACATGCTCTGGCGTCAATCAAGTCCGGCAGTCCATCTGATCCCTGACCCCTGATCCCTGATCCCTGTCTTTTGATCCCTGTCTTTTGACCCCTGATCCCTGTTCCCTGTTCCCTATTCCCTGCCTTTCTGCTCCCTTCGTGTTATACGTTTGAAACAGTCCGCATGTTACGGTTTCTGTCAGGAGATTCCCGTGACACTCGCAAGCTTCCTGGCCAGGCAGTTCATCAGCGTCATTGAGTGGAACGAACCGCAAGACGGCATCCTTGCCTATCGTTACCCCATGCACGATCTCGAGATTCAAAACGGCGGCCAACTCACCGTAAGCGAATCGCAAATGGCCGCCTTCGTCAACGAAGGCAGAATTGCAGACATCTTCGGCCCCGGCCTGCACACCCTGAACACCCGCAATCTGCCCATCCTCACCGACCTCATGAACTGGGACAAGGACTTCGAATCTCCCTTCAAGTCGGAAGTCTATTTCTTCTCGACCCGCCTCGAGATCGATCAGAAGTGGGGCACCGCGACCCCCATCACCATCCGCGACAGCGAATTTGGCGCCGTCCGCCTGCGCTGCTTCGGCATCTACTCCTACCGCATCGCCGATCCGCGCGTCTTCTTCAACCAGGTAAGCGGCACCCGCGACGTCTACTTCTCCGCCGACCTTGAAGGCCAGTTGCGCGACACCATTCTTGCCCACATGACCGGAGCCTTTGCCGCCAGCAACGTTCCCTTCCTTGACCTGGCCGCCAACCAGTCTGCGCTTGCCGGCAAGATCGCCGAAAAGATAAAGCCCGCCTTCACCGAGCTTGGCCTTGAACTGAATCAGTTTGTCGTCGAAAACGTCTCTCTGCCCGAGGAGCTTGCCAAGGTCCTCGACCAGCGCATCGGCATGGGCATGGTCGGCGATGTTGGCCGCTACACCCAGTATGCCGCCGCGGAATCGCTCGACCTGGCTGCCGCCAATACCGGCGGAGGAGCCGGAGTGGGCATGGGTCTTGGCGCCGGCGCTGCCGTTGCGCAGGTGCTGGCAACCTCGCTCAAGTCGCCCGTCGCCGCTCCAATCGCCGCCAGCGTCGTTCCGGCCCCATCTGCTCCAGCCGCAACAGACACCAAGTTCTGCATCGAGTGCGGCAAGCCCATCGCGGCCCGCGCCAAATTCTGCGCCGAGTGCGGCAAGCCGCAGTGAACTGTCCCTCCTGCGGCGCTCCCATCACCCAAAGGCCGGACACGGTGGGATACAACTGCGAGTACTGCCATGCCGTCTTTTATCCCGGCGAGGAAGACGACGCCGTCCAGGTCTCGGACGCTCCCTCCGATCCGAGCCTGGCCTGTCCCCTATGCCGCGCGCCGCTGGTAAAAGCGGCTGTCGCTAAGATCCCCCTCCTCTACTGCAAAGAGTGTCACGGCCTCTTGCTCCCCATGCAGGTGCTGCCTGCTGTGCTTGACGAGTTGCGGAGCGACACGCAAAAACCGTCAGTGCAGACGCCGCCCGACCGCGGAGACCTGAAGCGCGCCATCCGATGCCCCGGTTGCAATCAGCGCATGGACACCCATTTCTACGCCGGCCCCGGCAACGTCATCGTCGACTCCTGCGATGGCTGCTCTCTTCTCTGGCTCGATCGCGGCGAGCTTACGCGAATTGCCCACGCCCCCGATGAAGGCGGCGACCAGGGCCCCGATTGGTCCTGATTCGCCGCACTCCGACGGTTCCAGTCGTTTCTGGCGCGTATCAAATCGAAAACCTCCTACATCGGGAATGAAACCACTCAGTCGCGGAGCAACCGCTGACTTGCTGGCTTGCTATCCCCGCGAAGCGGGAGCTGACTCGCTGAATTCTTTCCCCCTCCATTCAACCTCCCGAGACCAACAGAACTCCGGCACTCGTTTCTTCTCCCCTGCCCTCCACACGCCCCGTCCCCATGCCCCCCTGCCTTTGCAGAAGATATCCCGCCCCCGGAGCACAATGAATAAAGAGATGATAAGAGGAATCCATGCCGAGAACCCCCGCCTTCCGGTCCAACTCGCAGGAGCTGCTCCCTATTCGAACCGCCCCCCCCTACCCCCCTCCCGAATGTGCTCTATTTCCGGTGCACCCGCAATTGGAACCATCATCCAATGAGCCACTTGTAATAATTACATATTCACTAATCGGTAAACAGAACCCCTCGATTTTGGCCCATTTTCGAGCGTTTTCAAGCAGATTCCGCCCTGATTCCACCGGCGAATCCAATAAAGTCGGAATAATCAATAAATTTAATAATATCTCTTTACAAACTTAATAAATTGAATTACAGTCGTCAATGTACTTAAGAAACGAGATCAAGAAATCGTGACCCCCGTGGAAAAACCCGCTTCCGATTGTCAAGACCTGCTCCGTATCGCCCAAGGCAGCTCGATGGTCGTCGAGCGCGTTCGCATTCCCGAGAAGCAGATCGTGATCGAGGGAGCCTTCGCGCTGCCCGAGTTGGCCCGCCTCAGCCTCGAAGACCAGATCTTTATCGTCGCCTTCCTCCGCTCCCACGGCTCCATCAAGGAGATGGAGCAGACCTTCGGCGTCAGCTACCCGACCATCAAGGCCCGTCTCAATCGCATCTCCGGCCAACTCGAATACGTTGACACCAACCCCTCCCCATCCCGCGCAGAGGTACTCGGCGAACGCGAGGGCATATTAACTCGGCTCAAAACCGGCGAAATCACCGCCGAGGACGCCATTCGCGCACTGGAGGCTTTGAAATGACCCCAAGCATCGCCATCGTTCACATCGAAACCTCAGCCTGGCGCGGGTTTCCTCTCTGCATTCCATTGTTCCTGCTCTGGATTCCGCTCCTGTTGCTCTCGCCGCTCATCTTTCTCATCCTGGCGGCGGTTTGCCTTGGCTGCGGAGTCAACCTCTGGCGAGCCATTGCCGCCTTCTGGGCCATCTCCTGCAGCCTGCCGGGGACCCATGTCCATGTCCGCGCCAACGGCAACCAGGTCCTGGTTCGCATCCTTTAGCAGCCGTCAGCCAACCTGGCCCCTGCTCGTTATTCACCAACGTTCGTTTTCCGTGTCACAGGAGAGATCTTATGAACGAGAATGGCCGACAAATTCTTGAAATGCTCGCCGCGGGCAAAATCACCGCGGACGAAGCCGAGCGGCTGCTGGCCGCGATTGAGCCGGACTCCGCCGCAACTTCCACGGAATTCACCGGGAAAACCGCCGGAGCAAACGGCGCGGACGTCAAGACGCGCTCCAAATACCTGCGCGTGCTGGTTGAAGCCGACGAATCGATGACCGGCATGAAGGGCCCCACCACAGTCAACGTGCGCGTGCCCATGCAGCTTCTCCGTGCCGGAGTGCGGCTGGCCAGCCTGATTCCTGCCCAGGCCCACGAGCAGCTCGACGAAGCTCTCAACAAGCATGGTGTGCCCCTGACGCTCTCTCAAATCAAGCCCGAGAACCTCGAGGAGCTGATCGACCACCTCGAAGATCTCACCGTTGACGTTGACGGCAAAGAGGGAAACAAGACCAAGGTGAGGGTGTTCTGCGAATGAGCGCGATTTAGCTCAACCCCGCCGCAGCGGCTTGTTCATCGGCACCACCTGCACGGTGACGTCGCGAACCTCCGAGAGAAAGCGGTTGAGTACCGAGCCGCGCCACAGAATGTCCCATCGCGAGCGGGCGGACTGGCCGAACACAACATGGGAGATGTTCTCCTGTTGAGCAAACCGGATCAGGGCGTCGGACACGTTGCGGTCGCTAAGATTCACGACCTTGGCGCCCAGGTCCCGGGCCATCTTTTCGTACTCTTCCAGGCGATGAAAGGCCTCCGGATCGCCATGGCCCTTGTCGTCGTCGGGGCGGGTCACGTAAACGGCATACCAGTTGCTCGCCAGGCGGCCGGCCACGCGCGCGCCCACTCGCAGTAGCCTCTCGGTGCCGGGGCGCGTGCTGATGCAAACCATCACCTTCTCCGGGATGGGCGCCTGCTCCAGTCCCTGGGTGCGGCGATACTCCGATGCCCGGCTGCTCACCTGCTCTGCCGTCGTGCGCAACGCAAGTTCGCGCAGCATGTTCAGGTTGCCTTTGCGAAAAAAGTTCGCCAGCGACTGCTCCACCTTTTCCGCGGCGTAGATCTTCCCTTGGCGCAGCCGCGACCGAAGTTCGTCCACGGTCACGTCCACATTCACAACCTCGTCGGCCCGCTTGAAAAAATTGTCCGGAACGGTCTCGCGGATGACGGTATTCGCGGAGCGGTTCACGGCGTCGTTCAGCGTTTCAAGATGCTGAATGTTCACCGCCGTCAGCACGTTGATGCCGGCTTCCAGCAACTCGAGCACGTCTTCGTAGCGCTTGTGGTTCTTGCTTCCGGGAACGTTCGTGTGGGCCAGCTCGTCAACAACCACAGTGTTTGGATGGCGCGCAAGAATGGCGTCGACATCCATCTCCTTCATGTTCACGCCACGATAGGGAATCACGCGCTGGGGAACGATCTCCAGGTCGCGGATGCGCGCCTCGGTCTCCGCGCGGCCATGGGATTCCACCAGCCCGATAACTACATCCACGCCCAACTGGTGCTTCATCCGGTGCGCATCGTTGAGCATGTCGTAGGTCTTGCCCACGCCCGGCGCGGCGCCAAGATAGATTCGTAGCTTGGCCGGCTCCGGCTGCTTCTCCAGTACAATCTCCGCCATTGCTCAGCCCACCTCGACAGGATGCCGGACCTCATCCAATGCGGCTACCGGAAGGGTGAAGCGGAACGTGGTCCCGTGTCCCAGGCGGCTTTCCACCGCAATCTGCCCTCCCAGCGACTCAACCAGCCGCCGGACCAGGGCCAGCCCCAGCCCGGAGCCTTTCTCAGAGAACGTGTTGAAGCGATCGAAGATAGTGCTGAGCCGATCGGCCTCGATGCCCCGTCCAGTGTCGCGCACCGTGAACTGCACATAGTCCTTGATCTCCTCGGCGGCCAGCAGAATTTCGCCATCGGGCGGCGTGTAGCGAAGCGCGTTCGAGATCAGGTTGTCGAGGATCGATCGTAGCGCACGCCTGTCGGCCTTCACAACCGACAAATCGGCATAGGCTCTCACTTCGACCCGGACGCGCTTCCGAGAGGCTTCATCGCAATACCGGTCCCGCGCTTCGCCCAACTGTTGAAGCGGGCGCAGCCGCTCGAGTTTGAGTTCGCGCTTTCCCGTGTCCAACTCGGCCACCTCAATCAAGTCGCCCATTAAGTCGTCCAACTCCTCGCTTTCGTTGATCGCCGTGGCCACAAGTTCCGCCTGCAACGGGAGCAACTCACCGCCAAAGCCCTGCCCGAGCGCATAAAGCCCGCGGCGCAATTGAAGCAGCGGGTTGCGCAGTTTGCGACTCGCCACGGCGATGAATTGGGTCTTGAAGCGGTCGGTATCCTGCAAGGTGGTTACGTCTTCAAGTGTGGTAACCGTGCCGAGCAGGCGGCCTTGCGAATCCCGCATCGGGGTCGTGCGCAACCGGAAGCTGCGCTCTTGCTTTCCGATGCGCAACGGCAGCATCGAGGATTCATCCTCTGCGGCTACCGCTTTCTGCATTGAGACCGCATCGCGAATTGCGCTCAGAATCTTGTCGCCGCCAGGGGTGCTGGTCAGCGCCATGCGATCGGTGGCCGCTTCGCCAAGCAGCTCCGCGGCCGCCTGATTCACCTTGAGCACGTGACCCTTGCCGTCGGTAACGATGATGGGTTCAAAGATGGATTGAAGCACGGCATCGGAAAGTTGAAACTCCATCTGCCGGCGGCCTGCCTCGGAGTCGCGCAGTTCGCGCAGTCTCACCGCGATGCGGCTTAGCTCGCTGGCAAGCACTCCGAAGTCGTCGCGGCTGCTCCACTCCACGCGATGCTCCAGATTGCCCTGGGCGATGCGATGCGCATCGCGAGCCAGCATGCGGATCGGCCTCAATACGAAGTAGATTGTTCCAATCTCAATCAGAAGCGCAGCCAGCACAATGGCGTATGCCAATGTTGTCTGCCCCGCCGCTGCAAGGGCACGGTGAGTGAGAGCCACCAGCCCGGTCGTAAGACAGGCAAGTAGCACGCAGCCGAGAATCAGTCGCTGGGAAAGGTTGAGCATTGCCCGGTCTCCGTGCCGGTAGAGGATATCCTAACCATTCTCGCGGAAACAGCCTCAATGCGCAAAGTGGGAAAGGCAGGGAACAGGGAATAGGGAATAGGGAACAGAAGAGGCAAGGAGGAGACTGGAACGGGTTGCATAAACAAGGCTTTGAAAGGGCACGGCTTTAGCCGTGCCGCAAAGGGCGCATAAACAGCGGGCTTTAGCCCCTGAGGGATGCTCCCTCGTTGTTCGATCGACATTTATGCAACCGGCTCTAAGGGATTTTCCGCGCAGGCGAGTTAGCTGCCAGGTTTACGTACTACCATCCTTAGAATTCCTGAAAGGCGTTCTCACCCTGTTCCCTATTCCCTGTTCCCTGTTCTCTGTTCCCTGCCTTTACGGCACTTCGCACACGGAGAGCGAATCGTTATGCCAGCGACAGTTGAGCCCATCCACCTGCGGATACGAAACTACTACCCAGTCCACGCCAAACTCTGCTTTCAACCGTTCGAAGTCTCGAAGTTGAAAATCTTTCCAGCCCTGCTGGGCCAGAACCTGGCGATCCCACATCGGACCGAGCTCGGGAACTTGAGTTACTACCGCAGTGTCCTTGATGGCATCGGCCAGTTGGCTGCGCTCGGCAAGGGCGCGAAAAGAGTGGAAGTCCTCGCCTGGCGCCTCAAGATAGCGTGGGTCCATAGCAAAGTACGCGTCTGTTGGAGTATTCCCGCGAATCCACGCAAATGCTTGCAGCCACGGATTGGATGGTGCGCGTCCCGGCCACTCGAAATGCTGGCTTCCGCTGAACTCCGCTCGTTGCGCTGCGAACATCGAGCCATTGAAGACAAGAAGAAACATCGCCCATCGCCAGACAGAGGTCTTAAGAAAGTACTTCCCGATGAGGGCGCCGGCCACGAGCGCGAGGAAAAAATAGACAGTCTGAAGGTAGCGCATGGGCTGCAAAGGAATGAGCCGGATCAGCGATGGAAAAGAGAGCAACAGCATGGCAAGCGCCTGCTGAAAGATTCCATATGCGAAGACAGCCAGCGCAAAACGGGCCAATGGGGTCTCGCCGTGTTTGCGTGCCAGCCGCCAAAGAAGCCAGAACAGAAACAGTGGTGCCAATGCGCCAAGCCACTCGTACCATGTCCATTTGTAGAGGAAGTAGTACGTTCGTGTGTCTAGGGCCTTTCGCCAAAGGGGGTTCGGAGGTGCAAAGATCCAGCCCAGGGGAACAACCGCACTCACAGCGGAAGTGGGGCTGGCGTATCGCAACGAGCGAATCCAGACATGAGCCGGCTCCGACATGGCCATCGTGAGGAAGAAGCAGAAGGAGATTCCCAATGCGCCCATGATGGGATGCACAAAGAAAGCCAGTGATAGCAGCGGAACCGCCTGCCAGCGCTTGCCGGCCACGATTCGCGAAACAGCCAGAAGGATGAGTGCCGTGGCCACGTTGCGCGCGTGCAGATGCTGGTCGACCAGAAATAATGCGGTGCCTGACACGGGCAGAGTAAACATGGCAGCAACAAGGGCGACGCCTGCCCATTGTGCACTCTGCTCGGCAAACAGTTTGCGGGCGATAATCCAACAGGCGAAAAGGATCAGCCCGATCGACGCAAACTGCCAGAGCAGCGCCGTGACAGCAACCGAAATACCGGTAAGGTGTGCGAATCCGGCAACCAATCCATCGAAGATGCTGGCCTGGAGTTGCAGATGGAAGAATGCTGAATCATGCGGGTAAAGCGCCGGATTCAAATCGCTCTTTACTGCGGAAAGATACACCCCGTCGTCCTCGATGCCCGGATGGTAGCCCATCACGGCGAAGCCGATCGCGGTGAAGCCTAGGAGCAACATCAGGTCGCGCAGGAACTTGCGTCTTAGCACGTTAAATCCCGTATACTCAAGCTCAGCATATCGCCAGTTGTGTCAGGTACATCGTACATGCCGATAGACGGTCCTGCAACCAATTCGCTGTCGTCAGCGGAGCAGGTAAAGTCTACTCACGAGAAGCTGGCGCTGGCAATTCCTACTCTGCGCGAGGCTGAAAACATCCGCGGTGTGCTGGACCATGTGCGTTCGGTGCTCGATCCGTTGGGAATCCCGTACGAGATCCTCGTTGTGGATGACGACAGCCGCGATGGGACCGAGGAGATCGTTTCCTCCATCGCACGTGAGGACCCGCGCGTGCGACTGCTCGTGCGCCGCGGGCAAAGGGGACTCTCCGGGGCCATTCTTTATGGATGGCAAAACACCGAAGCGGCGATCCTGGGCGTGATGGATGCCGATCTCCAGCACCCTCCGGAACTCCTGCCCAGCTTGATCGCTTCAATCGCCGCAGGCCACGATCTGGTGATCGGCAGCCGTTACATCGCCGGTGGCCGCCTGGGCGACTGGAATCCAATCCGGAAGCTGCTCTCCGTTGCTGCCGTGTGGGTGACTTGGCCCATTCAAAAAAAAGGCCTCTTCGCCAAAGACCCCATGTCGGGCTTCTTCATGGTTCGCCGCGAATGCTTGGAGCGGGTTCCATTCCAAAAATCGGGTTTCAAGCTCCTGCTCGAGATTCTGGTGCGTGGTCGCATCCGGTCGGTGGAGGAGGTGCCGCTGGCGTTCGGACAAAGACGCCGAGGCGACAGTAAAGCAGGCTTCAAAGTTGCCGTCGACTATGGGCGCCTTCTGGCAAGACTCTACGCAAATCGTCTCGGCCTCCACAGGGACTGATCTCCGCCTACAGCGAGGGCAGCAGAATTCGCAGCAAAAGAAACGCTCCCACGCCTGCGAAAAAGACAAGCGCCATGCGGATACCCGGTTCGCGATTGACCTCTGGGACCAGGTCGGTGGCGCCAACGTAGATGGCTACGCCCGCCGAAACCGGTAACCCGAAGGACAGCCATGTGGGCACGACCTCGATGATCAATACACCCGCGAGAGTAGCCGCCGCCAGGCCCACCGCGGAATAGAGAGCGATGGCTCGGCTGCGTCCGCTGGCCAGCATCACTGACGCCATGGTGAAACCCTCCGGTGCCTTGTGCAGGAAGATAGCCAGAAAAATCAGCCAGCCCAGCCAATTGGAAACGACAAAGCCGGAGCCGATGGCAACACCGTCAAAGAGCGCATGAACACTGAGTCCGACCAGGACCGCGTTGCCCGTATGTCTGGTCACCAGTTCGCCGCGGTGCGTCTCCTCGCCATAGTGGAAGTGCGAATTGATGGTGTGTTCGAGCAGATGCACGATGCAGTAGCCGGCCATCACGAGGATGGGCCCCAGCCGCGGACTCAGGCGAAAGCTTTCAGGAGCCATCTCGAGCAGCGCGACGGCCATAAGGAAGCCCGCGCCCAGGGCCACAAAATAACGCAGGTAGCGCTCGATGCCCTTTGCCCGCACCAGCACCAGCCCACCGGCAACGTCGGCCAGCGCGGCAATTGCGCCGAGGATGAGGGAAACTTTCAGCATCGAGCGTCAGCCGCTGATGCCTGATGTGCATCACGTCGCCGTCCTGGACGATGTATTCCTTGCCTTCAAGGCGGAGCGTGCCTTTGGAGCGGGCCGCGGCTTCGGAGCCGGCTGCAAGCAGGTTGTCCCAGCGAATGGTTTCGGCGCGGATGAAATGGTGCTCCAGGTCGGAGTGGATGGCTCCGGCAGCCTGCGGCGCTTTGGAGCCGACGGGCACGGTCCAGGCGCGGCACTCATCTTCGCCGGCGGTGAAGAAACTGATCAGGCCGAGAAGCTCGTAGCTCTTGCGGATCAGGCGGACCAGGCCGCTCTCGTGAAGCCCGTAGCTGCAGAGAAATTCCGCGGCCTCTTCGTCGTCCATCTCGGCCAGTTCGGCCTCGACCTTGCCGCAGATCGCGGTCGCGCCGGCGTTCGGGCCGGTGCGCCACTTCGTCGAGCTTGAAGCGGCTTACCGCCGCGCTCCAGGTCGTCGCCCAGCGTCGTGCTTTCGCCAATGTTAAGCGCATAGAGGATCGGCTTTTGCGAGAGGAACATGAAGCCCCTGATGAGCTTCTTCTCCTCGTTCGTCATCTCCAGTTCGCGCAGCGGCTGTTCCTTTTCAAGCGCTTCTTTAGAGCGGAGCAGCAAGGCCTGTTCGTGCTCCAGGTCGTTGGTGCGGCCCTTCTTCAGATCCTTTTCCAGCGCGCTCGAGCCGCTTTTCGACCTGCGCCAGGTCGCTGATCATCAGATCGAATTCGACATTCTTGATGTCGCGCAGCGGGTCGATGGGGCCGACGTGGGGAATTGCTTCGTCCTCGAATGCGCGCAGCACGTGAATCAGCGCGTCCACCTGGCGCAGGCTGGCGAGAAACGCGGTTTCCTTCAGCGCCTCCTGCCCGATGGCCGCCACGTCAACAAATTCAACCGAGGCGAAGGTTGTCTTCTTCGGCGAGTAGAGCGCCGAGAGCTTTTCCAGCCGCTCGTCGGGCACGCGGGCCACGCCAATGTGCTCCTGGCGCGAGTGGCCGCGCGTCCTCGAGTTTGGCCTTGGTCAGAATCTTGAACAACGATGTCTTGCCTACCTGCGGCAGGCCGATAATGCCGGTTTTCATGATCGATTCCATTAGGCCCCTTCAGGATGGGATGTGCACTCGAGGGCCTCTACGATGATACAAGAGCGGGGTGCAGGAACACGGGGTTCAGCAAAACGAACAGAAAGCGACGAGTCTATGCCAGTGACGGCTGTATATGGCAGTGAACGGCGCATTGCAGGCTGTGAATTTCTTCGGAAATTCAACGTGATTTTTCTCTGGCGTTTAAGCGCTGCGCGGGAGGTGCCGCCTATTCTGTGCTGGTTGTTTGTGCGAATGGTGAACGGCGCGAACAGACTCCCTATTCCCCATCTAGGAGAGTTTCATGTCTCGGAATCACCAGGGTCCCTTCTTCTCAAGGGCGGCGCAGCGATTCTTGCTGCGCTGCAAGTGTTTGCGGGCCTTCCTATGCCTGCATCCGCGCAAGAACATGAGCCCGGCAATTCGGGCGAGCCACAATCCCCGCTCGCCCATCAAGCACGTCATCGTGATCATTGGAGAGAACCGCAGCTTCGATCACGTCTTCGCGACTTACAAACCGCGTCGGCGGCCAACAGTGGACAACCTTTTGTCGAAGGGCATCATCAACGACGGACGGCACGCCAGGCCCCAACTTCTCGCTTGCTCATCAGTACTCGGCGGTCGACACTTCGGGCGACGGATTTCTGGAGAGCCCGCAGGGGAAAGTCACTTCTACGCGGCCCTGCCTCCGCCGCTGGCCGGCGGACCAACGATTCCCTTCGTCTCCAGCCTTGCCGAAGCCAAGGCCGTTGAGAACGGGTTGCCCGACGACACCTACTACACTTACCTCACGACGGGCGGAACGGGCCTGACCGCCGGCACGCCCGATACGCGCATTCCCAACGTGATGAACCTTCCGCCGGGTCCGTTCCAGATCACTCCCGGGATTCCCTACGACGCTTACGCGGCAAGCCCTGTGCATCGCTACTATCAGATGTGGCAGCAACTGGACTGCAGCGCAGCTACGCCGACCGCAGGAAACCCGAGCGGCTGCAAGGCCGATCTGTTTCCGTGGGTGGAGACCACCATCGGCGCAGGATCGAACGGCAATAGCGCAGCCGATCGCCTTTTACGGACGCGAGTCCACGAGCGAGGGTTCGACCGCGATGGGCTTCTACAACGTGCAGCAGGGCGACGCGCCCTATCTGAAGTATCTCGCGGACCACTTTGCGCATGAGTGACAACTATCATCAGGCGGCGTCAGGCGGAACGGGCATGAACCACATTGAAATGGGCACGGGCGATGCGATCTGGTTCAGCGACGGCAACGGCAATCCGGCGGTTCCGCCGCACAACCAAATGGTGGCTACCGGAACTGCAAATGCCGGCATCGTCGACGAAATCGAAAACCCCAACGCGGCTCCAGGCACTAACAACTGGTACAGCGAAGATGGATACGGCAGCGGCTCGTCCGGATCGCCATCGTCTGGCGGCGGCAGTTACAGCGACTGCTCCGACCCCAGTGCGCCGGGTGCTCCGGAGATCCTGAGCTATCTGAAATCCCTGCCCTACGCCAGTCGATCCCAAATGCGCGCCGGGCCACTACTATCTGTTAAACAACTACAACCCCGGATACTTCGGGAACGGAGCGAATGCGTACACCGATACGAACAATCACAACACAGTGTTTACCGTTCCGCCCTCGACGCTGCGCACAATTGGCGACGAGTTGCTCGCAGACCAACGTCTCCTTCGCGTACTTCGGCGACCAGTGGAATATCTATGTCAACGACCCTTACTACCAGTTACCGCAGGATATCTACTGCAACATCTGCAACTTCCTGCAATACACGACCTCGATCATGACCAACCCCGCCCTTCGCAGCGCGCACATCAAGGATACGGTCGACCTTTATGCCGATATCCAGAACGGAACGCTGCCCGCGGTTTCATATGTGAAGCCAAGCGGGCTGGTCGACGGGCATCCAGCTTCCTCAAAGCTGGATCTGTTCGAGGGCTTCGTGAAGAAGATCGTGGATGGCGTCCAGGCAAACCCGAAACTCTGGGAGAGCACCGCCATCTTTGTCACCTTTGACGAGGGCGGTGGCTATTACGATTCAGGGTACGTTCAGCCTCTCGATTTCTTCGGCGACGGAACGCGCGTTCCACTGATTGTGGTCTCTGCTCACACCCGCCCCGGGCACATCTCGCACACGTACACCGACCACGTCTCCATTCTCAAATTCATCGAGAGGAACTGGAATCTCCAGCCGATTACCGATCGCAGCCGCGACAATCTCCCTAACCCTCGCTTCAACCCGCAGAACCCTTATGCTCCGGCGAACGCACCCGCCATCGGAGATCTCTGGGACATGTTCAGTTTTGACAATTAGCGTGGCTGCGGCCGCTGAACCCGCCTGAGCCATTCCCATCACACAAGCCTGCCGGAGCGTCGATCTCTCCAAACGGAAGACCGCTCCGGCTCTCTTTCTCTGCATTAACCCGCTCGCCCCTGCGGGTCTGAATGTCATCCCTGCGCTCGCTTCTTGCGCCTCACGAATTTGAGCGCGGTCAATTGCGCGGATACAGAAGCGACCTTCACGTCGACGATGCCCGCAGCAAGGCCATCTCTGCGAATATCGGATTCGTTGACCGCGTGGCCGCCGCCTTTTCGGTAGATGATCCATATCGGCACGCCTTCGCTCGCCGGATCGGCTGCCTTTCTGATCGCGCCACTGAGTTCCGCAGGCGTGTTCACGCGAGCCACGATGAGTGCGGAGCTGCCGCGCGCAACTTTCCGTGCTTCGGCCAGCGCCTCATTGAGCGCATCGTCATCGATAGTGCCGATAATCCGCACCTTGGATCCTGGAGCGATCCCGAGTTTTTTCGCCAGGCTCGGCGGGGCAGTCAGTATTGCCTTCGCCCACTTCGAAGCCGTTCCATTGCCGAGAATCAGGCAGATCTCTTCTCCACCGAAGTCGAACTGAAGCCGGTCGCCGTCGACGGCCACTCGTTTCAATGCTGCGAACGGAATTCTGCGGCGAATTCCACCGCGGAGAATCAACTCCGGCGGTTCGAGCAAGGCTTTCACCTGCAAAGCCGCCCCATTCCATTCGCACACGCAATTGGTTTCCTGGCCCATCGCTTCGGGACCTCCAACGCCGCGGAATCCGGCCTAAACGCTATGAAAACTCTTCCGAGGTAGCCCGTCTCAATCGCGTGTTGATTCCGACCACGCCACAAGGACCACTGTCGCAATGCCGAGCAGCAGGATGGCCTCCTCGACGTGCTCGCTGCGATTGTGGAGCTTGTTGAAGTGCGCAGTGATCGGGCTCGTGGAATCGGCGGTGTCAATCGCGCCGCCGGCAGCAACGCGGTCGCGGTCCATAGAGGGAATGATGGCGAATTGCGAGAAGATGGTGAGACCGATCATGAGCACGACAAGGATCATCGGCGCCAGCACTGCGCGTGGCTTGTAGATGCCCCAGGCCGGAGCCAGCGCCAGCAGAGCCAGCGCCACCATTCCTGAAACCAGTCCCATGCCGTGAAGGATGCGAATTAGTTGGCCGACAATGGTGCCCGCGGTGTGGGTGTCGGGCCGCAGCGTGGTAAACGTGATGGCGGCCACAACGGGGAAAAATATCTCCGCGCCAAGCCAGACGATGAGCGCGAGATAGAGAAGAGTGCGCAGAAGAGTCTTCAAATTCCGCCCCTGGCTGTGAGCCTCTAACTGCCGGCTTTGCAGTTGAACCAATTCTACTTCTGAGTGCGCAAAATCCGCACACGCGCCCAAAATAAGCGACAAATGCTATGGGCGAAAAGTTGCAACCAGAAAGCCGGTATCTAAGAGCTTCTCTTCAGCGCTCGCTTCAAGACGGTTTCAAGCGCGGCCTTCACTGCGGAATACTCTTTGGGCGCGATGGTCCCCGAGATCCTCTCGCTTTCCAGGGAGAAGAGTTCCTCCTTGAGTGCATTCATGAGCGCGGTGTTTTTGTCCGCGGCAGTTGTTGGGGGTTGGAAAGCGGCCGTTCTCGCAGGTGCGGCCGCAGCGGACATTACACCCACCGGATTGGATGCGGCCATTGTTCCCGCCATTGCCGGCCTGCGCAACAGAAAGGCCGCTGCGGCAGTCAGCATCAATGCCAATGCGCCGAGAATCCAAAATTTGTACTTTGAGAGCGGGTCGGGAGTATTGATCGGGACTCCAATACCGCCGCCGGGCCTGTTGGCGGTCCCGCCTGCCTCCTGGCCTCCGCCCCCGCCCTGTGGACCGGCCGGTGCACCTTGCGCCTCGCGCGGCATGGAACCGGTGCCTGAAACCGTGAACTCATACGTCTTGCCGGGGACCGCACTCTTCAGCAGCCAGGTCTGAATGCCGGGATCTTCCTGCACAGACCTGAAAGATGTGCCCGAACCGGAGCTGAGTGTCATGCTCATCGGCATCAGCACGCCGATGTTGTCTGCCGGCAAAGAGACCTGCGACTTGAAGTTGTACTTGCCGCTGCTGTACGGCAGGTCGTAGCTGACTTGGAAGATGGTATCCTTGTCGCCGCTGTCGGGCTGGATGGGAAAGTCAAACGAGTAATGGCCTTTGGGGCCGTCCGGATCCATCTTGATCGAAGTCGGCAGGCCGCCGGGACGCTGCGCGCCCATGTCGTTCAGCACCGCATCCTCAGGCAGCACGATCTCGAACGATTTTTTGCTCCACTGCGTCACCGGAGGCGAACTCGTGTTGTGCACGAAGTAACGCTCGTTCACTTTAAGCTGGCCATTGTCGGATTCAACCTCGATGACGTCAGCCTCGATGAAAACGCCTTGTACGTTGGCGGCCACATCGTAGACCGGAATATCGCCCGGCCCGCCGTCCTGGGGAGCGGGAATAAAGTAACCGGCGCCCTGGTGTGTCACGCGAATCAGGTAAGGGCCGCTACCGGGCAGGCTCAGAGAATAGCGACCGCGGCCATCGGTCGTGGCGTGGGCCATTTCACTCATGCCAGACATGGGCGCCACCAAAACTACCGGATCTCCGCCTGCCGGCTTGCCGGTAGTCTTATCAGTCACTGTGCCGGTGACGGTTGCAGCCTGCGCGAGAGCGCCTGCGAACAGCACGCTCAAACCAAAAGTGCGAAATGCAAAGTGGATCGATTTCATCGTCGTAAAGGCGTCCTATGAGTAGGTGATGGTCGGATCGGTGGCCAGTGAGGAAGAAGCATTCGCAGCTTCTTCGACTTTGTTCCGGATAACTTCCTTGAAGGGGAACCAACAGTTCAGATTGCAAAATCCAAACCCGCAGCACACAAAGTCATTCAAGCCTGCTGAAGGTGGTCGATCTCTGCCAGTAATTGGGCCGTCTCGTTTTCAAGTTGTGCGCGCTGCGCATGGAAGTCCTCTTCAGGATACTTGCCGGCGCGGTACTCGAAGTTCAAGTCGCGCAGGTTTTCGTAAAGTTGTTCCTTGCGCTCCTGCAGATAATCCAGTCGGGTCTTCTCGCGCTGGCTGGCGAAGACGTTCTCCGGCCAGAAGCTGTAAACCAGCAGAGCAAACATCAGAAGCACTCCCGCGATCATGCCTTGCGTTTCCGTCACGGTCTAGAAATCCCCTTCGCTGCCGGTCTCCCGGCGAATTCTTTCTCTTCGTTCGCGGTCGGCTGGGTCGTTGCTTGCAGTGTCAAGTCCGGAAGCCTGCGCATTTGCGCCCGCCAAACCAGCCCAGCGCCGGATCAGAAGAATCGTGCCCAACAGTGCCGCGCCAAAGACTGCGAAGGGAGCGATCCAGGCAACCAGGTCAAAGCCCTGCGTGGTTGGAGCGGCCAGCACCGTCGCGCCATACTTGGCGGTGAACGCCGAGAAGATCTCCTTATCGCTCATGCCGGTCGCCAGGTCGGCCCTCAACTCGTCGATCTCCTGACCGCGCGACGGGCAGCCCACGTGGTCACACCCGCCCAGCAATTGCGCGCAGCCGCAGGTACACATCAGCCTTCCACCCAGATCGCTGAATCGGGAGCTCGCGTCAGTAGCGCCAAGCGAGAAGCAGACTGCGGCTACCAGGGCCAGGGCTTGAAAGGCCTTCATCCAAAAAGCAAAGCGCGGGCGAGGACCACTCATCAGTCGCCTCCCTTAAGCGCCGGCTCGGGGTGAGCGGTGCGGATGACGGGCACGCGCAATGAGGCGGTGCCAGGACTCAAGCTCGGAACCAGCGCCACGAAGGTACCGAAGACCAGTATCGCAAGGCCCGCCCATATCCAGCCCACGAGTGGGTTCAGAAAGGCCTTGATGATGGGTTGACTGGTATCGGGGTTGGTACCCTCATAAACGACATAAAGATCCCAACTCGGAACCGAGTGAATGGCGACCATGGTTTGCGGTTGGTCGCTTGCCAGGTAGACGCGCTTCTCCGGAGTCATCTGGAATTGCTTCTTGCCGCCCTTGTACACGTCGAGCATGGCGTATTCGGAGTTGTAGTTGAGGTTCGAGTCCTGGGTGGCGCCAACTTGCACCAGAGTATAGGGACCGATCGGCAACTGGTCATGCATGCCAAGTTCGCGCTCCTGGCTCGTATTGAACGCCGAGCCGGCCAGCCCGATTACAACGATCACAACTCCAATGTGGATGATGTACCCGCCGTAACGGCGGGTATTGCGACGGGTGAGCAGCCATGTGGCAACAAGGAGGTTCCGGCCGGTCTGCCGGGAAATAACTCCGGCGCCACGCAGGAATTCGGAAAGTATGGCGGTCAGCACAGCAGCGCAGAAAGCGAAGGCCACCAGCGCGTAGAAGTCGCCGTTGGAAAATGCACCGTCCTTCCATGGCCGCACGCCCACTGCAAGGCAGACAATCACCGTTGCCCACAGAGCGATAACCGGCAGCACGAAATTCCGCTTGACACTCTTCAGCGAAGTCGCCCGCCACGGCAGCAGCGGACCCACGCCAGTGAGAAACAAAAGGAACAGGCCAATGGGAACGGCAACCCGATTGTAAAAGGGAGCGCCAACTGTGACTTTATTGCCCACCACATATTCGCTGAGAATCGGGAACAGCGTTCCCCACAAAATGACGAAACAGGCGGTCAGAAGCACAAGATTGTTAAACAGAAAGCTCGACTCGCGGCTGACTAGCGATTCGAGATGCTGTTCGCTCTTGAGATGACTGCGCTGCAAAATGTAAGTGAAGATGCAGACCGCAAGCACGATCCCCATGAAAATGAGGAACCATGTTCCGATAGACGATTGCGCGAATGCGTGCACCGAACTGACCAACCCCGCGCGGGTGAGCAGCGTACCCAGCAATGTGAGCAGAAAAGTCGAGAAGATAAGCCAGACATTCCAGCTCTTCATCATCCCTTTCCTCTCCTGCATCATTACCGAGTGGAGAAAGGCGGTGCCGGTAAGCCATGGCATGAAGCTGGCGTTCTCCACCGGATCCCATCCCCAGTAGCCGCCCCAGCCGAGCACAGCGTAAGCCCAATGCATGCCGAGGAAGATGCCCGCGGTCAAAAACAGCCAAGTCACCATCGTCCAGGCGCGCGTAACCTTGATCCACTTCTCCCCCGGATAGCGCATCATCAGCGCACCCAGCGCAAAAGCAAATGGAACCGAGAAGCCCACATAACCCAGGTAGAGCATGGGCGGATGAATCACCATCTCCGGATACTGGAGCAGTGGGTTCAGTCCGTTGCCGTCGTCTGGGATTGCGCCCTCGATACAGCGCAAAGGGCGGTGCGGCAAAATTCAGGACGAGCAGAAAAAACACCTGAATGCCTGCCAGAATTGTGCCCGCATAGGCGTACAGTTTCACGTCCGTCTTATGAGTCAGCCGCAGGACAAAACCATAAGTTCCCAAGCAACCACGCCCACAGAAGCAGTGAGCCTTCCTGGCCGCTCCACAAGGCGGAGAACTTGTAAGCCCCGGGCAAGGCGCGGTTCGAGTGTTCCAGGATATAGGTGATGGAGAAGTCGTTGGTAAAGACTGACCAGATGAGGGCGAAAGCGGCGGCGGTGATGGCGAGGAAGCCGGCAATGCCGGCGCGGCGCGCGGTATCGGCCAGCCGCTCCGGGGAAATGCGGGCCGGCTGTCCGGTCGCGATAAGCCGCAAGTGCCAGCGCTCCTGCCAACAGATTGTAGGCGGCCAACGCCAGCGCGATAAGAAGTGCAAAGCTACCGAAAGCTGCCATTATGTTATGACTCCACGATGATTCTCGCACGCAGACGGGGAGGCAGAGAGAATCCCGAATGATGCTAATTCTCAATCCATCATAGGTTTTTTGCGTGTGATTTAGCTCACGCCTTGAAAGAGGTGCGAGCTGCGGCGTGTCGGGAGAGAATTGGCAGCGCCTTACGCTGTTTTGCGATCATATTGCGCCAGCATCTGGCTTGCCATCGAAAGCATCTCTTCGGGAAGCACAGGCCGGGGAATGAAGCGCACCAGCTCGCCCGCGTATTCACCGTAGTCTTCCCTCGCGTCGCCCAGCACGAGCACAGGCAGGAAAGGCATCCGGATATGCAACTCGGCCACAAACGCAGGTCCGCCGATGCCGGCCAGGCTGTGCTTTAAGACCACCAGGCCGAGATTTCTGGCAAACTTCGGCTGCTCCACGAGGCACAGTGCTTCCGCGGCATCGGCAACTCGCAGTACGTCAGGGAATCGTTTTTCCAGGATGGACTTGCGAACGAACGCCTGGAGGGGGTCGTCGTCCACCAATAGGATTGTCAACATCTACCCCAGTTCCAGCGCTGCGTTCGGATCTGCTGCGCGAATATATATCTTCTTTCTGAACATCTAGGATGATGGGACCGACAATACCGTTGCCTGTGAAACGCGGATTCAGCCGAAAAGGAACTCCTTGTCGCGCAGTTCTTTGATGGAGTCGCGGAGGCGCGCGGCCTTTTCAAACTCGAACTTCTTTGCCGCGTCCCGCATCTGCTCCTCCAGCTTCGCGATGTACGCATCCAATTCGGCCTGAGAAGTGAACTCAGGCAGTCCGGCTGTCTCTTCCTCGGTGATTTCCCCATATTCGGCCTTGAGAATCTGGGCAAGGCCCATATCGACATGGCTGATGATCGACTCCGGCGTAATGCCGTTTTCCTCGTTGTAGGCGCGCTGAACGGTGCGTCGGCGATCCGTCTCATCTATCGCCCGGCGCATGGAGTCGGTGATGCGGTCGGCGTAAAGAATAGCCCGGCCCTCGATATGTCGCGCGGCGCGTCCCATGGTCTGGATCAGCGACCCGGCGGAGCGCAGAAAGCCCTCCTTGTCCGCGTCGAGAATCGCCACCAGCGACACCTCAGGCAAATCCAGCCCTTCGCGCAGCAGGTTGATCCCGATCAGCACGTCGTATTCCCCCCTGCGCAGCCCGGCCAGTAGCTTCACCCGTTCCAGAGTCTCAATCTCTGAATGCATGTAGCGGCAGCGAACGCCAACCTCCGTGTAATAGCCGGCCAGATCCTCCGCCATGCGTTTCGTAAGCGTGGTCACGAGCACGCGCTCGTTGCGTTTTGCCCGGTCGCGGATCTCCGCCAGCAGGTCGTCGATCTGGCCTTTGACGGGACGAATCTCAACCTCCGGGTCGACCAATCCCGTCGGGCGAATGACCTGCTCCACGACGATGCCCGACGAGCGCGTAAGCTCGTACGGTCCGGGCGTAGCGGAAACATAGATCGTCTGGTGAATCCGGTTTTCGAATTCCTCGAACTTCAGCGGGCGGTTGTCCCGGGCCGAGGGAAGCCGGAAGCCGTAGTCCACAAGGTTCTGCTTCCGGCTCTGGTCCCCGAACCACATCCCGTGAACCTGCGGAATGGTAGCGTGGCTCTCGTCGACGAAGAGCAGAAAATCGCGCGGAAAGTAGTCGAGCAGCGTCGGCGGCGGTTCCCCGGGCAACCGCCCTGAGAAGTGGCGCGAGTAGTTCTCGATCCCATGGCAGTAGCCCATGGACTTGATCATTTCCAGATCGAATCGCGTCCGCTGGTGAAGCCGTTGCGCCTCCACCATGCGGCCTTCGGCTTCAAGCTCGGCGACGCGCTCGCCCAATTCGGCAACGATGGTGGTGATGGCCTCCGACTTGCGCTCCGGCTGCACCACGTAGTGACTCTTGGGATAAATCGGCAGCCGCGAGTACTTCTGCTTGACCGTGCCGAAAAGCGGGTCGATCTGTGACAACGATTCAATTTCGTCGCCAAACAGCTCAATCCGGTAGGCGGTCTCGTCGTAGGTAGGGAAGACTTCGATCACGTCTCCCCTTACCCGAAACGTTCCGCGGCGGAAGTCCGCGTCGTTGCGCTCGTACAGAATTTCCACCAGGCGCCGCGTAATGTCCTTGCGGCTGATCCGCTGGCCCTTCTCGAGCAGCAGCAGCATGCCGTAATAAGCCTCCGGCGAGCCCAGCCCATAAATGCAACTCACCGAGCTCACAATAATCGAGTCGCGCCGCTCGAACAGCGAACGAGTCGCCGACAGGCGCAGCTTGTCCAGCTCCTCATTGATCGTGGCTTCCTTCTCGATGTATAAATCGCCGGCGGGAATGTAGGCTTCCGGCTGGTAGTAGTCGTAGTAGCTCACGAAATATTCAACTGCGTTCGAAGGGAAGAACTGCTTGAACTCGTGGTAGAGCTGGGCCGCGAGTGTCTTGTTGTGCGCCAGAATCAAAGCGGGACGATTCGACTGTTCAATCACCTTGGCCATCGTGAACGTCTTGCCCGAGCCGGTCACGCCCAGCAGCACCTGGTGCTTCTCTCCTGCGGCAAGCCCCTCAACAAGTTCGTCGATCGCGCGAGGCTGGTCGCCCTTTGGTTTGTATGCAGTGACCAGTTGAAAGTCCATGCTCGGATTATACGTCAATGGCGAAAATTGAGCGAAGATAAAGACCCCCTGCAATGAGCGCCTTCCGTCCAGGCCCCGCACAATCGGGTTGACCCGCGAACCTTGCCTCCTTACGTCCGGTTGCCGCTAATTACCGCCGGACTGCGGTCCGGACTGGAAAATAAGCCTCCATCTGCCGATGATCCCGGTGATGGGGCTCCTTTGATGACTGCCGTAGTCACCAATATTGCCGAACACGCCGGCGTGCTGCAGGAGTTTCGTCTGCTGGCGGAAAACGAACGCTGTTCGGACGACGCCATCTTCTCCGTTACAACAGATGGGTTTATCCAAAGCTGGAACTGCGCCGCGGAACGTATCTACCAATACACCGCCGGGGAAATCCTGGGAAGATCGGTGCGCGTCCTTTCCCCTCCCGGGCTGCCTGGCCATACGAGCGACATGTTGGGAGATTGGAAGATCACCGGCGAGGTCAGGAAACTGGAGTTGGTTCTGCAGAGGAAAGATGGCCGGCAAATCCTGATTGAGCTCAAGATTTCTCCAATTACGAATCTCGAAGGAACCCTCATCGGCGCATCTGCCATCTCGCGGGACATCACGGATCGGAAGCGCCTTGAAGATGCGCAACGTAAGTCGGAAGAGCAGTTTCGGGTTCTCTTTGAAACCAACCCTGTTGCGATGTATGTCTATGATCGGAATACGCTTGATATCATCGCGGTCAACAGTGCGGCAACCCGGCAGTACGGCTTTACCGAACGCGAGTTTCTTCGAAAAACCGTAACCGACATTCGGCCCGAGGAAGACATTCCTGCCCTCCTCCTGGATATGTCAAGAAACAGTGTTGGGCTCAATCCCAATCGTGGCACCTGGAAGCATCGAACCAAAAACGGCGAGATTATCGACGTCGAGATCGTCTGCAATCACTTCGAATTCCATGGGATCGACTCCGTATTGGTCGCCGCTTGTGACGACACCGAGCGAAAACGGGCGCAAGCGTTGCTCCAGGACAGCGAAAAAAAGTACCGCGTCCTCTTCGAAGACTCCGGCGATGCGACATGGCTGGTCGACGACAAATCCATGCTCGATTGCAATTCGGCCGCGCTCGAGATGTTCGGATACGCATCCCTTGCTCAGATGCCGCACCCGATCGATATGTCGCCACCCAACCAGCCCAACGGTGCATCCTCTCAAGTGGCCGGCAAACAGAAGATCGACGAAGCATATCTCAAAGGCAAGATCTGTTTTGAGTGGTTCCACCAGCGCAGGAACGGCGAAGTCTTTCCTGCCGAGGTCTGCCTCACGGCATTGAATTTGAGTGGGCGCAAGGTGCTGCTGGCCGCGGTTCGGGACATCACCCGGCGCAAGCGGGCTGAAGAAGCACTCTTGTTCAAGAATGCCCTGCTCGAGGCAGAGACTGAAACCAGTAAAGATGGCATCCTCGCCATCGACGACTCTGACCACATCATCCTTGTCAACCGGCAGTTCCAGCTCAGTTTCGGAATACCGGACGAACTGTTGAATAAACGGGACGATCAGGTCCTTCGCGATTACGTGATGGATAAGATCCAGGGCCCAGAGGCCTTCATCGCGAAGATCAAGTATCTCAATAGCCATAGGGACGAGAAGAGCACCGATGAGCTTCGACTCAAGAATGGGTCGGTCTTCGAGCGGTACTCTGCGCCCCTCGTCGACTCAAATGGTCAGTATCGGGGCAGGATCTGGTATCACCGCGACATCACAGAAAGCAAGGCCGCCGAGGAACGGATTCAATTTCTGGCTTATTACGATGCGCTCACGGAATTGCCCCATCGCACCCTTCTCCTCGATCGTCTGGAAAATGCCCTCGCTTCCGCTCGCCGCAGAGGCGAAAAGATCGCGCTGATGTTCCTCGATCTGGACCGGTTCAAAACGGTCAATGACCTGTTTGGACACTCAATCGGGGATGACGTGCTGAAAGAGGTTGCAAGACGTCTGAAAGATTGCGGCAGGGAACAGGATACAGTGGCAAGGGTTGGCGGCGACGAGTTCATTATTCTGCTGGATAGCGTGAAGGGCGCCGGAGATGCAGCCATCGCGGCGGAACGGATCGTGAGTGCGCTCGGCGCACGTTGCGTCATTCAGGGACAATCAATTCAGCTACGATGCAGCATTGGCGTCAGCATATTCCCCGACCATGGCGACGACAGTGAATCCTTGTTCAAACATGCGAATGTGGCCATGTATCGCGCCAAAGAGGCAGGGCGAAGCAAGGTGCGGTTCTTCACCGACGACATGAATGCTGAAGCGGTGGCTCGTCTCACCATGGAAAAAGATCTAAGCCTGGCGCTTGATAACGATGAGCTTTTCCTCGTGTACCAGCCGCAGATCGAGGTCGAAACTGGAAGGATTGTCGGGTTTGAGGCGCTCATACGCTGGCAACACCCGAATTTGGGCCTGGTCCCGCCGGATAGATTCATTTCGATTGCGGAGAACAGCGGCCTGATCCTGCCGATCGGCGAATGGGTGCTCAAGACCGCATGCGCGCAGGCAAAGAAATGGCAGGACGATGGACTTACCGCAATCCCCGTCGCAGTCAATGTATCCGCTGTCCAGTTTCGCCAGGATGGATTCAGTGCCCTCATCAGGAGGGTGCTTGCGGAAACTCAACTCTCTCCCCGCTATCTTGAACTCGAATTGACGGAGAGTCTCCTCCTGTCCAACGCCGATGTTATGTTCGCCACTCTCAATGATCTGAAAGCTTTGGGCGTGAAGCTCGCCATTGACGACTTCGGGACAGGCTATTCCAGCCTGAGCTACCTGAAACAGTTCCCGGTCGCCAAGCTCAAGATTGACCGCTCATTTATCCGGGATATTGCTGTCGATTCCGATGACCGCGCTATTACCGCCGCAATCATCTCCATGGCAAAAAGTCTGCATCTCAAGGTGATTGCCGAGGGCGTGGAAAGCGAGGCGCAGTTTTTCTTTCTCCGCGAACATGAATGTGATGAGATCCAGGGATACTTCTTCAGCACCCCCATATCGACCGACGAAGCTGCCTCCATGCAGCGCCGCGGAATGTGCGGCACGCGGTCTGAGTTCTTTCTGCCATCCATAGTGCCTCCGCCCTCGCTCTGACCGCCAAACCCGAACCATTCCTCAATTGGCCGCTTCCTCTTCAGGATCGTTGCGCCCGATGTGTCGCTCTTCCCGAACTTGTATCTGTCGTCTGAAATCAGCTTGCTGTTCGAACCGTCTTGGAACCTGCACTGGAACCAGCCCGGGAACCTGAGTTAACGGAGTCGCCACCCCTCTGCGCGTTGCAGAAAATTATTGGTTGCCGGCGCAGAATGAAGGTATGAGCCTCCTGCAATCTCACGCCGCAGTTTCAACTGACTATCCGCTCCGGAGCGCCTGTTGCCCTCCCAAATCTCAAGGGGGGAGTACCCCCCTCTCCCAGGCAGTACGAAAGAGTAACGGATTTCTATATAACACCAATGAAATGAATGGGACGAAAGCCAACCGTAGTTACTTATCGGTAAACAGCAAGGCCCGTTTTTGGCCGTTTTTTGGCCCTAAAACAGCCCAAAAGGCCCTCCCCGGAGCAAATAAGCGGCGGCCCTTGACGCCCGCCTTCATTGCGCCGCCGGCGCCAGCGGGAACCGGTAGATATTAACGCTGATCGGCGCAACCGTGATCGTCTCCTGCACTTCGCCCTCCGAAATCTCCTTCATCTCGGTCTGCGCCGACCGACTGTGGTAGTTTGCGATCTCCATTGCTATTCTCGAAACCGGCTCATGCCTGTGGTTCAAGTTCGGTCCTCAGTTGTGCAATCTGATGGTCGAAATAAGGTTGATGCTGGGAACTCACGTCGACAAAACGCCCCTTCTCAAAGCGAAGCACAGGGGCGCGAGGAGAATCGAAGATGGACGACGGTATACCCTCGGAACGGTCCACTGCGCCCGCATCGTCAGCTAAAATCTCAGTTCGGCCTTCCAGATTGATATCGCCCGCAATGAAGAACTCCCCGCCTTCAGGCGTGTGGAGCAACCTGGACGGATTTTCAAGCGAATATACTTCGTATGTTGCAAGGCGATCGAGTGCAGATCCGAACGATACCCGCGAAGATCAATAAGTTCGGATCAATCAATTTGGACGATTTTAAGAGATCACTTCAGTATCGCGCGCAGGTCGGCGCGGATGTGTGGGTCTGTCGCCGTTCCGGTAATGGTGAGCGGGATGCCGCTGTTTGTAATTGAATTGGCCTTTGACTTTAGAGGGCTGAAACTGCTGAGCAGGCTGCCAACCACATTCTGCGCCTGGGAGGCCACGAGCCCGACGCCGGTAGTTGCGGTGAATTTGGCTGCCAGGTTGAAATTGAGTGCGCCGGAGGCTTCGACGGTGCCGTTTCCGCTGGCGGTTCCAATCTGGGGGAGACTGCCGTAGATGTTGTTCAGTTGGGTGGACAGCGGGGATGAGTTCACGTTGGCGCGGAGCGTCTGGATGCTGGTGCCGCCACCCTTTCCTCCGAAGGGATTCAGACCTTCGATCCTCGAGCCGAGATCGAATCCAGCGAGCTGGGTGTTGTCGATCTCGACAGGCCCCGCGAGGGTGACGGCGGTGGCTGGGCCGGTGATGGCGAGATTGGCTGTGAGCGTGCCTCCCTTGAGAGATGAGCCGCTCGGTAGCCTGACGCCGACGGCCGGCAGCAACTGCTCGAGTTGATCGACGGGAAGATTCGGCGCGGCAAGGTGGAGGTCAAGCACAGTGGCCTGTCCAGTGAGCCGGTAACTTCCGGTGACATGCGCAATGACTGAACCGGTGTGGACGGCAATATCGGAGACCTTTCCGGCATTGGTGCCGAGATCGTCGCAGACGTTGTAGTCGATATCGACCGGATTGGGAGCGGGAGAGCCGGTGCGAGCCAATTGAAGTTTCGCAGCCTGAATTCTTCCTTTGCTCGTGAGAGCAGTTCCGTTTGAAGCGAGCTGCGCGTCGATGCCCAGGACCATGGTGATACCAGCGCTTGGCTCAATAAGGCCGGCGGCCACCGGATCGAAATGCTTGAGCTGCAGAGTGGCCTGGAAGGGTGTATCTGCGGCATTCTTTTGTGCAACCGGGCCGGCGGAACCGTTGAGATTGAACGAGCCTGAGCCTGGCAATTGGGCCGAGAGCTTAAACGAAAACGATTTGAGGAAGGAAAACTGTTGAATGTCGATGTCGATGCCGGTGTAGATGAATGGCTTGCCGGTCGAAGGGAGAGAAGAGACAGTCGCAGTGCCGCCTGTAATCTTGAGTTCGCCGACGGTCAGGCCAGGCGGTGCGGTCTGGGTCTGAGGCGCCGGGTTCGTGGCAGCGTTACCGAGACTGGAGAAATTCCAAACTCCGTTGTGAGCGCTGATGAGATGGATGGCCGGGGATTCAATCGCGAGCCTCGTGATGCGTACTTGGCGATGAAAGAGAAGCGGCCCAAGCTCAACGCCGATGTAAAGGGATTTGGCTTCGACAAAAGGAGAGTTGCTGAAAACAGGATCATCGGAGATGGAGATGTTCTGAGCGACGAGGCTGCCGCTCAAGAGCGAAAAGCTGAGGTGACCGAGGACAATGTTGCGTCCGAGCGAGGTGGAGAGCTGCTGCTCGAGCCTGGGCCGGAATGTGTCGGCGTCGACCAGCAACGGAATAATCAAAAGTACAGCGACGAATAAACCGACGGCTGCAACAGCCACTTTGATCCAACGCTTTTGCATTGAATTCTCCTTTGAGAGGATTGGCCCGCTCGAATTGTAACTCGTGGCAGTACGCTAGGTAAGACTTAAAGGCTTTGGAAGATTGGATCGATCCTTGGTATCTGTGAAAGGGAAAAGGCTGCTGCTGCGGAGTTTCGGAAACAACGCAGTGAGTGGGCCTCGCTAGAGCGAGTTAGCCTTTCAAAAAGTCAGCGGGCGAGTGTGGGCGGGAAGGTTTGAATGCTGCTCGCATCGAAGGTGGTCAAAAGGTGAAGTTTGCCTGGGCGACGACGAAGCGATTGCCTGCTACAGGGGAGCCGAAGGGGCCGGAAGCCAGAGACTGGGACTTGCCGAACAGGAGGGGTGCGCTGAGAGTGCCATTGGGCGGTCCCAGGTTGACGATGTTGAAGACATTAATTGCCGCTACAGCCAAGGTGAGCGAATACTTCCTGGGAACCTCCGCATCGATCCTGAGCGGGGCCTGGCCGGCACTTAGGCCGCGGCCGCCGACGCCGGTGTTTCCTTGCATAGTGTTGTTGCCCGTTGCGCCTTTGATTCTTGGGCCTATACCGATCGCCTTGCTGGCGCGCATGTGCATGACGAAGTTGGCGGGCCCGGTGCCAAAGCCGAAAGGAACAATCTGTTCACCTTTGCCAACAGGGTCCGCGTCCAGGCAGCCGTAAGGAGTAGAGACAACATTGGCCGCGCCGCAAATGCCGAACGTGGGGCGAGCATTGAACTGGTTGTTACCGGTGTAATCGTAGCCCGTGACAACATTGTATGGCGTTCCGGATTGAGCTGCGATGAGCGGCGCAAGAATAATGCCATGCGGGAGGTTCCAGGTCCCGAGGAAAAAGAGGCGATTTGTGATAGCGAAGACGGGCCGGCCGTAGTCAAATGACGGATTCTGCGCCACGGAAGGGATGTAACTAACGCCTTGCGTGTCTCCCTTGGCAACGTTGTAGGTGTAGTTGCCATGGAGAGTGAAGTGTTTTAGAGCTAGGTTAGCCGACGCGATAACTTGTTGCTGCCTGAATACACCTCTGGACTGGTACTGGTAGTTATAAACACTAGGCAGGGCGCTGGTAATCGCGTAAGTGGAGGGGTCGAAGCCCGGAGCCGTGATGTTATTGGTGAAATACTGATGAACTCCGCGGGTGAGGAGATAGGAGACGTTGAAGGTGAGTTTGTGTAACTGCTGATCGACTCCGATCCCGCCCTGCATTTCAAGTGAGGCGTGGAAGTGCGGGTCGATGCTGTAGACGGTGGGGACGGACCCAGTTGGTCCGACAACGCTGGAAGGTGGTGCGGCTTGGTTGGGGTTATAGAAGGACGGACCATTGACGACATAATTCTGCTGGTTGATTCCGTTCTGATGGATGGCTTGAATCAGGTATGGCGCGCCTCCGCCGCCGAACGATGTTGGTACTGTGAAGCGGTCATAGAACCATCCATAGCCGGCGCGGATGACGGTCTTGGGCGGCTTTGTGCCTTGATGCCAGGCCGCCCAGGCGAGTGCCAGACGCGGACCGAGATCTTCGTGATCGTGAATGTGGTTCTGGGTTTCAAAGCGCAGGCCATCGCTCAAGTTGAGATAGGGACGAACGCGCCATTCGTCCTGATAGAAAAGCGCGCCATCGAACAAAAGTACGCGGGCGAGAGGGTTTTGAATGATGGTGGCCTGGTATTGCGCAGGCGTTTGGGCGAGATACTGGGGAACCGACGTGAAAAGGTAGCTGCCATTGGAGCCGGCGTCGGAGTAGTTTGCGTCCCGATATGAGCGAACGCGGGTGCCGAAGCGCAAGGTGTGCGCACCGAGGTTGGCGGTGGAATAATTCTGCAATTCAAAGTCGTCCTGGTGATCGTGAGGCGAGCCTCCGTTACTGCCGCCAGTAGTGAAGGAGCCTTCGACGGTGACAGTGGGCGTGAGGAAGGAAGGCACCATGCTGTTGCGCACGCGGCGCCATTGGAAATGGGTTTCGTTAATCAGTCGCGTGTTGACGACAACCGTATCGCTGATCTGGATGTTGTTTTCCGTGTTATTGACGTTGGCTGCTTGTTGTTGAAGATTGAGTTGGCCGGGGCCGTTGCCGGCGGCGACAGAATGACTGAAGGCGTCGCGAATAGAGAGAGTGTTGCTTTTGCCGAGTTGAAAGTCGACCCGGGGATTGGCGGCCGTGAATGAGGACGGGTTAGGTATCGCTGCGTTGATCGTGGCAGAGGTGTTATCCGGATCGACGGCGTCAATGATGGCCTGATTCTGACGATCGATGTGAAAGAAGTTCGCAAAGTAGGAGGCATGTTTGGTGAGTGGTCCGGTCACGTCCGATTGGATGAACCAAAGACAGTAACTTGGTTGCTGCTTTACTAATGGGTCGGTGGTATTCCACGAAGATTGGTTGCCGATGGAGGTTACGTGGCCGGAGAATTTGTCAGAACCGGGCTTGGTGAGTATCTCGATCCGGCCGTAACCAATGCGATCGAACTCGGCAGAGAATGGGTTCTGGTTGATTCGGATTTCACGGATAGATGATTTCGGCGGGATCTGGCCTCCTGAAAACCCGTCAATATAGATTTCGCCTCCGTTGGGTCCGGCAGAGGGGCCGGCGAGTGCCTGAAGTTCATTTTGTAGTTCGTCGGGATCGTCGGAGAGAGCGTCGAGGTCGCTGTCTTTAATGACAATGGCGCTGGAATTCTCATCGGAGTTGACAGTGACTCCTGCGGTCTGACTTGTGACTTCGATATTCTGCTGTTCGACGGCGATGGCGAGGGAGATCAACAGATCACGCGCCTGACCGGATTCGACGACGACATCGGTTTGCGAGAAGTGCGCGAAACCTTTGGCATCCGCTTGAACATTGTAGGAGCCGGGTGGGACCGCGTTGAAGATGTAGGCGCCATCGCTGCCCGAACAGGTGTGAAGGGCGATTAGGCCAGCGGTGAGGAAAACCGAGGCGCCGGGTATGAAAGCCCCGCTTGGATCGGCGACTTTGCCACGCAGGATTCCGGGCGATTGGGCTTGGGTGGAAACCGGCCTAGCGAGGAAAGCAATGGTCGGGGAGAAGACGACTAAGAAAAGCGGCAGGTGTTTGGACACAGAACCGCGCAGACCTGGCAATAAACTCATCGTCAAGTACATCCTTCCTGCCTAAGTTCTTGCGACCTCATTGATGAAACCGATAGAGGGCTGGTGCGGTTAACAGTTCAGATTTCTCTAATGTGGAAAAACAAAGAAACAACGTTTTAAGTTTGAGAAAAGATGATCAATCCATGCTGAATGTCCGTGCTAGTGTCCCTAACGTTACATTCTGTAAAATTTAAGATCAATGAGAGGTCACGGAGGAATCTATTGCCCGAGTCATGGAGAGTTCGGGGAAGCGATCGCAAGTGTTGCGAGGGTCGATGCAGAAGAGATACGCGAATAAGCTGATCTGAAATCTGAAGAGAGGAGAGCATGCGGGGCCTCCTTGCTATGTAGCAATCTACTCATAAACTCGCCTGCTGTCAAGTAGCATTCTACATAGGGAGTTCATATCCGCGGGGGCGTCGGGGAATTGCGTCAACCGCGTGGGTACCCGCTGATCCAGAACAAACTGAGTATCCGATTCACTTCAAGATATCCCAGGTGACAAGCGAGCTGATTTTCCCGTTCCTATGCTGCATGGTTAAGGCCGCGCTCTTTCAAAGCCAGACTATGAGGCAGTCTCGAGTGAATTGAACAGATGTCTGCTTACCAGGGGAGCGGCTGACCGAGATGAAAGTATCCGCCAGTGGGCCCGCTGTCGGGAAGTGTGGCTAGAGCAGCGCTGGTCTTGCCTCCCTCGCTCAGCGGCAGGGTCGCTTGCGGACCGCCCATGTCGGTTTTCACCCAGCCAGGGTGAGCGGAGTTGACTTTGATTCTTGTGTCGCGGAACTCGTACGCGAGGTGAACGGTGAACGCATTCAGAGCGGTCTTGGACGCATCATAAGCGAAGGACTTAGCGTGGTAGATGGGAGAGTTGGGGTCGGAATGGAGGGTGAGTGATCCGAGGATGCTGGAGAGGTTGACGATGCGGCCTGTGGGGCTGTTCCTGATCAGAGGGAGCAATGTTCTCGTCAAGGCAACTTGGGAGAAAAAATTGGTTTCGAAGATTTTGTGGAGGAGGCTCCACGGGAACGTCCGCGGCGCGGTGCTCGGGGCCGGTGCCAGGGAAAGTGCCGCCTGCGATGCCTGCGTTGTTGACAAGAATGTCGAGGCGACCATATCTGGAGTTGAAGTAGCTAAAGGCGGCCTTATGACTGGCGCTGCGCGTATGTCGAAGAGGAGTACGTCGGCGACCATTTCGACTTTGGAACCGGCGGTGCGAAGTTTTGCGAGTGTTTTTTCGCCGTGGACAAGATCTCGCGAGCCTATGACAACTTTGATTCCTGCGCGGCCGAGTTCAAGTGCGGTCTGGAAGCCGAGGCCGCGGTTTCCGCCGGTAATGAATGCGATCTTCTGGGACATGGGGTGTCTCCTGTGGGGTTGGATTTTAGTTGTGGGGCTGGGCACACAAGAGAGCACTTGGGCACAGAGTGCAGGAGAAGTTGCTCGTGAGTGTCCAGGTGTCACACCCTTTTGGCTGGAAGTCCAAGATGCAGATTCTTCGAATCTGCTCCGCACATAATATCAGCAAGGGTGGGGCACGGATATCGCCGTGGACAACGTGTCGGATTCGACATCCAGACGCTTCTCAGATGGAGAGCGTGTAGTTGGGGAGGACGCCGGTTTCGGCGGCGATGCGGAAGAAGCCGCGCATACCTTCTATGCATTCTTCGTCGAGGACGTAGTGGATGTTGGTAGTAAGGTAGGCGCGGATGGTGCTCTCAGGGATAGGGAGCTTGCAGGACCACTCGACGGCGAGGGCTTCGATGCTCTCGAGGCCGTGGATTCGGGATTGGATGAAGTCGTCGGCAACACTCTTGTCCAAAGTGCTGCTCCATGCGATGCCCCAGACTGCGGAGACGAAGGGGAGGCCGGTGAGGGAGTGCCACTCGTGGGCGAGATCGTGGTAGACAAGTTCTTCACCGGTACGTTCGAAACGGTTGGAGCGCTCCTCGAGGGCGAAGAGACCGGGGTCACCGATGACGATCGCCGCATCGGCTTTATCCAGCATGGAGTCGAGGTCGGCGGGGGCGGATTGAAAAAAGACCCCCCGGTTACCCCACATGTGGAAGAGGATGCGGGCGTAGGCGATGGTGGTGCGGCTGGCGGCGTCGGCGGCCACGGAGCGGATGGCGGTGAGGGGCCGGCTGGCCCGGCGGACGAGGAGCAGTGAGCGGACACGGCCCTTGGAGGCGATGGTGCAGCCGGGCAGGACGCGCACACTGGGCGTGGTGGCGAGGGCGGCGATGGGAATGAGTCCGATGTCGGCGGTTCCGGCGGCCAGACGCGCGGCGCATTCGGAAGGAGTCATGCGGTCGATCTGGTAGCGAAGAGCGAGCGCGGCGTCGAGCGGGGGATGCTCGAAGTCCCACATGAGAGGGGCTGGATTCATGAAGGCGATCGCGGCTACGCGCAGACGTGAAACTTGCACGGGGTTCACGCTCATTAGACTACCAATTTATTGTTACGGATTGGGGTGGGGTACCGGGGATGGTACTTAAGGCAGCTTGAGAAGACCGCCGGAGCCGAGCCGCTGGGGTCCCAAGATGACCTCGTTTTGAGCCACGGCCGCTTGGCAGCCGGTTTCAGCGGCGGTTTAAGGAGCGGATCGAAGGGGCAAAACGGGTGTTTTTTTGCCAAAAATCGACTAAAATCGGGCTGTTGTGTTTACCGATGAGTAAATAGTGTTGTCATTGTCGCCGTTTAATTCATTGATGTTATCTCGAAATCCGTTACCTTTTGGTACTGCCCTGAGCAGGGGGGGGAGGGGGGGTGCCTGGGGGTACGGACCGGGCACATCCCTGACAGACTAGACCGGGAGCATCGCTGACCCGATTTGCGACGGGAGATTGAGGGAGACTCATACCCTTATTCTGCGCCAACAGTCAGTAATCTTCTGCAATTAGGGGAGTACCGCAGGGCCTGTCAGTTCATTGATTCGGCGCCATTTATAGCGGGGTTGAAATTCTGGCCGATCGTATGGGCGACGTTTTCCTCAGCCTGAGAGGCCCGGACCGATCGAAGTAGCCTGGCGCCTGAATCCCGCACGGCTTGACAGGGGACGCGATGGAGGGTAACGTGAGCGCAATTACCTTAGATCGCGCAGATGATTTCCTGTGGGGAATCGGTGGTGTGCAATTTCCTGGAGAATTATTGATATTTCTATGAACTCGTTGGACCAAAATGTTGAATTATCGAAGGTTCCGGCAGGGAATGCTCTCGAACCGGGAGAGGACCGGCTTGCCTGGCTGGCGCTGGTGCTTTCTCCGGGACTGGGGCCGAAGCGGATCCTGGATGCGGTTTCGCGGCTGGAGGCGCCGAGCCAGATCTTTACGCTGCCGCTGACGGCGCTGGAGGGGCTGCGGTTTCCGGCCGCGGTGGCGCAGTTCATCTTTGACGGGAAGGCGCGGGCGGCGGCGGAGGCGGAGTGGGCGAGCGTTGTGGCGCAAGGGGCGACCGTAGTGAGCTTTGGATGCCGAGAGTATCCAGAGCGGCTGAAGGAGATCTACGATCCGCCGCCGGTGCTCTGGGTGAGAGGGGACGTGGGGCTGCTGAGCCGGCCCTCGATTGCAGTGGTGGGAACGCGGCATCCTACCCCCTACGGGTCGGGGATTGCGGAGATGCTGTCGCGGGATCTGGCGGCAAGACGGCTGCTGATTGTGAGCGGGATGGCGCGGGGGATCGACTCGTGCGCGCACCGAGGGGCGCTGGCGGCGCGGACGCCGACGGTGGCGGTTTGGGGCACGGGGATTGACGTCGTGTATCCCAAGGAGAACAGGAAGCTGGCCGAGGAGATTCTCGCTCTGGGCGGGGCGATTGTGAGCGAGGTGCCGATGGGGACGTTTCCGGCGCCGCAGAATTTTCCACGGCGCAACCGGATCCTGAGCGGGCTGAGCATAGCGGTGCTGGTGGTGGAGGCGAGCGAGAACTCGGGGACGCGGGTGACGGCACGATGCGCGGCGGAACAGAACCGGGACCTGTTCGCGGTTCCGGGGAATGTGACCAACAAGGGTTCGTGGACGCCTAACACGTTGATAAAACAGGGGGCCAAGCTGGTGGCGACCTGGGAGGACGTGTGGGAGGACCTGCCCTCGCAGGTGCGGGTGGAGCTGGAGTCGATGACGCCGGATGAATCCAAATCGGAGATGACCGCATCCTTATTGCCTGATCCGGTGCTGCGGCCTCAGGAGGCGATGGTTCTGGAGGTTCTGCGCAAGGATGCGAGCCTGCAGATCGACGAGATTCTGGACCTGCTGGAGACGCAACTGACTTCTTCCGAGGTGTTTACGGCGCTATTTGAGTTGGAGATGGCGGGGCGGATTCGGGGATTGCCGGGGAAGAACTACGTGAAGACGATGTAGGGAGTAGGGAGTAGGGAATAGGGAATAGGGAGTAGGGAATAGGGAATAGGGAACAGGGAATAGGGAATAGGGAACAGGGAATAGAAAAGCCCGAGGGCCGACTTGCATGGTCTTCTGACTGTGCGGGCGGAGCTGGAAGACGCAGGACGTTTGTGCGGGTATAAGCTTGACATGGTTTTCTCGTCGAGCCGGATGGTGGGTTTTCCGATCCCGAAATCAATCCTGACAAAGGAAAACAGAGGGTTTGCGGGTGGCGTCTCGAGCGCGAGATGCGGGCCCAAACGCATCCGGAAATGAAAATGCGGGTGGTGGAAAAGATTCCGGCGAGTGGAAATGCTGCGGTGTTCCGTGGTAGGGTGCATCTCTTGCGGATAGTTTTTTTCGAATGGGACCTTTAGACATGGCGCGGGCAGAATACGGTCCGGGTTGGGAATGAATCGAAATCGTGAAAGCAGAGTCCAACAGGGCTGACAAGCTAGATCGGGTAGTGTATTAAGGATGGCAATGAGCAAATCACTGGTGATCGTCGAATCGCCGGCCAAGGCGAAGACGATCGAGAAGTATCTTGGCAAGGGTTTTGAGGTGCGGGCATCGATCGGGCACATCATGGACCTGCCCAAGAACGAGATTGGCGTGGAGCTGGAGAAGCGGACGTTTGAGCCGGAGCTGGTGGTGTCTCCGGGCAAGGAGAAAGTGGTGGACCAGTTGAAGAAGCTGGCCGCCAAGGCGGACGAGATTTATCCTGGCGCCTGACCCGGACCGCGAGGGCGAGGCGATTGCGTATCACCTGGCTCTGCAACTGGGGACCAACGCCAAGGAGCGGAAGAAGATTCGCCGCGTGACCTTCAACGAGATTACGAAGAAGGCCGTGCAGGAGGCGTTTGAGCATGCGCGGGACATCGACCAGAATCTTGTGGACGCGCAGCAGACGCGGCGCGTGCTGGACCGGCTGGTGGGCTACCAGATTTCGCCGCTGCTTTGGGACAAGGTGCGGCGGGGATTGTCGGCCGGACGCGTGCAGACGGTGGCGGTGCGGCTGATTGTGGAGCGGGAGCGGGAGATTGGCGCGTTTCAGCCGGTGGAGTACTGGACGCTGGATGCGATTTCTGCATCCCGAGAAGCAGGCGGAGAAGAGCTTCAAGGCGCGGTTTGTCGGGCATCGACGGAGAGCCGGCGCGAGTTGCGAACGGCAAGCGACAAGGATGGGAAGGCGCAGTTCATCGCCAATGCGCTTGCGGGCAAGGCGGCGATGGACGAGACGCTGGCGGCGCTGGAAGAAGGCGAAGTGGACGCTGGCTTCGGTGCAGGCCACGGAGCAGCAGCGGAGGCCGCTGCCGCCGTTCATTACCAGCCAACTGCAGAGGGATGCGTCGAACAAGCTGGGCTTCAATGTGCGCCGGACGATGGGCGTGGCGCAGCGGCTCTATGAAGGCGTGGACGTGGGCGCCGAGGGCACGGTGGGCCTGATTACTTACATGCGAACCGATTCGCCGCGCGTGGCGCCGGAGGCGATTGCCGGGGCGCGGGAGTGGGTGACGAAGCAACTGGGCGCGAAGTATCTGCCGGCGACGCCGAATGTGTACAAGGGCAAGAAGGACGCGCAGGACGCGCACGAAGCGATTCGTCCGACGGATGCTTCGCGGACGCCGGAGTCGATTGCGCGCTACCTGAGCGATGAGCAACTGAAGCTGTACCGGCTGATCTGGCAGAGGTTTGTGGCGTCGCAGATGGTGCCGGCGATTTATGACGTGACGACGGCGAATATTGCCGCGAAGTCCGCGAAGACGGGCAAGACTTACGATTTCCGCGTCAGCGGCTCGGTGCTGCGCTTCGACGGCTTCCTGAAGGTGTACGAAGTTGTCGAGGAGAAGAAGGACGACGACGACGAGACGAGCGAACAAGCTGCCGATTCTGGATGGCGTGAAGGCGCTGGAACTGGAGAAGCTGGATCCCGAGCAGCATTTTACGCAGCCGCCGCCGCGCTACAACGAGGCTTCGCTGGTGAAGGAGCTTGAAGAGCGGGGCATCGGGCGGCCGTCGACTTATGCGTCGATCATCAATACGATTCAGGACCGCGAGTATGTGGTGAAGCATGGCGGATCGCGGGGACGGTTCTATCCGACCGAGATCGGCGTGGTGGTGTGCGATCTGCTGGTGAAGAATTTCCCGTACATCTTCGACACGGCGTACACGGCGAAACTGGAGACGAGCTGGACGATATTGAAGACGGCAAGGAGAAGTGGACCGATCTGCTGAACGGGTTCTACGACTACTTTGAGGAAGAACTCAAGGATGCCGGCAAGAACATGGAAAACATCAAGCGGATGGAGCAGGTGACCGACGAGAAGTGCGAGCTGTGCGGATCGCCGCTGGTGTTGAAGTGGGGCAAGTTCGGGACGTTCTTTGCCTGCTCGGCCTACAACAAGAAGGACCCGACGAGCTGCACATTTACCAAGGAGAACATTGCGGGCAAGCCGGACCTGAATACGCCGGAGGCGCAGGAAGCGGGCGAGAGCGAGGAGTATTGCGAGAACTGCGGCAAGGTGATGGTGCTGCGGCGCGGGCTGTTTGGGCCGTTCATGTCGTGCCCGGACTACAACGCCGATCCGCCGTGCAAGACGTTCCGCAAGCTGAGCCAGAAGCAGCAGCAGAAGCCGCCGGAGCCGACGGGCGAGGACTGCCCGCTGTGCGGCAAGCCGCTGGTGCTGCGGCAGGGAGCGTACGGGGAGTTTGTCTCCTGCTCGGGATATCCGAAGTGCAAGTACATCAAGCAGAACCTGATTGAGGGGATGAAGTGCCCGAAGTGCGGCGACCGGCGACCTGGCGGAGCGCAAGGCGCGGCGCGGGAATGTCTTCTGGGGCTGCACGAATTATCCCAAGTGCGATTTCACGTCGAATCTGAAGCCGGTGGCGAAGAAGTGCCCGGAGTGCGGGAGCCCGTACCTGGTGGAGAAGACGCTGAGGTCGGGGATCTTCCTGGAGTGCCCGAACAAGAAGAAGGGCGGCCGAGGAAGAAGTTGCGCCGAAGAAGCGGGGGAAAAAGGCTGGCGGCGGCCCCGGCTGAAGAGGGCGCGAAGGTGGTGTGCAGCTACTCGAAGCGGATTGGAGATGCGCCGCCTCCGCCGACGGTGGAGACGCATGGGCCGGTGGTGGAGAAGAAGGGCGGGAAGAAGGAACTGGTGCCGGCGTAAGAACAGCTATTAGCTCTCAGCTTTTAGCTTTCAGCTTGTTTGCGCGCGCAACCGGGGCGGATTTGAATGTGCGCCGGATTTCGGAAGCGGCGCTTGTGCATTGGAGAAAGTTGCGATTGCGGACCTTGAGAAAATGAGGTTCGGCATTTGCTGGTTGAATCCGGTAGTATGGGGCAACGGAGAAGACCAGATGGAACGAATGCTTGCAACGCCGGCCGATGCCGAAATTATTTTGAAGCTTTATGCAATTGCGCACCGAAGCGGTGATGCGCCAGGCGCGCGCGTGGGTGACGGGCGAGTTCTGGCCGAAGACGGCGGAGGAGTTTCTTGCCGTGCTGGAGAACCCGGCCGACCCGCATAATGCCTTTCTGCGCCAGGTGCTGACCTACTGGGAGATGGCGGCGGCGATGGTGCTGCACGGCGCGGTTTCGGCGGAGCTTTTTGTGGACTGCAACGGCGAGGGATTCTTTCTGCTGGCGCAAGTTTGCTCCGATTCTGGAAGGCATCCGGGAGCGGAATCCGACATTCATGATGAAGACTTCGGAACTGGTGAACCGGTTTTCAGCGGCGGCGCAGCGCTACGAGGCGGTGCTGAAGGCGCTGGAGGCGAGGCGCGGGCGCTTGCCGGCGCGGTAGAGACCGAGTGTTAGATATTTTGATCTTATGAAAACCTTCAGTGCCTGCGGGCACTTGTGAAACGTGAGCCGGATGGGGGATGATGGGAGCGGTTCGTGAATTCCCCAATTCCCCTGGAGGATTCCTAATGAAGCGTGCACTTTTTGCGGTGGTAGCTTTCTTTGCCCTGACCGCGCTTGCGGCCAAGGCTGCCGATTCAAGCAAGATCAACGGCTGGATTTCCGACTCGATGTGCGGCGCCAAGCACGCTGGGCAGCGGCGCGGCCTGCGTGAAGGAGTGCATCGAAGGCGGGCATGGAGCCGGTGTTTGTGGACGAGGCCAAGAAGGCAGTCTGGACGATCGACAATCCGGATGCGGTGAAGGACTTCTACGGCGACCATGTGACGGTGACCGCGACGGCGGATGACGCGGCGAAGAGCGTCCACATCGACGTCGATCGAAGCGGCCAAGTGATGCGGCGGCGAACCAGGTTTTAGCACGACAATTGAATAGGCAGGACTCGCCACGCCGGTCAATCTCTGGTAGTGTCGTATCCGTCAGCCTTTCTGCGGCCGATTTTCGGCGCGAATGCGAAGGCTGATGCGGGACTAGACATATGGCACGAGCGATCTGGAACGGCAAGGTGATTGCCGAAAGCGAAACGACGGAGACGGTGGAGGGGAATCGTGTATTTTCCCGAAGCCAGCCTCAAGCGGGAATATTTTCGCCCCAGCAGCACTACTTCAACCTGTCCCGGAAGGGTCAGGCGCGCTACATGAGCCTGCTGATCGATGGGCAGGATAACCCGGACGCGGCCTGGTACTACCCTGACCCAAAACCTGCGGCGCGGAAGATCAAAGGGTATGTGGCGTTCTGGCGGGGCGTGGACGTGGTGGAGTGAAAGAGGCAGGGAACAGGGACCGTAGGAGAACAGGGAGTCGGTCCCTCGCTCCACATTAGCTCGCAAGACCGATGCTTTGCAGTCGCGGAGAGTTGATGCGCCTTCGAAGAGTCCTGTTTATTTCATTGATTGCGCATTTTGCCGGCTGGGGTGCGCGCGCATCGGCCGGCAGTCGTCGTCTGCGGCAACGGCGCCGACGCTGGCGGGCGATCCGGCGCATCCGGGAAGTACGAAGGGCTGGGTGGACACGAAGCTCTACTTTGGGCTGGGGCCGGCGGACCATCCGGAGCAGGGAATCAGCGAGACGGAGTGGCGGAGCTTTCTGGATCGCGAGGTGACGCCGCGGTTTCCGGCGGGACTGAGCGTGGTGGATGTCTATGGGCAGTGGCAGGGGAAGAACGAACACAGCGCCGGAGCGGCTGCGGTCGAAGATGCTGATCATCGACTATCCGGATACCGAGGAGAACCGGGACGAAGATTGAAGCGATTCGGGCGGCATGGAAACAGAAGACGGGGGATCAGTCGGTGATGCGGGTGACGGAGCCGGCGGATGTGTCGTTTTAAGAACAGGGAACAGGGAACAGGGGTCAGAAAGACTCTTCGGCGTACGATCGTGATTGCCCGACTCGACTGCAGAAAAAAGCGAGGTTGGGATGGCGCCTTCGCACGGTTCCTTCTCAAGGCCTTGTGGCTTGGAAGGGCGGGGCAGAGCTGATGGCTGAGAGTCAGTACGCTTGTAGCTGGTCGAGCGGCAGGCGGACGCGGAAGCAGGTGGAGCCGGGTTCGGAGCGGACGCTCGATGTGGCCGCGGTGCTTGCGGACGATGCGCATGGCGTTGTCGAGACCGAGCCCGAGTCCCTGACCGGGGGCCTTGGTGGTGAAGAACGGCTCGAAGATGCGCTCCTGCAACTCGGGTGGAATGCCGGGGCCGGTGTCCCAGATTTCAACCAGCATCATTTCGCCTTCCAGGCGGCAGGCGAGGCGGAGGCGGCCCTGATTGCCGAGGGCGTCGAGAGCGTTTTCGATCAGGGCGGTCCAGACCTGGTTGAGCTCGCCGCCATAGGCGTTGATGAGGGGCAGGTCGGGCTCGTAGTCGCGCTCGATTTGTACGTTGGTCATGCGCGAGTGGAGCATCTGCACGGTGGCGTCGAGGCCGGCGGGGACGTCGACTTCGAGAATGGGGGCGCGATCCATGTCGGAGTAGGCCTTGATGGCGTCGATGAGATCGAAGATGCGGGCGGTGGAGTGGGCCAGAGTCTGGACGGAGCGCGAGGAGCGGAGATAGCGGGCAAAGAATTGGAGGGAGACGCAGGTTTCGTTGCCGCCGAGCAAGGTGCGCAACTCGTCGAGATCGGCGACGGTGACTGCCTGCTCGGCCAGCTGCGGGGCGACCTCCCAGGATCGGGGCAGCCGAGCTGGTCGAGCCATACGCGGATGGATTCCTCGCGGGCGATGAAGGCCAGGGCGTTCGACTCCTGATGCTGGCCGGAGAGCGGCGCGGTGCGATTGAGGATGTTTTCTTCCCAGGCTTGGATGCCCTGAATCTGCTCTTCAGCTGAGGCAGAGGTTGACCAGCTTGAAGCGGTTGGCGCGGTTGGCACTGAGCGCGTTGGCCAGGCTGGCGGCGGCGCTTTGAGCGGCGGAGGCGGGGTTGTTGAGCTCGTGGGCCAGGTTGCCGGCGAGCTTGCCGAGGGCATTGAGTTTTTCAGCCTGCTGCTCGATGCGGGTGACTTCGCGCACGCGGTCGAGCAGCGTGGAGACGACGCGCTGGGTCATGGAAGGGATGGCCTGAAGCATCTCAGGAAAGATGGACTTTGGAATGAGGAGAGCCCACACGGGCGAGATGGCGAAGCCCTGTCCGCCATAGGTCTTCATGCGCGAGAAGGGCAGCACGCCGGTCATTTGGCCGGCGCGGCCGATGAACAGGGCCATGGGGCCGCCGTGCTGGCGGCGGACATGAATCTCTCCCTTGAGGATGAGAATCATGTTCGCGACCGGGGCGCCTTCTTCAAAGAGGACGTCGCCGGCGTTGGCAACATATTCCTGACCGTGGCGGGCGAGCCAGAGGCGGTCTTCAAAGGACAGGCCGTGAAGCGGGCCGATGCGCTCGAGGGCTTCGGCGATCTGTTCGGCGGGGGTGGGAGAGACAGGTGTGGCAGCGGTTGGGGAGAGCATCCGGTGACCTCCGGGCGATCCCCTTCAGGATATCCGATTTGGAGGATTCCATCCCGGGGTTCAAGAGCGGGACTTGGGAAACCCGTTGGCAGGCTAATACGAACAGGGATATCCCCCCCTCTGGCGGGGTGGCAGTAGCCGATTGACATTTGCCGGAGTTGCTCACCCGTGACGTTTGGCGAGGCAACGCGGTTGATGACTGCAGCGTCCCTACGGGACTCCGGAGGTTTTCGGGTTGCGCTTTCCCAGCGCTGAAGCGCTGGGCTAACAAGCACTGCGCCTACGGCGCGGAGTTTGAGGCGAGTACAACGCAAGAGAATCGACAGGCCGCAACGGCAAGTGGAGGGGAAAGGCCCCTTTGAGGGGCCCCAATCAATAAAGCCCCCGACTCTGCCGGGGGATATTTACTCGGGATCCGATACCAGGGCGGGCTTGACGCCGGCCAACTGATTGGCGAGGGCGGGTGCAAGGCTGGACACCTGGTGTTTGAGCGAGATGGCGCCGGCAACGACCATCACGATGACGGCGGGCTCAATAGGCTGGCGGTAGTCCATGAGCGGGTGGGATATGTAATACGTGAGCGGGAAGACGCAGATCAGCACCAGGTAAGGCAGGGTGGTTTCGCGGTTCATGTGCCAGCGGCTGCGGAGACCGAAGAGCATGAGGAGGGTGATGGAGCTGACGTAAAAGACGTTTGCCGGCTCGTATGGTTGTTCCCTTAATTCCTGAGCGGAGAAGCTCCAGAAGCCGGTCCAGTAATAGAAGGCACGGCGCATGGTTTTTTCGACTGGGAACCATGGGTGTTGGCGGATGTAATCGACGGCGAGGGTTTTCTTTTCGGCCAGAAAGGCGGGTTCGCCCATGGCGAGCCATTTGCTCATCTCGACGGGATTGCTGGAGGGATGGGCGAAGCTGGGATCGAGGGAGGCATCTCCGCTGTTGTCGTCATAAACCTCGAGCCAGAAGTTGTCGCGAACGGGGCAGAGGATGCCGAGGGCGCGATAGTTGCGGACTGTCCACGGAGTGAGGACGGCGAGTGCGGCGAGAGCAGTGAGCGCACCGTTCATCAGCCATCGGCGGCCAGATTTGCGTACCTGGTAAAGAGCGAGCGCGAGCAGGAACGGCAGCGTGGAGAGTGTGGAAGGGTTGGAGAGTGCGGTGAGGCCATAAAGGGCTCCCCAGCCCAACCATGCGAGCGGGCGTGTGTGAAGATGAATTCGCTGTGCGATGCAGAAGCAGGTTGTGAAGAGGAGACCGGTGAGCGAGTACTCCCAGACGCGGCAGGCGGAGAAATAAATGGCAAATGGGTAGAAGGCCCAGACGCAGGCCGCGAGCATTGCGGCGCGCGTTCCCATAGAAAATTTGGCGCTGAAGTAAACCGGGATACAGGTGAGCGCGGAGAGGATGCTGTTGATGGAAAGAATGACGAACGCGGAAGTAAGCGAGTAGATGCCGAAGAGTCTGAAGACGCCGGAAAGAAGAGTGGGATAGAGCGGAGGCTGCATGGCGGTGGGCCCGCTCCATGGGAAGTATGGCGAACTGAATCCATGGCCGCTGGCGAGTGCGCGGGCTATCCAGCCCATCTCCCAGCCGAATGCCTCGTAGAGTTTGTCGGCGTCGGGCAGGCTGGGATAGGTGAAGCCAGCAACGAAAAGGCGGATGGTAAAGGCAGCCAGAACGATGAAGGGAAGAAGCCAACGGGTAGAGGCAGATTGCTCTACCTGGTCATGCGCGGCATTGAGAGTGGCCATAGTCTCCGATTCAGCGGCGAAGGTACAGAACGGGAAGGGTATTTACGGTTCAGGGTACTTAGACGCGGAAATGGGCGGTGAAGATTACCTGCAAGGAACAGGGAAGTTCGGGATCGAAGTTCAGTTGAGTGACTTGGGTTCGATTTTCGGATGGATCGGGGCGGGTCTTGGGGCAATTGGCGCAGAGATTGAAGGGAGTGATGTTTCCTTTAATTTGGGGTGTGGAGTTTTCGAGAAGGAGTCAGCGAGCTTCCTGTTTGTTCACGGATATCTGGTCGCATCGAGGACAGAGACGGGATGGAAAGCTGCGTAAGCGAAGACGAATCGCGCGCGCATCCTGATTTGTTGCGCGAATCAAGTTGGTCGATTCCGTAGCCGGGAGATATTTGGAGCGTGTTTCAAAGAGGACTTATATTTCGATTGCAGTCCCTCAGGGGTTAAAACCCCTTGTTCTTTCGGCCCTTTTCGGCACGACTGAATTCGTGCACTACAAAGAAACTGAGTTCCAGTTGAGCTGTACCTCCGACAATCCAAGGGAGCGGATTGGACAAAGGCAGCAAGTCAGCCTCCGCTGCGCGGAGATCGCGAGTCAGCAAGTCGGCGGGCGATGCTTGGATATACGGTTTCATCCCCTCGGGGGTCGGCGAAGCCGGTGGACGACTCAAAAGAAACGGCAAGGTAGATGGAGAGACCTGCTGGCAGGCGGTTGGGATTTGTGGTCTCCCACCCATCGAGCAAAAAACGCTCGATGGATGGGGCACCCGAAGTTTCATCCCTCGGGGGTCGGCGAAGCCGGTTTTTGAAACGGGTTCTATTGTTTCCTGGGGAGAGAAGCGGCTTCGACCAGATTCTTCAATGGCGCGAGAACGATGAAATCGACAAGCTCGGCGGGCTTGACGGCGTCGTGGAGGATGGCGGATTGAGCGTCGTGCCAAGCTGGCGGCGGGGGATTTCCGGAGCGGAGATAGGATAGTGCATCGATGCCCATCGAACCGAGTTTTGGAAAGGCTGCGATGTGGGCGGAGGCCTCTTGCAGGAGCGGGGAGTTGGCTTCGAGTTTGTCGAGGGCGGGAGAGGCCTGGACCCAGGAATGAAAGAGCGTGTCAAGGCGATCGATTGCAGCGGTGTCGCCGTGGATGGCGGCGTCGACCAGGATGGGCAACTCGTGGCGGAGGGGAGGATCGGGACGGACTGCGTCGACGAGGCGGTTGAAGACGGTGGCGGGCGAGGGGCGCTGTTCGCGGTAGCGCACATGGAATGCGACGGGTTGGAGGGTGGAGGCGAAGAGTTCAAGGGGCTGGATTTGCGTTGAGCCGGCGAGGTTGCGCATGATCCTGACTGGTCCCGAGATGTGCATGAGGCCTTCGGCTTCAAGGCGGAGGGATTCGACGGCGAGGCGGCGGTACATTTCGTTGACGTCGCGGTCGGCGGCGGGCGACCAGAAGCGCTCTGCGACAGCGGCGGCGATGGGCCAGATGCGGGAGTCGATGGTGGCGGGAGTTACCTGCTCGCCCCACATGCAGGCTTCGCCGCCGAGGATGAGTTTGGCCTGATCGGGAGTGAGGTCGGAGTTGGCTGGGATTGGATCGGCGAGGTACATGTCAGCGGCCGAGTACATTTGATCGAGATAGTAGGGGTGGGAGAGAAAGCCGCGATGGCCTTGCCTGGCGGCATTGATGAGGAACTCGATGCCATGCCAGTTTTGAATGACGGCATCCTGGGGGAGTGTGGGGCTGAGGATCTCGTCCCACCCGACCATCTGCTTGTGATGGGCAGCCAGGATCTTCTGGACGCGCGTGCTGAAGTAGGACTGCAACTCCTCGGTGGTGTTGAAGCCGTGGGCTTTCATGAAGGCCTGGATTTGCGGATTGGCGCGCCACTGCTTGCCGTTGCTTTCGTCGCCGCCGATGTGCATGTAGGGATCGGGGAAGAGCGCGGCCATTTCTCCGAGGAAGGCGTCGAGGAATTGAAACGTGGATTCGCGGGTGGGGTCGAGGGCCGCGTCCATGACGCCGAACTTGTCGGCGATTGCGTATGGGCCGGGCGCGCTGCCGAGCTCGGGATAGCCGATCGAGCCAGCTTTGGATGTGGCCGGGCATGTCGAACTCCGGAACGACGCGAATGCCGCGGGCGGAGGCGTAGGCGATGACTTCGCGAACCTGTTCCTGCGTGTAGTACTGGCCGTTGGAACCGAGTTCCGTGAGCTTGGGGAAGACGTGGCTTTCAATGCGGAAGCCCTGGTCCTCAGTGAGGTGCCAGTGGAGGACGTTGAGCTTGACGGCGGCCATTCCGTCGAGAGTGCGGAGGACGTTGGCGACGGGGAGGAAGTGGCGGCCGGGATCGAGCATGAGGCCGCGCCAAGGGAAGCGGGGCGCGTCGTCAATGTGGATCGGCGGGGAAGATGTAGGCGGCGCCGGAGGGCTGAAGGAGTTGGAGGAGTGTCTCGATGCCGTGGAGGGCGCCGATGTCGGTTTTGGCGTGGAGGGAGATTTGGCGGTCGTCGATCAGTCGAGAGAGTAGCTTTCGTCTTCGCCGGGTTGGGGGACGGCTTCTTCCGATGGGGTGGCGACGTCGATGGTGAGCGTGGCTTGCTGCGGTGCAGGGGCCGGGGATTTTGCGAGAGAGATGCCGGTGCGGATCTCGAGACGGGCGATGAAGCGGACCGCGGCCTGGCTGAGGCGCGAGCCGTTGTCGCCCTTGAGTGTGTAGGAGAAGCTGGGATCGATGCGCAGTGCGCCGGGCTTGGCGACAATGGTTGCGGGCAGGGGCATGAGGGTGTTGGTGAATGCGGGCGCGGCAGCGGGCTGCGCGGAGATTGAAGCGGCGGGGAGGAGTGGGAGGAGGATGGCGGTTGAAATGAATCGATGGAGGAGGCGGGATTCGATGGACTGCCGGCGAACGGTCATTGTCAACTCCGGGGTGCCTCTGGATTTTAGTATGTAGGGGTGATTTGGAGCGATCGAGGGTTTCTGCGTGGCGCTGATTTAGACTTGGCGGGTTGGACAGTGATGGCGAAGTAGGAGTTGCAGTAGGAGATATGACGAGTTCGAAGCGGGACGGTGTTCGATGGCAAAGGCGGGGGCTCTCTCATTTTTATTCATTGCCGGCTTGGCGGGAACCGCACAGGGGCCGAGGGATGACGCGTATGAGCTGCGGGGCGAGCGTCTGACGGCGCGCTTCCACGTGGAGAATGGCGGTTTGAGGGGTGTGGAGGTTGTGGATGCGAGGAACGGAGCGAGACTTGAGCCGGGCGAGGCTTTCAGTATTCGAAGCTGCGCGATGGGCGCGTGATTGCGGCTTCGCGATGAAGATGGAAGCGGCTCCGGTGGTGGAAGAGGTTGGCGCGGACCAATGCGGCGTCGCGGGCGGCGGAGCGGGTGCCGGGGCGAAGGCTCTGCGCGGATCTGAGCGCAGAGGGCGATGTCGCTGGCAGTGCACTGGTGCGCGGTGTTGCGCGATGGCGCGAATTATCTGCGGCAGGAGGTGACGCTGAAGGCCGGAGCGCAGGCGGTGGATATCGCCGAAGTGCGGATGTTCGATTTCGATGCGCCGGGCGCGGAGGTTGTGGGGAAGGTTCGCAGGATCTCCGATTGTGGATGGGAATTTCTTTTTTGGATTTGAGTTTCCGCTGTCGGAGAGCGCGGTGAAGGATGGGCGTGCGACGGCGATTCTGAAACGCGTGTTGCCGCTGGAGGCGGGGAACTCGATTACCTTATTCATCGGTGATCGGGGTTGCGGCGCCGGGGCAGATGCGGAGAGATTTTCTTGCCTACATCGAGCAGGAGCGGGCGCATCCTTACAGGACTTTTCTGCATTACAACTCGTGGTACGACATTGGCTATGGAAATCGCTTTGACGAGGCAGCGGCACTGGATCGGGTGCATGCGTTTGGCGAGGAGCTGGTGAAGAAGCGCGGCGTGACCATGGACTCGTTTTTGTTTGACGACGGGTGGGACGACACCGAGACGCTGTGGCACTTCAACCCCGGTCTGCCGAATGGGTTTGCGAAGATTCATGAGGGGGCGAAAGAGTATGGATTTGGGATTGGAGTCTGGCTTTCGCCATGGGGCGGCTATTCGACGGCAAAGAAGCAGCGCATTGCGGCGGGGAGGCGGCCGGGTACGAGACGGTGAAGGGCGGCTTTGCGCTGTCAGCGCCGAAGTATTACAAGCTGTTTGAGTCGACGTGCCTGGAGATGATTTCGAAGTATGGCGTGAACCAGTTCAAGTTTGACGGGACGGGGAATGCGAGCACGGTGTTTGCCGGGAGCCTGTTCGACAGCGATTTTTCAGCGATGATTCACTTGATTGAACAGTTGCGCGCGCGGGAACCGGATATCTTTATCAATCTGACGACGGGTACTTGGCCGTCGCCATTCTGGTCACGGTATTCAGACTCGATCTGGCGCAGCGGGGACGATCACAGCTTTGACGGAGTGGGAAGCTGGCGGCAAAAGTGGATTACCTATCGCGATGAGCAGACGTATCGCAATATTGTCGTGGGAGGGCCGCTTTATCCGCTGAATTCGCTGATGCTGCATGGGATTATCTACGCGCAGAAGGCGGAGAATCTGGATACCGATCCGAGTGGGGAATTCAGGGACGAGGTTCGCGATTACTTTGGGACGGGGACGCAGTTGCAGGAGATGTACATTACACCGGCTCTGCTGACGAAGGAGAACTGGGACGATCTGGCGGAGGCGGCGAAGTGGTCGCGGAAGAATGCGGCGGTGTTGAGGGATACGCATTGGATTGGGGGCGATCCGGGGAAGCTGGAAGTGTATGGATGGGCCTCGTGGACGCCGGAGAAGGGGATTGTGGTGCTACGGAATCCTTCCGACAAGGCGCAGGTATTTTTGTTGGATGTGGGGAAGGCGTTTGAACTGCCGGAGCATGCGGCGCAGAGTTATCGGGCGCATAGCCCATGGGAGGAGGATTCAAAGGGGGCGGTGATACGGCTGGATGCAGGGAAAGCGTGGCGCGCGAAGCTGAAGCCATTCGAAGTGTTGACGCTGGACGCGAAACCGGCGCAGTAGACTCGTCGAGTTCCACCCTGGCGGCAAGAGTTCCGCCGCGGCGGACGGCGAGGTTGGTGCAACCGGCATCCATGCAAGACGGAATGTTTTGAGATCTGGCAGGGGAGACAAGCGGATGCGGATTGTTTTTGCGGCGTCGGAGTGCGTACCGTTTGCGAAGACTGGCGGCCTGGCCGACGTGGTGGGCGCGCTTGGACCGGAGATGGCAAAGCTCGGTCACGAGGTGACGGTGTACCTGCCGCTTTATACGCGGGTGCGGCCGCACATCGAGGGCGAACCAAAGTACGCGGCGCGGTCGATCACGATTCCATTCGAGTATTACAACCGGTTTGTCGGGGTTGTTGACGGAGGCAGGCGGGGAGGGGTGCAGTACTACTTTATGGATTGCCCGGAACTGTTCGACCGGCAAGGATTGTATGGGACGAGAAACGGGGACTATCCGGACAATGCAGAACGCTTCGGATTGTTTTGCCGGGCAGTGCTAGAGGCGACAAAGCAACTGGGGGCGCCCGACGTTTTTCATGTGCACGACTGGCAGGCGGCGATGTTGCCGGTGTACCTGAAGACGGTCTACGCGGGCGACCCGATGCTGCGAGGGGCCGCGACCGTGCTGACGATTCATAACGCAGCCTATCAAGGGACGTTTCCACCGAAGACCACCGAGCAACTACTGCTGCCGTGGGAGGTATTCACGATGGACAAGGTGGAACAGTTCGACCGGTTCAATTTTCTGAAGGGCGGGCTGGTGTACTCCGACATTTTGACAACCGTGAGCCGCAAGTATGCCGAGGAGATACAGACCGCGGAGTTCGGCGAGCATCTGGACTCCGTGCTGCGGGGACGGGCGCCGGACCTGCGCGGAATATTGAATGGCGTGGACTATGAGAAGTGGGACCCGGCCACGGATGGGAACCTGGCGGCGCACTATACAGCGGAGGATCTGACCGGGAAGCAGGCGTGCCGCGCGGATCTGCTTCATGCATTTGGATTGGAAGATGTGGAAGACGCGACGCCGGTAATCGGGATTGTGTCGCGGTTTGCGACGCAGAAGGGCTTCGACCTGGTGCAGCAGATTGCAGGACCGCTGTCGGACCGTGAAGTTGCGGTGGTGGCGCTGGGCACGGGGGAGCCGGTGTACGAGAAGTTTTTCCGCGACTGGGCATTCTGGCACAAGGGGAATGTGGGGGTACAGATTCGCTACGACGAGGCGCTGGCGCACAAGATCGAAGCGGGAGCGGATATTTTTCTGATGCCGTCGAGGTATGAGCCTTGCGGGTTGAATCAGATCTATTCCCTGAAGTATGGGACTGTGCCAGTGGTGCGCGCGACGGGAGGGTTGGACGACACAATTGAAGAGTGGAATCCGTTGCTGGGAACGGGGACGGGGTTCAAGTTTCCTGGGTATGAGGCGAGAGATTTGATGGCGGCCGTCGATCGTGGGCTTGAGGCATTCCGGAACAAGGAAGGATGGCAACGCCTGATGCGAAATGGAATGGCGCGGAACTATAGCTGGCAGCAGCCGGCGCGGGAGTACTCCGCGGTGTATGAGGAGGCGGCGCGAAGGGCGGGGAGCAGAACAGGGAACAGGGAACAGGGAACAGGGAATAGGGAATAGGGGATAGGGAATAGGGAATAGGGAATAGGGAATAGGGAATAGGGAATAGGGGATAGGGAATAGGGAATAGGGAATAGGGAATAGGGAGGACTCTTGGGTGAGTGTTTTGAGTTCCTGGAATTTCCACCATGATGGACGTGGCCTGGGAGTTCCATAGGTTTCTCTCACACAGAATTGCGACTGCGGGCGATGGTTTCTGATAACCTGTGAACGCTTGAACGAGAAAACCCAAGCGGAGGTTTGTAATGAAAGTTCGGTTGATCGCAGCGTGTTGTGTGTTGGGCGTGGGGTCTTTAGCCGCGATGGCGCAGACGGGCGCGATGAAGGGGCCCGAGGCGGGAACTATCGTTTCCCCGGCGACGGCACTGGATTCGGAGTTGAGCCTGATTGAACATGAGATGATGGGCGCGGTGAAGGCGATGCCGGCGGAGAAGTTTGGGTTTGCGCCGAGCGCTGCGATCTTTGCGCCGGGGCAGACGACGGAGTTTGCAACGGTAAGGACGTTTGCTCAGCAGGCGACTCACGTTGCGCAGGCCAACTACTTTCTGTTTGGAATGATGAGCGGGCTGAAGCCGGATGTGGATGTGAAGGCACTGGGAACGCTCACGAACAAGGACGCGGTGGTGGCCGCCCTGGGTGAGTCGTTTGCGTTTGGCCACAAGGCGATTGCGACGCTTACTGTGGCCAACTCATTCGAGGTGATCAAGACGCCTGAGCCGGGCTTGCAGACGCGCTCCACGTTTGCCGGGTTCTCGGTTGCCCACTGCTTCGACCATTACGGACAGATGGTGGAGTATCTGCGGATGAACGGGATTGTGCCTCCCGCAAGCGCCAAGTAGGCGATTGAACTGCGCGCCAGGAAGTTCACCACCGGGCAGAGCGGGCGGAGAACGAACGGCGGTTGAAGACTAGAGCCGGATGCATAAATCCCGTCCGCAAGCAGGAGGACATCCCTCAGGGGCTAAAGCCCTCAGTTTCATTGGCTTTTTGCGGCACGACTAAAGTCGTGCCCTGACACAAAGCCAGCGAGAAAATCCACTGAATCGAGTTTTTCCGCAACTTGTAGAGTCGTGCCCTGACACAAAGCCAGCGAGAAAATCCACTGAATCGAGTTTTTCCGCAACTTGTAGAGTCGTGCCCTGACACAAAGCCAGCGAGAAAATCCACTGAATCGAGTTTTTCGGCAACTTGTAGAGTCGTGCCCTGACACAAAGCCAGTGAGAAAATCCACTGAATCGAGTTTTTCGGCAACCTGTGAAGCCGTGCCCTTTCAAAGCTTTGTTTACGCAATCAGTTCCAGGTGCGAACGCCCGGCCCGATTTTCAAGGCGCGCTCGATAATGTCCGCGGCCTGACCGAGCCCGTCGATTTTGAGGATTGAAGCCTGGAGGTTGCGGGCCGCACTTCGATAGGAGTCATCTTCGAGAACGGCGCAAACTGCTGACTTGAGCGATTCGGCGGACAGCTTGCTCCAGGGCACCACCACGCCGGCTCCGCGGGCGGCTACCCGGGCCGCAACTCCGGGCTGGTCGTTGCCGATCGGGATACATACCATTGGCACGCCCTCTGAGAGCGACTCCAGTGCGGTATTGATTCCGGCGTGCGTGATGACCGCTGTTGCGCGCTTTACGATCTCCAATTGGGGCGCGTAGGCAACGACGATCGGGTCGCCGCTGAGAACGCCAAGCCGCTCCCGGTCGAGGCCTCCGCCAAGCGAGATGACCAGTTGGACATTGAGACCCGCAGATGCGTCGGCGATGGTTCGGAAGACTTGTTCCGATCCGTTTTGCAGGGTGCCGAGAGACGCGTAAAGCAGCGGGCGACCGTCGAGGCGGCTCCAATCAAAGTCGATGCGAGGGCGCTGATCGGGATCCACAAAGGGGCCAGTGTAATGGAGCAGCGGATGGCGATCGCTCATGGGAATATCAAACTCGAGCGCCGCGGGTAACTGCGCGACCTGGGCCAGGGTCGAAAGCGACTCGGTGGGATGCTGAGGAGGCCGGATTCCCCAGGCGGCGCGCTGCCGATTCACCACGTTGAAAATTGGCGCCGCCACGCGAGCGAGAAAACGCATGGCGAGTTCGTTGCGCAACAGGCTCGGCCATCCCTGGCCGGCGGGCCAGCCGAAACAATAGGGCGGAATTCGGTTGTCCCAGACCATGGGGGGAATGAGCGCGAGCGAGACGAAGGGGAGGCCGAGGTAGTCGGCTACGTGGCCGCCGAAGTCTGCCTCGTCAACGAGAAAGGCTTCCACATTGGCGCGGCGAGCTGCTTCGGGGCCGTCGCGGAGCACCATGCGCGCGGTGTTCTCGATACGCTCGAGAGTGAACTTGAAGCTCGGCAGACCGCGCAACCCGCTGAGATGCCGGTCGAGTTTTTGCAAGGTTCCCGGAGGATAGTCACTTTGGCCGATCAGGCTGAAGTCGATTCCCGATGCTTTGACGCGGGCTTCCACATCGGCGATTCCAAAGATCACGACGGAGTGGCCGCGCTTTTGGAGACGGCGCGCGAGAGCGGCCAACGGGTTGATGTGCCCGGTCGCGGGAAAACAAAATGCGCCGATTCTTGCCACGATTTACTCCGAATACTTTTCGATGGAAAGGTCCGCTGGTTGTGTGCGGGGTCTTGATTGGATTCTCTCAGATTGGGAGGACCCCCATGTTGCGGCGATCTTTCGGGGGCGTTTGCATCATGGCGGTCAATTCGCGGGCGAGTGCGCAATGTTCATTGCCGCTCTTCGGCGAAGGTCGAGTCGATCAGTTCCTCATAAGCATCGATGGCGCGGTCGAAGGTGAGCTCGGCGGCAAGCCGCCGCCTGAGGAGGTCAATGCTGAAAGGGCCGGTTTTGACGGATTGGGGGCCGATGAGTCTGGAGCCCCGCGCGTTGAATCTGGAGAGGACGAAGTACAAAGCGAACAAAGGAAGAAAGAAGATGAGCAGTGCGGACGCAAAGACAATATTTGCGCAACGATTCAAATCGAGAAAACGAAGAAACAAGGGCCCCTCCAGACGACGCTGTTTCGTGCCGTGACAGTCATTTGGAACTGAATGAAGATAGCGTGTTCGACGGCGTTGAAAGCTCGTGCAGATTGGAAAAGAACCGCAGGTGGGTCTATTTATGCATTTCTACAGATATTTCGCCTAAGCCGCGTCTTCAGGTGACGACGCAGGAAAATGCCCGGTGAAGAGGTCTTCCGCTGGGATTAAAAAAGGAACAGTACATGCAGGAAACAACTTTAGGGAAAAAATGTCAAGGAGTTAAATCACACGAGGAAAACCGGGGCTTGGAAGGCGCCGGGAAAAGGACGGAAGATCGAGCAGTTGATGGCGCGATTGACTGCGGTTGCGAATGGCGACGATGCTTTGCGGCGAGGGGGTTGCGCTTTGACAGCGGGCATGGACTGGAGGCGCGCTCCCTTGTAGAATCTTGCGCATGAGAAGCGGGAAAGGAATCGCATCGCCTCCGGGCAGGGAGGGAAAGGGCGCTCCGAAGACTGTGGATGAATATATTGATCGTGCCGAGGAACCGGCGCGCGCGATGCTGACGAGGATGCGCGCGGCGATTCGGTCTGCCTTGCCGCGCGAGGCAACTGAGACGATCAGCTACCGGATGCCGGCGTTCAGGCACGGAAAAGTTCTGGTATGGTTCGCGGCATTTTCGGATCACTGCAGTTTGTTTCCGACTGCGGCGGTAATTGATGTGCTCAAGGACGAGTTGAAAGGGTTGAAGATATCGAAGGGGACTATCCAATTTCCGCTGGACAAGCCGTTGCCGATTTCGCTGATCAAGAAGGTGGTGAGGGCGCGGTTGGTGCAGAGCGAGGGCGGGGGACGGCGCTGAGGGAGTGGTTAGCGATCCCACCCTTTCCGCAAAGGGCGCGGAAAGGATGGGGCACCCGGCATGGCTTCGTCGTATCCCACCCACGCGACTGAAAAACGTCGCATGGATGGGGCACCCGAGCTTTTTTGAGGGGGCGATGCGGGTGGAAGACCGAGTTCAAGGTTGAATTGCGGGCTGGGGGTGAGAGGAATGGGTCCGCACTTGCTGCTGCTCGGGGTGCAGAACCTGGAGGGCCGCGAGGAGAGAATCGGCAAGGGCGGCGGCGGAGATTTCCGATGCGAGCCAGGCGCCAGGGCGATCGCGGAGCAGATCGACGACACCTCCAGAGGAGGGCAGGGCGACAATGGGCAGCCCCGCGGCGGCGGCCTCGAGTAGAGCGTTGGGCATGCCTTCGTGACGCGAGGAAAGCACAAAGAGCGTAGCGCCGTGAAAGAAGGCATAGGGCCTGTCGATGTGACCGGCAAAGCGGACTGCCGGCTCCAGCCCGAGGGAACGCGTCTCGGCTTTGAGCTTCGAGTCTTCGGCTCCGGCCCCGGCGATGAGGAGATCGGCGTGCGGAAACCGGTGGCGCACCAGGGCGAGCGCCTGTAGCAACAGGTCAAATCCTTTCTCGTGCGAGAGCCTGCCCACGGCCAACAGATGCGGTCCGGGGCCATTCCAACGAGGCGGCTCGGTTGTTGCCGACCGCATTTCATCGAGAATTCGCAGGCAGTGTCCACGGGATTGGGCAAGACAGCGATGCGCTCGGCACGAAGTTCGAGCGCGGCCGCCAGGTCGTCGGCCATGGCGTGCGATTGGCAGATTACCCGGTCGGCATGGCGATAGAGAAGCCGGTAGAGGAGTCGGGTGTAAGGGGGCACGCCGTCATGGGCCAAAACTGAAGAGACGGTTCCGTTTTGCCTCACCAGAACCCGCGTTGAGGAAGGGAAAAGGGGGCGCAGCAAAAGAACGAGGAAATTGAGGTGCGCCATTCCGGACAAGATCACGTCAGGTTCAAGCCGATGGACCAGGCGGAGCAGGGGAAAGGAAGCCTCGCGAACTCTGGAGGCGCTTAGCTCGTGGACCGTAACCCAAGGCGGCAAAGCGGGTTCGGACTTGACTCCGGCAACGGCTGACTGCGTAATCAGGCCCAGGTGGAGGTCGTATTTTTCGCGTGAGAGGCCGCGGGCCAGGAGCGCGGTAACCCGCTCCGCGCCGCCGCCGCCGAGATGCGGGATCAGAAGGAGAATTCTGACACGTTGCGCCATAGGAATTTTCTTGAGAATAGATGATTCTTGGCTAAAGAGGCATCTAATCGCAGTGTTCTGGGTCACGTCTTTTAGCGGGTCTACGGAGTGATGATTGATTTGTCTCCCTTCAATGCGGGGAGAATCTTCAAAGGGCCCAGGACTTGCCAATGCCGGTTTCCGCTGCGCGTCATACTGTTCCTCATTCGGCGGCATCGGCGGCGGATCGGCCTTCCATTGTCGTTGGAATTACGAATCACGAGACCTGCCTGGTTTTGAAGGGACGATTGCGCGCGCTGCGGGAGGCGGGATTTCGGGTGACGCTGGTTTCCAGTCCGGGCGCCTGGCTTGGCAGCACGGCCGCAAGCGAGGGCGTGGAGTGGCATGGCGGTTCCGATGTGCCGGCGGATCGCGCCGTTTGCGGATATGGTTTCGCTGTTGCGGCTTTGGCGGTTTTTGCACAGGCTGAAGCCGGACATGGTGGAGTTCAGCACCCCAAAGGCGGGGCTGCTGGGCACACTGGCCGCCAGGTTTTGCGGCGTTCCAAGGCGCATTTATATGCTGCGAGGGCTCAAGCTCGAAACCGCAACCGGGGCTCAAGCGGCGCGTTTTGCTGGTAGCGGAGAGACTGGCCGCGGCCAGCGCCCATCTGGTGCTGTGCAACAGCGAGAGCCTGCGCGCGAAGGCGCTGGCGCTGGGCATTGCGCCCGCGGCCAAGCTCGAACTGCTGGGGGGCGGCAGCAGCAGACGGCGTGGATATGGAGCAGTATTCCCCAGGCGAAAGCAACGTTCGCGAGCGCTACGGTTTGCCGCGAGACGCCCATGTGGTGGGCTTCGTGGGACGACTGACGCGGGACAAGGGGCTGCCGGAGCTTGTGGAGGCGTTCGATGAGATTCTGCGCGCGGAGCCGGAGACTTACCTGCTGCTGGTGGGCTGGTTCGATGCCTCGGAGGATGTGCTGGGCAGGGGTGTGCGCAGGCGCATCGAGAGTCATCCGCGGATTCGGCTCACGGGATTTGTGGAAGGTACGGCGGCGTATTACCGGGCCATGGACGTGATGGTGCTGCCTACATGGCGGGAGGGATTTCCGAACGTCGTGCTGGAGGCTGCGGCGACGGGGATTCCAGTGGTGACGACGATGTCCACCGGATCGCGCGATTCGGTGGTGCCGGAGGTGACTGGGCTGCTGATTCCGCCGGGCTACCCGGAGGCCATCAGTGAGGCCGTGCTGAAGCTGCTTCGCGATCCGGAGCGGCGCCTGCGGATGGGGCAGGCCGCGCGCGCCTGGGTTCTGGAGCACTATATCGATGAGCGCGTGCTGGGGCTGACGGCTGACTACTACTTGAGGCATGCTGAAGCCGGTAGTCGGCGGAGCGGCAGACTAGGCATTCCTGCATGGTGTCCGGCTCGTGCGGGGAAGAGCTCCGGCTGCTCCTTTGCCCGGCTCGCAGCTTCGGCGCGGCGGCGGCCGGCAGACGCCAATCAGGCTGACCACTTCCAAGGATTGAATGGCCTGCCGGGGCACATAAATTCGCTGCGTATTCGAGCGCGTGTCAGGCGGAGTGAGCAGCAGGCCGGCACCTTCGATCAGCGACAGGTCGTTGGCCGCCAGGCCCTCCAGTTCTTCGCCGTCGGCAAGGTCATGCGCAGCCAGAGTCCCGCGGTCCGGGGCCGGATGGAGAAGCGCTTGTGCAGCAGCCGCTCGGGATTGGCCTGGTCGTTTGCCAGGTCGGGGAAGGGAAGTCGCGCACGTAGCAGACCCACTTGACCTGCTCCCAGGCGATGCGCAGCACCTTGCCGGTCGAGGTCCAGAATCTCCAGCTCGGCGGCATCCTGGCCGAAGCGGCCGCCCGCGTAGCCGGCGCACCAGTCCCGGGAGAACTTGCGCACGATCACAGGCTTGCGAGCGGAGGCCATTGCTCTGGATTGTCGCACGTGCACGGCTGCGACGCTGCGAACCTGGAATAGCAGCAAGCGCAGTGCAACATGCTCTAGCCAAGCGGTCACAGTTGTGTTAATGTACTGGTTTGCCATCTCTTCCGGTCTTCTCCTTAACAGTAACAACATCAGGCACTTGGAAGCGGCTTGAGACGGCGGAAGCAGGAACCTGGATGCCCGACTACATCTACCTTCTGGAAAACCGGCTGTCGGCCGATCAACGGCACGCGCTGAGCCAAGTTGCGCGAGGCTGCCCGCGACGCCGGAACCATCCTGTTTCTGACCGGCGACGCGGTGCGCGACCTGACCAGCGGCCATGCCGTTCGCGATCTTGAAATTGCGGTCCATGGAAATGCGCTTAAGCTGAAGAAAACAATAGAGAAACTTGGCGGCAAAGTCTGGGGCGAACACGAGCCTTCGCAGAGCCTTTACCTGTGCTTTCCGGGCACCGTTCGCGTGGACCTGATCAGCACCCACAGCGTGAGTTATCCCAAGCCCGGCAAGCCGGTCTATCATCCAGCTTCCATTCAGGAAGATCTGCGGCGCCGCGACTTTACCGTAAACGCCATGGCCATCTCGCTGAATGAAGGCTCGTTCGGGCTGCTGATGGATCCCCTGAACGGGGCGGCGGACATTGAGGCGCGGACCCTGCGGCTGGTGTCGAATTACGGCTTCATTGAGGACCCGTCGCTGATGATTCGGGCCACCCGCTACCGCGCGCGGCTGGGCTGGGAGCTGGACCTGAAGACCCGCAGCCGCTACGACAATGCCAAGAGCGAGGGCGTGATCGAGTTCCTCTCGCCGCACGCGCGCAGCCAGGAACTGGAACAGATTGGCCACGAGGAAGACGGCCTGAACGTGTTGCGGGCGCTGGAGGCCGAGGGCTGGATGAAGGTTCTTTTCCCGGCCTGGACCGCCGCCAAGGCCGACGAGGAAAAGCTGAAGGCGCTGCACGAGCTGGCGGTGGGACTGCTGATGCAGGGCGTCCATGCCGACATGTCGGCGGCGCAGATGCAATTGCTGACGGCCAAGCTGCCTCCGAAGGATCTGTCGGCGCTGAAGAAGGCGCTGCTGCGGCCGGGATTTGTTGCAGGAGTGGAACAGCCTGGATGCGCTGGCTGCGGGATTCCAGAAGGTGCTGCTGTCCAAGGAGAAGGCCACGCCTCGGCGGGTTACAAGCTGTTTACGAGCTACGATCCCGAAGCGGTGCTCTGGCTTGGATTCACGAGCAAGAACGCGGCCGTCCAGGAGCGCTATCAACCAATTCCTGAAGGTGTGGCCGGAGGCGCGGCAGGGGATTCCGCATGCGCTGATGCAGGAGATGCGCATTACGCCGGAGCTGCCGGCCTACAACGAGATTGTGCACGCGATCTTCCTGGAGCTGATCGACGGCAAGCTGACCACGCCGGAAGAGATGCGCGCCTATCTTGAGCCGCATTCTCCGCCCGCTCCGCCGCCGCAGGTGACCATCAAACGGCCACGCGTGAAACGCGGCGCGGAGAAGATCAAGGAGCAGGCGTTCGATGACGACGAGGAGGCAGAGGAGAGCCTGGTTGGCGACGACGACCTGGACGATATTGGCGGCGATGAAGATGAGATCGACCTGGGGCTGAGCATACCCAAAGGGAGATCTGGACGTGGAGGGCCTGGACGAAGGAGAACCCGGCGACGATGAGCTTGACGAGGACGAAGATGAGCCGGTTCCCGCTCCCACTAAATCTTCAGGAAAGAAATCCGCGGCGAAGGAGCCTGACAAGAAGACCGGAAAGAGTGGCGCCTGCTGCGGTTGTGAAGACTGAGAAGCCCGCAGCCAAACCGATTGCGGAAAAGGCGGCAAAGGCCGAGAAAGCTCAACCGCCGAAGCCCGAAGCAAAGAGCAAGCCCGTGCCGCCGGCGAAGCCAGCCGCAAAGGCTCCGGCCGCCAAAACAAAGCCTGCGCCGCCCCAAAAGACCAAGCCGGCGCCGGCGGTGAAAAAACCAATGACTGCCGCTACAGCCAAGACCGGAAAGGCGGCGAAGCCGGTTGCCGCGAAGGCATCATCCAAATCCGCAGCCAAGCCCACGGCAAAGGCGCATCCAAAACCTGCGGCCAAGGCTCCTGTGAAATTGGCAGCGAAGCCTTCGAAGCCGGCTGCGAAGAAGCCCGCTGCAAAGCCGGTGAAGAAGCGCTAACCGCCGCAAGAGGCAATCTCTCTTCGCGGTCGAAACCTTTGACGAGTCAAGCCGGCCGCATAGGATCGCGCTTCATGCGTGCCCGCAACTCCCGGGCGCGGGCATTCGATTCTTTTCGCCGGGAGAACCGCAGATGAATGAGAAGGAAGACAAGACCTGGATCGGCGTGGATATCGGCGGGACCAAGACCGCGGTTGTGCTTTCATCCGCGCCGCCGGCAATGCTCGCGCGGATTGAATTTCCCACGTTGCCGGATCAGGGCCCGGAGCGGGCAATCGAGCTGATCAAGCAGTCGATTCATAAACTAATCTACTCATCGGGTATCGAAAGAACTCGCCTGGGAGCCATCGGCGTGAGTTGCGGCGGGCCGCTCGATCAGGCAGCGGGCGTGATTCAGGCCCCGCCCAACCTGGCCACATGGGTTGATGTGCCGATTACGTCCATCCTGCGCCAGGAGTTTTCGCTCGAATGCAGGATGGAAAACGACGCCAACGCCGGAGCGGTTGCCGAGCATCGATTCGGCGCCGGTATGGGCACGCGTCACATGATTTTTCTAACCATGGGAACAGGATTCGGCGCGGGCGTGATCAGCGATGGCCGCCTGCTGAGTGGAGCGCGCGGCCAGGCCGGCGAGATCGGGCATGTCCGCCTCACAGCTTCGGGTCCGGTGGGTTATAACAAGGCCGGATCTGTTGAGGGATGGGTGAGCGGCGGAGGAATGGCGCAAGTGGCTCATCGCGAGGTTGAGCTTGCGATCAGAAACGGAGCGGGCTCTGCACTTATTGGGAGGTTTCGCGACGCGGGAGTTTTGACCGCCAGGGATGTGGCCGACGCCGCGCAGCGCGGAGACAAACTGGCGCAGCGAATCATCCGCGATACCGGGAGCCGTCTTGGCGAGGCATTGGCAATTTTAATCGACCTCTTCAATCCTGAGCGGATTGTTATTGGAGGGCTGGCCATGCGCCTTGGCGAGAACCTTCTGGCGCCGGCGCGAGAGGTTTTGCTGCGTGAGGCGCTGCCTGCTTCGGCAACGATATGCCAGATCGTTCCCGCTGCGTTGGGCGAGCAAATCGGCGATGTGGCGGCGATCTGCGTTGCCATGGGTCTCTAAGTAAAGGGCGAGGCTCAGCGCATGATCGCGCATGAAAATTCAATGGAATCTGATTGCCGGAGAGGGAAGCTGCGGATCGCTCTTGAACTCCATTGCGGCGATTTTTTCGAAGAACAAATTCCTCACCCGTGCATCGATGTATAATCCGGACCTGTATTGATCGGGAAACCGCGCTCAGAAAGCGCTCGCGAGCCTTCGCCTGGCACTCAAATGCACACAAACATTCTCGCCATGTTCTTTGGGCTCTCGCGCACTGTGGTTTCAATGTGCGGCGCCGGGATTGTGCTTTTCATTGTTGCGTTGTGGGCCGCGAAGAACGATATCGCGCGGGCCAATGGGCTGGACAAGATTGTCGCCTTGAGCAATTTGTGTTTCGCCGTTCCTTTGGCGGTCTTCGGCGCCCTGCATATCTCGGCAGTAGCATTCGTCGCGCCCCTTGTGCCCTCGTATATGCCGTGGCGATTGTTCTGGGCATACCTGGTCGGCTTTGCGCTGCTGGCCACGTCTCTGAGCATTGCTACAAAGATTCAGGTGCGGTGGTCCGGCCTGCTGTTCGGGATCATGATGTTTCTGTTTGTGGCGATGATGGATTTTCCAGGAGCACTCGCCAACCCCAAAGACAGGTTTGGATGGACGCTCCTCATCCGCGAACTGACGTTCGGTTGCGGAGGGTTTATTTTTGCGGGAAACACGATGCGGGGGCTCGGCAAGAGTGCGCTCGTGACGGTCGGCCGCGTCGTGATCGCGATCGCCGCCATCTTTTATGGCGTCGAGCATTTTCTGCACCCGCTGGCACGTCCGGGTGTCCCGCTTGAAGGACTGATGCCGGCCTGGATTCCGGGGCGCTTGCTCATCGGCTATCTGACGGGCGCAATTCTTCTGGTTGCCGGCGTATGCATTCTACTGGCGAAGAAGACGCGGATGGCGGCAACTTATCTGGGTGCGTGGATTGCGTTGCTGGTTGTTGTTATCTATGGGCCGATTCTGATTTCCTCGCTGCTTGACCCAAGCACTGCGATCAAGGTTGAGGGAATCAATTATTTTGCGGATACGTTGCTGTTTGCCGGGACGATTCTCGCGCTGGCCAGCGCAACACCACGCAACGATTAAGCGCGCCTTGCTTCCGAGAGACACAGGGCAAAGTAGATTGTCTCCAAAGGTAGTGCGAAGCCGGAGAACTGCGGCGGGAATGGTTGTCTGCGGTTGTGTAATTGCGGCTTGCAGGAAAAGCCCCGGCCGAGTGGAAGCCGTCCGGCTGGCTGACGAAGCGTAGAACATCGCTGCTTGCTTTATGATGGGGCTGTGCCAATTTCCCGCGGGCGTGGCGAAATGGCAGACGCAGCGGACTTAAGCAAGGTTGAGTGCCCATCGGGAAACCGACGGTGTAGAACTGCTCAAAGTCGGGGAAACCTGAAATGGCAATCCCGAGCCAAGCCCGGAAGCAGTTCCGGGAAGGTGTAGAGACTAGACGGGCAGCACCTAAACCTCATGTGGGGAAAGGTGAAGGTATAGTCCAGACCACGAACCCGCTGTTGGCGGGGCGGCGAAAGCCGAAGTGGCATGAAAATCCGCAGGCCGCAAGGCCATGAGGGTTCAATTCCCTCCGCCCGCACCACACCCGCTTTCCAAGCGGGCCAAGATGGAACCATCCTGGCAGGTCTTGCCGGACCGGAGTCGCTCTCGCGCATCCCGGATTGGCATTGGCGTTCCGTTGTCCGCGGGTCGCGCGAGCGATGCGAGGATCCGGTTTCAGCGGGGCGCACTCCTCGTTCAGCTACTCTGCGTGGTTCTCAGCCCGAAGCGGCAACCTGCAATTCACTTCGGAGCGCTCTTCAGGCGGGCGCGGGAGCCTTTATTTTCCAGGGCAGCGGCTGGAAGTAGGCGGGTCCTATGGACGCCTGCTGCAAGGGACACATGAAAACTTCGGCGGCATGCATCTGTGGTTGCAGACCAGGGATGGGGGATTCCGGCTGCGATCGGAAGCGATGCGGGGCGAGCACGCGTACGGTTATTGGTTCGAGGCGGATTACCGGCCTCTTCGCGATGAAGGAGGGCCGGTGAGTTTTGTGCGGCGTTTCGAACCAGTGTTCCGGATGCAGCAGAGATTTCGCACAGACAATGCCTAGAGCGATGGCGTGCCAGGCCAGAACACGCAGCGGGCCGATTTTGGAGTCGATTACAACCTTCCGCACAATGCGCGGATTCTCTCTTGTTATTCGCGGCAGTTTTCGGCGGCGGGCAACGTCAACGTATGGGAAACCGGAATTGTCTATCGATTCCTGATGCCGGCGTGGAAAGGACACTGATGATGAAGGCGAGACTGAAGATGATCTGCGCAGTTCTGGGTGCGACAATCGCGGCGGGCGGGATGCTGTCCGCCGCGCAGAATGAGAGTCAGGGCACGAAGCAGGAATCGAGACACGACAAGAAACCGAGCCGTGCAACGCGCGCCGATAACGGTGAAGACGAAGGGGAACGAGTTTTTGCGGAGAACTGCTCGCGGTGCCACAACGCTCCTGAAGGTTTTTCGCCAAGGATAGCGGGTACGATCACGCGGCACATGCGAGTGCGGGCGAACTTGAGCCCGCAGGATGAGCGCGCGGTGCTTCCGTGAGTATAGGGTGATGAGCCAGTTCGCTGACCGCGGACCTCGCCGCTTATCAAGCCGTACACGGAGCCCGCATTGGTGTCGAAGACGCTGAGCGGAATGCCGGACTGAATCACGCCGACGCCGGAAAACTGCCAGGGGGAGAGGAGCGAACGAACGAAGCTGGGGCCGAACGCCTGGCGCGGGGTGGTCCAACTGAAATCGGCTACCAGGCGCTGGCCGCGGTCGCCTCCAGCCGGTCCGTAGGAGGAGTGGCGCAGATTGCGCTGGTCGTTGGTCGGCAGCTGCAGCTCAAAGATATCCGTGCCGGCTTCACCGTTCACCTCATCGAGGTTCTTCGACCAGGTGTAGCTCGCCTGGAGTTCTAGCCCGTGCTGCAAACGATGACGGATGCTGGCCTGGAGGGCGTTGTAGTTGCCGACGAAAACCGAGTTGGTCTGCAACGAGTTTGAGCTGACGCCCTGCCACGGAAGACGGGCCGTTACATTGGCGATGGAATTATTGATTTCGCCGTTCACAGGATTTCCGGGGCTTGCCAGCAGCGCCTGGTTGAACTCAACCTGGCCGGAACGGTGCATCGACTGCGTGCCGACATAGGCAAGCTGCGCCAAACTGGTTCTGCTTCAGGCCGGGCCGCGCCTGTCCGGCGAGCTTTAGAAAAAAATCGTTCGCGTTGAAGATATTGTTGCGCACGAGGTCCCAAGCGCTGCCGTGGAAGGAATTTGTTCCACCTCTGCTGACAAGGTCGACATTGGCGCCGCTGCCGCGTCCGTATGCCGCATCGAATTTCGCTGTCTGCATGCGAAACTCCTGGATGGTGTCGACGGCCGGAACGGCCACGCCCACCTCTGAAGTGCCGGCGGCGGCTGCCGAATTTTCCACGAGATTGTTGGCGTCGATGCCGTTGAACTGAATGTTGTTGGCGGTTGGAGTAGCGCCATCGGAGGCAACATTCTGTGTCCCGGATCCGGACTGCGCGGCGTTCGGAAGGTCGACAACAACACCTGGCGATAGCCCGAGGATCTGGGTGAAATTGCGGTTGGCGAGGGGAAGCGATTCGATGGTCTGGCGATCGACACGACTGCCCAGCGTCGAACTTTCCAAATCCGCAATCTGCTGGTTCGCTGTGACGCTGACGACTGCGGTCGCGTCTTCAACGTACAAAGTCGCATTGAGCGAGTGCACTTCTCCGGCGGCGACCTGGACGGGTGCGACGGCGCCCGGCGCGAATCCCGCAGCCGCGAAGGTAATTGCGTAATCGCCCGGCGGCAAAAGCGAGAAGCGAAAGTCTCCACCCGCGCCAGACTTTGCCGCGCGCTCCGCATGGGTCGCCTGGTCTACCGCAGTTACGTCGGCTCCGACGATGACGCGATGCGCCGGATCATAAACCGTGCCGGAGATCGCACCCGTGCCCGGCGTCTGAGCGACCGCGCGCAGAGCGGCCAGGAAGACAAAAGCAAATGTAATAGAGCTGAATCGTGCCATGGGAAAACTCACCTCGCGATGGATGTCCTGAGACCGCCGAGTTGAGCCCAAGTATCGAAGACAACACCGGGGGTGATTGTCAGCAGGTTGTCACTGTTGTGTCATCCCTTTGCCCTGCAGGCATGTCCATCCGCGGGATGGAAAATGGGCGATTGCGTTTGTGAATCAAGAAATTACCACTTAGCGACAATCGCGTGACAATCGCCGCGCCGGGCTCTTCTAGCTTTGTCATCAGCACAATCCGTGCAATGGATGCGCGATGATACGAGGTTGTCTGCAGTTGATGGGGATTGGTACCGCGATGCTGCTGATGATTGGCTGCCGCGTTAGCCAGCCGGGAAAGGTTGAAGGCAGCTTGATGAACGGCATCAAGCACCGATTCACCGTAGGCGGCAGGAATGACCGGAATCCTCTCGGCCACGGGCAGGACGTTGCGGAACAGGGGAAGACTGCATTCGGCGCGTACTGCGTCGTCTGTCATGGCCTCGACGGTCAAAACACGGGAGTGCCGTTTGCAGCGCAGATGTCGCCGCGAAGGCGGAGATCGATTCGCTGCGCCCGCAAGTGCGATTGTGGATAGAGACATGCGGAAGCGCACCTTTGGAGATTTTGTTTCGCCGCACGCGCGATGGCCGGCTACTACAATCCCTGCTCGTGGAGACCCCGGGGGCGCGACGGAAGATCCTAGCAATGGCGCTGGCTCCCGGGCGCATCGCCGGCCCTGCGAAGGTAGCATCGCGCGAAACACACCCTACAATGACGCCGGTAAAATCGAATCTGGTCCATAACATTCTCGCGTATCTGGCCTACCTTATCAGCAGGGCCTGGATGTACGAATCCGCCGTCCTTCGATTCCTCGCTCACGCTTGTCTGCTGCATCTTTCGCGTATCCGGCTGCACACGGACTGGTCTGAAGACATCGGGGATGCGTCAGCGGATTGATCCAGATCGGGTGATGCAGAGACGTGTCGCCATTGCTTCTTTCGAGAGCGGTCTCCGACGCATTTATTTTCGAATCACGCGCACGGTAAAGACCATGCGGCCATGGCCGCTGCCACAAAAGCGACCGCACCTGCCAGCATAATCGCCTGGAGTATCCGCCTTGAATACAACCTCTCCGGGATTCGATTTGGTCAGCCGTTAGTTCGATGTTGAGTTGTTTCACGAGCAGGCTGTGCGGCACATCGTCCGAAATGAGACGCAGGCGGACCGTTTCTCCGGTATTTATGCTGATTTCCGACGGCTCAAATGCAAATCGATGCGCGTGGACCTCGATGGTCCGCTCCACTCTTTGAGCCCGCAGTAGGCAAAATGGCAAAAGGCACAGACAAACTCCGACGAACGCAACACTGGCTTTCGGCATGTTTTCCTTCCCCGGCACGATAAGAAATCGTGTCGTGCCATCAGGGTAGGATCAGGCTGCTCTGCTCTTGTCACAAAAATGTCCTGGCAATGTAATCGTCTTTTGCCGAGCCGAGATTGCCGGATGCGACGAGGTTGACGCATATTTCCGCCTGGAGTTTTCCTGCACGCAATAAAAAGGAACAGCATGGTAGATGGAGAGACCCGATGGGGGGCGGTTGGGATTTGTGGTCTCCCACCCATCGAGCAAAAGGCGCTCGATGGATGGGGCACCCGAAGTTTCATCCCCTCGGGAGTCGGCGAAGCCGGTGGACGACTAACGCGCAAGTTTCATTAAAAGGCGCTCGCAGTTGAGTGGTCATTCGCGCTCGGAGAGTTGGCCCATCGGATCCGTTCGGCGCGCGGAACTTCAGGAAGCGGTCTATGGAATCGCCTGGCACTGCTTGAGGGTGTAAGTCGCGCCCAGCAAGGCGGGCGGCAGGTTGCAGGGCTGGCCATGACCGGGGCTGCGGCTGATCATGTTGTTATTGCCGCTGGATCCGTTCTGGGTGGTCGTACGCACGTCTACAATATTGCCTTCGACCAGGACCGTGGTATCAACCAGATCAGTCAAGGTGGCGAGGACCGTGAGGTAGGGGCTGTCGGGCGAGGCGGCATAGACCTTGCCGAAAAGCGAATTCTGAGTGGAGACCAGGGTGCGCGGATGCCCGACAACACTGAGCGTTTTCTCGACGGTGTGGCTGGACAGGTTGGCGATGGTCACGGTGCTATCGGCCTGGTTGGCGGTATACGCGCGAGTACCGTCAGCGAGCACGGTCACGCTGGCGGGATTGTTGCCTACCGGAATGGTGTAGGTGGTACCAAAGCCGCCGGTGATCGCTCCGCAGTTGGCGTAGCTGACGACACCGCCTACGGTGCAAGTGGGATTCGCGTAGGTATTGAAGTCATTGCCGTACTCGTCCAGAGTCACATCGATTACGCTGATGGTTCCGGCATCGTAGTTGGCAATCACAAGCTGGTTGGTTGCGGAGTTGTACTCGGCATAAACCGGACCGGCCGTGGCGGGCATGCCGCTGGTTCCATTGGGCGGCGTTACGCCGGTGGCGGTAACAGCAGTGGTGGAAAGCGGCAGAGTGGCGTGGCAGGAAATCCACTGGCCGCTCTGATTCTGGTAGGGTGTGCATTTGTCGAGCGTGTTGTTCTGGGTGTTGATGACCGTAATCGTGTCGTCTCCACGGTTCATCACAAAGAGACGTCTCTGGTCGGGACTTTCAATGGCGTAGACGGGACACTTGCCCAGCGGAATCGCGGTGTCGGTCGAATAGGTGGCGAGTCTCGATGGGGGTGGCCAGACCGGTCCCATTTGCGGCGGCGGCAGGCGAGATGTTGCAGGCAACTCCGGTGAGATCGGTGAAGTTCTGGCTGATAACGTACTCGCGCTGGCCCTGGAGATTGGGGCTGCCGACGATGGTAACCGGCGTGGGCGGAACCGGGATAGCAAGTCTGAAATCCTGCGGCGAACCGGTGAAGACGTCGACGACGTTTCCGTTCAGATCGGTTGCCCAGAGGCCTGACGAAGGAGCCATCAGGTTGACCAGGTTTGCGGAGGAAGACAAGGTGGAGTAGAGGACAAGCTTGGCCTGAAGATTTGTGGAGACGGGGAAATTGGACATGGTGCCGTCGCTGTCGACCGTATAGCCGGTGGCGCCGAGCTGGTCGAGGACAAAGGAACTGGGTCCGGGACCGATGGGCGCAATGGCCATGACCGTATCTCCGGAGTAGTCGAGGATGGAGACGATGCCGGGCGATGTGGGCGCGGGGGAAGAAACCACGACTGCGTACGATGTAGGCTGGGCGGCGGGACCGCTGGGATTAATTGGCGTAACGACCGGCCGGTATGCGTTTCCGCATCCGGCAACGAGAGCCGCAGCCAAAAAGGCCGCACCTGCCTGAACCAAACGCACGCGCGCCCGGCCTGAACTCATGGAAAAAAGCCTCATTCAGATCTTTCCTGCTTACATGGAGATTGTAAATCAGGGAGCCGGGGGAAGAGCATCCCCAGGCTCCGATTGAACTCCCGGTCAGAGCCGGAAGTGAGTCTGCAATCCGAAAGATTGCGGAAGTTCGACTTTCGGTAATCTGCTCAGTGTCCGACGACCTCCAGGATGCGATCGTCGAGCAAAGTACTCGCCGCCGCCCCAACCGGGGTAAACTTGTGTTCTTTTTCGTTCCAGTGGAGGCGGGTTACCGAGCCGGCGCCATTCTCATAGGCATAGGTCGTGCCGTCGTCGGAGAAGAGAGTGAAGTCGGCATCGGCTCCGGGATAGACGCGGATTTTCTCGATGGATTGCGACTGATGCGTGCTCTCGACGGGAGAGCCCAAGGGAACGATGGAGCCGGCACGAATGAAGAGCGGGATGGTATCGATGGGCGCGGGGACAGTGATGGTCTGGCCGCCATTGACCCGTTCTCTGGACCAGAAGTTGTACCAATCGGTTCCGGCGGGCAGATAGACCTGGCGGCTGGTGGCTCCCTGATCTGTCACCGGGGCGACGAGGAAGGCCGGACCGAACATGTATTCGTCGCGGATGTCGGCAGCATTTGGATCGGCGGGAAAATCGAGAGGCAGGGCGCGCATGATGGGAGCCCCGGTTTGCCAGGTGCGATAGCCAAGCGAATAGATGTAAGGCATGAGCTGGTAGCGGAGACGAAGGTACTTTTCCAGGATGGGCTCGGCCTGGCTGCCATAGGACCAGACTTCATTGGCCGGTCGGCTGCCGTGGGTTCGGAAGATGGGCAGAAACGTGGCGTACTGGAACCAGCGAGTGTAGAGCTCGGGGTAATCGTCGTAACCGCCCACGGTAGCGCGGGCGTCGGAGGGGTCGAGGAGCGGGGTGTGTGCCGGATGATGGACCGCGGGCAGATATTGCCATCCGCCGGTGTCATTGGACCAGTACGGGATGCCGGAGGCTGTGACATCGAGGCCGGTGGGAATCTGGCGCTTGAGGGTGTCCCACGTGGGGAAGATGTCGGAGGACCAGACGATGGTTCCGTTGCGTTGCGCGCCGAGGTAGGCATCGCGGGAGAGAATCAGGGCGCGGCGACCGGGCTCGTCTTTGCGGAATCCATCGTAGAGCGCCGCGGTGTGGAAGAGCGGGTAGACGTTGAAGTATTGACTACCTGGACCGATGTGGAAGTAGGCGCCGTTGGGTGGCAGGTCGGGCTCGGTCTCGTCGGCCCAAAGGGAGTCGAAGCCCTGGCTGATTATGTTGTCGTGGATGGTCTTCCAGTACCACTTGGCGGCTTCGGGGTTGGTGGTGTCGATGTCGGAGCCTGCGCGGTCGTACGGCAGGCCGTCGATGGGGGCGCCGTCGGCGAGGTGAATGAACCATTCCTTCTGGCGAAGCTGGGAGTAAAAGCGATCGTCGGGCACAAAGCGCGGCCAGACGCTGATCATGGTTTCAAAGCCCATGTCGTGGAGCTTTTGGTTCATGGCCACGGGATTGGGCCAGAATTTCGGGTCTAGGTCCATCTGGCCCATTTTTGTGTAATAGAACCAGTCCACGACCAGCACGTCGGCGGGAAGATGGCGGTCGCGATAGCCCTTTGCAACTGACAGAAGCTCGTCCTGGCTGGCGTAGCGCTGCTTGCACTGGATGTACCCGTAAGCGGCCTTGGGCAGAAGCGGAGCGGGGCCGGTGAGGAGGCGGTAGCCGGAGTAGATTTCGTCGGCGGTATCGCCGGCGATCACAAAAAACGAAACCCGGTCGCCTACCTCGGAACTCCAGCGGGTCTGCTCGTTGAAGCCCGGTTCGATTGTGGTTTTTGAGGGGTTGTCCCAGACCAGCCCGTAGCCCTTGTTCGTGACCAGGAAGGGAACACAAAAACTGGGGCCGGCAGGGGCCAGGTAATCCGCCCAGCAGTGAACCGGATGGCCGCGATGATCGAGGAATCCCTCGTGGTTTTGGCCGAGGCCGTAGTAATGTTCGTCGTCGGGCGAGGCGAAGGTGGCGCCGACAGTAAAGAATTCGGCGTCGCCGGGACGGCGATCGCGCAGAATGGATGCCGTGCCTTCTTTTTGATTCGGCACGTCCTGGGACCAGCCGGTGAGTTCGAGGAGCTTTGTGCCCTGCGGAGTGCTGAAGATGATGTGTGCGCCTGGAGTCGAGCCGTTGAAGTATTTTCCGATGTCGACCTGGGTTTGAACAGGGGGTTTGCCGCTGGGGTGAGGCCGATCCACGGTGGCGATCAGCCGCGACGACTGGTAAACGTCGGCACTGTCATTCTGACTGTTGCTCCAACCCGAAGCGGCGGGCGTGGCAACGAATCCGTATCCGGGCGCCGCCAGCGCAGGCTCGCGCTTCAGGCTCAGCGTTACGCGCAGGATATTTGGAGCATAGGGTTCCAGGACGATGGTCTCGCCGTTGCGATTGAGTTCGAGACGCTGGGTTGGGCTTTGCGCAAGGGATGTGGCGGCAGGCAAAAGAATGGCTGAGAACAAGGCAAGTACGATTGAGGACCTTTGCATTGGATTCTCCGTTCAGAGACACGACAGGGTGAGACTCCGCCGCACAATCGAGTCTAAACCGATTCACCGTGGCCATTCCATCGGCGGGCGTCGCGCGCCTGCCTCGCCGTGAGCCGACAGATTACGATGAGACGTGGCCGAAAAGAAGCTCGTCTGGCAGTCGAAGCTGGTGTTGCTCCTTGTGCTCCCGTTTGCGGGCGCCGACGTTGTGCTTGAGATGCATTGGTGGGCGACACAGGCGGCTCCGGTGGCTACATGGACGGCGGGTTTGAGCATCCTGCTGGGACTGGTGACCTGGAAGCTGCGGGCGGCGACTCTGTGGGGAGCGGTAGCGGGCACGGCCATCACCGCCAGTCTGATGTTTTCCACGGTCACGTTCCCGTACGAGCCATGGCGCACGGCACTGTCGCCGGTGCTAGCGGTTGCGCTGTTGGCATTTGCTTCCACGCGGCTGGGCCGGGAGAAAAAGGAACGCCTGGGAACGGCAGAGAAGCGACGCGGCCGGGCTGCATCGCAAGTTGCCGCGAACCTGGGGATGGCTGCGGTTGTGTCGAGTCCGTTTGTGCAGTCGTGGTTTGTGGATTCGGGTTGGCTCGCGGGAGCCAGCCTGTCGCCAACGCTCCTGTTCGCCGTGGGGCTGGCCGCACTGGCTGAGGCAGCGGCGGACACGGCTTCATCCGAGGTGGGGCAGGTGTTGGGCGGCCGGCCGCGCATGATCAGCACGTTGCGCCAGGTGGAACCGGGCAGGGACGGCGCAATAAGCCTGGCAGGCACGCTGGCTGGTGTGGGTGCGGCGGTGCTGGTGGCGGCGGTTGGAACGGCGGCGCTGGGTGGAGAGCGGAGCATGTTCACCGCAAGTTGCGCAGGCGGGGTGTTCGGCCTGTTCTTCGACAGCCTACTGGGAGCCACTCTGGAGGAGCGCGGCTGGCTGAACAACGACGCTGTGAACTTTCTTTCGACGGGTAGCGCGGCGGGGTTTGCGCTGGCGTTATTGGCGGTTCTTCCTCGATTCTTCGGAAGGTAAGTGCCCGACCATGGATGCGCAGCTATCCGAGAGATTGTTTTAGAGCATTTTCAGGAATCGTGCAGACCAGAAGATTCCCTCAGGGGCTAAAGCCCACGAGTGTTTTCCAGCGTTTTCGGCACGACTAAAGTCGTGCCCTTTCAAAACCGGTCTATAGTAATTCCGAAAATGCTCTAGAGCAGAAAGGGAATGAGCGCCTTCACGCGCCTTTTGTAATTTGAATACGCTGCTCCAAAATGCCGGGTCAAAATCTTTTCTTCCTGGCTTAGTTTGAACCAGGTCGCCGGCAGGCAGGCGAAGAAAATAATGAACCCCAATCCTGCTCCATACCAGATGACCGTGCCTAGAAGCATGAGGGTGAGGCCGCTGTACATGGGATGGCGTACATAGGCGTATGGACCGCTCTCAATGAGTTCATGATCCTGCTGGAAGCTTGGGTACAAGTTCCAGTTTCGGCCCAACGCGATGCGGCCCCAGAGTGCAATCGAGAGTCCGGCGAGCGCCAGCAGATCGGCGACGAGGCCGGCGATGGGCGAGTGCGCCAGGACCATCCAAGTGACAAAAGCCGGCAGATGATCCTTGTTACTCAAGAATGCGAACGCCGCGACGATCAAGGCGAGGACGAGCCAACTCCAATTCCACCGAGAGTCAGACTCAACCTTGCGACTGGCCCGGAACGCGGCGACAATCATGTATACGAATAGCGTGGTCCAGCAAAGCGCGATAAATAATCCCGTGAAGGCGTTCATGATTTTCATTCCGTTTGCAAAGTGATTTCCGACCCTGCCTGGGCGGTCCTTCCGCGCTGTGTGTGCCCCATGGCTGACCGAGGTGACCGCTGGGTCCGCCTTCTTCCCAGAGGCGGATGTATTTGCATCGAGACATGGCGAAATGAGCGGGTCAGCGGGTCTTGCTGAATTCCATGATGCCGAGGTTCATCTGCCCTTCGGTGAGGATGTGGACGGTAAGAAGGTTTTTGCCCTTGGCGAGCACGAGTTTGATCAGGCTCGGGGCCATGTTCCAGTGGTGCCACTGCCGCCAAGCAACTTCATCCGCCGCATCGAACGTGGAGAGAATCTTGAGCGGACCGGTAGCCGGCTCTCCGTTTACGTCGAGCGAGATTGTTCCGCCGCGGTTTGAGGTGTAGAGCAGATCGGAGGAGTACTCTCCGGCCTGGGCCACGTCGACCGTGATGTTGAACCACTCGCCGGGCTCGGTCCATCCCACATAGAGCATGTTCGGCGGCGGTTGCACCCGATCGTATGCGGTGTCGTCGATCTTCGGGTCGCGATTGAATTTGGTGTACGAGGTATCCACGCCCTCGTTCATGCGGAACTCATTCAGGTAGCTTCCGTCCCTGGGATTCAACTTGCCGCTGCCGTTGTTCACTGCATCCGTGTCGTGGTACGCGATGCCCTCGCCGCCAAGGTCGTAGTAAGCGCACAGCACCTTGCCGGGGATCTTTTGCGCGCCACCCTGGTATGTTCCGTCCCGATAGGGCGTTCCCTTGTATTCCCCTGGAAAGCTCTTGCTGGCGGCGCGGATTGCGGAGGTTGCGAATAAAAGCAGGAAGAATAAGCATATAAACAAGCGCTGCGAAGTCCTCTTCATTGTGATTGCCTTTCGTGCAGGAACCTTTCGTTGGGCTGGCTCGCCTCACCGCGCGTCCTCTGCAACTGCAGTTGATGTTATCCCACTCCGGCATGTGGCAGAATCGCCAACGAACCCAGCGCCGGAGTTCCAGCGCGCGGGGACGGAATGCGACGGGATCTCATTGGCTGGCACCTGACAACCCATCAATGCAGATGCAGGCGCCAGGCCGTGTAGCTGAGAATCTCGTGAACAATGCGCTCGAAATCCCCTGACCCGCCCTCGATAGGAACGACGGGGCGCGGGCGAGGTGAGCACATCGAGGCCCTCGGCTGCGCAGATGGCATGAATCCTGAAGAGATGAGTACCGTCGCTGACGATCACGAGGCGATGCAGCCCGTTGGCTCGGGCGATGACGGCAATGCGGCTCGCCGATTCGGTGGTACTGCGGCTATGGGTCTCGGCAATGATGTCCTGTTCAGGAACGCCCATTGCCCTCGAGGTATTCGCGGCCTACGGCACCCTCGTTGAACTGATCGCCGCCGTTTCCGCCCAGAGTGATGATGAGCGGCGCGATGCCGCGATGATAGAGGTCGAGCGCGTGGTCAAGGCGGGCGCGGTAGACCGGAGAGGGACGGCCGTCGTACTCCGCCGCACCGAAGACGCCGATTGCGTCCGACGGGCGCAGCCTGGTCCTGGCCGGCATAGGTCTCAATCTGGACATAGACCCAACGGCACCAGCCAGCAGCCGCGACAACAATGACCAGCGACAGCAAGAGCGCCAGACGAAAAGTGATACTTCGACGTTTTGGCTTGGCCCTGCGCCCCATCCCTACCTTCCGCTACAGGGATCTGGAACGGGATTTATCAATCGGTTCCCCAGCCGCCCAGGATTCCCTACCAATAATCTAAAAGTCCGTATCGATTCCGGGTTTCCTGGTTTTTCTACCGTTGAAGCACCATAACGATTTCGTGGGTCGGGATGGCGCCTTCGCGCAGAATCTCCCAGCGTCCGGGCCCGAGAGAGAGATCGACGATCGTGGTGGGCTGCGCGTGGCCGGTGGGGCCGCCGTCGATGATCAGCGGAATCCGGTCGCCGATCTGGTCGCGGACGCAGGCGGCATGGGTACACTCCGGCAGCCCCCTGCAGATTGGCCGAGGTTGCCGTGATAGGCAGGCCAAAGCGCTCGACAACGGCGCGGGGAATGGCTGCGTCGGGCACGCGCAGGGCGACGTTGCCGGTGTTGGCCGTGGAGCGCAGGGGCAGCTTGGTGCCGGCGCGCACGATGATGGTGAGCGGACCGGGCCAGAAGCGGTCGGCCAGCTTGTCCAACTGCGGGTCGGTGTCGCGCGCCAGCTCGTAGGCCTGGGAGAGCCCGGAGATGAGCAGCGAGAGCGGCTTGTGCTTCTGGCGGGTCTTGATCCTGTAGATTTGCTCGACGGCGGCGAGATTGACCGGGTCCACAGCCAGGCCGTAGAAGGTGTCGGTCGGCAAAGCGACAACATCGCCCTTGCGGAGACAGGAGACGATGTAGTCGATCCGGTCCGGTTGGGGTTCGTCGGGATGGACGCGCAAAATTTCCGCGGACAATCAGGCCTGCCTTGGTTCCTGAATTGAAGACGCTGTAAAGACGGAAACTATCACAGCACCAGCCGTGGTGCAAGTTAGCTTGCAACACCAGCCGGCTCGCCCACGGGCAAAACGGCTTAGAATCGGCTCAGCACTGGATGGTTTTCGACCGATGCCTGTTCGCATTGTACAGAGTAAGCAGAACGCACGCCTGAAAGAGTTGCGCCGGGCGCTCGGCAATCCATCCCGCGAGCTCGGCCGCGAAGGGCGGAGTCTGGCGGGGATTGAAGGGCCAAACCTGCTGGAAGAGGCACTGCTGGCGGGGTTGCGCGTGGATTGCGTATTTGCGGCGCAGGGGTCGGAACAGCTGCTCGAGAAGCTGGCCCTTCCGGCGGAGACCGAGATTCTGCTGATGGCGAAGAGTCTGCTGGACTCGGCGCTTGACGACCGAATCTCCGCAGCCCATCGCGGCCCTGGTTGAGCCTCCTGACTGGACCTGGGCGCACCTGCTGGGCGGTCCGGGATCGACCGCACCGCTGCTGGTGGTGCTGGCCGAGCTGCAGGATCCCGGCAACCTTGGCGCGATTCTCCGCTCGGCAGAGGCCTTCGGCGCCGATGGCGTGCTTAGCCTGCCTGGAACAGTGAGCGCATGGAACCCGAAAGCGGTGCGCGCCTCGGCCGGCAGCGTGTTTCGGCTGCCGGTGCTGGCAACGAGCGAGGCAGAGGCCCTCGCCCATTTGCGAAAAGCCGGGGTGAAAATTTGGGCCACCACCGTGCGTGGAGCCCAGCCCGCAGACCTGGTGGATCTGGCCGGGCCTGTGGCGCTGCTGATCGGCAATGAGGGGAATGGCGTCCCGCCCGATCTGGCGGCAAAGGCCGATGGAGCACTCACGATTTCCTGCCCCGGTCCAGTGGAAAGTCTGAACGCCGCGGTTGCCGCCAGCGTGTTGCTCTATGAGGCGTCGCGGCAGCGGTTGAACCGCAGCGGCGGTCCCCTGGAACACCTGGGAGGGCTGCGGTGAGCCTGTTCGACGGGGAGCCGGAAGGGCCGAAAGGCACGGTGCGCACCGCGCCGCTGGCAGAGCGAATGAGGCCGCGGAGCCTGGAGGAACTGAGCGGCCAGCAGCACCTGGTTGGACCGGGCAAGCCGCTGCGGGTGCAGATCGAGCGCGACGATGCGGGGTCGATGATCTTCTGGGGTCCGCCGGGAGTGGGAAAGACGACGCTGGCCAAGATCATCGCCGAGACTACCAAGGCGAGTTTCATCGAGTTCTCGGCAGTGATGAGCGGCATCAAGGAGATCAAAACACGTGATGGCGGCGGCTGCGCAGGCTTCGGCGATGCACTCGCGGACGATTCTGTTTGTCGATGAGATTCACCGTTTCAACAAGGCGCAGCAGGACGCGTTTTTGCCTTATGTGGAGCGGGGGACGATTCGGTTGATTGGGGCGACGACGGAGAATCCTTCGTTCGAGATTATTTCGGCGCTGCTGTCGCGGTGCCGGGTTTACGTGCTGGAGCCGCTGAGCGATGAGCAGATCGCGGGGCTGTTGCGGCGGGCCTTGGAAGACCGTGAACGGGGGCTGGGCGGGCTGGAGTTGACGGCCGACGACGATGCGCTGGAGTTGATCGCGGGCTACTCGAGCGGCGACTGCCGCAGCGCCTACAACACGCTGGAGGTGGCGGCGCAACTGGCTCTGGAAGGCACGAAGCATATCGACCGCGCACTCGCTGGGGAGGCAGTGCAGCAGCGGGTGCTGATGTACGACAAGTCGGGCGAGGAACACTATAACCTGATCTCGGCGCTGCACAAGAGCGTGCGCAACAGCGATCCGGACGCGGCGCTCTACTGGCTGGCGAGGATGTTTGCTGCCGGCGAAGACCCGCTTTACCTGGCACGGCGCGTGGTGCGCATGGCTGTCGAGGATATCGGCCTGGCTGCTCCTGAGGCGCTGAATCTGTGCCTATCAGCGAAGGAGGCGATTGATTTTCTGGGCTCTCCGGAAGGCGACCTGGCGCTGGCAGAGGCGGTAGTTTACCTGTGCCTGGCGCCAAAGTCGAATTCGGTGTATACGGCTTATGGCGCGGTGCAGGCGGAGGTCGAGAACACGCGGCAGGAGCCGGTACCGCTGCACTTGCGCAACGCTCCTACGCGGCTGATGAAGGAACTGGACTACGGGAAGGGCTATCGCTATGCGCATGACGAAGAGGGACGCGTGGCGGATATGGATTGCCTGCCTGATTCGCTCAAGGGGCGGAGCTATTACAAGCCGACACAGGAGGGGCGGGAGAGACTGCTGGCACAGAGGATGGAGGAAATTCGACGGATTCGAGCCGGGAAACGCGGCGGGGATTGAGCACTGCGATCCCACCCTTGCACAGGACGCAAGGATGGGGCACCCGGCCTGATGGCGCATGAGCTTTTTCCTCTGACAGTCTGATTTTGTGGAGTTTAGGGCCTCAAGAATTTCTCTCACGAGCATGCGCTGGCAACGCAAACTGGGGATATGGCATCTACTTTGCCTTGCCGCACTTGCCGGAAACGGCAAAGGATGCGCGCGAGAGGAAAATGACAATGGCAAAGAAAATCCACTTATTCTTTTTGGCGGCAACACTGGCTGCTGCGTTTGCCACCGGATGCACGGTGCATGCGGGGTACTACGATCCCTACTACCATGACTATCACCCGGTTGACGGCGAAGTGGTTTATTACCAGAATTGGGAGACTGAAACCCACCGCCAGCACGTTGACCTGAAACATCGGAACAAGGACGAGCAGAAGGAGTACTGGGACTGGCGGCACAAGCACGATGACCACCACTGAGCCTTCCCGAGGCGTTTTCGGCCGGGAATGGGAGCTTAGCCCGCATATCTCACAGGCCGATTGTCGATTGGGGTGAGTCGGGGCGAAGAAAATAGTTGGAAAGGCCGTCTTTTCTGTGTCATAACTACGTTGTCGAGGCGTGTTATGGCTGCGGAAAGGGCGGCCTTTCTCATGACAGAGTGTAATCAAGAAGTCTTCTCGTTTGCATCTCATTTTTCGCGCCGGGTCGAGGCCAGTTTCACGGCCGGTCAGGTATCGACCGATGGCGGAGCGCTGTTGTTGCGCCAGGCCGATCGCAAGATCGGTTTGCTGAAGCGGGTGGCGTCCTGTTTCACCGACCGGCGGTCGCCGCTGCTGGTCGAGCACCAACTTTCGGAGATGCTTTCGCAGCGCATCTACGGGCTGGCGCTGGGCTACGAGGACCTGAACGATCATGAGCAGTTGCGCCACGATCCGCTGATGGCGGTGCTGGCGGGCCGGCGCAAGCTGGAAGAGCCCCTGGCCGGCAAAAGTACGCTGAACCGGCTGGAGCTTCCTGGCGGCACCAAGCGCTATCACAAGATCGATTACGCGCCGGCGAAGATCGACGCGCTGCTGTGCGATCTGTTCATCGAGTCGCACGCCGAAGCGCCCGACCAGATCGTGCTCGACCTGGATGCGACCGACATCCCGCTCCACGGCCATCAGCCGGAGCGGTTCTTTCATGGCTACTACGACAGCTACTGCTACCTGCCGCTGTACATCTTCGCCGGCGATCAACTGCTGTGCGCGCGGCTCAGGCCGGCCAACATCGACGGGGCCGCCGGTGCGCTCGATGAAGTCAAGCGCATCGTGGCGCAGTTGCGCGCCAAGTGGCCGAAGGTGCGCATCGTGCTGCGCGGCGACTCGGGCTTCTGCCGCGAGGAACTGATGGCCTGGTGCGAGGCCGAAGAAAACCATGTGGACTTCCTGTTCGGCCTGGCGCGCAACAGCCGGCTGCAGAAGATCGTCGGCAAGCAGATGCACGAGGCCAGGCTGCTGCACGCCGAGACCGGCAAGGCAGCGCGTGTCTTTACCGAGTTCGACTATCAAACGCACAAGAGCTGGGCGCGGGCGAGGCGCGTAGTTGCCAAGGCCGAGTATCTGGACAAGGGCGAGAACCCGCGCTTCGTCGTTACCTCGCTAAGCGCCGATGAGTGGGCGGCGCGCGAGCTGTACGAGAAGTTCTACTGCCAGCGCGGCGAGATGGAGAACCGCATCAAGGAGCAGATGTGCCTGTTCGCCTATCGGCTCTCGACGGAAGAAATGAAGGGCAATCAGCTGCGGCTGTACCTGTCGGCGCTGGCTTATACGCTGGTTGAAGCGCTGAGGCGGCTGGCGCTCAAGGGCACCGAGTGGGCCGAGGCGCAGGTGGATACGATCCGGCTCAAGCTGTTCAAGATCGGCGCCCTGGTACGCATCAGCGCCCGGCGCGTGTGGCTGGAACTCAGTTCCACCTATCCGTGGAAGCAGATTTACGCTCGGGCCTTCGACGCGCTGCGCTGCTGACCGGCTCCACCGCGACCAAACAGCTTTTCCACACCAACCCAGCAATCGGTCAGGCGGAGCTATGCGGCAAATCCAACTTCGATCCGCAATCAGCCCTTCTGCGCCTTCGCCGAAGCCATCGCGGAGCCGATTTCAAGCCGGTTGATGGCTCTTCCCGCATGCTTAGCACCGCTGTACGCCACCAAATCGATCCCTGTGAGAAATCGCGGTTAGTGTGTCGTGATGTGGCGCTTTACATTTGGCTTTGCAATGCCGCCGCTTGAGGCGATGCCTTGGGCAGGGTAGCGAGGGCGTCGGTGACAATGCCGGGGGTGAGAACTTCAGGAAGCATTTGAGGGTCGGGCTGTCCGGGGATGTAGAGGGCGTAGGCGGGGACGCCGCTGCGGTCGAGGGCGGTGAGGGCCTGGGTGATGGCTTCGTCGTGGCGAGTCCAGTCGGCCTTGAGCAGGGCAACGTTGGCGGCCTGAAAAGCCTGTTGGACGGAGGGCTGGCTGAGGGCGACGCGCTCGTTGACTTGACAACTGAGACACCAGCTTGCGGTGAAGTCCACAAATACCGGGCGGCCCTGGGCCTGGTAGCGGGCGACGGCGTCGGGGGACCACGGCTCCCAAACACCTTGCGCTCCAGCCACCCTTGGTACGGAGGCTAGAGCATTTGCGTCCTGCGAAGACAGGGCCACTTGCGAAACTGCCAGATCGCCCGGAGCGAAGACGCCGATGGCGACTGCGCAGAGCAAAATCAACGCGGCGACAACGGTGGCCCAGCGTTGTGCCGGCCAGCGGCCGAGGAACCATCCGGCGACGGCAAGGAGCAGGAAGCAGGCCAGCAGCGCGGCGAGAAGGCCGGCGCCATAGGCTTGAGCGAGCACCCAGGCCAGCCAGATGACGGTGACAAAGATGGGCACGGAGATGGCTTGGCGAAGGATTTCCATCCAGGCGCCGGGCTTGGGGAGAACGCGCGTCCAAGCTGGTTGCAGGGTGAGAGCAACATAAGGCGCGGCCAGGCCCAGAGCCAACGCCGTGAATACCGCGAAAGTGACGGCTGCAGATTGGGCGAGTGCGTAGCCGATGGCCGCCCCCATGAAAGGCGCGGTGCAGGGGGTGGCGACGACAACTGCCAACACTCCGGTGAAAAAGCTGCCCGGATAGCCCTGCCTGGAAGCGAGCGAGCCTCCGGCGCTGGTGAGGGTGAGACCGATTTCAAACTGGCCTGCGAGCGACAGGCCCATGAAGAAGAGCAGCCCGGCCATGAGCGATAGAAAGACCGGCGATTGGAACTGAAATCCCCAGCCAAGAGTTGCGCCGGCGGCACGGAGGCCGAGGAGCGCGCCGACCAGAATCCAGAATGAGACAAGAATGCCGGCGGCGTATACGAATCCATGCGTGCGGAGATCGTGACGCTGTTCGTTTCCAGAGTTGATCAGCGCGAGGCCTTTGAGGAAGAGCACGGGAAAGACGCAGGGCATGAGGTTGAGGAGCAGGCCGCCGAGAAAAGCAAACGCGGAGGTGCGGAGCAGCACCAGCCAATCGAAGGATGGCGGAGGAGCGGCGACTGTGCCGGGGAGCACTGTCAGCTCATAGGCGCGGCCACCGGAGAGCTCGAGAACGCCGTTCAACTTGGCGGGATTGGCAGCGAGATTGGCATCTTTCTGGAGGTCGAGGACGAGGCCCTTCGCCGTGGGGGTGGCCTTTTGCGGAGCGGGGTTGGAGAGGAGGTCCTGATCGGCGGGGAAGAATGCGGCCTCGGTCTCGCGGCGGCCGGTTTCGACGCCGAGGCGAAAACCGGTTTGCGTGGGTTGGAAGAGCGCCTTGATACCTGCGGGCAGAGGCATGGGAATCGTGCTGGCCAGACGCTTGACGAGCTCCGCATCTGTGCCGGAGCCGGATACCACCGCGGGCTTGCCGGAGACGAGTTGGAGCGTGGTAGACAGATCTGCCTTGCCGGGAATGCAGACCTCGCGGCAGACCAGCCAGTCGACTTTGGCGTCGATGACGGTCTTGCTGTCTTTTACGCTGGGCGCTACCTGAAGCTTCAGTGGAAACAGGACTTCGTTCTCGTAGCCGAAGTCCATAAGCGGACCGAGAGGGAGGCGCTGCGGCGCTGGAAATTGCATGGGACCGGCGGTGACGCCAACGGGCAACGTCCAGTGAATATGCGGCGGCTCCCCGGAGTCTCCCGCATTTTTCCAATAGACGTGCCAGCCCGGTTCGAGCTTGAAATAGAGGCCGACAACGTTGTTTCCGGCGGGATAGAGCTGGTCTTCCGGAACGACTAATTGCACATGCAGGTGGGGTGCGTCGGCGGCGCTGGAGGCCGCGAGCGCAGGGAGCGCGGGGGCAAGCATGAAGAATGCGAAGATCAAATGGGAAGGGCGCATGGCGGGTGGTTCGCGAACTCCTGACTACTGGAGTTAGTTTATCGGACGGCGGTTACAGGACATTGTTTAACCAGGGAGTTGGAGGGGGAGGGGTTTTGGGTATTCGATTTGTTTGTCCCGTGGCATTACCGGAAAGATAAGCGCGGCCACGCACGATGTGAGAACGGAAGCTGAAACCATAAAGAAAGCACCCTGTTGAGAGATTCAGTAAATCGTCTCGTCAACCAGGATGGTTCACTCCCACAAGAAAAGCCGCCTCTCAAAATCGAATGAAACCCTGCGGAATCCCATCCCTGCAAAACCGAGAAGACCGTCGAAATCGGGATCGGCGTCGGCGTCGGCGATGGCGACTTTGTGCACCCCAAGGTCACTGGTTCCCAGCGAGACGTTCGTATGCAGCCAACCGAGCCGCGTTGAACCACCCGTGGTGGATACCGAAGAAGCCTGATCGAAATGAGCCTCATTGGGGGTAAGGTGCAATCTGCCTCGGAATAACAGCAACTCCCATGTGCCCGAATCGAGGAGCAGGCGAACCTGCTGCCCGTTGACGGTGGTGCGGACCGTCAGGAATGGCTCGGTACCGGCAAAAGGGACGGCGTTCCGGAGGAGAATTGCCGATCCGAAGGTCACGCTCTTTCTCTCGTAGTCGATTGTTAACGGGCGCGCGTCCAGAATGTCCAGGCCCACGACTCCGCCGATGGTCATCCCAAGATTAGATTCCATCGTCGCAAAATCCTGCGCAAGGACGCGGAGTGAAGCAGCGTGGAATGAACCCAGCTGAATGTCAGGCAGGATGAGGCTGTTGACCGGAATCGTCCCATTGAGGGTCTCAATGGATTCGGGTCTTTCGTCAATCTTCAACCGGCGCGCAAGTTCCTTGTTGATGATGCTTGGGTTGGTTCCGGTGTCGAGGATCATGTTCACGTTTTTAATCGAGCCAATGGTCGCTTTCACGACGATCAGGTTGCCGTTGTAAAGACGGAACGGAATTACGGCATTCGCCGGGCAGCGGGTTTCTGCGGAGAGCGTTAAAAAGGTTGCAACTGCCAGGACCAGGGAAGCGGAAATCCTGAGATTCTTCATCGCGAGAGCTCCTCAGCCGTTCAGGCTGAAGTCACTCTGGGCGCGTGCTTCTACATGGTCTTGATGCGCTCCTGATCAGTTTCTGGGGGTGGGTGATGAGTTTCTGCAAGCGGCTGATGTAGTTATGACGGATTTGTGATCGGCAATAAGTCCCTGTTTTTGTGTTGTTAGCGGCGTCACAAGTTCTTCTTCTTGAATGGTGCTACACTTCAGCCGTAGAAAATGGGCCCTGACGGGAAGCACTTGAAAGCTCCCTGAAAGTCAACCTCGGAAGGTTGGAGGTTGCACGATGCTGGGCACTCAGGAAGCGGTTTTTCGTTTCGGAGACGTAGAGGTCCGAGAGCGGGAGTTCCGCCTCATCAAGGCGGGTGAGGTTATCCCGGTCGAGCCGAAGGCGTTCCGGGTGCTCCTGCTCCTATTGCACAATCCTCAAAAGCTGATCACGAAAGAAGAACTGCTCGACGCGGTGTGGGGTGATACCGCCGTCTCCGAGAATTCGCTCACGCGCAGCATTGCGCTGCTGCGGCGGCTGCTCGGGGAAGATACGCACGAGCCGCGCTTCATCGAGACCGTGGCTACGGTTGGCTACCGTTTCGTGTGCCCCATTGAGACCGGATCGGGCGAAGCGGTGGGAAGCAACTCAAGCACGCCTGGCCTGACAATGGCCGAGGCCGCCGAACCGAGAAGCAAGGAACAACGCCCACGAAAGGTGCGATGGATTGCGCTTGCCGTGACCGGCGCTGTCGTCGCTGGTGCAGCGGGATTGATGTGGTACGCGCTCCGCCCCTTGCCAATGCTCCGGATCGTCTCGTATACGCAAATCACAACCGACGGTCAGAGGAAGTGGATCGCCGGGACGGACGGAAGCAGCCTCTACCTCAATCTCTATTCGCCTGGCGGCAACGGAGTGGTTCCGGTTACCGGCGGACAGGTGACCCCGCTTTCCATCGAACTGCCCGCCACGAAGGACTTCTCCAGGGACTATCGGTGGATATTGGCGGTGTCTCCGGATGGGTCCAGGCTCCTGGTCCGGAGCAATCTGGACCCCTCAACGGGATGGAAACTGTGGATCGTTGACGCTCACGGAGGGGGAGCGCTCTATCTGGCGCAGTGCTACACTGCGACCTGGTCCCCCGACGGCAGAACGGTGTTGTATGTCACCCTGCACGGTGACCTGTACACCATTCCGAGTGAGGGCGGCGAACCTCACCTTTTGCTCGCCTCACCGGCGCCACCCGGAGCGCCACTCTTCGTACACAGCCTTTCCTGGTCACCGGATGGAAACAGGATTCGATTTGTCCGCGACAGCCGTTACTGGGAGATCTCGGCAGACGGAAAGAATCCGCATGAGATTCTGCCCAACTGGCGCGCCGACAACCCTAAATACAATATAGGAGGTGGACATTGGACACCGGATGGGGACTTCTTCCTGTTTCAGGCGGGAATCGGAATGTCGTCTCAGAATCTCGCTGCCGCCACTCAGCTATGGGCTCTGGACGAGCGCCGAAGGTGGCCGCATCGCGCCAATCCCGAACCCGTCGAGTTAACCACCGGAGCGACGATCTGGGTTTCATTTGCTTTCTCGAGGGATGGGAAGACTCTTTACTCCTCGGGTTGGATGCCGAAAGGCGAACTCGTCCGGTATGACGCCAAAGCAAAAGAGCTTGTGCCTTACCTCGGGGGAATCTCAGCCGAATCTGTCGGCTTTTCCAGGGATGGGAGATTTCTGATCTATGTCACTTATCCTGAGGGTTCGATGTGGCGAGCCAATCGCGACGGAAGCGGCCTGCAACAACTAACTGGCCCCCCATTTTATCCACGAAGCCCCATTTGGTCTCCCGATGGCACGCAGATCCTGTTCTTCGAATGGTCGCCGGTGTCCCATCCGGGTGAGATGTACACCATGCCCAGCGGTGGCGGCACGCCCCATCGCCTGCTGGCGGACGACAAGAACGTGGACAGCCTCCCGGATTGGTCGCCCGATGGAAAGAAGATTGTCTTCGATCAATCCCCTGAAGGAGCGCCAGGCTTCGGGTGGTATGAAGGAGAGAAAACCCGCATTTTGGTGCTGGATACCGGGAAGGTCACCGACCTCCCACCGTGCCCCAGGTCCTGCTATGCGCCGCGATGGTCGCCCGACGGCCGCTATATTCTCGAGGTCACGACTCATCATGACGATCTGATGATGCTCGACCTTCAAACGAGCCGATGGTCTCAATTCAACCTTCATCGTGGAGCCATTCATTCCCCCACCTGGTCCCGCAACGGCCGCTTCATCTACTTCGGAGACTTTGACTGGCCCACCGGCAGTTCTAGAGGCAGGGACCCCGGCTACTATCGAGTTCCGGCAGGCGGCGGAAAACCCGAAAAGGTCGCTGATCTGAAAGACTTCAGAGGCACTGGATGGTCGGATGCCGGTTGGTCGGCTCTCGATCCGGACGACAACCCGCTGCTGTTGCGCCAAGCAGGCATTTACGACGTCTATGCGCTGGCGCTCGAACGGAAGTAGCCCGGATCGAAGCAGCGTCTTTGTACCAGGCGGGAGATTAGTCAACCGCGAACAACCCGAGAATGGAAGCGCTCACCATCGCTTTCGGGCAATGGCAGGCAATCAAACGATAATGGACGCGACTAGTAGTCAGATTGTCGACTCTTCCGGAACGATGCGATCTGGCCCACAATGCGTTTAGGGAGCCTCCAAAAGGCCACGCTGGAGACGAGTTTGCAGTATGGAGAAATTATCCTGTTTCCGCCGGCCTATTCAACCTGGACTGAGGTTTCCAGCGCGATATTCGCGGAAGAATCACCGATCATCAGCTTGACGGGTTCCGGTTCGACGCGGAATGCGCGGGTGTTTACGTCCCAATAGGCAAGCTGCGAAGCCGGGAGTTTGATTGAGACATTCTTTGTCTGACCGGAGGCCACGGAGACGCGCTCAAATCCCTTCAATTCCTTGAGCGGGCGGGAAACTGCGGAATGCGGGTGCTCCACGTATAGCTGAACGACTTCTTCTCCGGAGCGGTTGCCGGTGTTGGTGACGTCAACGCTCACGGTAACGGAGCCGTCTTTGTCGAGCCGCGGTGAACTGGTGTGGAGGTTGGAGAATTTGAACGTCGTGTAGCTGAGGCCGAATCCGAAGGGATAGAGCGGCTGCCCCTTGAAGTACATGTAGGTGTAGCCGTGACGAATGTCGTAGTCCATGCGGGGCGGGAGCTGATCGGCGGATTTGGGCCAGGTACTGACCAGATGGCCGCCGGGGTTATAGTCGCCGAAGAGGGCTTCAGCCAACGCGGAGCCTTCATCCTGCGAAGCATGAGCCATGGTGAGAATCGCAGGAACGTGGGCTTCGGTCCAGTTGATGGTGAAGGGAAAGCTGGCGATCAGGATGACAACAGTCTTGGGATTCTTGATGAAAACCTGCTTGATGATCTGTTCCTGATACAGATCCATGGTTTCGCGATCGCGGCCTTCCCGTCCGTCGCTGGGTACAGTGCAGGGCAGGGTAATGCCGCCGCCCTCCGTGGGCGTGCTATACCACGCGTGAGCCTGGTCGCCGCATGTGGGGTCGTTGCCGACGACGACCAAGGCAACATCGGATTCACTGGCCGCCTTGAGAGCCGCGTCTTCCCCTTCCGCCGTGTCATAAGCGGCAAAATTCACCTTCACGTCAGGACCCACCTGGTTGCGGATGCCCTGGAGCGGAGTGGTGGCATAGGGCGGCGTGCCCCCGTACCAGTCCCAATGAACTACGTCGGCCAGCGGGCCGATGACGGCTATGGACTTGATCTTCTTTTTGTCGATGGGGAGGAAGTTGTCCTGGTTCTTGAGCAGCACTACGGACTCTCGCGCCACTTTCCGGGAAACGGCGCGGTCGCGTTCGGAGTCCCACGGAAGAGGTGAGTCTTTGATGCTGGTGTAGGGGACCATCTCCGGCGGATCGAGCAGGCCAAGCTTGAACTCGATGCGAAATTTGGAGCGCAGCGCGTTATCGATGTCGGACTCTGTCAGCGACCCGTCTTTCAGTGCCGCCTTGACTTCGTCCTGGTAACGATCGAGGAACTGATTCACGCCGGCCTTGATGCAGGCGACAACAGCGGCCTGCTGGTTGGGGAAGAGATGGCGCGGATTGACCAGCAAGGTAACCGCTCCGCCGTCGCTGGAGACGACGTCGACTCCCCACTTGTCCATGACGATACTGCGCAGGATGGGGTTGATCGCCATGGTCGTTCCGTTCCAGGCATTGTAGGAAGCCATGACGGCTTTGGCGTCGCCCTCCTGGAAAGCCATTCGGAAAGGAACCGAGTAGTACTCCCAGAAAAGGCGCTCATCGAAATCGGAGGATGAGCTGTTTCGGTTGTCTTCGTTTTCGTTGGCGAGAAAATGCTTCAGCAGCGCGGCGGATTGCCAGTATTTCCGATCATCTCCCTGGAGGCCGCGGACGAAGGCGGTGGCCATAGTGCCGTTCAAGAATGGATCCTCGCCGTAGACCTCTTCGCTGCGGCCCCAACGAGGGTCCCGATCGAGGTCCGACTGTGGGCCCCAGAGCATCAGGATCTGCCGGTTGTACTGCGGGGTCTGGGTGATGAAGCGGGCCTCATAGCCTTCCACTCCTGCAGCCTCTCGGACCAGCGCAGGGTCCCAGGTTGCGCCCATGCCCGGGGGTTGCGGGAACTGCGTCGTCGTAACCGGCTTGCGCTCAAAGCGGGCCTCGCGCTGCACCACTCCGTGAAGACCTTCCGAACTGCCGATATTCGGAACGCCGAGGCGCGGAACGCCGGTGAGAGTGCCGAGGCAGCCGATCTTCTCATCCACTTTCATGAGCGAGAGAAGATTCTCGATGCGCTGCTCTACCGGCAGACTTGGATTGTCAAACGGGTAGTGTTGAAGATGCCACTGATCGACTTGAGGCACGGGTTGCATGCGGGGGCTCTGGGCGAACGCAGGTGCGGCGAGGACAAGCGCGATAAGCGGAAAGACAAAGCGGAGTTTCATCTCAATACCAGCCCCTTTATTTTCGGTGAAGATTTCGAAATTCAAATACCGAGACATTCTATTCCAGCGGTGCCGGTCCGCCGATAACGGAAGCGCGCTAGGCCGCATGAAGTGCAAGCCGGGAATCCAGACCAGGCAAGGCAGGCTGCCGGTTCGCGTTCATCCGGGTCCGGCGAGCAATGTCTGAGTATTTGGCTGGGCGGCCAAACCGCAAGTTAGAAGTTCGTCAACACCTGGCCAGTGACTGCCGGATTGCGGGTCACTCGACCGTAGCCCGGAAGTCACGAGAAGCGGCCGGGAAGCCGGATTTGCTGTACGAATCCAAGCGTTGAAATCCAAGTGTCTGTTTTTAATATGCTTACCTAGTCTACAAATTACGTCATCTGTATCCTTAAAGTGGCCAATTACATGACCGGCTTTTCCTGTTGCAGGTACAACCGGCTTTTCGTCGGGGATCGTGGTATAGTGGGAGCACTTTTCACGAGCACCTCCGTTTGATGGATCGGCTTGCGCCAAAGACGCCCGCGGAAGCTCCTTCCAATATCACCGCGCTGCTACACGAATTGGAAGCGGGGCACCCAGCAGCCTTGAATCGGCTGGTAGAGGTAGCTTACCCGGAATTGCGCCGGATTGCGCACCGGCACTGTGGGCGTGAGAGGCGTTCCTCGACGCTGCAATGCACGGCGGTGGTTCATGAGGCATGGCTGCGCCTTGCCCAATCGGAGCACTCAACCTGGAAAGACCGCGCCCACTTCTTTGCGTTTTCTTCCCGTCTGATGCGGTCCATCCTGATCGATTACGCGCGCGCCCGAAACAGCGCGAAGCGGGGTGGCGGAATTCCCGCCCTCACATTGATCGATACCGACGCTGTGGCATCCCCGCCCGACGTCGACATTCTTGAACTGAACGCAGCGCTTGAAGATCTGGAAAAACTCGACCCGATGCAGGGCCGCATTGTGGAACTGCGCTACTTCAGCGGACTCAGCATCCCGGAGACCGCCGAAGCGACAGGGGTCTCGGAAAGCACCGTAAAGCGGGAATGGATCGTGGCCAAGACATGGATCCGCAGACGCTTGGTTGAAGGCAAGAGCAAGTCATGACCAGGGAAGAATGGGGGCGCGCAAAAGAGCTTTTCTCGACAGCGGTCGCCCTGGCCGAAGCTGAGCGAGAGCCCTTTCTTCAATCACAAACCGATTCGGGCTCAACACTTGAAGAGGTCCGCGCTCTGCTTGCGGCCTACGAGGAGTCGCCCGACTTTCTCGATGGAACCACTTCCCGGTTACATCTCCTGGCGCCTGTGCTGCTTGGGAAAAATGGAGACGGAGAGCTGCTACACAAGTTCGAAGCACTCCTTGACCACGAAAGAGAAAGCCACGCGAGTGCTTCATCGACAGCCGGAGTGACTCCCTCTTCGGCGAATTTGACGTGGCAAGGTTAGTCGAACATGAGGCTCCGCCTGAGCATATCGGCCCTTACAAGGTGATTCGCCGCCTGGGCGAAGGAGGAATGGGCGTCGCCTATCTGGCTGAGCGCGACGATGGAGTCTATCGTCATGAAGTCGCGATCAAGGTACTCAAGGGTTGTTCACTGACACACGGGCTCATCAGGCGATTCCAGAACGAGCGCCAGGTCCTGGCCGGCTTGGATCATCCATATATCGCACGCTTGATAGACGGCGGCACAACTACCGCGGGGCAGCCTTACTATGTAATGGAATATGTGGACGGCGAATCGGTATCCGATTACGCGACCTCACACAGTCTGGATTTGCGCGGGCGTCTTGTGTTGTTCCTCGCCATCTGCGAGGCTGTCGCCGCGGCGCACCGCCAACTGGTGATCCACGGGGACATCAAGCCGGCCAACATCCTTGTGAGCACTGGCGGATTGCCCAAGCTGCTTGATTTTGGCCTTGCACGGATCATTCGTCCGGAAGCCAACGACGTAACCATGTCGATGGTGCTTTTGACTCCTGGCTACGCGAGCCCCGAACAAGTGCGAGGCGAGCGCCTGACGACCGCAACAGATATCTATTCGCTCGGGGTTCTCTTGTTTGAACTTCTCACGGGGGAGAGTCCCTACGGCGAGTCGACCAGTTCGCCGCTGGAACTGTGCCGGGCTATCTGCGACCGTACCCCACGCAGGCCCAGCACAGCAACGCACACCGCCATCCCAAGTCTGGCGCCGCGCCAGTTGCGCGGGGATTTGGATCATATCGTATCGAAGACACTGCGCAAGTCTCCGGACGAGCGGTATGGGACGGTGGACGAACTGCACGCAGACGTTCAGCGCTACATGGATGGCTTTCCGGTTGAAGCTGCCCGCGGCTCTGCGCTCTATCATTTACGCAAATTCGTGGTCCGCCGCCGCTGGCTCGTGGCATTGGGCGCGCTGTTGCTGGTCCTGGGTAGTTTCGCCATTTGGCGAATCTGGCGCGCTGAACAAACGGCCGAGTTACGCTTCAACCAACTTCGGCAGTTCGCTCACGCGATGGTCTTCGACGTTAGCGATTCGATGCAAGAATTGCCGGGTTCTACGACTGCCCGCAAAATGCTGATCGAACGCTCGCTCCAATATCTAAGGGGCCTGGAGACAGCGGGCGGGGAAAATCGCGATTTGAAGCTTGAATTGGCCCGCACCTATACAAAAATCGGAACGGTGCAAGCTTCCGCGGCCAGTTCGAGCCTGGAAGATTACGCTGCCGGCATTCAGAACCTTGAGCACGCGAGATCATTGTTGCGGGAGATCTTAGCGCGCACCAGCACCGATGAAGAGGCAACTTTGGCCCTCGTGGACGCTGATACTGAGGCTGCAAGCGTTCACGCGCGCCGCGGCGAGATGCGCGAATGGAGATCGTTGCGCGCTGAATCGACCGACCTATTGAATCGTGTCGTTGCGCGTCACCCGGAAAATTCGAGCCTTCGTCTGCGCGCGTTGACATCGGTGGCCGACACTCTTGATGGGGAGCACGATCCCGCTGCGGCTCTCAAGGCCTATCAGACAGTGCTGGATGCAGCGAGGCAGGCGCCTCCCGATTCCGATACCCGGCTGCTTCAGGCCCGCACGGAAAGGAATATTGCCGAAGAATTGCAAGCTTTAGGGGACCTGCGGGCGGCACTGGAACATCAACGCGCCGCACTGCGGATCTTCCAGGTCCTGCTGGCAGCCTCTCCGGGCAACACGCGATTCCGATTGGAAACAAGCTGGGCCTATACCGAAACCGGTTGTGTTGAGCACGAGTTTCACGATGAACGCGGTGCTCTGGCCGACTTCGACCGGGCAATGCATTTGCTGCGCGAAATGGCCGCAGCGGACCCACGGAATCAATTGGCGCGCCTGGAAATCGGAAAGCTGGAAATGGTGGCCGCCAGCACCGTGGAACTTGTGGTCAGTCCCAAACAAGCCGCTGCAAACTATCGCGAGGCGGAATCCATCTTTGGCGATGCCCTGAAACTGAACTCGACCAACGATGACGTGCGCACCAATATGGCCCAGGGCGAGTTTTTTTACGCCGACCTCGAGGTGCGGATGGCCGGCGGTCGCTGCTCGGCCGGAATCGACTCCTACCATCGGGCCCTGGAAACGGCGTCCGCGGTGAAGGCCGATTACCCCGCCACCAGCGTCTTCGACATGCGGAAATTGCGCGAGGAACTCCAACGGAGACTCGCTGCCTGCAGTTCCGCTCCTGCAAAGTAGCACCTGTTCTTCGGCTATACCCTCCCTGAAAAAGATTTCCTGAACCGGTTTTTCTCCCGATTCCGCTTATGCATAGTGGAGCGTTGCGACTTGCAGCGAAGTGGTCCGGTTGCACGAAAGGAAGTCTTATGTCTCGGAAGTTAGTTCTTGTGGTTTCATTCATAGTTGCGCTTTGCCTGTTTGGATGTGGCGGCAAGCCGCTGCCAGTGAGCCTGTCGGTTTCTGCCGCGGCAACAACCGTAGATGGCCTGGATTCTGTAGTTCTGACGGCCACGGTCACCAATGACAGGAACAACGACGGCGTGACCTGGACAGCGACGGGCAGCGGAACGTTTTCCGGTTCAAGCGCCACCACTGCAACTTACACGGCGCCTGCCGCCACCAGTTCGGCACAGACGGTGACGGTGACGGCAACCTCGGTTGCCGATAAGAGCCAGACCGGGACAGCGACCATTACGGTTCCGGCAGCGCCGGCCGTTACTACAAAGAGTACGGATTTGACGGGTGCGGTAGGATCGGCCTTTTCTGTGCAACTGCAGGGCAGCGGCGGTATTTCCCCTTATAAGTGGGCGCTGGCCGGCGGGACGCTGCCTGCCTGCGTGACGCTCAGTCCGGCAGGTGTGATCACGACCGCATCTGGAACTGCTCCAGCCGCATCCTGCGCGGGCACATTCAGCAATCTTGTTTTCAAGGTGACCGACTCCGGCACGCCAACTCCTTTGGCCACTAACTCGCAAGCGATGACCTTGACGATTGCCGCTGCGCCCGCGATCGTTCTGAGCCCAGGCGGCGGAGGCACTGTTGCTTTGCCGGCCGGAACCTACAATACCGCATATCAGACCACTATTACGGCTACAGGTGGCGCAGGTGCGCTGAGCCTGACAGAAACCGGTCCACTGCCAGCGGGTCTGACGTTCAGCAATGGAGTGGTATCCGGCAAACCCACGGCGGGAGGGACATTCCCCTTCAGCGTTACCGCGACGGATGGCTATGGCGATTCCGCGACCCAGGGCTATTCCCTTACAGTTGGCTATCCTACCCTCACTATCACGACTGCCACGCTTGTTGCGGGATATGGCGGAACAGCTTATTCGCAAACCCTGGCGGTCACGGGCGGATCGGGGGCGGGGCTAAGCTGGACGGTGACCTCCGGCGGCGGCAGCCTGGCTGCGATCGGACTGAGCCTGTCAAATGCAGGCGTTCTGTCCGGAGCGGCACCGGTGGCGGGAAGCGCGACATTCGGCGTCAAGGTGACTGATTCGGCATCCGACACGGCCACAGCAACCCTCTCGGTGACAATCAACCCCGGACTGGCGATTACAACTCCAGCCACACTGCCGGCGGGATACGGAGGAACAGCTTACTCGCAAACTCTAGCTTCCTCAGGCGGGACTGGAACCGGGCTCACCTGGTCGGTAACCTCTGGCGGCAGTGGCCTGACTGCAATGGGCCTGGCGTTGTCGAATGCGGGTGTTGTCTCCGGAGCTTCCCCGATTACGGGGACTGCAACCTTCGGCGTCACAGTCACCGATTCTGGTTCGAATTCGGCGACGGCAACTTTCTCGGTGACCATCAATTCGGGGTTGACGATCACTACTTTGACCATTCTTCCGAACGGCTACGCGGGAACGGCGTATTTGCAAGCGCTGGCGGCCACGGGCGGCTCGAACACAGGATATTCGTGGGCTGTAACTTCAGGCGGCAGCAGCCTGACTGCGATCGGTCTGAGTGTGTCGAGCAGCGGTGTCGTTTCGGGAACCACCCCGGTTGCAGGGACCGCCAGCTTTGGAGTAAGGGTGACCGATTCGGCGTCGAACACGGCAACGGCGGCGCTTACTGTGACTATTAGTGGCGGGCTGACAATTACCAGTCCGAGCACGCTGCCGGGCGGCGGTGTGGGGGCCGCTTACTCGCAGACACTCACGGTGACGGGAGGCTCGGGAGCTGGATTGAACTGGACGGTTGTTTCTGGGGGAACCAGCCTGACTGCAATCGGTCTGAGTCTTTCAAGTGGCGGCGTTCTGTCTGGCTCTTCGCCTTTAGCCGGTACCGCGACATTCGGCGTTAAGGTTACAGACTCGCTTTCGAACTTCGCGACGGCCAACCTATCGGTGACCGTCTCAAGCGGATTTACCGTGAGCGGACAGATCCGTCTGACCGGCGGCTGCGTCAACGACCCGGCTCCCCCATTGCCGACATTCAACGTGAGCATCGACACCAATCCGGTGCAGAACACGACAACGGATATCAATGGAGAGTTCTCATTCTCGAATGTGCCTAACGGGCCGCACAACATCACGCCTTCAATCGTTGGCCCGAGTGCCGCTTTTTATCCGCCCAGCGCCAGCTTCACGGTGGACAATGCCGATACGGGAGTTCCGTATTTTACCGTCGCGCTGGGATATACGGTTAGCGGCAGTGTCACCTATTCAGGGCCGCACTCGGGCCCGGTGTATCTGACGCTTCAGAGTGCGAACTGCGGCGGGAATCCACAATATGGCACCAGCTTCGTGCGCGCCAAATTCGACGGCGGAGGACAGGGGTTCGCGATTCAGGGTGTGCCGCCGGGCGTCTACAACCTGTACTCATGGTTGGACCAGACCTATAGCGGCAATCTGGTCGGCAGCGGACTGCAGAATGCCGCCGACCCGGCAGGATCTGACTTCAATGTGATCGTTTCCACTGACAACGCCGCTAGCGCTTCGGTCGTTTTACACGATCCCGCGCTCTATGTTCCCGCGTCGGGTCCAGAATTGGTCGCGATAAGTCCCATGGACCAGGGCGTCGTGATTAACTTCAAGCCCGTAACCGCTATTGTCAACGGAAACCCGGTTGAAACGCCCACCGTATATTGGGTCGAATGGTCCACGGACCCGGCATTCACCAATACCATGAAATTTGTAGCGCAGGCTGGAGCCAGATCCAATCTCTGGTTTGTGAACAACCAGACCGTTCCAAACTCGTTCAAAAACGGCAGCACATATTACTTCCGCGCCTATGGCGTCGGTCCCGGAGGGCAGGGCGCCTATTCGGTTTATGGTGGTTCCACCAATCCCACTGGAGTGACAATTGGCGCGCCCACCGCCGGAAACTCCATCACCGGGAATGTGGGCTTCGACGGAGCCGCGACAGGGCCTCTTTATGTTGGCTTTCTCCAGCGCGATTCGGGAATGGCCTACGCTGAGCGGATCGAATCTCCCGTCTCCTATCAAGACTTTTCGGTCATGGTTCCGACCGGAAATAATTACTACATGTTCGCGATCATGGATCAGTACATGAACGGCGTGGTCGATCTCAGTGACCTGAGCAACCTGGGCGAGAACGGCAAGTACGGCAACATGCAAATCTCGTATGACACGCAGGAGTACGCGACTTTATCCAGTACCCCGGCACCGTCAAAACTGACCACAACCTTCTACAACGACTACGACATCAGCGGAAGTAAAACAGGGTACAGGCTCAACTTCAATGTGCGCGAGGGAACCAGTTTGCCGATCGCGGTTCAACTGGCCTCAGGGCCGAAGGTGCCTTTCCCTGTAGACTTCGCGACATGCACTACCTGCAGCGCCGCGCAATTTAGCAACGTTGTAGGTATGGACGAAAAGCCCAGTTTCGCGGATACCTACCAACTGAATGTGACCTACAACTCAGGAAGTTCGGAGACTCAATCGGTCCAAGTGACTGGCACGCAGGGCGTCTTTGCAACGAACCTGGCTCCCATGAAAACCAACGGCGCGATCACGACACCTTCGTTGAGCTGGACCAACCCGGCCATCCAGTACAACTATACGTACAGGTTCAAGCTCACGGATGCGTATGGAAACACGATATGGCAAGTGCCCGCCGCCAACGCATTTGAGGACGCATTCAGCTTCGCCGAAACGCATTGGGTTGGGTCGACCAACACTTCGACGATTAATTGGGGAGAGGATCTCTACAACCCTTCAAATAAGCCGACAATTCCGGAACTGTCCGGCGCCTCTCTCTACTACTGGAGTATCACGGTCATAGATGGCAACGGCAACGCCGCGGAGACGCGAGCGTACTACGCGCCATAGCCCCGGCCAGATTACCTGGTTTTGAGCGGCCTGCTGGAGTGCGGGCCGCTAACTTCCAGCCAATCCCAAACTCGAATGTGGATAGCATACAATTGGTCAACTTCCGATTACGAACGATCAAGGAGCGATCATGAAATTGATCTTCCGCACTCTTTTCGTGGCGGTTGCCACTTGCCTTCTCGGTTCATTCATGCGGGCCCAGACCTCTGTGCCTCAGTCGTATACACTTACCGTCTCTTCGAGCCTGGCGCTTGAAGCGATGTCTCTGAACTCTCCGGTTGAGGCGCGGGTGTCTCGCTTCGGTCCCAGGGAGTTTGTGGACGTTACTGCGGGCACGGCAACGGGATCGAAGGCCATTCATGCGCGACACTGGTTCGATCTGGTGGCCCACAAGGCATACAACCTCGATGTGGTGAAGAACACGTGCTCATGGATAAGCTTTACCGCGCCGGATATGCCCACCATGTACGACCCGGTTGCCAGCCCCGCTCTCTCCGGGGAAGAACTCGCCGCATTCAACAAAACGGTCCTGCGCCGGGAGAATGTCAACGGCATTGCGACCAAGTACGCGGAAAGCTCGAACGATCAGGGAAAGTCGAGCATATGGGCCGCGGAGAATGGCAACTACCCCGTCAAAGTTGTGATGGCCTTTCCCGGCGCCCCGCCGCTGTTGATGCTGGAGGTGAAGGAACTGCACTTCGTGAAGCCGGATATCGCGCTGCTCGCGCCGCCCGCCAACTGCACGACCCAAACGCAGGGCGAGTGGACCGCTACCGGGATGAGCTCACACTTTGACATGAACATCGATGCGGAAGGGTCGGGATCAGTGGACCTGAAGACCGGCAAGGCTACGGGGGACGCGACGGTCAAATCCAGCAACAAACCGCGCTGACTTTGAGCATTATCGTATCCGCGGAAGGAATTTTAGACATTCCCGCCGCTTTCAAGACAACAAGCAAGGTTTACCAAGGAGCCATTATGAAAGTCATTTTCCGCACTCTTCTCGTGGCGCTTGCCGCGCTCGCCTTCACTTCAACCGCCTTCGGCCAAACGGATACGTGCCGGATCGAAGGATTATCCAGGACTCACTCGCCCACAGAATTACTACATCGACAGCTATAGGGAGTTACGCTTTGATTCCTTTACCTTCCGGGTAAAGGAAAACGGCCATGAGAAGAAACAGGATGTTGAAGGACACCGTTACTACTTCACATACCGATTACAATTCCCAACGGGACCCCTCGAAGGGAGCAATGCCCAGCGCTTTGGAGGTGATTCGCAATTACCAGAACGCGGTGCGTGCCGTTGGCGGAAAAGTGTTGCTTGAAGAGGGTGAAGGAGGCGATCGCGGTACGACGCTCCACTTCACCAAGGGAGGCAATGAGGTGTGGATTGAGCTCCACGTTGTTGCATATGGGGCGGTATACAACATGGATATCATTGAAAAGCAAGCTATGCAGCAGGAGGTTACTTTGGACGCAGCCGGCATGGCCAGCAGCATTGCCGACTCCGGCAGCGTGGCGATTTACGGCATCAATTTCGACACCGCCAGTTCCGTCATCAAGCCGGAATCCGAGCCGGCCATCGACGAGATCGCCAAGATGTTGACCGGCAATCCCACGCTGAAGGTTTATATCGTCGGGCATACCGACATGGTGGGGGACGCGGCCAGCAACGTGAGGCTCTCGCAGGCGCGGGCGCAATCGGTCATCACCGCTCTGGTCTCCAAGCACGGCATCGCCGCCGCACGGCTGATCGCATTCGGCAATGGTCCTTATGCGCCCGTTGGGTCGAACAAAACCGATGACGGCAGGGCCAAAAACCGTCGGGTTGAGTTGGTGGAGATCGCAACCAAATAGATCGTCTCTGCGCAGATCGCTCCAGGGGTGCGGCTTCGCTGTGCCCCTGGAATGCGTTTGCATTAACGCAGGCCGCGCTCAATCAGCGGCAATGGAAAGGCAAACCATGAGAGCAATTCTTGGATTGAGTCTTGCGGCGCTGTTGGGCGCGGCCGTTTCCACTTTATGGAGCCAGACCCCGCCGCCCGCGCTACCGGCGCTGCCGAGCGGCTTTCAGGTTGATCCAGCCGCCGCGAAGGTGGAGGCCCAGATGCGCGCGGGCGGCATAGCCGACGGCGCAGGGGGGACAAAGGCCAACGAAGAAATCGCCGGCTGTCCTCCGCTCACCAAGATATCCCTTGGCTACGGATGGACCGCCGCTTACATGGACAAAACAACCGTCGACAGTATGATCAAGACTCCCCAGGAACGAGCCAAGGACAACGGTTGGTACATGGACGAGCCGGTGAGCAAGAAGGCCTACAAGAACGGAGTTCTGGAGTGGCGCAAGGATACCGTGATCATTGCCGGCGGCCACGCTCCCTGCCCGGACAAAGTGGTTTACTACGACGGGAAGTGGATGGGCTATTTATCCAACAAAACGCCCTACCAATCGGGCAAGATCATCACCGTCAGCGTCACCTTTCTCTATAACTCCCAGGAGCAGGGTCAGTCCTGGATCGACGAATACATTGACAAACTGACCGAAGTGCTCAGCCCCAAATAGGCGGGCGTTGGTTGCGATCAAGCGACGGAAAAGGGACGATGATGAGGCTGTCGGTCGCATTCCAACTCAAGTATCTTGACAGGACAGAGATCGAGCGGACCATGACCATCGCGGCTTCTGGGCCATGTCTATCTTTGACAGTCGTACGGGGGCCAATGTTCAAACAGCGGCAATTTTGGCAGTACCGAATGCCCACACGCATCCCCAACGAGAATGGCGCCGTCGTTTGTCAGGGCGGTCGCTCAAATCCGGTGTGACTTTCTTCCTTCGACCAGACGTCGCGCTATGCACTGAATGACGAGGGAACTCGCTTCGGCTTTGACACGTGCGCAGAAGCCAGGCGGAAACCGGCGTATACTTTGTGCGCGGTTCCCATGACAACGCTTCCCGTTCGGAAGGAGTGCGCTATGAAGATTCCGGCGAGGGCTCCAAGCGTCTGCGTCTCTGCGAAGTTCTGGTTGAACGCGTTGGCGATGGGCGCTGTGTTGTTGGCGGGCCAGGCGGCGCAGGCCCAAGAGCATGTGCGGCTAATGCCGCAGCTCGGGACTGGCGAAATTTCCTCGGTGGCCTACTCCCCGGATGGCCGCTTTGTGCTCACCGGAAGCGAGGACAAGACGGCGCGGCTGTGGGACGCGGCCACCGGTCAGCAGATTCGCTCTTTCGAAGGGCACACAAATCGGGTTACATCGGTGGCCTTCTCCCCGGATGGCCGTTGTGCTTTCTCTCCCGATGGCCGTTTCGTGCTTACCGGAAACTACCAAGGAGGAGCGCGACTTTGGGAGGCGTCCAGCGGCAAGGAGATTCGCGTCTTCGAGGCCGATGCGGATGCGGTGAACTCCGTGGCCTTCTCCCCGGATGGCCGATTCGTGCTCACCGGAAGCGAGGACACAACAACCCGCCTTTGGGACACTGCGAGCGGCAAGCAACTGGCAACACTGCTGAGCTTCGAGCATGGCGGCTGGGCGGTGACTGACCCGCAAGGCCGCTACGATTCCAGCGACCCGGACAACACGCCGGGGCTGGTTTGGGTTACAGATGGCAACCGCGTGATCGAAGTCAAGCAGCTCAAAGACAACTACTACACGCCGAATCTCCTGGCCAGCATCCTGAAGGAGGGCCGGCTGCCGGAGGTAAAGGGCCTGGACCTGGTTGCTGCTTCGCCGGACGTAACCATTACCTCGCCTTACCAGCCGGATAGCAAGCGCCTTACGCTGACGATAGAGGATAAGGGCGGTGGAGTGGGCCGATTGGTCGTAAGCGTGAATGACCGCAAGGTAGCGGTGCTGGATCACCCGATCGCGGTGCAAGTGGCGAGCAAAACAGGCAAGACCGAAGTCACGGTTGACCTGGGCGCTGCGACGCTCAAGCCTGGAGAGAACAGGGTTGGGGCCTACGCTTTCGATGCAGGCAACCAGATTCGCAGCCATGAGGCGAAAGCTACCTTTACGCTTGCCGCAACGAGCAAAGGTGTTGGTTTTGTCGAAGCCGACAATGCCATGGCTTCCGATTACAAGCCGCAGTTCTACGGCATCGTGGTTGGAACCTCGCGTTTTGGCGATCACTCGATGGACCTGCTTTACCCTGCGCACGATGCCGAGAGCATGATGACGGGCCTTGAAATTGGCGCGGACCACCTGTTTAGCAAGGAAAATGTGCATCTGCGCCTGCTGACCACGGATGCGAAAGAGGAGAGCGGCCAGCCGACGAAGAAGAACATCGCGGCGGTCTTTGCCGACGTGATGCAGAAGGCAAAGCCGACGGATGTGTTGCTGGTGTATCTCTCCGGCCACGGCGTCAACCTGCACACAGAGAAGGACAGTTATTACTACCTGACGACCGATGCACGGGGCCTCGAGATCGAGAACAACGCGGCGCTAAGGGAGCTTTCGACCATAAGCAGCGCGGAGTTACGCAACTGGCTTGGAGCGAAGGGCATGCCGCTGAAGGAGGTGCTGATTCTGGACACCTGTGCGGCCGGCGCCGCAAATGAGGAGCTGCTCAAGCTGGTGTCGGAGCGCAATGTGCCGCCGGACCAGCGCCGCGCTGTGGAGTTTCTGAAAGATGCGACAGGCACCGTCATCCTAATGGGTGCAGCGGCGGACAAGGTGAGTTACGAGGCGAGCAAGTATGGCCAGGGGTTGTTGACTTATGCATTGCTCGAAGGCATGCGCGGCCGCTCAGTCGAGGAAGGTTCGAGGCTGAACGTAATGCGCTGGTTCCAGAATGCAAGCGAAGATGTGCCGCAACTTGCGCAGAGTATCGGCGGCATCCAGAAGCCCGTGATTGCAGCGCCTCAGGGTACGGGCTTTCCCGTGGCGTTGCTCGACCCCGCGGACGAGGCAAGGATTCCGCTGGCGGCCATCAAGCCGGAGCTGCTGCACCTGAGCTGCCACGATGACAACGATGAGGACCCGCTGGGCCTTGCTCAGGTGGTGCGGGAGCAACTGCGGGAGATCAGCCATCCCTCGGTGCGGGGCCAGCAGGCAGAGCCGCACGTTCTCTACTTCGACGACATGAACGAAGGCCCCGCCGACTCGCTGACGCCAAAGATTGTCTACAGCGTACAAGGGGACACGGTGAGCCTGAGGCTGAGGATCGAACAGACGGGCAAAACCGTGAGGGAAGAGCGGCTGAGCCTGAGCCGTGCAGACAAGAATGCTCTGGCGAGCGCGGTGGCTGCAAAGCTGTTTGAGCTGGCCGGACAGGTCCCGCTCGAAGGCGCGAAGCAATAACCGGGCTGAATTGCGGCGGCAAGAGCCTGCTACGTTCGCCGATCTCAGCAGGCCCAAATCACGAAGTATCGAGTCAAGAGGCAGCGAAGAGTTCAATCGAATCAGCTGCCCACAATGTGCCTCTCAAGACCGGCCCGAAACGTCCCAGGTTCCAGGAGCCCCCTCAGGTCTCACTCTGGCGGCAGGGCACAGAGTTCAAGCGGCCATGCCGACTTGCCGGCAGAGATGAGCCTGGATGAGTTTGCGCCCAACCGGACAGCGTGGTACCTTCGTTGCGTGCGACTTCCTCTTCGTGTAATTTCGTTCCTTGTGCTGCTGATTTTGGGTACGCGTTCGCTCGAAGCCCGCGTTCTGCGAGTTGAGATTGCATCTCGCACCGATGTCCTGAACGGCAAGAAATTCGGCGATGCGGGAGCTTACGAGCGCATCGTAGGGCGGGTTTGTTTTTCGCTACCGGCAGCCAATCCACACAACAGGCAAATTGTTGATCTTGGCAATGCGGTGAACCTGAAAGATGGCGAGGTCGAGTTATCCTCCGACTTCATCGCGGTCCGTCCCAAGGATACCCGAAAGGGCAACGGCTCGATGATTCTGGAAGTTCCCAACCGGGGACGCATCAGCATTCTTTCCCTCGTAGATGGCGGCGACAGGGATCTGGCCCACGACGCAGGAGACGCCTGGCTGCTGCGCAACGGCTTCACCATCGTCAGCCTGGGCTGGCAATGGGACGCGAGCGGCCCGGACGCCCTGAAATTCTTTGCGCCTGTCGCGAAAGACAACGGAAAGACGATCACCGGCTTGCTGCGCGGCGACCTAATGCTCTCGAAAGCTACGCCGGAGATCCCGCTCGGGCACCTTATTCTCGGCAACATCGGCGGAAGCGAATATCCGGTCGTTGCACCCGACGATCCGCGCAATGTGCTCACGGTTCGCGACTCGCGCAACGGGAAGCGGACGCTCATTCCCCGTACCGATTGGCAGTTCGAGCACACCGTCGACGGCAAACTCGCCCCGAGCACCCGGCATATTCACCTCAACGGCGGCTTCCAGCCGGGGAAGATTTACGAATACGTCTACGAGGTCGCCGACCCCATCGTAGCCGGTGGGGGATTCGCTGCCATTCGCGATTTTGCTTCCTATGCCAAACACGTTCGCGACTCCATCGCCCCCGCGGAGCGCGTCTATGGTGAAGGCATTTCGCAGGACGGGCGCTTTCTGCGCGATTTCCTCTATCAGGGGTTTAACGCGGACGAAGAAGGAACGCTGACACCCTCATTCGCTGGCCCGAAATCCCGGCGGCCCGCGCTTTGTCTGCCCTGTCTGGTGCATGTATCAGGCCAGCTTAGAGGACCTCCAAGCTATTAAGGCAAAGCAAGTTGGGGATGATGACACTGATTGTCCACTAGGTCGCGTCTGGCGATGGGGTAGAAATGTAACCGATGCAAACTTCGTCTACAGGTTTCGCTGTATCAGATCCAGCACACGATGGTCGGGCTGGGGGTCTTACTTCCTGCTCAACCTGCTCGCGAACAATGGTTGCCGCTCGTCGGCGCTCGGCATAATATTCGCACCTGGCTTATTGTGTGTGGGTTGTAGTCCTATGACGTCAATCCGTACTCGCGAAAATCGCCGCAATCCGCGAACCGAGGTTTCGAAAGGAATCTGGGTGTCCTGGCAGACGACGGGAGCGAGCACCGTTTCGCGCGTGCGCGACCTCAGCATCGGCGGAGTCTTCGTCTCTACGCCCGCACCGCCTCCCATAGGTACCACGGTGAAATTGCTGTTCGTTCTTCCGGAGGGAGAAGTGCGCATCGAGGGCATCGTGCGTTACGCGGAATCGAAAAAGGGAATGGGCGTGGAATTCACGCGCATGGGGACTGGAGACGGGGCACGCTTGCGCGAACTGATGCGCCGGCTCAGTGCGCCGGCTCAATAGCTGAAATTACGCGCAGCTACTTCAGCGATTTATTCAGGAATGCGACGCTGCGCGCCCATGCGTCCGCGGCCGCCTCTGGTCGATATCCCTGCACGTTCGTTGAATTCTCAAACGCGTGGCCCGGCGCCGTCGTAAACCTTGACGTCGACGCGCTTGTCGAGCCCGGTCATCGTCTTCTCGAACGCCTTGACGTCATCGGGCGTGATGCCTCGATCCAGCGCGCCGAAATTGCCAAGCACTGGCGCAGTGATTTGTTGGAGTTCCGCGGGATCGGTGGGCAGCGCGCCGTAGTTGACGACGCACGCCGCCAGCCGCGGCTCGTGAATCGCGAGTTGCAGCGAAAATCCTCCTCCCATGCACCAGCCGATCGAGCCCACGTGCCCGCGCTCGACGTCCTTGCGCGTGTTCAAATAATTGAACGCCGCCTTCAAATCGCTGATCGCGCGATCCTCCGGCAATCCGCGCATCAACTCGTGCGCTTCCTCCGGATCGCTCGTCACCTTCCCTCGATACAAATCGACAGCTAGAGCGACGTATCCCTGCTCCGCGAGCTTTTGCGTTTCGCCCTTCACCCAGTCCGTCAGGCCCCACCACTCGTGGACCACAACCAGCGCCGGATAGTGCCCCGGCTTTTCCGGCGTCGCCAGATATCCGCTGAGCTGCTCCGTGCCGTTCGGGATCTGGATCATCTCGGTTTTCGGCGCATCGCCCTGCACGGTCAAGACCGCCGCCGCAATCAACGCGAACAGCATGGCCCCCGCAACTAATTCTCAGTCCTTGTTTCATCGCTCCTCCACGCCGACGACACCGCGCACGCTATGCCGCGTGCTCCAGCCTGCACCGCTGTCCCGTAGGCAATCACCTCGGTGACACCCTGCATCACCTCTGTGGCGTCGTACCGCACGCCGATCACCGCATTGGCTCCGCGCTCGAGCGCTGTCATCATTCGCTCGAGCGCCTGCTCCCGCGCCGTTTCGCACATCTCTTCGAAGAGCGTGATATTCCCGCCCATGAACGTCTGCAGCGATGCGCCCATCGTGCCCAAGACGCTGCGCGATCTAACCGTGATCCCGCGCACGAGTCCGAAATTTTTCGCGATGCGATAACCCGGCAAGTCGAACGCCGTCGTCACCATCCCTGCATTCACGCTCACATTCATCCGGCTTCCCCTCGGCTTTTATCGCGCTGACGCGCTCTGCTGCTGCACCGGCGCCTTCTGCTCCAGTATCTTGATGAATTCGCGCATCCACGCCGGATGATCCGGCCACGCCCGCGCCGAAACCATTTGCCCGTCGATCACGGCATCGGAATTCACAAACTCCGCGCCACCCGCCTGCACGTCCGGCTCAAGCGCCGGATATGCCGCCGTCCGCTTCCCTTTCAGCACTCCCGCTGCCAGCAACGCGAGCGCCGCGTGGCATATTTGCGCGACCGGCTTATCCTGCTGGAAAAAATGCTGGATGATTCGCTTGCAGTCCGCATCGTTGCGAATGTATTCGGGCGCTCTTCCGCCCGGAATCACGAGCGCCGCGTAATCGGCCGGATTCACGTCCGCGAAAGCGAGATCGGCATCCCAACTGTATCCGGGCTTTTCCGTGTACGTGTCGTAGCCGGGCTCGAAATCGTGCACCACAAAGTGCAGCTTCTTTTTCTTGGGCGCCGCAATCTTTACGTCGTAGCCCTCTTCCTGCAACCGCTGATAGGGATACATCACTTCGAGCGATTCCGCCGCGTCTCCCGTCAAAATCAAAATCTTCGGTGCCGCCATGATCGACCTCCCTGTCCCATTCAAGCGGGGAGGATATCACGCCTCCCTCTGAGGGTTGTGATGCCGCTGCTATACTCGCCGGTACCGGATCGAAGGAGAAAAACGTCATGCCGGAACTCGCGCAAAGTGTTACGTCCACACTCGCGTCCTACTACGAAGAAGTTCGCGACAGCATCCACGAGTGGGTCGCGCCCATTTCGACCGAGCAGCTCTGGACGAATCCCTATCCCTACGGCAATAGCATTGGCCACCTGCTTCTGCACGTTACCGGCAACCTCAATCATTACATTGGAGCGCGCATTGCGGGCACCGGCTACGTTCGCAATCGCCCGCTCGAGTTCAGCGACACGTCGCGACGCCCCAAGGAACAGGTCCTCAATGATTTCGATCGCGCCATCGATATGGTGGCCGCGACAATCCGCAAGCAATCGGCCCAAGATCTCGTCGCGCCGTACTCCGACGACACGCAGCCCGACTGCCCCGATCGCTTCAGTGCCTTCATGCGCATGGCAGCCCACGCCTACCATCACACCGGACAAATTATTTATCTCGTGAAGGAACTCACGAAGGCCGGCTAGGGAGGAGTTCCAGGTTTGATGCGTCGCACCCTACTTCTGCCACGGATTCAAAACTTGTACTCGCACGTTCGCAAAGTCGCTTACGTTGCGCGAGACGATTGTCAGATTGTGCTGAAGCGCTGTGGCCGCCAACAGGCCGTCGATCGTTGAGAGCGACTTCCCTTCACTCCTGGCGCCCGCTGCAAGCAACCCCCACCGGTCCGCCACGGCCGCATCCACCCACAGTATCCGGCTGGCGAAACGGGCTCGCAGTTCCGACTTCCAGCCACGTTTCAAGCCGCGTTCTGCGTTTGCCTTGAGACAGCCCTGCGATTCCTTTCCGAATCTCTCCCATGGTCAAAACGCTCAGGTACAGCAACGCCTCGTCCGCCGCCTCCAGCCAGGTCATGACACCGGGATCCGGCTCCGCGCGCACTAACTCGGAGATGCAGTTCGTGTCCAACAGGTAGGCGCTCATAGCTCAACGTCTTTGCCTTCGTCGCGGTTGCGCGTCCAGTCCAATTCGACCCCGACCAGCGGAGATTCTCGGAAGAACTGCACGAGACTCTTCGGCTGGCGCGCCTTGCCCACAAGCTGCTCGTATTGCTCGTCGGATATGATTACTACGCCCTCTTTTCCCTGCCGCGTGACGAGTTGGGGGCCCTCGGTGCGCGCCTTTCGAAATACCTCGCTGAAACGGGCCTTTGCGGTCTGGATTTGCCAGGACGATCCATTGGTCTTTTGGCTCTTGATTGTCGCAACGCCCTCCCGGTCATGTTGCTTCCTCGGGGCCTTGCTCATCGGCAACCTCCATGACTAGTCTGACTAGACTGCTAGATCGATATTCGGGGTGAACGGTTCGTCTGTCAAGCCCTGGGGAACCGGGTCCGTTGCCTGATCGGGGTTGGCTCGGACAGCCTATCTTCGAAGAAGGAATAGCAGCAGCGGCGTCAGCAGCACGACATCCGCGGCGACCCTCACGGCGTACGACGAAATTCTTCTCCACTGCCAGCCGAGCATCGCGAGTCCCATCGCGCTCAGTGCCTCGGCCAGCAGAATCGGCCGGGCCAAGGGGAACCACCGGCTCGCCATCGCGGAGAGCGCCAGCACCCCCACCGCGGCTCCGAACGCCGCCAAATATCGCCCCACGAGAATTGTCGACTCGTGCGGCCGATCGGCGTCGCGCCGGCGCAGCGTCACCCATTCCGAGTATTCGATGATCAGCGTATTCATCCACAGCACGAGGAGAAACAGCACGAAGGGCAGCAGAAATCGCAAATGGAACTGCTGCACGCGCACGCCGACCGGCATGAACGTCCCGATACCAAACAAAATCGCCACCGCAATCTCTTTTGGAAACCACTTCTGCGCGGAGCCTCCCAAGATGTGAACGACCGCAAAATATCCACCCACAATCGTCGCCAGCAGCAATCCGTCGCGCCACGTCTTGAATCCGAGATCGGCGAATGCCATCCAGCCGGTCACCAGCAAAACGCTAAAAAATGCCGGCAGGAACGCCACGCGGTGCGCCCGATAAAATCGATGCCGCACCGCCTCCTCCGCGCTCTCTTCCGCCTCGTAGCTATCCAAGATCCGGTCCGCAACGTAAATCAGCCAGATCACCAAAGCGGTGATGAGGTTTACGACCGGCGCCAGATGCACGCGCAAGGCCTTCGCGAAAAGCAACTGCCACAAGACGCCGACCAACGGCGCATCCAGGCTCAATAAGTGAAGCCAAGCCCAGGAATTCTTGGCCAAATCTGATAGGAGGTTCGCGGAGAGTAAGCGCTTGCCGGTACCGGCCCAAGCCTCGACGCGCTCGAGCGAACGGCCGCTCCATTCCATGGCCGCCGTCGGGGTCGCCTTCACTGTTTTCCGGGCTATCTCAACTTGTTCCACTTTACAGAATACCGCATTTCAACCATACAGCTGTGCGCTTCACTTCGGGAACAGTGATGGTCGTCACATCCGTCGGTGATGCCTGTCCTCGCACCGAGCACGAGTGCCAGGTAGCTTACATTACATGTTCTCGGCACTATGCTCGAAGCAGGAGGCGGGAAACAAGTAAATGTCGCCTGCTTCCAAACCAGCTGGCAGGATTTCAAACCTGATTCGCGCGGGGTGGCATCACCTCGTTGGGACTGCCAATTGGCCTCCTTGCCGGGTAGTCACCTTCTCCGCCCCTCGACGCACCTGCCAATCCTATCTTTGCCTCCGCCCTGTTTCCGCTCCGGTTGATTCCTGCACCGGCCGCGAGAACGCCGATAGACGGGTGCACCAATGAAAACGAACAGGTTCAAGGACACGGAGCATCTGTGGCGTGTCGCCTTGGTCTTTGCCGCTGGGATCATCGTCTTTGTTCTGGTCCGGGCGGTCCTGGTGCCTCGAGAGTTTCGGCGAATATGGCCACTATCGCGGAAACGCGATCGCGGAAATCGCCGCCAAGCCCGTCGTGTTTGCTGGACACCAAGCCTGCGAGACTTGCCACTCCGATGTCCTCGCCGTGAAGAACGACGGAAAGCATGCAGGCGTGAACTGCGAAGCTTGCCACGGCGCGCTCGCAACACACGCGGGCGATCCGGGCACGGTCCAGCCGCCGAAACTCGATACCGCCGTTCTCTGCGTCCGCTGCCACGAGGCGAACGGCGCCAGGCCCAAAGGTTTCCCTCAGATCGATGCCCAGGAACACAGCGGCTGGATTGCCCTGCGAGACCTGCCATCAGCCGCACAGTCCGCTGATGGGCCTAGGAGCCAAACCATGAAGATTACCCGCCGGCAAATGCTCATACTGCTGCCCGCCGCAGCGGTCGCCTGGGAGGCCGTCCTTGCCGGAACGCCGGAAGCCTCGCCCAATTACAACCTGACCGAGCACTGGTGGGGCATGCTGGTGGACATCTCGAAGTGCATCGGCTGCGGAAATTGCGTGCGCGCGTGTGCCACGGAAAACGATGTGCCGGAGGGCTATTTCCGCACCTGGGTCGAACGCTACCACGTCTCCGATTACGACCTGGCCGATCCCGTGGTGGATTCGCCCGACGGCGGCAAGCATGGCTTTCCGCCAGATCCTCGAACCCGGCGGCAAAAACTTCTTCGTTCCGAAAATGTGCAATCACTGCGCCGATTCGCCCTGCACCCAGGTCTGCCCGGTCGGCGCGACGTTCATGACGCCCGGATGGCGTGGTGCTCGTGGACAAGACATATTGCATCGGCTGCCGGTACTGCATCCAGGCCTGCCCCTACGGCTGCCGCTTCCTGAATCCCAAGACGCAAACGGCGGAGAAGTGCACGCTCTGCTATCACCGCATTACCAAGGGACTCACGACCGCCTGTTGTGAAGCCTGCCCCACCGGCGCGCGGCAGCTCGCGGACCTCAAGAACCCCAACGATCCGATTCATGAGTTTTTGCGGACTCACGAAGTGCAGGTGCTGAAGCCTTACATGGCCACGGGAGCGAAACTTTTTTACAACGATCTGGATGGTTCGGTGCGCTAGGGAGGCGCGAGAAGGCCATGCCACCGGTTCAAGGCTACATGTACCCGAACGAAGTCGAGCTCGCCTGGAGCATCCTGATCGTCGTCTACCCGTATGTCACCGGCCTGGTCGCCGGCGCATTCATCCTGGCATCGCTCGAGCGTGTGTTCCGCGTCGAAGCCGTCAAGCCGACCTATCGGCTGGCGCTGCTGACCGCGCTCGCGTTTCTGCTGGTGGCTCCGCTCCCGCTGCAGCTGCATCTGGGCCATCCCGAGCGTTCTTTCGAGATGTATCTGACGCCGCACCGCACGTTCCGCGATGGCCATGTTTGGCTTCGTCTACCTGTGGTACCTGATGGCCGTGCTGGTGCTGGAAATCTGGCTGGATTTCCGGCGGGACATCGTTCTGCTCTCGCAGCGCACCAAGGGCTTGAAGCGGGTCATCTACCGCGTGCTCACGCTCGGCTCGACGAACATCAGCGAAAATGCGCTGCGCATCGACGATCGCGCCGGCTACATCGTCACCGTGGTGGGCATTCCCTCCGCGTTTCTCCTGCATGGCTATGTCGGGTTCATCTTCGGGTCGGTGAAGGCGAATCCCTGGTGGTCCTCGCCGATGATGCCGGTGGTGTTTCTCTTCTCCGCGATGGTGTCGGGCATTGCCGTGGTGCTGCTGCTCTACATGTTCTCCTCCTGGTACCGCAAACAAACAATTGATATGCGCTGCGTGGACACCATCGCCCGCTACCTGTTCTACACCTTCATCATTGACTTCAGCCTGGAAATGCTCGACCTCGTTCACCGCATCTACGAGGCGGATGAATCCTTTCGCAGCCTGGATTTCATGGTCCATACGCGCCTGTACCTTTCCCAGATCGTCATTCAGATTTATATCGGCACGCTGGCGCCGATCGGCTTGCTTGCCCTGACTCAGTTGTTCAAGCTCGGCGAAAAAGCCCGCAAGCGCATCTATGCCGTGGCGGGAAGCCTGGCGCTTATCGGGATTTTCGCCATGCGCTGGAACGTGGTCATTGGCGGCCAGCTCTTTTCCAAGAGTTTTCTGGGGTACACGACCTACAAGATTGGATTTGTGACCAGGGAAGGGTTGCTGACCGCCATTGTTCTGACCCTCTTACCCTTGCCCATCCTGTGGGTCTTGGTGAAACTGCTTCCGCCGTGGCCAGACCGCGAATCGCTTCCCCCGGCGGGCGCTGCTCCGGCCCACGGCGACGACTAGGCCGCGCGATCGCGTTCGGAACGCGTCGAGGTGGACGCCATGCCTGCCGAAGACGTTTCATCCCATCTGGAAGAGCTCAGCGCGCGCGTGGCGGAACTTGAGCGCCGCCTTTCCACGCTCGAACATCCCTTGCAAGCGCACTCTTCTCCTCTAGAGCCCCCTGCGGCTCCGGCCACCGCCAATCCTGGTTCAGGCGGAGCGCCGTCCGCTCAGCCGCAGCCGGGCGTGTTTTCGGTTTTCGGCAGGGCGGTTCTTGGAATTGCAGGCGCCTATGTGCTCCGCGCCGCCGCGGAGTCCGGAGCTATTCCTCCCTGGATAGCCGTGACGCTCGCGCTGGCTTATGCCGCCGGCTGGCTGGTGTGGGCGGCGTGGCCTCGCGCTCAAACGCAACTCGCGCGCTCTTCCTACGCCATCACGGCGGCGCTGATTCTCGCTCCCATGCTGTGGGAAGTCACCGTGCGCTTCCGAATCCTCGAGCCGCCCGTGACCGCGGCGGTCCTGGCCGCATTCGCCCTTCTGGCAATGACCCTGGCTTGGCGCCGCAATGTTACTTCCGTCATCTGGGTGGGAATGCTCACCGCAGTCATCACTGCCTTAATCCTCATGGCCGCCACGCGCGCTCCCGTGCCCTTCACTTTGGCGCTTCTCGTCATGGCGCTGCTAAGCGAATTTGCCGCCAGCCGGGGCCGCTGGCTCGCCCTGCGCCGGTCGTTGCGGCGGCAGCTGATTTCGCGGCTCTAATTCTGATCATCATCCTTGGGAATTCCAGGGCGGTTCCCCCGGAGTACCACCCTGTGGCTGCGGGCCTCATGATTGCTCTCGTTGCCGCTCTCTTCGCCATTTATGCCGTCAGCCTGGTCATCCGTTCCTTGATTCTTCGGCTCAAGATCACGGCTTTGAGGCCGCGCAACTTGTTGACCACTGTTCTGCTGGCGGGTTGGGCAGCGCTCCGAATTACGGACGGCGCCGCCCTGTCCGCATTGGGAGTTTCCTGCCTCATCGCCGGAGCCGCATGTTATTTTGCCGCGTTTGGCCTGCTCGCGCGGCACCGCGAGCGCCCCAACTTCCATTTCTACGCCGCCTGTGGAGTTGCCTTTGTGATGGCGGGGAGTTTCTTCGCCCTTCCGTCCCTGCCGCTGGTGATTTGGCTGTGCTTGGCCGCAGTGATCGCAACCGGGCTGGGCGTCCGTGTGCGCAGTCCCGCGCTTGATTTGCACGGCGTGGTCTATCTGAGCGGCGCTGTCTTCGCGTCGGGTTTGCTCGAGTACGCCGGTCGCGCCCTTGCCGGAACCTATCCTCCCGCGCCCGGAGCGCTGCCAATTGTGGCTGCCGCCGCAGCTCTTCTCTGCACCGCGATGGTCTCCCGCTATCCCGGCGAGCACCAGGGCGAGCGGCTCCTGCGGCTGCTACCCGCGATTTTGGCGGTCTACGCGCTCGCCGCGCTGGCCGTTGCCGCGCTCGTTTGGCTCATCGCTCGCGGGGCCGCGCCGGCACTCCCGCAATTGGCCGTCATTCGCACCATCGTGACGTGCGCGGCGGCGCTTCTGCTGGCCTTTGTGGGTGCGCGGTGGAAACGGCTTGAGCTCGTGTGGATGGCCTATGCCGCCGCCGTTCTGGGGAGTTTGAAGCTTGTTTTCGAGGATCTGCGCTTTGGCAGCACCCAGTCGCTGGCCGCCTCACTCCTCATTTATGGCACGGTCCTCATTCTGATTCCCCGCCTGGTGCGTGCGGGAAAGCGGTGGGCCTGAAGGAATCCTGCGCCTGGTTTCTTCCCCGAGTTGCTCTGACGAGTCTTACCTCATCGCAACCCACCCCGGCGTTTCCGATAGGCCGCTAGCGGGACGATCTGCTGAAGGGATTTCGAATGGTAAGTTGCCCACCTATGTCTTGCCATCGCGAAAGTCTTCGGAATAGAGAGTCTTGCATCCTAGGGCATACGCGGAGCCGACTACCTAGCTAAATTTCGCCGCAAAACTTCGAGGATTCCAGTCACTAACATCGCCGGAGTCGGCGGACATCCGGGGATATATCCGTCCACGGGAATGACCGCATCCACCGCGCCGACGATTGCGTGGCTGCCCGCAAAAATTCCGCCGCTGCATCCACATGCTCCCACGGCGACGACCAACTTTGGGGCCGGAACCGCCTCGTAGGTGGCCTTAACGGCTTCGGCCATGTTGCGGGTGACCGGTCCCGTCACCAGAAGCATGTCGGCATGTTTTGGAGACGCCACGAAATGAATGCCGAATCGTTCCAGGTCGTAATAGGGGTTCGTGAGAGCGGTGATTTCCGCCTCGCATCCGTTGCAGGAACCGGCATCCAGTTGGCGAATGTTCAGCGCCCTCTGCAGAAGAGAATGAATTTGCTCCGCGCGCATCCTCCGGACTCGGAGCGAGCGGGCGTAATCTCCGCGCGGCCGTCGATATCCCAGAGCCGCACCGTCTGCTCTTTCGCCACGCCGCACCGGGTGAAATGCTTGGCGGCGACCACGGCTCCTTCGCCAGCTTCCATGCATCTTGCCGCAGCCAATGCACTGACCGTACGACAGCCTGCAGGCAGCGACGGCCTTCGTATTCCTCGATGCCCAGCGCCGCCGTGGGGCAGACGTCGACGAGCCTCTGAGCGATGGCCGGCGTCAAGCGATCCGCGATGATGTCAGGCATGCGGCTGCCGTCGCAATTTCCAAGCAGCGCCTCGACCGGAATCAATCGGCTCGGCTGGCGCAGGCTCCGCCCAATCACGTCGCCGATCATCGGTCACATCCCGAGTAGGAAAGGTTGAAGCTCTTATTGATCAGGGGGAAATCCGCGATGATGTTGCCCGCCACGGCGAGGGGCATGGCGGGCCAGTTCTGGAACGACGGCGACTTGACGTGGCACCGAGTCAGCCGTCCGCCGCGGGCTTCCATCCAGTAGCAGAGTTCCCCGCGGGGCGATTCCACTGCAGAAAATCCTTGGACATCTTCTCGCGAGACGACCGGAGTGAACACGCTTCCCTCCGGAAGCGATCTCGCGGCCTCCTGAATCACTCCGCGGAGACCGCCGCTTCGGCAATGCGAATTCGCGCGCGCGCCATCACGTCTCCGTAATGCGTGACGGGAACTTCGATCGATGCGTTGCGTAGTCGACCGTAAGGTGGTCGCGGCGAACATCGAGATCGATTCCGCTGGCGCGCGCGACGGGGCCGACGACCGCAAGGTCCCGCGCCGCTTCCTGGCTGAGTACCCCGCCGTTTCAAAGCGGTTCTGGATCGAGGGTGTCTCTAGGATCATTCGCGCGATTTCCGAGAAGTCTCGGAGCACTCGCGACGACCGCTTGACCGAGTGTCGGCCACTCGGCCGGAGTCAAGATCGAATCGCAGGCCGCCCGGAACCGCGATGCCGCGCCAGTAGCGCGTTCCGCAACACTGCGCGACGCCTGAAGCAGAGATTCCTTGAGGCGCGTCGCATACGCTGCGGCCACGCTGAAACCCACGTCGGTGCACAGTCCACCGATATCCGAGATGTGGCAGACAAGCCGCTCGAGTTCCAGTCCAATCAGACGAAGGGCTAAGGCTCGCGGCGGAACTTCGATTCCGCAGGCATTTTCTACTGCCTGGGAATAGCACACCGCATGGGCAAAGCAGTTGTCGCCGGAAACGGATTCCGCCAGCATCGCTCCATCGGCGACGGACTTTCCTTCGAAGAGTTTCTCGGTGCCTTTGTGAGTGTAGAAGTGGCGCAACTCGAGATGCAGAATCGTGTCGCCCACTACGCTGAAGCGGAAATGTCCGGCTCGATGATGCCGGCGTGAACGGGGCCGACTGCGACTTCCGCGATGCCCTCGCCCTGAACCTGCAGGAAGTGATACTCGCGCTTCGACCAAGGCACATCGTCCACCCGATCCACCATTGGGTAGACGCCGTCGGGCCAATTGTCGTGAAAAATCAAGGGCCGCAGATCGGGGTGCCCGACGATCTCGATGCCGTATTGGTCGTGGAGTTCTCTCTCATACCATGCCGCCGCCGGCACCTGCGGGCGATGGACCGCAAGCGGACCATCCGCCGGCAGCACGATCTCGGAGTAATTCGGGCTCTCCGAGATCAAAGATGTAGTGAACGCGCTTCTCGCGGTTTGCGGACCGAGGCTTCCGAAAATAGTGACAAGGCGCGCGGGTTCCCTCCTTGGCTTGAGGAATTGCAAGGTTGGCCCCGAAGGTCTCGCCGCTGATTCGGGAAGTGCATGGCACGTCTTCGTTCATCGCAACACCGCCATGGCTTCGCTGGAGAAGCACCGAACAGGCATGGGGAATCCGCGCCCCGAAGAACAACAGGCAGAGAGCGGCGATCCCCATGGCGATGTATTCGGACGGAATGCAGCTTCGAATTCTCCGGCCGCCGATCCGGCTCTCCACAGAGCATGCGAAAGAAATGGTAGGCGAACCCGCCGAAAACCACCGAGAGCACGATCCAGAAACAGAACCGCAACAAGGTAGCGCGCCTGTGCGAAGGCTTCGGACAGAATGGCAAACTCGCTGATGAACAGGCTGAAAGGTGGCAGGCCGACAATCGCCAGACCGCCGACGACAAGCGCCGCGCTCGTTTGCGGCATCGTAGCGCGAAATGCCGCTGATCTCATCCATGCGCAGCGTGCCCAAATTGTGGCGGACGTTGCCGGCGCTGAAAAACAGAAGAGACTTTGCCACCGAGTGATTGAACGTGTGCAGCAGCGCGCCGAAAAGTCCCAACGGGCCTCCCAATCCCAGGCCGATGGCGATGATTCCCATGTGCTCGATGCTGCTGTAGGCCATCAGGCGCTTCAGATTCCGTTGCACCAGGATGAGCAGCCCGGCCACAACCATGGACATCACGCCGAAGATCAGCAGCAGGGAATGCGAAAAGCCGGGCCCACGGCGCGGGAAACGATCGCGTCGTAGCGCATCAGAGCGCGTACATGGCGCAAGTTGAGCAGAACCGCCGAGAGCAAAGCGCTGATGGGCGTGGGAGCTTCGGCGTGCGCGTCCGGCAGCCAGCTGTGCATGGGAACGAAGCCGATCTTCGTTCCATAGCCAACGATGACGAAAACGAATGCGAGCTTCACCAGGTGCGGGTCGAGTCCGATGCGCGGCGCGGCATTCATCAGGGAAACCCAATCGAGCGCCGCGGCCGGACTCATGCCCGCCTTGACGGCGGCGAGATACAACACGATGGTGCCGAACAGCGCGAAGGCAATTCCCACCGTGCAGACGATCAGATACTTCCAGCCAGCCTCGACCGCGCCTTCGGTGTTGTAGAAGCCCACGAGCAGGGCCGAGGCCAGCGTCGTTCCCTCCATCATGATCCACAGCAAACCGAGGTTTGCCGAGAGGCAGACGCTGATCATCGTGAAGAGAAACAGAAAAACCAGGGCGTAAAACCAGCGCGGCGAAGAAAAACGGCCTTCTCCCATGTGGCGCAGATAGCCCGAGGCGTACACCAGCACGAGGCCCGAAATGAATGCGATGCCCATCAGAAAAAACGAACTCAGGCCGTCGGCGCGCAGGTACGTCCCTGTTGCAGTTCGCCGTGCGTGTGAACCTGCCAGACCACCGCGCCGAGCGCGGCGATTTCCAGCCCTCCCAGCAAGAGCGCCACACGAGTGGCAGCGCGCGGATTCACGAAAGACAGCAGGATGAGCCGGCTCCGAGAATCGGGATTGCGAGTGGCAGCAGGAGAAGCATTCCCTCAGCCCCGCAGCCGTCGCAGTTTGGACACGTCCAGATGATCAAACGTGTCGCTAATGCGGAATGTGAAGATTCCCATCAGAAGCAGCCCCATCAGGATGTCGAAGAAGATTCCGATCTCGATGACCAGCGGCATGCCGAACGTTGTGATCAAGGCCGCCAGGAAAATGCCGTTCTCCAGCACGAGCAGCCCGAGCATCTGCATGAGCGCCTTCTTACGGCTGACCATCAGGAACGCCCCGGTAAGAATCAGGGAGACGGCCGCCGCAAGGGCATCGTCCGGCACGTGAACGGCCCGGCCATAGGAATGAACGGCCGCATACGACAGGTAGATCATCGCCGCAACGATGAAGACCGACTGAGTGGGCGTTGTCGAAGCCTTCACGTCGCGCACGGTTTTCAGCCTTTTCGTCAGCAGGAAAAAGGCGCGGGGGATCGCCACCACCTTGATCACAAAGACGAGGACGCCGACGATGTAGGCCTCGGGCAGCTTTTCCTGAAATGCCGTCGCCAGAACTTCCGCAGTGATGACCGCGGACTGCAGGCTGAAGAGAAGCACGCTTGTGGAGATTCGGCGCGCGACAGCCAGCAGGAGAATCGTGAGAAATAAAAAGACGGAAAACGAACTCAGAATTTTCTCGGTCGCAATTCCCACCAAGCCCATTTCGCTACCTCTTCACCCACATTGTAAAAATCACCGCAAGAGCGCTCACAGCGGAGGCCACGCCGAGGAAATCCGGAACCAGATACATCCGCAGCTTGGCCACGGCGCTCTCGATCACGCTCAGTAGAATCATGAGAACCGCGATTTTCGCGCAATACAGCAGCAAGGCCACGGAGACTCCCCCAGCCGAACCTCCGGATGCCATCCCCCAAGGGAAGAACAGCGCGATCAGCAGGGCCAGCATGGCGTGCAGCTTGATCGCGCTTGCCCATTCGATCAGCGCCAGGCTCGGCCCCGAGTATTCGAGCACCATGCCCTCGTGGATCATGGTCAACTCAAGATGGGTGGTCGGATTGTCCACCGGCATGCGGCCGGTCTCCGCCAGAGTCACCATGGCAAGAGACGTAAAAGCCAGAATGTGCACCGCGGAAATGTTGAAGATGTTTTGCTGGAGCGTCCACGCGACCATTCCGGCGATGTCAGCGCGGGATGCCAGGATCGGCGACCGCCACCAGGCCCAACAGGAATGGAGCCTCCGCCAAACTTGAAACCAATGCCTCGCGGCTCGCACCCATCCCGCCGAACGCGCTTCCCCCATCCAGCGCGCCGAGGGACAGAAAGAACCGCCCCAAGGCCAGCAAGTACACAAGCAGGAAGAAATCGCCGCGCGAGCCCAGCAACGCCGAAGCATGCACGACCGGCACAAATGCCGCCACGCACACAGCAGCCGCGAACAACAAGATCGGAGCAAGACGAAACACCGCCGAGGAGGTCGGAGGAACCAACTCTTCCTTGCGGAAGAGCTTGAACAGCTCCGCGTAGGGACGCCAGATGCTGGCTCCCCGGCGCCTTTGCAGCCGCGCCTTGAGGCGCGCGATGATCCCGCGCACCAGCGGCGCGCCCAGAATGAGCAACAACGCCTGCAGGATGTCGACCGCGATCTTCATCTCTGGAACCTCAGGAATGTGAGCAACGACACGAGAGCAAGAAAGATGTAGAGCAGATAGACCTGTATGTTCCCCGTCTGCAATCGGCGCAACCGGTGCGCCAGCGAAACAATCAAGTCAACAAATGGCCGATAGAGGGCCCGCTCGTAGGAGGTTGTGCGCACGGATTGATAGGAGATGGAAACGGGAAAGTATGGCTGATCGGCGGGAAGTTCTCCACTTTGCGATCGGGCCGGTAGACTCGGGCGAAGACAAAACGGATCGGTTTCGAGAAAACCGTGGATGTGTACTGCATGCGGCTCGAAAGCCCCGGAAGACCGCACGCCCACGTCCGGGCGATTCTTTCTCGGCGCTTGAATAGGAAGCGACCGCACCGTGCCCAGAACAATCGCTGCGATCCACGGCATGATGCGAGCGATGCTCAGAGTTTCCTCCGGCACGCCAGCGCCGGGAATCAGCACCTGAACCAGCGAGACCAGTGGCCGCAACAAAATCCCCGGCAAAATTCCAATCCCAAATGCAGCCGGCGCCCAGCAACAACATGCCGACGCGCATGCCCAAGCGGCACTTCCTGCGCCTGTTCGGCCTCCTCGCTGCGAGGCCGCCCCAGGAACGCCACTCCGAAGGCTTTCACAAAACACGCCGCAGCCAAGCCGCCAATCAGAGCAAGAACGCCCACCATCAAGGGCAAAATAATCTGCGCCTTGGTGCCGACCAAGGCTCGAACCAGCGAGAAAACTTCGAAATGTGAGCCACTCGCTGATAAAACCATTGAAGAGCGGCAGCCCCGCAATCGAGCAGCAACCAACGAGCACGCCCGCGCCGGTGAGCGGCATTCGGCGCTGCAAGCCTCCCAGTTCGTTCAAATCGACGGAATGAGTGGCATTCGAAATCGCGCCGGCGCCGAGAAACAGCAGGCTCTTGAACAAAGCATGGTTAAAGGCGTGCAGGAGCGCAGCGACAAGCGCCAGAGCCGCGCCAAGCGGGGCATGATGCGCCAGGAAAATCAGCGACGTCCCCAGCCCGAGAAAGATGATGCCGATGTTTTCCACGCTGCTGTAAGCCAGCAGCCGCTTCAGGTCGTGTTCGGCAATCGCATACAGAATGCCGAGAAGACCCGTAACCGCAGCCACCAGCAAAACGACATAGCCGGACCACCAAGGGCCGCCGCCAAGAAAATCAAAAGCAAAGCGCACAAATCCGTAAACCGCTGTCTTCAACATGATCCCCGACATCAGCGCTGAGACGGGACTAGGAGCGATGGGATGAGCCCGGGGCAGCCACAGATGCAGCGGGATAAGACCGGCCTTGGCTCCGAATCCCACGAATGCCGCCAGGAAGATCGCAGTCCGGATTCCTCCCGGCATCGCGCGCTCGCCGCGCGAATCGCGCAAAATCCAGGCTGTGCGAATAGGGTAGGAAAAGAAAAAAACCTGCCGCAACGGCGGCCGCACCCGCATGCATCATCAACAAATAGATGAAGACATTGTGACGCCGCTCCGCCGAGTCCCCCTCGATCAGAATCAACGCGGCGGACACAAGCGTCATCAACTCCCAGCCCGCCAGAAATGCAAAACCCGTGGCCGCTGTAACGACCACAATCATCGACAGGAGAAACAACGAAAAGAATGCCCACGTCCAATTGCGGCGGTGCTCGGAGTAGTGGAGGTCGAAATACGGAACCGCAAAAATCGTGACCGGAACCGCCACCGCGCACACGAGCAACAGGAAAAACGCGCTAAGGCGGTCGATAGCCAATAAGAAAGGAAAGGGCGTCACCCGCGACAGGTCCAGGGAAGGCGACTGCCCCACAAAACCGAACACGGCCACACGCAGCCGGCAAGACTTGCAGTTAGAATCAGCGCGATCGCGAGCTTCCGCGCACTTGCGCGGCTCGCGATCAGAATAAGCGGGACGCAGAGCCCAGGACACTTAGAAGAAAGAAGAACGGCCGTACCAGTAAGCCCCATTGACATGTGGCTATTTGCGGCGCCGTTCCTTCATTTCTTCAACATTTCCCGCACGCCCACCAATTGGTTGTTGAAGATTTCCTTTGCCACATCCAGCAGCTTGAAAAGAGCCGGTCGGAAACCGAATAAAACACGCTGGATCCAGACTTCCTTCCCGTCACGATGTTCCGGAAGCGCAGGACTGCCAGCTGCTGTGAAACGTTCGCCGGTTCGATCTGGAGCATCTCGCTCAATTCGTTTACGCCCTTCTCGCCGTCTCGAAGGCAATCCACAATCCGGATGCGGATCGGGTGTGCGAGCGCCTTGAAGAACTCCGCCTTGAAGTTGGCGACCTGTTGTGGCATATGAATATTCAATTATTCAAATATGCTAGACCACGCCATGAGACATGTCAATGACGTTCCGGCTCCCCGTGTCGCAAGAGATAGTTAAGATAACGGTTGAGGGCCGATTCACCATGTCCGAGCACTTCAAGGCTTCCGGAACGCCTCCACACAGATCCTCTGTTTGCGCAATGGAACGGGTCTCCTCCGGGCTCTCCTCATTCATCTGGCTCTGGAGAAAAGTACGAGCGAACGAGAAATCTGAAATACGCGATCGTTCGCTTCATTGTCGCGATTCTGCTTTTCGCGGCCGATTTAACTCGCAAATCATGCGCCTACCAATAGCTCTCCACTGAACTCAACGATCGACGTGCGATTCGATCTGTTCTTCGATCGTCCCTCAGGCAACTCCCCTCCTCACAGGTCGCCCGTATGCAGGTGCCGCCAGTTCAGCGTGTTAGATGAGCTGGAGAAAGTTTGGGAAGGTTCCGTTCTGCCATTGATTAAGCCCTGCTCCCCGTTGGATGAATAACGGAGAATATTACGCGCATTCGCGCGCACAAGAAACGCGGAAGACTCGATTTCGTGAGTAGTATCACGCGACCGAGAGTCCACACAACAACTCCCTTGCGCTCTCGCGAGCAGTGTGCCAGCCTTGGACAGAAGTCGGAATTTCGGAATTCGAGGTCGAAGCGCCATAAAAGGGTGCCAGAGACCAAGCTGTAGCAAACCGAGGAATGATGCACCGATGCGAACGATGCGCTCGCTACCACGGCCCAAGTTGTCCGCCCAAAACCGCTGTTTCTATTCGACATTCGGCGATTAGAAATCACTCTGACTTACTGAAGAACAAAAGATTCGCGCCCATGCGAATCGACATTGTAGGAGGACCCAGCAAATCACCGGCGATTTTCGTCCCATCGCCCTTCGAGACGCTG
>CAVPWH010000009.1:0-1234744 GCA_963709415.1 uncultured Acidobacteriaceae bacterium | reverse complement strand
CATCTCCCAGGAGAGCGAAATCTGGCTCGCAATACTCAACACAGCTATCGCGATGCTATTCGCTTGTTGGTGTCCATGCTGCCACAGCCCATAAGAAGGTAGATGAGCTGCTCATCTCTGACGTCGATGCTGACCTGCTGCGCGCCTTCCTGAGGCACATCGAAGAGAAACGGAAATGCAGTATCTCCAGCCGGAACCAGCGTCTGGCGGCTATCCATGCACTTGCTGGCTTCATCGCAGAACGCTGCCCTGAATATCTGGACTGGTGCGCCCAACTCCGCGCCGTGAAGTCCAAACGCTCGGCTCCCAGCCCAGTCTGCTATCTCGAGAAGCCAGAGATCGACGCACTGTTGGCCGCCCCAATCCGGGCTACAAAACTCGGCTGCCGGGATCACGCACTACTGCTGTTTATGTACAACTCCGGCGCACGGGCAGATGAGGCTGCAAATGTGTGGATCGAAGATCTCAGCCTGCACAGCGGCGCAGACGGCACGCTGTCTTCTGTGTGTCTGCACGGCAAGGGCGGAAAGGTTCGCATCTGTCCGCTCTGGATTCCACAACGGCAGAGCTGAAGAACCTTATCGCCGGGCGGAATGACAAAGAACGTGTGTTCCTCAATCGCACGGAAACAGCTCACACGCTTCGGGATCCACGAAATCGTGACGCGATATGCCCGTGCCGCCATGCATCATGTGCCGGAGATGCGACAAGAGACGAATCGGCCCTCATGTTATCCGCCATACGACCGCGACTCATCTTCTTCGTGCAGGCGTCGACATCAATACCATCCGCGCCTGGCTCGGCCACGTCTCCATCAACACCACCAACATCTACGCTGAAACCGACCTCGACATGAAGGCCAAAGCTCTTGGCATGTGTGAGATGAAATTCACGATCAGCAAAACACTGGCGAGACAATCCTGATCTCATGTCCTTCCTGGCCCAAATCTAGCCTCAGTTATGTGACGTTCGGAAACACAAAACCCTCTTTCCATGCACCTCGCGCTACTGAACGTCACATAACTGGCAACGCAACATAATGCAGAGCATTTTTAGCGTGGCGGCGCGGCACACAAATGCATTGGGAGAGACTGGAAATTGATGGCCGCGTCGGTGCGCTAAAAATGGATTGGACTGAACCGCTCCACGATGCTCGTCCTATGTGCATTGAATGGTTTGCAGAGGGCTGAAGGAAGGGGAATATGTCGAGACAGCGGAGGTCTTGCAGCAGACATTCGTTGATGTGGGGATTCGGGCCGATTGGAATCCCGCTGGCTGACGGAATTGATGCGGGAACAGAAGATGCTGCGCAGCGTGAGACAGGGATTCGCTGGAGCGTTGGCTAACCAACCTCGCGGCGGGCAGGATTTGGCGAGTGTGTACGCTGCTCATGATGTGTCCTTGATTGCCGGGCGTCTTCGGGCGCCAGCGTATCGATCAACACCATTTGGCCGCGGTGGCAGAACGGACACTGGCGCAATGATATCCCGGTCAGTGCTTCGCATTGGTCACGGTAATCCTGGACGTCAGATGGATCTGAAGGCAGTTCCGGAATCGCCATGCCGAGCAGTTGACGGCATTGGGCCAGTTTTTCTTGACGGTGGCGATTGCCGAGGAAGCCGAAATAACGGATGCGATGAAACCCATGCGGCAAAACGTGGAGGAGGAAGCGACGGATGAATTCCTCGGCCGAAAGCGACATGGTTTTCTGCTGACTGTGGTCTCGATAGTCCTTGTATCGGAAGCTAACTTGACCGGCTTCGATGTCCAGCAGGCGGTTGTTCGAGATGGCGACGCGATGGGTGTAGCGGCCGACGTAATCGAGCACCTTTTCGGGGCCGGCGAAGGGCGGCTTGGCATAGACAACCCACTTGACTATTTGAGAGGATCGAGGTAACGGACAAACTCGCGGCGATCCCGGAGGCTTTCCAGGGCGGAGAAGAATTTCAGTTTGCCTGAGTCGAAGGCGCTCTGGAGACGCTCCAGAAACAGGCGACGGAATAGTCGCGACAACACGCGTACGGGCAGGAAGAAGCCAGGCCTGCAAGGCACCCAGCGGGTGCCGTCGGGCGAGAGGCCGCCGCCTGGGACCACGCAATGCAGATGCGGATGATGCATCAAGTTGGATCCCCAAGTGTGCAGAACGGCGAAGAAGCCAATCTCCGCGCCCAGGTGTTTGGGATCGGCAGCTATAGTACGCAAAGTCTCGGCCGTGGCCTGAAAGAGAATGTTGTAGACCACCTCCTTGTTCTGGTAAGCGATCGCGGCAATCTTGTCCGGAACAGTGAAGACGACGTGGAAGTACTCGCAGTTGAGAAGTTCTGCCTGGCGATCTTCGATCCACTCGGCGCGGGCCAGCGACTGGCACTTCGGGCAATGCCTATTGCCGCACGGCCGGTAGCAAATGCGCTGCTGGCCGCATGCATCGCACTGCTCGATCTGTCCTCCGAGAGCCGCCGTCCGGCACAGTTCGATCGCAGTCATGACGCGTCGCTGTCCTGTGGACATGGACGCGCCATGCTTGTCTCGATAGGCTTCGCCGTAGCGGCGGAAGACATCCGCCACTTCCAACTTCGGCCGATCCATGCTCGCCGCTTAGAAGTTCTGTGGTGTGGCGGGCTTGGAATCAGCGCAGACAGGTTGGGGCAAAAGATCGAGTGGACTGGAGGTCGAGCAGACCTTGCTGGTGGCGATCCGCAGATATCGGGCAGTGGTCGCCAGGCTGCGATGGCCGAGCAATAGTTGAATGGTTCGGACATCGGTGCCCGATTCCAGCAAATGGACCGCAAATCCGTGGCGAAGCAAATGGGGAGTGATCGGCTTGCGAATGCCAGAGAGCTGCGAGCCTTCTTGCAAGCCTTCCACCGCAGCCTGTGCTGATGTGGCTGTCGGGGAAGTCGCCTGGAAAGAGCCAGTGGCGCGGTTTATCCACTCGCCACCAGGTGCGCAGGATCTCCAGCAGTGTCGGCGACAGCATTACGTAACGATCTCTTTGGCCCTTGCCCTGATCGACACGGATTACCATCCGTTGGCTATCGATGTCGTCGTCTTCAAACAGACAACCTCGGAGATGCGCAAACCCGCGGCATAGCAGGTTGTCAGGATGGCGCGATGCTTGGTGTCTTCGATGCAGCCGAGAAACTGCAGTACCTCCTCCGGGCTCAACACCACCGGCAATTTCTGCGGCTTCTTGGGAGCGGGAATAACGTCGTCAAACTGCCAATCCCTTTTCAAAGAGACCTTGTAAAGAAAGCGCAGTGCTGCTACCGCGATGAGCACGGAGCTAGGCGCCAACTTCTTCTCATTAGTCAGATAGACCTGGTAGGCGCGGATATCCTCCGGACCCAACAGTTCCGGAGACTTGTTGAAGTGGCGCGCAAACAGCGAGACCTGTAGCACATAGGACATTTGCGTGTTGAGTGCGAGATTCCGCACCTGCATGTCTTCGGTCATCCGCTGGCGAAGCGATGTCATGGAAACTCCTTTGCGAGATGGAATGCGCTGCAAGCAGCGGCTCCATGCTCTCGCAAAAGAGTTCATGCGGGAAAAGGGCAAACAGGGAGGCCTGATCCGGCACCACGCTCGGCCACAGCCTGCTGGACCCACCGGTACCGCGCAGCGGTTTAGTCCAATGCACGTAATGGTGTGCACACCATTACGTGCCGCAACCGGCACTGCCCGAAGTGCCAGGCCCAGGCGCGCCAGCGCTGGCTGGCGAGGCGCGAGCAGGACCTGCTCCCCGTGCCCTACTTTCATGTCGTCTTTACTCTGCCTCGTGCGTCAAATCCGCTGTGTCAGCGACATCTTCGGCTACTCTACGATCTGTTCTTCCGCGCCTGCGCCCAGACCATGCTTGAAGTCGCGGCCGACCCTAAGCATCTCGGAGCCAGGATCGGATTCCTCAGCATCCTGCATACATGGGGACAGAACTTGCGCTTGCATCCTCACCTCCACTGCGTTATTCCCGCCGGCGGCTTCGATCCAGGCTATTCGCGCTGGGTTCATCCGAAGTATGCCTTCTTTCTCCCCGTCAAGGTTCTCAGCCGCGTCATCCGCGGTAAGTATCTCGCGCTTCTCCAACAGGCGCTCCGTCAGCGACGCATCGACTATCCTTCAACACTCGTTCGCATGCTCCTCAAGGACGACTGGGTAGTCTATGCCAAGCCCGCCTTCGGTGAGCCTACGCGCGTGCTGCGATATCTCGGTCGCTATACCCACCGCGTCGCGATCAGCAACCAGCGCCTGCTCAGCTTCGACGGTCAACGCGTAAGCTTCCGATGGAAAGACTACGCACACGGCAACAAGCAGCGCATCATGACGCTGTCCGCGAGCGAGTTCCTGCGCCGATTCTGCCAACATGTTCTGCCCAGAGGCTTCGTCCGCATCCGTCACTTCGGATATCTCGCCAGCGCTCACCGTACCTCTCTCTTCGCGCTCGCTCGCCGGCAGTTCGCTTGCCAGCCTCCACCAAGTTCATATCTCACCAACTCTCCGTTAGCAATCTGGCGCTGCCCACGCTGCGGAGCCAACATGAACCTCGGGCCCAACCTCACCGCGCAACAACTGGCGCTTCGATGCAAACCGACCGATTCCTCCTGACTCCAGCTCCATCCAAGGGCTCGCGAAGATGTGGCCGCACGTCTCGGCCCACCTGCGTCTCCAGTGCGACGTTGCGACCTCATAACCTATTCCTGCCTGCAAGCAGTTCACGAAATCACTCGTCCCCGAGATATCTATCTCCCTTGCCGCCCATTCCAGCCCGAGGTGTCCAGCCTCTTTGCCTATCCATGCAGGCCAATTCGGGTAACTAGCTCCATAGCAGCGCCCGCCACTGCCGCCGCCTTCCTTCTAGTCCCCTTATCGAAAATGCCTCCGGGCCTATTCGTAGTCCACCAACAGTCATGCCCCGAGGCATTTCCGATCAAGGCTAACGACTATACATCCAAGTGGAAAAGTCCCTCGCTAATAGATGTGTCAACAAGAACTAAAACCGTGGTGTTTCGAAACATCACTCTGAGGGTGCCCCATTTGCGTCCGTCAAGGATGCCACTTGGATGCGCAGAGTGAAATCCACCCGCAAACATCGCGAGGTTATCTTCGCCTTGCCGGAATTCGATTACATCGATTCCGGAGGCTGATGACCATCCAACATGGCACCCTGTTCTTTAAACAGTAAGCAAAAGTTGGCTGCCCGCAATGATCGGATCGACCCTGTCGCTTGGAGCACTTTCGTACTGCTGAAGCTCGATGGACGCGAGGTTCTTGATCACTTCCAGTGACTGGCCGCCTTATTGATTGCTGCACACTTGCGGCTGTATTTTTGTTCGGAGATACAGTTAGAGGCCTGAGTCGGCATTCTTCCAGAGGTTTTGGAAGTTTTTATAAGAGGCCGTACTCTTGGCGCGATCGCCTGAAAGCTCATAAGCACGAGCAAGCCCAAGTTCAGCCCTGGCGCTGATCGGGTCAGTCAGAGTGAGCTGTGGATGATCGAGGATCTTTTGAAACTCCGCGGCTGCCTGTGCTCCTTGCCGTGCGGCCAGATATGCCTCGGCACGAAAATAGATGGAATAACATGTCAGAAAGGCGACGCGATCCACAGCGTGAGATCCGAATTCGCCGGGCAGGGCCGGGGCAAGTTCATTGAGGATGGTGCCCGCGTTGTTCACAGGCGCGCCACTATGCAGCGCCGCAGCGGCCCGGATGGTGGGAACATATTGGTCGCGCACAATGGTGTTTTGCGGAAAGCGCTTGGCGAGGTCATTGGCCAGGCGTAAGGCTTCAGCGGAGTCGCTCGCAACCGCCAAGGCTACCGCGGCAACTGCTTCTCCTTCGCGTCCCGATGAGAGCTGCAGAGCTTTTTGTGCCTGCCGCCGAGCTTGGCTTCGGTTTCCGGCCCACGCATCGTTCAAGGCCGCCTGAGCCAAATAAAGAGAAGCGCTGTCCGGTTGCTTGGCGTCCAAAGCCATTTCGACTGCCTGCTTCGAAATCGAGCGAGACTCATTCAGCCTTCCTTCACGAGCCGCGGCCTGCGCCTGGTATACAAGCAGAATATCTTCAAACTCTTGCCCACCCTGCAACTGAGCAGCCTGCCGAGCCATCTCCTGCGTGTCTTTCTGCTCATAGGCAATCAGGTAGAGGCACATATGGAGCCACGGGCTATCTAGTTGGCGGGCACGCGCCGACTCGGCCGCAGCCTTGGCTTCCGGCAATTTCCCCAACGCCAGGTAAGAGCTGACAAGGTTTCCATTCCAGATGCGGCTACCGGGATTGCGTCGCAACGCCTCCTGGGTTGCCTCGAGGGCATGATCGTATTGCCCGAGCAGGAAATAAACATTTCCGGCGTTGCCAATGGGTATATCGTCATGAACGTAAATCTGGGATCGCAACTCATAGGTCTTGCGCGTCTCGTCCAAATCACCGGTTACGAATTCGTGATAGAGCGAGAGAATGAAGAGTTCTTCATGCTGGCTCACGTGCTTGCGCAGATCGTAGGCGTTGCGGAGATTTTCGGCAGCCTGCCCCAGTTCACCCATGTTAATGTTGCAGACCGCCAGCCGCGCGTAAGCCATGGCAAACTGCGGATCGAGCGTGATGGCCCGCCGAAACAGCTCCGCGGCTCCGGCTTCATCGAGTTTGACGACATGGACCTGAAAGCCAAGGCTGTAGGCTTGGAGCGCTTCCAAAGAAGCGGTGGTGACGTTCTCTGGAGGGGCATCGTATTTTTGAACTGAAGCCAGTGACTCACCGAGGTGGCGGCGGAGCTTGGCAGCGCTTTTGGCCATTGCGTCGAGAACGTGTTCTTTGCTATCGGACTGCGCCTGTTCTGTATCCAGAATTTCGCCCGTGTGACAATTGATCGCCCGCAGGCCCAGGACGTATTGCTTGCCGAGAGCGGAGATCGATCCGCCGATGACGACGGCCTTGCCGGTGCGCTCACAAACCTCCCGCGCCAGATCCTCGGTTAGCCGCGTATCCTTCTCCTTGCCCATCAGGTCCAGGGTCTGCGCGACCTGCGCATCGGATAGAAGGCTGAGGTAGGGCGATTGCTCCAACTGGGCCGCCAACCCCTCGCGCAAGGCACGATCGAAGATCACATCCCCCGTCGTGTTGGTAAAGTCTGCCAGCACAAGTGTGCTGGTATTGGCCGCGGCGTGGTTGTACGCGCTGGTCAAGAGAGAATAGGCTCCCCCGGCCGCCAACAGCGTTCCAACCGCAGCCAGCGCCCATCCCAACCGTACGCTTCTGGGTGAGGTAGGCTCGGGCGTGGAGGTTTCGGCTGGGAGCGGGTCCGAGGCTTTGCGGGAGGAGAAGCATGGGACATAGCCTCCCTTGGGAACGGAGATCTGAACTGCCTCCTCTTTGCCTTCGTGTGCATAGTAGAGATCAAGAGCTGAGCGCAATCTCCGCGCCTCAACGCGCACGACGGGGTCGGTACGGGTGTCGTAGGAGTCTTTGCGTCCGCAAACTTCGACGCCGATATGGTATTCCTTCAGATCTCCCGATTGGCCTTGCAGAGTCTTCTCAACAACATAACTGAGGAAATGCGAGAGACGTTCCGAGCGCAGAAACGGGTCGCTTCCCAGGACTCGTTGGAGTGCTCTTTTGACTTCGTCGCACGAAACGGGTGCTAAGAGCGATTCGAGGTTTTCAGACGCCGTTAGATCGAGATCCTGCAACTCTTTCTGTGTCATCTAGCGATCCGCGTCCAAGCAACCGTCCATTTTACCGTAAAAAGCACATGTGCTCGGGGTAGTGCGAGAACGCTCCCTTACGATCCCGCACTCTGGTACGCATCACGAAAGTAACCCCTACAGGCTTCGCGCCTGTTTACACAGTGTCTTGGCCCCCTGATCCCTATTCTCACTGCGCCTTTTGAGGCTTCTTCGCGGATTTCGCTGAGCCGCTTTACGGTAAACCACTTACACCGCCTCCCACTCTTCGCTAGGCTCACGCTACGGAAACAATTTAGATCGCTTCTTCTGGCAGGCGAATTCCTGTTCTGCCAGTGGAGTTACGTCATTGCAGGGCGGTCCTAGTGCACTTAGCGAAACTCTCTCCGAACCGCGATCCGTCGCAGCTTCTCAAATTGCAACCGGTGACAGATGAACCAGTGTCTGCAAACCGCAGGCCGCGCCGAATGACGAAGTCATTGTATTGGGGTTTGTTGATGAGCATGGTCGGTGAGAGGAAGAATCCCAGTCCATATAAACATTTCGCTCCACCGTAGGCCCGATTTGAGTGAACAGGCAAGATCGGCTCAGTTCGCGGGAAGGCTCCGCAGAGCTGAAAGTCATTTCACTTCTTTATCCACAAGTGGCTCCTTGGGCAATTGGAGGGTTCAGGTGTCTTACAAACGGTTATCTCTGCTGGCTGTCGTCTTCGCTATGGGCTCATTTCTCTCCGGATGCGGCGGAAAAAGCACTTCGCCAGTCGTCTCGGCGCCAGTCGTCTCGGTAACAGCCTCTGTATCTTCAGTAGACGGCGCAGACACACTCACGCTGACCGCAACCGTAACCAATGACAAGGGAGCTGACGGTGTGACGTGGAGCGTGAGCGGCGGGGGAACTCTGTCCAATACGACGCCGGCCTCAGCCACATATACGGCGCCCGCTGGCACCACATCGGCGCAGACCGTGATCGTTACAGCCACCTCGGTGGCAGACTCCTCGAAGACCGGCAGCGTGACGCTGACAATCCCCGCGAAACCGGCAATCACTCCGCCCAGCGGCCCTCAGTTGAACGGTGCGGTAGGTACGGCGTATTCCCTGCAATTGGCTGGCACGGGCGGCATCGCCCCTTACACCTGGACCTTGACTGGGGGAACTCTGCCGACCGGTTGGACCCTGACCACTGGAGGGCTTCTTTCAGGCCCAGCCCCCGTGGCGGGGCAGGCGGGGACGATCGACCTCACCGTTAAGGTGACCGACTCCGGAACGCCCACGGCCCTCACAGCGACTTTGCAGTTGACCGTGACCATTGCTCCGGCCCCGGCGATCACATTCACCGGCGCCATGCCGGCGAGCGTCACCTATAAATCCGCCTATGCTGGCAGTGCGGCGGCCTCAGGCGGCGCAGGCACGCTCGTCTATAGTCTGGCCAGCGGCTCAGGCCCCTTGCCCACCGGATTGAGTGCGAATGCCAACACCGGCGCGATTACTGGAACAGCCACTGCCGCCGGCGCCTACCCCTTCACCATCAAGGCGGCCGACGCCTACGGCGACTCCGCGACCCAGGCTTACGCCATCACGGTTAACCCTGCGACACCCACACTGGCTTTCACGGCAATTCCAACCCACACCTTTGGCGACTCAGCGTTTACCGCGAGCGCCTCTTCGGCCTCAGGCGGGGTGTTGACTTACTCGGTGACCAGCGGACCGGCCACCATCAACAGCTCGACGGGACTAGTGACCCTGAGCGGAGCGGGAACGGTAGTGATGGGCGCCAGCCAATTGGCCACAACCAACTACACCGCCGCCACGGCCAGCACCAGCTTCGCCGTCAACAAGGGAACAGCCACAGTCGTGCTGGGCAGTCTGGCGCAGACCTATACTGGTTCGCCACTCTCTCCTACAGTTACAACCAATCCCGCCAACCTCACCGTGAACTTCACTTATGGCGGTTCACCCACCACGCCGACGGCGGCAGGTAGCTATGCAGTGGTTGGAACCATCAACGACGCAAACTACTCCGGTTCGGCAAATGGAACCCTGGAAATCGCGAAGGCAGCGGCAACCATCAATGTGGCGCCGTATTCCGTCACCTATGACGGAGGTGCGCATACGGCCATCGGCACTGCCACAGGCGTGGGTGGCGTTAACCTGACCGCCGACCTCATACTGTCCGGCTCAACGCATACCAACGCCGGAACCTATGCGGGCGACGCGTGGAGCTTTGCTGATCCCAGTGGTAACTATGCCAGCGCCAGCGGAACGGTTTCTGACACGATCTCCAAGGCGAAAGCAACGATCAACGTCACGCCGTACACAGTGACCTACGACAGCACCGCGCACACGGCAACCGCAACAGCCACTGGAATTGGTGGCGTGAACCTGATCGCCGGGCTCACGCTGAGCGGCACAACGCACACCGACGCCGGAACCTATGCGGGCGACGCGTGGAGCTTTGCTGATCCCAGTGGTAACTATGCCAACGCCAACGGAACGGTATCCGACACGATCAACGGGGCGGCGCCGGGGTTGAATTTCGCGCCGATTGCAACCATGGTCTTCGGCGCTCCGCCGGCTGGCGATGCGCCCTTCACAGTGAGTGCGGCATCGGTCTCCGCCGGAACGATCGGTTACTCGGTGACCAGCGGCCCGGCCACCATCAACGGCAACACGGTGACGCTAACCGGAACCGGCATGGTTACTCTCGGCGCGAGCCAGGTTGCCAACGGCAACTACGCCTCTACGACGACATCTACCAGCTTCCAGGTGAATCCAGCGTTGAGCATCACTACCACCACGCTGCCGACAGGCGCCGCGGGAGTTCCGTATTCACAGCAACTGCAGGCAACGGGCGGTGCCGGCGCCTATATGTGGGCCACGAACGATGCAGGAAAGGCCAGTCTGCTGGCTCTCGGGCTGAGTCTCAGCAGCTCGGGCCTTATTTCGGGCTCGACTCCGATCGTTGGCGGTCCCGCAAGCATCACTGTCGAAATTACCGACAACACCGACAACCTCCAGGCACCCCACCATGCCTGGGCCAACCTCTCGGTGACAGTCACTACGATCGCTATCACCTCCACAACGTTGCCCACTGCGTACACCGGATCTGCCTATTCACAGCAATTGACCTCATCCGGCGGCGCGGGCGGCAACGTCTGGACTGTCTCCGGTGCCGGCAATCTCGCAACCTATGGCCTGACGCTCTCCACTTCAGGCTTGCTTTCCGGCACGGTACCTTCCAACGTTCCTTCAGGGATATCCGTCGTCACCTTCACGGTGCAGGTCAAGGATTCGATCAACACCTCAGCGACGAAACTGTTGACGATTACAGTCTTCAACCCGTTGACGCTCCCTGTGGCCGGCGCTCTGCATGCGGCAATCACCAACGCGGACTACGGCGCGAACAATGTGGGCATCAACGCCTCCGGCGGCAGCGGGCTCTATTCCTTCTCGGTGAACGGAACGTCGATTCCCACAACCGGGCAGACAACGATCGCGAATGCTGACAGCCTGACGGGCGCCGGTAGCGGCGGCAGCACACTCTCACTCGGCGGAACGCCCACCAACTCGGGAACGATCACGTTGAATGTGACGGTGACTGATACTGGCGTGACTCCCAATCAGAGCTACGGCCCTATCCAGTACACCATCCTCGCGGCCCCGCAACAGCTTCTGGCGCTGCCCGATCCCAGCACTCACCCACTGCCAACCCCCGTCAACATCAATGACAGCTACAACGCGGAGCTCACCGCCACGGGCGCGCCGAACGGAGTCACTTATTCGTTCTCAGTGCAGATCGGCGGCATTACCACCACCGTCCTCACCGACAACAGTCAGATAACTTTGATCAACGGCGACGGACTGATAGCCCAGAACAACGGCGGCAACATACTGACGATCTCTGGAACGCCCACCACTGCAAGCAGCATCACCCTGCTCGTCACGGTAAACGACAGCGCGAACGATCCGGCAGCCAGCCAGAGCTACACCATCGCCATCAATGACCCCTCGGCTGGGAACGGCGTCTCAGGCACGGTGAATTACAGCGGTTCGAAGACCGGCTGGGTCTACCTGCAACTGGTTCCCAACAGCGGCTGCAGCAACTGCGGCGGCAACTTGGGCACAGCCATCAATGCATCCTCCGCCGGCTCCCTCGCCAGTTCCGGAATGGCCTTCACAATCCACGGCGTGCCTCCCGGCACCTACACCTTGCAGGCGTGGATGGACAACACCAGCACCGATGCCATTTCTGGAGAGGTAATGGGCGGCTATGGCGGCAAAAACGCGTCCAACCCAACGGGCGTCGGCAACGCGAGCGTCGTGGTAACCAGCGGAACGACGACAGCAGCGAATGTCACACTCTTTGAGCCAACCACGCCCACTCTTGGCACAGCGACTCCCAATTGGAATCCCAGGAAGGGATTCGGCGTTTTCGCCGGGGGAGCATTCGTCTCCTACGACCCGATCGCAGACAGCAACGGTCTTGAAATACCCAACTCCTACATCGTCCAGTGGAATATTAGCAGTAATTTCAGCGCACGTGGCGGAAGCCAATGCTTCCCGGCCACCGGCGCGCAGCAACCTTGGATTATCGGCGGAATTACTGACAGCGCTGCGTACTATTTCCGTGCGGCGGGCGTAATAGGCAGTTGCCTTTCCGGCACTGTTGGTACCTGGTCAGCGCCAACTTCCATCCCCTATATCATCCAGGATCCAAAGCCAGCGGGCGGCAACCCCGCCTCTGGCTCGGTCACTTTTAGCCAAACTGCAACGGGGCCACTGTATGTGGGCTTCTTCGACAGGAACACGGGCAATATCTATGCCGTAGAAAGGGGCAGGAAAGTTGCTCCGCCGCCTACCGGGATAAGCTACTCGGTTGAGGTTCCCGCCGGCAGCAATTTTTTCAACTTTGGTGTTGTCGACCAGAAGAATCAAGGCCTGATGATTCCCGGAACTATCAGCAATGTGTACGAAAATCCTTCACAGACGACCAACATAATCAACGGGGGAAATCATTTAGGAACCCTGGCACTGCCTAGCGCGAACAGCATTGCGACTGTGACGACGCAGGGCTATCTAACCACGGACATCAACGGCAACCGTGACTTCGGTTACAGCGTCAACCTTCGGGTCAACGGAATTTACAAGCAACCGGCATCCGTCCTGCTGCAGTCGGGCCCCAGCTATTTGACTTCGCCCCAACATGACATTGCCACGGCCGAATTTAACGGCAACTTTGACGAATGGGACTTCTCTCTCGACACCGACGGTACCAGGCCGGGCCAAGGCGACGTGTTTACATTCAACGTCACCTACACCGACGGGACCTTGGATTCGACCCTGAACTCAACACCCAATCCCATTACCGCATCGACCACTCACTGGCCTCCCCCGATGCCCGATGTGGGAAGTCCGTCCTGGGGTACGACCAACGTGACCACGACACCCTCGTTCAAATGGAACTATCCCGGCGGAGCCAGCAGCTACACCTACCAGTTCCAGTTAAAGGATTCGACCAACAACATCATCTGGTCAATACCTTCTCAGAACGACATCTCAAGCGGCTTCCCGAGCAGCATCGCGCCGTCCATTACATGGGGCGTCGATCCGTTGGGAGGGACCAACACCCCGTCGGTTCCGTGCCTGAGCGGCAGTTCAACATACTATTGGTCAATTCGCGCCACTGACACTTACGGCAATGAAACAACCGCGCAGATGGCCTTTAAGACGGCTTCGACTCCGATGTCGCTGATTGTTCCAGGTACAGGATCCGCGGTGGTCGGCGGACCATTCTCTGAGTCGCTCTACGCATCGGGCGGCACCGGGACAGGTTATGTCTTTATGGTCAACGGCTCGCTTGGGACCACAGATACAAACAACGTCACCAGTTGGGCTCTTGGTGACGGGCTGACTGCCAGCACCACAGTTGGCAGCTACCGGTTAGCCATCAGCGGCACCCCCACTTCAGTGGCCACGGCACCCCCACTCACTCTTACCGTCTGGGTGAAGGACAGCCAGAGCAATGCAGACGCGCAAGGCACGGTCATTTACAGCATCGACGTCTACAATGCACTGACCATCACCACGAACTCGCTGAATTCGGCTATTTACGGCTCAAATTACTCGGCGGCGATCATGGCTACTGGCGGCTCGGGAAGCTATGCCTGGGCGGTCAACGGCGTGTCGATTCCGACGACCGGAGTCGCAACGGCCTTGGCCGGCGGCGGCGGCCTGACCGGCGCCAACAACGGCAGGTACGCTGACGATCGGCAGGCGCCACATACACCTCTGAACCTCTCACGTTCGTGGTCCAGGTGACGGACACCCTGACCGGATTCAATGTGAGCAAACCTTATACGGATCATCGTGACTTCGATGACGGTCTCGGTCGATCCAAACAGCCGTGCCTCAGGGCATGGTGAATATGCCATACACCTTCGGCAACGTTTCGATCCAGAATGGCACCGCCTCCATATACGTCACCTACACAAATGCTCCGGCAGGGCTTGCAGGCGATTCGAACAATGCATCTGGTGGGAACGCCGACCTCGTCCGGCACAACCACGGTGACCGTGAAGGTAACCGACAGTTCGACGCCATCCAGGCAGGTCGGTACGGGACTACCTTCAACCTGCTGGTGGTGCCCGAAACGGTTGGTACCGACACCGGCAAACTCAATGGCCAGTACGCCTGCTACCTCGATCGCTATTGGGCTGGCGGAGTAACCGGCGGTGACGGCACCAGCACTCTTTATCGCGGCGGCGCGGTCTTTGCCTTCACTGCCAACGGTAGCGGTGCGATCACTGGCGGTGAGATCGACCAGAACTCGCCATTCAGCGGGTACCAGTACGTGCCCTCAATTACGGGCACATATGCCATCGACCCGGATAACCGTGGCTATATCAATATCGGTAGCGGCTCCTTGATCGTGTCCGTCGCCGGCGGCAACCTCAGCGGCAATGTCTTCCAGGAACTGGCACTGACCGAGATGGACGATGCGGGCAGCTCGCCTAGCGGCCAATCGGGCGGCGGCCACTGCTACAAGCAGGTGACCAGCGCGCTGAACGGCATCCGCCCCAGCGGCGGCTATGTTTTCGGCATGCACGGCGAGAGCGGGCACGGGAACACGGAGGCTGCTGTCGGCCAGACCGTTTTCAGCGGCAATACAGCCTCCGTCGTGCAGGATGTGGTAACCGGCGCACAGACGCCGGCAAGTGAGGCCTTCACCGCTACGACCACCACGACCGACTTGTACGGACGCATGGCGATGGCAATCTCAGGAGTCAACTCTTCGGTTCATTATCTGACCAACGACACCAAGGGCGATGCCTTCATTATGGTCATGCCGGGCCACAGCGGGTCGAATAATTCCGACTTCATGATCGGCCAGGCAAGGGCCCAATCCTCAGCCAACATTGCGGCCAGCTATCCAATTAACGGCAATGCCGTGATGTACCTGAGTGGCCCGGTCAGCACGTCGGGAGCATCGCCGACCTACAAATCGATGGCCATGCAATTGACCGGCGGCTCCAGCGCCAAGCAAATCACTGTCAACTCCATCGCGAAAAACAGTAACGGAACCTTCTCACTGGATACGGACAATAGCTATGGCAAGACGGTTTCCTACTCGACGGACCCCAGCACCGGAAGAACCACATTGTCGGGCATAACAGGAGACTATTTCTACCTTTACGACACCAACGCGGCCGTGGTCCTTTTTGCTGACACAGGCAGTGACGGTGGAACCCAAAACCTGGTGGGCTGGCTGGAACCGCAGACCACTTCAGGATCGTGGAGCGTCAGCGATGTTGCCGCCAGCACCATGACCTTTAACGAGCCAAATGGAGACTACAATTCTGACAGGGAAGATGGCGTGGTGACCGTGGCAAGCGATGGAACGGTCACCAACTTTGCACAAGACATTTCCGGCTGGGGTTGGGCTTCTTGGGACGAGTTACTTAGCGGCGATACTGCGGTGACGGCTACCGGTGCAGTCGTACTGAATTCAACCGATGGCGCAAACTACGGCCTCCTCGACATGAACATGACCGCCGGCGGCTCAACCAGCACGCAGGCCGAGTGCTACGCGATTAGCGTAGACGCGGCGGTCAAATCCACAACTAAGGCGAAGGTGGTTTGCATCGATACATCCAACGATGGAATGTCCTTGTGGATCATGCAAGAGTAGGCGCCTTTCCCGCTGAACTACCAGACCCCGCATTTTCGCGGGGTCTGCGCTCTATGGCGGTTCCACAGTTGCTGTAGCGGGACGCTCGGACGCTGAGTGACTTTTTTCCCAAGAGAACGCCAACTTGAATAACGCCAGAAAGGGCCACGTGATCGAGCGCTCAGAGCCACGCAACTGTCCTATACACAGATACTTATCCTCTTCATCTCAGAATTACTCCCGGCCAGTATTTACCAATCCAGTCCACATGGTCGTATAACCGGCTTGAACGAAGCCGCTGCGGCGGCGGACGCATTCGCGTGCGTTGTGCGAACGGCAGTGGCGTTGATTTAGCGTTTGTCGCAGAGAAGGAGGTATCTCTGTGACCCATCTACGCCAGATCATGCTTGAGGAACTGGAGCGTCGTAACTACGCTCCGGGGACGATTCGCTGTTACATTCGCGTGGTTGAGCAGTTCGCTCAGCACTTCCATAGGCCGCCTGATCAGCTGGGCCTGGAACATATCCGCCAGTACCAGGCAGCGCTACTTAGACAGAAGAAGCTTGCACCAAGCACTGTAGGGCAACATCTCGCCGGGCTGCGATTCTTTTATATCCAGGTGTTAAAGCGAAACTGGAGCGCGGCCGAGACCCCGTATCCACGACAGGTCCATGTCCTGCCGCAGGTTCTCAGCCGGGAAGAAGTCGCGCATTTGATCCAAGGCGGCCCAGACACCCTTTCAGCGCGCCGTTCTCATGACACTCTATGCGACCGGGGGCCGTCGAGCGGAGGTGGCCACGCTCAAGGTCAGCGATATCGATAGCCAGCGCATGGTCGTCCATATACGCGGCGGCAAGGGTCGCAAGGACCGTGACGTCATGCTCAGTCCCAGGCTGCTCGATGCGTTGCGCGCGTACTGGCGCTCGAAGCGGTCACCCCGCTCCAAGCGGCCACCCGTCTATTTGTTCCCGAGCAGCAGCGGCCACCGTGGAATCGAGCAGCCCATCTCCGACAAGACGATCTGGAACGTGTGCAGGAGCGCGGCTCGACGGGCAGGACTCGAGCACAGGCACCTCCATCCCCACACTTTGAGGCATTGTTTCGCCACCCATCTACTCGAAGCCGGCGCCGACCTGCGCACCATTCAGATGCTGCTCGGACATCGCGACCTTGAAGAAACGACGATCTACCTGCATCTTTCCCAGCGGCATCTCAGCGCCACCGCCAGCCCGCTCGATGCCCTCACGTTAACGGTCCAAGGAGAACAGAAGCACAGCTCATGAGCCGGTCTCTTCTGGAGATGGCCGACATTGTTCGCTGTGCTGGACAGGCATTCGTTGAACGGAGCCGCAAGTGGATCAACTGGCAACACCAAAAAGTGTTGCTGGCCATCACGCGCTGTCGCACAGCTGCGCTCGGCGGACATCGCGATCGCTGTACCGGCTGCGGACTTAGGACTGCCATCTCTTACAACTCGTGCAGAAACCGGCATTGTCCACGATGCCAGGGCAACGCGCGCCTGCGCTGGCTCAAGGCGCGCGAACGGGAACTGCTGCCCACACGCTATGTCCATGCCGTCTTCACTCTGCCGCGAGAACTTGCCCCGCTCGCATTGCAGAACAAGCGTCTGATCTAAAGCCTGCTCTTTCACGCCAGTGCCGAGACGCTGTTTGAGATTGCTCGCGACCCGCGACATCTTGGTGCTGAGATCGGCTTCTTCAGCGTGCTTCACTCCTGGAATCAGCGTTTGCAGTTTCATCCTCATGTCCATTGCGTCGTTGCCGCCGGCGGCCTCGCTCCGGATCATGCGAGCTGGATCTCCGCGCGGCGCGCCTTCTTCCTGCCCATCGGCGTACTCAGCCGTGTCTTCCGCGGCAAGTTCGTCGCCGGACTTCGCAACGCATTTCATCGAGGTGAACTCCAGCTCTACGGTGACCTCGTGCCTCTTGCCCAGCCCCGCGCCTTCGCTGCATGGCTGAGAGTGCTGTTCGGCCACAACTGGGTGGTCTACTCCAAACGACCCTTCGGCGGCCCTGAACACGTGCTGCGCTATCTCGGCGCCTATACCCATCGCGTCGCCATCTCCAACAGCAGGCTGGTCGCACTCTCCGATGGCAACGTCACCTTCCGTTGGCGCGACTCCGCTCACGGAAACAAGAAAAGACTCATGACTCTGGAGGTCGACGAGTTTCTGCGCCGGTTTCTGCTCCATCTGCTGCCGCCAGGCTTCGTCCGCATCCGTAACTTCGGGTTCCTCGCCAACCGCAACCGCGCCAAGCTGTTGCCGCTGTGCTTCCAACTGCTCAGTAGTTCTGAGAACATAACTCCTGCAGCGGCATTAATACCAGCAGAACAAACTCATTCACCCTGGAACTGCCCAGCCTGCGGCGGAACCATGCGCGTCGTCGAACGGCTCTCTGCCGCGCAACTCTTGCTTCGCTCTCCACCTCAAACGGAACGCTGCGCTGCATGAACCTCTCTCCGCATCCTCGATCCGGACTCGCGCTTCTGCGTGAAAGAAGATCCCTTGTCTCATCCGACCTTCAATGCTATGAAAGGCGCCTCAACAGCGTCGGCCGAACCATGCCATGCGACGAGTCGCCGCCGCCGCGCCACTTCAAAGCCGCAGATAATGCCCACATCCGTGGCTTGCACAGACCTCCGCACCCGGTCAGCCCCATTCAAAGTACATAGCCTTCCATCGGGGCGGCTTCCTTCAAGCCGCTGTATCTGAAGCGCCCCCATTAAGAGAATTCCAAATGCGCATCACCGCGTCGTGGGAGCGCTCCAGATACAGCACTAAGGCTTCGCTGCAAATTGGTCGGGGTCACTTTCTGCGAATCCAAGTTGCCGCGAAGCCGACTAGAACGAAGCCGCTGCCGCAGCGAACGCGCCCAATGACATCCCCTAGACCCTGCTGCGTTTTTTGTTGCATCTCTGCCTCTCGTTGCATCACCATGTCGTAAGTGATGCTGGATGAGCGCATTTGCCCTCGACATTGACGTGCATCGCGACCGGCACTGAACTGGCACATGTCATGTAGGATCGTGAATCCGACCGCAATCCCGTCGCGGCCACGCACGGCCGAATACAGTCTCGGGCTGATAATCTCAAAGGCTCTCGGGACTTCAAGGACGTATTCAGACTGAATCAGCGTAGGTTCCGGTATTCCGCTTCGGCTCGTTTGAGAATGGGGCAATCGGGATCGGCGTTCTTCCAAAGCGCGAAGAACTCCTGGTATTGGGCTCGAGCCTTCGCGGATTCGCCTGACAGGGCGTAGGCGCGCGCCAGGCCCAAGTGCGCCAAAACGAAAACTGGATCGCCGATCATGATCCCGCGATGGCTGAGGATCTTTTCAAACTCAGTCGACGCCTCCGCTCCTCTGTGCGCCGCCAGGAACGCCTCGCCGCGGAAGAAGACGGGGTGGAGAGCGCCGAAGAATGCGGTTGAGCTGCTGCGCGGCGCACCCATTTCGTAAGGTACGCTGGTCTGCAGCGAATCGATTGGCCTTGAGGGTTCGTCATGTTGAATGGCCACAACTGCGCGGATCACGGGCAGATGGCTGAACCTCACTGAGGTGTCTTCCGGATAGTGCTTCTCCATATCATTCGCGAGCTTCTCTGCCTCAGTCGAGTCGCCGGAAAGAGCCATGGCAAGAGCCGCGCCATAATTCACCTCGCGGTTGCCGGCCAAAGTCAGGGCGGCTGCGGCAGTTCGCTTTGCCTCGATGGAATTCCCGAACGATGCCTGCCACAGAGCTGCCCTGGCTTCGAAGTCGGCGGCGTGCTCGCGTCCACCCCCTTGCATAGCCAATGCGGCGGCACGCCGTGACAGGCTGGTGGCATTCTTCAACCGGCCTTGCGATGCTTCTGCAAAGGCCTGGTGATCCAGTATCCAATCCTCAATTTCGGGGTGGGCCTGGGCCCATTCCACCCCGCGCTGCATTCCTGCCGCATCTCCTCTCATATAAGCCAGGTCAAAGCGGAGCGTCGCCATGCGCTCCGGGTTGAAATTGCGATCCGCTGCCATGTGAACCGCATCCTCTGCACCTTGGAGGTCATTCAGGTAGATCAGGTCGTAGCCGAGCAGGTAATATCCAAAACCGTAGTCCGGATTGAGCTCGATAATCTTTCGCGCTTCTTCGACGGCCCCTTTGTAGTTGGCGAGTACGGGGTCGATAAAACCAGCGAGAAAAGAATGGGGAAAAACCTCGCTCGGGTAGGTCCGCGCCCACTCGTTGCAGACCTGCTGCGCCTTTTCCTGGTTTCCTGTCCCCCGTCCAAAGTAGTAGCCGACGATGAAAAACCGCTCCTTGTCGCTGGCCCGATCGCGCAGCTCATATGCCCGTTTGATACTCTCCGTGGCAAGCTGCGAAGACCCCATAGAACCATACATCAACCTCAGCGAGGCGTGAGCGATTGCGAACCTCGGGTCGGTTTCCACCGCACGCTGAAAAAACGGTATGGCAGGCTCGTCTCCCTGTAGCGCCGCTACCTTCCAGCCCAGACTATAGGCCTTCAAGGCTTCAAGGGATAGCGTTGTTGCCTCGGCCAGCGGGGTGTCGTGCATTTCGAGCGAGGCGCGGGACTCACCGAGTTTCGCGCGCAATCTTGAAGCCGCGTCTCCAAGCGCGGTGAGCACATTCTCCTTGCCGCTCGCGCTCACCTGCTCTTGAGCAAGCGTCTCCCCACTCTGACAATTGATAGCAAACAGTCCCACGACGTATTGATTTCCTAGGGCCGCGATCGAGCCTTCAATCTCTGCCTCTGCATTGGCGCGCCGGCAGACCTCGCGCGCTACGGCTGGCGTCAGCCGCGTTTCCGGTGGTTTTTCCATCAGGCGCAGGGGCAAAACCATCGTGACCTGGTGCCCTGTTTGTTGCGCCGAAGCGGAAGCGATGGCGCTGGAGGGCGACAGCCTTGGCGAAGACATCCCTTCCACTCTCTTAAGTGAATTGCTGGCTGCCGGCAAGCTCCACCTTTGGAATCCCGATGGCGGTCCGGCTCGGATTTGCCTTACCTCGCTCCTCCGGTGCTTCGAATCCGAGGACGCTCTCAGACTTCCCACCCCGAAACCTACCCCGAAAACAGGAGAAGGAAAATGAAATCCATTCAATTCACAACGTAGTGGCAGCGCATCGCGCGACTGAGTCTGGCCCTGGCCACGCTGGCAGCGCCGGTTTGCATCCTCGCAAAAGCACCGAAGTACACCATTGTGGACCTGGGGCCGGTAGGCCCATCGTGGTCGCAAGGCCAGCCATTCACGGTCAGCGGCAATGGGCTGGTTAGCGGGGAGACGGTTCTCGCTAACCCCAACAACCCCACCGAATGGGTATCGCGCGCGGTGATGTGGGAAGGAACAAACATGAAGGTCATTGGCAGTCCCGGACTCGGAGGGCCAAACAGCATTGGCTTCGGTGTGAACATCCGGGGACAGGTATCAGGGCAAGCCGACACGGAAACTACTGACCCGAATGGAGAAGACTTCTGCGGGTCCGCGGCGCTTGGTCTCACCCATAGCGGCAACACGTGCTTGCCCTTTCTGTGGCAGAACGGCACCATGGTCGCGCTCCCGAGACTGCGGAACGGCGAAGGCACGGAGGGCAGCTACGGCGTAGCGCTCCAGATCAACGACTTTGGACTGGTAGCCGGAACGGCGGAAAACGCAGAAGTGGACTCGACTTGTCCAGGCGCATCCGTTTCGCCGCAGACCATCGAGTTCAAGCCGGTCATCTGGAACAAGCCGTTCCCTTGGTCGCTTGTGCGCACCCAGGAACTTCCCACAATCGATGGCGATCCGGACGGCATTGCGTTCGCGATCAACGATCTCGGCCAGGCTGTGGGCGCCAGCGGAGAATGCGGACCGTTCAATGCGATTGAGCAGAACAATCTCACGCCGCTTCATGCCGTTCTGTGGCGGAACGGCAACGCGATCGACCTGGGCAGCCTTGGCGGAGACGGGCTGTTTGCCGGCATCTACGCTACCGGCCTGAACGATGAGGGGCAGGTTGTGGGCGCCTCGGACACCACCGACCACCTCCGCACATGTGTTTCTTCTGGGGCCCCCTTCTTTGCTCTTCCCTTTCCCATTGGTGAGTGTGGATTACGGAAATTGGCTGGTGTCGAATCAAGTCATGACGGAACTCCAGTACCCAACTGGAATCGTCGTTGGGTCCGATACCTTTCCCAAGATATCTGCCGAAATGGAGTGCGTTGTAACGCTTCACGGCTACCTATCACCATTTTAAGCAAAAGCTTGTGTTCGCAATAAGATCTGCCCGAAGCTGCGGTGTGACCTGTGAAGCCGCGCGACACCTCCACCCCGCTCTTGTCACTAACCAACGAATCTCAAACAAATGAGAATGAATCATGAACCTGTTGCGCAAACGCGTTCTATCGTTCGTGGGAGTCACCGCCGCTGCTCTCCTGTTTGCACTCGCATCGCCGCGCACAGTCCAAGCCTCTTTACCTGATCGGCGCGACAGCGACGCGAGGTAGCGAATCCGGCGGCAACTCCCGAAATGCTTCATGTACGATTCATTGGACAGGGAGTTTGGCACGCCGACGGTCGACAACTGCAACGCAAGGGCCTGCAGCCGGCAGTTGAGGTGTACCCTACGCTCGCCGGCATTCGCAGCGCAAGGACGAGGTACTGGAAAAGGCGATTGACTACGTTCAACAAAGCCTCAGACAGTGAATACGCTTGGTTTCCAGATTACGAACGGATTTACTCAAGCAGTAAACGAGGTCGCATGACAACTCGGCCCATTTTGCTTATCGCTGCCCTGTTTTCGTCCGCTCTCCTGGCGGCACAGTCAGGCTCAAACAGTTATACGCAAGCGCAACCAGGAACGCCTGCAAAGGAGGCTGCGCCGGCCGGAATGGACCTCCTCTGGGCGTTCAAAATCCCCATGCGCGACGGGGTCCGCCTTAATGGCACTGTCTTCAAGCCAGTTGGGCAGAAGGAACCGCTGCCGGTCATCTTCACGCTCACGCCTTACATCGGCGACAGCTACCAGGATCGCGCCTCGTATTTTTCCCAGCACGGGTATGTCTTCGTGCTTGTGGACGCTCGCGGACGCGGCAACTCCGAGGGCGCCTTTGACCCCTTTGCCCAAGAGGCGCACGACGGCTACGACACGGTGGAATTTCTCGCCCGGCAACCGTGGTGTGACGGCAAGGTCGCCATGTGGGGAGGCTCTTACGCGGGGTATGACCAGTGGGCTGCTTTGAAAGAACTCCCACCACATCTCGCAACGGTCGTCCCTGTGGCATCGGCACATCCCGGTGTGGACTTCCCGTTTTTCAAAGGAATCTGGGGTCCATACACCATGCAGTGGCTTACCCTCGTCAGCGGTGACACGGGAAACGACAAGCTATTCGGCGAGAGCGCCTTTTGGATCCATAAGGCTCGCGAGTTATATCTCGGCAAGCAGCCTTTTAATACCTTCGACAAGATTGTCGGCAACTCCACAACGGTCTTCCACAAGTGGATGCAGCACCCCACCATTGATAGCTATTGGGAGGCGATGGCCCCTACCCCGGAGCAGTACGCCGGCATGAAGGTTCCCATTCTCACTATCACCGGCGACTACGACGGCGACCAGCCCGGAGCCCTGTCCTTTTACCGCGGGCATTTGCAATTCGGCAGCGCGGACGCCAAGGCGAAGCACTATCTGATCATCGGTCCGTGGGATCATCCAGGCACGCGCACTCCCAAGAAGGATGTTGGCGGGGTGACCTTTGGCGACGCCAGTTTGCTCGATATGAACGATCTTCATCGGCAGTGGTACGACTGGACGATGAAGGACGGGGCCAAACCGGAGTTTCTCAAGAAGCGTGTGGTGTACTACGTAGTTGGGCGCGGCGCGGAAAACTGGAAATATGCAGACGATCTCGACTCGATTGCCACAGAGCACCGCAAGCTCTATCTCGCTTCCCAGGCCGGCACGGCGAATGACGTCTTTCACTCAGGCGAACTGGTGGATCAGCCTCGCTCCTCGCCGCCAGACAAGTTCACCTACGATCCCGGCGATCTTCGGCCGGCCGAAATGGAGAAGGACGATATCGCCAAGTTTCTTACCGACGAGCGTTACGCGTTGAATCTCTTTGGCGGTGGCGTGGTATATCACAGCGATCCTTTTCCTGAAGCAACCGAGATCTCCGGCAGTGTGAAGCTGACCGTTTGGATGGCGATGGATGTGCCAGACACGGACTTTTCAGTCACGCTATATGAAATCCTGCTGGATGGGACCAGCGTGCAATTGAGCCAAGATGCCATACGAGCGCGTTATCGCGCATCGTTGCGAGAGGCCAAACTGATTAGGCCCGGCGAGACTCTGCGGTATGACTTCGACGGCTTTACATGGTTTTCTCGGCGTGTATCCAAAGGCAGCCGCTTGCGGCTGGTGCTGAACTGCATCAACACCACCGGGACGGAGAAGAACTACAACTCCGGCGGCAAAGTGGAAGCCGAATCGGGTGAAGACGCCCGCGTGGCGCACGTGACCGTCTACCACGATTCAGAACACCCCAGCGCGCTGGAAATACCTGTTGTCCGCTGAAATCCCCATGTGGAACTGAGCCTTCTGTGCGTTCCAGGGGGTTGACCGTCCGTTCTGAATGTATGCTCTGTCCGTCGCCTTGTTGCAAGCGAGGCGCTCCCGGCGGAAACGGTGAGAAACAGCTAGCTGGCCGGACCTTCAGCGCACACTGACGCGCAGACGTGCGAGGAGCAGGCCGGCGGCACGGACCGGCAGCCCTCAAGCGCGGCCGCAGTGTTTGAGCGTTTGGCATTGTGTAGGTGTGCTCTCTGCCTGGATTGGGATCGAATTCAAGCTGATGTACGATGTTGTTGTTCCGCGCGGATCCGTTAGGCGGAACACACGAGCTGCTTCCGTGCGGGCTGCTTGGAGGTGATCTCGTGGAACTGTTTAGAAGGGCCAAGTCGAAGTATTACTGGTATTGACTTCACGGTGCGCGGCGAGCGCTACCGCGGGTCCACCAAGGAGACCAACGATACGAGAGCGCAAAAGGCTGCCGCTCTCAAACTCGCTGCCGTAATCAAGGGCAGCGACCCGCTAGACAAAAAGCCGCCCACACTTCGTGAATACTCGAAGGATTTCCTTCAATGGGTGGAAACGGGACGGCTCGAGGCCGACGCCGCCACCATTACAGAAACGGGCGACTATTGGAGCAGGCGAAGATCGCTGGAATGCGCATGGACCAGATCAACAAAGACGAGGTCGAAAAGCCGCAGTTTCCCGGATCGGCTTCGAACGGCAACAACGCCTTGCGGACGCTGCGAAGTGATGCCAAGCATTTATCGAACCGAGGATTCCCTGGATGGGCAAAAGCAGGAACATCGAGATGGCTACGACCAAGGTTAACTTTTGGACCCGGCGAGCACTCAAGTAATCCCACGCGATCGCAGACAGGAGAAAGACCGCCGTCCCCGCAAGGACCGTGAAGGGCGACAAGAGCCCAAAATGACCGAGCAGATGCGTAATCGGCACTTCCATGAGCATGATGTTGGCAAAAAGCATGAGGCGCGCGTGGATTTCCCTCATGCGGCGGAAGAGCAGAGCTGTGCCGGCAAGCAAGGGAAACTCGATTACCGCTACGAAATTGAAGATCGAACCGAACAAAGGATCGTGGGTCACTATTTGATCCCCGCTCAGATCGTATCCGCGGCGCACCATCTCTACCGTGACCACGTAGGACAACGGCACGAGCAGCACAAGAAGCGCGACGGCAACGACGCCCATTCGCCGGTGTACGGCCACACGCCGCGCCGCCACCAGCGTCGTTTGCACCAGGAAGAGCACGAACCAGAGGAAGAACAGGATACCGTGCACCGCCACCAGCAGCGTCATGGGACCGAGCCGGTGGGAGTGGTCAACGAAGGAAGGCGCGAATCCCGCAATGGCCACGGCGATCATCACCACTGCCATTGTGCGGAGATACAAGCGATCTACGGCCGTGTTTCTTTGCCGGGCGACGGCAGCATGATTGGAAGTCGACGCGTGCATAATGGTTCAGATCCCTCCCAATTGCAGATAACAACCCCGACGGCAATCAGGCGCTCGCGGCCCTGATACTAAGAATCCGACATCCGGTCATAGCGCCTTCAGGAATGCGATCAAAGCTTTCTTGTCTTCGGCGGAAAGGTTCAGCCCGAACGGATGACCCTTCACGGCATAGGTCTTTACGCCATGGGGCATAAAGCCAGTGGGGACATAATCATCTTGCAATCGGCGCGGATCGAACCAGTCTTCGAGAGTGGCGCACCAGCCGCTGTGCCCGAACATGCTTCGATACCAAACGCCGCGCAGCGAAGGCACCTTATAATAGCCAGTGCCGCGCCTGGTCTTGAGAGCGAGATTTGGATCCGTGCCGACAGAAATCGGCAGGATGTCGTACTTCTCCGCGGCACCTGGCGGGGGCGTGAAGCCCTCGGCCGGCGTCAACTTGTTGTTGGTGTAGAGTGGCGGCGTGTGACACGTTGCGCAGCCTTCGCGAGTGAAGATTGTTTGTCCCCGCGCCGCTGTTGTATCGAAATGCTTCGGATTGAGGGGCGGCTTGAGCGAATAGACGTACAGGGCAAGGGCATAGAGCTGCTCGTCACTGTACCGGCCATGAATCACGAATCCCGCCTTCTCGGGGTCGGCGAGGGTTTTGAAATTGGGGAAGTCAGCGGGAACGAATCCGGCATAACTGGCAAGGTCATCGCCGCCCTGGTTCAAAGCCGCATAGCGCATCAAATCAACAATGGAGCGGTGCTGTTGCAGTCCGGTGCGATCCAAATAATGCCGATTCCTCACGCCGATGAGATCCGGCACCTGCGCAGGGTAGAAGGGGCTGGAACGGTGGCGCGCCATGACTCCCGGAGGAATCGCTTCGTGAACCGCCGCAATCTCTTCCACGGGCGTCCTGAGCAGGCAGGCTTGGGGATCGTCCTTCAGCCAGGGTGCGGCAAACAAAGACAGCTCAACCATGCCGGCGAACTTGCGGGTGTCATTGCCACTCCGACCTGGGGTCCGACTGGGCCCGGTCCGGCAAGTTTATCGCCCACAAGCGTAAATCCATAGGTTCCTTGGATCAGGCGGTCGTTGCAGCGTGGATCGTCGGTCTGCGCGGCGGCTGGACGCGGCAATGCCGCCGCCACACAAGTCACGATTGCCAGGATGATTACACCTTTCTTCATGGGACCTCCTCAGTTGCCTGGCTGGGAATGGGGAAACTGCCTTTGACGGCTTTCCAGGCGCTTCCATGATGGGTCACTGGGCGCAACAATACCATGGAGCCAGTCTGAAGAATCCATGAAGTCTAAAGGCACGCATAAGTGGTTGTGTTTGAAATGCATGGGAATTACCGGATCTTCCGCACTTTCGGTGCGGCTTGAAGCGATTCTTGAGGACTGCCATTTCGGCAGCACCGGGGCGCGAGAAATTTGAAACAGGCGGTCTCCTCAGCTGTTTCCAGCGCCCAGAGGGCCTCTGCCTGAATGCAGGCGTTGTTGCATGGATCGAGCAAAGGTCACTTGAGGCGAAAGAACGTCAGAGGTCCGGATCGGCGACATCCTGTCCGCGCCGATGCTAGCATTGACGGCAACCCAATCCTCGGGCCTATCGGTCGCCCGAATAGGAGTCATGTCCAGTGAGTGCCCTGCTTCAACCAGGATTCGTGTTCTTATTTGCGGTTGTCGGTTTTCTTGTTTTTCTCACGATAGGCACGAAAGAGGATTACAAAACCGAAGTTTCGCCATTAACACGCCGGATCATGCTAGGCATCATTGTGGCGATTGCAACCTGCGGGGTATTCACAGCCTTACAACACCGCAACAGGACCTCATTCCAGTCGGGAACCGAAACTACGCGCGTCACTGTGCGTTAGCCATTCGGGTCGACGACCGAGACCGCGGACGTTAACTCTTCGTTCCTGCCGAGTGGGCTATTGGAAGGGTTCAAATGCTCAGATGTGATGCGCGACTGCAACAGAGGCAGACTAAGAGCGGGAGGGACTCATGAAGAAATATCTGATCGGAATCGCAGTTCTCGGTGTTGCGATCACGTTGTTCGGATACTCAATCGTCCATGGAACTCCCCCTTGGCTGATAATAGCGACGCAAGTTGGGATAGCACTCCTCTTGATTCTCGAATCGGTCTATACGAACTTTCCACCGAAGGATGGCCGGATACGGAGCGGGTTATTCACTATTATCTTCCCACTGAGTTGGCAACGTTGGCTTCTCGATGAGCCTCTGGAAAAAGGCAAGCAAATTTTCTAACGTTGTCTGAGTTCTACGGCGTTTCAGGCGCACGTTTCTGCGTTTTTCATGCCCCCTCCTGAAGAGATTCTCTTGTGGCATCGACCGATTATTTTCTTCGCTCCGCCTGGATCACCGCCGAACCGGAAGTGACGTGAGCCACATCGCGTATGAGAATTAACGGCGATTATTGGAGCAAAATTTGAATAAAGGCCCAACTCTTGATGCGGTTACCCCGTCTAGGAATACAGTGATTACGCAACATCACGACGAGGGGACGCTTGCTTTACTCGCCTGGTTTGGGGCTTGAGCGGGTGGCGCTGTCCTGCTGCAGATCATCCGTCAGCTAATCGGTCGTGTACCTGATCTCCAGCGTCCGAACCCGATAGCAGGAGTAAGATAGCACCACAATAATCAGCGCCAGCAGACCCAAGGCCGCCGCCCAGGCGGATACCGGTTCGGTCTCAACTGTAAGGAGCGCGAAGATACCATGGGCGGAGACACTGACCGGCATCAGGTGGCGAAGGTAGGAGGCAACGCTGAGTTTCTGGAGCAGAGAGGGCAAGACTGGGTTGATCGCCTCCCAGCCAAGGACAAGCATTGCGGCCGGAGTGGGATTCCTGAACATCATGCTCAGCAGAAGAAATATCGCTCCGTACCCAAGGCAGGCTAGAACGACGATCGCCAGGTAAGCCTCCAACTGACCGAGGCCAGGGCCACTGAAAACGTAGTCTGTTCCGGAAGAGCCGAAACCGGCATACATCAAGGCGAAATCAGCGGCGATTGCACCTCCAAACAGCAAAATCGCGCTGATACATCCAGCCACAAACTTGCACAGCAAAAGCACTTCCCGCCGCACGGGCGATAGAAGGTAGAAGTGCAAGCTGCGCTCGATCATCTCTCCGCGAATCAGACGGGAGAAGATGCCCAGGCAGCCAAAGAAGACTCCGAGCCGTATGTAATAAAGCTGGACGATTCCTGCTAAAACATCGGTGTCGTCGCTCATCGCGAATGCCGAATGCGTATCCAGGGATAAATGAATGAGGATGATGAGTGTGGGAATGAAAGCAAGAAAGTAAACCCAGCCCGCTTTCCACGTGAAGAGGTTTCTTCTTACTTCTATGCGTATCAGGCGCTGCGCCTGTATCCACCACATGCCCCATGGCTGTTGTGCCAGACTCCTAAAGAATTTGCCCACCGCCTCCATCATGACGCGCCCCCATTCGAGCCGATCAGATATTGGTAGATGGCACTGGCGTCATCGTCGGCCGGCGCCACCGACTCCATCTTCACTAGGCCCTCTGCCGCAATTCCATTGAGCATCGAATAGAACTGGTCAATGTCGCCGGTGCGAAGAAAGACACCTTTTCCATCCGCGTGCAATCTGGCCTCGACGCAGTGGTTGACTGAGAACATCCTGGCCGCCAGCAGCGCAGGCTGATCGCAACGGATCAAAACCTGCATCGGCTTTTCGCGCACTTCCTGCCTGACCTGCTGAATGCTTCCTTCGGCCACCAGGTATCCGCCGGTGATGAGCACAACGCGATCTGATATGCGGTCGACCTCGTCGAGAATGTGGCTGGAGATCAACAAATGCATTCCCTGCCTGCCAAGCTCCTGAAAGAGCGCGATGGATTCAGCCCGGGCCATGGGGTCCAAGCCGTTCAACGGTTCGTCGAGAACAAGAACCCTGGGGTGATGCGCAATGGCCTGAGCCAGCCTGACCTTCTGGCGCATGCCTTTGCTATAGCCCGCGATCTTTCGGCCTGCCGCGTCGCCAAGCTGTACGCGTTCGAGTGCCTCAATGGTCAGTTCAACGGCTTCGGCCTCGTTCATTCCGTGGAGCATTAGGCTATCAAAGATAAACTGCCACCCGGTGATTCCGCGTGGGAAGGAGTCGAATTGCGCGCAGTAGCCAAGGATCAAAAACAGTTCAGGCGAATTGACAGGAGAGAGACCCATCACCGAGATGCGCCCGCTCGAGGGCTGAACCAAACCCGTCATGAGATTCATGAGCGTTGTTTTTCCCGATCCGTTTGGACCCACCAGAGTCGTGATTCCCGGCGGGATGGAGAGCGAGATGCGGTTCACGCCGAGAACCTCGCCGTAGAACTTGGAAACGTTCTCGAAGATGATCTGGTCGTTCATCCGCGGACCACCTCGCGAGCGCGGATGCGCGCATTCAGCATGGCCGCGCAGATGAAGCAAGCCAGAAAGAGCATGGTTGCGATAGCCGCTGTGGGCAGATAGAAGATCGCCCTTGCTGTTTCAGGGGCCCCAAGCAATCGTTGCCAGAGGGAAGTCATCATGAATGGAATGTTGAGCAAGAAGCCCCACCTTGTCCTCAGGACTCCGGTTACGATGCCTCCTACGCCCGCCGGAACGAAAACTGCCGCGAAGATGGCGCCAGTGGCCGCGACTCTCCACTTGACCCAAGAGGACACAGCCAGACTGAGAATGGAGAGAAAAGCAATCCAGATCAAAGTGCCCGCCAATAGGCCGGCGGCAATTTGAAGATTTGCCGCAGCCCATGGCAGCGTAGAGGAATAACTCTGATAAGCAAAAAGCAGCAGGCACGGGGCCCAGGTAACAACCGAGAGCGACGCAAAGAGCGCAATGAGTTTGCCCAGCACATAACCAAAGCGCGAGATGGGATGACTGAGCAGGATCGGCAGTGCGTTATCGGCAAGATCGAACGTAATCAGCCGGGGCGCGATCCAGGAGGTCAGGGCCAGCGCAAACCAGGATTGAACCTCGAGAAGCACGAGAAAGAATCTGGCATCGATGGGTAGACCCTGAGGGCCTCGTCCACCTATCAAAGCTCTTGCAATCGGGTTGTTTGCGAGATAGATCCCGATCAGAAAAACGATGGGAGGCAACAGGCACAAAGTGAAAAGCCCAGCCGTAATCTTCGAGGACCAGGCTTCGGCGAAGCCGTACCGTGCGAGCACAAAGACACGTGCCCACACAGGGGTCACCTTGCCTTCGTAAGCGCGATAAATGTGTTTATAGACTGACATGATCCGTTCGCCCCAACTCGTTGTCCATCGCTCGGAGGAAGATATCTTCGAGCGAGTCGCGCCGCCGGTTCATGCGCCGGATCTGGACTCCCTGCTCCGATGCGATAACGTAGAGATCGCGCACTTCGACTTGGTCCGGAATCACCAGTTTGATTCGTCCTCCGGGAAAGCACGCGCACTCGCAGCCGAGTCCCCGAATACTCACCGAGAATTTCTCTGTAGCGCCGACCGTTTCCAGTTCCATGAAGCTGCGGTTGGAGCGGCGTTCCTCCTCGATGTTGCAAAGAGCGGCAATCCGCCCATCTTTCAAAATCAATACCTCGTCGCATGTCTCATCGATATCGCGAAGCAGATGGGACGAGATAAGAAGCCTCACGCTGCCTTGCTGGCGAATTTCTTTGATGAGTTGAATCATGCGCTGGCGGGCCATCGGGTCGAGGCCGTTGGTGGGCTCGTCCAGGATAAGCAGCCGGGGGCCCTGCGCGAGTGCCTGGGCCAGCTTGATGAGTTGCTTCATGCCCAGCGAATAAGTGTTCACCTTTCGGTATCGCACTTCGCCGAGCCCTACATAGAAGAGTGCCTCATGAGCCCGCTCGAGTGCTTCACCGCCAGGCAAGCCTGCAAGTTCCGCCATGTAACGGACAAATCGCACGCCGCTCATATTCCCTATGAAGGAATCGTTCTCCGGCATGTAACCTATTCCGCCGCGGACCTGTGCCCTGTCCCGCTGACAATCAAGCCCAAAGACTTTCGCTGTCCCCTTTGAAGGCGAATGAAATCCAAGCAGCGTGTTGATCAGCGTGGATTTTCCGGCGCCATTGGGGCCAAGCAGACCGATCGCCTGGCCCTGCAAAGATCCCGTGAGTCCATCGAGTACGATGCGATTCCCGAGCCGGACTTCCAATCCATTCAGGTCGACAATGCCCATGTCACTCTTCTACGTTCGCGGCGCGCGTGCTTGTTCCCTGAATTGATCATAGCTCCAAGTGTAAACAGGTCGAATCCGAATAAACGGCTGTCGCTTGCCGCTTCGATGCGGTTGTCTTTTCCCCACGCACAGATCGCTGTCGGCCTGGCATCCGCGGCAAGCTGACGAAGAGCCTGCGCCTGCTCTCCGCTGAAATTGGAGAGAAGCGGAGTCAGCACCGGGCTCAAATTCTGGTAAGCAACGGCTGAGTAGTTATCGTTGCCGTCATTTGGAAGCAGCGCCTTGAACGCGGCAGAACGGGCGAGTGAATCGCCGCTGGCTTAGAGTTTGCAATGCCTGCATGAGAAGGGCTCGGCTCGGCGCCACAATCATGTAGCCATCCGCGAAAGTGTATTGTGCAAAAACGTTGCCGGAAGTAAGGTCATGGACTGAGTAGATAACGCTGACCGCCGGCATCGCTGGATTCGATTGCAATCATGTGAGAGCCTTTCCCTTGGCTCTGATTGCGAATCGACTCTGTCAATCGCTCGATGGTCTGCTCCAGGCGCTCCGAGTCGTGTACTTCAATGACGGCTTTCCATGAAGGAGTGGGGAGGACCGGCCCATCGAGAGACAAAAGAAATTCGCCACCCAGGTTAGCCGCCAGATCGTCGCGGAAGTTGATCTGAAGCTTGGCCTCGGCCTCGCTCCATTTCGCCTTACCCTTGTCCGGATCGGTCATTGTCATGATGTCGTCTGCGATGTCTCTCGGTTCTTTAGAAAGCACTGCCACTGCAACTGCCGCGTTGGGTGTGACGAATTCAAGCGAACCCATCGGGGCTGGAGCGCCCAGCCATGACGCCACCCGCTGACGAGTTCCGGCGAATTGCAGATTCAGGTGGTTTTCCGGCTGACCATTCAATTCGCGATGCTCCGCAATCAAATAGCTGATCCCGTCCATCCCGCTGCTTGCGAGGGACTTGCTGCCGGCAGGATTTGCGCGCGACGCATTAGCTTTGTTCTGCATCATCTGGTGCACGTCCGCGGCCAGAATGATTCCAGCGCCACGTTGATAGGCAGCCGCGATCTGTTGTCCGAAATCTCCGGCCGCAAAGCCGCTCGCGCCCAGATTCAATTGCGCATTAACCTGTCTCAGCAGAGCCACGTCTGTTTGAAAAGACAGCCTCATGCGGACGGATGAGAGCGTAGCCGCCGGCCTTTGTGGGAGACGAGATGCCCGCGGAAATCAGCGAACTCCCGTCGAGGACAGTAAGTCCAGAGGTTGAATTCGAAGACGCGAACTGCTGCTTGAGGAAATCGTCAAGACCATTCTGCTTTACATCTGCAATCACCGCGAAGCCGGGATTGCCGGGCTGGTTGACGCCAACAATCACAATCTCGTCGCCGAGATACTGGCTCATCTGGTGAAGCTTTTCTACCAGCGAGTCAAGGTCTGCTGTGTTGCTGCGATGTCCGCCGGCCCACCACTGCTGAAGCGCTGGGCTCTCTTTCAACTGGTCTTGGAAGATGTTGCTTGCCTGGCTTAGAAAGTCGCCGAGGTTGGGAATGCTGATGTAAAGCAAGGTGCCTGCGGGAACCCGCTGCAGCAGATCGCTTGAATATCTCGGCTGAGGAAATGGGATCTGTTCGATCTTGTTCCGAAGTACGGAAAACTCTGCCAGCAAAGGTAGATACTTTTCGCGATCGTGGCTCCAGGAAATCTGCTGATCGACCGGCGCTGGAGCCAGATTGTCACCCGTTGTCACCTGATCGCCCGCTTGTACCAGCGTGTCAACTCCCGAATGCACAACGTGAACCGAACCCTGCAAGACGGCCACGCGCGAGCCTTTGATTCCGGAGTTGACTGAGAAGACCGTGCCCGTGACCGCGACGCGGCAATCCGGCGTCCTCACATATAAATGACCAAATTCGCGCTTGGCCGCTTGCACGATTACGGCTCCGTTGTCGAGCGTGATGGTCATGCTGCGTCCCCTGGCGCCCACGCCGAGGTTGCTTCTCTCATTCACCTCAACAGTCGAGCCATCCGTGAGTCGAAGAACGCTATGCGACCCTCCGCTGGTGCGCAGGTGCTCGCCCTCGCTCAATTTGTCTCCAGGGAAAAGCCGACGATCGCCCGCGCTCGAGATCCGATACGCAGATCCATCGATCGATTGCACCTCGGCCCGGACTCCCGGCGGAACCTGCCAATAGGCCCTGTAAAGGAAGAACGTGCAAGCCATGAGCGCGAAGCCCGCGGCCAGTGCCCAGCCAAATCGGCGGGGGTTCCAATCAAACGCGCGCGCCGGCTTGGGCGCGGACCAATTCACAAGTGTCGGCCGCGATGCGTCATGAAGCTTGCTGCGGCATGCATTGCAATCGCGCAAGTGAGCCTCGATCAACTGCGAACGGGCACTGGAGAGACTGCCCGCACGGTAAGAAGGCAACAGATGAGCCACGTCACTGCAACTGTTGATGACGCCGGCATCAAGATCGATATCAAGGCGCTCTGCCACTCGCTTGGCGGACGCTGCAATCTGTTCTTCATTGGGTTCGTCGGCGTGCACCGCATGTACAGCGGACTTCATAAGCATCTCGTCATCTCGTCTCATTGTTTTCCCCGTTCCAATTCTCTGAGTCGTTTTTTCAGTCTGGATCGCGCTTGGTGAAGGGTCACAGCAACAACCGCCTGCGAGGTTCCCATCAACGCCGCGATCTCCCGATTTCCCAACTCTTCCAGATATCGCAAGGTGAACATTTCAGCCGCACGCGGAGCCAATTCACCGATCGCCAGCCTGAGCCATGCGCCGAGCTCCCGGTTTGAGGCATCCGCTTCAGGAGAACTGCCTCGACCAGCAAAGAGTTCGTTCGCTGTCGCTTCCAACGGCTCTGCCGGAGCGGCCTTTTGCCGCCGCAACAGATCGAGCGCTCCATTGATCGCAGCCCGGTACAAATAGCTGCCGGCATTCGCCATGGGCAGGCCCTTGCCAGCCGCCAGGCGAAGAAACACCGCCTGGACGACATCCTCCGCATCGGTCACGCTGCCGGTAATGCGGCATGCCGCTAAGAGAACGCGTCGATGATGCTCCGCGAACAATTGCGAGAGGACATCACGGCCTTCCATCGACGGGATAGCTCGGCTTGCAGCGGCCACTGGACCACCTTCTTCATTGTTCATAGAGATGACGCACCAACTGGACGATTATTAATCCAGCAAGGATTGGTTACGGTGGAAAAGTCTCGAGTGTTCCGCGAAAGAGAAAATAAACAGAGAGGTGACATGGTCACGCTGAGCAACCGGAGAAACCTTCCTTGCTCCATCGAAAAAATCGGCGGAACAGGGAGGCCGTATGGGCACCGGCCGAGGGCCGGGAAAGATCGGCGACGATTCCCCCTTGTTTTTTTCGGCCCTAAAAGGTACAAACGCTATGATTCGCCAAAATAGCGATCGGCATTGAAATCAAATAGTTGGCAGATCCGCCGCGACTTGGTCGGTCGCGTATGATACTGAATCAATGCTGTGCCTGCTGAGGCTCATAGTCGTCCTCTTTATAAGCGTTTTTCGCTCTCGCCGCGACTTGCTGCTTGAGAACTTGGCTCCTCTACTATATCGAGGATCGCACCCATCTCGCGCTGGAAAAGGGAACGCCTGCCGGTCGTGAAACAAGGGAAGATCCCGGCGGCGGTTACCAGGTGATTTCGATGCCACGGCCAGGTGGTCTGCATCATCGGTACGATAGTGCTGCCTGAGCTGCTGGTTCCCACATCCATGGTCAAAACTGAGAATGACCGGCGGGAGAAGTGCGCCAGCTATCACGATACTCTACGCTTCGTCGTCATTTCATTTCGTCGGCGGTCACCGAATTTCGGATCCCTCGTCAAAAGCAACTGCCAAGAGCACCGCCGAGCCGGCGAGCCAAATCTATCTTGCCTGCGGATGGCATTTTGGCGAGGGACAGCAATACCTTCATTCATAACGAGCGCTGGCACTACGGTTGAAGATTAATTTCAACCATCGTTGCAGAGCCCCTGCTGAATTGCGCAAGATTGCCGAAAGCACACGAATCTCCGCAGACCTTGCTTTTAATTCTGATCAACCCTGAAGTGATATACACTCCAACCCGTCACGAAACCGTACTCGCCAGGATCTGGCGCCTTGACGACAAACCGATATGACTGTTCACCATATTTCGATAAATCGTACTTGATGCTACTCACTTTTTCGACTGACACCTTTCCGAATGGATTGGCTTTCGCGGTCGAGATCAAGGCCTGGCGACTATCTCCTTTAGCTGGGAATGCATATAACTCGTAACTCTCGGGGTTCGTGCACTTGACCACAAACTCCAGGTCCCTTCCGCTCTTTACACCGAAGGATGATGAGGGCCCAGGTATTTGAATCGACCCTTTTCCGCCGGTGAGGCCCTTCCTCCCTGAAACAACTTGCGCTGTTGCCTTCGGTAGCAGCTTCAAAGACTGGTCAATGGAGTCAAGGAAGTACATATCTCCCATCGACTCCGGATCCGTACCTTTTACATGTTCTTCTGTCGTCTTGGTTGCAGAGCCGAGTTCCGACGCGGAGGAATGAGCGGGGGACAAAGCAGATGCAGAAGGCTTCAGTGCTTCCAGATCCGTCCTGTAAGTCATCGCGCCCGCTTCAAGATCCATCTTTTCCTCACGATCGCGGTACCCGTCGAGGGATAGCCGAAGATGGTGCGCGCCCACAGTGAGGTTGGATATCTTTAGACGCCCCTCCGCGTTTGTTTTTCCCTTGAACTCATCATCCACATAAACCTGCGCCCCTCCGGGGTTGGACCCAATCAGCAAAGTGGCCATATCGGAGGAATCCCCCATCGACGCGGGTGACTGTGGAGCAAGTTCTCTAAGTTTCGCTACGAGATCTTCTGTGGCACCAACCGCGCGAAGTTCCCTCTCTGTTTCGGGGCTCATTTGGAAATCGATTCCCTGCTCCCGGGCAAGGGCGGACACTCGAACAGGCGTGACATCGCCCTTGAGCAAATGAACAACGTCCTCTTTGGACAGCGGCTTCTTTGAAGCCTGCCCGCGTGCTTGCGGAAAAGAGAACATCATGCAAAGTATCAGCGCCAAGCTCAGTGCACCCAACTTCTTCATAACCATTCGCGCATCCTCCCGAGATACATGAAAATCCGACATGAGAGTCACTTTTTGACCGTACTCTCAGCGGCCTTTGCTTTTAGCGCACGCTGGATCTTCCGACGAAGCTCCGCACTCGCGCCATCGATTTTCAAACCTTCCCGATAACAAGTAATCGCCTCGTCATATGCACCGTTGCTGTAAAAGTAGTCGCCCTCCGTGACGGCACCTCTCAATTGCTTCTCGATCCCGCTGTCCATCTGGGCCGCAGACGGGGAGTTGGCAGATCCGACCTGTGTGGAATACGAGCCGGGCATTGCTTGAGCTTGCGTCACAGGCTTTGGCCGCTGAGGACCTTCCTGCAAGACCGGTTGTGCAGGCTGCGTGATGGCAGCGCCAGCGAGTGATTTGCTCATGCCCGCCTCGGGCTGGGGGCTGGCTTGAGTCGAGATCGAACTCGCGGCGGGGGCCACCGAGTGGACCGGTGCGGACTCGGACTTAGATGTTGTAGCTGCCAGCCGACCCCAACCGAAAAACCAAACACCGATGGCCGCTCCAACCACGGCAATTGAGGCTGCGATCCAAAAGCCCCAACGCGGCGGGTTTGCCAGCCGCGCCGTGCCACTGGCTGGCAGAGAAACAGTCTCGCACTTTTCCGCGCGCTCAAGTTCTTCGATCAGTGCCTCGCCGGTCTGCGGTCGAAGCTCAGGTTTCTTTTCGAGGCAGCGCATCACCACCTCGGCAATGGGCTCCGAGATTTGCAGATCCGGCCGAAGAGTCCGAACAGGTATTGCGGGCGTTTGCAAATGCGCCAGGAGCATGCCCATCGTCGTGTCGGCTTTATAGGGCAGCTCACCCGTGAGCATTTGGTAAGCGACGATTCCCAGCGAATAGATGTCCGAACGCCCGTCGAGTTCGTCGCCACGCTTTCCTAATGCCTGTTCTGGCGACATGTACTGCGGCGTTCCTACTACCATGCCCGCGGACGTCAAAGTAACTTCGGAGGTCTCGTTGCCGAGGCGAGCCTCTTTGACCTTGGCGATGCCGAAGTCGAGTACTTTGGCTCTTTCGCCTTCGGGGGCTTCAACCAACATGATGTTGTCCGGCTTGATATCGCGGTGAACCATCCCTAGACGGTGGGCTGCATCGAGAGCTGCGGCGACTTGCTTGACGATTTTGCAGACGCGTGAGACGGGCAGAGGGCTGTGGTTCTGAATCAGCGTCTTCAAGCTAACGCCATCGATGAACTCCATGACGATAAATGGACGGCCATCCTCAGCCTCGTCAATGTCGTCAACATGCACGGCGTTGGGGTGCTGGAGTCTTCTGGTGATCAGCGCTTCGTGCTCAAAGCGTTTGACCAGCGACGCGTCGTTGGTCAATTCCCGGCTTATTATTTTTAACGCGCGCGTCTCGCCAAAACGCAGATGGACTGCCTTGTAGACGGCACCCATGCCGCCCTGGCCAATCTTACACAGGATGCGGTACTTTCCGCGGACGACCGTACCTTCTGACCAATACCCGGCTTCGACTGGGTTCGCTTCGTCACACGGCTGCACCTCCAAATCAATGGGGTGAGCGCGACTTTCCATTCCGGAACTCCCGGCTCCCGGATAGTTACATCACATGATTGGACTTGTCCGTGATACAGGATACAACTCATGGTGGCCGCCCCATTGCTCACGTCGCCAATCTGGACAAACTCCTTTTTCGGGGTAGTGATTATGGTGTGACCGATTTTTTGTACAAGCGAGGCCGTTGGTCGCAAATTTGGAAATACCAATTGGGAAATTATGAGGCAATCAATAACGCTGCCGTCACTAACCAAACCATAATTCTCGCATTGCCGATTACCCGACCGGGCCCCAGGCTTTTGGAGCCACGGGCCGACGTTTTCGCGAGCGGTCTCGATGCGCGCACGACGAAATGGCGACCTGTGAAAAAGCCATCTTTTCGCCATCAAATGACAAATCAGTGACAAGAGCTGAGAGCGATCGATCTATGTTTGTTGTGGCCCGGGACTGGAGCGCAGCTCGACGCGGCAGACCGGGCTGGTCAAAACAAATCTCAACAGAACTGGAGAAATCGCATGGTGAACGCTAGCAAGCGTGTCTTGTCACGAGGATTGAGCATCGCCTTCGTCGGCCTGCTCTCACTTTCAACTATGTTGGCTGCACAGCAGGTGCAGCATTACAAGCAAACCAATCTCGTCGCGGATACTCCCGGCATAGCGACCGTAACCGATCCGAACCTGGTCAATCCGTGGGGTCTATCCAGAAGTTCGGGCAGCCCGTGGTGGGTTTCAGACAATGGCACAGGTCTAAGTACGTTGTATGGCGCCACAGGGACACCTGCTGCGCTTGTGGTCACCATTCCGCCGGGCGATAGCAGCAGTGGTGCAAGTGGAACCCCAACAGGACAGATCTCAAACGGCACAACCAGTTTCGCGCTTGCTCCGGGATTTCCGGCGAAGTTCATCTTTGTGACTGAGGATGGTACCATTTCGGGCTGGAATTCCGGCGTGAAGGCAACCACCGCGGTCATCATGGTCAACACAAAGTCCGAGTCTGTTTTCAAGGGCGTCGGCGTTGCTACCATCACCGATTCCACTATGGGAACTTTGGACTTCCTTTACGTGGCCGACTTCCGGAAAGGGCGTGTCGCTGTCTATGACGCAAACTTTCAACGTGTTCCTACTGAAGACGACGATGCGTTCAGAGACGAGCGGATCCCCGACGGCTTTGCTCCTTTCAATGTCCAGAACATCGGTGGAAACCTCTACGTTACCTATGCCAAACAGGACGGCGAAAAGCACGATGAGGTGGACGGAGCTGGCTTGGGATACGTCGATGTCTTCTCCCCCACCGGCCGTTTGTTGCATCGTCTGCAATCAGGTCCATGGTTCAATGCACCCTGGGGCGTTGCCCAGGCGCCCACTGACTTTGGCGCATATAGCCACGACATCCTGGTGGGGCAATTCGGCAGTGGACAGATCCTGGTATTTGATCCCGTCACGGGCCGTTACAAGGGCAGCTTGCTCGATTCGGTTACCAATTTACCGATCTCAATCGATGGGCTTTGGGGGATTGCCTTTGGCAGTGGAACAGGTTCCGGTGCGGCAAACGCTCTTTACTTCACTGCCGGCCCCGATAGTGAGCAACATGGACTCTTCGGCACCATCACCCCGGTCGAAAACGTTCTGGGAGGCGACCTCTAAGCGAGTTTCGCACTGCGCGCCATGGCCATCAACTTACAGAAATCGGTTTCGGAGATGGCAGGCGGCCAGGAATTTTCGAAGCAAATGCTATTCATGCAAGACCATTCCGTTGGCAAACCTGCCGGAAGAGCGCCGCGACCGTCAAATCGGGCGGCAACATCAGGAGCACGATCGGCGCTCTTCATCAATATTTTTCCTGACTCATACGATTTAGTAATCCAAATCGGATTCTTTGGATTGGTCCCGACTGGCGTCCATCAGTTTGTACTGGAAGTTCACCCTATGGTGCAGGCAGGGTTGCGGAGTTAAGCCTATTGAATTAAGCGAGTTTGCGACGTTGGAGTAGTTTTTTACGCGTGACTGCAGAAGTCTGTAAATGGGGGAGGATGTCTGGGAGGAACACATCGAGGTCGTTGAGCAGAGCCTTGTTGGTGTCGGTCGGAGCGGGTCGGGGTTGCTCGCCGTAAAGAACTCGTCGAGAAGCCGGGCAGGGTGGTCTACTTTTCCTCCGCCACGTCATGCCGCTAACGCGGCGCTACGTGGACTATTTTTGATCCAGCGCGTTCAAACAGAATTGTCTTGACTTCCATTCCTTGAAATTGCGAGACTGTTTGCAGAGTACTGAAAAGGAAAGGCTAATCCCCCCTTTCCACTCCCATAACAGGCCAGTCTCCGCCCCCTTTTCACCAATCCTGGCTCTTTCCCGCCCAGGAGGATTTGTACCGCGCGTCGCAAGAGGTCACCAGCTCGACCATGTACACACAAACTCTCGCAGGTCTGACTGTCGCACAGTTATTGCTTAGGTATCTTGAACTCGAAGGCGTAACCACCATCTTCGGCATTCCCGGTGGAGCCATCAAGACCGTCCTTAGCCAAATCGCCCTCAACACCGACAAGTTCAACTACGTTGTTTGCCGTCAGGAGACCGGGGCCGCCTTTATGGCAGAGGGCTATTCTCGCCTCTCAGGGTTGCCCGGCATCATCATGGTTACGTCCGGCCCCGGAGCCACCAACGCCATAACCGGCGTGATGAACGGCCACGTCGACCTCCACCCGCTCATCGCCATCACCGGAGAGGTCCCCGAGCAGCTTTGGGGCAAGGGGTTTCTCCAGGAGGGCATCGATGGCGAGATCGACGTCAACGCCATGTACGACGCATCCACTGCCTTCAGTGCCATCGTCACTCATCCGAACAACTTTCAGGAGTTGTTCACCATGGCCATGCGTTGCGCTCTCTCGCGTCCTTTTCAGACCGTCCATATCAGCCTTCCCGACGATATCGCGGGAATGCAGCCCTATATTCTCAACGGCACCACCCCGGTCTACCAGTGCAGCTTCCCGCTTTCCCCCGGCAACTACCGGGCCATCCCCGAGGTACGCGATCCCGAGAGGACTGCCGCTGCGCTCGAGTCCATTCTCTCGGCAAACTTCCCCGTTATCTTTCTTGGCAACGGCTGCCGCGAGGGCTTGCGCGACCCACAGCGTATCGCGAATCTCGTTGCGTTCGCAGAGAAATTCCAGATCCCCATCACCACCACGCCCGATGCCAAGGGACTGTTCCCGGAAAGTCACCCTCTGTCACTCCGCACCTACGGAATGGCCGCTTCTGCATGGAGCGTCAGCTACACCGCCGGTCCAAGTCACGACGCGTTGCTCATCGTCGCCTCTGCCATGAAAGAGCTGGCTGCCATCGGCGAGGTCTCGCTCGCACCCGACATGTGGAGCACCAATCTGATTCCCAAGAACGGCGGCCCTATTGTGCAGGTCGACCTTGACCAGCACGCCATCGGCCGCGTCTTCCCAATCTTGAGCGGCATCGTCGCCAGCGCCGAACTCTTCCTTGACGATCTTTGCGCACTCGGCTCCAAGCGGGTCATCGATCCCGACCTGAAGCAGCGCATCGCCAACCGCTTCGAAGCCCTTACCGAATTGAAGATCGGCGAGCCCAGCATCGACGATCCCAGCCTCTACGATTCGGGTGCCACACCCATCGCACCGCCGGCAATCATGAAGGCGGTGAACGATCTTCTCCCCAAAGGCTCGAACATCTTTGTCGACTCCGGCAACGTGGTTGGCTGGACCCTGAACTATCTGATCATCGATCCCCCATCGGCGATGCACATCGCGCTTGGCATGGGCGTAATGGGCTGGTCCGTTGGGGCCGTAATCGGGGCCAAAATGGCCGCGTCCGGCACTCCGTGCATCTCCATCACGGGCGACGGCGCGTTCCTGATGAACGGCGCCGAACTCGCCACTGCCGCTGCTCACAACGTCGGCGCCATTTACATCGTTCTCAACGACAACGATCTCGGAATGGTCAGTCAGGGCATGTCCTTCTTCTATCCGAACACCCCCGGCCACTTCAAAAACTCCTACCGCCTCGGCAATCCGGACCTCAGAAAATATGCCGAAGCGCTGGGCGCCGATGCCTGCGACATTCACAGCCCCGCGGAGATGCGCGCCGCCCTGACCAACGCACTGCAAATGGCAGACGAGCGCAAGAAGCCGCAGGTCATCGTCGCCCACATCGACCCGGGGCCACTTCCGCCTTACTACACTCGCAAGAATCAGCCGAAGCCGCTTTAGGGGAGAATCGCAATCGACGACAAAATCCAGCCCGCAATCCTCGGCGTAGGCTTCAGTGTGCCCAGGCGTGTGGTGACCAACGACGATCACGTCTTTGACTACATTCGCCAAAATCAGCCCCCCGGAGTCAACCTTTTTCAGGGATACAAGGAGCGCCGTTTTCTTGAGCCCGGAGAGACCATAGACGCTTTCACTGCCGACGCTTGCCGCCGGGCCCTCAACCAGGCCGGCCTTGCGCCGAACCAGATCGATCGGCTGTTCGGCTATTCCACGGTTTCACTGGCCTCGACTCCCAACGATCTCGGCCGCCTGCATAGCCTGCTCGGCCTGCGCGCCGATGCCCGCGTCGTCGCCATCAACACCGAGTTTACCAACTTCATTGACGCTCTTGAGATCGCTCACAACGGCATCGAGCTGGGCCAATACCGCACTGCCCTCATCGCTCTTGGATCCAACTGGTCCCGCTATCTCGACTTCCGCACCTCGCCCGCTCTCAGCGTAGGAGATGGCTCCGGCGCCGCTGTCCTCGGACCCGCCACCGACCCAGCTCAGTTCCGCGTCATTGACTCCGAAGGCCTCGTTGCGGATCAGTATTTCGACACCATGCAGATGGCTCCAATCATCATCCCCGGCGAGGGTCAGGCCTTTACCCACCCTTACTTTCAGATTCTCCCCGGCGGCGTAGACGGCTTTAATAATTTCGCCATCCCTTCCGTGCCCGAGTGCACCAAGATCCTGCTCCTGCGCCACGGCTTGACCGGCGCAGACATCACTCTCGCCACTCACCAGGCCTCCAGCGTCATGATGGACGACTGGGAAAAAGAGATTCAGCCTCGCTTCTACGCCTCCACATTCGAAGACTACGCCAACACCACACTCGCCGCGCTTCCTATAACTCTTGCGGCTCGCTACAACGAGATTCCGACAGACTGGGTTGTGCTCGTTGGTGTCGGCCACTATTTCCATACCACCGCGTTGCTGCTTGGGCGCAATCGAAAATAGTGAGGTGCGACGGGACCGTGGCCATGGCACAAGCGTCTTCCCTCTCCGAGAGCTTCCAGCACGGCGCGGTCATTTCGCGCGACCGGAGCCAGGTGCTCGCTCGTGCTACGCGCATTGCCGACAATCGCACCGTTTGGCTCAAATACGCTGAGGACGGCCGGTCAAGCGGGCCGTCCGCGCTCCCCGATTCATGGTCCGAACTCCGTCGCGAGGCCGAACTCACCGCCGCTCTGCGCGGCCACTTCTTTCTTAAGCCGATTGAAATCGTCGAGTCGTCCGCCGGCCCGATTCTGGTATTCGAGCCATTCGCCGGACTTCGCCTCAATGACCCGGCAGTCGCCGGCCAATTCTGCAAGGAACACGACATCGTTGGTTTCCTACAGCTAGCCCAGGCAGTCACCAAAGCCGTTGCGGAGCTTCACTCGCAGCGCGTCATTCACAAACGTCTCTCGCCGGATGCCATCTTTTTCGACCGCGAATCCAACGTCGCGAGGCTCAGCCATCTCGGCCGCGCCTCCCGGGTGCAGGGCAAATCCCGTGAGATCGCCGGACTCAGCCAGGAAGTATCCGGCCTGGCCTATCTCGCACCCGAGCAGACCGGCCGCCTCAACTGGGCACTTGGATACGGAAGCGATCTCTACGCTCTCGGTATTATCTTTTACGATCTTGTCACCGGCCGTCTGCCCTTTACCGCCAGCGACCCGCTTGAGTGGGTCCACTGCCATCTTGCCCGCACTCCCATTCCCCCCGCAGAGATCGATGCGAGCATTCCGCCCGCTGTTTCCGCCATCATCGCCCGCCTGCTTTTCAAGAATCCCGCCGACCGCTACCTCAGCGCCTCCGGTCTGCTGGCCGACCTTAAGCGCGCCGAACAGGCTTACGCACACGCCTCGCTCGAGTCCGCCGAGGGCAATCACGGCGGACATATTTCCACCCTTAGCTTTCCGCTCGGTGAAGCCGACCACAGCGAGCAATTTCAGCTCCCCGAGCGCGTTTACGGCCGCGCCGCCGAATTCGCAACGCTGACCGCTGCTTTGGACCGTGCACGCGGCGGCTCCACCGAACTTGTCACCGTCACAGGTCCTCCAGGTGCGGGCAAGTCTTCTCTGGTCTACGAATGGTACGGCGCCTCCACCGGCACATCTGCGGACCGCGCAATTCTCTTCGCTGCCGGCAAGTTTGAAAAGTTCCAACGCGACCAACCTTACTTTGGTCTCAACAAAGCCATACAAGGGTTGTGCAGGTATCTTGCCCGCGAGTCAGAAGAGCGCCGCGCTGCCTGGAAGGCCCGTCTCAATACCGCGCTCGGCAGAGTAGGCCGCGTCATGACGGACAACTTCCCTGCGCTGTTGCCTATCATGGGTGAGCAACCCGCCCTTCTCAGTCTTCCCCCCGCTGAAGCCCGCAACCGCTTCAACGAGGCCTTCCGCAAGCTCATCTCAGCTCTCGCCGATCCCGACAATCCGCTCGTCCTCTTCCTCGACGACGTTCAATGGGCCGACCGCAGCAGCCTCGCTCTCGTCGAATCGCTCATCACCGACCCGGATCGCGGCGGCCTGTTTCTCATCCTCAGCTTCCGCGACCACGATCCCGCCGATTTGGAAGAGCTCGAGCGCACGCTCGCCGATCTTGAAAATCACGGTCTCTCCTGGATCTCTATCGCCTCCGTCCCGCTCCTGGCCGATCACGTTTCAGCGATGCTGTCAGACGTCATGGGTGGAGCCTCCGAGCGCTATCTCCAACTGGCCGGAATTATCCACGAAAAAACCGGCGGCAATCCCTTCTTCGTTCGCCAGTTCCTGCTTCAACTCGCCGAAGAAGAACTGATCTTCTACGAGAATGGCTGGCAGTGGGACGAGGCCGCTATCCGCCAGACGCGCGTCACCGAAAATGTTGTCTCCTTCGTCGCCGGCCACATTGGCCGTCTCCCTCGGGCCTGGCGCAGGCTCCTCGAAATCTGCTCCTGTTTTGGCTCCCACATCCGCGTCGATCTTCTCCCCAGGTTGCTCGGCAAACTGCCCGACGAAATCGCCTCCGCACTGGAAGGAGCCCAGGCCAGCGGCGCACTGATGCTCCGCGCCGGGGAATACGCTTTTGTCCACGATAGAGTCCGTGAAGCAGCCCAGTCGCTTGTCCCTGCCGCGGAGATGCCCACGATCCATTTTGAAATCGCCCAGGCTCTGCTTGACCAATCCGAAGCACAGATCGAGCAGGACCTCTTCGATGTCGTTCATCTTCTGGGTCTCGCCAGTCCGCTAATCGTCGATTCCGCACTCCGGCTTCGCACCCGCGAGCTTAATCTTAGAGCTGCCCGGCGCGCCCGCAACGCAGCCGCCTACGGGCCGGCACTTGGCTACGCCCGCGCTGCCAGTCCAGAACTGGACGACCGTCTCTGGGACACCCACTACCAGTTCTGCGCTTCTTCCGCCCTGGTCTTGTCCGAATGCCTCTTCTTCAATCAAAAACTGGAAGAGTTCGATCGACTCAATACCGCCTTGCTGCGCCGGCTGCACACCGAGGAGCACATCGTTCCGCTGCGCCGCATGATGATCCTCGCCCTCAGCGCCTCCAGCCGCCACCAGGAGGCCGTGGCCTGCACAGAACAAGCGCTCGAATACCTCGGCGCGCCATTCCCCAGCGACCTGCCCTCCACTTTCGCGGATCTCGGCGAAGAAACGGCCCTCATCAATTCGCTTATCCAAGGCCAGCGAGACGGAAAGAATATGGAGGCACTCCATAGTCTTCCTCCGCTGAAGGATGCTCGCATTGAAGCCATCATCACTATTCTGGTCAGCATCACGCCGGACACGGTGATGCTCGGTCTGGGCGCCCTCTACGCACTCGCTGTCGCACGCGCAGTAAGGCTCTCCATCGAGCACGGCTACAGCACTTTGGTTCCCGTCGTCTTTGCCAACTACTCCGTGGTCGTTCACCAGACCACCGGCGATGTCTCAACGGCATATCAATGGGCGCGCCTCGCCGCCGATCTCGACGAAAAACACGGCGGAGCATTGCACGCACCTGCCAACTTCATTCCCGCCTGGTTAGTCAACGCCTGGAAGCTCCCGGCAAGCAGCCAGATCGCGATCTTTGCGAACGCCTGCCGAGCCGGCATCGAGCAGGGCGATATCCTATTCGGCAGTTTCTCGGCAGCCGGACACTCCGTCTTCACCGCCTGGAGCGGTGCGCCCCTCTCTGAAGTAGTAACCGTGGCCGATCGCAACCGGGCCATCATCCGCGGCCGCGTCTACTCCGCGGACTACCACTGCCTGCTCGAGAAGCAGTTTGCCCGCGCTCTCATGGGCCTGACGCAAGGCCGCACCAGCCTTGCCGACTCCGGCATTCCGCTCTCCGAGCTTGAAGCCGTTCGCCAGACCCGCAGCAACCACCAGATCGGATACTACCTCCTCTTTCGTTTGCGCCTCGCCTATCTCTTTGGCGAGTTTGACGAAGCGCTTCGCTGGCACGCCGAATTGGCGCCCTACACGCCCGGCATCACCGGCCTTCTCATCCAGGCCGACTACGCGTTTTACCACGCCCTCACTGTGCTCGAACGCGCCGAAGCAGGCGACGAAGAATCACTCAAGTTAGTTCAGGATTACCTGGCCAAGCTTCGCACCTGGGCTCACGACTGCCCGCAGAACTTCCTCGCCTACCAACTCATCGTTCAAGCCGAACTGGCTCGCGCCAACGGAAACACATCCGAAGCCTGCGCAGCTTTGGCAAAGGCTGTGGCCGCCGCCGATGCCGCCGGCCTGGTCCACCACGCCGCCCTGGCCTGCGAACTCAGTATTCGCGCACACCTCATCGCGGACGATTCCATCGCGGCCCGGGCCTACCTCGAGGAAGCGCTTAGCCGATATCAACGATGGGGCGCGGTCACCAAGGTCATCGATCTCTCCGAACGCTTCCGTGACCTGCGTACCGCCGATGCAAGCGCCTCTTCGGTCGCGTTTCCCACCGATACCCTGCGCCCTCAGTCTCTCGACCTGCTCTCACTCATGAAATCCGCCGAGGCCATCTCCGGTGAGATCGTGATGAGCCGCCTGGTTGAGCGCATGATGCGCACCTTGATTGAAAGCGCATGCGCCGAGCGGGGCGCGCTGGTGCTCGTCGAAAAAGGCTCACTCGTCATTAAATCCATCCAGCGCGCAACCGACGAGGGCGCGATCGCGCTGCTGGATCAACCTCTCGACCAGCCCAACGCAGATGCTGACCTGCTGCCCCGAAGCATCCTCAATTTCGTCGTCTCCACAAAGGAGCCGCTGGTTCTCTCAGACGCCCGCCGCGACCGCGAGTTCGGCGCTGACCCCGTCATACAGCGCACCAATTGCCGCTCCATTCTCTGCGCCCCCATTCTTCAGAAAGGCGCGCTCTCCGGACTCATCTATCTCGAAAACAGTCTCACTGCCGGCGCCTTCACCCCTGACCGGCTCGAGTTCCTGCGCTTGCTCTCCTCGCAGATTGCCGTGTCGCTGGAGAACGCCCGCTACCACGAGCGCACTTTGGAGTGGGAACGTCTGCAGAGGGACCTTGACGCGGCACGCGCAATTCAGCTCAGCCTTCTCCCCCAGAAGATGCCCGACTCCGCGAACTACTTGCTGGCGGTTCGTTCTTCCACCTGCTACGAGGTTGGCGGCGACTACACCGACGTCATCCAGTTGCCCAACGGATCATGGGTAATGGTCGTCGCCGATGTCGCTGGAAAGGGCTTGGCATCGGCCATGATCGCAAGCTCTTTCCGCTCCGCCTTCCGCGCCATCGCCGGCTCCGACATTCCCTTGCACGAGCTCGCCAGCCGCATCGGAGAACTCCATTGGTCCGACGGCAGCGAAGCCGGCCTCCGCTACGTCACCGCCGCCATTCTCCGCCTCGATTTAAGCTGCAATTCGTTGGAAGTCGTCAACGCCGGCCACAATCCCATCCTGATGATCAATGCCGATGGCACCCGACGCCTGTTCACCGCTTCGTCCCCACCGCTCGGCATCCTTCCCGGCCTCAGATATAAAACCGAGCAAGTTGATTTTCCCGCGGGAGCCCGCCTCATCGCCTTTACCGACGGGCTGACCGAGGTTACCCGCGACGACGAAGAATTCGGCGAAGAGCGTCTTTTCTCCACCTTCGGCAGCCTGCCCTTTGACTCCGCCACCGCCGTCCTTCAAGGCCTGTGGACCGAGCTCGCCGCATTCTCGAGCGAGCCTCGCCAAAGCGACGACATGACGGCTCTGGTCCTCAGGCGCCTCGACCATCCAACCCCTCACCATGCGTAGAACACCATGAGTTCGAAAGGAGACATTCGTGGTCAATCCAACTGAGTTCGACATCGCGATTGTGGGCGGCGGCATCAGCGGTATCTACACCGGCTGGCGTCTTACCACTTCACCGCTTGCCGGCGACCCCGCCAAGTGGGCCGGCCCTGGCGGCAAGCTCAAAATCGCGCTGTTCGAAGGATCCGATCGCATCGGAGGCCGTCTTCTCTCGGCCATCCCGCCGGGCATGCCCGATACCATCTGCGAGTTGGGCGGTATGCGCTACGTATCCTCCCAGACGCTGGTCCGTTCCCTCATCGAGAACAAGCTCAAGCTCGACAAGACAGAGCAGGTTGTCTATCGGCCGGAGAACATCGCTCATCTTCGCGGCCAGCTCTTGCGCTTCTCCCAGGTCACCGATCCCGAAGCTCTGCCCTACGATCTGCAATGGGCCGAAGCGCAGTGGGTAAGCCAGAAGAACGACCCAAGCGGCTTGATCGGCTGGGCCATTACCCGCATCTTCCCCCAGGTCGGCACTCTCCATGGCGACGCCCTTCAGGCCTTCCTTCAGACTGCGGAAGTCGACTGCATTCCCCTTTACCAGCACGGCTTCTGGAACCTGATTGCCCGCGCGCTCAGTTCGGAGGGCTATCAGCTTTCAAAGACCCTGGTCGGTTACGATTGCCTCGGCAACAACGCCAACGCCGTCGACCTCACGAGCTGCTACTTCGATTTCACGCCGAAGGTGCATTACTACCTTCTCAACGGAAGTTACGAAGCGTTGCCGTGGATTCTTGAGGAGCAGTTCAAGGCCGCGGGCGGCGAAGTGTACCTGAACACCTGGCTTGCCTCCTTCGACCAAACCACGCTCGCCGACGGCAGCATCGGCGTAGAGCTGAGCTTCAAAGACGGCCGCGATCCCGTCAAAGCCCGAGCCATCGTTCTCGCCATGCCGCCGCGCTCTCTCCACTTGCTCACGCCTAAAGGACCCGTCCTCGATCCCGCCCGCGCTCCCCACGTTCAGAGCCTCCTCGGCTCTGTTATGCCGATTCCGCTCTACAAGATTTTCGTCGGATACAACTACCCATGGTGGGAATCGATGGGCGTCACCCAGGGCCGCTCCTTCACCGAGCTTCCCGTCCGCCAGTGCTATTACTGGGGAACCAATGCAAAACCCTCATCCAACCCGCATAGCACCAATGCCATAATCATGGTCTATGACGACTCATCCAATGTGGACTTCTGGGGAGGCCTCCGCATAACTCCTGACCGGCATCGCCGCAATCTTGGCGCGCCCACCAGCAACAATCTTCTTTTCGATCGCAAAACAACTCCCGAACAGGTAGCTCTGCTTGCCGCCCCTGCCCACAGTCCGTTTACCCATCGTCTTCGAAAGAACTGGGCCGACCACGCCGCCCCCAAAATGATGGTTGAAGAAACCCATCGTCAACTTATGACGATGCATAACGCTCAATACGCCCCGCCGCCTGTCGAAGCCGCCTTCGCGGATTGGTCTGACGATCCCTACGGCGGCGCGGTCCACCTCTGGAATCGCGGCTATCAATCCTGGGTTCTGGTCAACACCATCACTCAGCCCGTCGACGGCTTTCCCTGCTACATCTGCGGCGAAGCCTTTTCCACCAGCCAGACCTGGGCTGAAGGAGCATTGGAGACCGCCGAAATCGTGCTTCAGAAGCGCTTCGGCCTTCCCGCCCCCGATTGGATCACGGAGAACCCAAAACCCTGACACAGGCGTTTGCTGTCACGTTACCCTTTCACGAAGCAACAAGAGCCGTCAACCCTGGCACGCCTTCCCAGCGCAGTACAACCCAGAGCAATTCACCTGGCCTCTGAGGCATGCTCTTCAAGACACCGGAGATGAGCATTTTTACCGCAATTCAATTGCACTTTGGAGAGGCAGGCTTTGCGATGAGCCCCCTACAAGAACCTTGTAGTCGCCGGCCACTCGAGCCCAAGTATCCGTAGATTCGTTGTAAATTGTCAGACGGTCATTTTCTATCCGTATAAAAACATGCTTCGATTCACCGGGAGCCAAGTCGACAAGTGCCCATCCTACCAACCGCTTCGGTGGTTCGCCTGCTGCATCGGGAAGTGACGCGTAGACCTCCGCGATCTCGGTACCGGCGCACTTGCCGGAGTTCCTAACGGTGAATGACGCCGATATCGTTGATCCTGGTCGCACGGTCAGATCCGAATACTCGTACGATGTGTACGACAAGCCAAAGCCGAATGGAAAGAGCACGGCCTTCTTCTTCGCGTCGTACCACTTGTATCCCACTTCCAGTTTCTCGTCTTAGTAAACCTGGAACGCCGGAAGTCCCTTGGCCAGGAAGCCCATGTTTTCCGCGGGATCGGCGCCTCGTGCGGGACGCTTCGGCGCCGACTCGGGCGGTGGCAAGACGAGATTTGGATGGGGAAGATCTGCGTCGCCCTTCGGAAAAGTCATCGCGAGTTTTCCTGTCGGATTCACTTTTCCGGTTAGGATGTTTGCCCACGCCTCACCACCACGAATTCCCGGATACCAAGCTTCCACTACTCCGGCCACTCTGTCGATCCATGGCATCGTTACGGGACTGCCTGTTTCAAGCACAACGATTGTACGGGGGTTCGCTTCTGCCACCGCTTCAATCAACTTGTTTTGCTCATCTGACAGAGCCAAGGTCTCCAGATCAAAACCCTCTGCCTCCCACTGATAAGCAAAGACAATCGCGACGTCCGCCGATTTTGCGGCGAGTACGGCCTCGTCCAGCTTGTCTCCTTCGAGATACGACACAATTCCAGGGGAGAACTTCGACTGAAGCGCACGTAGAGGAGAATCCGAGACCCAGGATTGACGCTGGAAGCCGCTCATAAGATCAGCGCCTTGCGGGAGTGGCGGAATTGGCGAGCTTCCAGGCGGATCAACCTGGGCCGATCCGCCACCGGTCAGAAAGGCCCTATCCGCAAGTCCACCAATCACAACAACTGACCGCAAACCCGACGGGTTCAGGGGTAGAACATCGCCATTGTTCTTCAGGAGCACAATACTCTTCTCAGCAATCCGTTGCGCGATCTTCAAGCCAGACTCAACATCGGGAACCATCGGTCATGAACAATCCAGCCTCGCGATTTCCAGGTTCTGGCACACCTGTCGCCCACCGGACCCGGCCGCCACAGGACCCGCCCGCAGTAGCAAAACCAGACCTGCTGATGGCCAGTCAGTACACTTCTGAACATAAACAGCCTGTCCAATCCTGATCGGGGCGAAATGAGTGACTCGGCTAATATCACGCATTGAGAGTGCCTTGCTTCAGGGAGTGTCATCTCCGAGGATCTGCCCTGCGACCCTTCGCCGTAATACGGAACCAGAATGAGCTTACGAATGAGCGACCGTGGATTCCAGATGCACGCTTTTTGCGCATGCGCTCTAGCCAGAGCGACGATCCTGGGCTTCGATTGGCGGTACGCGGCCTCCAACCGATCTGACGGAATTGCCAGTTTGGAGGAACGCCAGCCAGGAATCATTCTGAGCGAGCACTTCTCGTATCTCGGGTTCGCTGAGAACCATGCACGCGGTTGAAAGAGCGTCAGACTCGGCTGCCGTATCGGCGAGAACCCAGGCACGGTTTTGACGCAGAGCGGGCCGGCCAGTGCGCGGATCGAGGATGTGGTTACCCTTCACCACCAAACCTGAACCGCTCAGTGAGGCATGAGTCAGCAGAAGTCTATGCGAAGAATCGTCTTCTCCCAGACCACACGACCAACCGAGGCGGCCCGCCGGCTGATCTCCTGCGAGAATGCTGCTTCCGCCCGCAACGAGGAGGAACGCGGGACAGTCCCAGTCTCGGAGCAGTGCGGCCATCCGGTCGAGGGCGAATCCCTTGCCGATGGCCCCAAGATCGAATTCAAGCCGGCCGCTGACGCAGAGAATTGCATGCTCGTGCGGAAGCAAATTCCAAAGCGGAAGGGAGAGTTGAGTTTTCAGCGCGGCAGGCGTCGGGCAGAAAGCGCTGCGTGTGGCTTGATCCATCCGTTTTGCAATTTGCAGGCAAGCGAAGGCAGGCTCGCTTAAACGCATCGCTTCACCGGGAGCCAGATCTGAAATCCGAGCTATGTCGCTATCGCTTCGGAATCGGCTCAAGCATGATTCGAGCGCATCCACCATGTCGAAAGCTGCCTGTGCAGCCTGGGAAGCATACGCTCTGTCGTCGGAGGCGATGCGCACCTGAAAGTGGGTGGCCATGGCGGCGTGGTTGAAATGATGTATCTCAGCCATCGCAATTCACTTTGGCTCCGGCAGCCATAAGAGGATGAGCAGGCCTGGGCGGCTCCCGAAGAAATCTGGTCGAAAGCCGCGCAATTTTTCGGCATATTGATCCGCAGCCTGGGTGGAGGTGACGTAGAAATCTGCATCAGGCACTTGCTGGCCGGGCTGCCAGAAGCCAACTTGCTTGAAGTGGCGCAGGTACCACGGGAGGGGCCAGGGATCGGAAGCTATCACCGCGATGCGGGGCGAGTTGATGCCGTCTTTGCGGGCCATTTCTGTTATCTCAGTTGGAAGCCCGAGAATGTCGTCGGAAGTGTGGGCATAGGCATAGGGATTGCTTTCGTCGGCTGGTTGGAGAAAGACGCGCTGGCGCGTGTCGTGACCAATCAACACCCCTGCAAATGCGAGGATGCAGAATGCTGGAATAGCCACGCGCTTGCCAAATTTGCGAGCAGTCCGGCGCCAGAGCAATTCCACGGTCATCCCGGTGAATATCGCCAGCGGCAACCAGAGATTCAGCGCCAGCCAGGGTGTCTTGTAGGGAATAGAGCTGTAGATTGCGGTAATGATTAAGCAATAGTACGCGAGAGCTTGATAAGGGGAGGTGCCGCGCTTCTTGAGGGCAATGAAAAGTCCGACGCAGGCAATGGCTACGAGCACTCCACCAGACCAACCGCCGATGAGGAGTTGGCCGTAATACCAGAAGGGTTGCTGGTGGCCCTGCCCCGCCGCATGCGCGAGGACATTGGCGGCTACGTGCGATAGCGCGCCGAGAGATTTCCAGTTGCTGCCGAACCAAGTGAACAGGATGACGGTCAATGCCAGAAACGTGGCGAAAGCGGCGAGGAGTTGTCCGCGGCGGGGCGATATTGCGCAGCTCGAGCCATGCGAGTTCCGCGCCCTGAACACAAGTGCTGCGGCGGCCAGAGCAAACAGGTTAAGGATTGCGGTTTCTTTGCATGCCAGCATGAGCGCGGCGCAGGCGCCTGCAAGCATGGCTTGACCAGTGGAGTGTGATTTGCACGCGTACCAGGCCGACAGGATCAGTGCCATCGTTGCCGCGCAGAATAAAGGTTCGTGGATGAAGTACCTGTCGTAGTAAACGGGCAGCGGAGCGACTGCAAACAAAAGCGCTGTGAGAAGACTGGGCACGAATCCGAACATTTCGACGGCAGCGCCAAACAAGAGAATCAAGATCGTCCCAGCCACAACTGAGGTCAGGCGCAGCTCCGATTCCGTCAGATCGGAAAAAGACCTCGCCCCTTGCATCCTGGCCAGGGGCAGAGCAAGTGCCGCCAACGCAGGGCCGTGGCGGTCCTGCGGATCATAGGTGAATGGCTCTCCCGCAAAAAGCTGTCCGACAATATAGGCGTTGACGGCTTCGTCCGTGTGCATGGGCCGCACGTCCAACTGCGGAAGGCGAACAGCCATCCCGACGAGCGCAATCACAATGAAGGCAGGCCACCGGGACCAGGACATACGAGCAGCCCAATGCTCCACTGGAGCAATGACGGAATGGGCGGCCTCAGGCAGGCTTGCCCCACACTTCAACCTCGATGTAGTCATTCAATTTGTTGGTTGTGTTTCCGTTGCTGTAGAGGCGAACAAAGCGGCCCTTCACGCCCCTGGCGTCGATCAGCTTGCCCTGGTACGTTTCGACGTAGTTCAGATCTTTTCCCGCGCCAAGCCCGAGCTCGCCTTTGAAGTCATTGTTGAAGATCGTCGTCACACCCGACCTGAACGTGGGGTCATCCGAGACCTGGGCCACAACGTCGCGATACACGCGTGCCTGGGAGTGGAAATGCCAAATGAGGACAGCATAGATATTCGCGCTTCTTGCCAGGTCGATCTGTACCCATTGCTTGCCCGGCCCTAGCTCGACCCACGAGCCTTCGTCGCCGGCCTTGTCACCATCCGTGACCAGGTCCAGGGTGCCAACGATTGGACTTTCGTCGCTGGCCGTGACTTTCTTGCCCTTGGCAACGTTGACGGTGCCCGCAGGGACCATGAAGTCCGGGCGCTTGCCTTTCATCGGGGGCTCAAGATTCTGTACATTCAGCGGAACCGGCGTTCCCACGAAGAGGGGACGAGGCAGTTGCGTCTTCAGCGGAACCTTGTCTTGCGCGAGGGCGGCTGTGGCTGCGAGCAATGCGACGACGAGTGGAGAAATGCGGGAAAGGGTGGTTCTCATAATCTCAGGCATTCACTTCTTCCTTCGTGATCAGGATCTTCTTCTCGGCGCCTACTGCTTCGTTTGCTTTGTGGATGACGTATTCGCTTGTGAAAGCCTCGTCGGCGGGACAGTTCAACTTGGCCGTGCCACGAATGGCGTTGAAGAAGTTTTCGAGGTGCGGCTGGTGCGGAGGTTTATTGAAGAACACAGGAATCTCGTACTGCGCCAGTTGCGCTGTTTCCCGCACGTCGACTTTTGCAGCGTCCGCGGAAGTCTGAATGGCACGCACGTATCCCTTCTGAGCAAGGTCGTCCCATGAGACCGCATCCGCGCGAGCCTCGCGATAGATGGCGCAGATGGAAGGATCTTCGGACATCTTGATGGTGCCATCGTCCCCCATAAAGGATTCGAAGTAGCCGCCGCCGGCACTGGTCGTGGTTTGCACCTGGTAGAAGGCGCGCGCGACGCCCTGGGCAAGCGGATACTCGTAGATGACCATCGCGTTGTCGTACCAGTCGTGGTTTTTGAAGTAGTCCAGGCCGCCGCTGGCGACGACGGATCGTGGTGTAGTGCCGAGCCACCAATTGAAGATATCGATCTGGTGCGCGCCGAGATCCGATAAGGGGCCGCCACCCAGGCCTTTGTACCAGCGCCAGTTGCGGAACTGGTGCATATCCTTATAGCCGTATTTTGCGAGCATCGGCGCCGGCATCTCGAATTTCTTCGGCCAACCGAAGTCCTCTTTCACTGCGCGATTCCATTGTCCCTGCACAGCAGTGAGGCGGCCGCAGAAGTGGGCATCGTGGAGAAGGCGGTTCAACGTAAACACATACCGTGGATTGCTTCGGCGTTGATGGCCGATCTGCAACAGCTTTCCGGTTTCGCGCATGGTCTGCACCATCGAACGCGCACCCTCAATCGTGTTGCTCATCATCTTTTCGCAGTAAACATGAAGACCGGCTTTCAGGCAGGTGTTGGTCATTGGCGCATGCCAGAAATCAGGCGTGGCGATAAAGACCGCCTGCAGGTCCTTCTCCTTCGCGAGCAGATCTTCGTAATTCTCGTAGGAGCGAACCTCGTTGCCGAGCTTCTGCAGATAGCGCTGGCCTTCCCCGCGGTGATAGTCCCAGATGTCGCAAAGCGCCACCAGCCGGACACCCTCAATATTGAGCAGGGATTCGAGGAGAACCTTGCCCTCCTCGCCATAGCCGATAAGAGCAACGTTGATAGTGCTCAGAGAAGACTTTTTAACCGCGGCGGTCTGTTCGCCGGAGTTGGACTTGCACGCCTCCAGCAGCAGCGCGGCGCCCGCCAGGGCCGTAGCTCCGATAAAATCACGACGATTCAACTTATCTACCATTTCTTGAGTACCGCAAATCTGTTGTGCTGGACGAGCAGGAACGCCGCAGCCACCAGACCGATATGAATGCCAAGAAAAGCGACGCCGTCATTTGCGTCGATCAGAACCAGGCCAATTGTCAATGCGATGAAGAGCAACCCCTGGATTACCAAAGACAGACGTGTGCCCAGACCGATGATCAGCATGATTCCGGTGAGAATAAATGCGGGACCGAGCATCCGATCGAACAGCGTGAGTGCGAATTTCGGGAAGAGCGGGTCATGAGCGAATTTGTCGCTGAGACTCGAGGGCATGCCTGGTAGTTCGCCAATGCATACGACTTCACGCTCACGTTGACCATCACGCCGCTAGCATCCGGCTGCCCGGTTGTGGGATCGATGAGCGGCACAGCAACCGACTTGTAGGCGGCGTATTTTTGAATGCCAACGAACAAGGCGCGAACGCCAAGCCAGAGGCGCAACGCCAAAAATGCAAAGGTAAAATCCCAAGCGACTTTCCGGACAGCAAGTACTTTTACTTCAGTTGAAGTAGCCATGTTTCCTCGGCGATAAAGATGCATTAAACGTGGAGTTCTTCGCGGGGCCCGCATCCCCTCGAACTAACCATTTTATCCTCAACCAGTGCTCCGGCAGGGCAGCGCGCTTCACGGGTCATTCCAAAATCGGGTGCCTGGCTAAATGAAAACCGACTGAGAACGGATGAGGGTCTAGCTCATCTTCCATGGCCCGCGGTATTCGCGGGTCATCAATTTGCTCGCCTCCGGATCGCCGATGATCTTTTCTTCCTTTGCATCCCAGCGGATCTTTTTTCCTGTCAGCATCGAGATCAGGCAAAGGTGTCCGGGAATTGCCGAATTATGCCCGACTTCCACCGGTGTAATGGTAGCTTCACGCGTTTTGATGCAATCCAGGAAGTTCTGCTGGTGATCGGAAGAGGCGTACAGCTTGACCTTGCGCAACTCCCGAGGCAGATATTTGCCCGGCTTCCAAGCCGGATTCGAAGCGTCAAATCCATCGCGATCCACCCAGACCCATCCCTCGGTTCCGATCCATTTCACGCCGGACTTGATATCGGGGTGGCCGCCAGAAATGGTCATGGTGACGCCGCGCGGATACTTCAGTTCGAACCGATATTTCGGTGCCGTGTTCCACACCGCGGTGGGTGGGGGCAATTCGCCGCTGCCTTCGACCTCAGACGGACCGGTGTGATCGAAGTCCAGACCCCAGTGGGCGATATCGCAGTGATGGCCGATCCAATCCATCAACTGGCCGCCGCCGGTGTTGTAATTCCAACGCCATGATTTGTGAGAGCGGGCCCTGATGTAGGGCTCCATCTTCGACGGACCGATCCACGTTTCGTAGTCCAACTCTTTGGGAGGATCTGTGACCAGCACATTCCACGCCTTCGTGCCGGGCACGATCTGCTCCAGGCTGGCCACACTTATCCCTTTTGAGGCGAGCCTCGCCAGTGCCGCCTTCCCAACGTCATCAAAATCCGAATTGCCGCCTGGCAGGCCAACTTCAACGCGGGTCACGTCACCGATCAGTCCGTTCCGAACGATCTCCGCCGCCTTATGAAACGTTGGAACCGAGCGCTGCCATGAGCCCATTTGCCAGATGATGCTTGTTCTGCTGGACTGCGCGAACGATGGATTGCTGTTCGGCGATGGTGTGAGCCAGGGGCTTCTCGCCGTAGATATCCTTCTTGCGGCGCGCGGCTTCGGTGGCAACGATCTCATGCCAATGGTCGGGCACGGCGATCATCACGGCATCGATGTCGTCGCGAGCCAGCAGTTCGCGATAATCGTGATAGCCCTTTGCAGTCCTCGTTGCCGTAGTAGTCGTTCACCATCTTGACGGCGGCCTGCAGGTGATTGGCATCGATATCGCACGCCGCAACCACCTGGCAGTCTGGCAAAGTCAGGAATGCATCGGTATTGCCGGGCCCTTGCCAACCCATTCCGATCACGCCCAGATTGATGCGGTTGTTGGGTGACGTTGCCTGAGTTTGTGCCGCAGCACCGCGAAGAATTGCGGGGAGAAAAGCAGCCGATCCAGCAGTCTGCAAAAAGTGGCGACGATTGAAACCACGAAAGAGGGCTTCAGGAGCAAATTGTTTAGACATTAAGACTCTCTTGTACGTTGTTTGTGGGTGCAGATAATTTATATCACTCTTCGATCAGTTCCTTCCAAGTGTATCCGCTCGGCAACTCTACTCCCCCGGACCGTCGACAGGGAAAGCGGGTCGGATCTGTATCACGAAGTTGAGGCAAACTGTCAGTCGTGCTGGGTGATACATTGGCTGAGTTGGATTGCCTCGGCTGTCTGAACTTCCATGTACCGTGCCTTGAGCACTCTTAAAGGGGGACAATGAAGATTCTGTTGATACCTGTTCTGGTGGCCACGCTCGCCTCGACCATGACCGCGCAAGACGTTAAAGAGTTTCTCGGCCGTTGGGATATGACAGTTACGCCCGCAACCGGGAACCCTTATCCGCAATGGATCGAGCTGTCGGAGAACGGCGGCAAGATTGAAGGCCGCGTTCAACCGCGAGGCGGCGCGTGGCATCCGATCGTCGGCGCCAATCTGCAATCGGACAAGCTGATCGTGGTTGTGGGTGTAGCGAATCTTGGATCGGCAACCACTTGGGAACTCACCTCCACAAGTTCGGGCAACCTGACCGGCATTGAGAAGCACGGCGACGCCGATGGCCCGGTACTCGCTGGCTCCAGGGCGCCTTTGCTCGATCGGCCGATGCCGAAGCAGTGGACGAAACCAACGCCCCTTTTGGACGGTAAGGATCTCAAAGGTTGGGAGCCGATTGGAAATGTCGAAAACAACAAATGGGTGGCGCGCGATGGCGAACTCGTGAATGACAATCCCGAGGTGCCTGGTCAAAGCGTGCACGGAGCTGCCAACATCAAGACCACTGAGAAGTTCCAGGACTTCAAACTTCATATTGAAGTGAACTGCCCGGAAGGCGGCAACAGCGGCATCTATATGCGTGGGCGCTATGAGCTACAGGTGGGCACGGAAGGCGGCAAGCAACCGTCGCATGAGATGGGCGCGATCTACAGTTGGTATCCGCCACCGCAGGGCGCGGAAAATGGTCTCGGGAAATGGACGGCCTTCGATATCACCCTGGTCGGCAGACATGTCACCGTCCTGCGCGACGGCAAACTGTATCACGACAATGTCGAACTCCCCGGTCCGACCGGCGGCGCACTCGACAGCAATGAAGCTGAGCCAGGACCGATCTATCTGCAGGGAGATCACCACGGCGTGGTAGCTTATCGCAACATCGCGATTTCCGTTCCGAAAGAGTGAGGCAATCCCGGGCACTGTCCAGGCCTGCCCGGGATCTCTGCATTATGAAAGAGCCCATCCGGAACGGTCTTGCCGGCGAATAAACTGCGCGGCCTGAGGACAGTTTTTCGCCTCCATCTTGTGGCCGTCCCACTCGATCTTCTGGCCGGCACGCAGGGCGACGCAGCCCAGCAGCATGATTTCGGTGAGGGGTGCTGCGATGTCAAAACGCGAATAGCACAACTCCGGCTTGTTTTCCTTGATGGCGCCGAGCCATTCCTGCGCGTGGGCCACAACGCCGCCTGTGCCTTTTTTGCCGTAGCGGTTGCGCGGGATGCGCTCAGGATACTGCGCCATCGCCGCGTGCTTGGTGTAGTGAAGGAACTTCTGCTCCCCCTTCAGCTTCACGAAGAAACTCGCCCCATAATCATCCGGGGAAAAGACCATGCCTCCATCGCCAATGAGCAGACAACCGCTATCGGGCACCTCACCGAGCAGCGCGACGATATCTGCGGTGAGTTCCGCAGGCGGCTTGTTCGTCAGATCATGGCCGCCGCGGGCCGTCGCATCCGGCTGGCCACCGTCATACCACCATAATGTCATCGGATCGTGCTCGACTTTTCTGGCGTGATGGAAGAAACCTGGATGCTCGAGCGGAACGTGCCCCGTGCGCATGGGAAAGGCATAGCGAATCTTGGAACCTACGGGGTAAGATTCCTTGTTCATCTTGCCGAATGGCATCGCTTCTATTTCAGTCGGATCGCCGAGGTCAAGGGCGCGAAACGCCATGTTGACTGTGTGGCATCCCATGTCGCCCAGCGCGCCGCAGCCGAAGTCCTGCCAGCCGCGCCAGTTAAATGGCTCGTAGGCTCCCTCTTTCTTGTCTGGGTCGTGGCTGCCCACGTAGGGCCGCATCGGAGCCGGCCCAATCCAAACGTCCCAATCCAATGTCGAAGGAATAGGATCTTCTCCTATCGGACGATCCATTGCCTGAGGCCAGATCGGGCGGTTCGTCCACACATGAACTTCATGCACTTGCCCGATCAGTCCATCTTGAATCGTCTCCACCGAGCGCCGGAAACCATCCGCAGCGCTGCCCTGGTTGCCCATCTGAGTCACGAGCTTTTTGTCCTTCGCCATCTTTCGCAGATAGCGCGCCTCGTGGACAGTTTGCGTTAGCGGCTTCTGGACAAATACGGCCTTGTTCCTCCTCATGGCAGCCGCCGCGACAATTGCATGCATATGATCCGGCGTGGAAACCGTAACCGCATCGATCCGATTGCCCATCTGGTCGAGCATCTGGCGGAAATCTTTGAAAAGCTTCGCATCTGGGTATTTTTGGGTCTGAGTCTCGTAAACCTCGGAGCCGGAATCCACGTCGCACAGCGCGACGATGTTCTCGCTGGCGCAGGAGTCCGTGTCGCTCCTGCCTTTACCGCCGACTCCAACGCAGGCAATGTTCAACTTGCTGTTGAGATTCTGCCCGCGCACAAGCGCGGGCACGCCAAATACGAGCGCACCAGTCGCAAAAGAACTGTTTTTGATAAATTCGCGGCGGTCGATAGACGAGGGCATAGTGAGGCCTGGAGTTTTCATTGTGAGCATTCTTCCGGATGATTTCGATACAGGCAATAGCATACACTTGCTTGTGCCCCGGTAAGCAACATTCGCGTCGTGTCTCAATGAGCGACAGGCCAGTCACTCATTGAGGCTAGGCTCATGCGAGTTCTCGGAATTACGCCTCTGGAAGCGGGGTTCAATCCGTCGAGTTTGATGACACTTCATCAGGAAGAATCTGCCATGCGGAGTGCTACTTCGCGGCGTCATATCGCTTTTTCTCGGCGGGTTTATAAAGTGTCGTCACCATACCGGTGACATTTATGCTGACCGCGTGTTGCGCCTTGCTTTGGTCAAGGCCCGTGGACTCTATTCTTACCGAATACTGCCCAGGCTGCGTGTACGTATGCGAGACGTCGGCGCCATCCGCACTTACGCCGTCGCCGAACTCCCAGTGATAGCTGAGAACAGGCTCATCGGCACTGGCCGCGGCAGCATGAAAGTCGATTGGATCGCCGGATTGCGCGGCAGACAACGATTGCACACTGACGATGGGAAGCTTCTCGGGGATGGATGCGTCGATCAGCTTGATCATGCGCACGGAGGTCGGCGTCTGCGCAATTACGAGTTCGCCGTTTTCGATCGGCACGGTGCTGCCCCGAAGCACATCAGTCGCTGTGTAGGATCCGTTCGCCTTCAACCCCAGGGCATCCAGCCCAATCTTGCGGCTGCGCGTTTCGCCGCTCCAGTTGAATACAGTGAGAATCCGCTGGCGCGGGTCTTCTTTCAGCAGGAAGATACTTGGTTGGAGATCTTCCTGGCGGTAGGTCATCAAATCCACGGGCACGGCAGCGCGGCTGATCTTAACCATGTCGAGCAGGTCCTCATTTCTCACCAGGGCCATGCGATCCGGGGAACGGCCCAACGCAGTCAGGTCATCGCCGATTTCGAACATGCCACCTGAGACGGCCGAAAGCGCGATTGAAGCCTCCGCCTCATCCAGCGTCAGCGGCTGCTTGTTGCCATGCCAAATGCGGTCTGGGATCACTTGCGTCGAAACGGTAAATGCATCCGGATCGGAGATGTAGAAATTCCGATGCATGTAGTACCGGCCGGCCACGCCCATGGCGGCGTCGTAGGTGGATTGAAAGGTGTGCCCGGTATCCTGCGAAATGCGGCCCGCATTCACAATCCCAACCGGGGTCAGCATGGGACTGCCATCCTTGTCGAGAAGCACATCGTTTCCAACCGTGTCACGAATGATCTGCAGGCCGATGCGCAGGGCCTCAAGCGCCGTGGTGTTGGGACGGTAGCGAACACCCTCCACCGAGGTCGAATCCATAAAATCCAATTTGATGAGGCGCACGCCCCAGTCGTTTGCCAGGGTGCGATAGGTGGACCGCAGATACTCTTGCGCGCCCGGATTGGTTGTGTCCAGGGCATAGAGTTCATCGAACCGCCCGCCGAGCTTGCCGATATGAATAGGCTCCCCGGCCAGGTTGCGCACCAGCCACTCTGGATGATGCTCATATACCCACGAACGCTCCGACACCTGGAACGGCGCCACCCACAGCCCGAATGTGAGCCCCTGATTTTCGATCTGGTGGCACACCGGGGCCATGCCGCGGGGAAATTCATTGGCATCCGGGGTTGCGTACTCCCCGCGCGCGTACTGGTATCCCTCATCCACAAAGAAGTATCGATACCCGAGCGACGCAAGATTCTGCTGGAGCCATGCGGCGTTGGTGAGCATCGTGCTTTCGGTTACGTGATAGTAGTAGGCGGTCCAGCTCCACCAGCCGATGGGGGCGGGCATATCAACGTGCGGCTTGTGAAGAATGCGAATGGCGCGCCCATAGTTCTCGAGCTGCGCATGATAATCGGAGCCGATGGAGAACAACAGCCTCTCCGAGTGGATGCTTTCTCCGGCAGCCATTTGCAGGTGCAATGGAACGGCGTTGCCTGGCGGGTAATCCTTATTCTGGTCCAGCAAAGTTTCGGTGGTTCCGGTATCGATCACGTCGTAGGAGAGCAAATGCGGATCGGGCAGTTCGGAGCTATGCAGATGGAGGACGGTAAGAAACTTTTCGGCCGACAGCGCTCCCAGGAAGAGGCTGAGCCCGCTTTGCCGGTTGTATATGAGCTGGCTTCCAAACCCCGTGTGGAGGCCATGGTCCGTCTTTCCGATGTCCATCACCCTCATTTGCGGCGTATCTTCCTGGTAGCTGTCGGAAAGAATGCGATCCGCCGATGCAGGCCCTCTCAGTTGCACGATGGCGCCCGCGTCGCTCTTGACGATATGAATGGCGTTCAACTCAATGGACGCAGCAGTCGAGTTGTTTACGCTTACCTGGATCTCTGCCCAAGGTTGGTTCTCATAGACGCGAAACTCGCAAACAAGATCGGGCTTGCCGGGTAAGCCGGTATGCGTAACCGTCAACAGACGGCCAGGTCCGAACTCGCCGTCAAAGGGAACAATCGTCTTCAAATGCCGGGGATAAAGTGAAGAGCGAAGGGCTCCGGCAGCGGTATCGGCTTCGACCTCCGAGCGCAGGACGTCCCCAGGAATCGCCGCCGACCGCAAAGCATAGAAGCCGTCGTCAAATGCCTCGATGGAGAGGGCGCTGCTGGCGAGATTGCCGCCGATAATCAGGCCAGCATTGGGAGGCGCGGATTGTCCGCGCGCGCCACTCGCAAGCCAGAACGTTGGCGATGCAAGCACAATCATCGATGGAAAGATCAAACGCGCCCATTTCATTCCGAGTGTTTTCCTTTCAATGGAAATTTGGGAAATTGGCCCGAGGCCCGCTTTCCAAACTGCTCTTCTCACGCCGCCGCTCCAGGATCAACCGGGAGGCCGATCAGCCGGGCGGCATTCTCCCAGTACACCTTGCGGAGAATCGGCTCAGGCAACCCAATGCCGTAGATGCACCAGCGGCCCTGCGCGGGCCTGGGCGCCGGCGTGTAGTCGAAGTACTCATCTTCGGTTTCGAGGAATCGGTAGTAGATCTGGTAAAGTTCGTCGCTGAAGCGCTGCTGCGGGGTGCTTGCATCGCTGCTCGCATCGGTGCCGAACACGATTCGATCCTGATACCTGTCAAAGAACTTGCGTGCAGTGCGTGGCTGGCGGCCTAACTCGGCGATACGGGCAGCGATGTCCACGTGCATATTCGGGTGCTCATCCAGGCACTCCGATACGTACTTGAGGTTCTCGGCGTCGGCCGTATGGAGACATACGAACTGTGTGCGTGGATGACGGCGCATCACTCTTCGCCGCGCTTCCTGGAGGGCGAGGTTGCTCGGAAAATCCCGCCCATGAAACGACCAGTCGGGATGCGCGTGAAGTTCCTCCCAACGCTCGTTGAACCTGTCGATGGGCAGGAAGAATGCTTCCGGGTCGGAGCTGTGAATCGCGATGGGCATGTTCAGCGCTCCGGCAGTGTCCCACATTTCATCGAATCGTGGATCGTCGATGGCGATGAGTTTGTGCGTCCCCTTTTCGCGCAGAAACAGACCCAGAGTTTTCAAGACCTTTATTCCTTTTGCGCCGGCTCGGTGCGCATTTTCGATCAATTCCGCCTGCAGGCGCGAATAGCCTGGATCCGAGGCCTTGTCCCACGCTGGTTCTGTAAACACGATGAACCGCCCTGGGTGAGCGACCTGGAGCTTTTGAATCGCCTCGCGAACCCCGTCCCCATAACCTCCTGTGAGGTCGACCATCGTCCTTATATTTCTCCGCTCCATCACCGCAAGACAAGTCTCGGGGCTGATATGAAATCGGACCGCTCCGGGAGGACCTTCAGGATCTTCTTCGGTTATGTGAGTATGAAAATCGATGAGGGGAAAGCGGGGACGGGAAACCGGATGACTGGGCACATGAAGCATGCTCTTCGGTTCGTACTCCCCGAGCGGCAGCCCCGCAGACTCCTTTGGTTCAGCGTCTTTTCCGGAATTGGGATCTGGCGCTCGCTCGATTGCCGGTGCCATCTTTCCAGCGCCGAGCCCAACCACGGAGGCGCCGAGCGCTATGAATTTTCTGCGATTCATCGAATACCTCCTGGGGTCCTGCTTCATCCAGCTATTTTGCGTCTTCTCAGAGGGGGCGATGCGCGGAAATGAATCCTTCAATAGGACAGTCTGCCAAAACGGTCTGCCCGGCAAGCGGCCTGAGGGTGGATTTCGATTTGGAAACATTTTAGCATAATTGACAAACTTTATGTTGTCATTGATTTCGATTTATATGCTAATATTTCATTTGTTGACGGGTTCCTGGGCAGGGTGGATAAGGGCCAAGGCGAAACATCGCGGAGTCCCGGGGCGTTTATTCTGTCTGTGCTCGCCCGAGAATGACGCAAACCATTGGAGATAAGCAAGATGGAAAGCGGAGCAGCAACATTGCGCGAGATCCATAGCCAGCCCGAGGTTTGGAGCCGGTGCCTCGATACATTAGACAATCTCCATTTGGATCGTCTGGTCGGCGACAAAAACCCCCTTACGCACGAATGGATCTTCGTCGGTTGCGGTACGAGTTACTATCTGTCGCAGGCCGCCGCGGCCACTTTCACTTCCTTAACCGGTGCGCCGGCTCGGGCGGTGCCGGCCTCTGAAATACTCATTTTTCCGAGGTTGGTTTTCCCCAGTGATGATGCCGCCTACTTTCCGGTTCTGATCTCCCGTTCCGGGCATACGTCCGAGGTCTTGCAGGTGGCCGAATTCCTGAAGCTGCGAGGCGTGGAGTTCATGGCTGTCACCTGCGATGGCAACGAACTCACCGAACGCAGTACCCGAATGCTAAAATTGCCGGTCACGGAAGAGAGCACCGTGATGACTTCATCGTTTACATCCATGCTGCTGGCGCTGCAATATATCGCAGCGCGCTTTGCCAGGCAGGATGAGTTTGTGAGCGCGCTGCATTCGCTGCCTGGGTCGCTGGCAAAACTGCTCCGCATTTATGTCCCAAAGATCGAGCAATTGGCGCAACGATCGTTTGACGATGTAGCATTTCTCGGTCAGGGCGCGCTGTACCCGATAGCGTCAGAAACCGCGCTCAAGATCATGGAGTCTTCGTCGAGCTATTCTCAGTTCTTTCATACGCTGGAATTCCGGCATGGACCGATGTCGATTGTGTCGGAACAGGTTCTTGTAGGGGCGTTGCTCTCCGAATCCGGCTACGCGGAAGAGAGCGCAGTATTGCTGGAGATGAAGAGTCTCGGCGGCTGTACCTTGGCCATTGGGAACCGGCTCTCGCCCGAAATCGAGCGCTCCGCCGACCTCTCGATCGAACTCGCGCTGGCCGTGCCCGAACTTGCCCGCCTGGTTGTCTACGTCGTGTGGGGGCAGTTGCTGGGCTGTTGTCTTGGATTGCGGAAGGGTCTTAATCCCGATTCTCCTCGTCATCTAAGCCGTGTTGTGACGCTCGTGGATTAGGTCGACATGAACAAGCGCTTCGATGTGACGATTGCAGGCGAGATCAATCTGGACCTGATTCTCTATGGGCTCCCCGAGGTGATGCCGCTGGAGCGCGAACTGCTGGCCAGCAATTTTCAGTTGACACTGGGCAGCTCGTCGGCGATTCTCGCGCACAATCTCGCCGCTCTCGGTGTCTCGGTCGGTTTCATCACCCGGCTTGGGGACGACGCGCTTGGCAGCATAGCTATCGAACGGCTGGCGGAGAAACATGTCGACTTGAGTTGCGTCAAGCGCGTCCACGGCGGAAAAGCAACGGGTGTGACAATCCTGTTGAGCCACGAATGCGTGCGCCATATTCTCACTTATCCAGGAGTTATGTCGGAGATGACTGCGCAGGATCTGGACATGTCTTACCTTGCCTCGGGCCGGCACTTTCATCTCTCCTCGCTTTTTCTTCAGAAGGCGCTTCAGCCGGACTTGCCCTGGATATTCAGACAACTGAAGGCCGAGGGTCTTACGCTGTCGCTCGATACGAATGACGATCCGGACGATCATTGGGACGGCGTGCTCGATGAGCTTCTGGGCCTTGTCGATATCTTCCTGCCCAATGAGGGCGAGGCCTGCCGCATCAGCGGAAAGGCCGATGCCGAGAGTGCCATCGAAGCTCTGGCGCAGCGCATCCCGCTGGTGGCAGTAAAATGCGGGAAGCGCGGCGCACTCGTGCAAAAAGGAACTCGGCGCTGGATGCTCCCCGCCGAACCTGTTATGCCTGTGGACACGATTGGCGCCGGAGACAGTTTCGACGCCGGGTTCCTGGGTGCGTTCCTGCGCGGCGAGACGCCGGACTCTTGCGCGGCCTCGGGAAATCGAATCGCGGCCCTCTCTACCCTTCGCGCGGGGGGCACGGAGTCATTCCGCGATTCTAATTTGATGGGAGAGTTTCTTTCCCGAGTCTGCTGAGACGGTTTATGTGCACGGGAGATGGTCTTGGTCAGCGCCGACCCGGCATGAAGCCTGTATCTTTAATAGATTTAGCGGTTTACGTCAACACACTTGTGGCGACAGTTTCTCCAGTTTAACCCCGCCGCTTAGTCTTGCCCATTCGGTTGATGGTCTTGAGTCGCAGTTTTGCCCGCCGCCAACAGCGCAAACAGGTAAGATAAGTAACGATTCGCAAGAGCCAGGAAAGAAGACATGAAAGCCAACCCAAAGAGCGGAAGCGATATGCTCATCCAGGAGCGGCGCAACCACCTGCTCAACTTGATCCAGCGCGATGGACGCGTTCTGGTTTCGGAAATTTCCGATGCGCTGGGCATCTCACGCATTACTATCCGCAAGGATCTCGACTACCTCGAATCCAAGGGATTGGTACAGCGCACCCATGGTGGAGCACTCTCCCCGCACGAGAGCACACTGCTCGATCCCTCCTTGCAGGAGAAGGAGCAGAAACAGCTCAAGGAGAAACTACGCATTGCCAAAGCGGCTGTTTCTCTCGTAGAAGAAGGTCATTGCATTTTGCTCGACTCCGGAACAACCACCACAGCCATTGCCCGCGAACTGCGCCGCTTCTCACGGCTTACGGTGATCACCAATGCCGTGAATATTGCCAGCGAGTTGGCCGGGACGGATTTTGAAGTCATTCTGACCGGCGGAACGCTGCGAAAAAACTCGTTTTCACTGGTGGGGCCCCTGGCCGAGGATGTGCTCAACGAGATGCACGCCGACATTCTCTTTCTCGGAGTGGACGGATTCGATATAAAAACCGGACCGATGACGCCCAACGTTCTGGAGTCACGCGTGAACCGGACCATGATCAAGGCGGCTGCGCGTGTAGTGGCCGTCTGCGACTCCACCAAATTCGCGCACCGCAGCCTGGCGCTCATTGTGCCGACCAAAGCCATCCACACTGTAATTACCGACGTCCAGATTAGCGAGAAAGATTTCGAGGCGCTGACCACGGCGGGTGTCGAGGTAATTCGCGTATAGAAAAGCAAGTATCCACGCGCAAAGAGTGGTCGACTTTTCTCGAATGCAAAAAGATGCCGCTGGAACTGCTTGAGCGATTCAGATTTTCTGCGCCAAGCAGGCGTCGGCATACGGTCGCAGCGCCTGACGGATGCGGTGGATAATCATCTCGTGTGCTTCGGGCTTCAGCTTTCCGGCACGGACTTCGTGATACTGCTCGGGCAGGAAGAAACTGATCATCGTTTCAGGAATTGCCGTCTGGCGCAGGTTTGTCATGAGCATTTTTACCGATTCCATCACTTCAGGTTGATCCCAGTAGTAGCGCACACGGTCGCTGTAGCTGTAGCGCCGTTGCAGTCGCACGCTACGCTCGTCGCCTTTGTAGTGATCTTCCCAGTTGCGCGGTTGCTCGCGCATGACCCGCTCCAGCACATCCATAAGTTGTGAGCATTGTTCCCACGGCAGCAACTCTGCCTCAATCGACGAGAGTGCGGCCAAAGCCTCTCGCATGGCGAAGGTGAGTGCAGGGCCAACCTTCAAGATTGCAAATCCATCGCGCACCAGCATACGAAATGCCTCCGGCCGCTGGTAGTCGGTGGAGTGCGCCTCGTACACCAAGCCCGCTTCTTGATTGAGTAACTCGGTAAGATGCACGGCGCGAGCCGGGTCGTAATCCACGACGCTGTCATGACTGAATTCGACTCCCGGTTGCACGACCAAGGCAATCACCCGCGGCCAAACGTGGCCAAGCCTTTCCTGATTGAAGACTCTGCGATGTGTGGCCAGAGTGTCAGCCGCGGCTTCCCGGCTGGTTACTGCGAGACCGGTAAGACTTTCCTTCGCCCCACCGGGGACGGGCACTTCGGTGCCAATCACATAGACCGGTTTTCGATCGCCGCTTACCTGTTCCGCCGCGGCACACAAGACTGCCGAACGGCGCGCGACTATCTCGCCGCTCAACGGACCCCGATCATCCCCGCACGCCATGCTTGCATCGAGGTGAATCTTATGAAACCCCGCAAGCACGTAGGCCTGTACGGTCCGCTCAGCCTCGCGCATTGCCTCATGCGCCGGTTGTTTTTGCCAGGGGTTCGGTCCCAGGTGATCTCCGCCAAGGATCAACCGCGACTCATCGAGTCCCTTGGCAGCCGCGATGCTGACGACATGCTGCTTGAAGTCCTGGGGCAACATGCCGGTGTAACCGCCTAAATGATTTACCTGGTTGGAAGTGGCCTCGATCAAAACGTCCGACTCATCTTCCAGTGCCTGGTCAATGGCTGCTTCAAGCACGAGAGGGTGCGCGGAGCAGACGGAATAGATCCCTTTCGCCACGCCCTGGCGACGCGTTTCTGCTAAGCGCTGCAAGACACTCGACATTATCTTTCTCCGTTTCCAGGACACGGGTTTTCCGGCCGCGCATCTACCTATAGGAAATAAAACGAAACATCGCAACTGAAAAAGCCAATGAACCTGGATCCTATTCGCGTTCCATTAGAAAACCGGCGGAGATCTAATGAGCGATGGGAACTCGGCTTTGGTCGGCTTCGGGCGGATTCGTGGCTCCTGTTGCAGGCCCATGCCAGACTCCGCCGCCGTAAGTGGTGATGTATATCTGACCCGGTTGGTTGGGATCGAGAATGATGCGGTGACCCCACTTGAAATCGTAACCCTCGATGCGTGTCCAATGATTGCCGCGGTCGGTGGAGCGATAGGCCGCAGCGTCGAAGCCGCAGATGTAGAGGGTGTCAGGATGGTGGGGATCGATGGTCAGGTCGTAGACGTGCTGCGATTGAGCGAATAGCGACCGCCATGTCTTGCCTCCGTCGTCAGAAGCAAAGACGCCGCCATTGTGGTCGGCGGTGTCGCCCTCTTGTCCCCATGCTGTGAGGTAAAGCCGCTGCGGATTGCGCGGGTCGATCTCTAGACCTGTTGGCCCGGTGACGCCCGTTGGCAAGTTGATGCGCTGCCAGTGTTCCGCCTTGTCCGTCGAGCGATAGAGCGCTCCGGCGCCGGAAGGGGAGTAGTCACTTTTCTCGCTGCGCCGAGCGACCACCAGATAGAGAGAGCCGTCCTGCGAGAGGGTGATGCGCCAGGCAAACGGTTCTTCGCCTTCGATTCCGTTGTTCTTTTGCGCCCAGCTATGGCCGTTGTCGGTGGATTTATAGACGCCGCGTCCGAAGGCGCAGGCATAGAGGGTGCGGCTGCCAACAGGGCTCGCAGGATCGAGAAGGATGTGCGTGATGGAGTCCGATGGAATGCCTGCATTGCTTGGCTGCCAGTGGTTGCCGCCATCGGTGGAAACGGCAACGCCGCCAGTGAAGCTTTGGGGACTGCGATTTCGCCACATCTTGGGCCGGGGCAGATCGTGTGCGCCGCTGAATGCGCCCCATAGGAGGCCGCGTTGCGCAGGGTCGAAGGCCAGCCAGTAAGTTGTGTTGCGCCAGTCCGCGGGAACGCCTTCGCTGGTGCTTCGCCATGACTGGCCGCCGTCCATGCTCTGGAAGAGGCCCATGTCGGTGTTGTCCATGTATAGGTGGTGGGAATCGAAGGGATCGAACTGAATGCCATAGTTTGTGGTCACATTCAGACCTCGCGAGGTCCAACCGCCGCTGCTCACTTGCCTGGAGTTCATCTCCTGCCAGCTTGCGCCGCCATCGAGTGTTCGATAAGTGCGGAAGAGATCGGTCGCATAAGCCACGTTCGGGTCTGTGGGCGCCACGCCCAAACTGTAGGGTGTGTCAAACCAGATGTCGCGGTTCCCCTGCCCGGCTCGCTTCTCGATCCACGTTCCGCTCAGATTGGCGGCAGGTTGATTCGATTCCTTGAAGACTATCGTCCAAGTACGGCCGCCGTCCGTTGTCTTGGCGATGCCGTTGTAGAGATTCTCTTTGCCCTCTCCGAGTTGAAGTCCGCGGAACCCGGCATAAGCTACTTCGGGATGACGATCGCTGGCGGCGATGGCTTCAAAGCGGCCCGCTGTTTGTTGAAGCGCAGGTGTTACTGGCCTCCAACTCTGGCCCGAATCATTGGACAGATACACATTTCCGTCCTGGCCGGTTGCATAGATCCAGACCGTGTCGCCGGATCGCGCGGCGCTTGCTGCCCTGATGCCTGTTGGAATGTTGCCCTGTTCAGTGACGCCGCCATCGGGAGCGATGCGATAGGCAGCCGAGCCTGAAATGGCGATCAGGCCGGAACTCTGCGGGGTGAGGAGCACCACGCGTTGGGGCAGTGTCGCGAGGCGGCTCCAGGAAGCGCCACCGTCCGACGAGTTAACAATAACGGCAGGTTGCCCTCTTTGCTCAAAGGAGAGGTAGAGATGTTCCTGGCCATTCCGGCCGGTTCGTGGAGCGATGGCGATGGCAGAGACATCTCCGCCGGGATAGGCTGGATCGCTGGAGGTAAGCGCATAGTCGGAGTGGTCGCCCAGTTGATGCTCGACCGTGTTTCGGGCAGGACTGGGGAAGACCATCTTCCAGGTGAGGCCAGTGTCGCTGGTCCGCCAGAGGCCGGCGTTCCCTGCATAGATGACCTGAGGGTCCGAAGGATCGAAGGCGAAAACAGTGATGCCGCCGCGGAGATTGAACATCTGCCATGACTGGCCATTGTCGAGTGTAACGTATCCGCCGGTCATGTCGCAGTGCTCAACCACAAGACTGGGATCGTGGGGGCTGATCGTCGGGCCGATGGTGGTGCCGCCGCCGCCCGGCCCGACGATCTTCCAACTGTTGGGTCCTTGACCGGCGCTCGCATGCATGGCGAGAAAAAGCATCAGTGCAAGAACCGGCGCGTGTTTCACATTTGCCTTCGACTTCATCCTGGCTACTCTCCATTTCCTTACGTGCTGTTCCAGGGGTGGCCTTGACGCAACTCAATTCGAGCCGCGTTCAAAGCAAGCTAATGGGCGATGGGAACGGGGCTTTGATCGGCCTCGGGCGGGTTGGCCGCGCCTGCGGCGGGCCCGTGCCACACTCCGCCGCCGTATGTGGTGATGTAGATCTGGGCAGGATCGTCCGGATCGATGAAGATACGATTGCCCTGTTTAAAGTCGTAGCCCTTGATGCGCGACCAGTGAGCACCGCGATCGGTGGAGCGGTAGGCCGCAGTATCGGAACCCGTAAAGTAGAGCGTGTCGGGATGATGCGGATCGATGGTCAGGTCGTAGACGTGCTGCGCATCGGTGAAGAGTGCCCGCCATGTCTTGCCGCCGTCGTCAGATGCAAACACGCCGCCATTGCGATCCGCGGTGTCGCCCATTTTTCCCCATGCCGTGAGGTAGAGACGCTGCGGATTGCGCGGGTCGATTTCCAGGCCGGTTGGTCCCGTAACTCCGGCGGGAAGGTCGATGCGCTGCCAGTGTTCCGCTTTATCCGTCGAGCGATAGAGCGCGCCGGAGCCAGACGGGGAGTAATCTTTGCCCTCGCTGCGGCGAGAGACGACAAGGTACAGAGCGCCGTCCTGGGATGGGGTGATGCGCCAGGCGAAGGGCTCTTCCCCGGTGATGCCGTTGTTCTTTTGCGTCCAGCTATGGCCATTGTCAGTCGACTTGTAGACGCCGCGTCCGAAGGCGCAGGCATAGAGGGTGCGGCTGCCGGCAGGGCTCGCGGGATCGAGAAGGATGTGGGTGATGGAGTCCGATGGAATGCCTGCGTTGCTTGGCTGCCAGTGGTTGCCGCCATCCGTGGAGACAGCAACGCCGCCAGTGAAGTTCCGGGGGGCATTGGTTCGCCACATCTTGGCGTGAGGCAGGTCGTGTGTGCCGCTGAAGGCTCCCCAAATGAGGCCGCGCTGGGCCGGATCGAAGGCCAGCCAGTAAGTTGTGTTGCGCCAGTCCGCGGGAACGCCTTCGCTGGTGCTTCTCCAGGACAGGCCGCCGTTGGTGCTCTGGAAGAGGCCCATGTCGGTGTTATCCATATAAATATGGCGTGAATCGAAGGGGTCGAACTGGACGCCGTAGTTGGTGGTTAGATTCAGGCCGCGCGAGATCCAACTGCCGTCTTCAAGTTGCCGGGAGTTCATCTCCTGCCAGGTTGCTCCGCCGTCAAGTGTGCGATACGTGCGGAAGAGATCGGTCGCATAAGCAACGTCGGGGTTGGTGGGCGCGACACCAAGACTGAATGGCGCGTCGAACCAGATATCGCCGTTGTCCTGGCGGGCGCGCTGCTCAATCCATGTTCCGCTCAGGTTGGTCGCGGCCTGATTCGATTCCTTGAAAACGATCTTCCAGGTATGGCCGCCGTCCGCTGTCTTGGCGATTCCGTTGAACAGGTTCTGTTTGCCCTCGCCGACCTGAAGGCCGCGAAAACCCGCGTAGGCTACCTCGGGGTGGTGATCGCTGGCGGCGATGGCTTCAAAGCGGCCTGAACTTTGTTGAAGAGCGGGTGTAACGTTGCTCCAGTGTTGCCCCGAATCGTTGGAGAAATACACGTTTCCGTCCTGGCCGGTTGCGTAGATCCAGACCGTGTCGCCGGATCGCGCCGCACTGGCAGCTCTGATGCCGACAGGGATTTTGCCCTGTTCATTGACGCTACCGTCGGGGGCGATGCGATAGGCGGCGAGGCCGGAGACGGCGATGAGGCCGGAACGCCGGGGAGTGAGGAGCAGGACGCGTTGGGGCAGTGCAGCCAGAGGTGCCCATGAGGCGCCACCGTCCAATGATGAGACGATGACGTCCGGTTGACTTTCCTCCTGAAAGGAAAGATAAAGATGCTCCTGGCCATTTTGGGCTGCCTTGGGGCGCGATCGCAAATGCAGTAATCAATCCGCCGGGGTATGCGGGATCGCTTGACGTGAGGCGGTAATTGGCGCGGTCGCCGGTCTCATGCGCGACGGTATTGCGGGCAGGGCTGGGAAAGAGCATCTTCCAGGTACGGCCGGAGTCGCGCTCCTCCAGAGTGCTGCATTGCAGGCATAGATCACCAGCGGATCGACCGGATCAAAGGCAATGACATTGAATTCCTCATGGAGATTGAACATTCGCCAGGACTGGCCATCGTCGCGTGTAATGTAGCCGCCGGTCATGTCGGAGGCGGTGGCCACAAGCCGGGAATCGTGCGGGCTGATGGTTGCGAGTATCGTAGTTCCGCCGCCGCCGGGACCGATCACCTTCCAACTATTGGGGTCTTGGCCGGAGCTTGCCATCGCGGCAAAGAACAGCAGCACTGCAAGACTCGACACTCGCCCGATATAAACTTTCATCGCGACCGCTTTCTGTCTTCTGGCATTCCGGTCGATTCGCGGGCCGTGGTGCGTCGAAAATTGGTCAGCCTGGAATCATGAAAAAGAATTATAAACGAATACTAAAGGTCATGTATGATAATAAAACGAAATCGACTCGGCAACGCCCATCGACGCTGTTGCATCGAAGCCACCCTCGGCGGGCAGGCCCGAAAACCGCAATTCGAAGCGAGAGGCTTATGAAGAAAAGCTCTTTCTGTGCGCTGTTGCTGGTGGGGACGTTCTTTGCGATTTGCCGGCCTGCCGCGTCTCAAGTGAAGGTCTGGCAAGGCACGATGACGCTGCCGACGTATGAGGAAGGCCAGCCCGATCCAAACCCACCGTTCGATATCTATGAGACGACCCGCTTCAACTATCCCTACACGCTGCGAACGGATCTGACCGGCGTAAGGGCCGATCACGCAGTGGCGCGCAGATCTTCCTCGAGAACGAATATCTGAAGTGCTCGGTGCTGCCCGATATCGGCGGGCATCTGTACACATGCATCGACAAGATCAGCGGCCAGCCGATGTTCTATGCCAACCCTTCCATCAAGAAGGCAAAGATTGGATATCGCGGAGCGTGGGCGGCATTCGGCGTTGAATTCAATTTTCCGGTCTCGCATAACTGGGTCTCAATGTCGCCAGTGGACTTTGCGTATGCGGCTCATCCAGACGGGAGCGCTTCGGTTTGGGTGGGCAACACCGATCGTGCGTACGGCATGCAATGGAGAGTGGAACTGGTCTTGAAGCCGGGCTCAACGTTGCTCGAAGAGCGGGTGACCCTGTATAACCGCAGCGATGTGCGTCACCGCTACTATTGGTGGAACAACGCGGCGGTGCAGGTGTGGGACGATTCGCGGATCGAATACCCGATGCGGTTTATCGCGTCGCATGGATTTACGGATGTCTATCGCTGGCCGGTCGACGCGCAAGGAAAAGATCTGAGCCTGATCAGAATCAGACCGACGGGCCGGTGTCTTACTTTGTGCACGGGAGCCACGAACCATTCATGGCGCATCTGGAATCCGCACACCGCAGACGGGAACGGTCCATTATGCCGAGTATCCGGAGCTGCCGGCGAAGAAAATCTGGACCTGGGGCGTCGATGCGGCGGGCCGTGAATGGCGCACAGCGCTTTCTGACAACAACAGCGCCTATGCCGAAGTGCAGGCGGGGCTCTTTCGCAATCAGGAGACTTATTCGTTTCTGCAGCCCGGGCACGCCATTCACTTCAGCGAATACTGGATGCCGGTGCGGGGAACCGGTGGAATCTCGCGGGCGAACAAGGCAGGCGTGGTTCATTTCGATGCGCATGGCCCTGATGTCGCAGTAAGTTTGAACGTGAATGAGCGTCTGGAAGGCGCGCAGCTTTCGTTGACGCAAAATGGAATAGCTCTCTGGAGTGGAAGCGCCGATCTGACGCCGGCCGAAACATGGTCGCATTCGGTCGCTCCGCAAACGCAGGCCGGCAAGATTACATTCGAGTTGAAAGACCGCGCGGGCCGTTCGCTGTTGAAGCAGACCGATGGCGAGTACGATTGGGATCCGGAAGCAACGATCAAAACGGGGCACCAGCAGGCGCAGCGGATTCCAGAACCGGCGAACCGCTCGGAGGACGATTGGTCGCAGATGGGCCACGACCAGGAACTGAACGGCGAAGCGATTCTTGCGCTTGCCACATACAAGGCCGCGCTGGAGAAGTTTCCGCAGAGCCAGTCGCTGCTGGTCGCATCGGGAAGGCTGGCTGCGTCGCTTCAGCATTATGAGGACGCCGCACGCGAGCTTCGCCTTGCGCAGGAGCGCGATACATCCAACTCAGAGATTGCCTATTACCTGGGAATTGCCGAAGAAGGGCTCGGGCGCACACGCGAGGCGGAAACATCGTATGAAGTCGCGTACCGGCAAGCGGATCTGCGCGGACCAGCCGCAATCAAACTGGGAGAGCTGCGGGCGAGGGAAGGCGACCTGCAAGGTGCGACATCGTTCCTGCGCGCCGCTGTGGACGCCGAGCCTGAAGACTTTCGTGCGCAGGAGCAGTTGGAGGCGGCCGTGCGCGGGACGGGTGACAGTGCGGAAGCAGACCGTTTGGCGAATCTGGGACTGGCAGCGGATCCGACCAGCGACTTTCTGAAGGAGGAAACCGGCAAGCCTGACCTGGAGCACCTGGCGGCTGATCCTTATCGTGTTCTTCGAGTAGCAAACGGGTACATGCAGCTTGGCTTCTACCGGAGGGCTCTCGAAGTGCTCGAACGAACTTATCCGCCTGTGCCTGCGGACCAGAGCGAGCCTGGCTACGGTGCTGCCGCAGAAGCATCCGTTGGTGCGGTACTATGCCGCATTCTGCAAAGAGAAGCTCGGTGAAGGCACACAGAAGGACTGGCTGGCGGCGTCGGAGCTTTCTCCGAGCCTTGTTTTCCCATCGTCGCAGACTGACCGGGATGTACTGGAGGCCGCGCTGGCTGCGAACCAGCGCGATGCTACGGCACACTACCTTCTCGGTACGTTGCTATTCTCCAAAGGACTGATCGACGCCGGAATGGCTCATTGGACGGACGCAAAGCAGCTTGCGCCGCATTTGCCGGTGATCGACGTCGATATGGGCAACCTCTTCCTGAAGCTAAAGGGCGATGCGCAACACGCGTTGGTATCATTCCGCGAGGCGATGAGAAACGATCCCGACAACGCCGATGCGTACGCTGGCCTTGATGCCGCAATGAGCCTGACGGGAGCCTCGGCCGAGGCGCGTGCGGACCTGCTCTCGCAATACCCCTCAGCCGATGCTCCGGACTCGAAGATGCCTGCGGACCTGGTCTATCAACTTGCATTGACGCGCGCCGAAGCGAACCAGTACGAACGTGCCCTCGCGCCCTTCAAAAATCGATTCTTTCCCAGCGAAGAGGGAGGGGTCACCTCGGGGCAAGTGCTGTTCGAGATCCGATTGATGCAGGCTGAAGCCTGGGCCAGAGCGCACAACTGCGCGCAGGCCGACGATTTCCTCTCAGGCAAGCAGCCGGGAATGGCCCTGGATGAAAGGACGGCGCGAGACTATGTAAAGCTGGCTGGGATCGCACAAAGCTGCGCAAGTGCCAAGCAGTCCGAAGCGTTCCTGCGCAAGGCGGCCGCAAGCACGGACCCAGCGGATCTTGTGTGGGCAATCAAGGCCAGAGTGTCACTGGGCTCCGGCGATTCACGGCAGGCGGATGAGCAGATGGCAAATTCGCTGGCTGCGGCGGAGAAACGGACGGAGACTGGCAGCCATCCGGGGTCATGGTGGTACGAGATTGGCCTGTTGCAGGCGGCACTCCATCGCAATGAGCAGGCCAAAAAATCTTTCGACCAGGTACTGGCTCTGCCCGATACTCGAATGTCTCACCATTTTGCCCGCGAGGCGCTGACAAAGCTTCCTGCCGGGAATTAGGCCGGCCTGTGAAGTGCTGGAGATCGACGAGTTTCAGCAACGCGCAATTGAGCGATTTCTCCGCACGGCGTTAGACTTGATTCCGAAAATCAACGACTGTGCCCCACGAGGAGAATGCGATGAGCGATGAGGTTAAGCAGGGAACTGACCGCCGGGCTTTCGTCAAACAGGCCGGAGGAGCGATGGTGGCTGCGGGAATGACCGCGAAATCCTATGCGCGCGTTCTGGGTGCGAATGACCGCATCCGGCTGGGGCAACTTGGCTGCGGCCAGCGCAGCCATGGCCATGTACACATGGCTCAACTTGCGGCCAGGCAAATGCCTGTAGAGACGATTGCGGTGTGCGATCTTTGGAGCCTGGCGAGGGAAGAGCGGGCCGCGCAAGTAAAAAAAGCATTCAATCTTGAGCCGCAGTTATTCAAATATTCCGAACAGATGCTGGCTCGTAACGATATCGACGGCGTCATGATCGCTACAGGCGATTTTCAGCACGCCAAGTTGTGCGCGGAAGTTGTGAAAGCGGGAAAAGACTGCTACGTCGAGAAGCCGTTTGCCAACGTACTCGCCGAGGCCAAAGAGACGCGCGACGTTGTCAAGCAATCCAGGCAAATTGTGCAGATGGGCACGCAACATCGCAGCCAGCCTTATCCTCTCGCGGTGCGGGATATCGTTCGCTCCGGGCGGATCGGCGACATCGTCCATATTGAACAGGAATGGAATGTGAATCAGGAGCGATGGAGGTTCACACCCATGGACACCGGCATGCCCAATGAATTGCAGACCGAAAACGGGACGGAGTGGAAGCAATGGCTCCATGCCCGCGCATCGAAGCTGCGCGAAGAAGACACGGACTGGAACCGGTGGCTGCTGGGGAAACCACGCCGTCCGTTCGATCCTCATGTGTATCTGGAATTCCGCCTGTATAAAGACTATTCGGCGGGAATCTTCGATCAGTGGATGAGTCACGGCTGCGACCTGGTGCACCTTTGGACAGACCAGTCGTATCCGGAAAGCGTGGTCGCCACCGGGGGCGTTTTCGCTTGGAAAGATGAACGCGAGAATCCGGATACCTGCGTCGCGGCAATCACGTATCCGAAGGGTTTTCTCTACACTTACAAAACAACGTTCGGGAACAGCTATCGGAGCTTCGCCCGGATTCAGGGACGCGAAGGCACCATTGAGAATTATGGCGGCGAAGGCGCGTCTCTGTTCGTGGTCACTGGCGAAGGTGGAAGGCGTGAACCCGAGTCACCCGTTTACACCGGCGTCCCAATCACCGGGCCGGCAAAGTACCAGGAGGAGATTGTGCACATTCCCGGCGCCCCGCCGCCCAATTCAGAGGGGCCGGACGATGACGACGCCGAGCATCTGCTGAACTGGCTCAGGGCGATGCAAACGCGCAACCAGCCCAACGCCACCGTGGACCATGGCTTCTCGCATTCGATCGTGTGCATCATGGCGGCTCAATCCTACTGGAGCGGCAAGAAGCTCTATTGGGACTTCCGCAACGAACAAATCGTCGACCATCCGGTTTGAGCGCGCATAGCCTGGATCACAAAGTTTGAGCGCGGGAGGGCGAATGAGACAAGCCGGAGAGTTTCTTTTAATTGCAGTTGTGCTTCTAACTGCGCCCGCTGCAATAGCCATGTATGGCCAGACGACGCCCCAAAGTCTGTCGAACGTGCTTGCGCAGCCAGTTCAATCTCCGGATGTGACCGCATTTCAGTTGCAGCAATATCTGAGTCGCCGCATCACACCGCTGGTGCTTCCCAAGAGCGCCAGCGACTGGACCGAACGACAGCAGCAGTTGCGCAAGCACATCCTGGATGACATCGCCTTTCATGGATGGCCCGCCGAGTGGGTGCAGTCTGGCCCGAAGTTTCAACAGGTCGGGGCGACTGAATCGCGCAATGGCTACCGGGTGAGCAAATTTCGCTACGAGATCGTGCCCGGCTTCGACGCAACTGCGATTCTCTATGAGCCTGAAAAGCTCAACGGGAAGACGCCTGCGATTCTAAACCTTATCGGCCATCACCCCATGGGGGAAGCCGCCGAAGAAGAACAGAAGCGGTGTATCAACTTTGCCAAGCGGGGAATTGTTGCACTCAGCCTGGGATGGGTGGGATTTGGGGAACTGGCATTGAAGGGTGACGATCACGACGATGCGGCCGCCCTCGACCTGGTTGGATCCAATGCCCTCGGACTGTTTTACCTTAGTATGCGCCGTGGCTTGGATTATCTGGCTGGATTACCGCAGGTCGATGCCGCTCGGCTGGGAGTTACTGGCTTGTCAGGGGGCGGATGGCAGACAGCCATGCTGGGCGCAACCGACAGCCGAGTTGCGGTCAGCGTGGAAGTTGCCGGCATCGGCGCGCTCCAGTCCAATATCACTCACCCCATCGACACCGACGAGATCGAAGAGAACGCCACCGATCTTAACCAGGGAGAGGACTACCCGCTCTTTGTCGCCATGCGCGCTCCCCGGCCCACGTTGCTGATCCATAATGCCGAAGACACATGCTGCTTCCGCGCAGACCTGGTGAAGCCGTATATCTACGATCAGGTGCTGCCCTTTTTTGAGCTTTACGGGAATCCAGACGCGCTGGCCTGGTACGAGAACACCGACCCAGGAACGCATAACTATCAAATCGTGAACCGCGTCCGCGCATACAGTTTTTTTACTGAAAACTTTCACATGCCCGTAGTCCACGATGAGATTCCAAGTTCAACCGAGGTCAGGACGCCGGAGGAACTTGCCGTGGGCATTCCGGCCGGCAATTTGACCATTATTGGCTTGGCAAAGAAGCTGGCTGGAACCATCATCCGGCCTCCAGTTCCGTCCGACGCCGGTGTTCGCGGCACATGGGCCGCTGTTCAGCGGGAGAAGCTGAAGGAAGTGATCCGCTATGCGCCCGTCTCCGTCGAGAATGCATGGCGAATGAGCAATAGCAGACGAATTGCGATTCGAACCGTGTCCTACCGGTTCGATTTCACAAATGGTTTGAGCGCCACCGGCGTCTGGATGAAAGCTAATGATGCGGGCGAAGATGCTCCGGTGACCATCGTATTGAACGACCAAGGGTATCAAGCCTCGGGCGAGACCGTTTCAAGCCGCGTGAATCGCGGCGAGCAAGTGCTTGCTCTCGATCTGCTCTTCAACGGTTCCACTCGCCCTCAAATTCCCGACTCGACGGATTGGGAGACGCTGGTTGCGACCACGGGTGATCGTCCCCTCGGCCTGGAAGCGGCGCAGTTGCTCGGCGTCGCGCATTGGCTTAGCGCTAACTACGCACGCAAACGCATTGAGGTGGAAACAGACGGCATCCGCTCAGCCGTCATTGCGGCAGTGGCGGCGGCCGTCGATCCGGGCGCACTCTCGGTCATTACGAGCCGCAACGCAATGAGCACCCTGAGTTATCTCCTGGATAAGCCGGTCGCTTTTCGCTCCGCTCCCGACCTGTTCTGTCTCGATCTCTACAAGTACTTTGATATCGATTCAATCACAGCGATCGCGGCTCCGACGACGATTCGGAATATCGCACCTATCGAGGATCCTCACTAAAGTTGGAATCGGAAGATCGGGAGGCGCGGTTGCCATCTCTGCTGCAGAGCGAGACGCCAACATCTCAGATTCAGCGGTCCATCGGCGCCTCACTTTCCTTTGATTAGTATTTTTGATTCGCCTTTATTTCTTAATCATCGAAAATGCTGTACGTTTACTTGGAAAACCCAGTTTCGGGACCTGTGCACGAGTGGCGGGAAGCATGGCAAGAAAAAGTAACCCATTGTTATCAATATGTTAAATAAAAAGAAGGCGGGAATTCATTTTTTTGTTGTTTTTTGCAGCTTTTAGCTTGCTTTCGGTCCGGGTTGGAGTTATGATCCTCGACAACCTTTCGATCACGGAGAGGTACGCTGCCCAACAAGGAAACAACCAGAGGTGGGGCCCCAATGTGCAAGCGGGTTCCGATTTGCAGTCGAACGTGCGGCGATGAACCGCGGAAACGAGAGGACGGGGAAGATGGGAAGCATTGACTTGAGGCATGCGACGCGGAGTATCGTGTACGCCACTTTTTTCCTGCTGGGCCTTTTCTGTATTTTTTCGGGGCGCGATGGCATTCGCCCAGCTTGACCAGGGAGCCATCAACGGCGTGGTGAAAGACGCCACTGGCGCAGTCATCCCGCATGCCCAGGTAACCCTGAGGAACACCGACACGAACTTTGTGTTGCGAAGCACAACGGACGGCAAGGGCCAATACAGCTTTTCTCCGATCAAAATCGGCAATTACATGTTGAGCGCTACGGCTCCCGGGTTTGAGACCACGAATCAGGAGAATGTGCGTGTCAACATCCAGGACCGCCTGAATATCGACATCACATTGAAGCCCGGGGCGGTAAAGGAGACCGTAACCGTCACCGGCGCCCCGCCGATGCTTCAGCAGGAGTCGGCTTCCGTGGGTCAGGTCATGGACACGGAGACCATCAATAACACCCCGCTCAACGGACGCAACTGGGTCTATATCGCGCAGTTGTCGGCCGGCGTCGATCCAGGCTTGTCAGCCGGCGGCGCGCGTGGCGGCGGTACCGGTGACTTCTCAGCCAACGGCCAGCGCACCACGCAGAACAACTTCATCCTCGATGGTGTCGACAACAACGTAAATGTCGATGACTTCCAGAACGGCGCCAGCTACAACGTGAAGCCTCCACCGGATGCGCTGGCTGAATTCAAGATCGACACTTCGAACTACAGCGCCGAGTTTGGACACTCGGCCGGAGCTGTGCTGAGCGCCAGCATCAAGTCGGGCACCAACCAATTCCATGGAGACGTGTGGGAATATGTCCGCAACACCAAGCTCGACGCCGCAGACTGGGATTCTGCCAGGCGGCGCCGTTCCCGCATATCATGAGAACCAGTTCGGAGCCACGCTCGGCGGGCCCATCTGGAAGAACCATCTCTTCTACTTCGGTGATGCGGAAATGAATCGCATCGCCTTTGCCACTCCCGCTCCTGTTGTCCGTTCCCACGGCCAGCCATGCGCAAAGGGGACCTTTCGGAGTATTTTCTTACAGCCAAAACTGGCAAGAGCGCGCCCATTGGTGTTTTTGAACCGAATAGCGGTGGTCAGGTCGCGTTGACCGGAACAGCCGGCGCCGTTGCAAACCCGGACCCCAATTGCCTTACATACAGCACGACCTGCGCCTGGAGTCCCGCCACACCAGGAAGTGGTATCGGCGCTGCCACCACCAACAACTACGGTGGAACCGGCAATCAGGCCGTCAGCGGTAACTTCTACAACGGGCTGGGGATGGCTAGCCCGATAGCGGATTCCGTCGGGCTGGCAGTCCTGCAAGATTACCCACTGCCGAATACGGGTGGTTGGACCGGAAAAGCCAGCGATGCTCCGGGTAGTGGGCTGTTGTATAACAATTACTCGTTGAATGATCCTATCCATGACAATACCTGGCAATGGGACCAGCGTTTGGACTGGGACCTGAGCGCCAAGGATCAGGCCTACGCGCGCTTCAGCTATACGCATGACCAAATTGCCGCCAAGCCTCCGCTCGGCCCGGTCCTGGACGGCGGGTATTATCTGCCTTCAAATGGGGTCTCCGCCGCGCTCACTCTCAACATGGCGCAGAACTTTATGATGAGCGAAACTCACATCTTCAACCCCAACCTCATCAATGAATTCCGCTTCGGATATAACTGGGGCCACTTCGTGATTGGTCAGGAGAACGCCAACACCCCGGCCAGCAGTTTGATTCCCGGGCTGGGCGGCGTGCCCTTTTCCGGTTTTGCCGGCCCCAACGGTGGCACCCCATTCATCATCCTGGGCGGGGCGCGCAGGCTAAGCTATGCCGGTTCGCCCACGGACACTCCGTCCGTCGAACGTCAAAACGTTTACCAGATTCTCGACAACGTAACCAAGGTTCATGGCAGCCACTCCTTCAAGCTCGGCTTCGAGCTTCAGGCGATCCGCACCTCCTTCGCACAGTCTCAGTATCCGCGCGGCAGATATAACTTCAACGGACAATACGACGAAAAAGCTGACGCTAGTGGAACCCCAGTCTCCCTCACCAACCTGGGCATTGCCGACATGTTGACCGACAATATGGGCAACATAGGCCTCTCTCCGGGCTGGAATACCGCCTACTATCGCAACTATCGCGCCGCTTACTTTCAGGATGACTGGAGAGTCAACTCCAAGTTGACCGCGAACCTGGGCCTGAGGTACGACTTCATTCAGCCCGCCAGCAACAAGGGGGGCGACCTGGCCAACCTTGTTATCTCATCCGAAAATGAAACCGCATTGGGCGCCGGAACATCCGGGTTATCGGCTACCGGCGTGGCCCAGTGGGTCATGCCGGCCAAGGTTGCCGCCGCCGCTCCTCTTTCCGCAAATTTTCTGAGTTTGCTGACCAACGACCACATTGCCCTCAACTACACCACCGCCAACCAAAATTCCCTGGTGAGCGTTCAGCATTACAACTTTGCCCCGCGCATTGGGCTTGCCTATCAGTACGACACAAAGACGGTCGTGCGCGCTGCCTACGGTCTGTTCTATGGAGCCATTGAAGCTCCTGGAGGCGCCGAGCTCGAGACGAACTATCCGTTCTCGTATCAAGTGGTCATGGACAACCAGTATGTGGTGCAGTATGGCGGCTGCTATCCATCCACCCAGACTGGCGCCTTCAACATCAACAGCCAATGCCCATCCAACGGCACTTCGGACGTGGATATCGCGTCGGGGACGCCAATACCGGGCGGCAATCCTGGGGCCAATCAGCCGAATGGATTTGCTCCTTTCCCATACCCAACATCCCTCGAGGCCGGCGGGTCGCTCTACTTCGCCAATGGCGGTCTGGCCAATTTTGCCAGCGCCAGCGCCATCGCCATGTCCCAAACCAACATCAAGACACCCTATACCCAAAGCTTTAACTTGACGGTTGAGCGCGAACTGATGCCGAACCTGGTGGCATCCATTGCCTATGTCGGAAACAACTCCCGGCACACGTTCGCGGGCACCCAGCCCCTCGCTCCTCTTGCGATAACAAGCAATAACAATCCCAGCAAACAACAAGGCTCCACAGCGTTCCCCGGCATATCCACTGAGAACGCGATGGAGAGCTGGGTCGGCGCGAGCCTGTATAACTCATTGCAGGGCAAGATCGAAAAGCGCTATTCAAACGGGGCGAGCTTCCTCGCGTCGTATACCTGGTCTCATGCCGAGGACAACGCTGAAAACCCCGGAATTGGGGGAGGACCAGGCTATCGCAATACAAACCTCATCCCACTCAAAGACGAGATGACAAACTCCAACTACGACGTCCGTCACCGGTTCACGTTTAACGGCAATTACGATTTGCCATTCGGCGAGGGCAGGAAATACATGCACCAGGGCGGGGCGTTGGATTATCTTGTCGGCGGCTGGTCGGCGAGCGCCACATGGCAAGCGCAAACGGGCATTCCGTTCACGGTTGGAACGGGCGGAAATGCATTCCAGTCGCGCCTCCGGCCTTAGCCAGGTTAACGCAATCCGGGTCGGCGATCCGTTCAAGGGCGGTGGTACCGCGCCTGCGGCGAATATTGACATGCAAGGCGTAACGTGCCCGACCTCGGTCCATAACAGAACGAACTGGTATAACCCTTGCGCGTTTGTCGATCCGAAGCCGGGAAGCAGCATTGCTCCTGGTGTACTCCTGACCGACGAGGCCAGCGCCATTGCATATGGCGGTGGAAAGGCAAATCAGATTCATGGACCTGGATACCAGCGCGTAAACATGTCAGCATTCAAGAACTTCAAAACCTTGCGCGAGCAGTACGTACAGTTCCGCGCGGACGCTTTCAACCTGTTCAACACTCCGTCCTTGGGCCAGCCCGGCGACACGAATCTCGATTCGACCGCTGGTCAGATCACTAACCCACAGGGGTTCCAGAACTACACGCCCGATGCGCGGTTCTTCCAACTGGCCGCAAAGTACGTTTTCTAGATCGATAGCCCGCAGGCGCGATTGCGCCCGCAGTATGGAATGTAAGTCTCCCGCAGGCGTGAAAGCGTCTGCGGGAGATTTGGTTTTGTAAGTTATTACAGTGATTCTATTCCGCGCGGATTCTCATGTAAGCTTTGGAGTGCCATGGATGCCTCTCGACGAGACCTGCTGAAAGCGGCCGCAATCCTGCTGGTGGACCAGTGGAGTCGTTTGCCTCAATTTGCCTTTGCAAACGACATCAGCACCGCGGGAAAGGACGACCGCAAGATCATCGTAGTGGCTTGCGCCGGGATTCGCCGTGAAGAGACCTTTCACAAAACCGGCCTTGGAAACATTCCCCATCTATACCGCGAACTACTGCCTCAAAGCGTGTTTTACCCTTTCATTCGCAATGCCGGCGCCACCTCTCACTACAACACCATCTCCAGCATTCTTACCGGGAATTGGCAACGGCTGGACGACTGGGGAGCGACCTCGCCGGTCAACCCGACGCTGTTCGAGTATCTCCGCAAGCGCATGAAGCTCTCCCAGGACAACGCCTGGCTCATCTCCAGCAATAAAGCCCTTACCAGCCGGATAGGCGCAAGTTCCATGCGCGACTTTGGCCCGCGCTACGGCGCCAATGTTATTTTCCCAAAGCAGTTGCTCATTAACGCTGTGATTCGCGCGGCTTCGCAAGGGCACCCCGAACACAGCGCGGATCGGGCCGCTATGCAGCTCGAACTCCAGGCCATCCTGCAACACGCTGACAACTATGACGGACTCGGTTGGTCTGTATTCGGAGATGAGCCGGTCCTCGACCTTCCCATGCAAAGCTCCATGCAAAAGGCTATCGAAGACCTCGTACGCACCAATGCGCCCGTCACCGGGGATGAGTTCACTTTTCTGGTCAGTGCGGAAGTGATGCGGCGCTTCGCTCCCTCTTTGCTGGTCATTACTTTCTCGGATGTGGAAGTTGCACATTTCGGCTCCTATTCCATGCATCTGGCCGGCATACGAACAATGGACAGACTGGTTCATGAACTCTGGAATCTGGTGCAGTCGAATCCCTCCTACAGTGGAAGGACGACTCTCTTTGTTCTTCCTGAGTTCGGCCGTGATTTCGACGGGTCAAGCACCAATGGCTTCTTCAATCATCGTGCGATTGACGATTCCACCTGCCTGACTTGGTTGATGTGCATCGGAGAGGCCGCCAAGTCGCCCGATGTGGTGGAACGCCAGGTTCAGCACATCGACATCGTTCCTACGATTGCCGGTCTGTTCGGTATCAGGGGGCTTGATCTGCCCGGAAAGCCATTGCCAGGATTGTGAGAACGATGGTGCCACGATGAACAATAGCGAAGCACGCACGAATGCGCATGCCCCGGATACTTATCGGCGTTTGATAGGACGATTGCCACTTACGCTGCGCCCGTCATTGAATCGGCAAGTGAGCCAGTGGGACATGCTATTTCCGTTCGAGCGGAATCGCGTAGATATTTTCATGGATGGGGTCGAGGCCTTCAGCCCCGCCGCACTGGATGCCCTCAACGGGCCGCTGCGTGCCCTCGAATCGAAGATGGGTGTCGGGCATTGGGAGTTCTCCGAGAACACCGACACGATCGAAAACGCATCCCAGCTTGCGCGGTCAGCATACTACGCTGAGTGGCGGCGGGAGACGGAAAGAGTCTTTGAAGCCATTAACGCCGCGGCACACGACCCCACATTCACTCAACCCAGCCCCACGCGAGTCATCCTCCTTATTCTTCCCGCGAGCCTGCCGGTGGATTCGCAGAACGTTTGGCAGCAATGGGATCCCCGCGGACGCGAGATCAAAATCTCGGATGACGCGGGCAGGATCTGCGAATTGGCGCTTCGGGGTCGCCCAGGACTCCCTGGAATCGCGACATTGCTGGCTGGTCAGAGCATTGCGGAAAGCTCCGATCTTTGGCTCATCGACGCGGAGGCAAGGCTGAACAACCTGCTCTCTTCTTCTGGTCCCGCCCCCGCCGCCTCTTCCTTGAGTTATTCCGCTCTCAAGCCATTCCGAGAGAGACTTCTAGCCGAGTTGAATAAGGCTCCCAAGAGCATTCAAGTCACCGATGAAATCATGGCCAACCTTCGGCGTGAATCATGGGACGGTTGGAACCTCTGGCCGGCTGATCTCATCGGTCACCCAAGACTGCGGCAATTTGTGATCGACCTTTTCCTTAGCGGAAACGGGGCTCTCATCTTTTCGAATGCATTTGTTGAATGGGCAGCTTGTGAGGGTCTTCGTCGCGCTCGTCCCCGGGCGATGATCGCCCGATTCGGCATGCGCAGCAAGCCGAAACCATTTACCAGCATTGCCATCTTTGAGAATCAACAGAGAATCAGCTCGCTTCCCGATGTTGACGATCCTGAGAACAGTGCTATCGATGCGCTGATCCTCGCCCGCTATGTCTGGCTCTCCGCTTCCAGGTATCCGGAGGAGGAACAGACCATCTGCCTTTGCGTTTCAGAACTTCGAAATACCGCCTACCTTATTGCGCCCGCGGGAAAAAGCCCAGGGTGGAGTCTTGACCTTCCATTAACTGCGGAAGATATTTACCGATGGCTTGCGACGCAAATCGCATCGTGAGGATGGAAGATCCCGCCTGAGTGAGCCAAAGCAGATTCAAGCGTGACCGGCCGCAGCGGATACATACTTGGCCCCCGTGGAAAACGGGGGCCGTTGAAATCTGAAGCCGCAAAATCGAAGACTCCGGAGGGAGTCGAGGGGGTAGAGTACCGCGGACAACAGTCCACCCTGCCCGGCGGCACTCGATTGCCCGACGTGAACAGTAAGCGCCGAGACCTCCATTTGGAGTACCCTGATAGATAGATTCCTGCTTTCCGGTGCATTCATGCGCACTTATAACCGGCTGATCTTAGCCTTGCTGGCCGCTAGTTCGCTTAGTGTGTTTCATTCGAAGCCACTCGCTGCATCGACGCTGGCTCCGGAAGCGACGACCGGCAACGCGGCCGGAGTGACGGCCGCCATGGACCAGAGCGTCGCGGATTACCGGAGAGTGATCGTACTGATGGACGGCGTTGCGGCGCTTGACGAGGGAAACCGGGAGCGGGTTCGAACGGCAGCCTGGATTCTATTCGAGAAGAACAATGAACGTCTTGGCGATTTGGAGAGGGACCTTGGCGCCGGTCTCGCCGCGAAGGATCGTCCGCTGATAGCAGCCTTTCTCACTCGCCTGGAATCCAATGCCGATTTCCGCGACGCCGACAAGCTGGTTTTTCGCGACGTGCTCGATGGCCTGGCGCACGTGCCCGGGGAGCAATCACACGATGCATCGCTGCAGAGGCGCATCACAGACGATGCCGCCGCTCTTGAGCAAATCCAGACCCTTTACCAAAAGGAAATTTCGCAGATCTTCTCTGGAATTCAGACCCGCGGCATGATCATCCACCGCGAGGCCTGGGAACATTACGTCGATTTCCTGAAGACAAAATACAATCGCGAGGAGATCCTGAGGGAATTAGGGTCGGAACTTCCACCCGCCGAATCACGCGGCGGTCCGGCGGCGAGGAACAAGCTGGAAATCTTCGGCACCGAACTTCCTCCGAAGACGGTCGCTCTCACATTCGATGACGGTCCGCATCCCCGCTACACCGACCAGGTGCTCGCTATCCTCAAGAAGTACGATGTTCATGCAGTTTTTTTTGAAGTTGGCAAGAATCTCGGTACAGTGAACGATGCGAGCGGCGTGACCCTGAGTTCTACCGCGGCTGCCAGCTACCGGATTCTCGAGTCGGGTTCGACGATTGGCAATCACAGTTACAGCCACGCCGTTCTTCCCAAGCTCGACAAGGCTGCTCTGTCCAAGGAAATCGATTCCACCAATGCGTTGCTGACTTATGTATTGAAGTCGCAGCCGGTACTCTTCCGGCCTCCTTACGGCGCCGCGAATGCAGATATTCTGGCCCAGATTCAGGCGGACAAGATGAAGACCGTGATCTGGAATGTCGATTCGGAGGACTGGGCGGATCCGGTGCCAAATTCCGTTGCGCAACGGATCATTACCGAGGTCGAGAAACGGGAGCGCGGAATCATTTTGCTTCATGACATTCACAAGGTCGGCCTCGACGCACTACCCGTGGTGATTGAAACCCTGAAAGCCGACGGATACCAGTTCGTTTCGTGGAACGGAACAGCATTCGCTCCCCCCGAGACTCGCGGCGAGCCTATCAAAGCTGCCGCTGCTTCGCCGGCGGCCCAGGCTTATCGCGATAGTTGGGCGGCGATTATCGGCATCGATGACTACGCGAACTGGCAGAAGCTGCAATACGCGTCCCACGATGCACAGAGCGTGAAAGATATCCTGATTCAGAGATACAACTTCAAGCCGGATCACGTTTTTACGTTGCTGAATGGCGAAGCCACGCGCCAGAACATCCTTTCCCTTCTCGGCGACAAGCTTGCCGACCCGAAGATGGTCCAGCGGGAAGATCGTGTCCTGGTTTTTTATGCGGGTCATGGAGCTACACGGAAACTGGCCTCAGGCCGGGAGCTTGGCTACATTATTCCCGTTGACGCGGGCCTCACAAACTATGAAGGCAGCGCCATCTCCATGACGAACTTCCAGGACATTTCCGAAGCCATCCCCGCCAAGCACCTGCTTTTCATCATGGACTCCTGCTATAGCGGACTAGCCTTGACGCGGGGCGGCAGGGCTTTGCCATCGCAGAACTACCTCAACGAGATTTCGCGCCGCGAAGCGCGACAGATGTTCACCGCAGGCGGAGCAGACCAGCAGGTGGCGGACAACGGGCCCAACGGTCACTCGGTGTTTACCTGGACGATGCTGCAAGGACTCGATGGGCGCGCCGATCTGAATGGTGACGGCGTTATTACCGCATCCGAATTGGCAGCATACGTCGCACCCGCAGTTTCTGCCTTGTCTCATCAAACGCCGGCTTTCGGGAACTTGCCGGGCACCGAAGGCGGAGACTTTATCTTCAATCTCAAGCATGAGACCGAATTCCTGACAGGAGATTCCGCCCAGCTGGACGATGAAGCGATTAAAGTGAACGCCGAGCTCGAGACGCTTCGGGGGCAGATGCGCGAAGAACAGCGCAAGAACGAAGAGCTCCGCAAACAGTTGGAGACAGCGCAGGCGCAGTTGAAACAGGGCTCCCGTCCGGGTCCCATAGCTTCCGTGCCCGATTCCGCGGCCGGCGGTGCGTCGGGAGCAGGACCCACGGATGCCGTACAAAAAGCGCCTGTGAAACCAACTTCAGAGACAGCGGCCAGTGCCAACGACGAGGGCATGCGCTTTTACAAGGAAAAGCTCTATGCGGACGCGGCCGCGAAATTCACCGCAGCCTCAAATTTGCAACCATCGAGCGCACTCTACGCCAACAACGCAGGCTTCGCTTTTTATCGCATGGAGAACTACGATGAGGCCTCGAAGTGGTTTCTCAAGACCATTTCACTCGACCCCAAACGGGCGGTTGCGTATTTGAATCTTGGAGACGCGTACTTCAACCTGGAAAGGAAAGCGGAGGCCAAGGATGCCTATGAGAAGTTCCTGGCTTTGGCTCCGAATTCGAAGAGTGCCCAGGATGTCCTGGAGAAATTGAAATCCCTTCCCTGATGGAGTCTTCCGGACAGTGCGCCAATGAACTTCATGCGGCCGACCAGAGAGGGGATCAACAATCTCACGCCGGTTCACCAGGGGTTGGTTCCCAGTGGTTGGTAGTGAACCCAGTCAAAGTCGACTGCGCCGGGCTCGGTAGCAAGGGTGGTGTAGGCGAAGAGGGCAGGTCGCGATCCCTTCCACCAACTGAATCGAATATGTGTGGCCGCACCTAGCTCGTGGAAGGTTCCGCCATCGTCAAGACTGTATGAGTAGCTGGCCTGATCGCCATCGACACGCACACGAAGCTGAACGGCCGTTTGCGTGAGAAGCGGCCCGGCTTCTCCATCCTGAAGATGAAAGAAACTCAATCGCCGGTCGTCGGCCGATTGCACGATCTCAAGGCCGCTGGCGGAGGCATCAAACATGGCCAGTCCGGCATGTACGCCAGGCTTGATCTCAGCCAGGTCGAGGCGCACGGTGAATTCGAATGCGTTGTCCTGCATGCACTGGGTGAGCGTGTTGCGCGCGGAGAGCAGGTTATCTGCCTGCGTGGGAAGCAGGCGAAGGTAGCCGGGGCGCGCGGTGAGCGACCAGCGGGCATCGTCCGGATTGTGGTTCCACTCCCACTGCTGCCCGAGATTCGGGTCGTTGAAGTCGTCAGAGGTTTGCGGACGCTGTTGCGAAGGAAGAAAAGGGTGGCCAGGAATAGGGCCGGAAGCCATGGGCTGCCCGGTAGACGCGCCGTCGGGATCATCGCCGATTACAGGCCAGTCGTTCTGCCAGCGGACCGGTTCGAGGTGAACAATGCGGCCGTGCGCTCCATCGGATTGGAAGTGAACGAACCAGCCTTCGCCGTCGGGGGTTTCAACATAGGCTCCCTGGTGCGGTCCGTTTATTTTGGTCGAGCCTTGCGCGAGCACGACGCGTTGCTCGTACGGACCGTAAATCTGACGCGACCGCAGCACGGCCTGAGCTCCAACGCCAACTCCGCCAAATGGCGCAAAGATGTAGTAGTATCCGTCGCGCTTATAGAGCTTGGGCCCTTCGAGCACTGGCAGGTGCTCCGGGTCCCGCACAATCAGCTTTCCTTCGTCGAGAACATGTTTACCATCCGCCGACATGCGGTGAAGGATGAGCGGGCCGGCCCCGGTCATCGAGTGGACCAGATAGGCATTTCCGTCGTCGTCCCAGAATGGACACGGGTCTTCAAGGCCGGCCTGTCCAATCACCTGAGCCGGAGCACTCCACGGCCCCGTGATCTTCGCCGCTGTGCTGACGAAGATTCCCTCGCTCGGCGTCGGGAAATAGACATAGTACAGCCCATCGTGTTTTCTGATTGAAGGGGCCCAGACTCCTTTTCCGTAGCGATTGCCTCCGATCATGCTATAGCGAGGGTCCATCTCCATTCGCTGGACAACGTGGCCCACAATGGTCCAATGCACAAGGTCGGTGGATTGCAGAATGGGAATGCCAGGGACAAAGTGAAACGTGGAGGCGACAAGATAGTAGTTGGCACCATCGCGGATTACGTCAGGATCGGAGTAATCGGCGAAGAGAATGGGATTGTGATAAATAGCTTGAGCCGGGGGCGTCCCTTGCGCCGTCGCAGTCAGGGCCGTTGCCGCAAGGCAGACCGCAGCCAGGATTCTCGGTAACTCTCCGGTTAATTCCCATCCCGCTGGATAAGTCATGAATCCACCTTCACGTTCCGCTCACGTTGCATTCAGGGATAGGAGCAGCGTCTCCAGCCGTTGCACTCGGCGCTCGGCTAGCGATGAACTGCAGAAATTAGCTCTTATGTTTTCGTTTAGTAGTAACAATTGCACGATCCGATGAGGGAGCGCGGAGTTCATCCGCGCTCCCCAGCAGGTTAGAAGAGCAGCTTCAGCGAAAACTGCGCGATGCGCGGATCGTTTACCACGGTGGCGGGACTCACGTTCTGAGGAGCGGTGCTGGTAACTCTGCCAAACGTCCCTCCCAGGCCCGTGTTGGGGTCACCTTCGTTGGTGTGGTTCAACAGGTTAAAGTACTCGGCGCGCACTTGCAGAGACGTCCGCTCGCCGAATGGAAACACGCGCGCGACGCTGGCATCCCAATCGGTGAAGGCAGGGCCCCTGAAAGCACCCTTCTTCACGTTCCCGAATGTACCCGCGGGGTTGACGGAAAAGGCTGCCGGATTCAGGAAGTTTCTGCAATTCACGGGGCTCGCGCATGCCGAGCCGCCATAAGCACTGCTGCCGTTATACACGGCGCGATCGCGATTCTGGTGCGCACCGGAATTGTTGTTTGAGCTCGACGTAATGGTCAGCGGGTCGCCCGAGCGGTACTGGACGAGGCCCGTAGTCTCAAAGCCGTTGACCAGATAACGGAGAGCGGCAGGAGCGTCGTTCATGACCTTCGGCTCCTTGTACACATAAGAAGACGCAACCACGTTTCGATGATCGAATTCCGTTGGACCGTGATCGAGGGCCTTGAAATTCGCCATGGTGATCGGATAGACGAACGAGTTGCCACCGCCGATGGAGGTCGCTGCCTGGTTGTAAGGCATGTTGTCGAGCGCCTTCGACCAGGTGTAGTTGAAGAGCAGCGTGAGGCCATGGCTCATGCGCTGTTCGGCCGAAACCTGCAGTGAGTTGTAATTCGTGTTGCCGCCGGTGTTGGCCGCTGTGATGAAGTTTCCCTGCGGATAGCAACTGTTGGTCGCCGTGCAGCCCGGCGCCTGATCGTAGATGGCAGTCGTCGAGCTGAGCCAGGGATTCAGTTCGAGATTCTGCCACTCGTGCCTGCTTTGCTCGCCCACATAGGCAACCCGCAATAAGAGGCTTGGAGTAAATTGCTGCTCCAGGGCCAGGTTGAAGTCGACGGTGCGCGGATCCTGGAAGCCTTTGAACGGGTCGAATGTCAGCCAGTTGTTGGACGCGCTGATCGGCGCGGTTGGCGGAGGCACTGCCGGGGCAGGGAAGGGATTTGCAACCCCGACGGAACCGTATGGATTAACGAAGGTCATATTCTTGTCGCTTGCCGGATTGGTAGCTGAGAATGTTGAGGAAAGCGCCACGGAAGTAAGGAACGGCGCGCCGTTTGAGTAGATGTTGAACAGCGTGCTGTTAATGCGGCTGTCGAAGAAGAGGCCCGTGCCGCCACGCACGCTCGTCTTGCCGTTCCCGAACACGTCGTAGGCAAAGCCCAGCCTGGGCATGAAGTGATCGTAGGCAGATGCAGCTCCGCGGGGGTTAAACCCTGGATCGCCGACGAACTGCATTCCAGCGGGCGCCAGTGGGTACTTGGTGGAGTGAGTGTTCGATGCCCAAAGCGTGGGGGAAAAGCCTCCCATTCGCCCATCTCTCTCTTTCCATGCCACGAATGGCTCCCAGCGGACCCCGTAGTCCAGGGTCAGCTTGCGCGTGGCTTTCCAACTATCCTGCACGTAGGCTCCCTGAAACATGCCGCGGGGTTTGAAAAGCTGGCCGTTTGCCTGGTTCATCTGAGCGAGATATCCAAACTCGAAGCTGGCGGCGGAGTCGCCGGTTCCCGTGGGGTTGAAGTTGAACTGACCCGGCAGTGAGTTGAGGTTATCGACATCGACCTTCGACAGCTCGCCATGATAGCCGGCGTCGATGTTGTGCCTGCCCATCAGGAAATGGATGTCGTCGGTCAGCGTATAGTTCCCTCTGCGGAAGGTCGCCTGCCCAAGCGTGGAGACTGTGAAATAGTTCGCCACCTGAACCTGGGAGATCTGCTTAAGCGGCGGCTGGTACACACCGGTGACGCCAAAGTCAGCCACGTCTACAGCGCTTGCAACCGGCCCGCGGCCGTCGTTCTGGATCTGATCGCTGATGATGAAGTTGTTGACGACGTGCGCGTTGAAGGTGTGCGTTTCGGAGATCAGCGCGTTGTAATAGTGGTTCGCAGCTCCATTGGACAGGCGGAGGATGTTTGTGACGTCTTCCACGCCCTGCAGGATGAACGCGTCGGAGAAGTACCGCTCCGTCAATTTGTCTTCCGGCGTAATCTCCTGATCGGCGCGCGCCGTGATCTCGGCCTCCGTGAAGTTGTTCGGGTTTGAGAAGGGGGCAACGGAGCCAGTGGTGGACAACGCCGGGACATAGCTGAAGAATTTCTGAGCCACAGGGCTCATGGCAGACGGCTTCCAGCTGTGCGAACTGGCGTAAACAGCAGTGCCGCCGCCCGACGGCTGCTGCGGGCACGACGCGTCGGCAACCATCAGGCTGGTTCCGTTGGGATCAAAAGGATTGCTGACGCACGATCCAAATACCAGGTTGTTGGTTCCCGGCGTCGTCCCGGACGAGCTCGCGCCCGCCTGGGCGATTGTCGGCAGTAGGATTGTGGAGGATCCGGCACTCGAAGCCGCATGATTGATCGTCTTCTGGTAACCGAAGAAGCCGAATGACTTGTCGCTATGCAAGAGATGGGGAATCTCGAGCGGTCCGCCGATCGTCCCGCCAAACTGGTTGCGATGGAGCGGGTCGACGACTTTTTGGCTCAGCGCTGCGCTGTAAGTGAACGGGTTGGCGGCGTTGAAGGCACGGTTGCGGACAAATTCAAACGCATCGCCATGATATTTGTTGGTTCCGCTCTTGGTGATGATGTTCACCACGCCGCCGGCATTCTGGCCGTATTGTGCGGCGTAATTGCTCGTCTGGACGCTGAACTCCTGCAACGAATCGGGCATCGGGAACGGCTCATTGACGTTGGTGTACTCGTCCACGTTGTTGCCGCCGTCGAGCATGTAGTTGGTCTGGCCAACAAACGAGCCGTTGGCCGAAATGGTAATCGCCGACGGGAAAGTCTTGGTGTTACCCTGGTCGGCCTGTCCCCCCGGCGCGAAGGTCACGCCTGCAACCTCTTCCGTGAGGGCGGAAGCGTTGCGGCCATTCAGCGGCAGATCGCTCACTTGCTCTGTGCCGATGACTTGCGACGCGGTGCCTGTCGTGAGGTCGACCTGGGCCGTTTCTGCGTTCACTGTGACCGTCTCCGTTGTGCTGCCCGCCTTGAGAACGATGTTGGCTGTCACGGCCGCGTCGGCGCGAACTTGCACGCCGCTTACGGCGTAATTCTCGAAGCCGGCGTGACTGGCCGACAGGTTGTACACCGAGGGCGCCACAGTCGGAAACACATAGGTGCCCGCCCCACTCGATGTTGTCTTTAGAATCATTCCTGTGCCGGCCTGCGTCGCCGTTACTGCAACGTCCGGAACCACCGCTCCGGTTGCGTCGGTCACCGTGCCGCTGATGCTGCCGTTCCCCTGGGCGAACGATCTGCCCGGGAGACAGAGGACTAGCGCGCAAACAACCACGAACCCGCCGATCAGATTGAGAAAAGCCTTCATGTTAGCCTCCGAATGCTTGTGCCGCATCTATCAGTTCGACCCGAGTCACTTCGCCGCGTGCGGATCACGATCAGCCGGTCGAACTGGATTGTTGTGCGAGCCGGTTGTATAGAGAAAGGTAGACATGTGGATAGACAGATACCGTCCCTGACTGTCAGGGAACTCATTTTTGTTGTTTAATTTCAATTACATAGAAGAAACGGACAGGCTGAAAGACAAGCAGCCAAAAAGCAGGTTCTCATTCCGCCGAGACCGCGAGAACCCTGGGAGGTCCCGGGGTGCCGTCGGTCACCGTAGTGCCGAGGACGATCTGCAGGTTGGGGCTCGGATCCGTTAAGTTGCGTTTCTTTGGCAATCGCGCGCATCAGGTCCGGGTCGGTGAGGAACTCCCCAGCGGCCTGGGTGCCATAGGTGTAGAGTCCACCGATCACGACCACAACATGGCCCGTTTCCGAGTCCCGGATGCGGGAAATCAGCGCGAAATCCTGTAATTTAGGACTGTTCGCTCCCACGACGGGATCGCGAGACTGATTTGTCGCCCAACTCCAGTCACGAGATGAGGGGTTCTTTGCATCCCTTATATAGATAAGATGTTTATCGGCGTCCAGCGCCAGGCTGTAGCGCAACTGGCGCGTCAGGCGGAGGCTCCACTCGTTGTTGAAGGCGCCGATTAGAACAACGGCCCCCTCTCTGAGATCGGAGAATGAGCTTGAGTTGCCCCTTCGAAAGACTACTTGTTTCTTCCTGACTTCCAATACTCCGACCACCCTGGCAATCGTCACTGCGTCCGCAAAGGGCACTGTCTGCGAGGTGTCCGAACTGAGAATCGGCGTGGAAGAACTGCCGTTCTCATCCGCTTGTGAAGCCGTTGGCGGGCCATTCGGGTGGTCACCGACGGCCAGCAGCACCGGTCCCGGCGTGTCGGTCACGGGCTTCCAGAAAAGATCCTGCGGAGTCGGCTTGTTCAGCCACTCATATCCAATCCCAATTGCAACGACCGCGAGAGCAACAAAAGCGATGCCCCGATACCAGTTCGCCCTTCGATGCAAAGCTTCTTTTTCTGCGAGAGTCTTTCCGTTTGGCGGAACAAGGCCAATCCCGATATGAGGGGAGTGCAATTGAGAAGGGCCACCGGCAGATTTCTGCTCCGATCCGGCGTCTCCGCTCTGTCCTGGAAGCGAGAACCTGGGGATGTAGGAGCCCGGCACCAGATCCATCCGAAGTTCGGATCGGTGCTTCTCGTCTACGTAGTAGGATGCCAGCCTCTTGCGAAGCTCGGTTGCCGCGGTCCGAACAATGTGATCCAGGTTGGTGTCGTACGTCGGATCTCTGCCAAACACTTCGATCCCGATCGTGCGTTCCTTGATCTGATCGGCCGACCCATTCAACGTTTGCTCCACCACATATTTGAGAAAGGCAACAGACCTCTTGCTGGATCGAAAAACGTCGTCATGCACCAGTAGTTCAAGCTGGGCGCGAATCATCTCCGCAGTCAACTCGTTTGTGGCTCCGAACTCAACGTCTACGTCGATCATTGCGATTCCGGTGAAAGCGATTCTAGCACGCTGAAATGGCGATCGACGACACTCTCCGGCTTTTCTTGAAGCGTCGCAGAGGTGTTCTAATCATCCAATGGCAAGCCTCGACAATTTCCGCATGGTCGTTTTCCGGGCCGTCGCGGAACAACTCAGCTTCCGCAAAGCGGCAGAAGAACTTTACCTCACCCAGCCCGCAGTGAGTCTTCAGATCAAGGCGCTTGAGGAGGATATTGGAATTCAGCTCTTCGACCGTACCGGGGCGCACATCACGCTTACTCCGGCGGGGAAGGTTCTTCTCAAGTACGCCGGGCAGGTCAGCGCACTTCTCACCCAGGCAGAACACGATATCGGTGCTCTCAGCGGAGACCACGCGGGGCAACTTGCCCTGGGCGCTTCCACGACGATTGCACAATATGTTTTGCCACGGCTCCTGGGCGAATTCACAAGAGAACATCCCCAGGTTCACCCAACCCTGATCAGCGGCAACACAGAACACATCGTAGCCGCGGTGGAGCAGCAGAAGATTGTGTTGGGGTTAATCGAAGGCCCGGCGCGAAGCCGCGATGTGAAGACCGAGCCGTTCCTTGAAGATGAGATGGTGTTGATCGCTTCCACGGCGCATGAATGGGCCGAACGCGCTTCAGTGCCGTACTCGGAAATTGCCGCAATTCCATTGCTGATGCGGGAACGCGGCTCGGGGAGCCGCAGGGTGATCGAGATGGAGTTGGAACGAAAGGCTGTGAAGCGAAATTCGCTGCATATCGTGATGGAACTCGATTCAACTGAGGCCATAAAGTCCGCGGTGGAAGCCGGATTGGGCGTCGGGTTTGTTTCGCGCTGGGCGATTGCAAAGGATCTCAGGCTCGGCAGCAGTTTCAAGATTGTCGAAGTTGAAGGCCTGCGCGTGAAACGCGATTTTCTCATTGCATTTGCTTCCGGCCCGGAACCACCTGGACTGGCCCTCGAATTCCGCCGATTCCTCTTCTCGCGAGCAGGTGCGCGCCGGATGTCGGGCCACGCCAAAGCGCCCCAACAAGCCTCAGCCGATAAGATGCGCAAATAGGGCATAATTACTTCTGCTTGGACTCGGGCCGCACCGCTCAGGGACACTTGATGCGTGCCCAGAAATCTATTCTTCATCGGACTGATTCTCGCCGCCAGCGGTTTTGTGTCGCCCCCGGTGGCGTTGGCCGGCGGCCTCATCTTTGGATTCTCATTCGCGCATCCGTTTCAGCTTGAGTCCAGAAAGCTGTCCAAGTTTCTGCTCCAGGCGTCCGTTGTCGGGCTCGGATTTGGTATGGACCTGCAACAGGTTTTGCGCGTGGGACGGTCCGGCTTTATCTATACGGCAATCAGCATCAGCGTGGCTTTGCTACTGGGTTGGGGACTGGGAAGACTCCTCCTGGTTCAGAAAAAAGTTTCATTTCTGATCTCGGCCGGCACCGCCATCTGCGGCGGCAGCGCGATTGCAGCAGTGGCGCCGATCACCAATGCCGTCGAAGAAGAGATCGCCGTATCGCTGGGCACGGTATTCATGCTGAATTCAGTTGCGCTGCTCGCGTTCCCGTTGATTGGGACAGCTCTGCACATGACGCAAACCCAGTTTGGCCTCTGGTCGGCGCTTGCCATTCATGACACAAGTTCGGTTGTTGGCGCTACGGCAAAGTTTGGGGCTGTGGCCCTCGCCGTGGGCACAACCGTGAAACTGGCACGTGCTTTGTGGATTGTGCCGGTGTCGATCGGGACGGCATTGGCAAGCAAGAGCAAGGCCCGCATCCAACTGCCCTGGTTCATCCTTTTCTTTTGCCTGGCTGCGGTTGCCAACACATACGTTCACGTTCTTCAGCCAACTTATCCGGTGCTGAAGCATCTCGGCATTATCGGCCTGACCGTGACTCTCTACCTGATTGGCACGGGACTCTCGCGGAAAACTCTGCGCGAAGTTGGCGTACGCCCGCTATTGCAGGGAGTGACTCTTTGGATCATCGTTGCAACCGGCTCGCTGGCGCTAATCCTCAGCGGCTGGATTCACCTGTAGGAGATTCTTAACCCTGATTCAGAAGCTTCACCAGATTGTCATAGCTGATCTGCAGGCTTTCAAGCGGCGGCCGGTCGGTCTGGTCCTGCTCCACAAACAGGTAAGGAACATGGTCATCGCCGGTTATGCGGAGAATCGCCGGCCAATCCAGTGTGCCCAGGCCCACCTCGGTAAAATGCTGTGAGGCCGGTCCTGTATCGGTGGAAGCTGCCACATTCGGCAGGCGGTCTTTTACGTGAAGTGACTGGATGCGGTGTCCATATTGGCGCAGCATCGCAACCGGATCGTGCCCGGCCTGCGTCACCCAATAGCAGTCCATCTGCCATTGCACAAGCGCGGGGTCCGTATTTTTCAAAAGTATTTCCAGGCCCGTAGTGCCGCCGTACTCCTTGAACTCCACGTTGTGATTATGAAAGCCGAACTTCATCCCCATCGTCTTCGCCTTGGCGCCCCAGATGTTGTACTGGTCCGCCCCGCGTTTGTATCCATCCGCGGAGTTGGCGATCGTCAACGGGATCATCGAACACACAATGCACTCCGCACCGAGTTCCTTTGAATAATCGAACCGTGCATCGAAGTCGTTATATCCAAAATGTGCGCTCGGCACGGTCAATCCCGCGTCAAGTATGGCGGCGCGCAGTTCCTTGGCGCTCATCTTGTACTCTGCGACATAAGTCTCGACGGTGGTATAGCCGATCTTGCGGACAGCTTTCAACGTCCCTTGAAGGTCGTCCATCAAACTGCGCACGGTATAAAGCTGGACACCAAGCGGCCGGTCTGCTTTCTTAGCAAAGGCCATCGGTTCCAGCGCCATCGCCGTCACACCCGCTGCCGCATTGCCAAGAAACTCTCTTCTCGTTTGCACTCTGGACTCTCCTCTCGACTGCATCCCAATCATATCGACGCGCACAGAACTATTTGCCAGTCCCCGTCGCGCCCTTCATCACGGATTCACCGCTCCCGGTCTTCTCTTCCATAACAGCGACACCGTACTTCTCGAGAGTCAGGTTCGCCGCTCTGCCTCCATCCAGCACATTCGTCATCTCGTGGGGCAGCCGAATTGTCTGCGTATGCGCGCCAGGATTCTCAAAGATGAAGACATTCTTTCCAGCGCCCACGCGCCGGTACACCTCAACACCATCTGGGACCGCGGGCAACTCCCGCCCGATGCCGCTCGTCTTGAGCATCCACTCGGCGGCGTGCCGCATGGAAGCGTCATCGAGCGCGGCGCCGATATAGGTAATGCTTCCGCGGCCCACGCTGCGCGTAATCGCCGCCGGCTTGCCATCGACCCATCCATCGCTCTTGCCGTAGCGCATCAGGACCGTCACATCGGGCGCAAGCGCAACCAACTGTTCAACAGATTCGCCGGCGGTGCCCGTGCCCCACGCGCCCGACACCGGCACGGGGTTCTCGATAGCGTAGAACTGCTCCACTGCGCCGCCCAGCAACTCGGCCAGCGGGCCGGGCTGCCGCTGCGGCCAGCGGGAGTTGTCACTGTCCTTCATGGCAGAGTGCTGACCCAGCACCAGGTGGCCACCGGATTTGACATAGTGGATCAGCTTGTCCGCCTCATCCTGCGTGAGAAGATAGAGCGCCGGAGCAACCACCAGCTTGTATTTGGCGAGGTCGTCGCTCGGTTGCACGATGTCGAGCGAGTGCCCCAGCAGATGAAGCGGCTTGTAGTAGTTCATCAACTCGGCGATGGCGTCGGAACTGCGATTGATCTTTTGCCAATTCAGTGCCCACCTGCTGTTGTACGAATGCAGAATCGCGATCTCCGATTGAACTGAGGTTCCCTTGAGCACGGGACCGGCCTTGTCGAACTCGCGGCCCACCTGCGCCATCTCGGAGTAGAGCGGCATTGCATCGCCGTTTACATCCACAATCGCCCCGTGGTTCTGCTCCTGGCCGTTCAGACCGTCGCGCCACTGCCAGTAGCTCATCGCATCCGCGCCATGGCCCACGTCGTGCCACAGCACGGTCCGCATCTCGCCCTTCTCGAGCATCGTGTTGACCGGCGCCCATCCGGTAGGTCCCGCCGTGGTCTCGATTACCCAGAAGTTCCTGTCCTTGAATCCCCGCGTCAGATCGTGCGCCGCGCCGTTGCGGATGGGTTCGAATGGCCGCTGGCCGATCGGGTCGTCCCAGGCCGAGAAATCCAGATCGCGGCTGACCACATAATGATCGAAGCCATCGAACCAGCCCATCGTGTTGGTGGTAATCCGCTGTCGAGGCTCCGCATACTGCCGGATCACGTCAATCTGATTCTTCTCGTAGCTGCGCCAGGTCTCGCTTACAAACTGGTCCCACTTGAGACGCAGCCCGGGGTTGTCGTCGCTAGCCGGAATCGGAATCTGATCCCAGGACGTGTAGGTCTGGCTCCAATAGGTAGATGTCCACCGGCTGTTCAAGTTATCGAGGGTTCCGTAATGAACCTTTAACCGCTGCTGAAACAGGGTGCGCGTTCCTGCGTCGAACGATGGACTTCTTAACTCGTTGTCGATCTGCCAGGCAATCACATTCGGATTGTGCCCAAACCGAATAGCCAGTTGCCTGACAATTTCTCGCCCAAGTTCCCGGTATTTGGGATTAGACCAGTTGAATGCCTGGCGCGTGCTGTGGTCCAGATGCTTGCCTTCTTCTGTGGTCCGCAGCGTCTCAGGATATTTCTCCGTCAGCCACGGAGGGGGCGCGCAGGTGGGCGTTCCAAGCATCACATAGATGCCGTGCTTTCCCGCCGCATCCACCGCGCGTTCCAGCCAATCGAGATCGTAGCGGCCTTCTTCCGGCTCCAGGCGGCTCCAGGAGAACTCGGCTATTCGGACCAGGTGCATGTGCGCCTTCTGCATCAGATCGAGATCCGCATTCCAGCGCGATTCCGGCCATTGCTCGGGGTACCAGGCTGCGCCAAGCATCAGGGCCGGCGGCTCGGGGGCCGGCGCGGGCACAGGCGGTTGAGCAAAGGCGGCGGACGGCAAAAAGGTCGCACAGCTCAAAGCCGCAAGAATATGCGCGGCGCAAAGCTTGAGAACTACAGGCAAAATGAGCACCTCAGAACGAAAAAGCACATGCTTCGGCGAGCAGCAACAATCTATTACAATCGTTCATCGCTGTCAACGACGCGAAGCAATAGACGATGCGGTCTGATGTGTGGTCGGACGCGGGCAATCATTCATAATCGATTGACATCGGACGGCACGGTTGGATATAGTTTTTGGGACTCGCCGAAACAAGTTGGGCGGTTCTGGGAAACAGTGAGCCGATGAATCTGGATTGGCTTGCGCAGGAGCCGCGCGCTCATCCAAATCGCCAAAGACTACCAGGGGAAGAGATGACGATAAAGCTAGCACCCGGCAAGATCGCCGGACTGACAGCCGTGTCAGACGAGCGGGGCGTGATCGCCGCCGTGGCCATGGATCAACGCGGGCTGCTGAAGAACATGCTGGCGCGAGAACTCGGGGTGAGTGAGCCGCCGGTCGAGATGATGTCGGAGTTCAAGCAGTTGGTGGCCCGGACGCTCACAAAACATGCTTCGTCGATCCTTCTGGATCTGGAGTATGGGCTCGAAGCGGCCAGACATATTAACGGCAAGGGTCTGCTGCTGGCATACGAGCACGCGGGATACAGTCCCGACCATCCGGAACGGCTGCCGTCGCTGCGAGACGGCTGGTCGGCGCTGCGCTTGAAAGAGATTGGCGCCAGCGCGGTCAAGATTCTCGTCTACTACACGCCCTTCGAAAAGGAGTGGGTGAACGACCGGAAGAAGGCGTGGCTGGAACGGATTGGAGCCGAGTGCCGCGCTGTCGATATACCGTACTTCCTCGAGTTTCTTGGATACGATGTGCATGGCGAGGGCGAGGCGGGGATTGAATTCGCCCGCAGGAAGCCGGAGATCGTGATGAACTCGATGGCAGAGTTCAGCAAAGACCGGTACGGAGCAGACGTGCTGAAGGTCGAGGTTCCTGTGCAGATGGCCTACGTCGAAGGGACGAACGCGTTCAAAGGCCAGAAGGTTCATACACGGGCAGAGGCAATGGATCTGATTCGCGCGTCGGCAGCGTTGACCGACAAGCCGATCGTTTATCTGTCGGCCGGAGTCGCGAGCGAGGTGTTCATTGAGACGCTGGAACTGGCGGTCGAGAGTGGCGTGGATTTTCATGGCGTGCTGGCGGGCCGTGCAACCTGGCAGGATGGCGTTCCCGTCTATGTAAAGCATGGTGCAGCCGCGCTCGAAGAGTGGCTGAACACCACCGGCGCGCAGAATGTGACGAACGTGAACCGGGTGCTCAAGTCCGCTCATCCATGGTACGAGGCGCGCAGCATGCGGGGGTAGCCCTCTGATTTGCTGCTGTTGATTTTTCTTTGTCGAACCAATCGTGGGTGCGCCATCTCCCGGGTCCCCAAGCATAGGTCTTGATCCTTGGGATGCTGATCTCGATTTTTAGGCCTGGGATGCTACGCTCCCTGTGAAGACTATTGCTGGGGGACGGTTGCCGGAAGCTGACGAAATGCGCCACGCAGAGAGCACACACACTCCGGATGATCACGGACCCCGCCATCCCTGGTTTGTTCTAAGCCTGCTTTTCACCCTTACCGTAATCATCTTTGTCGCTCGCCAGTCGCTCTCGGTGATGGCGCCAGTGCTGCGCAATGTCTTCCATCTCTCGAACCAGGCCTACGGCCGCATTGTTTCCGCGTTGGGATTCGGCATGATGACCGGCGAGTTCCCGGTGGGTTATCTAATGGACCGCCTGGGCGCGAGGCTGGGCCTGTCGATCGTGGTGTGCTGGTGGTCGGCAGCCACCGGATCGCTGATGCTTGCCGGGTCGGGGCTGGGCCTTGGCCTGTCCCAGTTCTGGAGAGGAACGGGCGAGTGCGGCGCGTATTCAGGCGGCATCAAAACGGTGACGCGACTGTTCGCAAAGAAGGACCGGACGCTCGCGATCGGCATCTTCAACGGCGGCAGCGTAATCGGCGCAACGATCGCACCGCCGCTCATTGTTTTTCTGCTTCAGCATTATGGATTTCGTATGGCGTTTCTGGTGCCGACGCTTGCAGGGTTCCTGTGGATTCCGCTCTGGTGGCTCGTGTACAAGCGGGAACCGAAGGTCGTTGTTCCAGTTGGGCAAGTCGTCGTAACGTCGCGGCAGCTACTCGGTCAATCGTCAACCTGGGCGGTAATGCTGTGCCGGTTTTTTATCGGGCCAGTCATGCAGTTCTATTGGTACTGGATTCCGAGCTATCTCTACAGCGCTCGGCATCTGTCGATGGTCGAGATCGGGATGGTGGGCTGGATACCGTTCCTCATGGGCGACGTGGGCGGCGTGGCCGGCGGATGGGTAGGGGGCGTGCTGCTGCGCAGAGGGATAACGGTGCGGAATACGCGGAGGCTTTCGATGTATGGCAGCGCGCTGATCTGTGCCGCGAGCCTCGCGGTGCCTTACATCGGCGGCATCGGCCCCGCGATGGTCATGATCTGCATAGCCATTACTGCAGACAATTTTCTTTCGGCGCACATGTTCGCGGCGGTGACCGACCTGTTTCCGGATCCCCAGGTGGGACGCGCCGCTGGGCTGATGGGCATCGCCGGCGGTTTGGCCGGGATGCTCTTTCCCCTGCTTACGGGCTACCTTGTCGACCGCATCTCTTACGCGCCGGCGTTTGCGCTGGTTGCCATCATGCCGATGGCGGGGACAATCGCGTTGTTCGCCGTGGGCCGCAAGTATCGCACCCTCGACCGGCCTGCCGATTCGATTGCGCTTTGAATTAGAGAACGCCTCGAAGCGGAAACTCGAACTTGCTCTTGGAACGTATCCAACACCTTGGATTGTGGGGAGCTGGCGCTTCCTTGAAGCGTTGCTGAGAATTACCAATCGTGGGCGCACAATAAGGGTATGCGATACAACCAATTCTCCCAACAGTGCCAGGCAGGCCCCCGGTTCGACCCTCTTCCCGGTCTGTCAGGGATGTGGCCGGTCTGAACGGCCGGGGACAACCCTGACATTTTAGACCGGGCACATACCTGACAGTTTTTCATTCTCAGGGAGTTTTTGTTGTTGTTTTTGTTGTTGTTTTTGCTCTTGTTTTTGTTTTTCCGTTTCCGGGGCAGCTGCCCCGGAAACGGAACGCGTCGTCTGTCCGTCTTTGCTGGGTGGCAAGCGGTAGGTTTTTCCAGTCCTTTCTTCAAACAGCGCCACCGGTACATGGGCAAAGTAGACCGTATAGCATCCGTCGTCAAACGGCAGCAGTCCCACTCGTTCGCCCCACAGCACCTCACTGAGGAATACATCGTGCCTCTTCCAGCGAAAATGACCGTGGCTCTTGACCGTGCGCGCCAGCATCGTCTCCGGGTACTCGATCTCCGGCAACCGCTCCGGATAGGGCCGCGGCGAAGGCTCGTAGACCGAGGCCGGGGTCTGCATGTCCAGGGACTCATGCGGCCGCACATGGTTGTAATCGTGGCGGAACCGGTCCAGTTCCAGTTGCTGGCCACGCCAGTCCTGGGCAGGCCTCAGGTCCAGCTTCAGTGTCCGGTGCATCCTCTCGTGACGCCCGTTCTGCTCCGGATGACCGGCCTCGATCCGCTCAGGCTGAATACCCAGCTTGATCCACCATACCGCCAGCCGCGACAACCCGCTCACGGCCGAACTGGCAAACGGAGGCCCGTTATCAGTGCGTATCCACCAGGGCAGTCCGAATTCACGAAACGCCGCCTCGAAGATGGCTCGCACTCGCTCCGTGTCGGTCTTCTCCACCGCCTGCGAGCGCAGCAGGTAGCGGCTGCAGGCGTCGGTGATCGTCAGCGGGTCGATGCGGGTTCCATCCCCGCTCCTGAACCAGCCCTTGAAGTCTGCACACCACACACGGTTCGACTCCACTGCATGCTGCAAAGGCTGCGTATAGGGCTCGGTCCGGCGCCGCTTCTTGCGCGCAACCACCAGACCGGCACGCTTCACTATCTCGCCCACCGTGCTGGTTGCCGGCCATCCGCGCCCCGGCTGGTCCCGCTCCAGAATCCGCTTCAGCTTCCGTGGGCCCCACGTCATATGCGCCTGGCGAAGATCCAGCACCGCCTCTTCGATCGCTGCCGCCGTCTGGTTGGGATGACGCTGCGGAGCCCGGTTCAACTCCACCAGACCCTCGACTCCCAACTGCCGGAAGCGTCGAAGCCAAACATAGCCCGTCTCACGGCTGATCTCAAACCGATTACACAGAGCCTTCATCGACTCCTCAACGCGCTCATACTCAAAGACAAAGCGCAACTTCTCCTCCATCACACTGCTCACTCTCCAGCCCATCTCGACGTTCTAACCCAACGTCAACAGACTTGTGCAGTGTCAGATATGTCCCCGGTTCAATCTGTCAGGGATGTGACCGGTCCGTACCGGTCCGTACCCCGTCTGCCCCCCCCTACCCCCCCTCCCGAAAGGAGTACTGGAAGGTAACGGATTTCTAACTAACATGAATGAAATCAACAGAGAATTAGCTACGCCTGGTTACTCATCGGTAAACAGGAGTCTCGTTTTTGAGCCTAAAAATGGCCATTTTCATACGAAAAACACCGGGTTCTGGACAGCTTCTATGCGGCCTGAACCTTGTTCACGGCATTCATCGCGGGTTTGCCTTCGAGAACCCTGCAGACGTCTTCACAGATGGCGCTGGTCACCCGGTCTTGCGCTTCATGAGTGAATGCCGCAACGTGGGGCATCAGAATCAGGTTGGGAAGGTTCTCGAGTTCTCCCCGCTTCGGCGGTTCGCTGGCGCGCACGTCCAGCGCGGCTCCGGCAATTGCGCCGGATTTCAGGGCAGCGAGAAGATCCTGCTCCACAATAACCTCTCCGCGCGAGGTGTTGATGAACGTGGCCGTGGGCTTCATGCGCGCGAAGCATCCGGCGTTCAGGAGCCCCGCGGTCTCCGGTGTCGCGGGAAGATGACACGAGACAACATCGGAGTGTTCGAGCAATTCTTCAAGGGACACAAGGTCGGCGTTCAGTTCGCTGAGCAGGATGCTGTCCTTGCTGATAAAGGGATCGTAGGCGAGCACCTTCATGCCAAATGCCTGCGCACGGCGTGCGGTCAAGTAGCCGATTTTGCCTGCTCCAATGATCCCGATGGTCTTGCCGTAGATCTCGGTTCCGAGATAGCGCGGTTCGATTCCAGTTACCTTGCCTGGTATCGGCGTCGGCGGCGGGAATCATGCGCGCGAGCGAAAGCATCAGGCCAATCGCGAGTTCCGCGACGCTGATGGCATTCTGGTCGGGAGTCGAAGTCACGAGAACTCCGGCGCGGGTAGCAGCAGCGACATCGACATTGTTCAAGCCCACGCCGGCCCTGCCGATCACCACCAGTTTTTTCGCGGCCTCGAGCAGTGCGGCATTCACCTGCGTCTGATTGCGGATAATCAGCGCGCGAAATTCGCTCACCTGTTGCAATAAGTCAGCCGGATTCTTCCAAAGGTCAGGGAGCGCAACGACCTCGAATTGCGAAGACATGGCGTCGACCGCGGCGCCCTGGATTTTTTCCGTAATCAGGATATCTGGCATGGCTTATACACCCACTTCGGCGCAGCCGAACGGCACACTCAATCGCTGGCACCACTGCTCAATCTCCCGGATGGTCTCGGGGGAGACGTTGACGCCCATCGCCGCGTTTGCCGCGGCGTTTCTTGATGACCGCTCCCCGGGAACAAGGATTTCTTCCACGCCGGGGCACTTCTTGCTGTTCTTGATACGGTCGATGGTGTCATCGATGCGCCGCCTGAATTCAACCGGATCGATAAATGCGGCGATGTTGAAGAGGCAGAAGAAGTGGCCGACATCCTGCTTTCTGTCGAGGTCCTTGTACATCGAACCGATGTTGGAGCCGATTGCCGCGCCGGAAAGCATTCCGCTGAAGACCTCGACCATCATGGCCAGTGCGTAACCTTTGTGCCCGGCCATGGTGAGCACGGTGCCGAGCAGCGCCTGCTGAGCATCGGTGGTCGGATTGCCGTCGCGGTCAAGCGCCCAGCCTTCAGGGATCTTCTGGTTCTTTTTCTGCGCGGCAATGATGTTGCCGCGAGCAATGATGGATGTAGAAAGATCGATCTTCACATGGAAGGATTTGCCCGTGGGGAAGGAAGCGGCGATGGGATTGGTGCCGAAGAACGCCTCGTATCCACCGGCGGGCGACATGGCCGGCTCGCAGTTGGTCATGGCGAGCAGGATCATGCCTTCGTCCGCGGCTCGATTGCAGTAGTAGGAGAGCGCGCCGAAGTGCTGAGAGTTGCGGATGGTTGCGGCGGCCACGCCATTCTGCTTCGCCAGCGGCATAAGCATGTCGAGCGCCTTGACGGCCTGCACCTGGCCGAGGCCGTTGCCGGCATCCAGTGCGAGCACGCTGCCGCCATTGCGCGTGATCGGAGATTTGGGCACCTGGGATCGATCAATCCCTTCTGAATGCGTTGGAGGTAAATATTCAAGCGCGAGATTCCATGGGTGGAAACGCCGTGGAGGTCGGCGTCGATCAAAGCACGCGCAAAAATCCCCGCGTCCTCGGGATGTACGCCGACCGCCGTGGCAAGGCTAGCAGTCAGATTGTGCAACTCATCGGGACTGAATCGTGATCATAGTGGCACCGTTTCAAGAATTCGTGGCCTGTCGAAAGTGCGGCCGACAGTTACGCGTCTATGCGCTCCGATAGAGTTTGGTCATCACAAACTCGCGATGCCCGAGTGCTTCGGCCGCGGTCAACCGGCCGTTGGCGGTGCGGACGATCATTTCAATCAAGGCATCGCCTGCCTGGTCGAGTGTCATCTCGCCCTGCAGGATCGGGGAGACATCCACGTCGATGTGATCCGTCATGCTGTTCACAGTCTTCGGATTTCCCGAGAGCTTGATGACCGGCTCGATTGGATTGCCGATTACGTTGCCCTGTCCGGTCGGGAACAGGTGAACGACTGCGCCGGAAGCGGCCCAAAGCGGCACCGCTTCCGCGGCGGCGCTCGAGGTGTCCATGAACCAGAGGCCGGGGCCCTGCGGAGCTTCCGCGGGCTTGAGGCAGCCGACAAACTTTGTCTGCTTGCCGAGCTTCTCCACGTTGCCCAGCGCCTTTTCTTCAATGGTGGTGAGACCGCCGGCGATGTTGCCCTTGGTCGGCTGCGACTCGGAGAGGTCGTCCTTCTTTTGGTTGAAGACCAGCTTCTGATAGTCGTCGAAGGCGGCCATGAACTGCTTGCGCACCGCTTCGTTGGCGGCCTTGGAAGCGACGATGTGCTCGGCGCCGGTCAGTTCCGTGGTTTCGCCAAAGGAGGCCATGCCGCCTGTGGCGCAGTGCTTGTCAATCACGTTGCCGACTGTCGGGCAGCTTGCAAGGCCGGTGGTCGTGTCGGACTCGCCGCACTTCACGCTGATGTAGAGCTCGCTGAAATCGCACTCGGTGCGCTGCAACTCCGTCGCCCACTGCACAAACTCCTTGGCCTTCTGGGAGGCTGCCGCGATGGTCGCGATGTCGCCGCTGACCTTCGATGGAGAATCCGGCGACCGGCTTGCCGGTCTTGGCGATGCCATCCACGATCTTCTTGCGTCCAGCCAGCCTCAATGCCAATCACGACTACGGCGGCAACGTTTGGATTGCTGCCGGTGCCGATCATGGTGCGGAAGAACAGTTCGAGGTCCTCGCCGAACTGCAGGCGGCCATAGGCGTGGGGAATCGCAAGCGTGCCCTTGATGTTGTTCGCCACGGCTTCGCACGCGGCATTGGAGATGTCGTCAACCGGCAGAATGACCACGTGATTGCGCACTGCAACGCGGCCGTTTTCGCGCCGGTATCCAAGGATTTTCCGCTCTGTCATGGCTATGCCCACCTTTTCGTCTTGAGGTTATGTATGTGAACGTGGTGCCCTGCCTTGACCGGCTGAACGATGTCGCCAATGACGCATCCGTACTTGATCACCGTGTCGCCCACGGCGAGATCTTTCAATGCGAGTTTGTGGCCGAGCGGAATCGCTTCTTCCGAATGAGCCTTGAGCGGCTGATTGCTGGTGAGGTTTCTTCCTGTGCAGTCAGTGCCGGCGGCAATATCGACAACCGCGACGCCGACATTGTCCGCTGCTTCGTGAATCAAGAAATGAATCATGGTAAAGCTTCTCCTTTTTCTCTCGCTGGGGCGGACTCGGCTACTGGATCCCGCCAATCGATACGTGCTTCGTCTCAAGAAATGCTTCCAGTCCTTCCATGCCGAGTTCGCGTCCCCAGCCGCTCTGCTTGACGCCGCCGAAGGGGCATTGGCTGGTTGTTGGTGCGCCATCGTTGATGCCGATGGTTCCCGCCTCAAGACGTTCGCCTAGGCGGAAGATGCGGCCGATGTCGCGCGTCATCGCATAGGCGCTGAGGCCATAGGGAGTGTTGTTGGCGCGGCGAATCGCCTCTTCTTCCGTATCGAAGCTGACGATGGGAGCGATGGGCGCAAATGTTTCTTCGCGCATGCAGACCGCGCCGTCCGCCATCCCTTCGATCACCGTGGGCTCAAGGAAGAAGCCCGGCAGGTCCTTGATTCGCCCGCCGCCCGCGAGCACCTTTCCACCCATCTTCACCGCGTCTTCAATCTGCCGGATCGCATCGTCGAGACCGCTCTGATTTATGACGCGGGCCGACGTCCATGCCGGGCTCCAATCCAGGGCCGGTCTTCAGCATTCCAACCGCGGCGCAGAAGCGCTCGACGAACTCTCTGTAGATTGTCTTCTGCACGTAAATCCGGTTTGCCGCGATGCACGATTGCCCGGTATTGCGGAACTTGGCGATGATGGTTTCGCGGACCGCGATGTCCAAATCGCAATCGTCAAAGACGAGCACTGGAGCCAGGCCGCCCAATTCGAGAGAGAGCGGCTTGATGGTTTTCGCGGCGCGTTCAATCAGCGATTGTCCTACTCGTGTGGACCCGGTGAAACTGATTTTCCTGCAGATGGGATTGGAGAGCAGTTCGTCGGAGATCACTGCCGCGTCGCCGATTGCCAATTGAAAGACCCCAGCCGGCACTCCGGCCGCCTGCATGCACTGCGCCAGCAGAACCGCCGAAAGCGGCGTCTGCGAGGCGGGCCTGAGAATCACAGGGCATCCGGCGGCCATGGCCGGCGCAATCTTGCGCACAGCCAGAACGAGCGGAAAGTTCCAGGGCGCGATCGCTCCCACCACGCCGATGGGCGTCTTCACCACAAGATGCCGCTTGCCATTCACCTGCTGCGGAATCGATGCGGCCGTAGACACGCCGCCCCTCCTCGGCAAACCAGCGCAAGTGGTCCTCGGTCATGCCGACCTCGCCCTCGCTCTGCGCCAGCGGCTTGCCGTTTTCAAGAGTGATAATGCGGGCAATCTCGGTCTTGCGGCGGACAATCTCATCTGCGACCTTGTTCAGCAGGCGCCCGCGATCTTTGGCGGTCATCGCTCTCCAGGCCGGCCATGCGTCTTCAGCGAAGCGCAAAGCGTCCTCAAGTTCTCGCTTGCCTACGACGGAAACATCGGCTATCGGCATGGCGGTCGCTGGATTGACGACCTGAAATCCATCTCCGCTCGTAAGCCACCTGCCACCCAGGTAGGAACCGTATGAGACGGGCTCTTTGGTTTCCACTTCTTCTCCCGCATACCGAGGATTGCAACTGCCAAGGAGTTACTTGACCCATTCAGGAACGAACGTGCCCTGTGTCGCCAGGGACTCGATTGTTTGCCTTGCGTCCACAACATGGCCTCGCGCCAGCCGTTCCGCTTCGTCGGCAAAATTGTGCTCGATCGCTTCAATGATACGCAGATGCTCAGAGTAGATGACTGCCGGATCGCGAAAGGCGCGCACCGTCATCCCCAACGCACGATAAGCCTGCGACAGTCGTGTCAGGGCACCGTTTCGTGACAACTCGGTGATGCGCAGATGAAAACTGCGATCGAGCGAACCGGTCTCGGTGTCTTTTTCCTGTGCGAGCCGATAGATCTTGTCGGCCATGGCGCGAAGCTCGGCGATATCGGCGCGTCCGGCATTTCTGCAGGCAAGGCGAGCCGCCAATCCTTCCAGAACTTCGCGTACGTAATAGGCTTCGGAGATGCTGGCGAAGTCCAGTTTGTCGACAAAGACACCCATGTGGTCGACCGACTGCACGAGGCCAAGCCAATGCAACTCCATTAGAGATTCACGAACTGTGCCCTGGGCCACGCCGAGTTCGCGCGCCAATCCCTGCTGACTCAACCTCTCACCCGGCTTGGTCTCGCCGGAAAGAATGCGGCGCTGAATCTCTTCCCGAACTTCATGTCTTGCAACCCTAGCTTTCACGGTGAATCTCCTTGCGTTTGAGATTTGATCGGCGCCAATCAGGCCCGCAAACGTTCAATCGATTATAACCGATCATTTTGTTATCCCGACCTTTCGGATGCAATTCTGCTGCCTGTTCGGGTTAATGCAGTTATCCGCACCATTCGACTCCGAAGAGGCGGGCCAGGCGGCGGAATGTGTCTGCATGATTGCCAAAATGTAGAGTCACGTGATGAGGCAATCCGGCATGGATCAGCCGGTCAAAGCGTTCCGGCACCGGTTCTCCGCTAATTTTCAGGAGCAGGCTGTTCCCGGAGACGCGGCGATTCGGATTGATGGATTGGCCTTCAAATGCCATAAGGTGGTACCTGCCACCGCATCGCCAAACGCGGGACACGGTCACTGGATGTCCGATTTGCAATGGACCATCCACCACGAAGGGCCGTGCTCCGTTGAAGTGGTCTCCGAGCGAGGGTCCATCAGCCGCGCCGGCAGGATTGCACATATTGAGCGGCGCCATGCCCGGATGCCAAAACAAGATGGTCGAGGCGTCGTGTTCGAGCCAGTCGGTAAGGAATCCTGGACCGATGCCCAGCCGGCGGCCGATCAAGCTCCCAATGGCGCCGTCTACGTCTCCCTCGATTGAAACTGCGTTCCCTGCGGTCGTCAGTCTTGAGACTGCGAGATACGGCCATTGCCCGAGGACGTTCGGCAGTTCAGGCCAGCATTGAATCGCAAGCGCATCCAGGCTCGCTTCTTGCATCAGATCCTTCATGGCGAGAAAGTAGCGCGAACTCATGGCCAGTTGCGAGTCTGGCGGAACGTCATGGGTTGTCAGCCCGAGTTTGCGGGCCTCAAAAATGTCCTCGCGAACGGCTTGCTCCTCGATGTTATTCACGCGGTCAATGAAATGCGGGAGGCTCAAAGAATGAAGCTGCATGCCAAAGGTCTGGCGAATGAGGAAGGGGTCGGCGGCGAGATCGATGAAGCCCGGTACATGGGTACCCACAACTCCAACCTTGTCCCGGCGAAGGCGTGACACAGCGCCGGCCAGAGCTACAGCTTGCAACAGGTTGCTCTCAATCTTGCTTTGCGGGGTATCGGGGCCACCGTATACGAGCTCAAATGGATGATTCGCCTGGCTGCAGATAGAGGCCCAAAGGTGTTCGCCTACGAGCGAACAGGAGCTCACCTTGCCATCACCGGGCCGTTCCGGCGTTGCCCACAAAATAATGGGACCGCTCCAGCGCTGGCCGATGGTGAGCGCGAACTGTCCGTCTGCGATGGACGGTTGAACGATTACGAGGGCTTCGCAATTTGCGCGTTCGATCTCGTCGAGCGCGTAGTGGGCCGACTCGTCATCGATCACGAGCTTCTCTGTGCCAATACAGTTGAAACCAAGCCCGGTGAGGGTCTTCAGGCAGCGCTCACGGATGATCTTGCTCCACTCCTGGTCGAATCCTGGGCGTTTCCGCGCGAAGATTAGAACGCCGAGGTTTTTTGCAGAGCCAAGCTCAAAAGCAGTAGGCATACTCAGATAGCTCCTATTCAGAAAACGGCCGTCTACAAGGCGGGCGAGTATTGAAACAGTTCACCGATGAGCGGTCGCAAGTAGTCCTGGAATTCCTGTCCGACCGCGAACGGACCGTTTGTGAGCCATGCCTCCGGCAGCGGACGCACCGCTCCGGCAACCATACTAAACGGAACCAGGTCGTATCCCGACTCTCCGGGATCCTGAAGCGGCCGCAATGCGACCATCTTGTCGGTTTCGCCGCTGGCCAGCGCACGCACTCCGGCGCGGCCCACGAGATCGGCGTCTTGCTGGTCTTGAGATGAGACCAGCGCTATTGACGCTCGCGCGAGAAGCCCGGGCTTTTCGCTTCGACAACGAAATTTGAGGTTTGCGCCTACCAGATTGGCAAGAAACTGGCCAACGCCGCCCGTCATCGGACGCTTGAGAGGATCGAGTTGCGAGGAATCGGTCATCTCGTACACCAGGCTACCGTCCGGGTTGCGAATCCCCTCGGTTGCGACCACAACAGCCCAGCCTTGCCTGGTTATAATCCGCTCGAGGTCGGTGAGGAATTTGTCGGTGAGGAACGGTGTCTCTGGCACGTAAACAAGCTGGGGAGCATCCGACTCCTCCAATTTGGCAGATGTCGTTGCCGCAGCCAGCCAGCCACTGCTCCGTCCCATGGCCTCGAGAATCGTCACCGGCTGGGGCAAGGCACAAATGTCCGTGCCCAAATCGCGCGTCGCCTGGGCCATGTAACGCGCTGCACTCGCATATCCGGGGCACCGGTCGGTCGCGGCAATATCGTTGTCCACTGTCTTTGGAACGCCGATGATCTGCATGTCGAATCCGGCTTCGCGGCAATGTTGACTCACCAGTCCGGCTCCGCGCATGGTACCGTTGCCGCCGATGAAGATCATGGATCGAACCTCGAACCGGCGAAGAATGGTGACCATGCGGTCGAAATCGTCTTCGTCCGGCATGTAGCGCGAAGATCCCAACGCGGCACCGGGGCTGTTCCGCAAAAGGCGAAGCTCGGCATCCGTCATCTGGCTGAGTTCGATGGTGTTGTTTCTAACCAGGCCCTGCATGCCGAATCGAGCGCCAAAGACGCGGCCAATTTCCGGCTCGTGGATTCCTTCGGCGATCGCGCCCGCCAGGCTGGCATTGAAAACGGCGGTGGGCCCGCCGCCCTGCACGATTATTAGATTGCCAACCGCCATGACGGCTCTCTTTCGTCACTCGCGAAACTCGAGGTCAGCATTACAAGAGGCCAGTTGCCCGACCAGTTTCGCACTAGGTTACTCAGTTGCGGCAACGCGCGGTCGGCCGCGGCGTCTGGCTGCCCGAACCGATCCCACCACTTCAGTCTTGTGGGCGTCGACGAAGATTCCAAGGAACTGGAACGACCGTTCATGCAGAATCCTCGGGGCAATTCCTGCAGAAGACAAATTGCCCTCTCATTTCGTCGACCGCTGCTCAAGCGAGGCTCGTTTTGGGCAGCCTCATTGGTGGATGAGCCGGCAGGGAAGCCAATTCCTCCCGAATTCCAAGAAAGAGAATACTATGATCGATTGCAAATGATTGTCAAATTCTCGTTGCATCCCTCCCGCTTCTGGGTTAGCTTCACTCCATCTCAGGTCACCGCCGCTGTCGTCGCTGTCGATTATTTCGCGCGCACGGGTGATCTGGGTCTGATGGTTCAACTCTAAAACCAGGTCTCCTAATGCCCGCATTCCAGCTTCGCTGCCGCGGGCTTTCTGTTTCCATCCCTATTAAACAAGAGACAGATACCTCAGGCCGTCGGTTCAAGGGCCAAAAATAGGAGAGTGGATCGTGGGTCTTAGGCACAATATGAATCTCAGGAAGGGCTTTGACGAGTTTTGCACTTCTTTTAGTCTGGGGCGCACGAGGCGGATACTGGATCGGACCCTTGTCGACTTTAAATGGATCCGCGCGCCCATTCCGGCCACCCGAAAAAGCGATTCCCTTGCGATAAACGCATCCTGGACTTGTTGTTCCAATCTCACAAAATAGATTGAAATCGATTGACAGGGGCATTTTCGAGTGCATATAATCCGCGACTGATCAGGAACTGCTGCCTTCAGCGTGTGAAACGAGAGACGAGAGATTCCACTGCGAGGGCCATCAGGGTACCCATCCGAATTCAATCGGTTGAAATCGATTGGCGGCGATAGGCGCATCTGCCTTCAGTCGGGTTCCAAAAAATCCACAACTTGTTGTTACCGGCCCTCTCAAGAGGGGGACAAAGGGATGGAAGAGACCGCACTTATGGAAAACAAAAGGACACGAAGGGAGGTCTTGGGGTCGATGGCAGCCCTTGCAGCCGCCGGAGGCTTGTCAACGCTTGGACTGGCGTATGCGTCAGCCCAAGCCCGCCGCACCCCACCTGGAATTCACTTCGGCGTGCAGTTGAACGCCTTTCCCATCGACCCCAGGCGGTTTGAGAGCTTCCTCGACACGCTTGCGCTGGTGAAGCAGACCGGCTACCAAGGCTTCGAAGCAGGTTTTCGTTTTGTCAATTCTCAGTTTGCCCAGCCGGCACCGGCCCGCCGCAGCATCGATCAAACGGGCCTCACTTTCTTTGGCATCCATATCTTCTTTCCCGACGAAGCGTACGACCAAGCGACAAGAATTGCCGCACCCTCGGTTTATGAACCGGCGGCTTTTGGCGGAGCCGCTCTGGGCGCAAGGCACATGATTCTCAGCGGCGCCCGGGCCTTGGACGGTGAACAGCTCAAGCGCAAGATCGAAGCGTTGAATACGGCAGGCCGGTTCGCACGAGGCGCCGGCATCACGGCTGCCTACCACAACCACTGGTGGGAGTTCGAGTCGAAGATCGGCGAGATCGAAGCGCTCTACAGGGAAACAGATCCGGCACTGGTTTCCTTTGTGCTAGATGCCGGACACGCCTACCACGGCGGCGCCAATTTGCCGGAGTTCATTCGTGCCCATTCGGGTCGGATCATCGGCTTCCATCTTCGCGATTTCAAGGACGGGCACTTTGTTTCGCTCGGTCAGGGCACCTTTCCGCTTGCGCAGGTCGCTGCCGACCTCAAAGAGATCAAGTGGAAGGGGTGGGTGGAAAACGAAGAGGAGCGCGAAGATCACTCTCAAACCGGCTTGAAAGTAATTGCCCCTGCCTACAAGGCAATGATGGAGGCCTTCTCGTCATGAATCGTCGCCACTTTTTGGTTACCGGGACGGCGGCCGCAGCGGTTGGAGCGCGCGGAATGAACGCGCAAGGCCTATGCTTCCATCGTTGGCGCCAACGATCGAGTCGGTCTCGGCGTCATAGGTCTTGGACGCCGGGGCACCATCGTGAGCGGCGGCTTTGCACAAGATCCGCGGGTTGAGTTCCGTGCGCTCTCCGATGTATACGACAGGCAGGTAGCGGATTACCAGGGGCGATTTAAAGACCGCGTCGTCCAAGCCGCAGTCTCAGTCGAGTACCAGAAGGATGCTGGAGAGGAAGGATGTGGATGCGGTTCTCATCTCCACTCCCGACCACCTGCATGTGCAGATCGCTAAGGACGCCCTGGCGGCAAACAAAAACATCTATCTTGAGAAGCCAACCATTCACCGCTGGAGCGAGCGGACAACTTTGGTGAAGGCCTCGGCCGGCAGCAAGTGCATATTGCAGTGTGGCACGCAGCAGCGCAGCGGTGCTCATTACATGCGTGCCAGGCAGGAGATCTTCGACGCGAAGAAGCTTGGCGAGGTGATCTTTGCTCGTGCAGTGTGGCATAACTTCCCGTGGCAGCGCCGCGCAATTCCTTCGCAGCCCAAACCGGCGGGACTGAATTGGGATCTCTTTCTCGGACCGGCGCCGCGTGTTCCGTATGAGACAGTCGCGGTACAGCTCCTGGCGTTCGTTCCACGACTACGGCAACGGACTTCTCGCCGACATTCTTACTCACTGGGCGGATGTGGCGCAGTGGATGCTCAATGACAGCGAACCGGTGAGCGCGGTAGCGGTGGGCGGAGACTACCAACTCCATGGCGACCTCACCAATCCCGACACGGTGAGCGCGATCGTTCGCTACAAGAACTGGAATCTCAACTTCGAGTCGTCTGTGCTCTCGATTCGCGACCGCTCGCCTTCAGTCTTTTTTGAAGGCACTGAAGGAACCCTCGACATCACCCGTGAGGGATACACCTTCACGCCCAACAACGGTGAAGCCGTTCAGGTGAATGCAACGCAGGATCTGGACCGCGCGCACACCGGAAACTTTATCGACGCAATCGTCAAGGGCGACAGGATCAACGCCCCCCTTGCGGACGGCCTGGCAGCCAGCCTGCCGGTGATGATGGCGCTCGATTCGTACTGGTCGCAAAAGATATGTAAGGCATCGGAACTCAGTTAAGGGACTCGCATGTCTTTATGGACATGCGCCGACAAGAACGCGCAACCAGGCACCAGATTTGTCTTTCATCTGTTCAATTCCTAGGAAGACCGGTCTCGTGCAGACGTTTTCACAATCTGCGTGGAGCAACGGCAACGCGGTTAGTGGCCAAAATCAGTCAAGCCGGAGTCCAGTAGTAGCCCAACAAGCGGATGGGGGAAGCACGCCCACCCGATGCGGCCCAAGACGCAGAAGCCGTGAAGGCAGACACCAATCCACGAATCATCGGAGGCCCCCAGGATGCTTCTGAATGAAAGGGAAGAGATGAACAGAAAACTTCGCAAACTACTGAACATCGGTTTCGCAATGCTCTTCACGCTGAGTGCTGTTTCGCGCATCTCGGCACAATCAACCGGCAGCATCCGTGGAACGGTGACGGACCCGACCGGCGCAGCAATATCCAACGCTGCGGTGACTGCGACCGAAACGTCCACCGGCGATAAATCGTGAGGTGGCGACGAACGAGGCCGGCATCTTTGTCTTTCCCAACCTGCCCATCGGCACTTACAGTCTGAAGGTCAGCGCCGCTGGATTCAAGACGCAAAATCGGCCCTCGCTCCAGTTGCTAACCGGCCAGGTGATCGATCTGCCTATCGCAATGGCGATTGGATCGCAAAGCACGGAGATCACCGTCACATCCGATACCCAGCAGATAGAGACCACCACTTCGACGGTTGACGCAGTCCGTTTCCCAGGAGCAGATGCGGGATTTGCCACTGAACGGCCGCAATCCACTGCAACTCACGACTCTCACCGCGGGCACGGTGCTCACGACCAGCGGCACAGAGAGCGGGCAGGAGGATAATACCGGTCTCTCCGTCAACGGGCTGCGCGCAACACAAAATACATATACGCTCGATGGCGCTGTCTACGTCGATCGCTTCTTCGACTCTGTGCCAACCATGCCCAACCCGGACGCGCTGCAGGAGTTCACCATTCAGGCTTCGGACTACAGCGCCGATCACGCCGGCGCCGGTGCGTTGGTGCAACTCTCCACGCGCTCGGGAACCAGCGAACTTCACGGTACCGCCTGGGAATATTTTCGCAACACGGTTCTGAACGCCCGGAACTACTTCTGGTCGGCAACGAAGCCGCGCCCCCCGTTCAAGCTCAACCAGTTCGGTGGCACGGTCGGCGGGCCCGTCTTCAAAAGCAAGAAGGCCTTCTTCTTCTTCTCGTCTGAAGACCTGCAGCAACGCTCCGCGCCTACTCCGATTACCGTTCAGGTACCGACAGCCGCAGAATTGACAGGCGACTTCTCAGCGCTGCTGAACCTGGCGACCCCTGTGTTCATCTACAGTCCCACGACCGGTTGCCCTTATGGCCAAACTGGAACCGCAGGAAGCTGCACCGGGACAATCACCAACAAGATTCCTACGCCGATGGACACTCTTTCCGCCGCTGTCAACACGCAATACCTGGCAGCGGACGAGAAGCTGTCTTCCCCGGTGACCTCCGGGGCAAGCGCCGGCGTCTATAACACCTACGCAACCAGCACCAACTCGAATATCGACAATACCCAGTACCTGATCAGGCTCGACGAGGCGCTCGGTTCGAATGACCACCTGAGCGGCCGCTACTTTTATAACCAGGACAACTTTCAGCGGCCGTTCACCGCGCCACTCGGCTTCTTTGCGGCCAACCTTTTCCGCAATCAGTCATTGACCGTTAGCGACGCGCACGTGTTTAGCAGCACACTCACCGGGGCGGCTTACGCCAGCTTCTATCGCGGCGCCCGTACCCAGATTCCCGAGGCGCCGGGCCTGAAAACAGATTTTCAGCTTGGGCAAACCGGTGTTCCTTACGGAAGCCCGAATGAGAGCCTGGTGCCCTTCCCAGGCGTCCGTGACAATCTGGGCTACATCAATGTGTTTTCCGGCGGTGCACTTACCCAGGACTCAACCACGTTTGACTTCACCGCCCAGATCGTGAAAGTGCTAAACACCCATACGCTCACATTCGGAGGCGATGTGGAGCGTACGCGCATCGACGCCGACGACTACTCGTACACGCCGGGCGACAATACTTTCAACGGAGCGCGCACCGCGGTGCCGCCCAACGGGACCTACCCGACTGGATACACAAGCAGCAACAGCAAGACCGGCAACTCGTTTGCGGACTTTTACGCCGGCTACGAATCCAGCTTCTATCAGGACAACGGTCGCAAATTCTACCTGCGCGAGCTCAGGCCGTCTCTCTACCTGCAGGACGACTGGAGAATCGTCAGGAAACTTACGCTCAACCTTGGCGTCCGCTGGGATCCATGGATTCCCCCAATCGACTTAAACGGGACGCTGGTCGGCTTCAATCCCGCCAATCCGAGCTTTCAATCCACAGTTGCTCCCAACGCACCGCTGGGCCTGATGTTCAATGGTGATGCCGGACTGGCGTCGTCCGTTTACAAGGCCAATTGGAAGGACTTCGCGCCGCGCGTTGGCTTTGCCTATAACGTGTTTGGCAATAACAGGACCGTGGTTCGTGGCGCTTATGGTCTGTTCTTCGGCATGCCGGAGGGCCTGCTGTATCAAAGGACCGACGCCATGCAGCCCATCGATCTTTACCTTAATATTCCCAACCCGCCGCAGTGGGACAACATTTACGCCGGCTATGCGGGCGGAGATCCGTTCCCGCGCGGTCACGTCGTACCGTCGCAATTCAAAAGCTACACATTCCTCAAGCCACTTGCGGGCGGTGTGCTGAACCCAGCCTCGCACGTGGAATACACACAGGACTACAACCTCTCGCTGGAGCAGGACCTGGGCGGCAACTTTGCGATGTCTTTGGCCTACGTCGGCGACCACGCTGAGCATGTGATGGGATCGCGGCAATTCAATCCGGCGATTTATACAGCGGGCGCAGGTAATACCGTCGGCAACGAGAATTCCCGAAGAACGTATCCCGGGCTGGGCGCTGTCGAACTCGCTGACGCTTATGAATATGAAATGACCAACTCCCTGCAGTTCAATGTCACGCGCCGCACAAGCCACGGCCTCACTTTGCTCTCCAACATCGTATGGATGAAGACGATTGACAATACCTCGTCGGGCGCAGAAGGCAACGCCGGCCCGCCGAATCCCTACAAACTGAATAGTGCCCGTGGAGTCGCCGATTTCGACCAGGCGCTTCGCTTCACCACTTCAGTCAATTACATGTTGCCCAAGTTCAACGTGAATCATGCGGCAGGCGAGATTACAAATGGCTGGCAGGTGAATGCAATCGTCAGCTTGCAGGACGGACTGCCCCTAACATTCACCAGCGGCGTGGACAACTCGCTCTCCGGCATCGGAAACGACTACGCAGTTTATAACTCGGGCGTCAGTGCTGCCCGTCCGGCCGGGGTCTCAAAGACTGCGGCCTGGTTTAACACCGCAGCCTTTGCAGTCAACCCATTGCCCTCGGCTGCGAATAACTTCGCGCAATCGTTCGGCAACGTTCCGCGCAACTGCCTGCGTGGGCCCGGCTACGACGATGTCGATATGTCGGTATTCAAGGACATCCTGCCCGAGCGCCGCATTCACGGCCAGTTCCAGGCAGAGGCCTTCAATGCTTTCAACCACACTAACCTTGCCAACCCAAACACGACGGCTTCTTCGGGAGCGTTTGGAACCATCACGGCTACCAGCAGCAGCACGGGCAGCGTAAACATACCGTCGCCAGTTGGTACCCAACGCGTTTGGCAATTTGCGGCAAAGATTATTTTTTAACTGAAACTCGAAGTTACTTTGAGTTGGATTTGAACCTGCAAGGTGGCATTTCCCTGGGGAAATCGCCTCCTTGCACGTTCTACTTTGTCTTGGATGCGCCGGCGAAAAGCTACTTAATCGGGTAGGCGAACGAAAGTGCAAACTCGCGTGCCGCCTGCACCATGCATTCTGTCCATTCCGGTGTGGCTGTGGCGTGGAGATGCGTATATCCTGCCATCACATTTTTGGTGAGGAGAAAGTCGCGCCCTGAAATGCAGCCAACTCCTCGATCCACAGCACACACGGTAGTTACGGACTCCGCGGCGCTTACGATGCGGGAGTAATGAAACTCATGTCCGCGCAGGACGGTTCCCACCCGGAAAAACGGATTGGGCGCGTCGACGCGCAATTCACTGTATCCGTGGCCTTGCGGGGTGCCGAAGACTTCGACGTCAATCTCGTAAACATTGGCCATCGGATAGCGCGTTCCCTTCCAGGTCAGGTTGCGCGCCAAAAGCATCAGACCGCCGCACTCGGCGTAGATGGGCAAGCCGACTCCGGCAGCGTGACGAAGAGATGCCAAAAAACTTGCGTTGGCAGAGAGAATCTGCGCGTGCGATTCTGGAAAGCCGCCTCCGATATACAGTGCATGCAAGTCTTCGGGCAAGGCGGAGGCATGGAGCGCGGAGATGGGGATGGCTTCGGCACCAGTGCGCTCGAGTTCTTCAAGATTTTCAGGATAATAAAAGCTGAATGCGGAGTCTCTTAAGTATCCGACTCTGAGGCCGCGCGCATCTGGCAACGTTGAACTCGCTTCTGCAGCCGACTCGAAGGCAGGTGCGTTGTGTGCGATTGAGAGTACCGTATCCAGGTCCAGCCGATCTTCCACCAGACTCAACAGATCCTGCTCCGCCTGATCCATTCTGCTGTGTTCATCAGGAGTGACTAGTCCCAGATGTCTTTCGGGGATGGGATTGCACGCGGCTCTGGGAAGCACGCCAACCACTGGAATTGCGCTAACTGACTCAATGGCGGTGCGCAGAATCTGCTCATGCCTTCGGCCGTTGACATTGTTGAGCACGACGCCTCGGATGGAAAGTTGTGGACCGAGTTTCTGGCATCCGAGGACCAGCGCGGCGGCGGTGCGCGTCATCTTGGTTGCGTCGACGAGAAGCAACACCGGTGCTGCGAGGGTTTTGGCCAGGACAGCGCTGGAGTGCGTGCCGTCGGCGTCAAACCGTCAAAGAGGCCGCGGTTGCCCTCGATCAGATTGATGCCGTCATCGATGCCGTGTTGCAAAAACGAGGCGCGTACTCGCTCGGCGCCCATGAGGAAAGTGTCGAGATTGCACGCCGGAGAGGCCGCCGCCCACGCAAGCCATGCAGGATCGATGTAGTCCGGCCCTTTCTTGAAAGCGCGCACTTGAATGCCCGCGCGGCGCAGCAGCATCAGCAGCCCCATCGAAACGATGGTCTTGCCGGAACCGCCGGAGACGCTTGCAATGAGCAGGCGCGGCATGGTGCGGAGATCGCTCACGGATGCTGGAGGCCGTAATTACCCGGCCTGTTCCGATCCTTCCTTCGGTGGCAGTTGAATGTATGAGCCTCCGAGATAGCTGTAGATGCAGAGGCCGGAATCAATCACTATGCGGATGGCTTTTTTGCAGTCATCTTTGCTGCAGGCCGCTTCGCCATGTCTCGAGATCATCTCCTTGATGATGTCGCCCGCTTTCAGGTTCTTCTTGCCCGCGCATTCGGCCACCAACTGATAAATCTCTTCGGCAAGTGTCTCGATGGGACCTGTGGCAATCTCTGTCATACTTCTACCTCCTCCTTTGGTCGATGCGAATCCATCAAATGCTTCAGTTTTTCACGCAGGCGCACAACCTCGCCCACCACGAGTGTCGCAGACGGTTCAATCCTGGCGAACCGCACTTCGGCAGCAATGGTTTCGAGGGTTCCCGTAACGATGGGCTCATGGTCGCAATACGCCATCTGAATCATGGCTGCGGGCGTCTGGGGAGCGCGACCGGCCGCGATCAGTTTACGGGCGATGTTCTCGATATTGTGCACTCCCATAAGAAAGATCGCGGTGTCGATCCGGGCCACCGCCTGCCAGTCGACGCGATCGTCGTTGCCTCCGGCATTGTGTCCTGTCACGATGGCGACGGACGACGAAGCTTCACGATGCGTGACCGCGATGCCCGCGCTGAGCGGCGCCGAAAGACATGACGATACGCCGGGAACCACTTCAAAGGGAATCCCGTGCTCGGCAAGATACTCGACCTCTTCTCCGCCGCGCCCGAATAGAAAGGGATCGCCGCCCTTGAGGCGAACGACAACCTTGCCCTCTCGCGCCTTCTCGACCAGTGCAACATGGAGGTCGTCCTGGCGTGTGTGGTGACCCTGCGGCTTGCCCATGTATACCTTTTCTGCCGAAGGTTTAGCAAGTTAGAGCACGCCAGCGTGGATGAGTCGGTCATACACCAGCACGTCGGCACTCCTGATTCGCTGCACGGCGCGGAGAGTCAGCAGATCCGGATCACCCGGCCCCGCGCCTACCAATATAACTTTTCCTGTATTCGGTATTTGTCCTTCACTTCCATCACCAGAAGCAAGCATGCCGTTCGTTGCACTGCTAGTTTTCTGCTTCCTCCCGAACCGCGAGGGTGATTTTCAAGAACACGGTGATCAACAAGGCCCCGATCGCCCGTATTCCAGCTACGATGATCCACTCCGGCAAGGTCGGAGCATACGGAGTGATCGAACCCAAAGACGACGGAACAAATCCGCCCACGATCAGTGCCAGGCCCTTTTCCAGCCACAAAGAGAAGAACACGAATGCACTGGCAAGAGGCAGCAGGGAACGGCGCCAGGCAGGCGTGAGCAGAAGCACGAGCGCCGCGACCGCGAGCAAAGCAGAAAGCCACATCCAGGGAACAAGATTGTGATTTCCTTCGAGCCCCATGTAGAGATACTTGAACGGTTCGGTCTCGCCGGGAATGCGAGCATAGAAAATTGTGAACGCCTCCACAAGGACAAAGAATGCATTGATCAGGAAGGCGTAGGTCATAATGACGGCCAGTTTGCGGATGGCTTCCTCGCTCGCGTCGAAACCGGAAAGTCTGCGCAGCACGAGGCAAAGAAGAATAAGCAGCGCCGGGCCGGCGGCGAATGCGGAGGCGAGGAAGCGAGGAGCCAGAATGGCCGTGAGCCAGAACGGCCGTCCAGCGAGCCCGCTATAAAGAAACGCAGTGACGGTGTGAATGCTGACGGCCCATGGAATGGAGAGAAGTATCACAGGCTTGATCCATGAGGGCGTGGAGGCCTGCTCGCGCTCAGCGGTCAGAGTCACAAGCGCGATGATGACGTTGAGGAACAGGTAACCGCTGAGAGAGATCATATCCCAGATCATGAGCGAACGCGGCGAGGGATAAAGGATGATATTCAGCACCCGCGAAGGCTGGCCGAGATCGACAAAAATGAAAAGGATGCACATGATCACCGCGGCGACGGCCAAAATCTCTCCGAGGATGGTGATGTGCCGGAACTGTTTGTAATCGTGCAGATAATACGGCAGCACGACCATGACTGCGGAAGCGGCGACGCCGACAAAGAAGGTGAACTGCGCGATGTAGAGGCCCCAGCTTACGTCGCGACTGAGGCCGGTGATGGCCAGGCCCACATTCAATTGCCGCATGTTAGAAAAGAGGCCGGCGGCGATGACGCAAAAGAGACAGAAGAGCCATGTCCAATAGCGGCGGTTCACTGGGAGCGCTTTTTCGAGCATGAACATAGCCTTATACCAAGTAGTAGACTGACGGGCCGGTGCCGAGTTCCGGCTTGCGCTGCAGGGCGAAGCGTGTGCTCAGCAACTGCCGGGGTGCGGAGTCCGGGTCCTCCAGGTTGCCGAAGGTGAGGACTCTTTCCGGGCAGGCTTCGATACAGGCCGGACTTTGTCCGCGGGCCAAACGCTCTTCGCATAAGTTGCACTTTTCCACCACGCCTTTGGTGCGGGTGGGAAAATCGGGATTGACGCTGGCGATTGCGGGCCGCGGATCCTGCCAGTCAAAGCTGCGAGAACCATAGGCACAAGCGGCCATGCAATAGCGGCAACCGATGCAACGGTGACAGTCCATCATCACGATGCCATCGTCGCGTTTCCATGTCGCCTGCGTGGGGCAAACCCGCGTGCAGGGCGGATCGGCGCAATGATTGCACATGAGCGGGACCTGGGTCGCGACTTTGCTGCGTGTATTCGGTCTGCGCAAAAGGGAAGACATTGGCGAAGGGTTCGGTCCAGATCCACTTGACTTGGTGCGCGGGCTCGGCGATGCGGGGGACATTGTGCGCGGTTTCGCATGCCTTGATGCAGGCCCCGCAGCCGTCCTTTTTGCGGCACTTCTGGAGATCGATGACCATGCCCCAGCGGATTGGCTTGGTCTTCGCAGCCTCGTCACCGGCTGGGTTCTTCTGGGCGATGGTTTGCACGGCCAGCTTGCCGCATGCAGCAAGTAGCGATAATCCGGTGAGCCGCAAAAAGTCATTTCGCGTGATCTTCATGGCGCGGTCCTTGCGACTGTGACTTGAGGCTCATTGTGGCAGTTCCAGCAATAGGGCCCGGAGACGCCGGCATACGTGTGGCAGCGATCGCAGAACTGTTCTTTACTGTGGCAGCCGAGGCATGTCTTTGTCAGGCTCTTTTCGTGCACCTTGCCGTTGAACGCCACGTATTTGAGATCGCCGTGGCGTACTACATCTTCGCGCCAACTCACGAGCAACTGAATATGTGCAGCACGCATGGTGCCGGCTGGGGCAACGCACTGCTTCTGGTTTGCGGGAAGGGGCAGATCAGGGAGTTTGCCCAGGGCCCTTGCCGCCATGCGTGCAGACCAGAATGGCGTCGTGACGGCGGCGACGAACAGAGTGAGTCCGGCAACGATCCACTTGCGATCACGCATGAGCGGCCTCTCTGTTCTCATGCTGTGCTGATTTTGCGAATGGTTCGCCGCGCAGATTGGCGACGCGCTCTTTCTCGCCCGTCATGACCAGCGCATTGCCCAATAATTCATGGACGCCGGCAACATGCACGCCCGGCACCCAGTAATCGAGCAGCGTTGGCAGCGTGGCTTTGTCGATGGCGCAGATGCAGGTGAGCAGGTTGACGCCGTGCTTCTCTCTCACGTGTTTCACTGCGTTGGCGCGCGGGAATCCGCCGCGCAGGCGCACCTCAAGGCTTTCGTCGGTGCCCAGTCCCGAGCCGCTGCCGCAACAGAAGGTTTGCTCACGAATGGTGTTCTCCGGCATCTCGTGAAAGCTATTGCAGACATTCTTCAAGATGTAGCGAGGCTCCTCGAGCAGCCCCATCCCGCGCGCCGGATTGCAGGAGTCGTGATATGTCGCGTTCCAGTGGTCGTTGCGGCCCGGATCGAGCTTGAGCTTGCCGTGATGAATCAGGTCGGCGGTGAACTCGCATTTTCGAAGACGGTGCCATTAATCGGAGACACCGGAGCTTCAAGAAAATCGGCGGGACCGTTCATCGTGTCCATATATTGGTGAAGCACCCGCCACATGTGGCCGCACTCGCCTCCCATAATCCACTTCACGCCCAACCTTTTGGCCTCCTCGTAGATCTTGGCGTTAAGGCGCTTCATCATCTCATGAGATGAAAATAGGCCGAAGTTTCCCCCTTCGGAGGCATAGGCGCTGACCGTATAGTCGAGACCGATTTCGCGGAAGAGCATTAGGTAGCCGAGGAGCGTGTAGTAATGCGGTGTGCCAAAGTAGTCGGCCGAGGGCATGACAAAGAGGACCTCTGCGCCCTTGCGATTGATCGGCACCTCGATGCCGAGCCCGGTGATCTCCGCGGCCTCCTCAGCTGCGAATTCGATGCTGTCCTTGAATCCGTGCGGCTGAATGCCCAGGTGGCTTCCGGTGCGAGAGCAATTTGCGGCGGGCTCAAGCACCCAGTTGATATTGCATCCGATCAGATTCAGCAGTTCGCGGACCATCATGGTGATCTCGGCAGTGTCGATTCCGTAGGGGCAGAAAACGGAGCAGCGACGGCACTCCGTGCACTGGTAGAAGTAATAGAACCACTCTTTGATTACTTCCTCGGTGAGTTCGCGTCCACCGGCAAGTGCGCCGCAGCCAATCGAGCCAACGATGCGGCCGGTCGGCGTGAAATAGCGGCGGTACACCGAACGGATCAACTCGGCGCGGACGACTGGCATGTTTTTGGGGTCCGCCGAACCAAAATAGAAGTGACACTTATCTGCGCATGCTCCGCAGCGTACGCAGATATCCATGAAGAGACGAAAGGAGCGATATTTATTGAGCCGCTCCTTCATGCCGTCGAGGATGATGCGTTTCCATTCGGGCGGAAGCTTCCAGTCGCTGTCGAACGGCTGCCAGGCGCGCGGGTTGGGGAGGCCAAGATAGGTCAGATTTTTTTGCGCGGCGCTGTAGCGGACGGCTCCCTTGCGGAACTCGACTCGTGGGTCTCTCCAGTCACCGCTTAGGGCTTTCGGCTCATTCTGTATGAGCGCTTCCGACATGTTCGTCCTCGAGCGGGATTCCCGCTGCTTCAATCTTGTCGCGGTATTCCTCTTCCCACTCCGCGTATGTGCGTGTCTTTACCCGATGATTCCATGGGTTTACGTGGCGACGGCTCCGGCTGTTGTTGGCAAGGTTGCACGTGGGGCTGAGAAAGGCTCCGCCAACGTGCAGACCAGCAGGAGATGCGCCAGGAAGACCGGGCTCGGTGTCTGCGGAAGCGCCGGCCGAAAGGCGGTGAGCCTCAGCGCAAACTGCTTCACGCCGATGGTGTCTACTCGGACGAAGTAACGCATCAGCACTCCGGTGATTGCGATTCCGAGCAGCAGGAGCAAGGCCAGATAGTCCGTGAAAAGCGAGATGTAGCGTAGCATGGGATCGAGAAATCGTCTTGCCAGCAGGTATGCGAGCGCGGCAAGGATTATGAGGTCGGATAGGTAGAGCTGCGGCACGCCGAATTGGAAGAAGCTGTCCAGACGCTCGAGACTATTGACCCATGAAGGGACTGGTTCGATAGGCAGGCGGAGGTGCCTGAGCAGAATCAGCAGGAGCGACCAGTGAAAGACCAGAGCTCCTAACCAAAGGTATTTGTCTTCGCCAAAGATAAAGCGCTAATCCGACAGGCGCGCACGGTTGTTGCGAAAGAGCGAACGAAAGAGGAGAACTTCGCCCGCCATCCGTGCCAGCACACCCCAGCCGTTCGATGGGTTGTCGACGCTCGCCGCGTGAATCCACGGTAGAGATTGTTGCTGGCCGCAGGTGACGGGAATGCGGAATGGAACCGGAACCTGCGCCCACTTGAGAACGCGCCAGCAGAATCCGGCGAGAAAGACTGCGAATGCCGCGTAGGGAACGACAAGGGTGAAAAGCTCGCGTTCCACTTCGGATATCCCTCCGACGAGACCGGCCAGAACCAGCAAAAGCACAACGCACAGAGAGTAGAGCGCTTTCATCGCGTTCCCCCTTCCGCGGGAGAAGCGAATTGAACGCGGGATCGGAGTTCTCTGGCTCGCAGCTCGAAGATCTGCTCGCGGCAGGCCATGTATTGGTCGAAGGCCATCAGCGCGAGTTCGTCGATCCGGCTTTGAAGGGAATCAGAAACGGCGCCGGATTCCTCACGAACCGCAGTTCGCAGTTCGAAGATGAAACGTACCGCTTCCCCAGGGCTGAAACTCTGCACCGCGCGTAGCCGGATAAGCGCGTCGAGTGCAGGTGCAATCGCTTGTTTGTCCATCGAGCCGAACAGTTCGTGGACGAGAGTGGCCAGATTCTGCCGCAACGAGTGGCCGACGGGATTGCGAAATGGGTCCTGCTCGCCGCTCAGGAACGGGAGCATTTCCGCGGGGTAGGAAGCGATGGTGCGCTCGACCCAGCGCTCGATGATCGGGCTGTCATCACTCATTGATGTCGCCTTCGGAGCTCACTGCGGCCTATACACGGCGCGTTGGCTTGGGCAATCCAGCCAGCTTGCAAGCGCCTTTGGCCGGGCCAGAGGGAAAGAGCTGATAGTTCCCGCTCGGCTTGTACCCGGTCTCCTTGCACACTTTGCGCACCATGGGGGCAATTTCAAACTGACGGCAGTAGTTGCGGATGTAGCGGATCACCTTCCAGTTGCCATCGGTCAACGCATCAATGGACTCGAACTTTGGCGAAATCCGTAGCCACATCTTCGCTCCACAGACCCGGCTCCTGGAGAAAGCCGTCTTCATCTACATCGTATTGTTTTCCGTCCACTTCAAACGTCGGCACAATTCACCTCTCTCAGTTCATCTCGAAGTAACCGCATGGGCACGATTCAACGCATTTCCCGCATCCGTTGCATAGATCGAGTTTGATTTTGTAGTGTTCGCCTTTGGGCAGCTTTACAAAACAGTTCTTGCTGCAATACATCCAGCAAGTTTCGCCGTCCATGCACATGCCGCACGACATGCAGTGCGCGGCTTCAGCGAGGACCTCGGCTTCTGTCATCGCAGCCGCTCCGTTGTCGAAGCGCTGCGCGGCAGGATACCAGTCCACCTTCAGCTTTTCAGAGCGGATGGCCGTAGGTAGAGGCGCGCGTGGGTTTGTGCGGCCCTCGATGTGCGCAGCAATGGCTTCGGCCACTGCGCGCCCCTGGGCAATTGCCACGCTTACGGAATTTAGGACGCGAGGTTCGACTTCAGTGGCTTCCCCGGCAGGAATGTCGGGCGGTTCGGCAGCGAGCGTTCCGAAGAGAACCGCTTGATCCGCGCCTCCGGCCCGGGGCTCGAGTTGTGCGGCCTTTTGCAGACCCATAGCAAAGTAGACGGCGCGGTAGTTACGCTGAAGTTTCTCGAAAGGGACATCGCGACCCACGACACAGCCAGTCCGCAGCTCAATTCCAAAGGAGAGAACATTCTCGATCTCGGCTTCTAGGATTTCGGCAGGAATGGCCGAACGTGGAATGCGATACCGCATCATTCCGCCGGGCGATGGCGCGGCTTCGAAGATCGTGACTGCGTAACCCATGCGCGTCATGTGGTAGGCTGCGGAGAGCCTTGCCGGTCCGGCGCCCACGATGCCAATTGGTGCGGATTTGGATGCCGAAGAAACGGGAAGCTCCACTCGCAGCCCCATAGAACCTGTCTAAAAACTAGGCAGCGCGGCGCAGGAGTTGGTGAGCGAAGGCGATGTGGATCATGGTTTCTGCCGACGTATGGCGTAGTTCGTAGTCTTTGGACAAACGGCGGGACCAGTTCAGCCATGCGAAAGTGCGCTCAACGATCCAACGCTTGGGCAGGACTTTGAACGTGTGCAGTTCATTGCGCGTGACCACCTCGACCTGGTAGCCGAACATTTGCTCAGCCCATTCGATCAGCGTGCCTGTGTAACCGCCGTCAACGAACACTTTGGCGATGGTGTCGAAGCGGCAGAACAACCGCGTCAACACGGCCCGAGTTCCTACCTTGTCCTGAATAGCGGCCGAGTGTACGACCACCGTCAATAGGTTGCCTTGCGTGTCTACCGCGATGTACCGCTTACGCCCCTTGATCTTCTTGCCTGCGTCGTTACCGCGCCGCCCCCTTTTAGCGCCGTCTTGGCCGACTGCGAATCGATGATCGCCACGCTGGGTGTGTCGTTTGGTCCGCCCGCCTTGCGGCCCTGTTCGCGAAGTGTTTTGCTTGCCCGCTCCCACGTCCCGTTGTCGCGCCACGCCCAGAATTGCTGGTGCACGCTCAGCCAGGGAGGGAAATTGGCGGGCAACTGCCGCCACTGGCAGCCAGTCTTCACGACATACAACAGGGCATCCACGATGCGGCGAAGTTCATACTTGCGCGGTCGGCCTCCGGCATGGCGGTTTCCCCGAGGCGGCTTCAGCAACGGCTCCAGCTTGCTCCACTGTGCGTCAATCAAATCGCTCGGATACATGCCTCTAAGCTATGAAACACTCCGCTCAATGCATATTCCTTCGATGGTTCCTCTACTAGTTTTTAGACAGGTTCTTGGAGCTTATCCGTAAATAGTGATGAAGTGGATTCCTTCGAATGAATCTGTTGGTACTGGTGATCGGATTTGCGCGAGGATGGGCTCCATATGGCCCAGATCAAGTCGTGGACAGTTTCTGATCGATTGTGGAGCAAGGTAGAGCCGCTGATTCCAGCAGGCAGGCGGGAAGCGGGGCGAAAATACCAGCGCAAGGTTGGAGCTGGACGCAAGCCGATGTCTTCCCGCCAGGTGTTTTCGGCGATAGTTTACGTTCTGCGAACAGGCATTCAATGGAAAGCATTGCCGCGCGAATTCGGTTCGGCGAGCGCGGTGCATCAGTATTTTCAGAACTGGTACAGGGCTGGTTTTTTTCAGAAACTGTGGCAGGCTGGGGTGGCCGAATATGAGGGGATGCACGGCATCGCCTGGCAGTGGCAGTCAGCTGACGGAGCGATGGGTAAAGCGCCGCTTGCCACCGAATGTGTCGGCCCGAACCCGACCGGCCGGGGGAAAAAAAGGCGCAAACGCAGTCTGCTGGTCGACGGCCGTGGGGTCCCGCTGTCGATCGCCGTCAGCGGCGCCAACCTCCACGACTCCAAGCTGCTGGATCGCACGCTGGCTCAGGTCGTCGTCCAGCGTCCTGAGGTTACGGAATGGAAAAACGACCAGTATCTCTGCCTGGATGCTGGCTACGTGGGCTATCCGGTCAGCAAGATCGCCCGCAAGCATCGCTACTATCCTCGTGTGAAATCAAGGGCCGAAGAGCGGCTCATCAAATACCGCTACCGGGACTCAAAAGCGCGTCGCTGGGTCGTGGAACGAACCAACTCCTGGATCAACCGATACCGTAAACTTCTGGTCAGTTTCGAAAAGACTGAGGCCAGTTACACGGCCTTGTTGCAACTTGCTGCTGCCCTCATCTGCTGGAGACAGTCCATCGTTATTTGCGGATAAGTTTTTAGGCTTTGGAATGTTGACCGCGCAGGTGTCGTCGAGCCCGCGTTCGTATTTGGTGGCGCATTGATCGGAAAGAGGATTCCAGGGGCGGTCTTTTTGAGGGCTTCCAAGAGGAGCCGGCAACGGCGTCAGGTCTTCATTCTCGAGATGAATCAAAGGGCCGCGATCAAGCCGGGACATCTCATTCAAGCGGACGGGACCGCTCATTTGCGAACCTCTTCTTCGGGTTTGGAGCTTGCAATCTCGGCCCAGCTTTTCTCTCCATCGGCGCCGACGTGCGGCGCAGCCCAGGTTGGGCGATAACCGAGGGACGCACCAATCTTGCTCTCCATCGCACCGTCGCGTTCGTTCCGCTCGTCGTCCCAGCGCACGGAGTGCCATGTGAAGTACTTCCCTATAAAGTGCGACATGTGCGCGAAGGGAATATATGCGGCGAGCGCGGAGGCGAGTAACAGGCCGCTCGCGAGAAGCGGACTGACGATTATCGTGCGATCGAATCGGAACAGTGCGCGAATGACGTCGCTGATGCTGGCCGAAGTCGAGTTGCCCATCCAATGCGCCGTTATGAGAACGGCAAAGGTAAGGATGAAGAAAAGGAGGTTGGAGATATCTCCGGCTTTGGTGTAGTTCTTAAGGGCAGGGTCGTTAATACGCCGAATCAGCAGCAGAATCGCTCCGGCGATGACAAGCACAGCGCCCACGAGGCCCGTCCAACTCGAAGCCGAGGACAATACGGATGTGAGTCTCAGTATTCGAGGGTCAGAGATTAGAACTCCAGGCAGTGCCGCGAGAGACAGCAGGGCGACCGCGACGATCGACAGGTAGAGTCCGGAATGAAAAGGAAAGATGGAACCCAGAGGCGGGGATTGAACTCCCGGAGACTCTTCATGAACAGGATCTCCTGAAACATCGCCAGCCATTCGGTGCCGCGAAACTTTTTTTGTGGCTTGCGCCAGCTCTCCTGCGATTCGAAATACGATCCTCGATGCTTTCCGTGGAGGGGACTCTCGTGGGGGACGGGATAGAGTTCCCAGCGCAGGTGAATCGGCATGCGGGAGTACTCATAAACGCGCAGCAGGCAACCTAGAAGAGAAATGAGCAGACCAGCGTAGATCGCAAGCTACAGCGCGACTGTCAAGTCTCACCTCCGAAGTCACACCTGCGAAGATCAGCACTCCACCGGTTCTCTGCTACGGCGCGGCCAGCCTCCTGATACCTTCTGACGAGGGTGGACTCGAGGATCCTTGAGCAGGCCCGGCGCGACGCAGGAAAATCTCTGACGAAGAATATATCCCGAGTGGCACAGGCGATGTGACTCGGGTCACGCGCACTTCGCCACGCACCGCACCACTTTCAAATTTGCCTTGATTCGATCGTGCGCGACGAGAGGGCGTAGGCAACAACCGCGAGCGCGACCGGCGCGGCCGGACGCAGATGCAGCCACTCCATCAACTCATGCGGGCGATCTCCCTGAGCTGATGCGCGACCGCTTCGAGAAAAGTTTCGACGCTGATTCCGACTGGGATATCGAGGCCCGATTTGGCGCAAAGAGCCTGGGCCATGCGTTGTGCAAGCGCGGCACGGGTTGTGAGTTCCATGTCGAGACGGCGGGCGAAGAATCCCTCCAGGACCTGCAGGTCGGCAGTTGAGAGCCTGGCGAGCGCGGGGACAGGCAAGACGACGGAAAGGTGCGGGGCGGGAATAGGCACGTCCAATCCAAAGGCCGGCCCGGTAATGGTGCGCGAGCCGGACTCTCCCCAATGCGGCGACTCGACTTCGCGGTCGCGGACCACGAGCGTTCCGGCTACCATGTCTCCCAGTCTTTGATTTTGCCGGCTGAGAAACATGGCTACCATGCCCACGCCGTAGAGACTAGGCAGATAGTCGACGAAGCGAACCAGGTTGCGGGCCAGCGACTCCACAAAGCTGATGGCACGTCCGGAATGATGGATGACGCGAATCTTAGCCACGCGCTTACCGGGGGTGCGGCCATTGCCGAAGGCTTCAAACAGCGTGAAGTATCCCCAGTGAACAAGAAAGATGAGCAGAATGACAATTCCTATGACCCAGTTCGCGGAGATCTTTGCGAAGGCCGAAAGGCTGGCAAGTGCGACCGCTCCGAAGATGCCGGCGACACCCAGGACCACTGCCCAGATCAGGTAGTCGACGATAATGGCGATGAAGCGGCTGCCGATCCCGGCAATGGGCATTTCGATCGAAACCAACTCCGGGGTGTCGATGTTAAGCTGGTTTGCAATCGGATCCATGGCAACTATCGTCTCCAACCAGTGGCTACACAAGCGCCGTCCCTACTGGGAGCGGCTGGCCAGGCTTCTGGCGCAGGCCGACGCGGGCAATCTAAGCCAGTTGTCGCGCGCCGAACTTCAGGAAACCGCCTTGCTCTACCGGCAGGTAGCGAGCGACTTGTCCACGCTGCGCCAGGACTCGACCGCCCGCGCCTACACCGAGCATGTGAATCAGTTATTGGCTCGCGCTCACCATATCATTTATTCCAGCCGGAGGACCAGTTTTCGCAATATTCTCTTGTTTTTGCGGGATGATTATCCAGCCCTGGTTCAGCGGCAGATCCGGTACGTGCTGCTTTCTCTTGGCGTTATGCTGTTCGGCGGGCTGCTGGGCTCGATTTTGACGCTGGCACGGCCCGAGTTCATGCGCCATATGCTGGGGCCGGAGATGGTGGCCACGATTGAACGCCACGAGATGTGGACCCATTCCGTGGTGGCCGTGGCGCCGGCTATGAGCAGTTTTCTGATGACGCACAATCTGACTGTTTGCTTTCTCTCCTTCGCTTCGGGAATTGTCTTCGGGTTAGGCCCGCTCTACTTCATGTTTTTCAACGGGCTGTTGCTGGGCGTGGTGGGCGCGGCCTGCCAACAGCACGGAATGGCTGTGGACCTGTGGAGCTTTGTGGCGCCGCATGGCGCGCTTGAACTGCCGTCGATTGTGCTGGCCGGGGCGGCGGGGCTGCGGCTCGGACAGGGTCTTGTGTTTCCGGGGCTTTATCGCTGGCGCGATTCGGTGGCGATGGCCGGTGTGGAGGCTTCGCGGCTAGTGGCCGGCATTATTCCTCTGCTCGTGATCGCGGGCACTCTGGAAGGGTTCTTTTCGCCGTCCGCGGCGCCGGTCTGGATGAAGTTTTCCGTCGGCGGGGCGCTTTTTACGCTGCTGTTGTTGTGGCTCTTCCGGCCTGTACAGGGGTTGAAACCGTTGCCTCCCACGGTTCGAGTTATTCCTTCGCATTCTTAAATCAGAGAGCGCTCCTTCACCGTCAGGTATTGATTGAGAACGGCGGAGGTCAGCTTCTCTGGATCGAGGTCGAGAGTCAGCGCGCCTTGCTCGCACAAGCGCGCCAACAGCAGTTCGCGGCGGCCTGTCAACTCCTGTGCTGCGGATGTGCGAAACATCTGTTCGATGTTCCTGGGCCGGGCGTTGGCAATTGCTTCTACATCCGGTTGCGCCATTGCGACGAACAGAAGCACATGCCGATGCAGCAACTGAAGCGCGCCGTCCACAACCTCCGGGCGCATCGCGGTCTCCGCGAGATCGGTGATCCAAAGAATGAGCGCGCGCCGCGGCTGAAAACGACTCAGGACCGCGGTGGCGCGCAGGTGGTCGGCCTCGTTCGATTCGGCGTGCACCTGAGAAAGGGCTTCGATTATCTGACGAAGGTGCGCGGCGCCGCGGCCGGGAAGCACGCGCTGCTGCACGCTCTGCCCGTAGACAAGCAGACCCACGCGGTCGCCTGAGAACAAGGCCAGTTGCGCCAAGGCCACTGCCGTCGAACAGGCATGATCGAGCTTAGAGTGAGCGATACGGTGCGCGTTGGAAGCGACGGGCGTAGTGCGGCCCTGCATCAGGCGTCCGCCATCGAGGACAATCCACACGGCCTGGCTGCGCTCGGTTTGATAGAGTCGGGTGATGAGTTGGCCGCGGCGGGCAGTAGCTGTCCAACAAACATCGCGCAGGTCATCTCCGGGGAGATACTCGCGGAGACTTTCGAAGTCACGGCCCAGGCCTCGCTGCCGCACCTGCCGGAGTTGCAGGTCGATCTGACGGCCGCGCGCGAGGAAGATTTCCTGCTCAACGCCCTGGCGTAGCGCAGGATAGACGCGCACAGTTTGATCGAGCGGCGCCTCGGCCCAGCGCTCGACAAGTCCCAGAGGAGATGCGTAGCGAAGAAAGAGCGCTCCGGCGTGCGCATCGCCGCGCTCGCGAGGCTCAATGCGATAACGAAGCCTGGTGCGCACGCCGGGATAAGCGCGCAGGGAGTAGGTGTCGGGCATGACCACCAAAGCTTCGGGTAAATCGTCGATGAGGCGGCACTCGAGAGTGACCCCACTCTGCTGCTCGACGGCAAGCTCGACTTCTGTTTCGCTATCCAGCTCGGGAACATTGTTCCACGAGCGTTCGACTGAGATCGATTGAGGGGCGGGCAGGCGCAAGCCATCCAAAAGCATCGCGGCTGCCGCCAGTGCCTCCCATGCGAGCATGCCGTAGGCGAGCCGCGCGTCGAAGAAGCCGGGCAAAGCAAGCAGAAGGCCCACCGCCAGCAGGCCGATGGCGCGCGGCGTAAGGCCGAACGGAAGGCGGCCGCGCGGTTTGCAGGACGCGCGCACCGGCTCGGGATGGAGCGAGGGAGCAATCATGCCCTTGGTATTGCAACCGCGGCCAGCACATCGTTCAAAATTCGATCGGCATCGAATCCTTCTAATTCGGCCTCCGGCTTGAGCATGATGCGGTGGCGAAGAACGGGGGCGACGGCGCGCTTCACATCATCGGGCACCAGGTAGTCGCGATCTTCGAATGCGGCGAAGGCCTGGGCCACGCGCAGCAGGCTGATGGCGGCGCGCGGACTTGCGCCCAGCGCCAGCATCGGCCACTCGCGCGTGCGCCGGATGATCTCGAGCATGTAATCGTATAGGTCGGCCTCGACGCGGACGGCGCGGATTTCGTCGCGCGCGGCGGCAAGTAATGAAGGCGCAAGAGGCTTGATGGCGGCGTCTTCCAACATGCCCGTTCCACTCCGGCCACGATGCCGTTCGAGCATCTGCCGCTCCTCGGCCTGGCTCGGGTAACCAACCCTGATCTTTAGCAGAAAGCGGTCCAATTGCGCCTCGGGCAGCGGGTAGGTGCCCTCGAAATCGATCGGGTTCTGCGTGGCGAACACAGTGAACCATGCGGGCAGCGGACGGCAGGTTCCGTCGCTGGTCACCTGGCGCTCTTCCATGCACTCCAGCAGGGCTGCCTGTGTGCGCGGGGGCATGCGATTGATCTCGTCGACAAGCAGCAGGTCGGTAAACACGGGTCCGGAGTGGAAAGCGAACGTGTCCGATCCCGCCCGGAAAATTGTAGTGCCGAGAATGTCTGCCGGCATCAGGTCGGGCGTAGCCTGCACGCGTTGGAAGCTGAGCCCAAGCAACTGGCCGACTGCTTTAACCATGAGCGTCTTCGCGATTCCCGGCACGCCTTCCAGCAGTGCATGCCCCTGGGTGAGCACGGCTATCATTACCTGCGCGATCACCGCGTCCTGTCCGAAAATCACGCGGCCAAGTTCGGTGCGCATCTGAGTCAGCAATTGTTCGGTCGCGGTCAATATCGCGGATGCTTCGGCATCCGGTTCCGCTTTAGGTTCAATCCACATCTCCTCGTTCATCTGGCTCTCCTTGCTCCGTTATCAATCCGCAATTCACGCAAACAATTGCTGTGGTTTTGCTGCCGTTTCCGTTTGCGCAGTTCATTGTCATTGTCCGGGCCTTGCCGCGCGGGCAGTTGCCGTCAGCAAGGCTCCGTGGCGGTCGAGCGCCTGCACCAGGGCGAGCGCCCGCTTGGGGACCAGCTTATCGTTCCCCCCCGCCTCTTCACAGGCCGCGAGATTCGCTTCAAGCTCCGCGCCGGCCTGCGGAAAGCGGCGGCGCAGCGCCTGGCTCAGTTCCATGGCGCTCAATTGCATTCCGTTCAGCCCGCATAGATCTCCCATCTTTCGCCGGAATTGTTCGTAGGCAAGACTCACTGCCGTGGCCGAAGCTCCGGATTTGGCGTAGAGCGACCCGAGCGCGTCAAGGAATTCGATCGGGCTGGCGCGCGGCGGCAGCGGCAGATCGCGCACCGGTCCACTGCGGCGGCTAAAGCTGAATACAACCAGCAAACCCAGTACGAAGATCCCCGCGAGCAGCAGATTCAAGGCCGGTCCCCGCGCATAGAACCATTGCGAATTGGTCTCGCCGTGCAGCGATTCATCCCAATAGAAACGATGTCCCTCGCGGGGCCCCAGCGCATTCAAGAGTAAGTCGAGATCACCGCTGCGGCTGATCGATCCGTTTTCAAGAGGCGTCGAGCTCGCCCACCAGACGACATGGCCCGCGCCCTCGTCGTACTCCACCACGGCTGGGTCCCCGGTGCAGGTGTAGTCGACGCGATAGAGGGGGCTTGCCATCGTCCAACTGGCTGCGGGCTGCATCCACACTTCGCCCGAATTGGCGAGCGGAGCAAGGCCCTCCGGTGCGAGTTTGCAGGACGCCATTTGGAATTGTCTGGACGGCCGAATCGCCCCGCCGGGTGCAAGCCGGCCTCCGCTGAAACCCGTAACCAAAATGCGGCCGCCACGCCTGACAATTTCATCTATAGCCTTCAAGTCCGCAGTGCGTTCGAAGAGAGGTTCGGCGAAAATGACAACCGTTCCGGAGTCGGCCCGCGCGGCGAGATCGTTGAGTGGCTGCTCCCATCGCTCCAGGCTGTAGCCGTTTGATTCAAGCATTTCGTAAGCTGCGCGCGCTCCGTGCCTGCCAGTCAGATAACTACTCGGCAAAGGATTGTCGTCGCGATTTTGATTGCGAGCAAACAGGGCGGTCAGGACCGCCAGCACCACGACCGTAGCCAGGCAGATGAGCAGCAACTTGCGGTCCCTGGCGTCGAGCGAAGCAAAGAGCTTCATTCCACCCCCAGTTTCGCGGCCAGTTTGAGGGCTGCCTCGAAGTCCGAAGAGCCGGTTTCGCGTCCGCCATACCATGTGCGTTCAAAGGCGCGCGTCAGCGTGGTCAGGTTTGTCCCGCGCGGATCGGCTGCAGGCAGAAGGCGCAGATATTCCCGAGGAGTGCGCGCGCGATCGGCCACCCACAAGTGCCGCGACTCCAGGCGCGCGATAGCAGCCCAGTAGAGAAAGTGAATGGCCTCTCGCCACAGGTCCTGCGCGGCCATGGTGTGCGCATCGGCGAGCCACAGTTGCCACTCGCGGGCCGAGGGCGTTCCTGAAACAGTGATTGGCTCCGGTGCCGGCCTGATGCGCGATCGTCGCTCGATGCGGATCAAGGCCCACACAAGGCCCACGCAGATCGCGACAATCAGCAGGGCACGCAGCGCAAAGGCGATCCATGGGGAGCGGGAACCGAATTGGACCAGCTTTGCGAGCAGCTTGTCGGCCCAGTTTTCAAGCCACTCGATGAAGCGCTCTCTGGGCGTACTCTCACTGACTCCCTGGTACTCCTTGCGGGCCAGAATCGCATTCAGCGAATTCCTTTGAGGATCGTATCCAGGGCCGGCTGCGAACTCGGTTCCGGCTTGCTTCCAATCTTCAGAGAGGCGCTGCCGAGCCTGCGCAAGCTGTTCGTCGATACTCGTTGGCTTTTCTCGCGCTGCCTCGGTGATGCCTATAATTGCTGCCGAATTTTGCCGTTTTCCGCCGGCGCGGTCCAGCAAATCGCGCAACCAACCATAGCGCACCTCGCGTTGCTGAGAAGTGTCGCGCAAGGTCAACTTCACCCTGTCGTCGGAGCCGGCCTGAGCGGGGTCGCAAGCCAGGGAGTTGCTCTGCTTCTGGCAGTTGGCCACCAGATGGTCCAATTCCACAAGATGCTTGCGGTATTCGGCAATGCTCACATCGTGCCAGGTTGCGTCGTCCTGCGGAAGCGCCACCTTGACCTGCAACACCGATGCAGCGACGGCGATAAGCAGCGCGCGGAACGGCCACCTTGTAGAGCGCTGCAAACCCTGCCCCGACCGCGGAGATCTCATGACTCCCTCACGGTATCAGGGATCTCAGTGGTCACGAAAGGTGCGCCGGTTTGGTCAGGAATGGTATGAGTCGTAGCGGCGCAAATTTCTGGTCCAGTCAGACCAGCCTGAGCCATCATCCATTCGATATCGTAGCCCTTGGTGCGGATGCGCTGGTCATAATAAAACAGGACCAGGGCCGCGATATAAACGGGAGAGATAAGAGTCTGGAAAGCGAAGTTGACTAGGAGATTCAAAATCTCGGCGACGAACATGGTGACGGCCGCATCCCGAGAACCATGACCGAGGGCAGCGACGGCCGGCAATGCGACCAAAACAATCGTCACCTCCAGCCAGATCGCTAGAGCTTCGGCCGAAACCGAGCCTTTTGCAGCCGTGCCGAAGAGTGCAATGGCCGCTCCAGTAATTGCAAAGGCTGCGACAATCACGACGGTGGGCACAGCCGGCACCCCGACGAAAAGAAAAAAGTTGCGCCGGAAGAGCAGCGCGGTCCTGTCCAGGACTTCGCCCAGAGTCAGTGGTTGTAATGGTTCGCTTATCGCGGTCATGGCTCGTTCAGGGCTGCTCCGGCGCAGGCAACTCCAAAGGCAAAGTCAGTCCGGCAGTCTGCATCATCCGTTCGATGTCGTAACCTTCCTTGCGGACCCGCTGATCGTAATAAAACAGCGTGAGGCCCGTTGAATAAATAGGCCCGATGAACGTGTTGACGATGAATGTGGCGATCTGTTGAATCGCCAGCCAGGCGAGAGGAATGGGCTGTCCCGGATGTTTGATGGCGAGAGCGATAAAGGGAAATCCGAGAAGAATGCCTAGTAGCAACCTTACCGCGTATACGAGAAGTCCGAGGACGAAGATGCGACCCCGCGAACCCTCACTGAGTTCGATGCTGCGCTTGAGAGCCTGGCCCGATTTCAGCTCCTCCACCACGCAGGCAGGCATGGCCAATGAATACCTGAGCGACATCCACACGCCGTAGATGAGAGCCAGCAGCAGCAGAGGCGCCAGGATGAGGACGCCAAGTCCGGCGGCGACAAGCGCGGAGGGGTTTACAGGCGGGGCGCCCTGTGCTATCGAGGGGTTGGCAAGGAACCCCTTGGGGAGGATGGTGAGAATTACGGCGAAGAAAGCCACATAAAGTCCCGCCAGCGGCGCCCAGGCCCGGAATGCGGCCATCGTCATCAACCATAGATAGCTGCGCAGGCGCGGCAAAATGCTTACCGTCGCGCCTCGAATTGTGGCTGGCTGATCAAGGTAGACCCAGGCCACGGCTCGGTTGTTTGCGGCGATGGATACTCCGGCCAGAAGCAAGATGGCAAGCGCTTCAACTACGGCTGCAGTGGCTGTGGCCCATTGCAGTCCGGTTGCGGCATGGGGATAACCGAGCAAGGCCAACACGCCCAGATGCAACAAATTTATTAAGAGCATGGCGCCGGCGAAAATGGCGGCAATCCCCGCAAAAAGCAGGAAGTGATTACGGTAAAGTTCTGCGGTTCGATCGAGAATCTCGCCGAGACTTAAGGGGCGAAGCTCGTTGCTCATTCTAACCCTCGTGCGCGCTGGGATTGTCTAGGAGACCGAACCCTTAGCGTGCATGTCCGCATGCACGCCGGGGTGCGAAAGACAGACGACAGCAATCGATGCCGCAACTGCTTGCAGGCATAGTAGCACATGCGAAATAGCCGCACACCAGCACAGCGTTTTAAGGGAAGTCCTGACTTGGGGATTTGTCCCGCGGCTTCCCGTGGATCAATTCCGCGTTTCGAAGCTCTTGAGGTCGATTCCCAACTGCTGGCACTTTTTGTAGAGGTGGCTTCTTTCCAGGCCAAGCGCCCTGGCTGTCTGCGAGATGTTTCTGTCGTGGCGCCCCAGTTCCGTCAGGACCTGCGCACGCTCGAAGCCAAGAACGCGCTCCGCGAGCGGCCCCTTGGACTCCAGGTTTTCGTCACCAGGCCCAAAGGCGTGGACCGCTGAAATCCTAGTGTTTATGCGGGCGACGGGCAGCGCAAGTTGAACGGCATCGGCATCAACCTCAGGCCCGGCCAGCAGCAAAAGCCGCTCAACCACATTGCGCAGTTCGCGGATGTTGCCCGGCCACGTGTAGCGTTTGAGCGCGTCGATCGCGGCCTCGGTAAAGAGAACGAGCTTCCACCCGTTTTGCGCGCTTACCTGGCGGACGAAGTGGTCCACGAGCGAAGGCAGGTCTTCAGTGCGGCTGCGTAGGGGGGGCAACTCGACCGGGAACACGACGACGCGATGGTAAAGATCGCGCCGGAAGCCGCCGGATTCGACCAACTGCTCGAGGTTGCGATGTGTGGCCACCACCACGCGCACATCCACGTTGATGGGCTTGTCGGCGCCGATGCGCTCGACCTCGCCTTCTTCAAGAACGCGCAGTAGCTTGGCCTGCATGCCTTGCGGCATGTCGCCGATTTCGTCGAGAAAGAGCGTGCCGCGATGAGCCTGCTCGAATTTGCCGATGTGGCGCTGCGCAGCGCCGGTGAACGATCCTTTCTCGTGGCCGAATAGTTCACTTTCGATCAATTCCGCGGGAACAGCGGCGCAGTTGAGCGTGACAAAAGGGCCATTGGATCGGTGGCTCTTCTCGTGAAGGGTCCGGGCCACAAGCTCTTTGCCGGTGCCGGTCTCGCCGTAGATGCAGATGCGCGTTTCGCTCGCGGCCGCACGCTCAATCTGCGCGATGACTCGGCGCATGGTGTCTCCTGAAAAGACCAGCGTGTGCTTACCGACGCGGGTGCGAAGATCCTCGTTTTCGGTTTCCAGGCGGGTGAGTTTGAGTGCATTTTCAACCGTGACCAAAAGCTTCTCAGTCGTGAGCGGTTTTTCAAGAAAGTCCAGCGCGCCGAGGCGTGTGGCTCGAACGGCCATCTCAATGTGCGCCTGGCCGCTCATCATCACCACCGGCGCGGTGACGCCGGCGTTCTTCAAATCCTCGAGCAGTGTCAGACCGTCGCGGCGGGGCATGACCACATCGCTGAGGATAAGGTCGAATGGCTGAGCGCCGGCTAACTCAAGCGCTCGCGTGGCGTTGTCGCAGACCACGGCTTCGTGACCTGCGAGGCGAAAGGCGCGGGACAGCGAGGCCAGCGTGTTTGCCTCGTCGTCGACGATGAGAATCTTTGCCTTGGTGGTCACGATTTTGCCTCATGCGCTTTGGGAAGTGTGATGACAAAAGCAGCGCCGCCGCCGGGCGGGCACTCAACCGCAATCGTGCCGGCGTGGTCGGCGATCACCGACTGCACGATGGCGAGGCCGAGCCCGGTACCGTGCTCTTTGGTTGTGTAATAAGGGGTGAACAGGCGCTCGGCTTCCTCCGGAGTCATGCCGGCACCGCTGTCGGCAACGCGGATTTCGACCTTGTCTCCGTGATGTTTTGCAGAGAGAGTCAATGTGCCGCCGTTGGGCATTGCGTCCATCGCATTCAAAACGAGATTGCTGAGTGCTCGATGCAGCAACTCAGGGTCGGCATCGATGGGCAGCGACGCGGAGGGGAGAGCGACGTTGAACGTGATCTTCACGGCTTCATTTCCGGCCGCGGTGCCCGCAGTTTCATAAAGCGAACGCACACGCTCAAGCGCATCCCTGGCATCGATGCGCTCCAACTGAGGCTTCGGCATTTTGCTGAAGTCGCTGAAGCGGGCAATGATCGTTTTGAGGTTGGCGATCTCCATTCCTAGAGTGCCCGTGCTCTCGCGGAAGATCTCATCGAATTCTGCCGGCGGCAGTTCGCGGGAGCGCACAAGATTCTCGACCGTCAATTGCAGCGGGAAGAGGGGATTCTTGAGTTCGTGAGCCAGTCGGCGGGCCAGTTCGCGCCAGGCGGCCACCCGCTCCGTTTGCACCAGGCGCTCGCGCTGGCTGACCAGTTGAGCGGTCATGTGATTAAAGCTGCGCGCAAGCACGCCGATTTCGTCGCGGCCGCGTGTGTTCACTCGTGTCTCCCAATTGCCGGCGGCGACAAGTTCAGCGGCGGCCGCCAACTGCTCGATGGGCCGCGACACACGCGCGGCAATCCAAAGGCTACATAGAATCGCGAGCAGGATCCCTCCGGAAGCAACTCCGTAGGCAATCGCTCGAATATGCTGCTGCGCTTCAACCATGCCAGCACGCGAAATGACTACGGTCAGTACCGCAAGCACGTGGCTGTCATCGCTTTTGAGCGGAATCGCCGTCACGTTAACTGAGTCTTCGCGCCGATTGGTGAGATAGAGAATAGAACTCGCTTGCTGGCCTGTGTGGATGGCGGAACGAATCACCGGTTCATACCGAGTGGCATTGGGCAGCTCGCCGGTTATGCCGATTAGGCGAGTCGGATCGAAGATCGCAAAGTCCGGACCGAGGTGTGGTCCCTCGGTGCTTGGCGTCTGGTCGGCATCTCGATAAAGAGAAATCTGCATTCCAGGAGCGACGGGCAAATCGGCAAGGAAGGACTTGTCGAGCCGTTTTCCGCCGAGTACGCGAACGGCCTCTGAGTCGGTTGACCCGGAGTGTACGACGGCGCGGTAGGCAAAGAGGCCCAGGGCCGAACTTCCATCGGGCAGGTCCTCAGTCTTGAGAAAGGTGGGTTGATCTGCCCAGGCGATCGGCTCAACGTAGCCAAACCGTGCGGGCCACTGCGCGGAGCTGACAATTTTGTTGTCCGGGCCGACGATCTCAAGAAAATCGAGCTGCGCGTCCTGTGCCAGAGATTGCGCTTCCCTCAAATAAGGAGACGCATCGCCGGATTGAACCAATTCAAAAGCCACCGTGCGGACGCGCTCGCTCGCGGCAATCCGGTCCACGTCCGCTGCCACTTCGGCGGAGCGGTGCTGGAACTCGCGCTGAAACTGACTCACGACCAGAGCCGTCTCTTCGCGGTCGCGCTGCTCGAAGACGTTGCGCACGCGCACCAGCACAGTCCAAGTCACCGCAGCTACGGCCAACGCCACGGTGAGCGAGAACAGAAGCAACAGCTTTTGGCGCAAGCTCATCTCATTTCCTTTTTCGCTCATTCCTCATGGCGTGTCCTCCAGCGAAACCCCGGCCAACAGCGGCACGCCGTCCGGGCTCAGGCGTAGATCGCGGACGCGGCCTCCCGCGGCATAAGCTCGGGGAAGATAGAGCAGCGGAATAAGGGTGTGCGTCTCAAGAAAATCGCGCTCTGTGCGGAAAAGCCCGTCGGGCGCGTCTTCGAGAACGGGAACTGCCGCCCCAACCTCGCGCAGTAGCGACTCCATTGCAGCCTGGGGCTGGCTGCACCGAAGCGTGAGGCGGAGAAGGGCCATGTCTGTGTGCTGCTGGCCGCCGGCCACCTGCACGTTGAATCCCGCCTCGCGAAGGTTAAGCGCGATGCGCTGCGCGGCTAGCTGCATCGTGGCATTGTTCTCCGTCGAGAGCGTGAGCGAAGGAGGCGTTAGCCCGCCACGCAGTTCGCGCGCCTTGTTCAGGTCGCGTTCCGCCGGAAAGAGAAATCCGTAGCCGGTGAGTTCTGTCGGCAACAGGCTGGCCGTGATCTCACCCTGTTTTTGAAAAATGACGTTTGAAAGGGAACTGCGATCGACGGCCTGGGCGATGGCGGCACGCAGGTTGGGATTGTAGAGTGTGCCGACGTCGGCGACCGCAAGCGCCAGCAGCAAAATCGGCGGCGAGGCGACCACCGTCAGGTGCTGTTCGTGGGCTTGGCGAAGTTGCTCGGCAGGAATTTCAACCAGATCTGCACGACCCACGCTCAGGTCGAGCCATTGATCGCGAATTGGCTTGTGGCCATAGATTTCGATTTTGTCAAGAAAGGGGCGGCCCTGCCAGCACGTTTCGTTTGCTTGAAGGCTCAGAACGCCGTTGGAGAAATTGCCGAGTTGGAAAGCGCCAGTGCCGATGATGAGCCCCGCAACCGGAGGCGCTCCTGAACTGGCGCCGCTCGAGTTGATGGAGTCAGGATTGGTCGATCCTGATCGCGTGATCAGGAAATCGTCTTCGGCCAGCAGCGCGGGAAGGTTGAGCATGGGTGCGTCGCTCGTGAAGATGACCTCCGCGTCCACGGCATGAACCGCTGTCCAGGGACAAGCAACACCGCAGGAACCGGACAGCGAAGCCTCGACCGCGGCCGAGGTGAGCGCCGCGCCGTCTTGAAAATGCACCCCGGGTCGTAGCCAGAACTGCCAACGATGGTCGTTGTTCTCCGAGGTCCAGCGCTCGGCCAACGACGGGCTCGCAACCCCGTCCGAGTTCATGCGGGTGAGTCCATCAAAGACAAGCCGTCTCGCCAACTCGCTGTGCTCACCCCAGGCATCACCCTCGATATCAACGCGGACAGTGCCTCCGTAATGGGGCCGCGTGCGCGCCGCAACCGGAAGCGCCATTGTGGCCACGAGACAGCTAATTGCAAAGTGCCGTAACACGGTCCACCTCATTTCGATCGTCTGCTTCGTGCACCACGACAAAAACGCTCTTGCCATCCGGCGCGGTCCAGAGTGCCGTCACTCTTCCGTCCGTTGCCAGCGGAGTACTGGCGGGAACCGCTTCCAGTGCGGGCAACTCGAAGGCGCGGAGGCTGTCCGATGCTGCCATGCCCGATCCGGAAGCCACAATTTGCGTACCAGAACCGCAGCCTGAGTACAGAACTGCAAAGTCGCTGCCCCAGTCACGCGCACCTGCAACCTGCTTGATTGTGCCGTTCTCAACAAGCTGCACCCTGCCATCGATGCCGCCAATCAGCCATCCGACTCCATCAGAACGAGGAACAAGAGCGGCAGAGTAAAAGGGAGGCAGGTCCACACTCTGTGCGGGGACGACCATGCCTGTAAAGTAGTTGCGCGAGGCATTATAGAAGGCTTTGAGCTGGACAGGGTGGGTGGCTACATCGTTGATAGCGGCACCTGGGACTGGAACTGACTCCGAGATCAACCATGGGTCATCGCTCTCTGTGCAATGCACCGCCCATCCTCCTTCCGGTTGTGCAACTTGATAGTTGCTTGTGCATACCCTTCCCGCAAGAAACGCTGTGAATCCGTCTCCGTCGTGCGCGAGAGCGATCACGGCGTGAGGGTCCCGCGCTTGCGGCTTCTTCACGCCCGTGGCGAGTCGCTTCTGCTCATGCCAGCCGCTGCCCACGCGACCGTAGACGATGATCTCCTCCGGTAGGACTGCTATTAGGTTGTCTCGAACTTCAAGCAACGCCAGAATTCCATCGCTCGTGGTGAGAACGGCCTGCCTGCGCAGCGTGAGACCGCTCGCCGTTTGCGCCGGTTGCGCTGTGCCCGGTTCTACCTGCACCATCGCCACGCGAGTCTCGGCGCCCTCCACCACCTCGGCGATCCACAGGCGCTCGCGAACATTCTCACTAAGTGTCACGCGTACGGCGTTGGCGCTCTCCGCTCCCGACGCGAGCACGCCGCGCGCTTTCAGATCCTGTTCGAGCAATCGCCGGATTACGGGGATTTCGTCGGTGGAGATAGTGGAGAGATTACGAATTGTGAGGCGCGCCTGGCCGGGACCGAGAATCTCCGCTACCTGTTCAGCAAGATTTGTGGCGGGCAGTTCCCAGGGGCCTGGCGCTGTGCTCGCTGTCTGTCCCATCAGCGCACTTGCGACCACCGCAATCAGCCAGACCAGTTTCATAGAATTCAATTTCCCCAGAGCTTTTCGTTTGCGCGGATTATATCGTTTGGACCTTAAATCTCCGGCGGGACGAGCCGGCCCATCCCGCCGGATCGCCGTCTCAGTGCGCGCCTCCCGCAGCCGGCGCGGTTTCACTGTCCATCTCCTGCTTGATCACCGGGCTCGATGCCATGCTCTTGAAGACATCGTTGGCGAAGAAGAATTTGCCGTCCGAGGGCACCATCACCACCTGGATTTTGTCCGAAAGCCGTTCGGCGATGATTTTGTTGATCAGTAGCGGCGACTTGTTCAGCAGTGCGGCTTCGCTCGTCATGCGCTCTGCATCGGCTGACGCCATCAGTCGCACGCGGCTGGCCTCGGCGTCGGCCATCATGTTGCGCCGCGCCAGTTCGGCCTTGCTGTCGATGACCTTGGCTTGCGCCTCGGCGTCCGCGTTTTCGATAGTCGCTTCCTTGCGCGCCTCGGCTTCAAGCTTGCTCTGTTCAATCTGTTTCTGCTTCAACGGCAGTGTGTATTGCATGGCGTCGGCCTCGCCCTTCGCCTCCACCACGCGCGATTGAGCGTCGCCTTCTGCGGCCTTCACCTTCTGCGCGGCTTCGGCTTCCGCCTGCAACTCGGCAATCTTCACCTGCTTCTGTTGAATGTCGGTCACCACGCCAAGCTGGTCGTCCTCCTGTTCCTTGAGCAACAGTCCTTCCAGGCCCTTGGCATACTCGTCAGGCAACTGAATGTCGGAGAGCATCACCTCTTCCACCACAATGCCATCCTCGCCCAGTTTGCGCGTAATAATGGCTGCTGCCTTCGAGCGTACCTCTTCGCGCTTGGTCGAGAAAATCTCCCGCACGGTGTACTCCGGAGCAAGTTCTCTCCACGCGCTCGCCACCACCGGAGGAACAAGTTCCCTGTCCACCGGTTGGGGCATGTGCGCCTGCACACTCGAGAGCTTGTTGGCATCGAGGCGATAACGAACCGTAACCGCCAGGCCGATGTTGAGCCCCTCGAGCGACTGAACGCTAAGCTCGTTCTTCCGCGCCCCGGCCTTTGCGCCCTCCTCCAAGGTGCCGGCAGTGAAAAGATGATCCCGCAGATCGAAGGTCTCGACGCTGTCGACCATCGGGGCGATGAAATGCACGCCCGGATAAAGCGTTCCCGGCAGCGTGCCGCGAATCTGGCTCACGCGAACGCCACCCATGCCGCTGGGTACCACCACAATGCTGGCCGCTATCAACAGCGGCAGACAGCCCGCCGCGGCCAACGCCAAAGGGCGGCGCCGGTCGATCTTATTTGGTTTCGCAGCCGCTTCTTTGTCCGTTGTCTCATCTCCGCGAGCCTTGCGGCGCGCATACTCGATGCGCATCCAAAGTCCATACATTGGAATCCCTACCGCGAAAGCCATCAAAAGCACTCCCGCGACCGTCAACAACAGCTTCAATGCGATCATTTCCCGTCTCCTTCCTGGTGATTGGGCCCTACGCGTTTACCTGTCTCCGGCCGCGGAGCCAATAGCAGCCGAACCAGACCTCCATATGTCAACTCTTCCAACAGCAGCGCCGACACCAGCGGCAGCAGCGCTGCTTCCACAGCGGACATCGCATTCGCCAGCAGATTCATTGCCGCTCTCCCTTACAACGTCTCCGCAACCATGGCCACCGGATCGAGGGTGTCTGCGACCACCAGGCTCTCGACGCTGGGCGTGACGGGCGCTGCCTCCGGAGCGGCCTTAGCCGTCTGCACCGGTTGCTCAGGGGCGGGCGAGGCCGGATTCGGTACGGCGCCAAACAGTTGCGCTGTCTCCTCATTGCGCTGGCCGACCAGCTCAACAGTGTCGCCCACGGCAACCAGTTCGAAGAACGCTTCAAGGTCGGCCTTGTCCATCCGGATGCATCCGTGCGAAGCGGCTTTACCAATCGACTTGGGCTCGTTGGTCCCGTGGATTCCATAACCACGAATGCTCAGCCCCATCCAGCGCGTGCCCACCGGATTGCCCGGCCCCGGCGGTACCACCCGGCCATTGTGTGAATATGTCGGGTTGACCACTCGGCGCTCAATCGTGAAAGTTCCCTCAGGGCTCGGCGTCGTCGGCTTGCCCACTGCAACTCTGTAGACCTTCTTCACCTGTCCGTCTTCGACCAAGGCCAGTTTGCGGTCTTCGAGACTGATCACGATCACGCGCTTCATAACCACAGTCTCAGCCGGCTGCGTTTGAACCCTCACGCTCTGTGCCGCAGCGGCAGCCGCAACTACCGTCGTCCCTGCCACTATCGCCAGTCTGTTGAGTTTCAGGGTCATCATCGCGCCCTCCAGATTTGTTGCTCAGTCGCCTGCGCCCAAACTCAATGCAACCGGGCCGCCAATCATGGCAGATTGAAAACAAGTGAGTTATAGAGCCTAAGGATTCGGGCCGGCATGTCACCAGATACACGCTGTGTGTGCGCTGACACACGCAGCAGCAGGGAATGAGTCGGACTTCAAGCCAACCAGTGATCAGGAGGTCAAATCTGAGCCGGCTGATTCAGCGCGATGGCTCCGAAGCTGCACTCCCCGCCAACGCTGCCCTTAGGTGCACGGTAAGAGTGATGACCATAGGCGCCTGCATAGTTTCGAAGTCCCGGCCTTCAAGCATCGCCTGTGTGAATTCTCCGCTGCTTATGCGGTTTCGGATCGCGCACGTGATGTTTCCGCTGGTGAGTCACGACGCCTTCGCGCGGCAAATCCAGTTGTGTGCGGAGACAGGATCGAAATCGGCATCCTCGAAAAGGGTCGAGTGTCGGATCAAGACTTTGATGAACCTTTGCATGCCGGAGTCAGCGTTCTTACCGGTGTTGACGCCGTTCTTCGCCAACCATTCCACTGCGTGGTCGCTGAGTCGGCCGTCTCCGGAGGCGCGCAGGTCCTGGCCGTATTGACTACCTTGCAGCGCCTCGATGTGGCGGCTGCAGGGTTTGTTTTGAATCGGGTTAAACTGGTTAAGTCAGACCCCGGGGTTTTCGCCGCTCCGTGCAGGAGATCGAGAAGGACCTTCGCGCACAGAGCACCTCAGGCTCAGGGTGGACGGAAAGGACCAGCTCATTGGCAGAAGAACGCTTGTCTGACGTCGGGGAACTTTCCAGCGAGTCAGTTGTCCGCGACCAATCAAAGCCTGCAGCTTCCGGGCCCGCTTCTGATCCGTTTGCCCGCCGCTCGGTTCCTGCTGCTCTCCTGTGGGCAATCTCTCCGCCCACCAAGCCGTCGCAGCCGCAGTCTGGGCCGCAGGCGGATGCCGACGCACCCAGGCCGCTGCCGGATGGGCATCTGAAGCACTCGGCGGAGCAATCGGAGTCACCATTGCCGAATCAGGTCGTCCAGAGTGACCGCGCAGGGCCTCAATCGAGGCGCCCGACGAATGTGCTCCAGTCCTGGGAAAGTGCGGCATCGCGGTCAGAGGGCCTCACGCGCATCCGACCCGTGAACGCTGGCCCAACCGTCCCGATAGAAGCAGGACCGTTCGCTGCTGAAGAACCTGCCCCGTTCGCAACCGCGGATCCGGCTACCGGTCCAACTCAGCCGCTGGTTGACTTCCCCGCGGAGGAGGTCGCACCGATATTCTTTCGGCAAGCCGCGCCGGAGGAACATCGGCTGACCCATCGCGAAGTGCCTCCCGATGAATCCACTTCGCGCTTAAATCCCCTCAGAGGCCTTCTGTTTTCAATTGGTCTGAAGAACCTGGGCAAGACAAGGGAACCTGCGCAGCAAGACGAAGAGTCTCCACTCCCGCTTGACAGCGAGAGCGAGAGCGCGGTCATCGCCCAGAACCCAACGCCGCTCGCTGAACCCGTAACGGTCGTGGCTGATCCAGACGTACCGATTGTTGCGAATGTTCTGGAAAGGGAAGCGACAGCTCAGCCTGAGTTCATCGCCCCCTTGGAGTTCGTTCCAATACCGGAGAATGAGACCGCGTCGCCGTCTCGAAAGAGCCACATCGAAGAGTTCGAAGACGTGCAGACTCTGCCCTCCCGGCGCGGTCAATACAAAAGAAGAAACTGAAGCGCCGGGCGGCAGGCCGCGGTTTCTTGTTCCGGCATAAGGAGCACGGCGCGAGGCCCTCGGAATCAGCGCGGTCCTTGCAGGCTGCGAAAAGACTCGATTCAAAGGATCTTCTCCGAGGTTTTGGGTAGAGGCGCGACTTCGGCCGTGACCTAACAGTGTGTTCGGCCCGTGAAATGCATGAAAATGGTTTTGCAATCGCAATTTCGACCTCGCGCAATCAGGCGCGATAGCCAGGTTCGTTGGTTCGAAGCCCGTCTGAGGACCGATCACTTTGCTCCTTCGCATAGGGGGCCACGTAACATAGACCCGAAGGCGAAAGGGAAGCGATGATGGGACTTCAATTGTTGCGATTCAATGGTGCCGTCGAACGCAATCCTGACATCGATGCATGGATGAGAGAGCATCGAGGCGAATTGGGAACGATCGCGCTTGAGTGGTTTGAGGTGATGAGAAAATGTGGGGACGAAGTGCGGGAGGTCTTGCATGACGGCTGTCCGGTTGCATGTCTGGGCGATGCACCGTTCGGTTACGTCAATGTGTTCTCTTCGCACGTGAACGTGGGGTTCTTTTACGGCGCAATGCTGCCTGATCCGGCCCGCATGCTGCAAGGCGCCGGCAAGTTCATGCGCCACGTAAAGCTGAGACCGGGAACAGCCACAGATGCGGCTTCCCTTGGCAGACTCATCGAGACGGCGTACTCAGACATTAAGACACGAGTCGAAAACGGCTAGCTCAGAGAAGCGCTTGGAGTTAGCGACGGAGGGTGTGTGCCTTGAGGTCCCCGACGAACAGTCGGCTCTGCGCCAGGATCCCCTAAAGAGAGCTGTCTGGCCTGCAATCCACCCCATACCCGGCGTCGCGATTCGCGTCGAGGACCGTTCAGGGTTGGCTCATTCTCTAAAAAGGCAGGCGTTTTCTCGCCTGGCTGGAAAGCCTGGAAGAAACTACAGCAAAGAGCGGACAACGAAAATCTCCTTGCAGCTAGCGCTGACCAGCGTTCCAGTCAACCCAATGAGCGCCAATTCTTGCAAATGTTGACACAGAGTCGACACGGAAACGCAGGTTGTTCTATTCCGATTTTCGGAATCTCTGTAAGTCCAAGATTTTATTGGGGTTTTATGGTGCGCCCGGAGAGATTCGAACTCCCGGCCTTCTGGTTCGTAGCCAGACGCTCTATCCAGCTGAGCTACGGGCGCACACTTGCGTTTCCTGACAGAACCGCGGAACCGCAAAACCATTGCCAGATTAACAGGGATTGCCCAGAGGCGCAATGCCGCTGAGTCAGGCCGCAGACTCGGGTGCAGACTGAGGTGGCGGAATCAGCGGCAGCTCCTCGGAGATATCCAGGCCGGTGAGGCGGATGAGCTTGGTCACCGTAGCAGGATTGAGACGGGTGGCGTCGTACTCGACACGCAATGTGCGAGCATCGGCGGCGATGCTGATGCGGCGGATGCCATAGACGTCGCGCGTGCCGGCCAGCGCGAAGCTCACACTATCGGTAGGGGGTGTCGTATAGCGATAGAGTATCTCTACCGTGGTCATAAAGGAATGATAGCTGACCGGAATGGCTAAAGCGTCTTGAGGAAGGCGCGAATCTCAGGGTTCGACCAGTCCTGAGCGCCAATATATTTGCTGCGGATGATGCCGTTGCGGTCGATCACATACGTCTCTGGCCACATGTCGGTGTGAAAGAGCTTGGCGGCAGACTCAGTGGGATCGCGCACTGTGATCAGGTCCACATGGCGGCTGGAGACGAAGCTGGCATAAGCGTCTGGATCTTCGTCGATGCTCACAGCCAGAATTACGAGGTTGGGCTGATCGTGGTGCAGTTGGAGGAGCGACGGCAGTTCGATAACGCAGGGCTCGCACCAGGTTGCCCAGAAGTTGAGCAGAACCGTCTTGCCGCGGTAGTTCGCGAGGTGGACGGTGCTGGCGCCATCGGAGACAGTGAAATCCGGCGCCGGCCTGTTGGTTTGGGCAGGATGAGCCCCCCGGTTGCACGCAGGCGCGAGAGCCAGGGGGAGCAGGAGAAGAACGGAGAGGAAGCGAGGGAGCCGCACCTACTTATAATACTGAGCGACAGGGCTGGAACGGAAGGGCGAGGCTGAATGGGAAAGCGTGCGTCGGATTCGGGCGAAGCGACCGGAAGCGGTGGCTGGAAACCCGTGCTCGGCCTCTCGGAAGAGCCTGCAGGCGCGACCACCCCCGTTGACTGGCGCGAGTGGGCCGGCAAGGCGATTGCAGGGACCGTCTTTGCTCAGCCTGAGCCCGAGAAGTTGATCGAGCTTACTGTGATCGTCCCGGCCCGAGACGAAGAGGATTGCCTGGACACGTGCCTTCAATCGCTCGTCAGCCAGTCGGAAGACATCTTTGAACTCGGCAAGGACTGGGAACTGATCGTCGTCGACGATCACTCTACCGACCATACTGAGGAGATCGCCCGCGGAGTATCCGGTGTCACGGTGATGGAAGCCGGAAAGCTCGATCCAGGCTGGACCGGAAAGACGAACGCCATCTGGACTGCGGCGAAGCACGCGCGGGGCCGCTGGCTGCTGTTTACCGACGCCGATACTATCCACGAGCCTGGGAGTCTTCGCCGGGCCATGCACGAGGCGGAGCGGCACAAGACAGGAATGCTGAGCTATTCGCCGCGGCAGATTGTGCACGGCCTGGCTCAGCGATCGCTGATGCCCCTGGTTTTCTCGGAACTTGCGTTGGCTTACCCGCCCGCCAAAGTCTCCGATCCAAACCAGCGCATCGCCGCGGCCAACGGTCAGTTCCTCCTGATCGAGCGAGAGGCCTACCGCAAGCTTGGTGGCCATGCCAGCGTGGCCGACAAGGTGCTTGAAGACGTGGAATTGGCCTATCTGGCCAAGCGCCGCAGGGTAGGATTGCGCTTCCGATACGCAGACGATGCCGTAGCGACTCGGATGTACCGGCGCACGTCGGCGATGATTGAGGGCTGGACGAAGAACCTGGCCTTGTTGTTTGCCAATACACTGGCTATGTCTTTGTGGCGGGCGCTGGATTTCCTGCTTCTGTTCGGGCTTCCGGTTTTGGCCGTCGAGCTTTGGAATGCTCGTCTGGCAGCCCGCTCTCTCGAGTGGCTGGGCGCAGGCTGGATTCTTGTCCTTCTGTGGGTACGCACGCTGGTCCGTTTTTATAGCCGGGTGGCTAAATCGAACTTTCCGTTCCTGGACTGTGCACTTTCACCATTGGGCTTACCGCTTTTTGCGGGGTTGCTTTACCGGAGCTGGTTTCAGCATCGCGTACTCAAACAGGTAAGCTGGAAGGGACGCAGCTATAAAGTGTGAATGCTGTGAGCTGAAAGCGAAACCAATGAAGCCTATCCACCATTCGCTGCATCTTTTAATTGAGGGGTCGAAATGGTTTTCTTGACGCGGCGAGCGACCTTTTCTGCCTCGCACTACTATTGGAATGAGAATTGGACGGCGGAGAAAAACCAGCGAGTCTTCGGCCGCTGCGCCAATCGCAACGGACACGGCCACAACTACACGCTCGAGGTAACAGTCGCCGGCGAACCGGACCCCTTAACCGGCTTTGTCGTCGATCTGAAATGGCTCAAGAGTCTGATGGAACAGAGGGTGCTGGACGCCTTCGACCATCGCCATCTGAATCTTGAGGTGCCGGAGTTCGCGAGCACGATTCCGACCACGGAGAACGTTGCAATTGCGGCATGGAAACGGCTGGAACCGGCGATTACCGCGGCTCGCGGGGCCAGGCTGACTTGCGTGCGCATCTATGAGACACCTGAGATTTTTGCCGAGTGCCGGGGTGAAGCGTGAATGCGTCCTTCGGCCGTCGCTATCTGCTGAGCGCCAGCCACCGCCTGCAAACGGCCGCTCTCACGCCGGAAGAGAATCGGGTCGCCTACGGAAAGTGCAATAATCCTCAAGGCCACGGACACAACTATGTTGTCGAAGTCGTGGTGGGTGGCCCGGTCGACCCCGAGACCGGCATGGTGGTGAATCTGGCGGCGCTCGATGAAGTAGTGCGAAAGAGCATTATTGACCGCTTTGACCATACGAACCTGAATCTCGACCCGCTCTTTGCGAATCGCGTGCCGACGACCGAAAATCTATGCAAGACAGTGTACGGGCTTTTGAAAGACTCAATGCCGGCCGGTAAGCTCGAATCGATCCGCGTCGAAGAAACCGAGAACAATTTTTTCGAGTATCGCGGTGAAAGAGGTTGATTGAATCGGGACACACCGGTTCCCCAAGGTGAGAGGATGAGTAGGATGGCACACCCAATTGCAGTGAGCAAGCCGATTCCGAGGGCAGCAGGAATCGACGAGGCCCTCAGCGGGTTCAGCACGCAGGAGATGTATCGCGAAATTCTGAGCCGGCTGGGCGAGGACCCCACCCGCGACGGACTGGTGGCAACGCCTGCGCGCGTTGAGAAGTCAATGGATTTCCTCACCAAGGGATACGACGAAGATCCGGCCCGAATTCTGCACGGGGCCATGTTCGATGTGGACTACGACGAAATGGTGATCGTGAAGGACATTGAGATGTTCTCTTTGTGCGAGCACCACATGCTGCCGTTTTTCGGCAAGGTGCATGTGGCATACATTCCCAAAGGCAAGGTCATCGGGCTAAGCAAAATTCCCCGCCTGGTTGAGGTGTTTGCGCGCCGCCTGCAGGTGCAGGAGCGGTTGACCCGCCAGATCGCCGACTCAATTCAAGAGGCGATTGCTCCGCAGGGCGTGGGCGTAGTCGTCGAGGCGCGCCATTTGTGCATGATGATGCGCGGTATTGAGAAGCAGCACTCGTCCACGGTGACCTCGGCCATGGTTGGCTGCTTCCGCCAGAAAGAGACGCGGACGGAGTTCCTGTCGCTTCTAAGGCAACCCTCCACTGGCGGCTTGTGAGCACGGCGGCCCAATCGTCTCTCGCACAAAGGGTCGGAGACTACAAACGCCCACCATTCTTGGAAAAAGTCAGATTGGGGAATACACCAGCCAATCGCGAACCCTCGATCACGGTTCAGCAATTGTGAAACCGCCGAATCCGCCCAGAAAGCGCGTTCGCATCGCATACGTAACCGCAAGCGCCTGGTTGAACCTGTTGCTTTCCATTTCCTCGATCTTCTCGAGAGCAGCAAGGTTTTTCCGGGCATCGAGCACCTTCCTGGCGATCTCGTTCAATTGATTCCAGTCGTGCCAATCGCCAATCTTCTCTTTTACCTCTTCCAAAGCGTTCACGAAATCGACGTGCCCGTCTTCGCCCAGCCGCAACACATTCCGCAGCTCCTTCACTTTGATGCGGAAGGCATGGAGATTCTCCGCGTTGAACGCCGGCCATCGGCTCAGTTCATCAATCAGCCTTGATGCCGCGCCCTCATGGAGATCATTGTTGACCACCTGGGAGTACTTTGCCTTAAAGCCGCTTTCGATCCGCTTTGAGAATCGGTCCAAATTCCAGCACACTTCCTTCTGTTGCCTTGCCACCGTCTCCACGAGTTCGCCGGCGCTCTCAATGCGCATGGCTTTCAGGTGCTCGAGGAGGCGGGCCACGGAATCGTCGTGACGGTGGCCATCCAAGGTGTGCGCTTTGGCTGCAAACACGTCCATATCGCGCACTTCGCCTGCCGCTTTGAGCAGAGGCTTAAGCGTTTCCAGCAGCTGGCGTCTGCGTTTTTTCTGCTTGGGCATGAACGCCATAACCAGGGCCTCGACGTGGCGCGTTCGTGTGCGCAGACTATGGACCTCCTGCATCGGAGGGTTGCTGGAAAGGCCCTTCAACGACTTGCGCAGTTGACGAATCGGTTTTCTAACGCGTCCAATTTCCAATTCCATCCGTCTTCAGCATAGGAGCCCTTTGCAACGATTGGCAATGGGAAAACAGGCTCAAGCTTGCTTGCCGACTGCTAGTAGCGTGGGCCGACTCCATGCGATCGTCTCACCCGCGCAGGCTTTCTCTTCAGGCAGCTTCCCCATCCACGACTCCTAACGCAACGCACTTCGTCAAAATGCTCTACATTCATCTAGGGGACTGACCCAACCTTGAACGGACTCGTCGTCGTCGACAAACCTGGCGGGATGACCAGCCACGATGTAGTGAACCGCCTGCGCCGAATCTCCGGAGAGAAGTCCATCGGACACCTGGGTACGTTGGACCCGATGGCGACCGGAGTCCTGCCGTTGCTGTTGGGGAAATTCACGCGTTTGGCGCAGTATTTTTCGTCCGCAGAGAAAAGCTATTCAGGGGTCATCCGACTGGGGTTTCCTACCGATACGTACGATGCCGAAGGCGCCGCCGCCGGACCCGATCGCTGGCCGGAAATGGGCTCGACCTTGACGCTCGGCGAGGTGCGGCGGGTTGCTGCGCGGTTCCATGGCGATACCGAGCAGATTCCGCCCCCGTTTTCGGCCAAAAAGATCGCCGGCACGCCGGCCTACAAGCTTGCGCGCGAAGGCAAGCCGGTGGAACTGAAAACCGCGAAGGTTCGTATTACGAGCTTTGAGATCACTGTTCTCGAGGGTCCTGAGGCCACATTCGACATGAGCATTAGTGCGGGAGGTTATGTGCGGTCTGTAGCCCACGAAATTGGGCAGGCGCTGGGCTGCGGAGCGCATTTGAGCCGGTTGCGACGCACACAGGCCGGGGTTTTCACTCTCGACGAGGCACACTCGCTGGAAGAGTTGGAGGCGCTGGTGGGAAACCCAAGGGTTTTGGAGGATGTGTGCGTGCATCCGCGAAGCTTGTTGCCTGAGATGCCGTCTGTTATAGGCGATGCCCATGCGTTGGGTCGCTTGAGAAATGGGGCCCAGGCGAATCTCCCGGAGTTTTCCCATGCGCCGCTGGTGAAGGTTTTTGCCGGACAGAGGGAACTCGTTGGCATTGCCGCGAGAGTGGCGGGCACGCTTTTTCAGCCAGTGGTCGTTATGGTGTGAGAATCGGGGTCCATGCTGCCGCGGTGGCTGATCTTTAATTCGCGTCAGCGCTTGAGAAGCGGCCTGAGAGCCGGCAGCAGCGTCTTGGCGATGATCACGGAGCCCTTCGCTGTCGGGTGGATGCCGTCCTCCTGGACTGTGCCTGGGACGTTGATCAGGTTTTTGTAGATCATGGGCACAAAGGCGACATGGTGCTTGGCCGCAAGAGTACGAAAGACCTGGCCGAACGATTGCACGTAGTCCGGACCGTAGTTGGGAGGAAGAGTGATTCCCGCAAGCAAAATCTTGATATGCGCACCTTCCAAAATGGTAAGCACCTCGTCGAGGTTGCGTCGAGTCTGTTCCAGAGGCAGTCCGCGAAGCCCGTCGTTGCCGCCGAACTCGACAATGACGGCTTCTGGATGAATCCGCAGAACGGAAGGGAGGCTCGCGACCGCATCCTTTGTCGTAGCACCGCTGGTACCTTGATTGATGACCTTGTATTGGTATCCCTGCGCGTCAAGTAGACGCTGCAGGGCGTCAGGAAACGATTGACCGTCGGGCAAACCGTGACCGGCGGTGATACTGTCGCCGTAACAGACCAGGATGTGCGGGCTGGCCGCTGGAAGCCGGACAGCCACAATCAGCAGGCAAAATGAAACGAGAATCGCGCGGCGAACGTCCACACAATTAGTGTAGCTGCGCAAGACAGGGAACGGGTATCCAGGAGGATGGCGGGTGATTGAAGTTCGTGACGCAAAGAAGTGGATTCAGAACGGTACACGGCGAGTAGATATTCTAAAGGGGATCACACTCACAATTCCAGCGGGGCAGTTCGTCGCCATCGTCGGCGCAAGCGGAAGCGGCAAGAGTACGTTGCTGGGATTGCTTGCGGGACTCGATTCGCCAAGCTCAGGTGAGATATGGCTTGATGGCGCGCCTATTCACAACCTGGCGGAGGCGGAATTGGCCACCGTGCGCGGACGGAAGATCGGATTCGTGTTTCAGTCCTACCAGTTGATTCAGACTTTGACAGCTCTGGAAAACGTACTGCTCCCATACGAATTGAATGTGGAGGGCAGCGGCCTCCATCAGGCGCGGCGCTTGCTGGACGAAGTGGGTTTGGCAGAACGAATCCATCACTACCCGGTGCAGCTTTCTGGGGGAGAACAACAGCGCGTTGCGTTGGCGCGGGCCTTCGTTGTGGAACCGCCGATTGTGATGGCCGATGAGCCGACCGGAAACCTGGACTCCGCAAATGGCCGTCTGGTTCTCGACCTGCTGCTGGAGCGGAACAAGAAAGCCGGGACGACCCTGGTTCTTGTTACGCACGATCCAGAAGTAGCAAGCAGCGCGGACAGAAAGATCGTGTTGAAAGACGGAATGGTGGTTGAAGACACACTGCCATGCGTTTCTGAGAATGCTTTAGATAAGACTCCTCTCGCCAACGAGGAGAAAAATGGCTAACCGGGCATTGAGTTGGAAGCGTGCGGGCGCGATTGGCTGGCGGGATCTGAAGTCCGCGCCAGGCAAGTTCGGGTTCGTCGTGTTGTCGGTTGCGGTCGGGGTCGCTGCGCTAGTCGGCGTGCGAGGGTTGAGCGACAGCTTCCGGCGCACGCTCTCCGGCGAAGCCCGTTCGCTCATGGCAGGGGACTTGAGTGCGCGCATTTTTCATCCCCCCACAGCCGAGGAAACGAGCAAGATTGCGGCGATTCTAAAACAGGGAAGCGGCGCGAATGGAGCTTCTGAGATCCGTTCAACCTGGGTGGTGGAGACGCTCTCGATGGCATCGGTGCCCCCCGATCCGGTGCCGATCCTGGTTACGCTCAAGGCCGTGGACCCCGGCGAGTACCCCTACTACGGTACTGCTGAGTTGGAACCGCCGATGAGCCTGGCGCAAGCTCTGGACGGCGATTCGGCAGTCGTTGCGGAAGAGTTTCTGATCCGGCTGAATGCGAAAGTGGGCGACACGCTGCGCTTGGGGGGCAAGACCTTCAAAATTGCGGCGGTACTGACGCAGGAGCCCGACCGGATCAGCGCCGGTGCGGGAATGGGGCCACGGGTGATGGTCTCACGCGCGGCATTGGAAAAGACTGGCCTGCTGGCAACAGGCAGCCGCGCCAGCGAGCGATTGCTGGTGAAGCTGCCGGAGAAGGCTGCAAGTGGGCTTTCATCCGATGCAGAGGCTGCGGCGATACGCGGACAGATTGAGTCGGCGCTACCGGACGCACAGGTGATGGATTTTCGCGAAGGAAATCCTGCGCTCAGTCGTGGACTGGATAATGCGACGGCAATTCTGAGTTTGATCTGCCTGGTTGCGATGGTACTGGGGGCTATCGGCGTAGCCATGGCGATGCATGCGCACCTGGAACAGCGAATGGACATGCTGGCGATTCTCAAAGCAGTGGGTGCAGGTTCGGGGGATCTGCTGCGTATTTTTTTGCTGCAGACGCTGGGTCTGGGGCTTGCAGGTGGTGTGGTTGGCGTGGCCGCAGGCGTGGGAGTGATGGCGGCGCTTCCGGCTGCCTTCGGCACATTGCTTCCGATGCATGTTGTATTGAATTTCCCTTGGCAGTCGGCGCTGGCGGGGCTGGGAACAGGACTGCTGACGACGCTGCTTTTCTGTCTTCCGCCACTGCTTGACGTACGCGCGGTGAGGCCGGTTCTGGTACTCCGCAGGTTGGTGGAATCGGGCCCGGAAGGGATTCGCGGCTGGCTGGTGAAATGGTGGGCGCGCCGGCTGCAACTGGCAATTGCCACGGTGGTTGTGGCGGCTCTGGGCGGGATTGCGTGGGCGCTGTCAGACTCGGCCAAGGTTGGAACGGCTTTTGCGGCGATGTTTACGGTCGCGCTGGTTGTCTTGTTGGCGTTGGCGGCAGTTGCGTTGTGGACGGTTCGCTTCGTTCTTGATCGTGTCAGGCTACGTTTGCCTTCGTCACTTCGCCATGGCCTCGCGAATCTTTACCGGCCGGGAAACCAGTCGGCGGCCGTGCTGGCCGCGCTGGGTACGGGTGTGATGCTGATCCTGGCTGTTTACCTGATGCAGGCGCAGCTTTTACGCGAACTCAAGGAGACGGCCTCGCCCAAACTGCCAAACGTTTTTCTGGTGGACGTTACGACGGATGAAGTCGCCGAAGTGAAAGATTTCTTCGCGCACCAACCAGGAGTGACTCAGGCGTTGGATCTGATGCCTGTGGTGCCGGGCCGGTTCATTTCCATCAACGGGCAGCCGCTCTCGCAAATGAAAGCGCAACACTATCCGCGGCGGATGTTGGAGCAGGCCGAGCTGACTTGGGCCGATTCGCCTCTTGTGGGCGATAAGGTTACTCAAGGCTCGTGGTGGAAGGACGGAAGCGCCGCCGAACTGGCGGTGAATGAGGGTGTAGCGCGACGGCTCAACCTGGGCATTGGCTCCGCGGTGGAAATGGCGATTGGCGGCACGTCGCGGGCTTTGAAGGTGGGTGCGATATACAGCGCCGACGGACAGCACCTTGGGGCGCGGGTCGAGTTCGTGTTGCCCTCAGGGCAACTGAAAGACCAGCCGTCCACATGGTACGGCGGCGTGCACATGGATCCGAAGCAGGTGGCAGCAATGGAGCGAGGACTCTTTGCAGCGTTTCCAACGGTTACGGTAATCAACGTTGCCGATGTACTCGAACGGATTGAGAGCGTGGTGGATCAGATCACGTTTGTGGTGCGGCTGCTGGCAGGTTTCTCAATTCTGGCCGGGCTGACGATTCTGGCCTCAAGCATTGCAAGCACACGATTCAGGCGGATGCAGGAGGCGGTAGTTCTGAAGACGTTGGGAGCCACGCGAATGCGGATTGTGCGCACCTTCAGCGTGGAATTCAGTGTGCTGGGATTGTTGGCGGGAATGGTAGGCGTTGTGTTTGCCAACCTGCTGACGAGAGTGCTGCTGCGCCGCTTGGAGGTTTCCTTTCATATCGACTGGGGAGCGACGGCAATTGCGCTGATCGGTACGGCGGTGCTGGCCACTGCCACGGGATGGATTGCGAGTTATCGGATTCTTGGATTGAGGCCCTTGCAGGTGCTGCGGGAGGAGTGAGAGGAGCAGGGAACGGAAGATAAGGAATAGCGTGGCGGGCGAGAATTGACCGGGGTAGTGAATCCCACTTATGATGAATCAGTTGGTTTTGTTCACTATGGCTTCGTCGGGTCTTTGGCTGATCTGGCTGGAAAATGGTGGACATCTAGTTGTTGCCCACTCGTTCAATGGTAGGACAGCTGCCTCTGGAGCAGCATATTGGGGTTCGAATCCCTGGTGGGCAGCCAATACCCGCATTTTCCCGACCTTCCCCGAGCTTCCGCGAATCCTCCCGAATTTCTCCTAAACAAGACAAATATTTGATTTAAAGAGCCTTACGCTTAAATATGCGTGCGTGAAGGTCAGTCATCGCCCATTTTTTGCCTTCTTTCTCTGTGGGTATATTTGGGGGTATAGTTGCTCTGAAACGTGGGTACGGAGCAAATCTACCCTCTTGGGGGCTGATAGAATGGGGCTCACGGTGAAGGAAATCGACAACGCAAAACCTGCCAGCAAGCCATACAAATTGACAGATGGCGGCGGCCTTTGCCTTCTCATCTCACCAACCGGCGCAAAACTCTGGCGCTGGCGTTATCACTTCGACGGTACGGAGAAGATGATGGCGCTGGGGGAATACCCGTTCGTCACGCTCAGCCCCTTCGTCCGCCGTCATCGTTAGCAAGCTGTAAAGCTAAGCTTCACAGAGTGGAAATACAACCTAAAAAGTCGTCCCTTTGTGTTCTGTACTGGCAACAGAGAGTTCTACGTGATGCATCTCGGCGATCCATCTTGCAATCGCCAGGCCCAATCCGCTGCCTTCGACTTGACTGCGCGAAGGATCTGTTCGATAGAAGCGGTCGAAAATGTGTGGCAGATCGGTTTCGGAGATTCCTATGCCGCTGTCGCTCACCTGTAGGGTTGCCTGTTCCGAAGCCACACTGATCTTCACGTCCACCGTGCCCGGCGCCGGCGTGTATTTCAGCGCGTTATCGAGCATGATCCAGACGAGCCTTCGAAGGCTTGAAAAATCCCCAAGCACGTTGATGGAAGAACCGGACCCGGCAGAGACTGACAGCGTGAGATTTCGTTCATCGGCAATCGGGCGCGCCAAGCCACAGGCCTCTTCAACAATTGCAACCAGGTCCACTGGTTCCAACGCGGCATCGAAAGAATTCGAATCGGCGCGAGCCAAAGTGAGCATCCCTTCCAGAGAGCTCTGAGGCCTTGGAAGACTCTTCCACAATATCCTCAAAGGCTCTGCGACTATCTGGGTCGGCATGAGGATTTCTTAGCGCTACCTCGGCAACCGTACGCGTAAACGACAGAGGGCCGCGCAATTCGTGCGACGCGTCCGCAGTGAACTGCTTAATCTGATTTACAGCGGACTCCAGTCGCTGGAGCATCGCATTGCATGTCTCCGCAAGGCGTTGCAACTCGCCCCCGGTGGTTGCGACGGGCAGGCGTTCGGATAGATTTCGTATGCTGATGGATCGCGCGCTCGTCGTGATTCTGTCCACAGGTTTCAGGGCCTTACGGCTCAACAGGTAACCGCCTAAAGATGAAATCAAGAACAGAATTGGGGCAGATGCAAGCATGCCCTCCAGAAAGCTCTGAAGGACGACCAGGTTCTCTGCCTCAGGAGCTGCTGTACAGAGATATAGTTGTTGCCCGACGAGCGAGTAAGGACGTGTAAGCACCCAATACGGCTGGTCTGCGGATACGATATGCAGGAACCGCTCGGAATCGCCGCTTTTTAACCGCAGGCCATGGAAAGGCCGATGCTGCTGCCGAGGGCGAGGGAAAGGCCCCTTGCCCGTCCACACGAAAGACTTCCGCAAGGCCATTCCCTGTTGCACGTGCGAAGTCCGCAAAGTCCTGATCACGATCCGATTCATTATCGCTTTTCGTCTTGCTCAACAACTGTTGCAACCGGTCTATGCGCCGTGAGAGTGTCTGATAGCGCTCGTTCTTCAACGTGCTTTTGAGGTTGAGCCACATCACCGTGCCGAAAAGCAACCAGCCAAGGAAGAAAATGCTGCCAAACCATAAGGTCAGGCGCATTGAGATCGAGAATGGTCTCTTCAGCATGAATCGCACCGCAAGGAATAGCCGACTCCGCGAATCGTGTGCAACAACTCATTCTCCCCCGGTTGCGTAATTTTGGCTCTAAGTGACCGAATGAAGACGTACAGGCTGTCAGAGCCCACGTCGGCGTCCGTGCTCCAGCCTCCTTCGATAAGCGATGCTCATTTGTGCATGTTGTGTCGGACAAGGATGTCTGGTCAATTGCGAGGACCTGTATGAAAAGGCTCAACCTTTATTTTGCTTGTCTTCTTTCTTTCGCCGCTACCGTTGCACCCGCACAGATGGTCGCTGCTGCTTCAACAACCGGGGACGCCGAGTTGAAATTCGTGGTTTATTTCAGCCGTCACGGAGTTCGCTCACCAACTGGAAAACCTGCACAATACAATGCATATTCCGCGGCATCCTGGCCGGTGTGGGACGTACCACCCGGCAATCTGACCGAGCACGGCTATCGCTTGATGGAACTCTTTGGCGCATACGACCGGATGCAACTGGCGAGTGAAGGACTCCTGGCCTCAAACGGATGCGGTGACGCGACCGGTGTCACGTTTTACGCCGACTCGGACCAGCGTACCCGCGAAACTGGCAGGGCTCTGGCCGAAGGCCTCTTTCCGGGCTGCAACGTTCCGGTTAGAGCGCTGCCTGAGGGCGCCAACGATCCACTGTTCCATCCGAATCCGGCCGACTTTGGCCCCGTGGACACTGCCATGGCTACCGCTGCCATCGCCGGGAGAATTGGAAATGACCCAGCTAATCTCACCCAGGCCTACCGTGTGCAGATTGGTGCCATGGACAAACTGCTGGCCACATGCGGCACCCCATCCTCAACCGAGCAAAAGCGGACATCCCTCTTCGATCTTCCCGCCATCCTTGTTCCGGGCACGGCCGACCACCTTGCCGAATTACGCGGCCCGTTGAACACGGCATCCTCGCTTGCCGAGAACATTCTTCTCGAGTATGCCCAGGGCATGAGCGCCGCCAATGTCGGCTGGGGTTGTGTAACCGGCGCCGATGTACGATCTCTGATCGACCTGCACACGGAAGCCACGGACTTCACCTTGCGCACTCCGGCGCTTGCGCGAATGCAGGCTTCGAATGTCCTCGACCACATCCTGCGCAGCATGGAGCAGGCAATATCGAACAAGGAGATCTCCGGTGCGCCTGGCAAGCTTGAAGACCGAGCGCTCTTTCTGATTGGTCATGACACAAACTTGACCAGCATCGGAGCCTTGTTGGGTATGACATGGATTGCCGACGGCCGTCGCGATGACACTCCTCCGGGGGGCGCGCTTGTCTTCGAACTCTGGAAGAATCGCAAGAGCGACGAGTACAGCATTCGGACGTACTTTACCGTTCAAACACTCGAACAGATGCGGTCCACTTCCGAATTAACTATGAGCAATCCGCCCCAACGTGTCCCCGTCCTTCTTCCGGGATGCAGCAAAGCGGACTTCTCCTGCAATTGGCAGGACTTTGAAACGACCATCCGCGGAGCAATTGATCCGCGGTACGTCCTGTCAAGATAGGGTAGCGACCTGGTGGTGAACGCCAGGAAGATCCCGTTGCAGTATGAGCGCTTCGATACGCCATGTGTACGGACGAAACGCGGCGACCAGGTTTATTGGATCAAATGCGGGAGCGAGAGCCACGTGGTGGAATTGGCCCAACTGCAGGTGAAGCCGTTCCGCGATATGCGATAGAGTGCACAAAGGTAGCGTGCACGCGGCCCGCCACGCGGGTGGGCGTGGGGGGCCGCTTGGCTTGTTTAGACCTTGACGCAGCGCCGGCCCTAAAGATGATCGATGAGTAAGTGCACGCGAATGTAGGACTGGACGAAGAGGACGTAGACGACGCTGACTTCGTCGAAGCGCATTTAGTAAATGAGTTTTTTGAAAACGACGCGATCTTCAGCGAAGAGCTCGACGTCTGTTGCTCGCCACAATCCCATCCGCGCAGAAATGCAGTGAGTCTTAACAATTGGGAGTGTCAGCCGTTCAACACGGCCGAGGCGACGAGCTATGAGGAATAATCTTGCCCGCAGATGCAAGGATCACTCTTGAGCAAAGCTCTTTACATCTTCGAAAGGTTGAGCGCATAGCGGGCGTGCTTGCGTTCTCCTGTGCGGATAAACGCGCCCTTTTCCGTGAGGTCCGCTAAATCGCGAGTCGTAGTGGCGGGCGAACCACCCGTGATCGTGCTATAGTTGCCTGCGCTCAACCCACCCTTGAATCCTTCCGGACCTTCGCGGAACATGCGCAGGAGCGTCTTCTGCTGCCTCTCATTGATCTGGCCGCGCAGCCGCTCCAGCAACTTTGCCTTGGCGATGATAAATTCCACCTGCGCGATATTCCGCCGCTGTGCTTCTAACGCGATCTCAGCGAACCAAAGCAGCCATTCAGTAATTTCATTGCCCCGATTGGCCCTTTCAAGGGCGTGGTAATAGCTCTTTTGGTGCGCCAGGATGGTCGTCGCCAAAGAGACGAGCACCGGTTGCCCGAAGCTCTGCGTTATCGCTTTTTCCGCTATACCGCGCCCGATTCGCCCATTCCCATCCTCAAAGGGATGGATCGACTCGAAGTATAAATGGGCACTGCCCGCACGTGTAATCGCAGGCAACTGTTCCTTGCCTTGCGGCGCAATGCCATTGAACCATGAAATGAACCGTCTCATCTCTCCCGAAACTTGCTTCGACGGTGGGGCCTCAAAATGCACAGTCGGAGCGCCGATTGGACCCGGGATGACCTGCATCGGTTCCGGGCTTGTGCGGTACCTTCCAATGTCAGCGAGGTCTTTTCTGCCGGAAGTCGCCATCCGGTGCCAGCCAAACAACATTTTGTTGGACAGAGGCTGCGAAAACGACCGATAGAGATCGACGATCATTTCGGCAATACCCTCTTCGGCTGGCATGACACGCCGTTTATCAGGGGACCTCAGCTCGAGCTGACGCAGAATGGACGACTGCACACTAGCCCGATTGAGGACTTCGCCTTCAATGGCCGATGTGGTCACGGCCTCTCCGCTCATCAATTCGACGAGGAGTTGATTGTGTTCGTCTTCGCCCAGATGCTTGATTGCGCCAATGACAACTCCGCCGCCAAGAAGAAACTGCTCTTCGGCAGCGGAAATCCGGGAGCGATCCCACTTGAAATTGGGCCAATCCGGTAGTTGCCAGTTCCATGTCATGACCGCTAGCGAGCCTTTCTATCGCTCAATATGCCGCATTTTTGTGATTGATACAAACCGATCCCATCGCTCATGCTTAGTCGCTTGGCGATGCCTGGTGAATTGTCACTTTATAAAGTGTCAATTCATAATCAGACAACGAAACCACGCAGAGGGTTGGCTGCGAATCGATGGATTTCCGGTCCGATGTGCGATAGCACGCCTTTCTATCGCTCATGTCCGGCCTCGTTTCTTGCCTTCTCTCGGGTATCGCGTCGCGGTTTTGGGCTGCCATCTGGCACTCCGTTGGGCCGCGGTTCCGTATCTGGAAGCCGAATACGGCGAGTTCCTCAAAAGCTTGAATCGCACAAATCGATGTGCCTGAACAATGGAAAGAACAAAACATCATTTCCGCATTGATTAGGGTCTGGAGCCCGTTCGCAAGGCCCCGAACCGGGCTGAGGCGGCTGCCACTGATCTTTTGCCGGTGCTTGGCTAGGCCACTATATCGTGGTGCCATCAGGCCTTAGCACTGTAGTTCGGCGTCGGTCCCGAATGGTCTCACCTCAACCAGAACGGGAAAGTGACCAGTTTCATTGCCGGAGAGCTGGTCGGAGACTATATGTTCTGGCCAACCGGCAAACACCGTTTCGCTGGTTCCTCGAACCGGCTTACGACTACAGCTTTGCCGGAGGCCACGAGCAATCGATCGGCATGAGCGACTGCCATGACATTCGGAATGTACACCGGTGCAGTGGTGGATACGACATCGACCGTAACCGCCCTGAAGTCCTGAAGAGGATTTCTTGAAGGTTGATGATCGCTGACAGAAAGGAAATGCTCATGATCGGAACGCCCGAAATCACAGAAACACGACCGCGGGCCGCGGCTGTCATTCACGTGACGGTTCCGCGTGACGAAATATGGACAGTCATGCCGGTCGCGATCCGTGAAATTCTCGCTACACTGTCCGGCCAAGGCATAGCTCCGGCAGGACCGCTTTTAGACCACCATCTGAAAACATCGAAACAAGCGTTCGACTTCGAAGTGGGGTTCCCCATCGTGGCCCCGATGCAGCCCACAGGCCGCGTGAAAAACGGAGAGCTTCCCGGAGAGCGGATAGCACGAGCAGTCATGAGCGGGGAATACGAAGGGCCCGCCAATGCTTGGGCTGAGTTTCGAGAGTGGATGAAGCGCGAGGGGCACGTGAGTCGAAGCGACTTCTGGCAGATCTTTATGGCTGGCCCGGAATCGAGCCCGGATCCGGCCAATTGGCGAGGACCTGTGGGGCATGAGGTGGATACATCATGACCGTTTCGATGGCTCATATCGGAGATACGCGGACAGGTCAAGTAGGGACAATTGTGATTCCCCCTTCCGCAGCGAGCGTCTTTATCCTGCCTAGTGAATATCGACCAGAGCGGCTCCTGAATAGCATAGAGGCAGCTGCTATCCTTGTCATCCATCTGAAGACGATGCAGCGAATGGCATGTAGCGGCCTGACTCGTGGGATACGCGTCGGGAGGCTTTGGCGCCTTCGACGCTCGGATATCGACGAATGCATTGAGAGGGAGTTGGCTTGTTGACCAGGGATTCGGGGCGGCGGTGTTCCTGCGCGTTCTATCAAAACATATACATATATTTACAAGTATGGAGGTTTTGATAGACTAGTAGCGTGATGAAGAAAGTGGAACATGTCGGGGCCATCGTCCGGAACCGGACCCTAGTGCGTTCGAAAGAGATCCAGGGACTTTCCATGTCCCGTTCGCATCTCTGGAACCTTGCCAAAGCCGGCAAAATCGAGCGTGTAGGTCGAGGTCTGTACCGTTCAAAAGAAGCCCCAATCTCCGCCAACGAAACCCTGCTCGAAATCGCGAAGCGGGTTCCACTTGGAGTTCTGTGCCTCTCCTCAGCTCTCCGATACCACGAACTGACTACCGAAAACCCATTCGAAGTCTGGCTTGCCATCGAGCGAGGAACCTGGTCCCCAAAGCTTGACTATCCTCCTGCTCGCGTCGTCCACTTCTCAGAAGCCGCCTTCAAATTCGGAATCGAAACCCACTTGGTGGACGGGGCACAGCTGCGGGTCTATAGCCCGGCGAAGACAGTAGCGGACTGCTTCAAGTTCCGCTCAAAGGTCGGAACGGAGACGGCGATTCAGGCTCTTCGGAGTTCCTACCGTGAGAAGAAAGCCACCATGGACCAGCTGTGGAGTGCTGCCAAGGTATGCCGGGTGGTTAACATCATGCGGCCCTACATGGAGTCTCTCGTTTGAGCAAACCAACCACCAACACCGCCGCATCCGTGAAACAGCGCCTTCTCAATCGAGCCAGGGCTCAAATGGAAGACTTCAATCTGCTTCTGACCAAATACGTCCTCGAACGGGTTCTCTACCGCATTAGCCAATCTCTTTGCTGCGCACTTTGTGTGTAGAAATCATCCATTTCAATCGACCTTGAAACCATAGAACGAGGCGGGCTTCCGCCCAGATGGAATTCTGTTGAGGCAAAGCACTACGACGGAGTTCGTTCCTAACGATCCCGATGGAATCCGGCCGATTCAGTTTATGATGCGACCATGAAGGCCACAAACGAAGTCCGGCACTCCAACTGGCCTATAGAGTATCTCGTGCGGCCTTGCGCCATCGCAGGCTGCTTTGTTGTCGTGGCGCTGTTATGGACATTTCCGTTGCAGCGCGTCATCGCATACCCGTTTGTCTTCCTATTCTTCGGGGCGGTGATGGGCAGCGCGTGGTTTGGCGGCTTTATCGCCGGCTTCGTCGCGGTGGTGCTGTCGTCGCTCCTTATCGACTATTTCTTTGTCCCCCCGTTTTTCTCTATTTCAGTGGCAAAGGAATCACAGAGCTTCTTCGCCGCGTTCATTCTGTGCTCCATCGCCATCACTGTCGTCAGCTCAGCTAGGAAGCGAGCAGAGAATGCGATTCGAATTGCCCGCGATCGGCTGGAGATGAAGGTGAAGGAACGAACGGCTGAGTTGCAGCAGTCAAATCTCGAGATACGGGAAAGCGAGCGTCAACTACGGATGCTCACCGAGGCCATTCCTCAGCAGATATGGCGCACTGACGCCGCGGGTTTCATCGAATACTGCAACCAACATTTGTGTGACTATCTGGGCCAGCGAACGGAGGTGTTGAAAGGAGAAGCATTCTTCAATGTGCTCCATCCTGAAGACAAGCAGCTCTTTCGCCAGGCTTGGCAGGCGGCTGCTGAAAAGTGGCGACAGGTTCGAGATCGAGGCACGGGTGCGGTCTGCGGACGGCAGTTATCGTTGGTTTCTTGTACGGAGCATTCCCCAGCGTTGGGAAGATGGCCAAATCGCACGCTGGTACGGTATACACATCGACATTCAGCAGCAGCACAGAGCACAGCAAAATCTTGTCCAGGCACAGGACGATCTTGCGCGCATGCAGCGTTCATTGAGCATGGCGGAGATGGCGGCATCCATTGCGCACGAACTTAACCAGCCCCTTACGGCTGTTGTGACGCATGCGTATGCCTGCAGGGAATGGCTGGAGGCTAAACCCGCAAACCTTGAGAAGGCCACAGCGACCGCGGCGAAGATCATCCAGGAAAGCACGAGAGCCGGCGTTGTCGTAAGACGTGTGCGCGCTCTGTTTCAGAAAGAAGAACAGGTGCGCGAATTGACTAACATGAATAGCCTGATCCAGGAATTGGTGCGCCTATTGCGGGACGAAGCGATCCGGAAAGATGTTTCTATTCGCCTTCTGCTGGCAAACGATCTTCCGGAATTAGAGATGGACCCGGTGCAGATCCAACAGGTGATCCTAAATCTGGCCATGAACGGCATGGACGCCATGATGCAGGTTGCCAAACCGCGCGAACTCATCATACGGACAGAGAAGTGTGGCGGCGGCGAAATCCTTGTTGGGGTGGAGGACCATGGTCCGGGCATTGCCCCCGAGATTTCTGCAAGGATGTTCGAACCTTTCTTCAGCACAAAGCCGCAGGGAACAGGGATGGGACTGGCCATCTGCCGCGGAATTATCGAAGCTCACGATGGGAAAATTTGGGCGGAAAACTCGGTACGGGGCGGTGCTACCTTACAATTCACAGTGCGGCCGCAATCATGACGGAAAAGCCTGATACTTCGTGGGACGAACGGGAAACAGTCTTCATCGTCGATGACGATGAATCAATCCGCGAGGGAGTTTCCAATCTTCTCGAAGCAGTGGGAATCGACGCGAGGTGCTATTCCACCGCAGAGGGGTTTAGCGCTCACTGGTCTAATGCGATGGCGGGTTGCCTGCTTTTGGATGCGCGGCTTCCTGGAATTGGCGGCGTCGAGTTCCAGGAGCGATTGCGGAAGTCGGGAACCAAAATCCCGGTAATCTTTATGACCGCGCATGGTGACATTCCGATGGTGCGCAAGGTGATGAAGGCGGGCGCGGTGGAGTTCCTCACGAAGCCTTTTCAAAAGGAAGAATTGCTGCACGCGGTCGAGCAGGCATTCGCAGCAGACCGGGCACGCCGCAAAGAAGATGCAATTCTCGACTCCATCCGCGCGCGCATCGATTCGCTTACTCCGCGCGAGCGCGAAGTGATGGCGCTGGTGACCGCAGGCCTTTTGAACAAGCAGATAGCCGGCGAACTGAATCTGAGCGAGATCACCGTCAAGATACATCGGCGTCAGGTGATGGAAAAGATGCGGGCAGGCTCGCTGGCAGAGCTCGTAAAGATATGTGAGCGGGGCAAACTACCTTTTTGATCGAGCGGCTTGGCCCTGTTCAACAAGTCCCCATCCGCGTACCAGGCTTGTCGCACCTCCCTGAAAAAGGCAAAACAGGAATGTTGGGGAGCGCGGTGGCCGTAATTCTGAGCTGGATTTCTGTCGGCAAAGGCTGCTTTAACGACAAGAACTGAGGCTGGCTCAACCCGCCTGAATACGGAACATCCGGAAACGGTACCGATGCGCCTGCAGATTCAGGTTTTCTTTGAACGTTCCTGAAATGGCCGCAGCTGGTCAAAATGTTCGAGAACGCAAAAGAGCCATCGCGACGCGACCGCTTCGATAATCGGAAGGGCTTCCTTAAGTTAGTTCCTTATATGATCTTTATTTCGAGCCCATTTGACTATACCAAGAGATAGATTGAATTCTCGCATGACGAGTACTACCCTCTGTCCATAACAGTTGGGTAACGGTCGCGAACAAAGTCTCTCCGGTGCCAACGCAAGTTTGCTGCCCCAGTTGTATTTCCGCTTCGGCAATCACTTTCCACACCTGCTCTTGAATTCATCATTGGTCCGAACGTCTGCTGCAGCCGCGCTGCAACAACGCGCACCGGCACATCTGCACTTAGCTGGTCATCAGGTTCTTGAATCTCGCGGAGGCGAAATGAGCACTCAGGCGCTTTTGGTCGAAGTTCTTCTCTCGGGGTTCTTTGCAATAGCGTGCTTTCGTGCGCGCTCCGGTTCTTCCGATGTTCGAGGGCTTGCACCCAAGCGACTCTTTGTCCTGACTGACCGGATTGAGCGACTTAGAATCTCGCGTTGGCAATGGTGTTCCATGGTCGTGCTGTTACTCCTGGTGCGTTTCGAGCACGGCGCCCCAATGGTTGCGGAACTCACTGTTCTGTTGCAGTTCATGGTATTTCTGGCATTGCCGTCGCAAAAGTCTTCGCCGCAAAAAAGACAATTGCAAAAACCCTTGTGGGAGGTCCTGCGTCGCTCATGAAAGAGTTGCAACATGCCGCGGACTTTCTTGGCAGTGTGCGAAGAAGACTGCGCTTCGGCGCTCTCTCTCGAGAACCTCTGCTGTTACTGCGGGTCGAGTGGAAGGGGGACTGGGTGGAATGCGACTGGCTGATGCGTCCTCCCGATCAGTGGGACAAGGATCTTCCTGCGCATCTGGCAGAGGAGAACCAGACGCTCCAGGCGTTGAGAGATGCGTTGAGCTTGCGCCAAGTTATTTTTGAGTCGTTTCCAGCCGTTATCAATGCCAAACTGCGCGTGTTCCGCGCCGACGGTGAACATCGACTGGAACTGGTGATGACTGGCAAAGTGAGCCGAGACAACGATGTTTTTGAGCGTGTTGCCTCACTTGCCATGCGGGCTAAACTTTGCGGCTTCCATTTTATGTTGAACGCAGGAGTAATGGAGAGACTTACAGCGGTTTCACTCACTTGTTAGTGGTTTTGCCTCGGTGCTTGGAGCGGCTTCAAGGCGCGAATACGGGTGGATTCGGCGGCTAAGAGTGGCGTCGTTAGTGGTCTGTTCAGGAAGCATAGGTTGCAATCGGAATTCCAACTTCAATCAAGGAGGGCAGAAATGGCGGCGACAAAATCGCAAGGCAAGGATCTCACTCTATTCATGGCAGGACTGACAGCAGTCTGCGCCGGAATTGCATTCTTCCCATCGGGCGCGGGCAAGGTGGCGCTGGTACTCGGTGCGGCCGTTCTGGTTTTAGCTCTTTGGGGGCTCTTCAAGATCAAGCTTCTCGAAGGCAAAACCGGGATAGGCCCGCAACCCGCCGCGATGAAACTGATTGGCGTGGCCGTTGTGCTGCTAGGCTGGTTGACCGTGCTATTCGGATTGCACCTGACGGCCAGCGTAGGCGGGCGATTGATGACGTCGGTCGTCGGCCTGGCTATCTCACTTGCTGGAATCTTCTTCGTTCTGGCGCCAGCAGTCTGCAAGAACGCCATTTGGAAGGCTTGATTGCTCTTCCCAATTTGTCCTCGGCGATCATCAACCCACTCATGGAGCGAAATCTGATGAGAATTGCACGCTTTGCAGCTTGGACTTGCGCCCTGGCAGTTGTACTTATGGCAGGCGCAGCGACCGTAGCTCGGGCTGACGCTGCACCATCGGCGTCGGCTGCCGAGTTGAAGGACGCCCTCTCAAAGGCGCCCACCACCTCAACCCTGGCGAATGGCGACCCCGGAGGGTCGCTGACCGGCACCATCAACGACGTACCCGTGGCCGATGCCAAGGCCGGCACGACCCTGGCCGACGTGGGCAACCAAGTGGGCCAGAACAAAATCGCGATCAACTTTGTGTGGACGCTGGTCACCGGCTTTCTTGTCATGTTCATGCAGGCCGGTTTTGCAATGGTCGAAGCAGGCCTCTGCCGTGTCAAAAACGCTAACCACACTTACATGATGAACTTCTTCGTGTATGCGTGCGGGCTGTTCGCCTACTGGATCATAGGATTCGCCATTCAGATGGGCGGTGCGGCCGGAAACGGAAATCTCGGAGGTTTGCAGTCGCTGAACTCCGAACATACGTTGGCGCTCTTTGGCACCAATTGGGGCATCTTCGGCCAATGCGGCATGTTCCTCGCCGGGCATACCTATGACGTGGGGGTCATGGTCATCTTCCTGTTCGAGATGGTGTTCATGGATACGGCCTTGACCATCGTGACCGGTGCCGCCGCGGAACGGTGGAAGTTTCTCGCCTTTGCAATTTCCTCGGTGCTGATGGGCGCGTTTACCTATCCGCTTTATGGCAACTGGGCGTGGGGCGGTGGCTGGCTCTCGCAGCTGGGCGCCAACATGGGTCTCGGAAAGGGCTATTGCGACTTTGCCGGGTCGGGCGTTGTTCATGCTGTCGGCGGGATGACGGCGCTTGCTGTGGCAATGATCGTCGGTCCTCGCATCGGAAAATTCAATCGCGATGGATCGAGCAATGCCATCATCGGACACGACATCTCCGCAGTTCTTATCGGATGCTTCATTCTTGCATTCGGATGGTTTGGATTCAATCCGGGCAGCACCCTTGGAGCTTCTGCCGCGGGCAATTTGCGCATCGGCGCAATTGCAGTCGACACCATGCTGGCTGGTTGCACCGGAACCTTCGGCGCCCTGCTTTACATGTGGGCGATGAAGGGCAAACCGGACGCCTCGATGAGCGGCAATGGGCTGTTGGCGGGCTTGGTTGCAATCACCGCACCAAGTGGATTCGTCAGCACCTTTGGTGCCGCAGTCATCGGCTTTGTGGCAGGTGTCCTGGTTTGCTTCAGCGTGGCGTTCGTCGAGAGCTTCCTTAAAGTCGACGATCCAGTCGGCGCCATCTCGGTGCACGGGACCTGCGGCCTTTGGGGTGTACTTTCTGTCGGTCTCTTCGCAGACGGCACCAGCAACTATGGCGGCTCCTGGAATGGTGTCACCGGGTCAGTTACAGGCCTGTTCTATGGAGACGCCAGCCAGTTGGTGGCTCAAATTGTAGGCATCGCGACACTGGTCGGCTTCGTGTTCACCTTCAGCTTTGTCCTGAACTGGATTCTCGACATCATCCTTGGACAACGCGTTTCCATCGAAACCGAGGTTGCCGGCCTCGATCTTCCTGAGATGGGACAACTCGGTTATCCCGAGTTCGTCTTCCGTCCAGAGCCGGACTTCATCCAGGCTGCCGATCGGGTTGCCGTAGCCTAGATCGCATTACTCATTCTCCAAGTGCAGCAAGGTTCGTTCATCTGCCATGGCCTTGCTGCACGACTTTTTAGCTCAATGTGTCATATTTCGATGGAGCTCCCAAAATGAAAATGCTGCACGATTCCGCTCAGGCGGACGGCGAGAGATTATTTCTCGCCCCTCCGTCCTCTTCCCATATGGTTCTGTCCACCGTGCTGGGCCGAGAAGCTTCTGACCAGTTGCAACGCATGTTTCGCGATCCGCGCGGACTGCAGCCTGACGACCGCCGGGACTTGATCGCCCGTCTCCGGGAGGCTGTCGAGTTGGCGCCCCAAGTGTCCGAAATCAGGGTGATGCTGGGCATGGCGCTTTGTGTTGATCTGCAGGCACAGGAGGCAATGGAGCAAATGCGCGAGGCCGTTAAACAGGCGCCGGATAGCTTTATTGCACGACTCAAGTTTGGCGAGTTGCTGATGCGTTTGCGCATCTGCGATCAAGCCGCCGAACATACGCAGAAGGCCGCCGAACTCGCCAGTAATGACGTGCAGTCCGATCTGGCCCGCCGTCAGGCGACCACGATTCGCACTATGCGCAGGGAAGGCATGGAACGCGAAGGATATCAAGGTCTGCTTGCCATTCTGACTCCCCGGCGCGGCAAATCCAGGAAGCAGGACACTCTACCCGCTCTACCCGCTCTGGCCGGACCCAAGTAGGAGAGGATGCCCGCAACTCTGCAATTGGCGTTGTTGATCGCCATACTTCTTCCTGCAAGCAAGCTTGCGGCTTCTCTGTGCACGCGGTTTGGTATTCCTGCGATTTTAGGGGAACTTCTGGTTGGTGTAGTCGCCGGTCCAGGCGTCTTCGATCTCATGCACGCCAGCCTTTTTCAGGGAGGACAGGCCACCAGAGCGTTCTTGATGATGGCGCAGGTCGGCGGCCTGGTACTGATGTTCATTGCCGGCCTCGAAACCGACATAGAACGGATGCGCGAGGCGAGCGTCACTGCATTCCTGGTAGCTCTATCAGGGGTCATCTGGCCCTTTTTCCTGGGAGCGGGCGCAGCGCATGCTCTCGGTTTGCCCTGGAACAGCGCGCTCTTCCTCGGAGGTGCATTGACGGCTACGAGCGTTTCCATTTCAGCCAGGACACTGATGGATGCTGGAAAGATGTCGTCACCCGAGGCCTCCGTCATTCTCGGCGCTGCGGTCATCGACGATGTGATGGGCCTGTTTGTCCTTGCGTTCCTTGCGGCATCCTCGACAACTGGCACAACCGATTCCTTTGGTTTGGCCGCCTTGGCCTCCAACTGGTTGAGGCTGCATTCAGACACCGCGGCGCACCGTCCCCTCCTGGTTCAAATGTCGCTCATCGCCGTTTGCGTGGCCATCTTTTTTACGGTCTCTTATGGTGCGGCAAAGCGTTGGCTCGATCCGCTCATCCTGCAGTTGCGAAGGCTTTCCGCCAATGAGTCCGTAACTAGCTGCGTTCTAGCCCTGGTTCTGGTTTACGCCATCGCAGCGGAATGGCTTGGAAGCGTTGCAGGAATTACCGGAGCCTACTTGCTCGGATATGTCTTCGCAGGGTCCGAATACAAGGCCGACATTGAGCGGACATTTTATGCCATTGGACATGGCCTCCTGATTCCGCTGTTCTTTATTTCCATCGGGCTGTCGAGTAATTTCCGCTCTCTTGGCGGACATTGGCTGTTGCTTGGAGCTATTTTCTTGATCGCCATTGTCAGCAAATTGCTGGGATGCGGCATGGCCGCTCTGGCGCGCGGCATGGGACTGGTTCGAAGCTTCCGCGTGGGCTGCGGAATGGTCTCTCGCGGCGAGGTCGGCTTGATCGTAACCGCGATGGGGGCCGCGTCCGGCGTGTTTCGGGAGCCCGAGGTAGCGGTGATGGTTTCTGTTGTCCTCTTTACAACTCTGCTTACACCGCTTGCCTTGCGTGGAGCATTTCACATTAAGTGCGCACAAGACGACGAGGACAAGGAGTTCGCAGTGTTTGATGCGCTTCTTCAGTCGACCTCGAATGGTTCAAATCACCCTTGATTGGGTCAGTAGCCGTGTCACAACGGTCCGATTTATTCTGAAGGTCGGCCAAGGAGCATAGACGGATGACAGCCGCGAGATGTCAAGTGTCACGACAGTATACGTACCTGAAGACCAGCAAACGCGGAACTACCGCTGAGTGGCTCAATCTGTGAAAGAGATATCTGTTGGCGACCAACTCGATCACTACTGCATTGATGCTCTTGTCGCTCCCGGCAGCAATGCATCGATCTTTCGGGGGGTCGATCTGAAGAATGGGACGGTTGTTGCCATCAAAGTGCCACGTGTCGAATTGGAATTGGACCCTGTATTTTACGAACGATTCCGCCGCGAACAGGAAATCGGCCAGAAGCTGAATCACTCAGGGGTGATGAAGGTTTTGCCCAGTGAGCACCATAGCCGGGACTACATAGTAATGGAGTGGATCAATGGCCGTCCGCTCCGGGATATTCTTGCCGAGCAGGGTAAGCTTCCCCAGGGCCGAGCCACCCATATTGCCGTCGGCATTTGCGAGGCGGTGGCTTATATCCATTCGCATGGTGTCGTTCATCGGGACTTGCGGCCGGAGCATATCATGGTCGATAGCAACGACCACGTCAAGCTCATCAACTTCGGCCTCGCTTCGCAGGTTGCTGCCAATCGCATCACGTTCACCAGCTTGGCACGTGAGCTGCAGACGGTCAACTACGCCTCTCCTGAGGAGATCAGGGGACTTCGTTGCGATGCTCGTAGCGACGTCTACTCGATTGGCGTAATCCTCTATGAAATGCTTACCGGCAAGCTGCCATTCGGCAATGACAACTCTTTAGCGCATATCAGCGCTCGGTCGGTTAAGAATATTCCTTCGCCGCGTAAGATCGAGCCCTCGATTAGCCCAGAGATGCAGGAAGTCATTTACCGTGCCTTGGAAGATACGCCCGTCGATCGCTACGCTAGTGCCCAGGAATTAGCTCACGACCTTGCTCACCCGAAGGAGGTCGTTGTTGAAGCGCGCAATAGGTCCCGCAACCTGAATAACAAGACGACGGTTTGGACCAAGAACATTCTGATCTATGTTGCCTTGGCTGCAGTTCCGATCCTTCTGTTCATCCTGATGATGTTGGCCACGCATCACTGATAGTCGCTTTGTCTGGCCAAAACTCGATCCTGACGCGACGAGGGCGAGAGCGTTGGAGTTCGATAAGAGTTTGCCACCGGCTCGATTGAGAGGAAAGAGCATTGCTTTCCTCGTACAGCGGGCTGCCCGGCCCGACAAGGGCCGAGGAGTTCACAGCACTCGTTCACGAGACAGCGATCGTCGAAACGATCAAGGGACCGTCGATCGCAGCCGGTGCAGCAATACGAAGTCATTCGGAGTTTCCGGGTTTTAATCGCTCGCGAACATTTCTAGAACTTCACAGTTGTGGAAGAGCGGGCCGCAGTAAACGGGCAACTAACTCCCCGCGTTCGGTACCACCGGGACCGAGATAATTTGAGGTTGGCGGCGACATCCATCTCATGCGCAAGCTGCGAGGTCACCAGTCTCAATTTCATCGTTCGAAGCGGCAACGGTGATTTTGTGCGCCTTGCCACGGCGTGGGTGGAAGACGAGAGCTGGCCGAAAGCAGGCTATGCCGGTTCCGTCCGAACGACGAACGCTTGGGTAAACGATGCCACTCGATCCGGAAAACAGAAGTGAATTGGCTAGTGTCTGCGATGGACCGTAGCACTGAGGAATCGGACCAGGTTGAAGACACTGCTCACGCTCCGAGTCATCGAGGAAATGGAACTGCCCTGAGAAATCAGCTAGAAAATCCGCGTATTCGAAACTCAGACGTTCAGAGATCCGGCTGTCCTTCAAGAAGCGGCGCTTGTTAAAGGCCGCTTCGTGGATCGATGTCTCAAGATCGACGCTTGCATACCAGGCTCCTCTTCGCGAGTCATTGGATCGTCCGCCATGCGGCCCAGGATGCGTGAAAGCAGCGTTCAAAATATGTGCTTCGGGCACGCCGTAAAGCAATTCGCCCGGACTGATTGCGGCATTTCCTCCGCGCCCGGCAACCTTGCGTTCATTGGTCGCCGCGTCGAGCTCGGTCAGGTCTCCGATGACGTTTACCGGAAGAGACAAAGACTCAAGAACGCTCTCGGTGGCGTAAGCCGTCGGGATCAGCCTGTGGGTCCCCTGCTGATCGAAATCGCCCAGGTGTGCCAACTACAGCCCGCCCCTCGCTGCATCGAGGAGGCTACGGATTTGCTGCAGGCCCGGGATGCCGTTCCGAATTGCGTAGTCAAGCGGGGCCTGACCGGTGAAAAGAAAAATGTCGTTAGGCTGAGTCATCCACCGATCCGCGTGTTCTGCCGGAAGCAGGACGTGAAGCGCCTTGTAGATTCCGACAACATAGGAAATCCGCGTCAGCTCATCCTGGCGCAGCGTCCCGATGGATCATACAGGCATTGTCAGGTTCTCCCCAAAGGCCCATAATGACTCACGAATTCGCCATATGTACGTTATATGACTTACTCATAGTCCAGAGGAGGCCGATGTCCAAGAGGCAGCACCGCGCGTATTCCCGATGCACCATGGAAGCTCTGGCTTTTTTGGGGCAGATGATCCGCGCAGGAAGGATTGATCGAAAGATTACCGGGGAAGAAATGGCAAGCCGTATGGGGATTTCTCGTTCTCTCCTTCAACGCATTGAAAAGGGGGATCCTGGCTGCGCAATCGGACCCGTGTCAGAGGCCGCCGCCATAGCCGGAGTACCTCTCTTTGAATCGGACAAAGAACGATTGGGCGCTCATCGTGCCATTGCTGGAGCGATGCTGAGTCTGCTGCCAAAATATGCCCCTAAACCCAAGAGGGCTATAAAAGATGACTTCTAAGATCCAATACAGAGAAGCCTATGTCTGGATCTGGCTGCCAAACGAAACGGAGCCCGGCGTCGCCGGACTGCTCACCGAAATCGGGAACCAGCTGGTCTTCAACTATGGCAGGAGCTACCTGAACCGGGAAAACTCCATCGCGATTTACGATCCGGAATTACCGCTCAAGCCTGGAGAGATCCCTCTCCTTTCGGGCTTTTCCATGCCGAGCTGTTTCCGAGATGCATCGCCCGATGCCTGGGGGCGTCGCGTACTCATCAATCGGAAGCTCGGTCTAAAGGGACACGATGCATCGAAGCTGGAATTGAGTGAGCTGACCTATCTTCTCGAATCAGGATCGGATCGGACAGGCGCACTGGACTTTCAATTGTCCGCTACAAAATACACTCCTCGGGTCGCAGACCATACACCGTTGAGCGAGCTCATGCAGGCTGCAGAGTCCGTAGAAAATGGGATACCGCTCGAACCAGGACTCGGTGACGCACTTCAGCATGGTACGTCTCTGGGAGGTGCACGGCCCAAGGTGTTGACAACTACCGACGACAGAAAGTACATCGCGAAGTTCTCGACAAGTTCTGACATTTACAACTTCGTCAAAGCAGAATTCGTCGCCATGCGGCTTGCGAAGCTGGTTGGCCTCAATGTCGCGACCGTTGAGCTCGAGAGCGTGCTCGGAAAAGATGTTTTGCTGATCGAACGCTTCGACCGTGAAAAGGCGCACAAGGGATCGACACGAATGGCCATGGTATCGGCGCTCACGCTGTTTGGCTTGTACGAAATGATGGCGATGTATGCCAGCTATCAAGACCTGGCCGATCTCATTCGTCATCGCTTCACCGACCCGAACGAAACCCTGCGCGAACTATTTGGGCGCATCGTATTCAACATTCTGTCTGGCAACACGGATGACCACGCGCGTAACCATGCTGCCTTCTGGGATGGCAAACACTTAACCCTGACGCCAGCCTTTGATGTCTGCCCTCAGCCTCGAACGGGGAACGAAGCAAGTCAGGCGATGTTGATCCATGACGACAATCGGATGAGCCAGTTGTCGGTTTGTTTAGAGGCGGCGCCACGCTTCTTGCTTGATGCAGAAACAGCCAAGATGCTTATCAAGCATCAAGTCGACACGATCCGGTTGAATTGGACTCGCGTCTGCGACGAAGGAGCATTGACGCAAACAGAACGCCAGTTTCTTTGGCACCGGCAATTCCTCAATCCATCGGCGTTCATCAGGAGTAATCCCGACAATCGTGCGCAATCTGCTGTCAATGAGCGGGTTGATCTGTTAACCGTCAACCTGGGTCACGCCTGGATAGACCAGCGGACACGGGCCGACCTATTGGGGACTCATCCGATCTTGAAATGAGGGATTTGGTGATTTGACAGTCATCGAGAATGACGTCTCGGAGTGGGAGCTCAACTCGCTTCAGCCCTCATGCTGAAGCCCGGCGTCGTGGCGCGCAAAGAATGCCGTTCTCTATTTTGAAAGCTGGCCAGCAAGAAAGAGGTTGATCGCGACGTCGTTGTCCGCTTTCCAGATCATAAAGCTCGGATTCTTCAGTCCCCATTGGACGTACGGCACGACAAAATGAGCTTTTGCAGTTGCGGTTGCGCCCTCAAGATCGACAAGGATGGGAATGGTAATCTCGTGAGGCGTGCCAAGGAGTGTGAAGATACCAGTTACCTGGATGCTCGAGTCGCCTGAAACAGCTATGGTGCCGGTATAGGTCTTCGGCTCAAAGGAGACCGTTGCGTACTGTTCGACCTTAAGAATTTCCTTATTCATCTTCTTGTCGCGACTGTCATTCCCGGTCTTGCCGCTGCCCGCGAGGACGACCATAGAACCGGCCATCTCAGGAGTGGTTGAGTCAAATTCAATCGATCCGGATTGGACATGAAAGGTGCCGGTGACCAACTCGTGGGTCGTATTGAGCGTTATCTTGACCACGCTCGCATCGGGATTGACGACGAAGGTCTGATGCTGGGCGAGCGCGGCTGGAGCGAGCGCAGCAGCGATGACGAAGGCTGTGAAGGATTTCAATGCATCTCTCCGAGGGTGTTTTACCTGCCAAGATTTGTTTCTCAGCGTGGCTAGATTTCAGCTGGCAACTGGATGGAAGCAACAGCGGCGTTGTGTGCGACGCGTGTCAGCTTTGCCGTCACGCGCATCACGCCGGGCCAGACCCTGAGGCAGAACGGCAATACAGCGCGTGCGAAGGCGTTGTTCAAGCCATCGGCTGCGATCTCGGCAAGGCGCATCTGTGTCAGCAGTGCGGACCGCAGCTTAGCCTGGAAGAGCGGTGCCGGTTCTCCCGCAAGATAGGCAGTGACGGCACAACGTGCAGTATGCAGCGCGATTGATATGCCATCGCCGGTGAACGAGGGGATGACAGCCGCCTGATCGCCAATGCAATAGAGCCCATCCTCGGTCGTGGGGCGGATGTAACCATACGGGATATGAGTGATGGCGATTGGCTTGGCGAGCAACGGCTCCGCACCGGCAAGCCTCATCGCGAGGTGTGGGCAGTCCTGCTGCATCTTCGCGAGCAAGTTCTCCCAGCGATGACCCACGCGCGCGAGATACCGCTGTTGCACCACCCAGCAGAGGTTGGCAATGCCGCCTTCAACCGGCTGGATACCACCATAGCCCCCCGGATAGAGCATCAATTCAGAGGCGCGCGCAAGCTCTGCGGCCTGCACCGGAGCCAGGCGATAATACATTTTAAAGGCCACCCATCGCTGCGGGTCCTTTGGACGCGCATGGCCGCGGAGATCGTGCTTGCCGGTGGCGAGAAAGGCTGTTTGAGCTTCGCGGGTAGTGCCGTCGTCGAGCGTGGCTTGCCAAAGGCCGGGCGCCGTGCGTGTGAGCGCCTGCACGCCGCGACCGCACTCTACGCGAACCCCTGCTGCGATGGCCTCGGCGATGAGAGCTGTATCAAGCGCCTTGCGCGTCAGCGACGCTGCGGGAAAAGGCAGGGGGGCCGTCGCGGCGCGCCTGGCAGCGGCCAGGCGAACGTTTTCGATAGGTATGGCTCCAAGAGAGGTTACGTCGATACCGAGCACGTTCAGGTCCTCAAGGGCCTCACCGCTCAGGAACTCTCCGCAGACCTTATGGCGCGGGGTGGGCTCGCGTTCAATCAGCGTTACGCGCCGCCCCATGCGGGCTAGCGCGATTGATGCGGCACAGCCGGCTACTCCACCACCGAGGATGATAACTTCATCGTGCGCAGGAATCCGATTCAAAGTGGACGTTCTAACGGGATTCTCCTTTTTGGATTCGGTACCTGGATTATACCGCTCCACCGAATATTCGTTGACCAACGCTGCAGATGGGTAGTGGTGCGGTTTGAAATCTACAGGATCGACGTAAGGGTTTGACGGGGCAAATGCGAAGATGGTAGGCCCCAGCCTGCTGTGCCCGAGCTTTCGCTCAAGCAAGATTGCTAACCGAGCACTTGTAGCTACGTCAAATTGGCCAATCGAACCATTGTTTGGCGTGTAACATCCCAGCTATTGAGAAAGTCGAGTGTCGCCGGATCGTCGCTTCTTCTTGGTCCGGCTTCCTCAAGCCACACGCGCGACGTCTAACCCTATAATTCGAACTGAGGTCTATTGCGCGTGACGACGGCTTACCTGAACCGCACTGCGGAGACATTCGATTAAATGGGGTCTAGTGCGGATATCGAATTTGGACTGCGGGTCTCTCCCAGCGATTTGCCGGAGCTAATGGATGGCGATTGCAGCTACGGGGATTTCCGTGGCTGCCTGCGCAGCCTGGAGCAGATCAACCGCTTGCTGCTTGGATATCGACCGACGCTGGCTTGGCTGAAACGTCTACCGCATGGATTGCGCGTGCCTGTGCACATCGTCGATGTTGGCTGTGGCGGCGGCGATATGCTGCGGCAGATTTCAGGCTGGGCGCGGAGACGCGGCATTGCCGTGCAGTTAACGGGAATCGACTTGAATCCCCATGCGGCGCGTGCGGCAGGTCAGTCCACGCCGAAGGAACTCGGAATCGCGTGGGTGACCGGCGATGTTCTGGCATATAGGCCGGAGAAGCCGGTGCATATTGTCGTGAGTTCGCTGATGGCACATCACCTGGAGGATGAGGAGATCATCGCGCTGCTGCGGTGGATGGAAACGACTGCGCAGGTTGGTTGGTTCATCAACGATCTGGAGCGGTCGGAGTGGAGTTGCCGGATGTTTGGGTGGCTGGAGAGAGTGGTGGGGTGGCACCGGTTTGTACGGCATGATGCGCCAGTGTCCTTCCGGCGTGCCTTCCGGGAAGAGGACTGGGTGCGGTTGCTCGCTGCGGCTGAGGTTGCGCGGGAGGCGGTGACGGTGGAGCATTGGCGGCCGGGAAGGTTGTGCGTGGGGCGGTGGCGGTGAGGCGCGTGTTGCAGTCGGCCGTCAATTACGACATTTCGTGAGCACACGCGAGTTGAGGCCGAGTTCCGCGATCAGAAAAGAGGCAAGAGCGAAGGCGATTACGCCGGCGTCCGCGAGGGTTTCGCCGCGGTGGCTCCAGTGACGGGGCAAGTGAGCTGTGAGACGCCCGTTTCTTGCAGTGGACCATTTGCCGCACAATCGGCATCTCACAAAGCTGATGGTTAGAGCGAGGTATTTGATGGAGCGAAGCAGACTCCTTGCAGTCGCTTTTCTGGCAATAATGTTAGGCACCGCGGCGCCGGCAGAACGAATTCCAGTGAAACATTTCCAGCTCCCGAGGCATGAGTTTATGGTAGCGCGCTCCGAGACTGGAAAGATCATCGCCCGGGTCGAGTTTACGGAAGACGTGCAGGGCGACGAAGTGACGATGCGCTTGACCTATCACTTTGTAGATGGGTCGATTGATGATGAGACCACGACTTACAGCCAGCAGGGCACGTTTCGATTAGTACGCAACCATCACATACAGACGGGGCCGTTCTTTGCGAAGCCCGTCGACTTTACGGTGGAAGCCGCTACCGGCATGGCGACCAGCCGCACCGCGGACAAGAATGGCAAGATACACGCCGAGAGCGAGCACATAGATCTGCCGGATGACCTGGCGAATGGGTTCGTTGGAACGTTGCTGCTGAATGTGCCGCACAATACGACGCCGTTTCGGGCAGGGATACTGGCGCCAGTCTTCGGCGGGCGATTGATTCGGATCCTGATTTCGCAGGAGGGCGAGCAACCGTTTGACAAGACAGGACAGACCCTTAAGGCGACTGTGTTTCGCATCCATCCGGAGTTGGGCGGCTTCCTGGGCATGATTGCGACGCTGTTCGGTCTTCAGCCGAAAGATGTGATGGTGTGGGTACTAGAGGGCGAGGAGCCTGCGGTAGTGAGAGTAGTTGGACAGCTAGGTGGTTTCGGTCCTGTGGTCAGCTCGGAGCTGGAGGGGACAAGCTTCGGGAATTAGGACATTTTTTGAAACCCACAACTCAAAGGCGAGATGTGGATCACCCACATTTATGACGGTGCCCTGAAAATCTCATGGCCTCCCGGCTGGCCATCGGTTACGACGATTGGTGAGCTCACGCCAGTTGAGACCTAGGTCCACGATCAGCAGCGACGCAAGAGTGAAGGCGATGACACCGACGGCGGATAGGGTGTCTCCAAGGTGGCTCCAGTAACGGGGCCAGAGGTTGAGCACACGGCTGGAGACGAACGTGAATGTGACAGCGTAGGAACGGATCATCCACTGACGATGCTGGACGATTTGGTGGTTGCGCGCGGTGATGAAAGCGGCGGCGGTACAGACGACCCAGGCTGCGGCCTGCCCACAGGTTCCTGGGAAGCCGGGACGGCCGGTTGCGAGGGCGACTCCGGTTGCGGCGCCGATAAAGACGGAGATGACGTAGACCGGGCCAAGGACGCGATGGAGTTGGATGTGACGCTGGCGAAGGCGCGACGAGAAACTGCACAGGGCCAGCCAGGAGAGCGATGACGCCGCAGAGCGTATGGGGAATTAGGAGATGGCGGTCGGCGATGACCTGCAGACGATAGGCGTGATACATGGGGTAATCGATGACGAGAAGAACTTCTGAAGTGATGAAGACAAAGAGGGTAGTGAGACCGAGGAAAATCCAGAGAACCGCTTTAAATCTGGAACGACTGGAGTTGGGCGCAAGCAGCGTGGAAGTTGCCATTATTCGCCCCTCAGATGGTTAGACGCGACGAGGGGCGCTGCGAGAGCGAAGCTTGGAAAAGTTCCATATTTCTTAGTCTAACAAGAAGTCTTGAAATGCGGAGCAAATGGCGCCCACACCGCCGGGGACGGTTCTCGCGTGACGCAAATCGCCAAATCGCTCGTCGATGCCGATTACTCCTGAAAAGTCGGCCGGCGTCCGGGTTTTCAGTTCCCCGTCGGTCCCGCCCGATCCCTGGCCGGCTGGGCGTTTCCCGTTACTAATCCGTGTCTGACCTCGACCGTCAGAGACCGCTTCGCGTAGATAGCGCGGATCTTTTCCTGCGTTCAAAAGGCGCTCTCTTGTCGCATCCTAGTATGCCACGATGCGCTTCTCACACCAACCACATCTTCCATGGCCCTTCTGATAATTGAAATCCCGAAAGTCTAACGCAATGAACATTCGCCCAAGGAGCACCGCACCAACTGGGAACTGCAGGACCTTCCGGAGTTTGTCAAAAGCTTCATTTGCAAGCAGTCGGCAGCGATGATGAAGCCTGAGCCATGTCGCATTCTGTAAGGGCGCACGTTCGACGCGTACGCAGACCGGGCCTCACTCGGACGTTTGCTTTGCGATCATAAGCTTCTGTAGTGCGCTCCAGTCGATGAACTGAATGATCTGCTGCGCAAGGTCCGAGCCCGTCTGAATGCGAATGCAGATATTTTGCACGCTCAAGAGCCTCGTGGTGGCCGAGCGCAGACTTCCTTTCACCTGGAAGTCCTCGTCGCCTGTTGAGGGCCTGGAGGAAGGCGGCGGAGTGAACGACCCTAGAAAAACATAGGTCACGCGCTGGGCGGCGCTGATGTCGCCTCCAGTTTGGGCCTGCACAAAAGGCGCTGAGACCGCGAAACCTACGCCGGGTAGTATGGTTACAGCGTGTCCGCCCTTGAAGGTCTTGACTTCTTCGCTGCCGGAGTTAATCGAGACGGTGATGAGAATGGATGTGTGCTCCACTTCAGCCTTCGTGGCGCCTTGAAGCGCATTTTGCGCCGCGGCCATGTCTGCGGCATTCATGGATTTGAGCGCCTCGCCTAGCTTCTTCGTTTCCACCTGCACAGTCTGGTCATATTGCAGAAACACGGGCGAGCTCTGGTCCAGAGTGAACTGCAAATAGAATGCGCCGTTTTGATGCATCTGCTGTTCGTTGAGTTGGAAGGGCTTTGTCTCTGTGTGTCGCGGAATGGACGTGAGCGATTGGAGGTCGACATGGCGAGCCATAGTCCAACGGTTAGCGGTCAGCTTGTCGACGACAGGCTGCAAAGCCACTGTAAGCCCATTGCGCACATAGGAGTCGAATTTGACCTCGCATTCAGAGGGAGAGCGCCACTCCGCGCCGACAAGTTGATCGCGAATGACGGGATCGCAAGTGCCGAAGGTTCCCGTTGTCTGGGCTGCGATGCCGTGTGGGGCCGCGAAAAGGCAGACGAACAGAAACAAGATCGCGGATTGCAAGAGTTTGTGCATGCGGCGCATTCTACGCATGGGCGAGCCGTTTGCCAATGGAGCGCTCCTTGTGCCGGGCCGGATTTACGCTGGAAAGGGGGCTTGAGCCTCGTCCAGCCCAGTCGTTGTTATGTTAGTCTTCGAAGATCGTGAAAAAATGCAAGTTTCCCCGCACGTCTTCGACCCTTGGACAGGTCTTCCCTCTCCGCCTATTGCCCGCTTTCCTGCTCACCGCTGTCGCAATTCCCTGCTTGGCCGGGGCGAAAACAAACCCATGGAGGAAGTCATGAAGAGAGCTTTTTGGGCGTTGGTAGTGGTGGTGGTGATGGTATGCACAGTTGAAGGATGGGCGCAAAATGACGTGGCCGGCTGCAAGGATTCACCCATTCTGACGCGATTCCCGGGAAGCTACATTGCAGCGTGTTCGAAGAAAGACGACGACGCATACTCCTTTCCGATCACGGGCAAGCCCAAACTGGATCTGGAGGGGAAGCTGGAGATAATCAGCTACCAGTATCCGAGGACGGCAACCTTACCCCAGGTAGTCCGGAACCTGACCACGGCGTTGCAGACCGCGGGATGGATATCCGACTTCGGCGCGGGGACTGGGGTGTCCACGTGGCACATGGGAAAGACGTATGTGCTGATCTCGGTCGACTGGGGCCTATCGTATTCAGAGACAATTATGACGTTGACGCAACTGAAGCAGGAGGTTGTTGCGGATGCGGCGGCACTGGATTCGGGGCTGGCGGCGAACGGGCACATAGTGGTGAACGGGATCTTGTTCGACACGGCAAAGGCGGATTTGAAACCGGAGTCCAAGCCGGCTCTGGAACAGATTTCAAAGATGCTGAAGGATGACCCGAAGATGAAAGTGTACGTGGTGGGGCATACGGACAACGTTGGCGGGCTGGCGTCAAACATGGACCTGTCAAAGCGGCGGTCGGCGGCGGTGGTGCTGGCATTGACGAGCCAATATGGCGTGGCGGCGGACCGGCTGGCGCCCTATGGGGATGGGCCGTACGCGCCAGTGTCGTCGAATGATACCGAAGATGGGCGGTCGTTGAACCGGCGAGTGGAGTTGGTGAAGCAGTAGCTTGGCTGGTGGCCCCACATCTCAAGTTGGCGCGCCTCTCGGCCACGGGCTATGGAGGAACCAGGCCCGTGGCCGACAACAGCGCCGATGCGGGAAGAGCGAAGAATCGCCGCGCCGAGATCGCCGACCCGAACTGCACCGCGGAAGGAAAATAGGTTCCGAAGAGCTGCCCATCCTTGTGGCGTGTTTGCTGGATGCAACAAGGGTGGGCGAGCACCCCAGCCTTGTGCGCTCGCGGTGTTTCCGGACGCATTGGAGTGCGGCCCTTTCGGAAAGGCGCGCCGCAAAGAAATCGGCGAGGCGTAGAAGGACACGACCTGCCCTCTCCGCACCTAATCGGAACCAGATCACCGCGCGGGGATCGAGGCGTATTTCCCGGATTTGGCGTAGAGAAAATCGCCACCCTGGCTGGAATCGCCGGGGTCCTTGAGGACGTAATAGAGCATGGTGACAGGGGCAAAGCACTGGCGGTAGATGAGGCCGGCGCCGGCGCCGGCCTTGCCCGGCTGCACAACGTTCACGCCCAGGTTGAAGTAGGCGGGCGGATTGTCGATGCGCAGCATGTCGTCGTGGATCTGGCTGGTGATCTCGTGGAGGCCGCCGCCGGAGAAGGTCTCATTGCCGTCGTTGCTCACGCCAAAGGTGTAGGCGGGCGGGTGGTCCATGTCGTACGTGGTGTCGATGGCGGCCTGCCACCGGCGGGTGATGGTGGCCATGGTTTTTGAGGCGACAACGCGCACCACGATGGAGCAGGAGTCGCTGGAACCCGGGCCGTAAATCCCGTTGACGAAGTTGCCGCCGTTGTCGCCTGTTTCAGCGGCGATCACTTCTGCGGGTGTGAGTGGGGGCTTTACCGAGGCACATGCCGCCGGCAGGTTGAACAGGGATGAGGGCGGCGGCGTGAAAGAGACTTTGCGGACGTCGACCATTGTCATCGAAGGAGCACCCGGAGCGCTAATTATTGCGCGGATCACCAAGCCGTCTTTCTCGTCGAGCCAGGCTTTGAGGCTGTTCCCCTGGGTGGTGCCCGCATAGACCTTGGTGGCGATTGCATTCAGGGTCTCCGAGCCGGTGGGCTTCAAGTCTCCCTTGGCGATGCTGGCGGAGACTTCGGCCGTCATGGCGAAGGGATCGCCCCAGTCGCCTGAGAATGTGCCGGCACTGCACTCGGTAGATGTGGCGGCCGGGTCCCAGGAGAAGGAGGTCATCGCCTTGAGGTCGTACAGGGTGAGGGAACGATCGGCGGGAGTGCCGTCGGGCTTGGCTGGGTGGTTCAAATCAATCAGCGCCATGGAGCCGCTGCGATACACCGTCACAGTCCCTGAGTCGGGGCCGGGCTGGGCGGATGTGATGGTGTAGGCGGCGGGGGGCGGAGCCTGGGCCAGGAGAAGCGAGGCGAAAGCCAGGATTCCTGGAGTACTCATGGATCTTGCAGAGATCATCGTGCACATCCTTCGAGGTGGACTACGGATCGGTGTGCTGCCAGCACATCCCGAATAGAAAGCTATTTCCAGGGAAGGTAGCGATCATACCTAACGAATCACTGCCGGTCAACAATTGCCGCGCGAGGCTCTTGCGCACGGCAAAATCGGCTGGCAAGTTGGGGTCCGCTGCTGCTATGACCTATTCCGGGAGTCATCGCCTGCGCGTCCGTCCTACTTGAGCACGGCACGGATGTCGCTGGGAATTATTAGTACTGGAATGTCGGCTTTGCAACTGGAATCTCGCGACTTGTGATCGTCGCGACTGGTTCCTAATGGCACGGTGTTCCGTAGGTCCGGCCTAGCCGTTTCTCCCCGTTTCCTCAGGGAGTGCCTCAATAGCCAAACCGTGAATCGGTTTCCAGCCCCGGCCACATCGCACCCAGCGTGCGGATCTCCCGCACTCTGCGCACCTGTTTGCTTCATGCAAGAGTCATGTGGCTTATCGTGCTGAGGCGACTTTCGCGTTGGACCATTGACGAAGCTGGTAGTCGTTAGACAAACCGAGCCCATCATAGAGCCACTCGCCAATCCGCCACCTCCTCGGAAGGCCCTTGCGCCCCGGGCGCGTATCAGATGTTCATTGGCGCGCTTCGGCTGGTGCCATAACTTTCGCATGTCGGGAATCACATCCGCTTTGGACGAAATGCGCACGCGGTTTTTCCGAAATTCTGTAGCATTGAAGCTGTTGGTCACGCGCAAAGGAGAGAGCCCTCATGCGATGCTCCCCTGCATTTCTCTTCATCTTCGTGCTCTGGTGCCGCTGCGTTCTCTTCGCGGCTGACGCACACTTGTATGTGCAGTTGGGACATTCAGGTCCAGTGATGTCCATCGCATACTCACCAGATGGACGGTATGTAGCAACGGGCAGCGCGGACCAAACCGCGCTTCTTTGGGACGCATCCACAGGAATGGAGTTGCGTCGGTTCTCAGGCCACAGCAACGAGGTAAGCTCCGTCTCTTTCTCTCCCGACGGACGTTTCCTGCTGACAGGCAGTATCGACAGCACCGCGCGCATTTGGGACCCTGCTACCGGCAAAGAACTCATGCGCTTCGTCCATCCGAGGATGGTGCATTCTGCAACCTTCTCTCCCGATGGCCGCTTTGTGCTCACCGGTTGCGGCGACCACATTGCGCGGCTTTGGTCCGTTACTACGGGACTGGAGACAATGCGATTTGTCGGACACACGCAGAGTATCTATGCCGTCGCTTTTTCTCCCGACGGACGCTTTGCATTGACCGGCGGCGGAAGAATTGAGGTGCCCGCCGGGATGGCAACCGACAACCAGGAAGGGGACCCCGATTTCACCGTCCGCATGTGGGACGTCGCAACTGGAGTGGAAGTCCGCCGGTTCGTTGGTCACACCCAGGCAATTGAGTCTGTTGCTTTCTCGCCAAACGGGCGATACATACTCTCGGGAAGTTCCGATAAAACCGCCCGCATGTGGGATGCGCAAAACGGCCGGGAACTGCACCGTTTCGTTGGCGTTAGTCAGAACGACTTCATCTCATCCGTACATTTCTCGCACGACAGCCGACTCGTCTTAACCGCTCACATCGATGGCCCGAGGTTGTGGGACGCGGCGACGGGCGAACAGTTACGCCACTTATCGAACTCTGCGGTCGAGGCCGCGACCTTTTCGCCAGACTCTCGTGTTGTAGTCGCCGCCATTTGGAACCGTTCTCTCGTTGAATGGAATGCGGCCAGCGGCGAGGAAGTGCGGCGATTTGCCAGCCGTGCCAACTCGATCCTAAGCGCGGCTATCTCTCCCGATGGCCGTCTTCTCGCCACATCGCAATTCAAAATGGCGCAACTGTGGGACTTGCAAACTGGCGCCGAGTTGCGCCGCATCAAGCCCCAGTTCATCGTCCTTCTGGGTTCTGTTGCCTTCTCTCCCGATGGCCGAGTCCTGATCATGGGCGGAGGCGGATCGGCGACCGCAAACGTCGACAATGGCACTCCCGGTCATTTCTTTTCTGGAGGCGGTTCAGGAACGACGGCGGTTTTCTCGCCGGATGGCCGATACGTCGCTACGGCAGGCGATCAACCCGCCATCTTGTGGGACGCTTCAACCAGGGCCAAGATTCGCAGCTTCGGCCTTCCTGGGAAATCCGGCAACGGCGTGACGAGCACGGTGCTCTTTTCACCGGATGGCCGATTTCTGCTGACTGCGGACGCCGTCAGCCCGGCTATTTTGTGGGATGTTGTTACCGGCGCCGAAGTCAGGAGCTTCGAGAGTACCCCGGGCGGCGGCAAAACAGTCACAACAGCGGAAGGTGGCCATTACATATCTGATGGCATCGATGCAATCGCGTTCTCCCCTGACGGGAAATTTGTTCTTACCGGCGGAGTGGACGGCACCGCGCGACTGTGGGACACCGCGTCCGGAGCCGAAATCCACCGCCTCGCAGGTCACTCCGGAGCGGTTGATTCCGCAGCCTTCTCTCCCGACGGTACTCTCGCTTTGACTGGAAGCAACGACGCAACCGCTCGCCTCTGGGATGTTGCGACGGGACGGGAATTGAACAAGTTCATTGGGCACACCAATGGAATCCGTACTGTTGCTTTCCTTTCTGGAGGGCGATTTGTGTTGACTGCGAGCGATGATGCGACAACGCGCATCTGGGATCCCGCTTCGGGCAAGCAAATCGCCGGTCTTGTTTCATTCGACCACGGCTGGGCCGTGATCGGGCCCGACGGCCGATTCGACACCAGCGACCTGGATGGAGGTGCACCTCTAGCCTGGATCATCGACAGTGATCCCATGCATGCTCTGCCACTCGAAATTTTCATGCGCGACTATTACACCCCGCGCCTTTTGCCTCGCATCTTGGCCGGTGAAAGTCTGGCCCCGGTGAGGCCGATTGGTGAGATCAAGAATCGCGTGCAGCCGGAGGTGAGCATTGCCACAGTCCAGGTTTCTCCTGCAGATCAAGCGCGCGTGGATGTCGTCGTTCATGCGGCTGGCCGCAAGGATGACAACGGCATGGAAAGCGGATTGCAGGATCTCAGGCTCTTTCGTAACGGCCAACTCGTGGCGAACACACCGCTCGATCATCCCCTGACAGACGGGGACTATACCTTCAACAGCATTCAAGTGCCCATGTCGCAACAGAGCGTCACGTTCACCGCATATGCATTCAACAAGGAGCGCATCAAAAGTCCAACGGCGCACAAGGACATTGCCTACGAGCCCCTGTCGCCAGCGAAGCCTCACGCCTACCTGTTGCAGATCGGAGTGAATCACTACCAGGCGCGAGGCTGCGATCTGAGTGGCTCGGTGACGGATGCCAACGAACTGAGCAGTATTCTCGCGGACAGGCTCACGAAGCGCGGGCTGGCAGTGAGTGCGGTGCGGCTCATTTCAACCGCCACGGAAAACGGGGCGACGAAGCAGGCGATCCGCGAAGCGCTCAGACAGATTGCCGCGGCCGCGACGCCGGATGACGTGCTTTTCCTCAGCTTCTCCGGGCATGGATACGGTGACAGGAACGGCCAGTTCTATATTCTGCCATCCGACGTCCAGGGCAGTTGCGCGGCCGTCGATGAAGCCATGCTGAGAAGCGCCATCTCCGCCGAAGAATTGGCGGAGTGGCTGCGCCCGATCGATGCCGGCGAGATGACGTTTGTACTCGACTCATGCCAGTCGGCCAGCAGCGTCGAGGCCAATGATTTCAAGCCCGGCCCGATGGGAAGTCACGGCCTGGGGCAACTTGCTTACGACAAGAGAATTCGGATTCTCGCGGCCAGTCAATCCAATCAGGCGGCTCACGAATCGGAATCGCTCCATCAGGGGCTCCTGAGTTACGCGTTGACAGTGCAAGGACTCGTCGAGGGCAAGGCGGATTGGCAGCCGGTGGACGATAAGATCACCATTGGAGAATGGCTCAGTTATGCGGCGAACGAAGTTCCCAAATTGCGCGAGACCGGCGAAGTGAAAACAGATAGAGGTCTCATTCCGATCGGCCAGCCCTCATCTATTCTCAAGTCCGACCAGATTCCGGCCGTCTTTGATTTCTCCACAAAGGACGCATTTGTTCTTCAGCAACTGGGTTCACGCACCGCCGAGTAAGGGGAGAGCCCAGTTGCCCAAAGATCCCGGTGGTGTTGCCCCCGGTACGAAATTCGATGAGGCGATCAATCCCGGCTGGATAAATTTGCTTGCAATCACATCGAGTTCTGACCGAAAATGGCAAGTCGGTAAGCGATGCCGGATCTAAGGAGATCCTGATGTGTCCGACTCCAGCCCGATTCGATCATTGACGGCATTGCGAAATCGCTGCTTGCACCCTAAGTACCGCTCCGCCGTTGATACAGAAACCTGCCCTAGCAGGAATTGAATCTGCTCCAGCTCACCATCAGCCTGATGGCACAGACGAGCGCAGGTCCTCCTGAGGTCGTGCGGGGCCAAGGATGGAATCTCACAGACCTTTGCTCTCTCCTTCACCACCTCCCAGATAACCTTGGGGCTGAAACCGGCACCCCAGATCCTTCCAGCCTTATTGATGGAGCGAAGGAGAGTTCCAGCGGAGATTCCCGAAGCCCCCATCCTGCCGTCGATTCCAGCTTTCACCCAATCCGGGACCGGAATGGTTCGAATGTGTCCGCCCTTGCCGGCAAGATCGGCAATGACCCAGTGTTCCTCCCTCTGCTGAATGTCCTCAACTCTCAGAGCGGTTAATCCTGCCCGGCGCAGTCCGCAGCAGAGCAGGATAGCCAGTGTGGCATAGTCACGCTTGCCTCTGAGGCTCCCACTGTCCGCTGTCGAAAGCAGTCGTTTGCCCTGCTCGGCGGTTAGCCAATTGCCGACAGGAATGCCCAGACGTTTGGCGCCTTTAACGCGACGAATTCCGGCAGCCAGGTCTGCACTGAGCAGGCCACAATCTGCAGCCTCATAAGCCAATTTCCGGACAGCAGCCAGTCGCAGATTTATGGTTGTCGACGCGTAGTGGCGTGGTTCCAGGGAAATGCGGTACCGGGTGACCACAGTCTTGTTGAAAGCGAGTCTCGGTTCCGAACAATACCACTCGATGAACTCCCGGATCGCATGGCCGTAGGTCCTTTGCGAACTCGGAGAAGTCAGACTATTCAGAACAGCGGACCTGGATTGTTCAAGGTCCGGGAGCTTCAGAACAGATTTGGGCGTCCGTTTGCGCTTGCTCTTTGCCATCGGTACGGCCTCCAATCGCCGCGGCAAACAGCATGATCCCAATCACCTTCTTGGTCTATCGCACCCTGCGGCGTTTTTCAGGATCGATCCAGTGCAAGCCGCTCTTCGGCGCCGTAGGTGAGCGCAAAATCAGCGTGCCGGAGTTGAGGGCGCCTGACATGAGCCTATGGGCCGCGAATGCGGCGCGGAATTGAGCACATGCTAGGATGTTGCATAGCCTCGGACTGGCCTCTTCAAATGTCTGTTATCCGATTCGGAGAATTCGAGCTGGACGAGCAGACATTCGAGCTGCGCAAAAAAGGCACGCTGCTACGAGTTCAACAACAACCGGCCCGCGTTCTGGCATTCCTCCTTACCCATCAGGGCAAACTCGTTTCCCGCCGGCAGATTCAACACGCAATCTGGGGCCAGGATACCTTCGTCGATTTTGAACAAAGTCTAAATTTCTGCATCCGCCAAATCCGCATTACTCTTAATGACCAGGCAGAGAAGCCGTTATTCATCGAAACCCTTCCGCGGCTTGGCTATCGTTTCATTGGGCCCGTTGAGAGGGTCGGTGATTTCGAGCAGAAGAAAGCACTCGATCGGATCCGGATTGGGATCCTGCCCATTGAGGATCTGGGAGGTTCGGCTGACGACTATTTCGCTATCGGGTTGACCGAAGATATGATTTCGACACTTTCCCGGATTGATCCTGAAAGACTGCTTGTGACAGTTGGCCCTCGTTCCACCAGCGGAGTTTTACCGAGAGAAGAACTCGATCGTCTGCAGCGGGAATTCGATTTCGATTACCTGCTCCGGGGTTCGGTTCGGCGCTCCTCAGAATCGATTCGCGTCAATGCTCAATTGTTCGACCTCAAAGACAAGAGCGTCATGTGGTCGGAGGTTTACGATCACAAATCGTCTGACCTGCTCGCAGTACAGGAGCAAGTAACAAGGAGGGTCAGTCAATCTCTGGCATTGGAACTGCTTCCGGGAGCGGCTGGCGGATCGAGGAAATATGCACGATCCTCCGCTGCGTATGACGCATATCTTAAAGGCCGCTTCTTCTGGCATAAGATGACCGCCAGTGCGACTCGCAGCAGTTTGATCTATTTCAATGAAGCGCTGACAATCGATCCCGAATTCGCACCCGCCTATGCGGGGCTTGCGGATTGCTACGCACAGATGGGGTCGATCAGATTAGGCATGATGAAGCCCTTTGAGGCGCTGGCGAAAGCGCGAACTTACCTGCAGCGCGCAATGGAACTCGATGACTCCCTGGCCGAAGCGCATTGCACATCGGCGCTGATCAAGATCTGGTATGACTTCGATTGGGCAGGGGCCGAGCGGGAGTTTCAGGTTGCGATTAATCTTGATCCGGGTCAGGTCACAGCTCTGCTCTGGCGGTCGCCATATCTCAGTGCGATGGGGCGGCATCAGGAGGCCATCGCCTCGGTGCAGCGGGCAAGAGAGTCGGAACCGCTCTCACCCGTCGTAAACATGTACCTCGGCCAGGCCCAAATGAGCGCGGGCCAGTACGATCTTGCCATTCGGCAACTGAATCAGGCTATTGAATTGGATCCGCATAACTACCGTTCCTCCATGTTCCTGGGGATAGCGCTAAACGGGGCCGGCCGCTATCAAGAAGCCATCGCTGCCTTTCAAAAGGCCCTTTCGATCAACCCCGACAATCTGGAAGCGCTCGCATTCATGGGCGCGGCGAAGGCAGCAGCCGGCGACCGGCCAGGCGCACTCAGTGCAATAAAGCAAGTGGTCGCAGCAGAGAGCAGTTCTGAGCCCGCCATCCTGGTTGCCTGCGTCTATGCCAGTCTGCACGAGGATTCAAAGATGTTCAATTGGCTTCAGAAGGCTGTTGAAAGAAAGTCGACACCCGTTTATATCGCCTTGATTACCGAGCACGTTTGCGAGTATTAGTCCGATCCGCGGTTCCACGCTTTCCTGGATTCGATTGGACTTTCGAAACTGGCAAAACGCTAGGGCGCCGGGACGATGTTCTGGTTGAAGTGGAAGAAGTTATCGGGATCGTACTTCTTCTTGAGTTGCGCCAGGCGCTCGTAGTTGGCGCCATACGAAGCGCGCACCGCGGAGGGTCCCTCGTCTCCGAGATAGTTCACATATGCATCGGAAGCGCCGAAGGCCTCCGAATACGGATGCGAAACCCCGCGCCCAGTCGATGCATTTCTCCGCCATCGCGGGATCGCTCCACGCGGCGACGATGTTAATGCTGTAATGGGTACGCCGCAGGCCGAAGGCCGTTTCGCCGACGGGCACGCGGCTGGCTGCTCCATGCATATGTTCCAGAACCACCTGCGTCTGCTCCGTCGGCAATTCTTCCGCATATTCCACGATTGCGCGAATGGCTTCATCGGAGAGTTCGCGGAGAAAGGGGCACTTGAAGTAATAATGGAGTCCGGCAGGAGCCGTGACATCCAGCATCGACTGTACTTCGGTGTACTTCTTCTCGCCGGTCATGTCCGCCACAGGCGGCTCAGCGAGACAGAACTGCCTGCTGACATTTCCGCTCTCCGAGTGCGATCCACTGTCGCACATGGCTATGGCTGCCATCGGCTGCCCATGGCCGATCAGAAGGGCTGCGTATGCCGTGAGTTCATCGGGAGCTTTGGCAGTTACATCGCGGTAGCGGCGCAGCAGGTCAATCGCGTTGCTGCGGGGATAGACCATCAGGCCGCCATGCACTGACTTAAGCGAATGGAGGCGAAATTCAAGCGCGGTGACGATGCCAAAGTTGCCGCCTCCGCCGCGAATCGCCCAAAACAAGTCCTCATTCTGTGACGCGCTCACGGACAGGTGTGCCCCGTCGGCGTTGACTAGGTCAGCCGAAATCACGTTGTCGCAGCTCAATCCAAGCTTGCCCATCAGCCAGCCGATACCGCCGCCGAGTGTGAGGCCGCAGACTCCAGTAGTTGAAATCACGCCGCCGGTAGTTGCCAACTCATACCGTTCACACTCCCAGTCGAATTCTCCCCACTTCGCGCCGCCTTGCACAATCGCGGAATGAGCCCCTGGATTTACCTGGATGCCATTCATGAGGGAGAGGTCAATCATTATTGCATCGTTCGCTACCGACTTGCCTGCGACGCTGTGGCCGCCTCCGCGCACGCAGACGGGAAGTTCATGCTCACGGGCGATACGGACCGTCTGCATAACATCCGCGATACTGTTCGGCCGGACGATCATGGCCGGTTTGCGGTCGATCATGCCGTTCCAGACGCGCCTGGCCATGTCGTAGTCAGGGTCACCGCTGGCAAGCACCTGGCACTGAAACTTCGCGCGCAATGCGGGTAAATTCATCTCGTTGTACCTTTGGGTCTATTCATCCATGCAGGGAGACTAACACATATTGTTTGGCATCTTTGCTGAGTTCTCAATGAGTCGCAACTCCGATCAAACTCAGCCGCAACTCATTTCCGCCTCATTTACGCCAGGCAAATTGCGGCACAGAATCGCTTTCAACAACGGCGTAACCGAGGGCGGAAGCGCCAATCTCAAAAATGGAGGAATTCTCATGAAAATCGCAAGGCTTCTAGCAATACCGGCTCCCGTAGTCGGGCTGGTGCTCGCAACCATGTTTGGTCCCTACGCCCATGCCGGCTGCGGCCTCTACAATCCAGCGTCAAACCCCGCAAGTTGGCAGCCCCGGATCGCCTCGCCGCGGCTTGTACCGGCAGCTTTGGTGGTCGACGACGATCCTGCCACCGGGCCCGAACCCAGCATCGTCGGAACCTGGAAAGAGCATTGGATCTCCGAAGGCAGTAATGGAATCCCGGACGGCACCGAGGTTGATGCTGGCTACGCCCAGTGGCACAGTGACGGCACTGAGATCAATGTCTCCGGACTGCGTGCTCCCATGACCGGCGACGTTTGCCTCGGTGAATGGATAAAAACCGGCGCGCGGACTTATCAGTTGAACCACTTCGGAATCTCGTACGACTCCACAGGACTCAACCTCGTCGGCCCCGCCCGCATTCAGCAATGGCTAACCATCGATCCCAATGGGAATTCAACCTCAGGAGCATTCACCATTGATCAGTGGGACGACGATGGCAATCTGCTCGCTCATGTGCAGGGCAACGTCATGGGAACCAGAGTGACCATGGAAACCGGATTCCAGAAAGTTCTATAAGTTGAATCCTGATTGGCGATCGCGGGTCTCGCTCGGCGATGACTGGATCGAAGCGGGACCTGCGTTTGCAGATCGAACCGCGAATCGCGGCCAGTTATGGCATGTGTCGGGCGTCCTATCCAGTCCAGTTGTACCGGGCTCGGGCAGTTTGTGGCAGTAGCGGCATCCTAGGTCCGGCAAGTCCGGAAGGGGAGTTGATCGGCCCCGCACGCGTCCGGGCAGAAGTGACCTGGGCCCTGGGGGAAAAGCACTCTACCGGCAAGTTCACGATCGATCAGTATGACGAAGCGGGCAACCACCTGATGCACCTTGAGCAAACGCTCGATTGAAACAGGATGGGCGTGAATATAACCGAATCAAACATTTTCTGAGGTCTTGGCGAATGGGTTCAGCCTTCGCCCCGAGCACCATCTCCGGGGTGAAGGCCCAAACCCGTCGGAAGGCCCAGTGCCGCCGGCAAGAACGACTAAAAGCGTGTCTCGGATAAATTGACGCAAGTCTTGCAGCTGCGAGTGGAGCGTCGATCGCGCAACATCGCGCGATCGAATGAGCCTGCCCTGAGCTTCGGCGTCTTCAACAACAGTATTCCCGCCCAGGTCACCAACCGGAATGAGATCATACAAATGTACATTCAGAATGGTAAGCCAAATCGGACCGAGTAAATTGTTCGGTCTGCTTTTCCTTGGGCAGGAGAAAGGCAATCCTTTGGCTCGATCTTCGTGGTTTTCGGCTGCTGTCGCAATCATCTGCGTGGTTTGCACAGCAAACATGACTGCTGCGCAGAGACTCGACGCCGCAGAAATCGATCATATCGAAGAAAATGGTGACTCGCTTCTTTTGTGAGGGTGTGGGGCCGAAGGTTGTGCAGGCACTTAGCGTCGCTGTTCGAGGGATATTCGGTACCGGGTGACTACAGTCTTGTTGAAGGCAAGCTTGGGTTCTGAACAGTACCATTCGATGAATTCTCTGATTGCATGATCGTAAGTTCGTTGTGAGCTTTGGGACGTCAGGCTGTTTAATACGGCCGACTTCGATTGCTCGAGGTCTGGGAGCTTAAGAACATGCTTCGGAATCCGTTTGTGGCTTGTCTTGCTCTTTGCCTTTGCCATGGATACGGCCTCCATTCGCCGTGGCAAAAGCATGATCTTGATCGCCATCCTGGTCTATCGCACCCTTGGGTGTTTCCCGATCCTTTCCGCTTCGCTGAGGGCTGATTGATCCAGGCGCATTGAGACGCCTGAACTGCCCCATGCCGTTGTCGAATGCGGTCACGTCACCAATCGGCGCGGCGCGGCCTCGTCAAACCCACTAGCGCTCCAATCCAGGCCACCAGCGTCAGCGTCGCCACCGGAATCATCCAAGCCGGAAGCAGTCCCTGAATCACGGCCAGATCGACACCCCGAAAGACAGCCAACCAGCCTTCCAGCCGCCAACTCAGCACCGCCAGAATTACCGCAAATCCCAACACCAATCCCCGCGTCGCCGCCTTCGTGCCTGTCAGGACATCCCGGCAGCTCACATAGATCAAATTCCACCCGCACAACACAACCATCGCTCCCAAAAGGATTGCGCCTGCCAGCCAGTCGTGGGCCTTGATTGCCAGAAAGATCAGCGCGGAGAACATCGCCACGTAAATCCCGGCCACCATCACAACTCTTGTGGCAAGAGTCGTGGGAACTCCGCTGCTCTCCGGCTTCCCAGGCTCCTGCGCTATTTGCCGCCGCATGGCCACAGTCCGGCGCAAAAAGAACACGACGAATGTCCCGCAAACCATCGCGTAGAACCACCAGAAGGCCACCATCACCGCAAAGAAGGTGGGGTCGCTCCACGTGTATCCGTGGCGCAGAGCACGCACGGCAGATTGCCCAGGCACGGCCCACCCCAGCGCAAAGACCCAGAAGCATGTGAGCCAGAGGCCTTGGAAACGCCGCTCGCGGACCGTCGGTGCTGACCGTACTGAAATCCAGTTCACCATCAAGGCGGCGAACACGCCCAAAAACGGCGTCAGCGGAGCCAGCCACGCGGCCATCGACCCCGACTTGGCCATCGCCGCGCCTTTTCCTGCCACCCCAACGCCCGCGGTTGCTGCCGGAACAACCGGCAGCATCGCCAGCACCGCACTCGAAAAGCTCTGTCCGGGCGCGGTCCTGCTCAGCGTTCCTTCCACAAACGCGACCACCTCTTCCTGCAGCAGCTTGCGCCCTCGCGAGAGCCTCTGCTTCACTGCGTCCTCGCTCAACTCCAGTTCGGCCGCCACACGCTCAATCGACTTTTCTTCCCGATAGAACAGGATCAGCGGCTCGCGGTATGTATCGGGAATCCTTTCCAGCGCTCGCCACAGGATCGCCTCTTCTTCACGGCTGACTGCTTGTATTAGGGGCGACGCCTCAAGCGAGGACGGCTCCTGGATTTCTTCCAGTGGCTCGGCAGCGAGCTTGGGCTCACGGCCCTGTCGCCGGAATTCCTTGCCCACCAGGAACCTCGTGATGCCGCACAACCAGGACCGGAGCCTCGCAGGCTCGCGCAGCTCTGAGAGCTGTTTCCACGCGGCAAGAAATGCGTCCTGCGCCAGGTCTTCGCTCAGACTCAAGCTTCCGGTTGCATTGTAGGTGATGGAGCAGACCAGCGACTGGTACCGCTTGACGATCGTTGCAAACGCGGCGCGGTCGCCTGCCAGAGTGCATTCCACAAGTTGCGCGTCATCGTTGCTTGATGCTTTCGTGATCATCTCTATGCCTCATCGTATAAGTACCCGGACAAGATGAAGAGGTGACAGGAGTATTTGGAATCGTCCTCAGGATCTGATTCCCGAGGTAAATCTTCAGGCGGCGACGGAACACCCCACAAACCCGGCGCAAGCGTTCTCGCTTCAAAAAAGCACGGCAACGATATTAAATCAATTGCCTATGGCTTCCGCTGCAAGATCGGTCCCATGAAGCGTGCGACTGGCCTTGGCCAGACAGGGGGCAAAGGAACAGGATTTGTTCCTTGGGAGTCGGCACGGCGCCCCGAATCGGTGGCCAGCCTTCGAGTGAGGTTCGCCATTGTATGATCTTCCGTTAGGCGATTTGTTGCTTTGGTTCCACTCTGCCATCGTTGTCGCTCCGCAGATCTCAAACTTCTCAGCCTTGTGGCAGCGATCAATTTCTAGATCCCGCGCTTGGCTTTATGCCCGCAGTGACTATCGTGGTGGAGTTTCGCAGGAGGCGGCGCGGGTTAGGAGGAGGACGCGTTCGCGGGAGTTTTGGGTGAGAGAGGCGGCCAGTTCGAATTGAATTCGGGCTTCGTGAGTTCGGCCTAGTTTGTAGAGGAGGTCGGCGCGGACGCTGGGAAGGAGGTGGTAGCGGTCGAGGGAGGGGTCGGTGGCGAGAGCTTCTACGAGGTCGAGGGCGGCCTGGGGGCCGTTGGCCATTGAAACGGCCACGGCGCGATTAAGTTCGATGACTGGGGATGGGGTCAAGTGAGCGAGTTCGTTATAAAGCGATACGATGCGGGGCCAGTCGGTTGCTTCGGCGGTGTGGGCTCGGGCGTGGCAGGCGGCGATTTCGGCCTGAAGCAGATAGGGGCCGCGGGTTGGGGCATTTTTTGGACCAGGTCTCATGTCTGCGGAACTTCTGTTTGTGTTGAGGATGTTTGTGGCCCGGTCGATTGCGGCGAGGCCTCTGCGGATGAGGAGGAGGTCCCAGTGGGTTCGGTTTTGATTGAGGAGGAGGATTGGTTCGCCGGTGGGGCCGATGCGGGCTCGGGTGCGGGAGGCCTGGATCTCCATGAGGGCGACCAAACCGTGGACTTCGGGTTCCTGCGGGGTAAGTTCGGCGAGGACGCGGCCGAGGCGGAGGGCGTCTTCGCAGAGGGTGGGGCGGATGAGGTCGTCTCCGGCGGTGGCGGAGTAGCCCTCGTTGAAAATGAGGTAGATGACTTCGAGGACGGAGGAGAGGCGAGCCGCAAGCTCGGTGCCGCGAGGGACTTCGAATGGAATGTGTTTTTCGGCGAGCGTGCGTTTGGCGCGGACGATGCGCTGAGCGATGGTGGGTTCGGTGGTGAGGAAGGCGCGGGCGATCTCAGCAGTGGTGAGGCCGCCGAGGAGACGGAGGGCGAGGGCGGCGCGCGACTCGGTGGAGAGGATGGGGTGACAGGAGATGAAGACGAGGCGGAGCAGGTCGTCTCCGATGGGGTCGTCGAGGGTGGAGTTGAGGTCAGGCGAGGTATGTTCGCGTATGGCGAGGTCGCGTGCCAGGTCTTCGTGTTTACGCTCGGCAACGGTGTTGCGGCGGAAGAGATCGATGGCCCGGCGTTTGGCAGTGGCGGTGAGCCATGCTGCGGGATTATCGGGGACGCCAGTTCGCGGCCACTGTTCCAGGGCGGCGACAAGTGCTTCCTGCGCGAGGTCTTCGGCAAGGCCGACGTCGCGGGTCAGGCGGGTGAGGCCGGCGATAACGCGTGCGGACTCGATGCGCCAGACGGCTTCGATGGTGCGATGCAGGGCCAAACGTGAGGCCTGCTGTGAGTCGCGATGTGGATCGGTAGCCGTCACTGCTACCGATCACACCAGCTTCATTTCGTAAATGCAAGAGTGGTTATTTAAGAACCTGTAGCGTGGGCCTTCCGGCCCACGCTCCCTCTACACCGATAGGAGAGATGCTCGTGCTATTTGTTGGCGGTCTGAAGTGGCAGCTCAGCTCGTTTCGCTACTTTGTGCTGGATCTGCTCTTCGCTCAGGACGGGTGCGAAGTCTTCCATCTCAAAGACCTGGCGGATTTCGATTTCGGAGTCGCCCGTGTGCGGGCAGGGGCAGCGCTTGACCCACTCGATGGCCTCTTCGAGAGACTTGACCTGCCAGAGCCAAAAGCCGGCGACAAGCTCCTTGGCCTCGGTGAAGGGTCCGTCGATGACGGTGCGAGACTTGCCGGAGAACTTGACGCGTGCGCCTTTGGAGCTGGGATGGAGGCCGTCCATGGCGAGCACGACGCCGGCCTTGATGAGCTCTTCGTTGAACTTGCCCATCTCGGCCAGAAGCTCGGGATCGGAGAGGGCGCCTTCTTTTTCTGACTCAGGGGTTGCTTTGACGATGACCATGAATCGCATTGTGAAATCTCCTTTGGGTTGCCAGTTGGTGAGTTGCCGGTTGGGTGCTGTGCTTTCGGGTTGAGCTATTTGTTGGCGGTCTGAAGTGGCAGCTCAGCCCGTTTCGTAACTTTGTGCTGGATCTGCTCCTCCGTCAGGATGGGTGCGAAGTCTTCCATCTCAAATACCTGGCGGACTTCGACCTCGCCCTCGCCTGTGGGGCAGCAGTTGGGGGCACGCTTGACCCACTCGATGGCCTCTCCAAGGGACTTGACCTGCAGGATCGAGAAGCCGGCGATCAGCTCCTTCGCCTCGGTGAAGGGGCCGTCGATGACGGTACGAGACCCCCCTGAGAATTTGACGCGCGCGCCTTTGGAGCTGGGATGGAGGCCGTCGCAGGCGAGCAGGACGCCGGCCTTCATGAGATCTTCGTTGTACTTGCCCATCTCGAGCAGGAGCTCGGGATCGGGGAGGGCGCCTTCTTTTTCTGTTTCTGGGGTTGATTTGACGATGACCATGAATCGCATTGTTTGTCCTCTCGGGTTGGGGATTGATGTTTCCTTCGATTAAGAGCATAACTGGCTCGCGAGTGCCGATGCGTTCCAGCTCGATCTCTGCCAATACGTCGAATAAGGGTGGCCGGAATCGACAGGTGGGGAAAATTTTTATTTAGGGAAGTTGAGCGTGGGTCTGAGATCTTCGCGGCTGGGGCCGAGTCTGGCCTGTTCGAACTCCTCGCCAGGATTTTGTATCAAGTATCAAGTGTGCTCCCGTCTTGAGATGAACAGAGCTGTCGTATCCTTCCCTAAGCAGAGGTCCTCTTTATGAATCAGAATTTCGCCGCAATGATTCTCGGTGGTACGGGACAAGTTGGTGGTGCAGCCGTCGCGGAGTTGCTGGCGATTCCGGAATGCCGGGAAGTGGTGATGGTCACCAGAAAGCCCATTGCGCCGCGATCGCGGGTGCGCGACGTCGTTCTTGATACCGGCGCTGCCGACTTTGCCGAACGCACTGCCGTCCTTGCCCGCGAAATTCTAAGCCAGGGTCCCGTCAGCGCCGTGAGCTGTGTGGGTGTCGGTTCCGGTTCGATGCGCTGGAGCGAAGAAGAATTGAAACGGCTTGAAGTCGGCGTCGTCGGCGCCTTTGCGCGTGGCTGCCATGACGCCGGAATCGCCCAGTTTTGCCTGCTTTCCGCTGTTGGAAGCACTGCCCGCAGCCGGTTTCGCTATGTCCGCGTAATGGGCATGAAAGAAGACACCGTGCGAAAAATCGGTTTTAATCGCCTCGCCATCTTTCGTCCCGGCATCATTGTCGGCAACGCTCACACCCCGACTTGGGTCGGCTGGTTGGGAAGCCTCGTGCCTGGGCGGTTCGGCAATATCGATCAGCGAATTCTCGGTCGCTCAATCGCCGCGGAGATAGCTTTCGACAGTCGAGAGGCCGGTGAAGTTATCCGCGAAAATTCGGCAATGAAAAAACTCGCCGCGCAGCTCAATTGCGTCCCTTAGGAATTCTTGCGTGGGTCCAGGCTAAATGAATCGCGAGAGAAAAAACCAGAGAGCCCGCACTATTTCGAGCTGATCGCCGAAATTTTGCTGGTCTACCCCATCGGCGGTACTCTTTTGTAATGCGACCGCTTCGCTATTCCATCAACATCACATTGGACGGCTGCTGCGATCATCGTGCTATCGCACCGGACGAAGATTTGCATCGTAACGCGGTCAAGAACCTCGAACGAGCCGATGCCCTCCTTTTTGGCCGGGTGACTTACGAAATGATGGAGGCAGCGTTCCGGCCGCCGGCGCCGGCTGGGGCGAGGCCTGATTGGATGGAACCCTTCGCCAGGACGATCGACGCGGCAAAGAAGTACGTCGTGTCGAGCACCCTGGACCGGGTCGATTGGAACGCGGAACTCGTGCGCGGAGATCTGGGGATGGCCGTTCAACAGCTCAAGCGTGAGCCGGGTAAGGGACTGCTGGTGGGAGGCGTGAAGCTCCCGCTCGCGTTGGCGGAGCTGGGATTGATCGATGAGTACGAATTCGTAGTGCACCCCAGGCTGGCTGGCCACGGGCCGGCGTTGTTCGCGGGGCTATCGAAGCGCATCGACTTGAGGCTCGTGAGCCGGCTGGAGTTCGGCTCGGGGGCGGTGGCGATGCGGTATGAGCTGAGAAGGTAGCGCTTGCTAGCCCGGGTCGGCCGCATAATGGAACGCCAGGGCCAGCTACCACCTGCCTCTCTGCTGTAACATGTCGTTGCGAACCAATCTCACTGGAGCCCGTCATGCAACAAGCCCTGCAAGATCTGGAACCGAAGTCCATTTGGGAACACTTTGACCGCATCGCTGCGATCCCCCGCGCCTCGACCAAGGAGGCCGCAGTTCGCCAGTATGTGCTCGACGAGGCCGCCCGCCTCGGCCTCAAGGCCACTCAAGATGCGGCCGGCAACGTGGTGGTGAGCAAGCCCGCCCACCCCGGACGCGAATCCGCAACACCCGCGCTGTTGCAAGGCCACCTCGACATGGTTTGCGAGAAAAACGAGGGCACGCCCTTCAATTTCGATACCGACGGCATCCGCATCGTGCGCGACGGCGACTGGCTGAAGGCGGACGGCACCACCCTTGGCTCGGACAACGGCGTCGGCGTCGCCTCCGGCTTGGCCGTGATGGAGAGCACTGCCATCAAGCACGGCCCGCTTGAGTTCGTCTTCACGATTGACGAAGAATCCGGCCTGACCGGCGCCTCCGAGTTTCCCGGCGGCGTACTCAAGTCGAAGTACTTTCTCAACCTCGACGGTGAAGAAAAAGGCACGCTGTGCATCGGCTGCGCAGGCGGCATTTTGACCAGGGCTCGTCGCCGCGTCTCCATGCAGGCCCCGGTGGCTGCGGCGGCGTGGCGGATCAAGGTCAGTGGACTGCGCGGCGGCCACTCCGGCGTGGACATCCACCTCGGCCGCGGCAACGCCATTCGCATTCTTGGCGCCACCCTGCAGACAGTCATCGGCGAATTGTCCGCCGAACTGGGCGATCTGAAGGGCGGCAGCGCGCAGAACGCCATCCCGCGCGAAGCTTTCGCGGTCATCGCGCTCGATCAGGGTCGCCAAGACCAACTCCGCCAGGTAGTCTCGCGTTGCGAAAACGAGCAGAGACTCGACCTCGGCGCATTCGACCCCGGGCTCACCATCACTGTGGAGAAGGCCGAACTGCCGGCGAAGACAATCGCCGGGAGCGATGCCCGCCGCGTGGTGGACCTGCTCGCCAGTCTGCATCACGGAGTGCTCGCCATGAGTCCCGATGTCCCCGGTCTGGTGCAGAACTCCACCAACCTGGCTACGCTCTCCCTCAGCGACGGCCTGGTCGAGATTGTCACCAGCCAGCGCAGTGCCATTGAGAGCAGCAAGCAGGCAGCGGCGCGCCTGGTAGCCACTTCGTGCAGGCTCGCCGGCTTCGAGACGGAGCACAGCGGCAGCTATCCGGGATGGAAGCCTGAACCAGGAAGCGAGATTGTGCGCAAGCTGCAGGAGGTGAACAAAAAGCTTTACGGCGAACCAGCGAAGCTGGTCATCATGCACGCCGGACTGGAGTGCGGCGTGATCGGCGAAAAATATCCCGGCATGCAGATGGTGAGCTTCGGCCCGCAGATCGAGAACGCGCATAGCCCAAATGAGCGCGTGCAGATATCGTCGGTTGAGCCCTTCTGGCAGTATCTCTGCGCGGTGTTGGAGGCAATTTAGCCCCTGGCTGTTGGTTCATAGCTTGGGGTACGAGCGATCTGCGAGAGCAACGAGCAGCTAACGGGCCGCGGGAGAAAGTTTCCGGATTCAGCGCCGGCGCCTTCACCGAATTTGCGCACTTGGAGGACCCAGAATCATCCCGAAACCGACAGAGCCTTTCCGTGAGCATCGTTCAACGTTTACGATGTCGACCTGTCGTCAACGAGTGCTTCGTCGATTTCGCGTCAGTCAAACCCACTCCATGAAAACTGGACGTTGTTTCTATTCTGGGCCCGTTGCAAAGACGCGCCGTGCTCAGCCATTTCTGCGGGCTCTCGCCAGCCGTATCCAGCAGGCGATCGTGTCCTTCATTACGGAGAGGCGCCGCTCGAGCATCCGCCTCGATCCAAGGTCGCGCTGGAAGACTGTTGAAAGCGTGTGCCGGTTCATGGCGGAAGGCCGCCTGCCTTATACGGTTGGACAGTCGGTTACCGTCGACGGCGGCTTCGTCATGCCGAGATTTTGAGATTCATTGAGTCAACAAGGAGCGAAGCCGATGGACCCTGAAATTCTTTATTCCCGAAAGGAGCGAGAGGGAGCGGCTTGGGCGGAGATCACGCTCAACCGTCCGCAAAAAGGGAACGCGCTCACCCTTCCGATGCTGAACGAATTGGAGTCGGCTGTTGCCCTCGCCCGATCGGATGCTACCGTGCGGGCAGTGGTACTGCGCGGCAACGGGCGATTCTTCTCGACAGGCGGCGACATTGAAGCCTGGGGAAGCCTTTCGCCGAACGAGATGGGGCGCGACTGGATTCTGCGCGGAATCGAAGTGCTCGACCAGATCGCTACCCTCCCGCAGCCTGTGATCGCCGCGATCTCAGGCCACGCAATTGGCGGCGGACTGGAGTTGGCGCTCGCCGCCGACCTTCGCGTGGGAGTGAGGGCGTGCAAAGATCGGCACGCCTGAAGTCGCGCTCGGAATGATCGCCGGCTGGACAGGCGTGCGGCGGTTGGCTGAGACCATTGGCGAAGCGCGCGCGCGCCACCTCACCCTGCTCGGCGAACTCATTACGGCCGAACAGGCACTCGATTGGGGGCTGCTGACCGCGCTTGCGGACGATGCCGCGGGACTGGAAAAACAAGTCAGCCAGTGGCTTGACCGGCTGCTCGCGAATGCGCCCATTGCGACGGCGCTGACCAAGGGCCTTCTGAGGCCATTGCATCAGGAGACGCGCCACGCGCACGCTGCATCTGCAGCCCAGGCTGCGGCCACAGAGGACTGCAAGGAAGGCGTTCGCGCCTTCGCGGAAAAGCGCAAGCCCGTCTTCCGCAATCGGTAGGCAAGGAGAGCCGAATGAGCAAGCCTGAATTTTCAACGGCCGCAGCCGCCGCCGCGATGATCAAAAACGGCGACACTGTTGCCATCAGCGGCAATGGCGCTGGAATGATTTCCGCCGAGGCAATCTTCGCTGCCGTTGAGAAGAGATTTCTCGAAACCGGCGAGCCGCGCGACCTCACATTGGTCCATTCCCTTGGCATTGGCGACCGCGGCGAGCTTGGAGCCAGCCGTTTCGCTCACGAAGGAATGATCCGCAAAATCGTCGCTTCGCACTTTACGTGGTCGACCAGTATCCAGGAACTGATTCGAGAAGAGAAGATCGAGGCCTACTGCTTCCCGGGTGGCGTAATTCAACAGCTTCTTCGTGAGATCGGCGCCGGGCGCCCGGGCTTGATCACTCATTCCGGCCTGGGCACATTTGTCGATCCGCGTCAGGACGGCGGACGCTGCAACCGCCGCAGTCGTGAAAGTCTCGTCGAGCTGATGTCGATCGATGGCAGGGAAGTGCTTCGCTACAAGCCATTCAAGGTGGATGTGGCTATCATTCGCGGAACCTACGCAGACACGCGTGGCAATCTCAGCTCAGAGGAAGAGGCGGTGGACCTGGACATCTTCTCGATCGCACTTGCGGCTCATAACTCAAACGGAGTCGTTCTCGCGCAGGTGCGGCAGGTGGTGGAAGCGGGCGCGCTGAATGCAAGGAGCGTGCGCGTCCCGGGCATTATGATCGACGCCGTTGTCGAGGAACCCGGTCAGCAACTCTTCTACGGTGTCGGCTATGACCCAACGGTGAGCGGATCGCGAAGAGCGCATCTGGGCAAGTTGGCAGCCGAAATCCCCAGCAAGTTGGAGCGCCGCATCATCGCACGGCGCGCGGCACTGGAGCTTCGGCCTGGCGCCTCTCTCAACTTCGGCTTCGGCATTCCCGGCGGCATCTTTGGCGTAATAGCGGAGCAGGGAATTGGCGACGACCTGTGGATGAGCGTCGAGCAGGGCGTTCACAACGGCCGCATGCTCGACGATCGCCTCTTCGGCGCCGCGCGTAATCCTGAAGCGATCGTGCCATCCATCGAACAGTTTGACTACTACAGCGGCGGCGGAATCGATATTGCGTTTTTGGGTATGGGAGAGGTCGACGCATCGGGCAACGTGAATGTCTCGCATCTTGGCGGTAACCTGGTGGGCCCGGGGGGCTTCATTGAGATTGCACAGAATGCGAAGAAGGTCGTTTTCTGCGGAACATTCGACGCGCAGGGAAGCCAGGTGTGCTGGAACGACGGAAAGCTCGAGATCGTCAAGGCTGGCCAAATTCGCAAACTGGTCGCAAATGTAGAACGGATCACCTTCTCCGCCGACTATTCGCGCCGGCACGGACAAGAAGTCCTGTACGTCACGGAACGGGCGGTCTTCCGATTGGATGCCGGGGGAATGCGTTTGATAGAGGTGGCTCCAGGCATCGACATCGAGCGCGACGTCCTCCCCTACATGGACTTCAGACCTTTGCTCGACGACCTGGAGACCATGCCGCTCTCTGTATTCTATTGAAAGCCGTTAGAACCACTCCGCCTTCAAGACCGGCTGCTTGCGGCAGAGTCCGCATCATCGTCGTATGCCGGGGCGCGGGGTCCCCCTCGTAAAAAAATATCAGGCGGGGCATCCGTCGCATCGTCGATGTGCATCAAAGCTAGTCGGAAACAGTGAGGCTTCCCCGCTTCGCTGCATTCAACTCCTCGGGGTGAATGGCTTACTCATCCAGGTCCCCCAGGAGCAGCCAACAGCAGTTTCTTCGACCAAACCAACTGGGCCCCCTTGTTACATAAGTAACTGAATTGCTTCGGATTAGCCGCCGCCCGCGCTCGATGCAGGAGCTGAGTGGGCTATAATCCGAGACAAATCCGCGGCACTTTTTTTGACGACACAATTTGGCTATCTTATTACCGAAATAACTTGCTGCCTTGGAGCGACCAAAATCCGGATTGGCGAATGTCTCACGCAGGATTGACTGAGGATGCGCCTCTACGGACGCTTGGTTTCTGAAAGGGCAGAGGCACAATGGAACGCAAAGCCGCACTTAGCCTTCTATTTGTTGGCGCGCTATGGATTGCCGGTTGCACCGGCGGCAGTTTCAGTTCAACCACACCCCCAACGACAATTACATCGGTCAGCGTTTCATGTGCTTCGACAAGCATTCAGACCGGCCAAACAAGCCAATGCTCTGCCGTAGTCTCTGGGACCGGCAGCTTCAGCTCTGGCGTAACCTGGTCCGCGGTCTCCGGAACTGTTAATAGTTCCGGCCTCTATACTGCCCCTTCTACCGTACCCGCTTCCGGATCGGACACCATCAAGGCGACTTCTACACAGGACAATACGAAGTTCGGGACTGCGGTTGTCTCCATCGCGACAACGGTCGTTCAACCCACCGTCACCAAAGTTACTGTCACCGCAATGCCTTCTTCCATCGCTACAAGTCAAACTGCGACTTGCACAGCGACAGTGACTGGCACTGGAGCCTACAGCTCCGCGGTAACATGGACCGCCACTGGGGGCACAATCACGGCCGCGGGAGTCTTCACGCCCTCCGGTACCGGAACCGGGTCCTGCATTGCCAACTCCGCTCAGGCCGGGTACACCAACATATCCGGCTCTGCGACCATTACCGTCACCAGTCCTCCACCCACCGTAACCGGCATAACGGTTATCGCATCGCCCTCTTCCATCACCACGGCGCAAACCGCAACCTGCGTTGCCACTGTGACCGGAACAGGCGCTTACAGCTCCGCTGTTACCTGGACTGCGAGCGGAGGAACAATCACTCAGGCCGGCGTGTTCACTCCATCCGGAACTGGGACCGGAAGTTGCATAGCGAACTCGGCCCAGGCGGGTTACACAAACGTATCCGGCTCGGCGAATATCACGGTCACATCTCCGATCTTTACCGTCACCGGAGTCACTGTTATCGCGACGCCCACGTCCATCACCACGGCGCAAACATCCACGTGCGCCGCGACTGTTTCGGGCACCGGAGCTTTTCCGACCACGGTCACCTGGACCGCAACCGGCGGAACAATTTCAGCAGCGGGGGTCTTCACGCCGTCGGGAACGGGAACTGCGGCTTGTACGGCGCACTCCGCCGCGCCCGGGTATACGAACGTGTCCGGCTCGGCGAATATCACGGTGACTGCCGCGGCATCCACAATTACAGCCGTCTCGCTCGTGTGTAGCCCTCTGACCATCACCGACATTCAAACATCCACCTGCACGCCGACGGTCACCGGCACCGGGGCCTTCGCAAACACAGTGAATCTTTCGGTGAGTCCAAGTGCGGCCGGCTCGTTGAGCGCCTCAACCGGCGTTACCTCGGGAACGGGAGTCGTGTTTACGCCTCCGAATACGGGCGCGGAAACAGCAACCATCACAGCTACCTCAACGCAGGATGCGACCAAGTTTGGCTCGCAGACGATCACCGTCACCGTGTCGACAGGCGGACCCACATGCAGTGGTATGAGTCTCGGAAACGGGGCCAGTCTCAATGGGTTTGTACCGTTCCCGGCCACGGCCGCCTGGAATGTCAATATCGCCTCAGCTCCTGTTGATACCAACAGTGCCGCGATTATTGCGGGTTTTTCAGGATCGAATCTGCATCCTGACTTCTCCTCCGTGGCTGGCGGAAATTACGGCATTCCGTATGTCGTAGTCGATTCGAGTACTCAGCCCCTGGTCCCAATCACCGCAGGCGCCTATGCCGGCGATAGCGATGTCGCCGATGCGCCATTCCCGCCCACTGCTCCCATCGAAGGGGCCCCTGGAACCTGCGTAGGCGGACCGAATAACTACATCAACGACCAGCATGTCCTGGTGCTGGACCGTAACCGCTGTATGTTGTATGAAACCTTCAATACGGAATATTGCAACGGGACCTGGGCCGCCGATTCTGAAACGATTTGGGACATCCAGAATTTCGAGCAGCGTCCCTGGGGCTGGACTTCAGCGGATGCCGCAGGGCTATCTGTCTTCCCAGGGTTGGTTAGGTACGACGAAGTTGCTGCCGGCGTCATCAAGCACGCCATCCGTTTCACGTTGCAGAAGACGAGGAGCGACAGCATCGGCGGATACTTCGTGCCACCGGCCAGCCACGCCGCGGGCAACCTGTCCTCGTCGTTGAACGTCGAAGGCATGCGCATTCGACTCAAAGCCAGCGTCGACATCTCCAGCTTCTCCGCCACAAATCAGGTCATCCTCACCGCAATGAAGCAATACGGCATGATTCTTGCGGACAACGGCAGCAACCTCTACTTTCAGGGAGCTCCGGATCCACGATGGAATGATAGCGATCTCTCGAACCTGAAAACCATCCCCGGGTCCGACTTTGAAGTCGTGCAAATGACGAATCCGATCTGGCCAGGTTGGGACGCCGCCTCAGCGCCGTCCGGTGCGGCCCCGACCATCAACAGCTTTACAGCGTCGGCTTCCACGGTAACCGCCGGCACACCTGTAACGCTTGACCTGGAGCACTACCAACGATTCGTACGACTTCATCGACTTGCTCGGCGGCGTCAGCGGAGGAACCGTGACCATTACACCACCCACGGGGACCATCACCTATACGCTGAACGCAACCAACCAGCACGGACGCGCGACAAAAAAGGTTACGATCGTTGTTCAGTAGACGCACGCAACCTGTCGATCCTTCTCATCTGCAAAATGGGGCGGCATGTTGCCGCCCTACGAATCATCGCCTCCGCACGGCGGTTATTCGTAGAAGCGAATATCGGAATCTCGTTGCGCAATTCCGGCGCGGCGAGTGGTCGGACCGCCAGTATAGAATCGTACCGTCATGTCCAAGCAAGTCTCAGGGCCCTCCCGCCGTTATTTTCTGAAACAAATGGCTGCCGCAGCCGTGGTCGCACAATCCACCAGTTCTCTCCGCGCTTCGCTGGTCCGCCCACTCCTCTCCGGAGCAAGCGCTTCCTCCAACTCACTACGCATGGACACCCGCTGGGAATACTACCAGGGACCATTGGATGGACCATGGGAGGTTTGGCGCGGAGATGAGATTGCCGTATGGGAAGAAGTTTCGCTCCCTCATTGCTTCAATCATTACGATGCCTGCGACCCGGATACTCCTTATTACCGCGGTCACGGCTGGTACCGCATTCGCGTTCCAATTCTCAATCCATTCAAGAACGGACGCACGCTGCTGTACTTTGAAGGCGCTGGACAGACCTCAAATGTATACGTTGGCAATTTGCTGGTAGGCGCCCATGTTGGCGGCTACGACGAGTTCGTTTTCGATATTACTGATGCGCTCCCCGCTGCTGCCTCATCGAACGGGGTTGCCGCAACAAATGAAGACGGTGTCGCCATCTCCGTGCTCTGCGACAACTCCCAGGACATGGATCGTTCACCGTCCGACTTGAGCGACTTCAGCCTCTACGGCGGACTCTACCGGCATGTGCACCTCATCTATGCCCCGGCCGTTTCTCTCGAACAGGTCCATATTGTTCCCACCTTTGCGCCCGGCGCTAAGGCATCTGTAAGCGTGAGGGCGCGTCTCTATAACCCGTCGCAATTCTCCGGCAAGGTCAAGGTTACAGCCCAAGTCACCGGCCCTGATGGCAGTATCGTTCATCAATCCGAAAAGTCTCTCAGCCCATGGAAAGAGATGGCGGAGATTGCGTCGTTTAACATCGCATCCCCTGCGCTTTGGTCGCCCGCCCACGCGAATCTCTACTCGTGCACTGTCACGCTCACAACGGACTCTGGCAAATGCACCGCGAGTGAGCGCTTCGGCATCCGGCACACAGAGTTTGTCGATCACGGACCCTTCAAACTGAATGGCGAACGCTTGCTTTTACGTGGCACACAACGCCACATGGACCACGCCGGTGTCGCAGCGGCCCAACCGGACGATCAACTCCGTGCGGAGTTGAAACTGGTAAAAGCGATGGGCGCGAATTTCATCCGTCTTGGCCACTATCAGCAGCCCCGCGTGGTACTCGACCTTTGCGACGAGTTGGGCCTGCTTGTATGGGAGGAAGCGCCCTGGTGCCGTTCCGGAATCGTGAGCGAAAAATGGAAGCGGCAGACGAGCACCATGCTCGCCAACCTGATCGACCAGCACTTCAACCATCCTTCAATACTCATGTGGGGCTTGGGAAATGAGGACGACTGGCCAACCGAGTATCCGTCAATCGACCATGTCGCCATTCGTAGCTTCATGCAGGAGATGAATGCGCTGGCCCACTCTCTTGACCCGTCGCGAGCCACGGCGGTTCGCCGCTGCGATTTTGCGCGCGATATTCCTGACGTATATTCGTCTTCCATCTGGGACGGCTGGTACTCGGGCGTCTACCCGGAGTATGAAAAGTCGCTCGTCAATGCGCGTGACATGGTCAAGCATTTCATACATATTGAGTGGGGCGCCGACAGCCACGCACGCCGCCACTCTGAGCTGCCGGATGCCGCGCTCGTTCGCGCCGCCTCCGATACAGACCCCAGGCAGCGCAGCCTCGATGAATGCGGGTTCGACTTTGTGCCCGGCGACCAACCAAAGGTCTCGCGCGATGCCATCTGGACGGAGAACTACGCATGCAATCTCTTCGACTGGTTCCTCAAGGTACAGGAGACGGTGCCCTGGCTAACCGGATCGGCGCAATGGTGCTTCAAGGACTTCACCACTCCGCTGCGTGCCGAAAATCCCGTCCCGCGCATCAACCAGAAAGGCCTGCTGGAGCGCGACATGACGAAAAAGGAGGGCTACTTCGTCTTCCAGTCCTATTGGAGCGAAGAGCCGATGGCCCATATTTACGGCCATTCCTGGCCGGTGCGCTGGGGCGCGGAAGGCGAACAGCGCATGGTGAAGGTCTTCTCCAACTGCCCCATCGCCGAATTGTTCGTCAACGGCAAATCGGCGGGAATCAGGCATCGCGACAGTCAGGACTTTCCCGCCGCCGGCCTGCGCTGGATGGTGGCATTCGCTACCGGCAAAAATCGTCTGCGCGTAGTCGCGAAAAAAGACGACATCACCGTCAGCGATGAAATCGACTTGGAATACCAAACAGCGAAATGGGAAAAGCCCGCGAAGCTCGAACTGTCCGAGATAGCCCGCGATGAAAACACAGCGACGTTTGAAGCAACCCTATTCGATTCCAACAGCGTACTCTGTCTCGATGCAAGAAATGTCGTCCGTTTTTCACTGGCCGGCGCAGCCAGGCTGATTGACAACCAAGGCACATCGACTGGGTCGCGGGTTGTGCAGATGTACAACGGCCGGGCACGCATTTCGATCGAGCGCAAGGCCGGCCCATCTACCGTCAGCGTAGTCAGCGAAGGCGTTCTTCCCGCATTTATTTCCATCTCCTGATTCTGGAGCTTCAATTCATGTTAGGCCGCCGAAACTTCTGTCTCATCGCCGCTGCGGCGACAGTCGCCCACACCACCGCGCGGTCTTTGTTTGCGGCCTCTTCAAAACCGCTGATTTCATCGCGCGAAATCGCGAGCATCGACCGTGAGCGAATTCTCCGCGCCGCCAACGAATATCTGCCCCAGCCCCCGATTACGATTACTGCATCCAGTTCGCCGCGCAGCCATGGCGGCAAACACGATTATTTTTCCGAGGGCGATTATTGGTGGCCAGATCCAAACAACCCCGGTGGACCGTACATACGCCGCGACGGCTACTCTAATCCCGCCAACTTTAACGATCATCGCGAGGCCCTGATTCGCCTGAGCCTGCATGTACCCGCGCTGGTAGCCGCCTGGCTGATTACCCGCGAAAGGCACTACGCTCAGCACGCGGCTCTGCACCTGCGCGCATGGTTTCTCGACGCAGCGACGAAGATGAATCCCTCGCTCGATTACGCCCAGGCCATCTATGGCATCACGCCTGGCCGCGGCACTGGAGTTATCGACACGCTGCAGCTCGTTGAAGTGAGCCGTGCCGCGCGTCATCTCGAAAAAGCTGGCGCCTTGACGCCCGCCGAATTCGCTGGCCTGCGAGAGTGGTTCGCGCAGTATCTTAATTGGATGTGCACCTCGAAGAATGGCAAAGAAGAAGAGACCGCCAAGAATAACCATGGCACGTGCTGGGTTGCGCAGGCCGCCGCATTCGCCGCTCTCACTGGCAACAGGGAAGTGACGTCGCTCTGCCGTGACCGCTTCAGAAACAATCTTCTTCCCGATCAACTCGCAGCCAACGGCAGCTTTCCCTTGGAACTGGCGCGCACCAAGCCCTACAGTTACTCGCTCTTTGACCTCGACGTGCTCGCGATTATCTGTCAGATTGATTCCGCCGATGGTAGCTCACAGGACAATCTCTGGGAATACTCACTGCCTGATGGAAGACAGTACAAGAAAGCAGTCGATTTCATGTTTGGGTTCATTCAGGACAAAAGCAAGTGGCCCTATCCGCACGATGTCGAATACTTCAACGACCTGCCCAATCGCCAGCCCAGCCTGCTCTTTGCAGGTCTCGCATACCGGGAACCCAGTTACATCGCGCTCTGGCGCACGCTGCCGCCCGATCCCAAGACTGCTGAGATCATCCGCAACTTTCCCGTGCGCCAGCCGCTGCTCTGGACTACTCCAGTCTAATTCGAACCTTAGCTCGCTGACGCTCATCTATCCCGCGTTCATACTCAAGAGATTGATGTGATACGATTCCGTCGATACGTCAGTACATTGTTCAGGAGCGGGAATGCGGGAGCGCAGAGCGGGAATCATCATGAACGGCGTCACCGGACGCATGGGGCTCAATCAACACCTCATCCGGTCCGTTCTTGCAATCCGCAACCAGGGCGGCCTCGCACTCGGCGACGGAGCCGTCTCATGCCGGATCCCATCCTCGTAGGCCGCAATGAAGAGAAGCTGAAGGCCATCGCCGCCGCGCACGGTATCTCTCGCTGGACCACCGACCTGGCGCGCTGCCTCGACAACAAAGAAGACACCATCTACTTCGATTCCGGACCAACGGGCATCCGCGAGCAGAATGTGCTGCAAGCGATCGCGGCAGGCAAGCACATCTACTGCGAAAAGCCCCTTTCGACCACAATGGAGAGCGCGACCAAGCTTGCCGTGGCTGCGAAGAAGGCCGGCGTGAAAGCAGGCGTCGTGCAGGACAAACTCTTCCTGCCGGGCATGCGCAAACTGCGGCGGCTCATCGATTCCGGTTTCTTTGGCCGCATCCTCACCGTGCGCGGAGAATTCGGTTATTGGGTCTTCGAGGGAGACTGGCAGTCCGCACAGCGCCCTTCGTGGAATTACAGAAAAGAAGATGACGGCGGAATCATTCTCGATATGTACTGTCACTGGCGCTATGTTCTTGACCATACCTTCGGCGCGGTCAAGGCAGTTAGTTGCACCGGCGCCACTTACATTCCGCAACGGGTTGATGAGACGGGAAATACCTATAAGTGCACCGCCGATGACGCGGCTTATGGCATGTTCGAGTTAGAAGGCGGTATTTTCGCGCAAATCAACTCATCCTGGGTAACGCGCGTTTATCGCGACGAACTTTTCAATCTTCAGGTGGACGGAACAGAAGGCAGCGCCGTAGTCGGACTTCGCGACTGCAAAGTTCAGCATCGCGTGAACACACCGCGTCCCGTCTGGAATCCCGACCTGCCCAATCCCTTCAAGTTTCGCGATCAGTGGGCTGAAGTTCCCGACAATGCCGAATTTGACAATGCCTTCAAAGTGCAATGGGAGATGTTTCTTCGTCATGTCTATCTAGAGGCGCCCTTCCCCCACACTTTCATTGACGGCGCTCGCGGCGTGCAATTGGCCGAACTGGCTTACACTTCGTGGCGAGAGCGCCGATGGGTCGATGTTCCCGAAATCGTTCTCGGTACTTAGTAAGTTTCTAATTGTTGCAAACCTAACCTGGGATAACTACGAATGTCAGATAAGTCAAGGCTCTCACTGAATCAGATTACGACGGCAAAGTGGAGCGTCGCCGAAGCGGTCGAAGGCTGTGTGCGCCATGGTGTTCCGTCGATCGCGCTTTGGCGGCACAAGATTAAGGAGACAGGCTTGGCGTCATGTGTGCGCCTGGTAAACGATGCGGGATTGCATGTCTCCAGCGTGTGCCGGGGCGGAATGTTCCCCGCGCAAACTGAGCTGGAGCGACAGAAAAATATCGAAGACAACTTTCGCGCCGCAGACGAAGCCGCCGCGTTGCAGGCGGATTCGCTGGTGTTGGTTGTCGGAGGCTGCGCCGGAATCGGCCTTGAAGAAGCGCGCAAGATGGTCACCGAAGGCGTCGCGACGTTGGTTCCCTATGCGCGCGAGCGCGGCGTGCGCATTGGCCTCGAGCCGCTTCATCCCATGTATGCGGCGGAGCGCTCGGTGCTGGTCACCATCGGGCAGGCGCTCGAACTGGCATCGAATTACAGTCCGCAGGAGGTCGGAGTTATCCTTGACACCTTTCATATCTGGTGGGACCCGCAAGTCGTCGGAGTTGATCGCGCAATCGGCGGGCCGGATCTACGGCTTTCATGTCTCTGACTGGCTCGTGCCCCTGCCCGATATTCTGCTTGGCCGCGGACTCATGGGCGACGGCGTAATCGATAACCGAAAGCTCCGACTTCTTGTCGAAGAAGCCGGCTACGCGGGACCCATCGAAGTTGAAATCTTCAATCGCGCGATCTGGGACTCCGACCCCGACAATGTCTTGAATCAAGTGATCGAACGATTCGAACAGTTCGTTTAACCGGAAGTCCGTAAGAGGAATCGCAAGTGGAATCAATCGCCGCATTAACTCCGCAAGCTCTCATGCCGCAGATCAATCGCGTTCTGGAACTGGCATCCGCCAAGACCTTGCGCCTCGAGCGGCGATGGAAGGTAGCGGATGGCGCGCCCGTATATACGGTGGCCGGCAAATACACGGCCCGCAGTTGGACGCAGTGGACGCAGGGTTTTCATTATGGCAATGCTTTGCTTTGCTTCGAACTGACCGGCAATCGGGAACTGCTGACTGCGGCCCGCCGCCATGTTGTGGCGGATATGGCAGAACACCTGACGCACACCGGCGTTCACGACCACGGGTTCAATAACATCTCTACCTACGGACATCTCCGCCGCCTTATGCTCGAGGGCCGCATCAGAAGCGAATGAATGGGAAATGCGGTACTATGAGCTCGCGTTAAAGGTGAGCGGCGCCGTGCAAGCAGCGCGGTGGACTCCGCTGCCCGACGGCGGCTACATCCATTCCTTCAATGGCAGCCACTCGCTCTTCATCGATACGATTCGCACACTTCGCATCTGCGGAGTCTCGCATCTGCTTGGTCATTCGCTCGTTGGCGAGCAGGACAAACGCATAAATCTGCTTGGCAGGCTGCTCGCACACGCTGACGCATCGGCCAGGTACAACATCTATTACGGCGAGGGTCGCGACCATTACGATGTACCGGAGATGCGCGGCCGCACTTCACATGAAGCCATCTTCAATCCGGCGAGTGGAGTTTTCCGCTGTCCATCTTCTCAGCAAGGTTACTCACCCTTCACCACCTGGACGCGGGGTCTGGCTTGGGCGATGCTCGGATTCGCAGAGCAGCTTGAGTTCGTCCGATCGCTACCCGAAACCGAATTCAGTGCGAAGGACCTCCCCGGCAAGGCAGAAACGTGCGCGATGCTTGAGCGAGCCGCTCGCGCCACCTGCGACTTTTATATTCATCGGGCGAGTGCGCTCGACGGAATCTGCTATTGGGACACCGGGGCGCCGCAGTTGCACTTACTTGGCGATTGGAAGACAAAAGCCGCCGATCCTTACAACGAGCATGAGCCTGTGGACTCGTCGGCCGGCGCAATTGCTGCTCAAGGATTAATTCGCCTCGGCCGTGTGATTAGTGATGAAAGCTACATGCAGGCGGGGCTGACGGTCGTTCATCGCCTGCTTCAAGAACCCTATCTTTCCTTGGACCCCAATCACGAAGGAATCCTGTTACACAGCATCTATCATCGGCCAAACGGATGGGACTTTATTCCGTCCACAGCGAAGATACCTTGTGGCGAGTCAAGTATGTGGGGAGATTATCATTTGCTGGAAGTCTTGCTTCTCGTAACGAAGTTGGCAAGCGCGAGTTACTACACATTCTTCTGACGTGCGAAGTTACCTGGAGGGAAGAGGCTTGCGATGTCGTATCAAGAGAAAGTTGCTCTCGTAACAGGCGGTGCCCGCGGCATCGGCCTTGGCATCGCACTGAAATTGGCGAATGCCGGTTTTGCCCTCGCCATCTCCGGCAGGCGTCCGCTCGGAGAAGTGCAACCGGCACTAGATGAAGTCAGGAAGATCTGCAGTGCTTCCATCTATGTGCAGGCGGATGTATCGAACGGTGCAGATCGGGCGCGTCTCTTGCTTGCGGTGGAAGAAAGCTTTGGAAGACTCGATATCCTGGTGAACAATGCGGGGATCGCGCCCCGCATCCGCGCCGACATTCTCGAAGCTCGCGAAGAAAGCTTTGACGAACTGATTGCAACAAATCTCAAGGGGCCGTATTTTCTCACCCAGGCAGTCGCGACTTGGATGATTCGCCAACATGGGAGCGAACCCCAGGTACATCGGGCCATTATCAACATTGGCTCTGTTTCGGCGACCCTGGCGGGCGTCAACCGGGGCGAATACTGCATCTCGAAGGCCGGCGTCGCCATGGCAACTCTACTGTGGGCTGCGCGTCTGGCAGAATACGGAATCGCCGTATACGAGGTTCGCCCCGGAGTTATCGAAAGCGACATGACGGCAGGTGTCCGCGACAAGTACAACGCACTGATTGAAGGCGGCCTGCTTCTGGAAAAGCGGTGGGGTACGCCCGCGGACGTCGGCAGCGCTGTCAGTCTTCTTGCGAAGGGCGAACTGCCGTATGCGACCGGCGCCGTTCTCATTGTCGATGGCGGGCTCACGGTGCCGAGGCTATAACTCGTGCCGGATACCACGGAAGGATCTCATGGATGACTCCCCGCGGCGGGTTGCGCAGTCCCCTCCAGCCTTTCCAGGCGCGCCGGCCGGAGCGAATACTCCATCTCCATTGCAATCGCGATGGGGCTTTGCGGTCTCTTCAGGAATCCTCGGATGGATTCTTGATGCCTTTACATTTTTCATTCTTATCTTTGTCGTCGACGCGCTCGCCCGGAACTTTCATGTAGACAAGGCGGCGATCGTCTGGAGCATCACCATCACGCTAGCCACGCGGCCCATCGGAGCACTGATTCTCGGGGCTATGGCAGACAGGTTTGGGCGCCGCCGTCCACTTATCGCTTGCGTCCTTTTTTTCTCCGTCTTCACCGCACTTACGCCCTTTGCACCGAATTACACAATGTTTGTCATCTATCGTGCGCTTTATGGAATCGGCATGGGAGGTTATTGGGGCATTGGCGCATCGCTGGTCATGGAGAGCTCGCCTCCCCATTTGCGCGGCCTGTTTTCCGGATTTATGCAGGCCGGCTATTCGCTTGGCTATCTGCTCGCTGCGGTCGCGATCCGTACTATACAACCGCGCTTCGGCTGGCAATGGGTGTTCCTCTCGAGCATATTCATCGCTTGCCTGGTTGCGCTGCTTACAGTGCTCTCCCCGGAGCCCTCTGCGTGGACAAAGAACCGAACCGCGAGCTTTGCCAGTATTCTGCGCACGCCATTCCATTACAAAAAGGACTTCGCCTATCTGGTCCTACTGATGACTGTGATAACTTGCCTGTCGCATGGCACCCAGGACTTATATCCTGATTTTCTAAGGTCCGTACATAACTTATCGATGGAAGTTATCTCAAATTTTACAGTCCTTTATAACATCGGAGCCATTCTCGGTTGCCTGATCATCGGTCATTACTCCGAGAAACTGGGAAGACGTAACTGCATTATGCTGGCCCTGGCTATCTCCGCAATCTCTATCCCTGCCTGGGCCTTCGGTTCATCGCTTCCGGTGCTGGCTCTTGGATCCTTCACGATGCAATTCGGTGTTCAGGGCGTGTTCGGAGTGATCCCCGCACACTTGAATGAGCTGTCTCCGGCCGGCGTGCGTAGCTTGTTTCCCGGTGTGGTCTACCAACTCGGCATGTTACTCGGAGCCCCCTCGGTCGGCATCGAATTCGCACTGCGACGGAGCCTCAGTTATCCATGGGCGCTCGCGGCGTTCGAGTTATGCACGATTGCCGCGCTGTTTCTTATCTGCGGATTCGGACCTGAGCGGCGTGGCCGCGATCTGGCCAGTTAAGTCGCACTGCGACGGCGCACGAACTTACTTGCGGCTCTCGACGATGGTGCGGAGTTCGGTGGCGATAACGGCGAGGCGTCCGGCGAGGGCTGAGTCCGGAACGTCTTCGCTTGACAAGAGAAGCTCGAGTTCGCGGGCGAGGACGGTTCCATCGCTTAATTTGAAAGTACCAAGTGTGCCGGCGAGTTTGTGCGCGGCGGCCTGGACGGCCTCGCGTTGCGCGGGCGAAAGCCGTTCCTCGCTGCAGGCCGTGGCTGCGGCTTCGAGCAGGTCCACTCGCTGGCGAATCTCAGGCAGAAAGCGCACCCAAAGTTGGTCGATGGCCGCCGCGAGATTCGGGGCCGCGGCACGATTTGCCGTCGCACCTTCATCGGGCGTTCGAGGACGATCGGCGCCTGTGTTGCGGTCTGGTTGCCCACCGTGGTTCATAACAAGTCGCGCGATCACTTCCAGCCCAGGACGCCAGAGATCTGATCGGCCAGCGTCATGGGGTCGAACGGCTTGAAGAGGACGGATTCCACGCCGAGATCGGCGAAGCGCCGCTGGTCGGAGCTTTGTACCTTGGCGGTGAGCAGCAGTACAGGAATTTTGGCAGTTGCAGGATTCGCGCGCAGCTCGCGGAAAGTACTCGGTCCGTCCATACCGGGCATCATCACATCGAGCAGGATCGCGTCGGGCTGATGCTCGACTGCGCGCGCCAGGCCCTGCGCGCCTGAACTGGCCGTCACTACCTCCCATCCGGCTACGCTCTCCAGGCTGAGGGCGGCCACTTCGCGGATGTCGTCTTCGTCGTCGATGATCAGGATTTTATGAGGCAAGGCAGAACATCCTCCAAGGTGCGAGTTAAAGCGTCAGCAAAAAAGCAAGTCATCAATTTCGATCAGGCGCTTAATGTGGGCGCCTCCTCCAATTGACGCGAACTGCGCAGCATTGTCAGGACCAGAGCTTCAAGCTGCTGGGGCTGAACCTTTGCTTTGGCGAGAAAATGCGTGGGCCCAAGAGTAAGCTGGCGGCGCTCCGTCGCGGAGAGATCTCGGCCAGAATAGACCACCAGGGGCAGGCGGGCAAGCGACTCGTGCTGGCGGAGCCAATCCACCACATTGAACCCATCGCCGTCCGGCAGTCCGATGTCCAGAACCAGTAGATGCGGCTGGAAGTTGAAGCACGCTGAAAGTGCCTGGTCGAGCGAGTGAGCCAACTCCACCGCAATGCTGTCGCGGGCGAAGACCTCGGCTATCACATGGGCCAGGTCGCGATCATCCTCGACCACCAGTATGCGTGCCTTTTCCCCCGGTCCGCACAGCACGCGAGCCAGTTCGCCAAGCAGCGCGTCCTCGTTCAGCGGCCGTGCTACCCAGCCCGCCACTCCGAGAGGCTGGCCGGGCGGCAGCTCCCCGTGGCTTTGCGGGCTGTCAACACTCAACAGCACCACGGGTGTTCGCGCTTCGGGGTCGAGTCGGCGCAGCAGCGGCAGAATCTCCCAGCCGTTCATGCCGTCCAGTGCGGTGTCCAGCAGGATCGCTTCGACGCCGTTGTGGGCCGCGGCCAGGGTCTGCTCAACGTTGGCGGCTTCCATCACCCGATAGCCGTGACGTATCAGCGGTGCGGCAATGCGAAGCCGCGCATCCGCATTGGCGCCGGCCAGCACTACAGTCCCATGGCCCGCTTCACTGTCGGGCATAGTGGCCGGCGAATCCAAAGGAACGGGATGGTAAGGCAGAAATACGCGGAAGGTCGATCCGCGAATCGGATTGCGCTCCGCCCAAATTCGGCCAGAGTGCTGCAGTACGATCGTGCGGCAGATCGCCAGGCCTAGACCGCTGCCGCCCTTCTGGCGCGAGTCCGAAGCGTCAACCTGCTGGAACCGGCCGAAGACAGCCTCGAGCTTGTCAGCGGGAATCCCCCGGCCATGGTCGATTACCGAAAGTGTTACGCCGCTTGCGCCGGGCCGGAGCATGATCGACACGGTCGAGTTCGGCGGGGAGAACTTTACTGCGTTGGAGAGCAGGTTTGTCAGCACCTGCAGCAGCCGGTCGGGGTCGGCATCGATCTCGGCCTTGCTGGTGTCGTGCAGCAGTTGCACTCCAGCCCCGTCGGCAACTGGCTGCATGTCTCCAATCGCCTGCTTCACAATGCCGGAAAGTTCAACCGGACGGAAGGCAAGAGGTTCGCGGCCGCTTTGGATGCGTTCAAGGTCGAGAATGTCGTTAATGAGCCGGACCAGGCGGTCGGAGTTGGTAAGTGCGATGCGGAGCAGGTTTGCCGCCTTCTCGCTCACATTGCCAAGGATCCCGGAAGAAAGCAGGCCCAGCGCTCCGCGGATGGAGGTGAGCGGGGTTCGCAACTCATGGCTCACCGTCGAGATGAACTCATCCTTGAGACGATCGAGTGCATTGCGCTGGCTCACGTCGCGGAAGCTCAGCACCGAACCGGAAAAGTGGCCGTGGTCGAGGATGGGCGTCAGGGCGTATTCGGCGGAGAAGGAGCTGCCGTCGTAGCGGAAGATGGTATCTTCTCCGCCTGCGGCTGCCTGCCGGCTCGATGCACGCCGAAGCGCGCAATCCTCATCGCATCGCCGGCTGGCGGGCGCAGCGCCATGCAACAGTTCGTGCACAGGTTTGCCGGTAAGCGAAGAAGCGGGTGCGCCGAGCAGGCGCGCCGCGGCTGGATTGGCAAAACTGACCATGACCATGACGGTCCACGCCGCAGATTCCATCCGCGACCGAGTCCAGCAGAATCTCCTGTTGTCGGTAGAGCTCCTCGGCCCGGCCGCGTTCCTGCGAGCGTGCCAGTATCTGCCCCAGCGATGCGGCTGCCATCTCAATCGAGGCAATGGATTCGCTGTCCTCGCGGAGGCAAACATGGCAATAAAACTCCAGCACAGCCAAAACATTGCTTCCCACGCGCACCGGAACCGCCCAGCCGGATACCATCTGCTTTCGCAACGCGGACTCGATGCGGGGACTTCGAGGAAGAGTGTTCAGATCGGCAATCCAGACCGGGCGGCCGTCCTTCCATGCGCGTCCCGGCAAATCGGCGTCGCCAGCCAGATTGAGACCCATGCTCTCCTGGATAAAGCTCTCGGCGGCATGACCCGGTGCGCCCCACGCAGTTGAAAACTCCAGCCGGCTCTGCTTCGCGTCAACTGCCCATTTAATCGCCAGATCCCATCCCTGAGAGAGGCAGAGCGCCTCAAGAATCCGCATGGAAGCAATATCGGGCGAAGGGCTCTCGCCCACGATCTGGCTGATCACGAGTTGCAATGCCAGGCGATGCTCGCGCTGCTTCTGGTGGGTCACGTCGCGCAGAATGCACCGCACCGCAAGCGGATTGCCGGCTCTTCTGGCGCTGGCTAAGATTCAGCTCGAAATCAAATGCTCGACCATCGGGTGAGTAGTGGCGCAGCGGAGCGCGGTCTACCGGTTCGCCGCTCAGGGCGCGGCGAAACAGTGCAGCGGCGTTGGCTCGGGAACTGTGGTCGAACAACTCCTCAAACGAATCGAGGGCCAGCAAATCCGGATTGTCCAGGCCGAAGCAAGGTTTCCAGGCGGGGTTGGCGTAGAGGAATCGTCCCGCCGGGCTGAGCGTAGCAATCATTTCATTGGAGTTTTCGAACAGGTCGCGGTAGCGCTCCTGCGACTCCCGCAAGTCCTGTTCCTTGTGCATGGTCGCGCTCTGGTCTACGGCCACAGCCACCAGGCCTGAGATGGCGCCGGTTCCATCGCGAAGAGCTGAGATGTGCAGGGTGGCAGGGAACACGACGCCGTCCTTGCGCCGCAACTGCGCGTCGAAGCTGGGAACCATGCTCGGCGGCAGGGTCCGGACGCAATCGAGATAAGCCGCCATTCTGCCGGAGGGCGTCGCTTCCGGCGGTCTCTTGCATGCCGCACAGCTTTTGCATCTCCGCGACTAACCGAGCGCCTTCCCCTGGAGCCAGCACTTCGGTCGTGCTCCATTTGCTCATCAAATCGGCGGCATCATAACCAAGCATTCGCTCGGCTGCAGGGTTCACGTAGGTCAGGCGGCGATCGGGGCCGATTGCGACCACCGCGGGTCCCGCCGACTCGAGAATCTCCTGCAAGGGTGCTGGCCTGGGCGCGGTTGTGGCCGTCGTAGCAGGCAAGGAACCGCCCCCGCCGTGTCCAGGAATACGAAGAGCCAGAAGCACGGCCGCGGCACATGCCGCCAGTATCAGCAGCCCGTCAAAGCGAGGACCCGCCATGAGGCGCGCCAGGATTGCCCCAACTGCCAGAATCAAAGCCAGAACGGCCAGAGCCGACCAAAGAATGAAAACGCGGTTCGGGACTGCGCCTGTATGGTACGAGCTAGCGGCTACAGCAATCTCCTCTGATGGGCCCCCCATCGGTCCCCCCAAATGCTCAATCAGTGCGCACCATTCCCAGAAAAGGTGGATTCTAGCCTTAAACACTGTTTGCAGGTAGTATATGCATTTAATTGCACTTCCTCTAGGTAAATCGGAAGAGTGTCTCTTTGGGCGCAACGCCTCGACGCGGGCCTGAGCCTTCAAGAGAACGCATGCTGGAACCAATCCATGGTCGCCGGAGAGATGAAAACGGCGTTCCTCCTTCCATCGGAACCGCCGGGGATGCCCTCGAAAAACCCACATGCGCCGCCACCGTATACTGGCTGCATGTCTCCAAAGCCTTCTTTGTCAAGTCTTCTTCGCAGAGCCCTGGTCGTTGCTGGGCTTGCTTTCGTTGCCGTTCATCCGTCGGTCGCACACGCCTGGGGCAACGAGGGACATCGCATGATCAACCGCGGGGCGGCGAGCGGGCTGCCAGACGATGTGCCTGCTTTCCTTCGTTCCGAGGCTGCGCTGAACGAGATTGAGTATCTCGGGCCGGAGCCGGATCGCTGGCGTTCGCCGGCCGAGCCTGAGCTGGTCGCCGCGCAGGCCCCGGAACACTTTATCGACCTCGAACCCGCCGACGCGCTCGGCGCCTTGCCGCACAAACGGCTCGACTTCGAGGCCAAAGTCTTTGCAGCCGGCCAGCGGCCGGAGAAGATCGGCCTGCAGCCCTGGGCAGACAACCGAGGTGTGGGAGAGGCTGAAGGCCGCGATGCGGCAATATCGCGCGATGACGCTAAACCACGAGGACACCAAGCCGGTGGAACAGGCGATCCTCTTTTATGCCGGCTGGCTGGGCCACTACGTAGGCGACGGCTCGCAACCGCTGCATACCACCATCCAATACAACGGCTGGACCGGACCCAATCCCAACGGCTACACCACCGGCCACCAGATTCACTACCAGTTCGAGGGGCCGTTTGTAGCAGCCAATATCACATCCCAGGAAGTCTGGAACAAGATGACGCCTGCCAAGGCGATTGATGGCGATATGTTCGATGCGTATGTCGCCTATCTGCGCCAAACGGCTACGCTATGTCGAGAAGGTCTACCAGCTTGAGAAGGCAGGTGGGTTTGTGGGTGCAGGCACGCCGGAGTCGCGCGAGTTCACCGCCGAACGCCTTGCTGCCGGAGCCAGCATGTTGCGCGACATGATCTACACCGCCTGGCTCGACAGCGCGAAGCCGGTTCCAGATCCGTATGCAGGGAAGTAGGAGGGGGCTCAGTCGCCGTTCTCGGCCTCGGCCAGCGCGGGAATCCTGCGCAACATGCCGGTCAGCATCAATGTCATCAGCACCACGGCGGGGCCGGCGACAAGCAGCCATGCGAACAATGCCTGGCCGGCGAACGACCCCAGTTGCGAGAACATGCTCATGGGTGAAAGCTGAATCTGCGCGCCGGCTGCAAACGCCTGATGCGGCCCGGTGGCAAACAGCCATCCCCCCAGCCGCACAAATGGGACTATGAGAAACAGTTGCAGCGGCATGGCCGCGTAGTTTGCTGCCTGAATGGCGGGCAGATTGAGCCGCAGCCCGAGAGCCAGGGCGGCGCAAAGAACGGTGGGGATGCCGACCACCGGAATGCAGCCGATGGCAAATCCAAGCGCCAATGTCAGAGCCAGCCGGCGCGGCGAGATTCCCTGTCTCAGCCAGATGGCCGCGTTGCGCTTGATCGAACTCGGGAAAGATGCGCATCGTTAAACTCTCAACTCTTGTTATTACGATTAAACGATGGTCATCGGTTTTCAAATGAGCCTTTCGTGGGATTTCAGATGAAACTTTCGTGAATGAACCAAAAACGGTCAGCAGAGGTCGTTGTTGGTCCAATCTGGAAGAGTCCGTGAGACGATCTTTCCGCCTGTCCATTAGACGGCCAAAAGGCCGAAACGCTCCGTTCAATGCCAGATGGAATGAAGGGTTACCTGACCCAAGCCAGCGTTAAACCGGCCACCGCTGCGATACACTTGGACGCGATGCGGGTGTTTGGAATCGATTGCGGAACCGAGGTTACGGGTTTTGGCGTCGTCGAGTCGGACTCGGGCGGCCGCGAGCCGCGCCTGGTCTGCAAGGCCATGGGCGCAATCCGGCTTAAAAAGACCAAAACCACGGCGGAACGGCTCGAACAGGTGTATCGCGAACTGATCGCGGAGTTGGAGCGCTGGCAACCCGACGCGGTCGCCATCGAGGAGGTTTTCTACTCAGTGAACGCCAAATCGGCCCTGAAGCTCGGACAGGTGCGCGGGGTGGCGCTTCTGGCCGCAGCCTGCTGCAAACTTCCCGTTGCCGAATACGCGCCGCTGAAGATCAAAGTCGAGCGTTGTGGGCTACGGGCTGGCAAAAAAAGAGCAGGTCCAGTTCATGGTGGCCCGGCTGCTTGGCCTTGCCGAGTTGCCCCAGCCGGCGGATGCTGCCGATGCCCTGGCAATCGCGATATGCCATATTCATACCGCAGAGACGCTGGCAATTCAAAGCCCGGCACATGGACCGGAACTGCGCCCTGCGCTGGGGGTGGCACGATGAAGGCGCCTTGGCCCGCTTTTCTCCTCCTCTCCATCATCGCGATCGCGCCCTGCATAAATTGCCAGTCCGCGCCGGCGGCAGCCGCGGTCGTCGTCGCTGATTTCACGAATCCGGGCACCTCCCCATCTCACTGGACACTGACGATCCATCGGGACGGCAGCGCCCATTTCCGCTCTGAGCGCGGCGACCCTCCGCCGAGCGCGACTGCGGAGATGGAAACACCCAATGTCGATCGCGACGTGCAACTGAGCGAAGATTTTGCGATGCGCGCCTTTCAGACGGCTCAGGAACATCATTGGTTCGACGAGCAGTGCGACAGTCATCTCAAAGTGGCCTTCCAGGGATGGAAGAAGCTCAGTTACTCCGGTCCCGAGGGCGACGGCGCCTGCACATTCAACTACTCGAAAGACAAAGACATTCAGGCCCTCGGAGACCAGCTTATCGGTGTCGCGGAGACGATTCTTGAAGGCGCGCGCCTTGAGTCGCTACTCCAGCATGATCGCCTCGGCCTCGACAGGGAGACAGAGTTTCTGATGGACGCCGCCAAGGATGGTCGCATCCGCCAGATCTGTGCAATCAGGGACATTCTGGAGAGGCTGGAAGACGATCCTGAGGTTTTGGACCGGGTTCGGAAGCGTGCCCGGGTTTTGCTCGCCCATGCGGGAAGATAAATCCGCAAAATGCGCCGATTTAACGCGACATTTATGTGCTGAAAGGTGTCGTATAGTGGTTAGGGTCTCGACTGGGGTGGATCAGGGCCGTGGACTTGGGTTCGTAAGAAAGGCGGGGACCATGAATCGGATGGGGAATCGTACTGGAAATGGCTTGTGGCTGGGGTTGGCGGTGCTGGCCCTGGGAGCGGTTAGCCTTTCGCCGTTTCTGCGGGCAGATGATACCGCCCAAGGGGCGGCAGGCGCCGCACGGTTGAGCAGCGTTGAGGGCCAGGTGCGCATCTCGCAGGGCGGCCAGGTGCTTGCCGACCCAGCCGTCATGAATACGCCGCTCTTTGCCGGCACGCAAGTGGAGACAGGAGACGACGGCAAGGCCGAGATCCAGTTTGACGATGGCAGCGTGGCCCGTCTTTCTCCCGACAGTGCTCTCACCGTGTCGGCGATTGGCGGCCCGGGCGGCACGGAGGTCGTGCTCGCTGGGGGCCTGGGCTACTTCGAGTTACAGGGCACGGCCGGCAGCCAGATGCGTGTCACCTTCGGCGATAGCGTCGCCACAGCCACCGGCTTCACCGTGATGCGCATCAAATTGGACAATCCTCCCGGAGAGCTTGCGGTCTTCTCAGGCAATGCTCACCTGGAGCGCGGAGATGCCCTGGCGGTTGACGTTCACGGCGGCGAGAGCGTCAACCTCAACGCAACCGACCCCAGCCATTACAATCTCGCCGAAACCATCGAACCGGACTCCTGGGACGCGTGGAACTCCGATCGCGACCAGGCGCTGAACGCCGAGACAGTGGACCAGACCGGCGCGGCCAACAACTTTGTAAGCAACCAGAATCCCAATCCGGCGTGGAACGACCTGGACGCCAACGGCAACTGGTACAACGTTCCCGGCCAGGGCTACATCTGGTCGCCGTATGAAGCCGCAAACGCAGGGTGGGATCCATTCGGCTACGGCAACTTCATCTATTCTCCGGGCTACGGCTACATCTTCGCATCCGGCTATCCCTGGGGTTACATGCCCTACCAGTGCGGCATGTGGAACTTCTACGACGGCTTCGGTTGGGGCTGGTCGCCGGGCACGGGCATGGGGATGAATTTCAGAATGGGCGGCTGTCATCCATGGTGGAGGAACGGCGGCTATGGCGGTCTCAATATTGGCCGCACCCCAGTCGGGTATCGTCCGGTCACGATGCCGCAGCCGCGCGGGCCCATTGGGCGGCAGCAGCCTCCCAAGGTGATCTCGATCAATCGCGGCTTCAATCCAGGCCAGGGCGGACTGCCGGCGCGCAATAGAAATACCCCGGTGGTGATTGGTGGGCAGACCGTCGCGCCGCTGCGTCCGCTGCCGGGCAATCAAAAGTATGAGCCCTCGCAGTCGGGATTTGTCTATCATCCTGCGCCGCGCGGCTATCAGGGTTCGCCCCAAGGCGCCGAAAACGGCTATGGGAGCAATTCGCGGCCCGGCTCTGAAGTCCATATCTCTCCCGGCAACCGCCAGACCTATAACCCACCGGCGCAGCCCAGGTACATTGCCATTCCGCATCCGGCGCCTCCTCCCGAAAATAACGCGGCTCCGGGCGGGAACAATCCGAATCAGCCGCCTCCTGGTGCACAGCCAGGCGGCAACGTCGGCAAGCCCGCAACTGGAGGCCTGGTCCCCCGCACTCCCAACGGTGGGCAATCGTTCAACCCGCAGAATAACGGCGGCGGCAATCCGGGTGGTAATTCCGGCGGCAGCGGAACGGTCTACCATCCGCCATCCGGCGGTGGCGGTTCCGTTAATCGTCCTCAGAATGGCGGGGGTAATTCCGGCGGCAATCAGGGCGGCGGATCAATGAACCGTCCGTCCGGCGGTGGTGGTGGTTACTCCGGCGGCGGGGGCGGCTCACCGCATCCCAGCGGCGGAGGCTCGCCTGGCGGTGGTGGTGGCGGAGGCGGCTCCTCGCATCCTAGCGGTGGCGGCGGTGGTGGCAATAGTGGTTCCCGCGGTCCGCACTAGAGCTGGTTGCATAAATGGGTTTTGAAAGGGCACGACTTCAGTCGTGCCGCAAGATGTCAATAAAACTGAGGGCTTTAGCCCCTTAGGGATGTCCTCCTGCTCGCGGACGGGATTTATGCAACCAGTTGTAGGTCTCTGACCGATTGTTTTTGAACCAACGGCGGGTCCTCCAGGTCCCGATTCTGGGACCTGGGGTCGCAGCAATTCAATGTACGAGACTGTGCGGCTTTCACTAGTTGCCAGAACTCATAATAAGCGCGCTTCATCTTCGGCCCGAAATGCTGCTTGAAGATGAAGCGCTATCTTTTTAGGAACTCGGATGGTTGGAATGGAGACCGCAAGGGAAGTTTCAACCTGTGCGGGCTTCCACCTTCGCCGGCAATCTCTGCTTATTTAGGGCCAACAATTCGTACGCCCATCCCGTTCAGCTTGCTGCGCGCCGCTGCTGCCTCCGGCGTCCTCGGGTGGCGCTGGATCAGTTGCCGCAGCTCATGAATGCCCGCATCCCGCTTTTTCAGTTCCAGTAGCGCCAGTCCCTTGTGCAGTTGCGCCGCCGGGGCCTTCGGATTGCCGCTGAAACCTTCCAGAACCAGGTTATAGTCATTCACCGCATCGTCGTAGTGCTTCTGCTGATATGCGATCTCACCGAGGTAGAATTGCGCCGTTCCGGCCGAATCGTCGAGTGGATAATAATGCACGACGTCCTGAAACTCACCCGCCGCCACGTCGTACCTTCCAGCGTTGAAGTCGCGCATGCCGCTCTGCAAAGTCTCCTGGAGCGGCGGAGTCTGGACCATCGGCGGTGCGCTCGGTGTCGCTGCCCCCGGGGGCCCTCCCGGTAAAGCGCTCGCGGTCCCCGGAGTTCCATTCGGCGCCACCACCGGTTGCGGCGGTGCCTGCATATTCTGCAACTGCGTCTGCAAATCCTGAACGGTCTTGTCCAGCTTTGCGATCCGCGACTTCAACTCGTCAACCGAATCGTTCAGCGACTGCACCTGGCCGCTCACCGTGTCCGTCTTGCCGTTGATTGCTTCGTTCTGCGTGTTCAGCTTCTGCTGCAGATCGTTCACTGCCGTGCTCATCTGCTTGGCCTGGTCCGCGGTTTGCTGAGCGAGATTCTGCAGCACGCCGAAGCGTGTATCCAGCGTGGACTGCAGCCTCTGCACCATGTCCAGCAGTTGCTGCACCTGCGTTTGCAGCTCGATAATCTCCTTCGACACCGCGTGCGCCCGCACCGGCGCCAATGTAAGAACGACGCCGAACACGGCCGCCACGAGAATACGATTGCGAACTGATCGCGCTATCTGCATAACCCTTCCATGATATCAAGAACGTACGGCAGCCCCGCCGCGGCGAGTTACATCCCGACATCAACCCATCCAGTATCGCCCCTCAAGAAAAAGCTGGGTGCCCCATCCATCGCGTTTTTTGCGATGGGTGGGATACGATCAAGCCCAACCTGCCCCGTTCTAGGGGGGGCGAAGTCGAAGAACCTGCTTCTTGCAGTCCCGCCCGATGCCCCATCCATTCTGTCACTCTTTGCAGCCTGCCCCGCCGCGGCGAGTTACATCCCGACATCAATCCATCCAGTATCGCCCCTCAAGAAAAAGCTGGGTGCCCCATCCATCGCGTTTTTTGCGATGGGTGGGATACGATCAAGCCCAACCTGCCCCGTTCATGGGGGGCGAAGTCGAAGAACCTGCTTCTTGCAGTCCCGCTAATGGGTGGGACAGAAGGAACTCAACTTCCGAAGTCCCTACCGGTCGATCGTGAACCCAGCCCGCCGATTCTGCTGCCAGCACGCCTCGTTCGATTCGCTGCAGAACGGTTTTTCCTTGCCGTAACTGATCACGCGAATTCGAGTCGCCGCAACTCCCGCCGTCACCAGAGCGTTCCTGGCGGCATCGGCGCGCTTCTGCCCAAGGGCCAGGTTGTATTCGTCGGACCCGCGCTCGTCGCAGTAGCCGCCGATCACCACCTTCACATCCGGATGGCTCACCAGGTAGCTGGCGTCCTTTGAAAGCGTGGCCTGCGCATCGCTGCGAATTGCATCGGTGTCGTAGTCAAAGAAGGCGTCCTGCACATTGGCCTTGAACTCTTCTTCCGCGCTCATCGTATTCGTCGGCACCACCACCGCCGGCGGCGCATTTACGGTTACGCTCGCCGAGGCCTCGGCCGAACCGCCCTCGCCGCGCGCCGTCAGGTGATAAGTCGTCGTCCCGGTCGGAGTGACAGACTTCACGCCCGATGAAGGCACATCGCCGATGCCGTCAATCGATATCGAAGTGGCGCCGGTCGTATGCCAGGTCAGTTGCACCTGGTCGCCTGCTGAAATCACGGTCGGCGTGGCCGTCAATTGTGCTGTGGGAGCCGCGGCGGCAACCGGCGGAGCGGTCTGCACGGGCGGGGGCAATGGCTGTTTCTTTTTACATCCTGCAACAGCGAGCAGGGCCACAAGCAGGGCAACCGGTACAAGAATTCGAGAAATCTGTTTCAATTTTTTACTCCTTCTGAAAACCAGGGTTTGATTTGCTGCGGTGCCTCCGCCCTCCGGCAACGGCTGCAACCGAATCCAGCGACGCTAAAATCATAGTTCATCGTTCCGGAGCGGGTACCAATTCATAGGATGCCGGGAGCCATCTGATGTTGCATATCAATGCTCATTTCATGCTCCAATTCGGCATCGAGTTGTCGCCCGCGCGTGTCAGTTGCTGCTGCTGCGTGCCGTCGGCCAACATCGTCCATATCTGCGCGTGCCTGCCGATCGTCCTTTGAAACACAATATGCCGACCATCCGGCGCCCACGACGGAAAATCGTTGCTGCCCGACTCGTGCGTCACTTGCAGCCAGTGCATACTCGCGATCTCGAATACATAGATGTCCTGGCCGCCGGGATCGCCCGGTCCGTACTTGCGATTCCAACTGAAGGTAAGAAGCCCGCCGTTGGGCGCCCACGACGGAGAGACTGCATATCCGCTATCGGTCATCCGTTGAATGTTCGATCCATCCTGGTCCATGGTGTAGATCTGCGGTTCGCTGGTGCGCCCGCCCACAAAGGCCAGTTGCGCATTAGTGCGCGGATTCCACACCGGCGCCACGTTCGGGCCGGCCAGCGACGTGACCTTGTGCAGATTGCCGCCGCTCGCGTCCGCCACCCATATCTCGGAATCGCCCGATCGCGACGAAGAAAACGCGATCTTCGAGCCGTCTGAAGACCATGCCGGGGAGAGGTTGCTCCCCCCCGCCGACCCTCCGGGAAAGTTCACCATGCGGCTCAGATCCAGGGAATACATGCGGATCGACCATCCCTCCCGGCCCAGCGACGAAAACGCGACTCGCGAGTTGTCCGGCGAAATCCGAGGAGAAAGCGAGATGCTGCCCAGGTGCGTAAGCTGGTGCTGGTTTTGCCCGTCGTAGTCCATCACCCAGATCTCTTTTGACCCGCTGCGCGTGCTCACAAAATAGATCTTTGTCTCCGCGATCCCGTTGATGCCCCCGCCCAGCCGGTAAATAATCTCGTCCGCGAACCGGTGCGCAACCGTGCGCGCCATATCCTCGCTCGCCGCCTCGTTGTACTGCTTGCCCAGCACCTGCGGATTGGTCGTGTTGCGCACGTCGAACAACCAGCCGTAGACAGCCAGCCGTCCGTTGTCCGCCGATAACGCTCCAAAGGCCACCATCGACGCATCAGCCGGCGCTGCCGACCACTGGCTCATCACGATCTCCTGCGGCGAACCCGGCATGGCCTGCGGAGCCAGGCTCTTTGACACCATGTCGAAAATTCCGGCGTTGCTCAGGTCGGTATAGAGCGTGGCATCAAACACCGCCTTCAGCGCTGTCGTCTGTGGATCGGTTCCTACCGGCTTGAAGTCCGCCGCCGCAATGCGCACGGTGGGGTTGCTCAGGTTCGTGCCCGTGTGCACCCAGTCCTGTGCGCCCAATGCGGGCGATTTTAAACATGCCAGCGAAACTAGAATGAACGGCAGAAACCGGAGAAATCCCTTCATGCGATCAGCAATCCTTCCAATGAATGAATGGGGCGTGCGCTCGTCCGTGCGGGGCTCCCACAAGCAGCCGAAGAAAACCTGATTGCGACCCTGCTTTGAAAGGGCACGGCGGGGTACCCTCTGAATCTCGTCACCAAATGGCCTGTCTGCGACACCGTTTTGAAAGGGCACGGCTTTAGCCGTGCCGAAAAAGCAACCAAGTCGACCTGGGCTTTAGCCCCTGAGGCATGTTCTTCGGCCTCTCCGCTCGAATCCACGCCCGCGTCCGGAATCCGCGAAGCCCCTAACCCAAAAACACCAAAAAAGTCAGTATTCACAGTAATAGGAGACCTTCAAAGTGTTCTGATTATAGGCCGAGGGTAGTGAGCCGAAAGTATCCACGCGCTGCACTCCGCGCTGGCACGACCTGTCCAGCGTGGGGCTTCCGCTCGAGCGGTCCAGCTCGACATTCGACGGGCTTCCGTCGCGATGAATCGTGAAAATCAGGTAGACGCGCGCTCCTCTCGGCGTGCGCGGATCTACCTCCTGCTTGTACCAACTGTTCGCCATCTTGTTGTTGATCTGGTCTACATACCACCCGAACCGGCTTGCGAAATCGTTGTCTCCCACCGCCGTCGGACCGTTGGAGCCGGTTTGCGGCTGCACCGTCCGTGGAATCACCGAGCCCGTCTGCTCTCCGTAGTGCGCCATGTTGTCCTGCTTCGGCGGAGGCTGGTGCTGCTGCGTCTTCGGCGTCGTCTCCGGCTTCGGCTTCACCTGCTTGCCCGCAATCGGAATCGCCGTCTGATCCACCTGCTTCTGTTCTTTCGGACTCGGCAGCGCCGGCGCCTGGCTCGGCTTCTCCGTGGTCAGCACGTTCTGGTTCACCGGCTGATTGTTGGGCAGCGGCAGCGCACTGCTCACCAGGTTCACCTGCATCGCGCCCCCCGCGCCCTGGTTGCCCCACAAGTTGTGATGAAACAGCCCTCCAAGAATCGTGTAGAACACCAGCATCCCAATCAGCGCGCCATGCAGAACCAGCGACCCCGCCGCCGGCCCCGCAATCGGCTCCGGCGTCAATTCCCGTTCCAGGTGACCGCCTTCCAATGCACGAATCATGTTCTCGCCTGATTGCTACCCACAAGCAAAACTCCAGGGTGCCCCATCCCACTTCGGGTGCCCCTGGTCTCGCCTTTGAGACCAGGGAGTCAAAATCCAACAGATCTCCGGGTGCCCCATCCTTCGCGCTTTTTGCGAAGGGTGGGATTCGATGCATCCCGCGTCCACGCCGCCCCGCTCAATTTCCCGCTCCGCTCTTCGTCTCCAGCGGCTGCGTCACGATCGATACATTCGTAATTCCCGCCTGCTTCACCGCATCCATCACGCTCGCGAACGCTCCGAAGGGCACCGTCTGATCGGCCCTCAAATAAATCACCTGCCGCGCGGGATCGGTCCCCGCTTGTTGCAGTCTGCGCGGCAATTCGTGAATATTGATCGGCTGGTCGCCAAGAAAAATCTGTTGATCGTGGTCGATCGTCACCACCATCCGCTGTTCGGTAATCTGTTTCACCGTCCGCGTCTTGGGAACATTCACTTCAATCCCCGATTGCAGCACCGGAGCCGTAATCATAAAGATCACCAGCAGCACCAGCACCACATCCACCAGCGGCGTAATGTTGATGTCCGCCAGCGAACTCCGTGTCTGGCCGTTGCTACTTGTAAATGCCACGTTCAGCCTCCCGCACCTCGAGTCCAGTCAGGTGGGGCGCCCCAGGCGCGCCAGCCGTACGCACCGGAATCTCCTCCAGCGAGTTCAGCAGCTCCCTGCAAAAATCGTCGGTCGCCGAAGCAAAGATCCGTATCCGCGCCGTCAGTTGGTTGTAGGCCACCACCGCCGGCACAGCCACAAACAAACCCGCCGCCGTCGTAATCAGCGCTTCCGCAATGCCCGGCGCCACTGCCCGCAGTGTCCCCGATCCCGCGGTGCCCAGCCCGTGGAACGCGTCCACAACGCCCATCACCGTTCCGAACAGCCCCACAAATGGGCTCGTTGAAGCGATCGTCGCCAGCCACGTCATCCGCCGCTCCAGGCTGGTCACGGCTTCGCTTGCGCCAGTCATCGCCGTCCGCTCCAGGGCGGTTATGTTCTTCGGCGGACCCGAGCCTCCCGTCTGGCGCCGGTAGGTTTCGTACACATCCTCGAATACCTGCGCCAGTGGGCTTGCCGGGCATTCGGCGGCCAGCGTCAAAATCTCCTTCAGTTGCGTCGCCTTCCGGAACGCTCGGATAAACCGCTTGCTCTCGAAGGTTGCTTTCTTGAAGGTCGAAATCTTGCCCAGAATCACTGTCCACGAGTAGAGGCTCGCAATCAACAACAGCAGCAGCACGCCCACGGCGACCGGGCCGATGTTGCCCATCAAATCTGCCAGCGCGCTGAAGCCGGTTATGCCCGTGGGCGGCGCCGCGGGCCCCGCGCCGCTGTCGGACTGCAGGAGGAAGACAAAAGCAGCAGTTAAAATCGGCATTTCACCTCATATCAACCGTATCAGACCCCATGTCCCCCTCCCAAGTGACCGCTCTGGTCCCTCCACGGGCCCTTTGGTCGCCGCTCAAATCCCGCAGCCCCGCCGCCATTCATGCTATGCTGCGCTCGGATTGCCACGGTTTTAACCGTGTGCCCCGCGAAGAAGATCGGATGCCCCACCCTAAGCGTCCGCAGCGATTTTTTGCGCTCAGGGTGCGAGTCACCAATCACCAACCGCAACCGCCGTCCCCCTTCGGGAGGTCCGTTCCAACATGCTCGTCGAACTGCGCGCTGAAAATTACGCCGTCATCGATCACGCCATCGCCCAACTCGGCCCTGGCCTCAACCTCCTCACCGGAGAAACCGGCGCCGGCAAATCTATATTGGTAGATGCGCTCGCGCTCCTTATGGGTGGCAAATCCTCTGCGGAAGTTGTCCGCCACGGCGCGGAGAAGGCCGTTGTTGCATGCGTCTTCGAGTCCACCCCCGGCGCCGAAGCCGTTCTCGAAGAAAACGGCATCGACTCGGAAGGCACCGACATCATCCTCCGCCGCGAGATTCTCTCGAGTGGCAAAGGCCGCGTCTTCGTCAACAATCAGCCTGCCACCGTCGCCGTCCTCAAGCAGCTCGCCCCCGAACTCGCCCTGGTCCACGCGCAGACCGAAACCCAAACCAGTTTCGACCAGGCCCAGCAGCGCATCCTCCTCGACCGCTTCGCCGGCATCTCCCTCGACGCGGTCTCGGCCGCCTACTCCAACTGGCACGCCGCCCAGAACAAGCTCAACGATCTCCTCCAGGGCGAGCAGGACCGCCTCCGCATGGTCGATCTCTGGAGCTATCAGCGCAAGGAAATCGAAGCCGCCCATCTCGAGCCCGGCGAAGACGAAGCCCTCGAAACCGAAAAGCGCGTCCTCGCCAACTCTGAAAAGCTCTACGCCGCCGCGCATCGGCGCCTTCGACCAGCTCTACGAAGGCGGAGCCAGTGCCGAAGTCGCTCTCCGCGCCGCTCTCCGCAACGTCGAGGAGCTGGCCCGCTACGACAACCGCTTCACTGAAGCCCAGCAGCAGCTAACCTCCGCCCGCGCCACCGTCGGCGACATCGCCGCCACCCTCCGCGACTACGCCGAAGGCATCGACGCATCCCCCGAGCGCCTCGCCGAAATCGAAGACCGCCTCGCCCTCATCGACCGCCTCAAGCGCAAATACGGCCAGACCATCGCCGAAGTCGTCGCATTCGGAGAAGACGTAGCCCAAAAGCTCGCCGAAGTAGAAGACCGCGACGAAATCCTGAAAACCCTCCGCGCCGCCCTCGAAGCGGCTGCATCGGAATATCGCAAAGCCGCCTCTGCTCTCACAACCCAGCGCAAAACCGCCGCCGCCAAACTGGCCAAGCTGGCCGAAGCCCAGATCAACACCCTCGCAATGAAGGTCAAATTCGAAGTCAACGTCCACCCCGCCGGGGACAATGGCTCTTTGAAAGGGCGCGACTCTATTCGTGCCGAGAGCGCCGAAGACAACGATGTTTTGAAAGGGCACGACTTTAGTCGTGCCGAATGCTGCCGCAAAAAAAGACGGGGCTTTAGCCCTTGAGGGGAACGCCCACTGGACCTCCACCGGCTGGGACACCGTCGAATGCCGCATCTCCACCAACCCCGGCGAGCCTCTCAAGCCCCTTGCCGAAATCGCCTCCGGCGGCGAAATGTCCCGCGTCATGCTAGCACTTAAAGTCGCAGTTGAAGAAAACTCCGCAAAGGCCACAAAGAACCCCACTCCCCGCACCCTGGTCTTCGACGAAATCGACATCGGCATCGGAGGCCGCGCCGCTGAAGCCGTAGGCCAAAAACTGAAATCGTTAAGCCGCGGCCAGCAAGTCCTCTGCGTCACGCATCTCCCCCAGATCGCCGCCTTTGCCGACCAGCACCTGGCCGTAGAAAAGCGCGAGCAGGACGGCCGCACCAAAACCCAGATCCGCGTCCTCGACGACCGCGCCCGCACCCACGAAGTAGCCAGAATGGTCTCCGGCGCCAAAGTAACCGAGACCAGCCTCCAACACGCCGCCCAAATGATCGCCGCCAGCCGCTGATTGCCAATTGACACGCAAAAAATGCGTAGATACAATCATGTATATACGGAGAGCCGGTTGCGTTGGACATGGGACCCCAAAAAGGCGAAGGCGAACTTCGAGAAGCACAAGGTCAGCTTCGAACTCGCTCTACGTGCGCTCGGCGATCCATTTTGCATATCGGTTCCTGATCCGTACCCGAACGAAGATCGATGGAGGACACTCGGTTCACCAACGGCTGATGGTGTCGTTGTTCTCTACATCGTCCACACCTGGCCTGAAGATGAATCAGTCCCCGGAAGAATCATCAGCGCAAGAAAGGCAGAGAGCCATGAGAGAAAAGACTATGAAGAGAGGTAATCCCCAGCAGCTAACGCAGAAGCTTCGGGCCGAACTCGATGCTCTTGCGGCAATGCCGGACAGCGAGATCGATACGACCGATATGCCACCCATCACCGACTGGAGCAATGCGGTCCGAGGCCCGTTTTACCGTCCCATTAAGCGTCCGCTTTCATTGCGCTTAGACGCCGACATCGTCGACTGGTTCCAACGCCAGGGTCAGGGCTATCAAACCCGCATGAACTTCGCCCTGCGCGAGTACGTCGAGCGTCACCGCAAACGCGCCTGATCGTGCCGGGCTCCCCAGGTCTCGTCCGCCGCGGCGGAAGACCTGGGATTCAATCTCCCCAAATCCGCAACCCCCTCTGAGTGTTACGATTTGAAGCCGAATCGGAGGCCCCACGCATGAACCGCCGCAAATTCCTGCAATCCCTCTCCGCCACAGCCATCGCCACGGCGGCAGCCTCGCGCCTCGCCTTCGCCGCCCTGCCCAAAATGAAGATCACGCGCGTCCGCGCCTACAACCCGCCCAATCCCACCCCGCTCTTCAACCAGAGCGATGTGGTCGTCACCATCGAAACCGACGCCGGCATCACCGGCATCGGCGAAGGCGGCACCAAAGATCTGCTCGCGCCCTCCGCCGGCCGCCTCATCGGCCGCGACCCCCAATACATCGAGCGCCTCTGGCAGGACATGAACCGCGCCTTCTTCTATCCCGCCGGCCGCGAGCGTACCGACGCCATCGGCGCCCTCGACCTCGCCCTCTGGGACATCAAGGGCAAAGTCCAGAATCTTCCCGTCCATCAGTTGCTCGGCGGCATGGTCCGCAACTATTGCGAGTGCTACAACACCGCCGGCATCATCCCCGGCGTCACGCCCGGCATGGACATCAAAGACCGCGCCCGCCTCACCATCGAAGCCGGCTACCGCGCCTTCCGCTTCGGCGCCATGGACCTGCCCGCCAACACCACCTATCAACACCCGCGAGCGCATCACCCATCTCCACGAGGAGTGCGCCGCCGCCCGCGAAGGCGTCGGCAAAGATGGCGACTGGGTCATCGACTTCCATCAGCGCTTCGACCTCGACGAAGCCATCCGCGGCTGCAACGAGATTGAAGACCTCGCGCCCTTCTTTGTCGAAGACCCCGTCCGCACCGAAGCCTTCCTGCAGGACCTGCCCATCCTGCGCCAGAAGGTCAACGTGCCGATCGCCGCCGGCGAAGAGTGGGGCAATCGCTGGGACTTCAACGCCCTCGTCGAGCATCACGACATCGACTTCGTCCGCGCCACGCTGCCCAACGTCGGCGGCATTACAGAGATGCTAAAGATCGCCGCCCTCTGCGAAACCCACTTCGTCGGCATCGTCCCCCACTTCACCGGCCCCATCGCAACAGCGGCGCTTGTCAACACCCTCGGCACCTTCTCCGGCCCGGTGCTGATGGAGTACAACTACCAGGGCCGCACGCTCCCGCACCTGCCCGTCTGTCTCGATTTCAAGGATGGAAAGCTCTATCCCAACGACCGCCCCGGCCTCGGCGTCGAGCTCGACTTCAAGCAGCTAACGCAAATCGCCGAATTCACCGAGCCCGTCACCGCCCGCGCCCAAACCTACTTCCGCCCCGACGGCTCAATCACCAACTGGTAGGGACAACAAGTCACAAATGTTATCCCGAGCGAAATGCAGAGGGGGCAAAGGATCTGCCCTGAAAATTCAGCCCCTGCACAGCGCCTGCCCTACAGGAGTTGTCATCCCGATCCGAAGGGAGGGATCCGCGGTTGCTTTTCATCCTCTTGGGTCGAACAAAGTTCCATGTGCGACTGCAGTTGATTCGTACAAGGTGGATTATCGAACGGAAAGTGTCGGTAACAGGGTTCCCCAAGTCTTGTTTTTGGGTCCTGCAAATTGGGCTGAAGGCTAAAAGCTAAATGCAAAAAGCTAAACGCTGAAAGTTGAAAGCTGAACTAAAGCAGAGAGCTGAAAGTCTCTACCCGAAGATCGCCATCGCAATGTGATTCACCGCGAAAGCCGCGCCATACGCCAGCGCCAGCATGTAGAGGAACTGCACCGCCGGCCACTTCCAGCTATTGGTCTCGCGCCGGACCACGGCCATCGTCGACGTGCACTGCATCGCGAACGCGAAGAAGATCATCAGCGCCAGCGCCCCGCCCAGCGTCATGTCGTGGTGCAGCGCGGTCTGCAGGTGCATCGCCTGCGTGCTCGGGTCCGCTCCGTAAAGCGTGCCCATCGTGCTCACCATCACCTCGCGCGCCAGCACGCTCGACAGCAGGCCGATCCCGATCTTCCAGTTGAAGCCCAGCGGCGCAATCGCCGGCTCGATAAAATGTCCCAGCCGTCCGATCACGCTGTCTGCCAGCTCCGGCGCGGACAGAATCCCCGCCGCCGTATGCACCACCGGCAAATGCGCCAACACCCACAGCGCCAGAGTCACGCACAGAATGATCGTGCCCGCCTGGCGCAAAAAGATGCGCGCGCGATCGATCAGCCGCAGCGATAGCGATCGCAGCGTCGGCATCCGGTACTGCGGCAGCTCCAGAATGAACGGCGTCTCGCTCGACTTGAGAATCGAACTCTTCAGCAGCCACGCCGTCGTCATGGCGCCCACAAAGCCGGCCAGGTAAAGGCTCAGCATCACAATCGTCCGCAGCCCAAGAATCCCGTGCAGATAAAAATAGTTCGGAATGAAGGCCGCAATCAGCAGCATGTACACCGGCAGCCGCGCCGAGCAGGTCATGAACGGCGTCACCAGAATCGTCGCCAGCCGGTCGCGCTTGTTCTCGATTGTCCGCGTCGCCATGATCGCCGGAACCGCGCACGCATAAGCCGAGAGCAGGGGAATGAACGCCTTGCCATTCAGCCCGATCGTCCGCATCACGCGATCCGCAATCAGCGCCGCGCGAGCCAGGTAGCCCGAGTCCTCAAGAATTCCGATGAACAGAAACAGCAGCAGAATCTGCGGCAGAAACACCAGCACCGAGCAGATGCCCTTCCACGCTCCATCCAGCAGCAGCGACTGCAGCCATCCCGCCGGCAGCAGCGGCCGCACCAGCTCGCCCATCCGCGCCAGTATGTCGCCAAAGCCGTCCGACAGCGGCTGCCCGATCGAGAACACCACCTCGAACACGCCCACCACCACAATCAGAAACAGCAGCGGTCCCCAGATGCGGTGCAGCAGCACGTTGTCGATCTTGCGCGTGTTCTCCGCTGAAAGCGGAGCCTGGTAGCCGGTCGTCCGGCTCACCTGCGCCGCCCACGAGTGCGTGCTCGCGGCGTTGCCCAGCACCGGCAGCGCCAGCGGCTTCGCGGCCTTTCGCTCTGTCTGCTGATTCAGGAACAGCGGCACCGCGTCCAGCCCGGTCCCATGCACGGCGCTGATCTGCGCCACCGGTGCGCCCAGTTCTTTGGCCAGTTTCAGCGTGTCGATGTGTCCGCCGCGCGACTCCATCAGGTCGCTCATGTTCAGCAGCACCAGCGTCGGCAGTCCCACCGCCAGCACCGGCGCAGCCAGCATCAATTGCCGAGTCAGGTGCAGCGAATCCAACACCAGCAGCACCGCGTCCGGCTTCGGCGTGCCCGGCATCTTGCCGCGTAGCACGTCAATCGAAACCCGCGCATCTTCTGAGTAAGGAGTGAGCGAATAGATTCCCGGCAGGTCGATCAGCGTCAGGTCTTCGCGTCCCACCCCGGCCATCAACCCCAGCCGCTGTTCAACCGTCACGCCCGGGAAGTTGGCCACCTTCTGCCGCAGTCCCGTCAAACGATTGAAGAGTGTGGATTTTCCTGAGTTCGGCGGCCCGATCAGCACAACCGTCTTGAGCGCTCCATCAGGCGGCGCTACAGCGGGGGGAACGAAAGCGGGAGGGGTGCAGCAGGTGCTGCTCATCGCGCAGCCTCAATCAACTCAACCACATCATCGGCTCCCGAGTCGTTCATCGCTTCATCAACCGGCGGTTTCACCCGGATCGCCCCAGCCGTCTCGTGCCGCAGAGCAATCTCCATCCCGTCCACGCCATAAACCGTCGGGTCCCCGGCCGGCGCCCGGCGCAGGGCCGTCACCAGGGCGTCGGGAACAAAACCCATATGCATCAAATGGTTCTGTACAGACTCAGGCAGGTCAAGGGCCACCAGGACCCCGCTTTCACCCACGTTCAGTTCGCTAAGTACACTCACCCGACTGACTCCGAGGGGCTGCTGAAAAGAGAGCAGCCTAAAAATACGACCTTTCTGGTCGTAATTTAGTATACGACCAAATTGGTCCGGGCTGCAAACTCTGTTTTCCAAGCCTTTCGTTCGAGAAATTTCCACCGCCTGACCTCCAGAAGGGTGCACCTTTCCTGCTGGCGCCAGTCTTTCTGATCCCCCCTGGCGGGCCCTCTGTGTTTTTCATCGGAACGATGGTTATTTTTTATCAGTGCTATTTCGTCTTGGAAGTGATCTAAGTCACACAAGTCAGTGAGTTGGCAAAGGAGAATTCGACCTTCTGAGCCGTCAAGCACCGCCGCATCACTTGATACTTCCGATGCAGATCGGTGATTTCGGAGGGAGCAGGGGGTTTCAACCCCCTGAAAGCGCGCAAAATAACCAGGCCTTCAGGCCCGGGTCGTTATCGCACTTCCGCAACGAGAAGCAAGCACAAATCCAGCATTAGTCGCAGCGCTGGACCGCCAGCACCGTCACGTCGTCAAAACTCGGGCCGCCATTCGTGAACGCCCGCACGTCGTCAAGGCAGGCGGCAATCAGCTCGGCAGGTTGCCGTGTTGCCTGCTGGCGCACCAACTTGATGACGCGGTCCACGCCATACTCATCGCTCAAGTTGCTGGCCTCCGAGAGACCGTCCGTGTAAAGGAAGAGCGTGTCGCCGCATTCCAGTTGCAAACGCGTGGCGGAAAACTCCGTCTCCATGAACATCCCCAGCGGCATGCCAGTAGATTCAATCCGAATCACGCCGCCGCGCCCAACAACAATCGCGGGGCAGTGACCGGCGTTATGGATCTCCACCTCACCGCTCGGCTTTGCCAGCCCGCACACCAGCGTCGCGTACTGCCCCGCCAGCGCGCTTTCGCAGAAAAAGCGGTTGACGAGGGTGACAATTTGGCCCAACGGCAGCGACATCTGGCTCAGGCTGCGGAACATGGCGTGGAGCTGTGCCATCAACATTGACGCGGCCACGCCCTTGCCGGATACGTCGCCCAACAGGAAAAGCAGTTGCCCATCGGACGGAATCAAGTCGCAGTAGTCGCCGCTGACAGCACCAACCGGCGCGAAATGGTAACTCGTCTCCCAGCCGCCCACTCGCAGACCTTTTTGCGGCAGCAGGTTGCGCTGTACCTGCGAAGCCAGGTCGAGGTCCCGCTGCAGCGCGGTCCTTTCCGATTGGGTCAGATGGTCCAGGCAGTACCGCACTAGCGGATCTGCGAGCAATCGGTCCTTTTCCACCGATTCGTGGCACTCCAGGCACAGGCCGTACGTGCCTTCGGCCATGCGGTCCAACGCCGAATCAACTTCTCTCAACAGGCCGGCCAGGCCGGTATTTCGAGGCGTAGAAGCAACCGCCTCCACCAGCCTCCGTTTGCGCTCTTCCAGTTGCTCTTGCAGGAAACCAACCTCAAACGTGGCCATCCGATTCCCCGTCGCTCCTAGTCTCGCTCATTGGATTGTGCAAGTCCCGGTTTCGATGCGGGTTTTCCGCCGCATTTCAAAGATAAGCTCCTTTTTTGGAGCGCGCTGGAAAGACCTTCGCGCATCCATCACAAACGAAATCCTGCTCATGGCCTGCCCGCTCCCCTCGCGGCCCTCTCGTGGGACGCCAAAGGGGACTGGCCCGCGCCCATGACCGTCTTTCGACTCCGTTAAAGAACTGGAAGCCATGGCCGTTTACGCAGAACTCCACCTCAATAAAGGCGTTGCATGACCGCCGGGTGCGGGATTGACGGTTGTGTACCTACTGGAACTGCACCTCTACCTTGTTGCCGGTAACGTTCACTTTGGGGTTGTCCTTGTAGTATTTGCCGAGGCCACGAATAAGACCTGGCATGAGGGCCACTAACCCGCGGCGGGACTCATACAGCATAACGAGAACTTTGTCATTTTTCCACTCGTAGGTGAAATGTGGCGGCTGGGCCGACTTCATGGTCCTGGTCATCGCGACATGAATGCTATCCAGGTTGAGCAGCAACTCGCGGGTACTCTTCGCTTTGGCAAAATAAACATCGTAGAGAACGGGCGCGTATGCGCTCGACCAGTAATCACCGAACGCATCCATAACCTGGTCCATTGTAAGGCCGCCCGCAGTTGCGATCCCCTGCATGATGGCCATGATTTCGGCGTCGGGTACGTCGTCACTGACACCGAAAAAGCGACTCTCCGGCATCCCCGCATTCTTGAGGGACTCCTTCCACTTTGCAGCTCCAAATTTCTTTGTGACCAGCTCTTCCATGCACTTTACGATCGTCCCTTTCATCGGCCCGGCTCCTCTTGCGCACTAAGCGCGTCTGTTTGCGAAAACCTCGCAGGCAAACCTATCGGCACCAGTTGGCCAGGTTTTCAATCCGATTTGCCGGGCTCGCAGTGTCTTTGATCCGGCTTTCGGGTTACGAAGTCTGCTCGCCTCTGAAAGACGCCCGGCATCGCCTCCGATGCCGGCAAGTGAATGTGGTTCTCTTTACGACCTTTAGGATTCAGAGCTCAAAGCCGGGTCGTCACGAAAACAATCTATTGCGCGGATGAAAACACGGATGCTAAAAACGTCTCATGGACGCCAGCGAATTCCGCGCATCTCTGGCCAAAGAAACCCCGCCCGCCGGCCTTTCCACCCCCCTCGCCGCCCTCTGGTGGGACGCCAAAGGCGATTGGACCCACGCCCACGGGTTGGTTGACGAGCTCGAGACCCCCGAAGGCATGGCCGTCCACGCCTACCTGCATCGCAAGGAAGGCGCCGCCTCAAACGCCGACTACTGGTACGCCCGCGCCGGCCGCACCTTTCACCGCGCCGCCCTTGAAGACGAGTGGGAAGCTCTGGTGGAGGGATTGGCGGGCTGAGCGGCGATCCCGAGCCCATGCCATTTCATCATTTGTCGTCAGTGTCCTATCTCTGACAATTCCTATCACAATTGACTGTCATCCTGAGCGGAGATTGGCGCGTATTTTGCGCCAATCGCAGTCGAAGGACCTGCGGTTCGGGTCCTCAATTTATGCAAACTTCAGAGACGCCACACTACGGGCAACGCTGCTCAAGCTCGGCCTTCAAAGTCACCCAGGTGATGCCTTTGCGACGGTCCTGGTCGAGCGATCGAAGGCGGTGGTCAAGCTCCGCCCGCTGCGCGGCTGTCAGGGGAACGTGATCGTCTTCCAGGCTGTCCCAAAGTTGCGAGATTAACGCAATGCGCTCCGGCGGAGTCAGACGCTCAAGCTCGTCATGGGTAAGGAATTCCATGCATCGAGCATAAGAAAGAACGTGGGCAAAAGCAACAGGAGCGGGAATGGGTAAATTCCGAAAACGGGGCCAGGGAGAGGGCCGCCCCAGATGTCCTTATCGAACGGAACCTCCCGCCAACCGTGAAAACAGTTGAAAGGCTCTTTTCTCAGGCCAAATCCACCTTCACGTCATGAAACTGATTTCATAATGTGGGAATCAATGCCCGCCCTGTGTCCCGCGTCACTGCCGCTCCCCACCCCCTCAAACGACACTCGCCCTAGCGGTTGATCACCCTGGACCGCGCTATGAGGCAATTGGAATGAGTGAACAGAAATCCGACAAAGAAATGGTAATTCTCGATGGCAACGAGGCCGCGGCCTCCGTCGCCTATCGGCTCTCCGAAGTCGTCGCCATCTACCCCATCACCCCCTCTTCCCCCATGGCCGAGTGGGCCGATCAGTGGCGCGCCGAGGGGAAGAAAAATCTTTGGGGCGCATTGCCCATCGTTGAAGAGTTGCAGAGCGAGGGCGGCGCTTCCGGCGCGCTCCACGGCGCGTTGCAGGCTGGTGCCTTTGGAACCACGTTCACCGCCTCGCAGGGCCTGCTGCTGATGATCCCCAACATGTTCAAGATTGCCGGCGAGCTGACCCCGGCCACCATGCACGTCACGGCCCGCACGCTGGCTACTCACTCGCTCTCGATCTTCGGCGATCACTCCGACGTCATGTCCTGCCGCTCCACCGGATGGGCCATGCTGGCCTCGAACTCCGTCCAGGAAGTTCACGACCTCGCCCTCGTCGCCCAGGTCGCAACTCTCGAGTCCCGCATTCCGTTCATGCACTTCTTCGATGGCTTCCGCACCTCGCACGAAGTCGCCAAGATCCTTCCCATCTCCGACGACACCATCCGCGCCATGGTCGATGACAAGTACCTCATCGATTTCCGCAGGAACGCCCTCACGCCCGATCGCCCCATCATCCGCGGAACTGCGCAGAATCCCGATGTCTTCTTCCAGGCACGCGAAGCCTGCACGCCTTACCACAAGGCTGTTCCCACCATCGTCCAGTCGGTCATGGACCGCTTCGCCGCGCTCTCCGGCCGCGCCTATCGCCTGTTCGACTACTACGGTGCGCCCAATGCCGAGCGCGTCATCATCCTCATGGGTTCCGGAGCCGAGGTTGCCGAAGAAGCTGTCGATCTGATGGTCAAGCGGGGCGAAAAGATCGGCCTTCTCAAAGTCCGCCTCTTCCGCCCCTTCGATTCAAACGCCTTTATCGCCGCGCTTCCCAAAACCGTCAAGTCCATCGCCACCCTCGACCGCTGCAAGGAACCTGGCAGCACCGGCGAGCCGCTCTATCAGGACATCCTCACCGTGCTGGCCGAAAACGCCGCCAGCCTGCCCTTCGCTGCCATGCCCAAGGTGATCGGCGGCCGCTATGGCCTCTCCTCCAAGGAGTTCACGCCCGCCATGGTCAAGGGCGTCTTCGACGAGCTGGCAAAGCCCGCCCCGAAGAACCACTTCACCATCGGCATCAACGACGATGTCAGCCACTCCAGCCTCGATTACGATCCCAGCTTTTCTACCGAAGACCCAAAGACCGTCCGTGCCCTCTTCTACGGACTCGGTTCCGACGGCACTGTTGGCGCCAACAAAAACTCCATCAAGATCATCGGCAGCGAGACGCCCAACTACGCGCAGGGCTACTTCGTCTACGACTCCAAAAAGTCCGGCTCCATGACGACGTCGCATCTGCGCTTCGGGCCCAACCCCATCCGCTCCAGCTACCTCATCACCGAGGCCAGCTTCATCGCCTGCCACAACTTCAGCTTCCTTGAGAAGATGGACGTTCTTGAAGCCGCCATGCCCGGCGCCGTCTTCCTGCTCAACTCCCCATACCCGGCCGCCGAAGTCTGGGACAAGCTCCCCAGGACCACGCAGCAAACCATGTTGCGCAAGAAGATCGAGTTCTATGTCATTGACGGCTACACCGTAGCCCGCAAGGCCGGCATGGGCACGCGCATCAACACCATCATGCAGACCTGCTTCTTCGCCATCAGCGGCGTCCTGCCCCGCGAAGAAGCCATCGCCCAGATCAAAAAGGCCATCAAGAAGACCTACGGCAAGCGCGGCGAATCCGTTGTCGCCAAGAACTTCGCCGCCGTCGATGCCGCCCTCGCCCATCTGGAAAAAGTCGAGCTGCCCCGCCAAGGCCTCCTCTGACTTCGACCTCATCCCGTCCATCTCCTCCAGGGCGCCAGAGTTTGTCCGCAACGTCCTCGGCCAGATTGCCGCGGGCAAGGGCGATCAGCTCCCCGTCAGCGCCTTCCCGGCGGGCGGCACCTTCCCCACCGGCACCGCGCAGTGGGAGAAGCGCAATATCGCGCAGTTCATCCCCGTATGGGACAAGGACCTCTGCATCCAGTGCGGCAAATGCGTCATGGTCTGCCCCCACGCCGTCATCCGCGCCAAGGTTTACAGCTCTGATCAGGCTGCCGCAGCGCCGGAAACCTTCCAGTGGGCCAAGCCCAAGTGGAAGGGCATGGAGCAGGATCGTTACACCCTCCAGGTCGCTCCCGAGGATTGCACGGGCTGCGCACTCTGCGTGGAAGTCTGCCCGGTCAAGAACAAGAGCGACGCCGGCAAGAAGGCCATCAACATGGCGCCCCAGGCCCCGCTCCGCGAACCCGAGCGCGAAAACTGGGATTTCTTCCTCTCCCTGCCTGAGGTCGATCGCTCCAGGCTCTCGCATACCCAGGTCAAGGACCTTCAACTCCTGCAGCCGCTCTTCGAGTTCTCCGGCGCCTGCGCAGGCTGCGGCGAGACTGCTTACATCAAGCTCCTCACCCAACTCTTCGGCGACCGGCTCTATATCACCAACGCCACCGGCTGCTCTTCGATCTACGGCGGCAACCTGCCCACCACTCCCTACACCAAGAACGCCGAAGGCCGCGGTCCAACCTGGTCCAACTCGCTCTTTGAAGACAATGCGGAGTTCGGCTTCGGCGTCAGAACCGGCCTCGATCAGCAGAAGGAATTTGCCGAATTGCTCACCCAGCGCCTCGCTGCTGAAATCGGCGTCGAGCTGGTAGCCGAAATCCTCCACGCCCCGCAGAAGACCGAGACCGAAATCAATCTGCAGCGCCAGCGCGTGCTCGCTCTTCGTGAGCGCCTCGCCGGCAACAACTCGTCCGACGCCCGCAACCTGCTCGCCATCGCCGATGCGCTGGTCCGCAAGAGCGTCTGGATTCTCGGTGGCGACGGCTGGGCATTCGACATCGGCTTCGGCGGTCTCGACCACGTTCTCGGCTCCGGCAAGAACGTCAACGTCCTGGTCCTCGACACCGAGGTCTACTCCAATACCGGCGGCCAGATGTCCAAGGCCACTCCGCGCGGCGCGGTCGCCAAGTTCGCCGCCGCCGGCAAACCCAACAGCCGCAAAGATCTCGCCATGGAAGCAGTCAGCTACGGCTCGGTCTACGTGGCCCAGGTCGCCATCGGCGGCAACGACAGCCACGTCATCAAGGCCTTCCAGGAGGCCGAGGCTCACGAGGGTCCGTCCCTCATCATCGCCTACTCCAGTTGCATCGCCCACGGCTACGATCTGGTCCACGGCCTCGAGCAGCAAAAGCTCGCAGTCCAGTCCGGATACTGGCCGCTCATGCGCTACAACCCGTCCCTTCGAGACACGGGCAAGAATCCCTTCCAGCTCGATTCCAAGGCGCCCTCCATTCGCCTCAAGGAGTACACCTATCGCGAGGCTCGTTACACCATGCTCGCCCGCAGCAATCCGGAGGTGGCGGCGGAACTGCTCAAGGAAGCGCAGGACGACGTCGAGCGCCAGTGGCGCGTCTACTCCGCGCGGGCTGCAATGCCCGGCCGCGGCGAGACCCCCAACATCGCTCCTCCTGAACCCGTCGAAGTCACGCCTGAAGAAAAACTGGCGGCCACGGCTGCCGGAGGTGAAGAATGATCGACATATCCATGCAGTATCTCGGCCTCAAGCTGAGCAGCCCCATCGTGGTTGCGTCCACGCCGCTTTCCGAGTCGATCGACAACGTTCGCCACATGGAAGACGCGGGCGCCTCCGCCATCGTGCTCACGTCGTTATTTGAGGAGCAGTTGGCCCTGGAATCAGGCACTCTCGACGACGATCTCTCGCGAGGTACTGACTCCTTCGCCGAGTCGCTCGGATTCCTGCCCGACCTCAACGACTACCGCATGACTCACGAGGTCTACCTCGAGAATCTGCGCCACGCCCGCGAGGCCGTCGCGATTCCCATCATGGCCAGCCTCAACGGCGCCACCACTGGTGGTTGGGTCCGCTTTGCAAAGGAAATGGAACAGGCCGGCGCTCACGCCATCGAGCTAAACACCTACGCCCTGGCCACCGACAGCAGCCAGACCTCAGCCATCCTCGAGCAGCAACTGCTTGACCTTGTCGCGAGCGTTTGCCAGGCGGTCAAAATCCCGGTTGCCGTCAAGCTGTCGCAGTCCTTCACCAGCATCCCGCATCTTGCCGCGCGCCTTCAGGACTCTGGTGCCGCCGGAGTGGTGCTCTTCAACCGCTTCTATCAGCCCGACTTCGACATCGAAGCCCTCGAGGTGCGGCCCACCCTGCACTTCTCCACGCCCTCCGAGCTTTTGCCTCGTCTGCACTGGGCGGCAATCCTCTATGGCCAGCTCAACATCGACATCGCCATCACCGGCGGCGTTCACTCCGCCGAAGATGTCCTGAAGAGCATCATGGCCGGCGGCAGCGTCGCCATGATGGCCTCCGCGCTCCACATCCACGGCATCGATCACATCGCCCGTGTGCTGGCCGATCTCTGCTACTGGCTGGAAAAGCGCGAGTACACCTCGCTCGGCGAAACCCGCGGCTGCCTGAGCCGCCGCTCCGTTCCCGACACATCGCCATTTGACCGCGGCAACTACATCAAGACGCTAAGCTCGTACAGCCTGCGCCAAACCGTAGCCGCCTTCTAACGCTTCAGCTTCATCCGTGCCTTCATTCCGCAGACGGCGGCCGCACTTCAGTGCAGCCGCCGTTAGTGTTTTTTGCGCGCAGATATTTATTCAACCCCCAAAAACCTGTCATCCTGAGCGACTGGAAGCGCAGCGCAGGGGAGTCGAAGGATCCGCGGTTGCTTTTCGGGTACTGCATCCGTTGTGAAATCGACTATCATCCAACCATCGGAAAAATTGAGCCCAAAGACTGAGGGAGAGCCGGCATGTTTTGCAACAAGGCGCTTTTCAGAATCGTACTGGCATTCATCGCCCTCACTTGCGCGCAGGCATTTGCCGCGATTCCCGCCAACCCGGCGAATTCATCTCCCAATCTCGTCTCCCAGCAGGAGAAAAACAAAGCAGTCGCCATGCGCGTCTTTGACGAGATCTTCAATCAAGGAAAGTTCCAGGTTGCCGATGAGATCTACGCCAAGGACTTCGTAAATCACGGCCTGCATCGCGATGCGGGCCTCCAAGAGGACCAGTCGGCGGCTCAGTGGGAAAAGCGCGCGTTTCCCGACCTGAAGTTTACTGTGGACCTGATCTCAGCCGACAGTGACCTTGTAACCGTGGTGTGGCGCGCGAGCGGAACCAACACCGCCGCAGCAAGTCCGCTCCCCGCAACCGGCGTCAAAATTGAGATGAGAGGAATCACGGTCTGGCGCATCGTCGATGGCAGGATTCGCGAGGAATGGACCGCATTCGACTTATTGCGAGTAGCCCGCCAGTTTGTCGACCAGTTGAAGTGGGAACTCCTCGGCATCTTGTGCGCCGTCATCATTCTTTTCTGGCTACCCATAAGAGCCATTCGAAAGACGCGGATCGTTTTCACGCGGTCTAAGGCGTAGCCAGGAACCGAACAACCGTGCGCTCAAGTATGCCGCAAGCCTCGGGAATCGCGGTCCTCACCGCGGGGCTGAACTCCTCGCCCAGTTCCAGAGACCCCGCCCCAACCGTCAGCAACAAAGCCGCACGGGGCAGGGAATCGTAGAACCCCCGGCCCACCGCCAGCAATTCCGCTGCTCCAAGATGGTGCGTTGCCAGCCTCTGCGAGTCAGCGGCAGGCTCAACAGGAACGAGGCTGACCGCCCCCGGTTCTGAGTCCGTCGAGCAATCGATAAAAAGAACTGAATCGGCGCGTGCGACGTCTTCGGCCAGTTCCAGGGTCCACTGCTGACGGCTGATCACCTGCACACTGTCCTCATCGCGGAATCGCTCTTCAGCCCATGAAGCGAGCCAAGGCCCGATGCCGTCATCCCCGCGCAGCGTGTTGCCGCAGGCGAGAATGAGGCATCGGGCCTTGTTCAGTGTCATTGCTCAATCGTACTTTAGCGTACGACCCTGTCCACAACCTCGCCGTCGGCCGACACAAGCGTCATTGCCAGCGCCATCTGACCAAAGGCATGCGTCGAGCAGCTCAGGCACGGATCAAAGGTGCGAATCACAGCCTCGACGCGGTTCAGAGCGCCCTCGCTGAATTTGCCGTCCTTCACATATTTCTTCGCTGCCTGCAACACGCCCCGGTTCATCGCGTTGTTGTTGTGCCCGGTGGCAACCACCAGGCTGGCCCAGGTCATCTTGCCGTTCTCGTCCACCTTGTAGTGGTGATTCAGCGTGCCGCGCGGCGCTTCAATCTGTCCCGCGCCTTCCAGCCGATTCACCCCGGCCGTCGCCCGCACATGCTTGTCCAGAATCTGTGGATCGCTCAGGATCTGCTCGATCTTCTCAATCCCGTACATCGCCTCGACCAGCCGCGCGTGATGATAATGGAACGAGCTCTCGACCGGCCCTGCGGAGATTTGTTTGAACTCGGCCAGCTCCTTGTCCGCCTTCGGCATGCCCATGCTCTTCACAATATTCAGCCGCGCCAGCGGACCCACGCGATAGCTTCCCTCCGGATAACCGAGCGGCTTGTAGTACACAAACTTCGTGTAGCTGTAGTTCTCGACGGCTTCTCCGATCACTTCGGTAAATCGCGAGGCCGTGATCCCGTCCTCGATCGTCGCGCCCTTCCCATCGATCAGGCGCAGCGCGCCGTCCGTGAACTCGATCGACTCGTCCTCGTTGATCAGGCCCAGGTAGTTGGTCGGGAAGTTCGCGAAAACCTCGATCTCCGGCTTGAAGGTGTCGGCAATCTGCTTGTAGGCATTCGAGCGCCTTGCCCAGGTTCGCGTATGCCTCGGGCAGCATCGCCAGAATCTCGTCCCGGTGCGCCGAAGACAGCGGTTCCGTCACGCCGCCCGGAACAACCCATCCCGTATGAATGCGTTTGGTGCCCAGCAACTCGATAATGTGCTGGCCGAACCGGCGCAATCCAATGCCCGCCAGTCCCAGGTCGGGCCGCGCTGCAGCCACCCCGAAGATGTTGCGCTTCACGGGGTCGGACTCCATTCCCAGCAGCAGATCGGGCGAGGAAAGATGGAAGAAGCTCAGCGCGTGCGACTGCACCATCTGCGCAAGATTCAGCATCCGCCGCAATTGCGCCGCAGTGTGCGGAATCCGCACCGACATGATCGCTTCGCAGGCCTTCGCCGAGGCCAGCAGGTGACTCACCGGGCAGATGCCGCAGATGCGCGCCGTAAGGCTCGGCATCTCGTAAAATGGCCGGCCCTCGCTGAACTTCTCAAAGCCGCGAACCTGCGTCACATGGAACTGCGCATTCTCTACCTCGCCCTGGTCGTTGAGGTAGATCGTGATCTTGCCGTGCCCTTCAAGGCGCGTTACGGGATCGATAGTAATGGTCTGGCTCATGTTGCAAACTCCCAGTCTTCAGGCTCCAAAACGGGTCAGCGCCGGTATATCCAGCGGCCCGCCGGTTACCAGCGCCGTCAGCGCCGTGTGAAATGTGTCGGCAGAAGGCGGACAGCCGGGCAGAAATACATCCACCTTCACAAACTCGTGAATCGGACGCACCACCTTCAGCAGCTTGGGAACAACGACGCACGGAATCTGCTGCTGCAAGCTCGCGTTCTCAATGTAGGCCCGGTCAAGAATTGCCTCCGGCCCAATCGGATTGCGCATCGACGGCACATTCCCCGCCACCGCGCAATCGCCCATCGCGATCAGCATCTTCGAGTGGGCGCGGACCTTCTTGATCTTCTTTTCGTCGTCGACCGATGCAACGGCGCCCTCGACCAAGGCGATATCTACCTCGTCGGGAAACTCCTTGGCGTCCACGATCGGGCTGTAAACCACATCGACAATCTCCGCCAGCTCAAGCAGCCGTTCATCCATGTCCAAAAACGACATGTGACAGCCGGAACATCCGTCCAGCCACACTGTGGCCAACTTTCAGTTTGCTCATTGCGCCTCCCTCATCATCTTCAGATTGGGCAGAAAGTCAGGGTACTTGGGATGATCGGAGCCGATCTTGCTCTTGTCGAACAAGGCGCCCGTCGGGCACACCTGCACGCACTTGCCGCAGCGGGTACAGGTTGAGCTGCCCCACTCGTCGTTGAGATCGGTAATCACAATCGAGTTGATGCCGCGTCCCATCACGTCCCAAATATGCGCGCCTTCAATCTCCGCGCACACCCGCACGCAGCGCATGCAAAGAATGCAGCGATTGTGGTCCACGGTAAACCGTTCGTGCGAAGCGTCCACCGTAAGTTCAGGATTGCGATAGGGCAGCCGAATGTGCGTCAGCCCCTGTTCCTGGCCCATCGCCTGCAACTCGCAGTGGCCGTTCGACACGCATACCGAGCAAATATGATTCCGCTCGGCAAACAGCATCTCCAGAATCATCCGGCGATGCTTCTTGAGGCGCTCGGTGTTCGTGCTTACTTCCATGCCCTCGAAGACCGTGGCCACGCAGGCCGGCAGCAGCTTGTTGCTCCCCTTGATCTCGACCAGGCACAACCGGCACGCGCCCACGTCGCTCAGCCCCTCCAGGTGGCATAGCGTGGGAATGTTGATGCCATTCTCCCGTGCCACATCCAGAATGGTCTGGCCTCTGAGGGCGCTCACTTCCTCGCCGTCGATGATGAGTGTTTTGACTTCCACGGCGTCGTTCATGCCAACACCTCCACCGGCGCTTCAGTCGGCGCATCAATCGGCGCTTCAATCTTGCAGACGCCGGCCAGGCAGCGCTTGTGCATAATGTGCTCGATGTACTCATTGCGGAAGTACTGCAGCGTGCTCAGCACCGGGTTGGGTGCCGTCTGCCCCAGCCCGCAAAGGCTGGCTTCCTTCACCGTCGAGCACAAGTCCTCGAGCAGCTCCAGGTCCTCCATCGTTCCCGTCCCGCTGCAGATGCGTGTCAGCAGCGTGTGCATCTGCGCCGTGCCCGCCCGGCAGGGAATGCACTTGCCGCACGATTCGGTCATGCAGAACTCGATGAAGAACCGCGCCACGTTCACCATGCACGAGGTATCGTCCATCACGATCATGCCGCCCGAGCCCATGATCGAGCCCATCGCCATCAGCGCGTCGTAGCTCACCCCGGTGTCCAGCATCTCCGCCGGAATGCACCCGCCCGACGGCCCGCCCGTCTGCACCGCCTTGAACGTGTGCCCGTCCGGAACCCCGCCGCCGATCTCCTCAATAATCTCTCTCAGCTTGATCCCCATCGGCACTTCCACAAGCCCCGTGTTGGCGATCTTGCCCGTCAGCGCGAACACCTTGGTGCCCTTGCTCCGTTCCGAGCCCATGTTCGCGAACCACTTGCCGCCATTGCGAATAATCGGCGCAATGTTTGCATAGGTCTCAACGTTGTTGATCAGCGTCGGCTTGCCCCACAGCCCGCTCACCGCCGGATACGGAGGCCGCGGCTTCGGCGTCCCGCGCCGCCCTTCGATCGAGGCCAGCAGCGCCGTCTCCTCGCCGCACACAAACGCGCCCGCGCCCAGCCGGATCTCCACGTCGAAGCCGAACGTCGTCCCGCCAATATTGCTGCCCAGCAGGCCCCGCCGCCGCGCCTCGCGCAGCGCCGTTGTCAGCCGCGCCACCGCCACCGGATACTCGGCCCGCACATAGATAAATCCCTTGCTCGCGCCCACCGCGTAGGCGGCAATCGCCATGCCTTCAATTACGCGATGCGGGTCGCCCTCCATCACGCTGCGGTCCATGAACGCGCCGGGGTCGCCCTCGTCGCCGTTGCACACCACGTACTTCATGTCGCCGCTGGCCTTGGCAACCGTGCTCCACTTCAACCCCGTCGGATATCCGCCGCCGCCTCTACCGCGCAGCCGGCTCTCCGTGATGCGGTGAATCACGCCGCCCGGCGTCATCTCCATCAGTGCCGTCAACAGCGCCTTGTAGCCATCGCGCGAGATGTAATCGTCGATCTTCTCCGGATCGATGTGCCCTGCATTCTCCAGCACCACGCGCACCTGCTTGTCGAAGTGATCGCTCAAATCGCACTGCAGCTCGGGAACCGGCTTGCCGCCCAGGCTCGATACAATCGCCTCGGCATGATCCGCCCGCACATGGCTATATAAGGTCTCTTCCGGATCCACTCTCACCAGAGGCCCCGCCGAGCACGGCCCCATGCACCCCGTGCGGCGCACCAGCACCGTCTTGCCCGATGCCTCCGCCGCCTTCGACAGAGCATCCCGCAGTTTCTCCGAGCCCTGGCTCGAGCAGGCCAGGTCCATGCACACATTCACTTCATAATCGAACTTGGCATTCTCGGCCCGTACGCTCTCTGCTATTTGTTCGAGCTCCTCGATTGTCATTCCACAGTCCACCTTTCCAGTTGCTCGAGCATTTGTTCAGCGGTCGCTTCGCCCGCCACCTGGCCGTCGCACAAAATTACCGGCGCGCGGCTGCACGCGCCCACGCAGCGCGCCGTCATCAGGCTGATCTGTCCATCTTTTGTCGTTTGTCCCTGCGCGATCCCCAGCCGTTTCTCGGCCGCCGCCACCAGCTTGTCGGCGCCTTTGATGTAGCACGCAGTCCCGGCGCAGACCGTCACCGTATGCTTTCCCGGAGGCTTCAGGCTGAAGTAGTGGTAGAACGTCACCACCCCATACGCCTGGCTCAACGGAACCCGCAACGAGCGGGCCACAAATCGAATCGCGTCGTCATCCAGGTATCCGAACGAGGACTGCACCGTATGCAGCGTCTCAATCAGCGCGTGGCGGGCGAAACCATTCTTGCGCATGGTTCCGTTCACGATCTTCCATCTTTTATCGTCGCTCGGCAGCGGCGGAGGTACGAATGCTGACACGATTTCCCTCCCCAAATGAAGGCTTCCCGCCGAGGCCCCGGCTTCCCGATTGCTCCGCGTGATGCCTACAATTGTTTTAGTTGGAAGAGGGACGATTGTCGGTGACAGGGGTCACGGAAGTGTGTGGCTATGTCGTTCTGGATCACCAATTTCGCGCGCGCGTTACTGCAACGAGTGACCTTTATCACTATCCGGAATTCATTGCCGTTTCAAACTAATTTATTCCCGCTTTCTAACCCAAAGAGGGAAGACGATCCGAGATCCCAAAAAGAAAAATGAAGCCGATAATGCAGCTATAGGCCGCCCCGGTCCACGCAATCGCGCGATAAAACCGCGGATGGTGCCCGCTGGCCCGGAACGCTCCGCCCATCGACGCCGTCATCAACGCATTCATCGCCACCAGCCCGATGGCGAACGCCCCCAGGCCGAGCATGCCCCGCGAAGTCCCGCCCAGGTTTGCCGTCAGAAAGAAAAGCGCCAACTGGCTCGGCGTCTCCGCGCCCACTCCATGAAGCACGCCGATCATGAACACCGACTTCCCGTTGTACATCCACTGAAAGCGTTCCGGCCTCGGCGCCTCATGGTTCCATAGCTTGCGAACCCGCCACGCCATCCAAAGCACGCCGTTAATCGCAATCGCCAGCCGGCTCTCGATGCGCCCATGCTTGTGCCCATGCACATCCTTGCGCAGAATCCCGGCCACCACCCCGACCCCCAGCACAATCAGCGTCAGCCCGATCAGCCGCTCCGTCCAGTGGTCCAGACCCTGCGGCAGCCCCATGTGCAATTCCAGAACAGCAACCCCCAAGGCCGCCACCGTAAACGCGTGCCCCAGCGCATAGGTCATGCCTAAGCGCAATCCGCTCCGCCAGTTGCGCTGCACCGCCGTAATGTCGCTGATGGCCGCCAGGTGATCGTAATCGAAGCCATGACGCAGCCCCAGCAACAGGCAGGAGCCCAGCGCCGCATCGAGTTTCCAGTCGCCGAAGATCGGTGTCACGAAGCTCAGTATAGAGCAGAATCATCCAATCTGGCTCGCTGCCTGCCTCGTGTTCGAACTCCGCAGGCGGCGCGCGCCCCTACCTGCCCGCCTCAACCTGAATCTGGTAATCCCGGTAGTCGATCGTAACCACGGTCAGCCCAAACAAAAAGCTGTCCGACTGCGCCCTGGCATGAGTGGCCTCTCCAAAGCCGTCAATATCCATATATTGGCGCCTCATTTCTGTGGGCCCGGTGAAAATGGAAGAACTCCGCGACGCCTTTCCCTCAATCTGAACGATCTCGCCATTCTTCGCATCCACCCACAACGTGCCTTCTAAAAGATACGGTTCCTTGCGCTTCGGAGTCAGGCCGAGAGCAACGCAATCGCGCCCACCGAGATTCTGCACTCCCCCCGGCTTTACTTGCATTTCATAATTCGCCGTCGTGATCCACGCCCCCTCGCGAACGCCGGGCTCGTTGATGTGCTGCTCATTGTCCAGGATCGCGTGCAGCACCAGGTTCCGAATCACCGCCGAGCCGCTCTCGGAAAGAATCGCGTAACTCTTTCCCGTCTCTTTCTTGTATGTAGTTTTCACGGTCATCTCAGCCACAGGGTGCGTCTCATCCTTGTTCCTGAAAACCGCGTAGTGCTCCATCACCGTGTATCCCGCGATCCCGTCAATCCGGGCCTTCACCGCCGCATCCACCTTCTTCAGGATTGCCTCACTATCAATCTGCTGGGAAAAACCCGTCAGACCACCGGCGCACAAAAGAAGAAACACCCCCCCGATCCTCACGCCCGCTCTTCTCCGCCAACCTCGCGTCCTGCATTGGACTCTCACGCTAATGAAGCTTAACAGCCCCTGGAAACCCCCCATCGGCAAGTGGCCCGCCCTTAAACATCTCAAAGTACTGCGGGTGCCCCATCCATTCGCTTTTTTCTAGCGAATGGGTGGGACGGCATGAATCACAAAGCGCAGATTCACCCGGTCGCAGACTCGGCAGGTGCCCCATCCTTAAACCTCTCAAAATACCAAGCGTGCTCCACCCCTAAACCTCTCAAATTACTGCAGGTGCCCCATCCTTCGCTTTTTTCTTGCGAAGGGTGGGTTTCGACGCCGCCCGCTCAGCGCCTCGGGAGTAAAATTGTCCCACCATGCCGGAAGGGTTGATTCGTTACCAAAATTGGGCAGGTGGCCCAGGCCATCCGGTGCTGATCCGACCACAACACACGGGTGCCCCAACTACCGATCTTGAGACCTGGGATACCGCTACGATTCAAACTCTGCGTCCAGTTCTTGTAGCCGATGTATCTATGACGCAGCCGCTCGCTTGTCTTCTCAGTGCAGCGTCCGTCCATCCGTCGATTTCTACCGGCAAAGAACGGGATACCGAATCAGGAAATGACTACTTCGACGCGCGATACTACAGCTGCGATGGGCCGCTTCATGTCGCCCGATTGGAGCGCGACAAGAGGAGCCGGTTCCGTACGCAAAACTCGACGATCCGCAGACGCTCAATCTGTACAGCTATGTGGGGAACAATCCGCTCACGTCAACTCGATCCAACAGGTCATGAGGGATGTTGTGATCTTCTGCCCACAATGGACGAGGTGGATGCGGTTGCTAAGCCGCTGATTGACAGTGCCGTTACTGGGGTAGAGGATGCAGCGGGCGTAACCGTCCAAGGAGCACTCGGTGTTGTTGGTTTCCTCTTCACTGCGGGTGTGGGGAGTACAGCTACAGCGAGTCATGACCAGCTTTACAACGAAGAGCACCGGGTGAACGTTACGTGCCAGAGCCGCAGGCTGCAAGCGGTGGAGCAATGAAGGGCGGTCGAGGTGGGCAGAATGACGACACTATAGCCGGTCAAGATGCACATCGGGACTTTTCAGCGAAGGCGAAAGCGAAAGGCTGGCAGGTGGAACCAAGGTTGATAGACCCGAAAACGGGCAAGACCGTTAAGCCAGATGCCGTTACCAAAACGGGTAAGCCGGTTGAACTAAAGCCCAACACAGCCAGCGGACGCGCCAAGGGGCGCAGCCAGTTGAAGAAATACGAGCGTGCAACCGGGAAGAAGGGACGGGTGATCTATCATGGCAAGCCGCAGCAGCCAAACCAATGAATTTCGATCCAGTTGGTGGTCGATCAGACTTCAACCAAGTTGGAGCGCAACTGAGAGCGCCGAATGCGTTTCCCTCCGTTCTTCGGGTGATTCAGGCGTCCTCCAGATAAGTGCGACGCGGAAGCCAACTGGCCAGGTAACGGATGATGATGTGCTCGAATTTGCTTCTGACTCTAAACAAAAGGGGCGCGTGCTTAAGCCGATTGCGAAGACACATGTCTCTGGAGTCACAACAGAGTTCGAGAGGATCAGAAGCGGTATTGGAGAGAATGGTGGTTGAAGGGTGGAGCCACGCTCGTCTATGTGACATACAACGTCTCGCTGGCTTCAAAGGATCGGGAGACGGAACCAATCGAGCAGATGGTCGGTTCGATTGCAATCAATAGCTGATCTTCTGCCGCAGGCCGTCTTCGGGCGGCCTGTGCTGCATCCGTGGCAGCCCCGAAATACTCGTCCCGGCCAACGTCCCGAAGGGCACGCTGCTTCGCATCGGAATTAGGGGGACACGTCACCCCCGGCGGGTTGCTGCAGAGTTACCTTGCGGTAACTCTGCGGTGAACGTGAGCAGCGCCTAATAAGATGCGAGCGGCGACCGCATAAACACTGGCGTTTCCGTGTTTACGTGCGTCAACGCGAGTGGAATGAGCAGCTAAGAGGAAAAAGGGCGCTGTTCGCGGTTACCGGCGCGGTAACCAAGGTTGCTGCGGCGTCAACGTGTTGAAAAGAAAAGATCGAGGTGGAACCGAGCGTCCCGGCGCGCTGACGCGCGTAGCCTCCGCTGCGGTGGCCGTCAAGGGTCTGCGCTTCGCTCCGATGAACGCGCTGGAGAACGGCGCGCCCTTGACCGCCATCCTCGCTGCGGCTGTTTTGCAGCTATGAGAAAAATGTCTTTTTCTCATGTTCCACATGACCGGGTCCACGGCGGCGATCCGCGCGGCGGCGGAGCCATCGGCGGCGCATCCAGGCTCGCACAGGTCCGGCAGCGAAGCGTGGCGGGTGGCCCACCCTTAAACCTCTCAAAAAACTGAGGGTGCCCCATCCTTCGCTTTTTTCTTGCGAAGGGTGGGTTCGACGCAGCCCGCTCGGCGCCTCGGGGGTAAAATCGCCCCACGATGCCGAAAGGGTTGGTTCGCTACCAAAATTGCGGTGTCTTCCGCCTCATCACGCGGGTGACCCACCCTTAAACCTCCCAAAAAACTGAGCGTGGGTTCCGACGGCGGGTGGCCCACCCTTAAACCTCTCAAAAAACTGAGGGTGCCCCATCCTTCGCTTTTTTCTTGCGAAGGGTGGGTTCGACGCAGCCCGCTCAGCGCCTCGGGGGTAAAATCGCCCCACGATGCCGAAAGGGTTGGTTCGCTACCAAAATTGCGGTGTCTTCCGCCTCATCACGGCGGGTGGCCCACCCTTAAACCTCTCAAAAAACTGAGGGTGCCCCATCCTTCGCTTTTTTCTTGCGAAGGGTGGGTTCGACGCAGCCCGCTCAGCGCCTCGGGGGTAAAATCGCCCCACGATGCCGAAAGGGTTGGTTCGCTACCAAAATTGCGGTGTCTTCCGCCTCATCACGCGGGTGACCCACCCTTAAACCTCCCAAAAAACTGAGCGTGGGTTTTGACCCAGCCCGCTCAGCGCCTCGGGAGTAAAATCGTCCCACCATGCCGAGAGGGTTGGTTCGTTACCAGAATTGCGGTGTCTTCCACTTCATCACCTTCAGTTGCTACCGCAGGCAGCCGTTGTTGGAACAGGGAACTGGTTACCGGGTCTTCGAAGTTGAGCTTGAGTCCGTGCGCAAACGCTATGGGCTGGTCGTTGCAGGCTATGTGCTGATGCCCGAGCATGTCCATCTTCTATTGAGTGAACCGCCGGTTTCAACTCTATCGGTTGCGCTGCAGGTGTTGAAGCAGCAGACTTCCCGAAAACTTAAGCGCGCTGGCGAACTGCGGCTCTGGCAGCGGCGCTATTACGATTTCAACGTCTCTTCGGAGCTGAAACGGGTTGAGAAGCTTCGCTATATGCACCGCAATCCCGTACGGCGGGGGCTGGCCGCCAAGCCGGAGGATTGGCGATGGTCAAGTTTCCGGCATTACGCCAGCGGTGTCTGTGGAACGGTCGAGATCGAATCGATTTGGACCGCGGCCGCGCGGGGCTATCGACTTCCGGAAGCCTTTTCCGTAGCATCCCCGAACCAAATCCGGCCAGCCAACCCTCCCCTTTGCAGAAAATTACCGAACCCCGGCGCAGAATAAGGGTATGAACCTCCTCCAGTCTCAAACGGCAAACTCAGCACAATTTCCGGTCTGGAATGCCCGAAAATCGCACCCCCCCCTACCCCCCCTGCCCAAGGGAGTACTAGAAAGTAACGGATTCTCGCATAACCTGAATTAAATGAACAGCGCAACGGCCGGCCGTAGTTACTCATCGGTACATAGGAAGCCCTGTTTTTAGCCTGTTTTTGACCAAAAAACATCGGTTTCTGCTCTGAAAAGTGCCACTTTTCACAGGAAGGAGAAAGGCTTCTCCAGCGGAGAAGCCTAAGACAAACCGGTCTCAGGAAACCTCCCGAAGACCGGACTTCCGTCTCCTCTACCTTGAGGCCGCTTCTGTCTTGGCGCCCTTCACCGCGTCCAGAAACGGCCGCGCAGCCTCAGTCGGCTTCACGGTTCCACCCAGAACGGCGCTGGTCGTCACGTCGGGGCCATACACCGTCTTCATCGAATCGTCATCGCGGCGGATCGCGGAGCCTGACAGATCGAGCCCTGCAAAGATGCCCTTCGCCCGCGAGTAAGTCAGTATCTCTGCATTCATCTTCCAGTCGGTATCGGCCGAAGCATGGCGGCCCACCGGCCCCGCAGCCGCGGACGCATCCGCTCCAACTTGGAATTTGCTTGAAAGCAGGCGCTGCATGCCTTTATCGCTCTGCACGATCATTACCAGATCGACGCCTTCGACACCGATCTGCAAACCCCAACTGCCTCCCGTGATGGCAAAGAACGCCGGAGCGCTCCAACCATCCGCCGTCCGGCAGGTCGCTACGCCTCTGCCCCCCTGGGCCCCGAAAATGAATCCGCCCTTTACCATGTGGGGCACAACCGCAACGCATTTCGCATGTTCCAGCACCTCTTCCGGAATGCCCTTGTCCGGGGCAGCCATAATCTCGTGCAACACCGCCCCGGCATTCTGCAGCCGGTCGGTCGTCGCATCAACGTCCGCCCGGCAAAAGCTGGACAAGCTCAGGAGTGCAACCAACATCATGATTCGTTTCATCTGAATCTCCTTTTCTTTGAATTTGCTTCTGTTTCTCAAGGCAACTGAGATGCAGCATGCCAATCTGGAGATTGTTCTCCGCAGCGGATGAATCTTTCCTCGCGTTTCTCTTTACGCGAGTCGGGTCTGCGCACGTTTCCGCTGTCCTTGGTTTGAGTGACGAAGCTTTCAATTGGTTGCTCTGCACGGCAAATCGGATTGAGCGATTCGTAAACGCATGCTGCGGCAAAGGTTGCTCATGCGCTATCCTTGACTCCGATGCGAGGCGCAGCATTGTCGGAGAATCCTCAACCAGAACGAGAACGCTATGAAGTAGCAGTCCGCGGTGTAGTTCAGGGAGTTGGCTTCCGCCCTTTTGTCTACCGCCTCGCGTCCGAGGAGCATCTTGCCGGCTTCATCGGTAATGACACCGACGGAGTCACCATTCAAGTCGAAGGTTCTTCCCCGTCGCTCGAGTCCTTCCTCGCTCGCCTCCGTTCCGAGACTCCGCCTTTGGCGCGTATTGACTCAATCGCGGTCCGTGAGCTAACGCCATCCGGAGACACCGGCTTCCGCATCGTCGCCAGCGAAGTCCTGGGCCGCGTGTCTACAGGAATTCCAGCCGACGCCGCCACCTGTCCCGACTGCCTCCGCGAGTTGCTCACGCCCACTGACCGCCGCTATCGCTATCCATTCCTCAACTGCACCAACTGCGGCCCGCGCTTCACCATTACCCGCCGCATCCCTTACGACCGCCCGCAGACCTCGATGGCGCGCTTCACGATGTGCCCCGCCTGCCAGGCTGAGTACGACGACCCGGCCAACCGCCGCTTCCACGCCCAGCCCAACGCCTGCTGGGACTGCGGCCCGCAACTCTCCCTCGTCTCCGCCGACGGCACTCCCATTCCCGCGGCCGACCCCGTCGCCGAGACAATCGCCCGACTGGCCGCCGGCCAGATCCTCGCCATCAAGGGCATCGGCGGCTTCCACCTCAGCGTCGACGCCACCAACGATGCCGCCGTCATGCGCCTCCGCCAGCGCAAGCACCGCTACGGCAAGCCCCTCGCCGTCATGGTCCGCGACCTCGGCGCCGCCCGCGCACTCTCCAACCTCACCGAGGCCGAGGCCACGCTCCTCGCCACCCCTGCCCGCCCCATTGTTCTCGTGCGCCAACGTCCCAGCCCTATCGCCCCTTCCGTGGCTCCGGGCATCCCCTGGCTCGGCCTTTTTCTGCCTTATGCGCCCTTGCACCATCTTCTCTTCGCCGATGGCCGTCTCCAGGCAGTTGTGATGACCTCCGCAAACCTCAGCGAAGAGCCCATCGCCATTGACAACGACGAAGCCCGCGCTCGCCTCGGCGAAATCGCAGACCGCTTCCTGATGCACAATCGCGAAATTCTTCAGCGCTGCGACGATTCGGTAACGGCGATTGTCGATGGTGCTCCGCAACTGATTCGCCGTGCACGCGGCTTCGTCCCGCTTGGTGTGGCTTTGCCGCTTGAATCCCCGCCTCTGCTCGCCGTTGGCGGTCATCTTAAGAATGTCTTCGCACTAGCCCGCGGCCGCTTTGTCTATCAGAGCCAGCATCTCGGCGATCTCGAAAACCTGACCGGCCTCAACTTCTTTCGCGAGTCCCTCGACCACCTCATGCGCACTTTCGAAATCGAACCTGAGACAGTGGTCCACGATCTGCATCCCGGTTACCTGACTTCGACGTGGGCGAAGGAATGGGCCGCCGAGCGTGGACTCAAGTTGATCGCAGTGCAGCATCATCACGCTCACATCGCCGCCTGCATGGCTGAGCATGCGTTGCAGGGACCAGTGATCGGGCTCTCGCTCGATGGCACTGGCTATGGCACCGACGGGCGCATCTGGGGCGGGGAGGTGCTGATCGTGCGCCTCGACGGTCCCGATCCCGGTAGTTTCGAGCGCTTCGCGCATCTTGAGTATGTACCCATGCCCGGCGGCGACGCGGCGGTGCGTGAGCCGTGGCGAATGGCGCTTAGCCACTTGCTTGCCGCGGGGTTTTCCCAGGACGAAGCCGGGGAACTCGTTGGAGCCTCCGATCACGAATCCCGTGTCATGGCGCGCATGATTGATCGCCGCATCAACGCGCCTCTCACTTCGAGCCTCGGCCGTTTATTTGACGCGGCCGCATCCGTGATCCTCAACCGCCGCATCGTCGATTACGACGCCCAGGCCGCCATCGAACTCGAAGGCATCGCGGTCGATGAGCCCGACCGCCCATGCCCAGCGAATTACGTTCCGGAGTTCTCAATTTCTGGAACGGATGGTTCGACACTCAAGCTGGCTCGGCTCTGGCGCGCAATCGTCGACGACCTTCGCCGCGGCACGCCCAAGCAGGAAATTGCGGCGCGCTTCCACTCCGGTATTGCTCAGGGATTCATCGCTGTAGCCGTAGATGCACGTAAAAAGACAGACATCACGCAGGTAGCGCTCTCCGGTGGCTGTATGCACAACCGCCGATTGGCACGCCTTCTACGCACCGGGCTCGAGGGCGAAGGCCTTCAGGTTTTCCGACATCGCGCCGTCAGTCCCGGCGACGGCGGCCTGAGCTACGGACAGGTCGTCGTCGCTTCTGCCGAGGTTTGTCAGCGAATGGCCGATATTTTCTGAATGTCAGGAGCTTCGCTCAGTTTTTGACTTGGTATCGGACTGACGAAAGAATGTATCACCTAAACGCTGCTTCTTCCTCGCGAAATCCGTAAATGTTGCAAACGTTGATCCAGATTTCGTCATTGCCATTCCATGCTCCTTGAACGATGCAGTCCTTATGACACGAATCCAAGCTTTCGATTCTCGTGATGGTATCGTCTTCCATTGCGTGCCTTTTCTATAGATCCTTCCGGTAACACCTTACCAATGGCGCTCAGTCAAGAGCGGTCTCCGACAGAGACTCTATCGCAGATTACCCCGAAATCCTCACCAGTTCCTGCGCCTCTTCTTTCGGGCCGAGAATCGAGATGCGCGGAATGCGTCCGCGCACCATTGCCACTTCGTCGCAGCGATGCAGGCGCGGGCAGTTCTGGCAGTCCTTGAAGATCTTGTCTGGCAGCTCGGACTTGTCTTCCACGGTTCTGAATCCGTATTTGAAGAAGAAGTCGGGGATGCGGGTAAACAGGCACACCGACTGGATTCCGTGCTCTTCGGCCTCGTCGATCAGCGCGGTCAAAATACGTCCGCCGGCACCCTGCCCCTTGGCCTCCGGCTTTACGACGATCGAACGTACTTCGCACAGATGCGGTCCGTAAAAGTGCAAGGCACCGCAGCCGACAAACACGCCGCCATCGGATTCGGCAACTGTGAAGTCGCGAATGTTTTCGCAGATTTCGGCAAAGGCGCGCTTCAGCAGCGTGCCGTCGCCCGAGAGCGAATTCACCAGGTCGTAGACGTTCGAGGCGTCCTGAAGCAATGCCTTACGCACTTGCATGGGCGGCCTCCTGTTGCCCATCGAATTCGGGCAAAGTCGCAAGACGCTTCCGCAGCGAAGTTAGATCCTTTCGCACTCGTTCGCGCGCGGTTCCTCCGATCACGTCGTGGCAATCGAGAGTGGCCTCAAGCGTAATGGCAGCAAAGAAGTCCTCCTCAAACTCAACGCCGAACGCGCGCAGCTCATCTAGCGTGAGGTCGTTGAGTTCGACGCCTTTCTCGATCGCAAACCTCACCGCGTTGCCAATCTTCTCGTGCGCCGTGCGGAAGGGAACTCCCTTGTGCACAAGGTACGTCGCCGCCGCCATCGCATTCAGATAGCCCGACTGCGCCGCATCTTTCATGCGTCCGCTATTAAATGTGAGTGCCGCTGTAAAACGTGCCACCAGCTTCAGCATCTGCGCAACGAACTCCACTGCGAAGGCCGGTTCCTGCGTCTCCTGCATGTCTTTATTGTAGGCCAGAGGCAAACCCTTCAGTTGCAATGTCACCGCCTGTGCCGCTCCGTGAATCCGCCCCACCTTGGCGCGAATCAGCTCTGTCAAGTCGGGATTCTTCTTCTGCGGCATCGCGCTTGAACCTGTTGAAAATGCCTCCGGCAGCGCAACAAATCCGTATTCGGCTGTGGCAAACAACGTGATCTCTTCCGCAAACCTGCTCAAATGCAATCCAACAAAAGTCAAGGCCTGCAGGTATTCAAGAACAAAATCCCGATCGCTTGTAGCGTCCATCGAATTCGCAGTAGGAGCTATAAATCCAAGCTCTTTCGCGGCAATCGTGCGGTCCAGCGCAAGCGTGGCTCCAGCCACCGCACCGGAACCCAACGGACAATAATTCAGCCGTGCAGCGCAATCCTTGAGCCGAGCCGCATCGCGCAGCACCATCTCCACGTACGCCAGCAGCCAGTGCGCCCTCAACACCGGTTCAGCCCGCTGCAGATGCGTGTAGCTCGGCATCACAGCATCACCGGCCTCACGCGCCTGCTCCACCAGCGCCCCTGCCCACGCAGCCAGCCCTTCGACAACCGATTCAATTTGAGCGCGCACATAGAGCCGCAGATCGGTCGCGATTTGCTCATTTCGGCTGCGCCCGGTGTGCAGCTTCAACCCCAGCGAGCCAATACGCTCCACCAGCTTCAACTCCACAAAGTGATGAATGTCCTCGGCCGTCGCATGATCGCGCACTTCCGCTTTGCCGGTATCAGTCGAGTGCTCCATGGCAATCGCGTCCAGCGCCGCGCGGAGTTCCGCCAACTCGACCGCATTGAGAATCCCCGCAGCGCTAAGAGCCGAGGCGTGAGCCTTGCTGGCGGCGATCTCTTCCTTCAGCAGCCGCCAGTCGAAAGCAATCGACCGCTGCCACGCTTCGAACTCGCCGTCGAGCGGCTCGCGGAAGCGGCCCGACCACATCTTTCCGGATTGTTGTTCGTTCGACATCAAGAGCCCTCACCATAAGTAATGATCTTCCGATAGCAAATAGAAAATACAACTACAGCAAGTACCACAGCCGTGGCAGGTGCTAGAACAAGGGCTGCCTCGCTTGCCTCCCCGGTGAGGAGTTTTGCGCAGAGATAGATAGCTCCGACGAAACCGGCTAGGGCGGCTAAGGCAGCCGCAACGGCAGACAAGGCAACTGCGAAGGCGATTTCACCGATTGTGCTTTGCGATCGCACAGTAGCCACGTAGGCGTACCTCACAATTCCTTTTCCTTGGCGCTGCTCAATTGGGGCATTTCGTTGCCTGTACTGAGGGTGATGAGGCCGGTTGCCGCATAGGTTAGGAGCTTATCGCGTGTATCCGTGATGTCGAGATTGCGCATAGTGAGTTGGCCGATGCGGTCACGAGGCGAGAATGTGGATTCGGTCTTCTCCATGCTGAGGCGCTCGGGATGAAAGGTCAGGTTAGGCGACTCGGTGTTGAGAATTGAGTAGTCGTTGCCGCGGCGCAGCTCAAGCGTGACTTCGCCGGTAATGGGCTTGGCCACCCAGCGCTGGGCTGATTCGCGGAGCATGATGGACTGGGAGTCGAACCAGCGGCCTTGATAAAGCAGGCGGCCAAGTTTGCGGCCGTTGTCCCGGTACTGCTCGATGGTGTCCTCGTTGTGAATGCCGGTGATGAGGCGCTCGTAGGCGATGAAGAGCAAGGCGAGGCCAGGCGCTTCGTAGATGCCGCGGGATTTGGCTTCAATAATGCGGTTCTCAATTTGATCGGACATGCCGAGACCATGGCAGCCGCCAATGCGATTGGCTTCGAGAAGAAGTTCGACGGGCGAGTCGAATTGGCGGCCGTTGAGTGCGACGGGAAATCCCTCTTCAAAACGAACGGCGACCTGTTCGCGCTGGATTTCGACATCGTCGCGCCAGAAGGCCGTGCCCATGATGGGAATGACGATCTTCACCGATGTAGAAAGGTGCTCCAGATCTTTTGCTTCGTGCGTAGCGCCGAGCAGGTTGGAGTCGGTTGAGTAGGCCTTTTCGGCGGACATCTTGTATGCGAAACCTGCACGCTGCATGAACGCCGACATCTCCGCCCTGCCGCCAAGCTCGTCGATGAAAGCTGCGTCGAGCCAGGGTTTATAAATCTTGAGGCTGGGATTGACGAGCAGGCCGTAGCGGTAGAAGCGTTCGATATCGTTGCCTTTGTATGTGGAGCCATCGCCCCAGATGTGGACGTCGTCCTCCTTCATTGCGGCGACCAGCATGGTGCCGGTAACGGCGCGGCCAATTGGAGTGGTATTGAAATAAGGGACGCCTGCGGTGCTGATGTGGAAGGCGCCGGCCTGAAGCGCGGCGATGCCTTCGCGAACCAGCGGCCCGCGGCAGTCGATTAGGCGGGCCTTTGCGGCGCCGTATTCGAGGGCCGCGCGCGGGATGGCGTCGTAGTCGGTTTCGTCGGGCTGGCCTAGGTTCGCCGTGTAGGCGTAGGGGATGGCGCCCTTCTGCTTCATCCAGTGCAGGGCAGCAGAGGTGTCAAGCCCGCCGGAGAAGGCAATGCCGACTTTCTCCCCCGTGGGCAGCGATTCGAGAATTACGGACATGCTTCTGAAAACCTCAAAGACCATCTAGCTTGCGGATAGCGGCGAGTGGTTGCGGAACGATCGAACTACCGACTACTGAAACTTCTCAACATTCGCCAGTCCCGCCAGCAGCAGCAGGAGCAGCGCCTTCTGCGCGTGCAGGCGGTTTTCGGCCTGGTCGAAGACGATCGATTGTGGGCTGTCGATCACCGCGTCGGTCACTTCTTCGCCGCGGCGGGCCGGCAGGCAGTGCATGAAGACCGCATTCGGCGCGGCTTTTTGCATTAATTCCTCGTTTACCTGGAACGGCCGGAAGATGGGCGCGCGCTTTGTGGATTCGTGCTCGAAGCCCATGCTGACACAAACATCGGTGTAGATCGCATTCGCGCCTTCTGCCGCGGCATGAGGGTCCTGAAGCAGCCGGATCTCGCAACCATTGGCCTGGGCGATATCGCGCGCAATAGTGACAATCTCAATGTCGGGCGAGTAGCCGCGCGGGGTAGCGACGGTTACATTTGCGCCCAATTGCGCGCCGGTGAGCATCAGCGAGTGGCACACGTTGTTGCCATCCCCGACATATGTGAAGTTGAGCCCGGCGACGGCGCCGAAGTGCTCTTCGAGGGCCATAAAGTCTGCCAGAGCCTGGCACGGATGCTCGAAGTCAGAGAGTGCGTTGACCACCGGCACACGAGAATTTGCCGCCATCTCGGTGATGGTGTCATGGGCGTAGGTGCGCAGAACGATGACATCGACCCAACGCTCAAGGTTGCGGGCTACGTCGGCGATGGTTTCGCGCTCGCCCAGCGGCGAGTTGGTCTGATCCACAAAAATCGCGTTGCCGCCCATTGTGTTGATGCCCGTCTCAAAGGCCAGCCGCGTGCGGAGGCTTGCCTTCTCGAACATGAGCACCATCTGCTTTGCGTCAAGCGCATGGCGGTACTCGCGCGGGTTGCGCTTCACATCGTGTCCAAGCTTTAGAATCGCGCGCACCTCGGCGCTCGACAAATCTGCAATCGAGCACAAGTCCTCGCCGGCCAACCGCGCCGCCGCTGCAAGAATATCGGTGTCCTTCTGAACCGGAACTGTCACGTCCCGGTGTTCCATTGTTGTTCTACTCGCCACGTTTGTGTCCTCCTGCGGATGCCGCTGCACCTTGACCGGCCGCATATTGCCCGGCCGCGTATTCTGTAAAAATCTCGTCGAGAGCGGCAATCGCGATGTCCACGTGCGCGCGCTCCAAAATGTACGGCGGCAGGAACCGCAGCACCGTGTCGCTGGTGCAATTGATCAGGATGTGCCGCTTCAGCATCTCCGCCACGGTTGCCTTGCCAAGCTCCGCGGAATCGAGTTCCGCTGCAACCATCAGACCCTTGCCTCGCACATCGACAATTGCGTCATGCTTCTTTGCCAGTTTGCGTAACTGCTCCTGGAAACAATCGCCCATTGTCGTAGCGTTGGCCAGCAATCCGTCCTTTTCGATTGTGTCGATAACGGTGACAGCAACCGCGCAGGCCAGCGGCCCACCGCCGAACGTCGTCCCGTGCATACCCGGATGGAATGACCGCGCCACCTCTTCTGTGCACAGCACGACTCCCAGCGGAATGCCCCCGGCAATCGGTTTCGCCAGCGTCGTAATGTCGGGTTGAATGCCGTAATGCTGATAAGCGCACCACTTGCCCGTGCGCCCCATCCCAGCCTGAATCTCATCCACAATCAGCAGCGCTCCGGTCGAACTTGTGAGTGCGCGCGCTTCCGCAAAGAATTCCTGCCCCAGCGCGCGGACTCCGCCCTCGCCCTGGATTGCTTCAACGAGGATCGCGCAAACATCATTTGAAAACTTTGAGCGCAGATCGGCTATGTCGTTGAACTTGACAAACTCCACGCCCGGAACCACAGGACCAAACGGCTCGCGATATTTGGCCTTGTAAGTCGTCGACATCGCGCCAAACGTGCGCCCGTGAAAGCTCTGGTCCAGCGCCAGAAATTTCGTCCCAATGCGCTTGCCTTCGTCGCGTAGCACACCCGCGTGAGCGCGTGCCAACTTCAGTGCGCCCTCCCAGGCTTCGGTGCCGGTGTTTGCAAAAAACGCGCGATCCAGCCCGGTGCGCTCTGTCAGGCGCAGCGCCAGTTCCGCCTGTCCCTCGTGGTAGTAAAGGTTCGAGGTGTGAATCAGCTTTTTGCTCTGTTCGGCAATTGCATTCACAATCGCCGGATGGTTGTAGCCCAGCGCATTCACCCCGATGCCGCTCAGCAGGTCGAGGTACTCTTCGCCTTTCTCGTCGGTAATGTAAACGCCCTCGCCGCCCACAAACAGAACCGGGCTGCGATCGTAAGTTGAAAGCAGAAGCCGCGCCTCCGCGGCGCGAATTTGATCGAGTTTTGTCAATTCCTTATCTCCTCAGGCAACCATCACTTCGGTGCCGTGGCCTACGCGGGTGCTGCACAGGTCGGGAAGGGAACCGGCCGCCTCCGCGGGTAAGATCCTCACGCGTTTCACGCCATTCAACAGTGCCTCGCGGCAAGCACCCAACTTCGGCAGCATGCCTCCGGTAATCACGGCGCTCTTTGCCATCTCAGCAATCTGATCGATGCTCAGCCATCGGAGTACCGCGCCGTTGGCGTCTTTTACGCCCGGCACATCGGTAAGAAAAACCAGCGCGTCGGCGCCACATGCAACCGCGCAGGCTGCCGCCATCTCGTCCGCATTGACGTTGTAGTACTCGCCGTCAAACCCAAGCGCCAGCGAACAAATCACCGGCACGCCGCCCAACTGCCATATCGCTTCGAGCCAGCGCGGATCGCTGGCCGCAATCTCGCCCACAAAACCAAGATCCGGTGCGGTGCGCTTCCTGCGTGCGCGGAAGAGCAGCCCATCGCCGCCCGACATTCCTACCGCCGGCTGTCCGAGTGCGCCCAGGCCGGCTACCAATTTCTTGTTCACCATGCCCGCCAGCACCATCAGCGCAACATCGCGCGTCTCCGCATCGGTTACCCGCAATCCGTCGATGAACTCGCTGTGTTTGCCCAGCGTCTTCAGCGTGCGTGTCAACTGCACTCCACCACCGTGCACTACGGCCACCTGGTTCCCGTCGCGGACCAATTCGGAAATTGCGCGCGATGCAGCCTTCCAGCAACGCAGGAGTCTCAAGCCCCGCTCCGCCCAGCTTGACCACGTACTTCATTCGCGAACCTCCGCGGCGATTATCATTCGAGACCTTCCGATTCCGGCCAGCCCTGCATCACGTTCAAGTTCTGCACGGCCTGCGAAGACGCGCCCTTCAATAAATTGTCAAGGCAACTGACGATCACCGCGCGCCGTCCGCTCGCGTCCAATTGGAAGCCGATGTCCGCGTAGCTGGTTCTCACCGAGTGCTGAATCTGCGGCAACCCATTCTCATATAGCCGTACCATCGGACTGCTCGCAAAAAACTCGCGGTACACCTTTATCAGGCTTGCCCGCGTCTGCGCCTTCTTGAAGCGTACATAAATCGTCGCCAGAATCCCGCGCGGAATTGGCAGCAGATGCGGTGCAAAAATAATCTCGCTCGGCTTAAGGCCAAGTTGCTCGAGTAGTTCGCCTGTATGCCGATGCGTGAAGACGCCATACGCCGATAGATTGTCGGCTGCGTACATGAAGTGAGTCTTCGCCGTTGGCGCCTTGCCAGCGCCGCTCACGCCGCTCTTTGCATCGGCCACAATCCCGTGCTCCAGATCAATCAGCCCCGAAACCACCAGCGGCTTTAGCGGCAAAATTACCGAGGTCGCATAGCATCCCGGATTCGCCACCACCTTCGCTGCTACAATTTCTTTCCGATAAAGTTCCGGCATCCCGTAAACAACCTGCGCCTGCGTTGCGTCAGCCAACTCGGTTCCATCGTCTTCAAATGCATAAACGGCACGGTTGGCCGCTTCGGTCAGGCGCCACGCTCCGCTCAAATCGATCACCCGGATCCCGCGTTCCAGCGCATCAGGAACCCACTCCCGCGACTGCTCATGCGGCGTGGCCAGAAACAGAACCTCTACCCCGCGTTCCTTCATCAACTCCCACGAAAAAGGCTCCTGCTTCAATTCCCCGCTACCTTTGCTGTCCACGAGCTCGGGATGAATCTCACTCAGCGGAATTCCCCCGCGCGCGACGTCTTTCGTCTCCACGCGTCCGGCAAACACTGGCGGTTTCCCCTCCAAGCGAGGATGGTGCAGCAAGAGCCGCGCCAGTTCTGCGCCTGCATATCCAGTCACTCCAACTACCGCCGTTTGCACTAACTCTTTCATGACTCCAGCATTGTCCTCAGTCGCGCTTCCACTTCTCCTGCCCGCCGCTGATCGGCACAAATCACCAGCACAGTGTCGTCACCGGCTACGGTGCCTACCACCTCCGGCCATCCCTCGTGGTCCAGCGCCGCGGCCACTGGCTGCGCTCCCCCCATCACTGTCCCCACAACCACCTGATTCAGCGCTTGCCGAACCCGAAGCCCGAAACTCTCAATCATCTCTTCGAGAGAAGGAGGACCATCGTCTTCCTCCGTAGCAACCAGGTTTGTCCCACGGTGTCCATTCGGCAGCGAATAACCACCGGGGCCCTTTGACAGTCGCAGCTCATGAATGTCCCGCGAAAGCGTGGCCTGCGTAACCTCGATGCCGCGCCGCCGGAGCTTCCGCCGCAGCTCATCCTGGTTCGCCACCAGGGACTTGGCCAGCACTTCCCGTATTGCATCCAGGCGCTGATGCTTCATTGGAGCTTCCTCAGCTAAGAGTCGAAAGCGCGTATCGCGAAGCGGAAATCGCGCTCGAATAAATATACAATAAATTTGAATAAGTATGCAACTCTCGCCAATTTCCGGTAGTGGGTCAGTCTGAAATTATGCGATCAAGTTCTGAAGAGCTAGCCATATTCCAGCAAGAATGAAAAGTATCAACACTATTCCGTAAATTATTACGCCTGTTCTCGTTGGCATCCAGTCATGCTTCCCATCTCTGTGAATCATGGAAGTGATAATCGCATAGACTCCGAGTACGAGTAAGAGTGCGAACGCGGCATAGACGAGAAACATGGCATAATTAGTGTATGCCTAGACGCTCAAGCATAGATCACGATTTTGCAGTGAATGCCTTCCGGGTGGTAGAGCAAGCCATCGGCGAGCACATGGATGGTAGCGCGCTCGAAGACCTGGATGCAGGGAAGAATCAAGCGGCAGTTGCACTAGGAAGGCTAGGCGGTGCGAAGGGCGGCAACGCGAGAGCAGCGAAGCTGTCGCCCGCAAAACGTAAAGCCATCGCCAAGAAGGCCGCTGCTGCTCGTTGGAATCGCTCATAGACCTCTCCCACTGTCCTGCGGGTCCGGGAATGCAAGTAGCATATTTTGACCATAACGCTGCGCTACTACATCTAGTTTCGAGATGAACTCCGGATAGTCCTTGCTGATTTTCATGAGAGCTACTACTGCGCCCAAATGTTCAACGAGCTTCATGTATCCGACATTTGAGGTTAGGCGCTGAAAGTACTTATGCGTAGGTCGTCCTGCATCGTTCCGATCCGCCACCTTTTTCAGTTCCTCCAATACTCCCGGCGCCAATCTCCTGTAGACAATGTCATTAGTGAGGCATCCGAAATATTGAGGCCGCTTAACAGTGTCCCTTCTGTAATCCAAGCCCCGAAGGCGAAACAGATGCTCATAGAATTCCTGCTTGAATGTTCCACGAATATAAGGCTGCAACTCTTTTGCGATGAATGCCTCTAGTATTCGCGCAAGACTATCAACGGCTCTCTTTGTCTGATACCCTGTCGCCTCGTCAATAAGTGCGATGATGCCGGTATGCGCCAATGCGCGCATCAGGATGTCTGCCGAAGTCGCAATATCATCCTGGCTTGGGAGCAACTTCTTTGCATCGCGGGCTTTGAGGAAAACGTCACAGATCATTGGATACAGTTCACCGCGCAAACCGTAGGCAACTGCGCCGCTGCCAACCTTGTAGTAATAGCGGGTGTTAAGTCCATCCCAAAGTTCCTCGTTGATGAACTCGCGTAGATTTGCTGCGGATAGGATCGGAGGTAGGTTGGCCGCATCTACATCTTCTCTCAACCGGAGCCAGTGAGATCCGCCACGTTTGCCGCCGAGCGATTTGACGAGTTCTCTCTCAGAGACAAGGCGAATCACTTCTCCTTCAACTACGATCACCGCGCAAGGGATCGTTTGACCAACAATCGGCAAATCCCCGACTGCTTCAGGTTCATGCACTTCGTTGTTCCTGATTACGTCCCACCGTTTTTCGGCGGCGCTGCGACCGAGAGTCTTACGTTGCGCTGGCGTGAGTTTAGCCATCCTGGCCTCCCCTGAGCGTTTCCTGCCGCTGGTGCCGGTTTTGTCCTTTTTGTCCATAAATCACCTCACGCATACCAGCATATCATAAGAATGCTGGTATAAATATACTTTATGCAAGTATTGACAACGGCGCCGAAGGTAAGCATAATGGTCAGTATGAAACAACTTTCGACAAGCCAGCGAGCACAGATTGTTAAATGCCTCTGCGAGGGTATGAGCATTCGCAGCACGGTCCGGATCACCGGAGCGGCAAAGAACACCGTGGTCAAACTGCTTTGCGAAATGGGCTGCGCCTGTGCCGACTTCCACCATCGTGCGGTGCGCAATCTGACCGTGCAGAGTCTCCAGTGCGATGAGATTTGGAGTTTTGTCGGAGCGAAGAAAAAGAACGTCACACCCGAACAAGAGCAAGAGGGATGGGGAGACGTTTGGACCTGGACGGCGATTGATGCCGATACAAAGCTCTGCGTTACCTATCACGTCGGGGATCGCGGCAAGCATTCAGCGTTCGCTTTCACCATTCGATCCGAGTTCACATCTTGATACCTTTTGCCTCCCGTGCCCTCCGCGCTGATACACTCTCGAATGGCTGCGTTCATTTGCTTGTTGCGCACCCTATCTCAAACCAATGACCAAGATCGCTTCCATCGCCACCATCAATGACCTATTTCGCCGCGTTGCCGCGGCAGCCAATCCGCGCGCGGTCCTCTGGCAGGACGAGTTCGGCCAATGGCAGCCAATTTCCTCCGACCAGATCTATCAGCGCGTTCGCGCGCTCGCTGAGACTTTTCTCCTTTGGGGTGCGCAGAAGGGCGACCGAATCGCGCTCATTGCCGAGAACCGCTGGGAATGGGCCGTTACTGATTTCGCGAGCCTCGCCATTGGCGCTGCCGACGTTCCCATTTATCCCACTCTTACCGGTGAACAGATTGCTGCCCTAATCAACGATGCCGGCTGCCGTATAGCCGTTATCTCAACGCGCCAACAATTTGACAAGCTCAACTCTGTCCGCGCGCTTACCCAACTCGAGCGCATCGTCATTATGGATTCTCCCGCGCCCGAGGGAGCCATCGCCTTCAACACTCTGATTGACGACGCCGACGTCCGCGGAGCGCAGCGCGATCCTGTCTTCGACGCCCTCGTCAATAGCGTCGGGCCCAACGACCTTGCCACTCTCATCTACACTTCAGGCACAACCGGCGAGCCAAAGGGCGTCGTCCTGACCCACGGCAACATTGCATCAAACCAGACTTACGCCCCCGCCGATTTCGGTTTCGATTCGACGGACGCCTGCATCTCATTCCTCCCTCTTTCACACGTCACAGCGCGCGCACTCGACTATGTGATGTACGGTTCCGGGGCGCAAGTGGCCTACTGTTCGCAATTCGACAAGCTCCCGCAGGCGATGCGAGAGATTCGACCCACCGTGATTGTTGGCGTTCCACGGGTCTACGAGAAAATCCGTCAGGAGGTCGAACGCCGCGCCGGACAGTCGCCCGTCAAAAAGCGTCTTCTGGCCTCGGCACTTCACCTTGGCGCGAGGTTCGGCGATACTATTTACGATGGGCGCCGTCCCGACTCTCTTCTCTGGAGAATTGCCAACGAACTGGTATTCTCCAAGGTTCGCGAGGCGTTTGGCGGCCGGGTCAAGATTTTCGTTTCCGGCGGCGCACCCCTCGGCATCGACACCGCAAAATGGTTCGCATCGGCAGGAATTGCTCTTTGGGAGGGCTATGGCCTCACTGAAACCTCGCCCGTGATTGCTCTCAACACGCCGCTGAATCATCGCATGGGCGCAGCCGGCATGCCCCTAACAAATGTCGAACTCAAACTCGCCGACGACGGAGAACTGCTGGTCCGCGGACCTTCAGTCTTTCCCGGCTACTGGCAAAAACCCGAAGCCAATGCGGAGTGTTTTGACTCCGAAGGTTGGTTCAGAACCGGCGATATCGGCCACTTCGACGCAGACGGATTTCTCTACATCACCGACCGCAAAAAGGAGCTTCTCAAGACTTCAGGCGGCAAGATGGTCGCTCCTCAACCGATCGAAAATAAACTGAAGAACAGCATCCTGGTCGCGCAGGCAGCTCTCGTCGGTGACAAACATAAGTTCATCTCTGCCCTGATCTCCCCGAATTTCGTCGCTCTTGAAGATTGGGCAAAGCGCCACGGCGTTCATGCAGGTTCCCGCACCGATCTCGTTGCAGATATGCGTGTCATCGCACTCTATGGGGAAATTGTCCGCGAAGTGAACGGCACCCTCGCCAACTTTGAGACCCTCAAGCGCTTCCGCGTCGTCGCCGAGGAATGGACACAGGAGTCTGGAGAACTTACTCCCTCGATGAAGCTCAAGCGCCGTGTCCTCACTCGACAATACGCGGGGGTGATTGACGAACTTTATGCGGACGAAGCAACCGCACGAGGCGAATAGGCGATCCCCAACGTCCAAGCCCCTTGCCGAACAGAAGGCCCCTGCGGCCCAGTTCCTGAAGTCCCCTGAAGAATGGAGCCCCCCACGCACCTACCGCCAACAGGCTGCCGAACAGGATGACCGCGTCGATGCTTAGCCGCCCCTGGCGTGACCAGTATGCGTCGGGCTCCAGATTGAGCCACAGCGCAAACTCGTCCAGCGTCAGCGCCGCGCCCACCCCATAACTAACCGACATCAGCCGGCTGAAAAAGATTGACGTCGGCGAGTGCGAGCGTCCCAGGTCCATCAGCCATCCGTAACCCACGAGCAGGAGGATGAGAATTCCCCACACCAAGTGGTGAATGTGCATCCCACGCACCACAACCCACTGGAAATGCCCCTCGTGGTTCACGATCCGGTGTACCAGAATCCGAACGCCCAAAAAAGTAATAAGGAATGATACTGACGCAATGAACATGCGCCGCCTGGGTCGGTCCGGAATCGTGGTGCGGACCAGGAATCCAAGCCGGGTCAATTGCAGCAGCACCAGTAGAACAATCACAACCAGGCTGATAAAGGCCAGTAACAGCAATGCTCCAATTCCAGGCATACCTTATTGAACCACCCCGCCCCGCTCGACCCCAACCCCAAAACCGCGATTCGATCCCGGCCCTGACGAGCCGAGAGCTGAAGGCTAGCAACTGGAAGGCGTCTTCGTCCCTCCGTGACCGCGCTCACGATTCTGCTTTACAAGCCGGGAGTACACTGGTCAAGGCGTCAGAACCGGCAATTCCCCGTTTTGACCGCCCGATTTTAACAGGACATTTCAAGCAGATGTTTTCGGCACGGCCCCATGTGACCGCGCCAATTTTTACGAGGAGATTTTCAGATGCGAGTTGCTTTGTTGACCGGCGGCGGTGATTGCCCCGGACTGAATGCTGTCATCTATGCCGCAGTCAGAAAGGGTATCAACCACTACGGAGACGAGTTCATCGGTTTCCTTAACGGCTGGCGGGGCGTGCTCGACAACAATTTTATTCCGCTCACCCTTGAGAACATCGATGGTATCCAGCTAAAAGGCGGCACCATCCTCCACTCCTCGCGCACCAACGTTAAGAAGATTCCCGGCGGAATTGAGAAGGTCCAGGAAGTCCTCAAACTCAACAAGATTGACGCCCTGATTGCCCTCGGCGGAGATGACACGCAGTCGGTCACACTCTTCCTCGCCGAACACGGCGTACCGTCGGTTGGCGTTCCCAAGACCATCGACAACGACATCAATGGCACCGACCAGACCTTCGGCTACGACACCGCAGTGATGATCGCCACCGAGGCTGTCGACCGCATCCACACTACCGCCGACTCGCATAACCGCGTAGTCGTGATCGAAGTCATGGGCCGCGACGCCGGCTGGATCGCATATGCTTCCGGCATCGCCGGTGGCGCCCATGTCATCCTGGTTCCGGAAAAAGAAATCGACATCGAACACGTCTGCGCCCTTCTCAAGTACAACTACGATCACAGCAAGCACTACGGGGTCGTCGTGGTTGCGGAAGGCTGCCATCTTCCTGAAGTCGGCCAGGTCATCGGCTCCGCCCAGGTCGATTCCTTCGGTCACGCCCGCCTTTCCGGGATCGGCGAAGCTCTCGCCGAGCTTATCGAGAAAAAGACCGGCTACGAAACCCGTTCCGTCAACCTCGGGCACACCCAGCGTGGCGGCGTACCCACCGCCTACGACCGCGTGCTCGGCCAGCGCTACGGCCTACACGCAATCGACATGGTGCACGATAAGAAGTGGGGCCGCATCGCCGTCCTCCGCGGCACCGACATCACCGACATCACCATCAAGGAAGCGATCGCCAGCAACCGGCGCCTCGACCAGCGGTTCTTCAACGTGATCGCCGACCTCGAAGCCAAGGTCTAACCGGCTCCGACTGAATTCGAACGATCCATGCAAAAAGCCATTGTCTCAGCGAGGGTGGCTTTTGTCTTACGCATCGCATAAATTTGCTCTGTGAATTACCGCCCCTACTGCCCAGGAGACTTCTCCCAGCTTTACGCCATCGAGCAACTATGCTTCCAGCCCCCTCTCCGCTTTCCGCGCAACTACATGCGCCGACTTGTCGTGAGGCGCACCGCCGCAACCTGGATCGCTGAGCGAGACGGCCAGATGACCGGCTTTGCCGTTATCGATTGGGCCGTGGAAGCAGGCCAGACCGTCGCTTATATCCAAACATTGGAAGTTGCCCCCGCGCACCGCAATCGCGGTATCGCCACAGAACTCCTGCGCCATATCGAGTCCTCAGCACGTGATGCCGGCGCCCAGGTCTCGTGGCTTCACGTGGCCGAAGGAAATGCCCCTGCCATCCTTCTCTACGAGGCGCAGGGCTATCTCCTCCAGGGCAGGGAAGAGAACTACTATGGGCAAGGCATTCACGCGCTGATCTTCGCCAAACCTCTCGAATGACCCCAGAGTTACAGCACGGATCGACGCAGGAGCTTTCTTACTCCCTGATTCTTACGCCCTGGTCCCTGCGTCCTGTCACTTCCCCGCATCGGTCCTCGTAATAAATGCCGCGACGCGGTCGTGCAGTTGCTTGAGGCTTTCGTCCCGCACATAGACCATGTGTCCGGACTCATACCAGTCGTACTCGATGTTCTTGGCCAGCGACTGGGGGATCGGCAGATGCTTCTCCTCGTACTCCGCCGCATAAAAAGGCGTGGCCAGATCGTAGTAGCCGCCGTTGACCATCACCTTGAGGCGTGGATTGGTCTTCATCGCTTCGGCCAGGTCCGGAGCCACATTCACGCTAACCGGGTTGCCGCGATGCTTGAAGTCCCATTGCGCTACTCCGAACTGCGCCTCGGGCAGAAAGGTCTGGCCCTCGCCATACTTCAGATCGCGGCGCACGTAGTCGTTGAACAGCGACACATACGCCGACGAAATCGCCGAGCTCTGCGGATCGTAATCCGCGAACTGGCTGAGCGGGTCGATCGTCGGTCCAGAGAAGCGCGTGTCCAGCCGGCCCGTGGTCATGTCCTGGTCGTCTTGCAGCGTCTTCTCAAACTCGCCGCCGCTGACGCGCAGGTTGGCTTTCAGCAGGTAAGCCACGGGCAGCCCGGTGTACTCATGGAGCTTTTCGGCGACAGCCTGCTTCTCGTCTGTGCCCAGGTCCGTGCCCAGCGCCAGAGCGTGCGCATACGGGCCGTTGGTGAACTCCTCCACATCCTTTAAGAACGGCTCCAGCGCGGGCGGCTGCGAGGGCAGTTTTTTGTGATACCAGGCCGTGGCCGCATAGGTTGGCAGCGCCAGCACGTACGGCAAATCCACTCCCGGGTTCCCCATCGGGAAATCGATATCGGTTGTAAAGTTGAAGATCTGCGAGAGCAGAATTACGCCGTTCAGATCCATGCTCTTGTTGTTCTCAAGAATGTCGGCCAGCACGGCCGAGCGTGTCGTCCCGTAACTTTCACCGAAAATGTACTTTGGCGAGTTCCAGCGGTTGTATTTGGTCGTGAACCGCACAATGAACCGCGCGAAAGCGTTGGCATCTTCATCGATTCCCCAGAATGCCTTTTCAGGATCCTTGCCCATCAGCCGGCCAAAGCCCGTCCCCGGCATGTCGATGAAGACCAGGTCGCTGACATCGAGGAGAGAATCGGCGTTGTCCACCATTTTGTAGGGGGCGGCGGGCAGGTGGGTGTCCATATCCGTCACCACGTGCTTGGGTCCGAGCGATCCCATGTGCAGCCATACCGTCGAACTCCCCGGTCCGCCGTTGTAGAAGAAGGTGATGGGTCGCTCCTCGGCCTTGGCGTCCTTCTTGAAGTAGGCGACGTAAGACATGCGCGCCGTCGGCTCCGCGTCCTTGGCCTCTTTTGGAGCAGCCAGCGCCAGTTGGCTGTCCGCCTGCGGCTTGCCGTCGAGCCCTAGTTGCGAATCCTGCGAATCGGTCGCCCCCACCGTCATCGTACCGCCAACGGCGTTGTAGGCGATGTGCTGTCCCTGCCGCGTTTACCTCGCCCGGCGTAGTCACGTCTGCCGGCGCAGCCTTATCCGTACTCTTGTCGGCGGGCTTGTCGGTGCTCTTGTCAGGGTTCGCGGCCTTTGCGGTGGCCGTATCGTCCAGAGCGCGGGTGGAAACGGGCAGAGCCAGCAAAGCCGCCGCAATCGCAGCAACGAAAACTCGTTCAGCTATTTGCATGTGAGGTCTCCAAGGGGAAGGTTGGTTTTGAAGCCAACTAAGAAGTAAGTATAGTGTGGCCAAGCCCGTAGGCCCAGGTACCCGGTCCCAAATCCGGGGAGATTGGTCACTATTCGGCGTAAATGCTTACCGTTTCCTGACCGCGGTTCCCATGAAAGGTGTTGGGAGGTTGGAGAAGGCTCTCGTTTTCCCGTCTGAGATGGCTTTTCCAGGGGTAAAACGGGTGATTTCTGGTCAAAAAGTGGCTAAAATCGGGCTGTTGTATTTATAGATGAGTAACTAGGATCGCGTTTATGTCTGTTGATTTCATTCATGTTAGCGAGAGATCCGTTACCTTTCAGTACTCGCCTGAGGGTGGGGGGTACCCCCGGGGGTGGAAGGAATTGGAGGTTCCGGACCGGAATTCAGCCTGAATCGCCGCGGGAGTCTGGAGGAGGTTCATACCTTCATTCTGCGCCGGGATCCGGTAATTTTCTGCAATGCATCCCAGAGGGAGGCTGGAGGGGGAGGCTCGAGCCATTGGGGAAGAAGCGAATCCCGGGTCTCAGAAGCGAAACCTAGGGCACCCGGCAACCGGCGAGTCATTCTTGACATCGGCCTACCTTGAAGGCATAATGCGTTTGCGAACAGGACAACCTGGCCGCAACTCTTTTCCCCAACAATCAGTTACAAATTCAGATCGACCGAGAAATCACTGCAAAGGCGTTTCACGCCTGAGAGTCTCTCTAACCTTGCGGTTCGTTTGGCCGCAGGAGCAGGAGAGACCCGCTTCTCTTCTGATGCGTTGTTCCCTGGAGGCTCCGAGACTTTGCATTTCCGGGGCTCGCGCATGGAGATCGGCAATGGACGCACGCATTCGAGTGCTTTTGAGGATCATAGAAGAGCGTCGGGGCGTACTCGAGATGAGTTCGCAACAGATTGGTGAATTGCTGGGACTGGGAGAGGCCCGCTTACTTCGCCTGTTCAGCACAGAAGTGGGGAAGACACTTCGGCGGCACTTGCTTGAGGTGAGGATGGCGCGCGCTGCCGAGTTACTAACTAATGGATTTCTGCCCATTAAGACGATTGCATTTGATTGCGGCTATACGGTGGTGACCAACTTCTACCGCGATTTCAAGAGCGTATACGGGACTAGTCCGATGCGGTTGCGACTTATGCGAATGGGCTCCCAAGTACATGACGGGAAATCGTGCGTTCTTGAAGTGGCAGCTGACTAGCTACCGGGAGAGCCGCGCAGAGACCGGGAAGAAAACCATGTGCCTGGTTAAGCCAAGAGCACTTCTCCGTCATTTATAGCCTTTGCGGTTCCGTGCAAAGCGGCGCTTCCGAGCTGAAGATGCGTGGGCGAGTGGACTTCTCACCTTTTCCACACGATGTGCTTTTTTGATAGTGAATGGCAGAAATTGATAATTGCCGGGCTTTCTGAATCGAAGTAAGTTATGGAGGCTGGCTGCAGTAACTGTCATTGATCCGACTCTGGGGTCGGCACGGCGGATCCGTGACATCCCGAATACACGCTTACCAATCACAAATCTTGGATTTATCGAGGACAAGATCCTCAAGGAGGGGTATCCATGAAAACACGGAATCACGAAGGACGCGCAAATAGGGGCTGCCTTGCGCAAGGCAGTGGTGGGACGCCCAGATCCGTTCGATTGTTGCGCGGATCGTTGCTGTTGATTGCGATGGCTGTATTGGCAACGTGTGCGGCGTCCCACGCTCAAACTCTGCTAGGCAGCCCCGGAGCTGGTTGGCAAACCTGGAATCTGGATCAAGACTCCAACTCTAATTTTATAGACCTCAACAGCAACGGGTACCCTTATTGGGATGTTCCGTTTCTGGCCTTTGGAAATTATTCGGGCACTCCGGCAGACAAGAGTGTTGGATGGTGCCTGACTTCGACCGGCGACTGCCAGGGAATCGGGAGTGCGCTGTACGCGCCGGGGCCGCTCCCGTTTTGGGGGATGGCGTATGACGCGGCGGCTGACTCCGGCGGCGCGATTGACCCCAAGATGTATTTCAGGACGACGAGAACCGGACAATCGTACCAGGCCGAACTCTTCCTGAATACAGCCACCAACAACTACGAAATCAACGAATTTGGCTGGTTTGAGACGAATTCGACGGGCACCTTGAACGGGGCCAAGCACGTCATATTCCATGGGAGCGGGTATCCGGCGGGCAGTTCGACGCCTGACGTTATCGGCAAAACAGTCGCGTTCACGCCAACCCAGTATTTCGGTTTCTACTATGCCGACGAGAGCGACCCTGAAACCCTTAACGGCCCGGAACACGGCTGCTGGGCGTATACGATCTTCGGGTTCAATGACGAAGATTGTACTGCCGCCGGCGCGCCGGGTAATAGCCCCGGTCAGGGGGACCACAACTTTGCGATATTCCTTCAGCAGATTGCCGGGCAGGTTCCTACGTACTGGGTCGCAGGCCAGGACCCCAGTATGTGCAGCCAAGATGGCGATTGCAATCTGACTGTCGTTAAGGTCAGGCGCATAACTTCTGGGGGGAATTAACTGTTCTTGCGGTTGTTGGGAGCTCGATGTCAGATTGAGACGCAGACTGCTTCAATCTGACATGGAACCGGCGAGGTTCCGTTTCGAAGTCTTACTAATGCCGGGGATGAATCCCCGGTCTACCGCTCCCGGTCTCCCACCCTTGCCGGGATGAAACTGAGTCAAGGATGGGGCGTCCACCCACGGTCTGACCCGAAGGCCCGCTCATCGCGATAGTGCCGCGATGAACGGGGCACAGCTTCCGAAAGCGGGATGGGTGGGCCGTCTGCCTTCCATCCCCGGTCCCCAAAAGCGAGGGACCGGGGGCACCCTCAGCGTGGACTGGAGATCTCACCGGGACCGGGGCCACCCGGCAATAATTTGAATTGGCTGGATACTCAAGAGACGGACGGAGGGAAGTTCATGCGCTCCCACCCTTGTCGCGATGAAGCTGCGTCAAGGATGGGGCACCCGGCCGATCGTTTGATGCGATGTATTCAGGGGCCTGGAGGCCCCATCTCGTTTCGGCTGAGTTACGGAGAGCAAATGCAGGTCCTTCGGCTCCGCTGAAAAGCGCTTCGCTCAGGATGACCGCCTCTCGGGGGAGCTCAGGATGACCGCCTTATTAGTGAGTCTTTGGAAGGGGCTTGCTAGTTGTGTTTGCCTTTCCATTCGGCGTAGGGGCCTTGGAAGTCTTCTATGCCGTCTTCTTTGAAGTTCCATAGTCTGGTGGCTACTTCGTCGATCAAGTCGTGGTCGTGAGTTACTAACAGGACGGTGCCTTCGTAGCGCTGGAGGGCTATGTTCAAGGCGTTGATGGCTTCCAAGTCGAGATGGTTAGTCGGTTCGTCGAAGATCAGGATGTTGGGCTTGGTCAGGATTAACTTGCAAAAGGCAAGGCGGGCTTGTTCGCCGCCGCTTAGTGCTTTGGTTTGCTTGTCGCCTTCTTCGCCGCTGAATAACATCTGACCGAGGATGCCGCGGATGTCTTCTACGTGGGCGTCGGGTTTCCAGCGATGGAGCCACTCGGCGACGGTGAGGCCGTGCTCGATGGTCGAGCCTACGTCCTGGGGGAAGTAGCCGATCTGGGCTTCGTGGCCCCAGAAGACGGAGCCGGAGTCGAGGGTGAATTCCTTGTCGGCGAGGCCGGGGTAGTTATTGAGCAGGCTTTTGAGGAGGGTGGTTTTGCCGGCGCCGTTGCGGCCCATGAGACAGATTTTTTCGCCGCGCAGGACGTTGGCGGTGAATCCGTCGAGGACCTTGTGGTCGCCGTAGAGCTTGGTGAGGTGCTTGAACTCGAGGATGTGCTTGCCGCTGGGGCGGAGCTGGTCGAAGCGGATGTAGGGGCGCGCGATGTTGGAGCGGGCGAGGTCGTTGGTCTGGAGGCGCTCGACTTCTTTGCGGCGGCTGGTGACTTGGGAGGAGCGGGTTCCGGCGGCGAAGCGGGCGATGAAGTCGTTGAGCTGGGCGATCTTTTTTTCGCGCTGGGCGTTTTGGGATTCGAGGGTGGAGCGGATCTGGGTTTTGGCCATCACCATGTCGTCGTATCCGCCGGTGTAGACGATGATGGTTTCGTAGTCGATGTCGGCGGTGTGGGTGGTGACGGAGTTGAGGAAGTGGCGGTCGTGGGAGATGCAGATGAGGGTGCCGTCGTAGTTCTCGAGGAAGTCCTGGAGCCAGTGGATGGAGTCGAGATCGAGGTAGTTGGTGGGCTCGTCGAGGAGCAGGGCCTCGGGCTTGCCGAAGAGGGCCTGGGCAAGGAGGACGCGGACTTTTTGGCCGCCCTGGAGCTCGGACATCTTGCGCTCGTGGATTTCTTCGCGGATGTCGAGGCCGTCGAGCAGAACGGCGGCGTCGGCTTCGGCGGTGTAGCCGTCTTCGTCGCCGATGACGCCTTCGAGCTCGCCGAGGCGCATGCCGTCGGCGTCGGAGAGCTCGGGCTTCTCGTAGATGCGGTCGCGCTCTTCAAGGGCGGCCCAGAGAGGCTTGTTGCCCATGATGACGGTGTCGATGACGCGATAGGCGTCGAAGGCGAACTGGTCCTGACGGAGGACGCCGAACTTGCGGGGGCGGACGACGTTGCCTTTTTGGGCGTCGAGCTCGCCGGTGAGGACTTTCATGAATGTGGATTTGCCGGAGCCGTTGGGGCCGGTGAGGCCGTAGCGGCGGCCGGAGACGAAGCTGACGCTGACATCTTCAAAGAGGATCTTGGCGCCGTAGCGCATGGAGACGTTGCTGACACTGAGCATGATTGCTGGTTCCTAAACTTAATTCCGGTTGCCGTTCGCGAGTCGCACTTGGGCGGTGGCCGCGGGGGCCCGAATCCGGATGGGTTGAAGCGAGGTTGGGGCGCGGGGTTTACGTTCCCAGGCCTCAAACGCGAGGCCCGGGGGCACCCAGATGCGCCCGGAGAACATCGGCTCTTCTAGTTTCTCATAGGCAGGGGTTGGGGGCGGGTTGAGGGACGGAGTCAGGTCAACCCAGCGTTGGCGGCGGGGGTAGAATTGCGGTGAGTTGGCGCTGAGAAGGGGAATCGAATCGATATGCGAAATGGCATTTTATTTGTCTTTGCCGTGTGCATGGTCTTTGCAGCGGGCGGGAGTTTTGGGCAGACGTCTGCCGGCAAGGTTGCATTCGAGGTGGCTACGGTGAGGCCGTCGGCGCCGCTGGACATGGCGAAGCTGGCGGCGGATGTGCAGGCAGGGAAGGTGCCGCGCTTTGGCGCATATGTCGAGGCGTCGCGCGCTGAGTATCACTACATGACGCTGAAGGATCTGATTGCGAATGCGTACAAGTTGAAGGGATACCAGGTGAGCGGGCCGGCGTGGCTGGGAGGCGAGCGCTTCGACATCATGGCGAAGATTCCGGATGGAGCGGCGAAGGAAGACGCGCCCGCGATGTTGCAGGCGCTGCTGGAGGAGCGATTCAAGCTGGCGGCGCATCGCGACACACAGGAGCACTCCGTGCTTGCCCTGGTGGTTGCCAAGGGAGGGCCGAAGTTGAAGGAGGCGGCTGCGGCTCCTGAAGCGATTGCCGAGGACGCTCCGCTGAAGCCGGGGGAGATAAAGATCGATGGGCCGGATGGGCCGATCCGCGTGAGCAGAAACAGCGACGGCTCAATGACGATGAACATGGGGGCGAAGGGCACTGTCACGCAAAAGATCGACATGCAGATGCAGACGGTGCACATGGAATCGAGCACTGTGACCATGGCGGGGTTTGCCGAACAGTTGACCAACCTGATGCAGATGGGCGGTGGCGGCGGCAGGCAGGTGGTGGACATGACGCAACTGAAGGGCAACTACCAGGTGGCGCTGGATCTCTCGATTGCGGATCTGATTTCGCTGGCGCGGGCACAGGGGATGGACGTGCCGATGATGCCAGCGAAGCCCGGGGGTGGAGGCACGGAAGGTCAGCCGGCTTCGAGCGCGTCGGATCCAAGCGGGAGTTCGACGGTTTTTGCGTCGGTGGAGAAGCTGGGGCTGAAGCTGGAACTGCACAAAGCCAAGGTGGAACAGGTGGTGATTGACCACGTGGAGAAGACTCCGACCGAGAATTGAGGCTGGCGGCGTGGCGAGAATCAAAAGATGGTGCAGAGCTTGGCGAAGGAGTCGAGCTCGATGAGTTGCTGGCCGGGGGGCGCGGGGTCGACCTCGGCGTGTTCCAGGACCCAGGTGTCTTTGTGGATGAGGAAGACGGCGTGGAGCCCGGCGGCAAGTGCGGGGTTGATGTCGCTTTTGGGGCTGTTGCCGATCATCCAACTGGTGTGGGGCGTGAGCTCGTGGCGGGCGATGACTTCGCGGTAGGTTGGCGGGTCCTTTTCCGCGACGATCTCGACTGCGGAGAAGCTGGGCGCAAGGCCTGAGCGGGCAAGCTTGTCGGCCTGCTCGGCGCGGTTGCCCTTGGTCATGAGGATGAGATGGTGGCGGGAGGCCAGTTCGGCGAGGGTTTCGGCGACGTTGGGGAGAAGCTCGATTTCCTGTTCCGAGATTGAGCGGGCAAAGCCCAGGATGCGCTCTGCTTTTTCTTCGGTGACGGGAAGCGGGCTGAGGCGCTCGAAACAGGTGACGAGGGAACGGGTAAAGCTGGAGAGGCCGTATCCGTGGGAGAGGATGGTTTCGCGCTCGACGGCGTTGAGGGCTTGGCGGACTTCGGCGGGCGAGTACTCGTGGTGGTTGAGATAACTAATGAACGCGGCGATAGCGCGCTCGAAGTAGATGTTGTTCTCCCATAGGGTATCGTCGGCGTCGATTAGGAGGGTCTGACCGGGGGGAAAGTCGGGCATGAGGCGATGGTACTAAAAAGCAGCTTTCAGTGCGAGACAACGGAGGGCTTGCGGGCGCCGATTATCTGGCAACGCCTGGAAGGTTGAAGTCTACGCCGGCGTCGTGGTTGGCCTTTGCCGTTGCGGCAAGGTCGATGTGGCCAATGGGAACTTCGCGACGATGGTTATCGAAGATATAGAGCGCGGCCGGGGTCAGGATGTAGTTGCGAATCTGTTCGGGCGGATTACCGTCGTTGAAGACGAGCGTGACGGATTCAACCGGCAACTGAGCGGCGACGGGCTGGGGCGGATTGTAGGAAGGCCACGGGGGAGGCTCCGGCCTGCCTTCGTACTCACCCTGTGCTTGGCCGCCCTGGGGTGAATTGTCCTGGGGTGCATATCCCTGGGAGTCGTAGTTCTGGGGAGCGGATGAATCCTGGTTGTCCCCATAGTCGCCATAGTCCATGAAGCCAGGGTATCCGGGGTAATAGGGGTTGTACCATCCGGGAAAACCGGAATAGGCATACGGGATTCCCCAGCCGTAGCGGTTGTCCCGATCATGGCGCGGGTGGTATGGCATGCGGTGGTCGGAGCGGCCCGGATAGCTGGAGCGCGCCGAGCCTTGTGCGTTGACAAGGGGGCGGGAAGTGGGGCCGTAGCGCTGTGAGGAGGCTGGCCTGGAAGGGGCGCTGAAGCTGCCATGGAATGCCGGAGCTGAACCGCCAAATCCACCGTGAGCGGGGGGAGCGGAGTGGCCAGAGAAACCGCCGTGCGAACCACCCCTTTGCGCACAGGCCGCTGAAATCATGCCTGCAACGATGAATGCGACCGTGGCGAGACGCTTCATAAGGCTATTCTACGCCTGTTTTGGATTTGTGGAGAGGCGAAGGACGGACGCTATGCACCGAGTTCTTTGCGGATGGCGGCGGCGATGGAGTCGGCGTGGCGGCGCATGGCGGGTTCGGATTCGGCTTCGATCATGACTCGTGGCCAGGGATTCGGTGCCGCTGTAGCGGATGACAACGCGGCCCGAGTCTTTTAGCTCTTCCTCGGCGGCGAGGATGGCGGCGACTACGGCGGGGATGGAATCGAAGGGGCGTTTCTCGCGGACCTTCACGTTGACGATGACCTGGGGGAAGACTTTGAGGTCGGCGGTTAACGCTTCAATGGATTGATTGGAGCGGGCAATGAGGTCAAGGACGACGAGGGAGGTCAGCAGGCCGTCGCCGGTGGTGGCGAGATGGGGCAGCAGGATGTGGCCGGATTGCTCGCCGCCGAGGGCCGCATTCTGTTTGAGCATCTCTTCGAGAACGTAGCGGTCGCCAACGGGAGCGCGGAACATGCGGATGCCGCTGCGTCTTAAGGGCAGCCTCGAGGCCCATGTTGGACATGGTGGTGGCGACGACGAGGTCGCCGGTGAGCAGGCCGCGGGCTTTGAGGTCGCGCGCGGCCATGAGCAGAATAGCGTCGCCGTTGATGACGTTGTTGCCGGCTCCGGCCAACATGCAGCGGTCGGCGTCGCCGTCGAAGGTGAGGCCGATGCTCGCTCCGCGAGCCTGGACTTCCCTGGCGACGTAGTCGGGGTGAAGGGCGCCGCATTTGGCGTTGATATTGCGGCCATCGGGGGCGATGTTGAGGAGGGTGACGCTCGGGCCGGCGTTAAGGCGGCGGAAGAGCTCGGGGGCGACGGCGGCGGAGGCTCCGTTGGCGCAGTCGGCGACGATGCTGAGGCCGGTCGAGCGAGAGGCCGGGGACGCAGTCGATGAGGAACTGAATGTAGTCGGCGTGAAAGGCAGGGTTGTCTTCGACGGGCGGAAGCAAGTCGGGATCGGGCGCGGCGATTTGGGAGGCGTGGAGGAGGATTTCATGCTCCATGGCCAGTTCCACCGAGTCGGCGAGTTTGAAGCCGTCCGAGCCGAAGAGCTTGATGCCGTTGTCTTGCCAGGGATTGTGTGAGGCGGAGATGACGACACCGGCATGGAAGCCATGCTTGCGGGCGAGGAAGGCGACGGCGGGGGTGGGGACGACGCCTGCCGATTCAACTTGAGCGCCTGCCTGGAGGAGGCCCGCGGCGAGGGTGGCGGCGATCCAGGGGCTGGACTCGCGGGTGTCGCGGCCGAGGATGACTTTGGGGTGGTCACTGGTCTTGCAGAGCGAGTGGGCGAGGGCGAGGCCTACGGCGAAGATGGTGGTGGGATCGAGGGGTGATTCGCCGGCGACGGCTCGGATGCCGTCGGTGCCGAAGAGTTCGCGGGTGGTGGTTGCTGTCATGGTCTCGATTCTTCGAACAATGGAGCGTGGAAATCGTTGAGAGCGTCTTTGAAAAGGATACCGCAGGGTGGCGAATGGCGAGGTTTTTGTGTTGTTAGATGGTTGGAATCCCAGGTCCCTCCGCCACGCGGACAGGTACCTGGGGCACCCGGCACGAAATAGGGGGTACGCAAATTGAGAGGGGCGGAGCTGCTGGGGCGAGGGAGCGTCGTCCCTACGGGACTCATTCGCGCTTTTCTTGCCCATTGGTTCCCCACGCTGAAGCGTGGGGCTAACTTGCAGTGCGGATACAGCGCGAGAACGTGGCTACGGCGTTGTGAATGCCGTTCCCATGCGGCGGTATTTTATGCTCAGCGAAACGAGTTGTGAGAGTTCGGCTGGAACGTTCCTATAATTCAGGATTTGAGGGAATCGGTTTTGGCTGTGGATTCGACGCGGCTTGTGAAGGAGCCGTCGGCGAGGCGGGTGGTTAGCTGGTCGCCGGAAGATAGTTGGGTGGTGGAACGGATGAGGGCTCCTTCAGCGTTGAGGACGAGGGCGTAACCGCGGTCGAGGACGGCGAGGGGTGAGAGCGAGTTGAGGCGGGCATCGAGGGCGCCGACGCGGACGGCGGCGCGGCGCAGCGGTACGTTCAAGCGAGCGGTCGATGCGGGCGCGGAGGGCTTGCAGGCGTTCGCGGGCTTCGGCGAGGTGCCTGGCGCGGGTCGTGGCGGAGGACGGCGGCGGCCAGATTGGCGACCTGGTCCTGGCGCTGGCGCAGACTTGGCGGTGAGTGCGGACTCCAAACGAAAGGAAAATTCGTCGAGGCGCTGGGCCTGGCGGTGGAGGAGGGCGGCGACGCGAGATTCTGCGCGGCTGACAGGCAGGCGAGTGAGGCGCTGGCGGGCCTGGAGAAGCTGGAAGCGGGTGGCGCGGTCAAGACGGTGCGATTGATTGGCGAGGTGCTCGGCGATCTTGTGCTGGGCCTCGGTGATGAGCTCGGCGGCGGCCGAAGGCGTGGGAGCGCGGAGGTCGGCGGCAAAGTCGGCGATGGTGAAGTCGGTTTCGTGGCCGATGGCGGAGACGACGGGAAGTTGCGAGGCGACGATGGCGCGGGCAACGCGTTCGGAGTTGAAGGCGGCGAGATCTTCAAGGGAGCCGCCGCCGCGGGCGAGGACGATGAGGTCGACTAAGACCGTGAGCGCGTTGAGTTCGGCGAGAGCGGATTCGATTTCCGCGGGGGCCGAGTCGCCCTGAACGGAGACGGGATAGAGCAGCACGTTGAGGCCGGAGTGGCGGCGGGCGACGATGTTGAGAAAGTCGCGGATGACGGCGCCGGTGGGCGAGGTGACGATGCCGACGGTGCGGGGAAAGGCGGGCAGGGGGCGCTTGCGAGCGGCGTCGAAGAGGCCCTCGGCTTTGAGGCGCTCCTTGAGCTGCTCGAAGGCGAGTTGGAGAGAGCCGGCGCCGACGGGCTCCATGGTTTCGGCGACGAGCTGCATTTGGCCGCGCTGCTCGTAGACGCTGACGCGGCCGCGGACCAGGACGTGGAGGCCGTCCTCGGGGCGGAAGCGGAGAAGCATGGCCTGGCGGCGGAAGAGGACGATGGGAAGCTGGGCGTCGGCGTCCTTGAGGGTGAAGTAGACGTGGCCGGAGGGGGCGGGGCGGTAGTTGGAGATTTCGCCTTCGACCCAGACGTCGCCGTACTCCTGTTCGACGAGCTCGCGGACCTGGGAGACCAGTTCGCGGACCGGCCAGATGCGGCGGGTTTGGCGGGGCTCGTCAAAGCTCAGGCCGAGCTGGGGAGAGGATTTGTCCTGAGGAGGCATTCCACTGAAGTGTAATTGGTGGGGGAAGGTTGCGGATGGAGTGTATGGTATCCCACCCATCCGCGATAAAGCTGCGGATGGATGGGGCACCCAGGGAGTTTCTTGATGCACTAATTCACAACAACGGTGAAAGTGGTTGTTACAGTCGGCGTGATGGTCGGGGTTCCAGTCGCCTGCACGGTGTAGGTGTAGGTTCCCGCGGTGGTGCCGGGATCGGTTGTGCCGCCTCCACCGCCGCCGCCGCTGCCACCGCCGCCGCAAGAGCTTAATGCGCCCAATGCGAGGATGAGGACGAGGACGCCGAGCATCTGGCGCCAACCGCGGCGACGTGCGGGAATCCCAAGGAGGACCATGAACGCCAGGACCGCGCCGATGCCCAGGCCCGCCAATTCTTTCTCCTGGCTCTTGCCATGGATGTTGGGATAGGCGAGCGCACCAACCTTCGGCGATGTGCCCACGGTGAAGGTCACGGTTCCGCTGGTCGCGGTGCCGGTGAGTGTGACCGTGCCCGCGGTGCCGCCGCCGGTGCAGGATGGTGCCGTCGCCTCCGCTGGCGGTAGTGCTGGTTTGCGCGCAGCTAAGGGTGACGGAGCCGGTGTAGCCGGCTACCGCGCTCACCGTGACGGTGGCGGTCGCAGATGCACCGGGAGCGATTCCGGTGGAGGTGGCGGTGGAGGGCGTAATGGTGATCGCGGGCTGGGCAAGGCTGATCGTAGACTCAGTTACCTTCACGGATGCCGTAGTGGTGACTGAGCCGTAATTCGTGTCTCCGCTATAGACCACTGTCAATGTGTCGGTTCCGGCGCCCAGGGTGTTGGCTGGGATGTTGAACGTGTACGCTCCGTTAGCGAGAGTCTGAGCTCGCAGAGTTGAAGTTGCCGGTCGACAGCGTAACCGCGCGGGTCGGAGTAATGACGCCGTTCCCGACCACCGTCACAGCCACGCTCAGACTTTCATTCGAATTCAAGTTGGCCGGTGTTGGGGTCACGGTAATCGTCGGAGTAAGCGGAGCCGGCGCCGTGACCGTCACATTGGCGGTGTTGCTCGACGGGGCATAGAGTGTGTCACCGCCAAAACTCCCCGGTCAGCGTATTGGTCCCAACGCTCAGGGTTCCACTTGGAATGGTGAATGTGTAGCTGCTGGTGGAGTTGTTCCCGTTGCTCGAAAGCGACCCTGACGCGCTGTATGCCAATCCGCTTGAAGTGAGCGTAGTCGATCCGGATGGCGGGGTTCCGCCGGCGGGCGAACTTGCCACAGTCACAGTCACGCTCAGGCTATTGTTCGAACTCACGGTGGAATACTGCGGCTGTCACCGTCACCGTTGATGCGCCGGTGCCCATTGTTGCCGTCCAGGCGTTGACCACGTTGGCCACATTCAGTGATCCGAGACCGGTGGCGAGATCGTAGCCTGTGCCGGCGCTATATCCAGTGGAGAATGCCAACGAAGTCTCCGGGATACTTCACCGTGCAGTTGGGCGATGGAGTTGTGTGTGTAGGCAGCGTAGTCGCAGGCCATGGCGTTGGTGCCCTGGTCGATGTCGTTGAAGTAGCAGGAGGTGCTGCCCGCCGAGACGCTTCTCAGCGCTGCAACTGGAGTATGTTTGTTTTGCGGCCAGCTTGTAAAGTTCGGCGTTGGGATTTCCCTGCGCGGCGCCCGTCTTCTGGTTGATGAGCGCCATGACGCCCGCCATGGCGGGGGATGCAACCGAGGTGCCGCCCACCTCCTGCGCGGTCGGTTCCTGATTAGAGGAGTAGGCGCATGAAGAGTCGACCGTGGCGTTGGAGACGCAGATGAGATACGCGCTGCTGGAGAGGAAGCCGTCGGCGGCGAAGAAGCTGACGTCGGGGATGTCGCGGACACCGTCACTGGGAATGCCGGTTACGCCGGTTTGCCAGGTGGGCTTTTGCCATCCGTCTTTGGTAAGAGGAATCGATCCGTTGGAAGAGCCTGTGCTGCTGGTGGAAGCGGCGCAACTGGCGACGGTTGATCCGTCGTTGACCACGCAACCGCTTGCGCCTCCGCTGCCGCCGATGGTGTCGACGAGGTAGAGGAGCGTTCCATTTCCCTGGGAGTTCAGTAGCTGGGAGTTATAGACGAATGAGTTGCAGCCGGTCTCGTTGTCGGAGACCGATACTGACTTGTTCAAAGTGTTGGTGTACGGATAGTTCTTCCAAATTAGCGACCATCCACGCGGTTGTCACGGGGCTTGTGCAGGTGTCGTTCCATGGCACCTCGGGCACGTATCCCAGGCGCGCTTTCAGGGGCGTTGGCATTGGCGGCATTGGTGGTGCTCCAGTAGGGGGCGCTGGGCATGCTGTGGTGGAGGTGAGGGAGCACCAGTTGAAGTCGGTGCCGCCGACAGCGGTGTTGAATGGCGTGGAGGCGAGACCGCTGACTGAAAGACCATATTCGGCGGGAGCGGGCACGCCGCTGGTCGCCGCCGGCGTCGCAGCTTGCGGCGGCCGAGTCACCGGCGGCGACAAAGACCGAGATGCCTTCGGCAGCTGCGGTCTGCCAGAGGTTGTAGTACTGGACGTTACCGGCGGTGCCGATGCCCAGCTCGCACTCGCCGTAGCTGACGTTCATGATGCGAGCAGTGAGGTGGTTGACGATGTAGCTCTCGGAGTCGTAGAGATTGTCGTCGGAGGCCGAGTTTGGATAGGACGAAACGAGGACGATCTGGGCCTTGGGAGCGACCGCGCCGGACCACTCGACGTCGAGGGTGTTCTCGAGGAGATCGTTGAGGGTGCATGGAGCGGAGGGATAGGGAAGGTTGCCGGTGGTGCTGGTGCAGACGGTGAGGCGGCGAGCTGTTGCCGGAGATGAGGATGGGGGCTGGCGTGGAGGTGTAACTGGGCAGTGAAGAAATTGCGGAAGGTGGCCACATCGCTGAGTACGATGCTGCTGGTTCCGGCGATGGCGATGGTCTGGCCGCTGCCGTCGATGCCCGCCTTCCAAAGTGGAGGATGTTGTAGATGGTGGCGAAGTCGTAGGGGCCGATGTCTTCGACCAGGTAAGCGGGTCCCGCTGCTGGTTCCAGTGATGCCGAACTCCGGCCTTGCTTTGGCGGCCAGGGTGCCGATGCTGGGCGCAGTGCCGCCGGCACACGGCTGAGCAGAGTGCGCGGGGATCCGGCGAGAGCAGCGGAGGCCGATGGCGCAGAAACCGGACTGGATGCCGCCGGCAGAGGACGGTACGCGCGCCCATTGGCCGGTCTTGCTGTCCTTGGTTACCAGGCTGCCCAGATGATGGAGCGGATGCGGGAAGAAGTTGTGCAGCGATTTGATGCCGACGACGACTGGCGCCAGGGCGGCGGGAATCTGCGGGTCGCTCATGTTGCCGATGTGCGCGGCGCCGTTGACAAGCAGGTTGTGGATCTCGGTGTGGAAGGTACTCTGGACCTGCGGCCGCAGTGCCGCTGAAGCGGATCGACATCCGATCCTTTGTGACCTCATTGACCGTGAACCCGTGGCCGGTCAACCAGTTGGTCACGGTTGCGATGTCGGTCTGCGAAGGGCCGAAGTTAGCGCCAACCTGGTCGGGCGTCAGCCATTGGTGGTAGTTGGGCGAGTTCGGATCGTACTGGCCGGCGACGAATTTCTCGAAGGCCGCCTGCTGCGCCGGGTCGCGGCTCAGCACCAGGATCAGGTCGGTCATGGGCAGGCTGGGGCTGACCAGTCCGCGGTCGTTCTTCGCATTTGCAAACGGGTGCGTATTGCCCTTGAGAGTTACAAGGCTACTTTCGTCGATGCGATCGATGACGCGGACGGTGGGCGCGAATCGCTGTGCGGGCAACTGGGTAGAAAAGAGCAGGGCACCGGCCAGTGCATAGAGGGGGAGCATACGCAGATTTGCCATGATGTAGTTTTTAGACCCTTTCTTTGGAGACAACCCCCGCGAAGCAGAAAAGTTGTCGTCACAGGCTAAAGAATTGCGAGGGAGGCTGCCCGGCTTTGGAACGTTGTCGATTTGAAGACCCAAGTCATCCTGACCCGACGTCGCACGGCCGGATGGAGCGGGAAGCTTTCGTCCAGACATCACCGCAGAACGATTCTTCAAGGGGGGCTTTCTTGTGAGAGGGCGAATCAGGCGCTGGAGCGGAGTTTGCATTTCGCACCGTAGATCCGACGTGAAGGTGAAGCCGTTGAGGAAACCAGGGGAAGTGAAAGCGCCTATGGGCCTGGCTACGCAAAAACTGCTAATTACTTTAGACGCACAATAGCCAGGAAGGTTGACTGAAGGCAATTGAAACGGATCAGTTTGCGCGAGCGCGTTACTGCTGAACAACCAGGCGTGACGGAATTTGCGAATGGAGACGAATTAAAACGCAGAGGAACCTACTTTTGTGTGTCGCCCGGATTATCCATAGCTTAGACGACAATGCCGGAGCGTGACAAAGTTTCGTGTCTGAAGCCGGAAGTGCCGCCCAAGAAACTAATCGCGCGGGTATCGCGGTCGAACTTCAGTATTTGTTGCGTGGGCCGAAGGGTGTCTTGTTTGCGGGCGACGAAATTTTCACGGCGTTTCATTAAAAGGTGTATTTCGCCAGGCTGGAGTCGGGTCCCCGCTTGCAGTAGGTCGCGCCGGCCGTGCGTTTCCGCCCCTCGACATAGCATTGCCCAAAGAGTTGATCGCGCTGAGGCCGGTTCGTTTCTTCGTTCGATAAACTGTGTCCGTGAGCGGTTGAGGCCGGTGGTAACGTGATGGAAACAAGGCGCGAAAGAGATCAGTCTAGAAAAGGCCAGTTTGCAATAGACAATTCATTTCTTATCGTATATTATTCGCTTTCCGGGCTACGGATCTGGAAAGCTGGTTCCACTTATGCGTGCATCGCTCTTTATCACCTGTTATAACGATACGCTCTTTCCTGAGACTGGCCGCGCGGTGGTGAAACTGCTTGAGAGGCTGGGGGTGGAGCTTGACTTTCATCCTCGGCAGACCTGCTGCGGACAGATGCATGCGAATACGGGATTTCGCGCGGAAGCCTACTCCCAGGCCAAGCGATTTGTGAGGACTGTATCAGGACACGGAGACGGTCGTTATTCCTTCGTCGTCGTGCGTGGCGATGATCCGCGATCAGTATCCCGGGACTATTTGAGGAGCTGGGCAACGAGGAGCTGCGCAAGCAGTTTGCGGTCTTGCTGCCGCGGGTGTACGAGCTGAGCGAGTTCCTGATTGACCGATTGAAAGTTGAGGATGTGGGGGCCTACTTCCCGCACCGGGTAACCTATCACGCAAGCTGCCACGGGTTGCGTGGCATCCACCTGGGCGACCGGCCGTGGCGGCTGATGGACAAGGTTCGCGGCATGGAGCAGGTTCCGCTCGCCAATCTGGATCGCTGCTGCGGCTTTGGGGGAACGTTCTCCGTGAAGAATGCTGAAGTCTCTTCGGCCATGCTGGCCGTGAAGCTGCAGGACGTTGTGGCTACCGGCGCCGAGTTCTGCACTGCGCTCGATAACAGTTGCCTGATGCATCTAGGCGGGGCGATGCACCGGCAATATGCGGGGATGAAGACGATTCACATGGCGGAGATATTGGCCAGCACGGAAGCTGCTCCGGCGGAGGCGACGGCATGAGCCAGGCTGGCTACCATCCCGTGCTCGACCCGGAGAAGGCGCCTCCGTTTCCACAGGCCGTATTGCCGGTGTTGCGCAATCCGCAACTGCGCAAGAACGTGGCGCACGCCATCGATGTGATTCAGGCCAAGCGCGGCGCGGCTGGTGACGGAAAAGACCGACTGGCAGGAGCTGCGTTCGGCTGGCGCGGCAATCCGTACCCATGCTCTGGAAAATCTGGGCGCCTACCTCGAGCAGTTTGAAGAGCGTTGCACTGCTGCCGGAGGAAGGGTTCACTGGGCTGCGGATGCGGCCGAGGCGCGGCAGATCATTCTTGAATTTGCTGCGCGAGGAGAATGCTTCAGAAGTCATCAAGATCAAGACGATGACTTCGGCCGAGATTCAGTTGAATCCGTTCCTGGAGGCGGCGGGGGTTCGCACCTATGAGACGGATCTGGCGGAGATCATTCTGCAACTGGGCGAGGACGAGCCTTCTCACATTGTTGTTCCGGCGCTGCATGTGAACCGCAGCCAGGTGCGGGAGATCTTTGCGCGGCGCATGGGGTTGAAGGATCTGTCCGACGATCCACAGGCACTGACCGCCGCGGCGCGCAATTATCTTCGCCGCAAGTTTCTGGATATACCGACGGCGATCAGCGGCGCGAACTTTCTGGTTGCCGAGACAGGCTCGGTGGTCGTGGTGGAGTCGGAAGGCAACGGGCGCATGTGCCTGACTCTGCCGCGCACGATGATTACGCTGGCCGGGATTGAGAAGGTGCTGCCGCGATTCCGGGACCTGGAAGTGATGCTGCAGGTGCTGGCGCGATCGGCTACCGGCGAGCGGATGAATCCGTACACCTCGATCTGGACCGGCGTTACGACCGGGCGACGGGCCGCAACGGTTCCATGTGGTGCTGCTCGATAACGGGCGCTCGTCGATATTGGCGAAGAAGACCGAGCGGCAGACACTGAGGTGCATTCGCTGCGCTGCGTGCATGAATAGCTGCCCGGTCTATCGGCAGACGGGCGGACACGCATACGGCTCGGTATATCCGGGACCGATTGGCGCGATTCTCACGCCGCAACTGATGCAGATGCACCATGCGCAGACGCTGCCTTTCGCCTCTTCGCTGTGCGGCGCTTGTTACGAGGTTTGCCCGGTAAAGATCAATATTCCCGAGGTGCTGCTGGAGCTGCGCTCCCAGGTTGTGAATCAGGAGCGGGATCAGGACCTGCGGTACTTTGATCCCATGTATCTGGGACTGCGAGTTGCAAACCTGATTTTTGCAAGAGCGTGGCTGTTTCATGCAGCGCAGTTTTTCGGGCGCGTGGGACTGAGCTTTTTACGCGCAAGGACGGCTGGATTCACTCGCTGCCCAGCGTGGGCGGGAGATGGACCCAGACGCGCGATCTGCGGGGACTGCCGAAGCAGACGTTTCACGGCTGGTGGGCAGCGCGGCAAAAGGAGGCACGATGAGCGCGCCCAGCCCATCGCGGGAGCGGATTCTCGATCGCGTTCGCGCGGCTACGCAGCCGGTGGCCAAGGAACCCGGCGAACTTGCGGGTGTCTATGCGGCGATTCCGCGTGATTATGTTCGCGAGGGTCGCCTGAGCGCTGAGGAGCGCGTTGCGTTGATGATCGAACGGCTGCGCGAATACGATGCCGAGGTGGTTGAGTGCACGCCTGAGGAAGTTCCGTCCGCGATCACGGCGCAGTTGGCTTCGAGCGGAAAGCACACGTTCGTTGCTCCGGCGGGATTGCCTGCGGAATGGCTGGCCAGTGGCTTTGAGTGGAAGATAGACCGCGGTTTGACTTCCGCTGAGATTGAGCAGGCCGAAGGGGTTGTTACGGCGGCTTTTTGCGGAGTCGCCGACTCGGGAACGATTGTGCTTCACCACTCGGAGATGGAGGGACGGCGGGTGTTGACGCTTCTGCCCGACTGGCATCTTTGCATTCTGCGCGCGAGCCAGGTGGTGGAGACTTTGCCTGAGTACTTCAGCCGCTGCGAGCAGACGCCTGGACTCGCAACTTATATTTCGGGGCCAAGCGCCACGGCAGACATTGAGATGACGCGCATCAAGGGCGTTCACGGGCCACGCTTTTTACATGTGATTCTGGTTGATGACCAGAGCGCCAGAATGAAACTGAATTGAAACGGGACGAATGGGCCCGGTGAGAGGAAACCAAACATGAAGCATTCGGACTCCGCAGCCTGCGACCTCGCAATCAAAGCTCTGGACTCTTTCCAGATCGAGATTCCCTCCTGGGGATTTGCCAACACCGGCACGCGCTTCGGAAAGTTTGTGCAGGCCGCGGCTGCAACCACAATTGAGGAGAAGTTTGCCGATGCGGCGGAGGTGAACCGGCTGACGGGCACGACGCCGACCATGGCTTTGCATGTGCTTTGGGATTTGCCTAACGGCCTGGACGATGTGCCGGCGGTGAAGGCGCTGGAACGGCAGTTCGGAATTCGCTCGGGCTCGATCAATCCGAATCTGTTTCAGGATCAGGAGTACAAGTTCGGCTCGCTCTGCAATCCCTCGGCTGCGATTCGCGAACATGCTTTGGCGCACATGCTGGACTCGATCGAGATCGGCAAGGCTCTGGGCTCGCGCGACATCTCATTGTGGATGGCAGACGGATCGAACTATCCGGGCACGCAGAGCATTCGCAAGCGCATTGGCTGGCTTGAGGAGGCGCTGCGCATTTCGCACGGCCACCTGGGACCCAATCAGCGGTTGCTGGTGGAGTACAAGCCGTTCGAGCCGGCTTTCTACCATACCGACATTGCCGACTGGGGCATGTCGTCGCACTTCGCGCGCCAGGCTGGGCCGCAGGCTTGTGTGCTGGTCGATACGGGGCATCATTACTCTTCGCAGAATATCGAACAGATTGTGGCCTGGCTGCTGCATACGGGGATGCTGGGCGGATTCCACTTCAATGATCGCCGCTATGCCGACGACGATCTCACGCTCGGCTCGATTGATCCCTACCAGATCTTCCGGATCTTCCATGAGATTCATGCTGCCGCAACCGACGGGCTGGAACTGGACATCGCATACATGATCGACCAGAGCCATAACCTGAAAGGCAAGATGGAGGCCATGGTTCAGACGGTGGTCGACGGCCCAGGAGCTCTATCTGAAGGCTGCGCTTGTGGATCGCGAGAGGTTGTCGCAGCTTCAGCAATCCTGCGACCTGGTTGCCGCCGAGGAGCTGTTCAGAGGCGCCTTCTGGGAAGATGTGCGGCCACTGGCCGCGGCCTGGCGCGAGGCGCACGGTTTGCCTGCCGATCCCCTGGCGGCCTTGAGGGCCAGCGGCTACGTCGAGCGCACCGGGCGGGAGCGGGGAAGCAGGTCTTCAGCAATAAGTAGCTACGCGTGAGCAGTTACGCCTGACGGATGGTTATGATTAGTTGCCGACTTTTCGCAGGATCATCTGCAAGCAGGGAGACAAACGATTGGCTAAAGCGAAGATCAAGCGGCTGTATCTGATTCCGATTCTCTCCAAGGCGCTTGACGTGATCGAGCTGCTGGAGCAGCACCACGCTCCTTTGACCCTGGAAGACGTCTACCAGAAAACCCACATCTCCAAGACCAGCGTCTACCGCATTCTCAAGACCCTGGTGCACCGGGGTTACCTGGCCCAGTCTCAAAACGGCCAATATCGGCTTGTCTCGCGTCCGCGCCGGTTGCGGTTCGGGTTTGCCGTCCAAAGCGCCGATATGCCATTTTCAGTGGCTGTGGCGCAGAGCGTGACTGCGGCTGCGGCGGCCTCCGGAGTGGAGTTGCTGATCCTGGACAACCGCTACGATCCCGACATTGCGATTCAGAATGCCGAGGAGCTTGTGGCCAAGAGAGTGGACCTGGTGCTCGAGTTCCAGGTGGAAGAAGTGGTTGCGCCGCGGATCGCCCACATCTTCAAGAGGGCCGATATTCCACTGATTGCGATTGACGTACCGCATCCCAACTCGACTTACTTTGGCGTGGACAACTTTGAGGCGGGCTACGAGGTGGGCGCCATTCTCGCCCAGCACGCACAGCTCAAGTGGAAGGGAGGCGTGGACCGGGTGATCGGCGTCGGGTTCAGCGAGGCGGGCAGCTTTGTGCAGAGCCGCATAACGGGCGCCTTCGACGGGATTCGCGAACGGCTTCCGGAGTTGGCCTCCGACCGGTTTCTCCAGATTGAAGGCCGCGGCATGAGGGACCCGAGCCGCAAGGCCATGTTGGAGGTTCTGCGCGGCCACCGCGCCGGCGAGCGGATCCTGGTGGCGGCCACCACCGATTCCAGCGCCCTTGGCGTTCTGGATGCCGCGCGCGAGTTGGATTGCGAACAGGATTTTGCGATTGTTGGCCAGGACTGCATTCCTGAAGTACTTGAGGAGATGAGCTCCGGGAAAAGTGCGCTCATCGGATCCATCTCACACGAGGTGGAAACTTACGGACCCCGCCTGATCCAGCTTGGGATCGCGCTTTTGCGCGGAAACATTGTTCCGCCCTACAACTATGTCCGTCATCGGGCGGTAACGCCTGAAACCCTTTCCGCGGAAAAGGGGACCCCGGGTGCGGCGAGCAAGCATCTGACCCCGGTCGGCGTGGAGGGATAATCACCCGTTCAAGGAAAATTTCGCCAGGCTTTCCGTGATGTAAACGTGGTCAGGTGCGGGCAATTCCCCGTAAACTGGAATCTATGAACAAGGCAGCACTCTCTTCCCCTGCACTGACTTTTCTTGAGGATCGCTGGGATCCCAAGGTTGCTGACACTCTCGACGAGCCCGAACTTCTGCGCTATCGATCCAACCTGCTTGGCTCTGACCTGCGGATTACCAACTTTGCGGGCGGCAATACCAGTTCAAAGATCGCGGACCTCGACCCGCTCACCGGGGAGCGCGTTGAGGTGCTGTGGGTGAAAGGCTCGGGAGGCGACCTGGGCAGCATCAAGCGCACCGGCTTTGCGACGCTCTACCAGGACAAACTGCTGGCCCTTGAGCGCAGCTACAAAGGCGTCGATCGCGAAGACGAGATGGTGGATCTTTACCCGCTTTGCGCCTTTCGCGGCAATCCCGTCGCGGCTTCGATCGACACTCCTCTGCACGGGTTCCTGCCGTTCCCGCACGTCGACCATCTGCATCCGGACTGGGGAATTGCGCTGGCCGCCTCGGCCAACGGCAAGGCGAAGATGGAGGAGTTCAATCGCGAGTTCGGCCACTCACTTGTGTGGCTGCCCTGGCAACGGCCCGGCTTTGAGTTGGGGCTGATGATGAGACGCGCTGTCCGGGAGAATCCCGGCTGCGACGGCATCGTGCTAGGCGGGCATGGACTATTTACCTGGGGCCAGACGCAGCGCGAGTGTTACCTGAATACGCTGAATGTGATCGACCAGATCGGACAGTTCATTGAACGACACGGCCTGGCGAAAGGAAAGACACGCTTCGGCGGGGAGCTGATTCCCGCGCGCGCCGGATCGCAGGGATCTTGCCGTTCAGATCGCGCCCTATCTGCGCGGGCGCATCAGCGCGCAGCGGCGATGGATCGCGAGCTTCACCGATGCTCCCGATGTGCTCCAGTTTGTGAACTCGGTCCACGCAAAGGATCTGGCATTCCTCGGAACCAGTTGCCCCGATCACTTTATCCGCACCAAGATCCGGCCGCTTTTTGTGCCCTGGGAAGCGGGCGCGCGATCTGGAGGCTCTGAAAGAGCAGATTGCGATCGCGCTGGCCCAATACCGCAAGCAGTATCGTGCCTACTACAAGGCCTTCGCCACGCCGGATTCGCCAGCCATTGCGCGACGCCAGCCCGACGGTGGTTCTGATTCAGGGGCTGGGCATGTTCAGCTTCGGCAAGAACAAGACTGAAGCGCGCATCACGGGCGAGTTTTATACCAACGCCATTCACGTGATGGAGGGCGCTAGTCTTCTGGAAGAGGGCGAAGTGAAGGGAACGGTCCCGCAGTGCCCTGAAGGCATGGATCCGGCCAGCTTCAAGGTGTTCACCAACTATGTGGCCCTGCCGGCGATTGAAGCCTTCCGCATCGAATACTGGGCGTTGGAAGAGGCGAAGATTCGCCGCCAGCCTGCTGAGAAGGAGTTCAGCCGGCGCATCGCCCTGGTGGTCGGCGGAGCCAGCGGCATTGGCCGCGAAGTGGCCCAGATGGCTGCCGCGCGCGGCGCGCATGTGATGATTGCCGACCGCGACGAGGCCGGCGCCGCACGTCGTTGCCGATGAGCTGAAGGCCGTTGCTTCCAATGAATCCGTGAGCAGCACGGGAGTGGATATCACCAGCCGCGAAGCGATTGCCAACGCTCTCAAGGCAACTGCCGCGGCCTACGGCGGCGTCGACATCCTGATCAACACCGCGGCCTCGTTTCCGTCCACACCGGACGGTGCGATCCCCGACAACATGTGGGCCACCACACTGGACGTGAACGTGACCGCCAACTATCTGCTTGCGGATGAAACGGCAAAGTTGTTTGCGGAGCAGGGGCTGCATGGGACGATTGTCTTTACGAGTTCGGCCAATGCGGTGGTGGCAAAGCAGGGAAGCGAAGCCTATGACGTGAGCAAGGCCGCGCTTTCGCACCTGATTCGCGAGCTGGCCGTCAAACTCGCGCCGGACGTACGCGTGAATGGCATCAGCCCGGCCACAGTGGTGAAGGGTTCCACCATGTTCCCGCGCGACCGCGTGATTGCTTCGCTGACAAAGTACGACATTCCTTTTCAGGATTCGTTCAGCGACGAGGAACTGCGCGGGCGCCTGGCCTCATTTTATGCCGAGCGCACGCTGACACAGAAGTCGATCGATCCGGTTGACTGCGCGGAGGCGATTCTGTTTCTGGCGAGTCCGCGTTCGCGCTGCACCACCGGCCACCTGATTCCCGTGGACGGCGGATTAACCGAAGCGTTTTTGAGATGAAATGAAATGGAGACTCACCTGCAGTCATGCAAGAACCTGCCCGCGTTGCCATTGATTTAGGCGCAGAAAGCTGCCGTGTCTCCCTGCTTCGATGGGAGAACGGCAATCCGAAGATCGAAGTTGTCCACCGCATTCCGAATGGCCCGGTTCGTCGTGGAGCTTCTCTCCATTGGCCGCTTGATGCAATACTGGCCGGTCTTGAAGACGGTCTTCGCAAGGCGGCGCATGGCGCACCTGAAGGCATCGCGTCGATCGGCGTAGACAGTTGGGGCGTGGATTACGTGCGCCTCGAGCAGGATGGTAAACCGCTGCGCGAGCCGTTCTGCTATCGCGATGAACGGACCGTCGCCACAAAGTATGCTGCGGATTCGATCATTCCTCCTTTTGATATTTACCAGCGCACCGGCGTGTTCCCGATGCGCCTGAACACTGTTTATCAGCTGCTGGCCGATCCTGCTGCGGGTATCGATGCGAATGCGCAATGGATCATGATGCCGGAGTTCATTTTGTACTGGCTGGGCGCGCGGCGAGTGTCGGAGTATACGCACGCCACGCATACCGGCCTGGTGGATCTGAAGACCGGCGACTGGTCTCAAGAGGTTTTCCGCCTGCTCGACCTGCCCATAGGCGCCGCGCCGCCGATCGTCCGTGCGGGAACCATTGTGGGCAGTGTGAAGGGGCCGCTGGCCGTACTCGACGCTTTCCGCGAAACTCAGCTGATCGTGCCTGCCTGCCACGACACTGCTTCCGCGATCGCAGGGATTCCGAGAAGCCTCAACTCTGCTGCGTACATCAGCTCCGGCACCTGGTCGCTGGTCGGCACGCTCACCAGTGTTCCTGTCACGACGCGCGTGGCCTTCGACTCCGGGTACACCAATCTCGGTGCGGCGACGGGCGACCTGATGTTCCACTCGCTCATCAACAGCATGTGGGTGCTGAAGCAGTGCATGGATGCGTGGGCTGCCGAAGGCCGTCCCTGGAAGATCGAAGATATTGTTCAACGAGCCGCCGAGTTGCAATGTCTCCACGGGGTTGCTCGACATGGACGCCGAGACGCTGATGCTCGATACGGAGATGCCTCAACGCATCAACAAGGAATTGACGCGGCTTGGATTCGAACCGATTCCCGACGTAGCCGGAAACGAGCCGGTTTTTGCGCGGGTGATCTTCGAGAGCCTTGTCGGTGCGCTATGCAGCGGCGCTTGCGAGCCTGGAGAAGATGCTGGACCGCAGGCTCACCGCCATCCACATGCTGGGCGGGGCCAATCGCAACAGGCTGCTGGTGCGCTTGACAGAAGAGCGAACCGGCCTGCCCGTCGAGATTGGCGAGACGGAAAGTTCTACCATTGGCAGCCTGGCGGTACAACTCGCATCGAGCGAAGCCGGCGGACAACCGATCAAGCCCGAAGCCGTGCGCGAGTGGGCTCGCCATCTTTGTCAGAGGTAGGTTTAGCGCGCGATGAATTTGGTTTCCTCTATGCGAGGAAGGTGAGGACCGCAGGACTACCAACTGGAGTGTATTGTTCCGTGAAGGTTAGCAGACCGGTATCGCGGTTGCGCCGGAATGCGGTAATGCAGTCGCTCTTCTGGTCGCATGCAAAGAGAAAATTTCCGCTTGGATCGATGCGGAAGCTGCGGGGGTAGTCGCCCATGGTTGACGTCTCGCCGATGAGTTTCAACTGGCCGTCTGGCGAGATGGCGCAGATTGAAATCGTGTCATGCAGCCGGTTGGCGCTGTAAAGGAACTTTCCGTCGGACGAGGTGAAAATCTCCGAGGCAAAGCTCGTTCCGGTAAAGCCTGTAGGTAGCGCGGAGATCGTTTGCTGCCGAGAGAGTGCGCCTGTACCGGGAGTGTAGCGAAAAAAGACGATTTTGGATGCCTCTTCTTCAAGCAGATAAAGCCATTGGCCGTTGGGATGAAAGGCAAAGTGGCGCGGCCCATCGCCGGAGGGCAGAGAAGCGAATGGTGTTTCCGCGGGAGTGAGCTTTCCGTTTGCGGCGTCGAATTTGTAGACGTAGAGTCTGTCCTGGGCGAGGTCTGTGGCAAGCACGAATTTATTTTGAGGGTCGAGGGAGATCATGTGTGCGTGCGGGTGGTCGTGGCCGCTCACCGCAAAACTGCCACTCGGGGCGAGGGTAGCATGGATGGATCCGATGGAGCCGTCATCCTTGTGCACATCGACCGCGGGGCCGAGCAAGCCTCCGGCAAGGATGGGCAGAACACCGATGCTCCCGGCGCCGTAGTTAGCGACGAATGCATATCTTCCTTCCGCATCGAGGCTCATATGCGCGGGGCCTGCGCCGCCGGAACTTTCCGTGTTGAGCGGAGCAAGATCGCCGCTTGCCGCATCGATGGCGAAGGCGCTTATAGATCCGGTGGCGCCCCGAAAATTGTTTACCTCATTGATGGTATAGAGATATTTTCGCGAAGGATGAATGACGATCCAAGACGGATTTGGGGTCTTTGCTACTAGCTTGCCGCCCGATAACTCGCCGCTATGGGAATCCATTTCGAAGAGATAGATTCCTTCTCCGTTCGCTCCGCCGTCGACCGCGCTTGTGTAAGTGCCGACATAGGCAAGTAACTTACCATTTTTTGAGCGGGTGGGCGAGTTTTCCAGGGCGCCGAATGCCGGATGGGTGAGAGTGAGGGCTGCGGAGCTCTTAAGGAAAGTTCTGCGAGACCAGGGCTGGCGCGAAAGATTGTTAGTCATGTGATCGATCCTATTCGTGGCTTTGATCTGGGTTAGTTGCGAGTAACTTCTTTTGTGCAGCCTGTTCCAATCCTGTTATGCGAAATGCCAGGCTAAAGCGGTGAAGCCAAGCGCAGTTATTGAGATGATGGTTTCACTTGCCGACCAGGTTTTCATTGTTTGCCCGACGGTCATGTTGAAGTACTCTTTCACCAGCCAGAAGCCGCCGTCGTTGACGTGCGAGAAGATCAATGCGCCTGCCCCGGTGGCGATGGCCAGCAATTCCGGGTGAACGCCGGCGCTATGGAGGGCGATGGGAGCCACGATGTTGGCGGCGGTGGCCATAGCGACTGTTGCCGAGCCGGTGGCAAGCCGCATTGCAGCAGCCAACAGCCAGGCCAGCAGCAGTAGCGGGACGTGGCTTTTCATGGCGGCAACAACGATGGCGGCGGAAACTCCGCTGTCCTGCAAGACACGGCCGAAGCCGCCGCCTGCACCGACGAGGAGCGTGATAGCTGCCGTCGGTCCAAGGCACTCATTGCTGAAACGAAGGACAGTGTCGCGCGAGAAGCCCCTCATAGCTCCGAGGGTGACGAAGCTGACCAGCACGCCGATAAGGAGCGCCATATCGTCGTTTCCGGCGAGATGTAATCCATTATTGAAAGCACTTCCGGGTGCAGAAACGGCGTCGGCCCAGCTACCGACGAGCATCAGCATAACCGGCAGCAGAATGGTGAGCACGCTGAGCCAGAAGCCGGGAAGCTTGCGGCTCTCATCACGGGTGGTGAGTTGATCGGCCATTGGATTTTCGGGCGGCAGCTGCACATGAGGCGCAATCAGCTTTGCGTAGAGCGGGCCGGCGATGATTGCTGTCGGAGCGCCGATGAGCAAGCCGTAGAAGATCGTGCGCCCAACATCGGCGTGGTAAATGGTTACGGCAAGCATGGCGGCGGGATGGGGAGGCACAAGCCCGTGGACCACAGACAGCCCTGCCACCATGGGCAGGCCGGCCATAATCAGCGATGTTTTTGTGCGCCGGACAACTGTAAACAGGATGGGAATAAGAAGCACGAAACCGACTTCAAAAAATGCAGGCAGGCCGACCAGCATCGCGATGACGAGCATCGCCCAGGAGAGATTCTTTTCACCGAATGCCTGAATAAGCGTGTGCGCGATCTGATCGGCGGCTCCTGACTCGGCCATCATTTTGCCAAGCATGGTTCCCAGTGCCACGATGATCGCGATGTGTCCAAGCGTTCCGCCAACGCCTGATTCAAACGAATGAACGATTGTTGGAAGGGGCATGCCGGAGACGATTGCAAGCGCCAATGCGGTGACAAAGAGCGTAATAACCGGGTTAAGTTTGACGACGGCAATGAGGAAGATCAGGGCGATTACCGAGATCAGCGCCGATGTTAGCAAGAACAAACTATGAGAATCGATCATCGAGTTATTGAATCCATTCTGTCTTGCCGCGGAACAGAAAACGGCCGGCGCGCTCTCCAGTAGCGCCACTGGCAGTATAGGAGAGAACGCCGTTCACCCATACGGCAGCGATTCCTAATGCCGGTTGAATGGGATCGGAAAATGTAGCCGTGTCGAGGATCGTTTCGGGATCGAAGAGCACAAGGTCGGCGGCATAGTCCTTGCGGATAAGTCCACGGCCGGCGAGGCCGAATCGCTGCGCGGACGTTCCGGTCATTTTGCGAACGGCGTCCGGCAGCGGGAAGAGCTTCTCTTCGCGGCAGTAGCGACCGAGCACGCGGGGGAACGTTCCCCACAGTCGAGGGTGCGGACGCGGGTCGTTGGGCAAGCCGTCTGAGCCGATCATGGTGGCCGGGTGGGCGAGAATGCGGCGCATGTCTTCTTCAGAAATGCTGTGATAGATGGCTCCCGCCGGTTTCAGTTTTTGAGCCGCCTCGATCTGGCTCAAGTTCCAGGCGTCCGCAATTTGTTTGAGAGTCTGGCCGGCGACTTCAGGATGAGGCGTGCTCCAGGTAATCGTGATCTTGACGCGCTCGTCCACCTGCCGCAGGTCCAGCGTGCTGGAACCGGCGGCATAGGGATAGCAGTCGCATCCGGCAGGCTGCGAGTGCTGCGCGGATTCCAGAGCCTTCAAGACCTCGTCGCTGCGGCCCCAGTTGGCGATGCCAGCGCACTTGAGGTGAGAGACGATGACCGGCACGCGGTTCTTGCGGCCGATCTCGAAGGCTTCGTTCATGGCGTCGAGAATCATTTCGGACTCGGTGCGCATGTGAGTGGCGTATACGGCCCCTGCGGCCGCCAGAGGCTGCGCCAGTGCCACGACCTCTTCCGTGGTGGCCGAGTTGGCGGAGAGATAAGCAAGGCCGGAACTAAGGCCAAGAGCGCCGCCGTCTAAAGCCTCCTGGAGTTGGCCGCGCATGGCTACGATTTCGTGTTCAGAGGCGGCGCGGTCCAGCCGGTCCATGTGGTTGTTGCGCAGGGCCGTGTGTCCGACCAACGCACCGATATTCACAGCGGGCCGAGCTTCACGAATCGCGTCAACATATGCGACAAAGGATGGATAGCGAAAATCTTCGGCGCTTCCAAGGAGATTCATCGGGTCTGGCGGCTCGCCGCGCAGCATTACGGGTGAAGCGCTAATGCCGCAGTTACCGACGATCACCGTGGTGACGCCTTGCGAAAGCTTGGACAGCATTGCCGGAGTGCGGATGGCAGCGATGTCGTCGTGCGTGTGTACGTCGATGAAGCCGGGAGCAAGGGCGAGGCCATCTGCTTCCATGATTTCCGAGGCGTGGAAAGCGAGCCTTGGGCCAATATCGATGATGCGGCCTTCGCACACGGCAACATCGAGACGTTCGGGCGCGGCGCCCGTGCCGTCAAGCACATTCGCATTTCGGATCAAAATGTCACAACTGGTCATCGGCGCACCATCAGAATACACGCCGTGCTGAGTGTGGAATTCTCAGGCAAAGACTGCGACATGGCCGACTGCCTGGTCGATGCGGTTCAGAGCTTCAGTGGGTAACGCGACGCCGACGGCGCGGACGTTGTCCGCAATCTGTTCGGGGCGCGATGCGCCGATGATTGCCGAAGAAACCTCAGGTCTGCGCAGGACCCAGGCAAGCGCCATCTGGGGCATGGTCAGACCAAGATCGGCCGCGATTGGCTTGAGTTGCTCGACCGCTTCAAGCAGAAAATCGGAGCGGTAATGGCGGCCGGCCGACTCCATGAATACGTTCATCTGTTCACTTGCGGCGCGGCTTCCAGGAGGCGGCGGTTGGCCGGGCGCGTATTTTCCTGTCAGGACGCCGTGGGCGAGGGGGGAGAAGGCCAGGTTGCCGATTCCGTGGCGCGCGCATGTTGGGAATACAGCGCCCTCCGGTTTGCGCCACAACATGGAGTACTGCGGCTGGCTGGATGAGAAGGGAATCAGATTTAGCCGGCCTGCGATTGCGGCCGCAGCATCAATCTGGTCCGCTGTCCACTCGCTGAAACCGATGGCGCGGACCTTTCCCGACTTCACGGCGCGGTCGAGGGCGGTCAGCGTCTCTTCGAGCGGCGTTTCCTTGTCGTAGCGGTGGCACTGGTAGAGGTCGATCATGTCCAGGTTGAGGCGCTTGAGGGAGCGGTCGAGCTGTTTCTCGATCTGCGCCGCCGACAAGCCGTGATCCGGCTCGTCGCCGACGGGAAAATAAAGCTTGGTGGCGATCATGTAGCGGTCGCGCGGATAGCTGCCGAGTGCCTCACCGAGTACACGTTCCGCCTCGCCGCCGCCATATTGGTTGGCCGTATCGAAGAGCGTAATTTCGTGGTCGAGAGCCGCATGAATACAGCGTATGGCCTGTTCTTTGCCGATGCCACCTGCTACTGTCAGCCAGGTACCAAAACTCAGTTCAGAAACGACGAGCGGACCATTGCCAAGACGGCGAAATCGCATTGTTCCCCTTCTTTGGAGGTTCAAATCCTATGGAGCGGAATGGGTGGAGCTGCCGAGATGACACGCTAACCCAGCGCCTGTACCGAGCCTTTGCCGACCAGCTCTTCGACGCGTGCCACCCAGCTGCGATCGGCGGCTACGCTCAAACCATCCGGTTCGAGGATGACTGCGTATTCGCCTTTCTTTTCGAGTTGCAGCATGACCGTAGCGGGACCCGGGGCGGCGTCGGCGGCGCTCTTGAGTTCCGCGAGCATCTCTTCGGAAGCGCGCTCGAGGCTGATGCGGATGCGCACGCGCTCGGGAAGCTTGACCTGCACTTGTTCAAGGGCGGTGATAGAACTGACGGAGATCTTCGGCGCGGCGTCGTCGTCACCCATGAGGACGCCGCGCACCAAAACCGGCGCTTCAATCTTAAGTTGGCCTTGCAGGCGCTCGTAGTCACGGGAAAAGCAGATCAGGTCGATCTTGCCGGTTGCATCTTCGAGCGACGCCTGCGCATAGAGTTTTTGATCGCGCCTGCTCTTTTGGACACGGAGGCCCATGATCATTCCCGCCACCTGGATTTCGTCAGCCGGGTCTGACTGCTTTCCCCAGGTCCGCTCTGGCGGCTTGCGTTCGAGAGCTTCGTCGGTGGTAATCACGCCGGTGAGATTTCGCAGCTTCTCGGCGTATTTATCGAGCGGATGCCCGGAGACAAAGAAGCCCAGAACCTCTTTTTCATTGGCCAGGCGGACGCTCTCTTCCCAGTCCGGCACGTTAGGCAGGTCATCGCTGCTGCGGCCTGCCGCCGGCGCCTCGTTGAACAGGCCGAAGAGGCCCGCCTGTCCTTGCGCGGCATCTTTCTGTGCCTTCTGCGCGCGCTCCATCGCATTGTCGACTGCCTTCATCAGTTGCCCACGTAGCCCAAGCGAGTCGAGTGCGCCGGCCTTGATCAGCGACTCAATGACGCGCTTGTTCATGACGCGCAGGTCGACTTTTTCGCAGAATTCCCAGAAGCTTTTGAATCGACCGCCCACTAGCTCGCGCGCCTTGATGATCGACTCGATGGCGTTGCCGCCCACGTTCTTTACCGCGGCCAATCCGAATCGAATCGCCTGCCCCTCCGGCGTAACGTGCGGAGTGAATTGCGCACCCGATATCTGCACATCGGGCGGCTCGACGCTGATGTCGATTTCGCGGCACTCGCCGATGTACTTGACGACGCTCTCGGGCTTGGAAGTTTCCGAAGTGAGCAGCGCGGCCATGAACTCGATAGGGTAGTGCGTCTTGAGGTAGGCGGTCTGGTATGCAAGCAGGGCGTAGGCTGCCGAGTGCGACTTGTTGAATCCGTAAGCGGCAAACTTGTCCATCTGGTCGAAGAGATCGCCGGCCGTATCCTTGGGATGCCCCAGGGCCGCGGCGCCGCTCATGAAGCGGTCGCGCTGCTGAGCCATCTCGTCGGCATTTTTCTTGCCCATGGCGCGGCGCAGAATGTCGGCTTCGCCAAGAGAATAGCTGGCGACGACATTTGAGATCTGCATGACCTGTTCCTGATAGACGATGACTCCCAGTGTCTCTTTGAGAATTCCTTCGAGCTCGGGAAGGATGTACTCGACCTTGCGGCGGCCCAGCTTGCGTTCGATGAAGTCGTCGATCATGCCGCCCTGAATGGGGCCAGGGCGGTAGAGCGCGTTCAGTGCGGTCAGGTCTTCAACTGTGTCGGGCTTGTAGCGGCGGAGCACGTCGCGCATGCCGCTGGACTCGAATTGGAAGATGCCGGAGGTGAGCGCAGAGTGAAAGACCTTCTTGAATGTCTCCTCGTCGGCGGGCGGAATCGCGTCGATGTCCAACTTTTTGCCATGGGTCCGCTCGATCAATTTGAGACAGTCGTCGATGACGGTGAGCGTCGTCAGACCCAGGAAGTCCATCTTGAGCAGGCCCATCTTTTCGACGGCCTTCATGTCGTAGGCAGTGACGATTTCGTCGTTCTTGGTTTTGGCGATCGGAACCAATTCGGTAAGCGGGCGGGGCGCGATGACGACCGCGGATGCATGAACGCCGGAGCCGCGGACCAGGCCTTCGAGCTTTTTTGCCGTGTCGATCAGTTCGCGGACTGTCTGTTCATTGTCGTAGGCCTTGCGTAGCTCCGGGACTTCTTCAAGGGCCTTGTCGATGGTCATGCCTATCGTTGCCGGGACTAGCTTGGCAATGCGGTCCACGTCCCCGTACGGCATGTCAAGGGCGCGGCCGCAGTCCTTGATGGAGCCTTTCGCAGCCATGGTGTTAAAGGTGATGATCTGACTTACCTGTTCGCGGCCGTACTTACGTACAACGTAATCGATGACTTCCGAACGGCGGTTCATGCAGAAGTCAACATCGATATCGGGCATGGAGACGCGTTCAGGATTGAGGAAGCGCTCGAAGAGCAAGACGTTCTGGAGCGGGTCGACGTTGGTGATCTCCATCGAATAGGCCACCAGAGATCCGGCGCCCGATCCGCGGCCGGGGCCCACCGGGATTCCGTTGTCGCGCGCGTACTTGATGAAGTCCCAGACGATGAGGAAGTAGCCGGGGTAATTCATCTGCTTAATGATGTCGATTTCGAAGTTCAGGCGCTCCTCGTAGGCGTGCTTAGGCTGCCGCAATACTCCCCGCAACTCAAGCTGGCGAACGGATGTTTCAAGGCGCTTGCGCAGACCCTGGCGGCAAACCTCCTCGAAGTAGCTTTCGATGGTATGGCCTTCGGGAACGGCGAATTCCGGAAAGGAGTTTTCGACCTTGTTGAGCTTGAGGTTGCAGCGCTCGGCGATCTCCATGGTGCGTTCGAGGACGGATGGCGAATCCTTGAACATTGCAGCCATCTCGTCGGCGCTCTTGACGAAGAACTGGTCGCTGTCGAAGCGGAAGCGCTCCGCGTCGTGGACCTTGGCGCCGGTTTGCACGCAGAGCATCACGTCGTGGGCCTTTGAGTCTTCGCCGCAGAGATAGTGCGAGTCGTTGGTGGCGACCAATGGGATTTCGAGTTCGCGCTCGAGGCGAAAGAGGGCTTCGTGAATCTTCTTTTCCTGATCGAGGCCCTGGTCTTGAATTTCGAGATAGAAATTGCCCTTGCCGAAGATGTCCTGATATTGGGCGGCCACGGATTTTGCCGCCAGGTAATTCTCTTCACCGCGCAGGTTTTTGTACTTTCCTTCGCCGAGGAGCGCCTCGCACAACTCTCCGCTCAGGCAGCCGGAAAAGCCGATGAGGCCTTCGGAGTGTTGGGAGAGGTAGGTCTTGCTGACTCGCGGCTTGCGGTAGAAGCCGTAGAGCGAGGCCTCGGACGTGATGCGGATCAGGTTGCGGTAGCCCTCTTCATTTGTAGCGAGCACGAGGAGGTGATTGTTGTCGTCGCCTTCGCCGGGGGCGCGGTGGTCCTCATTTTGGCTGATATAAAGTTCGCAGCCGAGGATGGGCTTGATGCCCTTGGCCTTGGCGGCGTCGAAGAAGTGCACGGCGCCATAGATGTTGCCGTGGTCGGTCATGGCCACGGACTTCTGGCCCAACGCGGCGACGCGATCGACGAGCTTGTAGACGTCGCAGGCGCCGTCGAGGAGGGAGTATTCGGTGTGCAGATGCAGGTGGGTGAACTCGGCCATGGCTAAGATTGATTCTAGCTTTTAAGCTCGGCTGTCGATTTTGCGCGAAATCCGGAAGGGAAGTGCAAATCCGGGTACAAAATCGCCGGGACCTCGAGAGGGCTTTTGCCCGCGAACGCGGAAAATATTCATTGCACCACTCATCGGTCGTCATATTATGGTTTTCACTGGCGGCGCTTCCCGATTCGATGCACGCCAAATTGGCCGGAGGCAGGATGGCAAACTTCAATATTGCGTTTCAGTGGACGATGCAGTTCGAAGATCCCCGGATGGCCTGTGCACAGGTTCCTGACGCCGCGCCGGCTGGTTGCACGGGCCCGTGCTATGCCATCAGCGGCATAAATTCGGGCGCCTGGCCGGGTGACTTCGCTACCATCGTGGCGCAGCCTCAGACTTCACGCGTGCCCGCTGTGCAGGCCTTCTACCAGGCGCGCTTCTGGAACAACTGGTTCGCACAGTTGAACGCCGACGACCTGGCGAAACGTGTCTTCGACTTTGCCGTTAATGGAGGCTCGGGAACCTCGGTGAAGACGCTCCAGCAGGCCGTTAACTCGCTGGGAGGCAGCCTGACCGTCGACGGCGGATGGGGCCCCAATACGATCGCCGCGGCCAATGCCGCCGACCCGGTCGCGTTGGTGCAGGCTTTCATTGCGACCCGCGCTGCGCACTATCGAGCGATCGTGGCAGCCAATCCATCCGATAGCCAGTATCTGAATGTCTGGCTTTCAAGGGCTCAGCGTTGAACGATTGAAACAGATGGCGGAGAGGGGGAGATTCGAACTCCCGGAAGCCTTTCGACTTCGTCCGCTTTCGAGGCGGGTGCATTCAACCACTCTGCCACCTCTCCGCATTTTGAACGTCTACTTGCTCTTGTAAAACGACATCCTTGCAGCCGCCGCGCGATTGAGGTTCTGCGGCTGAAGATTCGCGTACCGCATCGTCGTCTGACTCGAACATTGGCCCGAGTACCGAAAGCCCGCCGCGATCGGCACGCCCTTCATCCCCCACCTGCTGGCTGAGGTGTGCCGCGTCGCTGACTTTCAGGTTAAGTCTACCAGACGTGGTGCCTCGATACAGTCTTGGCCGGGATCAAAGCAGGCATCGATTCACGTCCAATCAAACACCCGACGCTTCCCTGCGCAGGGTGCAGAGGAGCTATTCCGAGCGTCGAATCTCGAGGTTGCCGGCCGTGGCTGGATCGGAGCGAGCCGCCGCCATTCGAAATTACCCACCGGAATTACCTGGGCTCACCGGTCCTTGAGCCGCGCAAAGGGCAGGGAAGCCGACCGGCGGCAAGTGAGCAGCGAACCTCTACAACTTTGGTTTGCAACTTTGGCCTGCTGGGGTGGATTTTCGCTTGAATCAATAGCTTAGAGCGGTACAATGCTGACAAACTCCTGTTCAATCTGGGGATCCAGATTCAGAGGCGAGCGTAGCTCCTTCCCGCATCACATCGGCCGGTGGTCGAGGAGTCGCGGCTTCTTGAAGCCTGCACCAGGTTGACATCCGAACATTCAGGCACAGCGGGCTGTAATTGACTCAACGCACGATAGGAGAAACAGAGCCATGCCAAGTTTGAACCTGCCTTCCTCCAGATTTACGACGACCCTTCTCACGCTGGTTGCGATTGCCGCTTTCTGCTTCTCAGTGCGAGCGCAGGAAGCGCGCGAAGTCGGCCTTCACTCCTGGCAAGTCCCCGGCGTGCCCGACGATTGGACGCACCATCATGTTGTCTTTTCCGATCCCGGCAGGGAGCAGGACGCGATCAAGAACGGGACACACGAAAAATGGCAGAAGACCGTGAACGATCCCCGCTTCGTCCTTCAGCAACTGCATCGGTCGACTCGCTGGCTCTATGAGCAGAAACTCTCGGGCGACGACTCTTCCGACCGTTGGACGGATCGCCGGGACGGCGGCGGGCAGGGACCGACCATGAAAAGGGACTGGGCTGCGACGCTGGGTACAGCGGGGCATGGATCAGCGGGCGTGTATCCAGCCAAATACGGCGCTTCCGGCACTACCGCCTCTTGTGCGGATTATGTGGTCTTCCCCACGGCAGTAGGTTCAAACGGCGTGCCGAGCATTATTGCCTACAACCAGATCTATAGCGGCTGCACCACCGTTCCGACACAGTACTGGTCCGCCAACCTTACCCTAACCACACACTACAGCGCAGTGACTACGTCGCCCGTAGTTTCCATCGATGGAAGCCAGGTCGCGTTTATAGCATCCATCAGCAACGGCACAACTACCAGCGCGTATTTCGTTGTTCTCCTGATGCCCACGGGCAATGCGGCTCTTACCTCACTTGCCTGCAACACCACTACAAATGTCAACAACGTTAGCCGGACTGCCTTGCCGCGGGCGTATTGCCTCAAATTCGCCAACTCGAATAATGACACCGCTTCATCGCCCTACTACGACTACACGACCAACGTCATGTACGTCGGCGACGCTCTTGGCGTCATGCACACTTTCTCGAATGTGTTTCACACCTTTGAAATAACCGGCACTCGCACCAATACAACCGCGCCATCCGAGGGAACGGCTGTCACCGTCGACGCGGGCCAGGTGCTCAATAGCCCGGTGTACGACTTTGTCTCCGGACTGATCCTGGTTACCGATCAGGGTGGATACCTCTCGTCGGTCGGCCCAACGGGCACACTTGCGAGAACAGCCCGGTTGACCCATGGGGCAGGAACGAACTTCAAAGACGCCGCAGTCCTGGACTCAAGCACTGAAAAGGTATACCTCTTTGCGGGAGAAGACGAGCTAAGCACCGGTTGCACCACCACTCCCTATTGCGCAACCGTGCTCCAGGTCTCGGTACCATTCACGGCAGGCGCCGGCGCTACTGCGGCAGCAAAAGTCGGGGCCGCCAGCACGACCGTAGCTTTCTACGATGGATCGTTTGACAGCACGTACTACGCCGGTCCGGGAAATACCGGATATCTTTACGTCTGCGGAAACCCCGGCGGGAACCCTACCCTGTATCAGATCCCAATGTCCGGGGCGTTCGGCAGCACGGTGACTTCGAAAGGCGCTCTAACCACTGCTGCGGCGACTTGCTCTCCAATTACTGAGGTCGACACCACCGCGAGTGGAGACATGATCTTCCTCAGTGTCACCGCCAACGGCTTAACGACTATGGGGACGAACAGGTGTACGGGCACTACCCCCGCCTGCCTGTACTCCTACAGTGTCACGGGCGGCACGGTCGCAGTTGCCGACGGGTTTTCGGTCTCTGCCGGCACGAGCGGCATCGTCATTGACACCATTGCAGCGGGGGGCACCACCGGCTCCGAGGAGATCTACTACGAGGGGCTCCAGGCAGCGACATGCACCGTGGGTACAGGCGTAGGCGGTTGCGCGGTGCAGGTATCGCAGGGAGCGCTCCGGTAAGCCGCAGTGACGGAGCAGCGGGATTGACTTTCGTTCGCCTGATGAAAATGCAGGTCACCGGGACATCATTGGGGTCACGATGAACGAGCCGGAACAGACGCATCGCGAAGAGTCGGCGGCCTTGGCCAAGCCGGTCCCCAAAAAGCCATACCAAAAGGCTGAAGTGCGGCATGAGCGCGTCTTTGAGACGATGGCTTTGTCTTGCGGCAAAATGCAGTCAACCCAGGGGGGGTGCCACTATAACCGCAAGTCCTCATAGATTCATGAGGTTGCAATTGGGTGTATCAGTTTGATACGCGGCGCAATGCCGTGCTTCTCAAATTGGACTATTATGGGGTCATAGTCCAGTGATTTGACTATAGCCAATCTGTAGCCTCGGCGGTTATTGGGCCCCGGCGCAATTGCCTCGCAAGCCTTGAAGCCCCCTCCCTCCTTCTGACTGCGATGCGGGATTTCTGATCTCGTGGACAGTCGTGCGTCACAACGCACGTGCGGAGAGTTCGACCCATGCAAGCTGCAAGACCTTTTCCCTCCAGATTTCTTGCTTCAATCGTTACCATCTTTACGCTGTTTATGATCGCCGCATTCTGCCTGCGCGTGCGGGCACAGGGTGCGCCGCAGCCGCCTGCACCCAAGGCAGCCTTTGTTGACGATTGGACCCATCATCACCTGGTCTTCTCCGATCCCGGAACCAGCGAAGACGCGGCGAGGAAGAGAAAGCTCGAAGGCTGGCAGAGAGTCACCGGCGATCCCCGTTATCAGTTGCAGCAGATCAAGCGTCATCTCGGTCCGCGGCCAGTGATGGCGGACCCCGATCTTGCCCGGAGGGCGGATTATTCCCGCGACGGGGACAAGGATCACCGCAAGGGCGGCAATCCGGGAGCCGCCACGGTCACCGGAGTCAAGAAGGATTGGAGTGAGGTGCTGGGAGGCGGCACATCGGTAATTGGCGCCATCTCGACTCTCAGCTTGAGCAATATCACTGGCGGCACGTCGAAGATAAACTTTACCGGCGGCATCACTGCAAGTTTCACCGCGAGCGCACCGGCGGCAGCGACCGGAACCGGATCATTCACGGGTGCTCCGACCGTTGGCCAGACGGCCGCAATTGGAGGACTGGTTCTGACGGCCGCGACCTCCAACGCCACGGGCACGGCCACGTTCAGCGGCAATCCGGGGGGCGGCGATACCATCACGATTGGCGCCTCGACATACACTTTTCGCAACAGCGCCAGCCGCTGCGGCGCCACCGCCAACTGCATCATGCGTGGGGGAACAGCCGCTCAAGAAGCCCAAAACCTCGAAGCGGCAATCGACAATAACACCGCGCTGTGTGGACACAAGGACAGTGTTGGTTACTGTTTTTATAACCTGACGTCGGCGAACGCCAGTGCGACGGCAACGGTTTCTGGCAGCGTGACGACGATTATCAATTACACTCTCACCCCAATAACTTTCACCAAGGTTAGTTCAATCATCACGTTGAGTCCGGCGACGGGCACCATTACAGCCCCAACAAATATTGGCTGCACCAGTGCGTCCGCCGGAACATTCATTCTGGGTCCAACCTCGACGGCAACCCTCGCTGCCTATTTGACGGGTGCAATCAATGCCTGCCACACCTCCTATCCTGCGGTTGGAATAACGGCATCAAGCAGCACAAACGTTGTGACTCTTACAGCGACCGTTGCCGGAACGGGAGGCAGCCTTGCTCTTGTGTCAGGTCTGAGCAATTTCACATGGGCCGGCGCAGCGCTTACCGGGGGGTCGGACGGCAACGTCTCCACTACAACATTTCCTTATTGGTCGGTGAACAACTATGCGACCCCGGCGCAGATGGCAACCAACATTGCCACGGCGGTCAACTCCAACACCACCACAAGTGCAGTGCTGAGGGCGATTGCGAACGAGCCGGCGAGCGGAGAGATCACCTTTACGAAACTGTTCTCCGCCGGCACCGATACAGTCGCTCCAGCAGGCTTTGGCGCGTTCACGGTGAGCGGAGGGGGGTCGCTGGGCGCCGGCATACAGGCCACAATACAGCCGAATGTTTCGCCTGCCAAATATGGGGCTAGTCTCACAACCGCAAGCTGTCTCGACGATTTTGTTGTCTACCCCACGGGGCAGGCAGGTTCGGGGAACGCGGCAACCATCGTCGCCTACAACAACATGTATGTCGGCTCCGGCGGCTGCGAAGTCGCAGATCCCACTGTTTACTGGGCATACAACACGGGCACCGGCGGCACAGCGACAACATCGCCGGTCATCTCCATGGATGGAACGCAACTGGCTTTCATTCAGTCAAACGGCGCCGTGGCAAGTCTGGTCCTGCTCAAGTGGGCGCCGAGCTCCACCAATTCAGTCACCCTGCCTGCAACTCCAACTTTGGTCACCGCCGCCGGATTTCGCTTATGCACGGCCCCGTGCATGGCCACCATCCCCTTCACCCCCGGCAACAACGACACAATCTCAGCGCCATTCTACGTTTACGGCTACACGGCCCTGGGTTATGACGATGCAATTTATGTGGGGGATGACATCGGGCTTCTCCACAAATTCACCGGGGTTTTCAGGGGAACGCCGGCCGAAGCCGCCAGCCCGTGGCCGGTATCGCTCGGCAGCGCAAAAGTCTCGTCTCCCGTCTACGACGCCAACTCTGGATATGTATTTGTCGGTGACCTCGGTGGCACGCTCCATTCTGTCACCTCCGCCGGAGTCATCCACGGCACCGCCGCCATTGGGGACGCGATAGCCGACGCGCCACTGGTCGATAGCACGGCCAGTGCTGTCTACGCTTTTGTTACCACGAGTGGCGCGAACAATACTATCTATCGATTCTCGACCGCGTTCATCAATCTGACTACACCGGGTAGTCCAATGACCGCAGCAGTCGGGACCGGCGGCGCCGGCTATTACCTTTACTCGGGAATGTTCGACAACGTCTACTACTACTCCGCAAATGGCACAGGAAATCTCTGGGTGGCAGGCAACACCGGCGCGACCACTGGCGGAATTCTGTACAGGGTTGGCGTCTCTAACGGGAACTTGACGGGCGCGGTTAGCCCAGCCGCCACGGTGACCGGCGCCGCACATCCCTGGCCGTCCCCGCTCACCGAGTTCTGTAACGGAGCGTGCACCGCAAGCGCGACCCAAACAACCAGCGGCACCGACTACATATTCTTCAGCGTGAACCGTGGAAATGTGGCGGGATGCACCAACAGCTCGGGAAACGGCTGCATCCTCTCGTACAACATCACGAATCCGGCTTCGCCCACACTTTCCGGAGCCCAAAACATTGCAACCCCACTTACGCCCGGTTGTTGGGCGACAGGTGGGATTGCGATCGACAACTCGGATACTTCGACCACCGGCGCGTCTCAGATTTACTTTGTCGGCCTGAACGGCACGGAAGCAGGCGGGCCGAATGGCGCTACCAGCAGCAATTGCGGCACTAGTACCGGACTGACTCTCAACGCGGTCCAGGCGTCCCAATCAAATCCGTAAGTAACGTGAAGTCTAAACGAAGTTCTCGGCAAACGGAGCGGCCAAGTTAGCCCCGGTTACCCTGACAAACTGCAGCTTAACAAAAATACTATGAGGGAAAGATGAACCAACCGGAACAGACACACCGCGTATCGTCGAGGGCTGAGGACAAGTCCGTTGCCAGAAAGCCTTACCAGAAGCCTGAGGTACGGTGCGAGCGCGTCTTCGAGACGATGGCTTTATCCTGCGGCAAGATGCAGACAACCCAGGGGGGCTGCCACTATAACCGCAAGACCTCGTGAAGTCAGCCGCATGAATTTAGAAGCACAACGACACGACGCGTGCTGCGAGTTGGTCCACGAAGTGGCTGACGCTGCCGGCGAAGTCCGCCTGAAGGTTGCGGGGGCAAGTATGTTGCCTGCAATCTGGCCTGGGGATGTGATTACCGTGCGGCACTGTGAACTGGCCGCGCTCAAACCGGGACAGATCGCCCTGTTTCGCCGCGACGGAAAGCTGACGGCTCATCGCGTCCAGCAGTTGTCCGGCGGCCGCCTGATTACGCGCGGAGACTCCGTGCCAACCTTCGACCCGCCGGTCGAAGCCAATGAGATTGTAGGGCAGGTGATCGCCATCTCACGCGCCGGCATCACCGTCCGCACCGACCAGGCGTTCTGGCAGCGCGCCGTCTCGTCGCTCCTTCGGCGCTCGGACCTCCTGATGCGCGGCACGCTGTATTTGAGCCGGCGCCTGCGCCGTTCCTGGGATGTGCGGACCTCCTGGACGAGCCTTTCCCTCTAGCCATGATCAACTCCCCGGAACTGGCACTACTGCTCGCCATCGCCAACGTAGAGCTATCGCCCACCGGGAAGCGCCGTCTTGACGATCTGCTCGCCGGGCCGTTGGATTGGGACTACCTTCTTGTAATGGCTTGCCGGCACGGCCTCGAGCCGCTGCTGTTCCATCACCTCCATTCCTTCGACGAGAGAATTGTTCCGGCCGCAGCCATGCAAACCCTGCGCGAGAACTGCAAAGTGATTGCGGTACGCAACCTGATCCTCGCATCCAGGCTTCAAGATGTTTCGGCTCATCTTCGTTCGCGAGAGATTGAGCACATCGCATACAAGGGCCCGTTGCTGGCCGAGCTTTACTACGGAAGCTGCACGCTCCGTGTCTTTCACGATCTCGACATCCTGGTGCGGCCCACAAAGGTCGAGGCTGCATGCGATGCTCTTGCTGAAATTGGCTTCCGCGACAAGAACGGCCTGAGCGCCTCACAGAGGGCCGCGTCCTTTCGCTTCGGTTTTGAGCATCCTCTCACTGCGGAGGGAGTCGACCTTGATCTTCATTGGCGCGTTGTTCAGAAGTTCAAGGCTCGCTCTTTCGATATGGCGAGCATGTGGAAGCGCGTAACCATGGTCCCATTCTGGGGCGGCGAGGCGCCAAGTCTTTGCCCCGAAGATCTGGCAGTCGCGCTTTGTCTCCATGCCGGGCACCATGGCTGGCAACAGCTATCGAACATCTGCGATATCGCGCAGTTGTTCCGGTCCCATCCGCAAATGGACTGGGATATCGTCCTCAGTCATCTTTTGGATTCGAACTCGAGACGGAATGTTTACGTGAGTCTGCAGTTGCTCAAAGACCATTGGGACACGCAACTCCCCGCGGACCTGGCGGCCAGGATTTCTGAAGATCAGCAGGTGGCGGGATTGGCTAGCCGCATTGAGACGGAAATATGGCCCTCACCGAGCCCGGCTCTGACAACATCGAGCCTTCGCTGGATGCTGGAGCGTACCTCAGGTGAGGATCTGGCGGACCGTCTGCGCCTGCTGGGAGGGAGTTTCTTCTGTCCAGCGGTGGAGGACTTTGAGTTATTCAGGCTGCCTCCGATTCTCGCTCCGCTCTACCCGGCGCTGCGGGTCTTGCGGCTTGCATATAAGTACACTTTGTCCAGGCAGCCTTGAGAATCGCGTTCGCTCTGAACCGGGACGGGTGCCGAACGCGCGCCTGATTCTACCTTTCAGACACTGGAATGCCGGTCCGGGCTTCCGCCTTTGCGCAATCCGCGCTCGACGGCCCGCTCATGTTTCCCTCCATGTACGCCAAGCCTGGGCAACGCGTGCAATAGGCGACATGGCCGCAGTGCGAGCATGTCGGCAGGTCGCGCACCTTGATTTTGCGCAGCTCGGCAAGCGCTTCGGAACGCCACCAGATCTCGCGAAATGTCTTCTCGCGCACGCTCCCGCAGGGCAGCGGAAACTGCACGCAGGGAAACACATCGCCCGACGGAGAGATGTAAGCCATCGTATGTCCGGCACTGCAACTGAATCCCTCAAGCACGTTATCGTCTACCGTCGAGACAGGTGAACAGAACTCACCCACATTCCCGATAAACTCCTCGGTGTGGAGCACCTCTTTGAGCTCCTCTTGTGAGATGCCGAGGTTCAAAATTGACCTGTCTCCATTGAGCATCGGTGTGATCGTGGGATCGATGTGGAACTCTGCGCCGAGCTCCGCTGCCAGCATCCGGACCGCTTTTCCGCTGCCCGCGTTCTGCTTCATCAGCACGTTGGTGATCGAGACTTTGACTCCTTCTGCTTTGAGGCGGCGAATCGCCTCAAGCGAGCGGCGCAGCGACCCCGGCAATTTTGTGATCGCGTCGTGAATCTCCGGGCGGTCGGAATAGATGCTGATCTGCACTTGCTCAATGCCGAACTGCTTGAGCCGTGCCGCCTCCCTGGCTCCAATCATCACCGCATTTGTCTTCAGCTTTACGTTGAAGCGCAGCTCGCGGGCATACTCCAGAATCTCAAAGCAATCTCGACGCAACAACGGCTCGCCGCCGCTGATACTCAGAAACAATGTTCCAGCTTCTTCGAGTTGCCGGATCACGTCCTTGATTTCGGCAGTGCTCATCTCGTCATTGCCGTTATGGTCGAGATAGCAGTGCACGCATCGCTCGTTGCAGAGCCAGGTAATATCAAGGTGCGCGCTCAGCGGAATGCTCATCGCCGTCGCCTTTTGATTCATCTCTTCGAGCAGGCTCATCGAGTCTCCCTGTCGGGGGAATTTGGTTGATCGGAAACAACGAGTATTCCGTGTTCCGCAAGCTCGTCAACGAATTCCTGCGCGTCCGCGGAGGCCTGTTCAACGGGGACGTCGAACTCCGCGCACAACTTTTCCGAGATGATGCGGGAAAGGGAAGTGTTGCCATCCGCGGCTTCCCAAATCACCGTTCCGGTCGGATTCAACATGAATATTGTGGAATCCACCGTAGACATGATGATCGTTTCGTCGCCGAGTGTGCGCGCCGCGATTGCCGTGCTTTTGGCCAGATATTTTTCGTCAAGCGGCATTTGTCACCCTATCAAGTCCCAGACGCGCTGGTCGGGGAAAAATGAAAGTTGATAAACCGGCACCGCCTCCACAAAGGCGCAAGCCGACTCAAAGACCAGTCGTACCAATTCAGCATCGTGCGCGAAAAAGAGAATGTTCCGCATTAACCTTCGGATAGCCTCTGCCGGGTCTACCCTAACAATCCGGTTCTGTTTCGCTTTTTCGAGGAAATAGAGCGCGGCGATCGGGGCACTGACGTTCTTGCCAGGCTCTCCGAGCTCGCCCGCGAAAGGAGTGCCGTAGGCGATGTATTGATCGGCTACGCGGCGGACGTAGGAGGCCTCGTCGGTAAGCAATGCCGCATCGGGCGGCGCCAGCCTTGCAATCGTGGTCTTTCCGGCTTCAGACAAACCGGAGAACAAATATGCTTTGCCATTGCGCACCGCGCTAGAGGCATGCAACAGAAAGCCTCCAGTACGGGCCAGCAAAAGCGTATGGGTGATGCGCAAGACGGAGTCGATGGAGTACGGATTTGCCGACTGGCGAATGATTCCCTGGCGGCTTTCCTGGTTCCATCTCGCCTGAAAGTCACCGCGCTCCAATCTCCATTCGCCGTCCTCGAGCCAAACCGCCGCATCGTCTTCCGGATTGAACGTGCCCGGAGGAATCAATTCCACCCTGAAAGTGAAATCGGATTTCACGCCCGTCTTCATATAGTCTCTATAGCGGCCCCTCAGAAGGCTCACGAATTCCGCATTGTCCGTTTCCAGCGCGATCGGTATCCCACCAATATCTATAACCACTTCGAGGCCTGTGCCGCCGCTGGAGATTGTCATCGGTAGCGCCATTTTATATCAAATCAATTCACTCCGGCCCGCCTATGCCAAATCTATTCCGCGCGACAAGCAGGCAGGGGAAAACCGATGGTTTCCTGGGGCTGCGCAGAGACACGTCCAGGCAGCCAACTCGGGCGTTTTCCCCCGCCTTAACGCCGCAGAGTCAAACGGGCCCCCGGCCCCGAGGTACGCTTGCCGACCATAGATCCTGATTCAACCTTCTACCGCAGCCTCTTCATCCAGCCGGAATTCTCCCGGCTGAATAGCACAAATGTTGTACTTGACAATGCGTAGTCAGACGGATTCCATTGCGGCGCAAAAGAGCGTATCTATGATAACGTCAACTTTAAAAGTCGCGGGGATACAGGCAGATGGATCAACCGGTCGCCTGTTCCATTATGGTAGCTAAAGGAGCCCATTCCTATGAATTCAGTCCGGGTTGGTGACAGACTAATTGGAGACGACCAGGCGTGTTTCATCGTTGCTGAGATCGGCATCAACCATAGCGGTGACATTGACCTCGCCAAACGGCTGATCAGCGTTGCTGTCGCTGCCGGCTGTGACGCCGTAAAGTTCCAGAAGCGCACCGTCGAGGTCGTGTACACCGCCGAAGAGCTTGCCAAGCCGCGCGAGAACCCCTTCGGCCCAACCAATGGGGATCTCAAGCACGGCCTCGAATTCGGTCAGGAAGAGTACGAGGAGATCGACGAATTCTGCAAGTCGGTGAAGATGAAATGGTTCGCTTCGCCCTGGGATGAGGGGTCGGTTGAGTTCCTCGAGCATTTCAAACCGCCGGTCTATAAGATCGCTTCTGCCTCACTCACGGACGATCACCTGCTGCGCTGCATTCGCGGTACAGGAAAGCCGGTGATCCTTTCCACCGGCATGAGCACCTATGCGGAGATCGATCATGCCGTCGAGGTCCTCGGCAAGCAGGATCTCATCCTCCTGCACGCCACCAGTACCTACCCGGCCAACTACGACGAGCTGAATCTCCGCGCAATCCCGGCCATGGCCGAGCGCTATGGCGTCCCGGTCGGCTACTCGGGTCACGAAACCGGCATTCCCACCAGCGTATGTGCGGCCGCGCTGGGCGCCTGCTGCGTTGAGCGCCATATAACAATCGATCGCGCCAGTTGGGGCTCCGATCAGGCGGCTTCGCTTGAGCCAAATGGCATCACCCGCCTGGTCCGCGACATCCGGCTTTGGGAGCTGGCCAAAGGCGATGGGGTCAAGCACGTATACGAACGCGAGATGCCCATCATCAAGAAGCTTCGCCGCGTCGGCGCAGCGGTATAGTTCGGAATGACGGAAAACAAGTCCGCAAAAGCTCTGGCGCAAATTCGCGCCGTCGCGCTCGATGTCGACGGCGTGCTCACCGATGGCGGCCTTTGGTGGGGCCCATCCGGAGAAGAGTGGAAGCGTTTTTCTTTCGCCGACATCATGGGCGTATCGCTGGCCCGCCGTGCCGGACTCGAGCTCGCGCTCATCTCCGGCGAAGACAGCCCGCTTGTCGACCGCTATGCGAATAAAATGCTCATCCGTCACGTCATCAAAGGCTGCCGCGACAAAGCAGCCGCTCTGCGGGATTTCGCAGCCGCAGCCGGCGTCGACCTGGCCGAAATCTGCTTCATGGGTGACGATGTGAACGATCTTCCCGCAATGCAGATTGCCGGTTTCTCCGCCGCTCCGTCCAACTCCGCCGCCGACGTTCTCGCTCACGCCAATTTCATTTCCAAATGCGCCGGGGGCAACGGCGCCGTCCGCGAACTCGTCGAAGCGATTCTCGACGCACGCGGCTTGCGCGCCCACGAAGTCTACTTTAAATCCTGAACCCCAATCGCTATCATTGAACGCAGGTTACGATTAAACCCATGAAGCTTTCCGATTACGTTGTGCGCTTTATCGCCGACCAAGGCGTGAGGCACGTGTTTCTTGTAACAGGCGGCGGCGCAATGCACCTGAATAACTCGCTTGCCGGCGAAAAGCGGCTGACCCCGGTGTGCAATCTGCATGAGCAGGCCAGCGCTGTGGCTGCGGAGAACTACTCCAAGGCGACGAACAATCTAGGCGTGTGCCTGGTCACGACCGGACCAGGAGGCACCAACGCAGTTACCGGAGTCGCCGGCGCCTGGCTGGACTCAACTCCCATGCTGGTTGTCTCGGGCCAGGTAAAACGTCCTGACCGAGCCTTCGACAGCGACAACAAGCCGCTGGGGATGAGACAAGTGGGCGTGCAGGAGGTGGACATCATCTCCATCGTGAGCCCCATTACCAAGTACGCCGTTACCGTGCTTGAGCCGAGCGACATCCGCTATCATCTGGAAAAAGCGATTCACATTGCACGTTCAGGACGGCCCGGTCCGGTGTGGATCGACATCCCGCTCGATGTGCAGGCTTCGCCCATCGACGACCCTTCCGCCCTGCGCAATTTCGACCCAGCCGAAGCTGCCGCAGTTTCAGACGGGCGGATAACGTCTGCCGATCTGAAGACGCAGGTTGGCAAAATCCTGGATGAGCTCAATCGTGCCGAACGCCCCATGGTGCTTATTGGAAACGGAGTCCGTCTCGCTCGCGCCGAGGGGGAGATGGAACAACTCCTCCGCGCTCTCGACATACCTGCGGAGGTTACCTGGCTCGCCATCGACTTGTTGGCGGATGACGACCCACTCTACGTGGGGCGCCCTGGCACCATTGCGCAGCGCGGCGCCAATTTCGCCATCCAGAACTGCGATTTTCTTCTCACCATCGGCGCCCGGCTCGATCGCATCGTAACCGGCTACGCTCCCGAAGGCTTCGCCCGGGCCGCCTGCAAAGCCATGGTGGACATCGACCCCACCGAGCTAAGAAAAATGGGCAACACAGTCCACTTCCCCATCTGTGCCGACGCCGGCGACTTCATGCGTGAGATGTTGGCCCAGGCCTCCAAAATCGAAAAGAAGGAGCGCGCTCCATGGAAGAAGCGTTGTGCGGACTGGCGCATGCGTTACCCTCTGGTGCTTCCTGAGCATAAGGTTCCTGACGGCAGGGTGAGCGTCTATAACTTTGCCGAAGTCATGTCCGGCGTGCTCAATGAGGACGACTACTTTATCTCCGGCAGTTCCGGAACAGGAATTGAGCTTTTTCTCCTCGCGTTTCGCACCAAGCGCGGGCAGCGCATCTTCCATACCACAGCTTTGGGAGCCATGGGCTTCGGCATTCCCGCATCGGTTGGGGCGGGAATTGTTGGCGCCGCCGACGGTTCGAAGCGCAACATCATCTGCGTTGATGGCGACGGCGGATTTCAGTTCAACATTCAGGAACTTGAGACGATTGCCCGTCTGCAGCTTCCAATAAAGTTCTTCGTCCTCAATAATCAGGGCTACGGTTCCATTCGCGCTTCGCAAACCGCTTTCTTCGGTGCTTGCACGATCGGCTGCGACGCTGCCACCGGCCAATCGCTCCCTGACATCCGGCGCATTGCCGAAGCATATGGAATTGCCACGGACCTCATTACAAGCCAGCGCAATCTGGCAGAGGAGATAGGGCGGGTCCTCGCGACTCCGGGTCCCGTGGTGTGCGATGTGCACGTTGTTCTCGACGAAGTGCGTCAACCGCGGCTTTCATCCGTCCAACGGCCCGACGGCTCCTTCGTTTCCAAGCCGCTTGAAGACCTGTGGCCATTTCTTGACCGAGACGAATTCAAATCCAACATGCTCATCCCCATCATCGAGGAGTAGGAGAACGACGATGCCCTATCTCGCCATCATGCAGGGCAGGCTGGTGCCTCCCGAGGCCGGCCGCTTTCAATCGTTCCCGCGGCGGCGCTGGCGAGACGAGTTCGCTCTTGCCGCGCAGGCCGGCCTGAATGCAATTGAGTGGATCTTCGACGAATACGGCGAAGACGCAAACCCCTTGATCACCGATGCCGGCATCTCCGAGATGCGCGCACTCACAGAAACAACCGGAACGGCAGTGCGCTCTCTCTGCGCAGATTACTTCATGGATCATCCGTTTCTACGCACAACACAGGCGGAACGCGACGAACGGGTCAGGAAGATGGAGTGGCTGCTCTCCCGCTGCAAACTCGCCGGCATTACTCGAACCGTGATCCCCTTCGTAGACAACTCGCGCATCGAGAATGACGCAGAGTTGCTCGAGACGCTCTCCATCCTGCAATCGCTTCTTCCCGCCGCTGAAAAGAACCAGGTCGAGCTCCACCTCGAAACATCTCTCGCGCCAAAGCCCTTCGCGACGTTGCTGGAGCAGTGCCCGCACCCGATGCTGCGCGCAAACTACGATTCCGGGAACAGCAGCTCTCTTGGCTATCAAGTTGCCGAAGAGTTTGCAGCCTATGGCCACCGCATTGGAAGCGTTCACATAAAGGATCGTCTTCACGGCGGAGGGACCGTTCCGCTCGGTACCGGTGACGCCGATCTGTCCGCTGTATTTAATGGACTCGCATCGTTGCACTACCGTGGCGACTATGTTCTGCAGATCGCCCGCTCGGAGCCTGGCCAGGAGCTGCCCTGGATTACGCAAAATCGCGCCTGGGTCGCCGGCCAGATTGAGAATGCTCTGGGAGTTGAGCGATGAAGATTCTCATGATCGGCCTGGGTGGAATCGGCCAGCGCCACACGCGCAACCTCCGTGCGATGCTCGGCGATTCTGCGGAAATCATCGCCTATCGCGTGCGGAGGCAGACGCACGTGGTAACGCCCGCACTCGACGCCGACACCAGCCGCAACGTGGAAGATGAATACGCCATTCGTGTCTTCTCCAGCCTTGACGAGGCGTTCTATCAAAAGCCGGACATAGCCTTTGTGTGCAACCCCAGCAGTCTCCACGTCAAGGTTACGCTCGCCTGCATCCACGCCGGATGCGACGTCTTTGTCGAAAAGCCGCTCAGCAACTCTCTCGATGGAATCGACGAGCTCGTTCGTGCCGCGTCAGAGCGTGCGCGGATTGCCATGGTCGGCTATCAGTTGCGCTTTCACCCCTGCCTGCGCAAGCTGGCCGAGGCGGTTGAGAGCGGCGTGCTTGGCAACCTGCTCGCCGTCCGCGCCACCATTGGCGAGTATCTGCCCAACTGGCATCGCTATGAAGATTATCGCCAAATGTACGCAGCCCGCGCCGATCTGGGCGGCGGTGTGGTGCTGTCGCAGATTCACGAGTTCGACTATCTATACTCGCTCTTCGGCCTGCCCAGCCGGATCTTCGCAATCGGCGGGCATTGGAGCGACCTCGAGATAGATGTCGAAGATACGGCCAGCATCCTCATGGAATGCAGTACCGCGGGCCGCCCGCTTCCCATCCAACTTCACCAGGACTACCTTCAGTCGCCTCCCAGCCGGCAATGCGAAGTTATTGGCGATCACGGCAGAGCCGTAATGGATCTCAATGCACTCACGGTCAGCGTTTTCACTCGCGGCAACGCGGCGCCACAGGTGCGCAGCTACGCAGGCTTCGACCGAAACCAGCTTTTTACCGACCAGCTTGCTCATTTCCTCGAGTGCGTAAAGACCCGGAAACGCCCGCTCGTCGACTTAAAAGACGGCCTGCAAAGCCTCAGGATGGCCCTGGCCGCAAAAAGGTCCATTGAAAGTCATCAGCCAGTTGAGCTGGCGCCTGTTCAATGACAGTAAACTAAAGCATAGCCATGCCAGATGCGGAAAAAAGTCGAGTGCAGCAGCTTTTCGATCTCTCCGGCCGTGTCGCCATCATCACTGGAGGCGCAGGGCTCCTCGGCTTTCATCACGGAGACATCCTTGCCGCCGCCGGTGCCCACGTGGTGCTCCTCGATCTTCCCGGCGCGAATCCCGCCGCCAGGGCCAAAGAGTTAACAGGCGCGAATGGCGTCGAATCTCTCGGACTAGCTGCAGACATCACTAGTGAAGCCTCGCTCAACGATGCCAGCGCTCAGATCATCCGAAAGTTCCACCGCATCGACATTCTCATCAATAACGCGGCCAACAATCCCAAGGTCGAGGCCGGCAACATCGCCTGGTCACGCCTCGAAAATTTCCCCCTCGAGGTCTGGGACGCCGATCTTCGCGTCGGCCTGACCGGAGCATTTCTGTGCAGCCGGATCTTCGGTGCGGAGATGGCGAAGCGCAGGTCGGGCGTCATTCTCAATGTGGCATCGGACCTCGCTGTCATCGCGCCCGACCAGCGCCTCTATCGCGTCGACGGGCTTCCGGAAGAAGAGCAACCCGTAAAACCGGTCACATATTCTGTTGTTAAATCCGGCCTGCTTGGACTCACCCGCTATTTGGCGACTTACTGGAGCAGCGCGAACATCCGAGTGAACGCGATCTCGCCCGGAGGCGTCTTCAACGATCAACCGGAGGTTTTTCTCAGCAAGCTGAAACAGTTGATCCCCATGGAGCGGATGGCCGAGCGAACCGAGTATCAGGGCGCAATCCTTTTCCTCTGTTCCGATGCATCCTCCTACATGACCGGCACGAACCTGATAATCGACGGCGGGCGCACCTGCTGGTAGACGGTAAACTGCAAAGATCGGCCGGAGCGGCTCAAGGCATGTACAGATGAATCTTGGCGCATTGCCTGCAATGGATAAGTGGCAGCAAGTAGAAAGCCCCGTGAACACACTCTGAGGGCGAATCGGAGAATCACTATGAAAGAAGTTTCTAAATGCGTGGTCTGCGACGGGACAATTACGCGGCTCAAGCGTGCCTTGGTTGCACCCTTCCTGGCCAAACGAATTTGGAACAGAACTCCTTTTTGCGTAGACCTCGTCAAGTGTGAATCCTGTGGATTCATGTTCTATAACCCGCGCCTTGACGACGCGGATCTGCGCCGCCTCTACGGCAATTTTCGTTCAGAGGAGTATCAGCAGATGCGCTTCGCATCTGAAATCTGGTACACCCCCAAATTCAATACCGACCTGGCATCAGCAAGTCATTACGCTATCCGCCGCAAGAAGCTGACCCCGATCCTTCGGCAACACGTTGGAGAACGAAAGATCAACCGCATTCTCGATTACGGCGGAGACCGTGGCGACCTTGTTGTCGACCTGTTTGAGGGCGCCGAGGCCTTTGTCTACGACATTTCAGGAATTCCAGCTACAGCCGGAGTCACAGCAACCGCCGACCCTGCGGAATGCAAGGCTGATCTCATCATCAACAGCAACGTTCTTGAGCATGTAGGATTTCCGCAGGTCCTGGTGCGCGAGATTCTTCAAGCCGCGCCGGAAGGTGGGCTCGTGTATCTCGAAGTGCCGTGCGAATTTCCCTTCGGACTGAGCAGGATCGCAAGGCGGCTCGCGCAGATTGGACTCATGGCCATCACGCATCCCGGGCTGGCGCGATTTGTTACTCGTCCCGCCACTCTCTACATGATGCATGAACACATCAACTACTTCTCGGAGTGGTCACTTAGAACGCTTTTGCAATCCTGCGGTGGCAAGGTGATCGTCTCAGGTAGCTATCCGTTAGCCAGTAGGGCAGGGAAAGCAGATCTGGCTTGGTGTCTGGCGTCAAAAAAGCAGCGTCGGCAGTAGAATCGCGCGGTTGATTCCAATCGAGCACATGGGTGATGGCGGGGTCCCCGCCACAGTCCAATTGCGTGCCGCAGTCACAATCACATAGCTTAAGCCACTCCATGCATGCAGTCATCCGAGTCTCCAGGTCAGCCTCGGCCGTGGTGATAAAATGCCGCTTAAGTTGGCGTCCGATTATGCTCACCTGGCGACTATGCATTCAACTGCTGCATTCGAGTTCGCGGATCGCTCAACATTCAAAAAAGGTCAATAATTCGCATATTCCGCGCCTTCGGCAGTCCAGTTTCCAAGTAGAATTATCGCATGAGGATGAGACGCCCGATCGACTCAATACATCATCGGCGTCGTCAAGCTGAATTGTGACCATTTCCATGTCCTCGGGTTTGATTCGTATACCAGCTTTTCAAGCGTGGCAGTTTCTCTGAGTCCCCGATTGCCGCCTTGGCCTTCTCGTGAAGTTGTTATCTAACGCGCCATTCGATGCGCCGACCCCAGTTCATCATGTTGATCTTCTTTCCCAGAGGATAGGATTGCATGTTAGCGTGCGCATGGCACACTCAAAAGTATGTGGTAGAGGCTCGTATGCATAAACGCGAACTATGTTTGGATTTTGAGCAAAGATGAGCGCTTGTCACACCAATATTTGCGCCAATGTCCAAAACTACTGAGCCGGGAGTAGCCGCCGCAATCAAGCGGTCGTAGTGATGGTTTGCATACACTCTTAGCTATTTAGAAGGCCTCGTCAAGATGTTTTCAAAGCAAATCGTGCTTTTTGCCGCGCGATGTCCAGCCCGCGGACCTGGAGAACCGGGAATCTGGCCAGCATGGATATTGAGGCCGATCAGAGTATCGCGACATCGCTCGTACAGCTCTGTTCGATGATCATCCGTTCATATTGCGATTAAAGGTATCCCCGAATCACGGCCAGTTGACCTACAAGCCACTGGAGCGGTTGTTCGCTGGAATTGGATACGATGTTCAGCTCTTCAGACGAATTAGCCAAATCTTACCCGGACTCAATCGAGTTTGTGACAGCGGCAAAGAGGGAGGGAGGGAGGATTCTATTTTTCTCATCTTGGCATAGCGGGTTCAATAACAAGTCTCTAACTCCCCGCTCTGGCCGGCGGCGTCCCAGGTTTTGCTGGAACAGTCTTCTGAGTTAGTCCCGGTCTGAACGAAAACTTCTTGTGACCAATGAAGCTGAAAATCACCGTGAGAGGCGTCAAAAGAGCGCCTGCGAGATATGGTGCCTGTTCTGGCCTGTGCAACATGTGCCGCAGGATCGGAACCAGAATGGGTAGTCCTGCCAGACCGATGAGCACGCTGCTTCCGTATACCCCAAAGCACCGAATCCATTCAACCAGATAGTTTCCGCGGGTGCGAAACACAAACCATTTATATCCGAGAAAAGCCACACTTATGGCAATCACATTTGCCAGTGCCGCCGCGTACATGTAGCTATAGGTGCCAAGCCCCACAAACAACCAGGTGAGCATTGCAAACACGCCATATCCGAAAAAGGTATTGAACCCGCCCACAAGGAGATAGCGGAAGAATTGCAGCAGCGGCTTGGGAGAATCCAGTTTCACGCAGAGTGCAATCCTTTGAGAAAAGAATATTTAGCATCCTGGCTCGGAGCGTATTCCAATTGGCAGCGCACTCAGGAACTCATGGGCTTTATTGCCAAAATTGTTATGATGTCGTGCAGGTTCTTGTGAAACCGAACCTCACCCAGTGCGGTGCCGTTCAAAGCCCCGAAGATGCGGTAAGAAAGCGATTTCGTATTGCCCTGCGACAACCGTAAGAAAACCGTCTTGAACTTGAACAAGTGGCCGATGAACTTTGAGCTCAACACTTGAAAGCCGCTCTTCGATAGTGCGCGGTCCAGCGTTCCAGCGTCGTAATAAAAAAGATGCGTGGGCGGAACGACAGCATAAAAATTCCGTCCTGTGAGTTTGGCGTAGAGGCAGGAGATGTTGTGCACTTTGATCACGATCATGCCGCCGGGTCGCAACATGCGTCTGCACTTTTCGAGCGCTGCCATGGGATCGCGGATATGATCGAAGACGTCCTGCAACGTAATTACGTCGAAGTAGTTCTCCATCAGCGGGTAGTCTTCGAATAGGCCTACAAAAATTCGATCTCCATGACGTTTGCGGGCGATCATTCCGTCGGAGGTCACGATCTCGATTCCATGGCACTCCCAGCCTTGCATAACGTCAAGAAACCAGCCGCGCGAACAACCGACATCGAGCAGTTTCCCCGGCTGGGGAATTTGGCTCCGTATCAGTCCCCCAAGCTTTTTGTAATAGTAGCTGAGGCACTCGATGTTTGGATCGTCATAGGCGTCATCCTTGACGTCGGCATAATGTGCGGCAAGTTGTTCCGTGGTCAATTGGTCTTGGACAAATACCAAAGAGCATGTTCTACAACGCGCGATCGTGTAGCCGTCCACTTCCCAGAGGCCCTTTAAGTCGGTTCCACCGCAAACTGGGCAACAGGAATACTTCCGGGTTAGTCGAATTGCGTTCAAGAAGACCCCCATCCAACGAACTCTGTGGTTTGATAGGTACTTGGTACAGGAAAAATCTGTAATCAGGCTTATATTCTCATCGTGTCGATAACGCCATGCAAACCAAATACGAGCCTTGAGAAATCAAGACGTTCTCTCTTGGTAACTAGAGTCCGCTTCAAAAGAAAAGCGTGGATCGACGCGAAAAAACTTGCCAAGGATGCCGGGTGCGATCAGCCGTATCGATTCCTGAACAAATCAGGCGAATATCTGAGGAGCTACGCTCACGTTAAAGGGTTCCAAAATCCAACCTGTGGCCGGGCAAATCACGCACCGCACAGGTTTGTGGCATCGGAGATTAACCCGCTCCAGATCAGCAAATGCAACGCACTTTTTAGAGGCTTGTGACCCCCGCATGGCAAGGTCGTCTATTCATTGCCACTCCCCATCAAATTGTCGAGGTGGTATGCTTCTTGGGAGTTGCAGCGGATATTTCTGCCTTTAATCAGGTTATCCGTATTGTTTTCCCGCTGTTGCGGTAGTATATCATCGGTCGCCTCGATTCGGCTGTTACCTTCGTCTCCGATTGACGAACGATAACTTCAACGGTTCAACTGAAAAAGCGGCGCCCGCAACAACTCAGTACGATTTGAGAGGACTGCATTGAAGACAATCAGCGTCATGACAAACGCCTACAATGAGGAAGAGAATATCGAAGCTGTATATCTGCGCGTACGCGAGATCATGAACGGTTTTCCCCAATACCGCTATGAGCATGTCTTTATCGATAACGCTTCGACGGATGGCACCGTGGCCATTCTGAAGCGCATTGCCGAGACGGACAAGAACGTGAAAATCATCGTGAACGCACGCAACTTCGGCTATATCCGTTCACCGATGCATGCATTGTTTCAAACGCGGGGCGATGCAGTGATCGGCCTCGCCGGCGATTTGCAGGACCCGCCGGAGCTTATCCCGGATATGATTCGCGCGTGGGAGGAAGGCTATCCCATGGTTCTGTGCATCAAGAACGCCAGTGGAGAAAGCGCCCTGATGTTCTGGCTGCGCAAGAAGTATTACAAACTGGTGGAACGGCTCTCGTCGGTCAAGACCATCCAGAATTTCACCGGCTTTGGCCTCTACGACCGTCGCGTCATTGAGATCGTAAAGTCGTTCGAGGACCCGTATCCCTACTTCCGCGGCATTATCGCGGAGATCGGATTACCCAGCAAGCAACTGCACTACTTTCAGCCGGCGCGCAAATTTGGTATCACCAAGAGCAATTGGTATACGCTCTACGATATCGCCATGCTGGGCATCATCAACCTATCGAAGGTTCCGCTGCGGCTAACAGTGCTTGCCGGATTTGTTGGCGCGGCGCTTTCATTTCTTACCGCAATGGCTTATCTAGTCTACAAATTGCTTTTTTGGCAGAGTTTCTCTTTGGGCATTGCGCCGGTGGTGATTGGCATCTTCTTTTTCAATTCAATTTTATTGGTCTTCATGGGAATCCTCGGTGAATACATTGGCGCGATTCATACCCAGGTGCAGAAGAGACCCTATGCGATCGAACGCGAGCGCATCAATTTCGAATATGAGCCAGGCCTGCCGATGCCGATGGAAGAAAGCAAAAAGATTGGCTCATAGCATCATTCGTAGCTCCTCACAGTTCTCGAAAATCCCTCTTCTATACCTGTTTTCGGTTCCCATCCAAGCGATCTGATCTTTGAAATATCGAGGTGTCCCCCGGAAATTGTGCTTGTAATATACTGTTCATCAGGTTGCCGCTCCCGGCGTATAACTCGGCATTTCCGTTCCGGAAAAAGCTCGCAGAGGGTGTTAGCCAGCTTCAAAATGGAGCACTCAGTTTCGCTGCCGACATTGTAGGCTTCCCCGCTGTTTCCCAGAAGCAGCGCGGTAAAGAAGGCAACTGTGGCATCGGCAAGATAGCAAAAGGGGCGCCGGGCGCTCCCGTCACTCTTCATCACGATGTCGCGTCGAGCTACGACATCGGCGACGAAGTCGGCAAAGACGCGGCCGTCATCGAGAGTCATCCCTGGTCCATAAGTATGTGATAAGCGCACGATCTTTGCCGGTATTCCGAACTGAGCATGCCAGCAGGCGCAGAGAGTCTCGCCGCCACGCTTTCCCTCCGCGTAACACGAACGAATGTCGATCGGATCGAGAGTCCCGAATGCTGTTTCCTTCACCGGAAGAAAAATGTCCTCTGATTGGCCATATACCTCGCCGCTGCTAAAGAAGAGGAAGCCTTCGCTGTGAACATCACTGGCCAACTCAAGCATCCTCTGGGTTCCGATAATATTCGTTTCGAAGGTGCCAACAGGATCGCTTCCGTAGAATTTTGGGCTAGCCTGGCTGGCGGCATGAATAATGAAATCGGCCGCCCTGGGTCCTGCATAGGGAGTACGCACGTCTTGCACGATCATCGTCACATCGGAACGGCGGACTATGTTTCCAAGCCGCCGCATTGCCTTTTCGGCATTTCTGACAAGAGCTAAGATATGAATCCCGGCATGACGAGTTTCATTAAGATACAGTAACGTCTCAAGCATATAAGCCGGGACGAAGCCATTTGCGCCCGTAATCAGAACCGTTTTTCCGAAGAACCGCTCCCAAGGCAGGCTGGAATTGGTGATACTCCGCAGGTCTTCTTCAACGACAGCGTGCCTGGCCGATGTCATCTAAACTCCTCTTGATCATGATGTGCCACATGTTGCGTCAAATCCTCGAACTCACTAACCACTTACTGAGTAATCTTTAGCGCGGCCTCTTTTCCCATTGCCACCTCACCGATCACCACGGCGACGTGTTCGAGCATAGGCCTTGTCAGCCCAGGGTAGACCCCGACCCAAAACACATTGCGCATGACATAGTCGGTGTTCTTTAAGTTCCCGATTACTCGATACTCCATCCCCTCGTATGCGGGTTGCCTAACGAGGTTGCCGCCAAAAAGGAGTCGCGTGCCGATCTTTTGCTCTTCCAACCGCTTCACCAGGTCATCGCGCGTGAAAGGCGCGTCCTCACGCACGCCCAGCGGAAATCCAAACCAGCTTGGATCGGAACCGGGCGTAGCTTCGGGCAGCAGAAGCACGTCGGCATAAGGTTCGAGCGCGGCGCGCAATATACGGAAGTTTTCCTTGCGGCGATCGATGAAATAGGGCAGCTTCTCGATTTGCGAAGCCCCAAGTGCGGCCTGCATATCGGTCGCCTTCAGATTGTAGCCGATGTGCGAATAGGTGTACTTGTGGTCATAGCCGCACGGCAATTCGCCAAACTCCCATTCAAATCGCTTGCCGCAGGTGTTGTCTTTGCCTGGCTCGCACCAACAGTCCCGTCCCCAGTCGCGAAACGATTCAATGAGGATCTGCAGGTCCGGCTTATCTGTGAGTACCGCGCCGCCCTCGCCCATTGTGATGTGGTGCGCCGGATAAAACGACACGGTGGCAATATCGCCAAACGTTCCAGCATTCCTGCCGTTCAGTGTGGAACCAAGCGCATCGCAGCAGTCTTCAATCAGCCACAGATTGTGTTCTTTCGCAAAGGCGGCTACAGCCTCGGCATCGAACATATTGCCCAGCGTGTGCGCGATGATAATGGCGCGCGTCCTGGCGCTAAGCGCCGCTTCTAGCTGAGTCACATCGACTTCAAAAGTGGGCAGCGTGACATCCAGAAACACCGGCACCAGGCGGTTTTGAAAGATTGGGTTCACCGTCGTTGGGAAGCCTGCGGCGATAGTAATTATTTCGTCGCCGGGCTTCAACCTTCGCTCTCCCAGCTTCGGCGATGTCAGCGCCGAGACCGCCAGCAAGTTTGCCGATGAGCCCGAGTTAACCAGCGAGGCGCAGCGGACACCAACAGACCGGGCCAGCTTGCGCTCGAATTCCTTGGCAAAACGGCCGGTAGTGAACCAGCCATCGAGAGCGGAATCAACTACAGCCTGCACGTCTGAAGCGTCAATCACTTTGCCGGAGACAGGGATCGGGGTCTCCCCGGCCACAAACGCGCGCTCGGGAAATGCCTCGGAGAAATACTCTGCAGTCAGATCCAGGATGCGCTGGCGTAGCTCCGCTGCTCGTTTACTCATTTTGGTCGCTCCTCGTCGGCAGGCCCTGTATTATCGCTAGTCTACGTTGCAAAAGTCCATTCGTGCCAGTAGACTAATCGCAATGAAAGCTGTCATCCTAGCAGGCGGCCTCGGCACGCGTCTGAACGAAGAAACCACTATGCGCCCCAAGCCGATGGTGGAAATAGGAGGACAGCCTATACTATGGCACGTTCTCAAGATATACAGTCAGTACGGAATCAATGATTTTGTCATCTGTCTCGGCTACAAGGGATATATGATCAAGGAGTTTTTTGCCAATTATTTCCTGCACACCGCCGACGTTACCTTTCACATGCAGGAAAATCGTATGCAGGTTCACGGCCACCATTCCGAACCCTGGCACGTGACACTCGTAGATACAGGCGAGAACACGATGACGGGCGGCCGTCTCAAGCGCATAACTCCCTATGTCGCGGATGAGGAGGAATTCTGCATGACTTATGGCGATGGCGTTGGAGACGTGGATATTCGAGCGTTGATCGCCTTCCATAAGAAGCACCGCAAGCTGGCCACGTTAACTGCGGTGCAGCCCCGCCAGCGGTTTGGCGTGCTCGAACGCGATGGCGATATGGTTACTGCGTTTCGTGAGAAAGCACAGGCGGACGGCGCCTGGATCAACGGCGGTTTTTTTGTTCTTTCGCCCCGCGTTCTCGAACTTATCGATGGCGATGGAACCACATGGGAACGCGAGCCGATGGAGAGACTCGCGTCCGAGGGCAATCTGCGTGCATTCGAGCACATTGGTTTCTGGCAGCCCATGGATAGTTTGCGCGATAAGCTGCAATTAGAGGCCCTCTGGGCGGCGGGCAATGCACCCTGGAAGATATGGTGAAGGCCGTGTGGAAGGACCGCCGCGTTTTTCTGACAGGGCATACCGGCTTCAAAGGGGGTTGGCTGTCGTTGTGGCTGGCGAGTCTGGGTGCCAAAGTTCACGGCTATGCGCTCGCGCCGGAGAGCGATCCGAACCTCTTTGCCAGCGCGCGAGTCATCGAACATGTTGAGCACGAAGTGGGCGACATTCGCGACCTCGATAGGCTCGAGCGCTCTATTGCCGCCTTCAAACCCGAGGTTGTGTTCCACATGGCTGCCCAGCCTCTGGTCCGCCGTTCGTATGCGAATCCCATTGAAACTTATTCGACCAATGTAATGGGCACGGTGCATGTGTTGGACGCCGTTCGCCGCGTCCCATCCGTGGGAGCTGTCGTCATCATCACCAGCGACAAGTGCTATCAGAACCACGAACGGCTGTTGGGATATTGCGAAGACGACCGCCTAGGCGGATTCGATCCGTACAGCAACAGTAAGGCCTGTGCCGAGTTGGTAACAGCTTCATACCGCAGTTCCTATTTTTCGCCGGCAAGCTTTGCAGAGCACAAAATTGCGCTGGCATCGGCGCGCGCCGGTAACGTGATCGGCGGCGGAGACTGGTCAGAGGACCGGCTTGTACCCGATATGATTCGCGGATTCCTGGCCGGTCAACCGGTGCATATCCGCTATCCCCAGGCCATTCGTCCATGGCAGCACGTACTGGAACCGCTCGCTGGATACATCGCGCTGGCCGAACGTCTTCTAGAGCAGGGAACTGAATTCGATGGCGCCTGGAACTTCGGCCCCGCCGATGATGACGCCTGGCCCGTGGCCCGCATGGCCGATGCGCTGACCGCGCTGTGGGGCCCTGGCGCCGGCTGGGTCCGCGATACTGCCGAGAATCCTCACGAGGCGGGATTTCTAAAACTCGATGCCGGCAAGGCGCGCTCGCTCCTCAACTGGCATCCGCGGCTTCATGTCGAGCAGGCACTGCGATGGGTTGTGGATTGGTTCCAGGCCTGGCAGCGGGGTGACGATATGCAGTCCTTCACGTTGAAGCAGATTGCCGAGTACCAACAAGCAAGCTGACCTAGTCCCGCCGCTCGACTCTTTGTCAGAAATCGTCTCCACACCTAAGTGCCCGGACAAATTCATTCTGAACAATTGGCGTGCTTTGCCAAACCCAGCTATCTGACCTCTTCCAAACGGGATCAAGAGCGTCGACAATTAACACATTGACATGCAATGTTCTGCAAATGTTACTAACGCTATGGCTAGACAAGTCCCCAACTTCATCAGGATCAAAGATGGACTGCAATCCAGCCCTAACTGCCGCACACTGTTCCACAGACCCACCGAATTCTGAAAAGCAGTTAGGTCCCCCAGCATCGACCTGCTGATAGCGCGAATAGACTAACATCTGAGTAATTAGCTTGCTCTCCGGGTTGAATTGGACAATCGCGTTGGAAGGTATGGTGCGATCCAATCCTGCGTAAGCCGTGCGAATACAAAAGGCATCGTGCCCGTTTGCCATCTGTAATTTCTCCTCCCATCCGTACTTCTCGCTTAGAAATGTATAAGCACGGAGCATGGACAATTGATAAACGGATGATAGACCGCCAACTGCAATGAGCGCGATCAGGCTCGAATTCAGCAACTTTTGAACAGAAGTTCGCATTACCGGGAGTTCTCGATCCACTGCAATCCTGTTTGCCAAATAGGCAGCCGCCCAAAGCAGGAGCACAAATTGCAGAACCATGGCGCCGCGGTAAGCGAGATCATTGTTCATGATTACGGTCGACCGAAGAAACATGATTACGAAGAAGGACGAGCCAGCCATGAACCAGAGTGCCTTTTCAGCCTCGGGAAGCGCTCGCCGATGACGCCAATCGTGGGTTGCCCGAACGACGGCGATCAAAAGATAAACCCCAAATTCAAGAGAAAGAACGAGGAGCGCAACCAGACACCAGACACATAGATACGCGAAACCTCCATGGAGATTCAGCTTGGCAGCAACGGCCTGAAACGGAAGCGCTCTCAACGTGAAGGCAACAAATTGGCTGTCAGCTCCGGCTCCGCTCACTCCAGCGCCGAGCAGGTCTCGAATATAACCAGTGGAAAGCAAAACCGCCAGGCAACCGGCAGCACAATGAAGACCTGCTTGTCGAATCTTACCCCTCACGATCAAGAATGCAGTCCATGCGAGGGCAAACAGCGTAAACGTGAAGGTAACGTAAACTGAAAGTCCAGCGGCACTCGAAAATCCAAATGCTGCAAATAAGAGCAGTGAAATCCTCGTCGACAATTTTGCTTTCTGTTCGGCATTCCAAAGAAACAAGTATCCCCCAAAGCAGGCCACCAACGCTGCTACGTGATGAGGTACCCATATCAAAGCATCTAACCAAGATGCGATCTGGCATGGGTCCCACCACTCCATGTCTGCAGTTGGAGGTCTATGTCGGAGGACCGTCAGCCCAAGGGTCGGAAGCAGATCGAGGCCGGTGATCGCAATCATCGCAACCCCTATCAGGGAAGCGAATCGCAGATTAGACCGTTGATCGAGGAAGTGTTTCAGATAGATAGGAATGATGGAAGCAAGGAGCAAGCCGCTCCATATACAGCTGGCAAATAGGACAATTCTGGTATTGGCGCCCGACATGGTTGCGGGGACTGCGCATAGGACGTTCCAATAGTAATAGTAACGAGCGTGAACAAGATTTCCTGCGAAGAAAAATGGATTTGCAGGCGGGGCGCCGGTACGAAGTGCCGACGCTATAAATGCGTTTCGGACTGAATGATCGAAAGTGGCCGCAGTTGAGTAGATACGCTGTCCGATCTGGATGTCCGGCAACGAAATCAGGCAAACAACAATCCAAAGAACGACAAGATAGAGAGCGGCCTTCGTTGTCCAATCCATCCCAAGGGATAATGCATATCTATTGTGTCTCCATTCAGACACCAAACTCGATAAGAATGCAATTGCAATGAATAGATAAAAAAAGGACACAAGACTGACCGAAAAACAACGACATAAAATGTTAATAAGGTACGGCGAGACTGCACATGAGAGCGTGAGGGCCAGCAACCCGCGTTCTGTCATGCCACGCCGTCGAAAGTCGAGTGCATTCGAAGCCAAACCGAGAAGATAGCCAGGGGCAACGAAGATGAGTGAAAAAAAGGGAAGGACAAAAAGAAGCTCCGCTAAATCCTGAACTGTCAGGCTTTGAGGCAAAGTCCCTCCCTTGGGCTGCAACCCTCTCTTGAACTGAGAGAGAGGGAAAAAGGCGCCCGTCTAAAATCGCCATCTGTTAGGATCCTCATTATTCGTTCTTTCAGGACAAGGAAGCGATTGCACCCGGCTGGCCAGCACCCGCTCCCACTTAATCGATCCTATCTGCGTATGCGTTCGGCACCGCGGAATCCATCCGTTCGATCGGAGCGACGGTGTTAGCAAATGGAGCTAACGCCAGCGAGCTGGACATCCTCGATACAACGCTTTCGGACACATGAATCTGCCTATCGCGCATTCTCTTCGAAAGCCTTCGGCCGTACGCCAGACACGGCCGTTCCACCGAATAGAAAAGGACGGTGGCGCCGGCGAAGCTGACGAGGTATGCCGCCGGCACTACGGTATACCACACGCATGCATGCAGGAGCCTCAGCAGACCTTCGACGCTATGTATCACGAGTACGTGGATCAGATACATGGCATAGCTGCGCTTGCCGACGATTACCACCCAAGGGTGCTCGAGTAGACCGCGAAGCCAACTGGCGCGCAGCACCAGGGTGCCGATCAAAATTGCAATCGCCGATGAGACCAGCAGTACGAGATTTGGATGGAACCAAAACACCGCATATGCGGCAATCACAAGGACGGCGCCGAAAGTCGTTGGAATGCGAGCCAGAATCTCGCGAAAGGGAATCGTTGTACTCTTGGCGAGCACAATCGCCATCAACGCGCCCATGAGCAGGCTACCGTAGTTAGTTAAATTCCCGAAAGGAAAGAAGAACCACGCCGCACCAATGGTCATAGCCAGGATAGTCGTGCCGCGCTTGAACGGAGTCAGCAGCACCATCAGCAAGGGCCAAAGCAGATAGAACTTTTCCTCGATACCGAGGCTCCACGCCTGCCCAAAGACAAGCCCGGATGCCGCCGGCCGGTACTCTTGCATGAAGGTGAGCAAGTATGGCAATGCCAGCTTAAACTGTGCCCAGCGCGCGGCGTCGCGCATGAGCAGGACAACCGGCACATATAAGGCGAGAACAAGGAGGTATATTGGGACGATACGAAAGAATCGGCGCACATAAAAGCCGCGAAGCGAGATCTGTCCATAATGCTCTTTCTCCCGCAGCAGGAGAGTAGTTATTAGGAACCCGCTGAGAACGAAAAAGATATGTACGCCAACCCATCCCTGGATTTGAGGACGGTAGACGTGAATGTGCACAAAGAACACCAAAAAAATGCTCAGGGCGCGCAAGCCATCCAGGGCCGGAAAGTAGTTGTCCGACCAAAAGGCAGTAAACATGGGCTGTTCTATCGAGGGCATTCGACCTTCGGCTTTGTTCGCATTCAATCTCGTGTGTAGCGTACTTCGATCCTCAAGCGTATGTAAGCAAACTGGATTTTAATTGGAGACCGGAAGTCCTCATCGAAAGCTAAGGCAGGAAAGGGCTAACTCGTAGGAGAAGCGGAGGGATCAGAGCTGACTTTGCTGAATGGTCTCTTCGAACTGAGCATAACGCGGATGTTCAGGCCAAGAAGTATTCCGGCCGCTATTCCAAACGAATCCGCGGAAATATCCTGGGTACGCACGAGAGGTTCCGGACTATGCGCCTGCAAAAACTCGAAAACAACACCCACGATTATTGGGACGAGAGAAAAAAGCATATCTCTTCGGCGCGTCCATGCTGCAACCGGGATTGCAACAATGAGCGTGTAGGAGAGAAAGTCTACCCAGCGGTTCGACTCGTAGGGTGCGATGAAACGGTAGATCCAATTATTGGGGGGAAGAATCGAGATCGCAAGTGCCGCACCGACCAGCGCACACCACAGATAGACTAAACGATGCTGTGTAAACATGGCATACATCCTTACTGATGGTCAATTAATTCCAGGCTACTCAGTTTCGAGCAAAAGGTGCGCGAGACGCAATCGATGAATAGTACAGCGGCGGCGCCATGATTTATGACGCCAGACTCGCGCCAAACACTGATGAAGCCACGGCCTGGAAACTCCATACGTGCCTGCCACCCTGTTTTGACTCCCCATTGGTGTTGCACATCGTCAACGTTAAAAATGACTCCAGAGAATCCGAACTCAGGGCAGGCTCTGCAAAGCACATCGCAACTGTGGCCAAGCGTCATGCTCCCACTGACTTCCTGTTCGAATTTCTCCAAGGCTAATTGCGCACTGAGTACGCTGCGGAAGGTTCCACCGAGGACAACTCTCTTAGCTGCTCCGAATTCTCTGTACCCGAGGTGCTGCAGGCCGAGCCAGGCCGCGAGACAAACCAGCACTATCACGAAATCGCGGTTGTGATTGTGCGTAATTGTCAACAAAATCGACGCAGTGCAGCCAACTGTACAAATGCCATAGATGAGGAGGACAAGGCGCCGCGGAGACATGCCTTGCGAAAGCAGTTTGTGGTGGATGTGCGCGTCATCTGCGTTAAAAAGTGGCTGGCCGCGGAGCAAACGGCGCACGACGGCAAGACAGACATCAAGAAGCGGAATCGCGAGAACCATGAGCGGTGCCGTCAACCCGAGCAATGTGGTGGACTTCTCAGCCCACTGCGCTCCAAAGCACCCTAGGAGAAACCCAATGGTCAGGCTGCCGGAGTCACCCAAAAAAATGCTTGCGGGGATGAAGTTGAAGCGAAGAAAGCCAAGCAATGCACCTGCGAGAGGTACTACCGCCAGAGCCATATTGAAATTGTGTTGAAGGAGGGCCGCCATTAGCATGGTGATGGCCGCGAACAAGCTGACTCCGGTCGCAAGCCCGTCAACTCCATCGATCAGGTTGATCGCGTTCGTACAGGTGACAATCCACAACACCGTAACTAAGAAGCTAACGACAGCGCCTGAGAACGAGTAACCGTTCACGGCATTGACTTGAATCCCGCCGATCCAGGCAAACGCCGCCGCGACAGTCTCCGCCGCGAGTCTTACCCATGGAGGGACGCTGACAATGTCGTCGATGAGCCCGATGCCGAAAACGACCGTGAGGGCTGGGAGAAGGTGAAGCACCATCGGCAGATTCTCCCAGACGATTGCTCCCGAACTCAAGCGGACGATTAGAAGCAACCCGTAGGCACTTATGACCGTCGCGAAGATGGCCACCCCTCCCAAACGCGGAATCGGAGAGCTGTGTATCTTTCGCTTCTGATCAGGTTGGTCTACGATCCCAAAATGCCACGCCAGATTCCGAACCGGAGGCGTCATCAGCAGCGACAATGCGAAGGAAACGAAACCTAGAAAGAGAAGAGAATACATGTCTTTTCCTGATTGCTTATCGCACCATGCCAGTCAAGATGACCAAGGAAGATAGCCGGAACAATTCATCAGAAATGATGCGCGGCGATCCAGACTTTGTTTGGATTCGGATGACCATGCCCGGTCCAGCTCAACTCTATGAGGCGGCAAGCCGGCGTTCCCTCTCATGAATTGGCACTGACAGAGGTGGTAGTTTGCAGATTGATACTCGACTTCCCGGCGCCTCTGGACAGAATGCCCAGGAGAGGGAATTCGACCTTGGCGTAGCATAGGTAACCCGCTACTAGCACGAGGACAAGCGAAGTCAAATCGACGAAGACAATGGTAGACGGAGCATGAGGGGCAAAACGGAGGAACATTCGGCCCACGATCTCAACAATGGCGACGTGAGATAAATAGATAGAGTAGGACCAATCGCCGACCGCCTCGAATAGGCGGGTGAAGCGGACAATTTTGGTGCGCTCGAGTTCCATAATGCCAAGCAAAAACAAGGCGGAGAATGAGCCATAGAAGGCTGGGCGGCGCCAGATTGATCCTTCAATCCAGAGTTCGTTCCCTCCATGGGCGCGATAAATCCAAATCGCGATAATGCCAAGCCAGCAAACTGCGACCGCGACAAGAACAATCCCAACCGAGGGGTGGAGAACCGCTTTCCGATAGATGTGAAAAACCAGACAGCCTGCCAAAAACTCGAAAACTAGGGGATTGGCAATTACATTGAAGACAGGCCAACCAGAAATCGTGATTAACAAGTGAACGATGCCGATGGCTGCGCCCCAGGCGACGAGAAGGAGGGGTGCAGAGCGCTCTGACGCGAAAGCCAATAATAAAAAAAAGACGAAATAAAAATATAACTCGTAGCTTAGTGTCCAGCCCTGTCTTACAAGCATGCCTTCGCGAACTGGAATCAGTAGAAACGATTTAACGATGCTCACGTGATGACCGGTGGAGTTATTAAACCAGAGCGGTCTGAATAAATAGACAGCTAAAAATAAGGTCGAGTATATCCAATATATCGGGAAAATTCGATTAAATCTTCGCCTGAGGAAAGTCCGGGCACTGTGAGGTGAATTGAACTTATCCTCAGTTACCGAAGAGATAACTACACCACTGATGACAAAGAACAAGTCAACGCCTAGAACTCCGAACTGGAAAACGCTGGTCAGCTTGGAATAGAAGTATTTTTGTTCAACAATCCAGAGGTGGCTTAGGACCACAAGCATGGCAGCCAAGCCGCGGCAAGCCTGGACACTTGCAATTCGCTGCTTCGTGCTCGACCCGGTCAAATGAGCCACAGTGCAATTCACGGGTCGTTTTTGGTGGACTTTAAAGTGCGTTCTAGGACGATTGTACATATTGCGCTGAAGATTCTCCCAGTTCGGCGCCACCCTGGGCGGCTTGGAGGGTTCGGTTCTGTAGGTCCGGCGATTGTTGCGGACGCACTACAGTCGAGAATTCTGCTCGCTTTCGTAAGTAGCGGTTTCGTGAGGTCGTAATACGCCAGCATAAACATTATCAAGTGCCGTCATCTTGTTTTGCCAAGAGTAGTCCAAACTTCTTTCAATGGCTCCCTGAGCCAGTCTCTGGCGCAACGGCTCATCGCGATACAAAGCGATTAATGCATCGGCAAAGTCAGAGATGATTTGGCCCGATGTGCCAGGGTGCACCTTAATCCCGCAAGCCTTCGTAACGAGATCGGCGAAGCCGCAATGATCTAGGCCGACGACAGGAAGCCCGAGCGAAATCGCTTCGACCGCGACAGTAGAGGTTAGGTCTTTTAGACTTGTGATCGCGAAAACATGCGACTCGCTCATCACTTCCAAAGAATGGTCGCGCGAAATCCATCCGTACCAATGGCAACGATCAGCGATTCGGAGCCGGCGCGCCAGGGATTGCCAAACTTGATTGCGGGGTCCATTGCCAAGTATTTCGAGGTTGTAATTCATTTCACTCGGCAATTGTGCCGCGGCTTGAAGCAGCAGATGCAGGGCCTTGCCGGGAAGATGCAGACCGCTCCAGCAGATCCTCAATGGTTCATCCCACCTCCGTTGCCTCAGGCTAACGGCACCAAATGGCGGCGGCCCAACTTCGCAAATAACGTGGCTCTTTGCTCTGAAGCGTGTCCATAACTCGTCTTGAATTTCGGATGTTGCTGCGATCACTCCCTCATTCGCAGCGCGCAGTGCACGTCTCGGCCCTTTCATTATCCTAAGTTGCAGCGCGTTGATGAGATTACGCAGGCCGTAGTAGATCGCACCAGCGGGTCCGAGAATTGGAAGCAGCCTCCATGGCGTGTTCTTCATTCCACCGATCGGGCCCCATACGAAGGGAATCCCGAGCTTGTAGAATCTTCCGGGAAATCGCCATCCGACATAGGTGATCAGGTGCACCAAGTCATATTGATTCTGTCCTAGCTCTCTTTTGGCCGTCTGAAAAGCACATCGTAGCCAGTCATAGTAAGCAATGTTCATTAGGGGCTTAGCCAAGGAGCCTTCGATCCTGGGCCATATCCCATGAGGACGGTAATGCCATGGAAGGTTCTTTACGTAAAGGAAGTTAGGGTTTTTCGGGCGGAGACATTCATGGTCTTCGAGATATCGATCAATATCGCCCGAGTTATAATCTGCCGTTATGACTGTCACCTCGTGATTTACCGCTATAGCATTTACCCAGCCCCAACCTACACCGGATTCAGATCCCTTAGCCGGGTTGCAAGCGTAGGCGATTGCAAGCACTTTTAAGCGGATCATTTGCAGCGGGATGCCTCAATCGTTGCCGGCCTCACGGAATTATTCATTTCAAACGGCGCCACGTAAGCTAATTGAAGCGCAGATTGGAGCCTCCTGGCCTTCACTTGGATCGTTAGGCATTCCAGATACACATACACGGCGACCATGACAAGAAGATCGACCGCATAACTGGCCGTTGTGGTTTCCGGAACTGCCCGGACTGTGAAGAACATCATCACAGCGCCGGACTCTAAGAGATGAACCCGATCCTCAGTGCTCAGCCGCTCTCGCTTTTTCTGAAGTCTGTAAAAAAGAACCCACCCGGTGATCCATGAAGCGAAATAAGGAATGCCACCAATCACTCCGGCGTTCAGCAATGCCTGAAGAAATGAATTGTGGACGTGCTCTCCAATTACCATGCGATCGGCCCATTGGCCGCGACCAATTAGCGGAGCCTCTTCAAAAGCGGCGATGCCGTGCTCGTATGCCCGCGTCCGTCCAGACATAGTGAGGAATTGCTCTTTGGTCTCCCCACGCTCCATATATTTGACGACATTATTTGACACTGTGGTCGGGGAATCCAAGAGAAGAATGACAATAATGGCCACAATTGCAAATGGAAGCGCATAACGGCGCATCCTGGACGAGACGAGCAACGCAAAAAGCAGCGCCGCCAAAGAGCCCAGAACGGCGCCGCGCGATTGCATTCTGTATACGATGAAGAAAGAGATTCCGGCAACGCAAAGATAAGAGTAAATGCGACGTGGACGACGCGTATGGTATGCCCTCACTAGGCTTACAAGCCCAGGAACCGCTGCCCACCGTGCCACTCCAGAGGATCGCGAGAGCAGGTCCAAATCAATTTGGACATTGTTATAAGGGGAAACCGCTCCGCCAAATACGTCAATTCGAGCTTTGTATCCAATGATTGCAGCGACGATAAAAGTTGCCATCCATGTTATTTGAAGTAACTGCTTGGCGGCTTCAACAGAATCAGCCCGATCAACGAACGCCCAAGCCGCAAGTATTGTGGCAAGAAATGTCATTGACCAGTACAACGACCACATTGGATTTGGGGAAAAGATGGCTCCGAGCGATCCGAAGAATCCATAAATTATGAGAAGGCGTGACGGAGCCTCACTTGGTAGGCGGAGCCTATTGCGTTGAAGGAAAAGCAAGCCTGCGGCTGGAAGCGCCACGAAAGGAATTACGGCACGAGCGAGATTAAGCCATCCACTTAGACCCTCTGGAGTTACGTCGAAAAACCACGGCCCTGAGTTCAGGTTGCACCACAGGCTGATCCAAAGGATCAGTACCGATGCTGGTGCGTTCCAGATGCGGGAAAACCGGCTTGAGGTTGAGTTGAAAAAGGCCATTGCCCTTCCAGGTCAGCTTGAAAGTGTCAACGAGGGATTGACTGAAGGTGCGGCGCTCTGTCCAATCAAGCCTTCGGTATTGCCAAAGGCCCGAAGCAACAGGCTCATGTTCTGATGCACGAGGCCTCCGCCAATAGACATAGTAAGGCGTATAAAGAGGCCCAAGTAACATCGAGCTAGCGAGAGGCGATGCTTCCTGACGAAATAAAGGCGGTTGCGAACTTCGTATCTTCCAAATTGCCGCGCTGATACTCGGCCTGCCGATGAAGGGAAATGAGAAAAACCGGCGTTCGAAACCACTGCCAAACGCCCCAGTCGGCTGACAGTGTAGCTAAAATCCAGATCCTCGAGATAGCTGTAACTTTCAAAATACTCATCGAACAAATCGTGCTCAAATATCTCTCGTCGAAAGAGAACGGCACCGGATGGTAACCATTCAACGAATTGCGTTTCAGTTACTCCTGTGATAATCGTTTGCCAACCGCTCGGCGATACGCAGCCAGGTCTAGGGGAGTATAACCCGATCCGCTCGGTCAGAGGGCTGTGCTTTAGTAGCCCACTGGAGCGCGGGGGATAATTCCGGATGTTGAAAGCAGCTCCGAGTACATCCGATGCAGCATCTTCCCAAAAGCTGAGCATGTTCTCAAACGCCTGGGGCTCAAATGTGGTGTCATCGTCGGCAAAGCCTATAAGCGTTGAGGTTGTCGCGCATGCTTGGATTCCTGCGTTTCGTTGGGCAGCTGCCGAAGGCGGCCAGTGTCTCATATAACTTATGTTGAGCTGAGGAAACTCTGTCTTTACTTGGTCAACTGGCTCGCGGCTGGAGTCAACAACAACAATTTCGGCAGGCGCGATTGTCTGGCAGCGCAGGCTTCCCATAAGCTTTCGCAGATCTTCTGGCCGGTCCTTGGTTGCAACGATTAGTGAAATCCCATGCCTCATGCTCGGTTCGCGACCTCACAACTGCTAACTCGAATTGCGGCTAGTAATCATGTGTGGCGGGCTCTCGGCTTGTGCACTTTAGCGAGCCTGCCTAACTAAGCTTTCGTTCGCTATTCAGGCGTTCGGTCTATGGGCGGAAAGGAGCAGGTTATCGCTGAAGCGTAATCCGCGCAATATACCAAACGAAAATTCTTGCCAGGTCCGCATCGGCCGGCCAGATTGCGATCCCCGGTCCGTAAAGCGAAACCCGATGGGTTCGAATCCCGCCTCTGTGAGAACCCGCAGCAGATCTTTGCGAACCAGTGCCGTAATGTGCCCCGGATACCAACCCTTGTCAAACTTGGACGAAGTGTCCACGGATCGCGAGTGCGAGAAGCGCTCGGATAGACTTATTGTTCGGAGTTGTAACGATGACGTGACCGCCCGGTCGACAAGGACGGTATAGGTCGCGTGCAGTAAAGCGGGGATTCTCCAAATGCTCGATGACCTCGGATGCGATAACTGTATCGAAACATCCGTCGTACCCCGGTATGGATTCATTCAGATCCTGGTTCAGCCACCTTGACACCTTTAGTCCGGAAGGCCGATCGGGCAAAAGGTCCACCGCCGCAACTTCATTGAAAACTCCCAAATCGAGCAGCCTGCGAGTCAAGTTACCAATGCCTGCCTCGTAGTCAAGAACGGAACCGTGAAGGCGATGAGTTGCTATCTCGGCTTCAATCATCGCGTAGATGCTGTCGCTGCTAATGCCTTGAGTTCCAATAGCCGAGCTCAAGCGCCATGAGGCGAGGTCTTTACCCTCATCGAATCGCGGCAATTTGGAGATCCTTCTACGACTGACAGTCCCTACGAAAACTGATTTCGAGATTTGAACTCTTGATCGCTAACTCCGGGAGTCAACGGTTAGGGATGAAGTAATGGCAGCCGCGCTAGCTACCATGAACTTCTCCGCACTGAAAAGGTTGGAACGTCGCGCCAAGTGGCTGCGTAGAATGTTTTGCATTTCCGTATTAGACAAGACGGCGCAGATCTTGTTCGCAGCGTCTTCCACCTCCGTAAAGAGTAAATCGGGGCAATCGAGAATCTCGGTCTGGCCCCCATCGTTTGGAGCAAATACAATGGCGCCGGACTTGACCATCTCCGCAACCGATATGCCGAAAGGCTCCGCGTCGCGCGTTTGGATTCCGAATCTGCATTGGGCAAGAATCTGAGCTTTCTTCGCGCCGCTAACGCGCCCCTCAAGAGTTATCCAGTTCGCGCGCTCTTTGCAGATCCGAGCGATGCGCTTCCCGTAAATGTCGTCTCCAACTTGCCCGCATAAATAAAGCCGGATAGCATGCCCGCGCCGTCGCACGGCCTCGAGAATCGCGATCGCCTGCTCTATCTGCTTCTCCGGTGCGATCCGGCCGATCATTGCAAATGCCGGCTCCTTTTCCTGCCATGATATTGGAGGAAACTCTGTCCAGACCGGAGGATATACAACCGCGAAGCAGCCCACCGCAAGTGTCCGTTTCATCAGTGCTGCTGTCCACTCGGAGTTCGCAAGGACCAGATCGTCTCGGAGCACATCTCGCCCCGATGGTTTCTCATACGCTGCGGCGATTCTAAGATAAGCCGCGCGCAATGGCGATTTTCGGTAAATGAAACCAGGCGACGTAGGGTCGTGCTGATCGCGGAGCCTCTGATGCCAACTAAAATCGGCGATAAAGTGAACGGCAGGCAAACCCCAATCCGTGGTGTTATACGCGCTGACTCGGACGTCATACTCTCCTGCAATCTCGCGGGCAAAGCGCTGATAGCAAGCGCCTCGAAGCGCTGCGGCACTAAAATTGCGCAACAGAAATGGAATCGGCGCCAAGCGAACTGTAACTTCGTCTTCTCCTACCCGGGTTCCGTAATAGTCGTTAAGCGTCGCCAGATTCCAACCGCCGGTCGTGACGACTGTTACTTCGAATTCGCGCTTTAGTGCCTCAATCAGCCACATGACGACGGATTCCGAGCCACCTAAGCCAATTCGCGGGTGTCCGATGACTACGCGCATATATTTCGTTTCGATCTTAGTACTTAATTCGAGTTATATTGACCGCAATCAAGGAAATTCTTTTGCAAAGCATTTAGAAAGACTGTACCGAAGAATGTATCTTCTCCCGCAAAATTCGAAGGCGGCTCTTAATTGGTTCAGGAAGCCCGTACCACCATGCAGGTTTCAACCCAGGTGCAATGTTGCACGATTCCAAGCGTTCCGCTGGCCGGATTGGAGCAGGATGAGACCGAATATCGCAAAAGAGTTCAAAATAGCGCTCTGCCATCCACTCAAGGCTGTACCCTCTAACTGACCGCTCAGCCTGTTGGCGAAGGCTGATTAAGCGGCTTCGGTCGAAAAGTAACTCTGAAAGGTGCTGAGCCGCCCGTCGAACATCACCAATTGGGAAGAGCAGTCCATTCACATTTTCATGAATGATCCAATCGGTGATGCCGGGCAGCCTGGATGCGATCGGTGCACACCCCCCCGCCATCGCTTCTATTAACGCTATTGGATACCCCTCAAAGTTTGAAGGAAAAAGAAATACATCATGTTGGTTCATTAGTTTCGGTACTTCGTCAGATGCAGTCCAGCCTGTAAACCGAACATGATCGTGGATTCCCGCGCCAATGAATCGATGCTTGAGTTCAGCAAGATCTGGGCCGTCACCGCTGATTGTGCAAGTCCAGGCGCTTGAACGGCGAGAAAGTTTAGCTAGTATTTCAGGAAGCCAGAATACGCCTTTGTGCTTTTCTATGCGGCCATGACTGAGTATTCTGAGAGGACCGTCGAGTCTGTTTGCAAACCCAAAACTGGAGTATTGTTGCGTGTTGATCCCAATTGGTATCAGACGCACCCTCTCTTTGCGGAAACCATAGGCGGACATAAGGTCATGATCGATCCTGGGGCTGATAGCAACGGTGGCGTTTACGTAATCGCGAACGGCCTTGGCAGCGCGATAAACCGCCATTGTGCTGCCATGCAGGATAAGAACTCTCGGAATGGAGTCCGGCATGTAGCGAATTGCATTGCAGTCGACGGAATCTCCCCTGGCGTGGCAAAGAAGCATGTCCGGGGAAAGCGCGCAAATTCGTTCAACAAGAGCCCTGGTCCGGTCTGGCTGGTTGTCCGTATCCGGTGCGACAATTTCACCTTCGGTCGATTCCGCACCATCTGTCGTAATTAGCTTGGCCTGCGAAGACCCGGAGCAGACCCATGTCATTGAACATCCGTGTTGAACCAACCCTCGCGACAAGTTGCAATGGAATTGATATATTCCGCATCGAGTCGGGGCAAGAAGACTTACAATTCGCATTGTTGTTGCACGATTCGTAGGTTGGTCAATTCGGGTGTTGCGCACGGAGTCGGCAATGATTTATTGCAAGCCAGCTTTCAGACGATGATCTGTGCAAACTTAAGACTTGCTGCTACTACCTGATCCATATTGTAGTAGCGGTATTGAGCCAATCGCCCTACAAAGAAAACATTTCTTTCAGAACGGGCAAGCTCCTCGTAGCGCTTGTATAGGCGCTGGTTATCGTCGCGCGGTACAGGGTAATAAGGATCGCCTTCGTCCATCGGGAATTCGCGCACAATTGAAGTACCGGTGTGCGCCTGCTTCGTCAATCGCTTAAACTCAGTGATTCTCGTATAGGGCTCATTGCCTGGATAATTCACGACGGCAACGGGTTGATAGAATTCTTTTTCTGCGAGATGCTCATGCTCGAAGCGAAGGCATCGATATGGAAGATGTCCATAACAACAGTCGAAGTACTCATCGATAGGCCCTGTGTACACAACATATTCAGCGTTAAATTTCTTGTGAATCTCCTGGTAACTGGTTCCTAACTCAAGTTGAATCCGAGGATGACTTAGTATGTTTTTGAACATCTCCACGTAACCGACCTTCGGCATTTGTTGAAATTTGTCGCCAAAGTAGCGATCGTCCTTGTCGGTTCGAACCGGAATCCGCGCGGTCACGGCCGCACTGAGCTCGGACAGATCCAGTCCCCACTGTTTTTTGGTGTAACCTCGAAAAAACTTGTCGCAAAGGTCCCGCCCCACGGCATTCAGCACAACATCTTCGCTGGTAACTAGTGGTTGGCGCGGCTCGCGGACTCGTTCCAGAAAGTCTGCCATGCCTCTTTCGTCGAGATTGAGCCCGTATAGCCTGTTTACCGTGTCTTGATTGATCGGAATGGGATAGAGATCGCCGTTCAGATTTGCTAGGACGCGATGCTCGTATGGGCTCCATTCCGTAAACCGTGACAAGTACTCCACAACGTGCATTGAGTTTGTATGAAAGATGTGCGGCCCGTAGCGGTGCACCAGAATACCATTGGCGTCGTATTCGTCATAGGCGTTGCCGGCTATGTGCTCGCGTTTGTCGATGACAAGAACGGTTTTCCCGGCACAAGCCATCCGCTCTGCGATCACGGCCCCGGCGAACCCTGCGCCCACAACCAGCACATCTCTCTTCATCTGAGGCCTTTATACCGACTTTCCCGCCTTCTCAACTGGCCATCTTAAGGCGTTACTTTTATGCACTTCACTGCGTCTTTGGGCAGGGTCGCCTCGACCGTCCGCGTAAGTGAGGGGTTCACTCGATTTCAAAAGCAACCTGTTGATGAGAAGGAACGAATCCAATCGGCCTGGAGGTGATGCGCTTCGTGGTTTTCAACTCTTCAAATGCGAGAAACTCATTCTGTTTCCACGAGGGATAATTCCAATATTCGTCAAACTGGATCACAGTGCCAGTCGATATCCGTTCACCTAACAATTCAAAGATACTCTTGGTTGAGGAATTAAGGTCGCAGTCAATATGTAAGAACGAAACCCCCTCGTCATGCTTCAATAAGAACTCTGGAAGTGTCTCATCGAACCACCCTCGGATCAATAAAACATTCGCGGGCACGGTCGGCAGGCTGCCTGAGAAAGCGCCCTTCTCAAAGCCCGTCCGCCAATCCTCCGGCAGTCCCTCAAAAGAATCGAACCCATAAATTGTGCCTGCTACGCAACTCGCGAGGTGCCAAATAGTCCGCCCAGTCGCAACGCCGAATTCTAAAAAAAGCCCATCGGGCCTGGCGCGGGAAACCGCTGCCGACGAGAGGTCAAGATCGGTTTCAAAAGCCGGCGCTGTCAGGAAGCTTCTCTCGTAAAGCTCTGCGGATTCAAAGGCCGCCTTTAAGAAGGCAATCTCTTGAAGGTCGAAACTGTCTCCGCAACGTTTTCTCAGAGTTGGCGATTGCAATGCTGCTCGGCGCGCAATGCGATCAAAATAGCGAACAAAAACATCCCTCATCACTTCACCCTTGCCCTTGTCATTCGCCGATTGACCAATAAGATCGCACGATATCACTAAATAACGTGAATAAGTCGAAACGATAAAGATCAATATAATTCATATGATGGCTCGTTTGCGTAGCGCCATCCACATAGTAACAATGACCACGCATTCCAGGATCAGAGAACAGATCGCCGGGCCAACAGGTCCATAAAGTCTGATGGCAGGAACAAGCAGTGCGAGGTTCATCAGTCCAGTGCCCATCACAATGTTGCGGACAGCCATGTACATCTTATTGGCGATGAGACCTTGAACACCCAGAATATTGTTGACGCCGACGAGAAAGACATTGAATACCAGTATCTGGACGATAGGAATGGAGGGAGTGAATCGCGCTCCGAGATAGTGGCGAACAAGAAATGGCGCAAAGAGGCAACCAGCCATCGACAACATGAACGTGACGCAGGCGGCGAAAACGAGAGTGAGACGCAACTGTCGTTTGCCCCTTTGCGGGTCCCGCGCAAACAGCAATGAAAAGCGAGGGAATAGGACCTGCGGTACCGGACCCCAGAGTGAACCTATTCCTCCGGAGACTCTCTGGGCTGCAGAATAATAGCCGACTTCGGTGGAGTTGGTCATCAGCCCCAAGACAAATATGTTCGTAGTCGTGTAGAGAGAAATGAAAATGCTCGAGAGGAAATTGTCCCACCCATCACGCAATTGGAATACGATCCCTCGCAGATTCGGCAATAGGATGCGGACGCCAAAAGTCTTACGAAGCGCCCAGTGGCCTACACAAGCTCCAACCGCAGCTCCAGCACCATTGAGGACCGGAACCCACAAATAGTCGCTCGAGCGGTGAACAACCGAAAATACCAGAATCGTTGCCGTGCTTCTGGAAATTAGGCCGAGGATCGTAATGTACTTCATCTTCTCAATTCCCATGAAGAACCATTCCGGTGCGATCACGCTGCCGATCACAGCTGTATAGCAAGCCATATAAAGCCAGAATTGAGGGCGCCGAGCCGGCTGCATTTCAACAAAGCTGATCATCAAAGTAAACGAGATCGTTGCCAAGAATATCTTTGCCCAAAGAACCTCCGAGAAGATTGCCCTCAGTCTCACCGGATCGCCACGTTCTGCTGAAACCTGACGGGTGCCGGAGTATCCGAATCCAAAATCTACAAGGACGGCAAAGTAAGCAATGAATGCCTGAGCAAATGCAATCTGTCCAAATCGTTCGACGCCAAGTACGCGTGTGAGGTAGGGAAGGACGATGAGGGGAAACAGCGAGCTCGCATACTGCAGTGCCGTTAGGGAAAACAGATTCTCCGCCAGCGTTCGCCGCGACCTGTCGTGACGAATGGAAAGCGAGAACTTCTTTATGCGTGCGAGAACGGTAGTCGCCGATTCGGCTGGCACGATGCTTAGGGCTGCAAGCCTGCGAACATATGGTCGGTTACCTCGACTAGTTTTTGTCGCTATTGGAACGCGCCTGAAACGGCGCTCAAAAGAAAATGTGATTGCCGGGGACTCGAGTCATTTTACCGAACAACGCGGCTCTGGTACTCCGGCTTCTCATGCCCCACGGCCTTCGAGGCCAGTGGTAAATACCTTGTAGGCATTGGATCGCGAAAAGAATCCAGCCAGGCTCGAAATTTAACTCCAAAAGGCTTGTCATAGCTTCTTGGGAATACAAGGCCACGTGTGAGGGATAAAAGGAAATGTAAATCAACCCCTAGGCGCCTTTGAAAGTTGGGCGCATAGTGTCGAAGAACAAATAGTTGATTTCGCCAGTAATAGTAAATACGCCAAGGTGGTAACTCAGGAAGGACACTGGGCAGCAGCCGAACAACTCTGGCTTGTGTTATGCAATAAATAGGGCCAAGCCCAAGTCTTGAAAGGCGCCGGCTATATTCCCCGTCTTCGCCCCATGTAAAAAAATCTCTTCTTGGCAAGCCTGCGGATGCCACGACTGAACGATGAAACAGCGGGCCTTCAAAACTAATGTCGTTCATCTCTACAACTTCAGGAATAGTTTCTTGACGAGCTAGAAAGTCTTTGAGCGAAACCGCTATTTCTTTTACGTAGTTTGTATCAACAAGATCTCCGTCTTGAGACAAATGCAGGGGAGCTACGACGTGAGAACACGACGACTCCTTGAGCAGGAACTGCAAGCAGTCTCTTTCTGGGCGAACATCGTCGTCCATGATCCAGATATATTCGTATCCATTTTCGTACGCCATTTTCATCCCGTGGTGAAAACCACCGGCGCCGCCGACGTTTTTCGGCAACCGGACATAGATTACTGAATCCGGGTGGCGCTCGAGAAGCATGTCATCTGTGCCGTCTGTCGAGGCATTATCGATTACAAAGACTGCGTCTACCGGTCTGGACTGAGCAAGAATGCCCTCAAGACATTCAGCTAGCAACTTCTTTCGGTTATATGTAACCACAACGGTGGCCACTGTCGGAATCGCGCTCGTAACTTCTGTCATAAGCGGCTCGCCTATCGATTGCAAGGTGTGAAAATCAGCTTAAAGCCGGAAGAGCGGTGGAATCTCCGCAATCACCGGAGTCTGAGGCAGTTGAAATCATTTCAGGAAGAGTTCCAAGCCTGCATGAAAAAGGAAGCGCGGACCATCCAGTAGGTCACGACGCCAGAGTTTTCCAGGCTCCTTCCACAAGCGATAGACCCATTCAAAGCCTGCAGTACCCATCCACTCAGGGCAGCGAGGAACGGATCCGGCGACAAAGGCAAACGCGGCGCCGACACCGATAGCAACCGGAACATTGAGTTGCTTCAGCCGATCATGAATCCACATCTCCTGCTTTGGCATGCCCAACGCAACCCAGAGAACGTCTGGTCTAGCCGCGTTGATTCTGTCCAGTATCGTGTCTTCTTCGATGGTCGTGAGACGGTGAAAAGGAGGGGAAAAGGTGCCGGCGATTTTGTGGAAAGGGAAATCGCGCTTGACCGTTTCACAAAGCGCCGCGAGGGTTTTTTCGGTGTCGCCATAGAAATAGCTGCTATAGAACTTTTGCTGAGAACGCCTCAGAAACTCTTGCATAATTTCAGCGCCCGGCGCACGGACGACATTGCGGTAACCGCGTAACCGCGCCAGCCAGACTGGGGCGATTCCGTCAGGTACCCAAAGGTCGGCTTCGTTGAGAGCCGATCGGATTTCTGAACTCTTGTGCGCTTCAAGCAGCCCATGGAAGCCTGTCACGACCATCTGGCGGCAACAGACTTCACGATTCTTAATCCAGTACTCGATATGGTCCACTGCCCGAAGTGCAGAGACGAGGTGGATGCGCGAACCAAGAATTTGGACAACAGGTTCCGTCCACGGAGAGGGTTCAGTTCCCACTGGATTCATGACGGAATTCGCTTGTGAGAGCAATGTCATTGACTAGTGTGCGCTTATTCGCGTGCCAAATTAGACGAAAAACCGACAATTCAAAGAGGGATTGTCAGAGAGGATCGGTGATCTAAGTTGCAAGTTGAAGACTAGCGCGCCGGCAACTTCAGTGCGGCGCCAGCGCCCTGTTGGTATTGATATAGATCAAACTCACCCCTCCGCGCTATGAATCGCCATCCATGTTCTTCAGGGTGGGAGCCGAGATACAAATGAATATAGGAAGGCCAATCGCAAAGCCAGGTCGCCTGAACCTGGGGCAAATACTCCCACATTTTTGATTGATATGGAGAGCGTTCTAGGATTGACCTTTCCATCCAAGTTCACAACATTGGGGCGAAAATACCCAATCGTTCCCGATTGCCCGGCCGCCACAACTTCGTTTCGGGGAACGTATCTCTCCAGCAGACTCATCTGGTCCCGGAACATCAGATTACCTTCAAAAGGGCTGTTGGCACGCCACAAGATCGCCGTTCCTGCTAGGATCGGAACGATAAGCACTCCGATGACGGCGGTAACTAACTTGGGTTTACTTTGAAATACAAATACGGCTGCGGATGCCGCGGCAAAGACCGCCACCAGGCTCAAAGGCATAAGGTACCTCGTGTAAAAATGCACCGCCCACGAGGAGAGTCCATACCATATAACAAAAATAAAGACTGTACTCATGATCCACCATGCAAATTCCAAAGTCCGCCTGGCATTCTCATTGGTAAAGGTTGGGGAAGTGCGAATGCGCTTTAGTTGCCGGTGATAAATAATTGCAACCACAGCAATGAGCAGTAGCAGAGCAGAACGGACAAGCACGCCAACAGTCCAATCAGCATGACTTTCCGTCAAGTAGACCCAGGGAATCAAGTCTCGCGTGATTACCGCATACATGCGGTCGAATCTCCCAAACGAGAGCGCCCAGGCCTGTTCGGCCCTCCCACTCGACGGCATGAGTGAATGAAAGATAAAAACGTTATAAAACCACCACGGAGAAGACACCAGAAAAGCAGTGACAGAAACCTCAAGGAATCGCAAGATCCGCTCGGGGAGTCTCGATTGCCTGTTTGACAAGAGCTGGCTAACGGAGACGACGACCGCAAAAAAAACGGCGTCAATCCGAACTAAAACGAGTAGTCCCAACAAAAAACCGAATAGGATCAGATGTCTGTGGGTATCTTTCAAACCTACCTGGTAGTAGCGCCAGCAAACGGCATAAGCGAATAGCAGACAGCCTGTCTCAAGCCCGCAAAAATTCATCAAGAAAATCATGGATGCCGAGAGATATAACACCGCCGCCATCCAACCCACCCATTGGGTGTCAGGTTCGTCACCTGGGTCGACGAATCCCCGAACAATCCTTCCAACAAGAAATCCGGTCCCAATATAGACTAGCCATAGAAAGACGAAAACAAGCCGGACCGCAAGAACCTGATTCCCACCAGCCAACGCGAAGAGAGGAACGCAAAGGAATACATACAGCGGTTGAAAGCCATTCGTGAGGGTTGACCCGTCGATCGTGACCCCGTTTCCCTGCGCCAGATTGTGTGAAATCGTGAAGGCATAAAAGGCGTCGTCGTTGAGTGGCCGGCTCAGGAGGGATTCTCTGGGCCGAAACGCAAGTGACAAGGCGCAGACTGCAACGATAATGCATAGCAGACTAAGGACCCGGGACGTCGTCAAGCTGAGATACCTCGTTCAAGCAAACCTGGCTTTTTTGACCGCTTGTCATCGAGGTAACTGGCCGTCCTCATCGGTCCAGGCACCCATTTTTCCGCAGACAATCTAAAACCGAACGCTGCATTGGAAGAAAAAAATCCCTAAAAATCCAACCACCGCTCGCAAGCTGCAGCCGCAGTTCGCGTCATACATCCGATTCTTCCGATCTTCGGTAACCGTAACGACCGTAGTGATAATACCCATGATATGAGTAGCCTTCCGATGAAGTATTCTGACTCACCTGATTCAGAACCACTCCAATGATGTTGGCGCGAAGCCTTTTCAGTACGGAGATTACAGCGGCAACCGCCTTGCGCTTGGTCTCGCCGGCCATGCTGATAATAAGAACTCCATCGGAAGCCGTGGCTATCTGCAGGGATTCAGCAAAACCGAGCAAAGGCGGAGAGTCCAGAATCACCAAATCGTATTCTTTCGCGAATTCGTCCAGAAGATGGGAAAGTCGCGGGCCTATAAGATCGGCGGAGCGATGGGAACCCGGCCCTGCCGGTAGTATTCTCAGGTTAGGTTTGCCGTCGACCGATAAAACTACATCCTGCCATTGCAGTTCGCCAGTCAAGACGTTGGAAAGTCCGGTTCGCGGAGTGAGACCGAATTTCGAGTGCAGGCTGGGGCGCCGCATGTCGCCATCTACCAACAGAGTTTTCTTGCCCCGATCGGAATTGGCGATCGCGAGATGTGCGGAGATTGTCGATTTGCCTTCAGAGGGGCCGGCACTGGTAATAGCAATTGACCGAAGCCGTCCTTCAAAATCGGCCAGGAAAATAGTGTTTCGTATCGTCCGAACGGCCTCCTCGAAGTCGGAAATGGTCCCATAGTATCCCTTGCGATTGGAACTCGATGCGATTTTTGCGAGAGCGGTTTCTCCCAAGGCAGCAACAGGCCGGGGAAGCTGAGCAGCGCCGCGGTCAATCGGCATTGTCCCAATGACATCGACTCCGAGGAAACGGCTGGCCTTCTGAGGATCCCGGAGTGTCGTATCGAAGGAGTCTAGTAGCACAATGGCGCCGATCGCCAGAATCGTCGACAAGAGAAGCGCCATCAGCAGATTCTGCCTGACGTTGGGAAATATAGGGCTGAGTGCGGGCCGCGCAGCATCGGCTATACCGATGTTGTTATCTTGAAAACCGGCGTTGATATCCGCTTCCTGAATCTTCTTTACCAATTCGTCGTAAAGGGCCTTGTCAGCATCTGCCTCTTGCTTCAATTGACGATACTGAAACGAACGGGAGTTGAGGCTGTCCCATTCCGTCTTCGTGTCGACGACGGTCTTTCCCAGGATCTGCTCGCGAGTCTGAGCCTGGTTGTATTGCGCTTCGAGTATTTGAGCAATGTTGTTTCGAGCTTCGTCAAATTGTCTCTCCACTTCCGCAAGTTCCAACGCGGCTTTGCGGTATTCCGGATGGTTGCTGCCGTAGGTCGCCTTGATCAGCGCGAAGTGCTGGCGCGACGTGTTCAGAGCATCTTCGAGCTTTGCGAGCGACTCCCCTTGCGCGGAGACCTGGGCGGCTTGAACAGAGCCGGATTTTATGGCCTCCAACGCAGCTTCCTTGTTGACACGATCTATTTGCGCGTTTGTATATTCCGTATTTAGCTGCATCAGCCGCGATGAGAGAATATTCGATTTGTCCTCCGGATCGACAACGTCGAGGTCTCTCTCGAACTGTCCAAGCGCAAGATTGGACTGTTCCATTTTTGCCTTCAGTTCATCGAGTTGCTTTTCCATGAACGAAGACAGACTGGCCGATGACCGGATGCGAATGTTGTACGTATGCGCCAGATAGGAGTTTGCAATCGCGTTGGCCACGTCTGCTGCCAGGCGCGGGTCCGTGGATCGATAACTGATCAGAATAAGGTCGGTGCTCACTGGCCGAGTCACCTGCAATGAACCCAGGGAAATAGGCGCTGCAGCCACTTCCTGCACTTTGGTCGAGCCCGGCTGGCCAGACTGACCCATGGGACCCAACAGGTGGAACTGTTCGGCTACAGGACGGAGCACAGCGTCCGACTGAATGAGCCTGACCTGGGTGGAAAGAAATTTGTCAGGGTCTTCCGAAATAAATGAGCTCACAGAATCCTGGCCGACAACTCCTGACGGCGCCTGAAAGTCGATGTTCACCGTCGCCGTGGACTGGTAGATTGGCTGCAGCCGGGCCGAAACGATGGCGGTCAGGAGAACGCAGGTCGCAACGAAGGCGACGACCTTCCAGAAATGCCGGCGGAGGATCCACAGATAATGCGAAAAGGGGACAGTTGGTACTTCCGTTTCAAAATCCTGCTGTTGCACAACCGGCGCATAATACGCCAGTGCGGGCAGGTTGTTGGACGGACTGGAGGGAATAACCTCTGGCATTCTCGCTTGTTCAGGCATGGTTCTTCCTCAGATGACCTAGCGGAGTATGTAGACTAAGAGGCTGGTGACGCCCAAGCCTACTCCCACAGCTATTTCCAGAGCCTTCGTACTAATCCGCTGGCCTGTCGCATTTGGAACGTAAAGCATATCGTCGCCGTAAAGCGGCACGTCTGGAGATTTAAGCGTCATGATTCTTTTTATTTCAATCGGGATCTGGCCCCTGCGACCGCCGCCCTCGGTACGGTAAATGTAGGCCGTCTTGGAGGAAAAGCTGTCCAGACCTCCAGACAGAGTCACTGCTTTAAGCACGCTGCTCTCTGAGCCATCCGTAATCTGCAGGGGACCTGGGTGCTTCACATTACCCACGACAAAAATCCGCCCGGCTTCGAGTACGCGAACATTCTCTCCGCCCTCCAGTTGCAGGTTGGATGACGGATTGGAAATGTCCATCAGGGAGTGCACTGAAACTCGATCGGTCAGCGATACGAATGCGCCGCCTGTCAGCGACGGCGGATGGCTGATCAGGATAGTCGAGCCGGCGTTGTCGCTCAGTCCCCCTGCTCTCACAATCGCTTCAAGGAGCGTCACAGAGCCCGATGCTTGAAATGTCGTTGGAGCTTTTACCGCCCCTACCACAGTGATCGGCCGGCTGTGGTACTCGATAACAGACACCGATACGATGGGGTCCACCATTATGTGCTCTTCGATCAGTGCCGCCGAGATAGCGTTCTCTAATTCGGTTGGATTGAGGCTTGCCGCATGTATGTGCTGCTTCAGCATCGGTAGCCGGATGTTGCCTTCAGCGTCCACGCGGACACTTCGCGTCAATTCCGGTGCATCGTACACCGATACGCCCAGCAGATCGTCACTGCCCAACTTCTCCGGAGACAGATTGGGGCCCTCGTTGACAGTGGCCGGCCCAGTGCCCAGATGGTTTGAATCCGTCTGCTGTTGCGCCGAAACCGAGCTGACAACGGCAAGCGCCAAAAGGGAAATGGCGACGCGTCTCATAAACGACTCCCCGATACGGGCCCGGAGATTTTCAGCCCCTTGGCGCGTACCTACTTTTCTCGATTCGTTCAAGCTTTTGCGATCTCATCTAGTGACTGCCGTTGGATCTTAGCGAAGTGATCTCCGCCGCCAGTTGCTCTATCTTTCGATCGAGACTTCTCATTTGGGTGCGGAACTCGTCCACGTGAACGCCGAGTGGGCCTTCTCGCGACGTACCGCTCAAAAGCACGCGCATCGCATCGCGGGTAAGGTCCGATACACTGCGCGCGCCGGTAACGGAACAAAGACGTCTGAGAGCCGAATACTCCTCTTCGGAGAGCCGGACACTGATCATGCGAGAACGCGGATTCAGGACTGTCATGGAGTTTTCTGGATCAATGGAGAAGATATGTTACGGATGTCGCCATCGAGAGACCGGAACTTCAGGCTTTGCACCTGACGGGGCGAAACTCAGGACGAATCAAAGGCAGGCTTCGCCCCTGTCTGTCCCATGCTTGCGAAAGGACCTTATGAAGACCAATCAAAGCTGCCGATCACGTCTGACGTAGCTTCGTTTGCACGTTGCAAAGCCCAGAGGGGCTGCAGCGCAACACTGGTTAATTGCAGAAACGAGAATTATGACAAAAAATAGCACGCTCCCCTTGGAAGACACAAGAAGAATGTGATACAAAAGTTTGACACTTCTCGGCTTCCTCATTCTTGCGGTAAGTGCCTTATTTCAGGCCACTTCTTTCGTAGTCAACGTGCAATTCCAGCACACCCGTATGACATACGCTGACATTTGTCTGACGTTTCCTCACAGAGAACAACGCCTCGGAATATTTGCTCCGAAATTCGGCCGCGATGTAACCAAGGGGAAGGCTGCGATCAGAGAAGCATGTCTGGCAATGATGTCGGCAGGTAATCTCGCTATCGCCGCTGCTCAGTGTAAATCTGACATTGTGGATAATTCGTTTGTCAGTGTTCTCAACCAGATTCTAGCGGCTTGCCGCGGGCGGCGATGAGCTGGTGCCCGCAAGTGCAAGCCCGATCCCGACTCCGCCGCCGACAATAATGCCGGCGATGAGCCACTTCGAACCTTTCGACAAACCGTTGGCTCCGTTAACGTCCATCGCCTTTACGCAAAGCATTGCGCCGGCCCCGCCCGGTTGGCCGTTGCCGCCTTGAATCGTACCCGAGACCACGACCTTATCGCCTACATATCTGTGCGAGTCTTTGCAGGTCAAAACGTATTTCACGTTTTCGTCGGTGGTGAGGTAGTAGGTCCCATTTTCGAAGCTGACCAGGCCCACACCAGAGAACTCGGTGGGATTGGCGCCCGCTTGCATGGCAAACGAAACGATACGTCCGGGCCGCACATTCGCCAACAATATTCCGTGATCGTTCGTCACTCCGAAACTGCCATTCAGCGAAGCGACTTCAACCGTATTTCCCGCCTTGAGCGAAACAACACCCCGCGAATTAGCCTCGTTCGGAGTCACGCGGATGCCATTGGCCTGCAGTTGAAACGGACCCGATGCCGCCAACTCGCTCTCTCCCTGCTGCAGCACTATATGGTCGCTGTACAAGGTGCCGCGCGAACCTGTGGACATCGTGATCTCCGCGCCCTTGTTCAGGCGCAGGTCCGCGGTGGCCTTTCCGGTCTCTACAACCGATCCATTGAAGAGAGTGGCATCGCCCTTTACAAGGTAGCTGTCCACTCGCATTTCTCCGCGAGCGCTGGCGGTGCCAATTGAAACGGTCCCGGCTGCTGCATAGGACAACATGCACGACAGAATTGCCGCAATTTGCAGTTTCCTTAACATTGCTCGCCCTCGCGGCTCGAGGCTAAGACACACCTCGGCGGTCCCTGCACTCCCTTATACCCGAAAACCACACCGACTACAAGATGGCGCGCCGTTGAAAGTACGTCAGTTACGCATTACCGATGTAATACGACCTGTTGTAGAATCTGCGCTCAATTGTACTTAATCAGGCCTGCTGCATTCTCCGGAGTTGTTATTCAACTATGGTCGGATCATTCATTAAAATCCGGCTTGAAGACCAAAATGGAGAATGTTGTTCCGAACGGCTCGATCTTGCTTCTTTTCCTTAGATGCTATGCTTGCGGTTTAGGTATGTCCACTCTTCTCCACCGCTCATTCGAAAGCGCCATGCGAATCGCCATTGCTGCTGCATGCTGCTGCGGCATATGGAGTTCGCTGGCCTTGGCTCGCGCCGACTTCCTGTTCAAAAAGGATACGGAAGGATCGGTCCGCTCAGCGATTCGTCTCGAGCCCGACGCGTGGGCTTACTATATGCGCCTCTCCGAGTTTGACCGGGCCGATGCCCGCCGGTTGCTCACCACTTCCTTGCGCCTCAATCGATACAATGCACAGGCGGACATCGAACTGGGATTGCAATACGAGTCCCAGGGAGACTTTGACCGTGCTGAGAAGCAACTGCTCCTGGCCTATGATGTGGACCACACCTACCTGCCCCGCTGGAGTCTTGCCAACTACTACTTCCGCCGGGACAACATGCAGGCATTCTGGGCATGGGCGCAGAGCGCTGCAAGTATGCCTGCCGACGACGTTGGGTCGCTCTTTGACCTGTGCTGGCGAGTGTCGCCCGCCCCGGGCAGGATTACTGGGGCGATTCTCAATGACAATCCCGAGCTGATCCGCCAATACATCAACTTTCTGCTTGCGAAGAATGAGGTTGGCGCCGTTGCCGCTGTCGCCCCCCGGCTGATGCGCTCGGGCAGTCCGGACGCGGATCGTGCCCTGATGCTGAACCTCGTTAACCGGTTCGTGGCCGCGGATCAAGCTGCCGCGGCAAATGCATTGTGGCATTTGCTCATGGAGCGGCACTGGGTGGCTGCCGACACAACCGTGCCCAACAACCCCACCTTTCGGCGCGAACCGCTGCCGGTCGCCTTCGATTGGTCCTTTGGGGAGTATCTAGGCCTTCATTCCTGGCCCGGATCTTCCGGCCTTGAAACAGAATTCACGGGAAGCCAACCGGAGGATTCCACCATTGCGGAGCAGGCAATTGCCCTTGCGCCCGGTGACTACGCGGTGGCCTACGCCTACCGCACTTCCGAAATCCCCTCGGCTACCGGGATCCGGTGGCAAATAGTGGATGCAAAGTCGAGTGCGGTTCTGGCGGAGTCTCCCGATCTATCCAGTGACTCTCTGGTACATTCCGCATTTGGATTCTCCGTTCCGCCCGGAGTTTCGCTTCTCCGGCTGCGTTTGGCATATCGACGCGCACTCGGAACGCCGCGAATTTCCGGCACGCTCGATATACAATCAGTCCAGGTCACACCTCTCCCCAAGCCATGAATTGTCCAAAATGTGGCAGCAGTGATCTTCGCGCCTCGAATAGTACGCACTGGAGCGACCCTCTTCAGGCAATCCTGGTGCGGAAAGCCTTCCGCTGCCGTGCGTGCCGCAACCGTTTCTACGCTTATCGAACTTCAGGTTTCGGCTCCAAGCCGGCCTCCCACGGTGATGGCGGCCAGCGGTTCACAATGCACATGAGCTCTCGAACTCGTAGGCGCCTTGTCCGCCGCCTGATCGCCTGCGTAGTATTCGCGGTGGCGTTTGTTCTATTCCTGTTTTTTCTGCGCTATTTGTTGACTGAAAGGGATGATCAGCAAAGCTCCAGGCTGCAAAGCACTCTCAGCAGAACCTTTCCTGGAACCTGAATCAACGTGAGATTGATAGCTCTCGCGCCGTGCAGAAAATTACCCGATTCCGGCGCAGAATGAGTGTATGAATCTCCTTCAGTTCCGCGCTGCAAATTCTCACAAATCTTCCGTTCTTTCATTCAGTCAGGGATGTCCCCGGTCCGTACCCCCCGAATGAACGGCCGGGGACAACCCTGACATTTTAGACCGGGCACATACCTGACAGTTTTTCATTCTCAGGGAGTTTTTGTTGTTGTTTTTGTTGTTGTTTTTCTCTTGTTTTTGTTTTTCCGTTTCCGGGGCAGCTGCCCCGGAAACGGAACGCGTCGTCTGTCCGTCTTTGCTGGGTGGCAAGCGGTAGGTTTTTCCAGTCCTTTCTTCAAACAGCGCCACCGGTACATGGGCAAAGTAGACCGTATAGCATCCGTCGTCAAACGGCAGCAGTCCCACTCGTTCGCCCCACAGCACCTCACTGAGGAATACATCGTGCCTCTTCCAGCGAAAATGACCGTGGCTCTTGACCGTGCGCGCCAGCATCGTCTCCGGGTACTCGATCTCCGGCAACCGCTCCGGATAGGGCCGCGGCGAAGGCTCGTAGACCGAGGCCGGGGTCTGCATGTCCAGGGACTCATGCGGCCGCACATGGTTGTAATCGTGGCGGAACCGGTCCAGTTCCAGTTGCTGGCCACGCCAGTCCTGGGCAGGCCTCAGGTCCAGCTTCAGTGTCCGGTGCATCCTCTCGTGACGCCCGTTCTGCTCCGGATGACCGGCCTCGATCCGCTCAGGCTGAATACCCAGCTTGATCCACCATACCGCCAGCCGCGACAACCCGCTCACGGCCGAACTGGCAAACGGAGGCCCGTTATCAGTGCGTATCCACCAGGGCAGTCCGAATTCACGAAACGCCGCCTCGAAGATGGCTCGCACTCGCTCCGTGTCGGTCTTCTCCACCGCCTGCGAGCGCAGCAGGTAGCGGCTGCAGGCGTCGGTGATCGTCAGCGGGTCGATGCGGGTTCCATCCCCGCTCCTGAACCAGCCCTTGAAGTCTGCACACCACACACGGTTCGACTCCACTGCATGCTGCAAAGGCTGCGTATAGGGCTCGGTCCGGCGCCGCTTCTTGCGCGCAACCACCAGACCGGCACGCTTCACTATCTCGCCCACCGTGCTGGTTGCCGGCCATCCGCGCCCCGGCTGGTCCCGCTCCAGAATCCGCTTCAGCTTCCGTGGGCCCCACGTCATATGCGCCTGGCGAAGATCCAGCACCGCCTCTTCGATCGCTGCCGCCGTCTGGTTGGGATGACGCTGCGGAGCCCGGTTCAACTCCACCAGACCCTCGACTCCCAACTGCCGGAAGCGTCGAAGCCAAACATAGCCCGTCTCACGGCTGATCTCAAACCGATTACACAGAGCCTTCATCGACTCCTCAACGCGCTCATACTCAAAGACAAAGCGCAACTTCTCCTCCATCACACTGCTCACTCTCCAGCCCATCTCGACGTTCTAACCCAACGTCAACAGACTTGTGCAGTGTCAGATATGTCCCCGGTTCAATCTGTCAGGGATGTGACCGGTCCGTACCCGAACCTACCCCCCCTACCCCCCACGGTTCAGGCAGTACTAAAGGGTAAAGGATTTCGAGGTAACGTGAATGAAATGAACACAGAAAAACCCAGCCCTAGTTACTTATCGGTAAATACGGAGGCCCGATTTTGGCCGCTTTTTTGCCAAAAATCGCCGATTTTGCCTTGGAAAATGCCCTTTTTTGCGCCCAACACGAACCGCTTTCACGATGGCCCAAAGAACCAATGGATTCTCCAACGGAGAACTCACGGGCGCACAAGCCTCTCGGCAGTTCCAACTCAGCGACGGCAGCCGGAACAATGTCATCGTGATACCCTTGACGGCGATTTGGTGAGCTCTCTTTCCGAGCCGCAAACGGAGCGCCAAAGACCTCAACGGAGGAAATGCAATGCAGACTGGAATTCGGATGGGTGTCTTGTGCTGTGCCTTGATCGGAGCCGCCGTCGGCATCGGCGAGACGAACCCTCTGGCCAACCCCGCGCGGAATGCAGTCCTGACGCTCGACCATGGCTGGCAGTTTCGTCAGGTGGCGCCGGCCCAGAGTGAAGAGGCCGGATGGCTCCCGGCCACGGTGCCTGGGGACGTTCACCTGGACCTGCTCGCCAACAAGAAGATTCCCGACCCGTTCTATCGCGACAACGAGTCGAAGCTGCAATGGATTGAAAACGAGAGCTGGGAATATCGGCTGAGCTTCGACGCAACCCCATCCCTTATGGCGCATTCCAACATTGATCTGGTCTTCGACGGCCTAGATGCGGCCTCTATCGTGTTCGTAAATGACGTGCAGGTGCTCGCCGCCGACAATATGTTTCGCGTCTGGCGCGTTCCGGTCAAAGGTCATTTGCACACAGGCCGCAACCAACTGCGCGTTGTCTTTCCATCCCCCATCAAAGCCGCGGCAGAGGCTGCGGCCACTGACCCCTGGCAGCCGAAGACAGGAACCGCGCCGAAGACCTACATTCGCAAGGCCGCTTATGAGTACGGATGGGACTGGGGCCCGACCTTCGTGACCAGCGGCATATGGCGCCCCGTGCAAATTGAAGCCTGGAATAAAGTCCGCATCTCCGACTTCGCCATCCATCAGCGCGACGTGAGCAGGGAAGTGGCGCATCTCGACGCTGAGGTCGAAATCGACGCCGCAATCGCGGGAACAGCAAGAGTGAACGTGAAGTACACCGACGCAGGAAAACCCGCCTCACTGTTTCGGACGGTGATCGTTCACAAGGGAACCAACGTCGTCGATCTTCCTATCGAGATCGCCAATCCCAAGCGCTGGTATCCGGCCGGCTACGGCGAACAGCCGCTCTACGAATTCATCGCTCAGGTTTCCGCCGGCGCACAGATCAGCGACGAGCGGAAGGTCAAAACCGGTCTCCGCTCCATCGTTCTCGACCGCCATCTCGACCAGTGGGGACGCTCTTTCCAACTCGTCGTCAACGGCATTCCGGTCTTCGCAAAGGGCGCCGACGTGATTCCCTTTGACAGCTTTCCCAACCGCGTCACCACGGCCAATTATCGCCGCATTCTCGAGTCCGCACGCGACGCCAACATGAACATGATTCGTCACTGGGGCGGCGGCTACTACGAGACCGACGAGTTCTTCCAGATCTGCGATGAACTCGGCATCATGGTCTGGCAGGACTTTCAATTCGGCAACGACTGGCAACCCGGCACCTACGCATTCAAGCTCAACATTGAAGCGGAAGCCGAGGACCAGGTTCGTCGCCTGCGCAACCACCCCAGCATCGCTGTCTGGTGCGGCAACAACGAAACCGAGGTCGCGCTAAACTGGGGCGACCGCGCAAAGCTTTCTCCCGATGTCAAATTCCAGATGTGGCAGGACTATCTAACGGAGTTCAGCGGCATCCTCAATCGCGTCGTGGAGCGGCTCGATCCTGAGGTCGCCTACTGGCCCAGCTCTCCGAGCGCCGATTACGAAGCTGTCTCCCCCCCAAATCACACCGGCGATGACCACATCTGGGATGTATGGCACGGGCGTGTGCCTTTCTCCACCTACGAAACGCACAAGACCCGCTTCGTCACCGAATACGGCTTTCAGTCTTTCCCTGAGATGAAAACGATCGAAGCCTTCACCGAGCCGGAAGATCGAACCGGCATCTTCACGCCTGTCATGCTTGCCCACCAGAAGAATAACGAGGGCAACTCCATCATTCACGACTATCTGCTCAAGGACTATCCCGAGCCCAAGGACTTCCCGAGCTTCCTCTACGTCAGCCAGGTCTTGCAGGCCGAGGGAATCAAGATCGGGGCCGAACATTTCCGCCGTTCGCGACCCGAGACTATGGGCTCCATCTTCTGGCAGTTGAACGATTGCTGGCCCGTTGCCTCCTGGTCTTCCATTGACTACTATGGCCGCTGGAAAGCCCTGCAATACTACGCCCGCCGCTTCTACGCGCCCATCCTGGTTTCACCGCACATAGAAGACGGTTCGCTGAAGGTCTACATCGTCTCGGACAAGACCGAGGCGCAAAGCTGCCAATCTGCGTGTGAGCCTGATGGACTTCGACGGCAAGGTGCTGTTGAAAGAAGAGAAAGAAGCGAACGTGGAACCGCTCGCGAGCAAGGTCTATCTCGAATGGCCGCTTAAGAAGCTCGCCGACGCAGGCGCAACCGACACATCGCGCGTTTTCGTTCTTGCGGAGTTAATCGCCGATACAAACATACTATCGAGCAATATCGTCTACCTCGCACCTACCAAGGAAATTCACCTGAAGCCTGCTGCGCTTAAGGTCGAAACAAGCAAGGGAAGCGACATGTTCTATATCCGCGTTACATCTCCGGTTCTCGCCCGCGATGTCTATCTCTCCTTCGGCGACCTCGAAGTAGAACTCTCAGACAACTACTTCGACCTGTTGCCGGGCCATACGATACAGGTCCTTGCCACCAGCACCGGCTCTCTCGATGCACTTAAGGCGAAGATGAAAGTCATCTCCCTCACCGACGCCTTTGCAACCGGCGGCCAGTCCGACGGCATCATCTCGGTCCACTAGCCAAAAGCCAAAGGGCCGGAGCATTCTGCCCCGGCCCAATTCTTACCTCACTATGGAAAGAACTCAGAACGAGAATGCGGCCTGGATAAAGATGCGCCGCGCCGCCGAACCGGTTGGTGAAGCGAACATCCCGCCTGCGAGACTGGTCGACTTGGCGAACCGGCTTCCCGGGCCGTACACCGCATTAGCGCCCGTGCCCGAGGTCAGAGTCGGTACCACGCTGCCCAAAGGCGTTCCATAGTCAATATCGTTGAACAGATTCAATGCCTGCGCGCTGAATGTCAGCGAGTACTTGCGCCCGGTGTTCGACATTCCGCCGCGCATCCCACCGCCGCCAAAGCCGCCACCGCCGCCGCGCCCGCCACCCGGACCACCGATTCCACCAAAGCCGCCCGGACCACCGGCCGGACCGCCGCGGCGCTGGTTGGGTCCGCCCGGTGAAGAGACCTCGGGCCCCAGCCCCCATGACCGGCTGACACGCAAATTCACCGCCACCGATGCTGGACTGTTGCCGATGTTGGCCGGCAGAAGGGTCTCGCCTGGCTGGGGTTCGGTGTCGAAACATCCAAATGAAGTCTGCACATACTGGGATGACCCCGAGCACGATGAACTCGTCGCATACGCCGGGCGGTCGTTGAAGAAGTTGTCCCCTGTCAGGTCCGTGTCGGTTGTGATGTTGAAGGGGCGGCCCGACTGCGCAATAAGAAAGGGATTGTAACTGATTCCCCATTTGCCCGTGTAGTTTCCCATCAGGAAGACCATCTGCGGTCTCACAAACCCGGCGCGTCCGTAGTCCTGAAGCAAGTTGTAGGAGTTCGAAGCCGTCCCGGTATCGCCGTGGGCGGTGTTATAGGTGTAGAACCCCATCATGCTGAGCGCTGGCGTGAACCGGGCGTTGATGTTCACTATGAACTGGTTCTGCTTGAAGATCGCCTCCGGATAATACTCACGCACGATGCCGAGACTTGGATTCAACCGTGGTCCAGTTGTACTGTTGTAAATCGTTGTCCCCTGCAGTGCCTGATACGGATTGGCGTCCCGAGTGGCCATCTGGTGCACTCCGTAGGTGTGCAGATAGGTAAACGTAAGCGTTGATACCTTGGTGAGCTGACGCTCCAGGCTTGCTCCAAACTGTTCGTTGTAAGGCGAGTGGTAACCTGACTTCAATTCGTAGATTTGCGGTGTGACTGCACTCCCCGAATTGCAGTTTGAGTTAGCGTTCTGGCCGCTGTTGCTCAGCGCGTCGCTCAGACTGGTGGCGCTGAAACAGGTCGGATTGTTGATACTGATCTGCTTCTGGCTATTCGGGCCACCGTTGTCCTGCTCCAGGGTCATCAGGCTGCCGTTATCGAAGCGGTCGTAGAAAAAGCCATAACCTCCGCGGACCACGGTTTTCGATACATGGCCCTTTTTGTGTCCATCGACGGCATAGGCAAAGGCGAATCGTGGCGCCCAGTCGCTATGGTCTGCAATGTGATTCTGGGACTCCCAGCGTAGGCCTCCGGACAAGGTCAGGAACTGGTTGGCCTTCCAGTCGTCCTGAAAATAAAGCGAAGCATCGAAGACGTTCGCGAGGAATTTCTGATTGCCCGAAGTGTAGTTCAGCCGGTTCGGCGTGCATCCGCCCCACTGCTGCACCTGCTGTGCTGTGCAAGCCGCGGCGACCTGCGCAACAGTTTCGCCTTGGGTCAACCCGTTCAGCGTAGCCACATAAGCCCCAAGCGAGGGAAAGCTGAAGCCGCCGTTGAACCCCCCGCTCGAGGTGCTGGCGTCGCGGTTATCACGCATCCATGTCCCGAACTTGATTGCCTGCGCGCCTAAGGACATAGTGGTCATGTTCTGCAGTTCCAAGTGAGTGGAGTGGTCGGTTGCGAACTGGTTTCCGCTTGCGCCACCGGAGAAATATCCACCAACGCTTACCGTCGGCGCCGTGCTCACCGATGTGGAAATAGTCGGGGCAAGCCGGTATTGAAAGTGCGTCTCGTTCACCATGTGTTCGTTGATGATCTGCGAGTCGGTAACCTGAATAGCTTGCTCGGTTGAGGTCGAACCGGTGGCCTGAGTCGGAAGGGAGGTCGAATTGACCGAGTTGCTTCGGCTGCTGCGCTCAAGCTGGTATCGCACCGTCAGAGTGTTCTTTTGTCCAAGCTGCAGGTCGAGTCGCGGCGAGACTTCGATGCGGTTTGCCGGGCTGTAAACGGCGCCCGTTGTCGGAATAATGTTTCCGTTGGAGTCAGTGGGTATGGAATAGAGTCCCGTGCTGGTGTTCAAGGTCGGGATATCGACCGTGTAGACGCTGGCGTCGGGACTGTCGCGGCCCTCGACGCTCAGAAAGAACGACGCCTTCTTATTGATCGACCCGCTGATCGTCCCGTTGTACTGGATGCTGTGGTAGGAAGGCGGCGGGGCAAACGGATTCTTGGTATTGAACGAGCTGTCGTTCCCTTGAAGGAAACCCCGCCCATGCAACACATCGGTTCCAGGCTTTGTCAGAATCTCGATGCGGCCGTATCCGATTCGATCGAATTCAGCCGAGAACGGATTCTGGTTGATGCGAATCTCGCGGATTGCCGACTTCGGCGGCAGGGTCCCTCCGGTGAATCCGTCGATATAAATCTGTCCGCCATTGGGCCCGGCCGAGGGACCTGCCAAAGCCGAGAGTTCGTTCGACAACTCGTCCGGGTCGTCCGACAGCGCATCCAGATCCTTGCCTTTCAGAACGATTGCGCTGGCATTACTTCCAGCCTCCGTGCTCACGGTTGGAGCGCCCTCTTCATCTGAAACCACCACGCTTTGTTGCGCGGCTTCAATGGCCATTGCAATATCGACGCGCTTCGATTGGTTGGCTGCAAGCTGGACCGTTGGGGAACTGAATGGAGCGAAACCGTCCACATTTGCTTGCACAATGTAGCCGCCTGGGGCGAGGCCGCTCACCGCATAGCTGCCGGAGGTGTCGGAGGTCGTGCTCTTCACTTCCACTCCCAAGGCGTTGGTGATGGTAATCTTCGCTCCCGGGATCAACGCCCCGGTCTGATCCGCGATGTGTCCGCGCAGTGTGGCCGTTCCAACCGCTTGTGCCGGCGCTGGGGTCTGCGCCTGTGCCGCGATAAAGCTCGCAAAGCCAATTGAAGCTGCCATTACGAAATGAACTATGCAGTGCAGTTTTGAATACACGTCTCCCTCACTCCATTTCTTCAGCGAATCCAAGAGCGTTTCTACTGGGCTGCGTCCGGTGCGCCCGAGCTTAAACTCCAATTGAGCAGGTTTTGGCTTGCAGCTGGAGCCTCCAGCAAGGGTTCAACCCCCGCCAATAATGTGATCGCGGTAGCTCCCGATGCGTCTTCGGTGGCAACAACCATCACTGCTTCGCCCTTTTTCAGATCGGTCAACTTTATCGTTGGCGCTCGGCTGAATAGCATCTGTGCGTCAAAGCCGCCGCCGCCGCCGAAGCCGGCACGTTGACCTCCGCCCTGTCCGCCGGTTGCGCCGCCCGAGCCGCTTGCAGCAGTTGTTTGTGTTCCTCCGGGTCCTCCTTGGGCGCGCCCGGCTCCGCCTCTGGCGCCGGCGGTTCCGTTCAAGACCGCTGCGAGCCTGGTCGCCATCTGTTCATCCAAGCGCCGCATTTGCGTGTCCGCCGTGACGTGAACCGTGACTTGCTTTTTGGTGGCAAGGTCCTTCACAACCAGGGCGGAACTGGCCGGATCGATCGACGGAATCAGGCCGGAAACATTGCGAAAACTTCCTGACACTATTTCATCCGCGGTCATCTCTGTTCCGGCCGCGTCCTTTGTGCCCCGCGCCCGCAGTTGATCGCCTGCGTGGATGGTATCGATGGGCGCAACTTTTGCCTCGTCGAAACGTACGGATGCGGGCGCGTACCGCTTCAACACTGTCGTTTTGGCGGTGTGGATAATGACCGTTTTCGCTGTGGGCCCGGCTCCGCTAGTCAGAACAATGACGCCGGTGCCGCTGTCAACGCTCTTCACCAGGCCGCCAACGCCCTGCTGCTGCCATTCTGCGCGCTCCTTCTCTTGCTTCTTTGCCAGGTCTGCCTGCTTTACGGCGATGATCTGGAGCGCCGTGGTAGTACCGGCGGGCGCGTTCGGATCGAGACGCACCAGCACACGATCTCCAGTAGCCAGGCTGCTGAATTCGATGGCCTGTGCCGTATTCAGGTCCTTTGCTCCGGGCTCGATCTGTTTCAGCGAAGCTGTTGACGGCACATCGACCTGATGAACTTCTCCGGCGTCGGTCTTTACCGTCAGCATAGTGCCGTTCACTGCGGTCACAGTACCCAGAAATCTGGAAGCCGCCGTCTGTGCGCCAACCAGCATAGTGCAGGTGAGCAACGCCGTCAGCAGTGCAAAAAATGCAGAAACGCGAACCTTCATCTTCCGCTTCATTAATCACTTCTCCACGTTCTGAGTCCTGTTGCTCGGGGTGAGAGCTTTGTCTCTATTCCGGTAGACGAATCAGTGCGCGAAAAGGTTGAGAGAGCCTTTCACGCCATGCGGGGCAGGCTCAAGAAGAACCCGGAGAGTTGGTATGAAGTTGTTTATCATCAATTTATAGGGCCAAAGATTCAACTTGATTCTATGTTTGCGAACCCCACTTGACCTTGATCGCGATCCTTTATTCAGAAGGGTTTCGGGTGCGCCGGTTGCAACGTTTTACATTGCCAACCGGGCTGTCTCAAGAAGCGCGTTGATTCGCTGCGACTGGACATCGGGCCCAATCCGAGGACCGAGATTCGCCGGACTGCTCTCGAAAAGAAGTACCACCGTGTTGGCATCCCGCTCCGCCGAATGGCCCCCCGCAAACACTTGGAGTGAGATCGGTCCAGCGGCTTACGCATACGTCACCTGGCCCAGAATCACGGCCCCTGCCGCGCCGGTAGCCGCAGGCACATTTCCGGGAAGCCGATGCCAGGTTTGCCATGCCAGGAGCGCAAATGCCGCAGCCTCCTTTGCCTCCGCCGGCAAACCGAACTCCTCGCTCGATGCCAGCTCGCACCCCAGCGGACCAAGCCGCTGCGCCAGCATTGCCATCAGAGTCGCGTTGCGCGCCCCGCCGCCGGAAACAACGTAATCCACGGCATGATTCTGCATTCTCGGCGCCACGAATCGCTTGTAGCTTGCGGCAATCGTCGCCGCGGTCAGCGCGGTCGCCGTCGCGATTGCGTCTTCGGCCCTGCGGCTGTGTTTCCTGCAAAGCGAAAGAAACCTGGCTGTAAACTCACGTCCGAATTGCTCGCGCCCAGCCGTACGCGGCGGTTTGAGCCGGTAATACGAATTCCGCATTTCCGCTCTCAGCACCGGCTCGAGCACCGAACCCCCTGCGGCAAGCTCGCCGTTGAGGTCGAACGGCTTTCCAAATAGTTGCTGTGTCAGTTCATCCATCACCATATTCCCAGGCCCAGTGTCGAACGCAATTAATTCACTCGCGGTTGCGCCCGCTGGAATCGCCGTCAGATTGGCAATGCCGCCGATATTCTGCAGTACGCGCCCTCGTCTCCTATCCGCGAATAAGACGTAATCAAGAAGCGGAACAAGCGGCGCTCCCTGTCCGCCCGTAGCCATATCCGCTGGACGAAAATTCGAGACCACCGGAACCCCAAGCGCATTGGCAATCAATGCCGGCTCGCCAGCCTGCCAGGTGCACGCAAGCCGTTTTCCCGCATAGACCGCCGGACGCGCTTGGTGAAAAAGTGTCTGTCCGTGGCAGCCAATCAAATCCAGTTTGCACTTGTGACGCTTCAAAGTATTCTCGACAGCCTCAGCATAGGCAAGCCCCAACCGCCAGTTCAGCCGCGCCAATTCCGCCGTGGAAGTCGATTTCGCATTCATAGCCGCCAGCACGGCGCGTCGCAAGGCGGCAGGGAACGCAAATCCTTCGTGTGCCAGCAGGGTCAACGTCGGCCGCAGCCGGCCGGACACGATTCGTACCAGGGAGACGTCGATCCCATCAGCAGACGTGCCGCTCATAATTCCTGCCACTGTCATCGCTTCGGCGCTCATGCGGTTTTCGCCTCCGCGGTCGGCTGCGCCTTCGCAACTCTCTCGCTAAATCGCAGAATGCGCGACCGCAGTGCCTCCAACTTCTTCTCGGACAGAAGCGAAGAAACTCCGGCCGCGAACAGCTTCGCACGCAGGCGCTCAGTCCTCTTCGCCCGCGCCACAACTATCTCGCGAAATGCCGCAGACCGCTCGCTCTCTGCAATCAGCGACTCGTACCCACGAAGAACCATCTCCGGGCTGTGACAAATTTCCATCAAATCCATCCCTGCGCGCACCGCGGCGATCACAGCATCTTCCATCGGCATGAACTTGAGGATTCCACCCATCTCCAGATCATCCGAGAGGGCAATCCCTCGGTAACCGATCCGCCTGCGCAGAACCTTCGTAATCCAGTAAGGCGACACGCTTGCCGGCCGCCCTCTTCCCGGAGTTTCCGGATAGGCAGCATGATTCACCATCACCATCGGCAACTCGTCACGCAACTCCCGGTAAGGCGACAGGTCCTGTTGCCAAAGCTCGCGGTCGCTGCGAAGAATCGCAGGCGTCTTCAAGTGCGAGTCACAGGTCCCGCCGCCAAGTCCCGGAAAATGTTTCCCGCAACCGGCAACACCCTGCACCGCGAGCCCATTCAAAAACGGGCGTGCATACTCGACCACCCCCGTCGCCGATGCTGCGGCAACACGTGTGCCCAACACTTCAGCGGAGCCTGGCAGCCCTAAATCCAAAACCGGAGCCAATGTTGTATTGAAGCCGAATGCCCTGACCGCCTGCCCAACCAATTCTCCGTGCTCCTTTGCGAATGCATTCGGTCGCCACCTGTCTAGCTGTTGTGAGGAGGGAGAGGAGGCCGCTGCCCCATCCTTTCGTGTTCTTTGCGAACGGGTGGGACCCTGCGCCGCCCTGGCCACGGCCTGCGCAGAAGGCATCGGCGCGAGCGCATCGCGTAGCCGATCAACTGTGCCGCCTTCCACATCGACACAACGCGATGCGTTCGCCGAACAAAGCCTCGAAGCCTCTTCCAGCAGAGCCCGTGTCTGCCGCGCATCAGCAATATTGCGCCGAAACAGAATAATTCCAGCCGGCCGCACCAATCGGAGCCATGCGCGTTCCAGTCCGGTCAACTCAGTACCGCCCAGGCCCACAACCAGCAGACTCCCCGCCGCCCGCCTCAAGCTCGCCGTCATCTCTGACCTCTGTTCCCTGATCCTTGATCCCTGTCTCTCAACTCCTGCTGCAACTCTTCCAACAGATTCAATGCCTGCAACGGTGTCAGCGAGTTCACATCCGTGGCCTCGATGCGATCTACGATCCGCTGCGACAAAGGCGTAAAGATCGTAAGCTGCATCGGCTCCGCGGCCGTTTCCACCTGGACGCTCTGGCGTTCCTGCTTTTCGTGCTGGCGAAGAATGTGCTTGGCCCGATCAATTACCGCCGAGGGCAATCCCGCCAGCCGCGCGACTTCAATCCCATAACTTTTGCTCGCCGCACCTGGCTCAATATTGTGGAGAAACACGATGCCGCCCGCTGCCTCTTTCACGCCTACGCGCAGGTTCCGCACCCGCGGCAGCTTTTCCGCAAGCATCGTCAACTCGTGGTAGTGAGTAGCAAACAGCGTGCGCGCGCCCGTGTCTGCGTGAAGGAACTCGACCGTAGCCCAGGCCAGGCTCAGTCCGTCGAATGTTGCCGTTCCGCGTCCCATTTCGTCGAGAAGAATCAGAGACCGCCGGGTCGCGGTATTCAGAATCGTTGCCGTCTCCGTCATCTCCACCATGAATGTCGAGCGGCCCCGCGCTACGTTATCGCTGGCCCCGATGCGCGTATAGATCCGATCGACAAGGCCAAACCGAAAGCTCTCGGCCGGCACAAAGCAGCCCATCTGCGCCATCAGAACGAGCATCGCCGTCTGTCGCAGATAGGTGCTCTTGCCGCCCATGTTCGGTCCCGTAATCAACAGCAGGCTCGGTCCCTCATCCGTTGCATTCAGATAAATGTCATTCGCAATAAACCGTCCATCGCGTGTCTCTTCCATCCACTGCTCAATCACTGGATGGCGGCCGGCCACGGCTTCAATCACCGGTTCTTCTGCGATCCGCGGACGTACATACCGCCGCCCCGCTGCCAGGTGCGCAAAGTTCGCCAGCAGGTCCGCCTCCGCTACAGCCGCGGACGAGCGCCGAATTCTGCCTGCGGCTTCCAGCACAAACTTCCTGAGTTCCGCAAAGACACGCTTCTCAATCTCAATCGACCTGTCGTGCGCCGTTAGAATCTTGCGCTCGTATTCTTTCAGCTCAGGTGTCGTAAACCGCTCGGCATTCACCAGTGTCTGCTTGCGTTCGTAGTCCGCTGGGGCCAAAGCGAGATTCGCCCTCGTGATCTCGATGTAGTAGCCAAACACCGAGTTATAGCGCACCTTCAGCGACCCGATTCCCGTCCTCTGCCGCTCCCGGTCTTCGATGGCTGCAATCGCCTGGCGTCCCGTCGTCGAGATCGTGCGCAGCTCATCGAGTTCCGCATCCACGCCCGCCGCAATCGCACCTCCGTCCACCAGGGTCAGCGGAGGCTCTTCCACCAGAGTCTTCTCAATCTGCGCCGTCACGTCTTCAAGCGTGTCCAGCCGCGCAGCCACATGCCTGCCATTGTGCCGCATGCATCGCATCGAGCGCAGTCTTCAACGCCGGAAGCCTGCGCAGACTCGCGGCCAGTGCGCGCACATCGCGCGGCCCCGCCGAGTCAAGGCTCAACCGCGCCAGCAGCCGCTCAAGGTCCTGGATCCCGCTGAACGCCCGCCGAATCTCCTCCCGCCGCATCAGGTCGCCATGCGCCTCGCCCACCGCCTGATAACGAGCCTCAAGCGCTTCGGCATCCACAAGTGGCCTCAGAATTGTTGCCCGCAGCAGGCGCTTTCCCATCGGCGTCAGGCACTCGTCGAGAGTATGAAACAGCGTGGCCCTCGCATCCTGCCCCACAAACAGCGGCTCCACGAGTTCGAGATTCCGCACTGTCACCTGGTCGAGTTCTAGCGCAGTCGAATGCTCCTCAAAGCGCAGAGAGTCTACATGCAGCGCCTCGTTCTTTTGCGTCGTTCGCACATAGTGCAGCACCGCTCCCGCCGCAATCGCCGCCGCCTCGTGTCCAACCAGTCCATACCCCTCCAGCGACCGCACCCCGAGCTGGCGCTCCACCAGCGGCACTGCAAAATCCCGCGTCCACACCCAGTCCTCAACACGCGTCCGTGCCGGAATCTGTTCCAGGGCGGCCGGCAACTCCGCGCTCGACGCCACCAGCACCTCGCTCGCGCCTGCCATCAGGATTGCGTCCGTGGCCAACTGCCGCGCGTTCGCCCCCTGAAACTCCGCCGTCCGAAACTCCCCCGTAGAAACGTCGAGCAGCGCCACTGCACAAATGTCGGCGGCCTGGTTTGGGCGGGACTGGTAGGTCGGGGTTTTAGCCCCGACAATTCCGAGGCCAACATCACCCGGGCCTTTAGGCCCTGAGGCACGCTTTTCTTGAAGCCCCGCCTCAAATAACGCCGCCAGAAAATTGTTCTGTTCCTGCCCCAGGGCGCCATCCAGCGCAGTCCCCGGCGAAAGAACCCGCGTCACCTCCCGCCGCACAATCTTCTTGGTAAGCTTCGGATCCTCCATCTGGTCGCAGATGGCGATGCGGTACCCCTTGCGCAGCAACCTTGTAAGGTACTGCTCCACCGCATGGTAGGGAACCCCGCACATGGGCTGATTCCGCTCCCGGTCGCGCGCCGTCAATGTGAGCTGCAACTCGCGGCTCACCACCACCGCATCGTCGTAGAACAGCTCGTAAAAATCCCCCATCCTGAAAAACAGCAGCGCATCCGGATTCTCCCGCTTCGCCGTCGTCCACTGCCGCATGAAAGGGGTCAGCTCGGAAGGAGTCTTATCCAAAGGAGGAGTAGGCGTTTCATTCTCATCCAGAGGGACAATGCGCGGAGCGCCGGAATGTTCATCTTCCTTGATCACGTTGGCTTTAAGAGTATCGCGATGCCGCGGGAGAGCGATAGTTGTCCACCCTTTAGCAGTGAAACCTGAGATGTTCAGCCTCCTGCTTTGCCTGATAGTTCGTCTTGCAGCCTGCGGCACCTGTGCACCTCGGGGTGCACCCCCGCTTACGCGTTTCGGGGCAGAGGATTTACTCTGGAGTCAACACCCCGCGCACGGTTTCCCCGCGGGCAAGCGACTCTTGACTGATCACTGATCACTGACCCCTGTCCGCTGCTCTTAAAGTGATTTGGATCACATTCTGCAACACCTAAACGTTTTAAGGTGAAGATCGATATGTACCTTCTCTGGCTACGAGTTGCGGCTGTTCTCTACGCGTTGGCGTCCATTGCCGTTTTCCCAGCCGCGCTCTACGGTATCCTTCGCTGGAGAAAGACCACGGTACACCTGGGCGGACTGGCCTTTTTCTTCCACTTTGTCTCCGTAGTCGAGATGCTGGTCCAGGGCCACCACTGGATGCCGGTGGGCGTGCGCGAAATCGAGTCCCTGCTCGGCTTTGCCGTGGCTGGCCTGTTTTTCCTGGCCTGGTGGCTTTACGATGCCATCTCCTTGGGAATCTTTGCCTTGCCCGCGACGTTCTTCCTTGTCTTCATCCCTTCGCTGGGGTCTGATAGCTACCGCTTTCCTTCACAGCGGGTTTGGATCAGTTGGCTGGTGGCGCACATCATCGCCCTGTTGCTGGCTTATGCGGCTCTCTGTTTCAGCCTGCTGGCTTCGATGATGTACCTGGTGCAGGAGCGGCGCATCAAATCCAAGCACAGGGCCGGAAAGACACAACGCTGGCAGCCTCTCGATTGGCTTCCGCCGCTCGATACGCTGGAGCGTCTCGCTCTCGCCACTCTTGAATTCGGATTTCCCTGCATGACCGTCGGCTTGTTGATCGGCACCGTCCTGGTCCAGGAAACCTCGCTCGGCGCAGCCTATTTTCTCGATCCCAATATCATTGCTTCCTTTGTCATGTGGGTTGTTTACGTGACGCTCCTTCTGCTCCGCCGCGGCATAGGAATGCGCGGCCGAAAAGCAGCCTATGTCTCCGGCGCGGCGCTGGTCGTGATGATGGCGGTTTGGGCCGTCAACTTCTTCAGCCAGGTGCACAGGTTCGGACCGCAATGACACTTGTCCTCATCGGCGTGAACCACAAGACCGCGCCCATCGAATTGCGCGAGCGGATCGCCATCTCCCGTGAGGAGTTGCCCGAAACCACGCGCGCCCTGGCCGACATGCCGGGCGTCAGCGAGTGCATGATCGTTTCCACCTGCAACCGCGTGGAACTGCTCGCCGCCGTCGAATCTCCCGCCACCGATCTGACAGCGTTCCTTCACCATCACTTCGGTCTCGATCCTGCACTGCTCGCCCCGCACATCTACGACCACCGCGATCAGGAGGCAGTCCGTCATCTCTTCCGCATGGCCGCCAGCCTCGATTCCATGGTGGTTGGCGAACCGCAGATTCTCGGTCAGGTGAAAGAGGCCTTTGCCGTCGCGAGAGCTGCAGGCACCGTGTCAGGACAACTGGAACATCTGCTTCAAAGCGCATTTGCCGCCGCAAAAAAGGCCCGGTCCGAGACCGGCATCGGTTCCAACCACGTCTCCATCGCTTCGGTGGCCGTCGACATGGCCCGCAAGATCTTCGGATCGCTGCAGGGGAGAACGGTCTTCCTGGTCGGCGCGGGCAAAATGAGTGAACTGGCAGCCCGCCATCTCGTGCAGCAGGGGGCCGCGGCCATTCTCGTTACCAACCGCACCCACGAGCGCGCCCGCCGCATGGCCGAAGAGTTTCAGGGCACCGTGGTTCCGCAAGTGGTGCCGTTCGAGGACCTCTACGGGCGGCCAGCAGAGCCGACATCGTGATTAGCTCAACCGGCGCACCTCATCACATCTTCCGCCGCGAACATGGGCTGGCTTTCCTGCATCGCCGCCGCAACCGCCCCATGTTCTTCATCGACATTGCCGTGCCCCGGGATGTGGACCCGGAGATGAACAAGCTGGACGGCATCTTCGTCTACGACATCGACGACCTGCAGCAGGTAGCCTCGGCCCACATGGAGGAGCGGAATCGAGAGGCCAGCGACGCCGAGACCCTGATTGCCTTCGAGGTGGAGCGGTACCATCAACGTCAGCGCACGGTAAATCTCGCTCCGGCCATTGTCGCCCTCCAGCGCAAGGCTGAGGAGATTCGTCAAAGTGAATTGAATCGCATCCAGACACGGTTGGGGACGCTGACCGCCGAACAAGCAGCGGCGGTCGAGGCCCTAACGCGAGGACTTGTAAATAAGTTTCTCCATCCGCCGATGCAGGCCATCAAACAGGCCGCGCGCGAAGGCGATTCCGTGCGCCTTGAAGCGCTTTGCGAGGCGTGGTCGGTATCGGCAGAAGTAACTGCGGAAAGAGAGCGGCAAGTGCAAGAGCCCGCGCCTGCCGCCGCGAGTGCTGAGCAATCGAAGGCTGAGCGCGAGAAGGCAAACGAGCCAGGCGTGGAGATTCGCCGATGAATCTACGCATCGGCAGCCGCGGTTCACAACTTGCGCTCTGGCAAGCCAATCACATCGCAGGCCTGCTACGTGGCCAAGGGCACGTCGTCGAAATCGAGATCATCAAGACGACCGGCGATCGCCTTCAGGAAGTGAGCTTCGCTCAGGTTGGTTCCAAGGGAATGTTCACCAAAGAGATCGAGGAAGCTTTGGCCATCGGACAAGTGCACCTGGCCGTGCATTCTCTCAAAGACCTGCCTACAGAGCTGCCCGAACCGTTCGCCTTGGCTGCAACGCCGCCTCGCGTCGATCCAAGGGACGCTTTTGTTTCGGTGAATCACGCAAATCTTGCCGCATTGCTGCAGGGAGCGAAGGTCGGGACCAGCAGTCAGCGCCGGCGAGCGCAATTGAAGGCGTTAAGGCCGGATATTGAGGCAATCGAATTTCGCGGCAACGTCGATACGCGCCTGCGCAAGCTCGCTGAAGGGCAGGTAGATGCCATTCTGCTTGCCGCCGCCGGGCTCGAGCGGCTTGGCAAGACCGACTGGGTGAGGGAGAAGCTGAACCCTAAGGATTTTTGCCCTCCCGCCGGCCAGGGAGCGCTGGGAATTGAGACCCGGAAGGATGACGCCGAGACGATCGAGGCGGTGGCGTTCCTGGATCACGCGCCGACGCGGTTTGCCGTCACAGCGGAGCGAGCGGCACTGTCTGCGCTTGGCGGCGGGTGCCAGGTGCCGATCGGCATTCATTGCCGGGAGTGCGTTGCAGAGAGCGGAATCGGGCCCAGCGATGAGATCTTCGCGGTGGTTGCCGATCCGGATACAGGCAAGGCCGTGCGTGTCTATCACTCTGTGCGGCGCGATGACAGCGATCCTGTCTGGCTCGGGCGCCTGGTGGCGAGGATGCTCATCGACTCAGGCGCCGGCCCGTTGTTGGCCGCATGCGGCGGAACCGCGCAATGACATCGCTGCCGCTTGCCGGTCGCCGCGTGCTCGTAACCCGCGCCGCACACCAGGCCGGCAAGCTGAGCGATGGTCTTCGCGCACTGGGCGCCGAGCCAGTCGAAGTTCCGGTCCTCGAAATCCGACCGCCGGTCAGCTTTGAACCGCTCGACAAGGCAATCCGCAGCCTCGGCGACTACGATTGGCTGATCCTCACCAGCGCCAATACGGTAAGCGCCCTTGCCGAGCGTGCCGCTGATTTGGGCATCCGCCTTGACCCTCCACTCGCAATGAAGGTTGCAGCCGTGGGAGACGCAACATCGGCTGCCGCGCGCAAGGCCGGTTTTGCGGTCACGCTGGTCCCGGAGTCTTATGTGGCAGAGAGTTTGCTTGCCGGCCTCACCAGCCTCGTTTCGGGTCGGTGGGTTCTTTTGGCGCGTGCCGCAATTGCAAGAGACGTGATTCCCACCGTGCTACGCAAGGCAGGCGCTGTGGTCGATGTGGTGGATGCGTACCGTAACGTCATGCCGGAGAATGCGCCGGAACAACTCCGGAATGCGCTTATTGGAGGAGTCGACGCCGTTACCTTCACCAGCTCGTCCAGCGCCACCCATCTTGCCGAGGCGGCTCACGCTGCGGGCATCAAATTCCCATTCGCAAAAGTCGCGGCTGTTTCCATCGGCCCGGTCACCAGCCAAACGTTGCGCGAGCTCGGCTGGGAGCCGGCGATCGAAGCCAGCCCGTCGGATATTCCGGGCTTGGTGTCAGCAACGGTCCGTATCCTGGAGAGTCGTCCCTCACGCCAACTCCGCTGACCCCGCCTGCTCAGGATTGCCAGGTTTTGTCCTTCGAGTGACAGAGCTGATCGAGGTTGCAACGGTCGCATTTGGGCTTGCGGGCGTCGCAGACCTGGCGTCCGTGCTGAATGAGCTGGTGGGAGAAGGCGATCCAGCGGTCCTGAGGGAGAATCTGCATCAGCTCCTGCTCGACTTTTTCGGCGGTATCGGCCTTGGCGAGACCGAGGCGGCGAGCGATGCGGAAGACGTGCGTGTCAACGACTACGCCTTCGGCCTTGCCAAAGCAGACTCCGAGAACTACGTTGGCTGTTTTGCGGGCTGCGCCGGGGATGGTGATCAACTCGGCGAGAGTTTGCGGGACCTTGCCTTTGAATTGTTCGACGATCTTGCGGGCCGCGCCCTGGATGGATTTGGCCTTGTTGCGGTAGAAGCCGGTGGTGCGGATCAGATCCTCGAGTTCGGGCAAAGTAGCCTTGGCCATTGCTTGCGGGGTGGGGAAGCGGCGGAAGAGCTCCGGCGTGACCATGTTCACGCGGACATCGGTGCATTGGGCAGAGAGAATGGTCGCGACGAGTAGCTCCCATGGGCTGCGATGAGTGAGCGCGCATTCGGCGTTTGGGTAGGCTTCGTCGAGGGCTTTGAGGATGGCGGCTATGCGGTCGGGGGCGAGGTCGCCGCGGGGCGATTTCGTCGCGAACTTTTTTGGCGATGGTTTGGTTTTAGGCATGTCTGATCTTTCTTGGTAAGCTTCGTGGTTTACCATAATTCAGAATCGAAACCTTGGCGTCCGCCTCGGTTCAATTCAGGAGCTTCTATCCAGCGGAATCTCGCACGGTTCTTCTCAATCTGAGCGTCTGTGACTGTTGGATTCGGCTGAACGAAGATAAGGTCGTCTCTAAAGTAGTTATGTTTGTGACCGTGGACACATTGAAACGTCCCCGGTTTCATGAAAGCGAAAATCTTGCCGTAGCGCGGATGCCGCCTAATGCCAAGGACGATCCGCTCGTGGCAAGTTCTGCATTCAATGCCCCAATAGAGGATCGGTTCTGTCTCCTTCACTTCTGCCAATTTCATTGTGTCTCTACCATACCCATGAGGTAGTATAAACGAAGAAATAGCGAAGAAATTAACGGATGCGTGGTTACATGCCCTTATCGGATTGGACTGGGAGGGAAAATGGTCGTTCTCAGGGTGGTTCTGCTTCAAGTGTGCGTTCTTACGTCAGCATTCGCTGCCTGCCAACAGCAGGCGACGCCAGACCAGCAAAATCTTGGTGTGGTCAAGTCGCTCAAGGAACTAGGGCATCAAATGAGCAATGCGGCTGAGGAGAGCAAAAAGCCTCCCGAGCGGAAGTTCGGCTATTTGAAGTGTCGGGCCGATGCTCAGACGTGGACATCCGACCCGTTTGACACTAAGGACGAAAGAAACCATTTCGGGGGTACGGCGATCATGGTCAATGGGCAACTCCGGATGAGAACACCCCTTACACTTCATGTGACCATGGTCGGGCTTATGGAGCGAACGTACGAAATGGAGGTCTGTAGGCAGGAGGATGCTGAATTCGAGGGGCAGTTTGCGACATACTCTTCCATGTCCAAATCGTACGGCGATGAGATGAGCTTTCGATACGATTATTTCCTGACGAGGCACAACTTGCGCGAGCAATTCTTCAAGGAAGATGCTGATCTGAACAAGTAGGACGGACTCGGGTTGCAAAACGAAGGAAATAACAACTCTTGAATTCCGAAATGAGTCGCTCGACCCGATGGGCTGTGTCTCTGGAGCCTGAAGAAAGGTGAAGACCCGAACCGCAGGTCCTTCGACTCCGATTGGCGCAAAATACGCGCCAATCTCCGCTCCTAATGACAGCATCCATAACCCCAGCAGAATCAGTACCCCCTTGGAGCGGTCATTTTAGCCGTAACTCGCCAACGCGAGTCAAGATGCTCAGGATGACAAATCTATCTTAGAACCAACCTAGGCGAGTCCTTTCGGTGAGTCTGTCGAAAACGGAATAGATCAAAGGCCCGTGGCTAAAGCCGCGCTCATCGCCACCCTGTTTCCAGGGGCCTAAAGGCCCCTGCTCCCTCCGGAGAAAAATAGGGCCGGACAGAAACAAAAATGAAAGTTCAACAAGACAGATAGCAATTGCAAAGTGTATATAACCGCACCCTAGCCACAAAAAACAGAACAAGAACGTGGCGAGGATAGGGCACCCATCGACCTCATCGCGATAGAGAACCGCAGACATTGAGCGCACTTCATCGCTTGCCTGCCCAAGCGTCCTCGGTGGCCTTCTTGATTTGTGCGATCGTGAGCTTCGGCCCATGCTCTTGAGCCAAGGAGCCACAGAAATCTTCAATCGACCCGGTCCTGCGCCGATAAGTGCCTGACTGGATCAGTGGCCATGCCACTCGATAAGGCATCAGAGATTCGTGTTTTGCGCGCCAATGCGCGTCGATGCCATCAAATCCGTTGCCACGAAATTGGTGACCGCATTCAGGGCACACATTTGCCGGACTGGGTGTCTTTCTCATCGCGCTGCTTCGTGCTCCGTGGCAAGATTGTACAACCTGCCGCTTAGCCAGTTGCTGAGACTATCGACAGGGAGGCGGACGCCGATGTAGAACTGGCCGAAGAGGGCGTAGACGGCGCTGACTTCGTCGAAGCGCATTTCGTAGATGAGTTTCTTGAAGACGACGGGGTCCTCGGCGAAGAGGTCTACGCCCCACTCCCAGTCGTCCATGCCGATGGAGCCGGAGATGATCTGCCTGACCTGGTCGGCGTAGCGGCGGCCGATGAGGCCGTGCTCGTGCATCATGCGCTGGCGGTCGGCGAAGGACTCCATGTACCAGTTGATGTGTTCACCTCGCTTGCGGTCCATGGGGTAGAAGCACATGTATTTCGTCTGAGGCACCGAAGGGAAGAGGCGCGGCGCCATGGCAGCCGCGCTGCGCTCGAGCGAGGCGGCAATCTCCGCGTTCCACTCCGGAGTATGCTGCTCGAATCCCCTGGCGGCAGCGGCCTCGTATGTTTTGCGGCTGGACTCGTAGAGGCCGAGCTCAACGATCGATACGTAGGAGTGAGTCGGAGCGAGGTAGTTGTAAAGTTCGGTCTGGGCCAGGTCGAGTTCGATCTGATTGAGGGCTTCGAGCGAGTTGCGAAAATGAACAAGGATGAGGTCGCCCTTGTGGCCGAGTTCGGAGAAGAGGGCCGACTGAATGGGTGAGTCTGCATTGGCGCGCTCGAGAACTTTGAGGGTCTTGATGGCCTGCGCGGCGATGCGTTGTTGATCGGCGTTCGCGGTGGCGCGCCATGCTTTCCAATCGAAGCGGAAGAATTGGTGGAGAAGCGAAGAGCCTTCAAGAGTGAGTGGGACGGGGGGAAATTCGGCCAACGGAAACACCTCGGACTTTCGATATTCTCGCTATCAATCGTAACAAAGTGCGATTGCATACGTGTGCATTTATCTTTTCTGTTCGCGCGGAGAGCGGGGGCCGCAGACAGCGCTTCTCGGGCCTATATACTGGGAACGCTCATGACAGAAAGAATTCTGGCGCTCCTGTTTCAATTCATCACCCATGTCATCGACGCCGGCGGGTATGCCGGCATTGTTGCGCTGATGGGCATTGAATCGGCATGCATCCCGCTCCCCTCCGAGATCATTATGCCGTTTGCCGGGTACCTGGTTTACATGGGGCATTTCAATCTTTTCTGGGCGGCGACGATGGGGGCGATTGGCTGCAACCTTGGTTCGGTAGTCGCTTACTGGATTGGGGCCAAGGGCGGGCGGCCGCTGGTGGAGCGCTACGGCCAATGGGTCTTGATGAGCCACCATGATCTGGATCGCATGACCTACTTCTTTAACAGGTATGGCTCGATCACGGTTTTGCTGGCGCGGTTGTTGCCGGTGGTGCGGACGTTTATCGCATTCCCAGCGGGGATTGCGAAGATGCCACAGCTTCGCTTTCACATTTACACGTTTGCCGGATCGTGGCCATGGTGCTTTGCGCTGGCTTATGTGGGCATGAGGCTGGGAGAGAAGTGGCACACCGATCCCAGGTTTTATCAGGCATTCCACCGCTTTCACCTGGTGGTTGAAATTGCGCTGGTGGCGGGGATCGTCTGGTTTGTGTGGTCGCACATTAATCGCGGAAGGAACGTGAGCGCAGCCTGAAGCTCATGGGCTGCGGCTTTGGAATTTGCATGAAGTACAGTGTTCCGATGCCGGAACTTAGATCTGGACCGACAGAGAACCATCGATAGAAACAAAGGAAGGATAGGAGAGACAATGTCTACAAAGGAACAAGGTGGCCACGAGACCGCCAAATCGAATGTCGCGCCCGCAACGGGCAAACTTGGCGTGATGGTGGTTGGCCTGGGCGCCGTGGCCACAACAATGATCGCCGGCGTGGAAGCGGTTCGGCGCGGGTTGGCGAAGCCAATTGGCTCGCTTACCCAGATGGGTACGATCCGGCTTGGGAAGCGAACGGAAAACAAGTTTCCGCTGGTGAAGGACTTTGTTCCGCTGGCCGATTTGAACGATCTGGTGTTTACGGGCTGGGATATTTTTGAAGACAACGTGTACGAGTCTGCCGCTCATGCCCAGGTGCTGGACAAGGAGACGCTGGAACAACTGAGGCCGTATCTGGAGAAGATCAAGCCGATGCCGGCGGTGTTCGACCAGTATTACGTCAAGCGCCTGCACGGCACTCACGTGAAGAAGGGCAAAAACAAGCGGGACCTGGCTGACCAGCTCATTGAAGACATCAGGGCGTTCAAGAAGACGGTGGATCGCGTGGTGATGATCTGGTGCGGTTCGACGGAGATTTTTCTGGAGCCGACAGGAGTGCACGAGTCGATTGAGTCGTTCGAGAAGGGACTGGAGACGAGCGACGTCGGGATTGCGCCCTCGCAGATTTATGCATACGCGGCGCTGAAGGAGGGCGTGCCTTTTGCCAACGGCGCACCGAATCTCACGGTGGATACAAAGGCGCTGATCGAATTGTCAAAGAAGAACGCGGCGCCGATTTGCGGCAAGGACTTCAAGACCGGGCAGACGTTTATGAAGACAGTGCTGGCTCCGGCGTTCAAGGCGCGCCACCTGGGCGTCAAGGGGTGGTTCTCGACCAATATTCTGGGCAATCGGGACGGCGAGGTCCTGGACGATCCGCAATCGTTCAAGACCAAGGAAGAGTCGAAACTGGGATCGCTGGAATACATCTTTCAGCCGGAGCTTTATCCGGATCTTTACAAGGATCTTTACCACAAGATTCGCATCAACTACTACCCGCCGCGGGGCGACGACAAGGAAGCCTGGGACAACATCGACATCTTCGGGTGGCTGGGCTACCCGATGCAGATCAAGGTGAACTTCCTTTGCCGCGACTCGATTCTGGCGGCTCCGATTGCGCTGGACCTGGTTCTGTTCCTCGATCTGGCCAAGCGGTCAACGGAGTTGCGCTCGATCGGCATTCAGGAGTGGCTGAGCTTCTATCTGAAGTCGCCGCAGACCGCGGCGGGGCTTTATCCGGAGCACGACTTGTTCATTCAGTCGATGAAGCTCAAAAACACGCTGCGCCACATCATGGGCGAGACGCTGATTACACATCTTGGGCTTGAGTATTACGACTAGGGATTTCTTCCGCTGAGCGCTTCAGGTGCCTCTGGAACGAGCCTTGAGGCCGCTTGGCGGCTTGATGCTCCCGCGGCAGGCCCCGGGGCATGCTGCGGGCTGAATGATAGGTCGCAGGGGCGGGAGCGCAACCAACGAACGTTCGAAGTCACTTCATTTTGACAATGACAGAGAGCACTGCTAGCATCCGAAGTACTTTCGCAATCGTCCCAGGACCCATGAAATCAGAGTTAAAGTCTCTCGCACGCAAGGCCCGCTACCACTTGTGGAAACTTGATTCGCTTCGATTCATAGGGTCAGCCTTTTCCTGCCCAATTTGCGGAGGAAAGTTTCGGGCGATGAAGCCGATGGTAGACAGTTATTCTCTGCGCGGCGTTAATATCGACCACTATACCGAAAACGCGATTTGCCCCCGGTGCCATAGTGATATCCGACATCGATTTCTGATGGAGTATTTGCGCCAGAAGACTGACATTCTCGCGAGACCGCAGCGGGTCTTACATTTCGCTCCGGAACTCGGAATCACCAAACTTCTAAGAAGAGCAAAGAGCGACTATGTCGCTGCAGATATCGAACCGAGTCACTATGTTGGCGCCGTTTTCGCGGATCTTACGGACCTTCCATTTCCATCCGGCGATTTCGAGGTGGTGATTTGCGTTCACGTGCTAGAACACATCGAAGATGACCGAAAAGCCATTGGCGAGATTTTCAGGGTTTTGAAACCGCAAGGCCAGGCCATCATTGCGGTGCCTACCTATGGCGAGAAGACGTTTGAAGATCGAAGTCTGGATTATGCGGGTCGAGCTGCCCAGTATGGAATTGGCGATCACGTTCGCATGAACGGGCTTGATTTTGGCGATAAGCTCCGCGGGGCTGGTTTCACCGTGACGATTGCCAGCCTGGATGACGTTGACGGAAACTTTATCGATCGCTCGGTGCGTTCTCCACACGTCGATAGCGATCGCTATCTTTTCCATTGCGTGAAGCCGATTTAACTGTTTCTTCGTAGAACGGCGCAGTCTTGCGGCATGGCTGGAGCGTTCGCTGATCGGACCGCGCCATGAAGCACGAGCCGAAATGAAAAGCCCCAGTCAAGGACGGAGCCGAGGCCGGGGCTTTTCTGTGTCTTAAATGCAGGGTGCGGCTTGATCCGCAGGCGTCTACGCGAGTACGGGTGTGGGCTCCATGATTGGGATGACGGTTGCCGGCGCTTCTTGCGGAGCGGCCGCGGGGTGAGGTTGTGCATGGGCCGTGCGGGTGAGGCGATGGACAAAGTGGTATGGCGGCCATGGGCCTGATAGCTGGAGCAGGCACTCGCGCATCATGACGCTGGTGGTGGCGAACTTGTTCTGATAGCGCTCCACGTACTTGCGGTCAATCAGGTGGGCGATATCGAGCACCATCTTGCCGCTTTCGGTGAGCCTGCAACTGACTTCCTCATCGAGCGGCAGAAAGAGCCGGTGCATCTGAAAGCTTACGGCGCGGGCACGGGTCTGGCGCTCACGGGTGCGGGTGGCATTCTCACGCAGGTTGGTGAGATATTCGCGGCCGACGCCCTCGGCGGGAACATGCTTCTCCAGATCCTTGCTGCAGCAGTCGTCGACGAAGATCTTGAGGTGCATCTCGGTTTTGCCGCGGAGCTTATCGATGTTGCCCAGAAACTGGCGTTGGTTGGAACGGATGGATTTGCGCAGGATTTCGTCGTCATTGAAGACCGTTCCAAATCGGAAAGGGAGTACCGTGGAATGCTGGAAACAATCCGCGATGACCCGGGCGTGGTCCATGCCGGCCTTCTGGTTGAGAACTTCCTGAGGGTTGTGTTCGCTGACGACGACAGCAAGGTCGCTGGCGGGATAGAGAAACACCTGGTTTCCGCTTACGCCGAGGACGGATTCCAATGGAACAGGTTTACGATGGCGGGCCAATTCAGGAAAGGCTTGTTTTTCACCAATGCAGTAGGCATACCATGCCATGACGAGACACTCCGTTCGCGTGCGCCGGAAAGCGCCGCCCGTTGGTACAGCAGTGAACTTGGGAAAAACTGCATATCGGATCAGGTCTCCGGGTCAAAGTTTTATGAAACCCGGCTCAGCTATGCTGAATACTAGCCCGGTGAAAATACGACTGGCAACCTCTGTCATCACAAAGTGAGCTAAAGTTAGCAAAATCGCCGAAAATCGTATTTGTATGGCTAACAAACAAATTGACAAGGTGAATAACTGTATCTTTTCGGGAAGAGTTTCTTCTTGAACGAGCAACGGAGGGCGCCAGGCCAGGAATTCCAGCGGCCAATCAATTCAGCCGATTGGCATCCCCGGCGTGTTCGTGGCAAGCGGGCGAAGCTTGAGCGCCGGCAGTCTCAGGGCAGAACTCGCTGAATGTGCATATAGAGCAACAGGTTGATCAGCACGGTGATGGCCAGCAAGCCGATTGCGATCACCGCGACAAGATTGACCTTGTTGCCTACGGCTTTCAGATCTTCCAGCAATTCCTGCTGTTCAAGGGTATTGCGGTCTGTTGCTTCACGAACCATCTCCAACTGGTCTTCCACGCGTTTGAGAGATGAGTTCTGCTCTGCGACCTGTTCGCGCAGATCGGTATGCTGCGTTTTGAGCTCGGCGAGGCTATTCTCGATAGGCGCGAGATCCATCGGTGGCGGAGGCGGCGGAGCGGGGGCAGGCTTGGGTGGCGGCGGCGTGAGGATGTTGGAGACCGTGGTAGCGATGTTGCCATCAAACAGGGGTAATATCCGTTGCACGATGGGCAATGCCACACGGAGCGCATTCACGGCGCGTTGCAGGCCGGAAGGTTGCGGGGCTGGAGCCGGTACATTGGCGAGAGCGCGGCCGGGAGGCGGGGCGGAGGTCAGACGCCGCGGCACTTCCTGAGCCTGAGGCGGCCGAAGGTTGCCCCCACTGCCCACCGGCAGCGGAGATCCGACGGCTCGCGGTTGCGGCGGCGCGCCGCCATCCGGCCCATTCACCCTTTGCGGCCCGTCTTCCCTGAGCGGTACATCCGACCTTAGCGGAACCTCGGTCATCGGCGGTGCTTCCATCCTTACGGTAATGCGCTCCAGATCTTCCAAAGCCACCCCAGTCTGATTCTTCCATGGACATCCTTCTTCCACTGCAAATGAGATGTAATCCTCATATATACCGGATTTTGCCTCTTAAGGGAACAGGGATTTGGGTTTGCGGGCCGAAAATCACTCGAAAATGCCGGGTTGGAGGGGGCGCCGGACGGACGTGGCGCAAGCCCGTTCGCGTATCCTCTTAACAGAAAGATGAGTGGGAGAGGCGAGTGAAACCAGTTGTTGCCCGCACATTGCGCAGCCTTCAGAGCAACATTCTGGCCGGAATCCTCACCATTGGGCCCCTGATCGTTACATATCTGATCTTCAGCTTTTTGCTGAATACGCTGGCCAAAGCGGGACTTCCGATGGTGCTGCTTTTTGCCGCGTTTTTTCCTGCCGCATGGATCAGCCAGCCGTGGCTGCAATCGTTGCTGGCCATTGTGCTCACTCTGGTGGTGCTTTATGTGACGGGGCGGGTTAGTTCACTGGTCATTGGCAGGCAGGCATTCAACCTCTTTGAAGCTTTGCTGGAGCGTCTTCCTTTTGTTGCCAAGGTCTACACGTCGGTGCGCCAGCTTCTGGACACGATGATGGCCAAGAAAGAAAGCAGTCAGCGCGTGGTGCTGGTGGACTTCCCGATTCCAGGTCAGAAGAGCATCGGGTTCCTCACTCGAACGCTTACCGATTCTGCCAGTGGCGGACCGCTGGCTGCCGTGCTGCTTCCCAATGCCATCAATCCGACATCGGCGTTTCTACAGATACTGCCGATGGAGCGGGTGATCGAGACCAACCTGACCATGGAACAGGCGATGAGCATGTTGATGACCGGCGGCGCAGTGGGGCCGGAGACGATTCCGTATTCGCAGGCGGAGATTCCTGCCAAGGCGAGTGTGCCGCCGGCGGCCTGACTGGTTCCCGGAAGAGGCAAGGCGTGCCTCCATTGACAGGATGAGTAGTCGAAATGGAGCCCGGGCGAGCGGCCGGATGGCGGCCCTTCTAGGCAGCAGGTCAGCGGGCGATGCCGGGCGGCGTATGTTCTTTTTCGGCCAGTTCCTCGCCGGCGTTTTCGCTCTCCACGGTGACCTTGCGAAGGTTGACATGGTCGACCCGGGCCCAGATTAATCCGACGGGAACAATAGCGAGGAAACTGACAAACAGGATGGTTGCCGCAGCGGCAACGGCGGGTTCCCAGGCTACACCGAGGAAGTTGAACAACGCTCCGCTCACAATGCCTATCTGAGTGAACCAACCCAGGACCGGCAGTTGAAAAACGCTTGCAGTGCCGCTGACGGCGAGCAGCAGGACACACCTCGCCAGGTTCATGGATGCCAATTGGGGACTGGCGACGAAGGCGCGCATGGTTTCAAAATAGGCGAGTGTAATGAGCGCCCACATGGAGAGCGAGAGCGCCGAGGCGATGCCAAAGTCAGAGATGGAGCGGAGGGTATCGAGGCCCTGGTGAAAACTGCGGATCCTCTCGGCAACCGCGTGGCCGAGCCGCGTCGAGAGCACGCCAAGGACTCGTTCAAGGAAGGATGCGACGGCGCCCCCAGCCACGCGCACGACGACGAGAAACAGCGCGCCGAGGGCGGTGGCAGCGAGGCCCCATTTGGCGCCCGCCTCCACCAACTCCTGATGGGGCAAGGTTCCGGCCGAGCCAAGCCAGGCGGTGACGAGGATGACCGAAGAGAAGATCAGGGCCATCGACCCAGCGTCGAATAGCCGCTCGACCACGTAGACGGCGAGCTGATTGGTAAGCGGCAGTCCGGTCTTTTTGGCAACAAGATAAGGCCGCACCGGGTCGGCAACGCGGCCGATGAGCGCGACCGCGGTGAAGCCAATCACTTGCGTGCCCAGCAGGGAGAGCAGCGGGACTTTCTTGTTGTGCCTTAGAAGCAGAGCCCAGCGCACGGCGCGGAATAAATATGCAAAGTAGATGCAGCCCATACCGATGCCGATCTTTCCCCAGTCGGCCAGGGCCAGTTGGGCGCGAAAGAGGCCAAAGTCGAAATGAATCCTGTCGCGGCCCCAAACCAGGAGCGCGACCAGCGCCACAAGCACAACAAGGCCCAGAATCAATTGTCTTTTCTTCAAGCGTTCTCCGTTCTCGAAAGGTCTACCTGAGTTTATTTTATGTGCTCAGCCGCAAACGGGAACGAATCGTGCATGGGTATTCAATGCACCAACGGAGTAGCCGATGCGAGAGCGTGGCGAGCCTGGGCTTCGCGCGCCGCTACGCGACGGTTGAACTCGTGGATTACACGGGCCACGTAGGCGCGCGTCTCGTGGTAGGGTGGAATGCCGTGGTATTTGTCGACGGCAGCGGGGCCGGCATTGTAGGCTGCCAGCGCATAAGCGAGGTTATCGTGGTATTGGGTCAGCAGGGCGTCAAGATAGGTGGAGCCGCCGCGCACATTCTGGTCGGGCTTGTAGCTGTCTTGAACGCCGAGATCGGATGCCGTGCCGGGCATTAATTGCATGAGGCCGCGGGCGCCGGCACGGCTTACGGCGCGGGCGTTGCCGCCGCTTTCGGCCTTGACGACACTGGCAAGCAGATCCACGTCGAGGTTGTACTCCTTCCCCGCGCGGGCGAGAATTTCGCCGAGATCGACCTGGCTCAGTTTTGCATCCGGGCTGACGGCCGTCGGGGTTGGGGCCGATGCTGGGGCGGGGTTCGGTGGGGCGGGCGGATCGGGAACGTATTCGACGCTGGCTACATCCTGGGGCGGGAACTCGATGTAGTTGTCTTCTCCGGCGCTGAGGTAGATACGCACATGGCCGCCAACCTGAGCATGATGATCGCAGCGGATCTCGAATCCGTTGTGAAGGGTCACGTGTTCGCCCGCACGCGCCGAGGAGGCCGGCACGACGAGCGCTGCGACGAGGATGAAGACTTTTCCGCGCATCGGGCGATTACACCTTATCGATCATTCCATGCTCCCGCCATTTGGCTTTTTGCGCTGCCCCAATCTGGCGAAAAAAAGGAGAGATCAGGCCCTTGAAGTTATTCAATCGCGGCAGGGTGCTTTTTCAAAGCTGCTTCGAGTACCACCGCTACGCCGTCCTTGTCGTTGCGCGGAGCCTGTTTCCAACCGCGCGTCTTTGCCATGGTGCGCAACTCGCTAGCCGCATTGCCCATCACGACGGCCTGTCCCGCCCACTCCAGCATATCCACATCGTTCCAGTTGTCGCCAATGGCCATGGTCTCAAAGCGGCTGACCCCGAGGCGGCCTGCCAGGCGCTCTAGAGCCCAGCCTTTGGAGACACCGTGAGGCAGCAGATCGAGGATGGATACGTCGCGCGCCGGATATTCGGTTCGGACGCAATCGCAAACATCGCTCCACTGGCTCGCCTTGAGCGCCGCCGCAGCCTCTTTCATCTTGCTGACATAACCTGTGACCATGCCTTGAATCGGGTCGTCGCCGTTGCTGAATGCAAGTTCCAATGGCTTGATTACCTCTATGGCATTGCGGTTGGTCTCGACCCAGAGCGCAATTCGTCCATGTGCCTGTTCCAGATCTTCCAAAACCAATTCCGCGCGCCCCGGCCTGTCAAAGGTGAAGACGACTGCGCCAAAGGGTCTGAGCAAGCCGCAGAGGCCCCTTGCGATTCGCGCATCCAGGTGAGAACGGTCGATGAGCTGGCCGTCGAGAGTCCGGATCACTGCACCATTCGACGTGATGAGTGGCATATCCGCTCGGAGGCCGAGGCCGTCGAGGAGGGGAACGGTGTAGGCCAGGCGCCTTCCGGTGGCGATGGCGACGGTGACGCCGGCCTGCTGCGCGGCCCGGATGGCGCGGGCGTTGCGCAAGCTCACTACCGGCTCAAGGCTGGGGAGCAGGGTGCCGTCCATGTCGATCGCGACCAGCCGAACCGGAGGGTGCATTCCTTCAGTGTATCGGTTGGGTTTTGCGTTGGGCTCAGAAGAGCCGCGTTGCGAGGCGCGGGTGATCGGGTAAGCTTTGGTGTATGGAACGGATTTGCAGCCAATGTCATGCTTTGCTGGCGGAGGAGACAGCGGGGGATTGGTGCCCGGCTTGTGGCGGGGCATTGATTGACCGGAAGAGGCTGGCTGTGGAAGAGCAGGGCGGGGCCGGTGGGGTTGAATTGGATCGTCGCGGAATTGTGCTGCCACGGCGGCATGTGCTGGGGGGGATTATTACCCCGCGGTGAGCGGATGACCGCGGCAAAGGGTCAGGGCGTAGTGTCCAGCCCGACTGCTTCGGCGAGGCGGGCTTGGCGGTCGTCGAAGGTCCAGAATTTTTGCGCATGGAGTTCGAGCGCGCAGGCTACGTGAAGCGAGTCGATGGTGCGGACGCCGAGGGTGGGGCCGTGACGTTGAGCGAGGTTGATGCTGGTCTCCCAGAGGCGGATGGGAAGATCGACCTGGGTCCAGATGCCGAAGGTGCGGTCTTGTTCGAAGTGTTTCCAGGCGGCTAAAGCATCGGTTGCGGAAACGACTCCGCGAAAGACATAGCGGTGAATTGCATTCGCGACTTCTGCGCGGTTCAATGGCGTAATCCAGACCAGCGGGTGGCTCGCCATGCGAGAAGCAGCTTCGGGGGTATGCAAGTCGAGAACGCAGCTCGATACGAGAAAACTCGAGTCAACGCAGACACTCAAAACCGATCCTCACGATCCTCAATTAGCATTTCCACCGCAGGAATGACGCGGTCGCCGAATATCTTCCGCGCGCGGGCTTCGAAATCCGGCCACTCCACGGGCTGGATTCTTGGAGACTCGGGGACGATTCTGGCTACAACGCGATTGCGCTTGCGGAGCTCGACAACTTCGCCGGCTTCGAGCCATGAGAGCAGCTGGCGGGTGTCACGAAGTTGGCGAAGGTTTACGCTGGGCATGGATACAATGTGACACAAAATGTGTCACATTGTCAAGGCGAGTCAGAAAAGCACTATTCGTATCGCAGCGCTTCGGCGGGGAGGACGCGTGCGGCTGCCGAGGAGGGATACAACGTGGCCAGCATTGACATTCCGATGGAGACGGCGGCGACGATGACACCATCGAGGGGGCGCGCAGCGAAGGGAAGGGTATCGATGGAGTAGACCTCGGCTGAAAGATGGATGAAGTGGTAGTGGCCGCCGGCCCAGGCGGCAAGGTAGCCGAGGGCGAGTCCAACGGCCGTACCGACCAGGCTGATAAGCAGGCCCTGCATCAGGAAGATGCGGCGCACCTGGCCGGGGTCGACTCCGAAGCTCATCATGACTGCGATGTCGCGGGTCTTCTCCATCACCATCATGGTGAGAGCGATGAGGATGTTGAGAGCGGCGACGATGACGATGAGCGCGATGACGATGAAGGTGACAATCTGTTCGAGCTTGAGAGCGCGGAAGAGCTCGCGATTCTGCTCCATCCAGTTGGTCGTCATGAAGCCTTTGCCCGCAGCCTGCTCGATCGTTCTGCCGATCTCGGGAGCGCGGTTCAGATTGTCGACCTTGAAGCTGATGACGGAGAGAAGGTCGGGCTCGTCGAAGAGACGCTGCGCATCGGCAAGGCGCAGGAAGGCCATGCTCGAGTCGTATTGATAAAAGCCGGAGTGAAAGACGCCTGCGACCCGGAAGGACTGGAATTTTGGGACGAGGCCAATCACGGGATTGAGGTCGCCCTGCGGGCTGGTGACGACGACCTGGTCTCCCGGCTGGACGCCAATCTGCGAAGCGAGATCGCTGCCCAAAACCAGAGGCGGGACGGGATTGCCGGCGGTGGTCAGTTGACCCTGCGTCCGCGTTGGCGTCGAGGCTGGCGGCCGAGCCGGAGGTGATGGAATCGAGGAGGTTGCTGACAGTTCGTTCTTCGCTTGGAACGATGCCTTTGACCAGCGCAAAGCCGGCGCGGGGGCCGTGCGAGACCATTACTTCTTCATAGATGCCGGGGGCGGCGGCGGTGACGTGCGGAAGCCGGCGCAGGCGCTCCAGCAGCGGCCGCCAGTCGCGGATGCCGTCGGCTTCGACGCGCATCAATTCGACGTGCGCGGACGAACCCAGAAGACGGTCCTGCAAGTCGCGCCTCATGCCGTTGGTGATGGCCAGAGCGATGACGAGTGCGGCAACGCCCGCGGCTACTCCGGCAACGGAGATGGCGGTGACAATGCCTACCACGGCCTGGCGCCGCCTCGCTTTGAGGTAGCGCGCCGCGATGAAGAATTCGAATCGCATCGGGTCTCGATTCCTCGGATTACTTTTCCTGTGCGGGAACCACGGTCTTGCCGACGCCGACGTTTTCGTAGCGGTCGTAGGCGCGCACGGTGATGAGGTGCTCGCTGGTTTTTTGAGCGGCATCGTCCACTTCTACATTGAATTCGTAGTGCTCGGTTCTCGAGTCGGAGATCTTTCCAACCGGATCGAGATACTGCCACGGACCCGCGTCGAGTGAGTATTCCGCATGGGCGATGGGCGAGAAGGCATCGGCGGCGTCAAAGGATACGGAGATCTTGCTCGAACACGGCGCACCAGCACAAGGAATCCCGCGAACGGCCTTGAGTGCCGTAACCACCGGAGGCGTGGTGTCGACTTCGAAGCGTTCGCTTACTTTTTCCGCGGCAAGGGCATCGGCTGGAGTGTGAGATGGAGCGTCGGAGGCGACCACCTTTACCTGGTAGCCGCCATCGGGAATGCGCGCAGCGTCGAAGCTGTAGGCCTTGTCGGTGATCTGGTCCTTGAGCAGCCGCCAGGCGGTTTCGCCGTCGCCGCGGAGATAGAGCGAGTAGATCAGATCGTCGCCGTTGTCGTCATGGGCTGCCCAGCGAACCGTGATGGCAGTTCGATCCTTTGTGGCGCTCAGAGGCGCGCCGGCGCTGGGGTCGATGTTGGGGTTCTCGGTGGAGGTGGCAGTTGAACCGAACGCAATGTTGACGGTCTGCTGCTGGTTTGCCATTTGATTCATGCGGATTGATGCGGGCGCCGGCAGCAACGACAATGTCGTCGATTTGAGGAGCCGCGTTCACGGGAAGGTAGTTCACGGCAACGCTGCCGAGAGTTCCGCCGGAGTGGAGTTCGGCCTTCCACTGGAGGTAGCGCCCGGTTGGGGAGGATACGGCGCCATCCTTCAAAGGCACCCAGTCAGACCAGCCGCGGATGGGTTGTTCCACGTTCCCCGAGCGGGTAGAAATCTCATAGCCGGATGAGCCGGGCTCGACTTCGACGCGGCCAAAGCGCGCCAGCGCGCCGGCATCGAGAACGTTGCTGGCGTACTCGTGTTTTTCCGCTGCGCCGAGTAGATAGAGCTTGCCGGTATTGCCGGTGCCGACGAGGACGCCGTCCCATGCCTTCAGTGTCCTGAACCACGGCTAGGCTCAACCCCTGCTGCGCGTCGAGGTGCGCGATGTCGGCGTAGCTGCCGTCGTTTTGAATGCGGAAGATGTGTCCGCGGTTGCCGGTGAGCGCCAGCAGGCCATCTGGGCGAGCGGCCAGGGCATAGACAATATCTTCCTTGCTGGACCAGAGCTTTCTCGGCGCCTGCCCCTCATCGAGCGCGTAGATCTCAGTTCCTTCGGGCAGCGACGCGCTGGTGTTCACCGCTTGCAGAGATGCGGGCGGGACGATGGTGATGGTGGCCATGCCGATGCCTTGTACGGGCAGCGGAGGCAGCGCATTGTGGGTCTTGTCGCCAACGCTCGCCGCGTAGATGGTTCCGCTGGCGCCGACGGCTATGGAGGTGATCTCGCGCCGCGGGGCCTCGAAGAGCACGTAGCCTTTGCCCTCGGGACTAATGCGGTAGACCAGGCCGGAACCGTCAGAGGCTGCGATCAGGTTTCCCTTCGCGTCCCATGCTAAAGACCGGATGTGGGCCTCGTCGGACTTGAAGAACTCCTCCGGATTGGCGGTCGGTTTCGACGGATCGACCCGATAGACAGCCCCCGGATCGCCGGCGGCTATATAGAGCCGCCCCGAGGCGTCGAAGGCCAGGTCCCAAATGTAGTGCGGCTTGCCGGGAGTTTCCTTCCCAACGCCGGAGTCGGCGCCACTCAGCTTTGCCGCGTCAAAAACCACCGTGGCGCTGGCCTCGTCCTGCTTTGTATCGGAGCCAGGCTTGAGCCTGTAGACTTTGCCGCTGGGAAGTGTCGCGGCGTAAAGAAATCCATCGGGTCCGATCCGCACGACCTGTACGCTCACCCCTTTGGTCTCGAAGATCGTAAACGATTTCCCGTTCCGATCCACGCGCAGCACCGCGGCAGGGGAGCCGGTCCCTACGAAGGCTACCCCGTTCTTGTCGGTCGCCACGGACCAGGCAAAGGTTGAGGGAGTGGTGAGGAGGCTTTTCAGGCCCGGGCCTTCCCGCAGGCGACCATCGCTTTGAAGGGCGACACCTTGCGGAGTGCCTTTCTCGAATTCCTCGAGCTTCGATTGACTCCAGAGGTGGGTGCCCTGCGCCGCAGCCGCCAGAGAGCCGGTGAGCAAGGTGAGGGCAACAGCGAGCGCTGAAACAGCAAATGCAGGATGGGGAGGAGAGATTGTGTTAGAGGAAGCGGCCATACTGCGGTTAAGTCTACTAAAGAAGGGGGTATCTGCCGAAACAATCGACGCTGGAGAGAGGAGTGGGGTTCGAAACAAATGAAGCGAATCAGGCTCGGCTTCGCGGAGTTAGCAAGTTCGCGGCCGGGCTTGGCCAAGGCTCCGGCGGAGTGAATCTGCGCTTTTAAACCCATGCCGAACCACCCATTCGCCAGGAAAAAGGCGAATGGATGGAGCTCGGAGGACTACGAAAGAAAGCGGTCAGCGGCTAGAGTTCGAGTACGTTGTCTTCGATTGCGAGGCGGACGTTGCCGTCGGACTTGGCGAGGCGGCGAACGGCTTCCGGCTTGTCGACTTTCGCCTTGAGCATGACCAGGGCGACCGGGACGCTGCGGCCCGCGCTCTTGATGGTGTTGACAGCGGTCGCGCGGTCAATTTTGCAAGCGCCCATCAGGATGCGGATTCCGCGCTCGACGAGCTTGGAGTTCTGCATGTGCACATTGACCATCAGGTTTTCGTACACATAACCGAGGCGGGTCATGGCGCCGGTCGTGATCATGTTCAAGATCATCTTCTGCGCGGAGCCAGCCTTCATGCGGGTGGAACCGGAGATGACCTCTGCGCCAACATCCGCAATCGACGGCGATGTCGGCGGCATCCGCCAGCGGGGTTCCCAGATTGCAGGTGACGGCGGCAGTGTGGGCTCCACGGGCGCGGGCATAGGCGACAGCGGCAACCACATAGGGAGTGCGGCCTGAAGCCGAGACGCCCACCACAATGTCTTTGCGAGTGGGACGGCGGCGGGCGATATCCCGCTGGCCCAGTTCTTCGGAGTCTTCGTTGACTTCGACCGCCGAAGCGAGCGCCTTGGGTCCGCCGGCCATGATGTACTGCACCTGGCCGGGCGCGGTCGAATATGTGGGAGGACATTCCGAGGCGTCAAGGGCTGCGATGCGTCCGCTGGAGCCGGCGCCAATGTAGATGAGGCGGCCGCCATCGCGGAAGCTGCGGGCCACCTGGTCGATGACCTGGGCAATCTCCGGAATCGCCTTCTTTACGGCTGCGGCTACCTTGGCATCCTCATGATTGATGATGCGCGCGATATCGAGAGCGGATTTTGTGTCAAAGCCCTGAGAAGCCTCATTCTGGCTCTCGGTCGTGAGTTGTTGAAGCATGGAGGCCTGGTCGTTTTTGTTGTCATTTGGTTGGGCGCCGGCCGTCTCTTGCGTCATCGAGCTGGTTAGCATCGCGATTGCCCCCAATTTTTGATTCTATCTGCAAAATGGGCAAGTAACGAGAGAATTCTCTGAGGCATTACCAAGGTCAACAGATGGGTAAAGGGCCTCAGTTTCAGACGGCCTCTCGAACGGCATCGTGAAAAGCGGGCCTGACTTCGCGAATCATCTGACTGAGCCGGTCCGGCCAGGTACGGTTGGTGAGCAAGACAATCGCAATGCCGGCATCAAGGTCGATCCATAAGGAACAGCCACTGTAGCCCAGGTGTCCTATGGAATGCGGGGAAAAATGGTGTCCGGACGAGGAATTCTCCGATGGTGTATCCCAGCCCAGCGCACGCGAACTGCCTTCCGGTCCCTGCCGTGTTGCAAAGAGTTCGACGGTTTCCGCTGTGAAAAGGTTGGCCTGATTTCCTCGAGGTTTCTTCAACGAGGAGTTGAGGATTTCGCCCGCAAAATGCAGCAGGTCGGGCACATTTGAGAAGAGGCCGGCATGTCCGGCGACGCCCTGGAGCAGCGAGGCATTTTCATCCTGCACTTCGCCCTGGATGCGGCGATGGCGGAAATTCTTGTCCGTCCTCGGTTGGGGGAATCAGGGCTCGCATTCGCTGGGGCTGGACAGAACTCTGTGGAACTCATTCCGAGAAGCTGGAAAATCTCGCGATGGGTCCAGGCGGAGAGAGACTCACCGATCGAAACCTCCAATGCCTTGCCCAGCAGAATGAAGCCGGGATCGGAGTACTCGGCACGTGAGCCCGGTTCGGCTTCGAGGGGCAGTTGGAAGCAGGCGCTTAACAGCTCTGATGGGCTGGCGGCGGTGCGAAAGAATTCTACGTAGCCTGGCAGGCCCGAATTGTGGGCAAGCAGGTGCCGCAGAGTGATGATGCGCGCACGATCTTCAGCAGCGCGTCCGGCAACAAACTCGGGAAGCAGATCGCCAAGTAGCGTGTCGAGGTCGAGAGTGCCGCGCTGATGGAGCAGCATTGCCGCGGCCGTGGTTGCAACTACTTTGGTGACGCTGGCCAGGTCGTAAACGGTGTTGGCGGTTACCGCAGGCGAGTCTTCGTCATAGGTGAAGGCGCCCAGCGCATCCTGGAGCAAAACCTTGCCGAAGGCCAAAACGCCAAAGGCGCAGCCGGGAAAGGCGTGAGCGGCGATCACGTCGTCCAGAACTCGGAACGCGGCGGCAAACTGACTGGCCTGCGGCGGAGAAGGCAGTGTGGTTTTGGCAACCATTACTGAATTGCATCCTACCGCGAATTGGACCCTGCATCAGCGCGAAGCCGTATTTTTTCGTTGTTTGGACTCGCTGGCGCTATCCTTGGAAGAGTAGATGCCGTCTATGAAGGGAAGGCAGCACGGAGGAAGGCATGGGAATGGTGCGTGGAACGCTGGCATGGGCAATCGCGTTGAGTCTTGGAACGGCTGGCGCAAGTTTAAGCGTTGCCCAGAACGATGCGGCACAGGCCGATCCCGCCACGAGTGTGCCGGCGCAAACAGCCAACCCCGCTCCCGCGACGGCGACTGCGACTGCCCCAGCCACCGCAGCGGCTGAAGATGCTGCCACATCTGCTCCTGCGAAGAAGACCTATCTGGTTCCGGCGGGGACCAAGGTGTTGCTGCAACTGCGCAGCGCCGTGAATACAAAAAGCGCCAAGCCAGGGGATGGCGTTTACCTGGCTTCGACCTTTCCTGTGGTAGTTGGAAACCGGGTGATGATTCCGGCCGGGGTTTACGTGCAAGGCGTCGTGGACCGCGTGGAACGCGCAGGCCGAGTGAAGGGCAGGTCGCAGTTGGACATGCATTTTACTTCCATCATTTTTCCCAACGGCTCGGTGGTTGAAATTCCAGGCATGGTCAACAGCCTGCCGGGCGCGAAAGATCAGTCGGTTAAGAACGACGGCGAGGGGACGATCGAACAGGCTGGAAACAAGGGTCGCAACGCCGGCACGGTGGCGGAGATTGCGGTTCCAACCGGCGGAACGATCGGGACCATCGGCGGACTTGCCGGAGGACATCCCATAGCAGGCGGACTGGCGGGAGTTGGCGCGGGGCTTGCCGCTGCCGGACTGGCAACGCTGTTCACGCGCGGCGCCGATGTGAATATTGAAAGCGGCACCCAGGTGGAGATGGTTCTGCAACGGCCCCTGATACTGGAAGATGAGAATCTGTTGGCTGCCGGTGCGCCGGGAACCGCGGCTGCGCTGGTTCCCGCAGCCAACCAGCCGAAACCGGTTGAGAAGCCCCGGCGAGTAAGAGTGATGTGCCCGCCCGGAGGGCTTGGCTGCGAATAATGCGGGAAGAAGTGTAATCTGGAATTGAGATGCAAACGGTTCCCGACGAGACCCCCGTCCCCAGTTCCACAGGAAACCCGCAGACTGGCCCAGCTACGCCGGCTGCTGACACCCTGCACCGCGCCACGACCACAAGGCTGCCGGCGTAGGGCTCTGGCTGCGCGATCTGTTCGTTTCCGCGGCGGCTTCGGTGCTGATCATTACGTTTCTTTATCAGCCGGTGCGCGTGGAAGGGACAAGCATGTTGCCGCGCCTGGAAGACAGCGACCGTCTTTTCATCAACAAGTTCGTCTATCGCATCTCGGCGATTGAACGCGGAGATGTGGTGGTGTTTCACTACCCGCGCGATCCGGAGAAGAGCTACATCAAGCGCGTTATCGGCTTGCCCGGCGACCGGTTATGGATAGCGCAGGGGCAGGTCTGGCTGAATGGCAAGCCACTGCGCGAGAGCTACGTGCCGCAGCAGTACCGCGACAGCCGGTCCATGGCGGAGATGGTAGTTCCTCCGGACTGCTATTTCATGATGGGGGATCACCGCTCGATCTCCTCCGACAGCCGCGAGTTCGGGCCTGTGGAGCGATCGCTCGTTTACGGCAAAGCGGTGTTTATCTATTGGCCGGCGAAAGACGCAGGGGCGGTACATTAGGAGCAGCCTGACTCGCTGCAAGCGAGTTGCATCCAGGGATGAACCAGCGCCGGCTCGCCAAGAAAAGCTGGGTGCCCCATCCATTCGCCTCTTTTCTGGCGAATGGGTGGGAAAGTACGAAGCCCAACCGGCCTGTTCATGAGGAGATCTTGAAAACTGCCTGTGCAAGTTGAAGAGTAGCTTTCGCGCTGGGATGGCCTCCGGCGATGCGCCACAATCCACTCTGTCACCGTGCCGCTGCTAGGCTGAAGGGCGTCAGTGTTGGATGCCCTTGCCCACTGGCTCGCTCAGCTGAATACTTGCTATTGATCTTTTCAAAACGCTAACCGGCATGCTGCTTGCCAGGCCCTGCATGGCTCTCGGGTTCTGCTTTCCGCTGGTGGCTTCGGGCACAACCCGCTGCAGATAGGCGAACAGCTCTCCTGCCGTTACGACCCCATCGTGGTTCTTGTCGGCCTCGCCCTTCAGTCCTTTCAGAAGGAAGTACGTGAACACGCCGTGGCCATTTCCCCACTGAACATCTTCGAATGAGGACTCGCTGATGTCGCTGGCGGTGATTACCGCGCGCTCTCCCTTGGCCGCGTACCGTTCAAGATATTGATTGATCAGGTTACTGCCATTTTGCCCGGCATCGCCGGCCCGGGCGCCGCTGAATCCGTAGCTATGACAGGTGTCCGCCAGCGTGATAACCTTCTTTGCCTTCAGTACCCGCTCATAGACATCCTGCATCTGCCACATCGGGAACGCCGTGCCGCCCATGTCTTCCGGGTTCGTGTCGGCGGTCATCAGGTAGAGATTTCTCGGATCGTGCGGATCGGGAGCCCCATGGCCCGCAATGTAGATCACCACGGTGTCCTGAGGCTGGGCGGCCGTCAGAAATGTAAACAGCGCATGGCGGATGTTCTTCGTGGTTGCCTGTTCGTTCAGCAGCGTAGTAACCGAGTCATCGGCAAGTGCGCCGCCGGCAGGCGACTTGAGGAACTCCAAAAACGACATCGCATCCTGGTCGGCGTATTTCAGGTTTGAGATGCTCGAGCCGGCCTGGTCATATTTTGAGATTCCAATAACCACGGCGAACAGCTTGCCCTTCCTCGGTTCCGGCTTCTGGGTCTGCGCCTGGTTCGACCCTTCCGGGATAAACCCGCGCGGCCCGGCTTTACTTTGAAACGAAAGCAGAAAATTGTAATAACGCTGCCTTCCAAACTGATCCTGATACTCCAGTTCCACCGAATTTCTGCCGGCCTGAAAGCGGAATCCTCCGGCGGCCGTGAGGTCCACGTGGAGTTCCAGCCCCTCGGCGCCGCTGGTGCTCTTGGTAGCAATATCCGCCGATTCGGTATTCACCTTCGTATGAATGGTTCCGTAATTGATGTGGGAGCCGCCGCCGGGTATGTGAAGAACCATCTCCCGGACGGAGTCGGGAGGTTGCGCGAACTCCGCCGTGCCGTCGCCGGAGATGCTGCCGCCAATCTCCGGCAGCAGCAGGGATGGAACGCGCAAGTTGGAACCTGCCCGCCCGCGCCGCCGCCCGCATCCCCGAGGCGAAGCAGCGCCAAACAGAAAAGGCTGTAACGGAAAAGCCGCACGGTCCACCATATCTTCATTGGCGGAGGCTTGTTATTGACAAAGATCATGGACGGTCCTTGGGGCGAATTGTACAATTACTCAGTCTTCTCCTAACCATCTTCCCCGGCAATTTTAGTTAATGGCTTTACAAAGTACCGCCAGCCCGGAGGTTGTGAATGAGGAATCTACACGCAAAAATCACCGCTGCAGTACTGCTCGGACTGCTCAGCCCGTATGCCTCGCCCCAGATGCCGACGTCGTCCGCGGTTGCCCCGCAGTATTCAGACGCCGACAAGAAGAAAATCGCCGAGATTGAGCAGCGACCCGAAATCAAGGAGGAGATTCAGGCGCGGTGGGACGAGAGGCGCCGCAAGGACATCGACTACATTTACAACATCAATTCCTCGTCCCATTTCAGCGATATGTCCGGTCCCGAGTTTGCGACATTCCGGGATCATTACGGGCAGCTTTACAACAACCCGATGCTGCAGCGGTATCTGAATTCAATCGGGCAGCGCCTGGTGCCGAAGGATTCCCCAAATATTTATTCCTTCAAGATCCTGTTGGATCCGATTCCGAAGGCCGAGTCGTTCTCGACGGGGACGGTGCTCGTGAGCACCGGCTTGATCGCGATGCTCGACAACGAGGCCCAATTATCGTACGTGCTTGGGCATGAGATCGCCCATGTGGAGAAGAACCACTTCTACGAAGCGCTGCGGATGGCGGTGGTCGAGGACGCTCTCAATAAGGAAAAAGAAGAGAGCACGGAAAGAAAACGCGCCATTTTCACCGCCGCGGTAAGCGCGGGGACCGCTGGACTCGGCTCCGGGGTTGCAAATGGGCTGAAGGGAGCGATCATCGGAGGGGTGCTTGGACTTGGGTCCGGCGCCTTTCTGAGCAAAATCATCTTCCGCGACCATACCACCGTGACGGAATGGCCAGACGTCTTTGAGAATGACGCGGACGAGACGTCTATCGGCTACATTCTGGACCAGAATTACGACGTGCGCGAGGCTCCCAAGCTGTATGCGCGCATGGAAGATGCGGCCGCGCACGACCCCAGGATCGGCCTCGGATTTATTGCGCAGGCTTCGCGCATGAAAGCGCGCAATGCAAAAATTCAGGAACTGCTTTCCGGTCCCATGAAACCGGCGATTGAGGCCAAATTGAAGGGGGCCGGGCTCACCGGGTCGAGCGGCCAATTCAACCTGATTATGGCAACGCTCAAGCGGGACAACGGGATCATTGCCATCGATTACGATTTGTTCGCCATGGCTCGCGACAATCTCGATGAGGCCGTGACTCTTCGCTCCGACGATGCGCGCGCCCAACTCTATTTGGGAAAGGTCATCTCGCTCACGGCTCGAAATGACCAGGACCGGCAGGAAGCAGAACAGCATTTCATGAAGGCCATCCAGTATGACGAATCGCGCGGCGCATATCCCGATCCGCACCTGGAACACGCCTTGCACCTGATCGGCGACAACGGAGACAAGGCAGAGATTCGCAAGGAGCTGGAATCCTACGTCGCGCTCTATCAGCGGCAGCACGCTGGATCGCTCCCCAACAACATGCCGATCCTGTACGACTACCTCACTCTGGTAGGCGAAACCAACTGGTATGCGGCGCCCGCGGCAGTGATCTCCACCAAGAACGTAGAGCCGGTTCGCACCAGTACTTCAGGCCCGCAAACCGCTCTGACAGGCGCGGAGGTTATCGCAATTGCCACAGGTGCAGCGACTCCTGCTCCCGTGGCCCAACCGGCCGAGGTCAAGCAACCCGATAAGTCGATGGCCAAGCTGCATCCGCCCGTGAAGAAGGTAACCGCTCCATGAAGTTTCGTCGAATCGCCTGGGTTTTGTTTTCAGGGGCCGCGGTTCTCAGCCTGACAGCCGCGGCCCAGAAAGTGTCGATAGGGATCGCTCCGGTTTTCGATGGAGGCGGCGAAGATTTCGGCCCGGTAGTTTCGCAACATCTGACGCTCTTTGTCTATCAGGATCTGCTCGAAAGCCCAGACGCCAAACCATCGCTGCTCGGTCCTGGCGGTGTTTACTCACCACTCGATACCAGTTGGCTGGTGGAATACGTTCAAGACAGGACGGATCTCAACCTGCTGCTTGTGGCGACGCTGAAGCCGGTCACAAATCCGAGCAAGGAACGATGGATCATCCCCGTCGACCTGGCGCTTTTGAATGCCCGCTCCGGCGATTCTGTGGCCTCCTGGACTGTTTCGACTGAAGTCAATTCCCATAAGGCGCTGCTGGATTTTGGGCAAGCGGTTCTTGCGCAGGGCACCCAGGGCAGATATGGCGAAATGAGAGACACCTACAAGATCGCGCCCTCGCGCGATTTTGAGAAGCAACCGCTGGGGAAGGCTACGGCACATCTTGCGTCATCGATCCGCGAGACGCTGGAGGCAAAGCTTGTAGGCCTCTCGATGGCAAAGCCGACGCCTCAAGCCACTCTGGTGCCTGCTTCAGCGCAGGGCGATCCGGCTTCTTGTCCCGTAAACGTCCGAATCACGTACGGCTACAAGCACAGCGCCTCCCACACCTACATGCTTCTGGCGAATGGGATGGACCAATCCACGAATCTCAAGGAAGGAACAGCAAGTTTTTCTGCCCGTGAGGGAGAACTCCTTCTTCAATTTTCCGTGAACGACGCGCCATACAAACTTCAGAAGGAATCGATGTACCAACTGTCGGTCGTGCACAGTTGCAAGTTTGGCAATCTGACCGTGGATCTTGGTCCCGGCGGGGATGCACATACCCATTGGGAATAAGGCTTCCCGGTCACTTCAACATGTTTCACATGGCCCAGCACGTGTTTCCAGATCTGGCGGTTATCGATGGTTTCACCGGAATGGAAGGAGACGGCCCTTCGCGCGGAACGCCTGTGGATTCGCGGATTGCCGTTGCCGGCGTCGACCCGCATGCCGCGGATGTGCTGAGCGCCCGGCTTATGGGATTCAACTCAAAAAAGATTCTCTATCTCTCGGCAATGACAGAAGCCGGAATGGGGCAGGGCGACCTCGAAAAAATTACCGTTCTTGGAAACCGTGTCGCGGATTGCTCGTACAGATTCAAGAATTCGCCTTTGTTACATCTCTCGGCAGCCCTCGACAGTTAAAGACCATCTCGCAGCCGCGCTCCATTTTTCAACCGGCCTGACCCCGATGCATCATCGCCGGCGCTGCAATCCCGTAGTATTAAAGCACGACAATGAACCCCACCTTTTGCACTTCGTTCCGCTCACCGACTCTTGCTCTCGCTGCGTTCGCCTGGCTTACACTTGGAGCATTGCCGATTCCCTCAGCCTGATGGCGCAGGCCACCCGGTCTGCGCCGGCCGAGAAGAATGCCATCCCCGCTCTCCTCGTCAGCGATATTCACTTCGACCCCTTTCACGATCCCGCCAAAGTAAAAGAACTTGTCGCTGCTCCAGTGAGCAAATGGCGGTCAATCCTTTCCGCCCCCCCGTCATCGAATCAGGCGCAGGCCTTTGAAGATCTCCAGCGGACCTGCCATGTGCGTGGCGTCGACACGCCATTCGCTCTGCTCCGTTCCAGCATGCAGGCAATGCGCTCCCGGCAGCCAGACGCAAAATTCATGACCGTGAGCGGCGACCTTGTCGCTCATGGCTTCGACTGCCGGTATTCAACGCTCTTTCCAGACTCGACGCACGATCACTATCAAGACTTCGTCGTGAAGACTATCAGATTCGTCATGGACGAAATTCGCGCGGAGTTCCCCGCCATGCCCATCTACGTAGCGCTGGGCAACAACGACAGCGGTTGCGGCGACTACCAACTCGACACCGGAAGCGAATTTCTCGCTCAAGCCGGCAGAAATCATCGCGGATGCTCTGCCGGCCTCGCAGCAGACAGACGCGCTCAAGGATTTCCGTGAAGGCGGGTACTACAGCGTCACCATGGCAGAGCCGATGCGCGAAACACGGCTCATCGTGGTCAACGATCTGTTAATGTCGCCCAAGTACAGTACCTGCGACGGCAAGCCCGACACCCGCCGCGGCAACCGCGGAGATGGCATGGTTGGAGCGGCAGTTGCAGCAGGCAAGGGAATCGGGCCAAAAGGTCTGGGTGATGGGCCACATTCCGCCTGGCATCGATCCATTCTCAACCGTTTCAAAATTCAGAGACGTCTGCGGTGGGCAGGCCCCAGTTGCGTTCCTTTCGTCTGACACCATGGCCGAACTGCTAGTCGAATATGCCGATCAGGTGCGCCTTGGAATCTTCGGTCACACCCACATGGACGAAATGCGCCTTCTGGAGCCGGAGGGAGACCAACGGCAGACCGCACAGAGTCGTCGTGTAGCCCTCAAAGTGGTTCCTTCCATCTCACCGGTCGATGGCAATAACCCATCCTTTACGGTTGCCCGCGTCAACCCAGACTCCGCAATTCTCGAGAACTACGATGTAATCGCCGCTTCAAATCAGACGGGGGTTGCGGCAACCTGGAAAACTGAATTCAGCTTTGCCGGAACTTACCATGAAGCGGCGTTTTCGTCCTCGACAGTCGATGACCTGATAAGAAAATTCAAGGCCGATCATGCCGCCGTCACAGCGCCAAGCCAGGCATACATCCGCGATTATTTCGTGGGCGACATGTCCCGCGAACTGACCCCATTTTGGCCGGAATACGTGTGCGCAATGGACAACCACACCGCCAAATCATTTGCCGCATGCGTTTGTTCCACTCCGAAGTAATCGCTGGACCAGGAGCGTCTCTCCAATGCCCTCCAAAACCATCATCGAACCATTTCGCATCAAGAGCGTCGAACCCATCCGCTGGACCACTCGCGAGCAGCGCGAGAGTCTTCTTCGCGCCGCGCATTACAACCTGTTCCTGCTCGCGGCCGACGATGTGCTGATCGACCTGCTGACCGACTCCGGCACCGGCGCAATGTCCACCCACCAATGGGCAGGCGTGATGGAGGGCGACGAAAGCTACGCGGGAAGCAAGAGCTTCGTTCACTTCAAAAGCTCCGTCCAGGATATCTTCGGCTACACCCACGTTATTCCCACCCACCAGGGACGAGCGGCGGAACGCATCCTCTTCAACGTTATGTGCCGGAAGGGCGACGTGGTGCCGAACAATACTCACTTTGACACCACGCGCGCCAACGTCGAATTTGTCGGAGCGGAAGCGATCGACCTGCTCGTACCCGAGGCTCGCCGCCCCGACAAGGTGCTTCCGTTCAAGGGCAATATGGATGTTGAGGCGCTGGAACTGTTGATCGCCCGGGTCGGGCGCGAACGCATCCCGCTGGTCATGCTTACCGTGACGAATAACTCTGGAGGCGGCCAGCCTGTATCGATGGAGAACGCAAGGGCGGTAGCCGCGGTCTGTCACAAGCATTCAATTCCGCTCTACTTTGACGCCTGCCGCTTCGCCGAGAATGCGTATTTCATCAAGCTGCGCGAGCCTGGATACTCCGGCAAAACGCCCAAGCAGATCGCGCAGGAAATGTTTTCGCTCGGCGACGGCTGCACCATGTCGGCCAAGAAAGACGGCATGGCCAACATCGGCGGCTTCCTCTGCACCAACGACGAAATCCTCGCCCGGCAGGAGCAGAATCTGCTGATTCTCACCGAGGGCTATCCCACATACGGCGGCCTCGCCGGGAGAGATCTCGAGGCCGTGGCAATAGGTTTGCAGGAATCGCTGGAAGAAGACTATTTGCGCTACCGGATCGCGTCCACGGCTTACCTGGGCAACCATATTAGCGAGCACGGCGTTCCCATTGTGCAGCCGCCCGGCGGTCACGCCATCTATATCGACGCAAAAGCGTTTCTGCCGCACATTGCAGTCGATCGGTTTCCAGGGGTCTCGCTGGCAGCGGAACTGTACCTCGAAGGCGGCATCCGCTCAGTTGAGATCGGCAGCCTGATGTTTGCCGCAGCCGCGCAGATGGAACTGGTGCGTCTCGCCATTCCACGCCGCGTCTATACGCAAAGCCACATCGATTATGTCGTCGAGGTAATCTTGCGGGTCTGGGAGCGGCGCTCCCTGATCAAGGGAATGCGCCTCACTTACGAGGCGCCCTTCCTGCGCCACTTTACCGCGCACCTCGAACCGGTCAGTTGAAGCCACGCTCTGCTACTCGTGCCCAATCGCAACCACAAAATAATTGGCGTTCGTCTCGCCCACGTTCTTCAGCCCGTGCATCACGTTCGACGCCGCAAACACCACGCCGCCCGGCCCCACGCGCTCAGGAGTGCCGTCATTGTCGAATTCGAGCGTCCCCTCGCGGATCAGCATAAGCTCCGAGTGCTTGTGCTTATGCGGTGGGTGCGGCATATGCCCCGGCAGCAAAGTGGTCTCATGCAGCTCGACCGACTCACCTGTCGGCAAAACGCCATGCAGAACAGGCCGGCTCTCCCCATTCGGACCCTTCTTCACCGTTAGCTGCTCGAAGGGATATGCCTTCTGCGCCGAGAGCACAGGCTCTTCGGTTGCAGTGGACCCAGCTTGGCCCTTGGCTGGCGGGGCAGCAGCCAATGCCGCGAAGGACGAGAGCGCAACACAAAGATCACGACGGTTCATGTTAATCATGCACAAAATCCTACTACGCCCAGCGCGTGGATGGCTTCTCCGTCGGCCAGCGCCAACCCGAGTCAGCTAGAACCCGAGTCAATCTACGGATTCCTCGCGTCCTTCGCGGCCGATTCTCTCCTCGGGAATCCCCTCCTTCGAAATCGCAATCTGCTTCGATTTTCGATAGACATTCGCAACCGCGATCGTCCACAGCGGAACCAGGTCGACTCCGGGCACGAGTTTGGCGAGGAACGATGGCAGGAACTCCCAATGCCAGCCAAGCAGGTAAGTCAGCACGCCGGCAATGCCAAGATCGAGCACGTCATCGGCAGGCGACATAGCGCCCTCGACGAACAATGGGAAGACGACCAGTTGGAAGAAATCGGCTACGATCGCCAATATCATGGCAGCGCGAAGGCGTGGACCTGCCGAAATCTTGACGGTCTCGTGTTTCACTTCAGCCTGTTCCATAGAAGCGCTCAATCCGTCTATTTTAAGGCCCAGCGGCACTCGCATCCACTAGACTGTTCGCATGGCAAAGCGGATCGGGGTGCACCTTGGCACGGCGGGAGGAGCTTCAAACGCCGTGGAGCGCGCGAAGGAGATTGGCGCCAACACATTTCAAATTTTCTCGTCGAGCCCGCGGATGTGGCGCGCGCCGAAGGTCGATCCAAAACAAGCCGAGCGAATGCGCGCGCTGCGGGCCGCCCACGATGTGGGCCCGTTGGTCATTCACACCAGCTACCTGGTCAATGTATGCAGCCAGTCCGATGAAATACGCAGGAAGAGCGTCGATGCCTTTCGCGGAGAGATTGAGCGAGCGCTCCTGCTCGGCGCAGAATTCCTGGTCCTCCATCCGGGATCATGGAAAGGGCTGACGCGCGAAGAGGGCCTGAAGCTTGCGGCGGACTCGATTACCCGTGCCATCGACGGGCTTCCGTGGCAGGGAATCGGCTTCCATATTCTTATTGAGAACACGGCCGGAGCAGAGTTCTCCCTCGGTGGCAGCTTTGAGCAGGTAGCCGAACTTGTAGCTCGCCTCCGTGCCGCGGCCCCGGTCGCCGTCTGCCTTGACACCTGCCATTCGCACGTAGCCGGCTACGACACGGTAACCGCCGAGGGCTACGCGGAGACTGTGAAGCTGGTGGCCGCGACCGTCGGCCTCGAGGCCGTCCGCGTCTGGCACTGTAATGATGCCAAAGCCCCGCGCGGTTCAAAGCTCGACCGGCACGAGCACATAGGGCAGGGAACCATGGGCGTCGAGCCTTTCCGCCGACTGCTCAACGACAAGCGATTTGCCCATGCCGCCTTCATCGCCGAGACGCCTGTGGACGAACCCGGCGACGAAGAGCGGAACGTGCGCATACTCAAGAGCCTGGTGGGATCAGCATAGGCGTGCCTTCAAAAGTTTTCATTCGCACCGTGTCCATGACTTGGTCTATCGTCTATCTACATCAAGATGATCCGAAGGAGACTGTCCAATGAATTCTCTCATCAAGAACCTTTCCCTTGTTCTCGTGACCGGATTGTTCCTTCAGCCAGCTCCCGCTCAGCAGAAAGACGCCGCTCCCAAGCCGCCATCGAGTCCCTCGCAGTCGCTGCTTGAAGCCTGGAATGACGTGGGGCGAAAGCTGACGGCCATGGCCGAAGACTTCCCCGAAGACAAGTACGACTTTAAGCCAAGCCCCGCTCAGCGGACGTTTGCTGAACAACTCCTGCACGCGGCGGGCGCGAATTACTACTTCATTAACCCCGCCAAGGGCCTGAAACCGCCATCGGGCGACCCGCAACGGTCCGACTACAAAACAAAAGCCGCTGTGGCGGACTACGTTCGCAAGTCGTTCGCTGACGGCGCCGCCCTCATCCAGACGAAAGGGGACGCCGGCCTGAACGACCTGTTTGTCGATCCTTTCTCCAATCAGCAATCGCGCATCTCGGACGGCGCGTGGGGCCTGTTGGAGCATTCCGGCGAACACTACGGACAGCTTGTGGTTTACTACCGGGTGGCTGGCCTTGTTCCTCCGGAGTCACGACCGAAGAAGTGACCGCAGACCAGGCTCAAAAGCTCACGCGCCCTTCCGTTTACACTTGAAGAAGCATGACGGAAGAAAAAGAGCAACGCTACGATCCGGCGGCAATTGAGCCTGAATGGCAAAGGCGCTGGGCTGCGGACCCCAAACTTTATGCGGCCGAGCCTGCCACCAGCGCCAAGCCGAAGTACTACGTCCTTGAGATGTTGCCCTATCCCAGCGGTCAGCTCCACATGGGACACGTGCGCAACTACTCGATCGGCGATGCCCTCGCGCGCCACATGTGGATGCGCGGCTTTAACGTGCTCCACCCCATGGGTTGGGACGCCTTCGGTCTCCCCGCCGAGAACGCCGCGCTCAAGAACAACACTCCGCCGCGCGAGTGGACACTGGCCAACATCGCCGCCATGAAGCGGCAGATGCTGCGCCTCGGCCTGGGCTACGACTGGGCAACCGAGGTCACTACCTGCCTGCCCGACTACTACCGCTGGAATCAGTGGTTCTTTCTGCGCATGTTTGAGAAAGGGCTTGTTTACCGCAAGAAGAGCAAGGTGAACTGGTGCCCGGAGTGCGCCACGGTGCTGGCGAACGAGCAGGTCATTGACGGCCGCTGCTGGCGGCACGAGGACACCATCGTCGAACAGCGCGACCTGGAGCAGTGGTTCTTTCGCATCACCGCTTATGCCGAGGAGTTGCTGGCCGGGTTGGACAAGCTCGAAGGCTGGCCGGAAAAAGTGCGCACCATGCAGCGCAACTGGATCGGCCGCAGCGAAGGCACGGAAGTCGATTTCACCCTGGACGGCGGAACGGAGAAGATTCGTGTCTTTACCACGCGCGTCGATACGATCTTTGGCGCCACCAGCGTGCAATTGGCTCCGCAGCACGCATTGGTGGCGGTCTTCACCGCCGCGGATTCCAGGCTGAAGGCGCAAGTCGACGAGCTGCTCGATCAACAAAAAAAAGCCCGCGAAGCCGGCGACCTTGGCGCAATCGAGAAACACGGAATTCCGACTGGACGCTTCGCTGTCAATCCATACAACGGCGAGCGGGTGCCCATCTGGGTTGCCAACTACATCCTGGCCGACTACGGCACCGGCGCCATCATGAGCGTTCCGGGCCACGATGAACGCGACTTCGAATTTGCGACCAAGTATGGTCTGCCCATCGTCGAAGTGATTCGTCCCGCAGGCCAGAGCACTCCCGCAGAGCTGCCCTTTCTCTCTGAAGATGGCGTCCTCGTGAACTCCGGCGAGTACAACGGGCTCACCTGCGAAGAGGCGCAGAAGAGACTTCAAGAGGTCGCCGCACGCGGCGCATTTGGCGAGTCAACAGTAACGTTCCGCTTGAAGGATTGGGGCGTAAGCCGCCAGCGTTATTGGGGTACGCCGATCCCCATGATTTACTGCGAGCGCGACGGACTGGTCCAGGTTCCCGACGATCAGTTGCCCGTGATATTGCCCGCGCAGATTGAGATCACCCAGCAGGGAGGCTCGCCCCTAGGGCGCGTTCCGGAGTTTGTAAACACCACCTGCCCAAAGTGCGGCGGACCGGCGCGGCGCGAAACCGACACCATGGACACATTCGTCGATTCGAGCTGGTACTTCTACCGCTACACCGACGCAAAGAATGCCAGCGCGCCCTTCGATCCAAAAATTGCGCAGTACTGGTTCCCCATCGACCAGTACATCGGCGGCGTGGAGCACGCCATTCTGCACCTCATTTACTCGCGCTTCTGGACCAAGGTGATGCGCGATCTCGGCATGATCGTCAACGACGAGCCGGCGGAGCGCCTCTTCACGCAGGGCATGGTCATCAAGGACGGCGCCAAGATGTCGAAGTCGAAGGGCAACGTGGTTTCGCCCGACGACATGGTGGCCCGCTATGGCGCCGACTCAACGCGCATGTACGCGCTCTTCGCCGCTCCGCCTGATCGTGACCTCGACTGGCAGGAAGACGGCGTGGCCGGGGTGAGCCGCTTCCTTGCCCGCGTCTGGCGCCTGGCCACAAAACATGCGGCCGCGGCGCGCACAGGGCGCGGCCAAAGCGCAGAAGCCCCAACCGGCCTTTCGCTGAAACTGCTTAGAAAGCTTCACCAGACAATCGCCAAAATTACGCTCGACTTTGAAGGCCGCTGGCACTTCAACACTTGCGTAGCCGCCATCATGGAACTGGTCAACGATCTCCAGGCCGCGGATGCGCAATTGTCGTCCGGTGAGGTTCCCCCGCCGGTAATTTGGGAGCTGATGCGCTCCCTCATTCTGCTGCTGGCGCCCTTTGCGCCCTACCTGGCGGCCGAGCTTTGGGAGGAGCTAGGCGGCGAAGGCGCCGTGCTTCGTCAGCCATGGCCAAAGAGCGACCCAGGCCTCGCAAAGGAAGACGAAATCGAGATCCCCGTGCAGATCAACGGCAAGCTCGTCGCGGTCGTCCGTGTAACCGCCGGAGCCGATGCAAGCACAATCGAAGCAGCGGCGCTGGCCGACGAGAAGGTACAGTCGCGCATTGCGGGCAAGACGGTGGCCAAGGTGATTGTGGTGCCGGGCAGGGCGGTAAATCTGGTGCTGAAATGACCCAATTGCGCAGGGCTGCGCCTGTGCGCGGAACCCAGTCGCTGGTTAGCCATATGGGTTGGGTCATCAGGCGGCCTTCGCTCACCGCCATTGAAGTCACTTGGCGTTGGACATTTGGCATTCCTTTGATTTTGATCTGCTGGAACCAGTGGATCCGCATCCTGGCTGCGTTTCCGCTTGAGTCTTCCGGTTTCAATTCGCTCGATGCGCAAAACCCCTGGGTAGCGGTAGTTCAGCTTGCCAATGTGGTCGCCTTCTACCAACCGCATGTAGTGGCCGTTCTGCGCTGGCTGGCGCCGACGGCCGCCCTGGCCTGGGTGGTAGTTTCCGGCCTGGGCAGGGGACTGGTTCTCAAGCGCATGAGCCCGGCTCTCCCATTTCAGCCGGTGCGGATGATCGTGATGCAGGCAGCCTGGCTGTCGATGCTTGCAGCGACCTCCTGGTGCTGGTTTGGATGCATGCAGTGGACCGCGGCCACCCACATTTCCGCAGGAGGAGAACCGGACCTGGTCGGCTTTGCGATCTGGGCGATCTTTCTTTCTCTCGCCTTCTTCACCGCGTGGGCGCTCATCAGTTGGACGCTCGAAATTGCGCCCCTGCTCATGCTGCTGGAGCGGCGCTCCGTGCTTTCTTCGCTCAGTCAGAGTCTGCGGCTTGGCAAGCCGTTCGCCGGCAAGTTGGCGGAGATCAATCTGGTCATGGGCATCGTCAAGCTGGCGCTCATCGTGCTGGCCATGGTCTTCTCCGCGGCGCCGCTGCCCTTCAGCGACGAATTGGGAGGCAGCGCGATGCACTTCGTGTGGGCCGCTTCGACGGTCTTTTATCTGGTCGCCAACGATTATTTTCAGGTAGTCCGGCTGAAAGGCTTTGTGGACTTTTGGAATACCTACAGGGGAGACGGGCCGGCCAGTTAGCCGCTCAGCTACTCTCGAGATCGCGGGAAGAGTTGCGCACCCTCTCTCCGGGATTTGCGAAGCTCATCTCCTAAAACAGTTTCAACCGGATCACCAGGTACTTCTTCGGATCGTCGCGAATCATCTTCACCAACTGCTGCGTCTGGTCCAAGGCCTGGTCGGCGTGGTCGTACAGTGTTCGATTCTGGATCAGTTGTCCCACCGTGCCCTTGCCCTCGTCCACGCCTTTCAGGATCGAATCGAGACGGGTCACCGTGTCGTCAAGCTTCTGCGCGAAGACCGGGTCTTTGGCGATCTTGCCCAGCGCGCCCTTTCCCGTCGTTTACCTCGGCCACCAGTTGATTGGCATTGGTGACTGCCGTGTTCAGGTTGTTATAGAGCGTGTCGTCCTTGAGCAGCTTGCCCGCCGTACCCTTGCCGTCGTTGAGGTCGGTGCTGATCTTGTCCAGCTTGTCGATGGCAGAGTTGGCCCGCGTGTACAACGTGTCGTCATTGACCAGCTTGCCCAGCGAACCCTTGCCCTGGGCAATCGCGTCGGTAATGGTTTGCAGGTCGTCGGTAATCGTGGAGAACTTCTTGGCCATCGCGGGGTCGTTGATGAACTCGACCCGCCATCCCCTTCTTGCTGTTGAGCGCATCCATCAGGGTCTCAACCTTGCGTGTCAGCGCCTGGATCTCTTCAATTGAGACCTCGCTGGTGCGGATAACGTCTTGAATGCTCGGCGAGCCGGAGGCCTTCAGTTCAGCATTGTTTTCCGGCGCCGGTCCTGAGGCCTGGGTCGAATCGATATCCACGTAGCTGTCGCCCAGGACGCCGGCCTGTGCGATGCCGGCCGTGGAATCCACATGCAAGTCGCGCAGAAACTCGCGGCCCACGCGCATCGTCACCTCGACCGGAGTTGGATTGCGGTCGGGGACCACGTTGACATGAACCACACTGCCGATCGTTACGCCCTCAAGCGTTACCGGCGCGCCATCCTTGACCCCCGCGGCGTTTTCGAAGTAGCAGCGGAGAATGATCTTCTTGGCGAACACCCCTCCGGTCGATCCGGACATGAGAAAAATGAGCCCGATCAGCACGGCCGTCGCCGCCAGCACTAGCGCTCCCACTCTCAGTTGCGACCACTGAATCTCTTTTCGGCTTGGCACGAAGCTCCTCTTGACAAATTGATGCAGTAGACGCCTTGAGGATACCAGAATGGAGGGGATCTAAGGCCATCCTGGAAATCCTTGCCAATTTTGGCATGGCGCAGGAGAGCCGCCCGCAGATTGGCGCATCAGCCTGAATTCTTTCAGGTTTCGGGCCGGTAATTCCTCGAAATACTCAGTTCCTGTCTTCGAGAACCACGCTGGCCGTGGCAAGCTCGGCCGTGTGAGTGATTGAAAGCGCTGCGCGGACAACGCCCATGCTAGCCGCGATCTGGGCCGCGCGCCCGTGAAATCTCAGGTTGGGTCTTCCGCCCGGCTCTCGAACAACCTCGATCTCCAGCCAGTTCACACCAAAGCTGATTCCCGTACCCAGCGCCTTGGCTCCAGCCTCTTTGGCGGCAAAGCGGGCGGCAAAGCTCTCCGCGGAGTTGCGCTTGCGCAGGCAATAAGCCTGCTCATCTCCGGTAAAAACACGGTCGAGAAAACGCCTTCCATAACGATCCATCGAGTGCTGGATGCGCCCGATCTCCACCATATCGATTCCGGAGCCGATGATCATGCTGATTACCAAGCTACAATCATTCCGCGTTTTCTTGTGACCGCGGACAATCGGCTTTCTCGATTCCATACCGGTGCTGGTTCCGTGCTGGGAGACGAAGATAACCGCATCCTATTACCAGAGAAAGCGATTGGCGCAACATGGGGGTCATCGATGTGTCAAAGACGGTCAAAAGCCGTTCAACTCCTGAACAGACTTGACTCCGTTCAATATGTCTCCGATAAGCCCCTTGTGAGGCTGACGATGCTGGGCAGGGATGAGGGACGGACGATGAATATTCCGTGGGCGATGCAGATGAAGGCTGTCTCCATCGAGGAACCAGGCCGGCTGGTTCAGACCCTTACCGGCGCCATCCTCGGCTGTGGCGGCTGGGTCCTGAGCCGCGGCTCAAACGATAGCGGAACGATAACATGCTCTTCGAATTTGAGCGCCAGGCGTGCGTCGATATCTACAGTGTGCTCATCGCCGCGGGGCTTGAACTGAGCCAAAGCGGGCACCTTCGCTTTACCGAGTTTTGCCAGTGCACACGCGCCAGCCGGCACGATTGCAGCGCGGAGATAGCCAGCATCGACTTGGAAATCCAGACGTTTCCAGCGGAATCTCTGAGCAATCTGCACGCCCCAATGGCAATGTGAAGTTGAAAAGCCTCCCTCCGGATCCCGAAATCCGCTGGCATACTAGCAGCATGTCGCTTATCCGGCCTCGACCAATCCGTAGCGGCGTTGCCACGAATCCTTGAGCCTCGCCCAGACACGCGCGCGCTCGGTCTCAGTCAAATCGGCGTCCGGATGATTGGCGAATCGCGCCGCCTCCAGCTTGGCCAGTTCCAGCAGCTTCCTGTCGCGCACCAGGTTGGCCACGCGGAAATCCGGCAAACCCGCCTGCCGTGTGCCGAAAAACTCGCCGGGGCCGCGCAGGGTCAGGTCGAGTTCAGCCAGCTCGAAGCCGTCCTGGGTGCGGACCATCGCGTTCAGCCGTTCCTCGGCAAGCGGCGAAACGCGCGGACCGGTCATCAGAATGCAATAGCTCTTCGCGGCGCCGCGGCCCACCCGCCCGCGCAACTGGTGCAACTGCGCCAGCCCGAACCGCTCGGCGTGCTCGATTACCATCACCGTTGCATTCGGAACATCCACTCCAACCTCAATCACCGTGGTGGCCACCAGCACGTCGATCTCGCCACGCTGAAACCGGCGCATGATGATCTCTTTCTCGTCTGCATCGAGCCGCCCGTGCAGCAGGCCCACGCGCAATCCGGCGAGCGGTCCCGCGCTCAGCTTCTCGTGCATCTCCACGGCCGATTTCAAACCCGATCTGGCCCCCGGATTCGCCTCCAGCGCGGCCTTCGGGAACAGGTCCGCCGTCTTGCCCTTGCGGACGGACCTTCGTGGCTGCGGCTCGATGGCCACCTCAGGATCATGCGAGAAATCCAGTTCCGGCTGGTCGTCTTTGGTCCCCTCGATTACCGGATAGACGATATAGGCCTGCCGCTTTTGCGCCGCCTGCTTGCGCACAAAATCCCAAACCTCTTCCGACCGCTCGCCAGAGACGCGCCTTGTGACAATCGGCGTGCGCCCCGGCGGCAGCTCATCCAGAACGCTCAGGTCCAGGTCGCCGTAGAGCGAAAGCGCCAGCGTGCGCGGAATCGGTGTTGCCGTCATCACCAGCACGTCGGGTTCCGGCTGGTTGGGCTTCTTCATCAGCTTGAAGCGCTGCAACACTCCGAAACGGTGCTGCTCATCCACAACCACCAACCCCAGCCGGTCGAACTCCACCTTCTCCTCGATCAGCGCATGCGTGCCGATCACCAGTTGTGCGTCGCCGCGGTTGATCAGCCCGCGCGTGTAGCGCTTGCGCTCCTCGTCCAGCGATCCGGTTAGCAGTACAATCCGCGGCTTGCGCGACGACCGCTCCAGCAGCTTGCGCGCGGCCAGAAAATGCTGCGTCGCCAGAATCTCTGTGGGCGCCATCAATGCCGCCTGGTAGCCGTTCTCCATGGCCACCAGCATGGCCTGAAACGCGACAATCGTCTTGCCCGAACCCACGTCGCCCTGCAGCAGCCGCCGCATCGGGCTTGGGGTTCGCATGTCGGTCACAATCTCGCCCAGCGCCCGCTTTTGCGCCGTGGTGGGATGGAAGGGAAGCACCTCCCGAATAGCCTCGCGCACTTTGTCTGTCGTGGCGAAACCGATGCCCGCCCGTTCCCTCATGCGTCGCCGCTTGAGTTCCAGGCCGAGTTCCAGAAAGAAAAGCTCTTCGAAGATCAGCCGCCTGTGGGCCGGTGTACTCGAACTCTGCAATTGGCTGAACGATGTCCCTTCCGGCGGAAAATGAACATCGCGCAGCGCCGTCTCGCGGTCCGGCATATCGAGCCGCGCCAAAAACGCCTTCGGCAGGCACTCCGGCACAGCGCCGCGAACGCTCTCCAGCAGGTTGAAGATCACCTTCCGCTGCCAGCGCGAAGTCAGCCGGTTGCCGCCCAGCGACTCGTAAACCGGCGTAATGCGCCCCACCTCCAGCAGCCGCGTCTCGGCATCGTCGCTCGCATCCGGCAACAGCTCAAACTGCGGCTGAATCATCTTGAAGTTGCTGCTCGACCGCGAGGGCTCGACCTTGCCGTAGACGGCCACGGTCTGCCCCGCGTGAAACTTCCCGTTCAGATAGCTCCCGTTGAACCAGATGCACTTCAAAGCGCAACGGCCCTGCCCAACAGTGAGTTCAAAGATGGGCGCGCGTCGAGTGCGCAACAGCATCGAGCCGCGCACCTCGGCAATCACGCTCGCCATCTCCCCGGGCTTCAGCTCGTCCAGGCTGCGCGGGTTCTGGCGGTCCTCATACCGGAAAGGCAAGTGGTAAAGCAGGTCCTCCGCGGTCAGAATGCCCTTGGCCTTCAGCATCTCGGAAACACGCGGACCCACGCCCTTCACATACATCACAGGAGTGTCTAAGCCGGGCACATTCTGGATGCTAATGCATTTGTCCAGTGGGCGTGTGTGGAGCGCCACGTCCTGCATCTTTTTCCGTTGCAATCTCGCGGAATTCCATCAATAATCTCCGCAACGCATTTCACTTTCCCCCAATCGGGCTTCCGTTGTCCCCATAAGGAGAAGACCATGCCGACCGTCCCGTCCATCATGGCCGCCTTGAAAAGCAAAGGCAAAGAGCAGACGCGCAAGATCTATGCTCGTCATGGCATGGACCCGAAGCGCGTCCTTGGAGTAAGCGTCGCCGACCTCAAAGTCATCGCGAAATCAATAAAAGGCCAGCAGGACCTGGCCTGCGAAATCTACCGGACCGGCATCATGGACGCCATGTACCTGGCTGGAATGGTAGCCGACGGAGCGAAGCTGACCCGCGAGCAATTGGACGATTGGCTCGACCGCGCCGAAGGCTTGCAGATGATCTCGGAGTACACCGTCCCCTGGCTGACCGTCGAAAATACCTACGCCCACGCCCTGGCGCTCGAGTGGATGAAGTCGAAGAAGGAGCACGTCGCCGCCGCCGGTTGGTGCACCTATGGCGGCCTGCTTGCGTTGAAGTCTGATGACCAGCTCGACCTCGTCGAAGTCGAAGGCCTTCTCAACACCGTCGTCAAGCAAGTCCACAAGGCGCCAAATCGCGTCCGTCAGACAATGAATCTGTTCGTGATCTCCGTCGGAGGTTACGTAAAGCCACTCCTGAACAAAGCCAAAGCCGCCGCCCGTCAGATCGGCGAGGTGACGGTAGACATGGGCGAAACCGCCTGCAAAGTCCCGAACGCATTGGCCTATATCGAAAAAATTGAGTCCATGGGCCGCATCGGAAAGAAGCGCAAAACCATGCGATGCTAGGCGGGCTCAACGTCCTGACACAAAATGCCCCGTGCCCCATCCATTCCGCATCCTTCCGCGGAATGGGTGGGACAGCCGCGCAAACCTGCCCTTTTCTTGCCCATTGCCTCGCGCATCCAAAGCTCCCCCCAACCCGACCCGTGTATGTTTGTATGCGTCGAAAAACAAGCACGCCGGAGGTGTCTGAAATGCACGAGCTGAATCGCAGGAGTTTCTTGAGAGCGGCGGGTGCCGCATCCGCAACAACCATGCTGGGCGCAAAGATCCACGCGCTCACAGCCATGCAAAGCGAATCCCCCAGGCCGGTTTCCGCCAACGACCATATCCAGATCGCGCTCATCGGCGCCGGCGGCCAGGGCCAGGGAGACACCAGTGTTGCCGTGCAGGTTCCCGGCGTCAAGCTGGTAGCCGTGGCCGACTGCTACAACGGCCGCCTCGATCACAGCAAGGAACTCTGGGGCGACGGCATCTTCACCACTCGCGACTACAACGAAATCCTCGCCCGCAAAGACATCGACGCCGTCATCATCGGCACTCCCGACCATTGGCACAAGCGCGCCTCGGTCGACGCCATGAAGGCCGGCAAAGACGTCTACTGCGAGAAGCCGATGATCCATCTCTACGAAGACGGCCCCGAAATGATCGAGACCGCCCGTGCCACCAACCGGATTATCCAGGTCGGCAGCCAGCGCGTCAGCTCGCTGCTCTACATCAAGGCCAGGGAACTGCTCGAGGCGGGCGCCATCGGCAAGCTCAACATGGTCACCGCGCGTTGGGACCGCAACTCAGCCATGGGCGCCTGGAGCTACACGGTTCCCTCCGACGCCTCCACGGAAACCTGCGACTGGCCGCGTTTTCTCGGCACCGCGCCGAAGATCCCCTTCAACGCCGAACACTTCTTCCAGTGGCGCAAGTGGAAGGCCTACGGCAGTGGTGTCGCCGGCGATCTGTTCGTTCATCTCTTCAGCGGAACTCACTTTATTACCGGCTCGCATGGCCCCACCCGAGGCATGGCCACCGGCGGCCTGCGCTTCTGGAACGATGGCCGCGACGTGCCCGATGTAATGCTTGGGCTCTTCGATTATCGTGAAGGCTTTAACCTCAGCCTTCGCGTGAACTTTGTCGATGGCGGCGAAGAGAGTGAAGGCCTTATCTTCACCGGCTCGGAGGGCACCATGGAGATTGGCGACGGCGCCGTGACCGTCACCCGCGTGCCCCGCGAAACCGCGCCCGGCTACATGATTGAGAGTTTCACTGAGGCGATGCAGAAACAGATTCTCGCCGAGTACGCGGCGAAATATCCGCCCCACTCCGGCCCGGAGTCGCTCGGCGGCACAGAGAAGTACGCCGCGCCGCACGGCTACAGCGACAGCTACGACCATTTCAAGAACTTCTTCGCATCTGTCCGCACCCGCAAGCCTGTGGTGGAGGACGCGGTCTTCGGATTCCGCGCCGCCGGTGCGGCCTTGCTGAGCAATCTCAGCATCGACCGCGGCGAAGTGGTCAAGTGGGACCCGGATGGAATGAGGCTGCTTTGAAGGGGAATGTGGCCTGGGGCGCCGGCTCTAAGAAATAAGACCGGCGCCCAGGACAGAATGCAATTAGTAAATGCGCTTCAATTCGAGAGCCGCACGAGATTCGTCTGCCATGCGGCTGGATTCTGGCTCTCCCGCCTGTCAATCGTCCCGGTGATCCGTGGCTTATCCCCTGGCGCGCTCTTGGTCTTTTTCGGGAAATAGGCGTCAACTGCGCGCAACAAAGCCGAAATATCGAGATAGGGTTTTTTATCTTCGTAGCGAGCCGACCAGCAGACCTGGTTCACGATGTCCCGTGGATAGCACGAGCGCAACTCCTGCCCGAGAGTGTGTTGAATAAAGTCGATCAGGTCGGCGGGTATCTCCGGATCGAAGGGAACTTGCTTTTCGGCCGCTACCCGGCGGAAGATCTCGCGAAACTGTTCGTCTGAAACAGCGCCGAGCCTGATCTTGGTTTGAATCCTGCGCAGAAAAGACTCGTCTACCAGATCCTCCGGTTCAATGTTCGACGAGAACACGACCAGCATTTCGAACGGAACCTCAATCGTCTTTCCGCCAGCCAGAGTCAGGAAATCGATCCTTCGATCGAGTGGAACAATCCAGCGATTCAGCAGTTCTTCGGGGCGAAGCCGCTGCCGCCCGAAATCGTCGATGATCAGGACACCGTTGTTGGCCTTCAGTTGCAAGGGGGCGGAATAAAACTTCGAAACCGGGTTGAACTGCAGGTCGAGCATCTCGGCCGTGAGTTCTCCGCCTGCGAGAACCGCGGGCCGCTGACAGAGCACCCAGCGCGCATCGTGGTTCCCTGGCTCCGACTCCGGCACTCGCTTGTGAATGGCCGGGTCGTAGACAGTGATAATCTGGCCGTCGATCTCCACCGCGTAGGGGATCCAAACCTCGTCCTCGGCAAGCACCCGCGACAGAACCTCCGCCATCGTCGTCTTGCCCACTCCCGGCGGGCCATAAAGAAAGATTGAACTGCCGGAGTTGAGTGCGGTGCCAAATTGACGCAGGGTCTCGCTGTCGACTACAAGGTGTGCAAAGGCGCGCTCGACATCGCCGGCGTGCACCGCAACCTTCTTTACGCTCTGCTTCCTGACCTGCTCGATATAGCTCGCAATTGAGATCGGGGCCGTGCCCCAATATTGATTCTGCGAAAGCAGCTCCGTCGCCCGGGTTCGGCCCTGCGACGTGATGGCAAGTTGAGGGATATTGCCGGTCATTCCAGTAACCGTGCAATACGTTTCCACTCGCAGCCGTCGGACCAGCTCGCTTGTTATGGCGAAACCGAGCCGGAGTTTATCGGAGAGCTCAAATAGGGAGAGCGTTCCGGAAAGGTAGAGAGTCTTGAGAGCCAGGTCCTCCAGAACAGACTGGCGCACATCAATCTGGTCAATTGACTCGGGTCTCTTCTCAGGCCCCGAAACGGGTTCGGCTTTAAGAAAGCCGCGTTGAAAGTCTTGCAATTGCAGCTCTGCCGACATTGCGATCTCCGACCACTGATACGAATCTAACCCCTGCGTCGATCTCTAAGGGTGCACCTTTTGTAGTCGAAAGATCACTCTTTAGTCGCATTTAGCACCGTTCATTGTGCGAATTTGGTTCCCAGAGTAACCGCCAATAGGCATCCTGCCAACATCGGAAGATCGGGCGGCAGTCATCGGAACACATTCGGCGAGAGCCCCAGGCACCCTTTGCTACACTTCTCCTTGGACCGTTCCCCTGGTTTGTCCACGGCAAATCTGCAAAATGAAAGCGGCAGGAGAATCCATGCCAGTTGTCGAACTCGCGGGAGTCACCAAGGCCTACGAGAGCAAGGTTGCCGTCAGCAACCTGAGCCTCTCCATCGATGCGGGCCAGATGTTCGGCCTGCTCGGCCCCAACGGGGCGGGCAAGACCAGTTCCATCCGCATGATGATGGGCATCACCATTCCAGATTCCGGCCGGATCAGTCTCTTTGACAAGCCGTTCGAGCGCAAGAGCCTGAGCCGCGTCGGCTATCTGCCCGAAGAGCGCGGCCTCTACAAGAAAATGAAGGTCATCGACCAACTGGTCTTCTTCGGCCAGCTGCATGGGCTTGCAGCGGAGGATGCGCGCAAGCGATCCACCAGTTGGGCCGAGCGCATGGAGATCGCCGATGCCCTGCACAAGAAGACCGAAGAGCTCTCCAAAGGCATGCAGCAGAAGATTCAGTTCATCTCCTGCCTGCTTCACGAGCCTGGCCTGATCGTCATGGATGAGCCCTTCAGCGGCCTCGATCCCGTAAACGCGGTCCTGGTCGAGCGCACTCTGCTGGAACTCAAAGACCAGGGCAAGGCCATCCTGTTTTCAACTCATCGCATGGACCAGGTGGAAAAGCTCTGCGACTCCATCTGCCTCATCAACAACGGCGAGGCCGTGCTCGAAGGCAAGGTGCGCGAGATCAAGAGCCGTTACGAGCGCAATCATGTGATCGTCGAATTCGAAGGCAACTCCGATTTCCTGAACAGCGAAGAGATTGCCGAAGCAAAGAACTTCTCCGGCCACGCCGAGATCCGGCTCAAGCCGCACGGCAACGCGCAAAAGCTGCTGCACGAAGCCGCTTCGATGGCCACCATCTACCGCTTCGAACTGGTCGAGCCTTCGCTTGAAGAGATTTTCATCCAGACCGTGGGAGGCAAAGCCAATGCATAACATGCTTCTGATCGCCAAGCGCGAATACCTGGAGCAGATTCGCGGCCGCGCCTTTCGACTTTCCACCATCGGGCTGCCCGCTTTGTTTGCGATCATCATCGGTATTGGTTACGTCGCCAGCCTCGGCCTGGGTGCAAGAAAGCACCTCGTCCTCGCCTCCAACGACGCCATGCTCGCCGATGCAATTCGCACTCAGCTTCTGATCGACAAGGACGGAACCCCCAATGTCGACGTAGTTGCTCCTGCAACCCTTGATGCGCGTGCGCAGCTCATCCATCAGCTTCAAACCAAGGCCATCGACGGCGTCCTCTCCGTCGATACATCCGCCGGAGGCGTTCCCAAGGCGACCTACACTTCGCAGTCCTCGGGCGACTTCATTACCGGCGAACGATTGAAGAAGGCCATCAACGATGGCATGGTGAAGCGAGCGCCTGACGGGCTCAGGCATCAAGCCCGCAGACGCTCGATGCCTTGCTGAAGGGCATCTCCGTCGAAACCTTCCAGGTGAAGAAAGACGGTTCGGTCGTAAAGAGCAACGCGGAAGCCTCCTTCTGGAAGGGCTATGTCATGGCTTTGCTGCTCTCCATGACCACCATGATCTACGGCTTGAACGTGGCCCGCTCCATCATTCAAGAGAAGACCTCCCGCATCTTTGAAGTCATGCTGGCCACGGTGAAACCCGGCGACATGCTGGCCGGCAAACTCATCGGCGTTGGCGCCGTGGGCCTGACGCAGATCGTCATCTGGGTAGTTGCCGCAGCCGCAATCATGGTCACTCCGTTCGCCGCCGCAATGCTCACCGGCCAATTCGCCGTTCACTTTTCATGGACGGAGGGCATCCTCTTCCCGGTCTATTTTCTGCTCGGCTACTTGCTCTACAGCTCCTTGTTTGCGGGCCTCGCGGCCACCTGCGAAACCGAGCAGGAACTGCAAATGTACATGCCTCTCGCCGCCGCGCCTACGTGGCTCAGCTTTGCGCTCATCGTGCTGGTCATCAACGATTCCAATTCCATCTGGTCCATCGCCGCCTCGCTCTTTCCGCCCACCGCGCCCATCATCATGTTTCTGCGCATGGCCTCGGAGATTCCGCCCGCGTGGCAGTTCGCGGTTTCCATCAGCCTGATGATCGTTAGCATCTGGGCCACGCTCTGGTTCTCATCGCGCCTCTACCGCGTCGGCATCCTCATGTACGGCAAGCGAGCCACCCTGCCCGAGCTTATCCGCTGGCTGCGCTATTCTTGAAAGTTCGCTCAGCTAGTCAGATGATGTTTTGGATCAGTGGTGCTATTTTCAAGCATTTGAAGCAACTCTCGCGTAGCAAAGATGAGTGTCAGGGCACGAGTTTACTCGTGCCGCAAACGTTTTATTGTATGTGGGCTTTAGCCCCTGAGGCGCGCTTTTCGTCAACTCCGCTAACGCCGCTTGTCCCGCTAACTTCGCTTGCACCTCGGTTCCGCTAAAATCGATTAAGTGACCACCGAATCCACCTCAGAACGGGTGCCCCAGGTCTCCTCCGCCGCGGCGGAGGACCTGGGAAATCGCAGTTCACCCTCGTTCAGCGCCTCGTCCTGGCCGTGGTCCCGCGCCTCGTCTGGGCGCTGTTCTCCGTCATTGGCCGCACCTGGCGCTTCGAAGTGATCGCCGAAGAGGGCGTTGTCCCCGCTGCTCTTCGGTGAAGTGCGCCGGACCGGAGATCTACTGTTTCTGGCACCAGTGCGTGCTCCCCTGCACTCTCTATTTTCGTCACTCGCGTGCCGTCATCTTGATCAGCCAGAGCTTCGACGGCGAATTGATCACGCGCACCCTCAGGATGTTTGGCTTCGATGCCGTTCGCGGCTCCAGCTCTCGCGGCGCGCGCGAAGGACTGCTGGGACTGAAACATGTCATCGAGAGCGGACGCACGGCCATCTTTACCGCCGACGGCCCGCGCGGCCCCATCTATCGCACCAAGATGGGCCCCATCAAGCTGGCGCAAATGACCGGCGCGCCCATCGGCGCCTTTCATCTCGAGCCCGAACACGCCTGGACTCATGCGCTCCTGGGACCGATTCCTCGTGCCCATGCCATTCACGCGAATCGCGGTGAGCTGGGCGCAGTGGACTCACGTTCCCACCGATCTCCCCGAGCCGGGTTTGAGGCCAGGCGCGAAGAGCTGAATGCGGCAATCGAGCGCGCGCGGCTTCGGGCACTCGAGCACTTCGGCAAAGCCGGGCCAGCAGGAAAGCCCAGTCATGAGTGGTCTCCTCGTCACTGACTTCAACTTCGACCTGCCTCCGGAACTGATCGCGCAGCAGCCGCCGCCGGAGCGCGGAATGAGCCGCATGCTGGTCATGGACCGCACCACCGGCGCCGTGCACGACGCTTGTTTTGCCGACTTCCCCTCGCTGCTCCAACCCGGCGACCTGCTCGTCCTCAACGACAGCCGCGTCATTCCGGCGCGCCTCTACGCCCGCCGCACCCTGCTGCGCGATCACGAAAATCCGACCGGCCAAATCGAAGTCATGCTCACCGAGCAGGTAGAGCCGGGGGCGCTGAGTGCCCCGCACGCTCCGGGTGCCCCATCCTTGCGCCTTCCTTTTGGCGCAAGGGTGGGAAAAGATGCACCTCATCCGGCCACCGTTAGCTTCTGGCGCGCCCTCGTCCGTCCCGGCCGAAAGATCGCCATCGGCGAGCGTCTCGTTTTTCCCGCCCCTACCGGCGAAATCCTTCTCGAAGCCGAAGTCCTCGAACGCGGACAATTCGGCGAACGCCTGCTCCGTTCGCGCCGGTTGACGACTTCTTCGCCGTCCTCGACCGCATCGGCCACATGCCGCTCCCGCCCTACATCCGCCGCGACGACGCAGCAGGAAGATCGCGAGCGCTACCAGACCGTCTTCTCCCGCGAACGAGGCTCGGTGGCCGCGCCCACAGCCGGCCTCCACTTCACCCCGCAAACGCTCGAAGCACTCGCCGCCCGCGGCATTGAGGTCGCCAGCATCACGCTGCACGTGGGCCTCGGCACCTTCGCCCCTCTCCGCGTCGATAGGCTCGAGGACGTAAAGCTCCATCGCGAGCGCTACACGCTAGGCACCGAATCCGCCGACGCCGTCAACCGCGCCATCGGGAAGGCCGCCGCATCGTCGCCGTCGGCACCACCGTAGTACGCACCCTCGAGCATTGCGCTCTTGCAGGCAGAGGGCAGGCGAACTCAAGCCGCACTCCGGCGCAACCGAAATCTTCATCTCTCCCGGCTTCGAATTCCGCCTCGTGCGCGCCCTGCTCACCAACTTTCACCTGCCCCAATCGAGCCTCCTGATGCTGGTCAGCGCCTTCGCCGGCCGCGACCGCGTGCTCGCCGCCTATCGCCACGCCGTCCAGCAGAAATACCGCTTCTTCAGCTACGGCGATTGCATGTTCATCGAATAGGCCGAGTTTCTGGAGGGTCTTACTGATCCCTGATCCCTGACCCCTGTTAAACTCTCTACCGTGACCGACCAAGCCAAACCGCCCGTCTTCCTGCTCGACACCATGTCGTTCATCTTCCGCGCCTACCACGCCATGCAGCGCTCGCGCCCCATGTCCACGCGCGGAGGCTTGCCCACTGCAGCCACCTACGTCTTCGTGAACATGATCAAGAAGCTGCGCCAGGACTTTGCGCCCCGCTACTTTGCGGCAGTCTTCGACCTCAGCGGCGAAGTCTTCCGCGACGAGCGCGCCCGCACCATGGGTCCGCTGCGCAAGTGGAACTCCAAGACCCAGAGCTTCGACGAAGTCAGCTACGAAGGCTACAAGGCCAATCGCGAGTCCATGCCCGAAGACCTGCGCCGCCAGATTCCCTACATCCGCCGCGCCCTCGAAGCCCTCCGCATCCCCATCCTTGAGGCCGTCGGTTTCGAGGCCGACGACGTCATCGGAACCCTCGCCCGCCAGGCCGCCGAGCACGAGCACGAAGTCTTCATCGTCTCCGGCGACAAGGACATGATGCAGCTCGTCACGCCGCAGGTAAAGATCCTGAACCCGCAAAAGGACAACCTGATTCTCGATCCCGCCGGCGTCACTGAAACCCTCGGCGTGCCGCCGGAAAAAGTAGTCGACGTGATGGCCCTGCGCGGCGATGCGGTCGACAACATTCCCGGCGCGCCCGGCATCGGCGACAAGGGCAGCGTCGACCTCATCCAGGAATTCGGCAGCGTCGAAGCCGTCCTCGACCGCGCCGCCGAGGTCAAGCGCAAAACCTATCGGCGAATCCCTGGAGCAGAATCGCGATGCAGTCTTGCTCTCCAAGGAACTGGTCACCATCGACAGCCACGTTCCGCTCGAGCTCGATCTGGCCGCGATGGAAACGCAGCCGCCCGACCTCGAAGCCTGCCGCGAACTCTTCACCGAGCTCGAATTCACGTCGATGCTCAAGGAGCTCGCGCCCTTCCGCCACTGCGGATGTCGTCGAACTGATCGAGGAGCCGACCGAAGCCCAGGCCGCCGCGTTCTACCAGTCCGCTCGCGCCAAGTGGCTTCGCCTTTGCACTCGACGCCGCAGCGCCGGCGGCCGCGAATGAAACAGAAGACGAACTGCCGCCCGCGCAATCCCTCCTCGACCTCGCCGAAGCAGAAGAGAAGCAGGCCAGCTTCGCCGTCGGCGTTTGTGCCGAGCCAGGCCTCGCCCTGCGCCTGCCGCTCACTCCGGAACTGCGCAAGTCTTCTCGAAGACGGAGCCGTCTCAAAATGCACCCACGACTTGAAGTTGGCGCTGCATCTTCTTGATGCACACGGGGATTGCCTTGCGCGGCGCAGTGGATGACACCATGCTGCTCTCCTACGCGCTCAATCCCACCCACGCCACGCAGGCTCTCGCCGACGTAGCCGCGCGCCACAACCAGCCCGCGCCCTCCACGCAGGCCGCTGCCGCCGCTGCCATCCGCGCGCTTGGTCCCGCACTTCTCGAAGAAGCTCAAAAATCCGGCGTCGAGCGCGTCTACCGCGAGATCGATCTGCCGCTCGCGCCCGTGCTCTTCCGCATGGAACAAGCCGGCGTCCGCATCGACATCGGCGTGCTCGACGGCCTCTCCAAGCGCTTCAGTCTTGAGATCGAGCGCGTCGGCGAGCGCATCTTCTCGCTCGCCGGACGCCGCTTCAACATCAACTCGCCCAAGCAACTTGGCGAAGTTCTCTTTACGCACATGGGCCTGGCCGCGCCCGCAGCCCGCGGCAAAGGCAAAAGCCATCTCCACCGCGCAGGACGTGCTCGAACAACTCGCCGAGCAGAACGAAGTCCCCAGACTGGTCCTCGAATACCGCCACCTGTCCAAGCTCAAATCGAATTACATCGACGCTCTGCCGCTGCTTGCCGACGCCGATTCGCGCGTCCACACCACCTTCCAGGCAGCCGCCACCGCCACCGGCCGGCTCTCCTCCGTCAATCCCAATCTCCAGAACATTCCCATTCGCACCGAGCTCGGCCGCGAAATTCGTGCCGCATTCACCGCCTCGCCCGGCACGCAATTGCTCTCGGCCGACTACTCGCAAATCGAGCTGCGCCTGCTGGCGCACTTCAGCGGCGATCCGCTGCTGATGCGCGCCTACGAAGAAAACATCGACATCCACACGCTCACCGCGAGCGAAGTCTTCGGCGTGCCCATCGACACCATGGACAAGGAAACGCGCAACCGCGCCAAGGCCGTCAACTTCGGCATCGTCTACGGAATCTCTGCCTTCGGCCTCGCCGCGCAACTGGGCATTCCGCAAGCTGAGGCCAAGGCCTATATCGAGCGCTACTTCGCGCGCTACGAAGGCGTCAAAGCAGTTCATCGACAAAACGCTCGACGAGGTGCGGCGCAGCGGCAGTGTGCGCACGCTCTTCGGCCGCATGCGCCCCATTCCCGACATGGAGAGCCGCAATCCCAACCAGCGCGGATTCGCCGAACGCACCGCCATCAACACGCCGCTGCAAGGCACCGCCGCCGACCTCATCAAGCTGGCCATGATCTCCATCGACCGCCAGCTCGACCGAGCGCAAGCTAAAAACGCGCATGATTCTGCAAGTACACGACGAACTCATTTTCGAAGTGCCCGCAGACGAGAAAGCCGAAGTGGAAGCACTTGGTCCGCACCGAGATGGAAGGCGTAATCAACTTGAGAGTGCCGCTGGTTGCCGGCCTCGGCTTCGGCCCCAACTGGAGGGATCTGAAATAGGGTTCGCAGCGGATTCCCGCAACAACTCGACCGACGATCAACTCCGCAGCGGAGAAACAGGCTCGCCCGGCAATTCGCTCTTCGGCAGCAGCGGCATCGTGCGCAAGCGTATTCCGCTGGCGGCAAAAATGGCGTTGCCCACAGCGGGCGCCAGCCCCACCAGTCCGGATTCCCCCGCGCCCGCCGAGGGCAAATCCTTGCGGTCAAGCAGCACGATTTCAATCTGCGGCGCGTCGCTGAATCGGGGAAGCCGGTACCCGGCGAAGCGAGGATTCAGGATGCGGCCATTCGTCGAAGAGAATCCTCTCAAAGAGCGCGCCGCCGATCCCCTGCATGATCGCGCCCTCATTCTGATTGCGCAGCCCGTCCGGGTTCACGATCGCGCCCGACTCCCACGCTTGCGTAATGCGGCGGATGCGCACCATCTTTGTTGCCGAATTGATCTCGATCTCGGCGCAGGTGGCCACGTACCCGCCCTTGTCGGTTCCGCAAGCCATGCCGAACCCGCGCTCGGGCGTCGATTTCGAACCGCTCCAGCCGAACTTTTCCGCAACCGCTTCAACCACTGCGCGCAGCCGCGGGTCGGTAAGATTCCTCAACCGGAATTCCAGCGGATCCATCCCCGCCGCGTGGGCCAGCGTGTCCATGTGCGACTCGCGTGCGAAGTGGTTGGCAGCGGCGGCAAGCGATCGGTAAGAACCCTGCCGCAAAGGCGACCGGACCGGATGGTACTGAATTGTTCGATTCGGCACCTTGTACGGTGTGTCGATCGCGGCGGAGCCCGAGTTGTAATTGTGATGTTCCCAGGCTTCGAGCGTTCCATCGCGCTTCATGCCTGCTTTGATTTCAATCAGTCCGGCGGGGCGGAAGTAAGCCCACGTGAACTCCTCGGCGCGCGTCCACACCACCTTCACCGGCTTTCCCGCGGCCTTTGCCAGGCGTGCTGCTTCAACGGCCGCTTCCCCGGTATGCTTGCCGCCGTACCCGCTGCCCATATCCGGCTGAATGACGCGCACCTGTGCGGGAGAAAGATGAAAGGCCTGCACCAGCTCGTCGCGAACTCCGAAGGGCCGCTGCGTCCCCGTCCAAACGGTCAGCTTGTCGCCATTCCACTCCGCCACCGCGGCCCGCGGCTCCAACGGCGCGTGGGCGATGTACTGAATCGTATATTGCGCTTCGAGTTTCACCTCGGCCGCAGCCATCGCCGTCTCAACTGAGCCTGTTGTGTGCTGCGGGCCGCTGTCGTGCCCAGGCTCAGGATTGTTCTTCAGGTAGTCAATCAAGTCGCGATTCGAAGGCTGCGACGGCACATTCCATTTTGCCTTGATTGCGGCGATCGCCTTTTGCGCGGTAAAGGCATCGGAAGCGACAACGCCGGTAAAGTCGCCGTCCTTCACCACGTGCACCCCAGCCAGCTTCTCCGCCGCGCTCGTATCCATCGACCCAAGAGTCGCATTGAATCCATCCGGGCGAAGCACCGCGCCAAACATCATTCCGGGCCGAATAATATCGGATGGATAGATATGTTTTCCGGTCACAAAGTCGCGGCCCTCCGCCTTCGGAACCGGAGTTCCCGCAATCGTCCACTCGCTGGCAGGCGTCAGGCTCTCCTGTGCGGAGATGACCTTGACCAGGTTCTCGCCGTGGGTCAACTCGCCATAGGCGAGCGAGCGCGAGTTCTGCTGGTCCGTGACTTTGCCGTCTGCCGCCTTCAGACCATCGGCAGCTACATGCCATCGCTTGGCCGCCATCTCCACCAGCATCTGGCGCGCAGCCACCGCCATCGTCCGAAGCTGCGGCGCCATCGTGGGCGTGGTGCGGCTGCCAAAGGTGCCCATGTCCCAGGGAGTCAGATCCGTGTCGCCCATCACCATCGTGACGGAGTCAAACGGAACCCGCAGTTCCTCGGCCACAGCCTGCGCGAGCGAGGTGCGAATGTTCTGCCCCACCTCAACCTTGCCGGTAAAGGCCTTCACCTTGTCCGTCAGCCGCGATATGCAGCCATGCGCCTACATCCTTCGGCAGTCTCATTCCTGCCGAAGCCGCGGCCCGACTCCTGCGCCGCGGCCGGGGATTGGGCAAGGCAGATAAGCATCCCGCCGCCGAGCATTTTAAGAAAGCCGCGGCGATCAACATTCATGCTGCCCAACGGGCTCCAGTATTGCTCCTGGAACGATTCAAGATCGGGCACATCGCGCGGAATCATCGCGTGCCTCCCTGCGCCGCAAGGTGTGCCGCGTGCTTCACCGCTTCAAGAATGCGCGGATGAGTTCCGCACCGGCAGACGTTCCCATTCATTGCCGCGACAATCTGTTCCTCGCTCGGGTTTGGCGTCTGGCGCAGCAGGGAAGTGGCGCTCAGAATCATCCCCGATGTGCAATAGCCGCACTGGAACGCGCCCTCATCGAGAAAAGCCTGCTGCACCGCGACTCAGCTTGCCGTCTGTTTCGAGCCCTTCAATGGTGACGATCTTCGCGTTCGCCGCCGACGCCGCGCGAATCAAGCACGAACGCGTAGCCCGGCCGTTAAGCAGCACCGTGCAGGCTCCGCACTGGCCCTCGCCGCAGCCGTACTTTGTGCCCGTCAGATTGAGCCGGTTGCGCAAAACCGAGAGCAGTGATTCCTCGGCGGGCGCGTTCACGCGCATTTGAGCGCCGTTGACATTCAACACAAATTCGCCCATTTGAATCTCCGTCCGTTCCTGGACACTCCAAGCGCATTCAGAATAGCGCAATTCGCAAAATGCCCGCACCGCGGCTCGAATCGCCTCTAAGGATTCGGTTGCGAAGCGAGCCACTGTCTCAAGTTCGGCCCCTGCGAAGCGCGGAACTCTATGCAGCCATTGATGCGCTCAATGGCATGCTGGAGAGCAAGGTCTGACGGCAGCCACTTTGTGAGTTGAGAAAAAGTTCTGAACGTCGTCGCGCTTGTCGGCAGAGCAAAAGCTTCCAGCGGAACTAACCAGCCAGCCTCCCAGCTCGTTCGTCAACTGGGCATGAACCTTGTCCCAGTTTTCTTTGATATAACTCCACGTCAGGTCCCGTGTGGCGTCGATCTTGGAGACCGATGGAGAACTGCATCGCAGCGTCCTGGTTTCTCACCTTAGCCGAGACGTCGTAGTCAAGTGCACGCTTCACGAGCGCGGGATTTTGAAACTCGGCCAGCAGGCGAAGCGCACTCACTTGAACCTCGGGAATATTCGAAGTTTCATAGACCTTCTGCAACTTGTCGAACAGATCCGCATCGCCATTGCGCGCTGCAATTGCGAGAGCGGCCCGGCCGAGTGTTGGATCCGCCGATGTCGGATCGGCGATATATTTTGCTGCAATCTGAGCGGACTGAGCCAACACGCCTGGGTCTTTGCCGAAGTAGCCGAGAACCTCGAAAAGCTCTGCGCGCAGCGTTCGCGTATTGGGTTTATCTGCAGGTGAGGGAGCACCAAGCTTCGCGAGTTGGGGTGCAAAGTTGCGGCGAATCCAGGCGCCGAGCGCCGCTTTCTCTTCAGGCGTCGCCGCCACTCGCATTACAATCGTGTCAACCCCCGCCAGCGCGCTCGAAACAACCGCGGCATTCGGGTCGTCCTTGAGAGCGGCTGCCAGCTTCAGATAGTCACCCACCGTTGCTTGATTGCTACGCACCTGGGCCCACTCGTCGCCGGCCAGGCTGATGCGCTCCGCCGGCGTCAACGCAGTTTCAATTCCAGAAACCAGCCGGGCATACGAGTCCGGGGCATAGGCGCTGCGGTAGTAGCCCTTGCCGCCCGCGTTGGCGAAGAAAAGGCCTGCGTCCGGCGCCTTTAACGTAACACTCTCTGGATCGAGAAGTTCGCAATCCTGTTTGCCGGGATCGTTGGTCTTGAAACAAACCGGCAGCGTCCACTTTTGCTTGGGATCGGACTGAATGCTCGGGCTAAGGAAGAAGCGCTTCTGCGCTACAGCAACGTGTCCATTGGCCGGTTGGCCAAAGATGACAAGCGGCGCGCCCGGCTGGGCCACCAGCGACTCCATGATCTTGTCGACCGGTTTGTGACTCGTCGCCGTCTGCGCTCTCCAGAAATCCTCCGCAGTCGCGTTGGCGTAAAGATGGCTCGCGAGATATGCGTGAACTCCCTTGCGGAACGTCTCCGGCCCCAGGTAATTCTCAACCATCAACAGAACGTCGCTCGCCTTGCCGTAGGCAATTCCATCGAACATCTCGTTGATCTCGTCCGGCGTGTCGGCCTTGGCGCGAATAGCGCGTGTGGTCGGTTGGGTATCGAGGTCGAGAGTCCCGTCTTCGCTACCGGCTACGCCCTGGTCGACATTCCACTCCGGGTGCATGGCGGCAAGCGGTTTGTTCGCCATCCATGTCGCGAAGCCTTCACTCAGCCAGAGATTGTCCCACCACTGCATGGTCACCAGGTCGCCGAACCACTGGTGTGCCATCTCATGTGCAATCACGCTGGCCACGGCTCCCTTGGCTCCATCCGAAGCCGTCTTCGGGTCGATGAGCAGCAGGGTTTCGCGATATGTGATAGCGCCAAAGTTTTCCATCGCGCCCGCCTCGAAGTCCGGAAGCGCAATCAAATCGAGCTTCTTTAAAGGATAGGGAATGCCGAAGTAAACGTTGTAGTAGTGAAGTACGTATTTGGCCACGTCGAGGCTGTACGACGTCAAACCAACCTTGTCGGGAGTGGCGCAGACCCGTATCGCAACGCCGTCCTGCGCGCCGCCCTCGCATTCAAAGTCCCCAACCAGAAAGGCGACAAGATACGCAGACATTCTGGGCGTGGTAAGAAACTTGATCGTATGTTTGCCCTCGCCCGGCCCCGGCGTGTCGGTCGCAATCGGACTGTTCGAAAGAGCCGTGTCCCCGCCGTCGACCACCAGCGAAACGTCAAACGCCGCCTTGAAAGCAGGCTCATCGAACGATGGAAACGCACGGCGCGCATCGGTGGCCTCGAACTGCGTTACAGCGTAATTGCGCCTTGCGGTTTTGGACAAATAAAAACCGCGAAGCTCGCTGTTCAGTATCCCCGTGTACGCAATTGAAAGCGTGGCTCTGCCTGCGGCGATCGGAGCAGGGAAGCTGAAGGTAGCCTGTTCCTTTTCTTTATCGAGAGCCACCGTTGCAGTCTGCTCCCGGTCTCCGGCCGAAATCGTGACCGACTGAAACGCAATCTCCGCCGCGTTCAGCGTGATCGAGCTCGCCGGCTCTTTCAATGTGACATCGATTGACTCGACGCCGCTGAAAGTTGCGGCCTTCAGGTCGGGAGTCAGCGTAAGCGTGTAGTGCTCCGGCACAACGGTGTCGGGTAACCGCTGCGCGCATGCAGGGCAGATAGAAGTCAGAACCAGAACGGCAGAGACAGCAGCGGACCCAAGCGCCGCGTGCATTGAATGAAAGGGATGCATGATCCGATTCTCACACAATCCCTTAGTCCATGCGAGCCGGAGCAAGCCTGGGCGAAATTCCATGAATGATGATGAATGCCGTAGGGTATGCCAGGCACGCCATCACAAACAACGACACATAACTGTGCGTCAGGTAAATAATCACCCCCGTGCCCAGTTGCAGCAACACTCCGCCCAGGGCGCCCGCCATGCCGCCGATTCCGATCACGCTCGCCACAGCGGCCTTTGGGAACATGTCGGAGGGCAATGTAAACAAATTTGCCGACCATCCCTGGTGTCCGGCGGTTGCCAGTCCCAGTAACGCCACCACCATCCAAAGCTGATGAACAAACGGAGTGATAAAAATTGGCGCAATCAATAGGGCGCAAACCAGCATGGTCGTCTTGCGGGCTACATTGGGAGTTTTTCCGCGGCCGATCAGCGCTGAAAAAAGCAGCCCGCCGCCAACGCTGCCGATGATTGATATGGCGTACGCCAGCATCACCGGCGTCCGGCTTTGAGCCAGATTCAAGTGAAAGGTTGACTGCAGGTACCCTGGAATCCAGAAAAGATAAAACCACCAGATGGGGTCGGTAAGAAATTTGCCGATTGCGAAAGCCCAGGTCTCCTTGCACGGCACAACGCGGCTCCAGGGAACGCTCTGAATCTTCTCCACAGGGTCGCTAAGGATCAGTTCCAACTCGGCTTTCGAAACGCCGCGGTGCACTTCCGGCAGGCGATAGTAGACGAGCCAGAAAATCAGCCATACGATGCCGGCTGCTCCCGTCAGCACAAACGCGCCGCGCCAACTCACCAGGACAACCAGAAACGGCACCACCAGCGGCACCACAATATTGCCGACATTCGCTCCCGAGTTGAAGATTCCCGTAGCCAGCGTTCTTTCACGTTTTGGAAACCATTCGGCCACCGTCTTGATGCACGCGGGGAAAAGTGCGGCCTCTCCCAGGCCCAGCAGAAACATTGCAATGCCAAAGGTGATCACTGAAAACGCCGCGCCCGGCAGCATGGCCGCCACGCTCCACATGCTGATGGCGATCGCAAACGCCTTGCGCGTGCCCAGCTTGTCGGTCAGGCCGCCCGCCACCACCATGGCAATGGCGTAAGCCGCCGTAAATGCCGCGGCAATCATGCCGTACTTCACGTCGTTCAGGCCCGGAATCACACTTTCGAGTGTGTTTTTCAGGTAGGCGATCACGCCCCGGTCCACGTAGGCAATCACCGTGGCCAGAAACAGCAACGCGCACACAATCCAGCGCTGGTGCGACATCGGACTTGCGGTTTTTAATTCTGCAATAGCCGGCGCCGACTCGGAACCGAGTTGAGACATTTCGTGCGCTCCCAAAACATCGGATTGGTTGCGCCGATTATAGCTGTCAGAAGCAGGAGGCGCGAACAGGTATGAAGATCGCAGATTCAGAATCGAATCAACTCAGCTTCAGACTCCTCAATCTTCTCTGAGCGCAATTCAACGATAGGCGAGCCACAGGCTCGTTCCCACAATATTCAGAATGGAGAGCGGCATCAGAACCCTCCAGCCAAAGTTCATCAACTGGTCGTAGCGAAAACGCGGCAGCGTTCCCCGCACCCATACATACAGAAACAGGAAACAGAAGACCTTTAAAACAAACCAGAAGATCGGCATCAAAGCGTGGACAAAAATATTTTCAGGCTGAGGCATCAGGTTGCCCAGCGGGCTGGTCCAGCCGCCGAAAAACAGCAGCGTTGCCACGCAGCCCACGTTAATCATATTCGCGTATTCGGCCATGAAGAACATGGCGAACTTCATCGAGCTATACTCGGTGTGATAGCCACCGGTCAGTTCGCTCTCCGCCTCCGGCAGATCGAATGGTGAACGATTTGTCTCGGCGTACGCAGCCATCAGGTAGATAAAAAAAGCCAGAAATTGTCCGCCGCCAAAGATATTCCAGGTGACCACGCCTAGCGTCGACTGTTGTTCCACAATCTGTCGAAGATTGAACGTTCCCGCACGCAGCACGACGCCCACCAGCGAGAGGCCGAGCGCCAACTCGTAGCTGATTAGTTGAGCCGAAGAGCGCAGCGAACCCAGCAGCGAATACTTGTTGTTCGAAGACCAGCCGGCCAGCGCAATGCCGTAGACGCCAATGGAAGTAATACCGAGAATGACGAGCAGGCCAATATTGACATTGGCAATCTCAAACAGATCGAAGCCGTGCGGACCAACCTTGGGCTCGCCGAATGGCACTACCGCGATCGAGATCAGCGCGCAGCCCAATGCGAGGATCGGAGCAAGTAGATAGAGCGGCTTGTAAACCCCCGTCGGAATCAGGTCCTCTTTCATAAACGACTTGGCCCCGTCCACCAGCGGCTGCAAGAGCCCAAAAGGTCCTACGCGGCTGGGTCCCCAGCGATTCTGGATGCGGCCAACGAGCTTGCGCTCCAGCAGCACGGTGTAAGCGACGCCGAGCAGCATCACCACCGTGACCACAGCCACCTTGAGCAGACTCCAAAGGAAAAACTCTAAAATTGTCACCTGGCTTTAGCCTTCTCTTTCCATGATGTCATCCTGAGCAGTCTGACTCGCCGCGACAAGTTACGTCCCGAAATGAACTGATCCGGTATCGCCCCTCAAAGAAGAAGCTGGGTGCCCCATCCATCGCGTTTCTTGCGATGGGTGGGATACGACCAAGCCCATCTCGCCCGTTCATCAGGAGCGAAGCGTAGCGAAGTCGAAGGACCTGCGGTTGTTTTTCGTTCGTTTCGATCCAAATCCATTCGAGCCAACTCAATCCGCCGCAGTCTCCGCCACTTCATGCTCCTGATGCTTTTCGAGTTCCCTGAGCGCCGCGCTATATCGTCCCAGCGTTCCTGAAGTAAACAACGTGTCGTGCGCCGGCACCACAGAATCCGCCCCGCTCAGCGCCGATACAGGAACAATGCCCGGCTTCGCACTCAGCTCCGTCGATACCGCATTGCCTCCGAAAAGATTCGCCCGGTCCGGCAGATATCCCGGAACCAGCCGCGCAATCTCGTCCAGCACCGCCAGCGGATCGAAGGGGCTGAGTCTCGGCTCAAGATTGTTGGCCGCCAGCCACACGGCATGTTGATCCGCCTCGCCGGCCTGTGCGCCGCGGGACTGCCCCAGATCGGCCGTCACGCTGCCCTTCCCAAAAGGCACCAGCTCTTTCACATTGACGCCCATCGCGTCCGCCAGCCGCACCAGTATCTCGAAATCCGGTTTCACTCCCGCCCGATCGGCAGCCTTCTTCACCAGTTGCACATCGCCAAAGGTGTTTGTTACCGTTCCGGATTTCTCGTAAAGACTCGCGGCCGGCAAAACCACATCGGCCAACGCCGCGGTCTCGGTGAGAAAAAGGTCCAGTACCACCAGAAAAGTGTTCTTGAGCCCGCCGGATTCCACGGTCAGCTTGCTGCAGCGGATTCGCGCCGACAACCAGCAGCGCGCCGAATTCCGTGCTCCCTACCACGGCCGTCATTTGCTCCAGCGTCATGCCCGGCGCGGCTGGCAGTCCGGCATATTCTTGAAACGCCCCGGGAGCCGCAACAGGCACATAACCCGGCAGCAGATCAGGCAGAAGGCCCATGTCGGCCGCGCCGCGTGAATTCGAGTGGTCCCCAAGCATCGCGAAGCGGACATTGCCTCGCTTTAATCCCCACGCAACCAGGTTCGACATCGTCTTGCCACGGCACTCCTCGCCCAGGATCATGACCAGCGACTCCTCAGCCTGAACAGCCTTGCTGAAGTCCGTGCTCCCCTTTTCGAGAAGGGCGACCAGATCCTTGTACCCCCCCGGAGGCAGTCCCTGAAACACTTTCGCCTGGCGCTCAAGCTTGATGGGCTTGGAATTCGCTACATAAAGCCGTGCGCGATTCAGCCGCACATTGGTTCTGAGAGTCCAGGCCAGCAGCGGATGCTCTTCGGTGGGATTGCCGCCGACCAGCAGAATCGCACACGCGCCAGCGATATCGCCTAGACCCGCCGTCTTGCCCGGATGTCCCGCAAGCACTCTCGCGAACTCCGCATAATCGGTCGTCCGATGGTGATCGATATTGTTGGTCTTGAGTACCGTTCGCGCAAATTTCTGCAGCAGGTAGTTCTCTTCGTTCGTAGTGCGGTTGGAGCCGATCACGCCGATCGCGCCGCCACCGCGCCCATCCCGAATCTCCTTCAGCTTGTTTCCAGCGGTCCGCAGCGCGTGCTCCCACGTAGCCGGTTCCAGCTTGCCACTAGCATTGCGCACCAGTGGCGTCGTCAACCGCTCTGCGCTATCCACAAAATCGAATCCGAATCGCCCCTTGGCGCAGAGAAAATCGCCATTCATCCCGCTCTTGTCGCGATTGTCCGCGCGCACAATCTCCGAGCCCTCGTTCGACTGCCGCACCCCCAGCGTAACCTTGCATCCATCCGCGCAGTGTGTGCACACCGTCGACACATGGTTCATCTCCCATGGCCGCGTCTTGTAGCGGTAGCTGCCGCTGGTCAGCGCGCCCACCGGGCAAACATCGATGCACATGCCGCATTGCTCGCAATCCAGATGATCGCCGCCGTTCGGCGCAATCACCGACGTCACGCCGCGATTCTGCACTCCCAGCGCCCAAACATCCATGCCCTCGCCGCACATCCGCACGCATCGGTAGCACAGAATGCAACGCGGCCTATCGAAGTAAACCGCCGGCGACCACTGCTGCTCTTCGCGATGCTGCTTGGCCTCGGCGTAAAGGCTCTCGCCCGCGCCATACTTGAAGGTCATGTCCTGCAGTTCGCACTCGCCGCCCGCGTCGCACACCGGGCAATCCAGCGGATGATTTCCCAGCAGCAGTTGAATCGTCGCTTTCCGCGCCTGCGCGATCTCCGCCGACTCGGTAATGAAAACCTGTCCCTCGGCCACGGTCGTCGTGCAGGCTGTCTGCAGCTTGCCCACCTTCTCCTGGCGCACCACGCACATGCGACAGGCCGCCTGCAGACTCAGCCCCGGATAGTAGCAGAATGCCGGAATCTCGATCCCCGCCTTGCGGCAAGCCTCAATCAGCAGCGTCCCCGCGGGAGCCGTCAGCGTCTTTCCATCGACTGTGAAAGTTACGTCTGCCATTCGTCTCCAGCGCCCCCTAAATTACGGCCATCTCAACATGCTTTGCGAACGGGCAGGGCTTTCCCGTTCAGGTGATCCTCGAACTCCTTGCGAAATTTCTTCACAAACGCAATCATCGGCATCGCCGCCGCATCCCCCAGCGGACAAAACGTCCTCCCCAGCATGTTCTCCGCCAGGTACTGCATGTTGTCGATGTCCTTCGCCTCGCCAAACCCAGCATGAAACCGTGTCAGCGACTTCTTCAGCCAATCGGTCCCTTCGCGGCACGGAATGCACCAGCCGCAGCTTTCATGTTGATAAAAACTAATCGTCCGCAGCGCAAACTCCACCATGCACGTCTGGTCGTCGATCACCACCACGCCCGCCGAGCCCAGCATCGAACCCGGCCTTGCCCACCTGGTCGAAGTCCATCCCCAGGTTTTCAATCTCTTCCGGCAGCAACACCGGCGTCGACGATCCGCCCGGCACCACCGCCTTCAGCTTGCGCCCTCCGCGCACGCCGCCGGCCACGTCGTAGACAATCTTCTTCAGGTTGTATCCCATCGGAAGCTCATACACCCCCGGCCGCTCCACATGCCCGCTTACGCTGAACAGTCTTGTTCCGCCATTGCGCGCCGACCCCACCGCCGCATAAGCCGCTCCGCCCATCGCAATCACGTGCGGTACAGTAGCGATCGTCTCCGCATTGTTGATCACCGTCGGCCCGCCGTAAAGCCCCACAACAGCAGGGAAGGGAGGCTTGATCCGCGGGATGCCACGCTTGCCCTCCAGCGACTCCATCAGCGCCGACTCTTCGCCCACTTCATAAGCACCAGCGCCGGTCTGCGTAATCACCTGGAACTCGGTCTCCGAGCCAAAAATCTTCTTGCCCAGAAACCCCTTCGCATAGGCCTCCGCGACCGCCTTCTCCATAATCTTGATCAGGTACCGATACTCCCCGCGCAGATAAATAAAACCCGTCTTGGCGCCGATCGCGAGGCCGGCAATGATGGTGCCCTCGATCACCGCATGAGGATCGTGCAGAAAAATCAAGTGATCCTTGCAGGTCCCCGGCTCGCTTTCGTCCCCGTTCACCAGCACGTACTTCGGCTTGGCCGATTGTTTCGGCACAAACGACCACTTCATCCCCGCCGGAAAACCCGCCCCGCCTCGCCCGCGCAGGTTTGAGGCTCTTCATCTCGTCGATGATCCACTCCGGACCTTTCTCCAGGCACTTCTTCGCCGCTTCGTAGCCGCCGAGTTCGATATAGCGGTCGATCTCCGCCGCTCCCTGCCCAAACCGCCGAGAGACGATCTTTACCTCATCGGGATGAGAGACGAGCCTAGGCATCGCTCGCCTCCGCTTCCTGAGACCGGCCGCGGTAGCCGTCAAGAATCCCCGGCACCAGTTCCGGTTTAATCTCGTTCATGTAGTCGTAGTTCACCTGGATGGCCGGCGCCCAGCAGCAGGCTCCAATGCACTCCACCTCTTCGAGAGAAAACTCTCCGTCCGCCGTCACGCCCTTGTGCCCGATGCCCAACTCCTCCTGGAATCGCTCGTACACATCGTAGGCTCCGCGCAACATGCAACTGATGTTCGTGCACACCTGAATATTGAATCTGCCCGCCGGCTTGAAGCGCAGCATCGAGTAGTAGCTGGCCACATTCCGCACCTCGAGTTCAGTGATGCCGATCCGCTCCGCCACTTCGGCAATCACCGCGTCGGAGAGATAGCCCACCTCGTCCTGCGCATACAGCAGCATCGGAATCAGCGCCGAGCGCCGCACCGGGTATCGCTCCACCAGCGCGTCAAAACGCCCCGCCAGCTTGGGCGAAAAAATTGTCATCGATTCTGAACTCGCGTCCCTGGGGCTCATTGCATCAACTCCCGCGCCCAGCCTTCCGCAGCCAAATCCATCTCTTCCTCGCTTGAGCCACTCCGCAATCGTCCCGCTTCCGTCAATTCCAGCGTCCCCTGGCTTCCATCCTCGCGCTTCCAGGCTACGGTTGCTCCGGCGCGTTTCAGTTCCATCCATCTCGCGCCGCGCACCGCCAAAATCCGTTCTTCATCGTCCTCAATCACCGCCTGCCGGTTGCCGCTCAACCCATGCAATGCGGTGTAGCCGCGAAGCAGCGACGCTAGGGAAACCCACAACTCAAAGTACAAATCGGCGCCGGATTTACCCAAATCTGCCACTGACAATGCCTGCAATAATGTCCTGGGCAATCTCCTTGGGGCTGGCTCCCAGGCCCGGCCATGCCGTCCTCCCTGTGTTCAACATCTCTTTGCCCCATGCATCCATGGCGATCATGTATACCCTGCGAGCAAGCTCGGTCCGGTCGGGAGGGCCGATAATCGCCGCCGTGATTCGAGGGATTCGTGTCTGAAGGTCAAGCTCCACCCGGCAAAGACCCGAGGTCCCGATGGCGAGAAAAACCGCATCCTGGAAGCTGGGCAGGCAATTTCGGGCAATCGTTCCGGCACCTCTCTTAACAAGCGCGGCATTGGCCCTGCTTATCTCCTCGTCGATATGAGCTGCAACTCTCTTGAAAAATGCCTTCGAATGCGCCTCTAATTGACTCCGCCGCAGCCCACGCGGCGTCGCGGCAACCTGTCTCAACAGGGATTCGTCTGCAAGCTTCTCGTAATCAACCATTGTGGCCCTTTTCATCGATCAATCTCGCCAAGCACAATATCGATAGACCCTATCACAGCCACCACATCGGCCAGCATCCGCCCCTTGCACATGGTTTCAAGTGCCTGCAAGGTCGCGAACGATGGATACCGCATGTGTACCCGGTATGGCTTGGCCGTGCCGTCGGAAACAATGTAGTAACCGGTCTGTCCGTGACCGGCTTCAATGCTTTGGTACACTTCGCCCGCAGGTACTTCAAAGCCTTCGGTAACAATCTTGAAGTGATGGATCAGCGCCTCCATCTGCGTCTTCATCTTTTCCCGGTCCGGCAGCACTATCTTCGGCGCGTCTGCCTTCACCGGCCCCTCCGGCATCCCGTCCAGGGCCTGCTGAATAATCTTCACGCTCTCGCGCATCTCCACGAGGCGCACTTCGTATCGCGCCCAGCAATCGCAGTCCGTTGAAATGGGAACCTTGAACTGGAAGTTCTCATAGCCGCAGTAGGGAATATCCCTGCGAACGTCGAAGTCCACGCCCGACGCCCGCATCGGCGGTCCGGACACGCCCAGCGCCACCGCATCCGCGGCCGAAAGATAACCCACTCCCTTGAGCCGGTTCCTGAAAATCGGATTTCCGGTCAGCAGGTTTGCATACTCGTCGATCTTCTCGGGAAATGTGTGGATGAAACTCTGCACGCGCTCCAGAAAGTCCAGCGGCGGCTCCATCGCAAGGCCGCCGATGCGGATGTAGCTGGTCATCATCCGCTGCCCGGCCACGGCCTCAAACAGGCGAAGAATATCCTCCCGTTCGCGGAAGGTGTAAAGAAACACGGTGAGCGCGCCAATGTCCATCGCATGCGTGCCCAGCCATATCAGGTGAGAGTTCAAACGGCTCAGCTCGGCCAGCACAACGCGAAGCCACTGCGCTTTCGCGGGAATCTCCAGGCCCAGCAGTTTTTCAACCGCCAGTGCGTAACACAGATTATTCGACAGCGGGTCCAGATAGTTGATGCGGTCCGTCAGCGGCACCACCTGCTGGTAGAACTTCGCCTCGCAGGTCTTCTCGATCCCGGTGTGAAGATAGCCGATCTCCGGGTAGATCCTGACAATGATCTCGCCGTCAATCTCCAGCACCAGGCGCAGAACGCCATGCGTAGCCGGGTGCTGCGGGCCCATGTTGATGACCATATGCTGGTCACGGGCGCCTTCGGCCGCTTCAAGGGTGGGCATGCCCGCCTGATTGGTCATCACCGATACCCCTCCACCGGATAGTCCTTGCGCAACGGATGCCCTTGCCAGTCGTCGGGCAGCAGGATGCGGCGAAGATTCGGATGTCCTTCAAAGCGGATGCCGAAAAGGTCGAAGACCTCACGCTCGTAAAAGTTCGCCCCCGGCCAAAGCGAGGTGATCGACTCCACCGATGGGTCGGCCTCATTCAGCATCACCCGCAGCCGGATATGTTCCTTCAACGAATGCGAGAGAATGTGGTAGCTCAACTGGAAGCGCGGCGACGAGGGAAACCAGTCGACCGCCGTCATGTCGTCGAAGTAGTTGTAACCGGCGGCCCGCACCGTGGCCAACGCTGCCGAAATCTGCTCCGGTGCAATCGTGAGTGTTAGTTCGTTCCGGTCGTATCTGGCGTCTTCAAGCGCCGCCGGGTTCCAGGCCAGAATCGCCTTTACCGCAGCGTGTTCTTTCAGCTCTTCAAGGACTGAAGCCTTGTCCGCCAAAGTGGGTTTCTGAGCCTCAGCCATATCAGAGGTCCGCCTTGTCCTGGCTCCAGTTCAGGACGCCTTTGCGAACGATATAGTAAAGACCCACGGCTACAAACCCAAGGTAAACCACCATCTCCCAGAAGCCGAACAACCGCGAACAACCGGTAAGCGCCGGCAGTTTGCGGTAAACCACCGCCCACGGCATCATGAACACCGCTTCCACGTCGAACAGGATAAAGAGCACCGCCACCAGGTAAAACCGGACGCTGAATCTCCCCCGCGCGTTCCCCTGAGCCACAATCCCGCACTCGTAAGCGTCCAGCTTCACCTGCGTGTTGCGATGCCTGCCGACGAACCAGGAGGCCGTGACCATCACCAGCCCAAGCAGAAACGCGGCAGTAATCTGCATCAACAACGCGAGATACTGCCAGTAATCGGGGATCGGATTCATCGCCGCCCAGTCCGGAAGAAGTCCAGAGAAAATTACGCCCAACCCGCGCGGACACCGCTCCCCTCCGCTCGAACAGGGTGCTGGTTTGAGCTTAGGTTTTCAGCCTCATCCCGTCAAGGCGGACGAGAGGTTAACCCAGGAACCCAATTGATGTCCCGATCAGGACCGGAAGCAGAACCGTGCCTCGTTCCCGACATGGGAAAACATTGCATGTTGCCGAATCCGCAAATGCGGAACGCCCGCCCCAAAACACCCGCTCTCCCTGGGGAAGTCTCATCTCGGAGGGAAAAACGCAACCCTTCCGCGCCGCCAGGCCTCGACCCCAGCGAGTTCCGGACACCAACCCGGAAGACGAAGCAACATGGAAATCCGTCTTGCCCCCAGGGCGAGTGGGTCCCCTGCTGCCTCAAGGTTCAAACCATGCCCAACCCAAATCCGTTAATCTGGTTCAGGTTGAGCAAGAAGGAGATTCGAGATTGAGTAAGGGGCCCCATCGGATTGGCCGTCTCGCCTTGGGAACTGCGATTCTGGCCTTCACCAGTCTGGCCTGGGCTGCCAACGCGAACAACCACGTTGACTCCAACCCAATGAACTACGACCCCGAGGTCCGCGAGGCCTTCCAGCACTTCTACAACCTCGACTTTCCCGAGGCTGTCAGTCGTTTCCAGCGCATCCGCGCCCAGCATCCCGGCGATCCGCAGGCCACGGCCTACCTGCTTGAGGCTGTTCTCTTTCAGGAGCTTTACCGGCAAGACCTGCTCGACACGACCTTTTATGCCAACGACGGCTTTCTCACCGGCCGCCACGCAACCAGGGAAGACCCTCAGGCACGCGACCGCATTCTCGGCCTGGCCGATGAGGCCATCCGCGAGGCCGATTCGCGCCTGAGCAGGAACCCCAACGACGTGGACGCACTCTTTGCCCGCGGCTGGGTGCGCAGCCTCAAGTGCACCTATCTCGCCATGGTCGATCGTGAATTCGCCGCCGGCTTCCGTCTCGCAACCAGGGCCCGGGAAGACGAGGACCGGGCCCTCCAGCTTGACCCCAATTATGTGGACGCGAAGCTGGTCGTCGGTATCTATCAGTACGTGGTCGGCGCCTTGCCATGGCCCTTCAAGTTTCTCATTGGCTTTGCAGGCATAACTGGATCAAAATCAACGGGGTTGGCAATGCTCAAGGATGCCGGAAATCGCGGCGTGATCTCCAGCATGGAAGCCCGCACGGCAATGGCGCTGTTCCTGCGCCGCGAGTCGAGGTACCCTGAGGCCATCCAGGTCGTCAAGAGCCTCGAATCCCAGTACCCCCACGACTTTCTTTTCTGCCTTGAAGAAGCCAACCTGCGAAGGGATGCAGGCCAAGGCATGGTCGCCGTGACCGCCTACCGCAATCTTCTCGCCGACAGCGCCAAGCCCGGCTACTTTGCCTCCGCGCAATTGGAACTGGCCTGGTTCGGCCTCGCCGACGCCCTTCGCGGACAGCGTCACTACGACGAGGCCGCCCAGGCCTATGAGAAGGCTGCTGCAGCCCGCGACGTTGGCCCGGAGCTCAAGATCCGCTCCCTGTTGGCCGCCGGCGAGTGCCGCGACATCCTTGGCGAGCGCCACAGGGCGGTCGACGATTATCAGGCTGCCATCGGCACCGGCCCCAGCACCTCCCGCGCCGACACGGCCAGAAAGCACCTCCGCACCCCCTACAAGGGAAACTAAGGCGCCCATTTTAAAGAAAGTAAATATCCCCCGGCAGAGCCGGGGGCTTTATTGTTTGGGGCCCCTCAAAGGGGCCTTTCCCCTCCACTTGCTGTCGCGGCCTGTTGATTCTCTTGCGTTGTACTCGCCTCAAACTCCGCGCCGTAGGCGCAGTGCTTGTTAGCCCAGCGCTTCAGCGCTGGGAAAGCGCAACCCGAAAACCTCCGGAGTCCCGTAGGGACGCTGCAATCATCAACCGCGCTGCCTCTCCAAACTTCACGGGTGAGCAACTCCGGCAAATGTCAAACTGCTACTGCCACCCCGCCAGAGGCGGGCGATCTCCCTGTTCGCATCAGGCATTTGAATGCCGAACTCCCTGGCCCTTCCGGATCAGGAAGATGGAACTACCGGCGCCGGATTTCCGTATGATTGAAGTGGTTGGCCTTTCTTCGAGGAGGATCGGATCATGGCCGTCTTTTGTCATCAATGTGGGACCGGGTTGCCCCCCACTGCACGCTTCTGCTCCAACTGCGGCACAACGATCCCGGTGAATCCCGCTGCCCGGCCCATGACCGGCAGGCCTCTCGTAAGGCCGCGCGTAGGCCGCCAGATCGCCGGTGTCTGCCTCGCACTGGCGCAGGCCAATGGTTGGGATGTCGCCATCGTCCGCATCGTCACCGTTCTCGGGTTCTGCTTCACCGGCGGATTTGTCGGCATCGCCTATCTGGCTGGCTGGATCGGCATCCCCGAAGAGCCCTTCCTTCTCCCCGGAACCCAACCCCCGGGCACCGGAGCGTATCCTCCTGGTATATGAGCGGGACCTACCTCTCCAACGGTGCGCGGCAGTTCTACTCCGATACGGGCGCCGGACTGCCGGTAGTCTTTCTCCACCCCACCCCCGTCGATCACGATTATTGGCGCCCACTGGCCGGGGACTTGAAAGGCGTCCGGGCCGTCGTTCCCGACCTCCGTGGCCATGGCGGGTCAGAACTCGGCTCATCGCTCCCGGTGGGCGTCTTCGACCGCGTGCCTGACGCCCCCGCGCTGACCATGGCGCAGCTTGCCGATGATGTCCTGGCGCTGCTCGACCACCTCGCGCAGCCGCAAGCCGTCTTTGCCGGCTGCTCCATCGGCGGCTACATTATGCTCGAACTTTGGCGACGGGCCCCGCAGCGGATGCGCGGCCTGGCCTTCATCTGTTCCAAGCCCCAGCCCGACGCCGAAGCCAATCTCGAAAAGCGGATTGCCAATATCGCACAGGTTCGCGCCGGGGCCGTCAGCGCATTCTACGACGGTATTGCGCAGTCACTCATCGGAGTAACCGCGCGCAGGCAACGGCCGGAGATCGTGTCTGAACTCCGCACCCGCATGACGCTTACGCCTGAAGCTTTGGTTGCCGTGCAGGCGGGTCTCGCCGCCCGCCCCGATTCACTTCCCACCGTCGCTACGATTGGAGCACCGGTCCTGGCGATCGCCGGCGGCGAAGATGCAGGCGTAACTTCGGGCGAGATGGAGGCTTTCCATGCCGCCCCTGGCGGATGCGAGTTCCACCTGCTCCCCGACGCGGGCCACTTTGCCGCCTACGAGCATCCGCGCAAGGTCGGAGAACGGCTCTCTGCTTGGCTCAGGCAATTTGAAGGCTGAGATCCCTCACCGGGAAATCCGATCCACATCCTGCTCGTCGAGAACCGGCACGTCGATGATCGGAAGTTTCTGCCCGTTCTCGTAGCGCGACACCGTTGCCATCAGGTTTTCAACCGCTTCGACGGTCTTGATGCCGCCCCTCGCCCCGGCCGCCATGCAATTCATTGCCGCCGACGCACAGGAAAAATCCAGCAGCCGATCAAGCGGCCACTCCTGCAGCAGCCCGTAGATGAACCCAGCCCGAAAAATGTCGCCGGCGCCGGTCGTATCCACCACCGGAACCCGATAGGCAGCGCTGCGATAGAACCTTCTGCCATCCCAGGCCAGCACGCCGTCCTCGCCCAGTGTCGCCGCACTCAGCCGGCAGTTGTAGCGCGCCTGCATGCGCTTCAGCGCGCTCTCAAGATTGCTGTCGTCCATAAGCTTGCAGGAGAAGTCCTTGCTCACAATCAGGTAGTCGATGTTCGCAATCAGATCGTCGACGCCCGGGTAGGTCTCGTCCAGATCGGCCGTAACCGGAATGCCTGCTTCGCGCGCCCAACTGGCAGCCAGCGTCGCCGCCGCAGTCTCGTGTCCATCCACATGCAGCACGCGGGCATTCACTATCCACTCGCGCTTCAGTTCCTCGGGCTTGAGCGCCATGCTTTCATCCCGCCTGCACAACACAGTGCGTTCGCCGCCGCCGTCCACAAGGATCAGCGACTGCGGGCTCACGCCTCCTGATACTGTGATAAGCCGCGCCTCGACGCCTGCGTGATCGAATGCCTCGCGATGCAGGCAGGCGGCGTGGTCGTCGCCCAGCTTGCCGACATAGCGCGTGCGCAGCCCCCATGTCTGGCAGGCCACCACAGTCGTTGCCACCTGGCCCCCTGGCAGCACGCTCGAGTTGCTGTACTCCATCTTCGACCCGCGCACTGGGTAATCGGCCAGCGGAATAAGCGTGTCCGTGGCATTCAGTCCCACGCCAACCAGGTCAACTTTTTCCAACGGTTTCATTCAAACATTGTAACGGGTTGCGATAGGCATCTCGCGCCGCCGCGGAATGCTGTAGGCTCGAAAGAGGATTCATCTTGTCTCGGACCGGCACAGTGCCTCAATCGCAGATTCCATCGTCGCGCCCATTCCACCACCCAAAGCCCGGCAGCCCGCTTCATTGCGGCAACGCCTCGCTTGAGGGCCTGGCGCGCCGCTACGGGACCCCGCTCTATGTTTACTCGGCCGACCAGATTATCGAGCGGCTTGGCCTGTTTCAGCAGGCGCTCGCGGGAAGAGACCACCTCGTCTGCTACGCGGTCAAGGCCAATTCTGCGCTGGCTATTCTCAAGCTGCTCGCCGCGCGTGGCGCGGGGTTTGACATTGTCTCGGGAGGCGAACTCCAGCGCGTTCTTGCCGTCGAACCCGGGGCCGCTGGCCGCACAGTTTTTTCCGGTGTTGGCAAAACAGCGCCCGAAATCGACCTCGCGCTGGCTTCGGAAATCCTCGAATTCAATGTGGAGAGCGAGGCCGAGCTGGCGCTGCTTGCAGCGCGCGCACGCAAGCTCAAACGCATCGCGCGTTTTGCTCTGCGCGTAAACCCCGACGTCTTCGCCGAGACGCATCCCTACATCTCGACCGGTCTTCGCGAGCACAAGTTCGGTGTCGACATCCGCCAGGCGCTTCGCATCTACAAGAGCGCGGCCGCCAATCGCTGGCTCGAGGCCTCTGGAGTCAGCGTCCACATCGGCTCGCAGATTCGTTCCGCGCAACCCTTTGGCAAGGCGATCGAGCGCGTCAGCAAGCTCTTGGAGCAACTCGAGCGCGAAGGCATCAAGCTGAAGTCAGTCGATGCCGGCGGCGGGCTCGGCATCGACTATCACGGCGGCCCATTCGACGCCGCTGCCAAAGTTGACGAATATGCCGCCGCCATTCAGCAGGCCCTCGCAGGCTTTGATGGCCGGCTGCTCATCGAGCCGGGCCGCTTTCTGGTTGCGCAGGCAGGCGCCCTGGTGGCGCGCGTGCTCACGGTAAAGCGCAACGGCAACAAGACCTTCGTCATCACTGACGCCGCAATGAACGACCTCATCCGCCCCGCGCTTTACCAGGCGCATCATGAGATTGTGCCGGTACGTTTGCGTCCCGGAAGAGCAAGAACTGTGGACGTTGTAGGTCCCGTCTGCGAGTCTGGCGACTTCTTCGCGCGCGACCGCAGTCTCAAACCAGTGAAGCCCGGCGACCTGGTAGCGCTGCTCGACGCCGGCGCCTACGGAATGGCCCAGACCTCGAACTACAACACCCGCATGCGGCCTGCCGAAGTGCTCGTCGAGGGAAGCAAAGCGCGGCTGATCCGGCGACGCGAAACAATCGCCGATCTGCTGGCGCCGGAGATTCCCTGAAAATTGCACTGATATCCCCTCCCAGCCTGCCTGACGTGCATCCCCCAGCCCATCCTGCTATTGTGTTGCGCGGGGGATTTCACAATGCAAATTGGAGTGCAGGCGATCTGTGCCCTCGCATTTGCAGGGCTCACTCTGGGGATGTGCGAACCCATTCATGCCGATTCGCTGACCGTCAAGACGGCTCAGGGCAAGGTTCAGGGAAAGACCATCAACGACGGCAAGGTAAGAGCGTTTCTAGGGTTGCCCTATGCTGCACCACCGGTTGGCGCTCTGCGTTGGAAGGCGCCTGAGCCGCCGGCAAAATGGCAGGGCGTGCGCGACGCGACTCACTATGGCGCGCGCTGCTTTCAGGGCCGCGTCTACGACGACATGGTCTTCCAGGACGCCGGACCCAGCGAAGATTGCCTGTTCCTCAATGTATTTACACACGCGGACGCCAAGGCCGGCAACAAACTGCCTGTGATGTTCTGGATTCACGGAGGCGGCTACTCCGGCGGTTCTGCCTCGGAGCCGCGCCATAACGGCGACTTCTTGCCCACCAAGGGCGTTGTGCTGGTGACCATCAACTACCGGCTCGGTGTCTTCGGCTTTCTGGTCACTTCCGATCTGGCCAAGGAAGCCGGCGGCCCGGCAGGGAACTACGGCCTGTCGGACATGGTGGCCGCGCTCCGGTGGGTCAAGGCTAATATCTCTAGGTTTGGCGGCGACCCGGGAAACGTAACCATCTTCGGCGAGAGCGCGGGCTCCTCTGCGGTGAGCACTCTGATGGCGGCGCCGCAAGCGCGTGGACTGTTTCAAAAAGCAATCGGCGAAAGCGGCGCTGCATTCAGCGATGCGTTGCCGGCCGCAACTCTCCAAGGTCGTGAAAAGCGGGACGGGGACTGGGTGGCCTCGCTGGGAGTGAATTCACTGGCGGAGCTGCGCACGATGCCGGCGGAGGCAGTCCTTGAGGCCGCGCGGAAGAAAGGCGCACCCGGCTTTTCAACGGTAGTGGATGGCCGGCTGCTTACCGAGCCAGTGTCCCAGACCTACGCCCAGGGATTGCAGGCTCATGTCCCGTTGCTGGCAGGATGGAATCGCGATGAGAACTCCGGGCTTGCCAAAGACATGACCGCGGAGAAATGGAAGGCATATGCCGCCGAGCATTTCCCTGATCGTGCGGAGGAGTTTCTCAAGCTCTACCCCGGCGACACCGATGAGCAGGCGATACGTTCCTCGATCGACTACGGCAGCGACTCATGGATCGCCTTCGGCACCTGGAAGTGGATCGAAGCCCATCGTCGAACTGGCGCCTCGCCTGTCTACCGGTACCACTTCGAGCTGGCCGCTCCGCCCAGCAGCTTTCATCCCGAGTCGATTGCATTTCACTCCGACGACATTGAGTATGTGTTCGGCACGCTGGATACGCGCCCCGGCGCTACTTGGCGGCCGGAGGATCGCAAACTAAGTGACGAGATGATGAACTACTGGACCAACTTTGCCCGGACTGGAGATCCGAATGGAGGGGACCTTCCGATGTGGCCGAAGTACGGTGCCGAGAGGGAGGTCATTCATCTCGACAGCACAATTACCTCAGGCCCGAGCGCGGTCGAGCCAAGGTACGAGTTCCTGTTGAAGGGAATGCCGCCCGCGCGGTGATAAGTTGTTGCTGTGCGCAAATTACCTACTGGTTTACGCGCGCCGCCGCGGCAAACCCCGCGGCTTGGTCGGCCGGAATCGTAGTAATCGGCGGGGGTGCCGCGAACGAAGAGTCCTTGGCGTTGATGGCGCTCGAATAATCGGGGCCAAGGCCCAGCTTCATCAGTGCCCGGGAGTCGGGCATGAGCTTGGTCTGCCATCCCTGATCCGCCTGATACTTCTGCATTGCCGCCATGGTGGTCGCATCCCACTTGCCTGTGGCCTCGCCGCCGAGGTAGTGCTCGCGGATAAGGGCCTGCTGAATCTGCGTGACGCGTTCCGGCTCGATCGCTTGCTGGCCGCGCACGCGACCTTTTTTGTGTGTCAGTTTGCCGGATTTGTGCGTTTGGCCGCTGGTGGGGGCGCGGTGAACGCGCGAAGCGAATGCCTGCGGCAACATCACGGCCGCGGATACGATAAGTGCCAAAGTAAAACGAGCAGGAATCACGACCATACCACCCCAATCAGGAATCGGCGTAAACCAAAACAATTGCGCGCAGTTTAACGGATCGTACCACAATGCGACAATAAAAAATTCGATCTTCAATCAATAGACGAACCACAAAAAGTAATTAAGCATAATACGACGCCGGACGCTCGACAGCGTCCGGCGTCACACTAGTTTTATTGCAGGGTTCCGCCCACGTAGTTGATTCCCTGGTCCGGATGCCGCGGGTCAAGCACTTCGAACACCACGTCATCTCCGGTTTTGAGCTTCTTGGCAACGGCGTCAAACTGTTCCCTGGTGCCGGTTGGTTGCTTGTTGAGACGCGTAATCACCAGGCCGGGTTCGAGTCCGTGCATGTCGGCGAATGATCCTGTGCGAACCGACTCAATCAGCACCCCTGAAGTGTGCAGCTTCGACGCGGTTGCCGGCGATACCTCGCGAACAACCACGCCCAGTTTGGCCTCGCCCACGTCTCCCTCAGTGTCCGGATTGGATTCCGCCGGGTTGCCGGTGAGGTCGGCAAAAACCTTGTCGCGATCGCCGATGGTCACGGTCGCATCTGCCTGTTTGCCGTCGCGCAGGTAGCCCAGCCGGACACTTGATCCCGGCCTGCGGCTCGCAATCTCGTCCACCAGGTCGTTGCCGTCCTTGATGGTGCGCCCGTCGATAGCCGTGATAATGTCACCCGGCTTCAGTCCTGCCTTGTCTGCGGGTCCGCCCGGCTGAACTTCCTGGACCAATACGCCATTCTTGAATCCATAAACACGATTCACGGCGCCGGAGAGACCTTCGCGGAACTGGATGCCGATCGAGCCGCGCGTCACTTTGTGGGTGGGACTGATGAGGTCGTTGTAAACCTCGACTACAGTATTCGAGGGCATCGCGAATCCAATCCCCTGGTAACCGGCCGACTGCGTAAAGATCGCCGTGTTCACGCCGATTACCTCGCCATTCATGTTGAGCAAAGGCCCGCCGGAGTTGCCCGGATTGATGGCTGCGTCGGTTTGAATGAAATGTTGAAACTGGCCGCCGGCGCCCGGGTCGATCGTCCGGTTTTTGGCCGAGATAATACCGGCGGTTACGGTCTGCGACAGGGCGAATGGGCTGCCAATGGCTTCAACCCAGTCCCCAACCGAGGCGGAATCGGAGTTGCCCAGCTTGACGGTCGGCAGCGGCGTACTGGTGTCGATCTTGATCACCGCCAGGTCCGTAGCCTTGTCGGTGCCGATTACCCGCGCCGGACGGCCCAAATCCTGTGTATCAGGGTCGGTCGAGAGTTTGACGTAGATTTTGTCGGCCTTCTCGACCACGTGGTAGTTGGTGACGATGTAGCCCTTGGCATCGACAATGAAACCCGAGCCGAGCGATTCCTGAACCCCGCCTCCCTGGTCGCCGCCGTCAGGCGCCGGAACCTGGCCGCCGAAAAAGCGGTTGAAGAAGTCCTGGAAGTTGTCCGGTCCCTGGCCCTGCGGCGCCTGCTGCTGATCCTCGTCGCCATTGTCGCCGTTGTCGCCCGGATTCTTCTGGTTGGGCTGAACGCGGAAGTGGAAGTTGTGGTGGCCCTTGTCGGCGGACTGCTTGGGCAGCGTCTCGGTGTTGATGTTCACCACCGCCGGACCTACCACACGCGCGATCTTCACAAACTCATTGGGGGGAGTGGTGGAGTTGACGACCTTCAGCGGAGTGGCGTCTGCGCTGTCGTTCTGTTGCTCCTGCCCGCGAACACCGTGAGCCCAATAGGACCCGGCCACAATGGCGCCCGAGAGGGCTCCGAGCAGGACAAATGTTGAAGCGAGACGGCGGGCACGCAGCCGTTCGAAGAGCGATTTCATGGATTTCATTGACCTCGTAAGGTGACCAACCTTGCGGCTGGATATTGATTGCACCAGCCTTTAGTATAGCCATCCGCGGGCAAATCCGCGTGGCCGGCCCAAGGGGAATCTCGAGCACTTGCACGTGAGATTGCGGCCCAGCAAATTTAGAACTCCTTCGGCTTAGACGTTGTCGGGCTCAAAAGAGCTTCGGCCGGCACTCTCCGATAGCCGGTTCCTCATCAGCCTTGACCAGGACGGAATCAGGGAAGCGAACTTGCCGATTCCCCGAATTGCATGCGGCTGGTCTCGCATCCAACCATGAATGAATCCCATCGGCAAGGCCCTGGCGATGATCGTTCTCACCCGGAATGACTGGCTCTACGCCGTATTTCTCTTCTCCGCGGTATTGGTCTTCGGCAATGGATTCCATTACCTGGTCTTCCGGCTCTTGCGCAAAGAACAGGCCAGGGATCGGCAACGCCACCTTGGAGTAGGGAGATACCTTGCTATCCCGGCGCGCGCCGTATTCTTGACCATCGGCCTGCTCATTATCCTTCCCTCGGTTCCAAAGATTCCCTACATTCTGCGCGACCGCATCGAGCAGGTTACAGAGTGTCTTCTGGTGCTGCTGATGGGTTGGCTTGCCATCGGCGGAGTTTACGTTTTTCAGGCATTCACCCTCAGCAAGTTTGACACCACCGTCTCAGACAACCTGCGCGCCAGGCGCGTGCACACGCAAATGCAGTTTGTCCGCAGGGTTTTGATGGCGATTGTAGTGCTGCTTGACGCCGGGGCGCTGCTTTGGAGCCTCCACGACGAGCGTTTATGGAAGTACGGTACAGGCCTGCTGGCCTCGGCCGGGTTGGCTTCCCTCGTGCTCGCCGTGGCCGCAAAGTCCACCGCCTCCAACTTCATTGCCGGTCTGCAGATCGCACTCAGTGAGCCGATCCGCATTGACGACGTGGTGGTGATTCAAGGCGAGTGGGGGCGCATCGAGGAGATCACCAGTACCTACGTGGTGGTAAAGATCTGGGACCTGCGGCGGCTGGTGGTGCCGCTCAGCTACTTTATCGAACAGCCGTTCCAGAATTGGACGCGCAGGACAGGAGACATCATGGGCACCGCATTTCTCTATGTGGATTATTCCGTGCCGGTTGAGCCGCTGCGCGAGGAGTTGAAGAAAATCGTCAGCCAGTCGCCCCTCTGGGACAGGCGCGTATGCGGTCTGCAAGTGACCAACCTGACCGAACGGACCATGGAACTGCGTTGCCTTGTAAGCTCGGGCGGGTCCGCTGAAAACTTCGACCTCCGTTGCCTGGTGAGGGAGAAGATGATCGAGTTCCTGCGCGCCAACTATCCCCAGTCGCTGCCCACCGTACGCATGGAGATTCGTGAGCCACGTCCGAAGACCGAACAGCCCTCATCCGATCAACAGCCCGGATCCGATCCCGAGAACCCTCTGGTCGTTTGAACCCCGAGACTAGTGCAGTTTTCCATTTGGTGTGGAGGGCTTTGAAAGGGCACGGCTTTAGCCGTGCCGCACAATGTCAATAAGATCTCTGGCTTTAGCCCCGGAGGGAATTTTCTTTGGGCCTGAGACGCGTCTTGCAACCGACTCTGGTTGCCGGCCCCATTGAGTCTTCATCCCCGCCGCATAAACCTGCTGTCCGCCTACGTAGGTCTCCAGAACTCTGGCCTTCAAAAGCTCCTGCGCTGGAATCCTGTAAAGGTCGCGGTCGACCAGAATCAAGTCCGCATCGTAGCCGGGTGCGAGCTTGCCCTTTCGCCTCTCTGCGAACTCGGCGTATGCCGATCCCTGGGTATAGGCAGAGAGCGCCTGGCCGCGAGTAATCCTGTTTTCCGGGAAATAGCTCTTTGTACCCGCCTCGTTCATGCGCGTCACGGCCGCGTAGAGCCCGCGAAACGGCGTAATCGGCTCGACCGGGTAATCGGTGCCGAAGGCGAGGGGCACGCCGGCATCGAGAAATTTTTTCCAGGCGTATGAGTATGCCGCGCGCTCCGGTCCCAGCCGCGCCTCGGCCCAGTTCATGTCCGTCAGCAGATGATTAGGCTGCATGGAAGCGATAACCCCCTGCAGCCTGAAGTTCATAATCTCGGCTTGATCGACGGCCTGGGCGTGCTCGATGCGGTCCCGGCCGCGGTAGTGCCGCGCTCGGCAGTTCATTTTTTCATCCATTGGTCGGGGTTCCTGGCCCGGTGGGCGACAAAAAAATGGGTTCGCGCTTGCACCGTTCGCTTTAGTCAGCGCCTCCAACGCCATTGCAACGGCCTTGTCGCCGATCGCATGAAACCCGATCTGGAAGTCTGCCTGTGCCCGTTCCACTGCCATCTTGTTCAGCTCCGCCTGCGTGTACTGCGGCAGACCCGTGTTGCCGGGATCATCCGAGTATGGCGCCTTCATGGCAGCCGTTCGCGACCCGAGCGATCCATCCATGAAGCCCTTCAACATCCCGGTGTGCAGCAAGGGATCGTTCAAGTCGTGGTGATTGCGCATTCTGATCAGTTCGGGCAACGGAGCCTTGAAGGGCAGCCACTCCGTGATGCGCAGATTCAGCTTGCCCGCCTTCTCCAACTCCTCGAAGACCAGAAAGTCTTCCCAGTCGCTGAAGTCCTGGACGCTGGTCACGCCGTGCATCAGTGCATCGGCAATCGCGAGTTCGTCGCCGCGCAATCGCTCATCGTGGCTCGGCGGCGGGATAACCTTCGAAACCAGCTCCTGCGCAGACTCGCGCAGAATTCCAGTAGGCTCGCCGCGTTCATCCTTATCGATAGCCCCGCCCTCCGGCGGAACCGTTTTGCCAGTAATGCCCGCCGCCTTCAACGCTGCGGTATTCGCAATTCCAATGTGGCCGTCGATCCGCTGAAGAAACGCTGGGTGCCCCTCCGTCACCCGATCAAGTTCCTGGCGCGTGGGCAAAGCCTTTTGCGACCAAAGAGTATGATCCCAGCCGCCGCCTGTGACCCAGTGGCCCGCTGCTGCATCATTGGCATGGACCGCAACTGCGTTCAGCATCGCGTCCAGTGACGGTGCGCCGGTCAGGTCCACGTTCAGTTTCGTTTGGCCGGCACTCCCAAGGTGAACGTGCGCGTCGTTGAAGCCCGGAAAAACAAACACCTTTGATCCCGCGCTGCTCAGATCGCGCATCTGGGTCTTCGGCCCCGCGTGCAGCCTCACGCTCTCGTTGCTGCCCGCATACAAAATCTTGCCGCCGCCGATCGCGACCGCTTCAACGCTTCGCGGTTTATCGTTCGCAAAACCCTCCCCGGTGTAGATGATTCCGTTGTAAAAAATAATGTCGGGCGGCTTGTCCCGCGACGGTCCGTGCTTAAGCGAAGCAATCGGCTGCGCTTGCTTCACCGGATCGCGCTGAGTCTGAGCGCGGCTTATCGATGCGAGAACAAGTGTCGCCATGAGCACGGTCCGAAAGGCGCGCATGCGCGGAGTTTAGCAGACGGGCCGAGCAGTGCGACGACGCTCTAACGTTCCGACGCCCACTCCAGCATGGCCAGAGTCAGCAGCAGCACCCGCCGCAGGCCTGTTTCGCGGTCTCTTGCGGAATACCACTCGGCCTGCGTATGTGCGCCGCCGCCCTCGCCTCCCGCACCCATCGACAGCGCAGGAATGCCCAGAGAAAGCGGTATATTGGCATCCGTCGAGCCCAATCGAAGATCGGTGCGCAGCCTTAGATGGCGATCCACGGCCCGCAACGCCTCCAGCAATGGAGAATCGGAAGGCAGATGCGCCGCCGGCCGGTCTCCGATTTTCGTTATGCTCGATCTCAGAGCCCTTTCGCCGCACGTGCCGTTGGTTCTTGCCTTCAAATTGCAATGGGTCACAGCATCTTCAACCGAACGATGCAATGCAACCTCGAGCCGCAGAAGCTGATCTGGATCGGTGGAGCGTAAATCGATCGCTGCCTGAACCGACTCCGGAATCGAGTTCACGCTGATGCCGCCGCGAATTGTCCCGACGTTCAGCGTCGTCCGCGGTTCTTCGGGCAATGCCAACTCCGCCAGCGTCGACAGCGCCGCAGCCATGGCCGTGATCGGGTTCGGCAATCCTGCATCGGTAAAGCTGTGGCCTCCTGGCCCGTTAATCGTGATCAGGTATCGCCGGCTGCCGAGAGCCTGGGTCACTGCCGAGTCCGCGCCCGCGCCGTCCAGCACAATGTGTGCGGCAACCCGGCCGGCAAGCGCCTTCTGTTGGTAGAAATGGCGCACGCCGCGTAGATCGCCTTCGCCTTCCTCGCCCACATTCCCCAGAAAAATCAGCGGCGCCGGCAATTCGACATCCGAATCATGCAGTGCGTGGGCCAGCGCCAGCATGCCGGCAATTCCAGCGCCGTTGTCGCATGCCCCCGGAGCCGTCAGCCGATCGCCATCCAGCACGGGATCGAGCACCGTGTCGGCGGGAAACACCGTATCGAGATGCGCGGAGAGCACAACCACCGGTCCCGTGCTTTCGAGCGGCAGGTTGGCGGCTGGCAACATGCCGCGGACATTTCCAACCTCGTCCGTTTCCACATCACTCAGCCCGGCCTCGATGAAACGGGCGCTCAGCCACTCCGTTCGTGCCTGTTCGCCAAACGGTGGCGCGGGAATGCGCACCAGCGCCTCCTGCCAGGCCATAATCTTTTTCGGGTTCCCATGAATCCAGGCAAAGGCGCCGTGCACTGGCCTCTGCGCGGCAAGGTTCGTTACGCGGGAAAACGGCGAGCTACGGGAGAAGAGCGCCATGCGACTGGTTTCAGAGTAGCAGGGCGCAAACCGAAGAGCGGTTCAGAGTTGATTGAGTTTCGGACTTTTGTGGCGCGGTCCTTCCGAGGCCACGGACTTGCGCCCGGAGAACTGCGAATAGACATCGATGCGAGAAAGAGGCTCGCTGACCGCCACCTCGGCTCCGCCCATGATCTGCAGCATCGCAGTTCGCTCCTGGTTCTCCTCGTAGGTGCGAATGTCTACCAGTACCGCCCTGGCCTCGCCGTTCTGGGTGATGATGATTGGTTCCCGTTCCCTCGAGATCCTGTCGAGAAGCTCCGCTGCGTGAGCTTTCACGTAACTGATGGGCTTGATCTGGGTGGAATAACGCATGAAGACCTCAGTAACCAATAACGTTATCAGTTTATATATAGTCCCGTAAAAAGACGCAATAAAAACCATTTATGGAACGGAATTATTGTTCACAAGCATATTCCACTGAATGCAGATACAACCCCCGCGCCGGCGCCGTGGGTCCGGCCGCCGCCCGCGACCGGGTAGCGAGAATCCCCGGGATCTCCTCGGATTTGAGCCTCCCCCGCCCCACATCCAGCATGGTCCCTACCAAATTTCGGACCATGTGGTGAAGAAAGCCGCTCCCTCTCACGCGATAGACCAGCAACTCCCCGGCCGCCGTCTGCTGGCGTTCCCACGCGGATGAGAAGATGGTCTTCACCGGGTGCGGTGCGGAGGGTCTCATCGCTTCGAGCGGGGGCCCTTCCAAAGGAGAAATGCGCCCACGGCGCGCCAGGTCGGGATCCGAAGCCGCAAAGCTGAGGAAGTTGTGCTCGCCCACAAAAAGCCCCGCCGCCCTTTGCAACGCGTCCATGTCCATCGGCCATGGGCAGGCGAGCACGTAGCGGGCCAGGGTCGGCGGGCACACGGACTCGCGGAAGACCCGATACTCGTAAGTTTTTGCCACCGCCGAATGCCGTGCGTGGAAGCTGCCCGGAACGATCTCCGTCTCCAGAACTCGGATTGAGGCAGGCAGGGTCCGGTTGAGTGCGCGAAGCAGGTTCTCCGGCGGAATGGGAGCCTGCAATGCGAAGCTCGCCACCTGGCCCAGTGCATGGACGCCCGCATCGGTGCGTCCTGAACCCTGCGGCAACGGAGTCTCTCCGGTAATGCGGCCCAGCGCTGCCTGCAGCTCTCCCTGGATCGTAGCCTCTCCGGGCTGAACCTGCCAGCCGCTGAAATCGGTGCCGTCATAGGCCAGCGTCAGCTTCCAAGTCTTCGGGCTCGACACGGATTCAGCGAAATCGTTCATCGCAATGCGCTCGCATTACAGGGTACTCGACCCAGCCGCTCACAGCGGCCCCAAGCGCCGGTGGGATATACTCAGCTTTCCGCTGCATGTGGTGGCGTTCCGGTCGTATAAAACTGTGAACATGGGAGTGCAGGGAACGAAGCAGGCGCCGTTCGCGTAGTGTTCAGTGTGCCAACTGACCGGCCAGGGGCGAGAATCGCTTTGCGAAATCACAAATTTGCGTCCGAAGAGGCTCCTCGGGCGTCTTGATGAATGGCAACCCACATGCCTCAGTTATTCGTGGAGAGGAACCATGCATTTGTACCGTACACGTGTGTTCGACAAGCAGAAACTGACCGCGCGGGACATTTTTGAAAAGACAAAACGCACGCAGGCCGGTGGAAGGCTGCGCGCCATCGCGGCCCTCATGCTCACCATGGCTTCGTGCATGCCGTCCGGCCTCGCCGCACAAACGCCGGCCGGAACAAGCGGACCGGACAAGGCTGGGTCCGATCTGCCCCCGGCGCCGGCGCCCATTCCCACCGAGCCGTTCGCGCTTAACAGGACCGCGCGCGATTTTTCCCAGCCCTACGCCGGCTTTCTTGCCAACCCCATCAGCAAATACCTGCCCACAACCATCGCCAAAGCGAGTTTCGCTAATTCCGTGCGGCTCAACGACATGGTCAAGGACGGCAAAATCTACCTCAGCCTCTCCGATGCCATCGCGCTGGCTCTTGAAAACAACTACGACATTGCCATTGCGCGCTATGACCTTAGCATTGCGGATACCGATATTTTGCGCACCAAAACCGGGCAGGCGCCGCTGGGCGCGCCCTCCGGCCTTATCACCAATACGCTGGGCGGATCCGGCACGACTTTAGCCACCGGCGGCGGACCGGGGGGAACTGCCGGCGGCGCTGGTGGGGCAGGTTCAGGCGTCAACGGGTTGACGCTCTCGACCGGCGGCGCCGGTCCGGCGCCCGAAGCCCTGGACCCCAATCTGGGGGCGGCAGTTTCGTTCGATCGCGATCGCGCTCCGTCCATCGAGCTTCTTCACGGGCGGCACCAGCTCGACGAACAAATACAACTTCAACGTCAACCAGGGCTTTGTCACCGGCACCAATCTTCAGGTTGCCTTCAACAACACCTATGCCACCAGTTCGAATTCCACTGCTCAATTCAGCCCCCAATTGAGCTCCGGTTATCAGGCCCAGGTCACCCAGCATCTGCTGCAGGGCGCGGGCATCTGGGTCAACAAGCGCTTCATGTACCAGGCGCTGAACGACCGCCGCATCGTCGACTCTTCGTTCCGCCAGCAGATTCTCTACACCGTGAATCAGGTCGAAACCATTTACTGGGGCCTGGTGCAGGCGTACGAGGACGTGCAAGCCAAGGAGCGTGCGCTGGACCAGAGCAGCAAGCTTTTAGGCGACAACCGAAAGCAGTTGGAGATCGGCACCATGGCCCCGCTCGACGTGGTCAACGCCGAATCGACTGTGGCCACTGACAAGCAGGCGCTCATCAGTTCGCAGAACGCGCTCAACTATCAGCAGCAGATCATCAAGCAGGCCATCGCCCGCAACCTGAACGATCCGGCTCTTTCGGCGGCCCCGGTCATCCCCACCGATCGCGTCAGCCTCGAACAGATTCCTGAAGAAACGCAACCCGCCGAAGCGCTGGTGCAGGAGGCCTTCCAGCGCCGGCCGGAGCTGGAGCAGGCTGTGCTGACGCTGCGCAACGACGAGATCACCCTGAAAGGCGCGCGCAATGCATTGCTGCCGACCTTCGATATCTACGGCTATCTAACGGCCAGGGTGTTGCCGGAACCATCAACAAGAACCTGAATTGCAACTTCTACCCCGGAGGCGTTTGCCCGACCGGCAACACCGGCTACGGGACGGCATTCGGTCATGCCTTCAACAACTCGGCCCCGGACAAGGGCATCGGCTTCAACCTGAATATCCCCCTGCGCAACCGCTATGCGGAGTCGGTGCAGGAGCGCTCGCTGATGGAGTACCGCCAGGCTGAGTTGCGCCTCGAGCAACTTTATACGCAGATCCGCATGCAGGTGGTGAATGCCAAGTTCGCTCTCACCAACGACCGTGCGCAGGTGCAGTCTGCCCTCGCCGCCAGGGACTACAACCAGCAGAGCCTCGACGCCGAGGTGAAGAAGCTGCACCTGGGCGCATCGACCACAGCCAACGTACTCCTGCAGCAGCGCAACCTGGCCGTGGCAGAGGACAACCTGATCGCCGCTCACGCGGCCTATGCCAAAGACCGCGCCGGCCTCTACCAGATCCTCGCCACCACCTTGCAGCACTACGGCATCAACTTGCCCGAAGCTGCGACCGGCGAAATCAAGACGACGCCCGTGGTCCCGGGAGTTGAGCGCCGCGCCTCCCAGCAAAGAGCCCTCAATGGCTCCGCCTCGGGTCGATAATCTCAATTTGCGAGTACGAAAATGCCCGGCCCTGTGCCGGGTATTTTTCGTTTATAGGATCATGAACCCGTCTAAGCTTCTACGTGTTGCAGAGAATTACTGCCCTCCGGCGCACAATAAAGGTATGAACCTCCTCCGGTCTTCGTTCCAGATTCAGGCTAATCTGCGGTCCGGACCGCCTGTTTCGCACCCCCCCGTACCCCCCCTGCCCAAGGCAGTACTAAAAGGTAACGGATTTCTATCTAACTTCAACGGAATGAACAGCGCAAAAGCCGGTCCTAGTTACCATTCAGTAAATACAGCAGCCCGTTTTTGGCGTGTTTTTGTCAAAAAACAGCCATTTTGCCCTGAAAAATACCCCTCTATCGCTCCGCCACCAAATCCAGCAAATCGAAAAACTCCGGAAAGCTGATGGCGGCCGACTCCGCGCCCTGAATCAGCGTCTCGCCCTCGGCCCGCAGCGCCGCCACGCTGAAGGCCATGGCAATGCGGTGGTCGCCGCCGGAATCAATCGTCGCGCCATGCAGCGTCTGGCCGCCGGGCACATCCAGGCCGTCCTCAAACTCGGTCACTTCGGCGCCCATGGCGCGCAGATTCTTCGCCACCAGCGCAATGCGGTCCGACTCCTTCACGCGCAGTTCCTTTGCGTCGCGGATGCGGATGCCGCCGCTGGTGTAGGGCGCGATCGCCGCCAGCACCGGCAGCTCGTCGATCAGTTGCGCGGCCAGCGCGCCGCTGATCTCTGTCGTCCCAAGGCCCCTCGGCCGGCGCTGAAATCTGCACCGTGCCCACCAGCTCCGCATGCTTTTCTTCGAGATGCAGCACGCTGATCTGCGCTCCCAGCGCGGTCAGCACATCCAGCAGCGCGGCGCGCGTCGGGTTCAGCCCGAGCGCATCCAGCACCAGGTTCGAGCCGGGGAAGAGAGCCGCGGCGCACAGAAAGAACGCCGCCGAAGAAATGTCGCCGGGCACCGCGGCTTCGATGGCGTGAGCGTCTGCGGCCCCGCAATCGAAACCGAATCCAGCGTCGCGCGTCAGTCTTGCGCCAAATGCACGCAGGGCCAGTTCGCTGTGATCGCGCGTGCGCACCGCCTCGCGCACCGTCGTCGTCCCCGCGGTCTGCAAGCCGGCCAGCAGAATGCACGTCTTCACCTGTGCGCTGGGAACTGGCGTCGTGTAGTCAATCGCCTTGAGCGGCGCGCCTTCGATCGTCAGTCGGCGCGTGGCCCTCGGTCAGCGTCAGCCTCGCGCCCATCGCCGCCAGCGGCTTGCGAATCCGCTCCATCGGCCGCCGCGAAAGCGAAGCATCGCCGATCAGCGTGAAGCTGCCCTCCTGCGGCGCAAGCAGCCCGGAGATCATGCGCATCGTCGAGCCGGAGTTGCCGCAATCGAGCGGCCTGGCTGGCGGGAGTCACGCGCCCGCCACGCCCGTGATCTCCACCGCGTCACCGCCGCTCCTGTTCACCTTCGCGCCCAGCGCCTCCATGCAGGCCAGGGTCGAGGCGCAGTCGGCGCCGGTGGAAAAATTGGTAAAGCGCGAAGTTCCTTCAGCAAACGCGGCCAGCATCGCGTAGCGGTGGCTGATGGATTTGTCGCCGGGCAGGCGAAGGCTTCCGTAGACATTGCGTGCGGGGCGAATTAGGCGTTCTTCGGTAGCTGTTTGCAAGGGGTCTCCAGGGAAAGTGTCATTTCAAGTTTAACCAATCGCGCCCTCGATGCGGCTGCTTGCATCTCAATGCGTGCTATCGCACCCGCAGCACGATGATCGTCTCGTCGTCGAAGCGGTCTTTCGCGCCCTGGAAGCGGGCCACGTCTGCGAGGATGGCGTCGGCGATCTCGAGTGCTGGCTGTTCGCGGTGGGCGCATAGCAGGCCGGACAGCCGCTCCTGGCCGTACATCTCTTCCTTTTCGTTTTCCGCGTCCAGAATCCCATCGGACACAAAGACGATTGCGTCGCCCGGCTGCGTGGCCACGTTGAACTCTTCGTAGGTGACGTCGGGAAACAGGCCCAGCGGAAAGCCCTCGGCCTGTACCGTCACCGACTGGCCCGAGCGGCAGAAGACCGGCTGCACCGCGCCGGAGTTCGCCACCTGCAGCGTCTGGTTCTCGTCGTTCCAGAGCGCGAAAAGCATGGTCACGTACTGCGATTCCAGCTTGCGCTCCTGCAGCGCGTCGTTCAGCAGGGCCAGCATCTGCGCGGGCTCGGGCTGCTGGTGCGGCCGCAGCGCGCATGATGCCGCTGACCAGCGCCGCAAACAGGGCTGCGGGCGCCGCCTTGCCGCTTACGTCGCCCAGCACGATGGCGGTGCGGCCGGGGCCGTAGTCCACAAAGTCGTAGAGGTCGCCGCCGATGGTGCGCGCGGGAAGAAAGCGCACCGCCATCTCGGCGTGAGGGTGCGATGGGGCCTCGGAGGGCAACAGCCGCAGCTGCACCTCGCGCGCCATGGCGATGTCGCGCTCCAGTTGCCGCTCCTGGCGTGCGCACCGCCTGGTAGAGCCGCGCGTTCTCAATGGCGATGGCCACCTGCGCGGCCAGGGTGGTCAGCATGCGCTCGTGCTCTTCGTTGAAGAAATCGGGCCGCGTGTGCTCCAGGTCGAGCACGCCGATGATGCGGCCCTTGTAGAAGAGCGGCACCATCAGCTCCGAGCGCGTCTCTGCGATTCATGGGCAGGTAGCGCGGGTCCTTGCTCACGTCGGGAACATTGACGAACCGCCATTCGCGCACCGCCGCGCCCACCAGGCCGCTGTTGACGGGAATGCGGCGCAGTGGCGCATGCGCATAGCCGAACCGCCATGCATAGCGCGTAATCAGCGTCTCGCCCTTCTCGTCCAGCAGCATGATGGTGAACATCTGGTAGTCGATCAGCCGGCGCAGCAGCTGGCCGACGCGCTCGAGCAGCGGGTCGAGATCCAGAATCGAAGCCAGCTCGACGGCGATCTCGTTCAGCACTTCAAGCGTCTGCGCCTGGCGGGAGACGCGCGCATAGAGACGCGCATTCTCAATGGCCTGGGCGATGCGCGAGGCGGTCAGCGTGAGCACGCGCAGGTGCTCGGGCCGGAAGTAGCCGGCTTCGGTCGCTTTCCAGATCCATCACGCCGATGAGCCGGTTCTTGGCGATCAGCGGCACCGCCAGCTCGGAGCGCACATCGGGATTGGCGCTGATGTAGTGCTCGTCGCTGGCAACGTCGTTCAGCAGCATCGGCTGGCGGGTGAGCGCAACCTGGCCGACCACGCCCTTGCCCACCGGGAAGCGCATCCGCTCCACCTCCGGCGTGTGGCCGATCTGGAACCGCATGCGCAGTTCGTGGGTGCGGTCGTTGAGCAGCAAAATGGCGAAGATGCGGTAGTGGATAACCGCGCGCACCAGTTCGGAGGTGCGATTGAGCAGGGTCTGCAGGTCGAGCGTGGTGTTCAGCGCGTCGGTCAGCTGCATCAGATAGGCCACATCGGCCGGCTCGATGCGCGGCGTTCAGGGGATCGAGAGGCGCATCGGCTGCAGGGCGATAGTCGCCTTCGAATTCGTCCGTGTGGCGGAGATGGGGGGGGGATCTGTCATAGGTGTCGAAGGGAATGATAACGCAAGGGACAGGGCTCAGGTCACAGTTGTCAGTTGGAACCGATGGAGGGTCGTCGCTACCTCAGTACGCCGGTGGTATTTTGGAGTCAGGAGTTGTCGGACCAGCAATGGTCGAGGGAACATGCTCACTAGGATCAGCTCAACAGCCGGCGTCAGGGCAACTGAGATACTGCTGACACTGAGACCCATGTCCTTACTCCGCTCCCAGTTCGCGCACGATCGGCGACCGAGGCCGGATGCGCCGATGCGGTTGGCGCCGGCTTCGAGCAGCGCCCTCACGTCGGCCAGGGTGCGGATGCCGCCTGAGGCCTTCACGCCGCAGCGTCCGCCGGCCACGCCGCGCATCAGGGCCACGTCGGCCAGAGTTGCGCCGCCTCCGCCAAAGCCCGTCGAAGTCTTGATGAAGTCCGCGCCCGCCTGGATGGCAATCTCCGAGCCGCGCAGTTTCTCTTCCATGTTGAGCAGGGCGGTTTCAAGAATCACCTTGAGCAGTGCGCCGTGATGGTGAGCCACATGCGACTGCGGCATGGATGGTGTGCTGCACGGCGTGATGGTTGCCGCTCTTGAGCTGGCCGATGGGAATCACCATGTCCAGTTCGCGCGCGCCCAGGCGGGCCAGGGCGGCGGCCTCCTGGCGCAGCGTGGAAACCAGCGACGCGCCGAAGGGGAAGCCGATGACCACGCCCACGGGAATGCCGGTTCCCGAGAGCATGCCCACGGCCGTTGAGGCCCACACCGGGTTCACCATGGCGCAGGCGAATCGATAGCGGATGGCCTCGTCGCAGAGGCTCTCCACCTGTTCGCGCGTGGCTTCGGGCTTCAGCAGGGTATGGTCGATGACCGCGGCCAGCGCTTGCCAGTTGGCGAGCGCCTGGGCGGCAAAGGCGGCTGAATCGAAGGTGCCGTTGTCGAACTCAAGCTCTGTCTGATCGATGGGGGTCGGCACAGCCATCGATTGTTGCTCCTCATCCGCGGGACGCCGCTCTTGCGAAAGCAGGCCTCAACAATGGAGCTGCCAGGCCGGCTCGCTACGGACTCTCCGGGAGATGAGTATAGTTCTTCCCGGATCACGCGGACCAAATGATTGGATGCAATCGTCGGGATTAAGTTGACGGCAAGGTTCGCCGAGGCGGTTATTACACTTTGGCTAGTCCGGGCAGCTACTCCGGATCTCCGGGAGGCATGACGCAGATGTCCGGCAGGTTCCGGTAGCGCTCAGCGTAGTCCATTCCGTAGCCGATGACGAAGAGGTTGGGAATGGAGAAGCCCACATAGTCGGCGTCGATCTTCTCGATGCGGCGCGAGGGCTTGTCGAGCAGTGTGGCGATGCGCAGGGACTTGGGGTGCTGCTGCAGGAAGAGCTTGCGCAGGTAGGAGAGGGTGAGGCCGGTATCGAGAATGTCCTCGACCACCAGCACATTCTTTCCTTCGATGGAGTGGTCGAGGTCCTTGATCAGCTTGACCGCGCCGGAGGAGCGCTGTCCCTTGCCGTAGCTGGAAGTGGCGACAAAGTCGAATGTGGCGTCGACCTGGATGGCTCTGCGACAGGTCGGCAAGAAAGGCGCCGCGCCCTTCAGCACGCCGATCATGACCAGCTTTTCGCCGTTCAGGTCGTGGGTGATCTGTGCGCCCATTTCGGCGACGCGTTCGGCGATCTGCTGGCGGGAGATAAAGGACATCGAGGCCCTGGTAGGTCATGGTAGCCATGCACACAGTATCGCCCGAATCGGGGCTGAACCGATATGTGCAAATCAGGCCAGCGCTGCGCCGTTGCGGATTCGGCGCCGGGTCGTTTTTGGGCTTCGTCAGACCGGGTGTTTCCGGAGCCTAAAGCGGGGCTTTTCCGGGCTGAAAGGGCTGTGTTTTGCGAGAAAACGGGGCAAAAACGGGCATCGTCATATACTGATGAGTAACTAAGAGAAATTATTATGTTATTCATCCCGTTCGTGTTAGCTCGTTTCCCGTTACCCATGAGTAACCCATATTGCAGGGGGGTAGGGGGGGTAGGTTGGTACGGACCGGGGACATCCCTGACATATCAGACCGGGGACATATCTGACACTGCACAAGTCCATGGTGAGTTTTATTAGAACGAGTTGATGGGCTGGAGAGTGAGCAGTGTGATGGAGGGAGAAGTTGCGCTTTTGTCTTTGAGTATGAGCGCGTTGAGGAGTCGATGAAGGCTCTGTGTAATCGGTTTGAGATCAGCCGTGAGACGGGCTATGTTTGGCTTCGACGCTTCCGGCAGTTGGGAGTCGAGGGTCTGGTGGAGTTGAACCGGGCTCCGCAGCGTCATCCCAACCAGACGGCGGCAGCGATCGAAGAGGCGGTGCTGGATCTTCGCCAGGCGCATATGACGTGGGGCCCACGGAAGCTGAAGCGGATTCTGGAGCGGGACCAGCCGGGGCGCGGATGGCCGGCAACCAGCACGGTGGGGCGAGATAGTGAAGCGTGCCGGTCTGGTGGTTGCGCGCAAGAAGCGGCGCCGGACCGAGCCCTATACGCAGCCTTTGCAGCATGCAGTGGAGTCGAACCGTGTGTGGTGTGCAGACTTCAAGGGCTGGTTCAGGAGCGGGGATGGAACCCGCATCGACCCGCTGACGATCACCGACGCCTGCAGCCGCTACCTGCTGCGCTCGCAGGCGGTGGAGAAGACCGACACGGAGCGAGTGCGAGCCATCTTCGAGGCGGCGTTTCGTGAATTCGGACTGCCCTGGTGGATACGCACTGATAACGGGCCTCCGTTTGCCAGTTCGGCCGTGAGCGGGTTGTCGCGGCTGGCGGTATGGTGGATCAAGCTGGGTATTCAGCCTGAGCGGATCGAGGCCGGTCATCCGGAGCAGAACGGGCGTCACGTAGAGGATGCACCGGACACTGAAGCTGGACCTGAGGCCTGCCCAGGACTGGCGTGGCCAGCAACTGGAACTGGACCGGTTCCGCCACGATTACAACCATGTGCGGCCGCATGAGTCCCTGGACATGCAGACCCCGGCCTCGGTCTACGAGCCTTCGCCGCGGCCCTATCCGGAGCGGTTGCCGGAGATCGAGTACCCGGAGACGATGCTGGCGCGCACGGTCAAGAGCCACGGTCATTTTCGCTGGAAGAGGCACGATGTATTCCTCAGTGAGGTGCTGTGGGGCGAACGAGTGGGACTGCTGCCGTTTGACGACGGATGCTATACGGTCTACTTTGCCCATGTACCGGTGGCGCTGTTTGAAGAAAGGACTGGAAAAACCTACCGCTTGCCACCCAGCAAAGACGGACAGACGACGCGTTCCGTTTTCAGGGCAGCTGCCCCGGAAACGGAAAAACAGAAAACAAGAGCAAAAACAACAACAAAAACTCCCTGAGAATGAAAAACTGTCAGGTATGTGCCCGGTCTAAAATGTCAGGGTTGTCCCCGGCCGTTCATGTTTTGGGGGTGCGAGCGGGCATTTTGGGACCGGATTTCGGCGGCATTTCCGGTTTGAAGGCGAGGGAGGTTCATATCCCCATTGTGCGCTGTCGGGACGTTATTTTGTGCAAACGAGAAACAGAATCAGAGAGCGGAGAGCGTGCAAGGTTGAGGTTCGTGCTATCCCACCCATCGCCAGAAAAAAGCGATGGATGGGGCACCCGAAGTTTCATCCCCTCGTGGGTCGGCGAAGCCGGTGGACGACTGACACAAAGCCTCTGAGGATCACCCCGGAATTGAGTTTTCCGCAGCGTGTAAAGCCGTCCCGATATCGCCGGGCTTGCGGCACGGATAAATCCGTGTCCTTTCAAAGCTGCGGTTTTTTCATCGGCCCGAGTGGGCTCAGTCCACCTGGACTTACCTGCAACCTCTCATCCCGATCGAATGCGATAAGCTGATGCGGGGGTGAAAACGATGCGAATGAAAGGTTGGGGCCGCGCCATTCTTGCGTCGCTTCTGCTGGTCCTTGGACTGGCGACTGCGCGAGCGTCGGCGGGGCAGGGAACGGCTTTCAATGCGGCACTCCCGCTTGTCCATGTTGACAACGGGCCCAATTCGGCGAGGGCACAGCGGCAGCATTATGTTGTGCTGGTTTCGCTGGATGGGTTTCGCTGGGACTATGCAAAGCGCGACAACGCAATTCATCTGCTGGCTCTGGGCAAGCAGGGGGTGTGGGCGCCGGAAGGCATGTTGCCCAGCTATCCCTCGCTTACGTTTCCCAACCACTTCACGATCGTGACGGGTCTTTATCCGGAGCATCACGGTCTGGTTGCGAACAGCTTTCTCGATCCGGTGCGGCAGGCGCGTTACGGCATGTCCGATGCGAAGTCAGTAACCGATGGAACGTGGTATGGCGGCACGCCGCTATGGAGCCTGGCCGAGAGCCAGGGGATGCGCACCGCGTGCATTTTCTGGCCTGGTTCGGAGGCCGAGATCGCCGGCTTTCGACCGAGTTGGTACGCGCAGTTCGACAATCAAACGCAGGCCACTCCGGTAGTTCAGCAGGCACGGATCGACGACGCTGTCGGGCTGCTGAAGTTACCGGCGGAAGTACGCCCCCATTTCATCGCCATCTACTACTCCGAGCCCGATCACGAGGGGCACCAGTTCGGCCCCGACGCCCAAGAAACCCGTGCGGCTGAGAAGAAGGTGGACGTGCTGGTGGGAAAGATGAAGGCGGGTCTCGATGCGACCGGGTTGCCTATCGATCTTGTGGTGGTGAGCGATCACGGGATGGTGCGTGCCGAAGGGCCATGGATTACACTCGACCAATTCGCCGATCTCAGCGGCTTTGAATCGGCGGGCTCGCTGCTTTATGGCAAGACCGAAGAGGATCGCGAGCGTGTCTACAACCAGCTCAAGAAGGCATCCTCGCAGTTTGTTGTTTACCGTTTAAAAAACGTGCCGGCGAATCTCAACTTCAATGAGAATCCGCGCGAAGGCGATCCGGTCGTAATCGCAACCGGACCCTATGCGATCCGCGCCCACGCGCCGCCGGATGGAAAGCCCGATCAACCGCCCACTGCGGGCATGCACGGCTTTGATCCGCGCAAGGTGACGGAGATGAAGGCCAGCTTTTTTGCAGCCGGACCGGATATAGTGAAGGGAAAGACAGTTGCGCCATTTGAGAACGTTAACTTGTATCCGTGGCTTGCTCACATGTTGGGTTTAACTCCGCCCAAAAACGACGGCAGCTTGAATGTATTGGCGGGGACGCTGCGCGACGGTGGCGCGGATTCCGGCGAAGAGCCCGGAAAAACGATTGAGTAAGGGGGCAGGGAAGAATGAGTCTGGTTCTTGGAATTGACGGCGGAGGCACCCGCACGCGCGCCTCGATTGCGGAGGGCGATAAGGTTCTGGGTCACGGCGAGAGCGGCTCAATCAAGCGATTGAGGGTGGGTGCTGAGGCTGCCGAGGCCAATTTGCGCGCGTTGCTGAAGGGCGTTTACGCGCAGGCGGGAGTCAAGGGTGTGCGCGCCGCATGTTGCGGTGTTGCCAGCGTGAGCATGCCCGGCATCACGGAGTGGATTAACACGGTCTTCGACGAATTTGGAGTGGAGCGGCGCGACATTGTAGGCGACCAGGTGATTGCACTTGACGCGGCGTTCAAAGGGGGGCCAGGGATATTGCAGATTGCCGGAACCGGCTCGAACACCATTGGCCGGGCGCCCGATGGGCAGCAGGAGCACGCAGGCGGGTGGAGTTCGCATCTCGGCGACGAGGGCTCTGGTTATTGGATCGGATTGCATAGTGTGCGACGCGCGCTGCGCGCCTACGATCACGAGCAGCCAACGCGGATTCTCGAGAAGGTCGGCGAGATGTGGGGCACACCGGACCTTGATGACCTGGTGAACGTCGGCGACGGCACACCGGGCCCGGACTTCGCGGCGCTGGCTCCGGTTATCAATGAGCTGGCCGAGGCGGGCGACGCGGTTGCGTTGGGAGTGCTGCAACAGGCGTCGGCGGACCTGGTTGAATTCGTGCTGCTGGTGCGCGAGAAGCTGCGCAGGAAACACTCGATTGCAGGAGAAGTTCCCGTGGCGTGGACGGGCGGCGTGATCGAGAAGATGAGGCTGGTGCGCGAGCCTTTCTTTGCGGGCCTGCGCGCCGCCGCACCGGAGATGCCGATTGGACAGAATCCAGTTGTTTCTCTTGACGGCGCATTGTGGCGGGCAAAGCGACTGGCTGAATCGGCAGGCTAGGCAGGCGGTGCGCCAGAAGCTGGGCACAAGTTGCCGTTTCGGATTGAAGCTAGAAGGCTGCCTGTTGCGTCGACGGCGACCAGGTTGGCTGGGTGGCCTGCTTCGACGGAGCCGGTATTGTTCACGAAGCCCGATAGGCCCAACATGGCGGCGGGGTTGACCGTGAGAAGCCGCAGAGCCTGGTGGAGCGGGGCGCCTGTATAGTGCACGAAATTCGCCAGAGCTCGATCGAGAGTTAGAACGCTTCCCGCCAGGACGCCGCGAGCCATCGCCTTGCCGTGAGAAACCTGGACTGGAAAGCCTCCCAACTGATACTCCCCGTCGGGCATGCCGGTCGCGCTCATGGCATCCGTGACCAGAATGGCATGGTCTGAGCCCTTTGCGAGGTACCATAACTTCACCACTTCGGGAGCGGTGTGGATGCCATCGCAGATGAGCTCGGCGTAGACCGAGCCGGTGGTGAGCACGACGCCGAGAATACCGGGCTCGCGGTGGTCGAGTGGGCGCATGGCGTTGAAGGTGTGGGTTGCGCTGGTTGCTCCGGCGGCAATAGCGGCGCGGGTTTCGGCCGCAGTCGCATTCGAGTGACCCAGAGATACTCGAACGCCACGCGAGACGGCATGCGCGGCCAGTGCAACGGCACCAGGCAACTCGGGCGCGAGAGTCATGAGGCGGACTTTGCCCTCGGCCGCGTCAAAGAGCCGGTCGAAGACGGCGATATCCGGAGCGAGCAGGTGTTCGCGCGGTTGGACGCCGCACTTCTCGTGAGAGAGAAATGGGCCTTCCAGATGGATGCCTACGGGCTGCGCGGCGGCATGGCCGTTCCTGGCTTGAGACGCGGTCGGATGTTCAACCAGCTTTGCGAGTCCCTCGAGGGAGCGCAGGGTCTTGTCCAGAGGGGCGGTGACCGTGGTGGCCAGGAAGCTACCGGTTCCGTGCGCGGCCAGAAAGCCGCCAACTGCGTTGAGGGCTTCTGGAGTGGCTTCCATTACATCGTGGCCGGCGGCGCCGTGGATGTGGACGTCGAAGAACGGCGGGGCCAGCGTGGCTTGAGGGAAGTCAAGAACGTCTTTCGGAGTGCGCGCCGGCTGTGCCGGGGCAGAATGGCTCACGATTGATACGATTCGCCCGTCTTCGATTGTGACCTCTGGGTTTTCGAGGAGACTGGTTCCGTTCCAAAGCCATTTCGCAGTCAAGACCTTGCACATGAAACAGATTATGGCAGGTTTAAGCGATGGCCTGGAAGCGAGGAATCGGCGGTTCCCTAGAGCACAGGAGAGAAGGCCGCTCTAACGAAGCGGAACTGATGTTTGCGCGCAGCGAACGCCAAACTATCTGTATTTGCGCAGCACGCCGAGAACGCGGCCTTGAATGGCCACCTGTCCGGCTGGAACATAGATGGGGTCCATCTCCGCGTTTGCCGGTTGCAGCCGGATCATTGTGCCCTCGTTAAAGAACCTCTTCAAGGTGGTTTCAGCCCCGTGGACAAGGGCTACGACAATCTCCCCCTGGCGAGCGGTCCGGGTGCGCTCGACGAGCACGTAGTCGCCGTTGATGATGTGCTCGTCGCGCATTGAGTCACCGCGCACTTCGAGAGCAAAGACGTCTCGATTGCCGACTACGTCGTGCAAAGAAATGCTCTCGGGCGACTCGATGGCTTCAACCGGGAGGCCGGCGGCAATGCGTCCCGCGAGGGGCAGCCTGGCGCTGGAACGGGTACGGGAGCCCGGGGGCAGCAGATCGATGGAGCGGCTGCGATTATGCACACGGTCGAGCAGCCCCTTATTTTCGAGGTTGGTGATGTGCTTGTGGACGGTGGCCAGGCTCTTGAGCCCCATGCCGCGCGCGATTTCTTCAAATGACGGGGAGTAGCCGTTGCGGGCGACAAACGACTCCAGGAAATCGATAATCTCTTTTTGCCTTCGAGTGACAGCCATGGGCGCGTTATAGCGAATACTGCTCGCTACCCCTTTCCAAGATTTTGATTCTAAAGGGAAAACCATCATAAACGCTTAAGGATGAGCAATTTGATTGAGTTTCATTTTTATGCAGCCGCATGCAATCCTGGCAGCTATATGCAGCCTGAATCCGCGGAATCTGGATACCAAAACTGGATACCATAAGGGGATTTCTCTACGATTTGACGGGAGCGGCCAGTCAAGAAAGCCGAGCGGATTTTGTGCGGGGACAGGCTTGGAAATTGCAAACAATCGCACCGCGTCCGCCTAGAGTCCGAGCGAACAGATGGCGATTCTTTGGGGCAATTGATCATCAGGGAGACTATAGCATGATGAGCGAAATAATGGCGAAGATTTTATTCGACCGGTGAATCTATAAATTGAGCCTGTATCAAGCTGGTTACGCCCTTGCAACTTCAGATAGCGTCACTTTCCGCTGGTCGTTCGAGTTTAGGGGATTGTTGCTGCCGCTTCGAATTTGAGCCGCGAGATCAGCCGGATTGACTCGAATCATCCCGGCAAAAGTGAAGGTACGAAATTTCCCAGTCTTTAGGTGTCTATAAGGTGTCGTCTTGTCCGCCTTGAGCAAGTCAGCACACTCCTCGATAGTCATGGCGGTCGTTCTTTCATCAAGGATCTTCAATATGTCACACATGGCGATTCCGTTTTCCCTTGGCGTTTGCCTGTAAATAACGACTGGTCAAAGGTTTGCGAATTTGACCTGAACCGAGAAACTTCTATTCCTTCCACATTCGCACGATCCAGCTCTTTCGCGTAACGTCTCCCAGAACAGAAAATTCAACAAAAGTCAGTTTCTGGATGGGTAACAACGTTCTGAGGGATTTGGAAAGGCGAATCAGAGGGAAAGGTGTCTCATCTACGAACAGTGGCGCTGGGGATAAAGCTTCCGATATCTGGCTAGGGCGTCGAAAAGCCCTGACCTGAGATCGATGTCTCCCTCGCATATACCAAGGCCGTGCGAAATGGTCGACCAAATGCGTGATCCTGTGTGTCGAGTTGACCGAAGATGTCGCGTTCCGTGTCCTGGGCCAGGCCGGTGTCCGAGAAGGCTCCCGGAGCCCGGGGCGTTTCCCTCTACCTATCCAGCCTGCCCGGCTGAACATTCGTTTTTGGGGTTCCATTGGGACGATAAAGCTCCTCCCTTGGCCTCCACGGCGTCAGGTAGAGTGCGACCGTTCTCAGCGAGTAGAATCACTCTTCCAATCGGTGAACTTGGATAGAGCAACAACTCTGGACGGATACTGGGCTAGCTCTCAGAAGGTGAGCTAAGACACATCGTGTCCCCGCCTAATCAAGTACATCGAAGAGTTGCAGCTACTCACGATTTTTCTCTACAGATTAGGAGTTAAGCCGCGCCCGCGGGTTGAAACGCGTCGCTCACATTGCAGTCGGCTCTGGGCGTATAATTGCCGGCAATTTTGCATTCAGAATATAGATGTCCGGGGCTGCCGCCATGCTTCGTCCGCGTTCGTTTCTCATCGTGTTGGCCAGTGCACTGCTCTGCTCAATAACGGCAACGGCGCAGGTTGGCGCACCCACCGTACGAATTGTCAATCCGATCGACGAGAGTCAACTCACTACGATTCGGGGAACCCTACATCCTTTTGCCAACGCCAGGAACGACCGCGGCCCGGCGCCCGAAAGCATGCCCCTGAACCGGATGCATTTGGTTCTGAATCGAAGCGCCACCCAGGAAACTGCTTTGCGCCGGCTCATCGCGGAAATGCACACGCCGGGCTCCGCGAGCTTTCACAAATGGCTGACGCCGGAGCAGTTTGGCAAGCAGTTCGGCCCGTCGGACGAGGACATTGCGACGGTGCAGACCTGGCTGACCGGGCATGGCTTCAGTGCGATCAAGTTGGTCCCCGGCAGGCAAACGATTGAATTCTCGGGAAATGTGTTGCAATTGCGAACGGCATTCCATACCGAAATTCATCAATACAAGGTGAACGGCGAGGCGCACTTCGCGAACGCAACCGATCCGCGGATTCCGACGACGCTGGCGTCCGTGGTGGGCGGGTTTGTGTCGCTCAACAACTTCCGGCCCAGGAGCTATATCAAATATCTGGGCAAGGCGCAGTATGATCCGAAGACCGATAAGGCGACGCCCCAGTGGACTACCGGCAACAGCACCGGGGGGTATAACTATGTGCTCGCGCCGCAGGACTTCGCGGTGCAATACGACCTGAATCCGCTTTATACAGCGGGAACCACAGGGACCGGGCAGACGATTGCGATCATCAATGAATCCAACATCAATATTGCCGCGGTCAACAATTTCCGCAGTCTGTTCGGACTTCCGCCGAATCCGCCGCAAGTGATCATCGACGGCAACGATCCGGGCGTGGACGGTATCAACGATCCGGATGGCCCGAACGGCGCCTCGACGGAGGCCTATCTCGACGTGGAGTGGGCAGGAGCTGTGGCGCCCAATGCCACGATCGATCTTGTGATAGGCGCGGATACGGCGATGGAGAGCGGCCTGTTCCTGGCTGCGGAACATGCTGTTTCCGGCAACATCGCACCCGTCATGAGTATGAGTTTCGGGGAATGCGAACCGGAACTGGGAACTTCGACTCTTTACTTTATTGATTATCTCTGGGAGCAAGCCGCCGCCCAGGGCATCACGGTAATCGTCTCGAGCGGCGATAGCGGATCGGCCGGTTGCGACGATGAGAATACTCAGGATTTTGCAGAAAATAGCCTTGCGGTGAATGGCTTTGCCTCTACTCCATACGATGTCGCCGTGGGCGGAACGGACTTCTACTACAGCGATTACAGCCAGGGTCTTACAGCCTTGAAGGCGCAGATGGAGACGTTTTGGAACATCGCCGCGAGCAACAGCGCGCCAGCGGTATCTATCAAGGGCGTAATTCCCGAGCAGCCGTGGAACGACAGCCAGTATGGTCTCACTTTCGCAACTCTGGAGAATGGCGCAACGCCTGCGAGCACTTCCATCGCAGCCGGCGGCGGCGGGGCGAGTTATTCCTTCGGAACAGGCAAACCCACGTGGCAGAGCGGGCCGGGTGTTCCCAACGACGGGGAGCGCGACCTGCCCGATGTATCGCTCTTCGCCTCCAACGGCGCCAATGAGAGCTTCTATCCAATATGCGCGGTAGATGGCGATTGCCAGCCGGCAGCAAGTGGCGCGGTTCAGTTTTCCGGGGTTGGCGGCACGTCGGCTTCAGCTCCGTCGTTCGCGGGCATCATGGCGCTGGTGAATCAGATCTATGGCCGCCAGGGCCAGGCGGATTTTGTGCTCTATCCATTGGGGCAACAGGCGCCGGCGGCGTTCCACGATGTCACCAACGGCACCAATTCCGTGCCCTGCCCGGCTGAAGGACTCGATTGCATCGCTGTCGCCAATCCCATTACGATCACCGATCCTGCTAACGGTCAATCGGTGACCGAGGGAGAGATGGGAACCGGGACGACGGCCGATTACAACGCCGGCGCAGGGTACGATCTGGCTAGCGGATTGGGAACCATCGACGCGTATCAACTGGTGGCCAACTGGGGCAGCGTGAAGTTTGCCCCCACCACGACAACGCTGACGCCCTCCTCGACCAGCTTTACGCACGGGACCCCGATTACAGTGAGCGGAACGGTGACGGCGGCCGGCGGAACACCGTCGGGCAATGTGGCACTGATGACCGACAGCCCGGAACCCGGCGTTCAGGGTCAGGGACTGCCCTTGAACCTCTCCGGTGTTCCCAGCACCTTCCCACTGAACGGCGGCGCATACAGCAGTTCGATTCTCTCGCTTCCCGGCGGCACCTACAACATCTGGGGCCAGTACGGCGGAGATTCCAGCAACGCTCAGAGTTCGTCCACGCCAGTTTCGATTACGGTGAGCCCGGAGAGCAGCAAGACCTACCTGAACATCTCTTCGCCACCCTACACGATCTACAATTCTTCCGCGCCGCCAGGAAGTGTCGACTATGGAACAGAACTCGATCTAAACGCACAGGTGGTTGCCACCTCTGCGGTTTGGTGCGCGAACAGCAACGGCTCCTGCAACGGCATTACACCCGCCACCGGAACGATTACCTTTTCGGACAATGGAAACACACTGAACACAGCGGTGATCAACGCTGAGAGCGACGCGTCCTACAACCCGCCATTCGGGATTGGTGCGCACTCGGTGACCGCGAGCTATGGAGGTGACAACAGCTACCTGGCATCGGCAGCCTCGGCCGTCGCCTTCACTGTCGTGCAGGATTCGCCGGCGATCTACCTGGGCGCGTCCAACCATACGAACAATACCAACGCCTTCCAGGTGGCCGGCGGCTCCGGCCAACCTACAGTCTTCAACGTCCTGATCGAAAACGGAGCGCAAGCGAAGAACCCACGCCATCGAGTTCCCGTGTCGGCGCCAACCGGTTCAGTCAGCGTCACTGGCTTCCCTTCCGGAGTGCCGACCAGCGGAACGCTCAGCGCAGGGCTCGATCCGAACACGAGTGCGGCAGCGGGCATAGCCACCATCACGGTCCCGGCGAGCACGTCAATGGGGACTTACAACATTTCGATCAGCTACACCGGAGACTCAAATTACGTGGCCGTCCCGGCAGCGACCGGCCAGGTGCAGATTGTGTCGGCTGGTCTGACAGCAAGTTCAACAACTGCGACCGCTACGGGCAGCATCTCGCCAACCACTTCCATCACTGTGACTGGCACAGTGACCGGATCGGGTACCAAGGCGCCTGCGGGCGATGTTCTTGTTTATTCGTCGGGGAGCTTCATCGCCGGGACTGCAATCGCACCCGGAGCCGGAGACGTGTCGACCTTCTCAGTCGTGCTCAACAGCCAGAACCTTTTGCAGGGAACGAACTTCGTTACCCTGCAGTACGTTGGCGATTCCACCTACGCGCCGTCGGCTTACTCGCTGAGCAACCCGATCTCGAATCCGCTTTCGGACTTTACGATGATGCCCGCGAGCACCACGATTCCCATTACGGCGGGGAGCAACGGCACGATTCAAATCAATCTGGCTTCGGTGAATGGTTTTAGCGGCGCGGTGAGCCTGACGTGTACAGCTGCTTCGGGCGTCACCTGCTCGATTCCGGCTTCTGAAATCCTCGCCAGCGGCGCCAGTGCCGGCGCAACTCTCACGGTCAGCGCTGCCGTGGCAACCGCGGCCGGAAGCTATAACGTGACAATCAGCGGAGAGGATCCAACTCGGAAGGTCGTACACACCCTGGGCATCCAGGCAGTGGTTAGCGCGAGTTCGGGCTTCAACGTCAGCAACGGCGGCGCCCTCACGTTAGTCCACGGTGCAATCACCGGCAACACCGCGACCGTAAACATCACGCCTTCCGGCGGATTCACCGGAACCGTCAATCTGAGCTGTGCCGTCACCACTGTTCCCGCAAGCGTTACCAGCCCCTTGACCTGCAGCGTTCCATCTACAGTGAACCTTACCGGAGCCGCCGCGGCAACAGCGGTTCTTACCATTGGCAGCACTGTCACATCCACTCAGGGGTCCTACGCAATCCAGGTGACCGGCAAGGATGCGGCCACAGGCAAGATCAGCTCAACCAGCGTCCTGTACGTGACGGTGACGGGACTACCCTCGACCGTGAACCTGTCGCTTTCCGCATCTGCAATCACCGCGGGAGACACCCTTCTATTGACTGTGACCGTGACCGGCATGGCAGGAACGCCAACCGGCACCGTGCAACTTTGCGGTTTACAGGGCGGTACGTGTGGAAACGGCTACGTCATGGGGGGCGTGCTTTCGAACGGCACGTACACATTCAAGGTAACCCCCGGGTATCTCTACGCCGGAACCGATACGCTCACCGCCGTTTATTCCGGCGACGCGACCTACGCAGCGGAAACCGCCACTGCGGTGGTGACGGTGACGAAGCTGACTCCAACCATGACAGTGATGCCCTCACTTACGAGTCTCTATACGAACCAGAGCATGACCGTGTCGGGCCTGGTGACGGGTACCGGGCCAGCGCCGGGTGGATCAGTGACGGTGACGAGCGGTGGTTTCAGTTCCGGATCGGGAGTGTATCCCGGCAGCTATTCTATCGATGTTCCGCCTGGAAGCTTGGGCGCGGGAGCCGATACCCTAACCGTGACTTACAGCGGGGACCGGAACTACAACGCGGTGACCGGTTCGACCACCGTGACGGTAACGCAGTTTGTTCTGCTCAGTCCGACCGTAACGATTGTTCCTGCCTCTACCAGCGTAGACTCGGGAGCGAGGTTGACTGTGACCGGGACGGTGACCGGGAATGGCGGAACGCCAACTGGTACTGTGACGGTGTCGGGCGGGGGCTATTCTACAGGGGCTTGGCCGGTGGCGAACGGCAGTTACTCCATCCCCATTTATCCGAACAGCCTGAGTGTGGGAACCGATACGCTTACCGCCTCTTACAGCGGAGACTACACCTACACCGGAGGTACGGCGACGGCGAGTGTCACGGTGGTGCAATCCGCATTTACCGTGGCGGCAAGCACGCCGCCGGCAATCTCTCCCGGAAGCGCCGCGACATCGACTATCACTGTTTCATCCACTACCGGTTACACGGGAACCGTTACGCTCGCCTGCGCGTTGACGACATCCCCGAGCGGGGCAGCCTATCTGCCCACCTGCGCGAATGGCAGTCCCTCACTTGGGCTGGGTAACGGAGATACCAGCGCGACTGGGTCGGTGACGGTGTCAACAACGGCGCCCACTTCCGGTGCGCTCGACTATCCGAAGCTGGGCGGCAAAGTCCGTGGATGGGCCGGCGCGGGCGGCGCAATTCTGGCATTGCTGGTGTTCTTTGGAATTCCGGCGAGGCGGCGCAGTTGGCGGTCGATGCTGGGGATGCTGGGGCTCATGGCGTTTCTCGGCGGCCTGTCTGCTTGCGGCGGTGGCGGCGGAGGCGGTGGAGGCGGCGGTGGCGGCGGCGGTGGCACATCCGGGACGACAGCCGGCACCTACACATTCACCGTGACTGCGACAGGGAACCCCGCGCAGAGCACGGGAAACACAGCCACGTTTACGTTTACTGTGAACTAGGTGGGAGGATTCTGGAGGCCCTGGAACGTCGGGGCATGTCGACGGTGAAGCTATGTGCGCGGATTTCTCATAAATCCAGAATTGGTTCAGCGCAATTGGACTTTCATCGGATTGTTCCGGCAATGCACTTATCTCTGGCAACAGAAAGTTTGGTGAATCGGCACACTGCCTGTAGGCCTCTTGACTTTGACTTCATCGTTTTCATTCCAAAGAAACATTGCCAGGTTGGCGAGCAACATTCCCAGACACAACATCATCCCCGCCTAATGGACAAGGTGCCCACCGAGTCCGGTGGCATTTCGACAGTGAAATTGCGGTCCTGCGTCTGTACCTGCACCATCTGCGTGTGCGGCAATTCGTTGCGGAGTAACATCGCGACTCCGCCATCGGGGTTCACGAAGGCGAGCGCATGGTCACATGTGCCCGTGATCTCGATGCTCCTTGCTCCAAGGTCTACAAAATGCGTCAGGTGTTTGAGCAAATAGTAGTCGTGGTTGAAACGATACGTCTTCGTCTCAGTATCGACGCTGACCAGCGCATTCTGCGCCCAACCCCAGCTACTTTTGCCGCTCAGGTTGGTCGAGATGTTCCAGTACATATAACCGCTTGCTCCGCTGCGAAGGTAGTGCTTCATCAACTGCCAGCAATAGCCGGTATAGCTCCAGGCGTTCTTGCCGTCGCCGCATTCCTGTTCCGACTGAAAGATCGCCAGTTCGGGGAACTCCCGATGGACTGCGGGAAGCGCATTCTTGCCCGCCCACTGCATCCCCACGCCTCTGATAAAAGGAGCTGCCTGCCTGTCCGCCATCACCGATTCCAGCAACTTGCGGTTACCTCGCTCTAACGTGCCAAAGAAGACATCGACCCCGAGCTTCTGCATCTCCGGGCCCAGGCAATGAAGGAATCGTGCAAGACCCTCGGCCGTCCATGTACAACTGGGGAAGTTCTGCGCCGAATTGAACTCGTTTTGCGGCATTACCATGCCCACAGGGATCCCTTCGGCCCGGTACGCGTCGATGAACCGACCGAAGTAGCGCGCGTAGGCATCGAAGTAGCGAGGCTCCTGGATAAACATATCCTCGCCTTCGTGGCCGACCTGTTCCGGGCGGATGCCGTTGTCTTTGAATCCCACCCCTGGAAAGGCCTTGGCCACGGCATAGGAGTGGTTGCGTTTCATCCAGTCTGGGCGGGGTCCATGGCGAAGCCCACAGGCGCAGCTTCGGCTGATAGCGCTGCGCGTCATGAATAAACGGGATCAGCGTCTGCTTGTCGTGCTCAATGCTGAAGTGTTTCAGTTCAAAGTCGCCGTCCGTCTCGTCGTAGCTGTAGGCTTCGGTCGCAAAGTCATTCGCGCCTATTGGCATGCGGCAGTAGCTGAAACGAGCCCCGCCAGCGGGATCGAAGAGTTCGTGCAGCACGTTTTCGCGGTCCTGCTCCCCGAGGGCGCTGAGCTAGGTCCATCCCAGTTCGTTGAAGCACGCGCCAAAGCCTTCTATGGGTCTGCCCATCGCGCTTGCGGAATCGACATTCAGGTTCAGCATGTCCCAACGAAAGGACGGCTGGAAGACGGGTCTAATCTGCCAGGGATTCGCTTCCGTAGCGGTCACGAAGGTGAGTCGGTCATCCTTGAGCAGTTGAGGGGGAGGCATTTGCACAGCTGCGGAGGTGCCACCCATCAACCCGACAACCGCTGCGCCTGCCGCCATACGCGCTGAATCCTTGAGGAACTGCCGCCGATTCCATTGCTCACTTTTCATTGGGTTCGTGAACCTTCCTTCATAAAATCTTGACGATTGGCCGTAGGACGAAGACGCGGATTACCGACTGACCCTGAATCACAGACTTCAACACTCTCGTAATGCAGACGCTGCAATTCTATATTCCACCCTAAGCCAGTGCCCCTCGGGGAGATCCCAAAAGCCCCACATTGTCCCGAGTATCCAGAAATCCTGATTTCAACTGTCGAGGCCAGCACACTCATCCCAGCATGGTTTACATGCCAAAGGGCGAATTGGTCCTGCAACGCTGATCCCAACTCCGATCTTCAAAGCGCTGACCGGCCGCGGATTCCAGTCGACAAGCCGACTATGAGGAGTAAACGGCCCAGGTGAGGTCATCTGTAGCGAAGAGTTGGCAACGGTTTCAGGTGGCTATTCGCAATATTGGCCGTAGTTTGAGGATCGATCTAATTCATAAATCAATCGGGATATTATTGAAATCACGGCAGATCCGATAGTTGTCCGATAAGAAATCCACACAAAAGAGAAAACCTCTCCGGGCACCGATGAGTTTTGGCCCTCCTACCGGTTTTACCCAGTAGAGAGGCAAAACGGGCAAGCGATTGCCAGCCTCCAAAAGGAGTTCATCATGAACATCGCACACAAAACAGTCTTGATTACAGGCGCCAATCGCGGCATCGGCCGCGCCCTCGTCAACGAAGCCCTGCAGCGCGGAGCCAAGAGGGTGTACGCAGGAACTCGCGGAGCACTCGACATCGCCGACGAGCGCGTAACGCCCCTGATGCTCGACGTGACCAACGCCGAGCAGATCGAGGAGGCAGTCCGCCAGGTGGGCAGTCTCGACATCCTCATCAACAACTCCGGAATCGCGCCCTATGACGATCTGAGTGATCCGGCCGTCACCGAGCAAACCCTCGCCGTCAATTTCTTTGGCATGTACAAGGTTTCACGGGCGTTCCTCCCCATGCTCAAGCGCTCGAAGGGAGCCATCGTCAACAACCTCTCGCTAATGGCCCTTGCGCCGTTGCCGCTTACGCCCAGCTACGCCATTTCGAAGGCGGCCGCGTTGAGCATGACGCAGTCCCTGAGGGCGCTGCTGGCAAGTGAGGGCGTTGCGGTCCATGGCGTCTTCCTGGGCCCCGTCGACACCGACATGACGCGCGGCTTCGAGATTCCGAAGGCTTCGCCTGAGTCCGTCGCGCAGGGCATCTTCGACGGATTGCGCAACAACGAAGAGGACATCTTCCCCGATGCATTGTCTCAGTCCATCGCGGAAGGCTGGCGCAGCGGTGTTGCCAAGGAGTTTGAGCGCCAGTACGCAGGCTTTGTGCCGCAAGGCGCGGCGGCTCTGTAATAGCGCCGCGCGTCACTCAACCTTTGCATTCAACAAAAAACGGAGGAGCAAGTCATGAAACAGCGGGACTTCACAACATCATTCACGGTTGACCAATCTCCCGAAGAAGTTTTCAAGGCAATCAACAATGTTCGCGGCTGGTGGTCGGGGGAAGTCACGGGGGATACCAACAAGCTTGGCGCCGAATTCACCTACCGCTACAAGGACATGCACAAGACAACACAACAAGTGACGGAGTTCGTTCCCGGCAAGAAGGTTGTGTGGCATGTTACGGGCGCCGAGCTGTCCTTTGTCAAAGATAAGACCGAATGGATCGGTACTGACATTGTCTTTGAGATCGCCAGGAAGGACGACAAGACCAAGCTCCGCTTTACGCACGTGGGCCTGGTTCCTGCATTTGAGTGCTACGGCGGCTGCTCAGGCGCATGGGGTGCACTCGTCGACGGCAACCTACGCAATCTAATCACAACGGGAAACAATCAGCCTGACGTCTTCGCGTAAGTCAGCAAAGATGAATCACTGGCGCCGGCATAACGCAGTTACTCAACCGAATTTTTAAAACCCGAGGAGGAACCATGCCGAATCAGAATTACACAGCAACCATTTCGGTCGACCAATCGCCGAGAGAAACATTCGATGCCATTCGGAACGTTCGCGGGTGGTGGTCTGAAGAGATCGAAGGCAGCACCGCCAAGGTCGGCGACGAGTTCAGGTACCACTACCAGAACCTCCACACTTGCACCATGAAACTCGTGGAGTTCGTTCCCGGCAAGCGGGTCGCCTGGCTCGTGACCGACAACCACTTCAGTTTCACCGAAGACAAAACTGAGTGGGAGGGCACGAAGGTTGTTTTCGACATCGCGAAAGATGGCGACAAGACCGAGATCCACTTCACGCACGAGGGCCTTGTCCCTGCCTACGAGTGCTACAACGTTTGTTCCGACGCCTGGGGCTCGTACATTCGTGGCAGTTTGAAGAGCTTGATCGCAACCGGCAAGGGCTCGCCTAACCCGAAGAAAAGTGCGAAAAAGCTTTAGTGCGAGCCGGCAAAACCTCTTATCGAGCATCAAACGGAAAATAAGGGACAAGTTCAGAGGAGGATCATATGTGCCCAGTATGCATCGCAAACGCAGCAGCAATGGTCGCCGGGGCCGGATCCACGGGAGGAGTTCTGGCGGTATGCATTGACAAGGCCAAGAGTTTTTTCACAACGAATCGTCCCGGTCTGTCTCAGAAGACAAAGGAGGACTAAGATGGCAACGAACAAGGGGAGAGAATTGGAAAACGTAAATGAGAAACTCGCGATAAACACACCCCCGATCGTGTCGGAACAGGAGTGGGAAGCCGCGCGCCGGCAGCTTCTCGTGAAAGAGAAGGCCCTGATGCACGCCCGTGACGCGATGGCCGCCGAACGTCGCCGCATGCCGTGGGCGGCCGTCGACAAGAACTACCAGTTCGACGGACCCAACGGCAAGGCAAGCCTGCTCGATTTATTTGAGGGCCGCCGGCAGTTGATCGTCTATCGCGCTTTCTTCGAGCCCGGAGTCTTCGGCTGGCCCGACCACGCCTGCCGTGGCTGTTCACTCGGCGCCGACCAGGTCTCTCATTTGTCCCATCTGAACGCCCGCGACACCACCCTCGCCTGGGCCTCGCGCGCACCGCAGGCCGACATCGCGCGCCTCAAAGCGCACATGGGCTGGGAGATGCCCTGGTACACCATGACCGACAGCTTCGACGTGGACTTCGGTGTGGACCAGTGGCACGGCCACAATGCATTCATTCGCGATGGCGACAAGGTGTTCCGCACGTACTTCATCAACAGCCGCGGCGACGAGGCGATGGGCAGCACATGGAGCTACCTCGACATGACAGCGCTCGGCCGCCAGGAGACCTGGGAGGATTCGCCAGCGGGTTACCCGCAGACTCTGCCGTACAAGTGGTGGAACTGGCATGACAACTACGACGCCGAGACCGCGCCGGACCCGCAGTGGATCGATGTCACCACCGACCCTGCAGGCGCCGCCGTTCGCAGGCGCGAGGCAGAAGAGAAAAAATGTAACTGCGAATGAGCGAAGCAACCGAGTGCGGTCCACTCACTTCAAAACCAGCAGGTGCTGAGCCGCGCCTACCGGCACCTCGATCTTGGGCCAAAAGACTACAATCGAACGCAATGGCATGCGAACCTTCCAATTTCGGAGAAGACCAGGCCTTCGAGCAACTCGCCGAGCCGTTTCGCCGCGAAATCAAATTGCATTGTTACCGCATGCTTGGCTCCCTGCACGAAGCCGACGACCTGGTGCAGGAGACTTATCTACGTGCATGGCGCAGCTTCTCGAGCTTCGAGGCCAGCAGCTCCGATGAGCGCGGGTCGTTTCGTGCCTGGCTTTACCGCATCGCTACTAACGCCTGCCTCAATGCGCTTGAAGGCCGCAAGCACCAGCAGCGATATCTGCCCGACCAGCTTGGCCCTGCTAGCCCGCCAAAGATGGAAGGTGGCTCCGCGCTCGACGTGCCCTGGCTCGAGCCGTATCCTGACGCCAACCTAGAAGGTTTCGCCGACGCCTCGCCAAATCCAGAGGCGCGCTTCACTGCGCGGGAGTCTGTGCAGCTCGCCTTTGTCGCCGCCATTCAGCAGTTGCCGCCGCGCCAACGCGCTGCGCTCATGCTTTGCGATGTCCTCGGCTGGCCGTCAGCTGAAGCAGCATCTCTGCTCGACGGTTCCACCGCATCCATCAATAGCGCCTTGCAGCGAGCGCGCGAGACGCTCTCCAATCGTTACTCTGACCGCCGGCCGCCGCTCGAATCCCAGCCAACTCCCGCGCAGCAAAAGCTCCTCGTCCGCTATCTGCGGGCTTGGGAAGGGCACGACGTCGACGGTTTCGTGGCTGTACTCAAGGAAGATGCAACCGCCGTCATGCCGCCGTGGTTGCAGTGGTTCACCGGACGCGAGACCATCGGGACATTCTTTGCCGCGGCATGGAAGACCTGCGGTGGCCTTCATTTGGTGCCGACATCCGCGAACGGGCAGCCGGCTTTTGCTATTTATGAATTCTCCGCCGCAGACAAACGGTGGAATTTTCACTCCATTCACGTACTCACGCTTGAGGGCGGAGAGATTTCCGCAATCACTCTGTTTTTAGATCCCCAACTCTTTCAGCAGTTCGGGCTCCCGCAGTTTCTGCCGGATGATGCGAATTCTGGAGTGCAGAAGCCTTCGCATCACACGTAACCGCAGCTCGATTGCGCAATGCGGACGGCACGGGCGATTTGGTGCGACGTTGCAGACAAAGCATATTCCAATCCTGCGCTTGCGCTATCCGGCCAAAATCCTCAATAATGACGCTCTGGACAGAGACAACTGAATAGGTCCTCGTAAACGCCGATGTGACATGTTTATAGGTAGACTGATCCGGCATCAGTAATCTCGAAAGGCTTTTTGGGACCAACCCAGGTTAGGTTCAAGCAGTTACCTGGTTGTCGTCGGGCACGGTGGGTCGCGAAATGTGCCGTGCGTTTAATGCGTCGCGAATGATTTCCGCTTCCGGGTGCTGGTAGACCATGGCGCTTCTTACGTCACCGTGGCCATTGCGTTCATCACAGCTTTCAGATTACCGGTCTTCGCCAGTACGAAACTACCGAAGTCGTGGCGCGCACAGATAGAGGACGAGCTCGCGTGGCAGCCCCGAAGCTTGCCTCGCGCGCACCCACTGCCGGTAGTCCATGTCTTCCCCAATGTGCTTTCCCTTATAACGTGAAATCCACACCCAGCCCTCGCTCCGTCCCGCACAGCGCGCCTCGAGAATCTGCTTCACGCGGCTGCTTATGGGGATGAACCGGCGGCCGGACTCCGTTTTGCTGTCCGGCGTGAAGATCGTTCCGGCATCGAAGTCCACGTTCTCTACCCGCATGCAGTAAAGTTCGCGGGCGTTGCGCATTCCCGTGTCGCGCATCACCACGATGATGTCCTTGAACGGCTGCTCATCGTTCGAGGTCTGACGCTGATTGTCATTGCGTATGGGAGGGGTGTGTACATCGTTTCATCTGCAAGCTTCACTCCTTAAATTTTCCCGCGTCCAGGTCATCAGCGTAGAAATGTACAGTCTGTCCCTTTTTCTGGGCGTGCCAGATGTGCCCTGTGGACAACGGAGGCAATTCGCGACCGTTGCGCCAGATTCGAGACGGCTGACCTGGCGAGAAAAACGCATCGAACCGATCTCCGCGCCACCTTTGACCGCGGATGTACACGTTTCCGAGGGAAGGATCCGGCGCGACGGTCAAGTCTTCACCTCCCCAAGTGCGTAATCCGGCGACATCCGGGAGCACCAGGGTGTCCAGCGCGTCGTATCCCATGATGCGGACGGAACCGATGGCATGTTCTTTTGGCGGATACGCTTTCGGGTCGACGTTCTCGGGAAGAAGCGGACCGAGATTCGAGTTGATCGCCCTAGCAAGCCAATCGAAACCTTCCTGCGTGTGACCTGAACGCGCCAGGGCCATTCCGATGTAAGAAAACTCTCTGGGCCATGCTGGACCACGCCAATATCCGCCCCAGTGAGGAGTGTCAAACGCCAGGGTCGGCAGGATCGGTCCATTGAAATCGGCAGGATCGTCGAGACGCCGCATCATCGCGGCAACGCGCTGGGGATCCCTCTCGAAATAGAGGAAATAATACGCATCGAGATTTTCCCCCCGCGTCCAGAGCTTTCCGGTATTTACGTCGAGATCCCAATAACGCTGCGTTGCTGAATCCCATAACTTGTCGCGCACGGCCTGCTGGGTGGCGTGGAACTCCTGCTGCCACGGCGACGGATCCTCGTCCTGAAGCCGCGCGAGCCACGCCATTTCCTGAAGGCTCCAAAGCTGAAAGACCTGCTCGTTGACGGCGCTGGTCGGGTCACCATGGAGATCGATGAACGGAGAATCCTTATCGTCCCATCCGGTCTCGTAAGTGTGCAGCCAGTCGATCAGGTGATCGTGGTTGACGTCGCGCACCCGCGGCAGGTTTTTCTGGTATGCCACGAGTGCCTGCCATAACGTGCGATCTCCAGCGAGTCCGCCGAGCTTCTCACGAAGGATCTCGGTATCGCCTGTAAGGCGGACATATTCCCCGACGAGCGAAGCCTGTACGGGAACGCCCTGTGTGTTTCGCTCGGGTCCTTTTGCCTGAAACGTGTTGTGTCCGGAAGGAAAGATCGTCCAGGCCGAGGTTCCATCCCCCTGCGCATTAACCGAGTAACGAAACCAGTTCAGGATGGCAGCGCGAGCAACATTTCTCTCGTTTGTTGCGGCCAGGGCAATCGCCTCTGCAATGCCGTCGTTGCTCCACATGCCCACGAAGACATTCCAATCGGCGATCATCAACGGAGTTGCGGGGAGGTAATGCGCCTGGCAGGTGGTGTTGCGGAGACCTCGCCAGAACCACAGCTCGCTGCGCACGAGATCTTCTGGACCGATGCTCCTTTGTTCGCCTGTAGTGCCAATCGTGAAGCTGACCGGGACGGCCGGCGCTACGAGGGGCGTCGACGCGAGATAGGCATTCCATAGGCGATGAGTTTCCTCGTCGAGAAGGTCAGGTGAACCCTGCAACTGGGTGAGGGCGTCCGCTGCTTCCTGTTCCGTGCCGCCGAGCGTCATCATAAGGTTAGCTTCGTCATCGGCGCGCAGATTCCACTGGAATGTGTTGTTGTGAATCGTTGCCGCAGGCCGCCCGGCGAGAATGAGTCGATACGGCCAGCGATGCGAACCGTAGGCGGAACTCCGCTCATCGCTGCCGGGAATGAGTTGCAGACCGTCTGCATGCGCGGCCATCTCGACTTGAACGGGGTTTATGGCGCGAACGATTCGTAGCCGAATCACCGCCGCGGGCTTTCCGTAGATTGGGTATACCGTAAGCGAGACTTCAGGGCCCCCATCGAACGCAGCCCGATACACGGTGCGATCGGCGAAGTACGTCAGGCTTCGTTTGGCAGAGCCGTCGGACAGCTTCCAGGTATGGCCGGCGCTGTCCGTAATGACAGGCGCCTCGATCGTCAGCGCGGACAGCTTGTCGCTGCTGTTGGTGGGCGCGACCGCACCGGCGACGGGAATGATCACCCGCTGCCCTCCAAAGCCGGTTTCCTGCAATGCCATGAAGCCGTTCGATTGATAGATGAGGTCCTTCGGCGGAACTGGCGCGTCGAAGCGCGTGAAGGTGGAATAGTCAAAATCATCGCGGAGATAAGCCGGGAAAGTGGAAGCTGGAGCGCCGGACTGCGCCGCAGCCAGACAGCATGGAACCAGTGAGACTGCCGAGAATATGCAAACTCTCGTGATCAGCCGCGGATGAGCGGGCACGGTAAAATGGCCTGACCTCGGACTGTGCAACGCAAAACCCTCCGCATGAACTCGATTAATCCAGGAAACCCGCGTGAGGCTCGGGTTGGCGATTGCCGCTCCAATGCGCTGCTTTTGGATCGTGCACCCAAACGACGCGACCGGGATGAACACCGCGCGCCGTTCCCAACGGCATATTGCGCGATTTCGGAGCGTAGTTATAACGTGTAGTGCCTTCCCCGGGCGCCTGCGATTCAAGCATATTCGGCAATCCCATTAAAGCGACTGTGGCCGCAGCAGTTTTGATCACTCTCCGGCGGGAATATTTGGTCCTCATTTCGTCTCCTCAGGAGGTTCCAGCCAATGGCATTCACCCTTGAACACAATCGGCGTGGATCATCCGGATGCGACGCGCACAACGCGCATTTCGCCGCTTGCGACACGAACCATGCTGTAGGTCTCAGCGGTTCCTGAACTGCGGACGGCATGAGATGCGGGAATCTCTTTCCCGTTGCTGAACAGGGCGCGGAACTTGCCTGGAAAGGCTGCGCGCCAGGCCAGTACAGGGCCCTTCTCGTTGGTAAGAGCAGTTTCGTTATTCTTGACCTGCTTGACCGAGACGACGTTCCTGCCCACCGGCACTTGATGAAGAGCTGCCCAGCTTGTTTCTGTCGTGAGCTGAGGGAAAGTTTCAATCGTTTGAGCGGGCGCCAGTGGGCGAATGCCCATCAAGCCGGTCCCAAGATTTCCAATGACCGTATAGGACACTTCAGGGTACTCGCGGCGCTTCAATCCGGGGTCTATCATGGCCATCAAGGCTCGATAACCCGCTCGCGACCGGCCGTACTTGTAGAAGATATCGGGAAGATAGGTGCGTCCCTCAACGCCACCGACGATGCCATGAAGCGCAGTTTGGTCCAGCTTCAACCGGTTTTCCAATTCGTCCAGAACGGCTTCGGTCTTGAATCCTTCTTCAATCAGACCGTAGTACAGCGGGAGCTCTAAGGTGCACCGCCCGTTGCTTTCTTTCAGGTCGTCGGCGAACTTTCCATTCTCACCCAATGCCCCGAAATAGCGTCTTCGTTTCGCGTCCCACCAATGGCTGTTGTAAAGCGATTGCAGCAGATCGGCTTTGCGGTTGAAATGAGCGGCCGCATCCGAGTCACCCCTGAAGCGCTCGATGGCCGCATAATCGCGGAAGGCTGCGTATTGAGCGGCAAGCAGGTCGGCGCCAACCAGAATCTCGTCCTGCAGGTCCTCATCGTACGTCGCAATTCCCATGTGACCGTCGCTGGGGAGATGCTCCAGCAGTCCGTTACGATCGTGATCCCACGCGTTCACATAATCGGTAACAGTGTGACGGTAATAATTCAGAAACTGCTCGTCGAGATAATTGCTGTCGCGTGTCCACAGCCATTGCCGGTAGCAGGCATCCAGAACGTCAAAGCTTGAGGGAAGGTCATACCAAAAGTCGTTATCGCTGTTGTAATCCACCGGCGCCGGAAGATCGTCGCGCGTGATCTCCCACCATGTACACCACTTTTTCGATGCCGAAACGTTTGCCGCAAAGCTGCGCAGCATATTCAGGGTTCTTGGACCGAGGCCGAGGAATTGGGCGCCAGTACTCTGGTGTGAGACGTCGCGCATGCAGAATGCATCCCTTCCCGGAAGCGCCGCCTCGTACCACGGCCCTATCTTTCCGTCGGTGCGGGCATAGTCCATGGCCTGCGCCTTGGCCCAGTGAAAACCATCGACGAGCTTCGCGTCCGACGATTCAAGCTCGATTTCGGCTTCCCGCTGTTTGGGAATCGGGCCATCGAGAGCCAACGGTCCGGGCAGAGCGGAAAAGAAATGATCCGGGAGGCCGAATCCCCTGAAAGGTGCGCAAGACGCAGCGGCTGCAATGCCAAAAGCGGCACGGAGGAATTGTCTTCGCGTCGTTGATGTGATCTCTCTCATGCGAAGTAATGGAACAATCGCGGATCAACTGTGTGGCAAAGCTGCTCGTGTGTCGGGAGCGGAAGGCTTCGACAAACCCAGGCCCATACTGAATCTGATTCAGCGTGGGCCCGGATCGTTTTTCGCCGGCCGCGAAGGTGTGTGTGCCTCAGAACGAAAGAACCATTCCGAGCTGGCCTTGCCGCGGCAGAAAGTCGTTGTTGATCTGTCCGAAGCTGGAGTCCTTCACACCCGTGTCCGGTTGCTGGTAGTTGATGCGGTTGAAAACGTTGAAGAACTGAGCCTGGAACTGCAATCGAATATTCTCGGTCAGGTGGATCGCCTTGCCAAAGGACATATCCCAGCTTTGGTAGCGCGGCCCGTACGCATTACCCTGCCCGACACCGTCGTTGCCGAAGACGAATCCGACCGGCTGCGAGAAGCAGCCTGTGTCGAACCACTCGCTCGTCGTGTGCGGATTGACGGTCACCGAGCAAGTGTAATTGGCGCGCTGTCCACTGTTTTGGCCCAGCAGATATTGCCCGCTCGCAGTGATCAGCAAGGGGGCGCCGGACCGGAACCAGGTTACGCCGCTGATCGTCCACCCGCCCACGATGGCATCCTCGACGGGAGAGGCCGAGTTGGCAAGTTTCTGTCCACGGCCGAATGGCAGCGTGTACACGTAGGTGAGAGTGAGCGTCTGCGGGAAATTGTTGTGATGCCAGCCGACGGTATCCAGGTACTCTTTCATGTCGTAGTTATCGAGCTGGTTGGAGTAGTTATCCATCAACTTCGACCAGGTATATCCCGCGGTAAAGGTCAGGTTGGCTCCGGTCCGCCGCTCGAACACGAACTGACCGGCGTTGTAGTGCGACTTTGCGCCGCTGTTGCGGAAATCCAGGGTGGAGACGCCGGGAGCGATGGCGTAATACGGCGTGCATTGTGGAAAGTTCGGATACTGTGATGTACCGTATTGCGTCTGCAGCTGGGAGTATGTCGGGCCCTGGGTAAACGACGTCGGGTTGCACTGGTTGAGCTGCCAGTCGTTATACAGATAGGCGCCTTTAGTACCCACGTAAGCGGCATGCAATGACATATTCGCGCCGAGCGAACGCTCGATGCTAACGTTCCAGTTGTCCACCATGGCCGGGCGGAAGTTACTGGCCACCTCATAGACGCCGAAACCCTGAGGCGATGCGACGGTCCCACCCGGTGGCACCGAGAAAGGAACTATCGGCGTATACGGGCTTCCCGTGCCGGCGCTGCCAGGGGCAGGCCCTTTGCCAGAATCAGCGAGCCGCAGTTCGAGAACTCCGCCGGATTGGGATTGATGTTCCCCAGTCCGTAAGGGGTTGAGCAGTTATTCAGGGGTGCGGAGTTGTTTTCCTGTTCGAGTTCCGGGAAGTTCCGTTCCAGCGTGCCGCCGTCGGCGCCGAAGTTGCCGTTGAAGTAGCTCACCCCAAACGCGCCGCGGATTGCCGTCTTGCCGTTGTCGGGCGTGTAGGCAGCCCCCACGCGCGGCGCGATATTGCCATAAAAGGTGTTGACATTAGGGCCGCGGTTGCTGGACGAAGCCACCTGAATCAGGCCGGCGTTCGGCCCGGTGGTCACGAAGTTGCTCTGCAGGTTCTTGGTATCCACGGGGTGCGTGTAGACGTCGTAGCGGACGCCCAGGTTCAACGTCAGCTTGTTGGTCAGACGCAGATCGTCCTGGGCGAACTCGCCGATTTGGCTGGTTCGCGTGTTGGGCTTGTCGAAGAAATGGTCGCGGGCAACGTAGCTAAGCGCACCGACCAGCCAGTCGGCGATTGCCGCGCCATTCGAGCCCGTGCCTGTGTAGTTGCCGCCCGCGCTCAATTGGCCGCGAGGATCGTTCTGCGAGTTAAAGACACGCGCCTGGATAGGCTGGATGGCAATGCCGAACTTCAGGTTGTGGCGGCCGCGCACAAGCGTGAACGCATCGTTGATCTGGAAGATATTGGAGAGCCGGCCCAACGTATCCGGCACCCAGCCCGCGTCTCCAGTGCCCTCGAACCCGTTGATGCTGACTGCGGCAACGCCGCTGGTTTCCGGGTAGGCGGCGATGTTGCCGTTGGGAACGCCCAGAACATTGTTTTCCGCAACCCCGTACGAAGGGGCGAAGGCGGTTGTTGCGAAACGGCTGTAGCCAAGGCGCAACTGATTCATCATGGCGCCATTTGAGCCGAAAGTGTGGTCCCAACCCACAACGTCGTTGGTGGTTTGGTTGGTTGCGTTGATGTTTCCGCCGGCATTCATGAAGATGGCGGGGCTTGTGTCGGTGCCAATGAGCGCCGGCTGGGTGAGATGTCGAACGCTATACCCGAAGCGGGCGAAGAAACGGTCGCTTTGCGAGAACGCCCAATCGACGCGCGCGTCTTCCTGCGGTTCGGATGCATTGTTCAATACCACCTGGGTGGCATTGTTCGTCGGCCCTGACAGGTTGGGCAACGGCCACACCGAGGAACTGAGAAAGTTCGCCGCGATGGGAACGATGTCCGCCGCGGGAACCGTATCGTAGGTTCCGGCAACCGTAACCGCCGAACTTGCCGTGCAAGGCACTGGAGCGGCGAGTCCGTTGGCCGCGGCGCTGATCTGGCAGGCTGCCGCGTTGGTGATCGGACCGGCACCATTCTTCATCAAAGCCTGAAAGATCGCCACTGCGAGCGGCCGCCGTAGGCAGGCTCACGACGCCTGAAGACCCCTCGGCGAGCTTGAGCCACTGCAAATCCGCCGTGAAGAACAGCTTGTTCTTGAAAATCGGGCCGTCCACCTCGCCGCCAAACTGGTTATAGTGGAACGGCGGGTTCGTCTGGCTGAAGTGGTCCGGCTCGTTGAAGTCGGTGTTGCGGTTGTATTCAAAGACTTGGCCGTGAAACGTGTTGGTTCCGCTCTTGGTCGTGATGTTTGACACTTGCGCGCCGAAGGAGCCGTATTCCGCGTCCGGATCGCTGGTTTCCAGCTTCAGTTCGCCAATGAAGTCGAATGGAATCTGGAGTCCCTGATATGCGTTCTCCAATTCGACGTCGGTCACGCCATCCACCAGATAGAGATTCGACTCGAAAGGAAAGCCGTTAGTGGAAGTGTAGGCGCCACCGCCGCCGCCACCCGGCGCCGTCGTCGATGCCGTGGAGGAATCTTCGCCATTGCCGGCGCCCCATGCCGCCGGCGTGGATCCGGGAGCAAGCTGCATCAGCATCGCTGGGTTTCTCCCGTTGATGGGCAGATTATTTATTTGTGTCGAGTCGATGGTTGTGCCGAGGTCGGAGGTCGTGGTCTCAACAAGCGGCGTTATCCCAGTCACCGTCACCTGTTCGCTTACAGCTCCTGGCGACAGAGTTAAGTCGACGCGGGTCGATTCCTCAACGAGCACCTCATTGTGTTTTGAGGTCAGGGTTCTAAAACCCTTGGCATCGATGGTGACGCTGTACAGACCCGGATTGAGATTCGGAAATGTGTAGAAGCCCTGCGGTCCCGCGGTCGTTCTGTTGGAGACGTTCGTCCCCTCATTTATGAGCATTATATTCGCACCCGGAACCACGGCTCCCGACGAGTCCTGAACCGTCCCCAGCAAGGTTCCTGTCACTGCCTGCGCCGGCGCGACCTTCGCACCCAGCGAAAGCAGACCAGCAAGCACGCCACTGCAAATGCCATAGTTGATCGGTTTTCCATAATGCCTCCAAAGCGTTCCGTGTGCGGTCCGCGCGCTGCACTCAGCGTGCACCGAGGTTACGTTTCCAAGGGGACGTGCATTATTTCGATACTCTTGCTGCGCAGGCGCGGTATTGCGATGCATGTCAAGATGCGCCATGCTGCCCAAACACCGCCGCCATGTTGAAGCGGAGACGCCCTCATTGACTAGTAACCGTGGGGTTACGGGTGCTTTGTAACATGGGGTTCGGAGCGCAGCGATCATTGTTTTCTGGGAGTTCGATCATTGCGAGATCCAGCGTTACCTGGATGTTAAAGTGTCTGTAACGCCGAATCGTCCGGCTCACGATCTGGATTCGGGGATTCTACGGACTGCAGTGAGCCCTTGACAATTGCAATTAAATCCATTGCATTCCCGAAACTCCCGGTAGCACCAAACACGAGGCAGAGGGGGTGCTCGCGATTGACGCGTATGTGGCGTAAAATGATTGCGATATGCGGAACCGGCTTGCCGAATCGGTCGGTTGAGCGACAAGGCGAGTGCCGGAAGAAGCACAAGCAGATCGGGTACGAGGCAGTGTGTCACTAGGAGGCATAACGAGTGAACGCGCGCGCTGATACCACGTTGGGAACCCCGCCCCCGGATGAATGTCAGCATCAGGTCCAGAGAATCTTGGAGTCTACTGGTTTTCTCAACGCCTCGATGCTGCGGCAACTGCTGCGGTACCTCGCACAAAAGGCATTCGATCCCAGCGCCGATGCGTTGAAGGAATACACCATCGGCGTAGAGGCATTGAGCCGGCCCCGAGATTTCGATCCCAAGGCGGACCCTATCGTCCGCGTCCAGATTCATCGCCTTCGGCAAAAGCTGAAAGAGTACTACGACGCAGACGGACTTCACGACCGCGTCGTCATTGAGATTCCGAAGGGGCAATATTTACCTATTTTTGAATGGGCCGGCGGCATGGAGGCCTTAGCCGGCGGGAAGTCCGTCTCCACGGGCGACACTGCCTTGCCGAATGATCACTTCGCTCAAAGTGCGGCGGATCAAGTCGATCTGGAAGTGCGCCGCTCGATCAAGCCTGCTTCGCGAGTCGCGCTGATTGCGATGGTAGCGGTCATCGCCGCGTTCACAGGGGGTTTGTGGGTCGGAGGAAAATGGGGTCCACTCGGCGTGAGCAAGACGAGCGCATCCCGCGCGAAATCCGATTTTGCAGAGTCTTCCGATCCCGTTGTCGCATTTTGGGCAAAGTACATCGGAAACGACCCAACTCCGGTTATTGCTTACCCGGATGCGGTGTTTCTTCTTGACAATTACAACGACTTGTTCCGCTTCAGACGGGGCGCGACCGATTACCGCGGAGCCCCTGTCGATTCACACCTGGCCGAGCAATTCGCGTCAAATCCTGCTCTCGTTGCACGAGCTGGACAGCTTTATTACGAGAATTCGTACCTGGGCTTTGGAGAACTCAAGGCAGTGGGTATGCTGTCGAACCTTTTTGGCCAGATGGGATACAAGCCGATCGTCAAGCCTAGCCGTGAAGTTACCGTCGACGATCTGACGCAGCACAACGTGATTATGCTGGGTTCATCCTCGCAAAACATTGCGGTCGCCCAACTTAGCAACCTGGGCGACTTCAGCTTCAAGAATCCGGACACGCGGCTGGAGCAATGGCGAGGCATCGTCGTAAATGCCCATCCGCGCCCCAACGAATCGTCAACCTACCACACTGAACGCGATCCCAGCACGCGGGTTTTGAGCGCGGATTACAGCCTGATTACGATTCAGCCTGGGATTGTGCCCGGACGGTACATAGCAGATTTTGGCGGCCTTGACACGACCGGATCAGAAGGCGCCGTCTTCTATGCCACCTCAAGGTCTGGAGTCGATGAATTAACCAGGGAGATCCAATTCCCCGGGAATCCAGGCGACAGTCGGCCATTCCCTTTTTTTCAAGCGTTGTTGAAGGTGCGGCTCGAAAAAGGCTATCACGTCCTCGGCGTCACTTTGGTCGGGGTTCACATGCTTCCACCAGCTCGGCCTGAAACCCGAGAAGTTGGCAACACAAAGGCAACGCAGCGATGACGGATTAGGTCCGCGGTCTGTCCCAGATCATTGTGTGTGGCAACAACGCTCCTGACTAGGTCTTTGACCGTTTGATTTCGTTCCTTGCGTCAGCGATCGTCTCGAACTGGCTCGCTTCACCATCCACCAACACGCCCACGCCGCCGCTGCCTCTCAGCGCGGCAGCAAGCTCGTAGCCGAAGAACAGCAGCCCGCACCGTCCGCAGTCGCATAAAGTCTTCATCTCCAAATAAAGTCGAGCCCGGGGGGGGGGCACTCCCGGGCTCGACTTTTTGGGGGCTCGCTTTTCGGCTAACTGGCCGCGATCGCCGGATCGGTGAAGCTCTCCTCCCCAGTCTCCAGGTGCCCCGCAACCTGGTACCGGAAGCTTGCATCCTGCGCGACTTCAATCGTGAAGTCGTACCATCCGTGCGTGCCGTTCAGGCTGAAGCTGTGTTCGCCCGTCGCGCCCGCTGCCACATCGCTCGAAAGCACTTTGCCCGTGTAGCCGTTGGTCAGCTTGATCGTCACTGTTCCCGCACTGTGATTCGCGCCCGACAAGGTGATGGCATTATCCTCAGTGTTGTAAGTGGTCCGCACATCCAGATTCGCCTTGCCCGTTCCAGTAACGCTGCCCTTGAACGCGCGGAGGAATCCGTTCGGCCCATACACCGACAGATCGTACGCGCTCAGGTTGTTGCCCGTGATTGCGTACGTGTCTGAGACATGTGCGCCGGCCCCCACGGTATACGACCATGGCCCCTGGCTGCTATTGCCTGATCGCACCTGGTACACCGCGGTCTTGCCGCCGTTCCCAAAGTGAATGGTGAACGTGCCATCTTCGAGGTTAGCCTTCCCGGTGACATGCAGCTGGTAAGGCACTGGCCGCGCGGGCCGCACGCCTTTCTCCTGCTCAGGAAGCGCCTGGTTGGTTGGAGGAGTGGGGGTGTAATTCGGGTAGGTATCCTGGTTTGGCGGAATATACGAAGATGTATCAGGCAGCGCCACAACCTTCACGTTCGGGTTCTTGAAGTTGAATGCCGAGGTCAGATCGCCCGTCACAGCCCTCCGCCACGGCGTGATGTTGCTCTCAATCAGCGCCGGGTTACTGGCCGCGTGGCGTGCCTCGATGAACCGAATCAGCGACGTGTGATCGAACACTTCCGAGCTCACATAGCCGCCCTTGCTCCACGGCGAGATCACCACCATCGGCACCCGTACGCCCAGCCCGATCGGTCCATCCATGAAGGAGAGATTCCCCACAATGAGCTCGTTCGTTGTCGGCACCGTCGAAATACCCTGCGCCCGGGTCATCGGCGGCGTCGGCGGCACCTTATGGTCGAAAAGCCCGTCGTTCTCGTCATAGGTCAGGAAGAGCGCCGTCTTGCTCCATACCTCGGGATTTGCCGTCAGCGCATCCAGGAATTGCGAGACGTACCACGCACCGTAGCCGGCCGGCCAGTTGGGATGCTCGCAATACGCTTCGGGAGCCACGATCCAAGACACCTTGGGGAGCTTGTTCGCCATCACATCGGCGCGGAACAGGTCCACCAGGTGTGGCGCCACTTGCGGGTTCGTTCCTGTGAGCGAGTTGATATCCGTGCCTTTCAGTGCGCCTTCAAACAACGGGCTGCCAGGCGTCGAGTTCTGGTACTGATGGAAATAGAGCAGCGAGTTGTCCCCGTAGTTTCCGATGTACGGGGGACCCCAGCCCCAGTAAAGCGGGGCTGTCAGCCCAAGGCCCTGGTCCTGGTAAATCTTCCAGGATATGCCCGCCTCGACCAGCCGCTCAGGGTAAGTCGACCAGCCGTAGCCCGCCTCGGCGTTATCCAGCACCGGCCCGCCACCACTGCCGTCGTTGCCCACCCAGCCGGTCCACATGTGGTAGCGATTCGGATCCGTCGGACCGAGCAGCGAGCAGTGGTAGTCGTCGCACACGGTGAAGGCGTCGGCCAGCGCGTAATGGAATGGGAGGTCCTCGCGGGTGAGGTGCGTCATGGTGGTGGTGCCCTTCTGTTCTACCCACCCGTCGTACACGCCATTGTTCCACGCGATGTGCGTCTTGTCCCAGCCGTGATCGGTGTCTTCGATGAAGGTCAGGGCAAGGTTGGAAACGTCCGGCCGGAACGGCAGCAAATATCCGCCGTGCCCATCTGGCTGGTACCACACGGGGTCGCCATTTGGGAACTTCACAACCCGCGGATCGCCGAACCCCCGCACACCGCGAAGTGTTCCGAAGTAATGATCGAAGGCCCGGTTCTCCTGCATCAGGATCACGATGTGCTCAACGTCTTCTATCGTGCCTGTGCGGTTGTTGGCCGGGATTTCAAGCGCGCGAGCAATGCTCGCAGGAAACGATGCTGATACCGCTCCTGCGCCTAGCAGCTGCAGGAACGTACGGCGATTGGTTGTCATGGGGATCTTTCCTCCTCGGGGAAGCGCGATTCCGCGCATGCCCCCGACCATAGCTCCCAATTGTTTCCGCCACATGACAGCCAGATTGCAATCTCGTGACCGCGCAGCCCGACCCCCAAGTCGGCGAGGCCAATGTCGAAATTGGTAAGCGAAGGAAGCCGAGCCTTAATCCACCGGACCCACCCGGATATCTCGCGGTGCAACTCCCCATGCGCGATGTATCAGGGCAGATCGTGAAATGGTACGGAACCAACACTGATATCCACGACCGAAAACAGGCCGAGGCAGCGGTTAAGGAGTCCTACCTTCGCCTCGCCGAAGCCCAAGAGCTGAGCAAAACTGGCAGCTTCATCACGGATTTAGTGGCAGACGAACACAACTGGTCCGAGGAGACCTTCCGCATCTTCGATTTCGACCCCGCAGCCAAGGTCACGGTGCAGATGATTCGGGATCAGATTCACCCAGAGGACCAGCCTCCGTTCGACGCGATGATCGCACGAGCCATGACGGTCAAGGACGTCGATTTTTCTTTCCGGTTCGTGACGTCTCGAGGCGCCGTGAAGCACATTCGGGGCATGGCTCGTGTCATCGAACATACCGCCGGCCGACCTCTATTCATCGGCGCGCTTCAGGATGTAACGGATAGCAAGATTGCCGAAGAGGCTCTGAACCGTGCACGGTCCGACCTTGCCCACGTTTCGCGAGTAACGACACTGAACGCACTGACCGCTTCGATTGCCCACGAGATCAACCAACCGCTCTCCGGCATCGTCACCAATGCCAATACATGCGTTTGGCTGCTCTCTACCGCCCCCCCCGACATCGACGGTGCCCGTGAGACGGCGCAGCTTACGATCCGCGATGGAAACCGCGCGTCTGATGTGATCGAAATATTGCGCACCCTCTATCGCAAAAAGGATTCCTGCCCCGAATCAATGGACTTGAACGACGCCACCCGAGAGGTCATTTCGTTGTCGCTGAGCGACCTCCAACGAAACCAGATAATTGTTCGCCGCGAGCTTGCAGACGATCTGCCACCCGTCACTGGCGATAAAATCCAGCTTCAACAGGTGATCTTGAACCTCATACGGAACGCTTCGGACGCAATGAGCAAAATCGACGATCGACCACGAGAGTTGCTCATCACAACCGAATTGGACGAGGACAATTGGGTGTGCGTTCGTGTGAAAGACGTTGGAGTCGGGTTTCAATCGCAATCTACCGACAAGCTCTTCGAGGCCTTCTATACAACGAAACAGCATGGGATGGAAATCGGGCTGAATGTGAGCCGCTCGATTATCGAGGCTCATCACGGACGCCTATGGGCAACAGCCAATGACGGACCCGGAGCCACGTTTTCATTTTCAATCCCTTGCAGCGGGCAGGCGTTGAGACTCGCTGATGGGACTGATGATACAACGGCCCAGGAGTGAGGAACCTGGACCATCGTACAGTTGACCACCGTTGCAGCAGGGGCGAATATTGAGTGTCGGAGCAAGGAGAAAGGCCAGTAATGGAGACGATCTCAGCCGGTGCATTTAGGAGACTTTTCGCAAAGGTGATTGAGCCGAGCTCTCTCACGGAACGCATTGGTGTCACTGTGCAGCGTCTGAGCAGAACGCGATGCCACCATGTTCTGCTCGGAAAATGAGATCAGAAGAATGGCGAACCCTCTTGTATCCATAGTCGACGATGACGAATCGGTGCGCGAATCATTACCCCGTCTAGTCAAGGCCTTTGGCTTTAGGGTCGGCGCGTTTTCGTCCGCGGAAGAATTCCTGGCATCTGCTCGTGTATCTCAGACTGGGTGTTTGATACTTGACATCGCAATGCCCGGCATGTCGGGACCCGAGCTTCAGAGCGAGCTGAAGCTCCGGCAGTCTGGAGATACCGATAATCTTTATCACAGCTCAAAGAGATGAGACCGTGCGCACATCCATGCTCGAACGAGGCGCAGTCTAATGTTTGTTTAAACCTTTTAGTGGCGCAGCGCTGCTGGAGGCACTCAAAGCCGCGTTTCGCGTCTGACGTACGATCATGATTCCGAAGCGATTTCTGTGGTGGAGCAAAATACGCCCCGCAGGTGCACTAGACAATAACATGAGGTCGTCAAAATGACGGAAGCCTTACCGACCGTTTGTGTAGTGGATGACGACATTTCCGTGCGGGAGTCATTGGAATAACTGATTCGCAAGCACGGCTGGCATCCGGAGACATTTACATCTGCCCACGAATTCCTCGCACGTCCCCGGCAACTTGCTCCGAGTTGTCTTGTTCTAGACTTCTCTCTTCCAGGGTTGAACGGCCTGGAACTTCAAAAGCGGGTTGCGGTTGAACTGCCTTACATGCCGATTATTTTCCTCACTGGGTTCGGCGACATACCGATGACGGTCCAGGCGATGAAAGCAGGAGCTGTTGAGTTCCTCACGAAGCGATTTACCAATGAATCCCTCCTGGGCGCGATACGGAATGCGATCGAGCGCAGCCGCTTGAAGCTTGATAACGAGGTGCAGATTCAAACGCTAAGAGCACAGTATTCTGCCCTCACGATGCTCAAACGTCAAGTGATGACATTGGTTGTCTCTGGGATGCTCAACAAGCAGGTGGGCGATGAACTCGGCATCAGCGAAGTCACCGTTAAATTCCATCGCGGGAACCTCATGCGAAAGATGCAAGCCGACTCGTTCGCGGATCTGGTGAGCATGTCCGCAGGGCTTCGAATAAAAGATTTTCTATCGCGAAAGCTTCAGAAGCCCAGTAGTCTTCCGCGCAAAGAGCAGACCTGCGATAAGTTATCTCGGCGATCACCCGCCCGCTAGTTTGAAATAGTGGGCGCAAATCATACCCGTTGCCAAGATTGATTGCCGGCTCAGCAAGAGACTCAGCTACTAAACAAATCGCGGAAATCGAAGTTCGAGGAGCTGCTAGAGTCATTAATTAGTTAAACTACTTCTCGCCCTCCAGCGTCTAAGATTTTGGGGGCGCGAGACGGGACGCAGAGCAGTAGCGGTGGATTTGCAAACTGGGGATCGGCCCGTTCTTGAGGGTTGGGCGCAGAGGCGCAAGACCGCGCAGGCACTGGCGATGCGAGCGCGGATTGTCCTGATGGGCGCCGAGGGAGTGAGTGCGACAGCCACCGCTTTGGAGATGCAGATCTGCCTGCAGACGGTGGGTAAATGGCGCAAGCGTTATGCCGAGCGCGGTGTGGATGGATTGCTGGACGAGCCCCGCCCTGGCCAGCCGCGCAAGATTACCGATGCTGATGTCGAGCGGGTTCTGACGCTCACCCTGGAGTCAAAGCCAAAGGCCGCAACGCACTGGTCCACGCGTGAAATGGCCAAGGCCTGCGGCATCAACCAAACTGCGATCAGCCGCATCTGGCGCGCCTTCTCGCTGGCCCCCCATCGCGCCGAAACGTTCAAGTTACCCAAAGATCCGTTGTTCATCGACAAGGTGCGTTATATCGTGAGGCTTTATATGAACCCTCCGCAACACGCACTCGTGCCATGTGTGGATGAGAAGAGCCAGATTCAGGCGCTTGACCGCACTGCTCCGCTGTTGCCCATGAGACCTGGGCAGATCGAGCGCCGCACACACGACTACACGCGTCATGGCACTACCAGCCTGTTTGCAGCGCTGGATACAGCGTGCGAACACTCAACCTATCTCGTGGATGAGGCGAGCGTCGTTGCTAGCTCTTCATAATGGTCAGTGGAAACGAAGTCCACCTTGACGCGCGCGGCAGCTTTCCAGCGTACTACCGCAGCATCGCGAGAACCAAGGTTGTAGTCTTTGTCCCATCCCTGATTTTGTTCTTGTGTGTATCCGTCAAGGCAATAGACTCCGACCAGGTACCCAAGCTTGTGACCATAGTCGACAAATTCCTTCAGCCTTTGTTCCTTGTCCTTCGTCCATTCACCGGCGCTCGGCTCGCCGCCTTTTTCAATGTAGGACCAGTCGAATCCTATCCAGCGGTGATAGTTGTCCGCCCGCCCAATCAACAAGTCATCCGGGCTCATCGACGCCTGGTTGTCGACCGCCTCCTGCTTGGGCAGTGCGCGCCCTGGATTCGGGTCCAGCTTGGGCGCGCTTCCAAAAACCCTGAGCCTTCCGCCGACCGGCACCCGATCGTAGAAGACTTGCTGCTTGTTGACATCGTTCTGCTTGTCCTCCACGAGCACCAACATGGGTTTCAGATCGAGCGGCAAGACCCTCAGAATGTCATCGGTTTTCACAGCCGAAGTCAGCCATGAATTGTATTTGTCCAACATTTTGGAAATTGCGGCGAGATGCTCCGGCGGATCGTTCTTGATATCAAGATAAAGGGTGATGATAGGCCAGTTGCCCTTGTTGCCTTCCTTCAGTGCCTTCTCGATGACAGGCTTGACTCTCGGAAAGAAATAGGATTCGAGCGTGGGATCGTCACCCGAAACGTTCTTCGCTCCATGAATCATCATTGATTTGCCATCGGCCCAGGACAGGTCTTGTTCAACCGCAACGGGCTGACCTGAAGAGAGCGCGCGGTCGAGACGATCGATGTATTTTCCATGGTCGGGATACGCATTGTGTGCAAGCATGAGCGTGCGCGCGCCAGGTGCGACAGGTCCATGCTGGGCAAATGCAACCGCGGCCAGCGCAAAGCATGCTGCGAAAATTATCTTTCTCATTTGAACTCTCCTTAGCGGATTTGTGGAAATCATCGGCGGTGATTCAAGCATTCTGCCTGGAATCGGGATCGACGACCGGCCGTCTGTCTGCGCCATTGCTGTTTGAAGTCCGCCAAAAGCGCGGCTTAACGGCAGATGGCGCCAATGTTCAATTCGGCACACGGCTGACCGAACTGATTGGAGCACCGATCCCTAAAGGGAACCTAAAGATAGTGTCGTGTCACGGAATATTCACAAGCACGGCCTATTATCGATCTATAACAAAGAGGCAGAAAGTGAAGGTTCTGGTAGCGGAAGACAAACCCGCGATGGCCGACTTGTTGACGCGCACTCTACGACGTGAGGGGCATTCGGTTTTAGTGGCGCGCGATGGTCAGGAAGCTCTCGAACTGGGGCGTTCCGGAGACTCCGATGTCATCGTGCTCGATGTCATGCTGCCACGCGTAGACGGCTTTACAGTCATTCGGACACTCCGGGCGGAACAGATGTCTACGCCAACCCTGATTCTTAGCGCGCGCGACGCAATGAGCGACATTGTCATGGGCCTGGATTCGGGCGCAGACGATTACCTGACAAAGCCGTTTGCTCTTGACGTCTTGCACGCGCGCGTTCGTGCTCTTGGCCGCAGGCTTCCGGTCATCGCTCAGGCCGATCTTGCTTTTAGCGATCTTGTGCTCGGCACCAGCACTCATGAGTTGAAACGCGCCGGACGGGCCAGCGCACTGACACGCACCGAGTTTGCGTTAATGGAGATGCTAATGCGCCGCGCCGGATCGATCGTAACGCATAACTCCCTGATCGAAGCAGGATGGGGTTTGGGCGCAGAGGTAAATGAAGGCACACTCTATGTCTTTATCCGAATGCTGCGCGAAAAAATCGGCGAACCGCAGCTGCTAAAAACGGTTCGCAACGTCGGCTACGCTTTGCGGGCATGAAAGCCGATCTCTCTATCTCGCTCCGTCTCAGTCTTTGGTTCTCCGCGATCTTCCTTTGCGGATTCCTGCTCTTTGGCGGGTTCATCTGGTGGGACCTCAATGCATCGCTAAGCAGGGGCCGCGACAGAACGCTGGCGCGGCGCGCCGAACGACTCGCCGAGCAATTCGAGAACACAGAAAACGACTCCGCCGTGCTCATTCGGGCGAAGTACAACGATTTCATCGATGCGACTCCCGAGGGTCGATTCATTCAGGTGTACTCGTTTGACGGCAAGCGCCTGCTCCCCCAAGCGAGTGAGTCCGCCGTTCCGTTCCCGTGGCCGGCAATTCCGGCTTCTGCCGGGGTCTATCGTTCCGACGTTTGGTTCGAAGGCCAGCCTTATCGCGTCCTTGTGAGCCCGGCAAGGGTGAATGGAACTCCGGTCCGCGTGTTTGTTGCCGGGCAACTGACAGACAATCGACAGTTGCTGAACCGGCTCTCCGAGATTCTCGAACGCTCCACTCCGGTATTGCTTCTGGCCTCCGCGCTTGCCGGCTACTTCATCAGCCGCCGTGCGCTCAAGCCGGTGGTGCGCCTGACCGAGTCCGTGCGCTATATCACCATCGGAAATCTCACGCAGCGGCTCCCGGTATCCCCCATCAACGATGAACTGGCCCAGCTAGCCGAGGCCTGCAACGAGATGCTCAGCCGCCTGGAACAGGCGGTCAAACGCATCACGCAATTCACCGCCGATGCATCCCATGAGTTGCGCAGTCCCATCTCGGTCATTCGGATGACCTGTGAGTATGCGCTCCACACACCTGGTCTGGATGGGGAAGCGGCTCGGGCCCTCTCAAGCGTTGTCAATGAAGCTGAGCATTGTACTCATCTCCTCGAAGACATGCTCCTATTGGCCCGGTCCGACGCCGGACGCGCACAGGTTGCGCTCGAGCCCGTATATTTAGCGGAGATGGTGCTGGAAGTGGTCGCCCGAATGCGTGTGCTTGCCAAAAACAAACGGCAGAGTCTTATCGATTGCGTTCCGGATCAAGACCTGCGCGTTGTCGGCGATGCGGTTTTGCTTCGCCGTCTGGTCTGGACGCTCGTGGATAATGCGATTAAATACACGCCTTGCGGAGGGCGTATCGAGGTTGCATTCGCTCGCAACGGAACGGATGCACTCCTCAAAGTTTCCGATAATGGAATCGGCATTCCATCGGCCCTTGTGCCGCACATCTTTGACCGCTTCTTTCGCGCCGATCCCTCGCGCGGCGAACAGGATGGCACCGGGCTTGGATTGGCAATCGCAAAGTGGATCGCTGAGGCTCACCACGCAACAATAATGGTTCACAGCGTAGAACGGAGAGGGACAATTCTCGAAGTTGCATTTCCTTTGAGCGAACCCGCGAAAGTCGCATAAGTGCCCTGGCTGTAATTGGCCTTCTCCAAACGGACTTTTTGTTCGGTTTGCGTTCGCCCGTCAGCACGTTTGATTGCCGCTTTGCAAATCTGTGAAATCGCCGTCGGGGAGCATCCGCTTTACGTTTCGTTTAAAGCCGCTTGTTCTGATTCAGGCGACGTCGAACTCATCGGACTTGCCCGGTACTGGCGCTTCATCGCCGCCGTGGGCCAGCACAGCAGATTGCGCCCGAGCGCGCGCCCCTCTGCGTCCGCCGCTCTGTACTTGTCTTCCGCGCTCAGTACACTCTTGTCCGGAATTCTGGCGCCTCGTGTCAAATTCCCGTGAATGCATGAGTGGAACGCCAGCTTCTTTAGATTGTCTTCAGACTCCCTTGCTCTAATTTGCTTATTGACCCTTTTCAACTTACCTGCGTGCGAAGGCACGTGAATCCTATGGAGGATACTAAATGGACACGCCAAAAAGAACGCGCCGCGCTCGCGCAATCTGCTTAAGTTTGTTGTGCATGCTCGGCTTTGCCGCGACAGCCCTGGCCCAAGTGGACCGCGCTAGGCTCAACGGCACCGTGACTGACAGCTCTGGAGCACTCGTCCAGAATGTGAAGATTGAGCTGAATTCTCCAGCGACCGGGCTCCATCGCGAGACCACAACAAATTCTCAAGGCACTTATCAAGTGCCAGCCCTCCAAATCGGCATCTACAAGATCACGATGTCGAAAGACGGCTTTAAGCCCGAAGTGCTTGAAGACGTGGAGTTCCAGGTTGGGCAAGCACGAACCATCGATGCCCGGTTGCAGGTAGGAGCCCGGACAGAGATAGTCGAGGTACACGCCTTGGAAGCGCTCAACCGCAGCTCGGCGGAAGTCGGCTCTGTGATCGAGTCCGAGCAGATCAAGGAAATCCCTCTCGACGGCCGCGACTGGTCTGGCTTGATGGCATTGGCGCCAGGCGCCATCAACAATGGATCTGGCGATCAACAACACTCCATCCGATTCAATGGCCGTTCGCTGGATGACGAAAACTATGCTTCGATGGCATTGACGCCAGTGGCGTTCAGGAGCAGGCGCAGAAAGCCGACGCGCACTTGAACATCTCGCTGGAGTCAATTGCCGAATTCCGCGTTAGTACCGCCGTGTACACGGCCGAAAGCGGTGCCGCGGGCGGCGCGCAGATCAACATCGTCTCGAAAACGGGCACCAACAAGTTTCATGGCGGCGTTTTCGAGTTCCTGCGCAATGACATCTTCGATGCAAAGACCTATTTCGACTCGACTCCCTTGCCGCCTCTCCGCATGAACCAGTTTGGCGGCGACATGGGTGGTCCCATCATTCAAGAATCGCACCTTCTTCTATGCGAACTATGAAGGACTGAGGCAGTCCATCGGCGATACCCAGAGCGCTGCCTATGTGCCGAACGCCGCGGCCCGCGCCCTGGTGATCGCCACTTCGCCGGTGCTCGCGCCCCTCGTCAACGCATTTCCCAAAGGCGTGGCGCCCTATGCGACCGATCCGCAGTGGACTGATCAGACGTTGCCGTACGGAACCGACCGTACCCGTGAAGACTACGGGATGGCCCGCATTGACCATAAGTTCAACGACAGCACCACGGCGTATATCCGTGGAAACATCGACAACGCTCACCTGGACCAGCCCGCGGATAGCGCGGGCGCTCGCACTCTGACTGACATCGTTCCGGAAAACATCGTCTTCGCGCTTGCAAAAGGTCTTCAGCCCGCAACTGATCAACGAAGCAAAATTCGGCGTGAACCGTTCCGCGTGGAGGCCCATAGTCAGCGGAAGCGCGCCGTTGGGTCTCTGCGTAGGCGGCGACGTCCCCTGGAGTGGTCTTACCGGAAGTAGCGCTCAAGAGGAGAATGGCACCACGTTCTCTGAAATTGACAACCTGACACGGCTCCACGGGCGGAGCAGCTACAAGTTTGGCGTCGAGATTCGACGCATTCAACTCAACAACTCCGGCAATTTCCTGACCACTTCGGATATCAGCCTATACCAGCTTCAGCAACTTCCAGCACAACCTGGCAGATTCGATGGACCTGGACATAGCCCAGGGCATCGTCGGACTGCGCCGCACGTTCTACATGGGCTACGCCCAGGACGAGGTCAAACTCACTCCCAATCTAACCCTGAATGCCGGACTGCGCTACGAGTTCTACACCGTAATGCATGAGGTGCAAGGCCGCTCGGTCACCGTGAGCGCTGCTTGCGGTGGTTTCTGTCCTTTAGGCGGGCCCTTTTACCAGCCCAACTATAAGGATTTCGGTCCGCGCATTGGCCTGAGCTGGGCTCCTTCGGCTCTGAAGGGAAAGACGGTTGTCCGCACTGGTTTCGGCATGTACTACGGCGCCAATCAGAACGACGACTTCAGCGATCCGACGGAATCCCTTGCCCCCCGCTATTCCGCCAGCACGAATCTTCCTCTGCTCCAGCTTTATTATGGCTACGATTTGACCAAAACCAGCGCCCTCGGTTCGAGCACCAGCGCGAAGGCGATCGATCCGAACCGGAAAGACTTGTACTACGAGAACTGGGACTTCAACATTCAGCAGCAACTGCCCCACAGCTTTGTCGCTCAAGTGGGCTATGTAGGCAGCGGCGGCCGCCACCTGTTCAGCAAAATAACCGCCAACGGCTTCCTGCCGGAAACGACCGTCCGTCCCATTCCTTCGCTTGGCACGTATGGCCTGAAGGGAAACAGAGCCAACAGCAACTTCAACGCACTGCAAGTTTCGCTGCAGCGCACCTTCAAAAATGGATTTCTGTGGCAGACCCAGTACATGTGGTCGCACGCGATCACCGATAACTCTATCGGCGCTGGAGAGGCCGTGAGTGTCGAGAACAATTCGTGCATCTCCTGCGACAGGAGCAGCACCAACCAGGACGTTCGCAACACCTTCACCACGAACGCCGTTTACCAACTTCCCTTCGGTCAGGGACGCCGTTTCCTGAATGACGGCTTGGCCGGGAAGATCGCCGGAGGATGGGATCTGTCCGGAATCATGAGCGCCAGGTCCGGTCTGCCCGTAAACATCACCATCACGCGCAAAGCGAACGTAATGCAGGACGGCATCACTTCCGGCCAGCGCCCTGACCTGATCCCGGGCGTGGCGCTCTATCCTACCGGAGGCTCTACGCTCACCAACTGGTTCAGCTTTGCCCCGTTTGCAGTTCCTGCCAAGTACACCTGGGGCAATGAGCCTCGCTATTTCGGAAGGGGTCCTGGCAACTATGAGGTCGACACCGCCCTTTCAAAGAGGACCGCCCTTTTCGAATCACGGTGGCCTGACCTTCCGGGCCGAGGCCTTCAACTTGTTCAACCATCCAATGTTTGGCAATCCTTCCGGCGGTCTCGGCTCAGTGACAGTTGACGGTACCGGCAAGATCACCAAGGTGAATTCCAGCTTCGGGCAAATCACATCGATCCTTAACACCGGAGCTACCGGAACCGGAACGCCGCGCCGCCTGCAACTCAGCCTGAGGCTCGATTTCTAAATTCTCTACTACCGGCAGGAAACACGCGGCATCGCATTGCCCAGTGTTTCCTGCCGCTTTATTGAAGTGACTTCATAAGCTCTCCCCGCACTACCAGATTCAACAGAGGAAACAGCCAATGAACCTTAGCCGCAGAAGCATCCTTGGAAGCCTTATAGCGATGGGTTCCGCGCTCACCCTGAACGCTCAGGAAGCATCGTCAAACGCAGCAAAGCCGGAAGCCGCAAAAGCGCCTGAGAAATCAGGCGCCCGAAAGGGCCGGGAATGGGGCACCGCTCCGGCCCCGGAATTCGCTCCTGAGCGCGTAATGCTGGGCTGGATTGGTGATCCGGCCCATACCCAGGCAATTACCTGGCGAACCGAAAAGCTCGCTCAGACACCGCAGATAGAGTTCGCCCTTGCGAGTGCCGACCCAAGTTTCATCAAGAGTGCGGCTTCAGTACCGGCCAAGTCCGGATCTCTCGATCTCGGCAATGGCAAGACTGTGGCCACTTACCGGGCCAACATCGAGGGGCTAAAGCCGAACACTCACTATCTCTACAGGGCTGGTGACGGAATCAATTGGAACGAGTGGAATGGCTTCCACACGGCGAACGACCAGCCCACCAAGTTCCGATTCCTCTATGTCGGCGACGCGCAGAACGATATTAGGTCGCGGTGGTCACGGCTGATCGAGTCGGCATACAGCAAAGCACCCAAGTCTGCCTTTATCATCAACGGAGGCGATTTGGTTGCCGAGGGTTACAGAGACGACCTGTGGGGCGAGTGGTACGACTCAATGGGATTCATCGCCGCTAACATCCCCCTCCTTTCAGTCCCTGGTAACCACGAAACTGAAAAGCCAAAGGGCGAGCCGAAGTCCTTGTCGCTGCCAGCTATTTGGGCGCAACAGTTTTCATATCCGCAGAACGGGCCAGGACTGCCCGACAATGAGTCGTTCTATCTCGATTACCAGGGTGTCCGCTTCATCTCCCTCAACGTCAACATGATGGAATACCAGAAGGACTTTGAAACGGTTCGCCCCATGGCGGAAAAAGAGGCGGCGTGGCTCGAGAGGGTGCTCAAAGAAAATCCAAACCATTGGACTGTTCTCTTCCAGCATCAGGGTATGTATTCGATGGCCAGCAACCGCAACTACGTAGAGATGCGCGAGGTCTTGCTGCCGCTTTATGATAAATACGGAGTCGATCTGGTGCTCCAGGGACACGATCACCTTTACGCCCGAAGCCAAAAACTTGCGGGCGGAAAAATCGTTGCTCCTGATGCTCCGGGAACTGTTTATGTGATATCCGTCAGCGGCCCCAAGATGTATGAAATCGACCATCGATTCGAGCCATTGATGGCCAAGGTCATACCGAATACGCAAATGTTTCAGGTCATCGAAGTCGACGGGAAAAAAATGACTCTTCGCGCTTACTCTTCAGAGGGTGAGCTGCTCGACGGTTTCCAATTGGAGAAGAAGAACGGCCTTAGCGTCCTTTCGGAACCAAGCAAACCGACCGAGGCACCGAGCGCACCTGCGATGAAATAATCTCTCTCATCGAGCCCCTAAGTCCAGTGTGCCGGAGTATTCGACGCACTGGGCTCCCTTGGGGGGACGCTGGCAGTCTTAAACCTTCGCTTCCGATTCATTGCACTTATGTGGATCGCGAGCATTTTGCAAAAGTGGCCAGACGTCTCCCTGCGAAGCGCAGAGCATGCGGGTGTCGGAGTTGTGTGCCTCAGAATCAGTTTGAATCTCGCGGAGAATTCTTGGACTGGCGCGCAAGTTGTTTAGGTGGCTGCTTGTTCTATGAATATGTATTGTGCAGTGCGTCGCTGCTGTCGGTTGCAACGTATCTGCTGAAGATAGTAGAGATATTCTCATTCTCGCGTTGCAGTGAAACTCCCCGCATGGTAGCAAGAAACGGATTCATAATCCGCTATCCTTCCAACTGGCAGACGCCATCGGTGAGGGTTCCCACGCTGGGGTTCCCATTTGGAACAGGCTGAAAACTATCTGGAAGATTCAAAGGGGTTATGCGACTGAAGCACCACAATTGAGATTTATAAGTTATTGATTCTACTTGGCATTGTCAGTTCGGGACCAAGGGGTCGGAGGTTCAAATCCTCTCTTTCTGGCAAAAGAATTGCCCATAACACTGCGGGCCAAACCCAAAGGTACGGATCATCTTGTAGGAACGCGTTGGCCGTAGTCAGTTTCCTTCTGCCAGCCCAGCCTCCCTCGAGCTGCAATCGAAAGAATGTGCTGGTCTCGCTGCAATGGGTTGTGTCCGGCCTGGGCACTGAGTATCGCTGTTGCATGCGGCGGGATAATCACGCGAATATCTTCGCCGTGACCCGCGACTATGTCGTAGGTCGGCATCCCGTCATATGCGCCGACGGCGGTCACGCTGACGATCGTCGCCTCGATCTAATCCAGCAGCGGCGCCACTTGCGAAGGGTCTCCAACATCGTTCCCGGTCAGGGTCGAAGCCATGATCATTCCGGTGTCGGCATCCACAGCAAGGTGTAGCTTCTTCCAATTACGACGCGCCTTTGCGCCATTCTTCTCCTGAAGCCACTCGCCGGCTCCGAACACTTTCAGACCCCTGCTGTCTATCAACAAGTGAATCGGCCCATCAGGCAGGAGACAGCCCTTGGAGATTGACTCCATGGTCCTGGCCCTGCGGCTTAAAGTGCTGTGGTCAGGCGTGCTCAGCGGCACATCCAGCAGGCCGAAGATAGAGGCCATCAGCCCCTCGGTCTGACGCAATGCCAAGTGAAATGCCAGGCGCAGCACCATACCCGTCTCGATGGCCAACTCGGAGTAGCTTGACTGCCCGCCAGGGGTAGTCCGACGGGCCGCCTGCCAAGCATCCAGTGCTTCTGACGTGACCCACAACGTCAGACTGCCGCGACGACGAAGGCCTGCATCGTACTCCGCCCAATTCTTTACCCGAAACTTCATCTTCGGGATGTGGTGCCGGCGTTGTGCGTTGTGCGGCTTTTGAGATTTCCAACATCTGGTTGCATAAATCCCGTCCGCGAGCAGAAGGACATCCCTCAGGGGCTAAAGCCCGCAGTTTTATTGACTTCTTGCGGCACGACTAAAGCCGTGCCCTTTCAAAACAGTGCGCCGATGAGAGTATTTCCGCAGGTTGTGAAGTCGTGCCCTTTCAAAACCCGTTCATGCAACCAGTTCTCGACCTCTGGCGCTGCGACGTGAGCTGGGGCGGGCGCAGCCAAATTATGCAACCAGTTCTCGACCTCTGGTGCTGCGGACGTGAGTTGGGGCGGGCGCAGTCAAAGAGTGAAAACCCGCATGAACGCGGGAGGGCCGACGCATGGCGCCGGCCCGTTGTCATCGCGGAGTGATTGAATCAGGTTGTCGCGCGCTTTGATTGCGCTCGATTACTTCGCCCCTGTCGGTGCTCCTGCTGCCGGAGCCGCGGGGGGTTTTATGGACACCAGCTCCACTTCAAAGATCAGTGTCGCGTTCGGGCCGATTCCCGGAGGGCCTTGAGGCCCGTATGCCAGGTTCGACGGAACGAAGAGCTGCCATTTCGAACCCACCGGCATCTGCTGCAGAGCTTCGGTCCAGCCGGCAATTACGCCCTTTACCTGGAAGGTGGCCGGCCCGCCGTGCTTGTCCGAGGCATCGAACTCCGTCCCGTTGATCAGCGTGCCCTTGTAGTTGCAAACCACCGTGTCTTCGAGGGTCGGCTTGGCGCCAGTTCCCGGCTTCAGAATCTTGTATTGGAGCCCGCTGGGCAGCGCCACCACGCCTTCTTTGGTTTTGTTCTCGGCCAGGAACTTGTCGCCCTCCGCTTGCGCCGCCGCTCCCTTCGCCGCCTGCGCCGCCGCCTGTTTCTTCCGGATCTCCTGGGACGCGACCGTCAAAACAGCCTGCATGTCCTGCTCGCTCATGTCGGTCTTGCCGTTGTTGAAGGCGTCCGCAAACGCCTTGGAAAATACGGCGGGGTCCAGATCCAGTCCCTGCTTGCGGAAGTTCTCGCCGAAGTTCATGCCCAGCGCGTAGCTGAACTTGTCTTTATCCATTTTGGGCTCGGGCTTGGGCTCGGGAGCAGTTTCCTGAGCTACGGCCGCGACAGTGGTCAAAAGCGCCAGCGCGGCGGCCAACATCCATCTTCGATTGGACATGCTTTCATCCTTTTCCAGCCAGGCTGGGGTTTTGGTGGTCCGCTTCTGAACCGATGTAGCGGAGACTCAACAGAAGATTTGCCGAAATCGCAAACCTAAGAACGGGGCTAAAGAGATTCTAGCAGTAGATTTGCCCGTTCTTTCTCAACCATTCGTGGCTTCTCCGACAGAGTTTGACCGTCGTCAAGTTCGGATCGGAATGGAGCAAGATTCGCTCCAAGTTTTGTGTCAACGCTTCGGTTAGCCTGGATTTCTCACAGGCGGCATGACAACGGAGAATTCAAGGCTCGGCGAGGTTCCGAGGGCCAGGAGGCCAGCGCTACACTTTTTGACGGCCCGTGAGAAATGCGGGTTGGCCCTCGGAAGGCACGCGACCGTTACGAACGGCAGGGAGAGGCCGAGGGTGGGCTTTTACAATCATTGGCATGATCATTGAAACGTTTCCGGTGGGGCTGCTGGCGTGCAACTGCACATTGCTGGGGGACGAGGAGGCAGGCGAGGCGATCATCATCGATCCGGGCGACGAGGTGGGGCGGATTCATCGGCGATTGACGGAGCTTGGGCTTCAATTGAAGCAGATTCTGATTACGCATGCGCATATCGATCATGTTGGCGGCGCGCTGAGGCTGAAGCGACTGACGGGCGCGCCGATTTTTATGAACGAGAGCGACCTGCCTCTGCTGAAGATGATTGACGAGCAGGCTGAGTGGGTGGGAGTTGCCGCTCCGGAGACGGCGCCGCCGGATGGAAGCCTGGTGGACGGCGCGAGTGTGGGACTGGAACGCTATTCGGCGCGGGTGCTGCATACGCCGGGGCATACGCAGGGGTCAGTATGTCTGCACTTTGCTCCGCTGAAGCTGCTGATCGCCGGGGACACGCTATTTGCTGGAAGCATTGGCCGGACGGATCTGCCGGGCGGGAATTACGAGCAGATCATCGAATCGATTCAGTCGCGGCTGCTGGAATTACCGGATGAGACGAAGGTACTTCCCGGACACGGACCGTCAACGACGATAGGCGCGGAGCGGAGGATGAATCCGTTCCTTCGCTCTGTGTAAAACTTGGAGCAAATTATTTGAGGCGAGTTTTCAATAGTTTAGACGAGATAATTAAAGTGCGACTTAAAGCTGGAGGCCAGTTTTATTACTATCCTGATGCGTGCTCAAATAATTAACCAGCCTGGTTACCCCGGTGCTGAATTCGGTCTCCGGCGACAGGAGGCTGACGACGAGCCAGCCGGACTTGGCCATTCCGAAGAAGTAGCCGGGATGGACATAAACTCCGCGTTCGAGCAGCGCCAGCACGGTTTGCTGATCGGGTTCGAGAGCGGGGATGTGAAGCATGGCATACCAGCCGGCTTCGACTTCCAGCCTCTGGACGGCGGGAAGAGCGGCTAGTTGGCGATCCAACTCGGCGAGATTGGCGGTGACGCGATGCTTGATCTGGGATTGGATCGCGGCACGGCCCAGAAGCCATGAGGGCAGGGCGTAGCTGCACGGGAGCATTCATGGACAGGAAGGTGTCGGCGATGACTTCGAGGCGCTCGAGAGCGTGAGGGCGGCCGGGGCCCGTGACGACGATCCAGGCGGCTTTCATCTGGGGCAGACCGGCGATTTTGCTGAGGCCGCTGACGACGTAGACGGGGACGTCTTTGAGTCCGGCGGCAAAGGTGGAGGCGGTGGCGGAGATCGAGTAGTCGAGGAAGACTTCGTCGACGATGAGGGAGAGGTCGAAGTCGCGGCAGATGCTCGCGAGTTCGCGTGCTTCCCAGGGCTTGGTGAAATGGCCGGTAGGATTGTTGGGGTGTACGAGCACGATGGCGCGGGATTGAGGGGTGATGGCTTTGCGGAGAGCGGCGGGGTCGATCTGCCATCCATGGTCGTACAGGAACGGAACGGGCCTGATGAGCACATCGTCAAGGTCGGCGAGGAAGTCGAATAGCGGGTAGCCGGGCTGGGGAACAATAATCTCGCTGCCGGGATCGCAAAGGAGGCGAAAGAGGAAACTGTAGGCTTCGCTGGTGCTGGTGGTGAGGACGATCTGGCCGGGATCGAGAACGAGATCGAAAGCGGAATAATAATCGCAAACGGCCTGGCGGGCAGAGATCATTCCAAGAGGTTGCGGATCGTAGTCGAGCGCCTCGGGGGCGGTGAGCGGATGAAGCAACGCAGGACTGAAATGAAAGCCGCAGCGGGTTGGGTTTGAGGCGGTGAGGTCGGCGATGGGGAGCCCGGACTGGGCACGCAGGCGATGGGCACGGGCCAGTTCGCTTTCCTCCGTGTTCCAGTTCGTTCTTTGTGAGAAGCGCATGAATCCGATCCGAAGGAGAGGTAAGGGCGAGTTGTTGGAGCAGGCTTTGCGCGGGCCGGTCGTGCACAATAGGCAGAGGCGGGCAGAGGCGCACTAGTCCACCATACACGGGCGGCGAGAGGGAGGGGCATTGGATTCGGAGTCGGGATTGCGAGCGGTGGTGTTCGACTATGGAATGGTGTTATCGGGTCCTCCGGATGCGACTGCGCATGCGGCGCTGGTGCGGATTACGGGGCTCGCGTCTGCGCGGCTCGACAGCCTTTATTGGGCCGATCGTCATGCCTATGACGAGGGGAAGCTTACCGGGTTTGGGTTCTGGCAAAAACTGGTGCGGGAGGCCGGGCTCAGGCTGAGCAAATCTGCGATCGACGAATTGAATCTGTGGGACGCGCGGATGTGGACTACACAGAACGATGCGATGCTGGCCTGGCAGTTGGAGCTGAAAAAGCAAGGGATTCTTACGGCCATTCTCTCGAACCTGGGCGACAGCGTGCTTGCAAATATGAAGCGGGAGTTTCTGTGGCTGAAGCGGTTCGATGTTCTGGTTTGGAGCTATCAACTGCGGATGGCGAAGCCCGATGCGGCGATTTTTCGGCACGTGCTGACGGAGCTGGGCACGCGCCCGGAAGAGACGCTGTTTATTGACGATAAGCAGGTGAACGTGGAGGCTGCGAATGCGCTGGGCATGAAGGGGCTGGTCTTTACGACCGTGGAACAACTGCGCGCCGACCTGATTGAGCAGGGGCTGGACGCAGCGCTGCCGCTGCCGGGTTGAGATCATTTTTGGCGAATACTTACGAGGCCATTCCGAGTCCGACGAGATTGGCGGCGGCGATGATGACCAGGACACCGGCCCAGAGGAGGCGGACAGGCCGGCTGGCGACGCCTTTCCATTCGCCGAGAGCGAGGCCTACAAGGCCGCCGCAGAGGACGTAGATGCTCATGTGGAGCATCCAGTTGACGTAGGCCATGCGCACGGGAATGTTGGCCTCGCCCCAGGCATAAAAGAAGAACTGGAGATACCACATGATGCCGCCGGTTGCGGCCAGAGCGGCGTTCCTGAGGAGTAGAGAGGGAGGCTGGCCGAGGTCGGCGCGCAACGACAATTTCTTGACCAGCGCCAGCCTGGTGAAGCAATAGGTGAGATTGACGAGGGCGCCGCCACCCATGATGAGGACATAACTGGGAAGCCGCGCATAGAGCGGATTGATTCCCAACTGAAGCGCCGCGGTGCGAATCGGGGTGGCGGCATCGAGGCCGAATGAAAATCCCGAGGAAAAGATTCCGCACATCACCGCCAGCGCAAGACCGAGCATGACGTTGAACTCGCGCACTTCGGCGCCGAGCTGCTGCTCTTTCTGGTGTCCGGCATAGGAGACGATGGCGACGCCGATGAGCGCAACGACTACGCCCGCCATGGTGAGAAGACCGCCCCTGGTGGCAAAGAGAGTTGCAAACTGGCCGTGCATGAGAGGGGGAACCAGGGTGCCGACGACCAGCGTGACGCCGATGGCGACACCGATGCCGAGAGACATGCCAAGGTGGCGCATGGTGAGCCCATAGCTCACGTTGCCGACTCCCCACATAGCGCCGAATAGAGCTACCTTGAGCATGAGGTGCGGGTCAAGGGAGGAATAAAAGCCGCCAAAACTGGGCAGCAGGATGAGGCTCATGCCGATGGGCAGCAGAATCCAGGAGAAGAAGCCGGCGATGGCCCAGGTGGTCTCCCACGACCATTTCTCGACCTTTCCAATTGGTGCGTAGAAGGACGCAGCCATTGCCGCGCCGAGAATGTGCCACCCGATTCCAGCCAGGATCATTACCGGCATTCTTTCTCCATTTCCGCGTGCCGCGGGCACATTTGAGACGCTGCCTGCGGGCAAATTGAAAGCCTATCGGTTAGCAAGTACTTTGTACAGATTTGAGTGAGTTCGAGCGGGTCGCGAGATTTCCTCAAATGAAATAAGTTACAAGCGGAATAACCTTAGTCAAACCAACCTGCGTTTGTCAATCGCGATGAAAATCAGCCGGCTTGCAAACGCGAAGACCAGTTGGGGGATTTGGGGGCTTTGTTTTACAGATTCAGCAAGTCAGTCCTGCTTCGCGGGAAAATCAGCGAGTCAGCGGGTTCTTGCGATGGGATGAGGCTTGCCGCGTCCAAGCGGAATTCGCTTTGGGCGGTGACAAAAAGATCGCGCGCGCGGCCGGCCGCTTTACACTCTTACCATGGCTCTCCGCCTTCTCGCCGCTACGACCAGCCAGGGGAAACTGCGCGACTTCAGGACTGCCGCCCACGCATACTCACTTTTCATCGATCCCTTGCCGGCGGCCGACGCCATTCCGGCACCGGAAGAGGACGGTGAGACATTCGAGGCCAACGCGTCACTGAAGGCGGCATATTACTCGCGATTCGCACCGGGGCAGTTGGTGCTGGCGGACGACTCGGGGCTGGAAGTGGATGCCCTGGGCGGTGCGCCGGGCGTGCGCTCGGCGCGGTTTGCCGCCGACTCCGGCCTGGTGGACTCGCCGGACGCCAACGACAACTCGGACGTGTGGAACAACATTGTGCTGTTGCAGAAGCTGGCCACGATTCCGGCATCCGAACGGACGGCGCGCTACCGATGCGTGCTGGTTGCGGCGCGCGACGGCGAACTCTTGCATAAGGCAGAAGGTGTGGTGGAGGGGATGATTCTGGAGGCACCGCGCGGCACCGGCGGATTTGGTTACGATCCAATCTTTTATCTGCCGGAGTTGGACCTTTCGATGGCGGAACTGGATCTGGAGACCAAGCTCACGTTGAGCCATCGCGGGCGCGCGATAGCGGCGTTATTGCCGATGCTGGTTGGATGAAGTTGGAATTGATCGGTGGAAAGAGTGAAAGCCGAGGGAGCGGGTTGACGGGGGTGATGTGGGACACGAATAATGCATGAGTCCACAGGCTGAGATTATTCGTCCCTCAATCTGAAACCACCTCCACACGAAGCCCCTAGGAGCCGACAATTCCATGGCAACAGCCCAACAACCAGCCGTGCATTCCGTTCGCCGGGGCGTCCAGCCATTGCGAGCCGGGCAAGGTACGTCATTTATCTTTCGGAAGCTGCATTCGCTGCTCGGTATTGTTCCGATCGGCGCATTTTTTCTGGAGCATTTGCTTTCGAACTTCGAAGCGCTGAAGGGTCCGGCGGCTTATGGCGCGCAGGTGAAGTTCCTCAACAGCCTGCCGCTGGTGCGGGTGCTGGAGTGGGTGTTCATTTTCCTGCCGATTCTTTATCACGCTGTTTATGGCGTGTATATCTGGCTGCGCGGCAAATCGAACGTTGAGTATTATCCCTGGGCAGGGAATTGGATGTACTTTGTGCAGCGGTATACGGGGCTGATTGCATTCGCGTACATATTGCAGCATGTGATTCGGCAGCGGTTCATGGGCGTGAGCTTGCCGGAGCACCCGTATGCGGCATTCGCGAAGGTGCAGCACGAACTGGCGAATCCGTGGTTGGCGGCTTTCTATGTGATTGCCATGCTGGCGATTTGCTGGCACTTCGCTTACGGTGTGTGGCTGTTTGCGGCCAAGTGGGGCATTACGCCGGGCGAGACGGCACGGCGCCGGTTCGGATACGGATGCGCCGTGATGGGCGTCATCCTGGCGGTGATGGGGTTGGCCAGCATCTGGGCATTCATTGGCGGCAAGTACCCGAACGTTCCCGACGATGTGCCGGTTTCGTCTCTGACTGTTCCGGCCGGTTCCGGCGGCGTTTCGATCTGAATAGCTTTCAGCAAGCGGCTGGAAGCTATCGTCTGCTTCCCTGGGAAAGGAAGATCATTTCATGGCAGCACCAAGAATCATCGTGGTTGGCGGAGGGCTGGCGGGCTTGTCGGCGGTCATCAAGATTGCCGAGGCCGGAGGGACCGTCGATCTGTTCTCGATTGTGCCGGTCAAGCGTTCTCACTCGGTTTGCGCTCAGGGCGGCATCAATGCGGCCAAGAATCTGAAGGGCGAAGGCGACACGACCGACAAGCACTTTGACGACACGATTTACGGCGGAGATTTTCTGGCCAACCAGACCCCGGTGAAGGCCATGTGCGAAGCGGCACCGGCGATTATCGATCTGCTGGACCGGATGGGCGTGCCGTTCAATCGCACTCCGGAGGGGCTGCTCGATTTCAGACGATTTGGCGGAACGCTTTACAACCGCACGGCATTTGCGGGGGCTACGACCGGGCAGCAGTTGCTTTACGCGCTAGACGAGCAGGTGCGCCGGTACGAGGCCGACGGCAAGGTGAAGAAGTACGAGGGCTGGGAGTTTCTCTCCGCGGTGCTGGACTCGAAGGGACACGCGAGGGGCATTACGGCGCTCGATCTGCGCTCGATGGAGCTGAGGTCGTTTCCGTCCGACGCGATCATTCTTGCTACAGGCGGCATTGGGGCGATCTTCGGGAAGAGCACGAACTCCGTGGTGTGCACGGGCTCGGCGCAGTCGGCAATCTTCCAGCAGGGCGCGTACTACGCGAACGGCGAGTTTATCCAGGTTCACCCAACGTCGATTCCGGGTGAGGACAAGCTGCGGCTTATGTCTGAGTCGGCGCGCGGCGAGGGTGGCCGGGTGTGGGTGCCGCGCGCAGCGGGCGACAAGCGGCCGGTGAAGCAGATTCCGGCGGCGGAGCGGTTCTACTTTCTGGAGGAGTGGTACCCGAAGTACGGCAACCTGGTTCCGCGCGACGTGGCTACACGCGCAATTCACAAGGTGGTGTACGAACTTGGGCTGGGCCTGGAAGGCCAGCCGATGGTCTACCTCGACCTGACCCATATCGACCGCGAGACGCTGCATCACAAGCTGGGCGGGATTCTGGAGATCTACGAAAAATTCGTCGGTGTCGATCCTTGCCTAGAGCCGATGAAGATTTTTCCGGGGATGCATTACACGATGGGCGGGCTGTGGGTGGACTTCAACCAGATGACGAATATTCCCGGCATATTTGCGGCGGGGGAGTGCGAGTACCAGTATCACGGCGCCAATCGCCTGGGCGCGAATTCGCTGGTGAGCTGCATTTATGGGGGATTCCAGGCCGGACCCAACGCGCTGCAATATGCGAAGAACGCGACCGAAGGGGAAGGCAATGGCTGCCACGCCGCGGAGATCGCGCGACAGGCGGAGATCAATCAGAAGTTACTCAACAACCAGGGCGGCGAGAATCCTTTCAGGCTTTGGCGCGAACTGGGCCAGGTGATGACGGAGCACGCCACGGTGATCCGCTACAACAAGGGGCTGAAGCAGGCCGATGAGAAGATTGTGGAGCTACTCGAACGCTATGAGAACGTGAACCTGAGCGATCGCAGCCAGTGGGCCAATACCAGCTTCGCGTTTGCACGGCAGTTGAAGAACATGCTGGAGCTTTCGCGGACGGTGGCGCTGGGAGCGCTGCTGCGCGACGAATCGCGCGGGGCGCATTACAAGCCGGACTTCCCGGAACGAAACGACAAGAAGTTTCTGAAGACCACGAAGGCGAGTTTCACGGGGGACCATGCGGGCGGTCCGCGTTTCGGCTACGAAGAGGTGGATACGCAATTTATCAAGCCTCGCCCGCGGCGCTACGACGCGACGAAATAGGCGCTGCGCGCGGCAGAGTTTTGGACGAGTTCCTGTTGAGGAAAGGGATCATGGCAACAAAGACTGTGGTATTTGAAATCAAGCGCCAGGCTAACCCGGAAGCGCCGGCGGTATGGGAGAAGTTTGAGCTGGAGTGGCGTCCGGGAATGAACGTGGTGTCGGCGATGATGGAGATTGCCGCCAACCCGGTTACGGCCGAAGGGCGCGAGACGACTCCGATTACATATGACTCGAATTGCCTTGAGGAGATTTGCGGCTCGTGCGCGATGCGGATCAACGGCAAGGCGCGGATGGCGTGCTCGGCGCTGGTGGATAACCTGGAACAGCCTATAAAAGTTGAGCCGCTCTCGAAGTTTCCGCTGGTGCGCGATCTGCAGGTAGACCGCTCGGTTCTGTTCGACAACCTGATGGCTGTGAAGGCGTGGGTTCCGGTGGACGGCACCTACGATCTAGGGTCGGGACCGCGCGTGTATCCGCAGCAGCAGGAGGCGAACTATCCGCTGTCGAACTGCATTTCGTGCACTTGCTGCATGGAGGTTTGTCCGCAGTTCAACGAGGAGACGGGATTTGTGGGCGCGGCGACGATCGCGCAGGTGAAGCTGTTTAACAATCACCCGACGGGGAAGGTGTTCAAGGAAGATAGGCTGCGGGCGCTGGCAGGGGACGGCGGGATTCAGGAGTGCGGGTTTGCGCAGAACTGCGTGGAGGCTTGTCCGAAGCAGATTCCGCTGACGAACGCAATTTCGGATGTGAGCAGGGATGTGATTGTGCAGAAGGCGAAGGATTGGCTGCGGGGGTAGAGGCCGGCGGGATTCACGCTGCCGGTCGTAACCACTCCGCCACTGCCTGTGGGTTCTTAGAGATCACCATAAGATAAGCGCGTGCGGTGGCATCGGGATTTTTGCGGCGCTGCTCCCAATCCCGCAACGTGCCAACTGGAATCCGATAAGTGTCGGCAAACTCCTCTTGAGTGAGCCCGAGACGCTCGCGGAGCTTCTTCGGATTGACCAAACGGTGCAAGCCCAATTTCGCCAGTTCCTCATCCGTCCCCGCGGGGATCGGTTGCGCATCCGGATCGGCAAGTGCTGCGGCATGAACCTGTTCATCGGTGAGTGCGTCCACCGCAGCCCAATCTGTATCAGTCTTAATCGGAGGATCACCAGGTTCATGGTCGACCCAAATCATATTTTTCGAATTCATCGCCCTCTGCCTTTCTCACGGATATGATGCGTGTCAAGGTTTCATCCAACTCGGTCGAGACCACAAAGAGGAGTAGATTCTCATTGAGTCCCAAGGTAAGAATGCGCTCTTCCCCATAGATTGAACCGGTCATCGACCCATGAAGTGCTAAGCGGGTCATCAAGCGCGGAGACTCCATCTTTCAGAGACAAACCATGTTTGCGACGGTTCAGGGCATCCTTCTCCGGATCCCATTCATACCGCATAAAGTCAAAGTACGGCTACGCCGTAGTTTTGTCAACTGTCGAGAGGGGCACCGCCCCTCCTTCGCTCAAATCATTTTGTTGTCGATGGAGGCTTGGACAGTGTCGGAGGCGGCGCGGCTCCAGCCGATGCGGAGATCCTTTACATCGTGGAGGGAGAAGGCTCCGTCGGCGGCGCGGGGGGCGGTGATGGCGAAGAAGTCGGCGCGCTCGACGCCGCTGAGGTAAAAAGCTGGGCGGACGTCGGGGGTGGCGTTGGCGATCTCGACGTGGCTCATCTCCAGATTCTTCATGTGGCGGAGGAAAAAGCCGGAGGATGGCGTAACGCCGAAGCGGCCTGGGTCGGGGTAGGCGTCTTCCTGTTCGGTGGGCTGGGCTTTGGCGTCGTCGTCAGTGCCGCCGCCGGCGGTCTCGAAGTAGATGTTGGAGAGCTTCACATCTTCAATGGGATAGCCGGGAATGCCGGTGAGGATTGATGCCTGGCGCTTGGTTGCGTTGAAGCATTCGAGATTGCTGATCAGGATGCGCTTCATGGTGCCGACCTTGGTGGTTTCCCTGGGGCCGCGCAGACGGGAGCCGAGGCGCATGAAGAGAGGGCCGGTGTACATATCGCGCATGGTGGAGTTGGTGATGGTGACGTCTTCGAGCAGGGCGCCGTCGACGGACTCGAGGGCGTAGCCCTGGCAGCCTTCCATGATGCAGTTAGAGATGGTGACGTTGATGAATCCGCCGTTGGATTCGGTGCCGCACTTGATTCGGCCATTGTGGGCGAGGCGCGCGTCGGGGGCGAATTTCTTGAAGGTGCCGTCGAGCACGGAGCCTAATTCGTAATAACCGCTCACAAAGCAGCTATCGATGGTGAGGTTGCGGGTGGGGCGCGCGTAGCCGAGGGCGTAGCTTGACTTGGGACAGATGCCGTCGTCCCATGGCGAGTTGACGGTGCAGTTGGAGACGCGCACATTCTGGCAGCAATCGATGTCGATGCCGTCGCGGTCGGTGTCGATTTTGAGATTGTCGATGGTAAGGTTGTCGACGCCGGTGAGCAGAAGAGCGAAGTGGCCGCCCTTGAGGATGGAGAAATCGCGGAAGGTGACGTTGCGGCAGTTTTTTAGGGCGATGGCCTTGTTGCCGACGCCGGGCTGCTCGGCGACGTAGATGGGGTAGTCGCCTCGGGCGGCGCGGCCGGCGCCGAAGCTGAGGCCTTTGCCGTAGATGAGGCCGGTGCCGGTGATGCTGAAGTCATGAATGTCTTCGCCCCAGAGCAGGGAGTTGTGCCAATGATTGTGGCCGTAGTCCTGATAGGCGTCCCACTCGGTTTTGGGCTCGGCGGCATCGTAGACACCGCCATTGTAGCCGGTGGTTTGGCCCGGGAGCGGGGAGTCGGCGGCGACAATGGCACTGCCTTCTTCCAGATGCAGGCGGACGTGGCTCTTGAGGTGAATTGAAAAGCAGTGATACATTCCCGGGGGGAAGAGGACCAGGCCTCCGCCGGCCGCGGCTGCGGCTTCAATGGCGCGATTGACGGCGGGTGTGTCGAGGGTTTTGCCGTCGCCGGTGGCGCCGAAGTTGCGGACGTTGAAGAGGCCGTCTGGGGGCAAGGTGGGGATCTTTTCGTTGGACGCGGCGTGGGAGAGTGAAGGTATGGCGGCTGCGGCAATACCGATGCTTCCGGTGCGGAGAAAATTGCGGCGAAGGGAATTGAAGTTGTTCATGGATGAATCCTCCGAATGAAGGTGGTTTGTTCGAGGCGGGCCGCAAGGGCTAAAGCCCGCATCATTTCCTGGCTGTTTCGGCACGACTGAAGTCGTGCCCTGACACAGTACCTTTGAGGATCTTCGCTGAGTTGCGATCTTCCCCATCTTGTGAAGCCGAGCCTAAATACAAGGCTTCTGATTGTGCACGATCCCAGGTCAATCGAGATGGAAGACTTCGTCGAGCGGGAGAATATTATCATCCACGGCGCCGTTGCCGAGCGACTCGAAGAATTGGGCCATCTCCGCTTGCCAGCGCGAATTCACCGGGTGGTCCTTCATGGCGGCGCAACATTTGTCAAAGTCTTCGGCTTCCAGATAGCCGACGAGCATTCCATCGGGTCTAAGGAAGAGCGAATAGTTTCGCCAGCCGGTTTCCTTGAGAGCCTGGAGCATCTCGGGCCAAACGTGGGCATGCCGGTTCTTGTATTGGGGCACTTTTTCCGGTTGTATCTTAAGCAGGAAACAGACTCGCATCTCGTCCTTTTCGCATTTGAAACATTTTCAAGTAAACTGGCGCAATAATCGTAGCACCTCCAGTGGGCGGAGGCAACGGTGTTCTCTTATCGCGGCACAAGTGCAGTAAACGGAGACACATAGGCCATGAGATATACGACGACCCCGACCAGTGCCGCGAGGGCAAGACTGTGGAGGAAGACGTAGCGCAGAATTGTGCCCTCCTGACCGTAGGTGCGGGTGGCGGTACTGGCGACTACGATGCTGGGCGCGGCAATCATCTTGCCCATAACGCCTCCGGCGGAGTTGGCGGAGGCCATGAGCACAGGGGAGACGCCGATTTGGCGAGCAGTCATGACCTGGAGGCTGCCGAAGAGGACGTTGGCCGATGTGTCGGAGCCAGTGCTGGCGACGCCAAGCCAGCCAATCAGCGATCCGAAGAAGGGATAGAGCGAACCGGTGCGGGCGAAGGCGAGGCCCAGCGTTGCGTCGAGACCACAGAAGCGGGTGACGTAACCGATGGCCATCATAGCGGCGATGGTGACAATGGCAAAGCGAATATTGAAGAGGGTCTTGAAGAAACACTTGATGAGAGTGACGGGGCCGAGTCCCATAAGAAGCCCGGCGATGACGGCCGCGACGAGGATGCCTGAGCCGGTGGCGGTGAGCCAATTGAGGGTGAAGACCGCAGGCTCGGTGGTGGGTCTGGCGACAACCGGTGGAACGCGCTGGATGACGTTGTGCAATCCGGCGACACTGAACTTGAGGGTCGTCAGCGCATCTGCCCATTTGGACAACTGGGGCATTCCCCATGCGAAGACCACGGCGCTGAGCACGAGCCACGGCATCCAGGCTTTGAAGACCTTGGCGGTGCTGTGATCGAAGCGCTGGCGCTCGAGGCCGGTGATGTCTTCGCACTTGGCGTTGAGAACGCGTTTGGGTTTCCAGAAGCGCAAAAAAACAACCAGAACGAGGATTGTGGACGAGGCGGCAACGATGGCGACAAGAGTTGGGCCGCTGAAAGTGGCCATGACCAATTGCGTTGTGGCGAAGGTGACGCTGGCTACGAGGATTGCAGGCCAGACCTCGAGCATGGCGCGAAAGCCGGCATAGACCCAGATGACCCAGAAGGGGACGATGAGGCAGAAGGTCACGAGGATGATGGAGATGGTTTTGGAGAGCAGAAGGAGGTCGAGGCCGGTTACGCCGTGCAGGGCAACGATGGGAATGCCGAGCGCGCCGAAAGCCACGGGAGCGGTGTTGGCGAGCAGTGAGAGCCCGGCGGCATGAAGAGGGCGGAAGCCGAGGCTGATGAGGATGGCGCCGCAGACGGCGACGGGGGTGCCGAAGCCCGAGGTTCCCTCAAAGAACGCGCCCAGGGCGAAGGCGATGAGGAGCAGTTGCAGGCGGCTGTCGTCGGTGATGTTGGTGAGGCTTTCCTGGAGGGTGACGAAGGTGCCGGTTTTGACGGTGAGGTCGTAGAGGAAGATGACGGGCAGGATGATCCAGCAGACGGGGAAGAGTCCGTATCCCGCGCCATAGGCGGCCGCGGTGAAGCCCAGACGCACGGGCATGTGAAAGGCCAGCATGGCGACGGCCAGGGCAGTGATGAGGCCGGCACAGGCCGCGATGTGCGCCTTGACGCGCAGGACGGCCATGGCGCCCAACAGAACAACGATGGGCAGCGCGGCAAACAAGGTGGAGAACCACCAGCGGCCCATGGGATCGTAAGCCTGCGCCCAAGCGGCTCGAAGAGGATTGGTTTTGAACAAATAGATAACAGCGACCGCGACCAGGATGACCACGGCGATGAACGCGATGGAAGCGCCACGAGCAGATTTGCCGGCCTGAGCGGTGGCGACGGGGCTGTTTGAAGCGGGATCGGATGCCATAAGTCCTCACAGAGGCGGATTTGCCGGCCTATTCAAACGGGCATTGGCTGGAGGGCGAGTTTTCCGACCGCACTCGTCGGCTCGATCAAATCAATGCATTCGTATCCCAGGTCTCAAAATCGAGACTTTGGGCACTCGCGATTGAAACACAGACCGGCGGTCGGAGACCTCGCTGAATACCGCAACCAGTGTACATAGAAGAGGGAGGATTCGAGATTTATCGTGAAAAGCGGGTGGCGTTTGGATATCGGTGGACGGGCCTATGGCGGCGCCGGATGTCGCGAAAGGAGGGGTCTCGCGAGAGCTTAATGTGATAGCCTGCATGGGCGGGACTCCTGAATGATTCAACTGAAGAACGTCACCAAGAGCTATGGGGCAGAGAGAGCCGTCCTGGCCTTGAATAACATTACATTGCAGATTGGACAGGCGGAGCGAGTGGCGGTGATGGGGCCGTCGGGCTCCGGAAAGTCCACGCTTTTGAACCTGGTTTGCGGGTTGGATGAGCCCACGACGGGCTCACTGATGGTTGAGGGGGTCGAGCTTTCCGGGTTGACTGACGATGCTCGGACGCGGCTGCGCCGGGAAAAGATCGGGATGATCTTTCAGACCTTCAATCTTCTGTCTACGCTTACGGCTCTGGAAAACGTGGCATTGCCGCTGCGCCTGCAGGGGCTGAAGAAGAAAGAGGCGGAGCGGCGCGCGACAACGATGCTGGGACGTGTGGGCCTGACGAACAGGACTGCTCACAGGCCGGATGAGTTGTCGGGCGGCGAGCGGCAGCGTGTTGCGATCGCAAGAGCGCTAATCTTTCGTCCTCCACTGCTTCTGGCAGATGAACCGACGGGGAATCTGGACTCGGCCACCGGCGACGAGATCCTGCGCCTGCTGGATGAATTGCAAGAGGAGTACCAAAGCACGCTGCTGATGGTGACCCATAACTCCCAGGCGGCGAACTGCTGCAATCGAATCGTCACGCTGCATGACGGCCAGATCGTGCAAGATTCGCCGTGCGGCAACGGACGAGGCTGATGATATCCGCACTCTGGCAAGTCGCATTACGGCAGTGGCGAACACATCGACTCAGGGTCGCGATGACGACGTTGGGGATTTCTCTCGGCGTTGCGGTTTTCTTTGCAATTCGCACCGCCAACGCGGCGCTTCTGGATTCACTGACGCTGACAGTTGAGCGGCTGGCCGGTAAATCCACGCTTGAGGTGAGCGCGGGCGAGGCCGGTTTCCCCGAAGAGACGCTGGACACGGTGCGTGCTACGCCCGGAGTGCAGCTTGCCGAGCCGGTGATTGAGGTGATCGCGCATACGGCTTTCCAGGACGAAGGAAACCTGCTGATCCTGGGCGTGGATACGACGGGCGACCAGCAGTTGCGGCAGTACGAATTCGATCGCTCGCAGACGCAGATTGCGGACCCGCTCACTTATCTTGCGCAGCCGAATTCGATTCTGCTTTCGCGGGCGTTTGCCGATCGCCATGGATTGAAGATCGGCGACCATTTCCCGATTTTCACGGCGCACGGGAAGATGGATTTTGCGGTCGAGGGAATCTTCAAGCCGACCGGGGTTGGAGAGGTATTCGGCGGCAATATCGCGGTGATGGATATTTATTCGGCACAGGTTGTGTTCGATCGCGGACATAACTTCGATCGCATCGATCTGATGAATGCGCCGAGTGTTCCGGTGAACGATTTGCAGCAGCGGCTGAAGGCGCGATTGCCGGCGGGCATTGAAGTGATGCGGCCGGATATGAAGGGACAGGCGCTGGAAAATGCGGTGACGGCGATGCGATTGGGGATGATGATCACCAGCTTTATCGCGCTGCTGGTGGGCGTGTACATCATTTTCAACTCGTTCACAATCGCAGTGAATCAGCGCTGGAAGGAGATTGGGATTTTGCGGGCAGTGGGGGTGGAGCGCGGAAACATCAATGCGATGTTTCTGGGCGAGGCCCTGTTCATGGGCGTTATTGGATCGGGCGTCGGGATTGCGGTGGGATACTACATGGCGTTCGTGGCGAACAGAGTCGATGGGATCGATTGCGGCTTCGGTTTACGGAATTGTTTCCATCGCGGTGGCGCCAAAGCTGCATTCCGACCTGGTTTTGACTTCGTTTGGGCTGGGGGTGGCGGCTTCGCTTTGCGGCGCGTGGATTCCGGCGCAGGGCGGCGTCGTATCTGGATCCAATCCTCGCGCTGCATAACATCGAGGCTCGGCGCAAGGAGTCGGCGCTGGGGTGGGGGCGCACCGCACTGGGCGCGGCGGTGCTTCTGATCAGCATGCTGTTGATTGAGTATTCTCCCTCCGATGTGGGGATGATGTCTCAGTTTTCGTATGCCGGCTTGCAGCTCCTGGGATTGACTTTGCTGCTGCCGATGCTGGTGCACTGGGCGGCACGGGCAATTCGTCCCACGATGGATAGGGCGGGAGGATCGGAGGGCGCGCTGGCGGTGGACGCGATGATTCAGTCGCCACGGCGAAGCGCGGCGACAGTTGGAGCGCTGATGGTGGGATTGATGTTCGTCTACTCGACGGCAGCCTACATCCAGAGCTACAAAAACATGATCGCGCGGTGGACTCATCAGATGCTGAACGCCGATCTGATGGTGGCGACTTCCACGTTGCTGCGATCGACGTCTTACCATTTCAGCGAGGATCTGGGGAAGCAGATTGCGGCGCTGCCGGAGGTGAAGCACGTCCAGAACGTGCGCTTCACGATCGTTCCCTATAACGGCGATACGGCCGCGATTTGTGCGATTGAGATGGACACTTTCCTGATGCGGTCCGAAAATGCGATTCTGGACGGGAACAAGAAAACCGCAGAAGCGGTGCTGCCGCGAGGGGCGGGCGTGCTGGTGTCAAAGAATTTTGCCGCACGGTGGAGGATGAAGGTTGGAAGCAACGTGCATCTCGACACGCCGACAGGGCCGCTGGATTTGCCGATTGTAGGGATGGTGGATGACTACCGGTCAGACAAAGGGACGATCTTCATGGAGCGGGCGCTCTACAAACGCTACTGGAAAGACGATGCGGTGGATTTTGTAGACATCATGTTGAAGCCGGGACAGAACGCAATCGCAGTGAAGCACGAGATTGAACGAATGACGGCGGGGCAGGAGCATGCGCTGGTTTACACCAATGTCGAGTTTCGTACCTGGATTGGCAGCCTGGTGGACAAGTTTTTCATGTTGAATTATATGCAGCTTGTTGTTGCAGTGATTGTTGCAGTGGTGGGGATTGCGAATACGCTGATTATCTCAGTCGCGGAGCGGAAGCGGGAGTTTGGAATTATCAGGTCCATTGGCGGGTATCAGAAGCAGATTCGGAAGATGGTGCTGCTGGAGGCGTTCTCGATTTCGGTGGTGGGCGTGATTGTGGGCGCGGTGGCCGCGGTGTTCAACATAGAGTTTCTGTCGCATACGGTGTCGACTGTTCTGGCGGGATACGACGTGCCGTTCTATTTTCCATGGCTTCTGGTTCTGGAGACTTTTCCGGCGGTGGTTGCGGTGTCGTTACTTGCCGGGTGGGTTCCGGCGCGGCATGCGATGCAGGCACCGGTGATTGAGGCGATCGGGTATGAATAGAAGTTTCGGATGCGCACGAACGATGTCGATTTCCCTAGTTGCGGCGCTGTTCTTGTCTGCAAACGTCATTGCGGCTGATTCGAGCCCAAGCGCGCGCAAGATCATGGAGGACGTTTATCGGCAGGACACGAATCACGACATTACGATGAAGGCGAGTTTCCAGGTATTCGATAACCAGGGGCACAACGCGAAGAAGGATTTCATTTATCGGAGGATTGGATCGCCTGGAGACAGCAAGGTCGAGGTTGTGTTTACGGCGCCGAAGGAGATTGTCGGGGTGGCGCTATTGTCAGTGAATCAACCGGGACTGCAGGAACTTCAGTACATTTATACGCCGGCGACCGAGCGGGTTCGGAGCGTTGTTCCGCAGGAACGCTCGAGTCGGTTTATCGGGACGGATTTTACTTTCGAGGATATTGGAGAGCGGGTGTTGGGCGATTTTATCTATCGCCTGATTGGCGACGCGGAATTGATGGAAGGGCACAAGACATACAAAATAGAAGCCACGCCGGTGGATGCGGCGAAATCGCAATACAAATACATTTATTACTGGGTGGCGCAGGATGTTCCGGTGATTCTCTTTGCGGAGATGTACGATGCGCGGGGACAGAAGGTGCGCGTGCTTCATGCTACCGGACTCAAGCGGGAGGGTGGGGTATGGGGGGCGCGGCATACGGAGATGCGGACTTTGGCTGACGGGACGCGGACGGTGTTGACGATCGATTCGGTGAAGTTCAATACGAAACCGGATGAGAAGATGTTTACGCCGCAAGGGCTGGCGGGGGCGCTTGGGAAGTAAGTGGTTGGCTTGACGCAGACTGGTTTAATCCTCAGCGAGTCAGCATCCGCTTCACGGAGTTTGCGAGTCAGCGGGTGATGCTGGACAATGTGGTTGCTTCGCTGGGCGGGGCGGCTTGACCGGTATCCATTTCCGCGGCAAAGCGCTGTTGGAGGACTCGCCTCAGGAGTTTGCCGGTGTGGTTGTGGGGGAGGCCGCCGGGCTCCAGAATCCAGATGCGGCGCGGGGCCTTGTAGGGAGCGAGGTTCTGGCGGCACCAGTCGAGCAGATCGTTTTCAGTGGTTGAGGATCCGCGATGGAGTTCGACTGCGGCAACGGGGGATTCTCCTTTTTCCTTATGTGGCAGGCCAAAGGCGGCAGCGTGCGCCACCGCCGGATGGGACAGGATGGTCTCTTCCAACTCGCGGACGTAGACCGAATAGCCGCCGGATTTGATCACATCCTTCATGCGTCCGACGAGGCGAATGACGCCGAGGCGATTGCGCGTGGCCAGATCGCCGGTACGCAGCCAGCCATCGCCGGTGAGCAACCCCTGATTATTGGCTTTGTCTTTCCAGTAATGCGGGGAAAGTCCGCGGCGGCGAATCTGGCACTCGCCAACCACGCCGGCTTTGAGCGGTTTGCCGTTTTCGTCAGCCACGCGGACTTGAAACGGCGGCACGGGGAAGCAAAGATCGCCGCTGCCGGGCAGGAAGGAAGTTTCAATGCCCATCATGGCGAGGCCGCCCAATTCCACCATACCGTAGCCGTTGACGAGCACGGGAGGGATGCGGAGACCGCCGGGGAGCCTGACCAGCGCGCCGAATTGACGCAGGCGTTGGCGGACCTCAGAGGGCAGGTTATCGCTGGCTGAGAGCCAGAGACGGACGGTGGAAAGCCGCGTTGGATCAGGATCGCTGTTGACGAGCCGCGCGAACATGGCAGGCACGCCGACGACAGAGGTGACACCGTAGCGTTCAATGAGGTCGAGCGCGGGCGCGACTTCAAAACGATTGAGGAAACAGCCGCGAATGCCCGCCATGAGGCCGTAGAGCGCAATGCTGACGCCCATGATGTGAGACCAGGGCAGCGCGACCAGCGCGAGATCACGATGGGAAAGGAATAGCCTGGACAGGACCGTGGAGGCGCGCCCGCCGAGCAGTGCGCGGCTGGAAAGGGCAGCGCCCTTGGGAAATCCGCTGGTGCCGGAGGTGTGGAAGACGGCGATGGTGGCGGCCGGATCGATGAGGGTGGGCGGAAGCGCGGATTCGGTTTTTGAACCACTGTTGGGCGCACGCAGGAATCCATCCAGCGTTTCGGGTTCGTGATCCGATTGAATCCAAGTGCGCACGTTGAGGGCGTCGCGGGAAACGATGTTGTGCTCAAAGACGGCCTTGTCGGTGACCAGGATATCGGTGCCGCTGGTTGAGAGGATGCGGCGCACTTCGGCAAGAGAGAGCATGGGGTTGAGCGGAACGGCAACGCCTCCGGCGCGAATGATTGCCAGAAACCAGCGAAAACATGCCGAGTTGTTGGTGCGATAGACGGCGACAGGCTGGCCGGGATGAATTCCGACAGCCTGGCGGAGAAACGCATCCCTGGCGCAGACATCGGCGTGCAGTTCGGCGAGAGAAAAAGGGCGGCCGTTTTCGATGGAGACTTCACTATCTCCATTGCGGCGGAGCAACTCGTCGATGAGATTGGCGACCGTAACTGTGCGGTCGCGCGAAAGCTGAAAGGACCTGAAGATGTTCATTGGACGGAGACTGGTTTGCGGCCCCATTCACTGGCGACGCAATAGTTAAACAAGCGGTCAAGATAATCGAGCACGTGGGGCGGGCGGACGCCAGATGGCGCGAGGAGGCGCTCGGCGTTGGTGGTGTCAAACTGCATGCGCATGGTGAAGTAGTCGCGGTAGGCGCGGCCATCGCGCAGAACCCGGCGTTTGCGTCCCCATAGCGACATAAAAAGTATTGGACGGACGAGGGCGAAAAAGAGCTTGGGATCGACGTAGCGGGGCGGCGGGGCCTGGAAGTACTCCATGGCGCGGTTGGCGATCTGCTGGATGGTGGCGCTGCCCAGCGGGCCGGCACAGAGATGAAGCGTGGCGCCGAGAGCGGCCTCGTCGAAGACGGCCCGTGCGACGGAGGCGGCGACGAAATCGACCGGGACGATGTCGAGGACGGCATCGGGGTATCCGGGAACTGTGCGCCAGAGGCCGCGCGCGTAGATCTTGAGCGGCCAGTACATCATTTTGAAGCTGGAGGTGACGCCGGTCTGGGAGTCGCCCACGATGATGCTGGGCCGGAGAATGACGCCGGGCAGGGAACTGAGTCGCGAGCGGACCAGTGCTTCGGCTTCGGCCTTGGTCTGCTCGTAGGTGTTGCGGTAGCCCTGGCCGATGGCTAGCTCGTCTTCGAGGACGAGGTTGGCGCGCTCTCCAGCAACGTAAGCGGTGCCGACGTAGGCCAGGCTGCGAAGGCTGCGGGCGGAGGCGGCAAAGTCCAGGACACGGCGGGTGCCCTCGACGTTAATGCGGCGGGCTTCGGAGAGCGAGTGGTCAAATCGCACGGTGGCGGCGGAGTGAATGACGCGGGTTGTTTCGGCGGAGAGGTGCTGCAGGGCAGCGGCGTCAAGACCGCAGTTGGGCTGGCCCACGTCTCCGGAATAGACCTGGACACGCGATCGTTCCGACTGTGGGACGAATAGATCGGCGCGTTGCTGCCCGGACTGGCCGGGTCTGGAGCGGATGAGGAGCGCCAGAGTGGCATTCGGATTTCGGTCAAGCAGTTCGCGGACCAGGCGCACGCCGAGAAAGCCGGTTGCGCCGGTGACGAGAATCAGTTCATCACTATTCATTCAGAGACGGACCTCAGTTTACGAGCAACTCGAAGGCCGGCCGTCAATGAGCATTTGGCCCCGGGCGCCGAGAAGAGATATTGAATATTATAGTCGGCGGGTGTGGAGCATTTGAGGGGTGGGGAACGAATCGAAGGACGGGTGAAACAGGGCGGGTTGAGGTTCGAGGATTCCCACCCATGCCGCGATAAGACTGCGTCATGGATGGGGCACCCGGATTTCATTGGCGGGCGGACGGCGGCGCGGGCGGCAAGTTATTTCTGATCGGGGCTCAATGCGGATGCGGTGTCGTTCTCCGAGCTTACCTCCGCTTGCTGCATAAGGCTGTATCCGTCTCGCGTGCGCAGGCGGTCCTTTTCGAGCTCCTTTCCTTGCAGGCGGACTTTGATGGTTCGCCAGCCGCGATTGGGGTTGGCCTGCGGGTAGTAACTGAGCGTATAGAGATGGGCGAGGTCCTCCTGGATTGAGGAGAAGGCATCTTTCTCCTGACGCCAGTTGCGGGCAAAGTAGGCCTTGCCGCCAGTGGCCTTGCTCATGCGCTCGAATGCGGCTGAAGAGACGGGCTCGGACTCAGCCTGACGGGTGCTGACGATGTAGATGATGGTTCCGGTGGACTGGGCCAGTTCGGCCACATCCTCAGGAGGGACCGAACTTGCGTTGTCGGGACCATTGGAGAAGACCACGATCGCTTTTCGTCCCTGGAGGGGCGCGGCGTCCTTGACGGTCAACAAGAGGGAGTTGTAGAGCGCGGCGTCATCTCCGGCGACGGTGCTGCGCACGCCATTGACAACCTGAAAGCGGTCGGCAGTAAGCGAAGCGGAGCGGGAGAGGTCGCGGCTATAGGAGTAGAACGCAATTTTGTTGGCGTCGGGCATGGCGCGGACAAAATCCGCGATGGCATCCTGAGCGAAGACGAAGCTCCGATACATGTAGTTGCTGGTGTCAAAGAGAATAAACACGTTGGCCCCGCCCAAGCCGGGAATGGTGACGCCGGCCAAGGTATGAAGGGGCGCAGGCGGCTCCGGATCCGGTGTTTTGACGGCGTCGGGCGGCTGGTCCTGCGGGGCAGTCGAAGCGTTTGCCGGAGGAGTGGTCAATTTGTGGAGAGGCTCATTGTTGCCTTCTTCGAAGTTGGCAATTTTTTCGGGGATATTGTCTTCGGTGATGGAGAAGTCTTCGGGGTGGAGGCCGGTGATATAGTGCCCTTTGCTGTCGGTAACGGCGACGTTGAGCTGCACCAGAACCACGTTGACGCGGAAGCGGGAGGTTTCGTCCTGTGCCGATGGCCTGGGGACTGCCGCTATTAAAAGAAAGAGGCCTGCGCATACATCGAGGCAGGCGAAAGTCTTGATTGATCGAATCATCGCGTTCGGACCTCCAGTCCACATTGTTCAGCGGTCGCTATTTAGAGCCGCTGCGATTGGATAACTGTTGACCTGGCCAGTCATGGTACCTGGCGGGTGACCGGGCATCCCGCCCTGCCGGAACTCATCGCCCGTTCTCTCCATGGCACGCAACAAGGCGGGCCAATCGTCGATGTTAGTGGCGAAGATGTTGGCAACCATGCGGCGAGTCAAATTGGGGACCAGGACATTCAGCATTGCGGGTGAGTAGCCCATTTCATCGGCGAGGCGGGCCCAGTAGAGGTTGGATGGACTCCCATGATTCGCCGAAGAGCCGACCGTCGAATGCACCGGAGGCTGGGAATATCGACAGATTGAGGAGGGTGCATGTGTTGCTTTGCGCCATGGCGAGGTGGGGCAAGCCAAAGACCTTCGAGAGACGCTCTGGATTGGTATGAGCGGGATCCTTCGCGGCAAGATCCTCCAATTCCCGGCCCGCTTTTCCGGATTGGGACACCTGATCGGGGAACTTGCCGCGGAATCCAGCGGCAAGAAAGAACGTGTCGGCCGGGAGCATCTCAGGGATAAACGCCTTGGCGGTGTCCGGATTGCGCAGGGCCTGATCCGTCTCTTCCAAACGGGCAGGAGCCATGCGGTCGGCAAGGATTTTGAGGACTCTTTCGCGGAGTTGGGGGTTGGACGCCGACTGGATCAGGAGCTCCTCACCTGCCCTTTGATAAAGTGCCGCGGCGTGCATTTCTTCCTGACGGACACCCCACCACCGAGGCAGGACCGCATCGACCAGGAACTCGGGAACGATCTCCTTCCAGATCAAAGCCTGGACCCTGGCCGGGGAGATGAAGTCCTGTTCCATCGACGCCAGGGCGTAGGGCAGATCGGCAAGCGATCCGAGCAGATAAGCGCCACCGCCGGCAGTGACGCCGATTCCGACCAGCTCGGGCGAACCCCAGACGTGTTCAATGCCCTGAACGGACGCGGCGGTGAAGTCGTGGGAGCGAACGAAGAGGGGGTTATTGTGGAGCACCTGGGCACCCGGGGGCTCGTAGTAGGCGTAATTCAAGCCAACCAGCGTGTCCCTGAGAAAGGGAGTGAGGCGGGCGCGCGCCGATTCGAGTTGGGCCGGCGAACTGGGGTTTCGAATGATCGCTGTGAGGTCGGTTCGTACCTGCAATTCCACGTGGCGGCTGGTGTAAACGATCGGGGCCCAAGCGGTCTTTTCACTACCGGTGAAGATGGGCCGGGGCAACTCGAATTCGCGCAGGTCGGCGGCAAGGAGAATCAGGTTGTCTTCGTTATGGGCTCCGTGCGCCATCTCATGGAGGCCATCGTAGAGGCCGAAGAGGGAGTCAAGGGGGACCAGATGCTGGTCGACCATGACGGTACGGATTCTGTGCGCCAGCTCCTGGTGGGCCTTTCGGCCGTCCGGAGTGTCCTGAGCGGGACCAGCAAGCAGATCGACGATCTGATCCTGGGTGAGATGGGCGTCGCCGGCAGCCGTGACCAAGGTTGCCTCGAGCGAGGCGCGGTCCGCGTCAAAGAGTTGGAGGGACGAGGAGAGGCCGGTGAAGGGTTTGATTACGCCTTGCCAGGAATGATTGAGGGCGCGAGCCGGAATCTGGCCTTGACGAGCCAGGATCTGCCACAGACCGATTTCGGCCTGAAACGAGCCGAGGGCATTGGAGCGCAGAGCGGAGTCCTGGATTTTGTTGATACGATCCGCGGCATCGACGAAGCCGGTGATGGATGTGTCGTCCAAGGCTGGAAATTCGGCGAAGATGGGGTACCAGCTGTTGAACTCGTTCGATTTTTCGGCGAGCAGCCGGACAGTAGCATCAGACAATTTGCCAGAATCGGGTCTTCCGCTGTCGATTGCGCTCAACAAGAGATAGTCCTGAAGGGGGCCCGCGCCGTTTTCAATAATCGAGGAGGCAGCCAAGGCGTCGAGCAACCGTTCGGGGCTGTCCCAGGCGTGGGTGCTGGATGCGAAATTGCGGATGGTGTTGGAGGCCGACTTGCGAGTGAGAATATCCCTCCAGGTCTGGAGATCGCCCGGGATCTGGGGCTCACCATTGGGCTGCCATTGCAGGCGCGTGAGGAGCACGAGGAGCGCCGCGTTCCTCGGGAAGACGCCTTCGGCGGCACTGTTTTTGGAGTTCCTGGACCCTGACCGATAGGCGTCGTAGACGCTTCGGAGGCGAGCTTCATCCACGAAGTGGGCCTGCTGGGCGGAGGGGATACGCGCCAAGGCGTCAAAGTACGCGGCCAGCCAGCCGCGATCTCTCGAAAGCAGGTGGATGACAAACTCTCCTGTCGACCTGGGGTTGGCTCCGGCGAGTTCTTTCCAGGCTGGTTCTGCTGCCGCCCCTCCGGGTACCGCAACTTCACCGGAGTGAATGGAGATGCGGCTGCCGTAGAAGTCGAGCACGGCGGCATAGGGAGCGAGTTTCCAGAGACCCGGCGAACGAGCCAGGGCTTGACTGGTTCGCCGATCGGTTCTGGCGAGGGCTGAATAGAGGCGGTCAAGGTCGCGGTCGTGGAGAAGAACTTCGAGGAGATCGTCTCCATACTTCTTTCTCCAGGCGCTGATGCCGGTCCACGACTTTTCTGTGAAGAGAACTGGAACCGGGGTGCCGGGAAATGCATATACGAAGGGAGTGCCTTTCTGGAGGTTCTCTTCGAGGGTGGTAATCGGGAAGCCGGAGTCGACGGCGAGGAAAGCGCGCTCCGCGTCAGCGGTCATAAGGGAGGCGCCGGCGGGACCGCAGCCGTGCTGGAACTGGTATCCGAGGACCTGAATCAGGCGGGTGGCGCTGTCACAACTCTCAACGCGAATGTTGCCGTCGGCGCCGGCGAGGGCCTGGAGTTCGCGGGCCAGGTGGACGTAGCGATCAACAAGGATCAGGAACTCGGTTGGTTTGTCGTTCTCATAGCCCCAGAGAGAGACATTTCGAGCCATCATCGGGAGCAGTTCGGCGGGGGTAATATCCTGGCTGATACCGGCCATGCGCAGGAGAGGCCGCAGAGGGCCGGGAATCACAAGCATCTCCGAGGAGGGAGGCGGGGGCGCATCCTCGGCGGAGTTTGCGGCTTCCTGGGCAGGAGGGGCTGCATCGACTTGCGGCGAATTTCGGGCGCTGAGTGCGTGCGATGTCGCTAGACCCGCGTTGAGGCAGAAAAGGCCTGCGGCAAGCGCGGCGAGCGAACGAAGAGGAAGATTCATGGCAAATACCCCTCTCGATCTGCAACAATCCAATTTGAATGTATGGACTAGCAAGATTCCGTTATTAGTGCGAGCGCAAACAGACAGACATTTATTTTGCAAGCCATGGTGCTGCCCGGCTTGCACCTATTCTGATCTCTCCGATCCCCAAGGTTCAAATAAAGGATGAATGCAGCTCAACGACGTTCGGATCCGATTTTCCAATTGGTTCGGGAGGCCATAATTTGTCTGGCTCGCGAACAAGATCATGCCGATTCCCTGGCAGCTAGAAGGAGACGGGGAAGTCTCGTGCATGGGTGAGCCATTGTTGCAAATACCGGATGATTTAGGCAAGTCAATTTCTGGCAATGATCAATAGTTCACCCGCGACCAGGACAAGAAGTTCTCGTCATGGAGCTAAAACCGGAGACGATTCTGTTGGTCTTAAGCAGTCGGGCCCCGGACTCTTCTTCGGGACCGCACCGGGATCCGGAGCGGGTCTATCCGCCGTTGTTGCAGGCAGGGGTTTCATTACTCGAATTGATCCGAGGGCGGATGACCTTGACCTCCGATGCTCACTCAAATTCCGATGCCGATTGGGTTAGAGGGGAACGTTGTCACAAACGTTGCTTACAAGCGAGGAATTTTGGTCCAGAGATCGCAGAATCAGCGTGCAAATCCAAGCAGGAAAGTGCCTGCGCGCAGATGGGTGAGTCTGCCTGGCGAAGATTGTTCAATGGGAATCGGGGAGGAACGTGCCTGTGATCCCCTGTCCTTCCGATATGGTGTAGATCCGGTCCACGGCGGGGAGCTTGACGGTCTCTTTCGCGCCGGAAGGCCAGTGAATTTCGGCGGTCCCCGCATCGACGGTATCGGCGAGGCCAAAGTGGACACGCATGTCGTTGGAGGAGAGATAGCTGCCGCCGCTGAGGACATCGCCGCGCTGACGGATACCGGCAGCGTTGAGGTAGACGGTGGTTCCAACCGCGTCGCGTGGACTTTTTGGGCCACCGATCATTTTCAAGTCGATCCAATGATGATGGTCGGGGTTCACGTTGCGAAGGAGGATCGGCTCGCCGTCCATGCTGTTGATGACGACGTCGATTTTGCCGTCGTTGAAGATATCGCCAAAGGCAGCTCCTCGACCGACGCTCACCTCTGCGAGGCCTGATCCTTCGACCGCAGGGACTAACTCGAACTTTCCCTTTTTGATGTTGTGATAGAGCAACGGGCGTTGCGCGTAGCTCGTGCCCCAATCGGGATGGCGGTCGACTTCAGGGTAGACGTGGCCGTTGATGATGAGCAGATCTTTCCATCCGTCGTTATCGTAATCGAGAAATCCATCGGCGAAACTAACGAATGGGATTGAGGAAACTGCGATGCCGGCCTGGTAACTGACGTCGGTAAAATAGCCGGTGCCGTCGTTCTGAAAGAGAACGTTGTAATCGTCTGCAAAGGTTGTGGTCACGATGCTGAGATGGCCGTTGTTTTCATAGTCTCCGGCTGCTATGCCCATATTTGCTACTTCGCGGCCGTCGTTGTTGAGGGCATAGCCGCTGGTGTAGCTGGCATCTTCAAAGGTGCCGTCTCCTTTGTTGATGTAGAGATAGTTAGGCGTGGAGTCGTTGGCGACGAGAAGATCCGACTTTGCCGTCATTGTTGACATCGGCGAACAAGGCTCCAAGGCCGTAGTAGCCGGCCTGATCGTCCACTCCGAGTTTCTTGCTCACATCCGTGAAGGTGCCGTCTCCATTGTTATGGAAGAGATGATCCTGCTCGCCGGTGAGGCCGCGCGGGCCGCACATAACCTGTTCGCCGCGATATTGACAGAAGCCGAAGCCGACTACCTTGGAACCTGAATAAGGCGGGTTTTTGAGGTCGAGCTTGACGTACCCATCGACAAAGAGATCGAGACGGCCGTCGCCGTCGTAGTCGCCGAAGGTCGCTCCAGCAGACCAAGTTCCAACGGCGACGCCGGCGGTTTCTGCCGTGTCGGTGAAAGTCCCATCGCGATTATTGCGATAGAGGCGATTTTTGCCGTAGTTCGTAACGTACAAATCGGGCCAGCCGTCATTGTCGAAGTCACCCACTGCGCAGCCATATCCCCAGCGGTCGTTGGCCACGCCGGCTTTGGCCGTCACGTCGGTGAAGGTTCCGTCGTGGTTATTGCGAAAGAGGGCGGCATGAGGGGGTTCGGCTTTGCCGGCGAGCGCGTCGTATGTGGAGCCGTTGACGAGATAGATGTCGAGCCAGCCGTCGTTGTCGAAATCGAGGAGGCATACGCCGGGGCCTTTTGCCTCGAGGATAAGCTTCTTTTCAGGAGTTCCGGCTTTGTGACGCCAGCTTGTGAGGCCGGCTTTTGCGGCGATGTTCTGAAAGACGATGGGGCCATCTTTTACGAAACCGCCCGCGGTGATGGGGCGATGAAGGCTGTCGAATTGCGCCTTCTGCGGACCGGCGGTGGCCATTCCACCACCAGGTGCTTTGGGAGGCATGGCTGGCGTTGGTTGAGATTGCTGCGAACGCAAGGGAATCGCCGCCAGCGTAAAGATGAAAAGGACGATTGGGTTGAACTTAAAGATTCGGTTCTCAGGTTTGAACAGGGCCGAACTCCGGGTCTGCATCTTTCACCGCCGCAGGAATGTGATTCTCAGACCCATTGTAGTTGGGAGGAGCGCTTCGCCTCTGCCGGTGGTCGATCGGAAGCTGTATTTCGATTGGAATCAGGCTACTTTGGCGCGGGTATCATTCACGGCCGCGATTCGCTTCCATCGCAGTGCCGGGCCATTCGCGGCAAGCATCGCGTTACGCGCGCTCTCCTGCACGGCTGCGACTTGCTCACCGAACTTGATACACGGTCATTGACTCCGCCGGTACTTCGATATGCAACTTTCCGTCGCCCACAATGGGGGCGGTTCCCAAAGCCGGCGCCATTGGTTGAAACCCGGTACAGGCGGCGAGCGCGGTCCCTTCCACCGGTAGCTCCAGGGTTTCACTGCGGCTACCCTTGTTTACCACAATGAGCAGCCGCTCTTTCGACGGATCGGAGGAATGACTGGACGAACAGTTCCCCAACTCTGATGTGCGAACGAATGCGAAGAGATCATCGTCCGCGTAAAGATCTTGTTCGAGCCCCGTTTTGAGCGCGGGATGTAATTCCCGCAGCGCCAGCATCCCTGATGTCCATTCGAAGATACTTTGCTCAGCGTCTGTGCGGCCAGCCTGTGTGAAGGCACTGTGCGCGTCGCCTGGAAAGCCGCCGGGGAAATCGTGGCGATTGTCGGGATCGGCGCCGCCGGTCATTCCAATCTCGTCTCCGGAATAAATCTGCGGCACTCCGCGCAGGGTGGCGATCAGGCCCAGCGCCAGCTTCAGCTTTGCCGCCGATCCACCCGCGTCGGTCAGGAATCGCGTCGTGTCGTGGTTGCCGGCGAACGTGACCAGCCGCTCAGGATGGGGGTAGAGTTCGTCCTGGCGCAATACACCGGCCAACTCGGTCATCGGCTTGCCGTGGGTTAGAACGTCACGAAGCGCAAAGTAGACGGGGAAGTCGAAGGGCGTGTCCAGTCCCGTGTCGATGCCCTTGTGCGCCACTCCTCCTGCAAAATACGAGGTGACTTCGGGATCGCCGTTGAAGATCTCGCCCACGGTAGTCAGGCGCGGGTACACGCTGTGCAGGGTGGCATGAAAATCATGCCAGAAGGCACGGTCTACATAGGGAAAAGTATCCAGCCGGATACCGTCAAGGTTGGCCGTTTCAACCCACCACAGCGCGTTCTGAATCAGGTAGCGGGCCACCAGCGGGTCTTCCTGGTTCAGGTCAGGCATGGCGTCAGTGAACCAGCCGTCGGTGATGTTGCGCCAGGCCTGGGGCGGAGCGTGCGGGTCCACCAATTTATAAAAATCGCTCTTGACGCATGCCATGGTGCTCGAGCGTGCCGTGCAACCATCCGGGAGCGGGAGGATCCAGCACCCACGGGTGCTTGACCCCGATGTGGTTGGGCACCAGGTCGATTATCAGCTTCATGCCGCGCGCGTGCAGCGCATCGGACAGGTGTTGATAGTCCGCGAGCGTGCCGAAGTGCGGGTCTACGGCGTAAAGGTCGGTGGCGGCGTAGCCATGATAGGCCTCGGGCATTGCGGCATTGGAAGCGACCGGGGTGGTCCACAGCGTGGTTACGCCGAGTTGCCTGAGGTAATCGAGGTGCTGCCCGATGCCGGCCAGATCTCCGCCATGCCAGCCGCGCGGGGAGGCGCGATCGTTCCCTGGGGGATCGTTGCCAGGATTTCCTTCCGCGAAGCGGTCGGTCATGATCAGGTAAAGCACATCGGCGGAAGAAAAGCCGGTGTGGCGATCGGCCTGGTGCGAGCGCTCGGCCAGCATATAAGAATGACGCGACTGGCCTTTGTCGTTGCGGGCCGTGATCCACAAGGTTTGCGGCGCAGCGGATTTGGTTTGAAGCCACAGGAAGGCCCAGTGTCCGTTCTCCGAGGCCTGGGTTTTGTTCAAAGTCGCGCTCTTGCCGCTTAATGCAAAGCGCGCATGGTTCAGTCCCTCGCCATGAATGAGGAGCATGGGGTCGGGTAGGCCGGCCCACCAGCCGGGCGGGTCGATCTTGTCGATACGCGGGCCGCTTGTGCTTTGACAGGGTCGGCTTGAATTTTGCACTGAGGAACAGGCGGGAGGTTCTTGCCCTGAAGCCCAAAGACCGCAGGCGAGCATAAAGACAGCAATCGCGGGTAGCCGCCTGAGGAGCTTCATTGCATCACCTTTCATTTATTCAGAAGCTATAGGAGTCGCGTGGAGCGCACCAAGGGAAGCAAGAGGCATTCTACGCGCCACAGCGGAGTGGTGCCGCCGTGGCGTGTAGAACTTGAACATCGGGATCAGAAGGTGAATCGAGCCGCCAACTGAATCTCACGGTTGCTGTAGACCTGGGTTCCCTCGATCTGCCCGAACTGCGAAGAAGACAAACTGCCGTTCGGGTTAGTGAACTCAGGTGTGTTGAGCAGGTTGAACGCGTCGCCATGGAGTTCGAGCGTGTAGTTTTCAAACAGATGCAGATTTTTCTGCAAGCTGAAGTTGACTACCTTGTATCCGGGCCCAATAATCTTGTTCCGGCCCAGCGTTCCAAGGCGGGTGTAGACGGTGCAGTTGCAGGCCGTCGAAGATACCGTGGGCGGGTTGGCAAAGGCCTTAGTGTTGAACCAGAGCTGACCGGTATTGCCGCCAGTTTGCCTGGGGTAAGAAATGGAGCCGACCAGGTCGGGACGGTTGCCGGGTGCGGCCTGCCCCGTGGAGAGATCGACCGGAGTGCCCGACTGAAGCAGGGCGATGATGCTGGTCTGCCATCCGCCGAGCACCCAATCAACCGGGAGCGAGACATTGTTGGCAAACTTCTGTCCGCGGCCAAAGGGTAGCGGGTAGAGGATCGACGTGCTGAAGACGTTGCGCTGGTCCTGACTGGAGTTGCCGTAGCCCGCCATCGGGTCATAATAGAGAGCCGCGGTCTGCCCCTGGAAGGCACCAGGCGAATCGTCCAATGTGTGCGACCAGGCATAGGAGGCGGTTCCCACCAGGCCGTTGCTGGCGCGATGTTCCGCGTGCAGTTGCAGGCCGTTGTAGTTCGAGACGCCGTTGTAGTTGTTGTAGTTGATGCCTCCCAGCCCAGGGAAGTTCTGGATGCCGGTGGTGAACTGATTGATGTTGTAGGGGTAGTAGGTCGACAGGTTGTTGCCGGTGGTTCCAACGTAAGCGATGTTCACAACGTTGTTCGATCCGATCTGGCGTTCAATCTGGACGTTCCACTCCTGCACTGTGCTAGTCCTGTTACGGGTGTTGACGGCGATCATGCTAGTGCCGGCGGGTGGCTTGGCAGGGTTGAAACCGACATAGCCGCGAGCTGGAAGTGCGATACCGGTGCCCCCAGAGCTGTAGGAGACTGTGGACGGGGAGGTGTAGCCGTTGCAGTTGTAGCTATTGCCCGTGTTCAAGGGTGTTTGATTCAACTGGCCGGTAAATGTGATGCAGTATCCGTTGCTTGCCGTATAGTCGCTGCTGCCGCCGAAGGGAGCCTGTTCTCCAAGCTGGTTATTGATGCCGCCACCATCCAGGAAATAGAAAATCCCGAAACCGCCGCGGACAACGGTCTTCCCATCGCCCATCAGGTCATAAGCAAAGCCCAGACGGGGGCCGAAGTCGTGATAATCCTGCGCAACGATGCTCTTGGAGATGCCGTTCTGGTTGGCGAGCATCACCTGACCGGTATCCACATTGAAGGCGGATTGCTGGTTGTGCGCTTCGTACGGACGGGAGAGATAGTCCCAGCGCATGCCGTAGTTCAGCGTCAGGTTCCGGGTCACGCGCCAGTCATCCTGCACGAACAGGCCATCTTCCTGCCCGATGTTGGCAAAGTAGCCGGCCTGCGAACCGATCTGGTATTGATCCATGCCGCCCGCAAGCAGTTCTGAAACCTCATAGCCGGTGAAGTCGACCGTGCCCTGGTCGATGAAGAAGTAGCCCTTGCCCTCCTGCGGGTTGAAGAACTCCACCTGGCGGCGGATGAAGGTGCCGCCATACTTGATGGAGTGCGCGCCGCGGCTCCAACTCACCGAGTCGTTGACTTCGTAGGTGTTTTGAGGCACCGCGTACAGGCCATAGTCGCCTGTGTATTCGAGGTTGCCTTTCCATCCACCGATCAGCGCTCCACCGGTGGTCTCCTGGTTGATGTTGGCGTTCACGATGCCGAGGTCCTTCGACACATAGGCGCCGTAATCCGGCGGAGTGTAGCCGTAGTTGTCGCGGTTGTAGGCGATGTGCGCCTCGTTCACCATGTTAGGAGTGAAGGTGTGGGTGTAACCGAGGTCGTAACCGCGCGCGTGGGTGGGGTTGATGCCCGTTCCGCCGCCTGCAGGCAGTTTGGCAAACTCCGAGGTCTTGGAGTTCACCGAGTTGTCGTAGCTGAAGCGAATGAACGCGATGTCTTTGGATGAAGGGATCCAGTCGAAGCGGCCGTCGAAGGTGTTGTACTTATTCGCTTCGGTCTGCGTGTCGAGGTAATTGTTCAAGTAGCGATCGGTGCGCGAGGGCGTGGGAAACGCATTGAGATAGTTGAGCGCGGCCTGATTCAGACGGCCCTGTGGAATGATGTTCGGACCACCGGCGTTAAATTGCGTTGGCGGCGGACCGTTCTTGAGTGTGGGACAGGTTGTGGGATCGAAGATCAAACCAGGGCTGGTCTCGCTGGCATAGGGATTTCCGGTGGCGGGGTCCGTGCCTGGATAGCAGCGCGGATACTGGGTTTGGAAGGAGTTGGATCCTGCGCCACTCGCACCTGAAGCGCTCAAAAGCTCGGAGAAGTTTCCGGTACGCATCAGAGCGGTGGGGACGGTGAGGTAGTGCGGGGAGACGGCCACGGTTTCACGCAGCGCCTGGTAGTCCCCGAAGCCGAACAGCTTGTTCTTGAAGATTGGCCCGCCTAAAGAGAAGCCGGGCTGGTTGCGCAGGAAGCCTGCCGCAGCCGTAACCGGAGCGCCGTTGAAGCGGTAATTCGGATTGGAGTCGAAGCTCTTGTCACGGTAAAACCAGAAGGCCGAGCCGTGATATTGATTGGTGCCGGCCTTGGTGGAACTCATCACGATGGCGCCGCCGGCACGTCCGTACTCGGCCGGAGCGATGTTGGTGTTCACCTTGAACTCCTGCGTCGCATCGATGTTGGGGTAGAAAAGGATGGTGTTGACCAGTCCGTCGTTGTTGTCCACGCCGTCAAGGATGTAGTTGTCCGCTTGCGGCCGAAGGCCATTGACCGAGATGGCCGCCGCGCCGCTTTCGTTGTTGCGGTTGGTTTCGGTCATGTTGGAGCTGCCTCCGCCGGAGGCAACGTCGCCATATGCGCCGCGGGTCACCCCAGGGGTGAGCAGGGCAAGCTGGCTGAAGTTGCGGCCATTCAGGGGCAGGTCCGTTACCTGTTTGCCCTCGATCGTGGCTCCGACGGTGGCGTCAGAGGTGTCGATCAGCGGCGCGGCTCCAGTTACTTGCACGGTCGTGGCCGTTCCGGCCAGGCTCAGTTGGAAGGACACGGTCTGGGTCGAGGTCACGACGACCGTTACCGAGACCGACTGAGTCTGGAAGCCTTTGGCTGCGGCGGCTACCGAGTAATTGCCGCGCGGCACTGCCAGGATGGTGAACTCGCCAGTGCCGTTCGAAACGGCGCTGAGCTTGAGGCCGTTTTCCGCATTGGTAGCCAGAATGCTAGCGTCTGGGATAACCGCGCCGGTGGCATCGGTTACGGTACCCGCAATGATGCCTGTATCGGTTTGCGCGAAGACGCCGTGCGCGCCCAGAGAGATCAGGAACAAGGCGAACGCCATCAGCGTGAACCGCATGCGCCGATGCCGTTTGGGCACGAAGCTGCTTTTTCTCAACATCACAATGTCCTCCAAAGAACTTTCGTTAACAAGCGTTGACTGTTTCGAGAGAATTCAGGCTGTGCTAAATACCTTTTCTCGCAACCGCGGATGAGTAAACGCCTTGGTTTTGACACTGGTCAATCCACAGGCCGCCCATTTGCCATCAATTGACGATCATTCGGTAAGATATTTATTCTAAAAACGTTATGTTTTTATATCTCCCGGTTTGAAGCGGGATTTCGAGCTATCCCTCTTGCGGCCTTCGCCGTTCGCAGACCTTTCCCGTGCGCGATTTTAGTTAGCCGGGTCGCTGGATCGGGATTGAACACACGAGCATTGAGGGGCGGCGGGCGATCGTCCTGTCGCCGCCATTGTCCCAGCATCGATTGTTTACGAAATCGACCTTCGCGAGCGTTGAAAGAGTCGGGGGAGTATCTCCGGCTCCTTCCGTGAGCTTGACCGGGCAACTGCGGCCAGCGTATGTTTGCCCCGTGAAACTCCCACGAGCGAGCGGCATTTTGCTGCATTGCACTTCTTTGCCAGGCCGGTTTGGCATCGGCGATTTCGGGCCATGCGCTTACGAATTCGTCGACTTTTTGCATGCTGCCGGACAGAAGTTGTGGCAGGTGCTGCCACTGAACCCTACTGGATACGGCGACTCTCCCTATCAATGCTTTTCCGCATTTGCCGGCAACCCGTTGTTGCTGAGCCTTGAGCGTCTGCGGGATCAGGGACTGCTTCAGGAATCGGATCTGGCTCAGGCGCCGCAGTTTCCGGAAGATGCAATCGACTTCGGGGCGACCATTCAGTTCAAGAGACCGGTATTGCAGCGGGCAGCAGAGACTTTCTTTCACGATGCGTCACACACGGATCGCGCGGAGTTCGACGGTTTTTGTGAGAGCGCCAGCCCGTGGCTCGAAGACTTCGCGCTCTTCATGGCGTTGAAGGACGTACACAACGGAACGGCCTGGACCAAATGGGACGCGAAGATCCTGCGCCGCGAACCGCGCGCAGTTGAGGAGTGGAAGCTGAAGCTTGCGCCCCAGATGAACGCCATCAAATACTGGCAATTTGAGTTTTTCCGCCAGTGGAAAGACCTGAAGACCTATTGCCGGAAGCGCGACATTCGCTTGATGGGCGACATTCCCATCTATGTGGCGCACGATAGTGCGGATGTCTGGGCACGCCCGGACCTGTTTTATCTCGATGAGAGGGGCCACCCGACCGTGGTTTCCGGCGTGCCCCCGGATTACTTCAGCGCCACCGGGCAGCTTTGGGGCAATCCGATCTATCGCTGGGATGTGCTGGAGGCCGATGGATTCAGGTGGTGGATAGAACGCTTCCGCGCCTCGCTCGCCCTCTTCGACCTGGTGCGGCTCGATCATTTTCGTGGATTTGAATCTTACTGGGAAGTTCCGGCTGGAGAGACGACCGCCATCCACGGACGCTGGGTCAAGGCGCCGGGAAAGAGACTGCTTTCGGCGCTGCGGAACGAATTTGGAGAGCTGCCGATTGTGGCCGAGAACCTGGGAGTGATCACGCCGCCAGTGGAGCAGCTTAGAGAAGAATTCGGCCTTCCGGGGATGAGTATCCTGCAGTTTGCGTTTGGCACCGATCCGCAGGGATCGTCTTTTCGGCCTCATAATTACAGCCGCGACCTGGTTGCTTACACCGGCGGTCACGACAACGACACCGCGGTGGGCTGGTGGTCGAGTTCGGGAGCGGCCGACAGCACCCGCACGCCGGAGGATGTGCGCAAAGAACATGAACTCGCGCGCGCCTATCTCAACTTCGATGACGATGCGCAGGTCAACTGGATTATGATCCGCGCGGTCGAGGCCTCGGTCGCCGGTGTTGTGATTGTTCCACTGCAGGATGTGCTGGGGCTGGGCAATTCAGCGCGCATGAATCTTCCCGGCACGGTAAGCGGAAACTGGAGATGGCGTTATCGTCCAGGTGCATTGAGCAGGGAACTGAGCGACCGATTGAAATCTCTGACCGCGCTTTACGATCGCTAGGGGCGGTTTCATAAATCGTTCCGCGTGCGTCGAAGCTGTTCCCTCAGGGGTTAAAACCCCTGTTCATTGTCGCCTCACCGGCACGGCTGAAGCCGTGCCCTGACACAATTCTGGTTTATGAAACAAGCTTCGAGGGAGTTTACTGGAGAAAGACGGGAGAGCCTAATTGATGGACAAACCACGGCGCACATTCTGGCAGATATGGAACCTGAGCTTCGGCTTCTTCGGCATCCAATTTGGGTGGGGATTGCAGATGGCGAATATGAGCGCCATCTACGAATACCTGGGCGCGCGGGCCGATCAGATTCCGATTCTGTGGCTGGCCGCGCCGCTGACAGGGTTGCTGATCCAACCAATTGTGGGCCAGGCCAGCGACAGCACCTGGGGTCCGCTGGGCCGGCGCAGGCCATACTTTCTTGCCGGCGCGATTCTAAGCTCGACCGCGCTGATCCTGATGCCGCGATGTTCAGCATTGTGGATGGCGGCGGGGCTGCTCTGGATTCTCGACGCCAGCATCAACATCAGCATGCAGCCGTTTCGTGCGTTTGTGTCCGACCTGCTGCCCGAATCGCAATGCACACAAGGCTTCGCGATGCAGAGCCTTTTGATTGGCCTCAGTACCGTAATTGCCTCGGCACTGCCTTTTCTGCTGACCAATGTTTTTCACATGGCTCAGACTCGAGTTGCCGGCACAATTCCGTTCACGGTGCGGTTTTCATTTTACATAGGCGCCGTGGCGTTTCTGGGTGCCGTGCTATGGACAGTTTTCACGACCAAAGAATACCCGCCGGAGAACATGGCGGAGTTTCGCAGACAGAAGGCCGAGCGAGCGGGAATAGCGGCCGGAGCTCGTGAGATCCTGGTTTCGATCCGCGAAATGCCGCGCACCATGCGGCAACTTGCGTGGGTCCAGATCTCAACCTGGCTGGGATTGTTCTGCATGTGGCTTTACTTTCCGGTCGCCGTGCCACGCAATGTTTTCGGTGCCTCCGATACCAACTCTCTCTTGTATTCCGCGGGAGCGGAATGGGCAGGCGTCTGCTTCGGAATGTACTCTCTGGTGTGTTTCGCTTTTTCGTTCGCGCTGCCGGGGATTGCACTCAAATTTGGACGCAAGGCGACGCATGGCTTGTGCCTGATCTGCGGCGGGCTTGGACTGCTTTCCGTGGCCGTGATTCACAGCAAGTATCCGCTGTTGCTCTCGATGACCGGAGTCGGGATCGCCTGGGCTAGTACGCTCTCGATGCCGTATTCCATTCTGTCCGGATCTTTGCCTGCGGGAAAGACCGGAGTCTACATGGGAATCTTCAATTCGTTCGTAGTGATTCCGGAGATCACGGCATCGCTTGGGTTTGGCTGGGTGATGGGCCATTTATTGAACAACAACCGCCTTGCCGCTGTGGTTGCGGGTGGAGTTTTCTTCATGCTGGCGGCTCTGCTGACGCAATTGGTGGAAGACCTCGACGACCCGCATCGAGTTCGGAAATCCGCAGTGGCAGATGCAGGCGCGGCCCGCCTATCTGCCTAGCGTTTGGTGGTGAAACTGGGGCTGGTGTGCTTAATTTGGTGAGGTTTCTTGAAAGAGACAGCGAGTCAGCTTCCGCTTCGCGGAAATAGCAAGTCAGCAAGTCAGCGGATTTGTGCGTCTCATTGGAGGCGGCTCAGTGCTGGCGCGGGTTTCGTTACCGAAACGGCCGGCCTTTCACTTGCCCCGCGCCTTCGCGCAAGGTGAGCAACTGATTGGCGGCCGCGCCGTGGATGCGCTCGACAAGTCCCAGGGGCCAGCGAATTTCAATGTCCGCGGTGGTTGCAGAGCCCAGGCCGAAGTGCAGGCGCGGATCGTTTGACGAGCAGAAACTGCACCCGCTCACGACCTCCTGAACTTGAATTTTGCCGGAGTAGCGCACTACCACGCGCGCACCGATGGCGCTGCGGTTGCTTTTGGTGCCTTCCAGGCGAACTTTGATCCAGTGGTTGCCGGAGGGAGCATCGTTGCGAAGCAGCGTGGGCGGCTCGTCTACGTTCATGATGAGCACGTCCATGTCGCCGTCGTTGTCGAAGTCACCGAAGGCTGCGCCGCGGCTGCAATGGGGCGCTTCGATCCCAGGGCCGGCATCTGCGCCCATCTCAACGAAGGTGCCGGCGCCCTGATTGCGAAAAAGAAGGCGCGGACTGCGCTCGGGAAAGCGGGGAGAAACGAGGGCAACTTCGGGATAAACGGTACCAGAAGTTAGCAGGATGTCGGGGTAGCCGTCGTTGTCGAAGTCCGCAATGCCGGCACCGAAGCAGACAAACCGCGTCTCCTTGTTGAGGCCTGCCTCGACCGTAACGTCGTCGAAGGTGCCCTTGCCGTCGTTGCGGTAGAGGCCGTTGGCCTGGTTGTAATAGTGCGTCTTGACGATGTCGGTGTGACCGTCGAGGTTGTAGTCGCCCACGCCAACGCCCATGCCGCCCATTTCGCGGCCTTCGCCGCTGAGAGCGATGCCGCGGAACAGGGCTTCCTCGCGAAAGGTGCAGTCGCGGTTGTTCATCAGCAGCAGCGAGGGGGTCATGTCGCAGGCTACGAAGATGTCGGGCCAACCGTCTTCGTCGGCATCGATGCTGACCGCCGAGAGGCCGTAGGAGCCGCGCAGCGCGGCGATGCCCGACTCGAGTGAGACATCGGCAAAGGTGCCATCGCCGTTGTTGCGGTAAAGGTAGTGCTGGGCCTTGGGCAGGCCCAGCGGACCGCACATGGTGGCTACGCCCTCGTAGTTGCAGTTGGGCACGTCAAGCGAGGGTTTGGGAGCAGTGGCCAGATCGATCTCAAGATAGTTGGAGACAAAAAGATCCAGATGGCCATCGCGGTTGTAATCCACAAAAGTGCAACCCGTGCTGTAGCGATTCTTGGGATAGAGCAGGCCGGCCTCGGCGGTGACATTGGTGAAGGTGCCGTCACCATTGTTACGGTAGAGGCGATTCTGTCCGTAGTATGTGAGAAAAAGATCCTCCCAGCCGTCGTTGTTATAGTCACCCACGCAGACACCCTGGGCCCAGCCGGGGTCGGAGAGTCCGGATCTGGCCGTCACGTCGGTGAAGGTGCTGTCGCGATTGTTGTGGTAGAGCCGGTTGCCGGAGCCGGGAGGAGTTCCGGCAAGCGTGCGCCCACCGAGGATGAAGATATCCATCCAGCCGTCGTTGTCGTAGTCGAAAAAGGCGCAGCCGGTGGCCATGGATTCGATGATGTAAGTGAAGCTGTGGGGCTCGCCGTAGGTGATAGCGGTTGTGAGGCCGGCGGTCTGGGCCACATCCACGAAGCGAGAGAAGGGTGCGGCGAATTTTTGCGCTGGGATGGATGCGCGCAGCCCGCGGGGAATTAGCGCAGGGGCAAGGGCGGCGGGCACCGTGCGTAACATACGGCGGCGTGTCCAAAGGCCCGTTTTCCTCTCGCTGGTCACGCCTTGCATCTCCTCGTTGAAAAAAATCTTTGCGTGCCTCAGTGCCGGCTCTGGCTGGCGGCCAGCTTTCTGCTGAGATCAAGGGCGGCGGCGTTGTCCGGATCGAGCTTGAGAGCGCGGCCTACGGCCTGCTGCGCTTCATCGAAGCGAGATTGGGCGCCCAGGGCAGCGGCCAGCGAGATCCACGCGCGGGCGTTATCTGGAACTTGTTCGACTGTAAGCCGGAACTGCCGCTCGGCTCCCGCATTGTCGCCGGATTGAAAGTCCACATAGCCAAGCTGGTACTGTGCCAGAACAAAATGGGGATTGGCCTGGGTGGCCTGCTCAAGCACGGCACGCTCGTTTGCCAACTCGCCCAGGCTGTCGAGAATCAGAGCCAATTGGTAGGCCATGGCGGGATCGTTTGGCTGTGCGGCGGAGGCCTGGCGGTAGAGATCGGCAGCCTTTTGATTGTCTCCGGCCTTGGCGGCCAGCGCGGCCTCGGCAGCCTTTGAAACCGCAAAGGTCCGGTCCGACTCCTGCTTGAGCTTTTGCTGGTAGAGGGTGAGCTGCTGCTGCGCGTCGGCCGTGTCACCGAGAGTGCGCAGAACCTTGGCCAGTTCGAAGTGGACTTGTGGCTCGTCGGTGCCGAGAGCGAGCGCCTTTTCAAGTTGTATCTTCGCCCCGGCGGGATCATTGAGCGCGGCCAAAACCACGCCGAGGTTCACGCGCGGATTAAAGTCGTTGGGGCTTAACTTCACTGCCTCTTCAAGATGTTTGCGGGCAGCCGGATAGTCTCCTGCTTTCTTTTCCAGCAGCCCGTTCAAATTGAGAAGATCGGCATCGTGCGGAGCGAGAGCCAGCAGCCTGCGGCCAAGGGCGGAGGCGCGATCGTTGTCGGCAGTGATGACCAGAGTCCGGAAATAAATCCGCTGTGCTTCGAGGTCGTTGGGCTTGGTACTTGCGATCTTTTCCGCCAGCCTAGTTGCTGCTTCATAGTGCGATTCGTCGACGAGCAAAGAAACCATGGCAGCAGTGAGCGCGTCGGAGCCAGGATCGGCACGCAGGCCTTCATCCAGCGTCTTTGCGGCCTCGTCGAGCATGCCTGTTTTCCGGTAAGCACGGGCCAGATCGAGGGTGGTGCTTTCGTCGCGCGCCGCCGTGCGCAGGCTTCGGATCACGGTGTCATATTGCCCGGCGGCCATCAGGCTTTTGGCTTGGCCGTCGAGCGCGGCTTTCGAATCGGGATCAATCTTGAGCGCGGCCTGCCATTCGACCAGGGCTTGCTGGTTGCGACCGAGTTGGGCAAGCGCAGCGCCCAGCAGCAAGTGCGCCGTCAGCTGCTGGGGATCGAGGCGGGCGGCTTGCTGCAAGGGACCGACGGCCTGCTGCGGGCGGCTGGCCGCATAGAGGCTCCGGCCCAGCAGAAAGTTAAGCTGCGCCGAGTCCGGGGCCCTCTTCAATCCGGAACGATAAGCCTCCAACGCGCACGCCGTTTGACGGTTTTGATCGAACCAGGTACCAAGGGCGGCGTAAGCATCCGCATCTGGATGGGTATGGATTGCTGCCTCAAGCGAAGCCGGGCCAGTGCACGCCGCCCACACGCTGGGGCAGGTGGCCAAGCTGCCCATCGTAAGGCAGGCGGCAACAATCAATCCGTTTCTGGCGAAGCCCCGGCGCACGGACACGCTTCCGGCCGCATTCCACAAATTCGCATCATGCATGGTTCGCCACTTCACCTTCGCTTTCGCGCTTTGTAGGGACCATGCGTTCACTCGGCCTCAATCTTGAGGATAATGCTGTCACGCACAGAATTCATCTGCGGCACGGAGTTGAAAAGCTAAGGTCGAGATTAGCCGAGCGGCTGTGCAGCCCGCAAGCATCGGAAAGTCTGTGCGTTTGTGTGGGGTAGTGCCGCTTTGTCATGGTCTCCGATTTGCGCGCCTGGAACTGGCTCACCTTGCTTGCACCGTTTCCATTGAGATCAACGGAGTTTGGACAATCCACAGAGTGCCGGAAAGTGCCGCGCAAACGCTGATATAGTTACGAGAGGTTCACCGATTGCCAAGAGTGCGTGCGGCCCCTCTCAAAGACTTCAGCAAAAAACGCCACTGAATTTCAAGGCGCTGATACAAAAGAGGATACGCAAGTTCGTGCAATTCGGTTGAAGCCACTCTCCGGAGAGGCGATGCAGGCAATTTTAGCGCTCGAAGACGGGCGCATCTTCCGTGGGCACGGCTATGGGCACCCGGGCGAGTGCCGGGGCGAGGTCGTTTTTAATACTTCTCTTACCGGATACCAGGAAATCGCCACCGATCCCTCCTACGCCGGGCAAATCGTCGTTCTCACAAATCCCCAAATAGGAAATTACGGAACCAACCTGGCAGATAACGAGTCGGCCAAGCCCTATATCGAAGGCTTGATCGTGCGCGAGTTTTCGGCTGTCAGCTCCAATTGGCGGTCGGAGCAGGTGACGGATGAATACATGGAGCGGTATTCGGTTCCGGTGCTGGCGGAGATCGATACGCGGGCGCTGGTGCGGCATCTGCGGACTTACGGAGTGATGCGGGGTGTGATTTCGACGGAGACCGAGGACGCGGCGGCGCTGGTCGAGAGGGCGCGGAACATCCGCAAGATGGATGGGACGGATCTAGCGCGGGTGGTGTCGACGAAATCGGTCTATGGGTTTGATTCTTCCGACGCGCGGAATCAAGCGGGCGATCCGTTGCTGGCTCGGGAGTTGGCTTTGGATCCGAAGGAGCAGAAGCTTCATGTAGTGGCTTATGACTTCGGGATCAAGCACAATATTTTGCGAATGCTGACGCGGGAGGGTTGCCGGGTGACGGTGGTTCCGGCGGAGACTTCGGCGGAGACGGTGCTGGAGATGAAGCCGGATGGGGTGTTTCTGTCGAATGGGCCGGGCGATCCGGAGCCGGTGGATTACGCGGTGAAGGCGATCAAGAACATGATGGGGCGGGTGCCGGTGTTCGGGATTTGCCTGGGGCATCAGCTGACCGGCCTCGCGCTGGGTGGCCGGACATACAAGCTGAAGTTTGGGCATCACGGCGGGAATCATCCGGTGCGGAATAACGCTACGGGCAAGGTGGAGATTACGGCGCACAACCATAACTTCGCGGTCGATCCGGATTCGATCAACGTGAATGAGGTGGAGCTGACGCATGTGGATCTGAACGATCAGACGCTGGAAGGGCTGCGGCATAAGACGCTGCCGCTGTTCAGCGTGCAGTATCATCCCGAGGCGGCACCGGGGCCGCATGACTCGCATTATTTGTTTCGGGATTTTCGGAACATGATGGAGGAGTGGAAGGGATGAGCGGACTCGTAGCCAGAAAACACGAAATGGAGCTGGGAGGAATCGTTATTCCGGATTTGGACCTTTCGTCTTTCTTGGGAGAACAGCTTAAGTTTGGCTCTTTAGAACAGACCGAGATTCCACGGCTGGCTCGCAATCCCGCTGCGATGGACCTTTTAGAACTAGTGCTGCTTCGGATTCCGACTAGTCATTATCTCGTGCATGGAGATGCAAGAGAGATGCGCCTCCTCGCACCCGAGAGCGCTCACCTTGTCCTGACCTCGCCCCCATATTGGACCCTCAAGAAGTATGACGACGCAGATGGCCAGCTTGGGCACGTGAGCGGTTACGATGAATTCCTTGCTGAGCTAGGCCGCGTCTGGCAGCGCTGCTTTGAACTGCTGGTTCCCGGCGGAAGGTTGGTGTGTGTCGTCGGCGATGTATGCCTATCGAGGCGGCAGAATGATGGACGGCACACCGTTGTCCCTCTGCATGCATCGATCCAGGAACTTTGCCGAGAGATTGGCTTCGACAATCTGGCGCCAATCATCTGGCACAAGATTGCGAATGCGGCTTATGAGGTTTCTGGCGGAGGAGGGTTTCTCGGAAAACCATATGAGCCAAACTCGGTCATCAAAAACGATGTCGAGTACATCTTGATGTTCCGCAAGCCGGGTGGCTACCGAAAACCCACCGCCGCGAAGCGCTTGTTGTCTGTGATCAGCGCGGAGAATTACCAGAGTTGGTTTCAGCAGATTTGGAACGGTCTTACTGGAGCTTCAACGAAGGACCATCCTGCGCCTTACCCAATCGAATTGGCAGAACGGTTGATCCGGATGTTTAGTTTTGCGGGAGATGTGGTCCTGGATCCCTTTTCCGGGTCCGGTACAAACGCCATCGCAGCTGCTCGAACTGGGCGACACAGCATCGGCTACGAAATCAGCAATAAATACCACCACCAGTCCGCGTCTCGCTTTTATCGGGAGACCGGTGGGCTTTTCTGGCAACCCCAAGTAATTCAGCGGGAGGAGCCATGAGCCTTAAACCTCGCTGGCAAGATCGCCTGACCGAGGCTATCCGGCATTTTTGGAAGACCCGCCAGCGTCAATCAGACCAGCAAGGCACCCGCTCTGGGACGCGTGACTCCGGAAGCCGAACAGCCGTTACCGGCGGTAAGCAATTGGACGGCTTTGTCGAACTCCTCCGCGATTTTCTTGAAGAAGCAGGGTTAGACCGGACATGCATCTACACTTCCCAAAAAGTTGAACTTCCTGGTTGGTATCGAGCCGAGAAGAAATGGGACTTGCTCATTGTGCGCGACAGCAACCTGATTGCTGCCATGGAGTTCAAATCGCAAGTAGGATCGTTTGGAAACAACTTCAACAACCGCACTGAAGAGGCACTCGGCAATGCGACCGATATTTGGGCCGCATTCCGTGAGGGTGCCTTTGCGCCTTCATTGCGGCCTTGGTTAGGCTATGTGATGGTTCTTGAAGAAGCGAAGCGCTCGTTAAGCCCGGTCGGTGTCCAAGAACCACATTTTAAGGTTTTTGAAGAGTTTCGAGGCGCTTCTTATGCAAAGCGATACGAGATTCTTCTAACCAAACTCATACGTGAGCGCCTATACGATAGTGCGGCTCTGGTCCTTACTGACAGGCTAACAGGCAAAGACGGAACCTATACCGAGCCATCGGCCGAGCTTGGAATTGAAAACCTGCTCATATCCCTCAAGGCGCGAGCAGTGGCTATCAAAGAGGTATCGAACTAGAAGATGCCACGTAGAAATGACATTCAGAAGATATTGGTGATTGGCTCGGGGCCGATCGTGATTGGGCAGTCGGCGGAGTTCGACTACTCGGGGACGCAGGCTTGCAAGGCTCTCAAGCAGGAGGGCTACGAGGTGGTGCTGGTGAACTCGAATCCGGCTACCATCATGACCGATCCCGATTTGGCCGACCGCACGTACATTGAGCCGCTGACGCGCGAGTATGTGGAAGAGATCATCCGCATTGAAGCGGAGATGCTTTCGGCGCAAACCGGTTCGGGGAAGTTTGCGCTGCTGCCGACCGTGGGCGGGCAGACGGCGCTGAACCTGGCTGTCGATCTGGCGGATGCGGGCGTTCTGGATCACTACAACGTGGAGTTGATTGGAGCAAAGCTCGAAGCGATCAAGAAGGCTGAGGACCGGCTGCTGTTCAAGGATGCGATGGTGCGCATTGGGCTGGAGGTTTCGAAGTCGGCGCTGGTGAATAATCTGCGCGACGGGCTTGATTTTGCTTCGAAGCTGGGGTTTCCGGTGCTGATCAGGCCGAGTTTTACGCTGGGCGGAACGGGCGGCGGCATTGCTTATAACCGCGAAGAGTTGATGGAGATTCTGGCGCGGGGCCTCGATCTTTCGCCGGTGCACGAGTGCCTGATTGAAGAGAGCGTGCTGGGGTGGAAAGAGTACGAGCTCGAGGTGATGCGGGACCTGGCGGACAACGTCATCATTATTTGTTCGATTGAGAATTTCGATCCGATGGGCGTGCATACGGGCGACTCGATTACCGTTGCGCCGGCGCAGACGCTGACCGATCGCGAGTACCAGAAGATGCGCGATGCGGCGATTGCGGTGATGCGCGAGATTGGCGTGGAGACGGGCGGATCGAATGTGCAGTTTGCCGTGAATCCGCTGGACGGGCGCATGACGGTGATTGAGATGAATCCGCGCGTGTCGCGGTCGTCGGCGCTGGCATCGAAGGCTACCGGGTTTCCGATTGCGAAGATTGCGGCGAAGCTGGCGGTGGGTTATACGCTGGACGAAATTCCGAACGATATTACGCGGAAGACGCCGGCGTGCTTTGAGCCGACGATCGATTATGTCGTCGTGAAGATTCCGAAGTGGCAGTTCGAGAAGTTTCCCGGCGCGGACGATACGCTGGGGCCGCAGATGAAGTCGGTGGGCGAAGTGATGGCGATGGGGCGCACGTTCAAGGAAGCGCTGATGAAGGCGTGGCGTGCGCTGGAGACGGGGAAGAAGACGGGAGCGGAAGTGCTGGAACCGCGGCGGCTGACGCAGATGCTGGTGACGCCGCGGCCGGAGAGGCTGGGCTATATTCGCTACGCATTTGAGCGCGGGATGAGTGTGCGCGAGGTTGCGCGGCTGACGAAGATGGATCCATGGTTTCTGCACCAGATGCGCGAGGTGACGCTGGCGCAGATGGCGATTGCTCAGACTACCCCGGAGGAAATAAGCGACGGAGCAGTTGCGCCAGCTGAAGCGGTTCGGGCTGAGCGATGAACGGATCGCCACGGAGTGGAAGCTCGAGGGGCACGAGGGGATCAAGACAGGTGAGGGAACTGCGCGAGGGGAAGGGAATCAAGCCGGTTTTCAAACTGGTGGATACATGCGCGGCGGAGTTTGAGTCGATGACGCCTTATCTCTACTCGACGTACGACGAAGAGGATGAGGCGCCCCCGACAGACAAGCCGAAGGTGATTATTCTCGGGTCGGGGCCGAACCGGATTGGGCAGGGAATCGAGTTCGATTACTGCTGCTGCCATGCGGCGTTTGCGCTGAAGGACGATGGGTACGAGACCATCATGGTGAACTGCAATCCGGAGACGGTTTCGACCGATTACGACACCAGCGACCGGCTTTACTTTGAGCCGCTGGTGCTGGAAGACGTGCTGGCGGTCTACAACCATGAGGCGCAGTCGGGCGCGAAGATTGGAATGATTGTGCAGTTTGGCGGGCAGACGCCGCTGAATCTTTCGCAGCGGCTGCTGGCGGCGGGAGTGCCGATTATTGGCACGTCGCCGGCGTCGATTGACCTGGCGGAGGATCGAAAGCTGTTTGGAAAATTGCTTGAAGATCTTGGAATCCCGCAGCCTGAAGGCGGTACGGCAACCAGCGTGGAACAGGCGCTGGCGGTTGGAGAGCGGATCGGTTATCCGGTACTGGTGAGGCCTAGTTATGTGCTGGGCGGCAGGGCGATGGTGATTGCCTACGATGCGGACGCGGTGACTCGCTACATGCGCGAGGCTGTGGAGTACTCGCAGGAGCGGCCGGTGCTGGTCGATCACTTTCTGGAAAGCGCCGTCGAGGTGGATGTGGATGCGTTGTGCGATTCCAAAGACGTGATCATTGCGGGAATCATGCAGCATATCGAAGAGGCCGGGATTCACTCGGGGGATTCGTCGTGTGTGCTGCCTGCCGTAGACATTCGCAAGGAGACGCTGGAAACGCTCCGGACTTACACGCGTAAGCTGGCGCTGGCACTCAAGGTGGTGGGCCTCGTAAATCTGCAGTTTGCGATTCAGCGAGATGCGGAGGGCGAGGACCACGTCTATGTGATCGAGGTGAACCCGCGGGCCTCGCGGACTGTGCCATACGTTTCGAAGGCCACCGGCATTCCGCTGGCGAAGATTGCAGCGCGGTTGATGACCGGGCGCACGCTGCGCGAGTTGCTGCCTGCGCAGCTTGCTTCAGGCAAGGATCTCGAGACCGGCGCACATTATTACGTGAAGTCTCCGGTTTTTCCGTGGGCCAAGTTTGCAGGCGTGGATACGGTTCTGGGTCCGGAGATGAAGTCGACGGGCGAGGTGATGGGCGTGGCGTCCACCTTTGGCGAGGCCTTTGCGAAGGCGCAGTTATCGGCGGGACACGTGCTTCCGACCAAGGGTACGGTATTCTTCACGGTCAACGATCACGACAAGGAGGCAGCCGTCGAATTGGCCCGGCGCTATGTAAATCTCGGCTTCCAGATCGTGGCAACAGAGGGCACCGCGAATGCGCTGGAGCGAGCGGGGTTGATTGTAGAGCGGGTGTTCAAGGTGAAAGAGGGGCGCCCGAATATTGTGGACCTCATCAAGGGCGACCGTATCCAGTTGATTGTGAACACGCCACGCGGGCAGGATACATTCTTCGACGAGAAGGCGATTCGCCGGGCCGCGGTGCTGGCGCGGATTCCGACCATCACGACGATTGCGGCGGCGCAGGCGGCGGCGGAAGGTATTGCGGCAATGCAGCGGCATCGGACCACGGTGTATGCATTGCAGGAGTTGCATACGGCGATTGGGGTGTAGAGGCTATAACCTGCGGGCTGGTCGAATGAACAGCGGTGAATGGGCTAGGCTGCGGTCCCGGTTCTACAATGGAGCCATGCTGATTGAAGGGGTTTTTGCCGCTACGACGACGCCGTTTTACGCGGACGAACGGATTTATTTCCGCAAGCTGGAAGCCAACATGAGCCGGTATTCGCGAAGCCTTCTTGCGGGCATGGTGGTGTTGGGATCTACTGGCGAGGCTCCGATGCTGGACGATGCAGAGACTCGCGACGTGCTTCGGGTTGCGGCTGAAGCGACCGCGCCGGAAAAGGTGTTGATTGCGGGGGTTGGCCGCGAGAGCGTCAAGGGAACGGTTGAAATGGCTGAGGCCGCGGCGGAATTTAATTACGATGCGGTCCTGGTTCGGACGTCGAGTTACTACGCGGGACAGATGTCGTCGGCGGCCGTACTGCACTATTTTCGCAGTGTGGCAGATCGCTCGCCGTTGCCAGTGCTGCTCTATAACATTCCGAAGTGCGTTCCTTATCAGATTCCGATTGAGATCATTGCTGAACTTGCGGCGCATCCAAACATTATCGGCATCAAGGACTCGAGCGGCAGCGCGGACAGGATCCGCGATACTGTTGCGGCCACGGTTAATTCTCCACGACGTACTGTGACTGTGACTCCGATCTTTGAAGCGGCGACGGCGCGGATGCTGGTTCCGAAGGCGGGGGGAGCAGGCACATTTGTTTTTGCGGGCGAATTGGCCGGTGGAGTTGCGGTGGCGAGTGCGCCTCCAGCGACACCGATCAAGACGCGGAGCAAGGAGGTTGGGTTCCAGGTGCTTTGCGGCTCAGCTTCAGCGTTGCTTGCATCGCTTGAAGCGGGAGCGTGCGGGGGCATTCTTGCGTTTGGAGCGTGCGCGCCGCAGGCATGCCAGGAGGTTTATCTTGCCTGGAAGGATCACGACCTGAAGCTTGCTGAGGAGAAACAAAAACGCATAGCAGCAGCGAACAAGCGCATCGTCGGCGATCTCGGAATCAGCGGCGTAAAATACGCGTGCGACTTCAACGGCTACTATGGTGGGCGTTCGCGCGCCCCACTCCTTCCTGTGACGGCAGAGGAAAAGTTAGAGATCGAAGGGCTGTTGGCTGAGGTCAGGAATTAAGAAGGGAATTGCGATGCGCTTCATCGACTTACGCAGGATTTGTGCGCTTGTATCGATTGCGGCAATTTTATTTGTGGCTGCGCAGTCTGGTTCAGGGCAAACCTCGACGCCACAACGGCCGCGGATTACGGGCATCTCGCATGTTGGCTACTTTGTATCTGATTTGCCCAGGGCGCTGGGCTTCTGGCACGATCTGCTGGGCTACGACGAGGCCTACGACCTGAAAAGGCCGGGCACGGATCAAGTCAGGATTGCGTTCATCAAGATTAACGACCGCCAGCATGTCGAACTATTTACGGATGCACCGAGCGCGCCGCCGAACATGATGAGCCACCTTTGCTTCACGGTGGATGATGTGGAACAGATGCGAGCTTATTTGCGGTCGAAGGGATTCGACGTGAAGCCGGGCAATGGCGGCAAGACACGCACCGGCGATTACGCATTCGAGATCAAGGATCCGGATGGCACCCTGGTCGAGTTTGTGCAGACTTTGCCGTCCGGCATGGAGGCCCAGGCAGAAGGGAAGTTTTTGCCGGAGACGCGAATTGCACCGGCGATCTATCACCTGGGATTTCTGGTTGGGAACACGGCGAAGTCGCTCGAATTTTATGAGGACGTTCTGGGCTTCAAGGAGACCTGGCGGGGCGGGCGCGATCCGAAGGTGCTGAGCTGGATCAATCTTCGAGTGCCGGAGGGGACTGACTACATCGAGCTGATGCTTTACGGCAAACTGCCTGCGACATTCGGCGCGCAGAATCACACTTCGCTGGTTGTGCCGGATATAGAGAAGGCGATGGCGGATCTTGAGGGCCGGCCCGCATATAAGAACTATCTGACCTACCAGAAGCCGCTGGAGATGCATGTGGGGGTGAACGGGAAGCGGCAGGTGAATCTCTACGATCCGGATGGGACTCGGGTAGAGCTGATGGAGGCTCAGACGGCAGATGGGAAGGCGGTTCCTCCGTCGCAGGCACCGCCGCCGCCGACGACGCATGAGTAGCTGGCACTGGAGGGTGGTCATCGGGGGGATTGGAGATTTGTTCAGCGAGTCAGCCGTTGATCATGAGGAGCGCGAGTCATGCTTCCTTGGGGCTGTCCAATCCAGGTTGCGCGGGCTTAGCTGGTTTCTTTCGATCAGTGACTCGAGTACCAGCGATGTGGATGTGGTACCGAAGGGTGTAAGTCGGTCGATTACGTCTTTCATGTGCTCGACGGAGACGACGTTCACTTTGAGGATGAAAGAATCTTCTCCGGTTCCGCGGTGACACTCGACGATTTCGGGCATGGAGTGGACGCGCTCGGTGAGTTTTGCCAAAACATTGCCGACAATGCTCATGCGAATGAAGGCGGTGATGGGAAGGCCGACGCGCGAAGGGTTTATTTCGGCGCGGTAGGCACGAATGATGCCTTCGTCCTCCATGCGGCGGACGCGCTCGGCGACGGCCGGGGTGGAGAGACCTACGCGGCGGCCAAGTTCTGCAAAAGAGATTCGTGCGTCCGTCTGAAGCTCTGCAAGGAGCTTCCAGCCCAGAGAGTCAAGCAGCTTTTCTCTATCGGATTGAGACAATTGATTTCTCCTTTGCAGTTTCGCCTAACAATCATAAAGTGATTTCGCTAATTAAGTGAGAAAAAGAGCCGATATTCGCTTGAATACCATTGAATGTCTCTTTGTCTCCGGAAGTTCATCCCCTATCCTCTTTGTGAGCTGCAATTTTGACAGGAGTGGGGTGGCGGAGATGGCAATCGAAAAGCGGACATGGGCAGAGCCCTTCAAGATCAAGGTGGTTGAGGCGGTTAGAATTCCAACCCCGGCGGAGCGGAAGAAGGCGATCGTCGAGGCCGGCTACAACACTTTTCTGCTCAGATCGGACGACGTTTATATCGACCTGCTCACCGACTCGGGGACCTCGGCGATGAGCGACCGGCAATGGGCGGCCATGATGATGGGCGATGAGGCCTATGCCGGGCAGCAGGAGTTTTTACCGGCTGGAGAGCGCCGTTCAGGAGTGGTTTGGGTACAAGTACGTGGTACCGGCGCACCAGGGGCGCGGGGCGGAGAATCTGTTGTCGAAGGCGCTGATCAAGCCGGGCGACATTGTTCCGGGAAATATGTATTTCACCACGACACGGCTGCACCAGGAGCTGGCGGGCGGGCACATTCGTGGATGTGATTATTCCTGAGGCTCACGATCCGAAGAGCCTGCATCCCTTCAAGGGAGACGTGGATCTGGCCAAGCTGGAAGAGGTGATCAAGGACTTACGGGGCCGGTCGCATTCCTTATATCAGCGTCGCCGCGACGGTGAACCTGGCTGGGCGGACAGCCGATCTCGCTGGGGAACATGAAGGCGGTGGGGGAGTTGGCGCGGCGGTATGGGATTCGCGTGATTCTGGATGCGGCGCGGGTGGTTGAGAATGCGTATTTCATCCAGAAAAGGGAACCCGGGTGCCAGGAGCGGTCGATTGCCTCGATTGTCAAGGAGCTTTGTTCGTATACAGATGGATGCACCATGAGCGCCAAGAAGGACCCGATGGTGAATATCGGCGGGTTTCTGGCGGTGAACGATCACAGCATCTATGAGGATGCGGCGAACCTGGCGGTCATTTATGAGGGGCTGCATACCTATGGCGGGATGGCGGGGCGGGACATGGAGGCTTTGGCGACGGGCATCGAGGAGTCGCTCCACGAGGACCATATTCGGGCCAGGGTGGGGCAGGTGCTCTACCTTGGACAGAAGCTGATTGACGCCGGGGTACCGATTGTTCAGCCGATCGGCGGGCACGGGGTGTTTCTGGATGCCAAGGGGTTTCTGCCGCATATTCCACAGGAGCAGTTTCCGGCGCAGGCGCTGGCGGCGGCGCTTTACCTGGATTCCGGGATCAGGGCGATGGAGCGAGGCATTGTGTCGGCGGGAAGGAACAAAGAGACGGGCGAGAACAACAAGCCGAAGCTGGAACTGGTGCGGCTGACGATTCCGCGGCGAGTTTATACGCAGGCGCACATGGATGTGGTGGCGGAGTCTGTTGAGTCGGTGTTCTCAGAGCGGGCGAGCATTCGGGGCCTTCGGATGACCTATGAGCCAAAGTACCTGCGGTTCTTCCAGGCGCGGTTTGAGCCTGTTTGAGCGGGAGTAGCTGGGGTTTAGGGCGGATCCAGGGGATCGCAATGTCTGATAACGAATATTCTGTATAGTGCAAGTACAGAATCGTGTTTATTCCTCAAGTGTTGCTACTTTGGGGGTTGTAGTCGTGGCTGCACTTCCCTCGTTGCGGATTACATCTTGTAGCGGCCGAGGTCCTCGTCATTGAGACCTTCGAGCCAGCCGCGCAATTGATCGGCGGTTGGGCCTTCCGGCGGGCCGGATGTGTTCAGCTTTGCGCTCTGCATGACCTGCTCGGCGACGTAGATTGGGCAATCGGCGCGCAGCGCCAGCGCGATGGCGTCGGAGGGTCGGGCGTCGATCATCACAGGTTCATCGGCCTGCCGCAGCCACAGAACGGCATGAAATGTGTCATCTTTAATCTCTGTAATTACAACCCTTTCCAGTCGGGCGTTCAAGTGACGGATCAGGTTTCTTGTCAGGTCGTGAGTCATGGGACGCGGAGCGGCCACCTTCTCAATCTCGATGGCTATGGCGTTGGCCTCGAAGATCCCCACCCAGATGGGCATCACGGAATCCGAAGCGACATCCTTGAGCATGACAATGGGCATGTTGGTGGCTGGGTCCATCATCAGTCCGCGAATCCGCACTTCAATATCCATGACCTCCTCCTTCTTGCCCTTCTGATTCATGTTAGACGGCTTCGCCAACCAGACTGTTTGGATGCGTGGCCGTGATTCTGACCTGCACATAGCTTCCGGGCGCGGGCGCAATGGGATGCGGCCAGGTGAAATTCACCGGCTTGTTCTGGCTGCTGCGTGCCGGAGACCTGGCCCCGCGCCGGATTCTGCCCCTCAACCATCACCTCCATTATCTGCCCTAAATGTTTGGAATAATTGACCCTTTGAATCTCGCGCTGACGGTCAAGCAGTACTTGAAGCCGTTGCGCCTTCTCGGTTTCCGGAATGGAATCGATCATGGCCAGCGCCGGAGTGTTGGGCCGCGCCGAGTACTTGAAACCGAAGACGCAATCGTACTCGCACTTCGGCCAGCAGGTCCATGGTCTGGATGAAATCCTCCGGAGTTTCGCCGGGAAAGCCGACGATGATGTCGGTGGAGAGCGAGATGGGCCGGCGTGGCGGCTTTGATCCAGGAGATGCGCTCCAGGTACCACTCCGGGGTGTATTCCCTGGCCATCAGCCGGAGGACCCGGGCCGAACCAGACTGCACGGGCAGGTGCACATGGTCGCAGAGCGCTGGGACGGCGTCGATGGCCTCGACGATGTCGCGGGTAAAGTCGCGCGGATGGCTGGTGGTGAAGCGGACACGGCGAATGCCCTGGACCTTCACTGACGGCCACCAGCAATTCCGCGAAGCTCCGCTTCCCTTCCGGGTCGCGGTAGCTGTTCACGTTCTGGCCGAGAAGTTGGATCTCGGTGTAGCCCAGATCGGCGATGCGGCGCGCTTCCTCGAGCACCGAAGTAGAGGTGCGGCTGCGCTCCTTGCCGCGGGTGTACGGCACGACGCAGTAGGCGCAGAACTTGTCGCAGCCTTCGATGATGGTGATGTAGCCGCGGTAGGGGTTCTGGCGAGCCGTGAACTCGGTTTCGAAGGTCTCGTCGGTCTGACGGTCGTCGAGGCCGGTGATGCGGTTCTCGCCGGCTTCGAGGCGGGCGAGCATCTCGGGCAGCTTGCGGTAGGAGGCCGATCCGGAGACCAGCGAGACGTAGGGCGCGCGCTCGAAGATCTTCTCGCCTTCCTGCTGGGCGACGCACCCCAGCACGCCGAAGCGCTTGCCGGCCTTGTGGAGTTTCTTGTAGTCGTTGAGGCGGTTGAAGACCTTTTGCTCCGCCTTGTCGCGGATGGAGCAGGTGTTGTAGAGGATCAGGCCGGCTTCTTCTTCGGATACGACCTGCCGGTAGCCCTGCTGCTGCAATGTGCCAATGACCTTTTCGGAGTCATGGGCATTCATCTGGCAGCCGAAGGTTTCAAGGTAGAAGGTTTTTTCGGTTGCCATAGCAATTCGAGTATATCTTGATTTGAGTTGGATTCGATGACGAGCGGGCCTGTCGGCGGTCTGGGGTTGAGGGCGCTGGCGGCGATCGTCCAATATTGGACACCGGAACTCCAAAAACGGACGGGTGCGACGCTTGGTAGCACTTCCCTTCCAGTAGATTCAATAGCTTGCGGACTAATTCGATGGCACGAAAAGTGCTCGCAGGTCGGTGGCGTCTTATTGTGCCAACCGTGAAGTCCCCGTGCATCCTCATTCCCCTGATGTTCGGAGTTCCAAATGCAGAGACTCTTTCAGGACATCCGTTATGGGTTCCGGCAGCTCATCAAGATGCCGGGATTCACGCTCACCGCCGTGATCTCACTGGCCCTCGGAATTGGAGCGACGACCGCTGTTTTCAGCGTGGTTTACGCAATCCTGGTGGATCCGTTTCCTTACGCCGGTGCAGACCGAATGATCCACCTGCGCATGCAGGAGTCATCTGGAGAGCCGCGCGGCTTTGGGCTCACCGGTACGCAATGGCAGGAACTCAGGAAATCGCCGGTCATTGACGACTGTTTTGCGGCCGATGGCTGGAGCCTGACCGTTACCGGAGCTGACTTCCCCGAAAACGTCGAGGCGGCCTTCTTCAGTTCCAATGCATTCGAGTATTTCGGCGTTCCGGCTTTTCTTGGGACGGGGCCTGCAGCCCTCCGATGCGCTGTTCGGTCAGGATCCGCAGCCGGTGGTGGTGCTCAGCTACAAGTTCTGGAAGCGCCACTTTGGCGGTAATCCGGCTGTCGTGGGTAAGACGATGCAAATGGTCCACAAGAACTACACCATTGTCGGCGTGGCGGCGCCCAGGTTTACCTGGTTCGACTCAGACGTCTATGTGCCGCAGAAAATCTCGCAGGACCAGGCCCTGAATTTCTACGTCGGCGCCCGGCTGAAACCCGGAGTAACTCACGCGCAGGCGGATGCGGCGTTGCAGCCGATGATCGAGCGATTCGCGAAGGAAACGCCCAATCACTTTCCGCAGCATCAATTCCGCGTTCATGTTGTGGGCATCAACGAAGACTTCATCCATGATCTGGGCGGCACACTTTACCTGCTTTTCGGAGCGGTTGCGTTTCTGCTGCTGATCGGTTGCGGGAACGTATCCATCCTGTTGCTGGCCCGCGCCACCGCCCGCCAGCATGAGTTCGCGATTCGCGCGGCTATTGGCGCCAGCCGCCGACGCATCGTTCTCCAGTTGCTCACCGAGTCGCTGCTGCTCTCGATCACCGGAGCCGCATTGGGCGTGTTGCTGGCATACAAGTCGCTGGACGCAATTGTGGCCGGCCTTCCACCGTATTCATTCCCGCACGAAGCGGCCATCCACATCAACCTGCCTGTACTTCTGTTCAGCATCGCCCTGGCCATCGCTACGGGACTGCTCTTTGGCCTTTGGCCGGCGTTGCACCTGGCCCGCACCGATGCAAGCGAGGCGCTGCAGGCGTCAACCCGAAAGGTGGCAGGCAGCGTGCGCGGGCGCCGGACACACAATGCGCTGATCGCGGGGCAGATCGCGCTGACGCTGCTGATGCTGGCCGGCGCAGGAGCAGCGACAGAGGGATTCATCCACATCCTGAACATTCCCCTCGGTTACGATCCGCATAATGTCATGTCAGTTGGGATTCCCGTGCACGACGGCACATACAAAACCTGGGAGGAGCGAAAGAACTACTTCGAACAGCTTCGCTCAAAGGCAGCCGAGGTGCCGGGCGTAACCCTGGCCGCGATCTCAACCAACGCAACGCCGCCCTCGAACGGCAACAGGACAACGCTCGAGATTCAGGGTCAGTCGGCCACGCAAGACCAGCCTGCACGCCTCAACTTTGTCAGTCCGGAGTACTTTCCGATTCTGCGCATTGCGGTAATTCAAGGACGCATTTGGGATAAAGACGAAAACCAGCATGGCGCATTGGTGGCGGTAGTGAACCAGACCTTTGCCAGGAGATACTTCCCCAACGGCGATGCGCTGGGCCATCTGATGAAGGCCCACGACATGCAGGACCAACCGCCATACAACCTGCTTGCTCCCGGCGCAAAAGGCTGGCTTTTGATCGTCGGTGTGATTGCGGACAAACGCAATGACGGCCTGGCGAAACCCATTCTTCCGGAAGCCTTCATTCCCTACACTGTCTCGATGCGCATGTGGACGCAAATACTGGTGCGATCCCAGGTTCCACCGCTTACCCTCCTCCACGCGGTCCAGGCCAAGGTGAACTCCGTCGATCACGATCAGCAGACTGCGAGCCAGGTAGAAGACCTGGAGCACTGGATTATGGACCAGCCGGAGTGGGCGCGGGGGCGATTGGTTGCATGGCTCTTCGGGGGCTTTGCCGTTCTCGGACTTGCGCTCGCCGCTGTGGGGCTCTACAGCGTCGTCTCGTACTCGGTTGTGCAGCGAACCAACGAATTTGGTATCCGCATAGCGCTCGGAGCAGACCGCAGACATGTGTTGTCGATTGTCTTCCGCTCTATGGTGGCAAGTGTTTGCGGCGGCATTCTGGGCGGGGTCGCACTGACGCTAGCACTGACCAAGGTCATGGCCACCTGGGATGCCGAGAGCACGCGCAATCCCCTGCTGCTTGTCGCCGCTTGTGTGATGCTATTGCTGGTGGCGGCAATCGCTTGCATGGTTCCGGCCCGCCGCGCCGCCGGCGTCAACCCCATGACAGCCATTCGCTACGAGTAACAGTGATGTGCCTGGCAGAGTACGGTGTCAGCGCAGGCCGCTGTGCAGGTAAGCCAGCAAGGCGGACATTTGCTGGTCCGTAAAGCGACCGTTAAAGGACGGCATCATTCCCTTGCCCGCCAAAACCACGCGCTGAACCTCCGCGTCGGTTGCTGGTGCGCCACTGGGAAGTGTGAACTTCGAAAAGACACCGCGCAGATTTGGCGGAACCTTTTTGAGACCGAGGTCATTCTCTTCATGGCAATGGGCGCAGCGAACCTCGTAGAGGTGCTTGCCTTCGGCTTCCTGAGGAGTGAGCGCGGGTTTTGCGTGGCAGCCGGCCAAGCCGAGACAGGTAGCCATTCCCGCACATAGGACCGTCCAGGCGTATGTCGGGCGCATCCGGTGGCGCAGTGGCGGCCTACGATTTCTCGGCGAAGCAGGGTGCTCGCATAGTGCCAATTCAATACCTGGAAGAGGGCGTTTACGTAATCAATCCCATGATTTTTGCAATTTTGCGGAGAGAAGTGCGGCGCCGGCAAGTGGACCCATTTGGAGCATGGAGGTTCTGCGATCAACCGACGCCATCAGGGAATCCTCCGGGAAACTTCTTTAGAAAGTGTAAGCGCTTAGAGATATCGACGGACAAAGAATATTCAAGCGGACCGCGTAAAGGTATTCTGGCTCTATGAGGCTCCCAACACTCACCGAGATTCACGATGCCCAGGCGATCGTTTATCGCTCGATGGCGCCGACACCGCAATACAGGTGGCCGCTTATCGAGTCGCGCCTTTCAAACGGGATGGAAACAGAGGCATGGATCAAGCATGAAAACCATACGCCGGCCGGAGCGTTCAAGCTGCGCGGGGCGCTGGTTTACGCGGACTGGCTGAGACAGACGCAACCGGAGCTAAAGAGCGTGGTCGCCGCCACGCGCGGCAACTTCGGCCAGGGAGTGGCGATGGCCGCCCGGCTCGTGGGCCTGAAGGCGGTGATTGTCGTTCCCCATGGCAACAGCAGGGAGAAGAATCGCGCCATGCTGGCCCAGGGCGCGGAAGTCGTCGAGCATGGCCAGGACTTTCAGGAATCGCTTGAGTTTGGCCGGGCGCTGGCGGTGGACCGAGGTTTTCATTTCTTCGAATCCTTCCACGAGCGGTTGGTGATGGGAACGGCGACCTATGCATTGGAATTGTTTGAGGCTGCGCCCTCGCTGGACAGTGTCTATGTGCCCATCGGACTGGGATCGTCAATCTGCGGCGTCTCGGCGGCGCGCAACGCGTTGGAGCTATCGACTGAGATTGTGGGCGTGGTCGCTGCTGAGTCTCGTTCCTACGCGCTAAGCTTCGAGCAACGCAAACTGGTGGCATCGCCGTCCAGCACAGCGCTCGCGGACGGTCTCGCCTGCCGAGTTCCCAACGCTCAGGCGCTGGAATTGATTTGGGCGAACGTAGACCGCATTGTTGAGGTATCCGAAGCTGAAATCGCGGCGGCGATGCGCGCGTACTTCGAAGACACACACAACGTGGCCGAGGGCGCAGGCGCTGCGGCGCTTGCCGCGGCTCTGAAGGAAAGATCCGCGCTCACGGGTAAAAAGATCGGAATCGTCCTGAGTGGCGGCAATGTTGACCGGGAAACGTACCAGGCAGTGCTTGCTTCGTCTGATGGGCGCGCGGTTGAGGCATGACAGAGGCCCACGAGAATCTGACTCCCATGTTTCATGCCGCCCAGAATCGCTGTTTCGGCTGCGGCCAGGCCAACGCTTCCGGACTAAGACTGGAGTTCCTGCTCGCTGAGGATGGCTCGGTTGTCAGCTTGCCGACTGTCCCGGAGGCATTCGAAGGTCCAGCGGGGCTTCTGCATGGCGGAATTATCGCTACTTTGCTCGATGAAGCGATGAGCAAGGCCGTGCGCGCGCTTGGCCTGACGGCAATGACGCGACAGATGGAGATCGAGTACCTGCGGCCGGTTCCATCGGCCGCTCCAATTCGCATTGAAGGGCGGGTTGCAAGGAACGAGGGGCGCAAACATTGGGTAGAGGCAAGGATTCTGGACGAGAAGTGGGTCACGCTGGCTACGGGCAAGGGATTGTTTGTGGAAGTTCGCGCCAGCAGAATGACTGCGGGACGGCCGGAAGACCGCCCCGCTAGCCGTTCATTGAAGACCTAGTGGATCATGTTGATCGTTTCCTGGGTGATGGTATCGAAGGTCGTGATGGCTTTGGAGTTGGCCTCGAAAGCCCGCTGCGCGATGATGAGGTTGGAGAACTCGGCAGAGATGTTGACGTTTGACATCTCAAGCGCCGAGTCTTCGATTTTGGCCAGGCCGTCGGTTCCCGAGACACCGATTGAAGCCGCGCCGCTGGCTGTCGTGGTTGCGTAATCGCCACTACCCTCGAGCGCCAGCCCCTGCAAGTTGGTGACATTGGCCAGCGCCAGTTGACCTACGGCCTGGGTCTGGCCGTTTGAATACGACGCTGTCACGGTACCATCCGAACCGATTGCGAATCCCTGATAGGCGCCGCTGGCATAGCCGTTCTGCGTTGGTGCGGTCACCGAGGAGGTACCGGCGACCTGGCCGACGGTCGAGGTGCCATTTGCGCCCATAAGATTCCAGGACATGCTAATGGGCGCCGCTCCGTCGCTCAGGCCCGTGAAGGATACGCCACTCACGTTAACTGCCGGGCTGACCAGGTTGCCGTTGGAATTGAAGGTGAGGGTCCCGGCTGCGTTAGCCGACGCCACCGGATCCTGGATCAGGTTTCCCGCCGTAGAGATGTTGGCGCCGGTAATGGACAATTGCCCTGCCGCCGTGGCCGTTACCGTTGACCCCGTGATGCCTGCGCTCGCCAATGCATTGTTCAGGGCCGTCGCGTAGCTGGTTAGAGTCATTCCGGCGGTAACAGCCGGTGCGATTGTGGTTGCCGTTGTGCCGCTGGTGGTCAATCCGCTAATCGTCAGGCTGGTGGAAGGATCGACCGTAGCGACCTGGGCGCCGCTGGTGCCGAAGTTGTAGTTGATGGTCGTCGCTGTCAGATCCTGGCTGGCTGACCCGGCGGTCTTGAGTGTCGCCGCAGGGCCGACGATTGACAATTTGCTGCCGACGGCAGTGACCGATACACCGTCGGGGCCGGTGTTGATGCCGGCTTTTGTAAGCTCGTTGGTCAGGGCAGCGGCATACTGGGCCACCGTTTCACCGGGAGTAACCGTTGGCGCGCCGGTGATCGCTGTCGGCGGTGTTCCACTCACGGTGGGTCCGACGATGGTCAGATTCGTTGCCTGATTTACCGTGGCGCTGGGACCGAAGTCGTAGTTGATGGCGGTGTCCGCCAACCCTTGCTTCACAGCGCCGTTCATCGTCATATTGGCGCCGACGATCGACAGTTGACCATTTGCGGAGGAAACCGTCACGTTGGCGATCTTCGCCGCCGCCAGCGCGCTGGTCAGGTCAGCGGCATATTGGGTCACTGTTTCTCCGGCAGAAACCGCCGGCGCGATAATAGTTGCCGTAGTGCCCCCGGCTGTTTGTCCGGAGATGGTCAGGTTGGTCGTAGGATCGACCGTTGCGCTGGTTTCAAAGCTGTAATTGCTCGTTGTCCCCAACATATTCTGACTCACTGTGCCGGCAATCGTCGCGGTGTCGGGTCCTACGATCGATAACACACCATTGGAGGACGTGACCGTTACACCGGTAATATTGTGCGCGGCCAACTGATTTTGTATCTCGGAGGCATATTGCGCCACCGATTCACCGGCAGGGTTGCTGGGCGAAATGGTGAAGGTTGTCGAACCTCCTGCCGTTGTCGGTCCTGAAATCGTGAGACTCGTCGCGGGATCTACGGTGGCCTGTGTGGTCAGTCCGGTGTTTGGATCGGTGTACGTCCCGAAGTTGTAGTTGCTCTCGGTTCCGGCGAAATCCTGATTCACTTTGCCGTTGATGGCCATGTTTGCAGGGCCGGTGATGGACAATTGGCCATTGCTGGCTTGAACCGTAACGTCGGTAATGCCTGCCGAGGTCAAAGCTCCCGAGAGGGCGGTTGCATAATTGGAGAGGGATTGACTGCTGGTAAACGCTGGCGCGGAGACCGGGCCGAGGGCGCCTTCGGTAATGTTCAATGAGGTTTTGGGGTCGACAGTTGCGACTGCGCCGTTGCTGGTAACGAAGTTGTAATTGGTGGTTGTATTTGCAACATCTTGCTTGATGCTGTTGCCGACCGTGAAATTGCCGGTCGTCCCGGTGACCGTCAAAGTCTTGGTAAGGTCATTGCCTGCGACGGTGACGCCATGTCCACTTGTCAGCGCATTCAATGCGTTGGCATAGGCCGAGACCGCGTCTCCGGACGCTGGGGTGAGGGTGTAGGTGCTGCCCGCAATTGTGATTCCAAAATTGGTGCCGGAGTCGAGCAGGCCTGTGGAGGCAAAGCTGTAGGTATCGACTGTTGTTCCGGGTGTCGTGGTTGTATCCGAGGCCATAGTGACGGCGGGGTTGGTTGACGTTGCCGCGACCGGTGTGTCCGCGAGCAAGAGGGATGTGGTTGCGGTTGCGGCCGGCGTAGTTGCCGCGACGGAACTGGAGATCGTTGTCCCCAGGATGTCCTGATTCAAGTTGCCGGTGACGGTCATGTTTGAAGGCCCGGAGAATGACAAAACGCCGTTTGCCCCCGAGACAGAGACACCGGTGATGTTGGCCGATTTCAGCGCAGCTGTTATATCCCCGGCATACGCCACGACTGTTTCACCGGCGGGCTTGGCTGCGATGACCACGGGGGTCAATACCCCGGAGGCGTTCTTGGCGGTGATGGTCAGGCTCGTCGACGGGTCAACCTGGGCCAAGGTGGAATTGCCTGTGGTGGGGTCGGTGAAGGTTCCGAATGTAAAGTTTGTAGTTTGCCCGGCGAAATCCTGAACCACGTTGCTGGCGTTGGCAATCGTCATGGTTGTCGGCCCTGTGAGTGCGATTGTGCCATTCGCACCTGACGAAACGGACACCCCTGTGACTTTTGCCGCGGTAAGGGCATTTCTCACATCGGTGGCAAAGCCTTGTACCGTCTCTCCGGCGGGGTTTGCCGTAATGGTGACGGGGACGATAGCGCCGGATGTGTTCGGCGCGTTAATCGTAATGGAGGTGGCGGGATCGATTGTGGCCATTGCGCCGTTGCTGGCGGCGAAGTTGTAGCTAATAGTGTTGCCTGCAAAATCCTGCCCGATGCTGTTGGTGGTGGTCAGTCCGGCAGGTCCAACGATCGATAACTGACCTGCCGAGGGCATTGAGACCGTGATGGGGCCGGCTATTGTCGAAGCACCGATTGCCGTTTGAAGATCGGTCACGTAATCCGCCACGGTTTCGGGCCCTGCTCCTCCGCCGTACGTGAACACAACGGGAGGAGTGGATGCTGGATTGCCGCCCGCGTCCAGTCCATTCAATTCGAACGTAGTTGAACTCGGATCGACGGTAGCCAAAGCGCCGTTGCTGGTCGGGAAGTTGTAGAGGAAGGTGCCGGCCGGGGACCCTGGTTGAGCGGCCAGATTGGTGTTCGTCACATTCACCGCAACCGCCGCGGCCGGGCTCAGCACCGGAGTCATCTGCGTGGTCACCGGTTGAGCCGCCGATACAGGGCTCGGAACCGTGGCCGCGGACCCGATCGACGTGCTTGGGGCGGTCACTGAGGTTGCCACAGGCGCGTCGGCGGTGAGCGGTATGGTGGTTGCCGCAGCAGCAGTCCCGGGAGCCGGCTTCAGGCTGTCTGGCAGCGATATGCTGTAGGACCATTGATTGATTCCGGTCTTGGTGTAGTTCACAGTGGCTTCGTAGCTGTTGCCCAGAGAATCGTAGACTTCAACCTGGCCTGGAACCGTGGTGCCGATTGCGGCTGCCGAATCGAGGTTCACTGTCATCCCAAAGGTCGTTGTGGCCTGGGGCTGCTGCACGTCGCCGGTCACCGGAATGTTGATCGGCGCGAGCGCGCCACTGGTATTCACCACGCCTTTCAAGGCGGGGTACCCCATCACCTCCAGGCCGCCGGCGGTGACGAGATTGCCGTTGGCCGCCTGCGAAAAGGTGCCGTCGCGGGTAAGAAGGTTGGTGCTGCCGTCGTTTACAACAAAGAAGCCGTTGCCGTCCAGGGCTACGTCGGAGGACGTAGTGCCGCTGGTGTCGTACGAGCCTTGCGTGAAGTCAACTGAGTTTGAGGCGACCTTTACACCTCCGCCTACCTGAATTGCATCGCCGGAGCCTTCGGTTCCGACCTGTTGATAAAAGAGGTCTGAGAAGTTGGTGGTCTGGGCCTTGTATGCCGTGGTGCTCATGTTGGACAAGTTGTTGGCAATGGTATTCAATGCCGTTGAATCGGCGTTGAGGCCGGAAAGCGGGGTGTAGAAACTGGCCATTTTGAATCTCCTTTAGTGCTCATTCAGGTTGGTGCTGGCCATTCCGGCCGGCTGAAAAACAACTCATCTGGCTCCGTTCATCTGGCTCCGTATTGTCCGTCCAAAGCGTGTGCAATGGTCTGGGCTGCGGGCCGGGCAGCAGGAACGCTGAGATTGCCTGGTGTGCGATTGACCGCGGAAGACAGCGCTCCCAGATTGCCCACCGGGCCGGGAACGGAGGGTGATGTCTGTGCAGCGGCCGATAAGTCTTTCTTTTGTGTGAACGCACTGGCTGGCGTGGCTGTCGAGGCCGGGCTGGCGCCGACAGGGGGGGCGGAAGTCGCTGACCCGACCGGGCCGCTGCCGGCAACGGAGGGGCTCGCGGCGGAGCTTCCCAGCGCAGTGGAGAGATTCTGATTGATATCGATCAACTGTTCCAGGCTGTTCACATTTACCAGTTGATTGATGTATTCGTTGGGATCGGTGGTTGCGGTCGGGTCCTGGTTTTTCATCTCGGTGACCAGCAGCGAGAGAAAGTCATTGGCCGAGATGGTGGCCGAAGAGCTGCTTGTGCTGCTCGTCCCTGTCGCGTCGGTTGCAGTACTGGACATGGGAGTTGCGCCGGCGCCCGTGAGTGCTTGTGCTGCCGTCATTGCATGGTTGAAGATTCCTGATGCTAGTGCCGCCATTTTTCCTCCTGCGTTTGTTTCCTTCGTACCCTGTCTATCTCGCGCCTTAAGATCGCTGCGCGGCGATCGTATCCGGATTCCGTTTGCCCAGAACTCAGGCCATCACGGAGATGTGTGTTCCCTCCAATCCCGGGGCCCTGGTGGCGTGAATAAGCCCGCCGACCGGCACGGTGACCTCAGGTGGAACTGCGGATGAATCTGAAAGTGCGACTGGCTGAATGTGCGATTCCGGGGATCCGTCCTGTCTCGCGTTCTGGTCAGGCCCCTGATTCATTCCCTGGTTTTGGCCTTGCTCCGAACCCATCGCTCCTTCCCTGTTCGCTGGTGCGGCCAGCGTCAGGCTCTGGACCGGTGAGTGCACGCCGGTCAAATACGCATCAAGACCTGCCATATGCCCACTGAGCGCCTGCGCCGCGTCGGCCGATGCGGGCATCAGCGTCGCATGGACCTGGCCGCCGCTGGCGTCCGCCCTAACCCCTACCCAGCCCAGAGACGGATCCTGAAAGCCTGCCTCGGCACGCTGCGCGCCGGCATGAATCCAACTCGGCGTCCCAAGGCGAATGGCCGAATCGAGAGCCTCAAATGTCTCGCTCGAAGCCGACCCGGCCGATGCGGTGGCCGGACCTCTGACATCTCCGTTTGTTGCGACCTGTGCGCCACCGGGATCGCGTACAAGGACGGGCGCTTCCCCAGCCGGCACGGTCGCATGGACTGAGACGGGTTGGTCGATATGCCCGATCTGAATGCCGGTTCCGCCTCCACGCGAGCTTCGCGGCGCATCTTGCTCGGACTGTCTGGCGGCGTTAACCAGCGCCGGCTTCCCTGCTCTGGAATTCGCGCCTTCGGATGGAGAGACACCCGCAAGATCGAATTGGTTCCCTCGATTCGGGCGACCGTTTGGGATTGAAGTCGGCGCCCGTTCGAGGGCCGGGGCACCGGCCTGCGCTGGCTGCGGCCCGGTTACGCGGGGGTTCGCCGGGCTTGACGCGGAGGGTTGCCCGCCGTCCACTGATGTTTTCACTTCAACAAATTGAATCGCTGCAGGCTTTCCGGGGAGCTTGTTGGAAGCAGATCCTTCTTCGGTCGCCGGCAGGCTTGCGATACCGGTCCACTTCCGAGTCGCTGCGCCCGCGTCTGCGCTGGGCGCGGCGGAGAACTCACGGAACCGGACTCTCGAGCCGGCAGTTAACGAACCGGGGATCCCGGCTGACGATCTTGATGCCTGGGGCTGAGAGGAACCGGCGTCGTCTGCTTCGCCAACGCGATCCCAAAGAAACTCTTGCGGGAAAACTCGTGGAGTCTCCGTGACCTGGGCTTGCGCTGGACTGGACACGATTGCCAGGCCATCAACGGGCACGACTACCGATGGTTGTGCATGCGAATTTACGCCAGCAGTTTTGAATACGGCCTCATCAACTGAATGTCCGGCCCGAATCCCGCTTTCATCGGCCGGGCCCAGGTTTCCGGCTTCTGAAGATACATCGTGAGATAAGGAGGGACCTGGGGTATCCGCCGGGATTCCTCGATTTGCACTGCCGATTGAATCGGAGATCGAGAAGGTATCTGCTGCCTGGCGTGTGACCTCTCGCGTGAATTCGGTTTGGCCCTTAACCGGAACTTGCTCAGGCCGGTCAGACGCATTCCGCGCCTGAGTGTATGACTCGTGCAGGGTGGACAGGCCATCCTCAGCGACAGTAACAGGCGATTGGGCCGATGACTGCGACGATTGCAAAGAGGATTCCGTATGAACTGAATCGGGTACTCGAGTCTCTGAGGGACTCGAACTATATGCCGCACGGACTCCGGCTATCGGCTTGTCTTCGAGAAGGAGCTGCGGACGGGACTCCGAGGGGAGAGTACCTTCAACACCCACGGCGCTGGCTCCAGGCGCGTGAGGCTCTGGAACAACGGGTTGGGTACTCGCTCGATTGAGCAAGTTCCGATTCAGCACGCTGTGATCCACTCTGGCTGTGTCGGCTGGCGGCGCGAGGAACGGGTCGGATTTGGACGTCTCTGATCTTCTGCCGAGGACATATTGGATCGGTGTTGCAACGGACGCAGGAAGAAGGAGCGAAGCATCTCCGGGAGGCGCAAGAACGGTCTCCGATCCCTTATTGACGCGGCCGGTTTGCCGTCTGATGCTGTTTCCTGTGAATGCCGGACGTGCCCGGCTGGAACTCGATGTTGTGGCGCTCGCCGCGCTCTTTGCCAGTCCATCAATCTCAAGATGCCGGTCAATCTCGCCATTCGAATGCGATGCGGCGACTTGCGGGTGTGAAACGGGCCCGGCAGATTTGCTTTTGTCAATTATCGGATCGTCCGCCCCCCCGGTCTCTTGTCCGACCGCGAGTTTCGAATGAACTGCGAAGCCGGCAATCGAGGGAGGTGCTCCCTCTGCCGCACTTCCCGCAGACTCTTGACGGACAGGCGGGAAGCTTGAGCCAGCCTTGTCTTCCCCTGATGCTTTGGCGGTGGCCGCAGCGGCCTCCATCTCCGATCCCGATGCCGTCTGGGCCGATATTTCAGGAGCGTTAACAAGAGGTGCGAGATGAGCCTGCCAACTGGAGCGAAGATCGGCCTTGGCTGGTTGCGAAGACGGAGCCAGCTTGTCTTGAAGTGCGCCGAACCAGGTCTGCGCGTCGGCTTTGGGCTGGCCAAGAGCCCGCCCCTTGCCCGGCTCGGCGCGCCCACCTTGATCGGCCACGATTCCCGCGACAACGCTCATGGCCTGGGTTAATGCAGATTGGGTGCCAAAGGAAATCGACGCGGGTTAAAGCATTGTCAGAAACGGGACCGGACCTCCCGATTCAGGACGCGATCTTTCTTTCGGGCCGGAAACTGCTCAAGTCTTTTCGGCCTCCCCGTCCGATGCTTCCCGAGCGTCCAATTGAATCGCACTGGTCCCGGAATCGACGGCGCGCCTGGCGGCGTGCAGCCGGTTGAGGTACCAGTCGTCCAGCGCCTGCTGACTTCGCCGGCCGGCAACCACGGCATCCCTGGCTTCGGTCTCGCGAATGAGGGTTTCGGCCTGGCGACATTCCACGCGCTTGGCGAGAAAAGCCTGACGAAGTGCTCTCAACTTCAATTTCAGATTGCGCTAATCGGGGCGTCAGGGCCGCGGCTCTGCGTTTGGCCGCACGAATCTCCTCTAGCCCGGCGAGCCGATCGGGCAACTCGCCGTTTTGTAGGCCCGCAATGAGAAAATGCCGTCCTCTACGAGCTTGACTCGACGTCGCGATGAGTGCGCGTTCGAACCGTCTGAGTTCTCCCGTCGCGGCTTCGAGGGCCTGCCGGCTCTGCTCTTCCTCAATCTCAAGAACGCGGAGTAAACGGCGCAAGGCCTGCGAGACGGCCATGGATCATACCTCCGCGGCCAGCGCGGCAAGCCGTCTCACACAGTCGGCTAAATTGACATGCTCATGCGCGTCCTGGGTCATGAAAGCGCGCATCGCTCCCCGGGCCTGCAGGGCGCGATCGAGATCCGGGTCGGCTCCGGGCTTGTAGGCGCCGATTCGCACCAGGTCTTCCGAGCGCGCGTACACCGCCATCAAGCGGCGCAGCAGCGCGGCATGTTCCCGGTGCTGGGGCCCGGCAACGGCCGGCATCAAACGGCTTATCGAGTCCAAAACCTCGACAGGCGGATACCAACCCTCGGCGGCAAGGGTGCGGGAGAGCACCACATGGCCGTCGAGCAGCGAGCGGACGGCGTCGACAAGGGGGTCCTGCTGATCGTCGCCTTCCATCAATACGGTGTAAAAAGCGGTGATTGAACCGGTGCGGAACTGCCCCGTGCGCTCGACCAGCCGGGCCAGCCGGGTAAATACCGAAGGCGTGTACCCCTTTGCTGTAGGAGGTTCTCCGGCAGCGAGACCGATCTCGCGAGCAGCCATTGCGAAGCGGGTGAGCGAATCGAGCACCAGAAGGACATTCTTTCCCTGGGCCGCAAAGAACTCGGCAACCGTGGTCGCGGCCAGCGCCGCCCTCATGCGCAGGAGCGGTGACTGGTCGGAAGTCGAAACCACGACGACCGAGCGGGCCAGGCCCTCGGCTCCCAGCGCGTCTTCAAGGAACTCCCCGACCTCGCGGCCGCGTTCGCCGACCAGCCCGACCACGGTTACATCGGCCTCGGTGTTGCGGGTCATCATGCCGATCAGGGTGCTCTTGCCCACGCCCGAACCGCCGAAGATGCCCACGCGCTGGCCGCGTCCCACGGTAAGCAGAGAGTCAAGTACGCGAATGCCGGTTCCCAGAGGCACGCGAATCGGAGTGCGGTCCAGGGGCGAGCGAACGCGGCCGTCCAGGGGCAGAGGCAGCGAGACGGCCGGAGGCCTGCCTTCGTCGATTGGCTTGCCCAGCGCATTCGAGCACCCGGCCCATCAGCGCCGGCCCAACTTCGATCTCGGGATGGATCCCCAGCGCTGCCACCGGATCGCCGAAACGAATACCCTCTGTGGTTTCGACCGGCATCGACAGCACGTTCGAGCCTCTGAATCCGATGACCTCGGCCAGGTGAAGATTGCCGAACTGGTCCACAATCTCGCAGCACTCGCCAACGGAAGCCAACGGGCCTGACGACTCGATGGTCTGGCCCACGGACTCGAGAACCTGTCCGCGCCACCGCCAGGGCTGGCCCCGGCCAAGGCGCTGAAAGTAGCGTCCGAGCGAAGCCGTCATTGGTTCTCCTTTAGTTCGGAATCGACTGGGGCGATATTCGCCGCCTGGCCGGACTGCCCGGCTGCCGGCGCGGTCGAAAAAGCCGCGCTCGATCTCTCCCAGTTGCGAGCGAATCCCCAGATCCACTGAGCCCAGCACAGTTTCGATCACACAGTCGCCCAGCCGCATTCCTTCGCCTGCAGTTACGACGGGTTTCAGGGCCAGGTTGGGAAGCAGGGCGATGGCATCGATCCACAGTGCGAGCTCGTCCGGAGGCACGCGGAGGCGCACCTCGGTCGAGCCGGAGAGCTGCCCGAGGGCTACGCGAACCGCGCCGGTTAGCAGAAGCGGGTCCATCTGCGCTTCGCGGCGAAGAATGCGGGCTGCAACGGCCAATGCCAGCTTGACGACCTCATGCTCGACCGCCTGCAGGTATCGATCCCGCTCCTGGGCAAACCTCTCAACGAGTTCCGCGCCCTGACGCAGGCGCCGCTCTTCTGCGGCCTTTTGGGCTGCGGCCTGGGCTTCGTGCTCGGCCTGCCGCCCCTCCTGACGGCCTTGCTCCCGCCCTGCCTCGAACGATTTGCGCGTCTCCTCGGCCAGCCGTTTTTCAAACTCCACCTGGGTCACGGTGTCAACAGGGACGCCTCTATGCTCCTGGTCTTGCTCGTCGGATAGACTGGGCTCTCCGGCATCTCCCCAGCCCTGCCAATCGGGCGTTGAGGAGCATCGAGACTCGCCGGGTACTGAAACTGCTCGACCTTCCACGGCCCGATCGTTTGCTGCGCTGCGCCGGTCAACTTTGCCGAACCCCTTTCGCTGGTCAACTGATTCCCTGCTTTGCAGCTAGGCTTTTTAACGGCCTGTTATCGAACTTAATTTGATCTCCGCAGAGCGTGTGCGTCACACCTTTTTGGGAACTTCAGCGGACATGAGAGAGACGTTGAAAAAGCGGGATCAATGAGACGTTCTTTGTGCCCGGTTTCGAACGAGGCCCTCAGCGGCCACTTCAAGCCAGCATCTCGTCCCCGGTCTCGAGTTTCAGAATTACCTTGCCTTCTGCCTCCAGGCGCCGGGCCAGGTTGAGAATCTCCTGCTGCGCCTGCGCCACTTCGCGCGAACGGACCGGACCCAGCACTTCCATATCCTCCTTCAGCATTTCGACGGCGCGCGAGCTCATCGCCTTGAAGATCTGTGCGCGCAGTTCGTCGTTCGCGCCTCTCAGGGCGAGCGCCAACTGACGCTTGTCCACGCCGGAGACGATCTCGCGAATGGTGGCTGCAGGCACGGTGACCAGGTCTTCGAAGGTGAACATCAGGTTGCGGATGCTCAGGGCCAGTTCCGGCTGACCGTCCTCGATGGTTTCGAGAATCTTCTTCGACTCTTCGGCATTGAGCCGGTTCAGCAGATCGGCGACCGCCTTGAAGCCGGAGTAGCTTTTGCGCGCGGTGTCACCGACGCTTTCGAGGCGGCGATGCAGAATGTGGGCTACCTTCTGAGCCATCTCGGGGGAAAACTGGCGCATCTCGGCGAGACGCTGAACGGAGACCACTTTGTGCTCCTCGCTCAGGTTGTCGAGGACCAGCGAAGCCCGCCGCGGGTCCAGATGGGCAAGAACGAGCGCGATGGTCTGCGGATGCTCGGTGTCGAGCAGTTTTCCCAACTGTTGCGGATCGGTGCGTTGCAACTTGGCGAGATTGCCCTGCGCGGCCTCCTGGGAGCGGCGCACCAGCATGAGCAGATCGTCGGCGCGTTCCTTGCCGAAGGTGTCGACAAGCAGGCGGCTGGCGTAGTCCAGACCTCCGTGCACCATGAAGTTCTGGGTTTCGAGCAGTTCCCAGAACTCTTCCATGATCTCGCGAGGTCACCTGCGGCGTGATGCCGCGCAGATCGGCCAGCTCCTCGGTAAGCCTCTGCACGTCCACCTCGGGCAGGGCGCGGAGGATCTCCTTGGCAAGCTCCTCGCCCACCGCCACCAGCAGAACCGCGGCCTTGCGCACACCGGACATGTTCACCGGCTGGCGGTGCCGTACTGCCCCGTTCGTGTTCGCCTGCTCAGCCAAAGTGCGGGTCCTTTCCCGGCATTAATCGGAGTGAATCCAGCTCTGCAGTAGCCGCGAGCTCTGCGTCGGCTCGTGCTTTAAATGCGATGTAACCTGTTCGAAGATCTCCTGGGTCCGGATCCGCTCCGGATCAAGCTCGACGGGCTCGGGGGCCTTGAGCACCGTTGGCTCAGCCGCCACACCGCCCGCGCCCAGTTCCTTTGTCCCTGGTTTGGCTTTAGGCCTGGCTTGGGGTGCAGAGCCGGCGCGGCGAAGAGCCGGGCGCACACCGAAGGCGAGCACAACCAGCAAACCCGCAAACAGAGCCAGGTATTTGACCAGGACAGGGGAGTTCTCTGCCGTGTTCATCCACTTCTCAACGACTGGGGCAGGTTCTTCCGATCGGTTTTGGTCGAATGCCAGGTCTTCGACCGTAAGCATGTCGCCACGAGAAGCATCGAAGCCGACAGCCGCCTGGGCAAGAGCCGTCAGGTTGCGCACCTCATCGGCCGAACGGGGTTGCCATACTGCGGCTTTTCCTTTGGAGGCCGACTGTGCCAGCCGATCGTTGACAACAATGGCCGCAGTCAGCCTCCGCACCCGTCCCGGACCCTCGACCACGTGCCGGTCGGTCTTCGAGGCGCCGTAGGTGCTGGACTCGGTTTTGGCCGCCTGCGGCGGGGTTGTCGTCTGCGGATAAACGGGCAGGGCCTGGGTGTTGGGGGCATTGGAGGCGGCGCCCGGAACTCCGGCCGGGACCGGCTGCGGTCCGGAGGTCTGCTCGGTGCGCTGCATCGAAAGCGTGACCGTTTTGTCCGGATCGTAGGTCTCCTGAGTTACGTCGCTGGCCGCCTGCTCGTAATCCAAAGATACGGAGGCACGCACATTGCCTACACCGGTCACCGGTTCAAGGGTTGAAATCAGCTTCTCTTCCAGGGCCTGTTCGGCGGTAAGCTGCATCGCCGCGGCGGTCTTCGGTCCCAGCGGGAGGTGGCCGCCGGCGTCGACCAGCACGACGTTGTCCGGGGTCAATCCATCCACGGCGGAGGAAACAAGATTGCGAATCGCCTCAGGCTCGCCATCGGCCAATGTGCGATGACGCAGCTTGAGGATCACCGAGGCTTTGGCTGGCCGCTCCTGATCCCTGAAATAGCGAATCGTGCGGCATGACCAGGTGAACACGAGCCGACTCGACATCGGAAAGCGTGCCCACTGTGTGTTCGAGCTCGCCCTCGAGGGCGCGTTGATAATTGACCTGTTCGTCGAACTCGGACCCTACCCAGTTGGGTTTGTCGAAGATCTCAAAACCCAGACGCCCGCTCTTTACGCCGCCCTTGGCCGCGGTCACAAGGCGGGCCTTATCCAACTGTGCCGCCGGAACCCGGATGCCCGATCCGTCCGAGGTTGGCTCGAAGGGAATCTGCGCCTGGGTGAGAATCTGGCCGGTCTGGCGAGCGTCGTCGGGGTCCAAACCAGCGTAGAGGATGCGCCAATCGGGACTGAGGGCATACCAAAGGAGCCCTCCTGTAAGGGCCACAAGCAGAAGCGCGACGACGATAGTCCAATTGCGCTGTCCAGAAGTCATTGCTGCCCAATGGACCCGGCTCCGTCCCCAGAGTCCGGCGATCTGATCGGCCAGTTGGGGTTGCCCCGGCAGCTGTTGCTGCGTGGGCCGTGCCGGAGAGCTTTTTTCCAGTTGTGTTCCCGTGGCCATGGGCTCCGCGTCCTGCTGCTTTCTGTTGAGTTTTGAAGCCGACCGTTCCTTAACTCCCTTTCGGTTTCAGCCTCTTGCCAGCGTTCCACCGCCCAGCGCGGCGGCCCGCGCTAGAACTGCATTCCAATCACCTGCTGGTAGGCCTGAACCGCCTTGTTGCGAACCGCCAGGGCCAGTTCAAAGCTCATGCTCGCTTTCTCGGTGGCGATCATCGCCTGATGCACGTCCACACCAGCGCCTGTCATCAGTCCGTCTACGACAACGCGGGCCTGATCTTCGAGCTGGCTCACCTGGCCGACGGCGTCGGTGAACAGATCGGAAAATGGGGCCGGCGAGGCCGTCGGAGCGCCCGTTGAAGAAGGGCGCGGATTCGTACCGATTCCCGCCAGGTTCGGCGCTGTCGCAGGGGCGGCTGGGAGCAGGTTCATTGCGAAAGGCATCGGTTCTCCTTTGTGGCCCGGCGCCCGTGCTTGCCTTACGGCGGCCGGAACTCTTCGCTTCTCTGTTACGACTTGGCAATCTCAAGCGACGCAGTGATCATGCCCTTTTCAGCCTGCACCGCAGAACCATTCAAGCCATATGCACGTGTCGCCCCCATCAGATCCACCATCTCTGTGAGTGGATTAATGTCCGGATAGGAGACGTATCCATCGGGCCCGGCATCCGGGTGACCGGGATCGTAACGTTTGAGCGGCGGAGAGGGATCTTCGACGACCTGGGCGATGTGCACACCCGGCGCAGCCGTTCCCGTCCCGGGCAGGTTCAGACCCGGCAGGGTTGTTTGGGCCAAGGCGCCTGACAGACTGTTTCCGGAAGCTGTGCTCAGGGAATCAAGGAACCCTGGATCGCCGCGGTTGGCGGCAAATACAACCTCCTGGCGGCGATAAGGACCACCCGAAGCGGTTCGCGTGGTCTCGGCGTTGGCCATGTTGGCGGCCACTACTTCAGCTCGCATGCGCTCGGCTTGCATGGCGCTGCCGGAGGTTTCCATCAGTCCAAAGAGGTTCATTTCGAGATCTCCTTTTGCATGGGAATCCATCGAATCGAAATGCTGAAACCGTCGGGGCAACTACTTGTCGGCATGGATGGCATCCATCACGCGCTGGTACTCGACGTGAAGCAGGGCCACGCCGGTCTTGAACTTCAGTTGCGCTTCGGCCAGGTTCAGGCCTTCCCGGTCCATGGAGACATTGTTTCCATCTGGGCGCGCGATCAACCCGTCCACCGGCCGGACGTGAACCTGTTCTGGCGCCGTTCCCTGGTCCACGCCAACCATGGCGCCGCGCATCTCGGATTCAAAGTCCATTCCCAGGGCCCGATAGCCGGGGGTGTCCACATTGGCCATATTGGCCGCGGTCAGCTTTGCCTCACTGGTCGCCAGATCCAGATAGCGGGCGATCTGGTCGCTCAATCTTGTTTCGATGCCTATACTCATGGATACTCCCTCCGGTCTTCGCCGTTCCGCCGCCGCCGGCTCGGAAGACTTGCCAGGATTACGGCTGCAGGTCAATTCACGGAAAGTCCAAAGTCAATCTCCCGGGAGGTCAGCACAGGCTGGTCGCCGGCAAGGATGACGCCCCGTTCCAGCACATGCTCGAGCTCACGAACGTTCCCGGGCCAGTCATGGGCCTTAAGCTTGGCGAGGGCGCCCTCATCAACGCTCTTCATGGGCGTTTCGATGCCCAGCCGCTGCATGAAATGGTCAACCAGCCGTGGTATATCCTCACCGTGGTCGGCGAGCGATGGCGTTCGGATAAGGAAGACTGCCAGCCGGTAATAAAGGTCGGGTCGAAAACTGCCGGTGACGGTATGTTGCGCCAGCGGCCGGTGAGTGGCGGCTATCACCCGGACATCGACCTTGACGGTCTCATTGTCGCCCACCCGTTGCAGTTCTCCGCATTCAACGAAGCGGAGCAGCTTGGATTGCAGCGCCAAAGGCATCTCGCCGATCTCGTCAAGGAACAAGGTGCCGCCGTCGGCTGCCTCAATTCGCCCAATACGGCCCTGAACGGCGCCGGTAAAAGCTCCCCGGGTGTGTCCAAACAACTCGGCTTCGAGCAGAGCTTCGGGAATTGCCGCACAGTTGATGGCGACAAACGGCTTGCGGCTCCTGGGCGACAGCCGGTGCAGCGCTTCTGCGACTATTTCCTTGCCCGAACCGGTCGGTCCCTCAATGAGCACCGGCGTAAGGCGCGGAGCAACCAGGCGGACGCGGCGGCTGACCTCGAGCATGCAGGGCGCATCGCCAATCAGCTCCGGCAGCCGGTCGTTCGGCTCCCGGTTGTTTGGTCCGGAATCGGACCCGTGGCTGCGCTGATCGGATCGGGCCGGTGCGATCCGCGAATTGCCTGGCGCTGACGGAGATTGGACAACTACGCCCAGATCAGTCTGCCGGGCCACTGCGCTGGTCACAGGCTTTACAGGCGGGATCGGCCATGGGGCAATATGAGCGCCCTCATTTTGATGGACGTCGTGCGCAGGCATCGGCGAGCCGAGCGCGGGTGCGGTCTTCCAGGCCACCGTGTCGGTATCCTGGCAGCGGCGCAGTGCATAGAGCAGTTCCTGGCGGTGGGGACCGCGCGGGCTTTCCTGTGCGGAGGCGCCTCCGGCTTCCACCAGGTCCACCTGAGGATAGGCTCCCCTGAAGTCCTTGAGGAACTCGGAGAGATCGAGATCGGGAAGCCAGGAGTCGACGATCACTGCTTCCGGCTGGGCCGAGCCGGCCTCAGCCCACGCCTGTGCGCCGCCCTCGGCTTCCCGCACCTGCCAGCGGAGACCGGTAAGAATCTGTGCGAGCCGTTGGCGAAAGCTGCGATCGGCGCTGGCCACCAGTGCGGTACGAGTCCGAGTGCGAACGGTTGAGGTCGGAGCGGAAATTGGGGCTGTTTGCATGAGATTCTCCTTACCGCTCAACGGCTGTTCGCCGCCGGCCGGTTCTTTGTGGATAGGAACTAGTGAACTTCAATAACCGGCGCGGTTGCCGAAGGCCCGGCTGTTGACAAAAGGACAGGCGTTGGGAAACCGAGCGCAAGTTCGGCTTCAGAAGGCACCACGTAGCCTTGTCCGCGTACGGTGCGGATCAGATGGCCCGGAGGCGGATCCTTCAGCTTTCGACGCAGGTAGTTGATATAAACATCGACGATGTTGGTGGTCTGCGCCGGCTCAAGATTCCAGACCGAGTCCAACAATTCGACGCGGGTGACACACTGGCCGCGATTGAGCATCAGGTGCTCGAGGAGGGCGAATTCTTTATTGGTCAGCACGATCGACAGAGCACCCCTGCGAGCGGTGTGATCGAGGCGGTCCAATTCGAGGTCACCGGCGCGCAACTGGAGACGGGCCTCACGCTTGCGGCGCAGCAGCGCCCTGCAGCGAGCGCGAAGTTCATGGAGGCTGAAGGGCTTTGTCATCAGGTCGTCGGCGCCCCGGTCGAGACAGCGAACCCGTGTGTCCACTTCCTGGCGGGCGGTGAGAACCAACACAGGCAGGTCTGCGTCCATGGCGCGAACCTCTTCGAGGACCTGCTCCCCGTCCTTGACCGGCATGTTCAGATCAAGAATCGTCAGGTCGGGCAAATCCTGGCGAAAGGCCTCAACGGCGGTTCCTCCATCATGGGCCAGGCGAACGCGATGTCCGTCGGCCTCCAAACCGCGGCTCAGAAACAACCCCAGTGCCTTATCGTCCTCGGCAATCAATAACCTCATAGCAACCTTTCTTCCGGGCGGCGTGCTGAACTTGCCGCAACCCGCCGGTGCCAGCCAATTCGCTTTCCAACGGGGCCTTTAAAAGCCGGCTTAGCGTTGGCTAATCGATGACACTCATCCACCTTCGCTCGGGAACGAAAGAAACTCAAGATTAGATCGAGGAAAGAAGAGGCGGCAATTCCTGCTTCGGATATGACTGAGAGGGATGTCCCGTTTATTGCGGCAAAACGCTCTGGTGTGATGAGAGACACAGCATTCAAATCAGATCTTGATGCGCTTCTTCAATTCGCTAATTGAAGCTGCAAAAGAACGATCGGCTGCTTTCGCCCCCAAGTGTGGCGATGCGCCGGCTGGAGGTGGGCTGGGCCTATTGTCTCGAGGCGTTTCCATTTGTTTTTGAAGTCGCCTTTTGCTCGTACATCGCCGCATCGGCGCGGGCAAGAAGATCGTTCATTGGCTCTCCATGAAGGTGCTCTGCCAAGCCGATCGAGGCGCTCACCTTCAGCTTCTTCGAACCGGACCTTCCCTGGACCGTGTAGTTTCCGCAAATCCATTTTGAGAGCCGATCGGTCTGGGAGCTCGCTTCCCGAAGGCCGCATTCGAACAGAATAATAAACTCGTCTCCGCCCCAACGCCCGATTACATCTGTGGAACGGCAGGCCGAGACGAGCTCAGCGGCGAACTGTTTCAGCAGTTCATCGCCGGTCAAATGCCCGTGCTCGTCGTTCACTTTCTTGAAGCCATCGATGTCGATGACGGCTACACAAAAGGCGCCTTCCGCGCCGATGTGACACTCAATCAGGCTTTCCACGCGCATGCGGTTGTGAAGTCCGGTAAGCGCATCGCGGCAGGCGATTTCTTCGGCCGCTTCCAACCTGGTCCGATAGGTCAAAAGCTGATCTTGAAGCTTATCGATGGCTTCCCTGCCCTCTTCCGTCATTCTGTCAATGGAGGTTTTCAGCTCCGCGGCGCTTTTCTCGATTGAAGCACGAATCTCAGTGAGGTTGTCGAGGCTGGCGATGGCGGTAAGCCGACCGGTGACCTCGTGAATCTGACCCGCGCAGCGCTGATCTCTTGCGCCAACCGATTCGGCGGTGTGGGCCATCACGATCAGCAGTTCCTTCACTTCGTCGCTCTTTTGCTGGTAGTGCTTTGCCGTGCGCCTTCCCCAGTCCTGTAATTGCGCCTGGACGTCTCTGTCCGTAACGACCAGCGTTTCAGTATCAATGCCGCCTGAGAGATCGTGGCTCAGTTGGCTGAGGCGATTTCTCAGTCCGTCGCCTATGCCGGGGCAGGCTTCCACGCTGCAATCCCCCATCGCCGCCAGAGCCGAGCCGTATGCGCAGAGGGCCAATGAAGCGATATCGTTTCTTTTCTGACCACAGTTCGCGTTTGAGCTGGCGGGAACGGAGTCCAGATACTTCTTCAGAGAGATCATGCGCCCTCGAATCAAGAGATTCGCGCGGAGACCGCGCGCCGAAAGATTCCCTCGGTGTATCGGCAACGCATGGCTTTTCCATTAGGAAGGAGGCTTCGATGGTTGGCTGCGGCTCTTGGGTACCTAAGTGCACCCTAACGTCGACGAACTGCTACAAAAGCGCTATGGCAATCTGTCGAAAATCCTGGATTCTAGACTATGATGCGCTGACAAGATTGAGGTATTTGCCTTGGACTGGAGTAAACTGCCTGATTTGGCTGCCGTTACCTTGCTGGCTACGGCCTTCGCCGCCGCAGCCAGGCGCAGCCAGGCGTCTGTATCAGGGTTGTGGCTTACCGGTTGGATGATGATCGCGCTGCACTTTGCCGCGTTTATCTTTGCGCCCGCTGCAGGGGACCTCGGAACGATTGCCTCCTTTGTCGGGGTCGGCGCTCTTACCTGGGCAGGCGTCCTGTTCATGTGGGCTTCAATTCCATACCGCAGAAGCGGCTCCAGCCTCTGGATGCTGGTCATCATGCTGGGGACAAATACCCTCTACATTGCACTCATTATGATGAATCCGACACCATACTGGGCCCTGATCCCTGCGGCGGCCCTGTTTGGCGCCTTGCCGCTTGGGTTAACACTTTTGAATCTTCGAAGGAACAAGCATCCGCTGCGCTGGATGCTGGTCTCACTTTACTCCGCACTCTCCGTGTTTCTGCTGGTCTTTCAGACTCGTAACGGCAACGGTCTCAACATTGCATTGAACGCAGTACTTTTTACTGTTTACTTCGGTTGCTGCCTTCACTTCCTGCATGCCTACCGGCGCCCGACCGCAGGGGCATTCATCACGATTGCGGGATTCCTTGGCTGGGCAGCCGTTTTCGTGGCGGCCCCAAGCATGGGCTCAATTCTGCCCAACCTTCATCTCGAAAGCGAAGTTTGGAATTTGCCAAAGTATGTGGTGGCTGTGGGCATGATTCTTCTGCTGCTTGAGGAGCAGATCGAACACAACAAGTATCTGGCGCTTCATGACGAGCTAACCGGTCTGCCAAACCGGCGCCTTTTTCAGGATCGCCTTGCAAGTGCCTTGGAGCGAGCCCGCCGGGCCGGATCAAGGACGGCATTGCTGTTGGTTGACCTGGACCAGTTCAAGCACGTGAATGACACGTTAGGACATCACGTTGGAGATCTGCTGCTAAAGCGCGTAGGGACGGTCTTCTGTGACCGTGTACGCAGGTCGGACACTGTAGCTCGAACCGGTGGCGACGAGTTTTCCGTCATCCTGGACGACCCAATAAGCCGCGAGGATGCCGAGCGTGTGGCTAATTCCTTGATGGGTCTCCTCGACGAGCCATTCGACATGGATAATCAGAGATTGCGCATCGGGGCCAGTGTGGGGATTGCCGTCTTCCCTGAAGACGCTTCCGACGCAGAGGGGCTCTGCATTGCGGCCGACCTCAGGATGTACGACTTCAAGCACAGAGCCGGGCACCTCGGCGAACTATCTCACCGTCCAATAGAGTCGTTCTCCTCGATGGATGTGGAAGCTCGATCGCAGCAAGTTGGATAGGAAGCAGGAACGGAAAAGGCCCGGACTGATTTCCGGGCCTTTTCCGTTCCTCTTGTTGCAATGGCAAATTAGGCCTGGCCGCCTGGCCCGCGACCGCTTCCGCCGCCCGGCCTGCGGCGACGGCGACGGCGATTATTATTGTTTGCCGGAGGCCGCCCCGAGCCGGCAGTTTGACCAACCGGTACCGGTGCGCCTTCAACGCGATTGAAGTTCGGCTCGCTCTCCTCGTCGAACTCCTCAGTAGCATCGTCATCGAAATCGTCTCCGCCCTCGATGAGGATTGTGCTCTGGTTGGACTTCGGCTGGCGCTCGTCGAATTCGTTTCTGGGCCTGGGAGGTGCGACGGGCGCGGCAACGGGTTCGGCGGCGCTAGCCTCGATATCCTGCGTCTCGACCGCTGGAGAGGACTGAGCTAACTTGGCCTTCTGCTCCTTGATCAGCGCCTTGCGGCTGAGCTTGATGCGATTGCCTTCGATGGCGAGAACCTTCACCATGACCTGATCGCCCTCGCGGAGTTCGTCTTTCACTTCCTTTACGCGATGCTCCGCGATCTCGGAGATGTGGAGGAGGCCGTCAGTTCCAGGAAAGAGTTCGACAAAGGCGCCGAATTCGGCCAGCCGCACCACTTTGCCGAGATAGGTCTTCCCTATTTCAGGAACTGCGGTGAGGTCGCTGATCATTGCCAGGGCCTTCTTCATGCCTTCGGTATCGCTGGAGGCAACACTGACCTTGCCGGTGTCGTCCACATCGATCTTGGCGCCGGTTTGTTCGATGATGCCGCGAATGGTTGCGCCACCCTTGCCGATCAGGTCGCGAATCTTGTCGGTGGGAATCTGCACGGTCTCAATGCGCGGCGCGTACTGCGAGCGCTCCTGGCGCGGTCCGTCCAGCACCGCGTCCATTTTGTCGAGGAGGAAGAGCCTCCCTCGACGCGCCTGCTCCATCGCCTGCTGAAGAATTTCGCGAGTCAACCCGCCGATCTTGATATCCATTTGCAGGGCGGTGATACCCTTGCGCGTACCGGCGACTTTGAAGTCCATATCGCCGTAGTGGTCTTCCGCTCCGGCAATGTCAGTAAGAATGGCGTAGTCATCGCCTTCCTTTACGAGTCCCATAGCCACGCCGGCCACCGAGCCCTTGAGTTGGATGCCGGAGTCGTAGAGCGCCAGGCTGGCTCCGCAGACGGACGCCATTGACGAGGAGCCGTTGGACTCCAGGATGTCGGAGACAATGCGGATAGAGTAAGGCGATTCTTCCGCACTGGGCAGAACCGCAGAGATGGCGCGCTCGGCAAGTGCTCCGTGACCGATCTCGCGGCGGCCCGTTCCGCCCATGCGTCCGGTCTCACCCACGCTGAACGGCGGGAAGTTGTAATGGAGCATAAAGTTCTTGCGCTGTTCGCCTTCATAGCTCTCAAGACGCTGGCCGTCGTCCGCGGTGCCCAGGGTGGCAGTAACCAATGCCTGGGTCTCGCCACGCGTGAAAAGCGCAGAACCGTGGGTGCGAGGCAGCACGCCAGTTTCAATCGTGATGGGACGAATCTCGTCGAATGCGCGGCGATCGGGACGGATGCGGTCCTTTGTCACCTGCTCGCGGAAGAGCCGCTCGCGCAGGTGCTCGTAGTAGGTGGCCAACTTCTTCTTTGCTGCCGGATCGTCGACGGGAAGCTCAGCAGCCAGTTCGTCCTTGATCTGCTTGATGAGCGCGTAGCTCTCGGTCTTGCCATGGGTCTTGGTATCGAGCGCGTCCTTGAGGCGTTCGCCGATCTTGGCCTTTAGTTCCGCGTAATATGCTTCGTCGAACTCCGGTGGAGTGAATGCACGCTTCGGCTTGCCGGCCTTGGCAACCAGTTCGTCAATCGCAGCTACAATCTTCTTTATTTCAGTGTGGGCAAACTCGATTGCGGCGAGGATAACCTCTTCGGTCTCCTCCTTGGCGCCCGACTCGATCATCACGATTCCGTCTTTGTGGCCAACGACCATGATGTTAACCGTGGTGGCGGCGCGCTCGGCATAGGTCGGATTGATAACGAATTGTCCATCGACGCGGCCAACCCGCACAGCGCCGACGGTGGCGCTGAAGGGAATATCGGAGAGAGCGAGAGCAGCCGCGGCTGCGTTGATGCCGACCACATCAGGATCGTTTTCCTTGTCGGCGGAGAAGACCAGGGCAATGACCTGGGTCTCGTTGCGGAATCCATCAGGAAAGAGCGGGCGAATAGGGCGATCGATCTGGCGGCAGGTGAGCACTTCCTTTTCGCTGGGACGTCCTTCACGCTTGATGAATCCGCCAGGAATTCGGCCGCCGGCGTAGGTGTACTCGCGGTAGTCGACGGTTAAGGGGAAGAAGTCTATTCCCTCCCTTGCATCGGGAGAGGCAACTGCGGTGGCCAGAACGACGGTTTCGCCAGTGGTTACTAGTGCGGCGCCAGAGGCCTGCTTGGCCATGCGGCCGGTCTCAAAGACCAGACGCTTGCCGCCGGCAAGCTCGACAGCTACTTCATGCTTGGTAGACATAGAGTCCTCTTTTCGTTTTTATCGCTTGGGAAATTTGTGGGAGGAAGGCGCAGAATGGCGCGGATTCGGAGAAGGTGGTCCTGGCGACGGACAAGGTACGCGCAAAAGAGCCGTTAGCGCTCAGTTGCGCAAGCTCTTCCGGGCTTCGTGAGATGTGCCTAGTCAGTACTCGCTCAGGGAGGGCGCACGGCAGACAGCTATGCACCTTCCCTGGCAGCGGATTGGTTTTGCCAGGTACACCATGACCCCATTTTCCGGGTGGAGCAGGGGCCGTGACCAATTTCCGGTCTGGGCGCTTCCGGGTCAATGTCAGCTTTCTGATTACTTGCGGATTCCGAGTTTGCCGATTACGTCGCGATAGCGATCGGAATCATGCGTCTTCAGGTAATCCAACAGGCGGCGGCGCTTGCTGACCAGTTGCAAAAGGCCACGCCGTGAAGCATGGTCCTTCTTGTGGGTTTTGAAGTGCTCGGTCAGCTCGCCAATCCGCTCACTCAGAATCGCGATCTGGACTTCCGGTGAACCGGTGTCCGTCTCGTGAGTGCGGAAGCGCTCGATCAATGTGGTTTTCTTTGCAGTCGCCAGCACGGCGTCAGTTACTCCTCTTGTCTTCTCAGGTCCACTTCTTAAGTGTCTATTGTGAGATTAACATGAACGCGCAGCCATACGCCATTCGCCAGCGGAGCGGAACCTGGAAACAAAACCCTCCCCGCTCAGCGCGTGCCGAACCGGAAGAGACGGTTGTCAAAGCGCTCGCTGATGACCTCGGCAACCTGCACCTGCGCAGAATCGGGATGCTCAGGGTTCAGTAGGTAGTTCCAAGTATGCGGAGCAATCGCTGAAGGGACACGCGCCAATGGGGATTCCAAGGAAGCCAGCCATGCATCGCCGATGCTGCGGGTCAGGTCGAGGTCTTGTTTCCATTCGGTCCCTACAGGTGGATCGAGCAATTGGATCGCACGGCCTTCAGGGACAGAAATCTTTAGCAACGTATAGAAATCCGGAGTGTCTTCTCTATCTACATCGAGATGGACAAGCGATTCAACGAGAGCGCCAATCGGTGAATCAGCCAGATAAACAACCCTTGAGCCGGCCGTGTGCCATCGGGCGCTGGCTTTGCGTCCACCTTCACCGCTCAGATCAATGTAATTGCTTACACGCCATAATGCTCCCATAGCAATCTCCAAATCAGACACGGTTCGAACTTCAGTTTCTGGTCTCTGACTTAGGTGCTACGGTTGCCATGTTGAACGTCGATGAGACGATCCCCGCGCGACCCGGATGGACGACTGTCTAGTTTAACCGCTTTGCAGCGTATCCCCGTCCACCGGATACAAACTGTATTCCCAGCTTGAATTCTTATGCGAACATCCCTTCATCGAGTTGGTAGAGCATCTCCTCCACTTGGCGTCCACCCAATTCCGTCCGCATCATCGCAAGCGGTGAGCGCTCATCAAACCGTTGCTTGGGCTTCGATAGCCAACGGCGCGCTTTGTCTGAGTTTCCAAACACCCGAACACCCAAATCGTAGAGCCTTGCGACCCTCGCAAGCCGGTCCGACTCATCCAAGCTCAGAGGCTCCTGACGTTGACGGCGATGCTTTAGTGTCCGGGCAGGAATAACAATTTCCAGCAGATCCTTAACGGCAAAGCCGGAATACGCGGCAAACTCGTCCAGCGCGGAAAGCGGAACGCCTTTTTCCGCCGCTGTCCGATCAAGTTGAAAGATCGGAAGAGCTAGAACGGGAATCCGTTGAGCCTGACCCATAAGGACATTATGCCACAAAATCCCCGGCATTTTGTCCACGCGAGGATAATCTGCTGAATGACTCCCGCTTTGGACGGCAATTTCCGACAAACTTGGCTTATGGTTGGGGCGCCGACCAATAATTGGCGCGCGCAATGATCCGGGCGCCGTAGTCCACCGCGGTTCTCACGCGAATTGAGTGCAATCCGGGGGTCGGGTCGGAAGGGCTGAAGGTAATCAGATAGCGGTTGCGCATGTCCTTTGCTGCGTCGACCACACGCTGCTCGAAGCGTTTGTCGCTGGTGAACGTGGTGTACTCCCCGCCGCTCATTTGGGCGATCTCTTTGGTCACATTCTTCTTGAACGCTTTGATCGCCATCACCAGCGTGGACAGGATGCTCATTGTGGGCTGATCGCCATTTCCCGCGACGTCGTCTTTTACGTCGTGGGTGAACTCGGCGAGCGCAGGGGAAAACGAGACGCTCAACACGAGTACATCTGAGCCACCAATCTTCTGGATCAGTTGCGCGGGCTTGGTGTGTTTGCTGCCGTGGTCGCGCTCTTCGCTGATCAGCAAAAGAACACGCCGGAACTCCTTCGGTTGCGTCTGAAGCAAATCGACAGCGGAGCTTATCGTGTCCAGAATCGCCGCGCCGCCATCGCCCGAGTCAAGATGATTGAGCGCATCGTTGATGACTTCGCTCGAGTGCGTGTAATCGCGAATCAGATGGGGCTTTGAGTCGAATCCCATCAGCGCCGCTTTGCTCCTGGGTTCTTCCAAAAACAGATCGAGCAGAGGACCGAGCTTGGCCAGCTTGTCGAATTCAAGCACGCTCACACCGCCCTGTTCCACAGCTACTACCAGCGCGACGGGCGCAGTATCCATCTCCTCTTGAACGCGGATCTTCTGCGGTGTGCCGTTGTCTTCAAGCACAAAATCGCCCGCCTTAAGGCCGTACAAGATTCCGCCGCCGCGCTTCTCGACCAGCGTCGGCACCAGCACCTCCGTGGCTGTCACGCGCAAAGTGGCGGCACCAGAATCTGCGCCAGGCATCGGTTGTGGAGGCTCAATAGGGGGCAGCTTCTGCGCCGCGGAAAGCGTGGCCGCCACCAGAGATGTAGTAACTGCGCAGAGCGCAAAGCGGGGACATCCAAATCTCATGCCGGAATGAACTCCAGATCAGTTGTCATTGTTCATTTTTCCATAACCGCTTCCCTGTCAGGCAGGCCTTTGAAGACCACCGCCTGGCCGGTTGGAAGACACAACGGAACACAGGCACTGCCGGCAAAAAACTCATCGACCGCAACTCTTGCGCCGGGACATGAAGCGAATCCATAATCGTCGAAGACAATGAACCCGCCCAGAGTGAGACGCGGCCAAATGAATTTCAGACAGTCGAGGATTGATTTATAGATATCGAGATCGACGTGCGCAAACGCGATCTTTGCCGATTCAAGACCAATGAATGTGTCCGGGATAAGGCCTTGGCGGAGGATGCAAAGATCGCCGGAACCAACATAGCTGCGGACGGTCTCAACGGAAGTATCGCGGAAGTCTCCTTTTCGGTGAAGATCTTTTTCAGCGTCGGTTTCCGGCATTCCCTGAAAGGTATCAAAGAGGAAGAGGCTTTTGCCTGAGTGGCCCGAATCCCTCAAAACGGCGGCCATCATTGCCGCGGTGCCGCCTTTATATACGCCACATTCCCAGATATCTCCGATAATATTGATCGCCTGACGAAGCAGGATCCATAGCACGTAACACCGGTCGGCCGAGACAAGTGCCTTGGGGGCGGCTAACGCATAGTATTTTGCGAAGTCCCCCTGGCCAAGCCAAGGGGAAAACAATGGCCGATAGAACTCTCCATCGGGGATCGCGCGTTCGCTCGTGAGCCTGGGTCGATTTCTACGGAGTTCATAGCCAATAGAGGCCAAGGGCGCGCGAAGGATTTTTCTGAGCATGGGATCTCCTGTTAGCGCCGAAACTCAAACCCGCTTGTGCGCCTCACGCTGCAACCGGTCTGTCCAGGCAAGAAAGCTCAGCAGTTCCCAGCGGGAAGCCCAGACAAAGCTCATCACGCTCCTGGCTGTCAGCGTCTCAGCTCGCCGGCCAGAGTATGTCTCTACCCGCCAGCGCAGGTATTCGCTTCGCCACGGAGTCAGCCGATGGCCGCGAGTCGCGTTCCATAGAAATCGGAGAGGAGCTAACAAGGCATGTCCTTTTCGATTGAGTATAGACGGCCCGGATGCCAATCCGTACACAAGGGGTGAGCGGATATACGAAATCAGGGGATGGCGGTCACAGGATGGAGCTGCGCTTATTTGCGAGATCGATTTGCGCCAGCCGCTATTAGAGCTTGCTAAAGAGGCTATTTGACGATGAGCCAAGCTGCGCAATCACGTCTTCCAGTGCCGTCTGCTGCGTCTCTGCCAGAGAGAGCTGAGTGGATACCTGGGCTACGTCGGCCTGCATCAGGTTGGTCTGTGCCGCGGTCAACTGCATCTGCTCATTGCTCACTGCATTTGAAGCGGCGGTCAGGTGAGTTATGGAGTTGTCGATTGTCACCCGCTGCTGGGATACATAATTGAGAGCGGCGCCCAGGGCCTGGGTGTCGTTCAGGGCCTTTTCGGTGTTGACTATTCCGCCCGAATAGTCGGCCACGAGGTTGTTCAGCGCCGCAAAAACGCTATTCGAACCGCCGCCAGAGAAGATCTGGTCGCCCGGAACATTCAACTGTATCTTCTGGCCGTTGGGCATCTCGAGATAGTTAATGTTCTCGTCGCCACTGTAAGTGGTCACGGCCGGTGAACCGGAAGTGGAAGTGGTAAATGGCGCGGTCGATGTCTGGCCGCCGGCAAAGATGTACTGCCCCTGATAACTGGTGTTGGCGAGCGTGGTCACCTCACCGAGAATGCCGGAGATCTGGCTCGCGATGGATTTCACATTGGAGGAATTCATGGTGCCGTTATTGGCGCCGGTGGCCAGCGAAATGGCCTGCGTAAGCTGCGAAACAACACTGCCCAGGGCGGAGTCGGCCACCTGAAGCTGTCCGGTCACCAGGCTCGAGCTTTGCGTAAAAGAGTCGTCCTGCTGGATTTGATTCAAGAGCAAAGCATTTTCGCCGGCGGACACTGGATCCTGGCCGAGCGCGGTAACACGCGCACCGCTCGCCAACTCCGCCGTCAACTGCTGCTGAGCCACCTGGGCCTGATCGAGGGAACCAGCCAGGCTTCTGATGAAATTCGGGTCAACGTGCATGGTTTTCTCCATCCGCCTCAACATGTTTTCCATTGCCATGCAGGCGATTCGGCGTCAGAGGACGTTTTAGGTGACCGTCGTTTGTTCTCCCAGATTCAATGCCGAAGTCATGATCGTATTCAGCATTGCAAACACCTGCGAGGCAGCCTGGTAGCTGCGTTCCAGCGTTGTCATCGAGGACGCCTCGTCATTGAGATTTACGCTCGAAAGCGCGTCGTTTTGCGACTGCAACTGCGTCACGGAGGCATTCTGCGCGGTATTCTCGGCTTGCACATTGGACACCGTCGAGCCCAGCGTGGTGAGAAAGCTCGAATAGAAGTCCGCCGGAGATTGGCCATTGACAATGCCGGCGCTACCCAGATTCGCCATCGCCAGGGCGTTGGTGTTGTCGCCCGTCCCCTGGCCCAGGGCGGCCGCGGAGATGCCATTCGGGTCGGTCATGACCACGCTCATCGACGCGGCGCTGCCGGCCATCTGTGCAGGCTCGAAAAAGACATTGCCGGCATTGCCGTTCTGCCCGGCGAGATTTGTTCCTGAGTTGTTCAACGCGTTTACCTGTGTGGAAACGCTGTAAGCCAACTGATCGAGCGAGGCCAGGACGCTGGGAATGTCCTCGTCGCGCGCGGTCAGGTCGCCGCCGAGAGAGCCTCCCTCTGTTGCCAGTTGCGCAGTCACATCCGTCGAGCCCACAAAAAAGTGCGTGACCCCGCTTAACGTTCCGCTGGTCACAGGAAAGTTCGATCCGTCGGAAACCAGCAACTGTCCGGCGGCGGTGGTGATCGAGAGGCCGTTGTTTTCTGTGCTCGCCGGGTTAATGCCTATCAATTTCGAAAGCTGGCTCAGGTCCTGCTGCCGCTGGTCCTCAAGGGTCCCGGCATCGGCATTCGGCGAGGTAGACTGGATCTCAAGGTTCAGCTGCGCAAGGTTGCTGGTGAGGGCATTGACCTGGCTAACGATCCCGGCAGACTCCTGGTCGAGCGCGGACCCTTGCGCGTGCAGGCTGGCGGCCGCATTGGAAATATCGCCTGCCAGTGTGGACGCCGCGGACAGCACCGATACGCGCAGGGGATTGTCGGTTGGATTGGTCTCAAGCTTTGAAATGGAGTTAAAGAAACCGGTAATGTCGCTTCCAATATCGCCGGCCGCTGAGTTGGACGCTCCCGAGTCGGGAGTGAACAGTGTCTGCACCGTATTCAGTGCAGCCAACCGGGAGCCGGAGGCAGAGGCCAATTGCTGCTGCTGGTTCAGCCGCTCCTCGAGCACGTGATCCCGCTGCGATGTGGCGCCGGTTTCGGTGACGCCGTCTCCAACTGAGACACCGTTGATCTGGATGGGATCGTTCTGCCGCCAGGTGGGAGTCTCTTCCGTGTATCCGGGCGTGTTGGCGTTGGCAACATTATTGGCGACCACATTCAGGGCTGCCTGATCGGCGTCGATGGCTTGAGAGGCCAAGCTCAGTGCAGAGCTAATTGTCCCCATGTCCGCTCTCGCTTCCCGCAACTCCACGCGCCTGGCTTTCGCCGTACTCCAGCCGACCTTCGCGCAACTCCCGAAGCCGGTTCATCACGCCCAGGTTCGCCCGCGTCGCCTCCAGCACCCTGACGAATGTCGCCATGTCTCCCGCAGCCTCGCGTGCCTGCTGAGCCAGCAATCCCCGCTCACTCAGGCTCAAAGGCGTCAGTTCACGATTCAGCGCCTGGCAGGATAGTGCGAGTTCCTCCAACCGGTCCGCATCCAGGCGCGCCAGCGCTCGCGATGCTTCTGTCACCAGTTCTTTCAGCTCGACGTGGTGTCGGCGCGCTCCGACTTCATGCATCGCCCGCGTTCCTTTCCTTGCCTTCGGGCAGTTGCCTACCGATCTCGTCCGCCGCTCTCACGATCGCACTAAAACGGAAGATCAATTGTTCTCGATCGCCCTCGGTTGAGGTACCCAATTGCGACCTCAGCACAATCCTGCTGATCCAGGTCCGGCTCAGCCTGCTCCCGCCGTACCAGCTCTCATGAGACTCGGGCAGTTGTCATTGCTCACTGCTCAGCATTGCATCCACCATCTTTGACGCCACTGCCGATGGCGGCACGTTGTAAGTTCCGGCTGCCAGGGCCGCCTGAACGCCGGCAACTTTGTCCATGCGCACACCGTCTTCGCCCGCCGTCAACAGCACTTCGCTTCCAGCGCTGCTTAAAGTTGCGTGATCGCTGGTGAGCGCACTTGCGCCCGTTGTGGCATTGCCCTTGGCCGAGGTCGCAGGCTGAGGAGCTGGATTTACTCCTAGTAGAGATCTCAACCCATCAAAACTGTTGCGAATATCCATGCGCATTGCTCCTTACTGGGACTATCGGCGTCTTTACTTATCACTTTAGTGATTTAGAGGTCCTCATTACGGTATTACCGTGCAGGTTTCCTGTTCCCTTCCCAGTTCCACTCTGATTACCAGAATGGGAGAGATCCCGCACAATACTATTAGCGATTCCAAATCCTCCCTGCTGACTCAGCGCCCGCCCGAGCGCCTCCGATGCGAATTCCGACAAGGCGCCGTTCGAACCCGCATCCCCTTCTGCGTCGTCGGCGCCCAGAAGCGCGTCTTTTCCGGTCATGGGTTTCAGTAGCTCCTTCATCATCTGCGCCTCGAACTCATGCGCGGCGCGCACCAGCCGTGGCTGGGGGAGACCCGCCGCGGCTGAACCGGCCGTCGCTGTGGCCGAAATTGCCTGCATCACAATACCTCCAGGTCGGCCTCCAATGCGCCGGCCTCTTTCATCGCCTGCAGGATCGAGATCACATCCCGCGCTCCTGCACCTGTCCGTTGCAATTCCTGGACCAGATCCTCAACCGTAGCGCCTTGCTTCAGTTCGATTCGGTTGACCGGCTGATCCTGGGCCTGCACGCTGGTCTGCTGCACAACCTGTGTGCTGCCCGCCGACAAGGGTCCGGGCTGCGAGACTTCGGTTGTCGAGATCACATTGACCGACAGGCCGCCATGCAGAATCGAGACCGGTTGCAGTCGAACCGTTCCCCCGATCACAACCGTTCCCGTCCTTTCATTGACAACGACCCGCGCTCTCGGAAAAACCTCCACCTCGACCGATTCGACTCTGTCCAGCAAGGCGGCGACGTCCTCATCCGGCTTGGCGGCGATCTCGACCCGGCGGCTGTCGACAGCATGGGCGCGGACCGAACCCAATTCCCGATCGATGGCCGACGCCATCCTCTCGGCTGTGTGAAAATCGGCATCGTTCAACACCACGGTGACCGTGCGCATCTGCGTGAGGTCCATGGAAACCGGACGTTCGACCAGCGCACCGCCGGGAATTCGCGCCGTGGTGGGATGGTTCATCTGCTTGCTATTGCTCCCCGCCGCCGCCATGTAGCCGCCGAGCACGAGTGCTCCTTGAGCCTCGGCGTAGATCTGACCATCCGGTCCGTAAAGCGGCGTCATGAGAAGAATGCCGCCTTCGAGCGACCGGGCGTCGCCGGCCGAAGAGACCGTGATGTCCAGCTTGTAGCCCGACTGGCTGAAGGGTGGCAGTGTTGCCACCACAAAGACCCCGGCCATGTTCTTCACCTGCATGTTGCTGGCGCTGTTGGAACCGGTTTGAGGCACGGTGATTCCCATCCGCTCCAGGACCGAGAGCAGGGTTTGCGCCGGAAAGACGGTCTGCGAACTGTCCCCGGTGCCGCGCAGCCCCACCACAAGGCCGTAGCCAATCAATTGGTTGTCTCGAATCCCGTCAATGGTTGCCACGTCCTTGATCCGTGCAAGCCGCTGCGCAGGTTCAGCGCTCGAAAAGACAGTTGCAAGAGTTAGAACTGCGGCAGTCTTTCCCAGTCTCCAGAACAAGCCAGTGCTTCGATTCTTCAGTAAAATCCAATCGGTCTCTCGCATATCGAATCCCCGGCCCTTTCGCCTGGTCAATTTTCTAGAAGATCAGGATTCTTTCCAGCAGGCGTACCAGCGGGTTCTGCCTGTAGGTCGAATCGTTGACGATGCCTTTACCCGTCACTTCCAGTTCAAGGTCGGTCATGGCCGTCGACTGGACCTCGTTCTGCGCGCTGACATCCTCCGGACGCACCAGTCCGCGCAGCTTGATCAACTGGGTCTGCTGCGAGAAGGTCAGCTGCCGCGTGGCCTGCACGACCAGCATCCCGTTCGGCAATACGTCGACGACCTCGGCCCCAAACGTGGTGGCGAGACTTGAGTTGGTGGTGCTCTGGCCCTGCGCCGTGAGCCCGGAGGCCGCAGTCATGCCAACCAGATTCTGCAGCGCGTTAGCTGGCTTTCAGTTTCCCGATCAGCCCGGTCAATCCCGAGTTGGCATTGGAGGCGCGCGAGTTCTTCACCTGGCCGTCGGTCGAAGCGGCCAGACTCTCGGTGACCACGATCGAGACCACATCGTGAACTCGAGCCGCCTTGGCATCGGTGCCCAGCCTGACCAGCCGGCCCTCCGCGCTCCAGATCGACCCCGGCGTTTTCACCTCGGCCGCCTGCTGCGCGCGCACCCGCACGATATAGGCGCGCAGAGCATCTTCCGGAGGAGTGGCTCTGACTGCGGCCCCGGGTTTTGGTTTTTTAGGGGTGGCGGAGGCAGGCGGCGGTCCCGCAAGCACCGCGAGAAGAAGGGCGATAACGGCGATCTTGAGGTTGTGCGTCATGGACGCGCCTCAGTCGCCGGCGCAAATTCCGCGCGGCCCGGGCCCAAGGCGACTGCCCTCACTACTTTGCCGCCAACGGCCAGGCGCACCTTCAATGGCGATCCGACTAGCGCCGGGCCCAGCGCCACGGCCTCAAGACGCCCCTCGACCAAGGCGGTGTGTTCTTCGACGATCAGCCGGTCTCCGGTGTGAATGGCAGGCAGTGCTGCCGGACAGATCATCTGCCGCGATGCCGCTGGCGGCGCGCTCTCTCTCCCCATTTGCCTGCTTTCAGCGAAACCCGTGTTGGCCAGGATCAGGCTTCCGGGACCTGCGGGGTCGCTTCGACCCCGGACAAGCAGCCATCGATCTCCATTGTGGGGGTCGTCAATCTCGCGAACGGCCTCGACGGCCGCGTGTCGGGCAGCCGCGATCTGAGCCGGTGACGACGGGGGAGATTGCGGGGAGGCATGATGCCCGCCAGAAATCTGACTATTGGCCGGCGCGGCCGAGGCGGCCCAGAGAATCACCAGCCCTATTGTCCGTCCCGCTCCCAGATCCATACCCGCCTCCATATCGCATTAACCCATCCGCCCGCAGGCGCTCGAATCCTCACCTCAAGGATGCACTCTACCTGGTCATATTGTTGACTTGGGAGTACATATCGTCGGCGGCTTTGATCACCTTCGAGTTCGACTCGTAAGCTCGCTGGGCCAGGACCATCTGCACAAATTCGGTGACTACATCGACGTTCGAGTTTTCAAGGTAGCCCTGCTGCAGCGTCCCCATCCCTTCCGTGCCCCCCGGGTTGCCCAGCACCGCATCGCCGGAACTGAGCGTGGCCTGAAGGAGATTCGCGCCCAGGCTCTCCAGTCCCCCGGAGTTGGGGAATGTAGCCAACTGCAATTGGCCCAGTTGCGAGGGATTCTGCTGTCCGGCCAGGGTCGCGTTCACGACTCCATACTGGGTGATCGTAACGGCTGTCGCATTGGAAGGAATGGTGATGGTGGGGATCACCGGATCGCCGTCGGTTGTCACGATGGTGCCCTGATTGTTGAGGTGGAACTGACCGGCGCGAGTATAGGCGATCGTGCCATCCGGCCGCTGCACCTGAAAAAAACCGGTGCCCTCGATCGCCACGTCCAGCGGGTTGTCGGTCTCGTTCAATGCTCCCTGGGTGGTGATGACCTCGGTCGCCGCCGATTTTGTGCCCAGACCGATCTGCAACCCTGCCGAGACCGTGCTCTGGCTCTGCGCCGCGCCCGGCGTCACCAGGTTCTGATAGACCATGTCCTGAAACTGAAGGCGCAACTGGCGAAAGCCGGTGGTCGAAGAGTTGGCAAGATTGTTGGCGATGGTGTCCAGATTCATCTGCTGCGCGCTCATGCCGCTGGCCGCTGTATACAAGGCTCGAATCATTTTTCCCCTCGTCTCCGGAAATCCGGATTGCGACTACACCCTGGGCAGATCCTCGGTCGCTGATCTTGTTGAATTCGGTGTGGAAGACGGTGAGCGCTTTCTGCATCATCTCCGCCTCCCGCTGCATGACGATCAGGTCCAGGGAGCCCTGAATAATATCCTCATTCGCCGACTCGAGGGCTCCCTGGTGAACGGAAGCATCTCTGACTGCGAATGGCTGGACCCCGGCTGGCGCGGAGTAGCGATTGGCGCCTTCCGGGGTCAGATCGGTCCGGGCAGGAAAGGCGAAGACTCCCACGGTAGCAACCGCGCCTCCAGCCACCGACAAGCACTCCGTTGGCACCCACCGTTACCTCACCCGGCGGCACCGGAATTGTCTTGCCCGCCGAGGAGAGCACCGGCTCTCCGGCCGATGTAACCAGTTGTCCGCTCTGAGCGCGGTGAAAGCTGCCGTCGCGGGTATAACGGAGCCCGTTGGCGGCCTGAATCTGAAAGAAACCCTCGCCCTCGATGGCCAGATCGAGCGGATTGCCGGTCGATTGCAGGGCCCCTTGCGCTGTGCTCAGGCGGTCGCCGCCCAGCAGGCCGTAGTTGTTCACCGTTTTACCCAACTGTGAGTCCGCGGCGTCGGTGCCCAGGAGCGCGGAGCGGAAGTACTCCCGCTCGGCCCGATATCCGGGAGTCTGAGCGTTGGCAAGATTCGAAGCAGCCGTGTCGAGGGCCTGGGTGCGGGCCACCAGTCCGGTCATCGCCGCATAATAGCCGCTGTCCATTGCGAGCCCTCCTGACAATCGGGAGAACATGCAGATGGAATGCCGCGGGAGGGTGTGCGGAATTAGAACAAATTATGAATTGCAGGGGAGAAGGCGTTGAAAACTGCGCGCTTGGGAGACGGGGCCCGGAACATAGCCTCTGGCAAACTTCCGCTCCTGGTCACAGAGAGTTTTGCGCCAGCCTCAATTCGCGCTGCGCGACCGCTTCCCAAAGCGACGGACAGCCCTGACGGCTGCCGCCCTCGGCGCGGCCCAGTTTCATTGCAGGCCGTCGCAGACGATGGTGACCTGAAAACTCGAAGCTTCGAAGCGGTAGAGATGATGCAACTGAAACTCCGGTGCCTGGACATGGAGTCTATAGTCCCGTCCGGTGATGACGGCCGGAACCGAGAGCCCGCAGTTGGCCGCCAGTTCCGGAACCTTGCCTTTCCAGGCTCCAGCCAGCATGTTGCAGATCTCGCCGATCGCGTCCTCTACGGTGTCATCAATCTCATGAACTCCATGCCGGTCATGTGAGCGGCAACTTCGATCGCAGCCGTGCGCCCGGTGGAGAAGACGCAGGCTCCACTCAGCAAACCGCCAAATCCGACCACCGCCGTGACCGATTCCGGTTCTGGAGCGCCCGGGCCGCTTCCCGAGACGTCGCGCGCACAGGTCACACCCAGCATCAGTTGAAAAACTTCTTCTACGCTCGCATCCAGATTTCGCGGATCGGACACCTGCTCGAGAGATTCACGCAAAGATACCGCCATCGTAGGCTCCATTCCGTTTCCGCCGCTTCCCCGCCCGGTAGCGATCGCGGCCTTGCGCACACCGTTCAACAACACGAGGGCTCCTTTCCGCTCAGGCCGCATGGACCAGTGGCAGAACCCGCTCCTTCACCTGTTCGGCCGTAAACGGCTTGCGGATGTATCCCTGCGCGCCGGCCTGGATTGCCTGCTTCACATGTTCCTCGCTCGATTCGGTGGTAATCATCACCACCGGGACCCCCGGAGCCAGGTTCTGAGCGCGAATCTGGCGCAGGAACTCAAGCCCATCCATCGATGGCATGTTGATGTCGGAGAGGATCAGATCCACCTGTTTGCCCCTCAGCACATCCAACCCTTCGACTCCGCTGCCGGCCTCGAAAACCACCAGCGGGTCCAGACCGGCCTGGCGCAAGGAACGCTCCACAATCTTCCGCATCACCGAAGAATCGTCCACAATTAGAGTGCGCACTTCGCTCATTCCCTGGCTCCTCTGCTAGCGTTTCTATCGGCACTCTTCTGAAATCCATGAACCGCGATTCGAGGCGGGCGCCGAGCGCCGGATCATCCCCGGAATCTCAATGCGCGCGAATGGAACAGATCAGGTCCTCAACAAAAGCCGCTTCCGGCATCGGTCCTCTCTGAGGGCGCAACCACATCCTCATCCACAGGCAATCGTGCATCCTCACCAGCCGGGATTCGGCCGGCCGCGCCCTTTCGACCCGCTTGGCAAGAGCCTGAACCAGCGCCGGCTCGGAGGCTGCCTCGATCAACTCGACACGCGGGAATCTTGCATTCAGCATGCGCGCGTGGGCGGGGCAGAATTGCGATTCCTGAACCAGTCCGCTTTCAACCCGCAGTCCCGTCATGCGCTCCACCGCCAAAGCCAGCACCGGGTCGAGACGCGATTCGAAGCCTAGATAGAGAATCCTTCCCGCCGCCACGCGCAGAGGCAGGGCGCCAAATGCGTCCACGAAAAAACGCGGCAGAAGCGCGGTGAGCCCTTCGGCGTCGTGAAGCTCCAAAGCCAGCACCGGGCAGCTCCATTGCAGGCCCAGAGCCCTCGTCACCAAATGCTCGCTCACTCCTTGCCGGCGCACCAGCCACTGTCCCAGCCGTCCACCTCCGGCCGCGCGCTGGGCCTCGAGCGCACCCCGCAGTTGGGCACTTGTGATCCAGCCCTGCTCCAGCATCGCCAGACCGAGCGGAATCCGATGGCGGTGACTGTCTTCCGCAGCTCCTCTGGCTTCCATCTCGCGGCGCAGCCCCGCTTCAATCCGTGCCGCAGTGCAGTTGGGCGAACAGGTCCAACCGCCGTCGACGACCGGCCCCGAGCGGCTGCGCCAGAGCTTGAGCCAACTTGAGTTGCAGCCGGGGTTACTGCAGGTTGCGAATACCCCCGGACGTGCTGCTTCCGGGGTAAATTCAATTCCACCGGCTCCGTTCCTGGCGAGGGCGCCGGCAGGATTCTCTCGCAGCCCCAGTACGGGGCTGCCAGGCCGAAGAGATTTCCCCCCGGGGACTTTGGTTAAAACAGGCATCGTATGCTCTCCAAGCGCTTCTTGGGCGCGGCAACCTCGGTGACTCTAAGTCCAAAGTTGCCATTCACCAGCACCACCTCGCCGCGAGCCACAATCTTGTCGCCGACAATCAGGTCGACCGGGTCGGATACGTGGCGGTCCAGCTGCACCACATCTCCCGGCCCTAGGTCGAGAATCTCGCCCAGCGGCATCTCCCGGCAGCCGAAGCGCAGAGAAGCTTCGAGTTCGACGTCGAGCAGCAGTTCGAAGCCCGGGCTCAGAGTTGCCGGAACGGGTGCCGGCGCGGATTCTGGCGCCGCTGAGAGCCTCTTGCCTGCCTCGGTCTCGGGAGGGCGGGCTCGAAGCCCGCACCTCGTCCCGGACCAGGATTGTCCACGAGCGTGCTCCCGACTTCAACTGGAAGGCGCGCGTTACCTTGTTCTCGCCGGAGTTCTCCCCGAAGCTTCTCCACACGGCACTTCTTGCCGGTCCTGGCAACCAACTCCCCGACCGCGGCATTGACTGTCTCCTGCACGAGCTCGGCCCAGCCGGCCCTCTGGTCCGCCCCTTCACCCAGCAGCGGAGCATCCAGAATTGAGTCATCGAGCAGGACGGCGAAGCGCCCCTCTTCGTCTCCGGCGAGCGTTGCGGTAAACCCGAATGAGCCCGCCGGAAAGGGCTTGGGAAGGGAGTCGACAAGTTCCGGCTCCCCGGCCAGAGCCTGCGAAAACAGGTCCGCGGCTACTTGAGCCCAGCAATCCATGTAGGTCTTCATCTGCAAACCTCGGAGATCGGGTGGCTCGATCCGGGCGGCACGATGGGAGCCCTGACGGATGGCTTGCGCCTCGGCGAGCGTCTGACCGCCGACCTTCCACACCGGGAGCGTGTTGGCGGCCAGGTCCAGGCGCAGAACGCTGCCCGGCTCCAGGTTCTCAATCGCGCTTGCCGCCAGGCGCACCGCGGGCAATTGCAGCGAGCAGCCGAATCGTATGCGGCGGGCAGCGGCCCCCATCCGCGCTTCGGTGTCTCCGGCGTGGCGGCGACGCCGGCCCCAGTCCGAGGTGAGCCGGCGCAGGATCGTGTTTGCCACCACGGCGGGGAAGGCCAGGTTGAGCAAACCCGAGCTGTGCGGCATGCGAATCTCAAAACTCAGGCAAAGGGTCTTCTCATTGACGGAGATAATGCGGGCCACCTGGGTCTGCATCTGGCGGCGCTCGAAGTTGAAACTGAGACCTACCGGCTGCCAGGCCGCGGTCAGTTCGCGGCAGATGATCTCAACCACGCTGCCGAGGATCGACTCTTCGATATCGGTCAGCTCGCGCAGCGGCCCATCCTTGCCTTCGCCGCCCAGTAGCAGATCGATCACCGGGGGGGCCAGGCCCAGGTCCAGCTGCAGCACGGAGAGCGCGCCCAGAGGCTCCAGACGCACCGAAGCCACATAGCTGATCTCGGGAATGCGGAGCAGAAACTCATTGAACTGGATCTGCTCGGCCGAGACCAGGTTGACCTGAAAACGGGTGCGCAGCCATGCCGCCAGATTATGGGTCAAGTTGCGTGCAAACAGGTCATTGAGCATGCTGATGGCGCGCAACTGTTCGGTTGAGATCTGTCCGGCAGAGGAGAAGTTGTAGGGCACCACACGGGCCCGCACCTCGGCTCGGGCCGCCTCCGGCGCCGAACTGCGGGCGGCCTCGAAGAGGGCATCGATCTCATCCTGCTTCAGCGTTTTTTCAATCACCTGTCATCTCCTCTGCGCTTTCTGTCCAACGCTTTCTCTAGTTCGCACGGACCAATGTTGTTCCCGGCCCGAATCTTCAAGGTCCCGGTATGCCGGGGGACCTGTTCGGGCTAGGCCGCCGGGTGTCCCGGGCCGGCCGGCGCTCGCCGCTTTCCGGTTGGTTCAAACGCCCCGCGAACCGCCAGATCCTTGAGCGCACTGCGGAGATGCACGACTGCCGAGGCGTGTACCTGGGAGACTCGCGACTCGACCACCCCCAGCGCCAGGCCGATCTCGCGCATGGTCATCTCCTCGTAGTAGTAGAGAGTCATCACCAGCCTTTCCCGGTCGGGAAGATTGGCGATGGCCTCGGCCAGGCGCTCTTCGAGCTCGCCCCGGAGGCAACGGAAGAGCGGATCCTCCTCAGGCCGGCCTGGCACATACGCCAATTCCTCCTCGCCCGAGTCCTCGTTGCGCTCCGCATGGAGGGTGCCGATCTCGAGTCCCTTCAGGTCCCCAAGCAGTAGCTGGTACTCCTCCAGACCCAGCCCCATCTCCGCGGCGACCTCCGGTTCGCCCGGGGCGCGGCCGGCGCGCGCCGTCAGCACCCTGATCGCCTCTTCGACCGCGCGGCCCTTGCGACGCAGCTCGCGCGGACTCCAGTCCAGCGTTCTGAGGCTGTCCAGAATCGCTCCCCGGATGCGGAACTGGGCATAGCTGCGAAACTGCACCTTCTTGGCCGGATCGAACTTCGAGAATGCGTCCATCAGCCCCACGACCCCGGCCGAGACCAGATCCTCAATGTCGACATGTTGCGGAAGCCGCTCATGAATGCGGCGGGCAAGGAAGCGCACGATCGGCAGATGTTCGAGCAGTACCCGCTCCTGTTCGCTGTTAAGGATCGGACCTGCTGCCACAGAGGGCGGATATCCGCTCCCAGCCGCCCCCCGGCGAGCTTTGCTCTGGTTTCCTGTTGCGGCCCCCGATTCAAGTCCCATCGCCCTACCCTGCCTCTCCTGGTCCCGTCCAAACTCAGCCTTCCGGCGGCTTAATCCGCCGTTTCGTACCCGTCTTCATTTGCGCCGTCACCGCTCACACGGTCTCCTCTCGACCGGTTAGCGCACCGTTCCTACAGGGCGCAATCGAATCTCGGGAGGAATCTCCCCGGCGGCGACTACCGCCAGGCGGGGCATAACCGGCTCCAGCCAGCGCTTGACGTGATAACGCGCCGGACTCGGACAAAGAAGCACGGGCAAAGCCGCGGCGGAGGCCGAGCCGATGAGTTGTCTCACAGAATCGGCGAGGCGGCGCAGCACCGGGACCCCGTGAGCGGTGGCGGCCGTGAGCAGACGATTCCCTGTCTCCGGCGACAGGGTGGACAGGATTTCCTCTTCGAGCGCGGAGTCGAGAAGCAAGACCGGCAGTTGTCCGTCGCCATCCAGCAAAGGGCGTATCAACCGTCTTCCCAGTGCCTGGCGGGAGGCTTCGACCAGCGCGACAACATTTTTGTTGACCGGAGCGGTCTCGAGCAGGGCTTCCAGGATTGCACCCAGATCGCGGATCGAGACCCGCTCGCGTAGGAGCTGTTCGAGGACCCGGCCGACTTCGCCCAGGGTCAGCAGCTTGGGCACCAGTTCTTCCATCAGCTTGGGATGACTCTCGTTCAAGGAGTCAACGAGGCGCTTGGTCTCGGCCCGGCCCAATAACTCCCAGGCGTGGCGGCGGACCAGTTCGCCGAGATGGGTGGTAATCACCGTGGTAGCATCGACTACCGAATAGCCGGCTGCAATTGCCTGGTCCTCCAGAGCCGGGGCAATCCAGATTGCGGGGACGCCGAAGGCGGGCTCGCGCGCCTCCTTGCCGGCCAGAGGCCGGCGGCGCGGATCGCCGGACACGGCCAGCAGATTTGCCCCTTCGGTCTGCCAGCGGCCAATCTCCATTCCGCGCAGCGAAAACAGGTATTCCCGGGGTTTCAGGCGCAGGTTGTCGGAGATATGTACGGGCGGTATAAGAAATCCCATCTCCGAGGAGAGATGCCGGCGCAGCGAACGCACACGGCTTAAAAGTTGCCCGCCCTGTTTCTCGTCGACCAGCGGAATTAATTGAAAGCCGATTTCGAGTGTGAGATCTTCCAGACGCAGCAGCGAGGCGAGATCGGCGGCCTGGCCCGGCTCCGCCTTCTTCTTTTCCCCTGGGGCGAGTTCCGGGACAGGCGGCGCGGGAGGGTTGGCGGACAGCCGCCGCGCGCCCCAGTAAAGCGCCGCGGCCACACAGAGAAACGCGAGCTTGGGCAGCCCCGGGATCAGGCACATGGCCGCCGAGACCAGGCTGGCCAGGTAGAGCGTGGCGGGCCGGGCCAGCAGTTGTTGCCGAATCTCCCCGCCCAGCATACCGGCCGAATTGGCGCGCGTGAGTGTGATGCCTCCTGCGACTGAAACCAGCAGCGATGGGATCAAGGTCACCAGTCCGTCGCCGACCGTCAGCACCGTATATGTGCGCGCGGCTTCGCCCAGCTCGACGCCCTGCTGCAGTGTGCCGATCAGCAGGCCGGCGACGATATTGATGCCGGTGATCAGAATCGTAGCCAGCGAGTCGCGCTGGTTGAAGCGCGCCGCTCCATCCATCGCGCCATAGAACTCGGCCTCGCGGGCGATCGCCTGGCGGCGGCGGCGGGCCTCGGCCTCGTCGATCAGGCCGGCATTCATGTCGGCGTCAATCGCCATTTGTTTGCCGGGCAGAGCATCGAGCGTGAACCGTGCTGTAACTTCGGCGGTGCGTACGGCGCCGTGCGAGACCACTAGAAATTGAATGGCGACCAAGGCCAGGAAGAGAACGAAGCCGACTACGTAGTTGCCCCCGACCACAAACTGGCCAAAGGCTTCAATCACCTTTCCGGCCGCGGACGTGCCCTCGGACCCATGCAGCAGGATGCGGCGGCTGGAGGCGATGTTCAGCGACAGCCGGAACAGAGTCAGCAACAGCAGAAGCGTAGGAAAGACGGAAAGCTCGACGGCGCGGCGAATCTGCATCGCCGACAGAAAGACGATGATCGAGGCGGACATCGAAAGCGCCAGCAGAAAGTCCAGAGCCCAGGCCGGAAGCGGAATCAGCATGACAAAGATCACGCTGATTGCGGCCAGCGGAAGCACATACTCGCGGAGCCTGTGCCAGATCGATTGCGACGGTAGTGTGCCTGCCGCCAGAGCTACGGTACTCATCTGGGACCTCCTTCGAAGGGCGGGTTGCCGGGTCCGCCATTCCACTGTCTGGCGGCCTGGGCCTGGGCGTTGGCCCGCGCTGCGGTTTCCCTTGCCTTGCGTTCTCTCAACTCCGCTTCCACCCGCTGGCGGTAGAGGTAGGCCAGAATCGCCGCCACCGCCGCGTAGAGATCGGCCGGAATCGGCTGGCCAACTTCAACCGAGCGGTAAAGCGAGCGGGCCAGGGGCGGGTTCTCTACGATTGGCACTCCGGCCCAGCGGGCCTCGGCCTTGATCTCTTCGGCCAGCAGATTCCTGCCCTTGGCCATGACCTTGGGAGCTTCCATGGTGGAAAAATCGAAGGCCAGCGCCACAGCATAATGTGTCGGATTGGTAAGGACGACGGCGGCCTTCGAGACATCGTCTTTTACGCGCTTGCGGCGTGCCTGGCGCTGCAGGTTTCGGATCCGGCCCCGGATCTGCGGGCTGCCCTCGGTCTCCTTGAACTCGTCGCGCATATCCTGCTTGCTCATCTTCAGGCGCGATTCCCTGCTCTGCCATTCGACCAGATAGTCAATGGCCGACCAGCCGAACAATAGCCACGCGGCGGCCAGCAGCAGGCCATAGACGTCTGAGCCAAGCGTCTCCAGCCGGGTGGTTGAGAACGGAGGAATCGTCAGCTGCCGGGCGATGCGCTGCACCGCGAAAACGGCGAGCAGACTGGCGGGCAGCAGCGACTTGGCCAGCCGGGCCGCGGCGCGCAGCGAGAACAGGTTTTTGACATTCGAGACCGGGTTGATGCGGTCGAATTTGACCCCGACGGCCTCGACGTGAAAGTTGAGGCCGCCGGTCTGCAGAATTCCCGCACCCAGGGCCGTCAGGGCCACAACGGCCATCACGATGGCCGGAGGCAACAACACTCCCATCGTCAAACGGCGCACGGCAATCAGCGTGGGCTCAATCTGAGAAGGCTCCCAGCAGGCGGCGGCGCCGAGATCGAGAAAGGAGGCGAAGGTCGCCCTCCAGGCCACAAGTATTCTCTCCCCCAGGGCCCCCAGCGCGATTACCCCGGCCAGGGTTCCGGCCGCAGCCGAGAGTTCGCGGCTGTGCAGAATGTCGCCTTCGCGGCGAGCCTTGTCGCGGCGATGTTGCGAGGCCTGTTCTGTGCGATCTCCAGGCATCGGCTATCCCCCCAGGCCCGCAACCTGGCCCGGAGCACCGATCAACCGTTCCGCCAGGTCAAGCAGGCCCGCGAAGCGTGTCTCAATAAAGCGCGGCCAGAGGGCAAGAGAGCCGGTGAGAATAAGGAATCCGGTCAGAGTCTTCATGGGCACGGTCAGGTTCATCACCGGCAACTGCGGGCTGAGCTTGCCGAGAAGCGCCACGGCTACTTCGACCAGCATGGTGGCTGCCAGCACCGGCGCGGCCAGTTCGACCGCGGCCAGAAAGATGCCTCCGGCAGCGCGCACGACGGCCAGGGAAGTCGCGGGTGCCACGCAATAGGCGCCCAGAGGCGCGACGCGAAAGCTGCGCACCATCGAAGCCAGCACGAGGCGGTCAAGACCGGCTCCGATGACGACAAGTGTGCCCATCAACTGAAACAACTCGCCCATCAGGGGAGTCTGGATCGAAGAAGCCGGGTCCATCAGGTTGACCAGGGAGAAGCTGAACTGCAGGCCGGCGATCTGGCCGGCAAACAGAAGCATTTCGTTCAGCAATGTAAGCGTGAGTCCATAGACCAGTCCGATGGCCAGCTCGCCTAGAAGTGCCGAAAGACCGATCGAAGTCTGTGCCCCAGGCAACGCGGCGACCAGCGGCGCCAGCAGGAAGGCGACCACGCCCACAAAGACCGCCTTGACGCGAATGGGAAAGGCGGTTGCGGAGAAGAACGGAGCGAAGGCGACCATCCCGCTGACGCGAACCAGGGCCAGTGTCATGGCGCTCAAGAAGCTAGTCCAATCGGCCATCGTTGTCCTTCCCTTCCGGATGTCGCGGTCTAGCCCAGATAGCGGTGCAGATCGGAGAACAGCAGGCATGTGTAAGCCGCCAGCCTCGCCAGGAACCACGGCATTGCGACCAGCAGAATCATGGCGATCGCCGCCAGGCGCGGAACCGAGGTCAGCGATTGTTCCTGGAGGCTGGTGAGGGTCTGCACAAGGCTTAGCAAAAAGCTCAGAAGGGCTGCGGCGATCAGCAAAGGGGCGGAGAGGATCATGGCCTCCTTCATCAATTGGCGGAGCAGTTCGGCGACCAGGTCGGGCGTCATTCTCTTGTCCCTCAGAAGCTCTTGAGCAAGGAACCAGCCAGCAGATTCCAGCCGTCCACCATCACGAACAGCAGAATCTTCAATGGCGTTGAAACCACCACTGGCGGCAACTGGAACATGCCGATTGAAGTGGTGATCGCGGCGGTCACCATGTCGATCAGCAGAAAGGGGAGAAACAAGACCGCTCCGATGGCAAAGCCCGCCTTCAACTCCGAGAGGATATAGGCAGGAATCACAACTCTCATGGGCAGGTCGCTGGGCGCGTTGGGACGGGGAATCTGCCCGGCCGAGGTGAACAGTGCGAGGTCCTTTTCGCGGGCGTAACGGAGCAGGAACAGTTTTACCGGCTGGGCACCATGGTCTATGGCCTCCATGCCGGTGATCTCGCCGTGTCTGTAGGGTTCTACGGCTTGTTGATCCACCTGGTTAAGCACCGGAGTCATCAGGAACCAGGTCATCATCAAAGCCAGGCCCATCAGGGTTGGGTTCGAAGGTGCAGTCTGAGTGCCCAGCGCCTGGCGAAGAAAATGAAAGACCACCAGCAGCCGCACCAGCGGCGTCATGCACATCAGAATCGCGGGCAGCAAAGTAATGAGCGTCAGGACCAGAAGAATGGTCCAGGGCGTCGAATCCGAAGGGTGCAGGCGTGCATTGAGATCGGGCAACAGCGATTGGGGCGCCGCGGAAGCCGCATGCGCCGCCCCCAGCAGGGCTACCATGAAACCCTCGGCGCACGGTGAACCGCGGTGCGAGGGCAGCCATCGAGCGCATAAAACGCCGGTCCGCCTTCGGCCGAAGTTGCGACCAGGAACCTTCGCCCTTCGGCTTGGACCAGGGCCAGTGACTGTCGCGGGGCCAGCGAGACGCGCTCCAGGAGCTCGAGACGCGGTCTCGGGCGCCCGGTCGGAATCAATCGACGTAGCAACGGCCTGAGCAGCCAGCCTGCCAATCCGGAGGGAGTGGATGATTTCAGAGCCGTTCCTGTACTCTCTGACTGCCTCATTGCTGCCTACCTTCCATATTGATTCCCATGTTCATCCGCAAACCAAGCCCACCTTTTTTGCCGCCGATCCGACCGCACCGACCAGCTCAGGCCAACCGGGTAATGCGCACTGCCAACTGCGTGTCAATCACCTCAAACTCGCTCCAGGCCAACTGCACTTCGCCCGATGCCAGCGGAACATCGTCTCCGTTTCCCCATTTCGACTCGATCAACTGCCCGGGCTCTAAAGCCAGCAGATTGCGGACCCTGAACTTGCGCACAGGAACAGCGACATCCAACTCCACCGGAAGCAGCGACACTGGCGCACCCAGGGGTACCGGATCGCTCTCGGCGTCAAGCAGCGGTGGAGATGCCACCAGCGCCTGTTTGCCGCCGGTCTCGCGGCCATTGTTTGCCGTCGGCTGATTCGCATGCTGCGCGCTCGCTGGAGGTGGGATCGGTTGCACTGTGGCCATTTGGTAGGGAACCATGCAGAAAGATGCCCAGAAGCCGTGCATAAAGGTTGGAAAGGACTAATCTAAGGTCTCAGAAAGCTGCCGGACGCATCGATCCAACAAACCTTGATAGCCGTATCGCTGCTACACTGAAAGAGTCAGCGACGTGCGATTCAGCCGCCTCAGAACCGGTCGTATGCCGTCGTGAATCGAGGTCGAATAACATGCCGGAACAGAATGGAAACAGGAGTTTTACGGGAACGAACCTGCGTTTGAAAGTGGGCCTGGCGGAGATGCTGAAGGGCGGCGTCATCATGGATGTGATGAATGTGGAGCAGGCGCGCATCGCCGAAGAATCCGGTGCCGCATCTGTCATGGCCTTGGAACGCGTTCCGGCTATGATTCGCGCCGAGGGGGGGGTGGCCCGGATGGCCAAGCCCAGTCTGATCCGGCAGATCATTCAGGCGGTATCAATTCCGGTGATGGCCAAGGCGCGCATCGGCCATTTTGCCGAGGCACAGATTCTCCAGGAGCTGGGAGTTGATTTCATCGACGAGAGCGAGGTTCTGACTCCCGCGGATGAGGCTCATCACATCGACAAGCATGCCTTTACGACTCCTTTTGTCTGTGGAGCGCGCAACCTCGGCGAGGCTCTGCGGCGCATCGCCGAAGGTGCCGCCATGATTCGCACTAAGGGAGAGGCCGGCACGGGCGACGTGGTCCATGCAGTGCAGCACATGCGCCAGATTACTCGCGAGATGAAAGCGCTCACGGTGCTGAGCGAGCAGGAACTTTATGCCGCAGCCAAGGAGCACCAGGCTCCATACGAGTTGATCCACATGGTGGCCGAAGCCGGCAAGCTGCCGGTGCCCAACTTCTCGGCCGGGGGAATTGCCACACCTGCCGACGCTGCGTTGATGATGCAACTGGGTGCGGAGGCAATCTTTGTCGGCTCCGGCATCTTCATGAAGGAGCGCGCCACGCCGCTTGACGTCGAGAACGACCCCAAGGAGCGCGAAGAAGCCGTCTCCCGCGCCAAGGCTATTGTGATCGCGACGACCCATTACAACGATCCGAAGGTCCTGGCCGAAGTCAGCGAACAGGTAACGGGTACTATGAAAGGCTTGGCTGCGGCTTCCATCGAAGCATCGCAACTGCTGCAAACGCGAGGCTGGTAGCCATCTTCAATAAGATCAACCGCCTCGGCGGGTGGATCAAATTGCGTCTGACTCTAATACCTTTTCGAGAAGGCTCACGCGGAAAAAGGGAAAGAGTTGGGACGTGGCCAATGCAGCACCGGTCGCTGCAACAAAGGAAACAAGGTTTTGGGGAAATGTTGAAGCATGCGGGACCGCCGCGTGTCGGCGTGCTGGCCATTCAGGGCGACTACACCGCTCACGCAACAGCACTTTCGGAGGTTGGCGCCGAACCATGCGAGGTTCGCAAACCGGACCAGTTCTTCGCTTTGGATGGGCTGATCCTGCCTGGCGGTGAATCAACTACCGTGCTGAAATTCCTCGAAAGATTTGGCTTCTTTGAGGCTTTGAAAGAGTTCTGCAGGAGCAAGCCAGTATTCGGTACATGTGCCGGCGCGATTCTCCTGGCGCGAGAGGTTCGGAATCCGGTTCAGCGTAGCCTGGGAATCCTGGACGTCGTGGTCGAGCGCAACGCTTACGGGCGGCAGATTGACTCGACGATTCTAACGGCGGAGACCGGGCTACCCGGCGGGCCGCTGGAGATGGTCTTCATTCGCGCTCCGCGTATCGCGGCGGCTGGGGCAGGGGTTGAGATTCTCGCCCGACGCGAGAACGCTCCGACACTGGTCAGGCAGGGAACGGTGATGGCTGCCACCTTTCATCCTGAGCTTTCAATGGACCGCCGTGTCCACCGGACCTTTGTCGATCTGGTGACAAGCGAGAGAGATCAATAAGATGTCAGGTGTAGAGCCTGGGTGCTTGAATCTGCCGAGCTGAAAAATGCGATACATCCGACTAGAATTATGCATCCTGTTCCGATTCTGGATGCGTCCAATCCAAAGTGAGTGTAACCTCAAACTCACAGAGGCCGTTTATGCCCTCAATCTTTACGCCCGCCCCAGCGGAGATCGAGCGGAAAGAACCCGGTTTTGGCGGAAAACCGCCCGTTGACCGACGCCCAACCGGCGGCGGCGGGGGCGGGGGGGACGACGACTGGAAACCGGAGCGCCGGGGACCGCGTGAACTGCTTTACCGTGCCCGGGCATTTGTGTTCTGTGCTCTGGCCGGCGACATGATGTTCTTCGTCGTGCTGGTGGCGCTTTTCTACGCCCGCCAGGCCGGTACCCACATGGATGCGGAAACCATGCGTCAGATTGGCGACTGGCACCCGGTTTTGCTGCCGCCCCTGCTATTCCTCAACACGGCGGTGCTGGCCTTAAGCGGCTTGACGATGGAGCTGGCACGCCGCCACATCTTCCACGAGATCGATGTGCTGGAAGAGTGGCTGGGGCTGGGCCAGCCGGCACTGAAGCGCACCAAGCCATGGTTGGCCGCGACGCTGGGGCTGGGGCTGCTGTTTCTCCTCGGTCAGGCAGTGGCCTGGAGGCAGTTGACCGCACAGGGATTCGCCTTCGATCGCTGGGCGACGCCGGCGAGCTACTTCTTCTACCTCATCACGGGCTTGCATGCGGCCCATCTGGCGCTCGGCATTCTGGCGCTGCTTGTGTGCTTGTGCGCTCTCGGCTTGTTCAAACGCGTCGAGTCCCGGCAGATCGCGATTGATGCGACTGCGTGGTTCTGGCACTGCATGGGCCTGGCCTGGATGGTGCTCTTTGCCGTGCTGGTCTTTGGACAGTAGGCCGAGAAAGCGCCTGCCCAAAAAACTGCCAGCTTATTTTTTGGGGTGAAGCAAGAAGGAGAGGAAACCTTTGCCCAAGGGGGGCACTTCCGGGCACTCGGAATAGATCCGGTGGTTGATAGCCATCAGTAGCTGCATCGCTTGCATTTGGCTGTTGTCTGCTGTAAAGGGCCCGCCCTCGTCAACAATCTGGTTGGTGAGGTATTCGATGGCGTGGCCCAGGGTGAGAAGTGCGCGCCCCGTCCCTGGACTGATGCTTCGACGGCGGTTTACGGCTGCATTGACGGTTTCGGCTGCGGGCATTGTTATCGCGAAGCCGGTTGTGGTGGAAGCAGCCATTGTTTTCATCCTCATCCAACTCTTCGGCGCCTTCGCGGTTCTTTTCAGATGACGAAGGTACTGTTTCCCGAAGCAGGACGGCAGGGCGCGCTGCGCCAAACCGAACTGTTCTGCCCCGGTCTGAAACGGATGCGAGGGCCGTTTGCGGTCGAGATCTCTCCGTCTTTCGGTTTAAAGCGGGAGTTTTTCCAGTTCAAACCGACGTTTTTCGGCTGAAAATGGGCCAAAATCTGGCTATCGTGTTTACTTGTAAGTAACTAGGCCAGGCTTTTGCGTTGCTCATTCCATTAACGTTATCTAAGAATCCGTTACCTTTCAGTATCCCTTTTGGGAGGGGGGTATCCCCCCCAGGCAGCGTTTGGAAATGGAGATTGAATTTGTTGTCGGAGGCTGGAGGAGGTTCATACCCTTATTCTGCGCCGGAGGGCGGTAATTCTCTGCATTTGGGAGGGATTTATTCGGGAGGCTGGAGCCTTCCACTCCCTTTGACCGGAAAAAGCAGGATATTTCACCAAGCTGTGAAGTCGTGTCCTAGGAAGAAACAAGAATGCACGTTCGACAAAACAAGGTGTTGTGGTGGAGTTCTACGGTCTCCCACCCATCGAGCAAAAGACGCTCGATGGATGGGGCACCCGAAGTTTCATCCCCTCGCGGGTCGGCAACACCGGTGGGGAACTCAAATGAAACTGAGGTCCAGTCAGTTGGTGCATCAGAAAACCCGAGTGAGCGGATTGAACAAAGGCAGCAAGCCAGCCTCCGCTACGTGGAGATAGCAAGTCAGTAAGCCAGCGGCTGATGCTTGCATAAGAGGTCTCATCCCCTCGCGGGTAGGCGACGATGGCGGACGACTGACACTTATCCCAGTGATGGGATTTTTTTCGCGACACCTGAAGGCTGAGGTGACTGGGAGATTTCTATGACGCTGAAACGCAATCCGCCCTCCCGAATTCTAAACGGACAACTGCGTGGTCAGGTGGCGGTCGATTTTTCCAGAGGTTCGAATTACATTAAGATCGAGATATGCCCATACCAGAGCGGCTGAACCCTAGCTTCGCGTCTTCCCTGCCTCCGGCACCGGTCAAAGTGGATCCAATGGAGGAGGCGCGGCGGCGGCTTATTGTGGCCCTCGATGTGCCCAGCGCGGAGGTCGCAATCAACCTGGTAAACGAGCTTGAACCTTGCTGCCACTGGTTCAAGGTGGGATTGGAACTGTTTGCGGCGGCAGGACCCGCGGTTTTGAAACCGATGGTGGCGCGAGGACATTCAGTCTTTCTGGACCTGAAGTTTCACGATATTCCCAATACCGTGGCGGGAGCCGTGCGCTCGGCGGCAACGCTGGGCGTGCGGATGGTAAATGTGCATGCATTGGGAGGGCCGGCGATGCTGGCCGCGGCCAAGGAAGCGCTGGCGGGGTTTGCCGATCCGCCGCAACTGCTGGCCGTTACCGTGCTCACCAGCATGGATCAGGCGCAGATCAACGCGTCAGGCGTGGAGCGTTCGCCCAGCGAACAGGTGGAGTTGCTGGCGCGCATGAGCATGGGGGCCGGGATCCGGGGGTTTGTCTGTTCGCCTGAGGAAGTGGGCCTGCTGCGAGGGATTGCCGGGCCGGAGGGCGTGTTGGTGACTCCCGGAATTCGTCCCGCGGGAGGCGAGGTTGGGGACCAGAGACGCATTGCAACGCCGGCAGAGGCGCTGCGGCAGGGCGCGAGCTACCTGGTTGTGGGGCGGCCGATCACGCAGGCGGGGGATCCCCGGGAGGCGGCGGAGGGGATTCTGGAGGAGATGGCGGGGGCGCTCGCAGGGTGAGGCGTTTCTTGCGGCAGGCGGGAGTTGAATCCCGGAACCTTACTTTGGTGTCGCCGGTCATGAACGGGCGAGATGGACTTGGTCGTATCCCACCCATCGCACAAAACGCGATGGATGGGGCACCCAGCAGCAGGCGGGAGTTGAATCCCGGAACCTTACTTTGGTGTCGCCGGTCATGAACGGGCGAGATGGACTTGGTCGTATCCCACCCATCGCACAAAACGCGATGGATGGGGCACCCAGCAGCAGGCGGGAGTTGAATCCCGGAACCTTACTTTGGTGTCGCCGGTCATGAATGGGCGAGATGGACTTGGTCGTATCCCACCCATCGCACAAAACGCGATGGATGGGGCACCCAGCTTTTTGTGTAGCCGACAACGGTACATTGCTGGGCGAATCTTGCTATTCGAGTCAAGGGGATTAGAAAGACAGTCGAATTTGACATGAACTGCCATAGAAAAGATATGTTGGCGTTTTAGGAATCAAGAAAAGCCCGGCAATGAGCCGGGCTTATCCTTTTGGATCGAACTTAAAGCAGGGCTTAAAGTTTTTCGTAGAAATCACATGCTGAGCACGAGATGTAGACTCCGCCGGGTACGCCGCGTTCGCGGTCCTTTACGCGCTTGACGATGCGCGTAGGTTTCTTGCACTTGGGACAGTCGGTCGACTTCGTCGTGTCCATTTCCTTCTTGCGGTCACCTGTTTTAGCAATCTTTGCCATTGGTCGGATGTTTCTCCTTCAAGGGTGTCTCTGCACTCATCCGCTGCTGCGGACGGCTTCAACGGCGCGGTCATATGCTGCCTTGCATTGCAACTGGATTGCCTGAAAGGAGCGGGACTCGCTGGGTTCAGTTTACATGATTTCGACCGGCAAGAGCTTCTAGTTGGGCTGACCGGTTCCGGCAGGCGGAGATGGGGGCTTGACCGGCTCAGGCGAAGAGGCGGGTGCTGAAGCGTCCGGTTTTGAGGCGCCGGGTTTTGAAGCGTCCGATTTTTGGGCGACCGGCTTAGGGGCGGGCGGTGTTGTCGCGGCTGGTTCGGCGTCGGGTACGGTGTCTGGATTGGAGCCCGGCTGGTACTCGGGCTTTTTGACTGGAGCCTGCACCGGCTTCATGACGCCGACGTTCTTCTGGCCGCCGGACATCTTCGCGTTCTCCTCGTCGGCGGGGAGTTGCTCGCCGGGGTTGCGGAGGCTGGGCGGCGCGGACGGCGCTTCCTTGTCGGTATCGCGCTGGACATCGCCTTCCCTGGAGATGTGGGTGTGGTTTTGGGCGGTCTGGATCGGGGCGCCATCGGTGCGCATCATCCCGGAGACTTCGTCCTTGGTGAAGATAATGGGCGGTTCGCCGATTTTGGCGATTTCGACGCGGATGACGCGGTTGCCGTTGATGCGGACGAAGTCAACCTCTTCGGGCGGCTTGCCGTAGATCCATTCTTCGAACGGCATCTGCCCATCCATTTCGCGGGACTTGCTTTGCGGCGATCCCTTGGCGAAGATGACCATGTCGGTGCTCATTCCGACCAGGACTTTGTGATTGAGGATGGCGTCTTTGAGCTGCGGCGGAAGGGTATCAGTAAAGGCCTGGATCGGCGTCTTGACGTCGAAGGAGATGAGCGGCGCCAGCAGAGATTTGACCTGGGCTCCGGTGAGTTCGGGAATTCGGCCGTGGAAGTCGAGGGTGAGGCGGGAACCCATGGGCTCCTGGCCGTCGTCCTGAACCACGGGGTTGGTGTAATTCGGGTCCGCGCCGATCGAGACATGACGAAGGAAACGATGCTTGAAATCGGGGCCGCCGTTGAGCAGGAAGACGATCTTCCCGTTTTCGATTTTGACGTCGGTGATGACGACGCGGTCCCCGGGCTTGGCGGAGGTTCCGCTGGCTGACGACCATGTTGAGATAGGCTTCGCCGGCCGGCTCCAGTTTGCCGTTTGCAACCAGGGTGAGACCCTTGTGGCCGCGCGGGAAAGGACGCATGGCGAAACCCTGCTCAGCCTGAAGGGTGCGGATGAGGTCCAGGCGGGTCTTGGCGTCGAGCAGCCGAGTTGGCAAGCTGGACGTTGGTGGGAGTGATCTGCGCGTAGCGGCGATCGACGGGGCGTCGGCAGTTGCTGGCGACGGGGCCGTTGCCGCTGGTGTCGATGGTGATGACCTGCGCGGCGGAGGGCACCTGCTGCAAGAAAAGCGACGGCCGCACAGGCGATCGCGACCTGCCGGAACTTGCTGGACACAACCGGCTTTCAGGTGCGAACGGCGAGTTGGACGCGATCCCGTGGGGAAGGAATTGGCAGTACCATGGGAGCCTCCCATGCCCACCGGCAGCATTGAGCAAAAGATAGCCCTGTTCAGGTGCAAAATGCAAGCGAACGAGAGATTGAGATGGAGGGCGTATTGCGGAATCGGTGGCCATGGCCCGTTGGGGGGTGTTCCGGCGGGAGTGGCAGAAGGCAAGGCAGCGGATGCACCGGGCCAATCTGCACGAGCGGGGGAGGCGCAGGCTCAGCCGAACCCATTGCGGCCTCATGCTGGGCGCGGCCGGCAGCGTCGAGGTCCACTGGGATGCCCCCAGGGACGATGACGGGGGCGTTGTAGCGATAGTCCAGATCGCGGGTAATGCGGAAGACCACGGGGAGCGCGGCGATGAGGATGAAGAAGGTAACCCAGCTTGCCTTCGAGGCCGAAGCCGCCGCCAGTGAGCCAGAACGGACCCATCGGATCGCCCTGAACCACGGGCGAATGGCTGTTGATGCCGTTGACAGCAAGTCCGAAGAGCAGGGCGCGGCTGGCCTTCCAGCCGAAGTTGAGTCCCCAGCCGAGCCAGATGGCCTGGGTACGCAGATAGGCCGCGGAGAGCACCAGGCTAAGGGCGACGGAGACAAAGACACTGGCGCGCGTCGATCCCGGCACAAGCGATTGCACGATGGCGTAATAGGCGGCGAATCCGATTGAGGCGCCGAGGGGCCCGACGGCATGGACGAAGCGCTGAAATCCGTATCCGCGAAAGGCGATTTCCTCCGCCAGAGCGGCGAGGGCAAAGAAGGCGGCGTCGGCCGCCAGCCAGCCAAAATTGGACGCGTGAGCGGAGACAGAGATGGCGATGCCGCCGCCTAGCGCGAGCAGCAGGACGCAGATGACGGCCAGGCCCCAGCCGGTTGCCAGACCGAGTCCGACTTCGCCGGTCCAGCCGGGCCGGCGCGGCAAGCCCTGCGCGCTGATGGGGTACATTTGCGCGTTGAGCCAGAAACCCAGCGCGGCGTAGCCCATGAGCAGAAGGAAAGCGAGAAAGACCTGCTCGACGAGAGGAAACCACTGATCGGTGACAAGCCCGGTTGCGGCGTGGCGGGCGAGGAGCGCGCAAGAAAGAAATAGAGGACAGCGACGAGAAATTGCCAATAAGCGCGCAGGCGGCCGCCGGACTCGAGGGCGCTCATGCGGGCCTCCGAGGTGCAAGGCAACGGGACACTGAAACCATCCGCGGTAAATTCATTTTGGATTCGATCATTTCAATATGCGATGCCACTGAAGTTCGTTTTGACAGATTGATGGAGCAAAACGACAGGGGCTAAAGCCTTGGGAAATTTTGCGCGGTATTGGCACGACTGAAGTCGTGCCCTGACACTTGTTGCGGCTTGAATGTGTTTCTCCGCAGCCTCTGAGATTCGCAGATATTACTACCTTTCCGAGGACTGAAGCCCCCTGCCGGCTTCGAATTCATAGACTCAGAACTTTGGCTGCTGGTCTTCTGTGTAGCACTGCGCGATGTTGCGGAACTTTCGCTGGCGCGCGGCTCACCAGCTGATCGATGGGCACGGATTTGAGCTCAGAGAGGTGCTTGCGAAGCACGCGGCCGAGTTGCCCGGCGCCGGCTTCATGATCTGTATGAATGCCTCCCGGCGGCTCGGCGACGATCTCGTCGACGCAGCCGACCGCGGCAACTTCAGGAGCGGAGATACGCATGGCTTCGGCGGCCAACTGCTTTTGGCCCGCATCGCGCCACATGATGGCCGCGCAGGACTCCGGGGTAATGACGAAGTAGAGAGCATTTTCAAGGATCAAGACGCGGTCGGAGACGGCCAGCGCCAAGGCTCCGCCGGAACCTCCCTCGCCGCTGATGACGGAGATGGTGGGCACGCGGAGGCGGGACATCTCGAAGATGTTGCGGGCGATGGCTTCGGCCTGACCGCGCTCCTCGGCTCCGAGGCCCGGATAAGCGCCGGGCAGATCGATGAGGCTGATGACGGGGCGGTGGAATTTTTCGGCGATTCGCATGCAGCGGAGGGCCTTTCGGTATCCCTCGGGATGGGGCATGCCGAAGTTGCGCTTGACCCGCTCTTTGGTGCTGCCGCCCTTGCGGTTGGCGATGACCATGACCTCGTCGTTGCCGAGCCGGGCCATGCCGCAGGCTACGGCCTCGTCGTCGCCAAAGGCGCGATCCCCGTGAATCTCGCTGAAATCAGTGAAGATCCGTTCGATGAAGTCCATGGGATAAGGCCGCTGAGGGTGACGCGCCGTCTCGATTCTGGCCCAGGCCGGCGAAACAGTTTGTGCCGTGCGCGTAGTGACTGTTTCCTGTTCGCTCATCTTTGCGTGGCGCCCCTCCTGGAAGCATCACTGTCGGCTCTTCATGATTCTACGGGTAGAGGGCGGTTGCGACAAATGGAATTGGAAGTTCCGGCGCCGATTGGTTTTCGAGTGTCGCGGGTCAGCCGGCGCACCCTACACTGATAGGGCATGACGAGCCAACGCTGTTGAGCCTCCCTATCTTGACCGCAGCCATCGAATTTCGGGATTTGTCTGTTGCGACTCCGCAAGGGCGCGTGTTGCTGAGCGATATTTCGCTTGCGATTGAAGAAGGAAGCACGACCGTGATCCTGGGGCGGAGCGGAAGTGGAAAGACGACTTTGCTGCGCACCGTTAACCGGATGGTGGAAGCAGCGAGCGGGGACGTGGTTGTACGCAGTGCGAGCGTGCGCTCGAGCGACGTGATTGCACTGCGCAGGAGCGTGGGCTACGTGATCCAGGAGACGGGGTTGTTTCCGCACTTCAACGTGGAACGAAACGTGGGGCTGGCGCTGGAGGTTGCGGGAAGGCCGCGCGAGGAGCGGAGGAGACGGAGCCGCGAACTGCTGGCGATGGTTGACCTGGATCCGGATGATTTTGCGCGGCGCTTTCCGCACCAGCTTTCGGGAGGGCAGCGGCAGCGGGTGGGGCTGGCGCGCGCGCTCGCGGCTGAACCGGCAATCCTGCTGATGGACGAGCCGTTCGGAGCGCTCGACCCGCTGACGCGGGCCGAGATGCAGGACATGCTCCGCGATCTGCTGGCGCGGCTGAAGAAGACGGTTCTGATGGTGACGCACGATCTGGACGAGGCGCTTTACCTGGGCGATCGAATCGTACTGCTGAGCGAAGGCAGGGTGATTGCCGATCTCAGTCCAGGAGAGTTTCTGCGCTCGCGGCAGGCGGAGATCGAGGAGTACATACGCGCCTTCGATCGCAGTGCGCGCAGCCGCAGGGAAGAGAGGCAGAGATGAGCACAGGATTCCTTGCGCAATACGGCGAGCGAGATTGCCACGCTGACTGTGGAGCACCTGTGGCTGACCGGAGGAGCGATGCTGCTGGCAACGGCTGATCGCGGTGCCGGCCGGGGTGTGGCTTACGAGATCGCCGCGATGGGCGAAGGCGGTGATTGGGGTTGCGAATATTCTGCAGACGATTCCTTCGCTGGCGATGTTCGGATTTTTGCTGCCGCTGCCGTGGCTGGGCGAACGCGCGGCACGGATTGCCATTGCCGCGCTGACCGCCTATGCGCTGCTGCCGATCGTGCGCAACACGTACGCGGGAATTCGGGGGATCGATCCGGCAATTATCGAAGTTGCGCGGGCGTTGGGGCTGACCGGACGGCAGCGGCTTTTTAAAGTGGAGCTGCCGCTGGCCGCATCGTTCATCTTTGCCGGATTGAGGACGGCGACGGTGACCTGCGTGGGCATTGCGACGATTGCCGCAGCGGTGGGCGCGGGAGGATTGGGCGAGTTGATCTTTCGCGGAGTGGCCTCGGTGGACAACAGGCTGGTGCTGGCGGGGGCGATTCCGGCGGCGCTGCTGGCGCTGGCGGCGGATGGGGCGCTGGGACTGCTGGAACACATGGTTCAAGGTTCCGGCGCAATGAGGCGGCCGATTTTTTGCCGCCGGGGCTTTGGCTTTGATGGGGCTCGCGGGCTGCGCACCGCCGCGGGCGGATCATCCGGTGATTGGCGCGAAGAATTTTACGGAGCAGGTGGTGCTGGGCGAGTTGCTGGCGCAGGAGATTGAAGCGAAGTCGAATCTCAAGGTGGAGCGGCGCTTTTATCTTGCAGGAAGTTATATCTGCCAGCAGGCGCTGGTGGCAGGGCGCATCGATGGCTACGTGGAGTACACAGGCACGGCGCTGACGGCGATTCTGAAACAGCCGGTGGATCGGAATCCGGATTCGGCATCTGGGGACGGTGCGGCGGCTTTATGCGGCGAAATACGATGTTGAGGTGGGCGCGCCGCTGGGATTTGAAAACACGTTTGCGATGGTGATGCGTGGCGACGATGCGCGGCGGCTGCATTTGACGAGTCTGAGCGAGGCAGCAGCGTACACGCCGCAATGGCGGCTGGGCGTTGGGTATGAATTTGAACAGCGACCCGATGGGCTGCCGGGATTGAGCAGGGCTTACGGGTTGAAGTTTGCGGGTGCGCCGCGAACGATGGATCTTGGGTTGCTTTATCGGGCGCTTATCGAACACCAGGTGGACATGATCGCGGCGAATTCTACGGATGGGCCGATCGAGGCGCTCGGGCTCACGGTGCTGGAGGACGACAAACACTACTTTCCGCCTTACCAGGCGGTTCCGCTGGTGCGGGAGGATGCGTTGAGGCGGTGGCCGCAGATACAAACGGCGCTGGATGCGCTGGCGGGAAAGATTACCGCGGATGATATGCGCGCGATGAATGAGGCGGTGGATGGAGAACATCGCGATCCGGCGGAGGTGGTGAGGGAGTTTCGGGGGAGGAAGGGGCTTTGAGACTTGTTGGTTTCAGAGGCGAGGGATGGGGCACCCGGTCAGTCGACGACTGAGAGAAGACGCGAAGGGGAGTTCGTCGAGTCCCACCCATCGCAAAAAACGCGATGGATGGGGCACCCGGCGAAAAAACGAGCGCGGAAGAAAGAATAGGCAGGGAAACACGAGTTTTTCCGCAGCATGTGACGTCGCGCCCTGACACATCGCGAGGGGGAGTTTGTCGAGTCCCACCCATCGCAAAAAACGCGATGGATGGGGCACCCGGCGCCGCTGGCCGCAAATCCAGACCGCCCTCAACGCACTCTCCGGAAAGATCGCCGCCGACGACATGCGCACAATGAATGAAGCCGTAGACGGACAACACCGCGACCCAGCCGAAGTAGTCCGAGAGTTCCGCGCCAACAAGGGCCTTTGAAGGACTCACCCCACGGGATGATTTGATCTGTGCGTGGCGAGACGGGTAATCCCTTCGCTCTGCTTGACCATCTCGTGGACTGCGAAGCCTTTTTCAGCGAGTGCGCCGGTGGGGCAGGCCTGGACGCATTTGCCGCAGCCGGTGCAGTTGCTAGCATGACCCCAGTCGTCTTTGAGGTCGCTGACGACGCGGGAGTAGATGCCGCGCGAGGCGACCTCCCACACGTGGGCTCCTTCGACCTCTGCGCAGACCCTGACGCAGCGCGTGCAGAGGATGCAGCGATTGTGGTCGAGGACGAAGCGCGGATGCGACATGTCGACGGGGAGGCGCGGGTTGTTGTAGGCGTAGCGGACGTGGGTGACGCCGAGGGACTGGGCCATGGATTGCAGTTCGCAATGGCCGTTGGAGACGCAGGAGGAGCAGATGTGGTTGCGCTCGACGAGGAGAAGTTCGACGGCCATGCGGCGATACTGCGTGAGCTTGGCGGAAGAGGTCTTGATGGACATGCCGTCCTGGATGGGCGTGGTGCAGGCGGGAAGGAGACGGTCGGTGCCGGCGAGCTCGACCATGCAGACGCGGCAGGCGCCGACCGCGGTGAGGCCCTTGAGATAGCAGAGCGTGGGAATCTGCTTGCCGTTGGCGCGGGCGGCCTCAAGGATAGTGTCCCCTTCGTGCGCGGTCACCAGTTCACCATCGATGCGGACTGAAATCGTTTTGTTCGGCAAGGGATTGCTCCTTTCGGGCTGTCAGACTCCGGTGTTAAATCCCGAATTTGATTTTGTTCTGTCCCGCCCATTCGCCAGAAAGAAGACGAATGGATGGGGCACCCGCATTTCTTTCAGGACGCTATCGGTTTCAATGCGCACCGGCGGTGATTCTTAAATCGCAGCGCAGGCAGCGGCGGCACTCTTCGATCGCCTCCTGCGGGCTGAGGCCGGCGACGACTTCATCCTGGGAGCGTGCCCTGGCTTGCGCGGGAAGAGACTGTGCCTCGTGGCGGCGGCTGAGGCTGGGCTCGCCGGGCGCCTGGCGGCTGTATTCGAAGTCGGGGAAGAGGCGGTCCCAGCGGGGACCGTAGTTCCCTGCTCCGTGATTGAACGCTGGGGCATCAGGCGCTCGTCGATTTTGCGCGCTGCCTGCTTGCCGCCGCTCATGGCGTTGGACATGTTGGATGCGCCGGTGATGACGTCGCCGCCGGCATAGAAACCGGGGCGGCTGGTCTCGAGCGTGAAGCGATCGACGGCGAGGGTGCCTTCGTCCTTAAGGGCGAGGCCGGAGGCGCGGCAGAAGTCCTGATCGAAGGTTTCGCCGACGGCGAGGATGACGCTGTCGCACTCGAAGCGCTGCACCTCGTCGGTGGGGATGGGGCGGCGGCGGCCCGACTTGTCGTACTCGCCGAGGCGGGTCTTGACGATCTCGATGGCTTTGACGCTGCCGTCGGCGCCGCCGATGATGCGATGCGGGCGCGGCGAGAAAGACGAAGCGCACGCCTTCGTCTTCGGCAGCCTGAATCTCCTCGTCGATGGCGGGCATGTCTTTGCGCTCGCGGCGGTAGAGGATGGTGGCGCTGCGCGCCCATGCGGAGGACGGTGCGGGCCGAATCGATGGCCGCGTTGCCGCCGCCGATGATGGCGACGCGCGCACCGAGGGAAACCTGGTCGTGACGGGCGACGGATTCGAGGAACGGCAGCGCGGGGTAGACGTTTTTGAGCTCTGTGCCGGGCAGGTAGAGCCAGGATTCTTTCCATGTTCCGATGGAGAGGAAGACGGCGTCGAATGCGCTGGCGAGGTCGTTGAGGGGAAGATCGAAGCCGACGCGGGTATTGAAGACCATCCTGACGCCCATGGCTTCGATGAGGTCGAGTTCGCGGCGGAGGACGGACTTGGGCAGGCGGTACTCGGGAATGGCGAAGCGCAACATGCCGCCGGCCTCGCTGCGCTCTTCAAAGATGGTGACATCGTGGCCGAGCATGGCGAGATAGAAGGCCGCGGTGAGGCCGGTGGGGCCGGCACCGGCTACGGCGATCTTGCGGCCGGTGGGTCGGGAGCTTGCGGGCTTTGATGCGCTCAACCATGGTCTGCGAAGCGGTCGGATTGATAAATTTCGTCGGCGATGAAGCGATGAACTTCGCGCATGTTGACGACTTCATCGAAGGACTGGCGGCGGCAGCGGTTGTCGCAGGGATGCTGGCAGACGCGGCCGGTGGATGCGGGCAATGGGTTGTCGAGAATGACGGACTCGAAGGCGTCTTCGAGGCGGCCTTCCTGAAAGAGCTCGAGGAAGCGCGGGATGTTCATGCGCAGCGGACAACTGTTTTCGCAGGGCGAGAGGGCGAGTTCCTGACAGACACCGGCGCGGCAGCGATGGGCGACGATGTGGTCTTCGTACTCCTCGCGGAAGTGGCGGATGGTGGTGAGGACGGGATTGGGCGCAGACTGGCCGAGGCCGCAGAGGGAGCACTCGCGGACCATGCGGCCCAGTTCGTCGAGCAGGGACAGGTGGTCCGCTGTGCCGTCGCCTTTGGTAATGGCGTTGAGGATGCTGAGCGCCTTGTTGAGGCCGACGCGGCAGGGGACGCATTTGCCGCATGACTCGGAATGCGTGAATTCGACGAAGTAGCGGGCGACGTCGACCATGCAGTTGTCTTCATCGAGGACGACCATTCCGCCGGAGCCCATGATGGAGCCTAGTTGCGCGAGGGTTTCATAATCGACGGGCGTGTCGAGCATCTCGACGGGGATGCATCCGCCGGAGGGACCGCCGGTTTGGACTGCCTTGACGCGGCGTCCGGCGACGGCGCCTTCGCCGATGTCGTAGATGAAACTCTTGAGTGGCGTGCCGAGCGGCATTTCGACGAGGCCGGTGTTCTGGATTTTTCCGACCAGCGAAAAGACCTTGGTGCCGGGACTCTTGGCGCTGCCGGTCTCAGCAAACCAGGCTGCGCCGCGGCTGACGATGGGGGCGATGTTGCACCAGGTTTCAACGTTGTTGATGTTGGTGGGCCGGCCCCAGAGACCTTTCTGCGCGGGGAACGGCGGGCGTGGATGGGGACGGCCGGCAAAGCCTTCAAGCGAGGCGATGAGGGCAGTTTCTTCGCCGCAGACAAAGGCACCGGCACCCTGCACGAGCTCGATGTTGAAGTTGAATCCGCGATCGAGGATGTTGGAACCGAGGAGGCCGTATTCGCGAGCCTGCTCGATGGCGCGGGTGAGGCGGCGGACGGCGAGCGGATACTCGGCGCGCACGTAGATGATGCCTTCGGTCGCGCCCATGACGTAGGCGCCGATGATCATGCCTTCGAGCAATGAATGCGGATCGCCTTCGATCTCATTGCGATTCATGTAGGCGCCGGGGTCGCCCTCGTCGGCGTTGCAGATGATGTATTTGACGTCGGACTTGGCCTTGGCGAGGAAGTCCCACTTGTTGCCGGTGAGGAAGCCGGCGCCGCCGCGTCCGCGCAGGCGGGCCGCCTTGATCTGTTCGATCACCGAGTCTTTGCGGCCATCGATCAGAACTTTGTAGAGGGCCTGATAACCGCCAACGGCGATGTATTCCTCGATGTCTGTCGGATTGATGAGGCCGCAGTTGCGCAGGACGATTTTCTTTTGGCCTTTGAAGAATGGGAGCTGATTCCACGCAGCGATTTCGGGATAGCCCTGGCCGTATTTTACGAAGCCGGTGATGTGATCCCACTCTTCGATTTTGCATAGGATGAGATCGGGGGGCATGACGCCGGTGGAGATGGACTCGAGGATGCGGCCGGCATCGTGGGCCTGCACGCGATGGAGGATGACGAGCGGACATGCGGGAAGGCGGACTGCGACGAGCGGCTCCTGAAAGCAGGAACCGAAGCAGCCGACGCCGGTGAGTTGCACATCGAGGCCACCGGCCTGAATGGCGCCGTTGAGGGCGTGAAAGAGCTCCTCTGCGCCGTTGCCGCGGCCACATGTTCCCATGCCGACGGTGATGCGCGGGACGGCCGGCATCAGCTTGGCGAGACCTGATTCACGAACCGAGTTGAATGCACCGATGTCCTGTATGCGCGGCATTCGAATCCTCCCCTTTTATTTGTTGTTCTGGGTGAGCGCCTTGATTTCGCGCTGAAGAGTGCGCTCGTTCACGTGACTCAGGATGTGGTGGTTGACTTCGACTACCGGGGCCAATGCGCACTGGCCGAAACAGGCGACGGTGCGGATGGTGAATTTGCGGTCGACCGTGGTGAGCGCCACCTTGTCGGCTTCGGTGGTTTCGCTGGCTTCAGGGTCGCTGAGGCCGAGGTCAAGACAGGCCTTGGCGAGCAGATCGCGGGAACCGCGGGTGTGGCAGGCGGTGCCGCGACAGACGCAGATCACGTTGTCGCCCTGGGGATCGAGGTTGAAGAGAGCGTAGAAGGTGGCTGCGCTGTAGATGCGAGCTGGGGGAACACCGGTTTGCTCGGCGATGTAGCGCAGCGATTCCATGGAGAGATACTTGTGCGCGTTGGCCGATTGGACGGCTTCGAGGATTCCGAGCATGGCCCCGGGCTTGTCGCGATGCTTGGCCACTACCTGGTCGATGAGCAGTTTTTCGTGAGCGTCCAGAACTTCAACGGCGGCTTCAGAGGCCGTGTGATTAGCGGCGGTTGGCATGCTTCCTCCCCACCCATACTTGCGGACCGGCTCCGAGGAGAGGAGGTAAGAAAAAAGAAGAGAGCACTCGCCAAAAAACCTTTGTATACCTGGCGAAAGTGACCGCTGCGCCCAAAAGACGAAGGCTAACTAAAGCGACTTCTCCCCAGAGAATGTCCGTTGGAACATTGAGCCTGTGGGGATAGAAACGGATGTGCCTCAGATCACAGTCGTTTGTGACGATTGAAGGTGGCGATCGGCCGGAGGGATCAGGCTAAACGGGCGGAGTCCGGCCGCGGCGATTCATGCTGCGACTCGATGTCGGAAATCACGGGCGAATTAACGCGCCTTGGAGATGATTTTTGTTGATGACGGGCCGTTCTTGCCGCGCTTGTCATGCTTCAGTATGAGGAGGGCAATGACATCCCAGAACAGGACCGCAACAACGATGGAGAACATGACCGAAGCGAGCTGCTCCTGATTCTTTGCGACGAGATATTCCCGGCTCGCAACGATCGAAGCGTAGGTCGACTTGCCGCAACTTTGATAGGAGACAGAAACGAATCCCAACAGGGCCGGGAACACCAACCCAAAAGGAAGTAGCTTCTTCAGTATCGAAGGGAAATGCTTACCGGATGCGGCGTCCGCCAGGGCAGCGAAGGGCCGCCGAAGATAGAGGTACACGGCACCCCCCGCCGCGATCGAAAGGGCGGCGCAGCCGAGATACGACCAGATTAGAAACCGATCATTCGTCAACTTCGACCTTCAGTGTGGCAACCAGAATGGTGACGATGAGGAGGTAGAAGGCAACAAACACGAGCAAATTCTGAAGGAACGAGGACAGGCCGGAGGCTCCCCGCCAGACGTATTCCATAAAGTGAGAATCCGGCTTCAGGTCGAACGAGATCCCAATCGCTCCCGACAGAGCTGAAAGATAAAGTGCGAGAAGAAAGGAACGGAGATAGAAAGTGATTCCAGCTTTCAGTTTGAGAGTGTGGCGCAGCAAATCGCAGAGACTGGAGCGCAACAAGAGAAAGAGAATCGTCGGAATAGCCAAGGAGAACGCCAGCAAGGCCAGAAATGCGATCAAATTCGAACTCATATTCTTGCTTCCCTTCCTGCGCCGGGCCGGCCTGCTTCCGATCTTCATTCACTCGTACGCTTCGGGCGGATGGGATCACTGGGAACTTTTCTTGCTCAGATTCAAGCCGGAACTTTCAACTCACTTCTCGGCACGCGCCAGTATAACTCCAGTTTCGTTTGCCGGGCAGAGTTCTTCCGTCCGCTTCCACCCTCAAAGGCACGGACAGGCCGTTGAGGGCCGTAACGTGCAAGCAAAAAGCCTGCCGGCGAGGCCCTATTGATGCCGCTTTATCCTCAGGCGACGGACTGTTTTCATCCGTGACTGTAATGAGGCCACTCAGGCGACAATGGATACCTGGGAATTGTGGAGACGGGCGTGACGGGGAAACTGGAATTGGGCAAATTGGAATTGATCGTTGGGCCGATGCGGAGCAACAAAACCGCAGAACTGCTGCGGAGAATCGAGACAAGGCGGGAGTACGCCAAGCAGCACGTGCTGCTGCTGAAGCCGAGCGCGGACACCAAGGCGGCGGCGGGATTGGTGGAGAGCCGGAACAGGAATGGCTGCGGGAAGATGGAAGCGGTTGAGTTCCGATCTTCGGATCCCTGGACGGTGCTGCCGATTCTGGCGGCCACGGAGCAGCAGATCGGCAAGCGCATCGACTGTGTGGCAATCGATGAAGGACAGTTTGTGCAGGACCTGTTCGCATTCACGCGACGGCTCATGGAGTCGGGCTATGACGTGATGGTTTCGGGGCTGGAACTGGATTTCCGCGGGATGCCGTTCGGCGAAATGATGGAACTGTCGTGGCTGGTGCGGACTTACTCGGGAAATATTACCGAGTTGGTTGCGTATTGCGCGTGCGGGGCCAAGGCGCTTTATCCACAGCGGCTGGTGGATGGAAAACCGGCTTCCTACGATAGTCCGATTATCATGGCGGGGGATAATTACGAACCGCGGTGCGCGGAGCATTTTGTACTGCCGGGGCGGCCGCATTAGGGCATTGAGTCGCGAGGTCCGGCTATTCCGGCGGCGGCGCGGGTTCGACGGGTTTCTCAGTCCCCTCTTCAATCGTTTGTGATTCGTTTTGCGGCGCGGGTGAATCCGGTTCCTCGATGTCGGGGGAGTTGGCGGGTCCGAGGAGTTCGTCGATGCGGTAGTTGGCGGCTTTGGCGGTGGTCAGGGCTTCTTCGACGGTCTTGCTGAGATCTTCGACTTCTGAGCGGCTGGGAGCGGACTCACCGGCCAGGCGAAGCAGCGAGGGCATGAGCAGCCACCAGAGGAGCTCTTCGTAAAGTTCGCGGACGAGGTAGAGGTGGCCTTCCGTTTCGTGGACGCCGGTGAGCCAGCGGACATCGGGATCGAACCAGAGGGCGGGGGAAAGGGCTACTTTTTCGTCGCTCGGCGGGGCGGTTGTCTCAGGGGCTAAAGCCCCGGTTGAACTTGCATTGCTTTCGGCACGACTGAAGTCGTGCCCTGACACTTGTTGAGGCTCGGGATGAGATTCGGTGCTGCTCTCGGCACGAATGAAGTCATGGCCTGGCACTTTTTGAGGCTCGGGAAGCTGCCCTACAGCCTGCGGCTCTGGATGTTTCGCTTCCTGCACCTCAGGGCCTGAAGGTCTTCCCGACATGGGTGACTCTATGATTGGGCTAGAGCCCTGACCTACCGCTTCGGCGAGGCTTTCCGGTTCGACGGCGGACGTGGGTTCGGCTATAGCTTCTTCGGTCTTACCGACACCGGCGCCGGTGAGCAGGACAACCTTGATGCGGGCGGCGACGCGCCATCCCTCTTCGCCTTCAAATCCGAGAGCGTTGAAGGCCTGGGCGAATGGCTCGCGCAGTCGCAGGCGGTCGAAGAGGTCCAATGCAACGTGTTCGGGTTTGTCGATATTGATGGATTCGGCCAGAAGTTCGAGAGCGCACCAGGCGAGGATCGGTCCCCACATGGCCGTTGCCGTGAGCTGCGGGCTGGGACTGGGCAACATGCGGCGGGCGGCGGCGGTCCACGGAGCCGGGAAGAGCGCTTCCAATGCGGGCATGCGCATGGCTGCGCGCAGGCGCTCGCGGAAGGCCGGGGCCAAGAGGCCGGGATCGGTGGGCATGTCGTCGACGCCGGGACGTTCCTGTTCAGGAAGGCGGGCGATGTAGGCGGTTTGCGCGGCGCGAAGGAAGGCCTCGCAACGCGCCCATGACTGTTCGAAAAATTCGACGCGCTCGCGTTCGATGACCTTGCTGACTCCGGCGATCCAGGCGCGGGGATGCTCGGCACGATCGGCGAAGAGACGCACCATGGGAGGATCCAGCAGGCGGCGAAGAGCGTCGTGGACGGGCCGGAGCTCCATATTTACGAGGGCGTCGTCAAGGTTGGGAACGCCGCTTCCTTTGAGGTAATCGCAGAGACGATCCCAGGGATGTTGCGCGGTGGAACGGAGCTCACGCCAGTCAAGAAAGACGTGGCACTGGTAGGCGTGCAGTTCGAGGGAGAGGCCGTGATCGAGCAGATGCGGAGCGCGGCGCAGGTATTCAAGACTGGTGAGTGAGTCGCGAAAGGCGATTACGGCGGCGGAGTCGCCATTGAGCGCCAGACCCTCGCGAAGGCGCTGCTGGCGGAGCCCGCCGGCGCCCTTGTCAGCGTAGGCCGCGGACGAGTCGATGGTGCCGTGCGCGGTGCCGTAGCGGTTGTTGTAGACGACCAGGGCCCGCTCGCTGCCGTTGCGATTGGAGTAGGCAAAGACGTTTTCGTCGACAGAGCCGTTGGCCTGGAAGAAGTCGTAGAGCAGGAAGTTGGTGCTCTCGGCGAAGAGCCAGCGACGCTTGAGCAGGGGCGCGACTTCTCGTTCGTGGCGCTCGACGAGCCAGTGGTCGGGCGATTCGTCGTAGCGGGGCCAGCGGTACTCCATTCCGTATTTTTCGGTGAAGCCTTCGATCTGACCGTGGCCGAACATGGGCAGGCCGGGCAGAGTGGACATCATGACGGCGACGCCGAAGCATTTGTCGCCGGTGCCGAACTGGTCGATGGCGGTGCGCTCGTCGGGATTGCTCATGAAGTTGACGTAACGCTTCATGATGTCGGGATCGAACTCGAGGGTGTTCTTGATGACCGAGCGGTACTTGGCATTGTCTTCGTCGCGGAGCATGACCATGAACGCCGAGTTGTAGACGCGATGCATGCCGAGGGTGCGGACGAAGTATCCCTCCATGAGCCAGAAAGCTTCGGCGAGGAGCAGCGTGCCGGGGACCTCGGCGGCGACGCGATCGACGACTTCGCGCCAGAATTCGTGAGGCATGCAGCGGTCGAATTCGGCCTGGCTCATGCCGTACTCGGCGCGGGAGGGAATGGCGCCGCTCGAGCCGGGGCCGGGAAACCAGAGGCGGTGAAAGTGGCGCTTGGCGAGGGTCATGGCGGCGTCGAAACGGATGACGGGAAAGAGACGCGCGACGTGAAGGATGGTCTGGATGACCTGCTCGCGGACGGCCGGGTTCAGGTAGTCGAGCTGCGCAGTGTCGTTCCAGGGGAAGCTGGTGCCGTCGTTTCCGTGGTAGATGTAGCGGGTTTCGCCGCTGGCTTTGTCGCGACGGCGAAAGACCACGGCGGCGTCGGATTGCTCGTAGTAGTGGTCTTCAATTTTGATTTCGACGCGGCCGTCGTGGGAGAGGTCGGGGCCATTGTAGCTGTAGGCGGGATATGGCGGGTCGGGGCGGGAGATGAACCACTCGGGGTGTTCGATGACCCAGGGCGAGTCGATGCCCATGTGGTTCGGCACCATGTCACTGGCCAGGCGGACACCGTGATGGTAGGCGCGGTCGCGGAGGTTGATGTAGGCGGGTTCGCCGCCGAGGTCCTCCGCGATGGCGTAGTCGAAGAGCGAGTAGGCCGAGGCCACAGCGTCGCGGTTGCCGCAAAGCAGCTTGATGGTTTTGGAGGCGCGGCTGCGCTCCCAGACGCCGATGAGCCAGAGCGAATTGATTCCGCGGTGGGCGAGAGTTGCAAGCGCTTCGTCGGGAATTTCGTCGAGGCGGCCGATGTGACGGCCATACTGCTTGCTGAGCTGCGCGAGCCACACATAGGTGCTTTTGGCGATGAGGACGGTGCTTGGCATCCAGGCCGTGTCCGCCGAGAATCTCTCGTACTCATGGGCAGGATCGCCGAAGGTGGGCACGTCCGCTGTGCCGTCGGCGAAGGGGCTCTTGTGGCCGTGCCGCCGCGCGCCTGCGGCAGCCTGTGCTTCGGGGGGATTGAACTGCATCCAGATGGCGAGCTCTTCTTCGCGGAGAATCTCGGCGGCGATCTCGAGGAGGCGCTCGAGGCTGTCGCCGAGAAGCGGCTTCCAGAGCTTGCGAATGAGGGCAAGCTGGTCGCTGAGGGATTGGGGCGAGCTGACGCGCAGGGGCGCGCAGAAGGTCGAACAGGTTCATCGGCTTTGCATCGGGGAGCGGAATGAGCGGCCGGGTGGCGAAGTATTCCGGCATGCGCTGCGTTACCTGGCGGTAGACGGTTTTTTCAGCCAGAGTGCGGTCTTCGAAGAGCTCCTCGAAGGGGCGGAAGGCCTGGTTGCGGTTGGCGGTCCACAGCAGGAGCAGTTCTTCAAGGGCGGCGGCGCGGTGGGGCATGGCGCCGGTCTTGCCTGCCAGCCATTGGCGGGGAGTTTCCAGGCCGCGGATGACGGTTGAACCGGGGAATTGCTCGACGAAGGCGAGCAGCATGGCGTCGAGGTTCTCAGGGCCTACTTGCGCGGCAAACCAGTCGAGGCCCGCGGTCATAACTTCGGGGTCGAACTGCTCGCGGTAGCGGGCCATGAGGACGTGGCTGGCTTCGTCGATGAGGCCCATGGCGTAAAGCTGGCCGGCATGGACGGCGCGGCTCGGGATGCTTGTCGGCGTCGCGGACCTGGTTCATGCGGTGCGCGAATTCGCGGCATGCCGGCATGTTGGCAAAGACGACGTTGCCGGTATAGGAGAAGAGAGTCTCGGCGAACTGGTAGCGTTCACGCGCATTCCGCGAAATGTGGAATTCCATCATTGGAAATCGAGCTCCATGAGTTTCCGGTCCAGCCAGACGGCGAAAACGCGGCTAAAAGGTAAAGGTACATCAACAGGGGCAAATGCACCGGAAACTGAGATTCTAAACTGCCGGCGCGGAGGGTGGGAGAGTGGGAGAAATCGGGTGCAGGATTTCAGGGTTTGCGGCATGGCAAGCCAAGAAAGACGCAAAGAAATCCACCGCGGCCGACGCCGAGGGCGGGGTTAATCGAGTGCCTTGTGGAAGCGCAGGATGGCGAGAGTGAGCAGGCTGAGACCGAGGCCGGCCATGGCCGCCATCTGCGGCCACAGAATCTCCATGCCAACGCCTTTCAGATAGACGTTCCGCGCAGCACTACGAGAAAATAGCGCAGCGGGCTGAGGTAGGTGAGATATTGCAGCCACTGCGGCATGGTGGCGATGGGGAATCCGAACCCGGAAAAGGTGATGGCCGGCATGATGAAGAAGAATGCTGTGACCATGGCCTGCTGCTGCGTGGAGGAAACGGTGGAGATGAGCAGGCCCACGCCCAGCATGCAGATGAAGGAAGAGCACCGCGCCCGTAAGCAAGACCGAAATGTGGCCGCGAAACGGCACCTGAAACCAGAGCGTGCCGACTGTGGCGATGAGCGAGACATCGAAGAGGCCGATCAGGAAAAACGGCAGCGTTTTGCCGAGGATGAACTCGACCGGACGGATGGGCGTGACCATGATCTGCTCGAGGGTGCCGATTTCGCGCTCGCGCACGACGGCGAAGGCGGTGAGCGTGATGACCAGAACGAGGGTGAGGCTGCCGATGACTCCGGGAACGAAGAACCAGCGGCTGCTCAGGTCTGGGTTGTACCAGGGGCGCTGCTCGAGCTCGACCGACGGCATTTGCTCGATAAGTTGCGGCGCGATGCGGCCGATGCGGTCCTGCTGATAGTCCTGGGCGAAGCCGAGGGCGATTTGCGAGATGTAGCCGGAGGCGATCAGCGCGGTGTTGGAGTTGGTGGCGTCGACGATCACCTGCAGCGGGCGCGGTCTCGCCCTTGCGCAGCTTTTGCGCAAAGCCGGCGTCGATCTCGAGGCCTACCGTGGCTTGTCCACTGATCGATGAGATCGCGAATCTGGCGCGAATCGGTGAGCTGCCGCTGCACGTTGAAGTAGGGGCTCGATGTGAAGCGCGAGATCAGATCGCGGCTCTCCTGGCTGTGGTCGAGGTCGAGCACGACTGTGGGAACGTGATGGATTTCGAAGGTGGCAGCGTATCCGAAGATCAGCATTTGAATGATGGGCGGACCGATCAGGATGAAGCGCGTGCGCTTGTCGCGAAACACCTGGATGAACTCCTTGATCAGCATCTGCTTGAGGCGTCCGAACATCGGCTCTCTCCTCTACTCCAGCCTCTTGTGGAAGCTGCGGGTGGCGACAAGCGCCAGCACGCAGGCGAAACACGGCCAGCGGGAATCAGGTCCGCGCAAAGCATGGCCGTCGGCGTGCCCTTGAGAAAGATCTTCTTCAGCACCGAGACGTAGTAGCGGGCGGGAAGAATGCGCGTGATCCATTGCAGGACGACGGGCATCTGCTCGATGGAAAACAGAAATCCCGACAGCAGAAACGCGGGAAGAAATGTGATGAGCAGCGCGATCTGGCTGGCGGCAAACTGATTTTTGGCGAGCACCGAGATGAAGAAGCCCAGCGAAAGCACCACGATCATGAACAGCGCCGAACTGACGGCGAGCGTAAGGTAGGAGCCGCGAAAGGGCACATGGAACCAGCCGATGGCAATGCACGCGCAGACCGCAACGTCGAACATGCCGAGGACAAAGTAGGGCGCCAGCTTGCCGAGCATGATCTCCATGGCGGTGACGGGCGTGGAGATCAACTGCTCCATGGAGCCGCGCTCCCACTCGCGCGCGATGGTGAGCGAGGTAAGGAACGCGCCGATGACCGACATGACCAGCGCCAGCACGCCGGGAACGATGAAGGCGCTGCTTTCGAGGTCTTCGTTGTACCAGGTGCGGGTTTGCGACGCTGATCGGCGCGGGCTGAATCGCCTGGCCGCGCGCGCTGCAGCCAGTCGAATCTGAATCCTGGGCGAGTAGCCCTGCACCACGGCCTGCGCATAGCCGATGAGCACGTTGGCCGTGTTGTCGTCGGTGGCGTCGACGAGCGCCTGCACCTGGACCGGGCCGCCCTCGCTCGAGCGCTGGGAGAAGTTCCACGGAATCACGATGCCCATCTTGGCGCTGCCGTCGTCGAGTGCCGCGGTGACCGCGGAATAGCTGTCGACCACGCGGACGATGTGAAAGTACTCGCTCGACTGGAAGCGCTTGAGCAGGTCCTGGCTTTGCTGGCTGCCGTCCTGGTCGTAGACATAGACCGGCAGCCCTTTGAGATCGAGATTGACGCCGTAGCCGAAGAGCAGCATCAGCGTGACCGGCATGATGACGACGATGCCGAGGCTGCGCGAGTCGCGCAGGATTTGAATGCACCTCTTTTCTGGCGACGGCAAGCAGGCGCGTGAAGCTCATGGTGTGCGCTCCTCCGCCGCGTCGCGCGTTGTGGTGAGCGAGACAAAGACGTCTTCGAGAGTGGGGCGAATCTTCTCGATGCGGCTGACGGCGATGCCGTGCTCCGCGAGGAAACTGCGCGATGCGCGGCTGCGGCGGCAGTCGCATCTTCGACGACCAGATGAAGCGCGTTGCCGAAGACCGCGGCGTCCATCACGCCGGGCGCCGATTGCAGCGCTTCGACTGCGCTGCCGAGCGGCTCGCACTCGACGAGAAGCAGTTCGCCCTTCATCGAGTCGCGCTTCAACTCAGAGGGCGTGCCGAGAGCAACCATCTTGCCGCGAAAGATGAGCGCCAGACGGTTGCAGTATTCGGCTTCTTCCATGTAATGCGTGGTGACAAAGACGGTGACGCCTTCCTGCGGCCATCTGGTGAATCAGGTCCCAGAACTGGCGGCGCGAGATGGGATCGACGCCGGAGGTGGGCTCGTCGAGAAAGATGATGGGCGGCCGATGCAGCACCGCGCAGCCCAGCGCCAGGCGCTGCTTCCAGCCGCCGGGCAGCGTGCTGGTGATGAGATTCTCCTGGCCTTTGAGATTGGCCATTTCGAGCGCCCATTCGATGCGGTCGTTGAGTTTGTTTGCGGGCACGCTGTAGAGGCCGGCGAAGAGGCGCAGGTTTTCGATGACCTTCAGATCGTTGTAGAGCGAGAATTTCTGCGACATGTAGCCGATGTTCTGGCGCACGGCTTCGGGCTCGCGGCCTACGTCGTATCCCGCGACCTGTGCGCGGCCCGAGGTCGGCTTCAGCAGGCCGCACAACATGCGAATGGTGGTGGATTTGCCGGCGCCGTTCGGTCCGAGGAAGCCGAAGACCTCGCCCTTGCGCACGGCGAGATTGAGCCGGTCGACGGCGACAAAATCGCCGAAGCGCTTGACGAGATTCTCGACGACGACGGAGTTGGGCGACGGAGCTCGGTCAGGCATGGTGACGCCGCTCCGCTTCCGACCGCATCCACAAACAGGTCTTCGATTGTGGGCGCGACTTGCTGAATCGCATCGAAGGCAACGCCGGCGCGCTTGAGCCGCGCCTTCGAATTCGGGAATGCGGCGGGCCGCATCGTCCACCACCACGTGCACGCCGTCGCCGGTGAGCACGAGGCTGGAGATTCCCTCGCGCATGTTCAAGCTCCGTGCGCAGACGGCGCGGCTCGGCGGATGTGACAGAGAGCACGCCTTTTCTCAAATGAGACTTCAGGTTTGCCGGCGTGTCGCAGAACAGCAGCTTGCCCTGGTGCATGAGGGCGACGCGATGGCAGCGCTCGGCTTCGTCGAGATAGGCGGTCGAGGTGAGAATCGCAACGCCCTCGGCGATGAGTTCGTAGAGAATGCGCCAGAAGTCGCGGCGCGAGACGGGATCGACGCCGGTGGTCGGCTCGTCGAGCAGAATGACTTTGGGGCGATGAATGAGCGCGCAGACGAGGCCGAGCTTCTGCTTCATGCCGCCGGAGAGCTTGCCGGCCATGCGGGTGCGGAACTCGCTCATGCCGGCGGCCTGGAGCAATTGCGTGGAGCGCGATCCGCGTTCGGCTTTGCGTACGCCGAAGAGATCGGCGTAGAAGCGAATGTTCTCGTCGACGGTGAGATCTTCGTAGAGGCCGAAGCGCTGCGGCATGTAGCTGAGCGAGTGCTTGGCGCCTTCGGGATCGCGAACGACATCGCAGCCGGCGACTGTCGCCTGGCCCGCATCGGGAGGCATGATGCCGGCCAACATGCGCAGAGTCGTGGTCTTCCCTGCCCCGTCGGGGCCGACCAGGCCGAAGATCTCGCCGGCACGCACATCGAAGCTGAGCGCATCGACGGCGCGAACGCCGGGAAAGCTCTTCGTGAGACCCTGGGCAGCGATGGCCGGCGCGCTCGCGGGTTGGAACTGGTCCGTCATTGTTTTGCCGGCGCCGATGCCGGGGGCGGCGCAGTCGGGTTCGGGCTGGGCACGGCGGCAAGTTCGATTTGCGCGTCGGCGGGCATGCCGGGCTTTAGCTCGTGATTGGGATTGTCGATATCGATCTTGATGCGGTAGACGAGCGTGACGCGCTCGGTGTAGGTCTGCACGCTCTTGGGCGTGAACTCGGCGTCGGGGGAGATGAAGGAGATGCGCCCGTGGTATTGCTTGCCGGGATAGGTGTCGGTGGTGATGGTAGCATCCTGGCCCCAGTGAATCTTGCCAAGGTCGGTCTCGGCGATATAGGCGCGCAGCCAGATGTGATCGAGATCGGCGAGCGTGACTACGGGAGAGCCGGGCGAAACGACTTCTCCAAGTTCAGCCTGGCGCACGGTGATGACGCCGGCTGGAGGGCGCGCGGAGCGTGGTGTAGCTTTCGTCGATGCGCGAGAGGCCAAGGTTGGCGTCGGCCTGGGCAAGATTGGCGCGGGCAATGGCGATGTCTTCCTTGCGGCTGCCTTCCTGCGGCTTCGTTGTAGCGCTGCTGGGCAGCCGCGACGTTTGCCTCGGATCGCTTGAGGGCAGTTGCGGCCAGATCGCGGTCCTGCGCGGAGATTTCATCTTTGCTGAAGAGTTGCTGCGCGCGGTCGTTGTCGAGCTTCTTTTGTGCAAGATCGGCCTGCGCGTCGAACACCGCCTGCTGCGAGGCTTTGACTTCCTGCTCGCGGGTTCCGGCCAGAGTGAGCGCGAGATTGGATTCGCGCACGGCCACGCTGGCCTCGTCGATGCGCACCTTCTGCTTGTAGTCGGCGTCTTCAAGTCGCGCCAGCAGAGCGCCTTGCTCCACCTGCTGGCCCTCTTCGACAGGCAGCTCGACGATGCGGCCCTGCACCTTGAAACTGACGAGGCTCTCGTGCGCTTCGATGTTGCCGGAGAGCGTGAGTTGATTTGTGGGCGCAGGCTTTTTTGTCAGGCGCGGATAGAAATAGACGCCGGCGGCGATGGCCGCGACCAGCAGAATCACGATGGGTATAAGTCGTTTCATGGCGTTCGATCCTCACAAGCGGAATCCATTCGTCGGCGTCTTTCGGACAAATCCGCTATGGATTCCCCATAAACTTCAGAATGTTCTTCTCCGTATCGCCCATGGCGCGAGCGAGAGCAAACTTTGCGTCCACGTGGCTGGAGACGGCGACGATGTAGTTCTCTTCGGCGCGGGCCAGTTCGTCCTGGGCGGTGACGACCTCGACGTTGTTGGCCGTGCCTGCCTGAAATCGATCCTGCGCAAGCAAAAGCTCGCGCTGAGCGAGATCCTGCCCTTGCTGGGCGACGCTGACCTGCTGAGCTGCGGAATCCAGATTCAGGAGCGCCTGGCGGATGTCCTCATCGACGCCGCGCTCGAGATCGGCAATCTGATCGTCGATGCGCTTGACGCGGCTGGCGAGCTGCTCCGCCTCGCCGTTGCGATCGCGATCGAAGACCGTGAAATCGATCTGGCCTTGAATCAGGCCTGTGGTCTGCACGCTGCCGATGCTGCGGCCGAGTTCGCCGATGTTTCCGTTCATGCTCAGCTTGGGATAAAAGCGGGCGCGGTTGGCGCGCTGCTGCTCGACGAGGCCCTGGCGCTGACTGGCGAGGGAAAGATAATCGGCGCGCGACTTGAGCGCGGCGGGCAGAAGGACCTCGGGCTGAGGCTGCAGCGAGAACCTGGTAACGGAGCGGCTCGGCGAGTTCCAGTGGCGTGCCGGGACTCATGCCGAGATTGCGCGCGAGAGCGAGCAGCGACTGCTTGTAATTGGTTCTGCGCCACGAGCAGCGCCTGCTTATCGTTGGCGAGCTGCACCTGGGCGCGCAACACGTCGACGCCGGTTGCGGTTCCGGCATCGTGCTTGTCCGTGGCCAATTTGAGCAGAGTGTCTGAATCCGTCACGCGCGATTGGGCTGCATCCACGCGGGCCGCGGCAGACTGCGCGTTCAGGATACAGGGCGGCGATGGAGCGAACGATCAGGTCGCGCGCGTCCTGCTCATCCATCTTGCCTGAGTTGACGGCGAATTCACTGGCTTTGAAGGTGCGATAGCTGGCGAGGTCGATTACATTCTGCTGCGCGTAGATGCGGAAATCGTAGTTCGAGAACGGGCCGACGACATTGGGAAATGGGATGCCGGGCACGGAGATGCCGAAGGCGCGCAGATTGCGGTTCTGCACGTTGGCGTAGGTTTCAGCATTCACGCGCGGAAGCAGTGCGGCCGACATGCTGCGCTGGCGCGCGCCTTCGGCTTCGTCCACGCGGGCGCCAGCGACGAGGACGTTGAGATTCGCCTGAAGAGCCTTTTGAATCGCATCCTGCAGGGTGAGCCGGTAGGGCGCTGGCTGTTGGGCGTTAGAGTTCTGACTTGAGATCGAGCAGGGGATGGTGAAGACCAGAGAGAGTAGGGCGATTTTGAAAAAATCCGGTTTCATGATGCCTTCTTTTTGCCCGGGACGGCGATCGATCTCCAGAAATGCTGAAAGCTATCTTCGATCCAGAACCTGAGAGGCGGCTTCTCGTGCAGGGACCAAAGCAAGACCGACCCGATGCACGCCTGAAGGAATTGCGCGGAGATTTTTGCCGGTTTCAGGCGCGGGTCGATTTCCCTGCGTTTTTGGCCATCCACAACGAGCTCTCCTATAGCTTTACGGCCCTCCTGCATGTTTCGTTTCAAGATTTCGCGAACGCTTTTGCTGGCGAGGAATGAAGAGATGAAGGCGCGGGCCAGGCCGGGGCTGCGTCCGGGCTCTTCGGCGAGGCGCTGCGCGAGCTGACGCAAGGCGACATAAAGCGGCTGCCTGCGGAGAGCGGAGCGCGAGACTGCTTCTCTGACCTTGCCGAGTTGGATATCGGCCATTACGCCTAGAACATGGTCTTTGGACTCGAAGTAGTTGAAGAAAGTCCCCTTGCCTACGTCCGCGGCTTCGGTAATGTCTTCCACGGTGACGTTGTCGAGGCCGCGTTTGGCAAAGAGCTTGAGCGCGCAGCGGAAGAGCCGGAGGCGAGTTTTAGCAGCGTGGCGCTCGCGGCGGCCCAGGGGATTGGGAATGGAAGCCGGAAGACGAGCCGGCTTAGGCGACTTGAATAAACGACCAGTGCTCATAAACGATTATCAACCGTTCTTGACCGACAGTCAGATTATTTGCCTGGGCGCAATGTTTGTCAAGGTTGTTCGTTTTCAGGCCGGAGTCCGCCGGTTCCCTTTCGCTCGATTCGGCTGGAAAGCGCGCGGACGGCTACCAGTGCGCGATGCCGGAGGCGATGCCGACGGTGTGGGCGGAAATTCCGACGGTCGGAGCCAGAATCCACAACTTGCTATCCCGCTTCCTGAGCCGATAGCTGACGAATGTCGAGTAGCCGACGAGGCCGAGGTCTTCTCCAAGCCGGCCGGAGAAGGAGGAAGGCATAAGAGGATTGCCCTCGATGCAATGGTGGTCGGCGATGCAGTGCTGGGTTGTCTCGACGTCGAGGATGGCCAGGCCGAGGTGCAATCCGTTGAGCACCAGGAAGCCGGGGCTGAGGGTGCGAGGATTTTTGACAACGGGGGGCACGAACACCAGGCTTGCCGATGAGGAAGGTCCGGAGGACAGGGCATAGGGACGGGCGGCCGGGGCCTCGCTGGACGGTATTGCGGCGCGCGCCGACAGTTGAACGTTCTGTGCTTCTTTTTCAATCTGCCGGATTGGGACCACAGTGTTCTGCGCGGAACAGGCGAGACCGCCAATCGCTGCGGCCAAACTCACTGTCATACCTTGAATGATGTTCATGCACTCCTCCAGCCGCTTTTGATCGCACCTGGAGTGGTTATCGACTGAGGAGGGGCTGGGTTCAGGGGAGATTTGGGGCTTTGGGATTAGAGGCCACTCATTTGCCGGCGCTGTGTGAGGTTGAGCCTGGCTTGTAAGGAGAAGAAGCGCTTGCATACAATGGTTGCATTGCCCGTTGTGCCCATCAACGCAGACTGCGGGGGTGAGTAGCCCGGCAGGTCGATCCGGACGGCAAGTGCCGACCGCTGCAGGCGCGTGTCTTTTTCTATTGCTGGTCTTTTCGACGAGCACCATGTTTGTTCGCGATGCCTGGGCTGCTCAGTCTTTCCAAATCGGCTTATTCATTCTTCTTGCTGCGTACCTTTTGGCGGGCATCCGGCATGGACGGGAGTCCGTTGCCAGGGGAGCGGCGCCGTGGCTTGTGTACCTGATCCCGGTCTGGGGGCTGATCCAGATTGTGACGCACACTACTTCTTCCACCATGGAAACGCGCACTGCTGTTCTGCGCTGGGGCGCATTGGGCGGGGTGTTTTTCCTGACCCAGACGGTTGCCCGAACGAGGACGGCCCGGCGCAATTTTCTTAGCGCGTTTCTAATCTTCGCCACGGCGATGGCGGTGCTCTGCCTGACACAGCTTTTTACTTCGGGTGGGCTGGTGCTTTGGCTCTTCCCGACCGGCTATCCGGACGTTTACGCGACCTTCCCGTCCTACAACAACTACGCGCAGTTTGTGGAGCTGGCTCTGCCGATCGCATTGTGGCGGGCGCTGCGCGAGGGTTGGCATTCATGGTGGTATGCGCTTTCCGGCGGCTTGCTTTACGGCTCAGTGATCGGTTCAGCATCGCGGGCGGGCGCGGCGCTGTGCACGGCGGAGTTGCTGGTCATGATGGTGATCGGGTTGGTGAGGCTGCGTGATCCGGAGACGGGGCTGCCTACGCGCTCGACGACAGCGATGCTGCTGATGGTTCCGGTGCTGGCGGCGACGTTCACACTTGCGGTGGGATGGGAGCGGGTGTGGCATCGCTTTCAACAGAACGACCCATATCTTGTGCGCAAGGAGTTCATGCTTGCAGCCGCGGACATGGCCATCCACCGGCCGTTCACCGGATATGGCCTCGGAACCTTTCCGGAGGTCTACCAGCGATATGCGGTCAAAGATTTTCCGTTGTATGTGAACCATACCCACAACGACTGGGCGGAGTTTGCCGCCGACGGTGGATTTCCATTTTTGTTGCTGGTGTTGATCCCGTTTGCGGTTGCGATTCCAACCGCAGTCCGGAATCCGTGGGGCCTGGGGCTGATAGCAATCATGCTGCATGCGTGCGTGGATTTTCCTTTTCCGCGGCCGGCGGTGTCGGGATGGATGTTTGTGCTTCTGGCATTGCTCTACATGGCGCGGATGCCGGACGAAGCGGTCAAGAAGAGCACCAGGCAGGCCATCCCAGGCGGCAAGCGCGCGCTGGAGCCTGTATAGGCAAGCTGAATGCGATCTCGCGGCAGCCGGCGAAATGAGCCGGTCTGGCGGACAGGCCGTCGTCCTGGCGTCAAGAACATTCAAGGGAATTTGACTCAGCTTTTCCCCAGGGGCGAGGACCGGTCACTGTGGACCTTTGTTCGCTGCGTATCGATCACGAGGGCGCGCGGTTTTTACTGCAACATGGAGCGGTAAAGTGCCTCCCACGAGTCGGCGCGGGCATCGATGTTGAAGTGGCTTGCGATGCGGGCGCGGGCTGCCTGGCCGAGAGATTGACGAGCGGCAAAGGGCTGATGCATGAGGTCAACCATGGCATTGGCGAGGGCGCTGGGGTCCTGGGAGGGAACGATGAGCCCGGCATTGCCGACCAGCTCGCTGGTGCCACCGGAATCGGTGGCTACGACGGGTTTCTCCATGGCCATGGCTTCGCCGACGGCTAACGGCATGCCTTCCCAAGCTGAGGAGAGAACGAAGGCGTCGGCAGCGTCGAATACGGCGGGCATGTCGCGGCAGAGGCCAAGCAGGCGGACTTGTTCCATGGAGCTACGTTCGTAAGCGATCAAACTCACGAAGCTGGTTCGGCCGTTCCTGGTCGGCTTCAGCGTCGCGTCCGCGAATGCTCCGGCAATCCAGAGCTGCGAGTCTGGGAAGATGGCGCGCACGTGCTTGAAGGCTTGGAGGAGGTTGGGAAAATCCTTGGCGGGGACAAGACGCCCGGCGGCTAGCCAGATGAAGCTTTCGCCGGCGACCATGGCGGCTCTGGTTTGTGCGCGACGATCCGAGCTGGGCGTGAATTGAGCGACGTCGATGCCGTTGGTGAGGACCTGGCACTTGCGTTCGGGAATTGCCTTGAGACGGATGAAGCGATCGGCGGCGGCCTGGCTGACGGCGGTGGTGCGGGAACTCAGGCTGTCGGTGAGACGGTAGGCCAACATGCGTAGCGGACCGCCTTCATAGACATTGTGAACTGTGGAGATGACTTTGACGGAGGGACAGAGAAGCTTGAGAAGACGGGCGAAGATATTGGATTGAAAGCTGTGGCTGTGGAGGAGGTCTGGTTGGAGTTCGGGGAGGAGGTTGCGCGCTTTGAGCAAGCCGCGCAGCGCGCTGAATGGTGTTTTGCGGATGTCGAGGTGGATGACGGGGAGCGTGGTGGGCCATTCGTCGGCGATCTGTGGGGTGAGAACGAGAAGAGTGATGGAGTGGCCGCGCTGGGCCATGCTGCCGGCCACGGCGAGCGCCTGACGTTCTGCGCCACCGACGCCGAGCGAATTTAGAACGTAGACGATTCGCATTCGAGGGGGTATTCAGTAGCGTGCGAGTCAAACTGTCTTGATCTCAGCTTGTAACCGATTGCCGCTTGGAAGAAGAGAAGAACAACCGCAGATCCTTCGACTCCGCCTCTCGCGATGAAACTGCGAGAAGCTGCGCTCAGGATGACAGCTTCTTTGTTCGTCAAGCGCGTTCGCGCACGGAGTATGTCGATTCAGTCTAAGCTTTCTTGTCGAACCAGTGCTTGATGAGGGTGTCGACTGCTACCCAGCCGGGGCCGAGGATGAGGATCAGCAGCGCGGCGAACCAGTAAGTGTATGGTGTGGCGCTGTAAAAATCGCTGGGATTGGAAAGGATGTGGAAGAAGTTGATGCGGTCGTCGGGCACGCTGAGGTAGGCCATGGTCATGTTGACGAAGAGGACGAGAGAGACAAGTCGCGAGGCGATGCCGCAGGCGAAGAGAATGCCGCCTGCGAATTCGATGGAGGCGACGGCGAGGGCTGTAAGCCCGGGCGCGGGGAGATTCAAGCTGGTGAAGAACTGCGTGACGCGGTCAAGATGGGTGAGCTTACCCCAGCCATCCTGCGCGAATTGAAAGCCCCAATAGAGGCGGATGGCGAGGAGCAGCGCGCATTGAAACCAACCGGCAGTCGAGGCAAATTTTCGATACACAGATCCAACCAGGGCTATCAAATTCCGCATGTCTTTCATCCTTTGTTGAGAGAAATGTTCAGAGAAGTGTTTCGAGATCGGGGGCGCAGATCCAGCCTAGTTCGGCCCAGGTGGCGAACCACTCGCGAACGCACTGCGGCGCGGCGGGATTCCGGCATGCGCGAGTCAGCGAAGCCGGTGGCGAGGGCCTCGGCAAGCGGCAGGCCCTGGCGATGGCGGCGAGGGTCAGAAACTCTTCGCGGTCGAGGCGGCGGTAGAACACCGACATGTCGACGCGATGAGCGGCAAGCCAGGTGGGACGGCGGCGGAGTTTGGGCAGTTTAGCGGGGGCATCCGGCGTTTCGTCGTGCTTGACGCCGGCTTCGCTGGCCTGGCGCTTTTCGCTGTGGTGGAGTCCGAGAACGAGGTCGTCGGCTGGATAATCGAGAGCGATGAGGCGCAGATGCGGCTGGAGGGCGAGGCGCGAACCGGCGTCGAGGGTGGCAACCTGATCGAGGGTGAGCGGCGTGCGTTCGGCGCTGTCGAAGGCTTCAACAAAGGCCCACTCGATGCGGGCAACGTCGAGGGCGAGACGATGGCGGCGGCCGGCGAATTGCGGGTTGGCAGTCGAGCCACTCGGGGAGCTTCGAGCCGAGGTTGCGCAGCGTGAACGAGCGGCTGGGATGCGCGGTGAGATAGGCGATGGAGAGCTTCTCGAAGGCGCGCGCGCCGATGACGGCGCTGAGGGCGGCAAAGTCTTCGGCCAGTGCGCCGAGAACGCGAAACCAGTACTGGCGGTTGTAGATCTCGAGGCGCTCGAAGGCGGTGAGGCGGCTGTTGGGCGCGATGAAGGACTCGGCGATGGCGGCCGTGGAGCGGCCGTCAGGGGTTTGGGCGCGCATCTGCTCGTCGGCGGTTAGCGGCAGCATGACGGCGGCGGCCATTTCGCGTTGTAGTTGGGCTAGATCCATGGTTGGTTCAAAGCATGTCGGTTGAGTTTCTGGTTTCCCACCCATTCGCAAAAGGCGCGAATGGATGGGGCACCCGAGTGTTGTGCGGATCGGGCGGCCTCCGGCGTTTTGTTCTCCCAGGTCTCAAAATCGAGACCTGGGGCACCCGGCTTTGGTGACTCAGGCGCGGGGTTCATGGGGCTGCCTCGGCGAGGATGGCGGCGTGGCGCTCGAGTATCTCTCTGCTTTTCTTGCTTCGGCATGGACTTCGTCGAAGCTGGGGATGTGGTCGTCCCACTCGAGCAGCGTGGGCGTGGGGCCGCAGCGCTCGATGGCGCGCGCATAGAGTTGCCAGACGGGATCGATGACGGGATGGTCGTGGGTGTCGAGAATGTACTTCTCGTATTTGCGAGTGGCCGGCGATGTGAATCTGCGCGACGCGGTGGGCGGGCACGGCGTTGACGTAGTCCATGGGCTCGAACTCGTGGTTCATGGCCGAGACGTAGATGTTGTTCACGTCGAGGAGAATGCCGCAGTCGGCGCGTTCGACCACCTCGGTCAGAAACTCCCACTCGGTCATCTCGGAGCCGGTGAAGGCGGCATAGCTGGAGACGTTCTCGACGGCCACGGGAATTTCGAGGAAGTCCTGAACCATGCGCACGCGCTCGACGGTGCGCTCGACGGCCTCCCAGGTGTAAGGCAGCGGCAGCAGGTCGTGCGTGTAGGTTCCATCCACGCGAGCCCCAGCAGAGGTGGTCGCTGAGCCAGGGTGTTTTGGTGCGGCGAACGAGTGTTTTGAGGCGGCGCAGGTGCTCGGGATCGGGTGCGGTGACGGAGCCGAAGTACATCGAGACGCCGTGCTGCACGACGCGGTACTGCTCGAGGATCTGATCGAGCACTGCCAGCGGGCGGCCGGCGTCGATCATGAAGTTCTCCGAGATGATCTCGAACCAGTCGACCACCGGCTTGCGCGAGAAGATGTGCTGGTAGTGCGGAATGCGGAGGCCGATTCCGACGCCGTGATCTTGAAACGCATTGAAGCGATTGCCGGGCATGGAAAGACAGGTCTCAGGGTTCAGGTGTCGGGTGTCAGAGTTCAGGGGTCAGGGATCAGGGAGTGAATGGCGCGGCGGGGGGAAATGGATTGCGGTTTCCTGCCGCGCCATCGTCTGAGAGAGGAGCTAGACGGCGTCAGGCATCTTGGAGCCGTCGGTGGCGCAGCCGCCCTTGCCCTTGCAACTATTCTTGCCCTTGCAGCCGTTGTCGCCGGACTTGCAGCCGCCCTTGCCCTTGCAATATTCTTGCCTTTACAGGAGTGCTTGTCTTTGGCGGAGGCATCGTAGCCGATATAGCGCAGGCCGGCCTTGACGACCTTGGCGGAGTTTGCGTTTGACGAGCCAGGAGTGGCCGCATGAGCCGCTACGGCGGTTCCACCGACCAGACCGGAGAGAGCCGCCGTCAGAAGCAGAGCATTGAGATTGGTTCTTCATATTTTTTGACCTCGTTGTGGGGTTGGGGCGGAAGGGGTCCGCCGGTTGGAACCTTGCGGGGCCGCTTGTGGGCAGATTCCGCACGATCAGTGGCACGAACCATAGGACTCGTGGCCTGCGGGAAAGGTTACAGGGTAAAACGGTGAAAAAACAACGAATTCTTACGAAGTCAACCGGATAAGCGGAGTTCACGGCGGGCTGGATTTTCGGATTGGCAGCACTTTGCCTGGTAGGTACCCTGACACTGCCGGTGGTGCAGAAGCAGGTTTCAAGGATCGGGAGGCGGATTGGATAACTCAAAAGGAATGAAGGTTTTATCCGGCGCGAGTCTGCTGATGGCGATCCTGCAAAGCGTGTGCACCGCGGTGCTGACGATAAGCGGCATCCGGCTCGCGATCGGACTGACGGCATTTGCGCTGGCGGGCACTGTTTTTTACGCGCCACTGCGCTGGTTTCACCAGGACGCGATCCGCATCCCCATGCTGATGCTGGCCGCGGTTGGGGCGCTCGTGGATCTTGCAGTGATTGTCTGGATGCGGCGCTTGCGCTCGCAACCCTCGGCGCAGTGGCGCCAGCGGGCGAGAAGCACCAAGGAAAAGCGCTCGGACGGCTGCAGCTTGCGGTGGCAATTTTAACGCTGGTTCTGGTGGGCCTGGAGACGTGGACACATTCGATCATGGAACGCAGGGCGCATGCGCATGCGGCCTACAATACGGGACTCGTCGCATCGCTCAACACAGATCGCGTTTAACGAGGTCACTAGAGCGCGCCCGATTGCAATTCCCTTTCGAGCCGCTCGTGCAGGCGACCGCTGAAGCCGGCGGGAAGTTCGAAGACGCGGTCGTCGGCCATGAGCACGACCACATTGCGCGTGGAGTCCAGAACCGCGGAGCAGATCTCGCAGGTTTCCAGATGGCGGTCGATTTCGGCGCGCAGGGCCGCGTCCACCTCGCCATCGATATAGGCGGAGATGTGCTCCCAAACGTGTTTGCAGTCGATCCTCATGCGCCCCACCCAAACAACCTGGCCCGTTCCTGGCGCAAACCCTTTCAGCTTCGGAGCCAGATCCCGCTGCAGCAGCGCACGCGCGCGATGCAGGCGAACCTTGACCGTTCCCTCGGTGATGCCGAGCGCGGCGGCTGTTTCGCTGACGTCCATCTCTTCGATGTCCCTGAGCAGGACAACGTTACGGTAAATCTCCGGGCAGGCCTTCAATGGCCTTGCGGAGGATTGCGCCGAGTTCCTTCCGTTCGAGGGCCTGGGCTGGGACTTCGCGCCAACTGGTGAGGACCGCCGGAGTGTAGTCGCCGCCCTGGTCGTCGGTAAGCGCATCGAGGGAGTCTTCGCGCCGGGATCCGGTCTTGCGCAGACGGCCGAGGCCCTCGTTGCGGGCGATGGACAGTACCCAGGTGCGGAACTGCGAATCGCCGCGAAACATATGCAGGTTTCTGAAGACCTTGATGGCTGTGTCCTGGGCGGCCTCTTCGGCTTCGGCCTCGTTGTGCAGCAAGGAGTAGAGCAGAAAGTAGATGCTTCGCTCGCAGGGACGAATCAGGTCGTGAAACAACTGCTTCTCGCCAGCGAGGATGCGGCGGATGCACTCCGCTTCGAATTCGGGGTTGGAAGCTTTCATGCTGTTTGAAAAATCGATTGTCGGGAGAAAGGCATTGGGCCGCAGGGCTCCCACTGGGACTGTCTGAGAAGACTATACCGCGCCAGCTTCGGCGGGGGGCAGAGCGGGACCTAAATTTGGCGAGTCGCTAAGTTTTTCAATTCAAAAGAATCCTTGTGTGCAAAAAGTCGGATTGGGCTGTACAATCTCCACGAGGAGACCCATGGCCGGAGATATATCACTTACGTGCAGCGATTGCGGGCAGGACTTCACCTTCACCGCTGCTGATCAGGCGTTCTTTCAGGAACGTGGTTATTCGACCCCAAAGCGTTGCAAGAATTGCCGTCAGGCAAAGAAGAACGATCAGGGGGGCTCCGGCTACCGTTCGGCTCCGGCACAGGGAACACCTGTGATTTGTTCGGGTTGCGGACAGCCTACAACAGTGCCTTTTGAGCCGCGTGGCGATCGCCCGGTGTTTTGCCGGGATTGCTACCAGGCGCGCAAGGGCAGCGGCGGCGGTGGCGGCGGCAGTTCAAGAGGCCGCGGCCGTTACTAGTTCTTGAGTGGTCCGTTCCCCGATGCGCGCATTGGGAATTGGACTTTGACTTTCTCAAAAGAAGATCCAAATCATGCTCCACAGAAACGGCTGACACGGCCCCGCACGCCGCGGACGTTCTATGGTGACTTGGTTTTTGTCTGCACACCGCTCCACAAATCATCATTCGAGAAGCCGCTGCTGGGCAGTCCGAAGGACGCGACTGCCTATTGGCGGCTTTCGATTTCCAGACCAAAAAGCATGGGACCTTAACACGAGACCATCGAATTGCGGGCGCGCGAGATTGAAATTCGACCACACCCCAGGCAGGAAGGTACCGAAGGTAACTTAAAGGGAACACGGGCTTGAAACCATGAGCGATAATTCTGGCAAGGTTCGCTCGATTCAGGCGTTAATCGACTTCTTTTACTTTCTTATTGATTGCATTGCATTTGCGGCGTAAATGCAGTTCAATTAGCGATGAAGTTGTATGCTTGCCTGACAGAAAAAGAGAGGCGTCCTCGCCGCCAGGTTGACTCAATGCAATCACAATGCCCACTTGCTCTATTCTTAATTGTCTGGACCAAAGTATCGAATTTCCTGTATATCTGAAGAAAACACGGAAAGGAACAGGAGATTTGACAGGGCTTTTCGACTTTGGCCTTTACCGCAAAGATGGGGCATGGCAGCGGACCCGTTGGATGCAAAGATAGTGCTGAGATCCAAGACCACACATCTGGTGGGTGGCTGCGAAGGCGCGAAAGCGAAGCTCAGTATCGGGGACCGCGGCTCCGAGAAGTTTTCAGGCTTCCAGGATTGAACATGTATATAGTTCTGTGGATTCTCTCGTTTGCAGTAGCCCTGATCCTGGCGGGATTTGTATATCAATGCATCGGCAGCCATCGCGACCGGGTGCGTTATGCGGGCTCGGGACGCTGGGTGACGATTGGGCGGGGGTGCAGGCTTTATCTACTTGAGCAAGGTTCGGGCGGACCAACGGTTTTGTTCGAGGCCGGAATCGGCGCGACAAATTTGAATTGGCGGCACATTCAGGACACGGTATCGCACTTCACGGGCACTGCTTCCTACGACCGCAGCGGGTTGGGCTTCAGCAGCCGATGCCGCACGGCGCGCACGCCCGGCAACATCGCAATTGAGTTGCACGATCTGCTGGAGCGCGCGGAGATCAAGCCGCCGTACATTCTGGTGGGACACTCCTTTGGCGGGCTGGTGATGCGCCGCTACGCGCTGCTTTATCCGGAAGAGGTGTCCGGCGTGGTGCTGGTGGATCCGATGCGCTGCGAGGAGTGGCCGCCGCTGGACCCAAGCAAACAGCAGCAGATCGATCTGGGCAGGCGGCTGATCCGCTATGCGATGCCGATCGCTCTTTGCGGAGTTACGCGGCTGGCTGTCCTTTCGCTGTTTCATCGTTCCAAGAGGCTGTCAGGAAACCTGGACGGCGCAACCGCGGCAGGCGGGCGTCACGTAATTGGAAGAATTACAAGCGAAGTGGGCAAGATGCCTCGCGAAGTGTGGCCGGTGGTCGCGGCGCACTGGTCGCGTCCGGGATTCTACGCCGGCATCAGCAGTCATATCGATTCAATACCTGACACTGTAAAGGAAATGCACGACGCGGAGCCCATCCGCGAGATTCCGGTCCTGGTGCTGACGCCGGGAAAATCAACGCCGCTGTCAGAGGAATATCTATGCCGGATTGGGGACAATGTGCAACAGGTGATTGCCCCGGCGAGCGAGCACTGGATACACCTTGATGAGCCTGAACTGGTGATTGGTTCCATCCGCGCCATGGTGGCCGCGTCGACCACGGAATCGGTTGCAGCGACGGTCTGAGGCCGCGATCCAAAGCGAAGGTCCTTTTCTTCCCTCCAATTGTTGCTTCCAGAATTCCAGAGCAGGTTGCATCACTGTTGATCGAACAGCGATGGAGCAGCGCTCAAGGGGCGAAAGCCCGGTGTTTTCTGGACCGCTGCGGCACGGCGTGAGAACGTCTTCCCGGTGTGGATTTGGAGATTGAATTCGCGGATTCTGTAACGAATCTTCGGCTCGGTGGCTTTGATCAAGCAAATGCACTCGCCAAGGACGATTCAATCATGAATACGCGATTATCGCAGACATTCTATCTCGCGCCGCTGTTTTGCTTGAGTGGCGCGATTTCGCTTCCGCAAGAGCCTCTGAGCCTGCGCATGGAGGCCAATAGTGTGCCAAGGCAGAATCCGCAGGTTGTCATTATCCACGCAGGCGAAAAGGACGCCGAGGGTGCGGCAACACGACGGCACGCAATTCAGTCCAACTGGCCCCGCTTGCGATATTTGTCGGGCTCAACGTCTTTCAATCGGCGATTACCAATTGGCGCCTGGCGGCTCCGATCCTGGGTGCGGTGGGACTGAAGAGCGCCGAGTGCCAGAAGTGCAATTGAGGTCGACATGCGCGACAGACGAAGTGCGGTTCCTCACGGAACTCGAGGGAAGCAGGGCGAAGCACTGAAAGACGAAGTGTATCGCCGGATGTTCCGGCTGGAGGCGGGCCACCCCGGGGCCGACGGGGATCTCGCGATTGCGCTGTTGCGCGCATATGCGGCTTGTGAGGCAGCGTCCGGGATCGGCGTGGAACGATCATGGCTCAAGAAGGTCTGTCCGATCTGCCTGGCCATGATTGAGGCGGCCAGGCATGCGGAAGAAACCGAACAGCGTCGCGCTCAGTAGAGCGTGTTTCAAAGATGACGGCCGTATTTCGCTTGCAGTCCTCAGGGGTTAAAACCATTTGTTCTTTCGGCACTTTTCGGCACGACTGAACTCGTGCCGGAAAAAGAAACAACATGGTAGATGGAGAGACCCGATGGCGGCGGTTGGGATTTGTGGTCTCCCACCCATCGAGCAAAAGACGCTCGATGGATGGGCACCCGAAGTTTCATCCCCCCGCGGGTCGGCGAAGCCGGTGGACAACTGACACAGAGCCGGTTTTTGAAACAGATTCTAATTTCTCACGCAGATTTGCAATCGAAGTGAGAGTGCGAGGCACCCGCGGACATGGCACCGTTCGGCGAGGGCATATCGAATCGGAGAAACGATATAATGGGCTTGAACCCAGGTGCCGCCACCCATGCGACCCGAACTGACCCAGGCAACCGAACTGCTGCGCACCAACACTCCTGAAGCGATCGAGGAAGCGATTGGCCTTTTGCAGAACACGGTGTATTCATTCAGCATGAAGGTCTGCGGTCATCCTGAAGACGCGGAAGACACCATGCAGGAGGTGCTTTACCGCTCAATCCGCCACCTGACCAAGCTTCAGGACCCACGGGCACTTGCCGTATGGCTGTATACGGTGACGAGGAATCGTTGCTGGCGCATGAGGCGCAAAAGCTCGAACGCGCCGAAGGCAATGGTCGCTCTGGATGACTTGATGCCGGACGACGCGGAGCTGGGGCGACTGCTCGAGGATGCGTCTGAGAGCCCCGAGGGCAACCTGCTCCACGCCGAGCAGGCTCAGCTGCTGCACCATGCGGTGTTGCACATTCCGCCGCCGCTGCGCATGGTCCTAGTGCTGCACGACATGGAGGAGCTCGATACCGACCAGGTGGCGAAGATTCTGGGTCTACAGACGGGAACAGTGCGCGTTCGCTTGCACAGGGCACGGCTTGGCGTCCGCAAGGAGATGGCGCGAATCCTTGACGAAACCAACGCCAAGCGAGAGAGCCCGGCTCCGGCAAAGAAAAGGCTCAAGGGAGCGCGCGCAGACTCCGGCCAACGACCTCCCGAGTGCCGGGAGTTGTTTGCCAACCTCTCGGAATACATGGACGGACGCGTTCAGATGCCGGCCTGCGACCAGATGCGCGCCCATATCGAGGCGTGCCCGGCATGTGTAGCATTTCTTCGCGAGCTTCGAACCGCGATCGACCGTTGCCGGTCGCTCGACATTCCGTGCGACTCTGCTGTGGCGCCGCGCCTGCGCTCGATTCTGACCCAGGAGTATCTGCGCATGCTGGGCATGACCGAGGGCGAAAAAATAGCACATGCGGTGTAACGACCAGCCGCCATTCTGTCTTTCTTAAGGTGAAAAGAGGTAGAAGCATGGAAGTCAAGGTCAGCCATCTCGGACAGGTGAAGTTCAATATTCAATCCCGCACTCATTCGATTCTTTGCGACCAGCCGACGGAGAATAGCGGAGAAGACTCTGGCATGACGCCTCCGGAGCTGATGTTGGCGTCCTTGGGCTCGTGCGCGGCTTTCTATGCCGTGCAATACCTGAAGACCCGCAACCTGGCGCAGAGCGGCGTGGAAGTATCGGTGACCGCCGAAAAGCTGAAGCAACCGGCGCGGCTGGGCAACTTCAAAATTCATGTTGATTGCCCTGTTCCGCTGACCCAGGAGCAGACCGAAGGGCTGATGCGCTCCGTGCATTCCTGCCTGATTCACAACACGCTGCTGGCACCGCCGGAGATCAAGATCGAGCTGGCAATCGCCGAGGCCGCAACGACGAATGGCTGAGTCATGCTAGAAGGACCAACCACGGCAAGCTGGCTTCCTGCCGGCCGTAGTTGATTCCGGAGATGGTGGCTTTCCCTCCGGCCGGGCGGACGGTACTTACCTTTGACTCGTGCTTGTGAGCGTTTTGGTTGGCCGTGGAAGCAGAGCTTGCCTGCTACCCTCCGCAAGCCAGCAGCAGGAGCAAAGTACAGACCGCGAAGGCGCTGTCTGCCGATGAAGAACGAGATCGCCTGCAAGCTGTTCCCCGTTTCTGGGGCAGCCTATTTTTCTACTCATAGTTTTCTTCCGACCTCCTTCTGCCTGCCAGCATTCACGGCGAGCACGCAATGGCCTATCCTGAATTTTGAACGCGGTTCGGTGGATGCGTTTTGCATGATCTCCCAATAGCCAGCGGAAGAGCCAGCGTGTGATTACAGCGTTGGATAACACGAGTGTTCATAACAGGGGCAAACCAGGATTGCAGAGATGGCATCTAATTGGAGACTGTCAGCGTTTAATATGGCTCCGGTTTCCCCTTGCGTAACGCACTGGGACACGAGAAAGATGGATGCAATCAGGAACAATACCGAGATGATCGAGCGAAGACGGGCGGCGGCGATGGCCGCATGGACGCTGTGCGCCTCATTCGTCATCACCGCTTGTCATTCCGGCGACGCCAACTCCGCGGCAAGCGCAGACACAACGCGGAGCGCGAAGGTTGCCGCGGCGCAGCGAGGCGACATTTCGCATGTGCTCACGCTGGCCGGTCAATTCCAGCCGTACCAGGTTGTCGATGTGCATCCCAAAGTGAGCGGCTACATGTCGCACATCAATGTCGATATAGGCGACATCGTTCGCCAGGGCCAGACTCTGGCTATGCTTGAAGTCCCGGAGTTGAAGGCAGAGTTGCAGCAGACTGTGTTTCAGCTGCAGCAGAGCAAACAGGAGATTGCCCGGGCAGAGCATGAGATCAACCGCGCCGAGGCGACGCACGCGGCGCTCCACTCCGCATCGGAACGGCTGAAGCAAGCCGCGGCAGGACGGCCGGGGCTGATTGCGCAGCAGGAACTGGACGACGCGGAGGCCAAGGATCTCTCATCGGAGGCGCAGGTTGACTCGGCCAAGGCTGAGATGGCGGCGGCCCAGCAGCATGCGGGATCTGCGCAGGCCAACAATCAGCGCGTAGAGGCGCTGCACAACTACACCAACGTGACGGCGCCGCTCGACGGGGTCGTGATCTGGCGTTATGCCGACACTGGCGCGCTGATTCAGGGCGGCACGAATTCGAACAGCCAGGACCTCCCCATCGTCCGCATCTCGCAGAGCAATCTTTTGCGCCTTCGTATCCCGGTTCCTGAGGACGATGTGAAATACGTCCACGAAGGCGACCAGTTGCAGGTGCGCGTGGATGCGATAGGCCGCTCGTTTACAGGTAAGATCGTCCGTTTTACCCGCGACGTGAACTTCGAAACCAGGACCATGGAGACGGAGGTCGACGTGGAAAACAAAAACCTATCCATCGCACCGGGGATGTACGCCAACACGCTGCTGCAACTGGCTCATGTGACCAATGTGGTGACGATTCCGGTAGAGGCGCTGGTGCTCAATGGGCGGCAGGAGACGGTTCATGCGCTCGATTCGAGCAACCGCATCCACATACGGAATGTCACGGTAGGTCTGGAGGGATCGAAGCTCGCAGAAATTACCAGTGGACTCAACCAAGGTGACAGGGTTGTGATCGGCGGACAGGATAAATACCAGGAGAACGAAGAGGTGAGACCGCTGTCAACGATCGAGCCCGCTTCAGAAACTGTGCAGGAGACGGGCGGCATGATCGACATGAAAGCCGATGCGAGCAATGGAGGCGCTCACTAACGCCGAAGATTGCTCTTCAATATTTAAAGGATGCTGGCGCTTTTGCGCTGAGCGAGGATTGAGGCCTTGCGGCGGTCTTTGGAAGCGTGGTCGATCTGCTTCCAGAAGCCGATGAAATAGTCGATGGCTGAGATGGTAGAGACCAGGACGGTGAAGTAAATGGCCGCGACGGCATACCAGAAGACCGGAATCACCAGCACGCCGATCTGCCAGTGGTCCCAGCGGTGAGCGAGAATGGCCGAGGTAACGGAGACGATTTGGGTAACGGTCTTGAGTTTGCCCAGATCGCTGGCCTGGATGGTAAAGCCTTCAGACGAGGCAATGGAACGCAGGCCGGAGATGAGGAACTCGCGAGCGATGATGACGACGGCGATCCAGACCTTGACAACCTGGGGATTGTAAGCAACCAGGGCAATGATCGCGCCGGCGACCATGATCTTGTCTGCCAAGGGGTCGAGCAACATTCCCATGGTGGTGATCTGGCCGTGCTTGCGAGCCAGATAACCGTCGAGTCCGTCGGTTATGGAGGCCAGGACAAAGAGGACTGAAGCGACGATCTCCTGCTCGCCGTTCGCAGCCCAAGGAAAATGCGGAGAAAGTATCCACAAAAGCAGTGGGATCATGACGATGCGGCTCATCGTGATTGAGTTAGGCAGGTTCATTGTAAGTCCTTTATAATCAACGCGCTTTTTTCTGCTTCCTCGATTCTGTCACGAATTGCCGAAGATCTGCCGAAGTCATAGATCTGCCGCTCATGCCGAATGCAGACATCGCTACATTCACTATATGCGTGTTCGCGCAGTGTCCGCCTGCATGCTCCGGGCGCTTCGGCCCAATATGGAAACGTTCCGGGTGCCGGAAGTCATTTGGCCACTCCGCGAGAGGAAAGGTTAAGCATCTCTCGGCATCGACTCGTTCCTGGGAACTGTAGGAAGAAGTCAATGAGGACGCAGCCAGGTTGGGCGCTTCACCGGCATAGCACGCCAGAGATCTGGAGTTGCTCCGAGTACTTCGCATGATTCGACTGCGGTGATTGCATCGTATGCGCGCTGCTTAAAGTTCCTGGCTGCGCGAAACTCGCCGGCGCTGTGCGCGCAGCCGGAGAGGATCTGCACGCGCCGTTCGACTTCCGAAGATGCACGACTTTTATTCGTGTGGAAGAACTACGAATTACACGGCAGACCCTGGTCTCCGAGGCAATTGCCGACCGGACGTGAGCGACGTCCGCAATATAAGATCGTTCTTTAGCGCTTGAGGAATTCCCAAGGATTGATATGCGAAGCCATTTTTGTTGTTTACTCATTTTTTGTGCACTGTCGATCGTGATTGCAGGGGCGCAGGGCACGGCACCCACATTCAAGATCACCGCCGGTCCCAATTCGTATACGCTCGCAGGGCGCGATCCGGCGCAAGGGGGCACGACCACCATCCCCACGGTACTCGTTCCTGTCACACTCTTGTTCGAGACGAAAGAGGCCGCCGGAAAACCTTACCGCCTGGATGCTGAGGCGGACGTTCCCCGGCTCCTTGGGTCGCCCATTTTCTCACAGTTTAATTTCGCCGGTCGAGACATGACGCAATATACCGATGCCATGCTGCGAGCCACGTTCCCTCAGGCAGCGGGATGGCACACGCTGCTCGGCAGACCGATCGTGAAGCCTGCGACGATCAGCGTGCCGGCGGGATATGGGTATGTACTCACCTCGAAGGAGGCCGGCAGTTCGATCGCTGTAGTCGACGTGGAATTTTTGCAGCGCGAGCTATTCAAGCAGGTTTCCAGGCAGGAGGGGAGTCTGGTCATCGCGGTAACGCACAATACCACTTTCTATGCCTATGGCGACGCGACGGTCTGCTGTTCGTGGGGAACTCACGGAGTCGATTCCGCAACGGGCAACTCGTTTGTGATCGGTTCCTATCTTCAGAACGCCCCAGCCATCGTTCAAGATCGCGATATCCAGCCGCTCACCGAGCAACTGGCGGAGTTTATCAACGATCCGCTTCACGACCCGCTGTTTCACCCACTGCCCCGTCCTCTGCCTCCGGCCCACGCAGAGCCGATTCCTGGAAACACGGTTCCCGCGTGGGTGCGGCCCGGTCCAATGGATTCCGGTGGGAGAGCTGGGTGTGGCGGATCCGGCATCGGTACGGGATACGTTCTACTTGAGCCGACGGAGAAAAACCCGAGGAGCGAGTTTCCGGCATCGCAGGGGTTTGTTGCCGAGAGCGGCGGAACCGCCTGGCATCTTCAAAATGCGGCCTTGCTGCCCTGGTATACCGGTGCATTCGAAGGTTCCGGAAGCACCTACAGCTTCCCGGACGCGAGCGTGTTGACTACCTCCGCCGCGCCCTGTCCGATGCGCGGCAGAGGGCCCGGAAATCGCGGCGATCAACCTACTCCGCAGCCCCCGGTGACCGCGATATCGCCGAGCGGGCCACCCAACGGCCATCGACTGATCGGGTATTGGGTGGGATCCGGTCCCAGTGTTTCCACGTTCCGGATTCGCGACGTTTCGCCGCAGTGGGACATTATTCTGGTTGCTTTTGCAAGTTCGGAAAAGCTCGCACCCGAGGGGACGTTGCAGTTTAAACTGCGCCCCGGGCTCGACCCTGCTCAATTCCGCGAAGATATTGTCTGGCTGAAAAGTCAGGGGAAGAAAGTCATGATCTCGCTGGGCGGTGGCGGCGAGTACTTCACGCTCGCGGATCCAAAGAGCATCTCGAATTTTGTCTCCTCCGTCGCAGGCATCGTAACTGAGAACGGCTTCGACGGGGTCGACCTTGACTTTGAGACTCCTTCACTCTCGCTCGATCCCGGAGATCGAGACTTCAAGCACCCAACGACGCCCTCGGTCGTAAATCTTATCTCGGCGCTGCGCCAATTGCACGATCGGCTCGGAGCCGGCTTCATGATCAGCCTCGTTCCCGAAGGCACGCAGATTCCCGGCGGCTATCCGAGCTATGGCGGGCAGTTTGGCTCGTATCTGCCACTTCTCTGGGGAGTCAGGGATATTCTCTCTTTTGTGGATGTGCAAGACTACAACACGCCACCGCTCGAAGGCCTCGACGGGGAAATTTATCAACTAGGGTCCGTGGATTATGACGCGGCCATGACCGAACTCCTGCTACATGGTTTTTACGTTGGAGGCGATCCAAAACAGTACTTTCCGCCAATGCCCGCCGATAAGGTCGCAGTGGGATTTCTGGTGGGCGCGACGAATCCAACCAAAGTCAGTGATGCGATGGATTACATCATCAACGGCAAGGGGCCAAACGAAACCACATACAAATTGCGCAAACCTGGAGGATACCCGGGCATGATCGGCGCCATGTTTTGGACTATCGACGCCGATCGGAGCGGGAATTACGACTTCTCGAACAAGATCGGCCCACAGCTCCATAATTATCCGGCACGGAAGTAGCGATGGCGAGGGCCGGTTTTTATTGGGAGGTGCAGCTTGGCAGATACCGCGGCTATGCACTTATGAGTGTTTTTCGGCGCCGGAGGCCCAATCTGGTGCGGCTCTTGTTAGTGCCAATTGTCCGCGGCAACCGGAGACGCGGCGTCATACGACGATTACTCGAATGTCGTGTGCAGCGAATGCGCGCGACGTTTCCTCCGAGATGCCGTCATCGGTAATCAGGGTGTCGATCTCGCGCGGCGGACAGATCACGGCGGGACTCACCATGCCGATCTTGCTCGAGTCGGCCACAACGATCACCTCGCTCGCCTGCCTTACCATTACGCGAAGGACCGCAGCCTCCTCCGGCTCAATCATCGTCGCGCCGCGCTTCGGATCCATCCCTGTGACACCTAAAAAAAGTCGGTCCACCACGAACATATTCAGTGTTTCTATCGCTGCCGGTCCGATGAGCGAATAAGCTCCAGCCCAGCGCATCGATCCGCCGGTGAGCGTAGTTTCGAGCGCGGTAATCGAGCTCAATTCCATGCCGATATTTACCGCATTGGTAACGACGTGGATGCCGCTGCGGTGACGAAGCAGGCGGGCGATCAGTGTGGTCGTGGTTCCAGGGGCGAGGCCGATCGTATCGTGTTCCTTTACCAGCTCAGCCGCAGCCCGCGCGATGCGTTGCTTCTCTGCCGCAAAACGCTCTTCACGGACTTGAAACGAAGCATCGAAGCGAAATGGTTCATAGACGGCCTTTCCGGCGAGCACTGCTCCGCCGTGCGTGCGATGGACCAACCCTTGCTCTTCAAGCCTTGCAAGATCGCGGCGAATGCTGGCGGGGGATGCTGTCAGCTCGGTGGTCAGATCATCCACCGACGCCTTTCCCTGGCGCAGCATTAAGCGCAGAATCTCCTTGGCGCGTTTGTCGGTATTGGATGACATTCAGTCCACTTACCCGGTCGGCAGGCTTTTGGTCATTGTACGAGCTTCATCTCCACCCGCAGCAACCGGATCGAGGTTTTTCCGCAATCTTCGAACGTCGTCTTCCCGCACGACGAACCGCGCCAACCCATCGGCATGGCTACTGAAAACCACGGCATGATTCCAGAACCGCACCGGGCTGTTGACGCGCGCGCGCAGTGCCGCATGAACTTCGCTCACCCCGGCTTTCCGGACGAACTCACGGACATTGTTATGGCGGATGCCGCCCGCGCCTACCAGACCGATTCTGCCGCGCGAGGTCTCGACGAGCCGTGATATCCGCTCTGCGCCGCGGATTCCATCGGTTTCGCCACCCGAAGTCAGGATGCGATCCGCACCGGCAGCAATTACATCTTCCAGCGAGGACTCGAGATCGGAAGATACGTCGAATGCGCGATGAAAAGTGATCTTCATGGGGCGCGCGGCAGATACAAGCTCGGCGGTCTGTTTCACGTTTACTCTTCCATCGGGAGTCAGCACGCCGAGAACAACACCGGTTGCACCCAGTTCGCGCGCTTGCTCTACGTCGTCACGCATCACGCTCAACTCCTGGACTGAGTAGCAAAAATCGCCGGAGCGCGGCCTGACCATAACAAAAACGTCGATCGAAACAGCGGAGCGCGCGGCGCGAATCAGACCGGCGCTGGGCGTGATTCCTCCTTCACGGAGGGCGGAGCACAATTCGACGCGCTCCGCACCGCCGGCCTGCGCGGCCACGGCCGACTCCACTGAATCGACACAAATCTCAAGCAGCATGTTGGTCTCGCCCCATTGTCTCAGACTTTTGTCATCGGCCGGTTGATGGGGCCGACCGATGACGAAAAGGCAAAGCGTAGATTCACGCGAGCGTCACACTCCGCAGCAGCGTTCGATGGCTAGAAGTTGTAATGCAACGAGAATTGCAAGTGGCGTTCGGTGGAGCGAGGGCCCTGTAATGCGACATCGCCAAAGTGGGTGTCGGTGATGCCGGTATCCGGGTTTCCATAGCTGACAATATTGAACGCGTTGAAGGCGTCGAATCGGAACCCGATGGTCTGCTCGTTGATCGTGTGGAAGTCCTTGAATGCCGAGAGGTCGCTATTGAAAAATCCCGGTCCGCGCACGGCGCCGTTATGCTCTGTGCCGAAAGTGTTGTTTGCCGGCACGCCAAAGGCGCAAGTGCCATTGTCGACCCCTGACGCTGGTGCAGGGGGTGGCTGATGGATCGGTCCCGAACCAGTTGCTATTGTTGCGGCCAGCGATTTTCAGCCCGCGGTATTGGTTCACGCGGTTGGTTCCATAGCTTTGGGAATTGCTTGACCCGCCGGTAATGACCTCCGGAAAGCCCGAATAGCCTACGATGGCTGTCGAAAGCTTCCAGCCACCTGCGATCTCATCGAGAGCGCGGTTGGCGCTGGAAAGGAGCTGTTGACCGCGGCCGAACGGCAAGGCATACACAGCGATGGCCGAAAAGTCGTGGTGAACGTCGTAGCCGGCCGGGACCGTAATCGGCCGCGGCTGTTGTAGTAGTTCTGGAAAGCGCCGCTGAAACCATTCACATTCAGCGCGTAATTGCCGAGGCTGTTGGTCATCGCCTTTCCCCACGTATAGTTCACCGTGAACTCCAGGCCGTGGCTTAGGCGCTGGCGTATGACCGCCTGCAGTGCGTTGTAGTTCATCATGGCGCGCGACTCGGTAATCAGCAGTCCGCCGCTGCCGCCGACGCCAAGCGCCGAATCGACGCCATTCACGCCAATGTACGGGCTGTTGTAGAACGGGGCCGAGGTTTGATCGTTGTTCACGGTCCACTGGTTGACGTTGCCGTAGTCTTCAATATGCTGCCCCTGCTCGCCGATATAACCCAACTGAAGCGAGGCTGTGTGCGTCAAGCGCGTATTCCACCGTCAGGTTCCATTCCTGCACGTATGCGGGCTGAATGTTCTGCGGATAAGCAGTGTATCCGTTGTTCGAACTGCTGTACTGAACGGTGGTGTCGGAAGCCGGTAAAACCCTGCTCGGCCGTGTTGGGTGTGGGCACCGATGTAGTGGTCGGCGCGTTCACTGAGAAGCCGGCCGCCTGCAGGAAGGGCGCAATCGCCGTCAGGCGCTGATTGAACGAGTTGCCTTCGAAGAAGCTCACCGCGCCATATCCGCCGCGGATCACGGAGCTACCCGTCGGCTGGTACGCGAAGCCAATATGCGGCATCCACTGGCGATAGTTCGGCTGGTAGCAGGCGAGGTTGTGCAGATTGCCGCATTGGGTAAAGCCCCAGCAGGAAGGTGGCCGGCATACTCAATCTGACCAGTTGTCAGGTTGATATTTCCGGTCCTGTCCTGCTCCTCGACCCATGGTTCGTCGTACTCGTAGCGGAGACCGTAGATCAGGGTCAGGTTGGGGCGCACTTTGTAGTTGTCCTGCACGAAGCCTGCCGCGCGCCACTGCCGCTGCCCAACGTTGACGCCTGAAAGAGTTACTCCACCGGACGATACACGGTCCAGTACAAAATCCGCCGGGCCGTAGCCGCCGGAGCCATTCCCATTCGACGTAAACACACCGGAGTAGTTTAGCGAACCGAGGTAGCCGTCGTTGTTTCCGGTTGGATAGTTGTTCTGGAAGCGCTTTGCGTCAACTCCCATGCTGAAGGAATGCTGCCCGTGCTGCCAGGTGAGAATGTCGGCGTAGGAGTAAGTATTGTCGATGACACCGCCATTGTAAGCGGAAGTGCCTATGTTGCTGAGGTTGCCGTTGAGGCCCTGGTTGGTAAAACCGTTATACCGCTGATTGGGGAAGGAGATGCCAACTTTGGCGTTGCCGGAAGTTCCAAATGCTCCCGTCGGATCTTCAGGGAAACCTTGATTCCAGTCGGTGCGCGTAAATCCAGCACGTCCCTCGTTGACCAGGGTCAGTGAGAAAGTATGCACCCACGTCGAGGCCGGTCAGCCAGGTCGGATACAGATTCACGCCGGGAAAGGTAATAGCGAGCACGGCGACCTGTCCGTCGTAAGCATGCGAGTTCGAATAGAATCCGGTGAGTTTGTCCTTAGAGCTGAAGTCGTATTCGAATTTTATGTCGCCCTGGTTGTTGCCCTTGTATTGCGAGTTTGGAGCCTCATAGTTGTTTTGTCTGCGATTCCATCGTCAGCGGTGAGGCACTTGCCGCCGGCAGGTACCTGAGGATTGGAGCCGCCGCAATCGGGATAATACTTCGGGTTGGCAAAGAGAAACTTGGCGACGGGATTGATGATCGGAACGTGCTGATTGTTGGCGTAGGGCGCGAAGTTGTTTTCCGGGTCGTAGAGTTGGATGGGATTGGAGCCGGTGAGCAGTGCCGAGAAATCGCCGTTGCGCATCGCGTCGGGAATGATGCTGGCTGTGTTATATCCACCCCTGTGCCAGCGCGCTCCGAGGTAATCGGCAAAGAAGAACAGCTTGTTGCGAAGGATCGGACCGCCGACTGCGCCGCCGAACTGCGAAAACGAGTAGGGGTTGATGGGGGTTGGCGCCGGGAGTCCCTGCGAATCCACAGTCTGCCCGTTCAGATACGAATTCGCATTGAAACGGTAATCCTGAACGTAGCCGTAGGCTGAGCCGTGAAACTGGTTGGTACCACTCTTTAGAACGCTGACAACAGCCGCGCCATTCACATTGCCGCTGTCCGTTGCTGCGTCGGCGGTCACGACCTTCACTTCCTGCAGTGCCTCGGGCGCGGGGCTGTACGAGATCAGATTGTTGTATGTCTCGTTCATGTCGACGCCGTCAAGCGTGTAGTTGTTGGCCTGAGCTCGGTTGCCATTCATGTTCGGCGTGTCAGTGTAATACGTGCTGCGCTCAAAGCTCGTAGTTCCCGCGGTGCCCGCCGTGTCCACCGCGCCGGGCACGTAAAGAGTCAGGGAGGAGAAATCCTGACCGTTCATTGGAAGGTTGGCGATGGTGTTTGCGGTAAACGTGGAGTTGATCGTTGGGTTGTCTGTATTCAGAATCGGCGCCGCGGCGGAGACATTCACGGTCGAGCTCGTGTTGCCCACTGTCAGTTTAAGGTCGAACTTCGCCGTCTGTTGTACTTCAAGAGTGAAGGGCGGTAACGTTGCCCGCGTAAAGCCGCTTGCCCCCACCGTCACCTGATAGCGCCCGATCGGCAGGAAGTCGATGCGGTACAGCCCATCATTGTTGGTCGTCGTGGTTGTGGCGACATTTGTATCCAGGTTGGTTGCAACAACGCTTGCCGCGGGCACGACTGCTCCGCTCGGGTCAGTCACTTCGCCCGTAATCGAACCGGTCACAGTTTGACCAGCGGCCAAGGAAACGCAAATTGCGAGCGCGCATCCGAAGAGCGCGCGGGGAAGCAAATTCTCCTTCATAGGGACCTCGCTTCAATGGTTACCATTGCTTGGAAACGTCACAGGATTGTCAGGGGTTCTTCGTGCAGGCCTTGCGAGCTGTGCCGGGGATGGGGAGGCCTTTCCCCATTGATGTAAGACATTAGCCAAAAACTGATTGTTTTGTCAACAAATTTGATCGTTTTAATCATAAATATCGAAAACTGAACATTATTCAAGCACTAACAGGGGCAAAACGTGCGACAATCGCCGCCCGCATGAAACACCTTGAGACCAGCGGCGATCGGTTTCGAAGATGAAGAGAAGAGAGATTGCGGTTGCTGACGCGCACACTGCCTCTGTGGCGGAGGGTTGCAGATGTGACATTCTTTGAGATTGGGGTGGGTCCGGCTGGATGGTCACCCACGTTTCCATAACTTGTTTTGGCTCACGTTGAATCCGGTCGGCGGTCTTGTGTTCGGGGCTCTCAGGTGTTCGCCTTCTGAGATTCCAGGAACTTCCGCCGCGAAAGGGCGACAAAACGCGCGATGAAGTGAAAGACCGATGACCCGATCCCGTCATTTCTTCACTCTGCAATCGCGACGCATTTTGATGTCCGCATGAACGCGGGAGGGCCGACGCATGGCGCCGGCCCGTTGTCATCGCGGAGTGATTGAATCAGGTTGTCGCGCGCTTTGATTGCGCTCGATTACTTCGCCCCTGTCGGTGCTCCTGCTGCCGGAGCCGCGGGGGGTTTTATGGACACCAGCTCCACTTCAAAGATCAGCGTCGCGTTCGGGCCGATTCCCGGGGGGCCTTGCGGCCCATAGGCAAGGCTCGACGGAACGAATAGCTGCCATTTCGAACCCACCGGCATCTGCTGCAGGGCTTCGGTCCAGCCTGCGATTACGCCCTTCACCTGGAAGGTGGCCGGCCCGCCGTGCTTGTCCGAGGCATCAAACTCCGTCCCGTTGATCAGCGTGCCCTTGTAGTTGCAAACCACCGTGTCTTCGAGGGTCGGCTTGGCGCCAGTTCCCGGCTTCAGAATCTTGTATTGGAGCCCGCTGGGCAGCGCCACCACGCCTTCCTTGGTTTTGTTCTCGGCCAGGAACTTGTCGCCCTCCGCCTGCGCCGCCGCTCCCTGCGCCGCCTGCGCCGCCGCCTGTTTCTTCCGGATCTCCTGGGACGCGACCGTCAAAACAGCCTGCATGTCCTGCTCGCTCATGTCGGTCTTGCCGTTGTTGAAGGCGTCCGCAAACGCCTTGGAAAATATGGCGGGGTCCAGATCCAGTCCCTGCTTGCGGAAGTTCTCGCCGAAGTTCATGCCCAGCGCGTAGCTGAACTTGTCTTTATCCATTTTGGGCTCGGGCTTGGGCTCGGGAGCAGTTTCCTGAGCTACGGCCGCGACAGTGGTCAAAAGCGCCAGCGCGGCGGCCAACATCCATCTTCGATTGGACATGCTTTCATCCTTTTCCAGCCAGGCTGGGGTTTGGGTGGTCCGCTTCTGAACCGATGTAGCGGAGACTCAACAGAAGATTTGCCGAAATCGCAAACCTAAGAACGGGGCTAAAGAGATTCTAGCAGTAGATTTGCCTGTTCTTTCTCAACCATTCGTGGCTTCTCCGACAGAGTTTGACCGTCGTCAAGTTCGGATCGGAATGGAGCAACATTCGCCCCAACGGTTCGTGACGGCGTTAATGCTAGTCCTCTGAAAAGGAGGGGTCCGCATGATTCTTTCGCATGACGCACCTTTGTGCCTCCTGCGACCGAACAGCAGGTCTTGAAGAAGCTTCTGCCTTTTTTAATCAAACTACCCTGGGGTTCCGATCGGTCGGGTTTTGGTTCAGACGGCGGCAAATCGACTGCTACTGTCCGAGTAGTTCTCTAGCGCCGCGCGGCTGGGAATCGTCAGCGTGGAACCCTGGAATACAATCAGCCTGCGGTGTTTGAATGAGCTGAGTACGCGAGTCACCGTCTCCCGCGAAGCGCCGATGAATTCCCCGATTGGCCCGGCGCCGGGCCGTGGAGTGCAGGTTACAGCCAGGCTACAAATCTCATAAGAGCAGGCCGCATGATCGGTTTCAAAATCTGGATCAACAACGCAGGGGATGCATTTCCATTGAGTACCCTGATACTTACAAAGCTTGTTTCGTCTTATCTTCGCCAACGCGAAATTCAGACTCGGGACACTGGAGCGTAACTGCTGCTGTTATACTGTGCGCCAAATGAAGACTCTTCCCGTTTCACTGCTTGTCATCGTTGCGATTGCGGTTCCGCTTTGTGCACACTCGTCTGGAGCAGGGCAAAGTCCTGCACCCAAGAGCGCTTCCGCAACTGCGCAAGCGCCGAAGAAGACCGCCGCGCCAGCTTCTCCGGCAGCCAACCGTGCATTGTTACATCCAGCATTGCTAAACGCCAAGGCTCCGAGTCTCTTCAAGGTCCGGTTCACGACCACCAAAGGCGAGTTCCTGATTGAGGTGCATCGGGATTGGGCACCGCTTGGCGCCGACCGGTTTTATAACCTGATGAAGACTGGCTTCTTCAATGACGCATACTTCTTTCGCGTTGTGCCTCGATTCGTGGTTCAATTCGGTCTCAGTCCAGATCCAGCGATCAACCAGGCCTGGGCACATACCGAGTTCCGTGACGATCCGGTAAAACAAACGAACAGCAAAGGCTCGATCACTTTCGCGACCCGCGGGCCAAGCTCGCGGACCACACAATTGTTCATCAACCTGAGCGATAACGCACGTCTGGATGCGATGGGTTTCTCCCCATTCGGTAGTGTGACCGAAGGCATGGACGTAGTGGAGAAACTTTACTCAGGTTATGGGGAGGCACCCAATCAGGGACGGATTACCACGGAGGGCAAGGCGTACCTGGAACGGAGCTTTCCGTTGCTGGACAGCATCAAGACGGCCAAGCTTGAGGCTGGCGCGGCGGCGCCGGCGAGCGTAAAGAAGCCGACCGCGGCTCCAGGGAAGGCGAAGGCGACGACGAAATAACCGAGATTGCGGTGCTGGTGACGAGCCGGTGATTGCCGGGAACGCGGCATTTCCGCGAGCGCGGCGATCGTTCAGTTTTTCCGCGTAAGTGTCTTTATGCGGCCGGCTCGGTCGGATCCGGCATGGGACATACACCCGCGTAGAATGCGAGGGCACCGCAACTGGGAACGATTAGCACCGATCCGCGAAGTTTCACCAGATTGTGGTCAACGAACTCGGCCAGGGTGCGTGCAACGGTGTCACTCGATTCGCCGATGTGTTCACCGATTTCGGCGCGCGAGTGTGCGCACCGGATTTCGGCGCCGCTTTTTGTCTGCTTGGCGCTTTTGCACCATTTCAGAATCAATCCGGCGAGTCTTGCCTTCACCGATGATGTGAGGCATAACAGTCTCAGCCTCTCGCAAGCTCGCGCGCAGTGCAGAGTCAGTTCTCGAGTTATGCATTGAAAGGCAACCGGATGACGCAACAGAAAGGCGAGGAAGTCTTCGCGGCGCAAGGATGCAATCATGCACGGATACATTGCTTCTGCAGTGATATCCGAGGGCTTGCCGGACATGACGGAAGTGAGTCCGAGAATGTCTCCGGGGCCCGCGACCTCGAGGAGAAAGCGCCTCCCGTCCAACGAATTCATGGAGATCTTCACCTCTCCATCAATCAGGACCATGACGCTTGAGGGTTCCTGTTCCTCCCGGATTACAGTTGCATCCACTGGACAACTGAATTGCGGAGCAATCAAATCAAAGTCCCGCCTTGCCTTAGCTGACAGACCGTTTAAGAATCCTCCTGCATCGCGAGACGGGCGGGCGCTGTTCCAAATTATTTCCGAAGAGGCCGGGATCGGGAAACCGCGGACACGCTGGGGTTTGCCTCTTGGAGATCTTGTTCTCAGGTGATCGAATTCGCTCCGAATGGTCCGGAGTTTGCTGGGGGAGCGGCTATGAACCAGATACAAGGATTCCATCGGTTTCCTCCCACGGGTGAATTCAACGCCGTCGATCAAGTGGATCAAGGGAAAGTTCGCAATCTTCAAAAGGTCCTGCATTAGCCCTTTACGTTGCGATGCGGGTCACGGCCCTATTCGCCGCGGGCGCGCTCGCACGGCTGGCCATAATCTCTCGAATGCCGCGCAAGAGACCGATCGGCTCATCCCGGATTGTTGCGTCAGCGTACAAGTCACGGTCGCTGGGAGACTGCGAGACATAGACCACGGGGATCTTCGATCCGGTTGCCCGAATCAAGGAAGTGAATCTCTTTCTGCTTTCAACCGGAATGGAGTGGCCTAACAGGACGAGGTCGAAGTCACCGTCCTGGAATCGAGCGCCCGCCTCGGCGATGGACCCCGCTGCGGTGACCACGTACCCAGCGGATTCCCAGACAGGGCTTTTTGTGGCCAGAAGGGATGAATCGAAGTCGACAGCAAGAACCACCGTCAGGGGCATGAAGACCTCCACTTTGGCGCCGCTATCCAGATCGTTCAGGGAAGAAGAACAACAAGCCTGTCCTGTGGTATCAGTTTTCCCAGGCGCTGGCTGATCAATATTGCACAGCTTTTTAATGTTTAACGGCCCGGGTCAATGCAGCCGCGCGGCGACCGACCCTCTTCTATCGACGCCGTTCATCGGGAAACGGAAGCAAGTGCATCCCGGCTCGCGGCCAGAGAGGCACTTAAGACATTTGACATCAATGACTTGACAACTATGACTTGACAACTATCCCCAGGGAAAGGCGGGTTGGTGTTCAGGCCGCGGATGACGATTCGGCTGCCTTCACACTTACGCGCATGGAAAAGTATGAAACATCGGGAACGGCGCTCATCGCGCGCGTCTGCAAGGGCAGGTTCTGGTCGGCATCTTTGTGGACGAGGTACCCCTGCACCAGATCAAGGTTTCCCAACTCCTTGGTCAGCGTGTCGGCATGCTGCTGCGCGAACATCAGGTAGTCGCCCGAGACCAGGCCGACATAGGGACTCCCGCGATTCGGGTCGATCAGGGCCTGCTGGGAACCTACGGCTGAGGTCAGGTTGCCGGCCATGATGAAACGGGTGCGATCTTCCCAGTAGCTCATTGCCCCGGTAAACGCGCTGAGAGCGGGGATGCTGATGGCGGGCAGGGCTACCAACGGCGCGGCGGTCTTCAGTCCCTGCATGATGACATTGAGCACCTTGACGAACATCGAAGTCTGCGGGGCTTTCGATATGTTGACCGCTAACTTGCCGGTGCCCTTGGTGAGCAGGATGTTGCTGTTTCCTTGAGATGCTACATCTGTTTTGAGGCCCAGGCGGTCGAGCGAAACAAAGCCGCCCTTTTCCGTTACCACCGAGGCGATGGACGACCAAGCAAGAGGCGACAGAAGATTCCTGATAGGGTAGATCTGCGTTGTATCGAGACGGAGTTGCGCCGCATGCTCGTTGGCAGCGGTGCTGCCGACCGCGGGCCGGTATTGCGAAAGTCTGATGCTTACAGCTATATCGCCCGGATGATCGAGCAGCTCTTCCTTGCCGATCTCGCTGGCATAGCGAAGTTTCTTCTCGTCGCTCTTGTAGTGGAGATATTGGGTTTGAACTCCGGGGTCGGGCAACTGATCCGCCGGTCCGCGCGTTACCGGCTTTTGGCCTGCGATTTGCATGTCTGGATTGACTGAATCGAAGAACCCATTCCAGAAGCTATAGGAGTCGTGCGGGGCATCCTCGCTGGAGAGCTGAGGCGTCTCCGCCCGTGCCTTATCGAGTTCAGGTGCAAGAGCGGCAAGAAGAGCAAGAATCGGTGCTTCGCTCATCAGATCGCGTCGGGAAATGGGCATGGTCGTTCTCCTTCTTTCGATTATCGGGTTGAAGGCGCGCAGGCCAGTGAAGCCGGGGGCGAGCAATGCGCGCCTGATCTGGTCCTGAGGACCGGAGAGGCCGTGGGGATTCGCGGGAAGATGGACGCCATTCCGCAGGGCGCCGCTTTGGATATTGAGACGGTCCGCGGTTCGGAGAACACGCAAACCGCATCGCAACGATCGGAAGTCTTTGCACTCATACAGGCTCCGGATACATTGAAACCGAAACGGCCTCAAAGTTGCGCCGAAAAACGAAGATTGTCCTAAAGTATAGCTCCGAAGGCACGCTGGAAGTTTGTTGCGTGCTTGTTATTGCTCCTTGTCAAGCAAAACGGCTAAACAGCCGTGAATGCCGGGCTGCCGGGAAGTTCAGGAACGGTTGCGCTTCCGGAGCTCCGGGCCGGCATTCGGCTGGTCTGTCCAAGCTGATTTGGAAAGGAAAAGAGCGGGATGGACACTCGCCCATCCCGCTCTTTTTCAGTCAAACGCCGCTCAATAGACGGAACTATGCGTAGATGCCGCGCTGCTTGATGGTGAAGGCTACACGGTCGATGGCGAGCATGTAAGCCGCGATGCGGTTGTTTACGTTGTGGGCCTCAGCGTAGCGGACCACATCGTCGAAGCTGTCGCGGAGGATGGTCTCCAACTGCTCGTTGACAATGGCTTCTTTCCAGAAGTAGCCCTGCCGGTCCTGCACCCATTCAAAATAACTTGCGGTTACGCCGCCGGCGTTGGCCAGGATGTCGGGAACGATGAAGATGCGCTTTTCGGCCAGAATCTCATCGGCCACGGCAGTGGTGGGGCCGTTGGCGCCCTCAACAACGATGCGGGCTTTGATCTGCCCTGCATTGCGGCTGGTGATGACATTTTCGGTGGCGGCGGGGATGAGGATGTCACATTCGGAGACCAGCAGCTCTTCGCTGGGCATGGCCTCGGCGCCGCGGAAACCGAGCGTCGTGCCGTTGCGGTACTTGTACTCGACGAGCTGATGAACGTCGATGCCGGCTGAGTTGTAGAGGCCGCCATCTTTTTCGGCGACACCAACAATCTTGTATCCCTGTTCCATCATGAGGCGCGCGCCATTGGAGCCGACGTTGCCGAATCCCTGAATCACCACACGGCAGCCCTCGATGGGCATGTTGAGGTAGCGCAGGCTTTCGCTGCATACCACCAGTACACCGCGTCCTGTGGCTTCAATGCGTCCCCGCGAGCCACCGATGTTAAGGGGCTTGCCGGTAACTACGCTGGTTACGGTGTGGCCCATGTGCATGGAATAGGTGTCCATGATCCAGGCCATTGTTTGCTCGTTGGTGTTGACGTCGGGTGCGGGAACGTCTTTTTCCGGCCCGATGAAGTCGATGATCTCAGAGGTATAGCGGCGGGTCATTCGTTCCAGCTCGCCCTGGCTCATCGCCTTGGGATCGCATATGACGCCGCCCTTGGCGCCGCCGAAGGGAATATTCACCACCGCACACTTCCAGGTCATCCAACTGGCCAATGCGCGTACTTCGTCGAGCGTAACGTCGGGCGCATAGCGGATGCCGCCTTTGGCCGGTCCGCGCGCGATGTTGTGCTGAACCCTGAAGCCGGTAAACATTTCTATGCGGCCATCATCCATGGCCACAGGAAAATGAACAATGATCTCGCGTGCCGGCGTTCTGAGCAGCTTCCACAATCCTTCATCAAGGTTGAGTTTTCGTGCCGCAAAGTCGAACCGCGCGCTCTGTGCCTCCCAGGGGTTGATCTCCTGGTCCAAAGAAAGTGCCGAATTAGTCGTTGACATATCTATCTCCAATTCCGATTGCCGACCGCAGGGTGATAAATTCCTTGAGGAATTTCTCCGCAAGTCCAGGACGAATCGAAGCTTGCCCTGCCTTGCGGGGCCGAGCGACTTATGCCGCCGGATTCCGCGCCCGCGTGCCGTCTGTCTGGGGAGCAAACGCTCTTGGCGCCGGCCCAATGACCCAAACCCCGTTGAGTCTAGGCCACGGGCACGGGCGAGTCAAGCCCGCCTGAACCAGTTCCGGCAGCGGTCCATCGCTCGTTCTCCGACCTGGCATCGGTTCCTTTCTGGTCTCCTCTCGAACAAGAATCGTTCAAAGTCGAAGTACATTGCACAAGAGGAGCGGTTATGGCGGGTTGTTTGTGGCGATGAAGTCTGAGCCGGAGAGAAAAGATCCGGTCGTGACGACGGCGGTTGCGGTTTGCGGATGCTATACAGCTACATCTTGCAAAAGTCCTTTGTTTGGTGGAGACTGGACCCACTTATAAAAGCAGGTTTTGAGGAAGCGGAGAGAGCCGGAATGATGAAATTTAAAGCTGTGGCTATTGGGGCCGGATCGCTGTTGGCTGTGCTGATCTGCTGTGCCCAGGCGACGAAGAGCGCAACTGAGCCCGCTCCGGCGAAGCCGGCGGATGCTCCAGCCGCTAGGTCGGCGTCCGGGCCGGCACTTGGGTTGACGGCCTCCGCTCCGGCAGGCGCACATTCGCTCGATCAGGCCGACCTCAATGCATTTTTTGACGGAATTCTACCCCTGCAGCTGGAACGCGGCGACATTGCGGGAGCCTCTGTGCTGGTAATGCAGGACGGCAATGTGCTGCTCGAAAAAGGCTATGGCTATGCGGACGTGAAGACAAAACGAGCCGTCGATCCCAACGCCACCATTTTTCGGCTGGCCTCGATCTCCAAACTCTTTACGTGGATCTCGGTAATGCAACTGGAAGAACAGGGCAAGCTGAACCTGGACACGGACATCAATCGATATCTCGATTTTGAAATTCGTCCCGCCTTTAACCAACCGATCACGCTGCGCAACCTGATGACGCACGCGGGCGGATTTGAGGACTTGATGAACGACGTCATTGTGATCGATCAGAAAGACATGGTCTCGCTGCGCGACGATCTGATCCAGAACCAGCCGAAGCGGCTCTTCCCTCCGGGCCAGGTGCCGGCCTATTCGAACTATGGTGTAGGTCTGGCCAGCTATATTGTGCAGCGGGCCAGCGGAGAGCCGTTTGAGCAATACGTCCAGGAGCACATCTTCGCGCCGCTGGGGATGACGCACTCCTCCTTTTATCAACCGCTCCAAAAGCCATTGGCAAGTCTGCCTTCGGAGGGATACAGAGCGAGCACGCTCAAGCCGGCGGTCGGCTTCGAGATGCTGAACCCGGTGGGCGCCGGCGGACTTTCTTCGACAGCCGCCGACATGGGTCGGTTTGGAAAGGCGCTGTTGAACGGCGGCGAGCTCGAGGGCAAGCGCATCCTGAAGCCGGAGACACTGGCCCTGATGTGGACGCCGCAGTTTCGCTCGAGCGCCCAGATGCCGCCAATCTGCATGGGCTTCTACCAGGAGTGGCGCAACGACTTGCGCTGGATTGGCCACGAAGGCGACCTGATCGCGTTTCATAGCCTGTTCTTCGTCGAACCTCAAGAGAAGCTGGTGCTGTTTGTCTCCTACAATTCGGCTGGAGGCGGCGGCAAACCGCGGCCGGAGATCATCGACATGTTTTCCGATCGCTATTTTCCCTCGACCTCGAAGCAGGCGTTTCTTGAAAAGTGGGATGGCGGCATGCGTGCGATCTCCGGGACGTATCAGACCACGCGCCGCGCCGACAGTACGAAGCTGAAGCTCGTCAACCTCTTCAATCAAACCAAGGCCTCGGTGGATAAAGACGGCGTGCTGACGATTGCAGGATTCAAGGACCTGCGCGGCCACCTGATCAAGTGGAAACCAATTGGGAGAGATCTTTGGCAGGAAGTCGACGGGCAGGAGCGGATTTTTGCAATCCGCGACAACCGGAATCGTGTGATGCGGATTGCCTTTGACTTTCCGGGTGTCCAAATGGAGCGCGTCCCCTGGCATGACAGAGGCGATCCGGTGCTTTGGGCCGGAGGGTGCAGCCTGGGCTTTCTGGCGCTGGTGGTGATGGCGACGCTGATCCGCCTCGGGCGCCGCATCTTCCTGCGCAAACGGGCACGGCTGGAGCCGCAACCAGGCACACTCTGGCTGACTGCGGCACCTCGCCTGGCAGCCTTTGTGTGGTGCATTCTGCTGGGAACCATAGTTACCTACTTGATTGCCGCCGGCGATGACATGATGCCGCCGACGCCGGAATGGTTCAAGTGGCTGGTGCTGATGAACTGGGCGACAGGAGTGGCACTGTTTTTCAGCTTTTTCGCGGTAGTGGCAGGCATTCGGACATGGCGGCGCACGGACCTGCGGTGGATTTCGAAGGTCAAGTTCTCACTGGCCGGGCTTGCCTGCCTGATCCTGAGCTGGATTGCCGTTCACTGGAATATCATCGGTCCGGCGCACCGGATCTAGGGAGGGCGGCAAAACTTGTATGCAGACCATCGAGGGCCTGACTTTTCGCGCACATCCCAACGGTTACACTTAAGCCTGTGAGAGCCTCCAATCATCCCGTTCTGCCCAGCCGCAAGGAGTTTCTGGCGCTGGCTAAAGAGCACACACTGGTGCCCGTTTGCCGCACTCTGACCGCCGATCTCGAAACCCCGGTCTCGGCCTTTCTGCGCGCAGCGTGGCCGGAGCGCGAGTGTTTTCTTCTGGAGTCGGTGGAGGGCGGCGAGCAGGTAGGCCGCTACACCTTCATGGGCCTTGCGCCGTTCAAGCGGATCGTGGCGCGTGGACGAAGCGTCACGATCACCGAAGGCAGGAAGGTTGTTGAGGTCGAGGACGACGTCTTTGCGGTACTACGGCGAGCGTTGAGTGGGCACAAGCCTGCGCGGCTGCCCGGCCTGCCTCCGTTTACCGCCGGAGCGGTGGGCTTTTTTGCCTACGATGCGGTCCGGCAGATCGAGCGTCTGCCCGCGCACGCCAAGGACGAGCTGCGCATTCCGGACGCCTGCCTGCTGTTCTTCGATGAGGTGCTGGCCTTCGACCACGTTCGCAAAGAGATTTGGCTCGTAGTCACGGCGGATGTAACCCGCGGCAAGGCCGGCGACGCCTTCGACGCTGCTGTCAAGCGGCTTAACAGGCTGGAAAAACGGCTGGCGCAACCGCTGCCCAAAATACCGGTGCCCAAGGGATCGAGTTCCGGAAAGAAGGCCCATCTCAAGGTGAAATACCGGACCAGCAAGAAAGATTACATGGCCGGCGTGTCCCGCACCAAAGAGTACATTGCCGCAGGAGATATCTTTCAAGCTGTCCTGTCGCAGCGATTCGACGTGGAGCCGGAGACGGACAGCTTTCAAGTCTACCGAGCGCTGCGCACCGTGAATCCAAGCCCCTATATGTTTTTCCTGCGCTTTTCGCCTGAGGGTCCGCTGGGCGCGGGGCCGGTGAAAACGTCGAAGGCGCATAAGGCGCCGCCGATTGAGTTGGCGGGGTCGTCGCCGGAGCTTTTGGTGCGTGTGCACAAGGGCAAGGTGGAGTATCGCCCCATCGCCGGAACCCGGCCGCGCGGGGACACGGAAAAGGAAGACCAGGCCCTGGCCGATGAGATGATGCAGGACGAAAAGGAGCGCGCCGAGCATGTGATGCTGGTGGACCTGGGGCGCAACGACGTGGGGCGGGTGAGCCAGTTCGGCAGCGTGAAGGTGGACCGACTGATGTTTGTGGAGCGGTACTCGCACGTGATGCATATTGTGAGCTCGATCGAGGGCCGGCTGAGGCCGGAGTTGACTGCGGTAGACGCTCTACGCGCCTGCTTCCCTGCGGGCACGTTGAGCGGCGCGCCCAAGGTGCAGGGCGATGGAGATTATCGAGGAACTGGAGCCGGCGCGGCGCGGGACCTATGGCGGCGCGGTGCTCTACGCGGACTTCTCCGGCAACCTGGACTCCTGCATTGCGATCCGGTCGATGCTGTCGGTTGGCGGGAAAGGCTATGTGCAGGCCGGAGCGGGGATCGTCGCGGATTCGGTGCCTGAGTTGGAACATAAGGAGTCGATCAACAAGGCGCAGGCGGTGATCCGGGCGATTGAGCGGGCGAGAGAGATGTAAACTGGTTCCGAGAGGTGAGAAGATGCGAAAATTCATCCTTCTCGCAATTTCGTTTGTATTGATAGTTCCCTGCGGCGCTGCGGTGCATAGTGCTAGTGTCGAGCAGTTGAAACAGATGTTGGCCGCGCAGCTAACGTCCGGCAAGAACGATGGCGATTGCGCGCAGCAGCTCAACTCCCTGAAATTGACCGAACAATTGACTCAGCCGACGCTGGACCGCATTACGGCGGAGTTCAGGCCCGGCTCGAAGACCCTCCTCTCTTTAAAGATGCTCGCCGATTTCTCGGCATTTCTTGAGCCGCCAGTGGGCGAAGTACTCGATAAAGCCCCGCCGGAGATTGCCGAGCAGCGGGCCATGTTGAAATCCGCCATCGATTTTGTCGGAGTCACTCTGCACAAGATGCCGGATTTTCTGGCGACGCGCCTCACCGACAGCTACGACGACAGCCCTCTGTCGGTGACTCATAGCGGCTGGGCCCCGCACACGGATCTGCATCTAACGGGAAGCTTCACCAACCACATCACCTATCGCAACGGACAGGAGGTCTTGGATCTCCAGCCGGGTTCCTCTGGCGCCAAGCCCAAGAACGAGCCCTCGCCTGTGGGGCTGGTCTCGATCGGTGAGTTTGGCGCGGCCCTGGGCATCGCCCTCACCGACGCATCCAAGGGCACCCTGAAGTGGAGCCACTGGGAACAGTCTGCTGCAGGGCCGGTCGCCGTCTATCACTATGAGGTTCCGCATGCTGCTTCCCACTATTGGGTGAATTACTGCTGTGTGAGAGGCTCGCAAGATACCGCTGGCGCTGTCGCTTACGGTATGGACGCCAAAGCTGCCAGTTCAGAATCCGACGCCTACCACGGAACGCCAGGCTACCACGGGAACCTGTATCTCGATCCAGCCGCCGGCGCCGTTTTGCGCGTGACCATCGAGTCGGATCTTAAGCCCTCCGACCCGATCATGCGCGCCGCCATCTCGGTGCAATACGGGCCCGTCGAGATCGACGGCAAGAGCTACATCTGCCCCGTGCAAAGCGTCGCGATCTCCTTGGTCAAATCTTATGCCAGAGGGGATATGAGCGATAGGGAGATTCAGCGCATAAATGAGGTCAGTTTCACCAACTATCACCGCTTCGGTTCGACCTCGCGAATCATCTCCGACGGACCGGCTCAGTAATTGAACCGGTAACTCATTCCGCGCCGAAGATGCGCTTGAAGAAATGGCCTAACTTGCCGAAGAATCCTGGCTTTTTCTGAGACGTGGGCTGCGGAGTGACAGGAGCGGCATTCGCATTGGCTCCTGGAGTTGGGGCAGCGTCACTACCGGCCGGTTTTGGAGTGTGTTCGGCGCTGTTGTAGACCATGGGCACGCCTGGGGGCGTTGACTCGCTTTGCGGCTCAGGAGCGGGAGCGGGTTTGGGTTGCGGCGCCAGACCTTCGCTTTGCGCTACTGGAAATTCATTTCCTTTGGCCTCGGCGGGAGGGCAGCCGCATGACTCCTTCTCATCGTCCACAATCTCGTGGAGGCTGCCGTGCTGGAACATGACACGCTGGCCGGGCTGCACTCTATATGCGCCGCCGTCAAAGACACTCGATACCAAAACGTACGGCGCATTTGCGCCGGCATTATCGACGCAAGTGTCGCCCTGGGGGCCGAGGCGTACTTTGAGTTCGGAAGCGCCGGGGCCGGCGACGAGGATGCGGAAGTCGGGCGTGAGCAGAACGTCGGAGTCGCGGCTGGTGGCAAGGCTCATCTCGAGTGCTCCATGGTCCATGGCCATCATCAGGCCGGGAACCTGGCTGAAGGCGGGGTTGGAGTCGGCGGCGAGCTTGACGATGGTGTAGGGACAAATGAGCAGCGTGCCTCGATAGGGGAGAGTGACGAGCGTGCCCTGGCCGCCTGCCGTAATGGAAGCGTTGGCTGCGATCAGGGCCCGCCCGTTGTTCACCTGGAGCGTACCGGTAACCTCGGCCGCATAGCCGGGGATCTTGCTGTCAAGGGGCACAATTGCAATCGGACGTCTATCGGGAGTGGATCCCTCGGCCGGCTGCTTAGGCTGGGCGGGGTCTGCGAAAGAAGGGTTTTGAGCTGTTGGCGCGGTTTGAGCAGCCTGCGCATCGGGAGACGGCGGAGGAGTTTGACCGCACAACCACGATGCGGACAGAAAAGCCGCGGCAGGCACAAGTTGAGTGACTCGTATTCGCGCCGCCGAACTCAGAGAAACGGTCTTCACACGCGCAGGGACTGGCATCGGCGGCTACATTTCCAGGAAGTTGCGAATCATCTGGTGTCCGCCCTCGGTGAGCACGCTCTCCGGGTGGAACTGCACACCCTCGACAGGCAGACGGCGATGACGAAGGCCCATAATCACCGAGCCTCCATTGCCATTGGACTCCAGAGTGCGCGCGGTAACTTCAAGGTCGGCCGGCAACGACTTCTCGGCCACGATCAGAGAGTGGTAGCGAGTGCATGTGAGCGGAGTCGGCAGGCCCGCGAAGATGCCCTTGCCATCGTGTTCGACCGCGCTCGTCTTGCCGTGCATGAGGCTTTGGGCACGCACTACTTCGCCGCCAAAAGCCTCGCCAATGGCCTGATGACCGAGGCAAACGCCAAGGATTGGCACACGCCGCGACGAACCAGCCATGTGGCGGATCAGCGGAACCAGAATGCCGGCGTCACCGGGTGTGCAGGGACCGGGCGAAAGCAGGATGCGCTCCGGGTGCATTGCTTCCACTTCTTCCGGAGTCACTTCGTCATTGCGGCGCACCACGACCTCCGCGCCCAGTTCGCCAAGGTACTGGACCAGGTTGTAAGTGAACGAATCGTAGTTGTCGAGGACGAAGACCATTGTGAATTCCAGTGTAGCGCGCAGGCAGCACAACCGGCTTGGCCCCGCGATTCCGACGGATCGGGCTCGCGGAGTCTCCGCCCGGTTGCACCCCGGTTGCGTCATCTGCAAAACTCGTCCTAGGCCGCCAATCATGGTTCTCCATTTTCTAATTCAAGGACGCGTGCAGGGAGTCGGGTTTCGCTGGTTCGTTCACCGCGAGGCCAGCGAACTCGACCTGCGCGGCTGGGTGCGCAACACCGAAGACGGAGACGTGGAAGTGGTGGCTTCAGGCGATGTTGCCGACCTGGCAGAACTGCGTGCCAGCCTGCGCCGCGGGCCGCGCGGCTGCCGTGTCGATCGCCTTGTCGAGCACTATCTCGACGAAAGCGAAGCCGAGGGGCTGAGCTCATTCAGGATCGATGGAGCGTGGTGAAAAAACAGGGATCAGGGGTCAGGGGTCAGGGATCAGTTTCGAGCTTGCCACGGTGAGCGCTACAACCAAGCCAGCCTTAAACTTCCCAACTTACTGCTTACCTTTCCTGTGCATTGGGCTGCTGATCTCTGGTCTCTGACCCCCGATCTCTGTCCAGATATAATCGTCAAGGAAGCCGAATTGTATCCCCGCCTGTTCCCTTCCCGCAGATTTCGAATTATTTCTCGAACTAATTCAAGGAGCGAACGCGCCAATGCCCGAAGCAATCAAGCCTATGAATGTTGAAGATCTAAAGAAGCTGGTCCGCACCGTTCCTGATTTTCCCAAGCCGGGGATTCTTTTTTACGACGTTACAACACTTCTGAAAGACAAGACCGGTTTTGCGCAGCTCATCGACGCACTGGCGGCACACTACATCGCCCAGAAGATCGACCTTGTGCTTGGCATCGAAGCGCGCGGATTCATCTTTGGTCCGGCGCTGGCCTACCGCCTGAATGCGGGATTCGTGCCGGTGCGAAAGCCGCGCAAGCTGCCGGCGCCGGTAGCGCGCGTGACCTATGACCTCGAGTACGGCTCGGACACGCTTGAGATTCACATGGACGCGATTCAGCCCGGCCAGAGCGTGGTGCTGGTCGACGACCTTCTCGCAACGGGGGGCACGATGGAAGCGACTGTGAAGCTGGTCAAGCAACTCGGTGGCAAGATCGCCGGGCTTGCCTTCGCAGTCGAGCTGGATTTTCTGAAGGGCCGCGATCGCTTCAAGGAGTACGACGTATTCAGCCTGCTGCACTACGACGAGTAGTAGGCCTTTCTTGCAGCTTTTGCAGGGGCTGAAGCCCACGTCAGTTTTGTTGTGTTTTCGGCACGACTGAAATCTTGCCCTGACACTTATCCCGGCCTTATAAAAGTCTTCAGGGGACTGTTAAGGTGATTCCCTACTCAGCAGGCTCGGGCGTCTCTTCCGGCACAATGGCTTCAGGCATATCCTCCGCGGGTTCTCCCTGCAGCATCTGTGCATCGGCAAAGCGGTATCCCACGTAGACATCCGTCAGCAGATAGATGGGGTTCGAAGGATCGTCTTCAATCTTCTTGCGCAACTGGCGGACGAATGTGCGCAGGTACTCGACCTCTTCCCGGCAGTCGGCTCCCCACACGGCGGTCAGCAGCTTGGCGTAAGTCACGACGCGGCCCGCGCGGCTCATCAGGCAATGGAGAATATCGAACTCCTTGCGGGTAAGGTGTACTGTCTGGCTGCGCTTGGTAACGCTGCGCTTCAGCGGCTCAAGGCGGATTTCTCCAATCTCGATGGGAGCATCTTCCGCGCGCGCCGGAGCCCGCACGCGGCGCACGGCCGCACGAATGCGCGCAATGAGTTCGCGGGTGCTGAAGGGCTTGGTAACGTAATCGTCCGCACCCGACTCAAGCGCCTCCACCTTGTCTTCTTCCTGGTCGCGGACCGTGAGCATGAGAATGGGCAGCCTGGGTGCGAAGGTGCGAATGCGGCGAAGTGTCTCAATGCCGCCGATGCCGGGCATATTCACGTCGAGCAGAACCACATCGAACGCGCCGGCGCGCAGCAGTTGCAGGGCCTCTTCTCCGCGCGAGGCTTCTGCCACCTGAAAGCCGAGTTCCACGAGCGGTGGGCGCAATGCCCTGCGAATGGCCGGTTCGTCGTCGACAACGAGAATGCGTATTGCGGGCTGGCTTATCACTTTCTCCCCTTTTGCTTTGTGTCCGGAATGGCTGCAAAAAATGTGGTTCCCTCTTGCTCGTCGCTTGTGACCCAGACATAGCCGCTATGAATCAGCGCCACCCGTTTGGCCACGGAAAGGCCGATTCCCGTGCCCGACGCGCGATTAGAGTGGGTGGACGAACGATAGTAGCGGTCGAAGATGCGCTCGCGGTCGGCCATGGGAATCACCGGACCGAAGCTATGGACCGAAAACATGACTTCAGCGTTGGCGTGCAAGGCCCGAATGGTGATGGTGGAGCCGAAGATGGAGTATTTGCAGGCATTGTCAATGTACTGCGTAAGGAGCATCACCATCAACTGCCGATCGCAGCAGAGAACAAGGTCCTCGTCCTCGAGATCGATTACGACTTTCATGCTTGCCAGCCGGTCCTTGAGACTGGCGAGCACCTCTTCAATGAGAGGCCCGACTCCAACCGGCACGGCGTGGATTGTGACTTCGCCGGCATCCAGACGGGCAGTGGTGAGTAACCTGGTCGTGAGCTCGCCGAGATAGTCCGCCTGTTCGTCGATAAGCGCGACCAGGTCTGCCTGGCCAGGCGACAGGTGGCCCATTTCGCCCAGGCCGGTGCTGGCGGCGCGAATTGCAGTCAGCGGCGTCTTGTAGGCGTGCGCAAGGCTGTCGAGCACGGTAGCGCGCAATTGCTCCGTACGCCGTTCTGTCTCGATGCGGCTTTCGTTGGCAAAAGCCCGGTAGCGGTCAAAGGTAATTGCGATCAGAGAGGCGATGGCGTTGTTTGTGAGGGGACTGGTATCGCCGCGCAGCACCAGGCTGCCCACCGGCACCGATCCCAACCGCACCACGCGCCGGCCCAGGCCGGTTACCGGATCGTCGTCAGAAGTTTCAAAGTAGTAGACATTCTGCGCAATCTCCTGCGGGTCCACGGCCCAATAGCCGGCCTGGTAGACGTCGTGCAGATCGGCGTCGAAGACAGCCACCGCTTCAAGGGAGAATATTTCGTGGACGAGCTCGGCCAACTGCGGTCCCGGCTCCAAATGAAGATTCATCTGCAAGGTACGGCGCGTGAACTCATAGAGGTCGTGCATCTGGCCGCCCCATGACTCTGCCTCCCGGGCATGGCCGGTGACGCGCGCGGAAAGCCGGCTGACCACAAGCGCAACCAGAACGAAGGCCAGCAACGTTACCGAGTTGACCGGGTCTTTCGCCAGGTTCAACTCTGGCTGTCGCAGGGTGAAGAGTCCGTGCACTGCGACCGCGGAGAGCGAAACGATGACGGCCTGCCAGAATCCGCAAAGCAGCGCCGTCGGCAACACGATAAGGAGGTAAAGCAACAAGTCAACCGGGAGCAGCCATCCGAACCAATGCGCTAAAGCCGCCACCAGGATTACGGCCACAATCCCCAGCGCACACTCGAGCGCAAACAGGAGCGCGCGGGATCCAGAGCCGCGAGCAGTTCTGGAGCCAAAGCCAGAACGCGCTGGAATTGAGCTTGAGGACAACCGGCACCCACTTTCTCGACGCATTGGAGTTAAGGCGATACAGGCTGCCCCGATTCACAGAATTGCGAAAGGAGGCAGCTTCCACTCCGACATTCCGGAATAAACGATTCAACGGGAGACGCTTTGTCCGAGCCGGCCGATGAAGCAGGGAAAGCGTAAGAGAATTTTAGCAGGTTCCTGATTTCATCTTCACGACGAGGCGTGTTAAGGGAATGGCCCGCTGAGATGCTTTCTGGGCAATTTGCTCAATGACCTGGAGGCAATACAGGGGCATTTTTTGCAATCATGCAATCTTTTCCTAATCCTCATATCTTCTTTATGCCTTGTTTGCATTACTGGTGTTAATCCGCTGCGCCTGATCCAACGCAGAGAGTTCAGCAGCGTGATTGCGAACCATCCCGATGAGATTCCGTGGGGCCGGGAAGATCGTGTGGGCTCACAGGTTTCGCGTGCGCAGACTACGCCGGATAGGTTGAATCCTGTTAATGCCTATCTCTGGCTGACTTCATTGCATGTCATACCAACACTTCGATTTTCTGGGAGGAGTAATGCTGATGCTATCCAAGCCGAACCGCATACTGCAAGCGATGGCCGGAGCGGCCATGGCAACCGCCTTGTTCGCCGGCGCGCAAGACCCAGCCAAGCCAATGCCAGCGGCTGCAGAAACTCCGGCAGCCGCCCAGGCTCCGGCGGCACCTGCAACACCACCCGCGCCGCTTTCAACATTCGTTCTTACAGGTCCGCTGCAATGGCTGCCGCCTGCGACTTTTGATGCGGGACCGTTGGGCAAGCTGTCCGTCAACGGCATTGTGACCGGTTTCTCGCAGTTCCAGAACAATTCCGTGCCGGGAGACGACAAGGCGCAGGCCACTCTGAGCAACGGGCAGGTCTTCATTCAAAAAGCGGACGGAAAATACCAGTACTACATTCAAGCGGGCGTTTATACCATGCAGGCGCTCGGCGTGCCGTTTACCAACGCCCAAAATACCGTGAACAATTTCTACGGACCTGTTCCGGTCGCCTTCCTGAAGTTACCGGCAGGAAAAACAACGTCGTTCGAAATCGGCTCTCTTCCCACGCTGATGGGTGCCGAGTCCACGTTCACTTACCAAAACTTCAACATTGAGCGCGGCATCATCTGGAATCAGGAAAACGCCATCAATCGCGGTATCCAGGTGAATCAGGCGCTGGGAAAATACTTCTCCGCCTCATTCAGTTGGAACGACGGTTACTATTCCAATCGCTATTCGTTCCTCTCGGGCTCCCTAACCTTTACAAAGGGGCCGCATACTCTGGTGTACGACGGGATGGGGAACGCCGGGCAAACCGTTTTTGAAGCGGCAGCTACTCCGATCCAGAACAACGGCTCCATGCACGCGGTTATTTACACCTACTCCAAGGGTGCATTGATCGTTTCGCCGTACTTCCAATATGGCACCTACCCGAGAAATACGAGCGTGGGCGTCGCCAAGTCCACGTCGGCCACCGGTGGCGCGGTCAATGTCAGCTACGCATTCAAGCGTGGTTTCTCGCTTCCTGTGCGCTTTGAATACCTCACGAGTTCGGGCAGTGCCACCGATGGATCGGTCAACTTGCTGGGATTTGGATCGGGCAGTTCGGCCACCACTTTCACTGCGACGCCAACTTACCAAAAGGGTGGAATGTACGTCCGCGGCGATGTCGGGTTTGTGGACGCAAAGAACTACACACCGGGAAGTGTCTTTGGCACGGCAGGAGCGAATTCGAACCAATTCCGCGGAGTACTCGAATTTGGCTTCATCTTCGGCAGCAACATCACAGGAAACCTCGAAAAGTAGCCGCATCGAAGGATTGCTCTGCGGGGAGGCGGCGTGCCGATCTCTTCGGTGCGCGGAAGACTGGGCGCGCTCAAGGTTCAGTCAACCGTCACCGCAGGGATCGTTGCGTGACTCAACCCGAAAAGCCAGATCAATCTGACCGATATCGCGAGCTGTCGCGAATAGATTGCTCGTGACTCGATGAGAACGAAGTTAGTGTAACTCGCCGCTTCATTTATCGGGATTTTCACTAGCTTCGGTTTCATCATTTCATCTTTATCTCTTCGGCGTTAGCGTTCGAAGTATTCAATCAGGTTGCTCGTCCCCACCGGAATATAACCGGGGATGCGGGCGAGTCAGACATCCGTCCCGGCGGGCAATCCCACGGGAGCAGACCCACGAAAAACAACTCTCAGGAGAATGCTCATGGCAGATCAAAAAGCACCACAGATGCAGGCCACGCTTGGTCTCACCGGCCTGACCGCAAACGCAATGGCTCTGATCGCCCCTGGAGCCTTCCTTTGGCTCACCTTCTACATCCAGGCCACCACCGGTGTTTCGGGCCAACCCTCGACGGCGCCGGCGATGTGGCTGGGCATTTTCGTTTCCCTCCTGCTCTGCCTGGCCACTGCGGTTTCCTACGCTGAAATCTCCAAGCTCTATCCCGGCACCGGCTCCAGCTACTACTACGCGGAGCAGGCGTTGCTCTCCAAGGACCGGGCCTTCAAGTACGCCCGTGTGGCCAAGTTCATCGTCGGGTGGGGCTCGCATCTTTACTATTGGGTCTACCCCGGAGTGATGGTGGCGGTTACCGGCGTATTCACCGGTTACGTAGTCGGCTTCCTCTACCCCAGCGTGATGAGCGGCTCCAATCCAGGGCCGGTATTCATGGCACTTGTCGCGGTGGTCTTCTCCTTCTTTGTCGCCTGGATCGCATCCAAGGGCGCGGGCGCTTCCACGGCTGTCAACATCGCCATCAACGTCGTCCAGATTTCGGCATTGGTGGTATTCAGCGTCCTGGCCCTCGGCTATCGCTCCACGCACCCTTCAGGCACACCAGGCTTCCAATACGATTCTCAGACGCAGACCACGTTCACTTATCAATTTGCCACGGCTAAAGACGGCACCATCATGCGCGACTCCGGCGGCACGCCTCTGCCATTACTGGATCCAGCCGGTAAGCCGGTCCCATTTCAGATCACCTACCCCAGCACCGACGCTTCCGGCAACTTCCTCACCCACTCGTCGGCCGCCTCCGTGATTGCACCTCACAAGTGGAGTTGGGTCTTCATCCAGGCTACAGTCGCCATTCTGATTCTGGTCGGCTTCGAATCGGTGACCTCGATGGGAGGCGAGGCCAAAAATCCCACCAAACACATACCCATTGCCGTCATTGCCTCGCTGCTGATTCAGGGCTTGTTCTGCTATCTGTTTGAGTATTTCGCAGCCAACTACTTTCTCAATTCCGGGTACACGATGGCAAGCGCGGCGACTTCCGCGGCTCCGCTCGGCGACATGATGATTATCGTCGGCGACCAGTTGCTCGGCCAGGGCCACGGCAGGTACTTCATGCTGGCTGAAGCAGTCACGGTCTTCTTCGCGCTCATCGGCACCACGCTGAGCTGCATGAACACCGGCGCGCGCGTTACCTATGCCATGGGCAAGGACGATGAAGCTCCCGAGCATTTCGGCATACTCCATGCCGGGTCTCTTTCGCCACGCAAGGCCATCTGGACCCTGGCTGTGATCTCGGCGGTTATCGGCGTTATTGCCGTCTCGCTGGTCTTTGGCGATGCCGGCGCGCCCACCGACGCGACGATTGCGGCTCTGCCTCACGGCCTCTTCTCCAGCTTTGGCTACCTGTCGCATGACCAGTTGGCGGCGCTGCCCAATTCCCTGCTCGCCATCACGCTCACTTCCAACTTCGGCACCTTCATTCTCTATGCACTCAGTTGCTTCCTGTGCATCGTGGCCTACCACAAGCGGCCCGATTACAACCCGCTCCTGCACCTGCTCATCCCAGGCTTCGGGCTGTTGGCTAACCTGGTCTGCATGGGCTTCTACCTGGCCGGTCCAATATTCGGCCTCGGCACTTTCAAGGAGCCATTGCTTGCCCTGGGGATATCGGCGGTCTGGGGCATCTACGGAGCGATCTACTTCCTCCGTTCGTCCAAAGCCAAGGGCAAATCGATCCTGCTCGAAGCCAAGCATGTCAGCTAGTTCACCTAATCCTAGGTCCGGCCGCTGGGTGGAATCTCTCCTTGATCGCTTCACCGCGATGAGGACCGGAGGCCACCCAGTGACCATTTTGAAGTGGATGTTTCACAATTCTCAATAAGCCATCGTCCCGGCTTCGATCGGGAAGAGATTCGAGGCGGAAGCGCCCATGTTGGATGTACAGTTCGGCCAGGCAAGCGATTTCGGCAAGGTTCGCACCAACAATGAAGACGCGATGGGGTCGTTTATTCCCGCCTCGCGCCACCAGGCCCGCTCGCACGGCTACCTTTTCGCGGTTGCGGATGGCGTGGGCGGCATGGACCTGGGCGAAGTTGCCTCGTCCACCGCCAGTTGCGGTGATGACCGAGGAATTCGCCAAGGCGCAGGCGGACACCATGCTCATCAGCCTGTTGCCGCGCCTGATTCAGCATGCCAATGCAGCAGTCCACGATTGCACGCTTGGACGCACAATACCGCGGCAAGAAGATGGCGACGACCCTTGTGGCGTGCGCGCTCCGCTACGATCAGGCCATCGTCTCGCATGTGGGCGACTCGCGCTGCTATCTCGTTCGCGACGGAAAGGCCAGGCAGGTGACGCAGGACCACACGCTGGTCAACGAGCAGCGGAAGATGGGCCTGATTTCCGCTGAAGATATCGCGGACTCCGATGCGCGCCATGTGCTGATTCGTTCGCTGGGTCCGGAGATGTTCGTCTCTCCCGACACCACTGCTCTCACGCTGCAGCCCGGCGATGTGCTTGTGCTCTGCACCGACGGCCTTCACGACGAGATGAACGAGACCACGATCGCGGAGATTGTCTCGCAGAAGAAAAGCATGGACGAGATTGCCCGCGAACTGGTGGCGCGAGCTGTGGAAATCGACGGGGGCGACAACACCACCGCGCAGGTCATTCGCGTGCGCTCCGTCGAGCAGGTGGGCATGTACCGGGGCCGGCCCTACAGGCTGCCCGCCTAGTCATTCTCAAGCTGGAATCGAAAGTCTTATGGAATCCTTACCGTTTCTCCGCCGATTTCCCGATACAGTAGAAGAACACGCACCTCGATGGAGCATGCCGCACGATGGGTTTTTACGACAGCCTTGAAGCCGGATCACAACTCGATTCCTACCGGATTGAAACCCCCGTGGCCCGCAGCGGCATGGCCTCCATTTACCGCGCCACCGATCTGCGCGATAACCGCACGGTCGCGCTGAAAATTCCTCACCCTGACATGGAAGCCGACCCGATCCTCTCCGACCGCTTTCAGCGCGAGAGCGGCATCGGCGAAAAACTGAATCACCCCAACGTGATGCGCGTCTTTGGCGACGAAAAGCGCTCGCGCATTTACATGGTCATGGAGTGGTGCGAGGGCCGCCTGCTGCGCCAGATCCTGGATGAAGGCAGAATCTCCCATGATCGCGCCATCCGCATCGCCATCGGGGTGCTGGAAGCGCTGGACTACATCCACGCCAACGGCGTAGTTCACCGCGATCTGAAGCCGGAAAACATCATGGTGGATGAGAACGACAACATCAAGCTGATCGACTTCGGAATCGCCAGCGACTCCTCTGCGCGGCGCCTCACCTATGCCAACTTCACCGCGACCCTGGGCACCCCAAACTACATCTCTCCCGAGCAGGTGAAAGGCAAGCGCGGCGATGGCCGCTCCGACATCTATTCCATGGGCGTCATTCTCTACGAGATGCTTACCGGCAAGCTGCCCTTTACCGGCCCGTCGCCGATGGCAGCCATGAACGACCGGCTGCTGAATCACCCCATGCCTCCGACCGTCGCCGACCCTTCCATCTCGCCGCAACTGCAGGAAGTTCTCTACCGGGCGCTGGAGCGGGATCCGAAGAATCGCTACCCAACAGCGCATGAATTCATCAACGATCTTCGAGCATCTGGACCAGGTGGGCGTCGAAGACCGGGAAGAGCTGCGGAACTGGCAAAAGCGGAAATCGCAGCTCTCGCGCAAGATCCTTTATTACGGCGCTCTGGCCCTGATTCCGGTTGCCATCCTGCTGCTGATGGTGCTGATCGCTCGCCACAGGTAACGTCATCCCGTTGTAGTGTCTGTCTGCCGAATCCTCATGAGATCTTTATGCCTCAAGCCCTAGCATTCATGTGAATGCTCCATCATGTTCTGACGCCAAAAGGAGACCCATGACAAAGTACAAACTTGAGTACATCTGGCTTGATGGCAAAAAGCCGATTCCCGAGCTTCGCGGCAAGACTCAACTCAAGTCATTTGAGAAGCCGCCCACACTCGCCGATCTGCCTCTCTGGGGTTTTGACGGCAGTTCCACCATGCAGGCCGAGGGCCACAAGTCCGACTGCATTCTGAAGCCTGTGGCTCTGTATCCCGACGCCACCCGCAAGGACGCCTACATCGTTCTCTGCGAAGTTATGCATCCCGATGGCACCCCGCACTCCACCAACGCGCGCGCCACCATCGAGGACGATCCCGACCTCTGGGTTGGATTTGAGCAGGAGTACTTCCTCTATAAAGACGGCCGCCCGCTCGGCTTCCCGAAAGAAGGCTATCCCGGTCCTCAAGGCCCGTACTACTGCGGCGTCGGCTACAAATACATGGGCAGCCTGGCCCGCCAGATTGTCGAAGAGCATCTCGAGCTCTGCCTGGCAGCCGGCATCAATCATGAAGGCATCAATGCCGAAGTCGCCAAGGGGCAGTGGGAGTTCCAGATCTTTGCCAAGGGTTCCGCAGAAGGCCGCTGACGACGTTTGGACTGCCCGCTACCTGATGATGCGTCTCTGCGAGAAGTATGAAGTGGACTTCGTGTTGCATTGCAAGCCGATCAAGGGCGACTGGAACGGATCGGGCATGCACACCAACTTCTCAACCAAGTACATCCGCGAAGTGGGCGGCAAGGAATATCTTGAGTCACTGATGGCTGCTTTCGAGAAGAACATCGCCGACCACATTGCCGTGTATGGCCCGGATAACCATCTGCGCCTTACCGGCCTGCACGAAACCCAGGCAATCGACAAGTTCAGCTATGGACTCTCGGACCGCGGCGCATCGATCCGGCTGCCTGTCAACTTCGTAAAGCACGGCTACAAGGGCTATCTTGAAGATCGCCGCCCGAACTCCGAGGCCGATCCTTACCAGATCGTCTCTCAGCTTCTCAAGACGATCAATAGCGTTCCCGTGGGCGAGTTGGTGTCCTGATTCTGCGTCCCATAGAAGAGTCCCGGCCGTCGATTCGAGCGGCCGGGATTTGCACTTGACTACGCACTCTCGATCTCCTCAACCAGCGCATTCGAAGCGGCCGCACAGGCTGCCCGATCCACATCAAGGTGTGTCACCAGGCGGACCAAGTCCCTGCCCAAAGCGCTCACCAGAATGTTGCGCGCCTTCATCCGCGCCACCAGTTCCGTGGCGCTGCACTTGCCCGTCAACCGGAAGACGACGATATTGGTCTCGACAGTATCGAGGTCGATGGAAACCCCCTCGATTCCTGCCAGAGCTTCGGCCAGCAAGCGCGCATTGGCGTGATCTTCGTGCAGCCGGCCCGGCCCCTGTTCGAGCGCAATCAGCCCAGCGGCAGCCAGAATCCCGGCCTGTCTCATCCCGCCGCCCAATGCTTTGCGATAAAGCCGCGCCCTGTCCATCAGCTCTTTGGAGCCGGTGAGGACGGAGCCCACTGGCGCTCCGAGGCCCTTCGACAGGCAGAACATGACGGTATCGAAGCCGCGCGTGAGAGCTTTCACATGCACGCCGAGAGCCGTGGCCGCGTTGAAGATGCGCGCTCCGTCGAGGTGTGAGGGGAGCTTTCGCTCTTTGGCTCCGGCCCAGATTTCTTCGAGAATGTTAAGCGGCGTACAACTTCCGCCGGCGAGGTTGGCTGTGTTCTCGATCTCGATGAGGCCCGTGGCGGCGCGAAACGCTCCACGTGCGTAGATTGCAGGCTCGATGTGTTGCCAGGTCAGAATGCCGCGCTCAGCAGGAACGGCGCGCACCAGGCAACCAGAGAAGACGGCCGTAGTCGCCATCTCCCAATCGAGAATGTGCGCGCGCGATTCGGCGATGACCTCCTGGCCGGGCTGTGTGAGCACGCGGATGCCAATCTGGTTGCCCATGGTGCCGGTGGGCACAAACAGCGCTGCCTCGCGGCCAAAGGCCTCAGCCGCACGCTTTTCAAGGAGATTCACGGTAGGGTCTTCGCCGTATACGTCGTCGCCAACTTCCGCTGCTGCCATCGCCGCTCGCATTTCCAGCGTTGGGCGCGTTACTGTATCTGAACGCAAATCGATAATTGCAGACAATGTCTTCTACTTTCCTTTACTCAGAATCGCAATGACCGGGCCTGCAAATGCGCAGGACGCAATTGAATAGAATCCCATAGCGAGGTTCTCTCCGGTCCTTCCTGGAATTTCCTGCTCAATATATCCAATGCAGTGACGCAACGGGATCAGAAACAGACCAAAGAATCCGCAAATTCGTGCCGCCCAACGCTCCCTGGATTCGTATCGGCAAAAAAAAATGGCGGATCAGCCAACGCGCCTCGAAATGAGCGACAAATCCGATTGGTACGCACAATAAGAGCTGGATAGCAGTCGGCATCTCGTCTACCTTTCCCTGTTCCCTGTTCCCTGTTCCCTGTTCCCTGCTTCTACGGTATTTGTGCCATCGGCAGTTCCATTACCGGGGTCCGCTTTGTCGCCCTTTGCCGCGTAAGCCCACAGGCCGTGAAAGCTCTGCCGAATCCCGGGCTGCGCCTTCAGAAACGCGCTCAATACTGCAATCGCTTCTGTGTGCTGAGCGGCGGCATCGGTAACTCCGGTCGATTCGTAAACCACGGCGAGATCCGGCTCGTGCAAAGAGGGATCGAGCAGGACTGCATCGATCTTCCAGGTGCGATCGCCGGCGGGAAGCAAGTACGGAAATGCCTCCTGCGGCGCACTCTGAATCTGCGTCTGTTCCTGCTGCAACTTTTCAAGATTTGGCGAGGAGATAAAATCGAACGGCAGCAGCAGGTAGCGGGCTGTGTCGTAGGAGTACCACGCGCTCCATGGATCGACCTTCGCGAAGCCGCGGGCGCGCGACCAGTACCAGACGCCATCATGGCCATCGAAGATGCCCTGGTGGGCAGACAGACCTGCCAGTCTCCAGTTAGCACCATCCCAGGCGAGGATGAGCCCCAACTGCCCGCCTAACGGTGCTCCCGCGGAGTCGGCCAACACCACTGCGTAGCGGCCCGGTGGCAGCGCGTGCATGGCAATGGTTACGGTGAGGGCGCCGCTCGAATTAGAGCAAAAGAACTGCGTGTCGGCGGGTGCGGTCTGGGTGGATGCGTCGAGCAGATAAATATTGCGCAATTGCACTTGTCCGCCCTTTACCAGGGGCGCGGCCTGCTCAATCGCCGCTTGAATTCCGCTCCACTCCGCCGTCTCGGCCGGCAGCAAAGCGGCTTGCAGCGTTGCCAGGTCCTGCTGCAAAACCGCCTGAGAAAACCTGCCAGCGACCGCGCTCAAGTCGGAGCGATCCGTTGGCGAAAGCTCGGCCTGTGCCGTGCAGTTGGCCGCCTGGCTCGCTGCAGGCAAAGATAGAAGCACCGCGACTGTCCAGAGCTTCCAGAAAAGGCGCATCTTCCGAGACATCCTCTCCGTCCAACCGACCGCAATTTCGAGCGTCGTTGGACTATCATCAGTCTAGTACACAGGGAAGCGGTAACATTTTTTGGTCACCGAGGAGCCTGAGAAGCTGGGACGACCGGACAAATCGAGACGCCTCAGTGGAGATCGAGACTCGGTGCAGGGCTGGGAACCCGAATTCAATGCGCATTTCGAATCCTGGACAATCCGACATCGCGCATGACCTCAAGCCCAGGAGGACGGTTCCCTTCCTCGCAGGAATTCTTGTCGCCTTCATTTTGAGTGTCGGTCCGCTGTTTGCAGCCGCACAACAGCCTGGCTCGCAGTCACCTGCGGTGCAAGCAAGCGCGCACAAGACCGTTCATGCTCGCAGGCGCCCTACCAAGGTGCCGCCTCCCGACCCGACTCCCCCAACCGCGCCAGCGCCCGCAGTGCCCGCCGCCCCAGTGCTCCCAGACTGGCCCGTCAACGATCGTCCGGTCGATGCGACCGTGGTCTGGAATAGCCAGGGCCTGCGCATTGAAGCCGCCAACTCGAGCCTCAGCCAGATCATGAAGGATGTCTCGACACTCACCGGAGCCACGGTTGAGGGCCTGGGTCCGGGAGAGCATAGCTCCGATCAGCGCATCTTCGGGTCTTACGGTCCCGGCCCGGCCCGCGACGTGCTTTCCCAACTGCTAGTCGGTTCCGGCTACAACGTGCTGATGGTTGGAGACCAGGGTCAGGGAACACCGCGAGAGATTGTCCTGAGCGCACGGCCCACGGGCGATGCGCCGCCAGTGGCCAACAGTCAGCCCACATCGAACGACGAAAACGCCGAAGCCGACGAACAACAACAGCAGCAACAACTGCAGCCGCAGCCGCCACCCATTCGGAACGGTTTTGCTCCTGGCGCACCACCGCGCACTCCCCAGCAAATCATGCAGGAGATGCAGCAGCGCCAGCAGCAGATGCAACAGAACGCGGCTCCGCAATAAAGGCGGAGATTCATCTTGAAATTCCAGAATAGGCCGAAATGAAATTGATGCCGAAACGGTCCGGATTCGGCTCACGCCAAAAATAATACAAACGGATCACGAACCATTATTCAATGACTACGGCCGTTTGGACCTTGACAGGCGCAGGGCGCCGATGCGGTCGCATTAGCGCAAAGCCGGCGCGGAGAATCCCGTAGGCCGCCAGAATTCCAAACGAAATCGAGCCGACCGCCGCACAAATCAACATCACTAAATTCAATAAATCCGTCATTTATTCCGCCTGAATTGATTGTGCCGAGGCCAGTGCCGAGCGCTTTCAAAAGTCCGACACCTTGCCCGAACAGCCCTAAAGGGTTGATGCGATTCTCTCAGAAAACTATGGCGCGTTGACCCTTATTTCTATTGACCAATAGAATACTCCCAGGGATTGTGAATGCAGTGACTCGCCGCACACGACCCTCGAAAGCGTCCGAAGTTCCATTTTCCTAACCATGGCCATCACACACATCTCGGTGCGCGGGGCGCGCCAGCACAATTTGCGCGACATCAGCGTCCGCATTCCCCGCAATACGCTCACGGTGGTCACTGGCCTTTCCGGCTCCGGAAAGAGCTCTCTCGCGTTCGACACAATCTACGCCGAGGGCCAGCGCCGCTACGTGGAGACGCTTTCAGCTTACGCGCGCCAGTTTCTTGACCAGATCGAGCGGCCCGATGTGGATTCGATCGAGGGGCTCAGTCCCGCCATCTCGATCGAACAGAAGACTACCAGCCGCAGCCCCCGTTCCACGGTGGGCACCATCACCGAAATCTACGACTACCTGCGCCTTTTGTATGCCTCGGTGGGTACGCCACATTGTCCCAATTGCGGCCGGCCCATCGCCAGGCAGACCGCCGAACAGATCGTGCAGCGCATCTTTGAGCTAGGCAATGGGGAACGCGTCACGGTGATGGCGCCCGTGGTCCGGGGCCGAAAGGGCGAGTTTAAAGAGTTGCTGGATCAGATTGATCAGCAAGGATTTCGCGCCCGCGTCGATGGCGAATTGCGCGACCTCTCCGAGCCGGTCCTTCTCGACCGCCGCAAGAATCACGCTATTGAAGCCATCATCGACCGCATTCTTCTGAAGCCGGCATCGGCTGATGCTTCTCCACAGCCTGCCGGCAAACCATCCGTGGAGAAGCGGCTCGATCAGGCCGTAACCAAGGCGCTTCAACTGGCCAACGGGCTGGTTCTGGTTGCCATTGCCGGGGGTGAAGAGCAACTGTTTTCGTCCTCCATGGCCTGCCCGGACTGCGGCCTCGACGTGCCCAAACTGGAGCCGCGCAGCTTTAGTTTCAATTCCACCTTCGGCGCCTGCCCGGAGTGTCATGGACTGGGCTCGCTTTACGACCTGGATCCCGCCAAGGTGATTACCGACTGGTCAAAGCCGCTGCTCGATGGCGGCCTGGGGCCTGGGTCGTCGTCGCAGTACCTTCTCAAACTCGTCAACCTCGCCGCCGACCGTTACAAGATAGACCTCAAGCTTCCATTTGAGGATTTACCAGTAAAGCACCAGCATCTATTGGTTTATGGGCCACCAAAGAACGAGGCCCCACGCACCGGCTTTCACGGCATTCTCGACTATCTGCGCGACAGCATCGACGAGGCCCGCAGCGAAGGCTACCGCGAGTACATGATGAACTACATGTCCGCAACGCCTTGTCCGGCATGCCGCGGCAAACGCCTGCGCCCGGAGTCGCTGGCGGTCAAAATCGGTGGGCTTTCCATTGCGGATTTCACCTCGCTGCCGCTCAATCGCTCCCTCTCGGCGGCCATCAATCTCAGCTTCACGGCGCGCGAGTCGCTAGTGGCGGAGCGCATTCGCCGCGAAGTCGTCGAGCGGCTGGAGTTTCTCTGCGCCGTCGGCCTGACTTACCTGTCTCTGGATCGCAACGCGGCCACTCTCTCCGGCGGCGAAGGTCAGCGGATCCGCCTCGCTACGCAGATCGGTTCCCGCCTTCGCGGCGTCCTCTACGTGCTCGACGAGCCCTCGATCGGCCTGCACCAACGCGACAATAACCGCCTCATCCAGGCCCTCGAACGGCTCCGCGACCTGGGCAACACGGTACTCGTGGTGGAGCACGATGAAGACACCATTCGACACGCCGATTATGTGCTCGATCTAGGCCCAGGCGCAGGGCGGCTGGGCGGGTCGGTGGTGGCGGAAGGCACGCCGGCGCAGATAATGGCTACACCCGAATCGCTCACCGGGCGCTATCTCTCCGGAGCCTCGACCATGCTCTATCGCTCCAAGCCGCGGCCGCTCACCGGCAAGTGGCTGGTCGTTACCGGCGCTCGCGAACACAACCTTCAGGACCTGACCATTCGCATTCCGTTAGGCGTAATGACCGTGGTCACGGGCGTAAGCGGCAGCGGCAAGAGCACGCTGATCAATGACATTCTTTACCGTTCGCTGGCCAAGACGATCTATGGTTCGCGCGAAGAACCCGGCGCTCACGACACCCTGACCGGCGCCGAACAAATTGACAAGGTGGTCCGCATCGACCAGTCCCCGATCGGCCGCACCCCGCGTTCCAACCCGGCCACTTACACCCAGGTCTTCTCGCCTATCCGCGATCTTTTCGCCATGCTGCCCGAGTCGCGCGAACGCGGCTACAAGGCCGGCCGATTCAGCTTCAACGTTCCCGGTGGCCGCTGCGAGGCCTGCCAGGGCGATGGACAGCGGCGCATTGAAATGAACTTCATGCCCGATGTCTATGTCCAGTGCGAAGTTTGCAACGGCCGCCGCTACAACCAGGAAACGCTGGCCGTAAAGTTCCATGGCCACTCGATCGCCGACATTCTCGATCTCACGATTGAGGACGCACTGCCGGTTCTGGCAGATGTTCCCCAGGTTCGGCAGAAGCTGCAGACGCTGGTGGACGTTGGTCTGGGCTATGTGCACCTCGGACAAAGCGCGACTACGCTTTCCGGCGGCGAGGCACAACGCATGAAGCTGGCTCGCGAACTCTCCAAGCGGCAGACCGGCCGCACACTTTATCTGCTCGACGAGCCGACGACGGGCCTCCACTTCGACGATGTGCGCAAACTGCTCGAAGTCCTGCATCGGCTGGCCGATCTTGGGAATTCGGTCATCATCATCGAGCACAACATGGACGTGATCCGAAATGCCGACTGGGTTCTCGATCTGGGCCCCGAGGGCGGCGAAGACGGCGGGCGCGTGGTGGGAGAAGGCCGGCCCGCTAAGATCGCCGCCACGCCAGGCTCTTATACCGGGCAGTTTCTGATGCGGTACTACACTTCCAGCAATGGGCGCCTGGTAAAGGCCGAAGCCGAAGAGGATTTACAAGCGGAGGATGTACTATCGGTAGCAACAGGAAATGGGTTTGGCGGAGCCGATCTTTCGTCGCCGCTGGCCGAGGCGGATTCGCCTACCGCAATTCGATCGAAGACAAAACGTACGACTGGACAGAAATCACGAAAAGGAGCCGCACCCTGGAAGAAGAAAACGGGGCGCCCATGAACAGTTTGCCCGGGCACAATCCCGAGCCCGAGAACGACCCGCGCCAACCAGAGGGCTCCGGTGAGCGCACAGAACCTCGCGATTTTCCCGATGAGCGAGTCTCCGATGCCGCACCGTCGGAGGGGCTTCTGGTGGAGGCATCTCCGCCGTCGCCGGTTTTTGCGGTAACTGAGAATCCTTTTCCCGACACTCAGAGTGTGGAGCAGCGGCCTGAAACTCCGGCTCTTGAGCCGCCACTGTTCCAGTCCTTCTCGCAGCCCGAGATTCGCCCACCCGCGCGCATTCCGCATCTGGGTCATGTCGCAATCCTGGCCGTTTTTGTCATCTTCGGGCTGCTCGCCGCCAGCATTCTGATCTTTTCGGCTCTTCACTTCCATCTGTTCGGAGTTTCGAACCAGCAAGAGGCGGTAACCGAGATTCATTACACACTGGGCAGCGAGGCCGTTCTCTACCTGATCATGTTTGGCTCCTGCCTGCTTTTCTTCCCTCTCATCTGGCACAAGGGTTTCTTCGCCGGATTGCAGTGGAACGGCGCAACTGCTTTGCGTCTGCGCAGCCGGCTCTTCATGATTGCCGCCATCTGCTGTGGACTTGCCCTGGTAAACGGCCTTCTGCTTCCGGGCCCGAAAGACGCGCCTATCGACAAAATCTTTCACACCCCCGGAGCGGCCTGGCTGCTATTCGCCTTCGGAGTGACGTTTGCCCCATTTTTTGAGGAGATGGTGTTTCGTGGTTTCCTGCTGCCGGCATTTTGCACGGGAGCCGATTGGATCGCCGAAAGAGTATCCAATGTTTCCGACCCAGTACTTGATGCCGGAGGCCGCCCACGGTGGTCAATGCAAGCGATTGGCGTAGTTGTAGCCACATACGCGAGCGGGCCAATCGTGATTATGGGGGCCCTGCGTTTCTTGCCTGGGTTTGTGGCATTGCTGGTGATTTTGCCCTACATTCTGGGCCTGGTTTTGTTCCTGGTGGTCCTATCGACCCGTAATCGATCCGTTAATGATCCAGGCAGGCTAGTTGATTCCAACGGCCACCCAATCTGGTCGATGGCGTCGATGGTTATCGCATCGGTCTTTGTCAGCCTTCCATTCGCCCTGATGCACGCTGCACAAACCGGCTATTCCTGGGGCCCGTTCGTGCTGTTGGTCAGCGTGAGCCTGGTGCTGTGCTGGGCGCGGCTCAGTACCCGTTCCCTGGCAGCGAGCGTGATGGTGCACGCGTCCTACAACTTCCTGCTCTTTTCCCTCATGCTGCTGGGCACCGGCGGCTTCCGCCATTTGGACAGGATGTAAGCGCGCTCCAGGACTGCGTCCGCAGTTCAGGGAGATCGCGAAAACCAAGCAGGGTTGGTGGTACAAAAGATCATGCAGGCCATCCGATGGACAATTCCGCTTGTGTTTGGAATAGCCGCGATGCACTCGCCAACCCAAAGCGCGCCATCAAACTCGTCATCCATTCCGGCGGCGAACAGTGGCGGTTTTATCTTTCAGCCGCTCGAAAGCGGCATCGCTTTGCCCGGAACGCCGCGCAATAGCCATGCCTCAACTTTGGTGGAACTGAAAAACGGCGACGTGATGGCTGCCTGGTTCGCCGGTTCCAGAGAGGGTGCGTCCGACGTTGCAATCTACGGCGCGCGGCTGCACGACGGCAAGTGGAGCGCACCCACTGAACTCGCGCGCGCCTCGGGCGTCCCATGCTGGAACCCGGTTCTGTTCCACACTCTTGACGGCCGGTTGTGGCTCTACTACAAGTTCGGATCCAAGCCTGCCGTTTGGGCGGGCGCGCGCAAGTGGAGCGACGATGAAGGCAGAACCTGGAGCACTGAAGAACGCTTGCCCCCGGGAATCCTTGGACCCATCAAGGACAAGCCGCTTGTTCTTGCCGATGGCGTTGTTGTGAGCGGGTCATCCGTTGAGGCCTCGGGTTGGACAGCCTGGATCGAGCGCTCGGTGGACAACGGCAAAACCTGGTCCAAAATCGGACCGATTACGATTCCCGAGAAGTCCGATGTTCCTGACGAATCCGAAATCGCTGCGATTCGCAAGCAGTTCGCGCCAACCGGCGGCTCATATCCTCCGCGCATGATCACCGTCGGCATCATCCAGCCTTCCCTGGTGTGGCTTGACGGGCATCATCTGCGCTTCTATGCGCGCAGCCAGACGCGTTCCGCGCTGATTGCTGTGGCAGACTCGTTCGACGACGGAAGGTCCTGGACCCAGGCGCATTTCATCCCGGTACCGAACCCGAATTCAGGAATCGACGCAGTCCGTCTCAACGATGGCCGCATCGTTCTCGCCTTCAACGACAGCTTCGACCAGAGAACGCCGCTCGACCTCGCAGTCAGCAAGGACGGAGAACATTTCCGGATTTTTTGTACTCTCGAAGACGGCCCCGGCGAGTTCTCGTATCCGGCCCTGATCCAGGCTGCCAATGGCGACCTGCTGGTGACCTACACCTGGAAGCGACAGACCATCAAATTCGTGCGGGGGCCGCTAGCCAGTATGGGGATGAATTAGCGGCATCGCGCCCATTACAATCGATTCTGATGACCACGCCAACCTACGCCCAGCAACTGCTCTCGCTCCTTGCGCGTACCAGCTTCCGCCTCGGCAAGTTCAAGCTTTCCTCGGGCGGCACCAGCGACTATTACATTGATTGCCGAACCACCACACTCCATGCCGAAGGCGGGCGCCTCACAGGGCACGCGATCCTCGAACTCCTGGAGAAGAACAGAATAGAGGCCGAAGCAGTTGGCGGACTCACCATGGGAGCGGACCCAATTGTCTCCAACGTCGCGACGGCCAGCGCCTGGCGTGCGCTCTCGCGTCCAGACGCTCCGCTGCTTCACGGATTCCTGGTTCGCAAGGCCGAAAAAGCCCATGGCACCGGCCGCCGCATTGAAGGCTTCAGCCGCGAGGGCGCTCGCGTGGTGATTGTGGACGACGTATGCACCACCGGCGCTTCCACCATCCATGCCATTGAGGCCGCACACGAGGCCGGCATGACACTGGCCGCCGTGGTTTGCATCGTAGAGCGGGAAGAGGCAGGAGGGCGGGCCGCGATTGAAACGGTCGCAACCGGTGCGCCGTTCTTGCGTCTCTTCACGGCCAACGAGGTCCGCGCTGAACACATTCGAGGGCAATAGAAGAAACCGGGATTCGACGTGAAAAGGGCCGGTCCGCAATGCGAACCAGCCCTTTGGACCCGCAAATGATTGGGCGCGGGTAGGAAGCTTTACATAACTTCTTACCTTCCCGAACCATTGTTTGTCGCAGACTGAGTGCTCTGATCGTTCATGTTGCTGAGCAACTGAACTTCCACGCGCCGGTTCTTCTGGCGCCCTTCCCGGGTATCGTTCGAAGCAACTGCCTGATCCTTGCCGATGCCGATCAAATAGAAACGATGTGCAGCGATTCCGTACTTCGAAGCCAGATACTGCACCACAGCATCCGCGCGGCGCTGGCTCAGATCGTAGTTGTACTGGGCCGAACCGACAGAATCTGTTCCGCCCGTCACCTCGAGAATGAAGCTCCTGGTGGAACCGAGCGAGGACGCAAAGCTATCCAGCTGTTCCTTATCGTCATCAGTAAGCTTGGACTTGTCAAAGCCAAAGGTCACCGAGACATCGGCCACCTGTTTGAACTGATCGAGGCCCTTGACAACACTATCCAGCGAGTCCGCGCGATGTACGGCGTCATTGGCCGCCATTTCCGCATCCCCTGCCGCCTTGCTGGCATTCTGCGCGTTATCGGCCGCCGCGTCCGCGGCACCCTGTGCATGGCTGATGCCTGCCTGCGCCCGGCTATCGACATCGTGAAGCTGTTGGTTGTTCGCTGAGGTCTTTCTGTCCAATTCGTCGGTGTGTTGCACCAGGGGCTGAGTTTGTGTGCGCACATAATTCTTTGTGGAGCACCCACTCACGCCTGCCACCGCCAACGCCGCTGCCATCCAAACGAATCCAAAACGCTTCATTGTCATTCTCCTGTTCTTGTCCACCGCCGGCCTGAGGTGCCTTAGGACCGGTGGAAAAGCCTTCGTCCGACCGTTCATGAACTTGCACCTGTGCTTCCATTCGAGACTTTTCCAGTATCTTGCTGTATTTATGCATCTTATGTGCGCTTTAACAATTCAGGATATGGCGATGGAGAGTGTATCTTTTACACAGTCTGGTAAGGAATACGTAGAACCGACAACGCGTCAACCTTCAGCGAGACAGGCTACAGGAGGTGAACGCTGCACACCCCGCCGGGTCCCGCTATCCTAAGAACTGGCCTTACCTCTATGGACCTCTACGAGAAAATCCGTACTCTCCCCGCGCAGCCCGGTGTATACCTCTACAAAAACGCCGAGGGCGAGGTGATCTATGTAGGCAAGGCGAAGAACCTGCGCTCAAGGGTCCGGTCGTATCTCCTCGAGGCGTCACAGGCCAACGCCAAAACCGGCTCACTGATGCGCGAGGCCGTCGATCTTGACTACATCCTCGTGGCCAACGAACACGAAGCGCTGGCTCTGGAAAACAACCTCATCAAGCAGCGCAAGCCGCGATTCAACATACTGCTCCGCGACGACAAGACTTACCCTTACGTAAAGCTCACGCTGGCCGACCGTTTTCCCAAGGTCTTCGTCACCCGCCGCCTGCGCAAGGACGGCTCGGCCTATTACGGCCCCTACTTTCCCGGCAACCTGGCCTACCGCGTTGTTGAACTCATCCACCGCAGCTTTCTGCTCCCCAGTTGCAAGGTCGATCTCTCGCGCTCTCATCCTCGCGCTTGTCTGCAGTACTACATTCATCGCTGCCTTGGCCCCTGCGTCGAAGGATTCACCACACCTGAGATCTACAAAGACGCAGTTCGCGATGCGCAGATGTTCCTCGAAGGCCGCCATGCCGAATTGGAGCGCACGCTCACTGCGCGCATGATGGCGGCCGCAGAAGCGGAGCAGTTTGAAGCCGCCGCCCGCCTCCGCGATCAGGTCTCCACTGTCCACCAACTCCAGGAGAAGCAGCGTATCGCCACCGCCGAGCAGAGCGACGACGCCGATGTATTCGGCTATCACTTTGAAGATGGCAGCCTGGCGGTGAATCTCTTCCACATGCGCGCCGGCAAGATCGTTGACCGCCGCGAGTTCTTCTGGGAAGACCTTCCCGATTTGCTCGAGACAAGCGCTCCGGAAAGCGCGGGGGCTGACCCGAACGCCCCAGGTCTCGATCCCGCAACCTTGGAATCCTCAACACCGGAAATCCCGTTCCACGCGGGCCAGGTCTTCTCCGCACTGCTCAAACAGCTCTACATCGACCAGCAATACGTCCCGCGCTCAATCCTGATCCCTGTCGATTTCGATGACCGCGAAACACTGGCTGCTCTCCTCAGCGAGCGCACCGGCCATCGCGTTGAGCTCGCCGTCCCGCAACGCGGTGAAAAGCGGTCACTCGTCGACCTTGCCAGCCAGAACGCCAAGCAGTCCTACACCCAGCGGTTCCGTGTCCTGGAGCCCTCGCGCAAAGCCATTCAGGAGGCCCTCGCCGATGCCCTCATGCTCCCCGAGTTGCCCAGCCGCATCGAGTGCTTCGACATCTCCCACATCCAGGGCGCGGAAACCGTGGCTTCGCTAGTGGTGTGGGAGGACGGCAAGATGAACAAATCCGCCTATCGCAAATTCAAGGTGATGACCGTCCTCGGCGTGGACGACTTCGCATCCATGCGCGAAGTGGTCGAGCGCCGCTACCGGCGCTTGAAGGACGAGGACAAACCGATGCCCTCCCTGGTGCTCATCGACGGCGGACTGGGACAGCTACACGCCGCTGCCGAAGCCCTTGAGTCGCTCGGCTTCACCTCGCAGCCGTTGGCCTCGATCGCAAAGAAGGAAGAAGTGATCTACATCTACGGCAACGAGGACGAGCCGGTAGTTCTCGACCGCCGCTCGCCGGTGCTGCACCTTGTTCAGCTCATCCGCGACGAGAGCCACCGCTTCGCCATCGGCTATCACCGCCAGCGAAGGGCCATCCGCGACCGCGATTCGGAGCTTCTGAACATTCCCGGTGTCGGCCCGCAGACCCGCCAGCGCCTGCTCACGCACTTTGGCAGCCTCCGCGACGTGCAGCTAGCAACGGCGGAATCGCTGGCCGCGGTTGTCGCACGCAAAACGGCCGAGACGATCTGGCGGCACTTTCACCAGGAGACCAGAGAGGCGCCCGCGCAATCGGCATAACTCAGCTTGCGAGCCGGTCCGGAGTCATGCGTAATGCCTTTGTCGATTCCCGGATCGCGCGCGGTGTTCATTGCCGTTCCCGTGTTAGTACCATAGAGAAATGGATTCGGTGCGCATTGACAAGTGGCTTTGGGCCGCCCGCTTCTTCAAAACGCGCGCCGTGGCAAGCAAGGCCTGCGACCTGGGCAGGATTCAAGCAAACGGCTTGAAGGCCAAGCCGGCGCGCCTGGTTCGTGCCGGCGACAAGCTGCAGGTGGAGAACGAGGGCGGAGTCTTTCAGGTTGAGGTTCTCGCACTCAGCCAGATGCGTGGCCCCGCTGCGGTCGCGCAAACACTATACAGGGAAACTGAAGACAGCCGCTCAGCGCGACTCAAACTCGCAGAGGAGCGCAAAGCCATGCAGCAGTATGCGCCCCTGCCGGAGCGCAGACCTTCCAAGCGCGACCGGCGGCGCATCATTCAATTTCGCGGCGGGAGATAAGTTCGGGCCGACTGACCGACCGGGAATCTGCCGAACCCGGCCCTGCAAGCAGGCGGTCAGGCAAGCAGGCGCTGGACTTTTTCTTCAATCACGTTTTGCGGAACATAGCCGACAATCTGATCGGCAACCTTGCCGCCTTTGAAAAACAAGAGCGCCGGAATGCCGCGAATGCCATAGCGCGACGGTGTAGCGCCATTCTGATCCACATTCACCTTGGCCACCTTCAATTTGCCTGCGTAAGCAGTTGCCAAGCTATCCACGATCGGCGCAATGGCCTTGCAGGGACCGCACCACACTGCCCAGAAATCCACCAGAACCGGCTGCTCGCTCTGGAGCACCTCCTGGTCAAATGTCGCATCGCTAACTTCCAGAACTCCCAATCCAGCCATGACTCTCCTTGCGGACTAACACTACTCAAAGTGTATAGGAAACCGCGCCTCCATAGGATGCGCGATGCCCCTGCAAAGTCGCAATGCGCACGCCAACCGCAAACAGGATCACGGCAGGGTTGCGATCAACGGTATCCTAACCCCGATATCTCACAGGCAGATTGTCGATTGGGGTGGGCCGGGGCGAAGAAAATAGTTGGAAAGGCCGTCTTTTCTGTGTCATAACTACGTTATCGAGACGGGTTATGGCTGCGGAAAGGGCGGCCTTTCTTATGACAGAGTGTAATCAAGAAGTCTTCTCGTTTGCATCACATTTTTCGCGTCGGGTCGAGGCCAGTTTCACGGCCGGCCAGATATCGACCGATGGCGGAGCGCTGTTGTTGCGTCAGGCCGATCGCAAGATCGGTTTGCTGGAGCGGGTGGCGTCCTGTTTCACCGACCGGCGGTCGCCGCTGCTGGTCCAGCACCAACTTTCCGAGATGCTTTCGCAGCGCATCTACGGGCTGGCTTTGGGCTACGAGGACCTGAACGATCATGAGCAGTTGCGCCGCGATCCGCTGATGGCTGTGCTGGCCGACCGGCGCAAGCTGGAAGATCCCCTGGCCGGCAAAAGCACGCTGAACCGGATGGAGTTGCCCGGCGGCAACAAGCGTTACCACAAGATCGATTACGCGCCGGCGACGATCGACTCGCTGTTGTGCGATCTGTTTGTCGAGTCGCACGCCGAGTCGCCCGAGCGGATCGTGCTCGACCTGGATGCCACCGACATTCCGCTCTACGGCCATCAGCCGGAGCGATTTTTTCATGGTTACTACGACAGCTACTGCTATCTGCCGCTGTACATCTTCGCCGGCGATCAACTGTTATGTGCGCGGCTCAGGCCGGCCAACATCGACGGCGCGGCCGGTGCGCTCGATGAGGTCAAGCGCATCGTGGCCCAGTTGCGCGTTAAGTGGCCCAAGGTGCGCATCGTGCTGCGCGGCGACTCGGGCTTTTGCCGCGAGGAACTGATGGCCTGGTGCGAGGCCGAAGAAAACCGGGTAGACTTCCTGTTCGGCCTGGCGCGCAACAGCCGGCTGCAGAAGATGGTCGGCAAGCAGATGCACGAGGCCAGGCTGCTGCACGGCCAGACCGGCAAGGCGGCCCGCGTCTTCACCGAGTTCAAGTACAAGACCAGGAAGAGTTGGGCGTGCGAGCGACGCGTAGTGGCCAAGGCCGAGTATCTGGACAAGGGCGAGAACCCGCGCTTCGTGGTAACTTCGCTGGGCGCCGATGAGTGGGCGGCGCGCGAGCTGTACGAGAAGTTCTACTGCCAGCGCGGCGAGATGGAGAACCGCATCAAGGAGCAGATGTGCCTGTTCGCCTATCGGCTCTCGACAGAAGAAATGAAGGGCAATCAGCTGCGGCTGTACCTGTCGGGGCTGGCTTATACGCTGGTTGAAGCATTCAGGCGGCTGGCGCTGAAGGGCACCGAGTGGGCCGAGGCGCAAGTGGATACGATCCGGCTCAAGCTGTTCAAGATCGGCGCCCTGGTACGCATCAGCGCCCGGCGCGTGTGGCTGGAACTCAGTTCCACCTATCCGTGGAAGCAGATTTACGCTCGAGCCTTCGACGCGCTGCGCTGCTGACCGGCTCCACCGCGACCAAACAGCTTTTCCACACCAACACAGTAACCGATCAGGCGGAGCTATGCGTCAAACCCAACTTCGATCCGCAATCAGCCCTTCTGTGCCTTCGCCGAAGCCATCGCGGAGCCGATTTCAAGCCGGTTGATGGCTCTTCCCGCATGCATAGCACCGCTGTACGTCACCAAATCGAACCCTGTGAGAAATCGCGGCTAAGAGCCTTGAACAAAGACATTTATGGAGAAGAAACGATGACCCCTGAAAACTAGAAGCGCCCGGACCCTATACGGATCCTGGGCGCTAGAGCAGCCCTCCCCCAGAACTGCCCACGGTCAAAATCTAGGTGTTAAAGTGATAAATAGCAAGCAAACTTAGGTAATATTATAAGTACCTAAAAAACTGGTGACTATCCAGAAAGATACTGAGACAAATAAAGGTTTACCCACTAATAACGACTTCTCCGTGCGGTTGTGGAGCCAGCATGCGGCCTTTACGCAAGAGTCGAATCAACGTATTCGCTGGCCCCTGAGCTCACGAAGCGGGTGACCAGCAGCTCCGCCTCATGCTGATTTTTGAGTGCACTGCGTATAGCGGTTGAGGCCAGTTCGATGCTCTCCTCGCCCTCCACAATCACAAGCACGGCAGGCCCCGCGCCACTGAGCGCCGCGCCCAGAATGCCGTGCACTCCAACCAAAGGCAACAGCAGGGGCAATAGCGGGCAGATGGGCGCGCGATACGGCTGGTGGATCCTGTCGCTCATGGCGATGCGGAGAAGGTCGGCCCGCGCTTGCGAGAATGCGAGTCCAAGCATCGCCGCGGATTGAATGTTGGCAACAACATCGTTGAGCGGGTAACTGGGGGGAAGCACTGCACGGGCCTTGCTGGTCGACAGCGAATCCGCCGGAAGGACGACAATCGCCCGCCAGTCATCGGGAGGAGCTACCTGCGCTGCCCGCACCGTCTCACCATCGCATGCGGCGGCGACAAACCCGCCCATCCAGCAGGCTGAGATGTTGTCCGGGTGTCCTTCAAGCCGGTAAGCCTCATACAGGATTCGCCCAGTGTCCCACCCGAGCCGGCCATAATTGTCTGCGAGTGCAATTGCAGCAAGGCGCCCGGCTGCCGACGATCCGCAACCCATGGCCAACGGGATCTCGTTTCGCATCTCAAGCGACAGCGGCAAAACTGTCCGGCCGTTAGCGACGAGCATCTCCTTGTAGGTCTCAATTACGAGGTTGTTTTCGATGCTTCCGCAGCGATCCGCGTCTCTGCCCGTCGCGGCAATCGAGAACTCCGCCGCCGGCTCGGCATCCAGCTCAAGATAGAAGTCGAGAGCCACCGCTACGGCATCAAAACCGGAACCGAGATTGGCGGAGGTCGCCGGCAGGCGCAGCCGGAAACCTCCGGCAGATGGCTTTCCTTGCTCGCTCATCCCTTGCTGCCCTTCATTGTCGCTAACACTGCCTCGGCCGTCGCATCAACAACTCCCGCATTGCGGCGCAACGACTCGATCCGTGCGTTTGTCTCCGATTTTGGCCCGCCTGTCTCTTCTTCATTCAGCAGCGTTCCTCGATGGAAGTCAATCGTATAATCTGGATCCTTGAGAGTGTGTCCGGTGAGCACGAGCACTACGGTCTCATTCGATCTGATCTTGCCGTCGGCGCGCAGTTTCTTCAGTCCCGCGAGAGTCACGGCCGAGGCCGGCTCACAGCCCAGTCCCTCAGCGCCTAACTCAGCCTTGGCAATTGCGATCTCAGCTTCAGTAACATCCAGGCACCAGCCGCCGGTATCTTGAATGACGCGAGCCGCCTTTCTCCACGACGCAGGATTGCCAATGCGGATGGCCGTAGCCCGCGTATGTGCCTCCACAGGCTCGAGCGACGCACCGTGATTCTCCGCCAGGCTTCTCACCAGCGGATTCGCGCCCACTGCCTGGATCACCGAGATACGCGGCATGCGCGCCACAAGTCCGAGTTCCTTCAGTTCCCGAAAACCCTTGCCCAAGGCCGAACTGTTGCCAAGATTGCCGCCGGGAACGACAAGGTGGTCGGGCACATTCCAGTCAAAAGCTTCGGCAATCTCGAATGCCGGCGTCTTTTGACCCTCAAGCCGGTAGGGATTCACCGAATTGAGCAGATAGATCGGCGCTTGTTTCACGATCTGGGTCAGCAAGGTGAGACAGCCATCGAAATCGGCTTTCAACTGGCAGGTGACCGCGCCGTAATCCATAGCTTGCGATAGCTTGCCCCACGCAATCTTTCCATCCGGAACTAGCACCAGGCTGCGCAACCCGGCACGCGCGGCGTAAGCAGCCATGGCGGCCGACGTGTTGCCCGTGGAAGCGCACGCCACCCACTCAAAACCCCGCTCGCGAGCCACGCTCATTGCCGCGGTCATGCCCGTGTCCTTGAACGACCCGGTGGGATTCATGCCCTGGTGCTTGGCGAAGAGCTGGTCTACGCCCAGCGCCTTCGACGTGCGGGTGAGATGGTAGAGCGGTGTGTTCCCTTCCCGCAGAGTCACGGCGTTGCCAAAGCTGTCCAGGATCGGCAACAACTCACGAAACCGCCAGACACCGGAGTGGTCCAGCGCCTCGGAGGAGCTGCGCCGCTCGCGCCACAGCCACTTCAACGCACCTGGGTTGGGACGGTCCGGACCCCGCCGTTCGCCCCAGCCCGGATACTCCACTTCGAAAAGATCTCCGCAAACGGCGCAGCGAAAGTCAGGCAATGCCTCAGCACCCGCAATGCGCGCCCCGCAGCCGAAACAGCGTAGCTGATGTAGGTTGTCGTTCATCTCTGGTGTTAGCCTATCAGCGCAGCGGGAAATTTGCAGTGAATCGGCCGATCATCCGCCGTGCGAGCACGCTCTCCGGCGGTCAGGCCTTGTCGATTGCGGCTCCCTCAAAACCCCACTAACACCGGCTCCATCTCCAGCCGGATTCCAAATTTCGCTTCAACGGCTGAGGCAATCTGCTCCGACAAAGCCATAATCTCCGCCGCCGTCGCCCCTCCACGATTAATCAGAGCCAGTGCATGCCGCGACGAGACCCCGGCCGCGCCAAGCGCATATCCTTTCGGAAACCCCGCCTGCTCGATCAGCCACGCTGCGGGCAACTTTACCTGCCCAGGCCCAGCCGAAAAGCGTGGTGGTTCCTTGCCGCTCGTTTTTCGAATCTGCCCCAACTGTTTTTCAGAAACGAGCGGATTCTTGAAAAAGCTCCCCGCGCTGCGACAATCCGGATCGCCCTCCACCAGCAACATTCCCTTGGAATGGCGAACACGCCGCACCGCCGCGGCCACGTCGGCGAGGCTGGGTGCTGCGATTTCTTTCCTGCCTTCCTGTACAGCCCGTTGCAGATCGTCATAACGAAGAGCAGGCGTGCCGCCTGGGGCCAGCCTGAAGTCCACGCGCGTCACAATATAACGTCCGCGATCGGTTGAGTTGAACCGGCTGCGCCGATAAGAGAACTCGCACTCTGCCGCGGTGAATTCGACGAATGTACACCGCTCCAGATCGAAGGCCCGCACGCGCTCGATGACCGAAGCCACTTCCTGCCCGTAAGCGCCGACGTTCTGAACCGGTGTGCCGCCCACCTTGCCGGGAATTCCGGCCAGGCATTCCAAGCCGGCGCAACTGGCTTCGATGCTCAGATCCACGCAGTGATCCCAGTCCTCGCCGGCGGCAACACGATAGATCTTCTGTGCTCCATCATCCTTAACATCGATGCCGCGCAGACCCACCTGCATTACAAGTCCATCAAAACCCGCGTCGGAAACCAGCATATTGCTGCCTCCGCCGAGCACGAACAGCGCAACACCGTGCTTCCGCGTCCACTCCGCCGCTTCGGTAACATCCGCCTCGCTCCCGGCCTCAACAAACCAGCGAGCCGGCCCACCGATCCCGAAGGTCGTGAACGGGGCGAGCGGCAGATATTCTTGCATTTGCATCGGATCAAGCCTACACCCGGCGTTTGACGATAGAATAGTTACTGGCAACTTCCCTGCCGGAGGCATAAATGTACCCAGAACTGATGGTAATCCCGATGCGCGAGGAACTCGTGCGCGCCGGTATCGCAGAAACCCGCACGGTCGAAGATGTTGATGCGGCTCTTGCCCAGCCAGGCACAACCCTGCTTGTGGTCAATTCCATCTGCGGCTGCGCGGCCGGCAAGATGCGTCCCGGAGTGCGCATGGCGCTCGGCAACTCATCCAATCTGCCCGACCAAAAAATTACCGTATTCGCCGGTCAGGACCGCGAGGCCACCGAACGCGCGCGCAGCTATTTTGAAGGCCACCCGCCCACTTCCCCTGCGGTCGCCATTCTCCGCGATGGCAAGCTGGTTTACCTCATGCAGCGCTTCGTCATCGAGCAGGCTACCGCGCAGCAGATTGCCGGCGAACTGGTCCGCGCGTTTGATGAGTTCTGCGCCAAGGCCACCGCCTGAACCGCATACAATTCAGCCCAAAGCAAAACGGCCTCCGCAAGGGGAGGCCGTTCCATCTCCACCACCACCTCAATCGGCTTCCGCAGCCTTCGCCAGCTTCTGCACCTTGCTATGCTTCACAGCATACGCAAAGTAAATCAGCAGCCCCAACAGCAGCCAGCCAATCATCACTTCCCATGTAATCAACTCCAGCCGCGACATCAGGAACAGCGCCGACAGTATCCCCAATATCGGCACCAACGGCACCAGGGGCGTCTTGAAAGGCCGATGCAACTCCGGCTGCCGCACCCGCAACACCCAAACTCCCGCACACACAATCGTGAACGCCAGCAGCGTGCCGATGTTCACCAGCTCCGAGAGTTTACTGATCGGCAGAAATGCCGGCATAATCGCCGCAAAGGCTGCCGAACACGATCGTCGTGATCCACGGCGTGCGGAACTTCGGATGCACTGCCGAAGCCCACTTCGGCAGCAGCCCGTCCTTCGACATCGAATAGAACACGCGTGTCTGACCCAGCAGCATCACCAGCATCACAGTCGCCAGCCCAAACACCGCGCCCACCTTCACAAGCATCGAGCCCCAACCCACGCCCGTCGCGTCAATCGCCAGCGCCACCGGTGCCGAAACGTTCAGCGTCTTGTAACTCACCAGCCCCGTCAGTACCAGCGACACCGCGATGTACAGAATCGTGCAAACCACCAACGAGCCCAGAATTCCGATCGGCATATCGCGCTGTGGATTCTTCGCCTCTTGCGCCGCCGTTGAAACAGCGTCAAACCCGATGTACGCAAAAAAGATCGATGCCGCAGCCACCGGTATGCCGGCCCAGCCAAAGTTCCCGTGCCCGTCGGCCGGCGGCACAAACGGATGCCAGTTCGCGCGGGCCACCTCAGGATGATGGAACAAAAACATTCCGCCCACCACCAGGAACACGCAGACAATTCCCACCTTCACGATCACAATCGCCGAATTAAAATTTGCCGATTCCTTGATGCCAATCACCAGGATCGTCGTCACTACCAGCACGATCAACACAGCAATCAGATTGAACAGCCCCGTCACATGCTGCAGCCCCGCATCGCTCACGCCCGGCGGCAAACTCATCTTGTCGATCCAGATGCCCTGGTACTTCACCAGGATGTTGCCCGTCGTCGTGGTCAACGCCGGCGGAAACACAATCCCCAGTTGCTGCATCAGGCTGTTGAAATACCCCGCCCAGCCTGAGGCCACCGTCGACGCGCCAAACGCGTACTCCAGCGTCAGGTCCCAGCCTATTATCCATGCCACCAGCTCGCCCAGCGTCGCGTATCCGTACGTGTACGCCGATCCGGCAATCGGAATGATCGATGCAAACTCGGCGTAGCAAAGCCCCGCAAACGCACACGTCAAACCCGCTACCACAAAGCTCAGCGCCACTGCCGGTCCGGCATGCAGAGCAGCCGCCTGCCCGGTAAGTGTGAAAATTCCCGCACCGATCACTGCCCCAATGCCCAGCGTAATCAGGTTCAGCGCCCCCAGCGAACGCTTGAGAGTGTGTTCGCCCTTTTCGGCTGCTTCCTCGGTCAGCATCGACATCGGTTTAATGCGCAACAGTCTGGACATGTGTGAGGGACTTCCTCCTCAGGAGTCGATTACAAATTCGGTTACGCTTGAGCTGGCTTTGCCTGCCGGCGCGACCAGAAGAAATAAACAGGAATACCGAGCAGAACCAACACCAAACCCGGCCATGTGTACTGGGGCTTGTATCGCAATAATACGATACAGATCCATGCCGCCATTACGATGTAGAGCGCGGGAAGCACCGGGTAACCCCACGCTTTGTAGGGCCGAGGCGCATTCGGCCGTTTGTAACGAAGCACGAACAGCCCAGTAATGGTCAGGATGTAAAACACCAGTTCCGCAAAGATGATGTAATCCAGCAACTGGCTGTATGTGCCGGAGACGCAGAGCAGAACAGTCCAGGCGGCCTGAACCAGCAGCCCCGCCACCGGGGTCTTGTACTTCGGATGCAGCTTGCCGACCGACTTGAAGAAGAGGCGGTCGCGGCTCATGGCGTAGAAAACTCGGGCCCCGGCCAGGGTCATCCCGTTGGCGCAGCCGAAGGTGGAGATCAGGATGGCGGCGGCCATCAGCCATGCGCCGCCGGAGTGGAAGACCTGGCCGAGCGCCGCCGTGGCCACGCGATCCTCGGCGGCGTACTGAATGCCGCGCGCCGCTACCGTGGTCCCGTTCGGATCTCCGTGCATCGGGAGCACCAGCATGTATGCGAGCGAGACCAGGAAATAGACGGCAAGCACAAATCCGGTGCCAAGGATCAAAGAGAGGGGAAGATTTCGTTTGGGATTCTTCACTTCTCCGGCAGTGAAGGTGATGTTGTTCCAGGCGTCGGCTGAGAAGAGCGACCCCACCTGCACCACGGCCAGGATGACCGCGAGGTTCACCAGGACCATAGGGCCGCCAACGCCCACCTGCACGGGATGCAGCGAACTCCAGCCGGCGTTCTTCCAGAACTGGCTGAAGCCAGGGCCGAAGTTAGCCTGCCAGGCCTCGGCGGTGCGCCCAATGGTGAAGGCGAGCAGGATCAGCGCCGCCAGCGATATCGCCTTTGCCGAGGTGAAGATGTTCTGGATCAGCGCCCCCAGACCAACACCGAAGATATTCACAAAGGCCAGCAGAACGACGATTGCAATTCCTGCCAGGTTGGCCGTGCTCACGCCGATCTCCATGTTGCCCAGCACCATCGGCCCCACGCGCCAGGCCGGAACGTGTGCGATGTGCCAGAGCCAGTGAGTCGTCGACACGGACGGAAAGAAGACGCCAAGAAACTTTCCGAAGGCGACGCAAACCGCGGCGATGGTTCCTGTCTGGATCACCAGGAAGAGCGTCCATCCGAAGAGGAACCCCCATAGCGGGCCCAGCGACTCGCGCAGGTAGACGTACTGTCCGCCGGCCTTGGGCATCATGGCCGCCAGTTCGCCGTAGCTGAGCGCGCCGATCAGAGTGAGAACAGCCGTCACCAGCCACGCGCCGAGGTAGAGAGCGGGAGAGTTGGTTCCCCGGGCAATGTCGGCATCGACGATATAGATGCCCGAGCCGATCATGGAGCCGATCACGATCGCCGTTGAACTGAACAGTCCGAGAGTCTGCGCCAGCCTTGGAGCGTCCTCCGGCCCGGCTGCTTCTTTCCTGGGAGTGAGATCTGGAATTGCCACTGGAACGATTCTTACTCGATTTTGCGGCCTATGTCTTTATCTTTCTTGCTCCTTGTCAACCCGGCCCTGTTTACAACCAATTCTCGCGAAGGATTTGGATCGAAGGCCGTCTCCCCCTCCAACGGGGCATATTCCAGGACAAAAGACCGCTTTTTTTGCCAAAAATGGGCTAAAATCCGGGTCTTCTGTTTACCGATAGGTAACTATGGTTGATCAATTCTATGTTCATTCAATTGACGTTACCTTGAAACCCGTTACCCTTTAGTACCCTCTTTGGAGGGGGGGTACGGGGGGGTGCGGTGGTGGTACGGACCGGTCACATCGCTGACATTTTGAACCGGGCACATCCCTGACGGGTTGAATCCGGGAGTTTCTTGATGCTTCAAGGAGAATCCTTGGTGTCGCATACATTTATTGTGCGCCAACGATCCTTAATTCTCAGCAACGCGCGGAAGATGTGAGGCAGACCTCCAGCAAGATTTTTGGACGGACACCGATTGCGATGTCTCTGAAGTACATACCATAACTTGAGGACCCGAACCGCAGTCGCACATGGAACGGTGTTCCACCCAAGAGGATGAAAAGCAACCGCGGATCCCTCCCTTCGGATCGGGATGACAACTCCCGTAGGACAGGCGCTGTGCAAGGGCCGAATTTTCAGGGCGGGTTCTTCAATTGCGATTGGCGCAGAATTCGCGCCAATCTTTGAGCAGGACGACAGTCAGATCTTGATATGAACTTCAGAGAAAGGACATTGGGGCATTGGATTAAATTCCGATCTTTTTCGGACCTTGCCTATCCGAGAGCAGCCTTCCAACGGCGAAACTCAGCCGCGGGGTCCGCGGTGCGGAAGATTGCCGCCGAGACTGCAACCGACGAAGCCCCAGCGGCCAGCACCGCCGGCGCTGTGGCCAGAGTGATGCCAGCCGCTGCCGTCAGAACCCGGCCTGCACCCGCCTGTTCACGAAGCCGCCTAACTCCGTCAATGCCGATGGGCGCCTTGGAGGTCAGCTTGGTGGTCGTCGGGTACACGGGACCGATGGCAAGGTAGTCCACCGGCTCGTCCAGAATTCCGGGCAGCAACGCATGACTTCCGCCAAATGTGCCCACGATCCGGTTGGGTCCGAGGAGACGCCTGGCTTCGGAAGGTGGCACATCGCCGGCATCCACATGCGCACCGTCAAATTCAAGCTGTTCAATGAGATCAGCGCGATCATCCAGAATCAACTTCACGTTTCCGGGGGGCATCGTCTCGCGCAGAATTGCGCCATCGGCAAGCAGTTCCGCTTCAGTGCCGGTCTTGTTGCGATACTCCAGCAGGGTTACGCCGGCGTCGGCCAGGGCACTACCCAGCCTCCTCAAGAACTTCGCGCGGTCCGCGGCGGGAATGGAAGAGGCATCGAGGATGGGATAGATTCTTGGAAACAGGAAGTCCATGGAGCAAGGTTAGATGTTGCGGCCTTCTCCTGTCACAGTTGACGGGCTGCGGAAAAAAGGGCTGGATCTGGTTTGAAGTCCGAAGAGCGCGCCGCAGGGGGCTAAAGCCCGCGTCGGTTTGGGACCGTTTGCGGCACGATCCGCCGCGGCGGATCGTGCCCTGACATGTCTCCAGATTCCACAAGAGTTTTTCCGCAGCCTGTGAAGTCGTGCCTAGGAAGAAACAAGAATGCACGTTCGACAAAACAAGGCGTTGTGGTGGAGTTCTACGGACTCCCACCCATCGAGCAAAAGACGCTCGATGGATGGGGCACCCGAAGTTTCATCCCCTCGTGGGTCGGCAACACCGGTGGGGAACTGAAAAGAAACAACATGGTAGATGGAGAGACCCGATGGCAGACGGTTGGGATTTGTGGTCTCCCACCCATCGAGCAAAAGACGCTCGATGGATGGGGCACCCGAAGTTTCATCCCCTCGTGGGTCGGCAACACCGGTGGGGAACTGAAAAGAAACCACATGGTAGATGGAGAGACCCGATGGCAGACGGTTGGGATTTGTGGTCTCCCACCCATCGAGCAAAAGACGCTCGATGGATGGGGCACCCGAAGTTTCATCCCCTCTTGGGTCGGCGATGCCGGTGGACGACTGACATGAAACCACTGGGAAAAATACACTGAATCGCGTTTTTCCGCAGTCTGTTTGCCGACTCCTTCAAGCTCGTTTGGCCGCGCCGTTATTGCGCCTGATCCAAGAAGACATAGCCCTTCAAAATCAGGCATTCCTGATAGCGACAAGAAGGGCAGCCTGAATCAGGCTGCCCTTCTCGGTTCCAGGAACATTCGATTGCGCGTCGGTTTATCGATGAGCCGGGCGATGACCGGCGGCAGGCTTGGCCGGAGCGTGATGCACCGGGGCAGCCTTCTTTTCCGCCTGAATGAATCCATCGCGAAGCACGATTTGCGCGGTGGCTCCCCTGCCGCCAGAAGCTGGAACCGCCGAATACGTGTCGTAGGTTGCATCCAGTTCATCGGCCGGCTGCAACTTGTACTCGAAGCCGGCAGCCGGGGCCTCTTTGCAGGAAACCGGCTCCTTCAGGTTGACGATAAAGTCCGCGGCTTTGTTGTCTTTGGCGTCCTGAGTGACAGCGACCTTGATGACGCCAACGGCAGGCTCAACCGAGAGCTTCTTGATCTTCGATGCTTCGCCGGTGAGAACATCGCCGAGCGCGTCAGTATCGGCCTTGACTCCGTTGGCCAGGATGTAGTCCTGCGCGCCCTTGACATCGGAAGGCGGTGCAGGAACGGCAGCACAAGCGGCCGGAGTGGTGAGCTTGACGACAAACTCCTTGGGCTTGACACTGGCGGCCGTGGTCGCGGAGATCTTGAGGGCCGTTGCAGAGGCGTCAATCACGACGCCGGGTACCGGGGTTGCCTGATTCTGCAGCACTGCCCACAGTTTCTGGGTAGCGGCCGGAGAGCCGTTGGCCAGGATGAACTCCTTGTCTTCAAGGTTGAGCTTGGTCAGGTCGGGCGTGGCAGCCAGAACACCATCCACAATCTCGGGAGGAGTGGGCGCGGGCTTGATGATGAACGAATCCGGCTTGAAGAGCGTCGCAGCCGACGCGGTCTTTACGCCATCCAGACCCTCGAGGTTGCCGTGATACCGCTTGTACCAGTATTCGAGCTTGGGCTCGATCTGCGCCTTGTATGCTGGAGGGGCGAAGTTCCAGGCGCGGGCATAGAACCAGATCGCCTGCACCATGTCCCTTGCATCCGGCTTGGCATAGGATTCTGCCAGTTGCAGGGTATCTACCAGGCCAGGACCCTTTGTGGTGGAATCCAGCGGAAAGAGCATCAGCTCTTTGGTGTATTCCGCTTCGGCGGCCTTGTCGTCTTTCTTGGACGCCATGTCATCGAGGGCGATGGCGGAGTGATAGATGGGATAGGTTGCACCGGTCAGGTTTTTCCAGTCGGCATCGGAAGTTTCTGCGGGTTTGGCAACCGTGAGGCCTTTTTGCGCAAGCGCCGCAGCGTCATCACAGGTCTGCGCGTCGCTGGTCTTGAGGCATTGGCTTCTCTTGATGAAGACCGAAAGATAGATGGCCTTCATGTTGTTGGGATCCACCTGGAGATAGCGGCTGGCGGCGCCGAGGGCCTTGTCCGGATCGCCTGTCTGTTGGTAGGTGTCAATCAACTGATCGAGGACAGCTTTCTTGACCACGCTCTGCGGATAGGCGGTCAGGAAGTCTTCCAGGGCCGAGGCTCTGGCCTTGGGATCCGATTGGGTGGTGGCAGTTTGGTATGCATTGAACTCGGCGGGGTTCTGGATTGTGATCTGGTCAGAACCCTGTGCAGCTTGTGCTCGCAGCGTGGGCGCGGCAACGAGGCTGATGCTCGCCAATGCCATCACCGATGCCAAGACTAACTTCTTCATGCAGTGCTCCTGGGAATTACAGAAATCGAGATCGATTATCACGCACTCGCTGGCGGAATGAGCAACCTTTCTAGGTGTCGGTTGTGCGCCGGGGTGCCGGATTAACGATACCACAGCTTCCAATGCGGTGTTGGTTGGATTATAGAAAGCCGTGCCGCCTGTGACAAGCAAAGTTGCACCTAAAGTTTGACCAATGACAAGCCACTGGCGTCAATGACGAAATTAATTGGCCCGATGGGTTGAGGGGAAGGAAAATCGGGTCAGGATAGAAAGCTGAAGGCGGGGCAGAAAAAGCCTGTTTCCAGACATCCGATCGACTGCCGACCAAGCTGCCTCTATTGCAGCAGGCGCACCAGGTCGGCCTGTTCGGCGAGGAAGGCATCGTGGCCGTGGGCGCTCTGCATCTCCCGATAATCGGCACAGGCGCCGGCAGCACGGACGGCATTGGCAAAGTCGCGCACGGTCTCGGCAGGAAAGAGCCAGTCCGAGCTGATGCCCACAAAACTTAGCCGGGCGCGAATACGGCCGAAGGCCTCAGATGGCGAGGAGTAGCCACGCAGGGGGTCCCAGGTGTCCATGGTGCGCATGATGGCCAGATATGCATTGGCGTCGAAGCGATCGATGAATCGCTGTCCCTGAAGGTCGAGATAGCCGGCGATGTCAAAGCGTCCGCCGATGAGGCCGCATGCCTTGAGATCCACGGCCCACGGGTCCTCGCCGTTGCGGTTGGGATTGCGGCTGAACCGCTCTTCAAGCAGGGGCGCGGATTTGTAGCTGATCATGCCGATCTGGCGGGCGAGAGCGAGGCCGCGCCGGGGAGGGCGCTGGGGAAGATAGCGGCCCTGGGCCCAGTCGGGATCGTGGAGGATTGCCTGGCGCTGGAGATGGTTCAGCGCTAATCCCATGGCTCCGAGGGGCGCGACGCCAATGACAAGCGCCCGGTCGACGCGGTCGGGATTGAGGATCGTCCACTCGAGAGCCTGCATGCCGCCGATGGAGCCGCCCAGCACCAGGCGCAACTTGCGGATTCCCAGCGAGTCAAGAAGGAACGCCTGAGCGCGCACGTTGTCGCGGACGGAGACGAGGGGAAAATCGGGCCCGTAGGTTTCGCCGGTTTCGGGATCGACCGAGCCGGGACCAGTCGAGCCGTAACAGGAGCCGAGCATGTTGATACAGATAACGAAGTCGTGTTCCAGGGATAAGACCGCGCCGGGCGCAAAGATCTCCGGCCACCAGGAGCCGACCAGCGCGGAGCCGGAGAGCGCATGACAGACCAGCACCGCGTTGTCCCGCGCCGCATTCAAGCGGCCGTAGACCGCGTAATGCAGCGTGGGATTGGCGAGGGTGCGGCCACACTCCAGGGACAGGCGCTCAGGGAGCACAAAGTCGCCTTCGTAGGTGGGATCAAGAAGCTTGACGCTGCTTGCCGCTGCCTCAGTGGCGGCGCCGGTCCCAATTCGCGCTTCGGTCATATCACTTCTTATTGTGCAGCATGAGTCGCGGTTGTGCCCTTGAAGGCATGGCCGTTGGCGGCTTCAATGGCATGATCGAGATCGGCGATCAGATCGCGAACATCTTCGATGCCCACCGAAAGGCGCACCATTTCGGGGGTGACTCCGGTGGCCGCCTGCTCCTCAACTGAAAGCTGCTGATGAGTTGTCGAAGCGGGATGGATGACAAGCGATTTGGCATCGCCAATGTTGGCCAGCAGCGAGAAGAGTTCGAGCGAGTTGATGAGTTTCTTTCCGGCATCGAAACCGCCCTTTATGCCGAATGTGACGAGCCCGCCTTTTCCTGCGGGAAGGTATTTCTGCGCCCGGGCGTAATAGGGGCTGGAGTTGAGACCGGGGTAATTGACCCACTCGACGCCGGGATGTTTTTCGAGGTGTTCGGCCACGGCGAGCGCATTCTGCGAGTGTCGCTCGAGGCGCAGATGCAGAGTCTCAATGCCCTGAAGGAGCAGGAATGCGTTGAAGGGCGAGAGTGCGGCGCCGGTGTCGCGCAGGCCTTGCACGCGGGCCTTGAGGATGAACGCAAGCGGGCCAAAAGCCTGAGTGTAGGAGAGGCCGTGATAGGAAGGGTCGGGCTCGGTGAAGCTGCTGAAGCGGCCCGATGAAGCCCAATCGAATTTGCCTGCGTCGACGATGATGCCGCCAATGGCCGTGCCATGGCCGCCGAGGAATTTTGTGGCGGAGTTGACGACGATGTCCGCGCCCCACTCGATGGGCCGGACAAGAGCGGGGGAGGCGGAGGTGTTGTCGATGACCAGGGGGAGTTTGTTTTCGTGGGCGATGGAAGCGAGCGTTTCGATGTCCGCGATATCGAGCTTGGGATTGCCGAGGGTCTCGGTGTAGACGAAGCGTGTTTTGCTGTTGATGGCTTTGCGGAGACCGTCGAAGTCGTCGGCATCGACGAAGCGGACGGTGATGCCGAGTTTGGGCAGGGTGTAGTGGAAGAGGTTGTAGGTGCCGCCGTAGAGCGATGTGGTGGAGACAATCTCTTCGCCGGCGGAGGCGAGGGTGGTGGCGATGAGCGTCTCCGCTGCCTGGCCGGAGGAGGTGGCGAGGCCGGCTGCGCCGCCTTCAAGAGCAGCCACGCGCTTTTCGAAGACGTCGGTGGTGGGGTTCATGATGCGGGTGTAGATGTTGCCAAACTCCTGGAGCGCGAAGAGGCGCGCGGCGTGGTCCGCATCCTGGAAGACATAGGAGGTGGTCTGATAGATGGGCACGGCTCTCGAACCGGTTGCCGGGTCGGGGACCTGGCCGGCATGGACGGCGAGAGTGGCGAGGTGGTGCTGCTTGGGTTCGGACATGATTGGCTCCTTGAAGTTTTCTGCGAATTAATTCTGGTGTGGCAAAGATTGTTCCAATTTGCGGGGAAACATGGCTGATGGCGGCAGGCGTCAAAAAACGGCCCGCATCCTGCTTGAGGACCCGGGCCGTTTGACTTCAAACTCTGTTGACCGGTTGCGATGTTAACGCATTCGACGTTCCAGAGCCGCACGGGCGGGACCGCAGACCATGCGCATGCACATGGCCATGGCCGCAATTCCGTGTTTCCCTGAGTTCAGCATCAATGGCAGTATCGGCGGGCGATGGGGCGCGTGTCAAATGGAATTCAGATCAGCGTTGCACAACTCGGGGGGGAGTCACCGAATGCAGTGGGCGCTACTGCTCCGGCTTCCAGATATAGGCTCCCGGCTGGGGCAGGCCGATGTGAGCCAGCACGCGATTGACGAATTGGCGGGCCATTTCTGTGGAGTGAATGGGGCGGTTATAGAACGCAGGGATACAGGGGAAGATTGTCGCGCCGGCTTCGGCGGCGAGGGTCATGTTGCGAAGGTGGATGCGGTTGAAAGGGGTTTCGCGGACGCAGAGCAGGAGCGGGCGGCGCTCCTTGAGGGTGACGTCGGCGGCGCGCGCGATAAGGGAGTTGGCCAGGCCGTTGGCGATGGCTGCGAGCGTGCCCATGGAGCAGGGCAGGATGATCATGCCGCTCGATGGGTGGCTGCCGCTGGCGATGGATGCGCCGATGTCGGCGTCGGAGAGTTGGATTGTCTTAGTGGGCGGAGCGTCGAGGAGTTTTTCGAGCAGGCCGGTGCGGCCGGAGAGGCCCAGTTCTTCTGCGAGAACGCGGAGGGAGTTTTCGGAGGCGACGAAGTGGACACGGGTGACGCGAGAGTCGGCTTCAAGGGCGCGGAGCAACTCGCGGCCGAAGATTGCGCCGGATGCGCCGGTGAGTGCGACGGTGAGGTTTGCGGCTTCCAATTTACGAACTCCCATGCCGGAGAGGTTTGGATCGCAGATTCCCAGGTTTCAAAATCGAGACCTGGGGCACCCGATCGGAGTTAGTTGAGTTTCAGGTCTCCCACCCTCGCGACAAAAACAAAGACGTCGCGAGGATGGGGCACCCGGCGATCAGTCTCCCAAGACCCGCTTGAAGATCGCGTCCACATTCCCCAACTGGCGGGTGTAATCGAATGTCTGCGCCAGTTTCTCAGCACTCAGCAGCTTGGTGATTGCGGCGTCGCGGGCAACTTCGTCGCGGAAGATCAAATCCTCTTTCCAGGAGCGCGTGGCGTGGGATTGGACCAGGCGATAGGCGTCTTCGCGCAACATGCCGGCTTCGGCCAGGTCGAGCAATAACTGGCCGCTGAAGATCAGGCCGCCGGTCGATTCGAGATTCTTCTTCATGCGCTCGGGGTACACCAGCAACCTATCGATCAAGTCGGTCGTCTTCGCCAGCAGGTAGTCGACCAGGATGGTGGAGTCGGGAAAGATGATGCGCTCGACAGAGGAGTGGGAGATGTCGCGCTCGTGCCAGAGGGCTATGTCTTCAAAGGCTGCCTGGGCGTTGCCGCGAAGGACGCGGGCGAGGCCGCTGATTTGTTCCGCAGTGATGGGGTTCTTCTTGTGGGGCATGGCGGAGGAGCCCTTCTGCTTTTCGCTGAAGTACTCCTGCGCCTCGCGGACCTCGGTGCGCTGCAGGTGGCGCACTTCGACGGCAATTTTGTCGAGCGTGCTGCCGAGGATCGCCAGTGTGGAGATATAGGCGGCATGACGGTCGCGCTGGATGACCTGCGTGGCCACCGGCGCGGGCTTGAGGCCGAGGCGCGCGCAGATGCGTTCCTCGTGCTCGGGCTTGAGGTGGCCGAAGGTGCCCACCGCGCCGGAGAGCTTGCCGACGCGCATGTCTTCGGCGGCGGCGTCGAAGCGGGCCAGGTCGCGCTCGATCTCGGCGTACCAGTTGAGCAGCTTGAGACCGAAAGTAGTGGGCTCGGCGTGAATCCCGTGAGTGCGGCCGATGGTCGGCGTGTGCTTGAACTCGATGGCGCGGCGCTTGAGGACGGCCAGGAACGCGAGCAGGCCGGCGCGAATGAGGCCGGACGCCTCCTTCACCTGGAGGGCCAGGGCGGTGTCGACGATGTCGTTCGAGGTGAGGCCGTAGTGCAGCCAGCGGGAGGACTTGCCGTCCAGGCCTTGTGCCTTCAGGGTCTCCGCGACGGCAGTGGTGAAGGCGATGACGTCGTGCTTGACCTCGGCTTCGATTTCGGCCACGCGGGCGGCGGAAACTGCGGCTATGCTGGCAATGGCCTGGGCAGCAGCGGTGGGGATGACGCCGTCCTCGGCAAGGACCGTGCTGGCCGCAGCTTCAACTTCAAGCCAGCAACGGTACTTCGTCTCTTCAGTCCAGATGCGGCCCATCGCCGGGCGGGTATAGCGTTCGATCAAGGGAGGACTCCTTCGAAGGCAGCTTTCAGCTTTCAGCCTTCAGCCTTCAGCCTTCAGCCTTCAGCCTTCAGATCTCAGCTCTCCGCTTTTGGCTGACGGCTCCATGCTTGATTGCTCGCGGAAATTCGCGGGCCGTGCAACTATTTGATTGTACGAGGGGAGCGGCCTTACGGGCGAGGAATGCCGAGACGCAGGCAAAGCTCATCGACAAGCAGTCCGCAGCCTGGCTTGTAGGGCTGAAACCATTGGCCGTCGATAACCATTTGCGGGATGGCTCGCTTGCCTACATGGCGGATGACCTCAGCCGAAGCGGCTGGATCGGAGTCCACGTCGATCTCGGTGTATCCGACGCCGTGGGAATCGAGAAATCGCTTGGCCGCGCGGCAGTCACGGCACCATGAAGTCGTATAAACCTGCACGTTCATACGGGCATTTTACGGCGATTGCACTGGTAACATCTGTGATGATGGCCACGCTGATGACTGCCGGCGAGATCAAGGCGTTGCTCAACCTGGAACCGCATCCGGTGGAGGGCGGGTCGTATCGCCGCACCTATACTTCAGCGGGGACTGTGAGCCTGGCGCGCGGCGTGCGGGCGCAGGGAACGGCCATCTACTACCTGCTGGAGCCGGGAACTTTCTCCGAGATGCACATCCTTGATTCGGAGGAGATTTTTCATTTTTATCTTGGGGATCCGGTGGAGATGTTGCAGTTGCATCCGGACGGAAGCTCCGCGGTTTTTGTGCTTGGGACAGATCTGGCGGCTGGACAGCAAGTGCAACTGGTGGTGCCTGCAGGGGTGTGGCAGGGGACGCGGCTGGTTGGCGAGGGTACGGTGGCGCTGCTGGGCTGCACGGTAACGCCGGGCTTCGACTTTGCCGATTATCGAAGCGGGAGTTTTGCGGAGTTGGCTGCGAAGTGGCCGGTGGAGGCGGGGCGGATCAGGGCGCTGACGAGAAGTTAACTTCTGCGTTCGCGGAAAAAACTGCGCAGCAATTCGGCAGACTCTTCCGCGCCAATTCCCTGCTCGACTTGCATCTGATGGTTGAGCTGCGGATGGTTGATCACTGCCAGCACCGAACCCGCGGCGCCTGCCTTGGGGTCGGCGGCGGCGTAGACGAGCCGGTCGATGCGGGCATGGATCATGGCTCCAGCGCACATGGAGCAAGGCTCGAGCGTGACGTAAAGCGTGCAACCGTTGAGGCGGTAGTTGCCTAGGGCGGTGGCAGCGGCGCGCATGGCTACTATCTCGGCGTGGGCGGTGGGGTCGAGGTCGCGCAGAACGCGATTCTGGCCGGTGGCGATGATTGCGCCCTCATGGAGCACGACAGCGCCGATGGGCACCTCGCCGGCTTCTTCGGCAAGGCGGGCCTCGGCGAGTGCGGCTTGCATGGCTTCGAGGTCGGTCATTCGAGCCAGAGACTCCGCAGGTGGGTGAAGTTAATTACATTCAGCCTTCGCGACTCCAGGGAATTGCTCAATGGGAAATCAAGGGTGAGGATAACGTGTGTTGTCGCCAAAGCCGCCAGGGCGGCGTCGGTCAGGCCCAGCCACATGAACTCGCCTGTCGCAATCTTTGCGGCAGAGGTCCAATCCTCTGAGATGAGCTGAATCTGCCTGGAGAAATGCTTGGACCATTCTTCTTTGATCCATCGGGGGAGGGAGTTTGCCAAATTTGAGACTTCTGTGAGCACGTGAGGCGTCGTTTTGAGCGCCGAGAAGACCTTCAGAGTTTCGGACAAAAGGTCAACATCCTCGATTTGAAAAGAACTTAGACGCTTAAAACCACCTACGAGCTTCTTATCGAATTCCGAGCACCACAGAAGCAAAAGGAGGTTCGAGTCTAAAATTGCAGGCTTGCCTACAAATCGCTTAACTAGCGGATTATCCGCTACCTTCATGCTGCCCGTTCCCGGAGAGCAAGGAGCTTTCCATCCTCTCCATCAATTACGATTACTTTGGCAATCCGCGCCATTGTCCTTGCGCTGCGTATTCCATCCAGCAGTGCCTGAGGGCTGTAATTGGGATTAAGGATGCTGAGCGTAACAGCCCAGTTATTGCCTTCTTTCTCGATCTCTTCCAATCGAATCACATTCTGATCACGAATTTCCTGTAGCTTCTTTGCTTTGGGGCCGACTAGTTTACCCTTAGGCAACGTATCGTCTGCCGCAACAATCGCGAGTTCTGGGAGCAGTTCTTTGAACTGCGCGCGGGCAATCTGAATCACTTCCTTAATGTCCAAGCTCATACCTGCTCCGTAATGCCAATATTCTACGCCGGAACTGACTCGGTTGCCGTGGGCTGCTGCTGGGTCATGCAATGAAGCGTGCCAAGGCCCCAGACGAGGTCGACGGCGTGAATGCCGATGACTTCGCGGCCGGGAAAAACTTCAGCCAGAATATTAAGCACGACGCGATCGCTGGGGTCGTGGAAGGTGGGGACAAGCACGAGGCCATTCGCGATATAGAAGTTGGCGTAGCTTGCGGGGAGCCGCTGTTTGCGAAAGACGACGGGGCGCGGCATGGGAAGTTCGACAAGCGTGAATTGTTTGCCGTCGAGGGTGCGCGCGGACCTGAGGCGGGCGAGGTTTTCGGAGAGGGGCGCATGGTTGGGGTCGGTGGCGTCGGGCTCGACGGCGGTGACGATCGTGGTGGGGGCGACGAAGCGCGAGATGTCGTCGACGTGGCCGTGGGTGTCGTCGCCGGCGATGCCGCGGTTGAGCCAGAGGACCTGCTCGATGCCAAGATAGTCGTGAAAGGCACGCTCCAGTTGCTCGCGGCTGACGCCCGGATTGCGCTGCTGCACATCGCTGAGGAGGCACTCTTCGGTGGTGAGGAGAGTTCCCTGCCCGTTGGTGTCGATGGAGCCGCCTTCGAGAACTAGTCTGTGGGGCGCGCCTTTATTGTCCTGGATGGACGGTTGCCAGGCGGAGAGGGTGAGCAGGTCAGCTACGCGGGCGGGAAACTGGTCGTCGAGTTGGCAATTCGGGTACTTGGCCCAGCCATTGAAAAGCCAATCGGTGAGAGCGACGCGGCCTTCGGCGTTGCGGACAAAGATGGGACCGGTGTCGCGCGTCCAACTGCGATCGGTGGGCCAAACGTGGAAGCTCACCTGATCGAGATTCGCGCCGGCACGCTCCAGCATTCCCGCGGCTCTCTGCCCGGATTTTTTGTCGTCGACGAGAATGTGCACCCGCTCGCGCACCGAGAGGAGGCGCACAATCTCCGCATAGAGCCAGGGGATGGGCTGGAACTTGCCGGGCCAGTCTTCAGGATTGTGCGGCCACGCAAGCCATGTGGCCTCGTGGGGCTCCCACTCGGCGGGCATGCGATAGCCTATTTCGTGCGGCGTGGTCAGGGCCATCGCTACCTGGGTTCCCCGCTTTTGAAACGCATTTGGACCGGATCGAGAAAGCGGCGACTGATGGGTGCATATGCGTCGATGCGGCGGTCGCGAAGAAAGGGCCAGTTGCGGCGCGTCTCTTCGATGAGGCCAAGATCAATATCGCCGATCAGGATCTCTTCCTGCATCATGGGAGGCTTTGGCGATGATGCGGCCAAAGGGGTCGGCGAGAAAGCTGCCGCCCCAGAATTCAATGCCCGGCCCACTGGCGCGATTGCCGCGTACATCACCGTGCTCATGCCCTACGCGGTTGACGCCGGCGACATAGACGCCGTTGGCAATCGCGTGGGAGCGCTGAATGGTTTGCCAGGCATCGTACTGCGCCGGCGCCGAACTCTTCTTTTTCGGCTGGATGCCAGCCGATGGCGGTGGGATAGAAGAGCACTTCGGCGCCCTGAAGCGCGGTCAGGCGCGCGCCTTCCGGGTACCACTGATCCCAGCAAACCAGGGTGCCGATGCGGCCAAAGCCCGCTTCAAAACCGGTGCCAAAACTCGTGCCAAAGCTCGTATCCACGGCTTGAAAGCCCAGGTCGCCCGGCGCGAAGTAGTACTTCTCGAAGTAGAGCGGATCGTCAGGGATGTGCATCTTGCGATAGACGCCGACGATGTCGCCGGCGGCATTGAGCGTGACCGCGGTGTTGTGATAAAGACCCGTAGCGCGGCGCTCAAAGAGCGAGGCAACGATCGAGACGCCCGCTTCGCGCGCTACTTCGGCTAGTTTTTCCGTGGTTGGTCCGGGAATGGGCTCGCCGAGATCGAAGAGCCTGGGATCTTCGACGCTGGCAGAAGTATTGAGTGAGGAAAAGCTCGGGCAGGCAGACAATGTTTGCGCCCAGGCGCGCGGCCTCGCGAATGTGCCGGGCGGCCGCCGCGAAGTTTGTCTCCGGGTCGGGCCCCATGCGCATCTGGACGAGCCCGACGCGGTATTTGCGTATCTCTGTCATCGTTCGCCGGCCAACCCTTTCCTCAGCGGAGCCATGCAGCGAGGCCAATCCCGGCTGCCGGAATTGGCCTCAATCGTCCCTAAAGCGCGATGCCTACTCTTCCAGGATCAGCACCGCGGCGGCAATTGTTGTGGTCCACTTGCCGCGCTGGTCGCCCACCGCCGACTGGGTAACATTGCTGGTGCGAACGATCTTGTTGGAGATGCGATAGATCTCCTTCTTCTCGTCCCAGCTAGTGTCCGGATCGAATTCGACGTCGAGAGTTGTGGCGAGCATTTCGGCCGCCAGTTCCTCGGCGTATTCGCCGGCCTGTTCCTCGGTTTCGCCAAAGCTGTGGTGCTCGCTCAGGTATCCGTAGGCGTTGCGGTCGGCGGGTATGGCAACGCCGATGCTGGAAACGATGAGCCGGTGCGGTTCGCGCGTGGAGTTCTCAGCAATGACAGAAAAAACCACCTCGCCGTGATTCAGATAGGTGAGGCCCTCCTTGCGCGGAATCACCTTGCACTGCGGCGGAAAGATGGAGGAGACGCGGACGAGGTTCTGCGAAGCGATGCCGGCATCCCGAAGGGCGAGCTCAAAGGAGGTCAGGCGCTCCTTGTGTTTTCCAACGCCCTTGGTAAAGAAAATCTTCTTCGGGACCATGCTTTTTCCCAATTTCTATGTAGCCTCCGTGATGTGTAGAATTGTGACTCCCGTACAGGGTTCCCGCATGAGTTTATCGCATCCGGGCGGCCTTGGACGGAATTGATTTCGATTTCATCCCAGGTTCACACTTTCGGCGTCTTCGCGGGGGTCAGCCTTCGGATTCGGCCCGGCTTGTCTTCTGCTCGCGGGCGGGTTCTGGACGGCGATTGCTGGACGCGCTGCGACTTCTCGAATCCACCGTAACTTTTCTCCGCGTTCCGCGTTTAACAACTCATGAAGAGGATGCTTCGGCTTGCGATCCCTGTCTTGTGCGCGACTCTGAGCTGCGGGTGTTTGCCGGCTCAAACGCCCGAGCAACAGCAAATTCCCTCGGGCACAGCCCCGGCTGCATCCGCCAGTCAATGCTGCGCTGAATCCGGTACCTTTGGAATGGGTGCCCCCGGCGCTGGCGCAGTTGAGCGCTCAGGCCGCCGTGAAATCGAGCTTTACGCTTGACCGGAACCTGCTCGCCGCAGCCGCCGGCCTGATGCAGGATTCGGATGCCGACGTGAAACAGGCCGTGAACAAACTCGACGGGGTCAGTGTGCATCTGCTGCGCTTCGGCGATGCGGGGATCGCAGATCCGGAGTCGGTGAATGCGGTGCGCGAAGCGTACCACCTGCGCGGCTGGAAGCACCTGGTGACGACCACCAACAGCGGCGGCCCGGTGCACAACGGAACCACCGACGTGTGGCTGGTGATGGACGGCGCAAACCTGCGCGGCGCGGTGGTGCTGGCCGAGACTCCCAAAAGCCTGACCCTGGTGACCGTGGCCGGCAACCTGAGCCCTGCGGACCTGCTTCACCTGCGGGGGCACTTCGGCATTCCGCGATTTGACGGGGACGATCTCAGGACTCCGAGAGACAGAGGAGACCGCTGAGCGGGTTTCCTTCCCGATTGCCACTCCTAATTTGCAGATGGTAGCCTCTTCCTTGAAGATCCCGCACGGAAGGACATCCACAAAGATCATGCAAACAACCTACAACGGGCTGGAATTGCCCAAAGAACGGCAAGCCCATCGACTACAAGAACGGCAAGTTTGAAGTCCCCGACAATCCAATCATCCCCTTCATTGAAGGCGACGGCACGGGCCGCGACATCTGGAAGGCCTCGCAGCGGGTGTTTGACGCGGCGGTGGAAAAAGCATACGGCGGCAAGCGCGCCATTCGCTGGTTTGAGATCTTCGCCGGCGAAAAGGCCTTTCGCCAGTTCTCCACCTGGCTGCCCGATGACTCGGTAGCCGCGGCTCGCGACCTGCGCGTCTCCATCAAGGGACCGCTCACCACGCCCATCGGCGGCGGCATCCGCTCGCTCAACGTGGCCCTGCGCCAGCTTCTCGACCTCTACGCCTGCGTGCGGCCGGTCCGCTACTACCAGGGCGTGCCCAGCCCGGTGAAGCATCCCGAGAAGGTCGACATTGTGATCTTCCGCGAGAACACGGAAGACGTGTATGCGGGCATCGAGTTCAAGCAGGGGTCGCCGGATGCCGCCAAGCTCATCGACTTTCTGAACAACGATTTGCTCAAAGGCGGCAAGAAGAAAGTGCGCGAAGACTCGGGCGTGGGCATCAAGCCGATCTCGATCTTCGGCACCAAGCGGCTGGTGCGCTATGCCATCCGCCACGCGCTGGAGTCCGGCCGCAAGACCGTCACGCTCGTGCACAAGGGCAACATCCAGAAGTTCACCGAGGGCGCATTCCGCGAATGGGGCTATGAAGTTGCCACGCAGGAGTTCCGCGAGCACGTCGTCACCGAGCGCGAAAGCTGGATTCTGGGCAATGTCGACGCCAACCCGAAGATTACCGGTCGAAGAAAACGCCGCGCTGATTGAGCCCGGCCTCGAATTCGGCAACCAGGCATTCCGCGACGAGCTCTACGCTGAAATCAAAGGCGTGCTTGACTCGATCGGCAAGACCCACGGCAACGGCGCATGGAAGTCGAAGATCCTCGTCAACGACCGCATCGCCGACTCCATCTTCCAGCAGATCATCATTCGCCCATCGGACTACAGCATTCTGGCCACCACCAACCTTAACGGCGACTACATCTCCGACGCGGCCGCTGCGCAGGTGGGCGGGCTCGGCATCGCTCCCGGCGCCAACATCGGCGATGGCTACGCGGTCTTTGAAGCCACACACGGCACCGCGCCAAAGTATGCCGACAAGGACGTCATCAATCCCGGCTCGGTGATTCTGTCGGGAGTCATGCTGCTCGACTTCATCGGCTGGAAGGAAGCCGCCAAACTGATCGAAGATTCGCTGGAAAAGACCATCCTGCAGAAGTTCGTCACCTACGACTTTGAACGCCAGACCGCCGGCGCCACCAAAGTAGGCACCAGCGAATTTGCTACTCGCATCATCGGCAACATGTAAGTACAGGGAACAGGGATCAGGGAACAGGGATCAGTTAAGCCGTTGGTAAACAGACGAATCGTGCGCGAGGGCTTCGGCCCCGCGGAAGATATAAGAGGAGAGACATGAGAAAGAAAGTCAGCATTGTGGGCGCCGGCAACGTGGGCGCCACGGCCGCGCATTGGATTGCGGCCAAGGAACTTGCCGATGTGGTGCTTATCGACGTGGTGGAAGGCGATTCCGCAGGGCAAGGCGCTGGACCTGCTTGAAGCGCTGCCCATCGAGAAGCGCGACGTGAACGTGATTGGCATCGAACGACTACGCGGCCACCGCCAACTCCGACATCGTGATCATCACCGCGGGCATTCCCCGCAAGCCGGGCATGAGCCGCGACGACCTGCTGCACACCAACTTCAAGATCATGTCCGACGTGGTGGCGAAGGTGGTGGCGCAATCGCCGGAGTCGATTCTGATCATCGTCTCGAATCCGCTGGACGCCATGGCACAGGCCGCCTATCGCCAGGCCGGCTTCAACCGCGAGCGGGTGATCGGCATGGCCGGCGTGCTGGATTCCGCGCGCTTCCGCACCTTTATCGCGGAGGAGCTGAATGTCAGCGTCGAGAATGTCACCGCGTTTGTCCTGGGCGGGCACGGAGACACGATGGTGCCGCTGGCGCGCTACTCGACCGTCGCCGGCATTCCGATCACCGAACTGATTGCCCCCGACCGGCTGGAAGCAGCTTGTGCAGCGCACCCGCGACGGCGGCGCCGAGATCGTGAAATACCTCAAGACGGGCAGCGCCTACTATGCTCCATCGGCAGCCGCAGCAGAGATGGCTGAGGCCATTCTCAAGGACAAGAAGAAGATTCTTCCCTGCGCGGCCTATCTTCAGGGCGAGTACGGCATCGATGGCTACTACATTGGCGTTCCCTGCAAGCTGGGCGCGGCGGGCCTGGAAAAGATCATCGAGATCAAGCTGACGCCGGAAGAAGATGCCGCATTGAAGAAGAGCGCCGCGGCGGTGAAGGAACTCTGCGCGGTGATCGGCGTCTAACTGAAGGCCTTCAGCTATCAGTCCTATCCTGGGAATGGAAAATCGTCGATTCTACCTGAATGGAGCTGAGAGCTGGAGGCTGATGGCTGAAAGCTGCTTTTCAATCCATCGACATGCTGAGCTGGTGCCGCACGTCTGCGCCGCGAATCCAGAAGATCACGTCCGTGGCGATATTCGACGCGTGATCCGCGATTCTTTCCAGATTCTTCGCCACCAGGATACCTTTCATCGCCTGCTGAGTGTATTGCGGCTTCTCTTCGATGAGCTTGAGCAGATCGGCGTGGGCGAGGCGGTTCATGCGGTCGATGTCGTCGTCCATCTCGCGGACCGACTCGGCCAGCCGCGCATCGCCATCGAGCAGCGCCTGCACGGCAGAGCGGATCATGCGCCCGGCAAACTCGCCCATGGCGGCGAAGTCGACGGGCAAGTCAACTTCTTCCATGTTCAGAGTCTCCTTGGTGCGGCGGGCAATGCCCATCGACTGGTCGCCGATGCGCTCAAGGTCGCCATTGATCTTGATGACCGCGAGAATGAAGCGCAGATCGATGGCCATGGGCTGCTCCTTGGCGAGCAACTCGTAAGCCATCTCGTCCAGCTCGCGCTGCGCGGTATTGATGGCAGTCTCGTTCTGCTTTACGAACTTGCATAAGCCCTTGTCGCGCTGGAGGTAGGCGTCCACCGCCGTTTCGACCGCCTGCTGCGCCAAGGCGGCCATGGCCATGAGTTTGTCCTTCAGTTCGGCCAGTTGCTGGTGAAAGTGGATGCGCGGCACGGCTAGTTCTCCCGGATGCAGTTAGTGTGCATCATGATATTGTGCATCATTCAGTGTTACAGGACGACAAAATTGGAGCAATGCACCAGATTGGTCACGCCTGATGCACCAGAATGGTGATGCACCATCGAAACTTGTCCCGATACGGATTAGACGCGGCGGTGACGAAAATGGCTTCAACTTCATTCGCAGGAGCGGGTATTGCGAATGCTAGCTTCCGCCGGCCGGCTTCAGATGCATCGGCTCGATCTTGCCAAGCAGGAAGATGTAAGCCGCGATTCCAACCGAAAGATATGCCGCCGCGACGCCGAAGGCCCACGCGTAGGAGTGGAATGCGGTCACCAGGTACCCGGTGACGATGGATGCGGCAATTCCGGAGAGCTGATTGGAAAAATTGAGATTCCACCGACTTTTCCGACGTCGTTGCGGCGCGCGATCAGCGACGGCAGTGACCAGCCGACCGGCGCCGCCGCAGACAGGCCGCCGATCGAAACGCTGATCCAGATAAGTGCCCGCATCGGCGTGTGCGCGTGAGCCGCGCCCAGCAATCCCAGCCCAAAGGCGGTGCCGCCGATGAGGATGACTTTGCGAACCAGGTTGGAGTCCCGGCCATTCTGGACGAGGAAATCGACCAGCCACCCGCCGACCACAATGTCCGTAATGGTGGCGAAGATCCAGGGCACGCTCGTGTAAAAAAACGAGTGCAGCAGATCGATGTGCAACGCAAATGAGAGATAACTCGGCAGCCAGGTAGAGGAGCAAGTAGAAGACGTAGTTATAGGAGCCGAAACCGATGCGCGAGACCAAGCACCTTGCGCTGCGCCAAAAGACGAAAGAGCGAATTAGGCGCCTCCTCCTGAGATTTCAGTGCTTCGGAACTGCTGGGTCTTTGCTCGATGTAATCCCGCTCAATCGCAGTTAGCGCCGGATCGTCGCCGGGATCTTTGTAGACGCGCCAGAAGTAGATGAGATAGGCGATGCTGAGCACGCCCGTCAGCGCGAAGCTCCAGCGCCAGCCTGCCAACAGCAACGCGATTCCGATGACGGGCACGCCGATGGCCGAAGAGAATTTGGCGGCCGCGTCGAACATCGCCGTAGCCAGGCTGCGTTCCTGCGGGGGGAACCACAGTCCGACGGCCTTGGCGTTTGCCGGAAATGTAGGCGCCTCGCCTACGCCGAGCAGATATCTCGCTCCAAACAATCCGCCGAAGTTAGGAGTAACTGCCGCGCCGAAGGAAGCTACACTCCATAGGAAGATGCCGATACGGCCGACGCGCTTGACGCCGAACTTATCCAGCAGCACTCCGATCGGTAACTGGCAGGCAGCATAAGTCCAGTTATAGGCGCTGGAAAGATAGCCGAAAGTTATATTCGAAACTCCGAAGGCGGTGACAAGTGCGCCATGGGAGACGGAGAGGTTGACGCGGTCAAAGTAATTGACCAGAACGCCAATTCCCAGCAGCCATGCAATGCGCCAGCGACGCCTGGGCAGGTTAGCGCTTATCCCGAATTCCTGAGCGGCCAACAGTTCCCTCTCTTCAGTTGCCTTGAATTACGTCGTTTTCGAGCGTGCCGATGGGGTCGATGGTGATGCGAATCCGGTCTCCGGGCGCCGAGGGTAAAGGAATCCGGAGGGACGATGCCGGTGCCGGTCATCAGGAAAGTGCCGAATGGAAAGCTGTTGTCGCGGAACAGATATTCGACAAGGGTGGCGGGGGCGCGCTTTAACTCGGCGAGTGTAGTATCTGCCAGAAAATTCGCAAACTCCGCGGCGAACAATTTCGATGCGAATGGGCGTTGTGGCCGGCAGCGGCTCGGGACTGATCAGCACGCAGGGGCCGAGGGCGCAACTGCGGTCATAGACCTTTGCCTGGGGAAGATAGAGCGGATTCTCACCCTCGATGTCGCGCGAGCTCATGTCGTTGCCGACGGTGTACCCGATGATCTGACCACGATTGTTGACGAGCAGCGTGAGCTCCGGCTCCGGCACGATCCACCTGGCATCGCTGCGAATGCGAACCGGGCTTCCAGGGCCGGCAACGCGGCTGGCCGTGGCCTTGAAGAAAAGCTCCGGACGCTCCGCCGAATAGACGCGATCGTAAAAGTCGCCTCCGCCGGCGGATTTCGACTCTTCCATGCGCGCGCTGCGGCTGCGGTAATAAGTGACGCCAGCGGCCCAGACTTCCTGATTTCCAATCGGCGCAAGGATCTGTGCGGAAGAAAGATCGAATTCCGAGACGAAAAAATCGACGCCGTCGCTTTTATCTACAATCGACTTCAGATAACCATGCAAATCGTCATGAGTAAAAAGCGAATCGAGCGAGGTCACGGGCACGCGATAATAAAGGCCGGCCTGTTCGACAAAACATCCAACATCCGTGCGGTAGAGTTTCACTCAGGTCTCTCCAATTTGGAAACGATCTTATCGACGTCGTAGACGCAGCCTCCCCAGACGCCGCCGCTGGCCTGCACCAGCGCAGCCCACAACCGAGTATCTTCAGGTAACTCGGGATGCGGGTGCAAGTCGGGGCGGGGCTTGCGCTGAGCAAGCCGGCGCGCGCCTTCTTCCGCGCCAAATATCTCCGAGGCATCGCCCACAAGTTGGATAGACCCGGCGAGGGAATTGCGATCGATGACAATTTCGATCCGATCGCCCTCCAGATACCTTGCCGATCGGCCCGCCGGCCAGCGCCTCAGGTGAGATGTGTCCGATGCAGGCACCCGTCGAGACGCCGCTGAAGCGCGCATCGGTGAGCACAGCCACGTGCTTGCAGTGAGGAAGTTGCTTGAGCGCGGCGGTGATCTGATATATCTCCTGCATGCCGGCGCCCGCCGGCCCTCCGCAGATGAGAACGATCACGTCGCCGCGCGCGACGTCGCCGGACTTGATTGCCTTGATCACGGCCTCTTCCGTGACAAAGACTCTGGCCGGGCCAATATGCCGGTAGACGCCATCCTCGCCAACAAGCGAGGGATCGATTGCGGTGCTCTTGATGACCGAGCCCTCCGGCGCAAGATTACCGGCGGGAAAGCAGATGGTGGAAGTAAGCCCGTGCGAGCGGGCGCTGCCGGGCGACATGATGACGTCGTCGGGATCGATGCCGTCCCGGTCTTTAAGAACGCGGCGCAACTGGCCGCGGCGCGGGCTTTCGCTCCACCAATCGAGGCAGGCATCGAGCGATTCTCCGGAGACGGTCTTGACGGTTGTATCGAGAAGCCCGGCCCGCCGCAGATGCAGCATCACCTCGGGAACGCCGCCGGCAAGAAAGACCTGCACGGTGGCGAAGCCGCGCGGTCCGTTGGGGAGGGCATCGACGATGCGCGGCACCTGACGATTGATTTCGGTCCAGTCGGCCACCGTGGGGCGATGTAACCGCGCAGCGTACGCAATGGCGGGAATGTGCAACAGCAGATTGGTGGAGCCGCCGAAGGCTGCGTGAACAACCATCGCATTGCGGATTGCCGCCTGGGTCAGTACGTCCTGGATGCCGATGCGCAGCTCATGCATGCGCAGAATGGCGCGGCTGGAACGCTTCGCCGCATCAAGCCAAATGGGCTGGCCCGAGGGGGCGAGCGCGGTGTGGGGCAGCGCCATGCCCAAGCGCCTCGCCCACCACTTGCGAAGTTGCGGCGGTGCCGAGGAACTGGCATCCTCCACCGGGAGAAGCGCAGGCGCGGCAGCCAACTTCGGCCGCATACTCAAGCGTGATTTGATCCTGTGCGAAACGCGCGCCGATGGTTTGTACTTTGCCTGCGTCTTCTCCGGATTCGGGCAGAAGAGTTACGCCTCCGGGCACAAGCACGGCAGGCTTCGCGCCCGAGGAAGCCAACGCCATCATCATGGCGGGCAGTCCCTTGTCGCAGGTAGCGATGCCGATGACCCCCTTGCCGGTGGGCAGCGAACGCATTAGACGGCGCAGCACGATCGCCGCATCGTTGCGGTACGGGAGCGAGTCCAGCATGCCGGCGGTGCCCTGGGTGCGGCCATCGCATGGGTCCGTGCAGGCTCCTGCAAAGGGGACGGCGCGCAAAGCCTTCAGCTCGCGGGCTGCTTCAGCCACGAGCAGGCCGACCTCCCAATGGCCGGTATGGAAGCCGAGCGCGATCGCTTCGCCGTTCTCGGCACGCAGACCGCCGTGGGTGCTCAGAATTAGAAACTCGGGATCGAGAAGGCGGCTCGGCTCCCAGCCCATGCCGGCGTTTTGCGTCAAGCCAAACAGATTTCCTGAAGGCTCCGTAAGCAGCATCTCTGCCGAGAGAGGCAGCATCCCGGCGGGCCCGGGCGCATGCGTGGCCACATCGAGGAGGCCGGGATCAGCGTTCTCAAGCACCGAGGTGAGCGAGACGTTTTCGATGGCGGGACCCTTTCAAGCGCAAATCAAGTATAGAGACGCGGCGCGGACTGGAGTGCGCACTCTGAGAGATGCTATAACGCTTGTGTGCCCGATGAACAGATCGACATGCAGATTCAAGAGACAACCATGATTCAGGAGAAGCATGGAAGAGGACTGCGCCGCCGCTGGCTCTACCTGATGCCGGTGGTCTTCTTCACCTACAGCCTCGCCTATCTCGGCCGCTCGAACTTCGGCTTCGGCGCCGCGGCGGGTCTGGCCAAGTCGCTCAACATCACCGAATCGCGCGCTGCCTTTTTGGGTTCGGTTTTCTTTCTGGGCTACTTTCTCTTCCAGGTTCCCGCCGCCGCTTATGCAAGGCGCAAAGAGCGCCACGCGGCTGATCTTTTTCGCGCTCATCAGTTGGGGCGTTCTATCCGCCCTCACCGGCGTCATCCGGGATTATTGGCTTCTCGTCGTCGATCGCACGTTGCTGGGCATTGCCGAGAGCCTGATCTTCCCCTCCATGCTGATCCTGCTCACCAACTGGTTTACGCGCGCGGAGCGTTCGCGCGCCAACGCGATCCTCATTCTCGGCAATCCGGTCACCGTCACGTGGATGGCCGCTGTCACCGGCTTTCTGATCAAAGCTGTCGGCTGGCAGATGACTTTCATCCTTGAGGGAATTCCGTCCGTCATTTGGGCTTTCGTGTGGGTGCTGGTAGCCAGCGACCGGCCGCGCGACGCCTCCTGGCTGAGCAAGGCAAGCAGCCGGCAGCTTGAAGACGCACTCGATCTCGAGCAAACCGTGCTGCCGCCGCAGCGAAATCTCGCCTCGGCGCTCCGCGTCCCCGGCGTCATTCTGCTGTGCGTCCAATATTTCTTCTGGAGCTTTGGAGTTTACGGACTGGTGCTGTGGATTCCGGAGATGATTCGCTCAGGATCGACGCGCGGCATTGAGACGGTTGGCCTGCTGAGCGCCGCGCCGTTTCTTCTGGCCGTGGTGCTGATGCTGGTGGTGGCGCATTTCTCAGATCGCGCGCTCAATCGCAAAGTCTTCGTCTGGCCGTTTCTGCTGCTCTCCGGAGTCGCGCTGTTCTCCTCCTACGCCATCTCCGGAAACAACTTCTGGCTCGCGTATATCTCGCTGATCGTCGCCGGAGGAGCCATGTACGCGCCCTACGGCCCGTTCTTTGCCATCGTGCCGGAGATGCTGCCCAAGACCGTTGCCGGTGAAGTGATGGCGCTCATCAACACCTTCGGGGCTTTGGGAGGGTTCGTCGGCACATGGCTGATTGGCTGGCTTCAGGCCCTCACCGGCAACTCCCGCGCCGGATTCTTCACCATGTCGATGTCGCTGCTGGTCTCCGCCGGAATCATCCTCTGCCTGCGCACCCAGACCCCATCGACCACCCGATGATGGTTGCCCCAGGTCTCGATTTTGAGACCTGGGAACGCATAATGTTCGGTTTGCCGGTCAACCGACCAAGATGGCGACTTATGATCTCAGCATGGTCGAGAATCTTCCACTGCACGAGCGGGAAGTAGTGCGAGCCTTCATCTTGAAGGACAGGCGGGAGCGTTGTGCCCTCCTTCTTGCTGATCCCAACCGTCGTCAGAAATTCAGAGATGCTCTCGCACACTTCAAATGGCTCGACGAGCGATTCGCCCATCCCATCCCACCGAAGACGGCGCACACAGCAGTTGAACTTGTGGCTATGTTGCGACAAAAAGGAGCAGGACGAACCGTCTGGGTCATCTCCGAATACACCTCGATTGACGGACGTGAAATGAATTTAGAAGCTGCAATGGATGAGGTGTGGGGGCGACAATGCGGAACTATCTTATCTTGCATTCCAGGCAAGCTGGCGTTCTTCAAGGACGAAGAGATGCACAGTGAGCGCCTCCTATTGCATCCCTGATTTCTGCTCTGAGAGGCTGGTCCCCCATTTGGCAGTGACTAATCCGTAAGCCCATCGCAGAAGAACACCGTCGGGCCACCAGATCTCGCCCTTGAGACCTGGGATAGCACCCGATCGCCACCCTAACCGCGATTTCTCACAGGGTTCGATTTGGTGACGTACAGCGGTGCTATGCATGCGGGAAGAGCCATCAACCGGCTTGAAATCGGCTCCGCGATGGCTTCGGCGAAGGCACAGAAGGGCTGATTGCGGATCGAAGTTGGGTTTGACGCATAGCTCCGCCTGATCGGTTACTGTGTTGGTGTGGAAAAGCTGTTTGGTCGCGGTGGAGCCGGTCAGCAGCGCAGCGCGTCGAAGGCTCGAGCGTAAATCTGCTTCCACGGATAGGTGGAACTGAGTTCCAGCCACACGCGCCGGGCGCTGATGCGTACCAGGGCGCCGATCTTGAACAGCTTGAGCCGGATCGTATCCACTTGCGCCTCGGCCCACTCGGTGCCCTTCAGCGCCAGCCGCCTGAATGCTTCAACCAGCGTATAAGCCAGCCCCGACAGGTACAGCCGCAGCTGATTGCCCTTCATTTCTTCTGTCGAGAGCCGATAGGCGAACAGGCACATCTGCTCCTTGATGCGGTTCTCCATCTCGCCGCGCTGGCAGTAGAACTTCTCGTACAGCTCGCGCGCCGCCCACTCATCGGCGCCCAGCGAAGTTACCACGAAGCGCGGGTTCTCGCCCTTGTCCAGATACTCGGCCTTGGCCACTACGCGTCGCTCGCACGCCCAACTCTTCCTGGTCTTGTACTTGAACTCGGTGAAGACGCGGGCCGCCTTGCCGGTCTGGCCGTGCAGCAGCCTGGCCTCGTGCATCTGCTTGCCGACCATCTTCTGCAGCCGGCTGTTGCGCGCCAGGCCGAACAGGAAGTCTACCCGGTTTTCTTCGGCCTCGCACCAGGCCATCAGTTCCTCGCGGCAAAAGCCCGAGTCGCCGCGCAGCACGATGCGCACCTTGGGCCACTTAACGCGCAACTGGGCCACGATGCGCTTGACCTCATCGAGCGCACCGGCCGCGCCGTCGATGTTGGCCGGCCTGAGCCGCGCACATAACAGTTGATCGCCGGCGAAGATGTACAGCGGCAGATAGCAGTAGCTGTCGTAGTAACCATGAAAAAATCGCTCCGGCTGATGGCCGTAGAGCGGAATGTCGGTGGCATCCAGGTCGAGCACGATCCGCTCGGGCGACTTCGGCGTGCGACTCGACAAACAGATCGCACAACAGCGAGTCGATCGTCGCCGGCGCGTAATCGATCTTGTGGTAACGCTTGTTGCCGCCGGGCAACTCCATCCGGTTCAGCGTGCTTTTGCCGGCCAGGGGATCTTCCAGCTTGCGCCGGTCGGCCAGCACAGCCATCAGCGGATCGCGGCGCAACTGCTCATGATCGTTCAGGTCCTCGTAGCCCAAAGCCAGCCCGTAGATGCGCTGCGAAAGCATCTCGGAAAGTTGGTGCTGGACCAGCAGCGGCGACCGCCGGTCGGTGAAACAGGACGCCACCCGCTCCAGCAAACCGATCTTGCGATCGGCCTGACGCAACAACAGCGCTCCGCCATCGGTCGATATCTGGCCGGCCGTGAAACTGGCCTCGACCCGACGCGAAAAATGTGATGCAAACGAGAAGACTTCTTGATTACACTCTGTCATAAGAAAGGCCGCCCTTTCCGCAGCCATAACCCGTCTCGATAACGTAGTTATGACACAGAAAAGACGGCCTTTCCAACTATTTTCTTCGCCCCGGCCCACCCCAATCGACAATCTGCCTGTGAGATATCGGGGCTAAACCGCATCCCGCGTATAAACCCCGTTCACCAGCCGCAGAATCCCCAGCGGATTCTCATCCTTCAATTCATCCGGCAGCGCCGCCTGCGGAAAATCCTGATAGCACACCGGCCGCGCAAAGCGGTAAATAGCCTGCGTGCCCACTGAGGTCGTGCGGCTATCGCTGGTAGCCGGATAAGGCCCGCCGTGGACCATGGCGTGACAGACTTCTACGCCGGTCGGGTAGCCATTGACGATGAGCCTTCCTGCTTTGCGTTCGAGAATGTCGACCAGATCGCGGAAGGCAGCAATGTCGGCGTCGGTTCCATGCAAGGTTGCCGTAGCTGGCCCTCCAACGAATGCGCCAGCGCCACCAGCTCTTCCCGGTCGGCATAACGGATAACGAGCGCGCTCGGACCAAAGATTTCCTTCGCCAACTCAGGTTCGCGGAGCAAATCGCTTCCGTTGATTTCGAACAGTGCCGGTGGAGCTTTAACGGACCCAACGGGCTCTGGCGAAGCCAGCGCAAGCACTTCGACTCCACGAATCTTCTGCCGCTCAGCAAGCAGAGATTTGTAGCTCTTGTAGATTCCCTCGGTCAGCATGGGTGCGGCTGTGGCCTGCTCCACGCGCGCAACGAGGCTGGCAACCAGCGCGTCAGCATTCTCGTCGCGAGGCAGAAAAACCAACCCCGGCTTGGTGCAGAACTGGCCCACACCCAGCGTAAACGAGCCGAACAGTCCTTCCGCAATTTGCGAAGCGCGCGTCCGCAGCGCCTCCGGCAGCACGAAGAGTGGATTGGTGCTACTCATCTCCATGTAGCAGGGAATGGGCTCCGGACGCGCCGCGGCCAGTTGCATCAAAGCCCTGCCTGCATGCAACGATCCTGTAAAGCCAACAGCTTTTACACTCGGATGCTCGACCAACGCCGACCCCACCAGCGCGCCCGAGCCGAAGATCAGCGCAGAATGTACCCGCCGGAAGGCCGCACTCTTTCACGCAGTTGCTGATGACCTGGCCGACCATTTCGCTGGTGCCGGGGTGCGCCGAATGCGCCTTGACGATAACAGGATTGCCCGCAGCCAGAGCCGAAGCCGTATCCCCGCCCGCAACGGAAAAAGCCAGTGGAAAATTGCTCGAACCGAAGACCGCTACAGGCCCGATGGGCCGCAGAACCGAGCGGATATCGGCGCGGGCGAGTGGCTTGCGGTCCGGCTGCGCGGGATCGATGCGCGCCATGGCCCACGAGCCCTCTTCGACCACTTGCGCAAACAGCCGGAGCTGGTTGACGGTGCGGCCGACCTCTCCCTGCAACCGCGGTTTCGGCAGAGCGGTTTCGCTGTGCGCACGCTCTACGACTTCCGCCGCGATGGCCTCAATGCCCGCGGCGATATGGCGCAGGAAGCGGGCCTTGTCCGCCCCGGGCAGCTTTCCGTATGTATCGAAGGCATCATCAGCGAGACGTGCCGCGAGATCAACATCGTCTATCCGAGGCGGAATGATAAACAGGATCGAGGCGAGTTCCAGCAGCAGGGTCCCGGCCCTGGAAGGACGCTCCATTTCCCGGGCGAGGCTCGCCATTCAGAATTGACTGCCCAAATAACATAAGTCCACTCCTGGCGTAAAGACACCACGCCTGATTGACATTAGTTTACCGGGGTACCCGGGGCCGCGTTCAAACAGGAGCGGCTAAGACAGATTCCAAATTTCGGACAAAGAAAGGCCCGGCGACTTCAGTCCCAGCAGACGACAAAAGCTGGAACGGAATTTGCCGGGCGGTTCAAGCGCTTTGTTGAAGACCCAATCGAAAACTCGATTACTGAATGGGCGTGATCTCCCACCGCGTCCCTGTGATCCCGGAGTACACGAGGTCGAGGTTGTCGCCAGCCTTTTCCTCGCTGAAGCTCTTGCTGTCTGAAGTAACGGAAACCTTCAATCCGGGAAGATCCCAGTTGGCCGCAGTGATCTTCGACTGATCCATGCCCCTGGCGTGGATGCGGATGCGAATGGTTCCGGTTGTCGAGATCGTAATCCCGCGCGGGTCGGCGGTTGCATCGATCAAGGGCGCTTCATACAGTTGCACCCAGCCAATCTCTCCGGACGGAGTGCGCCATTGGATGGTGGCTGGATGAAACTGCGAGCCCGTGCCGGCATCCCTGGTCTTGCCGGTGGCCTCGCCGCCAAAGATCACGTGCTTGCCGATCCACGCAGTCGCGCTGCGTTCATCGGTGATCTTTCTGCTCACCAGATGCTCGCCCTCGAAGCTGGTCATCTTCTTGAATGCGTCCGGAGGAATACGAGTGCCAAGCACGGCCAGGTGAGGCGCAAACCAGACGTCGGCCAGGTGATCGGTGGTGGGCGTAATCGGCGCCAATGGCGCGCGGTTCGCGTCCATCACCGTCCGCATCCAAACGCCATCGACGCTCACATAGTTCTCCATGTCCATGCCGTAGGCGCGGTCGTAGGGGCCGGAGATGTTGCGCAGGTCAGGTTGGTAGAGGTCGGCGATATCGCGCCAGAGGCCGGCCTCCATCTCGCTGCCAATCGCACGAATGCGCGGGGTCGAGCCGTAGTTGCGCCACAGCGCCAGGCCGTAGAGATCGACGCCGCAGTAGGTCGGCGAGTTGTACTCGAAGAATGCGCCGTACTGCTTGTAGAGTCTGTAGACAGCCTCGGTCCATTCGTTCGATTGCTGCTTCCAATCGGCGCGGTTGTTGTGCGTGGCAGCAAAATCCCAAAGTGCCCCATACATCAGCGCGATGTTGCTGTAGGAGGGCAGCAGCCTCTTCTCGGCGATCTCTCCTTCAATGCCGCGGTCGATGGCCGCATACATCCGCTGCGCAAGCTCGGGCGAAATCCGGTCGGGATACTCGACGAGAATCATCTCAAAAGTGGTCCCGATAAAGACGCGCCAGTTGGGATCGAAGTTCCGCCACATCACCGCATCGGGAGCGGGATCCTGCTCCTCGGGCGCCCTGCGGAATGTGCCGTACCAAGGCTTGCCTGGCGTGAGATATTGCTGTTTCAATACAGCGTCGAGAATGTCGGCCGCCCGTTGGCGGTCGCCCGCTTCATCGCGCACCAGCAGCCCGAGAGCGTACCAACTCGACTCGCGAACCATGTGATAGCCGGTCCGCGCCGCCGCAGAGCGCCTGTAGCCCGGAGCTTTTACCAGCTTCACGCTGTCGTCATAGAAGGCGGCGTTCATCGCCATCGATTCGTCGAATAGCTGGCGCGTGTTCGCGTTCATTGTCGCCGGGCTCACGCGATGCGGTATTGCCTTGGCATCCATCTTCAATGCAAAAGCCAGCACGATTACCAGACCGGCCAGACTCCGCTTATTCATTGGTTCTCCCTGGGAACGATTGCAAAATGGTCAGGCGCTAAAGGAAAAGCTGCAGAAGCACGGCACGCCGGGGAAGCCAAATCGATGCCTTGCCACATTCACACTCCAGCCGGGCGGGGCCGTCAGCCAGAGCCCGATTCGAGCTCTGGCGAACGGACACCGCCCAGCGGAAGAGAGTGTTGAACAGGTTGTTAGAAGTTGAACTTGAACGCAAACTCCATCGTGCGCGCCTCATAGCTTGGCGTTCCCGAGATTCCGGTCACTGTGCCTACGTTGGAGTTGGAGATATTCGCATTCGGCGTGTTGAAGTTGGGATGGTTGAAGATGTTGAAGGCGTCCGCGCGGAGCTGGATGTTGTAATGGTCGCCCCATGCGATGTTCTTCTTGAGGTTCATATCCCAATCCTGGAATCTGGGCCCGTAAAGCATGTCGTAGGCGCTGGTGCCATACGCACCGCCGGCAATGCCGGAAGCATTCGTCGGAGCCGTAAATGCCGCCGGATTGAACCACTGCGTGCGGGTCTTCTTGGTGGGATAGTGCGAGACGCCGGGGACGACATTTGCGCGACCGCTCACCAGACCGGGGTATTGGCTGGAGGGCGTGGCCGTGTAGCTCACTGAGAAGGGCTGGCCGCTCTGTGCGTCGATAACGCCGGAGACCTCCCATCCGCCGACGACTTTGTTGGCAAGTGCGCCGGCGTTGGGGAAGAACCACTGTCCCTTGCCCAACGGCAGCGCGTAGGAGTAGCTCAGTTGCAGCACCTGCGGAGTGATTCCGCTGATGTTCCCAAATGAGTCCTGGGGATACTTGCCAGAGGGATCCTCGAGGTTCTCAGTGCCCAGAACGCGCGTCCACTGATACTCGGCGCCAAAGGCGATGCCGCGCGAGTACTGCTTGTGCACTCCCACCTGCAGCGAGTTCATGGTGCTGTGGAAGAGCGGGTCGACAGCGTAGTTGATGGTGCCCAGTAGCGGGTAGGGCGCCTGGGCCGCAGCCGTCTTGGTGATGTCGAACGGATCCGCGTAGTTCAGGTTTGGCGCAAATGTTCCGCTGCCGCTGGCGTTGTTCTGCTTCAGGTTGTGCTGACCCACGTACCCGACGCGCACATCCATGCCGAGCCCGAACTGGTGTTCGAGGGCGAGGTTGTACTCCTCGGTATAGGGCGTAACGAGCGAATGCTCGGCGTTGGCGCCCGGACGACCGCCTGCATTGCCGGTGCCATTGAAGGGCGCGCTCATGGTGGTGGTGGCCGCCGAGTAAGGGGTAGCGTTGGTGTAGGTGAGACTAGCCGTGAACGGCAAATTGCCGAACGCTGTGCCCATATAGGAGGCCGGCAGCAGGTTGTAATAAATGCCGAACGCGCCGCGAAGCACGGTGTTGCGCTCCAGTTGATAGGCAAAACCCAAACGGGGCGCGAAGTTCTTGTCCGGACGTCCCAGATACGAAAAGGGGTTGCTGGAGAGGCCCGCCGACGAAGACAGAGCAAGAAGATTGTTGGTCGTCAACAGTGTCTGGTACTGTGGGATGACAGCCGCCGGATAACTGCTCCCGAAGACGACGACCTCGCTCTTTGAGGGTATCCAGAGCGCGTTCTGGTTGTACGGGCCGGGTTGGAACCACTGCAAGTCGTAACGAATTCCAGCGTTAATGGTCAGCTTGGGCAGCGGCTTCCAATCGTCCTGGACGTAGCCCGCCCACTGGCTTGAAATATTGCGCGTCGGCAGGAAGGCCGGCGTGGCTTGCCCGGTCGTGGTTGGAAGGCCGAGCAGGAAGTCTGCGAAAGCGATCCCGGTGTTGTCGGTTGCGTCCGCCGCATTCTTCGTGTACTGGCCGCCAAAGTTATAGGAACCGCGCTGCGGGCTCTGCGCCGAAATGTTCCAGTGGTTGTCGTATACGTACGAGCCGCCGAACTTGAGCGTGTGCCGCGCCAGCACCTTGGTGATGGACGCATTGAGTTGACCGACCTGCTCGAGATCTTTCGAACCGGCTTCGGAAATCGATTGAATGTTCGTGATTGTGATCTGCGGTGCGCCCTCGATCAACTGCGTGCTCAGGCCGGGAACGATCGACTCCCACTTGGTATTCACATTTTGCGGAGTGCGGTAGATGGGCAGATGGAAGAAGTCGCCGTTCACGTCCATGACGAGAGTCGGCGAGAAGGTGTGCGTGTAGCCGAGGATGAACTGCGAATTGTGCTCGCCATCGCCGGATACGCCGCCCTGAAGGCTGTCGTTGCCCACGGTGACGTTGGGACCGTAAAAGGCTCGAAGCCAGGTGAAGCGGATGGTATTGCTGTCGTTGAAGCGGTGATCGGCCCGAAGGGAGATGCGCTCAACGTCGCTGGTATAGGGAACGTTCTCGAAGGTGTTTGTACCGGTTCCGCTGGTGGTCGGGACCGGCATCAGCTTGTTCATCAGAGCCACAGAAACCGGGTTAAGGCCGGATGGAATGATGTTGCCGGCAAACTTGGTGCCGGTAGCGGGATTGAAAATGCAGTAATACGTCGAGCCCTTGGCGCAGTTCCCACTGGAATCAAGGAATTCGCTGAAGTCGCCCGAACGCATTTTCACGGTCGGCTGCTGCGTAGATTTGGGCGATGACTGCGTCAGGTGAAATCCCTCGTACGCGAAGAAGAAGAACGAACGGTCTTTGCCGTTGTAGAGATTCGGAATCCAGACAGGACCGGCGAAGTTGCCGCCGTACTCATTGCGCTCATAGGGCGGGCGAGCCGTGCTGCCATTGAAGTACGGCTTGGCCGAGGTGCCCTTGGAGCGGTTGAACTCAAACAATTCGCCATGGTAGGCATTGGTGCCGCTGGACGAAACTACGATCACCTGGGTCGGCTCGTTGAACTCAGCCGGTGCGCCTGTGGCCAGCACCTTGAATTGCGAAAGGGCGTCGAGCGATGGAATTTCGGGCTCGCCGCGCTGAAGGGTCACTTCCTTGTTGATGACGCCGTCAAAGCTGACGCCGAGGCCGCCGTAGGCGTTGCGGCTTCCGGTACCGGCTGCGAAGGTCAGGCCGCGGGTGGCCATCTGGTCCTGCGCGCCCACGCCCTGCATTCCTGGCGCAAGAGCGATAAGCCCCATCACGCTCAAGCGGCCGTTCAACGGGGTGTTCTGAATCGCCTGCGCATCGATTACCTGGCCCACCGACGAATCTTCCGTTTGAATTACCGGGCCGGCGCTGGTCACTTCAACAACTTCCTGTTGCGACCCGACCGTCGAGCTGCGAGTTAATCATCGCCACCTGGTCGATTGCCAACGTAATGCCGCTTTGCGTGTTCGACTTGAACCCGGCCTTCTCCACCGTCACACTGTAGTGGCCGGGCTGCAACTGGGTAATCGTATACGTGCCGGCGTCGGATGTGGTGATGGTTTTCATCGCATTCGTTTCAAGTTGCTTTACCGTCACGGTTGCCCCGGCGATGACTGCGCCACTGGGGTCGGAGACCGTACCTGTAATCGAGCCCGTAATTCCTTGTGCGGACATAATCGACGGCACGGTCAGGGCAAGCATCAGCGTCAAGCCGGCAAACAGGGCGCCATACGGTATCTTCCGAATGAACTCAATCGTCCTCAGCCTTTGGGGTGTTCCTGGCGTCTCCAAAACAGTATTCATACCTTCTCCCTTTCCATCGTTGTTGTGGGTGTGGGGTTGTTGATCCGGGGTTCTTTGCTGCACTCAGGCGCGTTGGCCGCTCCGATTGAAAGGCCAACCGCTGCGCTTTCGCTCTCCGAAAGCAGCGTGCTTCCGTGATGCTACGGCGGACAAGTCAATTTACTGTAAGAGTCCCTTGCGAGCACTAACTCAGTAGCATCAAAACGGACCGGCGTATTAAGCGGCCTTTAAAATGACGCATTTCGAACGCAGAATTCTTAACGTGAACGGGCGGCTCGACGCGCCGAAAAGCTGGTTGCCTTCGTCGAGCCTCTCAACCGCATTCCCGGTCGAACCTGCGCGGAACGCAGGGCTTTGCGCCAGGCTTCCTGCCGATCCCGAAGAGCATGCATGAGCGATGCTGTGTACCCGAGGAGAGACGAACACAAGACCGTTACTCTCAGTGAACACACGACCCTGCATTCCCGGAAGTCTTTCGCTGTAAAGGGCATGATTCCCTTACGGTAAAGAGTTCGGTTTTCGCTTTCGTTTAAAGCACTTGCCCGCTGCCCCGCTGCATGATAAAGTTCGAGTGCACAGGGGCAAAATGAATAAGCCTGCATTAGAGTCGGCTTTGCCTGAAAAGGAAATGCCCCACTCCGAGGCGTGCTGGGCCCTTCTTGAGCGTGTCGTCGCCAGCCCCCAATTGAAGCGCGCAGCCCGTTTGCGGGAATTCCTGGTCTTCGTGGGCCAGCGTTCGCTGAAGGACGGCCTGGACCAGATCCACGAGCAGGAGATCGGCGCCAAGGTCTTCGGACGCCCCGCGGACTACGATACCAGCCTGGACAATATCGTCCGCGTAAATGCTTCGGAGTTGCGCAAACGGATTGAAGACTACTTTGAATCGGAAGGCGCGGCCGAAACCCTGGTCATGGAGGTTCCGCGCGGGAGTTACAAGCCGGTCTTCCGCCAGCGAGCCGTCGAATCCGCCTCCCAACCCGTCACTCGACCAACGTTCGCGGAAACACACATCTCATTAGCCCGAACTAGGGACGCAGCGGAGACGGCGCCATCCGCGGCCGCCAAGGTTGAGCGCCGGCTATTGATGATCGCCGGAGTTCTGATTGTGGCTCTGGCCGCGGGCTGCTGTGTTTTATGGATCCAGAATCGCACTTTGCGCCAATCGCTCACCGTCAGCACCTGGCAGAACACTCCGACAGTTGACTCACTCTGGTTGGGAATTCTGGGCGCCCGGCCAAATACAGACATTATCCTCGCCGATACTTCGTTCGCACTTATCGAAGACATTACCCGGAGATCGATACCACTAAGCGACTACCTGAGCCGCAACTACGTCAGCAAACTCCAGTCTCCGAATCTTAGCCAGGACAGGCGCAATGACCTGGACATGATCATGCATAGAAATAACGGCAGCCTCGGAGACTTTCGCGCTGCGCAACGCATACTGGCACTCGATCCTCCAGGCAAGAACTTTCATATGTACTCCGCACGAGATTACACGCCTGCGCTGGTGAAGCAAGACAACATCATCTTGATTGGAGCCAGGAAATCAAATCCTTGGGTCGATCTCTTTGCGAGCACCATGAACTTCTCCGCGGAATACGATACCGAGCAGGGTGTCGACTACATCAGGAATAGAGCGCCTGGCGCAGGCGAGCAATCGACCTATGCTCAGGCTGCCTCGCCATTCACCGGTGGTTATTGCGTGGTCGCTTACCTGCCCAATACCCAGCAGGCCGGCAAAGTTATCATCATTGCGGGCACCGACTCCGCTGCCACTGAAGGCGGAGGTGACTTTCTGACTTCGGAAGATCAGTTGTCGCGCCTTCAGAAGCTGCTCCACGTCGCAACGCTTCCCTATTTCGAACTGGTTCTGAAGACAACGAATCTGAACGGCACGCCGATCGACGCACAGGTTGTCGCGTACCGAACCTATCCTGCCTCGCACTAGGATTCATTACGTTTGCGGTTGCGGAATTACTGTTTTTACCGAGAGCCAATGTTGAGCTTGCCAAAGGGTTTCGGCTTTCAGGGGTGGGATTCGAGTCTTCCTAATCAGACACTTGCTATGAACCCCCAAAAAAGGCGAAAGTGGAGAAAGCATGGCACAGGCATTTCGCTCGACTCGCGTTTTGACACCGGATGGTCTCGGTCCGGCAACCGTCATGGTGGAGAATGGTCGCATCGCAGCTATCCGGGGTTGGGGCGATGCACTGGGGGATGGCACCTTGCGCGAATTCGGCGATGCCCTGCTATTGCCCGGCCTGGTGGACACGCACGTGCATATCAACGAGCCCGGCCGCACCGAGTGGGAAGGCTTTCACACCGCAACGCAGGCTGCGGCCGCCGGCGGCGTAACCACGCTTGTAGACATGCCGCTGAATTGCGTTCCTGAGACGATTGACGTACCGGCGCTGGATGAAAAACGCATCGCGGCACAAGGGCAGGCCTGGGTCGACTGGGCCGCATGGGGTGGCGTAGTGCGAGGCAACTCCGAAGGATTGCTAGCGCTGGCCCGTGCCGGCGTGCCGGGATTCAAATGCTTTTTGATTCACTCCGGAATCGATGGCTTTGCCTGGGTCGATGAGGCCGATCTGCGTATCGCGCTCGCCAGGCTGCGAGGCACTGGCCTGCCCCTTCTCGTCCATGCCGAGTTGGCCGGTCCGGTTGACGCGGCTACTGAGAGACTGAACACGGCGAGCGCGGATTGGCGCAAATACTCAACGTATTTGACATCGCGGCCGGACGCGGCTGAGGTCGACGCGATCGTCTTGCTTATCCACCTCGCCGAAGAGTTCGCGACTCCAATCCATATAGTGCATTTGTCAAGCGCGCAGGCTCTGCCTTTGCTTGCCGAGGCGCGCAGGCGCGGGTTACCCATCACCGTTGAAACCTGCGCGCACTATCTATGGTTCGCCGCAGAGGAAATTTCCGACGGAGCGACGGAGTTTAAATGCGCGCCGCCAATCCGTGATGCGGCCAATCGCGAAGCGTTGTGGAAGGGTCTCGCCGAAGGCCTGATCGACATGGTGATCACCGACCACTCTCCCTGCCCGCCTGCCATGAAAAAACGTGAGGAAGGCCGTTGGGACCTTGCCTGGGGCGGAATCAGCAGCCTGGGCCTGGCCCTTCCGGTGCTTTGGACAGGGATGGTTCGGCGCGGATTGGCCATCGAAAAACTCGGTGCCTGGATGGCGGCTGCACCCGCGCGGCTCGCCGGTCTCACGGGGCGAAAGGGCGCCCTCGTCGCCGGCGCCGATGCGGACTTTGTCGTCTTCGATCCCAACGCTGCATGGGCTGTGACCGAGGAGCATCTGCATTTCCGCCACAAGCTTTCGCCGTACTTGGGTACGAAGTTGCAAGGCCGCGTGCTTGAGACATGGCTGCGCGGCGAACAGATTTATTGCGCCGATCGATTCGTAGGCGAAGCACGCGGCAGAGAGTTGTTGCGCTCGTGAGAAACCGAGCACATTACGTTGTTGCCGAATGCGGCCGCATTGCCGCCATGACCGAAGAACCTGGCCGCATCACGCGCCGATTCCTGACGCCGCCTGTTCACGAAGTTCATGCCCTTCTGCGAGGCCGAATGGAGTCAATGGGCATGACTGTGAGCGTGGATGGCGCGGGCAACCTGCGCGGCCTTTGGCAGACGCACAATGCAAACGGCAAGCGGCTCATGTTGGGCTCGCACATCGACACTGTTCCGGATGGCGGTGCTTACGACGGCGTGCTCGGCGTGGTCATGGCGCTCGAATGGGTGCGGATCGCGCAAGAGCTCAATTTGACGCTCGACCTTGAAGTGATCGCCTTCTCTGAAGAAGAGGGCGTCCGCTTCGGCGTTCCGTTCATTGGAAGCCGCGCTGTTGCTGGCCGCTTCGACCCGGCTCTCCTCGAGAGCAAAGATTCCGGCGGCATCTACTCTGGACGCCGCAATTCGGGCATTCGGCCTCGATCCGGGCCGGATCGCCGACGCTACTCTGGACGCAAGCGCCATCGGTTTCGTCGAGATCCACATTGAGCAAGGCCCAGTGCTCGAATCCGAGGGTTTGAGCCTGGCCGCGGTCACGTCGATTGTGGGCCAGACGCGGCTCACTTTTGAATTCACCGGCCAAGCCAATCATGCGGGCACCACGCCCATGCGGCTTCGCCACGATGCATCTGGCCGCCGCCGCCGAATGGATCACTCAGGTTGAGTCGCTTGCTCTGGCCACGGATGGCCTGGTTGCCACGGTGGGCAGGGTGACCGTCGAGCCCAATGCGGGCAACGTGGTTCCAGGGGCGGTGCAGGTGAGTCTCGATCTGCGTCACGCACACGATCCCACGCGAGCATCCGCCCAGGAAAAACTCGTCAGTCGCGCAAATGCCATCGCAGAGCGGCGCGGCCTTGCGCTGCGTTGCACAAACCAACTGGACCAGCCCGCCGTGCCCATGGACGAACGACTAACGTCATTTATGGCCGACGCGATTGAAGCTGAGGGAATGCCGGCCAAGCAGATGGCTAGCGGAGCAGGCCATGACGCAATGGTAATGGCGGCTCGCGTTCCTGCGGCAATGCTGTTCCTTCGCAGCCCCGGCGGCATCAGCCACCATCCCGCCGAATCCGTGCTTGAAGAGGATGTGGAGGCCGCGCTCCACGTGGGCCGCAAATTTCTTCAGCGATTGACCGCTGCGATTCGCTAAAATCGATCAACGCAATTCCCTGCGAGGTTACGAATGCACCACCTCGGATTAACGCGAAGCAGTCTTAAAACGGGACCACCTGCTTCAAACTCCCGACACTTTCGTTCGCACTCCTCTGGATGGCGCTGAAGGCGTCGAGTTCGTCATCCATGTGGCGCCGCAACTGGGCGCGCGCTTCACGCAGATGACCGCCGAGTTCGCCGCCGGAGGATCGCTCGGCCCCGCGCCGGCCCAGCGTTTTCTCTACGTTCTTGACGGCAAGCTGGAGTTGAAGGCCGCCGGCAAAACTCATATCCTCGCTCCCGGCGGATTTGCTTTTCTCCCCCAGGGCATGCGGCACACGGTTCGCGCGCGGAAAGCTTCGCGCGCGGCGCTGATTGAGAAAGCCTATGAGCCGCAACCCGGCGCGGCGAGCCTCGGAGATCGTCGTCGGCAGCGAATGCGCTGTCACGCCTGTGCCGCTGATGGGCGATGAATCGCTGCGCGTGCGCTCGCTCATGCCCGACGGCCCTGCCTACGATTTTGCCGTAAACACCATGACCTACGATCCCGGCGCGGCGCTCAGCATGGTGGAGATTCATGTGATGGAACATGGCCTGCTGATGCTCGAAGGCGGCGGCATTTATCGGCTCGGCGACTCCTGGTATCCAGTCGAGGCCGGCGACTTTATCTGGATGAGCCCCTACTGTCCGCAGTGGTTTGGAGCGTTGGGCAAGCGGCCGGCGAAATACCTTATCTACAAAGACTGGCGCCGTCATCCGCTGGGAGCGTGATCCATGAGCACTCAACCCGAACTCACCATTGACGCGCTCATCGCCGAGTTGCTCGCTCTCGGCAAAATCTCCGAAGCCGAGCCGCCCGTGGTGACCCGTGTCGTCTTCAGCGAAGCGGACATGCGCGGCCGTGCCTACGTGAAAAAGCTGTGTGCGAACGCAGGACTGACGATAACGGAAGACGCAATAGGCAATACTTTTGCTCGCTGGCAGGGCAGCGATCCATCCCTTGCGCCCATCGGTACCGGCTCGCATATCGACGCCATTCCCAACGCGGGCCTTTATGACGGATGCGTCGGCGTGCTCGGCGGCCTCGAAGCAATTCGCGTCTTGCAGAAACTCGGATTCAAGCCGCGCCGGTCGATCGAACTCGTGATCTTCACCTCCGAAGAGCCAACCCGCTTCGGCATCGGCTGCCTCGGCAGCCGCATGATGGCCAGCAGTCTCACGCCAGAGCAAGCGCTAGCCCTGCGCGACAAAGAGGGCCACGGTCTCGATGAGTTGCGCACGCTGGCCGGCTTCACCGGCTCTCTCGAATCCGTCGCGGCGCCCAAAGGACGATTCCATCAATTCGTCGAACTGCACATCGAGCAGGGGCCTTATCTCGAACAGGAGGGACTCGATCTCGGCCTGGTCACGCACATCGCCGCTCCGGCGAGCCAGCGCATCACAATCGAAGGCGAAGGCGGACACGCCGGCGGCAAGCTGATGCCCGGCCGCAAAGATGCACTGGCAGCCGCGGCAGAACTGATTCTGGCACTTGAAACGGCGGCAAAATCTACCGGCGCCATCGACACCGTGGGCACGGTAGGCGTTTGCGATGTCTTCCCCGGCGCCGTCAACAGCATCCCTTCGCGCGTATCGATTACGACCGACATTCGCGACATTGACCGCGCGCGCCGCGACGGCGTGCTCGCCACGTTCGCCAAAGCAATTGAAGAAGTGGGGGCCCGCCGCGGTGTGACTATCACCGCTGAGCTGGTCAATGCCGATCCTCCTACGACTTGCGACCCGGCGATTCTGGACGCGCTCGAAACCTCCGCCATCGAGGCCGGCAAGACATATAAAAAGATGGTTGCCCGCGCCTATCACGACTCGTCTTTTGTCTCCTGCATTTCGCCAACGGCCATGCTCTTCATTCCCTGCCGTGGCGGAGTGAGCCATCGGCCTGACGAATATGCCTCTCCCAAGTGGATTGGCAGCGGTGTTAACGTATTGGCGCGCACACTTGCGAGGCTTGCCACTTGACGCATCCACTTTGAATCCTGGCCGCGGCGTTGTATGCTATGCCTCAACCCGTGTAGCGATTGCGGCCCAGTAACCATGAGCACGAAGACGAAAACCCGCATCGTTGGCGGCCCCGCTCCTCGCAAGGAAGGGGCAGACAAGTTGCTTGGCCGTGCGCGCTATGTAGACGACATTCGGCGCGATGGAATGTGGTATGGAGCCACCGTTCGCAGCACCATTCCACGCGGGCTCATTCGCTCCATCGGGTTTGACCGCCGCATCGACTGGAGTGAATTCACCGTGGTTACCGCCTCCGATATTCCCGGAGAGAATCTGCATCCAACTCATTGAGGCCGACCAGCCCTGCCTCGCCGACGGGCAGGTAAACCACTGCGATGAAGCAATACTTCTGCTGGCGCATCCTGACAGGCACAAGCTGCGCGAAGCCGTGGATGGAGTGCGCGTCGAGTACGAACCTCTGCCTCCGATCTTCACTATCGAAGAGAGCGAACGCGGGGATCAGATCGTTCGGGGCAAGGATAATCTGATCAAGAGCTTCCTTCTTGAGAAAGGCAACGTGGACTCGGCGTGGGAGAGCGCCGCGTACATTGTCGAAGGCGAGTACCGCACCGGCGCGCAGGAGCATCTTTACATCGAGAACAACGGCATCATCGCGGAGTGGAACGCAGAAAGCGGCGTAACGGTGTTGGGTTCGTTGCAATGCCCCTATTACGTGCACAAGACGCTGATCAAGATCTTCGATCTTCCTAACGAGAAAGTGCGGGTGGTGCAGGCCGAGACCGGCGGAGCGTTTGGCGGCAAGGAAGACTACCCTTCAACGCTCGCATCGCACGCGGCATTGCTGGCCATGAAGAGCGGGCGGCCGGTGAAGATGGTGTACGACCGCATGGAGGATCTGGCCGCGACGACCAAGCGGCATCCGTCGCGCACCCGTCATCGCACCGCGCTCGACAAGAACGGAAAACTGCTGGCGATGGAAATCGACCTGGCCACTGACGGTGGCGCATATGCCACGCTTTCCTCCACCGTGCTGTCGCGCGCCACGCTTCATGCTCCGGGCCCGTATTTGTGCCCCAACGTGCGAATTAGAGCAAAATCCTGGGCCACCAACAATGTTCCCTACGGGGCGTTCCGGGGCTTCGGAGCGCCACAGGCGATCTTTGCGCTCGAGCGGCACATGGATGAAATCGCCGCCGCCATTGGCATGGATCCTATAGAACTGCGTCGCAGAAATTTCCTTCACACGGGCGAGACAACTGCAACAGAGCAGTTAATGCGCGAGCCGGTCATCATGGATCAGTTGCTGGAACGCGCACTTCGCGAAAGCGATTATCACGCCCGGCGAGCGCGCTTCGCATTGGAAAATCCAACCAGCTTAGTCAAGCGCGGAATTGGAATCGCCTGTTTTTATCACGGCTCCGGTTTTACCGGCTCTGGCGAGCGCATTCTTAATTCGCTTGCCGGAGTCGATGTCACCCCCGAAGGCAAAGTGCGCGTACTGGTGTCGAATACCGAGTTCGGCCAGGGCACCAACACCGTGCTCACGCAGATTGCTGCCGAAGCCATCGGCATCAACTACGACGACATCACCATGGCTCCGGCAGATACCGGGCTCGTTCCCAACAGCGGCCCCACGGTCGCCTCGCGAACCGTGATGGTTGTGGGGCGTTTGATTGAGCGCGCGGGTAGACAACTAATTGCCATGCTCCGCGAAAACGCTGGACTCGGCACAGATTATTCGCGCGAAGAATTCTTTGCGGCCTGCGAACGGCACCGAGCCGCGAGGGGGCAAGTCGTATCTTTGGTCAGATACGAAGCACCGCCGGGCATTTTCTGGGATGACGAAAAATATCACGGTGAGGCGTATCCCTCGTATGCGTGGTCCGTTCACGTGGCCCAGGTCGCAGTGGACATGGTTACATTTTCCGCCGAGGTGGAGGAGTTCTGGGCGGTTCAGGAAGTCGGCCGGGTGCTCAATCCCGTTTTGGCCACCGGGCAAATCGAGGGCGGCATCGCGCAAGGCATAGGATACGCGCTCTACGAAAAAGTCGTGATGCAGAACGGACACATGGCCAACAACCAGATGACCAACTACATCATCCCTACGGCCGAAGATGTTCCGCCAATTCATGTTTTCTTTGAAGAGATCCCCTTCCAATACGGTGGCTATGGCGCTAAAGGCATCGGCGAACTGCCTCACGACGGGCCGGCGCCGGCAATCGTCAATGCGATCAAGGACGCCACGGGCGTCAGTTTCCATTCCATTCCGCTGCTGCCCGAGGATTTGTTCGGAGAGTTTGCTGCTCGCCAGCAGGTTGAGGAGTCGGCGGCCCTATGAACGCATCCTGGCCTGCGATCCGTTTCACTCTCAACGGGAAGCCATGCACAGTGCAGACGCCGCCAATGAAGCGCCTGCTCGATGTACTGCGAGAGGACCTGCATTTAACCGGAACCAAGGAAGGTTGCGGCGAAGGCGAGTGCGGCTCCTGCTCGGTGCGCATGAACGGCGAGTTGGTCAACAGTTGCCTGGTGCCTATTCTGCAAGCCGAGGGCGCCGACATTCAAACTGTTGAAGGTCTCGCGACAAATGGCAGGCTTCATCCGGTACAGCAGGCGTTTCTCGATTGCGGAGGAGCGCAATGCGGTATCTGCACGCCGGGTATGCTGATGGCTGCGGCGCAACTGATCGACAAACATTCTCACCCCAGCATTGCGGAGATTCGTGAAGGCCTGGCCGGCAATCTTTGCCGCTGCACGGGCTTCATGCGAATCTTTGAATCGGTGTTGGCCGCTGCCACACAAGTTGCCGAGCCGGCCGCGAAGAAGGTATCTCATGCGAGGTAATGCGGAAGCGCACCAACTGATTGCGCCCGGCAGCCTTGGCGCGGTGCTCGAACTGCTCGGCGACGCGCCGGGGGAATGGACGCCCATCGCAGGAGGCACCGAGTTGATGGTGGCGTTTGCGGCCGGCAGGCTTGAAGCGCGCAAACTCGTCAATCTCTGGGGTATTCCCGATCTGCGTTTTATCGAGACAACCGAGGCGAGCATAGTGATTGGCGCGTGTGCAACATTCCTCGACCTGCGCGCGCACGCGGGTCTGGCAGCGGAGCTGCCGCTGATTGCCAAATCGGCCAGCTGGATTGGCTCGATCGCGAACCAGAGCAGGGCCACGCTGGGCGGCAACCTGGTCAACGGTTCGCCGGCCGCGGACTCCTCGCCTGCGCTGCTGGTCTACGATGCCGAGATCGAAATGGTCTCGCGGCGCGGAAGCAGGCGAGTTCCTTACGCCGAATTCCATACCGGCTACAAGCACAATGTTCTCGCGGCAGATGAACTGCTTTACGCTGTCCATCTGCCGCGGCGATTCGCGCATCACCGTCAGTACCTGCGCAAGGTTGGGACGCGGCGTGCGATGGCAATATCAAAAGTGGCGCTGGCTGCAACTGCACTCCTTGAAGGGAACGTTGTAGGCGAGATTCGCCTTGCGGCCGCAAGTCTCGCGCCGTTCCCTGCGCGCCTTTACAAGACAGAAGCCGCATTGCTCGGCCAGACAATTACGAAAGAATCAGTTCAAGCGGCGCGACGCGCATTGCTTGCCGAGGCGCAGCCAATCGACGACATTCGCTCTACCGCAGAGTACAGAAGGCGAGTTGCCGCCAACTTGATTGAAGAGCTCCTGCGTGAGTTCTCTCCGAAGGGCTCACCGCAATGAACGCCATTCTTGACGCATGGAACAAAGCGGAGGAGGCGACAGCGCTTGATGCGATGATCGCCTGTTGCGGCGCAAGGCGCTGGGCTTCGGCAATGGTTGCGCTGCGCCCCATCGGCAGCGTGGCAGAGTTGGGTGAGGCGGCAGACCTCGTATGGGCGACGATGAAGGAGGCTGATTGGATGGAGGCCTTCGCCTGCCATCCGCGCATCGGCGAACGCAAGGCCACACACGCCACCGGGAAATCCGCAGAATGGTCCAGGCAGGAACAATCATCGGCCATCAGAGCGGAAGAGAAAGTGCTGGCAGAAATTGCCGAAGGGAATGCCCGTTACGAAGAGCGTTACGGCTTCACTTATATTGTGTGCGCCACTGGAAAGACCGCCGAAGAGATGCTCGCAATTCTAAAGCGCCGACTGACCGGCACTCGAGCAACGGAGTTGCGCGAAGCTGCGGAACAGCAACGTAAGATATTGCAGATCAGGCTGGGAAAGTGGCTTGTGGAGTGAATGAACAAATGAGCGCGATTACGACACATGTGTTGGATGCGGTTCTGGGCAAGCCGGCCGCAGGTATTGCGGTCCGGCTGGAAAAGCGTGAGGGCGAGGTGTGGAACGCGATCTCGTCCGGGATTACCGACAAGGACGGCCGCAGCCGCGATCTGGCGCAAGATGCAAACGAAGGCATCTACCGCCTCACGTTTTCGACGGGCGATTACCTGGCGCAGAAGGGCCGCGCCAGCATCTATCCGGAGATTTCCATCACCTTTATTTGCGATGGCAGGGAGCACTTCCACCTGCCGCTGCTGCTGAGCGACAACAGCTACACAACCTATCGGGGGAGTTGAGCAATGGCCAGGCTGGTCGACAATCGCTACGGAAAATCGCGGGTCCGCTTGTCACGCATCACGCGCTCCGAGGGCCGTCACGACTTCAACGAGTGGACCGTGCGGGTTCTCCTTGAAGGTGATTTTGAGTCGAGCTATACCGAAGCGGACAACAGCAAGGTGCTGCCTACGGACACCATGAAGAACACGGTTTACTATGTGGCTCGTGGCTCCAAGGCGGCAACAATTGAGGAGTTCGCGATGGAGTTGGGAGACTATCTGCTAAGCAATAACCAGCAAGTCTCCGGCGTTCTGGTAGAAGTTGAGGAGAAGTCCTGGGAACGCTTAATCGTCGACGGCGCGTCCGATCCGACCACGTTCAAACTCGGCGGACCTGAGGTACAGACGGTTCGTGCGGTTCGTGACCGCGGCCGCGAATGGTCTGTCCGATCGGGAGTCGACGGCCTCACGATTCTCAAAACCACAAATTCGGAGTTCACCGGTTATATCAAGGACAAGCTCACCACGCTCAAGCCGGCGGCAGATCGCATCTTTGGCACCTGCGCAACCGCCGCGTGGGACTACACATCCGTTGCGACTGATTTCGCAGAAGCACGTGCGCGCATCGTTGCCGTGCTGCTTCGAGAGTTTGCCGCACACCACAGTTTGAGCGTGCAGCACACCTTGTTTGACATGGGCAAAGCCGCGCTCGCGGCGGCGCCTGAGATTTCGCGCATCACGCTCACGATGCCCAATCTTCATCATCTCTTGGCGGACTTGAGCCCCTTCGGCCAGGAGAATCCGAATCATATTTTCGTTCCCATCGATGAGCCTCACGGATTTATTGAAGCGACAATCGAGCGTTGAATACGATTCGAAAGTGAAGGAAAGTTCCCTGTCGGCCCTAGGAAACACTAGGCCGATGAAAGGCGCGATGGCGAATACAACTTCGAACCCAAACGCCGGAGTGCATGTGCAGAAGGGCTCACCGGAGAGCTACGGCCTTCGCGCCGGCGCGCTTGGTCCCATCGAGACGCTGGCGCAGTCGGTCTCCGCCATGGCGCCGAGCACCTCGGCGTCGCTAACGATTCCCCTGGTATTCGCGCTGGCCGGCAACGCCACCTGGTTTGTTTATTTGCTGGCCACCGGAGCCACGCTGCTGGTCGGCTTCTGCGTTAGCCGATTCGCACGCCTCTCCGCTTCTCCAGGTTCGCTTTATACTTACACCGCAGACACACTGCCGCCCTTCTTTGGAGTAACCGCGGCGTGGGCGCTGCTGCTGGCCTACCTTGCCACAGGAGCGTCTGTAGCCGGCGGCGCGCTCTATTACGCAAATATATTCGCGCTGCGGTTCTTTCACGAATCGCCTCCCGCGCTTCCCTTCCTTGCCCTGGTGTGCGCGGCCTCTGGATTCATCGCGTATCGCGACGTAAAGGTTTCAGCCGAGTTGATGTTATGGATCGAGGTGGTTTCGGTAAGCTTGATCGCTGTCGTACTGGTGATTTTGCCCGTCCGTTTCGGCCTCCATCTCGATCTCGATCAATTCCGGCTCAAAGACGTGAATTTCTCCTCGTTGGGGCCGGCGCTTGTTCTTTCCATCTTCAGCTTTGTAGGATTTGAAGCCGCCACAACACTGGGCGGCGAGGCACGTGATCCGCTGCGCACCATTCCTCGCGCGGTCCTTCAGTGCGGAGTGCTCGCCGGCATTTTCTTCATGCTTTGTTCGTACTCCGAGGTGCTTGGATTCCGCGGCGAATCGTCGCGCCTCAGCGAAACCTCCAGCCCTTTACATTTGCTCGCCGGCAAGGCTGGCTTTTTACCGCTTGGCGTGGCCATCGACTTTGGCGCGTTTGTAAGCATGTTTGCGTGCGTGCTGGCATGTACAACGGCAGCCGCACGCGTCCTGATGCGGATGGCGAACAGCGCGCTGTTGCCTGCCGTGTTTGAGCACACCAATCAACGTCATCAAACCCCGGGAGCCGCAATCCTGTTATCCGTGTCACTGATGTTTGCCGCAAATGCCGTGATGGCCTTGCAGTGGCGTTTCCGGCTCTGAGATGTACGACCTGCTTGGCTCGCTCTCAGTCTTCGGCTTTCTCACCGCGTATGCATTGGTGGCGCTCGCGCTGCCCTTCGCGCGCAAAGCTCTCGGCCAACATTCGCATACCGTTGCGGCAGTCAGCGTCATCACCGTTGTAGTCATGATCCTGATCGCTGTCTTCGACCTCAGGTCCTCATCGGATCCTGTGCACGCGCGGATTCCGTCTATCTATCTCGGATATATCGCCGCGGGCATCGCATGGTACGCGCTCCGCCGCAAGAAGGCCGGTGCTCACGCAACCTAACTCCCCACGGATATCGCCGTCTCACGGTTGCGCGTCGGTGTCCGGCTGCAAAAGGATCAAGAGTACAAGGCCAACCACCGCAAAGTTGCGAAAGGCCGCCTCCTGCCCATTCCACTGGCGCGACTGCCACATGAGAAACCACTCCCCGCCAACTGACAGAAAGGCGACCAGCCACATCAGCAAAGAAAGCGTAAGCGCCATCACCGGCACTCGCTTTGCCGCGTTGAACTCGGCCGCAGTCCGCCGCCATGCGCGCAGCAGCATTGCCGAACCCCACCACAGCAGGATCGCCGTGGCGATTTCCCACGCGACGATGCCGATAAAAAACGCCAGATGCCATCCCGGCGACGGCAGAGCGCGCCACATCCCAAGGTTGCCGGGGAATGTCGTGTCCATCATGAGCACGTGGCGGACGAACTGATAATTCGAACCCGGATCTGTCAGGTTGTTGAAAATCACCAGCGAGTAGAAAATGGCAAGGCTCGCCAACAAGAGCGTCTTGGCGAAACGGGTAATCATGAGTGTGGCCTCACGCGAGCAGACATTCAGATCCAAGGGGACCTTCCGATTGCGGACTCCTGCCCACATAACCGTAAGACCCTGCACGTTGCTCATGCTAACCTGCTTTTGCCTGAATCCCAAAGAATAAACCTGTCGAATCAGAGAGCTTTCTGTCACTTGGATCACGCCGCCTCCCCCAAGGCGGCGAATCTTTACGTGATCCTTATGCGTGAGTCGCTATTCTCTCCTCACTTGCAAATTCCGACAGGGTCGGCCACGACCCGGCACCAGCTGTATTGGTTCTTCCACTTCCTCTCTTTTTTGCAGGATTCCGGACGGCGTAGATTCTCATTCAGTAAATCGCAATCCAGCATTTCACGAAAACCAGGGGAAAGCCCCACTTCGAGGTCAGCGAAATGAAGCATTCCAGGCGTAGTCTCCTCTCCGCATGTTCTCGGCTGCTGATGGTCTCGGCAATCGTTGCGCTGAGCTGTGATCTGTTGTACTCACAGCAGACGCTCGGCGGCATTACAGGCGAGGTTACCGACCCCTCGGGCGGCGTAATCCCAAACGCTACCGTAACGGTGAGGGCCGAACAGACTTCCCTGACGCGCGACACCAAGACGAACGGCTCAGGCTCCTATACGATTGTGAATCTTCCCATCGGCACCTACACGCTTACCTACTCGGCGGACGGATTCGATGTGCAGAAGACACAACACATCGCCGTGCAGGCAGATCGAACCGCCACCGTGAACGCATCGCTCAAGGTTGGCGCGACCACTACGACCATTGAAGTAGAGGCTGCGCCGTTGATGAACGCCGTGGACACTACCAACGGTTACGTTATGGACACGCAACAGATTGACGCCGCGCCTCTGCCCACAGGCAGCTTCACCGGCCTGGCTACAGAATCCACCGGAGTCAGCGCCGAACTCTCAGGCGGCACGGGCGCCAATTCGGGACTGGGCAACGCGCCCATTTGGGCCAACGGGCAGCGCGACACCAGCAACAGCTTTTCGCTGAACGGCGTCGACGTCAGCAACCTTTTCAATGGCAAGAGCACCAGCCAGGTTCCTTCAGCACGCGTGATCAACAGCACCGGCGTCTCCTCGAGCACGGGAGCCGGAGGCGTGATCCCAACGGCCGCTTCCATTTACCTTTCGATTGGCAACGCGCTTCCGACACCGGCGCCCGAGATGCTTCAGGAGGTTCGCGTCAACGCATCGATGTACGACGCGCAGCAGGGTTCCACCTCCGGTGCTCATATCGACATGAACACCGCCTCCGGCACCAACAAGTACCACGGCGCTGTCTACGGTCACCGCGGCACGAGCTGGATCAACGCTGCGCCTTTCTTCTTTAATCAGGACCAGGATATTCCCGCCAACAACAAAGTTCCCCAGTTACATCGCTATGTTCTGGGCGGGACCTTTGGCGGCCCCATCATCAAGGACAAGCTCTTCGGTTTTGTCTCCTATCAACATCTGCACGTGTCTGACCAGGAGATCGGCGACTCGCTGCTCGACGTTCCCGTGGGGCTCTCCGACGACCGTTCGGCCTCGGGACTGGCGACTGTTACCAATAACTCGTTCTGCACACCGTACGACCAAACGAATTTTGGCTGCACTCCAATCACGGCCGCCAACATCGATCCGCTGGCACGCGTTCTATTCAACTCTCCCGCGCTCCCCGGCGAGCCGGGAAAGTGGCTCATCCCCAACGACACTCTCTACCCTGCCACTCCCTCCGCCGCGCACATCGACAACGCCTTCATCCCCGGCACGGGCCGCTTCACCGCGGATACCGGCGTGGCCAATTTGGACTACGACGCCACTTCGAAGGACACACTCAGCCTCAAGTACTTCTACCAGCACGACCCCACCCTGGCGCCCTATTCCTACTCGAGTGTTCCCGGCTTCACCGAGCATCTTGATTCAGGCGCGCAGGTGGCATCGATTATCAACACGCTGGTTCTCAGGCCCAATTTGAGCACTACGCAGACGCTGGGAATCGCACGCGAGAAAGATTGGGGCGACAACGAGCAACCCTTCGGCCCCGACTCTATCCCCGGCGGCACAGCAGGCCCCGGCTCCATGAACGTTTTCGGTTCGAAGTATTTTCCCGGCATCTCCGTTTATAACGTATTGGGCGACTATCAACCTTCGGGAGAGTCCTCCGCGATCCTGAATATCGGACCCAATGCTGAAGGGCAGGCTCCCAACACAGGCATGTTCCAAAACCGCATTGCTCCTTCGGGCAATGCGATCTGGATCCTCGGGAAACACACGCTGGCATTCGGCACCAACTACACGTACACGCAGCTCAACACCATCGACAAGCGAACCGGCACGGGCACAGTGGCCACTGACGACTTCAGCCAGATGATTCAAGGTCAGGTCACACCGGGCAGCTCAGCGACAGGCTTCTATGTCAGCTCGTTCCTTCAGGGCGACGCCAGCCGCTACTATCGTGCCAACCAACTCGGCACGTATGTGCAGGACAAGTTTCAGATCACGCCGACCCTCTCGCTTACGGCCGGGGTCCGCTACGACTGGGACGGCGGGCTCACGGAGAAGTACGGGCGCCTTTTCAACTTCGACGCCGCAACCTACAACTATGCCGTCTCGTCGGACTCGATCGTGAATCCAGGCCTGATCATCGCCGGCAACAATGCCAACGGTACAAAGGGAGTGAGCAACACGACACTCACAGGCCGGCAATGGGGCGTTGGGCCCAGAGTAGGCGCTGCATGGCAGCCGGAGATGTTTCACAGCAAGGTAGTGGTTCGCCTTGGCGGCGGCATGTACTACGATCGCGGTGAACTCTTCAGCTATTTCTCGCCCGGCTACGCCATCGGCACCGTTACCGGCGGACCGTTCGGTGTAAACCAGCAGCTCCCGTTCGTCAACGTTTCAAGCTGCCCGAGTTCTTCGCTCTACTTTTACGAGGGCTACATTCCCACCTGCGGCGGGACGGCTGACCAAGGCAATCTCGAAAACCCATACGGAACCTCGTTGCTGCCCGCACCAGTCAATCCAAAAGCTTCCGATCTGGCGAATTTCCTTCCCAACGCGGGAAGCATCGAAGCTGGCGGCCAGCCCATTTCTCTCGGTGTCTACGACCGCGCAAACAAGCTGCCCTACACCATGAATTACACGCTTGACATTCAGTGGCAGCCGCGGAACGACCTGGCTATCGAAGTTGGCTACGTCGGCAATGTGGGCCGCCACCAGGTGATTCCTCTTCCGTTCAATCAGCCGACCATTGCTTCGCCTACAAGCCCAGCTCTCGCGGGCGGCCCTTTTGCGCAGAAGTGGAGTTATGGCTACAACGTCGGCAATCAGAATCTCCCTGATGGAAGTTCTTACCAAGCTAACTATGAGGGCGGCAATGTCGACCTCCGCGTTCCCTACATCGGCTACGCGGCCGAGTCCATCACCTACAAGGCCGCCGGAATCGACGACTACAACGCTCTCCAGGTGCACGTGGACAAACGGATGAGCCATGGAGTCCTGGTGGGAGCCTCTTACACGTGGTCGCACGCGCTGGACGAACAGAGCGGACTGGGGCTCTTCTACAACGGCAACAATCCCCTCAACCTGCGCAGCGCCTACGGGTCGGCTGATTTCGACCGCACCCACGCCCTCAACCTGAACTACGTTTTCCAGCTTCATGACTTCGGGAAACCGCACACGCTGGCAGGCGACATCGCCAACGGATGGTCGCTGATTGGGCTCACGGTGTTGCAGAGCGGCCAGCCCTACAGCATCATCGACTTCTCCGGCGCTGTCGGTAGCATTTTTTACTCTACCGCCGACGGCATCACCAACCCAATTGTGCCTCTGGCAAATGGATGCACGGCGAAATCTGCGCTGACTGGCGCTTCCGGCGCCTGGACTCCCGGTGGCGGAAAGCCGGCGCTGAATGCCGCCTGCTTCACCCTTCCGCTTCTGCCGGCGGGCGGTTTGAACGGCGCCATTCCCTCTACCGATCCATTCGAGACCGGCTTCACGAACGGGCAGCGCAACATCTTCCGCCAGGCATTCCAGAAACGCGCCGACGCATCGCTTGTAAAGGTCATCGGCATCAAGGAACGGTACAGTCTCAAGTACACCTTCGATGTTTACAATCTCTCAAACAGCACAAGCTTCGACGTACCTGGAAACGAAGTAACACAAAATGCGGGTTACAATCCTTTCCCGACCTACCCGAACTCCAGCCCGGATGCACCCACTTCCGTTCTGCCCACCGGCTGCGGAACTTCCAGCGCTTCGACCACGAGCTTCTATGCATGTCCGTCCGGTCTCGGCGTCGTCACTCACACCATCGGCGCTCCGCGTCAGATTCAAATGTCTCTGCATTTTGATTTCTAAGGCATGCGCCTGAAAAAACAGAGGACGGCTCCGCGTGGAGCCGTCCTCATTTCTTGCGCCTGATTTGTCAGGCCTGCCTTACCCTTCGCCAATATCCTCATTCCATACTTTTGGATGAGCGGCAATATACCCTTCGAGTAATTCCCGGCACTCGAGGCTGTCAAGATCGATCACTTCCACATCGTTTTCGCGCAGCCAGTCGATGCCTCCGGCTAAATTGCGGCTCTCTCCCACCACGAGAGTAGCGAAGTGAAATTGCCGCACCAGCCCACTGCAATACCAACACGGCGCCAGGGTGGTCACCATCACAAGGTCGCGGTAACTGCGATGGCGGCCGGCCCGCCGAAATGCGTCGGTTTCTGCGTGAACGCTGGGATCGCCCTGCTGCACCCTGCGGTTGCGGCCGCGACTTACCAGTTCTCCTTCGCGCGTGAAAATCGCCGCACCGATTGGAATGCCTCCCTCATCGAGGCCGAGCCGCGCTTCCTCGAGCGCCACAGCCATCATTCGTTCGTACAAACCTTCCAAAATCACAAAGTCCCTCTTGTATCGAGCATAATCGTTCGCTCAGGAAAACGAATAAACCTCCTGAAAACACGGATGTCCATGAAGTAAAACGAGTCCTTTCTTCGATATTGGCCGAGACTGACCCTACATGATTCCAGGCAAAGACTCAATGTTGGTTGGAATAAGTCCGATAGGCCTGGATTGTCGCGACGAATGGAGTTCCCTTCACCTGCGACGTCTTGAGCAGCATTTCAAAGTAGGGAAGCTTGTCTACGTGCAATGCTCTTTGGAAACCTGACAATTGATCTTCCGACAGCAAAAAATCTCCGCCCGCCTCGGTGGCCTCAACAGTTGTGCCTTCAATGATCAGAACCTTGCCATTGCTGTTTGGATTGGGCAGGTAGGCGACCACGCAGTATCCGGTAGAGTCAGTCCGCGAATAAACCTTCTGTTCTCCGGCGGCCGGGGCGCGGTTGATGATCGCGGACGAGTCGTCGCTGTCGAGTGCTACGGTGAAGTTCAAGCGGCTGTCGAACAAGCTATCCCAGGGATTCGTAACCGCACTGCCAAGCAGAATCACGTTGTCTTGCTTGATGAGATCGGGTGTGTAGTCCCGCGCGTAATAAAGACGGATACTCTTGCCGAGCGGGTCCAGCGATAGGATGCGCCGCGCCAGGGCCAGGTGGTTGGAGTTTCCTGAACTCCAGGCGGAAACCTTGCTGATGACCAGGCGCGCGTCCGGGCTCTTCTCATCGTTCATCAACTCGGTGACATATGTGCGGCTAAGATAGTCATTGAGCGTAAACGATTTCCTGGTAAGGTCCTGGGCCAGCTTGAAAAACGCATCGGACATAACGATGTCGGTGTCCGGGCTGGCGCCCAGAAAGCCTGACCAGAACGATGCCACCGAAGGCGAGTACTGCCACGCGTAAAGCGACCGATGCTCGGCGCGATTCTGCAACCAAAGGCTCGTGTACTCAAAGCCAAGCGCAAGAATAACGATTCCGGCAACGATCAGAGCTGGGATCATCCAGCGGCGCTGGCCCGATGCCGGTAAAGCCAGGGGAGTGCGTCTGGGCAGCTCAGAGGTGATGACGCCGGACAACGCCAAATCCGCGACTTTATCTTCCCTGACAGGGCGGGCCCGGAAGACGGGGACATAGCTGCCGCGGGGAATCTCCATGATCAGCGTCTCGTTCAGGCCCTCCGACTCAAAGTAGGCGTCGATGCGTTTGCGCAGCTCGGTCGCATTGGCTCGGACTATATTGTCTACGCTTGTATCGTAGGTTTTGGGCCGCCCGAAGACCTCGATTCCGATCTCTTGTTCATGAACCTGGGTGCAGCCTTCTTTAAGGGACCGCCGACCTACATAAGAGAGGAATTCACGGAGCCGGGGCGCACGGTGTAACTGGACGCTCGAGAGGATTCGTTCGAGAAGGGCCCAATTCGCTTCTGAAGGTGGAGACTCTATATCCTGTGCAGTCGACTCGGCCATCGGCGCCTGATCCAACCTCGTTCTTCTAATGAAAACAAAGCTTACCACATTCCATCGCCTGTGGGGATCTTCACTCTTAACGGTGAAGGAATACTGTGTGATGCTTCACGTTCTTGCCGCAAAATGGCGCCCAGATTGCCAGCACATTCGGCCGCTCGTCCGGCGATGCCTTCCTCTTCGATCGGCCTTTGAACTCGGCCTCCGTCCGGGGAGAAGCTCTCCTGAATGAAAAGAGAAAGACTGGATATTCAGCAAAATAAGAGCGGGCGATTTTCGCACAATCAGGCGCCGACGGAATCCCTGGGTTAGCCCCGGACGGCTCTGCCCGCGGTCGGACCCGGAAATGGGATACCAGTATCTCCCGTCGTCCGGTCTTCAACCGTCCAAAATGAAATCCTCCACCCCATCGATGGGAATGCTCCACAGATGGCATCACTGTAAATTGACTTGCCCACAATTGCTTCAAAGAGAGATTCTCCATTGTCTTTCAGATAAGGCCATTCAAGTAGCGAAAACTCCGCCCAATAGAGATGCGGGGTAAAACGCGGATTGAAAGCGGCCTCGCAATCCGGAGGGACAGCCGCCCGGGCAAAAGTTAGCTCAGGCGCGTAAGCATGATCCTGCCGAAAGCGCAGCCTCGTTTCGCATCTGAGGCGGATCTCCTGGACCAACGCGGCGATGGTCGCTGCGTTGCCGGGAAGCCGGAAGGTATTAAGGCCAGGGGCACACTTGAACTTCGGGAATTCACACCATTCGAACGAGTCCATGATCACGGCCGCCGCGAGCATTTTGCCCCTGGCCGGGACGCGTCCGCCCTCAAGGTCAACGACCAAAAAAATAATCAACAGCCTCAAGGAGGAAGCACTCAAATGAGAAGCTTAGCCAGTTACGTTACGCGCGTTCTCAGAAAATGGAATGTGCCAGTTCTCGCCATCGCCCCGGTTTTGATCGCGATGTGCTGCTCGAACGCTCTTGCCCAGAGTGGTGCCGGATCGATTCAGGGCACGGTGACGGACTCCACAGGAGCTGTCATCCCCGGAGCCTTGATCCACGTCGTCAACGCCGGTACAAACGTGGCAACGGACACGAAATCGAATAACGTCGGATTCTACCAGGTGCCGGCACTGTTTACGGGCACTTATACGGTCACCATTTCCGTGCAGGGCATGAAGACCTATAAGACCTCGATCGAGCTGCTGGTGGACCAGAACGCGGCCATCAATCCGGTCATGACTGCCGGCGCCGTCACCCAGCAGGTCGAAGTCGCCGCTGACACAGTTCAGCTAACCACCACCGACAACGGGACCATTGCCTCGACACTGGAAAACAGCAGAATCAACCAGCTCCCGATGAATGGACGCAACATTCTCAATCTTGCCGCCGAGTCCACGCCGGGCCTGGGAAGCTGCAACCAGGATAGCAACGGCCAGTGCGCCAACGGCCTGATGGGCTACGGCATGGAGTACGTTGCCGACGGTGTTACGCTGCAGGGCCGTGAGTTCGGCGGCGGGCACGTGGGCGCGGCGCAGTTCCCCGATCCGGATTCGATTCAGGAAGTCCGCGTGGAAACCACCGGGACCAGCGCGGAGTACGCGACTCCGGCCACCGGTGTCATCACCACCAAGTCAGGAACCAACAGCATTCACGGCGCACTGTTTGAAACCGCGCGCAACAGCTACTTTGGAGTGGCCAAGCAGAGACAGAATCCGTCCAACTTTGTTGCCCCTCCATATATTCGCAATGAGTTCGGCGCTTCCGTGGGCGGGCCAATTATTGTGCCCCATCTCTACCACGGCAAAGACAAGTCGTTTTTCTTTTTCGCTTACGAGCGCTATTCGCTGGCCAGCATCGCCGGTGAGACGACGTCCGTGCCTCCTTCGGCCTGGAGGAACGGCGACTTCAGCACCCTGACCAACAGCTCGAACGTGCTGCAAGTGCTCTACGATCCGAACACGACGCAATACAACGCCGCCAGCGGGACGTGGACACGCCAGACCTTCACGCAGGAGTTCACTGAGGGCCCCGGCGCCGGTCCTGCAAACTGCAACGGTCACACCAATTGCATTCCGGCCAATCGCGAGTCTCCAACCGCCCAGGTGGTGAATGCGATCTCGCCTCTTCCCAGCCCGCAGTATGCGAGCGTGAATCCATTGGTTTCGACCAACATAAGCGCCAGCAATCCCACCGAACTTCGCGCTCCTACCTATACCTTCCGTCTGGACCACGAGTTCAACGAGAACAACCGGGCCTACCTGCGCTTTACCGATACGCCTGAAACGCAGAGAGTATTGCGCAATCAACCGACTGCTCAACCGGCGACGATTGCCGCTTCAGTAAATGGCGTCGACTACCCGGTCAACGCGAGCGGCGTTACCTATTACCAGTACGACATGATTAACACCGCACTCGGCTACACGCATGTGTTCTCGCCCACCTTCTATATGGAGACCATCGCCAGCCAGCAGTGGTTCCAGGAGCAGAACAACGCGGGCGGAACGCCGCTTGCAAATTTCGAGACAGATATGGGCCTGCCCAACAACTTTGGCGAGCCAGGCTTCCCGTACTTCGAAAACATCGTTTTCCCGGTTGACGGAACCCAGTTCATCTACGGGGTAACGCAGATCATCGATAACCTTGACGAAAACATGGTCAAGACGATGGGCAAGCACCAGTTGATGTTCGGAGGCCGCTACCGGCACGAGCGGTTCGGCTCCCGGCCCGACGAGGCCCAGGACAACCTCCAGTTCGGTACATCGTCTGCGCCGGCAACCGGCCTGCTCAATCCATCGACGATCAAGAGCAACACGGAAGCAACCCAGTCCAACACCGGCCAGTTGAATGCTGACTTTTTCATCGGCGCGCCGCAGCATCTACAGCATCAACAAGCAGGCGTCTTATCAGCATATGCACGACATGGAGTTCGACGCCTATATCCAGGACAACTACCATGTGGCGCAGAAGCTGACCGTCAACCTGGGCATGCGCTACGAGGCACACCCGGCGATGTGGGAAAAGTATGGCCTGATGACCAGCTTCGACCTGAAGAACGACGCCATGGTGCTGGGTGCCCCAATCGCTACCCTGATCTCGGAAGGCATGACCACCCAGGCCGCCATCGACAACGATAAGTTCGATGGCGCCAAGTTCGAGACCGCGCAACAGGCCGGACTGCCCGACAAACTCATCAATGACGACAATCTGGTTTTTGAGCCCCGTTTTGGCGTTGCCTGGCAGCCCTTGGCCAAGTGGGGAACCGTCATTCGGGGCGGCTATGGAATGTATGCCTTCCCGGTGCCGTTCCGCAGTTCAGTCAAGAATGTAGCCGGCAACAATCCATTCCAGATCAACTATCAGATGCAATTCAACTCGGCGTCCTATTCGCCGGACTGCATCCCCAGCTATCTGCTGCGGGCAGTCAGAGCACATCGTCATCCTTATCGACCGCTCAGAACTGCGGCTCAACGACCAGCGTCGGCGCCATGCCGGTGATGGGCGTGAATTCCACCAACGCTGTGAACAGCTCGTCCACAACTTCCATCGCGCCCAGCTTTGGAAACTTTTCCATCAACCCCAACTATCCGGTTGATATGGCCACGAACGCTGAACTTCACCATCGAACAGCCGTTGAAGTGGAACTCGGCTTTGCGCGTCAGCTACGTATGGTCGCATGGAGCCAATCTCGACCAGTACTTCTACTACAACAATCACCCCTCCAGCTTCGTCTGGGAGATGCAGAACGGCAAAGCAGTTCCCAACGGCGGAGCTTCCGTGGTAGGCACCGCGCCGGCAAACACCTATTCCAACACGGCAACCGGTCCATACGATCAGACCACCTGGGGCGGCAACAGCATGAGCCAAAAGACCGGCTGGTCAAACGACAACCAACTGCAGGTCAGCTACCAAAAGATCTATCAGCGCGGCATCGCGTGGCAGGTGATGTACGACTGGCAAAAGAATCTGCGCGACGGCGGAAACTGGAGCCGCGATAACCAGGTTGACCCATACGCGGATTACGCCAACTCCGGACTTTCCACCTTTACCTATGCGGCCTGCAGCGTTAGCCCTACAACCAATCCTGCCGCCAATGCCGCCACTCCCTGTTCGACAGTTGGCGCACCAGACACAGCCGCAGGCACGCCAATCACGCCAGCCCTGCCGCCGCCGCCCCCTGCCGGAACTCCAAACTGGGCGTACTACAAGGCGCTGAACCGTTTCGAGAACTACGGCACCGTGGACACCGCGACTCCGAAACAGCAGATGCAATTCAACTACGTCTACGATCTGCCCTTCGGGCCGTGGCAAGACGGATCCTGGGCAATGCAAACCGCTTGCTGAACGAACTGGTCGGCGGCTACCAGCTTGCCGGAGATGGAAATCTTTATTCGTCGGACTTCACCATCACCGCAACCAATTGGGGACCGACCAATCCCCTCAAGGTTTACAAGCACAACGCGCCCGATCACCGACTGCCGCAGCGGCACCTGCTACAAGAGCTACCTGTGGTGGAACGGTTACATCGCCCCGACGGCCATCTCCGGGAATACCTGCTCGGCAGGATTGACAGGCCGTTGTTTCCGGTCTGCCTTCCGACTATAAGCCCTACCAGACCCCGATGGGCCAGGGTTGCTCGGCGCCCGTAGGCGGCAAAACCGTCACGGATGCGCAACTTTGGATCGAACAACGTGGGCATCATCTTCCCAGGTTCTACGACGCATCAACACCATCGCCTACGCTCCAAGCCCGAGTTCCAGCAGCAGCGGCAGTTGGGCGGGGTCCAACCCCTTCTCAAAGACCGTTCTCAACGGACCATTCAACTTCGTCACCGATGCCTCGCTGTTCAAGGTCTTCCCAATTACCGAGAGGGTGAACATGCGGTTCAACATGGACGTCTTCAACCTGCTGAACAACCAGGGTTCCGTAGGCCCGAGCGGAAGCGACGGTATACAGAACCTTGCTCTCACTTCGCAAAACAGCGCCCGCCAATTGCAGTTCACGCTGCGACTGAACTTTTAGCCGGCGCATTTATTGCTTCAAAGCCGGCCGGCCCCAGGAATCCACTTCCTGGGGCCGCTCTACCTGACTTCGAGCTTTCAACTACAAAATCTGACAACAATCCAGGATGGAAAAATAACGATATGATTACCCGCAGAGAACTCCTGATGAGCGCGGCCGCCATGCCTTTCATGGCCGCTGCACGGCCCTTGTTTGCCGCGACAGATGACACCGTGCCGCCGCTGGACACGCCAAAATCCACCCCTCCGACTTTGCCGATGAAGACCTCGATCTGCCCTTTGCGCTCTCCCACTTTGCGCGCGTATGCAACAGTGTCCTTATGGATGGCCCCAATCGCGGATATCATCAATATCTCCGTTTGGCGCGGCACCGCCAACTTCCATCCCTATAACGCCCGCACCATGGAGAGCATCCTCACCCTGGCGTGGTTCTACGCGTCGCCGAAAAAGTGGAATCAATATCACGGCCATCCCGCCGTGCGCGCCCGCCTTGAAGCCGCCCTCAACTACTGGTGCAACATGCAGAGCAGCGACGGCCAATTCAGCGAGTACGGTCCGCAACAATGGAACCTTGCCGCCACCGCCTTCGCCGTCAAGTTCATCTCTGAAGCTCTGCGCCTGCTCAAGACCGGGCCTCCCATCTCAGCGGACCTGCACAAGCGCGCCATCGATGGCTGTCGCAAGGCGCTGCACGCGGTGCTCTACGATCCCGACCTCATGAGCCACGGCCGCAGCTATTCCAACCAGTACACCAACATATTTGCCGGCGGTGCGGCGTTTCTCAGCATGTATCCCGACACTGAGCTTGACGCGCGCCTGGGTGAACGCCTGGCGGCCGCACCCACAGAGTTGCAAAGCCCTGCCGGTTACATGTACGAGCACGACGGCCCGGACCTTGGATACACGCTAAACACGCATCACGAAAACCTCCAGATGGCCTACTCCTATTGGCGCGGTACTGCGCGTGGAAACCTGCTGATCGACGAGGAGCGGAAGTTTGGCGAATGGCTTTCGTACAACATCATGCCCGAGCCGGGGAAGGACTTTCTGGGTGGCGAACCGCGGTATCGAATCGCGCCAGAAGCATGCCATCTTCGACCCCATCGACACGCCGCTCGCCGATCGTTGCGTCATCATGCGCGCCTTTGCCACCCCGCCGGAGCTTCGCGCGTCGCAGATTCGCGCCGCTCGCGAGAAGCTCGAGAAGCAGTGGCCTGAAGTGGATCCATTGCCGGTTGGCGAGTTCAGCGCGCTTTCGCCCTACCTATTCCTGCAGCGCGCTCACTACAATTGGCACCCCACGGCAGCGCAGATGGCCGAAGCACGCAAACTGGTGCGTCCGTTGGCGCAGCAATCCTTCACCGAGCAGCGAAAGGACACCCGCCTGCCAATGGTATTCACTTATGTGCGCCGGCCCGGGTACTACGCTGCCTTCGCCTCCACCACCAAGCCCGCCTCCGAGCAGGAACGGTTCGGCCTCACATTTGTTTGGACGCCGGAAAAGGGTGTGCTCCTGCAGTCGCAAACCTCAGGCGGCGAAACTGCATGGGGCACCTCTGCCGGCGGCGCATCGCCGATGGAAGCCACTGGCATGGACGCGGAATACCTCAACGGTGGTGAAGAGGTTCACTATCCGATAGAAGGCGGTGGAATAGAAAACCGTCGTCTTTACCAAGGACCGAATTCTAGTCACAGTCGAGCGGCCAGGCGAAATCATTGAGACGACTCCCGGTATTCGATCCCGCCTGCGTGACCTCGACTGCGCTGACTGTGGTGCACACGCAACCGAGCTCTCCGGTCCCCGGAAAGACTTTCTCGGTGGTCGAATTAAAGGCGCAAGGCAAACTGGAGTACGAGATCCGGCCGGTCGCATAGGACCTGAGGATTTCCAGCAAACACCGGCGGATATGGCGAGGCGTTCGATTCAGCATCCGGCGCCTCGTCCGACCGCGCCGGGAGACACAGTCCCGCAGATTTTGCCCTCCGAAAAATCGATTTCGCCAGGATGATTTCCTCTTCCCGGAGTCGCTCGCCAGGTCGTCAGAATTGTATACACTCAACGTATGGTCGTACGACTGAAAGACATAGCCGAAGAACTCGGCGTATCCATTGTCACAGTATCGAAGGCGCTGCGCGATCGTCCGGACGTCGCGAAAGAGACCAAGGCAAAGATTCTGGAGCGGGTCAAGCACCTGAATTATCGCCCCAACCTTGCGGCCCGCAGCCTGGTCACGGGGCGCAGTCTGTTGATCGGGTTGGTAGTCCCCGACCTGATTCATCCATTTTTCTCGGAGATCGCCAAAGCCCTGGCCGCAAGTTTACGCAAGAAGAATTACTTCCTGCTGGTCTCCTCGTCTGAGAGCGACCCGAGTCTGGAACAGGACGAGATTGAGCACATGCTGGCGCATCGGTTGGATTGCTTTGTCGTTGCGTCGTGCCAGAAGAGTTCCGACAACCTCCAGAAAATTGGCCAGGCCGGCGTTCCATTGATCCTGCTTGACCGAAGTTTTTCCGGCTTCTCCTCGAACTTCGTTGGCGTCAATGACTACAAAATCGGCGAACTGGCCACCGAACATCTCATCGCCCAGGGCTGCAGGCGGATTGCGCATCTCCGCGGCCCTGCAACCAATGTGGGCAACCGCAGAGCCGACGGCTACCGCGACACAATGCTGAAGCACGGTCTGGCCGTTCCGGATTGTTTTCTAATTGATTCAGGAGAAGCCGCAGACTCCGATGGCGAGACTCGGGGGCGAAAAGCCATGGATGCCGTACTCGCCTTGAAACCCCGGCCGGATGCTCTCTTCTGCTTCAACGACACGGTTGCCGTCGGAACAATGGAACGCGCATTCGAGGCCGGTTTGCGCATTCCACGCGACCTGGCGGTTATCGGCAGCGGGAACTTTCACTACAGCAGCAAGCTGCGTGTGCCCTTGTCGAGCATTGACCAGAAGGCCGGAGAGATTGGCGAGAGAACAGCCAAAATGATCGCCGGCCTCCTGGAAAAAGCCCCGTCCAGCCGTCCTCGCTCCACGGTGCTTGAGCCAACGCTGATTGTTCGCGCCTCTTCGCAACTGAAGTGAGCGCTACCCGATACATGCCCGATTGCAATTGTCGAAAAAAGGCCCATCGACGCGTTAATTAAGCAGTTTTTCTAAGCACTTTTCCCGTAAGCTCATGGCCGCACACGCCGTCGTTCAGAGCAGTCTTTCCGTTGATGAGCACATGCACAATGCCCTCCGGAAACTGAATCGGATCGACAAAAGTACCCTTGTCGATCACTGTCTCCGGATTCAGGACAACGATGTCGGCAAAGTAGCCCGCCTTCAGCATTCCCCGCCGCTCGAAGCCGAATACCTGCGCAGGCTTCCATGTCATCTTCCGAATCGCGTCCTCGAGCGTGAGTGCTCTCTCCTCGCGGACGTACTTTCCCAGCACGCGCGGAAACGATCCAAAGACGCGTGGATGAGGCCGCCCGCCCAGCAGGCCATCCGTGCAGACATTCTGTTCCGGTCGAGTGAGAAATCGCGCCACATGTTCTTCGTTGCCGTAGAAATCGACCATGCCGACGGCGTTCTCTTCATCGAGGAGCAGATCGAATGCGGCCTCCAGCGCGCTCTTGCCGCGCATCTCGCCGATCTCCTCAAGATTCTTTCCCACCAGATCCTGGTTGGCCTCAGTCTTCACGCTGGTCACAAAAATCTGATCAACTCCAGCAAAGTCCACAAAATTGTCCCAACCTCGTATGCCGAATTCGATGTCGTGAATCATGCGCGCGCGAAGTTCTCCGTTGCGCAACCGCTCCATCAGCTTGTCCGTGCCTCCATCGTGCGCCCATGGGGGCAGGATCGCGCCCAGCATAGTGCTTCCGGCAACGTATGGGTATTGGTCAAATGAAGTCCGTATTCCTTCCACTGCAGCTTTGTCCAGCAGGCCAAGAACCCGGTCAATCAGTCCCCAGTTCTTGCGGCCGCATATCTTGAAGTGCGAGAAGTGTATCTTCACCCCGGACTTACGCCCGATCTCGATCACTTCTTCCATCGAAGTCAGAATGCTGTCCGCTTCGCTCCGCTGATGCACAACAAAAACGCCATCGAACTCCGCGACCACCTTGCATATCTCGATCAACTCCGCGGTATCTGCATAGGCGCAGGGCATATAGATCAAGCCGGTTGAAAGCCCGAACGCCCCCACCTCCATTTCGCGCCGGACTATCTCCCGCATCCGATCGAGCTCATCCAGCGAAGGCTTCCGATTATCGAGCCCCATCGCCTCCATGCGGACATTCCCGTGCGGCACAAGATAGCTTTCATTCAAGCCAACGCCCCTTTGCTCAAGCGCCTTCAGATAGCCGTCGGTCGTCTCGTAATCCCAACTAAGTTCGTCGCTATCTCCTTCCAGCCCGGCAAGGTTTTTACGCCATGGCGAGATATATCGCTTGGGCAGCGGCGCCATCGAAATTCCGTCCTGCCCAAGTAACTCCGTCGTAACTCCTTGCCGAATCTTGGCCTCTATGTATGGATTGACCATTACCTCCAAATCTGAGTGACTGTGAGTATCGATGAAGCCCGGCGCTACAATCATGCCTTCGGCATCGATGACCCGATCGAACCCTTCGCCAGTATGCACTATGCCGACAACACCAATAAGTTCGCCGTCAACGACAAGATCCGACTTAAACCGTGGCCGCCCGCTCCCGTCCACGATCCAGGCATTTCGGATAAGCGTCCTCATTCCTTCAACCTTTTCCGAGCATTGCGGCAAGGATTCCGTAGTAGCCTTCGACAGACTTTATTAGTTGATCGATCTCGACGTATTCATCGATCGTGTGTGCCAGGTTCTCCCGTGAAGGCCCAAAACCGATTGTCCTGATTCCAGCCTCACCCGCGTAATGGCTTCCATTTGTGCAAAATGAATACTGAGTAATATCCGGATTCAATCCTGCAGCTCCTGAGGCCCGTCAATGCCGCCTGCACAAATTCGTCATTCTCGTCGAAGACCCATCCCGGAAAAAATCTCTCACCGCAAATCTCCACTCCGGTGTAACATTGCTCCCTACCGCTGACAAAATCGACGCGGGCCTCGAAACTCCGCGTCCTTGACCTTTATCGCTTCGATCAAAGCCCGCAACGGCTTGAGCACCGACTCCTTAGTCTCCCCTACCAGCAAGCGCCGATCATAGGTAGCCCTGCAGTAGTCCGGAACGACTGACGCGCCGGGGTACGGACATGACTTGATATCGGTCAATTCCAGGATTCCTTCGCCCAGAATCGGATGAGCCGGCGCCACAAGTCTGCTGATCTCGCCGATCAGTGCGGCCATCTTGTAAACGGCGTTCACCCCTGCGCGCGGATTGGCCGAGTGCGCCGGCTTGCCGAAGGTCTCCACTACAATCTCTGCCCTGCCCCGCTGTCCTCGTTTCAAATTCAACTCAGACGACTCGCCAATTACAACGTAGTCGGGCTTGATGCGTTCGCTGATCTTCCTGGCCGCGATTCCCTCGAAGCATTCCTCGTGAACAACTCCGGAGACATAGATTTCCCCATCGAAATCCCTCTTTGTGTCTGCCGCAAAGAAGGCCGAAGCTGCAATCATCGCACTTACCGCCCCCTTCATGTCTGAAGTTCCGCGCCCGTAGATCCGCCCATCCTTCAATTCGCCGCCAAAGGGCATGTGCGCCCATTTGGATTCATCCGCAACAGGCACGGTATCGATATGTCCGTCGAGCAATATTATTTTGCCTGAGCGACAGCCCTTCATGCGTCCCAGCACGCTACCATACTCGTCGACGATTACATCGTCGAATTTCAACCCCTTAAATGCTTGCTTTATTCGTTCAACGACACCATCCTCGTCTCCGGAGTAACTCTGTCTTTGAACCAAAGCCTGGCACAATGCAACAACCAGCTCGCTGCGTCCAGAGGTCAATTTCATTTGGATGCTCTTTCGTCGTCGGTTAACGGTGCTTGTGCTGGTTCACGGCGGCTGTATGGAGTTTCTTTGAGAGGAAGTACGTTGCGCAGCTTTCCATCGCGCTGAAAATATGCGCAAGCCACAGCAGGAGCCGTCGTGACCATTACAATTTCTCCAACTCCTTTTGCACCGTATGCCAGTTCGGCAGTGTTCTTCTCAATAATCCGGCAATCAATCTCCGGAACCTGCGTAGAACGAAACAGACCCAGCGTCCCCAGGGTTACGGCAGGCGAACCGTTAATAACTGTAAGCTGCTCAGTGAGCGCGTAGCCCAGCCCCATAACAACGCCTCCTTCAATCTGCCCCTCGACGCCATTCACGTTGATAGCTTTCCCAACGTCATGTGCGGCGACAACCTTTTGAACTCTCCCAACATCATCCAAGATAACGACCTGAGTAGCGTACCCATAGGCAACATGGCTGACTCTGTTCAGCTTGTCCGAAGTCATTGGATCAGTGACACACTCGTACTCCCGGAAATATTCTTTGCCCTCCAACTCGGCAAGCGCGTGATTTCTCAAGTCTTCTCTGAGCGCCTCTCCCGCTCTGCGCGCCGCCTCTCCGGTGATAACTGTCTGCCGCGACGCGGTGCTGGTACCGCTATCTGGAGTTGCAAGTGTATCGGGAGCGTGAACGCTAATTACCGCTCCTCGAAGCCCAGTAGACTCAGCCACAATCTGCACAAGCACCGTTGCGATTCCCTGCCCCATGCAAGCGGCGCTGGTCAAGATAGTCACGCCGCCGTCTTGTACTCTCAGCTTTACGCGCCCGACATCCTTTACGCCCACGCCCTTTCCGCTGTTCTTGAAAGAGCAAGCTATACCGGCGTCGGGGTGGGCATCGATAACATCCTTTACAGCAAGCAGTGTCTCCTTCAGCGCCGTACCCTCATCGGCGATCTGTCCGTTCGAGAGCACTCCGCCTGGCTCGATGGCATTGCGATAGCGAATCTCCCACGGAGAAATTCCAGCCAGTTTCGCAAGCAGGTTCAGGTTGCTCTCCATAGCGAAACAAGTCTGCGTAACTCCAAATCCGCGGAATGCGCCGGATGGGAGATTGTTGGTGTAGACCGCGCGTCCCTCAATATCGACGTTGTCGATTTGATAAGGCCCCGCGCCATGAGTGCACGCTCTCTGTAAAACCGGTCCGCCGAGCGAGGCGTATGCCCCAGTATCTCCCACGATGCGCGCTCTCACCGCAGTCACCTTGCCATTTTCGTCGCATGCTGTGGTGTATTCCATTTCCATAGGGTGGCGTTTGGGATGTACTCGAATACTTTCTTCCCGGCTGAGCGTCAACTTCACCGGCTTCCCGCTATGCCAGGCCAGCAGGGCGGCGTGATGTTGTACCGAAAGGTCCTCTTTGCCACCGAATCCTCCGCCGACAAATTTGCTGATCACACGAACCTTGTCTTCCGCAACGCCGAGCATCTCCACGATGCCTTGACGATCATCGTAGACGCTTTGTCCCGACGTATAGACTGTTAACTGCCCAGGCTTCGTGGGAATGGCGAGCGCGCTTTCCGGCTCTAAAAATGCGTGTTCCTGACGCGGCGTTGAATACCGCTGAGTAACAACGTGTTTTGCTTCAGCGATGGCCTTGTCCACATCGCCGCGCTTCATGACTGTTTGCGAAAGCAGGTTTCCCTTTGGATGAATGCGTTGAGCATCCGCCGCCAATGCTGCTTGCGGAGATAACAACGGCTGTAACTCCTCGTAGTCGACACGAACTAACTCCAAAGCTTTCCGTGCCGCTTCTTTCGTGGCTGCGGCCAGCACAACCAGGGCGTCTCCAACGTAACGAGTCTCCTCACCCTCAGCAATCATCACTGGCCAATCGTGAACGATGTGACCCAGCAAACGCTCGCCGGGAACATCCTTCGCAGTAAGTACAACCGCGACACCCGGAAAAGCCTTCGCTGCGGAGATGTCGATCTTTCTTACTCGCGCTCTCGGATACTTCGAACGAAGTACAGCACCATGTAACATACCCGGCACGCACATATCGTCCACGAATTCGCCCGTACCGAGCAGTTTCTCGGATGAATCCCGCCGAACCGTTCGTCCGCCGATCTTAATCGTGCAATCCCCTGACTCGGGAACGACCACCCCGCGAAATGCCTTTGCCGCTAGCTGAATCCCGTGCTCAATCTTCACGTAACCCGTGCAACGGCAAAGATTGTACTTGATCGCGGCTTTAACCTCTTTCAGCGATGGATCCGGATTGTAGTCGAGAAGGGCCTTCGCGCTGATGAGCACGCCCGGCATGCAGAAGCCGCACTGCACAGCTCCCACCTGGCCGAATGCCCATGAGTAAATTTCCTTTTCGCGAGACGAAAGTCCCTCGGCGGTAGTGATGGCTTTCCCGTGGACATCGGCAACGTTTACCGTGCAGGCCCGAATGGCCTTTCCGTTAACGAGTACCGAACATGAACCGCAGACTCCCTCGGCGCAGCCATTCTTAACCGAAATGACACGGGCATCCTCCCGCAAGTAGTCCAGCAGGCTCTTATCATCCGCCAGAGTAACGCTTGTCTGATTCAGCGTAAACTGGTACATGGCTGAAACTCCTTCAAGCTGGACTGCCTAGCCGCCATAATCTTGTCGTTGTACTCGGGCACCTTTGCATACTGCGCATCCCAGAAAGGCTGGCTGCGCATGGAGTCGAGATAACTCTTGGTGTAACCGAATTTCACCCAGTCATTTTCCTTTTGCATAAAAAGCCGTTCCTTCATTGATGGCTTGCGAAAGTCGAAAATGTGCTCCTCGCTTGCACTTAGGAAGATATCCTTTGTCCAGCGATCCAGAACCTGCGGGGCTAAGTCGAGATAGCGACCATTCATCTCCTCAATTACCGAGTCATAGCGATCAAAACCATCGGTCGCAACTGTTACGATGTTGTCTCCCGGTCCCAGGCGCAGAAATTTGGCGAGTTTGATTGCGCCCAGCACGTTGCAGATTCCCGAGGGACCAAATGAGTCCCGCAGACTTAGAGCAAAGTCGCGATCCACGCCGGCCCTAACCAGCGAGTCCGCTCCATCGCGAAAGATCTTCACGCCCTGCACGGTCTCTTCGTCTTTGATGAGAATGACAAAGTCTGTATTCAGGACATTGTGAATCAGCGCGCACATCTTGTCGCCAATTCCCTCGATACGATGCTGTCCATAGCCGCCGTTTGCCAGGGTTGAACACTCATATGGCTCCAGGGCGGCAATTTTCGCATCCGGATAGACCGCCTTGATCTGGTCACCGGCACCAATCGTACCCGCCGAACCTGGCGCCGACGTGAAGCCTGCGATGCGGCCGTTGCCTATGCCCTTCACCGCTTCAATCGCGCTGTTCCCAGTTACATGACGGTGAAAGCGATAATTTGGAAACAGTTCGAACTGCGCGAGGACCTTGTTTCGGGAATCCTTCATTAGTTCCCGCGTCCGCTGCAGCGTCAGGATCACGTCAGATTCGGAGCCGGGTGTCAGTTCCAGTTCTCCTCCATATCTCTTGATCCGCACATACCGTTCTTTGCTCATGCTATCCGGCATGATAATCACAGCGCGAAAGCCAAGCAGTTTTGAGACATATGCGGTCCCTATGCCGAAGTTACCTGTCGAAGGGCCAAGGATGGTGTGTTCCCCGGGAGAGATCTCTCCGTCAACGATCCCTTCAATCAAGGTGCTGTATGCCGGGCCGACCTTATGCGATCCGGAAGGAAATCCGCATCCAAGCATCACCACTATATTTGCATCCACACCAGTCAGTGCTGAGGGCAAAACAACCTTGCGAACCTGATTTGCCGCATCTTTCCAAGTAATGTTAAAGAGATTGACGGGATCGAACTCATCCTGCTTCAGCGCCAACAACGCGTGGTCACGAATGCTCTTGTCAGTAAGTCCAGGATCCAGCATTTCATCATAGGTGGGCCCAATAGGAATCATTTTCATCTCGCGCACTTCTCGCTTTCATCCAACTAGATTAATTTGTAACATCCAACTTCTGCATCAAGCCGGCACTGTTATCCCGATTGCCCTGCGAACTTCTTCCATATCCGGGTGTATCCGAATCGTGCTCCCCACCGAGCGAATCGCGCTCTGTATATCTTTCAACCCATTGCCGGTCATAACAATCGCAACACTCTCCGAGCGGTGAATCAAGCCCATCTCCACCGCTCGCTTGATGCCCGCTGCGCCTGCCACTCCGGCGGGCTCACCAAAAACACCAGCCTTGCGCGCCACCACGGGTATAGCTCGCAGAATCTCTTCGTCGGTGACAGGCACAAAAGCCCCGCCCGACTCGGTTACAGCGCTCATTCCTTTTGCGAAGTTACGCGGATTCCCCACAGCAATTGAATCGGCAAGAGTATTGGCATTGCACGGAATCAGCCCGGTTTTGTCTTTCCATGCGGTGAGAAACGGCTTGCAACCATCCGCTTGAACGCCAAGAATGCGGGGCAATCGTGGAACGACGCCCAGAACGTGCATCTCACGCAAACCCTTCCACACCGCCGCGATTGTGCAGCCATCGCCCACACTTACTGCGACCCAGTCGGGAAAGTCACCCGGCGTCAGTCGCTTAAACTGCTCTGCCAACTCCAGCGAAACGGTCTTTTTCCCCTCGATCAGATAAGGATTGATGGCGCAGTTACGGTTATACCAACCAAATTCCGCACACGCCTGCATGCATAACTCCCATGCCTCATCGTAGGTCCCTTGAACGGAGAATACCTGCGCCCCAAAGACGAGCAACTGGGCCACCTTTGCTTCCGGCGCGCGTTCTGGAACAAAGATTGTCGCCGGAATGCCCGCCGCGGAGGCAAAGCCCGCAAGAGAGGAGGCTGCATTGCCGGTAGATGCACATGCAATGCGGGAAGCCTTTCTCTCCATCGCTTTCGCTACGCCCACCGCACTGGCGCGATCTTTAAAAGAAGCAGTTGGATTGCGACCCTCATCCTTCACCCAACACCGCGCAACACCTAACTCGTCTGCAAGCCTTGGGGTTTCGTAGAGCGGGGTCCAGCCCACCTGTAGTCGGGGAATCAACGTTCGATCGGTTACGGGCAATAACGGAAGATAACGCCAGATGGAATAGTCGCCATTCTCCTCCAGTGGAACATCAAGTAACTCCATCTTAACTGCTTCGTAGTCGTATAAGACGTCTAGAATACCGTCGGAATATCCACAGTCCGGGCAAAAGTATTCCACTTCGTCTGCGCAGTAAGTCCGCCCGCAATGAATGCATCGAAGCCCGGTAACATTGCTCATTTCTTGTAACTCTCCTAACTCGTCCGACGCACCGCCTGCACTGTTCTCTAAATTTCCAAGTGAATAGCACCCCGCTTGCAGCGGCTCGTACACAAGCCGCAGACGAAACATTTTTCTCTGTCAATGTGGAGTTCATCGTCTACTGAAATAGCGCCATAGGGGCAACTGACCGCGCATAGGCCACAAAGCGAGCACCGTTCCGGGTCTACGCTTGGCGAGTGTTTAGCCCTGGGAGCGCCTCTTTCCGCCATCCTTCGAATCGTCAGCCCTTTGATCTCTTCCACCGAGGAATAGCCGTGTCCATCGAGAAATGCATTCAATTCCTTCGCAATCTTCCCATACACGGTTGGACCGCGCAGAATCGCTTCCGTGCATACCTGCACAGCGGACGCGCCCGCCATAAACATCTCGGCAGCATCGCGTCCGTTCGAGACTCCGCCTACACCGAAGATTGGAATTCGGACCACGCTCGCAGCCTGATATACACAGCGAATTGCCAGAGGCTTGATGGCCGCGCCAGACAGCCAACCAAAGCCGTCCTTGCTCCCCATCAGCGGCAACCCAGTCTCCAGGTCGATGCTCAGGCAAGGACCGAACGAGTTGATCATCACCAGACCATCGGCGCCCTCGTTTTCCAGCGCAATTGCAATCTCCTGGATATTGGGATGCGGACTCAGTTTCATGAACACGGGAACATCGACCGCGCGTTTGGCGGCCTTGAGCGCATTCACAATCGGAGAAATATCGTTGCCCACATAATGTGTCGAAAGCTCAAGCGCATCCGCATAAGGCTTCACCAGCGGCGCAAGTTCCTTGATCTGATCTGCGGAGTAGCCGAGGCCCACAATTACGGGCAGCCCCGTCGCTTTGGCCAGCTTGTATTCCGTCTCCAGCCATTGTTCTTTTGGCAGCTCCGACCAGAGTTCCGTGTTGATGAATCCGCCTCTGATCTCCGCCATGCAGGGTCGCGGCACATCTGCCGGAGTCACGGAAATTGTCTTTGTGACCAGGCCACCAGCGCCGCCGCCTGCGGCAGCCTGCAGCACGGCTCCATCTCTTGAAGGCGGTCCCGCGGCGGGAAGAATCGGGTTGCTGAACTCCAAACCGCAGACGCTGACACGGAGGTTTGCCATCGCAATGATCCGTTCAACCGAGGTTCCGAACGCCGCGGATGTTCAAGCGTCCCGCCATCGAAGTTGACTCTCGCCCTGGGTCAGGGCGCACCGGCGGCGGATGCAGAACGACCCCGTGCGTGGCCACCGCGTGCATTGATTGTCGTGCGGTTGGGACTCAAGTCAATGTGATTTGAATCACATTAGATTGCCTGCGCGGTTGGCTAGAATCCATCGCACGATGGAGAAGTCTCAAATCCTGCTGGTCGGCAACGGCCGCGTGATCACCCACGACAAGACTTTGCCGCTTGTCGAAAATGGTTGCATCGCCATTCGCGATAGGATGATTGTCGCGGTAGGCGCGACTGCCGCACTACTGGAGACCTATCCCGCCGCCAGGATGATCGATGCGCGCGGCGGTCTTATCATGCCCGGCCTAATCAATGCGCACATGCATCTCTACAGCACATTTGCCCGCGGAATGGCGCTGAAGGACGATGCACCTTGCAACTTCGTTGAGATTCTCGAGCGGCTGTGGTGGCGACTCGATAAAGCTCTCACCCTCGAAGACGTCTACATCGGCGCTGCCGTGGCAATGATCGATTGCATCAAGAACGGCACTACCACTATCTTCGATCATCACTCGAGTCCCAGGGCAATTTGCGGCAGCTTATTCCGAATCGCAGAAGCCGCGCGCCTGACCGGACTGCGCAGTTGCCTCTGCTACGAGGTTACTGATCGCGACGGCGCCGAGGTTGCGCAACAGGGTATCGAGGAGAATCGCGCCTTTATTGAGTCTTGCCATCGATCCGATAACAACCTGCTTCGTTCGCTCTTCGGCTTACATGCATCCTTTACCTTGAGCGACCACACCCTCGCCCAATGCAGCCGGATCGCCGCGGAGTTCGACGCGGGTTTCCATGTCCATGTCGCGGAGGCCGCTTCAGACGTAGCCCAATGCCGGCGCGAGCACGGCAAGCGAGTCGTCGAGCGGTTTCATGACTGGGGCATCCTTGGCAAGAAAACGGTTGCCGCCCATTGCGTCCATGTGGACGATCGCGAGATAGGCTTGCTGCAAGGAACCAAGACAAATGTAATCCACAACCCCGAATCGAATATGGGAAACGCCGTTGGCTGCGCACCTGTAATCAAGATGGTCGAGCGCGGAGTTCGCGTGGGACTGGGCAGCGATGGCTATACATCGGATATGTTCGAATCGCTCAAGGTGGCAAACCTGCTTGCTAAGCACGAGGCCGGCCAACCCGCGGCAGCCTGGGCGGAACCGCCGTCGATGCTCTTCAACCAGAACGCCGACACTGCCAGCACATGCTTCGGAAACACCATCGGCAGGCTGGTTCCGGGCGCATGTGCCGACATCATCGTGGTGGATTACGATCCGCCGACGCCCCTCACCCCCGACAACATCAATAGCCATCTTCTCTTCGGCGTCTCGGGGGCGTTAGTCCGGACGGTGATTATTGACGGACGTGTCGTCATGCAGGATCGAGAACTTCCCGGCATTGACGAAAAGGCGATTCTAGCCAGGGCCAGAGAAGCCGCAGCCAGGCTCTGGCAGCGGTTTTGACTGTTCGCGAAGACTCCCGCCGAACTGCCAGCGTTTGCTCACCCGAGCCTCCGCGGGGTGGTTGTAAGAAATTCTTGCAGAGCCTGTAACGCTTGAGGCTCCAGAGGGCTTTATTCCGGTAGAAGACCCGCAAAAGAGGTAACTGCAATGCGTCATATGCTCATTCTCGGCGGCGGAACCGCTGGAACCATCATGGCCAACAAGCTCGCCGCAGCGCTTGACGAGCACGATTGGCGAATCACAGTTGTCGACGGCACAGAGGAGCACTACTATCAGCCCGGATTCCTCTTCGTTCCCTTCGGCATTTACCGGATGCGCGAGATCGTGAAGCCCCGGCGCCAATATTTGCCGGGCCGTATCAAGTTCATCCTTTCCGGCATCGACCGCATCGATGCCGAAAAAAAGACGGTGATCCTTTCCGGTGGAGATGCCCTTCGTTACGACTGTCTGATTGTCGCCACCGGCGCCGACATTCATCCCGAACAGATCGATGGCCTCAAGGACGAGGAATGGGGAAGAAGCAAATTCGACTTCTACACACCGAAAGGGGCCGAGCGCCTCGCGCAATTTCTGAAGAGCTGGCCTGGGGGCAAGCTCGTACTCTCGATCGCCGAAATGCCGATCAAATGTCCGGTTGCGCCGCTTGAGTTTCTTTTCCTGGCCGACGCATACTTCACTGAGCGCGGCATGCGCGAAAAGGTCGATTTGCATCTCGTCACCCCCCTCTCCGGCGCATTCACCAAGCCCACTGCGAGTCGCGCGCTTGGTGAATTTCTCGAGCGCAAGGGAATCACGGTGACGCCTGAGTTCGACCTGGGCCGCGTGGACAGCAAGGAGAAGAAGCTGGTTGCCTGGGACGAGACCGAGGTGAGCTACGACCTGCTTGTGTCCATCCCGACCAACATGGGCGACCCCTGCATCGCTCGCAGCGGAATGGGCAACGAATTGAACTTTATCCCCGCCGACAAGCACACTCTGAAGGCCGACGGCCTCGAAGACGTGTTTGTGTTGGGGGACGCGTCCAACCTTCCAAGTTCAAAGGCTGGTTCGGTTGCGCACTTTCAATCCGAGATTCTGTTCCAGAACATCATGGAGCACATCGAGGGGCGCCCGGCATGCGCCCACTACGACGGCCACGCCAACTGCTTCATCGAGTCCGGATTCGGCAAAGGTCTGCTCATCGACTTCAATTACGAGACAGAGCCGCTACCCGGAGAATTTCCTCTGCCAGGCATCGGCCCCTTCAAGCTGCTTGAAGAGAGCACCATCAACCACTACGGAAAGATGATGTTCCGCTGGGTCTACTGGAACCTGCTGGTACGCGGAATGGAGTTGCCCATCGAAGCCGAAATGTCGATGGCAGGAAAGAGGGTGAGCTGATGGCCGCTGCCGTTGTTGAAGACCGCATAGCCGAGCTCGATCGCAAGCTGGACTTCATCGTCGAGGAACTCGCCCACATCCGGCGGGTCCGCAATAGTGCCGAAGATCTCCTGGCCGATCTCACACTAGTCGGCAAGGACGCCATGGGCGACGCCGCCGAGGCTCTCGGCTCAGCATCGTTGCGCCCGCAGGAATTAATGCAACTCCTCAAGACCATGCTGCTCGATGCGAAACTGCTGAACGGCACACTGCAACAGTTGGAGAGCGCGGCAGATTTTGTTCAGGACGCTCAGCCAATCGTGCGCGATCTATTCCGCCAGGCGATAGCCGGGAGCCAGTTGATGCAGCAAAAGGGCTACTTCGAAGTAGCCGCTGCGGGAATGCGAATCGGCGATTCCCTCGTTCAATCGCACACCCCGAACGATTGGAAGCAGGTGGAGCAGAGCGTACCGCAACTGGTCGGATTTCTGCGCGAGCTTACGCGGCCTGAGGTACTTGAAGCTCTGGAGGCGATTATCCACGGCTTTGGAAGAGTGCAGGCGACGATGAACGTGAACAAGTCGATCTTCACAATTGCGCGAGACATGAACTCACCCGATGCGCGGCGCGGCCTGGGCCTCCTGGTGGAGTTCCTGAAAGTCGTCGGAGCGCGCACATCCGCAACCGGAACCAACAAAGTTGAGACAACCCAATCTTCAGAGAGGTAACACATGGCAACAATGAGTATCGCTGGTAAACCAATCGAATTGGACGCCGATGGGCATCTCGCCAACCGGAACGACTGGAATGAACATCTGGCCCGGGAGATTGCGGCCCAGGAAGGCATTCCCGAGCTGACTCCCCAACACTGGGCCGTAATCAACTTCATGCGCTCGGTCTTTGAAAAGGAAGGCGACGCTCCATCGATTCGCCGCCTGACCAAGGAGAGCGGGGTCGACACAAAAACGCTGTATCAGCTTTTTCCGAAGGGTCCCGCCAAGCGCGCGGCCAAGATCGCCGGACTGCCAAAGCCCAAGGGCTGCATTTAAGGAGTAATTCATGACAGAGACAAACGCACCAGAGCCAATTCAGAAAGTCTCCATCGTTGTTTCGCGCGGGTCGCTGGAAGGCGTGTACCCCGGCCTGATCATGGCCAATGGCGCGCGCATGGAAGGCATCGAAGCTTCGCTTTTTTTCACCTTCTTCGGACTGGACGCAATTATCAGCAAGCGGATGAACAGCCTGAAAGTTGCAACCGTCGGCAATCCGGCGATGCATATGCCGACCGTGCTAGGCGCCATTCCAGGCATGTCGGCCTTCGCGACTTCGATGATGAAGAAGGAGATCGAGAAGCTCGACATTCCTCCCATCGGCGAATTCATTACCATGATTCACGATGCCGGGTGTGAGATCTTCGCATGCCGCGCCACCGTCGACATGTTCCATTTGAAGAAGAACGACTTTTGCGAAGAAGTGGATGGCGTGATCTCGGTCGGCCAGTTCTACGAGAAGGCCGCCGGCGCGCAAATCATCTTCACGTAAACGGTTGGATAAAGGGCGAGGCTGCCCGCACTGCCAAGGGCTGCGGGTTGGCCTGCCTATAAACGCTAACTTAAAGCGTATTTGCTTCCCAACAGGCGATAATACGGCCGGAATGTCGGAGTTTGGTTCCCGAACGCCCGGAGCGCGCTTTGGCGTGAACCGGGGAAAAGAACTATTAATTCTTGACTTTGTCATCAACAAGCAGTTGGCGGCTCTCTCCTAAGCCGCTATTCTGATTGTTCACCCGATGCCGTTCACAACTCGCATTCGGCTATTGGTACTGCTGGCCCTTGTGCCATGCTTCTGCACGCCGTTGCACGCTCAACTGCCCTTCTATACCGATGACACAGGGGTCACCGAACGAGGGAAATGGCACTTCGAGTTCTTCAATGAGTACGACGCCCTTCAGCTTCAGTATCCCAACGTCCGTCAAAATACCGCCAATTTCAAGCTTAACTATGGCCTCCCCCACAGTCTTGAACTGGATATCGACGCTCCATATCTCACCATCCAAAGAACAGCAGGAAACCAACCCTCCAGCGGGATGGGGGACACGAACCTTGGAATCAAGTGGACCTTTCATCATGAGTCACCGGGCTCGCGGCTTCCCGCGCTGGGCGCCAGTTTTTATACGGAATTCCCCACCGGCGACACCCGTCAGCAGCTCGGCTCGGGGTTAGCCGACTATTGGCTTAACTTCATCGGGCAAAAGTCGATTTCAGAAAAAACCAGAATCACAGGGAACCTGGGAATCTTGTTCGCCGGCAACACCAGTACCGGCGTCCTCGGAATACAAAACACCCGCGGCCAGGTTTACACCGGCGGCATCTCGCTGCTGCACGATTTCAACAGCCGGCTCACCTTTGGAGGAGAGCTCTATGGCGGTTATGCTGAAAACGACAACTTAGGCAGAAGCCAACTTCAGGCCATGGCAGGCGGCCAGTACGCGCTTCGCAATGGCCTTAGTCTCTGTTTCGGCCTGCTGGGTGGCAAATACGTTGCTAGTCCGCAGATCGGCGGCCAGATTGGGTTTGCGGTGGACTTCCCCGATCTCTGGATCTCCGCTTCCCGCCAAAGTGGCACTCAATAGCGCACTTACCGTGTTTGGTTGCAATCAGTTTCTTTAAACATTTGGAGGCAGTTCATGGCAGTTCAACCCGAAGTCCTGAGAAATATCCCCCTCTTCGCCCTGCTCGACGATGAGGAGGCAGCAGTGCTGGCAAGCCAGGTCGACCTCAAGACCTTCGCCGCTCGGGAGCGCATCTACAAAGAAGGCGACCCCGGCTCCGCGGCCTACGTGGTGATCTCCGGCAAGGTGAGCGTCTTCACGGTGGACGAAGATCACCAGGAGGTAATCGTCGACGAGCCGGTGAGCGGTCAGTTCTTCGGTTTCGCTTCCATGCTTGAAGAGACGCCGCACCAAACCAACGCGCACGCGATCGGGGAATCCGCCTGCCTCGAAATTTCCCGGAACGACATTGCGACCCTGCTCAGTCGAAAGCCGATGGCGGGAATGGACTTGCTCACCACGCTCGGCCGCCAGCTCCACTCCGCTCAGGGACTGGTGCGCGGCCGAGCCAACAGAAACCCAAACGACCTGATCGAGAAGGAAGCCACCACCGGCGAAAGGATCGCCGACCACGTCGCCCGCTTTGGAGGTTCGTGGACATTCATTATCGCTTTTGCCATCTTGCTCACCGTCTACACTGCGGCCAATGTCTTCCTCGATAAACAGGCCTGGGATCCCTATCCATTCATCCTGTTGAATCTCTTTCTTTCCATGCTGGCCGCCGTGCAGGCACCCGTCATTATGATGAGCCAGAACCGGCAGGACACCAGGGACCGGCTGCGCGCTGAGCTGGATTTCGACGTGAATCGGCGCGCGGAGTCTGAAATCCAGGGAGTGTCGCAAAAGTTGAGTCTGCTGGACGAGAAGATGGACGATATCGCTGACCTGCTTCGCAAAAAGGCACTCGAGAACGGCTAAGCCCGCCCGCGGAAACTTCGCGCTTCAACTGGCGACAGGCTGAAGCATGTTTTCAGCCCCGCTTCGGCCCGGCCTTTGTGGCTCCGGCTGAATGCTCCCCTACTCGGAACTTACTCAACTCCACCATCCCACGCCGCATATCCACCATTGATCCTGCCCAATCGCCTTATCCTGGCGCATCAATGTGGCCCACCCTTCACCAACAAATGAACTGCGTGCCCATCCTTTCGCAGCTTCATCGCTGGACGGTCGAAAGGCGCTTCACTCGTTCTTCGGATCACTCCTGAAAAACAACCAGCGTTCGCCGATGGACTTGGCAACTCAAGCTCTGAAGGCCTGCGCCGGGTTCAACCTTAACGCCGGATCTGCGATGGAGCAATTGAGTGGCAGCCGTCACAGCAAGCTAAACTTCTTGGCCCAATAATGCACTCGGAACATGCCCAAAAGTTGTAGCGAGGGGGAAGCATTTATTCGCTGCGTTGCTCACAATTACGAACCATCGGCGCACAATGATGGTATGCAATCCCTTCAACTCTCGTTTTCAGGGCCAGGCAGACCCGCGTTTCCGCCTGTCAGGTATGTGCCCGGTCCGCACCCCCCCGTACCCCCCAGCAAAAGGGTGTACAGAAAGGAACGCCTTATTAAATAAGACGACTGTAATGAATAACATAAGAATTAGACCATTTTACTTATCAGTAAACAAGAATCTCGCTTTTGGGCCGAAAAAGGACTGTTTTAGCCCGAAAATCCACCGGAAAAGCCGCCCACTCAACCGTTCAAAATCGGCCTTACAGCGGTCTGGAGTTTCGATCAGGTTGTTGGCAGCGATTATCGTGCTCGCCGGCATGTGCACTTTCACTCAGGCACAGTCTGAATTGCCCTTCCGCCTGGTCAACGGAAACCTCATCGTCGTTGCATTGGTGGCCGGGGATAACGGGCCTTTCAACTTTATCCTCGACACCGGAGCAGACACCACAATCGTCGATTCGTCTCTCGCAGCCAGGCTCTCGCTGGTCCCTCTTAAGCCCGTTCGGCAGACCACGCTTTCGGGAGTTCAGACGTTGTCCCGGAGCTTGCTCGTCTCCCTGTCGGCGGGTTCCAGCCAGGTGAACAATCTACCCGTCATCGTGCAAGACCTCGGAGCCCTGCGCCGAATTGACTCTCACATTCAAGGTATCGTGGGACAGGACTTTCTCTCTCACTTCAACTATCTTCTCGATTACCGGCGCCGCACAATCCGCATCGAAGCGGCCAATGAAATCCGGAACGCCCTTGAAGGAGATCGAGTCAGCATCGAATCGCGCGGGAACAGAATGATCGTCCCATCGCTGGGAGTGTCGCTTCGCCGCGCGCCTTTGCGATTGCTCCTCGATTCCGGCGCCAGTTCGCTGGTGTTGATCCGCAAAGGATCAAAGGCTCTCGAGGTCCCCTTCTTCCAAAATGTGCAGAAAATCACAAGCAGCGGCAATGTCAGTCTCGGCGTAGGCCGGGTTCGCAAGCTGATGGTTGGCTCTGAGCAGTTCGACAATGTCGCGGTGTCTCTCTCCGCGGCCGAACCCGTGGAAACAATCGGGGACGGACTGCTGCCGACGGCGCTCTTCGATGCTTTGTACGTCAACAACCGCGAGGGATTTGTCGTCTTCAATCCCCGGCACAGAAAAAACTAGCGGGCAACTTCATCACCCGATGCGAAGCGGCCTCGGCGAAGCGCCTTTCTCTTGATGAGCAGAAAGAACACCGGAACCAGAATCAGTACGTGAATGGTCGAGGTGATCATTCCGCCGACGATCGGCGCGGCAATGGGCTTCATAACGTCGGATCCGATACCGGTTTCCCATAAGATTGGCGCCAAGCTCAGGATGACGGCGGTTACGGTCATCAGCTTGGGCCGCAGCCTCTGCACTGCACCGTCAATCACGGCCTGCAATAGCCCGGCTTCTGTCAGAGGATCGTCCTGTGCCAGGCGATGCTGGAACGCTTCATCCAGATACACCACCATCACCACGCCTGTCTCCACCGCAATACCGAAAAGCGCGATATAGCCCACCCACACAGCCACGCTGAAGTTGTAGCCCAGCAGCCATTGCAACAGCAAGCCTCCTGACATGGCGTAGAATGTCGGAAAAATAAGCACCGCCGCTTCGGCGGCAGACTTGAAGACCAGATAAAGCAGCATGAAGATTACGAAGAACACGATGGGCAGAATGATCTTGAGCCGCTGTTTGGCGCGCATTTCAAACTCATACTCTCCGGCCCAGCGCCAGTTATAACCCGCTGGCAGCGTGAGCTTCTGGTTCAGCTCCTTCTCCGCGCGGTCCACAAAGCCGCCATAATTGTGGGTATTCAGGTTTAGATAAACATAGCCGGTCAGAGCGCCATCTTCATCGCGGATCATGGCTGGCCCGCGCGAATAATACACGCGAGCCACTTCTCCGATGGGAATCTGTTCGCCGGCCGGTGTCGGGATGAGCGCCTGTGACAAAGCTTCGGGTTGGTCGCGGAAACCGCGCTGATAGCGCACGGCTATCGGAAAGCGCTCGCGGCCTTCCACATTTTGCGCAATGTCGGCGCCGCCAATCTCCGACGTGATGACCGACTGCACATCGGCCACTGTCAGCCCATAGCGCGCGGCGACAGGCCGGTTCACCTCCACATTTAGATAGAAGCCCTGCGCAACGCGCTCAGCAAACACTGAATTCGTCTCGGGCATTGTCGAAAGAATCTGCTGCATGCGCGCGCCGATGTCTTCAAGGTGCGTCAGATCGGGGCCCTGAATCTTGATGCCCACTGCGGTCTTGATGCCAGTCAGTTCCATGTCGAGCCGGTTCTCAACCGGCATGGTCCAGGTGTTGGTGAGGCCGGGAAACTGGAGCTTCTCGTCCATATCGTGGATCAGCTTTTCGTAGGTCATGCCAGGGCGCCACTGTTCGCGCGGCTTGAGCATGATGGTTGTATCGTACATATCCAGTGGTGCGTTGTCGGTGGCGCTGTCAGACCGCCCAACCGTGCCGAAGACCGTCGAGACCTCTGGAAATGACTTGATGATGCGATCCTGCTCCTGCATGAGCGAGACCGCTTGCGTAATCGAGATGCCCGGCAGCGCGCTCGGCATGTAGAGGGCGGAGCCTTCATAGAGCGCGGGCATAAACTGGCTGCCGAGACGAAAGTAGAGAGGAATGGTCGCGGCGAGAAATGCCAAATTGAGAATTACGACTATCACCCAGTGACTAAGGCACCAGCGCAGTACCGGCAGATAGATGGCCTGGGTCACCTGGGCTGCAGGATTCTTTGATTCCTTGCGAAGCTTGCCGCGAAGACAGAGCGGCATAAGCGCCGGAACCAGCGTGATCGACAGCAGAGACGAGAAAACGAGAGACAGCGTCTTGGTCCACGCCAGCGGGCGGAACATCCGGCCTTCCTGCGCCTCAAGCAGAAACACCGGCAGAAATGACACCACGATAATGATGAGCGAATAAAACAGCGCAGGCCCTACCTGCTGCGCTGACCTGACGAGAATGCGCCGCCGCTCCTTTTCGTCGGGAATATCGTCACGCTCGGCGAGATGCCGGTATCCATTCTCCACCATCACGATTGCGGCGTCGATCAGCACGCCGACGGCCAGCGCCAGTCCTCCAAGCGACATGACGTTGGAGCTGACGTGCAGGTAGTACATGGGGATGAATGCAGCCAATACAGCAATCGGCAGGGTAAGGATAGGCACCAGAGCCGAGCGGAAATGAAAGAGAAATACGACGCTGACGAAGCTGACTATGATGGCTTCTGCGATGAGGTCCCGCTTCAGGGTGTGGATTGACTGGTCGATCAGCCACGAGCGGTCGTAGCCGGTTACGATTTCGATGCCGGAGGGGAGCGAGGGCGCAATCTCCTTGAGCTTTGCCTTCACTCCGTTGATTACGCTCAGGGCATTCAGGCCGTAACGCATCACCACAATGCCTCCGACCGCTTCGCCCTGTCCCTGCCAGTCTGCGGCGCCCCGCCGTTCGTCGGGACCGAACGAAACTCTGCCCAGATCCCGAATCAGCACCGGCGTGCCGTTCTTCGTCGCCACGGGAACATTTTCAAGATCGGAGAGCGAGCGCAGATAACCGACGCCACGAACCATGTACTCGGCTCCGCTCATCTCCAGCACATCTCCGCCGACCTCATTCGTGCTCTGCCGCACTTTGTCGATCACGGTAGCGGCGGGAACGCCGTAGGCGAAAAGCTTGTTGGGATCCAGGTTCACCTGGTACTGACGTACGAAGCCGCCGATGCTGGCCACCTCTGCCACTCCAGGAACAGTTTCGAGCTGATAGCGCAGAAACCAGTCCTGCAGCGCGCGAAGATCGGCCAGGCTTTTGGTGTGGCTGCGGTCCACAACCGCGTACTCATAAACCCAACCCGCGCCGGTCGCATCCGGCCCGATGGCGGGATGGACATCCGCGGGTAGCCTGCCAGCGATCTGCTGAAGATACTCCGTGACCCGCGACCGCGCCCAGTAGAGATCGGTGTCATCCTGAAAGACAACGAAAACATACGAGTCGCCGAACATGGTTTGGGCACGTACGTTCTTCACGCGCGGGGCTGCGAGCAGTGCAGTCACAATCGGATACGTAACCTGGTCTTCAATTACGTTCGGCGGCTCGCCGGCCCACTGGGTGTGAATAATCACCTGCACATCGCTGATGTCGGGTAGCGCGTCCAGTGGCACCCGCTGCAGGCACCAGATCCCCGCGACCACCAGCAGGATGGCTCCTGTGAATACCGGAAATGGATTGCGCGCGCACAAGGCGATTGTGCGTGAAATCATCACAAGCCTCCCGTAGCTGTCAGGCTCAGTTGCTTTGCCGCAACTGCATGGCCGCCGCGTAGAGCGGTTACTGTCACTTGCCAGGTCCCCCCCGAGGAGAGTCGCACAGAACCTTCATAAAGCCCGTTGCCTTTGTCGGTGAGAGTAGCTGCGTCGCGCTCCGCTGCCATCCCCATGGCGGGCATTGCCGGCATAAAGAAGGCTGCGGTAACCTGGGCGCCCGCCAGCGGTCTTCCGTCGCTGCCTGTAAGCTTGACACGCACGGTATTTGCACCCTTGCGCAGTGGTGATGGCTCTGTACTGAGATCGATTTGTATGCTCGCCGCGGTATCTGAGCCGGCCGCCGCCTGCGGCGCAACCTGAGCGAATGCTCCAGTCGCAGCCTCGAGCTGTGCCTCGGAGTCCACAAGAAAATTGGCTGAGCTGACAACTTTATCGCCGGCCTTAAGTCCGTTGAGGACGACCACGGAGTCGTCGAGTTGCGGTCCGGTCTCAATCGTGCGCGGCTCCAGGTTGCCGTTGCCGTGATCGATGAACGCGATTGCTCGAGTGCCAGTTTGGAGGACCGCGGAAGCCGGTATCACCATCTGCCGCCCTAGCCTGATTGCGATCGCAACATTCACATACATCCCGGGCTTAAGCACCACGCCGGGATTGCTGAAGACGAGCCGCACCCGCACCGTGCGCGTCGCCATGTCCACCTGCGGCAGAATCTGGTCGATTTGGCCGTTGAAGTGTCGTCCCGGGTAGGCATCCACCGTCACTTGCGCAGAGTCGCCCGGTCTCAGCCTGCCAACATCGTTCTGAAACACATTCGCGTACACCCACACCGTGGAGAGATCGGCAATCGTGTACAGCTTCGTATCCGGCTGAACGTACGCGTTGGGCAATGCATTGCGCTCGATAATGTAGCCCGACGCCGGCGATTCGACAGCAATGTTGCGTTGCACCTTGCCGCTCTGCTCCAGATCGGCGATGGTCTGCGCCGGCACGCCGAATTGCTCCATGCGTTCTTCCGCGGCCTTCAACAGCCAGCCTTCTTCGTGCGCGGCCATACCGTGTGCATCTTGAGAAAAAGCATTCTGGTTTTGGCGCGCCAGCAGATACTCTTGTTCGCTGCTCACTATGTCCGGGCTGTACACGGTAAAAAGACGCTGCCCCTTGCGTACATACTGGTAAGTCGCGTTCGCCTTTACATCCTGAATCCAGCCCGCGAAGCGAGTTTGCACATACGAGAGCCGCTCTTCGTCAATGTCGACATTTCCAGGAACGTTCAGCTTGTCGCTCGCATCTTTCACGACGGCAGTAGCAAACGTGACGCCGATTTCCTGCATTCGTTGCGGCGACAACTGCAACGGCGTAAGCGCTGCTTCAGCGTTCCCCGGTCCGGCGTTTGACGCCGTCGCTCCTGCAGCCACCGCCGTCATCTCAGGCCCGCGCGCCACAACCGGATCTTGCGCATCCGCGTTCGAAGACGCACGCAAGGCCGCCAGCGAAGCCGCGAATCCCTGGTGCATGAGCACATACCAAAGGGCAGCCGCGAGCAAAAGGCTTAAAGCAACCGCCGCTCCCAATGCAATTTGATAGTTCCGCGTCTTCATGGTTTCACCTCCGTAGTGGGTGAATTCGAATGGCCGGAAGAATCATCTGACTTCAGTGGAGCGCCAGTCGCGAGTTCCAAATCTGCAAAGCGCGTATCGAAATCGGCCACGGCTCCGAGCCAGGCAAGATCGATGTCGACAACCGTCATCTGGCTATCGAGCAGGTCGAGAAAATCCGCCTTATCGTTCTCATATGCGATCACGCTTGACTGCAGCGTGGCCTCTGCCTGGGGACGAAGCTGGTCATGATACAGGTGCGCCATCTTCTGCGCCGCCTCCGCCTCGACAAGCGCCTCCTGAATCTGACCGAATGCTGCGTTGCGAAGCGCGGTCAGTTCGGCATCCTGTTCGGTCGCTTGCACTGTTGACTCCGCAATTTCCGCATCATGCCTGCGATGATTCAGCCAGGGCAGGTTCATCGTGCCTTCCAACATATAGGCATTCCGCATGTTGGTTCCGGACGGCATTATCATGTACCCCGCCGACACTGTGAAGTCCGGCGCGTAGGCCTTCTTTGCCAGCGCCTGCTCCTTATGGCTGCGTTCAGCGGCGTGCTCCGCGGCCTGCAGATCGGGCCGTGATCGCAAAGCGAGATCGTCGAGACTCTGCGCCTGCGGCAGCGTGGCGAGCACTGCATGTTCCCCAATCGCGCTGACTGGAGTTTTAGGATCGCGCCCCAGCAGAGTGTTCAGCCGTGCCCGCGCCAGATCGGCGTCATGATCCCACTCAATCATGTGTTCCGCCAACCGTGTTAGCGCGACCTGTGCCTTCAGAATGTCTTGCTGCGGCACTTTTCCTGAGGTGTACTTGATACGCGCCGCCTCAATCGCCTGGCGCGCAATGCCCACGTGCTCATTGTGAATCCGCATCTCGTCGTTAACGCGCAGCAGGTCGTCGAACGCTTTATGCATGCGCACTCGAACTTCCAGCCGCACCTGCTCAAGCTGAGCCTTGGCCACGTCCACGTCGGACTCAGCGACACTCGTACGCAGGTCGCGTTTTCCCCGCCCCTGCAGCGTCTCGCTGATGCTGAACATGTTCTGTGCTGCGTTGTAGTTCCATGGCTGTTGCATTGGCACGCCCCATCCGCGATACATCGCCATTGGGTCATCTAGCGCGCCGGCAATGGGCACATGTGCCTCCGCCACGGCAACCCGCCGTGCCGCAACCGCGATCTCGGGATTCTCGGCGAGAGCCACCCGCACCGCTTCCTCAAATGTCAAGGCCGGTCCTTGGGCTTCTCCCGTATGGTGCTCTTGCAGCAGCGCGGAAAGGCTCGTCAGCACATCGCTTTCCGCAGGCGGCTCTGCGCGAGAGACTCCGGCGAATGCGGCCGCCAAAACACAGAGCGCAGCAACAAAGGATTTCATGACTCCCTCCAAAGGAGATTCGGTGCCAGAGCCTGAACGTGCGCTTGAAATACGCACGGGCGTGCAACAGCGCACGAAGGCTCGGATTCTGCCTGCGAAGGATGGAGGGTTAGATTCGAAGTGCGAAGGCGCCGCCTGGCGGGAACTTCGGCGGCGGAGTCTCAAGCGCAATCACAAACCCGCTGCCTAGCGCAGGAGTTCGCTGAACACCATGGTGCAGCGGCAAAACGGCCAGGTGCCGCTCATGTTGAGGAGAGTAGACCGGCGTTGGAACGATGGCCAGATTCTTGCCGTGGATCTGGCAGCATGAATTGTCTGCACCCATGGCCTGCGATTCACAAGCCCCCGCCATTGCGCTGCAGCAATCGGGCCGCTCTATCGCGTGACTTGCCAACAGGCAGGCGGACGCCGGCACCGTGGCCCAGAATGCCACAACCGCCAACATCAGCAAAACGCCTTTTCTGTCCCGATTCATCGTGTGCAGTTCCCAGCACTTAACTGTAAGCATCGGCCACCGGTCACCCAGCGGCAGTAATTCAAATCACGACCGTGAAAATCGCAGGGCGTGGTTGCATCTCATGACCTTATCAGATTTCTTGCAATCTTCGCCATGCCGCGCGCAAAAACGCCACCTGTTCGCCGTCCATTCTCTGCAGTCGAATACTGCCGAACGAGGTCCGCCACACACGGAAAATTGTCTCTTTCACCGTCGACCAACGCACCGGGAATCAATAAATCGGCACTGCCGCTTTATCGTAAGGCTGGCCGAATTTATTTGGATGGTCTTCCGTGCGTCGAGCAGTTGCAGGGATAGTTAGCTGGCCAAGATCACCGGCGCTGGAAACCAGGCGAACGTGCCGCGTGTACTTTTCTGTGGCAGTCTCTGAAATTCCCTCGATCCAGAGATGTAATTCGTATTCACCGGAGGCAACATCATGAAGCTGGAATTTCCCGCTCGAATCTGCAATCGCGTAGAGAGGCGTAGTGAGAGCCAGAATTACCGCACTCATCTCCGGGTGAATGTTGCAGAAGATGTATGAAACACCCTCGCGAGAGAATGTGACTTCTTTGCTGGAACCGGCTTCGTAAAGTCCAAGATCGAATCGCTTGCCATCGAAAAGCGAGAAGACATTGTGAAAGAATGGGTCGGCATTTGGGAATTGCACTACGCTGCCGACGGGGACTACCAACAGATGCGGTGCGAACATGCGATTCTTTTGCAGCAGCGTATAACGCTGGTGGGGAGAAAACGCTGGATCGGGAGTCTGCTGCAGTGGCTTCAACCACAGGACGGCAGGCGGAATAGACCGGCTGGCATGACCGGAAACAATGAGGCGCATTTGCACATCGACCTTTGCTCCGGTTTGAGCCTTCGCCAGCAACGAAGCCAGAACGACCGACCATAACAAACAATTCATGTTCCGCAGTCCCACCATCAAAACTTGTACCCCGCGGCAATTCCAATAATGTTGGCTGGATTCGTCGCGCCGTTGACGGGCGAACTCAAAAGGTATCTGTACTCCAACGAAAAAAGCAAGTAAGCGCTCGGGCTATAGATCACATTGCCCGTGTAGGTGCGATTGCGGGCAAGGTTCTGATAAATAGCGCTGGCCGCACCCGCAAAAGGCCTCACTTGACCCGCGGGCACACTATCGATACCGAATGTGGCGTTGAACTCAATACGCTCGCTTGCGCGTTGCTTCAATTGCGCCCACCCGCCCACATCATCGAGCACCTGAAAATACGAATCGCCTGGATCCCTGGGATCGGGACCGAATAAATAATCCTTGTAGGTTCCGCCGCCAAGCCCTCCCAGCGATTGCCCGCGATAGAAACTGCCGGTGAATTCCATTCGTCCCGGGAGCGGCTGGCGGTAGTCCATGGTGCCGGCCCATGCATTCCACCGTGTTCCGCCGCCGGTGCGATCGGGTGCGAATACCCCTCCCAAGCCGAGTTGAACCCCGGTCTCCGTCCCGGTCCCCAAAAGCGCAATACGGGATTCCAAGCCTGGCCAGCGGCTCTGTTCCGCATAAGACGGGGCCGTGCTGGTTGCCGCGGCCGAGGTGGAAGGCGCGCTGTACAACACCGGAGGGTTTTGGATGTCGATCATCGCCGCTTGCAAACGCAATCTCTGCCGGGCTGAAAACACGATGTCCTGCGCCACTCCAAATTGCGGATTCCAGGTCCATAGATTGCCCGACCAGGCAAGCGCCGGAATGGCGACCGCAACAAGCGAGTCCGGCGAAAAAGGGCTGACTATCGGACGATCGTAGGAGAAGAATGCCTCCGTACGGCCCCAGTCGAGCATTGCATGTGCTGTGCGGAGCCGCAAAATGTCGCCGTTATAGGGTCCATTGCCGCCTCCGGCAGGTTGCGATTCACCGTCAAAATCGACGCGCAGATCAGCGCGGCTGGTTGCACCTAGAAGATGAGGCCCGCGGGCTTCAAGACCAAGAATCGTCTGTTTAACTGTTGCACCTGTGCTGCCTGAACCCGCTGCGGCAATGGATGGCGTCGCAACCATATCGACCTTGTTCGTGTTCACAAAGCCATTCAGAAGGATTAGGCCTGTCAGCTTTATCGGATACTTCGACTCGCTTTCGACCTTCGTCTGCTCGTGGGTAGCAATTTGAGATTCCTGCATTGTCTGCCGTTCGCGAATCTCATCCACCTCTTTCGCAAGTTGTCCCGCGGCTTGCGTCGCCGCCGCCTCAGCCCCGGCATCCGAAATCTGTTGCTTCAAGACGCCGATCTGGCGCCGCATCTCTTCCAGTTGTCGCTGCGACTCATCAAGCAGCGCCTGCGTGCGTGCCATGTTCTCATTCAGTTGCTCAACCTGCCTATCGAGACTCTGTTGCGCCAGAGCCTGACTGTACAGCGGAACTGGGACCGCGAACAGCGAACCAACAAAGCCGATAAGTCCAAATTGCAAAACCCGTAACCTGCATAACCGACGCCGTCCGCGCCTTATTCGGTTCCGTTTCATTCCGTCACCACTCTCTTCCTGTTTTTCGCGACCGGCGATTCCTCGCGCGGGACACCGTGTACAACCGACATCCGAAAGACGGTTTCCCCCGGATGGCTGCTGACGAGAACAACTTCCCCACCGTGCTCGACGGCGATGCAGCGCGCCAACGTCAACCCGAGACCTGAGCCCTTCTGCCTTCCTTCACTGACAAAAGGCTGAAAGAGGCTGGTGCGAATGCTCTCGGGCACACCTTCGCCGTTGTCTATTACCTCCAGGACGATATACTTGCCAACCACCTCCATCGTTGCAATCACACGCGGCGCGACCGCAGCGTGACGAACTGACTGGCAAGCATTCAGGAGGAGGTTGTAAATTGCGCGTTCAATCTGTTTTTCATCCAGCAAGGCCACAGTGTCGGCCGGATCGTCGAACTTGGCGGCAAGTGTGATGTCGGCGGCATCGGGATGAATGCGGACCAGCGCCATGGCACGCTCCAGAAGAGAGGACATCAGAACGTGAGAGCGACGTGTGGCAACGCCGGTTCTGCTGAAGACAAGCATTGACTCAATCAGTTCCGTTGTGCCATGAACCGCGAGGTGAATGTCGGAAAGAATCTCATTGCGCTCGGTCTCCGCAAGCGGTGAAGACGCCAGAAACTCAGCATTCGCATAAACCGCCGCGAGATAGTGGCGCAGATCGTGCGAGACTGAACTTGCCATGCGCCCGATGATTGCCAAACGCTCGGACTCAAGTAATGCCTGGTTCGCTCGCTGGATCTCGTCGCGCATTCCGGCAAAAGCGGTGCTTAGTTCCAGCACTTCCCTGGCTCCGCGATTTGGCAACAGATGAGTGCTGTCGCCCACGCCGAACGCGCGCACTCCGGCGGCAAGTTCTTCAAGTGGTCGCGTCACCGCACGGGAAAGCGCGATCATCAAAATGGTTCCGAGCAGCAACGCCAGAACTCCGGCAAGAAGCACGAGTTGATCGATTTGCCGAATCGATAGCTCCGCTGGATCGAAAGATTTGAGCACAACCAGTTGCAGCGGAGCCGAAGCGCTGGAGGAGAGGTCCTGCGCGGCAGCAAGGTATCGCTCCCTTCCCAGATCGAGCGAGACAGTTGAGGCGGGGTTACGCGAAACGGGAATCGGTTGCGCCATCAGTTCGTTCGAAATGGACGCCGGCAGAGTGCTGGCCAATGCGCGACCGCTGCTGACAAAAGCAGTTTCGACAGCGGTTTCCTGACTTATTGCCCTCACTACGTCGTGCTCGATTGCGTAACCGCTAATTACATATCCGAGAAGGGTTCCGCTCTTTTCGCTGCCAAAATAAATTGGTTGCACGGAGCAGGCGAAAAGCCGGCCCTCGGTAACCAGATAATGAACAGAGGGCGTGGCCAGCAGGGCTTGCAGGTTGCCTCGCAGCACTGCATCGGAGTGCGACTCGCTGATATAGGCCGCGACAACAAGGCCCTGGTTGTCACCGAGTGCAAACAGGTCGTTCCCACTTACTCTCCAGAACTCGGTGCCACCGTCTTCAATTGTGCGGCGATCGCTCGTGGTCATGAGCGCTTTCAGGCTGGGCAGATCGGCCAGAAGCGCATTTTCGCGTTCGAGAGCATTTAGCCGCTGCGCCTGAAGGTCCTGAAAGATCAGGACAGAGTGCGCAAGGTCTCTCGAAAGGTCGCCGGTGACCTGCTCGAGAAGCCGATGGCGCACAAGCCAGAGACTGGCCATGGTGACGCTCACAATCACCAGCGCCATGGCTGCGACAAGCAGCACGCGCGTCCTTATGCCCTTCTTCTGCCGCATCCCGGCCGCTCCCTGGGCCAACACAGAGCTAACTTCCCGATTCATCCCAGCACTAAGGAACGAACTTATACCCTGCGCCGTACATCGTAAGCAAATGCCGGGGGTTGGCCGGGTCAGGCTCGAGTTTTTGCCGTAGCTTAAGGATCTGGTTATCCACGGTTCGAGTCGTCGGGTAGGAGTTATAACCCCACACTTCATTCAAAAGCAATTCGCGACTAAGGACCCGTTCGGGATTCTCGGTGAAAAATCTTAGCAATTTGAACTCATGCGAAGTTAGCGCAACGGGCGTTTCTCCGCGTCTCGCAGTCATCTTCTGAAAATCGATCTCGCAGTCGCTGAAACTATAGGTCACAGCCGGCGTTGTTCGATGGCGGCGACGGATTGCCGCCTGAACTCGCGCCATCAATTCTCGCGGACTAAATGGCTTGGTAACATAATCGTCCGCTCCAAGCTCCAGAAGAAGCACTTTGTCAACAACCTCCGTGATAGCACTTAGGACGATCACAGGCGTATCGTCTGAAATAGACTTTAGGTTCTGGCAAAGGTCGCGGCCGGAGATCTGCGGAAGGATAAGGTCGAGGACCACGGCGGTCGGACGATGACTGCGAAATGATTCCAGTCCGGCTTTTCCGTCGCCCGCAACCGCAACCGAGTAGTTCTCTTTTGCGAAGATGCGTCGAAGCACCTTTTGCATACCGGGGTCATCTTCCACAACCAGAATCGTGCCCACTCTCACTCCAGGTGCAGCCTCGCTCCATGGGGCAATCGGCAATTCCATATCCGCCATCATGTGATTCATTTTCCTCCCTGGGACAATCTGGTTACAAGACGAATTGCAGAAATGACAAAGTTTTGACAATTGGTGAAAGGCTCTCAGTTCCGGAGGAAGACTCGTCCGGATCGGAAATCGCAAGCGTACGAATACATGGACGGCTTCCTTGTTGTAGCACGCCGGCACAAGTGCCAATGAAAAGTAAATAACTCGATTCAAATAGTGCACAACCAGGTGGAAAGTACTGGCAGTTCAAATACAGACCGGCCAGAATGGAAAATTTCATTGAGTGCCTATCCCGGCGTGAGTTTGGCAGATGCTCGATGCGAAAGGAACGAATGCCGCAAGTTGCCATCGAATGGCGATGACGCACCGGATGCGGAAATTGCTATGGCCAGGATGAAGCAGGAAAGCGGCGTGATCAAAGTTCACCAGGTAACAATGACCTTCGGGGACCTACACTCCTGACGCTGCAGCCAGGAGAGTGACAACGGATGCTGTCAGCTCATCGAAGTCGCGTCCATCCGGATTGGCCTGCTCTGCAGGGAGAGGTGTGGCAGGCGTGATCCCAGGTGTTGTGCCATCCCACAGGGGCGCAATCTTTCCCAGGCCGCCGCCGGCGAGAGCATCTTGTATTAGGGCGAATGTCGTCTGGGCTTCACTGAGCGCAACGTAGGATGGCTGCGTTGAATTGGATGGAAACCCGAGACGGCTCGCGATGAGGTCGCGCCGAAAATCTCGAATCGCAGCAGAGCGGCCGTTCTCGAGCAATGTGTCGGTGAAAGCCATGTCGCTGCTGCCGTCGAAAGTAAGGCCGCGGCGGCGCATGCTGCATCCGCCAATCATCGCCCAGATGTCGTCGATAACGACGACGTTCGTCTCGACGCGTGCAAAGCGGCCAGGGAATCCGATGGGATGAAAGAGTACAAACTGGTTCGAGGAGGGAGGCGAGCTCGAAGCGCCGGGCATTCCGTGCACGGCGGCAAGCCGGTCTTGTACTTCAAAGCTGGCCATGCCTTCATAACCGGCGGCAAAGTCGGGAGTCTTGTTGACGCAGACGATGACGCGCAGGCCGGGCTTGTTTCGGATTTGTTCGGCGAGCAGCTCCAAAAGATCGGCGGCGTAGGGTTGAAGGCCGGCGGCGGGCGATCCAGAGTTGTGCGCGGTGGAGCAGAAGCCGGGCGTCTCGATGTAGACGAGGTGGCGAGCCGTCTGAATTGTCGACTTGAGCGCCCACTGCGCGTCACGGCGTCCGTAGCGAACGCTGGTCAGCTCCCGCTCAAGCTCGATGGCCAGGCGTCGCGCTGAATCCTCAATCTGCCCGAGAGTACCGGAGCCTGGATCCGATTCGGTTGCCGGCGCAGGAGGTCGCGGAGAATTCTGAAGCAACTGGATAGCCTGGCTGACAGCGGAGCCGTCTGGGCTGTTGCTGGTGATCCACTGAAGCACCAGGCTGCTGACCACCTGCACATCCCACAGGCCAAAGAGCTCCGGACTTTCGCAAAACGGCGCAACGGTTTGGAGCAAAGCGCCGGCCATTGTTCCGTTGTGCGGACCGGGCTGACTGCCCACATCCACGGTCGTTGGCTCCTCAGGTGTATTCCAGCCGCTCGAGGCAAGAGTCACCAAACGTGTGATGATGTCCTGCGAACGGCGCAACGCGTGCCGCGCAATATCGTAAGCAAGGATGCCGCCATGCGTGTTGGCGCCGACAACTGAGGTTTCGCGTCCGCCAAAACTGCCGGGGGCGCCTATGCGCGACTGGGCGCAGACCGTCTCCGGCTGGATTCTGCCTCCACCGATCACGCCGGTCCATGTCCGCGCAAAGGCAGGCGAACCAGAGGTCGCATCCGAACCCGCGCCAGCAACGAGCAATTCGCGGCGCGCCATGGTGGGCAGCCGCGGAGCATCGCGAGGCGTGCCTTCGCCGGTCAGTGCCTGCACCCATTCCACGAGGCTGGTTGGCGAGGGAGAGATCTTGCCGATGTGACCGAGGCCGAGGATGCCGGCATTACTCACACTCTGAAAGGTCGCGGAACCGCATGGATTCCGACCGCTGTCGAGCGAAAGTGGCGGCGAGGTGATTACTGCCGATCCCACCGGCGCCGTGAGGCCGCCATAGATGCGTGTGTTTCCGTTGGGCAGTGCGACCACCATGTCGAATTGCAGGGTAGCGGCTCCAGGCAGCGAGATCGTGCCATTGAGAGGATCGCGCAGTGAGAACGGATCCTTCAACGTCATCAAAACGACGCCGTCCGTGGGAATTTCGCGTCCCTGGCCGTTGCCACGCGCCAGCGCCGCATTGGGAAGAAACTGGCGTGGATAAACCCGCACCCATGCCGATGGGGGCATGTTGCCGATCTCGAGAATGACATCGCCGGTGGTGGGTGAGTTGGTAGCGGTGGTCGCCCAGCTGGCAAGAAGGGTAACCTGGCTCTTCAGGTTGATCGAGAGCGTGGCAGTCGGGTTCACGGTGATGCCGGGTGGAAAGAAGGGCCACTGTGCAACGGCGCCCGCGGCGTTAGGAATGGGGAAGTTGCCGTCAATCGCCTGTGCAACGACCAGTGTCAGATCGGATTCCGGCGGAGATGCCAATGAGGAGCTGGAGGGTGAGCCCGAATCGAGCGCGGTGTGAATGGCGCCGAGGACGCTGTTGCCGTCGAGCAGGAACGAGATATTCTCGTTGATGCGCACCGGGGCGAAGCGTTGCACACCGGCAGCGGGATCAGCCGAGGCGTCGGGCCATGCGCCGTTGATGTACGACTGTAGCTCGACGACGCGAATGGTGTAGTAATCGCGCGCCAAGCTTACGGATGGGCTCACCGACGGCAGCTGTGGCGCTGTAAAGCTGCTCGTAAGACGACCGCTGGTGGAGGGGCCAAAGACCAGACGGTCATGGTCGAACTGGGTGAAGTTGGTGTCCGGGTCGTCGAGGCCGATCGTGGCTGGGCTTCCCTTCAATTCGTATAACGCAGACTGTGCGTCGACTGAAGTGAGGCCGGTAAGGTGCAGAGGATCGGCGGTGTACGGCACGCCGGATGGGGTAACGAGGCGAACGCGCGTGACCTTGTCTGCGGCGAGCGGAGACGATCCCCCGGTAAGGTAGTTGGTCAGCGGAATTGGGCTTGCGGGCGCCGAGCCCAGATCAGTTGCCTGGAGGCCCGGATAATGCGCGAGGATCGCTTCGAAGGCAGCCATCACTGCGACGGGATCGATTGCCAGGCCGTCACCGTCGTAGAAGCGCGCCGCGCCTGAAAAGCCGAGGTCGGCTCCTGCTTCCGCGAGCCCGGCGGGGGATGGTCCAAGAGATTGTCCGGGGAAGAAGATGTAGCGGGGAACAGGGCGGCAGGAAAGGCCGCGCGCGCGCTCGGGACGCGTCGTATCGCTGGCCTCGAGAATTTCGCAGTAGAGACGCCCGAGGCGAAGCCATTGCTGCTCCGGTACCGTGAGTAAAACGCCGGACGTGTTCTCAGGACTGCCGCCGGCCTGCATCAGTGTGATCTGCCACGCCTCACCGGAGATGAGATTCGTATATGCCGCGTCGAGTGGCGCCGCCCAGTTGGCGCTTGCCGTCATCGTCATCACAGGCGGATCGGACACCGAGGCAGGTGTCGCGTCCACTATGGTGAACGAAGGACTTGATGCGCCGCTTGCAGCCCAGTCCGCAGCGAGCCGCGGCATGGTGAGGCCGAATGCCTGGAGCTCGCCGTATTGAAGGGCCTGAGTTAGCTGTTGCGTGTTCATCCGGTCTCCTGTCGATCAAAAAGACGCAGTGGATTGACGGGCCAGAGGGTCCGTCAGGCGCACGATGTAGTTGCCCGCATTCGCCTGGGCATAGCGAAGCAGAATGGAAAGCTTCCAGTGACCGTTCCCGTCGGGCGCTGTGCGAGTAATTCGGGTTACAGTCGGGGGCAGCGGCGGCGGAACAATCGTCCCCACAGGTAGGTGCTCGGGCGCCTCAGCAAAAAGCTGGTGCTGTTGGAGCGGTCCCGGCGGACTGCCCGGCGAGAGCAGCAACAACTCCACCAGAGCCGGGCCTACCGGGCTTGGAGCGGCAGCCGGTAGATCGGTGGTCAAGGTGACAAGCGCCATATGCATCGGCGTGAGGATGGACGCATGGAACGATTCAATCAGAGGTGGCGACTTGGGCAGGACGTATCCGGACTGAATGAGTGAGAACGGCGACTCGCCGCTGTAGAGGCCATTGGATGGGTCGTCGGCGCCAACGGCGATGGCACGATAGTAATACGGATACCAGCTTGGGATCGCTGCTGTGTCGAGCAGCGTCATTCCGCTGAGGGGTGTGCCGGCGAGTGTCTCGCCGCTGTAGTTTTGCCAGAGCGGAGAGTTCTCATCGTACTTCGCCGGGCCCATGGCTGATCCGCTTTGTGCAAGCGCCTGGTTTCGAACCCGGAAGAGGCGATAGCCCGCAGGCAGAGCGCTAGTGGCCACGGGCAGAAGAATCACCTGAATGCCGGACGGCGATCCGGTTCCGGACCGCAACAGCACTCGCGGCGTTGCGGGAACATTGCGCCGGGGGACGCCGAAGATCGCGACGGAGGAAGAGCGTCCGCTTTCGACGTTATTCGGGCTGATGGCAGAGATGCGATAGACGTAAAGCGTGTCGGCAGCACTGGGCAAAATGATTTCCGTGCTGGATGCGGCGATGGGGTCCTTGGTCAAACGCGCGAAGCCCTGCAGAGATGCGTCCTGATAGGTGTCGAGCAGGTTCTTGAGCGTGGTGGCGCGAATTGGAGCGGGTGTTCCGGGCGCGGGGTCCGGCGTACCCCCCGGACTGCCCGGAGGCAGGAGATGCAGAAGCGCGCTCTCCGTCGCCTCCCAAACGTAATAGCCGGTCGCCGCCGGATCGGCCTGCCATGTGAGGACGCCGCGAGCCATACCCGTCGCATCGGGCAGCGCGGTCCAGCTTATGGGCGGCGGCGTGAAGGTGACCGTTGGGGGATTGGGATTCATGGCGCGAACGATCTTGCCGATGAACAGAGGCGGCGGAGGTGGCGACGCCGGCGTGTTCGACGTGGATTGGTCAGTGGGATCGCTCCACACGCCGGGTTGCACAACTTCGGTCGCCGTTGCGTAAATGACGAAGTCGATTTCGTTGGAACTGGAGAAATCGAGCTGGATGCCGGTCAGCTCTACGCGATACTGCACCTGGCTTGAGGTTGGATCGGGTGCGGGCGGCGTGCCGGAACCAAGGATTACAACCGGGCCATTGGTAGTGTGTCCGCTGGTGACCGTGGGTACCACTTGCGTTGGCGGCACCGTGTCGGGATTGGCGCCGGTGTAGGAGAAGGTCAGGATCACCGGGGTTCCTGCGGAACCAGAGTTGGACGTGGCAAAACCGCCCAGGAACGGCGGATTGAGCGTGCTGGCCGGAGCGGGGACGAATTGCCCGGTAAAGCGAATCTGCGCGGGCGCGCGGTCTTGCCAGTCCCAGCCAAAGTCGATACGAAGCGTCGCAGGCACGACGGGAGATGGGGGAGTGCCGGAGTTGGCGGTGAAAAGAAATTCCGCATTGCGCAGCGAGGGTTTGGTGACGGGAGCAGGCGAGAGATCCGTGTCGGTTTCGACCCAGCCGGACCACTGGCCGAAGATATCCTGCGCCGCAACAAGATAACGGTTGGTGACGGGAGGAGCGGCGAGGGGCAAGCTGCACGTGACGTCGGTGAAGGACGGCCCTTGAAAGGCGGGAGGCGTGTTGGGGTCAGGGTTCACCGGGGAGAGACCGACGAAGACGTCGTAACCGCCAACAGCAGCGGGGCGCGTTGCGTTTAGCACCTGGGATTGATTCGGAGCCCGGCTGGCGAGGATGCCGTATCCCTGGGGATCGGCTGGAGCACTCCAGCTGACGCGGATGGCGGCAGGGATTGGCTGGTCGCGTTCGAGAGGAGCGTGCGACTGGGATAGTGCCGAAGCAAGGCCTGCGGGAGCTGCGACCGGGAGCTGCCCTGTAGAAATGGCGGCAAGTGTACCGGAGAAGCCGCCGGGAAAGACGAAGGGCGCCGTGACCATGTAGTCATAGCGACCGTAGTTGTCGGCCGGCGGAAGAATCGGAGGCGGCGCCGAGGCGGACTGCCGAATCGCGGCTGCGGCGGGCGCAGGCTGGGGCTGGCCCACAACTGCAGTTGACACTGTCGGCGCGGGAGCCTCGGTTGCGAGCGGCGGTGCGGGAATGGGTATCGGGATTACGATGATCGTGCGGGTGACGGTGACAAATGCCGTGCCGAATGCGGTTGGGTTCTGCACGCTGACTGCGTTCACGGTGACAGAACTTGGTGAAGGGATGGCCGCGGGTGCTGTATAGAGGCCGGTGGTGGAAATGGTCCCGATGATGCTGTTGCCGCCTGGGATTCCATTCACACTCCAGACCACGGTGTTATTCGTTGCGCCGGTTACGGCGGCTGTAAATTGCGACGCCTTGCTGATCGCAACGTTGGCGCTAGCCGGCGCGATGGTCACACTAATGGTGGACGCGGCGGGCAGCGATGGAATGTCGAGCGTTCCATATCCCAGACCTACCGCAGCGTAGGGATCGGTGCTGACGGCGAGCATGGCGACGCCTGTGACAGGCAGCTGTACCTGGCTGGGCGGGCCGGTCGGCGACGCCAGCGTAGCGCCAATCTGGCTGAGGCCGTCGGTGGTTATCGTTTCCGAATACAGCGACTGCACAAGCAGCGGGTTGGTATCGACGGATTTTTCAAGGCACCTCTCGATCATGGGAACGATGTTGCCGGCGCTTCGAATGCTCGTAACGTAGGCGGAGGCATTCGGCTGCGGCCAGGCCGGAAGCGGGAAATCCGCGATGCCCGTAGGCGGCGGAGGCTGCTCGAGCTCTGCAGTAATGAATGTGCGCTCAAAGGCTGCGGTTACGCCGTTGAGCGTTGGCGGAGTGAGCGGATTCGGCCAGAAGCCCTGCGGCGTAGTTTTATAGAACGCTCCTATCTCGTTGTTCAAAAGCGGCAGCCCGACCGTCTGAATCTGCACCCAGTCGGGCAGGTTGGCGTAGACCGTTTCTCCGATGGCTTCGATCGGCCCAATCGCGCCTGCGCCTGTGGCTGTGATGGCAGCGATGCCCGGACAGCGAAATTCGACCGATCCGCTTTGCGAAAGGGTAACGATCTGGCTGGGCATGGCATTCCCGTAGGCATCGACCGCCTGCACCGTGACGCTGCTGGATGTGGCGACCGCCACGTCGACAATGACGATATAGGCCGTATCGTTGCCGGGAAGAACGGGAAAGGCCTGCGCGACGCTGGAAATGGCCGTTTGCGTGGATTGGACAACGACCACGGCGACGCCTTCCATGCTGTTCCGGACTCGGCGGTAGACCTGGAACGGCTGTCTCGGGAATCCCAGTTCGGACCTGGTGGTCCAGCGCAGTGCGATCGCGGTATTGCCGTCGCTGCCCTGGAAAAATTTATTTCGGACCGGGACGAGATTCACGTTCTTCGACGACGCGATGAGATTGCCGGCACGCAGTGCGAATAGATAAGGCCAGACGATTCTAGACATGGTCGTCCTCCCAGGGCGCATGCGGCATAACCAGCAACTCGAAGATGGCGGCTGTCTCGTCGGGGTTGCCGTAAATCGAACTGGCGGGACGGAACAGCTCTAATGAAACAAAGGTGCCTGCTGCGGGTGGTGAAAATCCCGCCGTAAACATGGCGACGGTGCGCGCGCCACCGGGCGAGACGATCAAGCTGCCAAAAGCAGGCGAGTCTGGCGAACTGTGGCCTTCGGTCACCTGCAGCGACGGAGCCTGCTCAATGGTGACGATCTTGAATGATGGATCGGTTGAGATTGGGCTCGTCAACTGTGGCTCTGAACGATAGCGCCAAAGCGGCTCGATGGCGTCGATGAGAATCGCGTGCGGCACGAATCCGCCGGCGGTCGAGAGCCAGTACAACACGCAGGAGTTCGTTGTGGGAGAAGGCAAAGCCTGTTCTCCTGCGTTGAGAAAAGCCTGTTGGATGTCGTCATCCTTGAAGACCTGTGCGCCCCCGCTGTTCGGGAATGCAAGAGCCGAATTGAGCGTGCGATGGGTAAGGACAAGCCCATTGTGGCTGAAGGAGGCAGCCAGTGCCTGCATGTTCGCATAGCGGCCGGTGGAGAAGTTGCGGCGGAACAGCGGCGTAACCGCGCCCGCAGGAGAGCCAGAGCCTGGAGCCGGCGGCGTTGCAGGATCGGTGACCAGATCGAAGGTATAGCCCATGAGCGGGCGCAAATAGACCGGCGCGGTAAATACGGCATTTTGATACTGGCTCACCTCACCATTGAGGCATGGCAGGCTCTGTGCCAGCCTGCAGCATCGAGTCGTACATGGCTTGTCCGACGCCGTTGATCATTTGCAGCGGCGAGGGCGATCCGGTGAGGAATGCGCCGGCCGGAGAGCCTTCCGGCAGGCCATCGGCGGCATGGAGATCGAATGTGAGCTGATAGCCGTACGCTTCGAAGAGCGAGAAGACGGACCGGTCGTTGAAGATCACGTCCAGCGGATCCTCATAGAAAACAAATGTCTCGTTCTGCACCGGAGAACTGCAGAGCACGTAGGAGCTGAGAAGCGCAGGCGGCTTGTTGTCCGTTCTGAATTGGTATGCCTGGGAGCGGCTCGACGGACTGCCGGTGGAACCGGAGTTTGTCGCGATCACATCGTAGTTCACGGTGACGGTGTAGACAGTGTCCGGAGCGAGAAGCGGGACGGGGCTTCCGCCATCGAGATAGCTGGAGATCGCCTCGACGGTGCTTTGCTGAATCGCAACCTGGTTATTGTAGCGGATAGTTTCACCCGTGGGGCAGGACTCCGCTGCGCCCACCATGATGGCGGCTTTGAAGTTCGCGGGCGCAGTGGTTGCCACTTCGATGGTGACCATCTTGGGCGAGGGAATAAATTCGAAGAACAGAATCACCTCAGTGGTCTGCTGGAAAAGGAACCCAAGCATGGAAGCTACATCTCTGCTCCACGGGCTCGTTGCCGAGGTCCAGTTCGCGGGCAGCACGGTTGTGTCGTTGGCGCTGTTAACGATCTTCGGCGCCAGCGACAAGATGGGATGCGTGGCAACGGCGGAGCCATTCACATCGAGCTCGATAATGGATACCCAACTTTGATTTGCGGTGGCCTGCATTTCCTTGAAGAGAGCGCCGTTCATCGCAACCACCATGCGAATGCGCTGTGAGGCTCCGATCTCAAACCTCAACCAGCGGTTGGCCGAAGCCAGTTGCAGAGCGATTTTCGCTGCCTCTGCTCCGCTCGCCGTTGTTGTTGTGTCGGGGCCGGCGGAGAAGCCGGACAACACATTCGTTTTCAGGCTGAGTGCAACCAGCTCCGGTAGCTCCACCGCACGTGAGCAAGGTGTGCGCGTCACGATGGGTACTGCGCCGAAGCCGACAACCTGCGCGGGAGCGAGGCTTTCGCCGGCTAGCGGAAGCCCCAGGCTCAGCAGAAGCGAATCGGCGGCGCTAAAGGTGGGCTGTGTCACCTGCATGTCGGTCGGCACGGCGGTCTGGCGCCTGGGTGTTGGGCGGGTCGGGATACGCAATGCCGTGGAGGAGCCAGCCATTTGTTGAGGGGCCGAGCCTCTGACCGCAAAAGGCCCAGAAGATGCAGGCCGGCGGAGCAACTGTGACGCATGTGTTGCCCCACGTTGCCGTAAGAGAGGCGCTCAACTGGTCTGAGCGGTCCAGAGCGCTGGTGGTGACATTCGGGTTGCGGCTAAACAGCGCCAGGTCCACCTGAGTCTGCGAATGGTCGCTCGATGGCTTGTTCGGACGCCAGGCGACTGGCGGCGTGGGGAACCCCGTCGGCAAAGGTGGGCTAATCGAGAGGCTCGTGATTTGGTACTGCGCAAAGCTGCTGCCGCCGAGGTTCACGCCCGGAGTTCCAGGATAAGTTGGGCAGCTTGGCAGCGGTGCCGTAAACGTCGCGGTGACTGCAGAGACATCGACGCCGAAAAGCATTTGGACAACCGGAACCGTGTCGATGGGAACGACGGGTATTGTCTGGTTGCCCGATCCGCCTACCAGCAGCGCATTGCCAAGGCTGGCGTCGATCGGCCGGTCGCCCTGCCCCTGGGCGATGACCGGGGCAAAACTTTGCAGATAGACGTTGGATACAAGCGCGGGCGGATCAGGCGGGTTGTTGGGGCTGTTGATGGAGAAGTCAACGCAGGCCGAAACACTGAAGAAAAAGAAGCTGACCGAGCCGCAAACATGGACCTTGAGATAAACGGGGTTCGGCGCCGTGAGCAGAAAATCGCCGGTTGCGCCGATGTTGACGACGAGCAGATGCAGCGAGCCTTCAAGATGCACGTTGCCGACAATAAAGAGATGCGGCGAGAACGAAACGCCGAAGTTCGCTGACGCTGCGACCTTCAGATAAATACCGGCCGACTCACTGCCCCATAGTACGGATGCAAATACCCCGAGTGCCACAGCCACGCCGGGCAGCGAAGAATTCGAGCCGGGCGGGAAGGGGGTAATAGCCTGGCCGCCCACCATAAAGTATCCGCCGCCGCGCACGATGCCGAGAATCAAAGCGCTGGCCGGCGTCTGAATGGTCCCGATCCAAAGGTGCCAGGTGGATGGATCGATCCAGCTGAAGTAAAGCTGGATGGGAATTTTCGCCGAGATCAGTTCCGAAATCTCGAAATCGATCATCACCCCGAGCGTGATCTCCCCGGCGCCGATGTCGATGTCGAGAATGCCGATGATGCCGACATCGAGCTCGGTGGCGTCCATGCCATCGTCGGAGATATCGGGCAGGTCCGCCACGATCTTGAGATTGACGGTGATGATAATCCGCGGCCCTGGCAGCTCAAGCAGAAGCATGCCGCGCAGATTGAGAAGATAGCCGTCATCGGTGCCGAGGACGGCTCCGACGGCAAAGGCCCAGTTGTCGATCTTGGGCGCCCAGAACTGCGTGGCGCCATCGGTGGACTCAAGCAGATACGGCTGCCCCTTGGTTCCCATCAGCCAGCGAAGATCGGGCCCAACCGCATCACCCACCACGGGTGCGGCCAGGACGCGATCGTAGTGCATGCCGAAGAGACCGAAGATGCCGAAGAGGGCAAGTCCCGTGCTCCCCAGCGTGATCGGCGCGGGGAAGTCAACCTCAAATCCGAAATAGAAGGCGGTAGCTTCGCGCGCGCCCTGCGTAATATGGTGGACGCCGACCGACGCCACCATGCGCAGCCCAATGCTGACGACGCTAATATCGAGAGCTCCGTCAAAGCCGTCGCTGGCAATATTTACCGTGCCGCTGCCAACAAGCGTGTCGGGAATATTGACCTTGATGCCGGAGGGCGTAATAGAGGGCGCGCCCGATCCGTCAAGCGGCGCCTTCACCGTGAATTTGTCGACGGTGATGATGCCGAGGTCCGCTTTGATCTCGATATCCACCTCGAGCGTCAGCGGATTGAAGCGGGCAATACGTGCTCCGGCAATTTTGAGCAGATCGCCAAGCGCGCCCGGCAGCTTGAAGAGCCCCGGATCGCTGAGGTCCAGCGAGTAGCCTTTGCTCGTGTCGAGTACGATCTGGAAATTGACCGGATGGCCGAAGTTGAGACTGACGCCCACCGCTTTGTAGCGGACCTTGAGGGGCTTGGTCGACTTGATGCCGAGAGCTTCAATGTCGATGCCGAACTGGACCCCGTAGTCGAAGGTGAGGGCGGCATTGGTGAACTTGCCGGCCGGAATGTTTTCGCGCAACTGCAGCGAGCCGCCATAGAGGATGATGCCGGTGGTGCGGATAAAGTCCAGCGCCCCGATCGCGACGGGGATGCCCAGATCGATGGCAATTTCGCTCCACTGCCCGGCGTCGGCCGGATCGAGCGCCGATGTGGCCGCGCTGAGAATCGGCGTGAAGATCATGATGGCGCCGAGAATGTTCTTCAACGTACTGTCGTCGGGATTGTCCATGTGTACCAGGCCGTTGGCATCGGCCGGTACTGCGCCCAGCGTCAGGGTTTCACTCAAATTGCCGGTTGAGAGGTCGTACGTTACGTTCAATGTGAAGTCGACGATGCCGCTCGGCGGGCTGGCCACGGTGGACGCAGCCGGTGTGTTCGTAATCCCCAGTGAATTGCTTCCGGAGGAAGGCGATCCGCCCGGTACCGTGGATTGCGCCTGTGCCGAGAAGTCGATTTCGCCGGAAACCTCTACCAGCACTGGAACATTCTTTTCGAGGCGAACATGAATGCTCAGTCTGCGAATGGTTTTTGGCTTCGGATTCGCCGGCGGCGCGGGCGGTGCGGGCGGCGTTCCGGTCGCCCCGCTGGCCTCGGTGAGTGTGAACTGGATGTTGTCGATGAACTTCTGCGGCGTGGGCTGCGTCGAGTCGGTAACGGTGATGACAAGAGCGCCGGTCTCTTGCGCGCCGGAGCTGACATTGGGAGCCAGCGCGAGCCTTTGGGTGTTGTCCCACAGTTGTTGTCCCCCGGACGCAGGCGGAGACGCTGGTCCCGGACTGAAGACTACGGATTGCGTATACGGAGGAATGCCTCCGGCGATCTGCAGGTAGAGCACGGCGCCGGATGGCATGGTGAGTTGGCCGCCATGCCAGAGCGTCGGGCTCAGTTCATGTCCGGCGTTGACCGTGAGCGGCGTGGCGCCGTCCCATGCAGTGATCGCCACGGTAAAGCCGTCGCGGATCAGATCAAACTCGGCTTCGAGCCAGACTTCTCCCGCGAAGGAGATCAGGGCGTTACGAACGACCAGGTTTAACGCCAGATCCTTATCCTTGTCGCAGTAGTAAAGCTGGATTGCCTTAATGTAGACACCCTTGAAACTCTCATCGGTACCGAAGAACTGCAGAATTTCCGGCGGCGTGCCGTTGGAGTTCAAGTCGAGCACAATCGTGTCGACCCCGAATGCCACGCGTCCCGAGGAGTGAATCGCCAGCGGCGGTTCCATAGTCGCGAGCTGCCCCTCGGCAAGGTCGTTGGGCGCGTCGAAGCCGGGGTCGCCCCATGCGGCAACTTCGAAGTCCGGAGGCTTTGCAAAATCCTCCACCTGGGTATAGCGCAACAGAATCTGGGGCAGCAGGATGCGTACATCGGACTGCGGCGGAGATCCCGGATTCGGAGAGATGGTGAAGTCAGGGTTCTGGATCGCGGGCTGCCAGTTCGGCCCCATGTGAAAAGTAAACAGGTTCAGCAGCAGCTCAAGCTGGAAGGCGACGCCAGGAAAGTCCGTCGGACCGGAGGGTGAACCGACCGTCCCGAAAACGTCGTCGCGCAAAGAACTGAGCGACGGCGGAAAGACCAAGGATGGAATATCGTTGACCGCGGTTCGGATGAAGCTGGCGCCGGAACGGGGAACGAGCAGACGAAAGCGAATGCTGATGTCGTGAAAGTCAAATACAGCACCGCTCGGATCGGTGTGCTGTGGCGGCGTGCCGGGCGGGGAACTCAGGAAATAGACGATCCCGGTATAGAGGACCGCGCTGTCGTCACTGGTCGTCTGCAGATCGGAGATGGAGAGCAGCGACAAATATTTATCGATGTAGTCCGGGAAGCTGAAACCCAGAAGAAATTGCGGTGCGAGCAGGTCGAAGAGGGTCAGGGAACGTACCGATGCGCTCATTCGGCCCCTCCCCAAAGAAACGAGATCCCCGCCAGCGCAACCAGGGCGAGGCCGACAACTCCGGAATTGGAGCCAATGAAGCTAGTCACCGGCTTCGTAACGGACGCTGACTGCGCCCTGAGTCTTCGATATGTTTTCAAGCAGGCCCTCTTCACAGGCCCAAGGCAGAGGCTCGACGCGCGATGGCAACGTGCCCGATTCTCAGGAGTGGGGAAACCAGGGCGCCGCCGCCGTATGTTATCTAAGCGATGCGGTCGGAAATTGTTTTGGGACTGGGGATGCCGCTACCAACAAGGGAACAGAGTAACGCAGTTTTCCGAGATTTTCGAGAACAAAAAAGAAAAATACAATTATGCCGACAGGCGACGGGCCCCAAAGTGCGAGCAAGCATCAAATTTTCCAGAATTTCCTAAGTGCTGAGGTGTCCCAACTCCACGCCTTCAATCGAGAGAACGCCGATACCACCCCACTCGCCCGTAGTGCGTGCTTCGCTAACGTAGGAGGGACGTAACTCCATCCAGAGGCGAGGCATTCCGCAGCGCCTCTGCGCATGCCAGTCAGAATCCGCAATGTCTGAAATGCCGATGAGGCGCGGTCCCGTGGAGAGGGCGAGGTCGAATCGCCGGCGGCCTTCGCGATAGCCGCACTCTCCCTCGAGAAGAACTGCGTCGTACCGTCCTGAAACTCTCGCGCGCGCCTCGGGCGAGGCCGGATCCGCATTGATCAGTCGAACCACCTGCCCGAACCTGTGACCAGCATCCTCCAGGCTCTCGACGAGGCTTGCCGGCGGGGCCGGGTGGACCACCGTGATTTCGATGTCGCGCTCCATGCTGCGAAAGCGGCGCGCAATGTGCCAGGCCGCACCCTCGCAGCGTTCACCGATGGCCAGCAGAGTGCGCGGTTCTGCTTCGGAAAGCCGTGCGAGAAACCACGCGAATTCATCTGGCCGCTGGTGCAGGCGCGGCTGATCACAGCCATCGAAGGCGACTGTGTGACTGAGGTCCGGCGCACTGTGGCTCAAAACCTGTGCGGATTCCCAGCGGGCCAAATCCGCTTCATGCTCCTTCCAGAATTCTTCCTCAGACGCCGGCTGCTCGAGGGCATCCAGCAGCAGGCAGCCCCCTTCTTCACGTGCAAAATGTATTCCAGGCCACGCTTCGACGCCGCAATAGAATCGGGGAACATGAAAGCAATCTCGTGCGAAAACGTGAGCGTGCCGCATCCAGAAAAAAGTACCGTGATAGTGCCAGACGCTCAAATTCCGATGGGCTTCGAAACGGCCGAATCTTCTGAAGGAACCGGTGAGAGCAAACTGCTCCAGTTGAGCGCGCACCTGGAACCAATCGTCCAGCGCGGCCCGATAACTGACCTCTGCCCAACGTCGAATCGCGGCAGGGACGGCAGGCTCGTGTTTCACGCCCTTGCCATGCGCGTAGAAAGTAACTTCATTCACATCTGTGGACGCGATGCGGCGCAACATTTCCGGGAAAGTCGCGGCCTCGCCGGACGGATGATTGGGACAGACAAGGAATTCGCAACCATGGCCCTCGAGAGCGGCCTGCACCACTTCCGGATCATCGGACCGGCGGTCGTGAACGATGCTCACAATCCGGCGGCCGTTAAACAGATCGAGCCGCTGTTTCAGCAGTTCGATGTTCCAGCGCCACGTGGACCCGCGAACGGGCCACAAATGGTAAATGAGATTGCGCCGCGGCGTTGCTGTGAATGGAAGCGCAACAGATCGTTGCTCTGGTTCGGGTCCGGATTCGCGCCGATTGATAATTGCCCCGTTGGAGCGTCCTGAGCCGTTGCGCGAACTGTTGGGCCGCTTTGGGGGCGCCAGTTGCGGGTACTTTGCCAGCCGGAATATGAAGGTTGGGTTGGAGATGTGCTTCCAGCGGACGCGATTGGCCAGCAAGCGCTCGATCAACCGCCAGTCCCATGCGAGGTCCTTGAAGGGGAGCGTGCCACCGAAGTAGCGATCGAAAAGCTCGCGCCGGAAAAGCGGCTGGCCGAGATCGATACGGCCGAAAGCCGGCGGCGCGAAATTCAGTGTCAGGCGGCCATCGTAAAGGCACCCGCTATAGACGAAGCCAAGCCCCGGGTCGGCTTCCAGCGCCGCGAGCAGCGAATCGAAATGTTCGGGCTTGTAGCCGTTATCGTCGGAGAGGAAGCAGACATACTTCCCCGATGAGAGCGAGAGTCCCAGGGAAGCTGGAGCGATGCCCCAGTTATTTGAGCGCGAGCGCAAAGAGGCGAGGCGCAGCGGATGCCTGCCGTCCGCGTGTTCTTCAATGACTGACCGGATCTGCGAAAGGACCGGCGCGGATGGTCCGTCGGCAACGACGATGTGTTCATAGGCATCAAACTTCAGGCCCCCAACCGAACGCAGGCACGCATCGAGGCAGGAGACGCGATCGTATACCGTGGTGACGATGCTGACGACGGGCTCTGCTGCTGCGGGTCCTGAATCGTAGAGGAGGTCGTATCCCGGCGCCGTGGGAACCGGAACTTCGACAATGGGTTCGTCGGGTTCGGGAGCCGACACCTCGAGACTGCGCACGCGAACGGACCCGGTTTTTGCGCCCACAAAGCAGTATCCGGAAGAGAGGAGGGAATCCTGGATGGCGCACTCCAGCTTGCCGTTCACGCGAAGGCTGAGCGTCCCATTCCGCCACATCAGAATGACGGAATTCCACGAATTGACGTTCAGTGTCAGCGACCCAAAGGGATGGTCATGCCTTGCGATATACCCGGAGGCGCCGGTGACCATGAGGTGGTAGGAGTTTGACGACTGATTCCGCTGCTCGCGCTGATGGATCTTCGCAACGAAAGTTGTGCCATGCTCTGCATATACGTCGAAGGCCAACCGCACATCCGAGTACATTTCCGTCCCAATGAGGCCCGTTTCGCTGCCGGGAGCTGCCGCTTGTCGCGGCCGAAGGACGAATGCTTCAACATCAGTCTCGACACTCTGAGGCTCAGCCTCCCATCCCGGCAAAACCGAAACCCCTTTCTCAGGTGGGACGGCAAACGGCTGCTCTGCTCTCGTGATCGCAGGCATTTGAACTGCTGCGGAAGCGACCCACCGGAATTCAGACTGCTCCCCGGTGGCCGCTAAAAACGCGGTATGCAAACGGTGCGCGTACGTGTGGCCGGCGAGGCGGCGAATGCATGCCCTGCGAATCGATTCGAAGCGAGCGGGGTCGCTCAGCAGGTCTTCGATCATCGATACCATCTCGTCCGCGCCGTCGAAGACAGGCAGCTCCGGGCAGAGTTGCTGTATCTCAGGCCGCCGCTCGGAGACGACCAGGGCACCACAGGCGAGCGCTTCGTAGATGCGCGGGTTCATCGAAATCGCGCCTATGTGCTCCCGGTTGAAGTGGTGTTGGGCGCGAAAAACGTTAAGCACAATCTTGGTCTGCTGATAGAGACTTGCCGTTTCGGCGGCGGGGATATTCTGCGATCGATTCACGCGCCGCACCTCCGGAGCTCGCCAGGGGCCTCCGATGGCATAGGAGAGAAGATTGCGGCGAGCAAGTTCAGCGAGCATCTTTTCGCGCACGGGGTTTGCGCCACCGATGAAACCTACCCGATGTTCGCGTGGCCCCGGACGGTAGTGATGGAGTGTCGGATCGTAGCAGACCGGAAGGTAGTGCGCATTTTTGTGGCGGCTCAATGTCGAGGGGTCGTTGACGAACACTGTGCCGAATCGCTGCGCAAAGCGGCTTGTATCGTCCACCTCATACGGTTCATCGAGGAGCCACACCGCGGCTCGATGTCGCTGAGGATCGCTTGAGAAGCGCTTGCTATAGTTCCGTCCATGAACGACAAAGAGGAGGTCAGGAGCAAACTCGTCAATACGTGAAGCAAGCGCCGGATCGTCCCAGTAAGCCGCCGCCGTTTCCGCGGACAAATCCTCGCCTGCATTGCGCAGCCCGTCAGAGAATACTTCCCCGCAGGAAAGGAAACGGTAGTTCACAAAAAAGATTTTGCGGCCGCTGATCGCCGCAGACGCCGGCACCATTGACGAGCGCGCAAATTGCTCAGGTGAGATCTTCGTGAATGCCGTCAGGCGGCTTTCCGCGCTGAGGTTAAATACTTGCACGCCACGTTTGCGGCACTCTTCGGCCAGCGCCTCATACTCCTTGTTGATCTGACTTAGCTCGCTGGCGAGCGGATGACGACCGGTTGCCGCAAAGAAATGGTGCTCGGTAAAGTCGACGCCGATGAGCCCGATGCGCGTTGCCCCCATTGAGATAGCCAGGCACAATGCCACGTATGGCGAATTGCGCGTGTAGGGCAGTCCCTGAGAGCCGGAGAGATCGGTTCCTCCGCGCTTTCCAAGCTGGAAGCGAACGATATTTGGATGGGGAACTCCCAGGTCGAGTTGCGTGAAGATCGCGCTGGCCCGGCTTGTTTCGACGTAGCGAAATCGGTCGCCGGAGAATTGACTGCGAGGATTAACCACCACCAGGTAGTCGGGCTGGAAGAGCCGGCCCACATCATTCACTCCGATAGAGACGAATCGCTCAGGAGCGACCACTCGCGACAGTGACGCGCCGCAACCGCAGACCAGCATCGTTTCTGCCTGGTGGTAACCGCGAAAGGACGCGAAGTCGCGCGGCAATTCCCGTGGCTCGATGTCTGGTGGCAGAACAAACGGAGCGTACGATGCCGCCGCGCGTGAGCCTGGCGCCCCTTCTGGGGGATGATCCCTTTCCATGCGCTCGCGAAGTGCCGGAAGAAATCGCCAGATGACTCGGTCGTCAATGTCAGTGGCCTGGTAGAGATCAAATTCTGAGGGAGAACGCCGCGGAGCACCATCGGCGTTACCGCGGGCGATGCGCAGCATATACTCCTGTCGCGATTTGGTGTGGTAGTGATTGATGCGCAGGAACGAGTGGGCCGGTCGCGGTGAATGCGGCCCGGTCAGTTCCCCGCCCGATTCGCTGAAAGTGCCCCCATTCGTTCGAAACCAATGCGGATTTGAGCCGGTGCCCGCGACCTTATCCATGCGAACGATGCTCTTGATGTGGCGATTGGGAGCGAAGCTGTCCGTGGGGCGCAAACTGAAGCGCTCGGTGACCAATCCAGATGCCGGCGCGTCCTGTCCCGAAGAGCCGAAGCACATCCAGTTGACGCCAATCGCACCCCAGTCAGGTCTGGCAATCGCTTCGATCGCTTCGCCGATCTTTTCGTGAGAAGGCGAAAAAAGGAATTCGTCGCAGTCGAGAAATGCCACCCACCACGGCTTTCCGGAATTCTCATTGATGAAGTGCTGGTAGGCTTCCAACTGGCTGGGCGGGTGGGTCGGCCAGTCAATGATTCGAACCAGACCTTGGTCGATGAAAGGGCGAAGGACGGACTCGTAGTCGTCCTCGGACCGATTTTGGTAGAGGTGAAAACGGTCGACACCTGCCAGATGATGGAAGGCGATCCACTCCCGCAGGTAAGGTGCTTCATTTCTGAAGATGGCGCAAACTGCCAAGTGCATGGGCCGGACCTGCCTGAGAAATTGAATCGAATTGGAGCTTCCCGGCACGCGTGGGGAACACCATCAGGGGGATGGTACCGGGGGCCGCAGGCGGAATAATACCATAATCGAACCGGAACCCTGAGATACAACTTTTTAGATTTCTGAATCAAAGCAATTCCCTGCCCTCCGGAATTGGTGCGCAGAGTCTCCGTTCTACAGGTTCATTAACGCGCGGGCCTCGCATCTGAGAAAGGCACACGATTAGTAGCCAAGATGGTGTGAATTCGAGGAAATCAAGGTTGACATGGGCAAGATCAAGGAAGCCGTGGCCACGGTCGTCAAGCACGCCACTGCCATTCGAGCGGCACACGCAGCGCAAGTCGAAAACCTCGCAGCAATTCGTATGGCGTTGGAGGCGCGTTATGAATTTGCGCGTGACGCAGGCGCACTTCCCGAAAGCGTTCTGAAAGCGAAAGAAGCTGAAGTCTCATGGCTGACAAAAGATCTCGACAAACTCCAGCAATAACCTGCCCCCAGATTCAACGAACCCGACGCTGAACTTTCCAAACTCTTCCATCTGGGCGACCTCGACGCTGCGTTGCGCCTGGAATCATGGGAAGTGAAGCGAAGGTGCGAAGAGGCTGCCAAACTTCCTCGTGACTTCCACGAACTTGGAACCATCCACTAACTCCGCTTCGAATGGACACAACGGCTAGACTCGCGCCGCCGCCACTGTCCAGCACCCGCAGAAAGCAAGCATCTGGGCCAACACATTATCGATGATGCTCGTGAATGAAAGGTTCGAATTCGAAGCGAGACTAGTCGGCCGCAAGCACTCCAATTGCATTGGAGAAGAGACTGGACTCGCACGCCTCCCGATAAAGGTGCTCGGACGCAGCAGCGTCAACAGGTTTTGAAACCAGGAAGCCTTGAATATAATTGCAGCCAATCTCGCGCAATATACCCAATTGTTCCTCCTTCTCAACGCCTTCGGCGATCACTTCCAGTCTGAGAGAGTGCGCCAGCTCCACAACGGCCTTTACAATATCCAGACTGCGGCTTCCCGCGCTCATCTCGCGGATGAAAGAGCGGTCGATCTTGAGGGTGTCAAACGGAAGACGCTGAAGATAGCTCAGCGAAGAGTAGCCGGTGCCGAAGTCGTCGATTTCGAGCTGGACGTTCATTGCCTTCAGCCTGTCTAGAGTCGCCAGCGCCTGTTCGCCTTTTCCCATGATGGAGCTTTCGGTCAGCTCGATTGCCAGAGACTCGGGATTCAGTCCACTTTCGGCAAGCGCCATCTCCACATCTTCCACCAGGCGGGAATCGCTCAATTGCCTCGATGAAACGTTCACGCTGATGGTTTGAGGCGGGGCGGATGCGAAGGTCCTTTGCCATTCGGCCATCTGCCGGCAAGATTCGCGCAACACCCAGCGGCCGAGCTGGATAATGAGGTCGCATTCCTCGGCGATGGGAATGAATTCGCTGGGGAAGATGAGCCCGCGATCGGGGTGATTCCAGCGGACCAACGCCTCGAAACCTCGAATCCGGTTATCGATGAGTGAAACGATGGGCTGGTAGTGAACCACAAGCTGGTTTGCGTCAATGGCCTTGCGCAACCCGGTTTCGGTTTCAAAGCGGGTCACAACGTGCTCGCGCATTCCATCATTGAAGAATTCCGCGCGCGCCTTGCCGTTCGTCTTGGCCCGATACATCGCAGTGTCTGCGTTGCGAAGCAGCTCTTCAGCGGTCCTGCCTGTGCAGTTGAGGGCAATTCCGATGCTCGCGGATACAAACATGCTATGCCCCTCGAAGTAAAACGGCTCATTCAGCCGCTTGAGAATACGGTCGGCAACGATGGAGGCGTCGGACTCATCCTTGATATTGGCAAGGAGGATGGCGAACTCGTCGCCCCCGACTCGCGCCACGACGGATAGCCCCGGACCGCTCACGCGCGAACTCTTTCTCACGCTGGCGCGCAGACGTCCCGCGACATCGACCAGAAGTTCATCCCCGGCCGCGTGTCCGAGGCTGTCATTGACCAGCTTGAACTGATCGAGATCGATGAACAGCACGGCAAAACGATTGCCCCGCCGGATCGAAGTCTCAATCGCGGACTCAAGCCTGTCGACGAAGTAAAGCCGGTTTGGAATATGGGTAAGTGGGTCCGCAATTTTGCCTTCGGTAATGTCGGTCTGTGAACCAGCCATCCGTATCGGTGTGCCGGATGTGTCGCGCACCGCAATACCGCGACTGAGAGTCCAGATATATCCGCCCGATTTGTGCCGCATCCGATATTCGCTCACAAATTCCGGCGTTCTTCCTTCACAATGGGCCCCAATCGCGGCGCGAACCTGTTCCCGGTCGTCCGGGTGAATATGATTGAACCACTCTTCAGGACCGGACCAGCATAGGTTCTCCGTGTAGCCGAGCATATGATTCCAGCGCGGAGAGAAGTAGATCTCGCCGGAAGCAAGATTCCAGTCCCAAAGTCCGTCATTCGCGCCACGCGCCGCCAGCGCATAGCGTTCCTCACTCTCCCGAAGCGAACTCAGCGCTCCATTAAGTGCCTGCTCGCGCGATTCGATGCGGGAGAGCATGTCGTTGAACGATCTAACAAGCATCCCGGTTTCGCCGCCTGAGCGGATGCTGGCACGGACAGAGTAGTCCTTGTCGGCCGAGATCCGGCGCGCAACCACGGCCAGTTGCGCCAGCGGCTCGCCAATCGAACGAGCCAGGCGCAATGATGCCAGGAATGTGGCAAGAACGGAGAGAACAAGGACAAGAAGAGCGATCTTGGCATATTCCAAAAGCCGCGAGCGAAAATCGCTCAGATCGAATACCAGGGCGATCGAGCCGGTGCGCTCTCCGCCAAGAAACACTCCGTGGAACAACGTCAGCGAATCGCGCTCGAAGTAACTACCGTCCGCACGATGCGCCGGGATGACGAGACTCCGCGAATCGCCGGAACCGCGGTATTCCGCAAAGATGCGCCCATTATTGTCATAGAGGCACGCCACCAGGACATGAGGTTCCTTGGCAAGGGCATCAAGCATATCCGTGGCTGTTCCCTGGTCGTTGAATGCCAGCGATGCCGCCGTATTTGTGCCCAGCGTATCGGCCAGCGCGGAGAGTTCGCGGACGGCGCTGGTGCGATAACCTTCGCGCTCATAAACCGCGAATCCTATCGAGGCTAGCAGAACCGAGAGCACGCTTGCGGAGAGAATGAGAAGACCCAGGTTGAAGCGAATGGAGAAGTCCCGGATATGCACCATCGCCTATCGCCCCCCGTCCGTCCAGCCGCGCGACACCGAATTGGCGAGGAGCAGCAGTTGGGAGCTGATCTTCAGATGCGACGAATCCGCGGCCTCCAGGTTGATATCGAAGCGAATCTTGTCCTGCACAATCCGGAAACGAATCATTCCCCCGGAGCTCAGAAAATTGTCTCCCTCGCCGACGGTAAGAACCGGTGAATTCCGAAGTGCCGCCAGTATCAACGGCAGGCGCTTGCCCTCAGCCTTGGTAATCACCAGGATGTTGCATTCCCGGGTGGCCTGGGGCAGGTGAACATGCCGGATGCGGATGGTTCGCGATCCGATCTGCCGTCCCTGGATCGTGTTTACCAGCTCGTCTGAAAACGCGTCGTCTTCAAGTGTGCACAGGGTCAACGAGCTTCCACTCTCGTTAGTGGCCTCGGCGGGCCACACCACGAGTTGCGCGAAATGAAATACGAACGCAGCCTTAACGTGATACTCATCGTTCGCCGGCTGCGCGCCTGCCGTCCCGGCCGCTACTGGATTCAGAAGCGCCATCAACAGCAGGACAGACCACAGCGCATGCGCGCCTGGTTCGTTCAATTCGCTCTTGGGCCTAAAAAACATAATTTATGCGACCAAAGATAGTCCGCGGTGTCAGGGTCTGGATCGCCCCATTCCCGCCCATGTACTCTGCCTTCCGCGGATAGAGCAGGTTTTGTCCGCCAATAGAGGCGCGTACGTATTCTCCGATATGCCATTGCAGATTGCTGTCCACGCGGCAGTAGCTCGGCATCGCCGGCGCCGTGTCCCTCCCGAGCCCGGAGGGCATTGGTCCGGTGTATTGTGCCTGCGCGTTGAACTCGATATTCTTCGCCAGCGAATACGACGAGCGCACTCCAAAGTGGTTCGTCGGGGTGCCCGTGTTGAATCCAACCGCTGTGCTTGTATCGTTGCTTTGAGCGTTCGTGCGCGTCTCCAGCTTCAGCCACGAATAGGTAGCCGTCATCTTCCAGCGCGGAACCACATTCCAATGCGCCGCAGCCTCTGTGCCATAGCTCTTGCCGAATAAGTTGTTCGCCCATTGCATGGGATATTCGGTGTACGCGGCGTGCGCTATCGGCGCTAGATTCTCGTTGGTTTCAACATCGCTGTAACTATTCACAAACCCCGTCGCATCGAGCGACGCGCGCTTCAACTGCAGCCGGTAGCCGCCCTCATATGCCAGCAAATGTTCGTCTTTGTACTTCGGGTTGCCGATCAGCGTCGTCACGTCGATGCCGTTCGCGCCCACTCCCACGGTCCAGACACGGTACATCGAAGTATTCAGCAGGTTCGGTATCTTCACTGCCTTCGTCACGGAAGCCCACGCTGCGCTCTTCCCGGTCGGTCTCCAATCCATGCGCAAACTCGGTTGAAAATCGAAGCCCGAGATATCATTGTGTTCCGTCTTCCCGCCCGCGGTCAGCGTAAGCAACTTCGGAATCAGCGCCAGCCCGTCTTGAAGAAATCCACTGAACAACGGATAGGTTTGGCTCTCCGGCGTGATGGTCAGGTAGGGCGTCTCCGGCGCCACGACGCGCGAATAACGATATCCAGTTCCTCCCACCAGGTCCTGTCTCGAGCCAACTCGAAAATGGTGCTGCATATCCACATCCACCGTCGCGATGGAATCCGGACGTTCCGTCGCATCGCGGTTTTCTTTCGAGTAGTAGACCTGCACCTGTGTTTCCTGGCCGTTCACATAGCTGTGCGTCCAGCGCCCCAGCATCGAGCCGCCCAACACAGAATTCATGCCCCTCACTGTTGCTTCAAACGGAGCAGTCAACAGGCTTTCATTCAGCGGTTCTGAGAAGCTTCCGCCGTACACATCGCCCTCGAACATGAACCCGTCATGCTCCCGAAGTTTCACGTCCGAACGGAATCCTCCATGCAGCAAATGCCATGCATCCCCTGCCCATTGCCCCGTCGCGTCTTCATCTCCGAATGCGTCAATGTACTTGGCGAAAACGCGGTATGTGCCGGACTTGCCCATCTGCCCGCCGTAACGCGCGGTCGGCGACAGAGGCGTAATGTTCGAAGATTGTTCGTCGAGGAGTACGCCCTGGGTTGCTTGCGAAGATCGAGTAATAATGTTCACTGTGCCGTTGACCGCATTTGTTCCCCAAAGCGATCCGCCCGGCCCGCGGATTACCTCGATCCGCTCGATGTCGTCCATTACAAGATCGAGGCTGTCCCAGTAGATGCCGCCGAAAAGCGGGGAATAGAGGCTCCTGCCATCGATCATCACCAGCATCTTGTTGCTGAAGCGCTCGTCAAATCCCCGTATCCCAACGTCGTACATGCTGGCGTTGATCTGATTCACGTCCATCCCCGGCACCATGCGCAGCGCGTCCGGCACGTTGCGCGCTCCCGAAGCCCGAATCTCTTCGCGGGTCACCACATACACCGCTGCGGGAGTCCCAAGCAACTGTTCTTCTTTCTTGCTTACCGAAGTTATGTTGGTCTTCATCAAGTCTTCCAGGCTCGGGATCTGGTTCGGACTCTCGGCAATGCCGGGATAGGCTGGGATGAAAAAAAAAGCGGACAGAATCCAAAGTAAGCACCGAGACATGTGCGCCATAGCGCGTGGATCCTTTCCCCGCTTCACGCCCGTAACTCCGGACGGAGATTGCAGCGGGAGCCCAGGCACGGCTTGGAGCCTGCTCCTGACCTGTCTCGCTTTCGGGTTCAGCGACAGGCAAGTCCGAGCAATGCGCGGCTGGAGTTCAGAGACGGCCGGCGGCACTGCCCCGCCCCGTGTTCTCACGCGCCGGACAATTCGTCCGCAACTGGCGCCTGCAAAGGTGAGGTTGGGCAATTTCGAGAAATCTGACCGCAAGAAGATTTGACCTTGCATTTCAGTGAACCTTTATTGATCGTTCTAAGTTCCATCCTCGACGCATTGAACGGAGAATTGGCCCTCCATTCCCTGCTTCAGAATGCGCAGATCATCGAAGTTCTCGACCGAGGTTCTCGATTCACGCCCAATCGATCACCAAGAGAACCCATGCCGCCGGCCCATCCCTCATAGAGGCACACTTTTCGACAGAACTGCCAAGTGACAGATGGGCGTCTCTGGGCTATATCGGCAAAGATGGGGATTTTCTAAAGAGGATGGACAAACTTTTTACATCAAGCTCTTATTTGCAAAGGCACGTCAACACTCAATCTGTTTGCGAAACGGCTGACTCAGAAGGAGATAGCGTTCGCCTCATCTTCTGCGGGCGCGCCTTCGCCCAAACTCTGGAAGTAAGTATCCTCCGGCCGGACCGGACGCTTTACTGTTGGTGGCCCCTCAATTGGGCCTGACTTGGCGTCTCGTTAAATCAGGGACTCTGTCCGAGCCGGCTTGACGCCCCGCGCCGTCGGCGCAGTGCAAGTTGGCCCCGCGCTTCAGCGTGGGGTGAGCGGCCAAACAGAATCAAGTAGGAGTCCCGGAGGGACGGCGCAAAATAAACTGAAGTGACCCCGTAAATGTCAAACTGCTGCTGCCTCCCAGCCGAGTCGGGGGAACTCCCTCTGGAATGAGAGCGTGTTTCAGAAACCCGATCGACGACCAACCTCGGCGGTCTACTTGGCCGAGAGCGCCTGGGCCACGTCTTCTGCATTCGGCCGGGCCTGGAGCAGGTGCTCGGCTACGCGGGCGCGCTCGTCGGCGGTAAGGGTCGGAATCGTAGCCAGAACGCGGCGCAGGGTCACGGCGACGTCGTCAATATAGTTCATGAGGCGGATGGCTTCTCCGGAGAGCGGCATATGGGACGATCCTCGTTCCAACGTAATCTGATTAAACAAATTCTAGGTTAGGCCTCACTTGGCGGGTGTGCTGATGGGGGCGGGTTTGGCGCCTTCAAGAACCGAGTGGGAGGTGCTGGCGCGGTTGTAGAGTACAACCAGCCCGATCGATGTGCACATGAAGATGATCGCCGACCAGGTGGTGAGCCGCGTAAGCACGTTGGCGGCGGCGCGCGGCCCGAAGGCGGTCTGCGAGCCCTGTCCACCAAACGCGCCGGCAAGATCGGCCGAGCGCCCCTGCTGGATCAGGACAACACCGATCAGGAAGAAGCACACGATCAGGTGGAGAACGACAAAAACATAGAAGAGAATCTGCATTTCTAAGCTGCTTTCCATTCCAGTCCGGACTTGACCGGACTTGAGCTGTCCGGCGCGCCGGACTGAAGATCATTTGGTGCGGAGGAGGGGACTTGAACCCCTATGCCTTGTGGGCGCTAGCACCTCAAGCTAGTGCGTCTGCCAATTTCGCCACCTCCGCATGAGGTGAACCTTACAAGTATAGCAAAAGGTCGGGCTGCGTAGAGACCAAGGCCGGCGGGATTCGCGGAGTCGCCGGCCAGGTGCAGGGTTTACACTCACAGGCAAGCTTATGCGCGTAAATCACTCGAACTCACTGTTCTTGACGGCTCTTCCGGCGCTGTTCTTAGCCGGCGGAGCAGCTATGATTCTCACGGTTGCAGCGGTGCCGGCGTGCGCCCGGAATCAGGCAGGGGCTACACAAGCGATGACTTCGAAACCCAGGACGGCGGCGGTGAAGCAATCACCTGTGCAAGTGCACCAGTCGGCCATCGTCATCGATACCCACGCGGATACGCCGCAGCGGTTTCTCGATGAGCACTTCGACATGGGCGATCCGCTGAACGGTGGCCAGCTCAACCTCGAGTCCGCGCGCAAGGGGAACCTGGGCGCTGAGTTCTTTTCAATCTGGGTCGATCCGGATGCCAACAAAGGGCACTATGCGCGGCGCACGCTTGAGCTGATCGACGCGGTCAAGCAACAAGTCGCCAGGCATCCGGACCAGATGGAACTTGTGACGTCTCCTGAAGGAATTGAGCGGGCGCACCGGGACCACAAACTGGCTGCGCTGATGGGGATTGAGGGCGGCCACTCGATTGAGGATTCGCTGGGTCTGCTTCGCCAGTACTACGCGCTCGGCGTGCGCTACATGACGCTCACCTGGAGCAACTCCAACGGCTGGGCCGACAGTTCCGGTGATGCGGACGACACGACCGTCCCCCATACAACGGAGGGGCTCAACGAGTTTGGCAAGGACGTCGTCTACGAAATGAACCGGCTGGGGATGATGGTCGACGTCTCGCACGTCTCGGACAAGACCTTTTTCCGCACGCTGATTATTACCCGCGCGCCGGTGATTGCGTCGCACTCCGCGGCTCGAGCGCTCTGCGACGCCCCGCGCAACATGACCGACGACATGCTGCGCGCCATTGCCAACTCCGGCGGGCCCGGCTCCAAAGGAGGAGTAGTTCAGGTGAACTTCTACTCCGGGTTTGTGTCGCAGCAGTACCGGGATCGGCAGAAGGCGATAGAGCCGGAGATGAAGGCGGCCGTGCAGGCCTTGAAGGACAAGGCGAAAGCGGAGGGAAATGAGGCCAGTCAGGACGAAATCGACAAGTTGCAGAGGTCGTACGCTGACCGGATTCCGCGCCCGCCGTTTTCTGCCCTGATCGACCAGATCGACCACGTTGCCAAAGTGGCAGGTGTGGATCACGTGGGGCTTGGATCGGACTTCGATGGGATCAACGGGCAGTTGCCGCAGGGGATCGACTCGGCAGCGGATTTGCCGAAGATTACCGCCGCGCTGATGGAGCGTGGCTACTCAGCCCAGGACTGCAGGAAGATTCTGGGCGAAAATCTGCTGCGGGTCTTTCGCGAAGTAGAGCAGGTGTCGCGGGATTTGCAGGCTGAAAACCGGCCCCGAATTACTGTGAAGCAGCCTTTTGACAAACCTGCGCACTAGAGCGTGATTCAAAAATCCGCGTTGTGTCACGGCACGACTTCAGTCGTGCCGAAGGGCCCCGGAAAAGATGAGGGCTTTAGCTCCTGCGAGAATGCAGTCGAGATGGATTGTGCCATTTTTGAAACACGCAATAAAAACCTATCCGGGAACCTGACCGGAAACCCGGGTTGAAGTGAACCGCCCGGCCTCGCCGTTGCAGAAAATTATCAGATGCTGGCGCAGAATATGAGTATGAGCCTCTTCCAGTTTCAAACCGCGATCCGAACCGGATCCCAGGTCCGGAAAACCAGTTTTCCCCCGAAAATGCACCCCCCCCCGTACCCCCCCGGCCAAGGGGGTACTAAAAGGTAGCGGATTAGGATTTAACATGAATGAAATGAATGACGAAAGAGCCGGTCATAGTTACTCATCGGTAAATAGGAAAGCCCGTTTTTAACCGTTTTTGGGCCCCAAAAACACCCTTTTTCCCGGACGAAGTCTCATTTGAGACGCCTCGATCAGCGCCTCTCAACCGGAGAAGTCCGGTTTCTGGTCACCGTTTATCTGCCATTGTCCTTTCGAATTCCGCCCAGGTGGCCCTTTTTGAAAATCGCGGCTCGAATGCGCCACAGCGCCAATGTTTCATGGATTCGTTCCCCAGGGCTCAATCCTTCTAGCCGGAACTCGGCCAGCACGCGCTCCACCGAAGTAAACTGCACGGCATGATCGCGGATAAACGCGCGCAAGCGCTCGACCAGCGAGTCTTGAGCGGTATTTGGGTGAATGCAGATCGTCCAAAGACCGTGCGGCTTATCGACCGGCTCCCAAAGCTGCTGTGGAATCCACGTCATGCCGTTGCGAACAAAGGGGACGCGCGCAAAGCCGTCTGAGAGCACGCTGATTCCCTCCTCCAGCAGGGCGCTCACTGTCTGGTCATCGAACCCATGGCGCGGCGCAACCCAGATGCGCGGATTCAGCCCGTGCCCGCGAAGAATCACCATCCCCGCCCGAATCCATTCCCGTTGCCTCTCGAACGGAACTCCCGCGAACTCCGTCGCTCGATGCAGCGGCACCAGGCTCCGGCCCCGGCTGTTCGAGAGGTGCCGGTATCCGTGCAACCCAATCGTCGCACCGGCAGCCTCAAGCCTGCGCATGCGCATCCAGAACCCCCGCGCCGGGGGTGAAAATCGAAGATCCAAATCACGATTCTCCGGAATCACCGCGAGAATGGGCCGGATACCAAACTCCTCGAAGAGAGCCAGGAAGCGCGACCACCGCGGCTGCGAACTGGTTGGGCAAAGGTCGTCGCAACGAAGGATGTATTGGGCGGGCCGGGGGATCATGCAGCCGCCTCAACGCGAGAGGCTTCCAAGAGCAGTCTTCTGCTCCAATACCACAGAAAGAAAAACGTGCTCACCGTCCATAGCGAAGTGGCCAATGCAATTCCAGCCACTCCGAGCCACCGCATCAGAATCAGATTCAGAACCACGTCCAGGCCGAGATTGATCGTACCGCAATAGAGGATCAGATCCGTGCGCCGCATGGCGACAATGAAGCGATAGAAGATTCGGCTGACGGCGAAGAACGGAATCTGAATCGCATACATCGCCAGCACCCTTTTGACTACTTCAGTGTCGACTGCCAGGAACGCGCCATGCTGCAGCGTCAAGCGGATCAAGTAGTGTGCACCCACGATCAACAGCACCGCAATCGGCGCGGATACAAAGGCAGTGAGCCAAGCCCATGTGCGGACCGTGTTCCTGCAGCCGTGCCCAATCGCGGTGCACGATCATATCGGAGAAGTACGGCACAACCGCCGTTGAGACCGCCCCCGCCATCAAGGTAAGCACTACACTTACAAAGCGGTTGGCGTAGACGAGTGCGGACACGCTCCCGGCGGGCAGCATTGCGGCCATCGACTGATCCACAAGCAGCCCTCCCGAAGCAACTACGCCGCTCAGCAACACCGGCCCGTACTGCCGTCCTACCTCGTGTGCGGCATCGGTCATCCCATACCAGCGCAGACGGAAACGGTATCCATGCGCATCCATCATCCACGCCACCACCGCCGCATGAATCAACGAGCCAGCCAATGTGGACCAGACCATCGCCCATATACCGAACCGGCCGCCGAACAACAGGGCGCCAAGGATGATTGAAACTGAGATCGCCATCGGAGCCAAAGCCGGGAGTGCGAAGCGATCGAATGTATTCAGCACAGCGGTACAGTTGGTCGCAATTCCAGTAATTAGCACTACCGGCAGCAGTGCATAGAAGATCCTTATCGAAAGCTCCAACTTGGCCGGTGAAAAATGCGATGCAATCAGCGGAAAAAATCCCCGTGCGGTGAGTGCCATCGCCGCCGAAGTCGCTGCCAGCAGAACGCACATCCACAGCATTGAACTCGAGAGCAGTTGTTGCGCGCGCTCGCGCCCCTCCTGCTCCCTCACCCGGATCAGCGTCGGAACCAACGCCTGATTCATCGACTCTGAGATCAGGTTGACCAGCAGGCTGGGAATCAGCGCAGCGGCCAGAAACGCATCCATGGCGTCGGAGCGCCCATAAACACCCGCGACCGCAATTTCCTTGAATGTAGCGGCGATCTTGACTAGAACTCCGGCGGCACCAACCAGCGCGGCCGCGCGGAAAATGCGGCGATTCACGCTGCCGACTTTGAACAGTCCTGCGATTTGGGCGATGGTGGCCATGGTCAGCGTCGAGGCAGCGATGCCGCTCGTCTCAAGCAGCCTGCTATGAACTCACATCGAACCTGGCCGCTCGGACAGGCTCTGGAAAGATTTCGGCTAGTGCCTCCGGCTCATCTACGGCAACTCTCCCCGCGAATGCAATTAGCGCTATCAGAAGCCATGTGGTGCGACTCTCCTCTACCGTTGCAACCAAGGCAGTAACAACCCACACGAGCAAAGCCGTGACCAGCGCCATTTGCAACCGGCCATGGGTTTTGAAAGCCGACCGCGCGGCCAGCACTACAATCGTTACGCTCAGGAACAACGCGCACAGCCCTCCACTGACGAGAATGGCAAGAGGAGTATTGTGCGCCGTATCGGCGGGAGACAGTCCCGCGGCGCTGACGAACGAGCCGGCCCCCGTGCCAAACAGCGGCGCCCGGACAAATGCGTGCCACCCGGCTGACCAGATGTTCAGCCGCTGGTTCAAATCGCCGCTGCGAATTTGCTCAGGGATAGTCGCCAGCCGATCAAATGTTCCATGGGGCACGACGAACCAGAGCCCCGTGCCAAGGACCGGCAGTGAAAGTGTCCATGCGAGCGCTAACTTCGCGTGGCTGCGAAAGAGGAGAGCAGTGCAACCCGCCAGCGCCACAAGCGCGGCCAGAAACCCTCCCCTCGAAGCAGTGAGCAACACCGCAATCAGACCCAGAGGCAGATAGCCCGCCGCCAGCAGCCGCGCTGGCCATCGGGACTCGCTGTTCGACAACAGTGCGGCGAGCGGAAACCCTAGATCAAGAAACCGCGCCACATCGTTGGGGTCCTGGTCATACGCTGCAAAGCGGATCTGTCCCGCGGCAATCGCCTCCGGCGAAGCGAAATTCACCACCGTAAGCACGGCCAGCACCCATGAACCAGCGACATAAGCGAGTAGTAGAGTGCGGAGGTCTCGCGGGCTCTCGGCAAACTCCCACACCAGCCAGACGACCATCATCACCTGAAAGAACGCGCGCATCTTGTCCAATGTTGCCGCCGGCTCGATGGTCCAGAAATAGGAGCAGCAGATCCAGAGATAGAGCACCAGCACCGCCCAATGCAGGGCGCCAGGGGTGCGCATGCGCCCGGCTTGAAAGACGGCCGGAATCGCCACCAGAAGCAACAATAATCCGGCGATTCGGGCAACGTTGCCCATCGGCACGCCCAGATCCAAGGAGTACTCCCACGGAATCGCGAAGGCGAAGAGTACCAACAATCCCCAGGCACCTTTCCTCATCGTTTAATACCTCTGCGAATAAACCAGACCGGAATATATCGTGACTCCGATCGCCGACTGAATGGCCGACTCCATGGTCCTGTTCACGAGATTCTTCGCCATCGAATCGGGTACAAACAGAATGTCTCCGTCCTCTACGGGCAAGTCCGGGTCCTGCCCGTGCAACAGGCGTTTCAGATTGAGGGCAGTCAGCGTCCGTCCACCGTTTTGTTCGCGAATCAGCACGCCCTTGCCTGTTGCCGCGTTCTGGGTCGGGCCCCAGGCCAGCGCAAGCGCTTGCACCACCGTCAGTCCCTGCACGGGGTCCACCAGGAAACGCACCCGGCCGGATCACATCGCCAACCACGTACACCAGCCCTGCACGGCTCACCTGCACCGTGTCGCCGGGACTCAGCTCCGGGTTGTGTTCGGAACCCGTATCGCTCGCCTTCGGATCGAGCACGACAGGATGCGACGTCTCGGGATCGCTGCGATAAAAGACATTCACCAGACGCCCGGCGCTGGGCGATAGGCCCGATGCGGCCGAAATCAGGTCCAGCAGGCGATGGTGAACCGTATAGGGGTAAATACCTGGCCGTGTTACCTCGCCCAGAACGCTCACGTCCTGCCCTACGTAGGCAGTCACAAGCACCGACACAAGTGGATGGAGCAGCATTCCCTTGCCCAACAGTGCCGCCTCAATCGCGTGCGCGGCGGCCTGCTCATCCAGCCCGCCTACTTGCACGTCACCGATCATAGGAAGGGTCACGGTGCCCATCGCTGACACCCGCACCGCCGAATGAAACTCTGGCGTGTGGTATTCGCTAATCTCCAGTGCATCTCCTGGACCGATCAAAGCCGCCATGGGAACCGTGGACTGCGTCGGATTCGACAGCCCAGCCTGGGCCGCAGACATTGGACCATTCCACACCGTTGGCGCTTCTTTTGGATTGGGCTGGCTTCTCGTTTCCTGCGATTGTCCAATATGAGCCACGCCGGTCGGTAAGCCGGAGGTGCTTGGCGTGGGCGCTTGCGCGTTTGCCGCATCACCGGCCAACATTGCTGCCAGCAGCACAATCGCCGCACGCGCCAGTGGCTTGTGAAGCGACTCGATCAGGAGCGCGGCTCCCACTGCCAGCCAGAGTCCAGCGAAGAATGTGATTGCAAGATACAGCGGGGGATCAGGCGTCACCGGCTTTACCGGCTGACGGGCCGGGTCGACCACCGCAATATTGGAGCCGTGAATTCCGGCGGCCAGGCCCGCCTCTTCCACCTTCTCCCGCACTCGCATATAGAGTTCATAGCTGGAGTTCGCTTCCTGCCGCATTACCGCGTATTCAGTAGCGGCCTGGTTCTCCTTCAGGCCTTCGCCGGTTGCATCATTCAGGCTCTTGCGGACCATCTGCTCACGATCGGCGGCCGTCTTCCAGGCGCTCTGGATTCGTTCCACAAGTCTGGCATCTTCCGCCTGTTTCTGCCGGTCAAGATCCTGAAGTTGACGCCCAATCTCCACCACGCGCGGGAAGTTCGCGCCGTGTTCGGCGCCGAGTTGAGCGCCCTCCTGTTCCAGGTCGCTGCGTCGCGCGCGGATCCGCTGCAAGGCCCCTGTCGCAAAGCTACCGTCGTCGCTTTGCAGTCGTGGATCGGAGGCAATGACAAGCTCTGGATCGCCCACCGAGGCAGCGCGATATTCAGCCTCACGCAGAATCCGGTCAGTGGTGGCCGCCACCAATTGCCGGCCCAGTTCATCGATCTCAAGAGTGGTCGAGTTGTGTACTGTCTCGCCTGTCGTTCCGTTGCCAAGCGTCACAGGAGCACTCACAATGCCGTGATCGCTTTCGAAGGCGTCGAGGCGCTGTTGGTCCTTGTCCACGCGTGCCTTCAGTTCGTTGAGCTGGATATTGAGCCAGTTTGAGGCCTTCTCGGTGGCTTGCACCAGGGACTCGCTGTCCTGACGGTTGTAAGCACCAATCAGCGCATTCACTACTGCCGCTGACAAAGCAGCGTTGCGGGAACGAAAGCGGATTTGAATTAAAAGGGTCCGGGGCAGGGTCTGGACAATGAGCCGCCTCTCGAATCTGTCCAGCAGCCAGGCCTGCGCCGCGGGATCAATCGAGGCACCGGTTTGCGCCTGGGAACGGAAGTTGGGAAAGCGGCCGGCAAAATCGCCACGGAAACCAGGCGCTGCGTCGAGATTTAATTCGTTGATCACTCTCCACGCCAGGCGGTCGCTTCGAAATACATCCGCAATTGTTTCCAGGGCCATGGGGTTTGCAGGGATAGAAGTCGAGGAGGAGTTCTCCGGGGAATCCAGATTCAGGGAGGAGGCGGGCGCGGTTCGCAACTCTACCCTGGCGCGGGCCTCGTACTGATTGGGAGCCAGCAGGCAATAGAGGAGACAGAGGAGCAACAATCCACCCTCGATAGAGAGAACCAGGATTCGCCGGCGCACCAGCACTTCCCAAAGCTCGCGCAGCGATGTGCTGGAGCTATGCCGGCCAACCTCAACAACGGAAGGCGCAATGGGCGGTTGTGACAAGTCGTGCAGAGCGGCTGGAGCTTCCGGCAAGGGAGGGGCACCTCGGGCCCAAATGCTCTCGCGCAGGGGTGCCCCTGTCGTTCAAGTCGACAAACCGCTGCGGAGGAAATCCTCGCCAGTGTCCCTCATTGGAAGAAGATTCGTCAATGGCACGCGTCACAGGGGAAAAATATCTGTGGAAAACTCCCGTGGTGGCCCCGGGGGCCCATCGTTCCGTCTGGCATTGAGCACCTCTCTCCAAGAGGGTGTCTGGAAGGGGGGCGCAGCCAAGATTTCGCCGGTGAAGAAGCCATCCGTTTTCCCGTTCAAAGTGGCGTTTTCTCGGGGCAAAACGGCTGTTTTGGGGCCAAAAACCGGCCAAAATCAGGCCTCCCTATTTACCGATGAGTAACTATACCTGGCTTTTGCTCCGTTCATTTCATTGGTGTTATACAGAAATCCGTTACCATTTGGTACTCCCTTTGGCGGGGGGGTACGGGGGGGGGTGCAAAATTCGGGTGGTACGGACCGGCCCCATCCCTGCCTGATTGGACCGGAGATTCGGCTGAACTTGCCGCGCGAGATTGGAGGAGGTTCATATCTCCATTGTGCGCCAGCGTCCAGTAATTAAATGCACTGGCGGATGCCTTTTATTTCACTTCAAAAAGCCCGGCCGGTTCCCAACCGTGCCTGCAATGGCGTGCCCGAATGCAAGCGGCCCGACTCCACAACGTCTGGCGGGGGTTTCGTGTATTGTGAATGGGTTTGGGTATGACGATTTTTTTGCCTACGCTCGCGGAACCGCGGCACTTCTCGCTCGCGGAGAAACTGCTCTTCGCGGCGCTGATGATCGGCTCTGCGTGGGCATTCTGGCGCCGCTTCGGTGTGGTTCTCGACAAAATCCTCAAATCGAAAAAAGATGCGGGCTTCCATCTATTCCCGATCGGGAGGCGCGCAGGTGATTTTGTTTGGGAGGTGGTTTTCCAGGCCAAGGTCATTCGTGAGCGGCCGCTCGCCGGCCTCGCACACGCATTCGTTTTCTGGGCGTTTTGCGCGTTCATGGTGGTCACGCTCAACCACTGCGCGGATGCTTTTGGATTTCCCTTCCTCGATCCCGCGGGCCAAATTGGCCGGTTCTATTTCTGGTTTGCCGCGGTCTTTGCCGCAGCCTGCGCTGCTGGGATTTTCGGCCTCTTCGTTCGACGCTTCTTCATCCGGCCCAAATGGCTCGGAGAAAAGCTCTCCTGGGAATCCGGATTCATCGCGCTGCTGATTTTTGTATTGATGGTCACCTACCTGGCGTCGTTCTTCGTATCGGATACCGGGATGACCGTGCGCCTGCTTTGGTGGATTCACGCAGTCGCACTGTTCACATTTCTGCCGATCATTCCCCACACCAAGCATCTGCACCTGCTTCTCAGTCCGGTGACCGTATTTCTATCGCGCGGCAGCTTCTCGCAGATACCGCCGCTCTCGGGCGATGAGGACTTCGGTCTCGTAGCCGGCACCGACCTGACGCAGATCGTCAGTTTGCAGGCTTACTCGTGCGTGGAATGCGGCCGCTGCACGGAGCATTGCCCGGCAGCCAATACCGGCAAGGTACTCAACCCGAAGGAAATTGTTCTCGGCCTTCGCGCCTATCTGAACGATCTCGGTCCCTCATCGGACCAACCTCTGCTGGGCAAGTACAACTTGCAGCAGGCCGCATTCCAATGCACCACGTGCGGCGCATGCGAGTTCCAATGCCCGGTCGGCATCGAGCATGTGCCGATTCTGGTTGGCCTGCGCCGCGGCGCGGTGAACACTGGGGCATGGGAAGACGATCACGGAGCAAAGCTCTTCCTCGCCCTGGAACGGGGAAGCAATGCGCTGGGCATCAGCCCTGCCGAGCGCGACAAGTTCATCGAGAAGCAGAAGCTGCCCATCTTCGATGGCACGCAGGAGTATTGTCTATGGCTGGGTTGCATGGGCGGCATACGACCCGAAGGGCCGCGAGATTGTCGTCGACTTCGCCCGCATCATGAATTTTCTCGGCACCAGCTATGGCGTTCTGCGCAAGGAAAAATGCACGGGTGACCCGGTGCGCAGGCTTGGCAACGATCTCGTCTTTCAGCAGCTCGCCGAGGCCAACCTGGAAGCGCTGGCGCAGAACAAGGTGAAGAAGATGGTCACCATTTGCCCGCACTGCGTGCGTACGATCCAGGAGGACTGGAAGGAATACGGCACGCCGCCTGAGGTGGAACACCACAGCGAATTTCTTGCCCGCTTCGCAGATCGCATTCCAAAACAGCCGAGCGAAGAGAAGATTGCATATCACGATCCGTGCTACCTGGGACGCTATCGCAACGTGTACGAGGAACCTCGCATGGTGGCGGCGCTGGCTGGAACCGTAGTGGAAGCAGAACGCAACCATGAACGCAGTTTTTGTTGCGGTGCGGGCGGGGGTCTTTCGTTCCTGGGCGAAGAGACAGGCGAACGGGTGAGCAAGGTGCGGGCCGCGGAGCTGGTTGCGACTGGCGCGCAGGACATTGCCACGGCTTGCCCCTTCTGCAACTCAATGTTCCGCGACGCGCTGGCAACAACCGGCGGAGACGGGCCGCAGTTGCTCGATATTGCGCAGCTCGCCGCGCGTGGACTGCCTAAAGAATGATGTTGTGACCCGCACCGACTAAGATGAACGAGAGTAGCTAATCATGAAAATCATTGTCGCCATCAAACAGGTTCCCGACCGCGATGCCCCGGTGCATATCGACCGGGCCAGCAAATGGATAGAAGAGACCGATCTTCAATGCGCACTGAACGAACCCGACGCTTACGCTCTTGAGGAAGCGCTGCAACTGAAAGAGAAGAACGGGGGCGAAGTAATTGTGCTCTCGGCCGGCCCGGAGCGTGTTGGAACCACCATCCGCGAAGCCCTGGCCAAGGGGGCGGACCGCGCCATCCACATTGTCTCGGAGGATTTGGGCGCTCGCGACGCGCTGGGGGTGGCACGACTGCTGGCTGCCGCTGCCAAGCAGGAGAATCCGGACCTGATTCTTACCGGTTTGCAGTCGGAGGATCTGGGCAACGGGCAGACAGGCGTGATTGTTGCCGAGCTTCTGGGGCTGCCGCACGCAACGCTGATTCTGCATATTGAAAAGACCGATGCCGGCCTGGAAGTGAAGCGCGAGCTTGAAGAGGGCTGGTTCCAAACCATCCAGCTTCCCACGCCCGCTGTGCTGACCATTCAGTCGGGCGGCAGCAAGCTGCGCTACGCCACGCTGATGGGCATTAAACGTTCAAAGACCAAAGAGGTGCGCCGGCTGACAGAAGCGGAACTCGGCGCCGAATCGAATCCAGTGGCCGTGTTGGAACAGATTGCCCTGCCTAAAAAGAAGAAATCCACGCAGATGCTTACCGGCACGGCGAAGGAAGCCGCGGCAGCGCTGGTGGAAAAACTCAAGTTCGAGGTGCGTGTGTTATGAGCGGCGTTCTGGTGGTGATTGAACAGCGTGCGGGAAAAATTGCCCGCATCAATTGGGAAGCCCTGGCCGCGGCGCAACGCCTGGGCGCGCCGGCGTCGATAACAGCGTGCGTTCTGGGTGCAGAGACGGAAGGCGCCGCTGCCGAGATTGCCGCAAGGGCACCGGGCAAGGTGATCCGCGTGGAGCACCCGCTGCTGGCGCAGTACACAGCCGATGGATTCTGCCTGGCCTTGCAGCAACTCATCCAAAGCGAGAGCCCTGACGCACGTGGTGTTTCCGCACACTTACCAAGTGCGCGATTATGCTCCCGCGCTCGCCGCGAGATTGGGGCAGGTTCTGATCGGCGATGTGGTCGACATTGCGGACGGCCCGGTCTTCACACGGCAACTTCTGCTCGGCCGATTAACGGGGAGCTATCGTCACATGGGCGCCGGCACTTGCTTCGTCTCAGTGCAGGCCGGAGCTTTTCAGGCAGACGCGTCGGCCAATGCTGCGCCGGCGGCAATCGCCAACTTCACGCCTACGATCGATCCAGAGCAGATTCGCACACGGCCCGGCGAGCCGTTCCGCGCCGGCGCGCAGGCTGTCGATCTCTCGTCGGCGCAGATGATTGTGAGCGTGGGGCGCGGCATCAAGACGCAGGACAACCTGCCCATTGTTCAAGAACTGGCCAACGCACTTGGAGCGGAGCTGGCCGCATCGCGCCCGATCTGCGACTCGGGCTGGCTGCCGATGGAGCGGCAGGTTGGGAGCTCAGGCCAGACTGTTGCGCCAAAGCTCTACATCGCCGCGGGCATCTCCGGAGCCATCCAGCACCTGGTGGGCATGAAGGGCTCGCAGTGCATCGTCGCCATCAACAAGGACGGGGACGCACCGATTTTTGAAGTCGCCGACTACGGCATTGTCGGCGACCTGATGGAAGTGGTGCCCGCATTGACAGAGGCGGTGAAGGTTGCAAAGCAGTAGAAGGCCTGCGGCAGAGTGAGAAACTACACCCGCACGAAGCGGGACAAAAAATCCGGAGGATGCGTATGGCTGCGAGTCCGGTCGAGACAATTCCCGGAGGACCACACCGTTCCTTGCCGCTTCGAATCGCTCGTTGGGTGGGAATCGGCGTAATATTCCTCATCCCCGTTTTGCTTTCTTTCGCAATCTGGAACCGGTCAGAGACGACGCTGCTGCACGCGCATAATCCTGTGCCCGGCAACTTTTTTCTTGTAGACGGGCGCCAGATGCATATTTACTGTTCCGGCGGAGGATCGCCAACGCTGGTCATTGAGGCCGGCCTGGGCAGCGATTGGCTCGGCTGGCAGGGAGTGCAGCCGAAACTGGAACAGGTGACGCGCATTTGCACCTATGACCGTTCCGGACTGGGCTGGAGCGAGCCGCGGACGGGCAAGCGCGACGCGGAGACAATCGCACAGGAGTTGCATTCCCTGCTGGATGAAGCGGCCATTGTGGGGCCGATCGTTCTGGTGGGCCACTCGGCAGGAGGATTCTATGTGCGGGAGTATGCGCGCGAGTATCCGGCTGAAGTTGCAGGCGTGGTTCTGGTGGACTCAACGTCGCCGCAACAGTTCGACGAACTTCCGGGGTTTCGCGCCTCTTACGAGGCGGACAAGCGCAACGCCATGTTCGAACTTCGGTGGGAGGATGTGCGCGTGTTAACCGGATGGGAACGGCTGACGGGTCACTGCAAGGCGCGGGTGCCGGAGGACGTTGCGTACATGGCCGGGCAATACCAGGCAGAGCAGTGCCGTCCGGATTACCTGGGCGGCGACCTTGGCGAGTACATGGACGTTGAGACGGCAGGCAAGCAGGCGGCGAGGCTGACGAACTTCGGCAAGATTCCGTTGCTCATTATTTCGAAGGACCCCAACCTGATCAAGAGCGGCATGAGCGCGGATGCCATCGATGGGCTTGCCGTGTGGGACCGCGAGCAGGAGGCATTGAAATCGCTATCACCGGTGAGCTGGCGCGTGATTGCGCGCGGGGCGGGCCACCAGATCTATCACGACCGGCCCGACGTCATGGTCGCGGAGATCGCGCGGCTGGTTGCGTATCTTCGAGGCGGAGCAACGCCGCCATTCGGAAGCACGGTCACCGAGTAGGCGGGGCATAGCCGAACGCGAGGTGATTTGCACCCGGATGGCCCGAGGCAGTATTGTTCGTTGTTTGCCGCACAATATCGAGTGAACGGGGGCGACGCAGTGATTCTTCCGGAAACTTATCAGGCTGCACTTTTTCTGATGATCGTCAGCATGTTGTGCTGGGGTTCGTGGGCCAACACGCTGAAAATGTGCCCGCGGTACCGGTTCCAGCTTTTCTACTGGGATTACTCGATCGGGATGGCAGTCGGCGCTGTGTTTTTGGGACTGACGGCCGGAAGCCTGGGACACGCGGGGCCGTCGTTTGTGGACTCGGTGGCTCATGCGGAACTCAGTCCGATCCTTTTTGCGGTGGTGGGCGGCGCGATCTTCAACGTAGCGAATCTGCTGCTGGTTGCTGCGATTGACGTGGCGGGCCTGGCAGTCGCCTTCCCAGTGGGGATCGGACTGGCGCTGGTGATTGGGGCGATTACGAACTATCTGGTCGCACCCGCGGCCAATCCTCTGCTGCTTTTTGGCGGAGTGGCGCTGGTGGTGGTTGCGATTGTTCTGGACGCCGCCGCTTATCGCAAGCGGGAGACAAAGGCCAAGGCTACGACGGTGCGCGGGATCGTCATCAGCCTGGTGGCCGGGGTGCTGATGGGCTGCTTTTATCCGTTTGTCGCGCGCGCACTGAGCGGGGCGGACGGCCATTCATCGCCGGGGCCTTATGCGGTCTCGTTCTTCTTCGCGATCGGCGTTGCTGATCTCTACCGTACCGGCGAATCTGTTGCTGATGGCTAAACCACTCGACGGCAAGCCTCCGGTGGACGGCGCAGGCTACTGGAGTGCTCCGCTCGGCTGGCACATCGCTGGCGCGCTGGGCGGGGCGATCTGGTGCCTGGGCGGCGTCGCGAACTTTGTGGCTTCAGGAGCGCACCTGGTCGGACCGGCCGTCAGCTACACCATTGGCCAGGGCGCGACCATGGTCTCAGCGTGCTGGGGAGTTTTTGTGTGGCGGGAGTTTGCGGGCGCACCGCGCGCGGCAAAGGTCCTTTTGTTCTTTATGTTTGTATTTTTCCTGTTGGGGCTGGGCGCTGTGGCGTTGGCTCCTCTTTATTGAAGCTGAGGGTTTGAAGCATGCATGAGGGGCGCAAGCCGATTGTTGTTGTGGGCAGCATCAACATGGACCTGGTGGCGCACACGCGCGCAGATCCCCGTCCCCGGCCAAACCGTCATTGGAACCGGCTTTGACACCACTCCCGGCGGCAAAGGGCGCCAACCAGGCCGTAGCGGCAGCACGGCTTGGCTATCCGGTCAGGATGGTGGGCGCTGTCGGCGACGATGTATTTGGACAGGCCCTGCTCGATAATCTTGTCCGGCGCAGGCGTCGAGACCGCCGCCGTTGCCCGCGTCTCAGGCCCCTCGGGCGTGGCGCCGATCCTGGTGGCCGACAGCGGCGAGAACTCGATCGTGGTGGTTCCCGGCGCCAACGGCAAGATGGATTGCGCGGCCGTCGATCGCCAGGCCGCGCTGATTCGCTCCGCGGGCATGGTCCTCTGCCAGCTGGAACTGCCGATTGAAACTGTGATCCATGTACTCGCCCTTTGCGCCGAAGCGGGCGTGCCCGTGATGCTCGACCCCGCGCCTGCCGCGCCTCTTCCAGACGTCGGTTTTTCGCCATGCAGCCTGGTTTACCCCTAACGAGACTGAGGCTGCCTTCTATCTGGGCAACGCATCCGCACCCGAACAGGCTGCGCAGCAGTTGTTGCAGAAGGGACTCAAGGGCATCGTGCTGAAGCGCGGCGCGGAAGGCGCGTATGTCGCGGTCGCCGGCGGAAAGGCCGCATGGGTGAAGGCCTTCCAGGTAAAGGCCGTGGATACAGTTGGCGCCGGCGATTGCTTCAACGGCGCATTTGCCGTGGCACTGCTTGAAGGGCAACGATCCATGGGTCGCCGCGCGATTCGCCTCGGCCGCCGCGGCCATCTCGGTCACCCGGCGCGGCGCTCAAGCCTCCATGCCCTCGCGCGACGAAGTCGAGAAGTTTCTTGCCGAACGGGGCTCGGAGCCTGGTTGCATAAATGGCTTGCAGCCATCGTGAAGCATGCCTCAGGGGCTAAAGCCCCCTATTCATGCGCCTCTTGCGGCACGACTAAAGTCGTGCCCTTTCAAAAATCGGATTTATGGAACCAGTTTTAGGACTTGGGAGCAGTTACAGTACGGAATGTAGATGCTCGAATGGGAGGTCGCAGGTACTATGCTCCGCTCGATAATCCTTGGAGTTCTGGTCGCTGTTGTCGCAGGTGCGGCATCGGCGCAGGACACGCAATACTCGCCAAGAGGACAGCAGATTCCCTCGCCCGACTGCTTGAACATGCATAATGCCTGGGATACAGCGCTTCCGTCTTTCTGCCCGCCCTTTATGCATGAGCGCTGGCTCCACGATATCGAGCACTGGCGCAGTGAACGGCGCATTCGCATCACCTTCGACCCTTCCCGTTACGAGATGCCTGCTCTCGAATGGACCCAGTCGAGCTTCATCCAACCACAGATGATGGTTCAGGATCGATACTTCTACGACCCTGTAGCCAGTCGCTACACCGTTGACCGCTATCTCGACGATCTCGACAAGCGCTATGGCGGCATCGACGCGGTGCTGGTCTGGTCGACGTATCCGAACATGGGCATCGACGACCGCAACCAACTGCAGATGGTCGAGTCCATGCCGGGCGGCGTTGAAGGCGTGCGGCAGATGGTCGCCGACTTCCATCGCCGCGGCGTGCGCGTACTTTTCCCAATGATGATGTGGGACGAAGGGACGCATCCACCGGACCAGCCCTGGCCACAGGCGATCGCCGCGCTCATGAAAGAGATAGGCGCCGACGGCATCAACGGCGATACGCAGGACGGCGTGCCGCTCGGTTTCTACGCAGGCCGCCGAAGCCATCGGCCATCCGCTCGCCTTTGAGCCCGAGGGCAGTCCCAGCGACGAGGCTCTCAGTTGGAATGTCATGACCTGGGGCCAATACACTTTTCCCTTCATTCCCATGGTGGACCGGTACAAGTGGCTTGAGTCCCGCCACATGGTTAACATCAGCGACCGCTGGAACACGGACAAGACCAACGATCTGCAGTTTGCATTCTTCAACGGCGTGGGCTGGGAGAGCTGGGAGAACATATGGGGCATCTGGAACGGCATCAACCCCCGCGATGCCGAAGCCACGCGGCGTGTCGCGGCCATCGAGCGCGGCATTGCGCCTTTCCTGGTCAGCCCGCAGTGGGAACCGCTCTATCCGATGCACAATTTCGGCGTCTACTCCAGCCGCTGGCCGCTCGCTACCGGAGCGGTGTGGACCATCGTCAACCGCAACAGCTATAACGTCGCCGGCCGGCAGATGAATATGCTTCTCGAACCCGGCATGCGCTACTTCGACCTCTATCACGGGACGGAACTCAAACCGGAAATCGACAATGGGTACACCGTGCTCAGCTTCGATCTCGAGGCCAACGGCTACGGAGCGATCCTCGCTACTCGCAGCGAGCCTTCCGATGCAATCAAGGCCCTGATGCAGCACATGGCGGGGATGACAAAGCAGCCGCTCTCAACCTTCTCACACGAGCACACAATTCTGCGGCAAACGATGGTTGCCATTCCTGCGACAGCTCCCGCTGCGGAAGCGCCCGCGGGCATGATCCGCATTCCGGGCGGCGAATTCGTCTTCAAGGTGCAAGGCACGGAGATCGAGGGCGGCAACGACCCTGGAGTCGATGTCCAGTATCCGTGGGAAGACTCTCCTCGCCGCTTCCACGAGAAAAAGATGGATGTGGCTCCATTCTTCATCGACAAATTTCCCGTCACCAACGCGGAGTTCAAGCATTTTCTTGATGCCACTCACTACGCGCCTGCGGACATATTCAATTTCCTGCGCGACTGGAAGGACGGCAACTTCCCGCAGGGCGGGGATAATCGGCCCGTGACCTGGGTGTCTCTGGAAGATGCACGCGCCTACGCAAAGTGGGCGGGAAAACGGCTGCCGCACGAGTGGGAGTGGCAACTTGCAGCACAGGGCACAGATGGCCGAGCATATCCCTGGGGAAACGCGTGGCAGCTTGCCAACGTCCCGACGCCTGTGACAGGCCGCACGATGACCGGCCCTGAACCGGTCGACGCGCATCCGCAGGGAGCGAGCCCCTACGGCGTGATGGACATGGTGGGCAACGTGTGGCAGTGGACCGACGAATTCACCGACGAACATACACGCGCCGCCATTCTGCGCGGCGGCGAATACTACCAGCCACAGGGATCCATCTGGTATTTTCCGCAGGCCTATCGCAACAGCGAGCACAGCAAACTGCTGCTGATGGCGCCGGGATACGATCGCTCCGGCGGCGTGGGTTTTCGCTGCGTTCGCGATGCGCAATAGGCTCTTACTTGGCGCGGTTCGACGATGAACATCGAGAGCCCGCGTTCGTATCGCAACACAACGGCAAGCAAATATAATCGCAGTACCTGGGACGGCCGTGTTCCCTGCGCCCGTAAACTTCTTCCGGCTCCGGAACGTCTTTCGTAATGCTTCATGACGAGCGGTCAATTCCCTCCCCTTCATAGGAGCTTTTTTGAAACATCCTTTTCTTGCCGCACTTGTGCTCGCAGCAGCCGCCACAGCTTGCGCCCAGAACAACTACGAGATACAGGTTTACGGTTCCGACACGGTGGCCCCGCGCACCACGATGGTTGAACTGCACTCGAACTTCACCGCCGACGGCCAGCGCAACTTTGTCAACGGCATGGAGCCTACCAACCACGCCGAGCACGAGACGATCGAGATTACGCAGGGAATCAACAAGTGGTCGGAGGTCGGCTTTTACATCTTCACGAGCGAGCGCAGCGGGCAGGGCGTGCAGTGGGTGGGCGATCACATCCGGCCCCGCGTGCGCGCGCCTGACTCTTGGCATTGGCCGGTAGGCGTCAGCCTATCCACCGAAGTCGGTTATCAGCGTGCACGTTTCGCGCCCGACACCTGGGACTGGGAGATTCGGCCCATCGTCGACAAGCAGTCCGGCCGCTGGTATTGGGCCATCAACCCGGCACTTGAGCGCGCATGGCACGGACCCGACGTGAAACTCGGCATCGACTTTTCGCCGAATGTGAAGGTGAGCTACGACTTTACGAAGAAGATTACCGGGGGCATCGAGTACTACGCGGACTATGGAAGCATCACAGACATTGCCAGCATCCACGATCAGCAACAGCAGATCTTCCCGGCCATCGATCTGAATGTTTCACCCGACTGGGAGTTCAATTTCGGTGTGGGCATCGGGCCGACCGCGGCTACCGATCATTGGATTATCAAGTGCATTGTGGGGCGGCGATTCGACTGGAGCCACCATAAACAATGAAGCCCGCGCTTACCCCACCAGTTCCATCGCCTTTATGGTTTCCTTGCGCACGGTGAGCCGCTCGACAAGATCCGACCGCACCTCGTAGCCGCGCCCCGGCGTGTCCGGAATCGCTATCTCGCCCTCGGCGGAGACAACCACTTCAGGCTCGATGATGTCTTCGGCCCAATAACGCGCTGAAGCCGAAACGTCGCCGGGAAGCGTGAAGTTCTCCAGGGTAGAGAGCGCGATGTTGTGGGCGCGCCCGATGCCCGACTCGAGCATGCCGCCGCACCAGACGGGGATGCCGCGCTCGAGAGCCGCGTTGTGCACCGCAATGGCCTCTGAGAATCCGCCCACGCGTCCCAGCTTGATGTTGATGATCTTGCACGACTCCATCTCGATGGCGGCAAGCGCATCGCGGCGGTTGCGAATCGATTCGTCAAGGCAGATGGGCGTTTCAAGCCGCTTCTGCAACATGGAGTGGTAATAGAAATCGTCGTGCCAGAGCGGCTGCTCGATCATCAGCAGGTCGAAGGCGTCAAACTCGACGAGGTGGTCTGCGTCCTTCAGCTTGTAGGCTGAGTTGGCATCGCAACTGAGCGAGATTCCGGGCCAACGATGGCGCACGCGCTCCAACACCTCGACATCCCAGCCTGGTTTGATTTTGAGCTTGATGCGCTGATATCCGGCCGCAAGTTCGCGCTCAATGATTGCGAGCAACTCAGGAATCGACGATTGAATGCCCAGCGAAACACCGCATGGAATGGCCTCGTGCACTCCGCCGATGAGCTTCGAAATCGAAAGACCCTCGCGCTGCGCTTCGAGGTCCCAGATCGCGTTTTCAAGCGCGGCCTTGGCCATCGGATTGCCGCGCACCTGGCGAAAGATGGCGGGGCACTCGCCGCCATGCTCGGGCGGCTCGGCGGCCAGCATCGGACCGAGTTCCTGCACAATGACTGCCCAGGCGCTGTCGGTCGACTCCGCGGAGAAATACGGATGCTCGCCGGCCGTGCACTCGCCCCAGCCGATCAGCCCCTCGGACTGAACTTCGGCAAGCAAGATTCTCCGGTTGCGGGTGACGCCGAAGCTGGTTTCAAAAGGACGCACCAGAGGCAGGTGGATTTCGCGCAGGATAATCGCGTCGATTCGCATGTATTTTTCAGTCCTCGGGAAATTCAGTTCAGTGAAAGATCAGTCGAGTTCCAATTGAGTTGGGGGCCCCAGTTCGAAGACTCCATTTCCCTCCGCATCCCGGGTGAAGCCAATGACCGCCAAACCGCGGGAAAATGCCTGCTGAAACTTGCGCCGGTTCTCCAACTGAAGGGCCAGGGCTTGTTGCCTGCCGGTTTCGGAAGCTTTCCAAGAATAGATTAATGCAGGTACCTGAATGCGCTCTTCGATCCGCTGCTTTGCCGGGGGGAGGCCTTCAAAATTCGAAAGCGCTGCTTGCACCCTGGGGGAATTCAAGTGCCATTCCGCCAAAAGGCGGTCCGTGGGGAGCCCGGCTTGCAGTCGACTTGAGGATACACCATAGAAATTCTCCCGATACCTGGTGACGATGGCTCCCAGCCTGTGGATATTTAAAAAAGCGTTCTTGATTTCGAGTGGATCGAAGGTCCATTCCATATAGCGGATGCCGCGTGAAAGCGCTTCACGGCGTTGCTCCAGCTTGAGTTGCCTGCCAAGGCCGCGATTGCGGTATGGCTGCTTTACCGCCAGCATGTGGGAGTGCAGATAAGGCTGCGGCTTGCTGTCGAGCGTTTTCACGCCAGGCAAAGAAAAGACAAAGCCGACCATGGTTTCGGCGGGGTTTCCTGCGAGATCGGTATCGAAGGCGCCCATTACCTGGCCGCCTATGGTTTGCGCGACCAGGAATGTCTTGCGCGGAATTACGTCGTTCTCGTCGTAGCCCCAGGTCTCAATCTGGAGTTGGACGCAGGCTTCCAACTCGTCGAAGCCCTGGCAGGAGCGAATCTCGATCATGACTGCGCCTCGCGGGCAAGCTTCCGCTTGGCTCCGGCCCAGAGCGCTTCAAGCTCGTCGGGGGAGAGCTCTTCGAGAGGACGGGGCGCTGCCAGCTCCATTTCTCTGAAGCGCTCGCGGAAGCGGAGGTTGCAGCCACGGAGGGCCATCTCGGCGTCGATGCCGAGATGGCGGCCGAGGTTGACTACGGTAAAAAGCAGGTCGCCCAGTTCGGCTTCGACTGCCGGCTTGCGGGCGGGATCTTCGGATGCGGCTTCCGCTTCGAGCTCCCTGGTTTCTTCTTCGAGCTTGGGCAGCAGATCGCGCCAACTCGGCCAGTCGAAGCCGGACTTCTGGGCCTTGGCGCCGAGTTTGGCTGCTTCGGCAAGCGCGGGCATGGCACGCTGCACACTATCGAGGCGCGAGGCTGTGGCGCTGCCTGAGGTTGATGCGCTGGTGGACTTGTTTTCAGCCTGCTTGATTTCTTCCCAGTTACGGAGGACTTTAGCTGCGGAGCCCTCGACGGCAGCATCGACGACCGCGTTGTTGCCCGCGGCGTGCGAGGCTTCCTCGCCAAAGACGTGCGGATGACGGCGGACGAGCTTGCGGTTGAGGTGATCGAGCACGTCGGCGATGGTGAAGTGTCCCTCGTTGGCGGCCATCTCCGCATAGAACAGGACTTGCAGGAGCAGATCGCCGAGTTCCTCGGCGAGGTGCGGGAAATCCCGCCGCTCGATGGCGTCGAAGACTTCGTAGGTCTCCTCCAGCGTGTATTTACGGATGGTGTCGAAGGATTGCTCGCGGTCCCAGGGACAGCCGCCGGGGGCGCGAAGGCGCGCCATGATGCTTACCGCCTGCTCAAACAGGGCCGCGGCGCGCGCGGGATCGGTCGCGGTGGCAGGCGCGTTGGGTTGAGGAGCAGGAGTTCCGGGCGGGAGGTCCATTTAACTCCAGTTTAACTTGCGGGCGAGCGGCGGGATGAGACGGGGCGTCTCTGAACCGTATACTCAACTCGCACATGATTCGCATTCTGGGAACGATATTTGCGGGGCTGCTCGGGTTGGCCTTCGGCAGCTTTCTGAACGTGTGCCTGAGCCGCTGGCCGGCGGGCGAGAGTGTTGTTGCGCCGCGGTCGCATTGCCGGAACTGCGAGCACACGCTGGCCTGGTGGGAGAATGTTCCGCTGGTTAGCTGGATGGTTTTGCGGGGGCGGTGCCGAGGGTGCAGGGCTTGGATTGGGTGGCGGTATCCGCTTGTGGAGTTGGCCGTCGGAGTATTGTGGGCGTTTCTCGCTTGGCAAGCCCTTACAGGCCCGTGGGACCCCGATTCGACGGACATCACTTACTTCTTCGGTGTGCAATTCGTCCTCGGAAGAGCTATTTTCTATTGGCTACTTCTTGCCTTGGCCGTCTTCGATGCGGAATTTTTTTGGCTTCCCGACCGAATTGTCCTACCCGGAATAGCCCTCGGATTCGTTTTCACAGCTGTCGAATTTGTGGGATTCGCGCACGAGAGCGCCGACGCGTTTGAACTTGTGAGATATGGGGTGTATGGCGCTATCTTCAAAAGGCTCCTCGCCATTCTCGCGGCCGCAAGTATCATCCTGCTCATCCGCTGGGTCTACAAGCTAATCCGCCACAAAGAAGGCATGGGGCTCGGCGATGCCAAGCTCATGGCTCTGCTCGCCGCCTGGCTTGGACTGCCCGGCGCTCTGCTCGCATTTGGAATTGGCTCTGTTTTGGGTGCGCTCGCTGCACTGGTGATGCTGGCGATTCCCTCCGCGCGCAGCAACACTCAAGCGTGGGCCACCATCAAGCTTCCTCTAGGAACATTTCTGTGTATCGGCGGAATTGTCAGCAGCCTGTGGGGTCAGCCCATCATCGCTGCGTATCTGCGCTGGGCGGGCATCTGAGCATGGGAGCGCAAATGCCAATCAGTATGGGAAGAAACGTCCCTCAGGGGCTAAAGCCCAGCCTCATTTTGCGACATTTTCGGCACGACTCAAGTCGTGCCCTTTCAAAGCGGGACTGGCGCACCAGTTCCAGCACTCGATGCTATTGCGGCGCAGGCGCGGCTTTCGCATTCTCTATCTCGGGATCTTTGAGGAGCTTTTGTGCTTCCTTGGCGTGCTTGCTGTCGGGGTCGTATTCAATGACTTTTAAATAATTCGATTTTGCATCGGCGAAGTTTCCCAGATGGCGCGCGCTTTCGGCAAGGCCCCAGTAGACATCGGGATCCTCCGGCGCGAGCACGAGCGCGGACTGAAAGCGCGACAGTGCCGCCCTCCAGTTCTTTTGGTCCATATAGTATTTGCCGACGCTTATATCTTCCTTCGAGGTCTCCGCAGGGGCCCCATCCAGCGCATCGCTCTTCTTGTTTCTCCTCTTGCCGGACTCATCGTCGCCGGGGCCCGGCAGCAGGCTGTCCATGCTCCTTATGTCGGAGCTTGATTCCTGCTCCGATGCGGCGCTGTTGGCCGCGCCCGGCTCGTCGGGGCTGCGAACGGGATCCAGATCATCTTCAGGCAGAGAGGCCGCGGCGCTATCCGTATCGCTAAAGGTTCCCTGAGGCACATCGGGCGCTAGCGTTGAAGGCAGCACCGGAACCTTGCTGGTGTCCTCGGGAAATGGATTGGCGCTGCTTTGTGGAACTGCCGGCGGAGTGGGCTTTGACTGACCGGCTGGAGTTGTCCTGGCGCCGCTTCCTGCGTTGCTTTGGCCGGCAGCGGGGGAGTTGTTATCCGGCGGAGCCTGCGCACAGAACCGCGATGCCCCCATCAGGCAGCATGCCAGCACCATCGCAATCCAAAAGCTCCGCTTCATCCTGATCTCTCCCACTCCGTTCCAACCCCTTCAATGTTAGGATGCCGCCATAGGCAATTTCCAGTTTTTCGCAGCCCAGCACCGGCAATTCAGCACCAAGAGAAAGCATCGCACATCCGCATGGGACTGATCATCCGCTCTTCCGCCATCCACGCCGCCGGCTGCTACACCACGGCCGCCATTCCCAAAGGCGCGCGCGTCGCCGAGTATACGGGCCACCACCTCACCAAAGAGCAGGCCGACCGCAACTTCGAGGACTCGCCCATCACCTATCTCTTTGGACTAGGCGACGGCAAGATCGTCATCGATGGCCACTCCATGGCCATGTTCATCAACCACAGTTGCGACCCCAACTGCGAGACCGAGGAGAAGGACGGCCACGTTTGGATCACGGCCATCCGGAACATCGCCGCGGCCGAGGAGATTACCTACGACTATTGCCTCTACGACGGCGGAGAAGGTGAAGCCATTTGCAACTGCGGCGCGGATAAATGCCGCGGCACCATGTATTCGAGAGAAGAGATCAGACGGCGCAAAGCCGCGGCGAAGAAGGCTGCCAATAGGAAGCGGGGCCGACGCAAGATTTGAAATCGGCAAAGCATGTTTCAGAAACAGACGCAGTTTTTCCTTGATGGTCGCAGGGGTTAAAACCCCCTGTTCTCTTCGACTGTTTCGGCACGACTGAAGAGGCTGCGGAAAAAGACCTTGATTTTCGCACGAAACCGTGGGGGGCATACCACAGGGGCTGAAGCCCAATTGAATTGATTGCGTTTGCGGCACGACTGAAGTCGTGCCCTGACACTTTTCCAGATTCCACGAGAGTTTTTCGCGCAGCCTGTGAAGTCGTGTCCTGAAAAGAAACAGCAAGGTAGATGGAGAGACCCGATGGCAGGCGGTTGGGATTTGTGGTCTCCCACCCATCGAGCAAAAGACGCTCGATGGATGGGGCACCCGAAGTTTCATCCCCTAATGGGTCGGCAACGACAGTGGACGACTGACACAAAGCTAATTTATGAAAAGCGATCGAGTTTTCTTAGCAGACCGCTAACTCGGGAAAAACCGCGCAAGGCGCAGGTAACCTCACCAACTCCGCTCATGTTCTCCTCACATTAACCGCAGCGCATCTACGTCCACAATCAGGTTGCGCCGCGGGACGCCGGCCGCATCGGCATGCGCCAACATCTCGCGGAGGGCCGCATTGAGCGCCTTCCGCGATCCGGACTTCAAAATCAAATGAAACCGGTACACGCCTTTAATGCGCGCGATGGGAGCGGTGCATGGCCCGAGTACACGCACGACTCCGCTGTTTTGGCTTTGGATGAGATGCTTGCCCAGGATAGCTGACCACCCCGCGGCCTCCTCCAGCTTGGGCGACTGCACCAGCACATTGGCCAGGACGCCAAAGGGCGGATAGTGCAGCCAACGCCGGTATTTCAACTCGCGCTCCGCGAAGCTCGCGTAGTCGTGGGTTGTTGCGGCCACTATTGCGTAGTGGTCCGGATAATATGTCTGCACGACCACCCGACCCGGCAAATCTCCGCGGCCGGCGCGTCCGCTGACTTGCGTCATCAACTGGAAGACGCGCTCCGCGGCGCGAAAGTCCGGCATAGACAAAGCATGATCGCAGCCCACGACGCCCACCAGGGTGACGCCGTGGATGTCGTGGCCCTTGGCGATCATCTGCGTGCCGACCAGCAGATTGATCTCGCCGGAGTGCAGACGCGCCAGCAGCCTCTCGAGGTCGTAACGCCCGCGCACGGTGTCGCGATCCATGCGCCCGATGCGCGCCTGCGGAAAGATCTCCGCCAGCCGTTCTTCGCCCTTGCTGCGACCCCGCGCCCAAGTAATAGAGGTGTTCGCTATCGCACTTGGGGCAGCGCGAAGGCACCGTGCGCCGATAGCCGCAGTAGTGGCACTCCAAACGTTGGCCAGCCTGCGCGACCTCAGCCTCTTCTCCAGCAGGCTTATGATGTGTGAGCGCAATCGCGCAATTCTGGCATTCAAGCTTTTCGCCGCAGGCGCGACAGATGACCGCAAACGAGTAACCGCGTCGATTGAGCAGAATCAGCGCCTGCTCGCCGCGTTCGAGCGCGTCGCGGGTCTGCTTTACAAGCGACCGGGAAAAAAGCTGCTCACGATGGCCGGATTCAGGCCCCGTCTCCTGAAACTCGCGCCGCATGTCGATCAGTTCCACCTCGGGCAGCGGGCGATTCATCACACGGTCCTTGATTTCGATGCGCGCGTACTTTCCTTGCACAGAGTTCTGCCAGCTCTCGAGCGACGGCGTCGCCGAACCCAGCACTACCACCGCGCCGGCAAGCTTGGCCCGCATCACCGCAACATCGCGCGCGTTGTAGCGCGGCGTCTCCTCCTGCTTGTAGCTCTGGTCGTGTTCCTCATCGACGAGAATCAGCCCCAGATCGGGCGCCGGCGCAAAGATGGCCGATCGCGTACCTACTACAATTCGCGCCTCGCCGCGCTTGATGCGCCGCCACTGCTCGCTGCGTTCCTCCGGCGTAAGCGCAGAGTGCAGCAGCGCCACGCGCTCCCCAAACGCCGCATCCAGCAAGCCGACCATTTGCGGCGTGAGGCCGATCTCCGGAACCAGCAGGATCGACGCCAGTCCCCTATTTAGCGCCCGCTGCATCGCTTCGAGATAGACCGCTGTCTTTCCCGAACCCGTCACGCCATGGAGCAAGAATGGATGGAACGCCCCAAGCGCCGCGACGACGCTGGCCAGCGCATCCATCTGCGGCGGATTGAGCTTGAAGGGCGCAGCCACGGTGGGCCGCAGACCGCCCATGCGAAACGCGGCGGCGCGCTCATCGATCCTGACCAAGCCACGCCGCACAAGCGTCTGCAAAGTCGAAGAGGGCAGATCCTTGCGCCGCAGCTCGGCTAGCGGCAACTCCCCGCCGCAGGCTGCCAGCTCGGCCAGGATCGCCTGCTGCTTTTGCGTAAGCGAAGGCAACCGCGTTTCAGGAACGAGCACCGCAAATCGCTCCATCCGGCGCGCATCTCTCTCGGCGGCCGCAGTCTCGCGCGCGATCCACTTCTTTCGCAACAGCCCGGCGAGCACCGGCAGCGTCGCTGCCGTGGCCGTTCGCAGCGTAGACACCTTCACCGCCTCCCCTTCGGCCAGCCTCGTCAACACTCGCAACTCGAGGTCCAGCTCTTCGCGCGAGAGCTTGCCGCGGCGCCTGGGTCTGGGATTCCCCCGAACAGGTCCTCGTAGTTGGGGTGCAATTCCGGGCGGCTCGGGCCCTGATCTTGAGGCCTGAGATTCAGAGGAATCACTCTCCACACGATTCGCCAGGACGTCGCGTCCGAGGTCGGTAATCCGGTAGTAAACGGTCCGCCGCACCTCAGCCATCAGCGGCAACATCCCGCGCAGCACCTCACCGAGCGGAGCCAGGTAGTATTGCGCCATCCACTCCGCCAGCGCCATCAACTGCTCGTTCAGCAGCGGTTCCTCGTCCAGCACCGCCTCAAGATAACGAACCTCCACATCCGCCGGGGCCTTGGCGTCGATCGCCGTCACTACTCCGATGAGCTTCTCGTTTTTCAACGGCGCAATCACGCGCGCTCCACGCAGCGGGCGCTGCGTCTCGCGCACCGCATAGGTGAACGTGCGGTCCAGCGGCACGGGCAGCGCGACTTCGCAATAAGCGGGCATGAGAGGCAAGATTCAGTGTAGGGGATGCGGCGGCTCCGGGTATTCCGTGCAAGAATTTGAGGCACGGTTATCCCGTTCGCATCCAGATTCGCAGGCCGGCCGCGACTCGCGAGGTTTCCGCCCCACTTTTCCGCCGATCCAAATCCCGGCTGCGCCGGGTACAATTCCTCCTGATGACATCCAAATCTGCACGCCCCGCCGCCCGCAGGTCTGCCAAGCCGATTCACAGGACATCCACCGCCGGCCCGATCACGCTCTCGATCGACATTGGCGGTTCCGGTCTGAAGGCCATGCTCCTCGACCGGAATGGCAAGCCGGTAAGCGATCGCCAGCGCGTCCCCACACCAGTGGTGCCTACGCCACTCGCCGTGCTCAAGGGGCTGGACAAGCTGCGCGAGCTGCTTCCAGGCTTCGACCGCGTCTCGGCGGGCTTTCCTGGCGTGATCAAGCGCGGTATCACATACACCGCCGTCAACCTCCATCCCAAGTGGATGAACTTTCCGTTGCAGGCCGAACTCGAAAAGCGCTGGAAGAAGCCGGTCCGCGTTGCCAACGACGCAGCCGTGCAGGGTTATGGGGCTGTCAGCGGCAAGGGTGTCGAAATGACCCTTACCCTGGGCACGGGCATGGGATCCGCCCTGTTTACCGACGGCCGCCTCTGCCCGGGCCTCGAACTCGGCCACCATCCCTGGAAGACCAAGACCTACGAGGACTACCTGGGCCGCCGCGGCCTGGACAAATTCGGCAAGAAGGCCTGGAACAAGTTCCTCAAGCAAGCCATCGCACAGACCTCGTCCACATTCAACTGGGACCACCTCTATCTCGGCGGCGGCAACACGAAGAAGATCAGCTTCGATCCCGGACCCAACGTCACGATCGTCTCGAATGAAACCGGGATCTTTGGCGGGGTGGCGTTGTGGCGGGAGTGGAAGTGAGCCGAGGCACTTGAGGTTCACGAGGTGCTCAAGAGAGTCCTATCACCGAACGGTAGGCTGAATTGATCTACGGAGCTTGTCGTCTCCGGTAACGTACCGATGCGGGCACGGTTTTCTTTTGCGGAAGGCCCTCGGAATCGGTTTCTCTCGAGGCCCTCGCGCTTGAGAAGCAGCAGCTTTTAAGCAGGCCGAATGGAAGAATACACCCGGTATCAGGCGACAAGTTATGATGACCTTAACCGGCAAAATGGCGTAAATTCCGCGGTCGGGGGTCTCGATCAAACGCGTCCGGCGGGGTGGGAAGAGGCGGAGGTTCAGCCGGGATGAATGACTTACCGTCGCGATCCGAAGGGGAATCCTCTGGGCAGACAAGCTGCAAACCGGTGAACCCTGCCCCCAGCCCTGTCGTTCTGAAGCGGCGCAGCAGAATCCAAGCAACCTATCGCGCCTTCGGCCGCAGATTTCGCGAGAGCCGTATTCACTGGCTGCAGTCGCAGTTTTCCAGCTGCCGATCCGTGCTCGATATTGGCGGCCATCCAAAATTCTGGGAGCTTTCCACCTGGCGGCCAGAGAAGTTGACGCTGCTGAACATCCGCCCTTTGGGTCAGGTCACTGAAGGAATCGACGAAATCGAGGCCGACGCCACCGCCATCCCGCTGCCCGATTCCTCATACGATCTGGCCATGTCGAATTCGGTTATCGAACACGTCCACGATCAGCAAAAATTCGCGAGAGAGACAATGCGCGTGGGGCGAAGAATATATTGCCAAACGCCGTCGAAATACTTTCCCGTGGAACCGCACTTTCTTGCCCTGTTCGTTCACTGGATGCCGAAGCGCTGGTTTACACCATTTGTCCACCGCTGGTTCACTTTGCATGGCTGGATCACGAAACCAACGCCCGCCGAATCGGCCGAACTCACAACGGACCTTCATCTTCTCGGCAAGAAGGATCTCGAAAGGCTGTTCCCCGGATGTTCAATCAGGACGGAACGCTTTCTGGGATTCCCAAAGTCATATGTGGTATGGAGGTAGGCGGCGAGTAGCCAAAGTTTCGATCCCCAGTCCTTCACGCAAAGTGCGGGAGGTGGGAATGCGAACCGGCGACTGGAAGCTAGCGGCTGGAAGCTGCCTTACCCAACCCGAGTTCCTTCATTGCGATCTGCAGGTCCGCCCAGGCTTCTTTCTTCTGCCGCGGATCGCGGAGCAGAAATGCGGGATGGTAAGTCACAATAAGCTGCATTCCGCGAAACGCATGAACACGCCCACGCAACCCGGCCAGCGGCTGACGATGGCCGAGCAGATAGGTTGCCGCCGTGGCTCCGAGCGCCACCAATACCTGGGGACGCACTACATCGATCTGGCGAAAGAGAAACGGCGTGCACGTATTCGCCTCCTCGGGCTCCGGAGTGCGATTCCCGGGCGGTCTGCACTTGACCACGTTGGCGATGTAAACCTGCTCGCGCTTGAGCCCCATCGCCGCAATCATGTTGTTGAGCAGTTGCCCGGCGCGGCCGACGAACGGCAGACCCTGCGCGTCTTCGTCCGCTCCCGGCCCTTCGCCCACGAACATCAGGCGCGCATTGGGATCGCCGTCGGCGAACACAAGCTTGTTGCGCCCCTTGTGCAGGGCGCAGCGCGTGCAGTCGCCGATCTCGTCGCGAATCACCTGGAGCGCTGCCGCGCGGTCGGCAATCGGCACGGCAGCGGAAATTTTTAGGGTTGGGGCAGAGTCCTTGCGTGCGGAGATGGCTGGTTCCTCCGGGAAGAAGTTGGGTTGTGGCGTCGAATTCGTGACTTCGGATGGGGCGCCCGCTGTGATTGGCTCGTTGGGCTCGACTGCAAGCGGCGCCGCATCGACGGGGCGGCGGTAAAACTCCGTGAGCCCCAGGTCGCGATAGAAGCGGACGCGCTCGATCAGAGCGCCGCGGGTTGCCGGATCGAGCTGTCTCGCCAATTTACTTACTCCACAATCAATTGCCGGCGCGGCGGCGGAACAGCCTCGCTCAGCACGCGATCCTGGCGCGACTTCGGGTTCTCGTCTTCATCCATTTCCACCAGCAGAGACCGAGGACGGCGCAGGGCAAGAATCTCGTCGAGGATTCGATCGGCAAGCTGGCGCTTCGGCATCTCGTGCAACTCAATCGATGTGGTTGCGGTAAGAAAGGTGGCCGCATTGGTATCGGCCTCGATGCCCACGCCGTCCCGTGTCACATCGTTTACCACAATTGCATCGGCGCCCTTGCGAAGCAACTTTGCGCGGCCATTTTCCATGCGGTTCTCAGTCTCCGCCGCAAAGCCGACGATCAGTTGCCCTGGGCGCCGCCGCCGCACCACTTCGGCCAAAATGTCTTCGGTCGGAGCCAGTTCGAGCGTCATCGGCCCGGCACGCTTGAGCTTCTGTTCAGACACGGCGACCGGCCGGTAATCCGCCACCGCCGCGGCCTTCACCACCATGGTTGCTTCGGCCATGCGCTTGAGTACGGCCTCACGCATTTCGCCAGCCGTAACCACCTTCACCACCTCGCAGTGCGCGGGCGGATGCAACGCCGCCGGTCCGCTAACCAGAATTACCCTGGCACCGCGGCTTTGCGCGGCCTCGGCCAGCGCGTAGCCCATCTTGCCGCTCGACCGGTTGCCCAAGAACCGTACCGGATCAAGAGCTTCGCGCGTGCCTCCGGCAGTCACCAGGACAATTTCGCCTGCCAGGTCGTGACGCCGGCCCAGCGCGCCGAGCACCGCATCTGCAATCGCATCGGGCTCGGCCATGCGCCCGACGCCAACCATACCGCAGGCCAGGTCGCCGGTTCCCGGTTCCACGACGCGCACGCCGCGCTGACGAAGCGTTTCGAGATTCGCCTGCGTGGCGGGATGGTTCCACATGTTTACATTCATCGCCGGGCAAACAAGAACCGGGGCATTGGTGGCCAGGTACATCGTGGTCAGAAAATCGTCGGCAATTCCGTGCGCGAATTTAGCCAGAACATTGGCGGTGGCCGGAGCCACGACAAGCGCCTCTGTCCATTGCGCCTCACCGATGTGTTCAATCCCGTTTTGTTCGGCGGCAGTCTCGCCGGCGCCGCCCGCCGCATCGTCCCAAAGGCTGGTGATTACCTTGTTGCCGGTGAGCGCGGCGAAGGTAAGCGGCTGCACGAACCGGCACGCCGCCTCGGTCATCACCACGTGGACTTCCAGGGCCTGCCGTTGCAGCGCGCGCACCAACTCCGCAGCCTTGTACGCGGCAATCCCGCCCGACACGCCCACGGTCACTCTCATGTCTTGATTGTAGATCAGTGGACAGTGATCAGTGGACAGTGGTCAGTGGACAGAGATCAGATCGCAGAAACAATAGAACAACGGATTGGCGGCACGCCGCTCAACGGACACTGTTCACTGTCCACTGTTCACCGCCCTTCTCAGCTCAAGAGAATTGGAATGGCCGGTCCCTCGACCAGCGGCTTCACCACCTCGACCTCGGTTTTGACGTAGGCGATCTTGCCGGCTTCAATCTCATCCTGGGCTATCCTGCAGGCCTTGGTCGACTGGCTGCGGACCAGAGCATGGGAACCGCTTTGCAACTGGCGGGCGCGACGCGCAGCCACTAGCACCTTGCGATAGTTCGAATCGAAGCTGGTTTCAATCGTCATCGGAGTCATCTCCAAAGGGAAGTTGCTGCTGGCTGGAGTCGCCATCGATTCCAAACGCCTCCAGCACAGGCTTGAGCCGTTCCTGCGAGTTCGCTTGCAAGCAGGCCGCGGCGACCTCCAACACCCTGCGCGAACGATACGCTATGGCTTCGCCGTTTCGGTAAAAGCGTTCCGCCAATACAATGGCCTCCAGTTGCGCCACCGCCCGGTCCAGAATGTCGTTGACCAGAATATAACCGTACTGGCGAAAATTCTCAATCTCCTTGCTGGCTTCGCTCAGCCGGCGATAGAGTTCGGCTTCGTTCACCACGCCCTCAGCGCGGCTGCGATTGCGCAGGCGTGTGCGCAGGACCTTGGGGTTGGGCGGCAGAACAAAAATACTCACCGCCTCAGGCATCTTCGCTCGAACCTGCGCCGCGCCTTGCACATCGATGTCCAGCAGCAGATCGTGGCCGGCGCTGCGCGCCTCTTCGAGCGACTGGCGCGCGGTGCCGTAAAGGTGGCCGAAGACCTCGGCGTGCTCCAGGAACATGCCCGCTGCAACCATCCGCTCAAATTCCCCGCGCGACGTGAAGTGATATTCGCGCCCATCCTCCTCTGAACCGCGTGGCGCACGCGTGGTCCACGAAACGGCAAAATCCACGCCGCTGACCTGCTTGCGCAATTCGCTCACCAGGGTACTTTTGCCCGAGCCCGAAGGCGCCGAAATAATAAAAAGAATTCCCGCCACGTTTCGTCTTTCCTTCAGGCCGCGCTTGCGGGCCTGCAGTTTCGAGTGTTTTTATTCAACGTTCTGGATCTGTTCGCGAGCTTTCTCGATCTCCGCCTTCATGGCCAGCCCGAGTTCGGTAATGCGCGTGCCTTTTCCGCCCACGCCGCCGGTCTTCGAGAGCAGCGTGTTCGCCTCGCGGTTCATCTCCTGAAGCAGAAAATCCAGCTTTTTGCCGACCTCGCCGCCCGCGGCAAGCAGCTCGCGGAAGTGCCCGATGTGCGTGGTCATGCGCGTCAATTCTTCGGAGATATCGCTGCGCTCCACCAGCACGGCCACCTCTTCAAGCAGCCTTTGCCGGTTGAACTCCGGTCCGGTGGCCGCCAGCAGGCGCTGGGTGAGCCTCTCCTGATATCGCTGCTCAATCTCGGGACGCAACCCGGCCACACTGTCGGTTGCTTCACCCAGCCGGTCCAGTGTGCCGTGCAGAATTGCTTCAAGTGACTCGCCTTCGCGCGCGCGCATGATCTTCAGTTCTTCAAGCAGCGGCCCGATCTGCTGCAGCACGCTCTCGGCCAGCACCGCCAGGTCCCCGTCGTCCGCGGCTCTCGGCCTGCAGCGCGCCGGGCAATGCGCAGAGCCGCGTTCAGGTCCGGCTCGCCCTTCAGGCCATGTTCCTCTCGCGCCGCGGCAAATGCGGCAAGATAGCCAGCCACCAGTTCGCGATTGTAGCCGGCGGTCTTGCTGCGCAGACCGATCGACGGAGAGCGTAAGATCCACGTGGCCGCGCACCAGGCTGTCCTTCAGCACCCTGCGCAGTTCCATCTCCAGCGCATCCAAGCCCGGCGGGCAGCCGCAATTGCACATCGAGAAAGCGGTGATTGACGCTCTTTACGGTCAGCGTGTAACTGAGCTGGTCCTGCTCGCGCAGGGGCACGCGAACCTGAACCCGCGCAAACCCGGTCATCGAATAAATCGGCATGTCTGCTTACTCCTGCTTTCCCGGTGACGAGCGCCGGTTCGAAGCCAGGCAAGTAATGCGTAAGAGGCTCTTCCGGCCGGAGGCTCAGCTTCCGGCAGGTCCATGAATTGCAACTGGTAAAGCCGCTGATAAGTGGGCGAGGCGGTCAAGCAGATCTTCGTGCGAGCCGATGGCGGTAATGCGGCCGTCTTCAAGCACGGCGATGCGGTTGGCGCGGCGAATGGTGGAAAGCCGATGCGCGATCACCATCACGGTGCGGCCCTGCATCAGGTTGGCCAGCGCAATCTGCACCAGCGACTCGCTCTCCGCATCGAGCGCCGATGTGGCCTCATCGAGAATCAGAATCGGCGCGTTCTTCAGGATGGCGCGCGCGATGGCCAGGCGCTGGCGCTCGCCGCCGGAGAGGCGAAACCCCTTTTCGCCGATCACGGTGTCGTAGCCCTGCGGCATGCGCAGGATGAAGTCGTGGGCCAGGGCATTGCGCGCCGCCTCTTCCACGACCGCTGTCTTCACGTCCGGCCGGCCATAGGCGATGTTGTTGCGCACCGTGTCGTTAAAGAGAATGGTCTCCTGCGTCACCTGCGCAACCTGGCGGCGCAACGAGGCCAGCGTAAGATAGCGCAGGTCGTTGCCGTCGATTTGGATGGAGCCCGGTGCTGACGTCGAAGAAACGCGGAATCAGATTGACCAGCGTGGACTTTCCGGCGCCGCTGGGACCGACCAGCGCCAGCACCTCGCCGGCGCGCACCTCGAGATCGATATTGTGCAGAATCTGGTGCTCGCCCTTCTTCGGTCGAGTAGGAAAAGCCCACGTTCTGAAATTGGATCGAGTGCTGAAACTGCTTCAGCGTGACCGCGTGCGGGCGTTCCTTCACGTCGTCTTCGGCATCGAAGAAGCCGAAGATGGACGACGAAGCGCCCATGGCCTGCTGGAAGCTGTTGTAGAAATAAGCGAACTTGCGCACCGGATCGTAGAGCTTGAAGAGCAGGATGATGAACGCGCCAAACAGCCCCATGGTCATTCGGCCGTGGAGAATCTCATTGCGCCCGATGAACAGAAACATGGCAATCGCCACGGCGCCGATCGAATCCATCAACGGCGAACTGATGGACTGAATGCGCACGTTGCGCAGGTTGGCGCGGAACAGCCGCCGTGCCGCCGTCTTGAAGCGCAGAATCTCCCACAGCTCGGTGTTGAATGCCTTCACGATGCGATTGCCGGTCACGGTTTCGTGCAGGATGTTCTGAATCTCCGCAAGCTTGTCCTGGCCGGTGCGGGTGCGCGTCCGCACTTCCCTGCCGATCTTGCGCGCGGACGTGATGACCACTGGAATGAACAAGCACCAGCGCCCAGCTAAGTTGCCCGCCCAGCCGAATGACGAAAGCCAGTCCGACGACGAAAGTGAAGAACTGCTGCAGAAACTCGCCGATGACCGAACTGACCGCTGTTTGCACCTTGTCCACATCGTTGATGAGCGTGGAAAGAATGGTTCCCGTGGCGTGCTTGTGAAAGAAGCTCGAGGAGCGGCGCAGCGTGGCTTCGTAAAGATGATTGCGCAGATCGGTAATGATGCCGAAGCCGGCGTAGTTCACCAGGTAGGTGCCGAGATAGTCGCAGAGCCCCTTGGCCAGCGTGGAAAGTACCAGCGCGAATGCCACCACCGTCCAGGCATTGTGCATGTGCATGAAATGGGGAACAAGCTGCCTCAGGTCGAAGTGCCATTGGACTGTTGGGCAGCCCCAGAAGGATGGGGCCTTCCGGCGCGTCGGGCCTCAGAACCTGGTCGAAGATGGGCTGCAAGCAGCAGGACGCGAAAGGTGTCGAGCACGCCGACCGCGGCCAGCAGCAACACGCCCGGCAGCCACTGCAGCGTGTAGGGCAGCCCGTAGCGCAGCAGGCGCAGAAAGTTCTTCATGCCGGTTGGCCCGCCTGCCTCACGCAAGATTCCTGGACATATCCAGGGTGGCTCGAAACTTCCATCCCAGTATTGTATCCGTGCCAACTTGATTCGGCCCTGTTTTCCTCGGCTGCTCAACGCGCCCGGGAGATGCATTTGCGGCGATTGCTATGATTACCCCGTGACCAACTCCGCTACCAAGGCCATCCCGCGCGACCTTTCAACTGTCTTTCTCGACCGCGACGGGGTGCTGAACGAAAAGATGCCGGAGGGCCGCTACGTGGAATCCTGGAATGACTTTCACGTGTTGCCCGGCGTGCCGGAGGCAATTGCCCGCCTCAATCGCGCGGGTTTGCGAGTTGTCGTGGTTTCGAACCAACGCGGCATCGCAATTGGGCTCTACACTGCCGCGGACCTGGAGGCGATTCACTCCGGCTTTCAGGGACTCTTAAGCGAACACGGCGCGACAGATAGACGCATTCTTCATCTGCCCGCACGGGATCGGAGAATGCGACTGCCGCAAGCCGCTTACGGGACTCTTCGATCAGGCTGTCGCGCGATTCCCTTCGATCTCCGCGGCAAGCAGCATCATGATCGGCGACTCGCTTGTGGACATTGAATTTGCCCGCCGCCTGGGAATGACGGCGATATCTCATCGACGCAATTGGAGCGCATCGAAAGTCCGGCGATGAATCGGCGCGCGAGTTGGCCGATCTTCGGTTTGGTTCGCTGACGGAAGCCGTGAGCGCGTTGTTGAAAGAACGCTAATACGCCTTCAGGCCGACAATCGCCTTCAGGATCGAGTCGGGCTGAGGAAGAATCGCATCTTCAAGCAGGGGCTGGTAGGCGACAAAAGTATCCATCGCACCAATCCGCCGGACTGGCGCATCCAGATCCTCAAAGAGTTCGTCCGCGATGCGAGCAGCAATCTCCGCGCCGTAGCCCCAACTCAACATATCCTCGTGAGCCACAATCACGCGGCTGGTCTTGCGCACAGAGGCGGCAATGGCCTCCCAGTCGTAGGGACTCAGCGTTCGCAGATCGAGTATCTCCACATCGATGCCATGTTCGCGCTGCGCTTTTTCCGCGGCCTGCAACGCTCGCGGAACCAGCGCACCGTAGGTCACCAGCGTGATATGGGTTCCCGGCCGCACGATCTTCGCCTTCCCAAACGGAATCGCAAACTCCGGCCCTGGATAAGGGGCGCGGCCAAAGGTTTCGCGGTAGAGCCGCTTGTGCTCAAGAAACAACACCGGATCGTCGCAACGAATCGCCGTCCGCAGCAGGCCGTTGGCGTCCAGCGCATTCGAAGGAAACACCACGCGCAGCCCCGGAATATGCGTGAAGATGCTCTCGCCGCACTGCGAATGGTAGATTGCGCCGCCGGTTAAATATCCGCCGATGGGCGCGCGGATCACGGCCGGCGAAGCCCAGCCTCCGTTGGAGCGCCAGCGCATCAGCGCCAGTTCATTGTGAATCTGGTGCATGGCCGGCCAGATGTAATCGAAGAACTGAATCTCGACCACCGGCTTCATGCCCCGCACGCGCATAGCCGACGGCCCTGCCGACAATGTTGGCTTCGGCCAGCGGCGAATTGAACACCCGCTCGGAACCGAACTCCGATTGCAGCCCGGCGGTGAGTTTGAAGACGCCGCCTTTGCCCTTCACTTCGTTCAGCGCCTGCTCGCGGCTCGCGTCGGCCACATCCTCGCCATAAACCACGATGCGCGGATCGCGGCGCATCTCGTCGTGCAGGCAGGCATTGATCAGGTCGGCCATGGTACGCGGATCGCTGCCCTTGGCGCTGCCTGCCTTGCCGCCGCCCGCCCCTCCCGGCGCTTGTGCATGCTCGTGCTCGAACGCTGGACCGGTCGGATCAAGATCTTCGGAGTAGACATGCTTGGTAATTCCCTGCACCGTTGGCAGCGGCGCCTGAAGTGCGCGCTCGGCCGCCTCGGCGGCAAGATGGTTCTGCGACTGCTCCAGTTCGTTGATCTGCGCTTCCGTTAGAATCCCCTCGCGGAGCAGGCGCATCTGCATCTTCGCGATTGGATCGCGCAACGCGTCGGCCTCGCGCTCGGCAGCCGAGCGGTAAAGCTTGTCGTCGTCGGAGAGCGAGTGAGAATAGGCCCGAACAACGTGCCCGTGGACGAACGCAGGTCCCTTGCCGGCCCGGCAGTACGCAGCTGCCGCTTGAAAGGCCCGCAGGCTCACTTCAGGATCGGTGCCGTCAATTTCCGAAAAGTGGAAGTTGGGAAAGTTCGCAACGAGCTTTGAGATGTTGCCGCCCGGCGTGTTCACCTCGACAGGCACGCTGATGGCGTAACCGTTGTCTTCAACGCAGAAGATCACGGGCAGTTTCTGGTTGGAGGCTGTGTTCATCGCCTCCCAGAACTCGCCTTGCGAAGTTGAACCCTCGCCGAGACAGGCGAGAACGACCTCATCGCCGTGAAAGGTCACATCGCGAAAGGCGCGGTAGTCGCCGGCAGAAGAGGAAAATTCGGGTCTTCGCCGCGGCCTCGGGATGACGGCTGAAGTAACGCCCCGCCTCCGCACACCCCACTGCATGCAAGAGCTGCGTCGTCGTTGAAGAGGAGGTGCTCACAATGTGCAGCGAAGGGCTGCTCGAGTGGGTCGGCATCTGACGGCCGCCGCTGGCAAGGTCGGTGGCCGCGCCCACGGCCTGCAACATCATCTCATCGGGCGTGAGGCCCAGAGCGAGGCAGAGCGCGCGGTCACGGTAATAAGGGAAGAACCAGTCGTAGCCCGGTCGCAACGCCAAGCCCGGCACCCACCTGCAATGCTTCGTGGCCGGCGCCTGAGATCTGAAAATAGATCTTCTGCTGCCGCTTAAGCATGATCTCGCGGTCGTCCACATGGCGAGAGAGATACATCAACCTGTAGATTTCGATCAGCTGTTGCGCGCTCAAACGGTCAGAAGCGGCAGCCGATCCGGATACGCGGGCACTGGAAACTGCCATTCCCATCCTTGTCACTCCCAATGTTTGTCTTGCTGCGAAAGCCTCGCCTGATTGTAGCAATCCAGCGCGCTTGGGCCGCCGGACTGTCGAGCCTTAAGCGAGAACCGAACCCGCGTCCAGGTCTGATTCGGCAACGAAAGATGAGACCGATCAATGAAAGGGGTCGTGACCAGGAGGGGAATTGTCTATAAAGAGCGTCGCTCCCTGCACCGAGGATCTCATTTTGTCTTTCACGCTGTGCGCAAGCTTCTCAATTTCGGCAACCTTGCGAAGCTGCTCCGGAGTCAGCGACGCGGGGCTTGTGCTACTGATCTCGGCATTCAGTTCGGTCACCAGCTTGAGCAGCTTGTCGGTGTCGGAGACCATTGACTTGTGCTGCGCGACATTGAGCTGACGCAACCGCTTCTGCTGATAGATTGGGTCGCCCGAATCTCCGTTTGCGTTCGGGTTCCCATTCTCATTCAACCCTCGCAGCGGGTGATTGGATAACTGCCCGGTGCCGGTCTGCTGGGACTGCGAAGGAGTCAGCCCGCATGGCAGTGCCAGCAGCAGCGCCAGCCTTAATACCAGGCGCACGACATGACCCGACCTTCCGGCTGAAGGCCCCACAAATGGTGACCGCGACTCATCCACATTGAACTTCTTCTCTGCGGAATTCATTTCGTCCTCATCTTGTGTGCCAGCTTTTCGATCTCTGTTGCGTGGCGGATGACTGCGATCGAGAGAGTGTCCGGGGTGGTCTTATCCACTTCGGCCTTCAGGGTGTTGGCTAGCTTCACCAAGTTTGAGCTGTCGTCTGCAATTTCTTTTTTCTTTGGATCGGTAATCGTGTCGTGGTTTTCCGGCTTCATTTGCGGATCCGTCGCCGGCGCCGGCGCCTGTGTGGTGGGGACGCCGGCAGGAGAACTCTCGGCTGCGGGCACCTTTACCAGGACGTTGGGCGGAGCGGGGTTCGCTTGTTCAGGGTAGGGCCGGGCTGGGGCTGGGGTGCCCTCATCCTGCTGCGGAGTCGCTTGGGCAAAGATCGCGCGCTCTGCCGGCCGCACGACCAACGCGATTGCGAACAGAAATGCGAGGAGCCAGACCCACAGAGATCCGGCCCGCAGCAGGCTGCTTTCTTTGATGGGCCGATGGGAAGAACTCTCATGGACGACCTCCAAATCGCGCCAGGAGTGTGCCGGGAAGGACCGCCGGGCGTTCCGGCCCTTCCTCCGCACAGTCTAGTCTAGATAGAGGAGTTTTGGCATGTTTCCTTTATTGCCGGCCGCAAGGCTGGGTTGGTTCGCGGAGGGCCGTTTCATGGGCCGCGTGCTCGACGAGTGGAGCATCGATGCCCAGGAATTTATTCGCACCAAGCTGCCACACCTTCTGGTGGTTGCTGCTATCGCATTTATTCTCAGTAGGATACTGCGATCAATCACGTATCGAATGACGCGTGTCGCTGAGCAGCATGGGGTCGGGGCCTGTACGGATTGCACAGGTGAAGACGCTGGCCGGGGTGATCCGCACCACAGGCCTGGCCATCATTGGCGTGATTGCCGGAATGCAGTTCCTTGACGCGGTCGGCATCAACTTCGGCCCTTTACTTGCGTCCGCCGGAATAGCCGGAGTCGCTATCGGCCTGGCCGCCCAGAACATCGTCAAAGACATGCTGAACGGCATTCTGATCATTATCGAAGACCAGTTCAATGTCGGCGACACGGTGCGCGTCGCGGGGCTGGCCGGAACCGTAGAAGCGATGACGCTGCGGAAGACCACGGTGCGTGATGCGGACGGCACTCTCTACGTGATTCCCAACTCGCAGATCACTACCGTCGCCAACCTCAGCGTTGGATACTCGGTTGCCACGGTCAACGTGAGCGTGGATTTCTCAGCCAATCCCGATGAAGTTTTGAAACTGCTGACGACGATCGCGACCGAGGTGCGCAACAGCCAGGAGTTCCGCCAGTTGTTTGTCGCCGATCCGCAGATTCTCGGTGTCGACGCAATCAAAGGTTCCGAGCTTATCTTTCCCGTGGTGTTCAAGACCCTGCCGACCAAGCAATACGGCCCTATCCGCGAATTCCGGAGGCGGGTTCGCTTCGCGCTTGAAGAACATCACCTGTTGCCCGGCAATCCCTATCGGGTTTCAACGGCGTCGGTGAGCAGGGCGCGAGCAGCGCCAATGAGCCGATCGCGGCGGAGACGCCGGGGGTCAGATCCCACGCTACTCAAGCCGGAGGAGACGAATCCCTTCAGCGGCAATTAGGACGAGGGTCGTAGGCTGATTTTTCGACGGGTTCCAAGGCAAGATGAAGCTCTCTACACCGGCGATTCCAGGGCCTCCAACAGCGCCTCCGCATCGGCTAACCGGCGGAAGGCATGTGCGTCCACGGCAGACGATCGCCCAGGCCCCTGAGCCCTCCGGCGCCGGAACTTGCAGCAGTGTTTCCGCCAGAGCCTCAGGAATCGCCCCCGGCGTCAGGCGCTGCGGCGCGATCCGCATTACGGTCTTGTTGACAGCGAAGCGCGCCACCGCTGTTGCCTCCAGCCGGACGGCATCTGACCCGGAACCTACTACGACGACCTGGACGGGATCGAGGAGCAGCCGCTCCAGCGCCAAGTCCGTAGCTGCCTGCGTAGAGGCCGAAGTGCTCGACGATGCCCGCGAAGCAGCCCAGCGTATCTTCGGCGATCTCGCGATACTCCTGCTTTCCGCTGAGCGCTTCAAGCCGAAGCAACGCCGAGGCTGCGGTGGGATTGCCGGCCGGTGTGGGCGAGTCCTGCAGCGGCTTGCGCCGCGCCCCGAGCGCTCCCAGCGGAATCTTTCCGTCGAGGTTTGCAGGCGGCATCGTAAAACGCGCCCGCCGTGCGCGTCGTAGAAGCGCGCAATCATGGCGTCGGCCATCTTAACGGCCACGCGGTAAAAATTCATGTTGCCGCTTGCAAACCACGCATCGATGCAGGCGTGCACGGTAAAGGCGTAATCGTCGAGCGTGCCCGGAGCCTTCTCGGCCGGAGTCGCGCCGCCAGCCTCTTCTGGGTAGGCGATCACGTGGTTCAGCGCATCGGCTCCGTCCCAGGCCTCGTTCAAGCAGCCGGTCGAGCGTGCGCAGAGCAAACTCGCGCGCTGACTCCATGCGCAGCACTCGCGCGGTTTCAAGATAAGCGGTCACCGCCATCGCGTTCCAGCCGGTGTAAAGCGTGCGTGTCGATAAACGGCGTGGGGCGCAGGCTCCGCGCCGCCAGCAGCTTCTGCCGCGCCGCTGTCGCGCAGCGCGCGCAACCCGCGCCAGGTTGCCGCCTTGCGCCGCTCTTTCTTCCAGGGTGACATTCACATGCAGCACATTTTTGGCCGGGTTGTGGTGCATGTCGCCCAGCTCGCCGATGTCCCAGTAGCTTGACGCGAACTCCAGCTCCTCGGGATCCAGAACGGCGCTTGGCTTCGTCCAGCGTCCAGGTAAAGTAGTCGCCGTCGTCGTCCAGTCCGACATCCGCATCCTGCGAGGCATAGAAGCCGCCGCGTTCGCGGTCGGTCATGGTGGAGTCGAGCCAGCCGACGATCTCCTTCGCGGTCTCGCAGAAAATCTTCGCGCACAAAGCTCTGGAAACCGTGCACGTAGTTGCGCAGCAGCTCGGTGTTGTCGTAGAGCATCTTCTCGAAGTGCGGAACGACCCAGCGCTCATCCACGCTGTAGCGATGAAAGCCGCCGGCAAGCTGGTCGTAGACGCCGCCGCGCGCCATCTTTTCGAGCGTGACGGTGAAGGCTTCGCGTGCCGGCTCGTTGTCGCGGTTCATCGCCATCTCGCAGCAGCAGATCCAGCGCTGCGGGATGAGGAAACTTGGGCTGCGAACCGAAGCCGCCATTGCGCGGATCGAACTTGCCCAGAGCCGATCCGGCAATCTTGTCCACCAGCGCCAGGGTAAGCTCGCCGCCGCGGCCGGAGAAGCTTTCGTTGTGTTCGATGGCCGCCATGACGCTGGCCGCCGGTCTCGAGGGCCTCGTCGCGCCGTTCCTGCCATACCTGCGACATGGCCAGCAGCACGCGGCCGATGCCGGGCCGGCCGTAGCGCTCGTCGCGGGGAATGTAGGTGCCGCCAAAGTAGGGCCGCCCATCGGGAGTGAGAAACGCGGTCAGCGGCCAGCCGCCCTGCCCGGTGATCGCGGAGACCGCAGCCTGGTAGCGCGCGTCCACATCGGGCCGCTCGTCGCGATCGACCTTCACCGCGACGAAATGCTCGTTGATGAGCTTGGCCACCTCGGGGTCTTCGTAGGACTCGCGGTCCATGACGTGGCACCAGTGGCACCAGACCGCGCCGATGTCGAGCAGGATGGGCTTGTCCTCAGCCTGGGCGCGCGCAAAGGCAGCCTCGCCCCATGGATGCCACTGCACCGGCTGATGCCGCGCCGAGCGCAGATAGGAAGAGGCCGCGTGTTTCAAGCAGATTGGCGCTGGCGGGATGTGGAGGAAGAGCCCGATGCATGGGCTGAGAATAAATGGCCGCGCGCGTGGCTCGCGGTCTTGCTCGGCCACGGCGAACTAGAGCCCGCGGTCATCAGACTATCGCAATTCGCGCGGACGATGTCAGTCCTTCGCCAGTTCCGCCTCAATCGCGGCGACCAGCGCGGGCGCATCGGGCTGCGTGTCCGGCGCGAACCGCTCGACCACTTCTCCCGCGCGGCTGACGAGAAACTTCTCAAAATTCCACGTAGCTCCGGCTCCGGGTTGGCCTCGATACCGTAGCCCTTCAGCTTTTCGCGAAACGGCACCTCGGCCAGGCTGACTGCCTTGGGCTGGGCCGCGATCAGTGCCGCATAGAGCGGATGCTTCTCCGCGCCGACGACGGTGATCTTGCTGAACATGGGAAATTTGACGCCGTAGTTCAGCGTGCAGAAGGACTGTATCTCCGCTTCGGTGCCCGGCTCCTGGCTTTTGAAGTCGTTGGCCGGAAACCCAGCAACCACGAGCCCCTGGCCCTTGTATTGCTCGTAGATCTTCTCCAGGCCCTCGTACTGCGGCGTAAGTCCGCACTTTGAAGCCACGTTGACGACCAGCAGCACTTTGCCCTTGAACTCGGCCAGGGATGTGTCTTCGCCGGTGATCTTCTTGACGGGAATGTCGTAGATCGATGCGCTCATGATAATTCTCCTTGACTTGAATTCGCTATAACTCTGAGATTCATAACTCAGCTCAATAGCTGCCTGGCCACCTTGATATATAACTCGACCGCTTCAAGCAGCTCTCTCTTGGCCAGCTTTTCGAATGGGCGTATGGGCCACGTGAATCGATCCGGGCCCGAGCAGCAGCGGCTCGCCCCAGTTCGTTAGTTGGGGAATGTCGGTGGCGAACTTCGCGATCATGGTCGGCAGGCCTTCGATGGCGCGCAGGCGGACAAAGGCGATTTCGAGCGTGAACTCGACTTCCGCCAGTCCGCTGGCGGCTTCAAGCACCGCGGCGCGCACCGGCGCGGAGTCGCCCACCAGGCGGACCAGCACCTGGGCCTCGGCCTTGTCGGCGATCACGTTGGGCGCATGGCCGCCTTGGATCTGGCCGATGTTCAGCGTGCTGTGTCCCCGGCATACTCATCGACCGGGCAGCTTCAGCCCAGCAGCCTGCCCAGCACCTCCACCAGCTTGTGGACCGCGCTATCGCCCAGTTCGGGATAGGCGGAGTGGGCCATCTTCCCGGTTGACTTGAATGAAACCCGCAGGGCGCCCTTCGAGGCCAGCGCCAGCCGATTGTCCGTGGCTCGCCGTTGATCAGGAACCGGCTGCCCTTGGGCGGCTCAGGTTGGCGGCCTTGGCGCCGGCCGAGTCGCGCTCTTCGCCGCTGACAAACAACAAGCCCACCCTGAATCCTTCCGCGCGCAGCGCTTCGGCGGCAGCAACCTGGGCGGCGATGATTCCCTTGGCGTCGGAAACGCCGCGGCCGTACATGAAACTCCGCATCCTCGGCTGAAGGGAATGTAGGGCGGAACCGTGTCCATGTGCGTGGAAAACACCAGGTCCGGCGTCTGGCCGGCTATCCCTGCGTAAACATTCCAGCGCGCGGCGCCGGTCGCGCTCTCGGCCGGCTGCGGTACTGGCGTCTTCTCCACCTCCCAGCCGCGGCGCGGCAAGAAAATCGCGCCAGAAAATCGCCCACTGCGCCCTCGTGGTAAGTGGTGGACTCGATTTCGCATAACTGGCGGGTAAGTCCGATGGGGTCGATCAAGGCAACTGGAAAATGGTCTTTCATGATGCTGCCAGAATACCTTAGACGGCCGTTCCGTTTCATCGCGGAACGCAGGGCTTCGAATCGGAGATGGCCGCTCGACGTCACTCGCCGCCAGATTCGATTCGCAGCCGCTGCGCGTAGAATGGAGAGTGGAATGAGCGCGACAATCGCACCCGCCCAACCTGGCGCCACGCGCAGGGGTTCCCGGCGCATGCGCAGCGTGGATTTGACCGGTCCGGCAGGCCGCCTGGAAGCGCTGCTGAATGAAGGAGCCCCGATGCACCCTTTGCGGCGCTGGTCTGCCATCCCCATCCCACTGGGCGGCGGACAATCTCCACAACAAGGTTGTCTACCACGCCATGAAGGCGCTCAACGACCCGCAGTGGGGACTGGGCTGGCCGGTTCTGCGCTTCAACTTTCGCGGCACGGGCCTCAGCGAGGGCGCGCACGACGGCAGAGCGGAAACGGGCGATGTGCTGGCCGCTCTCGACTGGCTTGAAAACGAATACAATCGGCCGCTCGTTGCCGTCGGCTTCAGCTTTGGCGCGGCGATGGCGCTGCAGCCTGTTGCAGCCGGCAGCCAAGGCCACGCCAGACGTTCATGCCCTGGCGGCGCTCGGCCTGCCCACCCAGAGCCGACGGCCAGCAGTTATCGCTATCCTTCCCTGCAAAACTGCACCCTTCCCAAGCTTTTTCTCAGCGGAGACCGCGACCAGTTCGCGCCGGCCGCAGAGTTGGCGCAGGTGGCCGCCTCCGCAGCCGAACCCAAAAGACTGGTGCTCCTTCCCGGCGCCGATCACTTTTTTACCGGCCAACTGGCAGCGATGCAGTCGTCGCTCGCCGGCTGGCTGAAGGAGCAATGCTCATGACCCCGGCCAGCGACACCGCTCTCGACGCCCTGCACGCCACGGCCACGGAGATCTTTACCGGCGCCCTCAAGGCCTGCAACATCGCATCGGCTTTTGACCGGCGCATTGCGCTTCGAAGGCAACACGCTGCATCGCCTGCTGCCCGACGGCAGCGGTCCGACGACGATCAACCTCTCCAGCTACAAGCGCATCTTTGTCATCGCGCTGGGCAAGGCCGCCGGGCCCATGCTGGAGACGCTTCTGGACCGCATGAAGCGCCGCAAGGGCCTGCGCGGCATCTGCTGCTACAACCAGATTCCCAAGAATCGCAACTGGCGGTTCCGCTACTTTGAGGGCGGCCACCCGCTGCCCAATGAAGATACCTTTGCCGCGGCCCGCGCCGCGCTGGCCCTGCTCAAAAGAGCAAAGAAAGACACGCTGATCTTCTTCCTCATCTCCGGCGGCGGCTCGGCCATGTTCGACCTGCCCCTCGACCCGCAGATCACGCTTGAAGACACCATCGCAGTTCCACCAGGCGCTGCTTGCCTCGGGCGCGCCCATCAACGAGATCAACACCCTGCGCAAGCATTTTTCCGCGGTCAAGGGCGGACGGCTGGCCATGGCCGCGCCGGAAGCAGCCAAGGTCACCCTGCTGCTGCCCGACGTGCCGCTGCGCACGCTGGACGCGCTCTCCTCCGGGCCCACGTCGCCCGATCACTCCACTGTTGGCGGAAGTGCGCGAGCTGCTTGCCAGGTACGACCTGGCAGCGCAAGTTCCCGCCCTCGGTCCGCGCCTTCTTCGAGCGCGAAGATCTGCCCGAGTCGCCCGGAAACAAGGGCTGGCGTCCGCCGTTCTTTCCCAAGCTGCCGAAGGCCGAGTCCGTTCCCGCGCGCCAGCGTCACGGCTGCCGCCAATGACCGGCGAGGACGAGGCTTTTCGCGATTCGGTCTTCGAGATCCTGCTCTCGAGCCACGACCTGGTCGAGAACGCCCGCGCCCTGGCCGAGAAGGCCGGCTACTTCACCGTCGTCGACAACAGTTGCGACGACTGGGACTATGCCGACGCTGCGCGCTACCTGCTGGAGCGCTTCCACGCCTTGCGCGCCCTTCATCCACGCCTTTGCCTGATCTCCGTTGGCGAAGTGACGGTCACCATGGACCGGACCCCGGGCGCGGGCGGCCGCAACCAGCAGTTCGCCATGGCCTGCGCGCTGGATCTGGAGAAATACCAGGGCGAGCGGCTCACCGTGCTCAGCGCCGGCTCCGATGGCATCGACGGCAACACGCAGTCGGCCGGAGCCATCGCCGACCCCACCACCGTCGCCCGCGCCCACGCCTTCGGCTTCCATCTGAAGGAATCGCTGGCCGCGTTCAACGCCTGCCCCATGTTCACGCGCTCTGGGCGACGCGGTCGTGACCGGCCCCACCGGCCAGAACCTGCGCGATCTCCGCCTGCTGATTGCCGAGAGAGACTAGGTTTCGGATCGCCGGTTCCCGCATCGGATCCGGGCGCCCCACACCCGCGACGCCTTTGGGTTTGTGGGTCGTGCGGATAGGATGCAGTAAACCACAACGGCAATTCTCATATGCAGTTTTTTGCGCACACGTGCAGGCAGACTTCCGGAGCAACTGCGCTTGCGTGAAGAAAAAATCCGGCTCTTATCCCCACACCCGCATGCAAATGCAATAACATTGCTTTCACACTTGTTTCATCCGGAATAGGATTAGTTCGTGGCTCGAAAAGCATCCCGCAAGTCCGCCGCAAAGACGCCCGATATCCGCACCGTCGCCGCCCTGGCCAAGGTCTCCATCGCCACCGTCTCCAGAACCATCAACGGCTCCCCGCTGGTCAGCGAGCGGCTGACCAAGCGCGTCTGGCAGGCCATCGAGCAGCTGAACTACTTTCCCAACACCCACGCGCGCACCCTGGTTTCCGGCCGCAGCCGCCTCTTCGGCATCATTGTTGAAAACATCACCAACCCCTTCTTCCCCGAGCTGATCCAGAGCTTCGAAGAGATCGCCGTGGCCCATGGATACGAGATCCTGGTCAGCTCCTCGAACAGCGATCCCGCCATTCTCACCACCTGCGTCCGCCGCATGCTGGAGCGCAAGGTGGAGGGCGTGGCCGTGATGACCTTCGGCGAAGAAGAGCCGGTCCTCGACCAGCTCGTGCACCGCAACGTACCCATCGTGCTGGCCGAGTTCAGGCTCGACGATCCCAAGGCCAGCACCATCCTGCTGGACTACTCCACGGGCATTCGCGCCGCCGTGAATCACCTGGTCGAGCTGGGCCACAGCAAGATCGCTTTTCTGGCCGGCCCGCACAAGCTCCACTCCGCCATCACCCGCGAAAACGACTTCCGCACCGCCATGGAGGCCGCCGGCTTGCCGATCCAGAAGAAATGGATCATCGAGTGCGACCACACGCTCAAAGGCGGCGTCGCCGGCTTCGGCCAGTTGCAGGGCTCTGGCAGCGCGCCCCACGGCGATCGTCTGCTCCAACGACATGACCGCCATCGGCGTGCTGCGCGCGGCCTACATGGAGGGCCTGCGCGTGCCCCAGGACCTCTCGGTCATCGGCCTCGACGACATCGACTTTGCCGAGTTCACCCTGCCGCCGCTGACCACCATCCGGCTCTCGCGCTCCGACCTGGCGCGCGCCGCTTTTGAAGCCCTCCGCCAGCAGGCCGAAGACCCCAACGCTCCCAACCTGCAGCGCGAGTTCCTCGTCTCCACCAGCCTCGTGGTCCGCGGATCGACTGCCGGGCCGGCGGCCGGCCGTTAGATTGAAACGGGTTTCCTGTTATATAAATTGCGAGTGCCCCGGATCTGATCCCGCCGCGACGGATGATATCCGGGATCTCGACCTTTTCATCTTGAATATTCAAGAGCCGTTCCCTGGAGGGCATCGATGAGGAGACCCGGATTATCCATTCACGCAACCAGCCTAATCGGCGCCGCGGTTGCGCTCGCCTCAGCTCTTCACGCACAAAAGCCTGTCCTTTACGGCAGCCCCATTCCGCTGGAAAAAGCAAAGGCCGTTGCCGCAGCCGCACTTACCGAAGCGCAAAAGAACGGATGGCTGATGGCTGTCACCATCGTCGATCCCTCGGGTGAACTCGTCTTCTTCGAAAAGATGGACGGAACGCAGCTTGGAAGCATCGACGTGTCGATCGCCAAGGCGCGCTCGGCAGTGCTGTTCAAGAGGCCGACGAAGGTATTTGAGGATACGGTTTCCGGCGGCGGCGTTGGACTGCGCGTCCTGAAAGTGCCGGGCGCCATGCCGGTCGAGGGCGGTGTTCCGCTTGTCGAGAACGGGAAGATCATCGGCGCCATCGGCGTCTCCGGGGCTCAGCCTTCGCAGGACGGCCAATGCGCGAATGCCGCGTCAGCAACGGTCCACTAGAGCGTTTTCGAATGGAGTGTTTACGGGTGCGCTGAACCTTAGCGGTCTCCCACCCTATGTTCAAGAGCAGAAAAAACGGAAAGAATGGGGTGCCGAGATTTTGTTCGCTTATTAGGGAAAACGCATAAGAAAAGCCGCCCGGCGCGGCCTTCGGCTCACTTTCCCCTGTCGAATCTATTGCAGTACCAACGCACTCACTTCGCGCATTGCCGTGATTTCAGTGCGGGTTTCATCGGCGGCGACGCGGCGGTCGGTGTAGACGCGGGGTTCGCCGAATCGCAAATCGGCTTCGAACCCGCCCACGCCCAGAACCTTCCACAGGTGGTTGACAAAGGTCTCGTCGCCAAACCAGCACAGTTCCCTCTCCGGTGTTCCATCCGCGACGGCATAACGGATCGCGGCAGTCGTAATCGGCACTCGCAGCGAAGTAGCCGGATCGATCAGCCGGGAGTGGAAACGGATTACCTCACTGCCATCGGTGCTTGTGCCCTCGGGAAACAGCAGTACGGGAACCGGGATCGGCAGATTGAGCCGCTCGGTCATCTGCTCGGCGACAGATTGCGCGCTGGCCAGGCTCGACCGGTCCACGAAGATCGTTCCGCCGCAGCGCGCTGCCTTGCCGAAAAACGGCCAGCCGCCGATCTCAATTTTGGCGACAAAGAAACATGGCATTTCCGCCGACAGGACGAGAATATCGATGTAGCTGAGATGATTCGAGACAACCAGGCCGCGCGTGGGCGCGCGTCCTTCCACGCAGTATTCAATGTCCAGGCAGGCCAGCATCTTGCGCGCCGTCTGCTGGACCCATTGAACACGCCGCTCCAATGTGAGCGGACCGCCAAGGCGCAGAAGCTGAAAGCGGACGATGCTCAGAACGATCTCGATTGCCAGCGCCACAGCGCGCCGGAGCCGGCGCAGGCTCATTGGGTCAGCGGAGCCAGGAAGCGATTTCGCGCGGCGGGCGAAATCAATTTCAAATCGAGCAGTGTGAGGAAATCGATGGTGCCGAACTCGCGATCCCAAGCCGGGGGTGCGGCAATGCGCGCACCTATGGCGAGGTAGGTCTTTAAGAGCCTGGGTATCTTGACCGAAGAATTAATATGAGTTCGCATTTCTTGCCGGGCCAGCGGCTGTGCGCCCGGGCCCTCTTGCTCGTTCGGACAGGCGTAACGTTCGGTCGGCTTAGTCTCAAACTCCAGTGACACCCTGAATTGCTCAAGCTGGCGATACACCTGCCAACCCTCCGCCGGGTCTTTGGAGTTCAATGAAGAGCAGCCGATCAAGGTACGCAGCCCCATGTTGGTAGCATACTGGGCGATCCCCCTCCACAGCAAGGTCAGCACCTCGGGGGTGCGATGCTCGCGGTCGATCGACGCCCGGCCTAACTCGAGAACGCCGGCACGCAACGGCTCGTACGGCGCAAAGTTGAACTCCTGCGCGGAGTAATAGCCCAGATTCTGCGCCGCCGAGTTACCCGACTGCATTCTGTAAGTTCCCACAATGCGCCGGCCGGGATTGGCTTCGTGCTTGTCCTCAACCAAAAGATGCTCGCAGAAGAGATCGAACTCGTCGCTGTCCAGTCCTGTTCGATACGAGCTCTCAAGTCCCTCTCCCAACTCGAGGTTGAAAACCCTGAAACGCAGCCGACAGGCCGCGTCGCGATCTTCCACAGTCTGCGCCAATCGCAGCCGGTACTGCCCGACCTCCGCATGAATGCGCGGCCTCCCTGTTTCGATGGGCAACGGTGGCGTTTGAATTGGAGATGAGGACTCCACCAGAACGGCGGAAGCGTGTGCGAGGTTCAGCGGTGCTTTCTCGATGACCTGCGAATTCACACCAACATTATGTGCTCGATCTTGTGAATGGACGGTCAACCTGCTGCGAATACAGTGCAAATTTCGGTAACAGTTTTAATCTCACTGAAACAGTTCTTGCGCGGTCATGCGAGTTTTCCTGAAAATACCTATTGTCGGCTGAATTGTTTCGCGATATAAGGTGATTTATGAAGACGATCAAACCCGCCGTCGCCGCCGCGGAAGTGCTGCTCATCTTTCCGGCAGCCTTGTTCATGGCCGCGCTTTTCGTGCGCGAGCTTCAACCTAAGCAATACGAGCCGGCGCACAGCGCGCAACGAGTGGTCGACTGGTATGCGGCCCGGGTGCACCTCGGCCTGTGGGTGATGCTGATTGCACTGCCGCTGATTGTGCTCACGACAGGCTCGGCCGCCTTGCTGCGCGTCTGGAACAGCAACGATGAATTGCGCCAGGCAACGCGGCAAACAATGGGGGCGATTCGGACCCACCTGGCAACTTTGTTTGTGGCCGCCGCAACTCTGGCGGCTTTTGGCTTTCTTGCCATCGTGGCGCTGCACATGCTCACCGACTGACAGCCCTGGCCGCCTGAGAATCAGGCTTCTTGAGATTGGACGCCGGACCAGAATTCAGCGGAAGTCAGGACGGAGTTGACTTCGAAGTCGACCAGGTCAGCCCAGCGCGCTATCCACGGAGTTAGCGCTTCGTGGTTCGGCGCTTCCATCAGTTGAAAGCATCGCGAGCCATCCGGGACGACCCAGCTCGCCACATATGCCACATCTTCAGGCAACATGCGGCCATCGCGCCTGAATCGCTCCCCGACCGGCTTGGCGTCACCGCCCTTGAATCTCTCAACAACCATGAACAACATGGACGAAAGTTTACGCTCTGTTGCAACCGGTTGAAATGATCAGGGCCAAATCAGTTCTGCTGTTGTCATTTTGGAATCGGCGGCAGATGCACGCTGAAGGCCTGCCGCAAGCGCGGGCTGTCTGACTGCTCCACCGCCTGTTCCAGACGCTCGCGCACCTCAGAAGTAGGCACAGTGCGGCCGATGGCCTCGATCACGGCAGGAGCCTCTCGCGCATCGCGTGCGACCATCGCAATCAGAAACTCCAGCGCGTCAGGCAAGCGTGTGAGCGCAATGGCGCTGAGCAACACCGAGGTGAACCACGCATCGGCGCCTTCTCGCAGGCGAGCGAGCAGTACGGCCAAAGACTCAGCACTGCGCGTATCGGCGAGCGCGAAGGCCGCCTCCGCTGCTTGATCGCCACCATCTTCAAGCGCTTTGGCAACCAGCGGAATCGCGGCGGCTCCCTCCAGAGACAGCAGTGAGGAATAGACAGCGCCCAGGACTTCGGGTTCGGGTTCGTCCTTGGCGAGCAGCGCGCGAAACCGCAATAGCAGCAAGGCGCTCGTGCCTCCTACCTGCGCGAGCGCACGTGCGGCTTCGACGCGGACCGTCTTGTCGGAGTCGGTCAGCGGCTCGAGCAGGGCCGTCAGCAGTTCGTGATCGGAGATACCGGGGCAATCGACCAGCGCATGCGTGCATGTTCCACGCAATGCTCCGGCGGTATCCGACTGACCGCCCCACACCGGTTCCATCTGATGATGGCGCATTCCGCGCAGATATGCGTCCTTGTCACGATGCTCGAGCTTCACGAGCGCCTTGGACAGTGCGTTCTTTGCCCAGCACTGCGGGTCGCTTTTAACGGCATCGATGAAGAACCGGTCGAAGGCCGCGAGCACCTGCGGCAGGAGCGCGAATATCTCTGCCTCCGCAACCATCTTTGCGGCCTTTGCCACGATAAAGTTGTTGCGATGGGCGAGCGCTTTGCGCAGGTGCTCGACTGCCTCTGGGCCGAAGGAAGTTCTGGCCTTCCAGGATTCCGCCAGCACCTCCAGCTCCGCAAGCTCCTTTTCGAAGGCGCGTGATGAAGCAGAGGGCGCAGTGACTTTCTCGTTTACGGAGCGAGAAGCCTGTTTTGAGCTCAAGAGCGCCTCCAAACCGAACGTCGAGCGACGCGCATGGCTACTCGGCCGGCTCGTAGTTCAGGTTTTGGCCCAGCCACCGCTCCACCTCTGCGAGGGTCATCCCCTTGCGCGTGTGATAGTCGGTCACCTGGTCGCGATCGATCTTGCCCAACGAGAAATAGCGCGACTCGGGATGCGCGAAGTAGAGTCCGCTCACGCTCGACCCCGGCCACATGGCAAACGATTCAGTAAGCTGCATTCCGGTCCTCTCGTTTACGTCGAGCAAGCGCCAGATCGTTCCCTTCTCGGTGTGATCGGGGCACGCTGGATAACCCGGTGCAGGGCGTATGCCGCGATATTTTTCGTGGATCAACTCGGCGGTCGTGAGGCATTCGCTGCGGCCGTAACCCCACTCATCGCGAACGCGCTTGTGCAGGCACTCGGCAAAGGCCTCAGCCAACCGATCTGCCAGCGCCTCGGCCATGATTGCGTTGTAGTCGTCGTGCTCGGACCTGAACCTGTCGCAAAGCTCTTTCAATCCAATTCCGCTTGTCACCGCGAATGCGCCAATGTGATCGCGCAGTCCCGTTTCCTTCGGCGCAATGAAATCCGCCAGCGACCGGCAGGGTTCATTCCCTTCCCGGTTCGCTTGTTGACGGAGAAAGTGGAATCGCGCAAGCGCTTTCGAGCGCGTCTCGCCGCTGTAAAGCTCCACATCGTCGCACACGGCGTTTGCGGGGAAAAGTCCATAGACGCCCCGCGCAGTAATCAGCTTCTTTTCGATGATTCGATCCAGCAGCGCATTGGCTTCGGCAAAGATCTGCCGCGCCTGAGCACCCTGCCTTTCGTCATCGAGAATGCGCGGATAGACGCCTTTCAACTCCCAAGTGTGAAAGAACGGCGTCCAGTCAATGAACTCGCGCAAACTCGCGAGCGGAAAATCGTCGAGCACACGCACACCGGTGAAGTCGGGCTCGGGTATGTCCTCTGCACGCCACGCAATTCTGGTTCTTCTCGCACGCGCGGTCTCAAGTGAAACGACCTTCTGTCGCGGCGCAGCGTAGTTTTTTCTCAGCGCCTCGTATTCTGCGCGATGGTCGGCGACGAACGCCGCTTTGCCATCCTCACTGAGCAGGCTGGTCGTCACCGGCACCGCCCGGCTCGCATCCAGCACGTGCACCACCGGCTCGCTGTAGTGCGGCGCAATCTTCACCGCCGTATGGGCGCGGCTGGTCGTGGCCCCGCCAATCAGCAGAGGCAGCTTGAACCCCTGGCGCTCCATCTCACGCGCCACATGCACCATCTCGTCGAGCGATGGCGTAATCAGGCCGCTCAGTCCGACCAGATCGGCCTTCTCCGCCTTGGCGCGTTCGAGAATCTTTTCGCACGGGACCATCACTCCCATGTCGACTACATCGTAGTTGTTGCAGGCCAGCACCACGCCCACAATATTCTTGCCAATGTCGTGAACGTCGCCCTTCACCGTGGCCAGAACAATCTTTCCCTGCGCCCGCACTTGTTGCCCGGCCGCGGCCATTGCCAGCTTCTCGGCTTCCATGAAAGGGGTCAGGTGCGCAACGGCCTTCTTCATTACGCGCGCGGACTTGACTACCTGGGGCAGGAACATTTTGCCGGCGCCAAACAGATCGCCCACCACGCCCATGCCATCCATCAGCGGGCCTTCAATTACAGCAAGCGGACGGCCAAGCTTCAGGCGCGCTTCCTCGGCGTCGGACTCGATGTAGGCGTCGATGCCCTTCACGAGCGCGTGCGAAAGGCGCTCCTCCACCGTGCCGCTGCGCCACTCCTCTTCTTTTTTTTCCTCCACGACCTCGCCGGCGCTTGATGCCTTGAGCTTTTCGCCGCGCTCTACCAGCCGCTCGGTCGCGTCGGGGCGGCGATTGAGCAGCACGTCTTCCACCAGCACCTTCAGCTCCGGCTCAATCTCTTCATAGACCTCGAGCATGCCTGGGTTCACGATGCCCATGTCCATGCCCGCAGCCATCGCATGATAAAGAAAGGCCGAGTGCATCGCTTCGCGAACTTTGTTGTTGCCGCGAAAGCTGAACGAAATATTTGACACGCCGCCGCTCACCTTGGCGTGCGGCAGGTTGGCCTTGATCCAGCGTGTGGCGTTGATGAAGTCGACCGCGTAATTGTTGTGCTCTTCCATTCCAGTGGCAACGGTGAGGATATTGGGGTCGAAGATAATGTCCTCGGCGGGAAAGCCAACCTCGTCCACGAGAATTCTGTATGCGCGCTCGCATATGAGGATTCTGTCATCGAAGGTTGCAGCCTGCCCCTTTTCGTCAAAGGCCATTACCACTGCCGCCGCGCCATACTTGAGCACCGTTGCAGCGTTCTGGCGGAACTTCTCTTCGCCTTCCTTCAGCGAGATTGAATTCACAATGCCCTTGCCCTGAAGGCACTTCAACCCCGCCTCAATCACCTCCCATTTCGACGAGTCGACCATGAAGGGAACCTTGGCGACCTCGGGCTCGCTGGCGAGCAAGTGCAGGTAGCGCGTCATGGCCGCGACGCCGTCGATCATGCCCTCGTCCATGCAGATGTCGATTACGTTCGCGCCATTTTCGACCTGCTGTCTGGCGACGCTGACCGCATCTTCGAACTTGCCTTCCTTTACCAATTTCGCGAACTTCGGAGAACCGGCCACATTCGTGCGCTCGCCGATCATGATGAAGACACCGGGCTGCTGCGTGAATGGCTGTGATCCGGAAAGCCGCAGCGGCCTTACGTCTTCGACGTCGCTTACCGGCTCGCTTGCACCGGTGAATGAAACCGAACTCGCCGTCGACCTCAACTCGCGCGGATGCCGCCCATCGAGCGCTTTGGCGATGGCCGCGATGTGCTCCGGCGTATTGCCGCAGCAGCCTCCGGCAATATTGATCAGCCCTCCCTGCGCAAATTCGCTCAGGTAGCGCGCCATGTCCTCGGGCCCCAGGTCGAATCCGGTTGCCGACAACGGATTCGGCAGGCCGGCATTCGGGTAGCAGGAGATGGCCGCGGTCGACTTCTCCGCGAGCTCTTCGAGAAACGGATACATCAGATCTGGACCGAGCGAGCAGTTCAGCCCCACTGACAGCGGCTTCGCGTGCTCGACAGCAGTCCAGAAAGCCTCAACCGTCTGCGCCGAGATCATGGTCTCGCCGCCACGTCCGACGGCGGCTGAAATCATCAGAGGCAACTCTTTCCCGCTCTCGTCGAAGACCTCGCGAATCGCGACCAGCGCGGCCTTGGCGTTCAGCGAGTCGAAGATTGTCTCGACCAGCAGCAGATCGGCGCCGCCGGCCATGAGCGCGCGCGCTTGCCGCGCGTAGGCGTCCTTGACCTGGTCGAACGTGACCACGCGAAACCCTGAATCATCGGCATCCGGCGAGTTCGAGAGAGACACCGTGAGCGGCCCGAGCGCGCCCGCGACGAACCGCTGCCGCCCTGTCGCATTCGACACACGGTCGGCCAACTCACGGCACTGCCGCGCCGAAGTCGCATTGATCTCCCAGGCCAGATCGTTGAGGAATTTGTCCTCGATGATCTTCTGGTAGAAAGCCGGATCCTTGCGTCCGCCATGTTCGCGCGGATCGTCGACGAAGAACTCGCTTTGGGCAATGCTGGTCGCGCCGAAGGTGTTGGTCTCGAGAATGTCCGCCCCGGCTTCGAGAAAGCGGCGATGGATATCGCAGATCATCTCCGGCTGGGTGATCGAGAACAGATCGCCGTTGTTCAGCAGGCCTTTCCCGGAGTTCTTGAACCGCTGGCCGCGGATGTCCGCTTCCGTCATGCCGTAGTTGCGGATCGTCGTGCCCATCGCGCCGTCGATGATGGCGATTCGGCTCTCGAGGATTTTTTGAAGAGGATGTTTGTGAATGCCCGCCAAAATTGCTCCCGACTTTGCCGGCCGCACCGAGACGCAAGGGAAAGCGGCCTGCTATCAAGCATATCGGAGGCGGCACCCTTACCAGACCGATTCGCGCCGAACGGACCACAAGCTGCACTGGATAGTCGCCAAAGCCACCCAAGCGGCGCCGAGCCGGCTCCTTATCCGATGCTCTAGACTGGTAGCTGGACACTCGATGATGAAGCTCTTCGGCGGCAAGAACGACCCACCGGCTCCCTCGGACGAAGCTGAAGAATCCGGCCTCGGGCTGTTTGCCCGCATGAAGCGAGCCGTCTCGCGCACCCGCGAGTCGCTCTCTTCCAAGATCGAAGGCATTGCCGCTCTCACGCGCACTGTCGACGAGGAGACGCTGGAAGATCTGGAATCGGCACTGCTGACCAGCGACCTGGGCGTGCAGACGACCACAGCCATCCTCGACGCGTTGCGCGACCGCGCCCGCCGCCAGGCAATTGAAGGCGGTGAAAAGCTGCGCGACCTGCTCAAAGCCCAGTTGCGAGCCATTCTCGAAGCACCGCGGCGCGAGATTCCGACGCCTGCGGCGCCGCCGAAGGTTACGTTTCTTGTCGGTGTGAACGGCACCGGCAAGACGACCACCAGCGGCAAGCTGGCGGCCTGGAGCCGCGCCCAGGGGAACTCCGTTCTGTTGTGCGCGGCGGATACGTTCCGGGCGGCGGCAATCGAACAGCTTGAAGTGTGGGCCACTCGCTCGGGCGTGGAAATGATCAAAACCCGCCACGGAGGCGACCCCGCGGCCGTGCTCTACGACGCCATCGCCGCCGCTAAGGCCCGCGGCATTCAGGAACTCTATGTCGACACTGCCGGCCGCCTCCACACCAAGACAGGGCTGATGGACGAACTCGACAAGATGCGCCGCACCGCCGCGCGGCTCATTCCAGACGCGCCCCACGAAGTTTTGCTGGTGATGGATGCGACAACAGGCCAGAACGGTTTGCAGCAGGCGCGTCTGTTCACGCAGTCGGCAGGAGTCACCGGCATCGTGCTTACCAAGCTCGACGGGACTGCCAAAGGAGGGATTGCAGTGGCCATTGCAAAGGAACTCGGCCTGCCTGTGCGCTTTGCCGGGGTTGGCGAAAAGATGACCGATCTGCTGGAATTCTCGCCGGAAGCCTTCGTCGACTCACTGCTGGGGTAACATGAAATTGACACGGTTGGTTTTGAAAGGGACAAGCGATGAGGAAAATGGAGCTCAGGGACCTGATTCTGATCGTCAATCTCTGTCTCCTCGGTGGGCTCGTTTTTCAGTACTGCTGGGGGGCACCTTCACCGGCAATTATGATTTCCGCGCTTTTGTTATTCGTGATCGCCAATGTGATCTTCCTCCTTCTCTTGCTAAGTGCAAAGAAGAAGGAAGGGCAATGATGGCCTGAAGCACGAATCCTCGATTCAAAGACAGACGGAAAGCGGCCTGGCCGGCTCGCCAAGAAAGTGGCCTACGATAAGAAGGCAATGGCCACTGAGGGAATGTTTGCGGGCTGAACGATCCGCAAACAGAACCCAGATCGCCAGCCGCCAAGCCACGAGTTGCTGCTTCACCTGAAATCCGAGATCCAATGACCGCAATGGACCAGGACATATATTGGATGCAGCGTGCCCTTGAGTTGGCCCGTCGCGGTATTGCTGTCACCTCTCCCAACCCCGCCGTGGGGTGCGTCATTCTCGATCGTGCCGGCCAGGTTGTTGGAGAAGGCTGGCACGAATACGACCTGGTGGACCACGCTGAGGTTGTCGCTATTCGCGAGGCGGCGGAACACGCCGGCGAACGGCTGAAAGGGGGCACTGCTTATGTCACGCTGGAGCCCTGCAACCACACCGGCCGAACACCGCCCTGCACCCAGGCGCTCATCGCCGCTGGACTCGGCCGAGTTGTCGCGGCCACCATCGATCCCAACCCCGCAGTCGCCGGCCACGGCATGGACGCACTGCACGCGGCGGGGCTTCAGACGACAGTTGGGGTATGCGAAAAAGAGGCCCGCCGTCTCAATGAGGGGTTTGCGCGCTGGAGCCAGCACCAACGGCCGCTCGTGCTGATGAAGGTCGCGATGACCCTCGACGGCCGCATCGCGCCGCCCGCCGGCCAGCAACAAATCCGCGAGCCCTACTGGATTACCTGCGAAGCCGCACGCGCCGCCGTGCAGCCTTTGCGCTGGCAGGCCGACGCGGTGATGGTCGGCGTCGATACCGTGCTTGCCGACGACCCCATGCTTACCGATCGCAGCGGCCTGCGCCGGCGGCGCCCGTTGCAGCGGCTGGTGCTGGACTCGGCGCTGCGGATGCCGCTTGATTGCAAGTTGGTGAACACTGCGCAGGGCGATGTCACCGTGTTCACCGTCTCGAACAACCAGGCCCGCATCGCCGAACTGCGCGCCCGTGGAGTGCGGGTCGAAGTCCTGGCTGCCGAAGCAGGGCGCGTTCCGCTTGGCAAGGTCCTCGATAAGCTTGGCGAAGAAGGCATCCTCACCCTGCTTAGCGAAACCGGCACGCGCCTCAACACGGCTCTGCTCGCCGGCGGGCTCGTTGACCGCATTCATCTCTTCGTTTCGCCGCAGATCATGGGATCCGACGCAGTCCCCGCCTTTCGCGGCATGGCGAATCCCATCCTTATGGCGGAGGTTGAGGTCGAGCGCTATGGGAATGACCTTGGGCTTTGCTCGCTGCTGAAAGACCCATGGCCACCAAGGCAGGAACCCTGAGTTGCGTGGCACTCTTCCGGCATCGGATTTATAGTTGATTCAGGGCCGTTCCCTGCCCCACCCCGCCCGTTGCACGAGTTTCGGAAAGGTTTGATTCATGGTGTCGAAAACCGTCTTTACGGCCATCGTCTCCCTTATAGGGCTCTGCGGAGTGCTTCTGTGGCGCGTCCGCGAAGGCCGCACGGCCGTGACGGCGAGGAAGCTTCTCATTCCGCCGCTGGGCATGGCCACTGGATTCTGCATGTTTTTTGTGCCGGCTTTCCGGTTTCCGCTGACGTGGGCTGTCGGCGCGTTTCTGGTTGGAGCCATCGTGCTTGCGTGGCCGCTGTTGCTTACCTCCGGACTTCGCCGGGAGGGCAACGCCATCATGATGAAACGCTCGGGCGTTTTCTTCGTCGTCATCATCGTGCTGGCGGCCGTCCGCTATTTTGCCCGTGGCTACTTCGACTCCATACTTACCTTGGAACAAACCGGCGGCCTGTTTTTCGTGCTGGCATTCGGCATGATCCTGCGCTGGCGGGCCAGCCTTTACATGTCCTACCGCGCGCTCACGAGTGCGCCGTTGCACGTGGGCACGACCCTGGAAGAGGCGAGCAACTAACGCCTGTTCGCTATCCCCCTTCTCTCTTCCCTTAAAATAAATCCATGTTCACCGGCATCATCGAGCAGACCGGAACGATTGTGAGCCTCAAGGACACGAGCGGCGTTCGCCGTCTCACGGTCGAAGCCGCAGGCCTTGCCGGCCGTCTGCGCGAAGGCGATTCGCTGGGCGTCTCGGGCGTTTGCCTTACGGCACTTGACGTTGATCCAACGCTCTTTCACGCCGACCTGGCACAGGAGACACTCGACAAGACTTCGCTGGGCTCGCTTGCTCCGGGATCCAGGGTCAATCTCGAACTACCCACGGCGGCAGGAAGCCCCCTGGGCGGGCACATCGTGCAGGGACATGTGGACGGCTGCGGCGTGATGACGGCGCTCGATTCCGTCGTCCCAGCAACGAGCCCGCACTTCGATATCCAAACCACAGACTGGACCCTCAAAGTCCGTGTGCCTGAAAATGTGCGGTCGTGGATGGTGCACAAGGGCTCGGTTGCGGTGGAGGGCATCAGCCTGACGATTGCGGATTTTGACGGCGAGACGATTACCATTGCGATTCTGCCGCTTACTTACTGGCGGACGAATCTGCACACGTTGAGCGCGGGCGCGCCGGTGAATGTGGAGGCGGATGTGCTGGTAAAGTTGGCGCACGCCGAGATGCAGGCCAAGAAGAAGCCGGAGTTGGAGCTGACCGAGGGCTGGCTGGTGGCGAACGGCTATTGAGTTCGGCTCATCCTTTTATTTCGCAGGCAGCTTTGGCGGATCGGTCACGTATTCGTCGCCAGTCCGCGCGAGAATTTGCTGGCGGCGGTCGTCGAGCAGCTTCAACTGATTTGTCAACTGGATGAATTGCTTTTGCTGGGCGGCAGTGAGCGCCGGTACATTCGGATCGGCCTTATTCGCATCCGCGAGCTTGTTCAGTTCGTCGAGTTGGGCCTGGAGGCGCGGCATTTCGCGGTCAATCAGCACCGGATGAATGACCGGGGTCTTCGCACGGCCGCTTGCTACTTCGTTGCGATTGTTCTCGCCCCAAACCGGAAGGATTCCGACGTGACCCAGTTCAACGCGGATGCCGCCTGGTCCGTAGTCCTTGCGCACTGCGGAGAACAGAGCGATCATCGAGTCGCGGGGATCGCCGTCCTTGTCTGGCATCAGGCCATCAACATAGGTGCGGGACTGGTTGGAGAGGAAGTTTCCCAGCGAGTAGAAGATCACTGTATTGCGGCCGTCCGCGGTCTTGTAGGTTTCGACCGGCTGAAGCACGTGTGGATGGTGGCCCACAATGACCGAGGCGCCGGCGTCGAGCATCTTATGGGCGATGTCGATATCTTCGGGCCGCGGCGCCGCCGCATACTCGACGCCCCAATGGATCGAAACCACCAGCAAGTCGCACTGCGCGCGCGCCGCCTTCACCGCATCGATCACGCCAGCCTCGTCCATTCCGGGCGCGCCGCCGGACTCGCCGGGATACGGGAAGAAGTTCACATGGGGCTGATCGTCCTTGTCGGGATTTCGGTTGCCGTTGAGCCAACGCGTCATGCCCAGCCAACCCACCTTGATGCCGTTGGCCTCGGTGATGACCGGCTGCCAGCTTTGCTGCGCCGTATCGCCGGTGCCAGCGAACAGGAGTCCGATTTCGCCAAGATGGTCGCGCGTTTCGGCAAAGCCGGCCCAGCCCTGATCCATCACATGGTTGTTGGCGAAGGAGACGATCTTGATGCCGCTCGCCTTAAGCGCCGCAGGCAGCGCCAGAGGCGCATCGAACATGAATGGCTTTGAGCCCTTCGAGTGCGCGGGCGCGACGGGCGTCTCCATGTTGACGAAGCCGAAATCGGCCTTTTCGAAGACGTCGCTCAAGTCGCTGAAGAGCGCCTTCCAACCATCGACGTCGGTTCCACCGGCTGCGGCGGCCTCGCGGACTGCCTGGTGGGGAATGACGTCTCCGGCGACGGCAAAGCTGACCTGGGCAAGATCGTGAGGATACGGGACCACCACCGCTGCGACCGGAATGGAACGGAAGCCGGCGAAGAGGATGGCGCCGATTGCGGCCAGGGCGAGCAGGTCGCAGATGAAACGGTGGTTCTTTCGCAGAAAAGCCATAGATCCGGCGCTCGCTCCCAACCCGAATTCGTCTTGCTGCTTCCTCGAATCCATCGTCTGCGCCAATCGCACCTCTCCGATGCCGGGCACGAAATAGAACGCCACCAGAATACAGGTTCTCCTTGGGCAATTGGGCAGATTGAGGCACGAGGAGGCGACGGCCGGTAGTGGCAATTCAGTTTCTATTTCTACAAGGGTGTCGTATTGCTGGCCTCCTGATCGAAGTTCAGGGAAGCGCGGAGGATCTTGACCTGCCGCAAACTCTCAAATTTGCATATTCACTTTTGAGCGCTCGTTGCTCCTTTCGCGTCTATCTTTTGCGAATAAAACTGGGGGAAGCTGGTACCCTGAAGTCAAGGAAAATCTCCCTGGAAAGGCCGGCCAATCGGTCCGGCGAGCAAAGGCATGGCAGAGTTCGTCATCAAGTTAGCCGATGAGCGTGGGCGGGTGCAGGAGCAGGTGCAGAGCGCCGCGACCGCCGAAGAATTGCGCAACCGCTTCATTCATGCGGGCTACCACGTCTTTTCGGTGCGCGCCCGAACCGGCTTTGGCGGCATGCCAAGGCGCAAGGTGAAGCTGGAGCCGTTTCTGATCTTCAACCAGCAGTTCCTTACCCTGATTCGCGCCGGACTGCCGATTTTGGGATCGCTCAAGATGCTGGGCAAGATTCAGAAGAATGCGCAGTTCGCGGCCCAACTGGAAGATGTTTCGAATCGCGTGAAGACCGGCGAGGCGCTGTCGGCCGCGTTCGAGGCACAGACCGGTTTTCCCATCATGTACACCACCACGCTGCTGGCCGGCGAGCGTTCCGGCAACCTGCAAGAGGTGCTGGAGCGCTACGTCAACTTTCAAAAGGTGTCGCTCGCGTTCCGGAAGAAGCTGACGGCGTCGATGATTTATCCGGCGCTGCTGATGACGCTGGTGATCGGCCTGATGGTCTTTCTGCTCACGGTGGTGGTGCCTCAGTTTGCGGTGCTCTACGACCAGATGGGCTCGAAGCTGCCGGCCATGACGCTGGGCCTGCTGTCGTTCGGCAAATGGCTGCACCACAACTTTCTCTGGCTGCTTCTGGGTGCGCTGGCCATTGCCGCCGGGGTGTATCGGGCTTCGATTACCGAGCGCGGGCGCGACTTTGTCGACGGCTTCCGCGTGGGTCTTCCGGTCTTCGGCAAGATCTGGCTCAAGTACCAGGTGGCGCTATTCTCGCGCACGCTGTCAACGCTGCTTACCGGCGGATTGCCGCTGGTGCCTTCGCTGGAAACAGCGGCGCGCGCCATCTCATCGCGCCGGGTTTCGAAGGCTGTCCACACCTCGATCGGCACGGTGCGCGAAGGCAAGAGCCTGGCCGAGTCGCTGCAAAATACCGGCGTTTTTCCGGGCCTGGCCACGGAGATGATCACGGTGGGCGAACAAACGGGTGCGCTGCCGCAGATGCTCAACTCGGTGGCCGAATTCTTCGAGGAGGACGTGTCGACCGCGCTGGCGGCGGCGCTGGCGCTCATCGAACCGGCCATCCTGATCATCATGGGCGTAGTTGTCGTCTTCATTCTCATCTCGCTTTACCTGCCCATCTTCTCGCTGGGCCAGGCGGGCGGGGGATAGGGGTAATCCGCAATGGCCGACTCAAACGTGATTGCACTTCCAGTACCCAACAGTGCCGATGAAGTGGCCGAAGCCGAGGCGCTCGCCCGCCGCTATCATGCGGAGTTCGTCGACCTGAAGAACTTCAAGATTCAGCACGAGTTGCTGCGCACGGTTCCGGTGGAACTGATGTTCCGCTACAACTTTGTGCCCATCGAGCAGCAAACGGATATGCTGGTGATCGCCGTGAGTGACCCCTCGCGCCTGATGGTGCTGGACGAGATCGCCGGCTTGCTCGGGCACCGCATCCTGGCGCGCGTGGCAACGCTTTCGCAGATTACCGACCTGCTGAAGAAGACCGAGCAGTCGCAGCGCGTATTGGACGAAGCCAGCGAGGGCCTGACCTTCGACGTTCTTACCGGCGACGACAACCAGGACGAGAACATTTCGATTGAAAAACTGACGAGCGAAGAGGACATCAGCCCCATCATCCGGCTCGTCGACACGACAATCTTTACCGCCCTGGAGCGCCGCGCTTCCGACATCCACATCGAGACCAACGACGATTCCGTGGTGGTGAAGTACCGCATCGACGGCGTGCTGCAGGCGGCCATGGCGCCGATCGCCCGCGAGCATCACACTACGATTCTCTCCCGCATCAAGATCATGAGCGAGCTGGACATTGCCGAGCGCCGGGTTCCTCAGGACGGCCGCTTCCGGGTGCGCTACAAGAGCCGCCTGATCGACTTTCGCGTGTCGATCATGCCTACGATCCACGGCGAAAACGCGGTGCTCCGCGTGCTCGACAAAGAATCGATGAGCGAAAAATTTCGCCATCTCACGCTCGATGTGGTCGGATTTGCCGAAGAGGACCTGCGCCGTTTCCGCCGTTACATTCGCGAGCCTTATGGCATGGTGCTGGTGACCGGTCCAACGGGCTCCGGCAAGACCACGACGCTCTACGCGGCACTGAACGAGATCAAGAGCGAAGAAGACAAGATCATCACGATCGAAGACCCGGTTGAGTACCAGATTCGCGGCATCACGCAAATTCCCGTAAACGAGAAGAAGGGGCTGACCTTTGCCCGCGGCCTGCGGTCCATTTTGCGCCACGACCCGGACAAGATCCTGGTCGGCGAAATCCGCGACCAGGAGACGGCGCAGATCGCCATCAACTCCGCGCTCACCGGGCACCTGGTATTCACCACCGTTCACGCCAACAACGTGGTCGACGTGCTGGGGCGCTTCCTGAATATGGGCGTCGAGGCTTACAACTTTGTCTCCGCGCTCAACTGCATTCTCGCCCAGCGGCTGGTGCGCACCATCTGCGAATACTGCGCCCACACCGTGCACTACGACGACGAGTCTTTGGTGATCAGCGGCCTGGACCCTGCCGAGTGGCAAGGCTTCGGCTTCCGTGAAGGAGTTGGCTGCATGGAGTGCGGTGGAACCGGCTTCCGGGGCCGAACCGCCATTCACGAGCTGCTCGATTTGACCGATCCGATTCGTGAGCTGATTCTCGACAAAAAGCCGACCTCCGAAGTGCGCAAGCTGGCGCAGAAAGAGGGCATGAGTTTTCTCCGCGAGTCGGCGCTTGACCGCGTTCGCCGCGGCCTGACAACGCTTAAGGAGATCAATAAGGTAACCTTTATCGAGGCATCCCGATAGAGCTGCTTCCAGCTACAAGCTTCCAGCTCCTGGCTATTCGTACTTAACTTTGATGTTTCGTCGGGACCAAGGCAACAGTACCCGCGGAGGGGACAGGCTGGGAGCGACGGGGTTCCAAAAGTGGAAGGGCAGCATTGAAATCGTTGCTTAACAAGGCCAAAGTCAGCACCAAGCCTGGCGGCCGTCCGCCGGTTGCCGTTGAGCTTTTTTCCGATGGTGTGCTTGCCGCCGCGCTGCCAGGGTCGGGCGATCCGCCTGTCTACGCATTCGCCGCACTGGCTCCGGGCGCGCTGATTCCCGGCATTGCCGAGCCCAACATCCACGACGCTGAAGCAGTCTCACACGCCATCCACTCCGCGCTCAGCCATGTCTCTCCACGCACGCATGCCATCACTGTGGTTTTGCCCGACACCGCGGTTCGCGTCTTCATGCTGGACTTCGATTCCCTGCCCTCGAACGCCGCCGAGGCCCTCCCGGTTCTGCGCTTCCGTCTGCGCAAGATGGTACCCTTCGATATCGAGCACGCGGGAGTCAGCTACCAGGTTCTATCTCAGGACAAGAACGAGTGGAAGGTGCTCGCGGCAGTTCTGCCCGGCCCGATCCTGGCTGAATACGAGGCTGCGGTGCACTCTGCCGGATATGAGCCAGGCGCGGTTCTGCCCTCCAGCCTGGCCGCTCTTGAGGCCATCGATTCCATGGAGGCCGTTCTCGCCGCCAATCTCAGCCCCCTGGCGCTGACCACTTCGATCGCCAACGGCAGCGACTTGTTGCTCCATCGCACGCTCGATCTGCCTGAAGAACCCGCATTGCGCCTCTCTGAAATTCAGCGCGGTATCGCGGTAGCCGCAGCCTATTTCGAGGACAAGCTTCAGGCCCCGGCGCGCCAACTCCACTATGCCGGCTGCTATGAGACAGAAGAGTTTGCCAGTTGGATTGACGACCCCGAACTGACCGTGGTCGATCTCGTACCGAGGCCTGAAACTGGAACGATCACTTCCCTGGGCCACGCAAGCATTGCCGGCGCGGCCGGCGCATTGGCGGGGGCAAGTTAGCGAATGCGCGTCAAGCTCAATCTCGCCACCCGCCCGTTCGCCGACCTGGGCCCGGCGCTGAAGCGCCTGCGCATCGGCATGGGAGTGCTCGCCCTGCTGGCGGTAGCGCTCACCCTGGGGCTGCGCGTGATGCACCGGAAGGCCGAGCAGGCGCGCGCCAGCGAACACTCTCTCGACGGACAAATCGCCCGCATCAACCAGGAACGCCAAAGCTACCGCGCCCTGATGCTCGAACCCGACAATGCCCAGTTGCTCGCACAAGCCGGCGCCCTCAATCAACTCTTCGACGAAAAGGCGTTCTCCTGGACACTGGCGATGGAAAATCTTGAGACGGTGTTGCCCGGCGGCGTGCAGGTCTCCACCATCGAGCCGGTTCGAGCCAAGGACGGCCACATTACCCTCCATATGCGCGTCGATGGTCCCCGCGACCGCTCGGTTGAGCTGGTGCGGAATCTCGAGCACTCGCGCCGCTTTCTCGATCCGCGCATCGTCGGGGAAAGCTCCTCTGAAACCGGCACCGGCCCCAACCAGCGCCTCGAACCGGTGAGCGCCTCGAACCGCTTCGACTTCGATCTGCTGGCCGAGTACAATCCTCCTTCGCCGGATGAGACCAAGCCGTCCGCAAGCCCGCATAAGGCAGCCACCGGTAGTAATTCCGAAGGCAGCGCAGCGGGTCTCGACCAAGGTTCGGCCTTCACTCATCGGCCGGTGCGACCGCCCTATACCGGACCGGCGGCCAGGACGAATCCAGGCCAGGGAGGCCCGCAATGAGCAACAGAAGCCGTCGTCAGTGTTGCGCGAGCGCCTGGCCTCACCGCTCACCTGGCACTATGCCGGGTTCGCGATCCTGCTTCTGCTGGTGATTGGATTGTCTGTCCGCCTCGGACTGGACTGGGCCGCCACCAACAGCCGCTCTACCGATGCGCTGGCAAGAAAGCAGGTCGAGTTGAAAGCGCTCGATCTGCAAACCGCGCCCCTGCGCGGGCTGGACAAGCGCGTGAACGACACACGTACCCAGATGCATGCCTTCTACGACAAGCGCATCCCGGCCAACTATTCGTCCATCTCTTCACGCATCGGGGATCTCGAAGTGGCCTCCGGCGTGCGGCTTGACGCGCGTTCAGTACACACAGAGCACGCCCGGGCCCGACCTGACGGAGATCGTGATGGAAGCTGGGATCAGCGGCGAATATCCGCAGATCATGCGCTTCATCAACAGTCTTGAACGCGATCAGATCTTTTTTGTGATCCGGGCCATGGCTCTTGCCGGGCAACAGGGAGGGCAAGTCAACCTGCGGCTGCGCGTCTCCACCTGGCTGCGCCGGGCCGATGCCGAGGCCAGCGGCTTGCCGGCGACCGCGCAACCGGCTGAAGATCAAACTCCGCTCGCGCCGGCTGCAAGGGAGGACGAGTAGCGATGGCTATGCAGCTCGGAACCGAGAACAAGCGCCAGGTCTACTTCGTCATAGCCCTGTTCGCGCTCATCCTCGTCCTTGGCGGAAGGCAACTCTACAAGATGATTGCCGGCCCCTCTCCGCAGCAGCACCCTGTTCCAACTCCCGCGGCCAGCGAATCAGGAGAAACAGCGGCGGATGCAACTGAATCGGATCCTGCCGGTCCGAGCGCGGAGAAGCTTTCAAACGCCGGCATCGATCCAACTCTGCATTTTGAAAAGCTGGCCCAAAGCGAAGACGTCCGCTACGCTGGAACAGGCAGGAACATCTTCTCCGCCGAATCCGCACCTGTGACGATTGAAAGCCTGTCACGAATGGCCGCCCAGGCGCGCCGGTTGTCACCGTGCCAGTGGTAGCCCCACCGCCCCGGCCGCCGGCCATCGACCTCAAGTACTTCGGCTATACGCAGGCTGCCGACAAGTCACTGCAGGCCTTCTTCACGCACGGAGACGACATCTTCATGGCGCGGAGCGGAGAGATTGTCGATCATCGCTACAAAGTGGGCACCATTAAACCGGGCAGCGTTCAGATCACCGACATGGCATACAACAACACTCAAACCCTGGGCCTGTCAGCTTTCTGAGCCGACGCACAACAATGATGAATGCCGATCCAACCCGCCACTCCAAAACCCTCGGAAGAGGGCTACATCCTTATCTGGGTCATCTTTCTGCTGGCCGTTTTTACATTGGCACTTCCGTCGCCGCACCCATCGTCGCCAAGCAAATCCAGCTCGACCGCGAACGGGAAACGATGCAGCGCGGCAAGCAATACATTCGCGCCGTCCAGCTCTACTACCGAAAGTTCCACGCCTTTCCGCCCAACCGGACGCGCTGGTCAAGACCAACGAGATCCGCTTTCTGCGCAAGAAGTACATCGACCCCACCACCGGCAAAGACGACTGGAAGCCGATCCGCTTCGGCCAGAACAAGGCTCCAACGGCAATGGGATTCTTTGGGCAGCCCATGGCAGGGTCCGCCTCAACGATTGCCGGCACCGGGCCCAGCGGAGGAAACGGAATCAACGGAGCTTCTCCCGGTGGCGGACTCGGGGTCAGCATTCGGCCCCAGTTCGATGTTCGCGCTCGAGCAGTTCGGGAACTGCTCCGGGCGCGGCAGGCAGTGCGGCCGGAACTCCAGGAACGGCGGGCAGCTCAAGCTCTGACACCGGACTGAGCGGACAGACTTTTGGCGGCGCCGGCATTATCGGCTTCGAGCCCGCGGCCGCCAGACAGTCCATCATGATCTACAAGAAGAAGAACAAGTACAACGAGTGGGAGTTTGTCTACGACCCGCTCAACGACCATGAGGATGCAGGTGGGCAATACGGGAAATATCGGTCAGCCCGTCAGCAACACCACCAATCAAGTCGGCAGCCCCGGCTTCAACTCGCCCAGCAACGGCGGTCCAGGCGCAGGCGGTTCGGGCGCTGGTGGCCCTGGCTCCAACACCCCGCCGGGCCCGGGATCTGTGCCCGAGACAACCCCTCCAAATCCGCAGGTGCAGTAACTTGATGAACGTCTTTTTCTCTTCAAGTGCTCCGAACAACAAAAGGCCCGCCCCTTGAGGGGACGGGCCTTTTGTGCAAGAGAACCAAACCGGAACGCGGTCGTTAGACGCTGAAGGAGGAGCCGCAGCCGCAGGTCGACTTCACCTGTGGATTATCAAACTTGAAGCCGGCTGCTTCTAGCGTTTCGACGTAGTCCACCGTACAGCCATTCAGGTACATCAGCGACGTAGCATCTACAAATACCTTCAGATCATCAAAGCTGAAACACCTTGTCCATCATGCCGCTCTGGTTCTCAAATGCCATCGAATATTGGAAGCCGGAACAACCGCCGCCCATAACGCCGATGCGGAGCCCGGCGGGAAGAGGATCCTGGGTTGCCATGATCTCACGTACCTTGGCGATGGCCTGAGGGGTCAGGGAAAGAGGGGCTTTCTTTTCGGTTTCCTGTGCGGGGGTTGCGGTTACTGTGGCCATGGTCTCTCCAGGGGATGGTTTGCTTGACGTACATTATAAATGTACCGTTCGGCAAGCAGGGACACAAGCCCCATCCACTTTCTCTATCCACTTGGATGCGCCTTAAGGTAACCCGGGACTCGGGATTTCCCGCGCTTTCGATCGACCGGCCCCCGCCACGTCACGTGTAAACGAAGAGGATGGTGGACTTTAGCCAATGGGGTGAACTTTTCAAGCGTTGAGACCAGATTCAAACCCCGCTTTGGCCCGATTTCTGATGGCAAGCTTTTGGCGTGGTCCAGGAGCCGCGATCGGGCAGAATGCGGACTCTCTAAAAAATTAATCCACCCATCCACACCCATTCCGGGCTATGATGGTGAACCGTAAGCCCCTTTGCGCACGAGCCCGCAATTCCGTCACGGACCCGCCTGTTTCAGGGGCTGGAAAGCCGATGGGAGGTGGAGTATGACATTCGTTCCGATTATGTGGACAGTGTGGGGCGCGCTTGTCGTTCTGATGCTCTCACTGCATATTTATCGCGGGAGCCTGGAGAAGAACGAAGACGACCAGATCTTTCTTGACGACTCATTCGAGCACGAAAAGGCCGCACAGATGGCAATCGTCGCAAGAGTCCACAAGATTGAGCCGGCCTTGCGCCTGGCCAAGTGGCTCGCATTGGCGATGACGGTCGTCGTTCTGATCTATTACATCCGCGACATTCTTCTACAGCTCAATATCATCCACTAGCAGTCTGCGGAGAATCTCCCATGGGCCTATTTCCCACCCGGCGGCGACTTGGCGCCGCCGGGGATGAGGGACGACCTTCAATTGAGATATCGGCCTATTTAAACTGCCTGATGACATCGAACACGTAGTAGCCGACGACGAAAAGTGTCATTGCGCCCACGAGCCAGAGGGCCATCCGCTTGAACGGCTGAACCTTGTTGACCCGTTCGGCAATGGCGGCCTGCGCGGACTTCTCCTCGGTAAACCCTTCGCCAAGAAAGATCTGGTCTTCCTCGTCGCGACCCAGTCTCGATTGATACAAATTGACTGCGGCAAGCAAAATAACAAGCGCACCCCAAATCGACCACATTACCGGAACAAAACCCGTCATATTCTCCACCTTTGATGAGCGTTCTGGTCCCAGATGCCGACGCGGTCGCACGAAAGCGCGGTCTCGCAAGTAGAGGGGCCTTACGGGTACCCATCTTAGCGTCGAAAACGAATGCTGCATGGTGACGCGAGTCACAGGGCCGTCCAAACAACTCCCTGGCTTCCCACAAAGCGGAATCCGGCGGCATATCGGGTATCCGGTATACCGCCGATTGAATTCTTTCGAGTCACGCCGGGCGGGGAGCGCCGGGTTTCTCATCCTTTTATCGCAGTGAGGCTGTCCAATCCAGCTCAACAGGCCCGCTCAGCGGCCTCTGCCCTGATATTTGTTGGGCGCACCGGGCGTGGAAGCGTTTCCGGCTACCTGCGTCAAGCTCGCGTGATCCCTGGCCAGAGGAGCGGTGAGCGTGATGCCTGTGCCTGAGACCTGTGCGCCGGCCGTGTGCGCAATCGTGAGCGGCGCGGTAACCGTGATTGAAATGGCGCCGAATCTGCTGATGGAGGCGACGACCGCCGTCTCCTGGTCTGCGCCGCTGCCAACGGTGATGGCCTGGCCGGGGCCAAAGCCGATCACGCCAGCGACAGGGATAACGGTCGCGCCCGCATCGATGGCGGCATCCGCTTTTGTTGCGCCTGCTGTGCCAACCATCGCGATGACCGCGGTCTCCAGGTTCGCACCGGTATCGATCCGGATCGTATGGCCGGCGCCAAAGCCGGTCACGCTGGCGACTTTGATATTCGTTGCGCCGGCAACCGCAGCGGCCGACAGAGTGGTTGATGGTTCCGTATGGAAGTCGGCGCAGTTGCTGCCAGTGTCGTTTCCGTCCGGGTAGCGGCCCGCGCTGGTATTGGATGCGCTTGCGGTCGAAGCGAATGGCCCGAATCCGCTGGAGGTGCCGGGCGCTGTCACGCGGCAACCGCTCTGCTCTGATCCAGAGGTGGCCTGATAACCCTCTGCTGCCCAAGGGTCGACAACAAGGCCGTAGTTAAGGCTATCGACAACCAGGCCGGCGGCATCCCGAAGCACCATGTTGCCGGCGTTGAGAGAAATGGTCTGACGCCCAAAGGAGATTCCACTGGTAGAGAGGGTAGGCCCCCCGAACCACTGGTTGGGTGCAGGCGTGCCCTGGTAGCCCGCGTTTGTCACCGCAGAGTCGCGAACAACAGCGTCGATGGCGTGGTCCCCCGCCAGGGCGCTGTCGAGCGTGATGCCCGTACCGAGCGGCTGTACAGGCTCGTTGCTCGAGTGAGCGAAGGCCGTCGCCGGCTGAAAGGTAATCCCGGTTCCCCGATTGCTAAACGGGAGGTTGGCCGCATGGTTGAACCTGAGCGGCGCGGCCAGGTCGAGACCAGTGCCCGGAGACACGACCCCCTCACGGCTGATATGCGCCTGGGCGAGAGCCGGCGTAAAGTCGATGCGGGTACCGGACGGGCCTGGGGTGCCGACGGCTGTGATGGTGACCGTTTCCCGGTTTGCGGGGGTGCCGACGGTGAGCTTATCGCCCACTGCAAAACCATTCGCGCCGCGGACTCTGATATTCGTTGCGCCCGCGCCGGCATTTTCCACAAGATTCGCGCGGTTCGCCTGCGTGCCGACGTGAGTGACCGTGACGGTCTCGATGCCATGCCCGACGCTGTCGATGTCCAACCTGATTTTGTCGCCCACCGAAATGTTTGCAACCGTCGTCACCTGGATGTTGGTGGCGCCGGCTGCCGCGTCCGCACCCAGGAAAGCCTGTGTGCCTGGCTTGCCAACCGCTGTGACGGTAGCCACCTCATACCGCTCCAGGGACTTGGCTACGACGGGGTAGGTGGCGCCATAGCCGATGGCAATTTTCTCGCCGGCCACGAAGCCGGAGACGCCGGTGACAGGCACGTTGGTCGAGCCGGCGGGGATGGTGATGACCGGACCTTCGGGAAGGGGTTGCCACAGCGTCGTACTGCTGCTGGCCGCTGTCCCGAGCTTCAGAACCCTGCGGGTCTCGACGCTGGAGCCGGTGTCGATGCCGATCGTGTCGCCTTCGGAGATGCCGGTCGTGCTCCTGACGTAGATCGTGGCGTCGCCTGCATGAGCAGGAACGGCCAGCCCGGAGTTCGAAAGGCCGAGCAGGTAGAAACCGCTGGCCGCGAGCCTGGTTCCGGCCGGAATCTTCACCGTCGAGAAGATGGCCTGCTGGGTCGCGTGCTCGGTCAGGGTCCAGTTGGAGATATCGGCTTCGCGGGCACCGGCGTTAAAGAGCTCGATGAACGAATCCGTGGAGTTGGCAGGCGGGCCGGAGCTGATGCGGAATTCGTTAATCTTGATCGGGCTGACGTTCCGCACCTTCTCGGCAGTGGTCTCGGATTGGTGTGCGCCGCTCGCCGAATTGGTCCACGAGGCGTTGGCCACGAGATCGCCGTTGAAGGCTGCGGGACCCGATGTGACCTTGAAGGTTGCGCTCATGCTCTCACCCGGCGCCACTGCTTCAGCAAATGTCTTCGACGACTCGGTCGTGCCCTGAACGACAGATGTCCACTGCTTGCCGGGCACGGAGATGCTCAACTTGACGCCCTCCGCAGGCGCTCCTGTGGTATTCGTGAACGTCACGGTGGTGTCCTGCGAGGACCCGGGAGAGAACGTTTGAAGTCCCGGCGGAGCGGCAACTGCAGACGCCGGCGCCAGGCTCAGCCGCGCCACGCCGTACCCGGCAGCGACTACATTTGCCTGCACCAGTTGGTCGGTGGCGTCAGCCGGAAACGTGCCTGCCGCAGTCATCGCGCCTTCATAGAAGGTGCCCTGAGAGCTATTGCTGTTGTCTCCGCCGTTGCCCAGCAGGATGGCCCCCTGCTTGCGCATCGGGTCATAGGTGGAGTCGATGCGAGACCCGTTGAACATGACTGAAAGCGCGCCACGCTGCGCGTCGCCGCCCAGCGTGGACCAGTGATGCGGTTCGCCCTTGGCCATTGCGGTGACAAAGCGCCATGTAATGGTCGGCAGGTTTGCGCACAGCTTGGATCCATCCGCGTTCACGCAACCGACGAGGTTATTCTCCTGGTCGGTTGCAATCCAGGGGCCTGGCGGGACTCCGTGATACCAGGGGGTCGCGTTGCCGTAGTAGGCGGTTTCCATGGTGCCGTTGTCGTCGTCGCGGCTGTCGATCTCGGCGTTTCCGTAGTCGAAGCAGCAGCCGGAGTTGAAATGCAGGCCGTTAATGACCCAATACTGTCCTTCCGCCTGGTCGTCGACGGCGGTGCCCTTCGCGTCGTCCATGCGAAGGCCCATGCCCGGCACAATGAAAACACCGTAGGCCTTGTGGCCCATGATCGTGATTGGCGCCATGTCGGCGATTGGCAGGTTATTGAACCCACCCATCGCCGGGCCGCTGAATCCGCCGCGAGGCGCCTGGGTAAGATCGTTGTGCCTGGGGGATTGATCGTAAATGGTGGTGATCCAGCAGTAGGTGTTGGCACAGAACGCGTCCTGCGCGGCTGCGTCGGCGTATCCGCCCGCATCTGACGCGGTGGGCTGGACCACCCCGATGTTCAGCGTCTTGCCGTCGGACTGGCGCAGAACCTGGTAGAGCGGGCCGTTGTAAGAGGCGTAGAGGGCGCGCGTGGTGCTGTGCGCGGCCACGCATGGGTCGCCGGCCTCAGTGTAGATGTCACATGGACCTTTCGGCCTGGACGCAGGAACACCGGGTCCGGCCCCGGCCTGTGCCGTCATCGTCCACGTAGCGCCAATCAGCGTAAGCACGAGTGCGAGCATAGGTGCACGATCGATCCTCGTTTTCATGTTCCTCCTGCTTGATTCTCCGGGTTTACTTCAGCATCTGGAATTCTCGCGATTCCGGTCTCATAATGCAAGCAATTCGAAAGGGCCGCGATCTCAAGAAATCTGGCGGCCGCGGCGGAAGTGCGAAACCTGCCTTCCAGATGCGCCCGGTTCTTTGGCCTGGAACGAATGCAGAAAAAGATCGCACCGGCGTCAACTGGCGGTATACTGTCGTCGCCCGGAAGGCAAAATGGGAAGTCCGGAAGATTCTTCGTCGCGCATTCAGCACTTTCCCCAATCCACTTTCTGAAATGGAGCACTCAATGAGGATGATCCAACCCTCTGCCGCTCTTCTCGCCGCCTGCTGCCTGCTACGTGCCGCAGCACAGTCACCGCAATCCGACCCGGCCCCAGCGGAGCTGCATCACATCGACGTTACCCAGGTCGACACCTCGGCCAACCCATGCACAGACTTCCACCAGTATGTGTGCGGCAAACTGAACGCCGCCAACCCCATTCCACCCGACCAGGTTTTCTGGGGCACATTCGTTCAGCTGGGGGAATGGAATCTCCAGGTTCTCCGCCAGACACTCGAGAAGAACCAGGCCGCCAGCGCATCCCGCAGTCCCAACCAACAAAAGGTCGGCGACTTCTACGCCAGTTGCATGGAACAGGCAGGCGACGGAGCCGGCGAGTTGCCGGTCCTGCAGCCGCTGCTGGATCGCATCAACGCCATGCGCGACAAGCGCGACATCGCCGAAGTGCTGGCCCTGCTGCACAGTTCGTTCTTTGCCGCCTGGGAAAGCGGTGACAACCAGACCAATGTGGCGTTCTTCGGCTATGGTCCCACGCCGGATTACCGGGACGTCAGTCGCGTCGTCGCCGGCATTGATCAGGGAGGCCTCGGCTTACCCAGCCGAGATTTCTATCTCAAGACCGATGCGGATTCGAAAAACATTCGCGATCATTACGTCACTTATATCGAGGCACTGCTCACACTCGGCGGAGAGGGCCAGGAGGAAGCCGCAAAGGATGCAGCCACCATCCTCCGCGTCGAAACCGCCATGGCGCAGGCCCAGATGGACAACATCACACGCCGTGATCCCAATAAGACCGACAATCGTTACACCCTGGCGCAGTTAAAGGAACTGACGCCCGCGTTCGACTGGGACAGCTATCTGCATGGAATCGGAGCGCCCGCGGTGCCGATGTATGAAGTCTCAGCGCCGGAGTTCTTCCGCGGTCTCAACAAGCAGCTCGTCGGCGAGGACCTGGCCACCTGGAAGGTCTACCTGCGCTGGCACCTGCTCCGATCCGCCGCAGTAACCCTGGGCAGCCGATGGCGCGATGCGTCTTTCGAATTCCGGCGCGCCCTTTTTGGCCAGCAACAACAGGCGCCCGACTGGCGCCGTTGCACGATCGCAGTCGACGCCTATCTCGGTGAAGCCCTGGGGCAGGTCTACGTCGCGCAGGTTTTCCCTCCGGAGAGCAAAGCCCGCGTCCTGAACATGGTTAAGGAAATCGAAGCCGCCATGGGTCGGGACATTGACACCGTCTCCTGGATGCAGCCGGCGACCAAGCGCGAGGCGCACTTGAAACTGGCGGCCGTAGTCGAGAAGATCGGATACCCCGACAAATGGATCGACTACAGTTCCCTCTCCATTTCCCGTGCCAGCTACCCGGCTAACGTCGAACGCGCGACTGCCTTCGAACTGAAGAGGCAGTTGGCTTTCATAGGGCATCCTCTGGACCGCACCCAGTGGCAAATGACGCCGCCCACCGTGAACGCTTACGAGGACCCGCAGACCAATACCATCAACTTCCCCGCCGGCATCCTGCAGCCCCCCTTCTTCGATGCCGCAGCGGACGATGTTCTGAATTACGGCGCCGAGGGCTCCGTCATGGGCCACGAACTCACCCACGATTTCGACGATCAGGGCCGCAAGTTCGACGTGAAAGGAAATCTGCACGACTGGTGGACGCCGGAAGACGCGAAGCAGTACGATCAGCGCGGCTCCTGTATCTCTGCCGAATATACCGGCCCCGTTCACGGTATTGCCGGCGTTGAGCAGAACGGAAAACTCACCCAGGGCGAAGACACTGCCGATAACGGGGGCATTTATCTATCCCTTGCTGCCCTGACTGCAGACCTCGCGCAGCAAGGCAAGACGCTCGAGGACAAGGATGCCAACGGCCTCACCAACCTTCAAAGGTTCTTCATGGCTTATGCAAATAACTGGTGCGAGCAGGTTCGACCGGAGACGGCGCGCACCCTGATCCTCACCAATCCGCACTCGGTTCCATGGCTTCGCGTTAATAACGTGGTGTCCAACATGCCGGAGTTCCAGAAGGCCTTCGGCTGCAAACCCGGCGACGCCATGGTGCACGCTACCCAATGCCGGGTCTGGTAGCGACGAATGGGTCTACGCGAGCAGCGCATGGATTTGCCTCAGGGCACACTTGATCTGCTTTTTCTTCGGACGCCGGTTCAAGAGTCGATGCATGGCTGGGCCATTTCCGAGCGGCTCCAGCAGATTTCCTCGGACGCGTTGCAGGTTCCTCAGGGCCCGCTTTACTGCCTGCGTTTCGAGGCCCGCGCATCGACCTGAACACGACCCTGAAAGCCAACAGTCGCGGAGCGCGCGGGGGCGGCCTCAGCGTGGGCCGCGACCGGCTGCGCGGGGTGCTGGTCATTGGCGAGATGGCGGGGTTGCATGGAGCAATCCTGTGAACAAAGGTCGCCCAGAAGGTGTACATGCAATGTAAGGTTGAGGCATAGGAGTGGTTTGATCCCAATCTATGCTCACTCGAATCACAGTGTGTCTCATCTTGGTCCTGACCTCTGGCCCAGGACTGTCCGGCGCCGATTTTGCCATGAATGTCACCGACAAGAATTACCTCGATACTCAAGGTTTTAGCGTATTTCTCTACGACAGCACGTACCATCCCGTTTTCGTAGACCAGAAAAACACGGCCATGGAGATGATTCTCCACGGTCAGCGTATCGCCACCAACGGCGACGTGCGCCTGATGCCGACGCCCGAGCAGTGGGACCTGGTGGCAACCCTCAAGGGGCGCCAGGCCGATAAGGCGAACAACAGGCTTACCGCCAACCTTGCTTATCCGACCTTCGATCTGAGCTACACCCTGGAAGTCGCAGCGGAACCAGGCGGCGTGAAGGTAAGCATCAATCTCTTGAAGCCGCTACCACAGAAGCTGGCCGGGCGAGCGGGCTTCAACCTGGAGTTCCTGCCCTCGATTTACATGGGCAAGGCTTACCTGGTGGACGGAACCAAGGCCGGCATCTTCCCGCGAACGCCTGACGATCCGATGGTCAAGGTGTTGCCGCTGGCCGATGAACCGAAAAAGGCGTACTACCTGGAGGACTGGGACAATGCCAAGGGATACACTCAGCCGCTGCCGTTCGCCGAGGGTAAAAGCATCACCCTTGGGATCGACGACCCGCTGGCCCGCGTCAACGTCATATCGGATACGGCCGATTTGATGTTGTTTGACGGACGCAACCGCGCGCAGAACGGCTGGTTCGTGCTGCGTTCGCTGATCCCTTCGGGCATGACCACGGGCGCCATCGTGTGGCACATCAGGCCGGACGTGATTCCGAACTGGACGCGGCCGCCGATGATCGCGCACAGTCAGGTCGGTTATGCGCCGGGTTTCCAAAAGGTGGCCGTGCTCGAACTTGACCCGAAGTACAACGGCCCCAGGACGGCCAAAGTGCTGCGCCTGACGGAGGATGGATCTTACAAGCAGGCGTTTGAGGGCCCGATCACGCCTTCAACACCCTGGCTGCGGTACGTCTATTCCAAATTCGACTTCACCCCGGTCAAGGATCCCGGCCTTTACGTCATCGAGTACGCAGGCCAGCGCACGGCGCCCTTCCCCATCTCCAAGGACGCTTACGCGAATATCTGGCAGGACAGCCTCGACCATCACCTTGCGGAGCAGATGGATCACGTATCCGTTCGCGAAGGCTACCGCGTGTGGCACGGCGCTTCGCACCTGGATGACGGCCGGATGGCGCCGGTGGTTGGAGAGCAATTCGACGGCTGGAATCAGGCTACGGCAACGGACGGAAAGTTGAAAGGCGGCGATCACATTCCTGGGATGAACGTGGGCGGCTGGTATGATGCCGGCGACTTCGATCTCGAGGAGCCCGCGCAATTGAGCGTGATTCAGAGTCTGGCTTTGGCGTATCGCGAATTCGATCTCAAGTACGACGAGCTTACGGTGGATGAAGACGCACGTGAGGTTGAGATGCACCGTCCCGATGGCGTGCCGGATACGATCGAGCAAGTCAAGCACGGCGCGCTGCTCATCCTGGCGCAGTTCCACAATATAGGCCACGCGATCCGCGGCACTCACGAACCGGATCTGCGTCAATATACGCATTTGGGCGACGGGGCGTCGAAGACCGACGGCCGCATCTATGACCCAAGTCTCGGTCCAAACGAAGTGAAGGGTGAATACTCAGGCAGGCCGGACGATCGCTGGATCTTCACGTCGACGAACCCTTACTTCCAGTGGAACGCCATCGCAGCACTGGCTGCCGCAGCCGATGTGCTGAAAGGCTGGGACGACCCGTTAGCGAAAGACTGCCTCGATACTGCGATCAAAGCATGGAACGACGAGAAGGCCCACCCCACGCCGTTTCCGGCGCGCGTTTCAGGCGGAGCGAATCCGGCAGGTGCTCCGGCAGGTGGCGTGCTGGCCGCCTCTCAGGGCGTGGTGTCGGGAACTCCCGCCGGTCTTAACGGTGCGGGCACTCCGGCAAGTTCCGGCACGACCAGCGCACAAACAGCTCTGCCGGCCGGCTCCGGCAGTGGCGGCTTGGCCGGCGGACAGGACTGGGCCGCGGCTCTGGAATTGACCATTGCCACACATGGCGCCGAGCCTTACAAGTCGCGTCTGAAGGAGCTGTTCCCTCAGATGATCACCCCGCAGCAGATGGGTTTCCGTGGATGGACGGCAGTCCGGGCATCGCCTTATCTGGACGCGAGCGCGAAAAATCAAATGCGGGAAGCGGTGAAGACATACATGGCGGGTGTGGACAAGCAACTGGACGCTACCCCGTTCGGCGTACCCCCGAGCCTGGGCACCTGGGGTGGATCGGGCGCCGTGGTTGAGATGGCCATCCGGATGTACTTCCTGCATAAAACGTTTCCGGATCTTGTGGGCCCTGAATACACACTTCGCGCCGTCAACTACATTCTCGGCACGCACCCGGTATCCAGCACCTCGTATGTAGCTGGCGTCGGCACGGTCTCGAAGACCAAGACGTACAGCAACAACCGCGCCGACAACGCTTACATTCCGGGCGCAGTGATTCCGGGATACATCATCATCAAGCCGGATTTTCCTGAGTGCATCGACGACTTCGGATTCCTCTGGTTCGAGGATGAAGCCGTGGTGGCCGGGTCGGCAAACTGGGTTGTGGCCGGCAACGCTGCGGACGCGATCATTAAGGAATCGAAGTAGGGCCTATGGTAGAAAAGCCCGGTGGCCCCGAGGGGTGCCGGGCGCTTTTTGTTTTGGAGGAAGCCCTTGCGGCGCGGCCTTCAATTGAATTTACGAGAAGAGCTACTCAGAAGCCCGGCGCGGATCCCGATGACGTCGATGAGCGTCGGTCCACCCGGGGTTGTTCGTCGAGATGATCTTCAGGCGCCAGACGAGTGCGGCTCTGAAGCCCAGTTGTGCAAGCATGAATATCCCGACCGTGTCCGATAAGGACTGAGGTCGGATTCCGGCTGCTCGCGCCGGCCGTTCGCAAACCCATCGCCGACTTTCAAAGCTCGTAGCCGACGGTCCGATAGACCCAAGATCCCTCATAGAAGACCCACCTTTTGGTGGAGGCGGACATTGACCTCGGACTGGTAAGCTCACATGCGTTTCGAGGAGGTCTCCAGATCGATGCCACATATTCCCCTGCCGGAAAACCAGCCTGGAATTCGCGGTGCGATGGCATTTCGCCCGGAAACTGCCCGCCCGCTGAATGATCTTGTCGAGGTTCTCTTGCGCGCTCCGAACAGCCTCTCGCCCGGGGAGCGCGAACTGATCGCAACCTATGTCTCTTATCTGAACGATTGTCATTACTGCCAGTCGATTCACGGCGCCATTGCCGCGGCACATCTGGACGGCGATGAGGAACTGGTGCGCCGCGTCAAGGCAGATTTTAAGTACGCAGATATATCGGAAAAGCTGAAGTCGCTGCTCGTCATTGCATGCAGCGTACAACGCGGAGGCAGGCACGTTAAGTCAGAAGACGTGGCGCACGCGCGCAGCCTGGGCGCAACCGATGTCGAGATTCATGACACCGTTCTGATCGCCGCGGCCTTCTGCATGTTCAACCGCTATGTGGACGGATTGGGAACCGTACAGCCACGCGACGAAGCCATGTATAGGGAGCGCGGAAAGATGGTGGCGCGCGATGACTACGTGAATGTGAGCAAAACCTATCTTCCGGCCCAGCCGGTGGAACGCTGAGGGAGAACTATGGCACATATCGCACTTCCTGAAGATCTGCCCGGGATCAGCGGCGCATTCGCCTTTCGTCCGGAAACAGCCAAACCCATGCGCGAACTGGCGCATCTGCTGCTGCACGAGCCGAACAGCCTCGCGCCCGGCGAACGCGAATTGATTGCCACCTATGTCTCTTCGCAAAACGATTGCTATTTTTGCCAGACCAGCCACGGCGCGGCCGCAGCCTCTCATCTGGGCGGCGACGAAGTGGTGCATCAGGTCAAGCAGGACTTCGAAAAGGCAACGGTCTCACCCAAACTGAAAGCGCTGCTGGCGATTGCAGGCAAGGTGCAGCGCGATGGCAAACTCGTAACCTCCGAAGACGTGGAGCGGGCGCGGCGAGAAGGCGCCTCCGATGTGGAGATACACGACACTGTGCTGATCGCTGCGGCATTTTGCATGTACAACCGTTATGTGGACGGGCTGGGTACGTGGCAGCCGCGCGATGCCGGTATGTATACCCAAATGGGCCGGCATCTCGCCGACCATGGTTACCTGAAGTCGTCGCAGGGATAGCGTGGACCAGCCCTTGCCTGAAGCCTGAGGGGATCGCGCCTCCGGTGTCCGGAGCGCATCGTGGGTCGCTCCATCGAATGATTGAGCTAGCCCCCCATCGACCGATGCATGACAGCGAATCGACTTACCTAATACTGTTCATCCGTGCAGGCCGCGAAGCAAATCTTCCCCTACCCGATTTCGCCGAAGCTGCATCCTGCGGCATTTGTATCGCGGAATGTCCATGGACGCGCCCTTCGGTGCGGCCAAAACTGCTAGCCACGATGGCTCGAAGAATTGATAAAAAATGACAGCGAGTTCCGTCCATTTAAACGAAGAGAGCTCGGTTCGATATCCCGGCTGGGGCGTACTCGCCGCCGCATTTACCGGCGTCATGGTGAGCTTTGCTCCGATCGTTCCTTACACGTTTAGCTTGTTCCTCGATCCATTGCATGCAGCCTTTGGTTGGAAGCGGGAAGCGATGGGCGGAGCGTTCGCGCTGGCTGCAATCACGGTTGCCCTGGTTTCCCCTCTCATCGGACTGTTGCTCGATCGCTTTCCCCCGCGCCGCGTCATTCTGCCCGCGATTGTGGTTTTCGCCGTCGGGCTTGCCACACTCAGCCAGCTTACGCCGAATATCGTTCAGTTCTATGCCACGTTTTTTGTAATCGGGCTGGTGGCCAATGCCACCGCACAATTCGCGTACACGCGCACGATCCTGACCTGGTTCACGAAGCGACAGAGGATTTGCGTTGGCCCTGCTGCTTACTGGCAGCGGAATTGGTTCGATCCTGATTCCGCCGCTCACGGAATGGATGATCCAGCATCACGGCTGGCGCAGCGGCTTTCTATTGCTGGGCGCTATCGCGATTCTGGGCTTTCCCCTCACCGCCATCTTAGTGCGCAATCGCCCCGAAGCAGCGATCCTTCGCCCAGAACATCGCACTGACACGGGCATGACAGTTGCGGCTGCGCTGCGTACCGCGGCCTTCTGGATTCTTGCTATCATCACCATTCTCTCTGCGTTTAGCGAAAACGGTCTGGTGACCAACCTTGCTCCCATCCTGACTCAACATGGTGTGCTTGCTGCGACCGCTGCTCTGGCTTTATCGGTCCGCGGAGGAGCAGGCATTATTGGCCGGCTCGGCATCGGATTTGCAATCGATCGCCTCTCTCCGGCAGCGGATACAGTCATTTGTTCTTGCCTTGGCGGCTGCGGGCACACTGATTCTTGCTTTTGCCGTCAGCGCATGGGCAGCTCTGCTGGGTGCTGCAGTCCTTGGCGTGGGACTGGGAAGCGAGGCCGATGTGGGACCCTATCTACTCGCGCGCTACTTCGGCCGCAGGCATTTCTCCGTGTTGTACGGTCTTACCTGGACGGCATATGCCATCGGCGGCGCCACCGGGCCGCTTTGGCTTGGACACCTGTATGACCGGGCCGGCGCTTACCTGCCGCGGTTCATCGTCTATCTCGCGGTCGTGGCATTTGGAGCTGTGATTCTCAGCTTCTTCCTGCAATCCGGCCAACAGGGCATCGCCTCTGAGCAGGAAATGACCGCTAACGCGGGCGTCCGCTCGAAGGCTAGTTTAGCAAACTGAGGTGATCTCGCCATCGCGCGCCGCATTGATCTCGTTCAGTCCCGTCTTGGTCCTTCTTGATTCAGTGGCTCCTTTCTACTGCATCAGACTTCACACCGGATGCTACGGCACACCCATTTTCGACGAAGTCAGAATTTCCGAATTTTCCTGCCAAAGAAGCCGGCACGCCAAAAGAAAACAGATTATCAGTGGCGCCGAAGTGACTTCCTGAGCGCCAGGCGTTGCCGGAAAACAGCCACCCGGTGCACCTGCGCCGGAGTCCACGCCAATATGCCGAAGGAAATGCAGGAGGAGGGATTAAGTTGCGGTCCTCTTTGGGTGTTGGGTGGCGGGGACAGTAAAATTCGAAAAAGCGGTGAGCACGGGGGATGGCCCGCGCTCAATCGCCGGGGGAATGGGCATGGCCCCGTTCTGCGATTGTCGCCGCACAGGAGTCGGTCTTTGCGTGAGCTGCCAACCCAGTCGACGGAATCGGGCCGTTAGAAAGGAACGAATGCGTATACAGCGCCGTATTGCCTGCATCGCGCTTGCAGCGATTGCAGTAACTCCGTGTTTGTTGCGTGCACAGCCGGCATGCGAGGACCTAAAGAAACTCCACCTCGATCACGTCGCGATCACATCTGCAGTATCGGTCGAGCCCGCTCCGCTGAAGCAGCCCGCGGGGGTTCCTTTCAAGGTGCCGGATGTCACGGTTCCGCGCCATTGCGAAGTGGCAGGTGTGGCCCGCCCCACATCCGATTCCGAAATCGACTTCCTGTTATGGCTTCCGCCCGCAAGCGCATGGAACGGGAAATATCTGCAGGCCGGCAACGGCGGCTGGGCCGGCACGATTCAGCCGGCCTCGCTGCTCCGGCCTCTCACGCTCGGTTACGCGGCTTCTGCCACCGACGATGGCCATCACGCCGAGACCATGATGCCGGATGCGAGCTGGGCTATTGGGCACCCGGAGAAATTGATCGACTTCGGCTACCGCGCTCTGCACGAGACCGCGCTGGCTTCCAAGGCCATTCTCCATGCCTACTACGGTAAGCCGGATGGCCACGCCTATTTCGTCGGCTGCTCCGACGGCGGACGCGAGGCATTGATGGAGGCCCAGCGCTACCCGGAGGACTTCGACGGCATTCTCGCGGGCGCCCCGGCCAACCACTGGACGAACCTTCTCGCCGCCGCCCTGTGGAATGAGCAGGCACTGAAATCCAAACCGGAGAGCGCGATTCCCACCACAAAGCTGCCTGCCATTCAGAAGGCCGCATTGGCTCAGTGCGATGCGCTGGACGGAGTGAAAGACGGCGTAATCGAGGATCCGCGCGTCTGCCACTTCGATTCATCGGTTCTTCTGTGCCATGGCGCGGAGAGTTCGGAGTGCCTGACGCAGCCGCAGATCGACGCCCTTGAGAAGGTCTACTCCGGCCCGAAGGATCCCGTCACCGGCGAGCAGATCTTTCCCGGCTGGGAGCCGGGCGCCGAAGCTGACCCTGCCGGCTGGAGCTTATGGATTATCGGCCCCATCCAAGGCGCTTTCGCCAACACCTTTTTTGGACAGGCTCTGCACGAGGATCCGAAGTGGGACTGGCACACGGCGGAACTGGGCCGCGAGGTGCGCCTTGCCGACTGGAAAACGGCGTCGATCCTCAACTCCTGGAACCCGGACCTGCGCTCCTTCCGGGATCACGGCGGCAAACTCATCCAGTACCATGGCTGGGACGATGCGGCCATCGCTCCGCGGGACTCAATCAACTACTACGAGCAGGTGCGTGCGTTTCTTGGCAGCTATCCCGACCCGCGCTTCAATAGCGGAGGCTCGATCGACTCCTTTTACCGGCTCTTCATGGTGCCGGGGATGCAACATTGCGACGGCGGCCAGGCGCCGACGAGCTTTGGGAACAGCGCATTTCCCGCTGGGACCGGCATTCCAGACGACGCCGACCATGACATTGTCCTGGCGCTCGATCGCTGGGTGACACAGGGACTTGCTCCAGACCGGATCATTGCCAGCGGCACGATTGGTGCTGACCAGAAGGCCGGTGTTGCCGGCACCCGTCTAACGCGCCCGCTCTGCGTGTATCCCGCCGTGGCGCACTACAAAGGCCAGGGTGATACCAATGCGGCCGAAAACTTCGAATGTGTTGCCCAGCCGGCCAAATAGTATCCAGGGCTTTGTTCTCGGCTGCGGCGTTCGAACACAACGTTGCCCGCTGCGGCCGAACAGCGCGCAAGGCTGGCAAAGCTTGCGGATTGGGACCTTGATGATTACGCCATGGCGCCAGTTTCCCGGGAGCAGGGGCCGGATGCCGCACACATTGGATTGGCCTGCTGGTGCCTGGCTTCGCGTTCTTCGGGCACATGGCCCGCAAGCCACTGCACTCACCTGTGCTGCTCCGTCGTGTATCCTCATTTCTTGCAAATGTCGGCAATGGACAGGGGGGCGTCATGGCACCAGTGTTGACCCGATGCGGGCGTATGGAGCGGACCGTTGGCGAGAGTTGCCGCAGGATTGCTTCTGAGTTCCACCGAATCATAAAACTCGCCTGTTTGCTGCCACTTGTTGCCCCGGCCGTATACGCCCAACCGGCGCCTCCCGTGCAACAACTCGTGTTTCGCCCTTATCACGCAAGCGGCCTGTACGATGTTGGCGATACGGTCGGCTGGATTGTTTCGTCAGGTCCCGCAGCGCCGACGTATGCCTATAAATGGACCGTCCGACGGAACAACAAAGACGTCCTGAAAGAAGGCAAGCTCGATCTAAGTTCAGGGAAAGACAGAATTGAAATCGTTGGCGATCAGCCCGAGATGATCTATGTCGCCATCGAGCCCTACGCAAGCCTCACAGCCGACAATGTGGTGAAAGGTGGTGGAGCATCGGCTGCAACGAACGCCGGCCCGGCCGCCACACCCGCGTTCATCGGCGGCAACACGGGCCGTAACAATGGCCTCTACGCCGTTGGTGCCGCCGTCGCCCCAGGCAGACTCGGGCTCTCCACAGCGCGGCCTCCCGACTTTGATGCTTTCTGGGACGCAAAACTGGCGGCGCAAGCCCAGGTCGCCATCAACCCGAGCTTTACACCGATCCAATCGGACATCCCTGGCATCGAGGAGAGCCTGTTTACTCTCGACGCCCTGGGATCGAAGGTACACGGGTATGTTGCGAAGCCGGCAAGGCAAGGACGATTCCCCGCGATCATTCAACTTCAGTATGCCGGGATTTACGCGCTGGATCCTCACTGGGCTGCGCAACGCGCCTCAGATGGCTGGCTGGTGATCAATGTCGACGCACACGACAAGCTTCCATCCGACCCTTCTGGAGACGTTCCCAAGTCCTATGTCGCAGTGGGCAACACCGACCGCGAGAAATCCTACTTTCTCGGAATGTACTTGCGCGATTCGCGTGCTCTCGATTACCTGCTCACGCGGCCGGACTGGGATGGGACGACAATCGTGTTGACAGGAGGAAGCCAGGGAGGCCAGCAGAGTTTCGCGCTCGCGGGTCTGCGCCCGGAGAAGATCACGGCGGTGCTGGTCTGCGTTCCCGCAGGCGCGGATACAAACGGCGATCTCCATGGTCGCAAGAGCGGCTTTCCGAATTGGCCTTCAGACAATCCTGAGGCGATGAAGACCGCTCTCTATTTCGACCCCGTCAACTTCGCCTCGCGCATCAAGGCTCCGGTGATGGCAGGCATGGGATTCATCGATACCGTTTCTCCGCCCGCCGGGATTTGGACGGCCCTGAACCAAATTCCAGGCGGCACGGAACCACTGCCTTTGATCGAATCGGAACACGACAACTTCACGCCTGACAAAGGGAGGGCCTGCCCGGCGCGGACGCAGCAAATACTGGATAGCCTTCGCACAGGAGCGAAATACAACCCCACGGCCCTGAGGTGATCGGCTGCGCGCAGCGTGCCGCGAACATGGATGTGCGCGGAATGGATTCATATGATCGCGGCGCTAACACGCCGGCGTCGGCGCATGATGGAATCGGAAGAATGCGCGTTTCCAACTGAAGTTGTAACGAGCACAGCTTCAGTTAGCCGCTGGGGCGTGGGCTCCCGACCTTTCTTCAGGATTCCAAAAAGCAGGTTCTTCGACTTCGCTCAGAATGGCAGGAAGGATGAAGCACCCTCAGTGTTTTGGCCTGGGCAGGTCTTGAATAAGGCCGGAAGCGTCGGTCACCCGGCTGTTCAGTTGACAGCTTGCAAAAGACCCCGTCTCTTGGGCGATTGCCATTGACCCCAGCATGGAACAGAAGATATTCTCCGTGGCATTATCGCTTCTTCCCCTTGCCTGCAATCCAGGGTCCCAGGCGTCGAGCCTGTCGCGACGACCCGGTCAATCCGAATGCGCTGCATGAAACCAGGAGGTCACTCATGAATCGAACCTGTCCGCGGAAGTGTGCGTTTTCCTTGCCGAACTTCGTGTTTGCTCTCGCTGCCTGTCTGGTCGTTACGGCCTCGACCTACGCGCAGGCTCCGGCATTGCCCGGCGATTGGGATGGCTTCGATGCCGTCAGCAAGGCGCCGGTCGTGTGGCAGATTACGCGGGCAAACAACGTGCTTACTTTTCAGGAAGTAGGCGGCTCCAATGCAACGTTCACCGGGACCCGAACAGGAAACACGGTAACCGACAGTAAAGGGGGCATGGAACAGTCTCCGCCGGTGACAACCTGATTGCGTGGCAGGATGGCACCGTTTGGCGGAGAAGAGGAGCAGCGCCGGCACCCACTGGCTCAAGTGACGATTTCTACATGATCTTTACAGGGGATACGCAGTTTCCCTGGTCCGACGTGATAGGTGTGGATCAAAACGGAAATCCAGTGACAAGGACGGATATCAGATGCAACTGACAGGGACCGCTGTTGGAGGACCAGTGAAGGTGAGTCCGAACGGACCTCAGCTCAAGCAGGGCACGAATGTCTATCCTTTGAATGCCGCCAAGCCAGGCACGCCCTTCCCGGCGGTCCAACCGAGTACGATGGAGATCACCTTTTTCAATCAAGGGGCCTACCAGGCGAGGTTCACCCTTTCTTACAATGCCAACGGGAGCCCGGTGACGGAAAATTCCGGGAATATGGCGCTGGGGAACACGCAGGTTTACGACGTTCCGTCAGGCGCGACGAATATCGCTTTTGCAGGCGAGGAGGACACCGGCCTGGCCTGGGCGCCGGTGAAGCAGATCTTCAGTCAGGCGGTGGCATTCGGCGCGTCGACTTGCTTCAAGGCCTACGGCACCACCGTGAGTCCCAGTTGGAGTAACGACTGCAGTGCCTCGCCGCCGGCCCCGGCGCAGCCGGCGGCGCCGGTACGCACCATTACGTTTTTTGAGCAAGCGGGATTCGTGTCAAGCATGACGGTCTCCTATACCCCCCAAGGCTCCGCTGCGACCTCTCAAAGCTCAGGGAACCTCAGTGCGGGCGCCACAAAAACATTCCAGATCCCTGCTATGCAGCCCGGCACGACGATCAGTGTGTCGATCACTGGCTCAGGCACAGTGAACAATAACTTCTTCAGCACCACGGTGCCGGCAGGGTTTTCCGGAGATGTGTGCTTCAAGGCGTGGGGGACGTTATTCAGCCCACAGGATGGCGGGTATTAACGATCGTTCCGCAGGCGGAGCCAGGCAAGAGAATAGGGTGCTGAGGCGGCCGTAAACGAGGTCGATGAGCGCTTTGGTGCGGCTGTTCGAGATGCGGAGATCGAGAGATCCGGACTGAATGGCCTATGGTGAAACTCTGCGGTTGAGGCCACTTATTGACCGTTGGAGCCTATCATCTCTTGAATCTTGGAGGCTGCTCCTCCGTGAGAATCACTTCAATATCTAACCCGCACGCATTGGCATCCGAGTCACCTTAACTCCCATCCGGGAAGCCTCCGCGGTGCGAGACTACGGGAAAATGCGGCAGGCCTTTGAGCGGCGCCAGGTGAGCCCGCCATCCGTCAGGGTACGGCGTAAGTCCGCGAAGGAGCCCAGATTCCGTTCCGTCCGGATTCTGTACGATGCTTTCAAGCGATGTCCTGACCGGATTCACCGTATCCTCACCAAAGCGCTCCCGCCAGGTCTTCTCGATGTTCGCGGCCAGGGAAAGATAGCGATCGCGTGCAAGTCGTGACTTGGGTGTGAGCATAAGCAACTTCTGACGGCTGCCGGAGGAATCCGACCCAACGGCTCCGAGACGCTTGCGAACAAGCTGCCGAAGCATGTCTTGAGTGCCAAACATCGATAGACAGGCTAAGCGCGGCAGATCGCGCACGGGAATTCCGACATCCGGAGTTACGCGAAGCACATTCGCGCACACGGCAAGAGACGCCTGCGATAGAGAATCGAATTCCGCAGCGAACGCCAGCAGTGCCTTGGCGAGAAGCTCCGGCAACAAGAATTCACGGACGGGAAGTTGAATACGGGCGGCGAGTGACTTCCGATCCTCATACTCCAGCACAGGAAAATGCGCAGGTACGGCCGGATCAAGCCGACGGACGAAAGTTCTCAGCACGTTTTCGAGGCGGTCTACGGTTTGATTGCCAAAGCGTTCGCGCCACCGGCCTTCGATGGCGGGCATCAAGGTTTGCCAGACTGCAATGGCTTTTCTACCGCCCAATGTTGGACGAATTATGGCGCGGAGGGAGGCGTGTTTTGCGGACCCGACTGGATCGGGGTCCGAAATCTCAAGATATCCCCACCCTTTTCCTAGCCTCTTGAGCCATGTGTTCAGGCCTTTCTTCGAGATAGCCAGATGCGCTTGCAGATTCGCCGCCGAAACGCCTTCGAAGGGAATGTGGCGCATGAATCTCACCCACATGGCCATCGAAACCAGCCAAGGGGCCCTCGGGAACCCAGGAGTTGAGCCGTAATTCGTAGTGCGGTGAGGGACCTGGCGTTCGAACTCGTTATCGAATTCGATCACAAATGCCACATAAGTCTGTGAGAGGAGGGCTGAGAGTGGCAATTTGGTTTCCATGAAACGATTATAAAAAACCTCGATGGATGCGATACCGCCATAAGTGCTCACCGTGGCCGGATCATGCTTTAGATGTCTTCGAGGCCGCACCGGGAACATTCCTGGCAGGATCGCCGTACGCTCTAACAAGCTGAAGATTTGCCGAATTGAGACTGTGTCCGTGGACTGAGCCGATGCGCTCGTAAGTTCGACCTCGGAACGGAAAGGCAGGAGAGGGATGGACACAGATCGATTGGCGGTCTGGTTTGGGAAAACTGCGCCGCATTCACGGGCCAGGCTCGCGGGGACTTTTTACTTGCTCAACATCGTGACGTCCCTTTTCGCTTTCTCAGGAAAGGGCGGCCACTGGCTCGGCGTCACATTCGGGTTGACGGCCACGGCAAGCTACGTCGTCGTAACGGTTCTCCTCTATTACCTCTTCAAGCCCGTGAACTGGAGAGTCTCTCTCGTAGCGGCACTCTTCAGTTTGGCCGGATGTGCCGATGGTTACGTTGAGCAGATGCTCCCTTTCAAGGTTCACCCTTTGGTCTTCTTCGGGTGCTACTGCCTGCTGATCGGTTACTTGACTCTCAGATCGACCTTCATGCCGCGAGTTCTGGGCATTCTCATGGCGATCGCCGGTTTGGGATGGTTGACCTTTGTCGACGGTCCGCTCGCGGCTTCCCTGGCTCCCTACCACTACATCATGGGCGGCATCGGCGAAGGATTGCTCACGTTGTGGCTATTGGTGATGGGCGTGAACTCCGCACGATGGAAGCAACAGGCCATTCGAAGCGAAGCGACAGCCCGCGCGTAGAACAGATTCCCGTCAGCTCCGAAAGCCACTTTAAAAATGTGCAAGACCGTCGTTTCAGTGTCTGCAGGGTCCGGCGTCGGATCTCCGTCGATCTCCCACGATTCCCCGGCGGATTCTCTTCTGTTTGCCGCCATCCATTTACAAATGGCGTTGTGCGCCGCGAAATGAAACTTGAGCGCGGAATTCGGATCAAGAGGTATAACGGGGACGGATCGGGGCGTTTTCGCGCCGTCGCTCCGCCGGCGCAGAGGCCCTCGGATGACGACAGGAAAGAGGGATCCGGCGGGCAACCCAGAAAGCGAATCACAGAACGAATCAAAGAATCATCAACTGGGGTTGCCCCCTTGGCTGAGACAAACAGTTAAGGGGGCAACCCCAGTCACGTTTCTGTCGCCTTATTGAGTGCGTATTGTGATCTAAATCATCTTTCCGCCGAAGGCCGTATGCGGGTTAGTGATTTAGAACACCTGTGATGCAGCGCACAGCCGAGTGTTATTTCCCCTGCGTACCTTCGATCACGTCAGTCGGCGAAATCCTGAACTCAAGAATCTCTTTGTTCACTCTGGGAGATCGCGCGGAACTGCACACGGAGCGAGGTAGGCATGGGACAGTCGATTTGGAATTCCATGGAGCAGAAGGGTTATAGCCGTAGAGACTTTCTACAGTTCTGCGCCGCAGCCGCCACAGTAGCCGGATTTGGTCAGACCGGCGTTGCACAAGTGGTTTCCGCATTTGAGAAGAAGGAAAAACCGGCAGTGATATGGATGCACTTTCAGGAGTGCACCTGCTGCAGCGAGTCGTTTATTCGGTCGTCTCACCCGATTGTGGCGGATGCGCTGCTGGACGTGCTCTCGCTGAATTATACGGAGACGCTGATGGCGGCGTCGGGGTTCCAGGCGGAGAAGAGCCTGAACGATACGATTGCCAACAACAAGGGCAAGTACATTGTGCTGGTGGAAGGCGCGGTGCCGACCAAGGACGACGGCGTCTACTGCATGATCGGCGGCAAGACGGCGGAGTCGATTCTGCAGACTGTGGCCAAGGATGCCGCGGCAGTGGTTGCGTGGGGCAGTTGCGCGTCGAATGGATGCGTGCAGGCGGCCAAGCCGAATCCGACCGGGGCGACACCGATTCACAAGCTGATCGACAAGCCGGTGATCAACGTGCCCGGTTGCCCGCCGATCGCCGATGTGATGATGAGCGTGGTGACGCACCTGCTGGTGCTCGGACAGGTTCCGGCGCTGGACAGCCAGGGCCGGCCGAAGGAGTTTTACGGACGGCGCGTGCACGACACCTGCTATCGCCGGCCCAATTACGATGCGGGGTTGTTCGTCGAGTCGTTTGACGATGAGAACGCGCGCAAGGGATATTGCCTTTACAAGATGGGCTGCAAGGGCCCGGTAACGTATAACGCCTGCTCGGTGGTGAAGTGGAACGAAGGCACGAGCTATCCGATCCAGTCGGGGCACGGATGCATTGGTTGCAGCGAGGAAGGTTTCTGGGACAACGGGCCGCTCTATCAGCACCTGCCGTCGTTCCCGGGATTCGGTATCGAGAGCACGGCGGATACGGTTGGCACGGTGGTAGGAATCGCCACAGTGGCCGGCGTCGCGGCCCATGCAATTGTGACCAACGTTCGCAAACGGAGCGTGATCGCGGAAGTGCACGCTGAAGATCAAAAGGAGTCGTGAGAGCCTATGGCACGCGTAGTCGTCGATCCCGTAACTCGAATTGAAGGCCATCTGCGCATTGAGGCAGTGGTCGAGAACGGCGTCATCACCGACGCATTCAGCGCAGGCACGATGGTTCGCGGACTGGAGAAGATCCTGATCGGCCGCGATCCCCGCGATGCCTGGGCCATTACCGAGCGGGTGTGCGGAGTATGCACTACGGTGCACGCGCTCACGAGCGTTCGCGCGGTTGAAAGCGCGCTTGGCATCGCGATTCCGCCGACTGCCGAGCTGATCCGCAACATCATGATGACGACCCAGTACGTGCAGGATCACGTGGTGCACTTCTATCACCTGCATGCACTGGACTGGGTAGACATTGTGAATGCGCTTAAGGCCGATCCTAAGAAGGCGGCGGAGCTGGCACAGTCGTTCTCGAAATGGGACAAGAATACGCCGGCATATTTCTCCGGAGTGCAGGACAAGATCAAGGCATTTGCGGCCAGCGGTCTGGGGATTTTCGCCAACGGGTACTGGGGGCATCCGGCCTACAAGCTGCCGCCCGAGGTGAACCTGATCGCGGTGGCGCACTACCTGGATGCGCTGGAGTGGCAGAAGGAAATCGTCAAGATCCACGCGATCTTCGGCGGCAAGAATCCGCATCCGAATTATCTTGTCGGCGGCGTGCCATGCTCGATCAACATCAATGAAGTGGCGGCCATCAACTCGGAGCGGTTAAACCTGGTGGCGCAACTGATCAGCAAGGCGGATGAGTTCGTCAACGAGGTTTACATTCCCGACCTGCTGGCCGTGGCCTCGTTCTACAAGGACTGGTCGAAGTGGGGCGGCGGGCTGAGCAACTATCTCAGCTACGGCGAGTTCCCGACGCAAGGGTTACGGGAAGCCGGAGTCGTTCAAGTATCCGCGCGGCGTGGTTCTGAATCGCGACCTGAGCACGGTGCATCCGGTGAACGCAACGGACTCGCAGGAGATCAAGGAATACATCGCGTCGTCCTGGTACTCGCTACGAGGGCGGAGACGGCGTGGGTATTCATCCGTGGGCAGGCGAAACGAAACTGAATTATACGGGACCCAAGCCGCCTTTCGAGACGCTGGAGGGACATCAGAAGTATTCGTTCCTGAAGACTCCGCGCTGGAAAGACAACCCGATGGAAGTGGGTCCGCTGGCGAGGTTGCTGGTGGCGTTTGCCTCCGGGCGCACCGACGTGCAGGACCTGGTGAAGGACACGTTGGGCAAGCTCAACGTGCCGGTTGCGGCGTTGTTCTCGACGCTCGGCCGGACCGCGGCTCGCGGCCTGGATGCGGCACTGGCGATGATGTGGCTCAAGGAGTTCTACGGCGATTTGATGCAGCAGGTGAAGATCAACGAAGTCTCCACATTCAATAGCGAAAAGTGGGAACCGAGCACCTGGCCTGCAGAGGCTGAAGGCGTTGGCCTGACCGAGGCTCCTCGCGGCGCGCTGGCGCACTGGATCAAGATCAAGAACGGCGCCATCGACAACTATCAACTGGTTGTGCCGACTACATGGAACGGTTCTCCGCGCGATGCCAAGCAGCAGCGCTCCTCATTTGAGGCAGTCGCTGATCGGCACGCCGGTGGCAAACCTCGAGCAGCCGGTCGAAATCATCCGGACCATCCATTCCTTTGACCCGTGCCTGGCCTGCGCCGTACACCTGTACGACCCGCAGGGCAAGCACCTCCACCAGGTTTCCTTCGAGTGAGGCCTATGAGTACTCCAAGCACGGTCACAGACAATGGCTTTTCGGACAAGGTCACTCATCCAGTGGAGTACCGGCGGGTCTATGTTTGGGAGATGCCGGTACGCGTCTATCACTGGATCAACGCGATCAGCCCTCGTGGTCCTATGCATCACGGGCTACCTGATCGGGGCTCCGCTGCGCGCCTTCTACGCGGCTGAGGCCTATCAGCAGTATTGGTTCGGCTGGGTGCGGTTCCTTCACTTCACTGCCGCGTTTATCTATGTGTTTAATTTCGCGGCACGCATTTACTGGGGCTTTGTGGGGAACAAGTACGCCAGGTGGAATAACTTCTTCCCGATTACGAAGAAGCAGCGGCAGGAGATTGTGGACGTCATCAAGACCGACGTTCTGCAGACGAAGATGCATGGGGAAATCTCGACCGGTCACAACTCTCTGGCGGCGTTCATCTATTTTCTAACGTTCCTGGCGTTTGTGGCCCAGTCGATCACGGGCTTCGCGCTCTATTCGAGCATGAGCAATTCGTGGCTGCCGCGGATGTTTCTCTGGATCGTGCCGCTGATGGGCGGAGAATTCAGCGTGCGCTACTGGCACCACCTGTTCCTTTGGTTCTTTGTTGCATTTATTGTTGTGCACGTTTATCTTTCCTTCTATCACGACTACATTGAAGGCCGCGGGACGATCTCCTCGATCGTAGGCGGATGGAAGTTCGACCGGGAGAAGAGTGGAAAAGCAGGGAATAGGGAATAGGGAACAGGGAACAGGGTGCCGTAATCAGCGCCTTATAGTCGGCCTGCTTCTCTTGGTTTCCACGGCTGCTTCGGGTGACGAGAGGTGTTGGTGAGCGCTGACGAGAAGACGCTGGTGCTTGGCCTGGGCAACGTGCTGATGGGCGATGAAGGCATCGGCGTTTACGTTGTGCGGGAGCTGGAAAAACACACGCTGCCGGCCAGCGTGGAATGTCTGGACGGCGGCACCGGCGGCTTTACGCTGCTGGAGCCGCTGGAGGACGCGGATCGCATTATCATCATCGATGCGGCTTCCGACGGCAATCCTATCGGCACCATCTCGCGCACTACACCACAGTTCTCGCGCGACTATCCCCCTACACTTACCGCACACGATGTCGGGATGAAAGACCTGCTGGACATGTTCTACATCCAGGGCGGAACACACGAGATTATTCTCTACGCGATCACCATCGATCCCAAGCAGCCGATACGGATGAGCTTGTCCGAGCAAGGCGAAAAGACTGCAAAAGAAGCGGTCGAACGCGTACTCGGGGAATTGAATTCCGGCCGATAAGCCCTGAGGGTTGCAATTCGGACTCTTTTGGTCTACTATTCATTTCATGGATTTGATGACCTGTTGTCGCTGCTGTACGCTGCTTCGCGCGCACAGGTGACCTTGGTCTAAAAGTCCTCTCGTAAATCCAAGATTTCCCGTAGCCCGCGATACAGCCTAGCTGTCGCGGGTTTTTTACTGTCGCAGAAAGTGCCGCAAGACAAAGGAAGAAATCATGACCCAAGCTGCTGAGGTAAAAGAGACAAAAGCCCAACGCATGGAACGGCTGAAGCGGGAGAAGAACCCGTGGGAGGCCTTCAACGAGGTGCGCGAGTTTGCGCGCGCCGGCCGCTCCAGCGTGGTGCCCGAGTGGGCCAATGCGTACTTCAAGTGGTGGGGGATTTATACGCAGGGAGACGGAGTAGGCGCGGTTGGCGGCAAAGGCGGAGAAGGGCTGGCCTCGGATTATTTCATGATGCGCATCGGCATTCCCAATGGGATTGTGACCGCAAGCCAACTCCGAACCATTGGAGGAATCACGCGCAGGTATGCTCGCAACCTGGCCGATATCACCGTGCGCCAGAATATCCAGCTCCATTGGCTGAGCATTGAATCGCTGCCCGAGGTTGTGGATGCACTGGATTCGATCGGTCTTTCGCCCAAAGGAGCCTGCGGCGACGTGGTGCGCAATGTGACGGGCTGCCCGCTGGCGGGAGTTGCGGCCGATGAACTGATCGACGCCTCGCCGATTGCCAAGGAGATCGCGCACCTGCTGACGGCAAATCCGGATTTCTATAACTTGCCGCGCAAGTTCAAAATTTCCGCGACCGGTTGCCCATCTTGGTGCACTTATCCGGAGATCAACGATATTGGCCTGACGGCGGTGGAGCACAAGGGTAAATTGGGCTACTCGCTGCGCGTGGGCGGGGGGTTGTCGAACGAGCCACATCTCGCGGTGCGGCTCAATGCATTTCTTCATCCGCACCAGGCTGTGCCTGCGGTGCGCGCAGTAACGGAGATCTTCCGCGACCAGCAAGGGCTGCGCGAAAGCCGCGAACGCGCTCGGCTCAAATACTTGTTTACGAAAGAGGGCTGGACGGCGGAGAGTTTTCTGACTGAGTTGCAGTCGCGGCTTGACTTTAAACTGTCGCCGGCTGTGCCCGAGCAGGTGCCGGACGATACGCTCCGCGATCATGCCGGCATTCATCCGCAGCGGCTGCCGGGATTGGCCTACGTGGGAGCATCGGTCCTTCGCGGACGGTTGACAGGTGAGCAGTTGGAAGCGGCGGCGGAATTGGCCGAGCGCTTTGGCAGCGGTGAGCTGCGGGCCACGGTGTCGCAGAACCTGGTCTTCATCGACGTGCCGTACGCCAAGACCGGGGAGCTGGCGCGCGAATTGGGGCAGATCGGTCTCCATGTGGATGGATCGACCTTCTGGCGCGGGGCGATTGCATGCACTGGGACTGAATTCTGCAAGCTTGCGATTACGGAGACCAAGGGCTTTACGCGCTGGCTTGTGGAGGAGCTTGAAGATCGGCTGCCGCAGTTCGATCAGCAGCTCAAACTGCACGTGACCGGCTGCCCGAACGGCTGCGGTCAGCATTGGATCGCGGACATCGGGTTGGAAGGCAAGAAGATCAAATATGAAGGCAAGCAAACCGACGCGTACTACTTCTGCCTCGGCGGCGCAGTGGGACAGCGCGCAGGGGTCGCGCGGCCGGTTGGGTATCGAAGTCCGGCGGCGCTGGTTCCAGAGGCGATTGAGCGGCTGCTGCGGCACTACCTGGGCGGGCGTCGGCCTGAAGAGGATCTTCGCTCGTGGTTCGGGCGGCACTCGAACGATGAACTTCGCGCGCAACTCGCCGGGGAGGTTCTGGCTCCGGTGGAACGCGACCTGCCGGCTGGGCGCGTGCCGCACGGAGTGGGGGACTAGAAACAGGGAGTAGGGAATAGGGAAGGGCGCTATGAGCTTGTTGCCGATTTTTTTGAAACTCGAAGGGCGGCGCTGCCTGCTGGTGGGCGCGGGCAATGTTGCCTTGGACAAGATTGGCTCGCTGCTCAAGACCGGGGTGCGGCTGCGGGTGGTGGCGCCTGAGGCTCGGGCGGAGATTCGTCAGTTAGCGCAGGAAGGAAAGCTGGAATGGGTTCAGCGGCCGTTCGAGTCCTCCGATCTGGATGGGAACTTTCTGGTGATCACTGCCACGGATTCTCACGCGGTAAATGGAGCAGTTTACCGGGAGGCTGTGGCGCGCGGCATCGCGTGCAACAGCGTGGACGATATTCCCAACTGCGACTTTTTCTTCGGCTCGGTGGTGAGGCGCGGTGACCTGCAAATTGCTATCTCGACTGCTGGAGAGAGCCCCGCGTTTGCGCAACGGTTGCGGCGCGAGATCGATGAGCAACTTCCGGAGGACCTGGGGCCGTGGTTGGCGAGGGTGGGGGAGCTGCGGCGCGAGGTGCTGGCGACTCATCCCAGCGGCGAAGAGCGGAAGCTGCTGCTGCATCGGCTGGCGGAGCGGCAGGTTTGCGAATCGCTTTTGTGCAGATCGCGGCAGATGGCGGATGCGGCGCTGGATCAAAAGGCTGAGCGGGGACGGGTTTGGCTGGTGGGAGCGGGGCCTGGAGATCCGGAGCTGCTCACGGTGAAGGCGGTGCGGTTGATCGAGAGCGCCGAGGTGATTCTGCACGACGACCTTGTTCCGCAGGCGATTCTCGATCTGGCGCCGCCATCGGCGGAGGTCGTGAACGTGGGCAAGCGCTGCGGGACGAAGACAGTTTCTCAGGATGAGATCAACGCACTGATGATCGAACATGCGGGCCAGAATCGCAGAGTGGTGCGGCTGAAGAGCGGCGATCCGCTGCTGTTTGGGCGGGCGGCGGAAGAGATTGCGGCGCTGAGCGAAGCGGGCGTTGCATTTGAGATCGTGCCCGGGGTCTCGGCGGCGTTTGCTGCTGCCGCGGCCATCGGCTGCTCGCTTACGGATCGGGAGTGGGCGTCGAATGTGATTTTTTCGACGGGCATCATGCGCAGTCGCACAACCGGGCGGCGCTGCCGGCACTGGAGGATGCTACGCGGGTGGTTTATATGCCGGGGCGCGATCTTGAATTGCTGGCCGAGGAGTGGCTCCAGGAGGGCCTTCCGACGGATTTGCCGTGCGCGGTGATATCGCGGGCCGCGCAGCCGGGGCAGCAAGTTGTGCACACCACGCTTGGCGAGCTCGGCGAGACTGAGCCCGCGTCGGCGCCCAGCCTGCTGATCGCTGGTTGGGCGGTGCGAGAGGGCGCTGACGTAAGTCAATTCGCAAAGAACTGCGTTGCGATGACAGACTGAGAATCGGCGGCTTGGCGCGCCTGTCCTGGCGAACAGGGGATCGAGATTTTGTCGTCGTTACACGCAAGTGGAAAAGCCGGCATGAGGAGTGCGGGAAAACTGTTAACCTGAAAGCATGAAATTCGGCGTTCTGGTTTTTCCTGGCTCCAATTGCGACCACGACACCTATCATGTGATTGCCGAAGTGGCCCAGCAGCCGGTCACCTTTCTCTGGCACGACTCGGAAGATCTGCAAGGGGTGGATGCGGTTCTGGTTCCGGGCGGGTTTGCCTATGGCGACTACCTGCGCACCGGGCGCCATTGCGCGCTTTTCTCCGGTGATGCAATCGGTGAAGCGATTTGCCGAGGGCGGCGGTTTGGTGTTCGGCATCTGCAACGGTTTCCAGATCCTGACCGAGGCCGGTTTGCTGCCCGGCGCGCTGATGCGCAACGCGGGGCTGAAGTACATCTGCAAACAGGTTCATCTGCGCGTGGAGACTGCGGACAGCCCGTTCACGAATCAAATGGCCAAGGGCGATGTGCTCAAGATGCCGATCGGGCATATGGAAGGGAATTATTTCTGCGACGCCGAGGAGCTGCGGCGGCTGGAGGGCGAGGACCGCATCGCTTTCCGATACTCGACGCCGGACGGAAAGATTACCGCCGAAGCCAATCCCAACGGCTCATTGAGCAACATTGCTGGCATCCTCAACGCGGGAAGAAACGTACTGGGGATGATGCCGCATCCGGACCGGTCGAGCGAACAATTGCTGGGGTCCGCGGACGGCAGGAAGGTTTTTGCCTCGATGGTGGAGGTCTTGGCGGCACGGTGAAGTCCGGCTGTTTGAGCCTGGAGACTGGAAGCGATGATCGACATTCATCAGCACCTGATCTACGGGGTCGACGACGGGTCGCCCGATCTCGAAACGTCGCTGGATATGGCGCATGAAGCCGCCAGGGACGGCATTACGCACATTGTCTGCACTCCCCACGCAAACTACGAATATCTCTATCAGGACGCGGTGATCGAGGAGCGATTGCGCGAGTTGCGCAGGCTGCTGGACGGTCAGATTGAACTCAGCCTGGGATGCGATTTTCACCTTTCCGCAGAGAATGTTTTTGCGGCGGCCAGCGAACCGCTGCGTTACTCGATCAACGGCAAAGGGTACCTGCTTATCGAGTTTCCAAACACGGCGATGAACAAGCAGTTGTCCGATGCGATGTACCGATTGCAGGCGGCCGGCTACACGCTTATCGTGACTCATCCCGAGCGGTATCCCATGGTGCAGGAGGATCCCGAACTACTGGCGGAGTGGATGCGCATGGGATGCCTGGTGCAGGTGACCGCCAACGCATTATATGGGCGCTGCGGAAAGCTGGCTGAAGACCTCTCCAACGAAATGCTGAATCGGAACTGGATACATTTTCTGGCGACGGACGCGCACCGCATGACTTGGCGGCCGCCGCATTTGAAGAATGCCTATGACTATGTAGCCGGGCGCGCCGGCGAAGAGACGGCGCAGAGGCTGTGTGTGACCAATCCCCAGGCGGCGGTGACTGGGGCCGAATGGCCGCAACAACCCGAAGCGTTGGGGCTGAAAGAGCGTGTGCCGCTGAAGTTCAAGGCGAGGCGCTACGCGGCGGGCGCCGGGGGCACACGCAAGACAGGTTTCAGGGCGGACGCAAAGAGATTTTGGGAAAGGCTATTTGCGAGATAAGAAGACTGGCGAGGAAAGGAAGTTGGCGTTACGTAAGACCTAGCCCGCCGTCGACCGCGAGAATCTGTCCGGTGACGAAGCTTGGACCCGCGGCGAAGAAGAGAACGGCCTGAGCCACATCGTCCGCAGTCCCATTTCGTTTGAGCGGCGCGCGGGCGGCAAAACGCAGGGCGTCGTCATCGGGCTGCTTGTTCGTTTCATTCCGACCGAACTCGATGCGTCCAATTTCAATCCATCCCGGCGCAACGCAATTGACGCTCACCTCTGGCGCAAACGCCTTGGCCATTGCCTGAGTGAGCATGTGCAGGGCAGCCTTTGAGGCACAGTAATGAGCATGCCCTGTCCAGGCACGGATTCCGCCAAGCGAGCCAATGTTGACGATTCTGCCGTGAACGGCACGCAGATGTTTGAGAGCCTCTCGCGCTACGAGAAATGGGCCGCGCGTGTTGGTTTCGAAGACGGAGTCCCATTGTTCCAGGCTGATGCGTTCAAGGGCGGCCGTTTCGAAGACCGCGGCGTTGTTGACGAGCACGTCAAGCCGCTGGAAGCGCGTGGTAATTGAGGTGAGTGCCTGACGGATTGAGGCCTCTGAACGAACATCGCATTCAATCGCCATCGCGCGGCAACCGAGGTCCTCGAGTTCGAGGACAGTTTTCTCCGCCTCGGATTGGGATGTCCGGTATGTGATGGCGACGTCGGCGCCGGCCTTGCCTAGGACCAGGGCGATTTCGCGGCCGATGCGGCGGGCGCCCCCGGTGACGAGTGCCGATTTGCCTTGGAGTAATTCGTTTGGCATCGCTCTGGCGAGTTCAGTATTCGGGTTCCCGTTTTCGAGTCACTCTTCCAAGCGACGTATTCGATGGACTGGCACACTGGCCTTAGTTTGACTGCGGCTTGGACGGGCTCGTCTGATTGTCCTGATCTGAAGACTTGGCGTCGGCGGGAGGCGCGGTATCCTTTGGCGATTTCTGAGAATTGTCCGCACCGGATTTCGTACCCGAATCCGCAGTCTGGTCCTTTGCCTTGTAGATCGAGTATTGCTCGCCCGGCCGCTTCATTCTGATCTCCATTGACATGGACTCCTTGTCGATTTTGTAGTCCTGTCCATAGGTCTGGAAGCCTTTGGCGATGATCTGCAACCGCACAGTGTCGCCGATGGGAATGACGTCGATGACGGCTTTGCCGTCGAAGTTGGTCTTCAATTCCATGACGCCCTTGTCTTTGTCGCCTTCGATGGGATGGAAGATGACGGCGGCGCTCTCGATCGGCTTTCCGTTGGCGTCGCGCACCACGGTAACCTCGACGCGGGCAGAGGGCGGCGGGACCTTGTACTTTCTGCCTCGGTGGGAGTCATCGTTCTGGGCGGCGGCATGGAAGGAGCTGAAGGCCAGAGCAAAGGCGGCCACGAAGACACTAAATCGAAGAAGAAGACGGCAAATCATGGAGATTATTGTAATCGTTTTGAGGGGATAAGGGGCAGTTGATGAGTGGGTTGCGCGGGCGGGCGGTCTGCCCGGCTTGGGTGCACACTTTATGAGTGAATTACACTCATATTTTAACGGAAAATCCCTTGACAAGCTCAGCGGGGTGCACTATGTTTAGCAATTGGAAGGCAGGAGTGCTAGCATACCGCTGATTAAACTGCTTGATCGGCTACTCTGCCGCCTCTTATTGGACCGCACTGTTCAGGTTCCGAGGTCCTATCTTGAAAATCACTCAAAACCCGCGGCCCGGGCTCAACCCGGTCCGCGTGTGAAGGAGAAGCGAAGCAATGGCAGCAACATCAGCTGTGACCACATTCACCCCGCTCCATGACCGGATCCTTGTCCGCCGTCTGGAAGAGGGCGAAACCGTCCGTGGGGGCATCATCATCCCCGACAGCGCCAAGGAAAAGCCCCAGGAGGGCGAAGTGATCTCCGTGGGCAAAGGCAAGTCGAACGACGAAGGCAAGGTCTTTCCGCTGGACGTGAAGGCCGGCGACAAGATCCTCTTCGGCAAGTACTCGGGCACCGAGATCAAGATCGACGGCGAAGAGTTCCTGATCATGCGCGAGGAAGAAGTCCTCGGCATCGTCAAGAAGTAGGCGCTGAAGCGCCAGTGGTCAGTGGACAGTGGTCAGTGATCGAGTCACGATTCGCGCGATAGCCTGGCCACGAGTTAAACCCAAGTTTGAAAACACAAATCTGATAACTGATCGCTGAACACTGTTCACTGATCACTGGAGAGAGAAATGGCAAAGCAAATTCTGCACGGTGAGGATTCCCGTCAAGCGATCCTGCGCGGCGTGAACACGCTGGCGGACGCGGTGAAGGCGACGCTCGGGCCCAAGGGCCGGAACGTCGTAATCGAGAAGAAGTTCGGCTCGCCCACCATCACCAAGGACGGCGTGACGGTGGCCAAAGAGATCGACCTGAAGGATCCGATGGAGAACGTGGGCGCGCAACTGGTGCGCGAAGTTGCCTCGAAGACCAGCGACGTGGCCGGCGACGGCACCACGACGGCGACTGTTCTGGCGCAGTCGATCTTCCGCGAAGGCGTGAAGACGGTTGCGGCCGGCGCGAACCCGACGGCACTGAAGCGCGGCATCGAGAAGGCCGTGGCGGTGGTCATCGGCACTCGCGACAAGGACGGCAAGTGGACCGAGGGCGGCGCACTGGGCAAGCTCTCCAAGCCTGTGAACGAGGGTTCGGTTGCCCAGGTGGGCGCCATCTCGGCCAACGGCGACCAGGAGATCGGCGACATTATTGCGCACGCAGTGAAGGTTGTGGGCAAGGATGGCGTCATCACCATCGAAGAGTCGAAGACCATGCACACCGGCCTTGAGACGGTGGACGGCATGCAGTTCGATCGCGGCTATCTGAGCCCCTATTTCGTGACCGACGCCGAGCGGCTGGAAGTGGTTCTGGACGAGCCCTACGTTCTGATCTACGAGAAGAAGATCAGCGCCATGAAGGATCTGCTGCCCCTGCTGGAGCAGGTTGCGCGCGGCGGCAAGCCGCTGCTGATCATCGCCGAGGACGTTGAGGGCGAGGCACTGGCGACCCTGGTGGTGAACAAGCTGCGCGGCACGCTGAACGTGGCGGCCGTGAAGGCTCCGGGCTTCGGCGATCGCCGCAAGGCGATCCTGGGCGACATTGCCATCCTGACCGGCGGCAAGGCCATTACCGAGGACCTGGGCATCAAGCTGGAAGGCGTGAAGCTCGAGGACCTGGGCAAGGCGAAGCGCATCACCATCGACAAGGACAACACGACCATCGTTGACGGCGCCGGCAAGGCCTCGGACATCGAAGGCCGCGTGAAGGAGATCCGTTCGCAGATCGAGAAGACCACCTCGGACTACGACAAGGAGAAGCTGCAGGAGCGGCTGGCCAAGCTGGTGGGCGGCGTTGCCATCATCAAGGTGGGCGCGGCGACCGAGACCGAGCTGAAGGAGAAGAAGGCTCGCGTTGAGGATGCTCTGCACGCAACCCGCGCGGCAGTCGAGGAAGGCATCGTCCCCGGCGGCGGCGTGGCCCTGGTTCGCGCCATTCCGGCGGTTGACAAGCTGATCGCGACGCTGGAAGGCGACGAGAAGATCGGCGCGCAGATTGTTCGCCGCTCGCTCGAAGAGCCGCTGCGCCAGATCGTCGCCAATGCCGGCGAAGAGGGCGCGGTTGTGGTGGCCAAGGTGCTTGAGTCCAAGGAACAGCACTTCGGCTACAACGCACTGACCGGCGCGTTCGAGGACCTGGTGAAGGCCGGCGTCATCGATCCCACCAAGGTGACCCGCACGGCGCTGCAGAATGCGGCTTCGATCGCGGCACTGCTGCTGACCACCGAGGCACTGGTTGTCGAAATTCCAGAAGCCAAGGCGGCTCCGGCAGGCGGCGGCCACGGCGGCGGCATGGACGGCATGTACTAAGACAGGGAACAGGGATCAGGGATCAGTTGATGGCTGGCTGCTCCTGACCTTGTGACAGGCTCCCACATAAACCAAAGGCCTCCGGCTTCGGCTGGGGGCCTTTTTTCGCAGTGACCTTCTCGGAGCATGGGCATTCCGTTTGCCGGCTCGGCAAATCGGATTGGCACCGCAGCAACTTTAGTTCGGAGTTGCGGCGAAGATCGGGGACTCGAGGTGAGTTGCGCCGGGAGAAATCGGGCTGCGCATTGAACGAAGCCACCCGGCGGAGAGCCAGGAGCTGGGAACGGAGAACTCCGCCCAGCCGCAGTCCAGGCAGATCAATACGTCCGGTGAGGGAGTCATGGGCGGATGGCTCAGGGTGCGGGGGCCGTTACGATAAAGGCGAATCTCCGCCGGAACGATTGAAATAGAGCTGGATTGGCACTTCGGGCAAACCATAGAGTTACCTCGGCGAATAAGAAAACCTGAAACAGCAAACCTTGGGGTAAACAATAGTAATGCGATAATTGATTCGTTTTCAACAGAAATCGCAGGGGTACACTGGGCAGAGCAAAGTACTTTCGTAATGTCAATAACCTTATTCGCTACACGAAGTCTGATTCCTTTGCGGTCTTGCCGCGACCAGGAGTTCATCCGGCTGAAGAATTCATATCTCCAAAAGAAGCGCGGCGGCCGAGGCCGCCGCGCTGGATAGTCGAGCGTTGAGTTAGAAGATGAACTTGGCAGCGATTTCGAGTTGACGGGGTGTGAACAGGAAACCGCTGTTGTTGGAGTTGGTAATCACCTGGTAGGTGTTATTTGTCGGGTTGGTGGTTCCCTGCGCCTGGTAGGTGGCTGCGGTACCCGAAAGCTTGTAGGCTGTGGTGCCCAAACCGTCGACATTCTGGTGATTGGCTACGTTGAAGACGTTGCACATGATCTGGAACGCGCGGCCTTCACCCAACTCGAAGCTCTTCTGGACGCGGGCATCGTCGATGATGTGATGGGGATAGCGCAAGGTGTTGTAGCCCAGTCCTGGAACGAACGACGGTCCGCCGGAGCCGTTCCAGCCGCTGAGAATTCCGCCGGTAAAGGAGCCGCTGACGCCGACGGAGTAAGGCAGGCCGCTGGAAGCCGCGAAGCTGTCGCTTATGCTCCAGCCGTTGGTCACGTACTTGACAAGGCTGTTGGTGTGGAATTCAGGCACTGAATAAACGGCATAGGCAACTAACTTGTCAGGAGTATTCCAACTGGAGTTGCCGTAGTTGACGCGCGGGTCACCGTAAGGATCGTACCAACTGTTGCCGTTGACACTGGTGGTGTTGGCGTTCTGGGCAAAATCCAGCGAGTGCGACCAGGTGTAGTTGGCTTCGAACTGCAGACTGTGCAGGGTGTGGTTCTGCACCTCTATGACGGCGGCGTTGTAGCTGGAGTTGACGTTGGAGATCATCTCGGTGATTGACTGGAACTTGCTGGCCAGCGAGCCGAAGAGGGCGGTGTTGCCGTAGCCGGTGTAATTGTTGACCGTGAAGGATGTGCCAGCCGCGCCCAGGGGACCGGTTGTTCCAGAGGTCTGGGCAACGGAGATTGTGACCGGCGTGGTGGTGGGATTGAGGTTGACGTCGAGGAAATTGGGCAGGAAGCGGCCGAGGCCGCCGAGGTAGCTCATCGAAAGGAAGGTACCCTTTCCGAGGGACTGCTGCACCTGGAGGTCGAATTCCTGCACCTGCGGGTTGCGGAGGTTGGCGGCCAGGAAGTTGGAGGTTGGAGTCGCCGCAGCAGCGCCAGTTCCGCCGACGATGTCGGGAAGTGTGGGAGCACCAGCGGTGGTGTTGTGGAATACGGTGTTGTATTGGCTATTGGGGCTGCCAGTGCTGAAGCGGATGTTGAGCAACTCGCCGTTATTGATGCGACCGTAATAGATGCCATAGCCGCCGCGGACGACGGTATTTCCCCTGCCGGTGAGGTCATAGGAGAAGCCAACGCGGGGGCCGAAGTTCTTTTTGTCGCTGGGGTTGTTGGTCAACTGCGGATAGGGAACGAAGGTTCCGGTGGCGGTGGTAAAGTTGGGATCGGCGGGAGGCAGGGCTTCATAGTCCCAGCGCATGCCGAGCTCGAGCGTGAGGCGCGGGCTGATCTTCCAGTTGTCCTGAGCGAAGACTCCGGAGTCCATTGTGGAAGTACCGTAAGCATGCGGCCCAAAGGTCTGCGTGAAGGAGGAGTAGCAAGCGGATGTACCGACCGCATTACGACCGGGGCTGTTGCCCGCGGCGCAATTGCCTGGCTTTCGGTTGGCAGCGCTGATCTGGTCGCTGATGTAGTTGACGGTGTAGCCGTAGCTGTAATAGCCGTTGCCATCGCCCCCGTAGGTGTTGTTCAGGTCGTAGTTGTGAAGCTCGTCGACGCCGAACTTGAGGCTGTGATTGCCGTGATTCCAGTAGAAGACGTCGCCGATCTGCCACTTGTATTCGGAAGGATTGGCGATGCGGTAGGAGTAGTAGGGCGAGCCGAAGCTGAAGCCCACGCCGGTAACTTCAGGAATGGAGTTGTTGATGGAGATGCCGTTGCCGACGAGGTATTTCTTGGTATATGCACTCAGCGCCTGCTGGGTTTCAGGCAGGTCCTCGTGGCCGTACTGGTAGAGGACCTCGTTGCTCATGTTGTTGGTGATGAGGCTGGTGAGCTTGGAGACGCCGTAATCGAGCTTGACGAAGTCATTGCCCAGGGTGTCGATGCCATAGGCGACGACGGCAGAGGTCTGTACGCCGCCGGGAGAATCCCAACGCAGGCGATGATAGAGAACGCTGAGATGGTTTTTGGAGTTGATCTGCCAGTCGATCTTGGGAGTGTTGATTTCCTGGTAGCCTAAGCGGGGCACGGTACCGAGATCGGAGTTCAGATTGCTAATCCAGGTGTCGTAGGCGGTCGCGCCGGCGGCATAAGATGTGTATCCCTGTCGAGCCGCCAAGGTGCAGGCATCGGCGTTGAGGGCAGCATTACTGCTGGTATCGCCGGTCAGCGCGCCGGTTGCCAGGTTGCAGGTACCAGCAGTTGTGGCGGTCGGGCAGTGCATAGAAAGCGGAGGGGTTGCTTGGAACAGCGGCGGCGGGGAAGACGTGGGTGTGCTGGTCGTAGGTGTAAATCCAGAACAGCTTGTCTTTGATGAGCGCGCCACCAGCGGTGAAGCCGTAGATTTTGCGCAGATCTTCAGGCTTGATGTGATGGGCAACATATTTTCCGGTGCTCGAATCCAGGGACGTCTCGATAGGCGTAGTCATTGAAGGCGTTCCAGTTGCTTTCACGATGCCAGAAATAGGCCTGGCCGTGGATCTGATTGGTGCCGGACTTGGTGACGGAAGTGACAACGCCGCCGGCCGCGCGACCGTATTCAGCCGAGTAGACGCCGGTGTTGACGGCGAATTCGCGAACGGCGCTGCCGGAGGTGGAGTAGGCTTCGCGAGTGCGGCCGCGTTCCTCGGAGTAATAGGCGTTGTTGTCATCGGCGCCGTCGATTTCCACGTTGTTAAGAACCGTGCTAATGCCGCGAACGCTAATCAGGCCGAAGTCCTGAAGTATCGGCGACAACGCCTGGGGTACTCAAGGCGAGTGCCGACCAGCGGCGGTTGTTCACTGGGAGATTTTGCATTACCTGCGTGTTGAGGGTGCTGCTGAAGTCGGGAGATTCCATATTCATGACCGGAGTTTGCTCAGTGACGACAACTTCCGTCGAAGAGGAAGCGATTGCCATACGCGGCTGGATCGTTGTTACCTGGCCAACGACAACCGTAACTTGGTCGGCGCGATACTTGGCGAAGTTTGGAACCGAAATGTTGACGGTATAGGTCCCCGGCTCGAGCAGCGGCGCCTTGAAATACCCGCTGCTGTCGGCGACAAGACTGACGGTGAAGCCGGTGCCTGTGTTTTGAATCGATACGGCGGCACCAGGGATAGCAGCTCCGCCGGCATCCAGTACCGAGCCCGCGATCGAGCCCTGGGTGGTGCTCTGCGCATTAGCGGCAAACGTACCCAGGCAAGCTGCAAGTGTAATCATTGCCAGGCAGAACATGCCGAGGCGGATTCGATTAAGTGTCATACGGCCCTCCTCAATGAAGGTTTATGTCGAGTAGATACTGCGTTGTTGAACTGAAGCGCGGGCACTCGAACCTTTGGCAGTGCAGCCGAGTGCGCCAATCCCAGTGAAATGCTCGCAGGCGCGGATAAACGCCAGGCGCAGAGAATGCTCCGTCATCCTCAAGCGCGCAGTTTTGCTTTTGGGGCGATGCTACAAGATGTTGATGAACACTGCGTGAAAAGCGCAAGACCGTTTCCGCAGCTTCGGATAAGCTTACGGGCGTTCGAGCGATTCCGAAACCATGCCGAAGGGCGAATTGAGATTCACCATCAGGAGGTCGGAGATATCTTCTCTCTGCTTGCATGCTCTTACGCAGATCCGGTCCAATCCACCAAGTTAATGCCGGATAGTTCTCACGTGCAAAGCCTCGTATCGTGAGCAGAAATCCCGGCGGTTTTTTATCCGTTGGCTTGTTGCCGACGGTTGGTGGCGCCCGATTCATCTTTCAAAACTGCATGGATAAAAGCCGGCGATATCTGTCAGCTTTAGCGCTAAACGGCTTGTAATTGAACGAATGCCTAAAGTATCTCGGAGCGGGCCCTGTTTTCCAAGTGGAAAACAGGGATTCTTGCCCGCTTTCATGCTATGAAATGTGGAAAAAGAGGGGCGGATTCCAGGTGGTTGCGGCTCTTCTTGAGGCGTTTCAACAGGATGATATTGTTCCTCGACGCAGCCCCCAAAATCCCGATCATGCGTTCAAGTTTTCAGCTTCACGAATGGAGCCAAAAAGATCAGTGACTGCTTCCGGGCCCCCATTGGATGCGCAGGCCGGTCCGGAAGTTCATGGGCAGGCTGGGATAGCCGATGGGCGCGATGTGCTGCTGGCTCAACAGGTTTTCTGCCTGGGCATAAATCTGTAGCCAGGTCTGCAATTGATAGCTTCCGCCCAGGTCCAGCTTGGCGTAACCATGATCGAGGTTACGATTAGGCAGCACAAGAGAGTTACTCTGATTGATGTCTTCATAACCCAGGAACGTGGAGTCGTCGCTACGACTGGCGAAGGCGGACGTGAAGACGCCGGTGATTTTCTTTCCCGAGTAACTGGCCCTGAAAAAGCCTGTGTGGGGCGGACGGCGGAAGGGACGCGCGCCTTTCAGCGGAGAGTAGATGCCGACCGGGATTCCGTTGAATGTGGCCGGAAAGCCGCCAAGCAACGCTGCGTTGTCACTTGAAAAGGACCGCTGCACCACCGAATCCAGGTAAGTAGTAGCCGCCGCGAAGAAAGATGTTTTTGCCGATTCCACTTTCAACAGTGGATTCAATTCCCTGGGCGCGGAAGGCGAGCGAATTGAGATCGAGTGAGAAGGCGTTCTCGCTTTGGAGAACAGACTTCGAGAGATTTTTGCTCAGCGGGAGTTAGGTTGGGCAGCAGCGTGGGCACGAGTCCCGCACCTACAGATTCAATGGCGCGGCCGAACTCATTATGGAAATAGTCTGCTCTGAAGACAATGCGCTCGCCCCAGAAGGCCTGTTCGCCGCCTCCCTCCCATGTGCGTGTGGTGGGAGCTTCGATTGGAGAGATGCCCAACTGCTGGATGGTCGCCTGGCCGCCGTTGGAGTTGAGGACGGTGTAGAGGGAGCCGAACCACTCGGTCAGGGCAGGCTCACGGAGGCCTTGCGCGAAGCTGAAGTTCAGCTTTGTTCCGCTAAAGACGCCGGGGCGCGGACGCAAAACGAAAAAGCCGAGGCCTGCATTGGGCGAGAAGTCGTTGCCGAAAAGCTGGTAATGCTGCACGCCGCCGCGCAGCGTATAGAACAGGCGGTCTTTGAAGTCGCCATGCGCGCCGAAGACGACATCGTAGTTGTTGGGATTGATGGACTCGTCGATGAAATAGACCGGCTCGCGTTCGGCGGCGCGTTCTTCCGCATAGTGGAATCCGGCGAGGAGCTGCAGATGTGGCGTAAGACGGAGGTCGCCCTGGTAGAGGAACTGATCGCGATTCGAGATAAGGTCAAGCCGGTTGGGATAGACGCTTCCATTCGCGGCGCTGTAATTCAATAGTGCCGGGCCAGCGGCGCTATATCCGTTGGCGCCCTGAATGGTGACAGGCAAACCATAAAAGTTGCCAGCGAACTCGCCAGGAGGGGGAGCAGATACGCAGTCATCGCCGGGATAGCCCGGGATGCAAATGCCCGCCGGATACCACTGTTGGGATTGCTCGCGCTTGCGCGTGAGGCCGTATTGAAAGCGATTGTGGAAGCCGGGCGTCGTCTGATTTTCGACAATTGCCGCGCCGTAGAGATCCTGGTCGCCTTCCTTGCGGTCGTCGGCAATGCGATAGAAGTCCCACTGATTCGGAACGCCTGTTGCATCGACGCCGTAGTGCAGCGTGGCGCGGATCTGCGTCGTTCCATTGGGCTGCCACCCAACGTTGGCCGCGGAGGTGGCGGCGTGATATTCGTCCATGGGCAGAGCGTTGGCGCTCTGAAGCCAACTGAAGGCTCCCAGGTAATCAAGTCGGTTGTGGGCGCCAGCTAGTTCGAGTTCTTCCCGCGACGAATTGAAGTTGCCGGCATCGCCCTGGAAGAGGAACGAGGGAAAGCTGGTGGTGCCGTGCGGCGTGGTGAGGCTGACAACGCCGCTCGCTGCATCGCTGCCATAGAGGCTGGAATTCGGACCCCGGTAGATCTCCGCACTTTCGACGGCGGTTGTCGATAGCGGGCCGAAGTCGAAGCGCCCGCCCATATCTCCGACGCTGACGCCATCGAGGAGAACTTTGTTGGAGTCCGAGTCGCCTCCACGGACGAATAACGATGTTTGCCCTCCGAGTTGGCCGGCCTGCATCATGACTGTGCCGGGCATCAGGCGCATGGCGCTAACAAGGTCGGTGCGCAAGGCAAGGTCGATGGGGCCCAGAACGCTGGTGGCGGCGCTGGTTTGCGGTTGTGGAGTCGGGGTGCCGGTCGCCGTGACGACGATGGACTCGCGCACCCACTCCGGTTCGAGCACCAGGTTGCGCTCGGCGCTGTCGAGGCGTCCGGCGTAAAAATCGGGTGTTTGTAATTGCCGGAAGCTCCTGGCTGAAACCACCAGAAAGAACCGGCCGCTTGACCCGGTAAGAATCTGAAAGCTGCCGTCTGCAGTTGAGACCGCGGAAGCAACCACTTGTCCGTTTAGGAATAGGACGACATTGGCGCCGGTTATCTTGGCGCCGGTGGTGTCGGTAACGACTCCGCGGATGGAGGCAGCTTGACAGGCTGAAGACACAAGCAGGATGAGGATGAAGGCGAATCCGCGCAGAAGATTGCGAAGTGCGGATGCTCGCAGAGCTGAGGAAACGTGGCGAAGAGGAAACTGGCATGACGGGCTCCTTCGTCCCCCTCGGGACGTGAAAGCGGTTGAAGGCGCCAAAGACCGGTCTCCTGACTTGCGCCTTCTTCAGCCACCTTCCCAAGGACGGGCCTCAAAAACCGAGCATATAAAACGCGCTCTTGAGGCCGTCCGCAGTGGTTTCCCGAGTCTTCCATGAAGACGGAAGAACCCTGGCTGAAACTTCGCCCGCATCCAATGACCGAATCGACGGACATTGAGGCGGGGGCGCTCACAGTTGCGGGGCAGTGGCGGAGTTTCACCGCCTTCCCGAGCATCCTGGCGATTACCGTGGTGAAATTCGCTGTCCAGTAACGGGCAGCCGTGATGCCATGGAACGAGTTTCCATGACATCAACTTTTATAGCTGCAAAGCCGCGCCAAGTCAAAAGCGCTACCCCAAGATCGCTGGAGCCAAGTTTTCGCAGTTGAATGGAAAGCTGGATTGGTCGAGGAACGTGTGGTGACCCCGGGAAGACTCGAACTTCCGACACGCAGTTTAGGAAACTGCTGCTCTATCCACCTGAGCTACGGGGCCACTATGATTACACAATACTTACGACAAATGCGAGAAACATTGTACTCCCTTTAACTCCCTCCGATATAGTCACGGTGTTCTGGCAGAGACCGGAAACCACGAAGGAGGCACGGGATGAGTGCCAAGAGATCACGGTATCAACAGGGTAGCATCACGAAGGTTCCAAGGGCCAAGGGGTTCGCGTGGGAAGTCCGTTTCAGTGAGACGGTGAAGGACAAGCGGACACGTAAGACCCTTTGTTTTGATTCAGATGAGTACCCAACTGAGGCATCAGTACGAACGGCGATTCAGACTCAAGTCGCCCTGGCGAATAAAGAGAACGAACGGGCCAAGGTGGGGGCGAAGTTCGGCGCGATTACCGAGCTATACCGGGCGAATCACCTTCCCACCCTGCGCCATTCAACCCAGACCACGAACGGATACCTGCTCAAGAACTACATCGAACCTAGATGGACAGATGAGCCACTGCAAGACCTAACCCCGCTGAGGGTTCTGAATTGGTTGGGGGAGTTGGGGGAGTTGGCCCCGACAACCAAGGCCGCAATCCGCTCCACGATGAGCAAATGTTTCCAGCTTGCTGCGCTTCATGGCTACATACCGGCAACGGATAAGAACCCCATGTCAGTGGTGACGGTCAAGGGAACCAGCAAACGAGAGAAGCAGCTTGTCAGCTTGACCCCTGCACAGTTCAAGGGCCTCGTTGCCGCTCTTCCCTCCCCCTTGAATGTGATGGCTCTGCTAGATGCTGCTCTGGGTCTCAGGGTTGGGGAATTGTTAGCTCTGCACTGGGAAGATATTGACTGGGATGAGAAGACGATCACGATACAGCGCAGCTATACCCATGAGCAACTTCACGAGGTGAAGAACGCAGCATCTAACGCGGTCTTGGCGATGGATGACTTGATTCTTGCCGTCCTCAAAAAGCATAAGTCCACTACCGGAGAGAGTGAACTCTTGTTTCCTTCTCCGAGAACGGGTGCCTACCGTTCCGCATCAATCTTGATGGCGAAAGGACTGAGGCCGATTGCTCTGCGCCTTGGGTTGGGTAGGGTAACTTGGCACGGACTGCGCCATTCTTACCGCACATGGTCAGATGCGAAGGGAGTGCCGGTAGGAATCCAGAAAGACCTGCTCCGACACTCCGATATAAGTACAACCATGAACAAATACGGACGGGCCTTACTACCTGATATGCGTATCGGTAATCGCGCGGTGGTTCAAGACCTCGTGCCGGATTCAATGAAGGGGTGACTATGCAGCCTCCTCATTCATCCACCGCTCAAGGGCTGGGGTTGAGAACCTCCAGAGTCTACCAGCCCTGCGAGAGGGTATCTCCCGCACGGCTAAATAAGTGTTCTTTCAGGCTGGCGGGCGCTCCGGGAGGTTCACTTCTTAGCGACGTCGAGCGCTCCGGTCAGGCTGGATACGCGTTCAACCTGGTGCGCCTTGCACCACGATTCCAGGCCTCGCACCAGCCGTTCCACGGCCCGCGGATCGGCGTAACTTGCCGTTCCCACCTCCACGGCCGTCGCGCCCGCAAGCAGAAACTCCACCGCATCCTCCGTGGTCACGATCCCGCCCATCCCCAGGATCGGAATCTTCACGGCGCGCGACGTTTCATACACCATCCGCAGCGCGATCGGCTTGATCGCCGGCCCCGAAAGCCCTCCGGTGATATTGCTCAGCCGGGGCTGCCGGGTCTCCACATCGATCGACATGGCCAGAAACGTGTTTGTCAGGCTCACCGCATCCGCCCCGGCCTCTTCCGCCACCCTGGCCATTTGCGCAATCGACGTTACATTGGGCGTCAGCTTTACAATCATCGGCCGCATGGAAACGTCCCTGGCCTTTTTCACCAGGTATTCAAGCTCGCCCGCATCCGCGCCGAATGCCAGCCCGCCCGCGTGAACATTCGGACAGGAAACATTCAATTCATACGCCGCGATGCCCTCGGCCTGGTTGAGCCGTTCGATCACCCGTATGTACTCGTTTACGGTCGAGCCAAAAACATTGACAATGACCTTGCAGAGCGGATAGCGCCGCATCGGCGCCAGTTTCTTCTGAACGTACTCTTCGACGCCGACATTCTGTAGTCCGATGGCATTGAGCATGCCCGCGGCGGTCTGGATGATGCGTGGCGCAGGATGGCCGGCCATCGATTCCAGAGAGATCCCCTTGGTTACGAATCCACCGATCCGCTCCAGAGACACGATCTCCTCAAATTCGATGCCGTAGCCAAAGGTACCGCTGGCAGCAATGATCGGGTTGACCAGTTCGATGCCGGCCAACGTCACTCTCATATCGGGTTTCACTGGGCGGCAATCCTTCTTACAGTGGGCAGTGAACAGTGCACAGTGAACAGCAGACGACTGCAAAAGAAACTCTAAACAAGTCCACTCGGCGTTATCTCATCTCGCAATGAAGCTCAAGCGCTGTCCCCTGTCCACTGCTCACTGTTCACTGTGAACCGGCTTGATCGCCTCGGTCAACACCCGGCCCACGGCCGCCGATGGCCGATTGACGCCCGCCAGCGACGCAAACGTCACCGCAAGATCCACCGGGGCTACACGTTCATGATACTCGCCCGGTTCGAACGGCGCGCCGTAGAAAGCCAGCGGCACATGCCGGTCGTAACTCCAGGGACTGAAGTGATTGGTCCCCGCAAATTGCCCTGTGCCTGCCAGTTGGTATCCATCCAGCACCATCATCACGTACCAGTTCCCATGCTCTGCATAGCTGTGCGCCAGCAGACGGCCCCACTCCGAAGGAGGCAACTGGTCATTCGCAAGCTGCATGCGCGTGTATACGTATTGCACATGCGGAGCAGGTGGAAGCCTGCGCTGGGAAGGTTTCACAACTGTCGGTGGAACCAGCTTGAGAAACGGAGGCGGGTCCGGATCAAGGCTCGCCACGGCCGCGGGCAGCAGAGCCGCCACCTCGTCTTCAGCGGCTTTTTCCTCCATCCCAAGTTTCTTGTAGGTCCTCTGATCCAGCACAATGTACGGCAGGTCCGGATCGGGCAACAAATAACTCAAATGCTGGCCGCGCGAGTGCCTCTCGTTCAGTTCCGCGTTCACCCTCTCATAGACCTTGTCCATGTTCACCGCAACCGCGTGAATGCCGAGCTTGGCAGCCTCACCGGCAATGGGCGCAATGCCATGATCGGCGGTAAGCGCCATCCAGACGTTTTCGAGTCCAACGGCCTTGTCAAGCCAGCTATTGAAGCCATCCAGATCTCGATCGAGCGAAAGAATCATCTGCTCTTCAAAGTCCGAGTCTGGCCCGAACTGGTGCCCCTGAATATCGTTTGCCGAGAGTGAAACCACCACCAGGTCGGTGACTCCGTTCTGCCCAAGTTTTTCCCCATTGATCAGCGCCTTCGCAAAGTCCAGCTCGTAGCTGTTCGCAGCAGGCGTCCTCCCCACCAAATCGAAAAACTGCGTCGTTCCCTCCGCGTTGGCTTCCTTGGCAGCCTGCTCAGCGCGCCCACTTGCGTTGAATGCCGCGGCCCAATCGGGCAAGTGTTCCATGTAATACGTAGATGTGGTGAAATGCCCGCTGAAGGTGTCGATCCAGAACGCCCCGTTGGCGGCCTGCCCGGCGGGCAAAATCGCGGCCCGGTCTTTCAGTGAAATTCCGTACACGCGCGAACGCCCATTGGTCGCCAGCCGCAGTTCATCGCCCAGCGTCGTGGCGCGCAGATTCAAGGGCGAGGCCCCGACAACCCACTGCGTTGCCCAGCTTGGAGCCCCCGGCAAATTCGCAGGAATCGAGTCATGGGGAAGGTCGACCAGTTGGTACCGCTCGTCCTCCACCGAGCCCACCTTCAGGTCGTATGAGCGCGCCGCATCCCACCACTCGTTCGATTCGATGCCATGGCCATCGGTATAAGCGCCCGTGCCGATCGTGGCGTGCCCCGGTGCGGTCTTCGTGTTGGCGTAGTCGAAGTAGCAGTCCGTGAACCACGCCCCGTCTTTCATAAAAAGGTTGAATCCCCGCCCCTTGAACTCGGCTCGGTCACGGTTCAGGTAGTCGCCGCGAAACTGGTCGATCACCACGATCACGATGAGCTTGGGGCGGCCGGCGTAGACTTGCGCCCGCACCGGAGCAATGGTTAACCAGCAAAACAACACCGCCAAAACGCATAGAACGCGCTGAAAAACGACACTAATCCGCATAGTCGCATTCTAGCGAAACCAACCCCGGACCAACGTTTACAAAGCTGTGAATCTACCAGGGGAAAGGCACACCGCGCGGCTCAGGGCGCCACTCTAGCAACGCAGCATCCACAGCAGCATGAAGGTGAGCGCGGCCCCCGCCAGAGCCAGCCAGACTACCCGAATCAATCCCCGCACCCCCGGCGATCCCTCATCGATCTGGCGCAGTCTGATCTCGATCTCTGCATCGGTAGGCTGGCTGTCGGCTTGTTTCCCGGCCACGCCGTCAAAAGGCGACCGCAGGACGCCCGACTCCCTCGTGAGATAACGAAATCCACCCGGAAGGCGGAACGTCGGAAACCACCCAGTCGACTTCAGGACCGTAAAAAAGCCATTGGGCGTTACCTCGGAGCCTCTTCGATTCCATGCACCAGTTCCCCTCATTGCCGCCTCCAGGGGTCGAGCGGACTTTTCGCCGCCTCAAAGCATAGCACCGCCGCAGCCGATTTTAAGCCGGGTGCCCCATCCATTCTGCGCTCTTTGCAGAATGGGTGGGAATGATTTAGGCCGTGACCGCCTCGGCGGCTTTCACGTTGACCGGCGTCAGCCATCCGAAGCGATCCGGCTTCAGTCCATTGGCGATGCCGAAAAACTCTTCGGCAATCGTCTTGGTGAACTCGCCCGGCTTCCCGTCGCCGATCACAATGCGGTCGATCGAGCGGATCGGCGAAACTTCAGCCGCCGTGCCGGTGAAGAAAACTTCGTCGGCGATATAAAGCAGCTCGCGCGGCAAAGCCTGCTCTGTCACCGGCAGGCCGAGGTGCCGTGCAATGGTCAGCACCGAGTCGCGGGTGATGCCGGAGAGCGCCGAGTTGGCCAGCGGCGGCGTGAAGATGACTCCGTTGCGGACCACGAAGATGTTCTCGCCCGAGCCCTCGCTTACCAGCCCGTTCACGTCGAGCCCGATGCCTTCGGTATAGCCGTTGGCCTCGGCTTCCATGCGGATGAGCTGCGAGTTCATGTAGTTGGCGCCGGCCTTGGCCAGTGCGGGCATGGTGTTGGGCGCGAGGCGATTCCAGCTTGAGATGCAGACGTCCGCGCCGCCGTTGCCGGGGATGTATTTGCCCCAGGGAAAGTTGGCGATATAGACCTCGACGGGCGATCCCTTGGGGCTGACTCCCATTTCCCCGTAGCCGCGCAGCGCAATGGGCCGGATGTAGCACGGCGTTATGCCGTTGGCTTCGATCAGCTCAACTACGCCGGCGCAGAGCTCCTCGAGCGTGAAGGGCAGCTCCATGCGATAGATCTTGGCCGAGTCCAACATGCGCTGCATGTGCTCGGGAAGACGGAAGACAGCCGAGCCCTGCGGCTGGCCGTAGCAGCGGATGCCCTCAAACACGCTGGACCCATAGTGGATGACGTGGCTCATGACGTGGATGGTGGCCTGCTCCCAGGGAATCAGGTTGCCGTTGTGCCAGATGTTTTTTGTCGTTTGGATTGGCATGGTGAGGTTGAATTGCTCCTTGAACAGCTTTGCGACGTATCTATGAGGGTAACGCGAACCTTAGCTACATGTCACGGCGGGAGAGCTACCGCATCAACCCCAGCCGATGACGAAATGAATCCGCGCCCTCGCGCAACGCCCGCTGACTTGCTGACTCGCTAGCCCGCGAAGCGGCGCTGACTTGCTGCTTTTTTTCGAACCGCTCCATAAAGCTCAGCCGCAGCCTGCGAATTCGCTCCCGCCGCAAATGTCCATTTGCATTTATTTACTGTGTGCCGGCGCATACTAACCGTATGGACAACCTCTGCCTAAACGACCGCTTTACGAGCCCAAATGCATCTCCGCCGAAGCAAAAAACACCCCCCCCCGTACCCCCCTTGGATACCTGCACTATTCCTGGTGCGGCGCCCCTTGGAACCTGTTTTTAATCAATCGCTTGAATTCTTTACATAGTGCCGAATCAGTAAACAGGGATGCCCATTTTTGCCCCGTTTTGCCCTGGATTTCGGCCCTTTTTAACGAAGATACCGCATCTCTTTATCCGTTTACGGCAGCACGTAGCGCAGGTTCTTGAACTCCTTGAATTCACCAGACTTTCAGGTTGGAACGTGTATGCTCGAAGCCGGGTACAGGCTGGACCCAATCCGTGCCTCAAACAAGCCGGACTGCGGATAGCCCGCGAATCTTTCGACTGGAGATGCCACCATGACTTCGAAGTTATTTGCCGTCGCGTCACTCGCTGTAACGCTCTCATTTGCGGGCCTGGCTCACGCGCAGGCCGGCCCCTACAAGGTGCTCAAGATTCAACTGGTCGGAGGCGATGGCGGGTTTGACTACGTGACCGCCGATCCGGACGGCCGCAACCTCTATGTGGCGCGCTCCGGCCCTGCCGGGCATATCGGCGTATTCAACCTGGACACACTCGCCCAGGTCGGCGACATCCCGGGCACCAGCGCGCACGGCGGAGCGGTCGACACACCGACGGGACATGGATTCGCCACCTCAAAGCCGGTGACGATGTTCGACGCGAAGACCTTCGCAATCCTCAAGAAGATCGACGTCCAGGGCAATCCCGACGGCTACCTGAACGATGTTTACAATCACCACTTCTACATCCTCAGCCATTCGGCGCCCAACATCACTGTCCTTGACGATAAGGATGGCTCGATCCTGGGCACCATCGACATCGGCGGCGCGCCCGAACAGGCCGCTTCCGACGGTCAAGGCAAGATCTATGTCGATATTGAAGATAAATCCGCCATCGCGGTTATCGATGTCAACAGGATGAAGATGGTCGGCAAATACGACCTCTCCAGCAAAGGCGGCGGTTGTGCCGGCCTGGCACTGGATGTCAAGAACAATATCCTCTTCGCCGCGTGCCGCGAGAAGAACAACATGATCATCCTCTCGGCGACCGACGGGCACATCATCACCGATCTGCCCATCGGCGTCGGTTGTGACGGCGCCACATTCAATCCGGAAACGATGGAAACCTTCAGTTCGCAGGGCGACGGTACAACGACGGTGATCAAAGAAGATTCGCCCACGAGTTTCTCTGTCGAGCAGACCATTCCCACACCGGCTCGCGCCAAGACGCTAACCCTGGATTCGAAGACGAATCAGATCTTCGAGATTACCGCTGAGTACGGGCCAACGCCGGCCCCGGCCGCGGGCGCAACTCCTCCGCCCCCCGGAGCCCCTGCGTTTATGCGCGGCCCTCGCCCGCCCATGATTCCAGGCTCGTTCCAAATCCTTGTAATTGGCAAGTAAGAAATCGGCGGGAACAAGCAATCTTCCCCGACCAAAAGCAGACGCACAGGTCTGTGCTAATGTTCAAACCGTGAATGAGTGCGCGCGCGTGAAGACGGAAGAAGGAAGAAAGAGGCCGCGCCTGCTGCCGGGGCTGGCGATAAAGGACGGGTTTACGCGCCACCCGTTTGACCTGGAGTTTGGAGTGCGGACGAGTGGGCTGGTCGCGGGGCGGCACTTGAAAAGCGGACACCGGTCTGACCGGCACAACACTGCTTACTTTGGCGTAGCGCCCTCCGTGTTTCGAGAGATGATTGTGCGTTGGAGAAGATCGAAGCCATTGGCCTCAATCAGCGAGTTTACGTTTTTGGATTTGGGAGCGGGGATGGGGCGTGCGATGTTGTTGGCCGCTGAGTTTCCTTTTCGCGCGGTGATAGGAGTGGAACTGAATCCTACGCTGGCGAGAATCGGCAGAAAGAACATGGCAATGTGGCGGAAAGCGGGACAGGCGCGCGCCCCAATGCGGATGTTGTGCAAGGATGCGACGGACTTTGAACTGCCTGCTGGGCCGTGCGTCGTATTTTTGTTCAATCCATTCGGCGCACCGGTGCTGCGACGACTTTTATCCATCTGGCGACACGGCTTTGCGGGACACGAAAAGCAACTGGACATTCTGTATGTGAACAACGAGCAGGAGCATGTGCTGAGACGTCAGGCGGGGTTCGTCAGGCTGTTTGCAGGAGAGGTTAGGCGGTCCCGTGCGGATGCGATTGCCGACCACAAAATACTTGCCAACCAGCCAGACGGGGAATACGCAGTGACAAACTGGGAGGACTGCTCGATTTACCGATGGATCGGAGAGAGCAGTCACTAGCTCGGTCTTTTGGCGGGAGTTCAACTATGAAAGAGCCGCATCTGATTTTGGGAGTCGGCGAGCTACTTTGGGACATGTTGCCAGACGGGCAATCGCTCGGCGGCGCGCCGTCGAATTTCACCGTGATGGCGGGTCGACTCGGCAACCATGCAGCCATTCTCAGCCGAATAGGTCGAGACGATCTCGGACGGCAGGCGATCGACAGACTGGATCCGATGCCAGTGGACACCAGTTGCCTTGAAGTAGACCCGGTGCATGAAACAGGCCGCGTAACGGTGTCGTTTGTGGCCGGTGAACCAAAATACACCATTCACCAGCCCGCGGCGTGGGATTTTCTTGAGCTTTCCGACGAGTGGGTCAGGATGGCCGAGCGTGCGGATGCCATCTGCTTTGGGTCACTCGCGCAGCGAAGCGCCGAGGCACGGCAGACTATCCAGACGCTCGCTGCACAAACACCGCGAACCTGCGTTCGTGTCTTCGACGTGAACTTGCGCGCGCCGTTCTACTCCGGCGAAGTGATCCAGGAATCGCTGGAGTTGGCAACAGTGCTCAAAATGAGCGACGAAGAGTTGCCGCAGGTGATAAGCCTGTTGGGCTTGCCGGTTGACGAAGAAACTGAAATGGGGAGGCTCCGGTCGGGGGCGGATCGGCTGCTTGAGGAGTTTCCATCACTTGAAATGGTAGCCGTTACCAGGGGCAGCCGGGGCAGTATTCTGGTTCGCCGCGAAGGGTGGAGCGAACATCCCGGCTTTCCAGTGAAAGTGGTCGACCGGATCGGCGCTGGGGATGCGTTTACTGCAGCCTTGACCCACTATCTTCTGCACGGAGCCGACTTGTGCCAACTAAATGTGGCAGCAAACCGCTGGGGTAGTTGGGTGGCTTCTCAGTCCGGCGCAATGCCGTCATTACCTGAGAATGTACGTGCCGGAATTGCAGCGGCGATTGAAGGCTAATCTGGAGGCAGTGGCTCCTGACTGCCGCTCAAAATCCCAATTCCTGGGAATAGAGGCACCGCGTGTTCCCCTTTGGGAAAACGATATCCCAATTGCCGGGCGACATCCTCCGGGATTAGTATGGCGTGGTTATGAAGATCACGACATCTGTGTTCGCAGCTCTGACTGCTCTCATGTTGCCCCTGGCCCTTGCCGCCCAGGCGCCCACTCTTGCCATTCAAGTGGACCACCCCACAGCCAGGGTCAGCCCCATGCTTTATGGGCTGATGACCGAGGAGATCAATTACTCCTACGACGGGGGGCTCTACGGAGAACTTGTGCGCGACCGAGTGATAGGCCGCGGCTTCGGCGGCCTTTCGCACTGGACGATCGTGGCGCGAGGAAATTCAACTGTGCACGTATCCCTCGATGATTCGACCGGCCCGAGCACCGCCGTCCCGCGCAGTCTCAAAGTCGCCATCGAGTCGGCAACAAAAGCTTCACCCGCAGGCGTGCAAAATGACGGCTACTGGGGAATCCCGATACGGCCGAACACGACTTATAGCGGATCGTTCTACGCAAAGACCGATTCCGCCGGCGTGCCGGTGACCGTGAGCCTGGTTAACGATCAGACCGGCGTCCCCGCGGCCACGGCCACAGTCACTGGATTGACTGGCGAGTGGAAGCAATATAGCTACACGCTCAAGACCGCGGCCGTACCCGTCACGTTGAACAATCATCTGATCTTGACCGTTGCCCAACCCGCCACGGTCTGGTTCGATCTGGTCTCGCTCTTCCCGCCCACCTACCACGGTCGAAAAGGCGGCAACCGCATCGACATCATGAACAAGCTGGAGGCGATGCATCCGAAGTTCCTGCGGTTGCCGGGCGGAAACTATCTTGAAGGCGAACATATCGCTGATCGCTTCGACTGGAAGAAGACGATCGGCCCATGGACAGACCGTCCGACTCATATGAGCCCCTGGCGTTACCGCTCTTCGGACGGGATGGGGCTTTTCGAGTTTCTTGAATGGTGCGAAGATCTGAAGATGGAGCCCGTGCTGGCTGTCTATGCCGGCTACTCGCTCGCGCAGGAGCATGTGGACCCGGGCCCGGCGCTTGAGCCTTATGTCCAGGACGCACTGGACGAGATTGAATACGTTACCGGAAGCACCAACACAAAGTGGGGCGCCGAGCGCGCCAAGGACGGACACCCGGAGCCATTCCCGCTGCAATACCTCGAGGTCGGAAACGAGGACGAATTCGACCATTCTGGCTCGTATGACGGCCGCTATGCACAGTTCTACAAAGCCATCAAGGGGCGTTACTCAAACCTGAAGATCATTGCCACGGCGCCTATCAAGAGCATGACTCCCGACGTTCTGGACGAGCACTTCTATATGTCCGCCGAGAAATCATTCTCCATGGCAAATTACTACGACGATAGAGACCGCAACGGACCGAAGATTTTCGTAGGAGAGTGGGCCACGCGCGAAGGCGACCCAACACCAAATCTCCAAGCGGCTCTGGGCGATGCGGCTTGGCTGACCGGCCTGGAGCGCAACAGCGACCTGGTTGTCATGGAAAGCTATGCACCCCTGTTCGTAAATGTGAATGCGGGCGGCATGCAATGGCCTTCGGATCTGATTGGTTACAATGCGCTCTCGAGTTATGGATCGCCGAGTTACTGGGTGCAAGTGATGTTCTCAACTCACCTCGGAACCGAAGTCGTCGCGAACTCGCTTTCGAATGCCGCCTCACGAGTCTATGCGTCGGTCACCCGCGACGAAAAGCAGCATAAACTCTTCGTCAAGGTTGTGAACGCAACATCGGATTCGCAAGCGCTCAAGATCAACATCGAAGGTGCGAACAAGGTTTCACCGCAGGCAAAGATGACTACACTGAGCGGTAAGTCACCGAACGCCACCAACACTATCACGCAACCCAATGCAATTGTCCCAGTAGAACGCAGCATCTCCGTTTCCGGTCCAAAATTCGAGCAGAGCTTTGCTCCTAACTCTATTAACGTATTGGAACTGAGTTACTGATGCTTGAAATATAGATACGCTGCACAATCGAACTCCGCCACTCGGAACAGTCCCCGAGTGGCGGAGTTTCATTGCATGAACCTCCCGTTACGATACATTACTGCGTGCCGCGACCAGCGCCCGAATGAACTCCGGCGTGGAACCGCAACACCCGCCAACAAATGAGGCGCCCGCAGCGGCAAGCGCCGCATAGTGCGAAGCAAAGTATTCCGCCGATGTGGCGTATCGAATAGCGGTCCCTTCGATCGTCGGCAGTCCTGCATTTGGCTTTATCCAGATGGGAAGTCTGCAAGCCGAATGCAAACGCTGACAGATCGGCACGGAAAGCTCGACACCCACTCCGCAGTTGGCGCCCACGGCGTCGGCGCCAGCCTCCGCCATTGCCGCCGCCACGGCCTCGGGCGTCGCACCCATCATGGTACGGTCTTTGTTCTTGCCGGAATCGAACGCGAACGAAGCAAGAACAGGTAGCCCCGTGCGTCGCGCCGCTTCGACGGCAAGACGTGCCTCTTCGATATCGCTCATAGTCTCTATAAGCAAAGCATCTGCACCCCCCGCAGCCAGCGACTGAGCCTGCTGCCTAAACGCCGCCGCAACCTGCTCACCTTCGATCTCGCCCGACATCAAGATTTTTCCCGTCGGACCGATGGACGCGAACACCAGCGCCTGCTTCCCTGCCCCCCTCTTTGAGATTGCCACACCGGCACGATTGATCGCGTCGAGGTCGGTTTCTGAAGTGCCACGCATCGCAACCGCATTGGCACGAAAGGTGTTGGTCAGAATCACCTGGCTCCCGGCCTCGGCGTAGCCGCGCGCAACATCTTCCACCTGCTCGGCGTGAGTAAGGTTCCAGGCATCCGGCGTGGTGCCTGAGGCCAGACCGCGCGTTTGCAACTGCGTTCCCCACGCACCGTCGGAGATCATCAGGCCGCCCGCCAGCCATTCGCTCATACAACTCATTCATGCCTCCGATCGCGCGATGAATTCAATCCGCGAATGAATTTATTCAATATCGTCGAGTCTTTCATCTATCACCTGATGTTTCAGCCGCGTAATTCTTGATACCGGCCTTGCACAAACTTCAAGGGCAGGCGGCACGCCTAACAGCTATGCCGATTTGAACTCATAACTCCACCTCCCGCTCCTGACGGACTGTTTCGAACTAAGCAGAATGCGGTAAATCTGCGGACCCCAACTCATGCGCAGGCCGATATCTTCCAATTCGATCGTTTCCGCCCTGGGATCGAGCTGTGCCGCGTCATAGTTCAGCATCGAATCCCTGCCCTCTCCCGCAGCGACCTTCAAAGTCAGGCTTCCCCCTGGATTCACGGATGGGATCCGTGGAGTCATTACAGTCAAAACCACCGGCGCCGCGCGATCAAGTTCAAAGTCCTCTTCGACCGTGATCTTGTCCTTCTTGCGATCGAGAGTAACTGTACGCACCCAGGATTTTACGCCCGCCTCCTTGGGATATGCTTCTGCAATATTGAAGGAGTAAGTTGCTCGATCGTTGTTGCTATCGAACTTGCGGTCGGTCGCCTGGTACGCAACACCGTCATGCTGCATTACGCTGCCGATGGTAGGCAGGTTATGATACGCAGACTGCATCGTCCAAATCGTGTAGCGCTCGGGGCTGAAAGTCTTTGCAGTATATGCCTCCACACCTACGTCGATCACTACTGGCTGTCCATCCTGGTAGATGATGTAGCTGCCGGTGTCGTTGTGGCTGTGGCTGCGGCCGTTGTTCGCCGCCAGCACTGCGAAATACATGCCATTCGCTGAATCGGCCTCCACTCGAGCCGTGACCAGTCCCAGGTTGGGATACCAGGAGTCGCGAACGAGCACATCCGCGCCCTTGGCGGCACGCAGTTCATTTGCTTCAAGCAAGAGGGGAAGGGCGCGCGACATACTTGGGAGATTGACACCTCTCTGACGGCCTTCGTTGGCACCTCTGTTGGCAGTCATGCTTCTCTTGGCCGCATAGTAGGCGCCGTAGGCAGCAAGTTGTTCGTCGTGGACTGCTTTTCCGTATCGATATAGCAGGCTCCCCTCCGGGCCCGCGTGCACGTGCGCGTCACCATAGTTGATATAGGCATCTTCCGAGATGTGAGCGTTGAGAATATAGCGCGCCATTGCATCGATAAACGGGTTGGCAAGAATGTTGGTGGACTTGCCGGTTGCCGCATCAAGCATGCTCACTGCCTCGAAGTAGCACATCGGCGAGGCACTGAAGTATCCCGCTCCCTCTTCTTCACCCGCGTCCGGCCAGTACTGGTTCAGATAAGCGTCGAGGCTCAGAGTGATCCTTATCGTCTCCTCCACGCGCAGCATTGGATCTTCTTCAAGCAGCAGATTGGCCACCATCAGGTTTGAGTTGATCCACGGAGTCCAATTATTAAGACGTGCCGTCCGCGTATTCTTCTCGAAGCCCATCCACCAGAAGTCATTGCGAATGCGGGCCGGCTCAAGGATGCGCCGTTCAGTTTCGAGCAGGATGCGCTTGTTGACGAGCGGCGACACTTGGTCGAGCTGCGCTCCTACCAGGTACTTTGTCCATGCCAGCAACTGCCCTGTCTCGGCGCCAAATAGCTCAATGATCGGATCGGTAACGTCGTAGAGTCCTGGACCGGTCCTCTGCATGTAGAGGTGTGCCGGCGCGCCCCAAAAAGATTCCTCGCAGATGAGCCAGACACCGTTTACGATGTCATCGACAAAACGTCCCTTGCCCTCGAGGCACTCCGCCAGCACAAGCCGCTCCAGTTGACTATGGCGGCCAAAGCTCTGTGCCTCATATCGCGATCGGTTGCCGTTGCGCTTGAATTCAAGAAAGCTCGTAGCCAGCACAGCGTTCCAGCCGGCCTTCTGGTCGGCCTCTGCTTGTTGGACAATGGGTGTGCGCAGATCCTCAGGCACCGCCTCCCATCCGGCGCGATCGTCCCAACGAGGGTACGGATGATACTTGTTCGCAGAAATCAGGTTGGCAGTCAGAAACGATTTCGTAAACGTTCTGCTCAAAAGATTCTGTGGAGACATGGTTGCCGAAGCTGCTTCACTTCCGCTCGTCAAGGCGCCCATGGAGGGAAGAAGTTTCTGCTGTCCAGCGAGGGCGATACTTCCCGCAAGAAAAATACGGCGATTCATGAGATCGGTCCTCTGATTTATTGATGTCCTCTTTAACTACTCATCTCGAAAGTGCCAATCAACTCATCTTTCCGAAAGTGCGGGACCTTCTGCGTTCCCACCGGATCGGCTGGGAGCTGCAGGCCGTGGCTTCTATACGCGTTTTACGGCCGCGAGCAAGTATACCCGAGACCTGCCGAGACTGCTTTCGTTCCCGTGTGAGTCTATTTCGTTGGCTCCTTGGGCCGTATACCGGAATCATTTCTGCTAATGGATCTGGCCTCGCGGCATCAACGACACTGGCTCCAAGAGAACGCACTTCCAAGCACATGGGGCATTCAAGTAGAGTGGGGTCAACGTGATTATCAACCTTGCCAGACGCGCGCACGATCACAACTGGGAAATGGATCCCATTACCCGCTCTCTGCTGGATACAGATTTCTACAAACTCCTGATGTTGCAATTCATCTGGAAGAACTTTCCCACGACTCGCGCGACATTCACACTTCTCAATCGCTCCGCATCGGTTCGGCTTGCCGAGATTGTTGGTATTCACGCCTTGCGAGATCAATTGGAAGCAACCAGACTATTGCGTTTCCACAAGTCTGAGTTGATCTGGCTTGCGGGTAACACATTTTATGGGCGACGTGGAATATTCGAGCCAGCATTTCTCGAATGGTTGGAACGCGCATTCCGGCTTTCCGACTTTGACCTCTTCGAACAGGACGGTCAGTTCGCACTCAGCTTCAGCGGCCTTTGGACCGAGACGACGATGTGGGAGATTTATGCGCTCTCCATTATCGACGAGCTCAAGACGCGAGCTAGCCTGAAGAAGCTGAGTGAACTGGAACTGGATATCCTCTACGCGCGCGCCAAAACCAGGTTGTGGGAGAAAATGGAGCGGCTTCAAGGAGTTCCCAGACTCAACGTAAGCGACTTTGGAACACGACGCCGACACAGCTTTCTATGGCATGAATACGTGGTTACGGCAATGAGCGACGTATTGGGCCCTGGCTTCGCGGGTAGCTCGAATACTTACCTTGCCTATAAACACGATCTGGAAGCCATCGGCACCAACGCGCACGAGTTACCCATGGCGCTGGCAGCGCTCGCAACTACCGAAGATGATTTAAAGACTGCACAGTACCGCCTTCTCGAGTTATGGCAGAAGAGTTATCAGGGGGAGTTACTGATTCTGCTTCCCGACACGTTTGGAACCACTCAATTTCTGAATGGCGCTCCGGATTGGGTGGCAGACTGGACTGGCCAGCGCATCGACAGCAAGGACCCTTGGCTCGCAGGCGATGAATATATCGCATGGCTGGAGCGACAGGGCCGCGACCCGCGCCGCAAGCGGCTGATCGCGTCAGACGCGCTCGATATCGAGCAGATTCTCTCGCTTCATGCGTATTTTGGAGGCACGCTCCGCAATGACTCACCGCCAGGGAGCTTCCAACGCACGAGCGACTTTCTGGATGAGAAGCGGTGGGTGCCAGATCACCGCATCCGATTCAGCGCTGGTTGGGGCACCTATCTAACCAACGACTTTCGTGACTGCAATCCGCGCGGTGATGACGGATTTGACCCCATAAGTCTGGTGTGCAAGCTCAGCGAAGTGGACGGCAGACCGGCTGTTAAGCTCTCAGATAACTACTCGAAGGCGTTGGGAGATGTAAGCGAAATCGCGCGATATCGCCGCGTGTTTGGTACGGCAGGCGTTGCCGATGTGCCGGTCTTAACATAATGCCGAGCCACTTAAGTCGAAAGCGGGCTATTGCTGCGTCCGGTGGCCATCTAGATATGGAATCGCGTCCACGATACCCCCCGGCCGGGCGGTGTAGTCTGCTCGATATGGCGGCGAATGCGAGCTGGTATGCAAACCGACTGAGGCAGGAACTGGGATTGCGTAACCGCCGATATGCGCAAGGGCGGGCTCATGTCGAGAGCTATGGCAACCCGCCGGTGATTGTGTATCCGCCGGAAGATGGGCGACATGGGAACTTCCTCGATGCTGCTTACGCGGCCATCGTTGCCCAGCCGGAGTGGATGCGGCGGTTCGATAAGGTCCATGCGCAGGCTGCGCGGACGCTTCCAAGAGCGGAGAGGCGGTGGCGCGAACTCGACTCGTCGATGAGCTCGGACGCGCTGCTTATGAATGTGTTCTGCACGCCGGGAGTCGCAGAGTCGGCGACGGTCTGCAATGCGATGGGGATTGAAGGCGATGCTGCGCCGGTCTTTGGCTGGAAGGCGCGTGTGCCGTTGGCAAACGGGCGATTCGACCGCACCGAAGTGGACATGCGCCTCGGATCGTTGCTGGTTGAGGCGAAGCTGACCGAAGGCGATTTCCAGACTCGCGAGGCTCGGATCGTTGAAGCCTATCAGAATTTCGCAACGGTGTTCGACCGCGAATTGCTGCCCCGGGTCGAGATATTCTCGGCACGGCGCAAAGAGCCCGCCGAGTTCCCGGAAGCTTATTCGCAGGAGTTCGAGAGTTTAATCGATACGACGATCCCTGCGATAACGCTGAACGAAGTGCTGACGCCTTCTCCATCGGAGCTGGCAGCCGAGGAATTCAATTCCAGTCGATGCAGCGAACCCGGCTACGCGAGTTATCAGCTTATTCGAAACGTGCTTGCGGCTTACGCCGCGGGGTGCAGCTTTTGCGTCGTGCACGATGTCCGGAGACCCGATCTTCGCGAGGAGTGGTTCCAGGTGATGGCGGCCGTGAAGAATGCCGACTTGCGCGTCCGCTTGAAGGTTCTTACCTGGCAGGAGTTAGCGGCTCACTTGCCCGATGAATTACAGAGATTTCTCGATTTGAAATACGGTATTGTGGCACCCGGAAAGATAGCTTCTCCAGTTGACGAAGTTACAGATTTCGAATAAGCGAACGAATTGAACTAAAGAGTAACTCTTCGCGGAATTTGCCATTCTTAGTGCGCCGTCCACATTTCGGCTCACTAAAGTCCCAGGATTCTGCGATTTGTTTTTGTGTCGGCGGCGCCGCCGGCGAAGTCGTCGAAGGCACGATCGGTAACGCGAACGATGTGGTTGCGAATAAATGGAGCACCCTCTGCCGCACCGGCCTCGGGATGCTTGAGGCAACACTCCCACTCCATCACAGCCCAGCCCGGATAGTCGTACTGCGCCATCTTGCCGAAGATCCGGCTGAAGTCAATCTGTCCGTCGCCGAGCGAGCGGAACCGGCCGGGGCGATTGATCCAATCCTGATAGCCGCCGTAAACGCCGGAGCGGCCGCTGGGATGGTACTCGGCGTCCTTAACATGGAATGCGCGGATACGGTCGTGATAGATGTCGAGGAAGGCCAGGTAATCCATCTGCTGAAGGATCATGTGGCTTGGATCGTAGAGAATGTTGGCGCGCGGGTGGTCGCCGACGGTAGCGAGAAAGCGCTCGAAGGTGACGCCATCGTGCAAATCCTCACCGGGATGCAGTTCGAAGCAGAGGTCCACGCCGACCTCGTCAAATTGCCGCAGAATCGGCAGCCAGCGCGCGCCGAGTTCCTTGAAGGCTTCATCAATAAGGCCTGCCGGGCGTTGCGGCCAGGGGTAAAAGAAGGGCCACGCAAGTGCGCCGGAAAAGGTGGCGTGCGCATTGAGCCCGAGGTTACGGCTTGCCTTGGCTGCCCACCCCAACTGCTGAACGGCCCATGCCTGGCGCGCCTTAACATCGCCGGCCAGTTCGGGTGGAGCAAAACCAGCGAGGAGCACATCAAACGCAGCATGACTCGCGACCAACTGGCCTTGCAGATGTGTCGAGAGTTCCGTAACGGCAAGTCCGGCGTTTGCCGCGACACCACGTACTTCGTCACAATAGCTTTGACTTTCCGCGGCGCGCTTCAAATCGAAGAGCCGGGCGTCCCAGCTCGGTATTTGCATTCCTGTGAATCCCAAACCGGCGGCCCACTTCGCCATGCCTGCGAGGGTGTTGAACGGAGCGGTGTCGCCGGCAAACTGCGCGAGGAAAATTCCAGGGCCTTTGATCGTTTTCATGATTTCACTCCTTCGGTGCGCCGAACCTTCTTAAAATCTCTCCAAAAACGGGTGATTTCGAGCGAAAATGGGCCGTTTTCGGTCAAAAAAACGGGGTTCCTGTTTACCGATGAGTAACGGCGGTTTGATAATTCGGTGTTCATGTCGTTCATGTTAGCTGAAAATCCGTTACCTTCTAGTACCGCCTTGGAGAGGGGGGGGTAGGGGGGGGTACAAAATGGTACAGACCGGAAGCGTGCTTGCGAGGCCGGGCAGAGCCCAAATCGGGTGCCTTCCCAAGAAAATACGGAGTACCAGTTGGGAGGTGCAACAGCCAATCCAACTGGAGCGGATAGAACAAAGGCAGCAAGTCAGCCTCCGCTGTGCGGAGATAGCGAGTCAGCACGTCAGCGGATGAGGCTTGCATATCGGGTTTCATTCCCTCGCGGGACGGCAACGGCGGTGGACGACGGACACTGATACGAGAATCGGATGTATCGCATACTTTTATTGTGCTCCAACGATTCGTAATTCTCGGCAACGCACGGAACACAAGCTTCTTCCCTCAATCCAGGTTTTGGACAGGTTCTTAGAACTCGACCCAGCTTTCCTTGTGGTTGCTCTCGATGACGCGATCGATGAACCTCATGCCGCGGACGCCGGCCGCGATGCCGGGCAACGTTGACGGAAGCGGATTCTTGATTCCCTGTTGCCAGGCAAGGAGTGCCTCGGCAAATTCGCGATAGAGAACGGCGAATGCTTCCAGGTAGCCTTCGGGATGTCCGGAAGGAACGCGCGCCACGGCCAGCGCATCCGCACCTAGATAAGGCGCGGCGGCGTGATGAATTTCTTCCGGTCCTTCAAGCCACTTGACGATGAGACGGTTGGGATCCTGCTGGCGCCAGTCGATTGAGCCGACTTCGCCATAGATGCGCAGCCGCAACTCGTTCAGCTCGCCGGCGGCGACCTGTGAACAAGCCAGTGTGCCTGCCGAACCGTTGTTTAGACGTAGAAACGCGCTGCAATCGTCATCGAGACGCCGGCCTTCAACTACAGAGCGCAAAGTGGCGTTGATGGCGGTGACCTGAAGGCCCGAGATGTACTCAAGCAGGTGAAATGCGTGCGTGCCGATGTCGCCGATTGAGCCGCCCTGCCCGTTCTGGGCGGGATCGGCGCGCCATGCGGCCTGTTTGTGGCCGGTGGATTCGATGGGCTTGCTCATCCAACCCTGGAAGTACTCGACGGCGACTTTGCGAATCTTGCCCAAACGCCCGCCAGCGCACATGGCGCGTGCCTCGCGAACCATCGCGTAACCGGCATAGGTGTGCGTCAGTCCGTATGGCAAACCGGATTTGGCTACCGCAGCCTCGAGTTCCAGCGCCTCCGCATAGGTGGCGGTGGCCGGCTTATCGCTCATCACGGGGATGCCCGCATTGAGCGCGGCCAATGCGATGGGCAGGTGCAGATGATTGGGAGTGGTAATGACGACGAAATCGATAGGATCGGGCCGCTTACGCTCCGCGTCAATCATCTGTTGAAAATCGGCATATGCGCGGGCGGGATCGATACCGAAGCGCTCACCGGCCGCGCGCGAACGCTCCGCCGATTGGGAAAAGGCCCCGGCAACCATCCGAATTTTTCCATCCATCTCCGCGGCCAGCCGGTGCACCGGGCCGATAAACGAGCCCGGCCCTCCGCCAACCATGCCCATGCGCAGCTTTCGCGATCCTGCCATTGTTCGTTTCTCCTGATGAACAGGGCCGGTTGGGCTTTGTCTTATCCCACCGATGCGATGAAAAACGATCGCATGGATGGGGTACCCAGCTTTTCCTGGCGAGTCGGCGCCGGTTCATTTCTGGACGTAACTCGCAGCAGCGAGTCAGGCTGTTCCTTATGTGAGTTACTTCAAAACGCAAGCGGCCCAAATCTCTTCGCGTGCCAGTTTACACGACGCGGCGGAGTGTGTGTCACGAGCGCAGAGCCGCCGATCAGGGCCGAAACTGTCCACTGGTAAAGCACTACCAGCTTAAACGATCGATCCGCACACCGGTTCGCTCACAGACCGGCAACGCCTGAATGCGATAGATTATCTGTGGCTATGAATACACTTTTGGTTCCCGATTCTCGACGGCGCTGGGACTGCCTGAGCCTTGGCGAAGTGATGCTTCGCCTCGATCCCGGCGACGGCCGCATCCACACGGCACGTCAGTTCCAGGTGTGGGAGGGTGGCGGCGAATACAACGTTGCCCGCGGGCTGCGGCGCTGCTTTGGCCTGCGCACCGCTGTTGCTACGGCGCTGGCCGAAAACCAGGTGGGCCGATTGGTAGAAGACTTCATTTTGCAGGGCGGCGTCGACACTTCGCTGATCAAGTGGGTTGCCTACGACGGCGTGGGGCGCACGGTTCGCAACGGGCTGAACTTTACCGAGCGCGGCTTTGGAGTGAGGGCCGCGGCAGGATGCTCAGACCGCGGCCACACTGCGATAGCCCAGGTGAAGTCCGGCGATTTTGACTGGGAGACGATCTTCGGGCCCGGAGCCGGCTCGCGCTGGCTACATACCGGCGGGATCTTCGCGGCACTCTCCGCCTCGACCGCGCAGGTGGCCGTGGAAGCCATGGACGCGGCGCGCAAATACGGCACGCCGGTTTCCTACGACCTGAATTTTCGCGATTCGCTGTGGAAGTCGATCGGCGGCAAGGCAAAGGCGCAGGAAGTGAACCGCGAGATCGTGCGCAAAGTAGACCTGCTGCTGGGCAACGAAGAAGACTTCAGCGCGATGCTGGGCGTAAAGATCAAGGGCGTGAGCGAAGACTTTGCCGAACTGCCCATTGAAGGTTACTCCGAGATGCTTCGCGAGGTTGCGGGGCTCTATCCGAACCTGAAACTGATCGCGAGCACACTGCGATCAGTGCACAGCGCTACCAGCAATGGCTGGGGCGCAATCGCGCTGTATGAAGACAAGATCGTTCATGTGCCGCAAACCGACATCGATATCTTCGATCGGGTGGGCGGAGGCGACAGCTTCGCTTCCGGCCTTATCTACGGGATGCTCGCGAACAAGGGGATCGACTGGGCGGTTCGCTGCGGTGTGGCGCACGGCGCCCTGGCAATGACTACGCCCGGCGACACGAGCATGGCTACACTTTCTGAAGTTGAACGCATTATCAAAGGCGGGTCGGCACGGATTGCGCGCTAGCCGACGGTGAATAGAGGAGAAATGTCTGAGACTACACAGGAAACACTTGAACGCGTCGGACTGATTCCGGTATTGCGCGCGAAGAATCCGGCGCAGGGCCGCGCCGTGGTGGAAGCCATGATCGCCGGCGGCGTCACGGTGGTCGAAGTCACCATGACCGTGCCCGGCGCCGTCGAATTGTTGAAGGAACTGAAGAAGGAATACGGAGCGAAAATCCTGCTTGGCTCGGGCACCGTGACCACGGCAGACCAGTGCCAGGCGACCATCGACGCGGGCGCGGAGTTTGTGGTCAGCCCGAGCCTTCATCCCGAAGTCATCAACACGACAAAGAAGAATGGGAAAGTGTCGTGTCCGGGCGCGCTGACTCCGACCGAAGCCATCACTGCTTGGAACGCTGGCGCGGACTACGTGAAGATCTTTCCCTGCTCGGCCTTGGGCGGCGCTTCTTACTTGAAGGCGCTGCTGGCGCCATTTCCGCATCTCAAGCTGATCCCCACGGGCGGCGTGACGCTGCAAACCGCGGAGAGCTTTCTGCGCGCGGGCGCACGGGCGCTGGGAGTGGGCAGCGACCTGGTGAACCTGGCCGCTGTCGATGCGGGGCATCCGGAGACAATCACAGAAACCGCCAGGGCGTACTTGAAGATCCTGGCCGAGGTGCGGGGGAAGTAACGACCGCTGAGCACGGAGGCGGGGTGAGTCATTTGAACGCCGCCTTTCGCTGATCCAATCCGAAGTCAAGCCGCTGTTTCATCGAGTGTCCGCACATGATCGATCATGCTCCACGAACGCACGCAAGCGATTCAACGCAAGATCGCGCCTTCCGTCTCGATGGCCGCCATGCCCTGGTGACGGGCGGAGCAAGCGGCATTGGCGAGGCCACGGTGAAGGAACTGGCGCGCGCCGGCGCCTTTGTCTGGATCGCCGATATCAATGTCATCGCCGCTGAAACGCTGGCGGATGGCGTTGGCTCTGCAAAGGCGTTGCACCTCGATGTGACAAGTCCGGAGTCGATTGCTGCCGCCGCAGCCAGGCTCGACCGGCTCGACATCCTGGTGAACAACGCCGGCATCGGACATGTGGGCTCGATTGAGACCACGGAGCCTGAGGACTTCGACCGGCTGCTCGACGTGAATGTGCGCTCGGTCTACCTGGTGACGCGGGCTTTTCTGCCGCTGCTGTTTTCCGCCACCGAGTATCACGAGGCGGTGGGAGCAATCGTCAACATCGGTTCGGTGTCGGGCATGGTCGGCATCAAGCAGCGGTTTGCCTACTGCATGAGCAAAGGCGCGGTGTTGGCGATGACGCGGCAGTTGGCGGTCGAGTATCCGAAGACGCTGCGCGTGAATGCTGTTTGTCCGGGCACAGTGCAGACACCGTTTGTGGAAGGGTATCTGGAAAAATTTCATACGCACAACAAGGAAGAGATGCGCGCGGAACTTCGGGCGCGGCAGCCCGTTGGAAGACTAGGGAAGCCGGAAGAGGTCGCGTCGCTGGTGCGGTATCTGGCATCGGACGAGGCGGCATTTGTCAGCGGATCGCTGATGACGATCGATGGGGGCTGGACGGCAGCTTAAGGCCTGCGAATTTTTGTTTCCCCGATGGAGGATCGAATGAAACTTGTATCCTTTTCGACGGGCGATGGCAAGATTCGGCCCGGCGCGCTGATTGAAGAAGCCAAACTTGTTGTCGATTTGGCGGCCCCGGGTCAGGCCGATGCGCTTGGCGTTATCGCCGCGGGGGTGACCGCGGTGGGCAAGCCTGGCGCATATCCCGGCTACAAACTCAGCGAGGTGCGCCTGCATGCTCCGCTCGCGAACCCGCCTCGCGTCTTCGCCATCGGCCTGAACTACCGCGATCACGCCAGTGGAATCGAAGATGACGCTGCCCAAGGTGCCGGTGGTTTTCTTCAAGATGACTACGGCGATTATCGGGCCCGGCGAGAACATTGTGCTGCCCAAGAATTCAACGCAGCCCGACTACGAGGCGGAGTTTGCTTTTGTTATCGGCAAGGGCGGCTACCGGATTCCGGCATCGGCGTGGCGCGAACACGTTTACGGCTACACCATCGTCAACGACGTGAGCGCGCGCGATGTGCAGCTTTCCACGTCGCAGTGGTCGCTGGGCAAGAGCTTTCCGACTTTCTGCCCGATGGGGCCGGCCATCGTGACCGCGGACGAGATCGCCGACCCGCATGAGCTTGCCATCAGCCTGTCGATCGACGGCGAGGTGATGCAGAAGTCGAACACCAGCCAGCTGGTCTTCAAGGTGCCCGACCTGGTCGAGTACATCTCGTCGATTACGCCGCTGCTGCCGGGGGACGTGGTCTCGACCGGCACGCCTGGGGGAGTGGGGATGGGCCGAACGCCGCAGCGCTGGCTCAAGGCGGGCGACTCCGTCACGGTAACGGTGGAGGGGCTGGGATCGCTGACCAATCCGGTGGTTGCGAGTAGAAGCTGCGCTAAGTCGCGCGAGGCGGCGGCATCCATTTCCACAAGTTCCTCCGCCTCCGGCTGCGATCCAAACCACGCATAGAGCGCGATCCCAACAAAGCAGACCGCCGGAACAAGGTAGCCGCGCGAAACTCCAGCCATATCGCTGACCTTGCCCATGACTGGCGTTATCGCACCCCCGCCCACAATCGCCATCACGATGCATGCACCGCCCGTCTTGGTCCGCGGTCCCAGGCCCTTTACTCCCAGGGCAAAAATGGTCGGGTACATCATCGACATAAAGAAACTGTTCGCTATGAGGCAGCCCACTCCTATCCATCCGGGATGCAGGACGGCCACTGTGCAGACAGTCGCGTTGATTAGCGCAAAGATGCCCAGAAGCCGCGACGCGTTCACATACCGAAGCAGCCACGTCGATGTGAACCTGCCTGCGGTAAAGGCCACTAGAGCGCCAGTCAGAATATAGCCTGAAGTCCGCTCTTCGGTCCTGGTGTATGCCAGCACATAGGGGATCTGGTAGCTCCACACGGCCACCTGAGCGCCAACATAGAGAAACTGCGCCACCACCGCGAAGACAAAATGCTTCCTTCTGAACAGTGAAGGCCCGTGATCTTGTGCTGCCGCCTCCGGCGTGTAATCCATCCCCATGTGCGGAAATGGCGTGCGAGCAATCAGTATGCCCCAGAGCAGAACGATGGCGCCCAAAACCACATACGGAACAATCACCCGAAGAGTCTCCGATTCCAGGTAGCCCTTGTAGGTTCCCGCGGCCTGCATCGCGGCCACCTGCACTTTGGTCAACTGGACGCCTGAGAAGATGAAGCGCGACCCCACCAGAAGCGCCACGATGCTGCCCACGGGATTGAAGGCTTGCGAGAGATTCAGCCGCCGCTCCGCGCTCTGCGCGGGTCCAATCTGGACAATGAACGAGCCAGCGGCGGTCTCAAGAAACGCCAGCCCGCTGGCAATGACGAACAGCGCCGTCAGAAAAAACCAGTACTGGTCCACAATGGCCGCCGGCCAAAAGAGGATGCAGCCCGCGCCATAGAGGCAGAGTCCGGTGAGGATTCCAGCCTTGTAGCCTGCGCGCCGCATGATCAATCCCGCAGGCAGAGCGAGCAGGAAATAGCCCATGTAAAACGCGGACTGAATCAGGCCCGCCTGGAGACGACTGATCTCGAACGACTTCATGAACTGGCGAATCAGAATGTCGTTGAGGTTGTTGGGAATGGCCCAGAGAAAGAACAGCGCCGTGACCAGAAAAAACGGCAGCATGCGTCCCGCGGGAACCAGACGAACTTCGATGCTCTTCTTGTCCGCCGATGATTTACCGGTCGTTCCGGCGGGAATATTTATGGCCAATTTAGTTCTCCTTGCATGGTGCGACGGTGCGTTTTCGACAACGTTTTCGTTGAGGACGCTTTCGGGGCGAAGAATTGTTCCATCCTTTCTAACCAATTGGTGTGGGGTATGGCAAATCCGGGGTGAGGCGGGGGGGAAGAGAGTATCTAACTAGATCGCGTACGATGGAGGATTCTGCGGGGCTTAAGCCCAAGCCCGTTTTTGTCCGTTTTCGGCATGACTGAAGTCATGCCCTGTTACCAAGCGAGGGAGTCTGTTGCGGGTTCGGGCGCGGCTATCAAAGAACTTGTATCCCAGGTCACAAGAGCGAGACCTGGGGCACCCGGCATGGTTCGCGGGCGAGATGGGCTTCGTCGTATCCCACCCATGCGACGAAAGAAAGTCGCATGGATGGGGCACCCAGCTTCTTGGGCAAGCCGGCAACGGTTCATCTGGATACAACTCGATATGCGAGTAAAGCTACTCAGGATAACCGCTTCTCGGAGGGGTGTTGAATGACAGTTAGAGGACGCGGGCTAGATACTTGCCGGTGTGGGACATCAGATTGGCCGGCGATTTCTTCGGGAGTGCCTTCGGCGACGATGCGGCCGCCGCCTTCGCCGCCTTCGGGGCCCAGGTCGATGACCCAGTCGGCGGACTTGATGACGTCGAGGTTGTGCTCGATGACGATCAGCGAGCCGCCGCCGTCGATGAGCTTGCGGAAGGCGGTGAGCAGCTTCGACACGTCGTCGAAGTGGAGGCCGGTGGTGGGCTCGTCGAGGATGTAGAGGACGCGGCTGGCCTGCGAGGGCTTGGCGGTTGCGTTGGCCGCGCGCACCTGGGCGAGATGAGCGGCGAGCTTGACGCGCTGGGCCTCGCCGCCGGAGAGCGTGGTGGCGGACTGGCCGAGGCGCAGATAGCCGAGGCCGATTTCGTCGAGGACGTGCGAGCTTTTCGAGCAGCTTGGTCTGGCCGGCGAAGAAGCGCAGCGCCTCCTTGACCGTCATCTGGAGGACTTCGTGGATGTTCTTGCCCTTGTACTGGACCTCGAGAATCGCGGCCTGGTAGCGGGTGCCGTTGCAGTCTTCGCAGGGCAGCTCGACGTCGGCGAGGAACTGCATTTCGACGGTGACGGTGCCGTCGCCTTCGCAGGTGTTGCAGCGGCCGCCGGGCACGTTGAAGGAGAAGTGACCGGGGGTCAGCGAGAGGCGCTTGGCCTCGGGCTGCGAGGCAAACAGTTCGCGGACAAGGTCGAAGCCCTTGATGTAGGTGATGGGATTGGAGCGCGGGGTGCGGCCGATGGGGGTCTGGTCGACGAGCACCACGTCGTTGAGGCGCTCGACACCGGCGAGGGATTTGAAGACGCCGGAGGGATCGGCGCCGTCGGCTCTGGCCGAGGGCGCGCGCGACGGCGCGATAGAGCACCTGGTGCACCAGCGTGGATTTGCCGGAGCCGGAGACGCCGGTGACGGCGACCGAGCAGGCCGAGGGGAATTTCGACGTCGAGCCGCGTGCAGGTTGTTGGCGTGCGCGCCGCGGAGGGCGAGGCGTCTTTCGCGGCCGGGCTCGCGGCGGCGCGTGGGCACGGGGATGGAAATCTTGCCGGAGAGATATCGGCCGGTGAGCGAGTTGGGATTGGCCTCGATCTCGGCCAGGATGCCTTCGGCGAGGAGCTTGCCGCCGAGCTCGCCGGCGCCGGGGCCGAGGTCGAGCAGATGATCGGCGGCGCGGAGGACGTCGGCGTCGTGCTCGACGACGAGGATGGTGTTGCCCAGATCGCGCAGCTCTTCGAGGATGCGGATGAGGCGTGCGGTGTCGCGGGTGTGCAGGCCGATGGATGGCTCGTCGAGGACATAGAGCGCGCCGACCAGACGCGAGCCGAGCGAGGTGGCGAGTTGAATGCGCTGCGCCTCGCCGCCGGAGAGCGTGGAGGCGAGACGATCGAGGGTGAGGTATTCGAGGCCCACCGCGTCGAGAAAACTGAGGCGCTGGCGGACTTCTTCGAGGATCGGGCCGGCGATCTCCTCCTGCATGGGCGAGAGGTGGAGCGCGTCGAAGAACTCCTTGGCCTGCGGCGATGGTGAGGGCCGAGGCCTGGCAGATGTTCTTGCTCGTTGATGCGGACGGCGCGGGCTTCGGCGCGCAGGCGCTGGCCGCGGCAGTCGGGGCACTCGGCGTAGCCGCGATACTTGGTGAGCATGACGCGGACGTGGAGCTTGTATTTCTTGCGCTCCATCTGCGCGAAGAAGCCGCAGATGCCGGGGAAAGCTGCCTTTGCCGCGCAGGACGGCTTCGCGCGCGGATTCGGGCAGGTCGTCGCCAGGGGACGTCGATGGGGAATGCCAAGATTCGGCGCGCCTGTTTGCGCAGGTCGGTGTACCAGGGGCGGTACTTGGGGCGGTTCCAGGGGTCGATGGCGCCGTCGGCGAGGGTGAGGCCTTTGTCGGGAATGACGAGATTGAGGTCGAAGTCGACGGTGTTGCCGAAGCCCTGGCAGCGGGGGCAGGCGCCGAAGGGATTGTTGAAGCTGAAGAGGCGCGGCTCGGGCTCGCGGCCGGCGCGGTGGCAGCTGGTGCACTCGAATGCGCCGGAGAAACGGAGCCGGCGGTGAGTTGCAGATTCATCCCCCGCCCCAGGGACGAAGACCTGTCCAGGGGACCCCGGTCCCGCGGAGCTTCGTCGAAGATGACCTCGCCGGCTTCGCGATAGGCGGTTTCGACGGCGTCGACGATGCGGGAGCGGTTGTCGGCGCTGACGACGATGCGGTCGAGGAGAACGAAGACGGGGAGGGTGAAGTCGAGGTCGAGCAGCGACTCGGGCGTGGAGAACTCGACGATCTTGCCCTGCTGCCAGAGGCGGTTGTAGCCGCGGCAGCGGAGTTCGGCGAGGCGCGCCTTGAGGGTCTCGGTGATGCGGCGAGTCGCCTCCGTTGATGACCGGCTTGGTTTTTGGAGCGGACTTTGCTGCGCGGCCGGCGGACTTCGCGGGCTTTTCCGCTAGCTGCCGGCGGTGGCTTCCTGCGCTGGTGTTGGCGCGTTAGGACGGGGAACAGCGCATTCAGATCGCGTTCCCTCGCCGAGGGCGAGAACCGCGTCGGCCGACCTCGTCGACGGAGTCGCGGTTGACGAGCCCGTCGCAGTGGACGCAGTGACGGTGCCGCAGCGGGCGTAGAGCAGGCGCAGGTAGTCGTAGATCTCGGTGGCGGTGGCGACGGTGGAGCGCGGGTTGCGGGTGGAGTTTTTCTGCTTGATGGCGATGGCGGGAGCGAGGCCGTCGATTTCGTCGACGTCGGGCTTTTCGATGCGCTCGAGGAACTGGCGGGCGTAGGCGGAGAGCGACTCGACATAGCGGCGCTGTCCTTCGGCGTAGATGGTGTCGAAGGCGAGCGAACTCTTGCCGGACCCCGAGACGCCGCTGACCACGGTCAGCTTGCCGTGGGGGATCTCGCAGGAGATGTTCTTCAGGTTGTGAGTCCGCGCGCCGCGGATGGTGATGGAGTCGTTCAAAGGGAAGGCACCGCTTGAGTCGTTGTTCGGAGGCCTCTCAGTCGCCCCAGAGAGGCTCAGAGCGCAACCAGCCATTTTCTATTATAGGGTGCGGGTGAGAAGAGGAGCGGTGCATTTCAAGGGCGACCGCCCGGGGTGCGATGGAGGGACGCGGCGCCCAAGCGGGATGTGAGAAGGCGCAGCTATCCTGTAGCAGGCCGCAAGAGTTTCGGCGCCGCCAAGGTGCGGGGTCACATCAGATTCGCCAGATTGCGCGGACCCTTTGATTCCTACAAGATTTCACCAACAATTGCGGAAGCTAAGCCGCCATTTCCTGCAGCTCCGTCGTATAGATCATTTGCTCTTCGTACGCCGGCTGGCGGTCAAGAATTCCAGAGAGGCCCAGTAATACAACCGAGGCACACGCCGGACACTGGTGGGGGCAATTGCCCACGCAGTTGCAGTCCTGGCAAAGGTAGGCACACGCCAAGGGGATGTGTTGCATTGTGGCGAATGTCATGGCTACACCTCAAATTCCTTTCAGGTCTAGGCGGGCGAATCGGATACCACTTTGAGGGTGGTAGCGTCCTCCATTCGCTGCACTTTGCATGTTAGATGCGGCTGCGCCGGACGGAGTTGTCTTACCTGCCCGAGTCTTCAGGGAGATTCCCGCCGTGGTTGCACCTCGAGCGACCGTCTGCCGAGAGAACGGCCAATCCGGCCGGAGCGCGCCGCTAAACTATTAGTAGAGGTAATTCGTGTTTCGTTTCCTATTTTTTGCGATGCTTGCCGCCTCGACTGCGGGCGCTTCCAGATTTGCCCAGGAGTCCTCTTCGAACCAGGTGGGACAGCCGCCCGGCAACGATCCGACTGCGAACGCGACCGATTCTCCGGCGGTTTCCGGTGAGGTTGCGGGTGCGGAGGCTGCGATATCGAGTTCCGACTGGAAGACCGCCGAGGCCAAGCTGGACGCGTGGCTCGCAGCCCATCCGGAAGACGCACGGGCTCTGTTCGACGCCGGCTACGTCGCCGACGCCGCAGAACCGACTGGACGATGCCGCCAGCCTGTACCGGCGCGCAGTTGCCGCCAATCCAAAGTCGTTTGAAGCGCATCTCTCGCTGGGTCTACTGCTGGCGCGACAGGGGAAACCGGCCGAAGCTCGCCCTGAGCTTGCTGCCGCCACCTCACTCGATCCCGGCGAGGCAGGACCGGCTTTGAAAGCTCGCGCCTGGCGCGCACTTGCGCAGATCGACCGTCCGGATCCCGGGACGAACGGCGACACCACGACCGCCTCGAACGATCTTCTTGAGGCTCTAAAGCTCTCGCCCGAGACCCCGGCCGACACACTTCTTGCCGCCAACCTGGCCGAACAGGCGGGACAGATCGATGAAGCCGAGGCCGCCTATCGCCGCGTTCTGGAGAAAGACCCGAAGTCGGAACCGGCCAACGCAGGTTTGGCGCACCTGCTGATCCGGAAGAAACAGTACCCGGAAGCGGAGACACTGCTGCGGGCGGCGCTTGAAAAACTGCCGGACGACCCGGCGCTGACCGCGCAATTGGCCACGGTGCTGGCCGCTCAGGACAAGGCCGAGGCGCTGCCGTTGCTCGAAAAGCTGCACGCGGCCCACCCCAATGATCTTGCGATTACGAACATGCTGGCCCAGGTGCTGGCCGAGGCGGGGGACAGCGCCGGTTCTGACCAGCTTTATGGGAAATTGCTCGCCGCCACTCCGAACGATCCCGATCTGCTGGCAGCTCACGGTCAGAATCTGGTGCGGCTGGGCCGGTTCGCGGAGGCATTTGCGGCCTTCGACAAGGCAACGCAGATTGACCCTGCGAACTCGGATGGGTGGAGCGGGCTGGCCTTTGCGGCGTCGAAAACGGACCAGCCTTCTGTCACACTACACGCGCTTACCATGCGATCAAAGTTTCTTCCCGAAACTTGCTCTACTTACTTTCTTTGGGCGACATCCTACGATAGGCTGCACCAAATGGCGCAGGCGGCGGCGTATTACCACCATTTTTTGGATTCCGCCGCAGGCAAGTTCCCCAACCAGGAATGGCAGGCGCGCCAACGTCTCCAACTTCTGGAAAAGAAGCCCTGAGACCGGTACGAGTGCCAATAACAGAAGCGGTGACCTTTTCCCCAGACGCCGCGGCGAAAGAGCGATCGCAAGTCACCGCACTTGCGCGAACTCTTGAATTGGTTCATAGTCACGGCACGAGGTAAAACCGCAGCAGCGGAGGTTCCTCATGCGGTACCGGGCTATTTTGGCAGTCAGCTTCCTCTTGAACTTGATCGCGATTCCGGTGTGTGCCGCCGGGATCGACGATAAACCTGTGGACATGCAAAGCATTCAGGCCCTGGAGGCGCGCGCCGACGTTGCGCAGCCCCGCGAACAGTGCTTCCTCTATGCCGAGGTCGTTCACCAAATGACCGAGTTGAGCGTGCGGCAATATGCGGCCGGCGATGTTTCGAACGCGACCAGCATGCTTAAGAGGATCCAGCAACTGGCGCTGAAGATTCATCTCTCGATGGCAGGCAACGACAAGCGGATGAAGAACGCCGAGATTCTGCTGCGGCACACGGCCTTCCGGCTGAACGAAATGCTGCATGGCAGCAGCTTTGAGGACCGTCCGCTGGTGGAGGCTGCGCTGAGCGACGTGAACCAGGCCCAGAGCGAGGCCATGATGCAGGTCTTCCGCAAGTAGAACCTCTGAAGCCGCGCCCGCACCAGGGAAGTCATCCCCCTTCGATAGCAGATGTGCGTCGTGCTCTTTTCGCGGCAGCCTTCGTTGTGCTTGAATAGAAGCGCCGGAGGAAGCCTTGATGCGCCCCAGTGCCGCAATACTCCTCTGTTTGCTTTTCGCCGCGCCACTGATTGCACAAAAGGAGAAGCGCGAACCGCTGACCGAGGCCGAGGTGGATAAGATCGCCGAGGCCGGCATCGATCCCAATGCCCGCATCGCTCTTTATACGCAATACCTGAACGAACATGCCGATGCGATCAAGGCACTGACCAATCGCAAAGTTTCAGACGCGCGAGCGAGCCGGCTCAACGACGCTCTTCAGGACTTTACCGCCCTGATGGACGAGCTTGGCGACAACCTGGATATGCTGTCGGACCGCAAGGCCGATATTCGCAAGTCGCTGCGGCCGCTCAGCGAGGCCACCCCGCGCTGGCAGGGCATTTTGCGCGCGCTGGCGGGCGAACCGGGCTTCAACCTGGCTCGCAAGGAAGCAATCGAGAGCGGCGAGGACCTGTCGGACCAGGCCAGACGGCTGTTGCAGGAGCAGACGGACTACTTCAAACAGCATCCGGATGAGGTTGGCCAGGACCGGGCGGAGCCGAAGTGAAGATAGGGGTCAGGTGTCAGGGGTCAGGGATCAGGGGTCAGAGATCAGGGGTCAGGTGTCAGGGATCAGGTGTCAGGGATCAGGGGACAGGGGACAGGATTAGAAACGAGTGCCGGGTGTCGGGTGCTCCATCCTTCGCACTTCTTTCGGGGTGTGGGAAAGGCAGAATCTCAACCGAGCAGTCTGCCTGACCCCTGATCTCTGATCCCTGACCTCTGATCCCTGATCCCTGATCCCTGATCTCTGATCTCTGGCCCCTGTTATGCTACCTTTCATCTTGGTGAGCGCGGATTTTATTGCCATATTTGAGCAGGAGTACCGGGCATTGCGGCCCAGGGCGCCGATGCCGCCGATCGCAGTACGTTTCCGGCGCTTTACTTCGCTGAACACCACAATCCGCCTGCGCGAGGGCCAGATTCATGTCAGCCTCTCCGACCTGCTGGAAGGCGCGCCGGAGACCGTGGTTCGCGCAATCGCACACATCCTGCTGGCCAAGCTCTACAAAAAGCCCATCGACGCGGCGCACAACCTGCGCTACAAGCGCTTTGCCTCGAGCGCGGCCGTGACGCGCCAGACCGAACTCATTCGCCATGCGCGCGGCAGCAAGCGCTACTTCGGACCCGAGGGCCGCTACTACAACCTGGAAGAGGTCTTCGACTCGCTCAACGTGCGCTTCTTCGGTGGGTTGCTGGGGCGCCCGGAACTAACCTGGAGCGAGCACAACGCCAAGCGTTCGCTGGGCCACTACGACGCTGCGCACAACACAATCGTGGTCAGCCGCGTCTTCGACCGGCCATCGAGCCCGCGATACGCGATCGAGTACCTGCTTTACCACGAGATGCTGCACCTGAAGCACCCGGTGCGGATGCGCGGGGTGCGGCGCTGCGTCCACTCGCGCGAGTTCAAGGCCGAGGAGGCGCGGTTTCCGCAACTTGCTGAGGCGATGGCCTTCATCAAGCGGCTGTAACTTTTGAAGCCGGATCGGCCTTCCTAGCTCCAAAGCCATCATGCTAGACTTCACGCGCACCCGTTTCTGCTGCTTTCGATGCTGCCAATGAGGAGCGGAGCTTGTGCGCGACGATCGATGCACCCTGGAGACGATCATGAAGAACCTGTGGCCCGATTCTCTGCAATCCGATCCAACGCTCCGCTCACCTTTTTCGCGGAGAGCTTTTATCAAGACGGCAAGTGCGGCGGCCGGGGCTGCGGCTATATTGCCGGGAAGCGCTTGGGGGCAGGCGCGGCCTTCCGCATCGAATCGCATTACGATTGGCGTGATTGGCTGGGGGATGATGGGGCCCGCGAATACCAAGGCCTTCCTGGAGCAGCCGGACTGCCAGGTGGTGGCCGCGTGCGACATTCACAAGGGGCATCTGCAGTCCGCCGTTGACACAGTCAATGCGAAGTATGGCAACCAGGATTGCAAGGCTTACCACGACTTTCACGAGCTTATGGCGCGCGACGATATCGACGCGGTGATGATCGCGGTGCCGGATCATTGGCATGCGCTGCTGGCGACCGAGGCTGCAAAACGCAAGAAGGATATCTACGGCGAGAAGCCCCTGGCCCGCACGGTCGCCGAGCAGCAGGCCATTGTGAGCGCGGTCGAAAAGAACAACATCATCTGGCAAACAGGATCATGGCAAAGGTCGCTTCCCAATTTCCACAAGGCGGCGGAGATTGTTCGCAACGGCCTGATCGGGAACGTGGTGCATGTCGAGGTGGGCTTGCCCGGCGGCCATCACGACTTTCCGCACACCGCACCCGCGCTACTGGCCAAGCTGGCCACGCTCCCGGAGAAGATTACGGACCTTTCGCTGGTTGTCCCCGGAACCGCGGCCTGGGATCTGGCGGTGAGCGAACCGCCGGCCGGCTTCGACTATGAGACCTGGATTGGCCCATCGAAGATGGAGCCCTACATTGAAACTCGCGTCTACCAAAACTGGCGGTGGAATTACAACACCGGCGGCGGGCAGTTGCTGGACTGGATCGGGCACCACGGCGACATCGCTCACTGGGGCCTGGGGTTCGACCTTTCCGGCCCGTCGGAGATCGACGGCCACGGCGTATTTCCCGCTCCCAATGCGCTCTGGAATACGGCCACCGCATACCGGATCGAATGCCAGTACCGGAAGGAAGTCACCGGCTACGCGCGCGACGTTTCTTTAACCATCGCTGGAGGTCATCCCGCGATCGGCATGGGAACAAAATGGATAGGAACCGACGGCTGGGTATGGGTGGACCGCGGCGGCTTCGATGCCTCGAACGAGGAATGGATCAAGCCTGTCTCGCTGCCCGAGGAACTGCGCAAGGTGAAGCTCTACGAGTCCACAGAGCACCGGCGCAACTTTCTCGACTGCGTGAAGTCGCGCAAACCGACGATCGCACCGGTCCAGACGGCGCATCACTCGGCGCTGCCCGGACACCTCGGCCTTATCTCAATGATGGTGGGGCGCAAGCTGAAATGGGATGTGGCAAACGAACGCATCCTCGGCGACAGCGAAGCTACAGCGCTGCTGTCGCGGCCTTATCGAGCGCCATACAAGCTAGCCTGAGCGACGCGGGCCCCGGGGACCGGCGAAGCTGCTAGCTCTTTTTCGAGGTGACGGGCGTGAACGCCGCGACCGCCTGGAGGACCCGTTTCCCGCCGCAGAGCGGGCAGAGCACGTCGGATTTTTCGACGTCGGCCATGTGAAGATGCTGGGTGAACTCCTTGTTGCAATCCTGACAGAGGAAGACGTATGTGGACATATCAATTCTCCAGCCACATGATAGCTCCACTTTGCCCCTGTGGAAATCCAAATTTTGGGCGGGAAGGCATCGGTGTCGTCCGCATCTTCGTCTTTTGTTAAGTATTTAAGATGCTTAAATTTGCAGAAGATTACTTGAATCAGGAGGTGAGCTTCGAAAATCAGGGCGCATTTGCAGGCGTAACGTCCTGGAGACGCGCCAATCCAAACACAACCCGGCAAGACCCCCAATTTGGGGCATGTACAAAGAAGTAAATGTCGAGGATGATTGCTGTTAACCCATCTTGGACGGAATTGTTCAATGTGCAGAATCGTGCGAATCCAATGACGCTTACCAAGGGTATCGTTTAATAAGGTATCTCTACTTCGTCAGCGAACGTGAAGGCATGACCCTCAAGGCGAGATTGCCGGTTCTACTCGCGCTGCTGGTTTTTGCGCTGCCGGCGCATCAGCAGGGCGCTGCGCAAACGGGGGTATTGCGCGGCGCGGTAGTAGATCCCAGCGGGGCCGTTGTGCCGGGCGCGCAGATCAAACTTCTGCACCGAAGTGAGGTGCGGGAGACACAGTCGAGCGACGACGGACACTACTCAATTCGCAGCCTGGCTCCCCGCACCTACACGGTCAAAGTCAGCGCAAAGGGATTTGCGCCGCTCACGATTCAAGGGATCTCTCTGGCGCCGGGACGCGTGAAAGAGCTGAACCTGCCGTTGGAGATCGCAGCCGATCGTGAAGTTGTTACGGTCGAGGGCCGCGTCCAGGGCGTCGGCGTGAATCCCGATCAGAATTCGAGCAGCATGGTTTTCAAGGGCAGCGACCTCAATGCCCTTTCCGACAACCCGGATGAACTTCAGGCGGAACTTCAACAGTTGGCCGGAGCGGCAGCGGGACCGAACGGGGGGCAGATTTATATCGATGGATTCGCGGGCGGGCAGCTTCCTCCGAAGTCGTCGATCCTCGAGATTCGGGTGAATCAGAATCCGTTTTCGTCAGAATACGACCGCATTGGATACGGGCGCGTGGAGATAATCACCAAGCCCGGCTCGGAAAAGCTGCATGGCAGCGTTTCGGGCTATGGCAACACTTCGGCAACGAACACGGCAAACCCGCTGGTCGCGCAGCAGCCCGATTACGATCTCTATTCCTACTCCGGACTTATCTCCGGGCCGCTGGCGAAGAATGCCTCTTTCATCTTGAGCGGCGTCTACGTGAATAAGCAGAGCCAGAATATTGTCGATGCTGTTAATCCGCTGAACACGGCGGCGAACCTTACGGCGGCGGTTCCCAACCCATCGAGCGTGATGGTGCTTAATCCGCGCTTCGATGTGCAATTCGGCAGGCACACGCTCACCTTCCGCGATTATTACTACCGGTCAACGCAGACGGGGGCGGGCGTGGGCGCACTGAACCTGGCCGAGCAGGCGATGAACGCCACCTACAAGGAAAACACCTTTCAGATTGGCGATACGTTCGTTGTGAGCGCGCAGATGCTGAACGAGCTGCACCTTCAGTGGCGGCACATCCGCAACGATCAGACACCGAGCTTCATGACGCCGACTGTCATCGTGTCCGGTGCATTTACCGGCGGAGGCAATAGCGCCGGCGTGCTCCACGATCATCTTGATGTCTTCGAATTGCAGGACTATGCCACTGCGACGACCGGAAACCATACGTTTCGGTTCGGCGTGCGCGCGCGGGGGTATCTCGATGCGAACTACTCGACGGCCGGGCAGCAACGGGACCTACGTCTATAGCTCGGTTGCCTCCTACCAAGCCTTGCAGCCGACGCAGTATTCAGCAGCCGCGATCAACAACCCGCTGGTGCGCGCGCTGGTTCTGGATGGGTCGGCATTCTTCCAGGACGATTGGCGGGTGAAGCCGAACCTGATGCTCGGGCTTGGCATCCGCTACGAGGACCAGAACTGGATCCACAACCATAACAACTGGGCGCCGAGGCTGGCGTTGGCATGGAGCCCCGGACGGCCGAGCAGTTCCCCGGCGAAGACTGTGATCCGAGCGGGCTATGGCTGGTTCTACGACCGCTTCACAGTGCCGAGCGCATTCAGTTCCTTTGGCGGGGCGCCCTTTATTGTCCAGGTGCTGCACGACAATCGGATCAACCAGCAGACCGCAGTGACCACGAATCCATCCGGCCCGGCGAGTCTCGACGGTCCCCTCGTACCACAGCATGGATCCGCACTTCAAGACTGCTCTCGACATGCAGGCTGGAGTTGGAATCGATCAGCAGCTCTCGAGCAAGGTCACGGCGAATATTACCTATCTCTACACGCAGGGCGTGCATCAGTATCTATCGAACAACGTGACCGCGCCCGCGTTTAATCCTGCAACTTACATGATTACAGGCACTTCGCCCACTATCTACAACTATCAGTTTCAATCCGGCGGAGTGTTCAAGGCAGCACCAGATCATCTTCACCGGCAGCGTTCAAACGCGGCGATTCGTGCTGAACGGCTCCTATACCTTCAACATTGCCAAGAGCGATACGCAGGGCGTGTATTCGTTTCCGTCAGTAGCGCAGAATCCGGGCCTCGATTATGGGCGCGCGGGCTTCGGGGTTCGTCACCGGGTAACGCTGATGAACAGCTACACGGCGCCGTTCGGGCTTGTTTTTGCGTCGTTGCTTGCGGCGCAATCGGGAACGCCGTATAACCTGACCACCGGCTACGATCTCACGGGCAACAATCAGTTCAACTCGCGGCCCGCATACGGAGTCTGTGGCGCGGCAGGCGTGATAACGACACGGTATGGATGTCTCGATACCAATCCTGCGGGCAAAGGCGAGCGGATCGTTCCGTTCGGCGCCGGGCTGGGACCGGCCAATGCCCTGCTCGATCTGCGAGTGAGCAAGACCTTTGGCGTGGGCCCGAGGATCAAGACGGAAACCGGCGGCGCAACTCTGTCCGGCGGCGATGACGTCAGCGATCGAGGCATCGGCAGCGGCGGAGCGGCCATCAAGATGAACGCCAGCGCGCCGCGGCGCTACAGTCTTACCTTTGCGGTTGGGGCGTCGAATGCTCTCAATATCGTGAACCTGAGCGCGCCGAACGGCGTGTTGATTTCGCCAATTTTTGGCAAGTCGCAATCGCTGGCGGATGGGGCGTTTCAGAACCCGACACCGGGGAACCGGGCGATCATCTTCCAGATGAGTTTTTCGTTTTAGAGCTGGTTGCGTAAATATCCGGAACGGACTGCGAGACGTGCGTCAGGGGTTAAAACCCCGCGGTCTATGCGCCTTTTGAGGCACGGATAAATCCGTGCCCTTTCAAAACAGGATTTTTGCTACCAGTTCCAGGGTTTCTGGTGGTGCGAGTTTGTGCGTTGAGTTTCTTGCTAGTTCGCCCCAAAAACCCAATGGACCGGGCACGGGGTTGGCTTGGGAACGAGCGGCCGGGAACCCTGCTGTTTTCCGATTGAATTGCAATTCGAGAATTCAGGCGGGTTTTTCGACTGGCGCTGCGGCCTTTTCCGGTTCAGCAACCTGTCGATGGGCAGCCCACCAGATCAGCGCAATTCCTGCAATCACAGACGCTGCACTGGCCAGTTGCGCGTTCGATAACCCCCAAAGAACTTTGGGGTTGCGGCGGATGAACTCAACCATGAAAGCGAGCTATCCCGCTAAGCACCAGATACTGCCCGACAATCGAACCAGCCCCATGGGGCTTGCCCAGGCGCCGCCACAACCACCACCCGATCATCAACCCGGCGGCAAGCTCAAATAGCGGCGTCGGGTAAACGCGCACACCCGGCATGGTGGGATCGATTCCGTTGGGAAAACTCATACCCAGCGGCCACTTAGTCCATGGTCTCAATGCCGTAGCAGCCGTCCCCGGAAAGAAAGCAGCCGATGCGCCCGATGCCGTATCCAACTGCCGCGGACGGTGCTGCCAGATCCAGCGTCAGCAGCCCGCCGATCTTCGCCCACCAGCCCTGAAACACCAGCGCCGAAATGCCAAACAGGAGCCCGCCGAACCAGGCGAACCCTGCCGTATCCCACAGCACCCGCCAGCCCTCTTCGCGAAACTCGGCCGGGGTGTCGATCACATGCCAGAGCTTGGCGCCCACAATGCCCAGCACCACGGCAACGGCCACCATACCCACGGCATCCGCGGAGATGCGCGCGCGGCGAAACGCTCGGTCCATCACAAACGCGGCCGCAACCGCAGCCAGCCAGAGCATCAGCCCGAAAGTGGGCACGTTCAGATGTCCGATATGGATGAAAGGCAACATGTCTCTTCAAGTATAGCCGCGCCGATGCCGCGATTCCCCGATCGGAGTTTCGTACGATGCATCCCTGAATGGGGCGGTATAAACTACTCGCGGCCTTCACTGCATACGGTGCACGTTTTCTGCCGGGAATAGCCTGTGCCCCGAGCGCTAATTTTTTGACCGGCCATGGAGCGTTATGGATCGCCGCAATTTTCTAAAGACGACTGGAACTTTGATCGCCGCCACGGCGGTAGCCCCAGACTCTCTCCGCTGCCGATCTTGCCGCCGAAACCGCGCCTGCCGGAAAGGGGCGTGCTGGTGCTGCCCTTCAACCGCCGCTGGCGCTACAGACCCGAAGGCGACGGACGCCGCGCACGAGCGCGATTTCGACGACAGCCGATTTGCGCGCGTGACCGTGCCGCATACCAATATCCGGCTGCCCTGGCACAGCTTCGACGAGAAGACCTATGAGTTCGTTTCGATCTACCGCCGCCATTTCCGCATGCCCGCCGGAGCGCGCGGCGCGCAGAGTGTTTGTGGACTTTGAAGGAGTGATGACCGCCTCAACGGTCTGGCTGAACGGCGTGCGGCTGGGCGAATACAAGGGAGGCTTCACGCCGTTCTCGTTCGAACTCACGCCGCACCTCGACTGGGACGGCGACAACGTGCTGGCCGTCGAAGTCGACTCCACGCGAGCGCGCGGACATTCCGCCCTTCGGCTACGAGATCGACTACCTGACATTCGGCGGCATCTACCGCGAGGTTCAGTTGCGCCTGGTCACGCCGACGTTTCTTGAAAACATTTTCGCGCAGCCCAAAGACGTGCTATCGAGCAAGCCCTCGGTCGACGTCCATTGCTTTATCCAGCACCGCGGAACAGACATTTGGGAGCAATGCTCGCGCTCAACCTGGAGGCCGCGCTCTACGACGGCGAGCGGCTGGTTGCCAAGGCGACGCAGGAGTTGCACGACGGACGGCAGTGGAACAACAACTCACACGCTGCACCTGGACAACCTGGGCGCGATCGAGCTATGGGATCTGAAGACGCCGAAGCTCTACCACGTCGAGGTGCGCCTGCTGCGCGGGACTGCCCTGCTCGACAGCGACATGCGCCGCATCGGCTTTCGCGAAGCGAAGTTCACGCCGCAGGGTTTCTCGCTGAACGGCACAGTCGTCAAGCTGCGCGGGCTCGACCGGCACCAGACCTTTCCCTGGATGGGCCAGGCCATGCCGGGGCGCGTGCAGCGGCGCGATGCCGTGATTCTGCGCAAGAATCTGAAGTGCAACATCGTGCGCACCTCGCACTATCCGCAGTCGCGGCACTTTCTCGATGCCTGCGACGAGATCGGCCTGCTGGTGCTCGAAGAGATTCCCGGCTGGCAGCACATCGGCGATCAGGCATGGCAGGACCTCGCCGTGGACAATGTGGACCGCATGATCCGGCGCGACTGGAATCACCCTTCCATCATTCTGTGGGGCGTGCGCATCAACGAGTCGCAGGACGACCACGACTTCTACACGCGCACCAACGCCCTGGCGCATCAGCTCGATCCGTCGCGGCAGACCGGCGGCATCCGCTATCTTCCACCACTCGGAACTGCTCGAAGACGTCTTCACGATGAACGACTTTGGATTTCCGCTGCAGGCCGCCAAATCATCCGCTCTATCTGAATACGGAGTTCGTGGGCCACACTTATCCCACCAAGACCATCGACAATGTCGAACGGCTGCGCGAACACACGCTGCGCCATGCGCGCATTCACGATCAACTGGCTTCCGAATCCGCAGTACGCCGGCGGCATCGGCTGGTGCGCCTTCGACTACAACACGCACGGCAACTTCGGTTCCGGCGACCGCATCTGCTACCACGGCGTCACGGACATCTTCCGCGAGCCGAAACCGGCGGCGGGATTCTACAAGTCGCAGTGCGACCCGGACGAGGAGATCGTGCTGGAGCCGGCCTTCCACTGGGCGCGCGGCGACGAGAATGTGGGATTCACCAACGCCGTGGTCTGCTCGAACTGCGACCACCTCAAGTTCTATGTGAGCGGCAAGCTGCTGGCGGAGGCCGATCCCGATCGCACCGAGTTCGCGCATCTCAAGTATCCGCCGTTCTCAGCGGACCTGACCAATTGCCGCGAGGTCTGGGGCGATCTGCGCATCGAGGGATACATCGGGGGCAAGCTGGCCATCTCGCGAACCCTTTCAGGCGAGGGCGCCGACCGCAAGTTTGCGCTGCTGCCCGATGACACCACGCTGATGGGCGACGGAGCGGACACAACGCGCGTTGTGCTGCGGGTGACCGACGAGTTCGGCGCGATTCAGCCCTTCGCCGACGGTGCGATTCGATTTGAACTGACCGGGCCGGCGGAGATCATCGGCGACAATCCCTTCGCGCTTGTCGGAGGCACGGGCGCAATCTGGATCAGGACACTCGAAATGGCGGGCAAAGCGAAACTGACCGCGTTCCATCCGCACCTTGGCGTGCAGCAGGTCGAGTTCGAGATCATCGCGGCTCCGCCGGAGATTGTGTGAGAATCCGTCTATAAACTCTGAAGGGACGCTGGAGATAAAATGTGAGACCTCCCTCAGGGGCTGAAGCCCTCGTTGATTTTGGGGCGTTTGCGGCACGACTAAAGTCGTGCCCTGACACAAAGCGTCTGAAGCTCTCCACTGGATTGAGTTCGTCCGCAGCCTGTGAAGCGTGTACCCTTCAAGAAATCCAATTTTCCAGATACACTCTGAGACCGCTGAGAACATAGAGGAGCGTTTATGGAGCGGGCGTTGAAGCACGTTGGCACCGGACTGCGACCGTGGCTGTCGATTGCGATTATGGCAGCATCGAGTTGTTTGAATTGTGGGAGCCTAGCCGCGCAGGACACAGCAGGTCCGTCCCAACGGAGGACACGCGCAATAAGGACATCGTCACCACCAACACCCACCTTCCGCTGCCCTCGTTCACGACCCTGAATGCATGGCAGGAACGAAAGGCGTTTCTGCGCAATCAGATCCTGATTTCGACCGGCCTGTCACCGATGCCGGAGAAGACGCCGCTCCATCCGCAGGTCTTCGGCAAGATCGAAGGGCCGTGGATACACGATCGAGAAAGTGCTCATCGAAACGCTGCCGGGCTTTTATCTTGGCGGCAATCTTTACAGGCCGCAGGATGGAAAGACGAAGCATCCGGGCATTCTGAATCCGCATGGACACTGGCAGTATGGACGGCTCGAGAACGAGCCCATCGATTCGGGTCCCGCCTTCGGAATCTCGCTGGCGCGGCAGGGCTACGTTGTCTTCGCCTACGACATGGTGGGGTACACGGACACGATTCAGGTGCCGCATCGGTTTGGCAGCGCGAGGCAGCGCCTGTGGTCGTTCGGGCCGATGGGATTGCAACTCTGGGACTCCATCCGGGCGCTGGATTTTCTCTCCTCGCTCGACGATGTGGACGCGAGCCGCATTGGCATGGCTGGGGCATCCGGTGGAGCGACGCAGACGATTCTTCTCACCGCAATCGACGATCGCGTACAGTTTGAGTCGCCGGTGAATATGGTATCGGCAATCATGCAGGGCGGCGACCTTTGCGAGAATGCGCCCGGTCTGCGCCTGAACACGAGCAACGTTGAAATTGCCGCGATGTTCGCGCCGAAACCCATGCTGCTGGTCTCGGACACGACCGACTGGACACGCAATGTGCCACATGAGGAATATCCAGCGATCAAAAGCATCTACGATCTTTATGGCAAGGGTGACCAGGTGAGCGTGGTGCAGATTGAGGCTGTCCACAACTTTAACCAGCAGAGCCGGGAGGCAGTGTACAAGTTCTTCGCGCAGGTGAATCCGGGGCTGAGTGACGACAAGGAGTTGACCGAACACAACATCCAGGTGCCCATGCTTCAGGAGATGATGGCGCTCTCAAATCGCACCCTGCCGGCAAATGCGGTCGACCTGAATGGTCTTTTCAATGAGTGGCGGGCGATGGCCGAGGCGCAGAACGCCCGGGCCAGAGACGCTGACTCTCTCCGCCGGCGGCTTCAGCAAACCCTGGCAGTCATGATTCCGGAGAACGTGATTTCGGAGATCGATGGAGAGTCAATTCTCTTCACCCTCCCTGGATGGAAGACACGCGTGCCTGGGATCACGATCAAAGGCTCTGGCCCCATCGCAATCGTTGTCGATCCGGATGGCTCGGCGGCGGCGATGGAAAGCGTCACTGTGAAGCAGCTGCGCAAAGAAGGCCGGGCCGTGCTGGCGTTGGATGTCTTTCAAACCGGCGCAGCGAAGGCGCCGCGGGATCGGGAAGATGCGCAGCCTGTGATCCCCGCGAATGGGATGGACGACAGTGAGGTCGAGCGTCGCGCGGACGCGGCCGCTGGCGGCCCGAAGTTTTTGACGTTCAATGTGACCGACGATGAGGCGCGGGTTCAGGACATTGTCTCGGCAATTACCTATGCGGCGCGTAACGGACGCACTGTGGAGATCTATGCGAGAGGCGATGCGGCGCTATGGGCGACCTTTGCCGCCGCCGTGGTCAAGGCCCCGGTCTCCCTGCACCTCGAGAACGAGCCAAAGATGATCTCGGACGACGATTACTTGATCCATTTCAACGTGCCGGGAATTTTGCGCGCGGGTGGCTTGCCTGCCGCAGAGCGCCTTGCGGAAGCCGCGGGCAGAAGTGGCATGAGCAGCTTTTAGTTCAGTGGGATCTCGGAAGTGCGCGCGGAGTAAGCGGCGGGCTGCAATTGCCTGGGGTGATCCGGAGCGAAGACCTCGATTTGCGGAACGAAGAGCGGCGGCTGGGTCAACGCTGGCGTCGCTGGCGCCTCGATGCCCCAGCGTTTCATCCATAGGAGGAGAGTAACCAGGCCCCAGAGGTGGTATCCCCAATTGGCCTTTCGGTCGAGGTGCTCGTCGATCAGGCGTCGGACCGCGGGCCAGTCAAACAGACCGCTTTCGGTAACGGTGCTCTCGTTGAGAGTGTCGTGAAGCAGCGGACGCAGCACTCTCCGGAACCAATGGTGGATGGGAATGTCGAAGCCGATTTTTGGCCGGCGCAAAACTGCCTGGGGCAGCGAGTTCCGCATCAGATGGCGCAAGGCCAGCTTGGTTTCGAGGCCCTTGATCTTGAAGCGCCGGGGCATGCGCGCTGCCAAAGCGGCAATGCGGTCGTCAAGAAACGGCGGTCTCACCTCGACGGCGTGCGCCATGCTCATCCTGTCGACTTTGTAGAGGATGCCGTCGGGCATCGAGTAGCGCTGGTCGAAGTCGAGAAAGCGCTCGAGGTAGGATTCACGATGATGGCTGGGGCGCATCCCGGAAAGGATTGCGGCCAACGGCGCCGGATTCGAATATCTGAAGAAGCGCCGCTTTTCCGCTTCGCTGAAGGTACCGTTCCAAAAGACGTGAGCCGCCTCAGCGGAGAGGAGCGAGCCCTCGATGAAGCGCTTGACCTTGTACTCGAAACCGATCTTTTCGTCGGACACGGGAATGCGGCGCGCGCAACCGAGGGCGGCGCGGCGAAGGGCGCTTGGCAGACGCGAAAAGTACCGGTTATAGCGGTCGGCCTTGTAGGTGAGATAGCCGCCGAAGAGCTCGTCTGCGCCTTCGCCACTGAGGACGACGGTGACGTCTTTGCGGGTAATTCGGGCCAGATGCCAGACAGGCAGGGCCCCGGCGTCGGCGCTGGGTTCGTCGGAGTAGTAGGCCAGCTCGCCGATTACATCCGCGAGATCGGACTGGTCGTTCATGTCGAACTCGGTGTGGTCGGTGCCGTACCGGTTGCTGACCTGGCTGATGTACCGGCTTTCGTCGAAGGACTTGCCCTGAAAGGTAACGGAAAAAGTTTTGAGACGGTTCGGCGACAATCGCGACGCGTAGTCGAGGATGGTAGACGAATCGAGTCCGCCACTGAGCCAGATTCCCAGCGGAACATCGGAGACAAGCTGCTCGGAGACTGCCTTGGTAAGCAGATCGTCGAGTTCCTCACAGGCTTCGTCGAGCGAGCTGGGTGGAGCAGTTTCGGCGGCCGGAGGCACGAATGAACCGACTGTGACACGCGCCTCGCGCCATTCGAGCATGCAGCCAGGCATGAGCTTGGAAATGCCTTCAACGAGCGTGAAAGGGCCGGGAACGTAATTGAGGCTGAGGAAGCAGTTGAGGCCCGCCAGATCGATGCGGCGCGGTACTTCGGGGTTTGCGAAGATGCATTTGAGTTCGGAACCGAAGGAGAGTTCCCCGCCCTGAATTTGATAGTAGAGGGGCTTGATGCCCATGCGGTCGCGAGCCAGAACCAGGCGCCGCCTGGACTCGACCCAGATGGCGATGGCGAACATGCCGCGCAGGCGGGCGAAGCAGGCTGGACCCCACTGAAGAAACGCGTTGAGAACCACCTCGGTATCGCAGTGGGAGCGGAAGGTTGCGCCCAGGGCTTCAAGCTCGGAGCGAAGCTGAAGATGGTTGTAGATTTCGCCGTTGAAGGCGATGGCCGCATCGCCGTCGGGGCTGCGCATGGGCTGATCGCCGCCCTCGAGGTCGACGATGCGGAGCCGCGTGGCTCCTAACGAAATGTGCGGAGAGGTGAAACAGCCCTGCTGGTCGGGCCCGCGGTGAATCAGGGCAGCGATTCCAGCACCAAGCACGCCGGCGGGGAGTCTACGCGAGATATGCGTATAGCCAAGGATTCCACACATGCGGCACGGTTCCGAGAAGATCGAGTGAGGAGAGCGAGTGAGCGATCATGCAGACACCGGACTCTGCACAGACTCGCAAAACGGATGCCGGAACTGCACACGGTTGATGTGCCATTATTATGCAAAATAATCTTAAGAATCGGTAAACTTTTTTCCTGAATGGTCGTCTTACTTAAATTGCGCGGTTATCCGGACTCTGCTTCTATCAGGCTCCGGCTGAGTCCAGATCTGCTAAGGCACACGCGGACAATGGTTTACGGCAAGTTAGGGCCCTTTATAACTGAGTGCCGCATCGGCTGGGCCCACAACTTTCTGGGCAGACCCTGCGCCAGGGAATGCGCATGTGGTATACGTTTCGCATGCCCCGCAACACGTTTTTTTCTCTCGCCTTTCTCGGCTTGGCCATTTCCGTTTCGGCTCCGAGCCATGCGCAGACGCTTGCTCCCAACACCGCCGATGGGCTGGAACAGCTGGGACGCTTACGGGCTGACGATTGATGAAGCCGACTACAAGGCTAACGCCACGGTGCTGGCCGGAATCGAGCGCTACGGCTGGCAATACGCGGTGATCGACGAAGGCTGGTATATGGCCGACCCCTTTGGACGAACCGTGGAGGAGAAAAAGTATCTCTGGAACGAAAACGGGCTGTTGATTCCGGACCCCGGCCGCTTCCCTTCCTCTGCGAATGGCGTGGGCTTCAAGCCGCTGGCCGACTGGGTTCATGCGCAGGGGCTCAAGTTCGGCGTTCATATTGTGCGCGGAATTCCGCGGCAGGTGGTGAAGGCTAATTTGCCGATTGCGGACTCGAGTTTTCATGCGCAAGATGCAGCCGATGAGACAAGCCCCTGCCCGTGGGACGATGGGAATTGGGGCGTGAAAGACAATGCCGCGGGGCAAGCCTACTACGATTCCATGTTGAAGCTCTACGCGGGGTGGGGACTGGACTTTATCAAGGTCGACTGCATCAGCGACCGTCCCTGGCGGCCGACGGAGATTCGGCAGATCGCCGCGGCGATCAAGAAGACCGGCAGGCCGATTGTGTTGAGCCTTTCGCCGGGACCAACCTCTCTGAAGAACGCGGCGGAGGTGGGCGAATACGGGCAGTTGTGGCGCATCTCGGACGACCACTGGGATGTGTGGAAGGCGGCGCACAAGCCCGATCAAGGGGAGTTTCCTTTCGGAATCGGAGACGCGTTCGACCGGCTTGCGGCGTGGGCGCCTTATGTAAAGCCCGGCAACTGGCCCGATGACGACATGCTGCCGTGGGGCTGGCTGGGTCCGCATCCGGGGTGGGGCGAGGCAAGGCAGTCCCGCGAGACGCACGACGAACAACAAACCGAGTTCACGCTGTGGGCCATCGCGCGCTCGCCGCTGATTCTGGGCGCAAATCTTACAAGGCTGGATGATTTCACTCGTTCGCTCATCACCAACCAGGCCATGCTTTTCATGAATCAGAGCGTGACGTACAGCCGGCCGGTCGATGTCAACGCTTTGCCCGGCTTTGCGCAGGCACGTGTGTGGCGTGGAACGATCGACTCGCCCGGCGCGAGAAACTATGCGGAGTTCTTCGCATTCTTCAACCTCGACGACAAGCCGGTGACGGTGAAGGCGACATGGAAGCAGCTCGGCCTTGAGAGCCAAAAGCACCAGGCGCAGAACGTATGGACCGATGACGCTCTGAAGGATTCAAAGGGTGTGAGCGTTACGCTGCCGGCTCATGGCAGCACGGTCTACGAGGTCAAATAGGCGTTTTGCGCGGACCGGAAGCGGACCGCACTGTGAATCGCGGTTTGGCGTGCTGTGCGAGAATGTATGGTCCGGGAGATGAGCTCTCCCAGCGGTTTCATCGGCAGAGGCGACAGATGCCTGTATTACGTTCTACTTTTATTGCACTCTCCCACAATCGTCTTTTACGCCACTTCTGTGAGAACTCCCGCTTGGGAGTGCGGCTCAGTTCGCGCTTTATCGCGGGGATGGAAATCGCCGACGCGCTGCGCGTGGCAGAAGCCGTGAACCGGCAAGGGATGGCGGTAACGCTTGACTCGCTTGGCGAGAGCGTGACGTCAGAGGCCGAGGCGCACAGCGCCGCCGATGTCTACCACCAGCTTCTCGACGTGATGGCGGCGCGCAAGCTGACGGCGAACATCAGCGTGAAGCTGACGCAGATGGGTCTGGAGCTTTCCGCGCAGTTGGCCGAATCGATTGCGCGCAGCTTGTCGCAGCACGCGCATGCAACCGGCAATTTTGTTCGCATCGACATGGAGGACTCCAAGCTCACGCAGGTGACGCTTGACATTGTGCGGCGCCTGAATGCGCGCCCGGACTCTCGTGATGCGATTGGAGTGGTGATTCAAGCCTACCTCTACCGCTCCCAGGCAGATATTGAACAACTGCTGGCCGACGGCATCCGCGTGCGCCTCTGCAAGGGGGCCTACAAGGAGCCGGCAGAGGTGGCATTTCCGCGCAAGGCGGATGTGGATGCAAACTTTATCCGGCTTAGCGGCATGCTTTTGGATAGCCCGTACTATCACGCGCTGGCGACGCACGACGAATCGATGGTCGCCGCCGTGAAGGCGTATGCGAACAAACACGGAATTGAGCCTTCGCGTTTCGAGTTTCAAATGCTTTACGGGATCAAGCGCGATTTGCAGCGGAGGCTGGTTCAGGAGGGCTATAACGTGCGGGTTTACGTGCCCTTCGGAAAAGAATGGTATCCATACTTCATGCGGCGACTTGCCGAACGGCCGGCCAACGTGGTCTTTCTGGCGAAAAACTTCTTCCGTTCTTAGAGCATGTTTCAAAAATGACGGCCGAATTCGATCTGCGGTCGCTCAGGGGTTAAAACCCTTCGTTCTGTCGGCTCTTTGCGGCACGACTGAAGTCGTGCCCTGACACAAAGCCAGTGAGAAAGTCCATAGAATCGAGTTTTTCCGCAGCCCGTGAAGTCGTGCCCTGACACAAGGCAGGTTTGTGAAACACGCTCTAGAAAGTATTTCGGAGAGGCGGGAATGCAGCGGATTATTTGGGGTCCGAATTGGAATCGCGACGCCGCTCGCGCTTGCCGCGCTGTTTGAGGAGAAAGCCGCATCCGCATTTGGAGCAACGCCAGGGGTAATATCCGAAGGCGGAACAGACGGTTCCCACCAGAAATCCCTCACGCCGCCGCCGCTTGAGAGAATCGCTTCCGCAAGCGGGACATTCGTTCCCATGTCTTTTTCGGACGGCGTCTTCCGTTGCCGGTTCGATGGTATGCTGTGACTCTTCGTGCGGCAAAGCCCTCTCCTTGACCTTCAATGTTGCAGCCCGATTTCACGAGGGGCTCGACAGCTAGTTGAGTGTCCCAACGACCTGTCTCGATTCGCGCTGGGCGAACGGAGGCGGGCCGGTTTTTTGGATAGCGAAATGCTAACCGATCAAAGTTACCCCCAAACTGAAGACGCGTCAATGTTCAGTAAATCGCCGAGGAATACTGGCGCCCGGAGCGTTGGAGACTCGCGGCGCGCTTTCGTTCCCCGGAACTCTCAACCGCTGAGACGCGCCAACCCCTGCCCGGCCAAGTTCGCGACCGCCCGGGCCAGGGTGACGGAGCCGTTCAATGACTCGGGCCGTTCGAGCCGGATACCGAGATTGGCGGCATACGCGCGAAAGAGAATATCCACGTCGTAGAGGATTTCGACGTGGTCGCAGAGAAAGCCGATTGGCTGGAGGATAAGCGCTTTCTCGCCGGCTGCGGCAATCGAGTCAAGCGTGCTTTCGACGCTGGGGCCTATCCACTCGCCTCCGCTCGCGCCCTGGCTCTGGAAGGCGAACCACCAGCGGGGAATTTCGGGAACTAGCGCGGCCACCAAGGTTGCCGTCTGTCTGGCTTCGTCCGCGTAAGGGTCCGCGCCCGAGCCGGGCCAGGTGCGGGGCTGGGCTTCGGCCCCGGACGGCGGCTCGACCGTGCGCCTGGGAACACTATGCGCTGTAAACAGTACGGGAACGGGCGCGCCTGTTTCTGCGCTAACCTTGCGCAACGCGGGACGAAGGCGCTCGGCGAAGGCTTCGGCGAGGAGCGGATGCTGCGCCCACGCAGGAGTGAAGTCGATGCGCAAGGCGCCCGCCTCAGCCTCGACCGCACGGCGGTAAAGGCCTACGCTGGTGCGCGAGTTCTGCGGCGCCATGCAGATGACCGCGGCCTCCTCGACTCCGTCGGCGCGCATCTGGCGGACCACGTCGGGGATGTACGGCCGCCAGTTGCGCATGCCGACATAAACGGAAACGGGTTGGCCGCCGGCGGCAAGTTCCGCTTCTACGAGCCGAGCCTGCTCCATGGTTATTTCAGTAAGCGGACTGCGGCCAATCAGGCTGTAGCGGTGCTGAATCTCTTCAATCACTGCCTGCGGAATTGGACGCCCACTGACCACGTTGCGCAGGTACTCGGGAATCTGCTCGACCGTCTCCGGAGTTCCGTGGGCGAGCAGCAGAACTGCTTGTTTAGGCATCGGCCGTCTCCAGACGAAACTCCCGGACCATGCGCACAACCGCTTGAACGCTCTCGACGGGCGTGCCGGGGACGATGCCGTGTCCGAGATTGAAGATATGTCCGGGCCGGCCATTGGCGGCGCGGAGAATTTCCCTGACGCGTAGTTCCAAAACTTCAAGGGGAGCAAACAGCGTGATGGGATCGAGATTGCCCTGCACGGCGTGGCCATGGCCGACGGCGCGCCAGCCCTCGTCGAGCGGTTGACGCCAGTCGAGTCCGATCACGTCGGCGCCTGTCGAAGCCATCTCGGTGAGCAGGCCCGCCGTCTCGACGCCAAAGTAGATCACAGGGACGCCCATTTGCTGGACGGCGCGCACAAGCCGCTTCGAGGCTTCAAGGACATACTCGCGATAGTCGGCCAAGCCGAGCGATCCGACCCAGCTATCGAAGATCTGGATGACGTCGGCGCCGGCCTGCACCTGGAGCCGGCAGTAGGCCTCGAGGACGGTCACAATCTTGTCCAAAAGGCTGCGCCAGGCGATGGTGTCGCGATACATCATTTGCTTGGTGTGGATGTAATTCTTCGATCCGCCGCCCTCGATCATGTAGCTTGCGAGCGTGTAGGGCGCGCCGCAAAATCCGATAACGCCGAGGCGATCGCGAAAGTGCGAGGCCACCTTCTGGATGGCGCGGGCGACATAGGCTAGTTCATCGGCCCGGTCGGTTCGCAGTTTGCGAACATCTTCGGCCGTGCGGACAGGATGATGAACAACCGGCCCCTCGCCTGCCTGAAACTCGAAGGGCAGGCCCATGGGCTCAAGCGGCAGCAACAGATCCGCAAAGATAATTGCGGCATCGACGCCGAGCTTTTCGGCGGCGGTGATGGTGACCTCGGCGGCAATCTCGGGCTGCTTGCAGATCTCCACAAGCGTATGGTGCTTGCGGACGTCGCGGTACTCCTGCATGTAGCGGCCGGCCTGGCGCAGGAACCAGACAGGGGTTCGGTCGACGGGCTTGCGAAGACAGGCGCGAACGAAACGGCTGCCGCCGAGAATGGTTTCCTGGATACCTTCGACCGCGGCCGGCTTGGGCGTGATTGGTTCCATACAGTGACAATTCTAGCGGGTGGCGGCGCGGCACGGCCGGACGGTGTGTTTGGATCCGGTTTCCCAAGAACCGGCGGATCAAAGTGGCTCGAAACGCCAGGATCCGAACGGAAACGGGTGCTCAATCGGGCTGGAGAGATCGGGCATCCTTTGTAGGCGTCATGCAAACCTGATAGAGTGTTCGCCAGATTTCCAAGCGTGGGAAAAGGAGCGCTCTAATGCATAGCACTGCTCTCAGTGGCGTCGTACGGATTTGCCGCAGGGGCATATTCCGTTCATCCGCAACCGTGGTACTCGCGTTCTGCGCGCTGGCGTTCTTCTACGCTCAGCCGGCAACGATTGCGCAGGACTCAAAAACTCCCGCCGTTTTGCCCGCGCCATCGTCCGGCAAAGCGATTATCTGCATCTACCGTGAAGGGAGATTTACCGGCTCCGCCTCCCACGACGATCTTTTTGTCAACGGTGTTTTTCTTGCCAAACTTCTGAACGGCGAATATGCATTCATGGAAGTGGCGCCGGGGACTGTTGTTGTAACCGGATTGACCAAGATGTACTACGGGAGCGCCATCATGTCTGCCGGTGCGGCGATGAACGATGCAAGGAAGAAAGAGACTGAGCGGATTCGGCTCGAAGCAGAGGCCGGCCAGACTTACTATCTGAAATGGACTAACGGCACGATGGCAACGGGTATCAAAGTGACGCTCTCGGACCCCATCTTCGGAGCGAAGGAGATGAGCAAGCTTCATCTTTCCAAACCACCGGACCCGAAGGATGAGGCCAAGGACAAGGAGAAGGACAAGGATACCGAGAAGCAAGAACCGAAGTGAGGTTGCCGGCACAAGGTCGCTGACAACGTAAGTGACGGCTTTCTATTGACGAGAGGCGACCGGGGCCGATGAGAAAATCGAAGGTGGATGCCGATCTCGTTCGGGCGTGTGGATATCCCGGCCACGCTATTTCCATCTGAAGATCCGCAGCGAAACAGCAAAGGGCACAATGAGCCATGCCAGCAATATGGCAATCGGCGCGACAAGGTGATCGAGGCCCGTTCCCTGCAGCATGTTGGCGCGGAAGGCATCATTGGCTGCGGTGAGCGGAAGCGCGCGGACGAAGGGCTGAATCATCGCCGGAAACCGCGAGGCCGAGAAGAAGATGCCCGAGAAAATCCACATGGGAAGCATTACCAGGTTCATGAGCCCGGAGGCGGCTTCCATGGTTTTTGCACGCGACGAGATCAAGAGTCCCAACGCTGAAAACGCCAAGGAAGTAAGCACACACAGCAAGCCCAGTTGCCAGAGGGAGCCGCGAAACGGCACGCCAAACGCGATCCCGGCAAAGCCGAGGAAGAAGATGACCTCGACCACCAGCATGACCAGCCGCGAGAGCAGGAACGATGCCAGGTATTGCCAACGCGGCATGGGCGAGGCCACCATGCGCTTGAGCAGCTTTTTCTGCCGGGCCTCGACGATGGAGAAGCCCAGACCCCAGATGGCAGAGCCCATGAGGTTCATTCCCAGCAGGCCGGGCACGACGAAGTCGATATAACGCGAGCCGGTTTCATGAATCAACTCATTCGCGGCGCGCACAGCCTCTTGCCGGCCGGCTGCGACCTGAACTGCGCGGTCGACGAGCAGACGCGCGGTGCGGGCGTCGGGATTGGTGTCGTCGTACTGGTAGGCGACTCCGTCCGGCCGTTGGATGACGAGCAGGAGAATTGTTCCGGTAGAAAGCGCTTGCCTCCCTTCGGCCTCATCCATCTCTGCCGCCTTCAATCCTTTGTCCGCCGCCAATGCCTGTATGAGCTGCGGCGTGGTTGCTCCGACCGGCAGCATGTCCGGCGGGCGATTTCGAAATGCGATGCCGAGACCCGCAGCCAGCAGAATGGGGAAGATAAAGATCCAGAAGATCGCCTCCGGCTCGCGCGAGAGGAGGCGGAAACGCGCCATCGTCAATTGATAGAGGCTGCTCGATTCGAGCCTATTCATCGCGCAAATTCCTCCCGGTGAGCCGGACAAACACATCTTCAAGCGTGGCGGAGTGGGTGCGGAATTCGCTCAGGTGCAGTCCCTCGGCGGCGAGGGCGGCAAAGATGCGCGGCACGGTGGTGTGCAACTCGCTGACCGAGAGCTGATGCAAGGCCTCGTCCACACGGTGCGACTGAACGCCGGGAATGACGGTGAGCTGCGCCGGATCGAGCGTTGCGCCGGCGGGGCCGTGCACGGACGTCTCGCCATGACTGACGGCGAACTCCACAATGTCCTCCCCTCCAACTGTTGCGATAAGCTGCTGCGGAGTGCCCAACGCAATCACGCGCCCGTGGTCCATAATCGCAACGCGGTCGCACAACCGCTCCGCCTCCTCCATGTAGTGGGTGGTCAGAATGATGGTGCGCCCGGCCTGCTTGAGTTGGTCGACGAGGTCCCAAAGGTGCCGTCGCGCCTGCGGATCGAGTCCGGTGGTAGGCTCGTCGAGAAACAGCAACTCAGGATCGCCCACCAGCGCGCACGCCATCGCCAGGCGCTGTTTCTGCCCGCCGGAAAGTCCGCCCACCCGCGACTTGCGCTTCTCTTCCAGTTGCGCGGTGCGGATGGACTCCTCGACCGGAATGCCATGGCGGTAGAAGCTGCGAAACAGCCGCAGCGTTTCCTCGACAGTGAGTTTTTCAGTAAACTGCGTCTCCTGGAGCTGGATGCCGATGCGCTGCCGGAGCTCGTTCGCGCCAGTGTTCCAGTTGAGGCCGAGCAGCTCTACGGATCCTTCGTCGGCGGCGGTGAGGCCTTCGCAAATTTCTATCGTGGTGGTCTTCCCTGCCCCGTTCGGTCCGAGCAGGCCAAAGCACTCGCCCTGCGCAACCTCGAGGTCGAGACCATCGACAGCCTGCACATCCGCAAACGCCTTACGCAATCCGCGAATCAGCAGCGGGGGAGTCATGCTTCCGGCAGCAGGCACACCATTCGCGGCTCGTGTGGTCGCATCGTTCATCGACCTAGATTAACGCATTTCTTGCGACAAATTGTTGAATTGAAATCGACCCGGCTTGAGGGGGATGCTGACTTCACTCGCGAGGTCAGAGTGTGGGCAGGGGCTCGGGCCGTCCGGCGAACCGGACTACGGGTAAAATAGATGCATGGCGGAGATTCATCGCAGGAAAACACCAACAGTAAAAATCGGGCGGGTTCGCGTCGGCTGGGAGGTCCCGGTCGTCGTCCAGTCAATGACCAACACGGACACGGCCGACGTTGCCGGCACGATCGAGCAGGTGGCGGCGTTGGCGCTGGCCGGCTCGGAGATTGTTCGCGTCACGGTCAACAACGAAGAAGCCGCGGCGGCTGTCCCGGCCATCGTAGAGGGCCTCGACAAGCGCGGCATCACGGTGCCTATCGTCGGCGACTTCCACTACAACGGCCACCTGCTGCTCAAGAAATATCCAGCCACGGCGCGGGCGCTGGCCAAGTACCGCATCAATCCTGGCAACGCGTCTATCGGCAAGAAGGACAACGACAATTTTCAAGTGATGGTGGAGTGTGCGGCTGAGAACCAAAAGCCGGTGCGCATCGGCGTCAACTGGGGATCGCTCGATCAATCACTGCTGACGCGGATGATGGATGCGAACAGCAAGAAGGCCGAGCCCGAGCCGGCGCGCGACGTGATGATGGAAGCCATGGTCGTCAGCGCCCTGGAATCGGCGAAGGCCGCCGAGCGCTATGGACTGCGACGCGACCAGATTATTCTCTCGGCAAAGGTGAGCGGCGTGCGCGATCTGGTGGACGTATACACAAATCTAGCGGCGCGCTGCGATTATGCGCTGCATCTCGGCCTGACGGAAGCAGGTATGGGATCGAAGGGGCTGATTGCCTCGACCGCTGGCCTGGCGCCGCTGCTGCTGGCGGGCATCGGCGACACCATCCGCGTTAGCTTGACGCCCAAGCCGGGCGGCGACCGCACAGAAGAGGTGCAGGCGGCGCAGCAAATTCTGCAATCGCTTGGGATTCGCAGCTTTATGCCCCAGGTGACCAGTTGTCCCGGTTGCGGGCGGACGACGAGCACCTATTTCCAGGAGCTCGCCGAGCAGATTCAGAGTTACCTCAGAACCTCGATGCCGGAGTGGCGCAAGAAGTATCCCGGCGTGGAAGAACTGAAGCTGGCGGTGATGGGCTGCGTTGTGAACGGCCCCGGCGAGTCAAAACACGCTAACCTGGGGATCAGCCTGCCGGGCACGTTTGAAGAGCCCAAGGCGCCGGTTTACATCGACGGCAAGCTGGCGACTACGCTGCGCGGGGAGACGATTGTGGCTGAGTTCAAGGAGATTCTGGACCGCTACGTGGAGAGCCACTACGGGCGGGGAGCGAAGAGCGCGGAACTGGTAGGTGCGAGGTGAATTCAGTTTTCAGCGGTCATGGGGTTTGCGCCGCACGAAACGGATTCTCTATCCGTACGCCCTCAATGATCTGTCCGTGCTGCAAATCCTCAGAGTAAAGCGTTGTGCAGCCGGCTTCCTTGGCCGCTGCGATGATGAGCCCGTCATATGTGGAGTATCCGTAGCGCTCGCAGATGCGGAGCGCGGCACGGTGCGTATCCAGCGTGAGCGGCAGGGGATTCGGACAAGTCTTCAGGATGGCATCAACGATCTGGCCGATCCTTGACCAGCCCACATTGAACTTGCGCCGCAGCGTGTTTGCCGTCTCATTCAGAGCCTGAACGTTTACCGCGCCACCGAAACTGAGTAATTGCTGCGCCGTGTTTGTTTTATTCCCTGCTTGCGTAAAGGCGTAGATCAACACGTTGGAATCGAAAAATACCCGCAGGCTCATCGATCGGCCGCCGTACCGGGCTTCGACACTTCGACGGGCTCGTATGGCCCGCGAGCATTCGCTTCTTCACGGTCAAACTTGTATCCGGGAGGCAACGGGACGCTCAGCCTTCGCATCTCGGCTAGCGCCTGTCTGCGCCTCTCATCGGGAGAGACCTCAAACTTCCCCTTACCTCTTGGAATCAGTTCGATCTCGTCTCCTTCCTCAATCTTTAGCGCATCCACCAACGAGGCTGACAGCCGCACGGCCAAGCTGTTTCCCCACTTCGCGACCTTCATTCCTCTCACCTCCAGATACACATTTATCATTGTATATCCATTTCGGTTATGGTGACGGCCCTCACTGCCGAATCGCCCCATTACGAATGGAATCTGGGCAGGAGATGGCGATGACCCGATGTTCCGTTTGGCTCTTGGCAATTTTGACGGTGACCACCGAACCGCTGGCCTTCGCCGCATCGCCTAAGCCCTGTGTCACCGCCGATGCGGCATCGAAGCTGGTGAATAAGGATGTCTGCGTCACCGCGCATGTTTACGACGTGGTTGAGTTGCGGAATGGAACCCGCTTTCTCGACGTGTGTACTCCAGAGACGCCGGACGAAGGATGCCGATTCACCATCATGAGCCTGTGGGAGGATCACGATGAAGTTGGCGAGCTGAACAAGTACAAAGACGCGGACGTGCACATTCGCGGCATCGTGCAGCCCATGCATGGGCGCGCTGGAATGGTGCTGAGCCATGCGCGGCAATTCAATGGCGGTCCGCCCAGGTTCAAGCCCAACCCGAAGCTTGCGCGCGGATTCGACGCCGGGCAGGAAAGGCCTCCGGTTTATGATCCCAACCTGCGCTCGCAGGGGAGCCACCGTGCGTTCATGAATACGCGCGACCAGGAGACCCGGCCTGCGAAGTAGCTCGGGCTGGTTAAGGCTGATGCATCTAAAGTTCATTGCATAAGTTGAGGGATTGAACCGCAGGCCATTCGACTGCGAATGGCATATGATCCGCGGCAATCTGCGACCCCGATGAACGGGCGAGGTGGGATTCGTCGTATCCCACCCATGCGACAGAAAAACGTCGCATGGATGGGGCACCCGGCTCAGGCTGGTGAAGGCTGATGTATCTAAAGTTCATTGCATAAGTTGAGGGATTGAACCGCAGACTATTCGACTGCGAAAGGCATATGATGCGCGGCAATCTGCGACCCCGATGAACGGGCGAGGTGGGATTCGTCGTATCCCACCCATGCGACAGAAAAACGTCGCATGGATGGGGCACCCGGCTTCTCGCCAGGCCGGCAACTGTTCATTTTTTGGACGTAATCTGTTGCGCGAGTCGGGCTGATCATGACGATCGTCAATTCGGATATGAGCGGCCAGAGACGAAACACATGTTTCATTTTCAGGATTTGGGTTGGGGTGGTCCTTCCAACGGAGGGGCGCAGCGGACGCCTGCACGCAGAATGAACGCGGAGATGACCAGCGAGAGGAGGGTTGCGCCGAGGCCAATGCTGAGATTGGAGCGGTCGGAGATGGCGCCGATGATTTGGGGCGAGAAGGTATCGCCGAAGAAGTGAATGCAGAAGAGGTTGATGGAGATGGCGGTGGCGCGCACCGGCGCGGAGACGGAGTTGACGATGGCGGTATTGAGCGGGCCGGTGTTGAGGAAGAGGAAGAATTCGGCGGCAAAAAGAGAGGGGATGGCCCAGGCGCGGGGACCGAAAAACAGAAGCGCGCCGAAGGGCAGAGTGAGCACCACGCTCCAGAAGGAGAGCAGGTAAAGCGCCCGGTAGTTGGTGCGCAACCAGATCTGGGCCAGCCATCCGCCGATGAGGGTTCCGGCAATGCCGTCGACCACGGTGATGGCGCCAACGGTGAGGCTGGCGTTGGCTACCGAGAGGCCGGCGAAACGGTGCAGGAAGGTGGGAACCCAGGCAGAGACTCCGCCCATGGCGAAGGTAAGGGTGGCCAGTCCCAGTGTCGCGGTGAGGAAGGCGCGATTGTGAAACAGCCCGAGGAAGGTGGAGCGATCTTTGGTGGAGAGCAGATGGTCTGAAGAGCCCCGCTCCGGCTCGCGGCCAAACCCCGCGTAGAGGGCAGCGACCACGAGGCCGGGGATGCCGCAGACGAAAAACGGCGCGCGCCAGCCCCAGAGCGTGCCCAGTTCTCCGCCGGCGAGGTAGCCCAGAGCAGCGCCCACCGGGATGGCGATATAGAAGACGGAAAGGATGCGATTGCGGTCGCGCTCGGGATAGAAGTCGGCCAGCACGGCGGGGGCAAAGATGCTGAACGTGGCTTCGCCCACTCCAACCAGCGCCTGGCGGATGTAGAAGGTCCAGTAGCTGTGGACCCAGAAGGTGCCCAGGGTGGCGAGACTCCACAGGATCGCACCCGCGATGATGAGGGGCTTGCGGCGCATGCGGTCGCCGAGCCAGCCGGTGAGCGGCGCGGCGATCATGTAAAAGACGAACATCGCGGTGGTGAGCGCGCCCATCTGCTGATCGGTGGCGTGAAATTCGCGCTGAATGAGGGGTTGCGCGCCGGGCAGAATGTAGCGATCGATGAAGTTGAGCAGGTTGAGCGCGATGAGCAGCAGAAACGTGCCCAGTGCGGGGTTGAAGCGCGTGCGGACGGATGGGGATGAGGTCGACAAGGATCGATTTGCTCTCGCTGTCAATGTTGAGAGGTACAACGAATATCACATTCGGCTGTGCGCGGCCTATCGCATTTGAGTGCGATCAGACCTTCGGACGCGGCCAACGGGCTTCGACTGTGGTACCAATTCCGCCGCGGGGCCGGAACTCACCGCGCACCACGGCCCACACCGGATCGCAGGCCTTCACCACGTCTTCCAGCACCTGGTTGACGATGTTCTCCTGGAAGATGCCGAGATTGCGGTAACTGAAGAGATACTCTTTCAGCGATTTCAGCTCGAGGCAGCGCTCGCGGGGCATGTAGCGGATGGTCAGTATTCCGAAGTCGGGCAGGCCGGTTTTCGGGCAAACGGAGGTCAACTCCGGGTCGTCGATCAGGATTTCATACCCTGGAAACTGGTTTTGCCAGGTTTCGATGGCTGGAAAAGCAAAATCGAGGCCGGCCTTGGCGTGTTCGTCTGTGTAGCGAGGAGCGTTGCTGGTTTGGAGAGCCATAAAAGCATTGTATTCGGGCGACGGTTTCCTCCGGCGGCACTGGGCGAGGCAATTTTTTGCTTCTCCAGGGAGCGTTTACGAGTCCTATATACTGACTCAGGTTAGATAAATGGCTGAAGAGAGAAAGCAATCGGATCGGTTGAGGCTCTGGATGTGGAGGAGCCTTGCCGTCGTCCTCATCCTGGTGTTTTTTGCAACACGGTACATGCTGCGGGGCCAGTTGCAGGTACGAGCTTCGCAGGTCGATCGCGAAGTGCTGTTGAATACATTAAGCACCAACGGGAAAGTCGAGCCGGAGGTGAACTACCAGTTCTACAGCCCCATCACCACGACTGTGAAGGCCGTTTATGTGCAGGCCGGCGACAAGGTTCCGGCCGGCAAGCTGCTGATGCTGCTTGACGACACGGAGGCGCGTGCGCGCGAAGCAACAGCGGAGAGCGGCGTGAAAGCGGCGCAGGCGGCGCTCGACGCGGCGACACATAATGGCACCCAGGAACAGCGACAGATGGCGGCCGGCGACATTGCCCGTGCCCGGCTGGAGCGCGACCAGGCGCAGCACGATCTGGATGCGCTGACGAAACTGAACTCGACCGGGGCTGCTTCCGCCAGCGAAGTGAGCGCGGCGCGGCAGCGCCTGCAAACTGCAGAGGCCAGCCTGAGTGCATCCGAGAGCAGCGCGGTTAATCGCTACTCGCCCGCCGAGGTGGCGCGGGCCCAGGCGGCGCTGGCCGATGCGCAGGCAGGCCTCGAGGCCGCGAAGAAGGTGGTGGCGCAGACGGCGATCCATGCGCCGGTCGCGGGAACGGTTTACAGCGTCGATGCCGCGCACACCGAATATGCCGAACAGGGCAAGCTGCTGATGCAGATGGCGGACCTTTCCGATGAGCGGGTGCGGGCGTACTTTGACGAGCCGGACATTGGCCGGCTCGCCGCGGGCCAGAAGATTCTGATCAAGTGGGATGCAAAGCCGGGCCGGGAGTGGCATGGACACATTGAGCGCGCCCCCGTGAATGTCATCACCTACGGAACGCGCAATGTGGGCGTGGTGCTGGTGGGAATCGACGATGAAGATGGCGGCTTGCTTCCAGATACAAATGTGAACGTAACCGTGACCACCTCCAGCGAGCCGAATGCGCTGAGCATTCCGCGCGAGGCGCTGTATTCGTCGAACGGAAAGCCCTACGTGTTCAAGGTAGTGAATAACAGCCTGGTGCGCACTCCTATCGTTACGAGCATTACCAACCTGACCAGGGTAGCCATCGTGAGCGGGCTGAACGAGGGAGATTGGGTGGCAACCGGAACCACCAGCGGACAAGCTCTGCAGGATGGTGTTCCGATCAAGGTTGTCCGGTGAAGGAATGTAGGGCTAGTCACTGCCCGTCAAGGCGTTTAAACGCCATGGCCTGTGTGGTCGCCGCGAGGCTGCTGGCGGCAACGGTCGCGGTTTGCGGAGCCGCGCATGGAGCGACATTGCCGCAGACGCTGGCCCAGGTCAATCAGGCGTTGCAATTGGGTGAAGCGGACAAAGCTTTGGCCCTGCTTCATTCGCTTCCACAGGGCGGAGCGGCGACGGCCGAGGCCCAGAACTTGCAGTGCCGGGTACACTATGCGCTGCAACAGTGGGACGCGGCCGCGCAGGAATGCGAACGTGCAGTGCAACTCGATGGCCAGAACTCCGACGATCATTTGTGGCTGGCCCGGGCGCTGGGCGAGAAGGCCGATCGGGCATCGTTCCTGAGTGCTTTTTCACTGGGCAAGCGGGTGCGGACCGAGTTTGAAACGGCGGCGCGGCTCAATCCGCGCAACGGCGAGGCACTGAGCGATTTGGGCGAGTTTTACAAGGAGGCTCCCGGAGTTGTTGGCGGCGGCATGGACAAGGCCGAAGGAGTGGCCGCGCAGCTGGACAAATTCGACCCGGCTCGCGCCCACGAGTTGCGGGCACGGATCGCCGAGTCGCGGAAGGACTACGGCACCGCCGAGCGGGAGTTCAAGCAGTCGATTGCGGCCGCTGCGCATCCGGCTGACTACTGGACATCGCTGGCCAGTTTTTATCGGCGCAGGCAGCGCTGGCCGGAGATGGAATCGGCAATTCACAACTGCGTTAGTGCGGCGGCGCGAGACAAACAGGCCGGCGTGGCGCTTTACGATGGCGCAGGAGTGCTGAGCGAATCGAACCGCGATCCGGCATTGGCGGCCACCATGCTCGAAGATTATCTTGGCGGCACGTCAAAGACAGAAGAGGCGCCCGCATTTGAAGCGCACGTGCGGCTGGCGCACCTGAAGAAACAACTGGGCGACGGCGCAGCGGCGCAACGCGAGCTGGCGGCGGCGCTCCAACTGGCACACGACTACAAGCCCGCACTGGAATTCAAGCATTGATGGGAATCGAGTCAGTGAAAATCGGAATGAATCCGCGCGGAGCCTGGATGCCAATCCTGGCCGCGATGGCGCTTGCGATGGTGCCTGCACTGATGCCGGCCCAGGTTTCGCTACGCACCGTCGTTGAACTTGCGCAGGAGAAGAGCAGTGCGGTCAAACTCGCCGAGGCCGACGTGGCCAAAGCGCAAGCCGCCCTTGCCCAGACCGAGGACGCGTATATCCCGAACTTTTCCATCGGCTCCCAGATCGGCTACTCTCACGGCTTCCCTACCGGCCAGCCGTCGGTTGGAAGCGCAACGATGCAGTCGCTGGTTCTAAGCTTCGCGCAGCGGCAGTACATTAAAGCGGCCCGCGCGGGCATTGAAGCAGCCGACCTGAATCTGAAAGAGGCCCGCGAGCAGGTGGCTCTTGACGCCTCGACCGCGTACATCGAGCTGGACACGGTAAGTTCGGAGCTCGTAGCGGCTCATCAGCAGGAGGCTTTTTGCGAGGATTTGCTCCGCATCGAACAGCAGCGCACCGATGCCGGCGTTGATTCCAACCTTGACCTGTTGCAGACGCGCTTGAAGATCGCGCAACTCAAGCTTCAAACACTTCATCTCGAAACCCGGTCCGCTACGCTTGCCGAGCAGCTTTGCGTGTTAACCGGAATGCCGGTTGGTTCAATCCTCCCTGACCATGCGAGCATTCCCGAGATCCCCGCAATCACAGCGGATGAGGCGCCGCGCAGCCTCCCCGGCATTGAAGCTGCCAATGCCGCCACGCGCTCCAAGGCATTCATAGCCAAAGGAGACGACCTGTCCTGGCGCCGACCATTTATCGGATTCGGCGCGGTCTACAACTACGATTCAAACGAGCTGAATAGTTACAGTACATATTTCAGGAATTTTACTCCGAACAACGTCAGTTTTGGGCTCCAGATCACGGTTCCTTTTTTCGATTTTTCCCTGCGCGCCAAGGCCAAGGAGTCGGCGGCGGACGCGCTGCGAACAAAGGTCGAAGCCGAACAGGCGCAAAAACAGAACGATGTGCAGATTGCCACACTCAACGGAAGCCTGCGCGAACTGGATGCTCAGGCCGAGATTGCCAGCCTGAAACAGCAGGTCGCCGGCGAACAGTTGAAGAGCGTGCTCGCGCAACTTGAGCTGGGAAACGGATCGGGAAGCGGTCCGGGAGCGCAGCCGCAACTGTCGCCCAAAGCCGAGCAACTGGCGCGCATCGATGAGCGCCAGAAGTTTGAAGACGCACTGGACGCCGGATTCGATTTGAGCAAGACGAGGCTGAATCTGCTGAAGGCCTTGGGCCACATGGAAGATTGGCTGAACGAACTGCACTCGAAGTAATGTTGAGCCCAAGTCCCGGGAGTCCCTGTGGCTCCAGAAAAGGGGCGTTCGGCGGGTACAACGGCACTTAACTCTTGCAGAATCAGCAAGTATACAGACTTGCTTCCTGGCTGAGATAAACGCACGGAAATCGGCCCAAAAACTGGCGCAATGTTAGAATTAAAGGGATGCCTATGCCTCTTAAAACACTTCTCCTGAACCCACCCTCGTTTGAGAATTTTGACGGCGGCGCAAGCTCGCGCTGGCCCGCAACGCGCGAGATTGAGTCCTACTGGTACCCGGTGTGGCTGACCTATCCGGCCGGCCTTCTGGAGGGTTCGCGCCTGCTCGATGCGCCTCCGCACCACGTCTCCGCCGCCGAAACGATCAAGATCTGCAAAGGACTACGAGTTCCTTGTGCTCTTCACCTCGACGGTCGGCTGGGAAGGCGATCAGCGCCTGGCTGAAGCCATCAAGGAAGCGAATCCTTCCATCAGGATTTGCTTTGTCGGTCCTCCCGTCACCACCGATCCGGACCGCGCACTGAACGAGTGCCCGGCTCTCGATTTCATTTGCCGGCGCGAATTCGATTATTCAGTCGTTGAGTTTGCCCAGGGCAAGCCTCTCAACGAGATTCTCGGCATCAGCTACAAGAAGGACGGCAAGATTCTCCACAACCCCGACCGCCCGCAGGTCGAGGACCTGGACGCGATGCCGTGGGCCACCAAGATCTACAAGCGCGACATGGATGTGACGCGCTACAACGTGCCTTTCCTTCTGCACCCGTATGTTGCGCTTTACTCGACGCGCGGCTGCCCGGCGCAGTGCACCTTCTGCCTGTGGCCGCAGACCCTCAGCGGACACGCGTGGCGCAAGCGCTCCAGCGACGATGTGGCCGCGGAGATGAAGTGGGCCAAGGAGAACTTCCCCGATGTGAAGGAATTCTTTTTCGACGACGACACGTTCAACATTCAGAAGGCGCGCACCATCGAGCTGTGCGAGAAGCTGAAGCCGCTCGGGCTTACCTGGAGCTGCACTTCGCGCGTCACCACCGACTACGACACCCTCAAGTCAATGAAGGAAGCCGGCTGCCGGCTGCTCATCGTAGGCTTCGAGTCGGGCGACCCGCAGATTCTCAAGAACATCAAGAAGGGCGCAACCGTCGAGCGTGCACGCCAGTTCGCAAAGGATTGCCACGACCTCGGCCTTACGATTCACGCGGACTTTATTCTGGGCCTGCCCGGAGAGACAAAGGAATCGATTCGCAACACCATCAACTTTGCCAAGACTCTCGATTGCGAAACAATTCAGGTGTCGATCGCGCACGCTTATCCGGGCACCGAGTTTTATGAGTTCGCCGCCAAGAACGGTTTCATCACCAATGAGAAGATGGAAGACGGCGGCGGACACCAGATGGCGCACATCGAGTATCCAGGCCTTCCCGTCGACTACGTGATGGAGATGGTGCACCGCTTCTACGACGAATACTACTTCCGGCCCAAGGCCGCGTTCCGCGTGGTGTGGAAGGCGATCATGAATCGCGATGTGCCGCGACTCTATGTTGAAGCGAAAGCGTTCCTGAAGCTGCGGGCGCAGCGTAACAAGGCGGTAAAGGTTTCTCGCAGTCAAAAAGCGGGGCCTTCGACTCCGGTAAGCGCGGGGGCATAGCCAATCCCGATTGCTTTCAATCGAGGGCGGCGTCCGCCACGTCGGACTGACCGCCCTGAATTTCTTTAGGCCTTCTACATCGAGACTGCACGATACTGGACAGATGGCGCACCACAATCTCCTGCCGCGGCAATACCTGATTCTGGGATTGGTGGCCGTGTGCGCGCCGCTCGGGGACACTTGCCTTTCGCGCGGCATGACTCATCTTTCGCCTATCACGCTGGCCCATCCAGGCACGCTCGTTGCCGCGGTTTTCACGCCTTGGATAGCGCTCGGTATCGCGCTGCTGATTGGCTTCTTTGCCAGCTATCTGACCGCGCTCTCGTGGGCCGACCTGACGTTTGTGTTGCCGGCAACCGCATTCGGCAACGTGATCGTGGCTTTGCTTTCACGCTTCTGGCTGCAAGAGGCGATTTCGTTCGAACGCTGGGCGGGAATTGTGCTGATTACCCTCGGCGTAGGGTTTGTAGCCAACGGACCCTCTCTCACCGAAAGGCCCGGAGCGGTTGTGGGGCTGGCGGAGATTCCGGCACAGGAAGAGGCACAGCAGGAGCAGGTGCGATGACCATTCCAGCCGCTGCTTCGCCGGTCGGTTTCTGGGCTGCCACTGCCATGATCGCGGCGATCATTCTGCTGTCAACTGCGGGCGAGGTGCTTACCGCGGCCGCCATGAAGTCGATCGGCGACCTCGATGAAATTCGGGCGCACTCCGGAATGAAGGGCGCAATTCGCGCCGTTGTAACCTGCCCGCTCTTCTTTGCCGGAGTGAGTTTTCTGGCGCTTGCGTTTTTCTCGCTCCTCTTCGCGTTGAATCATCTGAACCTGAGCCTGGTGGCGCCCGCATCGGCGTCGCTTACTCTGGTGACAAACGCGATTGCCGGAAAGATCTTCCTAAAGGAAAATGTAGACCGACGCCGGTGGACGGCAGCCGTGCTGGTCTGTGTCGGCGTCTATCTGCTCGCCCACTGAAGATGAGTGCTTTTCTCTTCGCCTACGGAACCTTGCAGCCGGAGTTCGCCCCGGCGGAGATTGCGGCCCTGGTCTCGAAGCTCAAGGCCATCGGCAAAGGCTTCGCCAACGGCGTCCTTTACGATCTCGGCGGCCATCCGGGCGCTGTGCTCGATTCGTCATTGAAGCAACGAATTGCCGGCGGCGTGTTCCAATTGCCTGATGACCCAAGCGTCTTGCGCGAACTGGATGCGTATGAAGAATTCGATCCGGCCGAACCCGAAAGCAGTCCCTTCATCCGCGTCCTGCATCCGGTGATGCTGGAAGCAGGCGGCGCGCTGCAATGCTGGGTCTATGTCTACAACCGGGATCCAGTTTCCGCGCGCATTCTTCCGGATGGAGTGTTTCGGAAAAGCAGATGAGTGAATGAGCCTTGCTACTACTGCTTAGGCGCGGATGGAGCGCAGGGTTTCAACGAAAAAAGCGCATCAACCCCTGCGGCTTCAAGTCCGGTTCGAGGAAGACTCGCTTCTCGCCGATGCTCCGAGAAAGCGCTTCCGCAGCCAGATGGCCGGACCGGGCCGCGCTTTCCATCGTCGAGGGCCAGCCGGTTGCGGTCCAGTCGCCGGCAAGAAAGCAGTTGGGCCATGGCGACACCGCGCTCGGCCGCGATGCATCAATTCCCGGAGGCACGCCAAAGGTGGCGCGAACTTCTTTTACGAAGGCGGCCTTTTCCAGTTTCGCTTCTTTTGCAAGCGGGAAGAATTCCTTGAGCTCGGCCAGCGCCTGCTGGATGGCTTCATCCCTCGGCAGCGCCGCGAACGCGCGCGTCGCACTCACCACCAGCTCGATATAGTGTCCACCGCGCCCTGTTTGCAGCCGCGACTGGTTATACAACCAGTGGATCTCGCGATCGAGAAGCACCGCATGATCCAACTCGGTAATCTCGCGGTCAAACCACAGGTGCACGCTGCAGATGGGCCAGTGCTCGTGTTGTTCAATCTTCGCGGTCAGCTCGTCAGCACCTTCGGCGGGCGGCATCTGCGGAATCAGTTTCGAAGTGGCCTCGAAGGGCAACGCAAGCACCAGAAAATCGGACACCAGGGGGCCGTTCCGCGTGAAGAGCGTCCATTGCGAGGTTTCCTCGTCCCACTCCGTCTCCTCAATGTTTGTGTTGAGATGAATCGCAGAGCCGCGCTGACAAAGAAAATCCGCGACGCCAGCGTAGAGTTCGCTCAGCGGCACAGTGCTCATGCCCATGCTGCCCGCGAAGGCCGAGTTCATGAACAGCTCACGAATCACTTTCGCCGCATAAGGCATCGCGATGGAGTCGATGTCGGCATTGAGCGCGCTTGCGATCACCAGGCGCCAGAAGCGCTCGATTGCGCCCTGTGTCTGGCCGTTGCGCTTGAGCCACTCACCGAGCGATTCCCTGGAATACGCCGGAACGGGCCGCATCAAAACGGTGAAGGCGCGAGCCAGCGCGATCTTGTCGGTCAGCGAGAAAGCGCGCGCAGACAGAAGCTTCGGCAGCCCATGCAGAGGCGCCGGCAACCAGCCTGGACCGAGAGGCGACCGCCGTCCTCCCGGCTCGATCATTGTCATCTCGCTGGTCCAGTAGATGCGATCCGCAACGCCGATGCGCTTGTAGAAGCCGACGAGATTGGTGCAGCAACCAAAGAGCACATGCTGGCAGTTGTCGATTACCTCATTGACCCCGGGATGCAGGTACGAACTCGCCCGCCCGCCAAGGTAGCCGCGCCGCTCGACAAGTTGCACGCGCAGTCCGGCCTCAGCCAGCGCACATGCAGCGCTCATGCCGGCTACGCCGCCGCCAATCACCGTGACAGTCTTCTGCGGACTTTGAATTGAGCTGCTCAATCTTTTCCCTGTCTCTGCCTCATGCAACCAGCCGCGCCCAGGTCATGCGCGTCAGCCCCACGGCCAGAATAGCGAGCTTCTGCCGCAGGGGAACAGCGGCGCGGCGGGAGAAGACATCGTAGTCGGCACGCTCGATGCGCTTGAGGAGCGCATGGTAAACCGCTACCAGCACCTTGAGCGCGGGCCGGCTCTCCGGGTCGATGAAAGGAAGCAACGCCTCGGCAGAACGGTAATAATACTCCGCACGATCGGCGATGGCTTCGAGCAACGCACGCTCGTTTGCGGTCGGCGGCGTGCCAGGCGCTCGATGAAGCAATGAGTCGAGCGAGACGTTGTGCGCTGCGAGATCCTCCAAGGGCAGATAGACGCGGTTGCGCTCCGCATCCTCGGCCACGTCGCGAAGAATGTTTGTGAGTTGAAAAGCGATTCCGGTCTCCTCCGCGAATTTCTCGGCGCGTGCATCCTTATATCCGAAGATGCGGATGCAGACCAGGCCCACGACCGAAGCCACCAGGTAGCAGTAGCGGTAGAGATCGTCGAACGTCGCGTAGGTGTCGGGGACGCCAGTGTCGGCGCGGTCCAGATCCATCGTGACTCCGGCAACCAGTTCGTCGAGCAGCTTCAGGGGAATCGCAAACCGCTTCGTGGCATCGCGCACGGCAAGGAAGACAGGGTCCGCGGTCGGCACGCCATCACATGCCGAGCGCCATGAAGCCAGCCAATCATGCAGGTGCGCGCGCCGCTCGGCAATAGAGAAACTTTCGTCGTCGGCCAGGTCGTCGGCGCGCCGCATGAAAGCATAGACAGAGCAGATCGCATTGCGGCGCGTAGTGGGCAGGGCGATGAAGGCGTAATAAAAGTTCTTCGCTTCGCGCCTGGCAATCGACCGGCAGACAGCGTAGGCCTTGTCGAGCTTGAGTGCGTCCAATGTTGTTTCCTGAGTCAAGCCGCTTTCTCTCACGAGCCCGTACCGAGGCGGAGAAATGGTAGCGCCTTGCCGCTGAGCGCGCGCAGGGCAAGCGCAAGTTTGGTGCGCTTGGAGATTGCCGGACGCGCGCTTAGCACGTCGTAGTCGCGGCGCTCGATGGCGCGCAGAATCTCAAGCCCGCCACGGCTGAATAAATCGAGATCGAGCGCCAGGGCCCGATTGACCTTGCCAATCAGCGGCAACCCCTGCTCGAAGAGCGAGCGCGCACAGTCAACCTCAAACCGGAGCAGCGCGCGAAACCCGGGCGTCGCCACTCCCGCGGCGATCGTCTCATCGCTGACGCCGAAGCGCTGCATGTCGTCCTGCGGCAGATAGACGCGGCCCTTGGCGAAATCCACGCGGACATCCTGCCAGAAGTTGGCCAACTGCAGTGCGGAGCAGGTTGCATCGGACCATTTGAATTTCTCTTCACTGACCTCGCCGCACGCGTACAGGACCAGCCGTCCGACCGGGTTCGCCGAGTAATGGCAGTAGCCCAGCACCTCGCTCATCGACGCATAGCGGGTCACTGTCTGGTCCTGGCGAAAAGCCGTCAGCAGATCGGCAAATGGCTGCTTGGGAATCGAGCAGGCGCGAATGGTCTCGCTCAGCGCGACAAAAACCGGATGGCGGGTGTGGCCTTCATAGCAGGCATCGAGTTCGCGTCCCCACTGATCGAGCAGTGCGAGAGCCTGAGCCGTCGAGCCGACTTCGTCACCAAGATCGTCGGAGACGCGGCAATAAGCGTAGATCGAGTGGAAGTGCGGGCGCAGGGCTTTGGGCAAGAACCAGGTTGCGACGTGGAAGTTTTCATAGTGCGTTTCGGCTAGTTGTCGGCACCAGACGCGCGCCTCTTCAAGCGTCGGAGCAACATCGGGAATGCGATACGACGGCGGCAGCGCGGCCCACCCGCGAGCGAGCAACTCGCTGGGGTCGTCCTGGCCGCCCTTAGGCAGCGTCTCCCGCTCCAGGGCATTCTTGTCCGGTTGTACTGTAGCCGCGGTCATCGGTTCGCCTCAGGGCACAATGGCGGTCTTGATCTCGCTGTTGCGGTTCATCAGCTTCTCAAAGACGCGGTTGAGTTCGTAGAGATGAGCATGGCCGGTGATGAAAGCCCCAGCCTGAAAACGCCCGCCGGCAATCAACGCAAGCGCCTCGCGACAGATGGCCGGAGTGTGATGGAAGGTGGCGCGCAGCGTGATGTCGCTGTAGTGAATACGATTTGTATCGAGCGTCACCCGCGTATCAGCAGCGCACCCGCCAAAGAAATTCACCGTACCGCCCTTGCGGACCAGTTCGACGGCTTCCTGCCAGGCTTCGGGCACACCCACGGCCTCAATGGCAATATCGACGCCGCGATTCTTCGGAGTAAGTGCGCGCGTTTCGCGAATCGCTTTGCGAATGCTCGTAGTCTGCACCACGTGGGCCGCGCCCAACTGCCGCGCGGCCTCTACCTGGCCGTCGTGCTTGACGAGGGCGATCACCTCGTAGCCGGCCAGGGCGGCCACATGCAGAATCATCAGCCCGAGCGGCCCGCCGCCGATCACGGCTACCGTGTCGCCCAGGCGAGGCCGGGAATCCACAAAGCCATGAACCGCGCAGGCCAGCGGCTCAGTCAGCGCCGCATGTTCCAGGGGCACATGGTCGGGAACATGCAGGGTGTTCTCGGCAACGATGCGGGCAGGAATGCGGATGAACTCGGCATAGGCGCCGTTGTTGAAGATCAGATCGTCGCAGAGGTTCTCCTGGCCGCGTTCGCAATAGTAGCACTGGCCGCATGGCGCTGAGTTCAGCGCGACGACGCGGTCGCCGGAGGCAAAATTCTCGACTCCCTCGCCGGCTTGAACTATTGTTCCGGCCAATTCGTGTCCAAAGAGAGCGGGCGGCACGATCATGCGCGCATGATAGCCGCGGCGGAAGACCTTCAGATCGGTACCACAGGTGAGTGCGGCGCCAACGCGAACGATCAATTCGCCCGTTCCGGCATTGGGAATGAGAACCTGCTCGATGCGGACGTCTTCGCGGCCGTGTAGAACGGCGGCCTGCATGGTGCTGCGGCCCAGAAGCGCATGCTCGACGGTTCTGCGGCCAAGGCTGACGGCGGATTCGACCGTTCTGCGGCCTTTGCCGACCACGGTCTCGACAGTATTCAGGCCGGCTTCGACGACCGTCTCGACGGTATCCAGGCCACCCTCGACAACGTCTTCGACCGTCATGCGGCCGCGGAGGATCGCATCCTTTACCGCACCCTGCGAAGGACTCGGAGCAAGTACCCGCTCTTGTATCTGACGCTCTGGGACAGCGATTGTTCCATCGCCAAGGCCTTCGACCAATTCCGATACAACGGAATCAATCGTCCGTCTTGGCCTGAAGAAATTCATCGCTCCACCTGCTCGACTAGATCAGCCTCCTTAGATGGGCGAGTTTGCAAATGGTTTCCGAAAGCCGTTGTGAGCATCTCCGCCGCTTCCTCCGCGGTACCAGCCTTCATCAACGGAACTTCAAGCATTCGAAGCATTCGATTCTGTTGCCGCAAACCCTGAGTCATCCGGACGGTCAGCCACGCCAACCCGCCGAGTGCAACAGCTGAAACCGCCGCAAGAGGCATTCGAATCCAGACAAAGAGTCCGATGAGGGTCATGCTTGAAAGGACAAACACGCATGCAAAGCCGTAAAGGATCGCTTCAGGAACACGGTTATCCCGGATCGCCTGGTCGATCACATCTTTCGACGTACGCATTTTGGAGATTGGGTATGGCAGGCTTCCTCCTACTCTCGACCCGCTCCGGACACAGGCTCAATCATAATCTTCATTGAGCCGGGCTGGGGGTGAGATGCGATCTCGATGGCTTCGACGGCCTGTTCAAGCTGAAAGCGGTGCGAAATCAGTTGCGTCAGGTCGAACCCGTTGCGATAGCCGTCAAGGACCAGGCCGGTCACCTCGTCCAGAATCGGGAACGAAGATGAGTATGAGCCGAGCAGGGTCTTCTCGTCCACACAAACCGCAGCCGGATCGATGGTCGCCTCCCCGTGCTGCGTCTGGGCAAAGAGCATCACCTTGCCGCCGGGCCGGGCCGCATCCATGGCAGTCTTGATCAGGGCGTTGCCGCCGACGGCCAGAATCACAGCGTCGGCGCCGCGGCCTTCGGTCTCCGCGAAGACCCGTTCGACCACATTCTCGGTGCCGGCGTGAATCGGATCCTTCAGTCCAAACCGCGCCGCAATGGCGTGGCGCTCCGGAAACAGATCGGAGGTGAGGACACGGGCGCCGGTGCGGCGGGCGAGCGCGGCATGCATCAGGCCGATGGGGCCCTGGCCGATGACAAGAACCGTGTCGTCAGCGGCGAGATTGAGCAGCTTTACGCCTTTCAACACCGTGTTCAACGGTTCAATGAAGGCCGCCTGCTCAAACGGGACACTGCCAGGAATGCGCACAACGCCGCGGTTGGCCACGACGAAATCCATGACCCGGATGTATTCGGCGAAGCCACCTCCGGAGGGTGCGAATCCCGCGGTGACGCCGGTCTTGAGGTAGAGCGGACACTGAGAGGGCGTTCGTTTGCGGCAGTAGTAGCACTCGCCGCACGGCACGTGGTGGAAGGTCATTACACGGTCGCCCACCGCGTACTTCGTGACCCCATCACCAACCTGGACCACGGTACCCGCCATCTCGTGACCGAAGATTCGCGGAGCCGAATGCGAGCCCATGTGAATTTTCTTCAGATCCGTTCCACAGATGCCGCAGGTAGCCACCTTGATAAGCAGTTCGCCGGGGCCGATCGTGGGCACAGGCACGGTTTCCACGCGCATGTCGTTTATGCCGCGGTATACCACTGCGCGCATGGTGGAGGGGATTGTGAAATTGGCAAGCGGTTCAGCGTTCGAGATTTGGGTAGCCATTCCGTTTCCTGATGTGACCTCGCTCATCGAGAAAATCGAACAGACACTCCGCGATGGTTTGGGAAGCCTTTCTACTATTTTCGCCCATCCGGATGAGTGCGGGCCAGTGCCACGGACGAGGAAGGACATAAAGCAGCAACCGGCCCGTTTGGAACTGGCCCTCTGGCGAGATAAAACGATTGAAATCAGGCAAATCTTCGTGGAATCCGTCGCTGACACCCTTGATGCAATAGAACGGGATGCCGCGCATGGCTGCGAGGCGCGCGACAGCGGCCGCCTCCATGTCTACCAGGGCCGCTCCATAGGTGGATGCGAGACGCTTCTTTTCCGGCGCATCGGCGACCCTGGGGCTGGTAACGACCAGACATTCACTCGACCATTGGGCCACCTGAAACCGCTCACCGGTCCCCGAATCGATCGCGCCGGAGACTCGATAGGCGCGGCCGGGAAGATACGCGTCGCTCAAGGCCCCGACCCAGCCGGTTGAAATGACGGACGAGACTGGCCCATCGTTTTCGACTTCAGCAAAGGCCCGTGTCGCGGCCTGCTGACCTGCTCCCGCACATGCAGCGATCCATTCGCCGTCATCAAGTGGCCAGCGCCAAAGGTCGACGCGGTTCCGGCGCTCATGGCGCCAGCCGCGCACCAGCGGCTTCAGCTCGCCGGCCATGGCCGCGATGATGGCGATGCGTTTCATGCGGCGGGCGGCGCGTACCCATGCGCGCGAAACCACTCAATCGCCGCCCGCATGGCGGGGTAGATGGGCGCGATACGAAAGTCGAGTTCCTGCTGGGCGTGGGAACTGGAAGCGAACATCTTCTTCCGCCCCATGCGAACCTCTTCGAGCGTCGCGCGAGGCTCCCTGCCCCTGATCCGACCTGTGATCCACTCTTCGAAAAATGCATAAGTGGCAGCGACGACAAAAGGGATCTTGACCGTGGGCGATGGAATACCTGTAATGGCCGACATCTTGTCGAGAATCTGCTTGAGGGTCAGGTTTTCGCCGCCGAGAATGTAGCGGTTCCCTGGCCTGCCCTTTGTAAGCGCGGCCACATGAGCGCGCGCCACCTCGGAAACATCCACGAGATTCAGGCCGGTATCCATGTAGGCCGGAAACTTGCCATTGAGAAAATCGACGAAGATGCGGCCGGTGGGAGTGGGTTTGGCGTCGTTGGGTCCGACGGGTGTGGTCGGATTGAGAATAATCACGCGCTGGCCGGCGCGCGCGGCGGCAATTGCTTCCTGCTCGGCAAGAAACTTCGACCGTTTGTAGTGGCCCACCATGTCGGCTAGCGATACCGGAGTGTCCTCGTTGATGACAATTCCATCTGACCTGAAGTGCATGGTAGCCACGCTGGACGTGTAGACAAAACGTGGAACACCGGCCTCGCGCGCCATTCGCAGCAACTCACGCGTCCCGTCTACATTGGCGCGGTACATGGCGGCTGGGTCGGGAATCCAGAGCCGGTAATCTGCCGCAACGTGCAACACTGCGTCGCAACCGTCGAGGGCCGGCTTCAGGGATTCCGGCTCGCTGAGATCGCCTACATGCGTATCGCCGGAGATGCCTTCGAGGTTGGCCAAGTTGCTGGTTTTGCGGACAAGGAGGCGCAGATTTGCGCCTTCGGCGGCCAGTGCAAGCGCCACATGGTGGCCGACAAATCCGGTGGCGCCGGTAAGAAAAACTTTCATGAATTTGCGGAGTTTGCAGAGTTAGCGGAGCTAGCGGAGTTAGCTACGTTAGCAGTACCAATCGATTGTAACTCCGCCAACGGGCGCGCCACGCGGCTAACGCCACCAACTCCCCACCGAATTATTCCAACGACTCCGGCACGAGGCCGATATTCTTCTCGCCGGCGGCCTTCTTTAGGTTGAACTTCTTCACCCAGTCTTCCCAGTGCTTGCCCGCGGCGCGATCTTTGCCGCTGAACTCCAGGCGCGCAATCTCGGCGTAGCTGACTTTGCGCTTTTCAGGAGCATTGGGCGCAAAATAATGGACCCAGGAGTCGGCCAGCGTCGACCCGGAACGGCGGTCGAAGATGAAGGCCTCGACGCGCTCGCCGTTCTTCAGCGTAAGCGTCACATCGCCGCGATAACTGAATGCTTTTTCCAGCGCCTGGCGCAGGTCGCTTTCATCCGCCACTTCAGGAACCCAGCCTTCCAGGTTCTCGCTCTGCGCACCCGGAGCAAGCTCCAGCGCTTCCACTTGCTCAAGTGTGTACTTCAAAGTTTCCGCGCTCATACGCAGGTTTCCTCCAGGGACGATTCGGGCTCATTGATCTTCACCAACGGCGGCGCGGATTGCAAATGCTTCGCCGGCTTCTCGAGCAGCCTAAAAGCTGCCTGATCCTTATACAAGCTGAAGGTGCCTTTTGCCATCGCGAATAAGCCCTTCCACGATGAGAATCCGTCCATCACCGCCGTGGCCTCATAGCCGCAGCTTACCATGCAATTCGCGCATTTGGGGTTGCCGCTCGAGGCGCCATAGTTTTCCCAGTTGGTGGAATCAAGAAGCTCCTGGTAGCTGTCCGCGTAGCCCTCCTGCATCAGATAGCAGGGCTTTTGCCAGCCAAACACGCTGAAGCACGGCATGCCCCACGGAGTGCACTCGTAGCTCCGCGTGCCCATCAGAAACTCCAGGAACAGGGGCGACATATTGAACTTCCAGGAGGGCTTGCGATTCGACAACATCCCCTGGAAGAGTTTCCGCGTCTTTGCCCGCCCCATGAAATGATCCTGATCCGGGGCTTTGTCATAGCTGTAGCCGGGCGAAATGGTCATCCCTTCCACACCCATGCCCATCATCTCGTCAAAGAAGGCGCGAGTACCGTTGGGGTCTACGCCATCGAACAGGGTCGAGTTTGTAATCACGCGGAAGCCACGCTTGCGCGCTTCCTTGATGCCCTCGACCGCGATGTCGTAGCTGCCCTCGCGGCACACCGAATAATCGTGATGCTCGCGCAGTCCATCCAGGTGCACAGCGAAGGCAAAGTACACCGACGGCTTGAACAGGTCAATCTTGTTCTTCAACTCAAGCGCATTGGTACATAGATAAACAAATCGTTTGCGCTCGACTAGGCCCTCGATGATCTTCGATATGTCAGGATGCAGCAACGGCTCACCGCCCGGAACGCAGACGACCGGTGCGCCCACCTCGTCCATCGCCGCCCAGCACTCTTCGGGCGTGAGCTGCTTCTTTAAAATGTGCGGCGGATACTGGACCTTGCCGCATCCGGCGCAGGCCAGGCTGCAGCGGAAGAGAGGCTCGAGCATGAGCACAAGGGGATAACGCTTGATGCCGGCCATTCTTTTCTTCAAAACATAAGTAGACACTGCCCACATTTGGGCTATAGGTATTGCCATAACGCCGTCTTCCTCCAGATTCCGTGTTCGCAACGCGTGGTGTTTTTCCCCGGTATCTGGTAACAGTTCCCGAGGTTCGGAGGGGGATTGGCGAGGCTATACGTGACAGCCCAGAAAAATGCCCAAAGATACCCGGATTCCGCGATTATACACGCGCGGAACACTCCAGAGCCGATCGGGAATGCGTAAATATGTAATTTAAGCCTAAGAGTAACGACTATGCCCTCGTCTCCTCGAACTCGCGGGCGGGTTCGTCGATCTGAACAAGTGTTGCAGGCCCATGCGGCGCGGGCTCGTTCAGCAGATTGAGTGCGTGCTGGTCGGGATACTTACTGAACGTGCCGCGGATAATGCTCATAAAGCCCTTCAATGACCCAAAGCCATCCATTACGGCGGTGGGCTCGTAACCGCAACTGACCATGCAATTGGCGCACTTGGGATTGCCGCTGGCCGCGCCGTACTGTTCCCACCTGGTGGTTTCGAGCAGTTCTTTGAAGCTCTCCGCGTAGCCATCCTGGAGCAGATAGCAGGGGCGCTGCCAGCCGAATATGTTGAAGGCCGGCGAACCCCAAGGCGTGCACTCGTATTTTTTGTCGCCCATCAAGAATTCCAGAAACAATGGGGACATATTGAACTTCCAAGTCGGCTTGCGATTGGAGAGGATGGCGCGAAACAAACGCCGCACGCGGGCACGGCCCATGAAGTGATTCTGGTCCGGAGCTTTCTCGTAGCTGTAGCCGGGTGAAAGCACAATGCCCTCGACACCCATGTCCATCACTTCGTCGAAGAAGCCGCGCACGCTGTTGGGGTCGGTCCCGTCAAAGAACGTGGCGTTGGTCGTGACCCGGAAGCCGCGCTTGACGGCCTCCTTGATGCCCTCAACGGCGATGTCGTAACCGCCCTCGCGGCATACCGAAAAATCGTGATGCTCGCGCTGGCCATCGAGATGGACAGAGAAAGTGAGATACTTCGACGGCGTAAACTCCGGCAGGCGGCGCTTGAGTTCGAGCGCGTTGGTGCAAAGGTAGATGTATTTCCTGCGCGCGATCAGGCCATTGACGATCTCGACAATCTGCGGATGCAACAGCGGCTCCCCGCCGGGGATGGAGACCATGGGCGCGCCGCACTCCTCGACCGCTGCAAAGCACTCCTCGGGCGATAGCTGCTTTTTCAAAATGTGGGGCGGATACTGAACCTTGCCGCAGCCGGCGCAAGCCAGGTTGCAGCGAAAGAGCGGCTCAAGCATCAGCACCAGCGGATAGCGCTCGTTGCCTGCGATCCGTTTCTTCAGAACATAGGTTGCAACCGTCCACATCTGTGAGAAAGGAACAGCCATCTTCGAGATCACCTCCAGCGCCAATTGCGGCGCGAATCATCAATACAGTTCGATGCTTCCAGTTCCTGGCGAACACACCGGGAATCCGGCGATATCGCTTTTACAACAGGCAATGGACAGAAGCTGAGATCCAGTTGCTAGAAGCTGCCTTGCCGTTCCATCGCCCGCCGATAGGTTGTCAAAGCGAGCAGCGGAAAGTACTGCCGATACATGTCGTACGAAAGATAAAAGACCCTGGGAAAACCTGTTCCCGTAATAATGTTCTGGCGCGTCGGGCCTTCTCCCATTGACTCGTCCCAACTGCCGTCCGGCAATTGGCGGGTCAGGAGCCAGCGAACGCCCTTTGCAATCGAGTCCGAGCGGTCGTCGCCGGCGGCCAGCAAACCGAGCATGGCCCACGCTGTCTGCGACGGTGTGCTGAGGCCGATGCCGCGCGTGTTGGGGTCGTCGTAACTGCCGCATGTTTCGCCCCATCCGCCGTCGGGATTCTGCACCATGCGAATCCACTCCGCCGCCGATTGAATCTGCGGTTCGAGATGATCGACGCCGATTGCGTCCAGACCGCGCAGCGCCAGGAACGTCCCGTACAAATAATTGACGCCCCAGCGGCCAAACCAGCTCCCATCCGCCTCCTGCTCGCTGAAGACAAACTTGATAGCCTTCTCCACGCGTTTGTCGTCGCGGGTGTATCCATAGCTGGCAAGCATCTCCAAAATCCGCGAGGTAATGTCCACAGTCGGCGGATCGAGCATGGCATTGTGATCCGCGAACGGGATGTACTGAAAGATCATCTTGGTGTTGTCTTTGTCGAAGCTGCCCCAGCCGCCTTTGCGGCACTGCATGGCGAACACCCACTGAATGGCGCGTTCCGCCACCTGGTGCTGATAGCGTTCGCGCGGGTTGTCCACCTTGTTCAGTGCGAGTAGAACCTGCGCGGTATCGTCTGTGTCCGGATAAAACTCGTTGTTGAACTCGAAGTACCAGCCGCCGGGCTCCGTCCTGGGAACCTTGACCGCCCAATCGCCTTTGTGGCGAACTTCCTTGGAGAGCATCCAGTCGGCGGCCTTCAGCAGGCGCGGATCGTTGCGCGGCACACCGGCCTCTCCGAGAGCATAGACAGCCTGCGCGGTATCCCAAACCGGCGATACACACGGCTGCATGCGGAACGTAGGCTCGGGCATCTGGGCGGTAGGCGGTTGTTCAATGCCGAGCTTTTCAAACTCGTCACGGGCGCGAATGACCTGAGGATCGTCTTCGGAGTAACCGAGGCAGCGCAGCGCGATGATGGCATTCAGCATGGCCGGATAGATGGCGCCGAGGCCATCGGTCATCTCGAGGCGTGCCAGCAGCCACTTCTCTGCTTTGCGCAGAGCGATTGTGCGCACGGGGCGAAGGTGAACCGCCTCGGCCCAGTGCATCAACCTGTCGAGAACGATGAAAAAATTCCGCCACGAGATGGTGCGCTTGCGGTCCCTGCGCAGGCGCAGAATCGAGTTGGCGCGGCCGCCCACAAAGAGCTCATCGATGCCCTGTTCCGAAGGAATTTTTTTGAATGGCTTCTTGGCGTAGATGATGGCTAACGGTACGAGAATCGAACGCGACCAGGAAGAGATCTCGTAGATATTGAAGTAAAACCAGTTGGGAAAGAGAACAATCTCCGGGGGAATTGCGGGCACCGCGTCGTAGTCGTACTGGCCCAGTCCGCAAAGATACATTTTGGTGAAGGTGTTGCACGCCACCACGCCACCATGGGCCAGGACCCACTCCCGGCACCTGGACAGCCGGGGATCGTCCGCACCGACTCCCATCAGCTTGGCGGAGAAATAACACTTCACCGAAAGCGAGATATTGCCGGGCCCGCCGGGAAAGATGCTCCAGCTGCCATCCTCGTTCTGATAGCGCATCATCTCGGTGAGAGCGCGCTTGAGGCGTTCGGGATTGCCGCTCTCCAGTTGCGTGTGGAGATAAATGTAGTCGGCCTCAAGCATCGAATCGGCTTCTAATTCGCCGCACCAGTAGCCCTCGGGATGTTGTCGCGAAAACAGAAAGTCCCGCGACTTTTGGACCGCAGACGTTACATCTGCCAGATCCGCATCCAACCGGCCAAACCTGGGCACCGCGGATTGTGTATTCACTTGTTTCAGGCTCATGCGGTTCAAACGCCTCAGTTCCTTCACGGAAACTCAACACTGCATGGTTTCAGGCTTCGCAGCCCGTCCAAATTCCGCGTGCCACAGATCGAGAGCGAGTACCGTTCTTCGAAATCCCCAGGGTGCAGCGCGAATCGAAGTCAGCGAACGGGAACAGGCTCTTCCCCGCCCGCGCTGCCAATGGCTTGCACAATCTCAGGAGGAAGGCCGAACCGAACATTCTCAGGCATGACTTCCACTTCTTCGACGCTGGTAAATCCGTTTTGACGCAAATAATTCACAACATCCTCGACCAGCACTTCAGGGGCCGAGGCGCCTGCCGTAACCGCAACTGTTTTGACGTCAACAAGCCAGTCCGGATTGATCGCCTGCGAGTTATCAATGAGGTACCCGATGGTCCCAAGGTTGCGCGACACTTCAACCAGCCGGTTGGAATTGGAACTGTTGGTGGAGCCCACCACCAGCACCAGCCCCGCATTGTGAGCCACATTCCGAACCGCAACCTGGCGGTTCTCCGTGGCGTAACAAATGTCCTGGGAGTGCGGCCCGACGATGTTCGGGAACTTTATCTTGAGCGCATGGATGATATCGCGAGCTTCATCGAGCGAGAGCGTGGTCTGGGTCAGGTACGCCACGCGATCGGGGTTGGGAACCTGAAGCGCATCGACTTCAGCAACATTCGACACCACCTGGGTCACTTCGGGAGCTTCGCCGAGGGTTCCCTCGATCTCGTCGTGGTCGCGGTGCCCGATCAGAACGAGCGAGTATCCCTGCCGGGCAAACTTGACTGCCTCGATGTGGACTTTGGTGACCAACGGGCAGGTTGCATCAATCACCTTCAGGTTGCGGCCTTTGCTGATTTCGCGCACGGCGGGCGATACGCCATGGGCTGAATAGATGACGCGCTGGCCGTCCGGCACATCGTCGATTTCGTGCACAAAGATGGCGCCTTTGTCTGCCAATTCGTTCACAACATAGCGGTTATGGACAATTTCCCGGCGCACGTAGATGGGAGCGCCAAAGGTCTCCAAGGCGATCTTCACAATGTCGATCGCGCGCACCACTCCGGCGCAGAAGCCTCTCGGCTTGAGCAACAACACCCTCTTCTGGCTGGGGGAAGTCCCGGTGGCGTTATCGTTCGGGATGGATTCGAGTAGAGAAGTGCTCACATCATCCAGTATACCAATTGGTGAGCCTGGGCGACAGCAAGGATGCGAAGGGAGCAGACATCAGCAACAGCTCCAACTTCGAAAGAGCTGAGCCGCTCCGGACAGTATTATCGCCATGACGTGCGGGGCAGGAAGACAGGTTGTTCGAATCCACCGAACTAACTTCGCCTTTCAGTCCTTGCGGCGTGTTCGCGGAAGATGCAGTTGTCTTGAATGCATTTGACGCCGGCGGCGCGAGCGCGGGCTACGGCTTCTTCGTGGATGACTCCGTCCTGTAACCAGAGGTAGGGAATGCCGAGGCGGATTACGTCGTCGACGATTGCGGGGACATGCTCGGAGGCGCGGAAGACATCGACCAGGTCGATGCCCCGGCCGGTTTGCTCGCGCGCGGCGGCCTGGGCGGAGTCGAGATCGGGGTAGCAAGGCTTGGCCGAGGATTTCCTTGAGGACGGGATTGACGGGGAGCACACGATAGCCGTTGGCGGCGAGATAGTGGCCGATTCGGTGGCTGGCGCGGTGGGGCTTGTCGCTCATGCCGACTACGGCGATGGTCTTGGTGGTGCGGAGCATTTCGTCGATGATCGCGGGGTCGTTGCTCATCTATTTCATTCCGGTTTCCGTCTTTGTGGGATCCCACCCATGCCGCAAAAAGCGCGTCATGGACGGGGCACCCGAGCTCTGATCCTATTTGAGATGCCTACACGTCGAGATCGTCGTCGGCTTCGGTGGCGGCTACGGCGGTGCCGCGGCGCTTGGCTAACAGGTAGCCGCGGAGAAAGGGTTCGAGGTAGCCGTCGAGGACTTTGTCTACGTCGCCTACTTCTACCTTGGTACGGTGGTCCTTGGCGATGCGGTAGGGCTGCAGGACATAGGAGCGGATCTGCGAGCCGAAGTTGATTTCCAACTTTGAGTCTTCGAGCTTCTTGCTGACGGCGCGCTTCTTTTCGAGTTCGTATTCGTAGAGCCGCGAGCGGAGCATCTTCATGGCCTTGTCGCGGTTTTTGTGCTGCGAGCGCTCGTTCTGGCATTGGACGACGATGCCGGTGGGTAGGTGCGTCATGCGCACGGCTGAGTCGGTGGTGTTGACGTGCTGGCCACCCTTGCCGCCGGAGCGGTAGGTGTCGATGCGCAGATCTTCAAGCTTGAGGTCGACGTGGATGGACTCGTCGATTTCAGGCGAGACGTAGACCGATGCAAATGAAGTGTGGCGGCGCTTGGCGGAGTCGAAGGGGGAGATGCGGACCAGCCGATGAACGCCGCTTTCGCCGGCCAGTTGGCCGAAGGCGTACTCGCCGATGATGGTGAAGGTGGCGGACTTGATGCCGGCCTCATCGCCGTCCTGGAGGTCGTTGATTTCGGTTTTGAAGCCCTGCTGCTCGGCCCAGCGGAGATACATGCGCATGAGCATCTCGGCCCAGTCCTGGCTCTCGGTTCCACCCGCGCCGGGGTGCACGGTGACGATGGCGTTGAGCGGGTCGGCTTCGCCGCTGAGCATGGTGCGGGCTTCGAGTTCTTCGTTGAATGTGGCGAGGGCCTTGATGTCGCGCTCAAGATCGGCGAGCACGTCTTCGCCTTCGCGGGCCAGTTCGAAGTAGGCTTCGATGTCGCTCGATGCGGCGGACGAGTTCTTCGTCGTCGGCGATGAGCTTTTCGAGTCGCTTGCGATCGCGCATGATTGGTTTCGAAGCGGCGGGGTCGTTCCAGAGGGCTGGATCGGCTAGCTTCTTTTCTATGTCGGCGAGTTCCCTGCGGATGCGGGCAGGGTCAAAGATACTCCCGCAGGTCGCGAACCTGGTCGCGGACGGGAGCGTAAGCGAATTCGAGATCGTTCAATGACATGCTTTGCTCTTATGACCTGACTTTGTGTTGGACTTTTGCTTGCGGAGACGGCCTGGCCGAGAATTTTCCTCACTGCCCAGACAACTATCCCAAATCCAAGTATGGCACAAAGCCACGCGAAGACGTCGCCGTGGGCGGTGTAGAAGGTGATGTCGTCGCGAAAGCCGTACTGGGCTGGGAGCGCGCCGGCGAGGTGGCGCGGAATGCTTTGCCGGACGCGGCCATAGGGGTCGATGGCGGCGGTGACGCCGTTGTTGGTGTCGCGGAGAATCCAGCGGCGGTTTTCGATGGCCCTCATGCGGGCCATGTTGAGGTGCTGCCAGGGAGCGCTGGTGTCGCCGTACCAGCCATCGTCGCGAGATGTTGACGAGGACTTCGGCGCCGAGTTCGGCGAAGTGGCGGACTTCGTCGGCGAAGACTGCTTCATAGCAGATGAAGACGCCGTAGCGATGGCTTTCGCCGTTCTGACCGACCAGGCGGAAGACTTTTCGCTCGTCGCCGCGATCGAATCGTGAGACCTTTCCGGTGAGCTTCTTGGCGAAGAAGAGTAGACGGCTGAAAGGAACGTACTCACCGAAGGGGACGAGATGGATTTTGTCGTAGCGGCCAACGCGCAGGCCGTCGGCGCTGACGACGAGAGCGGAGTTGTACTCCTGCCATCGGTTTTCTTCGGTGGAAAGACTCATGCCAATGTTGCCGACGACGAGCGGGGATTGGGTCGAGTGCGCGAGGCCGACCAGGGCCTTCTGGAAGCGGGCGTCGTCTTCGAAGAAGGGCGCGGGGGATTCGGGCCAGGCTACGAGGTCGGGGTGAGTGGGATAAGGAGGGCAGACGATTTCGCCGGTCGGGGCGCTGGTCTGGGGGATTCCGGCGATATAGGTGGTGCACTGCCTGGAGGCGAGGCGGTTGAAGTCGGCGATATGGCTATCCCATTCGCCGGGGCCTGTCCAGAGGCTGGAGCCGGCGACGTCGAGGTTGGGCTGAATTAGCACGGCAGTTGCGGAGGGGGCGGGACGGGGCGGATCGAGGAAGATGTTGGCGGAGTAAGCGAGAGCCAGAAGGACACCGCCAATGCCATAGCGGCGTTTGTAATTGCTGCGTTCGGGGACGATGCCAGCCGCGATGAGCGCATTGACGGCAATGATCAAAAAGCTGATGCCATAGACGCCGGTCCACGGAGCGAGCTGATTTACGAAGGGGTTGTCGACTTGCGAGTAGCCGAGTTGGTCCCAGGGCACCGAGGTAATGCGTGAGGCAGCAAGCTCAAGCGCAACCCAGAAGATGGGTGCTGTTGCTAGTGCAATGCGTGTGCTGCCGGTGGCTTTGTGAACCAGGGCGAGGGCGAGGCCGAAGAGTCCGAAGTAGAGGCCGAGTACGAGGCTGAAGCCTATGAGAAGCAGCGTTGGGGCCAGCGGCGGCATATCGCCGTATTGGGACATTACATCGCGGACCCAGTAACAGTTGCCCATGTACCAGAGGACGCCGCAGAGATAGGCGAGAAAGAATGCGTGGCGCAAAGGGCGCGGATGGCTGATGCGGGCCGGCGATAAAAGCGCCCACAGCAAGGGGACCAATCCAAACCATGCGAATATGGAGCGCCACGGTGGCAATGGTCCGGCGAGGGGAAAGGGCAACTCGAGCATGCCAGCCGACAAACCGGCGGCGGCCCACAACTTCCAGGAGCCTATGCGTGAGAATGCGCGTTGCATACTGCGGCGAGTTTATAGCATTTGGCGGCGGGGGAGTTGGTATCGTGGGATGTTGGCTTCCCGACGTTTCGCCAGATCTGGAAGAAGCGGGTCCTTCGACTCGCTGCGCTTAGTCAAGATGAATCTGGCAGATTGAAGGCTGTGCTGTCCCACCCATTCGCCAGAAAAAAGGCGAATGGATAGGGCACGGAAGTTTTTGGCGCTGGTTCAAGTTGGGACGTAACTTGCAACGGCGGTTGGACTGCTCCCGATGAACAGGCCGGTTGAGCTTCGTACTTTCCCACCCATTCGCTAGAAGAAAGCGAATGGATGGGGCACCCAACTTTTTGGGTTGATCCGGCTGAGGTTCATTTTTGGACGCAACTCGTCGCGGCGAGTCAGGCTGCTCCTCATGAACAAGGTAGGTTGAGGTTCGAGGTTTCCCACCCTAGCGACAAAAACAAGAACGTCGCGAGGGCGGGGCATCCCAGCTTTTTCGGCGAGCCAGCGGGGTGCGCAATGAGAGTGCAAATCGGACCATGAATCGAGAAAAAGCAGGGTACAATTGGCGTATGGCTGTGGCGATTTTTGCAATGCGTGTGCTTGAAGTGATGTTCTTCGTCGGCCTTGTGGGGTCGGCGGTGGTGGTGCTCATCAGCTTCGTTGAAGACGGTAAAGAGTTGTTCGGAAAGGACTAATGCGGGCCGATTCCAGGCTTCCGCGGGCTCGCGTTCATTTCGATTGACACTGCATTCATTTGGACATAGACTCAGCACAGGGCAGGCGGTGGTACGACCTCGCCCCAAGTCCAGAGCGCCGGTTCCAGTGACGACAACTTTACGATGGCATCTACCCGAACGACCGTAGCCCCCCCGTCCGACCGCGTCCGGCTCATCGTGGCATCGTCGGTGATGCTCACGTTCATCTCCTTTTGGCGCGCAGCGGCCATCGTTCTCTGCGATCTTGGATCATCGGCATTTTATGCGGGCGGCATCGCCGAAGCAGGCGGTGGGCGCGGCGGCGCCCTGGTTCATTCTCGGCATCATGCTGTTCAGCTTCGCGGTGCGCGCGGTTTACGTCGAAAGCTGTTCGATGTTTACCCGCGGCGGCGTTTACCGCGTAGTGAAGGAAGCCCTGGGAGGCACGTTCGCCAAGCTCAGCGTTTCGGCGCTGATGTTCGATTACATTCTGACCGGACCGATCTCGGGCGTTTCCGCCGGGCAATACATTACCGGCCTGATGAACGAGCTGCTGACGGTTGCGGCCACCAGCAACTGGCTGCCTCCCCGGCCTGATGGACGCACATCACGACTCCCTTGTACCAGTTCGATATGAACTACACCTCGGCCGTGTTTGCGGCCGCGGTGACCATCTACTATTGGTGGCAGAACATCAAGGGCATCGAGGAGTCGAGCGGAAAAGCTCTGCGGGTCATGGAGATCACCACGGTGATGGTGGTGATTCTGCTGATCTGGGGCGTGTTCTCGGTGATTGTGAGGGGCGTCCACCTGCCTCCGCCGCCTACGGTGCATAATCTGAAGTTCAGCACCGATGCGCTCGGGTTTTCTGAAGGGAACCAGGCTGGTGCCGGTGCTGGGCCTGTTCGGCATTCTGATGGCGTTTGGCCACTCGGTGCTGGCCATGAGCGGCGAGGAGAGCCTGGCGCAGGTCAACCGCGAGATTGAGCATCCCAAGCTCAAGAACCTGAAGCGGGCGGCGATCGTGATCGCGATCTACAGCCTGATTTTCACGGGCGGCGCGACGCTGCTGGCTTCGATGCTGATCCCGGCTTGGGAACGGACGCATATTTACCAGGACAACCTGATCGCGGGACTGGCCATGTACATGGTGGGTCCGCTGTTCTGGCGGATCGCGTTCCGCATCTTTGTTGTGCTGGTCGGCTTTCTGATTCTCTCCGGCGCCATCAACACGTCGATGATCGGCTCGACGGGCGTGCTGATGCGGGTGGCCGAGGACGGAGTTCTGACCGACTGGTTCCGCAAGCCGCATCCCAGATTCGGCACCAGCCATCGCATCGTCAACATGGTCTTCATCCTGCAGATGATCACGATCATCGCCTGCCGGGGCAACGTCATCATGCTGGGCGAGGCGTACGCGTTCGGCGTGATCTGGTCGTTCACGTTCAACAGCCTGGCCATGCTGGTTTTGCGCTGGAAGTACCATGGCGAGCGCGGCTGGAAGGTTCCGCCCAATATTCGCATCGGCAAGACCGAGATTCCGTTCGGTCTGATTTCGGTCTTCCTGGTGCTGCTTTCGACCGCCATCGTGAACCTGTTCACCAAGTCGATTGCCACGGTAAGCGGCATTATTTTTGCGGCCGGCGTTCTTCATCATCTTCAGCATCTCCGAGCGCGAGAACCTGCGCAAGCATGCATTGACCGCGCGGCAGATGAAGGACCACTTCCAACTGGAGCACCAGGACACGGTCAGCCGCGAGTCGGTGGCGATCCGCCCCGGCGGCATCATGGTGACCATGCGCGACGTGGCCAACCCGGTGGCGTTGAAGTGGATGCTGGCGCGCACCAACACCGAAGAGCGGGACGTGGTGGTGATCAGCGTGCGCATGATGGGCGTAGGCGGGCCGGAGTATCTGAGCGCCGAGCAGCAGAGCTTTAGCGAACACGAGCAGATGCTCTTCACCAAGGCTGTTTCGGTGGCCGAGAGTTTCGGCAAGAAGGTTTCGCTGCTGGTGGTTCCGGCCGGCGATGTCTTCGCGGCGCTGGCGCAGGGCGCAAATTCGCTGGAGGTGGATTCGGTGGTCTCCGGACCCTCCAGCTCGATGACAGCCGAGGACCAGGCCTTCCACCTGGGGCAGGCCTGGGAGGCGCTGCCGGAACCCAAGCGCCAGTTCAACTTCTACGTCATCGTCGCCGAGTGGCGATACCAAGGTGTTTTACATTGGGCCGCATGCACCGAGCCTGAGCCCTGACGACGTGCAACTGGTGCACCGGTTGTGGCTGAATATGCGCCGCGATCCGTCCGTTCCGGACCTGCACCACAGCGACATCATCACCTATGCGCTGACCCGGCTGGCGGGCCAGTACGCACGCGAGAAGATGGAGATTCTGCGCGACCTGCGCAATGTGCGCGCCGCGGCCACGGGACCCAATGCACCGCGCCTCGGCGGCACGAATGCGCCGGATGATAGCGAGATTCGCCCGACTCCGCGCGCGATCAAGCAGACGCGGGATCAATAAGAGCAGGGGTCAGGGAGCAGGGGTCAGGGATCAGGCGATCAGCAAAGACGCCGGATTGCTTGAGCCCCGATTAGGCCATGTACTCGTCGCCGGGCTGCCAGTCGACAATTTGAACGCTGGGATCGACCAGTGAGGCCAGCTGCGGCGGGGTGCCGGTCAGTGGCGGGAATGTGCCGAAGTGGAGTGGCAGAACTACTTCCGGAGCGCAGGAAACGCACGGCCATCGCAGCTTCCCTGGGGCCCATAGTGTAATGGCCGCCGATGGGAAGCATGACGACCTTGGGCTGATAGAGCTCACGAATCAGTCTCATGTCGCCGAAGACCGCCGTATCTCCTGAGTGGTAGAGGACAGGGCCGCCGGCAACCGTCAAAACATACCCTGCCGCGACTCCTGTATTGTGAGTTCCTTTTTCATCCTGAGCCGCAGACGAGTGTTTGGCTTCAACCATGGTGGTCGCGACGTCGCCCAGTTGCACCGTGCCGCCCAGGTTCATCCCGATTGTGTTGGCAACTCCCTTGCCGGCAATGTAGTCGGCCAGCTCGTAGATGGCCACAACGGTTGAGCCGTGTTTTTGGGCTATCGGCGCTGCGTCGGAGATGTGATCTCCATGACCGTGGGTGAGCAGAATGTATTGAATCTTCGAGGGCAGTACAAAGGCTTTCGGGTATTTTGGATTCTGAGCGATGAATGGATCGATCAGAATGTTTGTGCCAGCGGCGGTCTGGACGAAAACGGTGGCGTGACCAAGCCATGTGATACGGGTGTTCTTCGATGCAGTCATGATTCCTCCTCAGTGTCGAGCAGCTAATCAGCGAATTCGACGGCCACGGAATTTCGTTCACTCGTTCGATGCAGAAACCTGTCATGTCTCAAAGTCAAGACACGGGGCACCGGGCGATCTCGATGTGTGGCACTAGCGAGTCATGATGACTTCCGAGACGCTGTCTTTGGCCAGGAACTGGCGGTGTCCGGACCAGCCGGCAAACAGGCGCTCGATGCTGCGGTTGGTAAAAGCCCGCTGAATGGGAAACTGATGGGTGAGCTGGACCTCGACATCGTCGCCTGGGGTAACGTGATAGCGACAACATGCCGTATCTTCGCCCTCGCTCCTGGTGTGGAAGAAAGCCAGCACCTGCCCATGGGGATTCATGGCCGAAAACAAGTGCCCAACCACTGGCGCGACAAACTGTTCGGGCAGGTAATCGAGTGACGTCCATAGAAGCACCGTATCGAACATGCGGCCGTCGAACTTGAGCGTGCGATCGAGAAAGCCTTCGACATTCCAGATCGGATTGCCGTCCGCGTCCGCGCCCGTCTGCCAGTCTTCGCGTGCATGCGTCATGGACCATATCGGTGAGGAAGATACTGTGGCCCAGGCCGGTGAGGTAGTTGATGTTGCTTGGCGAAGTAAATCCGGTGTCGATGACGCGAAGGCCGGGCTCGCTCTGGAGGCGCGTGCGCACAGCCGCCCATGCGCCGGAGTGGCGCGGAACTCTCGGACCGATGAGTCCTTGAGTGGATTCGGCGGGAGCGCGATCCTGCTTTTTTTCGAACCAACCTCTAAGCAAGCTCAAATCCCCTTGTGGTCTTTTGAAAGAACGTCTGAGCGCCCGCGATCAATCGTTGTCCTCAGTCCGCGCCGCCGGTTATCGGGGTGACGGTCCCTTCGTGCGCTTTGGCGACGCCCTGGGTGAGGTCAACTTTGCCACGGAAGACGGCGTTGTCTTCCACTGCCAGTCGGAGCGCGCGAATATCGCCTTCCACGCTGCATCCGGCACGCAATTCGACGCGGCCGCTGGCGACCACGTTCCCCTGAACACGGCCCAGAATCAGCACGTCTTTGGCTGAAAGATCGGCTGAAACGTTCGCATTGGGTCCAATTGTCAGCCTGCTTTCGGCAAGGGTGACGGTCCCTTCGACACGCCCATCCAGAATGAGGTCTTCCCCGCCCTTCACTTCCCCGCAAATCACGATTGTCTTGCCGATTCGTGCCGATGCGTTCTCAACTGCCATGATCTTAATCCTTCCGTGAGCCCAAACAGGCCCTGCCCGCACTATACGCAACCCGACCGCATTGCATCAATCGGATACCGCACACAACCTAACAATTGTAAGCATGTTACCCAGAAGAGGACGGCGGTCTCAGTGTGGCCTCTTTTGGAAGGGACGCGTCCTGTCCGACAAGAGCGGAGGGGCAGACCGGCCCAACCACCGCAGGCTTCCTACGGGACTATTGTCGCTACTTGCAAGATGGAGGACTGTGGTTGCCTTGGCTGAATTTCGGTGCAGCAGGAATTTACCGGGATCGGCTTGAGGCGTCCCGAGGCCCGCGGGATGGGAGCGCCCTATAGACTAGGTAGAGTGCGCAGACTCCTCCAGTTCATCTGCCTGCTGCCGCTGGGCCCTCCCATCCTATGGACAGCCAGCCGCAAGCCCGGATTCGCTTTCGGCAGGCGAGGCCCAGGCGCTGGTAGGGCGGGCGCTTTCCAAAGAGTTGCAAAGCGCCCAGGATCCAAGCCACCCGATGCGCTACCTGCTGCGCAAGGCAAGCCCGCGGCTGACCTCAACCAAAGAGATTGTTGAAACCAGCGACGGCGCAGTTGCCCGTCTGCTTTCGGTCAACGACCAGCCGCTGAGCCAGGCAGACGAGCAAAAAGAACAGGCGCGGCTGGACGCGCTGGCGAGCGATCCCGGCATGCAGAGGCATCGCAAGCAGAGTGAAGACTCGGACATGGGGATCGTCCTGAAGCTGCTGCGCATGCTGCCCAACGCATTTCTCTACCAGTACGCAGGCTCCGGCTCGGGCCCGCGGGAGCGAGTTCAGAAGTTCAGCTTCAGGCCGAATCCGCGCTTTAACCCGCCCGACTACGAGACCCAGGCACTGACCGCGTTGACCGGCGAGATCTGGATCGATCCGGTGCAGGAGCGAGTGACCCGGCTGGAAGGGCCATTTGCAGCAGGATACCGACTATGGATGGGGCATCCTGGGGCGGCTGAACAAGGGCGGCTGGGTGGTGATCGAGCAGGCGGACGTGGGCGGAAGGCAATGGCGCATTGTGCATGTGCAGATGGAGATGACCATGCGGATTCTTTTCAAGACCAAGATCTTCAATACCGTGGAACAGATGAGCGGATACGCGCCGGTGCCGGTGGGGATGGACTACCAGCAAGCGATTCAGATGCTGCGCGCGGGGACGGGCGGGGTGACGCAGGCGGGACGGTAGAGGCTGGCGAAAACAGATCGGCCCCCCTCGTTACGGATGGGGGCCGACTTGTTTCTTGCGAAGAAACTGGCTACATCTTGACGAACGACGAGACCAGGGTGAACAGGGTGAGGGACTCGATCAAGGCGAGACCGAGAATCAGGAAGATGAAGATTGCAGGGCGCGCACCGGGGTTGCGGGCCACTGCTTCGACGGCCGAACCGACCGCCCTGCCCTGGCCGAGTCCGCATAAGCCGGCAGCCAGGCCCATGCCCAAACCAACACCGATCGGCACCAGATTGACGGCAGCAGAGCCACCGTCCGCGAAGGCCGGAATGGCGAAGCAAAGAGCCGCCAGGGCCATGAACACATATTGAAGTTTCCGCATATTTCTCCTGCTTCCCTTGGATTGGCTGCCAGTGGGTGGTTGAGGCTCACCGAGCTGGCCCCCTCACGCTTGCAGCCTGCCGTTGGCCCGGAGCGGAAGCGCTCTCCGGCGGAATTTCTTGAAGCTTCCAGCTTTCAGCTCTTAGCTTTCAGCTTTTGGCGAGAGCCGAAATCATGCCGGCCCCTGGACAAACAAGCTTAGAGCTAAAAGCTAAGAGCTGCTTTTTAGTGCTCGTGCGAAACGGCCAGCGACAGATAAATCATCGTCAGCAGCATGAAGACGAAGCCTGAATGAGCGAGATCAATACGTGCAGGCCCAGGAAGATGGCAGGAACACCAATCGGAATCAGAGAAAAGAAGACCAGGGTGACCAGATCGCCGGCAAACATGTTGGCATAAAGACGAACGCTGAGCGACATGATGCGGGCGACGTCGGAGATAATCTCGATGGGGAAGATCAGCCATGCCATCCACCAGATCGGCCCGGCAAAATGCTTGAGGTAGCCCACCGGCCCCTGCGCGCGAATACCGTTGAAGTTGTAGTAGAGGAAGGTGGGAACGGCCAGGCCCAAGGTGACCATGATGGAGGCCGTGGGCGAGGTGATGCCGGGGATGAGCCCGATGAGGTTATTGAGCAGGACAAAGAGGAAGATGCAGGTGACGTAGGCCTGAAAGCGCTCGTATCCGTGGCCGATGACCTGCTCGCCCTGCTGTCCGATGAACTCGTGAACCATCTCGGCGATCTGCTGGGCGGGGTTGGGCTTCTCGACCGAAAGCGTGAGCCGCACGATAACGAAAAAAGCGATGAGAGCCGGCGACTATCAGCAGCTCGAGCGAGAAGGCGCTGAGCACGGCCGTTGACTGGACGGTGGCCTTGTCGAGAGGAACACCGACGGCGTGGATTCCGGAGGCGAGGATGCCGCCGAAGAGCTTAACCAGCAAACGTGTTACTACAAACGATTCAGACATGAAACCTAGAGTCTTTCCGCCCCTGGGCGCGATTCATAAAACTCGCGCTGGACCTATTTCTGTTTTCCAACCTGTAGCCCGAAAAACTTACCCCAGGAGCTAAAGCCCTCATTCATTTTGGGCCATTTGCGGCACGATTAAAGTCGTGCCCTGACACTTGTTGCGGCTCCGCTGGAGCATTTCTGCAGTCTCTAAAGCGCGTGATCTAACTTCTCGATTATCGGCGCGCGACCCAGACGATACCCCGGTCGTGCCATTTCAATTCAGGTCGCAAAGCAACGGCTAGTCTTTGAGCAGCCTAAGCGTCTCCCAGCCGATGGCCAAAACCGCCAGACAGAGGCCGCAGAGAAGCGCCGCAACCGAGCCATGGAAACACTTCAGGCTACCATAAATGGCCCCTGCAAAAACGGTGAGCCTGAGCACAAAGAAGAGGACGACGACGGCGGCGCTTGCGGGAGGCTTTTGCCGGTCGAGGCGAGCGTTGACGACGCGGACCAAGCGCCGCCATTCCAGGATGCTGGCAGCCGAGATCAGCGTGCCGGTGAGCAGCATGGCGGCGCTGCGCCAACCGGCGCCGATGAGCACAGCCAGAGACGCTATCGACCCTATTATGAGCGTTTTATGCAGGGCGCGGCGGAGCAGAGAATCCAAGTCCTGGTTGGTGAGTTCGACGATTGGGTGGTCGATCGGATGGCCGGAGGGAGTGGGTTCCTGGGTCATAATGTCAGGAGCGGATTCCCTTCCCGGGCCGATTCTGGTCATCGTCTCCCAAACTGGGGTTTCCCATACTGGTATTCTTCTCGGCCAGAACCGCCATCTGAATCACGTAGAAAAGTCCCGAGACGCATCCGAAGACGACGCCGGCAATCTCGACCCATTTCATGTGGAGCAGGTGCGCGAGCCACCAGCCGGCGAGCCAGCCAACGAGAACGGCAGCGGGCAATACGAAGGCGATCTGCAGCAGCTTTTCCGCTTCAACGAGAGCGCCGACGCCACCGGAACGGCCAGTGGACGCTTTGGATGGCGGAATGGAGCGGTTGAAGGGCATGGACACTCATGTTCAGCATACAGGGCCGCGCGCAGGGCGGGTATACTTCCCTTTTGGGCATAAGCCCGTTGAATGGAAGGAATCACGCGTGTTTGATTCGGAGTTTGAACGCAGTCTTTTTGATTTGCGGAAGTCGAAGTTGGCGGAGATCGAGAAGCTGGGTCAGGCGGCCTATCCCAACCAGTTCCCGGCCTCGCACACTTTGCCGCAAGTACGCGCAAAGTGGGGCGAGGCGCAGGCCGAGGAGCTCGAAGCCAATCGCGTGACGGTGGCTGTTGCGGGGCGCATCATGGCCATTCGCGCCCAGGGCAAGGCCGGCTTTGCCACGCTGCAGCAGGAGGGCGAGCGGCTGCAGATTTACGTGCGGCTGGATGCGGTGGGCGAGCAGGGATTCGCGCTCTACAAGCTGCTCGACCTGGGCGACCACATTGGCGTCTCGGGCTACCTTTTCCGCACCCGCACCGGCGAGTTGACCGTCCACGTGGAGCGGCTGACCTTTCTCGCCAAGGCCATGCTGGCGCTGCCGGAGAAGTTTCACGGGCTGGCCGACGTGGAGTTGCGCTACCGCCAGCGCTATGTGGACCTGTTTACGAATCTCGAAAGCCGCGAAGTGTTTGTGAAGCGCGCCAAGGTGCTGCAGGCACTGCGCCACGTTCTTTGACGAGCGCGGCTACCTGGAAGTCGAGACGCCGATGATGCAGCAGATCGCCGGCGGCGCGGCGGCGCGGCCCTTCAGGACGCATCACAACGCGCTGGACCTGGATCTTTTTCTGCGCATCGCTCCGGAGCTGTATTTGAAGCGGCTGGTGGTGGGCGGGCTCGATCGCGTGTATGAGATCAACCGCAACTTCCGCAACGAGGGCGTGAGCACGCAGCACAATCCCGAGTTCACGATGCTGGAGTTCTACCAGGCCTACGCAAACTACCTCGACCTGATGCAGATCACCGAGGAGCTGATCGAGTTTGTGGCGCGGGAGGTGAACGGGACGACGGTGACGACGTTCGACGGCGTGGAGATCGACCTGGGCAAGTGGACGAGGTTGACGATGCGCGAGGCGATCGTAAGGTTCTGGCCGGAGGAGGCGGCGCCAAGCCGGCGCCGGCGGCGTTCGAGTCTGCCGAGGTGTTGCAGGCGCGGCTTCACGCGGCCGCGAGCTCGCTGGAAAAGGCGGCGGGCGAGACCACGCGGCTGACCCCGGAGCGCATCGCGGAGTTGAAGACGATCCACGGCGCGGTGACGGCCGTCTATTACGACTCGCTGAAAGGCGCGCCGGTGGGCAAGTCGATCTACAACCTGTTCGAGGCGGTCGTGGAGCCGTTTCTGGTCCAGCCGACGATCATCTACGACTACCCGGTGGAGGTATCGCCGCTATCGAAGGCCAAGCCGGACGACCCGGCGCACGTGGAGCGGTTCGAGTTCTTCGCGGGCGGGTTTGAACTGGGCAACGCCTTCAGCGAGTTGAACGATCCGGTGGAGCAGCACAAGCGCTTCGCGCAGCAGCTTGCCGAGCGCGACCGCGGCGACGACGAGGCCCACCAGATGGACGAGGACTATGTGCGGGCGCTGGCGTACGGGCTGCCTCCGACGGGCGGCGAGGGCCTGGGCGTGGACCGGCTGGTGATGCTGCTGACCGGATCGAAGTCGATACGAGACGTGATTCTGTTTCCGCTGATGAGAAACAGGGATCAGGGGTCAGGGATCAGGGATCAGGGAACAGAAGAGCCCGCTGGATGAGTGTAATGCTGTCCCACCCTGGCGACAAGAACAAGAACGTCGCGAGGATGGGGCACCCGGCAGTTGTGTTGAGGCCGGGATACCACGGTTAATAGACTGGACGGGTTTTCCTGATCCCTGTTCCCTGATCCCTGTTCCCTGTTTTTAGGAGCTGTCTTTTGAACATTCTTTTTGTCGGCGACATTTTTGGGAGCGCGGGACGCAGGATTGTGCGCGAGCATATTGGCCACGTGGTCGCGGCAAACGATGTCGACCTGATCGTGATCAATGCTGAAAATGCCGCAGGCGGATTTGGAGTTACGCCGCAGATTGCCGAGGACCTGTTCGACCTGGGCGCGGATGTACTGACGACCGGCAATCACGTATGGGACAAGCGGGAACTGATCGACTACCTGAAATCGGCGCCGGCGGAGAGCCAGGAACGGCCCCGGCGGGTGCTGCGGCCGGCGAATATGCAATCCGGGCTCCCCGGATACGGTGTCTTTGAAGGAACGACGCGGGGAGGCGTGGCTTACGCGGTGGTGCAACTGATGGGACGCGTCTTCATGAGCGGGACCAACGACCCATTTCATGCCGCCGACGATCTGCTGGCGTGCATCAAGGCGAAGGTGATCGTGGTGGATTTCCATGCCGAGGCGACCAGTGAAAAGGTCGCGATGGGTTGGCATTTGGATGGGCGCGTGACGGCGGTTCTGGGCACGCATACTCATATTCCCACCGCGGACGAATGCGTGTTGCCGGGCGGCACTGCCTACCAGACCGACGTGGGCATGAGCGGGCCTTACGACAGCATCATCGGCGTCGAAAAAGAGTTGGTGCTGCACCGGTTCCTCACCGGCATGCCGGGCAAGTTCGAGGCGGCGAAGGGGAATCCGAAGATGTGCGCCGCGCTGATTGGCTGCGATGCGGAGAGCGGGCGCGCCTTGCGGATTCAGCGGATCATGCTGGGGGAGTGATTCCCTGGACGAAGAGGCTGTGGGAAAAGGGCCGTTTCTGATGGAGGATGGTTTAAAGCCTACCGCAGCGAGCAAAGTCCGCGTTGATTCTGCCGGCTTGCGGCACACGAAGCGGCCCAGAGGGCATCCATGTGCCCCAGTCGTGCCCGGTTACAAAGCCTGGGCGTTTTAAGCTCAGAATGTGCCTTTCCGCAGATTGTGAAGCCCTGAGCCTGCAAACGGAACCAACGCCCGGAATGCGACTGGATCATTCACTCTTGACGAAAGGCTCCGCGGTTCCATCCTTGCGCCTGGCTCGCGGCTCAAGGGCGGGACGGCAGAGCCATTCATCCCAGGGATGGGCCGTCCGATCTCTGTTCTACGCTCCTGGCATTTCGTCCGCTGAAGGGCCGTAGGAGCCGGGAACTCTTTTGTCGAGGAGGCGGAGATAGACGCCCAACTGGGCCCGATGGTGGGCAAGGTGGCTGATTACCCACATGCGCCAGACTTCGTACTTTGAGTCGTTGATCCAGGCCTGTCCCCCGGCGACAAACTTCCAGTTCTCGTCCCACTTCGCCACGGGGAAGTTGCTCAGGATGGCCTTTGTCTCCGCCGTCTCGGTGTCGAAGCGCGCCAGGAGCGCTTCTGTGCTGGCAGGCACGTAGGGCTCATATTTCTGGTCGGCCGCCATTTCAATCTTGTCCTTTGAGAGGGTGCTCATCGCCCAATTGCCCGAGGTTTCGGCGACATGGCCCGCTAACCTGCCGAGGCTCATCGATTTGGGGTGGGGTTTGTAAGTGAAATCAGCGTCGGCCGGGATAGCCGCAAGCATCTTGCGGGTGGTGGCGACCTCGCGGTCGTATTCGGCAACTAGTGCTTTTTGGAAATCCATTCGTGCAACCTCCTCCGTTGCGATGCAAGAATACCCGATCCGCGAAGAAAAGGCGAAGAAAAAGCGATGAATTCGCGTGCAATTCCTGTGGAAAACTTTCCGATCTCCGAGGCCGAGTCCCAGGCTAGCTGCCCCTTCATTTCAGCAAGGCAAAGGCGATGTAGGAGCCGCCAACCGGCCCTTTCGGATCGCGTCCGCCGCTGGACGCGATAACGACATACTGCCGTCCATCGACCATGTAGGTAGAAGGAGTCGCAATTCCCGCGAAGGGCAATTCCGTCTCCCACAGCATCTTGCCGGTTTGACTGTCGAAGGCGTGGAACTTGCGGTCATAGACAGTGGCTCCAATAAACACCAGCCCGCCCGCGGTTACGATGGGTCCGCCATAGAGTTCGGTACCGGTGTTCCTGATTCCCTGCTTGACCAGGTCGGGATATTCGCCCAGCGGAATCTTCCACAGATACTTGCCGGTCTTCAGGTCGATTGCGTTGAGCGTACCCCAGGGCGGCGCGATGGCGGGATAGCCGTCGGGGTCGAGAAACTTGCGGTAGCCGGTGAACACATAGTCGTCGGCTCCGTTTGTGCCTTTGGCGCCTTCCTGGGAGATCTTGTCGCTGACCTCGAGGAAGCGCAGAAGCGCGTCCAGATCGGGCCCCTTGAGGTCAGGGAACGGAGGCATGGCTCCTTTGCCGTTGTGGATCAGGTCGACCGTTTGTGCAGCGGTGAGGCGTTTCCCCAGGCCGATGAGCATGGGAAAGGCGGGCGGAACTCCCTCCAGATGCTCTCCGTGACAGACCGAGCACTGATCGGCATATACGGCGGCTCCGGCTTTATCCGCAGGCGGTTGGCCGGTCATGCCGAGCACAGGGAGGGACGGCTTCATCTCTCCGGCACCCGGTGGATTGGCTGCTGGAGCCTCGCTGCGAAGGTAGTCGAGCAGAGCCGCGACATGCGGATCGTCCAGGTTCGGGAAGGACGGCATTCTCCCTTTGCCTTTCTTCACCTGCTCGGTAACCTGGTCGGGTGTCAAGCGCGCGAGAATGCCAACGAGCGATGGAAAGTCGGGCGGGGCGCCTTTGCGATCGACACCGTGACAGAGGGCGCACTGGCTCTGATATGTCTGCGCGCCGGGGCTCGAATCTTTCGAAGCCGCGATCAGGCCGCCTGTCCATGCCATCTCCGACGATCCAACATAGAGCACGCTCGTTGCCGGGTCGATTGCGGCGCCGCCCCACTCGCCGCCGCCATCGAAGCCTGGAAACACCACCGTTTGTTTTTCGAGGGCGAATGGGAGAAACTGGCCATCGCTTCGAAACGTACGGAACTCCTTGACCGCCCAGGCGTGAGCTTCGGGAGTGCGGTTGGTCAGCATAGCTTCGGTCAGCCGCTGTCGCCCGAACGGCTCGGGCGCATCGGGCATGGGCTGGGTAGGCGATGCTACCTCACCGGGAACCGAGCTGGCGGGATAAGGAAGCTCGTGGATGGGAAACAGCGGCTGGCCTGTCAGCCGGTCGAAGATGTAGATGTAACTCTGCTTCGTAATCTGAGCCAGCGCGTCGACCGTCTTTCCATTGCGCTCGAATGCAAAGAGCGCGGGCTGCGCGGGAAAGTCCCGATCCCAAATATCGTGATGGACTCCCTGAAAGTGCCACAGGCGCTTCCCGGTGTTGGCATCGAGAGCGAGCAATGTGTCCGCATAGAGGTCGTTGCCCACACGGTCGCCGCCGTAGAAGTCCATTACCGCGGAACCGGTTGGCACATAGACTATGCCACGCTCGACATCCAGTGACATGCCCGCCCAGTTGTTTGCAGCTCCTGCAGTCGTCCACGCACCGGCCGGCCAAGTCTCATACCCAGGCTCGCCCGGATGCGGAATCGTATGGAAGCTCCAGCGCAGCTTGCCGGTGTGGACGTCGAAGGCGCGAATGTCTCCCGGAGGCGCGGGATGCGCCTCGGGATTTCTGCCGCCGACAATGATCAGATCCTTGAAGACGATGCCCGGCGTGGTGAGCGCAATCGACTGCTGCAGATAATCTCCGCGCAGGTCTTTTCGCAGGTCAATGCGGCCACTTTCGCCAAAGGACGTTACCGGCTGGCCCGTCTGCGCATCGAGGCAGTAGAGAAAGTTCAACACCCCGGCAAAGATTCTTTCGACCTTGCCGTCGGTCCAATAAGCGACACCACGCGCAGGCTGGGTGCCTTCAATGCCGGAGTCGAATTTCCACTTGAGTTTCCCCGTGGCTGCGTCGAGAGCCACAACCTTTTGAGTCGGCGTATAGGCATAGAGGATTCGATCCACGATCAGCGGATTGTCCTGCAGCCCGCCCTTCTCGCCGGTATCGAAGGTCCAGGCTTGCTTGAGCTGCTGGACGTTGGCGCGGTTGATCTGCGACAGGCTGGAATAGTGATCCGCATCCGGCCCGCCGTTGAATACCGTCCAGCCAACCGTGCTTTGCGCTGTGCAGACCGCACATGCAAACAACGAAAGAGTGATGAGGGAGACAAATCTCTCCCAGGATCGAGTCAAGATAGCAGCATTCATTTCTTCTCTCGCTCCGTCAGGCTTTGTACTTGATGAGAGTCATGAACCCGAAGTCCATGTGCAGTTGTTGGTGGCAGTGGAATAGCGTATCGCCAGGATTGTCGGCGGTAAAATCGATGGCTACTGTCTCGAGCGGCATGATGAGGACAACATCCTTGCGCAGCCCGCTCAGAGTCTTGCGGGCAATCTGGGTCACTTCAAATGTGTGCCGGTGCAGGTGCAGCGGATGCTGGTCGCCGCTGCCGTTGCGCAGAAGCAGGCGGTAACTCTTGCCGGCCTGCACGGGAATTGGATCGACGTCCGGCCAGGATTTGTTGTTGATCGACCAGGTGTCGAATTTGGCTCCGTTCTGCGGGCCGATGTCGCGAAACGTGAGCGAGACCGTCTCATCCGGCGTGGCCGCGGGCGCGGTCGAGGCGAACTGCGTGTAATCCCATTTCGCAGGCGCGGGATCCGTCCACTCGGGTGCTCCGGTCTTGCCTGCATACTCGACCACGATGCCCAAGCCCATTTTGCGGGCCTCGGGCAGAGTCGATCCAAGGATCCAAACGCCCGGCGAGTTCATCTCTACCACCGCATCGATACGCTCGGCAACGGCCAGCGAGAGGATCTCGACCGAAGTCGGATTCGGAACCGGGTTGCCATCCATCGCAATGACCTTGAAGCGTATGGCCGGGCAGTGCCAGAACCGCGTTTTCGGTGGCGCTTGCATTCAGAAGGCGCAGCAACAGCCGTTGGCCCTGCTTGACCCGAATGGGCTCACCTGCGCCAAGCATGTGCTGGTTTATGGTCGCGTACTGGTAGCCTACATCGGAGCCGGGGGTCAAAGGATGGTTCGACGATGCGGCGCGCATGGTTTCGACCATGGGAACAAACGATGGTTCCCAGTGATGAATGGCGAGAAAGATCTCCTGGTCGTATGCCCCGGGGTCCGACTTGCCGTCAATCATCAGAAATCCGAACTGGCCGCTATAGGTGCCCAGAGCAAGGTTGCTGCCGGCGCCTGCGTGCGTGTGATACCAGCGGGTTCCGGCAGGCTTCGGTGTGAAGGAATAGCGCAACTGACCGCCCGGCGGAATCATCGGCGAGCCTTCTTCCATTGCGCCGTCGTTGAGGGAGTCGATTGTCAAACCATGCCAGTGAACGATGTCGGAATTCGCGCTGGAGTTGTTTACGTCGATGGTCGCCGGGACACCCTCGCGCAGTCGAATCAGCGGTCCTGGAACTTGGCCGTTGTAGGCTCGAGTCTTCACAACAACGCCGGGAGCGATCTCGAGGTTACAGGGCTGAATGTGCAGCGAGTAGTCCGCTTTGCTTTGGGAAGGAGATGCATGGGCGGCATTTGCATGATGCAGCAGCGACCCGGTTGCGAAGCCGGCTGCAAGCGTCTGGCCTCCATGGCGCAGAAACTTCCTTCGATCCATCGTTCCCATCGAACCCCCTCGCTGGTTTTCGATCGACCAAGGCCCTGAAACGGGACGAATGTTACATTGGGGAACGCTGCCGGTAAAGATGCAGCTTACCTTTGGGCCTCGGCCCTGGCCGTCAGGAACCGCTCCATAAAGCCGGTGTCGAATTCTCCGGCCCGGAATCCCGCATCCTGAAAGATCTCCTGGTGCAGAGTAATTGAAGTCTCGACGCCCTGCACCACAAACTGGCTTAGGGCGCGCTCCATTTTGGCGATGGCCTCAGCGCGATCGCACCCGTGTACTATCAGCTTGGCGATCAGCGAGTCGTAATAAGGCGGAATTACGCCCTCGGAGTACTGTGCCGTATCCACGCGCACTCCATTGCCGCCGGGAACATTGAATGCCGTAATCTGGCCTGCCGAGGGAATGAACTTTCGCGGATGCTCGGCGTTGATGCGGCACTCGATCGCGTGCCCGCGAATCTCGAGCTTCGACGGGCAGAATCTCGCTGAGCCTGTCGCCGGAAGCGATCCGCAACTGCGCCTTCACGAGGTCGACGCCGGTGATGGCCTCGGTAATCGGGTGCTCGACCTGGATGCGCGTGTTCATCTCGATGAAGTAGAGTTGGTGGTCGGCATCCATCAGGAACTCGACCGTGCCTGCGTTCTGATAGCCGATCTCGCAAAGGCACCGGCAGAGCGTGCGACCCAGTTCATCGCGAAGCTTCGGCGTCATCTGGAGCGACGGCGCCTCTTCAATGAGCTTCTGATGGCGGCGCTGAATCGAGCACTCGCGTTCAAACAGCGACGCCACGTTGCCGTGTTCGTCTGCAAGCATCTGGAACTCGATGTGGCGCGGATCGTCGATGTACTTCTCCATGTAGAGTTCGCCATTTCCAAACGCATTTGCAGCTTCGGCGTTGGCGGCATGAAAGAGGTTGGGCATGTCGTCGGCATTGCGCACGATTCTCATTCCGCGGCCGCCGCCGCCCGCCTTGGCCTTCAGGATGACCGGAAATCCAACCTTCTTTGCCCATGCCTGGGCCTCTTCGACGGTGGGTAGAATGCCGTCAGAGCCAGGAAGAATGGGCACTTTGGCCCTCTTCATGGCTTGCCGCGCCTTCTCTTTTTCGCCCATCAGTCGCGTCATCTCCGGCGGCGGGCCGATGAACTTGATGTTGGAGGCGCGGCAGACCTCAGCAAAATTGGCGTTCTCGCTCATCAATCCGTAGCCGGGATGAATCGCGTCCACGTCGGCGATTTCCGCAGCGGAGATCACCGCAGGCACATTCAGGTAGCTATCACTCAAGCGTGGGGGACCGATACAGATTGCCTGATCGGCATAGCGAACGTGCAGCGCGTTGCGGTCCGCTTCGCTGTAGACGGCGACGGTGCGAATGCCGAGTTCCCTGCACGCGTTTAGAACCCGCAGCGCGATTTCACCACGATTGGCAACCAGAACCTTACGAAACATTCCTACCCTTTATGCGCGAACTAACCTAACCTGACCGAAAAGAGGGGCTGCCCAAATTCGATGGGCTGGCCGTTGGAGACGAGACATTTCACGATTTCGCCGGCGGCGTCGGATTCAATCTCGTTCATCAACTTCATGGCCTCGATTATGCAGATGACCTGACCCTTTTCAACGTGATCGCCGGGGCCAACGAATGCCGATGCGCCTGGTGAAGGCGAACCGTAATAGGTTCCCACAATCGGCGATTTCACCAGGTGCAGACCGGCCTCGGGATCCGCGGCTGGAGCGCCTGGAACCGCTGCCGCGGAAGACGCCACGGCGCCTGCCGCGGCCTGGGCCACACCCTGAGGGGCCGACGCGAGCAATCGTGCCAGGTCGCTTAGTCCTGCCGACGCAGCCTGCGGTTGATTGAATTTCAGCCGGATCTTCAAATCGCCGCGATCGAGGTCAAACTCGGCAACCTGATATTCCTTCAGAAATTCGATCAGTTGTTTAAGATCTGCAAGATCCTGTGGTTTCATTCTTTCCTTAAATCTCCGACATTCCTGTGGTTCTCCGGTCTTCGCTGCCGGGGTTTCTTATGGTTCAGAGCCCCTGGGATCGAGTGCGGCTGCTTCATAATTCGATGAGAGCCTTGGGTGCGGGCGTCAGCACCTGCCCTCCGGTTCGAGTAACGACCACCATATCTTCGATACGAACCCCGAACCGGCCTGCCAGGTAAACTCCAGGCTCGATAGTAACAACCATCCCCGGCATCAGCCGGGTGGATTGCCCGGCGCCGACCCGCGGCGGCTCGTGAATCTCGAGGCCGACACCATGGCCTGTGGAGTGGGAGAAGGCCTCCGCCAAACCCTCCCTGCGCAAGACTGAGCGCGCAGCCTCGTCAACCTCGGCGCAGCTCACGCCCGGAACCACCGCTGCCACTGCGGCCTCCTGTGCCTCGAGTACCGCGTTATAGGTGTTGCGCTCGTCCGACTTCGGATTCCCAAGGTAGACAGTGCGCGTCATGTCCGAGCAGTAGCCTCCGAGGATTATACCGAAGTCGAGAGTCACGAAACCTCGCCGAGGCAGCAGCGCGTTGGTTGCTCTTCCATGGGGAAGAGCCGAGCGCACTCCTGAAGCCACGATGGTCTCAAACGACATGGCTTCCGCACCCATCAGCCGTGCCTGGTGCTCGAGTTCGGCGGCAACGTCAACCTCGCGGATTCCGGGGCGGATGAATCCGAGAATCTGCTCGAACAGGTTGCATCCCGTGAGCGCAGCCTCGATCATGAGAGCCAACTCGTCTTCGTCCTTCACGCGGCGCAAGGGCTCGACCAGCGGCCCCGGCAATGCGGAGAGAAACGCGCGCCGGAGCCGGCCTGGGAGTGCTACCTTCCAGCGCGCCAACTCGGCCACGGTTGTCCATGCGGGGTCAAATCCGGCGATTTCCACGCCGGGTTGCGCAGCCAGCCACTGCACCGCGGATACAGAAGGAGGACCGGAGACGATCTCGACCCGCGCGGCCTTCACCTCCTCGGCTGCCTGGGTTTTATAACGGCCGTCTGTAAAGAGCCGCGCCGATCGCCTGGTTACGGCGAGAGCGGCGCTGGATCCTGTAAATCCGGAGAGATAGCGGAGATCGGGAAGATGAGTGACGACGAGCCCCGGCAACCCGGCGCGCGCAAGCTTGCGGCGCAAAGCGCCGATGCGGCGGAAGTGGTCCACCTGAAAAGCATAACAGGGGGAGGAGAGCAGGGGCCGGTGGGCGATCAGCAAAGTGCCATCACCGAACGCGTTTGGGAATGTCGATCTACCGGTCGCCGATCCGGCGAATTGAGGGTTGTGCTGTCCCACTCATTCGCCAGATCACAAGAAGCGGGTTCTTCGAATCGCTGCGCTCCTCATGAACAGGCGAGGTGGGCTTGGTCGTATCCCACCCATCGCAAAAAACGCGATGGATGGGGCACCCAGCTTCTTTTTTGAGGGGCGATACCGGATGGGTTCATTTCGGGAGGTGATTCGCTGCCGCGAGTCAGACTGCTCCTGATGAACGGGCGAGGTGGGCTTGGTCGTATCCCACCCATCGCAAAAAACGCGATGGATGGGGCACCCAGCTTCTTTTTTGGGGGGCGATACCGGATGGGTTCATCTCGGAACGTAACTCGCCGTCGCGAGTCGGGCTGCTCCCTATGAACAGGCGAGGTGGGCTTGGCCGTATCCCACCCATCGCAAAAAACGCGATGGATGGGGCACCCAGCTTCTTTTTTGAGGGGCGATACCGGATGGGTTCATCTCGAGAGGTAACTCGCCGCCGCGAGTCGGGGTGCTCAGGACGGCTGGCGGCAAAACACAAGTACGCCCCAGTTCGGCAGATTGATCCAAAGCTGGCCGTTGACAGCCTGCAAATCCATGTCGAAATTCCCCACTGTGCCTATTCCTCCGTACAGTGGGGCCTGGGAATTAAAGATCTCCCTCCAAACGCCCGTGTCACCAGCCAGGCTAACAGCGTATTGGTTTCCATCCCACTGGCCATCGCCGGCATTGACGACCACCAACAGCACATCGCCATTGAGGTCGTAGCGCTTGAAACCCACCACCTGATTAAGACTGTCGGCGTGAACCGCAAGCCCCGCCGGCGACCGGAGAGCCGGATGCGTCCAGCGCAACTGGTTGATGTCCCGCACCATCTGCTGCATTGGGACGCCCAGGCTGTCGCCGACCTGTGCCCAGTCAAAGCGGTGATCGTAATCAGCGCTCACCTCCGGGTCCCAGAACCCGTCGAGGTGTCCTTCGGTGCCCATGAATAGCATTGGCGTTCCCGCAAGAGTCGCATTGAGAGCCCACGCCAGCCGCGCCTTGGCTCTCGCCCAACCATTGCCGCGCCCGCCGAATCGCTGCGTAATATAGATACCGCTGTCTCCTTGCCCGCCGTAGATCTGGTCGTGCGACCCGGACAAATAATTCACCAGGCGCCACGGATTCGGATCGGAAAAGCCGCCGATCCTGGCCATGAGCAGATCCACAGCGTCGGCTCCATTCAGCAGGCTGAATGTGTCCCATGGGCTGCTCATATCCCAGGTAGCGCAGAAGCCCAGCGTGCCGTAGGGATCTTCGGGTGAGGACACCGATGTGCTTGCGTCGTAGGGGTTATATTCGGCAATCAGATATTTGTCGGGAAACTCCTGCCGCAAAGTCTGAACAATGTACTCGACGGCATCGGGCTGGATCGCCTGCACCGCATCGAAACGAAGCCCGTCCACGCGGTAATCCCGCAGATACATCCGCGCGTTGTCGAGCAGAAAGTCCTTCACTTCCTTCTGCCAGAGCCCGTAGCCTGCTCCCCATGGCGTCGGAAATCCATGCACAAAGTAGATTCCGCCATTGACGCCGTTATCGCCCGCGGTGTTGCCGTCGTACTGCCAATACCGGTTGTCGACAATCGCCGCGTGGTTATAAACCTTGTCCAAAATTACCGCCAATCCCCTGGAGTGGGCGGCATCGATCAACTGAATCAACTCCGCGACCGCCTGGTCGGGGCTGGTGGCATATGCGTCTTCCGACGCGTACAGGTCCGAAGGCCCGTAGCCCTCGCCCGCGCCACCCAAGTCGCAGCGGAAGTCAGTGATGGGTAGCGGCTCAATGGCATTGAACCCCAGGCCTCGGATGTAGTCGAGCTTGGAAATGATGTCAACGAACGTGGCAATATTTCCTTTCACGTTGATGCCGTCGTTGTGGCCGGCAAAGGAGCCGACATGAAACTGGTAGATTAGGAAGTCTTGAAAGGCAGGCGTGGTGAACGGCTGTCGCGCGGTGGTAAACAGTCCTGGATCGATGACGTAACTCATCGCAGTGGCTGCGGAGTCTCTACCTGGAGAGAACGCGCATCCGCTCTGAACCAGGGCTGCGAGTTGTCGTTGTTCGGGCCGCCCATATTCGTGATGATGTATTGATATTTGGTACCGGCGGGCACGTTGACCTGGTCCGCAGACCAGTTGCCAGTGCCCGGCTCCGGCGCAAGATCGCCGGCAGGCGGAGTGTCGAGGGCGTCGAGGACCAACTGGACGCGCGAGGCATTTGGAGCCCAGACACGAAACCGGCATCCTTGACCAGTGAGAAGACTGCCCATTCCATCGTTTTCTGGTGCCGGCGCGCGCATGAAGACCTCCATTGATGCGAAGTGCGGGATAACGTTGTTCAAGGCTCTGCTTGCTTTGGAAGGGGGACGGGGCGGTTAGCTCCTGGGCTGCTAACTCACTCTACGCTTAGAATCGTTAACTGAATGCCAATTCTTCGCTTAATTTCATTGAGCCGTCCTGGCCACGCAGGATTGCTATTTGCCCGGCGAAGCGCAACTCTCCAGGCGCGAAGCTCTGTGCAAGCTCGCGAAGATGGAAGCGGGGACCTAATTCTCTTTTATGCGCTCGAGGGTTTTCCTTTACAGCGCCGACCGGACCGGCTTTTTCTGGCGCGGATCGATCTCGGCCTCCGAGGCCTGGATGTCGGCCTGGCGGTCCATCCATTCGTCCAGCCTTGAGCGCTTGAAGCGCCAGCGGTTTCCGAGTTTGAAGGCGGGCACAAAGCCGTCCGAGGCATATTTGTAAAGGGTGTCCGGCGAGATGCCAAGGTAGTCGGATGCCTGACGAATGTCCATGACCTCTCGTACTTCGGGGACCAGTAGATTTGAGCGGACTGCAGCGTTGCGCATGAATGCCTCCGGTATGAGATGGTGGTCGGCTGGACTCCGGCGAACGTGCCGGTAGTCTTGTATATAACGCGGAATCCCCCATAGTTTCAAGGCTTTTCAGGTATTTACCGCAAATTCATCTGCTTTTCGCCTCTTGCCCAGGGGGCGAAAACAGCGGGCTGCCTAGCCAGACACAGCGGGTTGGGGCAGCCAGCCTTTCTGACCCAATGGAATGGGCTGTTAGAACGGATGGTGCGAATCGGGAAGAATTCGGTCCGATGCTAGGCGGGACGGGCGGGAAAGAGCGACTTGGGGGCGGATTGGTCAAATAGCGTAACCCCACGCCACATTCGGACTGCCGATGCGGTCAGATTCCAGAGCCGGTTGCATAAATGTAAGTCGAATAGCGAGAGTGCATCCCTCAGTGGCTAAAGCCCGCTGTTTATGAGCCCTCAGCGGCACGGCTGAAGCCGTGCCCTTTCAAAACCTTGTCTATGGAATCTGTCTTTACAACCAATTCTAGTTCTGATCGTCACGGCGATGCAGGGTGGGCTTGTCGTCGCTGTTGGTAGTGTCGCCGGTCTGGCTCGTCGAGCTGCCAGTCGAGTCCGTGCCCGTGCTTGCCCTGCGCAGCGATGGACGGGTGACTCCCTTGGTATCGGTGAGCCGGCGCTTGTTTTCAATGCGCGCGAGGCGGGCCTTCACATCGTCGAACTCCGACGAGGTAACCATGTACTCGTCCCGCGCCGGCAGAATGCGGGCGATCTCCTCCTGCGTGTGCAGGATGCGGTCTGGGGTCTGGGGATGGTCGGCGAAGACCTTGGCAACGGCGCCGGGTTTGCGTTTTTCAAGCGCCTGAACCTTTTCAAAGAAGGTAATAAAAGCCTGCGGATCGTAGCCGGCGCGGTACATGTATTGAACGCCGAGGTAGTCGGCCTGGGACTCAAACTCGCGGGAGAACCTCATGAACGTGATTGGGATGCCGATCGAAGCGGCTTCGTAGATTCCATAACCCGTCCAACCGCCGATGAAGATCAATGGAATGGTACCCAATTGCGCGTAGTTCATGCGGGTCATCTCGCGCACCGCGTGATGAGCGCAGACGTGGGCCGTTTCGTGAGCCATGACGCCGGCCAGTTCAGCCTCTTCGTCGGCATTGAGGATCAAACCGGAGTTGACGTAAAAGAAGCCGCCCGGCAAGGCAAAGGCATTGATCTCGTCCGAGTCGATCACCTTGATGGTAAAGGGAACCTTGCAGTCGGAGTTCTTGACGATGTTCTGCCCAATGCGATTGACGTACTCGTCAATGACCGAGTCGGTAATGAACTTGGAGCTCTTTTCGATCTCGTCGGCGTAGGTCTTGCCCATCTTGATCTCGGTATCGGTGGAATACCAGTTGCCCAGGCCGCGGCCTCCAATATCGCGGTTGCCTACCGCGCTGACGTCTTCAACGCTGCCCGGTTTTACCTTGATCAATTCGCCGCCGACCGGAACTACCTTCTCCAGATCGGCGCTTCTTTGCGGGAATATCCCCACCGACGGGCGTGGTGCCAGGCGCAGGTTTCTTCGAGGGGGTTGTATCGGCTTCGCTGTCCGCTGCGGGCGTGGTTGCGGGCGGGCGGCTGCGCCGAAGGCTGCTTGGTGGTGGTCGTCGCCGGGATATCGCCCCCGACCGGGATGGTACCCGGAGCCGGTTGCGCGGTTGGCGAGCTGGCGGGCGTGGTGTTCGCCGAAGCCGTATTTGTCGAGGCTGGAGCGGGACTCGTCGATTGCGCTCCCAAAGCAGTGGCCAGCGCCAGCACCAAAGCCCGCCAACATCACTAAACGTATGCTGTTCAATTCTGGCTTCATGACCTCACCTCCAGCGCGATGACTACCGTGCCCTTGGTTCCGCAATTATGCACTCATTAGACGTTAGTATCCGCTGCTTTGGTAACAACTGGATAGAATAATTCGCCCTGGCGGATAGAATCCTGGTTCCGGGGCGGTTTTGATCGATCTTTTTGGAGGCGGCGGGTGATTGAATTAAAGTGGACAAAATGTGGCAAGAGGGAGGGTTCTTGCGCCGGACGATCCAGAGCTTGGTTATGGTGGCCGTCTTCTGCGGGACGATACAACTCGTTGCCCAGGCGACACATCCTCATCCCAATCCCCTGGCGGCCAATGCCATCCCAGGCGCATGGCCCTTCAAACCCGGCCTTCCCGGCGGGCAAGAGCAGCCCGGCAACGATCCTGGACGCTACGAGTCTGGGCTCCCCGATCCTGCTCAATAAAGGATGGCGCGTAGGCATATCGGAGAGCCCTGCTGTGGCTGCGCCGGATTTCGACGATTCCGGCTGGGCGATCCGGGACGCCGATAGCGCGATGGCGGATGTCGTCGATGAGGAACAACCGGCCAGCGGCGCGAGCCAGGACGACAAGAATGTGATTTCGGGGCCGAGCCAGCGGCGCTATGCCTGGTTTCGACTGCATTTAAAACTTGCGGCCAACCACGGACCCGTTTCGCTGCTGACTGAGCTTCCTGTATCGCAAAACACCTCGTTTGGTATCGGCTCGACGGCTGGGCCAGGCGTGGATGTGTTCGCGAATGGGAAACTGGTCAACCCGGAGGGACCGCACGGGGACGCACCGCAACACTATCAACCGATCTCCCGACTCTACGACCTCAAGATTCCGGCTTCCGAGACCTCTCTTGTCCTGGTGGCGAGGACACCCTATAGTGCGTTCGGATATAGCTCGTACACCAGCTTTTTTGAGAATCGACGGTTTCGCCTTGGCAATCGGGAGGACCTACGCCGGTCTCTAGGCCTCTGGTCCGCACAGCAGCCTTTTCGAGCGTTTGCCGCGGCTGGTGGATTCCATTCTGCTGCTGGTGCTGGCGGTTTTTCTGCTGGCGCTTTACTTTGCGCAAAAGGGCCATATGGAGTACCTATGGCTGGCCTTGCATGAGCTGGTGCAGGCGCCGGTCTCGTTTTTCGAACTGGCCGGCAGTTCCGCCCGCCTGGACAGCCTGTGGTACGCGGCCGTGGTGCTGCAGTTGATGGTGATCGCGGCCTATCTCTACTTTGAGTTCTTGATTGCCTTCCTGGCGCTGCGGCCCAAAAGACGGTGGGTCCGCTGGTACATCAAGCTGCTGCGCTACACTTCGCCTGTTCTGGCCGGCGTAGGCCCAATCCTGCTGATGGTGGGTCACAGCAAGGCCATCGGCGTAGTGCTGGCGATCATCTTTGTGTGCAGCTTCTTCTGGATTCTGGGATGGCTTGTTTTTATCTTCGTCACCCTGATTGTTTCCACGATACGACGCAACTTCGAGGCGGGCCTGCTACTCATTCCGCTGGTGCTCGGCGGCGTGGGCATCATCGAGCCCTTGTTCGCCGCGGGCATGAGCGACTGGAGCGGTCACGCCTACAAATCGCCGCTGACGCTGATGGCCGGTCCGATTCCGATTCACTTTGCTTCGATTGCCGACTTCACGAGCATCCTGGTAATCGTGCTGATCATCTTTGTCCGCTTCCTGCGCATTCACCGCGACCAGGAACGCGTGACAAGCGAGTTGGCCGCGGCACGAAGTGTGCAGGAGTTCATGATCCCGCGAGAAAAGCTCGCGACACCGGGGTTTGAAGTGGATTCGGTCTACAGCCCCGCGAACGAAGTGGGCGGAGACTTCTTCCACGTGCAGTCGACGGGCGATGGTGGATTGTCTGGTGGTGATCGGCGACGTGGCCGGCAAAGGGCTGAAGGCGGCCATGAATGTGTCCATGCTGATGGGGGCGCTTCGCCGAACGCCTGAACACAGTCCGGCAAAGATTCTGGAGTCGCTGAATCGCGTGCTCACTGGCAGCGACAGCTTTACCACTTGCCAGGCAGCGTGGTTTGGCGCCAATGGCGAACTGGTGCTGGCCAACGCGGGACACCTGCCGCCTTATCTGAACAGCCAGGAGATTGCAGTGCCGGGCGCGCTGCCGCTGGGCGTTCTTGCCGGACATGAAGTACGAAGAGGTGCGGCTCTATCTTCACCCCGGCGATCGCATTCTTCTCATGTCCGACGGAGTTGTTGAGGCGCGGCGACCTTCCGGCGAGATTTTCGGCTTCGACCGCGTGCATAACTTGAGCAATCAGTCCGCCTTCTACGTTGCCGAAGCGGCCAAGGACTTCGGGCAGGAGGACGACATTACGGTGCTGACTGTCCGGCGGCTGGCGCACGCAAAAGCCGCATAGTTAAATGCCGACAAGATGGCTTTGGCAGGCATCCAAGAGCTTCGCGTTCAGGATAAGAACCATCCGTTACGTCCCGCGCGAATTCGGCTTCAGCTTTGAATGCATCCGGCGGGGAGTCGCATGTATACTCCGAAATTCAACCAGGTCTTCGATCGCACGCTGCTCATTGAGACGATGCGGGCCTATTCGTTCGCTATTGTTTTTGCGCCGCAAACAGGACTTGCATCCGGGAGTTCGCCGGCTGCAACGCACCTTCCAATGGTCGTTAAAGACGAGGGCGAACATGGCCTGCTCGAAGGCCATTTCGCCCGCGGCAATACTCACTGGAAAGCGCTCGCAGGCCAGGAAGCGCTGGTTGTCTTTAGCGGGCCGCACAGCTACGTTTCGCCCACACTTTATGCCGAGCCACTGTCGGTTCCGACGTGGAACTACATCGCCATTCACGCTTATGGAATGCTCTCGCTGGTCGATGACGAACCAGGCAAGAATGCATTGCTCGCCGGCCTGATCGATGCCAATGAGCCAGCCTATGCAGAGAAATGGCGCGCGATGCCGGATGGATTTCGCCGGTCAATGCTGGCGGGCATCGTCGGCTTTCGCATTCCGATTGCCCGCATCGAAGGTAAATTCAAGCTGAGCCAGAATCGACCGGAGGCCGATCGCCGAAATGTGCAGGCAGTTCATGCTGTCGGAGATCGAGATCAGCAGCGACTGGCCGCGTGGATGAAGCGGCTGACTGTTTGATACCGCTTCCCACTTTGATGATCCTGAGTGCGAGGCTGTGCGATATCCGTTTGCATATGTAGCCCGCCTGACGAGAGCGGTATACTTTTCCCGATCCTCCCGGAGGCACATTGAATGATACAGAGATTTTTTGCCGCAATATTCTTGCTGATCGCGGCCACCACAGTATTCGCAGCGCCACCCGATACGCCATCGCCATGGAAGGCGAAGGTTGCCGCGGCGATGCCACTGCTCGGCCATCGCAACTGGATCCTCATCGTGGACTCTGCCTATCCGCTTCAAAGTTCACCGGGGGTTGAGACCATCGAGACGAACGCGGGGATGATCGAGGTTGTCGAATCGGTGCTGAAAACGATCAACGGCTCGATTCATGTTCGGCCTGACATATATATGGACGCAGAACTCCCCTTTGTTCCGGACGAGGATGCACCGGGCGCCTCGGCCTACCGCGCGCAAATCTCCAAGGTTCTTCACGCTTACACGGTCGAGTCGGTGTTACACGACAAGATCATCGCCGACATTGGCCAGACTGGCAGCCAGTTTCACGTTCTCGTGCTGAAGACCAATCTGGCAATTCCGTACACTTCCGTCTTCATCCGTCTCGACTGCAAATACTGGAGCGCGGATGCGGAGAAACGCATGCGCGCCAAGATGAGTGAGGCGCAACCTGCTGCTCGATAGATCCGACGAGCATCTGCCTTGGCGGCGTGCCAGACACGATCCGAACGGCGCTGGTTGAAGATAAGTACCGAGTCAAACATACGCATAAATCAGGGGCTCACCGCGCTATGATCGCTCCCATGCCTGCTAGCAATCGAGTTATTGAGCACGAAGGTTCCTTCCGCTCTGTCTATCTCTGGCTGACCGCCGCAGCCGGCGCACTGGGCGGGCTGCTATTCGGCTATGACTGGGTCGTGATCGGCGGGGCGAAACCTTTCTACGAACTCTACTTTCATCTCACTTCGCCTGCGCTCCAGGGCTGGGCCATGAGCTGCGCACTGGTCGGCTGCCTTTTCGGGGCAGTCAGCGCAGGATCTTTGAGCACTCGTTTCGGTAGAAGACGATTGCTGACCCTGGCGGCGTTCGTCTTCGCGCTCTCGTCGCTTGGCACGGGCCTGGCGCCGCAGCTCGGCACCTTCGTCGTATGGAGAATTCTTGGCGGTTACGCCATCGGCCTCGCCTCCGGCATCTCGCCCATGTACATTGCCGAGATTTCGCCGGCGCATTTGCGCGGCAGGCTTGTTTCGCTGAACCAACTAGCTATCGTGTTCGGTATTCTGCTTGCGCAAATTGTGAACTGGCTGATCGCACGGCCCGTGCCGGCTGGAGCAACGGCGCAAGATATTCTTCTGTCGTGGAACGGCCAAATGGGCTGGCGCTGGATGTTTGCCGTGACCGCAGTTCCCTCCCTGCTATTCCTTATCGCCACATTTCTGGTTCCCGAAAGCCCGCGCTGGCTGGCAGCGAAGGGACGCGACGCGCAGGCGGCCCGCGTGCTTGAGCGCCTGGGCGGACCGGCTTATGCGCGCCAGGTCATCGAGGATTTCAAGGCCGCTGGCGGCTTTGAGCCGCAGCGCCCGATACTGAAGGAGCTCTCCTCGCCGGGCATGGAAAGGTGCTCCTGCTCGGCGTGTCACTCGCCGTTCTACAGCAGTGGTGCGGCATCAATGTGATCTTCAATTACGCGCAGGAGATCTTCGCGGCCGCCGGATACGAGGTCTCCGGGATTCTCTTCAACATCGTCATTACGGGCGCGGTGAATGTGGTTTTCACGCTGGTCGCGCTCGGCGCCATCGATCGTTATGGCCGGCGTTTTCTGCTGCTTGGCGGAGTTGCAGGGCTGGCGATCATCTACACGATACTCGGCGCATTCTACCACCTACATTTGCAAGGGAAACCGATGCTGGTGCTTGTGCTCGCGGCGATTGCATGTTATGCGATGTCATTGCTCCGGTCACCTGGGTAGTTATCGCGGAGATATTCCCGAATCGCATCCGCGGCAGCGCGATGTCCGTCGCTGTTACCGCGCTTTGGACAGCCTGCTTTGTGCTTACTTATACCTTCCCCTCACTGAATGCGGCGCTTGGCGCGGCAGGCGTCTTCTGGACTTATGCGGGCATTTGCCTGATTGGAGTTATCTTCCTATACCTCCGTCTCCCTGAGACACGCGGAAAGACTCTTGAAGAGATCGAGATAAGCATCGGAAGTTAGAAACTAGCCGGAGAAGAGTTATGAATTCGATACAAATTATTCCTGATCGAGTTATCGGCAATTACAGGTCCTTGTTGAGTTGGATTGTCCTGACAATGCTGTTCTTTTTTTCCGACGGATCGCGTGCACAGACCCAGGTAGCATTGGATGGAAATGGTGCTGGCCGTGTTTTCGATGGACTCGGCGCGGCCAGTGCCGGAGCTTCTTCGCGTCTGCTGATCGACTATCCCGAACCCCAGCGGAGCCAGATTCTCGACTATCTGTTCAAGCCTGGATATGGCGCAGCCCTCCAGCATCTGAAGGTTGAGATCGGAGCGGACGTCAACTCGACCGATGGCTCCGAGCCTAGCCACATGCGCACGCCCACAGATCACAGTTCCACGCGCGGCTATGAATGGTGGCTGATGGCCGAAGCTCATAAGCGGAATCCTAATATCGTTCTTGAAGTTCTTCCCTGGGGCGCGCCGGGTTGGGTTGACGAACACTACCCGTGCCGGCAAACCCACTCTCTACACCGCCGAAGATGGCCGCGTATGTTGCAGACTTTATCAGGACAGCAAAGCGGGATTACGGTCTGGACATTGCCTATGCCGGACCCTGGAATGAGAAGGTTCATGACATTGCCTATCATCAAGGAACTTCATCGGCGGCTTGCGGAAGACCATCTGGCGACGAAAATTGTCTGCTGCGATGAGTATCCAGGCGAGGGCGCGGGACAATGGTCCATCGCCGATGAAATGCTGAAGGACCCGGAGCTGGCGAACGATATTGCCGTGATCGGCGTCGCATTATCCGTTGGTGAAGGGCAAGATCACCACCACCGATGCGGCACGCAGGACCGGCAAGCCTCTCTGGTCAAGCGAAGACCAGCCCAATGGCGGCAGCGGCCCTTTCGTCAGCCGCGACTGGCCGGTCGGCGGACGCATTCTTGCTCATCTCTATAACCAGAACTATCTTGAAGGCTCACTCACTTCCACTGAGATATGGAGCCCGATCACTTCCTACTATGACATTCTGGCCGCGCCTAACTCGGGACTTATGTACGCGAATACTCCGTGGTCGGGACATTACGACGTGCAGGGCACAATCTGGGCAACGGCGCACACCACGCAATTTGCGCGAGCCTGGCTGGCAGTATCTCGACTCCGCATCGGGCTACCTTCCGGGGAAAGGCAGTTATGTCTCTCTCCGCTCCACGGATAGAGAAGAACTGGAGCGTGATTCTCGAAACGATCGGCGCGTCGCACCCGCAGGCTGTCTCATTCCGGCTAGCTGGCGGCTTGGCAGCTACAACGGTTCATATATGGGAAACGAATAACTCGCGCACGTTTGAACATGTCGACTGATGTGAACCCGAAAAGCAACGCATTCGAGTATACCTTCGATCCCGATTCGCTGTATTCACTAACGACGACTACCGGCCAAGGCAAAGGAACGGCCCAGCCGCCGCCGGCCGCGCCTTTCCCATTCCCGTATGCGGACGACTTCGAAAAGACGCCGCTGCTGCATGCGCCAAAGTATCTTTCCGATCAGGACGGGGCTTTTGAGGTCCACCCCTGCACCGGGCGCGCGGGTAGATGCCTTGAGCAAGTCATTACCAAACCTCCGATTCCCTGGAGTCCGTCTTCCTGATCCGTTTACTCTTGCGGGCAATGCGGAGTGGACGGATTATGCCGTGTCTGCCGACGTGCGCTTTCTCTCAGCGGCTTCGGCGACAATCATGGGCCGCATCGATTCTTCCGATGTCTTCAAGGACGGTCATGCGCGCTGGCCGAGTGGGTATGTCTTCCGCCTGAAACCCGACGGGGCGTGGGAGTTATTGACAGCGCAATACAAGAAGCCTGCGGTGACACTTGCTTCCGGCTCATCCAGCATCGAGCCGCACAAAGTGGCACCATCTGGAGTTGCGCTTTCACGGCTCGCAGATCGAGGTGCTTCTGGATGGCAGGTCAGTGGCCAAGGTCGAAGATGCAACGCACGCACACGGCATGTTCGCGCTGGGGAGCGAGTGGGACCTGATCCAATTCGACGACCTTCGCGTCGCGCCTTGAATTGAGTCAATCAGCGGGTGCGCTCGGGGCGAAATCCGGGCCTGACTTTTGGTGAAGCAAGATGGGCTTTCGTGAGCAGATTGCGGTGAGATCGAATGATGAGACGGATGGGCGGGGTGAAGAAGGCCGGCCATGCATCCGCCGCGAGAAACGGCGGATGCAAGGCGTGACGGTGGAATTAGAAGTTGATGTGACCGCCGAATTGGTAGTCGCGCGGAGAGTTGCTGATGCCGCCGATGGTGCCGAAGGCCGTGGAGCCAGCGGACCAGGCAGCACTTGGACCGCTGAACACCACATTGTTCCAGGTATTCAGGCAGTCGGCTTCGAATACAAACTCCGCTCCTTCCCAATGCAAGGGGAAGGCGCGGCGGACGCCGGTATCGAGGTTCCAACTGGCGGGGTTCCTGAGCCCGAGCGGTGCTGTGCGTGGCGAATTTCCAATCAGGTACTGCGCGAGCGAGCAGGAGGCGGGTGGAGTACAACCGGGAGCGGTGGAGACACTCACCGGAGCCTGGAAAGCAGTGTTGCTAACGTATTGAACGCTGCCGAGGTTGGCGAACTGATATCCGTTAGGTCCGCTGCCGTATTTGTATTGGTTGCGGACAGGCGTGGTTGAGGAGGTGTTGATGTCGGGCATGCACTGGCCCTGCCCCGGGTACGTCGATCCGCTGCAACCGCTCCAGGTGACTGCCATGGGCGTCCCAGAGAGGTGCTTGTAGATACCGGAGATCTGCCAACCGCCCGCAAGCCAGCGCACCAGCGCGGAATTGCTGCCAATCGCTCCCCTTCCGAAAGGCAGTTTGTACACGCCGAATACGTTGAGAATCTGCGGTGTGGAGATGGCAGTCCATGAGCGGTCGATGCGGTCCTGCTTGAAGGCCGATGACCCGCGGGAGATGGCTGCCGCCGGAATATCGAATCCTGAGCGGTAGGTGCCGTCATCACCGATGTTTTTCGAGAAGGTGTAATTTGCGTTGAAAGTGAGTCCATGGCTCATGCGCTGGACCAGGGTAATCTGCAGGGCATGGTAAGCGAAATTGCCGACATTACCCCAGGTGTCGCTGACGGTGCTGTACTGCGGGAATGCGACCAGCATCTGCGCGATGGTGGCAGAACTGTTGAGCGCCGCCGCCGCCTGGATAAAGGCGGGGGTAGGCGCACTGGGCATGGCTTTTGCCACGATGGCGACATTTGCCGCCGTGGCAGGCGCATTCAGCAGCGGCGTTGCCGACTTGCTGTCAAGCATCGGGCCGAGGGTGGCAAGGTACACAGGATTGAGTTGATTGACCCAATAACCGCGCGCGTTGCTTCCGGTGGTTCCGGAGTTGACGATGAAGTGGCTTTCATTGCCAACGTAATTGACTGCCAGAGTCATGTCCTGGGTGATTGACCGCTCGATGCCGAAGTTGAACATCTCCAGCTCCGGGGCCCGGCTGGAAAGATACGGATCGGGAAAGGAAACAGAACTGGCGCTGACAAACTTGTTTGAGCTATTGGCGTAGAAGCCGGTGTTCAGTTCCTGGGCCGCGACACCAGGTGTGGGAGCCGCGGGATAACTGAATGCGGCACCGGATGGGGAATTAAACAAGCCTGTATTCGCCAATCCCAAAGTGGTAAAGGCGGTGCTGTTGTTCAGCCAGTACGACGGCCCCGCGGTAACAGTGCTTGAGGTTTCGGTGGGGCCAATGGCGCTGACGTTGAAGCCCGTGCCGCCGGTACCGTTGGCAGCGCCGCCACGCCCACCCACACCGCCCGCCTGTGTGAACACCTGGGCATAGCCGGCGCGGATGACTGTCTTGTCGTTAATGGAATAGGCCAGCCCGACGCGCGGACCCCAGTTTTTCCAATAAGTGTGAACGGGTGTTCTGCAGTTGCAGCTTGTTGGGAATCCGCCGTAGCTGCCGGCAAACTGCAACATCCCCAGCGAATTAGTAAGTGGATTGGTGAGATTCGGGTTCAGGAAGGTCCAGCGATCCTTGACCTCGTGGAACGGAGGCAGATAGTCCCAGCGAAGTCCGAGGTCAAGAGTCAACTTCGGGGTGATTTTGTAGCTGTCCTGAAAATAGGGCGCCACAGGATGATATCTTCCACCGGTTTCGCTCAAAGGCTGCAGGCCGAGAGACGGCGCGGAGGTTGCGTTGCTTGTTGACCCGGCCACGGCGCCGAGCAGGAAGCTTGCATAGGAGTAACCAGAGGGAGCGGCAGCCGTGCCGGTGCTCAGTGAGGTCCCGGAGAAGTTGGCCGTCGAGAAGGCATTGAACCCGAGTCCGAGCACGCCAGTGTAGGTGGCCGGGTTGGCGTTGTTAATCTCCTGCCACTGATAAGTTATGCCGAAGGTGAAGGAGTGTTTTCCTTTCAACCACTGCACGTTGTCAGTCAGGGCGAAGTTACTCGGCGTAGTTAGCTGGGTGGAGGCCGAGTTACTGTTTGTTGTCCAGGTAGTTTGTATGTTGGCGGTACCATAGGCCGCGGTGGTTCCAAAAGCCACACCTGGGAACTCCTGCCCAGCCTGGCCCTGTGGAAGGTTGGTGATCCCCAACTTTGTGGGAGAATAGTTCGCCACGCCCTGGGTGCCGTTATGGATGTTCTGGAAGAATCTCGTGAAACCATATTTGAGCTGATTTACCAGATTCGGACTTATTGTATAGGCATCTTCAACAATAAAGTTCTTGGGGTAGATGGCCGCGAGATCGCCACCGATGTACGGCGGCGGAAGATAGGGCGTGGAGTAGTTGTTGAGGTAGTTCTGGACACCAATCGTGCCAAGCGTTGAGATGCGCTGCTTCGCGCTTAGGTCGTAGTCAACGCGATAGTCAGTCAGGTGGTTGTCGAACCCCTTGGGATAGCTTCCAAGATAGTTATTTGCCAGGACGGCTGGGTTGGTTGGCGCCGGCATGAACGACTGCAACGCCTTGGCGATCGGCGATATTTCAGCCGTAGGGATTACGTTGTTGGTGGCCACGCCGTTCTTTGCGCCCTGGAACGGAGTACGCGAGCAGGTGGTTCCGCAGGTATTGGTGGTTGGGTCGTAGAGGATCGCGGGATTGGTTGAGCCTGTACCCGATTGGCCTCCGCCACCTACGTTTCCGTTCAACTCGGTAAAATCGCCTGCCATCATCAAAGGCGACGGAATGGTGTATAGCGAGGGATTGACGCCCGCCCTGTCATGGTATTTGTCGTAGGCGACGAAGAAGAAGAGCTTCTTACCTGTATGGGGGACGACGCCGCCACCTGAGACCGAGAACTCATTCTGATGCTCCGGAGGCTTGGGAGCCGGAACGGTTAGGCCGGCTGAATTCTTGACCGTGGCCCATTTATTGGTAAATGACCAGGAATCGAAGACCGTGTTGCGCATAAAATCGGATACTTGCCCGTGATACTGCAGACCACCGGACTTCATGGTGAAGTTTTCCGCGCCGGCGCCCATGTACATGGCCGGAGGCGTGCTGGTGACAAGTTGGAACTGGTCGACAGCGTCGACGCTGACAGTGAGGGAGACGAGCCGGTTGTCGCCCTGCTGGCTGACAGTTTCAGCCGGCATGCCGTCCACGTAAAGCTGGCCGAGATAGCTTCCGGTTCCACCGACGATGGGCAGACGCCCGCCATTGTTAGCCGTTTGGGCCCCTGGTGTGAGCGTGCCGAATGCAGTGGGGTCGCGCTGATTGCCATTCATTTGGAGCGGCAGATTCGAGTAGGTCTCATTCTCAACGATCAGGCCGGTGGACGCATCGGCTGTATCAAGCACGGGCGGCGCACCGGTTACAGTGACGGTTTGGGCTTCGGCTCCAACGGTGAGCGCGGGGTTGAAAACACGAGTCTGCAGGGCATCCACAACCACATTGCTCTGCAAGAGCGTTTTGAATCCGGTGGCGACCACTTGCACCGTGTAAGTGCCGGGGACAAGAGGCGAGATGTTGAAGAACCCCGCAGAGGAGGACATTTGAACCGTTGAAACGTTGGTGGCAACATTGGTTGCCGTAATTGTTGCATTGGGAACAACCGCGCCGGTCGAATCCGCGACTGTGCCCTGGAGAGAGCCTTGACCGGCAAGCTGTGCCGCAGCCGGGTTTGCTGCCCAGGTGAGGCAGATTGCGAGCGCGAGAAATACTGTAATGATGGCACTGATTCCGTTGCGTCGTGGCAGTGTGCTGTTGATGGGAGTTTTTGTCATATAGTCCCCTTGGATTGCCTCCTCTTGAGTCGGTGAAATTATTGTTTTGATCCTGCACCGAGCCCTGCCTCCCAGGGCCCGCTTACAGGGAGGTCTGACCTTCGCATGGAATTAACTCATTTTGCCGGAACGATTGTCAATAGAAAAATTGTTTTACAAGCAGTATTTTTTTGCATGAGGCCGGATAAACAATGAACGACGCGCCGGGCTGAGCGAATCTGTGGAGTGCCAATGTATTGACTCTGCGATTTGATGTCGCTTCGGGTTTGCCCTTGCATGTATATCGCAGATATATATACTCTTATAGCTCACTGTAGCCAGCTCCTGTGAAGGGCTGAAAGGGCGCTGGAGCGTTCTAGCCGATTGGCGGCGTACGCGCTGTGCCAGCCTCGAAGAGATTCAGATTCGATGCAGGGTAAATCCAAGAGGCCAGACCACAGGTAGCCTGGCGACTGCTCAATGACCTGAGTCTGGAGGGACGGCTTTGCCCTTGTCCGAGAGGAAGGAGGCAAGGGGGTTTCCGGCGAGCGCCTTGAGGCCAGCCACCACGCACTCCGCATTCAACTCTGCGCCCTCACGGCTGGTATGCGTATGCGGATCGGCAAAGAGAGGCTCAACGTTTTTCTCGCCAAGTGCGTCGTAGCGGCGCGCGACAATCTCGTCCAAATCGACGAAAGCGACTTTCTCTGAGGCCGCAACCTGTCGCGCCCAGCCGCCGTAGTTGTCCGCATTGCGCACCACCTTGCCGTCCTTCCATATCTTGCGCGGGATCGGTGAGCAAATGATTGGAATAGCGCCCTTGGCCAGCGTGTCTTCAACGTACTTCCGCATGTAAAAGCCGTATGTATGCACGTCCTCATGTTTTTTCGTAATCGGATTGTCGATATCTTTCGATTCGTCGCCCACGCCGGGTAGGGTTCCGCGTGCGCGACTGGCATCGTCAAGAGGCCCTGAGTCGTTGTGCCCGAACTGAAAGAGGACAACATCGCCGGGCCTGATGACTGCAAGCGTCTCCTGCCACAGTCCCTCGGTGATGTAAGTGCGGCTGCTGCGCCCGCCCAGCGCCCGATTGACGACGTTGATCTTCGCTAGGTCAAATAAATCCACGAGCGGCTCACCCCATCCCCATTGCCCGCCTGCGCCATCGCCCCTGCCATTGCGCACCGTCGAGTCACCCACCAGAAAGAGCGTCGGCAAATTAGGGTTCTTCGGTGTTGGCATCGGAGGGCGGGCATGAGGGCCGGGGTCAGTTGACAGCGCTGGCGCTTGTGTTGCGCTCGGAATCGCCGACAACGGACCGGATTCGGAACCAGGCTCGCCATAGGCTACCTCGTCTGAGCCGGCCGCTGGCGAGTCCGTGAACACCGGCTTGCTGCCGTCGGCCGTTTGGATGTTGTTGTTGGCGAGGGTCCAGTTATTGGCATTGGCGATCGTGCCCGCTGTGGCCGCAGCTATGTCGAGATGGTCGAGACGAAAACTGTCGAGCGTCGCGTTGGGATAGGCGCTGACGTCGAATGCTTTTTTCGCGCCGGTTGCTTTGATGTTCCAGATGTGAACGTCGCTGAAGTGAGGCAGTCCCTGCTCGTCCGGAACCTTCGTTGTCAGCGTCACCCAGTAGGACGGAATGTCTTTCGCATCCGCTGGCAACGTAGCGTAGCTATAGGTTGGATTCCAGTTCATGGTGATGTGAATCGGAATTGCAACGCCTTCGAGTGTCAGGTCGTGAATGCGAATGTTGTTCGCAAAGCCACCGCGAGTGTGCGCCGACTTGAATAGAACACCCGAAGGAACACCGCTTAATGCGGTGATGTCATAGACCTCGATGTTACGAAAACCGCCTGAAGTTTCACTCCCAATGGTGATCGCCGCCGCGCCGTGGCGAATGATGGAGTCGTGAATCACGATGTCTTCCGTGGGCCGGTTGACGCGCAGGCCATCGGAGTCGCGGCCGGCTTTCAGACACAGAGCATCGTCGTTTACGTCGATGTCAGCGTGTTCGACCAGCACCTTGCGCGATGAGTCGATATCGATGCCGTCGGTGCTGGGTCCTCTGCCGCCCTCGTTGTTTCGGATCGTAACTCCATCAAGATGGATATCGTGCGAATACAGAATCTGCACTGTCCAGAACCCTGATCGCTTGAGAACAATGCCTCCGCCTAAATTCACGTCGGACGAATTCTGAAGCAGAATCAGTCTCGGTCGGCGCGCATCGTAGTCCGAGGCCCACCGCAACCCCTTCGGCTCATAAGCAGCCCGCAGATCCCAATAGGACTTCCACCAGATCGGTCCGTCGCCGTCAATCGTTCCCTTCCCTGTGATGGTCACGTTTTGCTGGTCGCGAACGTTGATGAGGGCCGCGGGCCAAGTCATCTCGATGCCAGCTATGCGCGTCGGAAGCATCGGATAGTCTTCCAACTTCTCCGATCCAATAAGCGTGACGCCTTCGGCCACGTCGAGAGTTACACCCGACTTGAGGAAGAGCGAGCCGGTCAAGTAGGTTCCCGGGTTCAGTGTGACCGTGCCTCGCGCAATGGCCGCCGCATCGATTGCCTTCTGAATCGACACCGTATCTAGAGTTGTGCCGTCGCCCTTCGCTCCATAGTCGTTAGCGACAAATATCTTCGGCGGAGGAATCGGCGCCCAGCCTGAAGCGGCCGGCAACAAGCCCGACATCACCAATCCGAATAGCAACCTTTTCATCGTTGAGTATGTCCTCATGTGTGATTCTCTGACTCTGTGCTTGAATTCAGAGATGCACAGCCGCCCAACCGCCAAGCAGGCTCTACGGGCGGGTCATTGCTTGTTGTGGAGGTTTGTTCATCATTGACCGAGCGCGTTTTCGTCGTTTCAGGACGAGCCTGCGCGATGTTGTTAGCCGACAGCGAACCATGCAAGTAAATTTCCGGAAAGCCGCACAGAAAGATGCTACTACACCGGCCGGCGTGAGCTACTGCTTGCGAATCTCCGTCTGTCGACTCCTTCGTTCTATATGATGTAATGGCGAAGAGGCACGGTAAGCATATGATGGCCAGGGTGGCGTTTGGCGGTTCCGCATTTGTCGGCACTGAACTTGTGGGCTTGATCGTAGCGACAAGCTTTGCCGCGGGGCTGAATGTTTATGCCACGGTTGCCACCCTTGGACTGCTCGCACATACCCGGCTGCTCGAACTTCCACCAGGGCTAAATCTGCTTTCAAACTGGTGGGTGATTGCAGCTTCGCTCGCGCTTTTTGCAATTGAGTTCTTCGCCGACAAGATTCCGGCGTTCGATCTGTTATGGAATGCCCTGCACACCTTTGTGCGGATCCCGGTTGCGGCCCTGATAGCTTATGGCGCGACCTCAAACCTTACACCGGAGATGCAATTGGTTGCTACAGTGGCTGGTGGCCTTATCGCCCTGGCGGCGCACGGAGGAAAGACCGCGGCGCGTATAGCCGTGACACCGTCTCCAGAGCCAGTTTCGAATTTCGCGCTGAGCGCCGGAGAAGATACTCTGGCTGTTTTCCTGACCTGGCTGGCCACGCTACATCCGATTGCTGCGGCGTCGATTGTTGCCATCTTCCTCGTGGTGATCGTGGTCGTGTTGCGCTGGATCATTCGGACGATTGTTCGCGCATTCCGGTCACCAATTCCGGCGGCTTCCTAGACGACGGGAACTTGCGCAGCCCGGAGTTTTTGTTGACTTCGAGGAACTATTCCCCGTACGGCACCCAGATGTTCTTGACCTGCGTGGCATGTTGCAGGAACCAGCGGCCTTCGGCCTGCGCAGGATTGAACCAGTCGTATTCATGGCCGTCGTTGGTCCACACCTGTTTCATGTTGCCGATGGATGCAGCCCGCACCATCGCAGCTTCTTGATTGCTCCTGAAGCACCAGATGGCCTCGATGCCGTCGTGCTCGGCCAGGGTTTTGCCGAGTTCTGCCGGCTTGCCCGCGACAAAATTTACGACACCGCCGGGCAGGTCGCTGGTGTCGAGCACCTGGTACACATCGCCCAGAATGAGCGGGTAGTTATCCGAGGGCACTGCAACCACGGTGTTCCCTACCGCAATGGCGGGCAGCACTAGCGAGAGCAACGCAAGCAGCGGAGCTTCTGTAGGCGCAAGAATGCCAATGGCTCCGACAGGCTCCGGCATGGCGATGGTGATATTGCGTCCCGGCGGATGATGTAGCTGCCCATCGTACTTGTCGGCCCAGGCCGCATAGGTGAAGATGCGATCGATGGATAGATCGACTTCGACAACCGCCTGCTCATCGCCAACGGCGGCAGCAAGGCGATGCGCGATTTCATCTCGGCGCTGGATCAGGTTTTCGGCAATGTAATAGATGACCTGCGCACGAGCATGCGCAGTTGTCTTCGCCCAACCCGAGGCGGCTCGCGCCGCTTCCACAGCATTGCGAATATCCTTGCGGTTGCCGAGTGGCGCTTCGCCGAGCAGTTGCCCTTTCCGTCCATAGACAGGGGAAGAGTATCCGGAGTCTGGGCGCGCCTGCTTGCCGCCGATGTATTGCTTGACCGTGCGGTCGATCGGAAGGCCGGCCGTTGCAGTAGCGTCCGAATCGTCTGGCGTATGAATCCGATTCGCAGTGTCGCGAGCCGGCGGCAGAGTGTGCAGCCACTTCGGCGTCAGATATTCGAGCATGCCCTCGCGCCCGCCTTCGCGGCCATAGCCAGATTCGCGATACCCACCGAATCCGCAGGCTGCGTCGAACTGGTTAGTGCAATTGACCCAGACCACCCCAGCCTTGACTTGCGATGCAAGATCGAGCGCAACGTTGATGTTCTCGCTCCAGATGCTGGCCGCAAGCCCATAGACAGTGTTGTTGGCCAGCTCCGCTGCTTCGGCCGGGGTGCGGAAGGTCATCGCAGCCAGCACCGGACCGAAGATCTCCTCCTGCGCCACAGTGGCCGATGGATGCACATCGGTGAGCAGAGTCGGCGGGAAGTAGCAGCCCTTCTCAGGCAGGGGATTATTTGGCTGCCAGCAGCGAGCGCCCTCGGCCACACCGGTATCCACCATCTTTCGGATGGTTTCCAACTGCACCGGCGAAACGATGGCGCCGATGTCGATTGACTTATCGAGGGGATGTCCAACGCGCAGCGTCTCCATGCGTGCACGCAGCTTCGCATAGAGCGTCTCAGCAACCCGCTCCTGCACCAGTAGCCGCGACCCAGCACAGCAGACCTGTCCCTGGTTGAACCAGATCGCGTCCACAAGTCCCTCGACCGCGGAGTCGAGATCGGCATCGTCGAAGACTACGAAGGGCGATTTGCCGCCGAGTTCGAGCGACAGCTTTTTGTGTGATTGTGCCGTGGCCTTGCGGATGATGCGGCCAACCTCTGTCGAGCCGGTAAAGGCGATCTTGTCGATACCTGGATGTTCGATGAGCGCCTGGCCAGTGCGTGCGTCGCAGGTAAGCACATTGAGCACGCCGGGGGGCAGGTCCGCTTCCATGGTTAGTTCGGCGAAGGCGAGAGCAGTCAAAGGCGTATATTTTGCGGGCTTGATGACGACGGTGTTGCCCGCCGCCAGCGCCGGAGCAACCTTCCAGGCAAACATCAGCAGCGGAAAATTCCACGGGATCACCTGACCTACAACGCCGCACGCCGTGTAGTTGGGAAATTCCGACTCCAGCAACTGCGCCCAACCGGCATGATGATAGAAATGCCGCGCCACAAGTGGAATATCGATGTCCCGGCTCTCTCGAATGGGCTTGCCGTTGTCCATCGACTCAAGTACCGCGAGCCGACGTGAGTGTTTCTGCACCAGCCGCGCGAGAGCGTAGAGATACCGCGCCCGTTGGTTTCCACTGAGAGCCTGCCAGCCAGGTTGAGCCTTGCGTGCCGCAGCTACTGCGGCTTCAACATCATCGAGATTCCCCTTCGCGACCTCGGCAAGAGTGTCGCCGCTGGAGGGATCGCTGGTGACTTGATATTCACCGCTGGCGGGCGCGACCCATGTGCCGCCGATGAACTCCTGAAAGCGGCGTTGATGGCGCTCGAGCCATTGCACGGCTTCCTTCGGATCCTCGGGTGCGGCACCGTATTCCATGGTGTAGAACTTTTCCGCAATGCTCACAGCGTCTCCTTCCAATGCTCGAAGAGCACCTATGCGATCGGGTGACGGTACGCGGCTGAATAGCGGCCAGTCAGATGATGTTCCAGTTGGCGCTCGATGTCGCCCAACATGCCGCTGGCGCCGAAGCGAAACAGCGACGGCTCGAGCCACGGCCGGCCCAGCTCATCCTTCATCAGGGCGAGCCAGTCCAGCGACTGCTTCGCTGTGCGGATGCCGCCGGCGGCCTTGAAGCCAACCGCCATGCCAGTCCGCTCCGCGTAGTCGCGAATGCATCGCACCATGGTGAGTGAAACGGGCAACGTCGCATTCACAGCTTCCTTGCCGGTCGAGGTCTTAATAAAGTCCGCACCGGCCATCATCGCCACCCAGCTTGCCCGCGCCACGTTACGCAGCGTCATCAGGTCTCCGGTGCCGAGGATCGCTTTCAGATGCGCGTGCCCGCAGGCCTGTTTGAAGGCTGCAATCTCGTCGTAAAGCGCTTGCCACTCGCCGTTGAAGACGTGCGCACGCGTGATCACGATGTCGATCTCCTGCGCGCCCGCTTCGACTGAGCGGTGAATCTCCGCCACGCGCTCGGCCAACGGCGACAGGCCGGCCGGAAACCCAGCCGAGACTGCGGCGACGGGAATGCTCGATCCCTCGAGCGCCTTCACCGCCGTCTCAACAAATGCGTGGTAGACGCAGACCGCGCCGACTGTCAGATGCAACTGCTCAATGCCGAGCCCCTCGACAATGTGCCGTTGCAGGGGATTGCGGGCCTTGGCGCAAAGCCGCCGCACGCGATCGGCCGAGTCGTCGCCGCTGAGCGTGGTCAAATCCATGCAGGCGACGGCGCGAAGCAACCATGCAGCCTGGTTCTCTTTCTTCACGGTGCGCCGCGTGACGTGAGTCGCCGTGCGGCGTTCGACCGCGCTGGTATTCACGCGAACTTTTTCAACCAAGTCCGGATTGAGAGGAATGCCTCGATTTGCCTCGAGCGATCGCCCGTTCAGAAGCACCGGAGCCGGTTGAGTTGCGCTTGCCGCGCTGCGCGCGGATGTCGCTGATTGGAGGGCCATAGTCCTGTCTCCGCCTGGAACAGAGATCGATTCAACAAAATTGCGGGCAACGACGGCTGATTTCCCGGCCTATGGCAACAGCGCCGGAATCACAAGCTCGGAGCAAGAAGAATAAATCTCCGGCCATCGCAAATCAACTGATTAACGAAAGTCCTCAACTATGCTGCGCCGTCAATCCGAGTCCGGGACCCGCTGGCAGCACGAGTCTTCCCTTCTCTACCTGCACGCCAAGCCATGGATCGTTGGCCACCAGCAGGTTGCCATCGAGGTCGGCGTAATCGACCAGGGGCGAAAGATGCGCAGCGGCTGTCACCGTGCATGAACTGGAAACCATGCAACCGATCATGACCTTCAGGTTGACGGCGCGCGCCACTTCGATCCACCGCAAGGCCTCGAGAATGCCGCCTGACTTGTCGAGTTTCACGTTGATGCCGTCATATGCTTCTGTCAGGCGGGGAATCATCGTGATATCCGTGCAGGCCTCATCGGCGAAGATGGGCAGGTGCACCTTGCTGCGTACATACTTCGTCTCTTCGATCATGTGCGCGGGCATGGGCTGTTCCACATACTCGATGCCCTGCGTCTCCAGCCAGTTGATCTTGCGAATGGCCTCTTCCTTATCGGTCCATCCTTCATTGGCATCCACTCGAATCGGTTTCTTGGTAACGCTGCGTACGGCCTCGATTGTCGCCTCATCCGTTTTGAGGCCGACCTTCACCTTGAGCACCGGGAAATCCGCTGCCTCGCGCGTCTTCTGCCGAGTAATCTCCGGCGTGTCGATGCCGATGGAAAAATCGGTGATGGGCGCATTGGCCGGGTCGAGCCCAAGAAACTTGTAGAGGGGCACTCCGAGCTTTTTGCCGATCCAATCGAACACGGCAATATCGACAGCCGCCATCGCGGCATGTTGATGGTCGCCAAGCGCACTTCGCACCTTGGCCAGAAACTTTCGATACATCCATGGATCGCCAGCTATGATTTGCCCGGCGATTGCATCGATGGCCTTCATTGCCTGCTCTGGAAATTCGTTGTAGCGAACGATTGGCGCCCCTTCGCCCAGGCCGGTAACGCCGTCTTTCCGATACTGGAGTTGAACGGTATCGCGGTAGGCGCTTGACGACATCGTCGTCGTCCAGGTGTGCCGCAGCATGAGCCGCTTCAGAGTGCATTCGATCTCAGTTCTGTCTTTCACAGCCGGCAACTGCGCGGCCAGTACCGGCGAGGGTAGAACGCTGCACGCGCCCATAGCTCCAGCAATTCTCAACATCTCGCGACGATTGATTCGACTATCGCTCACTTCACTCTCCGTGCGGCAACCAGAAGCGTTGTCCATGGCTTGTCGTCCAGGCGGCTGATTTGAACGCCGGGGCGGTCGTGCGTTGTGTCGTGAATGAACTCGCCGTTGCCGATGTACATTCCCGTATGCGTGATTTTGGCCGCGCTGCCTCCGAAGAAGAGCAGATCACCCGGCTCGAGATCCTTGCGCTCAACCGGAGCCACGCCGCTCCACGCGGCTTGCAGATCCGCATCGCGCGGCATCACGATTCCGCGCTGCCGCTCGACCATCTGCGTAAATCCGGAGCAATCGAAGCCTAGACTTGAGACGCCGCCCCAGGTATAGGTGACGCCGAGAAACTTCCGCGCCAGTTTGAGAGACTCCTCAATGGTGAGTGGCGAGGATTCCGTGCTCACGTCGGCCCGCTGCACCCAGGCTGTTTGGCCATCGACCAGTTTCACCCGAAGCCACCGTGCAGTGTTACCCGGATCTGCTGGAACCATCTCCAGCCGCGCCTCCCAGGGCAATTCAAGTAAAGGAGCATGACGCGTCACGTCGGGGTCGCGATAAATATTGATGTCCATTCCGGCAACACGAACGGACTTGCCCTCAGTGGCGTACTCGGCACCATTGAGCGCCTTCAAATCTGCTGCAGCGACCCAGCCCTTGTATTCGTCCGCGGTGCGGATGTTGTACCAATCCCCCTGCTTCTCGAGCGAGAGCACGCCGGTCCCGTAGAGCGCTTGCGAGACGACATCGCTGTCGGCTGTCGGCTTGGAATACATATTGACCACCGGCTTTGCAACTACAAAATCCGCATGAGGAACGGAAATCTGTGCTCCAGCGAAATCCGCCAGCGACAGCCCGATGAATAAAATTCCGAATGAGAGAAGACGAAGCACGATCTTACCGGAGTTGAGGTTGCTTTTCGCTTGCAGTAAAGACCGCCGCGATCGATAAACAAAAGTCGAGAGATTCACCATGTTCTTCCTCGTAATAGATCCTACGCTCGAAGTCCAGCGCCGATTCTTTGTCCCCTGATACCCACTGACTCGCAACCGATCGATTCATTCAAAAAAGAGTTGAAGACGACCTTCACTAGTAGAGAAGGTACTTCGCCCGCTGCGCCTTGAATCCATCAAGGCCGTCCTGCCAGTCTTCCGCGATGCGTCGCGGATCTTCGCCAGCCGTCACCGCGTCGAGCGTGGCCTTGTTGCGCATGAGCCCGTCGAGCGATGCAAGCTTGTACTCGCGTGGATAGAGATGGTGCAATGCCGCCGCAATCTCCAGCCCCAACTCAGGCGCGTCGAGGGAGTCGCGATCGGTGACAATCACATTTACGCCGCCGCACTTCTCACCCATATATATTGATGAGCCGGGCGTGAAGTTGAGCGGGATGAATCGCACTCCGCTAATCTCTCGTCCGTTGAGATACTCAGCCAGGGTCGCCGGGACAATCCATGGCGCGCCGAGCAACTCAAACGGAGTGTCTGTTCCGCGGCCGACTGAGATATTGGTGCCCTCGATCATGCCCAGGCCGGGATAGAGAGCAGCCTCGGTGAGACTTCGCATGTTTGGCGAGGGGTTGATCCACATCATGCCGGTCGAGTCGTACCAGTCGCCGCGCAGCCAGCCTTCCATTTTGACCACGCTCAGCTTTGCACCGATGGCACGCTCGCTGTTGAATAGCCGCGCCAGCTCGCCAACCGTCATTCCATGGCGCACCGGCGTCTTCCAATAGCTGACAAACGATGCGCGGCCTTCATCGGCGATCGGGCCCTGCATGTAACCGCCGCCAATTGGATTGGGACGATCGAGCACCACAATTTCCTTGTTCGATTTCGCAGCCGCCTCAAGAAAATAGCCCAGCGTGCTTTCGTAGGTGTAGAAGCGAACGCCCATGTCCTGAATGTCGTAGACAATTGCATCCAGGCCAGCGAACTCCTCGTCAGTCGGACGCCGCTTAGCGTCAGTATCGCCGTACACGCTATAGACCGGAACCCCTGTTGCAGCGTCCTTCGAGTTTCCAATCTGCGTGGTATCGAGGACGCCGGCTACACCATGCTCGGGGCTGAAAATTGCGACCAGTTGCAAGCCCGGAACGTGCGCCAGCACGTCAATGGTGCGCTGGCCATGCGCGTCGACCGCGGTCTGATTCGTTACCAGCCCGATTCGGACTGGCTGACCCGGATCAGGGTGAAGTTCGCGAAATGCATGGTCCTCGAGCACATCGACTCCAGCCTTCACCTGGCCGTTCCGCACTCGAACGCGCCGCTCGGCCATCATCGATTCGTTATAGCCGGTAATGCGCGCCATGCGGAGCTTCGCACTCTCGTCAACAGTCAGGTCGAGGGCATCGACAACGGCCGTAGCAATATGCGCACGAAGCGACACCACCGACCCATGACCGTTGGGATGCACGGCATTGGTAAGAATGATCACGTAGGTTTCCGTTACCGGATCGATCCACAGCGAAGTCCCCGTAAATCCAGTGTGCCCGAACGACCCCACCGGCAGCAGTTCGCCGCGATTGCTGGCAAAAGGAGAATCGATATCCCAGCCAAGCCCGCGCAAGCTGGCGGCGGTTGCGGGCTGTTGCGGCGTGCTCATCTTTTCAACATCGAGACTGCTCAGGATGGTGTCGCCGCTCAGCAGCGCCTGCGCAAACCTGGCAAGATCGTCGGCGGTAGAAAAGAGCCCGGCATGTCCAGCCACACCGCCCATCCGCCGCGCTGTTGGGTCGTGCACTACTCCGCGTAGCATCTTGCCCTGCTCGTCGTATTGTGTGGGCGCGATGCGCGGCATCCAACCGGCTGGAGGCAGGAAGCTCGTGTCTTTCATCCCGAGCGGCCTAAAGACCTTTGCACTCGCATATTCGTTGAGCGACATCCCGGTGACCTTCTCGACCAGAAAGCCGAGCGTCTCAAAGTTGATGTCGCTGTAGAGAAAGCGCGTGCCGGGAGGGTAGATAGGCTTTGCCTGCATGGCCATCGCGAAAGCGGTGGCGCGGCCCTGCCAGGGAGAATTGAGATCGAGATCGGGAGGCAGGCCGGAAAAGTGAGTCATCAGCTCGCGGACCGTAATGTCCTCTTTGCCGTTCTGTTTGAACTCCGGCAGGTAGGCAGCAACGGGATCGTTAAGCCTGACGCGGCCTTCGGAGATCAACTGCATCATCGAAGTTGTGGTTGCGATGCACTTGGTAAGCGAGGCGAGGTCGAAGATCGTGTCCACGGTCATGGGCTCCCGCGCCGGCTCGATCGAGCGCGATCCAAATGCCTTGCGGTAGTCGATTTTGCCATTGTGACCAATCAGCACGACGCCGCCCGGAATTGCTCCTCTTTCGACCGCTGCCTGCATGAGCGCGTCGATGGCTGCGAAGCCCGACCGTCCCTGAGCGGCTTCGGTCGAGACGGTCTGCGGGGATGTCGCAGGAGACTGGGCTTGACTATAAATTGTGAAAAACATGGGCAAAATGCAGAGCAGCTCTCGGCATTGAAGGGATAAGGTCCAGGAGTTCTTCATATCAATCCTCAATCGCTTTGCGAACATTTCCTTTCGCCTTGCGCAGCCGTTTTACCGATTCGCTCTTGCCCACATTGGCCTTGAGCATCACCAGCGCCACGGGCACACTCATATCCGCTTTCTCCAGCACCTGAAGGGCAGTCTCGCGGTTGACCTCTGCCAGGGACTCAAGGATGACGATGCCGCGCTCGATCAGCTTCTCATTGATCAGATGCATGTTGACCATCAGATTGCTGTAGACGTAGCCGAGCTTGACCATGGCGCCGGTTGACAGCATGTTGCAGATGAGTTTCTGCGCGGTACCCGCCTTCAGCCTTGTCGATCCTGCAAGCACTTCCGGCCCAACCTCAGCCTCAATGCTGATGCCGGCGATCTTGCCGAGCTCCGAGCCGCGATTGCATGCGACGGCGATCGTGGTCGCCCCTTTTTTGAGCGCATATTCGAGCGCGCCCATAGTGTAAGGAGTGCGTCCGCTCGCCGCGATTCCCACAACGACATCCCGCTTGCCAGGTTTCAATGCGGCCATGTCGCTGCGCCCTAGTTCGGCGGAGTCTTCGCTGGCTTCTGTAGCGCTTACCAGCGCGCTCTCGCCGCCTGCAATCACAAACCGGACCATCTTCGGGTCGGTGCCGAATGTAGGCGGGCACTCCGATGCATCGAGCGCTCCAATGCGGCCGCTGGTTCCCGTGCCAACATAAATTAACCTTCCGCCCTTGGCGAACTGACGGGCAATGACATCGACAGCCCGGGCGATCTGGGGCAATGCGGATTTGATGGCACGCGGCACAACCGCATCCTCGCGGTTCATGGCCGACACCATCTCAAGGGTCGTCATCGTGTCAAGATTTTCGGTCGCTCGATTGCGCCGTTCCGTCCGCAGTTCTTTCAGATGCATTTCAATACCTCAGCCGGCAATTTGAGGTCAGTCCGGGGCATGGCCAGACTTGCACAGTAGCCGACAATGAAAGTGGTACCGCTGCCCAGCGCCACGTACCAGGTAAAGGCAACGCTGGTGCCGAGCCATAGATAGAGGTCGAGCGCAAATCCGCAGACCATGCCTGCCATTGCGCCGCGCTCCGATGCCGTGCGCGTTAGAACGCCGAGAAGAAAGACGCCGAGCAACGCACCATAGGCCACCGACGCGATCGACAATCCCACTTCGAGCACCTTGCCGCCGTGCCGGGCGACCAGCGCTAGCACGAAAAGCAGCAAGGCCCAGCCAACCATGGCCAGGCGCGAAAGCCGCAGGCGGCGCTTGTCAGTCGAAGCGGGATAGATGCGCGAATAGAAATCGACAATGGTGGTGGAGGAGAGTGAGTTGAGAGCGGCGCTGAGGTTCGACATGGCTGCCGCGAGAATGGCCGAGATGAGCAGGCCGCTGACAATGTGCGGCATGTGGGTGACGACAAATGTGGGGAAGATCGTGTCTGTGCGGGTGAAGCCCGAGGCGGGCGGGAAGAGACGATAGAACACGAACAGCATGGCGCCAATGGCAAGAAAAAGGGAAAACTGAAAGAGGATGGCGACGCCGCTGAGAAGAAGAGCAACCTGCGATTGCCGCTGGCTGCGCGCCGAAAGCAGCCTTTGCACAATCAGCTGATCGGTGCCATGACTGGCGGTGGTAAGAAAGGCGCCGCCGATGATGCCCGACCAAAAAGTATAAGTTGACGTGAAGCTGAATGAGAAATCGAAGACGCGGAACTTGTCGGCCTGGCCGGCGACAGTGTGCACGGTCGACCATCCACCGGGCACCAGGTGCAGAATGGTGAAGAAGCCGATCAAGGTTCCGACTATATAGATTGTCTGTTGCACAACGTCGGTCCAGATTGCCGCCGCCATGCCGCCCTGGAATGTGTAGATCAGGGTAAGCGACGTTACAATCCCGATGGCGCAAAAATCTCGCTGAAAGTCGTTGAGTCCGGTCAGCAAACCTCCGAGGGCGACCCGGACTACGATCGCTACGGCAAATACGCGCACGCCCTCGGCCGCGGCCCGCGTTACCAGAAACATTCCCGCGGTGAGGGTGCGCAGCTTTTGACCGAAACGGCGCTCCATCAGTTGGTAGGCGGTTACTAACTCGCCGCGAAAATACTGGGGGATAAATACAAAACTGACAAAGGTCCGGCCAATGAGGTAACCCATAACCAGTTGCAGAAAGCGGAAGTCCTTGTCGTAGGCCATTCCGGGCACGCTGATGACCGTGAGCGTGCTGGTTTCCGCCGCGACAATGGAGAGCGAAATGGCCCACCACGGAATCACATTGCCGGCGAGAAAGTAGTTCTTGAGAGTCTGCTGCTTGCGCCGGAAGTGGAGGCCAAAAAGAGTAACTCCCGCGAGGTATGCAACGATGACTCCAAGGTCCAGAGCATTCAATCCCATCGCGCACTTCCTCTGCGGCTATAAGGTCTTTTCGAGTGGGGATGGTCGCCGGGCGTCTGCACAGGGCGACCCTTCAAGGCAGCAATAAGTGTGAGAGGAGGATTGCCCGCAAGAGCAATCCTCCCATTTGAGAGTTACAACCGGACAGCGCAGATCAGCTGAACACGCTGTTCCTATCAGAACCGATAGATCAGCGACAACTGCAGTTGACGCGCAGGAGAAAGCGTGCTGATGATCTGTCCCTCGACGGAGCCTCCCGCGGCCCAAGTGGCCGGGGAAACACCATTCGCGGCGGAAACGGAATTGGGCGCCGCATAGCTCGCGATGTTGCCTACGTTAAAGGCGTCGCAGCGGAACGTGAGGGTGTGAGATTCGATAATCGGGAACTGCTTGAACAGCGAAAGATCGATGATGCGGTAGCCAGGGGCGCGGGGGCCGTTGTCGACATGCGCGCTCCCGAACTGCCCGAGTTGATCGTTGCCGTAGGCGCACACCCCGCCGTTGTTGCCGGTGCCGTTGACGCTGGTCACACTGTCAGCCGCAGTACATGGGTTCGCGGAGGGATCGGTGCCGAACCAGTGGTTCACCGACCGGTTGACGACTTGCAGCGCACGGTACTGGTTGGCGCGGGCTGTGCGGGCATGGAAGCCGCCATTGTTGGAGCCCGTCATATTGACCGGGAATCCGGTGTGCAGGATTGTGTCGCCGGAGAGTTTCCATCCGCCGAGGGGCTCGTCGAGTGCGCGACTCCACGAGTTGCCGAACTTCCTTCCCCGGCCGAACGGCAGTTCCCAGACGGCGGTGCCGTTTAGAGTCTGACGCGTGTCAAATCCGGAGGGGCCGTAGTCGGACTTGGGATTCGTGTAATCCTGCCAGTAGGCGCTGGCGACATCGACGCCGGAGACGCCAAAGAAGCCGGGATTGTTGGTCATCGACCGCGCCCAGGTGTAATTGAGCGTGTACTCCAATCCGCCACTCTGCTGGTGGTGGAGGGTTGCCTGCAAGGCATTGTAGTTTTCCACGCCCTCAGACACGGTAAGAACGACATATCCGCCGGACCCCACCAGGTTAAAGAAGGGCGCCGTGGCGCCTACGTTTGCTTGCGTCCACTGGTTAGGGGAAGCAGGCACGATCAGGCGCTGACCTATCTCTCCGACGTAGCCCACCTGGGCCGTTGTCTGGTTGTTGAGGAGGACTTGCATGGTCAGGTTGAACTGCTGCACGGATGTAGGCCGCAGGTTCTTGGCCCAGGCATTGTATTGGGTGATCGCGGCCTGCCCGCCGTTGCTAAAACCGTTCTTGACGCTCAGCGGATTGCCAGCGGTTGTCTTGCTGGGCGTAGCCGGCGCGTTCACAAACTGGGGAAAGAACGGCGGGTTCAGCGTGGGCCGCAGATTTACGCCGCTGCCCTCCAGATAGTCGGTAATTCCGTACCCGCCGCGCAGCACGAGCTTGGGATCGAACTGCCAGGCGAAACCGAAGCGCGGCATCCATTCGTTGTAGTACGCGTCGTAGAGAGAGCGGCTGGCGCCATTTTTCCCGGCGAAGAGCAGGCAGGGATTTGTAGAGTTATTCGCCGCCGTGCATTGCGCTGCCTTGCTGACATCGACGTTGAGTTCCTTGTTGTTCACCTCGTACCAAGGCTGGTCGTAACCATAGCGAATGCCCAGGTTGAGGGTCAGGTTGGACGAAACCTTCCAGTCGTCCTGCACATAATAAGCGTCGCGGTATTGGCGCTGGCCCACGGGTCCGGCCACGCCGCCCAGGTCCACCGAGGACGCCTGGTCCAGCACAAAGTCAGCAAAACCGTATCCGCCCCCACCGGCTGTGTTTTTCGTGTAATACCCGCCATAAATGAACTGGCCCAAGGCTCCATAATTCCCGGCGTAGTAGTAATTCTGCTGGTAGCGGACGATCTGCACGCCGAACTTGGTGACGTGCTTTCCATGCTGCCAGATCAGGTCGTCGCCATAGTCAAAGTTGTTGTCCAGGAAGTCTTGAACGATACCGGCGGTTCCAAGGTTTGTTTCATAGCTGGAAAGGTTGATCTGGCTGAACCCTGGGTATGCCTGCTTGGCGGGAATGCCCACGGTCTGATTGCCGGACAGCCCGAACTTCCCCGTGGGGTCGATGGGAACGCCGTTGAACCACTGGGTCCGCGACATTCCCGCACGGCCCTGATTGACGAGCGCAGGCGAAAAGGTGCGTACCCAGTTCACCACGCCGCTGTGGAACGGGTAATCGTTGCTGGCCGGGAAGGTGATGGGAAGGACGACTTTGGGAGCAAAGTCGTAGGCATCGCCGTCGGAGTAGCGGAACATGAGCGAGTCTTTCGGGCCGACCGTCCAATCCACGCGCAGGTCGCCCTGGTTATTCCGGATGACGCCTGCCGAAGGGGCTCCGTAGTTGTTCCGATCCGGAGTATTCGCATCGGCCGGGCGGTTCGGCATCGGATAAATCTCGGGATGGGCAAACAAATAAGTAGCCACGGGATTAATGAGTGGAACCTGGTTATTGACGTAGGGGCTGCCATTCGTGTAGCCGCCGGTTGGGTTCGTCGCCGATACTGCCGGGTTGTAAAGCTGAATGGCTCCGTTGGCTGTGGTCAGCAACTCAGAGAAATCACAGGTCGTCACGCCGCCGCTCGGCGTGCAGGTGCGCATCTTGGCCGTGGCAACACTCGCCGTGCCTGTGCCGGCGGAGATGTTCCGCGTTCCCAGGAAGTCGCCGAAGAAGAAAAGCTTGTTTTTAAATACCGGCCCGCCTGCCGTGACGCCAAACTGGCTTTGATGAAAAACGCCTTTGGCAATCGGCGTGGCGTGATTCTTGTTGCTCCACAGGTTCGCGGTCAAGTACTGGTTCTCATAATACTCATAAGCACTTCCGTGAAATTGGTTGGTGCCACCCTTGGTCACCATGACAAACTCGCCGCCATTCACGTCGCCGTACTCGGCGTCGGCGTTGGCAGTAATGGTGCGCATCTCCTGGATCGCTTCCGGCGCGGGGTTGTAACCAACAACATTGTTCGTCGCCTCGTTGATTTCCACTCCATCCAGAACGTAATTATTGCCCTGCTGGCGATTGCCGTTGAACGATGGCGCGGTGGCGGCACTGGTGTCACGCTCGAAACCGTTGGCGCCGCCCGCCAGGTCGAAGCGGGGCATGACGGCACCCGCTACAAACACACCCGCGGTCTGGAAGTTGAGGCCGCTAAGCGGAAGATTCTCGATCGTATTGGAGGTGACCGTTGTCCCCATGGTGCTGTTCTGGGTTTGCAGGATCGCTGACGAGTCCGCGGAAACGCTCACGGTGGTCGAGACCGAACCAACGTGGAGCTTGACGTTGACCTGGGCGATCTGATCGATATCCAGGGTGAGAGGGCCTACCGATTCTGTCTGAAAGCCGGGCGCTGTCGCATTGATCGAGTAGGTGCCAATGGGCAGGAACTGAAAGTTGTAGAATCCGCTCGCATCCGACATTGTCGTAGTTTTCACGCCCGTGGCCGCGTTGTTCGCAGTCACCGAAGCCTTGACGACGGCGGCCCCGCTGGGATCGGCAATGGTCCCGCGGATCGATCCTGTAATGGTTTGCGCCGCCGCAAAGGCGCCTGCAAGAGCCAACCCTATTCCGCACACCAGGGCAAGAACGCATTTGGTAGATCTGCACGACATAATCACGCCTCCCTCAAATTGGATCCTTGGTTTTTGCTGAACGCCCCAAAGTCATCTAGATGACTGGATGATGCAGTATATCGCGTTTGGGGTAAAGTCAACACCTAAAATCGCCACGCCGCCAAATTCTTGTGGATTACGCCGCTGGCCGTGTATTCGGGAGATCGCTCGAGCGCGTCTCAACCTGCAGCGCGGTAAGGGTTCGACATGGTGACGGAGAGATTATCTAGTAGTATAGATGACTGGTAGACCATCAGACGTGTGGAAGAATTTTGGCCAGAATTAATGAAGCGCCAACACTTTTGCTTGACTATGATTCCAGAACTGGTGTATCAGAGATGCTGATGAATCCGCAAGAAATGCAAAACTCGTCCCCGCTTTATCGCAGGAACGGCATTCCGCTCTACCATCAGATTCAGCAACGGCTGCTGGACCAGATCCAGTCCGGAGCCTACAAGCCGAGCGAACCGATACCGTCGATTCAGAAGATCGCCAACCAGATGGGCGTGAGCCAGATGACGGTTCGCCAGGCGGTCAAGTCGCTGTGCGAACTCGGTGTCATTTACAGCAAGCAGGGGAAAGGAACCTTTATCTCCAGAATCAAACTGGAGAGAGACTTTCGCCAGGTGCTCAGTTTCAGCGAGGAGACCAGGGCGCGGGGCGCGACGCCGCACTCCAAGCTGATCTCCTTTCGAATCCAGTTGCCGAACAACGAAACCAGAAAGGCACTGGGACTGAATCACAAGGAAAAGATCTTCCGCCTTCGCCGGGTCCGGTATGCCGACTCCCTGCCCATGGGCATCGAATGCAGCTGCCTGCCTGAAAATCTTTGCCCGGGCCTGCTGGAGAATTTCGACCCCGAGACATCGCTCTACCAGAAACTGGCCGAACAGTACAGGATTCAACTGGTGGTGACAAACGAGGTCATCGAAGTGGGCAAGGCGACCGAAGAAGAGGCGCGGCTGATACACATTGCCCCGCAAAGCCCGGTATTCCTGTTTACGCGGCTCTCTTTCCTGGAAAACGGCAAGCCGGTGGAACACGTAAAGTCGGTCTACCGGGGCGACCGCTACAAGATTGTCAATCGCCTGGTCCGCACCAAACACGAGCTGCGCCCTGCGCCTTCTATTGTGTAAAGTGCCTGGGCAGGAACGTCCAAATTTCCGGATCTTCTTCGCCGAGCACCCAGGAGCAGAAGCCCTGGAGCCCGTCCTGCCGCGCAAGTTCGTAACGATCCTTAAAGGTGTGCAGATCGGTAAAGAAGATCCACTCCCTTAACTGGTCGCGGTAAAAGTGGAAATGGGCCGCGTGGTCGTCCGCATCCCACTCGACCTTCGCCTTGTAGGTTTCCGCCAGTTGCAGGGCATTCGGCGTGCTGATCGAATCGGCGGTCGGATTTGGCTTCTCGTTGCCGGTGGCCGGGTCCTTTTGCGGAGTGCCGGTGTACCAGCGATATCCATAGAGCGGAATACCGAGAGACAGCTTTTCCCTGGGAACCGTCTTGAGCGCGTAGTTCAGATTCTCGAGCGTCCAATCCCAGCCGGCCACGGGCCCCGGCACCGTCCAGCGGGTGTGTTGATCGTAGGTCATCAGGCAGATCAGGTCAGCGTATTTCGCCAGTGCGGCAATGTCGAAAGCGCCGCGCCAGTCGGTGTACATCCATTTGGAAAAGCCGCCCTGGCCCGGGTAGCCGGGCGCATTCGGCACAGTGGCGATGGTCAATTGCAGCCCGGCGCCGTGCAAAGCCTCGGCAGACAGCTTCACCAGTTCCGTCAACAGGTCGCGATCGGTCCAGTCGATGTCCTCAAAATCGATTTGAAAACCGGTGTAGCCGTGCAGCTTGCACTCGCGAATCAATGCTTCATTCATGCGCGTCTGGGCGGCGGCACTGGCCGCCAGCGCATGAAAGCCTTTCTTGTCGGTGATTCCTACGATTGGCATCACGGGCAACTTTTCCTGCTGCGCACGTTTGAGCACCGTGGGGTCGGGAGCGCCGGTCACCAGGCCGTTCTCGTCGACGTTGTACCAGGCAGGCACCAGCAGATCGATTTGTGAAGAATGCGCCAGAAAGGAGCGTAAGGACTCCGGCGACCTGGTCATGTAGAAGAGCGCTACCGGCGCCGCATGAAGACAGGAGCCTGCCGCGACAGCAATCCAAAACAAAAAAAGAAATCGTTTCATTATTAGTTTCCTCTGACAGGCCTTCTGCGAAAGATCCTCATCCATTCGAAGATTCACTATATCGCATCCCGAGCCACCCGAATGGTTACGAATCCTTGACGGCAGCCGCGCCTCGGTTCGTCAGGCCGGCTTTGACGAGCGAAGATGGCTCGCGGAATGAACTGCGTCCGTTATGATTTCCAGAAGCAAGTTCAGTTCCCTGCCGATCCCAGACATCTCTATGACAGACAGAGTCTCCGCCTCGCCCGACCCCAAATCGCAACTGCGCAAGACCATGGGCTTCTGGGATGTGCTGTTGTTCAACATCGCCACCGTGCTTGGACCGCGCTGGATTGCCGCGGCCGGTCATAGCGGAACTTCGTCCATCAGCCTTTGGGTGCTGGCCGCGGTCCTCTTTTTTGTGCCCTCAGCATTTGTCATCAACGAGCTCTCTTCGCGCTTTCCTGTGGAGGGCGGCTTATATGTATGGACGAAAGAGGCCTTCGGCCCATTTCATGCATTTATCGCGGGGTGGACCTACTGGGTCAATATCATCTTTTATTTTCCCGGCATGTTGCTGGCCAGCGCATCAATGAGCGCTTACATCATGGGTGGGCGCGGCATTGCGCTATCGCAAGACCGGCCGTTCCTGATTCTTGTTTCTCTGGGAATGCTTTTGATTGCCGTTCTGTTGAACCTTGTCGGGCTCAATGTGGGCAAGTGGCTCCAGAATGCGGGCGGCGTGGGAATGTATGTGCCCTTGATGATTCTGGCCGGCGTTGCGCTCTGGAGTTGGTGGCACCACGGCTCCGCGACCCATTTCACACCGGCCAACATGATGCCGGTGTGGAACTGGGATACGGTCAATTTCTGGTCGCAGATCACGTTCGCCTTCGCCGGAATTGAACTTGTCTCCGCCATGAGCGAGGAGGTCCGCGATCCGCGCCGCACGCTTCCGCGAGCGGTGTTCGGCGCCGGGGCGCTTATCGCCATCATCTATATCGTGGGCACCTTTTCTGTTCTCTCTCTCGTGCCGGCCGCTGATATCGATCCGCAGAGCGGCGTCTTCCATGCCATCTCTGTCGGCTCGACGGCGATGCGCATCGGCTTCCTGGGTGCGCTGGCGGCCCTGCTGGTGAGCGTGGGCAACGTGGGCCAGGTGGGAACCAACGTGGCCGGTTTTGCGCGGGTGCCGTTTGTTGTGGGAATCGACCGCTACCTGCCAGCGGCCTTCGGCAAACTTCATCCCCGCTGGAAGACGCCTTATGTCTCGATCCTTGTGCAGGCCTCCATCTCCGGCGCCATCCTGCTGATCAGCCAGATCAATGAGACCGCCCGCGGCGCTTACCAATTGTTGGTCGATGCTGCCATCATTCTTTACTTCATCCCATACCTCTACATGTTCGCGGGGTTCATCAAGCTGGCGCGTCGCAAAGACCGCAGCGAGAACCCTCAGGCCATTCTCATTCCCGGAGGAATGACCGGCGTATGGATTGCCGGCGGCCTTGGATTCACCGTCGTTCTGGTCGGCATTCTGGTATCGCTGGTGCCGCCAGGCGACACGGCAAACAAGCTGGTGTTCGATCTGAAGCTGATCCTGGGCACGGGGGTCTCGATCTTGATAGGGCTGATCCTCTACTGGCGATGCGGACGGGCGAGGCAGAATGCTGCGGGATAGGATCAATAAACATTGCATTTTCTGCTGTTTACAGATGGTGGCAGACCCGGAGACACCTCTCATTCGACCGCGATTGGCCATTAGCGGCGCATGGGAGCCGGGCACTGGCTCGATTGCCGCTGCCGCGAAGAAATGGCGAATATTGTGAGATTGCTCTAGGTCATAGTACTCGCGGGGACCCGGCTATAGAATTCTGGCAAGAATCGCGCTCTGACGAATTCCTGGGCCGTGTAGCGTCTCGAATTTCTGGATTGGCCATAGTGAGCGCGAATCGAGATAAACGAGTTCGATTTCGCATGCATCGGCGATTTGAAGGCAGGTTGAGTCGCTGAACCGCACTTGAGAGGCAGAATTCGAAATGAAATGCTCATTCATCGCGATGGCGGCGCTGGTTGCGGCGATAGCGGGTCCGGCTTCTGCGCAGGAGACTTCGCTTCCGACCTTGCCGGCCATCGGTGCGTCTCCGATTTCCGCCAACTCGACGGGCGCGGCTCCTGCACTTCGCGAACGGAATCCGCGCTATCGCCTGAGGAGAGGAGACACATTCGATCTGGATTTCGCGCTGTCTCCGGAGTTCAACCAGACGGTGGAAGTGCAACCTGACGGCTATGTGACTTTGAAGGGCGCCGGCTCGATCTTCGTCGAATTCGAAACTCTGCCGGAACTGACGGAAAATATCAAGGCCGCATATGCGAAGATTCTGCACGAGCCGGAGATCGCGGTTGCCCTGAAGGACTTCGAGAAACCCTTTTTCATCGCATCCGGCCAAGTGGCCAAACCGGGCAAGTACGACCTGCGCAGCGACCTTACAGTGACAGAAGCAATTGCGATCGCCGGAGGCTTTAACGACAAGGCCAAACATTCGCAAGTGGTCCTGTTTCGCCCATTGCCGAGCGGCGGATATGAGGCGGCTCTTCTGAACATCAAGAAGCTGCTGGCAACACGCAATCTGTCTGAGGATCCTCCGCTGCAGCCTGGGGACATGCTGTACGTTCCGCAAAGCGCATTCTCGAAGTTTCGTTCCTTCATTCCAGCTTCGAACATCGGCGAGTATGTCAACCAGCAATCCCTTGGATCAAGGAATAGCAATGAGAAATGATGAACTGGCAATCATAAGAAGCGGCCAACTGACAATCGAGAGATCTTATCGCCGACGGCTGCCCACCTTGCGGGACGTCTTTGCGGTCCTGTTTCGCCAGCGTTGGGCGTTCATAATTTCATTCGCCCTTGTGATTATCGCGGTGACCGTGTCCGGAGTATGGATACCAAAATATGAAGCGCGGATGAAGATTCTCGTTCAGCACCAGCGCCCGGACTCAACGGCAACGCCAGCCGCCGACGCACCCGACGAGCAAAGCAACGACCAGGCCGGCGAAGAAGATCTCAAGTCCGAAGTTGAATTGCTTAAAGGGAATGACCTGATGCAGAAGGTCGTTTTAAGCACTGGACTAAGCGGAACGCCCGCCTCGCCAACCGCCGGTGAGCCCGAGGAAACGACCGTCGCGGCCGCGCGCAGGCTGAGCAAGGAATTGCAGATCGAGCCGCTGCATAAGACCAACATGATTTCGGTAAGTTATCAAGCCCGCGATCCTCATACGGCAGAAAGAGTGCTTAAAGCGCTGGCGGACGCGTATACGGAAAAGCACGAGGAAATGCAGCGCTCATCGAAGGATTTCAAGTTCTTTGACCAGGAAGCCGAGCATCACAAGCAGGTGTTGAACGATGCGCAGGAAAAGCTGACGGAATTCACCAAGGGAACCGGCGTGGTCTCGGCACAACTTGAACGCGACGCCGCACTTCAGCAATCCAACGCATTCAACTCGACTGCGGGTCAGGCCCAGACCGAGATGCGCGAGGCCGAACAACGTGTGCTCGCTCTCCAGGCGAAACTCGAGACCATCAAGCCAAGAGTTACGACTGTCGTGCGCGAATCGGACAACCAGCAACTGCTGGAACAACTGAGATCATCGCTGTTCAATCTGGAGATGAAAAGGACCGAGCTGCTGACCAAGTACGAGCCGACTTATCGATTGGTTCAGGAGGTCGACCAGCAGATAGTGCAAGCAAAGAACGCCATCAGCACGGCAGAGAGCAAACCAAGCCGCGATGAATCCTCCGACCAGAACCCCGATTATCAGTGGGTCCAGGCTGAGCTTACGAAAGCTCAGGCCGATCTTAGCGGGTTGAGAGCGCGTGCCGCCGCGGCAGCGACCGTGGCCGCGAAGTTCCACGCACAGGCACAGAGCCTGGATGGGAACATGGTTACGCAGCAGAATCTCATGCAGATCGCAAAGACGGAGGAGGAAAACTACCTTTTATATGCGCACAAGCGTGAAGAGGCGCGCATCAGCAGCGCCCTTGACAAGGGCGGAATCGTGAATGTCTCCGTGGCTGAACCGCCGGTTGCTCCCTCGCTTCCCAAACGGTCGCCGCTGAACGTCGCTTTCCTGACCTTGTTGCTGGCAGGAACATTCAGTCTATCGACAGCATTCGTCATCGATTCCATGGATCCAACCTTCCGCACACCGGACGAGCTGGTCGGCTACCTGGGAGTTCCGGTGCTGACCGCATTGCCGAAAGGCAGAGAGTAAAACAATGTTGTTACAGTATTTTGGATTTAAGGAAGAACCGTTTGGGGCCACCCCGGACCCGCAATGCCTGTTTCCCAGCCACACGCACCGTGAGGCGCTGGCGTCGCTTGAGTACGGCTTCCACAGCAACCGTGGCTTCACTGCCATGATTGCCTCCCCGGGAATGGGGAAGACGACGCTGCTGTGCCGCTTACTCAGGGACATTGGCGAGTCCGCGCGCAGCGTCTTTCTCTACGATATCGATGGCGAATGCCAACCACGGGAGTTTACCGGCTTCATCTTGCGCGACATCGGTGTAACTCCGGGAAAAAGCAGTTTCGAGATGCACGAACAACTGAGCAACGCGCTGGCCGAGGAAACGCGGGCTGGACGAAAGTTCGTGATCGTGATCGACGAGGCGCAGAATCTCTCCGACGCCGTGCTGGAGAGAGTGCGTCTGCTCTCCAATTTCGAGACGTCCCAGGGAAAGCTGATGCAGATCATCCTTTCGGGGCAGCCGCAACTGGCCGATAAGTTGATGCAGCCTTCCCTGGTACAACTTCGCCAGCGCATTTCGACCATCTGCCGGCTTAGCCCACTTTCGGTGGAAGAGACGGCAGCCTACGTCGATTACCGCCTGACCCAAACGGGCTATATGGGCGGGCCTTTGTTCACCAAGGGAGCGCTCAAGCTTATCGCAGAGGCCAGCCTCGGCATTCCGCGGACCATCAACAACCTGTGCTTTAACGCGCTCTCCCTCTGCTGCGCGATGAAGGGCAAGCAGGTTGACGTTCAGATGGTGGAAGAAGTAATCGCCGACCTCGAGCTAATTCCTCAATCAGGAAAACCCGCCGCGTCCGCGAGCACAGTTGCGAATGCGCAGTTCGATGGCGCTGAAGATGAGAAGCGGCCCGCACTGCTGTTCAAGCGTGCGCTGTTGGCGACAGCGGCGGTGCTGGTGCTTTGCGTAGGGGGAGTATTCGGGCTTGCCGGAGTCAGATCGCTTGAGTCTCGCGGGACGGCAGATAAGCACTCCATGGATCAGAAGGCTCAACCAGCGTCAGTTCCTGCACCGGTCGCGGCAGTAATAGCCCCGGCCAAGGCTGCAAAACCCGCTCAGAATACAAAGCAAATTAAAATAGTAGTTCAACCCAATCAAAAACTTCAAGAAATCTCAACCGAATACCTGGGAGGATTCGATGCGGAGCGTCTTCGTCAAATCCAGGCGCTCAACCCGGAGCTGACTAATCCGAACCATATCGAGATTGGGCAAGAGATCACGCTGCCAAAGACGGCGCCTGTGCCAATGGCAAAAAACGCGGCGCCTCAGGCCAATGAAAGGAATCTTCCATGAGCCGCAATTTCGAGTTAATGCGGCAGCTTGAGGTTGAAGTATCTCCGCCGAGTTTGCCCGCGGCCGTCACGCCTGAACGCACCGCCGCGGTGGCTGTGGTCCCCGTGATCCCTGGCCATGTGAGCAATTTCGGCGACGAGGACATGTTGCGCCTCGTTCAGCGCGTATTTCTTTCGGCAAACGGAAACGCTCCACGGCAGGTGGTTCTGCTGGGTGTGGAAGACGAGAACGGCAGCAGTGCGGTCTGCGCCGGCGCCGGGCGCACGCTCGCCGCCAACACGTCGCGTTCCGTCTGCCTGGTAGACGCCAACGTGCGTTCGCCGCGGCTCTCGGGCTTATTTGGATTCAGGAGGACCACTCCGCGTTCCGGCTCGTCTGCATCACTCCGCGAGCGGTGTTCGATGATCGGCAGCAATCTATGGTTGGCAGAGCCCGACATTCTCTCCGACAGCAGCCGGCTACTTCTACCGGTAAACGATCTCAAGAAGCGTCTTGCGCTGCTGCGAAGCGAGTTTGATTACATGCTGATCGATGCTCCGGGAACCAGCGTCTGCGCGGACGCACAGCTATTGAGCCAGGTTGCCGATGCCGCCGTTCTCATCATTGAGGCTCACAAAACGCGCAAGAGCGCCGCTCGCAAATCGAAGGACGCTCTCATTTCGGCAGGCGTCCGGCTGCTGGGAACCGTCCTGCACAATCGAACATTTCCGATTCCGGAAGGGCTGTACAAGCGACTCTGATAACCCGTCCGGAAATTCCAAGACGATGTCACGAACATGGGATGAGAGAGCGTCGATCAGGGGCCGAAGCCCGCGTGGATCTTGCGGCCTTTGCGGCACGGCCGAAGTCGTGCCATGGCACTTATCCCGATCCCAAAAGGGTTTTTCCGGAGTGTGTGAGGCCGTGCGCTTCCCTACCTCCGCTGCGGCAAATGGGAAACTGCCTCAAGTGGTTTCGAACGCGGAACGAATCTCTTTGAGGAACGATCGATCAATCCTGATCGACTTGCAAGGTAGGTCTGTAAGGCAGCTGAGGCAGGAAGACGCGGAAGGTCGATCCGCTGCCATCATTCTGCTCGGCCCATATACGGCCTGAGTGCTGCAAAACAATTGCTCTGCAGATGGCCAGGCCCAAACCCGTTCCGCCTTTCTGACGGGAATCGGATGCGTCCACCTGCTGAAAGCGGCCAAAGACGGCTTCGAGCTTGTCGGCGGGAATTCCGCGGCCCTTGTCGATCACCGAGATGGTGACTCCACTCGTATCAGAATTCGTTATAACCGAGATTGCGGATTTTGGCGGGGAGAACTTGATGGCGTTGGAGATCAGGTTGGTGAGAACCTGGAGCATCCGGTCGGGATCCGCCGCAATCTCCGCGTCTGTCGAGTCATGAACCAGCTGCACGCCGGCAGCGTCGGCTACGGGCGCGAGGTTGTCGATGGCCTGGCTCACAACCTGGGACAATTGCACCGGACGGAAGGTGAGGTTGGCGCGCCCGCTGCCCAGCCGATCGAGGTCAAGGATGTCATTGATGAGGCTGAGGAGACGTTCGGAGTTGGCCTGCGCGATGCGGATCAGGTTTGCGCTCTTCTCGTTGACCGGGCGCAGGCCGTCGAACGAGAGCAGGCCCAGCGCCCCGCGGATGGCGGTTAGCGGGGTGCGCAGCTCGTGGCTTACGGTGGAGATGAATTCATTTTTGAGCCGGTCAAGGGCGTGGCGCTGGCTGATGTCTCGGAAGCTGAGCACGGAACCTGAAAGATGGCCCTCTTCGGGAATACGAGTCAGCGTGTAGTCGACCCGCAAGGAAGTGCCGTCGGCCCGGAAGATCGTCTCCTCGTGGGGCGTGGCAGTCTCCTCGATTTGCTCGGTGGCGCGCAGCAGAGGGCACTCCTGTTCGATGCACCGGCTCTTGTTTGGCGCGGAGGAGTGCAGCAGACGATGCAAGGATTTTCCGGTGAGGCTTGAGGCGTCAGCGCCCAGCATTCGGGCGGCGGCGGGGTTGGCAAAGCTGACCAGCCCGTTGCGATCTACTCCGCATATGCCATCGGCGACCGAGGCGAGCAGGACTTCCTGTTGGCGATAGAGTTTTTCCGCGCGGGTTCTTTCCTGGGCGCCGGCCAGCATCTGGCCCAGCGAGGTGGCCACCGTTTGCACGGCCGCCATCGTCTCTCGATTTTCGCGAACGCCGAAGTGACAATAGAATTCCAGCACCGCGAGCACCTTGTCACCGACACGCACGGGGACCGCACAGCCTGAAACCATCCCTTCGCGCAAGGCTGTTTCGGTGTGCGGCGTGCGGCGTTCAGACGCCAGGTTGGCGATCCAGATTGGCTGTCCATCCTGCCAGACACGCCCGGGCATCTCTGCTCCCCTGGTCAGCCCGCGCTGCATGCTCTCCCGAACCAGAGTCTCCGTGCTCCGCCCCGGAGCGCTGAATGCTGAGCCGAGTTCCAGAAGATTTTCTTCGCTGTTTACTTCCCATTGAATGGCTACGTCCCAGCCCTGCGAGACACAGAGCGCTTCCAGAACGCGCCTTGCCGCGATCTCGGGAGATCGGTTGTCACGCAGGATCTCACTGACCACCAGTTGGAGGGCCACGCGACGCTCACGCTGGACGAGCAGGCGAAGAACGAGAGCTCCTGCGGTGGCTCCGGCAGCGAATGCAAGCACGTTGTAGAGAAGTGGGCTGAAGGTGATGTGCCTTGATATTGCGGCCAGGGGAATGGCCAGGACCAAACCGACGAGGACGGGAGAAATAAGGGACAAACCCCGGCGGGCCGCTCGCGCAGGCGGCTTTCTCCCCAGAGTGCTGATCCCTACGGATGAGTTTCCCATAGTTCCCTCGGCAGGTTGGCTGAAACTTTGATTCTGCTTGCCCCGGGGCACCAGCCAAACAGGCGTGTCGTCTTGCCCAGTAAAAGCCTGGATCGCGTCAGGGTTGTTTGCAGCAAGCGAGGGGCCATTCTAAATAATTCGCAACCATCGATTTGTCAACGAGTTAGCGGATGGCCAAGCCAGGGCTGTGTAAACCCCAGTACACACCGCTAGCCCCGCCTTTACAGGTGGATTGAACCAAAGGTCCTAAGTCGCGGCGATCGGTGGAACGCCGCAAGGGGGCTTTGAGGGCTTGCTGGCCGCATTTGAGGGTTTGAGAACTAGATATATCTGCCGAAGGCCTCGATTTGCCGTGCGGAATACTCCCGCCGCTGAACCGGCGAAGAGAGCACCGTCGAGGTTGACGTGGCGCCAAGAGTGGAGAGCTTGTCGATGAGGGCTTCCATGTGACGGATGGAGACGACGTTGGCCTCGATCACAAACGACTCATCGCCTGTTATGCGATGGCAGCGGCTGATCTCGGCGAGGTCTTTGATGGCGGCCACGGTGCGGCTAACCCGCAAGTCCCCGCCGGGGATGGTAAGGCGCACCATCACCCGGATGGGAACGCCGAGTTTGGCAAGGTCGAGCGCGACATGGTAGCCGGTGATGACGCCTGCTTCCTCAAGACGGTGGACGCGCTCGGCGACCGCGGGAGTGGACAGGCCGACCTGCCTGGCGATGTGGGCAAAAGACTGCCGGGCGTTGAGTTGCAGGGCCTCCAGTATCCTCCAGGCAAGCGCGTCTAGTTCGAAAGTATTGGGAACTGTTCTGTGAGCCATATGCCTCCGTTGTTTAAGCAATACGTCAATTATGCCTAATTGTATTAAGCACTAGCACCCTGTTTGCGATCGATATCCTATTTTCTGACTTTGCGTTCGGGCCTATGCTTGGGCATAGCTGGCACCCGGACCGCGGGACATCGACGGGCCCTTGCCAGGAAGGTGGATATGGACGCATTCCCCCGTTCAGCTACCAGCCACGCTCAAACTGCCGTCGCCGCGCTGCCTGCAGCCGATGCGGACTATTTGCGCCTGAAAACGACTGGCGAGCGGACGTTGGGTCCAGCCTTCCGGTGCTCATCGAGAGACCGTCTCACGCCGTCTTTGAGATTTCTCAACGCAATTGCAGGCGTATCTTCGGCAAGGTCAATATGAATCTGCTTTTCGAAACCGTCAAACAGGAGCAGCCTTTCCGCGGCAGCCTTTAGAAAAGAAGGAGTGAGACGATGGAGACCGCAACGCTTTCAGCCGCCGCGCCCTACCTCATCCATCAGGATTATCCGGCTTATAGCGAAGAGCAGCATGCACTGTGGGCCGAGTTGGTTGGGCAGGCGCTTCCAGAAGTGGAAAAACACGCGGCACGCGAATACCTGGACGGCTTTTCTATCATTGGCCTGGAAAGGGATCGGTTGCCGAATCTGGAGGCGATCAGCAATCGGTTGGAACCTCGCACGGGCTGGAATACGACAGCCGTTAGCGGTTTTCTTCCCGCACCGGCGTTTTTTGAGATGCTGGCTGCGCGCCGATTTCCGGCCACCACATGGCTGCGCAGCCGGGAGTCGCTGGAGTATACGCCACGAGCCCGATATCTTTCACGACGTATTCGGCCATGTGCCGATGCACGCGCACGCTGTTTTTGCAGATTTTCTGGCGCACTACGGCCGAGTCTGCGCAGGCGTTGCGGATGCGGGAGTGTTGGAGAAGCTGGGCCGGCTTTTCTGGTACACGGTGGAGTTCGGAGTGATCCGGCAAGGGAACGAGATCAAGGTGTATGGGAGCGGGCTGATCAGCTCGCGCGGCGAATGCAGGAATTTGATGGAAGGCCACTGCGCGATCCGCGACTTCACGCTGGACGAGGTGGTGAACACACCGGTGAAAGTGGATGAGCTGCACAAATTGCTGTTTGCGGTGAGCAGCTTTGACGAGATCTACGACGCCATGTACAAAGCGGAGCGGCGCGCAACATGCGGCCGCTTGTAAATGGCATTGAATTGCCGTCAATGGGATTGAGCGCGCAGCAGCGATAGATGAGCGGGAGCATTCTGTGCGTGAGAGAGATGAGCAGATCACCGGGTTGGAACTGCTCCAGAGCGAAACGAAAGACGGTATGGCGGAGAATATCGAGATCGAAAACGAACTGCGTTCGATAATGAATTTCAAGTCGGCGCGCGCGCAGGCCAACCGCACCGCGCTGCTGGCGCTATTGGCTGCGCTGCGCGCGGAAGAAGATTCGATTCGCCTGGGGGGCGGAGAAAAAGCGGCGGAAGCACAGCACGCCAAAGGACGGTTGACGGCGAGAGAGCGGCTCGGGATCCTGCTTGATGAAGGAACGGATTTTGTGGAATTGGGGCTCTGGGCTGCGCATGGAATGTATGCCGAATACGGCGGCGCACCGAGCGCGGGCGTGGTTACAGGACTGGGAAGGGTGAGCGGACGCCAGTGCATGATCGTGGCCAACGACGCCACGGTGAAGGCCGGCGCATTCTTTCCCATGACCGCCAAAAAAGTATTGCGCGCGCAGACCATCGCGATGGAGAACCGCATTCCGACGATCTACCTTGTGGATTCGTCGGGCGTGTTTCTGCCTTTGCAGGAGGATGTCTTTCCCGATACCGACGACTTCGGGCGCATCTTCCGCAACAACGCGGTGATGAGTTCGATGGGAATTCCGCAGATTACGGCGATCATGGGCATGTGCGTTGCGGGCGGGGCCTATCTGCCGGTGATGACAGACACGGTGTTGATGACCGAGGGGTCGGGGTTGTTTCTGGCTGGCCCGTCGCTGGTGCAGGCGGCGATCGGACAGAAGACGGGAGCGGAGGAGTTGGGCGGAGCGGCGATGCATTCAGCGATCTCGGGCACTGTGGACTTCAAGGAACCGAACGACCAGATGTGCCTGGCACGGGTTCGGTCGCTCGTGGCGAAGATGGGTGAGCGAACGGGGACGGCGGAGGTTTTTCGGCGCCGGGAGTTTGATGCGGTGCGGGATGCACCCAGGTTTGCGGCCGAGGATGTTTATGGGTTGCTGAATCCCGAGCCTGGGTCAAGCAACGCTTACGACATGCGCGAGGTGATTGCGCGCATCGTAGACCGCAGCGAGTTCGATGAGTACAAGGCGGAGTTCGGCCGGACGGTGCTATGCGGATATGCGTGGATTGGCGGGCGGGCCGTGGGCATGGTGGCGAATCAGAAGATCAATCAGAACCAGACTGTCGCCATGGGGCCATCGGCAGGAATGACGCAGATGGAGGTCGGCGGCGTGATTTACACCGAGGGCGCGCAGAAGGCGGCGCGCTTCATCATGGACTGCAATCAGAACCTGGTGCCGCTCATATTTCTGCATGACGTAAATGGATTCATGGTGGGCAAAGAGGCGGAGTGGTCGGGAATCATTCGCGCCGGGGCGAAGATGGTGTCGGCGGTGAGCTCCAGCGTAGTGCCGAAGATTACCGTGATCGTGGGCGGAAGCTTTGGCGCCGGCCACTACGCGATGTGCGGCAAGGCTTACGATCCGCGCTTTCTGTTTGCGTGGCCCACGGCGCGCTACGCGGTGATGAGCGGCGCCTCGGCGGCAACAACGCTGGCCGAGGTGCGCGCCCGGCAGATGGAGCGGGGCCGCAATGCGTTGTCGGATGCGGAGAAAGCCGCACTGTTCGAGGAGATTCGCTCGACATACGAGGCGCAGGCCGATCCACGCTACGGCGCGGCGCGGCTCTGGATTGACGCGATTATCGATCCCGCTCGAACCAGAGAAATGTTGATCGCGGCGCTGGAGGCATGCGCCTTGAATCCCGATGTGCCCCGATTCAATCCCGGAGTTCTGCAAACTTGATGGTGTTTTTCTCTGGGCTGCCGCACGATTCGCACCTGAAGACGCGGCATCTTACCGTGAAGTAACTGGGTATTCGAAATCCCCGCGAAGGAGCCTGAATATGCAAATCGATTTGGAGCCGGTTGATGCGCTGTATCCCTTTGTGCTGACGGAAGCGCAGGAGCATTTGCGGCGCGAGATCCGTGAGTTTGCTGCGCGTGAGGTTGCGCCTAACGTGGCGGCGTGGGACGAGGCGAGCGAATTCCCTCTCGCGGCAGTAAAGACGATGGGCACAATGGGACTGCTTGGCGTGATCATTCCCCCGGAGTACGGCGGCGCGGGATTGGGCTACGTGGACTACGTACTGGCCATCGAGGAGCTCTCCTCTGTTGAAGGATCCCTGGGGCTCACGATGGCGGCGCACAATTCGCTGGGGACAAACCACATTTTTCTTGCCGGCAGCGAGGCGCAGAAAAGAAAGTATCTTCCGCTTCTGGCGAGCGGCGAATATCTCGCTGCGTGGGCGCTCACGGAGCCCGGCTCCGGATCGGATGCGAGCAGCGCGCGCACCACCGCCGTGAAGAAGAGTGACCGCTATGTTTTGAACGGGACCAAGACCTTCATCACCAATGGACGTTTCGCGGATACTTCAGTGGTGATCGCGGTGACCGACAAGAACAAAGGCACGCATGGGCTGTCGGCCTTTATCGTCGAAAAAGGAACCAGCGGGCTTCAGAGCGGGCAAGAAGGAGAACAAGCTGGGATTGCGGGCCAGCGACACCAGCGAACTGATCTTCGAAGACTGCGAGATACCTGCGGAAAATCTTCTGGGAGCCGAGGGCGAGGGATTCATCGACGCGATGCGGGTGCTGGATGGGGGTAGAATCTCGATTGCGGCTCTCGCGTTGGGCATCGCGCGCGGGGCGCTCGATGCGGCACTGAAGTATGTGAAGCAAAGGCGACAGTTCGGGAAAGCGATCGCCGAGTTTCAGGGTATCCAGTGGAAGCTTGCGGATATGGCTACGGAGTTGGATGCAGCGCGGCTACTGACGCAGCGCGCCGCGGTGCTCAAGGATGCGGGCCGCAACGTGACGCGCGAGTCGTCGATGGCCAAGCTGTTCGCGAGCGAAGTGGCAGTGCGCATCTGCGATGAGGCGGTGCAGTTGTTTGGCGGATACGGATTCATCAAAGACTTTCCGGTCGAGAAGTTCTACCGCGACGTGAAACTGTGCACCATTGGCGAGGGCACCAGCGAGATTCAGCGCATGGTGATTGCACGCGAGATTCTTAAGGTGACCCCATCGCGGGGCTGATGCAATCCCGGATTCGCCGTGAGCGATGGGTCGAGAGGAGTGGATGGCCAACATAGTCAAAATCGTCGAATGCCCGCGCGACGCATGGCAGGGACTTCCCTTTCAGATTGCGCCGGAGGCAAAGGCAAGCTATCTGCGCAAGCTTGTCGAAGCGCGCTTTAAGCACATCGATGCGGTGAGCTTTGTTTCGCCGGCGGCGGTGCCGCAGATGGCGGACTCGGAACAGGTGCTCGAACTCCTCGGACCTCAGCAGGATGTGGAGATCATAGGGATCGTGGTGAACGAAAAGGGTGCGCAACGGGCGATTCTCACCGGCGCCGTGCAAACGCTTGGCTTTCCTTATTCGATTTCTTCCGAGTTTCTTCGCCGGAACCAGCATCAGACGCAGGAGGAATCACTGGCCGCATTGCGGACTGTCGTTGCGAATGCAGACGATGCGGGCCTGGCTCATGTAGCGTACCTCTCGATGGCATTCGGAAATCCCTACGGCGAGGCGTGGAACATTGCCGGAGTGCTTGATGCATGTGAGCAACTGGCAGACTGCGGCGTGCGGCAGATATCGCTCGCGGATACGGTGGGGCTGGCAACTCCTGAACAGATCGGGGACACGATCGCCGCGGTGGTTGCGGCGAATCGCACAATTGAGGTCGGCGCACATCTTCACGCCCGGCGAAATGAGGCGCCGGCCCGCATTCGCGCGGCCTACAATGCAGGTTGCAGGCGCTTCGATGCGGCCATTGGCGGACTGGGAGGCTGCCCCTTCGCGCAGGATGCGCTGGTGGGGAATTTGCCAACGGAGACCTTGCTGGCAACGTTGATGGAGTGCGGAGCGAGGCTGCCCAGGCTGGGGGGCCTTGACGAGTTGATCTACGCCAGCGCGGAAATTGCAGCGAGCGGCGGAACCGTTGTGCGGTAAAGTGCAATTCAGGCCGCGGGGCAGGAGGAAAGGTTGGACTACAAGACAATTGTGGTTGCGCAGACTGGGCCGATAAGGACGATAACTCTGAACCGGCCGGAGCGGCGCAACGCAATGACGCCGGAAATGCAGATGGAGCTGATCGCCGCGCTCGAAGAGGCCTCCCAAAGCGACTGCCGGGTTCTGGTATTGGAGGGAGCGGGCAATGCGTTTTGTGCCGGCCTCGATTTATCGGCGTTGCAGGCAATGCAAGACCAGAGCGCTGCCGGACACCGCGCGGATGCGGAGCGAAGTGCGCGATTATTTCTTGCTTTGTATGAACTGCCCATCCCAACGATCGCGGCGGTAAATGGCGCGGCAATCGCGGGCGGAGCGGGATTGGCGATGATTTGCGACTTTACTCTGGCGACGCCGGCGGCGAAATTCGGCTTCACCGAGGTACGCATCGGCTTTGTTCCCGCGCTGGTATCGGCGTTTCTAACATTGCAAGTGGGCGAAAAGCGAAGCCGCGATCTGTTGTTGACCGGCCGCCTGGTCAGCGCGGCAGAGGCTCATCGCATGGGGCTGGTAAATGAAATTGTTGAGCCAGAAAAGCTTGCCGAACGTGTGCAGATGTTAGCTGAGCTGCTGATCGTGAACAGCCCTCAATCGCTTAAAACGACCAAGCGTCTGCTGGTGCTCGAAAACAAGACCTGGCTCGACGCCGCGGTCGCTGAGGCGCTTGAGGCCAGCGCTCGCGCGCGCGAAACGACGGACTTTCGCGAAGGGATCACCGCATTCATTGAAAAGCGGAAGCCGGTTTGGGAGAAAGGCTCGCAGGCTAAACCAAGGCAACGCTGAAGCGCAGTGGGGCTTCCGTTTTCCGTTCAACATCCGCGCGTGTGACACCGCCGGCCAGTTCAACAACTTCAAAGCCCGAGTCCGTCACATCGATCACGCAAAGATCAGTGATCACGCGTTGGACGACGCCGGCCCCAGTAAGAGGCAGTGAGCAGTTGCGCAGCAGTTTGGCGCCTCCGTCCGGGGCCGCGTGTTCCATTACGACGACAACGCGCCGGACTCCGGAGACAATGTCCATTGCTCCGCCCATCCCCTTCACGCGCTTGCCGGGAATCATCCAGTTGGCCAGGTCGCCGCGCTCGGAGACCTGCATGGCGCCAAGGATGGCAAGGTCGATGTGACCGCCGCGAATCATCGCGAATGAATCCGCGCTCGAAAAGATGGAAGCCCCCGGATTCAGGGTCACGGTCTCCTTTCCCGCATTGATCAAGTCGGCATCGACCTCCGCCTCGAGCGGAAACGGCCCCATGCCGAGAAGGCCATTTTCCGACTGCAAGGTGACGGTGATGGCGTCTGGAATGTAATTGGCGACGAGCGTGGGGATGCCGATTCCGAGGTTGACGTAGAAGCCGTCCTTCACCTCTCTGGCGGCGCGCGCGGCCATCTCTTGTCGAGTCCATGCCACGGCCTAGACCTCCCGAGTCGTTCTTCTTTCAATTCTCTTTTCAGGATTGGGATTGTGCACTAGCCGGTGAACGAAGATCCCCGGTGTGTGAACTTCGTCCGGATCGATTTCACCCGGTTTGACGACGATCTCTGCTTCTGCCACTGTGACCTTGCCACACATGGCTGCGTTGGGGTTGAAGTTGCGCGCGGTGCGCCGATAGATGAGGTTTCCTTCGAGATCGGCCTTCCAGGCCTTTACCAAGGCGACATCGGCCTGGATGCCGCGCTCCAGGATGTAAGTCACCCCATCGAATACCTTTTGCTCTTTACCCTCGGCAACCACTGTGCCCACGCCTGTGCGTGTATAGAAGCCGGGTATCCCCGCGCCTCCTGCTCTCATGCGCTCGGCGAGCGTACCTTGGGGGCAAAACTCTACCTCCAACTCCCCGGACAGAAACTGGCGTTCGAATTCGAGATTCTCGCCGACGTAGCTGGAGATCATCTTTTTCACCTGATGGGTCTCAAGCAGCAATCCCAGCCCCCACCCATCCACTCCTGCGTTATTGCTGGCGATTGTCAGATTGCGGGTGCCCGAATCGCGCAGTGCAAGAATCAGTGCTTCGGGAATGCCGCACAAGCCAAAGCCGCCGATGGCAAGCAACATTCCGTCGCGCACGATTCCGTCCAATGCGGCGTTTGCGTCCGGCCATAGCTTGTTCATGCCCAAAGCGCTCACCTCGATCTTCTATCATCGCTCAGCATTTTGATTGTTGATCTGGCGCATTTTTAAGGCTAGCCCTGAAATGAAATTCAAGTCTCGGATCTGGCCATCATTCGATCGGATTGGCGTGCGGTAGATGGCCCGGTACAGTTATAATTCCTGAGCCGGGACAGCGCGTACCGCCAAGATTGCAGCCGCCACTGTGGGCTTCCCTTCCCTCAAAGTTGCACCTGACGCCCACGGCAGGCTGGTGGAGTTGAAAAGCGCCACTCGTAAGATCACATGTCGAACGATCGAATTGGATCTGCCAATAAATGCGTGATGGTCGTTGCCTTGGACCTGCTTCCGATGGGAAATGGGGCAAGCGCATTGCCTTGCTTCGAGGCAGTCTGGGGCAAAGCCAGGGAACATGGAGTCATGATCAGAGAGTACATTCGGGGAAGTTATCACCCGCGGTAGTTATCTCTCGCAAAACGATCTTCGCACCCACTTTGGACTGGGTGGGCATGAGCGCGTGGACAAGGCTGAAGTTATTTGGGCGGATGGAAAAGTGGAATTGCGAACCAATCTCGCTGCCAACCGTTTCTAATTTCTGCGAGAAGGTGCCGGAGCGGTTTCTGCAAGGCCGCCGGAGACTTCTAAGTCAAAGATGCCTTAACTGGAACGAGATGCAAAGCCGGGAGAAATTGCGCGATGCGGACGTTTCTAATCCTATCTCTGCTGACAGTGACCGCTTTTCCGGCCTTCCCTGCAAGACGGGTCACTGTAAGTCAGTTGGAACAGGTGCTGGCGGCTGCGCGCGGCAAGCGGGACGTGAAAGTAGCGAAGGAGCTGGCTGGGTTCGAACTGACAGAGCGGCCGAGCGCTGCCAAGCTCGCACGATGGGAAAAGGAGATGCCGGGTACTGAATCCCGGCGGTCCCTGGTGGTTCTGGCCGATGTATCGGCGTTTCTGGAACTGCCTGCATCGGAGATTCCTGCAACGGCTATTCCCGACGTCGGGGCGCAACGCAAGATTCTGACCCTTGCTATTGACTACACGCAAAACGCCATTCACGAACTGCCAAACTTCTTTGCCGAGCGCGATACGATCCACTTTGAAGATAACCCTCTGCAACCGATCGCCGGCTCCGTCGATGGAAGTCTTACAGCCGCCCAGCCGTTACACCCCGTAAGCGAATCCCGTGACGCCGTACTTTATCGCGATGGGAAAGAGGTGGTGAATTCGGAGGCGAAAAGCAAGCAGCAGATGCAAGGAACCGAAGGGCTGACCACCATGGGTGTGTTCGGCCCGATTCTCGCTACTGTGCTGGCGGATTCCGCCCACGGCAAATTGACGTGGAAGCACTGGGAGAAAGGCGCGGTTGGACCACAGGCCGTCTTCTTCTATTCCGTCCCAAAAGATGCGTCGCATTACGAAGTGAGTTTTTGTTGCGTTTCCGGAGGTAACGGCGACGGCGTCTTCAAGGAGTTATCTGGATATCACGGGGAGATCGCCGTCGATCCGATGACTGGAGCAGTTCTTCGCCTCACGGTGCAAGCGGACCTCAAGGGGAACGATCCGGTTTCCAGAGCCGACATCCTGGTCGAATACGGATCGGTAAAGATCGGTGGAATCGACTACATCTGCCCGGTGAGGAGCATCTCCATCAGGATGCAGCCGGCACATCCCATCAATGCTTTCGATTTGAAGCGTTATTTCAACCAGCCTCCAGAAAGAGGCGGCCAGGCTTTTCAAGACTCGCTGCAAACGTTGCTGAACGATGCTGTGTTTGATCAGTATCATCTTTTTCGCGCGGAGTCGCATGTATTGACCGGAGAAGCCGCGGAGGCTGAGGAACAGCCGTCCTCATCGATCCCCGCGCACACGAGCGATGCCCCGCAGGTTGCAGCGGCGGAGAATTCTCCAGAGCCGGTTTCCCCGGAGCAAAGTGTGCCGGACACAGCGGTACCCACGGTTATAGCGACGAGTCCACAACCGGCCGGCGAACCGGAACCCGCTGAGCCGGAAATCAGCTTGGCGGAGTCGAAGGGGGCGCCCGAGCTTTCCGCGATTCCGAATCCGGCTGCGGACGCCAGCTTTACTTTGCATGTAACAACTCGTTTTGTGGACATCGGCGTAGTAGTATTCGACAAAAAAGGTCAACCGGTGACTGACTTGAAGCCGGAGAACTTCGAAATCTACGACAACGGACGAAAACAGGAAGTGCGTTTCTTCAGCCAGGCAGGCGGGAAACCCGAGTCTGGGCCTGCTGCCGCAAAGCCGGGATCCGTGGTGACGCCTGCCGAGCCGGTTTTTTCAAATCGACGCGCAGATATTCAGGATGCGACCCCTGCATCCAAAGCCGCAGAGGGAAGCATTACGATTCTCTTGCTCGACCCCGGAGACCTGACCTGGGGCGAGCTGAGTTATACCCGCGCGGAGATGTTGCGGTTTCTCAATTCGCTTCCGGCAGACGAGGCGGTGGGGCTCTATACGATGATGTCTCCAGGGTTTCAAGTCTTGCAGGAAGAAACCGCTGACCACGCGCAGCTGGTTTTGAAGCTTCGAGGTTGGATGTCGAGCGCACAAGACCTGGCTCGAGCTCAGGAGTTGGAACGACGAAACCGGCAGCAATTCGACTATGTGCTTAACCCAACAGATTTGCAGTCTGTGAACGGAAACGTCGACATGGCGCCGGACACGGCGAGCGGAGTTGATCCTGAATTGCGCGCCAACGGCAGCAACGCCGGCCGGGATTCCTTGTCGATCCTGGCCGGCGTGGCCCGGCATCTTGCCGCCATCCCCGGCCACAAGAACCTGGTGTGGGTTACAAACGACAGTGCACTGGCGGACTGGACCGACAAGGCGGCGGGCGGCGACAAGAACAGCAAGCAAATTGGAGGTTATGCCCTGCGCGCACAGGAGGCGCTGAACGACGCTCACGTGAGCATCTATCCTCTTGACGTGTCGCGCCTGGAGGCCACGGATGTAGACGCCAGTCTTGCGAACCCCAACGTCGAATTGTCGCCCAGTGCTCCCGCGCCGCCGCAAGCTCAGGCAGAAGGCGCGGCGCCGGGGCGGATCTCCGCGCAGATGCAGCAGGATCTCCATCCTGTTCAGGCGGCTTTCGAGCAGATGGCGGACGCAACCGGGGGCCGTGCCTTTGGCCGCTCTGACGGCATTGCATCAAGTCTCGACAAAGTAGTTTCAGATGGCCGCGCTGAATACCTGATTGGATTCACTCCCGACACGCCTGCGGACAACCAGTATCACCTGCTCACGGTAAAGATCGCGGGCAGGCGCGGCATTACGTTGCGGTGCCGAACCGGCTACCAATACGCAACGGAACCGACCGGGCTCAAGGACCGATTCAGGCAGGCGGTCTGGCAGTCTCGCGATATGAACGAGATTGCGGTTAGCGCTAATCCGGAACCCGCATCTGAGGGAATCGCACTCAAGCTCAGCATCGCAGCCAACGACCTGGCGCTAAAGCAACAAGAAAATCACTGGATCGATAAGCTGGATATTTTTCTAATTCAAAGCGACGATGAGGGCCTTCATGCTCGAGTCGCCGAACAAACGCTGAGCCTGTCGTTGATGCCTTCCAGCTACGCGAGGGTGCAACAGGAGGGGATTCCGTTCGAACAGTTCATTGAGAAAAAACAGGACTCCGGCTCGGTGAGGATTGTGGTTGTAGATGAAAATTCAGGCCGCATGGGATCGGTCACAGTTCCCCTCGCAGCCCTCAAGGGAAAGAGTTGATGCGGACGCCCGAGTGGCCGCGTCCTTTGCTGCGATTCGTCTAACTCTCACGTCGAAGATACATAACTCGGAGTTACTTGCCAAACGTTGCGTCGGGCGTTTCCTGTTCCGGCTTGCCTTTGGCCTGGGCTTCGTGCAGTTTCTTGAAGAGCGTCTCGTCCGATGCTTTCTGCAAGTTGCGGGTCTTGTCAAACTCGGCCTTTGCCTCGACCTTCTTTCCGCTTGCCCGGTAAAGCCGCGCCAGCCGGTAATGGACATTCACGTCGTTGGGATTCAGCGTCGCTGCAAACTTAACCTTCCGCAAAGCTTCGTCCCTGCGTCCGGAGTCGGAATACAAGATACCTGCAACGACGGGAGCAGAAAGAGCGTTGTGCTTCGAATGGAGACCTCACGGACGCATAAGATTCATTTTTCCGTGGGCAAAATGCTTTGCGGCGCTGCTTGGGTTCCCGGGTCGTGTGCGGCCTTCAACTGGCTGAAGATTGATTGCTGCTCCGCCTGGTGTAGGGTCTTTCGTCTTCTCAAACTCAGCTTTCGCCTCCTGCTCTTTTCCCATCGCCTGGTAAAGACGCGCCAGTCTCCAATGAGGATCCTGGTAGTTCGGCGACAACTTGATCGCCGCTTTAAACTCCTTCACAGCGTCGTCCTTGCGGTCGCGATCGGCATACAGGATGCCCAGAACGGCATGTGCCTTCGCGATAGTCGGATCGATTTGAACAGCCTTTTCGGCCAACGGCAATGCGTCGTCCTGTCTTCCCAGATGAATATCCGTGTCGGCCAAAAATGCGAGCGCCTGCGCACTCTCAGGGAAGTTCGCCAATTCCGCCTGGAATTCCTTCGCTGCTTCCTCAAATTGATCCTGAGTCCACAGCAGATAGCCGAGACCAAAATGCGCGTTCGGCGCCTTGGGGTCTGCCTTTACAGCCGCCCGAAACTCGTCAATCGCCCCCTGGTGATTTTGCATCTGGTCGAGCGCTTCACCCGCCAGCATATCCGCTTCAGCCGACTCGGCATTTAATTCGAGGATCTGGTGATAGGTGTCGAGAACACACTGATATTGCTTTGACCACATACAGCTTTGGGTGAGTAATAGACGATAAGGAAGGTTCTGCGGATCGGCGGCTGTCACCTTCTGTAGGTAAGGAACCGCGGCGGAGAATTCGTTCAGTCCATAGTGAGCCATCCCAATCACTATCTCCAGGCTGAACCGCATCTGGCGATGAAGGCGCCGTGCCTTTCAGCAATGGAGACAATGTTTCGATCGCTGCCTTCAACGCTCCCGACTTGAAGAGCGACAGGCCGAGATTCAGTGCCGTAAGCCCGGAAATGAAGGATTGAGCGCCAGCGCCTTTCGATACATGGGCACTGCCGCGTCGTAATGCTGCTGGCGGGCTTCAAGCAAGCCTATATGCGCATAAGCTTCGGCGTCGCTCGGATGGACCCGCAGAACCGAGCGCCAGGCGGCTTCAGCCTCGACAGTTTGGCCATTTTGTTCCAGCTCGAACGCCGTCGCGCGCTGCTGCTTGATGGAAGCCGCCTGAGCGCTAGATTGAACCGCCGCCATCGCCAGTAACAGAGCAGCCAAACAGCATTTGAGTCGAACGTGTTTCATTTGAGATGCGGCGGCAAACGCACACAGCAAGGAAAGAATAGCACGGCGCCGGTTTCGCGCGAGCAAGTGCGCACAGAAAGAAAAACGTGCGACAGCCGTAGCTGTCGCACGTCTCAGTTATTTACGACCCGCTGACTAGAAGTGGAATTTTCCACCCAATTCGAGAATGCGCGGGCTGAAGATTGAGGTTACCTGACCGAAGTTGCCGTCATGGTTGTTGACATCGAAACCCGCTCCCGAGGCACTGCCGAATTGTGCCTTGTTGAACGTGTTGAACGACTCAAAGCGCAATTCGATGCCAGGGCCGTTGTCATTGCCGCTGAGCGGGATGTTCTTGGTCAAGGTCAGGTTTGTGTTGTTCAACCCCGGACCAACCACGTTGTCCTTGCCCGCGGCGCCGAAGCCCTGATTGGGACCGCCAAACCACGGAGCAACCGGATCGGCGTACGAACTGGTGCTGAACCACGCCGCCTGCGTCTTCGGATAGCTGATTGGACCAATCAGGTTCGGACGGTTGCTCCCAGCGGTCAAACCGAGCGTGTCAGGACCGGTGTAGGCAATGTTGTTAGGAAGGCCTTTCTCGAACACCGTTACGCCAGAGATGCCCCATCCGCCAAGGATCTCCTTCGCAGCCAGGTTCGAGCTGTGCTTCGCAAACGGAAGCGCATAAACATAGCTGACGTTGAAGATCTGACGACGGTCGTAGGAGCCCGAGCCCTTGCCGTAGTGTGCATTGAACGGGTTCGGAATACCGCCGAGGTCGCCCGATGCGCTATCGATCAGGTGCGAGTAGGTATACGCAAGCTGGGAGGTAAGACCCCACTTGTTCTCAAAGCGTACGCCCGCTTGCAGCGAGTGATAGTGCGAGTTGGTTTCGTTCTCTTCCTGGTTGATGGCGCCGAAGCCTGGGTAGTTGCGGAGTTTGTTGGCAAGGATCTTGCCGCTCTGGTTCGCCCAGCGATCCGAGTAGATCGCCGTCCAATTCGGGTTGGTCGTCGGTTCGGCAGCGATTGCGGTGGCTGTAGATGCTTGAGGTGCAGAGTTGGCCGTCGACCAGGGATTGCTTGGGTTGTTGGTCAAAGGCAGCGTGTTGATCTGGCGGTCGTTGTTCTGATCCCAGCCACCCGAACCAACATACTGCAACACCGCAACGACCGAAGGCGCAACCTGGCGCTGGATGCCCAGGCTCCAGTTCACGGTGCCCGGAGGCGGATAGTTGTACTTGATGGTCGGTCAAGCTCGACGGGAAGCTGGTTGTGTGACGTCGCCCCGGTGAGATGCTAGTGTTCGGGTTCGAGAAGAACACGTTGGTCGCGAACAGGCTGATAGGCGAACGGCGGGTTCAAAGCGGCGTTGTAAACGTCGTTGCCCTGAACGCGCTCGTAGAACATGCCCACGCCGCCGCGGAGAACGGTCTTTCCCGTTCCCGGACAGATCGTAGGCAAATCCGATGCGAGGCTGCCATGTGTAGTAACTGTTCTTGACGTTGCCGCGAGGAAAGCCGTTGACTCTGGCCTCATTGATTCCGTTCAGATAGAACGGCTCGGCCCCTGCCGCTCGGGCTGACACCAGTGTAACTGGTGAGCTGCCCCGGGCTGAGCGTTCCGTCGTCGTTAACCGGGTTAGGCAACGTGGTGTTAAACGTCGCCGGTACGAAGTTGGCGAACTTGTTATAGCGCTCCCATGCGTGCGGCAGGCCGTCGTAACGAAGTCCGAGATTGAGCGTAAGGCGCGAATTCACGTGCCAGTTGTCAATCGCGTATCCGCTGTAGTTGTTGTTGACCCAGTGCTTGCCGTACAGGTACTCGAGCTGGCTCCAACTGTCTTCCAAGCCCAGGACCGCATTCACAACGCTGTCCTTGGCAAAGTTGTTCTGGCTGAAGCTGGCTCGGCCCTTGGTTTCGGCTTGCAGTTCCTGGTTCTTGTAGTCGTGCAGCAGGCCGAATCCGAACTTGAACTGGTGGCGGCCCTTGATCCAGGAGAAGTCATCGCGATACTGGAAGCCTTCATAGCCGTTCTTCCATGGATAGTACGAGGGGGTGTAGGTTGCACTCAGCGTCCCGGACATCGCAATGGCGGGCATTAGCGGCGCTTTCGGTGCGAATGCGTGGTTAAGGCCCGACTGATCGCTCGTCGGGAACAGGCTGGTGGTAGCTGTCCCGTAGGTATTGGTGCCGGTAGTCGAGTTCCATCCTGTCGGTTGCGCGATTGTCACACCTGCACCGGGAATCGGCGTCAGATTGATCTTGTTGCCGCTATAAAAGAACGCGGTCTCGTTGAGCACCGAAGACGAATAGGTCTGCGTCAATTTGATGGCCGCCGTGTACGAGGGGTTTGCCATCATCGTTGCCGACGGTCGGCTAGCCGCCGGCCCACAGCGGCGGGAAGAAGGTCTTCTTCATCGCGTCGTGGAGATAGTGGCCCATCAACTGGAACTTGCTATTGATGGCGTGGTCAATACGGACTACATCCTCGCGGATGTCTTCAGGCTGATTGATTGATACGACGATCTGCTTGCAGGTGCCGCCGGGGCCCGTGCAAGTTGTGTTCGGATGCGGAAATACTCCTGCATTCAACTCGCGAACCATGTTCTGGTCGACAAGGGCGAGCGGAATTCTGTAGGTGCCGGTCGTTGCGTTCTGCCGGAACGGAGAACCTGGGGTCAACCCGAGACCAGTTTCCAGGGCCGTGTACCCTGTGTTTGTCGGGAGATTAGGTACCACCGGAACTGTTCGCGCTTTGCGGGGTATAGATGTAGTCCTGTCCGAGGGTTGGGAAGTTGCTGCCCCATAATCGTGTTCGTAACTGAGGGCGCGCTGCCCTGAATCAGCCTGCGCCACTCTTCATTCACAGAAGAAGAACGTCCGAGTCTTCGCTTTCGTTGTACACGTGAGGAATGAAGACCGGGCCGCCGATGTTGCCGCCCGGGCTCGTTCAACTGGAATTCGGGCGACCCTTAGGCGGGTTGGCCTGCTTCAGGAAGTAGTCGTTCGCGTTGTAGGCGGTGTTGCGGTTGAACTCATAGAGAGTTCCGTGATACTTCCGCTGGCCCGACTTGATCATCATCACGATGGTGCCGCCGGAACCAATTCCGTAATCGGCTGAGTAATTGACCCCAGCGTCTGGAATTCGCCGATGGCGTCCTGCGAAGGCAGATTCATGAAGCAGCCGCCGCATCCGCGATCGTTCTGTTCCGCGCCGTCGATCAGGTAGACGTTATGCGTTGTGCGCTGGCCGTTGAAGCTCATGCCGTTCGATGACGTAAGAGCGTCGATGCCGCCGAAGGCTGCAAGCTGGTTCGAAACGCCCAGACCGAGAGCCGCGAGCTGCACGACGTTTCGGCCGTTGGTGGCGAGCTGCTGAACCTGCTCGCCGCTGATCAGCGTGCTGACTTCGCTGGTTTCCGTCTGCACCTGCAGAGCGTCCGCCTCCACCGATACGGTCTGCGACTCGCTACCGACTGTCAGCGCCGCATTCTCTTCCAGGTGTTGGGCGACGTGCACTTCGATGTCGGACTTCGTGAAGTCCTGGAAGCCCTTCGCAGTCGCCGTCATGGTGTAGGTGCCGGCGCCAATGTTGCCAAAGTGGAATGCGCCCACGGCGTTCGCCGCGGCTTCCCTCTTCACGCCAGTTCCGATGTCAATAAGCGTTACACTGGCATTGGCAACGACCGCTCCGGTTGAATCCGTTACGTTACCGTCAATGGTTGCGCTGTCCTGGCCCCACACGCGCGGTGCGAGAGCCATGATCATCATGGCGAGTGCAATCCAAAGCACTCCCATCCCTTTTTTTGACCGGATCCGTCAAGCTTCTGCTTGATTGGGTAAAGGACTGTGTCATGGTCTGTCTCCTGAGAAATTCGTTACTTGGCTCGCTCTACCCCACTTGCTTCAGTTGCTTATGGCAATCTCCGGTAGGGCGGGTCCGTTGGGGGTCTTTCTTGCACCGGGACAAACGTTCACTTGTGGACACAGGCCCACCCCACTCGGGAGCAGACGCTTGCCCAATTGCATTCCGCTTTGTCTGCTACGAATCGCAGTCGACGAGCTTGGCAGGAGAATCCAGGGCTTCTAAACAGCCCAATCCCTCGATGCGAATCAGAAGCAAACGACGATCTTAAGTTTCAAGAGATGCATGGGCGCATGGCGCCAAGTCCCGACGTGGTTCACTGGGGAAGCCTCGCCTAGGGGCATTGATAGACCCGTTCGGCATGAATTAGCAACGAACGCCACTTAACTGGACTTAGTGCTAGGGAATAGGCTTGGAATCGCAAAATTAACCGAAAAGGCTGTAACACACCCCTCGGTGCTCACTTGCGAATCGCCGTCCATGTTGTTTTGGGCATACGTTTTCTTCAATGCCGACAATAGTGGACCTTCAATTTGTATAGTTGTCAACAGAAATCTATTTTCATCTTCATTTTGATTTTTGGAAGATCTTCCTGAAGTAAATCCGTTTAATCATTAGTTTGAGCCATGGATTTCTCCGACCTGAACAAACCTGTCAAAAGTAGGAGAAAACGGAAGCAAGCGCTTACTTGATGAGAGACTGGGGCATTCGCTTGACCGGCCATGCCATTCAGATTCGGCTCGCATTTCTCACTCAGGTATCGGAGAACCCCTAATTCGGAACCGGTTTACCGGGACGTACGATTCGGATGAAATGGTCAACGAATGTTGAATTCATCTCCGGGACATAGGACTTGGGCATATGGCAACTCGCGCAATTCGCCGTCGCTTTGGGGCAGATTTTTGGCGCGGCGGTCCAGGCGCCGCTGGAATCATCATGCCTTGCATCTTTTCGTAAGCTGTGACAGCTCAGACACTTTTGATCGTAAAAGTGCGCATCCCTCACCATCGGCGCATGCGGGTCATGGCATTGCGTACAGGCAAGCCGCGCATCTTTGGTGGTTTGCCAACAACGGCTCTCCTCCAGACGATAGGGTTGAAAGCGGATGGTATAGGCGCCGGGCTCGGGCTCATTCAGGATGACATCCATCGTGGTTCGATGGCATGCTCCGCAAAAATCGATAGAACTTGTTGGCGTGAGCGAGGCCGGATTAAAGATGGCCTGGCGAGCCTGCACCTTTTGGCCGGCCATGGCCGCATTCACATGATCCAGCCCTGGACCATGGCAAGCCTCGCAATGCACACCGGGAACAGCGTCTGCCGTATTCAGCGTAGAATTCGCCGAAGATGCCGTCGTATGGCAAGCGAAACATTTCAGAGCATCGCCCGCCTTGAGCGGAATGCCAAGCGCATTCTCGAGTGAGCCGTCCTCGATAGGTTTGTGTCCTGGACTCAAACCCAGGCGATGGATAAAAGAGAAGCTACTGGCTTGGCTCTCGTACATTCCGCCATTCTCATTCAGCAGATATGTCTGGCCATGCACGCCTGTCGCCCATCGTCCAGGCAATCGGAGAAGAAATCGACTGGCCGTTGGACGTCACCTCCAGCGAATACCCAGGAAGCGTGTTGTTGGAGATGAACCGGTATGTGTAGGATCCGCTTTTAAAATCTCCGGGAGCGGGCTCCCCGGCCTCGCCTCCCGAGAGACGGAAGGCGGCCTTGGCCATTTCGCTCTCCGATTGCGCAGAGGCAATTGCGGAATGGCAATCCGACACAGGCGTCGCTGCCAACATAAGCTTTGGTGGACGCTGGAGATTTGGTGGGCCACCAACCCAGGCCGGTGACGCGATCAGCCGTGGTGTCCGGCAACTCGTTCCGGGGCGATTGCTGCTGGGCGGTAGTAACAAGCAGGGCAGTGAAACACACCCAACCTACGAGTGCCACCCGAATCCCTAAAAACGGCGTGAATTTCAGTCTTCTCAAATCGGTGTCTAAGTTTACACCAGAGTCTCCGCCAAATCTTGAGCAGGATCGGAAAACCCTTGCTCCATTCCGGGCAATTCCCCAATGAATCGGGGAAATGCGTCCTCTCTGCTCTGTGGCAGCATGAATGTTCTAGCCGGGGCCGTGCCAATCGCAGCACGGCTCGCGCTATTATATTTCGCCGCACAATGAATCAACGTTATACAATCCTGAAAATCAAGGAATCCCACGCATGCGCCTCATCCATCCCCTCGCACTCCTTTTCGTAGTCTCCATTGCCGCCCCGAATTCCACCATGGCACAGAGCGCAACTACTCTGACCATCGATACCAATAAGATCGTCGCAAAAGTCAGCCCGACTCTCTACGGCATTATGACCGAAGAGATCAATCACTCATACGACGGTGGATTGTACGCGGAGCTGGTCAGCAACCGCACGTTTCAAACCAGCCGCGGACTCAGCCTTGAGAACTGGACACTCATTCAGAATGGCGACTCGCAAGCCACCATTGAAATCGACAAGACGACGGGCCCGAGCGCAGCCCTCCCGCATAGCCTCAAACTGACGGTCAACTCCGCCAACCCGAAGAACGATGCCGGCTTCTATAACAGCGGCTTTTGGGGCATGGCCGTTCGGCCCTCCACGACCTATCGGGGCTCCTTCTATGCCAAGGCCGATAGCTCCGCAATCGGCAGCCTGACGATCCGCCTGGTAAACGACAGGACCGGCTCGGTGGCTACCTCAACGTCTGTGACCTCACTGGGGGATTCCTGGCAGAGATACACGTTCACTCTCAAAACCGGCACACTGCTCCCCTCCGCTGGCAACCATTTGGAGTTTCTTGTTGAGCACCCAGGAACCGCGTGGTTCTCGCTGATTTCGCTCTTTCCGCCAACTTATAAGAATGAGCCCAACGGCAAGCGCATCGACCTGATGGAAATGCTTGCCGCCTTGCATCCTGCATTCCTCCGCTTTCCCGGAGGAAACTACCTTGAAGGAGAACACCTCAACGAACATTACGAATGGAAAAAGACGATCGGTCCCCTTGTTGATCGCCCAACCCACCCCACACCGTGGACATATCGCTCTTCTGACGGTATGGGCCTTCTTGAATTCCTGACATGGTGCGAAGACCTGCACATGGAACCACTTCTTGCTGTCTTTTCTGGATATTCACTTCTTCAGGAACATATCGATGCCGGCGCTAACCTTGAGCCCTATGTGCAGGACGCACTCGATGAGATTGAATACGTCACCGGCAGCACCTCAACACATTGGGGCGCCGAGCGGGCAAAGGACGGACATCCCGCGCCTTTCCACCTGGGCTTCGTCGAAGTCGGCAATGAAGAGTACCATGACCAATCCGGAACCTACGACGCCCGCTTCGCTCAATTCTATAAAGCAATCAAGCAAACTTACCCAGAGATAAAAATCGTTGCATCAGCGCCGGTCACACTGGTTCGTCCCGACATCCTCGATGACAACGACCACGCTCTCCACACTCACTTCTATCGCACTGCGCAACAGTTCTATCAAGACGTTCACCGCTACGATTCTTACGACCGCAGCGGGCCCAAAATTCTGGTTGGCGAATGGGCGACTCGCGAAGGATCTCCCACCACCGACCTTGGCGCGGCCCTCGGCGACGCAGCCTGGATGACAGGCCTTGAACGCAACAGCGACATCGTTGTGATGGCTTCCTATGCGCCTCTGTTCGTGAACGTCAATCCTGGCGGCATGCAGTGGCCGAGCGATCTTATTGGCTACAACGCGCTCACCAGCTATGGCTCACCCAGCTACTATACCCAGGTCATGTTAAGCACTCATCTCGGTGATCAGATACCCGCTTCCAAATTCGTCACCACAAATCCGCGGCTTTTCTACTCCGTGACCAGCGACTCGAAAACTCATCGCGTAATAGTCAAGTTAGTCAACGCCTCTTCGATATCGCAGACGGTTCAAATAATCTTGAGCGGAGCAGTCAGGGTTCATAGCGTTGCATCCCTTACAACTCTGAGCGGCAAGACGACGCAGGAGACGAACTCAATCACCGATCCCAGAAGAATCGCTCCAGCAACAAGCAAAATCACGAATGCCGCAAGTACATTTGCTCACACAATTCCCAGGTACTCAATTCAAGTCCTCGAAATCGGCTTGAACTAGCTCCTAACGCGGCGAGGGCGTCATGGCGCCGCCGCCTATTTAAAAGGACGGGGATTCACAATGACGGGATCGAAGATTAACCCGGATGCTGCATGATGGAAAGAAAGACTGTGAGTGCTCATGCGTAGACGAGGATTGCTTTGTTGTTTGACGATGGCGGCGATGTTGAGCAAGGTGTTTGCGGGAACGGTTACGCCGCTGCATGAGGGCTGGCAGTTGCAATCCGCCTGCAAGCTCGAGGTCGCGGGCGAAACGATCAGCACGGATGCTTTTAAGCCGGATGGGTGGCTGAAGACTGCGGTGCCCAGCACGGTTTTGGCCGCACAGGTCGACGCGGGCGTGTTTCCCGACCCGTATTTTGGGATGAATCTGCGCCAGATTCCGGGGACGACTTATCCGATTGGCGAGATCTTTGCGCGGCAACCGATGGACCCGAACAGCCCGTATCGCTGCGGCTGGTGGTATCGCACGGAATTCACGGCGTCTGCCGAAACGCATGCCGGCGAGCGGCAGTGGCTGCACTTCGGCGGCATTAACTACCGCGCCGAGGTATGGCTCAACGGGAAAAGGATCGCGGACTCGACGAGTGTTGCAGGCGCATACCGCACCTACGATTTTGACGTGACCGATGTTCTGAAGCCGGGAGAGAAAAATGTGTTGGCGGTGGAGACGTTTGCGCCGACGGAAAAAGACCTGGGCATCAACTGGGTGGATTGGAACCCGTGCCCGCCGGACAAGGACATGGGTTTGTGGGGCGCCGTGGACCTGGTGACTACGGGCGCCGTGACGCTTCGCTCGCCGCTGGCGGTGACGCATTTTACCGACTCGACCCTGGCTACGGCAGAGTTGACCGTGTATGCGGAGCTGGACAACGCGGGCGATCGCGCGGTGAAGGGCGTAGTCGAGGGATCGGCTGCGGGCGTGAAGTTCGAACAGCCGGTCGAACTTGCCGGCCGCGAAGTCCGGACAGTGGTGTTTACGCCGGAACAGTTTGCCGACCTCAGGATACGCAATCCGAAGCCGTGGTGGCCACGGCAGATGGGCGATCCGCACCTGGAGCGGCTGACGATGAGTTTCCGCGAGCAGGGCGAAGTGACCGATGAGCAGAGTGTCGAGTTCGGATTCCGCGAGATTACCTCGGAGCTCACGCCTGCCGGAGCCCGCCTGTTTCTCGTGAACGGCAAGCCGATTCTGATTCGCGGCGCGGGCTGGTCGCAGGATATGCTGCTGCGCACGGACGACCATCGGCTGCGCGACCAGTTCCGGCTGGTTGAAGACATGAACCTGAACACCATTCGCCTGGAGGGCAAGCTGGAGACAGAAGAGTTCTTCCACCTCGCCGATCGGGATGGAATCCTGGTAATGCTGGGCTGGTGCTGCTGCGACCACTGGGAGCGCTGGAGGGACTGGACCGCGGACGACTTGTCGATTGCCACAGAGTCGCTGCGCTCGCAGATGCTGCGCTTGCGGCATCACGCCAGCCTGCTCGTTTGGTTGAATGGCAGCGACAATGCTCCGCCCGCGAACGTGGAGCGCGCATACCTTGATGTGGAGGCGCAGACGCACTGGCCCAATCCGGTTCTTTCGGCTGCCTCGTCGCAGGCAACGGCGGGCGGCGGGTTGAATGGCGTGAAGATGACCGGGCCTTACGACTATGTTGCGCCAAGCTACTGGTATGTGGACAAGCAGTACGGTGGCGCATATGGATTTATCACCGAGACGAGCCCCGGGCCGGCGATTCCATCGCTGGCGAGCCGCGAGAAGTTCTTGCCCGATCCCGATGCCTGGCCGCCCTCGGCCGCGTGGAGTTATCACTACGGCAGCGGAAGGTTCGCGAATCTGAAAGTGATGGATGAGGCAATGGATGCGGTGTATGCCAAGCCACAATCGGCAGCCGGCTACGAGCGCATTGCGGCCACCATGGAATACGATTCCGAGCGCGCCATGTTTGAGGCGTACAGCAGAAACAAGTACGGATCGACCGGCGTAATCCAGTGGATGCTGAACAACGCGTGGCCCTCAATGATCTGGCACTTGTATGACTACTATCTCGAAGCAGGCGCAGGTTACTTCGGGACCAAGAAGGCCTGCGAGCCGGTGCACATTCAGTACTCATACGACGACCGGTCGATTGTGGTTGTGAACAGCACCTACGAAGGGATTGCGGGACTGCATGCGAGCGCGCAGGTGCACAACGTGGCGTGGAAGGAGTTGTACAAGGAAGAAGCCGCCGTGGATGCGGGCGTTGATAGTTCGCAGATTGTGTTCACGCTTCCTGAGAGCCTGTACTCGGGCGCCGAGCGGACCTTCTTCATCGACCTGACGCTGACGGACAAGGTCGGTAAGGTGGTGAGCCGCAATTTCTACTGGGTGCCGGGCACTCTGACTACGTTTGACTGGTTGAAGACCGACTACACGCATACGCCGGCGGCGCGGCACGAGGACCTTACTGCCTTGGCGAATCTACCGGCCGCGAAACTGGTTGCGCATGCGGAGATGCTCAGGACGGCACACGGGAGGGAAGTGCGCGTGGAGCTTGAGAATACCAGCGCGGCATTGGCGTTCCAGGTAAGCGCGGCCGTGCGCACAAAGACAGGCGGGCTGATTGCGCCGGTGATCTGGTCGGATAACTGGATTGAGCTGGCGCCGGGCGAGAAGCGCTTGCTGACGGCGCTGCTACCCGAGAGCGGCGCAGATGCGCCAGTGGTACAAATTGGAAGCTGGAATGCGGGGTCGCAGGCGGTTTCGATTGCGGCGCTGTGAAGGGGTTTCGGAGGGTTCTTATAAGCCTGTCTCCTCAATCGCAGGCTCGGTACATTGCGGCACGCTGCCACTCGAGGCTTGAGGAAAGCTTCTGCAATCGATTTCGAGTATCGTTCTGAAATCGCCATCGCCAAACGAGAAACCGTTTGCTCGGCTGAGCATGCCATTGCCCTCGTACGAAGCAATAACACTTCGCAAGGGAAACATGGAACGGTTTCGCTTGAGCGCGGTTTGTGGCTAGATCCACACCTTCGACTCGATTGAACGCTTCACTCCGTTCATACGATCCCCGTCGTCAGCCGCGGGGTAGGCGTGCGGAGGCCCGACTCGATTCATGCGCGCGAAGTTCGGTATCGCCAGCAACGGAGCCCCGTCTTGCCACTTGCCGGAGATCACCATGACGCCCCCGAGCAGGTCCGGACGCCACTCTGCCCGGAGCGGCGAATCGCTCAGTTTGCGATCAAGGTTGACGTTATCCTCCGCCTCTACGTTGTAGACGAGCGGGCCATACTTGAATGCCGCCAGGCCGGCGTCGGCCTTGATGCGACTGTCCGCGACCACACGCCGCGGCTCCATCGGCAACTCCAGCTCGATGCGGTCGCCTTGCTTCCATTCGCGCGTGACCACGGCGTAGCCCTTCTGAATCTTGGGTGTCTCTTCGCGCCCATTGACCGCGAATCGCTTCACACCGCTGACCAGAGGCGTCTCCTTGTAAAGCCTGCTTGTGCTTCGGTCCGGAATTCGAACGTAGACCGTGAAGGTCTTTGCCTCCTCAGGATTCACGGTTATCGAAATCGATCCCTTCCAGGGGTAGTCAGTCTTTTGTATGACTTCGACTTGAGTTCCCCCGACTTGACCGACATGAACGCGGCTACCGACAAACATGTTGACGTATAGCCCGTCGTTGCTCTTCACATATGTCCAGGTCGGAATCATGAGCAAGGTGCGGGCAAGGTTGCCTACGCAGCATGGGCACACATGCCACTCCGCGCGCTCGGTATTCACCAGAGGATTTGTGTAGCAGAAGCTTTGCCCGTCGAGCGCCACTCCGCCGAGCAGAGCGTTGTACATTGTCTGTTCGTATAAGTCGGCATACTTGGCATCGTGATAGGCGAGATTAAGCTTGTACTGGAAGAACACAAGTCCGCAGCTCGAGCAGGTTTCACAGTAAGCTTCATTGCGCAGCGAGTAGTTCGGCCCGAAGCCCTCGGAGGTCTCCCCGCTTCCGATACCGCCGGTCAGGTAGTACTTCTTGTTGACCATGTTGTCCCAAAGCGAAATTACCGCGCTTTGGTAGTCACGGTCCTGCGTCTCGGCGGCAATATCCGCCATGCCCGAATAGAAATACGTTGCGCGCACCGCATGTCCGACGGCTTCGTACTGTTGGCCCGGCGGCAGGTGACTTTGGTCGTACTCCGATCCGCCCCGGCGCGAATCGAGGAGAAATTTTGCGAGAGCGATGTAAGCGTCTCCACGGTGATTCCCCTCCTGGTCGTTCACGAAGCGGCCGAAGCGCACCAGCGCCTGCTCCATCTCCTGGTGCCCATCAAACCACTCCTTTTTGCCGGGCCCGATGTTCGCGACCCAGCAGTCGGCCAGCTTTTTTGCCGCGTTATAGAGGCGAAGATCCTTCCCTTCGCTGAGTGTGTAGTGATTAATGGCCGATTCGATGAAGTAGCCCGAGACGTATCCTTCATGATTGCCGCGGTGGTCGGGCGACCAGCGCTCCGGCCAGGTCTTGCGGTCGGCCAATATGTAAGCGGTTTGCAGGTAGCCATCGAGCATCTGAGCTGCAAGGATGATCGGAATCCAGCGTTCCAAAGTTACTCGCATCGAATCCTGCGCCTTGATGATCTCCTGATCGCCTTGCGGATCGACCATTAGCGCGATACACATGGACTCAACCGTCTGGTGAACCCATGCGTTGGAAAAGACGTATCCCTTGTGCATGCCGTGCGGTTCGCCGCGGTTCGCTTTTCCCGCCTCGATGAAGTTATCGATTCCACCGTCACCGCGCATTGCGGGAATATCGGTACGTTCGCACATCGCGACGCAGTGCGGAATCCAGTTCACAATCAGAGCCTTCGCACGCTGGTTCCAGAGTTGGCTGTCAATGGAGTACTTCCGCGTGTAGACCACGTTGAGACGGTCGGCAGGAGGCGCCGGTTCCACATGCACGCCAATCGCCTGTGCCGGCTCTTTGGTGCCCGAGGTCTCAAGCGCCAGCAGGTAGTCGCCAGGTTGCGCGAACGTCGCGGTAGTCACCGGAGAGGCCGCATCAGCAAAGGCAACAGCGCCGGGTCCTGCTCTCTTCACCCAGCGGGCCCTGTTCTTGCTTGAGTCTTCGAGCCAGGTCACCTTTCCCGATAGATAGGTTTTTCCATCGCTCACAACCGAGCGGTCCACGCCGGCATCAACCACGGGCGGAAGCGATTGAAGAGGACCGAAGTTGAAGACTTTCCATTCGAGGATTCCCGCCGGCCGGTCCTTTTGACAAACCACTTCGACGCGCAGCTTGCTTGTTTTAACCGGTTCGAAGGTCGTCGAATTAAACGTGTCCTGTGCGACGCCCAGGCCCTGGGGCTGCGCAACCGGCGCGAAATCACTTCCATTCCAATAAAGGATCCTGTAACTCTCCGGCGCCGCGATCTTGCGCGCGTAAGCACCGGGCAATTCACCCGCACGCGGAAGATCGACAGCCCAATAGATCTCCGCTTTGCTGACGCTGACAGGCTCGCTCCACTCGTACTGCACCCAGCTTGTTCGGCTGCCCGTTGACCGCTCTCCCCACAGCGCATAGAGCGCGTGGGTCCGGTCATAGGAGTTCTCAGGCGTAAACCCATCGTTCAACGCGGAGATTCTGTTCTCGCTCCTCATCGACTGGCTCGTCGGGACGGCAACTCGAGCGATGTTGAGAGCGCTCTCGGAGGCCTGCGCAAATGCTCGCGGGCCTGAAAGTACGCCCAGAACAGCGGCGCTTCCCGCTCCCGCCAGGAAGTCTCGACGGCTCGGATCGAGCCGTTCCAGACCTGCAATTTGGCTTGGCGAAATTTCGTATTTGTTTTTCCTGTTCATGGGTAACATCTCAATTCAGCGCTCCTCGTGGGGGGCTCCATCGATCTGCGAGAAAGCGTTTACTCGCACTCGAAAGTTTACATCTCCCGCATGGCACTGTAAAGTGCCGCAGGCCAAAAGCGCCCGACTGATGGCTCACGTGTGAGACGATGGATGGATGTTGCCCCTCACCCCTGCACCTGCTATGCCGGCCCGCCCTGCGTGAAACTAAAGTCTCAATATCTCCTTCATTTTGTTTGACTTGTAACCTTTTTTTCAGTCTCCTAAAGAAGATCGTCTCATACCCGCGAAACCAAACCCGCTCCGAAAGGCGCAACAACATCCCGAGGAGCAAGCAGACTTGCACTTGCACCGGTCAGGGAAAGAAAGGCTCACCTTGACAGAGCGAACCGAATTCGATTCACTGAAGATCCACGGTTTCATTCAGTTGTCCTGCAGCCTTTGACCGGCTTCTTTCGAGCGTCCCATTTCCCTTTCGCGTCTATACGTTGTAGCATTTTGTCGAAAGGGCCGGAAGCCTCCGGCCTGCTCCACGAGGCACTGGAATCCAATGAATCGCAAGTCTGAGCTCTCAACCGCTACCCGCGGATCGAAGATCCTGTCCCTTCCCCACCCCACAAGCCAGCTACACAACGGTTTCACGCTGATGGAGTTGCTGATCGTCATCGCCATCATCCTGATCCTCATGCTCATGGCCATCCCCACCATCGGCAGCCTCACGAAGAAGGGCAATGAAACCTCGGCAATCAACTCTGTTCAGACCGTCACCAAGGCGGAGATCCAATATCAATCCAGCTATCCGGCCAACGGCTTCGCGTGCACGCTGCCTTCTTTGGGCGGCGACCCGAACTCCGGCCCGCCTACGCCTTCCGCGGCCCAGATCCTGCAGGGCGACCTGACCTCCGGTTACAAGTCCGGTTACATCTTCACCATCACCTGCAGCAACAAGGTCACCATCAACGGCACGGACCGCTCCAATGGCTACACCATCACGGCTGTTCCGCAGACCGTCGGCAAGACCGGCGATCGCGGCTTCTGCAGCGATCAATTCGGCACCATCAAATACGACGCCGCCGGCGGCACCAACTGCACTCAGAACCTGCAATGATCCTGGGCCTTCACTTAAGGCGCGGCGGCCTGTTGCTACTGGCCGCCGCGCTGCTCCCGACAGCCATCTCCGCTCAACAGACTTCGCCGTCCGCAGAAGCGCTGGCGTCCCGTGTCAACCGCCATTACAACCAGTTGCACTCGCTCAAGGCCGGATTTTCCGAGAACTATCAAGGCATGGGCGTCAAGCGAACTGAAAGCGGCACACTGCTGCTTCTCAAGCCCGGGCGCATGAAGTGGGACTACACTTCGCCCTCCGGCAAGGTCTTTCTTCTCGACGGAAAATATGCTTGGTTCTACACCCGCGGCGACCCGCAGGTCGAGCGCATTCCTGCCAAGGAACTCGACGACCTGCGCTCTCCGCTGCGATTTCTTCTCGGCCACACCGAGCTCAAAAAAGAGATGAACAGCCTGACGATCGCCCCCGCGCCCAACGGTTGCTTCACCCTCACCGGCCAGCCAAACGGGCAGGAACAGCGTATCAAGCGCCTCACTCTCGCAGTGACCCCTGAAGGCACAATCGTTGCCATCGAAATCGAAGAGACCGACGGCGCACTGACCCGTTTCACGTTCACCGGCGAGCAAACCAACCTGCCGATCCCAGCAGGCACATTCCAGTTCACGCCCCCGCCAGGCGTGCCTGTCGTCAATGCGCTCCCGCCTGTATAGATCGCCGGGATCGGGCGCGCCGCTCACCTCGCAACCAAAAAGCGTGACCTTCAAGACAATCTCCGTCAGCACGGCGCGGGCACCTGTATTTATTATTTGTATCGATCGAGGAAGGAGCAGCCATGGCTCGGGTAGCGATCGTCGGGGTGGGAGCAATTGGAGGCGCGCTGGCCGGCCTCCTTCATTCGGCGGGACGCAACGAGCTCACGCTCTGCACCCGGCGGCCGATAGACGGATTGATCGTGCACACGCCAGAAGGCGAGGCCTGCGTCAACGCCCAAAACGTGGCCGATCCCGAAAAGACCGCAGCCGTGGACTGGGTGATCGTAGCCACCAAAACCTACGACGCGGAGGGAGCCGCGCGCTGGTTCCCCGCCCTGTGTGCAAAGGGTGCTCCAGTGGCAATCGTACAGAATGGCGTCGAGCATCGCGAACGGTTCGAGCCGTATATCGGCGCCGGTCGGCTGTTACCGGTGGTGATTGACTGCCCAACAGAAAAGCAGGCCGACGGCAGTGTGCGCGTTCGGGGAGCGACACTAATGAAGGTTGAAGATGGGCTACTCGGGAGAGCGTTCGCTGGCCTCTTCACCGGAACCGCGGCGAAGATAGTGCTCGTCGACGACTTTCAAAGCGCGGCATGGTGGAAGCTTTGCATCAACTCCGTGGGCGCGCTGAACGCTCTGACCCTCAAGCCTGCGGGCGTGCTCCGTGACGAAGCGATGGGCCGCATCGCGATGGAGATGGTGGCCGAGTGCGTTGCGGTTGGCCGTGCGGAAGGCGCGCAGCTCGACGACGAATTGCCCGAGCAGATAATCAGTATGTATCGCGCCCAGCCGGCTGACTCCGTCAATTCCCTGCTGGCCGATCGAATTGCGGGGCGGCAGATGGAGATCGACGCGCGCAACGGCGCGATCGTGCGCAAAGGCGATAAGCACGGCATCGCGACGCCGCTGAACAGGATGGCGGTGGCGCTGCTGAATGCGATGTAAGGAGCGGATCGTGATAAATGAATTGGCGGAATCTGTTGCGCACGCGTTTGTGCGGGCAATCAACCGGCAGGATGTCGATGCGTTGGCGGAGTTGATGACTCCGGAACACCGGTTTATCGACTCGATGGGCAACATCGTCGAAGGCCGCGAGAAGATGCGGTCCGGATGGGCCAGGTACTTCCAAATGGTTCCCGACTTCACGGTCGCGATCGAAGAGACCTATTGCGACGGCCCGGTGGTGGCGATGCTGGGCACGGCGCAGGGAACCTACACCCACGACGGACAACTGAAAGCGGAGAACCGGTGGTCCACGCCAGCCGCGTTTCGAGCCTTCATTCAAGAGCAGAAAGTGGCGGAATGGCGGGTCTACTGCGACAACGAGCCAATCCGGCAGAAGATTGCAAAGAGCGGATGACCCGCGCGGCGCTCCTAGCCAGCCAGAGGCGGCCGAACCTGGCCGGGCAGGCCCCGGTGGGTCCGGCCTATTTCAAATGCAATTTGCGCTCTGCCATTTCTTCCGCGGTCTTCAGCGCATAGGAGGCCTTTACCTTGACATCCGGCTCCACTCCTATTCCCTCCCAGTCTCCCTTCCCGTACGGATTAACCGCTCTCACCTCCGGGATTCCCATTCCGAAGTGATCGTCGAGGCGATGAAAGACTCCCGCGTGCGCGCCGCCCCTTGTCGTCTCGCCTACCAGTGTCGCGCGTCTGAGCGCCTTCAGGTTGTAGGCGAACTGCTCTGCGCCCGACCAGGTCGAGCCCGAAGTCAAGACATAGACCGGTTTGTCCGCCAGCCGGCTTCCCGGAACAGGCGATCGCGTCCAGGACCGTTCCGATGGAGCCTCGCGCGGATCGAAGATGTATTCCGGATGGTCAAAGAGGTAGGCAGCGATCAGCGACACCATCTCCGCATATCCACCGCCGTTATCCCGCAAGTCGAAGATCACCGCATCCGCGCCGTTCAAGCGCTCCATCGCAGCCACTGCTGTCGCCCGGCACACGGAAGGATCGGGGAATGAATTGAGCTTGAGATAGCCGATGTTGTGCGCCAGTATCTCCACTTTCTCAAATGTGCAGTTGCTCTCCTTCATCGCTTCCCGATATCGCTCGGTAGCTCCTGGCGGCGGTCCCGGTGGACCGGCACGAAGAGCATCCTGACTGTAGACCACCACGAGGTCCCGGTCCTCGCTCACATCTCTCATCTGCCTGGTCAGTAGACCGGCAAAGGCCGCGGCATCCGTCACCGCGTCGTCATCGCCATTCTTAAAGTGTCTTTCGACTGCACCCGCAATCTTTTGAGCGGTGTCGTGCTCCGGATAATTTTCCTTCAGATTCAAAATTGCGGCCTGAACTATCCTCTGTTTCTCGTCTGAATCTAGCGTACTCTGTGCTGAAACCGTGCCCTGCCCGTTCTCTTGTCCTCGGCCGGCCAGGACCATCGGCCCAAGCAATAGTACCCCGCAGACGCCGACCCAAAACCCGCGATTCCTTCGCTCACAGATAGCGGCCATCTTTAACCCCTAAGACATCGAGTTTCACCAACCGAGAGGTGTGGACCTTCAAGATTGAAAACAATTTCGCCAAGAGAACTCCGTCACCGGATTATTGACCTTTACGACAATTTTGAGAGATTTTCACGAAGCGACCTTGCCAAATCCTGCTCGCCAGAGTATTTTACTAACTAGTTAGTTAAAATGTCTACGACCAATCCTACCCGCACTCAGGCGGAGCGCGCCGACCACACCCGGACGCGCATTCTCGACGCCGCCGTGCGCGAATTCAGTGAGAACGGCCTGGCCGGAGCCCGCACCGAGCAGATTGCCGAAGCCGCCGGCGTGAACAAGGCCCTGCTCTACTACTACTTCGAGGGCAAGGATGCGCTGTATGCTGCCGCGCTTGAGCAGATGGCGGAGCGCGTGGTGGCCAGCAGCATGGCGGCCATCGAAGGCGGCGGCTCGGCCGGGGAGCTGTTGCTACATTTTGCGCTCAACCACTTTGATCGCATCCACTCGCAGCAGCCCTTCCAGAGCCTGATGCAGCAGGAGATGATACGCCTGCACCGGGGCGAAGAAAACGCGCTTGCGCCCATCGTCGAAAAGGTCTTCAGGCCGATGATGCCGCGCATGTTCAAGCTCTTCGCCGAGGGCAAGAGCTCCGGAGAACTGATCGATGTGGACGAGTCGCAATTGATGTATGCGGCGCTGGGGGCAAACGCATTCTATTTTCTTTCCGCGCCGGTGATGAGAATCGTGACCGGGAAAGATCCGCTGGAACGCAAGGCGATGGAGTTCCGCCGCAAGGCGGCGATCGAGTTCCTGGGGCATGACCATTTTTACGAACCGCAAGCATGGGGCTGAGGTCGCGGCGCGGGTGCTCGCCGCCACGCCGATGCCTGAGAGAGCAGGAGAATTCAAGAAAGTTTGAGGTGAAAGCCAAGTGAACGCACGCAATCGAGTTTTTCTGATCCTGGGCCTGCTGACCATGGGTTCGCTGATCTGGTACTTCGTCACGGTCAGGCCCACGGCCGGATCTGCAATTGATCGGCACTGTCGATGCCAACGAGGTGCTGGTGAGCGCCAGAATTCCCGGGCGCATCCAGACGCTGACCGTCAAGGAAGGCGATACGGTAAAGGCCGGCCAGTTGATCGCGGTGATCGAGAGCGACGACCTGGATGCGGCGCTCAAGGCCGCCGAAGCCGCGGCAGCGAGCCAGAAGTCGAAGCTGAACGGGAGCGTCGAGACCGAGCGCCAGAACAGCGGCGAGACCTGCAGCGCCACCGTAAGCGCCGAGGCTCAGGTTCGCGTTGCAGAGGCTTCCCTGGCCCAGGCCAAGGCACAGCTCGAGCACCAGCAGGCCGACACCAGCCGCACCGTGGCGCTGGCCCAGCAGGGCATTATGAGCGCGCAGTCACGCGACGAGCAGGTGACCGCGCTGCAGGCCGCGCAAGCCGCGGTGAATGCGGCGCGAGAGCACGCTTTCCGCGGCCCAGGCCAACCTGCGCCAGGCGCGCGCCCATGAACTGCTGGCCTCTGTCTCGGCGCAGACCGTGGACTCAACGCGCGCCGACGTTGCAAATGCCCGCGCGCTGGCCGACCAGGCCAGGGTCGAGAAAAGTTATGCCGAGGTCTTGGCGCCGGTAAGCGGCAAGGTGAATGTGTGGGCGGCCCGGCAGGGCGAAGTGGTGGCCATGGGCGCGCCGATTGTCACCATCATGGACCTGACCCAGACCTGGGTTTACGCGCCGCTGCCGGAGACGCAGGCCGACGCCGTGCAGCTGGGCGACAGCCTGCGCGTGGTGATGCCTAGCGGCGAACCCGTCCAGGGCAAAGTCATCAACAAGGCCGCGCGAGGCCGACTTTGCCACGCAGCGCGACGTGAGCAGCCGCAAGCGCGACATCAAGACCATCCAGTTGAAGCTGCTCATCGACAATCCCGGCGAGAAGTTCGTTCCCGGCATGACCGCGGAGATTTACATCCCCAAGAGCAAGCTGGTGAAGCAATGAGCGCTGCAGCCACAAACGGCAACCTGGCAGACAAGCCGGCTGCAATCGCGGGTCGAGCATGCGGTCAAGCGCTACGGCGACGTTTGAGGCGGTCAAGGACGTGAGCTTCTCGGTGGCCGATGGCGAGATCTTCGGCCTGCTCGGACCCAACGGCGCCGGCAAAAGCACGCTCATCCGCATGATGACCACGCTGATCCCGCTCACCGGCGGCAAGGCCATCGTGGCCGGCCACGACGTTGCCAAAGAGCCGGATGCGGTGCGCCGCGTGATCGGCGTCATTCCCCAGGCGCTCACCAGCGACCCCGACCTGACCGTCGAAGAAAACCTGAGCATCTACGCCAAGCTCTACAGCGTCCCCACGGCCGAGCGCGCGAAGAACATCGCGAAGTGTGCTGGAAGCCGTCGACCTGACCAAATGGCGCGACGCGCAGACCAAGACCCTCTCCGGCGGAATGCGGCGCCGGCTTGAAATTGCGCGCGGCCTGGTCCACAATCCGCACATCTTCTTCCTCGACGAGCCCACCACCGGCCTCGATCCGGTCTCCCGCATCGCGGTGTGGGAGATGCTCGACAACCTGAGGCGGACGCGCCATCTCACCATGCTGCTGACCACCCACTACATGGAAGAGGCCGACAAGCTCTGCGACCGCATCGCCATTGTGGATCATGGCAAGCTGGTGGCCCTGGGCACGCCCATCGAGCTCAAGCACAGCGTGCCCGGCGCCAACGTCGTCGAAGTGCACTTCGATCGCGAAACCGAAGAGTGGCAGAAGCGCCTGGAGAACCTTGAAGGCGTGACCAGCGTGCAGGCCGAAAGCGCCGGCTTCTATCGCGTCCTCACTTCCTCCGGCTCCAGAACCACCATGCAACTGGTCGAGCTGGCCGCGTCGCTAGGCGAAACCCTCACCTCGCTCAGCGTCCAAAACACCAGTCTCGACGATGTATTTGTCCACTACACGGGCCGCCAGCTTCGCGATGAGCAGGTCAAGCCGCCGGCATTCACTTTGCCGCCGCGCCCCGGAGCACAGCCATGAATCAGAATGTCCGCAATCATCGAGCGCGAGATGCGCAAGTTCTTCCGCTCGCCTACGCTGATGATCATGTCGCTGATGATGCCGATCTTGCAGCTCATCATCATGGGCAATGCCTTCGGCGGCAAGATCGTCGGCGCCAAGGTTGCCGTCGTCGACTACGATCACGGCCCTGAAGCAGTGAAGATCCGCGAAGGCTTTGACGCCATCGCCGTGAATATCAAGACCTTCACCACCATCGACTACAACGACGAGATGCAGGCCCGCGAAGACGTCCGCACCGGCAAGGTGGACGGCGCCGTCATCATTCCCGCGCAGTACTCGCGCCGTGTCTACTCGCAGGATGCGCCGCGCATCGGCTTCGTCGTTGACGACACCGACCCGTTCACCTCAGGCAGTCTTGAAGGCGAGATGCAGGCGCTGGTCACCGCGCTCAGCGCTCCCGTCATTCAGCCTCGCGTGGCCAACAGCATCGCTCTCGAGATCGTCGAGCTCTATCCCTACGTGGGCTACATGAAGTTTCTGCTTCCCGCCTGCATCGCCCTGGCCATGTATATCTCCGTGATGATCGGCGGCGGCATGTTGTACATCGACGACAAGGCGCGCGGAGTCCACGAGGGCTATCTCGTCACTCCCATCACCAGCCTCGAACTCGTCATGGGCCTGAACCTGGCCGGCTCCATCAAGGCAGTCCTCAGCGGCATCTGTCTCACTGTCATCGGCTCGCTGATGGCCGGACTCGGCATCATCTTCATCCCGCGCCAGATGCTTCAGGTTCTCGCCCTTATCCTGGTCACCTCGATCGCCTTTAACGGCATGATGTTCCTGCTCATGGTCCGCGTCGACGATCCGCTCGTTCCTCGCGCCATGTTCGGCGTTCTCAACCTGCTCTTGTTTTATCCCTCCGGCGCCATGTATCCCATCTCCGCATTTCCAGGCTGGCTCCGCGCCCTCTCCGTCGTCGATCCGTTCACCTATGCCATCCACGGCTTCAAGTCAATCATCCTGAAGGATGGCGGATTCGTGGCCATCCAGTTCGACCTGTTATTTCTTTTCGTCTTTGGCATGGGCACGCTGCTGATCGCGACGCCGCTCTTCAAGCGCACGCTGTAGCTTCTGCCGACTCAGATGTTGGCGGGCGCGGCGTCACCCGCTCAGGCAAAATAGTCAACCTCAGGCAGAGGGCTGCTCTCTTCGGGCTGCGCACTGGGTTCAACGTCGCCGCCCTCTTCTAGGTCTTCGGCCTCGTCATCCTCCCCGCCCGCGGCCTTCTTGCGATTGCCGGAATAGGTGTCGTCGCCCGGCTTCGATGAATTATCGATATCGAGGACCCTCGTTATTCCTGATTCCAAAGGCGGAACCTTCACGACCGGCATCGCGCGAATTCCAGCAATCGGGCTGATCTCCATCTCGCGTCCTCGTGGGGGGCTCCCACTGCTGACTCCTATCGGCGAATCGACAAGGAACTTTAATCTTCCATGTTTTTGTCGGAATTCGATACACAGTGTCCAGAATCCGGACACTTCGCCCCGCTGAACCTCCGCATTCCACCCAAGTGCCAACCCAACAGGACTTGCTACACTGGGGCCATGCAAGATGAACTCGAGTTTCGCCGTAACGCCGAAGCTGCGCTCGAAACCCTCAAGCAGCATCTCATCGAGCGCGAGGAAGACCTGGAAGCCGGCTTCGAGGTCGAGGAACAGAACGGCGTGCTGAATGTCGTGTTTGAAGATCCGGCGGGCAAATTCGTAATCACGCCCAATACGCCGGTGCGCCAGATATGGATCTCGGCGCTCTCGACCAGCTTCAAACTCGATTGGGACGCTGCGGCCTCTGCGTTTGTCCTGCCGCGGACGCACGAGGCTCTCACACCGCTCGTCGACCGGCTGATCGGCGAACACCTCACAAGCTAGCGCAAAAGTATTTGGACTTCGACTTATTGCTTCACGAAGTCGAACGTGCAGGGACGGCCGACAATGCCGAGGCCCTGGTCCCTCATCCCCGAGCCGGTAGCCTCTTTGAATGTTGCTTTGATGTTGTAACTGTAACTCTCGCCTTCGTGGGCGAAGACTCCACGCGCATAAGTTCTGGAGACGACGATTCCATTGGCTGTCAGCTTGGCGCTCCCGTCTGCCTTGACTGGCCCCTCGACCAGGAAGTAACCGGGCTGCCCCGCCGTGCCGCGCTCGCCTCTTAAGTTGCCGTTCTCAATCACGCTGGGAAACGTCCAGGTGTAGCCTTCGGTACTCCCTTTTGCTGGACAGGTAAGCGTCGTCATCCACTTGCCGTCAAAGTGTTCCGCCGCAATCAAAAGCCCTGGCAGAAACACCAGGGCACAAACCACCGTAAGCCGGACCGCTTTCAACATTCCAGTCCCTCCGTCGACCAATCATCTTAGCACAAGGTTGAAAAATGGAAAGGTCCGGCGCAAACGCCGGACCTTCCAACAACGCAGAACACCGGGCATCTACGGCAGTGCGTAGATGGTCTTGAGAACCTTCTCCGGCAGGCTTTGCGGCAGCGGCGCGTAGGAAAGAGATGAGACTTCGCCTTCGCCGGAGTTGACAATCCAGCTCAGCATGTCCTTGAGCGTCTTTTCGTTGCCGGCATTGATCGGCTTCGCCGGAATCAGCAGATAAGTGAAGCTGGAGATCGGGTAGGCGTTTGCGCCTGGAGCGTTGGTAATGGAAACGCGATAGTCGGCAGGCATTTTTCGACGCTGGCGGCCGCCTCGGTCACGCCGTCAATGGACGCCTTTACGTAGTTGCCGGACAGATTCTTTACCGCGCCGAAGTTAATGTGGTTCTGGAGCGCATAGATCAGCTCCACATAGCCGATGGCGCCCGGCATCTGGCGCACCAGTCCTGCCACGCCTTCATTACCCTTGCCGCCCACGCCGGTCGGCCAACTCGGCGACGTTCCCTTGCCGGGGCCGTCAGCCCATTCCTTGCTCACCTTGCTCAGATAGTCGGTCCAGATGAAGCTGGTGCCGCTGCCGTCGGAACGGTGTACCACGATGATCTTCTGGTCGGGTAGTTTCACGCCCGGATTGTCCTTGGCGATGCTGGCGATCGTTCCAATTCGTAATCTTGCCCAGGAAAATGTCAGCCAGGGTGCTCGCCGCTGAACTTGAGTTCGCTCACGCCCGGTACGTTGAACGCCGGCACATCCGCGCCAAGCACAGTGGGAATGTGAATCAGCTTCACCTTTGGAGGCAGCCAGCATGGTCGTCAGTCCATCGGCATGTCGGAGGCGCCGAAATCCACAAGGCCGGTAGTCACCTGGCGAATTCCGCCTCCCGAACCGATCGATTGATAATTGACCTCGACACCGGGATGCGCCGCGCTGTACTCGCTAAACCACTTGGAATAGATGGGGTAAGGAAATGTGGCGCCGGCCCCGGTCAACTTCTGCGCCTGGGCCGCGCTCATGGCTAACATCAACATCACAACGGCAACCAACGTCTTTTTCACGGTACGCTCCATTGCAGTTTTTACTGCCGCGTCCCATTGTCTATTGCCAATGTTAAGGGGATTTGAATGCCGCGGGTTTTTCCGGAGGTTTCTCGCCCCGGCCCGGTGGATAAACCGTTTCAAACCATGCTCGAATGTCGGCGCCCCGCTCTAAGTGAAATAGGCCGGAAAATCACCGCCTGTTCCACTTTTTTACGCCCTGTTCACAAACAGGTCTTAGCGCTGAGCCCGCCACTTAAGGGCGAGCTCCCTGTCCGCCAACGCCTTGATGTAGACGCCGCCCACCACCGACCGAGCCTGAAACGCCATCTGCTTGCCGGTCTTGGTGTCGTACCAGTCGGTAAGTGGAACCCGCGTCGGACCCGCGTTGATCCAGCGGCCGATGGGAGCCAGCAGCGTAGCGAACACGTCGGGCGCATCGGCCAAGGTCGCTGTCCAAATCTCCCAATCGAGTTTCGTGTAATCGGCGCGATTGTCCAATGGCAGCCCGAATTCATTCAGGTGCTTCAGATAAAATGCAATCTCCACCTGCCGCACCTGGGCCGGAAACAGGTTGAAGTCGAGAATCTGATCCCACACGAGGTTATATTTCTGGCTCCATGTCCCCGGCTTGTCAAAGGCCAGCTTGTAGTGATCACCGTCAATGGCCATTGTCTGCCATTTGGCGGCCATATCGGCGGCCAGGTGCGAATACTCATCCGCCACGTCAGCCTTGCCAACCCCGCGCGCCATCTGCGCATAAGCAGCCAGGCCCTCGATTGCCTTTATCGACAAATTGGAGTTGTGGGCCAGGTGCCCGGCGAAGTCGTCGGTCGAGAGCTGATTGGCCGGGTCCAGTCCCTTGTCGCGCAGATACTCCGCCCACTTCGTAAACTGCGGCCAGTACTGCCGTGCAAAGTCCCAGTTATTCTCTTCGCGGCTCATGGCCGCGACCATAATCAGCAGATTGCCGCTCTCTTCGACCGGCATCTGGTTCTCTTCCGTCTCCTCGCCTCCCCCATAAACCTGCCCGTTGGCCAGTGGATATGTGCCCAGGTCATGAGGTGCGAACGGCCACTTCCAGCGGGGCAGAGCGGCGTATTCCATCACCGGCTTCAACTGCGCTTCAATCAACGCTGGATTGAAGAACAGAAAGAACGGCGCCGACGGATAAAGAACGTCGACCGTCGAAATGCAGCCGTTGGAGAAGTTCTCCTTGGGGAACAGCATCGGCGAGCCGTCGAAGTCGGCGGCAAAGCCGTGCGCCGCCAGCGTCTGCCGGTAGGCCAGAATCGCAAGTTGCGTGTAATTCTTTCCGCCGGCTTCTTCGAGATCCGCCGTCAGATCCCTGTCGAAGTTCTGTCCGCGATGTTCAAGGCTCGAGTACTCGCTCTCGGCCGTGGCGAGCATCTGCTCGACCGTCATGTTGTTGCGCTGCCAATAGGGCCGGAGTTTGCGGCCGAGATACTCGATCGCATAGTCCTCGGTGTAGGAGAGCAGAATGTGGCGGCTCTCCGCAGCCCCGGCGTGCAGGTTCATCGGGAGAACCGCGGCCAGGTGCGCGGAGTGTTCGCGCGGCATGCGGGGCATATCCATGTCGTCAGCCTGCGGCAGCTCGCCGTTCGATGCAAAGTCGCCGATTGCATCTCGGGATTCTGCGAATTGCGCTCCCGCCGAATCGGGAACTGCCAAATGAAAGTAGCCCCAGTCGATGCGCAGGTCGTCTCCGGGGCGATTGAGCACACGCTGGTCGCGCGATCCGACATTCAAAACCGTCAGTCCCTGCGCCCGCGAACGGCCCCAGGTGACAGCCTCGTCCGGTGTATTCACCGCGATCACCGGATCGACGTCGATCAGCACAGCGAGTGAATGATCGCCTTGCCCGGTTGCGCCGAACGTCATGTAAGTCACGGGTCGCGAGAGCACGTCGAGATCGTTCGCGAAGGCCGGCGTGAAGAAGCTCACAGTGAGAGTTACCCCATCGGCCTGGAACGTATAGACGGTGTGAGTGGGAGTGACTTCAAGCGAAGTCTGCTCCATCGCCGGCACACCGCGCGGCTGTGCTCCCATGAAGCGGTAGGTCTTGCCGTCGATCCGCGCCAGTCCAGCGATCGGCTGCCGCGCGCCGGTCCAGTGTTTTGTGTCCTGGTCGGTGAGTTTGTCCGCCATCGACCAGATACTGAAATAGGGGTTGTGAGTAATCAACGGCACCGCGGGGGGACGCTGCTGTGCCACTGCCATCGATACAGCAACGAAGGCTAAGAGGAAGACCAAAGATTGGCAACGATGAAGAGTGGTGGTTGTATTCGTTCTCATGACCGCCCTCCACTTTATCCGGCGGGATGCACGAAACACAAGCTGCACGTGAATCGGCCGGGCTGCGGCGCCAAAAGCGAAATCACGAATGCCGCATCTCAAAGCCATCACACTCAAGTCAATGCGGCCCCCGGGGAGCGCCGGCCTCACTCATAATTCGGCTACACAAAGAGTCTCAAAGGGTTTGCTCTAGATCGCGGGAACAGGCATCCGTTGAGGAACGGGCGCGAGAGGCAGCGTAAAGTGGAACGCAACCCCCTTGCCAAGGGCGCTCTCCGCCCAGATGCGGCCGCCGTGGGCCTGCACGATGTGCTTCACGATCGCGAGACCCAGCCCGGTGCCCCCAGCCTCGCGCGAACGCGCCTTGTCGATTCGATAGAAACGCTCGAAGATCCGTTCCAGGTGCTCGGATGCAATGCCCGGTCCGAAGTCCTGAACGGTGAACTGAACCTCGGAGTCAAGCAGCCGCGCACCAACCCGAACCCGCTTGCCGTCCTTGGCGTATTTCAATGCGTTCTCGATCAGGTTGCCGAAGACCTGGTTCATGGCATCGGGATCGGCCATCACCACCGATTCCGGCGCGCCCGCGGATTGAAGCTTCACCCCCGAGTCGACAACGATCCCGCCCAGCGAATCGATGGCGTCCTTCACCAGCACATTGGCGCGGGTGGGTTGCAATGTAAGTTTGTAATCGGGGCTCTCCACGCTCGCCAGAGCAAGCAGGTCCTCCGTCAGCCGGTTCATGCGGCTGGCGTTTTTAAGAATCACGCCGAGAAACTCGCGCGTGGTTTCAGGGTCCGGACGCGGGTCCTCGATCAATGTTTCCACATAGCCCTGAATGGATGTGAGCGGCGTGCGCAACTCGTGGCTCACGTTGGCAACAAACTCTCGCCGCGATTTTTGCGCCGCCTCGATGGCGGTTACGTCATGAAGAACGGCAAGCGCGCCGCCGCTTGGTAACGGAGCTGCATTGATCTCAAAAACGCGCCCGGGAGCGAGCGTATTGGCGCGGCCAAAGCAGACCTCGTTGCGCTCCAGAGCGCCGCGCACGCAAGCCAGCAGCTCCGGATCGCGCACCGAATGCACCAGCGGGCGTCCAGCGTGAATCTGCATGCCGGCGATCCGCTGCATCACCGCGTTCGACCAGCGGACGAACCCCTCCGGAGTAACGGCGACGACCGCCTCCTGCATTGAGTCGAGCATGGCGGCCAGTTCGTGGCGGCGGTTCTCAAGCTCGGCAAAGTTCTCTCCCAGCCGTTCCGCCGTCTGGTTGAGAGCAGTCTCCATTTGGGAGAGTTCGTCCCCGCCAGCCTGTCCCAGCCTTGCACTCAGATCGCCCTCCGCGATGCGTCGCGCAAAGACGACCACGCTGTCCAGCCGCGCCGACATGCGGCTCGCAACCCAGGCCGCCAATGGTATGGCAACGCCAAGGGCAATCAGTCCTGACCAGAAGGCCTCGCGCCCCAGCAAATGCAGGGTTCGCCCCGCAGTTTGTTCCACCAAGCCGTGAAACACCAGTTCCATCACCAGGGTATGGAAGATGAGCAGGAGGACAAAGAGCGCGAGCAGCTTGGAGAAGAATTTATGGGTCAATGAATCGCTCGAAGAATTGCTTGGAGAATCTCTGATTAAGTTGCCGCTTTGAAAGGGCGCGGCTTCAGCCGTGCCGCAAATGGTGCAAAATCAATTGGGGCTTTAGCCCCTGAGGGAATGCTCGACACGAAACAGGACCCGGTCGGAGGTTCCTTGGACATCACTCGGTCTTGGGCAGTTCGAAACGGTAACCGGCCCCGCGTACAGTCTTAAGGTAGCGCGGATTCTCCGGATCGATCTCAATTTTTTCGCGGATCCGGCGCACATAAACATCCACGGAGCGCGGCGTGACAAAGCGCGCGTCGCCCCAAACCGCATCGAGCAGATGGTCGCGGCTGAAGACGCGGCCGGGGTGGCGGGCCAGGTAATCCAGCAGGCGGAATTCGGTGGCCGTGGTCGTGGTCAACTCGCCGCGCACCTTCAATTGCATGGCCCCGGCATCGATGATCACCTCTTCAAAGCTGATGATCGAAGGCGCGGTGGGGCGCTCGAACCTCCGCAGCACGGCCTTGACGCGCGCCACCATCTCCCGCGTGGAAAATGGCTTCGTAATATAGTCGTCGGCGCCCAGTTCAAGCCCCAGCACCCGGTCGTTCTCTCCGGCGCGCGCGGTCAAGAAAATGATGGGGATCGTTGAAAGCCCATGATGACCCCGCAAACGGCGGCATACGTCAAGCCCATCTCCGCCGGGAACCATGATGTCAAGTAGAAATAACGCCGGCGGCTTGCGCTCCGCATCGGAAATAACGTTTGTCGGGGTATGAAACACGCGAACGTCGAATCCCGCGCCTTCCAGGTGATGCTGCACCAGCCGTGAGATATCGGCGTCGTCTTCCAGCACAAATACGGTTTGGCTCAAACGGTCTGCCCTCGCCCGGCGGCCGTTTTATCGCATGTTGCATGGGCCGCTCGGAACCATTAACAGACTAATGCAGCGAGGCAAAGAGATTGCAAACGTTTGATGAATTTGCACCCGACAGGGGCACGCTTCGAAAACTGCTCCGCGGCTCTCCGCTCGACCCCGAAAGGATGTTTTTTCTTGACTATGCCGAGCGTCCTCTGCAAAACTGCCTGCGCGCATTCAGCATCAGGAACGGCTCAACTCCTCCAAGACAGTGAGCGGCCTTTGCGCCCGGCTTGGGCCCTGAAAAAGGGGTAACTGGACCGTGAATTCGCCCCGCGCCGGCTGGTGCGGACCGGAACATTCAAATGACAGGAGGGTAAATGAAGAAATACTTCGCGGAACTAGTGGGCACCTTCATCCTGGTGCTCTTCGGCTGTGGAACGGCTGTGGTGGCGGGCGACAAAGTCGGCATTCTGGGAATCGCCTTTGCCTTCGGCCTCGGCACTCATTGGCGCCGCCTACGGCATTGGCCCCATCTCCGGATGCCACATCAACCCGGCCGTAAGCCTGGGTGTTTATGTGGCCGGACGCATGTCGCTCAAAGACATGTTCGGATACTGGATCGGCCAGTTTCTGGGCGGCGATGTCTGGCCGCATGGGTTCTCTCCGTCATCGTCAGCGGCATTGACGGCGGATACAACATCGCCACGAGCGGACTCGGGCAGGACGGCTGGGGACCCGGCTACCAGGGCGGCTACAACCTCACTTCGGCCATCGTCTTCGAGTTTGTTGCCACGCTCATCTTCGTGATCGTGATCCTGGGCTCGACGCAGAAGAGTGCGCCCGCCGGTTTTGCCGGCCTGGCCATCGGCATCACGCTGGTCGCAATTCACATCTTCGGCATTCACATTACCGGCGTCAGCGTTAACCCGGCTCGCAGCCTTGGTCCGGCGCTGCTGGTCGGCGGCAAGGCGCTGGCAGCAGGTGTGGCTCTTCCTTCTGGTTCCCAGCGTTGGGCGGCGCCGCCGCAGGCCTGCTGTTTCGTTTGAAGGCGCTGGCCGCCGACTAGAAGTTTTTTGATCCTCGTCGTAACAGAACTTCGGGTGCCCCATCCTTTCTGCGCTGTTTGCAGAAAGGATGGGAACCCGCAGAGACTCATCTCACCTGTAAACCTTGAAGCCGAAAACGCTCTAAATACCCTCAAGCCCTGGCGACAAATCGCAGCCGCACATAATCTGCGCTCCAGTTTCCATCCTCATCGCGCAGTACCGGTTCCAGCAGCGCCACCGCTTCCTCCACAATCGTCTCCCGCATCGTCTCCGGCAAAGTATCGAGCACGCCGCGCCGGAATGTTCTGATCCAACCGCTCATCCCGCCTTCGGCCAGCGGCGTAGGACGCGGAATCAGCGCCATCCGTTCCACCTTGAAGCTGTGCCGCTCCAGCCGCCGCGTATAAGCTTCCTGGGTGGGATAGTAGTTCACGTTGTCCTCCCGTCCGTCGAATCCATGACGCGACATCACCGCCATCAGTGCAACGCGAATGGCCGCAATGTTGCCATGCCCGCCCATCTCCGCAACAAAGCGCCCGCCGGGCTTGAGCACGCGCCGCACCTCGGCAATCATTCCATCCTGGTCCCGCACCCAATGCAGAGCCGCGTTCGAGAAGACCGCATCGAATCCTTGCGCCGCGAAAGGCATCGACTCGGCGCTGCCTTCATCCACTTCAATTCCGCGCGAGCGCGCCGCAGCCGCCATCTCGGGCGATGCGTCCAAGCCCACCACGCTGGCGCCGGCCGACTTGATTCGCAAGGTCAGTTGCCCGTCGCCGCATCCCAGGTCGAGAATGCGCTCACCGGCCTGCGCCGCCAGCCATTCCAGCACACCGCCCGCCAATCCGTGCACAAATGCGCCATTCTGTCCGTAGGCTTCAGCGTCCCACGTCTGCGTCATAAACGACCCCCGCCTCCAGTTTCAGGCGAAACCGGCGCATAACGCAATGTTATTTTGTTTTGGATTTCGATAAGAAATTGTTACTGACGAGAGCCGCCGAAAATCGGCGCGCAGAGCGCGCGCCCTAGATCGACTGCACGGGAAGCAAAGTCAGATCGTCAACCAAACCCACTTCCTTCTGCACAAACGGCTCGCCGTAACGCACGCCCGCCAGCAGCCCGTAGTGGCGCGCTTCCGCAAATGTGCGCTCGCGAATCTCTTCCTCCGGAACAAAAAGCCCGCCGCCCGCAGCCTGGTTCGCATATTGCGACCGGTAGGCCATCAAAGCCGCGTGGCGCTGCTCGATGAACGGCGTGATGTCGACGACGAAACTCGGCCGCACGTCGGCATAAAGGCTCGCGTAAACAATCTTGAAAGGCCGATGCGGAGCCGCTCCAGTTTCAATCTTCGCCAGCCCGGAGAGGAAGCATGCGTCATAGCCGAGTGTCCCGGTCGTGGCGTGGTCCGGATGCCGCGCCTGCCAGTAAGGCAGAATCACAACCCGGGGCCGCAGCAATCGCAGCACTCGCACGATCTCAATTCGATTTTCGAAGGGTGTTCTCGACCGCGCCGTCGGGCAGGCTCAGAGCCTGCCGCCAGCCCACGCCGAGCAGTCTCGCTGCCTCTGCCGCTTCCGCCGCGCGTTGCTCCGCGCTGCCGCGAGTTCCCGCCTCGCCCTGGGTCAGGTCCAGAATTGCGGTCCGCAGACCGCGCGCAGCCATGCGCAGCAGGGTTCCGCCGCAGGTCTGCTCCACGTCGTCCCGGTGGGCGGCGATGGCCAGCACATCGGCTACGGAATCGGCAGCCATCGGCGTTCATGCGGTTAGTAGACGGTGTTGTTGGTGTCGGTAACGGCATCCATGTACGCCACGTCGTAGGCCGTGCCGGTCACCGTCACATACTGGTTGTCGATCGCCGTGCCGTCCTTGGTCGAGTTGATGTACACCTGGCCGCCCTGCGCCGAATAAATCTTGTGCAGGCCGGTCACGGCGGCAATGCCGGTGGCGTCGCCGATGTAAGGCTCCAGCAGAACAACCTTGCTGGTCGACGTGTTGTACATGGTCAGGCAGCCGTAAGGCTGGCTGTTATAGAAGCGCTCGCCCTGGTTGCACTTGGTCATTCCAATCCACAGCGTGTTGTCGTCCGCCTGAATCATGCGGCTGACAGCGCCCGGCATTCCATCGCTGATCGAGACCGGATTCGGCGAACTGCCCGTGGAAGGCACGACCGTATTATTGGTCAGGTTGAGCACCGTAAGGAAGCCGCCAAAGTAGCCGTCGGACATCAGGCGCTGTCCCACCACGTACATGGTCGAAGTCGATCACCAACGCATTGCTGGCGCCGGCGGGAATGGGAATGTTGATGATGGGCGCCGCATGAGAGTTGGCGCAGGGAGCCGCATTGCAAGGAAGCAACCCCGATGCTGGCCGAGAGGAAAGATCATCGGCGCCACCGGCAACAGGGATAATGACGCCTTCGCGCCGCCGCACTCGGGTCCGCAGTTGAGCACATAGGCGGTGCCGCCATCGGCCGAGAAGACCGCCTTGACCGGACGGTCAAAGACCAGCGGAGCGCCGTAGTAGTTGCCGGTCGCGTCAATCAAGTCGGGGCTCTGCGCCTGGAACAGGCACCAGCCGGGAGCATTCTGCGGCTCGCAATCCACCGCGGCCTTGGGCCAGGTGCTCGGCCCGCCGGAATAGGCGAGGGTCTGCGCCGTCGTCAGTTCGCGCGGATAGTAGGCGTAGTTCGAGTTCTGCACAAACGCCAGCGCCATTGTGCCGCCCGGGTTCACGCTCACGCGATACACACCGGGAAGGCTCAGCGGGTAAGAGGAGCCGTTCGACTGGTTCACCACCGAAAGCACGTGAGACGACTGGCTGGCCGCGAAAACGTACTTCCCGTTGCGCGTCATGAATATGCTGGAAGAAGGACCGTTCAATCCGGAGACAGTGCCGGTGGTCTTCTCTGTCTGGTAGTTGGCCAGCGTCAGGCTGCCGTCGCCGGAGCCGTAAACCGCGCCCAACTGCTCCTCGGGCATGCTCTGAATGCTGATCGGCAACGCGCCGCCGAATCCGGAGAGGGAGAATGATGCCGGCTGGCCCGTGTATAGCCGCTGCGAATGTCGTAATAGGCATCCACAATCTGCAGTTCGCCCTTGGTAAACGCGCTCGGGTTCTGAATTGCGATCAGTACGCGATTGCTCAATCCGCTGGGGGGAAGAACGCGCCCGGCAAAATAGGTGGTCTTGCCACAACCTGCCAGCCCGGCTGCAACCGCAAGGGCAGCGCTGGCGCATATCCAAAGACTTCTCTTCTTCAAAATCCCTTACCTCAATCGAAAGCGCGGAACGTGCCGCGGATGATGGCATTTCAAGGGGCATTGCGCCCGCTGGAGTTTTGAGCAGGGTCTACAATTCTCCAAGAGCCCGCTGAATCAGGCGGCCTCTGACCTGTTGCTGCCCAGCTTTATGACTCCCGAAGTATAACAAAGCAGGCCACTGCTCTGGCGCGCCCGCGCTGGCGTGCCTTAGCATGACAACAGAATGACCCAGTTCGCCGAGATCCTCGCCAACCGCCCCCTGCTCGCCGACGGCGCCATGGGTACCGTGCTCTATGCTCGCGGTATCTTCATCAACCGCTGCTACGACGAGTTGAATCTTTCCGATCCCGGTCTGATTCTCTCCGTTCACGAGGAGTACCTGCAGGCCGGCGCGGAGATTCTTGAAACCAATACATTCGGCGCCAACCGCATCCGCCTGGCCCGCCACGGGCTGGCCGACAAAGTGACCGAGATCAATGCGGCCGGTGTGCGCCTGGCCCGCCAGGCCGTTCGAACATCTCAAGGAAAAGCAGGCCGCCGAGGCCTGGGTCGCCGGTTCGGTCGGTCCGCTCGGCGTGCGCCTCGAACCGCTTGGCAAAACCGGCCTCGACGAAGCCCGCGCCGCCTTTGCCGAACAGATCGGCATCCTGGCCGATGGCGGTCCAGGCATGGCGTCGATCTTCTGATCATTGAAACCATGCCCGCGCTCAACGAAGCCCGCGTGGCTCTTCAGGCTGCCCGCGCCGTTGCGCCCCATCTGCCGGTGCTGGTCATGGTCACGGTGGACGACGAAAACAACTGCCTCGACGGCTCTTCGCCCGCAGCAGGCCGCCGCGCTGCTTACCGAGTGGGGCGCCAGACGCCATCGGCGTCAATTGCTCCACCGGCCCCACCACCGTGCTCACCGCCATTGAAGCCATGCGCCCGGCCACCACCCTGCCGCTGGCCGCCATGCCCAATGCCGGCATGCCGCGCGCCGTCGAGGGCCGCAACATCTACCTCTGCTCGCCGGAGTACATGGCCAGCTTCGCCCGCAAAGCCATCACCGCCGGCGTGCAGATCGTCGGCGGCTGCTGCGGAACCACTCCCAACCACATTCGCGCCATGCGCTCCGCCATCCGCGCCATGGATGATCTAGGCGCGCGTCGAGAGTTCCGGCGCCGCTCCCGTGCTCAACCCGGAAACCCCGCCGGAGCCGCTTGCCGCGCGCTCCCGCATCGGTTCGCTGATCGCGAAGGGCAAGTTCGTCACCCTGGTTGAGATCGTGCCCCCCAAAGGCATCGACTGCTCCAAAGAGATTGAAGGCGCCCGTCTGCTGGCGCAACTCGGCGTCCACGCCATCAACGTCTACGATTCGCCTCACGCCTCGGCGCGCATGAGCGCCCAGAGCCTGTGCATTCAGATTCAACAGCACAACGGTATTGAGACCATCCTCAATTACATCTGCCGCGACCGGAACATTTTTTCCATTCAATCGGATCTGCTCGGCGCTTCGTCCATCGGACTGCGCAACATCCTCTGCCTCACCGGCGATCCGATCAAGCTGGGAAATTATCCTGACGCGACTGAAGTGTTTGACGTTGACTCCATCGGTCTGGTCAACATGGTGCAGCGCCTCAACCACGGGCTCGACATCGGCGCCAACTCGATCGGCGCCAGCACCAACTTCACCGTCGGCGTCGCCGCCAACCCCGGCGCGCCCGACATCGAAAATGAACTGCGCCGCTTTGCCTACAAGGTCGAAGCCGGCGCCGAATACGCCATCACGCAGCCCGGTCTTCGACCTGCGCCTGCTGGAAAATTTTCTCGAACGCATCAAGGATCACACGCATTCCCGTCATCGCCGGCATCTGGCCGCTTATCAGCCTGCGCAATGCCGAATACATGAAGAACGATCTGCGCGTCTCCATGCCCGAAGAGATCATGCTGCGCATGGCCCAGGCCGACACGCCCGACGCCGCCCGCCAGGAAGGCATCAAAATCGCCCAGGAGATGCTTGAGGCGGTGCGCCCCTATGTGCAGGGCATCCAGGTCAGCGCGCCGTTCGGCCTTTACAACGTCGCCGCCGAAGTCATCGCCAGCGTACTGCCGCAAGGCCGCAACGCTATGGAGTAATTCGAATGCCTTCCTTTGAAGAATCGCTCAAGAAGCTCGAAACCATCGTCGATCAACTGGAAAAGGGCGACCTGGCTCTCGAAGAGTCGCTCAAGCTCTTCGAAGAAGGCGTAGGCCTCTCGGCGGCCTGCAAGCAGGAACTCGACGCCGCCGAAGGCAAGGTGCAGATGTTGGTCAAGCAGCGCGACGGCTCTCTCAAACCCGAGCCGTTCCTCACCGAAAAGCCGCTCTAGTGTGGTGCGTCGATGATTCCGACGGTTATGGTTGGATCTGGCGCTCAGCCCGCGTAGCGGGCAAAAGAGGGTAGCCCCAGGCGCAAGCCTGGGGATGAATGGTGAAAGCGGATGGCAGCCCCCACAGGGGGCGCAAGAAAAAGGCCAATACGTCGAAAGATAATCGCCAACATCGGCGACGCACAACACTAGTTTGCTTTGGACATTGTGCACAGGTCGCGAACCTGCGACTCGCAATGCCGATTCTTAGAATTTCAAAATATTGAAGTCGCTGGAAAGGCCGCGCGAATGCTGAGTCGGGGCAGGAGAGCGAATGCCCGCAATGCTGCCACGTTTTTCCGCATACGCTGCGACGTTCCGCTGTATTGGCTCCGACTGTGAAGACACCTGCTGCCGCGGATGGACCGTTCCCGTTGACCGGATCACATACCAGAAATACCAAAATCTGCCTGCAAGTCCCCTGCGCACGCTGATCTGTGAGAGCGTCGCCGAAAACGTTGAGAGCACTTCATCGGAAATAGATACCGGCAATCGCGCCAAGACAGGCAATGACGCGGTCTTCTCACAGATCCGCATGAACGGCGCAAACCAGTGCCCACTGCTCAGCAGCGAGCGGCTGTGCCGCATCCACGCCGAACTTGGCGAGGAAATGCTTGGCCACACCTGCTCGACGTATCCGCACATTGTGCACGAACTCGGCGCTGCAAAAGAAACCGCTCTCGCATTGTCCTGCCCGGAAGCAGCGAGGCTGGTGCTTCTCAGCCCCGACTTGTTGAGTCATGACTCGCCGGCCGCGAAGCCTCACTGCCTGCAACAGGCAACAGCGCAACAGGCGCATGTTGAACTTGAACAGGGCTCGGCAAAGGAATACGCGCGGGTGCTTCCACCGTATTTCCTTGCGATCCGCGAGTCGGTCGTCGAGTTAATACGAATGCGCTCCTATCCGCTCTGGCAGCGCATGTTTCTCCTCGGCCTGATGTGCCGGAGGCTGGACTCGATCGCGCGCGGCGAGTTCAATCGAAGCGTTCCGGAATTTCTGGCCAGCTTCAAAACGGTAGCCGCTACCGGTTCGTTGCGCCCGGCCATGGAGACGCTTCCTCTGGACCGCGCAGCCCAGTTGGATGTCGTGCTGCGGCTGGCCGGCCTGATGCTGCACCGCTCCAACGTCAGCACCCGCTTCGCAGCCAGCGCTCAGGCCTTTACCACCGGCATCGGCAACGGTCCCGGCGCCACGTTGAAAGCCTCACCAGGCAATACACGCGAGCCCACGACTCTTCTTTCGAGCCCTTCTTTCGGCGCCATCCCTACATCCTCGAAAACTACCTCATCAACACCGTCGTTCGTTGCCAATTCCCGTTTGGGCGCGAAGGAATGGCGGTGGGGGCGGTACCCGAAAGAGCACGCGAGTTCGCCAAGCTCACCGCCCAGTTCGCCCTTGTCAGGGGTTTGCTGATCGGCGTCGCGGGATTTCATGGCGCGGCATTTTCAACTGCGCACGTGGTGGCGACGGCGCAGTCCGCGGCCAAGCACTTCGAGCACCATCCCGAATTCCTCGAGCTGGCACACCAGTTGCTGTTGGAAAGTCAGATGGACGGCGCCAGAGGAATGGCCATCCTGCTCAGGAACGCGGGGCAGGAGACAACCGCAGACGCATTACCTGCAGATCAAGCGCTCAGTCGTCATACACCCGTGCCGAAAGCACAACCCATCGTTCAAAACACGCTCTAGCCCAGCCACTTTGGATTGTGCGCCGTTCCGTCGTTGCGCGGCGTCGTCTTGAAGGGCTCGTACTTGCCGCCTGCGGCTGCAGTACGCGTGCGCTCAAGCAGGCTGGCCACCTGGGCTGCCGACATGCGGCTTGAATGTGCGCACCGCTTCAAAAGCCTGATCGAGAATCTCCTGGCTGTCGATCCCGGTAATCTGCACGGCGATGGGCAGGTTGAGGCAGTAGTGCAGGCACTCGATAGGCTCGACCGTCTTGCTGTCGAGAATATCGTGATCCCCGAAGGCCTTCATCCCCAGCGGTGCGATGCCTTCGCGATTGAGCACCGGCAGCACGTCGCGGGCAAAGCTGCGGAAGTGCGCGTCCATCACGTTCAGCGGCATCTGCACCGCGTCGAAGTGGAACTGGTGCTGCGCGCGCCACATCCAGCATGCGCAGGTGGACCAGCGGATCCTTGTGGCCTGTAAAGCCGATATACCGCACCTTGCCTGCCTTCTTCGCCTCCACCATGGCTTCCATGCCGCCGCCCTCGGCGAAGATGCGGTCCGGATCTTCCAGACGAATCACCTCGTGGAACTGCATCAGGTCCACATGGTCGGTCTGGAGCCGCTGCAGCGATTCGTCGATCTGCCGCGCCGCCTCGTCCTTGGTGCGCCCGTCGATCTTGGTCATCAGGAAGACCTTGTTGCGATACCCGCCCGCAAGCGCCTTGCCCATGCGCATTTCGCTGACTCCGCCGTTATAGTCCCAGCAATTGTCCATGAAGTGTAATGCCGCGGTCGACGGCCTGGCGGATGAGCTGAATAGCGTCCTGCTCCTCAACCACGGCGCGTCCGATGTGGTAGCCGCCCAGGCCGATCGCGGAGACGCGTTCTCCGGTACGGCCCAGCGCACGATGCGGCATCCCCTCGGCCTCGGGTAGTTTTTCAGCGGCGCCGAGCGCCGGAGTCAGCAGTTGTTCCGTAGCAGCAACGCCCGCCGCCACCGTAGCCGTCTTCAAAAAATCTCTGCGGTCCATAATCCCTCCTTCTGGAAGTGGATATAAATGGCGCTGAAGCATTCGTCAAGCCAGCACCGGTGTCGCGAGCCGTCAAAAATCTCTCTCTTGAGACGCAAAACTCCAAGTCGCCGTTTCACGCATAACGCCCCTGCCCCATTCTTGTGATTTTTCCTGTCGCAAGAGTGGGACAGCACGACGCTCCGACGAGCGCTTTTCTGTTCCCTGTTCCCTATTCCCTATTCCCTGCTCTTTTCGCCAGCCGCGCCAGCACCGCCTGCTCGCGCAGCACCTGCCGCAACGGCCGCGCCGGAGTCCCGTAGAGCACGGTTCCCGGCTTGAGCCCATCGTTGGTCACCTTCGACCCGCTGAAGACCCCCGCCTGCCCGCCAAGAATCACTCCAGGACCAATCTGTACATGGTCCCCGATCCCCACCTGCCCCGCGATCACCGCGCCATTGCCCACAGTGGACGAGCCGGAGATGCCGGTTCCCATGACCAGAATGACGTCTTCGCCGATGTCGCAGTTGTGGCCGACGTGGACGAGGTTGTCGATCTTGGTTCCGCGGCCGATTCGGGTCTGCTTCAGCGCGCCGCGGTCGATCGTCGAGTTAGCGCCGATCTCCACATCGTCCTCGATCACCAGCGTCCCCTGCTGCGGAAACTGCGTATAAGCGCCGGTCTTCTCGTCGCGCACATAGCCGAAGCCGTCCGCGCCCAGCACCGCGCCTGCGTGAACGACCACCCGGTTGCCCAAGCGTGGTTCCGGGATAGATCGTCACGCTGGATAGATCCGGCAGTTCTCGCCAATCGAAACGCGCGAACCGATCACCGCACCTGCTTCGATGCGCGTCCCCTTGCCGATGCGGCACACCTCGCCTACCACTGCGCCAGGACCGATGCTGACGTCTTCCCCGAGTTCCGACATGCGGGCCAATTACTGCGGTAGGGTGCACGCCAGTCGGCGTATGCGGAAGCGCCAGGAGTTTGGCCGCCCGGGCAAACCAAAGCCGCGGCTGATCGGCCTCGACGACTCCCATGTCGGGGTCCGCATGAACTCGGGGCGGCACATCCGGGCTTGAAAACAACGGCTGATGCGCCACCGGCAAAGGCTTTGGCAGCGGACACAGCGTCCTCGGCGAAGACCAGATCCCAGGGGTTGGCCTCCTCCGGGCTTCTGACGGCGATGATTGGCATCTCAGGGTCGCCCTGCACCAGCCTGCCGCCCAGCTTCTCAACCAGTTCGCCCAGCGTCATGCGTCTTCCCTCAAAGTCCGAATCAATACAGCCCCGGCTCCCCCGCCGGCCGCGTCTTCCAGCGCCGGTGAATCCACAGCCACTGGTCAGGATAGCGCCGAATCCACGCCTCGATCGCGCTGGTGCACAGCTGCGTGCCCGCCAGAATATCCGCCTCACATCGCTCGGTCTGCGGAATCACAACCTCCGGCCCGAAGTGCAGCACGTAGCGCCGCTCCGCCGCCTCCCACAGCATGAACCCAGGCAGCACCGCCGCGCCGGTCTTGCGCGCCACGTGGGCCAGGCCAGTCGCCGTGCAGGCCTCGATGCCGAAGAACTTCACAAACGCGCCCTGCGGCGGAGTCATGTTCGTGTCCATCAGGATGCCCACCGTCCCGCCCTTGTGCATGGCCGTCAGCAGGCCGCGGCCGAAGTCGTCCTTGTGCAGCACGTAGTTGCCGTGCAGGCAGCGGATGCCGTTCACATATGCATCCAGCCGCCGGTTGTCGAGCCGCCGAATCACCATCCCCATCGGGTGGCCCATCAGCGAGTGGTAGAAGCTCGAAAGCTCCCACGCGCCCAGGTGCCCGGTAACCACCAGCACGCCCTTGCCGCGCGCCTGCGCCGCCAGGTAGTGCTCCAGGCCCTCGGTGCGCATCCAGTCGCGGGTGTTCTCCGGCGTGTAGCGGGTCATGCGGCAGAACTCGACCAGTTGCCAGCCCAGGTGGATGTAGACGCCGCGCAGAATCTTCTTTCCTGGCGTTCGGATGAGAGCTCCGGCAGCGCCATCTCAAGATTGCGCACGCCCACGCGGCGCAGCCGGCCAAACAACCAATAAACTTTGAAAGCCAGCACCCACGCCCAGCAGGCGCGCCAACCCGCGCGGCATGCGCCCCAGAGTGCGCGCCACGGCCACCACCAGCCAATACTCGATTCGTTCCCGCATGGTTGAAGACAAACACCAGTTTAGCCTTCCTCGGCGCGGTTCTACGTCCCCAAACAAGCGAAAGGGCGGTCCGCCGCGCGCCGGACCGCCCCTGACTTCCGCCTGATTCTGCTTCGCCGCTATTTGTGGTTCTTGGCCGCCACGAAGTAATGGGCCACCGTCGCGAACAAACGGCACAGCCCCCTCCGGAACGGCGACATCGCCCTTCAGAACGGACTCGAATGGGTGCGGCGCGCCAAAGTAGATCTCCGTGTCCTCGTTGTTCTGGCTCACGCTGGTGCCGTCCAGATCGATGCCGGCAAAAATGCCCTTGTTGCGCGAGTAGCTGAGCAGCTCGGCATTCATCTTCCAGTCCGTCGCGGCCTGCCCGCTGCGGCCCACCGGGCCGGCCGCGGCCGAGGCATCGCCGCCGATCTTGAACTTGTTCTTCAGCAGGTCCTGGAAGCCGCGATCGTTCACCGCCACCAGCACCAGGTCGGTGGACTGGCCGCCGATCTGGAAGCCGAACGAGCCGCCCGCCATGCGGATGAATACCGGCGCGCTCCAGCCGTGCCCGGTGCGGCAGGTCACCACGCCCTGGCCATACTGCCCGCCAACCACAAACGCTCCCTTCATCATTCCCGGCACCACGCCGACGCAGGTGGCCTGCTGCAGGATGTTCATCGGAATGCTGCTGGTCCTTGGCGCCCATGATCTGGTCCAGCACCACCTTGGCGGCGTCGATGCGGGCCTGCAGATCCTCGCGTGACGAGGCTGCAAAGGCGGTGTAGCTGAGAGATAAACAAACGCAGATTGAAGCAATCGTCTTCTTCATATCCGTTTCCTTTCCGATCCACGCCTTCTTGTCAGAGCGTGGCAGGCTGAGATCCAAATCGAAACAGCGCATCCCAATGCCGCCTCCATTCAGCCGGCAAACCTTGAGAATGCTGGGGTCACCTCCCGGCCCAAAGCCGGTTCTTCCTGAAACAGCCTACAGCATCTGAGCTCGGCCCCAGACCGAACATGCCACGGCCGGACTCATGAATTGAAACATGGGGCACTGCGATGTTTGACGCAACCTTGCGCAGTCCAGTGGCGGGCACGCGCACCAATAGCGTACTAGCCGCCCTTGATCCTCAGATGCGGGGAATCGCTGTAGAGATGGATGTTACTTCGCTAACACAACCGAAACGCCTCAAAACATCTGAGCGATGGTGGCATCTCATCCGAGCAGCCCAACTCGCCCCGTCGAGTTACGTCCAGAAATGAACCCATCCGGTGTCGCCCCTCAAAGAAGAGGTTGGGTGCCCCATCCATTCGCTTTTTTCTAGCGAATGGGTGGGATACGACAAAGCTCAACCGGCATGTTCATCGGGTGCGAAGTCGAAGAATCTGCTTATTGCAATCTAGCGAGTGGGCGGGACAGAACAGACTCTTGGTCGAGGGGTTCATGGGAGCGGCATCACCCGCACGACCTCGGCGCAGTCGCCGTCCCAAATGCCGCCTCGCGCAATCCCGGAATGCGTGCTGGTTGTGGAACTGCCCTTGGGGGAGGGCCAAAGAAGCAGAAACGTAGATCCGGTCCTTTGCGAGCACCGCAAAAAAGAAAAAATAGGAGTTCCCAGGCATCATGGAAACATGCTGCCTGGGAACTCCTTTCCCCAGATCTGCGTTGTTTCTATCAACATCATTGTGGAAAACAGGGTAACGACACAAGAGTACTTAAGGGTAGTGGCCTTTAGTAACCATTTTGTATTAACTAATTAGTAAATAGACGGCGGGGCCGCTCCGAACCGCCCGTCCCGCCTCCTGGTTTCTCAGGCATCAGGAACAGACTCCTTGCCGACATCGACAGCTTGATCCGGTTATCCACTCCGGCCTTGCGCATGAGCCGCGCCAGGTGGGCCCGTACGGTGCGCTCTTCAATTCCCAGTTGCGACGCAATCTCCCGGTTGGAGTGCGCCTTCAGAATCAGTTCAAGCACCTGGCGTTCTCTGGCCGTCAACTGAGGGTCCGGGATCGTCAAGCTCGTGTCGGAGCCCTTGAGCAGCCGGTCGATAAGTTTTGAGAGCAGTTGGCGTGGCGCCCAGATCGAACCCTCGGTGACCACGTCAATCGCCTTCCGCACCATCTCCGGGCCTTCGCTTAGATCCAGGTAGGCCCTCGCCCCGGCCATGATCGCCCTCATCACAAGTTCGTCGTCTCCCGCCGGCCCGATCACGATCAACCGGATATCCGGACGCGCGCAGCGAATCGTCTCCAGCGCCTTGAGCCCGCTGGAGGAGGAATGCAGATCGACAACAAGGTATTCAAGCGAAAGCTTTGTTAGCAGTTGCTTGATGCTGCCGGTAACCGGAACCAGCTTGGCATGACCATCCTGGGCTGCCAGGTCGAAGATGCTGGCCAGGCCGGCAAGCCGTATCGGCTCATCGGCCACCAGCCCAATGCGGATTGGCCCTGGTTTGCGGACTCCAGGATTTCGAAACGAAGACATCTTGCTCTCCAGGAAAATCGCTTGAGAGCCTTGCCCGACGCACCGATTGGGGGCGCAAGGCCCCAGTCTCGCGCACGATTCGTTCCTTGTCCAACCGCTCCAGCCAGGCGGCTTCGCGCAAACCTAAAGTTTGGGAAGCACAATTCCCTGTTGTTTTTGATATTTGCCCTTGCGATCGGCATAGCTGACCTCGCAGGCTTCATCGGAGCGGAAAAACAATATCTGGCACAGCCCTTCGTTGGCGTAAACCCTGGCCGGCAGAGGAGTGGTATTTGAAATCTCGAGGGTCACAAATCCCTCCCACTCCGGCTCGAATGGCGTTACGTTCACAATGATTCCGCAACGCGCGTAGGTCGACTTGCCAACGCAGATCGTCAATACATCCCGGGGAATTCGAAAGTACTCAACCGACCGCGCCAACGCAAACGAATTGGGCGGAATGATCACCGACTCGGCCTGAACCGAGACAAACGATCGCTCGTCAAAGGCCTTGGGATCGATGATCGCGCTGTTCACATTGGTAAATATCTTGAACTCGTCGGAGACCCTGAGGTCGTAGCCGTAAGAAGAAAGCCCGTAGGAGATCACTCCGCTCGCCACCTGCTTCTCGCTGAACGGCTCGATCATGCGATGGTTGATGGCCTGTTCCCTGATCCAACGATCGCTTTGAATCGACATACTTCTCCTGTTTCCGGATTTGGCATCTTCTCCGGAAAATTGCCTGGACCTGGCTCCAACTCGATGTTTCATCTTACGAAAAACGCCTGCAAATTGACAATCCAGATTCCTCCCGAAACTCGCCCCGGACTGCCCCCTGAAGACGGGCATGGAGGTATTTGCGCGCTTTTCCTCAGAAGAAAAATCCCGCCTATCCCCATTCTGCTGTTCCATATTCGGTGCAAAATCTGTAGCATCTCCACTGTAGGGCGTAGTACAGTCAATACCAGTCGCGCCAGCGAGGATACCCCATTGATTAAACAGGACATCGTCCATCATGTAATCGAGCGCACGGGCCTGCCGCGCACCAAGGCGGAGGCTGCGGTGGATACGGTTTTCGAGGGCCTTAAGCAGGCTCTGGCCGCCGGCGAGCGCATCGAACTGCGCGGATTTGGCGTTTTCAGCGTCCGCGCCCGCAAAACCGGCATCGGCCGCAATCCCCGAACCGGCACAGAGGTCAGCATCGCCCCCGGAAAGGCCGTCCGCTTCAAGCCCGGCAAGGAACTGCACGCGCTCGAGAATGGCAGCGCGCCCCGCTCCTGAGAACTCATCCGCGAAGCTGTTGTCCCCGCTCCGGCCGATTGAGATCGGTTGCCTCGCGAAGCACGCTCGCCATGTTCCCCGCTTCGGACCTTTACGGATTTCGTCTGCCCCTCGTACTTCAGTTGTCGTGTTCGGATTCCAGTTGTCGCTTCCAAATTTCGGAGGGAGCCGGGGGTTTTAACCCCCGGAAAAGATGCAAATAGCCGCGGCCTTTAGGCCCGGGCCTTTGTCACTTTCCTCCACTCGAAGCCATCTGCAACTGTAGTACTGAGGACGATGAGGAGTCTGGTGCGCTCAAATTTCCGCGAGTATGGCCTGCCCGTTCTCCTCTTCGCCGCCAGCGTGGTCTCTACCACCGCCAACGGCGCCCGCTTCATGCAGAACTTCCTCGATCGCATGCCGCCAGGGCTGCGCGATGACGATCTTTGGCCGTGGGCCTGGCTCTCCGACCATCCTCACTTGTATTTGAGCGGCTGGGTCTTTTCTTCCGCCCTGCTTACCATCCTGCTCATTCATGAGTTCGGCCACTACTTCGCATGCCGCGCGCACTCGATCAGCGCAACGCTTCCCTGGGTCCTGCCCGCTCCCACCCTCAGCGGCACCGCCGGTGCCGTGATCCAAATCCGTTCCCGCATTCCCAGCCGCAACGCGCTCATGGATGTCGGCATCTACGGGCCGCTCTCGGGCTATCTCGCCTCCGTGCTGGCCATAACCGCCGGTTTTGCGCTCAGCGTTCAACCAGCGCCCAATGCGCCCGCTGCCATCGTCCGTTTCGGTTCCCAACCCCTCACCATCCGCATGATCCACGCGCTCCTCTTGCACTGGTATCCCCGCATTCCTTCTTTTGACCACATCGCACCGCACCCGGTGCTCATTGCCGGATGGGTCGGCCTCTTCATCACCTCGCTCAATCTGATTCCCGGCGGCCAACTCGACGGCGGCCACATCCTCTACGCCATCTCACCCCGCCTCCACCGGCTCTTCACCCTCCTGCTCCCCTTTGCGCTCTTTGTCGCCGGAGCCGTCTTCTGGGTCGGATGGATCCTGTGGGGCATCATCCTCATGCTTCCCGCCATGCGTCATCCAAAAGTTTCTGTCGAGCCTCGCCTCAGCCGCGGCCGCATCGCACTTGGAGTCATCGGCCTTGCCATCTTCCTGCTAACCTTCACGCCCACCCCTTTCTACGACAACTCCCTCCTTCACCTCATGCATCTCGCCCCCTTCAGCGCCACGTCGCAATAGACCACTCCTCTGGGTGCCCCATCCTTGCCACGTTCTTTGTGGCTAGGGTGGGAATAATCGAGCCTCAACCTGCCCGGTTCATCAGGATCAGTTGAACTCCGGACATTGCACTTTTCCACGTGTAGGCCACGCGCCTCCATCCCACCCCGGAACGATACAATCGCCTCTAGGCCGCTTGAAATTTCTCGCCGGCCCGCAAGGGAGCGCCTTCATTCATGGGTTACCAGGTTCTGGCCAGAAAATACCGTCCGCAGCGCTTCGCCGACGTAGCCGGCCAGGACCACGTCACCCGCACCCTGATGAACGCCCTCACCCAGAACCGCATCGCGCACGGCTACATCTTCTCGGGGCACCGCGGCATCGGCAAAACCACCATCGCCCGCATCGTCGCCATGGCCCTGAACTGCCGCAACGAAGTCGGCTCCGCGCAGCGCCCCACCCGCGAGCCCTGCTGGCGTCTGCGATATCGCTGCATCGAAGTCCGCCAGGGCAACGCCGTCGACGTCATCGAGATCGACGCCGCCACCAACCGCGGCATCGACGAGATTCGCGAACTCCGCGACGCCGCCCGCTACGCACCCTCCCGCGACCGCTACAAAATCTACATCCTCGACGAAGCCCACCAGATTACCGACGCCGCCTTCAACGCCCTGCTCAAAACCCTCGAAGAGCCGCCCGACGCACGTCATCTTCATGATGGCCACCACGCAGCCGGAAGACATTCCCCAGACCATCCGCTCCCGCTGCCAGCACTTCAGTTTTCACGCCGTCAAATTCGACGACATTCTCGCCCAGTTGAAGATGATTGCCGCCCAGGAGCAGGTCACCGCCGAGGACGCCGCCCTCGCCCTGCTCGCTGAAGCCGGCGACGGCTCCATGCGCGACGCGCTCTCCATCATGGACCAGGCCATCGCCTCCGCCCCTGTCGAAGCGGGCCATCCAGTTCTCTCCGCCGAGCAGATTCGCGAGCTCATGGGCGCAGTGCCCAACGCCGTCTTCGAACGCCTGCTTGAAGCCGTGGCCGCAGGCCAGAGCGCCGAATTGATGGAGCAGTTGAACCTGCTCGTCAACGCCGGCCACAGCCCCTCATCGCTCGCCCGCCAGATGGTCCGCTATCTGCGCAACACCCTCATGGCCAAGCTCGGCGGCGCAGAGACCGAGCTTCTCCAGATCTCCGGCGACGAGCGTGCCCGCGCCGCCCGCACTGCCCTGCTTTTCACGGAAGAAGAAATCACCCGCAATCTGCAAATCGTCCTCCGCACCTTCGACGATCTCAACTACCGCCAGGAGCAGCGCTTCCACCTCGAACTCGGACTGCTCAAGCTCATCCACGCCCAGCGCCTGCTCCCCCTCGAGGAGCTTTTGAGCGGCGCAGTCAGCGGTGCAGGCGCCCGGACTCCAGCAGCGCACAGCACCTCGCGCCCAAATCAAAGCCCAACCTCGAGCCAGGCCCCTGCCCCAGGTCCCGCGCGCTCCGCGCCCGCACCAGCACCGGCAGCCGCCGCTCCCCTCTCCCCATTCGCGCCCACAAGCTGGAGTCCCTCGCCCACCCTCAAGCAGAGCTCCGCCTCCAGCCCGGTAGCCGAAATGGAGCGCCCGTCGCCGGCCATTCTCGCGGAGTCCTCGACCAACCCCAACCGCGACCCCGCGCCCTTCCCTGCCGCTTCCACCCCGGCCATCGGATACGCATCCACCGCCAATCTCACTGAGGGCGCGCTGGCCAAGGCCCCTGAAACCGAAACCTCCGCGCCGCTCCCATCCACGCCAGCACCTGCTCACCCCGCGCCCACAATCGACGCGCTGCGCCAGGCAATCGGTTTCGCATCTGGCCAAAGCTGGCCTCGACTCCGCCGCGCAACTTCTCGGCTCCGGCAAATGGCTGCTCGATACCTCGAGTTTGCGTATCGAAGTACCAGGAGTCGGCAAGAAGATGCTCGGCCTCACGTTCAATACCGCAACCGAGAAAATCATCCGCCAGGAGCTCAATCGTCTCGGCGCTCCCGCGCGCTTCATGGTTGTCCCAGGGGAAAGCGCGGCACAACCCGCCGCACCCATGGCCGCGCCAATCGCCGGCAGCATTCAAGAAGCCGCCCTCGCCAACCCTCTCGTTCAGCGTGCCCGCGAAATCTTCAAGGCAGAAGTCCGAAGCGTAGTCGATCTTCGTCAAAAATGAACTTCAACAACCTCCGCCGCAGCGGATGTTTTGAAAGACCCGCAAAGGATGTATTGAAAGGCCGCAGCGGATGCTTTGAAAGGGCACGACTTCAGTCGTGCCACAACGCAACACGTAAACGATGGGCTTTAGCCCCTGAGGGATGCCTTTTGGGGCTTTGCAGGAGAACAACGCATGATCAACCCGCTCAAAATCTCCGAGATGCTTACCCAGGCCAACCAAATGCAGGAAGAAGTACAACGCAAGCTTGGTGAGACGGTCGTCGAAGCATCCAGCGGCGGTGGCGCGGTCACCGCTACCATGAATGGAAAAAAACAACTCCTCAAGCTGCACATCGACCCCTCGGCAGTCATCGGCCTCAGCAGCGGCCAACCCGACGTCGAAATGCTCGAAGACCTGGTCCTGGCCGCCGTCAACGAAGCCGGCCGCAAAGCCGACGAAGCCATCCAATCCAGCGTCCAAGGCATGTTAGGCGGCCTCAAAATTCCCGGCCTCACCTGACCGGGAGTTTTTGGGATACTCCGAGTGGTAAATAAGTTGGGTGCCCCATCCATTCGCCTTCTTTCCGGCGAATGGGTGGGAATCCACAAACTCCGAATCGCACCAGTTCGTAGGAGGCACATAAATTGTCACGCTATGCCGAGCCCATGGCCCGGCTCATTGAAGAATTGAAGAAGCTCCCCGGCGTCGGCACCAAGAGCGCCCAGCGTTTCGCCTTCCACATCCTGCGCTCCACCGACGACGACGCCGCCGCCCTCGCCGAAGCCGTCCGCGGACTCAAGGCCAGCCTCCGTCTCTGTTCGATCTGCAATAACGTCACCGATGTCGATCCCTGCGCCTACTGCTCCAGCCCCACCCGCAACCAGCGTCTCGTATGCGTTGTCGAGGAGCCCACCAGCATCGACGCTGTCGAGCGTGCCAAGGGTGTGCATGGCGGATTCCAGGGCGTCTACCACGTCCTCCATGGAACCCTCTCGCCACTGCACGGCGTCGGCCCCGAACAGTTGCGCGCGGCCACCCTTGTAACCCGTGTCGAGCGCGGCGAAATCGACGAAGTCATCCTCGCCACCAGCCCCACCCTCGAAGGCGAGGCCACTGCCAACTGGCTCGCCGCCGCCCTGCGCGGTTTTCCCGTGCGCATCACCCGCATCGCCACCGGCGTTCCCGCCGGCAGCGACATCGAATACGTCGACGAAGTAACCATGGCCCGCGCCCTCGAAGGCCGCCGCGAAGTCTAACGCAGTGCGCTGGATTCAGTGACAATTCACTTGCTCTAGAATGATCGGCAAGATGATCGCAATCGATGGCAAGACAATCCAGAGTATTGGCGGCGCCTTGTGGATTCTACTTTTCTACGGGTTGTTCTCCTGGCGCACCTTCAAAAGAAACCCCGGAAACAGAGTCGTGGAATGCGGAAGCATAACCCTCATCGTGTTCCTTGCGATGGTGCCACTTGTAAAACTCGGTAACCCTCCAGATTGGCTGTTCGCCCTCTGGTTGATACTGCTTGTTCTGCTCTGCTTCTCAACGTTGTTTTTTGCCATGCAACGCGCATACCGCGCGATTCAGCGCCGCCACAGCAAACACATTCCATCGTAGTTGGCGGGTAGACGCCCCCTTCTGGATTCTTGAGACCTCACTCAAATCGACTCCACGAGTGCCCCATTCCTTATCGAGCCGATCACCGGGCCCCGCGCACAGAAAATGCGGGATAGCGTCGGACCATCCCGCTCAGGAGCAAAATCAGGGGAGCCACAATCTTCGAAAACTATTTCGCAGGTGCGTTGTCAAGCGCCAAATTCAGGTCCAGAACATTCACGCGTGGTTCGCCCAGCAACCCCAATGTGCGCCCGGCAATGTGTGCCGCGATCAGCTTATTCACCTGGCCTTCCGTCAGTCCACGCGCCTTGGCCACGCGCGCCGTCTGGTAGTACGCATTGTCGGGAGTAATATCCGGATCGAGCCCCGAGCCCGATGTCGTCACCATGTCGATCGGCACCGGCTTGCCAGGGTTCTGCGCGGCCAGCTTGTCGATGTCCCCCTGAATGCGCTGCACCAGCTTCGCGTTCGACTGGGCCAGGTTCGTTCCGCCCGAGGACGTCGCGTCATAGCCGTTCCCCGCCGCCGATGGCCGCGGATGAAAGTACTTGTCGGATGTAAAACTCTGCGCCAGCAATTCCGAGCCGATCACCTGGCCGTCCTTCAGAATCAGGCTCCCGCCGGCCTTGTGCGGAAACATCACCATGGCGATTCCGGTTACCACAAGCGGATAGCCGATGCCAACCAGAACTGCGGTCACCAGGGTAAACAGAATCGATGTCTTCCAAACGGAATGACCGCCCCCCTGCGCTATGGATGCAACAGGGACGCCGTGAATTGCCGATTCCTTCTGCGCAATCAATGTACTCGAAGTCGAATGCACCTAAGTCTCCTCGCGGGCTTCGCGCCAAAGCTATCGAAGCCCCGTTGTTTACGCCATGTGCAGTGCCACCAGGCAAACGTCAATGGCCTTGATGCCGATGAACGGAATAATGATTCCCCCCACGCCGTACATCAGCAGGTTGTTGCGCAGCAGAATTTCAGCGGCCTTGGGCTCGTACTTCACGCCCTTCAGCGCCAGCGGTATCAGCGCGACAATAATGATCGCGTTGAAGATTACCGCCGACAGAATCGCCGACTGCGGAGAATGCAGATACATGATGTTCAGCACGCCCAGCACCGGAAACACGCCGGCAAACATCGCCGGGATGATGGCGAAATATTTCGCCACGTCGTTCGCAATCGAGAAGGTCGTCAGCGCGCCGCGCGTCATCAGCAGTTGTTTCCCAATCTCCACAATCTCGATTAGCTTGGTTGGATTGGAATCCAGGTCCACCATGTTGCCGGCTTCTTTCGCGGCCTGCGTGCCGGAGTTCATGGCCACGCCCACATCGGCCTGCGCCAGCGCCGGCGCATCGTTGGTGCCGTCGCCGGTCATCGCCACTAGCTTGCCCTTGCCCTGCTCGCGCTTGATCAGGTCCATCTTGTCCTTGGGCTTGGCCTCGGCCAGAAAGTCGTCCACTCCTGCCTCGCGTGCGATCACCGCCGCCGTCAACGGATTGTCGCCCGTAATCATGATGGTGCGAATGCCCATCGCGCGCAGCCGTGCGAGCCGATCCTTCAGCCCACCCTTCACGATGTCTTTGAGGTAAATCACACCGAGAGCCGCCGCGTTTTCCGCCACCACAAGCGGCGTGCCGCCTGCGCGTGCAATTTCCTCAACATGGTCCCGCACCTTCTGCGGCAGCGACGATCCCTGCTCCTCAAGGAACCGTGCAATCGCATCCACAGAGCCCTTGCGGATGCGAGTACCCGGCAGGTTCACTCCGCTCATCCGCGTCTGCGCCGTAAAAGGAACAAACTCGACATGCATGTCGCCCAGGTCGCGACCGCGAAGGTTGTACTTCTCCTTCGCCAACACGACAATGGACCGGCCTTCCGGCGTTTCGTCCGAGAGAGACGCGAGCTGTGCCGCGTTGGCCAGCCGCTCATCGCTCACATCCGGAGCCGGAAAGAACTCCGTTGCCTGACGATTGCCAAGCGTGATGGTCCCGGTCTTGTCCAGCAGCAGCGTGTTTACATCGCCCGCGGCTTCAACGGCGCGCCCGCTCATGGCCAGCACGTTGTACTGCACCAGCCGGTCCATGCCCGCAATGCCGATAGCCGAAAGCAGCCCGCCGATCGTCGTGGGGATCAGGCACACCAGCAGCGAAACCAGCACGAAGATCGTCTGCGGCGCCTTGGAATACATCGAGAATGGCTGCAGCGTAACCACCGCAAGCAGAAACACGATGGTGAGGCCGGAAAGCAGAATGCTCAGCGCGATCTCATTGGGGGTCTTCTGCCGCGACGCCCCCTCGACCAGCGCAATCATGCGGTCCAGAAATGTTTCGCCGGGATTTGATGTGATGCGAACCTTGATCCAGTCAGACAGCACCTTGGTTCCGCCCGTGACAGCCGAGCGGTCACCGCCGGCCTCGCGGATCACGGGCGCGGACTCGCCGGTAATCGCCGACTCGTCCACAGAGGCGACGCCCTCAATCACTTCTCCGTCGCCTGCGATGTAGTGATTCGCTTCGACGTAGATCACGTCGCCCGAGCGGAGCAGGCCGCTGGCAACATCCTCAAAACTCCCGTCGGCTTTGTATCGCTTGGCGATGGTCTCGCCCTTGGCCTTGCGCAGCGTGTCGGCCTGCGCCTTGCCGCGACCCTCGGCCATGGCTTCGGCAAAGTTCGCGAACACCACCGTGAACCACAGCCAGAGAGTGATCTGGAGGTTGAACCCAAAGCCGGGCCGATGGTGGATGGTGTTGTCAATCAGCAGCGCCGTAGTCAGTATGCTGCCTACTTCCACCACAAACATCACCGGGTTCTTCACCATGCCGCGCGGATCGAGCTTGCGCACCGAATCGATCAGTGCCTGGGCCATAATTTCCGTGTTCCAAAGACTTTTTTTCTCAGCCATGACAGTCCGTTTCGCCTTTTCCTGTTGCGGTATCGGTTAGAAAACCTGGCCCGCATGCAATTGCAAATGCTCCAGAATCGGTCCCAGGCTCAAGGCCGGGAAGAACGTAAGCGCGCCGAGAAGCAGCACAACGCCGACCAGCAGCACTGCGAACAGAGCGTTATTTACTGGGAAGGTTCCCGGCGATGGCGGCACACTCTTTTTCTGAGCCAGGTTGCCGGCCAGCGCCAGGACCGGAATCATCATCAGCAGCCTGCCCATGAGCATGTCGAAGCCCATCGCCACGTTGTACCACCAGTTCGTACCCAGCCCCGCAAAGGCGGAGCCGTTGTTGCCCGCGCCCGACGTAAATGCGTACATGATCTCGCTAAAGCCGTGCGGCCCTGCGTTGGTCAGCACCGACAGCCCGACATTGGGCAGCAGCACAAAGATGGCCGCGAACGTGAGGATGATAAGCGGGAAGATAAGTGCGTACAGCATCGACATCTTCACGTCGTAGGATTCGATCTTCTTGCCCAGGTACTCCGGCGTTCGGCCGACCATCAGGCCGGCAATAAACACGGCCAGCACGACGAAGATGAGCATTCCATACATGCCCGACCCCACGCCGCCGAAAACCACTTCGCCGAGCATGATGTTGGTAAGCGGCACCATGCCGCCCAGCGGAGTATAGCTGTCGTGCATCCCGTTGACTGCCCCGCAACTGGCGTCGGTCGTGATGGTGGCGAACAGCGTGCTTTCGGCAATGCCATTGCGCACTTCCTTGCCTTCCATATTGCCGCCGGGCGCGCCAGCCGTGCGGACTTGCTGAGCTCCGTGAATCAGCGGATGCGGCTGCGATTCGGCCCAATAGCAAACCGTGAACCCGGCCGCGAAGAGCACGAACATTGCCGCAAAAACTGCCCAGCCGTGGCCCGGCGATCCGGTCATCCTGCCCAGCGTATAAGTCAGTCCGGCCGGAATAATAAAGATGGACAGAATCTGCAGGAAGTTCGAAAACGGCGTCGGATTTTCAAACGGATGAGAGCTGTTGGCGTTGAAGAAACCGCCCCCGTTCGTGCCCAGCATCTTGATTGCTTCCTGCGATGCAACCGGCCCCTGCCCGATGGTCTGCGTCTGCGCCGGCTGCTCGAGCGGATGCGCAACCGTATAGGCCTTCAAATTCTGCGGCACGCCCTGGGCCACCAGCAGAAGCGCATAGATGAACGATCCCGGCAGCAGCACGTAAAGCGTCGTGCGAGTCATGTCCACCCAGAAATTCCCGATGGTGGACGAAGTCGTCCGCTTGATGCCCCGGATCAGAGCCACCGCCACCACGATGCCCGCCGCCGCCGACCAGAAGTTATGCGTCGCCAGTCCGGCCATCTCGGTCAGATAGCTCATCGTGCTTTCCGGCGTATAGAACTGCCAGTTGGTGTTGGTAGTAAAGCTGGCCGCCGTGTTAAACGCCAGGTCCGGCCCCACATTGGCGAGCGCCTGCGGATTCCATGGCAAATACGCCTGCAATCGCTCCAGCGCATAGGTGAATACCATGCCCACCGCCGCGAAGCCCAGCATCGCATAGGCGTACTCCCGCCAGTTCATCTCTTTATCGGATTTCACGCCGCAGAGTTTGTAGATCAACCGCTCGAACGGGCGCAAAACCGGGTCAAGCCAGGTGCGCTCGCCTTCAAGAACACGCGCCAGATAAATGCCCACCGGGCGTACGGTCGCTAGCAGGACCAGCGAGTAGACGGCAAACTGCAACCAGCCATTCGCAGACATGTCAGAATTTCTCCGGATAGAGCAGGGTGACGGTCAGATAACCCAGCAGGAGTACCGATAAAATAAGCGCAACCAGCGTGACCAAGTCGATTTGCATTGGATTACCTCAGCTTCTGGCATGCCTTGACGTAGAGAAACGCCACTGCAAAGAAAACTACGGTGAACAGCAACATCACTACATCTTGCATCGCAAGTTCCTCAATTCCAGCCTGAAAGCCGAAACGCGGTGTACAGGAGACTCAAACTTCCTGCTCTTGAGTGATTCTGGCTTGCATCGGCTTTAGGTGATAAAAGGATTTTCTAAAGATTTCGTAAGGAGCAGCCTGACTCGCCGCGACAAGTTACGTCCCGAAATGAACCCATCCGGTATCGCCCACTCAAAAAAAAGCTGGGTGCCCCATCCATGCGACGTTCTTTTGTTGCATGGGTGGGATACGACCAAGCCCATCTCGCCCGCTCATAGGGAGCCCCAGAAATCCCCGGAAAGCAACACGCCAAAACGCAATGGACGCCACGGGAGCAAGGGTCCCGTCATTCCGGCAAGATCTGCCGCAATCCAAACAACTGCCCTTTTTTCTCGAATTACTCGAGGTCTCCGGGCTGTTCTTCGTTCCCGCTCCAGCCTTCCGCCACGAACCGGTAGCCCACCCACGGCTCGGTCTGGATGTACTGTTTTCCCGTATCGCCTTCAAGCTTCTTTCGTAGCTGACCAACGAATACGCGCAGGTACTCGGGCTGGTGCGCCGATTGCGCGCCCCACACCGCGGTAAGCAGCGCGCGATGGGTGATCACCTTGCCGGGATGGCGCGCCAGGTGTGCCAGCAGATCGAACTCCTTCGGGGTTAGATGGACCAGTTTGCCGCGAAACGTAACGGAGTGGGCGCTCGGGTCGATCACAAAATCTCCGGCCTCAATTGCCAAAGTCGTGCGCTCCGGGGCGCGGCGAATATGGGCACGCACCCGCGCCAGCAGCTCCTGAATCCCGAAAGGCTTGGTTACATAGTCGTCCGCGCCGGCATCCAGCGCCTCCACCTTCGAGCGCTCGTGTTCGCGAACCGACAGAACCAGCACCGGCGTTACGGAGTGAGAGCGGATGGCGCGTGTGACATCGACTCCGCTGATCCCCGGCATCATCAGGTCGGTAATCACCAGGTCCGGCGGCCAATCCTTGAAGACGCGCAGCCCTTCTTCCGGATCGTTGGCGGTGCGCACGTCGTATCCCTGTGCGGCCAGCGATGCGCGCAGCACACGGGTAATCTGCGGTTCGTCGTCAATTACCAGAATTCTTCCCGGCATGTCTTTCTTCTTTCCAACTTCTTCCATCGGAAGATTACACCAACCGGAACGCCGAGTATCATTTCTGTGATGAACATCAAGGAAGGACTCACCGATTCGCGGGGGATTGTTCATTGGGTTGTTGCCACCGGACTGGCTGCGGTGACGACCTTTGCGCTGGTGTGGACGGGCGCCAATTCTACCACTGCGGGAATGGTATTCCTGGCCTTGGTAGTCTGGTCGGCCACCCAGGCGGGGTTGACTCTCTCGCTGTACATCGCGGCTCTCTGCGCAGTCTCCTTCGATTTCTTCTTCCTGCTTCCGTATCACACGCTTTGGCTTGCCGGCGCGCAGCAATGGGTTGACATGCTTACTTTCGCGGCCAGTTGCCTGGCGGTGAGCCGCGTCGCGGAGATGGCCCGCCGCGATGCCAACGAGGCCAGGCAGCGGCAAAAAGACGTGGAGCAGCTCTACGAACTGAGCCAGGAGCTTATGCTCTACGAGGATGCCGAGGGGCTCATCCGCGACCTGCCTCGCATTATCGATCGTATCTTCACTCTCGATGGCGTGGTTCTATACGTTGTCGATCGCGACCAGTTCTACGCATCAACCTCCGAACTGCCCATGAGCATCCGGGCCAGTCTGCGCGCCATGACCGAGGGCTCGAACCCCACGCTCGTCATTCCCGGAGATCTGACCGCGAGGCCGCTGATGATTGGAATGCGGCCGGTCGGGACCATGGCCTGGCGGCCGGCCGAACTCTCGCGCGAAGTTTCGACCGCTGTAAGCGCCCAGGTGGCGATCGTGATTGCGCGTTCCATCGCGATTGAGGCCTCGGCCCGATCGGAAGCCGCACGCGAGGGCGAGCGGCTGCGCACCGCCCTCACTGACTCGCTCACCCACGAACTGCGCACACCTCTCACCTCGATCCGCGCCGCCGCCAGCACATTGCTTGAGGCTGGAGAGTCTCGACGAAGCCGGCCGCCAGGATATGGTGGCCATCATCGACGAAGAGGCCGCGCGTCTTGACACGCTCATCGGCGAGGCCGTTGAAATGGCGGAGATCGACGCCAACGCCGTCGAGGTGCACCTGTCGCAGCAGCATCCCCGCGCCCTGCTCGATCTGGCCGTCGAAGAGTCGCGCAAGGCTCTCGCCGCACACCGCGTCGCCATCGCTGCCGGGATTCCAGGCGAGCCGGACGACTCTGCCTGGTTCGATCCCCATCTACTCGCCCGGGTCCTCCGCCACCTGCTCGAGAACGCAGCCATGCATACGCCGCCGGGAAGCCGCATAACTTTGAGCAGCAGCCGAACAGAGAATCGTCTCGAGTTCTGCGTGGAAGACGACGGCCCCGGCATCGATGCTCTCGACCTGCCCCTCATCTTCGAAAAGTTCTATCGCGGCAAGCGCAGAAGAACAACCGCCAAAGGCTCGGGAATGGGCCTCGCAATTACGCGCGCCATCTTGACCGCCCACGGCGGCGGCATCGAAGCTTCAAGCGCTGCGGGTGGCGGCGCCAAATTCCGCCTCTGGGTGCCGCTGGTCGAAAAGGACCCTGCGGCGCAAGCCTGAATTGACTCCGCCCTTTCAGGTCGTAAAACGCCTTAATACTTCGGCTCCCCACTCCAATCGCACACAATCTCGCAGCGCTTCTCGGAACTCTCAGCGGCCCACTCCAGCAGCCGCGCCACGCGCCACGCATCAAGCGCCGATACCGGGCCCTCGCGTCTCCCTCCAACGATGGCTTTACGAACGGCCGCGTAGTACAGCCGGTAGTCGCCTGCGATGGGCTCGATAGGCCGCGTCACCATGCCGCCATCTACATCCACCGCGAGAGTTCCCCAATTAGCGACCGGTTCCTGGCCCCACCCCCCATCAGCGATGCGGGAGACTTTGCCAAGCGCTGCCTCCTGCGGGTCAACACCGTGTTTCACATAGTTCCCTCGCGTTCCCCGCAGGTGGTAGCGGGGCCGCTCCAGCGCTGAGAGTGTATTCGCCGACACGACCACCGTGAAGCCCGGATAGCGAAGCCGCAACGTGAAGCTGTCATTGGCGCCTTCACCATCGCGCTCCCGCTTGACCTCGGCATCCATCGCCTCTGGCTTGCCAAAAAGCGCAACAGGCTGGTCGGCGAGATGAGTTCCCAGGTCCAGCAAAAGGCCGCCCTGCGCCGGATCGTTCTTCCACGGCATCCTGGCCGTGGGTTGGGGCCGCCAGCGATCCATAGTGGATTCGAAATAAACCAGCCGGCCTAGTGGTCCATCCGCCAGCAGCTTCTGAACGGTGAGAAAATCGCCATCCCAGCGTCGGCTATGAAACGGCGCCAGCATCACGCCCCGAGCCGCAGCCAGCTTCATTAACTCGGCTATTTCGCCGGAAGTCACGCACATCGGCTTGTCCACCACAACATTCTTGCCGGCTTCAATCGCCCGCCGGGCAAACTCGAAGTGAGTGTCATTGGGAGTGGTCACGACGATCAGGCCCAGCGAAGAGTCGCCCAGCATGTCGTCGAGAGTGCGATAGGTGATAATGCCCGGATACCGCTCAGCGGCGTGGTTCGTCGTCCGCTCGAAAATCGCGGCCAGCTCAATCCCTTCGACCGATGAAAGCAGAGGTGCATGAAAAACGCGCCCACCCAAGCCAAAACCAATCAACCCCGCACGAATCATCCCACTCTCCTCTTGATGCGTGATTCTTCTAGCGCATAGTTCTTAGCTCTCCAGCTTAAACCTCGTCTCCGCCAGCCGGTAAAGCCGTCGCCACACAAGGCGATTCATCGACACCACCATCAGCGAAATCAAAATGGTGGCCAGCAGCAGAATCGGAAACCGGCCGCTGTCCGTGGCCGCATCGATCTGCGCTCCCAGACCGATCGTCTCCAGAGTCCGGTCCTTCACATGCGAGTACTCGGCCATCACCGACGCATTCCATGCCCCGCCCGATGCCGTCACCATCCCGGTAATGAGATACGGAAAGATGCCGGGAAGAATCAGCCTGCGTCCACCGTTGCCAGCGCGTGAAGTGGTAAAGTTCTGAAACCTCGCGCAGGTCCGACGGAATCGACATGGCCCCCGCGATCACGTTGAACAGGATGTACCACTGCGTTCCCAGCAGCATCAGCGCAATCGAACCGATGCCCAGTCCTCCGCCGATCTTCACCAGTCCGATCAGCAAAATGGGAAAGAATGCCGTGGCCGGGACCGAGGCCAACACCTGCGCCACAGGCTGCACCACGCGCGCAAGGCGTGGATTCATGCCAATGGCCACGCCGACAGGAATCGTCCATGCGGCGGAGATCAGCAGCGCAGCATTCACGCGCAGAAACGTTGCCGCCGCGCCCTCAAGCAGCAAGCCGCAAATCCGGCCATGTCACCGTGCTCAGCATGAAAACGGCCTGCACCGCGCCCCAGCACGCAACCCCCAATGCCGCCACCGCCAAGCGCCCACAGCGCAGCGGAGGCCCTGGCCGCTCTGGTCCTGGTCAAGGGCCCGCACGATGCGGCACTCCCTGCTCTTTGCCAGGCGCTGAAAGATGGGCTCGTCGAGGCGCGCAAAGATGCGGCCGGAAAGCGAACTGAAGAATGTTCGACCTGCGCAGCAGCTCAAGAATCGGTGACGTGACGCGCTCCGCCGACTCCACCTGCTCGAATTTGAATTTGTCGCTCCACGCGATCAGCGGCCGCCAGATCAGCTGGTCGGTCGCCACGACGATCAGAATCACCGCCGCAATCCCGCTCAAAAGCGCGTGTACGTCTCCTGATACGTAGCCGTCTGAATATAACTTCCCAGTCCGGGTAGCTGGAAGTTCCGGTCGCCCATCGTAAAGGTCTCGCAGAAGATGAGTGCGAACCAGCCGCCGGCCACCGACACAATCGAGTTCCACACCAGTCCGATGGCGGCGTACGGCATCTCCAACTGCCAGAAGCGCTGCCAGCCTGAATAGCGGTAGATCCGCGTCGCCTCCACCATCTCTCTGGGAATGCTCTTGAGCGAGGAATAAAAGCTGAATGCCAGATTCCACACCTGTCCGGTGAAGATGAGCAGGATGACGCCCATTTCGATTCCCATTTGATGCCCGGGAACCAGCGCCACCATCGCCAGCACCAACGGCGGCAGAAAACTCAGTACCGGAATCGATTGCAGAATATCGAGCACCGCAACCATCCACGGCTCAACGCGCGGGTTGTACGCCGCGATATACCCGTAGCTGATGGCGAAAGACCAGGCTCAGCAGGTAAGCAATCGCTCATGCGCACGATCGAGTAGAACGCATACAGCGGCAAGCGCGCCGATGGAGTTCGAAATCGGCACAACCGGCACGGGCTTGCCGAGCCAGTAAACGCCCGTGCTCACGACGGCAAAGAAAAGCCGCCAGCGCGATCAGGCCGCCACGGCCAGGTCCATGAAGAATGGCCAGGTGCGGGCGGTAACGAGCGAGCGTGCAAGCGGGTGCTGGATCTTCACTCGCTTTCCTCGCTGTCGCTGGCATGACTCTGCGGACAATCTCCTCCTCGGGCGCGTCGGGCAACACAAACCGGCGGCGGCCGGCATCGAAGTCGAAAAGCTCCGCATAGCGGCCCCAGGCAACGGCGGTCTCCATCTGTCGCTGGCATTCCTCTTCGCTGAACTGCTCGTCGAGCATGTCGAGGAAGAAGTCTTCGGGCATGGTGTGGTCGCTCTTGGCCTCCAGAGCGCGCCGAATCTGGCGCAGCAGCAGCACGTTCTCTACCGCCGCGTCGCGGAACAGCTCCTTCTGGCGCAGAATCTCGGAGTTGGCAAACTCCGTGCCGCTCGCGGTGATCGCCGCGTCGCCCTCTTCGATCTTGAGGAAACCGAGCAACTGCGCGGCGTCCACGATGGGCAGCAGGTCGTCGATCTCGAAGGCCAGGTCGTCGGCCAGGTGGTAGATGTCGTCGCGTCCGCCCTTGTCCAGCAGCAGTTCCAGCAGGCCGGCCACGCCGCCCGGCCGCGCATGGGGCAGCATCTGGTAGTGCATCTGCCGCTGGTCGCGCACGCGCGCACCGGTCTGCTGGTCGGGCGCCTCCGCGGGCGCCACGTCCGGCCGCGTAAGAACCTTGTAGATATAGTCCACCAACTGCGTGAACGGCTCCGACTTGCGATCGCGCGGCTGCGCAAGCTGGACCCGGAAGTCGGTGCGGATGTGGCCGGGGTTGCGGCCCAGCACCACGATGCGATCGGCCAGCAGCACCGCCTCCTCAATGTTGTGCGTCACCAGGAAGACCGCCTTGGTCGGCATGGTTTTGTTCGCCCACAGCTCCAGCAGTTCGCTGCGCAGGTTTTCGGCTGTCAGCACGTCCAGCGCGGAAAAAGGCTCGTCCATGAACAGCACTTCCGGTTCCACCACAAGCGCGCGCGCAAAGCCCACCCGCTGCTTCATTCCGCCGGAAAGTTCTTTGGGATAGGCAGCCTTCAAATCCGTCCAGACCCACGGTATCCAGCATCTTCATGCTTCGTGCGCGGCGCTCTTCAGGATCCACGCCCCGCGCCTGCAGCGGCGCTTCCACGTTTTCCAGCACCGTGAGCCAGGGAAACAGCGCGAAGCTCTGAAAGACGATCGAGACATTGGTCTCCGCGCTCGGCGATCGGCTTCTCGTGCCAGTAGACCTGCCCGGCCGTCGGCGTGGAAAGCCCGCTCAACATGCGCAGCATCGTTGATTTGCCGGAGCCCGATGGCCCGAGCAGGGCCAGAATCTCTCCCGGCAAAATACTCAAGTCGGTTGCCGAGATCACCTGAATGCGGTTCTCGCTGGGCTGCGCGTAGTACTTCTCCACCTTCTCGGCGCGAATAATCGCTTCCACTGCCGGGGCCGGATCCGATTCAGGAGTAGTCGCGGGGAGAAGTGCCTGCACCGGTGACTGGGTAACGTTGGGGAGGTCGGCATCCTGCATTCATTGCTCTCCAATTTGGGTGGCCTGCCGAAAGGGCGGCAAGCCGTTCTTTGAAGTATATGTGCGGCGTATTGCCCAAAGATGAACAGTAGTCGAGTTGCAGCGCCCCAGCGTAATCATCCCTGCGCAATCGGCATCAAAGCTGCCGGCCGGAAAGCGGAGCGGCCCAGCCCGGCAATCCTTGCGGTCCCTACTTTTCTGAGGATTCTCTCCAACCCGCCCTTCACAGGAAAACGAATCGGTGCAGAGAATTGCTCACGCAGAGAGTATCATTGACCTTAGCGTCTAACCAGGGAAGTGCGACCTCCCCGATCGCGGATAAGCCGCACCCCGCCCAAGGTTCAACCCCATCCTAGTGCTTGAGTGCTCAGGAGAGTATGCCCGAAACCAAGCCAAACCCAAAGTTCTGGTGGTCGACGACGAACGTGTAATCGCCGACACTCTTGCCATGATCCTCAACCAGAGCGGCTTTGAAGCCCGCTCCGTATATTCCGGCGAAGGCGCGCTCGAGCTGGCTCATGCGTTTGAGCCGGACATGCTCATCTCCGATGTCATCATGGCAGACTTGAATGGAATCGATGCGGCCATCCGCATTCGCGCACTCCTCCCGCGCATCAAGATCCTGCTCTTTTCCGGCCAGGCCGCGACCGCCGATCTGCTTGAAAAAGCCCGCGCCCAGGGCTATGAGTTTGAGATCCTCGCCAAGCCCGTCCATCCCCAGGATCTGCTCACGAAGCTTCGCGCCTGAGCGCAGGCCTTGCGGCTGCATCCTCGGTTACTTCATTTTCGGTTCGAGTGCTGAAAAAGCTTCGGGTGCCCCAGCCTTTGTGCGTTCTTTGCACAATGTGCGGCAGACCACTGAAGTCCAAAGCATCGGTAAACACTCTTTCCGAAAACACTCTAATTGCGATTCAAGAATTGCAATTCGACTCTGAGATCTGTGCTATTCCCCTCGCAACCCGCGCATCGGATCGATTGACACCGCCAGCTTCGCGCCCGACTCAAGAACCAGGCGCACGATTGCCCCGCGCTGCGATCCCAGCGCTATGCGGATCGCCATCTCCTGCACCCGCGATGCAACTGAAATCGAGATCACGATATAAATTCCCAGCAAGGCCAGCAGCACTGCCTCCACAATCGAAAAGATCGCCGTCGTCGCGCCAATGCCAAGGGCCAGAATCACGACCGCCGTAATCGCGAACCCCGGCGACTTGACCACTTGCCTTGTCGCGAATCGAAGATCAAGAAGCAATTTCCGCATGAAGGTCTCCTCGGAGATTCTGGATTTACAGATGTGAAAGCATTTCATCTGCCGAACTGTTACCCACGAACCACCGTGAAATGAATAACTTGCGTCTTGCATTCTCGCCGCTTCGAACCCCGCGGTATTCGAGTGCCGCGCCATATGTCCGCAAATGAACATCCTCGATGCCCATACGGCTTCCTCACCAATCGGGTTTAAACCTTTCTTCGACAGCCAGGGATGCATGCTCAGTCACACCGCCGCTCTTCCAGTGGCCAATTGACCTGGAGCAAACTCATGAGTGCGCAATCGCTCCGGCCCCTCACTGCCCAGCCTTCCCCTGATATAAAATTTGGGTTGAGCATGGAGCTATTTCTCAATTCTGCCTGGATGCTGATGGCAACCGCCATCGTGTATCTCTGGCTGCGCCTTGGGCGGCGCACGCCTGCCGAGCGCCATATGTCGTTCGTTGCCCTGGTCATGCTCATCGTCATCCTGTTTCCCGTAATTTCGGTCAGCGACGATCTATGGTCAATCCAGAATCCGGCCGAGACCGACACTTGTCAGCGTCGCGATCATCGGGCCTCAAGTCCGCACTCCATCTCGACGGGCAGCGTCGCCCTCCATGAAACTCCCGGCGCTGAATTGTCCTTTGCCGTCCAGCGTCTCGATGCGCCACGTCAGATTCAATTGCGCGCAAACTACATCCCCGCTCTGCATTCCATCCAAAACCGCCCTCCTCCCGCGGCCTGATCGCCGCCTCCTTCTTCGATCCACGTTTCACTCCTTTACCCCTGCCATGACCGCCATGCGCAACACGGCGCAAAGGGTGCATAGGACGCCGATACTTCCCTCCGGGTTTGGCCCGGTTGGCAGCGGCAGCAGTTTCCTCGCGGCGGCGCGTCGCTGATCGAGTTCCTCAACGCGCAAAGCGGCCGCCACACGCTACATCCGGCCCATGCACAGCGAATCGGCAAGTATTGGACAGCCGCCGCGCAACTCAATCTCGCAACAGGACGTGAGGTAATTCAATGATTTCGAACAGATCGCTCATCCGGTGCCGCGCGGCTCTATGGGTCTCAACTTTGGCGGCATCGCTGACTTTCGTTTTTTCCGGATGCAAGGGCAAAGAGCAGGGCGATGGCGCTCCGCCGCCGGCCAAAGTCATCCAGGTGCCCGACATGAACCTGATCGCCATCGACAGCAATGACGCGGGCAAGTTCACGCTCGCGTCTGCCGAGAAGATCGAGTTGGCCGGCGAACTCAAGGCCACCGGCGCAGTCCTTCCCGACATCTCCCGCGAGGTCCCCGTCATCTCGCTGGCCAACGGCCGCGTCGTCGATATTCAGGCCCGCCTCGACGACAACGTGAAGAAGGGGCAGTTGCTTCTTAAGGTGCAAAGCCCAGACGTCACCAATGCCTTCGACACCTATCTCAAAGCCGTCAACGACGAGCATCTCGCCAACAAGGCCTATCTCCGCTCAGAAGATCTATACCAGCACAAAGCGATCTCGCAGGCCATGCTGGAGCAAGCCGAGGACGCCGAAAAAAATGCAAACGCCGACCTGACGGCCGCCGAAGAGCAATTGAAAACTCTGGGTGTTGACAAGGACCACCCCAGCAGCGTCGTCAATGTGTATGCGCCCATCTCGGGCGTGATCGTCGCGCAGAATGTGACCAACGCGGCGGCCGCCGGCGTAGGCCTCTCCGGCTCTGCTACCGCCTTCACCATCGCCGATCTCTCGCGCGTCTGGGTAATGTGCGACGTGTACGAGAACGACATTCCCAAGTTGCAACTCGGCCAGCAAGCGAAGATCACGGTCAACGCTTACCCTGATCGGCCGCTCACTGGACGAGTGAGCGACATCGGTCCAATCCTCGATCCCTCGCTGCGCACTGCCAAAGTACGCATCGAGGTTGCAAATCCCGGCTTTCTGAAGCTGGGAATGTTTTCGACGGCCACCTTCACCAGTCGCGTAAAGGAGACGCATGCTGTCGTTCCCGCCGACGCCGTTCTTCACCTGCATGACCGCGACTGGGTCTTCGTTCCAGCGGGCGGCAACCAGTTCAAACGCACCGAGGTCCACGCCGGCCAAATGCTCGGCGGCAGCCGGCAGGAAATTCTTTCAGGGCTCGACCCCGGCCAGCAGGTCGTCACGAATGCACTTCTGCTTGAGACTGCGGGGAACCAATAAATGCTTCGCGCACTGGTCGATTTCGCGCTGAAAAATCGCTGGCTGGTTCTGGGCGGTGTCGTGGTGATGACCGCATGGGGCGTCGTCTCCTTCCGCAATCTGCCCATTGAAGCCTACCCTGACGTAGCCAACAACTACGTGCAGATCATCACCCAGTGGCCGGGCCGCAGCGCCGAGGAGATCGAGCGCCAGGTCACCGTGCCGGTTGAAATTCAGATGGCCGGGATTCCTCATCTCACGCATCTGCGCTCCACCACGCTCGCCGGCCTCTCCAGCCTGATGCTCATCTTCGATGACGACTCCACCAGCGACATAAACCGCGAACACGTGTTGGAGCGGCTCAGCCAGGTCAACCTGCCCGCCAATCTGGTTCCGCAGATGGGCACCGACTGGAGCCCCGTCGGCCAGATCTATTGGTACACGTTGGAAAGCACAAATCCCGCCTACGACGTGATGGAAAAAAAGTCGCTCGAAGACTGGACGCTTGAGAAATCCTTCAAGGGCGTCAATGGGGTCGTGGACGTGGCCAGTTTTGGCGGCCCGACCAAGGAATACCAGATCAGGCTCGACCCTGAAAAGCTCGTCGCCTACGGCCTCTCCATCAGCCAGGTGGAGCAACAGATCGCCAACAACAACACCAACGGCGGCGGCAGCTTCATTGAGGAGGGCGCGCAACAGGTCAACGTGCAGTCGCTTGGCCTCTATTCAAGCGTCCAGGACATCGAGAACACCGTCGTCAAAAACGCGAACGGCGCCGCCATTCGCATCAAGGACATCGCAACCGTCGCGCAAGGTCCCAAGATCCGGCTCGGGCAGATCGGCCGCGCTACGCATCGGTCCGATGGCGTGATCGTCGATAATCCCGATACCGTCGAAGGCATCGTGCTGCTGCAAAAGGGCGACGACTCCGATCCTGTCTTGCAAGGCATCCACGACGAGGTCAAGCAAGCTCAACAATGGAATTCTTCCCAAAGGCGTCACCATTGTTCCCTTCCTCGATCGCTCCGACCTGGTCAAGTTCACCGTCGAGACCGTCGAGCACAACCTGACCGCGGGCGTCATCCTCGTCTCCATCATTCTGTTTCTCTTCCTCGGCAACGTGCGCGGAGCCGTCATCGTTGCGCTCACCATTCCGTTCGCGCTGCTGTTCGCCGCCATCTGCCTTGACCTCATCCACATCCCCGCAAACCTGCTTTCGCTGGGCGCCCTGGATTTCGGCATGGTAGTCGACGGCTCGGTGGTGATGATCGAAAACATCGTCCGCCACCTCTCTCTTGTGGACGATGCTCGCAGCCCGACAGAGAGGATTCGCGATGCCGCACACGAAGTGCAACGGCCTGTCTTCTTCGCCCGCGGCATCATCATCGCTTCTTATCTGCCCATCTTCACATTGCAGGCGGTTGAGGGCCGCCTGTTTAAGCCAATGGCGTGGACCGTCACCTTCGCACTCATCGGTGCGCTTGTCTTCGCTATTCTGGTCGCGCCCGTCATGGGGGGCATCGCCTTCCAGAAGGGCGCCAAAGAGTGGCGGAATCCCATGATGGAGTGGCTCGTCAAGCATTACCGCACTGCGCTCCGCAAGGCCATAGCGCACCACAACATCACGCTCAGCGTCTCCACCGCTCTGTTTCTCATCGCCATCTATCTCTCCTTCGGCGGACCAATCGGCTCTGAGTTTCTGCCTCACCTCGACGAAGGCTCAATCTGGGTGCGCGGAACCCTGCCTCCCAGCGAAGGCCCTACTGCCAGCATCGACTTCACCAACAAGGCTCGGCTCGTGATGGCCTCTTTCCCTGAGGTCACTCAGGTCGTCAGCCAGACAGGCCGCCCCGACGACGGCACCGATACCGCCGGATTCTTCAACACCGAATACTTTGTCGATTTGAAAAGAAAGGAGGATTGGCGTCCCGTCTTCCACCAGAATAAGGAAGCCCTCATCGCCGCCATCGACGAGCAGTTGGAGAAATTCCCCGGTATCATCTGGAATTACTCTCAGCCCATCTCCGACAACATGGAAGAGGCGGTCTCCGGCGTCAAGGGCGAATTGGCCGTCAAACTCTACGGCGACAATCTGCGTACGCTCGAGCACACCGCTGAGCTCATCCAGGCACAAATGTCCACCGTAAAAGGCATCGAGGACCTGGGCATCTTCCGCATCGTCGGACAGCCCAACCTCAACTTCACTGTTGACCGCGAAGCCGCAGCGCGCTGGGGCATGAATGTCGCCGACATCCAGGACGCGCTTCAAACCGCGATCGGCTCAAACGCCTTGACCCAGGTTCAGCAGGGCGAGGCGCGTTACGATGTGACCCTTCGTTATGAAAAGCAGTATCGGGATACGCGTGAGGCGATTGAGGACGTGCGTCTGCTAACGCCATCCGGCGAACGCGTCTCGCTTGCGCAACTCACCAAAGTCTCCACCGACGACGGCGCGGAACAGATCAATCGCGAGGGAGGCCAGCGCTACATCGCCATCAAGTACTCCGTCCGCGGCCGCGACCTCGGTTCCACCGTGGAAGAGGCCATCGGCAAGGTCCAGCGCAACGTAAGTCTGCCATCCGGCTATCACCTTGAGTGGGCCGGTGAATACGCAAGCCAAAAGCGCGCCGACAAGCGAATGGCGCTCGTTATTCCCATCACTGTGCTGGTCATCTTCCTCATCCTCTACACGATGTTCCGCTCGTATAAGTGGTCCGCACTCGTACTTGTGTCTGTCATCATGGCCTCGATCGGGGGCCCATTGGCTCTCTTTCTCACCCACACCAATTTCTCCGTCTCCTCCGCGGTCGGATTCCTCGCGCTCTTCGGCGTCTCAGTGGAAACTGGCGTCATCATGATCGAATACATCAATCAACTTCGCTCGCGCGGCAATTCAATCAAAGATGCCGCGGTGGAAGGAGCGGTCCTCCGCCTGCGCCCAATCATGATGACTATGCTTGTGGCCACCCTCGGCCTGCTGCCGGCGGCGCTCTCACATGCAATCGGCTCCGACTCGCAGCGCCCCTTCGCGATTGTCATCGTCGGCGGGCTGATTGCAAACCTGATCATCGGCGTGTTCCTTATGCCGACACTCTACGTCTGGATGGCTCACGAAAACGATGTCCTGCCGGTAGCCGACAACAGCGAGGACGTTTGATCTAACCACCCAATCCGTCGCTTGCCCGGGCGAAAGAAAGGGGTGCTGCATTGCGGCGTTCTTCGCGCGAATTCAGACCAGCCCCGCTCAACTCCGAGTGTTCCAGATCACAAAAGGATAACTTTCATGGGAATATTACAGAAATGTTCGTCGAATGCCTGCCTCCGAAGGGTATCGTGCTTGCAGAGACCATTCACCCTCACATCGAGTGCTGGCGCAAGGGCAGGTGCAACGCTTCTTCTTGCGCATTGAGCTTTTCAGTCCCCGTCCTGTGCGGCCCCCCGTGAAGCGGTTCTCAATACCGGCTCGGGAGGAGACGCAATGCGTCGCTCAGCAATTCTTGTGCTACTCGTGATACTGGCAACAGTCGCCAGGGCGCAATTCGACACAGCCACCGTACTCGGAACAGTGACCGACCCCAGCGGGGCAGTCATCCCGCACTGCCAGGTGGTGCTGCACAATACAGCCACGGAGGCACGCTCCACGGCCGGCACCGACGACCGCGGAGAGTTTCGCTTTCTGGCGGTCTCGGTCGGCTCCTATGAATTGAACGTCACCGCGCAGGGCTTTCAAACCGCCGCGGCCCGCTTCGACCTCGCAGTCGGCGCACACCAGCGCGTGGATGTGCAACTGCGTGTGGCCGCGGCAGCCACTTCGGTAGTCGCCACGGCCGAAGCCACCCAGTTGGAAACAGAATCCAGCGAGCGCGGGCAGGTCGTCAATGAGCGCGAGATCGCCGAACTGCCATTGAACGGACGCCAATATTCGCAGTTGGTCGAACTGACCGCGGGCGTCGTTCCCAGCCCCGCCGAGCTCGGCACAAATTACACCCAGCGGGAAGGTTCCTTCGACATCAACGGCCTCCGCAGCGTCTTCAATAACTACCTGCTCGACGGCGTTGGACAACAACTTTTACGGCACCTCCAACCAGGGCTTTTCAAACCAGGTGGTCCAGTTGTCCCCCGATGCGGTCGCCGAGTTTCAGGTGGTCACCAACAACATGAGCGCGGAGTATGGCCGCTCCGGCGGCGCCACCATCAACGTCGTTACCCGCTACGGCACCAACCAGTTTCACGGCCGGGTATGGGAGTTTCTTCGCAACACCGATCTGAACGCAAGCGGCTATTTCAAGCCCGATGTCGGCGGCAAGCCTTCCCTGCACCAGAACCAGTTCGGCGGTACCCTCGGCGGTCCGCTCCATAAAGACAAGATCTTCTTCTTCCTCGACTACGAAGGTTTTCGTCAATCCAGTTCCAGCACCCAGGCATCCACCCTGCCCACTGCGGCCGAGCGCGGCCTCAGCAGCACCGGCACTCCCCTCGGCTATTACCTGATTGACGACACCATCGACAAAAACACGCAAGCCACCGGCACTTTGCCGATTGACAACCCCTGCCCCTACGTCGGCCCCATCGGCGGACCGCAAACTGTCGCGGCGAACATCAACCCGTGCACCTCGACAACCTTCCTCGGTATCGGCCTCGGCGCAGGCGGCGCAGGCGCGCAGGCCTACTACGGCGGCACGCAATATCTGAACGGCCACATCCCCGCATCCGCCGTCATCCCCTATGCCGCATCGGTGCTGTCGCTGCTGCCCCCAACCACCAACACCAACCAGACCAACAACTACATCATCCTCGACCCCGACACCTTCGACCGCGACAAGGGCGACATGAAGGTGGACTACGACCTGCGCGGCAATCTCCGCCTTTTCGCCCGCTACTCGCAAGCTCGATTCAATGCCTTCGATCCCGGAAGTATCGCCGGCGCTGCTGGCGCCAACGGCGACGGCCACGTCTATGCCCCGGTAACTCAGATCGTCGGCGGCGCCACCTGGACAATCAATCCCAAATCGCTCTTCGAAGCGCGCTTTGGTTTCTCGCGCATGCAGGCGGGCAAAACTCCTCCGCTGGCCGGCGGACCCAGCATGTTGCAGCAGTTCGGCATTACCGGCCTGCCCACGGACAAGCAGTACACCGGCGGCATCACGTACGAATACTTCACCGATGGCGGCTTCACCAACCTGGGCCGCTTGTGGACCAGCCCCCAATATCAAAACCCCACCGTCTGGAATCCCAAGGTCAACTACACCCGCTTGTTTCCCGGCCACACCCTCAAGGCCGGCATCGAGTACACCAACCTCCACGTAGCGCAGGAAGACCTGCACCCGGTCATGGGCGGCGACGTGTACGGAGCGCAGATGAGCGGCTATTGCTACACTGCCGGCTGCTATGCCGCTTTGGGCGCTCCTTTCTACGGAGCCGCCGACGCCGAAACCAACAAGAAGTTCGACTATGCCGACTTCCTGCTCGGCTACCGCGCCGAGATCGGACTCTCCAACTCCCCAATCGCCCAGATCCGCGACTGGGGCTTCAGCGGCTACTTGCAAGACGACTGGAAGGTGAACCAGAAACTCACCGTGAACCTTGGCATGCGCTATGAGTTCGCCACTCCCATTTACGAAGCCAACAACCAGATGTCCAACTTCGATCCCACCACTCGAGGCCATCAAGTTGGCCAATTCCAGCGACCGCTATCTCGTCAATCCCAACACTGCGGACTTCGGCCCCCGCTTGGGCGCGGCCTACACTCTCACCCACAATCTCGTCGTGCGCGGCGGCTTCGGCATCAGTTATTCACACTGGAACCGGACCGGCTCCAGCTACCTGACCCTGAACGCGCCCTACGGCATCATCGCGCTCGCGAACGTGTATCCCGGCCTGCCTACCTACCTCAACACCGAGGCCAGCTTCCCGGCCAACTTCGTCAGCACCTCCAACACCAACTACCCGGCGATGGCCCTCCAATACATGCCCGCCAACTCGCCTGACACCCAGGTGCGAAGCTGGTTCTTCTCCGTGCAGCGCGATATGGGCCACAGTCTGCTCGTCGACCTGGCCTACGTGGGCAACACCGGCATGCACGAAGTCTTTTTCAACGATGTCAACCAGGCCGCGCCGCAAGCTGCGGCCAACGGCTCGGCCTCGCTCCAGTCCCGCATCTTCACCTACTCCGGCTTTGGCTCGGTCATCGGGACTTTGCCCTGGGGCACCTCGAACTACCAGGGCCTGCAAGCCAAGGTCGAAAAGCGCTTCACCTCCGGCCTCTACCTGCTCAACTCCTTCACCTGGTCCAAAGCCATCGACATCGCAGCCCAGTCGCTCGACGGCGGAGGCAACTGCAACAACTGCGGCAACGGCATTCCATCTGTGCAAAACATCTACAACTGGCAGGCGGATCGCGGCATATCCTCCTACAACCATCCCTTCGTCAACTCGACCTCCGTGGTCTGGACGCTGCCTGTCGGTCGCGGCCAGTGGCTGTTGCCCAACCTGAACAAAGCCGCGAACACGATCCTCGGCGGCTGGCAGATGACCGATATCTTCCAGGCTCGCAGCGGCGACCCGCTCACCATGGCCTATAGCCCCAACAACAACACGCAGGTTTCAACGCTGATCACCATCAATGGCCGCAACTCCTACCGCCCCAACCTCACCGGCAATCCCGTCATGTCCACGGACAGATCGTATAACCCCACCGTGAGCGGCATTCAATACCTCAACAACCTCAGCGGCAGCGCCGCTGCATACACCACCCCGCCGGCCAATGCGCCCTTCGGCAATTCGCCCCGCAACGCCGTGCGCGGCTTCGGCTTCTGGCAACTCGACACGGGCCTCACCAAGGACTTTCCAATCACTGAAAAAGCCCACCTCCAGTTCCGCGCCGAGGCCTTCAACATCACCAACGAGACCAACTTCGGCGATCCCAACACATCTCTCGGCAGCACCTTCGGTCTCGTCAACTCAGCCCTGCCCGCCCGCGAACTCCAGGTCGCCGGAAAAATCGTCTTTTAGTTCCCCACCGGTGTTGCCGACCCACGAGGGGATGAAACTTCGGGTGCCCCATCCATCGAGCGTCTTTTGCTCGATGGGTGGGAGTCCGTAGAACTCCACCACAACGCCTTGCTTTGTCGAACGTGCATTCTTGTTTCTCCCTAGAGGACATTCGCCGGGTGTCCCACCCTCGCGACGTTCTTGGTTTTGTCGCTAGGGTGGGAATCCTCGAACTTAACCTACCCCGTTCATAGGCAGCAGCCTGACTCGCCACACGCGAGTTACGTCCAAAAATGAACACCAGCGGGCTCTAACCCAAGAAGTTGGGTGCCCCATCCATTCGCTTTTTTCTAGCGAATGGGTGGGATACGACAAAGCTCAACCGGCCTGTTCATCAGGAAAAGCGCACGACGCCCAGTATGCCTATCGGCCGGGAAAATTGACGTAAACCGGGCTGCTCGTCAACTGCAGACTACCCTTGCCATCCCGAACCTCAACGCGCAGCCAATGGCGCCCGCCGCTCAACGAAACTTTAGCCTCCATAGGCGAATTAGCGCTATCCACGGTCATCGGAGCCGCCGCGCCAATCTCCTCGCCGTCCAGCAGCAGATGAACGACCGAACCTGCGCAGGCGACGGTCTGAATCTGCACGCGAATCTGGCCGCGCCGGCAGCGGCTTGAGTGTTTCGCCCATGCGCGCATCGGGCGCCGCCCGACTCGGCTTCGAAATCGACCGCCTTGTCGTGCGAAGCCGTCAGGTCAACAAAAGTACGCCCTGCCGGATGCCGTTGAGAATCGCCGGCGACGGAAAGTTCATCCGCCTCCACCGCGGTCGTGGGCCAGCCGATCGATCCCTTCGGCGCCCGGCGGAGCGGTTGCGTTGTGGCTGTCGCTGCCGCCAATCGCAGCCAGCCGATGACCATCGTGCAGTTGCGCATCCCAGTACTTTGCGCTCGAAAGCATGAATCTGGCCGCCGTTGATAACTTCGACCGCCGAGAACAGGTTCATGTCCACGTTCGATGCCGGCGGTCCCATCCGCAGCCCATGCAGATCTCGCCGTCGGGCGACTGCGGCGTGGTTGACCGATGCGATGCCGCCCTTCGCCGCTCACGTCGCGCAGAACGGCTGTTCAGATCGAGCCCGCCCGGAGTCACTCGGAAATCGACGAACTGCGTCACGCCAAAAATGTTGAAGTGTCCATGAAACGTAGTCATCTCGCGCCCGGGAATCAGCAGCACGCGGTCGAAGTAAGGCTGCAGCTCGCGCATCGCATCGTATTGGGAGTCGGCGTTGTGGTCGGTGATGGCGATGAAGTCAAGTCCGCGCGCCGCCGCCGTTTGAGCGAGAGAAAGAGCGGGCAAGGAACCATGCGGCCGCTTTGGCTTGGGCACTTCCATCGCTGTGCGCGGTGTGCATGTGCAGGTCGCCGCGATACCAGCGCGTGCCGCGTCGCCAGCGGCTGCGCCGCGAAGCTCGGCGTCCTCGTCGCGCGCATTGAATCGGATCTCGGCCCGGTAGTGGGACACGGCCTGCGGCCGCATATTCGGCACCGCAGATCAGCAGACGCCACTGACCCGGAGGAATAGCGCCGGGCAAATAGGAAGGAGTCGCATCCGTCTCGCTGATGGTGAAGTGGCTCTTGTTGCCGCCGCTCTCTCCGCGAAAACGCTCCGGATCGTCGATACCCAGATCGAGCGTCGCGTGCTGCTCCTTGCCGCGTGTAATGGAAATCCACACTGATGCGATGCGTGCCGGCCGGCACGTTGAAGGGAACCTCAAAATAGGTCTTGTTTTGCGCGCCGGTCACGTCGCCGGTCAGCACAAGGTCGCTCTGTGGATTCTTGGCTTGCTCCTGGGCTGCCAGACTTGCAACCGCCAACATCAGGAACACCAAAATGCTTGCAGCCTTCCATCGCTCCATCATTGTCAGGAAAACTCCCTGTTGATTCTACACAGCCCCGATTGAATGAGGAGTACCCTGAATCGCGCCGGCGAGTTCCGTCCAGCGATGAACCGTCGCCGCCTCGCCCAGGAAGCCGGGTGCCCCATCCATCGCGTTCTTTGCGATGGGTGGGATACGACCAAGCCCAACCCCCTCGCCCAGGAAGCTGGGTGGGATACGAAAAAAGCCCAACCGGCAAGTTCATGAGGAGCGTTCAAAACCGCAGCGACCCCGCGAGAACCATAACAAGCGTAGGAATGGACTCGCTTGGCAGATCCGGTTCATCCTCGGCCATAACGCGATCCTCCAGAATTTCGCCCTGGAGGGACGCGCCGAAAATAGCCCCGGAGGGCCGGAACGTGCAATCCCACCAGATCCCATTTATGCGATTGCTCTAACCCGGGAACTCCGCAGAAGGGATTAAACGTGCATTTCATTGCAGAGCATTCCTCATCATTGGCGCACAATAAAGGTATGCGATACATCCGATTCTCGCTAAAGTGTCAGGCAGGCCCTCGGCCCACACTGTCAGCAATGAGCCCGGTCCGTACCCCACCCCCCCCTACCCCCCCACCTAAAGGGAGTACTGAAAGGTAACGGGTTTCGACATAACATGAATGGAATGAACAGAGGATAGACCAAACCCATGGTTACTCATCAGTAAACAAAGATCCTGTTTTTTGGCCCAAAAAACGGCCATTTTCGCTAATTAAGCAGCCGCTTCTGGACAGTTACCGAAAGATTCGAGGCAATGATTGATGCAAAACATGGAAACGACAACGCCAATGGTGGATTCAAAGATCTCAAACAATATCGGCATTCTCATGCTCAACAATCCCCGCAAGCGCAATGCCCTTAGCACGGAACTCATCAATGCCCTTTGTGCCGCTTTTGAGGAGATGCAAAAGCAGATGGTTCGGGTCGTTATCCTGCGTGCGCCCGCCGGGTCCATGGTCTTTTCTTCCGGTCACGATGTGCGGGAACTGCCAACCACCGGACGCGATCCCCTCACATACAACGATCCCCTGCGGCGCGCCATCAGGACCATCGAGCTCTTCCCTGCCCCCGTCATTGCCATGATTGAAGGCAGTGTATGGGGAGGCGCCTGCGAGCTGGTGATGAGCTGCGACCTGATCGTCGCAGCCGACGACACCACCTTTGCCATTACTCCCGCGAAACTCGGCATGCCCTACAACATATCCGGCGTTCAGAACTTCCTTAACTCCGGAGGCATCCCGCTCTGCAAGGAGATGCTCTTTACCGCGCAGCCTCTGCCGGTGCAGCGCCTTGTAGATCGCGGAATCGTCAGCCACGCTGTCCCCAGAGAGCAATTGGGGAAGCTGACCCGGGTTATCGCCGATCAGATTTCAAAAAATTCGCCTCTGGTCATGAGTCTTTTGAAAGAAGAGATTCGGTTGCTCTCCATCTCCCACAATCTCGGTCCGGAAACATTTGAGCGGGTCCAGGCGATGCGGCGCCAGATATACGACAGCGTGGACTACCAGGAAGGCATCCGCGCCTTCCTTGAGAAACGGCCACCGCAGTTTCAGGGAAAGTAATTTGAGCGGTGCGCGACTCGTTAGCCCGGCTCCGCCCCAATGCCATTGTTCAGCGCGTCGAGAGCCACCATCCCCGCCCCGCAAACCAACAGCTTTCGTCCGGCTGGGTATCGCGAAACATCTGCGTCACCCGGTTCCAGTTTCCCTTGCGAAACGCGGCTTCCAGCGCTCGTGACGCCTTCGCGTCCTGGGCCCCAGCGCACGGAACAAACTGCACCCCGCAAAGGAACCGGGCGGGATAAGTGCCGTCCGCCCTTCTGGTGACGAGCAGCATCTGGCCATTCTCGCCCTCGGGTGCAAGGGGAAACAGCAACCGCCCTTCCGGTCGCAATGCATCCAGCCAAACCACAAGGGGTTCGACCGCGGCGGCATTCACATAGAGCACGTCGCAGTCCGGCAACGGTCCTTCAGCGCCGGACCGGCAGTGAACAGCAACCTGGGAAAACCCTGCAAGGTTCTGAGTGGCCTGCCCCGCAAACTCCGGCTCTATCTCATAGGCCTCCACCCGCCCAGTCTCGCCGACCAGCATGGCCAGCACCGCCGTATAGTACCCCGTGCCGGCCCCCACGTGGACCACGCTCTCGCCCCTCCCCACCCCCAGCGCGTTCAGGCAATTTGCGTGCAGGCTCGGCTGCCCATTGTTCAATCCCCGGCCCGCACCCAGCGGCACCAGCACATCCTGATAAAGAACCGCCGGATCGTCTGAAATGGTCTGGGTGCCCCCGTCGGGCGAAACAATCCTCCACGGAGGCGACTTCACATACTTCTCCCGCGGAATTGACTCCAGTGCACCTGCAATCTCCCGCGCCATGACGCTGTCCGGAGCCAAACCGGCAAGGTGCGTGATGCGTTCCGCGTAGGACCTTCTAAGTGCCTTCAGCCTTTCCCTCTGGCTTTCCTCTGTCCTTGCTGGTTGGGTGTGGATTGGATGAGCCTCGTTGCACTCCATCTCCATTTCCCCCCGGGGGAGCACGCGTCGGTGTTCGCTGGGAGAGCCCCCCGCCCCCAATCATTATCTTTGCGTCCCAGCGCCCCGCGCAAGCCGCCTCCTGGCATCTCAGCATCATGCATCAACCCGGAGTTCTCCGTATAATATTCACAAAAGCCAAGTTGATTGTGAGAGGACTCTCGATGCCAGCCTACGACTATGAATGCAATGCCTGCGGGTGCCGTTTTCAAGTGCGCCAAAAGATGTCCGATCCGGAGTTGGAGTCCTGTCCTGAATGCGGTGACAAAGTGAAACGCCTCATAAGCGGCGGCGCCGGCGTCATCTCCAAAGGCGGCAGGCACAACTCCAGCAGCTTCGCTGAGCCCCGCCCCAGTTGCGGTCTCGGTGGGCCCTGCTGCGGTCAGGGCGGTGGCTGTGCCAATCAGGAGTTCTGCGAACAGTAAGTAGCAAGCTGGGCCTGGCGCCGTCCTTGAATCTCTGCCTTCCAGATGCGCCCCCGGCTCAACGCCCGTACGTGCCCATCAATTCTGCCTGCGACATCACATGTCGCTTCATGACCCGTTCCAGTTCGTTCCTGCTTGCGCCCGCCTTGACGTCGAGCCGTGCATCGAGAGCATACAATCTGAAAAAATATCGATGGGGTTTGCCGGGTGGCGGACATGGGCCACCGTATCCAATGCGCCCAAAGTCGTTTCTACCTTGACGTGCCCCATTCTCAAGCGTTTCAGCCGGGGGCACGCACTCCGACAAAACACTAGCCTTGGTGGAGACATTCCAGATGATCCAGTGCGTCCACGTACCTGCTGGTGCGTCACGGTCGTCTAGTATGAGCGCCAACGACCGCGTTCCGGCCGGCACGTCAACCCAGCTCAATGCGGGGGAAAAATTGGAGCCATCGCAAGTATTCCTGCTGGGTATCGCGCCGCCACACGAGAATACAGTTGAAGTCAGCACAAATGACGTCGCACAGCCTCTCTGGGAGAAGTGGGAACCAAATGCCATCGGAACGGGAGTGGTAATCTGGCCGGCGGCACCCGCCTGCATATTGTCGAATGGAATCAGCAGCCCGGCACCGATGAGAATCAGCGACGCGCGTTCGAGCTTGCGCATGATCCAACTCCCGCGAAAATCATTTTACCGCCTCAAAATGCTCTTGCTCCAACGGCTAAAAATCGGCGTATGCTGGTGGGCATGAAATGGCTTCTGCTTATGATAGTCGTCGGTGCGGTTGTTTGGGTGTACCTCCTTAACCGCGTGAATCGTAGCGATGGCGACCACTTCGACCGGAAACGGAGGAAGGTGGGAAGGTTTGGTTCCCACTTTCCGAATCTCCCTTTCAAGGGTTGACCGAGGTGGACCAGTCCGAAGGCGCGATCTGGCCAAACTGAACCATCCAGGCACTCCTCAGATGCGAGGCCGGCTATCGAGGCATGGCCAGTGCCGGCGTCCTTCCGGCTTTTCCAGAACACAACTTCAAGGAATCAGGCAGGAACGGGATCAATCCATTAGACAGACTTGCTGAAAAGACAACCGATATGGGATTCGGTCGGTAGGTACTTCGGATTCGCAGGATCGTCCTCGATCTTCATGCGGATTTGCCGTATAAATGTGCGCAAATGCTCAAGCTCGTTTCCATATTCCGGCCTCCAGACCGACCTTGGCAACTTGGCATGAGGCGCCGGTTTGCCGGCATTGCTCATCAAGTTGTCGCCTGAGCAAAGCGGAGCCAAGCCGAGAGAATGCCCTGAACTTGCCGACTGTCTCGACTCATAAAGTCGGAATAAAAATGATCTCCACACCGCTTGCTTTGTATCGCGGCGTAGCTTCATCCATTCCGAAGATACACCACCCTGAACACTTACAATGGAACCACCCAATGTCCACGGTAGCCATCATCGGAGCGGGTCCTCTTGGCCGCTGGCTTGCCCTCGAAGCAGCCCGCGCCGGCTTTACTGTTCTCCTTGAAGATGTAATGCCGAGCAACCTATACCATGCCCAGGAGGCCCTTCGGGCGAAGCTCGGTCCGGAGGCTATGCCAAACGTCAACTTCGTCTCCACCATCGAGGACGCTGTCCGCAACGCCGACCTGGTCATCGACTGTGTCCCCGATGAGCTCGAATCCAAGCTTGAAATCCTTTGGCTCCTCGACCGCATGGCGCCCCCGCACACCGTCCTTGCCACTCCCACCACGAGTCTCTCCATCGCAGATCTGGCCAGTTGCACCTACCGCCCCGAAAAGTGCATTGCTATCGCCGCCGAACCAGGAGCCCTCACGAACAATCTCGACCGCGAAATCCTCCTGCGCACCTCGCCTCGCACCAATTCCGCGACCATCGCCCTACTCGAAGGCTTCTGGCGCCGCCTGGGGTTTACGCCTAGGTTTGAACTTGAGCGAAGCTGAGGCGCCAGGCAGTTTTGAGTTAGGTGCATTTGAGCATTCTTACCGTTTCTTCATGCCACATTGCGCCAAAATGGCGATATGCTTCAACGTAAGATGCCCCAGTTTGTAAGAAATCTCCTTCGAAATTTTGGCCGGAGCTCTTCTCAGCGCGTCTCAGAAGAACCACCCCGTTCCCCAGTCGATCTTCGTGCGCTGCTCGATGGAAGTCTGGACATGATCTGCCAGGTGCAGGTGATCAATGACAAGCACCGGTTCGTCTACGCCTCGCCTGCTACCGAAGATGTGATCGGTTGGAGCGTTGAAGAAATTCTCAACATGTCTCCCGACCAGATCTACACCAGTGAATCGATGGCTATCATCGCAGACGACGTGGAAAGCCTTTTGGGCGGAAGTCCCGCCAGCACAGTCGTTGTCGAAGCGATTCGCAAGGACGGCACGCATATCTGGCTTGAAAACAAGGTGCGCGTACTGGACGCGCATGAAGGAGCGATCTCGGTCATCATCTGCACTCGCGATGTCACTGAACGAAAGCGACTCGAGGATCAACTCGCCGAGCTTGCCCTCATCGACGGCCTTACCGGGATCAGCAACCGCCGCGCGTTCGATCAGGCCATTGAACGCGAATGGAAGCGGACCCTTCGAACCGGCACGCCCCTCTCTCTGCTGCTAATCGATGTGGACAACTTCAAACTCTTTAACGACGCGTATGGACACCAGGTCGGCGATGACTGTCTGCGCGCCATTGCCGGAGCATTGCGCAGAACAGTCAGGCGCCCCGGCGACATGGTCGCCCGCTACGGTGGGGAAGAATTCACAGTCCTGTTGCCCTCGGCAGACCTGCCCGGCGCAACTTTTGTCGCCGAACAGCTCTGCAAGGCCATCGCTGATTTGAAGATTCCGCACAATGGCAACCTGGGAGCGGGTTGTGTTGTCACCATTAGTTGCGGAGCCTCCACGGCCCTTGCCCGGGTCGGAGGTACCATCCGCATGCCGGAAGCCCTGCTTCAGGCTGCTGATACCGCGCTCTACAAAGCAAAAAGCACCGGGAAGAACTGCGTTGCAATTTCGCTTGTCCTCGCCAGAAGCGATTCCAGCCACAGTGCACAATAGCCGCTTCTCAGTTCGCGGGCTCTGCCTCGCCCCGCCTTCGGCCGGCAATCCCCCCTGGCCAGTGCGTGCCCCCGATCGATGCCCCGTTAAGCCTTATCGGAACGAGGACGGGCGCCGTGCCAATGGTATACTCGCCCAATCGCATTCCTTTCGCTAAATTCCTTGCCTGTTCGACATGCGTGGAGATTCATGTATGGCCATGTCTCGGGGCTGCGTTGTCCCTTCCGCTCTGTTCCTTGTAGCGCTATTTAGCTCGCCCATTCTGCGGGCGCAGGAATCGCACTGGAAGCAACTCGGCGCCCAGGCAGGGGAATTGGAGCACCAGGGCAAGTACGCCGACGCTCTCCCCATCGCTCAGAAAGCGCTAAAAGCAGCCGAAACTGAGCTCGCTCCCGAAGATCCATGGATCTCTGTTCCTGCAAACAATCTTGCTCTTGTCTACGATATCCTGGGCCGATTCGCTGAGGCAGAGCCTCTCTATCAGCGTGTTCTCAGTATCCACGAGAGAGCATTCGGAACCGAGAATCCACTCGTCGCCATGGACGCCGAAAGTCTCGCTGTCCTCTATTTCCGTCAGGGCCAGTACGCCAAGGCGGAGCCTTATTTCGGGCGCGCGCTGCGCATCCAGGAAAAGACGCTGGCGCCCGCGGATCCAGGCCTCGCCACCTACCTGGCGAACCTCGCGATGGACTATGTTGACGAAGATAAGTATGCCGACGCTGAGCCTCTTTATGAGCGCGTCTTGCCCATCTACGAAAAGACTCTCAAGCCAGACGATCCCGATCTTGCCACCGCTCTGAACAATGCGGCGCACGTCTACGACGAACAAGGAAAATATTCTCAAGCCGAGCCGCTCTACAAGCAGGCGCTCAATATTCGCGAGAAAGCGCTCGGCCCCGAATCCGCCGGCGTAGCCACCGTTTTGAATAATCTGGCTGCACTCTACGACAACCAGGGCAGGTACGACGAGGCCGAGCAGCCTTATCAGCGAGCACTCGCGATTCGCGAAAAACTTTTCGGACCGGATGCCCCACCTGTGGCCGTAGCTCTAAACAATCTGGGCGCCCTCTACGACCACCAGGGCAGATACACTGATGCCGAGCCGCTTTACCAGCGCGCTTTGAGCATCGACGAGAAATCTCTTGGCGCCGACGCCTCAGGCGTTGCCACCGACCTGAACAATCTCGCCACGCTCTATTTCCACCAGGGCCAATATGCCAAAGCCGAACCGCTCTACCAGCGAGCGCTGCACATCGACGAGAAAGCTCTCGGACCAGATGACGCCAACATCGCCGGCGCCCTCAATAATCTTGCCGGTCTGTGGGTTCGCGTCGGCAAATACGCGGATGCAGAGGCACTTTATCAGCGCGCCCTGCGCATCTACGAGAAAGCACTCGGGCCCGATCACCGCGATGTAGCTACGGCGCTTAACAATTTGGCCGCGCTCTACGTTCGCCAGGGCAAGTACGTTGACGCAGAAGCGCTCTACCAGCGCGCGTTAAGCATTCGTGAAAAAGCGCTCGGGCCCGGGCATAGCGACGTTGCGGGCGCACTCAATAATCTGGCCGCATTGCAGGTGGACCAGGGCAAGTATGCCGATGCTGAGGCGCTCTACCAGCGCTCAATAAAGATCTACGAGAATGCGCTCGGTCCCGATCACGTCAATGTAGCCCTCACTCTGAATAACCTGGCACAACTCTATTTCAACGAAGGAAAAGTCGCCGACGCTGGACCGCTCTATCAGCGCGCCCTGAGCATCGACGAGAAAGCACTCGGCCCCGATCATCCCAGTGTCGCAACGGCCCTCAACAATCTCGCATTGTTCTATGACCACCAGCACAACTTCGCCAGCGCAGAACCCCTCTTTCAGCGCGCTTTGCAAATCGACGAAAAAGCGCTCGGAACCGATCACCCCGATGTGGCCGTCGATTTGAATGATCTGGCCACTCTCTATGACCATCAGGACAAGTATGCTGCAGCGGAGCCTCTGTTCCAGCGCGCCTTCGACAACCTGTTCCATCAGTTCCAATACAACTTCACCTACATGACCGAAAATGAGAGACTCGGATTTCTCGACACGGTCAGCAACGACTTTCCTCTTTACTTCAGCTTTGTTCATCGTAACCGCGCCAGGGATCCCCGGCTTATTGGCTCAATGTATAACCTGCTCCTTTGGGAAAAGAGTTTCGTTGTCGGCAGCGTCGCGGATATGCGGCGGAACGTGGAGGCTTCAGGGGATGCCGGGGCCATCAGGCTGCTTGACCAACTCTCGGCGAAACGCACGCAGATAGCCGCGCTGCTCAGCGCGGAGCCGGCTGACCGTGAGATCTGGCGCAAACAGATCGAGCAACTCGAAAAGGAAGCAAACGACATCGAGAAGGCTCTTGTTGCGCGCTCCTCCGCCTTTGCGGAGCAGAAGAAACTCGAGCGCGCCACTTGGCAACAAATACGCGATGCCCTCAAGCCAGGCGAAGCGGCAGTGGAATTTGCGCACTTCGAGTTTTACGACAAGGGATGGACCGATAAGAGTTACTACGCCGCGCTTGTCGTGACTCGCCAGAGCAAAGATCATCCCGGATACATTTTTCTAGGCGATGAAAAACAAATTGAAGGCGACGTCATTACTCAGTTTCAGCTCAATGTACAGGCGCGTGGATTCGAGACCGAGCCGGAAGCCGGGATCCCGGGCCCCAATGCCTATGCACTCATTTGGAAGCCCCTTGAGAAAGTACTCTCAGGAAAGACACGAGTTTTTCTTGCTACCGATGGGGTTCTGAACCAACTTCCGCTCGGGATCATCGCTGCTCCGGACGGAAAACTGCAGATGGAGAAATTCGATCTTCGCCTGCTCTCCAGCACTAGAGATCTGCTGCGCGCCGTACCTGCGCACACTGAAGCGACCGCGCTGCTGCTGGGCGATCCGGTCTTCGAATTGAGCGAAGAGCAACAGCTCGCGGCGGTGCAGAAACTGGCCGCGCCCGGGCAGGCAGCATCGGTGCTTTCGGTAACTCAATCCACGAATTCCCAACCGAATATTCCTGTCCTGTTGGCTGCGCGTGGTGCGGACAACATCTCAACATTACCGCGGCTCCCTGGCACGGGAACTGAAGTGAACTCCATTGCGGAATTGCTGCGGCAGCACGGCTGGAAGACCAGCGTCTACACCGGCGAGTCGGCCCAGAAGCGCGCGGTTGAGCAGGCAAACAACCCCCGAGTGCTGCACTTGGCGACACATGGCTTCTTTCTCGCCGACCAACACATCAAAAACGGTCACCGGGGTTCCGGCGACAACAAGCCGTCGGAACTTGAAGATCCGATGATGCGCTCGGGGCTTTATTTTGCAGGCGCCAATCGCACGCTTGCCGGGAAGCCATCGACAATGGGAGAAGACAATGGCGTGCTGACCGCTTTGGAAGCAGGCAACCTTAACCTGCGCGGCACCGAATTGGTTGTGCTGAGCGCATGCAACACCGGCAAGGGCGACATAAAAAATGGCGAGGGCGTCTTTGGGTTGCGGCGCGCCTTCGAGGAGGCAGGAGTCCAGGAGGTGCTCATGTCGTTGTGGTCGGTGCCCGACGAAGAGACGCTTGAGCTCATGAATCGTTTCTATGCCAAGTGGCTCTCAGGAACCGAAACGCACCAGGCCCTGAAAGAGGCCCAGCTCGAGATCCGCGAAAAGGTCAAGGCGACCCACAACGGAAAAGACCTGCCCTATTACTGGGGAGCCTTCGTCTTGGTTGGAAGATGATCTCGCCTCCGTGAAGAACCACGTCCATTCAAAGCCGGATTGATGCAGCCGGTTCCAGACCAGAGCGGGGCAGATCAAAATAGCTTCCGGTTTCCTTGAGAATCGCAACGTCGCTCGTTTGCGAAATGGTTCCTCAGACGAGAAAAAGGTTTCACTTTCCGCATAAGAGAGTTATACTTAGGCGCAAAGCTTGTGAATCCCCCGCCGCTTCCCCCGTATCACAAGCGGCAAATTCAACAAGTCGCAGGCTAGGTCCCCGAGAATTCTAAAAATCCAAGGAACCAGGGAATACCGGACGCACGAAAATCCGGCCGCCCAAGCGAAAGGTGCAGCTGCATGCCTCCAGGCCTCGACGCATTAAAGCACATTGTCGTGCTCATGATGGAGAACCGCTCATTCGACCACATGCTGGGATCGCTGAAGGCAGTGAACCCCGCCATCGATGGCTTGGTTGGCAACGAAACAAACCCTGACTCTACCGGGGTCCCGGTCATGGTTGCCCCGAATGCTGCGTACCAAAGCCAGCTCGACCCCGATCCTGACCACCACTTCCCTGCTGTGGACAAGCAGATCTTCGGCGGCGTAACGACCGCTCAGAATGCCAACCGCCAAGCCAACATGCAGGGCTTTGTGAAAAGCTACTTCGACCAGCAATTCAATGTCGGCCACTCGCACCTCATCATGAATTACTTCCCGCAGAAGATGCTTCCCGCGCTCACCGGCCTGGCCATCGAATTTGCCGTATTCAACCGCTGGTTCTCTTCAATTCCGGGCCCCACACTGTGCAACCGGGCCTTTGCGCACTATGGAACCTCGTTCGGCCAAGTGAGCATGGATGTCTTTTATTGGAACAAGCAGTACAAGAGTATTTATGAGCGGTTGGCGGCTGCGGGGCATACAACCAAGCTTTATTACTACGACCAGGCCAGTTCCTCCCTCGAAGTTGTGAACCTGCTCCAGAATCAGCCCGCGCTCTTCGGTTCGTTCCAGGACTTTCTCCACGCTTGCGGTCAAAGCCAGCTTCCCGATTATTGCTTCATTGAACCCAATTACACCGACCACGACGCGCCTGACGGATCGGGCGAGCTGATTGCGTGCGACCAGCATCCTGACCACGACGTTCGCGCCGGCGAGCAGTACATTGTCTCGGTTTACAACGCGATAAGAAACAACCCCAACCTGTGGCCCAACACGGCCCTCTTGATTGTCTATGACGAGCATGGTGGTACCTTCGATCATGTGCCGCCGCCGGCTTGCACACCGGACGGATTCGTGGCCCAGCCCAGCGCTACCGGCACCCCCGAACCATTTCACTTCGATCGCCTGGGCGTTCGCGTCCCCGCCGTCCTGGTTTCTCCGTGGGTGGCGCGTGGCAGTGTAATTAACGACGTCTTCGAGCACGCCTCGATTCCGGCCACGATTACTGAGCACTTCCTTGGTGCTTATCCTGCTCGCTCTCCGCGCGAGATTGCCGCCAACACATTTCTCAATAACATTTCGCTTGCTCAAATGCGAGCCGATAGCGATTGCCCCACATTTACCAACGCCTGATCGTCGAGGAGTCTTTCATGGAACCGATTCAAGTACCGGGCCCTCCACCCGAAGCCTTCAACAAGAATCGCCCCGTCTCCGACCTGATCCGGGCGCAGGTGAATCATTTCAAGCATCTCGAGTACAAGCTCTCTGACGAGCAGCGCCAAGGCATTCCGCAGCATGGCATCACCACGGAGAGCGATGCCGCGCAGTATATAGCTGCAATGACTGGCCTCATGCTTTCGCAGCCTGCCGCCGCGCAGGCCGTCCCGCAAACCACAACTGGCATTCGACTCGTGAGCGCACGGCGCGCCGCCCCCGCCGAACCGGCGGAGGGCATCGCGATAGCCGCCAGCGCGGACACAGAGACCACGTCCAACACTCCAATCGAAGCTGCACCGGATCCAGCTCCCAAGAAAAATGGACCAAGGACAAAGAGTAATCCCGGCACGGGCGCCAAGGGCCGCGGGCCATCGCCGAAGGGGAAGAAGTGATGGCCAGTAGGTGGGCAGGCGTGTTTCGGAGACGGGCCCAATGCCTGACGATCCTGCTGGCGGCGTGTCCGGCTCTTTGTCAGAATGCAATCCAGAATGAGAGCCGCCTGCATCGCGACTTCAGGGTCGAGGGCGAGTCACTTGCTGGCTCCTGCGGAAAATTCAGTTTCGGCAACTTGACCGACTGCGGCCAGACGCTGGTCACCGGTCAGCCAATGCATATCTCCACCGGCGGCCTGGCTCCGCAAAACGGCACCGCTTTCGGCCTCGCCTTCGTCGAACACAAGAATTTCGCCGACGAGTGGCGCCTCAACTGGAACATAGATGCCGGAGCCGCCACAACCAACTCCTGGCACGCCGGCGGCTTCATGAAGGCTTACCGTCTCTCAGGCGGAGCCATCCAGATGCAGCTCCCGTCGTCCGGCCCCACCGCCAAACACAAGTCGGCGCCGCTGTTCAACTCGGCCCCGTTGTTCAACCTCTACTCTGAGTCCAACTCTCTCACCCACATCGACTACTTCGGTCTCGGCCCCAACACACTGCCCGCCGGCCACACCACCTTCGGATTCTCCGAAAACATCACCGGCCTGAACGCCATCGTCGGCGTCAGCGGTCCGCTCGCCGCCGCTCGCTTCTCTTTGGTCGGCGAAGTCAATTTCCGCTTTCCCTCGCTTCGTCCCGGCTCTGACGCAACAACTCCATCCATCGGCTCACGCTTCACTGAGAGCACAGCGCCTGGCCTTACCCATCAAACGGCCTATTTCCAGCCATCCGAAGGCATTCGCATCGAACCTGCACTCTTCAAAGACCTCGTGCGGCTCAACTACCTGCTTCAATTCCAGCAATTCTTGGCGGCCGGAGATAGCGCTTACTCTTTCCGTCGATTCAATGCCGATTTCAGCCACGAGATTCCCTTATATCGTGTTGTGGGCAGTAAGCTGGCCAAGTCGTATTACAAGAGCCGTGCCTCCAATCTCGGCTACAACGGCCCAGACGATTGCACAGGGAGTTCCGTGGGACAAAACATCTCCATGAAGCGTGCGGCCGCCGCCAAGACAAACCCTGCGCGGCCCTGTCCTATCGTCTCGACAACGGAGAATCTCGAGGGCTCGATCACGCTGCGTCTTTTCCTCTCCGAATCCTTCGCTAAGGCCGGAAGCGTGGTTCCATTTTACTTTTCACCAACGCTCGGCGGCTCCGATATCAACGGTACGGCGGCTCTCGCCAGTTACCCCGACTATCGATTCCGTGGGCCCGACCTGTTGCTGATCCGTGGAAGCTTCGAACACTCTCTGGGAAAGTTACCCATCGGAGGCTTCTTCACGGTCGATGAGGGAAAGATAGGACTGCGCCGCAACGACATCAGCTTCGATCACATGCGGCACACGTTCTCGGCAGGGCTCACCGTTCACGCCGGCGGGTTGCCCGTCATCTATCTGCTTTATGCCTGGGGTGGACACGAAGGCAGTCACACAACCGCCAACCTCAGCCCAACGTTATTGGGCGGTTCGCCGGGGCCCTCTCTCTTTTGATTCGCAGATGTGCCGCTCTTGCGATCCTTGTGAGCGCACCGCTTCGGTTCAAATACCGGTAGCGTGGGTCTCTCAATGAACGAGTCCTCAGCGTGCAGCTGCGCTGAGGACTTGCTCGTAATAGCGAACGTATTGCGGAACAACGAGGGAGGCGCAGAAGCGCTTTTGGGCGGTGCGGCGGCCGGCTTCGCGCATGGCGGTTAGGCGTGCTGGATCTCTGAGCAGACTCAAGGCTCCTTGCGCCATTCCTTCTACATCGCCAACCTTGTAAAGCAGGCCGGTTTCGCCGTCGTCGATCAGCTCGGGGACGCCGCCAACGCGTGTTGCGATCGACGGCACCTTGCAGGCCATGGCTTCAAGGGCTGCAAGACCGAACGACTCCAGTTCGCTGGGCATCAGCAATATGTCGGCGAGGGGGAGCAGCTCGTTCACGCGTTCCTGCTTTCCAATGAAGTGAACCCGCGATTGAATGCCGAGGTCGTGAGAGAGCCATTCGGCTGCGGAACGGTCGGGGCCATCGCCGATAAGAATCAGTTGCGCGGGCAGTTCACGCGCGATTCGAGCGAAGACCTTGACCACATCCGGCACACGCTTGACGGGCCTGAAGTTGGAAAGATGCATGAGGATGGCTTCTCCGGGCGCGGCGAGGCTGCGCCGCGCCTCAGCGCGCTGGCTCTTGTCTTTGACGTGCGTGTAGACGTCGCAGTTGACGAAGTTGGTGATCACCTCGATAGGTCGGCTAATCTCGAAGCTCCTGACAGTTTCGTCGCGGAGGTAGTTCGAGATGCAGGTCACGCCGTCGCTCTCTTGGATTGAATAGCGGGTGATGGGAAGATAGCTGCGATCCAATCCCACCAGCGTAATGTCGGTGCCGTGCAGTGTAGTGACGAAAGGCAGCCGGCGCCCTTTGCTGGCCAGCATTTGCCGCGCGAGCAGCGCGCTGACCGAGTGAGGAATGGCGTAGTGGACGTGGAGCAGATCGAGATCGTTGAATTCCGCAACTTCCGCCATGCGCGAGGCCAGGGCGAGATCGTAAGGGGGAAACTCGAAGAGTGGATAACTGGAGACAGGGACCTCGTGATAGAAGATGCCCTGGTCGCGGCCGCTGAGCCGGAATGGCTGCGAGTAGGAGATGAAATGAACCTGGTGGCCGAGCGCCGCCAGTTCGATGCCCAGCTCGGTTGCTACGACGCCCGATCCGCCGTAGGTGGGGTAACACGTAATGCCGATGCGCATGGGTTCTTTCTCAATCAGTCCACGAATGGATCTGTTCCGATGGAACGGGTTGCCAGTGATTCGATGCTTCACGAGCCAAGGAAGACGCAGAGATGCTTTAAGGCAATGCGCCGGGGTAGACAGTAGAGTTCAAACCGCAAAAAGAAATGAGCTCGAGAGAATTGAATTCCTTTACAACGGGGAGTGCGCATCTCTCGACCTCGCGCGATGCGCGCAGGCGGGTTCGCACGCGCTCGAGATCGGAGTCATTGTAGCCGGGATGCGTGACCAGTTCCCACGTCCCAGCGGGAAGCTGCTCCAGCAAAGTGCGGAGGGTGGCCGCGTTGAGGATGCCGGTGCCGACCACAGCAATGGTTCCGTCGGTGGTCGAGAATCCTTCTTCCCGAATAATCTGGCGGCAGGCAGCCTGCAGACTGCGCAGGAAATTAACTTGCGCAACACGAGCCAGAGAGGCGCCGCCTGTGGCCCGGACGGCCCAGACAGGCTCAAATGGATTGCGCACGGCATGGATGCCGGCCGCTCGGGCGGCGCGAAGGATCGGGCGCAAGACAGCCGGAAACATGTGGACGTGCTTGTGGGTATCGATGTGCGTCAGCATGAGTCCGCGCCTCTGCAGGAGCGCGATTTGCGCTGCGGCTTCGGCCTCGATCTCTTTGGGACGAATGCGGCTCGAAAAAAGGTGTGCCAGGAAAGCGATGAGAGAAGAACGGAAAGAACCAGTTTTGCGAAGGACGAGAGTGGGGATCTCTACCGCGGGCAATACCGGGTCGCCATCAACGAGAACGAGGTGGCAGCCGATACCCAGCGTGGGCGTAGCGCGCGCCAGGTCGATGGCTTCGCCGGTGGCGGCGGCGCAAGCCATAAGTGTGGCGCTGGTGAGCACTCCCGCTCGATTCAACTCGAGAATTGCGCGGTTCACACCGGAGGTCAGCCCAAAATCGTCGGCGTTGATAATGAGACGGGGCACCTGCTGAGTCTATCAAGGAGAGGCTCGCCGGCGTTCATCTGGCGAGACCGGTTGCGGCGTCGGGAAATGCGCGAAGGCTGGAACGAACACCTGCTCGCGCGCTGGTATGATGACTAGAGGCGCAAGCGCCTTGCCGCCGTGTGTGGGCGGTTAGCTCAGTTGGTTAGAGCGCCTGCCTTACAAGCAGGAAGTCGGGGGTTCGAGTCCCTCACTGCCCACCATAGATTAGTTCTACGCCGTTCGAAGAAGTCCAATAATCCAGATAAAACCCAATAAACACAGGGATTCTGTGGATTTTACCGTTCAAAGCGGTACTATGGAAGCCAAGCGCTGCGGGGGTATTTCGGGGGGTATCTTCCTTTCGATCGGGGGGTACTTTCGACAGCGATGATTTTGGGGAGGTAAAAATGCCGCTGACAGATGTAGAGATTCGCAGGGCGAAGGCGAAGGAGAAGCCATATCGCATGAGCGACAGCGGGAGCCTTTATCTTTGGGTCACTCCAGCAGGTGGAAAACTGTGGCGATGGGCGTACACGCATGATGGCAAGGAAAAGCTCATGGCCTTCGGCAAGTACCCGGATGTGCGTCTCGCACTAGCCAGGGAACGCCACGCCGAGGCTCGCAGACTGCTCGCTTCTGGCCTTGATCCGATGGCACAGCGGAAGGCAGCAAAAACCGCAGAAAGGGCCGCGGCCGAAAATTCCTTCCGGACGATCGCGAAACTCTGGCTTGACCATTGGCGTGCTGAGAAGAGTGCGCAGCACGTAGACGCGACGCGGAGGCGCATGGATGCAAATATCTTGCCGCTGCTTGGTGCGCGCTCCATCACCGAGATCGAAGCCCCTGATCTGGTCACTATGGTCAAAATGATCGAGGGCCGTGGCGCCGCTGATCTGGCAAAGCGGGCAATGCAGAATGTGGGGCAGATCTTTCGCTACGCCATTGCACACGGGTACGCGAAGCGCAATCCCGCCAGCGAGATTCGGCCTGCCGATGTCTTGAGACCAACCCACAAAACAAACCTTGCGCGGATCGACGCCAAAGAGCTACCGGCGTTGTTGAGGTCGATGGAGGTATACCAGGGAACTCATGTAACCCGATTAGCGATGAAGCTCATGGCGCTAACTTTTGTCCGTACCAGCGAACTGATCGGCGCCAAGTGGGCAGAGTTCAACATGGAAGCAGCCCGTTGGGACATCCCTGCGGCACGAATGAAAATGCGCGACCCGCACATCGTTCCCCTCGCTTCGCAGACAATCGAAGTACTGGAAATGCTGCGCTTGCTAACTGGATCGAGTGAGTGGCTCTTTCCCGGTGACCGGAGCAACAAGAAGCCCATGAGCAATAACACCATCCTTGGAGCCTTGAAGCGCATGGGGTACCAGGGCCGGATGACAGGGCACGGATTTCGAGGCCTGGCATCCACCATTCTGCACGAGCAAGGCTACCCGCATGAACACATCGAACTGCAGCTAGCCCATGCTCCGCGTAACGCTGTTAGTGCCGCCTACAACCACGCACTGTATCTTGAGCCGCGCGCGAGGATGATGCAAGAGTGGGCGAACTTCCTGGAGCGAACTCAAAGAGGCGGAAAGTTATTGCCGTTCCGCGGAAGCGCAGCTTAGGTTTTCAGATGATTCGAGCCGTTGCCAATCTGCTAACACTCTGGATCCCACTCGAGTTCATAGGCAATGCCCACACGATGCAGAGCCGCGCGGATTTCGTTGGCAAGGCTCGCAATCGAGCTAAGGCCGACTGGTTCATTAACGCGCAGAGCGGAGTCAAGCAGCTGAACGCGATGCCTGTACGCGTTCAACGGCCCATTGCCTGATCTCGGATTTCACCCAAGCGACTGCGCGCGGTCCGAGGCGGACAGGCGCGGGAAAGCTTTTTTCCTTAATCAGCGCATACAAACTGGTCTTCGAGAGTCCCGTGACGGCTTTTACATCAGGCAGTCGCAAAAAAACTACGTCATCCACATTGCTCAAAGTGTCGTCGAGGTTGGATCCTGCTGTCTTTTGAGAAGAAGGCATCTTCTTTCCGAGCGATTGCGATGCTCGGAAGCGCTCTTCACTACCCCGGTTGTATGACTGGCTATTGAAGGCGGTGTTTCTCGCAAGGATATTCGGCATAAATCAACTCCTGGATCTCCGGTTAACGGCGCGCGACTAGATAAAAGTGAAGTGAGCCGCCACGATCATGACCTCAATCGAGCCGAGATACTGCGCTCGATAAACTCCGATTTCAAACGACTGCGAACTGCTAATTTCCTATGCATGATGACCAAGGCTTTCTTCCACAGATTGCGCCAAGATTTCACTTACGTCCAAGACCTTTTTCGTCAAGGTCGATGTTCGACAGGCATCACCGCGGCACAATCAAAGACCTGCTGGATTTGGAGAGATTACCGAGTTACGCTAGATGAGTTCCCTCCGTCGGAATCCACCACAAATCTTCCGATGCGACGAGCAAATCTTGTCCTCATTGAAGAGTGCGTTGGCGAAAGGAACTGCAAACGGTAGTTGCGACCAACAGCGCGCGCGTTAACGCCGTCTGGGGCAATACCGTGGCGAGGGAGCGTAGTCGATTCGAGCATCCTCGGCTCCCTTGCACACGAAGTCGAGATTCCCGGCACAGAAGTAAAGGCGAATGTCGTTGCTCTCCTGCCTCGGTGATCACCCAAAAGCGGCCATAGATGATCAAGTGAAAAGCGGCCATAGAGAGACGGCTTAAGACAGAGCTGCCGCGGGGGGAAGTTACCCTCTGTGGTCATGAGCCACGTTTTGAGCAGAGAAAAACGAGAACAAGTCATCGCATTGGGCCGGCTGGGCTGGTCGTTGCGGCGCATTGAGCAGGAGACTGGAGTGCTACCGGGTACCAAACCGAACGTACCAAGCTACAGCCACGGGTTGGGCGGCAAGCCAGCGGCGGAAAAGGAAATCGCTTTGATTGGCATCTCACAATCCATTCATTAATCGAAGATCCGAGGCACGCAAGCATAGACATGCTTGTGCGCAACGGACTACGGGCGTTGAAAGCGTCCTGCAGCCGCGGCTCCCCCCGTCGCACGTAGTCTTCGGGATTTGAGATGCACGAAGGTTTGCGAACTGTTCCCGTGAGGCCCATCACGCCGCTGAGACACCAGCCGCGCTATACTCGATGCGCCCCCAAGATCGCTGGTTTGAGAAGTCACTGGGCCGAAGTGTCGCAAATGAACTTTCAAAGTGGTGTGGACCAAGCGGGCCGCCTGATTGAGGATGTAAACCGTCAGGCGCGTGCCTATTTCGCGAAGAATTCGAGCATTGAGGAACTGGGAGCCGGCGACCTATGGGAAAAGACCGCCTCAGAACTGGAAAAGGCCCTCGCGATTTACGACAAAAAGGAATCAACCGAGACGCCATTGTCAACGTGGATACCTTTCCGGTCATCCAAGCTGGGTTGCCAAAAGGATCTCGACACGATTCTCGACGCGGTTCTTGCTGTTCTCGGAACCTGTGGCGCGGCCGGTTACAGGGCTCGTATCAGAAATCTTCAGGCTGACATCGCGACATCGCAATCTCGAATCGGGGATTATCGGGAACAGATGCTCTCGGCACCTGATGAGAAATCACAAAACTTCGTTGAGGGTTTGATCGTTTCTAGCAAAGAATCGCTCAAGGATCAGATTGCAGATGAAAGCGACCGAATATCTGAGAAGACCCAGCAAATTGAAAGCTTAAAACTTGGCTTTCAAGAGCATTTACAGCACATCGACATCAACGTCTCGACGGACACAGCCGACTCGTTTCTGCTGCCGGTGGAAGACAATATCGTTGCGATGGCCGCGGTCATCTCCAATATTAGTCGCCTTACAGAACTGCTCCAGCGTCTAGTTGACGGAAATATAGAGACTCCGTCAGAAACAAAAAGATACTACGGCATGTATGTGCTGTTGGTTTTCGCAGTTGACCGAATCCAAACTCATTTTGTGAATGAAATCGACGAGAAATTCATTCCAAGACTCTCCCGATACGAATCGGAAGCCAATCAGCACATCGAGGATGCGCAATCCCAAATTTCCCACGGCGGGCCCCGGGAACAGTTAACGGCGAATACGCAATTGATCGTCGCCAGATTCCACTCAAGTTGTTGAACCTGATTTGGAAGCGCCCCGGGCCTACCTTTTCATTTCCCCTCTCCAGCCCCGCCATTTCCCAGAGGGCAGGCAACCGATTTGGAAAGCGGAAAAATGCTCTCTTGACACGTGCTAAGCCGTCTATGTATTAAGATATCTTAGGATGAAAAGACCGGATACGTTACAAGGCTCGCTTGACCTGTTGGTGCTGACGATACTTTCGCGGCGGCCGAAGTTGCATGGATACGCGCTCATGACGGCAATCAAGGAAACGTCGGGCGAGGTATTGAGCCCGGAAGAAGGGTCGCTGTATCCGGCGTTGCACCGGATGGAAGAGGCCGGATGGATTGGCGCCGAGTGGATAGTAAAGGAGAACGGCAAGCGGGCGCGGATCTATCGCCTGACGGCGGCTGGCAAGAAGCAGCTAGCAATGGAAGAGGCACGCTGGGTGACCGTCAGTTTAGCTATCAACCGGGTGTTGAGGGAGGCTTGAGATGTCGGTTTGGACGCGGCTCTGGAATGTGTTTCGCGGGGAACGATTGAACCGCGAGTTGGACGAAGAATTCGAATCGCATTTGGAAGAGGCGGTTGCTGAAGGGCGTGATCCGGAGCAGGTGCGCCAGGCCTTCGGGTCGATGCTGCGGCAGCGGGAAGCAAGCCGACGAGTGCACGTGGCGGGATGGCTGGATGGGCTGAGGGCGGATGTGATTTTTGGCTGGCGCCAGTTGCGGCGGAACCGTGTGACTTCCTCGGCAGCCATTCTCTCTTTGGCGCTGGCGATGGGTGCCTGTGTTTCCGCATTTCGGTTGATGGACGCGCTACTGTGGAGGCCGCTGCCGGTGGCCGCGCCCGAACGGCTGTTCGCGATTTCGCGGGCGGAACTCAGCTTTGAGGGTAAGCCGACGCACTTCGATGGCTGGGCGTATCCGGATTTTGTATTGATGCGGGCGGCGGCGAAGGGGCAGGCGGAGTTGGTCGCGGTCTCCTACGCCGAACGCAGGGACTTGACCTATGGTTCGGACGAGGAGTTGGAGAAGGGGATGGTGCAGTATGTCTCCGGGTGGATGTGGGAGAGCTTTGGGCTGCATCCGGCACGAGGGCGGCTGTTTACCCAGCAGGATGACAGGATTCCAGGCGCGCATCCGGTCGCGGTTTTGTCCTACGACTACTGGTCGCGGCGGTTTGGGAGTGACCCGAAGATCATCGGACGAACAGTTCGGCTGGGTGACCAGTTATTGGAGATTGTGGGCGTGGGTCCGAAGAGCTTTACGGGGACGGAACCAGGCACGGTCACAGATGTCTTTGTCCCCACGATGATGCACCGTTCGGTAACGCGCGACGACTCGACATGGCACCGGACTCTGGCGGTCATCGTACCAGGAACCGCAATGGAATCGCTGCGCGCGAAGCTTGACGCAATCAACATGGGATTTGAGAGCGAGCGAGCAAAGGGCTTCATGGGAATGTCGCAGCAGAGCATCGATAACTACCTGCATCAGCGGGTGGAGTTTGTGCCGGCGGGTTCGGGGGTTTCAGGACTGCAGGGAGACTACCAGCAAGCGCTGGAGTGGTTGGGCGCGCTGGTGGTGCTTGTGCTGCTTATTGCCTGCCTGAATGTGGCCAACCTGATGTCGGTTCTTGCTGCCGCGCGGGCACGAGAGATGGCGCTGCGGGTTTCGATAGGGGCGGGGCGATGGCGGCTGGTGCAGATGGTGCTGGTGGAGAGCGCGATGCTGTCTGGATTGGCCGGTGGTCTGGGCGCGATGTTTGCGTGGAGGGCAGCGCCGCAGGTGCTAAGCATGATCAGCTCTCCGGACAATCCGGCGCGGCTGATCTTGCCGCCGGACTGGCGGGTGCTGAGTTTTGGCGTGGTGTTGATCGTGGGGGTGATGCTGCTCTTTGGAATGCTGCCGGCATTGCGAGCTTCGGCAGTGAAACCGGTAAGTGCATTGAAGGGTGGGGACGACCCGCACGCCCGGCGGCGGATGATGCATGGGATGATCGCTGTCCAGGTGGCATTTTGCTTCCTGGTGTTGTTTACGGCGGGATTGTTCGTGAAGACGTTTCAACGGTTGTCGCATATCCCGTTGGGTTACTCGCCGCAGGGCTTGCTGCTGCTGGAATCAGTGGCGCCGCATGGAAAACCTCCGCAGGCGTGGGAGGAGGTGGCGGATGTACTGCGTGCCAAGCCCGGGGTGGAGCGCGTTGCAGAGGCGGGATGGCCGCTGATGGCATCGTCGTCGAACAATTCGGTGGCGGTAAACGGCGGATCGCCAAGCGTGGACCTGGTGTACTTCCTTCCTGTGTCGCCGGGTTGGTTTGAGACCATGCGGATGCGGATCATGGCGGGCCGGGAGTTTCTGTCGGGCGATCGGAATCCAGGCGCGGCAGTTGTTAACGAGACGTTTGTAAAGCGGTTCTTTAACGGAGAGAGCCCGGTGGGGAGATATTTCGAAGAGGTTGGCGACGATGGATCGCGGCAGCGCTTCCTTGTGGTTGGCGTGGCGGTGGATGCGCCTTATCGCAGTGTACGCGAAGCGCAACTGCCGGTGGCCTTTGTGCCACTGCGCGAAGTGGATGCGAAGGGCATTGTGCAGCCCGAGCAAAACACGACATTTCTGGTGCGCATGGCGGGTGACGATCCGGCGGCTCCGATGGCATGGGCTGGAGAACTGCGGAAGGCTGTTGCGGCAGCCGGCGCGGGCATACGCGTGAGCAATGCGCGAACGCAACAGGAGCTGATCGATGGGCAGACGGTGCGGGAGCGGCTGCTGGCGATGCTGGGAGTGTTCTTTGCTGCGGTGGCCCTGCTGCTGGCGGGCATTGGGCTGTATGGAGTGCTGAACTACTCGGTGCTGCAGCGGCGGCGAGAGATCGGGATCCGGGTCGCTATCGGCGCGCGCGGAGGGGGCATTGTCCGGCTGGTGACGCGAAGTGTGTTCACCATGGTGGTAGCCGGGCTGGTCGCGGGAGTGGGTCTCGGCCTGGCTTCGGCGCGATATATGGAGTCGCTGTTTTTTCAGGTGAAGGCTTCGGATGCGGTGATGCTGGCGGTTCCCTTCGCCGTGATTCTGGCAGTGGCGGCGGTGGCTACGGTGCCTGCCGTTCTGAGGGCATTGCGGATCGATCCGGTGGAGATTCTGCGCGCGGAATAGTACTTGAGCACGTCCAACTTCTAAATTTGAATCCGGACCAACCTGAAGTAGCTCTATTTGCATCCTGAGTCAATTGTCGAATAGCCGCCCAGATACACATCGACTGGTATGGGTGGTGAAATCCAACCTTCCGGGTTGAGGCGAATCACGGCCACGATGGAAATTGAGCGGCCCGTCGCGATTGCGCTCCCAACAGTGCCCGTGTTGGGTTCTCGGTCCCGATCATTCCGTTATGCGCCCCTCGGAACGCGGACCGCCTGCCGTCATGCGCCTTTTGACACCTTCGGTCACAAAACGGTCAATGACACAAAAGGCCGATTTTGTGCCCGGGCACAAAATCGGCCAATTCGTTGAGCGCGTTTTCATCAAAACTGCGCCGTGGATTCATGCTGGACTCAATAAGGCTGTCGAGTGGCAAGTTGCGATACTCGGACTGAACTACGCTTGTCATAAACTCATCTCCTTTGGTTGTCGAGAGTGAATGCGTGAGCGGGCACAGATCAGCGCACCCGCTCAGATGGGCGGGTCTAGCTCGCCTGTGACAGTGGTTCGGCTTCTTCAGCGAAGAGCGCGTCGAGGATGGCTGCGGAGGCTTGCTGGATTACGGCAAGCGATTCGGTGAGCAATTCGGCGTTGCCGTGGTACAAGCTGATGTAGTCTGCGTTATGTTGTGCAGAACATAACGCCGATTGGACTAAACCGCTGCGCGGTACTCGGTGGGTCCAGCAGGCTGTGGCCGAGCGTGGTGCCGGATCAGGCCTTCCCGTTTGCCCTTCTTCCCGCATGAACTCTTTTGCGAGAGCATGGAGCCGCTGCTTGCAGCGCATTCCATCTCGCAAAGGAGTTTCTATGACATCGCTTCGCCAGCGGATGACTGAAGACATGCAGGTGCGGAATCTCGCACTCAACACGCAAATGTCCTATGTGCAACAGGTCTCTCTGTTTGCACGCCACTTCAACAAGTCTCCGGAACATCTGGGTCCGGAGGATATCCGCGCCTACCAAGTCTACCTGACGAATGAGAAGAAGTTGGCACCTGGATCCGTGCTCATCGCAGTGGCCGCACTGCGCTTTCTTTACAAGGTCTGTCTGAAAAGGGATTGGCAGTTTGACGACGTTATTCCTGCACCCAAGAAGCCGCAGAAATTGCCGGTGGTTTTGAGCCCAGAGGAGGTTGTGCAGTTTCTCGGCTGCATCGAAGACACCAAGCATCGCGCGATCCTGACGACCTGCTATGCCGCGGGTTTGCGCATCTCCGAGGTTGTCTGTTTGAAAACTGACGACGTCGATAGCCAGCGCATGGTCATCCGTGTCGACCAGGGCAAAGGCCAAAAAGATCGCTACGTGATGCTATCGCCCACACTGCTGGAGATCCTGCGCACTTGGTGGCGAGTGAGTAAGCCCCGGCACTGGCTATTTCCAGGCGACTTCCCCGACAGCCCCATCAGCACATCTGCGGTGGAACTGGCCTGCAAGAAGGCTCGCAGGCTCTCCGGTATCCGCAAGCCAATTACTCCGCACTTGCTTCGACACGGATTTGCGGTTCATCTGCTGGAATCGGGCACCGATGTCCGGACCATTCAACTGTTGCTCGGCCACCGCAGCCTGGCGACCACTGCCCGCTATCTGCGGATCGCTACCAGCAAGGTCTGCTCGACCTCCAGTCCACTCGATCTTTTGCCTCACCCTGTCTGCGCTGATCCCAAGCCCGCCATACCCCAGCACTTCTAAGCGGCTGCATGGATCGCCCGAAGCTGGAAGTGGCGGACATCTTTCGCCGCTACGGGGGAGCCTATCGAGAGAAGCATGGCGCGTCGATGTCCACAGCGCAGCGACGCGTCATGAGCGCCATCGAGATGTGCCGGACGGCGGCTCTCGGAGGACAGATCGAACAGTGTGATGCATGCGGCGAGCAACGCATTTGCTACCGGTCATGCAGGAATCGCCATTGCCCCAAGTGTCAGTCGCTGGCACGCGCAGAGTGGATAGAGCACCGTCAGGCGGAACTTCTCAACTGCGAGTACTTTCACGTCGTTTTCACTCTGCCGGATAAGATTGCCGCGATCGCTTACCAGAACAAGGAGGTGGTTTACAACATCCTCTTCCAGGCCACGGCCGAGACTTTGCGCACCATAGCTGCCGATCCCAAACATCTGGGCGCGGAGATTGGCTTCTTCGCCGTCCTGCACACCTGGGGGTCCGCCTTGCTGCATCACCCGCATTTGCATTGCGTAGTCCCAGGCGGCGGCATCTCACCCGACGGCACCCGCTGGGTCCCATGCAAGCCCGGCTTCTTCCTGCACGTACGCGTGTTGTCGCTACTGTTCCGTCGCCTGTTTCTGGAGCAACTCCAGAACGCCTTCGATTCCGGCAAACTGCAGTTCTTCGCGGCCTTGGAAAGCCTCCGGGATCGGCACGCATTTGTGCGTTACCTGGAGCCTCTCAAAAAGGCAAAGTGGGTCGTCTATGCCAAGCGGCCCTTCGCCGGCCCCGAACAGGTGCTGGACTATGTCGGCCGCTACACCCATCGCGTCGCGATCTCGAACAACCGCCTGCTCGACATCGAAGCCGATCAAGTAAGCTTCCGATACAAGGACTATCGAGACCACAGCCAGCAGAAAACGATGACCCTTTCGGCCGAGGAATTCATCCGTCGCTTTCTCCTCCACGTTTTGCCGCATGGCTTCCACCGCATTCGCTATTACGGCTTCCTCGGCAACCGCAACCGACAAGAAAAACTGACCCAATGCCGCCAACTTCTGGGCATGGCGCTTCCGCAAATGCCTGCAGATTCATCAGAAGTTCAAGACTACCGTGACCAGTGCGAAGAACTCAACGGGATTTCATTGCGCCTCTGTCCGGTTTGTCGCCGTGGCCATATGGTGCTGATCGATACGCTGGCAGCCCGAAGACGCCCGGCGATCAAGGACACATCATGAGCAGCGTCAACACACTCGTCAGATACTGCCCACCGCGAGGTTGGTTATTCCAACGCTACAGGGAATCCCTATCTCTTGCTGCGCAGCATCGTCTGTTCTCGCATCAATTCTGCCAGCCAGCGGGATTCCAATCGGCCCGAATCCCCAGATCAACCAACGTCAACTGCAATACCGCCGCTGTCTACGAGCTTATTCCCCTTCCTTCAGGCCTCTGCCAACCATTCAATACCCATAGGTCCAGCATCCAGGGGCGGTTCAGTCCAATCCGTTTTTAGCGCACCGACGCGGCCATCAACTTCCAGCCGCTCCCAATGCATTTGTGTGCCGCGCCGCCACGCTAAAAACGCTCTGCATTA
>CAVPWH010000008.1:345000-602418 GCA_963709415.1 uncultured Acidobacteriaceae bacterium | reverse complement strand
GTTGCTTAACAGTGCGCACTCCGACCGAAACGGAGAGCGCGCTCTCCATACAATCGTGCCTTGCGCAGTGATGGCTGCGGGTTTCTTGACGGCAAGTTATGCGAAGGAGCCGTGGCTTGTAGTGACGGCGCTGGCGGCCAGTTTCACCGCATTCATGGCGATGCTGGGGCCGGCAAATGCGGTCCCGATGCAGTTTTTGGCTGGACGCGCGGCGGCAGCGGGCCTTGCGGCGATGAATACGATTACCATGTTCGCCGGATTCGTGGGGCCGTACTGGATGGGCGTGATGAAGGACTCTACGGGAAGTTATCAGGCGGGGCTGCGAGGGCTGGTGCTGCCGTCTCTTCTGGCTGCGGGGACCATGTTTGCATTGACGCGGAGCCTGGCGCGGCGGCCGGATGTAGTACCCGCGGGCCTAGCAGAGGAATCGGCCTGAGGGATTTCTATTTGCTGCGGCGGAGAAGATTGCCGCCATGCAGACCGAGGAGTCCTTTTTGGAGGCGGCGGCCACGCCCAAAAGTGCGTGGCACGAAGGCTAACCCCGTGGAAAAACTTTCAGCATTGTATGACTTTGTTACACCTTGAGTGGCGGGCCGACGTATTGCATGTCGTAGCGGCGAAAAACTTCCGCATCCATTTTGGGTCCATTCGGGATGGCGATAGCGCGGAAGAACTGCTTCCATTTTGCCTGCTGGAGTGAAGGTGATGAGCATGCGCCCCGGCTTCTCGCCGACGGCGGAAAAACCATGGGGAATCATGCGCGGCCCGAGAACAGACTCGCCGCTGCGAAGCAGTTTGCGCTCGTTGCCAACCTGAAAAAGCACTTCGCCTTCCATGACATAAAACCACTCATCCTGATAGAGGTGAAAGTGGACTGGGGGACCTCCCTTGCGCAGGTTCTCGTGTTCGATGATGAAGAGTTCGCCGTTGGAGTCGCGAGTCGCAACCTTGAAGAGGATGGAACTGAAGCCGAGGGAGTGGGACTCTCCGAAACGGTCCCGACCTGATCCGACGACGGGAATTTCGTTTGAGGACGGAGCGGTCGAGGGTTGTTGGAGTGCGAAGTTCTTGAGTGTTGCGGCGGGGAGCAGCGCGGCTGCGGTTTTGAGAAACGAACGGCGCTTCATGGAGTTCTCCAATTGCGTAATCGTCAGTTCGGATAGTTCGAACTCTTCGGTCCGGTGCGGCTTGGGTCTGTTCGGCCCGGGAAGGTTCCTGGAGTAACGGGATCGCAATCCCTGTCACGAGAGAATAAATCTTCGCTGAGCCGGGGCACCATGTGATTGAGCAAAGAAGCGTACTCTGCAGTGGAGCGGGCGCCGGTTAGCGCAGGAGAGGGAGAAGGCTGGAGTAGTCGTCGGTCCAGAGATGGACACGGGGATTTTCAGAGGGTTTGTGGATGTGGCTTGTGACTGCGGGCAGCGAGAAGAAGTCTGCGTTGTCGGTTAGGAGCATCCATGTGGAGCTGAAGGCGCCGGTGTCAGGATCGGCGGGGCTGGAGACTCGCATGGCTTGCATGTTGGCGGCATTGGCGAGCAGAGCAATTTCGGGCTCAAGATCGACGTGCTGATTGGAGATGTGGAAGGCGAGGATGCCGCCGGGAACCAAGTGGCGCCGGTAGAGCGCAACGGCCTGAGTGGTGAGCAGGTGGAGGGGGATGGCGTCGCCGGAGAATGCGTCGATGACGAGGACGTCGAAGTGTTGAGGGGGCTGGGCGGCGAGGGAGGTGCGGGCGTCGCCTTCGACGATATTGATCGTGGCGGGCGATTCGCGGAGGTAGGTGAAGAGGTTGTGGGCGATGGGCGGGACGGCTGGATTGATTTCGTAGAACTCGATTCGATCGCCGGGCCGGCCGTAGGCGGCGATGGTTCCAACGCCGAGACCGACGACGCCGATGTTGCGCGCGCGGCCCACGCAGCATTGGTTCAAAGCGATGCCGATGCCGGAATCTTCGGCGTAATAGGTGGTGGGCGTGTGCCTCAGGTCGGGAGAAAAGATTTGGGTGCCGTGCTGGATGGTGCCGTTGAGCAGGGTGCGCTCAGTGGCTCCGGGATATCGAACGGCTTCGCGGACGCGAAGGCTGCCATAGAAGTTGCGGATGGCCAGAGGCGTGTCCCGCCGGTAGGCTGAGTTGAGCATGAAGACGAGCGCGACAAGCAGGATGCTGGAGGTGGACCACAAAAGGCGCTGCGGCCAGCCGCCGGACCAATTGACGGCGAGGGCGAGCAGGGCGGTGACGAGAAAGGTGAGGACGATGTCGTAGTTGTTCGAGAAGATGAGCGGAGATGCGATGCCGACGAGGAACGATCCGAGCGCGCCACCGGCGGCGAATAAGAGATAGAAGAGCGTGGATTCGGAGGGTCGTTGCGGGCGCAGCGCGTATGCCTCGGTGTGACAGAACAGGCAGGAGAAGAATATTTCGAGGAGAAAGAAAGCGATTCCGATACGGATCGGCAGGGATACATCGACCTGAGAGAGCATGTAGGCAAGGCCTGCGAGCATGACGACGAGGAAGCGCGTGAGGATGGCGCGGGGGAGGAATCGAGGGAACTGGAAGGCGAGGATGATGGTGAGGAGATAGACGGCGAGGGGGAGGATCCATAGGAGCGGGATGGCGGCGATGTTGGCGGTTAGATAACTGGTGACGGCGCTCAACTGCATGGCGGCGCCCATGGGCAACAGGACCCAGAGGAGCTTGTGACGGAGGGGGGCGGGGAGGATTTGTGACTCATCTGCTTGCTCCGGCTGCGGGGGAGCTTGTGCCTGGGTGCGGGTTTTCCAAGTCAAGATCGCTGAGACGATGGCGAAGGCGGCGAAGCCACAGCACCATATCAGGCGCTGCGCGTGGAGAGTGGCGTGCGGCTCGATGAGCGTGGGGTAGAGCGCGAGAGCGAGCAGTGAGGCCAGGTTGGAGAGTGCGTAGAGGCGCCAGGGAATGCCGCCGGGCTGAATGCGGGCCAGCCACACCTGGAGCAGCGGGCTGGTTGCGCCGAGCATAAGGAATGGAAGGCCGATGGAGAGGGTGAGCGCGAAGAAGATTGAAGCGACGGGATTAGCCGAGCTCACGCGGAGGGATTGAACGCTCCAGGCGATCGCGGAGGCGGCGGCAATAAGAAGCAGAGCGAAGTGCAGAATCCAATGCGAACGGTGGGCGAGCCAATGCGCGTAGAGATAGGCGACGAGGAGCGCGGTCTGGAAGAAGACGAGACAGGTGATCCAGACGGCGGCTGATCCGCCAAGCGCAGGGAGGAGTTGCCTGGCGGCGATGGGCTCGACGAGGAAGAGAAGGAACGAGGCGAGGAAGACGGCGCCGGCAAAGAGCGAACGCAGTTGAAGCGTGTTTGGCTGAGAGGGAGATGCTAGGGTGTGCGAAACTGACTCGGTCAAATCCATTGATATCGATCGTATAAGAGCGAGGGCGGTTCGATCGCAAGATGCAGGGTCGGCGTGATGCGCTTAAAGCGTCGCGGCCGCCGGCAGGATATCTTCCACATCGACCCACTGAGTGGGGTAGTTGCCGGTGTAGCAGGCGGTGCAGTAGCCGACTTTTTCGCCGTTCTGGACGGACTTGAGCAGGCCTTCGAGAGACAGGTAGGCGAGCGAGTCGGCTTCAATGAAGCGGCGAATTTCTTCGATGGACTTGTTGGCGGCGATGAGGTCGCGCTTGATGGGCGTGTCGACTCCGTAGAAGCAGGGCGAGATGGTGGGCGGGCAACTGATGCGGAGATGGACTTCTTTTGCGCCGGCGCCGCGGACCATGCGGACGATTTTGCGGCTTGTGGTGCCGCGGATGATGGAATCGTCGATGAGGATGACGCGCTTGCCTTCGAGGAGATTGCGCACCGGGTTGAGCTTGAGGCGGACGCCGAAGTCGCGGACACGCTGCTCGGGCTCGATGAAGGTGCGGCCCACGTAGTGATTGCGGATGAGGCCGAGGCGGAAGCGAATGCCGCTTTCTTCCGCGTAGCCGAGCGCCGCGGTGACACCGGAGTCGGGGACGGGTACGACAAGATCGGCGGGAACGCCGGATTCGCGGGCAAGCTGGCGGCCCATCTGGTCGCGGCTCTCCTGCACCCAGCGGCCGAAGATGCGGCTGTCGGGACGGGCGAAGTAGACGTGCTCGAAGATGCAACTGGATTGAGGGATGCCGGTGGAGTACTGGCGGCTCGTGACTCCGTCCTGGGTGACCATGACAAGTTCGCCGGGGAGTACGTCGCGAAGAAATTCGGCGCGGAGCAGATCGAAGGCGCAGGTTTCGCTGGCAAAGACTATGGTGTCGGGTGCGCCTGGATTCTTGATGCGGCCCATGGAGAGGGGGCGGAAGCCGCGTGGATCGCGGGCCGCAAAGATGCGGTCGCGAGTCATCATGACGATCGAAAAGGCGCCGTCGATCTGGGAGAGCGAGTCGGCGATGGCATCGACGAGGGTGGACGATTGGGAGTGGGCGATGAGCTGCACAATGATTTCGGAATCGGAGGTGGTTTGGAAGTAAGCGCCGTCGCGTTCCAGGCCTGCTCTCAGGTTGCCGAGGTTGACAAGGTTGCCGTTGTGGGCGATGGCAATGAGGCCCTTGGTGGAGTCGACGCGGATGGGTTGGGCGTTGAGCAGGGCCGAGTCGCCTGTGGTGGAGTAGCGGGTATGTCCGATGGCCATTGAGCCGGGGAGTTTGGCGAGTACGTCGTCGGTAAAGATTTCAGAAACGAGGCCCATGCCTTTGATGTTGGCGAGGTGTGCCCCATCGGCAGTGGCGATGCCGGCCGACTCCTGACCGCGATGCTGGAGGGCGTAGAGACCGAGGTAGGCTTGGCGGGCGGCGTCGGGGTGGCTGTGGATGGCGACTACGCCGCATTCTTCTCTTAGCTTGGGATCATTTGAATCCAAGGTTTCAAAAGCGAGATCTGGAGCACCCGGCGCGCAGGGACCAGGGACCAGGGATGACGAGGCGGCGCAAAGTTGATTGGTATCGTCAGCAACTCGGGGGACGCCCTGAGAGCGCAACCGCATCATGCCGGAACCTCGCCGTGGAGAGTGGCTTCCAGGGCGGCGGCCCAAGGCTTGCGAAGTGAAGCAAGTGAGGCGGAGATCATGGGCTGGCGGTAGACGTTGATCTCCAGGCGATCGCCGCCGGTGGAGCCGATGCGGGCAGCAAAGTAGCCGTACTTGTCAGCCAGTTCGAAAATAGCGGGGATCCGGTTTGGTCCGGCGGTGACGATGATGGTGGAGGCCGGCTCGGCAAAGACGCCGAAGAGCGGATGCGCCATGAGCGACGGATCCTGCTCGACCTTGGCGCCGATTCCAAGTGGGAACGCGGCCTGCGCCAGGGCAACGGCGATTCCGCCGTCGGAGATGTCGCGAGCGGAGTGGATGAGTTGCCGATCGGCGAGGTCGGCAAGCAGGAGGTGGAGATCGGCTTCGGCATCGAGATCGAGCGGAGGCGGCTGTCCCCAGGTGCCGCCGAGGACTGCGTGCGCGTATTCCGAGGAACCGAAGACAACGAGTTCGGCGTTGGCTGATGCGTCGGTTACCGTGGGGTCCTCAGGATGGATGAGAACGGGATTGCCAAGCACCGGTGTGTAAGGGTCGGCACTGGCTTCGACGGGCTCCACTGGGAAGGGCACAGAGATATTGGGATCGGGATCGAGAGCGGCGGGGACGGGCCAGAGGAGCAGGATGGCGTCGCCTGCACGCTGGAAGTGCGCGGGGACGGCCTTGGATACGTCATCGAGAATGCCGACGATGCCGAGGACCGGAGTGGGATAGATGCCTTCGCCGCGGGTCTCGTTATAAAGAGAGACGTTGCCGCCGGTGATGGGCGTGGAGAGTGCGGTGCAGGCTTCGGCAATGCCGTCGATGGCCTCGGAGAGCTGGGCCATGATTTCAGGTTTTTCAGGATTGCCAAAGTTGAGGCAGTTAGTGGCGGCGACTGGGGTGGCGCCTGTGGCGGCGACCTTGCGTGCGGCCTCGGCCGTGGCGTGCATGGCGCCGAGTTTGGGATTGAGATACGCCCAGCGGCCATTGCCGTCGAGGGCCATGGAGAGGGCGCGTTCGTGTCCAGGCGTGCCGGTTCCTTTGATGCGCATGACGCCGCCTTCGCCGCCGGGGCCGATGACGGTGTTGGTCTGGACCATGGTGTCATACTGCTCGTGAACCCAGCGCTTGGAGCAGACGTTGGCGCTGGAGAGGAGCTTGACCAGGTCGGCCGTGAAGTCGCGGTCTTTGGCCAGCTTGGCGAGCATCTCTCGTGGCGGATCGTGGGGCGCGGGGCACTTCCACGTGCCGACCTGACGGTGATAGAGAGGCGCGTCGTCGGTGAGCGACTGATTTGGAATGTCTGCGACGAGCTCGCCGTGATGGCGGATGCGGAGGCGGGACTCGGGCTTGACGACGCCGACGATGACGGCATCGAGGCCCCACTTGGCGAAGACACGGAGGACCTCGTCTTCGCGGCCTTTTTCAGCGACCAGCAACATGCGCTCCTGGCTCTCGGAGAGCATGATCTCGTAGGCGGTCATGCCGGTTTCGCGCTGGGGGACGAGATCGAGTTCGACGTCGAGGCCAACTCCGCCACGGCCACCCATCTCGCAGGTGGAGCAGGTGAGTCCGGCGGCACCCATGTCCTGAATGCCGACGATGGCGCCGGTCTTCATGGCTTCAAGGCAGGCTTCGAGGAGGAGCTTCTCCATGAAGGGGTCGCCGACCTGGACGTTGGGGCGCTTGGCCTCGGTGCCGGCGTGGAACTCCTCGCTGGCCATGGTTGCGCCGTGGATTCCGTCACGGCCGGTCTTTGCTCCTACATAGATGACGGGATTACCTGTGCCGCTTGCCTTGCCGTAGAAGATTTCGTCGATGCGGACCAAGCCGAGGGCGAAGGCGTTGACCAGAGGGTTGCCGCTGTAGCAGGCTTCGAACTTGGTTTCGCCGCCGAGGCAGGGGACGCCGAAGCAGTTGCCGTATCCGGCGATGCCGCTGACTACGCCCTCAACGATGGAGTGGTTTTTGGCGACGAGTTCCGGTTCGGCGGCCCCGGGCTCGATGGGACCGAAGCGAAGAGAGTCCATGACGGCGAGGGGCCGGGCGCCCATGGTGAAGATGTCGCGGAGAATTCCGCCGACGCCGGTAGCCGCGCCCTGAAACGGCTCGATGTAACTGGGGTGGTTGTGGGACTCGATTTTGAAGGCGCAGGCCCAGCCGTCCCCGACGTCGATGATGCCGGCATTCTCACCAGGTCCCTGAACGACGCGGTCGCTCCTGGTGGGCAGGCGCTTGAGATGAACGCGACTGGACTTGTAGGAGCAGTGCTCGCTCCACATGACGGAGTAGATGCCGAGTTCGGTGAGCGAAGGCACGCGGCCGAGCGCAGCAAGAATGCGGCTGTACTCGTCCGCGGTGATGCTGTGTGCGGCGAGCAACTGCGGAGTGACGAATGCTGGCTCAGGAACGACTGCATTGGGGGCAGAGGTCATCACGGTTGCCTCCATTGTCGCACGGGATTCACGATCGAGTGGCGGGAGGCAGGTGTGGAAAGCCGGGATGAAAAGCCGGCCGGCTGCAACCTGGATGCGCAATTGGTTGAGCGGATAGGGTAAGGCATGTAGCGCCGCCAGCAAGGGCTGTGCGATACTTTTTGAAGCAGGCACCCACCCCATGCCGGGATGGCGGAACTGGCAGACGCAGCGGACTCAAAATCCGCCGACCCTTGCGGTCATGGGGGTTCGACCCCCCCTCCCGGCACCAACAAAACAAAGAGTTTACAAGGAAAACGTCTCTTCGGTGTGGGAGGCGTTTTTCCTGCTGGTGTCAGTAGTGGTGTCAGTTGACTCCCTCACCTATCGGCAGCTTTTTAGAGATCACATTCAGAAGGTCGCTGCATAGCTTGCACATGCTCCAAGAGATTGCGGACGCGGCAGCTGCCGTTATCCGTTCGTGGAGGGAATTGGCGAACCTGCCCCCTCCACCACTCACCAGTTCACAGGGAACACGCAACACCGGGGACACCGCAGTTCAGGACTGCCATTCGCGTGGCGGCGGAACAGTCGTAGTCGAAGCTGGAACCTATCGGACCGGAACTATCCGACTGTTAAGCAACACGACCTTGAAGCTGGAGCCGGGGTCGAGGATACTCGGCAGCGAGAACCTCGCCGACTATGCTCATTTGGATCTTCCTTCTGAAGATCGCGACACGGCGCTGGTCGTGGCTAACGTTGTATCCATCCACGCGCTCCGAAATATGCGTGGCGCCCATGCACGACACCGCCGTCACATCGCCAAAGGTGTGATCCAGCAGGTACCGGTAATGGCAGAGCATGTCCTTAATAATGCCGCCATCGTCCTCCTTCCTGTAGTTCCAGGAAGGCCTCTGCGCCGGCTGCCAGTCTCCTTCAAACACCCAATAGCCAAACTCGCCGCGAACGGCAAGTATCCTGCCGAAGAATCCTGCCTCGACAAGCTTGCGCAATTTTCGAATGCCGGGGAGAAACAGCTTGTCCTCAACGATGCCATGCTTGATGCCCGAGGCTGCTGCTTGGCGGGCAAGCTGCAGCGACTCTTCGAGAGTGGTAGCGAGGGGTTTTTCACAATAAACGTGTTGGCTCGCCTCGATGGCCTTCGCAAGGTTCGCCGCGCGTGCGCCCGTCGTGCCCGAATCAAAGTAAATTTTGTTCGCCCCATCCGTCAGACACCGATCGAGGTCCGTGCTCCAGCGCGCCACGCCCTGCGTATCTGCGATTGCCTTCAGCTTGTTTTCGTTTCTCCCAACAAGGACTGGGTCGGGCATGAGCACGGTCCCGTCACTCAGGCGAACGCCTCCCTGGCTGCGAATCGCCAAAATGGAGCGGATCAAATGTTGATTGAGACCCATGCGCCCGGTCACGCCGTTCATCACAATTCCAATTTGTCTTTCGCTCATCGATCGCTCTCCTGGCATGCAGACGTCGAAGTTCCCTTATCCGCCATGACCGCGACTTGCCGGGCATAAACGGCCGTCTTGGGTCCCGGGGAGTCCATAAATCATGTACGAACCCGCGACAGTTGCTACTGTCATCAATGCCCACCCAGGGTTGTAGCTGTGCAACCTGCCGTAGATTAGCCCGGCAATCCACGGTCCCATCCATTGGCCAATCGAGCAGCCCATCACAATGAGCGCGAGAATCTTTCCCAGGGACTCGACGCCAAAGCACTCAACTGCGACCAGAGGAATCAGCATGTAATCGGCGCCCATGGCAAATCCGAAGATTGAGGCAAACATCACCACCATCGTTGGCATTGAGGCCAGATATAGAAGCGGTAGGGCCGCTCCCAGCAGGCAGTAACACAACGCCATTGCATTCTTCTTGTTCGCGTGATCGACAAGCAGGCCGACGACAACCCGTCCTGTCAGGCTCATCGCCAACAGAACCGAGAGAAAACAGGAAGACTGTGTGGAGGAATAACCGCGGGCTTCGAGAAAGAAAATAAGGTTCTGGATCACCGCATTCACCGCGCCAATTACCAATCCCGAGCCGGCCGTGATCAGCCAAAAATTCCGGCTGCAGAGAACCTTCAGAAACGCCCACCGCGCGGGGACAGCCCGTGTGCTGGCATTCGCTCCATCTTCCGGGGCCACGCCATCCGGCTCCAGACCAAGGTCGCTGGGCGATGATCGGGTCACCAGAAATCCGATCGGATATAGAAACATGAGCTCCGCCGCGCCAATGATCTCGATCGCGATTCTCCAGCCAAATGCGTGCAGCAGGCTGTTGATTATGAGCGGGGAAGCCACTCCTCCTAAACCCAGCCCGAGATATGCAATGCCCATCGCCTTGCCGCGGCTTGCACAAAACCACTGCGTAATCAGAACCTGGTTCGAAATCGGTCCTGCCAGCACATAACCGAGTACCTCCAGAACGCAAACAGCCTCATATTCCCAAAAATTTCTAACGAAGCCCATTGCGATCAGCGGCAGTCCTATCAATCCAATGCCCAGCAAGATCACGAACCTCGCGCCAAATCGATCGATGAGGTAGCCGGAGAAAAGTCCAAAGGGAGGCCCGATCACCAGAAAGCCAACCAGAAAGCCCTGTGTCGTCTGCGCATGCGAAAAGCCCAGCGAAGCCACCAGGGCTGGATAAAATACTGGAAAGCCGTAGAAAATCATCCCCACCGCGAAAAATAGATTCAGAAAAGCCGCGGCCACAATCCACCAGCCGTAGAAAACCGGTGGCGAGGTGTACCTGATCGTCTTTCTGTCTTTCTTGGTGGAGTCGAGCGAGATCAATGTTCTACCAGCCGCTCTTCTTCGCCTTGTACGGTCTTCGGCCTCCTGGTCCAAGCCATCGGTTGCACCTGATCTTCGGACTAACGGGTTTTGATCAACCCATTTCAACGACAGGACGCTAGTTGCGCGACGCAGCCTGAGCCTTCGCCTTGGGAATTCCGTGCTGATGGCAGTCGGCGCACTTCACCCAGTGGATGTTATGCGCGCTCTTGGCGCACGCGAATGTTGTATCCATCTTCTCCACGTCCAGCCCGCAGTGCGACATTTGCGGATGGCAGGTCTTGCAGGATGCGCGAGCATTCTGATTGTGACCGTTGTGGCAGGAGAAGCAGCTCAGCCCCTCGTGCACGCCCATCGGCGTGCGGTCGTGGCCTGAGCCCACCTGCTTTCCCCACGCGATTGCCTCGGCTGCAGAGCCCGCATCGGGCACGCGTGGCGCGTGGCACTGGTAGCAAAGCCCCTGGCGCGGATCCTGGCTTATGTGAAGCGCATGGGGACCGTCGTAGAGTTGCGGAATGGCGAGACCGGCCGCGGCAAAATGCATGCTCTCGCGCCGTTCGTAAAACGCCAGCGAGTCCGGAATCGCCCCGCCCGCAACCGAGATGCGCCCCGCTGGCCGGGTCTCGGGAGCGCCTTCGCGGTGTACCCAGTGACAGGCCTCGCAAGGTATGGCGGACTGGCTGGCAAGGTTGGCTTGCACCAGGCGCCAGGGGCCAATTGTGTTATGCGGCTGCACCAGGTCGCGAATCGACCCGCTGAAGTACATGCCGTGGCAGCGCAGGCAATCCTCCATCAGCAGGCGCTGGGAGTTGTGCGTTGAATTGGTAAAGATCTGCGCGTAGGTGGCGCTGTGCGGACCTGCATTCCAGGATGCGTACTCGTGTTGGTGGCATCCGCGGCAGTTCACGGCGGTGGACTCGATATCGGCCTCCCGCAACCGAATGGTCTCTGGCCACCTGTGCGTCAGATGCACCCACTTGTGCCGCAGCTTGGTGGACAGTCCCGCCTAATGGCACTCCATGCAGCCCATGGTTCGATGCGGCGAATCGTGCACGAAGGCGACGTACGAGCTCATCTCATGGCAGCTTGCTCAGCCCTGGCCGCGCTCCGACGTGTAGTACGCCGAGGCGCCGTAGACGCCGGCGATGCCCACCAGCACCAGCGAGCCCGCCGAGATTGCAATCAGCTTGAGCGGTCGCGTCATGATTTGAAACCTGTGCCTTTCCAGTCGCGAACCAGCGACGCGGAGGCCATGTAGGCAACGGCCATGATGGTCAATGCCGGGTTGAAGCCTCCGTTGGTCACATGCACGCTTGAGTCGATCACGAAGACGTTGTCGACATCGTGAATCCGGCAGCCGCGGTCGACAACTGAGATCCTCGGATCGCTGCCCATGCGGCATGTGCCGGCCTGGTGCTGCCCGGCCGAAACCGTGCCGGGCCTGCCTGCAATCCGAATGGTGCCGATGGCGCCGGCCTCCTTTAGCCAGGCTTCGGCCCGGTCCGCCTGCACCTCGCCAATCTCAAAGGTATGCGGATGCACATCGCCTGAGATGCGGACCACTGGCATTCCCCACTTGTCCCGCACCGTGGGGTCGAGCGTGACGCGCGCATCGGCTATGGGAATCTGTTGCATCGGCCCGAAGACCTGAACATTGCGCTTGAAGAAGGTGCGCATGCCCTGCTTGTGGCCCAGGCCCCATCGCGGTGTATTCGACGGCATGCGATCGACCATTTGAATTGGCAGGCGAATGAACCCGTTGGCCAAAACGCCGCCACCGCACAAACCCGGCGTGCCGTGGTTGTAGTCGCTGACGGCAATGCTCGCGCCTGGGCCCATATCGTCGTAGGTGTCGTAATCGAAGAAGCCTATCGCTCCGCCGTAGTGATGGCCCTGCAGATTGCGGCCCACCTGATCGTAGCGATTGCCGATGCCGTTGGGATAGAGGCGGCTCTTCGAGTTAAGCAGCAATCGCGCCGACTCGATAGCGCACGCCGAAACAACCACCAGATCGCAAGGCTGATCTTGCAAATGGCCGCGGGCATCAAAGTAAGTCACGCCACGGGCGCGTCCACGGTCGTCGGTCAGGATCTCCCAGGCCATGCATTCAGTGCGCAGTTCGCAGTTACCGGTCGCCAGCGCCACAGGGATCACGGTGTTTTGTGTGCCGTTTTTCGCATCCACCTCGCAGGCAAAACCAACACACCAGCGGCAACGCATGCAAGGTCCGCGCCCGTTGTATGGCACGCTGTTGCGGGCCATGGGAGTGTGAAATGGATGCAGCCCAAGACGCTTGGCTGCCGGCTCCAGAATCTCGAACTCGCGGTTGGGTGGAAGCGGCGGCATGGGCAATGGACGCCGGCGCGGACCATCAAAGGGCGTGCCCGAGTAGTCGCCTGAAACACCGATCTCGTATTCGGCCTTCGCGTAGAAGGGCTCAAGATCGTCGTAGACGATGGGCCAATCCTCGAGCGAACTGCCCGGCAGCGCGCCATAGGTGGATCGCATGCGAAAATCCTGCGGCAGAAAGCGCCACGCCAACGCACCGTAGCTCAGGGTTCCCCCGCCCACGCAGGCCGCGTTATTCTCGTAGGCGCCTTCGCTCGGCATATAGGTGTGCGCCCTGCCCTTCGCATCCACCACCACCCGCGGATTGCCCTCGTCTTCCGGCCCGAAGCCGTTGCCCAGTGCGCTGGTTGCGCAGGTCGTCTTTGCGGCAATCGCTGGCGGTATACCAGGGACCCCGTTCCAGCAGCACGACGCTCAGACCCGCAACCGCAAGTTCCTTGGCCACGATGCCGCCTCCTGCGCCAGCGCCGATCACTACTGCATTCACGTGTTTCACGAAGGCGACCCCTTCTTCTGCCCATACTGCGCCAGGCCCAGCAGCGGCGGCTCCGCGATGCCCACCATGCGCCAGCTTACGGCGTCGCGATTCCCTCCATGACGGGGCGATCCGTAGTAGCCCTCAAGCGTGTGCTGCCGCACCAGTTCGAAAAACGCCGGGTGCTCCTTTTCAAGGGTGCTGACTACCGCCAATTGCTGCTCCGCCGATGCTCTTTCGAGAGCGCTGCCGAAGCGCTGCCTGCCGATCCGGTCGGCCTGCTCCAGGCCTTCTGAGTAGCTCATCTGATTGCGGCGGTAATGGCGCAAAAGCTGACGATCGATGTAGTCCAGCACCCCGGCTCCCGAAGCCGACGGAAAATCATCGGCCGGAATAATCTGATCGCAGACGGCTTTTAATGTTCCGGCAGTCTCCTCGCTCAGAAACTCTCAACCGCCTCGACGGGGTGATTTGCATCCCTGCAGCAGCGCCGTACCGGCTGCAATGGTCGCGATCATGAAATCACGTCGTGCCAGATTCGCCTTCTTCGGGTTCATGCTCAGCTCCCGCCCATTCCTATCTCTCCGGAAAAGTGAGGCGCGCGGACGTTGTCTGCCCCATTCCTTCGATCGCAGTGACCAGTTACGTTGGTCCTCGGCTTGGTGAAGAATACAAGCCGCGGGAGGTCTCTTTTTCTATTACGCATAATGTCTATACTATAGGATGAGTATACGAGTCAACCAAATTCAAAGGAGGCTTGTTCCTTTTTCGGCTCGGGCTGTTCGCCGAGGCCTGGCACGGTGACAGGGCATCTTGGCGATGGAATCGGCAGCTTCGAACCGACGCGCCGGCCTTTGCTGACCCGAAAAATATCTCTCCCAAAATCAGTTTGTCAGAACCTGCGAACGCGCAATATCCGAGTTAATCCATGTCGGTTGCGGGTATGCGGATAACTGCGCGGTAGCGGTCACCGCGATAGACAGAATGTGCGGTCTCTACTGGCAATCCATCCGTACTCCAGAGTGTGCGAGTAATAGCAAGCACGCTAGCGCGGAACCGCACTCCGAGTAGTTTTGCTTCGGCTCTCGTTGCTGAGCGCGCTTCAAGAATCTCGTCTGCCCGGCTGACTCGGATCCCAAAGCTCTCGCGCAGCGTATGGTAAACCGAGCGCGAGTTAAAGTCCATGGCCTCGATTCCGGGAAAACGCTTAAGCGGGATCTGGGTGATTTCAACAGCCACAGGAAGGCCATCGGCTAAGCGCAGTCTGCGCAACAGCAGGATTTTCTCGCCGGCTTCAAGTCCCAATTGAGCGGCTACCTCTGCTGATGCAGGAACAGTATCCTGCTCCAAAACTCGGGATGTCGCACTTATGCCCAGGGCGCGCATCTCAGCGGAGAATCCGCTGAGATGCGCGATATTCTTTTCGACGCGGGGCTGGTTTACCGTGCTTCCCGATCCCCTGCGTCGAGTTACGAACCCCTTGGCTTTGAGTCCCTGCAAGGCCTGTCGCGAGGTCATGCGGCTCACTCCGCATATCCGGCTCAGCTCCCCTTCGCTGGGGAGAAGATCGCCAGGCTTGAGCTTGCCCGACTCGATCATGTTTAGAAGCTGCGACTCAATCTGGTAGTACATGGGAGTAAAACTGTCTTTGTCCGGCGGATGGAAATCCCACTTGTTCCGATCCTCACCGGCTAGGGTTGTCATAAACGTCATCCTCTCTTCTAATTCCACTGTCAAGATCTCGATTCGACCTTCACCGCCTTCAGCATGCTTTTTCTTCCGCGGGGAAAGTGCCTTCGGCGCACCCTAAGCTTAAGTTTGGTGTCCGCGATCAAGAATGCAGCCCTCGTCCGCACCGCAAAAGGTTATTCGCCCTTTCCGCAAGTCGAAGATCCACGGGACTTCGTACAAGTCCATCAGCAGTAAACACCGATCTTTGCAATCAAACCTCCCGGCCGCATAATGTCCGGTGCCGGTACAACCCGGGCAGAAGGTACTAGCGGCCGGCGAGGCCCAGCAGGGCGGCCGCCACTACCAGTATTGCTATTCCCAAATACATCCAAAGCCTTGCTTGTTTGGGTGCCTCGCGCCACTCCCCCAGACCAATGCCAATCGAGTTGGCAACCACAAGGCCGACAGAGAGACTCAGCGGCCATCCGATTGATGTTCCCAGCGAGCCAAGCTTGGGCGCCGCCGCTCCATACACAAAAATGCTGCCGCCCCACAACAGACCCATCAGCGCCGCGAGCCCCCAAAGGCGTTCCATGCCTGGCTGCGTGAATCTTCGCGCACTGTGATTCTTGCGCATCAAGTAGAAACAGAAGCCCAGGTTGGAGACGGAACCGGCTCCCAGCATCACGAACCAGATCAGGTTTTTGCCGGCAAAATCGCTCAGCCCGTGACCACGAGCGCAATCGGAGATGGGATGAGCCATGCTGAAGCCGATATTCTGAACCGCCGAAAGAAGGCCGGCGAGCGTAATCATCAGCAAGGCTACGCCGAGCGGCCGGGCGTGTCCGACCATGTCACCGCGCTCTGAATCGATTCCAGCAGCCTGTTCACGTATCCGGCCTGCCCATCCACAGAACGCAATGCCCAGCAACTCAACCGCGACTGCGCCCAGAATTCTGCCCCCCGACGGACGGAGCAAGTCGCCCGGCGAAAGAAATAGGATGGGCAATACCGACCCCAATGCCGAACTGATAGCCAGCACTAGTGTGTTGGCCAGCGAAATTCCTATGGCGCTCACACTTTGCCCAAAAAGCACTGAGCCAAAGCCCCAGGCAAACCCTGTTGCCAGAGCAATCAGTACTGCTCCGGCGGGAGCTTGGAGCAGCACGCTCCAGCTGTTGGGCGCAGTAAGGCCGATGATGGTGGCCGGCATAAGAAGGCAAGAGACGACGATACAGAGGCTCCAGACGTTTTCCCACTCCCAGCGGCCAAGAAACCTCATCGGCAAGGTGAAAGTGCCATTCAACACACCGGATAGAACTGCCAGAAGGGCACCCGCAAGCACAATGCTGCTCATTGCTTGCTCCCTTTCATTCCCACGAGTGCTCCTGACGTCAACGCTCCCGCATTCTTTCCTGCACGGGATCGGATTTCAATATCTTCCACGGCAATCATCTTGCGTTACCCTAGTTGACTATACAATAATACATTATTATTAAGAGAAATTCTCTCTCGAATGTTTAAGGAAGTGGTGGGCTGCTCATGTTGGAGACATTCAAGCCGGTATTCGAGCAAATGAAAGGCAAGCTGGTTGTTTCCTGCCAGGCTTCACCAGGGGACGCGCTGGAAGACACAGACACCATTCGACGTATAGCCCTTGCAGTCGTTGGGGGAGGCGCCGCCGGGCTACGCATGAATGGCCCGGAGCACATTGCTGCGATCCGGCAAAGCACAACCATTCCGATTATCGGAATCCAAAAACGTTATGGACCGTCCGGGCTGCGAATCACCCCGGACTTTGCTTCTGCGGCCGCTCTGGCGGCTGCGGGCGCGTCGATTATCGCCCTCGATTGCACTGACCGCGTTTGGCTGGACGGCGAGCCCTGGAAGGAGCTGATCGGGCGCATCCACAGTGACTTGCACCTGCCCGTATTGGCGGACATTTCCACACTCAATGAAGCTTTGACCGCGGCCGCGGCCGGAGCTGACTGCGTTGGCCCAACCCTGAACGGATACACCGAGAACACAAGTAACAACCGCAGTTTCAGTTGGTCGTTGCTCCATCGGCTCGTCGGGCAAGCCGGCGTTCCTATCATGGCTGAAGGGCACATCGCAACGCCCGCCGAAGCGCGCCGGGCGATCAATGGAGGCGCGTGGTGCGTTATCGTCGGCTCCGCAATTACTCGGCCGGGCATTATCACAGCCAACTTCGTGCGGGCGCTCGACCGCGCTACTTTGGCTGCACCGGCAATCGGCGTAGACATCGGCGGCACATCGATCAAGTCCGGGCTGGTGCATCGCGATGGGCAAGTTTCCTTTCTGGTCCAAGTCCCAACCGAGGCCGAAGAGGGACGCAAAACAATCGCCGCAGGCATGTTGAAAGCTGTCGAAAACGTCCTGCTGGCTTGTCGCGAAAACAAAATCGAACCAGCCGGAGTCGGGATTGCGACTGCTGGCGCCGTGGATCAGAGCGAGGGAAGCATCTTCGCGGCCACTGACTACCTTCCCGGATGGACGGACTTCCAACTGCGGGCCTTTGCCGAGGAGCAGTTTCGCCTACCGGCTTTCGTGGTGAACGATGCGCAGGCCGCGGCGCTTTCGGAACTTTACTTTGGCATCGGCCGTGGTCTCAGCGACTTCATGGCGATCACCGTGGGCACCGGCGTTGGGGGAGGTGTCGTTTCGCGAGGCAAGTTGTTAAGCGGCGATCACGGCTTTGCTGGCTCCGTTGGCCATGAAGTCATTCGCAAGGGCGGCAGGCTCTGCAATTGCGCCCGGCGCGGCTGCCTTGAAACCTACGTCTCCACAGCCGCGCTGTTGCGCGAGTTCCGCAAAAATGGAGGCGCAGTTCCCGAAAAAACGATGGACGCTTCGGCACTGGCTTACCACATTAACAAGCTCGCCCGCGCGGGCGATCACGTGGCGGAGCGGGCGTATGCCGTTCTGGGTGAATATCTCGCCGAGGCCATTGCCAACCTCTTCAATCTTATCGATCCGCAAATGATCGTTCTTTCTGGCGGACTTATCGAGGGATACGCGCCATTTGTGCCGAACCTCGAAAAAAAGGTCACGGAGTTGCTGTACTTCGGAGCCAAGCGCCAACCGCGGATTCGCGCGGCCCAGGCGGGCCGCTGGGCCGGCGTGCAGGGCGCCGCTGCGCTTGTTTTTGAAGGTGGGTTCAAGGCCTGATTTCCGGACCGAACGCGGCCATCGAGCTGTCCTAAAAACGGGGTTAAGGAGGAAACACAAATGTTCGATCAATGGACCCGCCGCGACCTTCTATTCGCCCTTGGCGCTGGATCAGCAGAACTGATGATGGGGTCTGCAAGACATGTGGCGGCATCGGCTCCCGCTTCTGTGAAGCCCATCGCCGGAAGCTGGTTTGAATTCCAGCATCATGCCACAGTGGAAGGAGTGGACTGGAATCCCGCTCTCGTGCGTTTTACGGCTGAGCAATGGCAGGCGAAGATCAAGGAGATTGCCGACGCCGGTCTGGAAATCCTGGTGCTCATGAGCACGGCGGTCTACTATCGCGCCTTTTTCGATACCGCCATTTATCCGAAGTGGCAGCTGGCATGTCCCGATCCGCTTGAAGCGGTGCTCAGCGCGGCAGACAAATACAAGATCAGGTTTTTCATCGGCGTCGGCTTCTACGGCGACTGGCGAAGCGGCAAAACCATTGTTGACCCGGTCGCTAATAAGTACCGGCTCCAGTCGCTGGACGAGTTGGCGGCGCGGTACGGCCATCATTCCAGTTTTCACGGGTGGTACTGGCCCGATGAGGCGGAGATCAACCCTTACTACACCCCGGAATTCCTTACCTACGTCAACACACTGTCAAAGGAAGCGCGGCAGCTCAAACCCAATTCGCCCATCATGATTGCGCCTTACGGAACCCGCATAGCCAGGCCGGACGACGAATATGTGCGCCAGCTCGACGCCATGGATGTTGACATTGTGGCCTATCAAGACGAAGTGGGAGTGCGGAAATCCAAAACCACGGAAACCTCGTCTTTCTTCGAAGGTCTGCGCAAAGCGCACGATCGCAGCCAGAAAGCGAAGATCTGGGCCGATGTGGAAATATTCGAGTTTGAGGGAGACGATTACAACAGTGCGCTCATACCGGCCCCGTTCGAACGCGTCGCGCGCCAGCTCGAAGCTGTCTCGCCATGGGTGGACAAGATTCTTGTGTATCAGTACCTGGGCATGATGAACCAGCCCGGAACCACGGCCTTCGCCGGTTCGCCGGCATCGACCAGGCTCTACGCGGATTACCAAAACTGGTTGAAGAGCCGTTGATGCACCGCGGCAAGTGGCTTTGGTGCGACGCTCGAAAGAGACGGACCTCACCCGCGAGTCGTCGCGGCCTCGCGGATCTTGAGAATCTGGCCGGCGAGATCGTTGTAGACGATGTCGACCCAGCCGTCGTTGTCGAAATCCTTGGCATCGGCGCCCATCGACGAGACGGTCGCACCCGCCTGACCGTAGGCCGCACCGTATAGCAGGCCCTGCTCCTTGAAAGTCCCGTTACCCTGGTTGATGAAGAGCGAATTCGGTTCCGAATCGTTGGCGATGAATATGTCCATGAGCCCGTCGCCATTGAAGTCGGCGATTGCAATGCCCATGCCCTTGCCCGGTGCCTGCCCCAGCCCCGAGGATTCCGTGACGTCGGCAAAATGGCCCTTCCCGAGATTGCGGTAGAGGCGGGGAGAAACGCTCCTGTAAATCCTCGGACTGCAGTATGACTCCACATGCTGTTCCTGCCTACCTTCACTGGCAGGCGCCATCGCATCTCCCATGCCGCGACGCTTGCCGGTTTCCGGGCTCCAGAGTGTGTAGTTCGAAACGATCAGATCGAGCAATCCGTCGTTATCGAAATCAAACCAGGCCGCTCCCACGCTCAACAGATCGTTAGGCTTGTCGTCGAGACCTGAACCGGCAGTAATATCCGTGAAGGTACCGTCGCCGTTGTTGCAGTACAGGGTGTTTCGTCCGGCGCTTGCAATAAAACATCTGCATTTGCGCGGTTGTCGTAGCCGGCTGCCGCAACACCGAAGCTGTAGGCCAACGAAGCCCCGCTAAGTCCTGCCGTGGCGGTTACGTCTTCAAAGGTTCCATCGCCACGATTCTTCAAAAGCGCGTTGTAATATGCCGGAGTTGATTTGCGGGGACCCGGCAGCTCTGAGCCATTCGTGAAGAACAGGTCCATCAGGCCATCGTTGTTGTAATCGATCACCGCGACGCCCCCGCACATCGGCTGCGGAAAGTATTTCCGTCCCGTGAAATCGTTATTTGTCCGGTAAGGGAAATTGCTCCTGGAGGCGATATCCGTAAACCAAGCCGCCTTGCCGGCGACAGGGTTCGAAAACATTCGAGCGGCTAAAAGGTTGCACGCGCCGAACCCTGAGGCAAGCCTGGAAAATGACCTTCGTGAGAATTTCGGCAGCTTCAGAGCGCTTTCAATGGCTGTTCCGTCTGAAACCCCGCCATGACATGGCTTCACCGACACCCTCGGCCTCTTTCCTGATTCGAAATCTCAACCCCTGGAAAGATCTCTCTTTCCCTCTTCTGGAGTCTAGAAAGCGCTGCAAGGAGCCCCTGATGATTAAGATGCTGCAATGGTTCTCGATCAGTATCTTTGCGCTTTCGCCGTTGACTATGGCGGCCGATCCGGCGGAGGTCACGTTTTCAAACGCTCCTGCACAGGTTGACCGCTTCGATTAAGTCGAGATCATCGTCACGGTACGGGCGCCCGATGTTCGCAATCCCTTCACGGAAGCATCACTCACCGGGACGCTGAAATCAGTCGACGGCAGCTGGCATCGGAATGTGCAGGGATTTGCCGACAGCGATGACGGCAGTGTGTACCGGATACGATTCATGCCGATTGTCAAGGGCGATTACGAGTACACCGTTACATTTCAGGAGGAAAATCTCAAGAGAACTGCCGGCGGTACGTTCCGCTCGGTCGAGGCGCACCGTCGAGGGATGCTCGCCGTTGTGTCTCGCCAAAATAGCGATCAACCGTCAAATCAGGCAGGTGGGGTATACCGAATTGGTATGTCCCGTGTAAAACTTGCTTCATGCTGCACTGGCTGAGATTTCCTTCCTAGCTCCTTGCTTGTTTCTCTCGCTCTCGCCGCGACCTGCTTTTGGAAAACCTGGCGCTCCGGCAACAAATTGCAGCCTTGAAGTGACGCCACCCGCAGCCACGAATTCCCACCTTGGATAAATTGTTCTAGGTGGTGTTGCGGCGGTTCTGGCCAAGGTGGAAGCAAGCTCTGAGTTTCGTTCAACCCGAGACTGTCGTTCGCTGGCACAAGGCTGGGTTCAAATTGTATTGGGCATGGCTGTCGCGGACTCGGACACCTGCGGGAAGAAAATGAGTCGCCAAAGAATTACGCGAACTCATTTTCCGAATGGTGGCCGAAAATCCTACATGGGGCGCGCTCCGCATTCACGGCGAACTCAAGATTCTCGGTTTCGATATCTCCGAGCGAACCGTACTGCGATGGATGAAGAAAGCGCCACGGAACCCGGAGCCGGCGAAACGATGGGCGGCATTCCAGAGCTGTGCCTCGCCAAAACTCTATCCGGAACAGTAACTTGGAAAGAACTCAACGTCTTAACGGTTAAGAGTCGGTTCGGCCGCTTGGCATGAACTAGCTGGAAAGCTTTGAAAATACGGGCCGATGTAAATTTGGCGAGGCACAGGCCTAAGGCGCGCACTTTATGGCTCAGAGCAAAGCTTGGATCGTCTCCTGCTCATCCATGACTTATGCTGACCTGCACTTATCGCTGTTTTTTCAAATAGCCTGCGAAGCCGGTCGATCGATGCAGACCACAAGGTCGAATGCCAATTGAAATCCTCCTCCGATGCGAGCCCACAATGCCTCAAGCGAAGGATGCTCTTGTCGAAATCCCCGCACAGTCGAATATCGACAATGCTGTTCCAGCTTCCCAACGCACCTGCACGGCTCCAGGAAAAACTCAGCTTCCGCTTAAGAAACGCAAGATACCTTCCGGTAATTCTGGTTGTCGTTCCCGACTTGCAATGATGCTCAATTTGGAACCCATGGGCGACGGGGCAGGTCACAATGTGGCATTCCAGATGATAGCTCGGCACACATATCCAAGCCTCCATGTACTCAGGAATCGTGAGAGCATGGAAGATCCGCCCAGTATCGGCTGCAAGCCTGCACTCCAAGTTGACGGTCCACGAAGGCAATGTGGGCTCGCATGAAATAAGTCGCTTGCCCAACTCTCGGGGTTGCTGGCGCAAGGTATCTGGAAATGCAACGGAGTTATTCATACCTTCACTGAGTTCGCAACTAGATCTCCAATCGAGGCTCATATATGGATTTTGTGACGAAACGCGGAGTTTGAAGGGAATGCTTGGAACCTTCTGCGATGGATGGATGAGAATCCTTCATCTTGCCTAACAACGAACCAATCATGGTTTGCAATTTTCTGGAATATTGCGTTGCTTGAATACCTATCTTTGGATTTTGGGACGAATCGCGCTGCAATCTGATGAGTTACCGTCCTTCTGCCATGAGTAACAGATAAGTACCGAAAGCAATCGGTCTCTCACCGACCTATCTTCCAGAATCTGGATTCCACTAGCGATGAAGCGATTCCATGATTCGCGATCTGTATCCGCGGCTCATGGCGACCTTATGGCCGTCAATCATCGCGACGAATGACTCTCCATCCTGCTCGGTTCGGACTTCCTTCACATAGTTCAGGTTGACGATGAATGAGCGATGCACACGCAAGAATGTCCGCGGGTCCAGCCTTGACTCCAGATGAGACATGGTCTCACGGAGAAGATGAGTTTCCGGGCCCGCGCAAAGGCGGACATAGTTCTCCTCAGCTCCGACCCATCTGATATCCGCAATTGGGAGAAAAAGGATCCGCCCACGCGACTTGAAAACAATGCGCGTGGCCGGTCCGCCGTCCTCTCCATTCTTTTCGTTTGGGTCCGCCGCAGACGCTCTGGCAAGCGCTCGTTCTCGAGCGCGTTGAATTGCCGAGTGAAGCCTTCCCGGGGTGAAAGGCTTGAGCAAGTAATCGACGGCGTGGACGTCAAACGCGCGCAATGCGTACTGGTCGTATGCTGTAGTAAAAACGATCGCAGGCATCGGCAAGTCACTCACGCGGGAGAGCGCTCCGATGACGTCAAAGCCGTCCATGCCGGGCATGCGAATGTCGAGGAAGAGGAGTTCAGGCCTCGCTGCCCGCACCAGCTCAACTGTTTCGGAAGCGGATGCGCATTCGCCAACTATCTCAATGTCGGGCTCTTCCCGGAGAAGTTGACGGAGCTTTTGCCGGGCCAGGACCTCGTCGTCTGCTAAAACAGCTTGAATCATTCAACACCGAACCTTGTGTTTTGCGCATTCTGTGAATCGGAAAAGTGAACAGGCAGCACCAATCTGACTTTCACATGGGTATTGTCGAGTTCGATCATTTCGAATGAACAGTCTTCTCCGTAATGGAGTTGAAGACGGCCGCGCAGATTGGAGATTCCAACTCCGAGTCCACGGGGCTTTTCAACACCGCCCCTCAACCCAACACCGCTGTTTACCACCGTAAAGACCACGTTTTCCCGCAGCTTCCGGGCCTCGATGAACAGGTCCCCATCTTTCTCGATCCGCGATAGGCCGTGTACGTATGCGTTCTCGACGATGGGCTGCAGAATCATGGCGGGAATGAGAGCATCGTGAAGCTCCGGATCGACCGATATGCTGCGTTTCACACGATCGGCATAGCGCCTGTCCTGCATGGAAAGATAGACCTCGACGAAATCAATTTCATCGTGCAGCGGAATCAACTGCACCTCTCCGCGCTCAAGAGTAATACGCAGCAAACTACTTAGTTGTTCGAGCATCTCATCGGCGGCATCTACATCGGTTCTCATCAGGCTGGAAATGCTGTTCATGGCATTAAAGAGAAAATGCGGATTCAACTGCATCCGAAGGGCGGATAGTCGCGCATTGGCAAGCTGCACCTCCAATTGTGCGGCGATGCTCTCGCTTACTCGCGATCTCTGGTAATAGCCCAGACCTCGAAAAAGGAAGAATGTGCACCAGAAGACAACCATATCGTCGACAATTTGTGCGTTTAAATGAAATTGAAATCGCGTCCAGTAAGGCATGTGGGGCCGATTAAGTGGCAGACCGGGAAAGAACAGAACCCATGTCATCTCCTTCGCCACGCACACCGCAAAGCTCAAAGGCAGAATCCTGCTTAACACTGCCCCCAGACTAGCGGTTTGGATAAAGGACCCCAGGGTTCGCCAAATCGACCAACTCAGGATGCCCCAGATCAGATACTCGGCGTCCCATGACTCGAGTTCAATGACAAGACCGATGTGGTATCCCCAGCGCCTAACATTCATCCACTCCTGCAATGCAAACAAGGTTCCTAACAAGACCCAGGTGCCAATAAAGACGAGCGGATGCATGAGAAGAGGCTGCGCCCGATTCTGCTTTCCGAGTTGCGATGCTGCCGGCAGGTTTGGACCTTCACTCATCCGATACATCCTATGATGCTCGTGCTCTTTTTGTCGCTGCTGGCGGGAACAAATGCGCGCTGGATATTCAACCAACGCTCTTTAGCAGCTCATGATGCGCCTGACTCAGCTTGAATCGGGCGGCCAGGCCAACTCGAAGCATTGGTTGCGGATTGAAATGTGCGGAACTTATCAAGAATCTTTGAAACTTACCTCCAAGTGAGACTTTCAGGTATCGCAGGCCGAATATTTGCCAGTCTGATTTCCATGTTTATCCGGGATTGGTGCCGATCTCGGAAAAGCCGGTCTTCTCTGGTCTTGGACGAAGTGCGTAAAGCCACGTGATCAGCTCTGACACGGCTTGACTTGCTGAGCGATGCACCAAAATGCGACTTCGACCTGCCAGCCCAACCATCCAACCCACCATCGGTGCAACTCGTCACAAATTGGTGACGGTCGGTCATGAGGACTCCCCTCTGTGAATCGCGTTCAATTACAAAGCCATCATTGCATCGCCAACGCGCACTTCATGATCTGCAAGACTCCGGCCAAATGGCCAGGATGGCTATCTCAATAAGAATGAGACCGTTGTATGGAGCGGACGCGATAGTGCGATAGGAGCGATTGACCGAAATTGGGAATCAGCGTGCGAATTCGGACACCCCGCCACTTTCACGATTGACGGGAGCGTTGACCTTTTTCATGAACATCAATATTTATGCGGGAACTTCGCTCTATGCGCATCATGGTTGTTGCTAGTTTCCGAGGAGTTCCTGGACTGGAAATTCAGCACAGGTGCTTGCAATTCTGGGCTCTGGTGCAATGTATGGTCCGCCGCCTGACTGCAAGGGAAAAGTTGCGGGATGAAAGAAAGTCTGCGTCAATGTATCCGGCCTTTGAATGGAGAAGTTCTCCTGGCCATGATGAGATACGCCGCATTCCTGTCCTGATAAATAGCTCGGCCACAGATGGCCATTTGCACCAACAGGTTTCAGGTCCGCCGTTTTGACTGTTCTTTTATCTTGACTATTCCGCTGCAGACGTCGGTGGGTAATCTTTAGCCTGCCGCCGTTGCGGAAAAAGTGGAAGCGTAAGCGTGGTTCCACGTTGTGATTATGCGACCGTCTGTACCGGGATTGCGTGATAATTGTTGCCGCTCGACAACACAGCCCGGGCGATTCGGGCGAGTTTGTTTGCCATTGCCACGACCAGGACATTCCTTGGAGCCCTTGCTTCGAGCGCGGTCATCCATGACCCAATCTGGATCTGGTCTCGCTTGGAATTAAGCACGACAGAACGCGCTCCGTGGATCAGGATCTTACGCAAGTACTCGTTGCCGCGCTTACTAATCCCAAGTAACTTTGACTTACCTTCAGTCGAGTGTTGTTTTGGTACCAGGCCCATCCACGCGGCGACCTCGCGTCCTTTGTGGAAGGCCGCACCGTTGCCGATCGCTGCAACGATGACGCCGTCGGCAACGTCGTGGTGGTGCCGCATGTTTTGAAATAGGTTGTCGTTGTGGTGCCGCCCGACGTCGTGGTCGACGTCGTCGCCTGCTCGGCCTGCAACGCGAAACTCTTCGTCGGAATATGGATCACCATCACCCCGCCCACTAGGTTGAGGTTCGCCATCCGGTGCACTTCCACAAGAATCGTCTTCACCGCATGTGCCGGCGTGCTCGTGCTCGCCGTGCCCATGGCCGCGGGCACGTTTGTCGTCGCCGTCGCCGTAATCACGCCCCCCGCATTGGCCAGCGTGAACGGCGTGTAAAATCGCTGGCATGCACCTGCTTAAAGAACTATTGCGGCAGGAAGTTGTCGAGCCTGTGCGAAATCCTGAGCTGCACAGACAATACGGGTTATCGATTCCAAATGGCATTCTCCTGTACGGCCCCCCCCCGGGTTGTGGGAAGACATACATTGCACGTCAACTCACGGAAGAACTGGGCCCCTATTTCGTGGAAGTCATACCGTCAGAGTTAGCCAACCCGTACATCCACCAAAGCGTCGTTCTTCTTCGTGAGATATTTGATTTGGCTGCAGAACACGCGCCTTCTATAGTCTTCATCGACGAATTCGACGCTTTGGTTCCATCCAGAGAAGACCTCGGAGGGCCCCAGCCATACAAGTCTGAAGAAGTGAATGAATTTCTTGCTCATTTGAATAAGTGCGCCGAAAAGGGTGTATTCGTGATCGCGGCGACGAATCAGCCACAGAAGATAGATGCGGCGGTGAGACGAACTGGCAGGCTAGATAAGCTGATTTATGTCGGACCTCCCGACCAGGAAGCCCGCAAGGAGATGCTCTCTTTCTACCTTCGTGGCAGACCGACTTCCCCGGATCTTTCGATTGAATATCTAGCTGAAGCGCTGGTCGGGTACTCTGCAAGCGATCTCCAGTTCTTAGTGGATGAAGCCGCACGTATCGCTCTGAAACGGCAGACACCAATTTTGACGGACTCGCTTGTTTCTGCCATGGAGCGAATCCAAGCTTCGGTTCCCGCCGAAGTTGAGGCTCAGTATCAGATAATCGAGCAGCGTGGGTTACCCGGATGGAGGCGCGCCGTTGGACATCAAGCTAACCTTCACCCATCGAAACCTCGCGCGGCAATCGCTCAAGAAGCTCCTTTCCTGGGATTTCGATAGGTTGATCATCGCTCACGGCCCCTGCATCGAAAAGGAAGCAGAGGCATTCGTGGAGCGGGCGTTCCGATGGCTCGCGCTCTGAGGTCAACGGCCGTATCGTCACGGTCGTGCTTTTCCAGTTGAGAATCACGCGTCAGCCGTTTTGGTTTGGGAGTAGGACAATGCCGAAAAACTCCTCCTCTTTTCGCCCTGCGCCTACAATCTGGCGGAGACGAGCCGGATGGTCGAGATCGCCAAAGGCATCGAGCGCCATCCCGCAGCCGGCAAAGTCTTCGATATTCATTTCATCTCCGACGGCGGCGACTTCGAGCGCATGATCGAAAAGCACGGTTTTGCCATGACGCGGATGGAGCCCCGCCTCACGAACGAAAAGATCGAATTCATCGCCAAAGTGGACCGTGGCGAGAAGTTTGCGGTCGCCCTCACTGACGCCGAACTGATCCAGCGCGTGGAGAACGAGTCAGCCTGTCTCAAGCAGCTTAAGCCTGCCGCCGTGGTCACAGGCTCTTACGTGACCATCCCGGTCACGTGCCGCATCCTTGGGACACCCCTCGTCTGGGCGGTGCAATCGACATGGCTGCCCGACTTCTTTTGCCACGGCGCAGGCATGACGGATCACCTCCGGCCCACTCCTTTGAAAGCGGTCACAGACTGGTCCGTGCTGCAGTTCATCAACTTCTGGATCAGATACGGGTTTCTCAACCCGATCAATCGTACCGCTAAGCACTTTGGGGTTCCGGGCTATGACTCGATCTTTGAGTTTTGGCGCGGCGACATCACTCTCGTTGCGGAGCCCCCCGAGTTTTCCGGTGCGAAGCTGCCACCCAAACACACTTTCATCGGGCCCCTCATTCCGCAGGATGAATTTGCCCTGCCCAAGGAGATCGCCGCCATTCCGAGAGACAAACCGCTGATCTACTTCGCCATGGGAAGCTCCGGCACACCCGGGATCGTCGCTAAAATCGTCGAGGGCTTCGAAGGCAGGCCCTATTACGTGATCGCCCCGGTGAAGTTTCTGCTTGAGCGAGTTTCCGGAGTCCGCGTCCCGGCGAATGTTCTCGTCACCGACTGGGTCCCGGCGCTGCAAGTCAATAAGCTGGCCGATCTCGCGGTGATCCATGGAGGGATCGGCACTGTTATGGTCGCCGCGTTAGCGGGCAAGCCCGTGGTCGGCGTAGGGATGCAGATGGAGCAGGTCGCAAACCTGGCATGTCTCGAGAGGCTTGGATTTGCGATACGCGTCGGAAAATCGCGCGACCCCTCCGCGAAGATTCAGAGCGCCATTCAGATGCTCATGCAGGATGAAACTGCAAGGGCAAAAGCAACTGCCTTCGCCAGAACCATCGCGGACTGGGACGGGCCACGGACTGCGGCTGAGACCTTGTTCGAACGCTACGGTGGTTCCGCATGATGTTCCTTTCAGGATTTGTACTGGGAGTCGGCAAGGCTTCGTTGATCGGGCAGGTGGCCTCGGTCTCGCCGCCCCAAAAACCACGCCGAGGGTGCCCCCTGTACCTCGCTCTTGGGGACCGGGGAGACTCCGGACCTCAACTAGCAAGAAGAAGCCCAGCGATGCGAGCGACCATCAAACGGAAGCATTACTCGCTTTTTCGCAATGCTTCTTTGCTTCGCTTGCGATCACAAATGCCGACGTTCATCCGTACCATTTAATAACCTTCCCGGAATCGTCGAGTACTCATGCACTGGCCGCCCCAACTGAAACGGAAGCATCAATCTATACCAACGTCTAATAGACTCGTCTTCCAGTTCGTGAACTAATGGCGACTGTGTATTGGGTCCGAATCGATGTTGAGACGCTTGCCTCGAAGGAGCCACAACATCTTGAAGTGACGTCAGGGCGGAAGAGGCCATTCGATGGACAATGGGGGAGGAAATGCACGAGCCAGCAGCGGCGCTTCTGGAGAAACCAAAACTGCCCGCCAGCGAGACCGGGGCATCCGGCTCATACAAGACGTGCACAGCCTTCGTGACATTATTGCCCGTTGCGCCTTTGAGACTTTGCCTCTGTCGAGATATCCAGCAATCGATCAGATGTGAAACGAATTCACTTTACCTCCGAAAAAGAGACAAGGTGAAAAGGGATTCGGGTGTGCAAAGAAGTGTTACGGACGAACTGAAGTGGGAGCCGGGTATCGACGAGGCGTCGAGGGTTGGTGTGGCCGTCAAGAACGGCGCCAGTCGTCGCAGAATTGAAAGGTGCGTTAACAATCGGCTAGAAAACGAATATGCCGCGACTTCCGGGGAGATCGGGGTCCGGCGGCGTTTCAACAGCTCTGCAGGAAGCGACAGCATGAGAAAGCGCTATGCAGGCCGGAGCTTTGCGAGGCTCCGGCTTTGTGGTCCGAGGGGAACAGGCGCAATATTTGCATGGCACGACGACTTCAACAACTTCACCCACAAACGCGGGAGGGAATGGTATGCCAACGATTACAACCAAAGACGGCACGGAGATTTTCTTCAAAAACTGGGGCCCGAAGGACGCACAGCCCATCGTGTTTCACCATGGCTGGCCTCTTTCATCGGACGACTGGGACAATCAGATGCTGTTCTTGCTTGCCAATGGCTATCGCGTCGTGGCGCATGACAGGCGCGGTCATGGCCGCTCGTCGCAGGTGGACACGGGCCACGACATGGACCATTATGCGTCAGATGCCTCAGCAGTGGTCGAGCATCTCAACCTGAGGAATGCGGTTCATATCGGCCATTCGACGGGCGGTGGCGAAGTGGCGCGGTATGTCGCCAAATACGGCCAGCCTCAAGGCCGCGTTGCGAAGGCCGTGCTGATCGCTTCCGTTCCCCCGCTCATGCTGAAGACCGAAAAGAACCCGGGCGGCACTCCGATCGAGGTATTCGATGGATTCCGAAAGGTGCTGGCTGAAAACCGGGCGCAGTTTTTTCTCGATTTAGCTTCGGGTCCCTTCTACGGTTTCAACAGACCCGGCGCGAAGGCCTTGCAGGGAGTTATCCGGAACTGGTGGCGTCAGGGAATGATGGGAAGCGCTCTCGCTCACTACGAGGGCATCAAGGCTTTCTCCGAGGTCGACCAAACGGACGACCTTAAAACGATCACGGTGCCGACCCTCGTGATGCAGGGCGACGATGACCAGGTTGTTCCCTACAAGGACGCCTCACTGCTGCAGGCGAAGTTGCTCAAGCAAGCCACGCTCAAAATCTACCCGGGATTTCCCCACGGGTTGATGACCACTCATGCCGACGTCATCAATGCGGACCTGCTGACATTTATCCGAGGCTAAGCCCTTGCGGAGCCGCATCGAGCGACCTCGCAAGAGCAGAATCGATTCGCGGCGCGAGTTTTCGCTTGCACCTCGCGAACAACGGATCGAGTCTGCGGAGCTGGCGGCGGCGTAGGGCATTCATAGAGCGCAGTCCGGAGAGAATCTTCCTTTCGGGTGTTTTTTCATCGTAAGGCAGAAGTAATCGTATGGCAGAAGCGGAAGAATCCAAGAGATGCGATTTAGGAACTGGATTGTCTGTTCGTGACCTTGCCGATGGTGCGATCGCGGTTGGTCAGGCAGGTGGCGAGGACGTCGTCCTGGTGCGCCGAGGCGAGTCGTTCTTTGCGGTGGGTGCAAACTGCACGCACTCTCACGGATCGCTTCGCAGAGCTTGGTTGTTGGAGACACACTGCGATGTCCCCTGCATCATGCCTGTTTCAGCCTCCACACCGGAGAAGCGTTGCGCGCCCCCAAGTGCGTCGCGGGTCGCTGCATCATAACGTGCGGCGCAGGTGCGCTTCCTTCGGTCGCGGTGATAGGCAATTAGGCCCGGTCGCTCCTCCAAATGGCGCGAATCGCCGCCTCATCGTCGAGTCCATCCGGCACGGCTGGGCTTGGGGCATTGGCAAAGTACCATCGGCGGTGATTGAGAGGCGAGGTTTCTGTGCGGCTGCCTGGCATTTCAAGATGGCCGTTCGGGTCCGTCTTCCGAATCCAGTTCCAGGCATAGTGGAGCCATTGGTTGCGGTACTCCAGGCTCTGGTTGGCAAACCAGCTGATCTCGTCATAGCCCCAGACCCAGTCATCTCCTTGCCCCGACTGCCCAGGATTTTTGCTGACACCATAGTTATCGAGTTCCGCCAGATAGGGAAGATGTGCACAGTTCCAGCCGCTGTAGGTTCTGCCTCCCTTGCTGCGAAGAAAGATGCTATCGAGATATCCGGCTTGAAGAATGGCGTCTTGCGGATGATCGGGGACTTCCTTAACCCTCAGCGGGAACGCGTGGAAGTCGAGGAGTAACTGTCCATCTCGCACCAGGCCACCACTCGGAACGTGCGCATTGCAGAGCACCATTCCGCGACGTCCATGTTTCCGGGCAAAAGTTCGAACCAGTTCAAAGACCCGGGTATAGTGATCGAGATTGGGATCGTTTTCATTCATGATCTCCATCTGGCCCCAATGAATGCCCTCGAAGCCCAGATCAATATAGGAAGCCGCAAGGAAATAGAACCAGAGTTGGGCTTCCGTTTGGCTCACATCGGGAACGCCACCCTGTTTGCCCCAGGAGCGTCTACGCTGCGCCAGCGGATAGAGGATGGCGTCGTAGCGGAAATTTCTCGTTTCCACTGGAAGTCCCAACGCGATAAATGCCCAATCGGGCACAGGAACCCGCTCCACTTCAGTAGTAACAATCTCAAAAATGCAGGCCTCGAGAATCATGTCCGGATCCGCAGCGTGAGACTCGAGGAACCTGCTGCCTGGCGCGTTCAAAATTCTGCAACAAATTGGCCTCTCCGCCCCACAAACAGATGCTGCGCCCGATGTACTTTGCGCCGGTGGATTTAAGCATACGAATGTTGTAGTTGAAATCTCCGCGGCCATTGAGCAGGCCTTCCATCGAAATGGCCCTTGACAAGTAGCGATCCAACACCTCGCGCGAAATTTGTCGGTCGAACTTATAGATGCGCTCGTGAAGCGCTAACGGAGATCCAGCGAAAGAGTTCCTTACCATGGCGAGAGCAAATATCCCAAGAGAAGAAGCCGCGAACTTTCGTCTATCCATATGACTCCTTGAAAATGGACTTCAACGGACCCGACATTCTGATTACTGAATCGTAAATGAGCCAAACTCGCGAGATTAAAGCGCAGCGTGACCATTGGTCCAAGATGCGTAATGAATTCCAGGCCGCGTGAAAACGTGTTCGTCCGTGAGTGTGGGAAGGCTCAACCCGTGCAAATTCGTTTCGACACAAGCGACAGAGAATGGATCATCGAACCCGCCTTCTCAGAAGACGAGTATCTGGTGTCACATAATGTCTAAGGTCGATGGCGCACGTACACAAACCTCGGCCCGAGAGCCCCAATTTTTATTCCGTTTCTCCCTCAGCAGCTCGGTTGTTCTGCTTTCAACTGTTGGGTTCGGCACAGCAACTGGTGAGCGCGCATGTTGGCGACTTATACGGCAGAGTAAATGCTCCAATCCATCTTTCTTTAGCACTTCCGCGCTGGGACCGCCGGTTACTCACGATTTTTTGCCATTACTCCCTTTTGCACTATGTCCATTTGAGACGGCGGAGCATCTTCTGGTGCACTTCCCCACTCAGTATTTGGCCGATCTCCCATTTCCAGAAGAAGCGTGCCGCCATTCGCGATGGCCGAATGCAGAAACCACGCGCCTGTTAATGGCTTGCCATTCAGCCGAGCCGACTGAATGTACTTGTTTCGACTTGAAACATGGTTGGCAAGAATTGTGAATAGTTTTCCATTGCCCAAGCGAATGATGCTTTTCGCAAAAATAGGACTTCCAATCTCATAGACAGGGGTACCTGGGCACACCGGGTAAAAGCCCAACGCACTTAGGACGTACCACGACGAAGTCTCGCCTCCATCGTCGTCTCCGGGCACCCCCAGAGGGCCGTCTCCATACCAAACTTCCATCAGTTGTCTTACGCGTCGCTGTGTCTTCCAAGGTTGCCCGGAAAAATCGTAAAGATATGGGATATGAAAACTGGGTTCATTTCCTTGCGCATATTGGCCAACTAATCCGGTAGCATCCGGGAATTGATCGAGGAAGCGGAATTTGGAAGTGCCATATTGTTCGACAAATAGTCGGTCAAGTTTGGAATTGAAGGCGTCACGTCCACCCATGAGTTGAACGAGGCCCGCCACGTCATGCTGAACGGCGAAAGTATAGAGCCATGAATTCACTTCCGTAAAATAATCTCGTCCCCCTTGTCCGCCGCCTAACTTTGGGTCGAAATGAATGACCCATTTACCATCGGCGTCCTTAGGAGCCATGAAGCCTATTTCCGGATTGAACATGTTTCGATAGTTGTTAGCCAACCTGCCAAAGTAGTTCACGTCTTTTTGTTCGCCGAGTGCGAGAGCTAACTGTTCGACACACCAGTCGTCATAACTGTTTTCAATCGTGACAGAGACTGCCTGCCTACGCTCTGGAGTCACTTCCGGGATTGTCTCGCTCTCGCCCCACTTCAATGCCGGGAAAAAACCTTTGTCGAAATACACGCGATCCAGCGGAGTAAGAGACGCGCGGCTCCAGGGAATCAAAGTAGCGCCGGTGGCGTTCTTTCGAATGGCTGAATATGCTTCTTTAATGTCAAAATCGCGGTAGCCTTTGGCATAGACATCGAGAATAAATTCCGCAGCATGGTGGCCAATCATGACAGCCTGATCGCCGGCTGCAGATGGAAACGATGGGAGCCAGCCGCTCTGCTCATACATGCGCAGATAGGAGCGGACCATGTCCTCCTGTTGCTGGGCGTTCAGCAGAAGTTGCAGCGGGTGAAGCGAACGATAGGTATCCCATAATCCGTCATCGACATAGAAGTCGTGACCTTGCACCTCATGTACCGCATGATCGTAACCACTGAAATACTTTCCATCCTCCGTAATATCAGTCATTCGACCAAGTGAACGGTAAAGTGCGGTGTAAAAAATAACTCGTTGCCGCTCTGTTCCCCCCGATACATCAATCGCAGAGAGCGCATGATTCCAAATGGCGCGTGTCTGCGATTTCACACGATCAAATTCCCAAGAAGGGATTTCCCGCTCCAGGTTCCTGCGGGCTTGGTCAGAGCTAATGTAGGAGATGCCGATGCGAACTTCAATTTGCTCCTCTGCCGTGGTTGGCCAGTCCGTAACGATGCCGATGTCGTTCCCGGTCTGCTTTGTGGAGTGACCAAGACCCTGCTTTCCCCACGTCTGGAAAGAATTGAGGGGACGAGAAAAGACCGCGTAGAAGTACTCGCGAGTTTGCGCTCCGTTCTCTGAGAGTTTTCCAACTGGACCAACAATCCTCTGGCTCCCCTGGACTGAATTTTCTCCAGCCACCTCGAGATCTGCGCTATCTCCCAAAGTGAGGACGAGATGACCGTGGTCGCTGGTAGGAAATGTGAATCGATAGTAAGCAGCCTCATTTGTCGCCGTGAATTCGGCTTTGATCTTCCAAGTCTGTAGGTCGGCCTCGTAATAATAAGGAGTAACAACCTCAAAATCGTGATCGAAGTCCGATGCATATCCAACCGGGTCAGTCTGCGTTTGGCCCACTGAAGCCATGAGCCTGGCCGAACCTGCGGGAAATCCATAGATCTTGTCAGCGAGATACCGGTCACTAATTCCAGGAGTTGTAACCGGTGCGAGCCGAGCCATGCCAAAGGGGCGCTGAACATAGGGCATGGTCGCCGTGAGCAATTGCCCAATAGTTCCGATATTTGGGGAGACGTAATCCACTGGCTCTTTATTGGGATGACCCTGGGCAAACAGAATACCGCCTAAAAAGGCCGACAAAATCAAAGTGACTGTAATCGTCTTCATTCTTCTCTCTTTCGTATTGCTCTGCTGCATATTATCGATTGAGAACGGTGATTTGCCTGCAGCTCAAATCCCTATTTAGGGTTGAGAAAGAATTTTGAGGTTAAGGCGGCTTGCGAAGATCCGCCGACCCAGAGCGTGTAACTGCCCGCTTCGACCTTCCATTTCCCGTCCGTATCCCATACGGCGAGTTGGCTCTGGGGAATATGGAAGCTGACGTTCTTTGTTTCGTTCGGCTTAAGAGATACTCGCGAAAATCCTTCAAGAGAGCGGTCCGGAGTCACCACGCTGCCTACGTCTTGGCGTATATAAAGCTGGGCGACCTCTTCACCACTGCGATCGCCCACATTAGTTACGTTCGCCGTGACCAGAATCTCTCCATTGCTTCCGGGCGCCGGGGCTTGCACAGCGAGTTGGTCGTATCGAAATGATGTGTAGCTGAGACCGAAACCAAAGGGAAACAGCGGGAGCCCGTCAATATCAACATACTTGTGAGTGCGTGATCGGTCGGAGTTATAAAAGTCGGGTAACTGTCCCACGCTGCGCGGAAATGAAATGGTGAGGTGGCCGGAGGGATTGTTCTCGCCAAACAGGGTTTCAGCGATGGCCTTGCCTCCGAATTCACCTGGGTACCATGCTTCAAGGATTGCTGGAACATGGTCATTGGCCCAGGTGATGGTCAACGGCCGGCCATTCTCCAGGACCAGTACAACTGGTTTCCCGGTGGCAACCACAGACTCCATTAACTGTTCCTGGTTGCCAGGAAGACCAAGGTCGGAACGATCGAACCCCTCCCCAGAGATACCCTGCCACTCCCCCAATCCCAGGACGATCACGTCTGCGTCTTTCGCCTTGGCAATTGCCGCTGCGATGTCCTTGCCTGAATCGAAGACAACCGATGTTTCGGGTACGATATCGCGAATGCCCCGCAACATACTCATGTGTTCGCCGTTTGATTCGTTTTCGTAGTCTCCATATCGCGCTGCATCACCATTCGGGCCGATCACTGCTATCCTCTGAAGCGATTTCGAAAGAGGCAACAGATGACCGTCGTTCTTTAAGAGCGTCATGGACTGGCGCGCTGCCTCAAGCGAGAGGTCGAGATGTGCCTGCGAGCGGTAAGTTCGAGCCTTCAGACCAGGATCGGTCATTGGGCGATCAAAGAGGCCCAGGGCAAATTTCACACGGAGCACCGATTTGACCGCCCTATCCAAGTCCGATTGCGGAAGTGAACCCTCACGAACACAATCGATAAGAGCCCTCTGAAAGACCTCGTGTCCAAAGTCGTAGAACTGCATGTCGACGCCGGATTTGATGGCCATGCATGCAGCCTCTTTGGGAGTGGAAGCAATGTCATGAACGGAGTAAAGACGCTGGATAGCGCCGAGGTCGGAGAGCACGAATCCTTTAAATCCCCATTCGTCACGAAGTATCCGCTTCAGCAGGAACGGGTCGGCTGTAATGGGAATTCCGTCGATCTCGTGGTAAGCCGCCATCACGCCCATTGCCTTCTTGTCGCGAATAGCCGGCTCGAAGGACCGGAGCATCACCGTGCGCAACTCGCGCTCGCCTATGTGCACCGGTGATGTGTTCGTGCCTCCCTCTGGCGAACCATGCCCGGCAAAGTGCTTAGGCTCACTGACCACACTGTGGTCGCTATTCAGGCTTTTGCCTTGGGCTCCCGCCACAAAAGCCGCGCCCAGCCGGCCCGTCAAATAAGGGTCCTCGCCGTAATCTTCCTCGACGCGTCCCCAACGCGGTTCCCGGGCGAGATCCAAAACGGGCGCAAGAATCATACCCACGCCCGTCGAGCGTGCTTCCGCGGCGATGGCTCCGCCAATTCTCTCGACCGCATCCGGGTTCCAGGTGGACGCAAGGTTGATCGGAGCCGGAAATACTGTTCCCGTGTCGAAGCCATGCAGTGCTTCTTCGATGAAAAGCGCAGGAATACCCAGGTGATTGTGCTTGATGACCCATTGCTGTATGGCATTTGCTTGTTCCGGTGTCGGATTCAGGTCGTGAATTGCGCCGACACCGAGATCACCCCATAGAGCTTGCGCCTTATCTGGCAAGAAGGTGGCTGTTGAGGCTGCGTGTGTCCCGTCAGTATGGTTGTCCATCAAAGCGGTTGCCCCGGAGTAGAGGTCAAGCTGCCGCACTTTCTCCTCAAGAGTCATCCGGCCGAGAAGGTCTTCGACACGCCGGTCGATGGGCACGTTTGCCATCGCGTACGGAGCGTTCAAGTTTGTTGTCGAGGGCATTTCTTGCGGCGAAGATGGAATCGGCTGGGCTATTAAAACCATCCATGTAGTCGATGTCATGGCAATCACGTGCCAAGAGTGGACCAAAGGTTGTGATCTCCAGTCTGCTCGCTGATTCGGTCCAAGTTCGCACGTCAGCAAGACGGCAAGGACTCTCGGTAAAAATGGCCGCTTTCTTCGGTTGTTTTGTTCCGAGGCGGGACCTGGACCGTAAATTGCGTCATCATTTCGACTACTATATCCCTTCACTTTTCGCTCTTCTTCCCAGGGCTTTTTCGGTTAGGTCAACCCTAAGGTAGTGTCATAGCAGGCAGCAAGGTTAGCACGGTTTCGGCCTCACTATTTCGACATTGAAAACAAAGGGCTTGGGCTGTTACCTATCAGCTAACAGTAGATACCTTGGGAAAAGGCTGGCTATCCGTGCGAACTAAGGCGATTAACAGGCGATATTTCAGGGCGAACAGGCTGCGGCGACTCCGGAGGGAGAAGTCATAAATTGTGGACAACTCGGTAAACAGAATGCGAGAATCGAACTCACACTGAAAATCAAAATGCAGTCAATCTCGCCAAACGACGCTCGAATTGCAGAGATCTCGAAGATCGCGGAGACGAAAGCCGACACCGCAGCCCTGCACCTGCATGTGAAGGAAGTGATTGAAGGGGACGTATTTAAAGGAAGTCACCGAAGCGTTCAGTTCCTTCAATACATCGTCGGTCAAGCAATCGCCGGCCATTTCGACGCGCTGAAGGAGCGCGTGATTGGAATGGAGCTTTTTGGGAGGTCCGCGTCCTACGACACGGGCGACGACGCGATTGTTCGCGTAACGGCAAGCGACGTTCGCAGGCGCCTGCTCGAGCACTACGGGCGATACGGAGAGACCTCCGAATTTCGAATCACCCTTCCATCCGGGTCGTACATCCCGGAAATTACGCACAAGCCAATTGGCGCCCCGGCCGTGGTCGACGGGGCGGCGCATCCCATGACATTGGCAAATCCAGACGGCACATCATTAATCGATCCTCAACTTATTCCACTCTCGCGAGAATCGGCCGTCGATGAACATGGAATTTCTCAAGTAGATACCGCCTTCCGGCAAGGCCTTTCAAAACGAATATGGCTGTCCGCCGCAATTGTCGTTTTGCTCCTGAATCTGGCAATGTGGAGCATCATCTCGAATCGCATTGCCCGCGCGAAGGTGATGGCGGCGCCTGTGCTTCCCTGGTCGGCGCTTTTCAATTCTTCCCAACCTACAGAACTGATTACGAGCGATCCAAACATTGCCGAGATCCAGCGAATTACCGGCAGCCAGGTCTCCGTATCCGACTATGCGAACCACAATTACATCCCGGTGCCCAACAAACTCACGCCCGAACAAGATTCTTTCTGCCGGCATGTTCTGCGGGGCGCAGATTCGTCGGGCGTAGACGCACCGATTGCGGCAGCCGTTGCTTCGCTAGCTCAGACCTATTCAAAGAGCATAGATGTCCGAGGGGCGCGAAGCATTCAAATGGCGGACTTGGAGTCCGGTAGAAACTTCGTCTTTCTAGGAAGCCCCCGCAGCGATCCCTGGCTTTCCCTTTTCAGCGATCAATTGGATTTCCGGTTTGAGTTCGATAATGTCTCTGGATCGGAATTCATCCGCAACGTTCATCCACGGCCAAATGAGCGGCAATCTTACATACCGACGGCTTTGGGCTGGGCAACAGGGGATTCTTTCGCGATCATAGCACTGGTTCAGAATCCTGACCAAAGTGGACAGGCTCTCCTTCTCGCGGGAGCGAGCGCGGAAGGTACAGAAGCGGCAGGAAAGCTTGTAACCGACTCAACGCGTTTTTCAAGAATTCTGGGAACGTGCGGAATTCCTCCTGACGGTCCGCTTCAGCACTTCGAGATCCTGCTGCATTTGAATACAATGGCCGGTGCCCCGAGCAAGCTGGAAACTCTGGCGTGCCACACGATTTCAAGCTCTGCTGTTCACTGACCATCCGGGCCCAGGACAACAACTCAAGTCAATAGGTCTGCTCACCTCGAAGTAAACTCATCCATCGGGTCAAATCGGGATCACAATTTATTTTCCACGTCTCCGCCACGCCAATTTCAAAGGACCAAAGCGCTCTTCCAACCAGAGTGGGGTCATCTTAAAAAAACTGAAGTCCGCAGAATCGCGCCAAATCATCCGGCCACCACCGGATAGAGTTTGAATGCGAGATATGTCCACTGGTGCTCGATAGGCTCGATGTGACGTCTGATCCCCTTACATCGCCGCCCGCCGAAAAGTTCATAACGAGTTCTAGGAGCCTGCATGCGTCTTTGCCGGTTCCTCCACCTTCAGTATCTGATCTACGGCTGGATGTTCGAGCCGCTGCACAATTCCGCTTGGCCAGCGAATTTCCACGTGGTCAATCCTAGTCTCGGCGCCCAGACCAAAGTGCACGCGGCGATCGCTCGACGACATGAACCCTACACTGGTGGTTACGTGGTTATAGAGCATTCTGCCGGATCCGGTAGTCACCTTGATGGTGGCGCCAATTCCATCGCGATTACTCTTATGTCCGCGTAGATCGAACATGATCCAGTGATTTTTGACCAGGGCATTGTTCATCAAAATCCGGGGCTTCTGACCGAGCGAAGTCACCACCAGATCCATGAAGCCGTCATTGTTCAGATCGACAAATGCCGAACCGCGCTGGTAGCCGACAATGGCGAAATCCGGTCCCATCTTTTCAGAGACATCAATAAATGTCTTGCCGCCTTCATTCTCGAACATGGTGTCGTGTTGCCTGGACGACTCGCTCAGGTCGTCCACATCTCCATTTGCGGAGTAAATATCTTTCCAGCCGTCGTTGTTGTAGTCGATAAACCCAATGCTCCATCCGGATAGTTTCCGGGTCTGCGGGCCAAGTTTGGTCGACCAGGTTGCATCGCTGAATGACTTTCCGCTTTCGTTTTTGAGAATGGCAAAGACCTGCCCGGCCAGGTCATTGTAGACAATGTCGACCCAGCCGTCGTTGTCGAAATCCTTGGCGTCCGAACCCATTCCCGATACGGAATTGCCCTCCTCGTTGTAGGCCACGCCATATTCAAGTCCTCTCTCCTTGAACGATCCATTACCCTGATTGACAAATAGGAAATTGGGCTCGGTATCGTTGGCGATGAAGACGTCCATCAATCCATCGCCAGTGAAGTCCGCGATCGAGATGCCCATCCCTTTGCCCAGAGCCTTCCCGATGGCGCTTGCTTCGGTGACGTCCTCAAAGCGGCCATGGCCGAGGTTGCGATAGAGCCTCGATTCGATGCTTTTGTAGATCGTCGGACTGCAGTACTCCTCGCGCGTGGCGTCCTTGAAACACTGCTTGTCGGTCTGGGGAGTCCAAGTGGTGTAATTGGTGACGATCAGGTCCAGAAGCCCGTCGTTGTTGTAGTCGAACCATGCCGCTCCTACGCTCAGCACGTTCTCCGGTTTATGTTCGAGTCCCGATCCGGCGGTCACATCGGTAAATGTCCCGTCGCCGTTGTTATGGTAGAGAGCATTCCTGCCCGCATTGCAGATGAAGAGATCTTCGTAGCCGTCGTTGTCGTAGTCCGCAACGGCAACGCCAAAACAGTAGCCGAGGCCGGCTCCGGTGAGGCCAGCCTTGACGGTTACATCCTCAAACGTTCCATCGCCATTGTTGCGCAGCAGGCAATTGTAATAAGCGGGCGAGGTCTTCTCCAACTCCGGCAACTTGGCACCGTTGGTAAAGAACAGGTCCATTAGCCCGTCATTGTTATAGTCAATAACGGCAACTCCGCCGCACATCGGCTGCGGAAAATACTTTCTGCCCATGAAGTTATTATTCGTCCGGTAGGCAAACTGCGACCGGCCGGCGACATCGGTGAACCAGCAGGAACCGGCCTTCGACGGATTACGGTTCAGCGTTCGGTCATCGGGTTGCGGCTGTGTGTTGGACGATCGCATCGGGGCAGAAGGCGACGATTTAGCGGCCTGGGACAGACCCTCCCCGGAGGGAAGGCCCAGCGGGTTGGCCTGCCGGACAGCCAAGCCGGTCAGGCAGGCCGCAATCGAAGCCAGGAAACTTCGGCGCCTCACATCTACCATTTCCTGCAATCCGCTCCCGGAGGGTCTGTCTCCGTTTTCCATGCAGCAAGGCTGTTCCATTCGATCTGCACTTCCGCCTCTTTTCTGCGCTGTTGATGGCACACTTTGACGAGTCACAACTCATTTGCGGGTGGTCTGAGGAGCAGCTTCGAATTTCTCCAAATGGGCCTTTGCCAAATCCGGTTGATTCAACTTCCGATAAAGATTCGCCAGAAGAAAATGGATCTGGGCATCGCTGGTGGCCAGCTCCGGCAGAGCCAGGGCTCGTTCCCCTTCGAGTGCGGCATGCCTGAAATCTCCCTCGTGGTCCAATCCCTTTGCCAATTCATAGTGCGCATCGCGGGACTCGGCGTTTGCCTCAATGGCCCGTCGCTCTTTTTCAACACTGTCCTTCGCCCGGCCCAGCAAAAGCAGGAACCTTCCGTGTGCAGCCAGAATCTCCGCACTTTGCGGGGATTTCTCCGGAGAAAGATTCTCCGCCTGTTTGTAGAGCTCCAGACGCTTTGTTCTCATCTCCCAGTGCTTCCTGGGTCATCGCAAGATAGAACACGGGCAGGGGATTCTTCCGAGAGAGCGTCTGGGCTGTCTGAAGCGGTGAGATCGCCAGTTTGAATTCGTTCTGCGTGTAGTAAAACATTCCGAGAAAGAACTGCGCCTCTTCGGAGGTTGGATCAGCGGTAACAGCCGTGATAAGACAGCTCTTCGCAACATCCGGACGATGTGCGAAGGCGGCCAGCCGAGCCTTGAGTAGCAGGGCCGGAACCATGTACGGGCTCTCGTGCAAAGCGGCATCCACTTCGGTGACAGCCTCGGAAAACTTCCGTTCGGCAAAATCCTGTCTTGCGCTCTCATAATGTTGCGCTGGACTTACTGCGAGTTGAAGCGCGAGAAGCCAGATCATAAAAGCTTGCCCCCGGGCGGCAGAGAATCGTATTTGCCGGTGCGCAGATGTTCGGAGCGGTCCGTGCGTCCGGCGGCCGCGGGCCATTTAACCTGGTAACTCGATATGGTCGATCCGCCCTTTTCCGGACGGCCACTCTCTACGATTGTCAGGACCTGATCGGCTGCCACACTTTTGAGCACTTGCTTCACACCCGTGGGCCATGCGAGTTCAATTCGCTCCACAACTTTGGCGTTTCCCAGTCCGAAGTACACGCGTTTGTCGCTGGACGAATTGTAGCCGACGGCTGTCGTGGCCTCATTGTACTGAACGCCACTGGCGGTCGTTATCTTCACCTTTGTTCCCAATCCATCTCGATTATCGGCCACGCCAACGAGCTTCAAAACGATCCAATGATTATGATTCGGAGACCGATTCATGAGCAACTGCGGCGCACCGTTGAGAACTGTGACCACAATATCAATCCGCCCATCGTTGTTTAAATCACCGAATGCCGCGCCACGATGTGCGGCCGGAGCAGAAAAACCCGCTCCGGCCTGTGTACTCACATCCCGAAACACCATTTTGCCAAGATTGCGATAGAGCCCGTTGGGAAGTGGATAAGGCCTATGATTCACCTCCATCGAATTGTCGAGAATTGCGGATCCGGCAGTGAAAATCTCCTTGTTCCCGTCGTTATCAAAATCGAAGATTCCAGTTCCCCATGCGGTAAAGCGGGTTGTCATTGCGGCCACACCGGTCTTTTCCGTGACATCTTCAAATTGGCCATTCCCCAGATTGCGGTAGAGAGGAAAGGTGTCACCGAACATCGCAGCGTGAAAGATATCCGGCCTGCCATCATTATCGATATCTCGGAAGTCAGTCCCCATGCCTGCAACAGTCTTGCCGTTCTCGTTGTAGGCTACGCCGGCCACGAGGGCGACATCTGTAAATGTCCCGTCGCCATTGTTGTGCAACAAGAAATTCGGAAAGGTGTCATTGGAAACAAAGATGTCGGTGAACCCATCGTCGTCATAATCGGCAAAGGCGACGCCCATACCTTTGCCTACATATTGGGCAATATGCGATCGCTGCGAAACGTCGACGAATGTGCCGTCACCATTATTCCGATACAAGATATTAGGTGTTCCCCGATACTCATTGGGAGAGCAGTAGTCAACAATGTTGTCCGTCTGGCAGCTATGAGCCGTGTCGATCGAATAGTCCAGATAATTCACGACGAACAAATCGAGCAATCCGTCGTTGTTGTAGTCAATCCACCCAGCAGTGACCGACCAGGGCTTTCCCTTTCCCGGAACAATGCCGCTGACTCCAGCTTTCTCGGTCACATCAGTGAATGTTCCGTCTCCATTGTTGTGAAAGAGTTGATTGCGGTTAAATCCGGCGACATACAGGTCCACAAATCCGTCGTTGTCATAATCACCTGCGGCTACGCCCATTGAATAGCCGAAACCAGCTAAGCCAGCCTTTTCTGTGACATCGGTGAAAGTTCCGTCGCCATTATTGCGAAAGAGTCTGTTGTAGAAGCCCGGATTGCTCTTTTGCAAGGACGGAATTTCTGCCCCGTTTGTAAAGAAGATGTCGAGGAGGCCATCATTGTTGTAGTCGAAGACAGCAACGCCGCCGGTCATTGTCTCTATGGAGTAGCGCTGGGGACTGACACTGTTCTTCAATACGAAATGGATCTTTGACGCGTCAATTGTGTTCTCGAAGAGAATTTGCGAATCTGCGGATTGACCAGTGGCGGATACCCTTTGAACAGCCCCTTGAAGTTGATTCCTGGCATCCTGGGAGGAATTCTGCAACATCGGCAGCCGTCGGAAATTCAACGTTCCTGCGCTCAAGGCCGCAATGCCAGCTACAAAGTCGCGCCGCGTTATTGCCAACTTCATTCCTCCCAAATGATATAGCTGTTTCGCCGGGAGTGGTCTGCGCGGCAGCTCTCCCTTTTATGAATTGCAATCTTGTGCTCATCCATCCGTTGTATTTCAATATAAATTCGAACACATTCGCAATCGACTGGAATCGAATGGCATTGCTTGGCATCCGCGACGAACACGCTCTAACAAGGTAACAGGCCAGATGAATTCATCTGGCCTGTTGGTTGGAGTTTCAGCCGGCTTGGCGCTTAGAACTGGAATCTCGCGACAAACTCGCCACTTCTAGGAGCAAAGTTTCCACCTGCGCCCGAGATGCTGTTTCCCAGGTAACCGAAGCCATTGGCAATGCTTCCGTCGCCGTTATATTGAGCAGCCTGGGAGAAATTTCCCGTATTGTTCAGGCCGGGATATGCCCAGCGGTTAAAGACATTGAAGAAATCCGCACGGAGCGAGAATTTCATCCCTTCCTTAATATCGAAGGATTTGCCAACGCCCATCTGTTCGGCGGGATATCTCGATTGACGGTAATCGCCGTAGTAGGGCTTGGAAGTGGAGTAGGTTCCGGCGGCTGGGCTTGCCCAGGCGGCAGGGTTGAGAAAGAACGTGGTGCGGGGGTTACCGCTGTGGGTGTTGAGGTTATGCAAGAAGAGCGGTTGGCCCGCAACGCGATTCGCAAAAACGCTATTACCGTTATTGCTCGACGTGAAAGTTACAGAGTTCAGTTGGAACGGCGTCTGCGTATTCGGGACCTGCAAGGGGAAACCGCTCTGGTAATGGAAGATGCCGTCGGTTGTCCAGCCCGCAAACAATGCGGCCTTCCAGCCGCTGTTAGCAAAGCTGAGTCTCGGCACCTCATACGTGAAGTAGAAGTTGATCATCTGCGGTTGGTCGATGGCCAAATAGGATTTCTGGCTCTTTGGCGGCAGGGTAGGATCCTGGATCGGTATCGCCGTCGTGTAAGTCCCGGTGCTGGAGACTGTACCCAGATCCTTCGACCATGAGTAACCGAGGCCGCCCGATAGTCCGTAGGCCATCCTCTTGGTGACCTTCACTTGCAGCGCGTCGTACCAGGTATTACCGTCACGCTCGTATTGGTCACCGATATTGCCGAATTGCGGAAATGGCCGTAACGACTGAGCCAAGGTTTGACCGGACGGGAAGGAGGCGTACGGTGCATGGAAGCCCCTCGCCACCACGGCGGGTGAAGAGATCGACGAGGTAAGAAGGGCCTGGTCAGCCGGATTGGTCACATCCAGACCATGTTGCGCTATGGCCGATACGGGCAGTTGGTTGATGACCCTCAGCCCGTCGGATTCGAGCCAGACACCGCGGTTGTCGATGAAAGATGCCTCTACCGAGAGGTCTCTGGAGATCTCGCGCTCAAAGCCAATGGTCGTTTGTACAAAACGCGCCGGACGGCCGTTGTTTGGAACAGTGAAATTTGGCGGCGACTGGATCGAGCCCGGACCGGGGTAGGCGCCAGGATCGAACTTGGTGGCTGTTAGTTGTGCCGCGGTGTACGGTATGCCGTTGGAAAACTGGCCAGCGGAAATGCCATACGAAGGACTGTTAAGGAACGCTTGGTTGAAGCCAAATCCCTGGTTGCTGTAGCCAATTTCATTCATGAAGAGCTGCTGGCCGGAGTATATTCCGATCCCCGCATGGATCACAGTCTTCGCATCCAGTTGATAATTGACGCCGAGGCGAGGCTGAATCATCCACGGATAAAACTTCTCGAAGATGCAATTGCAACGCCCGGTCCCATACCCCTCGTATTCGGTTCCACCCAACAGGCCGCCCGCCGACGGATTCACGACGGTTGGACTGAATTGAGTTACACGAAGGTGCTGTTCTTGTTGCATCTGTTGCCAATCCCAGCGCAGCCCGTAGTCCAAAGTGATCTTCTTCGTCAGCTTCCAGGTGTCCTGCGCGTAGATCCCGCCTTCCACGCGGTGAAACCACTGAATGTTATCGTTCCCGATGTTTCCGCCATTCAATAGGCCAAGAGCAAAGCTCGCGAACCCGTCGCCGAGGCTGGTGCCATTTGGGAAATTTCCCTGGGTGGATGGAAGAGAGGTCTGAGCAGGATTGAAGCTGTAAGATCCGGCTGAAAGGTCGTTGTGAGTGCCGAACAACTGATGACGAAGCTCGCCGCCAAATTTAAGCGTATGTTCGCCGTGGATCCAGGTTGCGGAACCGGTGGGAGACCAGTTGTGGTCGATAAACGGAGCATTGTTGACTCCCAGATTAGGGACGCCCGAACGGTTGGTTTGAAGCCCGCTGATGATCGGGAACGTGTTCGCGGCGCCGCCGGGCATCGGGTTCCCCGCACTATCTTTCGCGGTGTTCAACCCGATGGATGACGCCGAGAAGTTTTGCACATAGGCATCCTGCGCGGCGATGTGCTCTGTATAGTCGAATCCGCCGTGGAGTACAAGTCTCGGCGTCGCGGTATAGTCCAGGTTCAGATATACCTGCGGGGCGGGGGTTGTGTTCCACCGAGTCGAGGCTGCCGGGCCGGTGATGCCGTCAGCCGCGTTGAACTTGTTCGATTGCTCGGCAATATAATAACCCGCCAAGTGCCACGCTTGACCGATCTGGTGATCGATTTTGACGCTCGTCAAGTACTGAAATTTGTCATTCGGCTGGTAATTCGGGAAGTTGTTGTTGAGAGCATTGGCAGTGGCCCCCGATGGAGCAGGAATGTCCTTGAGGACCGCCAGCGCCACCGGATCCCAGCCATTGGCGGTGCTGGGCGTGCCGATATTGTTGTTCGGGAATGGATTGGGGATCAACGAGCCATCCGGGCATGTCGAAGTCGACTTCGGGTTGTAGACCGCACCATTCATCACTTGCCGGCCCAGGCAATCTACCATTCCCGGAATCGGGCCACCCAGGAGAGAACTCAAATCGCCATTACGATAGGCCATCGTAGGAACCGTAATCGTCCCCTGGTTGAGGGTTTGCTTGTTGTGGTACTCCTCGTACGCGAAGAAGAAGAAGGTCTTGCCGTGGCCGTTGTAGAGGTGAGGAATCACCACCGGTCCACCGAAAGAGCCGCCAAAATCAAGTTGACGCTGCACCGGCGTAATCTTCTGATTGCTTGTAGCTGACGTGTAGTTGAAAGGCTGTCCGGCGTCCAGATCCTCATTCTCAAGGTAGTTGAAGGCCGTTCCGTGCAGTTGGTTGCTGCCGGATTTCGAGGTGTAGTTGAAAATTCCGCCCGCTGCCTGACCAAATTCCGCTGAATAGTTGTTCACCAAAAGAGATTGTGAGGCGAGCGATTCGACCGAGGGCTGGTTCTCATCGGAGATGGCGCCCTTGACCGCCGAGGTGTCGTCCAGTCCGTCCATAAAGACGCGGTACGTCGTTGCGGGCGAGCCGCTGATGTGAATATCGTTCCAGCCGCCCACGATGGTTCCCGGAACCAACGCGGCAAAGCTCATCGGGTCGCGTACGGAGCCGATGCCGGCGACGTTGAACGGAAGCTCATTCATGTCTTTCGTGGAGACTTCGATATTATTCTGCACGCTATCGGTTTGAAGCAAAGGAGCATCCGCCGTTACCGTAACCGTCGTTGTGCCTTGCCCAACACCCAGTTTCAGATCGACAGTTGCCGTCTGTCCAACAAAGACGGTGATGCCGCTGCGGACCAGGGTGGTGAAGCCGGTTGCAACTACCGTTACCGAATAGTCGCCAGCGGATACCTGCGGAATCGTATAGTTTCCGGTCCCAGTCGTGACGGTCGAGTTCTGTGTCCCCATCGCGGTATTGGTTATGGTTACCCTGGCTCCCGTGACCACGGCGCCAGTCGGATCGGTGACAGTCCCCGACACACTGCCGCGATCGGTCTGTGCGAAGCACAATACGCTCGCGCAGCAAAACACAATGAACATCAGACTCAAATTCAAGTACTTGAGCCAACTTCTTTGTTTTGACATTTGGCCCTCCTTGGCCTCACATGAAGTGGATTGAGAGTTTGCCGAAATCGAATCCCCGATCAGAATCGAGCGTCCACCCGGCCGTCTAATCGAACCAAAATGCTGATTCGCTTTCGCCAAACGGTTGCGCACTCTTGCCCACACCTTCTGGTCCATTTCGGCCTCGCACTAACTTTCCCGGAAACCGAACGACGGAAACTGTCATCCGGCGTTCATGGACTCGGTACCACTCGAATTTCGAGCGAGTTTTTTTTGGCGACCGAGCGAAGTGCTTCTTCACGGTCGAACAAACCCTATGCCGCTGCTGAACGGCTGACAAGGTTAAGCAGGAGTTCTAACGGCCCCCGTACGTTACTGGCTCTAAATAAGTTGCATCTTCTGCGGTCCCCGTAACAGTAGATACCGCTGTTAGCCGTGAATAGTACGGACGTGATTATCAATTGAGCCATTCAATCGTCTTGGGAGGAATAAACGGTTCGTAGAGACGAGGCTTCCGAACGGCCTCATTAACTACCAGCAGATCGTGAAGCCTGCGTTTCATGCCTATCGCATGATGAATGAACTCGGCGACCAGATCCTCGCTCAGATTCCAGGAGGCATTCTGAGCCGCTTCAGTGCGAACGGCCACATCGCCGTCATGGCCTATAACTATCCGCCAGAGATAAAGGTCTCCCTTCCGGTAAGTAACTCGCTGGAGGCCGCAGATGCGATCGATAGCAGCGGAAGTGCGCGTGACGTTACTTTAGATATGTCGCATTTGCCAGCCGGTGCATCTTTCATTATCGAAACGCTCGATCGGCAGCATGGCAATGCCGCCGCAGCTTGGGAAGCGAAGGAGAAGCCGGAAGCGCCAAATAAAGAACAGGCGGAGTTGCTGAGAAAAAAGGCGTGGGCTACGGAGAAGCAGATCGCGAGGGCAGACCCCGAGGGCAGACCCCGAGGGCAATCTACATATTGAGACAAAGCTTCCACCATGGGCATTGATGTCCATCCGCCAAATGTAATATCTGGACGAAAAGCACAGATTTAAAGGAGCGAATGCAAATGGAATCGCACGAGACGACTTGGCCTTCGAGACGGCAATTGCTTTCCAGCGGAACCGCGGCAGGAGTTAAGATGATTCTTGGTTCGTCGTCAGAGGCGCGCGGCGCAGTTCTTGCACATCCTGAATCCGGCGTTCAGAACGTGAGAGATTTCGGAGCAGCGGGAGATGCAGTGAGCGATGATACTGAAGCGTTTCAGCGTGCGCTCGACGCCGTTGCCCATGCCGGTGGAGGAACCGTCTATTCACCGCCAGGCAAATATCCTTTCAAGGGAACGATCAACTTCCCCGGGGGCGTGACGCTGCGAGGTCCTTACACCAGCGTGCCGTCTCACGCCGTCATGCGAAATCAGGGAGTTGTCAAACCCGGCGTCGATGGCACCGCACTGCTGGCAAGGGCCGGAAGGGGAAACGAGAATGGCGCGCCTTTCCTCACGCTCAACACGAATAGTTCGATCGCCGGGCTCACCATCTTCTACCCCGAGCGGGTTACTGGCTCCGTTTTGCCCTGCTCATCGCTAACGCAGAATTCGCCTCGTTCCATAGTCCTGACCCGACCATGGTGGAAGTTGGGCCAGCTCATCACGGCGTCGTTCGCTTTAGCAACAGTGCCTTTTGGGAACCCTGCGACCAGATTGCAGAGATTGCCGGTACTGGCACTGTGGGTTTCAGCGACGGTACATTCGTGAAATGGGAGGGGGATGGAGATCGCGCAGCGATTCATGCGAGTTCTGGAACGGTACTAATCCGTGGATGCGAGTTCCGTCAGGATAAACGGCACATTTCCCTAGTACTACTGTGTTATAAACGTTGGACGCCGCAGAACGGGACATTGACAGAGTTGGCGGAGCAGAGAGCGGGCCAGGATGATGCGTAGGGTAGCGATGGAGTGCGGGTTATGCCGCTCCGGTCGGATGCGACGCCGCGGGGCTGGAAGCCGGGCGGGAGTTCGGGGGCTGATAGTCCAAGATGGCCGCTGCGGGCCGAGGGGGAAAAACGGCTCCGCTCGGCCACCAGGAAGCCATAGGCGGCGATGGAGAGTGTGGCATGGTGATGAAAGCCGCGCCAGCCGCGGCCTTCGAAGTGGCCCAGGCCGAGTTCCTGTTTCAGTTCCTGGTAATCGCGTTCGATGATCCAGCGCTGTTTCGCCAGAGCGACCAGATCGCGTAGCTTGTGTTTTCCGCCAGATTGGACATCCAGTATTTACGTCGGTTCGGCTTCGCCGCGGGGCCACTCGATCAAGAGCCATTCCTGTTCTCGCGGCTGGTGGAGTTTGTGGTCGCGATGCGCGGCGCGGATGCGCACGGCGGCAAAACGGGAGCGCAAGGGATGGCGCGTGCCTTCTCGCCACGTCACGGTCTTCCATGCCTTGGCCGGCAAGTTCAGCGCCAGTTGTTTGGCTGATACAGGCGCATGCTCCGCATCGCGGCGCAGACGGTTGGCCGGCCGGCCGCGACCGGAGTATTTTGGCGCGGAGCAGCGGTTCGATTCCCGGCGGCCAGACGGTGGTGGTGCTCTGGACGCCCAGCACATAGCTCAATTCCAGCCCGGCCACCGCCTGACGAAAGCCCGTGTCGTTGCCGTAAGCCGGGTCAGCCAGCACCGTTCCCTGGGGAACTCTGTCGGCCATGGCCTGGCGGATCTGGCCGAGCGCGATCTCCAGCTTGGTCTCGAACAGAACCTCCTTGGGAATCCTGGCCTGTTGCCTGTGCTCGGCGTCGTTGGCCCAGGCCTCGGGCAGATACAAGCGGTAGGCGATGGGCAGACTAGCGTTCCACGTGGCCACCGACAGGCTGACGGCCACCTGGCAGTTATCCTGCTTGCCGGTCTGGCCGCAATACTGTCGCGCTACGCCGACCGAATGAGTTCCCTTTTTCGGAAGCCCGGTGTCGTCGACGATCCAGGCCACAACTGGGTCGCTTCTCGGTCATCGCCGCCAGCGCATAGTCGCGTATACAGCCCAACAGGGCCTCGTCGCTCCACGTAGCATCGGCCACCACATGGTGCAGCGACTGGTGCATGCGCCGTACGTTGTCCGGGGCCAGACGCGCCGCCATCGGCTCGACCGACTTGCGCTCCCCGGGCAGCAACAACCCGGTGCAATACAACTTCAACGGAACAGCACGATCCACGTGCCCTGCCGCTTCCGCCAGACGGTCAAGATAGCTCGTCAGCCGTTGCTGCCGGGCGTCTGAAGTTCCGGTCTTGGCGCTCATGCAGCCAAGATACAACCATGCTTGCCTGCATATACCGGAATATTCGCACGCAGGTATCTAGTTTATAACACAGTAGTACTAGGAGAGGCTGTACATTGCGCCATTATTAGCGGGAACATCTTCAAAGGTACGGCTCAAATCGCCACAGCGACGCAGGCTAACGTACAGATCGCATTGAATGCGGCCTATTGACGGCCCGTCGCCTACTCAATTCTTCATCGACGCGACCTCGCACGCTCTCTTCGCCGCTCCGTTTGCTCTCGATGAACGATTCCAGTCTCGACCGAAACTTACAATCAGCTTTGGGGAAAAACGACCACAACGTCTCGCTCCCTTTCTTCAGGATCCACTTTTAGATGCGTGATCTTGCCATTTTCGACATGGCCTTCGACCGTTGTTCGGTAGGGCGCATGAAGCTTGAAGTCGGCGGTCCAGTCCGCAGGCCAGGCGGGCAGCAACTGAATACGCTTCCCATCGGTCTGCATGAGCATCAACTGAAGCGTCATCATACCGGACCCACCGTTGTCGAGATCGGGAATCCAATCGCTCCCCACATTCCAGAACCACCGGAAGCGCTCGTCGCCGTAGTCGGTAAACTCGTCGGTGGCCGCCTTCCTGGAGATCTCCGTAAGCCCCAAGACGGCGGCCTGCGGTCCATCCTGGCCCCAGCATCTATCGAATGGAAAAAGCCGTGCCGCAAAAGTGTCGCGCGCCAGTTCCAAGCCAGGCTTCCCAACTCCATAGAGGCGATAGGGGAAGGCGACATACAGTTGTGGATTTTCGTGGTTGCGCGTGGGCCCATATTGCTTGGCGGGAAGAATAGTTGGCGTGCCCTCTGGATCCGACTTGGCAAGCTGCGGAAGTTTACGGTCGTGAGTTCTGCCGGTTGCGATGGGCGGCAGGTCACTGAGAAGCCGCTTCCACTCCTGCCTCGTCTGCGAAGAGGTGATCTCACCCGGCAGCGCGAGAAGCCGAGGCAGAACATTCTCCAGGCCGGCGATGTCGGGCGTTGGATTGACAGCGTCGAGCTGATATGTCTCGATCGACTGTGCAGGCGAGAACCGGATCTTACCATCCGCCTCGTGCGGCCAATGCCGGTCATAGTACGCGAGGATGGCTTGGGCGAAGGGCACGATATCCCTGTGCGCGAACTCAGAATTCTGTGTGATCTCGTACTGATCCAGCATCTGCGCGATCACTTCGATTGAGCCCTGGGTGTGATAGCGCATCCAGGGGCTCGTCAGCTCATCGGTGGGATTATTCCAGCCGAAGTCGTTCAGGTTAGGCAGTCCCCAAAAGTTCATCGTCTCGATAAACGACGCGCCGGAATGATGGAAGTAAAGCCGCGTGCGGTCTTCGGCCAGGGGTAAAGCACGCATGTACATATCGAACCATGGTGCAATCAGATCGGCATCGCCCGTCGCAATCAGGGGCCAATAGAGTAACCGATTATTCTGGTTCCAATAGGAATTGCCCCACGCACGAAAATCCGGATTATGACTTGCATTGGTCGAATCCACGTCCACCGGCATGTCGTGTCCCACCGTAAATAATCCACCGTTGAACTTTGCGGGAAACGGTCCGCGCGAAGACGCGGCCATCATGTACCGCTGCATGATGTAACCTTGGGAAACTTTCGCCGCGTCTTCGGTTCCCGCGACGTGAATCCAGCTTCGATTCCAGAACTGTTGCCACCACACATCACTCGCAGCGCGGGCAGCATCAATGGGGATGGCATTTAACTGACTCGCGAGACGCGCGAGACGGGACTGCCACAACTCCGGCGACGCAGCCGATGGAGTGGTGAGAGCAATCAGGTCGAGCCGAAGGTTGCGGCCGGGCTCTGACGACTCCAATGTACGGTCATCCTTACTTACCAACTTCGGCCCCTGCAGCGCTGCTCCGAAACACCGGTGGAGCAAAGGATCAGGATATTTTGCAGCCAGCGATTGCAGATGCTCCTGCTTTAGCACAAGCGGATAGATGCTTGAAGGATTGAAGTGATACCAGGAGATCCGACGATTGGCGGCGGGAAGCACCGTATCTGCGGCAAAGTCCAGAGGCACGGAGTAATTGCCGAACTCGAACAATCCCCCTTTGTCCGGCGAGCTCTCATTGTAAGGATGAGACCGGGTGCGCCAGACCTCGAGGCTTGCCCTCAGCTTCGTTTCGTGCGCCAGGTTCGCTTCGACGTGAAGCGCGGGATGAATCGCGTCAGCCCAGACCACGATGGAGTTGGCACCGCTCTTGATCTCGATGCTGCCGTCTTCGAGCCGCAGAGTCTGCGTGAAATCCGAAACGTTCACGAAAGGATTGGGCGTGAGCCGGATCCGGACACGCCCAAGTTTTACCAGCTTTCCCATCTCCGTCCACGCATCCGACTTAGCCACCAGCAGAACAAGATCGCCGCTTTGCTCCGTCCAAACGTTGGCAGCCAGGTCGCCGTTGCCGATCGGCATCGAATCGTTCTCGTCCCGGCCGAGAGTGGTCCAGGCGACATCGTTCGCGGCGACGAAAGAATTCCCGGCTGTTTGGGACCTGGCGATGTGAGGGCCGGCTGCACATAAGGCAAGAATGAGAATGCGGATTGTGGATTTCATGTGGTCACTCCTATTGCACACGTTGGCGGGGGAAGGACGCCGCATAGCTTATGGCACCAGACGGTCGATTGGCACGGAATCCGCGATGGCTTGAAGGCCGGCATTGTTCGGGTGAAGGTGATCGCCGCTATCGTAGGCGGAAAGATACCTGAGGGTGGTCCAATGCACGGCGCCGCCTTCAACGGAGAGCATAACAGTTCGCAGGAGTGGCGATCTTCCCCATTGCAGGCTGGAGAGCTGGACACGAATGCGCGCCCGCTTCCCAGCGCTCGCAGTCAGCTCATCCAGACCCGATAGCGGATAACTCTTCGTACCAGATTGAATTTCGATTTAGCTGGAACGAAGGGCCTTTCAGTCTCTGTCTCCAACTTTCACGATCGCCGCGCATCTGTCTGTGGTGATGACGGGTCTTCCCGCATCTCTGTTGTCGGCTACGGCGGTCGTCTTGGCCGCCCGCGCGTTTTGCGCCTGGGCATGGGGCGACCACGTCACCCGCTCCATCGCGCTCGGGCTCGCGCAAGTCGTTTGTACCGAGGCCATAGAAAGGATCTACTCAGAATCTTCGGATCTCGCGGGTGCAGAGCGACTGCTGAGACAGTCCATCCGCCTCGATCCTAGCCCATTTTTTGTCTATATCGATCCTTGAAATCTCTTACTGAAGCGCGGAGCACCATCTCTACCGTGACCAGGTAGGACAGTGGCACAAGGACCACAAGAAGCGCGACGGCAACAACTCCCATTCGCCGGTGTACTGCCGCACGCCTCGTTGCCACAAGCGTCGTTTGCATCAGGAAGAGCACCAAGCAGAGGAAGAACTTTATACCGTGCACTGCCACGAGCAGCGTCATGTGGCCGAGGCGGTGAGAGCAGTCAATGATCAAAGGCAGGAATCCCGCAAATGCCACCGCGATCATCACCACGGCCATTGTGCGGAGGTACCAGCGATCTGCCGCTCGCCGCTACGTTTTGCCATCACCTGCAAAAGATGCGTGCGGAGACGGCCTTTCGGGTCGAGGTGAAGATCGGGAGGCGCGCCGGCTTTGAGGTCCGAAACCCACGTCAGCGTCTCGCAGACCGCAACGTCCGGCGCCAGAAATCGTAGCGATACGCCTTATTGCTGCAGCGTAGTACCGCCCATCGGCCCCTTGAAGATGACCTCGTGCCGGTCACGGACCCACCGCCACCCGTCAAAGAACTGTCCCAGTACATTGGTAAAGGTCCCATCGGCAGCGACATGCCTGGAATACCCATCGGCGTCACCGTGGTTCCAGGCGGTGATCTCGTCGTCGAGAATGCGGCGAATGGCGTTCTCGTCAGCCTTCGATTGTGCAGGCGCCATTCGTCCGGCCAGTAACACGATGACGACTGAAATTGCTTTCAGGACAAGTTCTTTCGTCTTCTCCCCTGACATCCCGATCTCCTTTCGCTGCCGCTCGTCGGCATGATTGATCAGGCGGTTCCCGTCTATTCCGAGAACCGGCGTCTTCCGATGCTCCGCGTGGCCAATGGACCCACGACTCCTGGCGGCGGCACAACCACGGTATCGATCTCCTTGCCGTTATCCACGACGACAAAGTTCACAGCGACTGGCGGACGGCCATCGTGAAACTCAAGTGTGAAGACCCCGGTGCATGCGGCGTTCACGACGTAGGTTCCGGTAGTCTGAGGGTGGGTAAAATCGGCCACCTGCGTTCCGCCGATGACTACGGAATCGATTTGGGTCAGGTTGCCCTCACCGTCAAACGTTGTCATGGCCACGCCGACCTGGGGTCCGACGGGGCCCGGTCCGGCGAGTTTATCGCCGACCAAGGTGAACCCGTAGGTTCCCTCAATCAGCCGGTTGTTGCAGCGCGGATTGTCTGTCTGCGCGATGGACTTGTGCGGAAATGCCAGCGCCACGCAGGTCGCAGTGGCAAGGATGACAATACCTCTCTTCATGGAACCTCCTCTATTCCTCGTTAGAATTGGGGAAACTGCCTTTGACGTCTTTCCAGGCCCTTCGATGATGAATTCCTGGGCACAACAAAGCCATGGAGCCAGCCTGAAGATTGCATGAATCCCGCTCGCAAGAGGCAAGTTGTTGTGCTTGCAATGTTTGAGAAGTATTCTGACCTTGATGGCTTGAGCAGTTTCTCTTCAGCTTCTTACAGAACCGAGTCCGTTTCGCGGCTTTTCTTGAATGAGAATGGCTCCGCCGCGCAGGGTTCTTCAAGGGGACAACCTATGAAGCGAAACGGCTTTCGGATCATGGGAGACCCGATTTGTCACGCGTCCTCAAATTCGGGGGATTTGAACTGGCCCCTTCGACGTTTGAGCTCCGCCGTGGGGCGCGTATTGTCAAGGTGGAGAAGCTGGCGATGGAGCTTCTCCTGCTTCTCGTTTCCCGGCGCGAATCGGTCGTAAGCCGCGAAGCGATAGCCGAAAGACTCTGGGGCAAGGATGTTTTCATCGATTCCGAGGATGGCATCAATACAGCCATCCGCAAGGTTCGGCGGGCCCTCGGCGATAACCCGGAAAGGTCTAGATTCATTCAGCGCGTGCCCGGCAAGGGGTATCGTTTCATCGCAACGGTCAGCGAAGAATATCGTCATGAAACCTCAAATAGGGTGTTGCTGGCCGTTTTGCCTTTCGTGAACTACGGGGATAATCCGTCCGAGGACTACTTCAGCGACGGCATGACAGAGGAGACGATCGCCAGCCTTGGCTCGATCAGCCCGGAACACCTGGGCGTCATCGCCCGCACCTCATCGATGACCTACAAGAAAACCGGCAAACCGATCTCACAGATCGGTAAAGAACTCGGCGTGGATTTCGTACTGGAAAGCAGCATCCGGCGAGAAGGCAGCCGCATCCGAATCACAGCGCAGCTGATTCGCGTCGAAGACCAGACGCACGTATGGGCTGAGAATTATGATCGTGACGCCGCCGGCGTGATCGCCGTGCAGGCTGAGTTGGGCCGGGCTATTGCCGACCAGGTGATGACGAAGCTCGCCGTCCGATATGAACGCCGCATGCAAACGCTAAGTCCCGACGCGTTCGATTTGTACCTCAAGGGCCGCTATTATTTCGCCGAACGCAGCAGGATGGGCATCACTCGCGCTATCGAATTCTACAGACAGGCGCTTTCTCTCGATCCGAACTACAGCCTGTCCCATGCGGGGTTGGCCGACGCCTACGCTACATTGCCTATCACCAGCGATTATCCCAGTGACGAATGCCGTAACGTCGGAATGGAAGCCGCAAAGAAAGCAGTCGAATTCAATGAACGCAGCGCTGAAGCGCATAGCGCATTGGCCGCGTGCAGCTTCTGGCTCACCTGGGACTGGAATACTGCTATCCAGGCTGCGTCCCGCGCCGTTGCACTCAATCCCAGCTATGCCCTCGCGCACTTTTACCTCGCTCATACTTCGTCAAACCTGTGTCGTCATGACGAAGCGGGAAAGGAGATGAGGATTGCACTTGAGCTGGATCCGTTCTCTGTCCATTTCCACGCAATTCACGGACAGATGCTGTACCAGGCGGGGCATTTTGAAGCCGCGGCCGCATCGGCGCGGCGTGCAATCGCGCTGAATCCGAATGTTTGGCTCGGCTACACTATGCTCGCGAAAACAGAGATCGTCGCATGCAATTTCCGATCGGCATTAACAAGTCTCCAGCGCGCGTTTGAGTTGTCAGGAGGAAACTCCGAAACGCTGGCTCTCAAGGCCGTCAGTCTGGCGGCAGTGGGAGAACTGGAGCAAGCGCGAGAAATCATGACGATCCTGAAGGAAACCACGCCGGCCCGTTATGTTCCGCCCTGCAACATCGCGATGGCATGCGCCGCGCTGAAGGAATATGACGACGCTCTGCAATACTTGCAGCTCGCGGCGGAACACAATGACGTACGCCTGCGTTATCTTCCGGTCGACCCGCTTTGGCGCGAAATGAACCTTGATCCACGCGTCCGCCAACTCTGGCCGCCGCCCCAACGCCATCTCGCTAATAACCTCTCCTGACCCCGAACCAACTCCTCTACCGCAGGCTGGCATTGCGATCGGGTAATACCTCGAACATCCCTTTCGAGCAACGTGCCGTGGTCCGGCAATACATCGTCATCGCGTTCAACTCCTGGCAGTCAGACGTCGGCGCCAGGTAGCAGCATGCCCTTCCCCGGCTGCCAGACGCCTGAACTGAGACAGGTGCCAATGTCTGAGGTGGGACAGGAACCGGATCTGTCGAACGAGTCCGGAATCCGCCGGTGCATTCGTTCGGTCAGATTAGTAGCAATATGCCAGCTTTCGCCGATCTGTCTTTGCGATCTCCTCGGTTTGCACCAACCGATGGATCACCCTCGTCTCGCCGGGGCGGCCCCGATAGGGATCCACCGTTTATCGTTCCTTATCCAATGAACGGCGTAGGGTCCGCAAGAATCGTGTTGTGCGGAGTCATTTAAACCATCGAATCGAGTGGCAGCACAGGCAGCAGTCCTGCCAAAGAATCATTTGAACGGATGGGAGCGCGCACGTTGCCGTCCTTTGCCCAATGCCAGCAGGATGCCATGAAGCAGTGCCTCCGGCCGGGGCGGACAACCGGGGATGTAAACGTCAACGGGAATGACTGCATCCACTCCGCCCATTGAGGCGTAGTTGACGCCGAAGATGCCTCCGCTGATGCCGCAGGCGCCTACGGCCACTACGACCTTCGGATCCGGCGTCGCGGCCCAGGTCTTGCGCAGCGCGAATTCCATGTTGCGTGTTACGGGACCGGTGACCAGCAGCATGTCGGCATGTCGCGGCGAGGCAACGAAGTGAATGCCGAAGCGCTCGATATCGTGGACCGGGTTGTTCAACGCAACGATCTCCTGCTCGCACCCGTTGCACGAGCCTGCATCCACCTGCCGGATCGCCAGCGACCGTCCCAGTAAGTTCTGAATTGCCTCCGCAATCCGCTTACCGGGCTCTTCGAGAACTGGGCCGTTGGCGGCCAACCGCAGCCCAGCGTGGGTACCGTCGGGATGGAGTGTGTATTCAGCGGTAAGCACGAGGTCGCGACGGTCGGTGGCCGCAAGCTCAAACTTCCGAGTCATCCGCACTGCTCCGTCGGCGGATGCTGCTTCACATTCGCCGCAAAAGATGCAGCGGCCGTAATCCACCGTGACCTGGCGCACGCCGTCTGAGTCGTGGACGGCGATGGCTCCGGTGGGGCAGGCCTCGGCAGCGGGGCGCGCATCGCGCCAAGTTTCAAGATCAAACTCCGGGCATCCCCGAAACTGCTTGGCCAGTCGCGGCGATATGCTCGGATAATCTGCCGTCGCAGAGCCGACGCTGAACGATTTTTGCAGGATCTTGAACATCGTGTTACCGATCCGTTCCCGAGTAGGACAAATTGAAACTCTTGTTGATCACCGGAAAATCCGCAATGATATTGCCTTCCACAGCTTCCACAATTGCCGGCCAGTTGTTGATGGATGGATCCTTTACCTTACAGCGTTCGATGCGATTGTCTTCGCCGGTCCGGACCCAGTGAATAATCTCCCCGCGCCACCCTTCAACCGCACTCAGCGCGCAGCGGCCCGGCGGTATGGGCCGAGTTGGAGCGCGGTGCGGACCTTCAGGAAGAAGTGCAGCCGCCGCGCGGATCATTTGGATCGACTCGCCCACTTCATCGATGCGAATTTGCATGCGGTGGCGCACATCTCCCGCTTGGTAGACGGGGACCTTGAAGGAGAGTTGGCTATAGGCCTCGTAGGGATGATCGCGCCGGATATCGCGATCGACGCCAGAGGCGCGTCCGGCAACGCCAACAATTCCCAAAGTCAACGCCTTCTCCGGGCGCAGGATTCCGGTGTGCTCCAGACGGTCGCGGGTGGAATCGGAGGATTGAATAATGGCCACCAGATCGCGGAACTCGCGCTCCACGACGCTCAGTGTTTTCTCGATGGCTTCGACTTGATCCGGCTGCCAGTCCCTGCGCACGCCGCCAATGGCGATCATTCCGCGCAGGACGCGGCTTCCGGTGAGAGTCTCGCTCAAGCCCAGCACAAGCTCTCGAATGCGCCCGGCATGGGCGTTGGCGATCACGAATCCAACATCATTGGCGATGGCTCCGACATCGGCGACGTGATTTGCAATTCGTTCAAGTTCGAGGAGGATGGTGCGCAGAAATTGTGCGCGCGCCGGGACTTCAATCTCCGCTGCCCGCTCGACGGCCTGACAGAATGCTGAGCCGTGGGAAAAGGCCGAGTCGCCCGAGATGCTCTCGGCAAGAAAGACAGCGCGGTGAATGGGGAGACTCTCGAAGAGTTTCTCGGTTCCCTTGTGCGTATAGAACATGCGGAGCTGCAGGTAGAGGATCGGCTCACCCGCGACGGCGAAGTTGAAGTGGCCGGGCTCGATGATGCCGGCATGAACAGGGCCGACGGGAATCTGGAAGACGCCCTCTCCGTAGGCAGGCCGGTAGATGTGCCGCTCTCCTTCAAACGGGGGCAGTACGGTATCGAGCAGAAAACTCTTGCGCAGCGGATGCACGTCGGGCCAGTTATCGTGGAGCGCGACACGACGCGGATTCGGATGGCCGACAGCTTCAAGGCCGAACCAATCCTGAATCTCGCGCTCCTGCCAATTGATGGCCGGCAACTCCGCGGCCAGCGAGGGGAAGGACGGAAATTCCCCGGGAATGGGAGCCTTCAGAATCACCCAGCTTGGGTCGCCGGGCCGGTCGAAAACGTAGTAGTTATAGAAAACACCTTCAGCATTCACCCGATCCTCTGCGAAGACGGTTACGATTCTCGCCTGGTGCTCGGTCGAGAAAGTGGCGGACTATCGCCGTCACGTCGGGGCCGCTCAACAAAACCACAACCTGATCGGAGACAGTTTCTTCCACGGAGCGGACCAGATCCGGGAAGCGGTTATGAAGTTCATCAAAGAAGGTCGTCATAGCCCGCTCACCACCTGCGCCGCTCTGCGAATCAGTTCGAGCAACGGAGCCGGCACCCAGAATCCGATGACTACAAGCGCCGCCGCCAGAGCAAGCAACGAACCATCGCGCCACGGACGGCGCGGCGCAACCGGCGCATCGCCGCGCGGGCCGAGGATCATTCCGCCGACGTGCAGCAGAGCGCCTGCGAAGACGCCGGTTCCGAAAAGAACGAAGAGGACGCCGATAAGAAAGTGCCCGCCATCGAAGGCCGCACGCACAATCAAGAACTCGCTTTGAAAGAGGCTGAATGGCGGCATACCGATGATTGCCAGCATGGCCATGAGAAAGACGACGCCAGTCAGCGGCATGACCCGGATTACGCTGCCTTTGATCTCAGAGAAAAGGTCGGTCTTGAAGTGCTGGCGCACGTTTCCCGCGCAGAGGAACAGCAGCGATTTCGCGATGGTGTGGAAGGTCATGTGCAGCATCAGACCCAGAGTTGCCCAACGCGCCACCGAGTCCCAGCGCTGTGACCATGATACCGGCGTGATCGATGGTGTGATAGGCCAGCAGGCGGCGATAGTTCTTCTGCACCAGGATGAACGGAACGGAGATGCCCATCGAGAGCAAGCCGAAGAGCAGCAGCAGCTCGGCCTGGGTATTCCGTGCCAAGAGACCGGCTGGTAAGGATGTAGAAACGGATGAGGCCGTAGAGCGCGCAGTTCAGCATCGCCGAAGAGAGGATTGCGGCGGAAGGCACCGGGGCCTCGCTGTAGGCATCCGGCTTCCAGGTATGCATAGGCGCAAGGCCGGCCTTGGTTCCATAGCCCATGAGAATAAGAACGAAGGCCAGCCGCATCGAGGTCTTGTCGAGTTGTCCGGCGTGCTGCGCCAGCACCGACCAGTTCAAACCGGCCAGCGCATCGGAGCCGGCCAGGCGGTGCCCCGCGTAGTAGGTCACCAGGGTACCGAAGAGCGCCATCGACAGACCTACGCCGCCGATGATGGCGTATTTCCATGCGGCCTCAAGCGAGGTGACCTTGCCATAGAATGTGACCAGGAAGACCGAAACCAGCGTCGTGGCTTCAATCGCCGCCCACATCACTCCCAGATTGTTGGCCACCGCCATGAACATCATGGAGAACACGAACAAGCGGCGTCAGCGTGTAGTACATGCGAAGCTGTGCGAGCTGCTCTTTGCCGCTAGGATCGTCGCCGAGTTCTCCGCTCTGCTGGTCGTCACGTAAATATCCGATCGAGTAAGTCGCGCAAACCAGCGCCACCAATGCGGTGAGAAGAATCACCAGCGCGCTGAGCGCATCGGCATAGAAGAAGCCGTTTGCCAGCGAGACCGTGCCGCGGGCGAGCACCTGCGCGGCCAGCGCAATGGCGATGAAAAAGACCAGGCCGAAGCCGGCCAGATTGGCGGCTTCCATTTCCTCGCGCCGGCGCGCGAAGTACGATGCGGCGGCGGTGGCAACGGGGATCAGCAATAGGAGCAAGCAGCAGCATCCTATCCTCGCAACCTCCGCAACCGGCTCACATCCATCGACTCGAAGGTCTCGCGGATACGGTAGACAAGAATGCCCAGCACCATCGCCGCCACCAGCACATCGAAGAAAATTCCCAGTTCGACAATCATCGGCATCCCATAGGTGAGCGAGATGGCCGCGAGAAAGAGGCCGTTTTCCAGCGACAGCAGGGCCAGCACCTGCGTCAGCGCCTTGCGGCGGTTGATCATGGTGAAGAAGCCGATGAGGAAAAGAGAGATGGCCACGGCAAGCTCGTTGTGGCCCAAGCCGGACTCGTCCGGCTTATAAAACGACTCCGCAACTACATAGCCCAGCAGCGTCAGCCCGCCGGCGATCACCACGGAGAGCGGCACGTTGATGATGGGCTTGATCTCTTCACGGATATCCATGCGTACCACAAGGCGTTCAAGGAAGATGGGCACCAGAATCACCTTTACCACCAGTGTGAGCCCAGCGGCGATGTAGATGTGCGGAGCGTGGTTAAACCAGGCGATGGTTGCGGCAATCATGGCGAGGAGAAACGATTGAGTCGCGAAGATGCGGATGTGGGTGACGATCCAGCGCTGGGCCACCACCGCGATCTGCAGCACCAGCACCAACGCCGCCATCAGCGTGATGATTCGTTCGCCGAATTGCATATCCAGAAACGGTCTCATGAGCATTAGAAGAGGAACGTGGAAACGAGGGCGAGCGATCCCAAAGTGAAGGCTACTGCGAGCAACTCCGGCACACGGAAGAGCCGCATCTTGGCGTTTACGGTTTCAAGCAGAACGATGGCGCAACTTAAGAAAAGCAATTTTGCAAGCAGCCAGCCGATACCGACGAGAGCGCCGAAACCGAACCACGTCGGCTGCAGGCCTATCGGCCAGAAGCAGTTGATCAACAGGGTCATCAAGACAAGTTGCTTGATGGATGCTGCCCATTCAACGAGCGCCAGATAGGGGCCTGAATACTCCAGGATCATGGCCTCGTGGATCATTGTCAGTTCGAGGTGGGTGGCGGGGTTGTCCACCGGAATCCGGCCCGTCTCCGCAATCAACACGAGCGCGAGCGCGGCGAAGGCAAACATCTGCGCGGGGGCAAGAAAACGCCAGGTTTGTCCAATCGCGGCTCCGGCAATCTCTGTCAGGCCTGTAGATCCGGCGCCGATGGCCACTGTGAAAATGGCCAGCATCATGGCCGGTTCTGCCAGAGCAGAGATGGTCATCTCACGGCTGCTGCCGAGACCGCCGAATGAGCTGCCGGTATCCAGTCCGCTGAGTGCCAGAAAGAAGCGCCCCAGCCCGAGCAGGTAGATCACAGCCAGCGCGCCGCCAAATAAACCGAGCGGCGCGTCGGCTGCAACCATGGGAATCATCAAGCCCGCCATAATGGTGCTGAAGAAGACGATCCAGGGCGTTGCCGCGAAGATCCACGATGCGGTTTCCGGAATCACCATGCCCTTGTGAAAAAGTTTGTAGAGATCTCTGTACGGCTGAAGGATGCCGGGCCCGCGTCGTGTTTGCAGCCGCGCCTTTAGCGTTCGAATGACTCCGGTGACCAACGGCGACAGCGCCAGCAGCAGGAGGAGTTGCGCCACGGATTCGATGATTCGTTCCATTATTCGCGCCGTCATCCGCGCACCCCAAACAAGAGCAGCAGGATCAGGGTGATGAAGATGTAGGCGAGATAGGCGTTGATGCTGCCCGCCTGAATGGCCCTCATGCGCTTTGCCGCGGCCATGATCTGTTGCCGCAGCGGCTCGTACAGATGCTTTTCAAAAGTCGGCTCGATCTCGCTCTCGAAGCGGATCGCGCTTGGATAGTAGGGCGAGACCTCGTATTCCGTCTGAATTTCCCGGCGCGGACGATAGAGGGCGGAGAAGATCATGCGCAACGGTTTCGAAAAGGCCGTGGCCGTGTATTCGTTGTCGGCGGTCAGCGCCGGGAGACCGCAATCCCATGCCGGCCCCTTGACGCTGCGACGCTTCCAGCGCATCGCCAGCGGAAGCGCAAATGCACGCGACGGCAAACAAGAAGAGCAATGCCATGCCAAAGGTCGATATGGTGCCGCCGTTTGCTGTTCCCGGCGAGAGCGCCAGGCCGCGAGCAGTGACCATCGCCGAACTTGCACTAACGCCGAGGGTCTGCTGGGTGATGGGATCGAAGACCCGCACGAGCCACGTCGCGCCCAGGCCCAGCGCGACGCATCCTATCGCCAGCATCCGCCATCCCGGCGCGCATCGTGGGAGAAGCTTCTTTGGCATCCGCGGCTTGCTCGCTGCGCGGAAGCGCGAGAAACGGAATTGCGAATGCTTTCACGAAACAAGCCGCCGCCAACGCCGCCGTCAGCGCCAGCAGCGAGCCGGCGATAGGGAACATTAACCGCGTCAGGCTTTGCGTTGTGCCGAAGCCGGCGAGCAGCGCCTGGTAAGTGAGCCACTCGCTCACAAATCCATTGAGCGGAGGCAGCCCGGAGATGGCAACAGCGCCTACCAAAAAACAAATGGCCGTCACCGGCATTAGCCGGATCAGCCCGCCCATCTTCTCCATGTTGCGCGTATGCGTGGCATGAACTACGGATCCAGCGCCGAGAAACAGCAGGCCCTTGAACGTTGCGTGGTTGAAGGTGTGATAAAGTCCTGCGATGAAGGCAAGGGCTGCAAGATTCGGCTGGCCCAGAGAGCGAAACATCAGAGCTGCGCCGAAGCCCATGAGGATGATGCCGATGTTCTCGATGCTGTGCCATGCGAGCAGGCGCTTCAGATCGTGCTCCATCAGCGCGTAAAGCACTCCGAGTAGCGCGGAAACCACTCCTAGCGCCAGCACTACGGTTCCCATCCATATCGGAAGTGTCCCGTAAAAATCGAAGAACACCCTCGCCATGCCATAGATGCCGGTCTTGATGACGATGCCCGACATGAGAGCCGAAACGTTGCTGGGCGCTACCGGGTGGGCTTCAGGAAGCCAGATGTGAACCGGAACCAGCCCCGCCTTGACGCCGAAGCCGCAGAGAAAAAGCAGAAAGACCGTGCCCGCTGGAGCGGCGGCAGGCTTGAAGCCAGCAGGTGAAAGCTCGAGAAGTCCAGACTTCCGCTAACAGATGTGAGGAGCAAAAACGCGATCAAAAGCAGGCCGGTGCCCGCGTGCGACATGACAAGGAAGAGCACTCCGGCGTTGCGCGCCTCTTCCTTTTCGTGTTCAAAACTGACCAGACAGAAGGCCGAGAGCGCCATCACCTCCCACGCCACCAGAAAGAAGAAGACGTTGGACGCGGTGAAGACCAGCGCGAGGCTCATCAGCAGCAGATTGAAAAAGAATCCAAAGGCGCCGAGGTTGCGGCGGCCTTCCATCTCCCGCAGGTAGCCGAACGAATAGAGCGACACGGCGGCAGCGAGCAACCCGAGCGTAACATTGAAGTACGCCGATAGCGGATCAATTCTGACGGCCCAGGAAAAGACCGGGTTGCCGAACGGAAGTCCGATTACTGTGGCGCTCCCGCTGAAGATTGCGTACGATGAAGCGAAAAGATCGAGAACCGAACCTGCCAGTGCCGCCGCGCAGGACACCCGGCGAGCGGCAACCGGTTTGCGCCATAAGACCAGACTGGCCATGGCGCCCGCAAGCCAGATGATGATTCTGCTCAGGAACAGCCCGGAGATCATCGGGGAAAGACCTCAAATTCCACTTCGCCTAGCATCTGAACGGCGTCGGCGAGGCTTCCTTGAATATACTGGCGCATAATGTCGAGAACCTGCACTATTACCGGATTTCGTATGGAATAGAAGACCTGGTTGCCGTCTTTGCGATTCACAACAATCTGGTAGCTCCGCAGTATCGCCAGGTGCTGCGAGAGATTCGCCTGTTCGAGGCCCAGCTTCTCTTGGATGGTCCGTGCGGAGAGTTCGCGGTCGCGCAAGACCTCAAGGATGGCGATTCGGGTGGGATGCGAGAGTGCTCGAAAGATATTGGCTTTGTACGCGCGCAACGCGTCCTGCATGCCATTTAGCATATTCGATATTAAGAATATACGCAACGATCATTTCAGACCCGATGAAAGGGGTCGTTTTCGTGGTGATCGGTTCCGGATTTCGACGGGGTCTGTCGAATCGGCAGCCAATGAAACTATTACGAAACGCATGGCAAAGCAGCATAGGAGATGCAACCGGAACACAATTCAAAATTTCCTGGACGTTCGCGTCCACGCTCGCAACTGCACATAAGAATATGCATTCCGGCATTGGCACCCAGGCTTCAGGTCGACCGAACTCCTCCTCAAGCCCGCTGCCGCTTCTTAACCGGGCCAGAACGTTGCATGCTCTGGTCACTGTTTCACGTCCAGATTCCCCCGTCATTCTGGCCACCAACGGACGAGTCGAGCGCTGTGAATTCTATTCCAACTTCCGGCAGAACGTTTACCAGGGTGGGTGGACAAAAGCCGAACAGTGCTCTTGAATCACTCAACCCGCTTCTTTCTCCATCGTTCCCAATCCGAAATCGGCTTTGGAGACGAATAGCCGGTTACCGGCCGGGAGTCGGTTAACGCAGAGGCCACAGTCCGGCGACGAGGAGTTTTCGTTGGCAGCCGAGCCAACGTCCGCGGGAGAGTGGTCAATTCGAGCACGTTCAGATTCCAGCCAGCTTTCAGGGAGTGACAGACCAAGTTGAAAGAGGGAGAATCCGTTTAAAAGCCACCACCTGAACGTGGCGCGAGTATCAACCGACCGTGGAGTTATTGTGTGATTCTGCGTCAGGCATGCGCACGAAGAAACGGAAGCACCAGGTTTTTCGGCTGAGACTGCAGCTTTGGTCATTTAATTCCCTTCATCGGCGGTACAATCTTAGCGAATCAATCAGGATATTGAAATTCAGATTGTCAGTGGTCTGAGTCTCCGAAGGAATGGTCCAGCTTCTGCCCGGTTGGTATTCAACCGTACGGGCTGACCCACTCCGCCGGGAGAGCGTGAACAGAAAGAAGGAGAACATGTGCAAGTTCCACGTTTGGTTCGCGGTTGTGGTTCTGTGGGTTGCAGGCGTGGCCTCTGCAAAGGGACAGGACACGCAGACTATTGCGTCCATCGTTGGCCGCTTCAGCGTCGATTTCCCGGCGGGCGATGTTCAGGAGTCAAAGCAGGCCATTGCCCTGGAAGGTAGCGACAAAGAAATTGCCAACGAGATGTCAGTGACGGTGGGCGACGGATCCGCGCCCGGCGTCGTGTATATGGTGATCTACGAAGACTTTCCGCCGAAGTACACAAAGGGCGCGCCGCAAGACTTCCTGGTTAAAGAGCGCAACACTTTCATGAAAGTCAAAACACAATTATCGGATAAGGTAATCGATCTCAGTGGCACTCCGGGGCGGGAGTTTACGGCAAGCGACGATCAAAAGGAATATACCGTGCGGCTGTACCTGCAGGGATCGCGCCTTTATACGTTGTTTGTCATTTCAGGCAAAGGCACGCCCGCGAAGCAGGCCTCTGCGTTCCTGAGTTCGTTCCAGATCCAGTGAGTTGGCGCCCCTTGAGTTGAGACCCCGGAGCCGATCGACCTTTGCAAATTGAGGAGAAACGAGTCCGGGAGATAGGGGAATGAATTTCATGGCATTGCCCGTCGATTCGTCCGGCGGGTAATGAATCGCATCGAGCATCCTCGAGCCGTTGTGGTTGTGGATGCAGGGACCTGAGCCTCCACACGACGGGGAGAAGTTCTTCGATTTCGCGGAGTTTGCCGGCTGGAGTTGTCAACTGCAGGCCACGAGAGCAAGCGCTCCAATTGTAGTGCGAAAGCCCATCCGAACCCTGCAAACGGAGGTTCTCTTCACTCGTTTGCCCTGCGCAGCGTTAGCGACCCACCAGGACGAAGGCTCCCCAGTAGTAGGCCAGATCGCGACCGTAGCGTGCTTTCACCGATCCACGCAGTTCGCTCTGCGCTTCGCGCAGTGCTTCGTGCTTCTCTTTCCCCCCCAGCCACTTCTGGTAAAACAGCGTCATCAGCTCCTGAGTCTCCTGGTCCGGAACTGACCACATGCTCATCAGCACCGTTTCGGCTCCCGCTTCCTGCAACGCTCGCCGCAGCCCGAACACACCCTCTCCGTTTTGCGATTCCCCCAGCCCCGTCTCACACGCGCTCAGCACCACCAACTCCGTACCTTGAAGATTGAGCTGTGTCGCTTCGTAAGCCGTCAAGACGCCATCATCCATGCCCGCCAGCGGCGCCTTACCTTCGAGGGTACGGCTCGCTCCTGTCAGATACAGCCCCGATCGCAACATCGGGTCTTCCAGACGTGGTCCGCTCTCCTCGCCTTGTTCTCGTGCCAAATCTTTCTGCTTCCACTGCTGATCCGACTCGAAGAAGCCGTGCGTTGCCAGATGCAAAACCCGCGGGCCCTTAATTCTCTTGACCCGCTCCTCCAACGCATTTTCCTGCGTGAAAATCGCTACTTCCCAGTGCTGCCCCTTGAGCAGCTTGGATACTGTCTCAACTTCTTCTTGTGTCCCCGGTAATGGATTGAGCGCTCCACCACGCAGATCGCGCGACAGTGGCCCCGAGCTCGCCACCTTGACAACTTCTGCTTTGGTTGCGTCCGCAGTCTCTAAAGTCTTTTCATCGTGCTCAGTCTGCTGCAACGCGAGCACCGCCGCGCGTTGCTTCGTTTCGTCCAGATCAAACAGAGGGTTGCCTATCACCACCGCCGTATTGTTCGTTGAAGCTCTTGTCTGGCGCAGCAGATCCTTAGTGCTCGACACCATTCGCAGATCGTACTTCTCCATCAGCAACTGCCCTGAGTTGTCGGGCACAACGCCCAGCGCCAATTGGTTAAGTACTCCGTCGGATGAAAAGTAGACACGGTGGATGTTTTTCAGCCCCGGTTCGAGCGGCTTCCAAAAGGCGTCGTAAAAGGTCACTTTCGAGGTTGCGTCAGGACTTTCATTTTGGACTGTTCCCACTTCAAACCCTCTGGCTGTGCCATTGGCCCGGAGTCCGACGCGCCGCCGATAGTCACGCAACGCATCGCCTTCGAGTTCCTCGGCCTCTCCGAGCACTACAAATTGCGGCTGCTTGCTCTCCGGTCTGACAATCAACGCCACGTATTCGTTCGCTCCTGTCCATTTCTTTCCGTCGTAGAACGGGAAACGCACGATCTCGACCGCGGCCTCGTCTGGTTTGAGGGCATCTCTCACTTGCTGCCAGGTCACATGAGCCAACTGTTTTTTGTCAGCCAATGCTCCGGAACGCCTCACAAGATCTTTCTCCAGCTCGTTGGCTTCGTTTTCGAGCTGCGTGATTTGCGCGCGCCGCGCGGCCTGCTTCTGTGTATCGGCTTCGGGAGGTGAGGCGGCCAGCGTAGCGAGCGCGCCTTTCTTGGACGTAAGTTCTTCGAGCATGCGGAGAGCATCGGCGTCGCCGCCGGCCAGGATCTTGGCCCGCAACGCGGCCACGCTCTGCGCGATGAACCCTTTCTGCCACAACACTGTGTCATACGCCTTCCCCACAAGTTCGGGAAATTGTTCGTGGTAGGAGAAACAGAGACTCATATACTCAGGTAAATTGTTTTGCATCGTTGCCAGAAACGCCAGCCGTTCCTTTTCGCTCATGTAGGTGAAGTAGTATTCGAACTGCCTGGCAAGAGTCTCGAATGCCCGATCGAAGTAGGTGATAGCCTGCGCCGGCTGTCCCTCGGCATGAAAGTGCGAGGCGAGGTTGATCAATGCGGTGGCCACGATGGGGTCGTCGGGGCCGACCGCGTTTTCTCGAATGGCCAGGGCGCGCTGCAAGAGTGGTTCTTCCTCGAGGTAGCGTCCCTGTTTGTCGTACATCACGGCGAGATTGTTCAGTGACTGGGCCACATTCGGATGATTGCGGCCGAAAACCTTCTCCTGGATCGCCAGTGCGCGCTGGCACAATGGCACCGCTTCGGCGTAATTGTCCCATTGCTCATACACCGAGGCTAGACTGTTCAGGACAGTGGCAACTTCGGCGTGCTCAGGTCCCAGCGCCTTTTCGTCGATGGCCAAGGCGCGCTTCAACAGCGGCGCAGCAAGAACCCATCCGCCCTGATCGTCGTATACCCTGGCTAGATTGTTTAACGACATGGCCACGTCGGGATCGTCGGAGCCGAGCGCCTTCTCGCGGATCGCCAAAGCGCGCGTGAAGAGCGGCTCCGCCTCGGCGTAGCGGCCTTGGCCTTCGTACAGCGTACCGAGGTTGTTCAATGACTGGGCCACATCCGGATGGTTGGGCCCGAGTGTCTTCTCCCGGATTGCCAAGGCACGCTTTTCGAGTGGCTCCGCCTCGGCGTAGCGGCCCCAGTCGGCGTACAGTGCGGCAAGGTTGGCCGAGGGCTGGGCCACTTCCGAACGGTCGGGTCCGAATACCTTTTCACAGATGGCCAGAGCGCGTTTATACAGAGGCTCCGCTTCGGCGTAATGGCCCAATTTCATCTGCACCGTGGCGAGATTGTCCAACGACGAGGCCACCATAGGGTCGTCGGTTCCGAGCGTCTTTTCCCAGATGGCCAGGGCGCGCTTGAAGAGTGGCTCAGCCTCAGCGTAGCGACCCTGGTAGCTGCGCAGTGCGGCAAGACTGTTCAACGACCGGGCGACGTCGGGGTCGTCGGGTCCGAGCACCTTTTCCCGGATTGCGAGGGCGCGCTTATCAAGCGGTTCCGCCTCAGAGTAGCGGCCCTGCTTGTGGTAAAGAGCCGAAAGATTGTTCAAGTCCGCGGCTATCATCTGATCGCCGGGTCGGAGCGTTTCTTCATCGATCGCCAAGATACGCTTGAAGAATGGCTCTGCCTCGGCATACCGTCCTTGGCCGTAGTAAAGGACCGCGAGACTGTTCAGCGATTGGGTTACGGCTGGATGGTCGGGTGCGAACGTCTTCTCGCGGACGGCCAACGCGCGCCGGTAGAGTGGCTCCGCATCGGCTTTGCGGCCCTGGTCGTCATACAGTTCGGCGAGAATAAACAGCGACCGGGCAACGTCCGGATGTTCGGGGCCGAGGACCCTTTCCCGCAGTTCGAGGGAGCGCTTGTAGAGCGATTCGGCCTCGGAGTAGCGGCCCTGCTTCTTATACAGTGCAGCGAGATTTCCCAAGTCTGTGGCGAGACCTGGATCGTCGGGGCCGAGCGCTTTCTCGTCTATGGCCAGCGCGCGTTTGAAGAGTGGCTCAGCCTCGTTATAGCGACCCAGCGCCAGGTATAGCGCAGCGAGATCGTTTAGAGAAGTTGCAACGTTGGGGTCCCCAGGCAAGAAAGTATCTTCTGCGACGCGCAGCGTCTCCTGCGCGAGCGGGATGGCTGCTGAGTACTTGTTTTCCTGGTAGAGCTGTTCGACTTGTGAGTTCAGTTCTTTCCAGCGCGCCTCCTGCGCGGGCAGACGGCACGAGGCTGCAAGCGTAAAGAACGAGCTTATGGCCAGCCAAAGTCCGAGGTAGCGACGCAGAGGTGAAAAGGAAACCTGAAGTTCCTTTTCGACCGCGAAGCCGGCAGCACACCACATCGGGTTCGCCGGATCATGACATCGTGAAGCGATTCTCATGTTGATTACCCCGACGATCTGTCAAACGCGCCGGCGCAGCGCGGACTTGCCTCGGATTGCGGCCCGGCTTTGCAGCGATGTCACGACCCGGCATGCCTACGGGCGGATAGCACTTTTGACCCGGTCGCTGGTACCAGATTCCGCATCTTGGGTGATATTCCAGCCAGCGCGGGCATCACTTCGAAGCGCCGATGGTAAAGGCGGCGCACCTACTCAGAGTTGGGCCAACTTTGCCTGAAAGTCAGTGACCGCAATTACATTGCAGCGTGATACGAGCATAGAGCCTCTCTCATCCGACACCGTATCAGAAGTTCAAGGTCCTATTCACCTGGATTACGGCCAGCACTGATCGTCGGTTGCAATCCAACTCAACCGGAAGCAACTACGGGATTTCGGCCAGATGCTACGCGGGACGTTCCATCGCCTCGATTCTCCTCCGCTCAATCTCGCGTTCCTCAGCATCTTTCTTGTCTTGTCGAGCCTTTTGCTCTCTAGCCTGTCGCTATTCTTCCTGTCGTTGGAGTTGAGCCTGCCAGCGTTTGTAGCAAACGTCCTAGCGATCTCCCATCACATTTCGGAGCTCATCGTCCATTCTTGATTGTCAAGGCACGCAAGCGAGTTGCCAAGGCCAAGAGGGAAATCGGTTTCAGTCACCTTCCGAGGTTGTCGAGGCGGACCGCAAAGGCACCGTCGACAGCCGAAACTATGCCGAGCACAGCGAGGCACACCATAAGCGTGGCTCGAAATGCGGCAATCTCCGGCCCGACCGTTTCCTGCGTAAGATTTTTCCAGAGTTCGCGCCTCAGTCGCGGACTCTTTGCCGGCAATGCGAGGACGCGGGCAGGCGGGACCAACAGCTACCAGGGCCAGGTTCGCACCAGAAGGCAAAAATAACCCACAATCAAGCGCCGACGTCGATTGGTCGCTTTGAAAATGACTAGAGTCACCGCCCAGCCACGGCGGTGGCTGAGAATATATACAGCTATACTTTACAGTTTACCTGTATATATGAGATATTGACCTGATGAGCAATCGAAAGTCTTTTACTCAGACCGGGCCCGCTTCGACGCTCGCTGCCGAGATGCGTACAGTCTTCCGCCGGCTCAAGCTGCGTTTGCGCGAGCATGGGAGCGGAAACGATCTGACGTCGTCACAGATCTCTGTCGTTCTTCGATTGGAGAAGGACGGTTCGGCCACAGTTTCAACCCTGGCGCGGGCAGAAGGCATGCGCCCGCAGTCCATGAGCGCCATCGTTACGCCTTTGAAAGAGTCCGGCCTCGTGAAAGGTGCACCTGACCCGAGCGACGGGCGGCAAACTCTGATGTCTCTGACGCCCAAATGCCTGAAGTTGCTTCGGGAGAGCAGGGCAGCGAGACAGGACTGGCTTACCACGAGGATCTCGCAGAAGCTCTCCGTTCAGGAGCGGGAAAAGATTCGGGCGGCACTAGCACTGCTTGCGCGGCTTGTCGAGGATTGAGCCCACTGCGCCGCGCTGCTTGCGCACGTCAACTTTGCATCCGAGGAGAAGAACCCGACGCTGACTTCGAATCTTGACCCCGACATTGCGTTGATCGTCGTTGACCTGCAGAAAGGCATCGTTAACGGGAACTTCATTCATCCCATCGGCAACTTCATCGACCGTACGCGCGTCTTGATCGACGCTTTCCGCGCGAAGAGCCTCCCAGTCGGGCTTGTCAATGTGGCGGGACGAGCGCCGGGCCGGAAGGAACAGGGTCCTCGAAGCAGCATATCGTTTTCGGATGGGTGGACCGATCTTCTGCCGCAGCTGGATCAACAACCAAGCGATATCGTCGTCGCGAAGCGAAGTTGGGGCGCGTTCGCAGCGACAGATCTTGAACGCCAGCTCAAGGCGGGAGGCATTACCCAGGTTGTTGTGACCGGAGTGGCGACATCGGGTGACATCGAGGCGACGGCGCGGCAGGCCTACGAGCAGGGGTTGAACGTGACGCTCGCACTCGATGCGATGACCGATACCCGCCAGGAGGCGCACGAGTACAGCATCAGGAACGTCTTTCCAAGTGTCGGCGAGACAGGGTTTACACGGGAAATCATTTCGCCGGTTTAGAGAGGGAGCTCTGTATTATGAATTGGCTTTGGCTTGTATCGTATTTCTTTGGGGGCGTTTTTTCGGCAAACGCCATTCCTCATTTTGTCGCTGGCACAATGGGACGTCCCTTCCAGAGTCCCTTTGCCAAACCGCCCGGCATAGGGCTCTCCTCTGCGACGGTCAACGTTGTCTGGGGATTCTTCAACGCGGTGGTTGGGTATCTGCTCGTCGCGCTCGTCGGTGCTTTCGATCCGCGGGCGACAACCCACATCGTCGCATTCGGCCTGGGCGCGCTGCTCATCAGCATCTTTTCGGCGCGTCACTTCGGCCAGTTCGATGGGGGTAACCTGCAATCGCGCCCATGAAGAACCCAGCGTCCGGCACCTTTCGCTCCTTGAAAAGCTTCAACTTCCGCTTGTGGACAGTCGGCGCCCTGGTTTCCAACGTAGGTACGTGGATGCAGCGCGTCGCTCAGGACTGGCTTGTGCTGACGCAACTCACCCATCGCGATACGTCAGCGCTGGGTATTGTGATGGGCCTGCAGCTCGCCCAGTAATTAGTCCTGCCGCCTTCTGTTGGCCGATCACGATTTCAATGGCGATAACAGGCCATAACCGGCCAATCTCTGCTCATTTTCATTCAGGTGGTTTTAAGTTTGCGTATTTCGGCGAGCATCTTGGTGAGCCGGTTGGCGAGCCGGTCAAGGCGGGTGCGCATTTCGCCGAGTGGTAACGAGCGTCGGAACACCTCCAGCGCGTGTTGGGAAGCCTGGAAGGAATCGACGAGGCCGTTGAAGCCTGAACGCGGTTGTGGAGATGATGATTTGGGCTGTGGAGCCAGATGTTTGGGTTTGGCGCGAGCCATTCTGAACTCGCGCTCGAGGTCGGTGAGGGCCACATCGACATAGCGCATGGTCATTTCGGGATCGACGTGGCCGAGTAACTTCATCAGGACGGGGAAGCTGACACCGGAGCGAAGCATCTCCGTGGCATAGGTGTGTCTAAATTGGTGCGGGACGATGCTTGTGGAGATGCCGAGAGTGTGGCAGACCTGATGCAGGTAGTCTCGGAGTTGGCAGACGAGAGCGAACTTCGTTGCTGAACGTGCCAGCAGCCGCCCATCTGGAGGCAGCGGGTCGAGGGAGCGGAAGAAGCGAAGGCGCTGAACGAGTTCTGCGACGAATGCATCGCCGGGGACCATGCGTTCGGTCTTGAGTTTACCGAGGGGGACATGAAGAGCCCACTGATCTGGGCCGGCGGAGCGCAGACAATCGAAGGACAAGTCTGCGCACTCTCCGATGCGCATGCCGGTGCGGCGCAGCAGCAGAAAGACGTTTCCGCCCAGGTCGTTGCGGCGCAGAAACTCCTGTTCGAGAAGTTGATCCTGTTCTGCGGTGAGCGGCCGTGGCAAAGTATGGGGCGTACGCGGAATGTCTTCGCGTCGTAACAGTTGAGAGAGGTCAGGCAGTTTGTTCGCCCAGGCCAGTTCGTTGAGGATCGTGCGGAGAGCGAAGAGCCGGCCGATGCAGGTCGCGGTCGCCAGGGGCGGAGTCTGTGCACGCAGGCACGCCATCCATCCCAGGATGTGAGGATCGCGGCGCAGTTGCTTGATATGAGCAACCTCGGGATACTCGGCGCCCAGATACACGAGGAAGTGGCGCACTACCATGTTGTAGTTACGCGTGCTGGAAGGAGTAAGTGCGGTGCACAGAGACTCCACAGCGTGTGCGAAGGCTGGTGCCAGCGGATGCTGGAGCGGAGGGCGGCGCCAGCGCTTCACGACAAGATCCTCGACTTTGGGCGGATGCACTGCGCGGCCGCGCGGGCGTATTGCAGATAGACGTCCTGCGGTGTGACCTGTATGTAGTGCATGGTGGTTTCGATGTCGGAATGTCCCATCAACTGCATGAGTGCGGGCAGGCTGATACCTGCGCGCACCATGTCCGATGCGAAGGTATGTCTGAAGCGGTGCGGGTTAGCGATCTTTACGCCCGTAGTCTTGCGATGGTAGCGGAACAGGGAACGCAAGCCGGCGGGTGTCATGCGGGTGCCGCGTGCTGGTCCCTTGAGAACGACGAACAAAGCGGCCGAGCATGGATCGGGCCGTTCCAGGCGCAGATAGTGATCGATCAGTTGCGTGGTCTCAGGTGCGAGGGGGAGGAAGCGCAGCTTGCCGCCCTTGCCGCGCACGCGCAGTTGTCCTTCCGATAGCAACACATCATCATGGTTCAAGGCCATCACTTCGACGGAACGGAGCCCATGCATGAGCATCAGTCCTATGATGGCCAGGTCGCGCGCGTTGTGAAAACTGGACCAGAAGCGTGCCACTTCATCGACCGAGAGCGGGACGATGTTGAGCCGTGGCTCCTTGATGCGCAACCTACTAAGCTCGAAGCGGGGGCGTCCCAGGCCCATCGGTCTGCGATGCATGAAGGGTTGATGAAACCCGTGCGCTACCTGACAGGGAGCGTCGGGGAACTCGTTGCGGATGACGCGATCGGCTATAGCGATGCGGTCGTTGATGGTGGTGGCAGAAAGTGCAGGTTGGCGGCTGGACTGAAAGCGTAGGTAATCGAGCAGGGTCGATTCGGTGAGATCCGCCTTGGTAATGTCGGGGGTATGATGAACGCTCTCCCACCAGCGCACGAAGTACAACAGGCTGTGTGCGTAGCTATACAGGCTCTTGTCTGCAAGACGGCGAACATACTCGCGGTCCAGGAAGCGGTTGATCCAACCGACGCCCCGGCCTGTTGGTTGCTCGACGACTTGATACGGGCTGTGTGCGCCCGATGGGGTTTTCTGATGGATGACGCGAAACTTCATGGCAGGGCGGCCTCCAAGAGAGACTGGAACTGCCGCGCATCTCCACTCTGGACGAAGAAGGAGTTGGGATCGTGGCCCTGTGGCAGCATGACGCGGCGAGCAGTGATGCCGTGCGCGGCGAGATGATGAGCTAACTGCTCGGCGGCCAGCTGACCGCTCTGGTTGGCATCGACATCGAAGGTGAGATAGACGGTGCGGGGGCCGTCGCACAACTGGCGAAACTGGTCTGCGTTGAGATGTGTGCCCAGCGAGCAGGTGACGTTGTGAAAGCCCGCCTGCCGCAATACGACATAGTCAAAGAGACCCTCGACAAGAATCACCTTGGAGCAATGCCGGACCGTCTCCCATGCATACAAGCCGCCCTTGGTGCCGGGAAGGAATCGATGCGCGAAGGCAGCGCCGATGCTGCGGCCGTAGAGGTTGACGACGTGTTCGCCATGGCGCAGAGGGAAGACAATGCGCTGATAGAAAGCGTCAGAACCGTTCACGTTGATTAGGCCGACTTGCCGCAGCAGATCGAAGGAATAACCCTGTGCCGTGAGATGACGGCGCAGACTTCCGCCGGGGGCGTAACCGATCTCGAGTTCCCTGATCAGGGCGCGATCATGCAGCCCACGCTGGTTGAGATAGCGCATCGCTTCGGAGTGCTGATCCAGTTGCTGCCGATAGAAAGCAGCAGCTTGCTCAATCACCGCGACAGGGTCGGCTTCTGGAATGACCTGTGGATCAAGGCATGCGAGGCTCTGGCGGAACGACAGTCGGCGAGATAACTGGACGAAGCGAATCAGATCGCCTCCCTGCCCGCAGCCGTGGCAGTAGAAGACGTCCTTGCGCGTGTTGACATAGAACGAGGGCTGAGTCTCCTCATGCAACGGACAGAGTCCGACGAACTCGGATCGACTCGCAGGGTGACCGGTCCAGTTATGCTGCCTCAAATACTCAATTAGCGGCATCCGCCGCTTGAGTGTTTCGACGTCTTCGCCCACGACGCTTTTTTCGCCTCCGGAGCCAGCGTAGGCCGGTGACGCCGGCAAGCCCAGGCAAGGATGGTGGGTGAAAGGCTTTTTCTCAGAGACGCAACGGCCAGATGTTTTTGAGAACCGGAGTGATCCAGCACAATGGCTCCGCTTCGCCATCGGCCTGATGACTGCCTGCCAGCCAATGAGCTACGCGGGAAACGGTCTGGCTGAGAAAGGAAGCAGCCGACTGAGAACAGTCCAGGCCGCTCGACCAGCGGCGAACAGTGGAAGGATCCGGCAACCGATCAGGGTCTTGCAGCTTGGGCAATGCCTTCTCCCACGAGCAGTGCTCCACAAAGCGCCGTAGCAACGCCTGGCAGCGCGCCAGCAGGCTGTAATGCGTGTAGGGCAGAGAAAACACCGGCAGAAAGGTGAAGGTTCTTCCGCATCCGACACAGCGGCCCCGGCGAATCCTGATCCTATCGTGATGCTCGTCGTGCGCCTGTTTGCACCGTCGACCATGACCAACTATCGAATCCTGTTCACAAACCGGGCATCGGCGTAAGATGATTTCGTCCGAGTACTCGGCCCAACCGGCAGCAAGCCGCTCAAGCGCGACCGACACTGGGACAAAGAGGATCGTAACCTCACACGGGTTCCGCTTCCTGCTGCGATCCGCCAAGATGCTGGCAGGAAGCGGGGCCCCGCCTCCTGAAGAAAATCCAACTGAAAGAAAATATAACCTCTCATCTACAGACCGAAGGCATAGGCCAACTTATTGGCCGGTTATCTCCGCCATAGCGCACATTGAAATTCAGGGTCTGCGAGAGAAAGCTACGGGAGCAAATTGTTCACTGGGCAGCCCAAAATAGCGTGATTGCCAATCCCTTTCGCAACGGCATCGAAGAATGCCAGGATCCACTGTTTGGCTTAGAATGCTCTGCGCAGTGGTTCAATCCGGGTTTCGGCGAGATTCGCTACGACCCGCTCCGGAATTACCGCGAACGCCAGGCTACTTTTGGAGGGGAAATAATGAAACACGGAACCGCCTGGCAAGTTGGCAATGCGCATGACGTCATGCATACTCGTCGCGTGATAGCTGCGTTGCTGAAACTCGCTTGCTGCTGCATCAAGGATGCGCCCCGCGTTCTTTCAGGGTTGTAGGGGCGATTACTGCTCTTTTTTGCTTGCTCAGTCGACGGGCGTGAAGTTGTTGAGTATCAGGAAAGAGTACCTTCGAATGAACGGCCTGCGCGAAAACTCTTTGCGAGCGTGCGGGAAATAACGGCAGATCTGTGCCGATTCTTCAAAGTGAATGACTAAAGTTGAATCGTTCCCGCTAATTCGGAAAGGTAACTGGAACATGGGACGAGGGGCTAGGCTCGACGTATTGGAGGTACTCTATGTAGCCCAGCAGTGCGCCCCAATGGTAGAACCGATCGCTACTCCAGACGTCGTCGCCGGTTCCAAGGATTGCGTTGTAATTCTCATGCACGTGTCCGTTGTCGCGCCATTCCTTCAGGAACAGCTCATATGATTTTCTTGCAAACTCAGTTCGCACGGTCGCATTGTCATAATTCCGCAGACCCAGGTAGACAAGGTAGTTCATCGGTCCCCAGATACGTCCTCGCCAGTAGTTCTGGTCGCGAAACGCGGGATCGTTGCGTGCGATAGAGGGTAGGATCCAATCGCCCCAGAATTCCTGCGCGTTCAACATGTGTTGTTGGATCATTGTTTGCGCCTGAGCTGCGGTGGCCGTATGCGAAAGCATTGGATAGAAGTTTGTGGGTGAAAGTCGATTGCTGAACTGGCCTGTATGAAGATCCTTGTTCAGGAAGATGCCCGCAGTGGGGCTCCACAAAGTCTCAAGCTTATGCCCGTATTGCGTACTGCGAGTTCGCAGTTCCTGCGCTTCGTCCTTGCGCTGAAGAGTTTCGGCAATCGTAGCCAGCGCATCGCAGTCGGCGATGTAGAGGCTCATCAGACCAACGTCGGCAAATTCCAACAGGTGTGTTTTGGGGTCGTAAGTCGTTCCGTCGTACATCGGACTATTGTCCAGCCCTGATTCCAGAATGGCGCCAGGACCGGTACCACGGGATGAGTCGTCCAGATTGCCAGGCGGATTCTGGCCGTCGCTTCCCCAAACAAGATACCCATCGAGATCACGATGCTGTGCCCACCACCGATTCCATTTCAGCAGAGCCGGGAAGGTCTCTTCCAGCAGCCAGCGATCCCCGAACTTCCGATACAGCCCAAGTACCGTAATGGCGCCAACGGGCGGTTCCGAACGGTCGAAACTCTTCCAGTTTCCTGTGCGCGCATAGTTTGGAACAAATCCCTCCTTCGTCGATTCGCGCAGAGTCTCAATGGCATCCGCATAGGCGAGATCGCGGTTGCCGATAGAGGCCATTGTGGATGCGAAAAAAGTATCCCAGTCGAAGATCACGTACCCACCCCAGTCGACGCTCCAGACGCGGCTTACGGGCGAGACGACGCGCTCCTTCTCGGGTTCATAGATCGTATCCCAACCGAGCGTAGTTTCAATCGCGTCGGCAATCGGTTGTGTGCCTTCCTTTCCTTGTAGCGTTTTCTTATATGCGGTGAGCTGGCGATCGAGGATTGCCTGCACCTGTTCGATTGTTTTTCGAGTACCGGTGCTGATCGCTATAGGCGAAGTGAGATCGGCAGCAAAGTAAGGGCCTCCGATGGGAATCGAGGAATGGCTTATCGCTTTGTGATTTTGATCGGACTCGCAGGTGCAATATAGGGAAACGGCACCGGTAGGATCATCCGCCTCGATCACGCCCAGCCGTCTTGCGACCGTCCCTGTTCTATTCCATAGATAATTCACAGAGAACACGGCTGTGGGCGGCAAAGCGGCGTTGGATTGAGATGCCAGCGGCGAAACGAGAATCACAACATCGTTGCCTTCATGGGCGCTCTGCACACGCCAGTTGTGTCCTTTCCACGTTACGCGCAGGTCGGTATAGCTGCCGTCCCAAGAATGCGCCCCAGGAAATACCTGTTCCGCACCCGAAGACAGCCGGCCAATCAGGGTGTTTTCGAGAAACGCTTCTGCGTTTACCGTGGTGTTGTGCTTCATTGCGACGTGAATTGCAAGTCCGCTGGGCAGAAGCACCTGGGTCGTAACACTGTTGACGTCCCAAGTATTCCAGCCTTGGGCGAGTCGCCTCTGCACTGCAATGTACTCGGCCGAACGTGGCCCACTGCCGGAGTCAGGTAGCACACTCGTCGGAAATGTGTGAGTCGATCCCGGACCTGCAGCGGGAGTCTGCGCCCTGAGCGGCACAATACAGGCTACACAGCAAACGAAGAGGCGCGCTCCGCAAACCACTCTGGGAACCTTCAAAATGTCACCCATCTAACCGCCCTCGAATTGACCTGTCAGCTGATTTTTGCATCAATATCCTTCCTCCGTCATGAGAGAGTTCTCGACTCCTCATCCATAAATGATGAACCTAGCGTCCGACCACCTCCACCAACAGATCATCGGGGCCTGTCCAAGCCTCCGCTCCTTTATGGGTTAGCTTTCCCGCTGTGTTGTCCCAGTGTAAGTTGGTGATTTGGAAGTCTCCCTTTTCGTAGCCATAGGTTTTTCCGTCATCGCGGTAAAGCGAGAAGTCTGCATCCGCACCTGGGTAGATCTTGATCTTTGCAAGATCCTGCTTCTGTTCCGTGCTTTCGATCGGCATGCCGAGTGGAAGTATGGACCCGGCGCGAACAAAGAGCGGAAGAGTGCCGATGGGGGCGTCTGCGGTGATTGTCTGACCGCCTTTGAGGCGTTCGTTGGTCCAGTAGTTGTACCAATCACGGCCAGCAGGTAAATAGACCGAACGGTGTGTGGCTCCCTGCTCGGTAACCGGAGCTACCAGGATGGCGGGACCAAACATGTATTCATCGCGAATGTCAGCGATATTCGGATCGTTGGGAAAGTCCATGAACAGGGCGCGCATGAATGGTGCGCCTGATTCATAACTCCCGTATGCGAGGGAGTAAGTGTACGGCAATAGTTGATATCGCAAGCGCAGATACTTTTCGAGGATCGGCTCCGCCTGTTTGCCATAGGACCAGACCTCGTTATGGCTTCTCTCTCCGTGAGCCCGCATCACGGGTTGAAATGTGGCCCATTGAAACCAGCGCACAAATAACTCTGGATAGTCGTCGTAGTGGTCGACGTTTCCGCGTGCGTCCGATGGATCGACCAAGGGTGTGTGCTGCGGCTTGTAGTTTCCAGGGATGGGCGGGGAGAAGAAGCCAGCGATATCCGTATCCCAATACGGCAATCCGGTGGCTGTGAAGTTCAGTCCGGCGGGAATGGATCGCTTCAGCATGTCCCAGGTCGACTGTATGTCGCTCGACCAGAAGACTGTACCATTCCGCTGAGCTCCGATGTAAGCTGCGCGGGCAAGAATCATGACCCTGCGACGATCCCCGAAGTCACGCCTGAACCCCTCGTAAACTGAAGCTGTGTGGAACAAGGGGTAGACGTTGTAAAAGCGAGACCCTGAGCCAATGGAAAAGAAGTCCCTTGCCGGATCGATATCCGGTTCAGTCTCGTCGAGCCAGAGGTAATCGAAATCATAAGGCTTGATGTAACGATCTCTTATTGCTTCCCACCACCATCTGGCAGCCTCAGGATTGGTGGTATCGATGTTCGGACCAATTACATCCTTGAATTTGCCAAAGTCCGGAGTACCATCGGCGGCATGGATGAGCCATCCCTTGTCTCGCAACATGTCGTAATAGCGCGTACCGGGAGCGAAGTGCGGCCAGACGCTTAGCAGGGTTCCGATGCCCATCGAATGGAGCTGCTTGTTCATTTCTGCTGGATCAGGCCACCGGGTGGGGTCGAGATCCAGCTCGCCCTGCCGGGTCATGTTGAGAAAATCAACGACCAGAACATCAAGTGGTAATTGGCGCTCGCGATATCCCTTTGCAACCGCCATTATCTGGTCTTGCGTCGGGTATATTGCCTTGCTCTGGATGTAGCCGTAAGTTGCTTTTGGCAACATATGGGTGATGCCCGTGAGCTGGCGATACCCCTTATAGATCTCATCGCTGTTTTCACCCTGGATCACAAAAAACGAAATTCGATCTCCAATATCTGAAGACCAGACGTTTCGCTGATTGAAGCCAAGATCAATTGTGGTCTTTGAGGGGTTGTCCCAGATCAGACCGTAGCCACGGCTGGAGATCATGAACGGAACACAAACGTTCTCTCCACCGATAGCCGAATAATCATGCCAGCAATTAATGCGATGGTCCCGGAGGTCGAGGGCGCCCTCTTGCTGTTGACCAAGCCCGTAGTAATGCTCTCCCGCCGGAGAGTCAAAGACTGCTGAGACTCGAAAGCCGGGATCGTTTGGGTTAGCCACGTTCGTTGGCACCGCATCCGCCCTGTTGGGCATCATCGACCAGTTCCGCATGACAAGAAGTGATGTCCCCGAAGTAGTTGTCACGGAAACTGTATCTTCGTTCCGCCGATTTTTGCCGCCGCCTCCAAAGTAGTGGTCCCGCAGAGACTGATTCAGGTCATCGAGTTGCATGGGATGCGATAAACTCGACGTCGGTAAGTGATCGGCCGACACATGGACGACCAGCCGGCTGGAGCGAAAAATATCGCCGCCAGTCGCGTCCTGCTCATGAGCCCAACCGGTCATCGACGGTGTTCCGACAAATCCATATCCGGCTGATCCAGCGGCGGCTGCCTTGTCCTTGCCCAGGGTGATTCGAAGAATGTTCGGCGCATACGGCTCGAGGGCGACCGTATTGCCGTTTCGTTCAAGTAAAAAGGCGGTATTCTGTGCGGCAAGAATCGAACCTCCCCACAAAGCCGCCAAGAGCCAGGTCAAGAATCTGCACCAGTGCACCAAAGACTTCATTCGCATTTCTCCGATTAGTTCAATTGGGTGTTTCGCAACCTGCCGAGAGTCTCGGCGCTCCCACTAATTTGGGCGCAGAATCGGTCCAAGCCTGAAGGCGGCATTATCTGCAGCGTCATTGTTTGTATTGCACAACTTGATCTGCCGGTTTTACCAATAAGGTGGGAGCCCGCCGGATTGGTTTTAGTCACTCACTTCATTCCGATCTGAACATCCGCAACGGTGACTCTGGCGCCGGAAACGAGATCCGGTTGAATCTTTTGCTCTGTCTTCAATTCCAATTGAGCAGGAATCAAATGTGCGCGACGAAGAGTACCACCGGGCGTACGGCGTCATGCAACAATCTGCTGGCCCGGGAGTGCTTTTCAAGTACAACACTGTGTCTTACAGTGTGTTGGATGGTCGAAGAGGCATCTAAAGATCGATTAACTGCTTTTGATTGTGCAAGATGGATCCGAAATAGATTGTATTGGAAAAAGTTGCCTGGTGTCTTGGTTCTAACCTGTCGGAAAAGGAGCAGCGACATGGTAGCCCATGCGAACACAGTAGAGTAAAGTGAACTTGGGTTTCGGTTCGGGCGATCGTAGCGCGTTCAAACCGAAGGCGGTGAGTGCCATGAGTCTAATAACCAATCAGGTTGGGCCCGAAGAAGTTGATGGCGATAGCCGTACCTTTGATGAGATTGAGAAGAAGTCGGTCCTTCGCGAACTGAACTCAATCCTAAACAGCCCCGTTTTTCAGTCAAGCAAGCGCGGCCAGCAGTTTCTGTCCTATGTGGTTCGTCACCGTCTGGAAGGGAACCAAGAGCGACTTAAAGAACGCACAATCGGAGTTGATCTCTTTCATCGCCCTGCAGGATATGCGACTGGCGATGATCCCGTTGTTCGAGTCCAGGCAGGAGAAGTGCGCAGAAGACTGGATCAGTATTACCAGGCAAACCCGAATGCCTCGGAAGTCCGAATCGAACTCCATGTTGGGTCTTACACCCCGGAATTCCAGTGGGTCCACCCTGAGCGGCGGGCGGGCCAGCCGCCTTTGCCTCGGGAGGGATCGGAATCTCACGGGGCACTTCACCGGACGGCGTTCGGCCAGGAATCAACTCACATCGAATTGCCTCTGTCGGCAGAAGGAAAGCTGCGCTCTGGAAAGCAGAGGGTGCTACGGTGGGCGTTGGCGGCAGTTGGCCTTGTCATTCTGGCCGGTCTGGCTCTAATGGGGCCAACGATTTTTCGCGCCACAACACATGAGACAGTGCTCCAGAAGTTCTGGGCGCCTGCGCTCTCATCTAGCGAGCCGGTTCTGATCTGCCTGGCTAAACCCTCGGTCTACCGACCTTCGGTAAAGCTCTACCAAAGGCATTCCAAGACTCCCGATGAGTTTCTTGGTCAATTCGCGAGGCTTAGTCAGAAGCCTCATCTGCAACCGGATGACAAACTGTTGTGGGGCGATATGGTCGAGTACCCCGACTATGGGCTCGCAAGCGGAGATGTGTACACTGCAATTCAGTTATCCGGTCTCTTTGGCCGGATCGGGAAAAAGAACCAAGTCAGAATCGGTGGCGACTACTCGTTCGAAGACTTGCGTACCTCACCCGCAGTCGTCATCGGAGCTTTCAACAATCGCTGGACAATGCAGATGACTTCCAATCTTCATTTTGCATTCGTCGATGAGGGCGAAGAGTCACTGATCCGGGAAGAAGGCCCATCCGGGCGGCGTTGGTACTCGAAAGTCGACTCCAACGGCAAAGCCCTTGAAGATTACGCCGTTGTCACAAGACTTCTCAACTCCAGGACGGGTCAATTTGTTGTATCTGTGGCTGGGATCAAGTCTTACGGCACACAGGCAGCGGGTGAGTTTGTTTCTACTCCGGAGTCGCTTCAGGCGGCTCTTCAGGCTGCTCCGCCAGACTGGGAAAATAAGAACCTACAGATCGTTCTGCAAACCCCGGTTACTGACGGGCTACCCAGTCCTGCTCAGGTTGTTGCTTTCTACGTCTGGTAACCAACATCTTCCCGTTAGAGCGTGAATTTTCGAACCCGCGCGGGAAAATGCGGTTATCCCGAGGGCGTGCGCCGCACCAGATAGGCGCGTCTCATTTTAAAGCAAGGCACCTTTTCTCAACAGGTTCTCACTGCCAGGTCCTTCTACCAGTAATAGGCAGCGATCACTTCAGGAGGACCGGCGACTGATTCGGTGACAGTGGTCTGCAAAACCACTTCCATGTTCTTTGTCTGCCAGTCCGCAGGAGCAGTGCTCACAACTTTCTCGAGGTCTTCGGGACTCGCGGCAAACTCGCCGGAAGTCTGGGTGCCGCTGCCGGTGAGGCCAGCGGCAATGATGGTGAACTGGCCGGTCTTCGAGTTCAGGAGGCGGGCAACAATTGCATAGTCCACTCCAGAAGACTGAGGGAAGGCTCGGACGCTCGAAGTCCAGGTCCTTCCTCCAGGAATCTGCTCGCGAATCATGATGTTCCCGTTCTCTTCAAGAAAAGTGAAATGAAGGCTCGGCGCAATTTGCATAGTCCACTTGTTGTTGAACGCGCCGACGATCACTGCGGGAGAATTGCGCAGATCCTCATAGGAGTAATTCGTACCGATCCGAACCTGGCTGGGCTTTCCAATCGTTCCGAGCAAGGAAGAAATTTTCACTGCCGCGTAGGCATCCCCGACTGCAACGCCATAATCGGGGTACTGCATCATGTCGCTCCACGCAAGCTTCTCATTGTTATCAAGTGGCAGAGCCTGATTCGAGCGTTCCACTTCGGTCTCGAAAGTTCCAGGATGGGTACGAGAATACCTTTGATACATTTCCAGGGTCGGCCTGTAAACGACCGGCTTTGCAAGGCAGATTAGGACAGGCTGTGGGGTGGCAAAGGCGGGTGCCCAGAACTGTTCGAGAGCGGACTGCTGTCGACGTGTTACATGCATACGGGAATATGCAATAAAGGCGGCAATCATCGCTACCGCAAGGATTGCCAGGATCGCAACGGAGCGCCATGGCCTTCCGGCACGAGGTTCGGGCGGCGTTTGATCAGGCGCAACGTCTGTCGCTGCTGTTTCCGAGGAAGACCAATGGAAGAGTGGAGCGTAGGATCCGAGCGGGAGTTCAATCCTCACCAGAGGGTGATTTGGTTCTTCCTGATAGAACTGCTCCAGGCGGCGCCTGACTTCTCCGGCCTGGACCCGAACGATCGGATCGTCTCCAGTCGCATAATCCGGTGACCTTTTGAAGAGTGCCGCCCCAATCGTGCGTTCCTTCAACCGATCGTCATTTCCCTCCAGCTTGCGGTGAACAACATATTCCAGGAACTGGCATTTGCGGAGGGAGTTCTTGAAGAACCGGCTGGCCAGGATCCTGTCGAGTTCCTGAAGCACGGCCTTACTCTTTTCCGGTTCGCTCCACGCAGATTCAGGTGTCCCATTGGAGTGATTCGGAGGCTCTGCGGCATTGGTCATTCGTTCTCCCACCGGCCATTATGTCCCACTCCAATAACGGCAATCAATGAACGGCTGAATTAAGGGGGGCTGGAAGAGGTGAGCATATCACAGACCCGTTTCCTGGAGCCGGTTCTGGATTCCGGTCCCAATTCTTCGCCTCCCGCATCCTTCATAAGCGAGCGAAAGCGTAGGAAGCAATCACCAAGCTAGAACTTGTTACAAAAATGGTGTTTTGAAAGGGCACGGCTTCAGACGTGCCGCAACAGGCCCATAAACAGTGGGGCTTTAGTCCCTGAGGGATGTCCTGAAATGGCCGAGCAGCATTTATGCAACCAGTTCTAGAACGCTTCCCGGGCTTTATCCCCTCTGTATGCCCACGATAACTCCTTCCGTAACGCAGAAGTCGACACCGTCCGCGACCCGGAGAACCAAAATGAAGAGAATCATTCTTTTGGACTGTGGGAGTTTGGCGTTGCCGCGGCGCCCTCTACAGCTCGAGTTTTCGGGAGTCCCTTTTCCTGAAAGACTACCGGGCGTTTGGCATCATCGCAGGTGAATCGAGGTGTCCGGAAAAACCGGCGCGAAGCCCGAGCGTCATCCGATAGGTTGAGGAACGAAATGCGAAAGTCTGTAAAGCATTGATACGAAAATACATCGACCGGACCTTACAGTAATGTACTGTGTAACACTTGTCGGGCTCGCTGCCAACACCTAGTTTCTCCGGGTACTGATTTCTTCAAAAAAACGGTGCGGAGTGTGCAGCCGCCGGAGATCAGTTCACCGACAAACTGCCCCGAGATTGAGCCCAACAGATTGGATCTCATATAGAGGGCGCGGAGTGCACAACATTGGAAAGCGTTTACCGAGGAGGAAAATGATGGCTAGCGACAGAAGAGTGGGCAGGATTCTAACGGTACTTCTGCTTCTGGTGGGTCTGGGCGCGGGTTCGGCGTTCGCCCAGTTCTCAAGCGGAATCGAAGGCATCGCACACGATACGACCGGGGCAGTCATTGCCGGAGCGAAAGTCATGGTCACCGACACTCGGCTCGGTGTTGCAAAGACTGTCGTTACGGGTCAAAACGGCTACTTCCGCGTCGACGGCATCGCCGCGTCCACTTACACCGTTGAGATTCAAATGGCCGGCTTCCAAACCTGGAAACAAGCTGGGCTGACGCTGCAGATTGCCGAAATTCGCACCCTCACGCCCGAATTGAAGGTGGGCGATGTTTCCACCAATGTCGAGGTTTCCGCAACGGCGGCGTCGGTCGATCTGGTCACCCCAACCACCGGGTCGATTATCTCCAACGTGACCCTGGCGGAAACGCCGTTGACCGGGCAGAACATCTACGGCCTCGCGTCGCTGACGCCCGGCATGACCGGCGGCGGCGTGACTACGGCCGGCAACGACAACTACACCAACGAATACGCCATCAATCTCAACGCCGCGGGCCTGCGCCAGGAAGAAAACGGCTATCAGATCGACGACGGCTACACCAACACGCCCTCCCGCGGCGGCGGCACTTCGATCTCTCCCAATCCCGAGATTGTTCAGTCGATGGACGTCCGCACCAACGACTTCGACGCCCAGAAGGGAAGGAACGGCGGCAGCACGGTCGACGTCTACACCGTCTCCGGTTCCAACCAGTTCCACGGGAACATCGACTGGTACTTCACCAACAACTCTCTCTCCGCGACCACTCACTTTCAGAAGTCGGTTCCGACTTTCACGCGCAACGAGATGGGCGCCACCATGGGCGGGCCGATTTTCAAAAACAAGCTCTTCTGGTTCGGCGCCATCGATGTGCTGCGTTCAAGCAACCCCAACAGCTATACGGCCACGGTGGAAACGCAGGACTTCTTCAATTGGGCCAAAACCTACGAACCCAACACGGTAGGCTATCAGTTCCTTACCATGGCGCCTCCGGCGCAGTTACCCCACCGCGGGCCTGGTTCCGTATAGCACCTATGTCGGGCCTTCGAACAGCGGAGGCACGCCCGGCTATTTCCCGCCTCCGACAGGCGCGGCACTCACGCGCTTCAGAGTATTAATATCATCGGCACCATTCCCGTGAGCTACAGCGCGGCCAAAGACGGGTACCAGTGGAGCTTCCGCGTAGACGACTATCTCGGCAAAAACGACCGGATCTATGTCGATGCAATCCGCACCTATTACTCGGGCCCAGGCGGCGGAACCCGCCCGGCAAGTACTCAGGGAAACGCCAACAGCTCCGATTTCGTCAACATCAACTGGACCCACACCTTCAATTCGCACCTCCTCAATCAAACCGGGGCGAATCTCATCCGGCCGTACGGAGCGAACCTGACACAAGCGGCGACAGAAGGGATTCCGTACGTCAACGTCAACAACCTGGCGGGATTCGGGTCATGGGCGCCGGGCAACTTCTCGCAGAGCACCTACAGTTGGCGCGATGTGATGACGGCAACCGTCAAGACGCACACCTTGAAGTTCGGAGCCGACCTGTTCAACACGCGCGAGGTGGACCACCAGCAAGGCGCCTTCACCCGTCCCACGTTCAACTACCGCAACCTCATCGATCTCATCCAGGATGAACCGGTCTAACAAGTCGGGTCCGGACGTGAACCTGCAAAACCACCAGCAGGCCCCCTACGACCGCATCTATCGCGACCTCATCGAGGGATATTACCTGCAGGACGATTGGAAGCTGTCTCCGCGGTTCACCCTGAACCTGGGCGTCCGCTACGACACCATGGTTAACTTCTTCAGCATCTACAGTCCCACGCTGTCCAGATTCAACCTGGGCACCGGTTCGACCTGGAATGCCAAAGTCGCCTCCGGAACGGCCACGCTGGCAAACACCCACAATGTCCTCGACCACAATATCGGCGGATTCACACCGCGCCTCGGCTTCTCCTGGGATGTCTTTGGCAACGGCAAGACGGCGTTGCGCGGCGGCTTTGGCATGTTCGAGGACCAGCCACCCTATCTGCACATCACCGACTCGACCGCTGGAAACCTGCCCAACTACTTCCAGCCGGTCGACGATGTCACCGCGGGCAGATCCCACTCCAACGCCCTTCATCTGCACCGCTGTCGGGGCATGGAATATGAGCTGCCCGGTTTTGAACACCAGCAACGCCACGCTCAACTCCAGCGGCGGCCTCCTCATCAATGGAGTCATCTCGCGGGCGGGCATGGGCGGTTACGATCCCAACTTCAAGATGCAGCAAGTTGATGCCTGGTCGCTGAGCGTGCAGCAGCAACTTCAGAACAACCTGATTGTGGAGTTGAACTACTCGGGCACCGAAGCGCACCACCTGTTGGTCTTCCAAAACGACGCCAACCGCTTTGCCGGCGATCTGATCCAAAACAACAATACGCTGACGCGGCTCAACCCCAACTTCGCCGGAACCTCGTGGGCCAGCTCCGACGGCAACTCCTCCGGAAACTTCGGTTCCGCTGAAGTTATCACGGTCGTTTACCCACGGCCTGGCCTTCCGGGGAATCTACACCTACGGAAAGGCGCTGGACGAGATGAGCCAGGCGCAATCGCTCGACAGCGGCTCCATCACTTCCGGATCCGACTTCTACTTGAACAACGCTCTGCATGCGCAGCGCGGTCGCGCCGACTTCGACATCCGCCAGCAAATTACGGCAGACGGCACCTGGGATGTTCCCAATAACTATTCCAGCGCCGTCGCTCAGAGACATCCTTGGCGGATGGCAATTCGGCGGCAAGTGGATCGGGGAGACCGGACTTCCCTTCACCGTCGTAAACGGCGCGGTCCTTTGCGCCGATCTGCAGCGGCGGCGCGGCTCTGGTGAACAACCATTGCCCGGCGGGCACCACGATCGTCGGCAATAGCGGCGGCGACTATAACGCCGACGGCTATAACACCAAGCTACCCAACGTTCCTTCCTTTGGCGCGCACCTCGCGGCCAATCGAAGAGCAAATTCCTCAACGGAATCTTCATGGCCTCGCAATTCCCGGCGCCGGCTCTGGGCCTGGAAGGCAACCTTGGCCGCAACACCTATGACAGGCCCGGATACAAAGACTTCGACCTGACATTCGAGAAGTATTTCAATGTTCCGTGGTTCTTCTCGGAAAAGATGAAGATCGAGGCCAAAGGTGAAGTCTTCAACCTGTTTAACCGAACCAACCTCAACGGTGTCGACTCGGGCATGACCGACAGTTCGTTCGGCAAGACCACCAGCCAGTTGCCGCCCCGCAGCATGCAACTCCACTTGCGGGCGAGCTTCTAAGTTGCTAACTGGCTCTGCCGGCAGGACGGCGGAGGTGTCACTTTGTGGCTGCACCGAGATACGATTCGTCAATATCGGTGCAGCCACGCCGCTTAACTTCCAACAGATCTTACCCGGCGGTGCAGTCAGCCGCCGGACCAGGTCTCTTCATGACCCGGAACTGCCGGGCGTGTGGCCCTTTTATGACGACTTTAAGGGAACGCTTTTCTGTGTTCTCCTGTACAAGTGAGCCGTGCGGTCGTCTGACTTACTCGGCTCACTTATTTTTTTGATTGCTGGACGGACGTGCGAGCCTTCAAGGAAATGATGGGATTCGGGCTCGGAATTGGAAGATCTTATGCTCTAGCCGCTCGCCTCAGATTTGTAATCATGACACCCGCCTCCAGTTCTCAGCTATTGCCATTGACAACCCTACCCTAAAGGACGCCTCAAAACTCCAAATTGATGTCAAGGTTACTGATCAAAGGAAAGAAGTAATGCCAGATACCGCTCTTTTGAGATTGCTGACCAAACGCCGCACCCCAGTCGTCCTCCTCTTTCTTGCCCTCGCACCCGGAGTACACGACCTCAGAGCGCAATTGAGTAGCGAACTTCCACCGATGCCTCAAATCTCGGCAAGCGAAACTCAAGATGGCATGGTTGCGAAAATCGGGGATGAGTCACTCCATCTGACAGTATGCGGCGACTCTGTGATCCACGTGGTCGCCGGCCCTGAAGGCGCCTCTTCCACGGAACAGATCCAACCATGGATGCTGGCCACTGCGGAGTCATGCCCGGGGGCTTCCTTCACATTCAAAGCTAGCGGCGGCCTCGCCACGATTGAAACAGGCGCATTGAAGGTCAGCCTGTCTCTCGAACGCGGAAATCTGACTTATAGCGCAATCGGCGGCGGAAAGCTCCTTGAAGAAAGCGACGCGGTTCCTCGGACGTATGAGTTTGACACAGTGAACAATTTGAAAACCTATCACGTATCGGATCGGTTTTCACCGGATGCGACAGAAGCTTTCTACGGTTTGGGCCAACATCAGAGTGGGATGTTTAACTACCGCGGCGGCACAGTCAAGCTTGCGCAGAACAACACCGATGTTGCCATTCCGTTTCTGGTTTCGAGCAAAGGCTACGCCGTGATGTGGAACACGGCCTCTGAAACAGAGGTGGACAACAGGTTTCCACTCTTGCTGCGCTTTACATCCTTGGCAGGCAATGCGGTCGATTATTACTTCATCTACGGTCCGGAGATCGATCAGATTATCCATCTCTATCGCAACATGACAGGCCACGCGCCCATGCTGCCCAAGTGGTCATACGGACTATTTCAATCGAAGGACAGGTACGTTTCGCAGACGGAAATCCTTGGAATCGCCAAGCGCTATCGCGAAGAACACATCCCCTTGGATGCGATTGTGCAGGATTGGTTCTGGTGGAAGATCGAGGGCGACCCGATCTTCAACGCGAACTTCACGAATGTTCCCCAGGAATTGAATACCCTGCACGATGAAAACGTCCATGCGATGATCTCCGTCTGGGGTTTGTTTGATCCAAAGTCAAAGAACTTTCAGACCATCAAAGCGAATCACTTCGACATTAGTGATGCGCATGTCTACGATGCAACCAACCCCAAGGCACGGGAATTCTATTGGAAGAATCTGCCCGGAAAGCTCTTCGATGAAGGCTGGGATGCGTTCTGGCTCGATAGTGCCGAGCCGGAGGAATACTGGCCCCATATGGGTGACGCGATTCTGCTCGACAAACAACTCGCCATCGGGAATGGAGCGCTCTATACGAATATTTTCCCCCTCATGCACACGCTGGGCGTGCAAGAGAATTGGCGAGCCGCAACCGATCGGAAAAGAGTCTTTCTGCTCACTCGCTCGGCATTCTTGGGGCAACAACGCGTGGGCGCCACGGTCTGGTCTGGGGATGTCTACAGTACGTTTTGGGGACTGACTCATCAGGTTGCAGCAGGGCTGAACTTTGCCATGTCCGGTTATCCGTATTGGACCACCGACATTGGCGGATATTGGCCGGCCGGACCGAACATTCTTGAAGACCCAAACTACCAGGAGCTTTACGCGCGCTGGTTTGAGTATGGCGTATTCTGCCCGATCTTCCGCACCCATGGGCACAGGCCGCATAACGAAATGTGGACTTACAATCTCGTCGAACCAACCCTGCTGAAGTATGACAAGCTGCGTTATCGGCTTATGCCTTATATCTACTCGCTGGCATGGCGGGTTCACAATGAAGACTACACAATTCTGAGGCCCCTCGTGATGGATTGGCGGGAAGATGCGATGACGCGAAACATCCCGGATCAGTTCATGTTTGGTTCGGCATTTCTCGTCAACCCCGTCCTGGAGCAGGGCGCAACACACCGTGAAGTCTATTTGCCGCCTGCTCCTAGTTGGTACGACTTCTGGACTGGCGCTGCCGTAAGCGGCGGCCAAAAAATCCAGGTGGATGCTCCGCTCGACCGCATACCGCTCCTTATCCGCTCGGGTTCGATCGTTCCGCTCGGGCCAGAGATTGAGTATGCAGATCAAAAGCCCTGTGATCCAATTGAACTTCGCATCTACGCGGGCTCAGACGGAAGCTTCGATCTATACCAGGATGAAGGCGACAATTATGGCTATGAGAAGGGCGCGCACGCCATAATTCCGATCAAGTGGTCGGAGAAGACCAAAACTCTGACGATCGGGGATCGCGCCGGGACATATCCTGGAATGGCAGCGGAGATCAAGTTTCGTGTCGTTTGGGTATCGCAAGGCCACGGAGTGGGGGAAAGCGTTGAGGCGAAGTCCGACGCTTCAGTTGAATACACTGGGACTTCGGTTTCAGTCACGAAGCACTAGTGTCAACGGGATGCCATCGCCATGCTGAAGCAGACTGCAAACGGAGAATGTCCGAGCGAATCTCTACGCTAGAATCGTGAGGTGCCGGAGGAATATATTTGCGCTTTCGCGGCTTGATTTGCAGTGTGACCGTCAGTGGGCTCCTTTTGCTTGGCAGTTGCCGAGCACAGCAGCCTGCGCAATCACCCTCGCGAAGTGGCATGGGCGGAATTGCCTCGGGCGTGGCAGCCAAACCGGTCTACGACGAACTGAAGAGGCCGATCACGGCGGGGGGATTCGTCGACAAGGGCCCAGTGGTGTTTGAGGACATTACCGCGAAGGCGGGACTCTCCGGATGGATCCATAAAATGGGGACGCCGGAGAAGAAATTTATTGTCGAGACGAACGGGTCGGGCGTTTGCCTCGTTGACTACGACAATGACGGTTGGCTGGACATTTACCTTGTGAACGGCTCGACCTTCGCCGCGCTCGATGGCAGGGAGGAATCGCCGCACGCGGCTCTGTTCCACAACAATCATGACGGAACATTCACCGATGTTTCCGCGAATGCGGGCGTGATGAACGACCGCTGGGGCTACGGGTGCTCGGTTGCCGACTACGACAACGACGGGTGGCCGGACATCTACGTAGGCAACTTCGGGAACAACCGCTTGTACCACAACAACCACGACGGCACTTTTACGGATGTGGCCGAGAAGGCAGGCGTAGCAGTAGACAACTGGACACCGGGTTCGGCCTGGGGCGACTACGACGGTGATGGCCTACTGGACCTGTACGTGTCCGGTTACGTCCATTACGATCGCGCCTTGGCGGAGGCACTCGCCAATGATATGGCGAACTCATCGTGCCAGTACAGGGGCGTAACCGTGAATTGCGGGCCTCGTGGATTGCCTGGCGAGGCAGACCGCCTATTCCACAACAACGGTGATGGGACGTTTACCGATGTGACGGCAAAGGCCGGTGTCGAAGACAAGGACAGGTACTTTGGTTTCACTGCAATCTTCATCGACATCAACGGAGACGGCAAACCGGATCTCGTGGTGGGCAACGATTCGGAACCGAACTTCCTCTACATCAACAAGGGTGATGGAACTTTTGACGATCAAAGCTATATCTCGGGTTTTGGACTGAACAAGGACGGCCGCGAAATCGCATCGATGGGCATCGCCGCTGGCGATTACGAGAACAATGGCTTGGTCGATTTCTTCGTGACTGATTTCGGAGACGACTACAAGGTACTATTTCACAACGACGGCGAGGCGAGCTTTACCGACGTGAGCTATGACGTAGGAATTGCACAAACGACAATTCCGTTCGTGGGTTGGGGCGACGGTTTCCTCGACTACGACAATGATGGTTGGTTGGACCTCTTTATGGTTAATGGCCATGTTTACCCCCAGGTCGACCAGCATGACTGGGGCACGACGTGGGCGGAGCGGCCGCTGCTGTTCCACAATGTGCCAGGCGGAGAGAAGTCGCGACGATTTGAGTACGTGCCGCCGGTAAAAGGCACAGGGCTGGCGGATGTGGTTCCAGCACGTGGCGCTGCGTTTGGCGACCTGTTCAATGACGGTAAGATCGACGTGATCATTAACCCGATAGACGGCCCTCCGGTGTTGCTGCGCAACGTGAATCCGGACCATCACCACTGGGTGGAGGTGCAACTCGTGGGCGGGACAAAGAGCCCACGAGACGCAACGTGCGCCACAGTTTACCTGAAGGCGAATGGCATGCGTATGCGTCAGGACGTCCTGGCTAGTAGCAGCTATATTTCGGCAAACGACCGAAGGCCTCACTTTGGGTTGGGCGATGCGACAGATGGTGGCACGGCGGAGATTCATTGGTCCGATGGCACAAAGGAAACCCTGAAACTGCCGGAGGTGGACCGCATCTACACCATCACAGAGGGCAAAGGTATCACAGGCGCATTGTGTAACGGCAAGCCGTGCACCGTAGGGAAAACCTCGGGCTCCGTAAAGGCGACGCCCCCAGCGCAGTAGCTCACAACGACGGGGACTTGCCGCCAGTTTCTGCGTAAGAGTCTCTCAAGGAGGGACACTTTGTCCGTACTGCATCGGCAGATTCGCAAGCGATTCGCCAGTCTTCAACGCCCTATCGCGATTGCCACGGCCTTGAACCTTTGCGTGGCTGTTATTTGTCAGGGCTGGATTGCGCGAGCGCAGGAACCTGCGACCCCCGCCAAGGGGGGGATGGGCGGTATTGCATCTGCCGGAACATTCGCTCCTGTTTACGATTCCGAGAAGCGGCCCATCACTGCTGGTGGATTTGTCGACAAAGGAACTTTGGTTTTCGAAGATATCACCAAGGCCGCAGGCCTGGCGTCGTGGAATCACATCATGGGTACCCCCCAAAAGAAATACATTCTGGAAACGGATGGATCCGGCGTCGGCCTGATTGACTACGACAATGATGGCTGGCTCGATATTTACCTGGTCAACGGCTCCACTTACAATGCCCTTGAAGGCAAAGAGAGCCCGCCGCACGCGGCCTTGTTTCATAACAATCATGACGGGACGTTTACCAACGTTACAGAAAAAGCCGGCGTAGCAAACGATCGATGGGGATTCGGTGTCGCAATCGGTGACTACGACAATGACGGCTGGCCCGATATCTTTGTGGCTAACTTTGGCAAGAACCGTCTCTATCACAACAATCACGATGGCACTTTTACCGATGTTGCCGAACAAGCCGGCGTGACGCTGGGCAACTGGTCTGACGGTGCAACGTGGGGCGACTACGACGGCGACGGCCGGCTCGATTTATTTGTTTCGGGATATGTCCACGATGACATCGAGAACCAGCCAAGTTCCGAAGCTGGCGCGGCGATTCCTGCATTTTGCCAGATGCGTGGAGCGCCGGTGGAATGTGGTCCGCGCGGGCTGCCCGGTGAGCCTGACCATTTATTCCACAACGATGGAAATGGGAAGTTCACCGATGTCAGTAAACAGGCGGGAGTCTCCGATCCCGACGCGTTTTACGGTTTTACAGCAATTTTTGTTGACTTGAACAACGACGGCAAAGTTGACTTGCTGGTGGCGAACGATTCCGAGCGCAACTTTCTCTATGTCAACAAGGGAGACGGTACTTTCGACGATCAGAGCCTTATTTCCGGATTTGCCTTCAACGGAGATGGCCGTGAGATTGCCTCCATGGGCTTGGCGGTAGGCGATTATCTGAACAATGGCCGCGTTGATATTTTAGTGACGGATTTTTCAGACGACTACAAGGCACTGTATAGAAATGATGGTGACGCCAGCTTCACCGAAGCCGCCAGAGATGCGGGAATCGCACAGATCGCCGTGCCATTTGTGGGTTGGGGAGACGGCTTTATCGACTACGATAACGACGGATGGAAGGACGCAATGATGGTGAACGGCCACGTCTATCCGCAGGTTGACGACCATGATTGGGGAACTACATACGCCCAGCGCCCCCTCCTTTTCCACAACAACCACAAAGGCAAGTTTGACTACGTACCACCTGTAAAGGCGTCTGGTCTCGCTGTGCTCACGCGGGGACGCGGTGCCGCATTTGGCGATCTCTTTAACAACGGCAAGATTGATGTGATCATCAATCCCGTGGATGGTCCTCCTGTATTGCTGAAGAACGTTAATCCAGATCATCATCATTGGGTTGAGTTGAAACTTGTCGGTGGACCCAAAAGCCCTCGGGATGCTGTTGGAGCAACTGTGTATCTAACTGCAAATGGCCTCCGCCAACGCGAGGATGTGATGAGCGGTGGCAGTTACATCTCTTCCAATGACCAACGTCCGCACTTTGGCCTTGGAGATGCAACCGACGCTGGAACCGCCGAGATTCATTGGCCTTCGGGCACCAGGGAAATTGTGAAGTTACCTGGGGTAGACCGCATATTCACGATTAAGGAGCGACAGGGTATCACGGATGTGCTTTGTGCTTTGTCTCCATGTGCACCCAAGGCAAATGGGTACTCTCAGTAACGAGCAAAATGATTCGAAGTGAAATATGCCGTCAAGCGAATCGGGACCGGCACAACACCGCGCGGAAGGCGGTAGAATTGTGGGACTTACTCGGTGGACTTTTGAGCGGCATCGGTCGGAAGGAATGATCCCATTCGATGAGGCAGCAGATGGCGAGCAGGCTGATGATGTGGAGTCAACAATCCTCCCGCTTTTTTGTCTCGGCCCAGCATGTGGGTGGAGGGTGCATCGCCGCTCTCGGCATATGTATCAGCGTCTCTTGCGTCGCTCTTGGAAGCCTTGTTGCAACCGCGCAGCAGACTGCTACATCTGTTACATCCATTGAATCCTTGGTTCGTTCCAAGGATTACGATCAAGCCCTTCAGTTAACCAAGTCCCAACTTAATACAAAACCGAACGATGTTCGGCTGTGGGCGCTGGAAGGGATCATCTTTTCGCTTAAGGACGAGAAAACGGACGCTCTTGGTGCTTTCGGCAAGGCACTGAGCCTTTCACCCACCTACATGCCGGCGTTGAAAGGAGATGTTCAACTCCTCTATGAGTCGGGCGACAAACGCGCGATCCCGCTTCTCGGTAGGATTCTGAAGGCAGATCCACACGACCTGACTGCTCAGGAAATGCTGGCAATGCTCCAGAAGAAACAAGGCGACTGCCAGTCGGCAAACCAGCACTTCGCGATCAGCTCTGAAAATATAGGCACCCATCCTGAAACACTCGAGGCCTATGGCTATTGTCTTGTACAGATGAGGGAGTTTGAGACAGCAGTTACCGTTTTTGAAGAGCTGGCGGAACTGCTTCCTGACCGTACCTATCCCAAATATGATCTTGCGGTCGCTTTGATCGCGACGAATCAAGATGACGCCGCGATGAAAGTGCTTGCGCCTTTAGTTACGGATGCACAACAGGACCCGGACATTCTAAGCCTGGCTTCACAGGCTTATGAGGCAATCGGAGACACACCGAAAGCTGTATCGCTTCTTCGCCAGGCGATTGTCATCAGCCCGACGACAGCAAGCTACTACGTCATGTTTTCGGAAATCTGCCTGAATCATGATTCGTTCCAGGCTGGAATCGACATGATCAATGCGGGGCTGCAGCGAATCCCGGATGATCCAGCCCTCTATATCTCACGTGGAATCCTTTATGCTCAGTTGGCGCAGTACGACAATGCGGAAGTTGATTTCAAGCGGGCGGAGCATCTTGGTTCAGCTCAAAGCATCAGTTCTTACGCCGGCGATCTCACAGAAGTAATGAAGAACAATCCTGATCAAGCGCTGGTTAAAGTTCGAACCCAACTTCAGGTGCATCCGGAAGACCCGATGCTGAATTATCTTCTGGCTCAGCTTCTTATGAACCAGGCTCCCGCAGTTGGAAGCGGAGCCTTCAAAGAAGCCATGAAGTCGGCTCTGCTCACCGTCAGGCTGAAGCCGGATCATGTGGGCGCAAGAGACCTCCTCGCAAGCATGTACATGAGGACCGAACAGTATGACTTAGCGATTGAACAATGCAAGATCGCCCTCAAGTACTCACCGTCCGACGAGTCAGCGACATATCATCTGATCATTTCGATGCGCCATACCGGGCACTCCGATGACCTTAAGCCCTTGGTTAGGCGCCTGGCTGAGTTGCATCAAAAGTCACTCCAGAACGAGACGGAAAGAAAGCGATACAGGCTCGTTGTGGAGCCTAAACCTTCCAATTAGGGGCTCTTCGGTGGCGCCTTCCCGCCGTCGAGAAATCAAGCTGCACCTCGAGCGAATCACGTATCGGTTCCGGCTGCGCAAGGCTCTCAGTTTTCGCAATTCCTCAGTAGCGGTATCCGAAGCCGTCTCACTCAAGTCGACGCGACCATCAGGGAGCAGCGACCCTGCACTGAGCCACGAAAGGAAAAGGCAACTCAGGAATTGCTGCCGATCCACACCTTCGAGTTGTTTGGCGGCTTCGGTCGGGCGAAGAGATCGGGTTCGCGATCCAGTGAGCAAATCCCTGGGTTCCGCACGTTTGGCCGCAAATTGGACAATGTCGCTTACTCGTCGCCTACTCATTTGCCATGTTCAAGGTAATAACGGAGGAGTACATACACGGTTAAGCAACCTACGCACCAAGGGAAATCAGGCACTGACATGGGAAACCCAATTTACGGGCACTGGCCGAATTTCGAGGACTTATCCGGCGCCGGTCAGTTCCATGGCGATTGAGCATTACTCGACACGCAGCGCCCTAACCACCCTGCACCGCAACCGCATAATCCAGTGTTTTTTTCTGCCTATCGGCTTTTCTAGAACCCACGCCCATTATTGGCACAAACTACTCGCAGCGCAGAGCAACCATGGGATCGATTTTTGTGGCGCGCCGGGCCGGCAGCCAGCAGGCCAGCGCTACCACGAAGACTATTACACAGGGAACGGTCACCAGGACGAGAGGGTCGTTGTTGCTCAGCCCGTAAACGAAGCTGGCCGCAACCTTGCGAAGGATAAATGCTCCGATCACGCCTAGAACCGACCCGGTGATTGAAAGCCTGATACCCTGTTCGAGAATAAGGCGCAGGACATCGCCCGCGCTTGCTCCCAGCGCGATGCGAACGCCAATTTCCCTCGTGCGCTGCGTGACTGCAAAGGCCATGACCGCATAGACTCCCAGCGTAGCCAGGGTCAACGCCACAACAGAAAAAGCACACAGGAGAATAAGGTCAAAATTGAACAAAGACCCCGAGTCGGCAAGCATCGAGTCCAGGCTCTGGACCCCGTAAACAGGTACATTGGAATTGACCTGGGCAACGGCGGCCACGATGGAATGCACAAGATCACTTTGGGCCGTGGCGCTCTGAACAGCGATGCTCATATTCGACTCAATTAGCGACCGCATGCTGTCGGGAATTTGTGTATAGGGATAATAGGCGGTCGGCTCAAGCGCACCGCCGGGACCCCAATGGCGAACATCGGCGACCACTCCAACGATTGCGCACCAGGGACTGTCCGGGAATTTCGGCTTCAGCCGCTTGACGACTGGGCTCTCGCCGGGCCAGTAATCTTTGGCGAGGCTCTCACTTACGATGGCGACAGCCGGCGCGCTCGCTGTATCGTGCTCGTCGAAAGCCCGCCCCTGGAGCAGTGGAATATTGAGCGTACGAAAATAATCGCCGCCCACAGCTCTGTATCTGGTCGCAATCCCTCCTTGCGCCGCTGCGGGGGTCTTTCCCTCAGTCAGTATCGGCATGGAGGGATCGGTGCCGCTGAGCGGCAGATTGCGTGCCACGGCGGCCCATCGCACGCCTGGCACTGCGCGAACGCGCTCGACAATCCCCTGGTAAAAATCGGAGACCTGAGTGCCCTGCAGCTGTGAGGGCGCTGCTATCTGGAATTTAATTACATGGCTCGGGATGAACCCGAGTTCCACGTCCCTGAGCGACCACAGGCTCCGCAGCGCAAGTCCGGTTCCGATGAGCAGCATGCATGCCAGCGCGGTTTCAGTGATCACGAGTATCGAACGTTGACCGCCAAATCCGCGGCCGCTTGCGTTGCTGCGCTCGCGCAGGCTCCCATTTACATCGATGCGGACCGCATCGATGGCCGGCGCGAGTCCGAAAAGAATGCCCACTGCTACTGAAGCCGCAAGCAAGTATGCCAGGACGACTCCGTCGATTCCGGTTTGATCGATGCGAGGAACCTGCGGCGGATGGATCGCAAGCATTCCTTTCAGGAGAAGGTTGGCGATCCCAATACCAGCCCCGCCGCCCGCCGCTGACAGCAACACGCTCTCCGTGAGCAGTTGGCGAATCACTCGCAGCGGTGATGCGCCAAGCGCGGTGCGGACCGCCATCTCCCGCACCCGGGCGGCTCCCCGGGCGAGCAACAAATTCGAGACGTTGGCACAGGCAATCAGCAGAACAAAACCAACGCAGCCCATCAGCATCAGCAGCGCGGGCCGCACATTGCTCGTGAAGGCATCATTGAAGGTCTGCAGAGTTACGCCGAATCCCATTGCACTTCCGCGATCTTGCAGGTGCAGGAGCGTGGCTGTGGCATTCAACTGGGTGCGCGCCTGCTCCAGACTCATGCCCTCCGGCAGACGGACGAAACCGGTCAGCCAATGGAGATTCTGAGACGAGCCGATGCCACCGTCGCGGTGCAACTGGAGCGGCGTCCAAAGCAGTTCCGCGCCCTGAACGAACCCTTGCGGCATGACTCCGACAACGGTATACGGCGCGCCGTCCAGGCGAATGGATTGGCCGACGATCTGGGCGCTGCCGCCAAGGCGGCTTTTCCAGAAGGGGTAGCTGAGGACAACGAAATGACCGGCCCCGGGCCGATCTTCCTGGGGAGAAAAAACGCGACCCAGGAGTGGCTCCACGCCGAAAGTGGGCAGCAGATCGTAGGAAACCTCCCCTCCCGGAATGCGTTCCGGCGTTTCTCCCGGGAGGCTGAGATCAAATTGCCAGGCAACGTGCGCCCCCATGCTCTTCAGCACCCCTGCCTGCTGCTTCCAGTCGAGGAAATTCGGCGTCGAGAAAACGTTACTGCTGCCATTGGCGTCGCGCTGCGACACAACCAGCAACCGCGAGGTATCTCGATATCCCCATGGCTTCAGCAACACAGACCGAATCACGCTGAACATAGCGGTATTGGCGCCGATTCCCAAAGCGAGCGTAAGCACGGCGGCAATGGTAAAACGCCTCGACTTCAGAAGGGATCTAGCTCCGTAGCGGAGGTCCTGTAACAACTGCTCCATCGGAGTTCACCTCAATACAGAATGAGACGGCCTGTCATTTCGATTGTTACGAGAGTTCAAACAGAAAGCTCAAGAAAAAGCACCTCCAAAGCAGGAATTGTGACAAGCTACCGGCTAGAGCCTGCGAAACGTGGCTATTTCAGGCTAAATCGCTGGCCCGCATGGCTCTTCGGCTGCCATATTCGAGTAGGCATCTCGAACAATCTTCCCTCTTCAACTTGGATTGCCCGATGGGCATATACCTCAGGACCAACGCTTGGCAGCCTGGCTTGACACGCGAAAGAGACCCTTGTCCATTTATCGGGCGCGTGGAGCGGCTGCTCGAATCAGCTACACGTTTCAGCGGCCGGTTCTGGTTGTTCTCTCATGCAGATCTTGCCGACCTCGCATTCATCCGCAATGCCCAAGAACTCGGCTTCTCGCTTTACGAGATACATGAGCTTGTAGGGCTCAAGAACGCGGGACATCCCGATTGCGATCATGTGGAGAGGATGCTCGAAGACAAGGTGTCCGCTGTTTGCGTCAAAATTACCGCTCTGCAAAAGCTCGAACACGAACTCAATCAGGCGATGATTCGCTGCCATGCGAACTTGCTTGACGTGGCAAACGGCAGCGCCAATCACTGCCCAAATTACAGAGTGACCATGGATCTTGTTCATACCGTGCTCCGAGCCGAAGGTGTCCAAGTCGAAGTCGACGAGGTCCCCATCAACAATGTTGAGGACGCATCCTCACATGCCTTTTCCGGCTCACCGACGATTCGGGTGAATGACCAAGACATCGAGAGTATTCCCTCCGGCCAGCTCCCGGCGGGATTTGCTTGCAGAACCTGCCTTGTAGACGGAAGACCGCAGGGCGTGCCTCCGCGTTCCTTGCTTGAACATCCTCGGATGCGTTTACACTGATTGTCTCTGTAACTGATCCAGGTGTCGGCGAGAAGTTGACAGCGACGGTCCGGCCAGTCTCAAGGGTGATGCTGGTCTTGTTTACGGACTTGAACCCTGCAGCCTCAGAGCGAACATCGTAAATGCCCGGATCGAGGAACGGCGCTGTTCAGTTGCCCGTGGACGTAGTGATCACCGTTTTGTCCACGCCGGCTCCCTCGTTATGGACGATTACCTTTGCCCCCGGGATCACGGCGCCAGTCGAGTCATTGACCAAGCCAGTAAAGCCCTGCGAGGCCTGGGCGAACGCGGCCATCGATAAGATCCGCCCAATTTCGAATTGACAGCCCGCGTGTTAGACCATCCCCTAATAGCCAACTTTCCAAGCGTCCTCATCAATTTTCAATCTCCTCGCGGGTCACGGCGGAGTGGACCTCACCTGACAGTGGCCGCTTTCGAGGGGCGCGGCGGTATTGATTGCGTTTCATGATAAGGACCGTCTTGTTGTCCAGGCGATCTTCTTCGCGAATCTGCCTCAAGCGTTCATCCTGCCCAAGAGCGTGTGCCAGAATCGCGTTGCAGGAGATTGTCGTTTTCGGAGAGGCAATCCGCAATGGCACAATGAGTTCAAATAGGAGGACAAAGTGCAAAGGGTCCCTACAAAAGTCCCCACAGCGACACACTCAGTCTTAAGTAAATTTGCCCGTAAGTTATCCTATGAGAGGGGATGTCAAGAGAAAAATTCTCCCTTGCTCCCCTGTGAGGGGAAGCTGTTCGCCTTGCATCCAGCCCGCTGTCGGAGGAGCCTCCCAAGCTGTGGGCTAGGCGCATATTTTTTGAGCGCGACCCGGCCAGTTGCGAGTTATATCTCGTCGGTTTCATGTTTTCGATGGTGGTTCGACGCCTTCGGCTCGTGAAGCTACGCAAGCAGGAGCGTTGGCTCCAGACAACGTGCCAACCATGATCCTATGAGAGACTCGAGGCCTATAGCTTTATTGGGTTGTGCGAGGGGGCATAGGATTGATTGGAGACTTCGGTGCTGAACTGGCAGCACACGGAAGCGCCTAAGAACTTACTAGATACTCTCCCTCGACCCCGAGCGTCGCGAAAACCGGAAGGCTACCATCGGCCAGGAAAACCTGAGCAATGGCCTTGATCTTCGATTGACGCTCAAGCTGCTTGTGGCTTCACATATCCAGCGTCGAAACACTCCCCTTTCTTCCAAAGCGTTAGCGTAATGGCCGCGATCTTGCGCGCCAGTGTGATGCGGGCCAACTCCGGCTTCATTCCCTTGGCCAGCAGGCCTTCATAAAAATCCTGGAATGGTCCCGCACGAAGAGCGGCGTTCAGGGCCGCGCTTTTGAAGATCTCCTTCATCGCGTGGTTGTGATTCTGATTGAGGCCGCGGACCTGCTGTGGCTTTTTCGAGCGTTGCAGTTGTCCGTCCACATATCGATATTGCGCGCTGTCGTGCGTCTCTACTGCCAGACCGCTGTAGGTCCACAGCTGCCGCTTGCTCCGGAACCTGTGTGGCGTCTGCATAAGGGCCACCAGCTGCGCGGCCCGCATCGGGCCGATGAAAGGAATCTGACGCAAAACCTTCACGGCCTGATGTTTTCGGCTCTCCGCTAACAGCTCTCCTCGCACGGTGCGACGCAAGATCTGCAATCCATCCAGCTGTTGATAGAACAGCTCTGCGCGGCGGCGCACGCCAGGCTCCAGAATCTTCTTCAGCCAATGCTCCCGATGGCGGCCGCCATAGACCTGGGTGCCCGTACACGGAATACCCCAGCCTCGATAGAGCGCCTTGAGCCGATTCATCACCCGTTTCAAGTCTTTGCTGACCACCTCAAAGCTGCGCGCCAATTCCCGCAATGTCCGCAACCCATTCTCTCCGTGGTAGACCGCGCGCAGCATTCCAGAGCGCAGCAACTCCGCCAGCTTGCGCGCGTCAACCTTGTCGCTCTTGCTGCCCTCTTTCAATAAGGCATTGCGGCGCGGGTTGCAGACCACGACCTCTCGCACGTGAGGTTTGAGTACGTCGTACAGCCAAGCCGCCCAAGTCCCCTCCTCCAGCGTCACATGTAACTCTCCGCGCAGCCCATGCAGCAAATCGAGCAGAGTGCTGGCCTTGGTTTCGACGATCGATTCCATCACCAGCTTGCCCGCGCCATTCAGAACCGCAATCGTAATCGCTTCCTTGTGAACGTCCAGCCCGATATACTTGACATCACTACTCGGCATGCTGAGTACCTCCTTGGGGGGAAGTTGATTCTTCAGCCGGACCACTTTCCCCTAAGGTTAAGTGTCATCCCTTCAGAACCCCTTGCAAAGATGCGCCTCTTATCCTGCCGCAGTAGAATGGGACCGGACTGAGCGGAGGATAGGGCAATGCTGGGAAGCAACCCGAGCGCCGACTCAGTGGCCTCGACCGATGCAGGGGGATGCTGCGGCATCCCCCTTTCGCTGCCTGCTTGCAGAAACCCCTAATCGGGAGTGGCACCAAAGCGCTAAATCCTGGGGGTGTGGGGGCAAAGCCCCCGCAGGCTGCGCCGGCACCAAAGCTTCCTTCTGAAGCACGGGCGCCCTCTTATAATGCATTGAAAAGTTGGAGGCGCGGGCCGGGATCGAACCGGCGCATAAAGGTTTTGCAGACCTCTCCCTTACCACTTGGGTACCGCGCCTTGGCAGGGCAGCCTATTGAATGCCTTGTTTCGCTCCGAACCGCCGTAGCCAGCCCGGCTGTCGCCGGAGGGCGGTTTGGAGCGGGAGACGAGATTTGAACTCGCGACCCTCGCCTTGGCAAGGCGATGCTCTACCACTGAGCTACTCCCGCTTAACGCAACTTCGAGTATACTGGGCGGCGGAAATTGGGTCAAACTGAGGACTGGGACGCATTTACCGGGCGCCCCGCCGCCCCTCAGACCGGCACGGGCCCGACCTGGACCGGCAACGCGTCACCGGAACGCGAACCCTTCTCCTCGCGCACAATCTGGCCGTCACGCATATAAAGGATACGGCTGGCTACGGACGCGGCCTCGGGGTTGTGCGTGATCATCAGTGTGGTCTGGCCCAACTCGCGGTTGGATCGCATCAGCATATGCAGCACAGCATCGGAGTTCTTGGTATCCAGGTTGCCGGTGGGCTCGTCGGCCAGCACGATTGCCGGCTGGGTTACAAGGGCCCGCGCAATCGCTACCCGCTGCTGCTCGCCGCCGCTCAACTCCGAAGGACGGTGGTTGAGCCGTCCCTTGATAGAGAGCATGTCGCTGAGGCGGTCAAGATACGCGAGGTCGATAGGCTGCTTGCGTCCGCTGATGGTGTAGGCGATCTCGATATTGCCCATGGCGGTGAGCGTCGGCAGCAGGTTGAACTTCTGGAAGACGAAGCCGATGCGGTGTTTGCGCAGGCGTGTCCGCTCGCCATCGTCGAGGGTGGCAAAGTCTACGCCGTCAACCACGACGCGGCCCTCGGTGGCGCGCGTGAGGCCGCCGAGGAGGTAGAAAAGGGTGGATTTTCCCGAACCGGATGGGCCCACTATGGCTACAAACTCGCCCTTCTGGACTGAGAGTGAAACTCCGCGCACGGCGGTTACCTGGAGCTTGCCTGCGGCATAGACCTTGACCAGCTTTTCGGCGAGGATGATTTGCGATGATGCTTCGGAAGGCACGCTTCGATTGTAAATGGGATGGCGATTGAAGTTGGAAGCGCGGGGCGCGGGGAGGAGTTGTCCGGCATTCCGGGCGCGAAATGCCTTCGAACTGGTGCGCGGAGGCGAGGTTCCTTGTTCGATTTCGGGTGAAAACCGGGCAAAAATCGCCTAAAAACGGGGGGTTCTGTTTATCACTTCGTTAACAGGCATTTCCCATAAGTCATTGATCCTTAAACATCTCTACTGACGTGCGCCCCCGAAAAGGTGCAGTTTTGGGAGGGGGTACGGGGGGGTGCCTGTCAGGCCCTTTCTGGATTGCTTTCACTGAAGTCCCGTCTACCATTATCTTGCGCTCAGGCGAGGTAATTATCGGCAGGCGGAGGCGGCGATCGCCCATTGCACCACTTTTCCTCCAGAAGACCAAAACGCTGATTCTCCGACCTGTCTGATAAGAGCGGGCGTCTATCGAGTGGCAGGGTTCGGCAAGATCGGAGGGAGAAGCGAGGCGTAAAATTTAGGTTCAATGCATGAACTTTCGATTGCGGCGAGCATAGTGGACGCGGTCACCGAGACGGCGGCTGCCTATCCGGGCGCGCGGGTGAGAGAGGTGCGGCTGCGGTTGGGAGCGCTGGCTTCGGTCGTCGAAGATTCGCTGCAATTCTGCTGGGGGATCTCGACGGAAGGGACTCCGCTGGATGGCTCGAAACTGGTGGTCAAGATTCTGCCGGTGGTGATGCATTGCGAGGCATGCGGCAAGGACGGGGAGTTGGAGAGCTTGCAGAGCTTTCGCTGCCCGCACTGCGGCGAGCCTTGCAGTGATCTGCGGCAGGGGCGCGAGTTGGACATCGATTCGATTGAGATTGACGAGATAGACGAAGTGGAAGCGGCGAAATGACGGCAGGAGCAGAGGCGCGATGAGAGCTGGAGTGGAGGCATTATGACGACCCGGATCGTTGAGCTGCGACGGGGAATTCTGAAAAAGAACGACGAGCTTGCGGCGGGGTTGCGCGGCCGCTTTGGCGATGCCGGAGTGCTGGTGCTGAATCTGGTTTCGAGCCCCGGTACCGGCAAGACGGCGTTTCTCGAATTTACTCTGCGCGAATTGCGGGCGCGGGGAGCGAAGGTGGCCGCGCTGGTGGGCGATCTTGAAACAGATAACGACGCACGCCGCCTTGCCGCCAGCGGCGCGCCGGTGCGGCAGATCAATACTCACGGCATCTGCCACCTCGATGCGGAGATGATCGACAAGCACCTGGCCGGCTGGGAGGGCGTTGCGCTGGGAGGCCTCGAATACTTGTTCATCGAGAACGTTGGCAACCTGGTTTGTCCATCGAGCTACGACCTGGGCGAGAAGATTCGAGTTGCGCTGCTTTCGGTGACGGAGGGGGAAGACAAGCCGCTGAAGTATCCGACGCTTTTCAACTCCGCTGACGCCGCTGTGATTACGAAGATGGATATTGCGGAACCTTGCGGCTTCGACCGTGAACTCGCGCTCAAAAACATCAACGAGATTCGGCCGGGGATACGGATCTTTGAGACTTCAGCCAAGACCGGGGCGGGGATGGAAGAGTGGTTGGGGTATCTGGCGCAGGCGCGGGCCGGGGGCGGGGCTTGACGATTTACGCAGGGATTGAGTCCACGTGCTTAAGAAGAGGAAACTGGCAGTGTTGACGGTGGGGAGATTCCGCCATTGGCCCGGCTCACTGCCGAACCGGAGTCTTGTCCTGATAGAGCGCAAGGCGCGTTTTGAGACTCGCCGCCAGGGCGGAATTGCCTTGTTGCGTCGCCAGTTCGACCGCTTGTTGTTCCAATTCGATTGCCTTGTCGAATAGGCCGTTCTCAGCATAGACGGCGGCGAGCGTACCCACGATCGCCGGCTCGCGCGCGGAAGTTAGCTCAACTGCGTGTTCGGCCATCGGCAGCGCCTCGTTGCCATTGCGAAGTGTCCGGTCGCGCGAAGTGGCAAGCACCCACGCAAAGTCGTTCAAAGTTTGAAGGTGGTCGGGGTCCTTGTCCAACACCTGTCTCCAGGACGCAAGACCCTCCGCGCCGCGACCGTTCATCACCAGCGCCTTGCCCAGGTAGTAGCGCGCGTCCACAGTATCCGGTGAAAGGGCCAGCGCCCTCTCGAAATGTGGAATGGCATCGGCAAGCCGACCCTTCTTTGCCTGGGCAATGCCGAGGTTGGTGTGGAATTCAGCAGTCTCCGGACCGAGATCCAGCGCCCTCTGAAAATACGGGATCGCCTCATCTACGCTGCCTTTTGCCATCAGCGCGCGACCCAGATTGGCTTCCGCCTCGGCCCTGGCCGGCTCCAACTCAACTGTCTTTCTGAATTCCACGATTGCCTCGTCCAATTCCCCCTTCGCGGCGAGCGCCAACCCCAGATTGTTGTAGGCCGGCGCATGTCCCGGATTGATTGCGATGGCCTTTCGATACTCTTCCACAGCATCGTCGGTCTTTCCCTCCGCAGCAAGGACGGAGCCGAGATTGTTGTGAGCTTCGGCGAAATCGGGATTGTCTTCAATCGCGACCTGGAATTCCTTTTCAGCTTCAGGAACGGAGTGCTCCGCCAGCAGCAAGGAGCCCAGGTTGTTATGGGCCTCGGCATATCCTGGCCGGTCTTCGAGCGCGAGGTGAAATTGCCGCATCGATTCGCCTGTGTCTCCGGCGCGGCTCAACGCGGTGCCCAGGCCGTTATGCGCCTCTGCGCTGTGCGGGTCCAGCCGAAGAGCTTCGCGAAACTGCGCGATGGCATCGTCCACTTTGCCTGCAAGAAACATCGTCTGTCCCAGGCCGTAGTGGGCACCGGGGTCGTCCGGTTCCATGGCCATTGCCTTGCTCCACTGCACCATCGCTGCCTGGTACTGGCCCTTGGCGGTCAAGTCGGATGCGATATCGATTTGCTTGTAAAGATCCACCGCAGGCGTATCGATGTGCTCGATTCCGCTGGGATTCATGTTGACGAATTCGGGAATGTTCACGGCTCGATTCGCGGCCGTCGAATTTTCAATCAGGATTGCCGGCGTGTCATCGCCGTTCTCGTCTATATGCGTCAAAAACATCTGCGTATACGGCGTCCGGCTCTTGGACGAGAAGACCATCCAGCGCCCATTTGGCGAAAAGCTGTGCCACGAGTTCATCAGCGGCGTGTTGCATTTCATCAGCCGCGCCTTTGCCGCCCGCCGCCGGAACAATGTACAGCTTGCCGTCGGGCCGCATCAACTGACCATTGCGGGCCTGCACAAAGACGATCCACTTGCCGTCCGGCGAGACCTTGGGAAAACTGTTGCTCATCCCGTTCTGAGACGCTCCGGCAATTGGCTCGGCTTTTCCGCCGCGGCCCCCGTTAAATGGAATGCGATAGAGATCGTATTGGATCTGCACCTCCGCGGGGTCGTTCGCGTAGGCAGCCAGTTTGCCGTCAGCCGGGTTTGGGTCCTTCGCGGCTGCGCGCGCAAATACGAGATACGTTCCATCCGGGCTCCACATCGCGCTTGCCTGAACCACTTCTGGATCGTCAGCCCCTGGCAGAGGCTGCATCTTTCCGGTTTCCCGGTCATACCATGCCAGGATTCCACGCGTTGGGTAGAAAACCTGCAGGAACCGGTAATCGAGAAAGTTGGCGATGTAGTAGAACTGCCATCCCTTCGTTCCCGGCGGCTTGATGGTGGTGGCCACGTAGCGGCCGTCCGGCGAAACCTGCGACATGAATCCCAGGCGCGATTGCGAATCCATCTCGCCGGTAAACTTCGCCCACGAAATCATGTCCTGCGTGCGCACGGTCATCTTTTGCGCCACCGGCACCAGCGCATACAGTCCTTTGTTGTTTTGCGGGCCGTCCATGTCCAGCCCCAGCGTCTTGCCGTCGCGGCTGAACGAGTGGCAGTTGGCGCAGGAGTGCAGATCGGTCATCACGACGTGGCTGGCAGGCTGAGAAATATTGCGCATGCGCCACTCGATCAACGGAACCGCGCTGGAAGCCAGCGGCTTGATCACGCCCCTCTCCGTTGCCGAAGGCATCAGCGGCACATCCCGATAGAAGATGGGTGCTCCCACGGGGTCGCGAGAGATGGAAAGCCGCATGTCTCCCCGTGAGAGCGGTTCTTCCGCATTCGCTTCCGCATATCCGCTAATGCTGATCGTGGCAGCATGATCCACAGCGTGCTTGCGGATGGCCGCCCATGTTGCCGCGTCAGGCTTCCATGTATGCGCGGCCGCCTGATCTGCCGTAAGTGTGGGCAGCTTGTTGTTGGGTGAGATACAACGAGGATCGATCTCGCCAATCTTCAACCCCTCGCCCTTCGATATCACATGAAGCGGCAAGGAGCCGTCGTCGAATGTCACATCGATCAGCCAACGGACGGCGCCTTTGGCCGGATCGCGCCACTGAAAGGTGGGCGCTTCCATGTCGGGCGGAAAGACCGAATTGTTGAGAGGGTAGTCGACGACGATGCCGGCTCGTGAATCCGATGCGCCCGCAACTTCCATGTTCGGCCAGGAGAAAAATGCGGCGCAAAGAATAAAACCGGCAGCGATGGCAAGCGGGATTGCGCGGGCGGAGCGGTTGGAACCGCTCACACCCGCACCTGGAAATCTCTCGCCGGCCGTTGAACGACAGCGTGCCTCTTGCAACGGATCGCGGAACTCATCCACAAGACTCATTGAGCGAACCTCGCTGTTCGAAGCTTGGCCGATCAGATGAACCATTGAAGCACAGGCCCCTGCTCACAGGACAAGTGTACTTCGGCACGATCGAATCGGTCACCCTTGCATTGCGCTTTCATTTGCGCTCGTCCATTGATTCTGACTTGAACTTCCTCCAATCTGCAAAGCAGATAAATATGCTCGTGATCCGCAGATTCGCGATGCGCTTCTTATTGCTCCCAGACTCGCAGCAAAAGCGTTCCGTGCGAAGGAATTGTTGCAGAGTATGAATCGTCGATGAGCCGCACGTCTTGATGGCTCCACAGATCGCGCGCCTTCACAACCGGGTGGACAAGGTGCAGATCGGATGTATGGACTGTCGCCTGCGCGGGCGCAGAGCCAAGATTGACAACGCCCACAGCGGCACCGCCGTCGGCCAGCGGCTTGATCCAGGTTTCGAGATCCCCATTCTTGACGGGCGATGCCTGCTTGCCGAGCGGGTCCTGATCGATAGAGATAACTTCGCTGTTCATCAGGATGGATTTTGTGACCGGCGACATGGTGCGGATGTCGTTGCCGGCCAGCAGGGGCGAGGCTGCGAGCGCCCATAGGCTCATATGCGTTCGATACTCATCGTCTGTCATGTGTCCATTGCCGATCTCCAGCATGTCGGGATCGTTCCAGTGTCCGGGGCCTGCGTAGGGGGCCGTGGGAACCTGCTTTTCGATGTTGGACATCATGCTGTCCCACTCGTCGCGGATGTCGCCGGTGGTGCGCCACAAGTTGCCGCTGACGTCGGCGCCCCACTTTTCGACGTTGCCCATGCCGTATTCGCACAGACTGTAGACGATGGGCCTGCCGGTCGCGGCGAGCGCGTCTCCCATCTTCTGGTAGACGGGTTGCAGTGCGTCGTTCTTGTAGATCGCGGCCGCGCTGCACCAGTCGTACTTCAAGTAATCGATGCCCCAGGAGGCCCACATATTCGCGTCTTGTGCTTCGTGACCGTAGCTGGCCGGGTAACTGCCGCAAGTTCGTGGGCCAGGCCCGGAGTAGATTCCGAGCTTGAGTCCCTTGGAATGAACATAGTCGGCAAGGGCCTTCATGTCGGGAAATTTGTGGTTCGTTTGCAGGCGGCCTTGTGCATCCCGCACGCCTTCCCATGTGTCGTCAATATTCACATAGATGTATCCTGCGTCGCGCATGCCGCTGGACACCATTGCGTCGGCCATGGTGCGCACGGTTTGATCGTCGACCTTTTCGGCAAACAGGTTCCAACTGTTCCATCCCATGGGCGGCGTGGCTGCCAGGCCGTTGAACTTCACCTTGTGCAGCGCCGGGGGTTCAATGTAAGCCGGGAGGGGAATCTCGTCGGCTGCTGTAGCCTTATGGGCGACAATGCGGTTTCCCCACTGTGACGCGTGCAACTCGCCGTTCACCAGGTCTCCGATCACGAAAGGCTTGGGATCGTTCCAACCCACACCCCACAGCTCAAAGTGCGCGCCGGTTGCCTTGCCGGTGACATCGTTGATAAAGCCAAGCGATTGCAGAGTGCCGCTCAGCTTGTCACCGTCCTGCTTGAGAACGAGGATGTTCTTCGGCACTTCTCCGTTTGCCAGTGGGGCACCGGTTGCGGCCCAACGGCCGGCCAAACTCTGCCCATATGCGGGAGCCGCGAGCAAAGCAAGACAAATTAGCAGCCCAGCAAGGCCGTGCAACGACATTGCCGCCCTGATGTTCGTGCATCTTGTTCCGAGGTTCATTTTTCTTCTCCGTTCTCGATTGGATTTACTCGCCACTCGAGTTTTATTGAGGGTTGTCGGATCCGGGATCGCGTCGAATCTCGATGGTCCGCATCATCTCGCGGTCGCGCTGGTCCCGTTTATCCTTGATTTCATCGAAGCGTTTGGATTGCCTGTCGCGGCGTTCGTCGCCGGTGCGGGCGTAGAGCTGAAGCAGTCCGAAGTTTGCCGCATAGTTTTCAGGATCGAGTTGAATGGCGCGGTCAAAACAGGGAGCGGCCTGGGAATAGTCGCGACTAGCCAGGTAGACCTGTCCAAGCTCCGCCAGTACATCGGCTGAATCCGGACGTATTGACAGCGATTGCTTGAGCCTCACGGCCGGCCTCATCCAGATGGCCCTCCTGGCGGGCGATCCGGCCGAGAAAGAAGTGCGCGTCGGCAGCGGTGGCCGCTCCTGGGACAGCTTGTTTCAGCCATTTAAGTGCGGAGTCGTAATCCTTGGCGCGAAAGCAGGCTATGCCGAGTGCGAGAATTCCAGCCTTGTCCCGAGGTCGAAGACTGTGAAATTTATTCAGATAGGGGAGGGCTTCGCTTGGGTCGTTTCCCATGGAGGCGATCGTTCCCATCTCGTAGTTGTATGTGGGATCGCCGGGAGCCATCTTCACGGCTTCGGCGATTGCTTTGCGGCCCTCTCCATAGAGGTCCATCTTTAGACAGATGACGCCGAACTCGTAGGCCAGGCTGGCATCGTCGGGGCTTAATTCGCGCGCGTGGGCAAGATATCCGAGAGCTCCCTTGTGGTCGTTTTCGGCCTCCGCGACGCGGGTAAGATCTACGAGCACGGCCACAGACTTGCTGTCGGCGGCAAAGGCGCTCTCAAGCGCAGCCCGGGCCTGCTGCGGCTTGCCTTCGGCCTCCATCGCGAGGCCGAGAATGCGAAGACCCGTGGCGGAGAGGGCCTGACGGCGCGCGGCCGAAGCGAAGATCGTTTCTATCAGGTCGGCTCGTCGCGCCGTGCGCAACGCAGGCAGGCAAATCATTGCATCTTCTTCGGTGAGATCCGGGTTTGCAGCCAGGGCAGTAGCGGCCTTTGATGCGCCGTCGGAATTCCCAAGCGCAGCTTCATCGGAACAGCGAAGCGCCTCGGAGCCCACCTGTTCGCGCGCCGGTTGACCGAGCGATTCAAGGTAGTCGAGAGAACGCCGATAGCCATGATCCCAGGCATAGATGGTAGCCAATTGATATTTCGCCTCATCGTTCGACGGATCCAGTTGAAGAACCTTTTCGCTAAGGCGGCGGGCCTCGGCGCGGCGGGAAAGGTCGTCAGAAGCGGACTGCATGTCGATGCGGCTCAGGTTCATGCTGGCGCCGGCGAGACGCGGACTGTGTTTGATTGCCGTCGAGAAGGCCTGACGAGCCTTGTCGACATGGCCCTGCTGGATCTCGACGACGCCGAGCAGGTTGTCGAGACCGCCATCGGAAGGATACTTGCCGGCCGCCGCGGCAATCATGGCTCGAGCGCTGTCGAAATTGCCGGCTTCAATTTGCTGCTGAATAGAAAGGATTGTCTGGCGATAGGCTTCCGCGGCCGTTTGAGAACCAGCAGACACCGCTGAGAGCAATAAAACGAACAACACCGTAGCAGGACAGCGGGCGCGCGTGTGCCGCCGGCTCCAGGCTGGATGCGTGTGACTCGGAGATTGCCGGCCAGCTAACAAATTCCAACTCCAATTCGATAGACTAATTCTCATCATGTTGAGAAACGGCAAGCTGTGTCGCAGGTTGATTGTGACCCTGCTGCTCTTAAGTTCTCTCTTTGCGATTGCGCGAGGACAAACAGCATCCGACGAGCCTGCACCGAATTCATCCGCGGTTGGTTCCCTTGGGCTCACGCCGGAACAGGCTTCGCAGTTGAAGTCGGCAGTCGACGCCCGCGATTATGTTACGGCGGAAAAACTCCTGCTGGCTGAAATCGATCGAGACCCTCACTCGGCCACCGCCGCCCGCCAACTGGCCTATGTGGGCACTGTTTACTTTCTCAACCAGGACTACATGAGCGCGGCCATTGCGTGGAAAAAATCTGAAGCGATCGCCCCGCTCGATCCGCATCTTGAATTCTCGCTGGCCATGGCTTATATCCGCATGGCGCACCCCGGATGGGCGCGAGACGTTTTGGAATCTCTTGCCGCAAGGAACGGAAAAGAGGCTTTGTATCCCTACTGGCTTGGGCGGCTGGACTACGACGGCCACGACTACGACAAGGCCATCAGCCATTTTCAGCACGCGGTTGAACTGGACCCTGGAATGGCACGAGCCTATGACAACCTCGGCCTCTGCTACTACTACCAGAACGAGAATGAACTGGCCGTCGCGAACTTCAGGAAAGCCATCGAACTCGAGAAGGGGTCCGCTCATCCTTCTGCCTGGCCCTATCTGAACCTGGCGATCACATTGCAATTTCTGAACCAGCTCGCCGACTCTGAAGCAAACCTGCGCGAGGCGATCCGGCTCGATCCGAATTTTGCGCAAGCCCATTATCAATTGGGTACGGTCCTTGAGAAGCTTGAACGTCTTGAGGAAGCTATTACGGAGATGCGCGAAGCGGCTCGATTGAATCCTCTCTATGCCGAGCCTCACATCGCGATGGCGCGAATTTATCACAAGCTTGGACGGGAGCCCGCGGCACGGGACGAGGTTCAAACCTATCTGCGCCTTCGTCCTCATTCGACACCGTAGATTGACGCTGCTCACGGAAGCGGAATCGTAGCGCGGCGAGCGGGCGAATGTGGAACCGCAATTCACTCCAGGTAAAGATGCGTCGCCTGGCCGGCCAACGGCCCGGCCAGACGACGCAGAGACAAGAACCGCCATTGAGATCAGCTAGAACTCAAGGCGGCCGGAGAATTGAATGGTACGCGGCGAACTGGTCGAGCCAGTCCAGGTTCCGAAGTTGCTATTCGCCACGTCGTTGTGGAACGCAACCGAGGGGCCGCCGTAGTTGCCGCCCTGCGATGCGATCAGGTAGTGGTTGTTGAAGGCGTTGAAGAAGTTGGCCGCGAACTTGAAGTTGAGCCTCTCGATGATCTTGAAGTCCTTGGCGAGAGATATATCCCAGTCCTTGTACGACGGACCATAGACGGAGGTAACGGCGTTGCCTACGCCGGTGTAGCCGAAGTTGCTGAAGGGTGAGGGCGTTCCCTGGATTGTCGCGGCTCCCCCTTCCAGGGCGTTCAGGTTGAGATAAGGCACTCCGCTTTTCGGACTATACCCGTTGCGTCCGTGTAACTGGACGGTCTGCCCTGGCAGGATGCCGGGGACGCAACCTTCCCGCAGCGCGCCTGCATCGGTGGATGTGATACAGGTGTTGGAGTAGAACGAGAACGGCGTGCCGTAGTCGTAGTGGTACAGCGGAATAACGCGCCAATTGCCAATGATGGCATCGGCAACGGCGCTGTCGTTGGCCCACATCTGCCCCTTTCCGAAGGGCAGACTGTAAATTGCCGTGAGCTGCAGCGTAACAGGAACGTTATCGGGAACGATGGACCATGCCCGCGGCTTCTCGCTGAACGGCGAGAATTGCCCGTTGTTGCCCTGGTTACCCGCTCCAGTGACGTTGCCGGCCTGCACCGTATCCGCCCCATCCGTGTACATCTTCTGAACCGTCGCTGTCGCCAGGAGATAGAGTCCATTGGACATGCGACGTTCCAGCTTACCCTGGAAGGAATTGTAGATGGAAGTAGCGTGCTGTTCGTTCTGTCCCTGAAGGGTACCGCAGATCATGGGATAGGGCAGCAGCGCCTGGGCCACGGTGGGTGAGCAGGAAGTCATCTGCGCAGCCCAACCAACATAGGGCTGCGGGACGCCGTCCAGCGTAGTCTGGTTGGCTGTGAAGGTGTCCTTCAGGTGGTCGCCGAGCGCCAGGACGGTGGGGTTGCTTGGATTGAGAACGTTCAGCGGGCTCAAGGACGAGGGCAGGTGCGTACCCTTGGTGCCCACATAGGAGACCTGAAGGAAGAACTTGGCCGGCAGTTGCCGTTCCATCGTCATACTCCACATCTGCGAGTATGGCCGCTTATTGCCATCGAGCGGGCGGTACTTGGGCGAATTCCCGCCGTTGTCGAACGTCGAAACGATGGTGCTGGCCGTTGAGCCCGTTTGCGCCGCCGATATCCCGTTTTGGAGATAGAGAGCCGGCGCCTTGAATGAGCCCGCAGTCGTTTCATTAAGCGACACCGTCTTGTTGAAGCCGTCCTGGCTCATGCCGCCATCCCATCCTGGATAGAATGCCTGAGCGTAGTAGATGCCGTAACCGGCGCGGACGACGGTTTTGTCGTTGAGAGTGTAGGCAAAGCCAACGCGTGGCCCCCATCCGTTCTTAAAAGGAACTTCCGGATAGGGTGCGCCATAGCTCGCCGCTCCCCATTTCGTTCCCGCGTAAGCGAGACGGCCGGCGAGGGGCTTGCCCGTTATCAAACTAATAGCGCCGGGGTTCGCTCCATTCGGATCGAAGAACGACAGGTTGTCATACTTTTCGGCAAAGGGAGTGATGTAATCCCAGCGCATGCTGAGGTTGGCAATTAGTTTGGGGCTCACGCGCCACTCGTCGCCGAAGTGCGCCGCATAGCCATACTGCCGCGGGTACTCCGCAGGCACGTTGTAGTAGTTGGTGGAGGCAGACGAAACCGCGCCCAGGTAGAAGGACGCCATGTCGTCTCCAGTGTCGCCGGTGGCGGTGTTGCCCGTCGTATCCTCCGCGAAGTTGAAAGTGCCGCCGCGGTTGGAGCCGTTATGGATGCTGGTACCGGCCTTCTTCCACTCGAATCCGCCCTTCAGCGTGTGCCGGCCGAAAACTGCAGTGAAAACATCGTTAAGGCCGTAGGTGCCGCGGGTTGTCACGTCATCCGCAGCGTGTGCCGGCCTTGTGGAGCCCAGCCCTGAGTAGTTGCCGAAGTTCATGGCCGGCATATCCTTGTTGCTGGCTACGCCTGAAATCTTGGGCAGCGTGGAGTTGCCATCAAGCTGGTAGTAACCTTCGTTGCGGTTGAGATAACCGAAGCTGAAGTGGTTGGTCATCTTGCTGTTCAACGTATGTTCCCAGTTGAAGCGCTGAATCGGAGCGTTTTCCGGATTGGCGGGGCCGGCGGTGGATAGCGCAACAGGAAGGTCGCTCTGCGTGTTGACGCCCGCATACTGCCACCAGTAGGTGTAATACAGATGATCCTTTTGGCCGATGTTCAGGTCAGCGCGGGCAAAATAGACGTTCTCGCTGTTGGTCAGCGAGCCCTGTCCGGACTTGGGAACGTAGTAGTTGTTCTCTTCGCCAGAGCTTGTCGGAGTCGGCAAAGCAGCCATCCAGGCCTTGGCAATCGAGTCCTGGAATTTGGGGTCGATCACGTTATGGCCCAGGTTGGAAGCATCTACCTTTTGGCCAGCCAGCGCACCATACTTTACCGGATCGTTCGGGTACCATATCTGACTGCCCCAGCCGCTAAAGTTGCCGGTGCGGGCGTTGGTTGAAGCGATGGACAGTTTAGACGAAACCGCGCCGCCGTGATCCTGGAAGCCTTCCCAGTTGAAGTAGAAATAGCCCTTGAAGAACGAATTGGGGCCATGGAAGCCCGGGACGTACCAGGGGCCGCCAACATAGGCACCGAAGTCGTTTTCCTTGTCAGGGGGACGCTTGGAGTTGCCATATTGGATTGCGTTGAAGAAGTCGTTGCGGATGTACTCGTATCCGCCGCCATGGAATTGCTCACTGCCGCTCTTGGTCTGAATGATGAGCTGACCGGAGGTGGTGTTGCCGTACTGGGCGTCGTAGTTGGCCGTAAGGATGTGGACTTCGGAGGTGATGTCGGGAGACATGCCGAAGTCGGTCTGCAGACGCGACCATGCCCGCTCTGGTTCATGAAGCCTTCTGAAGTGGTCACGCCGTCGACGATGGCTTCGTCACCGGTGATGATGCCGCCGTTGATGCGTGCGTTGAAAGCATTGTTGCCGCCGGCGGAGGTAACGCCCGGCATCATGGTCGCAATGGCAACCGAGGAGCGAGGCGCGCCCCCAACCACCAAGGGAAGCGACTGCAGCGTCTCCGGACTGACGCCGCCTTCCAGGGTCTGCGTTTCGAAGTTGATCAGTGAAGTATCGGCACTGACTTCGACCGTCTGATCCGCCTGGCCGACCGTGAGGTGAACATCCGAATGGCCTCTCTGGGCTACCAACAGCTCAATGCCTTTCTGGCTCACTTCCTTGAAGCCAGTCGCGGTAACCGCGAGGTCGTATTTCCCTGGGGTAAGGTTACCGAAGCTGTACTCTCCGGCCGAATCTGAAACATAACTGGATTGAAAACCGGTAGCTTCGTTCACCAGCGTGAGCCTGGCGCCTGGAACAACCGCGCCGCTCGAATCCGTGATCGTTCCACTTAGCGAGGCGTTGATATCCTGCCCGTAGCTTCGTTGGGATGCAACGAACAGAAACATCCCAAGAAGTGTCATGACAAGACAACGCGCTGCCATTTTTGCTCCGTTTGCCATACTGTCTCCTTCAAAAGTGTGCTGAATTTCTTTGTTCGGCTTTCAGCCCGAGAGCTGTTGGTTGACCTGGGCACCGAGAACTTGCAATCGGTCGCCCATCGATTTAAGCGTTTACGAGATCTCTTAATGCTCTGGAAGCGTTTTCATTTGGGGCCGGTTAGGCTAGTCCAGCTTTTCGAACTTTCCGGCTGAAACCGATCAAAAGTAATCAAAGGTACTCAGCCGAAAGGTGGAGGAATTGGAAGAAGCGTAGCCGAGTATGGGTGATGCTGTCAATGTTTTTTCGAGCATTGGAGTGGCTCGAGAAAATGAGCCACTTGCATTTGCGACACAGGAGCTTTCGAGACTACGGCCTGTTGTCTATCCTTGAGCACTCGTCTTACCCCAGATATCTGATTTTTCATCACTTTCTCCGATTTCTGTAGTTGGAAACGATTACAATTTGGTCCCGGTCTCCAACTTAATGCTCGCTCTTTTCAGGAATCAGACAACGAGCTTTTGAAGAAGCGCACTGTTTGTAGCGCGGTCAACTCGGTATTGGCAATCACCGCCAAGTAACTTCTCGTCCCTTTTTCAATCTCTGACTGGTTTAACCAGATAAGCCTTTTGCGGTCTATCGTTTATGCGGAGATATACTCCGGACGATTGGAGAAGACCCGGGATGAAACTGTAGCTGGAGGTCTGGATCGCAGAGATTGCCCGGGGACTTTGCCGGCTGGTGTGGAGAAGGGTCGTGGACGGGAAGGCGAATTTTCCGGGTCGCGAACTCAGTTTTGCTGTCGATCGGCTTCAACCACTCAAATGATGCCGGGCGGCGGGTGGTTCAATTGCGGCCCAAATCAATGCTGAAGATATTTGAACGTCTCATTTCCACGCGGATCAGCGGCCGGTTGTCGGGCGAAATCCCCGACAAAATGCAGTTGTGATGCCCGCAGTCCGGGTGATAAATCTGTCGGACTTCCAGGTTTGGGATACCGATTCGGTAAATAGGGCGGCTCTCGCTGACGCAAACATAGAAATATAACGACTTGCCATCTGGACCCCATAATGGGTCGGACGCGGAGAGCTTTGCTGCAACTTTCCAGGATCGTTCCGCGATGTTATACAGCATCAGCTTTTGCTGATCCAAGGTTAAGGCAGCTATATATCGGCCATCCGGTGACCATCTTGGGCTGAACATGTTGGCGGAGTCGGGCAGATCTTGAATGCGATTTGTGCCTAAATCCAGAACTCTGATCGGCGGATGATTGCTGGTGTCTCCACCCATCAAAACTGGCAGTCCCCCGAATGCCAGGGACTTTCCATCGGGAGAGAAATTCGGATCTCCGATCGCCTGCACATTCGGCGGTAATAAATATTTCGGCTCGCCGCCACTCTGACTGATCCAGAAAATCTGCCAGCCTCGATTTGGATACTTCGCCATGATGGCGAGCGTGCGATTATCCGTCGACCATGATGCATTTAGGACGAAGATCGAATCAGAGGTTAATTGCAGCTTCTCAGTGCCGTCGACTCGCCCCCGCCAGAGATGGCCGCGATCATCCGTCCAGGCCACCCATTGATGATCTAGCGAGAAGACGATTCTAACCGCCCCCTGGAGAAAGTCTATTCGAGGTAGAAACCTTGCTTGTGAGGGATCGAATTCTTGTTCTTCGACGGGGGCGACGGGGTCCACTCCTTGAAAGAAGATCCGTTCGTCGCGTCCGGCCGCCGGCGATGTGTAATTCAGCGGGCCGTTCGTGATTTGCAAGGCTCGTTCGGTCGAGCTCCCCTTCAACGCCCAAAGATCGGATTGGCCTTGATAAGTGTTTTGCAAAACGAAGAACTTGCCATCCGAAGTCCAGATGCCGCAGCACACGTTTTCAAGAGCCTTGGGACCGAAGGACAGACGGTGCGCAACATGTTCGTCTGCACGCATCTCCCAAAGGGAGGATGTGTTTCCGAGGAGATCCACCATTGTGAAGCGCAGCAATTTGCCGTCTGGAGACCAGCGAAGCCAAAAGGGCCGCCCCGGAACAACCGCCAGAAGTTTGGAGGGTCCACCTTCCAGCGGAACTGTCTCCAGGCGATTTTCGGTCGCATAAAGAATTCTCTTTCCGTCGGGAAACCAGGTCGCGTCATGGGCCAGAATGTCGCTGATGCGGAAAGCCGATCCTCCGTTGGTGGGTATCACCCAGAGAGGCTCCTCCGGCTCCTGCAACTCAACCCCGGAATGGCTGCGAACCAATAAATTGGTTCCGTCCGGCGAAATGTCATCGACTTCCGGCCCCTGGACCTCAGCGGGGAGGTTCATTTCCCGGGACCGGCCAGTGTCTACATCCGTCTCGGAGATAACGATACTGCTTTGATTGATCGAAGACGAAAAGATTCGTCCGGAGTCGACCGCCAGAGGAGAAAGAGTCTCCGCGGACCTGAAGCCCTGCGGATAGACCCCGCCATCGAGAGACAACTGCGAGATGCGAGGCAGGAGAGGCGGACGTCGATCCAGCAGTTCCATCAGGCCAAAGGTTCCAACAACCATGGCGCACAAAAGACCCGCAAGAATCCAGAAAAGGCTTTGAACCCCAAGACCGGCGAGGGCCTTTCTCCGGTGGATCAATCGATCGGGATTTGCGGCGGTCCTGGCGGTATCTGTATAGGTTGAGATCGCCTGGACGCTGGGCGACGGTTCAATCAATTCCTCGAGAGAGGGCTCAGCCGATCCGGGAAGGTATGCCACGGGAGCGATGAATCGATATCCGCGGCCGGCTATGGTCTCGATAAAGCGCGGATTCTCCGCGGAGTCTCCAATGGCATCGCGGATTTTTTTAATGGCATTTCCAAGTCCATGCTCAAAATCGACGACAACATCCGATCCCCAGACCTTCAATTGAAGTTCGAGCCTCGAGACCAATTGTCCCGGATTCTCCAGTAGCGCCTCCAATACCCTGAAGGGTTGGCTTTGGAGGCTGATTCGGCGTCCCGACCTCTTCAACTCTCCCGTTGATAGATCGGCCTCGAAAATTCCGAATGTAATTCGTCTCCGCTGCCCAACGGAAGCAGGCCTGATGATCTCAACCGGAGATGTGGCCTCGTTTTCCATACCACGGAATCATACCGCAAACCGGTCTTTTGACCCCGTTCGTTGCCAAGACCCGATCCGCCTCGGTGAGAAGCCGCGCATTCTGATGAATCATGCGTTGAGCGGCAACCATTGGTTGTTGTCGGCCTGCGTGGCACGAAGAGCGATCGCAGCGCCATCGGCACGACTATCAAGGCGGTCATGGCTTCGGGCCGTGTGTTTTACATCCATATAAATCCGAGTGTCGGCTTCATGCCGTCGAGCGACCGCCGAGCCCATTTTGGCCTCGGCCCGGAGAGCAGGATCGATCGCATCGAGATTCGCCGGCCAAACGGCATTCTGCAGCGCTTCGAGCATCCCACGGTGGATCAGATTCTCAAAGCGATCGAGCCGGGGGCCGACGCTTCGCCAGCAAAATAAGGCTGCTCAGTCCTGCTTTTCGACCACCGTCAGCAGCCGATCGGCCTTCACATGCGTCAGCGTCTGTTTCACACCCGTAGGCCAGCGCAGTTCAATGCTATCGATGACAGCAGCCTTGCCCAGCCCGAAGTAAACGCGCTTGTCGCTCGACGAACTGTACCCCACTGCGGTGGTGGCGTGGTTATATTGCACACCTTCTGCGGTCACAATCTTGACCTTCGTACCCAGGCCATCGCGGTTGTCTTTCGTGCCCACCAGATTGAGCATGATCCAGTGATTCCCATTGGCCGTGCGGTTCATGAGCAGTTGCGGCTTGTCATTGATCGTGCTCACCACAACATCGATCTTCCCGTCGTTGTTGAAAGAGCCGAACGCCGCTCCGCGGTGAAGACGCGGCGAAAGAAAGGCAGTGCCGGCTGTGGCGCTGACGTCGGTGAAGGCGAGGTTCCCGTTGTTGCGCAGCAGCCCATCAGGCTGCAGCGCGGGACGGTGGAGCACTTCCAACTCATTATCGAGAATCGCCCCACCCGCAACAAAGAGATCCTTCCAACCGTCGTTATCGAAATCGAACGCACCCGTGCTCCATGCCGTCATGCGATGGCTGAAAGCCGTCAAGCCGGAGACGTCGGTCACATCGTCAAACTGCGTGCCGTTGTTCCTGTAAAGCGGGAAAGTGTTCCCGAACATCGCGGTGTGAAAAATCTCCGGCAGCCCGTCGTTGTTCAGGTCGCGGAATTCCGCTCCCATGCCGGCGACGACGCCGCCATTGGAGGTGTAAGCAACTCCCTGCTCCAGGGCAACGTCCTTGAAGGTGCCGTCGGCGTTGTTGTGCAACAGAAAATTGGGCGAGGTGTCATTGGACACAAAGACGTCGGTAAAGCCGTCGTTATCGTAGTCTGCGAACGCGAGTCCCATGCCCTTGCCCACATAGTGCCCGATATGCGAAGACAGCGAGACGTCACTGAATGTTCCGTCGCCGTTGTTCTTGTACAAGATATTTGGAGTCCCATTGAAGTTCCCCGGCGCGCAATACGTGCGCGCAGTGCCGATGGAGCAGAGCTTGGCGTTGGCGATGTTGTAGTCCAGGTAATTGATAACGATCAGATCCAGACGGCCGCTGTTGGTGGAGTCAAACCACCCGGCGGCAACCGCCCAGGGCTTGCCATAGCCGGGAATCGCGCCGCCAACGCCCGCTTTTTCGGTCACGTCGGTAAACGTGCCATCGCCATTGTTGTGCAACAGTTGGTTGCGGTTCACGCCGGTAATGTACAGATCGACAAATCCATCGTTGTCATAATCGCCGGCAACGGCCCCCATGGAATACCCAACGCCCTTCACTCCCGCCTGCTCGGTCACATCCGTAAACGTGCCGTCGCCATTGTTGCGATAGAGGCGGTTCCAGTAGCCAGGATCGGTTTTCTCAAGCGAAGGAATGGCTGCGCCGTTGGTGAAGAAAATATCCAGCAAGCCGTCGTTGTTGTAGTCAAACAACGCAACCCCGCCCAACATTGTTTCGATAGAGTAGCGCTGGGGGGTAATGCTGTTCTTAAGCTGAAATTGGATACCGGAACGCGCGATCATATCTTCGAAGGAAATCCGGATTTGGGGTGCTGCAACCGGTTCCCTGACGGTTTTGCCGGACGATGCTGACCGCGGCCGGCTGCCGTCGGAAGGGAACGAAACCTGTAATGTGAATGCGGATGGGGCGATTAGAAGCGATGCGACAAGCAGGTTCAAGAACGAGAGGATCCCACGGCGTTTTTGCCGCGTGCCACTGGCCTCGATTGCGATTGCCGTGAAGAGGCGACTTATCAGTGCAGTGGGTGAACAACGCGCTCCCGATTGAAGATGATTTTCCATTTTCTAATGCGAAGTATATTCGCTAGCTGCGCCTTGAATCATCTCTCGCCGACGGAGATATAGACGTTTTGCTTCGGCTGGTAAGCAACTTCCCGATCGATGCAAGCGGTTTGTGAACCTGACGAGAATTCGATCGCAAAACCATTTTCATGAAATTTCACGGGCCGACGGCGCCGCTAATACACATCTGAATCCGTGCGCTTTCAAAGCGGCGAGTTCCACGCATTTCCAGATCTCAAAATCGAATCCTCACCTGGGCGACGAAGACCTTTCGCTGGTGGCTGCCGAGACCTCGGACACCCGATGGTCACGGTGAAACGATGTGAATTGAAGCAGGAAGGTCGTGAAGCAGGAAACGCTGCCTCCGGGTCTCGCGGCCAGCGCCAGGTGAATTGAAATGGCTACGGCCGGATCGCCCAGGCTAAGCCGTCCGGTTCGCCGCCGACGTCGATGTGGCTTGTGACTTCGAGGGTCTTGAGGTCGAGGACGGCGACGTAGTTGTCGGGCCCGCAGGAGATGAAGGCGCGGTTGCCCTCCGGATCCATGAGAATGCCTGCCGCTCCATGGCCGATTTGCACACGCTTGAATTCCTTGCGCGAGGCCGCATCATAGATGACCAGATCGTTATCGCGCAGGCTTGAGATCATCACAAGCTTTCCATCGGGAGTGAACTTGAGCCGGTTTGCGCCGAAGGTTTTGGCGTCAAGCGTGGCGGCGACGGTGCGCGTGGCCAGGTCAATTACTGAAAGCGTGCCATCCTGCGCATTCGCAGTCCATAGCTCGCGTCCGTCGGGCGAGACGTCAAAGCCTTCGTCGCCTTTGCCGACGGGGATGACGGTCTCATTCCAATCTGTGCGAGGCGGGTTCGCAGCGGGCGGGGGAGGCATGGCGCCGGGCGGCGGCTGCATGCCCGGCGGCGGTCCCATTGGCGGCAGGGTGACCTGCTCGAGGATGGTGACGGTGGCGGAGCTGACGTTTGTGGTGTAAATGCGCTTCCGGTCCGGGGTAACGAAGAGCATGTGAGTGCGGTTCTGGCCAGTGCCCATGATCCAGTCAATCTTGGCTGATGAGGGGTCGAAGGTGGCGATAGCTTTGGCGCCTTCAGCCGTGAACCAAAGCTTTCCACCGACAAACGCGAGTCCGTGTGGACCGTTCAAGGCTCCGGTATCGATGTCGGGCAGCGCCTTCTGCCCGATGAGGTCGATGACGGAGAGCGCATGATAACGGCCGCCCCCGTAGATGGAGACATAGGCCGTGGCGCCATCGGCAGATGCAATGACCTCGTGGGGATCAGGACCGACGGGAGCGCGCGCGATGACATGCAGCGTGTTTGGATCGACGATGGCGAGTGTGTGGTTGCGCTTGGAAAGCGCCAGCAGGGCGCGGCTGGGTGTGGGTTGAGCGGCGGCTCCGATTGAGGCGAGCAGCAAGACAGCCGAGGCCAGGGCTACGGGGGAAGTGCGTTTCATCGATTCATCCTCCTGAAGTTTGAGACATGGGAGCCTGAGCATGGTCAGGAATTCGCGATTGCAAGTCCCTCGTGCGCGATTTCGATAGTGTCGACAGTAATCTGGTTTCCATTGGGCTTGAGATCGGTCGCGGTAATCTTGGTGGGCCAGGCATTGGCTAATGTCCAGACCATGGCGGCAGCGCCGGTTTCATCCAGGAGAGAAATCGTAATCGGAGCGCGCTTGATGGTGTTCATCGCGATCTGGTTGTACCAGTCCCAGAAATTGCTGTCGGATTTGAAGACGCCCTTCTTCAAGGTGATGTTGCCGTATTTTTTGATGCCGGGCATCTTGACGGTAGAGAACTGAGGACTATTTCCTCCGCGATATTCGATGACCTGCGTCTCGGACGCGAGTCCGGAAACTTCTTGAAACGAGGCCACGTCGCCATAGAGATTGACCTCGAAGCTGAACTTGGGAAGGGGCCAGGTGGCGCTTGATTGTGCGGATCCGTCGTCGGGCATCACGATTCTCCTAGATCTGTATTGGGTTCGCGTGGTGCTTTCGGCCGCTTGAACTGCGGCGGAGCGGACTATGCGTACGGGCTGGTGCGAAGTGCGATGCGGCGCGGGTCAGCGAAGATACGAGCGGTGACGGCGCCGAAGAGGAATCCTGCGATGTGGGCGATGTAGGCGACGCCGCCGGTGCGAACGTCGGCGACGGTTCCGAAGTCAAGAAGCTGGATGAGGAACCAGAAGCCGATGAGAAAGACCGCAGGGATATAAGTAACGCGAAAGAAGATGAGGAAGAAGATGAGAGCGCGGATGCGGTCGCGCGGAAAGGTGACGATGAATGCGCCCATGACGGCGGCGATGGCTCCGCTGGCGCCGAGGCAGGGAATGGTCGAAGTAGGATCGGCGAGGATTTGCGCCGTCATGGCGATGATGCCGCCGACGAGATAGAAGAAGAGATAGCGGAAGTGGCCCATCGCGTCTTCAATTGCGGGGCCGAATGCCCAGAGGAAGACCATGTTGCCGATGATGTGCATCCAACTGGCGTGCATGAACATGGAACTGAGGAGCGTGATGGCGTGATGGCCATGGGTGATGCGGGCGGGGATGGCGGACCAGGCGCGGACGAAACGGTTGCCGTAGGCGAGCTCCTGAAGAAAGACGTAGGCGTTGACCACGATGATGAGCGTTGTGACAGCGGCAAAGCGGCGCGGACGGCGGGATGCGTCGCCAAGTGGGATCAAGCCGCCCATTACATTCCACCCTTGCCCAGCAGAACTCCGATTCCGTAAGTGACGGCGCCTTCGACCGCGCCGACTACGGTCATCTCCATTCCCGAAGACCACCAGGAACGGACGGTGATGAGCGACTTGGCCGCGCCGACGGCGAAATGGGCGGCGAGCGAGATGACGGCAGCGGCGATGACGGCTTCAAGTCCGGACATGAAGAAGAAGGGGATGATGGGGATGGTGGCGCCGACGGCCGTAGAGAGCGCGCCGGAGCTGGCCGAGACGAGCGGGTTCGAGAGCGATTCCTCAGACGAGCCGAGACGTTCGGTAGTGAGGGCGCGAAGAAGCTGGTCGGGATCGTTGGCGATGTGGCTGACCATGTGCAGCGCGTCAGCCTCGGGCAGGCCCTTGACCTGGTAGTAGAGCGAGAGCAGTTCGCGGGCCTCGGGGCCGTTCATGGCGATGGCGTCGCGCTCTCGGGCGACTTCGGCCTGGTAGATTTCGCGTTCGCTCTTGGCGGCGAGATAGGCGCCGGAGCCCATGGAAAGGGCGGAGGCGATCATACCGGAGAGGCCGGCGAGCAGCACATATTTGCTGTCGCCGGCGGTGGCGCCGGACACGCCGGAGACGATGCCGAAGATGGCGCCGAGGCCGTCGTTGACGCCGTAGATGGCGTCGCCGATCCACGCGCCGGGCTGCTTGCGGCCCTGGTTGCGCTTGGTGAGCATCTCTTCGAGGATCGCTTTGGCTTCGATTTTGGGCGCGCCGGCCGGAGCGGTGTAGTGGCCGCGCAACAGGGAGCCAAGCTCGCGGTAGTGATCTTTTTCATCTTCGATCACATGGTCGAGGATGGCGATGGAACCCTCGTCGCCGAGGGCCTTGAGTTGCTCGCCGTAGTTGGCAATGTGGCGGCTCTCTTCGATTTCAAGGCGGCGCAGCGCCATGCGAATGCCGCCGGCGCGGTTGGCCAGCGAGTCGGCCTCGCCTGCCGGGGCTGCCACGGTAGTGGGGCTCGGAGCCGCCGAGTTCCTTGATGCGCTCGGCCCACAGGGCAGCGTGTTCCAGCTCGGCCGTGGCCAGGTGGCGCAGTACCTGGGCGCGCACCGGCTCGGCATCGCGATCGGCCAGGGCATTGTAAGTGTGATAGCCCTCCATTTCGGCCTGCCAGTTCCCGTCCAGCGCAGCCAGGACCTTCTGGAGTTTGGCCGGGCTCAGTGTTGCAATGGGCATTTCTCTCTCCTTGCCTCCTCATGAGGATAGCGGAAACCTGTGCTCCCGGGGTAGGGTTGAATTCGGGCGATGGTCCTGGCCGCTTTCCAGCAAGGTGGTCCGGCGTTTAGTGTTGTGTGCAGCATCAAGCTTGAATTCAGCGCATCGGCAAATCGTACAAGAGGAAGCGGGGACCCACTTTCAATGGCAGCACAAGCAAAACCATCGGCGGCGCTCACGTCGCCCGGCTATCTGATTCCGTTCATCACCGTCACGGCGCTTTTCTTCATCTTCGGGTTCATCACCAACCTGAACATGGCGCTGGTGCCGCATCTGCGGACGATTTTCACTCTTCCTTACGGGCTGGCTATGCTGGCCGAGTCCGCATTTTTCCTGGCATATTTCGTATTCTCGTCGCCGACATCGAAGCTGATTGAAACGATCGGCTACAAGCGGACCATGGTCGTCTCGCTCTTTGTCCAGGTTGTCGGCTGCCTGCTGTTCGTTCCGGCAGCAAAGCTGGTCAGCTTTCCGCTGTTTCTGACCGCGGTTTTCGTGGTAGGAGCGGGCGTTACTGCGTTGCAGACTTCGGCAAATCCCTACGTATCGATCCTTGGACCGGAGAATACTTCGTCCATCCGCTTGAATCTGGCGCAGGCATTCAACTCCATCGGCGGCGCGATTGCGCCGCTTATTGCGGGCGCGTATATTCTGTCCGATCCCGGCAAGCTGGCAACCCAGGCAAGCATTGCCAACACGGTGCGAGGACCCTACATTGCGATCGCGGGAGGACTGCTGATTCTGGGAGTTGCGGTAGCGTTTTCGCATTTGCCGCCGATTGCTGAAACACAGTCGTTCCGGCCCGGCAAAGTGGGAGACCCTGTGCTGAGCCGCAGCATCTGGAGTTATCGGCACACGGTTCTGGGCGCGCTGGGCATCTTCTTCTATGTGGGCGTTGAAGTGGGGCTGGCGTCAATCGCGGTAAATTACTTCAGCTTGCAGGGGATGAGCACTGCCAAGACCGCGTCCTTCCTGGTATCTCTTTACTGGCTCGGGGCACTGGTCGGCCGCTTGCTTGGCGCGGGCATCATGACCAAGGTAAAACCGGGAAAGCTGCTCAGCATTTTCGCCTTTAGCGCCGCGTCGCTGATCGCGATCTCGATGTTTACCTCGGGCTGGGTGGCGATTGGGACGCTGGTACTTTGCGGCTTTTTCAACTCGGTCATGTTCCCCAACATCTTTACGCTGGGGATTGCGGGCCTGGGACCAATGACCAGCAAGGGGTCGGGCCTGATTATGACGGCAATTGTCGGCGGAGCCGTGATTCCTTATCTCATTGGCGCGCTGGCCGACAAGGTTGGCATTCAGTACTCGTTTGTGATTCCAGTTATCTGCTATCTTTACATCGCCTATTACGGGATGTGGGGATCGAAACCGACGGGGAAAGCAGCTTCCAGCTTCTAGCTCTCAGCTTTTAGCTTTCGGGTCTTTGGACAAATGCCGCGTGCGGTCGCATCGACTTCGGGTGCCCCAGATCTCGAGGCTGGGATTTGGGGTGCCTTGACATTCAACCGGAACCTACGGGGATCGGACTCGGCCCTCTGCATGAAGCGCAAAGCAAAGCCGCAGAAACCGAAGCCGCGCAGGTCAAACCTGTCGCTGGCGATCGTTGTCGTAATCGCTTTGCTGCTGCTTTTGCTAAGGATGATCAACTTCGTCGCCGGGCACGGACATCATCGGCTATAACTTCGTGTCGGGGTGAGAGTTCAGTTTCGCGCCGCAGCCCAGGCCTTCACGAATTTCCAGTGAATGTAGACCGAGTGGTTCAGGTGCTGGAGCAGCCCTTCGCGGCCATCGAGAAAGCCGAGCCGGAAAAGATAGTTATAGAAAAACGTCGCCGCCGGATTCAGGAGCGCATTCCAAAGGAGAGCGGGAAGCGTGCGCGGCGCGCGGCCGGAATCGACGAGCATCCGTCCGCCAGCCGAGCTATAGCGGTTCATGTGCTCGATGTACTCGTCGAGCGTTGGGTAGCAGTGGTGAATCAGGGGTTGCTTCAATGTGCCCACCGGCCCCGCGGCCTCCATGGTTTCGTGGACCGGCCGTTGTGCGAACAGCGCCGCGCCGCGGCGGAAAAGGCGAAGCTTGGGATCGGGCCAGTAGCCGCCATGGCGCAGCGGCCTGCCCAGGAAGTGATTGAGCCGTGGAATGCGGTAAGCGCTGAGCGCGGGCTCCGTCGCCAGCAGTGTCTGGATCTCCCGCGCCAGTTCCGGGCTCACTTCCTCATCCGCATCGAGCGACAGAACCCACTCGCTCGAGGCGAGAGCAATCGCAGAATTTTTCTGCGTGGCAAAGCCCTTCCACGGCTCCTCGAAGACCCGTGCTCCGGCCTTCTGCGCAATCTCGATCGTCGCGTCCGTTGACCCCGAGTCCATGACGACAATTTCCTGCGCCCAGCTCACACTCGCCAGCGTGCGTGCCAGGTTGGCCGCTTCGTTCAGCGTAATCAGGACCGCGGACAGAGTCTCCGGCATTGAGGCAAGGATAAACCGGCGGGGCCCCGGCTCAGTGGCGATTGAGTCAGCTTTTCGCGGCAGCCTCTACTTGCTCCCACTCCTCCGCACTCAGATTCAGCCCGGTGGCGGCCACGTTCTCTTCAAGATGTGCGACCTTTGAGGTGCCCGGGATCGGCATGAGAACCGGCGAGCGCTGCAGCAGCCATGCCAGCGAAAGCTGCGAAATCGTGGCACCGTGCCGCTTGGCAATCTGTCCGAGTTTCTCAGCAGCAGGGTGGTCCGGCTTTAGCAGCTTTCCCCCGGCATTGGGATACCAGGGCAGGAACCCGATGCCTTGCTGCTGGCACCAGTTAAGCATTTCCTCATGTCGGCGGTCGCCCAGACTGTATCGATTCTGGACAGTCGCGATCTTCACGAATGCGCGGGCCGCCTCCACCTCAGCGGGCGTTACTTCGTCGAGCCCGATGTGGCGGATCTTGCCTTGTTCCTGCATCCGCTTAAGCGCGCCAAGCGACTCTTCGAGCGGCGTGCGCGGGTCGATGCGGTGCAATTGATAGAGATCGATCCGCTCCAACTTGAGCCGTCGCAGGCTCATCTCGACACACTGAATCAAATACCCGGCGCGTCCTACGTACTCGGTTTTGGCAGGCCCCTGGCGGGTGATGCCGCCCTTGGTGGCGATGACCAGGTCGGACGGATAGGGCGCAAGCGCCTCACCGATCAATCGCTCGGCGATCTCCGGGCCGTATGCGTCCGCCGTGTCGATCAGGGTCACGCCGAGGTCGACGGCGCGGCGCAGCACACGCTTTGCTTCCGCCGGATCGGCCGGCTCGCCCCACGCTCCTTCGCCCACCAGGCGCATGGTTCCGTAGCCCAGACGATGAACAGGCAGATCGCCCCCGACAAGAAATGTGCCGCTGGAAGCCGCTGAGGAAGTCTTCGCACTCATGATGAATTCGATTCTAACTATGCGGGACTGTATCGCACAGCGGCTGCCGCATGGCACAATCCATAACACGAACTGCCGGGAACCGCGCCCAACCCGGCTGCGTATCTCAAGAGGCACGCGCAAGGAGAAGTCCCAATGAGCAGCTACGCCTATCCAAACCCGCAAGCGATCTTCTACCAGCAGTATGAATCGGTGCGCCGCGATGAGGTTGTCGGCATTCTGCTGGCGCTGTTTCTGGGCAGCTTTGGCATTCACCACTTCTATCTGCGCCGCACCGGCCTTGGGATTCTCTACCTTTGCTTTTTCTGGTCGGGGATTCCGGCGCTGCTCGGATTCATCGAGTGCTTCTTCATGCCCGGCCGGGTGCGCGAGTTCAACGCCATCCAGGCTGCGGGAATTGCCGCGGCGCTGGGGATTCCGCCACCCATTTGGGGCCAGCCGGTATATCCGCCCGCCAATATGCCGCAGGGGGCGCCACCCGCGCCGCCGGCCGGCAACCTGACAGCCTGTCCGCATTGCAACCAGACCAACCCGCCAAGCGCGCGCTTTTGCTCCGGTTGCGGCGGGACGCTGTAGGACTCGGCCCCGGTTTGCGAAGCTACATGTTTGCGTGTCCGGAGCGCATCGACTCATTGAACTGCGGCTTGGTAAAGTTCAGCGCGGCTTCAAGAGCGGCCTGGTACCTTGGTGCGCGCGCCATCAGCGCAGGTGTGGCTGCGGCAAACTCGCCTTCCAGCAGCATCAGCCCGGCAGCGGCTTCGTCGCCGGCAATTCGGAGCAGTTCCTCGTCGGTTGTGTTCAAATACTGAGCGTCTCTCGGATCGGCAATCCACACCGGTTTGCTTTCGCCAAGCACGCCTGAAAGCCAGTAGACTTTGCTGAGCAGGTAGTTGAGCCGCTCCATGTCGTCGGTCTCGGTAAACACGAAACGCTTTTGCCAGCGGCTGTAATAGCGCGTGGTCACGGGCACAGGCTGGCGGTTGCCAGACTTCAAAAACTCCAACTGGCCGAGGTCCACCGTTTTGCGCACCGCGTTGTAGACGAAGGTCTCCGCGTAGGGCTGTTCCATTGCAGGCACAATCTCGGCAAAGGTAAGCGTGACTGCCGCGGCGACCTTGGCGTGCAGATTGTGCGAGCCGCCGTCGGCAAGGTGCATTTCGCCATGCACGATATAGGTATCGGCGCCGGATGTCGACTGGTGAAAAGGCCACTGGAACTGGCCGAAGGCCACGGGCAAGCCGGCAAGCGTCACGTAGCACTCGGGGCGGGGATTCCTCAGCCGTTTGGCCTGGGCCGCAAGATGAGCGGTCATCTGCCCAAGCAGTTCCGGCTTGTCGAAGTGGAAGGATTCGCTCAGCTCGAGCTTCAACAAGGGCGCGCCGGCCGCCGAGCCGGGAAGTCCAAGCTCGAAGAGAGCAGTTGGCCGGCCGTGAAAGTCGGATCCCTGGGTGGCGGACACAAGCGCAAGGCCGGCCTGAGCGGCGGCAGCTTGAAGGGAAGGGACAAGAGACGATTTCGATTCAACAGTCATGTAAGGGGAATCCTGGAATCAAGTATTGATTCAGCTTTATTTTACGGGATCGGAGCGGCCAACTGTCTCTCGCAAAATGGCATCTCAATCGCCGGTCTGGATGTTTACCAGGACGTCGGCGGTGTGGCTGCCGGGGGAGACTGTGGTCGTCTGCGGCGCGCGCCAGTGATCGATGTAGCTGATCTTGTGGACGCAGCCGATGGTGCAGTTGGGCGAGCAGCTCTTGGCGGTGAGGAATTCGCGCTTCACGTCGGCGGTGGTGTACTCGGCCAGGGGCACGCCGGGATAGCCGCGCTGCTGCGAGCAGTAGTGCACGAGGCCGTCCTCGCAGATGTAGAGGTAGCGCGAGCCGGCGCGGCAACGCCAATTGTTGGGCAGCCCGTCGACGATCGCGGACTGAAAGTCGTCAAAGCGCGAGTAGTTGACTTTCTTCCACTGGCTCATTTCGCGATAGACCTTCGCCTCGTTCGGCTTGAGCGGCTTCAGTTGCCCGTCGCCGTCGTGGATGATGCCGATGGTGGAAGTAAAGCCCAGCTCGATGGCGCGCTTGCCGATGACCAGCGCATCGTTGGGATCGCGGAAGCCGCCGCCCACGACGGAGTTGATGTTGACGTGGAACTCGGCGTACTGGGCAAGCATTTCGAGCTTCTTGTCGAGCACCTTCAGGCTCTTTAGCGATACATCGTCGGGGACCAGGTTGTCGATCGAAATCTGCATGTGGTCGAGGCCGGCGCGGTTCAGGCGCTCGATGCGCTCGACGCTCAGCAGGTAGCCGTTGGTGATCATGCCGGCGATGGCGCCGGTGCGGCGCATACGCACAATAATCTCGTCGAGTTGCGGATGGGTGAGCGGTTCGCCGCCGGAGATGCCGATCATGGCGGTGCCGAGGCGGCCCAGGTGATCGATGCGGCGGTACATCTCTTCGAGGGGGACGGGCTCGGAGACCTTGTCGTACTCATTGCAGTAGGCGCAACTCAGATTGCAGAAGCGGGCCGGGACGATTTGTACGAGGACGGGGTGGGACGTCGAGGCCAATGCGCTCGTCACCATCCTCAACTCGCGCACCTTGCGCGTGGCTGCCAGCCAGCGTCCGCGAGCCGTCGATCTGCGTGGAATTGCCATCTCTTCTATTGAAACACAGGGGAAGGGGAGGGAACAGGGATCAGGGATCAGGGAACAGGCGGGTGTGGCGGGTTTCGCTTCAGTGAGCTGGATCCGATCATCGTCTCGTTCCGGTCCGCAGACGAGGAATGTTCGCCCCCATGATAGACTTCGTTTGCATTTGAACGAGAGGTCACGCGGAGGTTTTGCCGGCACATGGTCAATCGTTGGATTACCGGTTGGTTCGGTCTCGTTTCTGTCTCTTTAGTTTTGGCCGCAATGGGCGCGCGCGGCAATGCGCAATCCGCGCAGAAGGCGCAATGGGTGGGCACGTGGGCCGCGTCGCCGATGCTGGCGATGGGCGGTTTTACGGTGCATCCATTTGCCGCGGTTACGCTGCGCGAGATTGTGCATGTTTCGAACGGCGGCGAACAGCTTCGAGTGCGGTTCACCAATGAGTTCGGTCTGGACGGGCTCACGATCAGCGACGCGCATGTGGCTTTGAGCGCGGGCGGTTCGGCGATCAAGGACGGAACGGACCACGCTCTCACCTTCGGCGGCGCCGGCAGCGTGCGGATTCCGCCAGGCGCGGCGATGTACTCCGATCCGGTGGCTCTCGCTTTACCGCCGCTCTCCGATGTGGCTGTGAGTTTCTATCTGCCGTCGCAGGTAATGCGCGCTGAAACTTATCACGCGTTTGCAGATCAGGATAGCTTTGTTGCCGATGGGGATGTTTCCTCAGCGCCGGCGTTGACTGCGCCGGTTGAATTGCAATCGTGGTACTTCCTCGACGGGATCGATGTGAACGCGGTGGAAGGCTCGCGCGCGATTGTGACGCTGGGCGACTCGATCACGGACGGCGCACATTCGACGAAGAATGCCAACAGCCGCTGGCCCGACGTGCTGGCCGCGCGGCTGAGGCAGGAGCGGGGACTCGAAAATGTTTCGGTGTTGAATGAAGGCATCGGCGGCAATCGCGTTTTGAACGATCAGGCCGGGCCGAGCGCACTGGCGCGCCTGGATCGCGATGTGCTGGCGCAGGACGGCGTGCGCTACGTGATCGTCCTGGAAAGTATCAATGACATTGGGAGGCTTGCGCATCTTACCGCGCCTGAGGATGACGTGACCGCGCAGCTGCTGGAGCAGGGGCTTAAGCAAATTGCCGACGCGGCGCATGTGCATGGCATCAAGGCATTCGGCGCGACGTTGACTCCATATGGCGGGGCTGGTTACCGCTCCGACAAGGGCGAGCAGGTGCGCGAAGATGTAAACAACTGGATAAGGACGAGCGGCACGTTCGATGGCGTGATCGACTTCGACCAGATAACACGCGACCCGCAAAATCCCGATCGCTTCAACCCTGCGTACGACTCGGGCGACCATCTGCACCCGGGGGATGCGGGGTATAAGGCCATGGGCGAGGGGATCGATTTGAAGTTGTTCAAATAGCCGCGTACCGAGTGGCGAAATCGACCTTGACCGGCGGCGTTATCATGTTTTTGTAATGTCGTTTCCGATCAAAACATGTGTCGTCTGTCATGAGGAATTTGAGTTGAGGCCGGGCAAGCCCGGCTTTGCGAATCGCTGTCCGGCTTGCAGTGAGCCGGAGGAGACCGATGGGACTGCGGCCGGTGGAGTGGACCCCGGCGACCGCAAGTCGGCCAGCGAGATGAATGCCGCAAGGCGGAAGGCTATCCGCGACATGCTGTATCGCGGGGACAGTTGAGGGGGATTCGGGTCTTCGGGCAGGGAAGATTGACGCGGCTTAGACGTAATCGCCAAAGCGAAGGGGCGCCATCTCTTCCAACTGCTGCTTCCACTGCTCCATCTGGCGGCGGAGCTCTTCCATCTGCTTTGGGTCGATTTTGAATTCTTCAGACTTGAAGCTTTTGCGCAGCTCTTCCAACTGTTGCTTCAACTGTTCCATCTGCTGCGGGTCGATTTTGAAGTCTTCGCTCTTGAGTTTGTTGCGTAACGCCTCGGCCTGCTCGCGCAACTGCTCGGCCTGCTCCTTGCTGAGCATCTGCATCGAGCCGAGATGCTTACTCAGCGCCTCAGCTTGCTGACGCATTGCCTCAGCCGCAGCAGCGGCGGCTTGAGGATCGATCGCAAACTCCTGACCGGCCTCGGCCATCAGCGAGCAATCGCCGGAGGGGAAGACGTCTTCAATTTCGATCGAACCCTGGCGGTGCTTTGAGTCCACTTGCAGCGTGAGTGTCTGCTGCTTTTTGTCGCGCAGAATGGTTACCTGCACCGGCTTGCCCTGGTTGGAGCGCAGGGCGCGGTCCCATCCGGCAAGATTCGTCACTGGCTCATACGCCAACTTTGAGAATCACGTCGAAGGCCTTGAGGCCCGGCGGCGGCGGCTTCGCTCTTGCGCGCCACCTGCTTGACCATCAGGCCGCTGGGCACGCCCAGGTACTCGGCCATCTGCGAGGTCAGCGGCTCAACCAGCGCGCCCACATTCAGGCTGCTGCCGAAGAAGGGCAGGTGAAACCCTCCGCCCGGCATGCGGCGCATCGCCGCTGCCGGAAAGAATGCCCATGCTTGGCGGCGGCGTAAATACATCGCCGCCGCTGCCGATCTTGTTCCACACGTCGTGCCCCAGCACCTGGCGATCGGCGAGTTCAACAGCCAGGGTTTGAATGTTGCCGTCGCGGCTGATCTCGATGCTGACCTTGCGGCCTGGGGGAATCTCCTTGAGCATGCGGCGCAACTGTTCGGCGCCTTCGACATTCTGCCCGTTCAATTGCAGCACAACGTCGTTGACCTTGAGCCCGATCTGTCCGGCGGGAGCGTCGTGGTCGATGAGGGTGATGATCGCGCCGCGCACTTCCTTCAGTTTGAGCGCCTGCGCCTTCTCGGTGTCCACGTCCACGATCTCCACGCCCAGGTAGCCCTGCGAACTGGAAAGCAGCGGCGAGCCGGAGCCTCACAACCAATTGCCCAAGATCGTTTGCCTGGGCCCGGGCTGCGTGGGGCGCAAGCGCCAGTCCCGCGGCAAGCAATGCCGCTAAGACCCAAACTGCGATACGGCCTCAATAAGTGATTTCATCGTCTCTTCTCCAGCGGTTGCTTCTCTCTTCCCGGCTTCGCGCTCTTTTTGTCTGACGGCGCGCTGAAGGGAAGGTAAGACACTGCTTATTGAATCTCCGGAACCCGGCTCAAGACCTGCCGGGAAACATTCCGGATCTGGGGATTGTCGTCGGAAGTGGAGACCGAGTAAAGCACCTGGCGCACGCTGGTATCGGCCTCCACCGGCTCCAGAATGTTGATGGACTCGGTGCGAATGCGCGGATCGCTGTCGTTGAGCAGCGCCTCAAGCACGGCGTTGCGCACCCGCACGTCCTCAGCCACGTAAGGTTCCAGGCCCTCGAGCGCCTTCTCGCGCACGCCGGCATTCTTGTCGTAGCGCAGCGCCACCATGAGCGCGTCGCGGATGCCCGCCGCCTGGCAACTGTGGCCGGCGCGGCACTCGGCCGCCAGCAGCCCCACGGAGTCGTCGCGCACGCCGGCGGATGTCGAATTCTCCGTAGCCAGCATCAGCAACTGGCGGATTGCCGGGTCGTCGAGCGAGCCCTTGATGTGCTCCGGCACGAGCTGGTTGTAGCTCACTTCCACCATCTCGCTGCCCGGCTGCCGCACAATGCTCGAAACACTGGCGACGTTGGCGATTGTGGGCTCGAGCGCAGTAGCCGGCTGGCCCTTGGTTGTCCGCTGAAGCGGGAGGCGCCTGCGCGGCAGCATGCGCGGCGCGATTCTGCGCAAACTCATAGCCGCCCAGGCTGCCGGCTCCGATTCCGGCAACCAGCAGCAGGCACGCAGCCACCGGCGCGGCCTGCAGACTGGCAACGTTGTTCATCATTCTCTGCGCCAGCAGTTCATACCAGCGCATAGGCGGCAGCGCGTCCAGTGCCTCATCCAGCCGAAGGCGGCTGCGCGCTACAAGGTTCGGTCCCGGCTCGGCTACGGGAAGCGCATCGGCCAGCACCTTCAGCGCCAGCAGTTGCTCCCGCTCCTTGCGGCACTCAGCGCAGTCGGCCAGGTGCCGTTCAAGTTCGTGCACCTGGTCGTCCGGCAGCTCCCCGTAAGCCGCTGTCACAATCCGTTCATGTGCAAGTTCGCAATTCATATCTACGTCCTTCCAGCCTCAAGAAAATTCTACGAACGAGCTTTTAGCTTCTAGCTTTCAGCTTTTAGCTCCTGCCTTGCAATCGCTACCTTTCTATCCATCGAATGCGTCGATGGGCAAGCAAAAAATTACCGCAACTCCGCCAACTGCGCTCTCAGTTTCTTTGTTGCCCTGAAGAGCGTGTTCTTGGCCGTCTCTTCGGTCGTGTTCAGCATCTCTCCGATGGTGCGCAGCCGCAGTCCCTGGTAGTGCTTCAGTTCAAATACCATCCGTTCCCGCGGCGTCAGCTTCACCAGCGCCGCCTGAATCTTCTCCCCCAGCAGCTTGCGGTCCAGTTCCTTGGCCGGGATTTGAAAACGACCGGTTGTCCGAAACCGAGGCCAGCAGGTCGATCTCGTCCCCGGAATGGTCCACGCACCACCGCGTGATCTTCGCGCCGGGTCTTTTTGCGCCGCAACTGGTCAAGGCAAAGATTGGTGACGATCCGGTAAATCCACGTATAAAAAGAGCATTCGAAGCGGAAGTTTCCGATGTACCGGAAAGCCTTCAGAAACGCCTCCTGGTAAATGTCTTCCGCATCGTGCTCGCTGCCGGTCAGGTGCAGCGCCAGCCGCAAAACCTGGTGCTCATACTGCCGCACAAGGGCGTCGAAGGCCACCCGCGAGCCGGCCTGCGCCTCGCGGATCAGTTCCATCTCCTGGGCGCGGACCTGCTGGCGCTCCTGCGTCCGTCTCTAGCGCCGTCCCGTCCCGTTCCGCCCATCGCCCTCGTCGCAGCCATACCTGCTGAGGATTGTACCTTCCGCGCGGACGGCCAAGCCAAACCTGGCGCAATTACCGCCGGAGAAACCGGGTAGACTCGCGCCGTCTGTCGCCATCGAATCTCCGAACCTCCGAGCTACTGAGGAGGCTGCATCTAAAGTTGCTAATAAACCGAAAACAGCCACAGAATGGATATTTTCCCAGGAAAGATCCATTCTTTAGGCCGCTCGGCGATACCAGCGGCCCTGGCAACCCTACGGCAATCTTCGGTCAACACCGTAGAAGTGTCTGTACCGGAGTAGACGCGGAAATCCCGGTTTGGTCATCCATTTTGAACGGTTACCTGGGAGTTTGGAGAGCTGGCTTGGGGCCCATGCGAGGAATCTTGGCGTTCCGGCACGTCCGGCTACACTGGAAGTCGATGACCGGAAATCTTTTTGAAAGCTCCGCCCCTGCCGAATCCGAGCACGATTGGTTTACCGCCCACTGCGACGGCGGTTCCCGCGGCAATCCCGGACCCTCGGGCTATGGCGCGGTTGTCGAAGACGCCGAGCGGCCGTGTGGTTGCTCGCCTGAGCCGGTTTCTGGGAGTGCAAACCAACAACTACGCCGAGTACTCCGGGCTGCTGGCGGTGCTTGAGTGGGCGCTGACGAACGGAAAGCGAAAGCTTCGCGTGGTCTCCGACTCCGAGCTGATGGTGAAGCAGATGAAGGGGCTCTACAAGGTGAAGAGCCCGGGGCTGCTTCCGCTTTGGCAGGAGGCTCGGCGGCTGGCTGGCCGGCTGGAACGGTTTGAGATGCGGCACACGCTGCGCGGCGGGAATAAGGAAGCCGACCGGCTTGCAAATTTGGCGATGGATGAAGGCATGGGGAAGAAGCAAGGCTAGCGGGGTTAGCCGTGTTTGGCGCGTGTTGGCGAAGTTAGCATATGTGTTATGGCTGGCTTTGAAAATGCCGCCTGAACCTCTTTACTTCTGCTAAAATGTAAAGAGAGGTGCTTCATGATGGAAGCCAAACTCAGCAGCAAGGGGCAGGCCACTATCCCCAAGGCGGTTCGGGAACGGCTCCAGATCAACGCAGGGGATCGATTCAAGTTTTTCTTTCATCCTGACGGTGTGATTATTCTGCCCAGGATTCCGGCCAAGCGGCTGAAGGGCAGCCTACCCAAACTCGCAAAACCGGTGACCGTTGGGGAAATCGATCAGGCCATCGAGGCCGGCGCTACCAGGAGATTTCGGCGGAACAGATGATTGCGCTCGATACGAATGTTCTTCTGCGCTACCTGGCGCAAGATGATCCGGCGCAGTCTCCCCGGGCGGCGGAAATTATTGAACGCCGTCTGTCGGCGCGGAATCCTGGTTTTGTGAGCCTTGTCTGCATTCTCGAAATCGTCTGGGTTCTTGGAAGCTTGTACAAGCGTACGCGCGGCGAGATTGCCCAGCACATCGAAATGATTCTGGCGGCCGATAGCCTCGAGGTGCAAAACGAGCAGGAAGTCTACCAAGCGGTGGTCGCGCTCCGAAATGGAAGCGGGTCTTTTGAAGATGCCTTGATCGGCAGCATCGGTATCTGGAAAGGCTGCTCCGCGACTCTGACATTTGACGAAAACGCCGCGAAACGGCTGAATGGGTTTCGGCTTATCTAGGACGCGGAGGAAGGAGCGGTGTTAGCCGCGCTTGGCGTGTTGGCGGAGTTAGGGCCCGAGCCTCTTCGACTCTGAATCGAAATACCAGCTAACACTGCTAACATCGCTCGATCACGCTTTTCTGCCCAGGTCGTTTCGCCAGGTGTGGCCCCAACGCTCGAGCAGGTGGTCGGCGCATTCCGGGCCCCAGGAGCCGGCGAAGTAGTTCGGAAATACTTCGGGCTTCTTGGCGGCCCAGGCATCGAGGATAGGCGTGTAGAGCGCCCAGTTGATCTCAACTCCGTCGCGATGGGCGAACAGGGTCTGGTCTCCGAGCATGGCGTCGAGCAGCAAACGCTCGTAGCCGTTGGCGCTCGACTTGCCGAAGGCCGCCTCGTAGTCGAAGTCCATGATGACCGGGCAGACATCCATGTTGGGCGTGGTGGGCACCTTGGCTCCGAAGCGCAGCGAGATTCCCTCGTCGGGCTGGATCCGGATGGTGAGCAGGTTGGGCTGAATCTCCTGGCAGGGGCCGGTGGCGGCCATGCGGTTGAAGATGAGCAGCGGGGGCTGCTTGAACTGGATGCTGATTTCGGTGGCGCGCTTCTTGAGCCGCTTGCCGGCGCGCAGGTAAAACGGAACCCCCGCCCAGCGCCAGTTTTCGATTTCGAGGCGCAGTGCCGCATAGGTCTCCGTGCCGGAGTTGGGATTGACGCGCTCCTCGTCGCGATAGCCCACCACGTGTTGCCCATCGACAATGCCGGGCCCGTACTGGCCGCGCACCGCATTCAGGATCGGCACCGGCGGAATGGCACGCCACACCTTCACTTTTTCGCGGCGCACGGCCTCGGAGTCAAAGCTCGAGGGCGGCTCCATGGTAACAAAGCTCAGCAGTTCCATCACATGGTTCTGCACCACGTCGCGCAGCGCGCCGGCCTTCTCGTAGAATGGGCCGCGGCCTTCCACGCCCAGCGTTTCGGCGGCCGTGATCTGCACGTATTCAATGTAATTTCGGTTCCATATCGGCTCGAAGATGCCGTTGGCAAAGCGGAAGACCAAAATGTTCTGCACCGTCTCCTTGCCGAGGTAGTGGTCGATGCGGAAGACCTGGCTCTCCTGGAAGACCGCGTTCACCTGGTGATTGAGCACGCGCGCCGAGTCCAGGTCGTGGCCGAATGGCTTTTCGATAACCACCGAAGCCACTCCCTTGCTCCGGCTGCGCCATGCCCTGCGCGCCGAGATTCTCGACGATGCCGGCGAAAAACTCCGGCGCCGTGGCCAGGTAAAAGAGCCGCTTGCCGCCAATGTTCTTCTCCCTGTCGATGCGGTCGAGCTCGGTCTTCAGGCCTGCGTAGTCGGCCGGGTCGTCGAAGTTGAGCGGGAAGTAGCTGATGTGCTTCACAAAGTCGTCGAGCTTGGGGTCGCTCGCGTCAACGCTGCCGAACTCGAGGATTCCCGCACGCATGTCGGCCGCAAACTCGTCACCCAGCGGCCGCCGCGCAACGCCCACGATTGCGAATTGCGAGGGCAGCAGGTTCGCCTGGCGCAGATGAAACAAGGCCGGCAGAAGCTTGCGCTTGGTCAGGTCGCCGGAGGCGCCGAAGATTACCAGAATCCCCGGATCGGGAATCCGCTCCTGCCCCTTTGGGACCTGGGAAAGATCCTCGGGCCGCACGCTTGCTTGTATCGTCGCCATTTCTTCCTCCTGGAGTTCTCAGCTTTTAGCTCCCGGCTTCCAGCTAGTAGCTGGAGCTTCCAATCGTTTCCGGCGCGCGCCTTTCGGAACCCGAACGATGCGACCGGTTGAACTATGTATAAGCTCGCGACCGCCGCCCATGGAACCCTGACCTCTGATCTCTGACCCCTAGTCTTTCTTTACCGCATGTCCGCCAAACTCATTGCGCATGATGGCTAACATGCGGTCGGTGAAGTTATTCTCCTCGCGCGAGCGGATGCGGCGCATCAGCGACTCGGTAATGATCGGCGCCGAGACGTTGAGATCGATCGCTTCGATTACGGTCCAGCGTCCCTCGCCTGAATCCTCAACAAAGGCTTCGAGGCCTTCGAGCGTGGGGTTTTTGCACAACGCGTCGGCGGTGAGGTCGAGCAGCCAACTGCGCACCACGCTGCCGTAGCGCCAGATCTGGGCAATCTGCGGCAGGTCGAGAGCAAACTGCTGCTTCTTCTCCATGATCGTAAAGCCCTCGGCGAAGGCTTGCATCATGCCGTACTCGATTCCGTTGTGAATCATTTTGACAAAGTGGCCGGAACCGCCGGGTCCGACGTGTCCCCAGCCTTTGTCCTTCGCCGGTGCGAGTATCTCGAAGATAGGGCGCAGATACTCGACAGGCTCTTTGTCGCCGCCGATCATCATGCTGTATCCCTCTTTGAGCCCCCAGACTCCGCCCGAGGTGCCGACGTCGACAAACTGGAATCCTTTGGCGGTAACTTCGGTGTGGCGGCGCATGGAGTCTTTGTAATTCGAGTTACCGCCGTCGATAAGAATATCGCCGGGGTTGAGCAACGGCTCCAGCTTGGCAATCGTCTGGTCGACCGGTGCGCCCTGCGGAACCATGATCCAGAGCGCTCTTCGCCCTTTCAAGTTCTGGACAAGATTTTCCAGGGAACTCGACGCCGACGTTGCCTGTGGCGGATAACTTTGCCACGGCTTCGGCACTGAAGTCGAAGCCGACGACCTGGTGTCCGCCCAGGCGCAGCCGCTCCGCCATGTTACCGCCCATCTTGCCCAGGCCGATCAATCCTAGTTGCATAATTCCTCCGGTATCGATCTGCTATAGAATGCCCAGACTTACTAACTCCCCGTGTAACTTCTCCTCGTCTTCAAATCGAATAGAGTGCATTCCTGCGTTGACTGCGGCGGCGACGTTTTCAATTCGATCGTCGATGAACAGAATTCGATCCGCGGGGCGGCCAAGAATATCGAGCGCCGTTTGATAGATAGCCGGATCGGGCTTGCGCAAGCCCAGATAGCAGGAACTCAAAGCCACTTTGAGGTAGTTAAAGAGGCCAAAGGTTTTGAAGCGATATTCATTGGTTTCGCGCGCTTCATTGTTCAGCGCGCCTAACATGCACTTATTGGATGCCGCAAATTCCTTCAAGGTTCCCAGGGCTCCATTGGGGAGTAATTTGGACTGCGAAAGCATGAAGGCGAATATCTCATCGTGCGAAAAGCTGCGCGGCTGGTCGAAGACAGTCGCGTCGAGGTAGGCCTTCAACGAGATTGCGCCTCGCTCCCAGGCCGGGTAGGCGGCGTGGTGCCTGGCCTCGATGCCTGCCGGATCGAGATGGAAGCGCTCGACCGCGAGGGCGCGCTCGCATGTATCCCAGCCATTGGTCAGCAGGACTCCACCCACGTCAAACAGGATCACGTCGAAGGGGAACATCGGCGCCTTTCACTATGCGTTTCCGAGATGAATTCTTGATGAAGTTGCGAGATTTGAATCGGCGCAATCAAAACGGCCACATCCAAAAACGCCGACTTATCGAGCAGGTTCCTACGCCGGGTTTGCGGAGCCGTCTCCGCACATGTACTTCTCTTCGATGGCGAGGACTTTCTTGAAGCGCCGCGTAAACCGTTCTTCCTTGGCGATGAACTGCGCCTTGACAAACGTATCCACAACTTCGAAAGCCAACGCGGGCCCGATGATGCGCGCGCCGAGCACAATCACGTTCATGTCGTCGTGCTCAACGCCCTGGTGCGCCGAGTAGGTGTCGTGGCACATGCCGGCGCGAATGCCGGGAATCTTGTTGGCCGCCACGCACACGCCAACGCCGGAACCGCAGATGAGTATGCCGCGCGGAGCTTCGCCTTGCTTGATGGCCAGACCCACGCGCTCGGCAAAGTCCGGATAGTCGTCCTGGGGCTCGACTCTATAGGCGCCCAGGTCGAGGACCTCGAGTCCGGCCTGGGCCAGATGGGCGCGGACTTCTTCCTTCAGTTCAAATCCCGCATGATCGGATGCGATGACGAGTTTCACGAGCGCTCCTTCGGAGTCAGGGATCAGGTTTCAGGGATCAGGGGTCAGAGATCTCGAAAAACGAATGCGGAGTTGCTTGTATCCCACCCTTGCGACAGAAAAACATCGCAAGGATGGGGTACGGAGCTCTTTTGCTAAGGCCGGCGGCACCCGCGTTTCATCTCTGACCCCTAGATCCCTGATCCCTGTTCTACTTCACCAGCTTCCTGGCCCTGCGCCGCTACGTTTTCGGGACTGAAGCCGAGTTCCTTCATAACGATTGCGCCGGGCGCGGAGGCTCCAAAGCGATCCAGGCCGATCACGTCGCCGTCCAGGCCGGCGTACTTCCACCAGCCGAGCGTGGCTCCGGCTTCGATGGCCAGCCTGGGTACGCCCGCGGGCAGCACGCTTGCCTTGTACGCGGCCGTCTGCTCTTCAAAGATTCTCCAGCTCGGCAGGCTGACTACGCGCGCGCGAATTCCGTCGGCTGCCAGAAGTTTTGCACCATCCAATGCAGGCCACACTTCGGAGCCGGTGGCGATGAGGATTACCTGCGGGTTCACCGCATCCTGCAACACGTATCCGCCCTTGCTCACGCTGGCATAGGCATCGTGTGTTGCCGGATCGAGTACAGGCACGTCCTGGCGCGTCAGCGCAAAGAAGCATGGGCCCTTGCGCTCGAGAGCCAGCCGCCATGCCGCGGCGGTTTCATTTGCGTCGGCGGGACGGAAGTCCGTCATGTGCGGCACGGCTCGCAGCGCCATCAGGTGCTCGATCGGCTCGTGTGTGGGTCCGTCTTCGCCGACGCCGATCGAGTCGTGAGTAAACACGAAGAGCGAGTGAACCTCCATCAGCGATGCGATGCGCAGCGCCGGCTTGGCGTAATCGGAAAAGACGAAGAAGGTCGATCCAAAGGGAATGAGCCCGCCGTGCGCCGCCATTCCGTTGACCGCCGCGCACATGGCCAGCTCGCGCACGCCGAAGAAGACGTTGCGGCCTGCCGCTTCGACGTGGAAACTTACTCCCGGCTTGAAGATCGTCTTGGTGGAGGCGGTCAGGTCGGCGGCTCCGCCAAACAACTCGGGCACACTTTCGGCGATCGCATTCATCACCGAGTAGCCCGCGTTGCGCGTGGCCACCTTCTTGTCCACGCCGAAAGCTGGGAATCGATTTCTCCCATCCCGCCTTGAGTTCACCCTTCTGAGTGCGTTCGAACTCCGCGGCCAGCTCGGGGAAGGCTGCGGAGTAACCGGCAAACAGTTTTTTCCATTCGGACTCAAACGCGGCGCCGCGCTGGCCAGCCTGGCGCCAGTTGGCCAGGGCATCGTCGGGGAGAAAGAAGCTCTGGTCTTCTGGGAAGCCGAAGAACTTCTTTGTGGCTACGACATCGGCAGCGCCGAGCGGTTCGCCGTGCGATTTGCTGCTGCCGGCCTTGGGCGAGCCGTAGCCGATGACGGTGCGCACCGCAATCAGCGAAGGCCTCCCGGTCTCGGCCTTGGCGGCTTCGATGGCGGCCTCGATGGCAGACAGGTCGTTGCCGTCCATCACCCGCTGCACATGCCAGTTGTAGGCTTCGAAGCGCTTGTAGACATTCTCGGTAAAGCTCAGCTCGGTTGGCCCGTCGAGCGAGATCAGGTTGTCGTCGTACAGGACAATCAGCTTGCCTAATCCAAGGGTCCCGGCGAGAGAGGCTGTCTCGTGCGAGAGGCCTTCCATCATGTCGCCGTCGCCCGCGAGCGCATAGGTGTGGTGATCGACCACTCAAAGCCGGGACGGTTGTAGATGGCGGCGAGGTGCTTTTCCGCCATGGCCATTCCGACGGCCATTCCCAGGCCCTGACCGAGGGGGCCGGTAGTCACTTCCACGCCGTCGGCGACGCCGAGCTCGGGGTGACCGGGCGTGCGCGATCCCCACTGACGGAAGCCTTTGAGGTCATCGAGCGTGACTCCGTATCCGGTGAGGAAGAGCGTGGAATAGAGCAGCGCGGATGCGTGGCCGTTCGACAGCACGAAGCGGTCGCGATCGACCCACTTGGAGTGCGCCGGATTGTGCTTCATGAGCTTGTGAAACAGCAGGTATGCGATGGGCGCACAGCCCAGCGGCGCGCCAGGATGGCCGCTCTTGGCTTTTTCAACGGTATCGACAGCGAGAAGGCGCAGCGTGTCGACAGAAAGCGTATCAAGCGAGGTATCGGTAAGGGTGGGAGTCATATCGGATCTGCTTTGAACTTATCCTTTCGATGAAGTGCGGGTCGCACTCCGGAACTGATCAATAACCGATCAATAACCGATCAACTCGGCATCAACCTTGACTTCCACATTGTATCCAAGCCAGGCGTCCTGCTCGGGCCAATGAAGGGTCCATTCCACGGCGCTGCTTCCGGCGGCTGGTGGAATGTCGGCGCTGTACCCGGCGCTGCCCAGACTGCGGCTGATGGCCTTCTGCGTGGTTTGCCAGTCGTCCGCGGTCCAAACAAGCTCAAATTATGTTTCGTCCAGGATTCGAAGCGTACTGCCAGCCGCCATTTGCTGAATCGGTCTCCGACGGCTGTAGATTTCCACGTCGCGGCGGAGTTTCCGGCGGCCCGCCGGCTCGCAGTACCGCTCGTACACCGGGTCGATGCGGTCGAATACCTTGCCGTCCATGGCCGAGCGCAGCAGCTTGAGGTATTCGGCGTGCGCCCAGACCAGGGGTACCGCCGACCCAGCCGGCTGGCCCAGGCGCAGGCTGGAATCGGGGCGGTCGGGCTCGTCCCACACCTGCTCGGGCATCATCTGCCCACAGGTGGCAAAGGCCTCATAGGTCCTGATCAGGGACTCAAATCCGTTGCCCGCCGCGAGCTCGTAGTGAGCGCGTTCACCAGTGAGCAGCGGCCAGGGGCGGCCCTGTCCCCAGCCCTGAAACGGGCCGCCATCCGGCCGTTGCCCGTAGCCATCCTGGTTGTAGCGCAGCCAGCCGGGGCCCTGGGGCAGATCGCGTTTCAGCACCGCGTCGACAACTTTGAGCGAGTCCACAATCAGCGGATCGTTGGCATCGCGCACGCCGTAGCGGACCAGTTCGAGGAATCCTGCGTCGACGATCTCCCGGGCCTGAAAACTCGCGCGCGCGCCGGGCGGCGGTTTGCCAGGCGAATGATCTCGTCTCCGCAGCTTTCGCATGCGTAGGCTTCGCCCTTCTCCGGCGGACGGATGCGCATGTAGTGCCGCTTGATTTCCGGATGCAGGATGCCGTTGTTGGTCACCGTCCAGTCCTCGAGATGCTTCTCGATCCAGTCGGCATACTCTTCGAGAAACTCGGCCATCTCCGCGGCATCGTGGCTGCGCGCCATCTCGGCTGCGCAAATCAGCCCGGCAATCACCGCTGCCAGCGTGGAGGGAGAGTAACCGGCGTTCTCTTCCCAGCGCTCCTGGTTGGTGATGGGGCTGTGGCGGACGAGGAAGCCGGCGGCCCGCTCGACAAACTGAAAAATCTTCATCTCGCCCAGCCCGTCGGCCTTCCAAAGCCGCCATGCCAGAATGAGTGGAAACGCCACCTCGTCCAATTGCAACCCGCTCCAGTATGGGGTGCCGTCGATCCAGAAGTTCTGGGCAAATCCGCCGTTCGGCTGCTGAGTGCAGGCCAGGTAAACCAGCGCGCGGCGCGCGGTCTCGGCCCGTCCGCAGGCCAGCAGGGCCGTGGCTGTCTGCACCATGTCGCGGGTCCACACCAGGTGGTAGCCGCCCAGATCGTCGTCGCTTTTTACTTGTCCCCAGGGAATGGAGGCCGAGGCCACAAAGGCGCCCGAATAGGTTTTATCCTCGTGCGCCAGCAGCACATTGTGGCTAACCCGCATCAGCTTGCCGCCGTCGCCGGCCTGGGCCGCGAGCCACTCCGGATTCGCCGCCCGGTGCCACTGCGCCATGAACCGCTTGCGATGTTCCGGGTAGGGCATGGCCAGGGCTCCCATGGTCTTTTGCGCCGCGGTATGGAGTCCCTCGCCGATGCCGATGGCCAGCGTAAACTCGCGCGCGCCAACTTCGGAACTTCCAGCCGCGACCTCGAGATTTACCTCGCCCATCACCGCTACGTTGCCGCCGGTGGCTGAGCCGAACTCCCAGTCCATGCGGAAGTTTTCCGTCAGGTCGTGCCAGCCGTCGCTTGCGCCCACAAAGCCGCAGCTCACGCGCGAGAATCCGGAACTCGCCGACATTGCAAGCGACCACTTGTCTTTCCAGGCAAGCAGCACTTTCTTTCCGGCGATGTCGGCGGCGCGCGCCGTGTTGCAGGCTCCGCCGTCGTCAAGGTGCGGCGCCAGCAGCGCATACACCTTCAGGCGGGGCAGCAGGGATTCGTGGCCTTCCAGTCTCACGCGGGTCAGAACCACTGAGTGATGCGGGTCGCAGATGATCTCCTTGGTGAGGGTGTAGCGGCCTTCCGGATCGCTATTGACATAACGGACTCCGAGGGCCTCGGCGTCGATGTACTCGAACTTCGACTCCAGGTCGCGCTTCTCTTCGTGAACGAATGTCTCGCCGTCCGTCACCAGGAACTCCATGTCGCGCACCTGCGCGCGGTCAATGGTGGGGTGGTAGATCTCGTTCAGGATTCCGTGCGAGCAGGTGAACCACACCCGGCTTGAAGCCGAGTAGGCCGTGCCCACCGCGTCCTTTACACTCGAAGTCCAGCGCGGCTCCAGGCCAGGCGCGCCGAACGCTTCGCCCTGTTGCTCGAGCCACAAGTAGTTCGCCTGTTCGCTCATGGATGCACGCAACTTTTAAGACTGGGTGGTTTTGAAAATTGCATCGGGTCTCGGGAAGTGCAAAGGGAAATTGTGCAGAGAACATGCAAGCCGCCAATTGTGCCCATTCTATCGATGTCTGGAGAGAGGCAAAGGTTTCCATTCCGGACCGATTTCGTTGAGAGCAACGGCTCTTCCCGGCTCGTTATCGCCGACTTTTGCACCCCCTCGTCGCATTTTTGCATCCATAAAGAGTAGCAGACCACGCTGCCGCGTGTGAAAATCGTGTTGCAGAGTCTCTGCTCCCCATGCCTTGTCCGCTGCCGCTGAGCGCAGGCCTTGACCCTCACCCTACAATTCGAACGGAGGAATTTCCCCTATGGCTTATGAACTTGCACCGCTGCCCTACGACTACGCCGCCCTCGAACCCTTCATCGACGCCGAAACGATGAAGCTGCACCACGACAAGCATCACCAGGCCTACATCAACAACGTGAATGCCGCGCTGGCCAACCACCCCGCGCTGGCTGCCAAATCAGTCGACGACCTTATCAGCGATCTCAATGCCATTCCCGAAGATATTCGCGGCGTGGTGCGAAACAATGGCGGCGGCAACTCCAACCACACTGCCTTCTGGAAGTTGATGGGCCCTGCCAACTCCGCCGGCATCGGCGGCCACCCCGCGGGCGCCATCGCCAAGCAGATCTCCGCCGATTTTGGCGACTTCGACGCCTTCAAGAAGACCTTCAACGAGACCACGGCAAAGCAGTTCGGTTCCGGATGGGGATGGGTTGTCTTTGCAGGCGGCAAGCTCAAAGTGATGACCACGGCCAACCAGGACTCACCGCTCTCGCAGGGACTTTATCCCATCCTGGGCAACGACGTGTGGGAGCACGCTTACTACCTGAAATACCAGAACCGCCGGCCGGACTACCTGGCCGCATGGTGGAACGTCGTCAACTGGGACGAAGTCAACAAGCGGTTTGCTACGGCGAAAGGGTGAAAGAGCAGGGAACAGGGAACAGGGAACAGGGAACAGGGAACAGAAAAGCCCGAGTTCCTGCCCGTTTATCTACTGTCGATCTGCCTCTTCCGTGTGGTTTTTTCTGCCGCTCGGATGAGACAAGATGCTTCTCAGGCAAGGCAGCCTGCCTGTTCCCTATTCCCTGTTCCCTATTCCCTGTCTTTCGCAACTGTTTCCTGGATTCGGAGTCTAACTGGGCAGGAGCGATAAGAACGCCCGTGCGTAGTTTGCTTTCTTTTTCCCTTCTGGGAGCTGTTGCCTTGGTTCTCCCGCATACCGGATCATGCCAGTCGGGTAGCTTTGAGGTATCGCAGCTTGGCCACGCTGTGGGCACGGCCAGCTACAGCTTCTCCGCTACCGCGGGCGGATTCGACTCCACTTCCCTGGTCCGGGTGGATATGAAGGGCCTGGAGTACGCCCTGTCAAAGACCGAGCGCCTCTCGGTGGCCAACGAACTCAAACATGTTCAACTGAGCGCGATCATTAACGGGTCGGCGGTGAATGTGACCGCTGCGCCCGACTCTGCACAGCTTTTGCTCAGCGTCTCCGCCAACGGGCGCAGTTCAACTGCACGTTTGGCCGAGCACCCGGCGGCCGTGTTTCTTCCGGATTTCGATCCCGGCGCGCTGGAAACGCTGCTGGCCCTCGGCGTGAGCAGGAACAATCGCGACCTATGGGCAATCCTCCCCAAACAAGCAGGCACAGAAGCGGGATCCGTGGCCCCTATCGAACTGGCCACCTACGCCGACGAGGAAGGAACCCTGGACGGCAACGCGGTTACTGTTCACCATCTTGTGGCCACCATTGCCGGGGCAAGAACGGATCTGTTCTCCGGTCCGGAAAACCAGCTTTTGCAGGCGGAACTTCCGCAGGCCGGATTCGCGCTGGTCCGCAAAGGATTCGTACTCAAGCCGCCGGTGAAGCCGGTGGCGGCGCCAGGTTCCTGATCGCGCATTCCCTCTGTCCAGCCGCGGAATTCTGATGCTTTTCGCTCGCCAGGATCGTTTCGGCGATGCGATCGCGCTCATGGCGGCGATTCTTCCATCTCCGAATCCCTCTCCCTGATAGCATTTTCGTATGTTTTTGACGTCACCGCGCAAATCGCCGGCCGTAGCTCTCTGGTCCGCCGCATTGCTTCTCTGCTTCCCGCTCGTTTTCCAGGCGCAGGACGCTCGGACGCCCAGCCGCCAGCAGGCCAACACTCAAAGCGAGCGGGCCATGAGCGGCGGCAACCGCGCACACCCCGTTGGAGCCGTTGCCGTCTCCCCCGATGGCAAGCACCTCGCCTGGGTTGAGGGCGGGCGGCGGGCAGGCGAGATTCGCGTTACTCCGCTCGACAACCTCGGCAAAGCCGACTTCGGGAACTTTGAGCGCATCACCGCAGCAACCTCGCCCGGCCAGCATTGCCGCGAGGGCCAGCTTACCTGGTCACCGGACTCGAAAAGCCTGGCTTTCTTCTCCGACTGTGCGAGTCAGGACAGCGATTCCGGCGACCAGGCAGATCTCTATCTCGCCCGCCTGGATCCTGCCAACACCGCCGGAAGTCCCGCGCGCCGGCTCACGCAGTTGAAGGGCTTCGTCAGTGCTCCGGCCTTCTCTCCGGATGGGAAGGCCATCGCATTCCTCTATGTTGCGGGAGCCACCCGCCCCGCCGGCGCCCTGGCTGCGATGAAGCCGCCATCGGGGGTGATCGGCGAGGATGGCGTCGAGATTCAGCGTGTGGCCGTCGCCGAGGTCGCCGTTCAGCAACCCGCTGCACCCACTTTCGCGACACCGGCGAATCTGCACGTATACGAGTTCGATTGGGCGCCGGATTCGAAGTCCCTGGCCTACATCGCGGCGGACCCTCCGGGAGAGAACAACTGGTGGGTGGCGAAACTTTATACGCAAGAGGTGAGCGGCACGCCAAAAGTCGATCCTCGCTCCCGCCGAGGTTGCCGGGCGCGCTGCACGGATTGCAGATCGCCGTGCCGCGCTGGTCTCCGGACGGCAAGACGCATTGCGTTCATCGGCGGGCTGATGAGCGACCAAGGAGTGACGGGCGGGCGACGTTTGGATCGTGCCGCCGACTGGCGGCGAACCGCATGACCTGACGCCAAAACGACCCACCTCGCCGGCGTGGATCGAGTGGGACGGGAATGAACACCTCTTTCTAAGTGAACTGGCGGGAGGCAACTGCCAACTGGTCCGCCTGGGACTTGAAGGCAATGCGGCGGAAGGCGAGATAACATGCGGTTGCCGCGAAGCCTGAATTCAGCTTTCCGGGCAGCGTCGGAGACGGGCAGAATCGAACGGAGCCTTTCTGCCACGGCCGACCATCGCACTTTTCGTTTTCACGGCCAGTGCATTCGATCGTCCTGCCGAGATCTACGCTGCCGCGCCCTGTGACCGCACTCCTTCCCCTAATGAACCCGACTGCCTCAATCAGCTCTCGCACTTCAACGACGGCGTGAAAGCGGGATGGGGCAAAACCGTCTCTCTCACCTGGAACAGCGACGACTTCCACGTGCAGGGCTGGCTGATGCTTCCCAGGGACTACGACCCGGCGAAGAAGTATCCGATGATCGTGGAGGTTCACGGCGGCCCGGCATCGGCGGTAGTCGGGCGGTGGGGCGGTGGCGCGGGCGGATTCAGCGCGACGGCCTTCTCGGCGCAGGACTATTTTGTGCTGATGCCCAATCCTCGCGGCAGCTACGGACAGGGAGAGGCCTTTACCCAGGCCAACCGCAAGGACTTTGGATATGGCGACCTCAAGGACATTCTGGCCGGCGTCGATACCGTTCTGGCAAAGTACCCCGTCGATCCGCGCCGGGTGGGGCTCATGGGCTGGAGCTACGGTGGTTTCATGACCATGTTTGCCGTAACCCAGACCAACCGGTTCAAGGCCGCCGTCGCCGGAGCGGGCATCTCGGACTGGCTCAGCTACTACGGCGAAAACTCCATCGACCAGTGGATGATTCCGTATTTTGGCGCCTCGGTTTACGACGATCCGGCGGTCTACGCCAAAAGCTCCGCCATCACCTTTATCAAACAGGCCCATACTCCCACTTTGTCGGTTGTAGGCGACCGGGATGGCGAGTGTCCCGCGCCGCAGTCCTTCGAGTTCTGGCATGCGCTCCGCGACCAGCATGTGCCCGCTCAACTCGTTGTTTATCCGAATGAAGGTCACGGATTTGTCGATCCGGCTCATCAGCGGGACGTGATGGAGCGGGCCATCGACTGGTTTGAACGGTACATGCCGCCCGATTCGGACGGCGTTTTAGCAAACACTGTGTCCCGCTAATCGGGACCTGTGCCGCGGCTGCCCGCGGGCGCTTCGCCATTGCATTTCCCGTCCCCGGAAACGGCATTCGCTGAAATGCCGGAGTGCCCGCAACTGCTCCCCATTGGTGCGCCGAGGAGTCTATCGGAGTAGACAAGCTGGACTAGACAACCCCCAAGGCCGCTTCACGCCAGAGAGGGGCTCGTCCTGATACACTTTTTGCTTGGAGTCTTTGCGAGCGGTTTCACCGGCCGGCTGCATGCAAGCGCACATCGCCGGGAGCCGGAAGTTTGGGCGGAATTCTCCCGCCGCTGGCCGGTTTTCGGCTTGCCGGCGGGTAGCTATAACTCAATTCTTCTCACGTAATTCGGACAGACCGTTCCGCGGCTCGATAAAGCGGGGCGGGGAGGATTCATGCGGCGGTTTTTGACGCTTGTTTTTATGTTCTGCCTGGCCATTCCGGCCGGGATATCCATCTCCGGCTGTACTCGCAATCCGGCGGGTAACTACTGCTATGGCCTCGGCTACGGCTTGAAGAACACCGACGTGGCCTCGATTATCCTCCAGCCCCAGACCACCGGCATCTCGCTGGCCTACGGCCAGACTGCGCAGGCGCAGCAACCCTCCGCGCAAACCTGCACGGGCACGGGAGCTTCAGTTGGATCAAGTCAGTACTCCTACGGCACCACCAACAACAAGCTGGTCGACATCTCGCCCACTGGCAACATCTGCGCCGGTACCTGGAATCGAAACACCGGCGGCGGCATCCCGGACTATACCTATTGCAATTTTCCCAATCCTCTTCCGTCGACCGGCGGCCTGCCGTACGCCACAGCCTATATCACCGCCTCGGCGCAGTCGGTTACTTCAAATCCGGTTCAAGTCTTCGTCCATGCCCAGGTGAGCTCGGTTGCCCTGGTTGGACCGCAACAATGCTTGTCGCAGACGCAAACGGCAAACCTGGATGCGCAGGCCTGCTACAGCTCGAATGGCCAGCAATACCTGCTGTGCGCGCCATCTTCGGTCACCGTTGCCAAAACGCTCGGCCCGGCCTGTAATCCGGCCCCAGGCCAGACGCTGGCCTCCATTCCAAGCTGCACGTCGTCGGTCGGCTATTTCAATTTTTCCCTTGGCACTGGGTCGGTCGGGACCCTCAACACCAACACCAACCAGATCACCGCCAATACGCCCGGTACAACGGCGATCACCGCATCGCTGGCCGGTACCGGCTCTTCGGCCGGTTACTTCTCCACATGCCCTCCGCAATCCATCAACGTGACTCTTGCCAACGGGGCCACCAGCGGAATCATCACCCAGGGCGTGCAGCAGAACCTGACTACCACGGTTCTTGACACCAACAACCTGCCCATCACCGGACTCAACCTCGACTACCAGTCCACCAATCCCATCGACATCAGCGTGAGCGGCAGCGGCGCAGTGTCGTCCCGCTTCCCGGGCGTAGCCTCGGTTTATGCCCTCTGCCAGCCGGGCGCGTGCAATCCCGCCCCGATCAATGAACTCGGTCTGAATGGCACCGGTCTTTCCATCTCGTCCAACCCGGTGAACATCACCACGCCGGGCACCATCAGCGACTTTGTGTGGTTCGCCTCGCCCGGTCTGTCGGAGTACTTCGTACCCATCGAGTTGCTGAGCGGTACAATCGGCTCCACGGTGCGGCTGCCCTACGTTCCCAACTCGATGGTTATGGATCAGACCGGCAGCAATCTCTACTTCGGTTCGGCCCGTGAGTTGATGGTTTACAGCACGTCTTCCAACTCCATCACAAAGCAGGACCCCAACGTGCAGGGCGTGGTGCTGGCCGTTTCGCCGAACAACGCGCAGATACTGATCAACGACCAGGTGCGCCAGCTCTTTTATCTCTACAATGCATCGGCCGGCGGCTACACCACCCAGGGCGGCCTTGGAAATGCCGCAGTGTGGACCCCCGACTCCAAAACGCTCTATGTCACCGACAACGCCGCGCTCAACAATCCGCCCACGATCACCGGGCATACGGACACGCTCTATGTGTATAACCAGAACACCGGTTGGACCACCTATCCGCTGCCGCCAAGCCCGCTGCCTCCCGGCTCCATCCCTCCCACTACGCTGAACGGTGTGACGTTGCCGCCCAATGTGGCTATCTCCACCACGATGCAAGCGCCGGCCCTTACCATCCCCGGCGTGGGCGCCTATATGAGAGGATCGCCGACGGTGGCTCATGCGTGGTGTCCGCTTGGCACGGTCACCAGCACCGGCAGCAACATTGCCGCTTCTATCCCGGCCCCGATCCCCCGGCAACCACCGTAGCGACCCAGGGCGGCGATGACCAGCCCGTGCGATCCGACGTTCTGACAGCAACGACGGACGGCAAACATATTCTCAGCGCCGCATTGCCGGCGGCGGGCGGACCGATTTCGCTCAACGACATCGCGGTCAACATTCCCACCGGCGCGTGCCCGGTTACGACGACGGGCTCGGGTGCGACCCAGGTGCAAACGCTCAATCCACTTACCATCCTGCACGCCGCCACGCCCTACACGCAGGCCAGCGTGACCGCGAACGCGTCGGCCATCAATCAGATTGTGGCTTCGCCGGTGTCCAATCTCACCTTCGTTACCTACAATCCCAATGACAGTTCGACAGGTGCGAAGTTGCCCTTCTACGTCCCGGCGCCCAACGGCGCCCCTGGCGCGGTAGGCTACGTCACGCTCACCGGGAACTCGGCGATCACCGCGCCCCTGGCCGGGGTCTTCACCGCTGACGATTCCATCTTCTTCGTCTCCACGGCGGGCGACAACAAGGTCCACTACATCAGCATCCCAACCAACCCGTCGGTAGCGAACCCACCCACTGACACGCAGCAGATCAGCCCCAATCTCCCTGCGTGCACGCCTGTCTCCGCCGGCGGAAACGACGTCGGCTGCACTTTTTCGGGAACTGGAACCACGTTCCGGTTACGGCCATCGCCGTCGTGCCTCGCTCGACCACGTAGGCCGCGGGTCAAGTGTAATCGCAGCAAGAGCCGGCAGGCCGGCCTTTCGGCCGGCCGAGCGCCAGCATTTCGTCGCGGATCGCCTGACATGCCCGCCTCCTCACCCCGCACGATAGAATCAAACCATGATCAAGGGCATCTCCTTTCTTCGTCCGGCCGGCAGCGCCGAAGTCTATGACCGGCTGGCGAGCTTTTTTTCCGCGCTGGGATTTGCTCCGGGCAAAGGCTGGAACGAGGAAGGGAGTCGAGGCGCGTCGTTCCTGGCTCCGCTCGGCAATCTCGAGTTTGTCGACGGCCAGTTTCCTGCGACCGCCGATGTTCTCGTGGAGGTGACCGCGCTCGATGCCGTGCATCAGGCTGCCGAATCGTGGCTGCGCGCACAGGGCGGAGACGCGGCCGTGACACGCCTCTCGCCAATCACTGAAACGCACTGGAAGTCGCGCATCTTTACCGTGGAGCCGGAGCCGGGTTTCCAATTCAGCTTCTGGGCCTGGACCGATCCGGTGAAAGGCAAGCCGGTTGCGGTGGAAGGCGACCTTTCCGCGGCCGGAATGAAGTTCGCCATTGTTGTCGCCCGCTGGAATGCCGTCATCACCGAGCGCCTGCTCGATGGCGCGCTCGACGCGTTGCTGCGCAGCGGTGCTGCGCGCGCCGAAATTCAAGTGATCCGCGTGCCGGGTGCGTGGGAGATTCCCGCAGCGGCGCGGACTTGCGAATCGCCGGCCAGGTGGACGCCATCATTACGCTGGGATGTTTATTGCGCGGCGAAACGGCCCACTACGAGGCCATCTACAACGAAGTGGCGCGCGGCATCGGCCAGTCGCAGCAGGAGACGGGCATTCCGCACAGCTTTGGCGTGCTCACCTGCGAGACGCTCGAACAGGCTCTGAACCGCGCCGGCATCAAGGCCGGAAACAAGGGCTTTGAGGCCGCCGCCGCGGCCATCGAGATGGTGAGCCTGCGGCGCAAGCTGATCTCGAACGATATGACGGGCGGCCGAGCTTGACCTCTGGACAGCATCACTCTTCGGGGCGGCGCAAATCGCGCGAGCTCGCCATGCAGATGCTGTTTCAGGCCGACATCGGCAAGCAGACTCCGGACCAGGTGCGCGCTACTTTCTGGAAGGCCGGCGACGAGGTCGAGCCCGAAGTCCGCGGCTTTGCCGAAGACCTTTTCCGCGTCGCCGTCGCTCACCAGGAAGAGATCGACGAGCTGCTGGTGGCCAACTCGAAGCACTGGCGGCTGGAGCGCATGCCGGCTGTCGATCGCAATCTGCTGCGCATGGCCGTGGGCGAGATGATCGGCTTCAAGGGCACACCGTTTCCCATCGTCATCAACGAAGCGCTGGAAATCGGCCGCCGCTACTCCGCGCCGGAGTCGATCAATTTTTAAATGGGATGCTGGACGCGATTGCGCGCGGGCTGCTGCCGAAGTAGATTAATTTGAATCCGAAGACCAGGAATGTCGGCGTTTCCTGCTCCCAAGCAAGAACGGCATCGGCTTTACATTCGTGCTACATTTTGATTATGCAGGTGACGGTGGAAATTCCGGACGATATGGCCCAACGGCTTATGCCAAATGGACAAGACCCGGCACGGGCCACCCTTGAAGCTGTGGCTGTCGAGGGGTACCGTTCAGGCGCTCTCAGCGCCTATCAAACACGCCGCTTGCTCGGATTTGAAACTCGCTATGAACTTGATGGCTTTTTGAAGGCGCGCAACGTGTGGGAGCACGCCTACAGCCTCGAAGATCTGGAGCAGGACCGTGAGACCATAAAGCAGCTTGAATCTGAGGGCCGCTTGAAGGGATGATCGTTGTTGCCGACAGGTCAAGGTTCAAGGTCTCCCATGTCGGAAAATTCAGACATGGGGAACCCAACCCGGTTTTATTGGTCAGACCTGGATCACCCGCCTCACAGTGAAACCAGCCCCAGCCCTGGAATCATCTGAAAGTGCCGCACATTGGCAGTCGCAACGCGATAGCCGAGTTCCAGCGCCGTGACGCCGATCAGCAAGTCGGAGAGCGCCAAACGGACTCCCTGGGCGGTATTCTCGCCGTCGATTTGACCGGCCCTGAGAGCTACCGAAATCGTCACTGGATGAACTGGGAGAGCGATTATCAGTTCGTCGAGGAACTGCTGCCGTGCGAGCTTTCTTAGCGGCGTGTTGGCGCGGGCTACTCCGTGCGCCAGTTCTATCACCGTCACCACCGAGAGAGCGACGTCTTCTCCGGCAGCGCGCAACGCGATTTCGGTCAGAGCTTGGCGGGCATTCTGGCCCTTGCGCTCGGAGGCGATCAGTAGGCTTGAGTCGAGGATCAAGCCCACCGGATCAATCCCATGCCGGTGGATTCAGTGGTTCGCGATGGGCGGCGATTGCCGCCTCAACGTCGCTCGCGAAGTCCTCGTCGATGGTTGCCGTCGAGTCGGACGGCAACAGGGAGATGCACTCCTCGATGGAGCGGCGCGGCGGCGCGGGCGCGCGCAGCACCGCAACCGGGCACGCACCCGACTCGATCACGACCTCCGCCCCGGCGCGTACGCGGGCCAGCAGGTCGGCGAAGTGGCTGGCTGCGTCAGCCTCGGAGATGCGGAACGTTGCCATACCTACGATGATACCTCGAATCGGGGTTTTTCTCTTTGCGACCGCAGGCCCCAGAGCCTGCCCTGCGTTAGCCGAAGGGCCTCACATTCGATGCCTGGGGTCGAGCAGATGGAATCAGCCGCATCGCTGCGTCCCATCGAGGCTGTTCGGAAAATAGGAGAAAACTGGCCAGGGTCCGTAATATCCCATGTCAGAGAAGCCATATATGGGGCACCCGGCAAAACGGCCCACCTAGAATCAGATGGGCCATCGAAAAGTGAATCAAGCAAATGGGTTGTGGCCTTAGCCCTTTTTAGGTGAGGGGCGATAGACTGTTTCACGTTCGGTTGTGGAAGGATACCTCTTGGCATCTTGAGCGGGCCTAAACTGCCCCGTTCTTGAATCGCGAACGACGTGTACGGGTGTATGCTTCATTTCTAGCTCCTTTGTTAGAGGTGAATAGCTATCCTCTCCGGCTCGTGTTGATTGCACGGGCCGTGAGGGGTGGCCTGCCGCATCCTTTCGGAGACAGGAATTCCAGTTAACTTTTGCTTGAACTTTTCAGGGAGGTGTTGTAGGCTGGAGTTGTTTAGGACCCAGTCACTAGCTCTCTTAGAAGTTAAACAAAAGCTCAAAAGCACTCGACCCATCCTTACTCAAGGGATGGGTTTCGTGCGTTAAGCGCCGAATTTTACAGAATGATTGTACCGCGAAAGATGCTGCAAGTGTAAATAGAACGCTCCATAAAGTGCCAAGTTTTCCACAGCCACAACATCTGGGGTTCAGCGCTAATGACAACGCATCTGGTAGATGAGTGCTTGATGCGAGGGGAAGATTGCCTAACTTCTTTAAACGACGGGTGCCGGGTGCCCCCGGTCCCGATTCTGGGACCGGGGATTCGAATGAACTCAGGAGCTTATTGCGGCTTAGCGGGATGAATGCTCTGCGCCGCCGGTTGATTTTCGCGCGGCTGCGAGCCGACTTCGATCGCCTCGCCCATCGCCAGCGGCAACTCCTGCTGCTGCGGCTTGGCCGACTCGTACGCCCGCACAATCCTCTGCACCAGCGCGTGCCGCACCACATCGCCGTCTTCGAAATGGCAGAAGTGAATCCCTTCGACGCCGTCGAGAATATTGATCGCGTCCAGCAGGCCGGACTTGCGCGGATTGGGCAGATCGATCTGCGTGATGTCGCCGGTGATGACGGCCTTGGAGTTGTTGCCCATGCGGGTGAGGAACATCTTCATCTGCTCGATGGTGGTGTTCTGGGCCTCGTCCATGATGATGAAGGCGTCGTTGAGGGTGCGGCCGCGCATGAACGCCAGCGGGGCAACCTCGATGACATTCTTCTCCAGCATCTTGTCGACTTTTTCGGCGTCGAGCAGATCGTAGAGGGCGTCGTAGAGCGGGCGCAGATAGGGATCGACCTTTTCCTGCAGCGAGCCGGGCAGGAAGCCGAGACGCTCGCCGGCCTCGACCGCGGGACGCACGAGCACGATGCGGCTGACGCGCTTGGCGTTGATGGCGGCCACCGCCATGGCGACGGCGAGATAAGTTTTGCCGGTGCCGGCCGGGCCCACGCCGAAGACCATGTCGCTCTGCTCGATGGCCTCGACATATTTGCGCTGATTGATACTGCGCGGCTGAACGGTACGCTTCACGCCTGCGGATCTTTGTTTGCCGGAGTCGGACAATGAGCGCAGAGTGGTCGCGGGATCGGCTACGACCAGGCGCAGCATCCCATTGAGTTCGCCGTTGTGCGGATTGACGCCCTGGCGGCGGAGAACCTCAAAGTCCTGAAAGATGCGCTGGACTTTGGCCACTCCCTCTTCCGGTCCTTCCACGTGCACGGCGTCGGAGCGTAGATCGATGCGGACGCCGAGGGAGTCTTCCATGAGCCTGAGGTTTTCATCGCGGGTCCCGAACAGGGGCTCGAGGTTGGGCGTGATCTCCAGAGCGATCTTCAAAGGGTTAGCATTCCTCCGATGGGACGTTGAGCGCATGAAAGGAGCCAGGCGAAGCCGCAAGCGGCTCCGCCCGGTGAATCTGTATCAAGTTTATCGAATGTGCAGGCCCGTAACGTGCGATGGCGCAAGGAGAGAGACGAGGCACTTGGTGGTAGAAGGGTTCCGGATTCGCGGCGCAGGGGCGAGCATAAGCTTCGGGCTGCCTCTTGGGACCGCGGGTTGGCGTAGGCGACCAAATCCTTTATCTGCGCTTGAGAGTAGCGCGGAAGGAGCGGGCCGTCAATCACCGCAATGTTTAATTTCGATGCGTCCTATGCCTTTGCAGATACCTCCCTCCGGGCGAGTGTCAGAATGGGCTGGCAGCCGGATCTCGGTCCCGGGGAGAAGGGGAGCAGCCTAAGTCGACCCGATCCAGACTCTTGCGTGCCAAAAGTCATGAGGGGCAATTTCAGTCTCTGAAATGCGCGCCGCGGCGGAAACATCGAATCGACGACAAGTGATGGTCTTCGCCGATTGCAACAGCTCGGATTGACCGGAGCCCCGGATTACCGTAAACTAAAAGACTGCGAGGGATGCGGCTCGAGTTGCATTCTTAACCGCATCATTTTCCCTGAAACAGGGCTGACGATCTGCCCCTGACGACAGGGCTCAAGATTAAGGAAGAGCAATGGCAAACCATGTATCGGCGCTGAAGCGCGCCCGCCAGACAGTGACCCGGACCGAAGTCAACCGCGCCAACCGCAGCCGCGTGCGCACCAGCCTGCGGGCCCTCCGTGAGGCGCTCACCAAAGGTGACGTGAAGGCCGCACAGGCGCAGTATCGCGAGACCGTTTCCACGCTCGACAAGAGCGTTCAGAAGGGCATTCTGCACGACAACACCGTCTCCCGGTACAAGAGCCGCCTGAACGCGCGACTGAAGGCTTTGGCCACCGCGCCCGCAAAGGCGTAGTTGGGCGCGAGCCGCGGGGACTGCGAAGGAATTGAGCACGAGCAACAGCCGGGAGCGATCCCGGCTGTTTCCGTCTATGCGGACGATTGCGGCTCTTGAGTCATCAATCGAGCCGCTCGAAGATGCCTGCAGCGCCCATGCCTCCGCCGACGCACATGGTCACCATTCCGTAGCGGATCTGTCTGCGCTGCATCTCGGCCAGCAGCGTAGCGGTCAACTTGGCGCCGGTGCAGCCCAGCGGGTGGCCCAGGGCGATGGCCCCGCCGTTAACGTTGATGCGGGCAAGGTCGAGGCCGAGCGTGCGGATGACGGCCAACGCCTGCGCGGCAAATGCCTCGTTGAGCTCAATGAGGCCAATGTCGTCGAGGGTGAGGCCGGCACGTCTCAGAGCCTTTGGAATCGCTGTGACGGGGCCGATGCCCATCTCTTCAGGCAGGCACCCGGTGACGGCAAAGGCGACGAGGCGGGCAAGAGGGCGAATGCCAAGTTCCTTCGCGCGATCGGCTTCCATCAGGACTGCGGCGGCAGCGCCATCGGAGGTTTGCGATGCGTTTCCGGCGGTTACCGTGCCCTGCGCGTGGAAAGCGGGCTTGAGTTTGGCCAGAGCTTCAAGAGAAGTGTCGGCGCGGGGGCCCTCGTCGTTATCGAAAATCCGTTCTGAGATGGTAGGCTTGCCCGCCTTCGCGCCGGGCGTGGATGTGGTGACGGTCACCGGGATCAGTTCGTTGGCAAATCGGCCTGAAGCCTGCGCGGTCAGGGCCTTCAAATGGCTTGCAAGGGCGAAGGCGTCCTGATCTTCGCGGGAGACCTGGTAGTGGCGGGCAACGCGTTCGGCGGTGAGCCCCATGGTCAGCAGCGAAGCGGGATAGTGCTCGGCCAGGTAGGGATTGGGGCTGGGCTTCAGGCCGCTCATGGGGAGCATGCTCATGGACTCCACGCCACCGGCAATGACGACCTTGTCGCCGCCCGAGCGGATGCGCTGGTCGGCGATGGCGATGGCCTCAAGGCCCGATGAACACAGGCGATTGACCGTGGCGCCGGGGATTTCGACCGGCAGACCGGCGCGCAGAATGGCCCAGCGGGCAATGTCCCAGGCTTGTTCTCCTTCCGGCTGGGCACACCCGAGGATCACGTCGTCGATTTCGGACTTTTCGATCGCGGGAACCCTATCCAAAGCTCCGCCCAGGGCAATTGCGGCGAGATCGTCGGGGCGGGTGGTGGAGAGGGCGCCCTTGGGCGCGCGGCCTACTGGAGTGCGAACGGCGCTGACTAAAACTGCTTCCGGCATGGATGGTGCTCCTGAAATATCGCGTGAGCCCGGCATAGCAATGAATAGCTGGCGATGGGGGCAATGGTCAATGGCCGATGCCGGATCTCGCGGCCTTTCTCTTCGAGCGCGCCGCCCGCGGCAGAGGCGGGGCACTCTCTTTCGCGTACGGACTCGGCGCTGATATGCTTCAATCTCGCTTTGCTCCTATTGCGCACTCAAGGAGGAATCATGGGCGAGGACAATCAAACGCAGACAAATGTCCCCAGCGACAAAGAGTATTCAAGGACCATCGGAAAGACCATGGGAGATGTGTTGGATGACGTCCTTGTTGAGCCAAAGAAAGGGCTGACATTTGTTGCTCTCATGGCAATCGCGTGCGGGCTGGCGATTGTGGTCATGTTCGTTGTTACCCGGCTGTTTCATTTGCAGACCTCCGAGATCCAGCTCGGGGGCAAGGACTCCCATGTAATTCTCCAGCGCGTACAGGGCGCCACCGGAAGCGGAGAATACGTAATGATCGTGAATCCGCAAGGCTGGCAGAGTTCGGGAATCCCCGTAATCAAAGGCGATCGCATCACCATCACCGCGGGGGGCAAGATTGCCGTCGACATGGGCGAGATTCTGGAAAAGGTCAAGCTGCGCAAGGATTACGAGGATGCCCTGGCGGACGGTCCGCCCTTCATCAAACGGAATGATCCCAAGGAGACCCGCGTTCCGGAGGATTTCTTCACCGATAAGCAGAAAGAGTCACTGATTCTCCACCGCCCCTGGATTGACCCGGATGGATTCAGTCTGGACGTCTTTCAACCGGACTTCAGATCGCGGAGGGACCGGTATCTTCTGCCGGGTGAAAATGCCGGTGGTCTTGTGGCGGCGATCAAGGATGGCTCGGACGAACCGGGCAAAACGGACGCTTTCTTTGTAGGGCGCGAGAAGGAGATGGTTGCCCCGAAGGACGGTGTGCTCTGGTTCACGGTCAACGATGTGCAGTATAACGATCCGAAAAACAAGAACCTCTTCTACAACGACAACATTGGCACCTTCTGGGCGCAGATTACCGTGAAGCGCGGCTAACCCAGGCAGCCTTTATGCCTAATTCCGCAGCGGTTTTCCGGTTTTGAGCGTGAACGCAATCCGCTCCTGGGTTTTGCGCTCGCCGCAAAGCGAAAGAAATGCCTCGCGCTCGAGGTCGAGAAGGTACTGCTCGCTGACCGGCGAGCCCGCTGTAACACGGCCGCCCGCGAGGATGTAGGCGACCCACCGCGCAACTTTCTGGTCGTGCTCTGAAGCGTAGCCGGCTTCGCCCATCAAATAAGCGCCGATTTCGAGCGTGGCCAGGGCCGGTGTGCCGGGGGCGGGGATGGTCCGCGGTTGCGGAGCGGCGTAGCCTGCGGCGGCGAGTGTGGCGGCCTGCGCTTTTGCGTCGAGAAGCAGGCGTTCGCGGTTGAGGGTAATGCGATCGGCGGGCGCGAGCAGCCCCAGCGCGCGAGCCTCGGCGGCCGATGTGGATACCTTTGCCATGGCGATGTTTTCAAAGATGCGCCGCAGGGCCGTGCCCATCTCCGCCGATTGCGCAAAACGCGAAGGCGGATCGCGCGGGTCGGGCGGAGCCAGTGCGGCTGCGGAGTCCACGGCGCGAAGCAGCATTTCTTTGGTCCCGCCTCCGGCTGGGATCAGTCCCACGCCGGCCTCAACTAGTCCGACGTAGGTTTCTGCGTGGGGCTGCCGGCGTGCGCCGTGCAGGCAGATCTCCGCGCCTCCACCGAGCGTGAGGCCGAATGGCGCAACCACTACCGGACGCGGGCAGAACTTGATGGCCGCGGTCATCTGCTGAAAGCTGCGAATGACCGCGTTTACGTCTTCCCATTCGCCTTCCTGGGCCAGCATCAAAAGCTGCATCAGGTTGGCGCCGACCGAAAAGTTGTCGCGGTCACCCGAGATGACGAATCCGGCAAAATCGCGCACAGAATCTGAGGCGGGATTGAGAACTGCGGAGATCATCGAGAGCACGTCGCCGCCAATGGCGTTTTTGAGCGAGTGCAGCTCGATGCAGCCGATGCCGTCGCCGAGATCGACCAGCGATGCCCCGGCATTGGTGCGGACGATCTTGTGCGTTCGGCGAAAATCGGCGACCCGGGCGTGGCCAGGGACTGCGGGAACAGGTTCGAGCTTTCCTGTCGAGGGCTGGAAACAAGCGCGGCCATCCGCTGCGTACCACGAACTCTGGCCGGCCGCGAGCAGCGCTTCAACGCCCGGGCTTGGGGTCAGGCCCAGGCCTTTCATGCGGACTACAGTGGAGGCGACACCGCCCGCATCCCACATTTCAAACGGGCCCATCTCCCAGTTGAAGCCCGCGCGCATGGCCTGGTCGATCGAAGGCAGGTCGGAGGCCACCTCGCCGATTCGGTCCGCGGCGTAGTTCCACAGCGAGGAAAGAAACGGCCAGAGGAAGGCGGCTGCTTTGTCCTTTGCCGGGTCGTTGGCCAGCAAAAGGCGCAGACGCTCCGCAAGTGTGGCGGCGTTCTTCGCCATTTCAAGCGAAGGCAGAGCAGGCTTGGTGGAGGGGCGGTATTCAAATGTGGCAAGGTCCAGAACCATGCGCGCATCTTTTCCGTCGGCGCCGCGGGATTTCTTGTAGAACCCCTGCCCGGCTTTGTCGCCCAGCCAGCCCCTCTTGACGATCTCGTCGAGTTTCGCGGAAAACGCGCCCTGCGAAACGCCTTGAGGAAAGTTGCGGGCGACGTGGGCAAGAATGTCGATCCCCACCAGGTCAGCCAACCGAAAAGTTCCTGTCCGCGGAAAGCCGATAGCGGGGCCGGTCAGCGCGTCCACCTCTTCGATGGTCAGTCCCTGCTCGAGCATCAGGTTGGCAGCAGTAAACATCACGGCGATGCCGATGCGGTTGGCGATGAAGTTGGGAGTGTCGTTCGCGAAGACAACCTGCTTGCCGAGAAGGCGGTCGGCAAACGCTGCAAACGCGGCCAGCAACGCGGGATCGGTTTCAGGGGTCGCGATGACCTCGAGCAGCCGCATATATCGCGGGGGGTTGAAGAAATGCGTGCCGAAAAAGCGGTCGCGGTGGCTGGCGAGCGCATTCGCTATGTGGCCGATGGGCAGGCCGGAGGTGTTGGTTGTAAGCAGAGCCTTGGGCGCGAGATTGGGTAGAACGCGGGCGAAAAGGCCGGTCTTGATTTCAAGATTCTCGGCAACGGCCTCGATCACCCAGTCGCACTGCGCCAGCTTCGGCAGATCGTCGTCGAAGTTGCCGGGGGTGATGAGCGCGGCGCTGGCCTGGTCGTAAAAAGCAGCGGGCTTCGATTTTGCCAGCGCTTCTAGGGCGATGTTGGCCAGCGGCCGCTCCGCACTTCCCGGCTTTGGCGGCAGGTCGAGCAGCAGAACGGGAATTCCGGCATTGGCCAGGTGCGCGGCAATCCGGGAGCCCATGGTTCCAGCGCCCAATACGGCGGCGCGGCGAACCAGCAAAGGCTCAACGGCTGGCTCTTCAGCGGGAGTTGCGACCGGGGGGATGGTGCTCATGCGAGGTCTCCCTGCGCGGATTGGAGTGGGGAACCATCCACCGAGCGTGAACGCTGTGAGCATACGAAAGCACACGGCGCGGGGTCAAGGAAACAGGGAACAGGGAACAGACCTTCTCGCTCACGGCTTGCGACTGCTGTCATATGGAGCGGCTGAGCCGGTAGAGAACGTGGCGGCGCAAGGCGTGGCCCTCGGGGAGCAACGGATGGTCGAAGTCTTCGCCGGCGTCATGGGTCATGCCGATCTTTTCCATCACGCGGCGGGACGCCAGGTTGGCTGGGACGGTGAAGGAGACGAGAGCAGGCAGGCGAAGGTCTTCAAATGCGCAGCGGACAACCGCCTTTGCGCCTTCGGTAGCCAACCCCTGGCGCCAGACCGCCGCTGCGAGTCGCCAGCCGATTTCGACGGCCGGCGTAAAGGCGGCCTGGAAGCGCGGGATCGCGAGACCTACGTAGCCAATGAACTGGCGAGAGTCGCGAAGCTCGGCTGCCCAAAGGCCAAACTCATGTTGTTCAAAGTGAGCTTCGATGCGGTCGACCAGGCTATCGCTCTCCTCCCTTGAGAGCAGGTCCGGCATAAACTCCATTACCGCAGGGTCGCGGTTAATGCGGGCAAAAGGCTCGCGGTCTGCCAGGAGCCAGGGGCGGAGGGCCAACCGATCGGTGTGAAGAACGATGATGGATTTCATGCCTGAGCGGAATCGGAGCGACAGTGTCATAGTAAGCGCCGCCGGGCGAAAAACCCCAATTCCCCGTACAATCAAAGAGGAGAGAACGAGACCATGCTGCGAGTCTATATGGACGCCAACGCCACTACGCCTCTGCTGCCGGAGGTGATGGAAGCCATGCGGCCGTATTGGATGGAACATTTCGGAAATGCATCCTCGATTCATATCCATGGGCAGGCGGCGCACCGTGCCGTGGACCATGCGCGGGAGACACTGGCGGAGTTTTTCAACTGCCGCGAGGCTGAAGTGGTGTTCAACTCTGGCGGCACCGAGGGCGACAATACGGCCATCTTCGGATTGCTGCATCCGGGCGACCATTTCATTACCACGTCGATCGAGCACTCGGCGGTGCTTAGGGCAGCGGATCGCGTGGCCGAGCGCGGTGTCGAGGTGACATTTGTTGGGCCGCAGCCGAGCGGGCTGATCGACCCAATGGACGTTTTGCGTGCGATGAAGCCCAATACGCGATTGATCAGCGTGATGCTCGCGAACAACGAGACAGGCGTGCTGCAGCCGGTTGATGAAATTGGGAGGATTGCCGCAGGCGGCGGCGTGTTCTTCCACATCGATGCGGTGCAGGGCGCGGGCAAGGTGAAGTTTGACGTGAAGCGCTTCGGCTGCCATATGTGCTCAATCAGCGCGCACAAGATGCACGGACCCAAGGGCGTGGGCGCGATGTATGTGCGGCGCGGGACACCGATTGAGCCGATGATGGTGGGCGGCAGCCATGAACGGCGGCAGCGCGCAGGCACCGAGAATGTGCCGGGGATCGTGGGCCTGGGCATGGCCGCGCAATTGGCGATGGAGTCCCTGGAAGACGGGACGATTGAGCGCCTGGCCGGGCTGCGCGACCGGCTGGAAGCAGGAATCTTGGAGCTTCCTGGCACGCGGGTAAACGGCGGCCTGGGTCGGGGGCCGGATGGAGACAAGCGGGTCCCGCGCACGGCCAATACAACCAACATCGCGTTCGAGCAGGTCGAGGGCGAGGCGATGGTAATCGCGCTGGACCTGAAGGGCGTTGCGGTGAGCGGCGGGTCGGCGTGCCATTCCGGATCGACAGAGCCAAGCCACGTGCTGATGGCGATGGGCCTCGACAAGAACGCCGCGCGCGCCAGCTTGCGCTTCAGCCTGATGAAGACGGCGACAGACGCGGATGTGGATCATGTTTTGAAGGTCGTCCCTGAAGCGGTGGAACGGCTGCGAGCGCTTTCCCCGGTGGCGGCGGGAACGGCGGGATAAGAACAGCTTTCAGCTCTCAGCTTGGCTTCCGGAGAACTCGCGTGGTTCCCGCATCGAACAGGCTGAAAGCTGAAAGCTGAAAACTAGAAGCTGGTGCCTGGAAGCTTGATGCTTGACGTACTTCCCTATGAGTGAGCAAACAACAATCGCGGTAGCCATGTCCGGCGGCGTCGACTCTTCGACGGCGGCGGCGATGCTCGCCCATTCAGGCGAGACCGTGGTTGGCCTCACGCTTCAGCTCTGGGACCAGACGCGCCTCGCCGGCAAGCACGGTATTCCCGACGCGCCCAAGGCAGGCCGCTGCTGCTCGCTTGACGATGTGTACGATGCACGCAAGGTCGCCGAGCAACTGGGGATTCCGTACTACGTAGTCAACCAGGAGGAGCGCTTCGAGCGCGACGTGGTGCGGCCATTTGTGGACGAGTATCTGGCTGGGCGCACGCCGATTCCTTGCTCGCTGTGCAACAACCATCTCAAGTTCGACCAGCTTTTGCAGACGGCGCGCAGCATTGGCGCGAACAGGATCGCCACCGGCCACTACGCGGTAAACGAATACGACGCCGGTCGCCGCCGCTGGATTCTGAAGCGCCCTGCGGATCTCGCCAAGGACCAGACCTACTTTCTCTTCGGCCTGACGCAGGAGCAGTTGGCGCATACGCTGTTTCCGCTGGGCCGGCTAACCAAGCCGGAGGTGCGCGAGGTGGCGCGGCAGCGTGGATTGAAGCTGGCCGAGAAGCCCGACTCGCAGGAGATCTGCTTCATTCCCGGCGGCGACTACAAGCAGTTTCTGACCGCATATCTTGAAGAGCAGGGCGAGGCAAGTCCCTGCGTCCGGCGGCGAATTGGTCGCCTCGAACGGCGAACGTGATCGGCCGCCACGAGGGAATCTCCGGCTTCACAGTCGGCCAGCGCAAGGGGCTGGGCGTCAGCTCTCCCACTCCGCTTTTCGTGCTGCAAATCGATCCGGCCAGTCATCGCGTAACCGTGGGCGCGGATGAAGAACTGGCCACGCGGACACTCCGTGCGAACCGGCTGAACTGGATCAGCATCGCCGCGCTGACGGGCCCCATGCGTGTGCGGGTGAAGATTCGTCATCGTCATGAGCCGGCCTGGGCCACGCTGGAGCCGGGCGCCGCAGACGAGGCCGTAGCGACCTTCGATGAGCCGCAGCGTGCGGTCACTCCGGGACAATCAGCCGTGTTCTATGACGGGGATGAAGTCGTGGGCGGTGGATGGATCGTGTAAGGCCGGCGCCTTACACAAACATGTCTTTGTCGCCGCGGTGGAGGTCGCCGGGTGCGCGCGTCCCGGGGCCGTCGCTGCGCAGCGACTCGACCACCGCCTTGGCGGAGGCGAGGAGCCCGGCAAGCTGGCGCATCGGCTTGGTCACGGTCTCGGACATAAAGCCGGTGGCGCGATCGATGGAGTCGAAGATGCGGGTGAGCATCGCATCCATGCGCAGGCTCTGATTATTTACCCGGTCAAGGATTCCGTTCGCCGCAGTCTGAATGTCGGCGGTTTGTCTGCGCAGGTTATGCGACATGGCCGCAATGTCGGCAGCCGCGGTCTCGACCTTGGGGCCGGTGTGGACAAGCAACTCGCGGACGTTGTCGATGACGGGCACAACGGAAGTGCGCAGTTCCTCGATGTCCTGCGCGCATGGACTTCAGCGGCTTTGCGCAACTGCGCCGAATATGGCCAGCAACGCGATTGCCTGCAGCAGCATGGTCACCGCGACTGCGGCAACAATGATGAGCTGAACGGTCTGAGCTGTCTAGGCGTTGCATCGTAGTTTGTCCCGCGCCCTCGCATCCGCGGGCGTGCGCCCGCTCTATGGAACACACTCTCCGAATGCAACGGAGAGACTCTGCGCCGGCAAAGCGTGCGCAACTCCCGCGCATCGCCACTCGCGCACCCGGCTCCGGCAGGGATGGAGAAAGAAGCACGCGCGCCGGCCCTGCCTGCCCACTGCAGGCGGAAAATGCCGCCTGGATAAAGATCGTGCGTCAGTACTCGCGCACGTCGGGAGGACTGGTCGTCGAGTGGTAGGCCTGGCGTCCGGCATCCACCGCCGAGCTCACCCTTCCGGTCTGTTCGGCGACCATGTTCTTGCCCCGCTCCACAAACTCTTCCCACTGCGCACGGCCGCGATCCACGGCCTCGCGGCCGCGTTCCACGTACTCCGTGACCTGTTCCTTGCTCTTGTCGACCAGAGCGCTGACCTCTTCCGCGGCCTGCCGGGTGCGGGCGCTTCAGATACTCGGTGCCCTCTTTGGCGCCGCTCACGATGTCTTCCCGGGTCTCGCGGCCGCTCTTGGGGGCGTAGAGAATGCCGACCAGGGCGCCCACGCCCAATCCTGCCAGGAACCACGCCAATCCGTATGATTTGCTATCTTCTGCCATGACGAAAACTCTCCTTTCGCTCAGCTTGAAGAATGCCTGAGCGTATCAAAACTGTTGGGTGAGCCGCAAATGCATGTTCCGTTATGGTAACCGGCTGCAATCGTCACACGCGCCTGCCGCGCAAAGCTTAAATCTCCGCCCGGCATTCCCACCGCATTGGACGCAGGCTAAGCCAATCGAGTTGCAAAGTCTTGTCTCGAAGACAGGTAACCTGCTCCTGTTCAACACAATACAGCAAATCGCCCGCATTTGAATGCATGTTTTTGCACATGAGGCCCGCTCAGTATTGCTGTTTGTTGTTCCCCGACGTCCGCTCTGAGCGGGCCGGAAAGTCGGTAATTTCTCCCGCGCATCGGGATCTACTCTTCATTGCTGCGTTACAACCGCCGCATCCGCATGTGTGGGCCAGAACTTCGGCGAAGTGCATGGCCTCGCGATCCGAGAGCTGGGCAATCTGCTCGCGGCAACTGAAGCCGTCGGCAACGATCAGGGTCATGGGCGCGGCGGATTTAACGGCGGGAAGCAGGCCGTCGTTCGCAATTGCCTTTGACACTTCGAACTTGTCGGCCTCGAAGCCGAACGGCCCCGCCATGCCGCAGCATCCGGCCTGGATGGCCTCCACCGTCGCGCCCGCCTTTGCGCAGCAGTTCGATCTTCGCTTCGCGGGCCGCCGAATACGGCCTTGTGGTGGCAGTGGCCGTGGAGAAGAATACTGCGCGCCCTTGAGCCGGCCCGGCCGCCCAGTCAGGAGCCTTTGCCGCGAGCCAATCGGCCAGAAGCCACACCTGGCCGCTCAGCCGTTTCGCGCGAGCGTCGTTCGGGGAAAAGCTCGAGCAGCTCATCCTTGAAGACGCTGGCGCAACTCGGTTCGAGAAAGATGAACGGAAGCCCCGCGTCAATCTGTGGCGCCATGCGTTCGAGAACCTTGGCGAGGTAGGAGCGGGCGGCGGCGAGAAGGCCGAAGTCGTAGAGCGGCCGGCCGCAGCAGATGTGGCCCTTCGGGGACTTCAACCTTGAAGCCCGCACTCGGTAAGAACAGTTTCAGCGGCGGCGAGCGTTTGAGGATGGTAGTAGTTGTTCCAGGTGTCGGGCCACAGCAGGACTTTCTGTGGTGGTCGATTGCCGGGCCACTCGCTGTCTCTCCGCCGCCTTTCCTTCTGGTAGCTCTTGCGCGCCAGTCGCGGCAGCTTGCGCTCCTGCGCCACGCCCACAATGTGCTTGATGAGCGGGCTGGTGATCGGCCCAGTGAGCAGCGCGTTGGTCAGTGCGGGAGTGAGCGAACCCCAGCGCGCAAGCTTGTCCGCGAAGCCGAAGATGTAGTGGTGCAGCGGGTGCAGCCGGCCCTTGTAATGCTGGGCCAGGAACTCCGATTTCCACGCGGCCACATCCACCTGCACCGGGCACTCTGACTTGCAGGCCTTGCAACTGAGGCAGAGGTCGAGCGCCTTGTGAACCGCATCGCTCCTGAAGCCCTCACTGCGAAGTGCGCCGGAAAGCATCTCCCATAGCAGCCGCGCACGGCCGCGAGTCGAGTGCTGCTCGTCGCGCGTGGCACGATAACTGGGGCACATCACGCCACCGGTGGTATTGCGGCATGATCCCACGCCCACGCAGCGCTCGGTGGCGCGGGCGAACGACCCATGGTCGGCGGCGAACGCGAAGTGAGTCTCCAGCTCTCGCGTGCTCTCTTCGTTTTTGACCGTGGCAGCCTCAATCTCATACCGCAGATTCTCAACCGGATCGTAAACCCTCACCGCATCCATCAATTTGCCGGGATTCATGCGGTTTTCCGGGTCGAACAGAATCTTGAACTCTCTGAATGCCTCCATCAGCTCCGGGCCAAACATCTTCGGCAGCAGCGCGGCGCGCGACTGGCCGTCTCCATGTTCGCCGGAGAGCGAGCCGCCGAAGCTCAGCACCACATCCGCGGCGCGGGTGATGAACTCGCGGAACTTCCGCACTCCTTCCGCCGAGTGGAAGTCGAAGTTGATGCGCGTGTGCACGCAGCCCTGCCCGTAGTGGCCGTAGAGCGGGCTGCGAAAACCGTACTCGGCCATCAGTTTGGTAATGGCGCGCAGGTAGTTGCCCAGTTGCTCGGGAGGCACGGCCGCATCTTCCCAGCCCTCGTGGCGGTCGGGCTCGCCGGGAACAAAAACGTTGGCGGCCAGCGCCGAGTCGCGCACCTTCCAGATGCTGACGGCCTCCTCCGGTGTGCAGATTCGGGCGACAGGCCGCACCGGCCAGGTCATGCTGGCGCCCACAACGCCTTCGGCCTGTTCGCGGGCATTTTCGGCCGTCCAGCCGCCTACCTCGACCAGCAAAAAGCTCACTCCCTCCGGCAATTCGGAGAGGTCGCGGAGGTTAAGCCCCTTGCGCCGCATAAAGTCGACAAGCAAATGGTCGAAGCCTTCCAGACCGATCGGGCTGTGTTGCAACGCCAGCGGCACCGCGTCGGCGGCGAGAAACGGATCGGCAAACCCCAGCACGATGAGGACGCGGTAGGGCGGGCTGGCGGTCAGGTTCAGGGATGCGGAAACGATGTTGACGCACGTGCCCTCCGAGCCCACAAGAGCGCGCGCCACGTTGAAGTTGTTCTCCGGCAGCAGCTCGTCAAGGTTGTATCCGGAGACACGCCGTGGAATGCGCGGAAACTTTTCGCGGACCAGCGCGGCGTATTTGTCGCGAATCTGCGCGAGGCCGGAGTAGATCTCGCCTACGCGTCCGCCTTGGCGGACCTTTGCCGCGATCTCCTCCTCGGTGGTTGAGCCAACCGTGAACCGCGTGCCGTCATAGAGAATCACGTCGAGCGAATGGACGTTGTCCACAACCTTGCCGCCCAACAGACCGTGCACTCCGCAACTGTTGTTGCCGATCATTCCGCCGAGGGTGCAGCGGGAGTGCGTGGCCGGGTCGGGCGCATAGGTCAGGTGGAAGACTTCAGCGGCGTCGCGAAGGCGATCGAGGACGATGCCGGGCTCAACCGTCGCCAGCTTGGCGGCGGGGTCGATCAGAATGAGCCCGTTCATGAAGCGCGAATAATCGAAGACCACCGCCACATTGGCGCACTGCCCGGCCAGGCTGGTGCCGGCGCCGCGGGGCAGAACGGCGGCTCCGGTTGCCCGGCAGGCAGCCAGCGCTGCTTCCACATCGCCCGCGTCGCGGGGACAGATGACGCCGATGGGCAGTTGCCGGTAATTCGAGGAATCGGCCGCATAGAGCGCCCGCGAACCGAGATCGAAGCGCACTTCGCCGCGCAGGTTTTTTTTGAGCAGCGCTTCCAGCTCGCGGTGCGCGGAGAAGCCTTCGTGGTCCAGCGGCGGCTGATTCGGGAGGATGGAAAAGGATGAATGGCTCACGGGGAAATGGTAGCGCGTTTACAAGGGATGGCGGGTCGCATTGGGAGGAATGGATTTTTTCCGAATTGCCAACCATATCCGGCCGGTTTCCAATGCGTGGCTGTGCGATGGTCTTCAGTGACGCCATCGGGGATCAGGAGGGTGGTGCCTCGTTGGCGATGTCTACGACGCAGCGCCACTCGCCGTCGGCATCGCGTCGCCAGATGGTAATGCCTCGTGTGTGCACCGTCATCATCCTCCCGTTCGAGTCTGGCATCGCCATTTCGGCCGCGCTCGGCATATATGCCATTTTTCCATCCGCGGAGAAAACTGGCTCCTTCGAAACCCAATGGATATGGAAGCCAGGAGTTTTCAGGCTCTCGGATACGAATTTGCGGATCGCTGCTTTGCCCTGGTATACCGGCTGTCCCGGCTCCAATACCTGCGCGTCATCAGACCAATATGAGAGAACCCTCTCGATGTCCTTCCCTTCTGATGCCGCTTGGGACCATTCCGCATCTCGTCGCAGGAGCTTTTGGCCCTCAACCGCTGGGTCAAATCGCGAATGAGAACAACCGCTAACGAGCAAGATGCAGAGTATAGGCAGGGTTAGGTGCAAGCGTGTCATTGAAGTTGACCTCGATTTGCGACTTCCTCTTCAGGGAGGAGTGTAGCTCCACTTCTGCGAACCTGGTGACACTTCTCTTTCATTAGCGAACGCCCGTTGTCGAGAGAAGCTGGGAATCGGCCATGCGGATTCATCAGCAGGAATCTGAGTGCATATCTTGAATTCAGCGAGCGGCTTTCCGGCGCCCGTGGCAGGGCCGCCAAACCGGAGGTTTCCCTGGGATCTCCCCGAGCAACGGCTAGTCAGAAAGCCGAGACATTACCGCCCCGGCCACTCTTCCACAACAATGCCCAGATCGTTCAACTGCTGGATCGCTACTTCCACGTTGCGGCGAACCTTGGGCCGGTCCTTGGAAGATGCGGGCGACTCGGCAACCGCGATCACGCGGCCGTAACGCCATGCAGAAGAAGGAATCGCCGCGACTGCCTTCGCAAGATCGGCGGGCCGCAACTGGAGTTCCTGGCGGCGGGCGGCGGCGGGGCGTAGCATGGTTCCCTCCCCTACGGTGCTGGGGTTGGCATCGGCCTGCATAACGCGCAGCGAGATCATATCCGCGCCCACGGAGATGAAAGGATTGGCCCACGCAGATGGCTCGTGGACATCGACGTACATACTCTTGGTGGGCAGGGGAATGAGCGCAATCTGGGCGCGCTCGCCGTCCAGTTCCGTGGCCGTGGCCTGGGCCTTTTGTTCGGCCTTTTGTTCGGCCTTGACCGCGGTCCGGGCCACACCTTCCACGGCCTGCTCTCCTTTGTGGCAGGCGGCGGGAAAGACGGCCAATAGCAACGCCATCGCCGCAAAAATGACCGGCAATTTTGCAGCGGCGCCCGGGTTTCGCCCGCGTTTCGTCACAGAAAAAGGATAACAGGAACCGCATCAGTGCCAGACGTACAGCTCCTGTAGTAATCTTCGAGTGTAGAAGACTGGAGGGCGAGAGATGATCACCAAGGTTGTGGCCATCGTCGGCAGCTACCGCAAGGGTGGAACAATCGACAGCGCCGTCGAGGCGGTTCTGGAAGGCGCTCGCGAAAAGGGCGCCGAGACGGTGACCATCTACCTGACGGACAAGCACCTCGAGTTCTGCACCAACTGCCGCGAATGCATGCAGGCTCCCGGCGAGGAGCGGGGCAAGTGCAAACAGCAGGACGACCTGGAGCCGATGCTGAAGGAGATTGAGACAGCCGACGCCCTGGTGTTGGGTTCTCCCGTCAACCTCTCCAACGTCACCGCCATCTTCCGCAGGTTCATGGAGAGGCTGGTGGGCTTTGCGTACTGGCCGTGGGGAAAGGCCGCTCCCAAAGCGCGGTCGAAGAAGAGCGGCAAAAAGGCTGTGCTGGTGGCTTCGTCGGCGGCGCCGGGCATCTTTATCCCCGTGGCCACAGGTGCGGCAAAAGCCTTGCAGGCGACAGCAAGAATTCTTGGCGCCAAAGTCGTGGGCCGCATGTGGATCGGGCTGATGGGCTCAAAGCCGCATCACGAACTATCGGCACGGGATCTCGAGCGGGCACGGCGGCTGGGCCGGAGGCTGACCTAGATCTCCATTCGATGCGATGGGGGCGAACCATTTCGCGTATCATCGAAGCAGACCCGGAGCCGCGCATATCGCGTCCCCGCGCACGATGATTCTCCTCGACCCAGAGATGGACCCAGACCCCGCCTCACCGTTAACTGCGGTGAAGCGAACATCCGCGTCGGCACCCACGGCAAGACCGCGCCATCGCCCCATGCCTACCCGCCGCACCCTGGCCCGCTTTCTCGCCCAGGCGCAGGCGGCCGTCCGGCTCCGTGGCGAGGTCAACGTTTTGCTTACCTCCGACGAATCAATCCGCCGCCTCAATCGCCGCTTTCGCGGCAACAACAAGCCCACCGACGTACTCTCATTCCCCGCGGACACAACGGCGCCGGGCCCGGAAAAAATCGCCGGCGAGCTCGCCATCAGTGTCCCCGCCGCGCGGCGCCAGGCCGCCGGGCAAGGCCATTCGCTCTCAATTGAAATCAAGGTCCTCATGCTTCATGGGCTGCTCCACCTGGCCGGGTACGACCACGAAACGGACACCGGACAGATGGCGCGCCGCGAGCGAGCTGCTGCGCATGCGCTTTCGACTGCCCCTGGGCCTGATCGAACGCACGGCGAATCAAAAGCAGCCGCGCTCACTCAAAACTGGCGCAAGTTCAAACTCCGCCGCGAGCCGCCGTCCATGACTCCGCTCGTCGTCGTCATGCTGGTCTTGCTGGCTGCGGTCGTGACCCTGGCCTCCTACATCAACCGCGTCTATTCGGAGTTCGGCAAGATCCTCGCCCGCGAGGTCCAGGAAAATCTGGACGCGTGGGAGGAGCTGATCGAGCCGCAAATCGGCCTCAGCCGCGAACACGCCGCCCTCTGCGCTGCAGTGCTCCAGCAACTGGCCCTCGGAATCATCGCTCTCGAGTTTGGCGCCGTGCTCTTCGACCGCGCACCCCATCTCGGCCCGCCTACGTACGCCGAAATCTTTCAGGCCGTGCTTGGCGTCGTTCTCGTCGTTGTCTTCTGCAACCAGCTTCTGCCGTCGTTCCTCTTTAACCGCACCCGCGGCCGCTGGGTCGCGCGGATCATCTGGCCTGTCCGCCTGCTGCTCTGGCTCGTGACGCCCATTACCGTCTTCATGCGCTTCTTTTTTTCTGTTGCTGCGCTGGCTGAAGAGCCGGTCAGTGCGGAAGAAGAGACAGCCGTCGACGTCGAGGCGCTGCTTGAAGCCGGTGAAGAGGAGGGAATTCTCGAAGAAAGCGACCGCGACCTGGTCCGTTCCGCCGTTGAGTTCGGCGACAAGCTGGTGCGCGAGGTCATGACGCCGCGGCCGTCCGTCTTTGCCGTCTCCGGGGCCATCACGCTTGAACAATTTCTGGTTGAGCTGCGCGAACAGAACTTCTCGCGAGTGCCCGTCTTTTCCGGCTCGCTCGACAACGTGACCGGCATCGCCTTCGCTCACGACCTGCTCGCAGATCGCCGATGAAGAAGCCCGCACGCGCACCGTCGCGAGCATTCAGCGGCCGGCCGTCTTTGTCCCCGAGACCAAGCGCGGCTACGAGTTGCTGCGCGAGATGCAGCGCGAAAAACAGCACATGCGCATCGTGATCGATGAGTACGGCGGCGTCTCCGGCCTGGTCACCATTGAGGATTTGCTGGAGCAGATCGTCGGCAACATCCGCGACGAGCACGAGACCGATACGCCCGTAGAAGAGCCGCAGCGGGAGCCTCACGGTGTGTGGCTTGTCCCCGGCAACTTCCCAGTCGATCAGTTATCCGATCTCATCGGCGAGCCCGTCGAGTTGGGCGACGCCTACGAAGCCACAACGCTCGGCGGCCTGGTCAGCGAAATCGAAGGCCGCATTCCGCTGGCCGGCGAAGTTGTAATGCTCGAGCCCATCGGCCTGCGCATGGAAATCGTCGTCTCGACGGATCGCCGCGTCGATCGGCTGCGCGTATTTCCGCCTGTGAAACCGGATGCAATGCCGTCACCCTGAGCGTGCCTTCGTCACCGGCTCCGCGTGCCGGGGTTCGAAAGAGCTTTCCACTACCCGCCATTCCTCCGCCGTGATCTCCCAAATCTCCGACGGCAACCGCCCCGAAACGTAGTCCTTCTCCCCATGCCCCACCAACCGCATTCCTTGCCTCTCCGAGATGCGCCGCGAAGTGGTATTGCCCACCGCCTTTGAAACCCGCAAAACATCGAACCCAAGCGTCTCGAACCAGAAATCGTTCACCCACGCGCATGCCTCGCTCATCAGCCCCTTGCCCTGCCACTGCGGCCCCAGCCAGAAGCCGCGATTGTCCTTCTCTCCCTTCACCAGCGAGATCGACCCGATGATTCGCTCCGGCTCCTCGACCAGGCGAATCGTCCAGTGCCACGCCTCCCCGCGCTCCATCTGGGGCAGCGCAATATCGCGGCATATAGTAGCAGCGCGCCGTCCGGCGGATAAGGCCAAGGCACCCGGTTCATCAGGTAGCGAACAATCTCCCATTGCGGAAACAGCTCCTGAATCTGCGCCGCATCGGCCACCTGCTGCGGGCGCAGAATCAGCCGTTCCGTTCTTCCTTCAACCGTCATGCGGAGATGATATCAACGCCTCACGCGGCAATCCGCGATAATAGGAAGTCAGGAGAACCCCTCCGCTTTGAAATCCGGATTCGTCGCCATTCTCGGCCGCCCCAACGTCGGCAAAAGCACGCTGCTCAACGCCCTCACCGGCGAAAAAGTGGCCATTGTCACCGCCAAGCCGCAGACCACGCGCAACCGCATCATGGGCGTGGTCGAGGTGCCGGCGCACAAAAACACAAACCCCGCCGCGCAAATTGTCTTTGTCGATACGCCCGGCGTTCACAAGCCAGGTTCGCAACTCGACCGCCGCATGTTGCAGGAGGTCTACGAAGCCCTCGAGTCCCGCGACGTCGTTCTCGTTCTCATGGACGCCACGCGCCGCGTTCAACTGGAAGCTGTCGCCAATACTGAAACTACCGAAAACGGCGCGGCTGTCCAAGGCCTCGGCTCTGTGTCAGGGCACGACCGGGGAACCCACCCAATGGGTGGGTCGCGTGCCGAAAGTCAGCCAGAAGAGGCCGGGGCTTTAGCCTCTGAGGAACAGATAGCGAACAACACCGCCGCCCCCAAGCGCGGACGTCCCAACTGGGCCAGCGAAGACGAATTCCTCTTCGGCCTCATCCGCAAGCTCGATTGCCCCGTCTTCCTGGTTCTCACCAAAATCGACCTCGTCCGCAAAGATCAGCTCCTGCCGCTCATCGACTCGCTTACGCGCCAGTTCAACTTCGCCGAGATCATTCCCGTGAGCGCCCGCAAACGCGACGGCCTCGACATCCTCGTCCGCAAAATCGTCGCGGCGCTCCCTGATGGCGAGCGCTACTACCCCAAAGATCAATACACCGATCAGCCGCAGCGCTTCATGGTCGCCGAACTGGTTCGCGAAAGCATCCTGATCGAGACCGGCGAAGAAGTCCCCTACGCCTCTGCTGTTGTCATCGAGCAATTCGAAGAGCCCGCGCCCGCGCCGCCCGCAAAGAAGAAAAGCGCTCCCGCCCGCCTGCCGCTCACCCGCATCGCCGCCGCCATCTACTGCGAGCGCGACGGGCAAAAAGCAATTCTCATCGGCAAAGGCGGCTCCAAGCTCAAAGAGATCGGCACCCGAGCGCGCATTCAAATCGAATCTCTGCTCGGCACGCGCGTCTATCTCGAACTGCGCGTCATCGTCGAACCCGGCTGGCGCGAATCCAAAACCTTCATCGAGTCCCTCGACTGGCGCAACCAGCTTGAACGCCTCGCCGGCAACCAGATCACGGAGAAGGATCGGGACGACGAGGAATCGGTCTAACGAACTTCGAACAGGTCGCAAACAAAGAGCAAGGTGACCTGCGCACAGTCCGCCACCGGCTTTCAAATGTTAGCCTTTCCTCTGGAGTATTCAGCAGCGGAGGATTCATGCGAACTTCATTGCGGCAGTTTGCCGTTCTTGGCATTGTTGCCGGTTGCAGCGTTGGATTGAATGCCCAAACACCCGCAGTGGCCGCAAAGCCGGTTCCCGGTGTATCCCAGTCGGCACAAGGGGAAGCCGTCACGAACCCGGTAGCCGATCCCAAGGCTGTGGTCGTAGTCGGTCATGCGCGCTTCACCGTTCTTACCCCGCAACTCATTCGCATGGAGTGGGCCGCGGACGGTAAATTTGAAGACCATGCGTCGTTCGTGTTCCTCAATCGCCGGCTGCCAGTGCCGAACTTCGATCAATCAGTGAAAGACGGCGCCCGCGAACTAACAATCAAGACCAGCGCGCTCACCCTCGCGTATGCGCCTTCAGCCGATGGCCGTTTTACCGCTGACAGTCTCTCGATCCAACTCACCGTAGACGGCAAACGGGTCACTTGGCATCCCGGCCTCGCCGACCCTGAAAATCTTCAGGGCACCACGCGCACCCTCGACGGCGCACGCGGCGATAAAACGGTCGAGCCCATTGAGCCCGGCCTGGTTTCCCGCTCCGGCTGGGCTCTGGTCGATGACTCCACGCGCCCCCTCTTCGACTCCGCCGACTTCCGCTTTCTCGAAGGCGAAAAAAGCCCCTGGCCCTGGGCCATCGAGCGCCCCGCGGGCGATCGCCAGGACTGGTACTTCTTCGGCTATGGGCACAATTACCGCCAGGCCCTCGGCGACTACGTTCGCGTTGCCGGCCGCATTCCCCTGCCGCCGCGTTTCGCCTTCGGCGCATGGTGGTCCCGCTACTGGGATTACACCGATCAGGAACTCGACGAACTGGTGAGCGGATTTCACGAGGACAATGTGCCCCTCGACGTGCTCGTCATCGACATGGGCTGGCACATCAGCAAGGAACAACTTCAGGCCGCAGGCCAGGTTGATCAGTCGAATCACGGCCTCGGCTGGACCGGCTATACATGGAACAAAGTTCTCTTTCCCTATCCCGACGACTTCCTCCGGAAAATTCACGAAGAGGGCCTGAAAGCCACGCTCAACATGCACCCCGCCTCCGGCGTGGAGCCATGGGAACAAGCGTATCCCGCCATGGCAAAGGCGATGGGCATCGATCCGGCAACAAAGAAATACGTGCCATTCGACATCACCGACAAGAAGTACGCCGCCAACTACATGGACCTTCTCCATCATCCGCTTGAAAAACAGGGCATCGACTTCTGGTGGCTCGACTGGCAGCAGGAGCAGCACACCTCCATGCTCGGCGTCATGCCGACATGGTGGCTCAACTACGTCCACTTCACCGATCAGCAGCGCGAGGGCAAGCGGCCGCTGCTGTTCCACCGCTGGGGCGGGCTCGGCAATCATCGCTATCAGATCGGCTTCTCTGGAGACACCATCACGGGTTGGGACTCGCTTGCCTTCCAGCCCTGGTTCACGGCCACTGCGGCCAATGTTGGCTACGCCTACTGGAGCCACGATATTGGCGGCCACATGCCAGGCGTAGTCGAGCCTGAGCTCTACACTCGCTGGGTCGAGTTCGGTGCCTTCAGTCCCATCCTGCGCACCCACACCACCAAGAACCCTGACGCCGAGCGCCGTGTGTGGGCCTATCCCGAGCCGTACTCCGACATTCTGCGCTCCACCTTCCAGCTTCGCTACGCGCTCGAGCCGTACACCTACACCGAGGGCCGCCGCACCTACGACACTGGCGTAGCCTTCCTGCGCCCGCTTTACTATGACTGGCCTGAAGAGCCCGCCGCCTACCAGAGCAAGAACGAATATGTCTTCGGCGAACAGATGCTGGCCGCGCCTGTCACTTCACCTGCCGACAAAGTCAGTGGATTGGCGAACGAGCACATCTGGCTGCCCAAAGGCGATTGGATCGAGTGGCCCACCGGCAAGCACTTCGCCGGCCCTGTCACCGCCGATCGTGCCTTTTCCATCGGCCAGATTCCCGTCTATCTCCGCGCCGGCGCCATCGTTCCCATGCAGCCGCCCATGCTTTATACAGGCCAAAAGCCGGTCGACCCTCTCATCGTCAACGTCTGGCCGCTGGCTCCCGGCACATCCTCAAGCTATTCCGTATATGAAGATTCAGGCGTGTCGGTTGAATATCAAAGAGGCGTGTTTGCGCGCACGCCCATCAAGGCCGCGCAAGTTGGTGACGCACTGCGCGTGGAGATCGGGCCCGTCGAGGGCAGCTATCCCGGCGTGATGAAGGTACGCGCATACGAGCTGCGCCTGCCCGCGGACTGGCCTCCGGCCGCGGTCACGGTCAACGGCACAGCGATCTCGCAGGCCGCAGTATCCGGGAAGCGCGGATGGACTTTTGTGGGCAACACGCTCACAACCGTCATTCCCATCCCCGGCAGCAGCGTTGCGGCCAAGGTCACAATCGAAATACGGCGCGCTGCCGGCCTGGCCGCCAGGCGCAATGAACTTGATGGCTTTACCGGCGCCATGACCCGCCTGCGCGGCGCCTACGACGCACTCCAGCAATCTGGCCCATTCGCATCCGCGCCCGATCCGGTGATCGATGCCATGCAGACTGGAGACCGGCTCGACTATCACCCCGAACTCGCCTCCGAGGAGATCACGCACTTCCACAGCGTGCTCTACCAGGCTCAGACTTCCGTCAGCGCGCTCGAGCCGGCGTTTCTCGAGCGCCTCAATGCCAACGCCAGCCGCATATCGGCTGCGAATCCAGGGTCAAAGGAGTTCGAAGCCCAGAAGCAGCGCCGCATGGATACCTTCAAACGTGCCGAGCTGCTGGTGTCCGAGGCCGGAAAGTAACACGCTGGGACCTTGAAAATTCTCCACCGGCCCCCGTTCTGAGCAGATTCACTCGCGTCGCGCGAATTACGTCCAAAGATGAACCCATCCGGCACCGCCCCTTCAAAAAGAAGCTGGGTGCCCCATCCATCGCGCTTTTTGCGATGGGTGGGATACGACGACACTCAAATAGCCCCGTACATCAGAAGGCTGAACGAGTGACCGGCGAGCCCTTCAATGCATGGCTGATTCAATGCCGTATCTTACGAGCCGTGCTTTTCTTCGCAGCAGGATGCGCCGGCTTTTTCCGGTTGCTTGTAACCCTGCATCGGATCGACAACGTAGCTGTCGGTGTACTTGTCGTGATGGCGAACCCATGCCATCGAGTGCTTGAGTCCGTCTTCGTCGCGGCCCTTCGGCACCATGTCAAGAAAGTTGTAGGCCCCCAGCAAAATGTCGAGACCGCGCCCATAACTCGAGTAAGTGTGGAAGACATCCCCGGCACGGTCTTTCGCAAACACGCTCAGCCCCGGACCCTCTTCACTCGGGAACGTGGTTTCGGTGTAGTTGTAGTAAACCTTGCCCTTGGCTTGCTCCTCCGGCGTGAACGAAACATGATAGTCATAGTTGAAGTCGCTGCCGAACGACGAGACCCACTTGAACTGCCAGCCCATGCGCTTCTTGAACGCTTCAATCTCGGGATAAGTCGCACGCGACACCACCGCCAGCGTCACATCGCGATTGGCCAGGTGAATCGTTGACCCGTCGAAATGATCGCCCAGGTAAGAGCAGCTTGGGCAGCCTTCTTTCCAGCCCGGACCGAGCATGAAGTGATACACAATCAGTTGGCTGCGTTTCTCGAATAACTCCCCGAGAGAGACTCGTCCGCCGGGCCCTTCGAAGACATATTGTTTCTCCACCTTCTCCCACGGCAACGCGCGCCGCTGCCGGCTCAACTCGTCGCGCAGCCGCGTAAATTCCTTCTCCTTTGCCAGGTGTTCCTTGCGGGCATCAAGCCATTCACTCCTTGATACGACTTTTGATACCACTCTCGGGTGCTCCGCTCTTGTCGTGGTCGTCGCCATGATGAACCTCCTCGGTTTCGGTTAGATTGGGGAAATTGATTGCTCGGCTTTTCCTGCGGAATAATCCAACGGTAAGGGCAGCCAACCCGCCGCTACCGGCAGCGCCGCCTGCGATCATCGCAGCCGTTGCCACGCACACTGGGCACATACTTCCTCCTTTCGGAAGGCTAGGCCACCTGCGCGGCCTGTTGCATAAAGGCCGGCAACTCGTCGGCGCTGGGCCCCCAGCTTGCCGGCACCGGCACATCGAGCAGGCGCAAGTACACGCTGAACTGGCCGCGATGCTGGTACCAGTGGCTGAACATGACGTCGCGCAGAAATTCTCCGCGCGGCTGCGCCAGCACTTCACGGCCGCCGGCCTCCATGCGCCAGGTTTCGTTCATGGCGCGATCGTCGAACTTCGGCAACAGGTCGCGCACAGACGCGACGCTCTCGTCGAACTTCATGAGAATCTCATCGCGGCTTGCCGGCTGCGGAAAGCTGAATGACTCCGGTGCCTGCGCGGGATTGTTCTGGACAAAGTGAATAATTCCACCCGGTACCGACGCGAGATGATACGCGAGTTGTCCCGCGGTCATGGATCTCGTGTGCGGCTTCCAGGTCAACTTATTCTCAGGCAACCGCTCGAGATAGGTCCGTGTGACAAGCGCTTGCACCACAAACTCTGCAAGTAACGACTGTGCTATGGGCATATCGATCCTCCTTGTGTTCGGGGAAATGTGAATCCTGCTTGATTCCGATTGGATTGTTAGCGCGGCCCCTCGGCGCACCAATGTGCGCATTGAGTTCCGCACTACGGAGACGCGGGCTTGCTTATCCTCTTCGCGGCCTCCGCGGAAAGGGTAAGGTGCCGACGGTGCGAGAAACTTACTTGGCCTCTGCGCGCTTGCGGATCCGGTCGAGAATTGCCTCCCAGCCTTTGCTGACGCCTTGTTTGTGGTCGTCTTGAATAAATCCGAGCGCGGTGTGGCGGAAAGTAATCAGCGTGCCGCCATCCTTTTCCGTCAGCCGGTATTGCACGTTCGACACAAGTGGATAGGAAGCGAACAGCGGTCCGCAGATCTCAAGCAGCGTGGGCCGCTTGATGGCCTGCACATGGCCCCACAGATGGCCGTTGTTGTCGCCCAGGTCGCGGTACCAGCGTCCGCCCGGCCACGCCTCAAGCTTCATGGGCATGGGCTCATTGTTGTCCTTCTCGTTGTATGGGCCAATCTGTTCCAGCAGCGCTTCGAAGGTTACGCCAATCGGCGCATTCACTTCGATCTCCTGCTTGATTTCGAGAGTCATGTTCTCAATGCCCGGTGCTGTCTGAATCATCGATTCCTCCTTGTGTCCAATTGTGATGTTCAACCGTGGGGATTAGATTTTACCGCGTCTTCTTTTGCCTTTTCCTCCGCGCGTTCTTTTACGCGCAGCAACTGGTGCCGCCAATACTTCTCAAACTCGCTCGTCCACTCGTGCAGCGGTCTGATCGCCGTCGCATTCGTCCGGTAATACTTGTGCCGTCCATCGCAGCGCACTCTCACCAGGCCCACTTTTCGCAGCACTCCCAGATGCTTTGAGACCGAGGGCTGGTCGAGTCTCAGCGCCGTCACAATCTGCCCAACCGGGCGCTCCTCGGTCGCCAGATAGCTCAAAATCTCCCGCCGCCGCGGCTCCGCCACAGCGTTGAAGGCGTCGGAGGTTGTGGCCGCTCTTGCCATGTCTGAGAAAATACATGCTCATATGGGAATATGTCAAGTCCTTTTTTCGCCCGCGTGAACGAAATGTGAAAACCGTCATAAATCTTTTGCGTTCTTCCGCCGCCCGGTTTAACATCCGCTTCTATGAAAAGCCTCGTCCGTTTGATGCTTGCTCTGCTGCTTGTTGCCGTTCCATCCCTCTATGCGCAGGCTCCCGCGGCCAGCCCTGGCGTTGCGGCTCCTGTCTTGAAGTCCTGGTTCGTCCGCCTCATCCCGCCTCGGCCCACCTTCGACAAGGACTTGACCGACACCGAGCGGAAGCTCATGGAGGAGCATTACGTCTACTGGAAAGACCAGTTCGAAAAGGGCGTCTGCGTCTTCGGCGGTCCCGTCCTCGATCCCAACGGAGTCTATGGCGTGGCTGCCATCCGCGCCGCCACGTTGGACGAGGCCCGCAGCATCGCTTCCGCCGATCCGAGCGTCAAGGCCGGTGTGAATCGCATTGAAGTCGCGGAGATGAAGATCGCCTTTCTGCCAAAGTAGCAACCCCTGAATCGCGCGAAATTCGACGCGTGCCGCCGCGCTCGCTCGTGCTAACGCTCCCCGGACATTTGCATCTAACTGTGCAGTGCGATTCCGGCTCCGCCGCTCGCGCACCAGCATCACTGTGCGCTTGGACTGCTCTTGCCCTGGTTTCATTTCATTTATGAGGTGAGATCATGCAAAAGAAGAATCTTTTTTCGCTCCTTCTCATTCTTGTTCTGGCTGCGCCTGCCGGCCTCCGCGCACAAGTCAGATCCGAAGGCGGGCCGGTACCCAACTACGAGTTGTACGGCGGCTACTCGTATGTCTTTCGCGACTTCGACCACACCCAGGCCAATCCGTTCGTGGGCGGCATGAACGGCTGGGATGGCTCGTTCCGCCTTCCCCTGCCCATCGTCGGTTCCTGGCTCGGCGTCAAGGGCGATGTCTCCGGCAGCTATCGCAATGACGGTCCCAACTTTAACCCGCACACTTATTTCTTCCTGGCCGGGCCGCAGGTCTCGGTCCATTTTGGCCGGTCCACGCTCTTCGCTCACGTCATGATCGGCAGCGCGCACCTGAACCAGCAGGTCATTCCCTCAATCAAACCGGGCGCGGCCTTCGCCATGGCGGCCGGCGGCGGCCTTGACCTCGGCGTCTCCCGCGCACTGGCCTGGCGCATCACGGGCGACTTCTACAACACCAACTTCAATACCAGCCAGGCCACCGTGCAGGGCGTCGTCAACTCGAACGGTCGCATCGCAACGGGTCCGGTCTTGCGTTTCTGAGCATCTTGGCTCGCGCAAGCGAGTTTCGTCCCGTAATGAACCCGTGCAAGAGCCTGGGTGCCCCATCCATTCGCCGTTTTTTTGGCGAATGGGTGGGATTATGACAAAGCCCAAGCTGTTCGTTCATAAGGAGCAGCCTGACTCGCCGCGACAAGTTACGTCCCGAAATGAACCCATCCGGTATCGCCCCTCAAAAAAAAGCTGGGTGCCCCATCCATCGCGTTTTTTGCGATGGGTGGGATACGACCAAGCCCACCTCACCCGTTCATGAGGAGCGCAGTCGAAGGACCTGCTTTTTCAGCCTGGTGAAAAGGGTGGGGAATCCCACCGCTCTGTCCTTTATAGTTTTGCGAAAGGAAGTTTCCCTTCCGCAAAGGACAGACCGGCATGACAATCGATCGTCGCGGATTCCTCGCAGCCTGCAGCCGCGCGGGCATCGCGTCACCGCTGCTTCCGGGCATCCTCTACACGCTGGCCGCGCAAGCGCAGGACGCTACCGCCCTCGCCACCAAACCACCTGAGCTCCCAAAGATCACATCAGAGTTGCTCGACCAGGCAGCGATCCTCGCCGGAGTCGGCCCCTTCACCGCCGAGCAGAAGAAGATGATGCTCGACGGCCTCAACGACCAGCGCAGAGGTTACGACGCTATTCGCGCGCTCAAGATGCCGAACTCCATTCCGCCGGCGTATGTATTTCATCCGCAACCGGCGGCGAAGGGGACTGCAGCGCAGCCACCTTGTGGGGCGCAAAATGGTTACGGAAGTGGTGGCATGGTCGGAGACAACATGCCGGGCCCCAAAAACATTGAGGACGTGGCTTTCGCAACTATTGAAGAGTTGTCCTCATTGTTCAGAATGCGCAAGATCACATCCGTCGCCCTCACCCAGATGTACCTCGCCCGCCTCAAACGCTACGACCCCAAACTGCACTTCGTCATCACACTCACTGAAGAGCGCGCATTAGCACAGGCCAAAGCCGCCGACGCCGAGATCGCCGCCGGAAAATATCGCGGCCCCCTCCACGGCATCCCCTGGGGCGCAAAAGACCTGCTCGCCGTCAAAGGCTATCCAACCACCTGGGGCGCCGGCGGCTTCGAGCACCAGTCCTTCGACGAAGACGCCACCGTCGTCCAGCGCCTCGATCAAGCCGGTGCCGTGCTCGTCGCCAAGTTCACCCTCGGCGCGCTGGCCATGGGCGACAAATGGTTCGGCGGTCGTACGCGCAATCCGTGGAATCCCGCGCAAGGCTCAAGCGGTTCCTCGGCCGGATCCGCCAGCGCCGTTGCTGCGGGTTGCGTGGCCTTCGCGCTTGGCTCGGAAACGCTCGGCTCCATCTCCTCGCCGTCAACCCGCTGTGGCGATACCGGCCTTCGTCCCACCTTCGGCTTCGTCCCCCGCACTGGCGCCATGGCCCTCAGTTGGACCATGGACAAGCTCGGCCCCATCGCACGCTCCGTCGAAGATTGCGCGCTGGTCCTCGAAGCCATCCATGGGCCCGACGGCAAGGATGCATCTGTATACCCCGCCGATTTTCGCTGGGACCCTGGATTCGACTGGAAGAAGCTCCGCATCGGCTATCTGAAAAGCGAATTCGATCCGCCCTCTCCGCTCAAGCTCAAAGAAGCCGCACCCGACGAATCCGCCGACGACAAGAAGAAGCGCGAAGAGCAGAACGCCGCCGTGCAAGCCGCCCGCGCGCGCCGCGACTACGACCGCCGCTACGACCTTGCCGCACTCGACAAACTCCGCGCCATGGGCGTGAATCTCATCCCCGTCGAGCTGCCCAAGCTGCCCTAGGACGCCATGGTCCCGCTGCTCACCGCCGAAGCCGCTGCCGCATTCGACGATCTCACCATGTCCGGCCGCGACAGCCTGCTCACCGAGCAGGGCATCGAAGACTGGCCCAACGCACTTCCGTACCGCCCGCTTCTATCCGGCAGTCGAGTACATCCAGGCCAACCGTGCCCGCACGCTCGCCATTCGCCAGGTCTCGGCGCTCTTTGACCAAGTCGACATCATCGTCACGCCATCGACCGACACGCAACTGATCGCGACCAACCTCACCGGCCACCCGGCGCTGATTCTCCCCAACGGCCTGCGCGGCGACGACGCCCCGAAACCTCCAGACGATTGACGACGGCGACCACGACGACATCGGCGGTCCAGGCACTCCGGTCTCGCTCACCTTCCTCGCCGGTCACTATCAGGATGCCAGGCTCGCAGCTTTCGGTCGTGCCTATCAGGACGCTACCGGATTCCACAAACTCCATCCGAAGCTTGACTAGCGTCCACTCTCTGAAGTTCCCATGAGAATAATCTGTCATCCTGAGCGGAGATTGGCGCGTATTTTGCGCCAATCGAAGTCGAAGGATCTGCGGTTCGGGGTCTCAACTTATGCAATGAACTTCAAAGACACCACACTAGCCCGGACCTGCTACGCCCCGAAGTACCCCTTGTCGCGCACCTCTTCAAGACGCCCACGGAGATAGTCCCATAGTGCCGGACAGCCGGCCTTTACCTCAGGCTCAACACGGCGCACAACCCGCTCGTAGCTGATGCCGTTTTCGCGCCAGCTCTGCCCCCGGTTGGAGAGATTCAGCAGCACCGGCATGGCCCGATCTACGGAGTGAGCGAAGCGCGACTCCGCCGTCTCGCCGTCTTCGAACTCCCGCCACAAGGCCAGAAACGCCGCCCCTTGCCCATCGGGGAGGATCCCGAAAATTCGCGTTACCGCCGCGAGTTCGGCCTCCTTGCGCTCCTTCCATCCGCCTTCGACAAACACCATGGTGTCGCCCGCATCGATTTCGCCGATGTCGTGAACCAGCAGCATCGCGATCACCCGGTTGACGTCGACAGGCGACTCCGCATAGCGCGCCAGCGACGCCGCCATCAGCGCAAGCTGCCAACTATGCTCCGCGGAGTTCTCGTAGCGGTCCAGGCCGATGGGGCGAACCTTGCGCGTTACGGCTTTGAGCTTGTCCAACTCCAAAATGAAATCGACGATCTTTTGCATCAGCGGACCTTTCCACCCGGTTCAGGCGAAGGAGTGCTTCGAGGAATTTCGCAGAGATAGTGTAAGGCCTGGGCGGGAAGGCTCCCTAAAAGCAGCAACTTCGGGTGCCCCATCCTTTGTGCGCCTTTTGCACAAAGGGTGGGTGACCATTGAAGTCCGCACCAACCGTAAACACTCTTTCTGAAAACGCTCTAAAAACAGAAAATGCCGCGCAATGGCGGCATCTCTGCGGTCGGACGCGAAAGCGCGGTTGCTTAAACGCCTACGCCGAACTCGCTGGCATGCGCTTCGCCGGCGTTGGCGTAAAAGTCGTAGGGGGTGCGCTTCTTGAACTTATAGCGGTTGCGCAGCTCCGCTCCAATGTAGATGCCGAGCGCGGCAACGGCCATGCCAATCGAAAACCAGCCGATAACCTTCAGGGCTTTCGAGTCCTTCTTCTCTTCGGGTTGGACTTCCTCCGCGGGTAAACGGTTCTCTGGTTCATTGAGCATGACGAGCGCAGCCTCCTGCACCACCATGATACCCCAGTTTTGGTTTTTCCGGCTCACATCGCGAACTGCGACTTCTGTGGAATTGCCTACCCAATTAGATCAATTCGGGAGAGCCATGCCGACTTTTCCAACTCGGGAAGAAAGCTCGCCCGGATGGAATTCGAGGCGAGTTGGCGCAACTCCTCGCGGCTGAACCCCTGCTCGGTGTGGGCTAACAGGTATTCGTTGGCCAGGTCGGAGTCGAAGAAGGCCGGATCGTCGGAGTTGAGCGTGACCAGCAGCCCGGCGTCGAAGTAGCGCCGAAGGGGATGCTCGGCAAACGACGCGCAGACGCCGGTCCGAACATTTGAGGTGGGATTCAGTTCCAGCGGTACGGCCCGTTCTTTCAGGTCCTGAAGCAGGTAAAAGTCGCGAATCGCCGAAAGCGCATGTCCGATGCGTTCCGAACCGATCGAAAGTGCCTCCCGGATGGCCTCGGGACCTGTGGTTTCGCCGGCGTGGTTGGTCAGCCGTAATCCGGCCTCGCGCGCCTGCGCAAAAAGTGCGCGAAAAGGCTCGGAGCCGTTCCGCCGCTCGTCCCCGCCCAGGCCGATTCCAATGATCGACGGGTACTCTTTCCGCATCTCGGCGGCCTTCAAGAAGACCCGTTCCGCCTCCTCGACGGTAAAGTGACGCACCGCATCGAAGATCCAGTAGAGCGAGAGTCCCAGTTCGCGCGCGGCCCGCTCCCTGGCGCGTTCCAGCCCCGCAAAGATCGGCTCGAAGGCCTGCGCATCGAAGTTGCGCCACATGTAAATGACGCCCACCGAGATGAAGACCTCGGCATGGACAATACCTTGCGCGGCTAGCCGTTCCATCATGCGCCAGGCGGCCAGTTCGTAGTCTTCCGGATCGATCAGCCGGTGGGTGACAGCCTTGAAGGCCTCGATAAAGCCGGTGAAATCGTCAAACCGGTAGTAAGCTTCGGCCTCAGGCAGCGTCATGGGCCGCGCATCGTGGCGCTCGCTCAAATCCTTCAGCGTGGCGGGCGTCACGGTGCCTTCGAGATGCAGATGCAACTCGGCCTTCGGCAGGCGGCGAATGAAAGCCTCAATCTCCGTCATGATTCAAGTTTAGCGTTTCGGCGCAAACTCCGACCGGTGCCGGCTGTAGAAGAAATAGATCAGCAGCCCCGTAAGCAGCCACGCGAAAAACGCCACCCATGTCATCACTTCAAGCCCCATCATCAGTACGATGCAGAAGAGGATGCTGAGCACCGGGAACAGCGGCCCCAGCGGCGTGCGGAATCCGCGTTTGCGTTCCGGTTCGCGATAGCGAAGAATGAGCACCGCGATCGAGACCAGCACAAACGCAAACAGCGTGCCGATGTTCGACAGATTCGACACCGTGCCGATGTCGAGCAATCCAGCGGGAACACCCACTGCGAACCCCGCCACCCAGGTAGCGAAGGCGGGCGTGCGGAACTGCGGATGGATGCGGCTGAAGACCTTCGGCAGCAGGCCGTCCCGCGACATGGCGAACCACACCCGCGCCTGGCCGAGCTGAAACACCAGAATCGATGAAATCATGCCCATCAGCGCGCCGATCAACACAAACAACCGCACCCAGTGCAGTCCGCCGCCGCCGGGCATCAGCGAGAGCTTCTTGAGCGCGTTCACCACCGGCGCCGCATCGCCCATCACCGATTGCCAGGGCACAATGCCGCTCAGCACAATCGCCACTCCGCCATATAAAACCGTGCAGGCCACCAGCGTTGACAGGATGCCGATCGGCATGTCGCGCTGCGGATTCTTGCACTCTTCCGCCGCCGTCGAAACTGAGTCGAAGCCAATATACGTGAAGAATATTATCGAGCCGCCGGTCAGCACCCCCGTCCATCCGTTCGGCATGAAAGGATGCCAGTAGTGCGGCTTGATAAAGCTCGCGCCCGCGAACACAAACACCAGGATGGCGGCGATCTTCACCATCACCATCACATTGTTCGCCCGCGCCGACTCGCGAATGCCGCGCACCAGGATCACCGTCAGAATCATCACCACCAGAAACGCCGGAATGTTGAAACCGAAGTGCCAGCCAGGCTGGTAGAGATCGTTGCCGGCCAGGTCCTGCAATCCGGTGGGCAGATAGGCAGGCGAGATCCACATCAGCGGCATGTGCATTCCGAACCAGTCCAGCAGGTCGACAATGTGCGCGGCAAAACCCACGCTCACACTCATGTTGCTGAACGCGTATTCCAGAATCAGGTCCCAGCCGATGATCCACGCCACCAGTTCTCCCATCGTGGCGTAGGTGTAAGTGTAGGCAGAGCCGGCAATGGGAATCATCGACGACAGCTCGGCATAACAGAGCCCAGTGAAGGCGCAGACAATCGCCACCAGCACCAGCGAGAGCGCCAACGCCGGACCAGCGCCGGGCCGGCCCGCCATTGCCGAGTGAGTAATCAGCCAGTGAATCAGCGGCGTGGCGCCGATCGAGGGCTGATCGAACTTCTGCCCCGCCATTGCGGTACCGATTACGGTGAAGATCCCCGAGCCGATCACCGCGCCGATCCCGAGCGCGGTCAGCGACCACGGCCCCAGGCTCTTCTTCAGCGAGCGCCCTGGCTCCTCCGACTCCCGGATGAGCTTATCGATCGATTTGCGGGCAAGCAGTTGACTGGGCAGTTCAGTTCTCCTCGCACCCCGGGGCAGGGACATTGGCCGCGGGGTCTGGTCACAGAATACAGTCCATCTGGATGGGGAGGAGCATGATGTGACAGCTTCTAGCCTCTAGCCTCTCATGCCGAGGCAATCGCTTTGGCATGAAGACTAGAAGCTAGAGGCTGTAAGCTGATAGCTGCTTCTTAGCGTTTCGACTGGCCGCGCGCGAGTTTCTTCACCTTCTTCTTGGCCGATCCGCGCGGTTCCGTCCGTTTTCCCTTGGGAGCGGCCTTTTTACGCGCCGCGCGTTTCAGCTTCTTCCGTTCCAGCTTGTCTTCAACCTTGGTGGTGTCCGCCACTTATAACCTCTTTCGCTCGAATCTCTTCAGTGTTTCCCGTCTCTCGGGCTGTGCGACCTCTAGGATAACAGGGAATCGGTGAGGGCGAAAGCGGGAACGGCGGACTCCATTCTCACTTAAGGCCGCATTCTGACCGGCGTTTATGCAGATTCCAGCGTACAATTGAATCAGACCAGAATCTGTCTAGCCTTGCTCGGCGCCGGCCCTGTTTCCATTGCTTCTGACGAGCTCAGTTCCTCCACGCAACAACCACCTTGTTCGTCGGAGTTCGTCATGCGTTCCAACCAAATCCATCAGGCCCTTGCGAGAGGAATGAACCGCTTCGAAGTCTGCCAGCTCGTCTCCAAGGGCGTAAAGGCTACCCACAAAACCGGTTCCCGCTTCGAGGATTCCATCAACGACGTGCTGCAATACCTGGGCACCCACGAAACCTCAAAAGACGGCATGCACCCGGCCATTCCCCAGGTCAGCGTGAAGAGCCTCAAGCCCGCCGCGTAAAAGCAGTTCACAGTCGCCCGAGGATAACCCTCAGAAGCCGGAATTGTTTGTTCGGATTTGTGGCCCGCCCAAATCCCCGCCTGAACCTAAAAACCGCCAGACGCAAGAAGAGGGACAGCAGATTTGCCGTCCCTCTTCTCTTGGGTCTCGAACTGGTTGCGCGGGGTTAACCCTTAGACAACCTGAACGTTCTCTGCCTGCCAACCCTTGGGGCCCTTGGTCACGTTGAACTGCACACGTTGGCCTTCCTGAAGCGAACGGAAACCGTTCGACTGGATGGCGGTGTGATGAACAAAGACGTCCTCTCCGTTTTCACGGCTAAGAAATCCAAAACCCTTTGCATCGTTGAACCACTTGACTGTGCCTTGCTCCATTTGTGTTGCTCCTCTTGTATTCATTTACCGCGAACGCAATGTGGAAGTGTTGCGTGCAGGCGGTAACCGGAACAGGCAAGAACTTCAGATCGAATTCTACGATTACATTGAGTGTAGCACGGTTTTGGCAAATACGCCAAAACCAGCGACGGCGTCTCTCGGAGCAATCACACACATTCGACGCGACACAGTGGCCCCCGTTTCGTCCCAGCCGCCAGATCATTTCTTTTCAATGCGAAACCCAGCCTGCCGGATATCCCTCCGTCTGTGACGGCCGCCCCTGCCAGCCGTTCCAAAGACGGCGTAAACTCAAGGTAGCTGTGAGGTGAGCCTTGACGTTCGACAACGCGCACGAGACCGGAGCCGCCGCGGAACTTGCCATGCCGGAGCCGCAGCAGCCAAGAACCCAGGTCCTCGCCATCAACCCCGGGTCGACCTCGACAAAATTCGGCCTCTACACGCGCCTGGGCGCCGAGTGGGTGCGGACCATCCGCCACGGCGACGAAGAGCTCAAGCGCTTCGGCGGCCGTCCCATGATCGCCCGCCTCGACTATCGCACCGAGATGATCGCCGCGGCTCTCGAGCAATTCGGCTACCGGCCCAATTCTGTCGCCGCGGTCGCCGGCCGCGGAGGACTGTTGCCGCCCGTCACCTGCGGCACCTACCTGGTCGACGAGGCAATGGTGGAGGAGCTCCGGCTGGCCCGCCGTGGCGAGCACGCCTCAAACCTCGGCGCATTGCTTGCGCTTCGCTTTGCACAGGCCGCCGGCGTCAACGCCTACATTGTCGACCCGGTTACCGCCGACGAGTGGCAGGATTGCGCGCGTCTCTCCGGCTCGCCGCTCATCGAGCGCTCCCCCATCGGCCACGTGCTCAACACCAGGGCAGTGGCGCGCCGCTTTGCCCGCGAACAGGGCCGCCCCTACGAATCGCTGCGCCTCATCGTCGCCCACATGGGCAGCGGCATCACCGTCTCCGCGCATCGCCAGGGGCGCCAGATCGACAGCAATACCATCGAGGACGGCCCCTTCGGACCCGACCGGACCGGCGGGCTGCCCGTCCGAGCCTTGATCAAACTCTGCTTCAGCGGCCGGTTTCAGCAAAAGGAGATCGACCGCAAGGTCTTCGGCGACGGCGGCCTCTACGCGTATCTCGGTACCCGCGACCTCGAAGAGATCGAGCGCCGCATCGAAATCGGTGCGGGGGCTGAAACCCCCTTGGCCGATCGGGAAGCCGCCCGGCTTGCGTCCCGGGTCTTCGACTCCATGGTCTATCAGATTGCCAAGGAATCCGGCTCCATGGCCGCCGTTCTCGAGGGCAAGGTGGACGCCGTGCTTCTGACCGGAGGAATGGCGCACTCCCAACGTGTGGTCAAGCGTCTGCGCAGTTATCTCGAGTGGATCGCCCCCATCCGCGTCTATCCCGGCGAGGATGAATTGCAGGCACTCGCCGAAGGCGTCTTCCGCGTCCTCGACGGCGAAGAAAAACCCAGGCATCTCTGGGAAGAAGGCCGCAACCCCGCACTGGCCGCCGCGCCAAGAGAAGCGCTGGTTCTCGGAATCGAGTGAGAGTCTAAAGTCCGCACCACAAATAAGCCGTCCTTCTAAGCAGCCTGACTCGCCCCGCCGCGTCACGTCCAGAAGTGAACACATCCGGCGTCGCCCACTCAAAAAAGAAGCCGGGTGCCCCATCCATCGCGCTCTTTGCGATGGGTGGGATACGACGAAGCCCATCGCGCCCGTTTCTTCTGAGCGGAGTCCCCCGCGTTTCTTTCGCCAAACGCAGTCGAAGCACCCGCGGTTCAGATGTCGAATCTCTGCAAAGAACCTCTGATTCAAAGCGCCATCTCCGCCCACCCGATTCCCATGTCCGAAGGCAAAGCCCTGCCCGGACCAATCGCGAGCAAGGCATCTTCCCTGCGCGCCTTGCGTAGTGATCTTCATCACTGCTTACCATTCGCGATTTGCATATAGTTACCCCGATTTTCTGCCTTTGTCGAAGGCAAACCCGGGTACGGAAAACTGCTGACGGTGCGCCCCCACGTCCCGTTCTTGAATCCTGCGGCGCGCCGCCGTGGCGTGCGCATTCCATTGGCGATCTCAACTTTTTCACACAGTTCCAAGGTGGCTCGCAATGTCCGATGTCTTTTGCACGCGCTGTGGCGGGACAAATCCGCCAAACTCTCCATTCTGCGGAAAGTGCGGAGCGCCGCTGGCTGTCCAGCCCCCTGCCCCTAACCAGCCTCAGCAGCCTCCTCCGAACTATCCTCCGCCTCCCGGCAGTTATCCTCCGCCTCCGCCCAACTACTACCCCCCGCCATTTCCCGTGGCCAAAGTGATGGGCAACAACACCAAGTGGGCTCTCGGGTTGGGCGTCGCATCCCTCTTCTGTTGCGGACCCATCACCGGAATAATCGGAGTCTTTCTCGCCAAGAAGGACATGGATGAGATCAATGCCGGACGGGCGCCGCAGTTGGACGGGCAATGGGCCCAGGGCGCCTTTTACCTCAACATCGTTGCCCTGGTTCTCTTTGTTGCCGGCATTTGCCTGTTTTGGGGCAGATTTGGGCTCGGTCGATTCTAGAGCCAGTTGCAAAAACCGCTTTGTGTCAGGGCACGACTTCAGTCGTGCCGAAAAAGACCGGAAGAACGGGAGGTTTTAACCCCTGAGGGACTGCAATCGAGTTCCCGGATGCCCAAGACTTCGCATGTACAACCGGACCGACAAATCGGTTGCCATCGGCCTGCTCGTGATCGCCTCGAGCGTGCTCGCGGTCGCCTGCTGGCTAAAGCCCGCCGCCTGCGGTTACGGAACCCACACCCAGCTCGGACTCCCGCCCTGCAACTTCCTGCGCTTGACACATCTGCCCTGTCCCAGTTGCGGGCTCACCACCTGCTTCGCCTACGCGGTCCGCTTTCAATTCTGGAAAGCGTTTCTCGCCAATCCCTTCGGTCTTTTCGCATTCCTGGGTACTGTGTCGCTTGTTCCGTCAGCGATCTTTTTTCTCTGGCGGCGAATTTCGTTTCGATGTATTACTGAGAGTGTTCACTTCAACAAGGCTGTTTATGCTGCGACTGGGTTATACCTCGTGAGCTGGATCTTCAAGCTCGCGTTGATTCAGTTTGCAGGTCGCTGATAGTCCCCCGCGCGACCTGCAAAAGGAAGTTGGGTGCCCCATCCATTCGCCGTCCGGGGTCCCCGCGGACAGGTCTTCGTCCGTGGGGTGGTTATTGGCGAATGGGTGGGATGCCGCGACACTCAAATAACCCCGTTCATCGGGAGTCTTATCGCGCGACCGGAAAGGGAAGCCCAATGGCCACTGTCGCTCCTCCGTTGATTTGCCCGCAGGGACACGGGCCGGGAGTTCCGGGTACGCGATTCTGCACCTTGTGCGGGACCCAGCTTGTCATTCCGCTGGCGCCGGCTCAACCGCCGCCGGCGGCTCAAGCCCCAGCATGGCCGCAACCGGCACCGCCCACGCCACTGCAGGTACCGGCGCCACAGTCATTGCCGCAACTTGCTCCCCAGCCGAGGCTTGTCTGCAAGCTCTGCGGCGGCAACGGGGTCGGCCTCGGCGCCGGGGAGAATATCTGCACGCAATGCGGATGGCTGCGCCCATTGTTTCCCGGTTACCATCTTGATCGCTCCGCCTTTCTCTGGGCACAGGACGGTCAGGCGATGGCGAGGCTGCAGAAGATTCCCGCGCTCCACTCGATTGTGCGCTCCGCCTCCGACAAGGTGGGCCGTCCCTGGATCGAATCCACATTCAACGGCATTCGCCTCGGCCCAAAGCAGCTCCCCGACGTGTGGAGTCAGGGGGTCCTGGCGGCACGCATTCTCGGCTTGCCCTATATGCCCGATCTTTATGTCTCGGGCGATTCCCAGTGGCAAACCTATACCTTCGGCTCTGACAGCAGTGCGTTCATCGTGCTCGGAACCGCCATCTTCACCAACTTCCAGAACGACGAAATGCTCTTTGTGCTGGCGCGGGAGATGGGACATTGCGCCGCCGGCCACGCCCTTTGGAAAACTGTCACTCGTTTCATAGCCGGCGACTCCGCCGCCATGCACGGCCTGCTTTCCAACGGGATCATGAACGCCATCCATCCCATGCAATTGATTCAGGGTACGGTGGAACTTCCGCTGCTGGCGTGGCAGCGCCAATCGGAGATCACTGCCGACCGCGCAGGGCTGCTCGCCGTCGGCGACGAAGCCCTGGCGCGCCGCGTTTTGCTGGCGTGGTCCATCCACTCTGCCCGGCTGCTGAAACAAGTCAACATCGAGGAATGGATGAAGCAGGAAGAGGCAAGCGACGACCAAATGACGCGCCTCTCCGAAATGACAACCTCGTCCACGATGTACACCACTCGTCGCCTGCGGCTGTTAAGCCAGTCTGCCGCCGAGCCTGAACTCATGCGCTGGAGCCAGACCGTGCAGACCGCTCGCAAGCAATTCGCCCCTCCACCGCCGCCAGCGCCCGCCTCTCATCTCCCGGCGCCTGCCCCTACGCAAACACCTGCGGACTCTATCCGTGTAGTCTGCAACAAATGTCAAGCCGCCATGCGCGTCCCGCTCGCCGTCTTGCGCGGCAAATCGTCCCTCAACGTCCGCTGTCCTCAATGTCAAAACGTTCTCACGCTACGCCCCAAGCCGGCTGCTCCACCGCCGGCGTCTGCCGTCTCACAAAACAAACCAGCTCCATCGCCGGCGCCTGCCGCCGCACAGAAAACAACCGGGTGACCGGAAGAGAAAGGTTGAGTCATGCCAGACGATAGCAGCAGTCAGGTCGAAGAGGTTGTAGTGGTTGTACCAGAAGACTCGAACACGCCGGTCGCGACTCCGGCCGACTCTACAACGGACTCCGGCTCCGGAACGGTGACCGAAGAAATTATTGACGTCATCCTCGATCCGCTCGGAAGCGACAACTCCGCTGGGTCGGACGCAACCCCGGAAGGCGTGGTCGTGGAAGAATTTGTTGTCGTCGAACCCGGCGTCGACTCCTCCGCAACCGACCCCACCGATGGAACCACAACAACTGGCGCCGATGAGCCTGTCGGTGTTGTCGATCCCACAACCGATGCCCCTGAAACCGGAGGCGAAGGGTCGGCGACTGACCCAACAGATGGAACCACAACAGCCGACCCGATGAGCCGGTTGGCGCTGTCGATCCCGCAACCGATGCACCTGAAACCGGCGCCCCTGAAACGGGTATCGATAGCGGTTCAACCGACACCACCGGATCCGGCGACCTCACCGGCGATCTGTCCGGCGCCACATCCACCGATACCACCGACCCCGACACCCAGGCCCAGTCCGACGCCTTGAGTGACGCCCAGCAAACGCAATCGCAGGCCGAGCAGGACGAAAGCCAGGCAGTCGCCTCAGGCGATTACTCAACCGCGCAGGACGATGCCCAGCAAGCCTATTCGGCCTCGCAGGACGTCGCCAACGCAGGAGGCCCCGACAACACCGATTCGACTTGGGAAGCCGCCCAGAACGAGAGTTGGGCCAACTGGGACCAGCAAACCGCCAATGAGGACGCTGCGACCGCCCAGAGTTACGCCGACGATCCTAACGCAACTCCGAGCGATGCCGCCGACGCCCAGATGTACGCCGCCGACGCTCAAAGCGAGGAGGCCACAGCCGACAACTCCGCCGAAGCGGGCGATTACGGTGACCCCTTGGGACCGGAGGCCGACTCCTCCACCGCAACGGAAGAGGCGCCGGCCGACGATGCCCCTGCCGAAGAAGAAGCTCCGGTCGACGAAGCTCCGGCCGATGATTCAGCCGCTGTCGACGACGATTCGTCGTCCGCCGGAGATTAACTGGAATAAGCAACCTGAAAGAGGGACCCCTATGTTTTGCGCCCAATGTGGAACGGCGTTGCTGCCGGAGAATAAATTCTGCAAGAGTTGTGGAGCCGCAGTCAGAGCTCCGAATGGCGCCCCGGCAGCTCCGTCTGCGGCGCCTGTGCCAACCGCGCAAGCCGTACCGCCGGCTGCTTATCAACCGGCGGCCTATCAATATGCGCCACCGCCTCCCGGCATGCCGCCCGGAATTTATCCGCCCGCTTCTCAGCCCCTTTATTACGTCACCCAGGAAGCTGCGGTGCTGGCGCAAAAGGTCCAGCAGAACAACCTGATGCACGGCCTGAGAGGGCGTATCCAGAGCATGGCCTCCACCGAAAGCCTGGAGGGGTTCAGCCTCAAGGATATGTTCTCCCAGGTGTTCAAGCGCCACGGCGCCGACGTCGTAGAAGATTACATTCTCGTTGGCACGTCAAAGTCCACCCCGCCCATCGAGCTGGTAGAGACCGGCTGGCCAAAGCCCTGGCTCTTCTTCCGCCTGTTGGCCATGATGGTGGTTGCCTATGTGGTGCTGACCCGCCTTTTCATGTGGACCGGCAACTCCAACTGCATTCCCGGCATGATGTTCCTGGGCGCGTTCGTGGTTCCCCTGGCCACCATGACGCTCTTCTTCGAACTGAACACCCCCCGCAACGTCTCCATCCATGTCGTTGGCAAGTTGTTTCTCATGGGTGCCGTGGTTTCCTTGGGTGTCGCGTTGCTCGGCTACGCATTGCCCATCTTCCAGCTCGCAACCATGGAAGCCGGCATCGTCGAGGAAGTGGCCAAGCTGCTCACAGTCGTAATCCTGATGCGTAGCGTTCGCTACAAGTACATGCTCAACGGCATCCTCTTCGGAGCCACGGTTGGCGCGGGTTTCGCCGCTTTTGAGACTGCCGGTTATGCCTTGAACGAGGCCTTCCTCCCCGGACTCATCCAGGGCCTGGTGGCGGGCGGCAACATCACACAGCAGGTCATGACCACCGCCACCCATCAAGGCGTCGTGGCCATGCTCAAGATTCTCCTTCTCCGAGGCATCGAGGCGCCTCTCGGCCACGTCGCGTGGACGGCTGTGGCGGCCGGTGCATTCTGGCGTGTCAAGCAGGACAAGCCGTTCAGCCCCGGGATGCTGCTGGATTCGCGCTTCCTCAAGGCCTTTTGCATTCCAGTCATCATGCACGCTACCTGGGACGCTCCCTGGCAGTTGCCCTTCAGCGGCAATCAGATTCTTACTGGACTCATCACTTGGTATGTTGTGTTCATGCTCGTTCAGCAGGGATTGCGCCAGGTGCAGGCCGTACAGAGGATTCAGTTGGAGGCCACCCTGGCCAACGTTGAAGCTTCAATCCTTCCGACGGGGCCCGCTGTGGCCTGAGGGAGAAACCTGGCTTGCCGCGGGAGTCTTCCCGCCGCGAGCCTGGTCAACATTCATCGGGATCGCAAAAAGAGGGAGAAGAAATGACATTCTGCGGCAAATGTGGCGCCAAGTTGGAAGGCGATGAACGATTCTGCGTGTCTTGCGGAGCGGATGTTACAGCGAAGACGGCGTCAACAGCCCCATCACCAACGGCCCCGCCCCCCGCCGCTCCAGCGGCCGCTCCCGCGCCCGTTTCTCCCAGGCCGGTTGCGCCGGTTCAGCCGCCAGGCGTTCCTGTGCCGTATCCGGGACAAGGGCTGGCCCCAGGTCAGTATCCCGGACATGTGCCCATGGTCGTCGGCATGCCGCCGCAGGCGCCGCCCAAGCGCGGATGGATGTGGCTGGTCGTCATTGCCGTCGTGTTGATTGGGCTCTACTACATTGGCAAGACCAATCCGCCGGCGTCAAAACAGCAGCCGGCGGCTCCCGGCCAGCAGCCAACTCCGGTGCAGGGGGGAACCCCGGGTCAGCAGCCTGTCCAGGGCCAGCCCGGAGCGCCAGCCCAGCCCGGAGCGCCGGCCCAGCCAGCGGTATATCCGCAACAGCAACCAGGGAATCCAGGACAATCGGGCAATAATGCGGACCTGGTGAGAATGCAGATGTTCGGCGGCCGATGGGATGCCGTGAACGGAAATGTCCAGGTCTCGCAGGCGCGATGGACGAATAACGCGGGTGTCGTTGTCCAGTCCGCGACTTTGGAGTGCGTCCAGTATGCCGCCACGGGCGCCGTTCTCACCCAACAGCAAACCACCCTGAACGGTCCCGTCCGGCCCCAGACTACCTCCTACTACGGTCCATTTCCCATGGGATCGATCGCGCCCAACCTGGCCAAGGTGGTTTGCGGCATTGTGGGTGTCGCGCCAGCCACCCAATGAACCGCGTCAAGCCCGTAAACCGCGGCAAAAGTTTTTCAAAGCGAGCGGGGATTTCAATCCCCGCACAGCTTGATGAAATACCGGGTTTTTCGTTTTTTCGGAGCGAGCGTGAGGCTTCAGCCTCACGAATCGGGCTATTAAACTCAGAGAGGCCTTAGCCTCGGGCCTTTCGTGCAATCTGCCGGGTGCCCCATCCTTTGTGCGTCCTCTGCATAAAGGGTGGAGGACCACCGGCGTCCATCGCAACCCAAGACATTTTTTCTCAAACCGCTCTGGTGCCGCGACCGCGTTTTTGTGTAAGAGCTGGAATTTACCGCAGGTCTCCAGACCGGCTGTCACGCGAGGGTCCACGCCCGCGTTAGTCCAAGAGGAACTACCAAATCACACAGCCAAGTTGCTAGTTGTGCTGCGCCGTCGCGGTGGGCGCTGTCTGCGTCGCTGGCGCAGGATGCGGCGGCATCGCCTGTCCGCTCGGTGTCCCCGCCCCGCCCGCGCCAGGTTGACTTTGCGGCGGAGGCAGTTCTGTCACATCCAGCAGCTCTACATCGAAAATCAGGTCGGACTTCGGCGGAATGCTCTGGTGAACCTTGTCGGGGCTCTGCCGGCCCGACGCACCATAAGCCAACTGCCAGGGAATGAACAACCTGCGCTTGCCGCCAATCCGCATGCCGACAAAGCCCTGATCCCAGCCCGGAATCAACCTGCCGAAGCCCTGTGGAAAGACGAAGGGCGCCTGCTCGCCTTCCTTGGGCTTGCCGTCGTCGCCCATCACCGGTTTGCCGTCTTTGTCCACGACCGGTACGTGGTGGTCGTAGGACGAGTCGAATTTATGTCCATCGTCGTCGCGCCCATTCGCCCCGAACCAGCCCGTGTATTGCACCTTGTACATCTTGTTCGGCACGGCCTCAGGCCCGGTGCCGACCTTTATGTCCAGGTAGCGCAGTGAGAACGCCACCTTCGGCATTCCCGCCTCGGGCGGAACCCCCGCAGGCAGCCTCGGACCTGCTGCAACTGGCTTTGGGGCGGTAGCGGCAGGCTTGGGATTTGTTTCGGTGCTCGCGGCAGCTATCGTCGCCGCCATAAACAGAATCAATACGCTGTACTTCATCGCTCTATCACGCTCCAATCACGTGCAGGGGAACACTTCCACGCAGTGTACCAATCTGGCGCCGGGCGTTAGGTTGTTCCTGAGCAAACGGCGGAATTTGTCTATGAGTCAAGCACGGCTCACCCCGCCAGCAACGCCGCCAGCAAAGCCGTTCGCGGAGCCAGATGCTCCACCACTATCGACTCGTTCCGCGCATGTGCGCCCTCGCCCACCGCGCCCAGCCCGTCTAGAGTCGGAACTCCCAGCGCCGCCGTGAAGTTCCCGTCCGAAGCTCCGCCCGTGGCGGCCTCGTCCAGCGTGAATCCCAACTCCGCGGCCAACTCCCTGGCCTTTTGAAAGAGCCGTACCGTCCCCCGCGTCCGCTCCATCGGAGGCCTGTTGATCCCCCCCGTCACCGTCACCGCACAGCGCTTGTCCGTCGCCTTGAGCCCCGCGAACTTTCGCTCCACGCGCGGGCCGTCCGCCTTGCGCGCAATCCGCACATCCACCTCCGCCCACGCCTCTGCGGGAACCACATTGGTCTTGGTCCCGCCGCCCGCCACGCCCACGCTTACCGTCAGGCCCCGTTTGAGGTCAGTCCAACCGCTCACCGTCTCCACCACGCGTGCCAGCTCAACAAGAGCGTTTGCCCCCTTCTCGAAGTCCACCCCGGCGTGCGCCGCTACTCCCTGGACTTCGATTCTCCAGTCGCCCGTCCCCTTGCGCGCCGTCTTGCAGGCCAGCCCCTGCGCCGGCTCCAAAACGTATACCGCCCCGCAATCGGCTGCCAGCCGCTCGGTGATCGGCCGCGAAACCGGGCTCCCTACCTCCTCATCTGTATTCAGAAGCAGCACGATCTCCCTGCCCAGGGACTCAGCTTCCGTCAGCATCTCCAACGCGGTCAGTGCCATCGCCACTCCCGCTTTCATGTCGAAAGCTCCAGGGCCAAACAGCCGCCCGTCTTTCAACCGGCAAGGCATGGTTCTAAGCGTTCCAACCGGCCAAACCGTATCCAGGTGACCGAGCAGAAGCACTCTACCCTCCTGGCCGCTTCGGGACTTTGGTCCGAAACGCGCCTCCAGCACATCGCCGAACTCCTTCTGCCGGTACAGCTTCACCCGTCCCCCCAGCGTCAGCACATGTGCCGCGACCAGCCCAACGCACCGGTCTACGGCAGCCTTTGTGTCCGAGGGTGACTCAGCCGCCACCAGTTGCTGTGTCAAATGAAGCAGCTCCGGCTGCTTGCGGCGCGCTCCGGCCAGCAGGGCGCGCGTCGGAAGGGCAGAATCGGGTCGGGTTGGCATTCATGAGCCTTTCTAGAATCCTGTCTCTGAACTTCGCATCATAATCGCGCTGTCATCTTGAGCATGACTCGCCCCGTCGAGTTACGTCACGAAATGAACCCATCCGTTATCGCCCCTAAAAAAAGACGCTGGGTGCCCCATCCATCGCGTTTTTTGCGATGGGTGGGATACGACAAAGCCCATCTCCCCTGTTCTTAAGGAGCAGCATGACTCGCCCCGTCGAGTTACGTCCCGAAATGAACCCATCCGTTATCGCCCCTAAAAAAAAGACGCTGGGTGCCCCATCCATCGCGTTTTTTGCGATGGGTGGGATACGACAAAGCCCATCTCCCCTGTTCTTAAGGAGCAGCATGACTCGCCCCGTCGAGTTACGTCCCGAAATGAACCCATCCGTTATCGCCCCTAAAAAAAAGACGCTGGGTGCCCCATCCATCGCGTTTTTTGCGATGGGTGGGATACGACAAAGCCCATCTCCCCTGTTCTTAAGGAGCAGCATGACTCGCCCAATCGAGTCGCGGCTAGGATGAACTGCCGCTAACTCGCTATCACCGCGAAGCGGTGGCTAACTTGCTGCCCTTGTTCAATCTGCCCACTTGGATTGTCCAATGCACCACCCAACTGGGATGCAGTCTTTCTTCTTGACACGACTTCTCGCGCTGCTGAAAAACTCATTCTCGCGCAGAACCTCAAGGCTTTGTTACAGGGCACGACTTCAAAGCTTGGTGAAAAACTCGGCTTTTTTCGGTCGGAGGGAGCGGGAGGCTTCAGCCTCCCGAATAAATTCCTTCGATTCAATGTGGCTTTAGCCACGGGCCTTCATGCCGCTTCGCTAAATCGAGTTTTTCACCAAGCTGTTCAGTCGTGTCGCAAGTCCAACAAGACCTCCCGTCGCACAAAAATCAAAGAAACCCTTTTCCGCAGCCTCTTCAGCCCCGGAACGAAATATCCGTTCGATCCCCCACTGCGACCGCACCGGTCGAATCCGCAGACCGGCTGATTCTACGCCCCTTAGGACATATCCAAAACCCCGGAGGATTGCCAAACGAAAAGCCGTGGGGAATGCGGAAAATTATGGGGTTCTGGCGCAGAATCAAGATATGAACCTCCTCCAGTTTCACGCAGCGAAGTCAGCCAATCCGTCAGTTTGCCCCCCAAAATCCGCACCCCCCCCCGTACCCCCCCTGGGAAAGTGCCCAATTTCTGGGGCACAGCCAGACGCAAGCTTCCAATTATGAGCTGTTTGAAAGAATTACATAGTCACTCATCGGTAAACAGGGACCCCGGATTTTGACCCTTTTTCGGCCCCAAAATCGCTGTTTCGTGCTGATTTCAGCCGCTTCTGACCACCGCCGGAAATACCCCTTTCAGCTCGAGCCCACGCCCGGAAGGTGGCTTCATATCCGCAGAGTGTGGCAAAAATACCACAGTGCAGACTTCGTGCTTCCGGTCTAATCTAGCCACTGCATCGGTTTTGCTTAGTTCTTATTTCGTCGGAGAAGTTATTTTGGCTCATCCAGCTCACCTGGAACAGACCATCGCAGAACAGATCGAATTCACGGGCGTCGGCCTTCATTCCGGTGCGCCGGTCACCATGCGGCTTCTGCCCGCCCCCGCCGGCTCGGGCATAGTCTTCCGTCGTACCGACCTCGACAACTTCGAGATTCCTGCAATCGGCCGCAATGTCGCCAAGGTCAGCTACGCCACCAGCCTGATGCGCCAGGGCGTACTCATCTCCACCACCGAACATCTGCTCTCAGCCCTGATCGGCATGGGCGTCGACAACGTGATTGTCGAGCTTGACAACCTCGAATTACCCATCCTGGACGGCAGTTCATTGCCCTACGTCGAAGCCTTCCTTCACGCCGGAATTCGTACCCAGCGCCGCCGCCGGGAGACCGTCCGCGTTCTTCAGCCTGTCGAGGTCCGTGAGGGCAACAAGTTTATCGGCGTCTATCCCGGCTCCGGCTACCGCATCGAATACACCATCGATTTTCCCGCTCCCATCGGCCGCCAGAAAGCCTGCGTCGACCTGGCCTCTGAGACCTATGGCAGCGCCATCGCCGCCGCCCGCACCTTCGGATACAAGGCCGACGAGAAGCGCCTCCGGGATATGGGCCTGATTCGCGGCGCGGGTCCGGAGAACGCCATCATCCTCGGTGCACGAGGACCGGAGAACGGCCCCCTGCGCTTCGTCGATGAGTATGTGCGCCACAAGGTCCTGGATCTGATCGGCGACCTTGCCCTGGCCGGCCGGCGCATCGAAGGTCACGTGGTAGCCGAGCGCGCCGGACACGCCATGCACACCGCGCTGGTCTCACGTCTGCTCAAGGACCGCTCCGCCTGGGAATTGGCCCATGTGCCGGTCGAATCGCCAACGGAGGAAGACACCGCCCGCCAAAGCGAGCTGCACTCCACGGTGGGTGCCCCCGCACTGGCGGGGGCCTAGGTAAAGAGAATCCGCATCGGAGCTTCGGCAGCGAAGTTTTTTCCCTCGTCCGCCAGATCTCCAGTCTCAGGATTGCGCGCAAATACACTAATCGAATTAGAGTCCTGGTTTGCCACCAGCATCCATTTTTCCGATGGATCGAGCACAAAGTTCCGCGGCGTCTTGCCACCGCAATTCGATCGCTTCATCGCTGCCAGGCTTCCCGTCTTCCAGTCGGACTTGAACGCATAGAGAAAGTCGTTGTCGCGGTTGGCGAAGTAGACGAAGCGCCCATCCTGCGAGATGACCGTATCGCAGCCGCGCGTTGGGCCGCTGTAACCCTCCGGCAGCAGGGCGATTCTGGTCACCAGGCTCAAGCTTCCGTCCGCCTTGCTCCACTCCAGCACGTCTACTGTGGATACAAGCTCGTTCATGCAATATGCTGTGTGGCCGTTGGGATGGAAGTGCAGCGTCCGTGGTCCGGAGCCCGGCGCGCCCTTGTAGGTTCCCGCCGGTGTCATTCCGGCCGTCGCCGTGTCCGGCTTGTAGATGTGAATGCAGTCTCCGCCCAGGTCGTTGATATAGGCGAAGCGGTTATCGGGCGAGAAGGATGCGAAGTGGGCATGCGCCGTCTTCTGCCTGTCCCCGTTGGGCCCGTGAATCGTATAGGTCTCAGTCCACACAGCCCTGCTTAGCCGTCCATCGGCGATCTTGAAGGTGGCTGCGCTGCCACCCACATAATCGGCGGCGATCAGCATCTTGCTGGTATGATCCACGGCCACGTGGCAGGTCCCCACCCCCGCCGAATTTTCCGCCGACAGCGGATGCAACTCACCATTGTTGTCAACGCGAAAGCTTGCCACTTCGCCAGTCGGTCTGCCATTGAACGACGCCAGTTCCGACGCCGAGTAAACGTACTGGTGCTCGTGCGAGAACGCGAGCCAGGCCACTCTCGGGATGGTGGCCGCTACTCCCGCAGCCGTCAATCCGCCACTCACCGGGTCCCAGTCATAAGCCAAAATCCCGTTCGGCGTACTCGACCCCACAAACACGCGCCGGTGGCGGGTTCCAGCCGCGCTCTGCGCGCTGACTGCATATTTGGAGTCGGCAATAGTTACCAATGTGGCAGCGGTTGCGGCAAAAAGAAAGTCTCGACGGCGATGTTTTCTCATAGCAAAGAAATTGTCGCCGATGCACCATGGAATGCGCCAGCCGCGGCCCCTCGCACAGACCCGCGCTCCACTACACTTGAGCGGGAGCCACCTTGTCTCACTTCATCAGCTTTGTCCGTATTCCCGCCCTCGCCATCCGCCAGCACATTCGCCCGCTACCCTCACTCGATGTTCTTGGAGAGGATCATCTCCGCATGCATGTGTTGCCCACCGATATCGACATTAACTTCCACATGAACAACGCCCGCTACTTGAGCATCATGGACTACGCGCGTACTCATCTGCTGGCCCGCACGCGCCTGCTTGATCACATATTGCGTTCGCGCTTGCAACCGCTGGTGGGAGCGGTCTGGGTCACCTATCGCCGCTCCTTGCCGCTGTTTTCGGCTTTTACGCTCACCTCCCGACTGGTCTGCTGGGACGACCGCTGGTTTTACATCGAACAGACTTTTACCGGCCGCGAAGGTTTGGCCGCAGTCGGTTGGATCAAGGGAGCGTTGCGCGATGCGGACGGCATCGTCGATCCGCAGAAGGTGATTGAAGCAGTGGCTCCCGGCGAGGCAAGCCCGCCGATGCCGGAAGCCATCGCGACTTGGAACGAGCTTACCCGCGAGAAGCTGCAAGGCGGAACCTGACGCGGGGACAAGAACACGCCTCCCTTCTCACTCCTGCAGTTTGAAAACAACGCTCACAGTGGTCTCCACTTCCACTGGCTCGCCGCTCAACAGGTATGGCCGATAGCGCCAGGTCTTCACAGCGTCGAGCGCAGCCTGTTGCAGCAGAGTTGGCCCACTGGCCACGCGAAGGTTTTCAATAGTGCCAGTGCGCGAGATCGTCGCTTGCAGGATCACCGTTCCCTGTGTTCCGGTAGCTTTCGCAATCGCCGGATAGGCCGGCACTCTCTTCTCGATTAGCATCCCCTCAACAACCATGCCCGACACGCGCACCGGGCCTCTGATCTGCTCATGCACGATTGGGCGTTGGTTCCGGTTGCCGAATGGATTGTTGTCGCCGGGGCTATTGCCGTCCTGGTCCATGTTCGCAACGTTGACCTGCGCCAAAATCTCCGGTTTATCGGCGATATAGGGGTTGGGCGGAATGGTCGTCGGCGCAAAGATCTCGCCGCCACGCATCTGTGGTTGTACCAGGTTGGCGTGTTCCACACGCACTGGGGGCTTGGCCACAGGCTGAGGCGCGGTAGGCACTTCCATCAGGAAAGCCATTGCCATGCGCGGCAATGCTTCCGGGTAGATGAGTGGAATCAAAACCAGCGCGAGCAGGGTGGAGCCATTGAAAGCAGAGGCCGCGATCATCCATCCGCGGCTTCGGGTGCGAATTCTGCCTGTGGATTCGAAGGTCGAGTCTTCAAACATGGTCTGCCTCCCCAACTTCAGTTCAGCCGCGCCGACCGGGAGACAGAGAGTCTTGAAGGCGCAGCCGCCCTGCCGCTCCACGCAACCCTTGTGCGTGGAGTGAGTCTTCAAGGGTCATTGCCCCAGCGACGAAGACCTGTCTTCGGGGACCCCATCCCGCCGCTCATCCCATTCGGTACCACTGTGCTGGTGTAGACACCGCGGACACGCAAACTGTTCCCGAATCAAGCAAGAATTGTATTCGGTGCGTTAAACTCCGAGAGATTCATGGCGTTTTCCGCTGGAGACTCAATGAAGCTGCATTGGCTGTTCTATTTGGTATTCGCAGTAACATCCGCTGTAACTCCCCAAACCGCAACCTTCCCGGCGCAGCAAGCGGCGGCCGCGCCTGATTCGCAGGCCACGCTCAGTTACATTCATGTCGCCTGGGACACTCTCACTCGCTCCGTCACCGACTGCAATTCACTCACCGATACCAAAGTCAGCGTTACGGCCGCCGCCAATCCTGTTCTTTATCTCCCCTTGGAAATTGCTGCACCTGCCAAGGTCACAGCCCTGGAACAAACCTGCCACGTCCAGGTGATGGCGTTGCCGCGCCGCATTGAAAAACTCGGCGACGTGCGTCTAGAAGAGTTACACATGCCCGGGCTTCTCTATCTGCCCAACCCTTACATCGTGCCAGGCGGACGTTTCAATGAAATGTATGGATGGGACAGTTACTTCATCCTTCTTGGGCTCGAGGCCGACCATCGCGAGGCCTTGGCCAAAGGAATCGTGGATAACTTTCTCTTCGAGATCGAACACTATGGCGCCGTGCTCAATGCCAACCGCACTTACTATCTCACCCGATCGCAGCCGCCGTTTCTCACCTCCATGATCCGCGCGGTGTTTGAAGATCCCGCCAGCTTTCCGGCCTCACCCGCGGGACGCATCGAGGCACGCGCATGGCTCGCGCACGCGTACGCTCTTGCGAAAAAGAACTACTCCACCTGGGAGCGCCCCGAGCACAAGGCTGGCGCAACCGGTCTGTCCCGCTACTTTGACTATGGAACTGGCCCGGTGCCGGAGATGGCTGATGACAGCTCCTACTACATCGATGTGATCCGCTGGGTCGTCGCACATCCTCACCAGGGCGGCGACGCCTATTTGGTCAGAGGATCAGAACATCCCGACGCGGCCGAGGCGGCGAGGCTCAAGATTACGAGTTGCGACCTGCATGCGAGCGTGGTTTGCACACGCGCATGGTTCGCAGGTTATCGACTGAGCCGCGACTTTTACCTGGGCGACCGAGCCATGCGGGAGTCCGGCTTCGACAGTTCCGGTCGCTTTGGCCCCTTCTCGGGCGACTCGCATCACTATGCGCCGGTCTGCCTCAACAGCCTGCTTTACCGCTACGAACGGGACCTCGAACATCTTGCGCTCCTGTTGGGCGATGAAAGGGATGCGGCGCATTGGGATCGCCGCTCCCAGGCTCGCGCCGCCGCCATTCAGCGCTATCTATGGAGGCCGAAGGAGGGAGTCTTCGCCGACTTCGACTTCGTCCATGCGCGCGGATCGAGTTATGCGTATCTCACTTCGCTCTATCCCTTGTGGGCCGGTTTTGCAACAAGGGCGCAAGCAACGGAGATGGAAGCGAAGCTCGACCTTTTCGAGCGCCCCGGCGGGTTGTCGATGAGCAATACGAAGACCGGCCTGCAATGGGACGAGCCTTTTGGCTGGGCACCCACCAACTGGATCGCAGTTGCCGGCCTTGAAGCCTACGGCCTCCGCACCGATGCAGACGCGCATTGCGCAGCACTTCGACGCCACTGTGGACACGGGCTTTGCCGCCGACGGAACCATTCGTGAGAAATACAACGTTGTCGCCGGAAACTCCGATGTCAAAGTTAGTGCCGGTTACAAAACCAACGAAATTGGCTTTGGATGGACGAATGCAATCTATCTAAAGATGAAGGAAGTTATTCAAAAGCAGGCGATAGCCGCCGCAAACTAGTTACACGGGGATCTCGCAACGCGAAAGGGGTGCCTTCACTCGATGAAAACGCCCCTCTCGCAGCTACTAACTACAAGTCACTCCGGAAGCGTCATCGTGCCTTTCACGCTGAAGCTTCCCGTTACGACCGGCGCACCGGTGTTCGGCTGTCCGCCACCCACTGACACGGTGTACGCGCCTTCGGCCACAACTGGCTCTCCGGCTTCGGTCACCATGCTCATGTCGCGCGGGCTCAACTCAAACCGCACCTTCTCAGACGCGCCCGCTTCCAAATGAACCCGCTGGAAGCCCCGCAATGCCTTAAGTGGCGCGCCAGGCACATTCGGGAAGCGCAGATAGAGTTGAGCGACCTCGTCGCCTGCCTTGGCGCCGATGTTATTTACAGTTACTTCGGCAACCAGCGGATTGCCCGCCTCTATCGACGACGGAAGGCTTAGTCCGGCATAACTGAATGTTGTGTAACTCAACCCATAGCCGAATGGATAAAGCGGTGTTCCCTCAAAGTATCTGTAAGTGCGCCCTTTCATCGAGTAGTCTTCGAAGGGCGGTAACTGGTCGACGCCGGTATAGAAAGTGATCGGCAAACGCCCTGCGGGATTGTTGCTGCCTGAAAGCGTTTGCGCTACCGCCGTTCCGCCCTCTTCGCCGGGATAGAACGCCTCAAGAATTGCGTTGGCGTGATCCTTTGCCCAGTTCACAGCAAGTGCGCTGCCATTGGTGAGCACCACAACCATGGGCTTGCCTGTCGCGGCCACTGATTCAAGCAATTGCTGTTCGGGTTGGGGCAGGTCGATGCTGGTGCGGTCGCCGCCCTTGAAGCCCGGCTCGTTCACCGGCATCTCTTCGCCTTCAAGCTCGCTGGTTATGCCCACAACAGCCACCAGGACATCGGCGTTCTTGGCTGCCGCCGCGGCTGCGGGGTCTATGTCGCGATTAGTCTTTCCCCACATCAGGCGTAGGTGGGGAGCGGTATTGCTGGTTCTTTGGTACTCCACGACGAGTTTGTAAGGTTTGCCTGCATCGAGATGAACCCGGCCGGTCATGGTGTCGAGACCGTGAGGATAGTTCGCGTTCGTGACGCGCCGGCCCTCGAGAGTCATACGGAAATATCCGTCAGTTTCGACTCCAAGGTTGTACTCGCCGGTTTCCTTCGGCCTGAGCGTCGCTTCCCACCGCACAGTGAGCGGCTGCGCGGATGTAGCCTCCGCGGGCGGTGGCTGGGCTGCGATGTCGATGTTCGGCTCGATGCGAGTGGCTAGCGGTGCGGCGGCTGCCTTCTGATTCGCACTCGTGATTTCGCCGGCAACGATATCCTGCTTGAGATAGGTGGCCTTGGCCCCGGGTTTGCCATCGGTGCTCAGCACCTCGGCAGGAACGGGCTCAGTTTCCTTGCTCAGGAAACCTGTGCCGGCCATGTAGTTGATCGTGGCGCCTGGAAACTCCTTCTTCAGTCCCTTCGAGAATCGAGACCGTGTGCGTAGGAATTCCGTTGTAGTTGCCGAGCAGCACGCGAGTCTGGTTGGCCAGCGGGCCTACGACTTGAATCTTGATGCCCGATGTCTTCAAGGGCAGCACGCCGTCGTTCTTCAGCAGCACCATGGACTCTTTGGCGAGCTTGAGAGCCAATGCGCGGTGCTGCGCACTGTTCAGCAGCTTCTCGTCGATCTTTGTGTATGGCACCATCTCCGGAGGATCGAACATTCCCAACTTCATCCTCGCCGTAAACAGCCGCACGACAGCCGTGTCGATCTCGCTCTCCTTCAGAAAGCCTTGTTTTACCGCATCGATATAAGGCCTGTAATCGTGGTCGTCGTGCACCTTGGCGCGGAAGTCGATGCACTCGTTGTCCATGCCGCGCTGCAGGCTGATGGCTGAGCCCTCCGGCTGCGTGGCCTTGTAGTGATGGCCGCTGACGATGTCCCGGACCGCCCCGCAATCGGAAACGACGTAACCCTGAAAGCCCCACTTTCCTCGCAGTTGATCCTGGAGCAGAAATTCATTTGCGCACGCCGGCTGCTCCGTTGATGCTGTTGTAAGCGCACATCACTGAGTCGGCCTTGGCCTCCGTAACCGTGGCGCGGAATGCTGGCAAATATGTGTCCAGCTCATCGTGCTTGCTCACCGTTACGTCGGCCGCGTGACGAGTTGGTCTCCGGACCGCTGTGAACCGCGAAGTGCTTGGGAGTGGAAATGACGCGGAAATAGTGAGGATCGTCGCCTTGCATTCCAGTTACGAAGGCCACGCCCATCCGCGCCGTAAGGAACGGATCTTCGCCGTAGGTCTCCTGGCCGCGGCCCCAGCGGGGATCGCGGAAGATGTTGATGTTCGGCGCCCAGAAGTCCAGCCCCTCGAAGATGTCGCTGTGGCCAGCGCGCACGTCCTGTGCATGCTTGATGCGTCCCTCAGTGCCGATGGCGATGGCCATCGCGTGGATTGCCGGAGCATCGAAGGTGGCCGCCAGCCCCACAGGCTCGGGGAACTCCGTAGTCCCATTTACGGCCACGCCATGCAGAGACTCGCTCCACCAATCGTATGCCGGCACGCCGAGTCGCGGAATGGCGCGCGCCTGGTTTACCAGTTGCGTGGCCTTCTCTTCGAGCGTCATCCGATGCACCAGGTCTGCCGCCCGCTGCTCCGCTGGCAGGCTGGAATTCAGGTAGGCGGGCTTCTGTGCGTCCTGCGCTCCGGTCGGCCATGCCCATAGGCAATTAAGCAATGCTGCCATTGCAATCCGTCTTCCAATGCTTCTCATCAAGCTACCTCACAAGCGGTCCGGCCTGCTCCGTGGTTTTCCTCGCGCGAAATGTGCAGCCATCCCGCCGCGCCCAACTTTAATGGGCTACGGAAACCCCTGTCAAGCGTAACTCCCGGTAACAAATCGGTTTATATAGACATTTCGCCGTTCATTCTTCAAGGCCTCAAAATCATCTTCCGGCTGGGCTCCCGCTCCTGGTCCATCTGCTTGTAACCTTTGTTCGTCGTCTCTCGTAAGCATCGATAGAAAGGGAAAGGCGAATGGGCACTGAGTCAAGCGGCGTGCTGGTTCGTGAACCCCATCGGAAACAGGACGAGCTTGATCGCTTTCGTCAGGGCGACGTTGATGCCTTCGATTCGCTTTTTCGCCTCCATCAGCGGGCTGTCTATGGTTGGATTTTGCGGATTGTTCGGAATCCGGCAGCGGCTGAAGACCTCACCGTGGAGACGTTCTGGCGTATCTATAAGGCTCATGCCCGCTTTGACGCTGGGCGTGAATTCGGGCCCTGGGCGCGGCGCATTGCCACGCACGCCGCGCTGGATTGGCTCCGCGTGCAGCGGCCCGAGAGCGAGCTGACTGCCGACATGGCCGCGAATCGGCCAAGTGCCGGAGTTACCGATCCCGGAGTTGCGTCTGAGATTCGCGATAAAACTGCGCAGGCCTTTGGGCGCCTGCCGCCTCGGTTGCGGGTAGCGGCCGTCCTTGCGGTCGTCGAGGAGCGATCGCAGAAGGAAGTGGCAGAGGCCCTTGGAATATCAGTGACGGCCGTAAAGCTGCGTGTTTTTCGCGCACTCCGTTTGTTGAGGAAGGACCTTGAAAGGCAGGGAATCACGCCATGAATGCACACGAAGAGGACCGCATCAAGAATCTGCTGCGACAGGTGCTGCCGTCGGTTGACGCCGAACCTGGGCCTGCTCGCGATCTATGGCCCGACGTGCTTCGCCGTCTGGACACGCATCCCGCCGCGCACTGCGCACAGTCTTGGCTCAGTTGGGTTCGGCTCGGCTCATCGTGGCTTGACTGGGCATTGCTGGCCGGTGTGGCTGCGGTGACGGCGGCATTCCCGGCGTTCATTCCACTGCTTCTCTACTACTTCTAGAACCCGCGGACCAAGCGCCCGCAATGAAGGAGATTTCAATGAAAACGCATCCCTATCTTCGCGCTTATCTCGCCGGAATCTTTGTCCCGACCCTTGTGTTGCCATTAATTCTTGCGGGATTCATCACAGTGCGCCTGGTGCTCGCCCTGCCCATCCCGATTGAGCGTTTCATCATCTTTCCCATGGCCGTCGTGCCCACGCTCTTCGGAATCTGGAACATGCTCTACCTCTGGTCTTGCGCGCGCACCAATCTACCAATCGGCGCCCATGGCGCCGTTCTGCCCTTCCTTGGCGCGCCCACTGGAGCCCTGGTTGCCAGTTGTCTAGGCGTGCTGAAATTTGGCGCCAACGGTATCACCTGGCTCCAGGCCGTGCATCTGCCCTACGCCCTAATCGCCACATTTTTCCTCGCCGCGGTGGCAGGCTATTACCTGGTTTGGAAGTACATCGTGGGCTGGATCAACGGCGTGCTCGGCATCGCGTAACGCACCTCGAACCGCAGGATTTCAGGGAGGCAATCATGTTCGTGCTCTTTCGTGCTCTCACGTACGCCAGCATTTTCGTCGGGTTCCTGTTCATCTACTTACCTGCGCGACTTCTCGCATGGAGCGGCATGGTGCGCCCAGCCGCAATGGGGTGGCCGCAGATCGCAGGCGCCATCGTCGGCAGCGTCGGCGCACTCATCGCACTAGCATGCGTGAGCGCTTTTATTTGGATTGGAAAAGGCACTCCGGCGCCCTTCGATCCTCCGCGCAGGCTCGTGGTTCGCGGACCCTACCGCTTCGTTCGCAACCCGATGTACATTGGTGCCGCGCTTGTTCTGGCAGGAACCGCTCTTTTCTACAAATCGCCGATCCTGTTTGCTTTCCTCGCCATCTTCCTGTTGGCAACCCGCCTATTTGTCCTGTTCTACGAGGAGCCCACGCTCTGCCGCACCTTCGGGCCGGAGTACGCGTCGTACTGCTATTCCGTCGGCCGATGGTGGCCCAGGGGAGTAGGCAGACCTAGGCGCCGTTGAAGAAATCTCTTAACCCGGCTCGCTCGGCATGGGACGCCATCGATGCCTGGATCTCCAGCGCCAACGCCAGCGCGTCCCGGCCCTGGCGCGCTGTGACACGCGGGGTGCGCCGCGTTCGCACTGAGTCGAGGAACGACTGAATTTCCAGCTTCAACGGCTCTCCGGGCGTCACCTCAGGCTTGACGAATGAAAGCCCCGGAGCGGGTCCCTGTGGTGAAAGACCGAGCTTGGCAAGAACCGCCGGATCGATCAAGCCCGTAGCGGTGATCTTTGCCATCACCTCCGCGTCTATCTTTCCGGCAGCGATGGCCGCTACAACGTCAGAAGGAAGCGCGGCAGCCAGTGCCGGCAGTTTGCCGGGATCCAATCCTGCAGCCATGGCTTTCTGAAAGAGCGAGGAGATTCCGGCAGGTTGCGCGCCACCATCCCCGTCCATGCGAATCACAAGCAGATCCTGCCTAGCATAGTCGATGGAAACATATTGCCGCGGCTCGAAGAAGCGCAGCTTGCGCACCCGCTCGGTGGAGACCCGCGACGCCGTAAAGTTAGCCACGCAGCCCGACTCAAACTCCACGCGAACATTCGCGATGTCCACCTTCGGCGACAGAATCGGCAGCCCCACGGCGCGCACCTCGCGCACCGGCGACGCCGCAAGGGTCAACACGATGTCCAGGTCGTGGATCATCAAGTCGAGCACAACGTCCACGTCCAGCGCGCGTGGAGTAAAGATCGAAAGCCGGTGCGACTCGAAGAACATGGGCCGACGCAGTTTCGGTTCCACAGCCAGCACTGCGGGATTGAATCGCTCCAGGTGGCCCGGCTGGAGGACTCGGTTTCCATTGTTCGCAAGCTCGATCAGGTCGTCGGCTTCTTTCAGGTTCGCAGCCAGCGGTTTTTCCACCAGCAAGTCAATCCCTGCATCGATCAGCGCGGAAGCTACCGCATGGTGGTGCACGGTCGGCACCGCGACTGTAGCCGCGTCAAGATTGAGATCGGCTGCAAGCAGCTTGTCAACGGACGGGAAGACAGGAATTCCATACTTCGCCGCGGCATCGGCAGCACGCGAAGCGTCCGGTTCTACAGCGGCGACGAGCGCGACGCCAAGCCCCGCGGTCTCGAGCTCGCGATACACGCGCAGATGGTTGCGTCCAAACGCACCGGCCCCTGCTACTGCAACCCGCAAAATAGCTCCGCTTGCTATTTCGTAACCCCTGTTTCCGGCTTCTTGCCTTCCACGGCCTTCAGACAGCGGCTGTAGAGCTCGAGCAGTTGCGTCAACATGTTCTTCGGGTTTCGTAGCAGTAGTGCCGGTGAACCCGGTTGAAGGCGCGGCAGGCTTGCCAACCCCCGCCGTCGCCGCAACAAACTTCAACAGGTCGAGCGCGATATCTTCATTGCGCCGGGCCCCAAGCCCTGCGTTATTCAATGCATCCATCCTGAAACTTCTCCAACAAGGATGCTAGCAGATTTTGGTTTGCCTCTTCTCACGTCCAGTGTTGACCCCTACGCGATACCCTGAAGCAGTATGCACACAGCCTACATCGGAATGGGCGCTAACCTGCCCAGTCCCATCGGCCCTCCGGAGGCGTCGCTGGCTGCCGCAGCCGGTCGTCTCGAACCCCTGGGCCGCGTGCTTGCCCGTTCCTGTCTCTACTCCACCGCGCCGGTCGGATTCGAAGATCAGCCGCGCTTTCTCAACGCGGCGGTTGCCTTGGAAACCGAATTGACCCCCTTCGAACTGCTCGGCGCTCTGCTGCTGACCGAGCAAGACTTCGGCCGCAGCCGCATCTACAGCCTCCGCAACGGCCCCCGGACTCTCGATCTCGACATCTTGCTATACGGCGATTTTGTCATCGGCGGTTCGAGTCTAGTCATTCCACATCCGCGCCTCACAGAGCGAGCATTCGTGCTCGTCCCGCTCATTGAGATCGCGCCGAATGCCATCGATCCTCGAAGCGGAATCAACGTGTCACAATTGCTCAAGAGTCTTCTCCCCTGCCCCGAAGACAAAAACGATGCGGTGGTACCAATCAAAAGCGATCTTTGGCGTTCTGGCGCTGCTGGCCCAGGCAAGCCTTAGCGCTCAGTCCTCCACGATCAATTCAGCCTCGGCTGCCCAACCCGCGCCTCTCGCCACCAAGCCCGTCACCACCGTGACCGTCACCGCCTACCGCACTCCGCTTGGCACACTGGAGAGTCCGGTCACCACGCGCCTGCTCTCTCAGTCTGCGCTAAGTTCGTCAGCCGCCGTCACTCTCGACGGTGAGATCAGAGAGATCCCCGGCCTGGAACTTTTCCGCCGCTCGAGCTCACTCGTCGCCAACCCCACTTCGCAGGGAGTCAGCCTGCGAGGCCTCGGTTCCACGTCCGCAAGCCGCACCCTGGTCACCGACGACGATGTGCCCCTGAATGACCCGATCGGCGGCTGGATCCACTGGCAGGAGCAGCCGGAGCTTGCCATCCAAAGCGTTGAATTGGTTCGCGGCGGCGCGAGCGATCTTTACGGCTCCAGTGCGATCGGCGGCGTCATCAACGTAATCCCATTGCGACCCACATCCAGACAGGCCGAACTCCGTTCCACGTATGGCGCTCAAGGAACTTTCGACGACAGCCTGCTCCTCCAAGCCAACCGCGGCTCTTGGCGCGCCGCTCGCGGCCGGCGGGCTGCTCGGCACCGACGGATTTATCCAGGAAGCTCCGGGGCAGCGCGGTCCGGTCGACACAGCCAGCAACGTCCACAGCCAAAACGCACTGCTGCTCGGCGAGCACGACCACGGGTCATTGCGGCTTTTTGCGCGCGCCAACGGCTTCAATGAGTCACGTCGCAACGGGACGCCTTATCAGATCAACGCCACGCGTCTCGTCCGTTACGCCACTGGCGCCGACTGGCAAGCACCAAACAACGCGTCGCTGGTCGTCCGTCTCTTCGGCTCCTCTGGGCGCTACAGGCAAACCTTTTCCAGCATTTCGAATCTGCTGAACGCCTCAAATCCAGACTGTTCCTATCGCTGCGGCGAATTGCCGACACGTTTCTCCTTCACTCCCGACAACGAACTCGGCGCAACCGCCCGTTGGAAACAGCCCGTTGGAGCGGGCTTGCTTCTCATCGCCGGCGCCGACGTGCACGACGTGCGCATCTGGGACCGCGAGCAGACCTACGACAGCAGCGCCGCGCTCACAAACCTCCGCGACCGTCAGCGCGATTCTGCCGCCTGGGCTGAAGCCATGTGGGTACACAGCGCATGGACGCTCGCTGCTTCAAGCCGCATGGATTGGTTCCAGAATTACGGCAGCCAGCAACTAACTTGGACCGGAGCAGCCTGGTCGCCCAGTCCAACGCAGCCGGCCCAGAGAGACGAACGCATCTTCGATCCGCGCCTGGGCCTCTCACGCAAGCTCTCTGCGCACTGGGCCGTCTCCGCGTCAGGTTTTCGTGCTTTTCGCTCACCGACTCCCAGCGAGCTTTATCGTTCCACGCAGGTCGGCAACAAGCTCACCAATTCCAACGGCAACTTGCTCAGTGAACGCGCCACGGGCTGGGAGACCGGCATCGCAACAGAATGGAATTGGGGCACCGTCCGTTCGAGCTATTTCCTCACACAGGTCAACCGCCCCATCGTCGCCGTCACTATCTGCGCCACGTGTTCGCCGATTCTGCTGGCTCGCGAGAACTTGGGCCAGATCGAGAGTCGCGGCATCGCCCTGGACTTCGAGCTCGCGCCGCGAAGCTGGCTGGCAGTCGATGGTGGCTATCAATACGCACACGCCACGGTCAGCCGCGGGACTCAGGATCTCGGTAACTGGATTCCAGAGGTTGCGCGCAACATGGCAACGCTGAACCTTCGCGCCTTTAAGCCTAAGCTGGGAACTCTCGGACTTCAAAACCGCCTGAGCGGACAGCAATACGATGACGACGCCAACGCCTTTCTCCTGCATTGCTACTTCCGTCTCGACATCTACGCCTCCCACGACGTAGGCAAGCGCGTCGAAGTCTTTGCCGCGGGCGAGAATCTCTTCAACCGCCAGATCGAAGTCTCGAAGACGCCCACTACCACGTTAGCCACGCCGCGGGTTGCGCGTGCGGGATTCCTCGTCCATTTCGGGCAAGGGAAGTAGCTGCAGTGCTTAACGCTAGAATCGAGAAGTGAGTTCACGCTTCGAGATCCTTGCGGAAACAGAGGCCGGCGGCCGCCGCGCCCAGTTCCATCTCCCCCACCGCACCATACAGACTCCGGTATTTATGCCCGTCGGCACCGCCGGAACGGTCAAAGCCGTGCCCCAGGATACGCTCGAATCTCTGGGCGCTGAGATCATCCTCGGCAACACCTATCATCTCTACCTGCGCCCCGGCCACGAGACCATTCGCCGGCTCGGCGGGCTGCACCGCTTCCTCAGTTGGCCGCGAGCCATGCTCACCGACTCAGGCGGCTTTCAAGTCTTCTCGCTGAGCGCCCTGCGCAAGGTTTCGGACGAAGGCGTTCGCTTCCGGTCGCATCTGGATGGCAGCAGCCACTTCTTCACCCCCGAGCACTCCATGGATGTGCAGATCGCTCTTGGCGCCGATATCTGCATGTGTTTCGACGAGTGCACAGAATATCCCGCGAACCGCGGCCGCGCTGAAGAAAGCCTGCGCCTGACGATGGCCTGGGCGCGACGCTCGCTCGATCACTTCCGTGCCCACTGCGAAGAGGTTGTCTGGCATGACGAATTCAATGGCCGTACGCAAAACTTGTTTGGCATCGTCCAGGGTGGCATGTACGACGATCTCCGCCGCCAGTGTGCCGAGCGCCTCGTCGAAATGGACTTCGACGGCTATGCGATCGGCGGCTTGAGCGTCGGCGAACCGCGTGCACTCACTCTTGAAACGATCGCCGAGGTCCTGCCCCTGTTGCCCCAAGACAAGCCCCGCTATGTGATGGGCGTCGGTTATCCCGACGAGATTGAGCAGTACGCCCGGATGGGGGTGGACATGATGGATTGCGTACTGCCCACCCGGGCTGCCCGCCACGGACTGCTCTTTACGAGCGAGGGCCGGGTCAACATCAAGGCGAAGAGGTATTCGGAAGACCAGTCTCCGCCCGACCCCGCTTGCGACTGCCCGGTTTGCCGCCGTTACACGCGCGCTTATCTCCGCCATTTGATGCAGGCTGGGGAGACGCTCTCGGCAATCCTCAACACGATTCACAACCTGGCCTATTACCTGGGCATCATGGAGCGGGTTCGCGCCTCGCTCGCTTCCGCTCCAGGGCCCTGACTGGATTCCACCGCCTCGGTTTACGACGCGCGGAATTCCTGTGCGCTTCACCTGAGGTTTCGGCGCGAAGAAGCCGTACGTTTTCAACAGGTTTTTCACAGGGATGATTTTGGGGGCAAAACGGGCCTTTGGGGGGCCTGAAAGGGCTGGTTCTTGCCAAAGAACAGGGCAAAAATGGGCATGTGTATTTACGAGAAGGTAACTATGTAGAATTTGCAAATCCGTGCTCCTTCGCGGGTGACTTTCCATGTATCAGTTTCCCCACTGGCTCATCGTTGGAATGCAAAATCATATCCAACGTCACTGGTTCGATCGCCACGGCTTGTTGTATCAGCCGGTAAAACAGCTTGCCCCTGTTCAGCGACTTCCGCCGATTAAATCGAAACGTGAATTCATCTAGGTAGTAGTCCAAATGCTTGTGGCTAACGGCACCCTGATGGGTACCCATTAGCCATCGCTTCAGCAGAGATATGACCAGATGAACCCGTGGAAGTAGCTCCGACGCCTCTTCCTTCTTGGTTTTTAGAATGATCACTTCATGCTCGTATCCGACGGACTCTACCTTTTGATACCCCCTCCAGCCATCCGTGCGAACGACGCTGCCAGTCCCTACCGAATCTCTAAGAAACTGATTTAGGGTGGCCGCGGATGCATCAGGAATCTGGCGAAACCGAATCCTCCCGATCCCTGCACCATTTTCTTCAACTGCGACAACTACAAGAGCCTTATTGACTGTGCGTCGCTTATCGTCGTGTCGGGCATCCATTTTGTGCCATTTTGGAGGGGGGGTACGGGGGGGGTGCGTACTTTCGGGCTGAAAACCCCGTTCCGGGGAGAAAACCTGGCTGAAAGCGCCGTTTTGAGGTTGGAGGAGGCTCATACCTTCATTCTGCTCCGGCGCGCGGTAATTCTATGCAAAAGGTGGAAGGCGCCGTGATGGAGTTCTACGGACTCCCACCCATCGGACAAAAACAAAGGCATCCGATGGATGGGGCACAGGGTCATTCCGTGCGGGCCGGCGAAGGCGGCGGGCGACTCAGATGGCAGAGCCCAAGAGTTGGCGGAGGGCGCGGACGTACTCGGTCAGGGCTCCGCGTCCGGTTTCGGTCATGCGATAGAGCGTCTGCGGTTTGCGCTGCACAAATCGCTTCTCGACGGTCACGTATCCCGCCTCTTCGAGCTTTTGAAGTTGCGCTCCGAGGTTGCCGTCGGTCGCGCCGGTCCTGTTTCGCAGCCAGGTGAATTCCGCCTCTTCGACCCCAACCAGGAGTGACAGCAACGCCAAGCGCAGCTTCCCGTGAATCACCGGATTCAGCTCCGGCAGATCAGGCATGGATCGCCCCCTGCAGCCGCCGTCTCCGCGACTCGCAGATCATGGCGTAAGCTCCGAACGCGATCAGGCCAAAAAAGATCGCCGCCAGAAACATGATTGTGCACACTGAGTCGGAAACAAAGCACGCCGCCACGGCTGTCGCCCACCAGAGTACGGCGCATCCGAACTGCATCTTCCATTTCAGGGTGATGCTTGAAGCCGCATTTGCCATGCCCAGCATTGCGCCCACAATGGCAACGGACAGATGCGACTCCATCCTGCCGCTGATGCCGAGAGACATCATAAGAATAAAGATCGAACTTCCCATCGCAATCCAAATGGAGAGGATCGCCCGGCTGATGGTCGTATCCGGATGCCTGCCCGTGGATCGCGATGCAACGATGCCCGTGATCACGCCAGCCGCAATCATCGTTACCGGCCAGGCCAGCGTGGTGCTGCCCCATGCAGACCATGCAATCGCAACGTAATATGCCGCGCCCCATAGAACGAAGGTCCAGCCCCAACTCTCCGTTGTGCGCCGCCCCTCCGCAATCATGCTCTCAATCAGGCTCAGCCTTTCCTTCAGCTCCTGCTCTTCGATGTTTGCATTCATCGCACTCCTCCTGGTGTTCCGTCTCCGAAGTTATTTGAGAAACGACCGCAGATCCCGTGTTTTGTTAGAGCGTGTTTCGAAAATTGCGCAACCCATCTCGGCTGCATTCCCGCAGGGGCTAAAGCCCTCGAACTGGGTGCATAAATACCGCAGCGGGCATCCTAAGACATCCCTCAGGGGCTAAAGCCCAGCATTTATGCGCCTCCTGCGGCACGGCTAAAGCCGTGCCCTTTCAAAACCCTGTTTATGCAACCAGTTCTCGTCTTTTCCGGGGTCTTTCGGCACGACTGAAGTCGTGCCCCGACACAAAGCTTCTGCGGACTCTCGCAGGATTGAGTTTTTCCGCAGCCTGTGACGTCGTGCCCCGATAAGAAATAAGAACGCACATTTAAGAAAACAAGGCGTCGTTGTGGAGTTCTAAGGGCTCCCACCCATCGGACAAAAACGTCCGATGGATGGGGCACATTTTCATTCTTCGCGGGCCGGCAAGGCCGTTGGAGGACTGACACAAGGCGGATTATTGAAAAGCGATCTTTGAACATTCGAGACAGGACACTATGGTCTCCAAAAAGTTGAAAGTCACGCGCACTCCCAGCGGCGGGCAATTCTGCGCGCTATGACAAACAGAACAACTCCGACGGTGAGTAGGACGCTGACTTGCTGCCAGAGATCCTGGACGGGCAGATCGCGCCAGAACACTTTGGTAAATCCGTCGATGGCCCAGGCGTTGATGGTGAAAAGGCCGGCCTTCTGGATCGATTCAGGCATGAAGTAGCGGGGGAACATGCTGCCGCCGATTGCCGACATCATCAAAATGAGCAGCGTGGAAAGCGCCCCCAGTTGCGCGCGTGTGTGGCAGGCACTGGCCAGCACCATGCCGAATGCCGCTACCGCAAACGCAGTGCATAGGCCCATCACGGCAAAGCCGGGCAGGTGGCTGAAGAAATCGAGTTTGAAGACGGCCCAGGCCCACAGGAACATTACGACCAGTTGCGTGAATGCGAGCAGCGTATTGAAGGCCAGCTTGCCGGCAAGCAGTTTGGTCATGGTGACGCGCGAGCTGAGCACGCGCTCGAGCGTGCCGCTATCGGCTTCATCGAGCAGAGACCCAGCCGAGCCGCTGGCTGTGAAGAGCAGAAACATGACTCCGATGGCCGCGGCGTAGAAGGACACCATGGGATTGCGCTTGTTCGCACCCACCACGGCGCGGGCGTTGACCTGGATGATGCCGCCGCCATTCAGACCGGTGTCGGCGGCGCTTCCGCCGCTTGCGTCGCGCGCGGCCTCAAGCTTGCGCAGCGAATCGAGGTTCGCCGCCATGCGCTTCTGCTGATCGGGCGTGAGGCCGCCCATGTAGTCGCCGGCGTATTTCATGCCCTGCTCTGCCATACTTGCCGGCATGGAGGTCATGGCGGCCTTTTGCAGCAGGCCTGCGACCATTTGCGGCGCGATCATGTCGCTGGAATCGTTGAGCAGTTGAATGGCTGAAGCGGCGCTGTCCCTGCCGAACGAGATTGGATTCTGGCCGAATCCTTTGGGGACGATGAGCGCAACCGGCGCGTCGCCGGCCTTGACCGCTTCCTCCGCGGTCGTTGCCGTGTAATCCGGCGGCTCCGTCGTTTTGCTTTTGGACGAGGGCTTGGTGATAACGACAAGCGAGCTTTCGCGCTCGAGGCCGCGCACAAGGTTGCGCGATGCCTGGCTCTGGTCTTCATCCACGACGATCACTTTAATTTTGGGCGTGGAATTGCGCTGGCCTCCGAAGATGACGGCGAAGATGCTGAAGAAGGCGATGGGCAGAATGAAGCTCAAGGCCAACGAGGCGCGGTCGCGCCGGAGTGCAATCAGAGCGGTACGGACAATATTGAAAATCAATCGCGTAACTCCCTTCCGGTGAGGTGAAGAAAAACCGACTCCAGGTTTGGCCGGCGCAGCGATACATCTTCGAGGGTGAGGCCGGCCTTGGCCGCGTCCTCGAGCAACTCTGCAATCTCTGTTGAATGCCCGAGCGTGAACTCCGCTGTCGATTCAACCAGGCGACCGCCGTGGCGCTCGACCCATGCGCTGATTTCATCGGGCGGTCCGGCAAATTTAGCCAATACCTGGCTGCGCGAGGCGAAGGCGCTTTGGATGAGCTGTTCGCTTGTACCCAAGGCGATGATGCGGCCGTGATCAATGATGGCGACGCGATCGCACAGCCGCTGCGCCTCTTCCATGTAGTGCGTGGTGTAAATGATCGCGCTGCCTTCCGCGCGGAGGGTCTCGATCATCTCGAAGATGCGATTGCGCGATTGCGGGTCGACACCGACAGTCGGTTCATCCATCAGCACAATTTTTGGCCGGTGGATGATGCCTGCCGCCATGTTGAGACGCCGCTTCATGCCGCCGGAGAGATTCTTCGCCAAATCTCCTGCGCGGTCGGTGAGCGCGGCCCAATCCAGGCACCAGGCCACCGACTCCGCGAGTTTGTGACCCGACAGGCCGTGGTAGCGGCCAAATGCGGCGAGATTTTCCGCGCACGTCAGCCGCGGATAAAGAGCCAGGTCCTGGGGAACCCATCCAAGTACCTTGCGCGCAGCGGCCGAGCTGGCGGGATGGCCGTAGACGGCTACGCTGCCTGCGCCGGGAGTTACGCGGCCCACAATGCTGCGAATCAACGTGCTTTTGCCGGCGCCGTTCGGTCCCAGCAATCCAAGGCACTCGCGGGTGTGGAGTTCGAGCGAGACGCCGTCGATGGCCGTCACCTGGCCGAATCGCTTGACCAGCGATGTGATTTCGAGTGGGAGAGCCGCGACGTTCTCAGTAGTGAGCGAACCCTGGTTCATGCGATTGGACGGACCTTTCTTTTGAATCCTGGAATAAGGCTGAGATTGCGGTCAGCGATGAAGCCGCTGCGGCGTGCTCCGCTCTGACACAGAGAACTCTACTTAATAGAGTAATCTATGTCAAGAGGATTCTCTTATTTTTTCTGTGGCCCACTCGTGAGAGCGTTTGGGCAGAGAAGCCCTTTTAAATCAAACTCCTAAGAAGTCCTGTCAGGAGCTCCGGGCCAGAATGCTCAGGTCGTGGGTGACCCGTTCCGCCAATTCAGCCCAGTCTCCGGGAGATTTTTGGCGCAGAAGCCGCGCGGTTGGGTACCAGGGAGCCGTCTCCCGGCCCTCCATCCAGCGCCAGTCCCCGAGGTGTGGGAGCAGAATCCAAACCGGCTTTCCCATGGCCCCGGCCAGGTGCGCGATGCATGTGTCGGTCGTGATGACCAGGTCGAGTGTGGCCAACAGAGAAGCTGTTTCGGCCAGATCGCGGTCCATGCTTGATCCGTCCTGCACAAAAACATCGCGGGGCAAGTCAGCCAGTTGCCCTGCCGCATCGCCCTTTTGCAGCGAGATCCAGGTAAGCCCGGGCGTGCTCAACAGCGGCAGCAGGGTCTCAACGCGCAGCGATCGCAACGCATCTGCCTTGTATCGCGGATTGCCAGCCCATGCGAGGCCGACGCGCGGGCCTTTGCCCAAACTCGGGAACTGGCTCAGCTTTTCTGCCGCGGCTCCGCGGCTCGGCTCCCAGGTAGGCGCCGGGCCAGGGAACCGTCTCGGTGGTGGTGCCGAATACCGCGGGCAGGCTCATCAACGGGCACTCAAGATCGAATTGCAATTGCTGCGGCGTCTCCGATCCCAGCCGCGCTGTCTCTACCAGCCCTGCGCTCACCACTGCCAGCGAACCCATCAACCGCTCCACTGGCTCCTGGACCTGCAAAATCGCGGTGCCTCCCCGTGCTGCTACAAGTGCTGCGTAACGGCAGAACTGAATTGTGTCGCCCAGCCCTTGTTCGGCGTGCAGCAGTATCCGCCGCCCTTCCAGCGGCTCGCCTTGCCAGCGCGGCTGCTTGAAAGACCCTCGGTTTAGGGTGAACCTCGCGAAACTGCCATCGCGCCTCGTAGTCCTGCCAACCCCTCTCCCAATCCCCCAGCCGCAGCCGCGTGAGCGCCAGGTTGTAGAGTGCGCCCGGATGCGAGGGATCCCGCTCGACCGCCGACAGGTGCGCGCTTCAGCGCCTCCTCCATGCGCCCCATATCCAGCAGCGAGTTCCCCCGGTTCGACGTGGCCGCCTTGCTGCCCAGCGCCTCAGCGCACTCGAATGTCTCCACCGCCTCTTCGAACCGGCCTTCGGTGTGCAGCAGGATTCCCTGCATGTTCACGGCCTCCGCGTTGTCGGCGTCACGCGCCAGAGCCCAGCGCAACCACGACCACGCTCCGGCCAGGTCATGCTCCGCCACTCGAAACTGGCACCATGCCACCAGCGTCTCCACCTGGTTGGGATTCAGCTCGAAGGCCTTGCGCAGATGCTGTTCCGCTTCCACCGGCCTCGAGATCTCGCGCTCAAGCAGCGCCAGGTTGATCCAGCCTGCAATCAGGTCGGGCCGCAGTTCGACCGCGCGCTTGAGAGCCGCCTCGGCGTAAACCTCGCGCCCATCTTCCCGCAGCAGGCAGCCAAGACTGACCCAGACCGCCGCAAAATCCGGCCGCATTGTGAGCGCACGCCGGTAGCGCAACTCAGCCTCGCTCGCTCTGCCCAGGCGCGCCAGCACAAATCCCGCGGCATACTCCGCCTCAGGCACGCGCGGCGCGAGAGTAATGGCCTGCTGGTACCGCTCCAGCGCCTCCTCGTTCCGCCCTGCGAGTGCCAGAGCATTGCCCAGCCCCAAGTGCGCGCCCACCAGCGCCGGCCGCCGCCTCAGAGCCAGCTCAAACTCCTGCGCCGCCTCCTCCGCGCGTCCTGCGGCGATATGCATCTCTCCCAGCCCCAGGCGGGCGAGCGCATCCATCCCGTCCAGCCGGATTGCCTGTCTGTAAGCACCTTCCGCCTCCTCGCCGCGGCCATCGGCCTTCAGGGCCTGGCCCAATGCCACCCAGGCCGGTCCCATGTGGGGCGCCACTGCGGCAGCCAGCATGGACATCTGCACTGCCGCCGCCGTTTGCCGGCTTGCCAGCGCCACCAGGCTCATTCCGACCAGTGCTTCGGGGTTGTGGGGATCTTCGGCGAGTGCCTGCTGATAACCCAGCGCTACCTCCGTCAGCCGTCCCGTCAGTCCTTTCCTGAACGAGCTCTCGAGTGGCAAAGCCTCTCTCGGCCAACGCCCCGGCCCCGGTTCCGTTTATGACTGGAATCTCTGTTGCGATTAATGGCACAAGTCCGTCCCGCTGTCCGTTTTTTCGAAGGCGCGATCAGGTTTGTTGCAAACCAGGCCCCGTCCTGCGAGTGCCCGTCTGAGAATTCTTGAAGTGATCTTGTTCCGATGAGAGTGATCCCATCTCCTGCAATGCACGCTCGCCGCGCCCGGCTATCATCAACGTGTGCCTCCACATACCGATCTGGACGTTTTTCACCTGGGCGATATCCTGGCCAATGCAATCACCCATGGCATTGGAGCCGCACTTGCCATTGCCGGCGGCGCCTGCCTTATTGTTGCCTCGACCCGCGCATCGGCCTGGGAGATCGTTAGTTGCTCGATCTTTGCCGGCACGCTGATCCTCGTTTACATTTGCTCGACGCTTTACCACTCGCTGGTGCGCACCCGCGCGCGGCATGTCTTCCAGGTCCTCGATCACTCGTCCATCTACCTGCTTATTGCCGGCACTTACACGCCCTTCACGCTCGTCTCGCTGCGCGGGCCGCTGGGCTGGTCGGTGTTTGGAGTGGAGTGGGGGCTTGCGATCGCCGGCATCCTCTCGAAGAGCCTGGCCATGGAGCGATTCAAAGCGGGGCGGCTGGCGGTCTTGTCGGCATTGGTCTATTTATTGCAAGGTTGGTTTATCGTCTTCGCGATTCGGCCGGTGCTCCACGCGATTGGCTGGCACGGTATCGCCTGGCTTGGGGCCGGCGGACTGGCTTACACGCTCGGGATCGTCTTTTTCGCACTGGACAGCCGACGTTATTTCCATGCCGCGTGGCATATCTTCGTCCTCACCGGCAGCATCGCGCACTACTTCGCGATCTTGTATTATGTTCTGCCGCCGCATGGCTAGCAGGTATCGGCGGCCGGGTAGCGGCTTACTGTTCGCTGATCCCTGACCGCTGTTCCGTGGCTTCCTTATTTTGCTTGTTCGTTTGCGGCTTGGTCGAGAACAGGCCATAAATGTGATTCGCGGCCACTACCCAGGGTACGGCGACGGAAAACACGAACCGCACCAGCACAGCCTTGGCCCCGAACCGGCGCAGGAACTTCCAGTCGCGGTGGTAGGCATACCACGACTCGAGCGACCAGAACCACGAGCAGGGGAATCACGGTCCAGCGCAGGCTTGCCAGGGCAAGCACTTCGAGCACGCAGCGCGCAGCATTACGGAATAGCCGCGCCATGCGCACATGCGCCATACCATCGCTCACCGCGTAGCGCGCCATTTGGTGAGTGGCCGAGTGGAAGGTGTTCTGCGGGTGGTAGAGGGCCTTTGCATTTTCGACGAACGCGGGCGCAGTCAACCGCCGGGCGTCGAAGTCGAACAGCGTGTCCTCGCCAACGAGCACGGCCTCGGGAAATCCGCCGATGCGCTTCCACAGCTCTTTCGTGAATGCCATGGACCGTGCGGTGCAGGATTTTGTGGGTTCCTCCGGGCCAAGTTTGATGCTGAAGAACGGCGCGGAAGCCACGTCCCACAAGGTATGGTCGTCCGGGTCGAGGCAGGAGCCGCCCAGCGCATACTCGGCCTTCCCAGCAACGATCTGCGCAGTCAGATTCACGAGCCAATCCGGCGCATAGGTGCAGCCCGCGTCGGCGGTTGCGATCGTGGCGGTTCGGGCGGCGGCAATGGCCACATTCCGCCCTCGCGAAACCGGACCTGCCGAGTGCTTCAGGCTGCATGTCTCGTCGCGGATCGCCACCAGCCGCGGGTCCTTCGCCTGCATGTCCGCAAGCCATTCCCAGGTCCCATCGGTAGAACCGCCATCGACCACGATCAGCTCCGTCGCCGAAGGCTCCTGCGCCAGCAGGCTCGCGACGACCCGCCCGATATCCTGCGACCTCGTTGAGGACGGTAACGACGATGCTGACAGGCTGCATGGGCCAAGTATAGCGGCGAGGCTTGCCCACGTGAGATGAGGCTTCCGTCGCGATTCCCAGGAACCTGAAGGAGTTTATCGCCCGCATGGCCTGTTGCCTGGCCGCGCCGAAGGCAGGTTCAAATTGACCCCAGCCCCATTTTGACGATAGAATCGTAGAGTTTGGCGATGCACTCCCATTTGGGCGTGCGGGATTCTGCCGGGTTCACCGCCAGGATGGCGTGTGTGCGGCCCGCGTCCCGATGCAGTTACCGTCTGTATCCGCCCCAATCGAGCACACGGATCTTGAATTGTATGCGCCGGTTTGAAAACCAGTGCGCTGGAGGATTTGTTATGTACGCAGTGATTCGCACCGGCGGCAAGCAGTACCGTGTCGCTCCCGGCGACGTAGTGAAGATCGAGAGCGTGCCATCGGAGAGCCAGACCGTCGAGTTCAGCGACGTGCTCGCGGTCTCCGGCGAGCCCGGAACCGTTGCCAAGCCCTCCACCGCCAAGGTAACTGCCGAAGTGCTGGGCGAAGGCCGCGGCGACAAGATTCTCGTCTTTCACCTGAAGCGGAAGAAGCAGTACAAGAAGCTGCAGGGACACCGCCAGAACTTTACCGAGGTGCGCATCAAGGCCATTGAGGCCGACGGCGTTACCTACACCGGAGAAGTAGCTTCGGATCTCGACTTTCAGCATTCAGCTTTTTCAATGCGAGGGCCGGGAGGGTTGATTCACAGTTCACGAACTGAGGGCCGACGGCTGAAAGCTGACAGCCGATTCAGAAGGGATTAGAGCAATGGCACATAAGAAGGGTGGAGGCAGCTCCACAAACGGACGCGATTCCAATGCACAGCGGCTGGGCGTAAAGGCCTTTGGCGGCCAACTCGTTACCGGCGGCTCGATCATCATGCGCCAGCGCGGTACCCGCATCAAGCCCGGCGTCAACGTCGGCATCGGCTCCGACGATACGCTTTTCGCCAAGGTCACCGGGCGTGTCAAGTTCGTGGATCGCGGCGGACGCGGGCGGTTTGCCTCCATCGAACCCGTAGCGGCCGAGTAGTTCCCGCATATATCAAAAGCAAAGGCCACGGCGATGCCGTGGCCTTTGCTTGCTGACAAGGTAAATTCGGCAGGTTGGATGAAAGGCCCGTGGCTAAAGCCGCTTTGAGTTTAATAGCCTGATTCGTGAGGCTGAAGCCTCACGCTCCCTCCGAAAGAACGAAAAGCCGGGTTTTTCAACAAGGAAAGGCCACGGCGCTGCCGTGGCCTTTGCTTTTCCCGATCCGTGTTTCTTACGACTCCGACTCGCGTCCCTTCAGGTGGTTCCGCGTCAGCACTTTCTCGACAACCTTCTCCACATCGGTGAGGAAGAAGCTGTTGGCGGGCTGCTGTACCGCAATCTGGGTACCGGTGTGGCCCAGCGCGGACGCAATCTCGTTCCAGCGAAAGATCGTTGAATTTGCCGGCATCATGACGGGCCGGCGGACCGCCTCGGGCAGCGCGCAGTAGGCCACCCAGATCGCCACCGAGACCAGAATCATCGCTTCATAGACGAATTGCAGCGAGGCGGTCAGCGACGGGGCTTTGGGCATCAGTGCCACAAAGAAGAGGTCATTGGCGGACATCATGCCAAAGCCCAGCGCAATCCCGAAAGCCATGTCGCGAACCGAAAGGCGCAGGGCATTCATGCTGAGGCAAAGGAACGCCAGCAAGCAAAGCTCAAGAATGCTGACCGACCGCATGAGTGCGACGGCGACATCGGGAACGACTGCGAGTCCGTGATGCACGAAGGAGACCGAAGAGAAGGTGAGGACCACGCAAACCACAATCGCCCAACGGAAGATCACGATTCCAATCTTCATCAGGCCAGGCAATCCTGAGAGCGCGGAGCGGAAGACCTCAATGCATACGAGTAGAAGCAGGATGGCGCTGGCAATATACACCGCCCAGTAAGGGAAAAAATACAGTGCATAATAACCGCGGCCCCAGGGTTGCGATTGAGCATAGAACGATGCCAAAAGCACCGGCATGGATATCACGCGCAACGCCAAGTATGCTCCCATGCTCGGGAAGCGGCGATGCAGTTTCCTCTTCCAAAAGAGGAAGCCAAGGAGCGCCCAAAGGCCGAATTCGAGGGTGGTCATCACGGACATTGCGAGTTGGGAAGACATAGGGGTAGGCTCGCCGATCTAAGAGCCCTCTCAGAATAGCGCCATTCCGCTATACACTCAACCTGCAAATCGGACGGTTGGTTGCCACTTTAGTGTTACCCGCTGCGCTAGTGGGCAGCGAGGTTCGGTGAAGGAGTTTCCGGGGGGCAAGGAACCCAGGGGCCGCAAATGGGAACCGGCATCGCCGCGGTTGCCGACTGGTGGCTGGGTATGGCGCGAGAGGTTGCGGAAGACAACGAAGCGGCAGTGGCGCCGGTGAGCACGACACAAATGGCAAAAGCGCGGATGGCATTTTTCATAATCGGTAACCCTTTCTGAATCAAGTTTGACACGATGTATCTGCCGGAGTGTAGTTAGATATTAGTTCAGAAATTCCAATAAGTCCAGTTTTTTCATATATATACATAGATAGTAACCATATAGATGACTAAGGTCACTATTGGCATTCAGAAACTGATGCCTGGAATGCTCGATTCTCGCTCCTTCCCATCGTCTTTTTCACCCCTCCCGCATGCTAAAATAGAGTCAGACAGAAGGGCTCGAAATGCCTCGATTTTCACACGGTTAATCCCCACATTTTTCCGCCGGAATTGTGCTCCGATACTACCCCTCCCAGGCGGGCTCCGGAGCTTGGGCAGCGCAGCATAAGTACCGCAAATGGAATCCTATGGCGACTAAGACAATGGCGATCGATGCACCAGATGAGTACCCCTCCGAGGGCGAGAACGGCGATAACGGAAGCTACACCGGCGAAAACATCAGAATTCTTGAAGGCCTCGAGGCGGTTCGCCTGCGCCCGGCCATGTACATTGGCTCAACCGGCGAGATGGGACTTCACCATCTGGTCTACGAAGTGGTCGACAATTCCGTGGACGAAGCTCTGGCCGGCTATTGCAAGAAAATCGAAGTCGTCATTCACGTGGACAACTCGATCACCGTGGTCGATGACGGCCGCGGTATTCCTGTAGACCTGATGGACGTCGGCAACGGCAAGATGATGCCTGCGGTGCAGGTGGTGCTGACCAAGCTCCATGCCGGCGGCAAGTTCGACGCCTCCACTTACAAAGTCTCCGGCGGCCTGCATGGAGTGGGCGTCAGTTGCGTCAACGCGCTCTCGCAGGAGTTCAACGTCGAAATCTGGCGCGACGGACACACATGGGAGATGGACTTCAGTTGCGGCGAGCCCACCAGCGAATTGCGCAAGGCCGGCACGAGCAAAAGGCGCGGAACCAAAATTCACTTCCTGCCCGACAAGAGCATCTTCACTGTCACCGAGTTCAACTACGACACGCTGGCTCAGAGATTGCGCGAGATGGCCTTCCTCAACAAGGGCCTGGAGATCACGCTCACCGATGAGCGCACCGCCGACGCCAAGACCGGCGAAGCACGCCGCGCGGAGTTCAAGTATGCCGGCGGCATCGCCGAGTTCGTCAAGCATCTCAATCGCGGCAAGACCGTGCTGCACGACAAGCCTATCGTGATGGAAGCGTTCCGCGACGGCGTCGAGATGGACATCGCTCTGCAATACAACGACAGCTACTCCGATACCGTGTTCAGCTTCGCCAACAACATCAACACGGTCGACGGCGGCTCGCACCTTTCCGGATTCCGCACTTCGCTGACCCGCACCATCAACGCGATCGGTCAGCAGCTTGGGCTCTTCAAAGACCTGAAAGAGAACCTGAGCGGCGACGACGTGCGCGAAGGACTGGTGGCGGTGGTTAGTGTCAAGCTGCCGCAGCCACAGTTTGAAGGGCAGACCAAGGGCAAGCTCAACTCCGACATCGCAGGGACGGTGCAGGCGTTTGTCAACGAGCGCCTGGGCGGCTTATCTCGAGCAGAATCCGCCGGTCGCCAAGCGCATCATCAACAAGGCGATTGAAGCCGCGCGCGCTCGCGAGGCCGCCCGCAAGGCGCGCGACCTTACGCGCCGCAAAGGCGCTCTCGACGGTGGCGGCTTGCCGGGCAAGTTGGCCGATTGCTCCGAGCGCAATCCCGACCGCTGCGAACTTTATCTCGTCGAGGGCGAAAGCGCCGGTGGCACTGCCAAGCAGGGGCGCGACCGCCGTTTCCAGGCCATCCTGCCCCTCAAGGGAAAAATTCTCAACGTCGAAAAGGCGCGCTACGACAAGATGCTGGGCCACGAGGAAATCCGCGCCATGATTACCGCGCTCGGATGCGGCATCGGCAAGGACGACTTCGACGCCACGCAAGATCCGCTACGGCAAGATCATTCTGATGACCGACGCCGATGTGGACGGTTCGCACATCCGCACGCTGCTGCTGACGTTCTTCTTCCGCCACATGACGGAGCTGATCAAGCGCGACAACATCTACATTGCGCAGCCGCCGCTTTACAAGATCAAGAAGGGCCGCTTCGAGCAGTACATCAAGGACGACCGCGAGTTTGTGAAGGTGATGGTGAAGCGCGCGGCTGAAGGCATGGTGGTGCGCATGGCGAGGAGGCCAGCCGCATCGAGGGCGCCGACCTTACCCGCTTCATGTCCACGCTCAACGAGTACCTGGGCTTTGTCGAGAAGGTGGACAAGCGCATCCGCAACGAAAAGCTGACGGAGCTGCTGGCTCGCGCCGAACTCACGCATCGCGCCGATTTTGCTTCCAAGTCAGAGAGCGAAGTTCCGGAGAAGCTCGCAGCGCTCCATGGACAGCTCAAAGAACTGGCCGACGAGTTTGAGTTCAAGGTCGCTGATCCGGTCGAGGACGAAGAGCATCACACCTGGTCCATCTGCTTCACCGACGCTCAGGGCGCCACGCGCTGCATTGATTGGACCCTTGCATCGAGCCCCGAGTTCCGCCAGATGATGGCCAAGTACTCGCTCATCAAGCAATTTCTCGAGCCGCCCTTCCTGATCGAATTCGCCGCCAAAGCTGCGGCGGCTGAAGCAGCCGAAGCGGCGCCCGAGGAGACCGAGGAGGGCGGCAGCGGGGAAGCGCAAGCCGAGGCGAAACAAGCTCGCCGTGTCGCTCGCCTCACCCGCGAGCCGGTTGAAAAAGCGACTGCCCGCGAACTGTTTTCCTACATCGTCGAGCAGGGCAAGAAGGACTACCAGGTGCAGCGGTACAAGGGTCTTGGCGAGATGACCTCCACGCAGCTATGGGAGACCACGATGGACCCCGAACGGCGCACCCTGCTTCGCGTCAAACTTGAAGATATCGCCGAGACGGACGCCATCTTCACCACCTTGATGGGCGAAGACGTCGAGGCGCGCAGGAAATTTATCGAGGACAATGCACTCGACGTGAAGAATCTCGACATCTAAATTCAGTGGGCCTCCGGTGTTGTATCAGTCGCTGGATCTGCCCGCGGCCGAGGCCCACATATTTCCCCGCAAGGAGTTCGTGAAATGAATTCCCAAATCAAATTTATTTCTCTTGTTGCGCTCGCAGGGGCGTGCATGTTGTCGTGCGATGGATGCAAATCCAACACGCAGGCCCCGAGCACGCAGCAGGCAAGTGGTTCCACCGCGCAAACGCCGCTGAACCCGCAACAAGCCAATGCTCCCCAACCCGGAACAACCGCTGCGCAGCCCGGCACTGGCGCTCCACAGGGGCCGCCTCCGCCCCAGGTCGTCGATCTCCCCGCCGGTACGCGCCTTCGCGTGCGCCTCGATCAAGACCTCGGATCGAAGATCTCGCAGCCCGGCGACAACTTCGGCGCAACCGTTGCCGACGACGTAGTGGTGAACGGACAAACGGTGATTTCCAAGGGTGCGCGTGCGGATGGCATTGTGATCGACGCCAAGGCGCTGGGCAAGATCAAAGGTGGCGCTTACCTGTCCATCCGGCTTGAGCGCGTGCATACCAACTGGGGCAGCTATCCCGTTGCCACCAGCTCGATTGAACGCGCGGAAAAAGGGAAGGGCAAACGCACCGCAGTGTTTGCTGGCGGCGGAGCAGGATTCGGCGCCATAGTCGGCGCGCTGGCCGGTGGCGGCAAGGGAGCGGCTATAGGTGCGCTGGCTGGCGGTGGCGCCGGGACGGCGGGTGGCGCTTTCACGGGAAACAAGCAAATCTTTCTGCCGGCCGAGACGCTGCTCACCTTCCGCACGGAAAACTCGGTGCACATTACCGAACAGAAATAGAGCAGCGGCGGATGAGACCTGGGAGTCCGCGGTGAACGAGGACAGCGAATGAACAACCTTCCCCTAAGTGCGGTCTTATTTGTCTTCGCGGGCGGCTTTGCTGCTGCACAGACGGCCGTTGAAAATCCTCTCGCGACCGCGCGTGTCTTCGATTACGACCAGATGAAGGCGAGGACCACGCCCAATGGAACGGAGAACCGCTTCGTATTCAGCGGCACACTCGCCACCGGCGAGGCAGTTGGCGCGCATGAGTCGGTGCAGCCGCCAGGTACCAGGCCGTTCGCATTGCATAAGATTCAACACTCGGAGCTGATCGTCATTCAGCAGGGCACGGTGGAGTTCGAACACGACGGCAAGGCCGAGCGCGCCGGCCCCGGCAGCATCCTCTATGTCGCGCTGGGAACGATGCACGCCATCAAGAATGTTGGTGATGGTCCGGCAAAATACGTCGTCATCCAAATCGGCGGCGACACGAAAAAATAGCGGCCTTCTGAAATACTGAAATAGAAACAGGAGCCGGTTCAAGTCCATGAAGAAGCAGCCACTGGTCCTGGTGCTTTCCAACGCGACTAACCCGCAACTCGATCCTCAACTCCGGATGCTTGAGACCGTACCCCACGTCCTCGTCAACTCACCTGCCGACCTGAATGAGGCCGCGAGTGCAGGCCGAAGTGATCCTGCACTGGGCGGGTTCGCGCGAGCTGTTGCGCGGGACGTTTCTAGCTTGCCCCAAATTGCGCTGGGTCCACTCCCGCTCGGCCGGCCTTGACAGCATCCTGTTTCCCGAGCTGGTCGAGAGCGCGGTTCCGCTTACCAATGGCAGCGGAGTTTTTTCGCAGTCTCTGGGTGAGTTCGCCCTCGCCGCGATGCTCTATTTTGCGAAGGATTTTCGCCGCATGCTGCGCAACCAGGAGGCAGGCCGCTGGGAGCAGTTCGACGTGGAGGAGATCGCGGGCCAGACGGTCGGAATCGTAGGCTACGGCGACATCGGCCGGGCCGTTGCCAGCCGCGCCCATGCTATGGGGATGCGTGTGCTGGCGCTCAAGCGGCATGCGCCTGCGCCCTCCAACGCGAAAGCTGATCCGTTTATCGCGCAGTTCTATACGCCGGACGAACTGACCGCGATGCTTTCTCTTTGCGACTTCGTAGTGGTTGCCGCACCGCTCACCTCTGAGACCCATCACATGATCGGCGATGCCGCTTTTTCGGCAATGAAGCCGAACGCGGTTGTTATCAATATCGGCCGGGGTCCGGTCGTGGATCAGGCGGCCCTGGTGCGCGCGCTTACTGACGGAAAAATCAAAGGCGCGGCACTCGATGTCTTCGAGCAGGAGCCTATCCCGTCAGGCGATCCGATCTACAAACTCGAAAACGTCCTGATCTCGCCCCACTGCGCCGATCACACCAAAGATTGGCTCAATCAAGCCATGCAATTTTTCATGCAACAATACGAGCGTTTCTCGAAAGGTCAGCCGCTGGAGAACATCGTCGAGAAACATCTTGGGCTATTGAGTGCGCCGTTGTTTTTGAGTTCCTGGTTCCTATTTCCCTTGAGCTGGTTGCATAATCGGCTTGCGGCCATCTTGAAGTGTCCCTCAGGGGCTAAAGCCCACTGTTCATGCGCCTTTTGCGGCACGATCCGCCGCGGCGGATCGCGCCCTGAAAAGAAACAGCAATGATGATGGAGAGACCCGATGGCAGGCGGTTGGGATTTTTGGTCTCCCACCCATCGAGCAAAAGACGCTCGATGGATGGGGCACCCGAAGTTTCATCCCCTCGTGGGTCGGCGACGACGGTGGAGGACTGACACAAAGCCAGTGAGAAAGTCCATAAAATCGAGTTTTTCCGCAACGTGTGAAGTCGTGCCCTTATACAAAGCTCGCTTCGATTGAATCTTTGCAGCAGCCTGAGACGTTTGCCGGCCACGAAAGTTCAAATGCGATTGCCCTGCTATGTACCTGGTCCCTGCCCATTCCAAACTTGCCCGCGCCCTTTGTTCTTCACCATGTACATGCGCGCGTCTGCGGTGCCAATCACCGAATGAACTGTAGACCCATCGACAGGCGCCGTCGCGAGCCCCACGCTCGCTCGCAACATTCAGTTCGAGCCCGTTCTTCATCTGGAATTCGTGTATCCATCAGAGCAGCCAGCAGCTCGCAGGCCCGGCTCTGCGCAGCTTCCGCGCCTGTCTCCGGCATCAGAATCACGAACTCGTCGCCTCCGTAGCGAAAGCACCAGTCCTGTTTGCGGCACAGCTCCTGCAGTCGCTTGCCGGTGCTGGCCAGCAGTTCGCTTCCTACCAGGTGGCCGTGCGCGTCGTTCACCAGTTTGAACTGGTCCAGATCGAGAAATGCCAGGCTCAGCGGCGCGTTCAACCGTTTGCAGCGGGCGAGTTCCTGGCCCAGTACCTTGTATAGATGGCGTACGTTGTATAGACCGGTCGTGTCGTCAGTAATGGTCAACTGCTGAATGCGCGCTACGTCGTGCGCATTTTCGATTGCGATCGCCGCATGGTCAGCCAGAATGTGGAGAAACGCGATCGTGTAATCCGTCATTTGATCCGCGCGCGGGTTGTAGATTTCGATCGCGCCCTGCGTGCCTTTGCGCCCCCTTAGAGGCAGCGCAATCACGGAGCGCACATTGCGCGGCTTGGCACTGGCGGAGGTTCTTACTCGCGGATCGTCAACGGCCTCGGGAACAATCAGCGTCTCGCCGTGCTCGACCACCCATCCGGCCACGCCTTCGCCCACCTTTACGCGCAGGCCGCGGAGCGCCTCCTGCTCTCCGCCCGCGGCGATCGCGTAATAAAGCTCCTGCCTGGCTTCGTCCAGCATCAGGAGCGTCCACAGTTCCGCCTCCATGATCCGTTCCATCTGCTCAAGGATGGTGCGCAGAATCGTGTCCAGATCGAAGCTCGAGGTAAGCGAGCGCGCCAGTTGATGAAAGACGAGCAGATCTGCGAGCGGTATTCGTCCTTCCGTCTCGTTTGTCATATGTGACCCTGGGGATAGTCTCTGGAATATTCTGTCACACGAGGCGAGATTAGAGATTACGCCGCGATCATTCCACCCGCGCTAAAGTTTGTCGATATTTGGTAAAGAATGCCCGCCCCAGCAGGCTTTCCGTTACCCACCGATATGCACCATCGACCGCGATGGCTTCAGAAATCCCGGCTCTCCGATATGATGCCGCGCTTCCTTCTCATCAATCGTACGCAGAATATAAGCGCGGAGTTCCTCGTCGTTGGCTCCGGCCCGGAGGCGTCCATAAAGATCGTGCTCGACCTGCGAGAACAGGCAGGTCCGGATCTTTCCATCCGAGGTGAGCCGCACGCGGCTGCAGGCTCCGCAAAAGGCCTGGCTCACCGGTGCAATGATGCCGATCTCGCCCTTGCCATCCTCGAATGTGTATCGCCGCGCTGTTTCGCTCGCCTCCCGCGGCGGCAACTCCACGAGCGGCAACGCGCCCCCGATTCGTTGCACGATTTCTTTGAGCGTAACCACAATCTCCGGCGACCAAAGGCGGCCCTCTTCCAGCGGCATGAACTCGATGAACCGCACTACCACGCCCTCTTCGCGCGCAAATCGCGCAAAGCCCTCGATCTGGTCGTCGTTGAAGCCGCGCAGCAGGACGCAGTTGATCTTCAGCGGCGTGAGCCCTGCGGCCAGCGCCGCCCGAACGCCTTTCAGCACTGTCTCGAAGCTCCCCGGGATTCGCGTGATTCGTCTCAAAAGTCGGAGCTTCGACCGCGTCCATACTGACCGTCACGCGCTGCAAGCCGGCGGCCTTCAGCGGGGCGGCCAGCCCCCCCAGCAGATGTCCGTTGGTGGTCAGCGCCAGGTCCAGCGGCTCGCCCCACAGAGTGCGGAGGGTGGCGAGCTCCCTCACCAGCTCGACCAGCCCACGGCGCAGCAAAGGTTCGCCGCCGGTGAGGCGGACCTTGGTGATGCCGAGTCCGACGAAGAGACCTGATGAGGCGCAGGTACTCGTCGATGGCCAGCTCGGGATACTGCGCTCCCATTTCGCCGGTGCGGCAATAAACGCACTTGTAGTTGCAGCGGTCGGTGATGGAGACGCGCAGATCGTGGATCACCCGGCCATGGCTGTCAGTCAGCCTGGGAGCGGAGGTCGCGGAGGTTAAACCAGTCAGGGAAGCAGCAGCCATCGACTATCTCACAAGGCTATACTGTTTCAGCCCATCGTGCGCATCGGAGCGCGGCCGGGAGTTCGAACCGCGCCTAGTCGATTCGCGGCGTCCCTTTGCGCAGCACCATGCCCGTGATGCCGAAGACAACGATGATCAAGACCGCGATGATGAAGTAGTAAGCCATGGGGTGGGCCCATCCCGGCGAGTAGCTCAGGTCCTGACCCACCCACAGCAGCAGCACCGTGGCAATCACCGCAAACTGCCCTGCAATCACGAGGAACGTATGGCCGAGGTCGCGCCGCTTGTCCAGCGCCTCCACCTGGTCGGGGGTCAGATTACGCTCTTCGGGGGGAAGAAGGGAATTCGTCATTGTCACAATCTCCAGTTTATCGGGCATGCCTCATGTCCGGCCTTTGAGCCGCCTGCTCTTATTCTCGATTCAACCACATACCGCCCGGCCGGCGCCAGTGCAGCAGCAACAGGAGCGCGGAGCCGACTACTCGTTCAGGAACGCCAGCGACTGGAGTTGAGTAATCTCGAAGGGTTTGCGGCAGCGGATGTTGGCGCAAGACAATTTGTCGTCGCGTCTTACCATGTATGACTGGGCCTTGGCGAATCGCGCCCGGTCCCGCTCATCGGCGCCGCGCGGCAACTGCGGCCGCTTGCGCCGGACGACCCAGGTGACTTGATACTCCGCTTCCTGCCCGCACTTGGGACAGACCAGCGAGTGCTTCCGCTGCTCCGTAGTTTCGTTGAAAAAATCCCGCTCTTCCATATGGTTGTATGAACCGGGCACTTCCAATTCGGCTCAATCTATTCCATACTCGACCTTGCCGTGACGAAACGCAAGCCAACTCCATTTTCAGCGACCAAGGCCGTCAAGGCGAATGCCCGCCGGCGGGTGGGCCAGCCCAAACCCGGGCGCGTGCTCTCGACCGAGCCCCGCACCGGCCGCGGTGCCAAACACAAACCGAAACTCGACGAACTGATTCGCCAGGAGGACTAGATTTGGCTAAAGCAACCGGAGTAGGAGGCGTTTTCCCTCCGAGAAGGCGTCGAGGAACCCATCCGAAACGGCATTTTTCAGGGCCAGATGGCCGTTTTCCGGAGAAAAAACGGCCAAAATCGGGGCCTTCTGTTTACCGATCAGTAACCATGTCCGGCTCTTGCGCTGTTCATTTCATTGATGTTCCATAGAAATCCGTTACCTTTTGGTACTCCCTCTGGGAGGGGGGGTACGGGGGGGGGGCAGGTACGGACCGGTCACATCCCTGACAGATTGAACCGGGGACATACCTGACACTGCACAAGTCTGTTGACGTTGGGTTAGAACGTCGAGATGGGCTGGAGAGCGAGCAGTGTGATGGATGAGAAGCTGCGCTTTGTGTATGAGTATGAGCGCGATGTGGAGTCGATGAAGGCTCTGTGCGAACGTTTCGAGATCAGCCGTGAGACGGGCTATGTTTGGCTTCGACGCTTCCGGCAGTTGGGAGTCGAGGGTCTGGTGGAGTTGAACCGGGCTCCGCAGCGTCATCCCAACCAGACGGCGGCAGCGATCGAAGAGGCGGTGCTGGATCTTCGCCAGGCGCATATGACGTGGGGCCCACGGAAGCTGAAGCGGATTCTGGAGCGGGACCAGCCGGGGCGCGGATGGCCGGCAACCAGCACGGTGGGCGAGATAGTGAAGCGTGCCGGTCTGGTGGTTGCGCGCAAGAAGCGGCGCCGGACCGAGCCCTATACGCAGCCTTTGCAGCATGCAGTGGAGTCGAACCGTGTGTGGTGTGCAGACTTCAAGGGCTGGTTCAGGAGCGGGGATGGAACCCGCATCGACCCGCTGACGATCACCGACGCCTGCAGCCGCTACCTGCTGCGCTCGCAGGCGGTGGAGAAGACCGACACGGAGCGAGTGCGAGCCATCTTCGAGGCGGCGTTTCGTGAATTCGGACTGCCCTGGTGGATACGCACTGATAACGGGCCTCCGTTTGCCAGTTCGGCCGTGAGCGGGTTGTCGCGGCTGGCGGTATGGTGGATCAAGCTGGGTATTCAGCCTGAGCGGATCGAGGCCGGTCATCCGGAGCAGAACGGGCGTCACGAGAGGATGCACCGGACACTGAAGCTGGACCTGAGGCCTGCCCAGGACTGGCGTGGCCAGCAACTGGAACTGGACCGGTTCCGCCACGATTACAACCATGTGCGGCCGCATGAGTCCCTGGACATGCAGACCCCGGCCTCGGTCTACGAGCCTTCGCCGCGGCCCTATCCGGAGCGGTTGCCGGAGATCGAGTACCCGGAGACGATGCTGGCGCGCACGGTCAAGAGCCACGGTCATTTTCGCTGGAAGAGGCACGATGTATTCCTCAGTGAGGTGCTGTGGGGCGAACGAGTGGGACTGCTGCCGTTTGACGACGGATGCTATACGGTCTACTTTGCCCATGTACCGGTGGCGCTGTTTGAAGAAAGGACTGGAAAAACCTACCGCTTGCCACCCAGCAAAGACGGACAGACGACGCGTTCCGTTTCCGGGGCAGCTGCCCCGGAAACGGAAAAACAAAAACAAGAGCAAAAACAACAACAAAAACAACAACAAAAACTCCCTGAGAATGAAAAACTGTCAGGTATGTGCCCGGTCTAAAATGTCAGGGTTGTCCCCGGCCGTTCAGGCAAATTGGCGTGTGTTGGAAGACGAAAACGGACGCCTATGGCGGGAATCGTCCCTGAAGACGCAGCGAGAGGGTGGAGGAGACTCATACTCTCATTCTGCGCCGGAGGGAGGTAATTTCATGCAATCCGGGAAGTGACCTCGCCCCCGGAAAACGCATCCCACCGCAAAACCGGCCGGTAAAGAGATACGGATTCTGAGGGCAAGGTCAAGCTGCCTCCGAAGTGAGAGGCCATTTCGAACAGTAAATGCGATTCAATGCCCGGAGTAGGTTCTTGGGGCGCCTAGACCGGTGCATGGATCCCACCCTGAACCGGCCCGAAAACCTGCGTAGAGACCGCAGGCGCCATAGTTGACGTCCTTGAAGGCGCTCGAGGGTTGGGAGCCGTAGAGAGCCGTGAGTGCGGCGACGCTTGACGCGGGAAACTGTCCAGCCTGGTTCATGATCGAGGCCATTAGCGGCGTAGCCACACTTGTTCCACCCAGGATGTACCAGGCGGAGTAGCCGTTGCCGGGGCTTTCGGCATATACCCATACGCCGGTATCGGGGTTGGAGTCCAACGCAACATCGGGAATCCCCCGGTTAGGGAATCGTTCATGGGCGGTTCCAGAGGGCGGAGTATTGCCGGCCATTCCGTATTGAATATCTTCTCCCATGTGGGACTGGTAAGGGGGGCCCGACTCGTAATTGCTGACCCCGCCGCCGGCTTCCGGCCATGAAATCTCGTTTACAAAATTGCCGCTGGTGTACTGGCGCGCTGTCGAGGTCCCGCCGACGCAGACAACATTCTGCGAGACACACGGATAACTGGTGCCTGGAACATCACCCGAGGCGGCAAAATAGACTACACCAGGAGTTTTGAAATACGAGTCATCGGAGGTCTCGCCGGAAAACTCACTTCCACCCCAACTCATCGAGACCTCGCCTTTTCCCGTGCTTCCCGAGGGACAGGTTGTCGTCTTACCGCAGGCGATGAGATTGCCCGCCACCTGGACTGCGGGAAAGAGATCGGAGTAGAGGTTCGAGTTGGCTTCTACCAGGTAGATTTTAGCGTTGGGCGCCATTGCGTGGGCGTACTCGACATCGAGGGCTTCTTCAATCTCCCATCCGCCCGAGGGATCGGTGGGCGGCTGGTTTCCGGAGGCGTAGACCACCTCCAAATCCGACGCTGAATACGGAATGCCGAATTGGGCGGCGAAGGCCTCAAGATCAGAAGCCGCAGTTGGGTCGTCGTAGGCATCGACAATCGCAATGGCATTGGAACCGCCGGACGGTGTGTTGTTTGTGTTGTTGGGATTGCAATTCGCGATGGGAGTTACAACGTGATAGATGCAGGCAAGCGATTGGGGCGTCTCAAAGAAATAGCCGCCGTAGGGCGGCAGCGCATCCGGCTGAGCTGTAACAGCCTTTCCGAAGGTCATGTAACGCACGTTGGTGTGGGTGCGCACGCCCAGATCGCCCGGTTTTACCAGGCTCGAGGCGGGGATGACAAGTGAACTGAGGCCTTCCTGCGAAGTGAGGAGCTGTTGAAGCTGTTGCAGCAGCTGATCAAGCAGCCCTCCCAGGCCAAGAAGTCCCTGGGCCGGCGACGGCAACGGAGTGAGGAGCAAGAATGCGGCCAGCACGGCAACTTTAAAGGCCGGCGCCGCGATGTTCCGTTTGTTGATGGAAGTTTGTGGATGTCTGAAGACGAAGCGAAGCATCTGGAAATCCTCCATGGTGATGGGTGAGTTGTGAGGGGGCGTTTGGACTTCTATCGGCTGCAATTCAGTCCATAACCTCCCGGGGACAATGTGGAGGCAACCAGGCGCACAACACCGGCGCGCGCAACGCTTGGCCGGCGCAGACAAATTGAAGAGAAAATATCGCTTACCGAGCGGACAGAGTTATTACCACGCAGAGTCTAAACCGCAACTCGTAAGACCATATCTTGCTGTTTTGAGCAGTCTAGATAGTGCAGGAATGGTTAAGAACACTTACGGGCGGAGGTTACACCCGATGACGTTGAGGAATGTTAAGACCTTATGAAGCGGAGATTCCTTGATCCAGCGGAGACCTACGACCTGCATGTCGGATTACGATGCTCAATCGGAATTCGAGGTTGCATAATCGAGCGCCGGAGGTCACTGGGATCGATGGAATTCCAAGAAGAGCCGAATCGGGCTGAGGATCTGACCGGGCATGGAATTGGTTCACTGATCGATTGATTGATAGCTTGCTGAGAGTAACTGAGGGGTAACTGTCCTGAGATACTCAATCAATCGAGTTTGAGGCTGGGTGGAACTTATGGCGAAGTATCCACCTATTCATAAGTGGGCACCTATTTGGAGAGTTCAAGGCAAGCGGCCCGGCTTATCGGCCAGTTATCTCCACCTGTGCGCTCATCGAGGAGCAGGTGGGTCCTGTGAAGCTTGCCATGCGGATATTTCCTGAAGTGCCGGCGGCGCACTGGGTGGGTCCGCGCCCGACGAAGGTTTGGCTGACCGACAGGGAGTTACACAAAACTTCAAGCTGGGAAGATCCGCGTGGCTGTGGAATTGTGTGTAAGACGGCGTAAGACGGGAAACTGGGCAGTGAGACGCGAGGTCTAACTGGGCGTCGGGAGAGTTGATTTGGATTGGAGTGTGTGTCGATCGTGCCGCTGGGGTTGAAGAGGGTGCGGACGAAAGGGTGTTTTGGAATTTTGTGCGGCAAGAGGTCGGGCAGGGGCTAGAACCCGCGCGGGCTTTTTGGGCGTTGCGGCACCCTTCGATTTCGCGAGGGGCTGGCTTTGAAGTCGTGCTCCCAAAAAACTGAGTTCCATTTGGGCGGTACATCTAACGATCCAAGTGTGCGGACTGGACAAAGGCAGCAAGTCAGCCTCCGCTGCGCGGAGAAAGCAAGTCAGCGAGTCGGCGGAAATGTTTGTATATGAGGTTTCGTCCCCGCAGGTCGGCGAAGCCTTTGGACGATTAAAAAGAAACAGCAAGGGAGATGGAGAGACCCGATGGCGGGGGGTTGGGCTTTGTGGTCTCCCACCCATCGAGCAAAAAACGCTCGATGGATGGGGCACCCGAAGTTTCATCTCCTCGTGGGTCGGCAACGACGGCGGGGAACTAAAAAGAAACAGCAAGGTAGATGGAGAGACCCGATGGCGGGGGGGTGGGCTTTGTGGTCTCCCACCCATCGAGCAAAAGACGCTCGATGGATGGGGCACCCGAAGTTTCATCTCCTCGTGGGTCGGCAACGACGGCGGGGAACTAAAAAGAAACAGCATCGTAGATGGAGAGACCCGATGGCGGGGGGTTGGGCTTTGTGGTCTCCCACCCATCGAGCAAAAAACGCTCGATGGATGGGGCACCCGAAGTTTCATCTCCTCGTGGGTCGGCAACGACGGCGGGGAACTAAAAAGAAACAGCAAGGGAGATGGAGAGACCCGATGGCGGGGGGTTGGGCTTTGTGGTCTCCCACCCATCGAGCAAAAAACGCTCGATGGATGGGGCACCCGAAGTTTCATCTCCTCGTGGGTCGGCAACGACGGCGGGGAACTAAAAAGAAACAGCAAGGGAGATGGAGAGACCCGATGGCGGGCGGTTGGGCTTTGTGGTCTCCCACCCATCGAGCAAAAGACGCTCGATGGATGGGGCACCCGAAGTTTCATCTCCTCGTGGGTCGGCAACGACGGCGGGGAACTAAAAAGAAACAGCATCGTAGATGGAGAGACCCGATGGCGGGGGGTTGGGCTTTGTGGTCTCCCACCCATCGAGCAAAAAACGCTCGATGGATGGGGCACCCGAAGTTTCATCTCCTCGTGGGTCGGCAACGATGGCGGGGAACTAAAAAGAAACAGCATCGTAGATGGAGAGACCCGATGGCGGGGGGTTGGGCTTTGTGGTCTCCCACCCATCGAGCAAAAAACGCTCGATGGATGGGGCACCCGAAGTTTCATCTCCTCGTGGGTCGGCAACGATGGCGGGGAACTAAAAAGAAACAGCATCGTAGATGGAGAGACCCGATGGCGGGGGGTTGGGCTTTGTGGTCTCCCACCCATCGAGCAAAAAACGCTCGATGGATGGGGCACCCGAAGTTTCATCCCCCCGCGGGTCGGCGAAGCCGGTGGACGACCGATACAAAGCCTCGAAATCTCTGCACTGGAGTGAGTTTTTTCGGAGCCTGCGACGCCGTCTTACAGGATTTGCGGGGTTGTCTTACGCAGGCTCACAGATGCGAGGCGGCGGTGGCGCGAGCGTAAGACGCGTGCGAGACAGTTGTCTCGCAACCGATTTTCTGTCTTACGGGCGTTGGACGCTGTACGGCCCGGGCAAGGAGGGCGCGGCAGCCTTGTCGGACGGCTCCGGCGACCCGGTTATCGCCGTTCGCTTGGAGTAAATGCGGAATTGGACTACGAGGTCGAGCAGGACAGGTACCGGCTTGCCATCCTTGATGGCCGGATCAAAGCTGGCTTTGGCGATCGCGTCCACGGCGTTCTCGTCGAGGCCGAAACCGATGGGGCGCGCCACGGCGATCTCTCCGGGCTTGCCGTCGGCCCCAATCACGACGTGATAGAGCGCCATTCCCGCGACGCCATTGGCTTGCGCGTACTCGTTGGAGCCAGGCTCAAAATTGGTGAGCAGCTTCGCCTTCCGGTCCACCATGTTCTGTCGCATGACGGCGGGGTCGGCGGGCCGATAATCGGATTTTGCGGCGGCAGCCTGGTAGTAGAACCTCCAGAACTTCGGCATCGCAGCCAGCATGCGGTCGTCGATGCCCGAAGCAAATACGTTGTCGAGCGCCTCCATCAGTACTTTGGTTGCGTGTGCCGGAGATGTGGTGGTGGTGACGCTCGCAGAATCGGCCGGCCGATCGGCTTCCGGGGCTGCCGCGATCGACGCCTTCAACTGGTCGGCCTCGCTGATCTCCGGCGCCTCTTCTTCCGTGCCGGGACCTGGCGCCGCGGCGGCTGCCGGCCCCGCCTTTGCCGAGGCGCCCTTGGGGGGCTTGGGTGTCTTGACCTTCTTTGCCTTGACGACGATCTCCCGATCGATGGTCAGCCTGAGCACCTTCTTCTTCGGCGTAATCCTCACCCGGTCGAGGGCCTTGGTGGGATCCTCATAGGGCATGGCGCCGAGAAAGTGCAGGCCATATCGTGCGCCTACCAGTTCCACCTTGTGTTTGGTGAGGCGGATCTTGTCGAGGCGCACGCCGCAGAGCGTGTAAGACCCGTAAGACGCGTGGCCGTTGAGCCTGCCGTGCTCGTTGAAGGTGATGGTGTCGCCGAGGTAGCCGCCGCGCAGATAAAGGTCTTTGCCGACGAGCATCTGCTTCAACTGATCCTCTGTAATACCGCCGGGCGCGGCTTCCGTAGTGGTGGACGGGGGCTCTGCGGCGGTTGCCGGCGGCGTGGCCGCGGGATTCGCCGGGGGCGTTTGTTGAGAGAAGCAAGCCGGACCGAATGCGGACGCCACGGCACAGGCTAGAACCGCGGCCGCCAGGCGCATGCCGGCCGCCCAGAGACAGACAAATTGGGAACGAAGAATGAAAGCAATCATTGACGCGCCTTTGAGCGCCACTTTAACAGCAATCCGTTTCCCAAGTCGAAGGGATTCTCAGACGTGTCCCACCTTCGTAACCTGCTCGACCGGCAAAGGACGGGTGTGACCGGGCGAATGTCTTACGAGGTCTTACGGGTTTGTCGAAAGGGAATGGGAGGCCTGGGCGGGGCAGCGGCGAAGCTAACCCGCGTGTGGCAAGTGGGGGCAGAGAGGGGCGAAGTGGCTTCACTGTTTCAGGCGCCAGATAATCCTCCTGAAGAGGCCGAGAATCCGGCGTGCATCGCGCTCCGACGGCGCCAGCCTGCGCAGGAGCAGGCGCAGATCGTGGCGGTTCGCATCGCGCATCGAGGCCGGCGAGTAGTTCGACGCGACCATTGCCCGCTCGATTACGCCTGCGAGCAACTCCAGCCGGCCGGTGGCAGCGGAGGGGCCGGATGCAGGCTCGGGATCAGCGTCAGCGTGAGCGCGCTTTATGGTTGCGGATTTCTTTTGGCGAGGGAGCGAGGGGCTTCCATCTTTGGACGACTGGGCATCGAATACACGCGCTGCCAACTCGAAGAGGCAAACGGCGACCGCTTGTCCGAGGTTCATCGAAGGCTGCATGGGATCGGTCGGAATCTCGACGAGCAGATGGCAGAACGACAAATTTTCACGCGTGAGCCCATGCTTCTCCGGCCCGAAGACCAGCGCGACGCGGCCGCCCTGCTCGATTTCGCGCCGCACGATGGGAGCGAGATCGGGCAACCGAACCACCTTCTGCTCCGGCTTGCGATAGGCGAGAGTGCCCGTTCCCAGCACCATTGTGCATTGCGCCACCGCCTCGGCGAGAGTGGCATTCTCGGCGGCGGACGCGAGGAGTTGCCCGGCTCCCACTGCGGAGCGCGCCTCCTGCCAATGGGGATCATAGGGCGCCACGACCGCAAGGCGCGCGAAGCCGAAGTTGGCCATGGCGCGGGCGACCGCTCCTATATTCAGCGGATTCCGCGGAGAAACAAGCACTACATGCAGGCGGTCGCGTTGGTCTTGAGTTGGCAAGGAACTATTGTAGAACCGGCAACGAAGGCGGCCGCAATCTCTTGTTACACTGCCTCTACGTATGGTCCCCGATACGGCTTCCCTTCAATCGATTGCCGAATCCCTATGCGCCACCGCGCGCTGGTGCTACACGCGAGGGTGGGTTCCGGCCACCAGCGGCAACTTCAGCGCTCGGGTTGACGGGCGCATTCTTGTGACCGCGAGCGGCCTCGACAAGGGTACGCTGACGCCGGGAGGACTGCTCGAAGTTGATTCGAATGGCAGGGTGATTGCGGGCGATGGCAAGCCATCCGCGGAGACCGGCTTGCACCTGGTCCTCTATGGAGCGCGCGCCGATGCGGCTGCAATCCTGCACGTACATAGCGTTTGGAACACGCTCATCTCCGCTCGATACGTCTCACGCGGCTACGTACCTCTGGAGGGATACGAGTTGTTGAAGGGGCTTTCAGGCGTGGCTACGCATGCGCACCTGGAGCGCGTGCCGATTCTTGAAAACTCGCAGGACTACGGCGACCTTGCGGGCCGGCTCGCCGCGGCGCTCGACGCCAACCCGCAGGCGCATGGAGTTCTGCTTAGCCGTCATGGGCTTTATACTTGGGGACAATCGGTGGCCGAAGCCCGCCGCCATCTTGAGGCTCTCGAATTCCTCTTCGAGGTCGAAGAGCGGCGCCTCACGGGCGGCCAGCCGGAGACCCTGATCGACCTCTGACCCCAACGGGCATCAAGCAAGCGCCAACATCAAGGAGCACGCATGGCCACACTGCGCATCCCCTCAGAAGACCGCGTTATCCAGTCCGAGTCTGACGTGCGCTCCACCCTCGCCGGTCTCGGCATCGACTACGAGCGCTGGGATCTCAGCCGCGTTCCCGCCGACGCATCCGCTGAAAGTGTCCTCTCCGCCTTCGCCGCGGAGATCGATGAGATGAAGCGCCGCGGCGGCTACACAACCGCCGACATCATCGACGTCAACCCGGAGACTCCGGGCCTCGACGCGATGCTGGCCCGCTTTGACAAGGAGCACACGCACTCGGAAGACGAGGTTCGCTTCATTCTTGCAGGGCGCGGGATTTTCTTTCTGAATCTCAAAGGGCCTCTCGGCGATATGGTCGTCTCCGTCGAAGTTGGACCCGGCGATCTGCTGCGCGTGCCGCGGGGAACCACGCACTGGTTCACGCTCTGCGAAGAGCGCCGCATCCGCGCGGTTCGCTGGTTTCAAGACACAACGGGTTGGACGCCGCATTACACAGAATCGGGCATCGATCGCGACTACCAGCCGCTCTGCTTCGGCCCCGAGTATCTGGGGCCGCGCGCGACATCGACGCTCAGCGCATGACGGCAACGCCGCGTGTCTACCTGCTGGACGTCGAGGGCACAGTCGCACCCATCTCGCTCGTCTCAGAGCAGCTCTTCCCCTACGCCCGCGCGCACTTCGAGAGGTTTCTTTGGGAAAATGTTGCGGAGATGAAGAAGAATCCTCGCCGCGCAGAAGAGATCTTTTCCGTAGGCTCTGTCTGGTGGGATGTGATGATGCTGGTATTAGAAAACCGGGCCGAGGCGGACCCGGATGCTCCGCGGATTCTTCCCGGCCGTGCGAACGATCCGGGGGCCGGCGTCGATCCGAAGTGCGTTTCGATGAGCCCGGCCTACGCGATTCCGCGCGTTCTGAACTATGTCTTCTGGCTGATGGATCGCGACCGCAAATCGACGGCGCTGAAAAGCCTGCAAGGCAAGATATGGAAGGCGGGATTCGAGAGCGGCGAGTTGAAAGGAACGCTGTTTGCCGATGTGCCTGCGGCGCTCGAGCGCTGGTCGGCGCGTGGCCGAGTCGCGATTTACTCATCGGGCTCGGCGAGCGCGCAGCAACTGCTGTTTCGCCATTCCATCTTTGGCGATTTGACCGGCATGATTGCTGCCTATTTCGATACCCGAACCGGAGTCAAGACGGCAAGCGCAAGCTACACCGCTATCGCCGCAGCCATCGAGGTCGAGCCGGGCGAGGTCTGCTTCTTTTCCGATGTAGTTCGTGAACTCGACCCCGCCCGCGAGGCTGGAATGGAGACGCGGCTTGTCGTCAGAGAAGGCAACGTGCCCGTCGGAGAGACCAATGGCCACGTTGCCATTGACTCGTTCGAAGACTGTTTCTAGAGGATTTCTCCAGATGAAGTGGGCAGAGATATCTCCGCAGGGGCTAAAGCCCGCGCAAGTTTTTCGGGCGTTGCGGCACGACTGAAGTCGTGCCCTGACACATACTCCTGTCCCGCGGGGACTTATCTGCAACGCGCAAAGCCTGGCCTGATTTGAGTGCATTCGCGGCGGCGACCCGGCCCAGTGGGCACCCCGGTGCCCCGGTTGTGGCCTAAAAATAAACTGAATTCCAGATGGGTGGCGCATCGGACAATCCGATGGGGCGGATTGAACAAAGGCAGCAAGTCAGCCTCCGCTGCGCGGAGATAGCAAGTCGGCAAGTCAGCGGGTGATGCTTGCATACAAAGCTTCATTCACTCGCGGGTCGGCGACGACGGTGGACGACTGTTTCAAAGCCTGGAGGTTTTGCGCGGACGAGGAGTTTTTCCGCATCGTGTGAAGTCGTGCCCTGTCAAAACTTCTCCACGCCCATTGGAGAATGGCGTTGATTATCACGCCGCTGAAGGAAGGCCCTCAGGAAAAGAGATGCACCTGAGGGCAAATACTCTTGCTATAGAAATTCGCAGGGGCGGCTTCAACAGCTCCGCCCCCTCTGCGGGTCCAATCAAGCGTGAAGGACGCGTTCAGCCTGGGTCCCGCATTCCGTGGTGAAACCGGTAATCAAAGAAAGCAGCAACATTGGCCGCATGAATTCCAAAGGGCCCCTACATTCAACCAGCGCGCGAATCGCGCCGCAGAATGCATCGACTGCCGCCGCCCGTCCGGCGCTCATCTACGCGGCAGGACAGTTGGCGGTCCGGCTAAGATTCACTGGCCTCCCAGCGAAAACGCGGTCTAGACGCGTACCGAAGCCCAACCACCAATTCCCCCCGGCTGCAGGCGAAGTTATCTCTCCATGGTCTCCGCAATCGATCTTCGCCTATGCGAGAGGCTCATCAAGTTCGTTGCTGCAGCCGCGTATTCCTGGTCCCCGATTTGTTTACTGGCTGGATATTAGCGGCAGTCCAAACTGAGCTTACTTGCTAGGAGTCAAGAAGCTTGTAAAGCTCTGGTAAAGTGCGTGTAAACGCTTGTAAAGTGGAGAGCGTTCGAGAGCATTGAATGCAGCCGGCGGGTTCGCCGCGCGACAGAACGCAATCCGTGCATGCGTTTTTGCGGAATGCGTTTGAATCGATCCGTATTTAAATATCGATTCGCTGCGAATGCATTCATGCCGGGATCAAAGCTCGGAGCCAAATCTTCCCGGCAAGAATTCGGGCGTTCACAATGCGACGAGTTTCGGTTTGCGAATTGTTGAAAGGCTCGAAATGTTCTAGCCTCAAAATGTGTTCTTGACCAATCCAGCCGAGATCGCACTGAAAGAGATCAGCCATGCGCCGATTGTGCGCTTCTCGCTGCTGGCGCTGAGCTCGATCTTTTTTCTCGTCGATCCGTTCGCCGCTATCCCTTCGTTTCTGGCCATCACCAGCGGCGCCGACCCGGCGCGGCGCAAACGGATGGCGCGCAAGGGCGCATTCACCTGCTTCATCGTGCTCACCAGTTTTGCCATTGCCGGACAACTGATCTTCCGGCTGTTCGGCATCACGCTGCCCGCCTTCGAGATCGCGGGGGGCTTGATCCTTCTGCTGATCGGCCTTGACATGTTGCAGGCCCGCCGCTCGCCGACGCAGGAGACTCTGGGCGACACCGAAGAGGCCGCGGCCAAGGAAGACGCGGGCATTGTTCCGCTGGGTATACCCATGCTGGCCGGGCCCGGAGCGATCTCGTCGGTGATGGTTCTGGTGGGCCAGGCGCCCTCGCTCTGGCACTGGGAGATGGGCGCGATTCTCGGCTCGATCGCCATCACGGCGCTGGTCAGCTACTGGGTGCTGGCCGGGGCGGGCCGCGTGCGCGAGGTGATGGGCGAGACCGGAATCCGCATCCTGGTGCGCGTCATGGGGCTGCTGCTGGTGGCGCTGGCCATGCAGCTTTTCATCAATGGGCTGACCGACTTGGGCGTTCTTTCGAGACCGTGAAGGCGGGTGCGGAAGGGTTGCGGCGCCGGTTTCCCACAGATTCCGCAGGCTTTCCACAGGGGATTTGCTTGCTTTCCTGGGCGGGGGTTGCTATTCTCGAAAAGTTGCAACGAGGCGAGGCGACGGATTTACTCGTTGTGTGCTCGCGGTTGCAAACGAGAGTGGCGTGTGCTACTCTTTGAAAGTTGCATTGATTGAGCAGTGAAGCCTCCCGGTGGCCGTTTGGCCTGCCCCGATTGAGGGAAGTGGGAAGCCTGGTAATGGAACTAGTTCGTTGGGTCAGGTGAGGCAAGAGCCCCTGAACCCCTGTAGGGAATCCCTCAGAGAACAAGCCATTGCATGACCCAGGAGTTGATCTCCTGCGAGCCCTAGTGGCTCGAGCAGTTTTTGCTGGTCGTTCATTGATATTTTGCGCTGCGGATGCCTTTCGGGACTTTCGGCTCGATTTCGAGGATCGACGACGATTGGTAGGCTTGACAAGTGAGTGACGAGATGAAGTTCGATATAGTTTGAAAGGTTCGCGCAAAAACGCCGAGTGTGCAGTAAGAGTGCGCAAATCGGTGTGCGCAACAAGTTCGAGGACACCCCGGCGTAACAGCCTGGGCCTCGATCCAAACGAGCCCGCTCAGGCGGATACTCGCAAGGATCTTTGACAAATTGGTTGAACATGCCAGTCGTGAGAAGGGATCAGGTTTGGCTTGATCATTCTCACAAGGTAAGAGTGCCTGCGATTGCTGATCTTCGGATCAAGCGCGCGGGTGCAGTCGAACCCTCTGACCTCCGTCAGAGCGGGGAGACATCAGGTTTCAAACGAGAGTTTGATCCTGGCTCAGAATC
>CAVPWH010000008.1:0-342500 GCA_963709415.1 uncultured Acidobacteriaceae bacterium | reverse complement strand
ATGGGGAAACCCTCCCGGGCAAACCCCGGGAACTTCCTGCTGAATACATAGGCGGGCATAGAGCGAACTCAGGGAAGTGAACCATCTCAGTACCTGAAGGAAAAGAAAGAAACCTCGATTCCGCTAGTAGTGGCGAGCGAACTCGGAACAGCCCAAACCCGTGGCATTTCGGTGTCTCCGGGGTTGTAGGGCCCACAACAGTAGAGTTACCAATCTGGTTGTTAGCCGAATCCTCAGGAAAGTGGATCCATAGAGCGTGACAGGCGCGTAGGCGAAAATAATCCAGACTCGAAGTGGGTACCTGAGTAAGGCGGGGCACGTGAAACCCTGCTTGAATCTACGGGGACCATCCCGTAAGGCTAAATACTCGTCTCTGACCGATAGTGAACCAGTACCGTGAGGGAAAGGCGAAAAGAACCCCGTCGAGGGGAGTGCAAAGTACCTGAAACCGTGTGCCTACAAGCAGTGGGAGGGCTATGCCCCGCAAGGGGAATGCCTGACCGCGTGCCTATTGCATAATGAGCCGGCTAGTTATTCTTGTCAGCAAGGTTAAGCGTAAGCGAGCCGAAGCGAAAGCGAGTCTGAACAGGGCGTTCAGTTGGCAGGAATAGACGCGAAGCGGGATGATCTACCCATGGCCAGGTTGAAGGTGGGGTAACACCCACTGGAGGACCGAACCGGTGTTTGTTGAAAAAAGCTCGGATGAGCTGTGGGTAGGGGTGAAAGGCTAATCAAATTCCGTGATAGCTCGTTCTCTCCGAAATAGCTTTAGGGCTAGCCTCGGACGAATTGCACTGGTGGTAGAGAGATGGATGGACTAGGGGGCTTTCCGGCTTACTGAATCCAACCAAACTGCGAATGCCAGTGACAACATATCCGGGAGTCAGACGGTGGGGGCTAAGCCTCATCGTCGAGAGGGAAACAGCCCAGACCGCCTGCTAAGGTCCCAAAGTTACAGTTAAGTGGGAAAGGAAGTCGGAACGCTCAGACAGCCAGGAGGTTGGCTTAGAAGCAGCCATCCTTTAAAGAAAGCGTAATAGCTCACTGGTCAAGCGGTCCGGTGCCGACAATACAACGGGGCTAAAACTGTACACCGAAGCAGCGGATGCACACCTTAAGGTGTGCGTGGTAGGAGAGCATTCTCAACAGCATCGAAGCCAGACTGAGAAGACTGGTGGAGCGTTGCGAAGAGACCCTGCCGGCATAAGTAGCGATAACGGAGGTGAGAACCCTCCGCGCCGAAAGTCTAAGGTTTCCTGAGGAAGGTTAATCCGCTCAGGGTTAGGCGGTCCCTAAGGTGAGGCCGAAAGGCGTAGCCGATGGACAGACGGTTAATATTCCGTTCCTCCCAATGTTCGTTTGACGATGGGGTGACGCAGAAGGATAAGCATGCCGCCCTATGGCTATGGCGGTCGTTGCGCGTAAGCTGGATCCGACAGGCAAATCCGTCGGGTCTTAACAGTGAGGCGCAACGCAGTCCCGTATGGGGCTTACGATGCTGATTCCACGCTGCCGAGAAAATCCTCTAAGGAGAACAAAGGGAACCGTACCCCAAACCGACACAGGTAGACGAGGAGAATATCCAAAGGCGCTCGAGTGAAAGCTCGTTAAGGAACTCGGCAAATTGGCTCCGTAACTTCGGGAGAAGGAGCGCCCGCGCAAGCGGGCCGCAGTGAAGCGCGAACGGCGACTGTTTAACAAAAACACAGGTCTCTGCTAAGTCGAAAACGACGTATAGGGGCTGACGCCTGCCCGGTGCCGGAAGGTTAAAAGGAGAGGTTAGCGCAAGCGAAGCTTTGAATTGAAGCCCCGGTGAACGGCGGCCGTAACTATAACGGTCCTAAGGTAGCGAAATTCCTTGTCGGGTAAGTTCCGACCTGCACGAATGGCGTAACGATCGTTCGACTGTCTTAACGAGTTGCTCGGCGAACTTGTAGTACCGGTGAAGATGCCGGTTACCCGCAGCTAGACGGAAAGACCCCGTGCACCTTTACTACACCTTAACTATGGGTTATGATTCTTGCTGCGCAGGATAGGTGGGAGGCTTTGAGACCAGGTTCTCGGACTTGGCGGAGCCAACGGTGAGATACCACCCTGCGAGTGTTGTGATTCTAACCTCCTCCCGTAATCCGGGAGAGGGACATAGTTAGGCGGGTAGTTTGACTGGGGCGGTCGCCTCCTAAATTGTAACGGAGGCGCGCGAAGCTACTCTCAGACTGTTTGGAAATCAGTCGTCGAGTGCAAAAGCATAAGAGTGGTTAACTGTGAGACCTACAAGTCGAGCAGGTACGAAAGCAGGCCTTAGTGATCCGGTGGTTCTGTATGGAAGGGCCATCGCTCAACGGATAAAAGGTACGCCGGGGATAACAGGCTGATCAATGCCAAGAGTTCATATCGACGCATTGGTTTGGCACCTCGATGTCGGCTCATCGCATCCTGGAGCTGTAGAAGGTTCCAAGGGTTAGGCTGTTCGCCTATTAAAGCGGTACGTGAGCTGGGTTCAGAACGTCGCGAGACAGTTCGGTCCCTATCTGCTGTGGGCGTAGGAGATTTGAGGAGGGCTGTCCTTAGTACGAGAGGACCGGGATGGACGAACCTCTTGTGTTCCAGTTGTCCTGCCAAGGGCACGGCTGGGTAGCGAAGTTCGGTTGTGATAACCGCTGAATGCATATAAGCGGGAAGCACGCTCCAAGATGAGATCTCCCTGAAGGGCCCAGAAAGACCATCTGGTTGATAGGCTGGGTGTGAAAGCGCAGTAATGCGTGAAGCTTACCAGTACTAATCGCCCGTTCGGCTTGTCCATAGAATTAACTCCGCGCAGTTGAAGCGGATGCTCTTCTTAACAAGCCTTGTAATTCCAATCAATTTCGTTGCAATCAGCTCTGATAATCGAGCAAAGTTTTTGGCGCCAGATTGCAATCCGCGTTCCTACTCGGCCCGGGAGAATCCATCCGGGACAAACTAGACGCCGCGGAAAGGCTGCGGGCAACCACCCGCCAAGCGCCATCAAAGACAAAGGCGAACCGCAGATCCTTTCGCCGCCGCGGCGGACTCAGGATTTCGGCTGAAAGCTCCCGGCGCGTTGCGCCTCACGCTTTCAAGACGCCTCATTTGCCGGTGACCATACTGCGAGGGATCACCCGTTCCCATCCCGAACACGGAAGTTAAGCCTCGCTGGGCCGATGGTACTGCACGGGCGACTGTGTGGGAGATTAGGTGATCGCCGGCATATATATCGAACAGAAAAGCCATCCTTCGGGATGGCTTTTCTGTTTCTATGGCTGCTTTCGATTAAAGATCGAGAATCCTGAGCAATTCCTCAACGTCGATGTGGTGGTGAGCGGCGATGTGCTTGAGAATGCCGGAGAGGGTTCCTATTTTCAAGGGCGAATGGCTGGGAATTACTTCGTGGTTTTCGCCGTCGCGCTGGGTAGTTACGCGGATATACGAGCCCTTCTGTCGCGTGATCTCATAACCGAGAGAATGGAGAGTCTTCGCCAGCCTCTGCCCGTCGATGTCACGGGGCAGCTTCACGCCGCGATTACTTCGTCGCGGACGAAGTGCAGGCGAATCAGTTTGGGGGCCTGTTCAGCGTTTTCGAAGTAGCACTCGACAGCTTCCCGAACCATGGCGCGCAACTCTTCGACGGATTCGGCCTGGGTGTGGATGCCGTAGCCGAGTGCGGCGGCGGTAAATCCGCCATCGGCCTCGTCCTCGCGCACCTCAAAAATAATCTCGCTCATGGCTCGGGGCTCTCCTTATGACGGCGTTTCACTTTCATGCTATCACCGGCAGAGGTATACAGACGGGAACCGGGGAACCAGGGCAAGCTGCTGGGCCGATGGTACTGCACGGGCGACTGTGTGGGAGATTAGTTGATCGCCGGCATATATATCCAACAAAAAAGCCATCCGAGAGGATGGTTTTTTGCGTTCGGCTGTTTCCTTCTCCAATCGCATTACTCTTCGTCGGCAAACCATCTAAGTGCGAGATCAAAGCTGCCGCAGCGAAGTCCATCCTTTCCCACCCATCCCGCAAAGTGCGCGGGATGGTTGGGGCACCTTCAGTGTTTTGGTTCAGGTGAGTTTATAAAAGAGGCACCAACAGTGTTTTGAATCAGGTGAGTTTCTAAAGGAGGCGCGGGGATGGATGGCCGGTCGGCGAAATGATGGTGATGGCTGGGTCAAGCCATCTGAGCCAGCGGATGCGTGCTTGCGCGCCCGGTGGTATGGGAAGGGAAAGATCATGAGATCTCTCCCTATCCCGATGAGAATGGCTTGTTTGATTATCTGTTGCCGATGGATCTGCCCAGGGATAAGACTTCGAGATCGACCTTGGCCAGGCCGGCTTTTGTCATGGCCAGCCTCTGCGCGGCTCCGTAGGAAAGGTCGATAATGCGCCCTTCGTCTATCAGATCGCCACGATCGGTGATCTTGACAATGACGGAGCGTTTGTTGGTTTGGTTGATGACCCGCACCACGGAGCCGAAGGGAAGGGTGGGATGGCATGCGGTCATGGCAAACATATCGAACCGCTCGCCACTGGCCGTTGTGCGTCCGTTAAAGACCCCTCCATACCATGAGGCGATGCCGTGGAGCCTGTCGCCCCGCTTGATGGCGTTCTGTTCGGCCTTAAGCGAGTCCGGTGCTGGGCTTGCAACTGCAGGAGGTGCGGCCGTCATGGTTGTTGCGACGGGACGGGAAAGCCGCGCATCCGCGTGCACTGTCCGCGTGGAGAGCAAGACCACCACGGCGGCCAGCGCAATCGATGAAGCACCCGCGAGCACCCAAATGCGAAGCGAGGTGTTCAAGTTCAAGTTGCGTGATTTCCGCTTTATCACCATCCAGCTATTTTACCAAGTCGCCACTACTTTGCCTCAAGTATTAACAAGATAGATAACACTATTCCTGTTGAAAAAATGGGCACTTTGGGGACTATCTTCGGTAACTCTTTCCCGTTCTGGAGGTTACCAACTGCACCATAAATTATGCAGAAAGAATAACTTCCGCACCGAGGCGATCAAATCATATGATTTAACGGCCGCCCTCGGCTCTGACGCGACTGTATGGCGAAGATACGGCGAACGAGGTTGAAGCAGTGCCGACGACAAGCTCGACTTGAAACTTCGCCGGTTGCGTAACAAATCTCGAGCTCCCGGCGTCTTCTTGAACGAATGCATCGCGTAGGAGGATAGATATCGGTATGAGCAGAGTTGGTCTCGTGATCTTCAGCTTCGCTGGTGGCGCGGTGGTTTGGGCGGCCGCTGCTTTCGGGCAGGTTACCGCACCAGTGCCAGCCGGGCCCGTTCCGCCAGCCATTCACAACGCGCGGAAGATTTTTTTCTCCAATGCGGGCGCAGACAGCGGCCTGTTTCCGCATCCCTTCAGCGGTGAACCCGCTCGCGGGTACAACCAGTTTTACGCCGACCTCAAGGCTGCCGGCGGGTGGGAGTTGGTGAGCGATCCGTCTCAAGCCGACCTTGTTCTCGAATTGCGCCTCACCGCGCCCTATGGCCCTACAAATGCCGACAAGCAGAAAGGCGCGTCCGACCCGCTCCCGATGTTCCGTCTTGTGATCTATGACGTCAAGACCCATTACGTGCTTTGGGCGCTGACCGAGGAGATCGACCTGGCCTACCTGCAAAAGAGCCACGACCGGAACTTTGACGACGCGGTTGCGGCGATTCTGCGGGATTTTGAGACCCTGAGCGGCAGGTCTCCGGGTGCGGCTCACTGAGTCCTGAGGATCTTTGAAGCAACTTTGCGGATTATTTTGTGCATCCTGTCAGGATAAGGCCATGGTTACCAATGGCCGGCGATAGGAGAGACGTATGAATCTGAGCCAAGCTGGGCTGAATCTACTGAAGAGGTCGGAGAGATTCCGAAGCCGTAAATATTTGGATGCAAATGGTTTTCCGGTTATCGGTTACGGGCACCGCCTACTGCATCCTGAGTCTTTTCCCAACGGGGTTCGCGAGTCCCAGGCGGCCGAGATCCTGGTGATCGATGTACGCGACGCCGAGCAAGCAGTCAGGCGGCTCGTAAGAGTTCCGCTCGAGCAGGGTCAGTTCGATGCCCTCGTGGACTTCTGTTTCAACCTGGGCGCCGAGAAGCTGGCCTCCTCGACACTGCTCAAGGTGCTGAACGGCGGCCGCTATGACGATGCCGTCGAACAGTTGCTTCGCTGGGACCTGGCCGGCGGCGAAGAGAACGCGGGGCTCAAGGCGCGCCGGGAGGCTGAGTTTGCCCTTTGGGCGGGCGCCAAGTCTCTCGAGAAGGTTGCCGCCTGATCGCGACAGGTCAGGGAATTGGCTGGGCCGCCTTCGACGCCGCGACCTCCCGGACCTCTAGCCGTTCGCCGGCCTTGAGATACCCTTTGCGCCGAAACCACTCTTCCATGGCAGGTTGAAGCCGGTCGAGGGGAACGCGGCTGCCGGCTTCGAGCAGGCCATCTCCAACGGGCAGCGTATCGTCGAATATCGCGTCGTTGGTAAAGTTGCGCATGGCGAAGTTGTCGATCCAGCGGATGGGGCAGGGGTGACGCTCGCCTGCCGGACCAATACGCTCGATGGAGATGAGACGGGCGAACATGGTTCCACTTTAATGGATTGGTGCGGTCGGGAGTTTTTCGAGGGCCATTTTGCGCGGGCTTTGGGATTTCCGGCAGCCAACTGCCATGCGGCTGAGAAAGCAGGCTTGGGTCGGAGCCTGGCTTGACTCCGGAGACTTACGTCGTATTCAGCACCTCGCGGTCATTGAGCGCCCGGTACGACGAGGCATTCAAGTCGGCGTCATCGGCGGATTTTTCGTTATGTTAGCATTGCAATCTATGAAAGCAGACTCCCGTGAGTCGGACGGATTCTGCCGGCCATTTCCCCATGCCTGACGGAACGGGAAGAGCGGAGCAACATCGGCGCGTTCGACTGACTACCGGCCGGTTGCTCGTGATCATCTTCGCGGTCGACCAGTTTCGCGAGAACGGATCGAACCAGGCTGGCGCCGGGCAGTCCGAGATCGCGTGAACGTGCCTGCGTTACCAGAACTGCATGCTCGAAGTTGCAAATGCAAATTCCAGAGGCTTGCACGGAGTTGCGAGAACTCGTCAAGGCCCTCGCGGTGTATCCGCTGCGTTGCGGGAATCCGGCGGGAATGAAGGAAGGATCGCGAGTGGATCATCGTAACAGGGCCGCGGAATCCGGTGGAGATCGAAGTACGAGTGGATCCGGCATTGGAGATATATTCCCGGTCTCATCGCAGCGATGGACGATGATCGCGCTCGCCTTTTTCGCCACGCTCATTAACTATATGGACCGTCAGGCGCTATCTGTTGCAGCCCCGGTGATGCGCCTCGAGTTCCACCTGAGCAATGTCGGGTACGCACGGATCCTGTTCGCATTCCTTCTTGCTTACACCATTATGAATGGCGCCTCCGGGCTCCTTATCGACCGGCTCGGGACACGGATCGGCTACGGCCTCTTCGTCGGCTGGTGGTCAGTATGCGCACTGTTGCACACCTTGTCGCAAGGGGCACTGTCGCTGGGAATATTCCGTTTCCTGATTGGCATGGGAGAGGCCGGCAACTGGCCGGGAGCGGCAAAGGTCGTCGCCGAATGGTTTCCGGCCGAGGAGCGCTCGTTTGCCTCGGGCATTTTCAACAGCGGCTCGTCTGTGGGTGCAATCATTGCACCGCCCATCATTGCAGTCCTGCTGCTCAGGTTCGGCTGGCGTTCGGGATTCATCGTCGTTGGCGGTCTCGGACTGGTCTGGCTGGTCGTTTGGGTGCGTATGTATCGCTCGCCTGTCCGCATTTCCGCGGGGCCTGCTCTGGCGGCGCCGTTACGCTTGCGTGAACTTATGAATTCGCGCTTTGTTTGGAGCTTCATGTTTTCGAAGGTCTTCATGGATCCGGTTTGGTATTTCTACGTCTTCTGGTTTCCTGAATACTTGAATCATAGCCGTCACTTCAACATAACTGCGATCGGCCGGTATGCGTGGATTCCATTCTTTGTGGCCGGGTTGGGCAGCGTTGGCGGCGGACTCATTTCGAAGACTCTCATGAGTCATGGAATGCCGGTGACGGCGGCACGCAAATCCGCGGTCAGCATTGCCGCGCTAATGATGATGATGGCCATTCCCGCAGTATTGGTCAGCGATGCTTCATATTCCATTGCGCTGGTTTCGATCGCGATGGCAGGTTATACGGCCGGCCTGGCGAACATGCTGGCGATGCCTGCCGATGTCTTTCCGCCGCAAGCGGTCGCATCGGTCTACGGATTGGCGAGCATGGGCTCCGGTTTCGGCGGCATGATCTTCGCCCTCATCACCGGCTGGCTAGTGGACCACTACTCTTATGTGCCGGTGTTCCTGCTGTTCGGCTTGATACCGCTGATTTGCGTTACTATTCTGTGGGCGCTGATGGGTCCGCTCACGCGACAAACACCTATGCTTCAGGAGGCACTGCCAACACCATGAGCAACAGCGAACGCCCATTCCAAAACATGACAGCATTGGTGACCGGGGCTAGCAGCGGGATTGGCGCGGCCACGGCAATTGCGTTGGCACAGCATGGCGCAAACGTGATGCTGCATTACAACTCCAAACCTGGCGAGGCACGGGCTATCCTCGATCAAATCCTTCTCCATAATGTTCAGTGCGAGTTAGTTCAGGCCGACTTGAGCATTATGGAAGGCGTCCGCACGCTCGCCAAGACAGCGGCCAGCCGCCCCATCGATATTCTGGTTAACAACGCCGGTTCCCTGCTGGCGCGCACGCCGGTGCTCGATTTCACGGAGGACCTGTGGAATCGCGTAATGATGTTGAATCTCACAAGCGCGTTCTTCCTCGCGCAGGCCGTGCTCAAAGGCATGGCCGAGCGAAAGAAAGGGTTCATCGTGAATGTCTCCTCGGTAGCGGCGCGTTTCGGCGGAGGGGTTGGCGCACTTGCGTATGCATCGGCCAAGGCAGCGGTCTCAGCCATGACCAAGGGACTTACGAAGGAGTTCGCTCCCCAAGGTATCCGTGTAAACGCCGTTTCTCCAGGGACTGTGGATACAAATTATCACCGGGAATTTTCGACCGCGGCCGGGCTGGACGGCGTTCGCGCGGCCACACCGGTGGGCCGGCTTGGAGTGCCCGAGGAGATCGCCGATCTTGTCGTATTTCTTTGCAGCGATCAGGCCAGCTTTATTCACGGCCAGGTAATCGAGATCAACGGAGGTTTTTTGATGGCTTGAGAGAAAGAAGGAACCATGGCGGTGGGCGAAGAACTTCCGCGAAACGCTACAACTGGTTGCATAAATCCCGTCCGCGAGCAGGAGGACATCCCTCAGGGGCTAAAGCCGTGCCCTTTCAAAGCCTTGTTTATACAACCAGTTCTAGGCTCGGGGTAATTGGAGCGCTTGATTCACAATCTCCGGCAATCGGCGTGGGTCGTCTACGCGGATCGCAGTCAAGCCTGCTGAGGATGCGCTTTTCATCCCGGCGTCCGAATCTTCAAAGGCAATGCCCTGATGAGCGCCGAGCCGTTCAAGCACCATCCGATAGGGCCCAGGGTCGGGTTTATGGAACGGGCAATCCTCTGCAAAAACGAAAGCGTGAAAGCAGGCATTGATTCCAGCCGCCCGGAGTACGGGCTCAACGCCAGCGCGGCCTGAACTTGTGACCAGGCCGATTCGATAGCCATGGAGCGATTGCAACATGCGGACGGTCGGCTCGGGAACTGGCGACTGCTGCGAGCACCAGGCCCGGACCATCTCGACCGGAACGTTCAACTGCTGCTCCAGAGTGGCGAGAAGAAGCGGATTCGCGGCCAACTCGGGCAATGCACGGAGCATGGAGCCGTCCGGAATGCCCCGCCCATATGTACAGTAGTTCTGCCAACTCAGACCGATGCCATGCGGAGCCAGCAATTGGACCCAAGCCTTCCAGTAAAGTGGTTCGGTGTCGGCGATGACGCCGTCATAGTCGAAAACGAGGGCTTTTGTTTCCATATCCATCGCGGAGTTTGAGCGAGCGACCGGGCGACCAATCATGGACTCGGTCGAAGAGCGAACTTTCCAAGATTACTTTTTATTCTCATATCACATCGCGCCCCATTTCTCGACTCAAATCACCAGGCGCGCAATTTCTGCGGGGGACCGTGAGGCCTAAATCGTCCAGGCAAAATCACGCGACCCGGCTGCGTCACTGGAAAAGGACTTCAGGAACGCAATGGCAGAATTCAGATAGAATAGCGCAGTTGTCTGGAGAAGCTTTATGATGCCTACCCGCCGATACCTTCGAACCATGTTGTTTGCCGCCATTCTGCTGCCGCTAGCCGCAGCCATTGCCCAAGCCGCAGTTCGTCTTCCGGGGATATTCAGCGACCGCATGGTTCTTCAGCGAGACGCTCCGATTCATATTTGGGGATGGGCCGATCCTGGAGAGCAGATTTCCGTTCGACTCGGTAATGGCACCTCTTCCACGAATGCGAACGATGTCGGTCGATGGAGCGTGTATCTACCGCCGCTGCCCAGCGGGGGGCCGGCAGTCATCGCGATTACCGGTAAGAATACCATCAAGCTTTCAGATGTCCTCATCGGCGATGTGTGGGTGGCTTCCGGCCAGTCAAATATGGAAATGCCTCTCTCCGGATTCTCACCCGGAACTTTCGTCAAAGACGGCAGCAAAGAGATCTCGCAGGCTACGCATCCGCAGATTCGTCTCTTTATGGTGCCTCGTCGCAGCTCACCATACCGAACTGACGACGTCGCCTCTGCCTGGACAATTTGCGCGCCCGAGACCGCCAAAGACTTCTCCGCAGTCGCTTACTTTTTCGGCCGCGAAATCTCCGCTCAGGAAAAGGTGCCGGTCGGTCTGATTGACGCCACCTGGGGAGGCACGCCAGCGGAGGCATGGATCAGCTTCGACGGTCTCGCCTCTGACGCTTCGATCGCAAACGTGTTTCTCAATTGGGCAGATTTCGCCGACCAGCAGTCTGATGCTGCAGCCACTTTGGCGCGAGAGGCACGCGAGGATGCGGATGCGGAGTCGGCGGGAAAACCAAAGCCGCAGCACTCCTGGCATCCAGACCCTGCATCGTGGATGCCCGGTGGCCTATTCAACGGAATGATTGCGCCCATGACGCCGTTCTCCATTCGCGGCGTCATCTGGTATCAGGGCGAATCCAATAGCCGAGCCGACCGCGCTCCACTTTACGCGCGCGTTTTCCCAGACCTGATCGCCGACTGGCGCAGTGAGTGGAAGCAGGGTGATTTCCCCTTCTTCTATGTGCAGATTTCAAGTTTCCGCTCGTCGCCGACAGAAGTTTGGGGCGTGGTCCGCGATGCGCAACGCCGCACTCTGAGTACGGCGAACACGGGGATGGCGGTGACGATTGATGTAGGTGATCCCGACAACGTTCACCCCGCGGACAAGCAGACGGTTGGTCACAGGCTGGCTCTGCTGGCCCGCGCACAGGTCTACGGCGAGAGCATTGAAGCCAACGGCCCTCTGTTCCAAAATGCAACGCCGGAAGGGAGCAGCATGCGAGTATGGTTCGAGCACGCATCCAAAACTCTCGGCACGTCAGATGGTGGCGCAGTTCAAGGATTTGAGTTAGCCGGTGAAGATCATAAATTCGCTCCTGCGCAGGCGCGCATCGAGGGCAAGACGGTGGTCGCATCCAACCCTGAGATCAAGAACCCTGTCTATATTCGTTATGCGTGGGCGAACGTAACCACGGCGAATCTTGTAAATTCCTACGGTCTGCCTGCTTCGACGTTTACCAATGAAGAGCGGCTCGCAGCCGTAACTTTGTTGCCGACAGCTCACTGACTGTGGTTTCCAAGAGTTTGAGTTATTGCTTTCACAATTCGCAACTTTGCGATCGTCATTAAGGCAGAGATTCGGTTGGATTCTCAGCGTCCATTTCGGCAGTGCAAATGCGCGCATTGCTCTGGCGAATTTTCGCGGAACCGAGATCGAGAATGCGAAAGACGAGAGTTACGCCGGCAATGGTCCGGAGGTGGACGTGCCCAGCTGTTCCGCATTATCGATAAGATGCTGGAGAAGGTAAGCCGAAGTTATGCCGAGCTTGGCGGCATTGGGATTGTTGATTCTGGAGTTCTCGATTTGCGCAATGCTTGACGCTGATTTGGTCCAAGTTCTCGTTATGGGCAGATGTTTCGATATCGCGCTGCAAGATACCCTGGAGGTGAAGTTAACCATGGACGCTAGTCAATTACGGCTTCAATCAGCCTCGGACCGCGCACTCGAACTGCATCACGGAATTGCGAGTGGAATTCCGCAGTAGTGACTGCTCGCGTTGCCTGAACGCCCATGCCCATCGCCAAGCTGACCCAATCCAAATCGGGCCGTCCGATATCGATCATGTTGTTGCCGATCTCGCCGAAGCCTTTCGCTCCGGTGCGCTGTAACTCGATATCGAGAATTCGATAACGGCGATTGGCAAAGATGACAATGAGAACATTCAGATTTTCGCGTGCCATAGTCCAGAGCGCTTGCAGAGTATACATGCCACTGCCATCGGCTTCGAGCGCGACCACTTTGCGATCCGGGCACGCTACGGCTGCGCCCACCGCGACAGGCAGGGCCTGCCCGATCGCGCCTCCTGTAACAGGCATGAGTTCGTGCTGCGCGGCGTTTGCCAAATGCGCCAGCACAGGTTCACTCGAAGAGACCATCTCTTCGGAAATCAGCGTGTCTTCCGGGATACAGGCAGCGATCACGCGGCCGATGCTATCGAGCGTAAGCGGCCCGTCGCCTGGTACAGTAACCGGGTCACTTTTGAAGACGGAAGTTATGTTTGGCGCGCCGCACTCATCCGCCACGGCCTCCAGCGATGCCGGGCCATCTTCACCGATATCCGCCAGCACCGAGACTTCGCACGCTTCGTGGATCAGCGTTCCAGGAACACCCGGATAGCCAAAGAATGAGACGGGAGACTTAGCCTCCACCAGGACCAGGTTAGCGATGTCCCGCAGCAATTCGATCGCCGGCTCAGGAAAATACGGAATCCGTTTGGGTTGAAAGCGGCCGCGGCCCGCCCATATTTTGGCGACATTCCTGGCCGTATGGATTCGCATGCCCGTAGCGGCCGAGATGCGAGCCGCTGCCTCAAGACCGCGTGGATTCAGCGCCGATCCGCCAATGAGCAAAGCGGCTCTCGGACTGCGCGCCAATGCGGCAACGCAGCGCACGACATCGCTCGAGGCCGCGCGCCGCCGGGGCTTTGCAATCACCGGTCCAACGCGCGAAGCGGCCGACCAGGAGAGATCTGCCGGCACAATCAGCATCGCCACCTGGCCGGGCGGCTGGATCGCATCCGCAATCGTCGCCGATAAATTAGCCCCAAGTAGGTCTGAATTCTCGCAGGTCCGTACATGATTCGAAACTGTGCGGGCGAACGTTTCAATGTTTGAGCTGAGAGGAGCGTCATAAAGCAGATGCGATAACGAGTGTTCTCCGACGATACTGACGACCGGGGAAAATGCCTTGCGAGCGTTATGAAAATTCGCAAGCGCATTGCCCAGCCCGGGGCCGAGATGAAGAAGCGTGGCAGCGGGCTTGCCAAGTGCGCGCGCATATCCATCGGCGGCTCCTGAGCAGACACCTTCAAAGAGGCACAACACACCCCGCATGGCGCGGACCCGATCGAGCGCTGCGACGAAATGCATCTCCGACGTTCCGGGATTCATGAAGCATGTATCAATTCCATTTTCAATCAGGGTTTGCAAAAGAATGTCTGCGCCAGTATTCAAGTTCTACCTTTCGTGCAATGGCCGGATTGGTCGCGCATGCCCCGGTAACTGACCGCGATTCACGTTACGCATAAATGGCCGCAACTTCGTACTCGGTAACTCCGGGAATTGTGAATTCGATTCCACCGTCTACGCGCTTGAAGGGAATGTCCGTTTCCGATTTGAGTAACTGCACCCGGGAAACTGTTTTCTCAATGGGAATCTCAAATCTCACTGACTGAGGCCCAATTGGGTAGAATGCGCGGAGAGTACCGCGATGGAGATTCGGATTTGTGTAGTTCAGCAGGTGAAGAGCAAAGCCCGGCTCGGTTTCGTAAGCGAAGGTTTCGATAAGTCCCGGACCTTGAATGGTGGCGAGCTGTTTTCCATTCAACAACCATTTCACGATGTTCTGCAAGAGCTGGCTTAGATCTGTGTGACCCGATACCCACATGCTGCGTTCGACGTCGCCGGAGATGTAAGCCAGGCGACTCATTCCTTTTTCCCGCAGAACGACTGCGGGGACATTGGTATTCGGTGTTGGAGGGTAAGCTAACTCCGGCGGATATGCCACGAATCCCGGCACCACCGTCAAGACAGGATTGTCGACGGCCGCGATGGGAACACGGTACTCGGCGCCCGGCAGCCAATTTGTGTCTGTGAAACCTTCGACGATCTCGTGTTTACGCTCGATACGGGCATAGTAGGCGTTGCCGCTGGTTGGGATTACATCGCCGGTTTTTTGGATTTCGAAGATATCGGCAAGGCCGAAGTTATTCCGGGCCTTGCCGTTTTCGTCATACAGGCTGGTTTCAAACGTGGCCAGCAACGAGCCGCCGGCTTTTACATAGGCGCGGAGTTGATCGCATTGGGCGTCGCTCAACATCGCGATGTTGGGAAGGATCAGCGCAGAGTACTTACTCAGGCGTTCCAGTTCCATTCTGTCTTCATGCACGAAATCGAAGAGGAAACGGCCTTCGAGGAGCGCGTAGTACATGCCGTTCAGGAACTGCTGCATGGTCGCGTCGCCCTGGGGCTTGTAGAAAAGGTGCGTGCTTTGCCCGATGACTACGCCGACGTTGGCGACGGTGCGTTTGTTGACGAAGTGGGGATCGTGTTTCGCGGTCCACGCGAAGTATTTCTTTGGCGTCTCGAGTTCGCGGCGATCCTCGCCCATACCTTTTTCGCCGCTCACCAGGTGCCAGTAGGGAATCATGCCGCTGGCGCTGGTTTCGCTTAGCCACATTTGCGCCTCGTAGGGCGACTTGCCGACGTTGCGCCAACGGATGGGCCCGGTCGACCAGGCGCCAGTGACATTGACAGCGGCTTTGCCATCCTGAATTGCCTGGCAAACACGGCCTTGGAGCGTGCACAGCCAGATAGGTGAATCCTCACCACCGCGGCCCTGGTTGTCTCCCTGGAACCACTCGCAGAACTTGCCGATGCGGGCGAGATTAACGCTCGCGCGGGCGCCACCGCCCATGTTCGAAAAATAAATCGATGAAGTGTTCTTCTCTTTGACAAGGGAATCGTAAAGCTTCCAGAGATACTCGACTCTGTCATTGAACTTTGCCCAGTAGGCCGGAGTTCCGCGCGGCGGCAGATCTTTGCACGCGGCGCAATAACATGCCGGAAGTGATCCCAGGGGCGGCCAGCCGTTGGTGTAGATGGCATCGACATCGTAGAGAGAAGTGACCTCGCGGATGACGGCTGGGACATAGTCGGTCATGTAACTGGAGAAGGTGCAGGTGCGGAAGAGGCGCGGCTCCTCCTTGCCAGGAAATGCATTGCCCTGCTTGTCGCGTTCGAACCACTCTGGATGCGCCGCAAGCGCATCGTCCCAATTAAGGTCGGGGCTCATACGCGCAACTACACGTAAACCGCGCTTGCGTGCGGCTTCGCGGCAATCGCCAAAGAAATCGCGATCGCCGAGGAACTTTCCTTTCCGATGAAACGGCACCTTGGTTTGGTAGTAGGCCAGAATTCCGGTGACACTTATAAAGGTTATGCCGGCTTTCAGGTTCGCCCAGTAGTCTGCCCATGCTTCGACATCGAGAGAGATGGGGTCATGTTCGGTCATGTTCAACTGGCCGGCGCGGCGAATTTGACGCAGCCATGGCAGCGACGTAGCAGAGGCAGTCTGTGGCCGGCCTTCGCCTGTCGTCTCATAACTATGAGCAGCTTCGCTCAGGGCAATAGATCCGGCGAGTAGAGGCATGGCCCCAACTCCAGCTTTCAGTAGTTCGCGACGATTGAGCATGGGTGAAAATGATCCTCGAATTCCTGTAATGTGGTGGAACTTCGCAAGTAACTCTCCGGCCACACTTATGAGCTTGCGCTTTGCCGGGATTGCGGCAGCTTTGTTACCGACGCCCGACTATGACGCCTTTGCTGTTGAACGCAATTTCCTGGAGTTCGAACGGCGAGGCTTTTTCTCCTCACGGTTCTTGCCTGTTGCACTACCATCGAGGCTCTGAGCCAGGTGCCTGAGCTCGACGGTCCAGAACTCCGCATCGGCGGATTTTATGCGCACCGCTGCATTGATCATGTGCGTCTTTGCAGCGGTCGCAGCAGCTTCAGGATCCTGGCGCTCAATCGCGCTTGCAATGGCCATATGCTCGACGCGGGTCTGCTCTGAGTACTCGACGCGCTGATCTTCGTTGGCCCTTGTTACTCGAATCGCTATGTAGAGAAATTGGTTCAGAAACTTAAGCAACTCAAGGAAGATTGGGTTTCCCGTCGCCTGGGCGATGGATAGATGAAAAGTCAGGTCCTCGGCCGCGGCGTCGCGTCCGGCCTTGCTTGCCCGTTCAATTTCGGTCAAGGCTCTGCGAATCGCAGCCATCTGTTCGCGCTTTCTACGCGTTGCCGCGAGATACGCAATTTCGGCATCCAGGCCGCGGCGCAACTCAATAATATGCAACAACGATCCAAGCAGGTCGGTCGAGTTGAGATCGATCCTGAATGGAACATCGAGGCGATCGGTGCGAATAAAGGCGCCCCGTCCCTGCCGAGTGTCGATCAGGCCCTCGGCTTTCAACCTGGAAATCGCCTCGCGAATTACTGTGCGGCTGACGCCGAATCCCTCTGCCATCGCCTGTTCGGAAGGGAGCTGCGAATTGGCAAACTCGTTTCCAACGATCTTGTTGATGAGGGCGTCAGTAACCTGGTCGGCCAGAGTCTTATTGCCTGTGATCGGCTGGGGAGAAAAGACGGTGCCCGCGGCTGCGGAGCGCCTGGACTCGATCGCTGACCTTCCATTCATCTTTCGAACTCCTCTGAACCCTGAATGAACTCAGCCTCAAAAATACTCCTGTCCAAAGCTCCTGACAATCCTAGTCCGTTCGGTAGCACTCTTGTATAGCGGGAATGTTATCGTACAGGTTAACGGGTTCGAGAGCATTATGTTCGTTGCCGATCGAACCTCGCAAATGAGCTTACGCAACCGTTTTAGCAGGGCTGCCCTCGACCCGTTCCGCCGCCGTGCAAGCCGTCCTGTGAGTGGTAAGCAGCAATGTATCTTTTTCGTTTCCGCTGAGAAATTGTCGTCTTCAGATTATCTGCTTGTCTGAAGAGAAGCGAAAATGGTGCAATCAATCGCAAGACGACCGATGCGATTCCGCAAGCTTGCAGGCAGACAATGCAGAATCGGCTTATCAGGTCGCTGCTCCCGGCCCCTCCAAAGGCGTTGCCGAGTGAACTTAAGTCCCGGCTTTGAAATCAATGGCGACGTTCAAGGTCACATGAGGGGCTGGGATGTGAAACGTGAAAGTGGCTTAGAGCCGTTGCGGCACGCCCAGAGATCGAAGTATTGAGCGTTGCCAGGGATCTGTTGGTAGCTCGCGAAAAACAATCTGCGAAACGCCTCGGAATAGAGAGATCTGTCCTTGACATTGGTTTCAACAAAATATGGGGCCTCCATTGAAAATGGCGGGCCGCCCCTTGGAAGAATCCAGATCTTGATATCGCAACGTCCCAACGCACTTAGAACAGCAGGCGAAATTGGCCTTCCAATAAGGTCCGCTTCATCCCGGGCATCGGGATCGATAAACAGGGGATTGCCGTGCATCTGCAGCACGGGCCGCATAAAGGTCAGATAGTAGTGGTGCATATCCGAGTAGCCCATTTGAAGCGTTGTTGCGGGGTATTGTTTCATGATTCCGATCAGCTCGCGCTCAACGGACGGCATCGAAGCCGGACCAACCTTGAGAAAATCGTAGCTGCTTCCTCCCGATACTTGTATGAGTCCCGAGATTGATATTGCGAGCATCGAGACCCCCAGCGCCCAAAGAGGAGCAGCTCTTCCTGGACGCAACAATACGGCTCTCGAGCCGGCAAGCGACGCGATGTTCCATAACTCGGTGTTTACCAGGAGCAGCGGGATTGCCAGCACCATGCAGTGCCATGGTCCCGCTCCGTTCCTCGCGCCTGTGAGGATAGCCACCAGCGCGGCCATTCCAAATGCAAGCAGGTACCAAGCCCGCCTTCGAAGCCATGAGCGAGTTACATCTGGCTTCTCAATAAATGCCGCCCAGAAGAGCCCAAAGGATGGGAGGAACAATAATAGAAGAGCGTATAAATTTGTATGCAGAATTGACTTGATGAAGGGGGCATGACTTGCGTCGCGCAACTGCTCGGCATACCCCGCCAGTGAAATGGCAGGCATGGCGAAAGGTAAAAGCGCAAAGATCGGAATAGAGCAGGCGCTGAGGAACGCCGGCAAGTGCGCTCGGCGCTCTCGCTGCCAAAGTAAAATGCATGGGAGTATGGCGACTACCAGAGTTGTGACTTTCAGATCGACCAGCATTGCCCCGGTGATCGCCAATACCACGGCGGCTGACCAATTGGAGAGACACATGAGACCCCACATCCCAATGGCCGAAAAAAACAGGATCCATACGTCTCCCTTGATGCCCCATTCGAATGCGGCGAAACGGGAGACGAATACCGCCAACAACGCGGTAATGCCAAGCGCAACGAAAACTCCGAATCTCCATCGCAGGGCGAAGTAGACAAATGCATATGTACCTGCCAGTGCGATGAGAACCCATAGCTGGTACGCTCCCAGTCGGTCTTGTCCGGCAAACATTGGAGGCAAGTACACCAGGAAGGTCACCGGCCCATACAGCAATGCGTACTCAACTGGAGCTTCGGCCCGCGGGTAAAGGAGTTGGCCGTGCCTGAAGGCTGCCGCGATGGAAAGAACAGACGCTTCATCGTGACTGTATATACGCTCTGCACATACTCCGAAAAGACCGCAGCCGATGGTGAGAAGCACAATCAGAACACAAATAGTCTTGAATAAAGCTCGACCAATGTGCCAATGACGGGCAAGCCGTTCGCGAAGCCCAGCAACGCTGAGCAGCAACGCGAATGTCGGTATCAGAATGGCGAGCAGGAGTAGAGTTTTCACCTGGAATCTCCGCTGTTAACCGAGAGCCTCGATGATCAGTTGGTTCGTTTGCACAGTCAACTCCAGCGGCTCAGGCATGATGTTGTACCTTTACCAGATCATCGCACCACGCCTCGACCAGAGCGATTTCCTCAGCTCCCACAACTGCGATTCTGACCAACTCCTCATAACAGCGGATCAAATTGTCCGGAATGTTCTTTTCGCCCGGCGCCAGTTTCAACTGCTCGAAGCATTCCGCAATCTTGCGGTTGTGCATGTACCCTGGAACCTCATCCGCAAAGTCCTTCATCAAACTGTGTTCGTTTCGTTCCTGCGACACGTTCGGGCTGCGGAACAGCACGCTCCATCCGTTCTCCCAGGCAATTCTCTGCGCCACAAAGCTCCGCCAGATGTCCGTCATGCGAAACGAGCAATGGGAGGGAAGGTAAAGCAGCGGAAATGCCTGCGGGAACCAAACCGTATTCTGGCTATTGAAAGGGCACCATGCACCAGCCCCCAAAGCCACCTGACGATTCTTTAGAAAGCATATCGGAAGGGGAAGCACCAGCCGGTAGATGGCGTCTACATCGGGATTGTCGTCAGCCAGGCCCTGCTGAATTGGACACTCGGCTTCGGTCTCCGGCAAACTCTCGAATGCGGGCAGCGCATTTCGAATTGTATCCAGCGGCAATCCCCTTGGCCAGATGTTGGCGTCGGAAAAGTACGCATAGACATTGCTCCAACCGCTTCCGGAAAGCCGCCTAACACGTTGGCGAGAATTTTTCAGACTCCAGAACTCCTGCGATGGCATGTTGTCATCGTCGGTCTCGATTAACATTTCCGACTGCGCTTGAATTGCCAGCAGATATCCAATGTTCTTCCGCGAGTAATGCCGCACCGGCAAAGTCGCTGCAATCTTGAAGTCCGTTTTCCTTTGTCGATCGAGACCGTAGAACTCGCAACCATCCAATGAGAAGTCAGCCGGACTGGGAACATCGCCAATTACATAAAACAAAAACCCATGAGCCGTTGACTGTGCCGCCAACTCGCGCAAAACCGCATTGGGAGCGGAGATGGAGGTGACCACGATGCTTGTACGGCGGCCATCCAAATTGCTCATTGAAGTTCTCCATGCAACCGAAGTTGATAGAGCCGCCATAACTGCCGGAAGGACTCCGTTAGCGAAGATAAGCCAAGTCGCGGACTCGCGGCGCGGTATGTGATTGGAACCTCTACGAAACGCAGGCTTCTGCAATAGGTCTTGATTTCGGTTTGGAAGAAATGCGCGCGGGATTGAATGCCTCGAGCCATTATCATCTGAAGCGTCTCGCGCGAGAACATCTCAAACCCGCTGGTCATGTCCGACAGCGTGGTCCTCAGCAGCAGGTTGGTCATCAAGGTTCCACCCCAGCTCACGAACCGGCGCTTGATGGAGCTTTTTTCAAATCCACCCTGCGCAAGAAAGCGGCTTCCAAATACGCAATCCAGGCCGGTTTCCATCTTGTCGAAGAATTGGGGAATGTCGCGAGGCTGATGACTGAAGCCGGCATCGATTTCCAGGATCCAATCGCAACCTGCCGCGAGAGCCTCCCTGTAACCGCGCAAATAGGCGTCTACGATGCAACGGTTCTCCGAAGCCCAAACCACGAGGAGGCGTGGCTCACTCCGCTCCAATTCACGCATCCGGTCGAGACTTTGATCCTTCGTGACCTTGTCAAACACAGCAAAGAAAGTGACTTTCTTAAACCCTGTGCACTGCTTCAGCACCGACTTGCAAAAGACAACGGCCTTGTCCCCCTCATTCGCCATGGGACAGACGATTCCTAGGGCAATGCCACTTCTCGGATGCAACACACGACTCTCCACATGGCTCTTAACTTTAATACTGTTTATCGTCACCGGAGAAGCTTCATCTTATCATTTGCCATGTGAACTGCATAAACATGCCGACCGCTTCCATGCAAGATTTGTCCAACAATGCAATTTGCCAAGCATCCTCTAGGAAAAGCGCGTTCGGCGCCAAAGCAGGGTTCCACATACTCCAAGGGGGACGAGGGTTCCGATTACGAGGACGATGGTCCAGGGCAGGCTGATGGAGATGTGTTGGGCGCGAGTGCCGAGGGCCAGCCAGACAAAGACGCCCACCGCGGTGCACATGATGACGACTTCCCACCAGCGGCGCTGATGTGGCTTGCCGGCATGCGGGATCGTCGCCCGCAACAACCGCGGCCACCTGCTCAGTGTCGAGGCCGTAGCGGTCGCACTCACGGTCCATTGCGGACTTCCAGTTCACCAGTTCCGAATCGCCGGGATCGGCCATGCTGATGGCGACGGCGCCCGCGATCATGATTCCCGATCCGGTGATGATGAGCACTTTCCCGGACGGGCTGAGCCCGACCATTTCGCCGAAGACCAGTGCGCCCCAGGCCAGTCCCCAAAGTTGGTTGGTGTTGGAGAGCGGAATTCCGCGGCCGATGCCGATATATTTTGCCGCGTACTGCTGGAAGAGATCGCCGATGACCCAGCAGAAGCCGCCAAGGAACGGCCAGAAGAGCATGGGCCGCGCGCGGTGCAGTTCGCTGGCAAGATTGCCGACGCCGCCAAGGTTGATCGGCGGTGAGAAGAAAGACGGTGCCCAACTCGCCGAAGGTGAAGATGGTGACGAAGGAGAGCGGATTCATGCCGCTGATGTAGGCCTTGCGGTAGGGAATGTACATGGTGCCGAGCAGAACGCCGGCGCCGAGTGCGGCGATGATGCCGACCGCGGCCTTGCCCGGCGTATCGGATTGGCTTGCGGTGGCGACGGCAAGAATTGCCGCGCCGCCGACGATGGCGAACGCTCCGCCCAACACCTTCGACCATCCCTTGAAGCCGGAGCCGCGCAGCTCTTTGAAGAGCAGCCAGCCCCAGAAGAGGCCGACGAGGCTGTTGGTATTCCAGAGCGGAAAGGCGATGGCGAGGCCGACATTGCGAACCGCGAAGATGGTGAGCGTGTTTGCCACCGCCCAGAGCATTCCGGCCAGCAGCGCCCAGACGATGAGGTGCGGTTTGTCGCGCAGGTCATCGAAGAGGAAGCCGGTGCCCTTCAGCAGCGTGGGCACGGTCCAGCGCGCGACAAAGGCGCCCATCACCATGCCCATGGAGATGATGAAGGGAGAGAAGCCCGCGTTGACGAGCTTGGTTGGCGCTTCGGCACTGCCCAGCCAGACGGCGGCGGCGAGTCCGCAAAATACGCCGAGTTTGTGCAGGGAGAGAGTTGACCGCCCAGGGGCGCCCTTGGAATTTTCGTTCACGCTTTCACCTCAGGGTCATCAGAAGGGTGGTTCCCAGAATCAAAATGCCGACGGGCACCCAGAGATGCACGTCGGTGAGGATGCAGATCAGGGTTGATCGTTTCATGCGCCGACCTCTTCCAGACGAACCGGACGATGCTCGTCGTAGGACTTTCGCGCCGCCATCGCCATGACCACGGGAATGCGTCCGTCGATTCCCGTTACTGCTGTTTGCCGATTTTCAAGCACGGCTTGCGTAAAGGACTTCAACTCCGCGGCAAAACTCTCGGTGTAGCGTTCCATGAAGAAGTTGAGGGGAAGATCTTTGTAGACGGACTTTCCGCCGCTGACGACGGCCTGGTTGGGATAGCAGTTGCCGGTCTCGATCTTTCCCTCGCTGCCCAGGATCTCAACGCGCTGGTCATAACCGTAGACGGCCTTGCGGCTGTTGTCGATGGTGCCGATGACGCCGTTGCGGAAGCGCAGGACGATCAGCGCGGTGTCGAGATCGCCGGCCTTGCCGATCTCCGGGTCCACCATCGACGCCGCCGGCCGTATAAATCTCTTCCACTTCGTCCCCGATGAGGAAGCGGGCCATGTCGAAGTCGTGAATGGTCATGTCCATGAAGATGCCGCCGGAGAGCTCGAACGTAACTGATAGGCGGCGGCGCGGGATCGCGGCTGATGATGTGCATCAGGCTTGGCTTGCCGATTTCGCCGCTCGCCACCGCCTGGCGGACACGGGCGAAGTTGGCGTCGAAGCGGCGGTTGAATCCGATCTGAAGCTGCACGCCTGCGGCTTTGACCGCAGCCAGGGCGTCGTCGATCTGTTCCAGGCTGAAAGCGATCGGCTTCTCGCAGAAGATATGCTTGCCGGCTTTGGCGGCCGCGACGATGAGATCGGCGTGGGTATCGGTCGAAGAGCAGATCAACACCGCTTCGATTGCAGGGTCGTCAAGAATCTCAGTGCAGGAGACGGCGACCTTCGGAATGCCGCAATGAGCAGCCAGCGACTCCGCGGCTTCGCGGTTCACGTCCGTAATGGCGACGATCTTCGATTGCAGGCAAACGGAAGGCCAGGGTTTCAGCATGAACGCGGCCGATGCGGCCGGCGCCGATGATTCCGACATGAAGTTTTCTGTTGCTCAATGTGCCCTCGCTGGAAGCGGGTTGAACAAGATTGAGTTGCCGAGTGCGTATTCCATCATGATTCTGCAGCCGGCGGCCGCCCGGTGTTTCCGGAAGAGAGCCGGCCGAGAGCCATGGATCAAACACGCACAAGCGATTCAGTGAAATTGGATTCGATGGAATGCAGGTACTCGCGGCTGCGGCGCGCACTTTCTTTGGGCGTGCCCATGCCGGGCAGGATGTCCTGCTCGACGAGGCAGTAGCCCTTGTAGTCCTGCGCAGCCAGCCAACGCAGCAGGGCAGGGAAGTCGACGCATACCTTTGCCAAGTTCGCAGTAGACGCCGTGACGCATGCCGGTGAAGTAGTCCCATTGCTCGGCGCGGGATCGGCGCGCAACGTTTGGCTCGATGTCTTTCAGGTGGATGTACCAGATCGCGGTCTTTGAAGCGATTGAGCGCGGCGACCAGGTCGCATCCTTCCCCGCCGGTTCCGTGGTAATAGTGGCCGGTGTCGAAGACCAGGCCGAGCCGCTGGGGATCGGTCAATTCGAGCAGGGTCGCGATTTCTTCCGGCGTTTCGACGTAGCCGGCGCAGTGATGATGGAAGACCGTTCGCAGGCCGGTCTCATCAAAGACCGCGCGAGCAATCTGATTCGCGCCAGCGGCAAATGTCTTCCACTCCGCGAGGCTCAAGCCCGTCTTTTGAGGTTACGCGTCCTGCGATTTTGGTGCGAACAGGATCGGTGCCGTTGTCATCTGCGAGAACCAGAAACGGCGCCGGTGCGGATGCTACAGCGGCAAGCAGACGCGCGGTCTTTACCGCAGTGGCAACGCCTTCTGCGTGAGCCGCGGGGATACTTCATCGCCACCGGCACAAACGCGCCCAGCATGACCAGGTTGCGCTTCGTAACTTCGTTGCGCAGCGTGGCAGGATCGGTGGGCATGTAGCCCCAGTCGCCAAGCTCCGTTCCGGTGTAGCCGGTTTCGACGAGCTCATCCAACATGCGGTCGAACGGGACCTGCTGGCTCGTGTCCTGGTGCTCCAGCGTGCCCCACGAACAAGGTGCGTTGCCAATCAACAACTCTTTCATGCTTTCTCCTTCAAAACTTCCGGCTCCAGTCCCTGGGCCAGCGTTCGACGACCACCTTGGTCTGCGTGTAGAACTCGACGGCATGATGCGCCTGGGCATGCAGGTCGCCGAAGAAACTCTCTCCCCAACCGCTGAACGGGAATGTCGACATGGGCGCCGCAACACCAACGTTGATGCCCACGTTGCCGGCATTCACCTCATAGCGGAAGCGGCGGGCGTTGGCGCCGTCGGTGGTGAAGATGCACGCCATGTTGCCGTAGCTGCGGCCATTCACCAGCGCGATGGCTTCTTCGATTGTTTTGGCGTGCATCAGGCTGAGCACGGGGCCGAAGATCTCGGTGCGCGCGGTCTCCGCGTCCGGCGGAACCTGATCGAGGATGGTGGGCACGACAAAGAATCCGTCTTCGAAGCCGGCGATTTTGCGGGCGCGGCCGTCGACCAGAATGCGCGCGCCATCCTGTTCTCCCTTGGCGATCAGGCCTTCGATGCGCGCCTTGCTCTCGGCGGAGATCACCGGGCCCATTTCCACGCCGTCGGCCGCTCCGTAGCCCACCTTGCGGCTGGTTGCCGTCGAAACGATCTGTTCGGTAAAGGTCGGGCGCGCATCGCCCACGGTGATGGCGACCGAGCCGCAAGACAGCGCTGTCCAGCGCAGCCGAATGCGGAGTCGGCCAGAATGCGCGTGGTCATCTCCATGTCGGCATCGGGCATCACGACCACGGGATTCTTTGCGCCGCCCTGGCACTGCGCGCGCTTGCCGTTGGCCGCTGCGCGGCTGTAGATGTAGCGCGCGGTGGCCGTGGAGCCCACAAAGCTCACGGCGCGAATCGCGGGATGATCGAGGATGGCGTTCACCGTTTCGCGGCCGCCGTTCACCAGTTGAATCACGCCGGGCGGGAAGCCGGCCGCCTCAATCAGGTGAAAGAGTTTTTGCGAAGTGATCGGCACGCGCTCTGAGGGCTTCAGCAGGAAGCAATTTCCGGCGGCGACCGCGTAGGGCATGAACCAGAAGGGAATCATGCCCGGAAAATTGAACGGGGTGATCGCCGCCACCACGCCCAGCGGCTGGCGGATCATGTGCTCGTCGATGCCGGCGGCGATGTCTTCGCAATTGGTGCCCTGCATCATCATGGGCATGCCGCAGGCGGTCTCGACGTTTTCGATGGCGCGCCGCATCTCGCCCTTGCTTTCGCCGAGGGTCTTGCCGCACTCGTCGGTGATGGTGCGCGCCAGGTCATCGCGGTTTGCTTCGAGCAGGTTCTTCAGCTTGAACAGCGGCTGAATTCGGTCCCCGACCGGCGTGCGGCGCCACCCGACAAATGCGCGCGCTGCGCCATCGGCGGCCTTGTTCACTTCGGCGGCGGGGGAGAGCGGAACCTCGGCCAGCACCGCAGCCGACGCCGGATTAAGCACGTTCAGCGCCTGCTCGGCGGTGGAGGAGCTGCCAGGCGCCATCGATGAAATTCTGTAACCGTTCAGTCATGCTTTGATGTTCTCCCATCTCAGAGGTGGTGGCGTTCGCGCTTGCGCGCTTCTTCATAGCTTGCGCGGGCCGCTCGCACGCTGTCCATCTCAGAAACTTCGGCAACCGCGACATCCCACCACGATTCGTAGCCGGGCACGCCGATCGATGGATCTGTCTCCACCACGATGACGGTGGTGCGGTCGAGCGTTTTGGCCTCCTCGAGTGCCTTCTTCAATTCGGCCAAGGTGCTGGCCTTCAAGGCATGCGCGCCCAGGCTGCGTGCGTTGGCGGCAAAGTCCACTTTGAGGGGCTCGCCGTCCATCTGGCCCGAGGTCTGCGAGCGAAGCCGGTAGCTGGTGCCGAAACCTGCCTGCCCCAGCGACCGGCTCAGGCTGCCGATGCTGGCGAAGCCGTGATTATCGACCAGCACGATGATGATCTTGATGCCTTCCTGCACCGAGGTCACGATCTCGGTCGGCATCATCAGGTAGGTGCCGTCGCCGAGGAAGACATAGATTTCGCGGCTGGGATCGGCGATCTTCGCGCCCATCGCGGCGGGGATTTCATAGCCCATGCAGGAGTAGCCGTACTCCATGTGATAGCCGTTGGGCGTGCGCGTGCGCCACAGTTTGTGCAGGTCGCCGGGATGGCTGCCCGCTGCGGAAAGCAGCACATCGCGCGGGCCGGATGCCTCCCACATAGCGCCGATGACTTCGCTCTGCGCGGGCCTTCCGGGATTGTCGAGATGGAACAGACGGTCGACTTCGGCTTCCCATTCGACCTTCAGGTTGGCAACTTCAGCCGCGTACTCCGCGCTGACTTTCTTATCGGGCAGCGCCGCTGCGAGTTGCTCCAGCGCGACGCGCGCATCCGCGACAACCGGAATTGCGCCGACCTTGTACGCGTCGAACTCCGCGGTGTTGATGTTGACGAAGCGCACGTTTGGATTCTGGAATGCGGTCATCGAGGCCGAAGTGAAATCGGCGTAGCGGGTGCCGATGCCGATGACGAGATCGGCCGAACGTGCGAGGCGATTGGCGGCCAGAGTGCCCGTGGCGCCGATCGCGCCCATCGACTGCGGATGGTCCCACGCCAGGGAACCTTTGCCGGCCTGCGTCTCCGCGACCGGAATGCCGGTTTGTCTGACAAATTTGTCGAGCGCCTCCGAGGCCTCGCTCATCAGCACGCCGCCGCCGGCGACGATCAGCGGCTTGCTGCTGGAGCGAATCGCGGCGATGGCGCGCGCGAGAGACTCCGCGTCGGGCTGGCCGCGGCGGATGAGCCAAACGCGCTTGCGGAAAAGCTCTTCAGGATAATCGTAGGCTTCGGTTTGCACATCCTGCGGCAGCGCCAGCGTAACGGCGCCGCAATCGGAGGGAGAAGTGAGCACGCGCATCACTTCGGGCAACGCGGTGATCAGTTGCTCGGGGCGATAGATGCGATCCCAATAGCGCGACACGGGCTTGAAGCAATCGTTGACGCCGATGTCCTGCGTGGTGGGCGACTCCACCTGCTGCAGCACCGGCGCGACGTTGCGGCGGGCGAAGATATCGCCGGGCAGCAGCAGCACGGGCAGGCGGTTGATGGTGGCCAGCGCCGCGCCGGTGATCATGTTGGTGGCGCCGGGCCCGATGGAGGAGGTGCAGGCGAAGGTGCGCAGGCGGTTGCTGGCCTTGGCGAACCCCGCGGCCAGGTGCACGCCGGATTGCTCGTTGCGCACCAGGATGTACTTGAAATCTGGATTCTGCTGCAGAGCCTGGCCGATGCCGGCCACGTTTCCGTGGCCGAAGATGCCCAGCATGCCGGCGAAGAATGCATGCTGCTGTCCGTCCCGCTCGACATACTGGTTCTTTAGAAACTGAATCAGGGCCTGCGCCATTGTCAGGCGACGCGTCTTCATCTCACTCACCTTTTCACCATGGGCAACCTTGGATCTTTCTCTTGCCAAGTGCCCCTCACCCACGCATAGTCGGGATCGTCATGAGGCAGCCAACGAACGCGCGGAACCCGCCAGCGCGTTCAGGTAATACACGTTGTAGCCGTGCGCGGCCACTACTGGATGATAGCCCTCAGGGATCAGCACAAGTTCGCCATCGCGTACGGTGAGCGTCTCGTCGATGCGGCCATCGCCGGTGTACACCTTCTGCACCGCAAAACCCTCTGGCCGGTCGATCCGATAATAGTAAATCTCCTCCAGATCCACCTCTCCGGGAGGGTTGTGCACGTCGTGCTTGTGAGGCGGGAAGCTGGACCAGTTGCCCGCGGGGGTAAAGACCTCGACAACGATGAGCCGATGCGCGGGAAAGCCCGGCGGCAGCATGCTGTTGATCTGGCGCGTGGCATTGCCGCCGCCGCGAATCTCGATTCCAACCTCGTCCGGCGTCACCAGATGCGCCGGATGTTCCTCTTCGGCACGACAGTAGCAGAAGGCGAGATCGCAATTCGTGCCGGCGCTAATCTGTGAAGGTCGTATTCACCGGCATATAGAGCGTGTAGGGCAGGCCGTCGAAGACCGTGGCGCGTTTGCCGATCCGCTGCCACTCGCCGCGCGAACTCTCTGATCGAGCAGGTGCCGCCTAGAACCACGATCGCCAGTTCGTTGGCGCCAGTTTCTTCGGTGAATCTCTCGCCTTGCTCCAGTTGGCGAGACTCGAGAGATAAATACTCGAAACCGAAATCTTCGATCCTGTTGCGAAAGACCTCCGGACGGATGAGCAAGTCACTCATGATCTCTCCTTCATTGAGCCACTCGGCTCCTGCTCACGCAGGCAACGTACCCCTACCGGCATTTCCTTGAGGATTGACCGGAGTTGGATGAGCCGTTTTTCGATTCTTGGCGAGCGAAAATGCACACGTGTGCACCAGCCTCAAAATCATCCACCTAGGCGCCCGTTCCTGTCAACAGAAACTGCGCAGAAAGAAGATGAATTCAAATGGATTTCGTCTCCGATTTTCAGGCCTCCCGGCAGGTTGATTCCCGCTAACAAAAAAGGCAAGGAGACATCGGCGGATGTGGAGGATCGCAGCGGGTTTTCCGAGTCGAGAGCCTGGGTATAAACTCAGCGAATCGTGATCGATTCGTGGTATGCCTCATCCGCCAGATTCCGTTCAGCCCCTGCGTCGCGGTGTCGGGAGGTCCGCTTGACCGAGGATTTTCGCGGGTGGTAGGGTTTTTCTGCACACGTTTGCATTTTCGGGAGGTTCAATGACCCAAACAGACTCGCAGCTCCTCTATAAGAGCCCGCTTCACAAAATGACGCAGACCACGCCGACCTGTCTCTGGAACGATTCGGCCGCAATTGAAGAGCTCACTTACTCGATCGAACACGGGGCCGTCGGAGCCACTTGCAATCCCTCCATCGCCGTCACTGTGCTCAAACAGGAGATGACCGTTCTGGAAGGGACGCATCCTCGAGCTTGCCGAGCAGTTTCCTCAGGCGACTGAAGACGAGATTTCGTGGATGGTCGTGGAGGAGATGTCGGCGAATGCGGCAAAGCTGCTCAAGCCGATCTTCGACCGCGAGAAAGGGCGCAACGGCCGTCTTTCCATCCAGACCGACCCGAGGAATTATCGTAACTCGAATGCCATGCTAACCCAGGCCATCCGGTTCAGCAGACTGGCTCCGAACATGATCGTCAAAATCGCGGCCACGTGCGCGGGAATTGTCGCAATCGAAGAAGCCACCTATCGCGGCATAAGCATCAACGCCACGGTCAGCTTTACGCTTCCGCAGGCAATCGCGGTCGCAGAGGCCGTGGAGCGGGGCCTGAAGCGCCGCGAAGTCGAAGGACTTGATATTTCGACCATGGGGCCGGTGTGCACCATCATGGTGGGCAGGCTTGACGACTGGCTCAAGGTGCTGCACGACAAGAAGAACCTCTCCGTCGATCCCGGCTATCTGGAATGGGCCGGAGTCGCGGTCTTCAAGAAGGCCTACAAGATTTTCCGCGAGCGCGGATACCGGCTGCGGCTGCTCTCCGCGGCATTCCGCAATCACATGCACTGGAGCGAATTCATCGGCGGAGATGTTGTTATCTCTCCGCCATGCGCATGGCAAAAGCGCTACAACGAGAGCGATATCGAAGTGATTCCACGGATCGACAAGCCGGTAGATGCGAGGATTGTCGATACGCTATTGAGTAAATTCCCCGACTTCGAGCGTGCCTATACCGAGAACGGGCTCACTCACGAAGAATTCGATACGTTCGGATCGACGCGGAGAACGCTGAGGCAATTTATCTCTGCCTGCGCCGAGATGAATGGAATGGTTCGTGACATCATTCTGCCCAATCCCGATAAGGAATAGAAGAGCGCTAACGTATCCACATCAGCGGATTGCTGGACGAGACCGCGCTGAGTCCCTGCGCCAACAGGTCCTCGACTTCCTTCATGTTTTGGATCAGTCCGCCGCCCACAACTGGAAGTTCCGGCGAGACTGCGCGCACGCGCTCAAGAATCTTGGGTGCAACCAGCGCGGGCAGAACTTCAAGGGCATCCACGGGCGTATTCTTGAGCTGATTGGTGATCGTATCCATTGCACCGCTGTCCAAAAGAAACGTCCGCTGAATTGCGTACAGCCCGATTGAAAGTGCGTGCCGCAACGGGTCGAGGTGCGTGGAGATGATGCCGCGCGCGCCGGCACGCTTCAGGTAGTTGACCGCAAACCGATCGCGCGAAAAGCCATTGAGCAGGTCAAGATTGACGATCGGCAGCTTGTCCGCCGCCAGAACCTTCTGGATCATCGCTTCACAATTTTCCGGGTCGCCCGTCAGGAGGTAGACGATTTTGCCGTGCGCCGCGATCGCCTGGTCTGCGAATTCGAATTTACGGATTGCCGGAATGATCGGGGTGGCCTGGCAGTAAACGCGCAGCGGTGTCGCTTGTTCTTGCATGATTCTCGGTTACTCCTTCAGGCGCGACGTTCCGCACCTGGGCCGGGCATTGAGCCGTCAGTTCGAACTTGAAGACACGCCCAGACGGCCCACCACAGAATCTGCCGCGAAAGGACAACCCATTATAAACATCGGGCGCAATTGCGTATCCCTGTCCGCACATTCCTGCGGCGGCCGCAAACGCCACCTTGACAGCGTTCGCCGCCTGGAGCGATAGTTAAAAGTAGTTCCACGCCGTTTCGTGAAGAGTATCTGAGAGAGCTCGAACCGGTGAATAGATGCTGCTGAAGAAGTCAGGGACAGGTGCCGTTCAGGCGGCTTGGTCCTGCGTTCAGAGTGGCAGCCGTTCGATCCGCGCGATCTCTCAGTCGATTCTCGCCGGGTCAGGACTATCTTCCTTCTGCAACGTATCCAACTCTCCAGGCACTTGTGCCAGCGCTGACGCACGGCTGTCGCCGATGATCGATCGCCGTTGATTTGCGGAGCGGCGTTCCACATTCAATTCGCGCTTCGCCATCGCATAGCCTCGCATCGGCTTCAGTTCTCACTTCTTCATCAGATGCAATGCACCCGTTGTGAATGCCCAAGGAGAACAAATGGAGTCCACGCAGGTTGTCATCATAGGTGGCGGAGCGACAGGCGCCGGCATTCTTTGGGATTTGAGCCTGCGCGGCATCGACGCCACATTGCTGGAAATGGGAGACATTGCCAATGGCGCCACCGGACGCTGCCATGGTTTGCTCCACTCCGGCGGGCGCTATGTTGTAAAGGATCCTGGAACCGCCCGCGACTGTCTTGCGGAAAACCGCATCTTGAAAGCTATCGCGCCGCATTGCATAGAAGATATCGGTGGCCTTTTTGTGCAGTGTCCTCGGGACGAACCTGCATTCTTCGAGAAATGGTGGCGCGGTGCTGCGAACGCAGGTATCCGCAGCCGCCGCATCTCCGCAGACGAAGCTCTTGAGCTTGAGCCAAATCTGACCACGGATATTCTTGGTGCATTTACATCTCCCGACGCGCATGTCGATGTCTTTCGCCTCGTTCTTGCAAACATGCAGGCCGCGCAAGCCCGCGGTGCGAGGGTCCATCCCTACTCAAAGGTAACTTCGATTCAGACAGTAGACGGGTACGTGCGCGGCGTGCGCTACCGCAATACCCGTAACGGAGAAGAGGAAGAGATCTCATGCGATATCGTGATCAATGCTGCCGGCGGCTGGGCACGGCAGGTCGCCGCATTGGCCGGAGTGGAGGTGCGCGTCCGCTGCGACAAAGGCACGCTTCTAGTGTTAAACCATCGCCCTTGCGGTCGAGTGATAAATCGCTGCCGCGAACCCGGCGATGGCGACATCCTGGTGCCTGCGGGGCCGGTTTGCATCCTGGGTACAACTTCGATCACGGTATCTGGTCCGGACGGACTTTCGCCGTCCCACTCTGAAATAGAGAGCTTATTGCAACTTGGCGACCAAATGATTCCGGGAGTTTCCACCGCGCGTGTTCTGCGCGCCTTCTGCGGAGTTCGCGCATTGTACGCGGCGAATGAGGCGTCTGCCGCTGCTGGACGTGAGGTCAGCCGCAGTTTTGCCATGATCGATCACGGCACTCTGGATGGAGTCCGCGGACTTATCTCCATTGTCGGCGGCAAACTCACAACCTATCGCCTTATGGCAGCCGCGGTCTGCGACTGCGTATCGGCGAAGCTCTCGGTCGATTCGGAGTGCACCACCGACCGGGTTCCATTACGCCTCGCCATCCATCACAAGACTCACCTTCGCGCATTGACATTGTTGCCGCAGCCCGTAGCCGCGAAGCTGGTCCTGCGCCTCGGACCGGATGCCATTCATGTTTTAGATGCCATCGAATCGCGGCCGGAGTTGGCCGAGCTTGCCTGCGAATGCGAGTTTGTGACTCGCGCCGAGGTGCAATATGCATTCGCAAGCTCGATGTCATTGCCGGCCCAAACAATCGCAGACGTCGGGCGGCGCACGCGTCTTGGCTTTGGCCCCTGCCAGGGAACCTTTTGCGGCTATAAGGCAATGCTTGCCGGATACGAGACGAATCGCTGGCCGGCATCGCAAGCAGCGGCGGAATTCTCCTTTTATCTTCGCGAGCGTGGGCAAGGGCAGGCCTTCATTCACCAAGGCAGGCAGACCGAGCAGACTGGAATTGTGCCGGGACATTTACGGCGATGCTTTGTGCGGCGAAGCCCGGCCCATCTGCAGGAATCGGGGAGATGGCAATGGATAGCCGTCGTTTCGACGTGATTGTTGTCGGTGCCGGAATCTCGGGCCTCACGGCTGCGTGTGCGGCTGCAAGCCGGGACCGAAAGGTTGCGCTGGTCACAACCGGGCCGGGCTCGTTCGTGTTGGGCTCCGGTCGCCTGCGGACGCAAGAGCTCACTCAGCCTGGCGCAGCACATGAAACGGCACACGCTATCGAATTCTTCCGCGAAATGGCGAAAGCCGCGGGTTGTCCGTTTGAGGGAGATATCGCCGCAGGACGTTCCCTCCCAACCGTTCTAGGAGAATTTGAAAAGGTAGCGCTGGCGTCTCGCTCACAATGGAATGCCGACCCACGCAATGCATGTCCGACAGCGATTGTCGGCATTCGAGGGTTATCGTGCTTTGATGCGAATTTCATTGCCGAACGACTAAGTGAGAATGCGGGCAGGCCCGGCGTTACTTGCAACTATCATGCGCGCCAAATATCTATTACCCAGGAATTCGCAGTTCCGCCAACAACGCTGCGTCTCGCAACACGTTTTGACCGCGATCCCGGCTTTCGCTCTGAGCTCGCCGGCGCACTGCGAGCCGCGGCATCCGGATTTGAGCGAGTTCTTGTGCCCGCCATCCTGGGCCTCAATTCATCCGCGCAGCAGATCTCTCAATTCGAACGCGAGGTCGGCTCCGCAGTTTGCGAATTGCCCACTTTGCCTCCATCCATCTCCGGTTTGCGCTTGTTGAATCGCCTGTTGAACTATCTTCACGAAATCGGAGTGGAGCTTTTTGAAGGGTACCCAGTAACAAATCTGGGGATCGAGGATCGCTGCTGCACACGCCTGGAAATCGCCAGCCCAGGTCACCAGATGATTTTGCGCGGCGAATTTGTTGTGCTTGCGTCTGGGCGCCGCTCCGGCCAAGAGCTTTGCGGCGCAAGCTCGCACGATCAGCAGATGCGCCCGCTTACATCTGCCGGTTCGCTGGTGGCTTGTAATCTCATCGACGTCAATTCGAATCAGCGCGACGAAGTCAAAGTCAGGGAACCTCTAATGGGGATCCTTAGAGGCTACCGCGCAGGGATTCTTGCCGCAGAAACAGGAGCGCGCCATGTGGTTGGATGAATCCGCTATCGACAACTGCCTGAAGTGTTCGCTGTGTAACGCTGCGTGTCCGGTCTACGGCGCTCATCCGCAATACCCGGGCCCGAAGCATTTAGGCCCGGAGCTCGAACGGCTGCGTTGCGAGGGAATTGCTTCTGACACAAAATGGATCGAGTACTGCCTTGGATGTCATCGCTGCGATCTTGCCTGTCCGAACCAGGTTGGTGTGTCTGAAATGATTGCGCGCGCCAAGGCCAGACACCGCAAGCAATTCATTCACTGCCTGCGCGACTGGTGGTTTGCGCGTCCCGGTCTGCTGGGCAGGCTGACCACAATTCTGCCCCCGCTTTCCAACTTTGTGTTATCCATGTCGTCCGTTCGCTTCCTGATGTCGATGTTGATGAAGATTGCGCCAGAGCGCAGATTCCCTACGTACACGCGGCCTGATCTGAGTGCAAAGGATCGTGGGTTTTCAGGCAGCCTGCATCCACGCGTGGTGTTTTTCCCGGGATGCTTCATTCGCTACAACGGCCCGGAGCTTGGCCGCAAGGTAATCGCGCTTCTTGAACGAAACGGATTTTCTGTGGAGGTCGCCACAACTGGATGCTGCGGTGTACCGGCGGTGGCGAATGGTGATCGACATGCCGCGCGGGCGGCGGCGCGAGAGAACGTACGCAGAATGGAGGATCAAGTGGGTGCGGGAATGCGCGTCGTTACCGCATGTTCCAGTTGCGGGTACATGCTGAAAACGGGTTTCGGCGGCTTACTTGAAGATGATCCTGACAATGCTGAAGCGGCGCGAAGAATCGGCAGCCATACCTTGGATCTTGCCGAGTTGCTCATGGAGCTGTCTGATGCGGGAACGCTTGATACCAAATTCCATGCGGCCAACCTGCACCTTGGCTACCACGCGCCCTGTCACCAGAAGGCGCAGGGAATTGGCCGTCCGTGGTTTCATTTGCTGCGCCAGATTCCAGGCGTCATCGTCGATGAGATTGACGCGGGATGTTGCGGCATGTCGGGAACATATGGTTTCAAGCAGGAGAAATACCAGCTCTCGATCGAGATTGGCCAAGTGCTATTCGGTCGAATCGCGGCGTCGAAGCTTGAGTTGGTGGCAACCGAGTGCGCCACTTGTCAGATGCAGATCGAGCATGGGACTAAGTGCAAGGCCATTCATCCCGCGGAGATTTTGTTGCAAGCCTACGACGGGCAACCACTTTGAGAGCCCCTTTTAATGCGGCTTTTGTAAGTGCCCAATGAATGAATTGAAGCGTTAACGTCCGCCGTCTGCGGTGCTGCGCTTCTTGACCTTCGCCGTCGACTCTCGCACAATCAACTCGGCTTTGATCTTGATTCTGACCACCGTCTCCTGGCCCGTCATCAGCTTGATCAGGTTATCCATCGCAAGTTGTCCCATGCGCCGCATCGGTTGTCGCACGGTCGTCAGCGGCGGATCGGTATATCTCGCGACGAAGAGGTCGTCAAAGCCTGCGACGGAAATATCTTCCGGCACCCGCAACTTGTGCATGCGAATCGATCGCATTGCACCCAAAGCTGTCATGTCGTTGTAGCAGCAAACCGCCGTTGGAGGGTTGCTCAGCGCCAGCAAGGTATCCATTGCCTGCATCGCGGCTTCGGGCTTGCCGTCGCCCCGAACTTCGAGTTCGGGATGTCTGGGAATCGTCGCCGCATCCAGTGCTTCCCGGTAACCCGTATAGCGTTCTGTGTCCGATTGGTAACCGAACTGGTCGCCGATATAGGCGATGCGCCGATGGCCTAACTCAACCAGGTGCCCGGCTACCGCGCGGCTTCCTTCCAGGTTGCAAATCATCACCGAGTGAACAAACGCGCCGGGGTGCTGGTCGTTTACCAGTATGATCGGCACCATCATCTCCGACAACATGGGAAGATACAATGCTCCTACGCGGGAAGAGGTCACAATGATGCCATCCACTCTCTGCTCGGCAAAGGATTGAACTATCTTTCTCTCGCGTTCGGGATCTGCGTTCGAGTCGGCGAGAAATACGCAATAGCCATGATCGTTGGCAGTCTGCTCGATCCCCGTTACAACCTCGCTCGTAAAAGGATCGGCCACCGTTGTGACCACAAGGCCGATGGTCCGCGTTCTTCTGGTTACCAGTCCGCGCGCCACTGCGCTGGCCCGATAGCCCGACTCGATCGCAATTCTGCGGATCTTCTCGGCGGTCTTGGCATTCACCAGGGGGCTGTTTTGCAGAGCGCGGGAAACGGTTGGGTGCGATACACGAGCGAGCCGGGCGATGTCCTTGATTGAGGGCTGACGCAGCATCGTCCTCGATGGAGCTTCTTGCACAACTTGCGCAGACTTACTGGAATCTTTGCCCAACATGGCCGGCTCACTTGAATGCACAGGAACGGTATCTCGTCCAGTTTGAGACAACCCGCGGGTCTAAGTCAACGCCCCTATTCCGAGCCGTCGTATAGATAGCCCTTTGCTACCCCAAGAAAGTCTGCGAGGCCTTTCTCGCGCCAGTCCTCACTTCGATTCAGTTCACGGGCAAGAAGGCTAGCGACGGCGGGCGCTGCTTCCATTGCGGCGCGCGCATCAAGGAAGAGAGCGCGGGTGCGGCGAGCGAGGACATCTTCCACAGTGCGGGCCATTTCATGCCGCGCAGACCACACGACTTCGCGGGCGCGAATAGGCAAACGTGGATGCAGGAGAGCATCGAGGCTGGCGTCCTCCGATGAGAGCTCACGAAGATCCGCGAGATCGGAGCCATAGACGCGCTCCCACTCTGACGACGCCCCGGACGAATCCATGGTCCAGCCGTGAATCTTCAAATCGAGAGTTCGCGAGGGAGCTTTGGGGAGTGAGGCTACCTCGCAGGCACGATTGATCGTGTCCTGGCCCATGCGTCGATAGGTGGTCCACTTTCCTCCCGTCACCGTCACCACGCCCGTTGGTGAAACCAGGATGGTGTGGTCTCTGGAAAGCTGCGATGTTTTCACGCCGCTCTTTTTCACCAGGGGCCGCAAGCCGGACCAAACGCTAAGAATCTCCTCTGCGCGCGGGCGGCGGCCGAAGTAACGAGTAATGTGATCGAGGAGAAATCTTTTTTCCGAAACCAGCGCCCGCGGTTCTACAGTTGCGTCGTCCACGGGCTCATCCGTGGTGCCGACGATTGTGACGCCGTGCCATGGGATTGCGAACAACACGCGGCCATCCGCAGTCTTTGGAATCATGAGCGCGGTAGTTCCATCGAGCAGGGAACGAGGAAGGACGAAATGCGTTCCCTGGCTGACGGCGAGTAACGAGCCTCTCTCGCCTCGGTCCATCGAAAGAGTATCTTCCGCAAAGACGCCGCAAGCATTGATGACGACCTTTGCCCGCAGATCGAGAATCGCGTCGCCTTCCCGGTCCCGAGCTTGAATGCCGATCGTCTTTCCATTGCTCTCGAGGAAGGCGACTGCTTCCACGTAGTTGATCGCGGTTCCGCCCAAATCCTGCAGCGTCCGCAACAGCGCAACGGCATAACGGGCATCGTCAAATTGCCCGTCATGATACAGGATTCCTCCGCGAAGCCTGTCTCCTACAAGCCCCGGCAGCTTCGCGAGTGTGCTTCGAGCGGAGAGGATTTCAGAGCGGCCAAAGGACAACTTGCCAGACAGCAACTCATACACTTTGAGCCCGAAGCCATAGTAGGGAAGGGACGCATAACTATAGGCCGGGACGACGAACTGCTGATCGTGAACCAGGTGAGGCGCATTGCGCAGCATGTGGCCGCGCTCGCGTAAGGCGTCGGTAACAAGGGTCAGATTTAGCTGTTCAAGATAGCGCACTCCGCCATGCACCAGCTTTGTGCTTCGGCTTGATGTACCTTTGGCAAAGTCGAATCGCTCCACCAGCAGGGTTCGATAGCCACGCGAGGCAGCTTCTACCGCAGTGCCCAGCCCAGTGGCTCCGCCGCCAATCACCAACACATCCCACGGCTCACCTTGTTGGCCTAGTTGGCGCAAGATGTCTGCTCTCGCTGTCACACCCGTTTCTCCTTTCCTGGGGCGCGATGCAAAGCTCAATAGCAATTTGGCATCGTCCTGCGCGGTGGGCAAAAACCTGAAACAGGAGTTGAATCTGCCTTGATCAATCGCTCGAAGATATTGCTTATGGCCGCGCCGCTCCTGGACAGGGAGTTTGAGACATGTAGCTGTCGTCCGAATCTTAGCGCTTTCGGATCGTTGGTGGAAAGCCCGGCGTGCGAATTGTGGGGGCAAAATAAAAGCGTGCCGTCTGCATGAAGCCGCCGGCACGCTCGTGTGGCGCAAATCAGTAGATGATCTTCAACGCAAACTGAAGGACGCGGGGCTCGAAGGTAGAGGTAATTTGCCCGCTGTTCAGGTTCGCCGCTCCCGGTGTGATGGCGGAGAGCGGAGGCGTGGCGCCGGTTGAGAATGTCTGCGAGGTTGTGCCCTGCTTCACGCTGATCCCACCGGGCAAATAGAGGTTGGTGTGATTGAAGACGTTGTAGGCCTCGGCACGGAACTGGACCTTCATATTCTCCAGCGGAGTATTAAATGTCTTGTTCAGGTCGAGGTCGGTTTCATTGAACATCGGCGTGCGGCCTGGATTGCGCGTGGCATTGCCGAAGGGGCTCAGTACGTTGCCCGACGCATCGGCGACGGGAGGAGTGACGAAAGCAGCGGTATTGATGTAGTTGACATAGCCGGTGCTGGCCTGGCGTGAAGAGCGGCCCAGAGTGATTGACTGGCCGGGCACAATGTCAGGCCGGTATTCGTTCAGACCGCGGTAAGTTGCCTGGATTTGCGGCGAAACCGCCTGTGAGGCGGCCGGACCGTAGGTCACGTTGAAAGGGGTTCCGGCCTGCGCTGTGTTGATGGCGCTGATCTGCCAGCCTCCGAGCACTGCATCTCCAGCGCCGTTGATGCCGGAGAGGAACGTCCGCCCATGGCCGAACGGAAGTTCGTACACCAGGCTCGTCACGTTGGCCACGGGAAGGTTGTAATCCGACTGGGCGTAGTCCGCGCGGGGATTATTGCCATCCTGCGACGAAGGTGTGTTGCCTTCAAGAGAGGCGGACGCGTTGTCGAGCGAGTGCTCCCATGTAAATGAGTTGAGAAGGGTCAGACCGCCGACAAAGCGCTGCTCGTAGCGAACCTGAAGTGCATTGTAGTTTGAAAAGAATTCGTTAAGAGCCTCGGTAATATCGCTCGGCCAGTTGGCGTATTGTCTCTGGACGGCACTGACGGTTTTGCCGCCAACTACCTTGGTGGTGCCGAGTGTCGAGAGGAGCTCCTGATTGGCGTTGATGAAGCCTTCCAGATGGACGCCGTGGTTACCGACATAGGCCACGTCAAGAATTGTGTTCTTCGTCAACTGCTGTTGCACGCTGAGGAAGAAGTTCTCGACGTAGCTGTCGGGCCTGTTCTTTGCAATGTAAGTAATGTTGTCGGTCGCCGGGTTGAAGCTGGTCACCAGGCCCGTTGGGAAGCCCTGGTCGGCGGTCGCGTAGCACGTTTGTGTCGTGGTGCCGACGGCAATAATTTGTGCAGGCAGCGGCGAAGAGCAGTGGTCGGTCAGATTTGGTTTCAGGTTGGCTTGGTTCACAGAGGCGAACTGCGCCTGCGGCGCGTTGATGCCGAGGATGTCTCCCGAGCCGGCGCGTGTGTAGTGGATGTAGCCGGTTCCGAATCCGCCACGAATGGCTGTTTTCGAGGTGGCCGCGAAGGCGAATCCGACGCGCGGCGCGAAATCGGTGTACACCGGATTTACGAGGGTCTTGCCGTAAACGCCACCGGCGCTCACCGGCATAATGCCGTTGCCAGCCACGGCTCCAGGAGCAGTGGTGTCCACCACCTGGTTCGCTGGGTCGAAGTTCGAGATGTAATTGTTCTGCTCCGAGTAGGGCGAGCCGTACTCCCAGCGCAGGCCCAGGTTGAGGGTCAGATTTGGAGCGACTTTCCAGTCGTCCTGCGCATAGACGGAATCCATGGTCTGGCGGAGGTGAGCCACAAAGTAGTTGGCCTGGGTATAGAGACTGGTGTTACCGAAGAGGAAGTCGGCCCAATAGTTGTCGGCAGCCGATCCGCCGCTGTATCCGCCGCCATAAGTCCAGGAACCGTAGAGCGGGTTGTTATCGTTGACGGCCATCCAGATGTGCTCGTACTCGTAGCCGAACTTCAACGAATGTTTGCCCTTGACCCAGGTAAAGTTTGCCTTGGGATCGAGCAATGCCGGATCTTGCCATTGCGGGTTGGTGGTCTGGCGTCCAAAGGTTGTGAAGTCGTTGATGGCCACTTGGGGCAAGCCGCCTGCGATTCCGGCGGGCACGGTCTGAAGTCCAGGGATCTGGAACGTGGTCTGGCCAATCGATAGAGTCCATTTTCCGGCCTTCGTGCGGGAGAGGCCGAGGCGCGCGTCCAGTACCTTGTTGGCGCCGAACAAGTGCGTATACCCGAGCGCAGCCTGCTGGTCGAGGATGCGGATGTTGCCGTTGGCTGTGCTGTCGAGCGGCAGCGGAATCACCGGGAAATTGACGCCGTCTTCTTTGCGGTCGCTGACACGAAGGAACCACATAGAAGTCGGCGACTGTTGGTAGTCCAGGCGAAGATCGCCCTTGTCCGATTTGTCGGTGAAAGGCACTTCCTTGGCGTAATCGTCGGTTGCCTGGCCGGTACTGGGCAAGCCGGATACCGGCAACTGGCTGGCGAACGGCTTGAAGTAGCTGATGATCTGCGTGGAAAGCGGATTGATTGCAGCAGCCGGGATCGCCGTGCCCGCCGGGTACGACACTCCGGTAAGCGGATTCGTCACTGCCACGGTCAGGATGCCTTTGAGCTCGTTCTGAGTGGGCAGGGTGTATACATAGAGCGGACGCAGCGTCTGGCGGAAACCCTCGTAGTCAAGGAAGAAGAATAACTTGTCTTTGAGGATCGGGCCGCCAAAGTTCATGCCGAACTGGTTCCGATTAAAAGTGGACTTCTGAAAGGGTACGCTTCCAAGGCTGCCAATCAGTGTGGGCTTGAAGAAGCCGGCGGCGTTGAAATCGGTATTGCGAATGAACTCATAGAGAGTTGCGTGGTAGCTGTTGGTGCCGCTGGCCGAAGCCACGTTGACCGTAGCTCCCGAAGCACGGCCATACTCGGCGCTCTCATTGTTGGTGACCACGTTGAACTGCGAGACTGAATCCGGTGGAACGGCGATGATCTGGTTGTCAAAGCCCTGGTTGCTTTCCCCGTAGGCGTTGTTGTCCATGCCGTCGAGCAGAAAGTTGTTAAACATGCTGCGCTGGCCGTTGACGTTGTATGCGCCCTGGCGGACCAGGCTGGAAATGGAACTGGTGGTTGCGGCTGTCGGGGCCTGACGGGAACCGGTGACCAACGCCAGAAGGTCGGTGAAGTTGCGGCTCACGAGGGGAAGCGCCGCAGTCTGGTATCCAGAGACGGTCTGTTCGCGTTCGCTGTTTTCGGTTTCAAGTTGCAGGGCCACGTCGCTTACCTCGACGGTGGTCGCAGTCTGACCCACCTGAAGCGTCAGGTCCATATGTTGGCGCTCGCCTACTGAGACTGTGATGTTATCTGCGACTGAGGTGCCGAAGCCTGAATGAGTCGCTGAGATTTTGTAGCTGCCCGTGCGTAGCGAAGGCACTTCATACTCCCCAGCGTTGCCGGATACAACCGAAAACGACGATTCCGTGGCTTTGTTCACCACGGTGACGGTCGCTCCCGGTAATGCGGCGCCGGTGGCATCGTGAATCTCGCCCACGATAGAGCCGGTATCATACTGAGCAGAGGCCCTTGGTGCGGCTAACATCAACAAGATTGCCACACTCAGAAAGAACCACCCGGAAACCAGAACTCCGCCTTTCGCCTTGCCGCCTGGCGCTTCCGTGTCTGCGCTCTGTTGTTGAGCACTCTCCTGAAGAGGGGCAGCAGCGTGCTGCGCCGCGAAGAGCTGCATTCTTTTGGTAGATTTTCCCGAGAAAGGATTCGTCACATTCATATAGCTCGCCTCTCAATTGTTCGTTTGGCCGAAATCATACCAAGCGGTGGCGTTAGCAACCGTTAAGGTACCAATAAAAAATCCACCGCCAAATGCGAGGTCTCTGCGCATCGATTGGCGTCGCCGCTATCCGAAGTAGGAGGACTTGCATTTGGCGGTGGATTTCCCTCGTTCCTCTTCCGCGCAAGGAACCTAGCAATCCAATTTCGGCCATGCCGAGCGCAAAATCATCCGGCTTTGAATTCCCGTCGAAAATGGATCGTCAACTTGAGTCGGCCAATCCAACTGGAGACCCGTACAAACCATTTATTTACATAAGCTTATGGAGAGCGTCGGAAATGAGCGGCGCAGCAGGTTTAGCGCTTATCTTCTCTTTGCGGTCAGCGCACGAGTTCGACACGCCAGAGAACGGAATGGAAGTGCTGGAACGGGTGGAAATCGAGCGCAAGGAGCGCATTAAGTTGGCAGTAAAAACAATATGTCAAATAGTCGAACCCCGGCTGCGATCTTCAAACCAAATGCCGAAATAATGCACTCGTCCAGATGTGAATTAGCGAGTGAATTCCTCCACCGCCGAGATCAGCGCTTTTATATTCTCAGTCGGCGCATTGGGCGGCATCCCTCCCCCGCATGAGACGATCAAGCGCGACTGGTCGTCGAGAGCGCCCAGCATTTCTGTCACAGAGCGCTTTACGTCCGCGGGCGTACCTTCGGCCAGCACATCGCGCGGTGGAATGTTTCCCATCAGCGCAATTCGGTTGTTTGTCCAGGTCTTCATCTCCGCCAGCTTATGCTGAACTCCGAAGTTGAAGAGGTTGATTCCCGCCGCCTCAAGAAACGGCGCACTCGCTTTCGACGGCGCGTCGTTGTGAAAAAACTTTACGGTTACGTCAGCGCAAAACGCGCGCTGCAAATAAGGAAGGCCGAATTTCTCGAAATCGCGGCGGCTCACGAATCCGACGATGTCGTCGAGCAGAAAAATTCCATCGATACTTGGAAACGCCTCCCGCTGAACCGCAATCCAGTCGACCAGAAAATCGGTGACCATCCCAAGCAAACGATGCATCAACTCCGGCTCCGTCTTCAGCGCCTCCATGAACTCCGGAGTGCCCATCAGGAACGAGGCGATATTCATCGGCCCCCTCGCGACCGCGAAACGAATCTTGTGGCCTGCCTTTTCAATCTCCGGTTGCAGATGCTTGAGTCGCTTAATTACAAAAGGCAGCAAGCCATGCTTGCGCGCATCGGGTTTTTCAAGCCGGTCGACATCCGCCGGCGACAGCAGCACCTTCTTCGCAAACGGAAATTCGTCTTCACCCCAGATCGATACAGAGCCGAAGGCGGACGGTTCCGTGCACATTCCATATTCCGACCAGAATCCTGGAAGAAAAATCGTTTCGGGAAAGCTCTGAATAGCCTTGAAATTGTCGTTCAAGAACGTGCGTTCGTCGGTGAAGTAATCCAGAATTGTATGTCCCGCCCAACCGGGAAGCCATGGGCTATCAATAATGAATGCAGTCGGGAGAGGGCGAACTGTCTCTCCGCGAACCACCGAGACGAGCGTGTTCCACTGCTGATTGTTCATTGCGTGCCTTTACCCCTTGGTGAATGTCACTTCTAACTCCAGTTATGCGGAGTGCCTTATCTATTAGTGGCTCCAATGTCGGATCTCACTGGAAAAGTGGTGATCTCGGATAAACCATAGCACAACATTGGATTCGTCTCAGCGATGCCACGTTCTCTCACCGGCCCGAACAGCAATGGGTTGCTTGTAAGAATTGCCAACGACGGTTGTCACCGAAGGTGAGCTCGTCGAGCTTCGAAGTCTCGATTCCTGCACATCGACTTCGCGAGCTATGTTATGCTACGGACGCTCAGGTGGGTGAAGGAATCAGCTAAGAGTTATTGCCCGGGTAAGCGCATTCCTTGCAGGAGAAGACCAGGTGCAACTGCGGCAACACCAAAAGGCTATTCGGCATGTCGACTTGACCGATGTTCAGCTTGCTTCCAGTGAAACTGCGCGTGGAATCAACCGGAATATTGTGCTGGAGTTGATCCGTGCCAACCAGCCTCTTTCGAGAGCGGATATTTCGCGCTGTTCCGGACTACAGAGAAGCACAGTCTCGCAGATCGTGGAACAGCTTATTCGCGAAAACTGGGTGCGTGAGGGCGCCGTTGCCTCTCTGGCACGCGGACGCCATCCAACGCTCCTGGGTCTCAATGAAGACCTGATGGTGATTGCCGTCGACATTCATCCCAAACAGGCAACGGTTGCCATGGTCGATCTGAACGGCCGCCTTCTTTCACGCTCGGTAGTACCCCTCACCTCTAATCCGTCAGCATCCACGCGCCTGATTACCGATTGCATTCAGCGCATGCGCGATGCCTTTCAAGGCAAGTCGATCGAAGGAATCGGCGTCAGTCTTCCCGGCAGATTCGATCCCGGCACACAGCGCATGGTCTTCGCCCCGAATCTGCACTGGTCGGAGTTCGATCTGAAGGGAGCGATCGAAAAGGAGACGGGCCTGGCGGTAAGCATGGAGAACGCAGCCACCGCTTGCCTGTTGGCGGAGCTCCTTTTTGGACGTCTCAATGGAATTCGCGACGCCGTGCTGGTCACAGTCTCGGAAGGCATCGGAACCGGAGTCTTCGCAAATGGACAGGTGATCACCGGCTATCGCGGAATGGCCGGAGAGTTCGGTCACATTTCGCTCGATCCATCGGGCATCGCCTGCGCATGCGGGCGAAAGGGTTGCTGGGAGACATTTGCCTCCTGCCATGCGGCTCTCCGCTATTACCAGGAACTGCATCCGAAGGGCGGCGCCATCACGTTTCATGAGTTGCTTAACAAGGCCGAAGAAGGCGACCAGAATGCTGTTCAGGCGCTGCAAAAACAGGCTCGTCAAATCGGGCGCGGTTTGGGCCCGATTATCGCCGGACTTTCTCCGCGCGTGATTCTCGTGGCGGGAGACATTACATCCGCCTGGCACCGCTTTGGGCCGGTGATTGAGAAGGAAGCGGCAAAACTGTCTCTGGCAGGATCGCCTCCCCAAATCCTTCCCACCCACGATGGAGATATCGCGCGTCTGCGCGGAGCGGCGGCACTTGTGTTTCAACGGCGGTTTGTTCGCGAGCCGTCTGAAACTGCCGATCAAAACCCGCATATGCCCCGAGTCGAGGCAGAACCGCGGCTAGTCAAGCACTCCTGATTCTCATGGATCTATCGTTCGGCGCGGGCGGCTTTGTCAATCCGGGATTGATACATAAACTGAACAAAAGAAAAGCTATGCGAGATATATCTGCTCGCCGTTGAGACGCGGGTAGCACCCTGGTGCTTAGATAAATCGCTTTTCCTCTTGACAGTTCAGAGAATATGCTCCTATAGTTCGTGCCAACTACCAATACCTCATTTTCAGGTTTCGGACTCTGAATGTGGAGACCTGGATGCGCGTCCTGAAGCGAGCCGGTTTAGCTGATTCGCGGATGGCGTCCGTTAAATCGCTCCAAGAATTTGAAGAAGACTGCAGCCAATCAACTCGTTTCCGGAGGGTTCTTATGACAGGAAGGCCAATGATCAAACATCGAGTCAATCCTCGTGCGACCAGAACAGTGCTGTTCGCGTTTGCACTCATGGCGTTGTTTCTATCCAGCATCGCCGCTCACGCACAAATTCTTTATGGATCGCTGACGGGGACAGTCACCGACAAGACCGGCGCTGTGATTCCCAACGTGAACGTAACGCTGGCCGACCAGGGCACTGGTGCGATCAGGAGCACAACGGCCGGCGGAGAGGGCGCCTATACGATTCTCAATATTCTCCCCGGCAGGTTTACGCTCTCCGTCGCTAAGACGGGGAACTTCGCCGGATTCACGCAGAAGGACATCCAGATCGAACCCAATCGCCAGGTGCGCATCGACGTAGCGCTGCAACCGGCAACGGTCTCCACACAGATCACGGTGACCGAGGCGGCGGCGCAGTTGCAAACCGAAACCGCGGAAGTCAACTCGGAGATCAGCTCGACACAGCTCGGCCAAATGCCGATGACTTCCTCTGCGGGGCGCAACTTTGAGGCTCTGTACACACTCATCCCCGGAGGGGCGTCGGTGAAGGAACAAAACTCACCGGCTTCCAATCCTTCGCGTGCCATGTCCGTCAATGTGAACGGCATGAGCATGAACGGCAACACCACGCGCATCGATGGAGCAGTCAACTACTACGGTTGGCTGCCCTACCTGATCGCCTACGTTCCGCCGGCGGATTCGATCGAGAACGTGAGTTTTACGACCAGCGACTTCACCGCCGAGCAGGGCCAGGCGGGCGGCGCTTCGATCAAGATCTCGACCAAGAGCGGCTCGCATGACTTCCACGGCAGCGCCTGGTGGTACTACCAGGACGCGACAATCAACGCCCGCCCTTATACCACCATCACCGGAGTGATCCCGAAGAACGTGTTCGACGAGTATGGCGGCAATATTGGCGGCCCGGTGTACTTGCCGAAGATTCTCACCGGTAGGAAGAAGCTGTTCTTCTTCGACAACTGGGAGCGCACCACCCGGCGCAACGCAGCCAACGGTAACCCGCTGACCGTGCCGGACACTAACATGATCGCCGGCAACTTCTCTGAAGCTACTTCGCTGACGACACTGTACGATCCGCAGCCGACAGCGGCCTGGGTCAGTGCGTTTACTCCGACGACCGCCTGTCCCGCACTCGTCTATACCGCCGGCTATCTCAACTATCCGTGCCGGCCGAGCTTCACGTCCGAGTATGGCGAGACGGGTAACAACGTCAACTCCATTCCCACGTCGCGCCAGTCGACGGCCGCGCAGACCATGATCGCAAACTTGAGTAAGATTGCGGCGACGGTCGGCACTCCAAGCGCGACGCTGCTGAAGAACTTCATGAACCAGGACTACCCTTCTACCGCAGCGGCTGCCAGCAACAAGACCAGCAACGATGCCAAAGTCACGTACATTCCGAACGACAACACGCAGATCTTCGGCAAGTACAGCATCGAGCCGTTCCAGAACCTCGATCCCCAGCCGCTGGGACCCGCGGGCGGCAGTCCGCTTGACGGCGGCCAGCCGGGCGCGGGGCATGGCAAAATCCAGAACGTGGGCATTGGCGTCAGCCACATCATCAGCCCCACCATGGTGGTCGACGCCGATTTCGGCTATACCCGCCAATGGTCGGGCGCACAATCCACGCTCGACCTCGCTGACAAGAGCTACGGGCTGAATGTGCTGGGTATTCCCGGAACGAACCTCAGCAAGAATCCGACCGACACAGACTATTGGGGTCAGCCGGTGTTCAGCTTTAACAGCTCGTTCACCACCATAGGGAACGCCAGCACCGCTAACCCATTTATCTTCCGCGACAACCAGTTTACCGGCGACGTGAACCTGAGCTATGTCAAGGGCAAGCATCAGTTCAAGACTGGGTTCACCTACTATCACTTCGACCTGAACCACTTCCAGCCCTCCACCGGCGGCGGCGTCTCTAACCCGCGCGGCGGTTTCCTGTTCGCCGGCGGCATGACTTGCGGCGGCTCCGCTACTTCGTGCGGCGTCAATGCCTACAATGCTTTGGCCGACTACCTGCTGGGCCTGCCCAATTCCAACGGGACAGGCAACGCCGTTCAAAAGGCGGAGCAAATTTACGATCCCAACGCGCTGCGCTGGACAGAAATCGGCATCTACGCGCAGGATCAGTGGGCCGCAACTCCCAAGCTGACCATCAGCTTCGGCGTGCGTTACGAGAAGTATCCGGCGGCCTACCGTGACCACACCGGCATCTCTGAGGTGTATCTGAACCGGCCTCAGGCCTCCAACGTCGAGATCGGCGGCGTCATGGGCAACCCCCAAAATGCCGGCGTCGATACAGGGTACGGATTCTTCGCGCCTCGTGTCGGTTTCGCGTATCGCCTCAACGACAAAACCGTGATTCGCACCGGCGCCGGCATGACCGTCGATCCTGACAGCATGCGCGAGCTGCGCGATGAGTACCCCTTCGATTTGGCCCCGAACTACGCCTCGACCGGAGCGGGAACCATCGCGGTGGATCCGGCGAATGGCAATGCAGCCATGCCTCTAACCTATGGCATCCCGATTCCTGTCGCTCCCAACTACGCGTCGGGCTATGTGGCGTTGCCGGTTGCTCAGGGCACTAACGCACTGTGGCCGAATTTCCGTCGCGGCTACATCGAGAGCTGGAACCTGTTCGTGCAGCGCGACCTGGGAAAGAATTTCGTCGCCAATGTGGGCTATGTGGGCGATCTGTTCGTCCGCCAGCAGTCCAACGTCAGTCCTTATAATGCGGCGCCGCTGCCCAGTGCAAGTACGCCCTGCATGGCAAACGGACAATGGAACACCTCCCTTACCGGTTTGACCGGCAGTTGCACAAGCTCGCCGGCGCCTGGGACCGCCGTCAACGAAATCATCAACTGGCAAAATTGCGCCGCAAACGGCTGGGCAACGTGTGCTACTTCCGCCGGGCTCTACAACACCGGCGGCATTACGATGAATGGGCCGCTCTTCAGCGCGAACTACAACGCCTTGCAGGCGCAATTGACTCGCAATGCAGGCACCAACGCTTCGCTGGGCGTGGTCTACACTTATTCCCACGCCTTCAACTATGCCGACAACGGCTCCGGGACGGGATCGACAGGCCCGTCGTTCAATTATCCGGGGTACTACAAGATGAACCGGGCGTCGGCCAATCAGGACCAGAAGCACAACCTGCAGATCTGGGGCATCTATAGCCTGCCCTTCGGCTACGGCCAAAAATGGGCCAACACAGGCTTGCTCTCGCAGATCGTGGGCGGGTGGAAAGTGAACGGGCAGTTCAGCTACTTCGGTGGCTTGCCGTTCTCAGTCACCGCCAACGGCAATACACTCAATGCGCCCGGCACCACACTTTATGCGCAATTGGTTGCGCCTTACCAACTTGAGCGCGGCCACAACCGGAAGTTCGGTGACACGACAATTTCCGGGGGCAAGCCATGGTTCAATCCGGCCTCGTTTGCCAATCCGGTCGAACCGGCGTTCAGCGCGTCAAATACCACCAACGCCTCGCCGGTTTTCGGCAACACGCATCGTAACCAGTTCCGCGGGCCCGGTACGTCGGTCTTCAATGCCAACTTGTTCAAGGGCTTCCGCGTTTACCGCGAGAGTGAGCTAAAAGTCGGCATGGAGGTGTTCAACGTCTTCAATCATGCGTATCTGAACCTGAACAACCCGGGCACCACCGTACCCTCGACAGCGAATGTGAACGCGGGCAATTACGGTACTTTCGGTTTGATCACCGCGTTCGGGCCTCCGTATTCGCCAACCCAGGGTGCGCGGTCCTTGCAGTTCAGCGGGCGCTTCAACTTCTAGCCCATGCAGTGACAACCTGTGCGTCAGCTCCGTTGTGGGCTGACGCACATTTCTTTTGTGGTGGAAAAACTTCTGTAAGCTCCTAACGGCGTAAGAGTGCCGGGCGAATTCGCCATCGGCAAGCGATCGAACCGATTGGTACACGCAGTCGGAACCGAGCCTGCAACCACCGCGGCTCAGAAGAAGGTCTGCGCGAGACACAGAAGAGTCGCGTGGCGTTGATCTTTCGTTCCGATTGTTCTGCGCAGCAGTATAAGCAAGACGAAGTTAGTCTCCGCGGCCTGGAGCGGAGGCCGTCCGGTGGGATTCTGCGCGAGCAGTGGACTTGCGCACGACGAGCTTCGGATGGGCCGTAATGGTAGCTGGGCGCGGCCGCTGGATTGCGTCGCGGATAAGCCCCAGTAGCGTGGATGCGGCGGTCTGGCCCATGCTGTGCAAGGGCTGGTGAATGGTGGTGAGCGGCGGGTTGTTGGTTGATGCAGCGAGCACATCGTCAAAGCCGACCACCGACACATCCCTGGGGACCCGCAGCGCGGCCTCGCGCAGGGCGAGAATCGCGCCCATGGCGGTGAGGTCGTTGAACGCAAAGATCGCCGTGAAGGGGCGCCGTGTCTGAAGCAGTTGCCGTGTTGCCTCAAAGCCCGGGCCGGGACCGGGTTCCAGGCTCTGCAACTGCACGACGAGTTGCGGATCCAAGGCGATCCTCAGGGTCTTGGCTTTGTTGACAATGGCACGCCAGCGCCGGCTGGTGTCTGAGCTCAATGCCTGACCTTTGATGAAGGCGATTTTCCTGTGTCCCAACATCCTGAGGTGAGAAAGCGCCAGGTGCGCAGCTTGGCCGTGGTCGAGCTCGATATTGATTACACCCTCGCGGTGCTTGTGGCCGGAGATCGAGACGACGGGAACCGGAAGCACCTCCTCGATGTGCGTATCGACGGCAATGATGCCCTCCACCGCGCGCGCCAGCAGCATGCGCGGATAGGCTTTGAGAAGATCGGGGCGGTGCCGGTGACTGACGACGAAGTAGAAAAAGCCGTCTTTCAGCAACTCGTCCTCGATCCCTCCAAGGACGGCTGTTGAGTAGCCTTCGCTGATCTCGGGAACAATTACGCCAATCGTGTGGGTGCGCCTGAGGCGCAGGCTTTTTGCCACCGTATTGGCGCTGTAACCGAGCAGGGCAGCCGAGCGAAGTACGCGCTGCTGCGTTTCCCGGGAGATGCGATACTTGTCAGCCTCTCCATTCACGATGCGGGAGACGGTGGACTGCGAGAGCTCAAGGACGGCGGAGAGTTCCTTAAGAGTAAGCGGTTTGATTGGAATCGTAACCATAGATCGCTTTCCGGTGTTCGCCCCCCACCTCATGTGTATGGCGGGAGGCTGCGAAGTTCGTTGCTCAAGGCACTCGAAGCAAGTCGGAGCTATATTTCGAATCACCGCATCTCAGTTCTTCCTTTCGGAATTTTCCCTGCTCCATCGTCGAGAATCTCGGCGGATTCGGTAGGTCAACTCCATCATTTGAGGCCCGCCAACAGCATTGCGCGACCGCACTCCGGGTTGCGCATGAAAGTCTTCCAAACCAAGCCGGTGCGCAGGTTCTCGGCCATCAGCACCGAGATTCCCTGGTCGATGCCGAGCACATCGGTGTCGTACCAGTTGGCGTTGGGATGAAATGCATCGACGAAGCCGTATCGGCCCCAGGCGCGTTTTCCAGAGACGGAGCGCATCGCTTGCAACACTGCAAGGCAATCTGCGGGCAGGAAGGCAAGCGAGCCTGCGGCGGCGCATGGCACCACCGTTCCGTCGAGCGGTCCTTGTGGCGGCGGCCCTCCCCAGGCTGTGTATCCGCCTGTGTAGTCCGACGCCGTGACGCCCCAATAATCATTGTTGAACCAGCGCGGATAGGATAGGCAGAACGCCTTGTGGGCGCGCGTAGCCGTCACGGAATTGTCAAAGTAGTTGGCGTAGGCGTCGCGCTTTGAACGAAAGTCGAACCACGCCTGCGAATACTGATGTGTGAACAGCGGATCGTTACCGCTGATATAGGTGAAATCCTTGTAGCGAATCACCGGGCGGGTAAAGTTGTTCCAGCATGCAGGCGCGACGGGATGGGTGGGCGAAGCAATCGCAAGCAAATAAATCATCATAAGCTCGCAGTAGTGGTCCCAGCGCGCCTTCAGAAACCCGCTGTCTGGCTGCCAGCCCATCGAAAAGGTTTGGCCGCCATTCAGCATCCACGGCCAGTCGACGCGCTCATATATCTGTTGCGCCGTGGCCTGTATCCGCGCATCGTCAAAGTAAGCACGCGCCGCGAGCACTCCGCACAGCAGCAGGGAACTGTCGATCGACGAAAGCTCCGACCGGCCAATGCGCGCGCCAGTCTCAATGTCATTGAAGTGATAGAAAAAGCCGTGCACCTCGGGGAGCTTGTTCAGGTGCCATTCGAGTGTGGTGTGCACGCGCTCGACAATCTCGGCTTTCGGCAGGTAGCCGCGGCTGTGAGCGATGCAAAGTGCGGTGAGGCCAAAGCCGGTGGCCGCGATGCTGGCCATGCGCCGCGAGTCGCGCGCTCCGTTCAAATCGTTGCGGGCACGGTCCAGGACCTGCCCGGTCGCGGGACTGGCCTGTTCCCAGAAAAAGAGGCAGGCCCGTCGCTCCAGGTCGTCGAGGAAGGCCGCATCGTTTCCAGTGATCTTCCATGCGCCCGCACTTGCAATGCAATGGGGCAGCAGCGTGCTTCCGGCGGCAGCCGCCGTAGCCGCCAGCATCTGGCGCCGGCTCATTGGTGTTCCGTCGATCCGCCGAATCACCGTTTGCGCTCCGCGGGAATTTCGATGACTGCGAGACCCATGGGCGGCAACCGAAGCCCAAGCTTATTTTCGCGGATGGGTTGCACTTCGGGCGGACCCACCGCGGAGGCAATTTGCAATGCCTTGATCTGGGCCTGCGCTGGATACCTTGGACTGCCCATTTTCTTCCACGCTGCCAGCGTGTCGCCGTGCGCTGAATCCACGCGGTGAATGGTAGCGCGCGCATTGGCGGCGACGCCCTTCAGATTGAAGACCACGGTTGCGTCAGCGCCGGCGTCGCCTGGTTCGACAAGATTCCAGGCTGCAATCACCAGAGTGCCGTCCTTGCGGCGAGTGGCCAGCACGTTCTCCGCCGTGACAGGCAAACGCTCTGTCCCCAGTCCATGCAGCAGCTCGAAGGCATCGAAGGCCGGCTTGGGAATTCCGCCCTCTGCCAACAGGCCGAAGCCCCCATAGAACGGCGTTTTGATCACGCCCTGCTCTTCAAAGACATCGGAGAAGGTCCAATAAGACATCATGTCGGCCAGGCCGTCGCAGCGCCGGATGGTATCGGCCAGCCACGGGCCCATGTAGATCGAGTCGGTGATCTGCTGCTCGTTCATGTAGGTGGCGCTGAACTCGCTGATGATCAAAGGCAGTCGCGGCCGCGCGGAGCGCTCGATCTCTTCATGCACCTTTTTCACCGCCTCGCATACCATCTCGTGGGGCGGAATTGTGCGGCTGTCATGGAAGACATCGTTCACCGAGTCGTTGCCGTAAATGTGCGTGGAGACAAAGTCCAGTGGAACGCCGTTCTCGTCGGCGTGTGCGATCATGTCGCCGGCCCAAGCGGCCTGTGCGGTGGACGGGCCGCCGATGCGCAGACGCGGGCTAACGGCCTTCAACGCGCGCGCGGTGTGGTCGTAAAGCTCGAAGTAGGTCTGCTGCGCGGGTCGTCCCATCCAAAAGTCGATGTTGGGTTCGTTCCAAACCTCAAAATACCACTGCGCCACCTCCTCGATTCCGTAACGTTCGATCAGGTGCTTTGCAAACGCAGAGATCAGTGCGTCCCACTTTGCGTAGTCCTTCGGCGGCGACACAATCTGCTTGTACCAAAATCCGTGATAATCCAGCCGCGCGGCCAGCGCCTTGGGCATGAAGCTTATCTCTACGAAAGGCCGCACGCCGTTGGCCAGCAGCCCGTCGTAAATCTGATCGACATAGGACCAGTTGTATGCGGGGTCGCCCTGCGCGTCCTCGCTGTAGACCCCATTCTCATCGTGAAAGATGGCGTGGAATCGGACGTAGCGAAAGCCAGTGATCTTTTTTGCCTGGCGCAGATCGCTGCGATAGTCCTCGCGCAGTGTTAGATTGGCGCGGCCCGAGCCGAACATCTGTTCCCAGTAGTGTGGAAAAGGCTTGCCGGCGGCGTGGGCGTCGATTGCGACCTGCTGCGCGGGGGACGTGCTCGCGGGGCCTGCTGCCTGCGGAGCGCAATGCGGCGACGATGAAGCCAAAAGAAACACTCCCGAAACCAGAGTGGTGCGAATACCTGACATCACATTCTCCAAATCGGTGCGTGGGCTTTTATTGGGATGCCTGTCCGTAGTGTAATCGTGCCGCCGGGATTCACCGATCCCGGCGCGATGTCAATGTTCGAGACGGAGTTTGCGCTCCGCCCCGGGCATCGGAACAACAGCATTCAGAATTGGAATCGTGCCTGCAATTCTATGACACGCCCCGCGTCTGCTCCCTGCGCATATCCGAAGTACTGGGCATTGATGTTGGCGCCGGGGTTGGCATTGCCGTTGGTGATTGGCTCCAGTTGCAGAATATTAAACGCGTTATACATGTTGGCCTGAACGCGCAGAAAGGTGTGGTGATCGCCGAAATCGTACGCAAACTCCTTGGCCATGCTGAAATCCGCGTCCTGATAGCACGGTCCCCTGAAGCTGTTGCGGCCGATGCCTGGCACGTAGTTGTGCGAATTCGAAGGAGGCGTGGTGTTGAAGTAATTTGCGCCGCCCGCAGTTCCCCCGCTTCCGCGATTTGGAAAATCGCTGCCAGTGGTAAACAGGCCATCGGAACATCCGTTGGCCACGCCGCCGGAGTATGCCAGCGGCCGGGTCGGGCTGACCACGCCCGACCCTAGTACATATGCGGATGTGGTCAGGTTATAGGTGACCGGCGTATACGGAAAGCCGTTGTGCCAGCTATAAATGCCATTCACCTGCCAGCCGTTCACAAGCGTATTGGCAACCGCATTGCTCATGTGCACTTTGGGCACGTCCCACAGCCCGGTTACAGTAATGCGGTGCCGCGCGTCGTAGTCCGAAGGCCCCCACTCGGTCGAGTTATTCGCCGGATCCGTCTGGTTGGCATTGGAGTCGGCGGAATCGCCATTGGAGACTTCGTCCAGGCTCTTCGAGTACGTGTAGACCACGCTCATTGAGACGCCGTGGCGCATGGTGTGGCGGAGCTGCGCATTCATGGCGTTGTAATTCTGATTGGAGTCAGTCTGCGCAAAGTATGCAGCGTAGACCGGCGAGTTGGCAGTGTTATACAGGAAGTCCTGGTTCACGAGCCGCGCGAAGTGGTGGCCCTCGCTGCCTGCATACCCGAAGGTTCCAATAAAGTTCCAGGGAAACTGATATTCGGTCTCGAGGGAATAAAGGTAGGCCATCGGCGGCCGCGTGGTTGGAAGCGCACCGTAGACCTCCACGCTGGGCGTTCCGCCTCCGTATGGATTCGGAAATCCATTGGCATTCGTTCCCGTAGCAAGCGCCGGGTTGGATGGGAAGCTGTATGGCGATTTGCTCGTTCCCACCACATACTTGATCGACCCCGCCGCAAATGGCGATCCGAAATCCGACGAGTTCGTTCCGCAACAAAGGCCGTAATTGGCGATATTCGGACCGTCTTCCAGCGCCGGATTGAAGAGCGCGATGTCCAGATGGTTATACGCAAACGCAACGCCGCCCCGGACAACGAGTTTCTGCTTTGCTCCGGGCGGCACCCAGGCAAAGCCGGCCTTGGGCGCGAAGTTGCTGTGCACCGCATTCCAGAGATTGTTATGCGGTACCAGCTTCATGCCGGAAAGCTCGCTCCCGGCGGGGCCCGGAACGGGATAGTTGATCTGGAAGTTCTTGTTGTGCAGCGGCGAGTAATACTCCCAGCGCAGGCCCATGTTCAAGGTCAGGTTGGGATTCAACTGCCAGTCGTGCTGCACGTAGAGTGCGGTATCCTGATCGCGAAAATAACGCTGCGACAGCGCCAGGCCGCCGTTGTTGGGGTTGGCGGTGATCGCCTCATAGATCGGCGTATCGTTCGCCATGGCCCACAAGCCCTGCATGGCATACACCGGACGAGCATCGCCGGAGAGATTGTCGTTGTCCTGCTCCCAGCGAATCTCCGCGCCCTCCTTGAACGTGTGTGCGCCCCAGGTGTGGGTCAACATATCGCGGATCTCATAGGTGTTTTCCGCGAAGACCGCGGGTGTGGTGCTGGATTGGTTTACGCCGTACTGCGGGTCGTTGCTTACCGGAAGGCTCTGTACATTGATGTAGGGTAGCCCGTAGTCGACCGCGCTGCCCGCGTCCGTGATGCCGTTATCGGAAAAGCGCGTGCCGTTGGCGCGCAGTTCATTCAGCCAGGCAGGCGCAAAAGTGTGAATGTAGATTGCTGTGCCCGCCGAGTTCAGCGGCTTGAAAGGAACATCGTCCGCGGGCCGGGCGCCGTTGGTGCTGCTGGGCCCAAAGCTGTCGAGCTTTGAGATATACACGATGCCCGCCACCAGGTCCCGTGACGTGGCATGCCAGTCGCCGCGGGCGTTGAATTGATTGCCGCGGCTCTGGCTGGGAAGCTGGACCGCTGCGTATTCGATGTCCGGAATGCCGTCCAGCCCTCCGCCCGTATAGTCGTTCAGCAGCGGGTATTGGCCTAGCTGACTGGCGCCCCCAGCCGTCGGCGAGCCGATGTCGAGCCCCGTGCCGACCGGGTTACAGAACGGTCCGCCGCTTGCGGTCTGTCCTGGATATTGGCCTTGGTTATTGGCATAGTAGGAGCAGTTGGATGGAAGCACGGCGGCAACCCGCGGCGCCATTGTCGGCAAGCTCAGAATCGCCCCGCTGATGCCGCCGGGCCGGGCCGCCGCCACCGATGTGCGGAACTGCGGAGTTTCCACCCACTGATTCGCGGTCGGCGAGTTGTGCACGCTGTAGCCCGAGTAGGAGAGGAAGTAGAAGACTTTTTCCTTGACGATCGGACCGCCAAGAGACCCCGCCCAGATGCGTTGCGCATTCTCCACCTTTTGCGTCAGGCCGGCGGCCGGTCCGGCATATTTGTTGAAGGCGTTCAGCCCCGGTTGATCGTAGAGAAAGAACGCGCCGCCGTGCATGTCTTTGGTTCCGCTCTTGGTGTCGACTTTGATCTGCGCGCCGCTGTTCCGGCCATCGGAGGCGTCGTACGAAGTCGAGATCACGGTCATCTCTCCCACCGCCTCTTCATTCGGTGTAACCACGGCGCTGCCGCCGTGCGAGAGGGAGTTCACGCTCACTCCGTCGATCATGAAGTTGTTGTCGGCCTGCCGCTGTCCGTCCGCCACAACCTGCACCTGGTTCTCGGTCTGAAAGATGCCGGAGTCCGACCCGCCCGGGCCGGCGGCATTGGGCAGGAACACCGCGTTGCCGTTGCCAGCCCGCGCGCCGTCGCCGGTTATCCCTGGCGCAGTGCGCAGCAATTCGTACGGGTCTCCGCCATTCATGGGAAGCCGCTCCACCTCTTCGCTGGAGATCGTCGTGCCGATGCTGGCGTCGGCTGTTTGCAGCGCCGGCGTCTGGTCGGCGCTTACGGTCACTGTCTGAACCGCCTCACCGGTCTGCATCGTTACGTTCACGCTCCGAGGCGTCTCGGCAGCCAATGCGACACTCGTCAAGTTGTTTTTCTTGAACCCGGCGGCTGTAACTACGAGCGAGTAGTCACCGCCTGGCAACTCAGTGAAGCTGTAAAACCCGGTGGCGTTGGTGGTCACCGTCTGCGCCACCTGGGTTGCATTGTTGGTGAGTATCACGTCGGCGCCCGGAATGGCTGCGCCAGTGGGGTCAAGCACGGTGCCGGAAAGGCTGGAGCCAAACTGCGCGCGGGCCGCAGGCAGCAGAAAACTGGCCAGAATCGAAAGCAGCAGGGACGTCCGCAGGCCGGACCGGCCGACTCTGAAACGCAAGTGGAGGAACGGGGCGTCCTTCGAAACAAGGCGGAGAACTCCCGACGTGGAAATTTTCATACTGACCCTCCTTAAGCAAGGTGGAGGCTGCCGCCAAGGCGGCCTCACTGTTGAACAAGCTGGGGAATTGGACGCGGCTGCGATCGGGGAAACCAGCCGTCTCGTGCGCAGCAGTCGTTTGCGAAATTTAGCGCAAACGATTGTGCTTCAGTAAAAACGACTATCACCGCTCAAATACACCTGTCAAGACGATCCTGGAATCGGGTTACAAGAGGAGAAGCAATTCAAATCCGGGGGCAAGGCAGCGCGGCAAAGCTCGCGTTCGCAGTGGGACGCCGGCAGACCTTTCGGGGCCATTCTTCAAACCTCAGTCAACGATCCCCGGCACTGCGAATGCATCGGCTGGAGAAAGAGGGTCAAGCAAGGCCGGCGATCGCGCCGATGACAAACACGTTCCCGGTTCCTGCTCTCAAAAGGCGCAGCAATTCAATCCTTAGATTTCCTCGTGCCTCAATCGTTCGAGACGCTCAACATCCAGCACCACAACCGCCTCTCTCCGAGGAAGAACAATCTTTTCTTTGGCCCATTTCGACAGCAGGCGGCTGATAGTGAAAATGGTCGTCCCGACCATCTGGGCAAGCTCCTCTCGGCTGAACGATACCTCTATCCCGCCCGATGCTTGTTTGCCGCTCTGCTTCACGAGCCTGAGAAGCGTGACCGCCAACCGCTGGGACACTTTCTCAGTGGCAACCTCCCGGAACCGCTCCTCAAGACTCCTCAGCCGGCCGGAGAGAACGACGCCGATGTTCCTTCTGATCTGTGGGAACTTCTCCAGCAGAAATTCAAGTCTCTTCGCTTGCCAGACCAGCACGGTGGAGTCCGTCATTGCGCGAGCGGAGCATGTGTGGATGCACATCAAAGTGCCGGTGGGGACGGCTGCCGTTTCACCCGTTGCGGCGACCCAGAGTACGACCTCAAGACCGTAGGGGCTGAGCTGAGTGAGCTTGATGCTGCCAGTTTGAACCAACATCAAATGAAAGGATGGCTGCCCTTGCATGAATAGCAGTTCGTCCTCTTCAAGGTACCGCGTTTCGGAATGGGTCAAGATCTCAGCACATTCGTTCGGCGAAAGACCTGTAAAGAGCGGCGAAGCAGAGACAAACGCCAGGCGCCCGGCACGGCTGGACTCCTTGGAATGTGGCTCATCGGAGAGATTTGGGAAATGCCCTGAGACGCTCACGTGACGTGCCTCCGCATGAAGTTCCAATGAACTTGCGATTGCGTCCGGTGGTTTCGTGTCTGGGCACCCGTCTAGCCGGTAACTGCCCGCGCCGGGGAAGAGGCGATGCAGATCGACAGGACAGAAGAGCCCCAAAAAGCTCGGCCAGCCTTGAGGGGAAGTCAATTCGAGGAGAACCGAGACTTTCAGAGCATACACTCAGTCGGGCTGTTTGTACATAGATTTACGGTTTATTTATGGTCAAAATTGTACACATCTCAAAAACCTGAAAATGGACCCGGAAATCGCCTGTCTTTCGCACGAATCAGCCCCATTTCGCGCCGTGGGAAGAACGGGCAGTGAAGGTCCCGGGTGGTTCGACACCGGCGGGCCGGACCGGGTGCGAAAATGGCAAAAAGGGGCGTTGGACCGTGGACCGGCCGCGCGCTCCGCGTTGCTTTGCGAGATGTGTGGCCTGCCGCGTCTGCATCGATGCGATCCTGTTGGTCGCTCCATCGCGAGCATTCCCCGATCAGTGAGAGTGCCGCGGACGGCTCGCGGGAACCCATCAAGACCCGGTCGATAACGTCCTTTTGACTGACCGGCTGATTGCCCTCAGGCTTTCTTTGCTGAGTCAGCGGTCGCTGCCGCTCACTGGCCTGCAAGAAAGATTCATTCGCCGCGATGTTCCTGCGAAATCAACTTTGTGAATCCGGTACCTGAGCGTCCTCATCCAAGTTGTCACATGCATACGTGTTTTCGCGGCGCGAACGATCCTCGCTGAGAACATTATTCACGCTTGAATGGAGAATCAGTATGAATGTGAGCCATGAAAAGTGGACAGGGAAGGCCTGTCTGAAGATCGCTCTTCTCGTTTCCGTTGACGGCGATACTGCCGGTTCCTGTCGAATTTCTAACCGGTTGCGGCAAAACCGTCAGCGCTACGGCAACCAACCCTCATCCTTCAATGAAAGTCTCGGTCGTAAAGGTTGAGCAGACCGATGTGCCCCTGACGGGAGAGTGGGTGGGCACGCTCGATGGCTTCGTGAACGCCCAGATTCAACCCCAGGCGAGCGGCTATCTCATTCGCCAGGATTATCGTGAAGGATCCCAAGTCGAAAAGGATCAGGTCTTGTTCGAGATTGATCCTCGACCGTTTGAGGCCGCGCTTCAGCAGGCACAGGGACAACTAGGCCAAGCCCAGGCGCAACTGTCTCTTGCTCGAATCAACGTGAATCGGGACACGCCGCTGGCAGAGGCCCACGCCATCGCCAGAAGCCAACTCGACAACGATATCCAGCAGATGGCCCAGGCGGATGCCTCCGTGAAATCGGCAGAGGCTGCTGTTGCCACGGCCAACCTTAATCTCGGCTTTACGAAAGTTCGTTCGTTGATTACCGGTGTCGCAGGTCAGGCCACGACCCAGGTCGGCAATCTCGTCGGCACGCAGTCTGTGCTCACTTCGGTCTCGCAACTGGATCCGATCAAGGTCTATTTCTCAATCAGCGATAGTGAATATCTGGCTTTGACAAAGCAAGCCGGAAAAGTCGGCAGCAGCCTCCTTCAAGGCGCCTCCGGGATTCCCCTCACGCTCACCCTTTCGAACGGTGAGGTGTACCCGCATAAAGGCCACGTGGCTTTCGTGGATCGCCAGTTGAACAGTCAGACCGGAGCAATTCGCATCGCCGCGTCCTTTCCAAATCCCGGCAACATACTTCGTCCGGGCCAGTTTGGCAGGGTAAAAGCTGAAACCGAAATTCTCCGCAACACGGTTTTGGTTCCGCAGGTGGCGATCGTGGAGTTTCAAGGCCAGCAACAGGTCTATACCGTTGGCGCAAACAATACGATTCACGTCAACAACGTGACTCTCGGCCCGCAATTCGGAGACAGCCAGGTCGTCGAAGGCGGCCTGCCCGGCGGATCTCTCGTCGTCATCGATAATCTTCAAAAACTCCGCGAAGGGGCGCCGATCGATCCGCAGCTCACGAAGTTTCAAGTCGCTGCCGCCACGCACTCGCCACAGCTCTAGGAGCCCAGCTCAATGTCAAAATTCTTCATCCGGCGGCCCATCGTCGCGATCGTCATTGCCATTCTCACTGTGGTCATTGGCGCTGTTTCGATGCTGACGCTGCCCATCTCACAATATCCAAACATCGTTCCGCCGGAGATCCTTGTCACGGCAACTTATCCCGGCGCCGACGCAAAGACTGTCAGCCAGGCGGTCTCGACCCCGGTCGAACAGCAGATGAATGGCGTCGACAACATGATCTACATGAGCTCAGTCAGCGCCAACAATGGTGTCGTTCAGCTCTTCGTGGATTTCGACGTCAAGACCGACCCGAATATCGATCAGGTTCTCGCACAATTGCGCGTCGACCAGGCTCAGTCTCAGCTTCCCGCCCAGGTAACCACGGCCGGCCTCACAGTGCAAAAGGCGCTGACTTCGCCGCTCATGCTTATCGCGATCAGTTCGCCCGGCGGCAAATTGAACCAGGACTTTCTCACCAACTACGCCATCATCAACCTTCAGGATCAACTCGCTCGCGTAAAGGGCGTCTCGCGCGTGCAGGTCTTCGGCGGTCAATACGCACTTAGAGTCTGGGTCCAGCCCGATCAACTCGCGAAGCTTGGCGTTACTGCCGCCGATGTGATCTCCGCAATTCAGACCCAGAACAACGTGAACCCGGCCGGCCAAATCGGCGGCGAACCGATTCCCAGGGGCCAGGAGTTTACTTACACAGTCCGCACGCAAGGACGCCTCGTCAAACCCGAGGAGTTCGGAAACATCATCCTGCGTGCCAATCCCGATGGTTCCATTCTTCATCTCAGAGATGTGGCGCGCATCGAGCTTGGAGATCAGGCGTATGGAGTCTCCGCACGCTACAATCAGGCGCCCTCCGGCGTCATGGCGATCTACCAGCTCCCCGGTTCCAACGCGGTTGAGACAGCGAACGCGGTCAGCCAGCGCATCAAGGAGCTATCAGCCACGTTTCCGCCCAGCATTACTTATAGCGTCCCCCTCGACACGACCAAAGCGGTTACTGCCGGCATCCGCGAAATCATGCTGACACTTTTTGAAGCGCTTGGCCTCGTCGTCCTTGTCGTATTTATCTTTCTGCAAGGCTGGCGCGCCACTTTGATTCCTCTGCTCGCCGTTCCCGTTTCACTTATCGGCACCTTCATTATTTTTCCGGCGCTGGGCTTTTCCATCAACACACTCTCGCTCTTTGGCCTTGTGCTCGCGATCGGCCTGGTCGTCGACGACGCCATCATCGTCGTCGAAGCGGTCGAGCACCATATCGACGAGGGCATGGACCCGAAGTCGGCGACAGAAAAGGCGATGCAGGAAGTTGGCGGACCCGTGGTCGCCATCGCGCTCATTCTGGCGGCCGTCTTCATTCCAACCGCCGCCATCCCCGGCATTACCGGCCGCATGTATCAGCAGTTCGCAGTCACCATCGCGATTTCTGTGTTGATCTCGGCATTCAACGCGCTCACGCTCTCTCCCGCGCTCGCGTCGCTGCTTCTCAAGCCCAGGCAGGAAGGCCGCAAGAAGGGCCTTCTCGGCAGAGGGTTCGCGCTGTTCAACAAGTTCTTTGGCCGCACAACCGATGGCTTCGTCGGCCTGTCGCGGATTCTCATCCACAAATCCGCTCTCGCCATGCTTGGCCTGGCTGCTGCTCGCCGTGGTTGCGGTCTACCTGGGCAGCACCCTGCCCGGAGGATTCATTCCCACTGAAGATCAGGGCTACATGTTCCTCGCCTTGCAACTTCCCGATAGCGCTTCGGCGCAGCGCACGGACGCTGCCGAGCAAAAGATCAGTGACGCCCTCCTGAAGACTCCCGGCGTCGAAGGCGTAATCGCCGTGAACAACTTCTCACTTCTCACGCAAGTGCAGAGTACAAACTCAGGCTTCTTCTTCGTGAATCTCAAACCGTGGGCCGTCCGCAAGAGCAAGGAGGAGCAGCTTCAGTACATTCAGGCCAATTTGCAGAAGCAGCTCGCAGCCAATCCAGACGGCATTGCCTTTGCATTTCCGCCACCTTCCATTCCCGGCATCGGAACCTCCGGCGGAGTCACCATGATCCTCGAAGACCGCTCCGGTTCTGACGATCCCGCAACGTTGACAAAGAACGTCTTCACTTTTCTCGGCGCGCTCTCAAAGCGTCCTGAGATTGCTGCCGCCATTCCGTCGTACCAGCCCGCGGTGCCGCAACTTTACGCCGACGTGGACAAGGAAAAGGCGCTCCAGCAGCAGGTCGATCTCTCGACCATCTACACCACCATGCAAACATTCATGGGCGGGTACCTTGTCAACTACTTCAATCGCTTCGGTCGCCAATGGCAGACTTTTGTCGAGGCTGAAGGCACCTCGCGAACAGACATTGCGAACATCGATCAGTTCTATGTTCGCAGTGCCAACGGAAGCCAGGTGCCTCTCGGTTCGCTCGTCAAAGTCAGCCGAATCACGGGACCTGAATTCATCTTCCGGTTCAACGAATTCAATGCCGCACAGTTAAACATCACCGGCGCGCCTGGATACAGTTCGGGCCAGGTGAGGAAAGCCCTCGAAGAAGTCTTCCGTGAAACCATGCCTCCCGGCGCCGGATTCGACTACTCAGGAATGTCATTCCAGGAGCAGCAGGCCGAGAAAGGCGTTCCACCATGGGCAGTCTTTGGTCTCTCGGTGCTCTTCGTATTCCTCATTCTCGCCGGACTGTATGAGAGCTGGACTCTGCCGTTCAGCGTTCTGCTCAGCACCCCTGTGGCGATTCTGGGCGCTTATCTCGCACTTCATGCGCGGCTGCTCGAGAACGACATCTTTGCCACCATCGGACTCGTAATGCTCATCGGCCTTTCGGCAAAGAACGCCATCCTTATCGTCGAGTTTGCCAAACTCAACTACGAGAGCGGACAGAGCATTTGCGACGCCGCTCTGAACGCGGCGCGCCTGCGCTTCCGTCCCATCGTAATGACCGCTCTGGCCTTCATTGTGGGCTGCTTTCCACTATGGGCTGCCAGCGGTTCGGGAGCTGCCTCTCGGCGCATTCTCGGCACCGTTGTTGTTGGAGGCATGTCTCTCTCCACCATCTTCGGCATCATCTTTATTCCCGTCACGTTCGCGGTTGTCGAGTTTTTGTCGCATCGCCTTGTAAGAGGAGGCAGCGGTACAACGATGGATTCAATTTGCGGGCCCGCAACTCCATCAAGCGGGCCGGTGGGCGCAATCGCGGCCCACGCTGCCGTAGAAGGAGGTCAGGACTGATGAGCCTTCCACATCTGACGCGGCTCGGCCTTCTTGCCGGTGCACTCAGCCTTCTTGCAGGTTGCACGGTAGGTCCCAAGTATCAGCGTCCGAACTATCCGGCGCCACCCGCCTTTCGCGGCGCGGACAGCACCACGGTCTCAAGCGATCCGATAAACTCGCTCGGCGAAGAGAAATGGGCCTCCGTCTACCGTGAGCCGGAACTGCAGGACCTGATCCGCAAGGCATTGGCCAACAACTACGATGTCCGCATTGCCGCGCAACGGATCCTCGAGGAGCAGGCGCAAGTCAGAATTACCCGCTCGCAACAATTCCCATCCATCACCGTGGGCGGAACCGGAATAGGCGCGACCTTGCCCTCTTCCCTCGGCACCCAGATTCCCAGCCCGCTCGTCAACGGATCGATCAATGTGTCAGCCGCATGGACGCCCGATTTCTGGGGTCTCTACCGCAAGCAGACTGAGGCGGCCCGCGCGCAGTTGCTGGCGCAAGTCTGGGCGCAGCGCGCGGTTCAGCTCACGCTTGTGCAACAGGTCGCAACCGCGTATCTGGAGATACGCGCTCTCGATGCGCAGCTTGAAATTACTCGGGAGACCATCAAAGTCCGGCAGGATTCCGTCGCTTTAACCAAAACTCTGGAGAGTGGAGGGTCTGTGCCTCTTTCCGATGTGCGCCAGTCCGAGCAGTTGCTCTATGCGGCGACTTCGGAGGTGCCTCAGCTCGAGGAGCAAATTCAGCAGGAGGAGAACGCGATTGCCCTGTTGCTTGGAGAGAATCCCGGGCCCATCTCACACAACGATCCGAATGCGCTCGCTCCTCCGCCTCAGCAACTTCCTACCGGAATACCCTCGCAACTTCTCGAACGAAGACCGGACATCCAGCAAGCCGAAGCTACTCTTGTTGCCGCCAATGCGCAGATAGGCGTGGCACGCGCACAGTTCTTCCCCAACCTGTCCATCAGCGCATCGGGCGGTGTCGGCGGAGACAGCCTCTCCAGTATCTTCGATCCCGCCGGAAAAACCATCTACGGGATCGGCACGCTCACGCAGCCTCTCTTTGAAGGCGGCAAACTTCGCGGGCAGCTTCAGCTATCGCAGGAAACCAAGGAAGAGATGGTGCTCAATTATCAAAAGACAATCGCCGGAGCGCTTCGCGATGTCTCCAATGCACTCATCGCACTCGACAAGCAGCGGGCTTATCGTGAGCAACAGGAAAAACTGGTCGAGGCAGCGCAGGACGCAACGCGCCTTGCGCGCCTCCGATATCAGGGCGGTTCTGCAGGCTATCTCGAAGTACTCACGACCGATTCAAACCTGTATGCGGCCCAACTCAACCTTGTAAGCGCGCAACAGGCTGAAGCGCTCGCCCTCGTGCAACTCTACGGCGCGCTCGGCGGAGGTTGGCAATCTTGAGCCGTGATCGGGACGGCTCCTCGACGAACTCTGCCCTCGGTTCCGCTCCAGATGTCAGGGGCGCAAGGTCCCCAAGAAGGTATCGACGCTTTTGCCGTTCACGAACGAATCGAGCCCAAAATGAAAAGCACAGAACGGCGCAGATTTGGCCGCTTCTCGGCGTCCTTTCATCTCTTGTCTAGTGCAGGAACCTTCCGTTTGCGAGGCACCGGTTGGGCGAGTCTGCCGGGAAATTGCATCAAGCCCAACTGAATCCGCTTCGCTGCAGCGGCAAGGTACGAATCCTCTTGCCGGTGGCGGCAAAGATGGCGTTGCTTACTGCCGGCAAAGTCGGCGGCAGCGTTGGCTCACCCAGGCCAGTAGGCGCATAGTCGGTCTTGCGCCAAAACACTTCGATCTTCGGCGCCTGTCTCATGCGCATCAACGGATGGTTATGGAAGTTGGACTGCTGGACCTTGCCGTCCACGAGCGTGATCTCCTGACCCATGTGGCTCATCCCCTCGATGATGCCGCCGAAGGAGATGTTCTCGGCCGCCGCCGGATTGATGATCTGGCTGCCGATGTCTCCCGCAGCCCAGACGTGGTGCACCGTGACTTTGTTCTGTGCGTCAACGCTCACATCGGCAACCGTGGCGAAGTAGCCCAAGTGGCAGAACCATGCGCCGATTCCCATTCCGCGCCCCGGCGTCTTGCTGCGATGCGCCCAGCCTGACTTATCCGCCACTAACTCAAGCACGCCTTTGTACCGCTCCGCGACGAGAGCGTCCTGTCCTTTAGGCTCGTGGTCACCTACCGCATCGTGCTCTCCCGCGGACCATGGCGCTTGTTTGTTGCTGAGCAGTTCAAGCTGGAATTCAAGCGGATCACGCCCGGCGGCATGAGCCATCTCGTCCAGGAAGCAGTTCGAGACCCAGCAGTAAGCGTTGTCGCCGGGGGCGCGGAGGGCTCCGGTGCGTAGCGTAAGCGGCTGCGCAGAGGTGTAAAGCGCATAAGCGGGCGGGAAGCCGGCCGGAAATGTGTCCTGCTCGATGCCGCCGCCGGAAGCGGAGTGCTTGTCGTCGCCGAAGGTCACCAGGTGATGCCGCCACGCAGTTAGCTTGCCGTCCGCATCGAGGCTGGCTTTCAATCCTACCGTACCGCCCGGCCTGAACGGGTCGTGTTCAATGTCATCCTCGCGAGACCACAGCAGTTTGACCGGCGCATCAACGCGCTTGGCGATCCATGCCGCCTCCACCAGGTAGTCATTCTGGAGTCTCCTGCCCTGGCTGCCTCCCGAACGCACCATATGAGTGGTGATGTCGCTCTCCTGGATGCCAAATGTCTTTGCAACCAGGCCGCGGCCGTCAATCGGCAGAGTACTGGTGGACCACATCTCCAGCTTGCCGTCTTTCCAATGCGCGGTGGCTCCCTGCGGCTCAAGCGTGACGTGTGCGATGAACGGATATTGATAGGTAGCCTCGACTACCTTGGCCGACGACTTGAATGCGCCGTCCAGATCGCCATACCTGCGCAGCGTGTTTGCGGGCGGAGCCTTGATGAGTTCCTCGGCCCGCTTGTTGAAGCCATCGGTGCTCTGCACGGCTCCCAGGCCGGGATCCCAGTCAACTTTGAGCCTTTCGCGAGCCTGCTGCGCTTGCCACCAGTTGTCGGCCACAATCGCGACGCCCGCTTCCATGCCCGGCTCCCACGGAGTGAAGGCCGCGGGAGTGATGCTGCCATCGATCACCAGGACATGGCGCACACCAGGCAGCGCCTTGATCTCATCGATGTTGGCGGACTTTACTTTGCCGGCAAACACCGGACACCGCTCAATTGCGGCATGCAGCATTCCGGGCATTTCCACGTCGATGCCGAAGAGCGCCTTGCCGGTGACGATAGCATGTACGTCGACGCCCTTCTGCGAATGGCCGATGATGCGATAATCCTTGGGGTCTTTCAGCTTGACGCCACTGAGCGCGGGCGCGGGCAGCGAGGCGGCTTTGGCCGCAAGCTCGCCGTAACCCAGGGAGCGCCCTGAGGCGGTGTGAAGCACGCGTCCGGATTGCGTGGAGCACTCACCTTCCGGCACGCTCCAGGTTTGCGTCGCTGCCGTAATCAGCAACTGCCGCCCGGCCGCTCCCACGCGGCGCATCGGCTCCCAGCCCATCGGAGTGTTTGCAGAGCCGCCTGAGAACTGCATGCCGTATATCTTCTCGTTCAGGTCTGCCTGCTCGACGCGAACATCCTTCCAGTCCACATCCAGTTCCTCGGCAATCAGCATGGGAAGCATGTTGCGCATGCCCTGGCCGGACTCCGAGGCGCGCGCCATGATGGTGACTGCTCCATCCGCCGCAATGCGGATGAAGGCTTGTGGCGTAAGGTCGGGCGGCTTCTCAGGCCCCTGAGCTGCAGCGAGGGGTAGTCGATAAAGATCCAGAGCCAGGCCGCCGCCGGCCAGGGCCGTCAACTTCAAGAACGATCTGCGATTGAAGCGCATGAGAGGGCCCTCCTTCACTTGGTGCGGGCTGCCGCGCCCGCTTCGGCTGCTTCGTGAATTGCCTGACGGATGCGCGCATAGGTTCCGCATCGGCAGAGGTTTCCGCTCATGGCCGCGTCGATATCCGCGTCAGTGGGGTGCGGTGCGCGCTCCAGCAAAGCGGCTGCAGACATGATCTGACCGGCCTGGCAATATCCGCACTGCGGCACGTCCAGCTCCTGCCACGCCACCTGCAGCGGATGAAGACCCTCGGGCGAGAGCCCTTCGATGGTGGTGATCGGCTCGCCTGCCACCGATCCCACTTGCGTCGTGCAGGAGCGCACTGCATGGCCACCCACCAGAACCGTGCATGCGCCACAAAGGCCAATTCCGCACCCGAACTTGGCGCCTTTGAGGTTCAGTACGTCGCGCAGCACCCACAGGAGGGGCATATCCGGCGGAACGTCTACACTTGCCACCACTTTGTTGACAGTCAGTTTGATCGGCATCGATTCACACCACAATCCAACAAGGGAACAGGATCGGTCACGAACACCGGCTTGGGACTGAAGTGTATCAAACGCGGGTATTTGAATTCCACAGGAAAGAATAGCGAGGAGCGGTCTGGACGGCACGGATGCTTGAAAGCGATCTGCAAAAAGTAGCCGGTGCTGGCCGCGCCGCTCCCACAGCACCCGTGGCTACCTCAAATCCGTCAGCCACCGCCGATAATGCCCTGACGCATGGCGACTGTCGCAGCCTCAGTTCGGTCCGCTACCTGGAGCTTGGCGCTGATATGGTTTACATGATTCCGCACCGTGTAAAAACTGATTTGAAGCGCCCCGGCAATCTCCTTGTTTGTGAGCCCTTTTGCAACCATCTCCAGAATCTCGATTTCCCGGGCGCTCAAGCTCGATCGACCTTCCCGCTCTTCAATCCACCTGATTATGCGTTCAGGAAAATAGGTGCCCCCAGCGACCACCGTTTCAATTGCGGCAACAATCTCCTCACGGGGTGCATTCTTTGAAAGATAGCCTAGCGCACCTGCTTTGATAGCCTGATAAATCTCTTCTTCGTACTCGTAACTTGAGAGAATGATTACTTTGGGCTGATTCTCATTCGTCTTCAAAATATTCAGTAGATCAACGCCATTGATACTTGGCATGCGCAAATCCAAAAGCATCACGTCGACGGAAGAGGACTTGAGTATTTCCAATGCTTCTTCCCCGGAATGGGCGGCTCCAGCAAGTCTCAACCCGATTTGTCTGCGAAGGAGTGAAGCCAATCCGGCGCGCACAACCGGGTGGTCGTCAACGATGAGAACCCGGACAGTAGCTTTAGACTCTGGTGCGTTTGTCATGCATCTTCCTCATTTGAAGCTGAATCAACCATCTGTGAGAGAGGGTTCGAAGGAAAGTGGGTGGAATTGGAGCCAGGACGTGAACTGCGGTTCCTTGTCCCGGTGCGCTGTCGATCCTGAAATGAGCGGCTATGTTGTCCGCCCGCTTATGCATTCCTCGAATGCCGAATCCTGCCGAGTCGCTTGAAACGACGAACCCGGCTCCATCGTCTTCAACAATCATCTCCACCGAGGACCTTTCATAGACGAGTGCGATGGTCAGTCGCGAGCAATGGGCATGGCGAATTGCGTTGGCAATCGCTTCGTAACCGATCCGCAGCAATGTATCGGAGACTCGCAGCGGAATGGTCTCTATGCTTCCTGCACTAACCGTTCTTATTTCCACCGAGGAGCTTTTGGAAATCATGCGGCGAGCGCATTGCTCCAGCGCAGATAACAACCCAACGGACTCCAGGTGCTCGGGCCGCAACGCTGAAATGCTCCGCCGTGCCTCCTCGTGACTGTTGCGGACCATACCCTGTGCCAGTTCGAGCTGTGGAGTGATATCGATTCCATCTTTCACGTCATCGCGAATTGCCTGGAGCTGAAAGCCGAGACCAGCAAAGCTCTGCGCAAGCGTGTCGTGCATCTCATGAGCCAGGCGCTGTCGCTCGTCGAGTACGGCTTGCATTCGCCAGCGCGCCACAAAGAAAAATCCCGTCATCCCGGCCATGGAGAGGAGAAATACGCAGATTGCCAGTTCAAGAATGTGAATAGGGCTCCACCACGGCGGGCCCTCCAGAACTTCAATATCGCCAAACGATGGCAGAAGTAGCGCAAATGCGGTCAGGTCATGTGTGTACCTGGAATCGATTACGCAGATCCCACGCAAGCGCAACTTGCTTTTCTCCTTGAGAGAATTGAGATGAGGCGAGCGTCCAAGCCCATTCACCACGGCAATGAACGACTGGCTCTCATCCTCCAGCGTTAGAATCCCTGTTCCATCGCCTTGCTCGTGTTTCTCCGCAAGCCTTCCTTGTACTTCCACATACTGAGCGTCAAAGGCTCCAGTCGCTGCCTGCGACGCTGTAACAGCAACTGGAGAGACCGGTGTGTGGGACCAGAGCAGTTGGATCTCCGCATTGCGAAGCTCGGAGCTGAAATCATGCAATTGCGCATCGCCCCCGACTTCGATTTCATCTCCTATCTGCAAGGGGGCATGGGGATGACTGCTGGAAATTGCAAGTCCTCCCGTCGAGTCCTGTATGTATATCATCGGCGAGGTGAGCGTGACGACACCCTGGACCGTAACGGAACTCGGCGTATCCGGGGACAAAAGCCGAAGGCTCCTGATCGCCTGTGCGCCAACCCCGGAACGGTGTGCCTGGAGGTCGCGCTCAATTGGCTCAAGGTATCGATCGTGGGGGGCAGGCTCCGATCCCGTCGGAAGCTCTCTCGGCACGGCCAATTGCGGCTGTAGATTCCCAATCATTGAAGCCAGGTCGTGTTGCGTCGCCGGTTGAATCTCGACATTCTTCCACTGTGCGCCGGTGTTATAAGACTTGAGCCCGAATCTCCCAGACTTGATGCAGCCAGGGTCCCGGATTGCGATAGTCGTTGTTTGTCCGCTTTGAGGTGTGGCGCTAACAGCGAAATCGCAGTCAAAGGCCAGAAACTTGAGGTGATACCACTGCTGTGCGTAAACGCGGGGGGATCCGGCCGTGGCCGCATATTCTCTCCACCCGTAATCGGCCCGTCCCATCATCAGCGTGTTATCGAGATCGCGCAACCCCGCCATGTAACCGTGGTAGGAATCTACGCCTTGCTCTTCATCGCTGGCGCGAATAATCAACCCTGCATCGCCATATTGCCCGAGCAAAAGAACGTCAGCTTCAACAGAGTAGTTGGTCCAATACTTGGGGCCGGTCATCAGCTTGGCCCCGCGCTCATCGGATATATTGCTCATCACGCCGTCAGCGTACTGCCAGGTGCCGCCAAACGCTTGCCAATCATCCTGCTTCTCGAGCGAAATGATCTGGCGCTGCAATGGCCCCGGGTGAATGACCGAACGATATGCGACTGTACCGATCGCGAGCAGGGCAATCGCCGCTGCTCCAGCCAGCGCGAGCACCACAGTCCGTTTCGCGATTATGCGGCTCATTGAGGCGGCCACCACGACAGGTTCAGAATCTGGCGGATCTCGGCCGAATCCACGTTTTCGCGCGTCATCAAGACCGGCTCGACATTGACTTCCGAGTTTCCGGCTGTGCCGCGAATCTCACGATTCATGAGCTCCATCGCTAATCGCCCCATCTCGAAGGTGTTCTGCACAACGACAGAGTCAATACCTCCGTCGCGAATTGGGGGAATCAGGTCCTGGTCAAATCCAACCAGCTTGATTGTGTGCACCTTGCCGAACACGGCAAGCGCGTAATACGTTCCTCTTGTTGAGGCGAGAGAGAGAGCCACGATCGCATCGAGGGACTGGCTGCCGGCGAGAAGATCTTCCGCATTGTGCTGTTCCTGGGGGACGCTCGCCAGGCCCAGTCTGCGGGCAACGACGCGAATGCTCGGGAACTCGCGGCTGAGTGTAGTCTCAAAACTCCGCTCCCGGAGGGTGTTGCTCTGGAGTTCCGGCCTGATTCCCACAATGGCGATATTTCCTTTGCCCTGAAGGATCAAGCCAATTCTGCGGGCAGCCATCTGGCCTCCCGCCCGCTCGTCGTTCAGCACATAACTGAGCTTGGGGCCGGTTGGGATGCCAAGTTCGGTACCGATCACGACCACTGGCACGTTGTCCGCAAGAACCCGGCGAATCGGCGTTCGCAAGGGAAGCGTTTCGATTGGCGAAACGATAACTCCAGCCATTCCTCGATCGACAGATTTTTCGATCAGGGATATCTGCGTCTGCGTATCATCGTCGCGCATCGGCGCATTCCAGTAGAGATTCAACCCCACACTGCGTGCCACTGCGGCGGCGCCGGCATGTTCCGATTCCCAAAGGGCCGTCCCACTTGTACGCGGAATGACTGCCACAGTCAGCGGTGTTCGCCTGCAGCCGACAATGAACAGCGTAATAAGGGGCAAAACCCACACAGACAATTTTGGAAGTTCGCAGACTGGGATGCGACGATTCCTTCGAGAATCCCTTCGCCTCGTAATCACGTGACTTCCTCTTGCCTTGTTCGTAAATATCCCTGTAAAGCCCCACAACCTGATTAACAGGTATCGTGTCCCAAGAGAATGGTTCATCTGCCCCATATGTAGAAAGACCGAGAGACGCCGGTGTGTTTCAGCTTCCCGAATCAGACCGTCGGGCAATTATACTGCGCGCATGGGTGTGCAGGAGATGGGTGAAATTTGTCCGATTCCAGCGGGGAATTGGATGAGGCCGTCAAGCGAGCCGGGAACGATTGCGAGATGAACAGCGGGATGCTATAGTCGCGAATCATGCAGGATGTGGAGCGCATTGCGAAATTGCATGTTATCGATCCCGCGCGTTTCATCAACAACGCCGTTGGCATAAAAGATTGGGCCGGCCAAGCGCACGGGCAGAGCGGAGGGCAGTTGTAAATGACACCCGGTCGAATCGGTTTGAACCAGGGATTGGCTCTCGATAAAGGCGCAGGAGCGAAGCGCAATACGAAAGCTCTCCTTGGAATCGGCTTGGTCGCGATTTTTGGGTGGAACGCCATTCACTTCCGGTTTGGAGATGGAGCCTTCGCCCAAAGTCAAGACGGCCCTGCCGCGATTACTGTGGACTATCCGGAGGATGGGTCGATCTTTCCGCCGGAGATCACGGCTCCGACTTTCATATGGCATGACGAATCGAATGCCGCCGAGACGTGGACGATCGATGTGTCATTCAGCGACGGCTCGCCTGCGATTCACTTCCAATCCTCCGGTGCGCGCCCTCGCATCGGTGAAATCGACCCGCGGTGCGTCTCTCCGAGCAACGAATTGCCCGCACTCACGCCACGGCAGGCCGCTGCGCATACCTGGACTCCGGCAGCAGAGGCCTGGAAAGCGATCAAGCTGCACTCAAAAGAACATGCAGCCACCATCACCATCACGGGACTTCAGACCAGGCACTCGGATGTAGCCGTCTCTCGCGGCACCGTGACTGTTGAGACCTCCCAGGATCCGGTGAAAGCACCGATCTTCTATCGCGACGTGCCGTTGATTCCGTCGAAGGGTGAAAAGGGAGTGATCCAACCGCTGGCAAAACAGGATCTGCCTCTCCTTGCCTGGCGCCTTCGCGATATTGGCGAACCAGCCAGCCGCTTGCTGCTCACTGGAATGCACACCTGCGCCAATTGTCATTCGTTCTCACTCGACGGAAAAACGTTCGGAATGGATCTCGACGGTCCGGCAAACGACAAGGGGCTCTATGCACTCGCTTCCATCAAGCCGCAGATGTCTCTCCGGAACCAGGACGTCATCTCCTGGAGTTCCATCAAGGACAATACGTCTTCGCCGTCCAGAATCGGTTTCATGTCGCAGGTGTCACCGGATGGAAGATACATTGTGACCATGTTGCGCGATCTCAGAGCGCAGTTGGGCAAGAGCTACTTCCTCGTCAACTTCCAGGACTATCGATTCCTCCAGGTCTTTTATCCGACGCGCGGAATCCTGGCCTGGTACGACCGAACCTCGGGGAAAAAGCAGCCTTTGCCCGGGGCGGACGATGAGCGATTCGTGCAAACCAACGCGGTGTGGAGCCCGGATGGCAAGTTCGTGGTTTTTGCGCGGGCTGAAGCGCGCGTCCCCGAGACGCCGGGTCAGGCGTTACCGAGGCATGCCAACGATCCAGAGGAAACTCAAATCAAGTACGACCTGTACCGAATCCCCTTTAACGGCGGCAAAGGCGGTATCGCAGTCCCGATTGAAGGCGCTTCCAACAACGGGATGAGCAACAGTTTTCCAAAGGTCTCTCCCGATGGCCGCTGGATCGTCTTTGTTCAAAGCCGCAATGCGGAGTTGATGCGTCCTGACAGCCAACTCTATATCGTTCCTTTCGAAGGTGGAGTGGCTCGTCGTCTCCGTTGCAATACGCCATTGATGAATTCCTGGCACAGCTTCTCGCCCAATGGCCGCTGGTTGGTTTTCTCCTCCAAGAGTCGTTCACCTTATACTCAGATGTTTTTGACGCACCTCGATAAGGAAGGCAACTCGAGCCCCGCAATCTTGATCGACAACGCGACCGCGGCGAATCGGGCGGTCAACATTCCGGAGTTTGTGAATATCCCTTCAAATGGATTGATGAAAATCGATGTGCAGGCCGCCGAAGCCTACCGCCTTTTGGATATTGCTTCTGATCTCGCTGTTCAGGGCAAGATCGACGATGCAATCGCTGCATGGAGAAGAGTTTTGGATTTGGATCCTCAAAACGCCTCGGCACATAACAACCTCGGGGCCGCACTGACGACGCAGGGAAAGACCTCCGAGGGAATGAAGCATCTTCGAGAGGCACACGAGATCGATCCTCTTACCCCCGATCCTGCCGAACTCGAGATCACTTACCAGTTGCAGTCGTATTATCGACAGCAGTTCAACGCCGCAATCGCGAGTTCCAACTGCAAAGTGGCCGCAGATTACGAGCAAAAGCTCTTTGCTGCGAGCCCGGACAGTGAAGCTGACAGAGCGATAAAAGAGTGCGCGACCAAACAGACGCGCTTGCAACCGTAAGACGGAGGGCGACGGGTGAATTGACTGCAAACCGAATCGGTCGAAGACCGGCACTCGGGTTGGTACAAAGAGGCTGGGCGACCCGCCGCAGCGCTACACTGGAAATTCCATTGACACAAATGACCGGGCAGGCCTGTATTGAAAGGAACGAAGAAAAAGGTGCGAGAAGCCATGAAGGCCAAGTCTTTCTTTAGAGGTATTCATTCGGTCATACTTGTTCTTTTCCTGCAGGTGACGATGTTCGGGCAAACGGCGAACGAACGCCTGCAATCGATCACTTCGGCTCTTCGAGATCGGGAATTTGAAAAGGCCCTGTTGTCCGTGCAGTCCGCGCTCCAGGACTCTCCCAACAATCCCCAACTCTGGATGCTGCAGGGTCTTGCATTTTCAGGAAAAGGCGACTCAAAATCCGCGCTTGCGTCATACGAACGTGCGCTGAAAATTTCACCGGACTATCTGCCGGCGTTGGAAGGAGCAGCTCAAATAGAGTATGAAGCTGGAAGCGCAGACGCGATTCCACTGCTCGAGCGCGTTCTGAAGCTGCGCCCAAATGATGCCACGTCACATGCAATGCTGGCCGTATTGGCGACGAAGAATGGCGACTGTGCTACGGCTGTACAGCACTTTTCCAAGAGCGGTCCGGTATTGGATTCTCAACCGGACGCACTGCAGGGTTATGGCGTCTGCCTGATGAAACTCGAAAAGACGGAAGAAGCAATTCAGGTCTTCGAACGGCTTATGACAACGCAGCCGGACGATCCCAGGTGCAGACGAGGCCTGGCCGCGGTTCAACTCGCCGCGGGAAAACCAGAGGAGGCACTGGCCACTGTGCGGCCTCTTTTGGACTCGTCTCCGGACCTAAGCACGATGCGGTTGGCAGCGGCAATCTACGAAGCCAACAAGGACACACCAAACGCGGTCAAGATCCTGCGAGATGCGATTGTAAAAGACCCGCTCCAGACCGCCTTGTATGCGGACTTTGCTGAAATCGCAATGGATCATCAGTCGTTCCAGACCGGTGTTGAAATGATCAATGCAGGCCTTAAGCTTCAACCGGCAGCGGCGCAATTGTATCTTGCGCGAGGCGTGCTTTATGTCCAACTTGCAGATTATGAAAAGGCGCAGGCCGACTTTGAGAAGGCGGAGCAACTCGATCCGAAGCAGGGAATGAGCGGGGCAGCACAGGGTATGCTCGCAGAGGAGCAGAATCAGAACGATCCCGATCGTGCACTCGCAACAGTGCGAGCCAAACTTGCCAGGCAATCTGACGATGCGTTTCTCTGGTACCTGCAGGCTGCAATCATGTCGCAGAAGTCCCCCGAACCGGGCTCCCCCGAATTTGACCTTGGTCTCGATTCCGCTAAGAGAGCCGTGAATCTGCAGCCTTCACTTACCGCTGCCCACAACGTGTTGGCCAAGTACTACCTCGACTCTGGCCAGAATGCACTAGCGGCCAAGGAATGCCGCCTGGTATTGCAGCAGGATCCGTCGGATCAGAGTGCCTTGTACCATCTTGTCATCGCACTCCGAAAGATTGGAAGCACGGCAGAGATCCCTGATTTGCTCAAGCGGCTGGCCAAGGCGCGCCAGGATGCGACCAAAGAGGAAGGCGAACGGAATCGCTATAAGTTGATCGTTGCCCCGGCTGGCTCGTCCAATTAGTTGCCGCTGATTGCGGTGAATTGGGTGGAGAAGTAAACATTTACTCAAACACAGGTCAACCACCATAATGAAGGAGCCTTAGTCAGGATTTCTAATGACCATTAGCCGACGTTCTTTCGTCCTGCTTTCTCTATGCGCTTCTGCCCAGCGATTTATGGGGCAAGAGGGGGGAATGGCGACACGCAACCTCGCAGCGCAACCAAAGCCGGCGCCTTCCGGTCGTCCGTTCTACGCACATTTCACCGACGTCGCGAAAGAAGCAGGCTTGCACGCTCCGGTCATCTACGGCGGTATTGAAACCAAGAAATACATCATGGAAGCCAATGGTTGCGGCTGTGCCTTCATCGACTACGACAACGATGGCTGGATGGATATCTTCCTGCTTTCGGGCACGCGGCTGGAAGGAGATCCACCCGAAGCGACGAATCGCCTCTATAAAAACAACCGTGACGGCACATTCACCGATGTCACGGAGAAGGCAGGACTGAAAGCTGTTGGATGGGCGAATGGTGTATGCGTCGGCGACTATAACAATGATGGCTTCGACGATATCTTCTGCACATATTTTGGCCAGAACCGCCTTTACAGAAACAATGGGAACGGTACCTTCACCGACGTGACGAAAGAGGCTGGACTGTTGGAGTCCGGTCCCGCACGATGGGGAACCGGATGTGCCTGGGTAGATTACAACCGCGATGGTCACCTCGATCTCTTCGTCTCAAACTACATTCGCTTCTCTTTCGAGCACGCCCCTGCCCCCGGCGAAAAATCTACCTGCAATTTCAAGGGGATTCCGGTCAACTGCGGGCCGCGAGGATTGCCGCCGGGACGACACCTTCTGTACCACAACAATGGCGACGGTACCTTTACTGACGTGACGAAACAGGCCGGCATTGATGTAGCCCTGGAGAGTTATGGAATGACCGTTGTTACAGCCGACTTTGATGAGGATGGCTGGCCCGACATCTTTGTGGCCTGTGATTCAACGCCCAGCCTGTTGTTCATGAACAATCATGACGGAACATTTCGTGAAGAAGGCGTCACACGAGGGGTTGCATTAAGTGACGATGGAATGGAACAGGCTGGAATGGGTGTCGGGATCGGAGACTATAACCTCGACGGACACCTGGACCTGTTCAAGACGCATTTTGTCAGCGACACGGCTGGTTTTTATCGGAATGACGGGAAAGGGAACTTCGATGAGGTGAGCCGTGCCGCAAAGATCGGAGTGGAGACTCGCTTTACAAGCTGGGGCGCCGGAATTTTCGACCTGGATAACGACGGCTACCCGGACGTGCTCTTTGTGACAGGCAGCGTTTACCCAGAAGTCGAGAAGAAGCTTCCGCAATTTCCCTACATGACTCCGCGAGTGCTTTTTCGCAACCTGGGCAACGGCACTTTTGAGGAATTGGAATCGCAAGGGGGCGAAGGTATTACGGCGCCTCATAGCAGCCGGGGTTGCGCTTTTGGTGACTTCGACAACGACGGCGACATCGATGTGCTGATAGTGAATATGAATGAACCACCATCTTTGCTGCGAAACGATCTGAAAGTCAGCCAGAACTGGCTGAAGATTAAGCTGGAGGGCGTGAAGTCGAACCGAAGTGCGATTGGAGCCCGTGTCCTGGCCCATTACGGCGGCAAGGTTCAGACGCAGGCACTGGTGAGTCAGTCCAGCTATTACTCCTGCAACGATCCCCGTCTCCATTTTGGCCTGGGAGCTGCAACAGAAGCCTCGGTAGACATTTACTGGCCAAATGGTCTGCATGAGCGATATCAGCAAATCCCTGCGAATCAGCTGGTAACCATCCGGGAAGGCGCCGGGATGGTGCCAAATAAGGGGTGGAAGCGATAGATCCATTTGGTTTCAGTTAGTTAGAGCAATAGGACAAAGAACCCATTGACAGTGCTCTGCGTACCCGGTAAAAGTGTAATCGCTCCGGGAAACGTTTTCCCGTAACCATCAAAACACATTTCTATTAACCAACCCTTGATCGACTGAGTACAGGAGGATTCAATGGTGCAACGCAAGGTGTCATATGTTGCCACCTTTGTGTGTTCGTTGTTGGCTCTCTGGGTTGTTCCCGCCTTTGCACAATTTACGGCGAGCATTCAGGGAGTTGTACAGGACACATCGGGGGCTAGTGTAGCGAAAGCGCAAATCAATCTAATCAACACGGCGACAGGAGGGATACAAGCTACGGCTTCCGATTCCGCCGGCAACTACCGTTTCGTGAGTCTTGCCCCGGGGAATTACAAGATCTCCGTTGTAGCCAGCGGGTTTTCCAATGCCGAGGCGGAAGTAACCCTTCTCACCGAACAGAATGCCAATCTCCCCATCTCTCTGAAGGTTGGCTCCGCCAAGGAGACGGTCGTTGTCAGCACGGAAGCGCCAATCGTTGACACCGCGGATAGCCGGCATCGAGCTGACCCTGGAGAATAGAGGCGTTGCTCAACTTCCAATCGTCGGCCGCAACCTGGTTACGCTTGTGACCATGGCTCCGGGAGTTTCAGGACTGGGGACCAGCACATCCGGCAGCCCGGCCTCCGGAGTCGACAACTACTCCACCGAGGAGCAGGTTGACGCAAGCGCGAACGGCCAGGGCCAGAACAACAATCAGTACGTCATTGACGGCCTGGATGTCACAAGTGGAATCAGGCAAGGAGTGTTGAACCTGACGCCACAGCCCGAGTCCATTCAGGAAACCAGCATTCAGGTAAATACGTTTTCCGTCGAGCATAGTCGTGCGGCCGGCCTGCAGACCATCTTCACAACCAAGTCGGGCTCGGACTCTTTCCACGGTTACGGCTTCGGATTGGTTCAACTACCAGGGAATGTTTGCCAGCCAGCACTTCGTGGCTTATCCTTACCAGCCATTCCACTCCAATAACATGGATTTCGCGGTTGGCGGCCCAATCTTTCCCCACCACGATAGCTTCTTCTACTTTGCGGTGGAACCGCTGCGTTCGTCGGCGAGCGCCGGCGGCTCGGTGACATTTGCTGATCCGCAGTTTATTTCCTTCGCATCAACGAATTACCCCAACACAGTCGGAACAAACGTTCTCAAGACCTATCTGCCCTCAGGTGTTGGCGGTGTCACCGTTCAGCAAACAGCTACTAATGTGTTCGGTACCGCTGCAGGCGGCTGTGGCACCACCACTGGACAGAACGGCGTTCCATGCACTCTACCCATGATTGACCAGGGCTCGTTCGGTGCCACGCAAATCAGAAACGGCACGCAGTACTTCGCCCGCATCGATCAGGGCTTCAAGAAGGAACGAATCTACGTCAGCTTGTTCCGCACGCTGCTGCAGACCGGCGCAGCGTCGCCAATGCCTCAGTTCTCAGCCTTGAACAACACCTGGCAAGTTGCGGGCCAGGTAGCCTGGACGCACACTTTCTCAGCCAACACTTTGAATGAGGTGACGGCTGGGCAGAGCAGAGTTGAGGGTGTGTTGGGCAGCGGCGCCAAGGATTACACGGTGCCCGGCATCAATGTGAATGGAATTAACGCGGATGCCGGTTCGGCATACGGCGTTGGTTTCGCTCAAGGGGACTTCATCCAGCACAATTATCACTGGCGCGACGTGCTCACCCATGTGCGCGGCACCCATACGTTACGATTTGGGTACGAGGGTTGGTACGGCGATGACGTCGAACCCTTCCAGGGACCGTGGTCGCAGCCCAAGTTCGCTTTCGACAACCTGTTGAAGCTCGCTCAGGATGCACCAACAAACGAGAGCGGGGTTTATGTACAACCCCACCACTGGAACCGAACAACTTTGGAACTGGGACGCGGCGTCCAGAACGTTTGGGGCGTTCGCGGAAGACACCTGGAAGGCTAGCAAGAATCTGACGCTGACTCTCGGCCTGCGCTATGACGATAGCGGAAATCCATGGTCGAAGAGCGATTCAACCGTCTTCGGCAACTTCTATCTCGGGACCGGCACAACAAGGGCGCAGCAGATTGGCAACGGATATGCAAAGGCCACTCCAAATGCGCTTCTTCACGCCGTCGACAACCTCTGGAGCCCGCGTGTGGGCGTCGTCCTGGGATCCCACTGGCAAGGGAGATTGGGCCGTAAAGGGCGGTGTCGGCGTCTACCAGAATTGGCTGACCTCGGCAAATATTCAGGAAGAGTTCCGTGGGAGCCCTCCGGGTTTGGTAAATCCAACCTTCTTTGCCGGATCAGCGACTCCTCCTATCTTCGTACTCGGGACCACCAACAAGCCACCGTTCGGGTTCATGTTCCCGACATTCCCGGGCGGCCTGAACTCGCAGGGAGGCGTGGTCGGGGCCAACTTCTCGATCGGCGGAATCGATCCGCTTGTCAAATCGCCGAAAGCCGATATCTGGGCCCTCAGCGTCGAGAGAAAGATCACCAGAGTCTTTGCCGCTACGGTTGGATACAGTGGCTCACATTCCTATGACATCGTCGGCAATGGGAACTCGATCGGCGGTGTCTCTTATGGTGTCAATATCAACGTCTCACCGGGAGACCTGATTACGCATGAAAGCAAAGCGCCAACGGGGCTTAATTCCAGCTTCGGATCAATTCTCTATGCGGAGAATAACCGTTATGGCAACTACAACGGTGTGTTCTTTGACTTGAAGGGCCGAGTGTCGCGCGGCTTTATTGATGCTTCATACACTCGTTCGAGTTCAAAGGATGACGGATTGGCATATCCCTCACCGGATAACTCCTCACAATACTATGCACCGTCAAACTTTGACGTCCCGAATCGATTCTCGCTTAGCTTCAACTACTCATTGAAGGGCTTGAACGATGGCAAGGGTGCTGTCGGCTACATGACCGGAGGATGGGGTATCAGCGGTACAAGCATCTTCCAGTCCGGCTACCCGCTGACCGCGGCAAACTTCAACGCCTACAACCCGGTGTGCCAGAACACTGCAACCAACGCACCTCCCTGTCCCTCGGCCGCGAATCCGGCCATTGGGTATGCACCTGGGAGCGGAGACTATAACGCTGACGGCAACAACCTCGACTACCCCAATGCCACCAGTTATCAGCAGTCGACGAGCAACAAGACTTGGCTGACGGGGGCCATCCCGAAGACGGATTTCGCTACTCCGACCTTCGGATCGGAAGGAAACGAAAAACCAATGCAGTTCCGCGGACCGAACTTCTTTGAGACGAATGCGAACTTCTACAAAGACACGCCGATCACGGAACATGTAAACTTCCAGTTCCGGTTTGAACTATTCAACGTATTCAACCGGGCAAACTATGCAAACGTCGACGCGAACATTCCCGATGGGAGCTTCGGAGCTGCGACTGGTTCGCACGAGCCAAGGTTCTTCCAATTTGGCGGGAGAATCTCGTTCTAACGTCGACATTAACCTAAGACGTCCAACTGACAGGCCGGCGCGCTCCGGAAGCGTGCCGGCCTGTCGTTTGATTGGTGTCCAGGCAGTTGAGGATGCAGATTGGGTTTACAATTCCTTTGGTCACCAATCTAGCAGAATCAGGAATGACCTAGATTCATATGCTTTGCTTAAGAGTATTGTCCTGGATCACTGTCGCGCTGTTACTGCTTTCAAACCTGGAGGCGCAGTCGCGCGAAGATCGGGCCGCGCAGATTGCTGCAGCGCTCCGGGACGCGCGATACGATCAAGCACTTGGAATGCTTCGCACCGCTCTTCAAGAAGCGCCCGACAATCCTCAGCTTTGGACGATGCAGGGTGTCGCAAATAACAGCGAGGGTAACAAGAAGGAAGCGCTTGCCTCCTTTCGACACGCACTCAAATTGGCCCCAGACAACGTTCCGGCCCTGCAAGGGGCCGCGCAAATTGAGTATGACCGGGGAAACGCCGCAGGCATTCCCCTTCTCGAGCATCTCCTCCGGATTCATCCTGATGATCTGACAACCCACGGCATGCTCGCCATACTTGATTTTCAACAGGGAAATTGCAATGCCGCGGTGGCCCATTTTGAAAGAGCCGCCTCCCTGTTCGAATCCCGAATCCCTGCTCTGCAGGCCTACGGAACCTGTCTTGTAAGAATCAGGCAGTTTGAAAAGGCCGCGGAAATCTTTGGCAAGTCTCTGGCTCTTAATCCAGATGACAAGCGCGAACGTCAGGTTCTGGCTTCTGTTCAGTTGATGTCGCATCAGCCGGAGCAGGCGATTGCCACGCTGAATCCTTTGTTGAGCAATATGCCGGATGCTTCAAGCCTCGAACTCGCTTCTGCGGCCTACGAGGATGCCCACGACACCGAAAAAGCAGTGGAAGCACTCCGCCAGGCAATCCTGCAGGAGCCGCAAAAAGTAAACCTCTATGTAAACTTTGCCGCGCTCTCGGCAACGCATCAATCGTTTCAGGTCGGGATCAATGTTGTGAACGATGGAATCAATCTGCAACCCAAAGCGGCGCCGCTCTATTTCGCACGCGGCGTGCTTTACGTGCAGCTTGCGGACTACGACAAGGCTCAGGCTGACTTTGACAAAGCTTACGAGCTCGACCCCAGCCAATCCCTGAGTTCTGCCGCGCAGGGACTTGCCGCAGCTCAGCAGAATGATCTCGCAAGCGCGCTGGCTGGCGTGGAAGAAAAGCTGGCCAAAAGACCGGATGATCCAATCCTGCTGTATATGCGCGCAGACATTCTAGCGCAACAAGGCCCCGACCCCGGCAGTATCGAATTCCAAACTGCAATGCGTTCAGCGATAAAGGCAGTTACACTCCGCCCAACGTTGGGCCCGGCGCGAGGCGTGCTTGCGAAACTATATATCGAGAGCGGAAAGTTTGCGGAAGCTGCCGAACAGTGCAGAAAAGCGATTGAGATCGACCCCAAGGATCAGACAGCCGTATACCACCTGATTCAGGCACTGCGCAGGACCGACAGTCAAAAAGAGATTCCCGAGTTATTGAAGCGGCTGGCGACACTCCGTCAGCAAGCGACCGTCGAAGAGCACGAGCAGTATCGTTACAAACTGGTTGAGGGTAATGCGGATTCAAGATAGGGTCTGCCTCGCCAATGAGGACCAAGACCCCATCAGGCCCGACTAGATCACCTTGATCCGGTACACGCATTTCTTGCCGCCGCGAAGAATCGATTCCTCTAACTCCGCATTAACCGGTCGTCCAAGGATCTGTGGAGTATGCCGCCACCTGCCATCCTAGCGTGCAATCGCAGAAGCTCGGAGGCGTGACACCTTCTTTCGCCATTGGACAACTGCACCCAGGGCCTTTGTCAACGATACGGATCGTGCCCTTCGCTTCGTCGTAGTCCGCTTCGGCCATCCAATTCCGGCGGCCCTCTTCAAGAAACCCCTTGATGTTCCCTTTGTAGCGATCGATCAAGGTGGCCTTATAGGTGTCCGCGCACTTGGCTCCAAGTGCGTGCAGAGTTTCTTTGCGCTCATTCTCCGGCAGTCTTGTTTCAAGGATCTCGATCAGCTTCGAGAAACGCAGGTGTGCCGCATCCGCCTTGTCACGAATGTTCACAAACTCCTTCGGATCGCATGAATGTACCGTATCGTCGGAAGCCTGAGCCTCAGACATCTTCACCTGACTGCATAAGCCGCTCGCGCAAACAGCGGCAACACAATTCTTCACAAAGTCTTTTCGATTGATCATGGCAGCAAAAAATCCTTTCCGACAATTCAAAACCAAGTTAGATATGCAGTAACTCGATGCCCAGTTCGCGAATGACTCGCTCCATACATCCCGTTGAAATCCAGTAACTCCGACTTAGCCTCTAATTCGCACGTATGTGCTGTAACTCTCTTTGTCGATCGCCATGAACGGCCTCATCGTGACCTGTCCGCCGTCGATCGAATTCGCCAGCCAGTCCCCAGCCGGGTTACTCAACGGCCTTGCGCGAAGCAGAGATTGTGAGTCAAAAGTCGGTTGTGATTCAGCGACTGCCATCAGAACCAACGGCCCCTGGAGCAGCGCAACAGTATTCGGGTGATTCGCGTCAACCGCCTCGAGACGCAACGGCATTGGGAACTCAATCTGGATGTGATCTCCATCCTTCCAGGTTTTGCGGATAGGTGCGAAGGTGCCGGGCTCAACCGCGTCGGAAATCCGGTTACCGTTCACCATCAGCACCGGATTAGGAGTCGCCCATTCTGGAATCCGGATATAGATGGTTTGTTCATGCGGCTGCGAAGCCGAGATTTGGATCTCAACCTTGTTTTCAAATGGATATTTGGTCACCTGCGTTAACTCAAACTTCGCGGGACCATCCGCCCAGCGCACGCTCGAGGGTGTGAACAGGTTCACATAGATACCATCTAGCGAGCGCAGATAAGTGCTTATGTGATAGTCAGCGGCGAGTTGCGGGAAACTTCCAGAACAACAAGGCCACTTGTCTTTGTACCAGGCCTTCTTCCCGGTGTTGGCATAGTCAGAATAATAGAAGGAAGTCCCGTCAGCTTGGATCGGCCAGGCGCCGAGAATCGTATTGTAGAGCACGCGCTCCATACTGTCGCCATAGCGCGAGTCCTTGGTGACTCGAAGCAGATAGCGAGTGATTTTGAAGTGACCATAAGCACCGCAAGGCGTCTCGAAACTTGAGTGAGTCGTACTTAGGCTATCGCCCAGTTGGCCCGTGCCCGGCTCACCGAAGCTCTCATTGGGTCCCCACCCCCCGGTCGCGAAGCTTTGTGTCTTCCGCAGCATGTCGAAGCCATTTATGGCCGCGCGAAGGTGCTTCTCGCTTCCGAGCGTGAGATACGCCTGCATTGCCGAGCTAAATGCGTTCACATGGCTGTACGCATGCTCAAAAGGAAGCACATTGTTTCCTTCTGAAAGCGGATTGAAGTAGGTGTCATCTTCAAGAAACTGCTTTGCCATGTCGCGGTAAAAAGACTTCCCGCTTCGCTGGTAAGCGAGGAACAGATTCTCAGGCAACGTGTATGTCTCGTCCCAGGTAAAGGAGGTATCTTTGTGAGGTCTGGAGCGTTGTTCAGCACGCGAAAGTGCTTTCTTCGGCAGATAAGCGACGATTGCTCGCGTGAGTCTCTCGTGAATCTCCATCGCCATCGGATCTTGGGCAAATTCCTTTGCGTCAATCAGGCCACAAGACAGCTTGTCGTAAGTGTAGGCAGGGAGCCTGTAGCCGGCGAAGAACTTTGCCTGGGGATCAAGCGTCTCGGCGTATCCTTTCACAAGACGGTTGATCTTCAGGCGAGTCGGCTCTGAGCCTGTAACAGCATGCGCACGAGCAAGGCCAGAGAGATACTGCCCGAAAGAGTGGCCGGCAATGAAGCCATGGAAGTCGTTCCGCTCCAGGCTGAACCCGTTCAGGTCGTACCAGCCTCCCATGTCTTCCCCAGGAGCAGGTAATCCGGCCACTTGCCGGAATACCTTCAGCAAGCGGTCTTCGTCAAGGTTCAGATAACGCGCATGGTTCTCCTCGAACTGGCGCTTCATTGGTCCTTCGTGCAGCTGCACGTCGCCATACGCGAATGGAGTTAGAGGGGTAGAAACCGCAGCGAGAGGCTTCGCTGCGTCTGCCAGCGCAGGAAACGAGCGAACCGCACACAATCCAGCGGCGCCTAAGCTTGCTCCCTTGAGGAAGAACCTACGGTCGATCTCGTGTGTCATTTTGATCCGCCTTGCAATCGGGAAATCGTTTACTCAACAGCCTAGGTTTGAGCTTGTGCTATGTCAATGGGTCATTGAGGCCATTGAGCCTGGTCAGATCGCAATCGATTCGCTTGTTCTCACGAGGCGCTCACCCTGTGCAAGATATGCAGCAGGCTATGGCCGGGAATCGTCTCGACCTCAACTTTCCGACGTGCCTTGCCGGGAGCAAGATTGTACCTTTGTGCGGAATCCAGCTTCATGATTTGGCGACATTGCCCGAGACGCTCTCAAATGGGTTCCAATCGCCTGTTATGCGTTTGAACCGGCGTACGGAACAGTTTGTTGCCAATCTCGGTGGCTGTTGTCGGTTCAACGCGAAAGCAGAGAACAAGCCTGACACGGCAAGGTTCTTCCGCCTGAAGATCTGATTCGCTAACCGGGAGGGTCACAATAGCCGCATGAATCTTGCCGCGCACAATCTCCATCGCGGGATGCGAGGTGCCGGCGTGATCTGGCTTGAGCACGCAGCCAGGAAGGAACTCGCGGTGGAGCTCGCAGGCTGCGCTGAACAACTCCTAGTCCACAGACGTGCCGCTTCCCAGGCGTAACGAACAGGTCGAATGCGCTGGGCCGCAACGGATCGGGAGCGGCCCACCATGCATCTCATTCAGGAATCCGGTTCTCTGGAATCGTCAGTATGGGTCAGTTATTGCCTTCAACTACGGCAACGCCGTTGGCTCCAGCGGCCATTGTGTTCGCGATCTTGAGCTTCAGGTTGCCTTCGAAGTCAACGGTGAAGATCGACAGATGCGAGACTGTTCCATTTCCATCGATCACCGCGACAAATCCATCTCCCGAAGCGATATCCGTTGGATTGCCGTTCAGCGAGGCGGCAACGGCGGCGTCCTGCACAATCTTGTCTGCGAAAACCACGTAGCGCGAGACACTCAGGCTCGGGGAGTTACTGGAGAAGAGGAACGGGCCCACAAGCGTTAGCCAGCATGGCGCACTCTGGGTGCCGGATCCCGTAACGGTCATCACTTCATCGTGGCGAACGAGGCTGATTTCATTTGCATGGGCGATGGTCACGTAAGCCTTGTCTCCACGAGTCACCAATCCGAACGGCGTATTCACGTTGGACGGAATGTTGCTCACAAGCGTAGGCGATCCCGTCACGGCTCCCTCCGACAGCTGCACGGTCTCGATTGTGTTGCTCTTTTCAGAGATGATCAATTGGTTGGGCAGAACTCCCACCTGGGCGGCAGACCCATCTGCCTTGAGCAGCGTTGCCACACCATCGGCGCCGTTGCTGACCTGATGCCCATAGATTGCGTGCGACTCAATGGTGGTTGTGCCAAGGATATAGAGGTGGTCTTCGCCGAACGCGACGCTCAGCGGACTTGTGACCGCTGAAACCACTTGCGCCAACTGCAAGCCATTCCCTTCGCGCTCAAATATCGATACGGACTGTGATCCGAAGTTAACAGCGGCAACCATCCCGCCCTTCGCTTCAACGCCGCCGGCATTGCCGCTGGCACCGCCCTTGCCTTCTGTTGAGAGAGTCTGAAGCAACGCGCCATTCGCGGAATAAACCAGAAGCTGGTTTGCAGCGGCATTGGTTGCCGTCACGACAAGGGGTTTCGGGGTTTGAGCTTGGAGTGTTGCGGTTGCTCCCACGAGCAATATTGCGAGGGCGGGCACCAGGCGTTCGCGGGTTTTGCGAAAAATCATCTCGATCTCCTTTGAAATGGGGGTGTCTCAGCCCCAGGGAAAACATCGGGGAACTAAAGGGGCGGAGCATGTTCACTGATGGAGTATTCGCGTGAGACGAGGAGAAAGTTACGGTCGCAAATCGAAAAAATCTGTGCCTTTTGCATAAATTGCAGGGGGGATGAAGGCACCGTAACTTTATGGCGCTCTGGCGCGAATCATTGTCAAACGGGGTGTTGATTGCCGACGATGGGATTGTCAAGTTTTCGATGGGGTTCATCGTGATAGAACTTGTTTGAGGATTTGTTGCGCCATGTCTCCGGACGCAAACCTGGAAGTATTGATGGCTGCTTATCAGGGTGGCGACTTCGGCGCGGCCACGATGCTGATCGAGCACCTGAGTCCGCAGTTGCACCGGTTCTTTGAGGGCCAACTTGCCAGCCGCAAAGACGCCGACGATCTGCTTCAGGAGACCTGGCTGCTCATTCACAAGGTGCGCCATACGTACCGGACGAGCGAACCGGTGCTGCCATGGTTTTACGGGATTGCGCGGCACGTGCGTGTGAACCACTACCGCAAGACGAGCCGCGTCGCGCTGCACGAGGAGCAAGTTGAGACACCATCGGAACTGGCGGCACCAACGCCGGACACTCCCGGCACAATCGCAGATATGGCGGAACTTCTTGCCCCGCTGCCTGATAGCCAGCGCGAGGTCATCCTGCTGTTGAAGGTTGCGGGGATGAGTCTGGAAGAGGTGGCGCGCGCCACATCATCCACCGTGGGATCGGTGAAACAGAAGGCGCATCGCGGATATGAACGATTAAGGGAGCGGCTGGCGGCAATGGGGCTGTCACAAGACCGCAGAGGAGGTCTCTCGTGAAAGAGAGAGAGATTGATGAGGTTCTCGCGCAGGCCGCAAAGGATGCGCAGGGGGTATCCCCTGCATTGCTGGAACGCATCGCGGGTTCCATCAAGCCGTCGCTGCGTCCGGTCCGCCCCTTGCTTCCTGCGTGGCTGCTTGTCGCCGGCCTGATTCTGATTGCGGCCTCCGTAGCTCTGGCTGGCGCCGCGCGAGCCGGATTCAACGGAATCGCAAGCCTCACCGTCTTCGGCCGCCTCCTCATCTTTCCCGCACTTGTTCTCTTCTTATGGGCAGCCGCGGCGGAGTTCGCGGGCTCAATGATTCCCGGCAGCAGGCGTCGACTACGTCCTGCTGTGCTGATGGCTGTCTGTTGTCTGGCATTCATGGGCGTGGTTGCCGTCGTATTTCGCGATTACCACACCACTCACTTTGTCTCAGCGGGCATCGCATGTCTTGCTGCGGGGCTCGCGCATGCCATCCCGGTAGCGTTCCTGAGCTGGATGCTTCTCCGGCGCGGCTTTGCCGTAAATCCTGTTGTCGCCGGAGCCCTGGCAGGCACGCTCGCAGGTCTCGCCGGAGTAATGATGCTGGAGCTTCATTGCTCCAATTTCCAGGTGCTGCACATTCTTGTCTGGCATACCGCGGTTGTGCCCGTCGCGGGTGCCTCCGGGGCCTTGCTGGCGTGGGCGCAACAACTAAGAAGAGGCTTCCATGTTCGCTAAGCAGGACACCCCCAAGATGAATGGCGAGCTGGCACGCCCGCCGGCAGTGAATACCTGGTAAGCCTCGTCGTCCGTGCGGAAAACCGAATATCCTTCGAATCCCCATTAGCCATAAAAGTTCCTGTTAATGGCATCTCCAAAGCTGTCGGGATTGAGGCTACGGGACTTTGACGCCGGACCAGCTTGAATGGCTTCATTAGTACCGCACCCTGACGCACAAATCCCTGTCAATTGCCTTCTATGGCACCACACGATTGCCAGAAGAAATTGTTTTGGTATTTGTGGTTTCTCTCGCTTCGTTTCTGTTGATACCAATAGGCGAGCCGATGTAATTGAGTTCGGCAAGGCTGGAAGTCAACAAGCAGAAACATCCTCATCGGCTTCGGCCTGCTGAGAGTGACATTCCTGCGATCTTTTCCGGAAGGATCTACCGCGGCCTCTACAATAGGCGAAGTGTCTCAGTCGTTGGTCATTCCGCAGGCTGGCCGCCAACCCACGGGCAACGCAATAGGCGCACCGGCCTTCTTGCGTCTTTGGCATATTGCAAGCCTTGACGCTCCAACCGTTGCTATGACTTGGTCGCTGGCTTTTGCCAGGACGGCGGGGGTTCGGCTACCAGGATGGGTGCCGATTTTGCTCGCCCTCGTAACCTGGGCTGTGTACATAAGCGACCGGCTTTTAGACGCCCACTTGGCGATGCGGATGGGACGGCTGAGCCGGCTACGACAGCGCCACCTTTTTCACTGGCGGCATCGCAACGCATTTGTCCTGCTGGGCCTCGCTGCCTTTTGCGTTGGCGCATGGATCACGCTCTCTTTCATGCCGGCGGAAGCACGGGAGCGCAACTCTCTTCTTGCCGCGGCGGGAGTTGTCTATTTCTCATACGTTCACACGCATCGCAGATTTCATTCTTTCCTCTCTAAGGAGATGATGGTGGCTGTTTTGTTCACGGCAGGTTGTGCGCTTCCAACTTTTGGCCGAGCCGCCGAAACATCAGGAGCATTTGTTGCGGCGATTGCTTTCTTTGTTACGCTTGCATGGCTTAACTGTCGCGCGATCGAGTTATGGGAGTCGGGGCAAACAAAGTCGGGGCAGCGGATATTCTCGGCATCCTGGATGCTTGCGATGGCCGGTTTCATGGCTGCAACCGTTCTCCACTCGACCCAATTCCGTGAAGCAAACCTCATGGCAACTGGAGCGGCAAGCGCAATGCTTCTCGCACTCCTCGACCGCATAAGAGGCCACATGACGCCACTGGCGGTGCGGGTGACTGCCGACCTGGTCTTGCTTACGCCGCTTATGCTGGTTTTCCGATGAATCCGCCTCCCAACTTCGATCGGCTTGCGCATCTTTATCGTTGGATGGAGCTATTCAGTTTCGGACCCTGGCTCATGTTATGCCGCTGTGCATTCCTGAATGAATGCCGCACTTCGCAGCGCGCGCTCGCTTTGGGAGATGGCGATGGCCGCTTTACAGCCCGGCTGCTCAGAGAGAATACCAACATTCAAATCGACGCAGTCGATGCCAGTCCGGCCATGCTAGGCACGCTTTTCCGCCACGCGAGTCCGCACAACAACCGAGTCTGTACGCATCAAGCCGATGTGCGAACGTGGCAACCCGGCGGCCCACCATACGATTTAATTGTTACGCACTTCTTCCTGGATTGCCTTACCACCGAAGAGGTGCAATCGCTGGCGACCACTCTGAGCAATGCTGTCTGCCCCGGCTCGCTATGGATCGTCTCAGAATTTGCGATTCCGGGTGACTGGTTCGGCCGACTTGTGGCAAGACCGGTCGTCTTGGCGCTTTACCGCGCCTTCGGGTGGTTCACTGGGCTTCAGGTCAAAGAATTGCCGAACTATTCTCTGGCTCTTCGAGAAGCGGGCTTCAAACTCAATAAGTGCAGTCGCCGGCTGCATGGGCTTCTTATCAGCGAGCTGTGGTCTGCAACTCAGGATGCCTCGACTGCATTGTCCAGCGGGATGAGCCGCAAAAAGGGGTAGCGAAAATTCTTGAGGGATGCCGTGGCGCGTAAACGGACTTTTGGTCCCGGAAGCGACAAGAGCTCTGGACTAGCGAGATTATTCGGGCACTCAGCCGACCGCATTTTTCGAAGTGGGAATCTGGTCAATCCCGTAGGCGCCCAACAAATCCGGCAAAGTTACAACGCCTTCCAGCTTGTGTATGTCCGCCCGGTGGACGACCGGTAATACATCAAGTTGGTATTTGCTCATGCGTTCGAGTGCCAGATGCAAGGGATGATCCGCATGGACGTGTGGGACGTTGAGGGTTTCCACAATACTTGCGATCGGCAGTGCGCCCCTCCCATCGACGATGGCGGACTCAAGGCCTTCGCTGGTCAGGATACCGAGAAAGAATCCATCGTCGGCAACTGGCCAGATGCGAAACATGCCGGAGCGAGTCTGCTCAACTGCATCCTTGACGGGCATTCGGCCTGAAAGAACCTGCGGAGAACTCCGCATGACCTGAGCGACTGTCCGCTGGCTTGGTTCACCGCGAGCACTGACACTCGGCAAATGAATGCCATCCTGATGGGCCAACGCCTCGTAGATCGGCTGCTTCTGAAATCGAAGAGAGATGAATAGGCTGGTCAAATTCGCGATCATCAAAGGCACGATGACGGAATAATCCCGAGTCATTTCAAAAATCATGAGTACGGATGTCATGGGGGCGCGTACGATGCCGGCGAAGAGTGCGCCCATACCGACCAGCGCGTAAGCGCCAGGCGTTGCAGTGTAGCCGGGCAACAAGCCATGGGCCACAGTGCCGATGGCGCCTCCGAGCATCGCCCCGAGAAAGAGGCTTGGCCCAAAGATTCCACCTGCATTACCTGAGGCGTAGCTGATGGTTACTCCAAAGAGCTTCAGCGCCACTAACAGCAGCATAAGTTTAAGCGCCATAGTGCCGTTGAGCGCACTGCCTACATAGCTATAGCCAACTCCGAGTACCTGAGGTACAGCCCAGCCCATCAAACCAACAGTGATGCCGCCCACAACGGGATGCCACCAGGCTGTGCGTTTGGGCAGGCTAAGAAAGAACTTGCGCATTCCCAGCAGAAGCTTTGTGAAAGCAACTGATAAAAATCCACCGGAGATGCCTAGCAAGCCATAGATGCCGAGCTCGACCGGATTCACCAGGTCATACTGAGGGACATGAAACAGCGGGTTGTTTCCAAGCAGTAGGCGCAGAACTGCCCAGGAGGTGGCGGAGGCGAGCACTACCGATCCCAGCACTGGAGCATGAAGATCGCCCATCACCTCTTCGAGAGAAAACAATACGGCTGCCATCGGGGTGTTGAACGCCGACGCGATGGCGGCAGATGCTCCAACTGGAATCAGGGCCTTGACCTTTTCAGGGCGCAGGCCTAGCCAGCGTCCGAGGACCGAAGCGATTCCTGCACCGACCTGAACGGATGGTCCCTCTCGTCCGAGCGGAATGCCGCTCGCCAAAGTGGTCGCCGTACAAAAGAACTTGCCCAGGATTGTGCGGAGAGAAATGAATCCATCTCGTGCAAAAAGGGCTGCCTTGGTTTGAGGAACGCCGCTGCCCCTGGCATTGGGAAAATAGCGATAGAGCAGTATGCCCATGGTAAGTGACCCTGCCACGGGCACCAGTACTCGCCTCCAGGCCGCACTACCAGCTGGATAGAGGCGCATTCCCAGCCGCTCCGTCAAAACAATAAAGGCAACTACCGTAAGTCCGGTTAGCGCCCCAATCGCCAACGATAGTAGCAGAAAAACCTGTTCCTCCCGTCGTTGAAGTTGGCCAATCAGACGCGACTGCAAAATCGCCAGCCATCCAATCTTCGGCAGGCTCTCGGCGGTAGGTGGGGATGCCATGAAGATAGTTTACGCGAATGGCATTTCACTCCAAGCTTGCGGAAGATCAACTCCGTCAAGAAGACACGGATGTCCTAAGAACGTGGCGATAAGGCAAGCACGGCGGCCTGAATCTCCTGGAGGCCACGTCTGCCCCGCCGATCGCCCAAAATCCGCGAGCTGAAGACTCGGTTCCCTCGTGCGATATCGATGGCCGATGTGGAAACCTTTTTTGGGCTGATCTGGATAAACAGCGGTTTTAGCGGCTCTCGCGATTTCGTTTATGAAAGAAGTGTTCTCCACGACCATGCAGACCATTGAGAAGAGCGTTCTCGATGCCGTGAACTCGCGCACGGATCCTGTGCTCGATGGCTGGTCAGCGCCTGTAAAAGAGATGGGTCTGCAAGGAAGAAAACCGCGGGGTCCGAATGCAATTCGGCGAAGTTCGGCGAAGTCTGATTTGAGGGTGTCTGTAAGTAGTCCTATGAGAGGGGATGTCAAGAGAAAAATTCTCCCTTGCTCCCCTGTGAGGGGAAGCTGTTCGCCTTGCATCCAGCCCGCTGTCGGAGGAGCCTCCCAAGCTGTGGGCTAGGCGCATATTTTTTGAGCGCGACCCGGCCAGTTGCGAGTTATATCTCGTCGGTTTCATGTTTTCGATGGTGGTTCGACGCCTTCGGCTCGTGAAGCTACGCAAGCAGGAGCGTTGGCTCCAGACAACGTGCCAACCATGATCCTATGAGAGACTCGAGGCCTATAGCTTTATTGGGTTGTGCGAGGGGGCATAGGATTGATTGGAGACTTCGGTGCTGAACTGGCAGCACACGGAAGCGCCTAAGAACTTACTAGATACTCTCCCTCGACCCCGAGCGTCGCGAAAACCGGAAGGCTACCATCGGCCAGGAAAACCTGAGCAATGGCCTTGATCTTCGATTGACGCTCAAGCTGCTTGTGGCTTCACATATCCAGCGTCGAAACACTCCCCTTTCTTCCAAAGCGTTAGCGTAATGGCCGCGATCTTGCGCGCCAGTGTGATGCGGGCCAACTCCGGCTTCATTCCCTTGGCCAGCAGGCCTTCATAAAAATCCTGGAATGGTCCCGCACGAAGAGCGGCGTTCAGGGCCGCGCTTTTGAAGATCTCCTTCATCGCGTGGTTGTGATTCTGATTGAGGCCGCGGACCTGCTGTGGCTTTTTCGAGCGTTGCAGTTGTCCGTCCACATATCGATATTGCGCGCTGTCGTGCGTCTCTACTGCCAGACCGCTGTAGGTCCACAGCTGCCGCTTGCTCCGGAACCTGTGTGGCGTCTGCATAAGGGCCACCAGCTGCGCGGCCCGCATCGGGCCGATGAAAGGAATCTGACGCAAAACCTTCACGGCCTGATGTTTTCGGCTCTCCGCTAACAGCTCTCCTCGCACGGTGCGACGCAAGATCTGCAATCCATCCAGCTGTTGATAGAACAGCTCTGCGCGGCGGCGCACGCCAGGCTCCAGAATCTTCTTCAGCCAATGCTCCCGATGGCGGCCGCCATAGACCTGGGTGCCCGTACACGGAATACCCCAGCCTCGATAGAGCGCCTTGAGCCGATTCATCACCCGTTTCAAGTCTTTGCTGACCACCTCAAAGCTGCGCGCCAATTCCCGCAATGTCCGCAACCCATTCTCTCCGTGGTAGACCGCGCGCAGCATTCCAGAGCGCAGCAACTCCGCCAGCTTGCGCGCGTCAACCTTGTCGCTCTTGCTGCCCTCTTTCAATAAGGCATTGCGGCGCGGGTTGCAGACCACGACCTCTCGCACGTGAGGTTTGAGTACGTCGTACAGCCAAGCCGCCCAAGTCCCCTCCTCCAGCGTCACATGTAACTCTCCGCGCAGCCCATGCAGCAAATCGAGCAGAGTGCTGGCCTTGGTTTCGACGATCGATTCCATCACCAGCTTGCCCGCGCCATTCAGAACCGCAATCGTAATCGCTTCCTTGTGAACGTCCAGCCCGATATACTTGACATCACTACTCGGCATGCTGAGTACCTCCTTGGGGGGAAGTTGATTCTTCAGCCGGACCACTTTCCCCTAAGGTTAAGTGTCATCCCTTCAGAACCCCTTGCAAAGATGCGCCTCTTATCCTGCCGCAGTAGAATGGGACCGGACTGAGCGGAGGATAGGGCAATGCTGGGAAGCAACCCGAGCGCCGACTCAGTGGCCTCGACCGATGCAGGGGGATGCTGCGGCATCCCCCTTTCGCTGCCTGCTTGCAGAAACCCCTAATCGGGAGTGGCACCAAAGCGCTAAATCCTGGGGGTGTGGGGGCAAAGCCCCCGCAGGCTGCGCCGGCACCAAAGCTTCCTTCTGAAGCACGGGCGCCCTCTTATAATGCATTGATTCTATGGTGGACGCGGTAGGAATCGAACCTACAACCTGTCGGTTAAGAGCCGAATGCTCTGCCAGTTGAGCTACGCGTCCAGGCTTCGAAAGGAAACCGCGCAGCGCGGGGATTTGCGAGCGGTTTGAGCGGGAAAAGTCTTCCCGCACCTTGAAAAATATAACACAAATCCCATCGCAGACTCCAAAGGCCGCTGGCCGCGGCGGTCTGCTCTCCGATCCTCAGTTTCTGCCGTTGAATTCGTGCACAGCGTCAAGCATGGCGACGATATTTTCCACCGGCGTCTGCGCCTGCACATTGTGAATTGAATTGAAGACGAACCCGCCGCCCGGCGCAAAGATCTCGCAGCGGCGCAGCACCTGCTCCCGCACTTCGGCCGGCGTTCCGAATGGCAGCGTCTTCTGCGTATCCACTCCACCGCCCCAGAAGACCAGTCTGGTCTCCGATAGTTCGCCTTCAGTTGCTCGGGCTCCATCCCAGTTGCCGAACACTGCACCGGGTTGAGAATGTCGAAACCTGCCTCGATGAAGGAAGGAATGAACTTTGAAACCGCGCCGCACGAGTGCTTGAAGGTCTTCCATGGCGTGTGTGCGTGAATCCAGTCGTTGACCTGCTTGTAATAAGGAAAATACAAATCGCGCAGTGTCTTGACCGAACAGAATGCCGAGGTCTGCGTGCCGAAGTCGGTGCCGCAGACAAACACCGCCTGCACCGTGTCGCCCACGGCCGCATAAATGCGCTCCAGATTTCCAATCGCAATCTCGCATTGGCGATCGAAGATCTTGTGTACGTACTCCTGGCGGCTGCTGGTGGAGACATACCATTCCGTAACATCGCGAATGCCCTTGGGGTGCTTGAGGAATGGACCCGGAACCAGCGCGATATCGCCAAACGCGGTTCCACCAAATCCGGCGATCACGCCGCGCCCCGTCGATGCCTCCTCTGGCGGCGCGCACTAGGTGGTCGAGATCCTACTGCGATAGAGGCCCGAACTCCTCCATATTGTCTTCGGGATTCAGATGCTCTTCCATCGATCGGCTCCTGGCGAATAATACAATCGAAAAAATAACCGCCTTTCGGCATCCGTCCGCTTGCCGGAACTGTCATGTCGCCCTTCGGGATAGATGAGCGTGTCACCTCGTTCGTCCACCGTAATGTTGAAATCACCCGGAACCAGAACCTCCAGCCCATTGAACTCCATGGCTTCCACCGCTCCGCCGGGAACCCGAACATGGTGCCGCGCGCAAAAACGCCCGTCACATCCAAGCCCATGGCATCCTTCAGATCGTCGTCCAGCAAAGCCAGCATCTGGAACGGCTCGTGAACACGCACCGGCCGCTTCTCCAGTCCGTAGTATTCGCGCAGCTCCGCTACGCAACTGGCGTGAACGCCCGTGACACCAGTTCCGCCAAAGTCGATTGGGATGCGGTCAGGCTGCTTATGGTTCAGCGCACACGCAAGCCTTCGCGGCTCGTCGTCTCCGTTGCAGTTGTCATCTTTGCCTTTCCACCTTTCTTCGTTTCCCTGCGCGCGCCGTCAACTTCTTCCATTGAATTCGTGCACCGCATCGATCATCGCGACGATGTTTTCAACCGGCGTCCCCGCCTGCACGTTGTGAATCGGAATTGAAGACGAACCCTCCGCCCGGTGCAAAAATCTCGCACCGGCGCAGAACCTGCTCCCGCACCTCAGCGCTGGCGTCTCGAAGGGCAGGGTCTTCTGCGTGTCCACGCCCCCGCCCCAGAAGACCAGTTGCTCTCCAAAGTTCGCCTTCAACTGCTCGGGCTCCATTCCAGTTGCCGAACACTGCACCGGATTGAGAATGTCGAAACCCGCTTCCATAAATGTAGGAATGAACTTTGAAACCGCGCCGCACGAATGCTTGAACGTCTTCCACGTCGTGTGCGCGTGAATCCAGTCATTGATCCGCTTGTAATAGGGAAAGTACAAATCGCGCAACGTCTTCACTGAGCAGAATGCGGAGGTCTGCGTTCCGAAGTCGGTGCCGCAAAGGTACACCGCCTGCACTTGGTCGCCAACCACAGCGTGGATCCGCTCCAGATTCCCGAGTGCAATCTCGCACTGGCGCTCGAAAATCTTATGAATGTAGTCCTGCCGGCTCCTGGTCGACACGTACCATTCTGTAATATCGCGAATGCCCTTGGGATTTTTAAGCGCAGGCCCCGGAACCAGCGAGATGTCGCCGAACGCAGTTCCGCCAAACCCGGCAATCACGCCTCGTCCCGTTCCCGCCGCATCCTTCGCCGCCTTCGCCAGATAGTCCAGATCCTCCTGCGAGATCGAGCGAAACTCCTCCATATTGTCTTCGGGATTCAGGTTCTCTTCGTCGATCGGCTCCTGGCGAACGATGCAATCGAAAAAATAACCGCCCTGTCGGCATTCGTCCGCTCGGAGCCGACGGTCGTGTCGCCCTGCGGATAAACGAGCGTGTCGCCTTTGGCATCCACCGTGGTGTTGAATTCGCCCGGCACCAGCACTTCAAGCCCGTTGAAATCCCACGCCTTCCAACCCTCTGCCGGAACACCCCACTTGGTGCCGCGCCGGAAGACGCCCACCACATCCAGGCCCATCGCATCCTTCAAATCGTCGTCCACTAACCCCAGCATCTGCGATGGCTCGTGAATCTTCACCGGCCGCTTTTCCAGTCCGTAATAATCGCGCAGCGCCGCCATGCAACTGGCGTGGATGCCGGTCACGGAAGTCCCTCCAAAGTCGATCGGGATGCGGTCGGGCTGTTTGTGATTAAGCGTGTTCGCAAGTCGCTCGCGGCTCGTTGTATCAATTAAGGCAGCCATCGCTTTTGCACTCTCATCTTGCGCTTGTGCACCCGGCGCAAGCTCAATCGCCAGGCGCATCGCTTCCAGCATGCTGCGCTCATCGGCCTTGCCCGTCCCCGCAATATCGAACGCCGTACCATGGTCCACCGATGTGCGAATCACGGGAAGACCAATTGTAATATTCACGCCCGATTCCAAGCCAAGCGCCTTCACCGGCCCATGACCCTGATCGTGATACATCGCCACCACCAGGTCGAAGTCCCCACGCTGCGCCCGGAAGAACAGCGTGTCCGCCGGCAATGGCCCCTCGACACGCCATCCCTTCCTGCGGCAAACATCGATGGCCGGAGCGATCTTTGTCTCTTCCTCGCCGTATCCGAATAATCCATTCTCCCCCGCATGCGGATTGATGCCGCACACCGCAATTCGTGGGTCCGCGATCCCCGCGCTAACCAGCGCCGCATGTCCGCGCGCAATGGTGCGTTCAACCAGCCCCGGCTCGATCTTCGCAATCGCATCAATCAATCCAATGTGCGTAGTCACATGCAGCACACGCATCTTCGGCGTGCTCAGCATCATTGAAACCTCTTCCGTCCCGGTTAGACTCGCCAATAATTCGGTGTGCCCGGGAAAGGGATGCCCGCCCGCTTGCAGCGCCTCCTTGTTCAGCGGTGCGGTGCATATCGCCGCCACCTTTCCGCTCAAGGCCAGCTTCGCCGCCACCTCCACGTAGTGAAACGCAGCGTCCCCGGCAACAGCCGAGAGCTTGCCCCACGCAAGGCCCGCCGGAATCAGCTTTAGATCGATGCAGTCCACAATACCGGGCTCAAACCCGGCCTTTTCAACTTCATCAATGGGAAGGCCGCGCACTTCGAGAGTTCCTCCAACCATGCGCCCAGCTTCTCTAAGCCGCTCCGCATCCCCAATCACCAGCGGCCTGCATCGCGCGTAGATCTCGGCGTGACCAAGGCTCTTCATGATCACTTCGGGACCAACGCCGGCAGCGTCTCCCATGGTCATCGCGATAATCGGCCGCTCCGTCATTCGCGTCCTTTATCGTGAACCAGGCTTGAAGCTTCTCCACGTTTCAGTCCATTCAGAAACTGCCCGCAGCGCAGCAGTGTCTCGCGTCCGCCAAATCCTCCTGCCTTCGTAATCACCGGCAACTCTCTTCTCCAGCCCGACGTTACCGAGAATGGAACCCCAGCTTCCACCTCGCCAATCAACCGCAATCTCGTCACTCCCCATGCTTCGAATACTGCGCGCGCCGTTTCGCCGCCCGTTGCCACAAGCGCGCCCACTCTCTTGGTAAACGGCCGCACCATCGTACCCAGAGCAGCCGTGAGCTGTGGCCTTAACGCACCATCTAGCCGAACTCCGGGCTCCAGCAAGACCGCGACATCGCTCCCTGCATTCAACGCGTGGCCCATCTCCACGCCAAATGCGCGCCACTCCGCCGAATGTTCTCCAGCCATCATCACCTCGGTTGGAATCCTCATCACAATCGTATCGGATTCGGAACCGAGCACCTCAACCTGCTCTCGAGAAACCTCCGAACCGCTCCCAATCACAAAAAGCGCAGGTCCCGCGGCCAACGGCTGTTCTTTCGAAATCGGACCGCGAGCCAACCCCGCCGCCAGCGGCAGATGTCGCGCCAGTCCCGCCGATCCAGCCCACACCGTTCCGCGCCCAAGAGCGATCGAGGCCTCTGCGATACAACGCAGATCTCCCTCGGTCTCCGCATCGCACACCAGCACATCGGCATCCTCTGCTATCGTCCTCATCGCATTTTGCAATGTGTCGCAGTCGCCGCGGACCAGCTCAAGCCCCAGCAGCGCAGGCCGCAGGTGTGCCTTGCGAAGAATGGTTGAAATATCCGACGTGGACCTCTCACGTGCGCCGTCGCCTACTTCGATCTCATCCAGCGGCTCACCGTTGACCAACTGCCGCCCGTTCACGGTCGTTCGGCCCGTTGCCGGAAAGGCCGGCGCGAGGACCGCCACAACCCTCTCATGCGTGCGCGTTAATGTGCGGCGCGCCTCAAGAATTGCAGCCATCTCCGCACCAACATTTCCGCGCAGTGTTGAGTCGAGCTTCTTGTATACCAGAGTCTCTTCATCGCCCAGATATCTTCGCAACAGCCGCGCAGTCTCCACTGCCGCCTCGTCCGGAGCCAATCTCCGCGTGTCTCCGTCAACCGACAGAACCTCGGCATTCACATCGCCGCCGGAGTCGCCCAACGCCACGATCGTAGCCAGGCCACGCCCCGCGCAGGTCACTCCGCAATCGGCGGCGCCGGTCAGATCATCTGCAATGATCAGCATCAGCGTCATTCACTTCGCTCCGTCACTCCGGCGCACCCACCAGCCTGCGCACGCTTCCGGCGGTCCAGCCATGCAACCAGCGGTGGCGCAAGAAATGCCGTCACAATCACGCTCGCCGCCACCAACACCGTCGCCGGGCCGGCCGCGGCTGCATATTTGTGATCGGCTGCCGCCACCAGCGCAGGCACCGCCGCGGCATTCCCCGCAGTCGTTGCCGCTGCCATTCCGGCTGCTCCCGTTCCCCCCGTCAGCCGGTCGGCAACTATTAGAGAAGCCCCCGAAATTGCGATCACGGCCATCCCAAGGACGAATCCAATCAACCCCGCTTCCCAGATCCGCGCCAGGTTCAGCGATGCTCCCAGGCCGAATGCGAAAAACGGAATCAGGGCCGGCGCGGCTTTGCCCAGAAAAACTCTCACTTCGTCGTCAAGATTGCCCAGCGCCATGCCCACGAACAGCGGAAGAATGGCGCCCACGAGCGTCTGCCATGGAAAGCTCGACAGCCCTGCCACCCCCAGCGTAATCATGGTAAAAAACGGCCCCGATTCCAGCGCCATTACGCAGTACGCGCCGGCATCTTCCGGTCGTCCGTAGTGCTCCATCAACGCCATGTAGAGTCCGCCGTTGGTGTCGTTAAAAGCAGCCACCACGGCCAGGGTCGACACGCCCGCCAGCAGCCCGCCCTGAATCGGCAGCACGCCGATCATGTGCCCGAGCACGTACCCGATGCCGATTCCGATCCCAACCTTCGTCGCCATCAGCACGCCGCCGCGCCGCAGCATCGCCGGCAACGAGCGCACGGAGATCGTGCTCCCCAGGCATACGAAAAAGACCGCAATAATGGGGATCGCGCCCGTAAACAGCGCGCCGGTAAACGATCCGAAAACCTCAGCCGCGTGCGGAGCAAAGGTCGTGATCAGGGCGCCGCACGCCAGCGGCACAACCATCATTCCACCCGGAATCTTCTCGATCGTTCGCTTGATCCTGATGGCTGTCTCCCGCCTCGCAATCGCGAATTCTTCCCGTTCTCCGCTTCGGTGGAAGTGTATCAGTGCCCATGCACATTGAGCGCAACTGTCTTCCGGTCTCCCCTTTTTGCAGGGCAAAAGGCCTTGCATCAGCCGCGTCCTGCATCACAGAGACTCATTTCAACACGGTGCTACAATTGCCTGTTTTTCTAAAGAGTCCGGCCCCAGGCAGGCGCCTCGCCCGGACCTGGAAAGAGGCTGTCTTCATGTCCAATACTCGCCGGGAATTCCTGCAATCAAGCGCCGCTCTGGCTGTCGGCATCGTGGGTGGCGTCCCCGCACTGCCCGCACAGTCACAGGCTCCCGCCCCCGCGCCCGTGCCCGTAGCCCCTTTATCTGCCGATGGGCCCCACGTCCAGATTCCGAAGATGAAATTCGGCAGCACCGAGATCAGTCGCCTCGTGCTCGGCGTCAACCCGCTTTATGGGTTCGCCCACTACAACAACAACTTTTCCAGCGCCATGCGCGAGTGGTACACCCAGGAACGTGTTTGCGAAGTGCTCCATCGCGCCTCGAGCTTCGGCATCAACGCCTTCAACTACGTCAATATGGGCCGAGCCCCGCTCGACTGGGCGCGTTTCAAGGCCGAAGGCGGCAACATGCACCTCATCATTCAGGTAACCGCAAAAGACGATGAGGCCGCGCTGGTCCGCGATCTCAAGCCGCTCGCCCTCCAGAGGCGCGGCGAAGAGATCGACGTCGCCTTCCGCAACGGCACCATGGCCGCCGAACGGGAGTGGTGCAAACGCGCGCGCGATCTCGGCGTACTCGTCGGCGTCGGAACTCACAAGCCCGAGGTGATCGAACTGGTCGAGGAGCAGGGATGGGACATCGATTTCTACTCCGGCTGCGTCTACAACCGCACCCGCACTGAAGACGAGTGGAGGAAGGTATTCAATGGGGAGCTCCTCGAAATGTCACGCGAAATCTACCTCCAAAGCGACCCGGCTCGCATGTACAAGGTGATGCGCCAGACTTCAAAAACATGCTTTGCATTTAAAATCCTGGCCGCTGGACGCATCGCCGATGGTGGCGTGGCCCAGGCCTTTCGCACCGCCTATGCGAGCATCAAGCCCCACGACGGTGTATACATCGGCGTCTTTCCCAGGGACAAGGATGAGATCAAGGAGAACGCCGAGATCGTGCACTCCATTTTGACCGCTGCTTGATCTGCGTTCATGTTCTTCTTAGGTGGTTACCATTTCGGCGAGCGGCTCCTCCTGCCGAGCCAGCAGATCGATCACATGATCGACAATCATCAGGTCCTCCGCCGGCGGAATCACGCGCACGCACACAGGCGAGTTTTCGGCCGAGACCACAGCCGCACCGCGCCCATTGTTCCGTGCCGGATCGAGCACGATGCCCAACGCACCCAGCCCTGCGCAAATCTCTGCGCGCACCGCAATGTCGTTCTCCCCAATGCCGCCGGTGAAGACCAGCATGTCGAGTCCGCCCAGTTCAGCGAAAAAGCTGCCGATCCATTTCACGATCGTCCAGTTGAAACTGTCCACGGCCAGCCGCGCCTTTGCGTTGCCGGCGTTGATAGCATTGCGTAGGTCGCGCATGTCGTTCGAGAGTTCGCTGATGCCCAGCAGGCCCGACTTCTTGTTGGCAAGCGCTTCCAACTGGTTAGCCGCTTCATCTGCGCTCCCGCCCGCTTCCGCAATCTTGCGCAGCATCAACAGCAGCACGCCAGGATCGATGTCCCCGGTGCGCGTGCCGCTAATGATGCCGCCGGTCGGAGTCAGTCCCATCGAGGTGTCAAGGCACTCGCCCTTGCGAATCGCTGAGATGGATGCGCCGTTGCCCAGGTGAGCGACAATCAGCCTCGCCGGCACGTTTGGCTGCAACTGATAAATGATGGACTCATACGAAATACCGTGAAAGCCGATCCGCCGCACGCCCATCGCGGTGTACTCCGCCGGAATCGGCATATGAGTTACCACCTCCGGCATCGTGCGGTGGAAGTATGAGTCCGAGCACGCGAAGTTCGGAACCTCCGGGAAAAGCTGCAGCGCCTCGCGCATGATATAAGCGCCAATGGGCGTGTGTAGCGGCGCAAAGCTCTTGTATCGCTCCATCTCGTCGATCATCTCCGCCGTCACGCGTTGGTTGACCTGCAGCGTGGATGCGGCGCAAACCATGCGATGGCCGATGGCCGCCGGGGCCGGAAACTCGCCCGAATGCAACAAGTCGGCAACCATCTTGAATGCCACCGAGCGGTTGGGTAGGGCGGGGGACTGATCGACCAGTTTGTTGCCCTCGGCATCCCTGATCCAAAACTTGCCCTGGTCGGTGCCGATGCCGTCGACAGCGCCTTCATAAAGTTTGCGGCGCTCATTGCCGCCGGCTTCATAAATAGAAAACTTGATTGAAGAAGATCCGCTGTTCAATACCAGGATTGGCAATGAAGACATGAATAGTTACCTCTGAATGTTATGGCTGAGTTAGTCAGCGAGTTAGCATGTAAGTCACGCTGCACGTGTGATAGCGAAGTCAGCTTCCGCCTGTCTTTGTCGCCGAGTAAGTTTCCAACAATTCACGCGCTGCGCGAAACGATGTCGTGCGTCCTTCGAGTACTTCCTTCTGAAGCACCTCCATCCGCGCCTTGATGACGGGAAGAGACTCAAATCGCTGCCTCAGGCCGTCTCGGATAATCTCCTGCATCCACTTTTGTGTCTGGTTTCGTCGCGCAAGGCTGAACCAGCCGTTCGCTTTCGTCATCGCGTCGTGCTCCAGAACGCAGTGCCAAAGCTCAGCGATGCCATCGCCATTCTGCGCCGAGCAAGTAAGTGCGCGCGGTGACCATCCCGACTCCGTGCCTGGGAAATAATGTAGCGCATTCTGAGCTTCGGTCCGGGCCCGTTCGGCGGCGCGTAGATTCGTCCCGTCGGCTTTGTTGATTGCAACCAAGTCCGCCAGCTCCATCACGCCGCGCTTCATGCCCTGCAACTCATCGCCCGCCCCGGTGAGCGTGATGAGCAGGAAGAAATCGACCATGTCGTGAACCGCGGTCTCCGACTGGCCCACGCCGACAGTCTCGACAAGAATGTTTTCGTATCCAGCGGCCTCGCACAGCAGCATGGCCTCTCGCGTTCGCTGCGCCACTCCGCCGAGAGATCCGCGCGAAGGAGAGGGTCGAATAAATGCCATGTCGCTCGATGCGAGTGAGTTCATGCGCGTCTTGTCCCCGAGAATGCTGCCGCCTGAGATCTGGCTGCTCGGATCAATCGCCAGCACAGCCACCCTTTGGCCGTACTCTTTAATCAGGTATGTGCCCAGCACTTCGATCACGCTGCTCTTGCCTGCGCCGGGTACGCCGGTAATGCCGACGCGTATCGAATTCCCGCAATGCGGAAGACAGTCTTCGACGATTTTCTCCGCTAACTGCCGGTCTGTCTCCCGAGTGCTTTCGATCAGCGTGATGGCCTGTGCCAGAATGGTCCGATCGTCGCGCAGAATGCCATCCATATACTGTTTGGGTAATAGGCGCCGTTGCCGGCCTGACGCACGCGCGATCACATCTTGCGGCGCCTCCGGCGTGACGCAACCCGGTCGAACCTTTAGTGCGCTGTCGTTCGAGTCAGACAATTCAGGAATTCCCCCCAACCGGACAGCCGCTCAGAGTTTCGATAATGCGCTGCGCCGCTAATGGTATTACTGTGCCCGGTCCGAAAATGCCTGCCACTCCGGCGTTGTAAAGGAACTGGTAGTCCTGCGGCGGAATCACTCCGCCAACGACAACTAAGAATGTCCCCGCGATCGAGCTTCTGCAACTCTTCGATCAACTGCGGAACCAGCGTCTTGTGTCCGGCAGCCAGTGACGACACCCCGACCACATGCACATCGTTCTCTACCGCATGACGCGCCACCTCGCGCGGAGTTTGAAACAGCGGCCCGATGTCCACATCGAAACCAATATCGGCAAAGGCAGTGGCGATCACCTTTGCTCCGCGATCGTGACCATCCTGTCCCATCTTGGCGACCAGAATCCGCGGCCGCCGGCCTTCCGCCTTTTCAAACTCCGCGACCATCCGCTCCGCTTTTTTGAACTCCGCACCTTTGCCACCCTCAGATGAATAGACTCCGGCGATGGTTCGCGTCGTGGCCTGGTAACGGCCCCACACTTTCTCAAGTGCCGATCGATATTTCGCCGAGAGTAGCGCGCTTGCGTGCTGCATCGACGGCGCATTCGAGGAGATTGCCCTCGCCGGTAGCAGCGCACTTCTCGAGTTGCTCGAGCGATTGCCGCACAGCATCGCCGTCGCGTTCGCGCTTCAACTGCGCCAGCCGCTTCAGTTGCGATTCGCGAACCGCATCGTTGTCGATATCGAGTACAGGAACCAGCGTTTCCTCCGGCGACGGATATGCGTTGAGGCCCACAATCATGTCTGCGCCGGAGTCGATGCGGGCCTGCCGGCGTGCCGCCGCCTCTTCAATGCGCATCTTTGGAACGCCCGTTTCAATCGCCTTTGCCATGCCGCCTAGCCCTTCCACTTCTTCAATCAGCTCCCAGGCGGCATGCATCAGTTCGTGCGTCAACCGTTCCACATAATAGGAGCCGGCCCAGGGATCGACGATTCGCGTGATGTCGGTTTCCTGCTGCAAGATAGATCTGTGTGTTCCGCGCAATACGCGCCGAGAAATCCGTGGGCAGTGCCAGCGCTTCATCAAGTGCGTTGGTGTGCAGTGACTGAGTATGCCCGAACGCAGCGGCCAAAGCTTCAACGCAAGTTCGCACCACATTGTTGAATGGATCCTGTGCCGTCAGGCTCCATCCGGAAGTTTGCGAGTGCGTGCGCAGCGCGAGCGACTTCGGATTCTTCGGATTGAAGGTCCTCACCAGCTTGGCCCACAGCATGCGCGCTGCACGCATCTTGGCAATCTCCATGAAGTGGTTCATGCCGATGCCCCAGAAGAAAGAAATGCGCGGTGCGAAGCTGTCCACATCTAGCCCCGCCTTCACGCCGGTGCGCAGATACTCCAGGCCGTCGGCGAGCGTGTAAGCCAGTTCGATGTCCGCCGTCGCTCCGGCTTCCTGCATGTGATATCCGCTCACGCTAATGCAGTTGAACTTCGGCATATTGGCCGCGCAGTAGCGGAAGATATCGCCGACAATCCGCATCGAACCATCGGGCGGATAAATATAAGTGTTGCGGACCATGAACTCTTTGAGGATGTCGTTTTGAATTGTGCCGCTCAACTTTTCCGGCGCCACTCCCTGTTCTTCAGCGGCCACGATATAGAAAGCCATGATCGGAAGTACTGCGCCGTTCATCGTCATCGAGACCGACATCTGGTCCAGAGGAATCTGGTCGAACAAAATCTTCATGTCGAGAATCGAATCGATCGCAACCCCGGCCTTGCCTACGTCTCCGGTCACGCGCTCGTGATCGGAATCGTATCCGCGGTGCGTAGCAAGATCGAACGCGACAGAGAGCCCCCGCTGTCCCGCGGCCAGGTTGCGGCGGTAAAACGCGTTTGACTCCTCGGCAGTGGAAAAGCCGGCGTATTGCCGGATCGTCCAGGGCTGCATCACATACATCGTGCTGTAAGGTCCGCGCAAATACGGTGGAATTCCCGCGGCATACGCCAGATGTTCCAGCCCCGCCAGATCCTCGCGCGTATAAAAACTCTTCACCGCGATGTGTTCAGGGGAGAGCCACTCATTCCGCTCTTGCGCAACTGTCCCGTTCACGGCGGGCTTGTAATCGATCTTTGAAAAGTCTGGGCGCATCTCTAAGCCTTGATCCCCAACTGTTGCTGCCACTTCGTCAGAATTTCGATGGGATTGCTTTTGATATGGATGAAGTCGGCGACGCCGGCCGCTCGTAGTTGCTCCGCGGAGTCAGGATTGCCCGCGACAATTACTGGAGTCCTGCGTCCGCGCGCCTTCAACTTGATCACAAGTTCAGTGGCCGCCTCAAGATATTCGGCATCGGAACTGCAAAGCACAATCAGGTCGCATCGCAGGCTGCAATCTCATTCGGCATTCTGCAAATCGTTGCGTCGCCGATATCGAATCCGGCGCAGGCAAAGAAATTGGCGGCGAAGTTGGAGCGCGCAGAGCGCATCTTCACGTCCCCAATTCGGCGAGCAAAACGCGCGGTGTTTTGCCGGTGATCGCCGCATGGCGCTCCGTGCGCAGACGAAGTGATTCGTAACTTTTCGCGCCGCGACGTTCAGCCAGTCGAGACGCACGGGATCAATGCGGCCCAATGCTTTCTCAGATGGATTGGCGAATTGATTGGTCCCGGTAAATATGCGGCGGCGAATCGCTACAGCCTTTTCCTTTTGAGCCATGCGATTGTCTCCAGAGCTTTGGCTAAACTGCCCATCGGCCACAGCCTTTCGAAAGCCGCCGCTCGACTTCGATCGTCTGCATCAGTCTTCCAGCCCTCGCGAGCAATGAAATCGGTGATGACCTCGAGACAGTAAGACCCCGCGCCGGGATCGGCGACGCGCGACAGCAATGCCTCATGCTTGAGGATGATTTGTGTGTTTCGCGCAAGGCGGCGGCTCGCCTCATCCGGCGCTTTGTAGCTTTCATCGAATGGCGCGACGGTGACCGAGTCCACGCCGCCGAGCACGGCGGACATGGCTTCCGTTGTCGCGCGCAAAACGTTGACGTGAGGATCGTAGATAGTCTTGTTCCAGCGCGATGTGCGTGCATGGATGCGAGCCCGCGCACTTTCAGCGGTGCCGCCGAAGCTTTCAAGCACCGTTGCCCACAACGTGCGGAAGGCGCGAAACTTGGCAATCTGGAAAAAGTAGTTGGCGCCGATTGCGAACGAGAATGCGATCGAGGCCGCAGCGCGCTCCATCTCAACATTGCGTGATTGCATCTCCGCCAGAAAGTCGATTGCGGCGCGCCAGCGTGAAGCCAACTCTCCTCGACGGCGGTTGCGCCCGCCTCTTCAAACCCGGAGCTGCCAATGGTAAAAGGAACAAGCTTTGCGAGGCGCGCTCACTCAGGAGCTTCTGCCGCAAAATCCAGATTCGTGAGCGGATTCCATCCAGTGGATACCGGCTGCGCGTCTTGCCGCCCCGTCGAACCGTTCAATCAGGAGGCGAACAAGCGGCTCACCGGCATTTTGGAAATGCACGGGAATCGTTTGCAGATTGACGAAGAGCATTCCCAGGTCCGAGGCATTCCGGATAACAACGTTGAGAAACGCAATCTCCTCGGCCCCTGCCGCCACTGCACTCTGCGCTTTGCGGTTTGCCTGCTCGGGATCGGCCGCGTCGATCTCTTCGCGAATGCGCCAATCACCGCTATCCCGTGCGCCGCGAAGATAAGGAAAACTGCCGGGCGCCGCGTCGAGAAGATTCCAGCCCGGCAATGTCTTCGGCCCGATAGTACGGTTTTACGGCGAGCCCTTCGTCTGTTTGCCAAATCAGTTTCCTGGCGTAGTCGGCGCCCTTCAAATCCCTGGCGATAGCCTCTTCCCACGACTGCGTGCTTACCGGCGGAAACTCCTGTAGCAGATTGTCAGTTGGCCATCTTCTTTCACTTGCTTTCAGGGGCTTCAACAATTTCAATCAGAAGCCCGAATGGATTCTCGGCTCTCGATTTGGGATGGACGAAGAAGACCGTGGTCCCTCTCGAGCCTTTTCGCGGCGCCTTGTCGATGATTTGAAATCCGCTCTGCCTGCATCGTGTCGAATGCCTGCTGCGCGCTATCCACGCGAAATGCGACGTGCGCCAGCCCGCCACGGCCGCCGTTTCTCTCAATCAGCTTTTGCACCGGAGAATCGGCAGTCAAGGGCTCGAGCAACTGAATCAGGTTCGGTCCGTCGCCAATCTGCAGCAACACTTCGCGCACCTGGTCGTTCCCCAGCACTTCTTCACGATGAACCTCTTGAAGCCCAGCATCTCGTAGGCCTTCACCTGGCCTTCCAATTCGCCCTGCCTCACCGCGATCGCGACGTGATCCACAAACTTGATCCCAGGTACTTGCTTTCAATTCTTCCTGAATACTGCTCACTTGCTTCCCTTTCGAAATAACTGCTGCGATAAAAAGTGCGGCTGCCGGCAATCACTCCAACTCAAGCAGAACCTGGTGCAGTTTAACCGGGTTGCCAGGCGCAACGTTCACGCACTTCACTCTTCCCGCGTGGTGCGCGGTAATGCTGTTCTCCATCTTCATCGCTTCCAGCACCATGACCACTTCGTGCGGCTGCACCTGCTGTCCCGCCTTCACATTAACCTTGATCACCAGCCCGTTAACCGGGCTGCGGTATTGCTTCTCATCCGCGGTGTGAAACTCACCCGCAAGGGACGGAACATAGGCTCCGGGGCAGGCATCGGCTGAGCCGCTGCTGCATCAAGCGTGGCCTGTGCATCACCAGGCCCCGCGTCTTCATCCATAACTTCGACTTCAGCCTCGTAGGTCTTTCCGTCGATCTTTATCTGAAGCTTCAAGTTGCCGGTTCCTTTCCTTCATCAAGCCGTTCGGTCTAACGATCGGCCGACCGCTTCAATCGCACGTTATGCGAGGCTTGAACAAACGTTCGTCCCTGTTGCGACCAGCGGCTCATCTGTTCATGCGCCGAATCCTGCATGTGAACCGACGACATCCGGACCTTTGTGCCAAGAAACGCAGTGGCCGCCGCGGCAATCGCCGCCAGAATTTCAGGAGGGATTTCCTCTTTTTCCAGTCCTGCGCTCGTTCGCAGTCGCGGTTTCTATGCTCAATGCCACGGGCAGTGCCTCTTCACAGTGGGATCAATCCATGCTTCTTCTGCGGACGCAGCTCCCGCTTGGTGTGCAGCGCTTCGAGTGCCTCGGCCAGATATTTTCTCGTCTCGGCAGGTTCAATAATGTCGTCCACAAGCCGCCGCCCCGCCGCAACATAGGGATTGGAGAACGTATCCCGATACTCGTTCACAAGTTCCTTGCGGCGGCCTTGCTGTCTTCTGCCGTATCAATCTCTCGTCGGAACACGATCTCAGCCGCGCCCTCTGCGCCCATCACCGCGATCTCAGCCGTCGGCCACGCCACCACCCGGTCCGCGCCCAGTCCCTTCGAGCACATGGCGATATACGCGCCGCCGTAAGCCTTGCGCAGCACTACTGTGAGCTTCGGCACCGTCGACGCCGAGTAGGCGAAGAGCAGCTTGGCCCCGTGGCGAATAATCCCGCCCCGCTCCTGCTCCACTCCGGGCAGAAATCCCGGCACGTCCACAAACGTAAGCAGCGGAATGCTGAACGCATTGCAGAACCGCACAAACCGCGCCGATTTATCCGACGCGTCAATATCCAGCGCCCCCGCCAGAACACACGGCTGGTTGGCGACAATCCCCACCGGCCGCCCCTGCAGCCGTCCAAAGCCAATCACGATGTTCGCCGCGAATCCCGGCTGTATCTCGAGAAAATCCTGGTTGTCCACCACCCGCGACAAAACATCCCGCACGTCGTAAGCAATCTTAGGGTCTGCCGGAACCGCCCCGTTCATATCCGAATCGATCTTGATCTTCCCGCTGAAACGGCATTCGTGGCGGGTCTTCAAAGTTGTTCGACGGCATAAAGCTGAGCAGCCGCTTGCAAAGCTGAAGCGCCTCTTCGTCGTTCCTGGCAATCAAATGCACCACGCCCGAGTTGTTCATCTGCGACTGAGGACCGCCCAGGTCCTCCGCGCTCACCACTTCGCCCGTCACCTGCTTGATCACCTGCGGCCCGGTGATGAACATCCGCCCCTGCTGCGTTTGAATTACAAAGTCCGTCAGCGCCGGGCTGTACGCCGCGCCCCCAGCGCATGGCCCGCAAATCAGCGAGATCTGCGGCACCGTCCCCGAGAGCATCACATTGTTGTAGAACACCCGCGCATAGCCGGCCAGGCTGTCGATGCCCTCCTGCACGCGCGCGCCCCCCGAGTCGTTGATAAAGATGAAGGGGCTCCCCGTCTTCAGCGACATGCCCATCATGTCGGCAACTTTATTACTGTGCGTCTCGCCCGCCGCTCCACCCGCAACCGTGAAATCCTGGCTGGCCAGGTGCACCAGTCGTCCGTCGATGGTTGCACAGCCGGTCAGCACTCCGTCTGCCGGAAGCTCCTTCTCGGCCATCCCGAAATACGTGGCGCGGTGCCGGGCAAACAGCCCAATTTCTTCAAAGCTGTCCTTATCCACCAGCTTTGCCACGCGCTCCCGCGCCGACAGCTTGCCGGAGTCGTGTTGTTTATTGATGCGATCTTTTCCGCCGCCCAGCTCCATCTCGGCGCGCTTCTGGCGAAGCTCGGCGATCTTTTCCGCCATCGTCGCTGTTTTCGGGCTTTCTACCTGACTTGCCATCTCTGTTCTCCGGTTACAGCGGTCTCAATTCTGCTCTTTTTTTTGAGAAACTCAATGCCAAGCGGCGCCTCGCACGGTCCTCGCAGGTCAACATGTCGCTCGAAACCGCTCTAGTCGATCCCTGTTAGCCGATCCTGTCAGCCAATCTCTGGAGGAATTTGGCGTCTCCTCACCCAACCTGGCACAGGAAAAACACCCTCTCACCGCTCGAATTCTATTCCCCGCAATCCACGTCTAGATGTGACGTGATTCACTCTACACCAGGCCGGGCTCGAATCCGTCCGTGGCCAGAAGCGCCCGGCAGCTCGAGCCTTCCAAATCCAGCAATGACGCGAAGGCGCCCAGGCCTGACCCCTCAAAGCACCAAAACCGCGCGGCGCCCACTTTTGCAGAAAATGACCCTCCATCGGCGCAAAATGATCTTATGAGAACCCCAAAACTGACTCCATCCCGCTCGAAGCGCCCAGGAACAATGAACGGCCGGGGACAACCCTGACATTTTAGACCGGGCACATACCTGACAGTTTTTCATTCTCAGGGAGTTTTTGTTGTTGTTTTTGTTGTTGTTTTTGCTCTTGTTTTTGTTTTTCCGTTTCCGGGGCAGCTGCCCCGGAAACGGAACGCGTCGTCTGTCCGTCTTTGCTGGGTGGCAAGCGGTAGGTTTTTCCAGTCCTTTCTTCAAACAGCGCCACCGGTACATGGGCAAAGTAGACCGTATAGCATCCGTCGTCAAACGGCAGCAGTCCCACTCGTTCGCCCCACAGCACCTCACTGAGGAATACATCGTGCCTCTTCCAGCGAAAATGACCGTGGCTCTTGACCGTGCGCGCCAGCATCGTCTCCGGGTACTCGATCTCCGGCAACCGCTCCGGATAGGGCCGCGGCGAAGGCTCGTAGACCGAGGCCGGGGTCTGCATGTCCAGGGACTCATGCGGCCGCACATGGTTGTAATCGTGGCGGAACCGGTCCAGTTCCAGTTGCTGGCCACGCCAGTCCTGGGCAGGCCTCAGGTCCAGCTTCAGTGTCCGGTGCATCCTCTCGTGACGCCCGTTCTGCTCCGGATGACCGGCCTCGATCCGCTCAGGCTGAATACCCAGCTTGATCCACCATACCGCCAGCCGCGACAACCCGCTCACGGCCGAACTGGCAAACGGAGGCCCGTTATCAGTGCGTATCCACCAGGGCAGTCCGAATTCACGAAACGCCGCCTCGAAGATGGCTCGCACTCGCTCCGTGTCGGTCTTCTCCACCGCCTGCGAGCGCAGCAGGTAGCGGCTGCAGGCGTCGGTGATCGTCAGCGGGTCGATGCGGGTTCCATCCCCGCTCCTGAACCAGCCCTTGAAGTCTGCACACCACACACGGTTCGACTCCACTGCATGCTGCAAAGGCTGCGTATAGGGCTCGGTCCGGCGCCGCTTCTTGCGCGCAACCACCAGACCGGCACGCTTCACTATCTCGCCCACCGTGCTGGTTGCCGGCCATCCGCGCCCCGGCTGGTCCCGCTCCAGAATCCGCTTCAGCTTCCGTGGGCCCCACGTCATATGCGCCTGGCGAAGATCCAGCACCGCCTCTTCGATCGCTGCCGCCGTCTGGTTGGGATGACGCTGCGGAGCCCGGTTCAACTCCACCAGACCCTCGACTCCCAACTGCCGGAAGCGTCGAAGCCAAACATAGCCCGTCTCACGGCTGATCTCAAACCGATTACACAGAGCCTTCATCGACTCCTCAACGCGCTCATACTCAAAGACAAAGCGCAACTTCTCCTCCATCACACTGCTCACTCTCCAGCCCATCTCGACGTTCTAACCCAACGTCAACAGACTTGTGCAGTGTCAGATATGTCCCCGGTTCAATCTGTCAGGGATGTGACCGGTCCGTACCAACAACACCCCCCCCTCCCCCTCCCCCTCCCCAATAGCCCCGTTTTTGGGGCACCTGTCCATTTAAATCATTTAGAGTCAGCAACATGTAAAATATGCATAGTAACCGAAGAGTAATCAAGAATCCCGAAAAATCGCCTCTTTTCACGGTTTTTCATGCGTTTTTGGCTCCTTTTTGCCCTCGTTCAACCAGATTTTCTTACGTCCCGTTTCGTCGTGAGTGCAGTTCGTACTTGATCGTGACTTGATCTCTCAGGCCACGGGCTTAACCCCGGACCTCGCGGATTTCAAGACTGATCGATGGTTGCAAGGAATTCGTACGAACCGAGGTTTCTAAGGCAAGACCTCGGACTACCCTCAAGTCGTGACTTAGCTAGGCTCTTGAGACGTGGGCCAATTCCTTGTGAAGCCTCATTTTCTGCTGCGGGCGCTCCATCGCCGCTAATCGAATCAGGCGGTAAGCACAATATCGAGCATACCTAGCAAGGTCGTTTGGACCTCACTGGATCGTTAGTGTCACGCCTCCAGAATTGGTGACCTGATGCGTGGGGTTCGTCGGAGACACTGGAGTGGAACCGGACCCGCCTCCGCCGCCACAGCCGATAGCAGTTGCACCCCCTGCCAGAATCACCAGCGCCAGGGATGCAGTGATCCACATGCCGCGTCTCATTAACTTCCTGCGCATGACAAGAAGCGGCACCAAGAGCAAGGGCAGCACTACAATCGCCGAGGCCGATCCCGGCAGCGTATCTGTGAACACTACCGTAATTTGGTAGGTTCCCTTCGGTGTTGTTGACGAAGTCGCGATTGTGACAGCGCTGGTGGTTGATGAGTAGCTGCAGGTAGCACCGGTGGGGAGGTTCAGGCACGTCACCGAGACATTTGTTGCTGAGGACGAGAGTGTCACTGGATAGATGGCAGTCGCACCTGCCGTGACAGAAGCGGTCAATGTTGTGAATGTCGGTGCGGCGCCTGACCCGGTTCCGGAACTATCGACCTCGAATTGCAAAGCATAGGAGCTGCCTCCTCCCGGTGCGGGAGATTGCACAGAAACGGCAGTTGTTCCAGCGCTCGAAATCTCAGCCGCGGTCACCTGTGCGATCAACTGGGTTGAACTCGCATACTGCGTAGAAAGAGCGGTGGTGCCCCAATAGGCCGTGGAGCCAGAGACAAATCCGGTTCCGGTCAGCGTGAGCGTGAAGCCGGATCCACCGGCACTGCTGAACTCCGGTGACATGCTGTTGAAGGAGGGCAGAGGATTCGACGGACTGTTGACCACCAGCGTTACGGTTGCTGTTGCCGTAGTGTAGTTGGTTGTATCGGACGGCGTGATCGTAACCGAGAGCGTATCACTCCCCACGGCAGGTTTCGTTCCCGCGGCTGGACTGTAAACGAAAGTTGCGGGCACTGACGCAGTCGCATCCAGTTGGGCAGAGGACAATACAGTACCAAAGATGATGGCTGCTGGTGTTGCCCAGGAAATTGCGGGAGTGTTTTTGGCTTGTGCCACCGTCACTGCAAGACTCGTTCCGGAAGCGCCGCTGTAGGTGAACGAACTGGACGAGTCCGGTGCATAACTAGCGGTCAAGGTGTCGCTTCCAACAACCAGCGATCCGGCGTGAATGTTGATTGAGACGCCGCCGCTACTCAGAGCAGTCGGTGCGGATGTATATCCCCCGCCTGTTAGTGTTACTGCGCCAGTTGGCGCCGGATTGCCCATTCCGGCACTGACAGTAACCGTGACCGTCAATGCCTGTGCCGTCGTGATGTTGGAAGTAGACGGCGTGACAGACACCGTTGGTGTGGTCTTCGCCGGAGTGGTTACCACAACCTGAACAGAACCGGTGGAGCTGCCGTAACATGCGGAACTCGCCACATCGGGAGTGTAAGTGGCCGTTAGAGTGTCGCTACCGATGGCCAGCGATCCCGGAGACATCGAGAGAGTTGCGCTTCCATTGGTAAGTGCCGTTGCCGCAGAAGTATAACCTCCACCGGAGAGAACCACAGTTCCGATTGGTGTCGGGCTGCCGCTCACAGTGATGGTCAGATTCAGCGATTGCGCAGTCGTAATGCTGGTTGAAGAGGGTGTGACGGTAACCGCGGGGGCAACAACACCGGCAAGAATAACGGTTGCGGACGTACCGCCGACAAAGTTCGGATCACCCGAATAGCTAGCGTTAACCAGGTGAATGCCGGCGCCCACCGGATCGACATTGTTCAAAGTGGCAGTAGCTGTCTGTTGCCACTGTGATACAAAGACCGACGCCGTGTTGCCAAGCTCATTTGCTGTACTCAGATCTGCATATCCATCCCCATTGAAGTCGGCAGCAACGATCGCAACCGGCGAAACACTGGAATACAGATTGATGCTGGCTGGAGTGAAATTGCCATTACCCTCGCCCAGAAGAACGGTGATGGTGTTGCCGCCTGCATTGGCAACGGCCAGGTCCGGTAACCCATCGCCGTTGAAGTCTGCTGTAACCAGCGAGAGAGGGTAGTTGCCGGTAGATGGCGAAGAGCTGACGGCATTGAATGTGCCGTCGCCATTTCCCAAAAAGACAGCTACGGAATTCGCTTCGGAAATAGTCGCTGCGAGATCTGTTTTCCCATCGCCATTGAAGTCAGCAGCAACGATGGAAGACGGATACTCACCCACTGGCAGGCTTTTACCGTTAACCGCGAAGGTGCCGTCACCATTGCCCAGAAGAATCGCAACGCTATCATTGTTGGGCCTCGCAACGGCCACGGCCATGTCGGCCTTTCCATCCCCATTGAGGTCCGCAACGGCAATGCTCTGAGGAGCGCCCTGCATTGTAATTGCCGGAGCCGAGGTAAACGTGCCGTCGCCATTACTCAGAAAAACAGAAATTGTATTGTTGGCGTAATTGGAGACCGCCAGATCGGGAAGCCCATCCCCATTCAGGTCGCCAACCGCAAGTCCCGCAGGCATAACACCGGTTGAAAGCACGGAAATATTAGGGGTGAAAGTGCCGTCACCGTTGTCCAGCAGAATCGTGACCGCATTCCATCCGGAGTTGGTCACAGCAAGGTCAAGATTGTTGTCGTCGTTGAAGTCGGCAACTGCAATGGCTTGAGCCGAAGACACATTGTTCACGATCGATCCGGCCCGGAACGTTCCATCTCCGTTGCCCAACAGGATCGTTACCGTTCCATCATTGCGATTCCCCACAGCCAGGTCAGGAATGCCATCGCCATTGAAATCGCCCGAGGCAACGCCCTGCGGATCGGCCCCGGTCGCTGGGTTTTCCGAATTTAGCCAGTTCATCGATGGTGCGCCTGCGACGACGCTTGCCTTACCCATAACTGAACCAATGCTGCTGGTATCGAGGAATGAAACGAACCCGCCAGGCGCGGATACACTGCCTGCCCCTGAGACGGTCGCCGTCAGGCTGTAGCTTCCTTCGCCGCCGCTCATTGCAAGCGAAGTTGCCGAAGAATGGGTCCCATTCACCGTCAGCGTGGAAATAGAGGAGGAACTGGCCGCATATACGCTCGTACCGGCAAAAACAGCTTTGTAGGAATGAATTCCTATTCCCGATATGAAATGCAAGGTCGCCGTGCCGTCTTTTTTGAGCTGTGCCGTTCCCAGCAGATGGATATCAGTGCAATAGGTTGCAGAGGCATCGCAGAATTTGACGATACCCGGATTGATAGGAGTTGAGTTCGAGGTAACACTTGCCGTCAGACTGACCACGGTTCCCGCTGATACCTGCGTAACTGCCGCTCCTGATGAGGTCTCAGCCAGCGTTGTCGCTGTCTGGGTAGCGGCCATGCTGTAGAGTGCCGTCGTTGAAGAAGCTATGCAGTTTCCGCTTGTCGCCTGGATCACACTGTTCGAGCTATTGGCACAGGCCAGCAGATAGTAAGGGGTATTCGGCCATAGGCCAGGCGGCGCCGTTGCCGTGATTGTGCCCGACGACGTTGCACCGGCCGCAAGTGCGCCAACTGAGCGAGAACCCACTGGAAACAGGAATCCATTCTGGCTGGTTGAATCGGAGAGATAAAACTGCGTGACAGACGCCCCGGCCGGTGCCTGTCCCTCGTTTGCTGTTGTATCGGTAACAAAGAATGTTGTGCCTGGAGCGAGCGCTGCTGGTGGCGTACTGACCGCCGTCGCCGAAACATCTGGGAGTTGCACAGTAACCGTCATGTAACGGCTTTGCATCAGGTTGCCGCTTGTCCCAGCGACTCCGACCAGAATGAATGGACTGGCCACGGCGCTCGTTGTTGAAATTGTCAGGATGGAAGTGATCGAACCATTAATCGAGGGCAGGCTCAGCGAGACTGAGGCTCCCGGCGCCGTGCCCAGAACATAAGCGCGCAGATTTACATTCGCTGAAAATCCGTTCGAAGGCTGCAAGGAAATCTGAGCGGTCCCCTGTTGGCCCTGAAGAATATTGATTGAGTTGGAAGAGGTTTGCAGCGAGAAATTCGCCGTCGCTGTAACCGGGCTGAGAGCGTCGATCAGGCTTTGTCCGTTCGGAGAACCCAGGCCGGTCGCAAGGTCGTAACCTGAGACCGCGGGGAATAGGTTCGGGCTAAAGCTGTTGAAGTTGTTGCCGCCGGTTATGTCGTGAAAAGCGTTGCTGTATCCAGCGGTCTGCGCCAGGGCATAAATTGCCGGGTTCAGGAATCCGATTGGTTGTCCATTGGCCTGCTGATTGACCAGAGCCATGAAACTTGCCCAGATAGGTGTGGACGCGCTCGTTCCTCCAGAACTCCCTTGATCGCCATTGACCGCAACATAAACATTCGTCGCCACCGCAGCCACATCGGGGATGTTCCGCAGGGTCGTCGAACCCTGATTGGAAGCATTGATCAATGGAATCTGGTAACTCGCAATCTGATAGCTGAAATCATTGATTCCACCTCCGCTATCGGGCCACACTGTCTCAGAGGCCCATGCGCCGCCTGGCGTACTGGTGGCAAGGACCGTACCGCCAACCGCTGTCACATACGGATCGTCAGCCGGGAAGAGGCTGTTCCAGCAGTTTCCCGTGCAATCTGGCGGTGAAAAAGCGCCCCCGTCTCCAGAGGAAGCAAAGAAGCTCTGACCCTGTAAAGCAAATTCCTGAAAGACCGGCTCATAGGATGCTGGATTCGGAGCAAACACATAAGAACAACTGAGCTGGCGTGCAGAATTGTCGGTCGCCATCTGATTCAATATGTCGAGCGGCGTCCAGCCTTCATAAAAAACAACTCCGGAAAGGTTAGGCGCCAGTGAAAGCGCCATCTCAATATCGAGCGCGGCTTCGCTGTCGTCACAAGAAGTTCCGCATACCCCATTCATTCCATCGAGCAATACATTCACGATCGGCACATTCAGCGTTTGTCCCTGGTTGCTGAAGTAGTCCTGGACATCGCTCAACCTGTAACTTTCCATGGAAAAGATGCCAACCGTTTGACCGCTTCCATCCAGGGACACTCCGGGAACATAAGCATTTCTCAGATCGCTTGCGAGAAAGCTCCCATTTAGACCCGAACCTTCGTTAGTCTGAGCGTAAGGAACTGTTGCGGTTGCACGGATATTATTCGCCCGACGGGGTAGATACTGTGTACTCAAACCAATCAGGCCCTGCACCGGAATATCGGTGTCTAGAGACGGTTCAACGTCAGGCGCATAGAAGGTGCGTGCTTCCGTCGGGTGGCGATAGACCTGCATTTTTACGCCGAACGTGCGCTCGACAGATTCCACTGGGCCGCTCACATTCATCACCAGGCGATTGGCTGATGTCCTCTCAACCGTCAATCCATGCGAGACGGAAAACGACTGCACCTGTCTCAGATCGTCCTCGGTCGGTGCAAATCGGTCTGTGAATTCCTCTACGGATAGAAAATGACGGTATTCTGGACTCGCCGGGTTGTAGAGGTCCTGAAGCAGATTCTTCAGTTGCTCTTGATTTCGAAGTTTCAGCGTCAGTGTCAATTCCATCGGCTGACTGTCTGGTAACTGACCGATCGATCTCATTCCTTTTGTGACCGCAAGATGGGTGTCGAGCGAGTGCCGGTTGCGTGCTTGTCGGTATATCGAATCGTTGCTCGGTTGAGCCCAAGTCTTACCAGCGCAAGTGTTGAACAGAATGCCAAAAAGCAAAGTGATTCCTAGAGAATTGAAAGATCGCATGGCGCTCCCGGTCAAGTGCAAGGATCTGGTAACGTGGTTTGTCCCCTCATTCATCGGCAATCGATATCAAGTTACTCGGCATGGCCAAAACTTTCGTAACAGGTTTTGAACTGTTTTGAAATCTTGGCGAAAATCGGCTGGAACCCTGAAGACGGCGACAGGCCCTATCAGCGAGGGGAGGCTCGAATGAGATTTAGCATTGGCGCGTTCTGGCCTTCGCCTGCATACCGATTCGTTCGGGTTCTGTTTTCAAAAGGTCAGACATGGTCTGACGACGTCAGAGGACCGGGATCTACGGCACCCTGATTCCCTTATAGAGAGAAGGGCCATTTACCTCGAACTTGAATCTATTAGTAAGGGGTGACTTGGACTGGAACCGCGCTGTTATTCACCGTTCCATTGCCTAGCTCCCCGTTATCTCCCGAACCCCACGACCACAACCTCCCATCGGCGCACAAAGCTTCGTTATGGAAGTCGCGCGTCATAATGTACACTGCGCTGCACAGTCCCTGTACCTGAACCGGCACCAGGCTCTGGTCGATGCCGGGAACGCCCAGTTGCCCGGCGCCGTTAGAGCCGAAGGTCCACACGGTTCCATCCCTGAGCAGCACCGATGTGGACGAATCGCCTCCCAACGCCATGATCGCCCCGCTCAGCCCTGCCACCTGTTCCGGCGTGTGATGGTCGGCTGTGGTGCCATCGCCCAGCATCCCGTATGCGCAGAATGAGTTGTCGACGCAGGTGTCGAAGGCGCCCTGCCAATTGTTTGCCCCCCAAGTCCACACCGTGCCGTCCGCGCGGATCGCCACCACGTGCGTCCATCCCGCCGAAACCCACACCACCTGATCGATGCCCGGTACCGTAACTGGTGTGAGCCGGTCGGTCGTCGTCCCGTCGCCAATCTCGCCTTCTGCGTTGTTTCCCCACGCCATCAGCGTATGATCCTGCATCAGCGCCACGGTGAACATGTATCCTGTTGCGACCATGATGGGGTTACTCACACCCTGAACCTCAACCGGGACTGGGTAGTCGTAATTGGTGTCTGCAACGCCGCTGCCGAGAGCCCCATATTCATCCCAGCCCCAGGCCCACAGCGTCCCGTCAGACTTGACGGCCACGGAATGATAGCCGCGCGAGGCTAGCTTCACGATTGAGGTCAAGCCGCTCACCTGAACCGGAATGGAACTGTCGATTGCGCTCCCGTCGCCAAGTTGGTCCTCCTTGTTACTGCCCCACGTCCACAGCGTGCCATCGGACTTCAGGGCGATGTTATGCTGTTCACCGCCCATCACCGCGATGATCCCGCTCAGATAGCCCGTTCCACCCGGCCCCAAGACCTGCACAGGCAACCCGGCGTCCGTCGTCGTTCCATTCCCCAACTGCCCATGCGCATTCAAACCCCAGGACCAGACCGTGCCGTCGGGTTTCAGGGTAATCACGTCGCGCGCTCCACCCCAGATCGAAGCGGGCGGCCAGTCCGTCGCATTCCATTGCGCGTAGAGAGTGACGTTGCTACTGCCCATGGTGAAGATTTCGCCGATGGCACGGTCCGCTCCGGACCCGTTGGCGGAGGTGTTCCATCCGACAAAGGAATAGCCCGGCTTGAAGAAGAAGCCGAGGTTGCCAAGCACAGTCACCGTTGCCCCCGTCGTGTATTGATTTGGATCGGGCAGCCCAAAACCGCTGGTGTTACCGTTTCCGTTGTAAGTCACCGTATGAGTAGCACTGGAGGCGGCCCACTGCGCATAGAGCAGCACATCGTTGCTGCTGATCGCGAATGTCGCGCCCCCTGGGTAAGCCGTTCCCGATCCGTTCGCCGCCGTGTTCCATCCGGAGAACATGTAGCCCGCGTTTACCAGGCTTCCGGTATTGCCCAGCACTGTAACCGTAGCTTCGGCCGCATACTTATTGCCATCGACAGGAACCGCACCCCCCGTCGCGCCGTTGCCGTTGTATGTAACCGTGTACGTGGTTGCGCTGCTTGAAGAGGGCGGAAGAGGCGACCCGGCCCCACCGCCACAACCCGCAAAACAAGCAATGCCGCATAGCAGCGAAGCCGCAGACAAAACACTTCTTCCGGTCCTCATTGATCCCTCAAAAGAGAGATATCGGCATAACGCGGTGCAAGAAGGGAGATTTCTGTGACGGCATATGACCTTCGTCACCCTTTCGACCTCGAATCCAACGCAGCTTTGCTACTTTGGATCTGCAGATGCGGGCGAGCCTCAAGTGACTGCACAAGTAAGCCAATCTATGGATGATCATCAGCCTTGGCTTCCAAATGGAGCATTTCTCCTCGAATGTAAGCCGGTGCCATAGGCTCTCACAACCGGGTCGAGAGCTTGCAAGCGGCGTCGCGATCCGCATTTTGCCGTTAACAATCCCGCGTGGCCGGCTGAACATTGATTGATTGTGGCGCATCGAGGTGATAACGACCGGCAGGGCTATCGAGGGAGCCCGAGAGAGTGCACAAGTTCTTCAACGGGCCTGCCCGCCCCTCGGTTACGGGTCGAGCATTGGCGAGCTTTTCACTGACAGATTGACGATGGAGAATTCCTCATGATCTTGGCACAATTACACGTTACAGAATCCGTAGCCGCCAGCGCTTTGAAACACAGCCCCACTGCCGCCGCTCTGAATGTTGTCCCGTCCCGCCACTTCACTCCTATCAACACGCGAAACATCCACATTTACGCCGCGATCGAACAGCGCAGCCCACAGCAATGGCAATTCACTTGGGTCATGCCTGCGCCCAGGGATTCCTCAGACGTTCCATTTCCATTGGCCCGGACCGGATGTTTGTCCGCGGCGAATTGTCCTAATCGCCTGGCGCCCTGGGCGGAGCTACGAGCGCAGGTAGCAGCACGGAGATTGCCATGATGCCGGCGATCGCGTGGAGACCGCTGACATACGATCCGCTCGACTGGCGCAGGTGTGCAATCAGAAGTGGTCCGAATGCACTGGCGCAGCCCCAAGCTGTGAGCATTAGACCATAGATTGGGCCGACATTTCTGGCACCGAAATAATCGGCTGTGAACGCCGGCATGGTACCGAAACCTCCTCCGTAGCACATCAGAATCAAAAACGAAAAAACTGTAAGGATAGATGCCGACGAAATGCCTGGTAGCATCCAGAAGAGAGCCACCTGGAGCAGGAACATCGTCATGAAGGTCCATCGTCTGGTGATTGCATCGGAAGTCCAGGCCCAGAAAATGCGCCCGACCGCGTTGCCAATCGACACGATGCCCACCATGCTTCCGGCCACGATCGCGCTAACCTTGGCGATTTCCTGAAACATCGGCGCCTCCTGTGAGATTAGCGAGATGCCGGCGGACACGTTGAGAAACAGCAGCGCCCACAGAGCCCACCATTGCCAGGTCTTCAACGCTTCGCGCAGCGTATAGTCCTTTGCCGCGCGCTGCGCGGACTGGGTTGCGCTGGGAATCCAGCCTGCCGGCCTCCACCCATCTGGAGGGTTGCGCATGAAACAACCGGTAGCCATAGTAACTACCAGATACCCGATACCAAGCCATGCGAATGTCTTCAGGACGCCAACACTCTGAATAAGGTGGGTCGCCAGAGGAGCAGTTATCAAAGCGCCGGCGCCGAAGCCGCCGACGGCGATGCCGGTAATCAACCCTCTGCGATCGGGAAACCACTTGACAAGGACCGCGACTGGAACAATGTAGCCGAATCCCAATCCGATTCCCCCGATAATTCCGTAGCTCGCATAAAGCCACAGGAGCTTGTTCGCGGAGTAGCTGGCGAGAAAGACGCCAAGGCCATATAAGAAGCCGCCGGTAAGCGCAACGATGCGCGGGCCTTTTTTATTCAGCCACAGGCCGCCAAAGAAAGCAGAGACGCCCAAAACAAAAATGCAGATCGTGAACGTCAGAGTAACTTCGGAAATTGACCAATGGAACTGCTTGGAAAGAGGGACCCGAAAAACGCTCCAAGCGTAGACTGCGCCTAATGCCATCTGCATGAGGAAGCCCGCTGCTGCGAGTCCCCACCGGTTCGTGCTGGACATGCATTTCCTCCACGGCAACATCAATAGATGAATCCGGAATTATGCGCAGTCCCCACGCACTTTGATCTGATTGCCGAGCGCTTCAAGAAACCGGTTGATGAGTGCGATGCTTCGGCGCAGTTCCTTGTGCCGGAATTGACTTAGTAGCGATAAAAGTCCCGGCGGCTCGATGACTGGCTTTTCATAACATCCGAGCGTCTCACTCACTGCCACCGCGACACCCTGGAGTGTGTCAGGATTAATGGTACTGAGCATTTTGCCGAAGATGATCGCATTGCGGATAGCGCGAACGGACTCATCCGACTTGGCGGCATCGACCGCGGTTCCTATCAGCTTGTCGCTCGCTCCAACAAGACCTTGCATAAGTTGAAAGACGCCCCGGTCGTGTAACTGCTGCAGTAACTCATAGGAGTCGAGCAAAGCTTCGGCATGCTCAATAGGGGCTTCTTCCAACCGCCTTCGTAACTCGTCGCGGGCGTCGCGAGGCGGTCGCTCTAGGGAAATCGGTTGAGCCATCAGGGTATCTCCTATCTCCTATCTTGCGGTTTTAATCTGTATCAGTTGACTCCCCGGTTCGGAATAATCCGCGCGCTTCCACTTGCGTTCCACTTCCACGCCATTTTGGGGAGTTGGGCGCCCGTGGCGGGAATTGGTGCGCGGCAGCGGATCTTCGCCTGTCTCGCCCAGCACTTTCAGGCGCACTGAGGTCTCCTTATAGGCGGGTGTATGAGTTACCTTGTCCGTGTAACTGCTTGTGAGGCGATTGACCGGCTCATCGACCGAGTTCATCGGCATATACAGTTCTTTTCCGTGAACCCGATCGGTAACCACAGCCTGTGCACGCACCTTTCCGTAGCGTGAAAAAAGCTGAATCCAACTGCCTGTCTCGATTCCGCGCTCCGTAGCCAGTTCCGGCGACACTTCGACAAAGGTGCAGGGCGTCTTCTCGCGGATGCCCACCGTTCGATACGTCAAGTTACCTTCGTGAAAGTGTTCAAGGAGCCGGCCGTTGTTCAAATGCAGATCGAACTCCTCATTTTGCTGATCGGATGGCTCCGACCACGGCACCGGGAAGAAACTCGCCTTGCCTCCGGGCAGGCTGAATTGCTCTGTGTAGAGCAGCGGTTGGTCGCTGCCGTCTGCAGCAACGGGCCACTGCAGTGACTTATAACCTTCCAGGCGTTCATAAGTCACGCCCGCCATTAGTGGCGTGAGCGGAGCGATCTCCGCGTAGATTTGCGAGGGATGGTCATACTTCCACCCGGCGCCCATCCGGTTGGCGATCTCCTGAATAATCATCCAGTCGGGGCGGCTCTCTCCAAGCGGTTCGAAGGCCTTGTAAAGCCGCTGAATGCGTCTCTCGGTGCTGGTAAACGTGCCCTCTTTCTCCAGACTCGGACAGGCCGGCAGGATCACGTCCGCAAAGCGGCATGTCTCGGTGAAGAAGATCTCTTGCATCACAAAGAAGTCCAGCTTCGAAAGCGCACCGGCCACATAATTTGCGTTCGAATCCACCAGGCTCAATTCTTCGCCGAACACGTACATTCCCTTAATGCGACCGTCGTAAATCCCGTCGATCATCAGGTGGTTATCGAGCCCTGGATTCGGCGGCAACGTAACATTCCATGCTTTTTCAAACTTGGCCCGAATCGCTGGATCTCCCACCTTTTGATAGCCGGGGAAGTAATTCGGCATGGCCCCATGATCGCTTGCTCCCTGCACATTGTTATGTCCGCGCAGTGGGTAGGCGCCTGTTCCCGGACGCATGTAGTTACCCGTAGCGAGCAGCAGGTTCGAAATCGCTGTTGAAGTATCGGATCCCATGGTGTGCTGCGTTACTCCCATGGCCCAGAGAATGCACACATTCCCGGCCTCGGCAATCATCCGTGCGACCGTGGTCAGGGTTTCAATCGGCAGCCCGCATCTCTGGCTGGCCGTTTTGAGAGTAAAAGGTTCAAGACTCTTCCTGAATTCAACCCCGCCATCGACCCATCGATCGATAAACGCCTGGTTGGCAAGGCCATTGTCGAAAATGTACCGTGTCACCGCCGAGAGCCAGAAAAGGTCGGTGCCGGGACGCGGATGCAAGAACACATCGGCGCGCCGCGCCATCTCGTTCTCGCGAAGGTCGGAGACGATCAGCTTTTGTCCGCGCAATTTGTGGGCTCGTTTGACACGCGTTGCCAAAACCGGATGGCTTTCGGCCGTATTACTGCCAATAATCAAAACCAGATCGGCACGCTCGATGTCTGAGATCGACCCCGAGTCGCCGCCATATCCGACGGTGCGGAAGAGTCCAGTGGTGGCAGGCGCCTGGCAATAACGTGAGCAATTATCCATATTATTGGTGCCGATCACCGCTCTCACCAGCTTCTGCATTAAGTAGCTTTCTTCATTGGTGCACTTTGACGAGGAGATGAAGGCCAGTGAATCCGGGCCGGTGGCTGCCTTGATTTCGCCAAACCTGCGCGCTACCAGGCCGAGAGCCTCGTCCCATGAGGCTTCGCGGAAGCCGCGTCCTTCGCGGATGAGCGGGGTCGTGAGCCGGTCGGGGCTGTTCACGTAGTCCCACCCGAACTTGCCCTTGATGCAGGTCGAAACGCCGTTGGCCGGGCCTTGCGCCGGCTCCACCTTCAGGATGTGTCGGCCCTTGGTCCAGATGTCGAAGCTGCAACCAACTCCGCAGTAAGTACAGACAGTCTTGGTGCGCTCGATCTGAGTTTCGCGCATGGCCGCTTCCAATTCAGAGAGCTTGAGAATCGAGCCATAACCGACTTCCGGTTCGATGCCCTTTACCACATCGATCATGCCGTCGATCGCGGGCTTGGGCAGAGAGGTGAAGCAGCCGGCCTGGCCCAGCATCGATTTCTCCATCAGCGCGTTGCAAGGGCAAACCGTAACGCAGTGTCCGCAGGAAACGCAACTCGATTCGCCGATGGGCGCGCCGCGATCCCATAACACGCGGGGATGAGCGTCTTCCCAATTGATACTCAGCGTCTCATTCACCTGCAGATTCTGGCAGGCCTCCACGCAGCGTCCGCAGAGAAGGCATTGATCGGGATCGTAGCGGTAGAAGGGATTGGACATGTCCACTTCATACGGCTTGGCATTGTAGGGGATGCCCTGATGCTCGATGTGAAGCAGTTTGGTGGTGTTATGGACTGCACAGTTGCCATTGCTGTTGTCGCAGACCGTGCAGTAGAGCAGATGGTTGCTTAGAATCCGGTCGAACGCTTCGTGCCGCGCTCCATCCGCCCGAGATGACGATGTGACCACATTCATGCCGTCGACAGCCTGAGTAGCGCAGGCACGCACAAGCTTGCCGTCGACTTCCACCATGCAGGTGTCGCAGGTCTGGATTGGTCCCAATTGGGGGTGATAGCAAACCTGGGGAATCTCAATGCCGCAACGGTTGATGACATCAATCAGGCGTTCACCAGCCTGAATCGCCAACGGCTTGCCGTTCAAGGTGATGGCCACCGGAGTCTGCCTCCTATGTGCTTGGTTTTGGATCGTAATCCGCAAACTACGGAACCGTAAAGCGCTTTTGTTGTCCAGAAGCCCGCAATTGTTAAATGTCTATTAAAATGACTGCTTGCTGGAATCAGCCCCAGTCCGGGCGTTGAAGCGGCCCGCAACTTGACTAACTCGGATTGATAAAAACCAGGTTGAGTTGGATCTCGAAACGATCTTTAGCCCTGATCGACGCTCGGGAAACAGCGGAACTCGCAAGAATATACAACGAATCGGTGACCGCGGAGAAAGCCCACAAGGGTCAGTCCCAGTTCCCGGGCAAGCTTGACCGCCAGGCTCGAAGGTGCCGAGACCGAGGCTAAGATCGGGACTCCCATTGCCAGAGCTTTTTGAACGATCTCGAATCCGCCTCTGCCGCTAACCAGCATCACATGCCTTGAGAGCGGCAGATGTCCGTGCATAAGTGCCCATCCGGCGATCTTGTCCACGGCATTGTGCCGGCCAATGTCCTCTCGCAGTGCGATCAGTTGGCCCGCGGCGTCAAATATCGCTGCCGCATGAAGGCCTCCGGTCCGGCTGAAGACCTTCTGTTCCGACCGGAGAGCCTCCGGTAGCCGGCAGAGAATCTCCGGATCAAGACGGAAACCGCGATCAGGTTGCCGCAGTCCGCGCACGCGAATCGCATTGATGGACGCTTTGCCGCATACGCCGCAGCCGGACGCGGAAAAGAAGCTGCGCTTTAGTGCCCCCCGGTCAAGATCCGTATCTTTCAATTCGACTTCCACGACGTTGCTCTTCGCGCCATTTGCCGGTGTCGCGGCGCGAAAGCCGGACATCTGCTCCGAAGACTGAATAATTCCTTCGGTCAGCAAGAATCCTGCCGACAGTTCCAGATCGTGCCCAGGGGTCCGCATCGTAACCGCCAGCGGGATACCGCCAGCACGGATCTCAAGCGGCTCCTCCGCCGCGAGAAAATCCTGAAGCGAGCGCACACTCCCATCTTCCCATTCCGCGACCTGGGTTACCTCAATGCTTCGCTCCGGTGCGATCATCGGCGCTCCGTCCTCGCGTTTAAATCTGATCGTTGACGCAACGGAGTCACTCTGTCAAGACGGAAAGATGAGAATCGAAAACTCCACTGGAGAATTCAGCGCAGGCCATTCATGCCGCCAGCTATTTTGGATAAACTGAGCGCCATCAAGAGCCCCGCGGAGGATTATCGGGCATTAAATCATTGGTTTGTGGGAGAGGGATTCGAACCCACCTACAAGTAATTCATAATAAAAAACATATTGGATAGGCATCGAGAACTACCACCAAAAATACCACCGAAACGTCAGTGCTAGGGGCAAATTGCTTTCGAATGCCAGACACAGGCACGCTTCCGCATTAAGCATCCAGCCACCGTGTTTTGAGACCCAAGAAATGGCTGTCCGTTTGATTGCATCCGTTGTTACCGCCCGAGTTCAGCTGGCGTGTCTCGGTTGCTGACGACCTCCGGCTTCAGCCGATCTTGGACATCGCACTTCATTTCGCACCGATCCGTGGCTTCGGCTAGTGGCCCTCGGTTTCGCCTCGGATGGCCGCAGGCGGTTGGACATCGGGAGTCGCTTCGAGTTGTCAGGGCCCCGGGGTACTCCATGAAGGCAACGACGCCTCTGCCCTTCCCGATTGAATTCAGCCTGGAATTGAAAAGCGCAGTTCAGGCGCAGTTGTCGCCAAGCCGCGAGCAGAGAAAAATTCAAAATCTCGCATCTCGCTCATGTTGCGAAAGGCGTAGAACGGGCCCCTTCTCGCCGCAGAGGTTGGGATAGAAACTCGCCGCCCGGTGATCTTTCGCATCATGCTCGTGTCCTATGGCCTGCCGTAAGGCGTTGGCAATTCCTCCTGAACCAGCAGCGCGGCGGTCTCGCCTCGGCCGAGGCTGGAATTGCCAGGGCTTCTTTGCTGGACGCTGAACCTGGGCGGCCAACTGAGATTCATCGTTAAACAGATTGTCCGCCATGCAGATCTCGTTGCTTGCGACTCCCGAGCCTCGACACACAGCCGATCCTCAAGGCCTTTCCGCAAACTAGCCCGTCCTCTTACAGTTTCTCTCAGGCAGGGCATTCGATGGCAGACCCAATGTGCCGTTGAAACCCTGCGCTGGACGTGGGTCCGAGAGCCACCTTACGTTTACTCAACGCTTAAAAGCTGGGAAATAGACGGAAAGCAGCCAATCCAAACATTCAACGCAGGCCCTTGAAAACTCCCACGCGCACGCGGGCGCGTATAGTTTGATAAACTCGCCTCCCTTTTTCGATGAAACCCGCGTAAACATTGGCGATTCGCAAATAGTGATTATCTTCTTAATTCGAATCGGCCTCCCATGGAGGCCGGTTTATGCTGTCCTGTGCCGATGGCCTCTGGCGGGACGTAGGACGCCCTCCCCTCCACACAAAATCACTCCGGCGCGTCTTAGGGCACCTACGGGGCCGCAATAGGGGTACGGAGAAAGCGCAACATTTCCCACTCGATGTTGCACTTAACTATTACGTTTCCTCGCCAGGCATCAAGACCGAAGCAGCATCAGGCGCGATAGCGGGCAAAGTCTGCGATTGATATGTCACGGTCAAAATCCCATCCGGCTTGACAATTAGCATGTACCCAAAAATGATGAGGCTGATCGCTTCCGCCGCGAAAGCGGCTAAAGTCTGAAATTGATTTGTCACGGCCGAGACCCCAGCCGGTATCGCGAACTGCAAGTATAGGAAAATGATGACGCCGATCAGCATGAACCAAAGGAAGAGAGCCCCCATGAATGATCCGAGCCCATAGCTTCCAGGTGCCCAACTTTGGGATGTAGGGAAATATCCCCTAGCCTCCATCGCTTCACAATCAGCTCCGTAGAGTTGATTCGCACCTTTTCCGCTGCCCTTGTATGCTGTGATGACGACTCGCATTTCTCTTTGTTCCATCCCTTCGGCTTTCTACATTCAAGAATATTCAGCAGCTTCGGGGGAAATCGATTTGTGTGAAATCTGGGCCACATGGCCTCGTCGTAAGTAGTTTATTTGGCAGATTCTTTCATTCGAGAAGCAGGCTGTCTCTTCAAAATTGATCTGTGAGGGCTGCAAAGGCGCATTCATTCACCTACCGAACATGCCATCGTGAACCCTCCGTCTCCTGCGGCGGCCAAATGGAGCGCGGCCGCTTCAAGCATTCGACGCAAGCCTATGAAACTCCTCGCCCGCGCGCAGTCCTGCAGAAATTCAGCCTTGTTTCTCGACGGAACCCCCGTCAACAGTGGCGATGCTCCACTTCAACCCCAAAATAATAATTATTGGATTGACCAAATCGAGGCTCTAGGACGAATCCGCCGAACGCCTCTGCCTCTCTCGATTTGCAAATGGCCAGCGGGACGAGGCGCAGCAACGGCGCAGTTCATGTCGCGTTTTGGGGACAACATTTCGTTCCCCGGCGCATACTTATCGCCAATGCACGAGCAAACGGTATTTCCAGCCAGCCTTGTGCCGGTCTTCAAGATCGTTGAAAACCTCCCAGGTTGTGGGGTGGGGGCGTGCGCCTTGGTTTTCGATCCTGTTCACAGTCGACCTGGAAACGCAAACGAGGTTGGCCAGATCCGCTTGCGAGAGGAGGGCTCGCCGGCGCAAGGCCCTGAATCGTCGGGCAATGGTGCGTTTATCATCTGGGCGAGAATCCATCTTAGGTCTCCACTTCGGATTGTGCGTCTTATGCGGGTGAATCGCAAACCCGCCGCAGTTCGGGCCCAATTGCCGGCTCAGCCGCTGATTCACAGTCCACGATGATCATTACGTACGCGTACCGTGCCAAAAACCGGTGGAGGCATGAAGGCCTCTAATACAGAATTTCAGAATCGAGCGTTGTCCCTTCGAGATGGCGCAGTTTCGGCTAAGTTCGGGCGATGCGTAGTCTCAGCGCTCATCAGGCTTCAACTGACTGCTTGACACATTGCGGGGGTATCGGCACGATTAACTCAGGAGACCGGCAATGCCGAGACTAAACTCAAAAGCCAAAGAGTTGAAGGAGAGGGAAGAACGTGCCAGCGAATGGCTGGCACTCCGCCGGGACTTCCTGTATACCCAAAGGTGGCTGGCTGATATGCTGTGCCTGTCACGCAGAACGGTGCAGCAGGTCGAGGCCTGCCGCGTGAGCCCGCGCATGACCACGCTTCGAAGATTCCGGAACCTGAAATTGAAACACGAACGCGAGCGCAAAGACGCTGCATGATCAGCGGTCCAGAATCTGGAGCGGTCTGCGCCGTGGCGAATGTAAGCCCTAACCGGCATCGTCGCAGAAGAGATCCACCAGTCCGTGGCTGAGTCTTCACCGTGGACTCAGATTCAACCTCCACTTGGCATTGCTGCCGGGTGATGCCGGTGGACGATTCGCAAGGCGTCGCTAATTCTGGCGTTTCAATCCACACCCGGCATTGCTGCCGGGTGATGCGCTGGCGTCTCTGTCGATGCCATGCAAGATGCGTGGTTTCAATCCACACCCGGCATTGCTGCCGGGTGATGCTGAGCGACGAGGCGCGAGAGCGAATGAAAATCGTTTCAATCCACACCCGGCATTGCTGCCGGGTGATGCGGACTGGCCCCGGCTTATAAAGAGCCATAAATAAGTTTCAATCCACACCCGGCATTGCTGCCGGGTGATGCGCTACTCACTCGTTTGCCGGAGGGCAAGGAACTTGTTTCAATCCACACCCGGCATTGCTGCCGGGTGATGCGCCAATGCGCCCGCGCGGAGCAGATTCTTGTATGGTTTCAATCCACACCCGGCATTGCTGCCGGGTGATGCGGCAGAGGTCGTTGGCGGTCCAGCTGGTGCCGGAAGTTTCAATCCACACCCGGCATTGCTGCCGGGTGATGCTGGCGTGGTGCGGGGTCTGCCATGCGCCGGTGATGTTTCAATCCACACCCGGCATTGCTGCCGGGTGATGCCAAAGACCATTGAAGAGTGTGTCAGCCTCTTCATGTTTCAATCCACACCCGGCATTGCTGCCGGGTGATGCAAGGCTTGCTTTTCTCTTGAATCTATCTTTTTGGTTTCAATCCACACCCGGCATTGCTGCCGGGTGATGCGCAGCTAGACGAAGGCCAACGCGCGCGCCAAGCAGTTTCAATCCACACCCGGCATTGCTGCCGGGTGATGCGAATGGCGCCCGCCACTATCTCGGATTCTCGACGTTTCAATCCACACCCGGCATTGCTGCCGGGTGATGCGACATACTGTGAGGAGAGGAGATAGAAGATGCAAGTTTCAATCCACACCCGGCATTGCTGCCGGGTGATGCGACTCCATCATTGCACCCCGACCAGGGCAGGGAAGTTTCAATCCACACCCGGCATTGCTGCCGGGTGATGCGATCTCCGCCGCCACTTCGCTCGGCCGCGGGAAGTTTCAATCCACACCCGGCATTGCTGCCGGGTGATGCGGATCATCACCTATCAGATTGGTACAAACAACGTGTTTCAATCCACACCCGGCATTGCTGCCGGGTGATGCGCGATTGCGCCAGCAGCGCCGAGAGCTTCATCGGGTTTCAATCCACACCCGGCATTGCTGCCGGGTGATGCGGGCCTCCTCGGCCTGTGATGCGGGTTGCGGGTTGTTTCAATCCACACCCGGCATTGCTGCCGGGTGATGCGCCATCCCCATCGATTTCGCGGCCCATATATTCAGTTTCAATCCACACCCGGCATTGCTGCCGGGTGATGCACGCACCACCGAAGTGAGGCGCTGTGCATACTCAGTTTCAATCCACACCCGGCATTGCTGCCGGGTGATGCGCTCTGGCGTGCAACTCGCACTCACGTCTTTAATGTTTCAATCCACACCCGGCATTGCTGCCGGGTGATGCAGCAACGCGCGATCCTGGCCCCTTGGCACATGGGTTTCAATCCACACCCGGCATTGCTGCCGGGTGATGCCACGGCACGATGACAATCAAACTCCTCAGCAAAAGTTTCAATCCACACCCGGCATTGCTGCCGGGTGATGCAAATTCGGCCTGGATTGTCGCCATCTCTGGCGGGGTTTCAATCCACACCCGGCATTGCTGCCGGGTGATGCAATGCCGGCGGCTTCGCTTGCGTGTCCATGCCTTTTGTTTCAATCCACACCCGGCATTGCTGCCGGGTGATGCAAGTCTTTCTTGCTCATAGTGTTCCCTCCTCAGAGTTTCAATCCACACCCGGCATTGCTGCCGGGTGATGCATCAGAGCTACAGCAGCCACGGAGTCAGCCGCATGTTTCAATCCACACCCGGCATTGCTGCCGGGTGATGCGGGGATCAAGGTGGAGAAGGTTGCCGTCAAGTTTCAATCCACACCCGGCATTGCTGCCGGGTGATGCGCCCTCTGGGCATCGCCTGCAGATCGGTGGACAGTGTTTCAATCCACACCCGGCATTGCTGCCGGGTGATGCGCTGGGAATGAGCCTCGGCGCACTCGACGGCAAAGTTTCAATCCACACCCGGCATTGCTGCCGGGTGATGCGCCGCCCGCCTGCCGGCGTAGCTCCCGTTATAGTTTCAATCCACACCCGGCATTGCTGCCGGGTGATGCTCGACGAGGTCAGCAAGTTGCCGTCGTAGGTATAAGTTTCAATCCACACCCGGCATTGCTGCCGGGTGATGCCGTTTTTGCGCGGGACCTCCCAATAGACTTCGGTGTTTCAATCCACACCCGGCATTGCTGCCGGGTGATGCGCCAGCCGCCCGGCGTGCAGTGCCCAGCGCGGAAGTTTCAATCCACACCCGGCATTGCTGCCGGGTGATGCTCAGCTTTCGCGCGCGCGTATCTCTCACGGAATGTTTCAATCCACACCCGGCATTGCTGCCGGGTGATGCGATGCTGCATTCGCTGACTGCATCGATGCCACCGGTTTCAATCCACACCCGGCATTGCTGCCGGGTGATGCCGCATCCGGCACGATATGGGCTCGTTCTACCGCGAGTTTCAATCCACACCCGGCATTGCTGCCGGGTGATGCCTTGCGGACGTGAGCGTTTCGATTGCGCTGAATGAGTTTCAATCCACACCCGGCATTGCTGCCGGGTGATGCTTTTCTTGCGTGGAACATCGTAATAAAACGAGTAGTTTCAATCCACACCCGGCATTGCTGCCGGGTGATGCCCATCAGGATGCTGGCCGCCCGCGGCATCAGCTTGTTTCAATCCACACCCGGCATTGCTGCCGGGTGATGCCACCGACCCCGGAACCTACTCCAGCGTGCAAGTGGTTTCAATCCACACCCGGCATTGCTGCCGGGTGATGCCGCTCACCAGGCTGTAGCTGGTGTGCGCCACAAAATTTCAATCCACACCCGGCATTGCTGCCGGGTGATGCTGAGGTGGCAAGCAACCAACCTACGTTGGATTAAGTTTCAATCCACACCCGGCATTGCTGCCGGGTGATGCTCAAGGGCAATGAGGCGGCACGCATTGCCAATTGGTTTCAATCCACACCCGGCATTGCTGCCGGGTGATGTGTTCAACCGTCCGTCCTTCGGGTCTCTCCATACGGTTTCAATCCACACCCGGCATTGCTGCCGGGTGATGCGTGCAACCCGCACCAACAGCAACAGCATCAAGTCGTTTCAATCCACACCCGGCATTGCTGCCGGGTGATGCATGCTTTGAACTTGACCGACACGTCACCGGAATTCTGTTTCAATCCACACCCGGCATTGCTGCCGGGTGATGCCAGACGCGCTTCGACTTGATCAACGTGAGCACTGCGTTTCAATCCACACCCGGCATTGCTGCCGGGTGATGCACCCAAGCCTCACCGCACTGGCTGAGTCAAACGGTTTCAATCCACACCCGGCATTGCTGCCGGGTGATGCGGACGACTCGCCAGTCATAAAACGATGATGGGAAGTTTCAATCCACACCCGGCATTGCTGCCGGGTGATGCGTAATCAAGTCGGAACTGCGCAAGTCGTACCCTGTTTCAATCCACACCCGGCATTGCTGCCGGGTGATGCTCCCCCGCGCCAGCCTAACGGACGCCTCAAGGTAGTTTCAATCCACACCCGGCATTGCTGCCGGGTGATGCGGCTTCAAGGCCGAGCTCGTCCCCATCCACGACGAGTTTCAATCCACACCCGGCATTGCTGCCGGGTGATGCATCACGTCGCAATACGCTGGGCTCAGTTCCATCATGTTTCAATCCACACCCGGCATTGCTGCCGGGTGATGCGGGCACAGACGTGTACATCCTTGCGCCACTCCGTGTTTCAATCCACACCCGGCATTGCTGCCGGGTGATGCCGCCGGTTCGCTCGATTCTGCTTGCTGGAAGGTGGTTTCAATCCACACCCGGCATTGCTGCCGGGTGATGCGCCTGCACATTGGGGCTATGTGTGCACTTTGACTTGTTTCAATCCACACCCGGCATTGCTGCCGGGTGATGCGGCGCTCCTGAGCAACGAACATGCGAACGCAAACAGTTTCAATCCACACCCGGCATTGCTGCCGGGTGATGCACACGGGACGTTGGCGCACGGAGTGTTCGACATCAGTTTCAATCCACACCCGGCATTGCTGCCGGGTGATGCGGAAAACACAAACCGCCATTATCATCACGTTTAGGTTTCAATCCACACCCGGCATTGCTGCCGGGTGATGCCGCTGGCGTTCACCGCGTCGAATCCAGTGGCGGTGTTTCAATCCACACCCGGCATTGCTGCCGGGTGATGCGACGTCTGCCTCACCGTGCTTGGCCGCGTGGGAAGTTTCAATCCACACCCGGCATTGCTGCCGGGTGATGCCTTCCCGTGCGGTTGCTTTGCGCGTGTCCTTGACGTTTCAATCCACACCCGGCATTGCTGCCGGGTGATGCGAATGGAGGCACCTAACTGGGCACTTGCTTAATATGTTTCAATCCACACCCGGCATTGCTGCCGGGTGATGCGACACCGCACTGGTTGTAGTTAAGGGAGGCACGATGTTTCAATCCACACCCGGCATTGCTGCCGGGTGATGCGGTTGTCGCGGGAGTACGTGACAGAGTGACAAATGGTTTCAATCCACACCCGGCATTGCTGCCGGGTGATGCGGCGGGGCTGGCGGTGCCGATGGTGCCTTCAATGGGTTTCAATCCACACCCGGCATTGCTGCCGGGTGATGCGCTGAGGGATTCGGCGCTCAAAACAATGGACACGGTTTCAATCCACACCCGGCATTGCTGCCGGGTGATGCTATCTCGCGGGAGAGTCACGGGCCCGCCTTCATAGTTTCAATCCACACCCGGCATTGCTGCCGGGTGATGCGGCGCCGAATGGGGCCAGGAGCGCATGAGTCCGGTTTCAATCCACACCCGGCATTGCTGCCGGGTGATGCGCCGCCGTCGCATGAGTTGAGGGCGAGTGAGAGCGGTTTCAATCCACACCCGGCATTGCTGCCGGGTGATGCGAAGGCCGATGGCACGCTGGGCGAGCCGGTGCTGGTTTCAATCCACACCCGGCATTGCTGCCGGGTGATGCGACGGCACGAGCAATTACGCACTAGCGGCCAACGCGTTTCAATCCACACCCGGCATTGCTGCCGGGTGATGCTTGATCTGGAGTGACGCACAATGAGACAGGATGGAGTTTCAATCCACACCCGGCATTGCTGCCGGGTGATGCGGCACCTGCACACGCACGTATTGATTGACCTCGAAGTTTCAATCCACACCCGGCATTGCTGCCGGGTGATGCGGCGGGCGGTCAGTATTCCGTCTGCCCCACAGGGTTTCAATCCACACCCGGCATTGCTGCCGGGTAATGCTCGCGCAACTCGCGGGTGGTTCGACAGCAGCAACGGTTTCAATCCACACCCGGCATTGCTGCCGGGTGATGCACAACCGGAATCACTTTCGACAATGATTATGCGGTTTCAATCCACACCCGGCATTGCTGCCGGGTGATGCAGGAACACTTTTACGCATTTATGCGCCACTACCTGTTTCAATCCACACCCGGCATTGCTGCCGGGTGATGCGGGAGCGCATCGCCAACGGCCGCGAGCGGGCTCTCGTTGAATCCAGACCCGGCATTGCTGCCGGGTGAGCGGCGTGAGGGGAAGATTCTCCGTCTCGTAGAGACTGTTTCAATCCACACCCGGCATTGCTGCCGGGTGATGCGGCACCGGGAGCGGAGCTTTGGCAGTGCCAGTGATGTTTCAATCCACACCCGGCATTGCCGCCGGGTGATGCGATTCCGCGCTGTGGACAGTGGTCATTACCGATGGTTTCAATCCACACCCGGCATTGCTGCCGGGTGATGCCAACGCAACCGCGCAGATACCAAAAAATTCATAGTTTCAATCCACACCCGGCATTGCTGCCGGGTGATGCGCACTAACAACAGTATCTTTGACGGTTGAGAAACGTTTCAATCCACACCCGGCATTGCTGCCGGGTGATGCTGAACAGCCCTTATATCGGCCTCTATATCTTTTCGGTTTGAATCCACACCCGGCATTGCTGCCGGGTGATGCAACTGCCGCTTGTGTAGTCGTTGATCCCGTACTGTTTCAATCCACACCCGGCATTGCTGCCGGGTGATGCGAAGTTCGCTGTCTCTAACCGGTTCTATTGTTTCAATCCACACCCGGCATTGCTGCCGGGTGATGCGAGGAACTTTTCAGGTTTCGGCCACGTGTACGGTTTCAATCCACACCCGGCATTGCTGCCGGGTGATGCGCTCGAGGAACTTATAGGGGATGGATTCTGGCAGTTTCAATCCACACCCGGCATTGCTGCCGGGTGATGCACGTGGTGCCTGTATCAACCGCGACTTCGAGGAGTTTCAGTCCACACCCGGCATTGCTGCCGGGTGATGCAGGACGTGAGCCAGCGCTGCACGCCATCTTCCAGTTTCAATCCACACCCGGCATTGCTGCCGGGTGATGCGCCGCGTTCGAATTGAGTATCCATGCATCTGATTGTTTCAATCCACACCCGGCATTGCTGCCGGGTGATGCGCCGCGGCGGTAGTAGTTGGTGTTCCGGATGGGGGTTTCAATCCACACCCGGCATTGCTGCCGGGTGATGCGCGACCGGCGCAATTAATCCGTGGATCCATCCAGTTTCAATCCACACCCGGCATTGCTGCCGGGTGATGCCCCGCGCTTGCAAACCCTTTCAGATCATCACGGTTTCGCTAGGATGGCGCGAACCTGCAAAGCGAGTGGATCGCCGTGGGTCTTACGCTCTTAGCACGTGGCTATCCGATGTAAATTCTTGAGAGTGTACATGGCGCGAACCAAGGCGATTTTGGCGGGCGCTGGTGGTTCGCGCTTCGGCTTAGACACCAGTGGCCCGTCAAAATCGATTGACCTGAATTTACCATATTCCTTGACGAATTGACTGGCGGCTCGGTCAGCCGGTAGAGGCGCAGGCAATCCTCGAATTTGTCGATTTCCTTCAGCAAGGTCCGCTCGAATTCTTCGATTGCATCTGGTTTACGCGGCACTCGAAGACGGACTTTTGTACTCGTTGGCCAACGGCTTCGCAGGCTTTGGCGACGCGGCGCAGGCGTTTGCGTCCGCGAGCGGTTTCCGTCGATACGTCGTAACAGACAAGAATGACATGGCTATCGCTCCAAGTACGGAAGGTAGTCTTCGGCTTCGCCACGGACGATGCGCGCGAGCAGGCGGGCCTGAATCTGGGGCAAGAGTCCGATGGCGAGTTTTTGATCGAGCAGCGGGTGAGATGTTAGCTCCTGTTTGCGTTCTTGATAGGCGAGGATCAGGGTCTTGCGCGCGGATTCGTCCATCTGGACGGCACCGCCGGGGCGCACTTCAAAATCATCGGCATTGAGCTGTTTGCGGTTTACGAGCGTCAGCGCGAGGCGGTCGGCGAGGATAGACCGGAACTCCTCCATCAGATCGAGCGCCAACGCCGCGCGGCCAGGGCGGACCGTGTGGAGATAGCCGAGTTGCGGATCGAGGCCGACCGTCTCCAGCGCCGTACGGCAATCGTTCATCAACATGCTGTAAAGGAAGGAGAGCAGGGCGTTCATGCGATCACGCGGCGGGCGGCGGCTGCGGCCATCCGGCGTAAACGTCTCACGCTGATCGCCGCGAAGCAGATGGGGGAACGCCGCAAAGTAGCGCCGCGCCGATTCGCCTTCAAGGCCGCGCACAGCGTCGAGTGTTGGCGCAGCCTCAGATGGCGCAGATTGCTGGCGAGAGCTTCGGCGGTTTCGCGCAGGCCTGCGGCGTCGGGTTCGTCGTTGGCATCGCGCGCTCCGCGCAGCAGCACATAGCGGCTGTTGCGGAGTTTGCCCGCGATGCAGGCTTTGGCGTGAGAGAGTGCGAACTCCGGCTATTTGGCACGTGCAAACTGCGCCTGGCGAAGCAGAATGTTGCTGCTGACGGGCCCTTCAAGGCGCGCTTTGAATGGCCGTTACGGTCAAGAATAACGAGCGACTTTCCGTCCTCGGCCAACCGACCCATCACGGCGGGCGAAACCAATACATCGCCAAAGCAGACGACGCTACCGATGTGATGGAGGGGAACGCGCAGGCGCGTCTCGCGCTCCACTTCAAAGCGAAGAGTATCGTTTTCGAGATGCAGATAGCCTGAAAGCGTGAGGTAGAGCGTGTTGAGCAGCGTTTGCATCAATCCTCCACATTGAATAGGCCCCCGCATAGCGCGCCGCCCGCCTCCTCGGCAAGCATTCGCGGCTGGCAGATTTCGATCAGGGAACACTCGCGGCAGCGCGCATCGTTTACGGCTGGCGGCATTTTTCCGGATTGCAGCATGGCCCGGACCGCAGCCGCCGTGCCGGCCACGAGCTGGCGCAATTGCGGCGTGATTGCAACCTCGCGGCGGCGATGGCTGCTGGCGTGATAGATTGCGCCGAGCGGAACGGCGCGGCCTGTCATCTCCTCCAGGCACAGCGCCTGCGCGGCGAGTTGAACGTCGTCGTGCGTGCGCTGGCGACGCGGCCCGTGCTTGTATTCGACGGGATAGGGCGTGCCGTCCGCGAGGAACTCGACGATATCGGCCTTGCCGGTCAGGCCGAGTCTCTCGCAGACGAGCGGCAAGGACCGCTCGATGCGTACGCCGGAGCGCAGTGCTTGCCTTCGACATCGACAAGCGCGTGGACCGCATCGCCACGCGCCGTGTGTAGGTTGGCCGCAAAGCTCTGCTCCTCGTGGATCAGAGCGCACTGGCGCGGGCAATAGCTGTAGTGCTGCAACGCAGACAGCGCAATGAAATCGTCCTGCTCCACGGCATCTCCGGTAATTCTCCGTCCGGCGAGCGATCGCGACGAGGGTCCAACCCCAAGAACCTCCAGTTCGACTCCGTGCGGCAACGCCTCACGGTTCACGTCAATCGTAATCTTCAAAGTCGCGCGGGAAACTCTCGTTATGCCTCGGCTTGATACGACTTAAAGAGCGAATGCGCCGGGACATTGCCCAGCTCACTGGCGTGCTTGAAGATGTAAAGCCCCGCGTGGACATTTCGCCGCGCGCGGCGGAACGGTCGTGCTCAAACATATTGACCAGGGCATCCCAGAACAACTGAAGGTCTTCTTCGGAGAAGCCCGTTTGCGCCGCAAGATGCGAGGAGACAAAGCCATGCGCCACATAAAGGCCGTAAGGGACGGTGAACTTGCGGCCCATCGTGCGATTGTCGCCGCCCTGCTTTTCCGCCTCCGCTTCCGTCGCCACGGCCATGCGCGTGATGGAGTGCTCCAGCGTTACGATAGGATCGACCGAGCGCCCGAAGGTCAACTGCACCGGACCGCGCACCTGACCGCAGTTGATGCCGAGGGACATGACGGCCCCGAAGGTGCGCACGTCAAAGAAGTTCTGGCACATCCAGCGCCGCGCCTCCTCTACTCTATCTCCGCCTTTGCGTTTCTTATTGTCACCGGCCAGTTGATCTTCTGCCCCGATGCCGATATAGGCGCGTTCGTGCTGCTTGTTGAGGATCGCCTTCTCTTTGATATAAATCTCGTAAGGGCACTCTCGCCTTTGGCGATGGCGACATAATTGCGCACTTTGCGCTTGAGGCAAACATCGGTCACCAGACCGCGCCCGGTTTCGGCGTCCACGCGCGGCAGATTGCCTGCATCCGGATCGCCATTGGGGTTGCCATCCTTCACGTCAAACAGCAGTACGAAATCATAGCGGTTCTTCAGCGCGGTCATGCTGTTCTCCTTCGGCAGGTTCGGATTTTTTGGTGTAGAACGCCTGTTTCTGGTGGTAGTAGCCGATTGCGAATCGGCCCTGATCGGCGATGGACAAGTGATTGGGAAATCCCTCGTGCCATCGATGGCATTGGTGATCTCTCCGATCAGCTTTTCGAGATTCACGCCCGACCACGGCTTTCGATCTTGGCCAGGTGATGCTTGCTGAGCTTGAGAAGGTTGGAGAATACTGTCACGGGCGTGGAAGAAGCCGCACCATAATATCGGTCGCGGATGGTGGCGTTGAGCCCGGGGCTGGCCTCCTCCTGCACCTTTTCAAGCACAGCGAAGAGCCTCCCCAGGCGATAGCCCATGTTCGAGTTGGCGGGATCAAGAGACACGTGCAGTTCCTCCTCTGTGGCGGGATTGTCCCGGCGGGTTTTGCGGTTAATACAGGCCTTGATGAGAGCGGCGCGAGGGTAGGTCACATCCTGTTCAGCGCGAATACGGCGCATGCACACGTAGAGTGTCTCTGGATAGGGAAGCCCGGAGAGAATTGCCCGCATTGTGTCGCCGCCGAGGTTGGGTGGGATGTTTTCTGACTCGCCCTGGGCCGCCGTATTTGCCAGCAGCCGGAAGAGCGATGGATACGGCGGCTCATACGGCGCATGGTCTATGGCGATGTCGTCAAAGTGCTCGACGATGCGCTGGGAATCCTTTCACGGTGCCAGTCATCCAGAAGCGGATGGAGATGCGCGCGGCATTCGGCGCGAGGCCAAGCACAAAGTACCGTGTTGTATCGTCGCTTTCGTTCGGCCAGCCCAGCTTGACTGACCGATAGTGCTTTGCAACCGCCCGTGTTCCTGGTCCGGATCATCCTTTGGCGGCTCACCGAACTAGCTGGCGAAGGAATCTTCCAGTGGGCAGCGCACTTGCCCAGAAGACCGTTGAAGCGTCGCCAACCTGAATTCGCTGGGCCGGAATCCCTGCTGAGCAGATGGTTTAGCGCTGTGGTGTAGGCAAAGACGGCGGCCGTGCCAACAGGCGCTTTTCACCCTGCTTCTCTTCTTGCCGTACGACTCGAAGGAACGCAGATTGAAGGACACTATGTTAGCTCCCGAAGTTTGCGCGCCCCAGACGCCTTTGATGGCCGGATGAAGGCGCTCGATCTCATCGATCCTCCCCGCTGATTAGGCAGGTTCCCTGCGCACGCTCGATGTATCGGGGTTCGCGGCGGCCTCCCTTCATCGTCTTTGAACTGCGGCCCGTGCACACAACAGGACAGTGTCACTGTTAAGCTGAAAGAAGATTAGGATTTTCGGCTCCGAATTTCTTCCCAGCACGGAGACCGGAGCTGCGCAAACGGAATTTTCGCGAGGAATGCACGCACGGCGCGTACGCCGGTATCCTTAGAAGTAGCTCCGTCAAGCGTTTCATAAAGGCCGCGTGCTGCTGCTCGATGTGCTCTGGCTTTCCCTGGGTGTCGATGCCGAGCACATCTCCGCGGTGTCCCAGAGCAGATTTGCTGCAACGCCGGAGGTCTTCTTCACGCCTTGGGAACGAGATATGAGCGCGCACGTTTCTTCTTTCCCTTCATTTCGCGTATCTTCGATTTGCAGGAATTCCCCGTCCATCGTCGAGGAGAATGACGAACGGAATTTCCTTCTGCTCAAATCCTTCAGGCGCCAGGGCCGTCTCCGAATCGTTGGCCTTGCGCTCGTAATAGCGCGCTAGCTCCTGAAGAATCATCCCTTCACCTCCTCGCTTTCCGATGAGGAACGTTGACCACACCATCTTTCATGTGGGCATGAAAGAAACGCGGCTGCGGGTCCTGCGTCGTTGCTGAAAATCAAGGTCGTAGAGCATCCATCCCAGGTCTTTAGCGCTCCGTGGAACTCTTCGGGAATCTCCCCCCGCTGGTTCGGCTCGTGGATCAACCAGACGGAAGTCGCAGGCAAACTCGCGGCATCCCAGATACGGCTGGTCAGACGCACTGGCCGTTAGCCGCGCGGCGCTCGAACATCCCCGCGAACTTCCGCGGATTTTCCTCCGCTCCTGGCTTTGGCAGTCATGGAAAAGCTGGCCGTGAGCCGGTAGCGCACATCGCGCAGCAGAAGACTGGCACGCTGCTGCCGCTCCTCTTCCACATACAGCGCCACGACGCCAACGCCACGCTGCATCGCGCTCTTTACGTCTTAGCGGGAAACTTTGCTCCCTACTTCATTGCGGCGGATGGTTGTCCAGCGTATGGGAGAGAGAACCTCAATGGACTCAATGTGCCAGGAGATGGCGGGCTTCCAAAGGACCGACTCAAACACAGCTCGTGCGGCGGAAGGGGTGATGATGTCGTAACTAACCCTCTCAGCCTTCATCTCCGGACGGGTAAAGCAGGCGAAATCTCCGTTGACTTCCAGGCAAAAGCGGTCAAACATTAAGCCTCCTAACGAAAGCAGAAACGAATAACGCTGATGAAAATGAGAATCCACACAGCCCAAAACCGTGATCCCGGCAGCCGCTCGAACATAAGGCGAATTTCACGAACTGTGCGCCAGCCGATGCTCATCAATCACACTTCACTTTAGTGAAGCATAAGTCGCATGTCAAGTGATATCTTTATCCAAGCAAGGAAATTGCCTGTTCGCTGCCTCGTGAGGCAGTGTGGATTGAAACACTTTTAGTGATGCATACCTGCTTCTTCTAAGCCTCGCAGCCGTTGGCTGCGAGGCATTGTTGTCTCATCGCCAAAACTAATCGTCATTTCCATCCACTGACGACGCAGTCACCAACATAACTGTCCTGGGCTAGGGTTATCTCCTCCCCGTTAATCAACAGGCCAAGGTCCAAGTTATACGCCGTTTCGTTTTTCAAGACCCAGACTCCCGGAACGATTTCTTCAATCTCCCCGGCCTTTTCGAAAGGCGCTGGAAGTCATACCTACGCACCGTGACCGTAAACCGTTGCAGCTCGCGCAACAGAGCGCGATGCAGCTCCCCCACCGCAGCCGCGCGATGAGCGGACGGCTATCGCGCTCTGGCCCTCTTTCGGATTGGCATCGACGGAACAATCACTGCCACACTTCCGTCTTCGTCGATGAGTTGAAAGCGCTCCGCAGCCGTGCGAAACTGAATCTTGCATTGCGTGGCGTCCTTCGTAAGTAACTCATGGATGCCCTCCTTATCCAGTCCTTCCTTGCCCGCCTTGCTGTAGTAATGTTCGAAGTAGCGCGTGAACCATTCAGGAGTGAGCGGGTTCTCCGGCCTGTCGATCAAGAGCCATCTTGTAACATCTTCGCCAAAGCGCAGCAGCCCTGGCGGTGCTTGCTTCGGAGGGAGTAAGACAAAGACCTGTCCCTTGTCCCCGTCTTGCTTGCCTTCGCGGTTGCAGCGTCCCGCGGCCTGCGCAATCGAGTCAAGCCCTGCAAGCGCGCGATAGACCACCAGGAAATCGACATCTGACACCCGCCTCGATCAACTGCGTGCTTACCACTCGCACCCGCTCTCTTTGTCTTTGAGCCGCTGCTTGATCCGCTTGATGACAGAGCTGCGATGTTCGCCGCACATCAGCGCCGAGATTTGAACGGTCCCGCCAGGCATTCGGCGATGCAACTCGCGGCAATCGGCGCGAGTATTGACAATGGCCAGCACCTGATGGGTGCCGCGCAATCCTGCATCGGCAATCTCGTCCCAGTTACCGAGCGTGTTCCAATCTTCCGGAAGAGTCACCTTCACGCGCTCCAGTTGCTGATATAACTGCTCCGTGCCGGAGACGATCTCGGTGGCCCCATCGCCGGGGCCGCGCAACCATGTTTTGCCGAAGCTCATCCGTGCGAGTGCCCAGCGCCGGCTGCGTGGCCGTGCAGAGCACAAACGTAACGCCGTAGTACAACGCACAATAGGCGCATCACATCCAGAATGGGCTGCAGGAACTCCGGCGGCAGTAGTTGCGCTTCGTCGAGAATAATGACGCTGTTCACCAGGTTGTGCAGCTTGCGGCAACGGCTGGTGCGCGCGGCGAAAAGCGACTCTAAGAGTTGTACGTTTGTCGTTACAATGAGCGGCGCGTCCCAGTTCTCGGAAGCCAAACGGCTCTTTGCGGTCCCTCCTCCTTCGCACTCCAGGTTGCTGTGATGCTCCAGCACGGCGCCGCCTAGGATATCGCGGAAGACGTTTGCCGTCTGCTCGATGATGCTGGTGTAAGGGATGGCATAGACGATGCGACGCTTGCCTTATTTGATGAAGTGCGTGTTCGAGCGCAAAGGCGAGACTGGAGAGCGTTTTGCCGCCACCGGTGGGTACGGTCAGCGTATAGATTCCCGGCGCGTCAGTGGCCTTTGCCCGGCATTGCCGCAGCACATTGGCGCGAAGCTGATTGACCGGCCGTGGCTCCGGCCTCCTTGGCCTTCTTCTCCATTGCCTCGTCGAATTGAGCGCGAAGCTTAGTTGCAAGCTCTGGATAGCCTCCACGCTGCCCGCTCTTCGCTTTATCCATAAAGAATTCCGTGTCGAGAAAGTCCGCATCCGTCAGGCAGGAGAAAAGCATACGTATCCATAGGTGCATGCCTTTCGCTCCACCAAACCTCTCGGGAGTCAGGACTGGCCTCATAGCCAATTTCATCGACTCCGGCGCAGCCTCTGCGGCTTGTTGCAGCAGTCCTTCGCCAAGGCCGCGTTCCATGCGACTGCAGAGAGCTGCGCCACCAGTCACATCTCCGTACCAGTCCGCCAACCCTGCATGGTGGCCGGCGATCACGTACGCCAAGGGGAGGCACAGGGTTCCAAGTTCCTTCTGAGCATGCAGAGCGCCCGCGCTGGAATGGTTGACCTTGCCGGGCGCACAGTCCACAAGGTGCGCTTCATATCCAGTGGCGCTTCGAATGTATTGCTGAAATGCCGGACTGTACTTCCCAAGATCGTGCCAAAGGCCTGCCAGTTTGCCCCACTCGCACGCGCCGAAATCTGCGGCCATCTGACCGGCCACGGCGACACGGCCGATAGATGTTCATGGAGCGGATGAACGGGGTGTCGATCATCTGGGTGAACATGTGCGATCGGCGTTAATGTGTCCATATGACGAATCCTGCTTTTTGGACCTGGGAGCTGCAGTCCAAGAACCAAGAACCAAGAACCATCATAGCTATTTAGCGCGCTGGGCCGGTGGAGCGGACGGTCGCAATTTTCTTGGCAGAAGGGTAGCGCCGCGATGGCAAAGCGACGGTGTCAGCGGCGTATCCAAGTAAGTGTGGACTTTGAATTGATTGACCCACTTGGGGTGGGCCTATTCAAGCAGCGCCGAGACCGCAGTCGATAAACCAACCCTGAACGCACATCTAAAGCGAAGAACCGGAATGAATGTGCCGGTGTGGCCTTAGCGCGAACGCTTCAGGGGCAGAAAAATGAATACAAGGCTTACAGCGATGGTAATCCAAAAAGCTATGGAGACGGCTCTAGTGAGAAGCTCGAAAATGGCGATTGTGAGGCCACCGAGAATACAACCAGTACGGCCGGCGATAGACTTGGACAGGCAAAGATCAACGAGTAGCACGTTGATGAAAACCACAGCGGCTACTAATGCCCAGACAATATTGGAATGATTCATCTCGGATGAGTCTGCGCTTAGATTGCACGCGCGTCAAAAGAAACTAGCTCTCCGCCTATTTCTGGGCGGCGTTTCCGCCTAGGGCTCTCTGCAGATGCTCTTGATGCTGCCCGGCGGGAGTTTCAGCACGTCCTCCAGGCTCACCACTCTTCTCCAGCAACTTCCGCAATACCTCTAAGTCTGCCGCGTAGCTCAGCGAGTCTGGAAGATCTTCCCCCGGCCGGTTGGGAAACAGCTCTTCCTCTGCGATCCGGTACGCCTCCTCGAATTCCGCCTTCGTCTCCGAGTCCAGCCAGTTCGGAACGACTCTTTTCGCCCCTAGAATTCTTGGCGTAGATTCGTCTCGCCAACGGCTGGCCTCATGGATCGATAGCGCTCGACTAAAGCCCCAGCGTATTCCAGCGCGGTCATCGGGGTCGTCATAGACTCTCCGTAACTTGGCGAGGCACTTGCAGCTCCTCTCCATTTTCGACGACGACCTTGGTGTCGCCCACATATTCCCGCAGCATCTGCGGGTTATGGTTCAGCTGGTCCGTTGGTCGTCTACTCGCGCCCGAGCCCGCGCCCGTCTCTGGGCTTCGTTCCGCATCAGCATCTGCTTGATCGCTTCCCGGCGCTCCGACTTCGGCAGTCTCCCGATCGCCAGAAACTCCGCGTACTGCTTCTCCAGCAGATCGTAGTCCACCGGGCCCCGCTGCTCCACCAGCGCCCGCAAGTCTTGCTTCTGCTCTTCCATGTTTACTCCATTAACAATCTCCAGCATCGCGTCCACTTAGCGAACGACAATTCGGGCCGGGTCGATGAACAGCTGCAACTTGCTCTTCTGAAGTGGAGAGCTTGAAGAGCGCATCGTCTGCTACTCCTCGACAGGCGGCTCCGATGGGTCTGGCTCGACCACCATGGGCAGCCCCGGCGTCCTGAGCCTTTTCAGAATAATCGCGTTTGCCTGATCTCTGCTCATAACCTCGCCTTGTGTCAAGGTCGGCATGGAGTTTGGCGATGGCGTCGACTCGCTGCGGGTTAACTTCGGGTCGTCTGTACCAGGGTTCATTTTTGCCCTCAGATATTCTGAATCCCCACGGAACTACACCGTCCTTGTGATTCCTGGTCTACGGTATCTTGCTTGAAGAGGGCGTCGTCAGGTCCCTTTTGGAGTTGCGGTGGCAGTTCGTTTTGCAGCTCCTGCGTCCACTCCTCTGGGAGTCCGAACGGGTACGCGAAGTCCAGCCAGTTCTCCCGTGTAAGGGGAAGCCCAAGGAGTTGGAGTTCTTGTTCGACCGGGTCTATCGGCCCAGGCTGGTGGGGTGAGACCGCATGCGAGTTTGAGAATTTCTTGTTGGACTCCATTGAGCGAAATTCCTCCCCTCTCTTGTACTTCCGCCAAAGCGCTTTAATTGGCGCGTCATTGGCGTCGTTCGCCTTGAACGCGGGCGTAACCAGGCCCCGCACGGCTTCCCACGTGATCGATTGTAGCTCACGAGTCACCCTGACGACGCAATGCCGGCTGATGCGGTGTCGGAAGGCAGGTTCGAGAAAGCATCCCAGCGGGACCTGCGTCATTACTGGGGATGTTGCTAGCTGGCATTGATCGGAAGCCCAGTGCGCTGCCTGGCATTGGTTGGCATAGTCAAACCAGCTACATGCAGTAATTGCTGGAACGTCCACTCAGTCTCAGCAAGCCACAAACCATGACTCGTGCAGCTGGCATGCACGTAGTGTCAGTGACCTGAATGCTGCCGGCCGCTTGATTGGCAGAGCAACATGTCGCGCACTCTCTTTGCGCACTGATGGTCTGGGGTCGGCCTGCTGAATTGGGCTCTCCCGACCGGGATCGCAATTACAAACTCGATTGCACGGCGCACGCTGCTGGTCTCGAAGTGCGGAATTTTCGTGAGCATCTCATCGGCGAGCACCTCGTGTCCTGGCGAAGGCCGGGCCAGAAAGTTGAGGCCCCACAAAAGCGCGACTAGCTCGGTGTGTTCAATCCATTAAGCGGTACTGGCACCAATGTGGTTGCTGGCTCTAAAAACGGAGCCTTCGCGCGGATGGCAATTGTTTAGGAGGTTGGGTGGTGGAATTGACTGCCAGACCGTTCCGATGAAAATCTTGCGCTTCACTGTAGCTGTAGCGTGAATTTGCTCCACGAGCATTTTGGAGCACGGACAAAACTTCACACTTCACTCTGTCTGTAGTAGGAGTTCTGAACTTGCTTCACGGAGTGAACAGAGTTCTACCTATACAGGTAAGGTCGCTCAGGGAGGGGGCGCCGAAGCGCGCCCCCTCCCCGACCGCGCCTTGCGTTCTTTTGCCTTTTCTTCCTTGGCCTTGGCCCGGAGTTCTTTTTCGAGATTGATGGCGGCCCTTCGGCTCTGGTATGTTCTTGCCATCAATGTTTGAAATTCGGGGTCATCGAGAGTCAAGACATACTGGTTGACCCCGCGAAAGATCAGCTCTCCAGGCTTGCGCGCAACGCGGAGGAGCCGCATCCGCTCGAAGGTACTGATCGCCTTGGCAACGGTGGCGTGGCTGCCCACGCCGGAATGACGCATGATTCCGCGGTACGAAATTTCAATAACACCACTGTCCCGCTGAACAAACGTTTGAAGCACGGGTAAGACGCTGCGCTCCGCGTGAGTAAGCTGGGCCCAGACACCACTATGCACGAGCGTAGTGATCGCATCCTCGTCAACGCCGCGGTAGTAGTTGGGGTTCCATCCCTCGCGTTTCTTGACGTGTGTACCTGGAGAGAGCGATGGGACCGGGAATCGCCGCACGATCCATGAGATCGCTGCCGGGAGTTCGCAATCGAGATAAAGCATGACCAAATCGATTGTTGACCATGTGTGCTGATCACAGACGAAGCACATTCCCCGGTTTGTCTTCTTCTGAAAGGAGAGTGAAGGATTGGCGTCGCCATTGCGGTGATTTGCGGCGCGCCAGCAGCGGGCCCGATATCCGGTCACAGCTATCCCCAACTCCCTCGCAATCGAAACGATGAAGATCTTCTTCCGGATGAACTCAAAATCCGATACATTGGTGGCAGACATCGAGCACCAACCCATCGGCCCGCGCGGCGAACGCGGGCTTTACTTTGTGTGGAAATGGAGCCATTGCTTAATCCGGCTGCGGCCGGTGACATGCGTCTCTTTGATGGTTAAGCAGACTGACGGGCCTGCGCTTGCGCCAGACGCGCGCGTGAAATGAGATCGGCAATTTGCTGGGCGGTCATTGAGCACCGCCGTCGCGGGCAGCGGCACGGGCAACTGCGCGCCGCTTTTGCGGGTTGAGAGAAGCAGGCTGCTCCACCGTCTCGCGGGCTTCGATCCAATTTTCAACCGCTGACGCATGCCACCCGACTGCTCTATCCCCGAGCGAAACGGGCTTCGGAAAGATTCCAGCCTTGATCTTGCCGTAAAGGTTTGATCGACTCAAGCCGGTGACGGCGAGGACCTCCCGCGCTCTCAAGATTCTGTCCATGTTCCTCTTCTCCATGTGGAAATAGAAATGGCCCAGGGCCATTTCGGTCCTGAGCCATTGCTTGTTTCCCGAGGAGGGGAAGGCATGTCGCTCGTCTCCGCTATATATAGGGCAGATCGTTCTCGCTGTCAACGGTAAAATATCGCTTAGCACAATTCAGGAGTCACGCCACGTCTAACTTGCGGAACGGCAGCACCTTTCCGCCGCGCTGGGTCTGTTCCAGAAAACTGGCCCAGTCCTGCATCATCCGGGAGCGCGCTTGCAAGTGCTCAGCGTGGTTGTAGCTTGCCGAAACACTATTGCGTTCTGCGTGCGCCAATTGCAGTTCGATATGCGCGTGCGGATACCCCTGCTCATGCAAGACTGTGGAAGCCAAACCGCGAAAGCCATGGCCGGTCATCCTGCGCTTGTAGCCCATCCGCTCCAGCGCCTTTAGAAGGGCGTTGTTACTCATGCACTGGTCGGAACTGCGGTCGCCGGGGAAATCCATGCGCCGCCTCCAGTCAAGGTGCGCAACAATTCAAGTACCTCGATTGTCTGTGTGGCCAGTGGAACAATATGCGGCGTCTTCATCTTCATGCGTTCAGCCGGGATATTCCAGCGGCGCGCGTCGAAGTCGAATTCCTCCCATGTCGCCTGAATCAACTCGCTGGTACGCACAAAGGTCAATGCCATCAGTTTGAGAGCCAGCCGGGTTATCGTTTTGCCCCGATAGCACTCGATAGCCCGTAGCAAGCCGGGCAGTTCCCTTGCATCGATGCGCGCGAAGTTGGTTTTCTTGGTTTGCTTCAAAACATCGGCAGGCTTTACGTCTGTAGCCGGATTGCGCTTCACCCCGTGTCCGTGGGCAATAGCGAAACGAAATATCTGCCCAACAGTCTCCAACGCCCGCTTTGCCAGGTCTCCGACTCCGCGCGCCTCTATCGCCTTCACCATAGCCACGAGTTCAGGTGCCTCAATCTCCGCGATGGGGCGTGCGCCTAGCACCGGGAAGATGTTTTTCTCCATGCGCCGGCGAGTCGTATCCGCATGGCGGACGCTCTTGCCCACTCGCCAATGTTCGAGCCACAGGCCTGCAACAATTTGGAAGGAGTTCTGACTCGTCGCTTTGAGTGCGCTTTTCTCAGTTTTCCGCTGTTCCATCGGATCAACGCCCGTTGCCAGCAGAGCGCGAGCTTCGGCATGGCGCTGCCGAGCCAGCACAAGCGGCACGTCCGGATACTGGCCCAATGCCATGAGCTTTTGCTTGCCGCCGTGCCGGTACTTCCACCGCCAGAGTTTGCCCCCTGCCGGGGTAACAAAGAGATACAGCCCTTTGCCATCAGCAAGCCGGTAAGCTATTTCACCAGCCTTCGATTTGCGGATTTCCGTGTCTGTGAGCAAAATACCACCTCATCGAATACCACCGCCGGGCAAAACGGCCCAAACCCGCATGGATACTGGAGGTAAGGGGGTTTTTCAGAAAGTACCACCATTTTCAATGCGCGGTAACACCAAAAATACCACCAGAGATCCCCGGCTTCCACAGTATCTCTCGGAACGGTAAAAGACGCAACACATGCATTTTTATTGAGGATTATTGGATATCGGGAACTTCTTCGAACGGTAAAAAACAGGTTAATGGCGGAGGGAGAGGGATTCGAACCCCCGGTACCCTTTCAGGCACAACGGTTTTCAAGACCGCCGGTATCAACCGCTCACCCATCCCTCCGCGGGATTTGGAGCTACCATCGATTGTAAGGCCAGACGTGCTTTTCCGTGAGCACTGCCAGACGAACCGCGCCAACTCGGCACTCTCATGAAATAGTCCCGTAGGGAACTCCCGGCTCGTCTCGGCTGATAGCCATTCTGGCCATCTCTTCCAGTCTCCCCCTTTTTGTCTTTTCTCTCACGGTTGCGGCAGCACCAGCACCTCGACGCCGCTGGCCGCGTCCTTCTGGTGAAATACCTGCTCGGTCGCCTTCTGGAAATCCTCCGGCTTGGCGTAGGGAATGTCGGTAAACGTCTGCGGATTGCGATCGGTCAGCGGGAACCATGAACTCTGCGACCTGCACCATGATTCGATGGCCGCGACGGAAGGTGTGAAAGAGATCGGGCATCGTAAAGTTGATGTCGGCCTCCTTGCCCGGCGTCAGCGGCTCTGGCTTCTCCCAACTGTTGCGGAACTTCGCCCGGAAGGGTTCGCCGCGCAGCAACTGCTGGTAGCCGCCCATGTGCAGCGGAGGCGCATCGAGAATTCGCTTATTGCCATCCATGTGAAGTATCCGGATCAGGATAATCCTCCGGATAAACGTCGATCAGCTTCACGTCGAAATCGGAATCTGTGCCGGAACTGGCCACCTTCAAATGCGGCGAGATGGGGCCGGCGATGGTCACATCCTCTTTCAGCGGCTCTGTCTCGTACACCACCACATCGGGCCGGTAGCTGGCGAAGCGCTGATCGTCCACCATGTATCGCTGCGGCACGGTATCGGTCGTGTAGCCCACAAACGGCACCGGATGGTTGGGGTCGCTCACATACTCGTCTTCACTCTTGCTCTCCGTCGGCGGATCGAAGCTGAGCTTGCCGCCGGCGTGAAAGTAGAGCGTCTTCGGCGCTGCCGCCTTGGGAGGCCAAGCGTCGTATCTGCGCCATACGTTGGTTCCCGTCTCGAACACAACGGCCTTCGCCTGCGCCCCGCCCTTGCCCTTCAGGTAATGCTCGAAGAACGGAAACTGAATCTCCGAGCGAAAATACGCGGCCGTCTTTGCATTGAACTGCACATCGCCCAGGTGGTTGCCTTCGCTGCGCGCCCATCCGCCATGAACCCAGGGGCCTTCCACCAGCGTGGTCGGCGTCTCGGGATTGAACTTGTTGATCGCGTAGAAAGTCCGGTATGGCCCTTCAAGATCCTCCGCGTCAAACCAGCCGCCCACCACCAGCACCGCGCATTGCACATTCTTCATGTGCTGCGACAGGTCGCGCGCCTTCCAGTAATCGTCATAGGTATCGTGCTTGAACTGGTCGTTGAACAGCCAGTTCGATCCCTTCAGATACTGCGTGTCGAGATTCGCGATGTTGCCCGCGTCGAGATAGAACCTGTATCTGTCCGGGGTGCCGAAGTTGAATGGAACCGTGGGGCTGGGGCTCGTCGGATTCTTTTGTGGACGGAACGAAGCATAGAAGCCGAAGTTTGCCGACAGCATGAAGGCCCCGCCGTGATAGCCGTCGTCGCCCAGGAACAGGTCCGTCATGGGCGCCTGCGGGCTGGCCGCAACCAGCGCCGGATGCGAGTCGATAATCGACGCCGAAGTGTAGAACCCTGGATACGAGATGCCCCAGATGCCCACTTTGCCATTGTTGTTGGCCACATGCTTCAGCAGGAACTCGATCGTGTCGTACGTGTCGGAAGCGTCGTCCACTTCCTGCGGAGACTTCTTTTGGTCGATGTGCGGGCGCATCTCCACAAAGTCGCCCTCGCTCATCCAGCGCCCGCGCACATCCTGATAGACGAAAATGTAGCCGCCCTTCTCAAACTCGTCTGAAGGGCCGAGCCGCGGCGGATACTGGTCCTCGCCGTAAGGGCCGACACTATATGGAGTGCGGTCCATCAGAAACGGATACGGACCGCCTGCCGCGTCCTTTGGGTACATACACCGCGGTAAACAGCCGCTTGCCGTCGCGCATCGGGATGCGGTACTCGTATTTGGTGTAGTGGGCGCGAACATAGTCCTCGGCCGGTGCCGCAGGTCGCCGGCTGCTGGGCGCGGCAAACGGGAATCGCCAGAAAGAAAACTGCAATCACGGCGCCGAGAAAGCGGAGCATAGTGTTCATCTGCGGCTGAAGTCTCCTGAGAGATCAGAGTACTCCAGCGCCCGGCTTGCGGAAAACTGCCCCTACTGTTGCCTGCCCAATCCGCTCGATCCGGCGACTATTTAGCTTGACGCCCTATCTACGACCAGCCGCCGTACTTTTGCGAATTGAGTTTGTCAACGCGCTCTTCGTCTATTCTTCCACATACCGTTTTGTGAAATCCCTGTCCCCTGCTTGACCGGCTAGGTTTAACCTATTTATAAGCGTCCGTAAGCAGCCGCCAGCGCCTCTCGAACGCCGGGACTGTACCCTTTCCGCCGTAAAACCTGAAATGAGGAGACCCATGTCTACTGAGTATCGCAATTTCCTCGCCCTCTCCTATGACGAGCTGGAAGAGCTCAACCTTGCAGCCAAGGCCGATCGCGCCAGCCGCACAACGGCCGACGAGATCCGCGAGAAGCGCCTGAAATACCTGACCGACGAAAAGCGGATCAAGGCTGTCACAGTGCTGTTCTCTGACCTCGAGGGACGGCTTCACCTGCTCGACTACGACAAGAAATTCCTGCTCGGCTCCTACGAAAACCTCACCTTCGACGGCTCCTCCATTCGCGGATTCACCGCTCAGAAGGAGAGCGATCTGCGCCTCGGCATCGACTGGAGCGCCTTCTACTGGGTCCCCGCCGACGTCTTCGGCAATGGCAAGGTGCTCGTCTTCGGCAACGTCATCGACAAGGACGGAACTGCCTACTCCGGCGACCTGCGCGGCGTGCTCAAGGGCTACTCCGACAAGCTCTTCAAGGAGAAGCAATACACCCTGAACGCCGCCACCGAGATCGAAGGCTTTCTCTTTGCCGGCAAGGACGCCGAGCAGACCTACCACCAGACGGGCAAGTTCGAGTTCATCAACACCGGCGGCTACTACCATGTGCTGCCGCTCGACCCGCTGCGCCAGTTCATCGATACTTCGGCTGAAGTGCAGCGCGCCATGGGCTTCCAGAACGAGAAGGATCACCCCGAAGTAGCGCCCAGCCAGTTCGAAATCAACTACGGCTACTCCGAGGTGGTGGCGGCGGCCGACCAGATCCAGCTCTACAAGCTGCTCTGCCGCCAGATCGCCGCCAACATGGGCTATACCGCCTGCTTCCTGCCCAAGCCCGTGGTCGGCGTCAACGGCAGCGGCATGCACACCAACGTCTCCGTCGCCAAGGGCAAGACCAACCTCTTCTGGGACGAAAAGGGCGAGGAGCAGCTCTCGAAATTCGGCTGGGACTTCCTCGATCGCATCCTTAGTCATGCGCTCGATCTTTGCCTCGTCTTCAACTCCAGCGTCAACGCCTATCGCCGTCTCGATCCGCACTTCGAAGCGCCCAACCAGATCCGTGCCTCGGCCGTCGATCGCGGCGCCATGGTCAGGGTCCCCATCGGCAACCACCGCTCCATGCGCACTGAAGTCCGCGCCGTAGCTCCGGACGCCAACCCCTACCTCGCCATCTTCGGCATCTTCAAGACCGGTATCGACGGGACCATCGCGAAAACCAAGGACCTTCGCGCCGGCGGCCGCTACCTGCCCGACAACATCCAGCAGGCCATCGACGACTTCAAGGAATCCAAGTGGATCGGCCAGATCCTCGGCAACGACGTACAAGGCCGCTACGCCGACCTCAAGCAAGCCGCTGCCAACCGCTCCCCCCGCGAACTGGGCTCCATCGTCAAGGGCTCCGAGGTCCAGTTCCACCACGCCGTCTACAACCAGTCCCTCTGGAACCTGTTCTAGACCAACCCGGTCAATCCTGAATCAAAGGCGGCGCGGCTCGAATCGGCCGCGCCGCTTTTGCTATAACGCCCTTTCCTGATACCTCCCTTACGCCCAATATGTTAAAAGCTAAAGAACGGGGTACATTCAGGATGAGCCGAAAGGCCGAAGCGGGACGGTCAGAACTAACCCTCCCTTCAACCAGCCGACTCTTCCCACCTACCCCCTGAATCCGCACCAAGGAAGCCCATGAGCGCCGGCCATTCTGTGGAATTGGAGACCCTCTTCGGAGACTATCCGCTCGACCACGCCTTCGACGAAATGCGCGAACCCAACGGCGCCCTGCGCCACCACTATCGTGCCCTCGCCGAAACTCTCGCCAGCCTCCCCGCCGACGAACTTCAGCGCCGCAAGCAATCCGCCGACCTCTCCTTCCTCACCCAGGGCATCACCTTCACCGTCTACGGCCGCGAAGAAGGCACCGAGCGCATCTTCCCCTACGACCTGCTCCCCCGCCTCATCACCGCCCAGGAATGGGACCGCATCGAGCGCGGCCTCACCCAGCGCATCACCGCCCTCAATCTCTTCCTCCGCGACGTCTACTCCGACGCCAAAATCCTCGCCGACCGCATCATCCCCCGCGAACTTGTCTACAGCTGCAAGCATTACCGCCGCCAGATGCGCGGCCTCCAGGTCCCGCGCAACGTCTACATCGCCGTCGTCGGCTCCGACCTGCTCCGCCTCTCGACCGGCGAGTTCGTCGTCCTTGAAGACAACCTCCGCGTTCCCTCCGGCGTCAGCTACATGCTCACCAACCGCCGCGTCATGAAGCGCACCTTCCCGCAGTTGTTTCAGAGCTACGGCGTACGCCCTATCGAGCACTACGCGCAAATGCTCCTCGCCACGCTGCGTTCTCTGGCTCCCGAGGGCCGCCCCGAGCCCAACATCGTCCTGCTCACCCCCGGCGTCTTCAACTCCGCCTACTTCGAGCACACCTATCTCGCCCGCCAGATGGGCATCGACCTCGTCGAAGGCCGCGACCTTGTCACCCACGACAACATCGTCTACATGCGCACCACCGACGGACTCAAGCGCGTTGACGTCATCTACCGCCGCGTCGACGACGACTTCAGTGATCCCCTCGTCTTCCGCGGCGATTCGGCTCTCGGCTGCTCCGGCCTCTTCAATGCCTATCGCGCCGGAAACGTCACCGTCACCAACGCCTTCGGCACCGGCCTCGCCGACGACAAAGCCGTCTACGCCTACGTTCCGCGCATGATCCGCTACTACCTCAACGAAGATCCCATCCTGCCCAACGTTGAAACCTATCTGCTCTCTGAAGACAAAGACCGCCAGCACTGTCCTTGCCAATCTCGACAAGCTCGTCGTCAAGGCCGTCGGCGAAAGCGGCGGCTACGGCATGTTGATCGGCCCCCACTCCACCGCCCGCCAGCGCGAGGAGTTCGCACGCCAGATTCAGGCCAACCCGCGCAACTACATCGCCCAGCCCACGCTCGATTTTTCCCGCGCTCCCTGCCTCATCGGCAATCGGCTCGAGCCGCGCCACGTGGACCTGCGCCCCTACGTTCTGTTCGGTGACAAAGTCAACATCGTCCCCGGAGGCCTGACCCGCGTAGCCCTCGAAAAAGGCTCGCTTGTCGTCAACTCCTCTCAGGGAGGCGGAAGCAAGGACACATGGGTTCTGGAATAGCCATAAGATCACGGGTACGGGAGAGTGCGACCATGCTTTCACGCGTAGCCGACAGTCTCTACTGGATGAGCCGCTACCTCGAGCGCGCAGAAAACACCGTCCGCCAGCTCGACGTGACCATGAGCCTCATGCTCGACACCGGCGGCGCCAGCGTCGAAACTCGCTGGCAGCGCCTGCTCGCCTCGCTTGGCAAACCTGCCGGCATGGAGTGGAACGGCAGCCTCGAAACCATGGCCCGCGCCCTGGTCTTCGACAGCCTCAACCCCGCCTCCGTCACCTTCTGCATTAACGGCGCGCGTGAAAACGCCCGCCAGGTGCGCGAAGAAATCTCCAGCGAACAGTGGCAGCGCCTCAACCGCCTCTTCCATCAGATGCACTCGCCGCATGCACAAACTCAGTTCGCCGCAAGTATCAACGACACGTTGTCCTCGGTCGTCGACGGCATCCACCTTTTCCAGGGTGTCGGCGACTCTACCATGATTCACGGCCAGGGCTGGCAGTTCATTCGCCTCGGCCGCTATCTCGAACGTGCTTACGCAACCGCCACTATGCTTGAGGTCTACCAGCAGGAACTCTTCAACCCGCAAGAGCGCGAGCACTCCGGCTATCAATACCTTGAACTCGTCGGTCTCCTTCGGTGCTGCACTGCCTTCGAAGCCTATTGCCAGGTCTACACCGCCGACGTCGTTCCCGATCGCATTCTCGAGTTCCTGCTCCTCAATCGCGACTTTCCCCATGCCATCCGCTACTGCGTCGACACCATCCGCTCCGCCATCGACTCAATTCAGCACACCGGCGGCCGCCGCTCACCCGACGAACTCACCGCTGGCATCGGCCGACTTCATGCCATGCTCGGCTACACCACAATCTCGGAAATCCTCTCCGGCGACACAGCAGCCTTCCTCCACAACATCCGCGAACAGTGCCTGCGCATCCACGAACTCATCTACCGCTACTACGTCCACTACTCCATCCAATCCGCATTGGCGGTATGAGGAAAGACAGGAGACAAGATTTGCAGCCGCCGTTCCAATCCAGGCAAGAAGTCATCGTCAACGCGCCCTTGGAAGCAGTGTGGTCGTTCACCATGGATCTTACGAAGATCCCGAAGTTCCATCCTCGCGTGGTCAAGGTCGATCTTCTCTCTGGCAAGACCCTCCGCGAACCAGGCGCGTCGTATCGATGTTATTTTTCGGGAGGGAAGCACACGTGCATAGAAAAGGACATCGAAATTATTCCGTTGCAGAAGATCGTCACTGTGCTGCCGGAGGACACACTCGGTATCAGCAAGATTCTCGGCGATTACAGCGTGGAGACGACGTTCCGAACGTTCGGCCATGGGTCAACCAAAGTGGAAATCAGCCATTACTACTCGACGACGACCCTGAAGGCCAAGCTCCTCAACTTGATCGCAAGAGGTAAGATCGCGCGCGAAACCCAGGCAATGTTGAATGCTGCCAAAGCCGCAATTGAGGCTGACTGCCGTTTGGGATAGTGGTTTATCATGCCGGTTCCAGCCCCGAATATTGACACTATCGCCAAGGAGCCGAAAGCTATTAGCTAAAGGCTAATAGGAGCATATCTGAACATGAACTTCTACTCCATCCGCCATCTAACGCGCTTCCGCTACTCGCACCCCATCAGCGAGAGCATCATGGAGACGCGCATGAACCCGCGCTCCGACTCCAGCCAGCACTGTCTCAATTTCACGCTCTCCGTCAGCCCGCGCTGCCGCGTCTTCAGCTATCGCGACCACCTCGGCAACAACGTCCAGCACTTCGACATCCCCGGCGAACATAACCAACTCGTCATCGTCGCCGAATCCATCGTCGAACAGCAGCCCCTCCCCAACGTGCCCTCCTTCCTTGCTCCCGAGGCCTGGAGCGCTCTCGACGAGCTCATCGAATCCGGAGACTACTGGGAGATGCTGCTCCCCTCAACCTTCGCCGTTGAAACTCCCGCGGTCAAGCTGCTCGCCAGCCAGATGGGCGTCACCCGCCGCGACGATCCCCTCATGCTGGTGCAGGAACTGAACCAGCGGCTTTTCGATTATTTCGATTACGTGCCCAGCCATACCCGCGTTGACTCGCCGATCGATGAGGCTATCGTCAGCGGCAAGGGCGTCTGCCAGGATTTCGCACACACCATGATCGCCCTGCTTCGTCACGTACGCATTCCAGCCCGCTACGTCTCCGGCTACCTCTATCGCAGCCGCGAAGACCACGACCGCTCCACACCCGACGCCACCCACGCCTGGGTCGAGGCGCTCATGCCGCATCTCGGCTGGGTCGGCTTCGATCCCACCAACAACCTCGTCGCCCACCACCGCCACATCCGCACTGCCGTCGGCCGCGACTACGCCGACGTTCCGCCCACCCACGGCATCTTCCGCGGCCGCACCGACAGCGAACTCTACGTAGCCGTGCAAGTCGAGGCCAGCGAATCCGCCCCCGCCCTCGACCGCAAGTTGCCCATCCCAGAAGACTGGAGCGTTCTGGTCGAACGCGCACAGCAACCCCCCGAAGCCCCCATCCCCTTCATCGACCTCCAGCAGATGCAGCAACAACAACAGCAATAGCGCGCATGCTCAAAGTCCCGCACACGTGGCACAAAAGCTCCGTGCCTCACCCATGCGACTTTTTTTGTCGCATGGGTGGGACAGCACAACATTCAATTTGGAAGTGTCATCCTGAGCGAGTAACGCGAGTCGAAGGACCTGCGGTTGCTTCTCTGACGAGCGAACGATGCATTTGTGCGAATGGAAAGTTGAAAGCTCCTGCGACGACAAACGCTAAACCTTGGCCATATCAGAGAACTGCAAATTCAGAACGGAACGCTGGACAAAATAGACACCGAAATTAGAAACGAGAAAACGGGCAACAATGTTGCAAAGTACCATCGCCTCGATCCCATTCCAGCAGCAACCAACGCAAGCAAGAGACTTACTGGCCAGATCCACACCCATACAAGGAAGAGAGCATCCAGACCTTTCATCAACCGCTCTCGGTCAAAGTGTCCCGTTGCATTCCCCATGCAAAGCAACAACCAAAATACAAGAGAACAAAATAATCCCACGGACCCGATCACACTTGCGATTTGTTTGCGCTTGACCATCCCTACCTCAATCTTAACCATCGATGCCGCCGGGTGCCTGATCAGAGCTTTACCCCGGACCCTTGCACCTCAGCCGCAATTTTCCTCAACTCCGGCAATATACGACCCAACGCCACCGGCTTCGCATCCCTCAATCCCAACGCAAAATACACATCCCGATACAGCCGATAGAGCCGCTCATAAACCGCCGCAGCCTTCGCATCCGGCTCCACCGTCCGCAGCGGCAAACACACCGCCGCCTGCGCCTCTTCAATCGTCTTGTAGGCCCCAGCCGCCAGCAGCGCAAAAATCCCCGACCCCAAGCTCGTCGGAATCCCCGCCGGCACTAGCACCGGTTTATTCAGCACATTCGCATACACCCGGTTCAGCACTTCGCTCTTCTGCGGAATCCCACCAGCATTGATCACCCGATCGATCCGCACCCCATGCTCCGCCATCCGCTCCAGAATGATCCGCGTATGAAACGCCGTTCCCTCAATCGCCGCGAACAATTCATCCTGCGCCGTGTGCACCAGGTTCCACCCCAGCGTCACGCCGCCCAGCTCTGGATTCACCAGCACCGTGCGATCCCCGTTATCCCAGCTCAACCGCAAGAGGCCAGTCTGCCCCGCCTCGTAAGCCTCAAGCCCCTCCGAAAGCGCCGCCACTGTTGTCCCTGCACGCTTCGCAATCGCCTCAAAGATATCGCCCGTCGCCGAAAGCCCCGCCTCAATCCCGATCATCCCCGGATGAATGCTCCCCGGCACCACGCCGCACACGCCCGGCACCAGTTCCGCCTTGCCCGCCATCGCCATAATGCACGTCGACGTACCCACCACATTCACCGCATCGCCTTCGCGAATATTCGACCCGATCGCATCCCAGTGCGCATCGAACGCACCCACCGGAATAGGTATCCCCGCCTTCAGTCCCAGCGCCTCCGCCCACTTCGGCGAAAGCTTTCCCGCAATCTTGTCGCTGGTCTCGTAGTCACCGCCAAGCTTCACCCGCACACCCTTCAGCAGCGGATCCACCGCCACCAGAAACTCCTCCGGCGGAAACCCGCCCCACTTCGGATTCCACATCCACTTGTGGCCCATCGCGCACACGCTGCGCTTCAGTCCGCTAACCGTCGTCACACCGCTCAGCGTCGCCGCCACCATGTCGCAATGTTCCAGGGCCGTCACCATCTTGTCGCGCTTGTCAGGATTGTGTCGCAGCCAATGCAGCAGCTTTGAGAAACCCCACTCGTGCGAGTACACGCCGCCGCACCACTCGATCCCCTCAAACCCCAGTTCGTGAGCTTTCTGAGTAATCTCCTGCGCCTCGGCAAACGCGCGATGATCGCACCAGAGGTAGTAGTCATCAAGCGGCTCCAGTCCTTCACCCACCGGAATCACGCTCGACCCCGTCGTATCCAGAGCAATCGCTGCAACGCCCGCGCCGCCGACACCCGTGCTCTTCAAAACATCGCGGGTAGCCGCGGCCAGTGCGGCCATCTGGTCAGTATGCGATTGGGTGGCGTAATTCGGGTCCTCGCGCTTGCGGTGCAACGGGTATGAGGCCGACGCCGTGCCAATCGGGCCCTTCGTGTTGTCAACAAGGGCTACGCGAACACTGAGTGTGCCGAAGTCAACACCCGCAACAATCGTCATTGGAATTCCACCTCCAGTAAACGCTTTCTCATTCGCAGATCAGACTACACTATTTCTCCGCCGCGCGTCTTGAATCTCATCTCAACCTCAGCCTCAAGCTCCAACTCACAACTATTTCTTCTTCCCCGGCAGCATCCCCATCAGCCTCCCCATCAGCCCGGGCTTGACCTCCGGAGCGTTCGCTGAAGCCGAAACCCCAGCCGCCGGCTTCTCAACCTGGAACGGGGCCGCTGCCGGCGCAGCCTTATCTTTACTGTCGCTCTGGCCACCTTTCGCAGTCACCGCGCCTGAGGCCCCATCCACCACCGCCGCATGCTTGATGCTTGGCGGCTGTGTACCGTCGCTCCCGTTCTTCACCAGGATTGAAATCCTGCGATTTGAAGGATCGTATGGATTCGTCTTCACCCGCAAAAGCTGGTCCGCATAGCCCCGCACCTGCGTTACCTGGTCGGCGCGTACCCCGCCCTGCTGCAGTAGCCGACGCGCGGAGTTTGCACGGTCGGCCGAGAGCTCCCAGTTGCTATAGTTGGCGTCTGTGGAGTATTGCGTGGCGTCGGTGTGCCCTTCAATCAGCAAGGAGTTCGGCAGGGTCTTCAACTCGCCCGCAAGTAGATTCAGCAACATCTGCCCGCTTCCGCTCAATTGCGGGCTACCGCTCTGGTAAAAAGTGCCGTTCTTGCCCTCCAACAACTCAATCCGCAGCCCCTCCGGCGTAATTGTGATCTCAATCTGCTTGGAGAGGTTTTCCAGCTCCTTCTTGGCCTTGATCTCCGCTTCCAGTTTCTCCTTCAGCTTCTTCAGGTTATCGTTGGGGTCCGTCGTCACTGCTTCGCCATTGCCGGCCATGGTCGTTCCCAGCAGATTCGCTGTCCCCTTGGGATCATTGAAATATCCCGCCACCGCCTGCTTTACTTTGGAACTCGAGCCCATCAGCCACAACACGATGAACAGCGACATCATCGCAGTTACGAAATCCGCATATGCCACCTTCCATGCGCCTCCGTGGTGGCCACCGTGCCCGCCCTTCTTCTTGATTACGATGACGGGCTGAGCCTTCGCTGTCATTGCGCCCTTCTTTTCCATCTCTCCTCGCTCGCCTTACGCAGCTGCCGCCGGTTCGCTTGCTTCCACTTTGCTCTTGCAGCTCTTTTCCATCTCGTCGAAGCTCGGCCGCACATGCGCTGGAACCGCGCGCCGTCCCATCTCGATCGCAATCATCGGCGCAGACCCCTTCAAAAACGACAACACCAGTACCCGGAGCACATGCAGATATTCGTTGTGCTCGTCGGCGCTCTTGCGCATGTTTGAGCTCAATGGCCCAACCACTCCGTAGCAAAGCAGGATGCCCAGGAATGTGCCCACCAGCGCTGCCGCCACTTTCTCGCCGATCGCCTCCGGAGGGCCGCCCAGCGCGCCCATCGTAATCACCACCCCCAGCACTGCCGCCACAATTCCCAGGCCTGGCAAGGCGTCCGCCACGGTAGACAGCGCATCGATCGGCTGAATCGAGGCGTTATGATGAACCTCCATGTCCAGTTCCATCATCTGGTCCATATCGAACGGCTCCACGCCTCCCGTGATTGCCGTGCGCAGCGTGTCGCACAAAAAGGCCACCGCATGATGGTCCTTGAGAAAGTCGGGATAGTTCTTGAAGATCGAACTCTCCTTGGGCTTCTCAACATCCATCTCCACGCATAGCAGTCCCTCTTTGCGCACCTTGTTCAGAAATTGGTACATCATCTTGAGCGTGTTCAGGTAGCGCGCCTTCGTAAAAGGCGAACCCTTCATCACGCCCGCAAGTCCCGCTGCCACGCCCTTGATAATGTGCATTGGGTTGGCCACCAGCAGGGTGCCAGTCGCCGCGCCCGCAATAATCAGCAATTCGGCCGGCTGCAGAAGCACCAGCATGTGCCCCTTCTCCATCAGAAAGCCGCCGATCACCGCCGCAAACACCAGCACAATCCCTATGATGGCAAACATTCCCGCCCCCCCGGCGCTTGCGTTATGCAGTTGCCGCCCGCATGAATACTGGTTTCCATGGCTCCCTGCGCGCGCTCCAGCAAGTGCGCCAGCCCCTCGTTTTGATCGTGGCAAGCCTGTGCCGCGCCAATGCTTGCGGTCAGCGTGATCCGGTCGCCCCACCACCGGAAGTCCGCCGTTCTCGCCAACCCGGCCAGCACCTGCGCATGTGCGGCCAGCATCTCCGGCGTGCGTTCGTGACAGATGATGAGAAACTCATCCGAGCCCCAGCGCCCCATCGCCTCGGCGGGCCGCAATCCCTGCGAAAGCGCGTGCTGCATCTTCTCGAGCATCTCCTCGCAAGCGCTCGACCCGTGACTCTTGCGCAACCCATGTGCCTGATCCACGCTGACCCACAGCAACCCGAACGGAAGCCCACCGCGCTCAAAATCCTCAAACTCAATCTGCAAGCGGTCTTCGATGTCGGCCTGGCTTGCAACTACTGATTCGTTCTCCCCCGTCACCCCATGCGGCAACGCGTCCAGGGACTCGGCGGGATGAAACAGCGCGGCCGTCCCGATCCGTTGGCCCAACCCGTCCCGCAGCACCACAACTCGGGTGATGGCGCGCAACTCGTGACCCAGCTTGTGCCGTGTCCTTACCAGCGCCCCGCGCCCTGTTTGGGGATCTTCACCCGCCTGCGGTTCGCCGTGCATCAACCTCTGCGGCGCCAGCGGCTCAAGCGACTCCGGAATGGCGCTCCCCAGCAATTCCTGCCCTCCAAAGCCCGTGATGCTCTCCGCCACGTGATTCCAGAACACCACTTCGCCTTCCATGCCGAACAGTGCGATGCCGGCCGGAAGACAATCCAACGCGGATTCAAGCAACTCGGTTCGATCCCTCATCGCTGCTCTCCATCTTTCCCGTTTATCGGCTCAAACCGACCCAACTTCATTGCCCGGCTGTGCATTGCGAACCTTGGAATGAATTCATTAATGAATGTGAATGATGAAGGGAAGTGTCCCGAACGGACGTCGGGCCTATTCTTGAGTGGAGGAAAAGATTCGGGAGAGATTTTGATACTGGCAACGCAGACCGATAGCGAGAGACGCCATCGAACGCAGACATTTCCAGGCCCTGAAGCGGGGACGGAGATCAACAAGCTATTGCAGGCTGCGAAAAACTCGATCAGGCTAAGCTGAAAGCCATCTTCAAAAGCTCCGCACCCACTCCAATATCGACCGCACCGCAATGCCGCTCGGCCCCTTGGCGATAAACGGGCGCGATTCCTCCACCCAGGCCGTGCCGGCAATATCAAGATGGATCCACGGCGTGTCTTCCGCAAACACCTTCAGAAACTCCGCCGCCGTGATCGCGCCGCCATACCGCCCGCCGGTGTTCTTGATGTCGCCGATGTCGCTCTTGATCAGATCGGCGTACTCTTCGCCCAGAGGCAGCCGCCAGAACTTCTCGCCCGAAACCTCGAGCGCCGAGTCGAATTTCTTGTAGCTATCCTCGTCGTTTGAAAATGCACCCGCGTTCACCGTGCCCAGGGCCACGACGCATGCGCCGGTCAGGGTGGCGGCGTCGATCAGGTGCGTCGCGCCCAGTTGCCGCGCATACGCCAGGCCGTCGGCCAATACCAGCCGCCCTTCCGCATCCGTGTTGATAATCTCGATTGTTTTTCCCGACATCGCGGTCTGCACGTCGCCTGGCTTCTGCGCCTTGCCGTCCGGCATGTTCTCCGCCGCGCATACAACGGCAATCACCCGCACCGTCGGCTTTAAGAGCGCAATGGCCCGCATGGCGCCCAGCATCGCCGCGCCGCCTGCCATGTCGTACTTCATCTGCTCCATCTTGTCGGCCGGCTTGATCGAGATGCCGCCGGTATCGAACGTGATCCCCTTGCCAACGAGCCCGAGCACCGGCCCGTCCTCAACCCCCTCCGGATCGTAGCGCAACACGATCAGCGCCGGTGGTTCGGCGGAACCCTGAGAAACGCTCCAGAACGCGCCCATCTTCAGCTCGTGCAGCTTCCCGGTCGAGTACACCTCCGACTTCAGCCCCACCTCGGCAGCCATCTCGGCGGCGCGCTGGCCGAGGATTGTCGGCGTCAGCTTGTTGCCCGGCTCATTCACCAGCGAGCGGGTGAAGTTCTGGCTCTCGCCCACGATCACGCCCTCGGCAAATGCCGCTTCGACCGCGCTTCTGTCCGCCGCGAAAGGAGCAACCAGAGTGAACCGCTGCACGCTCTGATCCTTGCGGTCGCTGCGGTATGTGTCTGGATCGTAGTCGCCCACAAAGGCGCCTTCAACCGCGGCCCGGGCGCAGGGGCCCGCGGCCAACCGGGCAGATTCCAGCACCGGCTCGGGCAGAGCGAACACCAGCTCGCGGATTCCTCGGGGCTTGGTAAACCGGACGGCTGTCCCCGCTGCGTTGCGCACGCCATGGACAGATGCCTTGGCAAGCTTGCCGAGGCCAACGATCAAGAGCCGCTTCGCGGACAAACCTGCCGGTGCATGCAGCAGCAGCGTCTCGTTGGTTCCGGCCTTGTACTCCCCGCTTGCGAGTACCGCGGCTGCGGCAGCGTTCACAGCCGGGTCGCTGGTCAGCAGAACCGGCAGCGGCTTGGCTTCCGGCCCCTTTCCGGATTGGGTGTCGACGGCCAAAACCGCCAGCAGTTCAGTCTCGATTCCGGGGAGATTCGCATAGATCAGTTCGGTTCGCATATCGCTTATTCTTTCATCGAACCCCGCTTTTGAGGCTAGTAGAAGAGTCAAAAACGGGGTAAAAACAGGGTCTCCTGTTTACCGATAAGTGAATATGTAGAAATTACAAGTCGCTCACAGGATGCCGGTTCCGGTCGCCGATGCACCAGGAACAGGGCACATTCCGGAGGGGGGTAGGGGGGGTGCGAGTTTTTGCGGTCTGAAGCGGAGGTTCGGGTCGAATTTGGCGCGAAAGACTGAGGAGGCTCATACCTTCATTGTGCACTGGTGCGCGGTAATTTTCGGCAATGCGCGGAGGTGTCCCCGGTTCTGGCGTGGTGCCTCAAAAATTCGTGCCAAAGGTGGCAAAGGGTAGCCGCAGGTCTTTCGACTCCGTCTGACCAAAAAACGGCCAAACTCCGCTCCTCACGATCAGGCGAGGTGAGCTTGTTCGTATCCCACCCATGCGACAGAAAAACGCCGCATGGATGGGGCACCCGGCCTCGGGCGGAATATTCGTACCTCTCATTGTTCTTGCGGAATTGTCATGGGTGCTTCGCGGCAAATGGGAGAGAGAAAGAATCCTTAACACCATCGAAAGCCTTCTGCAGACGCGAGGCGTAGTCGTCGAATCACCGGCTTTGGCCTGGAAGGGTTTGAAAGCCTCCCGCAAAGGCGCTGTGGGCTTTGCCGATCATCTGATTTCAGAGATTGCGTATGAGTCTAGCGCGAGCGAGATTATGACTTTTGGCAAGACTTTCGGGCGCTTGCCGCGCGTTCGGCGCTTGCAATGAGTTAGAGGCAGGTTACATTGCGGCGCATTTTGCCAGGGACTTCTCCAACTGCGGTCTTACATGCGTGATACTGGGTGGTTCGTTGCCTACCTTTCCCCGCCCCTGGGAAGGCCGAAGATGGGGTTACTTCCGGATTGGCGGTAATACGACCGGAACGCCCTTACTATGGTTTTCATGTCACCATCATTTGGACTGATCGCGATTCCTCTTGGAATATTTGCCGCCCTTCTCATTTGGCTTATCTGGAAGAACCTATCATCTGATGGATCCAAGGAATGGCCAATGACCGAAGGGACAATCCAGTCGGTCGGCACAGTGGTTGTTCACGCCGGACGAAGTACCCGCTCAGTTGAAGTGGGCGACTTCTCCTATAACGTCGGCGGCGAGTACTATTCCGGGCGGCTGACTATTGCCCCTTCTGCTGAACCTCGCTCGCCGAGAATTCTCGTTCATCAGAAAGTCCCGATACGTTACGACTCTCAGAAACCGGAAAAATTTTCGGTTCCACACACGGAAATTGACGGCTTCCTTTTGGGTCCATATAACGCAGGATTAGGTGAAGATATCGATCCCATTGATCTCAACATCGATAAGGTCTGAACAGGTCATTGGTGGTTGGCTGGCTCCGGTAAGGCAGAATCTGGACGTTTGTCGCCGATGCTTCCTTTCGGCCAAGGATCACTTTGGCTTTCCCCGCACCAGCGTGCGAAGAGTCGATTGCGATTCAGCCCGCCGCAGCTTGCCGTCTTGCATTCACCGTTGCTTCGGGCCTGCCCGAAGAAACGCGCTTGCGACGCTTGTTCCCAGAATCGCCAATTAACACATCGGCCGAGATGCCAAGTTCCTTTCGGACGCGACGGATCATGGCCAACGTCAGCGTGCGCCTCCGTGTCATCACTTCCGAGACACGCGCGCGGCTTCCAATAAGCGGTTCAAGGTTCTTTCTCGTCAGTCCCTGCTGCTCCATGCGAAATTGAATTGCGGCGATAGGGTCGGGTGCATCGATGGCATGGTGCTTCGCTTCGTACGCGTCAACCAAAGTCGCGAGGACGTCCAGTTCTTCCCCTTCTGCCGTGTCGGGCCTGGCTCCAATGAGTTCGGCAATCCTGGCGACAGCCGAGTCGTGATCAGCCTCAGTTCGAATTGGATGAATCTGCATATCGCTCCTTCTCGTACGAAACCCTGGTGACGTCGATCTTGTCGTACTCTTTGTGCGTGCCCAGCCAGATAATCAGCAGGATTTGATAGTGGTAGTTGATGGCTGCGACCAGGCGATAGTCATTGCCTTTAATGTTGAATACCACTCTTTCGCTCGATACGATGCTGGCGGAGCAGAACTGAGCCTTCAGTTCTGCGGGATCCTTCCATGCCCCCTTTTCGACTTCGGCATACCAAGCGTCAAGATGCTTCTTCACCGTTGCTTTAAACCGGCTATCTACGCGCTTGAACACAAATCCGTTGAGAGTCGATCGGGCAATGATTCGCACCAACGAATGATACCACGCTCCCAATTTGGGAGCAAGCAATATCCGTTCGGGTCGGATTGTCGGCAATTGGGAAGTATCGCTACGTTGAACTCTCAGAAGCAACCGCGGATCCCTCAGTGCGTTCGGGATGACAGTGCACGGGATGTGCGCGGGTTTCGTGGCTGGCATCGCGGGAGATTTGTCGCCAACCCTGAACCAACGGTGGTGGGTTGACAGGTTGGCGCCGCCCCCACGGGGCTGAGAGCCCATTTTGTAGCTAACCCAGGACCGCGTTCGCTGACGCGAACTTGTCCTGGGCTAACTTCCGTGGCCCCTATGGGGCCGGTGGCGCGCCACTTCGTTCCTGTGCAGGAGTCTGGATCGTTGGCGTATTGTCGCCGATTGGGAAGTATTGCGACATCGAACTCTCAAAAGCAACCGCGGATCCCTCACTGCGTTCGGGATGACAGTGCACGGGGATGTGCGCGGGTTTCGTGGCTGGCATCGCGGGAGGATGGTCGGCCATCCGGAAGTAACTCGAAAGCAGGTCCTTCACTCCGCTGAAGAGCGCTTCGTTCAGGATGACACTTTATTTCTCTTCCTGAACAATCAAAGGGTGGCCGCCTACCCAAAAGTCACTCATGGGTAAGCAGATAAGAAGTTCTTCCTGAGTTTGCGAATACTACAATTCCAATTGCTTGAAATGGCAGCGTTCCGGGCCTAAAGAGGCTGTGGAAAAAGGCTTGATCCTGGCTGAAGCGGACAAAACGATGCCTCAGAGGCTAAAGCCAATTGATTTTGCGGGCTTTATTGTCGGGGATGAATCCCCGACCTACCGTTCCCGGCGGAGATCTGAGTTTTCCGCAGCCTAAAGAAACAAGGTGGAAAATGGAAGGGCCCGATGGCCGAGGGATTGCCTTTGTGGTCTCCCACCCATCGAGCAAAAAGGCGCTCGATGGATGGGGCACCCGAAGTTTCATCTCTTCGCGGGTCGACTTCGCAGGTGGGTGACTAGAAAGAAACAAGGGGGAATATGGAAGGGCCCGATGGCCGAAGAATTGCCTTTGTGGTCTCCCACCCATCGAGCAAAAGGCGCTCGATGGATGGGGCACCCGAAGTTTCATCTCTTCGCGGGTCGACTTCGCAGGCGGGTGACTAAACAGGCCAATTGATTTCGTGCTACTTGTCCAAGGGGTAAAGACCCCGACCTAGCGCCCGAGCGATTTCTTCCCGCGGCCTGGCGATTTCCGTCGTTGCGACGCTTAGCGGCCCATGCGGTGTTTGCTGGCGTTGACGGCGGCGCGGGCTTCGCGGTCGGCTTCGCGGCGTTTTTCGGTCTCGCGCTTGTCCCAGTCCTGCTTGCCCTTGGCCACCGCCAACTCGCACTTCACCCGTCCGTTGCGGAAGTAAAGCCGGGTGGGAATGAGCGTGTGGCCCTTGATCTGCGTCTTCTGAGAGTAGCTTGCGAACCTCATCCCGATGCAGCAGCAGTTTGCGCGTGCGGGTGGAGTCGTGATTGGCGATATTTCCGTGAGAGTAAGGACCGATATGGACGTTGAGCAGAAACGCCTCGCCATTCTGGATGAGGCCGTAGGAATCCTTCAGGTTGGCCTTGCCCTCGCGGATGGACTTGACCTCGGTGCCGCGCAGCGCAACGCCGGCCTCAAATTTTTCCAGCAGAAAGTAGTTGTGGCTGGCGGCGCGATTATGCGCGGCGTCCCGCTCGCCGCTGGCCACGGGGTCGCGCGGCTTCGCGGGCTTTTTGGGGCCGGCCGTATCTTTGGCGACAATCTCATGGCTGGTTTGGCGCGCCATCGGGAAGCATCCTCGAATCTTCATCCTAGCATTGGCGGTGGTTTCACTCCCATGGTGGCGGGGCTTTGCTAAAATGAGGCATCTTTGGTGACGACGATCGCCGTTCAGGATTTTGTATTGTTGAGCGTCGGGGGCGGCCAAGGCAGCCCGCACGGGCCTGAGTTCTATGCCGGGCCAGGCAAGACGCCTGGGAGTTCGATGAACCGCCGCGCTCATGCTCCGGCTGCAGCAGAATTCGTTTTTCCAGGATCCGTTTTTTCAAGATCCGTACTCAGGTTTGCGATCTTTGCCGTGCTGGTTGTTTTTGGCTTCGCTGGCGCCGGGCTGCACGCCCAGTCCGCCAGTGCCCTTTTCAAGCGCGGCCAGGCCGCCGAGGCCCGCGCAGGACTACGACGCCGCTTTCGACTTGTTCCAGAAGGCCAACGCACAAAAATCCCAAGGATCTGAGCTACCGCACCGCCCTCTACCGGGTCCGCCAGACCGCCTCGCGCCATGCACGTGACCAAGGGCGAAAGCTGCTCCAGGCCGGCGACGAACAAGGGGCGCTGGCCGAGTTCCTTCATGCCTCGGAGATCGATCCCGGAAATGAAGCCGCGCAGCAGGAAATTGCGCGGGTGCGCCAAAAGAACGGCCAGGCGCCGCTGACCGAGACCGCGTTGCCTGAGCCCTCGGGCGAGCAGGCGGAGATCGATTCGATGAGCGCGCCGGTCGACCTCAGGCCGCTCTCGAATGAGCCGCTCACCCTGCACATGACCGAAGACGCCAAGGTCATTTACCAGGCCATCGGCAAGGCGGCCGGCGTGAACGTTCTCTTCGATCCGGACTACAACTCGAAGCGCATCCAGGTGGACCTGAACAACGTGTCGCTGCTTGACGCGCTGCGCATTGTCGGCACCATGTCCAGCACTTTCTGGCGCCCGGTCACCTCCAACACCATCTTTGTCGCCCAGAACACGCGCATCAAGCGCACCGAGCTCGACGAGCAGGCCGTGCAGACCTTCTACCTGACCAACGCCTGGCAGCAGAACGACCTGAACGACGTGCAGACCGCCCTGCGCAACGTGCTGACCAGCGCCAAAATCTACGGCGTGGCCAGCCAGAACGCCATCGTGATGCGCGGAACGCCGGACGAACTGCTGCTGGCGCAAAAGCTGATCAACGACCTGGACAAGGCCCGCGCCGAAGTGGTGGTGGACATCGCGGTGCTCGAGGTGAGCAAGAACTGGGAGCGGACGCTCGGCATCGCCTGGCCCAGCAGCATCGGCGTGGCCCTCAGCCGCCAACGTCATCGAGCAGCACGACCTGCCCAACCGGCAGCACCAACTGCACGCCACCACCGGCACGTCGCCCACGCTCTACGATCTGGCCCATCTCAAGGCCACCGACTTTGCCGTAACCGTCGGCTCGGCCACGTTGAATCTGCTGCTGATCGGACTCGAATACGAAGGTGCTGCAAAGCCCGCGCATCCGCGCCACCGGCGACCAGAAGGCGACCATGAAGATCGGCTCGCGCATTCCGATCGCCACCGGCTCCTACCAGACCGGCGCGGCCACGGCGGTGGTCAGTTCGCTGGTCAATACGCAGTTCCAATACCAGGACGTTGGCGTGAATATCGAGATGACGCCGACCGTCCACTTCGACCACGACGTGACGCTGAAGATCAAGATCGAGGTCACGTCGCAGAGCGGCTCGGTCACCATCAGCGGCGTCACCGAGCCGATCCTCAGCCAGCGCGTCGTCGACCAGGTGATCCGCCTGCGCGAAGGCGAGGCCAGCATCCTGGGCGGCATCCAGAACAACCAGGAACAGCAGAACTGGACCGGCATTCCCGGCCTGAGTTCGATTCCCATCCTCAAATACCTCTTCGGCTCGAAGGACCACACCATCCAGAACGACGAAATTGTCTTCGCGGTTGTGCCCCACATCGTTCGTTCGCAGGAGCTGGACCAGGCGAATCTGCGCTCCATCGACACCGGCTCCGGCCAGTCGATCGATCTGCGCCATAGCAGCTCAGGAAGGCACGAATCCAGCGCCCGTCGCCGCCCCCGTCGTCCGTCCCACTGCGCTGGAGCGGCCCCCGGTTGGCAGCGTAGCCTCACCGAGCGCCGTAGCTGCCGCGCCCGCGCTGATGGCCCAGATGAACGCCGCGGTCCAGAACCAGGGGAACCCGCGCCAGGTCCGCAACTCGTTGCACCGCCGCCTCCTCCTCCGCCGCCCGTTCAAGCGGCCGCATCGGCGCCTACGCAGCCGGCCGCGTCCGGAGCCAGCTTTGTGCTTAGCGCTCCTGCAACTCCGCCGGCGGCAGGGGCCAGCTTCCAGGTTCCTGTTGTGCTCAACGGGGGCACGGATATCGCTTCGGTTCCCATCCAGCTCCAGTACGACCCGGCCAGGTTGATCGCTGATCAATGTCGCCGCCGGAGACCTGCTGAACCGGGACGGCCAGGCTGTGGCCCTCATCCACCGGGACGACGGGCCGGGAAACGTGACTGTCGTGGCCGCGCGCCCGCCCGGCACGGCCGGCGTGAGCGGTTCGGGGGTCGTCTGCGTCCTTACGTTTCAGGCGAAGGCTGCGGGAAACACGACGCTGACCATAACCCGCGCCGGAGCGGTCAACAGCGCCCAGCAGCAGGTACCGGCAACGGCCGGCCATGTCGATCTTGTTGTCAAGTAGGGAGCAATGCGGATAAGACCGATGTCTACACTGATCGTTTCGCCAGTTCTTGTGCCCACCCACGAGCGGAGTCCGCGCGGACTCGGGGTCCGCGATGAGCGATCTTTGCCCGTTCGGGTGAGGGAGCGGGGCCTGACGCTGGTCGAATTGATTGTGACCGTGGCGATTCTGTCGATTCTGGCCTCGGCCGCGGTACCGATTGCCCGCTTCCAGGTCAAGCGGGTGAACGAGCGCGAGCTGCGCAGAGACCTGTGGATGATGCGCGACGCCATCGACAAATACAAGGACGCCGCCGACAGAGGGGCATTCCAGACCAAAGTGGACAGCCAGAACTATCCGCCGGACCTGGAAACTCTGGTCAACGGCGTGGACGTGCAGGGCAAGAAGCTCAAGTTTCTCCGCCACATTCCGGTGGACCCGATGACCGGCAAGGCCGAGTGGGGCTTGCGCTCCATGCAGGACGACCCGACTTCGGACTCCTATGGCGGGCAAAGCGTTTTCGACGTATATTCAAAGTCCCAGGGAACAGCGCTGGACGGAACAAAGTACTCGACGTGGTGAGAAAGACGGCCGAATGAACGAGGCGGCCGGAAGATTGATTTGTATCAGGACATTCGTTCAGCAATGTCGTAAACTGCCGGAAGAAGAATCGGGGCTTCATCCCCACGGAAACGATTGACCCCAAGGGCCACAAACAAGCTGATCGCCGACGGCCAGGATTTTGGAGCTGGAGCTGTTCAGCCGATTGACAGGAATACGAACCGTGCGCAGAACGAAGAATCAATCCGCAGGTTTCACGCTCGTTGAGCTGATGATCGTCATGGCCATCATCGGCATACTGGCCACGCTGGCCATCCCCAGCTACGTGACCGCCATCAAGCATGCCCGCGAGGCCGTTCTCAGAGAAGACCTGCACGTGTTGCGCGCCGCAATCGACTCCTTCACCATGGACAAGCAAAAGGCCCCGCAGTCGCTCGACGATCTTGTCCAGGCCGGCTACCTCAAGATCATTCCTGAAGACCCCATGACCCACGCGAGAGACACATGGGTTACACAAACCAGCGATGCGATGTACTCGCTGGACGAGACCGAGCCAGGTATAGACGATGTTCACTCCGGCTCCGAAGAAACCGGCTCCGACGGCCAACCTTATTCTTCCTGGTAGCTACCCGCCAATCGCAATTCCGGCCCATGCCGCCGGAGCCAACCGAAACTCCGGCCGAACGTCCGTCCATAGACCGGCACTTCCAAAAGCTCCACAAAACGTGACACAGTAAGAACATGGTTCGATCAAAAGGCGGCCTTTTCAGAATTCGCCCGCGCGTCGTTCATGCCTTGCTGGCGCTCGTGGTTGCAAGCGCGGTCTGCGGAACCCTCCACGCTCAGGCTGCGCAAACCATCTCCATCCTGATGCTTGATGGGAAGACCGGCAGGCCGATCATCCCCTCGAACTTCCTGGTCCGGATCGACCATCTCAATGCTGTGCACAATGAATGGCTCACGCTCAACGACGACGGAACGGGGAAGGTCGCCGTCCCCTCCGGCGCTTCCTTCTTTTCCATTCAGGGCACTTTCAACAATTCCATGGAGATTTACGTCAACTGCGATGCGGGGATGGAGAAGGATACGAGCACGCTGCACTGGTATTCGATCTCCGACATTTTGAGTTCAGGCGTGGCCATGCCCAACGAATGCTATAAAGGCAAGTTCGCGAATGCTACGCATGTGGCCGCCAAGCCCGGACAGTTCATCTTTTTTGTCCGTAAAGCGAACTGGCACGAAACGCCGCCAGACTAGAGCATTGCGGCAATGGTGTAAACCAGAAGATTCTCTCAGGGGCTAAAGCCCGCGAGTGTTTTCTAGTGTTTTCGGCACGACTAAAGTCGTGCCCTTTCAAAACCGGTCTACAGTCATTCCGAAAATGTTCCGGAGCATTGCGGCAATCCAGGCGCCACACGGATTCGCGTCGGAGGCAAGGAACCCTGCAAGCGCGCCGAAGAAAAGACTATGCCGATCGAGCCACACACGGAGACTCTCAGCTTCATTGCCCAGGTGGAACACATCTACGCCGGCCTGATGCAGTTTGCCGCTGGCCGTGGCGAGACGAGCCTGGGCGGCAAGCTTATCTTTGCCGGCGAACTCGATGAGGCCGGCCGTACGCTGACAGTTGCAGGCAATATCGCCGGAGCCGCCACTCTTACGGCTTCTGCGAATGCAGATGTCCTTCGCCAGGCGCTGCGCGAAGCCGTCATCGACTTCCTCGTAACCTCGCTCGACGAGGCTCTGCGCATCCTCAAAAACGAAATTCGCAAACGCGAGCCTGTCGCGGTAGGCGTCTCGATTGCGCCGGAAGCAATAGCAAACGAAATGCTCGACCGCGGCGTTCTCCCCGACCTGATTCCGCCGCGGTTTCCGGCGACTCCCGAGTTCGCAGATTTCGTCGCGCAAGGAGCGCAGCGCATTGAATCAAAGCCGTTGCCGCAAACACGCCGATTGCTTGCCTGGTCGATTCCTTTCGAGTATGCACAGCATCCCGCTGATTTTGATGCCATTCTGCTCGAACAACTCCCGCAGCACGAAACCGCATTGCGTCGCTGGGTGCAACTGTCTCCACGCTATCTGGGACCACACGCACGCCGCCTTCGCTCGATAACCAGCGACGCGGAAACGGCATCCAAGTTGATAGATATTCTCGGCCCGCCGCACCGGCGCTAAACCTCGCATCTTCAGGTTCCACGCCGGTTCGCATGAGTTTTAATTCAATAACCAGTTCGATTTTTGCAGGGGAATCCAAAAAGCAAACTTCAGCCAGCGTGAAATGAAAATCAAAAAAGCGCGAAATAATGATCAATTTTGACCATGCGCAATGAATCGAATGCTTGAAACTGTAAATCAAGTGATAGCGTTCGCCCGAACGCAGATCGTGTTCTTACCGATTAGCTTGTCCCATTCATTTTCATACCAAGCGTTCAGGTTGATATCAACCCATGAACAGGCTCGATGGAGGTCCATCAATGCCCATGGATCCAAGTCTCTTTCGCTCCTTTGCAGCGAATGTCGACTGGGTATATGCCGGTTTGGTTCGCCAGGCAAAGTCAAGCTACTGCTCAGATGCTGAAAACAGGTTGGGCGGAAACCTCATTTACGCCGGCGAACTCGAGGGCGCTGGCAGCGTTGTGGTTGTTGCGGCCAATATTGCCGGAGCAGCGTCTTTAACCGCAACAGCAGACATTGGCGCCCAAAGGCAGGCCGCCCGCGACGGAGTCATCCAATTCCTGGCAACTACCCTGAGCGAGGCTCTCTCCATTCTCAAAATCGAGATTCGCAAGTGCAACGCCGCCGCAGTGTGTGTCACTCTGCCCCCGGATCTGGTTCTGTCCGAAATGGCGCATCTCGAAGTATTTCCCGATCTGCTTCCGCCAGGCTCTTTGGACGCTTCCCGATTCGAAGCGTTTCTTAAACACGGTGCGCGACTGATCGATCCTGTTTCCGCAGGCGAGGATGAAACCGTGTTGACCTGGAGCGTGGACCGTGAGCCTGGCCTGTGGCTCACTTTAATGGACGACATCGCGCTCGATTGCCTTGGTTCAAACAAGGCCCTGGAGACGTGGGCTGCGAGGCGTTGGATCCGCAATGCCCCGCATTATCTTGGCCGCATGGAACAGGGAATGCGCCTCCTCCGTTGTAAAACAAAGGTTGCGAACGAATTTCTCGACCGAGTCAGAGAACGGGTCGTTGATGGCCGGCTGGACGCGGTGGTCCAGATTTGTTCGAGCGGCGTAGGAGAGCCCGTGTACCACACGCTCTCGCCGCCTTCCGATTCGCATCGCTCGAAGGTTTCAGTCTCTTCCTCCACCGGCAAGGTCAATTAGAGTCCATAGCTCCCTGACACCATAGCCAGTCTTGGCCGAAATCGGAAGCACGTCCTCCACTCCGAGTCCCTTCTTCAGCGCCAGCAGGCTTCGCGTGCGCTCGTTCCCGCTCAGCCGGTCGATCTTTGTCGCCACCACCACAAACTCGCGCTCCGCGCCCCGCAGCCAGTCGAACAACTGGGCGTCGCTTTTTTGAGCAGGCACATTCGAGTCCACCAGGCACACGCACAATCTGAGCGTGGAGCGGATCGCCAGGTAGGGATCGACGAACTCCGCCCACCCCGCCGATATCGACTTCGAGATCTTCGCGTAGCCATAACCAGGCAGATCGGCAAACACCAGCTTGCGGCGCTGGCTCTGATCCAGGAGCGCAAAAAAATTGATGGCCCGCGTTCGCCCCGGCGTGGAAGAAACTTTGGCTGCTTTATCGCCGACCAGCGCATTCAGCAAACTCGATTTGCCGACATTCGAGCGGCCGAGGAAGGCGATCTCCGGCGACTCCAGGGCAGGGAATTGCGATGCCGAAAGTGCAGAGAGCAGAAATTGTGTTGTGTAGCGCATTACTGCCGGGCCGGCACGTTGGCCGAGATCTCCGCAGGCGGCACTGCAGCCAGGACTTCTGTCTCCGGATGCGGGAGCGAGGGCAGCGGGCTCTCAAGAGCCAGCGCCAGCACCTCATCCATCGAGTCCACGAAGTGCAGCTTCATCGAGTTCTTGATGTTGTCAGGAAGTTCGGCAACATCCTTCTCGTTGGCGCGGGGCAGAATGGTTTCGAAGATTCCCGCACGCAGCGCGGCCAGCAGCTTTTCCTTGAGGCCGCCGATGGCCAGCACCTTGCCCCGCAGCGTGATTTCGCCGGTCATGGCAATGTCGCGCCGCACTGGAATTTTGGCCAGCGCACTTGCCAGCGCCGTCGCCATGGTGATGCCCGCCGATGGGCCGTCCTTGGGAATCGCGCCCTCGGGAACATGGAGATGCAGGTCGACGTTGCGATAGAACTCGCGGCTCAGGCCCAGCGCCTGCGCCTTGCCGCGGATGTAGCTCAGCGCGGCCTGCGCCGACTCCTGCATGACATCGCCCAACTGACCGGTGATGGTGAGCTTGCCCTTGCCGTCGAGCACTTGCACCTCAGTGGTGAGAATGCTGCCGCCGACTTCGGTCCACGCCAGGCCGGTGACCAGGCCGACTTCGCTCTTTTCATGCACCTCGGAGTCGCGGAACCGGGCCACGCCAAGGTACTCGCGAATGTTCTCCGCGCCGATTTCTTCCTTATGCTTGGCGCCGGCCTTTACTACCTTGCGCGCCACCTTGCGGCAGACGTTGCCGATTTCGCGTTCGAGGTTGCGGACGCCGGCCTCGCGCGTATAGTAGCGGATGATTTCAAGAATTGCCTCGTCCTTGAAGGCAATATTTTTCTCGCTCAGGCCGGTCTGCTGGCGCTGCTTTTTGACGAGATATTGCCGCGCAATCTCGAGCTTCTCCTGCTCCGTGTAACCTTGCAGGCGCAGAACTTCCATGCGGTCCTGCAGCGCGGGCGGGATGGTATGCATCACGTTGGCCGTGGCCACAAACAGAACCTGCGAAAGGTCGTAGTCCACGTCGAGATAGTGGTCCTGGAAGGTGGTGTTCTGCTCCGGGTCAAGCACTTCAAGCAGAGCCGATGCCGGGTCGCCGCGGAAGTCGGAAGAAATCTTGTCGACCTCGTCGAGCAGGAAGACGGGGTTCTTGGTTCCGGCGCGCTTCATGTGCTGAATAATCTGGCCAGGCAACGCGCCGATGTAGGTGCGGCGATGGCCGCGAATCTCAGCTTCGTCGCGCACGCCGCCCAGCGATAGGCGCACGAACTTGCGGCCAGTCGCCTTGGCAATCGACATGCCCAGAGAAGTTTTGCCAACGCCGGGAGGTCCGGCAAAGCAGAGAATGGAGCCTTTGGGATTCTTCACCAACTGGCGAACGGCAAGGAACTCGAGAATGCGCTCCTTGATTTTTTCGAGGCCATAGTGGTCGGTGTTGAGGACCTTCTCCGCGTAGTCGATGGAGCGGGTTTCCTTGGAGCGCTTCTTCCACGGCACGGCCAGCAGCCAGTCGATGTAGTTGCGGCTCACGGTGGACTCTGCCGACATGGGCGGCATGGCTTCAAGCTTTTTGAGCTCCTGGATCGCCTTGTCGAGCACTTCCTTCGGCATGCCCGCGGCTTCAATCTTTTTGCGCAGCTCGTCGAACTCGCTCTTCTCGCCGCGACCCAGTTCCTTCTGGATGGCCTTGATCTTTTCGTTGAGGTAGTACTCTTTCTGCGCGCGCTCCATCTGCCGCTTGACGCGCGACTGGATGTTGCGGTCGAGATCGAGCTTCTCGATTTCGATGTCGAGCACATCGGCGATGCGGGCCAGCCGCGCCGCGGGATCGAAGATGGCCAGCAGTTCCTGCTTTTCGTCGATGCCGAGCTGCAGGTTGGCGGCGATGGTGTCGCTGAGCTTGGACGGCTCATCCATGCGCACCGTGGCGATGATGGTCTCGTAGTTCAGCGACTGCTGCAGCTTGACGTACTGCTCGAACAACCCGGTCACGCGCTGCATCAGTTGCTCGGCGGCCGGCGTCATTTCGAACGTGTTTTTACCGGTGCGCACCGTAGCCACGAAAAAGCCGTCGCGGTCGTTTACTTCAAGTGACTTGGCGCGTTCCACGCCCTCGACGAGAACCTTGATGTTGCCGTCGGGCATTTTGACGCTCTGGACGATGTTGCAGATGGCTCCGACCTGAAAAATGTCCTTGGCCTTGGGCTCGTCGATGGAGGCGTCGTGCTGTGTGGCGAGGAAAATTTTTCGATCGGCGCTGAGGGCCTCTTCGAGGGCGCGCACGCTCGACTCGCGGCCCACCACGAAGGGGGTCATCATATAAGGGAAAATCACCATGTCCCGTATGGGCATCATGGGAAGCTTGCGCGTCTCGCTCTTTTCGCGTTGCTGAGTCATAAAGGTACCTTCAATATTAGACGCGCGGGGCCGTCTCCGGCTTCAATACCGTTTACGGAGCTCATGTTGCGATTGTATCGCGGAAACAAAAATGCGGCGAATGCCACAAATGTGCGATGGGCTGCACCTTTCAGTCGGGCAAACTCCGGTGATTGCTCCGGCGCGGCCCGATTGTATGATTTGCTTCAGAGGAGATTCCCAAAAATGCCAGAACCGACGATCGCACAAAAAGGCCCCTACGAGGTTGAGGTCGAAGCCGGCAAGATTTATTCCTGGTGCGCCTGCGGCATGAGCGCCAATCAGCCTTTTTGCGATGGAAGCCATAAAGGCAGCGAATTTACACCGGTGAAATTTGAGGCCGCGGAGACGAAGACCGTGTATCTTTGCGGATGCAAGCATACGGGCGGTCGGCCTTTTTGCGACGGGACGCACTCGCAGCTCTGAAGGCGCGAAATGGCGCAGGCGTTGGCAAATGGAACCATATGGTCTATAATGCCATCATGAGCAGCGATGAAGGCTGACCTGCTGCTTAGCCAGCGTATCGACTACGACGATGGCGGGATCGTGGAGATGGTGCTCTGGCGGGTCCCGTCGCCGGTTCTGCCGTCAACCCACCGCTTGAAGTATTCGCTCTTTTACGGGCGGCCGGGGGTGCGTGAAGTTGGTTATGACAATGAGCGCGGCAAAGGCGATCACAGGCATTTTCGAGGTGTCGAAACCGCATATCGTTTTAGCACGGTCGAGAAGTTGATGGCCGATTTCTGGTCGGACGTGCGGAGATTGCGAGGAGAACGATGAACACGGTGAAGTTTACTGTCGGCGGCGCGATGGAGGGCGAGGCGTCGCGCCGGTTTGTCGACGCATGGCATCGCGCGGAACGCGGGAAGAAGTTCCAGGAGCGCTATCTGGCGTTTGAGAGTTGGGATGCGCTGGCCCGCGTCCTGACCGGCAAGCGGATGGAGTTGTTGCGCTACGTGCGCCGGAACAACGTGACCAGTATCCGGTCTTTGGCCAAAGCTCTGAAGCGCGACTACAGCAACGTCCACGCGGATGTGCAGGCACTGGCAGGTGCAGGGCTTCTCGACGCAACGGCCAAGGGAGTACGCGCAGACTACGACGCGATTGAGACCAAGATCGCGATATAAGAAGTTGCTTGAATGCAAAAGCCCCTTCCGTATACGGCGGAAGGGGCTTATCTGTGAAAGGTGAATTGCGCTTGCCTTAGCCCGCTTTTTCCAGCAGGCACAGCGACAGATCCCGGCGCTCGACCATATCGCTGGTGATTTCGAGGTCGCGGACGCGCTTGTTGTTGGGCAGGTGGTACATCAGGTCGAGCATCAGCTCTTCGAGAATCATGCGCAATCCGCGGGCGCCCACCTTGCGCGCCAGGGCCTCGCGGGCAACGGCGCAGCAGGCCTCCTGCGTGAAGTGCAGGCGCACATTCTCGAACTCGAAGAGCCGCTGATACTGCTTGAGGATGGCGTTGCTTCGGCTTGGTGAGAATCTCGATCAGCGCCGCTTCGTCCAGCTCGTCGAGGATGCCCATGACCGGCAGGCGGCCGACAAACTCGGGAATCAGGCCGTACTTGATCAGGTCCTGCGGCTCGGTGCGGCGCAGCAGTTCGGTGTCGCGATGCGAGCGAGTTGTTGCGGCATCGGCTTCGGCATCCGCGGCCTTGAAGCCCAGCGCCTTCTTGCCCACGCGGCGGCCCACCACGCGCTCCAGGCCCACAAACGCGCCGCCGCAGATGAAGAGAATGTTGGTGGTGTCGACGGCGGTGAACTCCTGGTGCGGATGCTTGCGTCCGCCCTGCGGCGGAACGTTGGCCACGGTGCCTTCGAGAATCTTGAGCAGCGCCTGCTGCACGCCTTCGCCCGACACATCGCGGGTGATGGAGGGGTTCTCGTCCTTGCGGCCGATCTTGTCGATCTCGTCGATGTAGATGATGCCCTGCTGGGCGCGGGTCACGTCGCCGTCGGCGGCCTGCAGCAGCTTGAGGATGATGTTCTCGACATCCTCGCCCACATAGCCGGCCTCGGTGAGCGTGGTCGCGTCCACGATCGCGAAGGGCACGTCGAGCATCTTGGCCAGGGTGTGCGCCAGCAGCGTTTTGCCCGATCCGGTGGGGCCGATGAGCAGGATGTTGCTCTTGGTCAGCTCCACTTCGTTGTTGCGCAGCCGGTTCATCTGGATGCGCTTGTAGTGGTTGTAGACGGCAACCGCGAGCTTCTTCTTGGTCTGGTCCTGGCCGATGACGAAGTCGTCGAGAAAGCTCTTCACTTCCTGGGGCTTGGGCAGGTGGCCGGCGGCGGTGGCAGGGGTAGCTTCGCCGCGGTCGTCCTCGAGAATGGAGTTGCAGACAGCAACGCACTCGTCGCAGATGTAGGCGCGAGGGTAGTCGCTGGGCGATGAGATCAGTTTGGCGACGGCGTCCTGCGACTTGTGGCAGAACGAGCAGCGCAATGCTTCTTCAGGTCCCGTACGCGGTTTCATTTCTTTGCTCCCTTTGGCCTTGCCGTCGATCTCCGCCCCTCGGGGCGGGTCCCAGCCGTCAGCTTCGATTGCTACGTGCGTCTCCGATTGCTACGTACGGGGCCGGTCGATGATTTCATCAACGATGCCGTATTCCTTTGACTGCTGCGCGTTCATGATAAAGTCCCGCTCGACGTCGCGCTCGATGCGGTCCAGCGGCTGGCCGGTGTGCTTGGCCATCAGCGTGTTGGTGATCTCGCGGATGCGCAGAATTTCGCGCGCATGAATGTCGATGTCGGTGGCCTGGCCGCTCAATCCGCCCATCGACGGCTGATGAATCAGAATCCTGGAGTTGGGCAGCGCGAACCGCTTGCCCTTGGTGCCGGCCAGCAGCAGAAATGCTCCCATGCTGGCCGCCTGGCCGATGCAGTAAGTCACCACGTTGTTCTTGATGAACTGCATGGTGTCGTAAATTGCCAGGCCGGCGGTGATGGAGCCGCCGGGAGAGTTGATGTAGAGCGAGACGTCCTTCTCCGGATCCTCGCCCTGAAGAAACAGCATTTGCGCCACGATGAGATTGGCCACCTGGTCGTCGATGGGCGTGCCAAGAAAGATGATGTTGTCGCGTAGCAGACGCGAATAGATGTCGTAGGCGCGCTCGCCCCGGCTCGTCTGCTCTACCACCATGGGAACCAATGCCATTGAGTACTCTTCCTGCTTTCCCGGTTGAGGGCCGTTTCTGCCCATTTCCTTTTGTAACGCGTACGTTCCGGAATTGTATGTGCCGGACCGCACCCTGCTTTCAGCCGTCCTGCCGCCCTAGCCCGGGCAGCCGTTCGTAAAGTACCGATGCGGTCTTTTCGCGCCGCAATTGCTCCCGGATTCTAGCCATCCCGCCGTCCTGCGTCAATCGCACTTTCAGGGTATCCACCGGCTCGCGGGACTGCAAAGCCGCCATTTGCAATTCGTTGTCCAGTTCCTCGTCGCTGACGGTGATGTTTTCCTCTTGCGGCGATGCGGTCCAGCAGGACTGTCGGTCTTCACCTCGGCGATGGCGCTGTCCCGCTGGGCGGTGCGCAGGCGGGCAAAATCCAGCTTCCGCATCTGCTCGGGGTCCATGCCCTGGGCCGCCAGCGCGCGCAATCCGCGCTCCAGCCGCGCATCAATCTGCTCCTGCACCAGCGACTCGGGAACCGGGAACGGATAGCGCTCGGTGAGCGCCGCGAACAGCCGGTCCTTGGTTTCGCCTTCCACGCTGCGCCGCTTGCGGGCAGCCATGTGCTCGCGGACCCGGGCTTCAAGATCGGCATAGCTCTCGTAGGCGCCCATCTCCTTGGCAAACTCGTCGTTCAGCTCGGGCAGGGTGCGCTTCTTGATGGCCTTCACTTCGACTTCGTAGGCCACGGTCTTGCCGGCCAGCTTGGGTTCGGCGTAATCGGCGGGATAAATGACCTCGGCCTTCAGCTCCTGGCCGGGCTTGGCGCCGCGCAGAGCGCTGGAAAAAGCCTCCACCGTATCCTTGCCGCCGATCTCGACCAGCGAGTCTTCGCCCGGCAACGGGCGCTGCTTCGGCATCGCCCTCGACCTGGCCCTTGTAGGTGATCTGCGCCCAGTCGCCATCCACCAGAGGCCGGTCTTCCTCGACCGGCTCGATGGTGGCGCGCGACTCGCGCAGTTGCTCGATCTCCTGCTGGAACTCTTCTTCGGTGATCTCCACGGAGGGCTTGTCCACGGTGACTTTCTGGTAGCCCTCGATGGAGAAGTCGGGAATGTACTCGAAGACCGCCTTTACGTGCAGCGGCGCGCCGTCTTCCACCGTCAGCTCCGTCACCTGCGGCTGCCCAACGGGCCTTACGCCCAGGTCGCGCACTGCCTTGTTGAACCGCTCGGGCAGCAGGCTGTCGATCACTTCCTTGCGAATCTCCGCCGGCAAACCGGCGGCGGATGACCGTCTCCGGCACCTTGCCGGCGCGGAAGCCGGGAATCTTGGCGATATTTGCGGTAGTTGGCGGCTACGCCGCGGTAGGCCTTTGAGACCTCTTCGGCGGGAATGTCCAGCACCAGTTCGCGGGTGCATTCCGGGTTCAGGACCGGCCCGTGCGTGATGGCCTTCGTGGTCGTGGTCGTGGCCTTCGTGATCATGGCCTTCGTGTTCGTGGCCTGCAGTAGCAGCTTCAGGCGCGTCAGGTTGAAGGTTGTCTTCGAGGGTGTCGGTAGAACTCAACGTTTTGCCTTCCAGGTTCGCCGCGGCGAACCGATTGCAATGCCGCGTTGGCGCTTTTGCGGCCGCAAGCCAACCGTTCAGGCCTGCAAAAACCACCCAGCTTCACTCATCTGGCGCCGTTCACGGTCAAACCACCGCGAAGGGCTGGCGCTCATCGAAGAGGCAGCTCGGGCGACCGGAGTATACCTCATCTCATGGTAAGGGGGTTTGCTGGCAGGGTCAAACCGGGGGCAGGGCGCGACTGTTCAAAAGGACCGCGAAAGGCACGTTACTGCTCAGTGACATGGGGCTTACGGACGTAACGGAGAAATCGGGGATGGGCAGCGCCGCATTCCGAGTAGTGCTCTCGGGCTTCGTTCAGGCTGAGGTTGCCGTTCACGGTCAGGCGCACATCGGAGGCGTCAGCGTCCTCCTGGCCGTCGTCCTCCCACCAGCAGACCGGGCAAAGAGCCATTGCTTCCGGGGCTTCCAGCGTCTTGTATCCACAGCAGGGGCAGCGAAAGCGGGTTGCGACAATCTCCACGCTTGAATGGACGGAAAAAATGAGGTCAGGTTTACGGAAGAAGCAGCTTCGGGCTCGGAGCCCCAGGGTGAAGTTCCTTATGGCCGGTTTACCTCCGGCCCGCCAAAAGCTGCATCTAAAACCGGTAGCGCGATGAGCGTGGCGGTTGGCCGTATCGTCTTGCATACCAAGAACCTTTGACATCAACCCTTCCCTTCCAGAGTAGAATCGGGCACGAGGAGGCAATCGAGACTCATGCGCGTTTTCCGCCGCTGTTTCGCCAATTCAATTCCCGCCATCTTGCCCGGCCTTCTTTGGGCAGCGTTATTTGTCACGATGCCAGGCATGCTTCAAGCACAAAGCCAGCACGGCCCGCTGCGGGTCGCCATCGTCGGCCTCGAGCACGGCCATGTGGAGGGGTTTCTCCACTCCCTGCCCAGTCACACCAACGTGCAACTGGTCGGCATAGCCGATGACGATCCCGCGCTCTTCCAGAAATACCGGAGCAGGTTCGGGCTGCCGGAGACGCTGTTCTTCAAGAGCATGGCCAACATGATCGAGACGCGGCGTCCCCAGGCCGTGCTGGTTTACACCTCGGTTGCCGAACACCGCCATGCCATCGAGATCGCCGCGCAGTACGGTGTTTCCGTAATGGTTGAGAAGCCGCTGACCATCTCTCTCGAAGACGCGCTGGCCATCCGCCGCACGGCCCGCCGTTACCACATTCATGTCCTGGTCAATTACGAGACCACCTGGTACTCCAGCAACCGCTCCGCCTACGATGAGCTCGAACATGGGAACCTGGGCGCAGTTCGCCGGGTCGTGGTCCATGACGGCCACCAGGGACCGAAGGAGATCGGCGTTCCGCCGGAGTTTCTGAACTGGCTGACCGACCCCGCGCAAAATGGCGCCGGCGCTCTCTACGACTTCGGATGCTATGGCGTGGACCTGATGACCTGGCTCATGCACGGCGAAACCCCGCTCACGGTTACCGCGGTTGTAAATCACGACAAGCCCCAGATCTATCGCAATGTCGATGACGACGCCACCATCGTGCTGACCTATCCGCACGCGCAAGCCGTGATTCAGGCATCGTGGAACTGGCCTTTCAGCCGCAAGGACATGGAAGTTTACGGCGCCACCGGCTACGCCATAACCGTAGGCCCGGACAAGCTGCGCCTGCGCCACGAGCACGATAGCGACGAGCGGCTGACAACGGCCGCCCCGCTCAACCCGCCTTTGAACGACTCGCTCACATACCTCGATGCGGTGCTCACCGGGCGCATCCTGCCAAGCGGCGATCTTTCGGCGCTCGACACCAATGTTGTGGTGATGCAGATTCTGGACGCGGCACGCGAATCGGCGCGTTCAGGCCGGACCGTGCACCTGACGAAGCTGGGCGACTAGAGCCTGCGCGCGGCGCCTTGAAACAACCAGAAAAGCCTGGCAACCCCGCCGACCCTACGGCACAAACACCCGCAATCGCACGTGCCACTTTGTGCTCTGGCCGGGCTTCAACGTCACCATGCCGGTATCCATCTTGCCCCACTCCTTGCCGAAGGGATCGGCGAAGTTGTACTGGTGCTCGATGGCCACGAATTGCTTGTCGGGCGGCGCATACATCTGGATGGTTTTGATCTCCGGCGACAGCCCCTCGATGGCCACGGCGTAATGCGCCGCCGGATCGATCACCTTCACGGTGACTGTGCCACTGGTCCAGTTGAGATGGCTCCAGTTGTCGTCAAAAAACTCTTTCGCGAGCGGCTTGCCATCGGCAGCGCGCAGGTCGTACCGGGTCCCCTCAACCGGCAAGAGTTTTCCGGTCGGGAAGACGTTATCGTAGCCGTCGACCTCGGCCAATTCAGCGCCAGGAATGTGAATCCGGGCCTGGGCGCGATCGCCTGAAGGCAGGTTGAAGTAAGGATGCCAGCCGATGGCGATTGGCTCGTCGGCGCCGCCCACGTTGTGCGCGGTGATCGAGGCGTCCACGGCCCCGGCAGTGAGCGTAATCGTCACCACGAGGTCGGTCTTCGAGAGCCAGTGCCCGCCAAAATCACCGGCGTGGATGACGCCCGTCACCTGCTCGCCGCCGGGAGTTTTCGACACGCGAATGTCGTCGGTCTTCGCCTTCAATATCAGCCCGTGCATGGCGTGCCGTTCGGCGGTGGGCAACTTGCCGATATTGTTGGCCGGGAGCGTGATGGTATGGCCCTCCCAGGCTGTCGTCAGCGTCTTGCCGTCCGCGGAGAGCGTGCCGCGAATCCGGTTCGGATAGGGAACCAGGAACGCCGCGCCCAGCCGGTATCCGAGATCGCCAAACGCATCGTCGTCCACATCCAGCATTTTTTTGGCGCCGGCCAGGTCGGGCGAGGCCAGCACATTTACTTCTCCTTTGCCTGGAAAGTTGGCAGTGATCTGGAGTATCTCCATCCCCCGGCCCGGAGCAAGCGTCACGCTGGTGAATTCGGGCTTGGTGGTGCTCACGGCCTGGCGATTGAGGGTGACGATCTTCTGGCCGCCGATTTCGGTTATGGCCTGGGCGCAGGCGATTCGAGCCGTCAAAAGCGTTGAGGCAAAGGCCAGCAATGCGAGTGCGCGAACTAGAGGCTTCATGTAGATCTTCCATTTCTCCGGGGCCACCCTTTGAGGGCATCCCGGAAAGCGTATTCCCGTGGCGATGCCATTCTACGTCAGGCAGCCCAACAAGGGACCACGCAGCAGGGCGCAGCGGCCGCCTTGGCGTGCTAAAGTCGAATGCAAATGATGCAGATTTCGACCCCGGAACAGAATCTCATTGCCCTTGGTCTCACCCTTCCGAAGGCGCCTTCGCCAGGCGGCAATTACGTCTCCGCCAAGCGCGTGGGTGATGTGGTTTACCTATCCGGAGTGATTTCGGCAGGGCTGGATGGCGTAATCACCGGAAAGGCGGGCGCAGACTGCTCGATTGAGGATGGGTATGCAGCAGCGCGTGCGTGCGCCTTGACCCAGCTTGCCGTGCTCGAACGCGAACTCGGATCGCTGGATCGCGTGGCCGAGGTGCTTACCTTGAACGGCTATGTAAATGCTGTGACCGGTTTCAGCGACTCGCCCGAGGTTATCAACGGAGCATCCGATCTGCTGGTGGAAGTGTTTGGCGAGGCCGGCCGGCATGTTCGCGCTGCCATAGGCGTGAGCGCCTTGCCGCGTAATGCGCTGGTGGAGATTCAAATGACGGTAAGAGTGAAGCAATCATGATGGAACACACGCTCGCCGCCGAGCCCACCCACTCGGTATGGGATCGCTCGCTGAAACCCCGCCTGCGCATCGAGCCGGGCGATGAGGTGCAGATTGAGTGTGTGGATTCAAGCGGCAGCCAGGTGCGGCCCGGCATGGCGGTCGCGGAGTTCCTCAAGATCGACCGCACCCGCATCCACGCGCTCACCGGCCCCATTTGGATCGACGGCGCCGAGCCTGGCGATGTGCTCGAGATCGAAGTGCTTTCGACTCGTCACAGCGGCTGGGGTTGGTCCAGCGTGATCGAAGGGCTGGGCTTTCTCAAGGATCGTTTTCGTGGGCCTTATCTTTTTCATTGGCAACTTGACGGTGAAACCACCAGTTCGCTGGCTCCGGCCGTGGTGCCGTTGCGGCCCTTTCTGGGCGTGATGGGCGTCGCGCGCGCTGAGGACGGCAGTTTTCGCACCCGTCCGCCGGGGCCCTTCGGCGGCAACCTCGACGTGCGCGAGTTGTGCGCCGGTTCCAGACTCTACCTGCCCGTCTTTAATCGCGGCGCGCTCTTCAGTTGCGGCGACGGACACGCCGCGCAGGGCGATGGCGAGGTCTGCATTAACGGCATCGAGTGTCCGCTCGATGTTACCCTGCGCTTCAACCTGCATAAGCAGCAGCCGCTTTCGAGCCCTCTTGCGGAGGCCGGCGACACCGTCGCGCCCGATTCCACCGCCGATGCGTGGGTCGTTGTGCGAGACGGGAACCGATCTTGCCGACACGGCCCGCGCCGCCACTAGCCGCATGGTCGACCTGCTTGTAAGCCGCTGGGGATTTAGCGAGGTGGACGCCTACATTTTGTGCAGCGTGGCGATGCGGCTGCGGCTCAGCCAGGTGGTGAACGAGCCCGTACACACAGTAAGCGCCGCAATCACCAAGCAAATTCTGCCCGATCGGAGACTCTTCCCAATCCGATGACCATCAACGATCCTGAGGTTGTGGCCGAGCTGCGTGCGCTTTATCCGCGCTATGAAGAGGCGCTGGTCTCGAACGATATTGAAACCCTGATGGCCATGTTTTGGGCGGGGCCGCATGTGATGCGATTCGGCGTCACGGAAAATCTCTACGGACCCGAGGAGCTCGCAGCCTTCCGCAAAGGGCGGCCCGCGGCTAGCCTGGCGCGAAAAGTTACGCGGTTCGACATTGTGAGCTTCGGCCGCGACTTCGCCAGCATCACGTTGGAGTTTGAGCGAGCCTCAGCTTCGGGCGCGGTACGCGGACGGCAAAGCCAGGTGTGGGTCCGCATGCCTGAGGGTTGGCGCATCGTCTCCGCTCATGTCTCTCTGCTGCCGGCCGCTTGATTGTCCCAATGCTGCGCTGAGTCCGCTGCGCTATTCCGTCAGAGTCACTGCCAGGTCTTCCTGTTTCGCCGCCAGAAACGCCGCCTCCAACTCCAACGACGAAGCAAAGGATTTCCCTGCGACGTGCCGCGCCGGAAAATGAAACGTCAACTCGCTTTCCGCGAACGGCCATGGCGTCAATCGAAAATGGCGCGGCGCAATCGGCGTCACCGCGACCTCGGCCGTGGTCCCGTCGTTGCGCGCAAGCGGGTGCAGCAAATCCGCACCGCGACGAAAACGCGACGCAACGTCAGCAGCGAGAGATTGTCGCAGGCCTGCAACAGTCTGAAATGCTCCAGGATCGTCTGCTCCGCTTTTTCAACCTGCTCAAGGGAATCATCCGCGGCGATTGCCTCCTTGAGCTCATCCTGATACTTCCGCTGCCGATCGAGAAACGCATCCAGCAGCGCGAGCCCCTCCGGCGCAATCGTCGAGCGGTCGGCATGCGCGGTCAGCAGATTGTAAGTGTGCATGGAGATCAGCAGCCCCGCATAGGGATCCTCTTCCGCGATGATGCGCACGGCGCGCTCGCGCACGGCGAGATACTCTTCAAGATCGATCTCTTCAAACGCGGAATACTTGCCGACAAGCTCGGTTGAAAACGCCGAAGGCTTGCCCTGCGCGGGTGATGGAAGGATGCGCATCGCGAGCCGCCCATCCGTCGTCGTGGCAGGCAATGCCCTTGAGCACCCGCGCGCGCGGCTCCGGCTTGCGAAACTGCGCATTGCCCCACGCGGTCGCGAACGCTCCGGCCAGGCGCGCGTGATCCGGATGCGTGATCAGCCACCATCCTGTCTCCGACTCCATGCGTAACATCGACCTTCCTCCTATTCGGCCGTTTGCGGCCGGCTCGACTCGTGCCAGTTGTGCAGGGCCAGCCACTCGAGAAACATGACGATAAAAAAGAATGCGAACCCCAGCACCGAGGCCGCGAATACCAGCGCAAACAGATAGCCAGTCTCCATCTGGTTGCTCGCGTAAATGATCGCGTAACCCAGCCCGCCTTCGCCAACGCGCGTGGACCCGGCAAACAGCTCGCCCGTAATGCCTCCGATCACGCTGATGCCCGCCGAGATGCGAATGCCCGTAAAGAAATTGGGCAGCGCGTTGGGAAGCCGCAGCTTGAACAGTATCTGCGCGGGCGAGGCCTTGTACATCAGGAACAGGTGAATCAGATTCTCATCCACGCTGATAAGTCCCTGCGTGGTGTTGGCGATGATAGGCGCGAGACAAATGATGAAGGTCACGATCGTGACGGGAAAGATTCCCGCGCCGGCCCAGTTGATGATCAGCGGCGCAATGGCCACGATCGGCACCGTCTGCAACAGGATCGTGTAGGGATAAAGCGTCTGCCGCAGCCAGCGCCATTGCGCGAAGACCATGGCCACCGCAACACCCACGACGATGCTTGCGAGCAGGCCGCCCGCCGCTTCTTCCGCAGTGATCGCAAGCGACTCGAGCAGTGACGGATAGCGGGCGCGCAAGGTCATCGCCACTGCGAGCGGGCCAGGCAGAATGTAGGGCGGCAGGTGATTGATCCAGATGACCGCCTGCCACAAGCCCAGCAGGCACGCGAGCACAATTGCGCTGTTGATGGCCACCATGCCGCGTCTCTTCATGCCTGGTACACTCCCCGCAACAGCCGCGATGCCTGCGTCACCGTCTCTTCGAATGCCATCGATTCGCGCGTCTCCGCCGTGCGCGGCCAAGGCAGATTCACCGCGCATCTCGTGCGCCACGCCGTCCCGGATGCGGGGCCAGAATCACAATGCGCGTGGAGAGAAAGACCGCCTCCGCCACAGAGTGCGTGACAAACAGCACAGTCCATTTCTGCTCCGCATACAAGCGCAGCAGTTCTTCGTTCAGACGGTCGCGCGTCATCTCGTCGAGCGCGGCAAAGGGCTCGTCCATTAGCAGAATGCGCGGCCGGCTCACCAGCGCGCGGGCGATGGAAACGCGCATCTTCATGCCGCCGGAGAGCTGGCGCGGATAACTGCGCGCCACATGCTTCAGACCCACAAGCTCCAGCATCTGCGCCACGCGCTCCTTCCGCAGCGCCCGCGCCGCATACTCCAGTTCCAGCCCCAGGCCCACGTTCTCTTCCACGGTGCGCCACGGCAGCAGCGTCGCATCCTGAAAGATAAAGCTCATCATCTCGCGCGCGTTTTCCGGCGTCATGCCGTTCACCTGCACCTGGCCGTCGCTCACCGGGCTCAGCCCGGAAACCAGCTTGAGCAGTGTGGATTTGCCGCATCCCGACGGGCCGAGGAAGGTGACAAACTCGCCGCGCTCGACCGCCAGCGAAATGTCCTCGAGGCGCCGGCGAGTTCTTGTAGCGCTTGCTCACGCCGCGCAAAAGAATCTCCGGAACTTGGCCCGCAATCTGGGTCACCATCCCGGCTCTCCTTTCACGGGCAGATACAGCGCGGAGGGATGCGAGGCAGAGTGCAGCACCTGCTGCGTCGAGCGGCCCCAGTTCCAGTTGTCCGCATGCTGCGGCGGCGTGTCGGTGGAGGGATTGCGATCGTAAAGCGGAAACGCGGAGCTTGCAATCTCAAGGCGCAGCCGCTCACCTGCCGCGAGCACAAAAGCGATTGGCTCAAGCGTGAACTCCCACGCGTGAACTTCGTCTGCAGCATAGCCCGCATCGCGAAACAGCCACGAGCTGCGCGCAATGCCGATGCATAGAAACTCCGCGCGGCCAGTTGCCGTGACGCGCACGATCTTTGCGGTAAAGTCCGCGTGGGGCGCGGATGTGGCCGCATAAAGCCTGATTCGCGGCTGGCCGAATATCTCGGTTTCGCGCTTGACCGGCTCCGAGGTATAGACGAGCAGATTATTGCCCATCTCAAGCCCAGCCTGGTCGAATGGGCCGCTCATTGCCTGCGGGCCGCCCGGCGCCGAGCACTGGCACTTCCGGGTCGTAGACAAACACATCGCGCGGCTCATCGCCATCCGGCGCATCTCATGGCGAGCCGGCCGTCGCCCTTGCGCGAATTCGCTTTGCCCGCACTGTGCAGGTAGAGCGTGTACACGGCGTCTGCGGGCCACTCGTCGTGCTGCGCCACTCATTGGGACCGAGTGCGAAATATCGAATCCGCGGCTCGCCGTCGAATTCGCCTGAGTCCTTCAGCCAGTGATTGAACCAGCGCAGCAGAATCGCATCCGTGTCGAGATTCGCAGCTTCGCCGAGGTTCGCTTCGCCCACGCGATCTCCCCACGGAATATGCACCCACGGGCCTGCAATCAGATATTGATTCGTCCCGCGCAAACTCGCTGCCGGCGCCACTGCGCAGCGCAAGATAGCCTGCGATGGAGCCTTCGAGATATGTATCGAACCAGCCTGCAACATGAAGCGCCGGAATCTTGATCCGATCGATTCGCGTGCTGATGTCCTGCGCCGCCCAATACTCACCTGGCTCACGATGCGATAAACCAGTCGCGCACATAATCGGGCAACGCCGGATCGGCGATGGCCGGATGCGACGCCGTATGGAACGTGCGCAGCCTGCGCGCGAATGTTGGCCCACGCCGTCTCCAGCCGATCGCTTGCCGTCGCGCAATCCCTTGCGCCGCGCGTCCTCGCGCAGCATCTGAATGCCCCAGCCAAGCGTCGAACTCAAGCGCAGCGCGCCGTGATGATAGAACCAGCCATGATAGAGGTCTGCTGCCGTCATGTGCGGAGCGATGCACAGCAATCCTTCCGGCTGCTCGGCGGCCGCAAGCAGTTGCGTCGCGCCCTGGTAAGAGAAGCCGTACATGCCGATGCGCCCATTCGAGGCCGGATGCGCGCGGAGCCAGCGCAATCGTTTCCGCGCCGTCGCGTCCTTCGTTGCGAAACGGATAGAACTCGCCCGTCGAGCCGCCGCGTCCGCGCACGTCCTGGATGGCGACGTGATAGCCATGTCGCGCAAACCACACCGGGTGCGCGTAGACCACCGTCGATGCGATATCGCGCCCGTAGGGTTGACGCATCAGCAGTGTGGGCCACGGCCCTTCGCCCGCGGGATAGTAATGATCGGAGACAAGCGTGGTTCCATCGCTGAGCCGGCACTCGACTCCACGTTCCAGACGAATTCCGTTTCCGCAATCGATAAGGGCCATCGTCAAGCCCCGTGCCTCGGCTCGAAATTGTACATGGCAACCAGCAACTCGGCGATGCGCGCGGCTGCATCGTTCGACCATCGCTCGCCATTCTCCGCAGTAGCCGCCGTCGGATCGCCCAGCACGCCGCTCGGCGCAATATCCTTTGTAAGCCAGGCGAAGTTTGCCGACGAGCCCTCGGGCTTGAGCAGCTCCGGCTTATCCACGCGGGCAATGTAATTTGTCGTGTACTCTTCGGGGTGCACCAGCGCCGGCGTCGCATGCAGCAGATATGCCGTTTCGATCTCGCCGGCATGAAAGCCATACGTGCGCTCCTGCTGACTGACGCCATCGAAGGCCGCGCCGGGCGAGCCGAACAGCGAGAAAGTGCGCAACCCGAACTCCGCGCGCAGATCGCGCGCCAGCACATCCACCAGCGAAGTGTTGCCGCCGTGCGTGTTGTAGAGAACAACCTTCTTGAACCCGCCGGCCGCAATGCTTGCGCCCAGGTCGCGCACCACCGCCAGAAATGTTTGCGCGCTTACCGAGAGCGTGCCGGGAAATCCGATATGCTCGTTGCTCTTTCCATAGCAAACCGGCGGCAGCGCATAGATAGGCAACTCGGCCGGCAACAGCGCCAGGGCCTTGCCCAGCAGCAAGATTGTTGATCAGCGTGTCGGTCGCGAGTGGCAGATGATGGCCGTGCTGCTCGATCGCGGCCGTCGGCAAGATCAGCAGACGTCGTCGCGCGCGGCAGGGCGTCCACCTGCTTCCAGGTCAGATAGGCAAAGTTGCGTTCATCGGGAATCCACGTCTTCACCGCGTCACCGCCTTTTTGTGAAAGCTGATCATCTTGCCTGGATTCAGCAGGCCGCGCGGATCGTATTTCTGCTTGGCCAGCAACTGAATGTTGTCGGCGCGGAACCGTCCGCCATCCTCAAGGTAATTCACGTGCGGATTGGCCACAAAGACGCCGATCGACCGGCAGTACGCGATCATGTCGTTCAACCGCTCTTCGGTAGTAAAACGCACGACTGGAATTGCGCCGGGAATGACGACGCCGTCGCCGTTCTTCATGAATTCGATGTGAAACAGAATCTCCTGGCCGTAGCGTTCGCGCAGAAGCCGAAACTGCTCCCGGCAATCCGCCGGCGAAAATCCGCACTGCAAATATGTGTACGCCGGATCGGCCTTCATGGCCCACAAGGTGGTGTGGTTCCACGTGTAGTCGCTCAGCAGCGGCTGCGTGCGCGGACCCATCGTATGGTCCGGCAAATGTGACTTCGCCGCCGGCCGCCGCAACAGCGGCACGCAAAGAATCGAGCTGCGCAGTCGCAATCATGATGAGCACCAGCGTCTTGTCTGCACGCACCATGTGTTTTACGGGCGTGAAGAAAGAAGGGATGGGCCACTCGAAGACCGTGGCCAGCCGCTTGGTCCATGCGGCATCGACCGCGATGGTCTCGGTAAAGGTGAATGCCTGCTCGTAGGTATCAAAGGCCGCGGTCAGCTGCGTCCACTCAACGGCAGGCGCGAGCGCGAACCAGATGCGCGTCAGCACGCCGTTGGTGCCCCACGCGTGCAGAATCTCGTGAACCGCCGCGCCTTCATGCAGCACGACACGCGGCGTCTCCTCCATGGTCACCACCTCGAAGGCACGCACATTGTCGAAGTCGCGCAATCCTCCATGCGCCACCGAGCCGATGCCGCCCGACCCGCCGGCGAGGAATCCTCCTACCGATGCTTTGACCAGCGTGGATGGGTACATGCGCAACTCCCATCCCCGCTTGCGCGCCTCAGTTTCAAGCATGCCGAGACGCAGTCCCGGCTGGCACACGGCCACGCCGTCCGGCGTAATTTCTTCCAGCTTATCCATCAGCGCGAGGTCGAGCACGATGCCGCCTTCGAGCGGAACGCATTGGCCGTAGTTGCCGGTGCCCGCGCCGCGCACCGTCACCGGAATCTCATGCATGCCGGCAAAACGCAGCAGCGCGAGAACCTCATCCACGTTAACCGGCTGCACGGCGACGTCGCCGTTTTTGGCGGCAAGCAGCGGCCGCAGCACAGGCGAATACCAATAGAAGTCGTGCGACAAACGATCGAGCACCGCGGGCGCGGTGAACACCCGCGTTCGATCGGCAACAACTTCAAACAGCTCTGCTGCAAGCGAGTCAAGCATCGGGGAGACCTCTCAGATCAACTTCGTTCGCGGTCCGCTATTTGCGTTTTTGTGCAGCTCGTTTCCGTGTCGACCATAGGCGAAAGGCCCTGATCATCCGGGGATCGGTAAACAGGGCATAGCATTGGTCGCGCAGTACCGGGCCATCCACAACGCACTTCACGTCGCTGCGCGCGGTCACCTCCGTCGCGGGAATAAGAATTTGAATGCAATGCCGGTTTGCGTCCTGAATGGTTGCGCCGTAGACAACGCGGTCGAGGCGCGCCCACAGCGCCGTGCTCATGCACATTGGGCAGGGCTCGCAGGTGGTGTAGAGCGTGTAGCCGGCAAGTGAAATCTGATTGAGCCGTTTGGCGGCGAGGCGAATGGCGCGAACCTCGGCATGCGCGCTTGGATCGACCTCCTGCTTCACCATGTTGAGCGCGCGGAGCAATACCTTTCCGGATTTTGTGTGAACGATGGAAGCGCCGAAGGGACGCGGGCTCGCGGTGCGAAGCGACCTGGAAGTGAAGGTTGCGAGCGCAGCCATTTGTTCCAGGTCAATTTCCGGAGACGGGCCGCGTGTAACGGCGCGCCTTTCGGTTGCGACACGTCCGGCTTTCGAAACAACTCCCATACTCGAAATTAGCATGAGCCGCGACGCTCGCGCTTCATAAAAATTCACACGCGGCGAGGTTGTTTTTCGTTCCCTTACAATTTCCTTATGACCAATTACCCGTGGAGCATCCGCAGCCTCCGCCAGGCAATTGCATCGGGCGCTTCGCGGCCCTCGGATTTAGCAGATCTGGCGCTGAGCAGTTCCAACCAGAACTCCGGGCGAAACACCTATCTCTGGCAGGATCCTGCGTGGACTCGCGCTGAGGCCGCGCGCGTTGAAGCCATGCCGCGCGGGGACGGCGGAGCATTCGGCGATGGACGCAGCGCACTCTGGGGCCTGCCCGTCTCAGTAAAAGATTGTTTTGATCTGGCCGGCGCGCCCACCAGTTGCGGCGTGCACTTCTATCGCGACCTGAACGGAATTGCCGCGCGCGATTCCTGGCTCATTGAGCAGCTTCGCGGGTCCGGTGCGGTTGTCATCGGCAAGACACACCTGCACCCGTTGGCTTACGGCATCACCGGCGAGAATCCGGAGTACGGCGACTGCCTGCAGCCCGGCAACCCGGGCGCGCTGACCGGTGGCTCTTCAAGCGGCGCTGTGGCCAGCGTGCTTGAGGGTTCCGCTGTTGCGGCGATCGGTACAGACACGGGCGGCTCCGTTCGCGTGCCGGCGGCACTCTGCGGGCTGGCAGGTTATCGAGCCACGCTCGGCCGCGGAGACTGGCGCGGCGGCGCGCATCTGGCTGAGTCCTTCGACACACTAGGCTGGCTGTTCCGCGATCTCGAAGACGCGCCGTTGCTCGCGGAGCCTTTTGCACCGGTCGAGCTGGCTCCACATTCCGGCTTCACGCGGTTCGCAGCTATCGCAGACAGCTTTCTCGACGATTGCGAGTCTGAAGTCGTTGCCGGTTTTCACGCTGCCATGCGCGAACTGGAGGCACTCGGCCTCGAAGCTCATACCATTGATCCGGGCTGGTGGGCCGAGTCAAGAGAGATTTTTGCGCCCATTCAGGCGTGGGAGGCCGCGCGCCTGCATAGCGGCCATTTCGATCGCATTGAGCCGGCCATCCGCGAACGGCTGGAGTGGGGCGCGCGCATCTCCGCAACGGAGATTGCAGGTTTCCGTGAGCGCCATGCGGGTTTCGTTGCGCGCATGGATGAATTGTTCGCCACGCACCAGTTGCTCGTACTCCCATGTGCTCCCGTTGCACGCCTCGCCGCCGGAGCAGACCATAGCCAGACCCGCGGCCGGCTTTTGCGTTACACCACGCCCTTCAGTCTTGCCGGGGTGCCTGCGGTGGCCGCTCCATGCACCACTGGCGGCGTGCAGATTGCCGCAGCGCGCGGATGGGACGAGCCGTTGCTCCAGCTTGCGGCCCAACTTGGCGCACAACGAAAAGCGGTGGCCTCGGTTTGACGCGCACAGCAGGTTTTTCCCGAGCGTGTTTCAAGAATGGCCCAACCCGTCCCGGCGCCATTCGCGCAGGGGCTAAAGCCCTCGGTTTTTCTGGGACTCTTCGGCACGACTAAAGTCGTGCCCTGACACAAAGCGGATTTCTTGAAGCAGGGTCGAACGCCGGTACCTGGCCGGAGCCTTATACCATCCTGATCGAATTGGACTCATAGTTGAGACGGCCCCTTTTTCTGCCGGCAATCGAGAGGTCGATATTGAGATCAGGTAAATCCATTCCAAGCGTCGCGCTAGCGCTCGCGTTGGCGCTCGCCGGTTGCCGCGGCCACCAGCCCTCCACGCAGAGCGGTCTCACGCCCGTCCGCCTCCAACTCGACTGGTATCCTCAGCCCGAGCACGGCGGATTCTTTACCGCGCAAATGCTCGGCTATTACAAGGCTGAGGGGCTCGAAGTCACCATCCTGCCGCTGCCCGAATACGGCAGCCTGGCCCAGCTCATCTCGACCGGCAAGGCCGACATTGGCCTCGGCTCCAGCGACCAGATTCTTACATGGGATTCGAATGGCCTTCCGATGGTGGCCGTGGCCGCCACCATGCAACACGATCCCCAGGCCATCATGGTTCACAGCAACTCGCCGGTCCACGATTTCAAGGATCTCGAGGGCCACGCCGTCGCCGCACAGACCGGGGCCGTCTGGCTCAAGTTTGTCACCAGCCGCTACAAACTGCACAACGTTCGTCAGATCCCCTCCACGCTTTCGATCGCCAACTTTCTGGCCGACCCCAGTTACGTACAGCAGATCTTCATTACCAGCGAGCCCTACTTCGCCAGACAGGCGGGCGCCGAGGTGCGCACCTTCCTTATCAGTTCCTCCGGCTACGACCCGTACCGCGTGCAGTTCACCACGCGCGCATTTGCCGCGCAGCATCCGGATATCGTGGCCAGGTTTGTGCGCGCCAGCATTCGCGGCTGGAATCAGTACCTGCTCGATCCGGGCCCCACAAACGAATTGCTGCTGAAGCTGAATCCGGCTCTCAATCCGCAACAGGAGGCCTACACGGCGCAGGCTCTGCGGGATGGAGGATTCATCACAGGCGGCGACACGACCGGCGCACAAATCGGCCGCATGAGCGCGGACCGCTGGACCGCGGGCTACGAGCAACTCAAATCGCTGGGTATCCTTGAGGGGCCGCTGGACCCATCAACGGCTTACTCGCTCGAGTTCGCACAGTGACGATGCCGGCGCGTCTCAATTCAGGCCGCCACTATAGCCACTTGGATGCCTGGAAGAATTGCACGGTGATTGCCTGGTTTCCGTTACTATCCTGGACCTGAATCTGCCAACTATACATCTCCTGGTCCGTCAACACTGTTTCAGATGAAAGGTTGTTGCCGGGGTCGGTTGGGTCGGTGCCAAAATCGATTGAAGTAATCGAGTTTGAGAAGCCGCTCGAATTGGAGTTGGAGCCAGGTACCTGCCAGACCGCGCCCCCGCTGGAGTCATTCAAAAAGAACGAAAAGAGATCGCTACTGTCCGCCGAGGGATCGACCCAACTGAAGGTGGGAATCACACCAGCCTGATCGTCAGGCGCGAGGCCTGCGGCAAGATCGTCCGGCCCCACCACGGACGTTGTGCCGTTCCACCCCGTCACAGCGCTGGTCAGGGTTTCTGTATCGCTGCTCGAGTCACTATAGGTAACCTTGAGGGTGTAAGTGTCGCCGACAGCCGGTATTACGGGGCTGATAGGAACGTGGTACTGGAATTGCACGCTTCCGCAACCCTGGCAATCATTGCCGATGTCGACCGGGTTGATGACGTTCGGCCCCGACATCAGAGTAACCGCCACCGGCAGCTTGTTGCCCTCCCGCACGTTGAAGTTCAGGCTGTAACCGCTGGAAGTGGAGGCGCCCGACCGGGTAGTCGATTGGTAGTACTGTGTCGTCACCGCGGCCGTGCTGTTGGCGGCGGGCAGCGTCAGGTTTTGCCCCGTCAAGGGTCCGCTCACCGATACGCCGCTGACGCTCCTGGTGTTCGTGTTGGTAACATCTCCAGCGTCGATAAGACCGTCGTTGTTCTGGTCGAGAATCTCAAAGAACATGTAATCGTTATTGGTGTCGGTGGGGACAAACATTGTGAAGGCGTTCGAACTTCCGGGGCTGGGAATGCGCGTGGCATATACGGTGTTCGTGCTCATGTTGTAGTAGCCGACGTAGAGCGGTCCGGACGGTGTAATGCCGGCGGGAATCGTGACCGTGCCCTGCACCTGATTCCCACTCGTCGATACTCCTGGGGCCACGCCGATCGGAATTGTGCCTCCGTAGACCGTCCAGGCGGATGCCGGCCCTGCAGCATTTCGGGCGCGGGCTTCGAAGTAGTAGGTCTGGCTGTTGGTGAACGGGTTGCCGCTGACGCCGAGGGTTCCGTTGTTCAGTATCCAGACGTTGGAACCGGTTCCGATCGCCTTGAAGTTGTAGGTCCCGGTGGAAGTACTGAAATCGGAACTCGTGCTCCATTGGACATCGTAGGAAGTAGCCGCCTCAATGCCGCTGCTGGTGATCGGTTTGAAGCTGATTGTCACGCCCTGGTCGATTGGCGTTATGGCATTGATGTAAGGATTTGCGGTAGGCACGCTCGTCGGCGTGTTATCGGTCACCGTGACGCCGGCGCCGGTTACATTGGCCGCAACAACTGTCACCGGTGCGCTGCCTGACGGGTCAGAAGTATTCTGCGCGCCGTTGGCCAGTGCGGAGAGATCCATCCATGCCTGCAATGTGTAAGTGCCGGGCGGCACGCCGCGGATGGTGAATGCTCCTGGAGTGAAGACGCTGGTCCCAAGCCGCCGGTTGCAGCAGTTCCCCGGCGTATTCAGCGAAAGGTAGATTTGTCCGGTGTTGGATCCGCCGTAGCTTACCGTGCCGGCATACCGTGTAACCCAGTGCCACGTTAAAGCTCTCTCCGGCTACATCCGCGCCATTGATGTTGACACTCTCGCTTGCCGGATAGAAGACGGAACTCGGTCCCATGATCGAGGGAGTGATCGTGTAGTTTCCGTTGATCACCGCTGGGAATAGGAAATTCCCGTTCGAGTCTGTAGTTACTGTCTGGTATACGGCCCCGCCCGGACTGGTAAGCAGGCTGACCGTGATGGCTGGAACGGACGCGCCGCTGCTGCCGCACGTGGGGTTGAGAGAGATCTGGCCGCTCAGCTTGAAGGTGGGATAGACCGCAATGGTGTACGAGTTGGTCTGATTGGCGCCGAGGCTGTCGGTCACTTTCACGTTGGTCAGATTGACTGTTTGTGCCACTGTGGGCGTTCCGCCGACGGCAAGGACGTTACTGCCGTCGTTGGAGACCGAGATGGCATCCGCGATGCTGACAGCCGAGCCGGTATTTGGAATGGCGACGCCGTTCACTGACCAGGTATACGGGGGCACGCCGCCGGTTGCACTGATTGACCCGGCATAAAGCTGGTTGACGACCGCGTATGGCAATGAGGCCGGATTCGGCGCAGGCAGAGCCAGGGGCGCGGGCGCAATCACCGTAACGTTATACCCGTTCTGCGTTACTGATTCGCCGGTTGCGGTGTCAGTCAGCTTAACGTTGAATGTGACCGTGGCAGGCGTAGCTCCCGGAGTTCCACTGATGGTCAATACCCCGCCGCTGGGGCTCGGAACCAGGTTGTCGGTTATGCCCGTCACTTGCCAGGAATAGGCGCCGCTGCCGCCCGTAGCGTTGATCGTCCCTGTGTAGGCAAAGGTTGTGTAACCGATTGAGGGCAGTGTGAGTGGATCGGGTGCGGGTAATGCCAGCGCGCTGTAAACCGTAATGGTATAGGTGTACGGACCTACAGTATTGTTTGACGCATTGTCTTTCACTGCTACGCTGAACGAAACCGTAACTGGCGCCGCCGGCGTGCCGTTGATGGTCAGCGTTGAACTGCCGGGCGAAAAGCTCAACCCGTTGGACAAGCCGGTGACAATCCAGCTATAGTTTCCGCTTCCGCCCGCCGCAACAATGGTCCCGTTGTAGCTGAGGCCGGCATCGGCTGAGCCCAGGGTTGCCGGGTTGGGCGCAGGCAGTGTCAATGCATTATTTACCGTCACGCTGTAGGTAAACGGTCCCACGGTAAGGTTTGTTGAGGTGTCCTTGACCGACACTCCGAAGGAGACCGTGGTTGTGGCCGCCGGCGTTCCGCTGATGGTCAGCGTGCCGCCTGTGGCGGAGTAATTCAGTCCGTTGGCAGGCAGGCCGGTCACCGTCCAGGAATAGTTTCCGCTGCCGCCTGCCGCGACAATGGTTCCGGTGTATGCCAGGTTAAGGGTTGCCGGTCCCAGCGTTGCAGGATTCGGCGCGGGCAGGATCACGTTCGCGTAAACAGTAATCACATACGAATAGGGGCCCGCGACGACGCCTGTGGTGGTGTCTTTCACCGAGACGCTGAGTGCAACGGTCCCGGTCGCGGCCGGTGTGCCGCTCAAGGTCAGCGTTCCGCCGCTCGACGTGGTGTTCAGTCCGTCAGACTGGCCGGTCACTGTCCAGGCAAAGTTGCCGCTTCCGCCGCTTGCCACCACTGTTCCGGTGTATGCCACATTCCAGGTTGCCGAAGATGGCAGCGACGTCGGATTGGATGCGGGCAGCGTAACCGGGCCGTAAACCTGAATGCTGTAGGAGAGCGCGCTTGAGGGGTTGCCGGCCCCGTCCGTCGCCGTTGCGGTAAAGCTGACCGTGCCGGCCGCAGTCGCCGGGCCGTTGATTGTCAACGTTGCGCCGTTCGCCGAGGAAGTGAGGCCGTTGGACAGACCGGATACGGCCCACGTGTATCCTGATCCGCTCCCGCCCGATGCCGTAAGCGCCTGCGAATACGCCTGTCCGGTTACCGCATACGGCAGGCTCCCGGGCCCCGGCGTCACGTTTACCAATGGAACATTGACTGCGATCTGATACGTCTGAGTTGCGGAGTCACCGAAAGTGTCCGCAGCCTTGATGCTGAAGTTATAGGTGCCACCGACGCTGATTGTTCCGGCAACCGCCCCGGTAGCCGTGTTCAGGCTCAGTCCTGTTGGCAAGGCGCCGCTGCTCAGGCTGTAAGCGAGCGTGCCAATGCCGCCGCTTGCCGCGGCACTTCCTGCATAAGCCTGGCTAACGCTGCCTGTGCCCGGCATCAAGCCGGTAAACGTAATTTCCGGTGCTGCGGCAATCGCGAAGGTCAGTTTCTGTGTGGTGGCCAATGCCGCTGGTGTGCCGGAGTCCTTCAACTGGAATACAACGCTGGTCGATCCAGCGGCTCCGGCCGTGGGCGTGCCTGAAATCGCTCCAGTTGGAGAGAGGCTCAACCCTGCGGGCAAGGCGCCGGAAGACACGGACCATGTGTAAGGAGTGATGCCGCCGCTGCCGGCCAGTTGAACAGAATAGGCCGACCCCACCGTGCCGCCGAGTGAGTTGCTGCCGGTGGTAATTGCCGGCAACGCAGCCACAGTAATGGTCGTGGTTGCGTACTTGGTGGTCTCCTTGATCGAAACCGCCATCACCGTCACAGTCTGCGCGGAGGTGGTTGCCGCAGGCGCCGTGTAAGTGGCCGCGGTCGTCGAAGTGTTCGACAGGGTGCCCGCGCCTGAAAGGCTCCAGGTAACTCCTTCGGCGTGATTGTCGTCCTGAACGGTCGCAGACAGAGATGCCGCGTCGCTTCCGTCAACGCTCGGCGCCGAGGATGTTATCGATACGCTTGTAATGCCGGAATCACCAGAGCCGCCGGAACCGCCGGAACTCCCGGAACCGCCTGATCCTTTGCCTCCCCCGCAACCCGACAAAATAACACCCAAACCAAGGAAAAATCCAATGAGAGCGAAACCTTTCCGGAACATAAGACACCCCGGGCGCTTACCCAGCCCCGATAAATCTGAAAAGTTTTCAGTGAACCTATTATGAGCAGAATATCGAAAAACCAAATCCCAAAGTCACCGGGCCTCAGTTACGGTCGTACTACTTGTCTCCCACAAAAGTTGCACCCTGCAATCAAGTAGGAATGATCATGAGATGCCGACAACTGGTCGGTAATCAAAAGAAAATGTTTAAGTTAGTTGAGCCAAAGCGGGTTTGATTTAGAGAATCGACGGGATTGGCTCACGTTTGGAGGCCCCAGACTTGTCGCGTTTTTGTTCTTGCGACCGGGGCAGGTAACGCAAGACCGGAACGAAGGTAACGATGCATTCGCATCGCATCTGTGCGGTGGATTTCGCAGCGGCTCTCGACCCGGCGTCGATAATGCCTCGCCAAGGTGGCAAAGGCCGTTCCCTTCCCATGCCCGCGGGTTCAGGTTGAGAATGGTTGCCCATTGCATGCCCTGCCGATCAACAATGCGAAAGTTGGCGCTGCTGTCGGCAATCGAGTCCCGCATCCGGCGCACCCCCATGCGCCGGATGCACTCGATCTGGCTCAAGGCTTGTACGTATGCGGCTGGCCAAGGCCGCTGAGATCGTCGAGAACGGCATCGACGAGACGCTGAGTTACTACAGCATGCCGCCGGAACATTGGCGCTGCCTGAGGACCAACAATCCGCTGGAACGGCTAATGCGGGAGATCCGGCGACGAACGAGGGTGGTAGGTGCCTTCCCGGATGGCCAGCCAGCCCTCATGTTAGTCGCGGCCAGACTACGGCATGTTGCCGCAACCAAGTGGGGTACCAAACGCTACTTGCAAATGGACCGGCTGGCCGAAGTCGTGGCCATCGCCTGACCGCTTTGCTGCTGGCCCCCATGGGGGCCAGCAGCAAAACAACCCCAACCCAACAACCTTCCAACATGCTAGCGAAGATCGAAAGTGCGAAAGATACTGGACACTACCGAAAGCCGCGAGCATCCTCGGTGCCCCCGCTCCCTTTATTGACGCGCCGTCGTATTCCCCTAACGAATATTCTCGGCCATCAACAAAAGCGGGATACTGATCGCCACGAAGCACTCGATCGTTTTTGCATGGGAAGTCTACCGGTTCAACTTGCCTTATTCCTGACAGATGTAAACGACGAGTTTATAGCGTCGGCGCGAGCAAGATCGCTGTCTGATGGCTCTGTCCCCTACGAGTCGAAGGTCAAAAGGCCGTCTCGCTCCCGGCAACGTCACATCGCCGGCTCTGGTGTGCGGGCCATGGTCGCCCGAACAGCCCGACACGACAATCATATCGCGTCCTAGGTTGAGCTCCAACGAGATAAGTCCGCCAGGGTCGTCTTGAACTGCACCTCCTCGTCAAGCGCGCTATATGCGGCAAGGTCAATGCTATAAGACTTCCAGATGATATCAAATGTCGATGAGAGCATCTGCAGTTCAGATGTGTCCTGTCTGGTATCGCTATCCTTCAAGCCAAACTCGAAAAGTGGATACTCTCCACCTAGTACCTGATTTTTTATTTTGACTTCGCTTCTTCCGTAGATGTACTGTTCAACGAAGGCTTTTTCAGGCGTAAGTAGAAGAGAACACGACGGTGCACTGTGATGCAGGTGAACTTCACAATGAAGGCCATCTTTGATTCTCTTTGTGAGTTCAAGAATGTGCTGACTTGTGTCCTTGAAAAGATCAGTCCCACAATGCTTCGCCCAATTCCATTTCGAAAGTTCAGATGAAATTTTAAGCGGATGATTGTCCGCGACAGCTCTAAGAACGGCCTGAACACAAATGGGGTTTAGAAGCAGAAACTGGATCGACGCGCCGCGGGCGCTTGCATCTAGTAGTTCTTGAACGACTGATGGCTCTCTGTAGAATTTTCCGGAAATGCTTAAGATCCTTATCGTTGCTCCGCTTCCGCAATTTGCCATTGCGCGAGCTTGCCGAATTCCTGATTGACTCCGCTGCGTATTATCAAAAATGTTCCTGATTGCACAGCTATCAATAGCTTTCGCTGTACCAACATCTCCTTCATTCAACACGCCCGGTTTTGCATGTTTCCAAATCTCCTCGAATGAGGTGTGAAACTCCCCCAAGAGTTCTTGTTTCGCATATCGCAACATTGGGAGGTCAACGTGGCTACCATGGTTCTTGTAATAATACTGCTCAACAAAGCAGTGTTTGTCTGTCAAAAAGAGAAGAGAGAATGGACAGTGATGGTATAGTCTGACGTCCAAGAATTGCGACGTATAGAGCATTCCAGCTTCATCAAGACGCACATTGTTCCCTTTGCCCGCTCGATGTATTTCTGCGCGGACGTGCTGGACTTGCGCCAGTCCGGTTCCAACGTCCCGAATGAGATTTGATTGATCTCCTCCGTCCTGAGTTTGCTCGAAGTTAAAACGAAATAAGCCTTCACTGCTGTTCGGATGTAACATGAGCAAGCGAACTCGAAGTCTCTTTGCGATAGGAACGCCGTATTCCTCCTCATGGATCAAGCGCTTTTCGATTGCGCGCCAGACATCTGAAAAGATGTTCTGACCCAGAAAGTCACGCAAAGAAATTCCCATTATGTCGATATGAGATGCGCCATTCACGCAGCTGCTGATGTCTGCCGCTCCAGCACGACGGGTTGCGTAAATATTTGTGATACCGGATCTTGCAAATCGAGCGCTCTCACCTTCCGGGAAAAGATTTTTCAGCACTCTGTCCAGAAAGAAAGAGATAAAACCGGCAACGCAAAATGTCTTACAGAATTCAAGAAACAACTCGGCAACTGTATGCGGGAAATCGTTTGGCGCGACCTTCGCCATGAAGAACGATGCGCTCAACCAACCAATTGCAGCGACCAGTCCAGCCAGAATCAAGAAGTCAACTCGAATTGGAATTTCACGCTTATAGTTTTGATCCATGAGGGTTCCGTAGGCTCCCTTCGTTGAGAGTTCAACAACAGGTTCAATCTTCTGCGAAGCTGTCTGAATTGATGGATAAATATACACCTTGGGGGGGCTCCGCGAAGTCAGACTGACGTTGCTGTCTGAGAGTATTCCGCGGCAGGCTCAGACTTTCACAGGCGGAAATCAGCGCAAGCGGGAAAATGTACTGGTTGATTTGCCGAATCCGGAGACCGTCGGCAGTTTTCCTGGTTCGGTACCCCTGACACACGGCCGGGCCGAGTTCATTCTCGGAATCACTGGCGTTGGTGACAGCATGGGGGCAAATGCATCTTCTGTACTTTTTCGTTTCTCGACTTGCGCACGTGAATAGCCGAATTCTCCAGAGTGGAGATCGTGGCATGTCGCAAATGAATACATGAAGCCAGCGACTGCTGGGAGTGTCCGGTTAGGCATGCTCGAAGCCGGCACCCTCGCCCAGCTCTTTCGACCAACTGAAGGCACAATCCAAGGCACTTCCTGAATCAAAGTCGAAAGAGTCGTCGGCCTCGCAACAGCCTTCCCCGGCGCCACGCCAGAAAAAGAAGTAGGCGATCATCAGCCGTCAGGAATTTAGCCAGGCCGCAGACCATCGCTGATCTGGCCGGGCAGACCTTAGCAGGGTAAATCTGATTTAGTAGGGTAAAACGGTGGAAAACAGGGATTCCTGGGCGATTATGACGACTCCAGAGACTGCGTAAGTTCTTATTTTCTGCAAGTTATAGATTTTAAAGATTTCTGGCGGAGAGAGGGGGATTCTCGACTTAGTATTTATAATCAATGACTTATATCGTTGTCGGATCATTGTCGGGTCTATAATGATCTCTGAGGACCCGAAATGCCAAAAGCCACCCTTATGGTCCGCTTCAAACGGCCCGCCGATCCGAACTGGATCCGGCGCCCCGCCGTCTACGGCTCCACCGGCCGCGTCCGCTCCGGTTTCGCCCAGTTCAAGGACCGCACTACCGGGCGCATCTGGGTCGAAGAGGTGCCAGACAATTACGCGTTCGATATCCGCATCGAGGACGGCCGCACCACATACAAGCCAGCCGGCAAGAACGGTGCCGATGCTGAAGCCCAGAGGGTGCAGGCCGCGGCCAAGTTTCATGCCAAAACGCAAGCGGAAGCCGTTGGCCTCGAGGTCATCGATCCAGCAATTGAGGAGAAAAGAAAGAAGAAACCCCGGCTGGCCGACACCTTCGACGACTACATCGAGTACGAGTTCAAGCGCGGCGCTCTCGAAGCCCGGGAACAGGCGATCTTGGTCAAGGCTGAATTCTTGAAATTCGTTCCCCTCACTTACGTCGCGGAGGTCACGCGGGACAGCATCGTTACCTTCGACGCGAAGCTGCGTGAGCTCGGCCGTTCCAAGCGAACAATCGCAAACAAGCGCCAACGCCTGCAGTCCATGCTGCGCGCTGCCGGAGTCGACCCGGACATCTTTCCGCCAAAGCCCAAGTTCGATAAGAAGCTGCCCACCATCTACACGCCCTCCCAACTGGGTGGCCTGTTCGGGGCGGCCAAACCCTACGAGCGCATGGTCTGCAATCTCGCGCTTAAACTCGGTTTGCGTGACCAGGAGGTGCAGTTTGCCGAGTTTACCGACATCAGCTGGCACGAGTCGGTCTTTCGTGTCCGCAGCAAGCCGAATTACGAGTTCACGGTGAAGGACTATGAAGAGAGAGACATTCCGATCCCCACAGATTTCCTGGGCGAGCTGAAGGAATGGAAACAGGAGCACCCGGATCAGAACCTCATTGTGGCGAACACCAAAGGGAATCCGAATACTAAACTCCTCGTTATGATCAAGCGCTTGGCACGCCGAGCAAAGATCGAATGCGGATGGTGTCCCAACTGCCTCGCCAAAGTCAAAGGCGAGCGTGGATGTGAAGAGTTCGAGTTGCACAAGTTCCGCCGTACCTGCATCACGACCTGGCTTCGCAGCAAGATCGATCCCCGAACCGTCATGGCCTACGCCGGACACGCGGATCTCGAAACGACCCTGCGCTATCTCCGCCCCGCCGCGGCCCAGGAGCGGATCGCGGAGGTCAGCGAGATCAAGTGGTATTGAAGTTCCGATTACATCTTCCTGTTAAGGTGCCATGCCCAGGGTGCTGCATTTGCCAAATCGACCCAGAGAAGCGAGCCACGCACGGGTAGAAGAAACATGTAATGGTCTTAGAAGACATGCGGGGATATTGTTTTGGCAGTACTGGGTGTTAGGTCGATCAGGGTCTTTCGATAAGCACACGTGGAGGTTCCGCGCCGATCCTCAGAATGATGATTCCAGGCTGCGGTGATGCCAAAGAATACAGTTGCAAATGACGTAGCCATCAGGAAACGTGCGGTGCAAGGCGCCAGCCAGATAAGCAGGCTTGCTAACGAATCAAACCAGGACATGGAAATGGAGAGCAGACGATGAGAATCCAGGTTGCATTTCTGACCCTAGCGACTTTTGTCGCTCTTCCTTCTCCACGAAGCGCTGCGAACACGACGGCCTCCTCTTCAATTGGAACGCAGAGGAATTCCAGAACGACGGAAAACTTCAAAGCGACTCCCAAACTCTCTTCCACCGGGTCGGCTGCAGGATCGAAGCTCTTTCCAGTCAGAGACGAAAAAGGCTTGTTGCTGACGTGCATCGCCCCGGAGATCGACAAGAACGCAGATACAGACATCTTTAACGACTGTATCCTTGCGCCGGGCCGTTCCCTGGACGACGTGATGCATGCTTTCGTAAGCGCCATTCACTATGAGCACGATCGCCAATCAAAGGAACAGACGAAAAAAGACGATCGCTTCGAACCCGATTCTGACCGGAATCCCACTCACCGTTAGCCGGGGAACATCGAGCAAGGCCCTGGCCATCGAAAAGGAGCACACCTTTACCGAGTGATGGTCAATTCCATAAATATGTAGGACCATTCGTCGTGCGTTGAGGCCATCCTGGTCTTATGCTCGGTATCTCAGGCTCAATATGCACCCGCTCACGCAGACTATGGCCAGGTCGAACACCCATCCACAGAAGCTCCGCTCAGCTATCTGGGGATACGGTCTTGCAATCTCTTCCGTTGCAATTGCCCTTATTGCAGGCCTTCTCCTGGCGAGTCATAACTTCCAGGGCGTTGAATTCCCGCTTTTCCTGTTTGCGATCGCCATCACAGTCTGGCGCGAAGGAACAGGACCTGGTGTGTTTGCGCTCGTTCTATCGAGCCTGGTGTTCAATTTCTTTTTTTCCTCACCCGTCTACAGTCTTTATATCGCTCCCGCTGATCTACCCTACTACGCGGTATTCATACTGTTTGCGCTGCTTATCACCTGGTTCAGTGCGGTTCGCCGTCGCGTTGAACGAGACCTTCGGCAATCTCGCGACGAACTTGAGAAGGAAGTCGCGGTGCGGACGCAGCAGGCGAGCCTGCTCGATCTTACGAACGACTCGATCTTTGTCCGTGATACAAGTGACGTCATCATGTATTGGAATCGCGGCGCCGAGGAGCTATATGGGTGGACTGCGAGCCAAGCAATCGGACGGCGTTCGCATGAGCTTCTACAGACCGTCTTCCCTTCACCTATCGAAGAGATTAGCGCGGAGTTGCTGCGGACGGGACGGTGGGACGGCGAACTGGGGCATACGAAGGCAGATGAACACAGGGTTGTGGTTGCGAGTAGATGGTCATTGCGCCGCGACGATCAAGGGCGACCTGCGGGCGTGTTGGAAACGAACAATGACATTACGGAACGCAAGCACCGCGAGGATGAAATCCGCAGCCTTAACCAGGAACTGTTGAGGCGTTCCACGGAACTGGAGGCCACCAACAAGGAATTAGAGGCATTTGCCTACTCCGTCTCGCATGACTTGAGAGCCCCGCTTCGACATATTGCCGGCTACGCGGAAATGCTTCAGAAAGATGCGGCGTCAGTGCTGAGCGACAAAAGCCAAAAGTATATGGGGGTCATCCTGGAGTCGGCTAAGAGGATGGGAAATCTGATTGATGATCTGCTGACGTTCTCGCGGATGGGATCTACGCAAACGAGTACCAGGATCTCGATGACCTCCGCACTAACATCGCTGCGTTCATCGAGCAGTACTACAATCGCCAGCGGCTCCACTCAGCGCTGGGCTACCGGCCGCCGGAAGAGTTCGAGCAAGCCGTGGAACCAGGCGCCACATCGGCCGGAGCGACAATGAGTTTTTTCAGGCATGAGAAGATCTTTCGATCCGATGTAAACTCTTGCGATAGCGGGGAGGCGGCCGAAACCACCTCCCCGGCCCATCGTCTCGATGAGTCTCCGGCTGGCTATTCCTCGGCGGGTTGGTCTCCACCAGAGCCCGCCTCTGCTTCACCAACCGAGGACCATTCTGGCGGAGAAGATGCAGTTTGAGTACGAAAAATCAGCAAACGGCAAGTGTGCCAAATTCAATTTGTCTCAACCGAGGGGTTCACCCCACCTGAGTGTGCCAAATGTGTGCCAGATTTCTGCCTTTTGCCCTTCAGGAGAATGCGCCTTGGCCAGAAAGAATGGACAAATCATCGCCCGCGGCGAAGGCCGCTGGCTGGTGCGCGTATCCCTGGGGCGAGACCGGGAAACCGGACTGCGGATGTACCTGAACCGCACCATCCGTGGCGGGTTCCGGGCGGCACAGAACTACCTGAACCACCGCCTCGAGGAGCACGATGTGGGTAGGGAACTCGAGGAGACTGGCTTACCCCTCAACAAATATCTTGACCGCTGGCTTAAGCTTGCCGTCCAGCCAAAGCTCAGATCGAAGTCTGCGGGCGATTACAAGGCGCTTCTCGATCGATACATTCGGCCTGTGCTTGGGGAGCACGGACTCAGAAGCCTCGCGCCACTTGATCTCCAACGTGTCTATCACCAGATGTACGAAAAGGGGCTGACCAAAAGAACCGTCCACTACGCCCATGCAGTTCTCCATGCCGCCCTCGAGCAGGCCGTTGGTTGGCGACTGATGACCAAGAATCCTGCCAGTGGCCTGGCGATCCCGCAACCCGTCCGAGGGGAGATGTGTGTTCTCAATTCCAACGAGGCAAGGCGGTTTCTTGAGCAGGCGGCCAAGAAAAAGTACGGGATTCCTCTTGCTCTCGCTTTGACCACAGGCATGCGGCCGAGCGAGTATCGGCTTGATTCTTCCTAGCTGTCTGACCAAAGAGGCCTTCATCGCATGCTTCATGGCACGCTAAATGGAAGTGTGTCTCAGGCTCGAAAATGGCGTTTCGCAATCGGTCCAAGTATTTGTTCCGAACCATCTATATATCCAAACGCCTGTCGATGCAGACAGGACTTGGCACACTTGCCGACCGCACGGGCTGCAATGAGCCACCTTGAAGCCATGAAAAACCCATAGCCAACTTCCTGCCCCGATCGCGCCAGCGCCTTCCTTCAAACCGCTCTATCCGACCTGCTCCGCACAGCCTCCTGCCAGTCATTGCGCCTGATCGCGCGGAGCAGCTCCGATAGAGTCCTGACGTTTTTCGGCCATCTGAGAAAGCTCTAACGCAAAATAAGGTGATACAGATCTGACGCCGCCAGAACGTCTTGTAGGGCGCTGCCGTGTGTCTGGGCTTGAAGCAGATCACGCTGCAACGAAAGATGGAACGCCTGCAGATATCGAAATTGGACTACCCCTCTCCCTCCAAAGAACGCTGAGCGTGCCTATTCTGACTCATGCTGCCGCTGTCGCGGCAGTGCGCCGCAATAGCGTCGGCACAGCGCGCTCAGGCCAATCCTGTCTCCGGCTCTTCTCTTTCCATATCAACCAGATGCGCCACCTTGCGGAATGGTCATCCAGTTGCTCACTGTCAAATCGTGGTCCGCATAACAGTTCCAACTCACAAAGATCATCCGGTGTTTGTTCTCAAGGGCCGGTTTGCGGGGGACTGGGTGCCGGAACTTCTGTCAGCTACCCGAGAAGTTCCTTGCTGGTTTGGCTACGATGCTCCCGAAAGACGTCTTCCTCCATCTTGCCGGCGGCCCGCGTCCCGAACGGAGATAGGTCTCATATTGCCGGAGGGTACGCAAGGATTAAGATTCAGTCCCATGACTGGTTGAGGTGAACCGAATGTTGAGAGTCCCCTTTGTCTTTTTACCTGCGCCGCGCCGGTCAGGTGTCCAGGCGTGGCGCAATCCCCTTTACATCGCGCTCATGTTTGTTCTCCCAGCGTTGCCCATGGCCGCACAGGCGGGGAAGATTACCGGCAAGGTTGCCGATCCCGATGGAAAACTCGTTTCCGGTGCAGCGGTTACAGCTACTAAACAGAACACTCACGCAACCGTTTTCACCAGCACCGGGGACGACGGTGTCTATGAGTTTGAAGGGCTGCCGCAGGGCTCCTACGACCTCATGGTCAAAGCGCCTGGGTTCAAGTCCGCCGTGGCCACGGTCTCGGTAACCATAGAACAGGCGGAAAGTACGCAGAACTTCACGCTGGCCCTCGAACAAAATGTCGAAACCGTGCGGGTAACTTCCGGCAGCGCCGAGAACGCTTATCGTGTGGAGCATCTGGAACGGGGCGGCCCACTGGGGACCGAGCCGATTCTGAACCAGCCTTACACAATCAACGTCATCTCGCGCCAGTTGATCGACGACACTCATGTCGAGAAACTTCAAGGAGGCCGCCAAGTACCTTCCACTCGTCTCTTTTCAAGAGATGCAGGGACCAGAGATTGCTGCGTCCTGAAACCCGCGGGATGCAGGGAACCAACATGCAGGGCGACCGCAGGGACGGAATGGGATTTGCCGTTACCGACACCATCCGCGATGGAGGAGTACGAGCAGATTGAGATCCTCAACGGCGCGGGTGGCTCCATGTATGGCCCTTCCAACCCATCGGGCATCTTCAATTTCGTTGCCAAACGTCCAACGGAAGAAATGCTCCTGGGCCGAGGTGGAGTATGAAGGCCGCAGCGTTGTGACCGGACACGTCGATTTCGGTGGCCGCGTGGGACCGAAAAAAGTCTTTGGCTATCGCATCAACTGGGCTTGGGCGATGGCACGGGCTACGTCACCGACAGCCAGCTTCGCAGCCAGTTGGCGTCGATTGCGCTGGACATGCGTCCTTTCGCGCACACCACAATTGGCGGCAATTTCAGCTACTACAACCTCTACCAGCACGGATATCCGGGCTGGTTCTCCTACAACCCGACCCTCAATCCGAGCACACCGCCGGCGGGCAACACCTCCTACAACGCGAAGTACTTTTCCCGCCTGCCCGTCGATGCACCCGATCCGGAGCGCCAGGGCTATGGGCAGCGCTTCCTTGGCTCGGACATGAACAACCAGATCGGCGAAGTGCGAATCCAACAGCAGATTTAAGCCGAACTGGCATCTCACCATCAGCGTGCTGCAGCAGATCGCCGACCGCAACATCAATACCCCCGTCAACGCCCTCTACGATTCCAACGGCGATTACCAGACATTTGAGGAAAATGAGTTTCAAGGGACGCTTGCCGCGCGTTTCCAGGTGAAAAGCGACCTTGGATATGTGACCGGCAGTTTCAAGACCGGCGGATTCACTCACGACGTGGTGTTGGGCAGCACGGGATACAAATTCTCCAGCTGGAATCCGAAGACTGCCCCGACCGCGAAGGCTCTCTGCGAACCTGGCGCGCCCATGGTGTGCTCATTCAATATTGATAGCCCGCAGATTGCCGCCAATCCCGGCGTAACTTCGTTCAGCGGCGCTTACGCTCTTTATGTCACCAGTGTCATTCACCAGCAGGGATTCAACTTTGGCGACACCATCGCGTTCACGCCGCACTGGATGCTCAGGGCTGCTGCCAGCCAAGATTGGACCTGGACGAACAGCTATAAAGCTCCTGGCGGCCCTGCGAATGAGACGCCCGGTTACATGTCGCAATCCGCCAGCCCAAGCGGCAGCGTGCTCTATAAACCCACCTCCAGCCAAACCGCCTATTTCACGTTTTCGGATAGCGTACAGGCTCCAGATACGGCCCCGGGCAGTTCCGGGTCGACGATTATCGCCAACTCCAATCAACCGCTTCCGCCGTACCGCAGCACACAATTTGAGATCGGCTACAAGGTAGAGGCGCAACGGATGAATTTCTCCGCAGATGTATTCCGGCTCCGTAGACCCTTTGCGGACGTTTTCGAACTCTCGACTACCGTCGGCTACAACTGCGGCGGCACGATTCTGACGAACGGCCAGATCTGCGAAAGGGATCAAATCATCGGCCAGCAGGTCAACTACGGCGCAGAGGCCATGTTTTCGGGAAAAATCTCAGCAGAGCCTGCAGTTGATCGGAGGCATCACTGCGATGAGACCGAGGCTGACGGACACGTTCGTGCTTCTTCCTGCCGGTAACCCGTACGTTTCACCTACCTGCAAGGACCCGGCCGGCGTTGCCTCCAGTGCTTTGATTTGTCCCAGCTATGTGACGGATAACAAGAACTCTGGTCGGCATTCCCGATTACAAGTCGAACATTCTTGCCGAGTATCGGATTCCGAGGCTGGCCACTGCGTTTTTCACCTTCGACTGGCAACACGTGAGCCGGCGTGCCGCCGATGACATGAACAGCTATTGGGTGCCCCAGTACAACCTCTTCGAGGTTGGCGGCCGCTATAACGCCAGGGTTTTTGGCAAAGTCGCAACATGGCTTGTCACCGTTAATAACGTTTCCAACGTCCACTACTGGTCGACGCTCGGCCCGGGCAGCATCACCGGACAAAGCGCGGCCGACCTCGCGCATTTGGGTGAGCCGCGCCTCGTCACGGCATCCATGCGATATGCGTTCTAGAGGATGAATCCACCGGTGCTTGCGGGGGGCTCTTTACCGGCGTATCACAAGCACCGGCGCATCCCAGCAGCACGCCGTAACCTTTCCTTTGGAGGTCGCACGAATGTCAACAAGAATTCCGTTCCTTCTGGTTGGTTGGTTCACGGTTCTAGTAGCTCCTCTGTCTGCTCTGGCATCCAGCGTCGCGGCAGCCGCCCCGCAGTCCACTGCCGCTGGTAGCCAATTGGTCATCTACCATGCCGGCAGCGTGAGTGCTTCGCTGAAAAGTGTGGAGGCGGCATTTGCCAGAGAGCATCCTGAAATTGCAATTGTTGACAAGGCCGGCGGCAGCGTAGATCTGGCGAGGCGCGTCACGGTGGGAAACGAGCCAGCAGACCTCTATGCTTCAGCCGACTACAAAGACATCGACATTATGCTAAAGCCGAAATACGCTACTTTTACTATTCGCTTTGCGCAGGGCGCGATGGTTCTTGTCTATCGCTTCGATGATGCGAATCCTCTCGCCAAAGTAAGAGAGGTCGCGGATTCCGCTGTCCCCTTCGACCCAAACAGCATTCCTCCCTCGATTCCCGACGTGGTGCCGGCATGGTGCAAGATCCTTGCACAGCCGGGTGTTTGGATTGGCGGCGGCGATCCAGGAGGCGACCCAGGAGCCTACCGCGCGCTCATGATAATGCGGCTGGCGCAAATTTACTATCGCCAACCGACGTTGTACGAGGCTCTTCTGAACAACAATACTTTCGGCAAAGGCGGCAGCGCGCCGTCGACGCCCGATTATCGCTTCGTCTATGAATCCAGCGCCTTGACAATGGCCAGAAACGATCCGTCCATCCGCCTCGCGCGCCTTCCCGCTGAGATTGCGCTGTCAGATTCCTCGATAGAAGAGTACTACGCCCAGGCTTCCGTCACGATTCCTGGTCTTTCCAAAGACGACCGCCCGGTCACGATTCCCGCGAGCCGGGTAGCGTGGGGCATTACGCTCCTCAACAGCTCGAAGAACCGTGCAAATGCAATCGTTTTTCTGCGCTTTCTCTTAACACCTGAGAAGGGCGGGCAATTGCAGAAAGCAGCCAGTCCCGAGCCGATTGTGCCGGCCCTGGTGGATAAGGGCGACTACTCCACGGTCCCTGAAGAGCTTCGTCCGTTGCTCCGGGTTTCCGCATATCCGTAAATTCGGTTCCAGACCCGAGACTGCGGAAAGCCGGAACTTAGCTACTGGATTGCGCGTCTTAAGGTGAAATCGTAGGGGGTACAGCACAAAGGAGAATCATGAGTAACGGGATACTATTGCACGTTTGCATTTCGAGCAAAAAGGGAATCGCCAAGCACGAAGTTCCTTCCGCAAAGCTTCTACGGGACTATGGCATGGAAGCTGACGCGCATGCCGGGGAATGGCATCGTCAGGTCAGCCTCTTGGCCCACAGCGACATCGAGTTCATGCGCACTAAAGGCCTCAAACTCAAGCCGGGTGCGTTCGGCGAGAACCTCATTATTGACGGTGTAGACACCGATGAACTCGGCGTTGGCTCGCAGTTGTGCGTGGGGCCGGTACTGTTGGAACTGACGCAGGTCGGCAAGGTATGCCACTCGCGATGCGCGATCTATTACACCACCGGTGACTGCATCATGCCTCGCACCGGCTTGTTTGCGCGTGTCGTGGAAGCAGGAGAAGTCACTGGCGGAATGCCAGTGAAGATTGTTCATTGCGTTGACCGTTCGACGCTCCAGGCGGCAGTCATCACTGTTTCCGACCGTTGCTCGGCTGGACAGACCATCGACACGGCCGGCCCGGCAGCGGCCGAGTTGCTGAGCAGAGAAACCGGCGCGCGCATCGCGTGGACCAAACTTGTCCCGGATGAGGCATCCCAGATCGCAGAAGCGATCGAGGATTTCAGCGAGCGCCGGGTGGACATCGTTCTCACCGTTGGCGGCACCGGATCGAATGTCCGAGATGTAACTCCGGAGGCAACGCGCAAAGTGCTCGATCGCGAGTTGCCCGGCCTCGCCGAGGCGATGCGCGCCACTTCTGCCGCGAAGACACTCAACGCGTGGTTGTCTCGTGCCGTGGCGGGAATCCGCCGCGAGACCGTGATTGTAAATTTGCCGGGTAGCAAGAAAGCCGCAGTCGAGAATCTCGAGGCGATTCTGCCGGTCTTACCGCACGCCGTGAAGATGCTGCGAAACGAGAACGCTCATCCGGAGAGCGATGCCGGACGCTTGGTAAAGATTCAGAAGACAGAGGCGACGACCGTAATCCCAGCCGACACAAGGCGTTATGATGTCTGATTCCGCGAGTGCGGCATTTCAGTACCGGCGCAACCTGCCTCCGCCGAACATCTCGGTCGAAATCGTTGGCATCAGCGAGCCGATGGCTGAGTTGAAGGCGCGCACGCGAATGGCGGCTGCCAGCATTTCCTCGGTTCTGATCGAGGGCGAGAGCGGAACCGGGAAGGATCTCGCCGCAAAGGCGATTCATCGCGCCGGACCAAGAGGGAAAGGGCCGTTTGTCGCAGTCAACTGCGCGGCGCTGCCGGAGTCGGTGATCGAAAGCGAACTGTTTGGATACGAGGAAGGCTCTTTCACCGGGGCGAAGAAAGGGGGGGCAGGTTAGCAGGTTCGAGCTCGCGAACTGCGGGACACTGTTCCTCGATGAAATTGGCGACATGCCGCTCTGCGCGCAGATGAAACTGCTTCGAGTGGTTCAGGAACGAAAGTCGGGCGCATTAGCCCACCGCCGACCGCGATATCGACATTCGAATCATCGCCGCGACGCCGAAGGATTTGGCGCAGGAAGTAAAAGCCGGGCACTTCCGTCAAGACTTGTACTATCGGCTGAACGTGCTGGACCTCCGCGTTCCGCCCTTGCACCAACGCGCGGAGGACATTCCCGACCTGGCTAGATATCTTTGCGCAAAGATCTCCGCGCGATTGGATGTGGCGGAGAAGGAATTCGAGCAAGGAATGCTGGAGCAATTGAAATTGTATCTGTGGCCTGGCAACGTTCGCGAACTGGAAAACACGATCGAGAGAGCGATCAATTTCGCAGGCGACGAACCGGTATTGCGATACAAGCACTTCGAGTTCGCTGTGGCTGACGCGGAACCGGATGCAACCGCGATCTCGGATGCGGAGGCGGAAGAGGAAGAGGAGCAGTTGCGTTCGCTTGCCGAGATGGAGAAAGAGATGATCCTGACGGCGGTTCGCTTCTAAAAAGGGAACATTCAGAAGACCGCGGCGTCTCTCGAAATCAGCCGCAACACACTCTATCGCAAGTTGAAGGAATTCATGCAGAAGACATTGCTTACGATGGCGAATGCGCATGAACCCTCTGACTACGTTCGTTAAGCGTAGTTTACTGCTGCTTCAATCCGTGGGATCGCCGCGAAACACCGGCGAAGCGTGACGCAGTCTTTTGATCATATGCGATCCAACAGAGCCAATTGCCAAGACTACGAGCAAAATCGGAACGCGATGTTCCCACGCAAACGGCACCATGCAGAGCAACAGCAACTTTACCATCAGCAGAATTCCCCAGCCCTGCAGCAGCGATTGTGCCGAAGGGTAAGCTTCAAGCACAGCCATTCCAACGCCGCTTGCAATTGCCAGATACAACATAGGGCGCAGTTGTTCCGCAGGAGCACGGAACACATGCCCTCCAACGAGAATACTGATTGCAAGCAGATGGAGCGTGCGAAACAGAATGCTCCAGACACGCCTATAGGGAATCTGCGCCACACGATTGACACGAACGGCCATCAGTCCTTTTCCTTTTCAAACTCGAAGCCGAGTTGCTGCAATGCAAGTTGAATAGCGTGGGTGTGAAGCAGAAACAGCCTCAGCGCGTTCCGCGGACTCTGGACGCAAAAGGGCAGAGGGTTGTAGCATCCAGCACCGACCGTTTCGCAGGATCGCACCGCGACTCCATCTCTTGCTGCCGTGTCGACGCTAGGCACATTGCTGGGCGCGATGAAGGGCTCGGGAAGAAAACGCCCGACGGACTCTTCGATGGCAATACGCTCTGGCTCGTGGATTCTGGCATACCGGTCGATCCATGCGAATACTTCGTGCACAGATTAGCGGTCTGCGAAGCCGCGCTCTCTGGCGTCGCGAAACGTTGGTCTGCGTTTTTCGGAGATGGCCGTTAGCTTCATGGCAACACTTCCTCGTCATCCTCCAATTTGCGACATGGCGAACGGCTCAATTTGCGTCAAGGTGTTGTCCGATAAGTGATGGCGATCTGGCTTAGCTCTCAGCACCTGCAGCAGGAATTCGCGCAACTCGTCGTCGCTGCGCTCCAAATATGGCTTCAGACTGACACCATGAGCCTCAAATAGACATCCTTTTATGACTCCCGAAGCCGTGACCCGGATTCGGTTGCAGGTGGCGCAGAAATGATTGGAGATCGGAGTGATTACTCCGATCGTGCCCGGTGCTCCAGGGATTCTATAAACGGCCGCCGGCCCTGCGGAGCCTGCGCTTGGCAAGGCTTCCAGTTCATACACACCGCGCAGCCTGCGCAGAATCTCATCTCCGCTGACGTACTTTGAGGACCAGTCAGGCGCGGTCGTGGTGGGCATGTATTCGATGAAGCGAATCTGGCGGGCACTTTTCAGTGTCATGGCTGCAAAGTCCATTAGCTCGTCGTCGTTCATCCCGCGAATTACGACCGTATTGATCTTAGGGGACGGAAACCCTGCTTGCTCGGCCGCTCGAATACCATCCAGCACCGTCTCGAGATTGCCGCCGCGAGTCAGCGCCGAGAATGTTTCAGGTCTGAGCGAGTCCAGGCTGACATTCAGCCTGTGGACGCCGGCGCTGCGCAATTCACGTGCGTATCTGCGGAGAAGCATGCCATTGGTCGTAAGCACAAGTTCCTTCAGTCCTCCGACGGCAGCAAGCTCGGTTAAGAAATGGATCAGGTTCTTTCTTACCAGAGGTTCGCCGCCGGTGATCCGAATCTTCTCAATGCCCAGGGACACCGCAACGCGAGCAATGCGCAACATTTGCTCGAAAGTCAAGATCTCCTTGTGAGAGAGTTTGGGAACGCCCTCTGCAGGCATGCAGTAGCGACAGCGCAAATTGCAAAGATCGGTCACCGACATCCTGAGATAGCTGATGCGGCGACCGTGAGTATCAAGAGGAGCCATTTACGCAATCCTGAACAACATCTTCGTGTATGCAATTTGCGCTCCAGACTTTACTGCCTCTGGGCGCGAGTGAGGAGGCGGCGTTTTAGACTTTCGCCGCGTGAATCACTGTCTGCGCCCGCAGTTGGGAACCCGCGATCTGCCGAAATAAAGTCAGCGAGTGCCTGCCGGGCGGCAGTTGTCACATTTTGTGACAACTGTTTTATTCTTCAACTCCAAATTGGCGCACTCTCCGGAGGTGAAATGCGCATATTCTTCCCGAGTAACGAGCACGCCATCGATTTCCTGTGATGCCCATCACGTCTGAAGCGTGTCTTCACCAATTCTTTTGATTGAAAACTCATTTCCCGCCTAATCCCCGCAAATGTGGCACGCGAGATGCATCAGCAAAGGCGGGCCCGATCTACAAGCTTTCTAGCGGGATGATATGGCAGGCCAGTGAATGGCCAAGTGTTTCGTTCACAGTGAAGCTCTGTAGCTCGTGCCTTGTGTCTATTTTCGAGGTCTGTGAGGTATCGCTTAATGTACTCGTTTTCTGAGAAGCTTTGCATTCATTCAATCGGACGCGTCGCTTTGATCGCGCTGTTCGGGCTCACGCTCATGGTCGGACTCGCTCCTCTTGCTCATGCCCAGGGCCTGGGCTGGGAAGGTGAAACCGGCGTCTTCGTCACCCCTCTCGCCTACACGCAGTCGACGGAAGGTACGAAGTGGCGAGCGACCACGGCTTATCACTATCTCAATGCTGGTTCTGTTATCGGCGACTTCCATGAGGCGTCGCTCGAGGTCGGGGTCGGCAAGCGCATTGAGTTCGGCTACACCCATGAGTTCCACAGCTTCGGCGACAATTCTGACCTGAGCTACCTGTGGCAGAACGGCTTTGACATTTTCAACGCCAAGGCCAACGTGCTTCCGGAAGGATACAGGAAAATGAAGTGGGCCCCGGCGCTCTCGGTTGGTGGAGTGGCCCGCACTGGTGATCGCAATGTTGGCAACTATGTCGCGGACCTCAAGGGAGACCCGAACAAGATCAGCGGTCGCACCAATGGCGACATCTACCTGATTGGTTCGAAGATGCTGCCCACCGGTAAGACCCCGGTTCTACTAAGCGCTGGGGTGCGTGGGACAGATGCAGTGCTGTGGGGCATGGGCGGCAACGCTCCGGAGTGGTCGGCTCAGGCCTTCGGCTCCGTTGCTGTGATCTGCCCGCTGCCCCATAAGAACTCCATCATCTTCGCTTCAGAAGCCGCGCATCAGCCGCATCATCCCTACATGTTCGATGGAGTGCGCGGCACGAAACTGAATATCCCCACCACGCTCACCTATGCCGCTCGATTCACCCCGAGCTGGCAGAAGAAGATGAACTTCGATGTGGGCGTAGCGCAGATTGCCGGACAAGTTGCGCCAGGCGTGAATCTGAAGGCACGTCACCAGATCGGCGTGCAGACGTCCTACGCGTTCTAGGCGCCTTTGACGATGAGTGTCACAACCTGCGGGTCGGGGCACTCATTTGATTGGCCTGCCGGTGCGCCTGCCACTACTGGCAAAGAGCAAGTGCAATTGTGAATGTCAGATGGAATTGGAGAACTTATGCCAAAAGTTTTGATGATCCACCCGGAGCGCTGCACTGGGTGCCAGAACTGTGAACTCGCTTGCAGTTTCAGCCACGAAAAGCAGTTCCGACCGGCGGCGACTCGGGTCCACGTATACACGTGGGAACGCGAAGGCTTTTCCGTTCCCATGATGTGTCAGCAGTGCGATGCCGCTTCGTGCATGAAGGTGTGTCCCACTGGCGCTCTTCATCGCACGAAGGGAACGACTCTGGTTGAGTTTGTAAAGGAGAAGTGTATCGGCTGCCGCATGTGCACCATCGCTTGTCCGTTCGGAAACATCGTTTACGACAGCGTGACTGAGTCCGTTTTGAAGTGCGATACCTGCGGAGGAGATCCTTCCTGTGCAAAGGCCTGTCCGGTTCAGGCGCTGGAATTCGTTGACGATAACGTTGCGACGCGCTCTCGAAAGATGGCGTACGCAAACAAGTTCAAGTCTGCTTTTGAGGGAGCATAACCATGAACGCATGGAGCGGTACGGTTCTTCGTGTTAACTTAACGACCGAAGCTGTCTCGAAAGAGCCCACAAATCTTCGGGATGCCGCGCTGTTTATCGGTGCGCGCGGTCTAGCCGACAAAATCTATGTCGACGAAGTCGATCCCAAGATCGATTCCTTTTCGCCGGACAACAAGCTTGTCTTTGCGCCGGGACCATTCTCCGGAACCTTCGCACCTTCCGGCGGTCGGTACCACGTGGTGACCAAGAGCCCGCTGACCGATACCATTGCTGGATCAAACTCCGGCGGTAAGTGGGGGCCAGAACTGCACTATGCGGGCTACGACGCTCTCATCATCGAGGGGAAAGCTTCAGAGCCGGTGTACCTATGGATCAACGACGACAAGGTCGAATTCCGCAACGCTTCACACCTGTGGGGCAAGTGGGTTCCTGACACCACCGACATGGTTCGCGGCGAAACCGATGTAGACGCCAGCGTCGCCTGCATTGGACCCGCGGGTGAAAAGCAGGTTTTGTTTGCGGCCATCATGAACGAGATGCACAGGGCCGCCGGACGTGGGGGCGTGGGCGCTGTCATGGGTTCGAAAAACCTGAAGGCTATTGCTGTGATGGGTTCGAAGCCGATCAAAGTTGCGGATCCGGAGGCCTTCCAGGGGGCTGTCTTTTCTGGCAGAAAGGGAATCAAAGAACACCCGGTGGGTGGTGCGGGACTGCCGAATTACGGTACGAATGTTCTCGTAAACATCCTGAATGAGATCGGTTCGTTGCCCACGAAGAACTTCCACGACGCTTACTTCCCGACTGCCGACAAAGTGGGAGGCGAGTCGCTTGCTGCGACTCAACTGGTGCGTAAGAAGGGCTGCTTCTCTTGCGTAATCAGTTGCGGCCGCGTCAGCAAAGTCAAGAGCGGCAAGTACGCGGGCGAGGGTGAAGGCCCTGAATACGAAGCGGCGTGGTCGCTTGGACCCGATTGCCTGATCGACAATCTCGATGCCATCACGCGCAGCAATCACCTTTGCAACGAGCTTGGCATGGATCCGATTTCGTATGGCTCTACCCTGGCGTGTGCGATGGAATTGTTTGAAGCCGGATTGATCACCCTGAAGGATACCGAAGGCATCGATCTCAGCTTTGGCAACGTCGACGCGATGGTCGATATGACCCTCAAGACAGGATTGCGTGAAGGCATTGGCAACAAGCTTGCACTTGGCTCATATCGCTTGGGAAGCCTGTATGGGCATCCTGAGTTTTCGATGACTGTGAAGAAGCAGGAAATTCCAGCATACGACCCACGTGGAGTTCAGGGTATCGGCCTCGAGTACGCGACGTGTACCCGCGGCGGTTGTCACGTGAAGGGCTACACGATCGCAGTTGAGGTTCTAGGTTGCGGTGTGAAGCTCGATCCTCACGAGATCGCCGGCAAGCCTGCCATCGTGAAGCTCTTCCAGGATCTCACCGCGGCCGTCGACGCATCCGGTGGATGCATCTTCGGCACCTTCGGCATGACAGGAGAAAACTACGCGCAGATGCTCACCGCGCTGACAGGGCTGACCTACACGACCGAGGACTACATCAAGGCCGGTGAACGAATCTGGAATCTTGAGAAGCTGTTTAATCTCAAGGCCGGATTCACTGCCGCGGACGACGTCCTGCCCGAGCGCATGACCAAATTGCCCATCAAGACGGGACCGGCCAAGGGACTAGTCAGCCGTTGTCCCGAAATGCTGCCTGAGTACTACAAGCTGCGTGGGTGGGATGAGAAGGGTATCCCCACCATCGAGCACCTTAAGGAACTGCAGCTTGCGTAGCTGGGAGACACAACCGTGACCGTTAAATACTTCGCCGACATTCGCACGTTAACGCGTCGCGGAGAGGAAACGTGGACGAAGGCGGAACCCGACCTGCGCTCGCTCTTGAAAGGGATTGTCGCGCAGTACGGCGCCGCCTTCGAGAAGCGAATCTTCGAAGGCGATCGAATTAGCAACACCATCATTATTTTCATCAACGGCCGTGACATCGTTCATCTCAACGGGCTCAACTCCCCACTGAAGGCCGACGACGTAGTGGCTGTGTTCCCGGTGGTAGCGGGCGGTTAACCGCGCCATGAGGGACGGAGGCAACTGTGGATTCAAATTATGCGGTACTAATGCCGCTGGGAATGCTGCTCGGAGGCGCACTGTTGCAGTTGGTCCTGGCGGGCGCACTTAGCGCTCGCGCCAAAGGCTGGCTCGCACTGTTATCGGGCCTCGGATCGCTGGCGGGAGTTGTTGCCATTTGGCCGGCAATCATCGCCGGACGCACATTCGATATCAAGTTCGGCCACTGGGACGGACCGATTCAACTCGCCTATCACGTTGACGGTCTCGGATTCCTGTTTGCGCTCATGGGGGCAGGAATCGGTTCGGCAGTGTTGCTCTATGCCGTCAGTTACATGGAAAAGGAGAAGGGCACAACCCGGTTTTATTGCCTTGTGCTCATTTTCATTACCGGGCTCCTTCACCTAGTCTACACTTCGGACTTGTTCCTTATTTACTTGAGTTGGGAACTGATAGGACTGTGCTCTTTCTTCCTTGTCAGCTTCTGGTATAAGGATCCCGAGGCAGCATTTGGAGCGCGCAAGGTGTTCACCATGACTCACCTTGCGGGCTACGGTCTATTCGCGGCGGTGGCTCTTATCTATTACCGTACCGGGTCCACCCTCTGGACCGATCCGCGCGTGCAAGGCGCGTTCACAACAGGCATTTTCGTACTCATTCTCATCGCGGCTCTAGCCAAGTCGGTACAGTTCCCGCTGCACACGTGGATCGCCCGCGCCATGGCGGCGCCTACGCCGGTGAGCGCATTGTTGCATGCCGCCTGCTACGTGAAAGCGGGCGTGTATCTCGTGGCGCGCATGCACTCGATCAGACCCTGGCCTGAATCGTGGGGGCTGACCGTCTCCTGGCTCGGAGCGGTCACGCTGCTCGTCGGGGGCTTGTTTATGCTCGCGCAGAACGACCTGAAGCGTCTGCTTGCGTTTTCCACGGTTGCTCAGATCGGCTACATGATGCTCGGGCTCGGCCTCGGTACCCCGCTCGGTATCGCCGCCGGACTTCTCCACTGCTTGAATCACGGCCTGTTCAAAGGCGGACTCTTCCTGTGTGCCGGCTCAGTCCAGCACTCCTGCGGAACGAGAGATATGGACTATCTCGGCGGCCTCGGCAGAAAGATGCCTCGGACGATGCGGATATGGATTATCTGTGCGGCTGGCATCGCGGGCGTGCCGCTGTTCAACGGCTTTGTCAGCAAGTGGATGCTCTACAACGCGGCGCTCGAAGTACATCAGCCTATGCTCGCCTTGATTCCCTGGGTTGGCAGCATTCTTACGGTCTTCGCGTTCCTGAAATCGACGAGCGGCGTATTTCTCGGTAGTGACGGCAGCGCCACGGAACACGCACACGAAGCGACAGGATTGATGATCGCAGGCGGGGGGATCCTTGCCGCCGGTTGTGTGGTGCTGGGCATCGCGCCGCAGTTGGCAATTAACTATCTTCTGAATCCTCTGCTTCCGCAAGTTGGCAGCGCGACGTTGTCCGGAGTTAGTTGGTTCGGACTCACGCAAGGACAGGGCGTCTGGCTCGCCTCCGGCGGCTTGATCCTCGCTGTGTTGTCGCTCGTTTTTGGCGCGCTATTCGTTTGGGTACCTTCAGTCCTGCGCGGCACGGTCTCGGCCGGTGGAGCTCCCTCGGTATTCACTGGCGGCGAGATGCTCTCACCCCAGGGGCATCTAGGCGCGAGTGACTTTTCATATGTCGCTAAGCAGGCTCTGGCGCCGTTCTATCGCACGTTCGACGTTGATACTTACTGGCTTGGCATTTGGCATTTCCTGAGCCGGATCGCCTCTGCAATTGCCAAGCCGCTCGCCTCGGCTGAGCGAGTCGCCTGGGGGGCACTGGTTGCGGTTGCTGCAGTGCTCGGAGCACTTGGGTATTTCGCACCCGTGAGCGCGGCTGAAACTGTGAGTGCAGCGGCACCCGCACTACACAGCATGGTTCTTGTTGTCGGTGTGGGTATCTCGTTGGTTGGACTTCTGATCGCATGCGCAGCCACTCAATCCTGGCGGCGATTGACGGCGCCACTTGCCGCCTCAGGCGCACTGGCGATCGCAGGAATCCTCGCTTCCGGATCTTTCGTGCGCACAGGGCTGTTGGAGGCTGCTTCGGTCGTCGCCTTATCGGTCCTCTGGAAGACTAGCACGAAGTCAGCGGCAAAATATGGCTATCTGTTTGCCGTCCTGCTTTCTGCTGCGGGAATGCTAGGCGGAACGGTCGCAGCGGAACAGGGCAACGCGCATCTTGCACTCGCACTGCTGTTGCCCGCAGTTGCGGTGAAGCTGGGGCTTGTGCCGATGTATCTGTGGCTGCCGCTGGTCGCCGAGTCGACGCCATCGGTTCTTGCCGGCCTCATCATCGGCGTTATAGACGTAGCCGCTTTCGCAGAAGTCCTCGCCCTTCGCGTTGAGCACCCGTGGTTGTTCGCTCCGGCGCTGCCCTGGATCGTGCTCGGAGCGTTTTCGGCGGTCCTCGGCGCGGGGCTTGCGCTTGCACAGCGGAACATCAAGCGCCTGCTGGCATTCTCGACCATCGAGGACATCGGGATTCTGGTTGTCGCCGTCGCATTCGGTGGGGAATTGGGACTGACCGGCGCCCTGCTTGGGGCAACGGTACATGCTCTGGCCAAGGCGCTGCTGTTTGCGAGCGTGGCCGGTCCGGAATCTGACGCGGCTCAGCTAACTGACGCGCGAGGTCTGGCGACACGCCATCCGATCGGTTCGGCCGGTTTTGCCGTCGGATCGCTCGCGGTGCTGGGTGTTCCTCCTACTCTTGGGTACTCGGCTCACTGGCGAATCTTCAGCGCGGTCGCGGGACACAACGTTCTGCTTGCGATCGTCTGCGGCGCAGCAATGCTATCCGTCGCGGTGTATACGCGTGCGATCACCTTGTTCTGGTTCGGTCCTGACATTTCTGAGGAAACCCGTTCCGTGCGCTACAACCGAACGCTGATGGGCGTGGCGATCCTGTTGCTGGTCATATCGCTGCTTGTTACCGGTGTTTGGCCTCAATTGCTCGGAGGTGGGGCATGAGCGGCAAAGAAAATGGATTCATCTGGCGGCTGGTTGAGCGTGCCCGTCGCCGTTCGGCCTGGCTGTATCACTTTAATGCAGGTGCCTGCAACGGCTGTGACATCGAACTTGTCACATGCCTCAGTCCCCGCTATGACGTGGAGCAGCTTGGCATCAAGTTGGAGGGTAGCCCGCGTCACGCCGACGTTCTTTGCGTATCGGGACCGGTGACGCGAACGACTCGCGAGGCGCTGGAAACCATCTACGGGCAGATGCCGGAACCGAAGGTCGTCGTGGCTATCGGTTCCTGCCCGGCGACATGCAACGTATTTGCAGGCAGCCCGGTGATTGATGGTCCGGTGGACAAAATCATTCCCGTCGATATCTACATCCCCGGCTGTCCTCCGCGCCCACACGCCATCATCGATGGAATCGCTCGGGCGATTGAAAAACTGGCGGTTCGCAGATTAGAAGTAGCAGCAGGTGGCAGATGAATACAGTTCGAGCATTGATTGCGCTGCTGATTTTTCCCGGAGTGCTGTATGCGCTGCCTGCAGGATTGTTCATGCTGGGCCTGGAAAGAAAGTTGAAGGCGCGCTTCCAGGGGCGAATTGGGCCTCCGGTAACACAGGCCTTCTACGATGTGATCAAACTCCTGGCGAAGTCGCCCGTGAGCCGTGTCGCGTCGGATGTTCCGCTGTTCGTCGGACTCCCGCTGTTCGCGGTCGGTACTGCGGTCGGAGCCCTCGCGCTGCTGCCCGTATTTCGCAGCGAAAGCGGTTTTGTCGGCGACATCATCGTACTGGTCGGATTGCTGGAGATGTCGCCGCTCGCCTATATTCTCTCGGGATACGCTTCGCGCTCCATCTATGGTGAGGTTGGCTCTACGCGCGACGCAGTCGTGAGCATCGTTTCCAACGTCCCATTCCTCGCCGTGCTCATCGCGATGGCTTCGGCTTGCGGATCGATTCACAGCGCCGATATCGCCATGTCAACTCCGTGGACGGTGCGCGTCCCTGCGCTCCTGGCTATTCTGCTGTGCCTGCCCGTGAAGCTGAGGATCACGCCGTTTTCGCTGGCCAACGCCGAGCAGGAAGTTCTGGCCGGCCCGCTGACTGAGTTCGATGGCCCGCGGCTGGCGCTGTGGGAAATAGCGCACGCGCTGGAGTGGACCGCGCTTATCGGATTCGTGGTTACGTTTGCGATCCCGTTTCGCTCCCCGCTCTGGATCGTGAATGCGTTAGTATTCGTTGCGCTGTCGTTTGTCCTGGTGCTGTTGCTCGCCTTGCTGGCCTCGTCGACGGCGCGCTTGAAACTCTCGCAGGCGACCGGCCTGATGTGGAAATGGGGCGGCACGGTAGCCGTGATTGCACTCATTGCAGCCTTCTTCGCCCGCGGTGGAGGTCACTAATGCTGAAAATTCTAAAGGTCATCTTCGGTAACCTGACCTCGAAACGCGCAACTGTCCCTCTGCCTTCGAGCGTTCCCACTCCCGATCAGTTCCGTGGCCCAGTGGAGATGGACGCGGATAAGTGCATCGGCTGTGGCATGTGCTCGTACGTATGTGTAAGCAATGCCATCACTGGCGCAGATCAGCAGACGGCATATGCCTGGGCATACGAACCGGGACGCTGCACGTTCTGCGCCCGGTGCCTTGAGCGTTGTCCGGTCAACGCGATCAGCATGGACCCGGTTCCCCTCGAGCCATATCAGATTCCCGGCGAGCGAAACGTGAAGCATATCGTTCAGTTCGATACCTGTCCTGAATGTGGAGAGCCCGTTCGCACCGCACACGAGGAACTTCTGAAGCGCGCATTCGACAACATGACCGAACAGATACGCGGCTTGCTGCGGCTCTGTGAGCGGTGCCGCCGGCTGTGCCTCCAGAGCAACATGAGACTGGTCGCCGAGCGCGACAAGGAGAGCGCGCGATGAACTCAGAACAGGCAAGAAGTGAGGTAGGAGGCGCCTGGGAGGAGCATGCCGATGGATGGTGGCTCTTAGTCCTCGTGAACCAAGTGCCGCAGGTCGCGGCTGCAATGCTTCGGACCGAAGCGCGTTTCGTGACCATCCTGGCTTTGAAGGAAGGCGAAGCGCTGCGAGTCTCCTGGCATTGGGATGTGAAAGGCGTGCTTCTATCGGTCGCAACGCACTTTTGCGAGGGCATGCCGATTCCCAGCATTATCGATATTTACCCTGGCGCAGACTGGGCGGAGAGAGAAACCCGCGACTACTACGCCGTTACGTTCGAAGGACGGCCTGAGACTCCGACCTTGATGCTTCGCGATGCAGACAAGCCAGGTGTCTTTCTGTGCAAGAGTGGAGAGAAGCTATGAGCTACCGTATTCCGTTAGGGCCTTATCACATCGCCCTGGAAGAGCCTTACAAGATCGAATTAGAGTGCGAGGGTGAAAAAGTCGTAGGCGCTTCCCTGAAGGTCGGCTTTAACTTCCGCGGCATCGAGTGGCTCGCGCAGAAGAAGAACATTACGCAGGACATTGCGCTGCTGGAACGTGTCTGCGGGATCTGCTCCAACGTTCACTCCATGAGTCTGTGCATGACCCTCGAGCGTATTGGGCAGATCGAAGTTCCCGAGCGCGGACAGTACATTCGCATGGTGATGGCGGAATTGGAACGACTGCACTCGCATCTGCTCTGGGCCGGTGTGGCCGCGGAGCTGATCGGCTTCGAGACGCTATTCATGCAGATCTTTCGCCTTCGCGAGTCTGTCATGGACACGTTGGAATCCATCTCCGGCAACCGTGTCAATTACTCAATGAACCGCATCGGCGGCGTCAATCTCGATATAGAGGACCGCGGCAAGGTTCTTCAAGTCGTTCGCGATATTCGGAACCTCACCGAACATACGTTGATTCCGCTGCTCACGACGGACAAGACCGTCGGTGCGCGGTGCAAGGGCGTGGGAGTGTTAACCAGGCACGACGCCATTGTGTACGGGGCGGTGGGGCCGGTCGCGCGCGCGTCAGGAATCAATAACGATCTGCGCCGCGACCAGCCTTATCTGGCTTACGACAAGGTTGAGTTCGCGGTGCCTGTGCAGACCGAAGGCGACGTGATGGCCAGGGTGATTGTGCGCGCCCTTGAGATTCTGGAGAGCAGCAATATTGTCGAGCAATGCCTGGACCTCATGCCGGAAGGGGCGATTCACGCCGGCGACATCTATTCTGTCCCTGCCGGCGAGGCGGCGATGCGCATCGAAGCTCCACGCGGAGAGGTGTTCTACTTTGTCGCCTCGGACGGCACTGACAAGCCGAAACGGGTCAAGGTACGTACTCCGAGCTTCGCCAACATTCCGGCTGTCGAGGCGATGGTCAAAGGCAACAATTTCGCGGATGTGCCGCTCATTCAAGCGGCTGTCGATCCCTGCTACTCGTGCACGGACCGATAAAGGCGGAGCGTACGGGGAGGACGACATGAGCGCACCGGATGAGCACGATCGCTACTCGCGCCAGATTCGTTTTCGCGAGATCGGCGCAGAAGGACAGCGGCGGCTTGGGAAAGCGCGCGTTGCAGTGGTAGGATGTGGCGCTCTTGGAAGCACCCAGGCCGAACTGCTCGCGCGTGCCGGCGTTGGTTTTCTGCGGCTGATCGACCGCGACTATCTGGAGTGGAGCAATCTTCAGCGTCAAAGCCTGTACGACGAGAAAGGCGCGGCGGAATCGTTGCCCAAAGCTGCCGCCGCTGCCGAAAGGCTAAGAGCGATCAACTCCTGCATCACGGTCGAACCTGCGATTAGCGATCTGACTCCGGCCAACGTCGAGGATTTGCTCGAAGACGTGGACCTCGTAATGGACGGAACGGACAATTTCGAGACACGGTTCCTCATCAACGACTTTGCGCTGAGCAAGGGGATTCCCTGGATCTACGGCGCCGCGGTGGGCAGCTACGGATTGAAAATGCCTGTGATTCCGGGCCACACCTGCTGCCTTCGCTGCATGGTGCGGGAGATTCCCGACGGAGCACAGCAGACCTGCGAAATAGCCGGCGTTATCGCGCCAATCACGGCGACGATCGCGGCCTTGCAGGTGGCAGACGCGCTGATCCTGCTCACAGGGTACGGTGAGCAACTGGCGAAGAAGCTAACCATCGTGGACGTGTGGACGGGCGATATCTCGCAGATGGAGCAGCGGGACCCAGATCCGGATTGCCCGGCTTGCGGGAAGCGGGAGTTCGCATATCTGACCGGAAAGCACCGCACCCCCATCAGTTTGTGCGGTCGTTGCGCGGTTCAGATTCACGATCGTGAGCGTCATATCGATTTGAAGGAGTTGGCAAGCCGCCTGCAGTCGTTCGGGCCAGTGAAGTTCAACGAGCTCGCCTTGAGAGCGCAGATCGACGGCATCGATATGACCGTTTTCCCTGACGGCCGGGCAATTCTAAAGGGAACGCAAGATGTAGGCCTGGCACGCAGTCTGTATTCGAAATACATCGGCAATTAAGGAGAGCGAAGTTCCATGAATCTGCTCCGAACGACCTTCCGTACCATAGGCGGGGCAGCACTCCTGGGGTGCGCTCTTTTTCTGTATTGTTCATCTTCATGGGCGCAGGCGCGCCTTAGGATGTCGACGACAACGTCGACCGAGAACTCGGGCTTGTTGAACGTGCTCTTGCCGCCGTTCGAGAAAGAGTGCGGCTGCAAGGTGGATGTCATTTCGGTAGGAACCGGCAAGGCGCTGAAACTGGGCGAGTCGGGCGATGTAGATGTGGTGTTGGTTCATGCGCGCGTCTTGGAAGACAAGTTCGTCGCCAGCGGTTTTGGAGTGAATCGCCGCGAGGTGATGTACAACGATTTCGTGATCGTAGGTCCTGCCAATGATCCTGCCGACCTGAAGCACGCGGCCAGCGCGGCCGACGCATTTCGTCGCACCGCGGCCCACCGCTCCATCTTCATCTCCCGCGGAGACGGTTCGGGAACCGAACAGAAAGAGAAGGAAATCTGGGCCGGTGCAGGAATTGCTCCTTCGGGCTCATGGTATCGTTCTGTCGGGCAGGGCATGGGAGAGGTCCTGAACATGGCGACGGAACTGCGCGCCTACACCCTTGCTGACCGCGGCACCTACAACGCTGTCCGGCACGGCAAGACCGACCTCGTGATCCTGTACCAAAGTACGTGCAACCCGGGGAAAAAGCTTTCCGTCTTGCAGGTGTTGTCCATGACGGGACCCAATGGACTTTTCAATCCGTACAGTGTGATCGCAGTCAATCCTGAACGATTTCCGAAAGTGAACTTCGATCTGGCAACGAAGTTCATCGAGTACATCACCGGACCGAGAGCCCAGCAGATCATTGCGACTTACCAGGTAGGTGGCGATCCAGTCTTTTTTACGTACGAGGGGAGATAGAGTGTGGTTCATCGCGGAATCCTTACGTGTTGCGGTCGCCCTGATTCTCTCGGGGGATAGGGATGTTTTCACCGCCGTTCTTACATCGCTTCAGGTCGCCATCTGGTCGGTTGTCCTCGCCGCTGTCGCCGGCATTCCTTTCGGTACAGCGGTGGCGCTGGGCCGCTCTCCAATCAAGGGCCTGGTGCGGCTCTTGCTCAACACCTTGATGGCAATGCCGACCGTTGTCATCGGCCTTGTCGTATACGGAATCCTGAGCCGTCAGGGGCCGGCCGGATCGCTGGGGCTTCTGTTTACGCCCAAAGCGATCATCATCGGTCAGGCTGTCTTGGCTCTTCCAATCATCAGCAATTACACGCTCGGCGCCATTGAAGGAGGAAGTTCGGCAATTCTTCCGACGGCGCGCACTCTTGGAGCGAGCAATCTGCAAGGCATGTTGCAACTTGCAAAGGAGGTGCGTTTCGGAGTGATAGCCGCGGTGGTTGCGGGTTTCGGTCGGGTTATCTCGGAGGTTGGCGTTGCGATGATGCTTGGCGGCAACATCCGTTTCTATACGCGCACCATGACCACGGCGATTGCTCTGGAAACCAGCAAAGGCGACTTCGCATTTGGTTTGGCATTGGGGATCATCCTCTTAGCCGTTTCGCTTGGAGTAAACGTGATTTTGACTGTTGCACAGGGAAGTTCTCGGGCATGACCGCGCCAAAGTACCACTTTTCGTCGATCGAAGCGTGGTATGGCAATGAGCTTGGGGTCGCTATCGGCGATCTCAGCATTGCAACTGGACAGCTTCATCTCCTGCTGGGACCCAATGGTTCGGGCAAGAGTACGCTTCTGAATATCCTGGCTTTCCTCACGAAGCCGGAAACCGGCGCAATCGAGTTCGATGGCAGGCTTGTGAAGTGGACGCCGCGGGAGGGTGCAGCATTACGCAGGCGCGTCACTCTGGTCCACCAGCACCCGTACATGTTTTCGGGGACGGTTGCGGGCAATGTGGCTTTTGGTCTCGCGGCGAGAGGCGCCTCAAGGGAGCACACGCGGCGGGTGGTGCGAGAATCGCTGGAAAAGGTCGGTCTCGCCGGATTCGACTCCAGAATTGCGCGCAAGCTGTCGGGCGGGGAGATTCGCAGGGTTGGGATCGCGCGAGCTTTGGCCTGCAAGCCCGAGGTTTTGCTCCTCGACGAGCCGCTCGCCCATTTGGATCATGCCGGCCAGGTGGTGGTGGAGTCGCTTGTGACCGGCCTGGTGGCGAACGGAATGACCGTTATCATGTCGACGCACAGCGAGCGACTGGTAGACCGGCTAGGAGCAAACGTGATTCGACTTGAGGACGGCAGATTGAACCGATTGGCGGAATCTACTTCGATGAATTCCCATGTTGTTTAGGTAGGAGTGCGATGGCAACTTTTGAGGACGCGCGGCGTCAGATTATCGGCAAGGTTCGCACGGTCGGCACAGAAGCGGCGGATTTGCTGCATTCGTTGGGGTTGGTGACCGCCGAAGAGATTGTTGCGCCCTTCGATATGCCCGCGGACGACAACTCCGCGATGGATGGGTTTGCCATCCGGATCGACGACTTGCTGGTTTCTAACGCGTTGCGGATCTCCGGCACTGTTACGGCAGGCTCAACTGTAATTCCTGAACTGCAGCAGGCGTGCGCCATCAAGATCATGACGGGCGCGCTTATGCCCGCAGGCGCCGATTCTGTCGTTCCCTTCGAAGACGCGGAAACAAACGCCGAGTGCGTCACCTTCAAGAAACCTGTCGAGAGGCATCAGCACGTACGCTTCGCGGGCTCAGACATACGGCGCGGCGAGATTGTTCTCTCTGCGGGAACGGTAATTCGCGCGCCGGAGATCAGCATCATGGCCTCTGCCGGCAAGACGCATGTGAGGGTGTTTCGCCGGCCGCGCGTGGCGATTCTCTCGACGGGAGACGAGTTGCTCGAAGTTGGGCAACCGTTGGCGCCGGGAAAAGTGATAGACAGCAACGGAATCGCGCTGGCTGCTCTCGTAAGAGAATGCGGCGCCACCGCCGAAATACTGGGCATTGCACGCGACACTGACGCCAGCCACGTGGAGAAGATGACCCGTGGGCTTGAGGCGGATATGTTCATCACCACGGCGGGAGTATCGGTCGGAGAGCGAGACCTGGTTCGGCGTATCCTCGACGACCTTGGAATGGCGCAGGTCTTTCATTCTGTCGACGTCAGGCCGGGAGGTCCTACCACCTTTGGCGTCCGGGGGAAATGTTTGGTTTTCTGTTTGCCCGGCAACCCTGTGGCTTCGATGTTGATCTTTGAGGAACTTGTGAAGCCCGCGATTTTGAAGACGATGGGATATCGCCGAATTCTCCAGCCGATATTGCGAGCGGTTCTGCAGGACGAGGTGTCAAAACGCCCGGGCCGCGTTAAACTGGTTAGGGTTCGTGTCGAATCGCAGGATGGAAGGTTAATTGCGTTTAGTTCTGGCGAGCAGTCGACCGGCAAGATGAAGACATTACTCAGAGCGAATGCCATTGCTGTGATTCCTTCCGCCTGTAGCACGGTTTTTGCCGGAACGGAAGTCGATGTTAAGATGATGTCCGTCAACGAACTTATGAATGTGGAGGGAGAACAATTAGAAAATGAGTGAGTTGACACATCTGGATCATCGTGGCCAGCCGCGAATGGTGGACGTGAGCCAAAAAGGGGAGACGCTTCGGGAGGCAGAAGCCGAAGCGGTTCTTTGGGTGGGACCGGACTTGATGTCCGTAATTCGTGAAGGCCGCACGCCAAAAGGCAACGTATTCGAAACCGCGCGCCTCGCGGGAATTATGGCCGCTAAGCGGACGTCAGAACTCATTCCGCTTTGTCATTCTCTGAATCTCAGTCTCGCGTCGGTGGACATGGAGGTACTGGATGAAGAGATTCGGATACGAACCAAGGTGCGAACGCGCAGCGCCACCGGAGTTGAGATGGAAGCGCTTATGGCCGCCTCAGTGGCGGGGTTGACTATGTACGACATGCTAAAGGCGCTCTCAAAGAAGATGAGGCTTGACGGCCTGAGATTGGTCGCGAAGTCCGGCGGCCATAGCGGAGATTATCGTGCGGAGGAGAACCGCAAGTAAAGCAACCTATCAAGAAGACTGACAATGAGTCCGCCGTCATGGCCGGTCATGCTGGAGATTGCAAATCGGCTTGCATAAAGGCTGGAACCAATTCCTGGATTTTAGTCAAACCACTGTGCCCATGTTTGTGCTCATCCTTCCGAAGGTTTTCTCTTCCCTGCCAACAAATTTCGTGAGCGGTCTCTTAACCGCATCTTGTTTGCGCCTTGTCGAGGTCCCCATTTTGAGGGATGAGAGAACAAACGGCGGAATTGCGGGCGAAGTGGCGCGAACTGCCTTCAGAGCAGAGTCAGAGCGGTCAGACACAGGAATTTGGGTAGCCATTTTGGTACCATTTGTACTGGGAATGGGTGCCACCAATTTGCACACTTATGCACCCATGGCTGTGAACATATCGCGTTTAATTTCATGAACGTACGAGTAAACTCATTGTATTATCAAATAGTTAACATACAGCGAGAAAAAGGACTTAAAATCCGTTTTAGTTGATGTCTTAAGATTCCGCACTACTGCGGAAGCACATTCATCGCGCAAAACTCTGGTTACAGACCTCGGTCATGCTTACGGGGAAGGACCGCTCGATCGCCGCATGCGCGTCTATATCGTTCCCAAGGTGCTCGTCATCGATGAGATGGGCTATCTGCCGTTGGATGAATGCATTCCGGTCCATCAAGTGATCTTGAACTACAGTGCTGGTCAGGTCCAATCGGCTCCGCCTCTGGCCAGACAAGAATAGTTGATCAACTCGGTTTGATTTCTCCAGCTGATTGTTGCGAGCGCCTCACGCTCGGTTTCACGCGAAGCCAGCAGGCGAGTTCTCGCCACTGCCAGATCGGCGTCGTTGTAGCCGGGATGCGTGACCAGCTCCCATGTTCCCGGTTCAAGTCGGATCAATAGAGAATCAAGCATCAGTGAATCAAAAGACCCGGTGGCCGCGACACCAAGGCTGCCGTCGGTGGTGGTGAAACCCTCCTCAGCAACAATGCACCGGAATGTTGGCTGAAGCCGCCGCAAGAATCTTACAGCAGTTTTTCGCAAAAGTGGTGCGGCCGACGTTGCGTATCGACTCCACACCGGCTCGAAGGGGTTACGCACCGCGCGGATGCCCGCTTTCCGCGCTGCGCGAAGTACGGGCCGAAGCACAGCGGGAAACATGTGCGTATGTTTGTGGGTGTCGACATGCGTAAGGGTGAGGCCGCGGCTTTGCAGCAGAGATATCTGCGCACCGGCCTCGGCTTCAATTGCAGCGGAATCAATCCGGCCAGCAATCGCCTGCCGAACGAATGCGCCCAATGTCGGCTGAGAGTCGCCAGGTAACACCGGCTCCCCATCCACCAGAACCACGTGACAGCCCACTCCCAGCGACGGCGTAGCTAAAGCAATCTCGATTGCCTCTTCCGTGGCCTTTTCGCGAGCCATCAGGGTGGCGCTGGTCAACACGCCTGCCTGATGCAACTCGGCAATGGCCCGGTTGATGCCATGAGTCAAACCGAAATCATCGGCGTTGATAATGAGACGTTTCATGGGGTGAGCGTATCAATCGAGACTGCTCCGAGCCTCACCGGCAAGCAGGGCCTGTGAGCCGGGACTTGGGACTCCTCGACGATCGATTCGCCCCATTCCCATTCCTAAGCCAGCCTCTACGCCATCTCCCTTCATATTAGAAACTCGACATTTCCGTAAGTTCCAGTGTTTCCTGCTCCTGGTCGTTGGTCGGGTTTACGTTTACGTCGTTGATCCTCTCTGGATCGAGCAACAGCTTGCAAAAGTCCGAGTTGCCGGGCCCCGAGTACCACGCCACGGTCCGGCGCAACCCCTCGCGGAAGTCAACCGATGGCTGGTAGCCGAGCAACTCGCGTGCCAGGGAAATATCGGCCAGCGAATCGCGAACATCACCTGCGCGCGACTCGCCATACGCCGGCTCACCCACGTAACCGGTAAGCTCGCGCAGGATATCGAAAGTCTGGTTCAGCGTGAATCGAGCGCCGGCGGCGGCGTTGATCACCTTCCCTGAGACTTTTTCAGCCGGAGCCGCAGCCGCCAACAGGTTGGCCTCAACCACGTTCTCGATGTAAGTAAAATCCCGGCTCTGTTCTCCGTCGCCATAAATCATCGGCTGCTCACCTGCCAGCATCTTGCGGCAAAAAATAGCCAGAACACCCGAATAGTGAGACGTCGGATCCTGATAGGGCCCGAAGACGTTGAAGTACCGAAGGACGACCGTCTCGAGTCCATAGACACGTGCGAACACGCCCATGTACTGCTCCCCGACCAACTTGGCCACCGCATAGGGGCTGATGGGATTCAGTGCCATCGCCTCGTGCTTGGGCAGGGTGGGTGTTTCGCCGTAGGCCGAAGAGGAACCCGCATAGACCACGCGCCGCACTCCCGCCGAACGCGCAGCCACCAGCAGATTGAGGGTGGCCACTACGCAGTGCTCATTGGTGGAGACGGGGTCGGCAACAGACCGCGGGACAGAAGCAAGCGCGGCCTCATGAAAGACCGTGTCGACGCCTTCGCAAGCCCGCATGCAAGCCGCCGGATCGCGGAGATCGCCTTCCATCAACTCCATCGCCTCAAGCCCCTTAAGATTCGATCGCTTGCCCGTGATGAAGTTATCGATGCCGCGCACCTGCTTACCGCGAGCAAGAAGCTCTGCGGCGATCGAGCGACCGATGAATCCCGCTGCACCAGTGACCAGAAACATGCCCAGAACACCCCCGTGCGATGATCGGTTTTCAGCTTACATTGCGATGCCCAGAAAAACGCCGAACGGGTGCGGCGCGTTTTCTCATTGGCGCATATTCCTGATCGAGATCTCTGTCCATCTGCCCATCAAGGCTGAGTTCATTGAGATGCGCGATTTGCATAGCAGCTCGAACACCTGCGGGCAAAGTCAAGATGGATAGCTCAGAGCCTCGACCGGACGCCATGGTCTGAGAAGCGGGACTTGGAGCTTCTGGACGACCGATTCGCCCATTCCCATTCCTCAAGCCAGCTTCTGCGGCATCTCCCTTCACATTGGAAGCTCGACATTCGTCCGCCGCATTGCGGACAGACCAAGTTAATGATGGACGAGATGATGGACCCGTTCGATTCGCCCGTCAGTGTGTCAATCATCCTCATAATTGCTCTCCTAATCAGAGATCTGGAAAAATAGGCGAAGGGCAGACACGGCCCACAATTAACGGAAATACGCCACGCGAGTATTTGCGCTGTCCGGCGCTCCGAACTGGTTGGCTGCGGGGTCCGTATTGCGACCAACTGCCTGCCACCTCGCCCGACAATGAGAATGCACGCACAGTGCCAATCCGAACAGCGAACCGGAAGTGATAACGAGGCAGTTCCCAAACGAGCGCGAACATTGGTTTTCACAACACTCGAATCGAGCCGACCATATCTGGTCGCATTCGCACCGAGGTGACTTCGTCTGCCCACATTTGGTCACTGCCATTATTAGGTGCCGGAGTTGCGGCGTCGATGATCGATGTCCTGCCCGTTTTTCACCACTTACAGGCACTTATATCTGGTATCCGAATTGCACACATCATTGTCGTTCCGCGTTTGATCCGGCCTGTTACGGGGCCAAATCGTGTGTCGGAAAGGAGCGAAATCCATTGCTAGGTGACACCAGAGACAATGCCCGTATGCCGGGGATCAATATCGTTTCCAATGGAAACAGTGCTCTTGCGTCCTTTTACGGTCGGGTTGACATCGACTCCTCTCCGGCGATGCGCATTCAGCTTCTCGCGTTGTTCGAGACTCCACACTCAAGAGAAGTGAGCATTGATTTGTCAGGTGTCACGCACATCGATAGCTCCGGGATTGCCACTCTGATCGAGGCTCAAAAGATCGCACGAGGCCATCAAACCGTGCTCAGGTTGCAGGGCTTGCACGATCAGTTAATTCGCCTGTTTGAGGTTACCGGTGTTCTGACCTTGTTCGATGGGAGTAGTCAATCATGAGCCAATCTGCGAAAGGCGGTCTGATTGCCGGTCTCTTCGAAATCTCCGGCCGCGAGGCGATCAAGCAACTCGACTACATCGGAAAGTTGAGCATTCAGTCCTGGGCCACCTTGCGTGGAGTGCACACGGCGTTGCCCCTGGTAGGAAACAGATATAGAAGGCAAGCTACCGTTCGCCAGATGCTGGAAATTGGTGTTGACGCCCTGCCAATGGTCGCACTGATGGCCATGTGCAGCGGATTCATCCTGGCTATGCAAGGAGCCGCTGAACTGCGACGATTCGGGGCTATGAATTACGTCGTTGAGCTGGTTGCGATGGCGTTCACGCGCGAGCTTGGTCCGCTGATTACTGCGATCGCCGTCAGCGGACGCTCAGGGTCGGCGTTTGCCGCCGAGATCGGCACCATGACGGTGACGGAAGAGATCGATGCCCTTAAGGTTATGGCCTTCGAACCGGTGGAGTTTGTCCTGGCGCCAAAATTTCTGGCGGCACTGGTGACCGTTCCGTGTCTCACTATCGTCTCCAACATTTTCGGCATTCTCGCTGGAGGCCTGTTTATGTTTTTCAGCACGCATCTTGGTCTGCAGCTCTATTTCCGACTCGTGCTGAGTTCGATCCATCTGCAGGATCTGCTCGCCGGTCTTGTCAAGGCGGTGGCATTCGCCACCATTGTTGCGCACGTGGGATGTCTGGAAGGACTTCATGTGCGGGGCGGCCCCGACGCAGTGGGCCGCTCGACAACTATGGCTGTAGTGCGATCGACCTTTCTGATCGTCGTCGCCGATGCCATTTTCACAACAATCTTTTACTTCGTGGGAAGGACCTAAATGTCCATCATATCGGTGCGCGATCTGGTAGTGGAATACGATGGCCGACGTGTGCTCGACGGTTTGAACCTCGAAATCGAGCCAGGCCAGATCACGGTTTTGCTGGGAGGCAGCGGTTCAGGAAAGAGCACACTTTTGCGGCAGATTCTCGGTCTCCAGCGTCCGAAGTCAGGCAGCATCTCAATCAAAGGCACAGACATCACGCGCTGCTCGCAAGCGGAACTGAAGAAAGTTCGGCACTCAATAGGAGTGGCTTTTCAGGGCGCGGCTTTGTTTAATTCACTTTCACTGGAAGATAATGTCGCGCTCACCTTGAGAGAGCACACCGCGCTCGCACCTACAATCATTGACTTGGTTGTTTGGATGAAGCTGGCGGTTGTGGGCTTGGCTGATTTCGGCAAAATGCACCCGCAGGAACTTTCTGGAGGCATGAAGAAGCGTGCAGCAGTTGCGCGAGCTCTCGCAATGGATCCCGAAATCTTAGTGCTGGATGAGCCTTCGGCGGGTCTTGATCCCATTGTGGCCGCGGAACTCGACGAACTCATACTGTTTCTCAAGCAGACTTTCAAAATTACGGCACTTGTCGTTACGCATGAGTTGTCCAGCGCTTTCCGAATCGCCGACCGTATCGCAATGCTCTTCGATGGAAAATTACTCGCGGTGGGAACAAAGGACGAAATACGCGCAAACCAGAATCCCCGCGTGAAGCAGTTTCTTAACGCCGTGCCAGACAGTCCGGTGCATGCGCCGGCACTGGCCGCCTATCTTGAACGCTACGTACACAGTCAGGAATCAAAACTATGACCGCAGAAACAAAAGTCGGTGCATTTGTCCTCAGCTCCTTCGCGGTACTCGCGTTTACGGCGATCTACCTGCTGAACGCACACTACGGTGGCAGCACTTCGCACTATCGCACTTACCTGCGGTACGCTGGCGGCCTCGAGCCCGGGGCATCCGTGTTGTACGGAGGCATCGATGTCGGGGCAGTTACTGCCGTGCGGCCCTCGGCTGAGGATCCAACCCGAATCGAGATCCTCTTCAAAGTCAAAAAGGACACCCCGCTGAATGAGAAATCAGTAGCCAAGCTCGGTGTCGTCAATGTTATGAGTAACACGGCCTTATCGATCACAACAGGCACTATGGACGCCAAGCGTCTTCCTCCGGACTCGATTATTGCTTCTCAGGAATCGGTCAGTCTGGATGAGATGGCCGAGAAACTGGCCACCGTTTCAGAGAACGCGAATACGCTGATTATTCAGACCCAGGGAGAACTTCACGATGTCAGCGGCAACGTGAACCATCTACTTGCCAACCTTAATACCATGACAGGGTCGCCGAATCAGAAAAGAGTTCAAGACATTCTGAGCAACATTGATGGGCTGATTGCCGATGAACGCCCAAAGATCGACCACTTGTCAGACCAATTGGCAATGATCAGCGATCACGCCGACGACACAATCCAGAATGTGAATGGCACAGTAACGGATTTGCGCGATCCGGCGCGTAAGGACCTGGTTGAATTGCAGACGACATTGGAACAGACCAAAAGCTTGCTGCAGTCCATGCAAGTCATTGTCAGAGCGAACGACGACAAGATCGACGACACTGTGGAGAATCTGCGCAAAGCGACGAATAACCTCGACCAGTTGACAGATTCGTTGAAGCAGCGTCCCTGGAGTCTTGTTCGCGTGAAACAACCCGAGGACCGCACAGTTCCCAAGTGAGCTCTGAGTGAGGAGAAGGATTGACATGAGAAAACGCACAAGCATGCTTGTTTTGACGTTGGCGCTGTTACCCGCTCTGGTTGGATGTGGCAGAGTGAGGTACCCGGCATATTACACCCTCAATTTGCCGGCTCCGCCTGATCCGCCCGCCGCGGACAACGCAAGAACCTCAATCGCAGTGCGGGAATTCCATTCGCCGGGGTATTTGCAAGAAGGGCCCATTGTGTACAGAACGACGCCCGAGAAGATCGGCTTCTACGAATATCACCGCTGGGCGACAGACCCCCGAGAGCTTGTGACTACCGCCGTGATTGATCATCTCCGCGCCAGCGGCCAGTACACCACGGTTTCAGAGTATAAAGGGAATCCCGATTATGACTACATCTTGAGCGGAAGATTGGAAAAGATGGAGGAAGTAGACTACCAGACTAGGGTGAAAGTGGAAGTTGAAGTATCCGCACAGATCACCAGCGTCAAGACAGGCACCACCGTCTGGAGCAACGCTGTTTCCGAGGTCGCACCCGTTTCTGATCGAACCGTACCCGGGGTCGTATCTGAAATGGATCGAACGGTCGAGCTAGCTATCGCCAGACTACTGTCCACGGTTCCGACTCCCACGGCAAATGGGCAATAGAGCCTTGACCCCAGCATAGTTCGGCCACGTCCATTCCCCTTCCAATTCCTCTGGTGAGGAAAGAATCGTTGTCATTCGCTTCTGAAGAATCACATTCCTCCCGACTGTGAACTGACATTTTCTTGCGAGCGCACGACCTATGACTATTGCCGAAAACCGATACCGCACTCTGCTGAATGCGCCCAGCGTCCTAGCTGATCAGCCGACGATCAAAGCCGTCCTCAGCAGCCTGAGGAGTGTTCTGTCCAGCACTTCTAGATTGCACGGGGCCGACCTTTACGTCTTAGACAATGACGCAAACAGTCTGCGCCTGCTCGATTACGACAACGAACTGGACGCCCCCGGGGCTGAGATAGGCAGCAGAATTCCCTGCACTAGTTTGGTGGCTGCGGTACTCGAGCAACAAAAACCGGTTTTGCTGCCGGACGGGTCGCAGCAAATGTTAAATGCTCCCGACCTAGCTCCGTTTGCATCTGCGTCCGCAGGGCACAGCACCTATTTGTTTCCCGTGTCCACACACCAAAAGAAATACGGAATTCTTGCTGTCACGAAGTTCCCCGGCCAGCACTTTCTTCCCGAAGACGTTGAACTGCTCGGCTCTATGGCTGCCCACGTTGCAGTCGCGCTGGAGTGCGCGCTGGCTAGAGATCGAGCAGAGCAGTACCAACGTGAGCTCGCCAGTGAGCGGGACCGTCTGCGCCTGGTTCTCGAGATGAATAATCATGTAGCGAAGTTGGATATAGATGAGGTCCTTCGCTCGGCTTCGATGTCGATCCGCAGATATTTCGGGTGTGACTCTATCGACTTCTGGGTAATCAACGAGGAATCTGGCCAGCTGCAGAGAGTATTGCACGACTTTCCTGATGGGAATGGAATGATGGCTGCAGTCGCCTTCGCAGACTTGGGCGCCATCGAATTGGATCTAAAGAGGCTGTATCAACGCGCAGCCGAAATCTGGTCATCCGATGACTTCGACAGATTGCCTTCAGGTCTTCGAAACCCCTTGAAAGCAGAATCAATAGCGTCTTTAGCCATTGTTTGCCTGGCCACCGAGAATCGGCCGATAGGTGTACTCTCGATCGGCAGCCGCAAAGCCGACGCGTTCGCACAACGGGACTTGGACCTCCTATCACAAATTGGCATTCAGATATCGCTCGCATTGGATAATGCGCTTGACTATGGGCGTCTGAACGCCTCGGCGACTCGTCTGGAAGAAGAGCGACTTTACCTTGAATCAGAGATCAACTCGGAATACAACTTCGAAGACATCATAGGCAAGAGCGCAGCAATCCGCAGGGTGCTGGACCAGATCGCGATCGTGGCGCCTACCAGTTCTACCGTACTCCTGCATGGCGAAACCGGTACGGGCAAGGAACTTGTTGCACGAGCGCTCCATAATCTCAGCCCACGACGTCAGCGCACATTTGTTCGTCTGAACTGCGCAGCGATACCTTCGAGCCTTGTCGAAAGTGAACTTTTCGGGCACGAAAAAGGCGCTTTTACGGGTGCCCTAATGCAGAAGCGTGGCCGATTCGAACTGGCAGATCACGGCACCCTCTTTCTCGACGAAATTGGCGACATTAGTTTAGAGCTCCAGCCGAAGCTACTGCGTGCATTGCAGGAGCGAGAGTTCGAGCGCCTCGGTAGCACAAGAACCATCAAAGTCGATGTTCGTCTGATTGCCGCCACGCATCGCGATTTGGAAAGCATGATCCGCAACAATCAGTTTCGAGAGGATCTCTTCTATAGGCTCAGGGTTTTTCCAATTGAGATCCCGCCCTTGCGCGAAAGGCGTGAAGACATTCCACTCCTCGTTCACTATTTCGTGTCAAGTTTGTCTCGACGAATGCAAAAGCGCATCCGATCTGTCCCGAAACATGCGATGGAAGCTCTGGTGAATGCAGACTGGCCAGGGAATGTTCGCGAGCTGGAGAACTTTATCGAGCGTTGTGTAATTCTCACGCAGGGGGACGAGCTGAATGTGCCACGAACCGAATTTAGATCCGCAGGGCGTACTGTTTCTTCCGGCGCAGCAACGTTCGAGCAGGCCGAAAGGCATGCGATCATCGATGCTTTGAAACACTCTGCCGGGAAAATAGCCGGCAAAGGCGGAGCGGCACAACGTCTCGGGCTTAAGAGGACTACCCTGCAGAACAAGATGCGCAGGCTCAATATCACTCGCACTGATCACTCCGGTGACGGCATTCATGCGCGCTGTTAACATTCGGCGGATCAGAGTCCTTCTTTCACACGTCTTCTCTTTGAGCCTGTGAAGGATCTGCCCTCAGGCTGGCAGTGCCCATCGGCGCAAACGGCACGCGACTGGAACTGCTATTAAAATCAGTAAATTAGAAGGACAGTTCCTGGCACGCCGCGTGCATTCCCTAGTGTGGCCGACCAGGGGCCGCAAACAATATGATGTTACGTGTCGAAACAAAGGAATTAGACGGTGCTCTAATCTGCAGGCTCGAAGGCCGATTCACGGGCGACGGAGCTGAACACATTCGTATGCTCGTGACACAGTGTCACACAGATATGACATTAGTGGTTGATCTGACGGAAGTCATGTACATCGACGATGTTGGTGAGGAGGTGCTCCTGCTGCTCAAGAGACTGGGAGCTCAGTTCGTAGCCGAAACGTCATATTCGCGGGACGTTTGTGAACGGCTTCATCTCCCGCAACACTTGTCCAAGTAGCATTGCACCCTGACTACGCGCGTCGTTCTCCCTCCTTCATTCTCAAAATCGGTCGCGCAGCCTTCCGAACTCTCATCGGATCGATTCGACCGGTATTGTGAATCGGATGATGTGCGTCCTGATGATTTCGGCATCGAGTTCCTGGACAGGTCATGTCTGACTCTCGGATTTGAATTTCCGAAATCGGTGTGCGGGCGATCTCAACTGCAGAAATGCTTTGCCCGGCGATGTCGCCCGAATCCCATCGCGGGCATCTTCTGGCGCGATTCAGTGACCAAATGGGGGCAGCGCCCATTGGCTGGGCATGGGCGACAACCTGCCCTCTCGGAAACTTCCCTTCGGATTCAAGAACTTGCAAGCACCTTTAGCTTGGTACTCGACTTGCATTGTGTGTATGCATGCACATGATCGATAGCCATCGGCGTCGATTCTGCTTTTGGAGGCGATCGAATGAGTACTGTCACCAATGCTGTCGGTCTGTTATCAGAGCTGAAAACCAGGATTGAGACTCGCCAGGCGCGGATTGGAATAATAGGTCTCGGCTATGTGGGGTTGCCGCTTGCGCTGCTCTACACGGAAGAACGCTTTCGAGTGACCGGCTTTGATATCGACCAGCATAAAGTTGCAGCCCTAAACTCCGGGGAAACCTATATCTATAGAATTCCGCCAACAGAAATCCAGTCTGCGACCTTGCATGGCTTTTCTGCGACAGCAGACTTTGCCAGTCTGACCGACATGGATGCCATCATCATCTGTGTGCCCACGCCTCTTGATGAGTATCGAGAACCGGATCTCAGCTTTATTCGAAATACCGCCAAGGCCATCGCACCACATTTACGTGCCGGCCAGTTGGTGGTCCTCGAAAGCACGACCTATCCAGGCACGACCGAAGAAGTTCTTGTTCCAATCTTGGAAGAAGGCAATAGCTCCGGTCTCAAGGCTGCTCGAGGCGAAGCTGGAAATGGATGGCATGAATTCTTTGTTGCCTTCTCTCCTGAACGAGAAGACCCAGGGAATGATAGCGTCGCGCGTCGCGATATCCCGAAAGTTGTCGGCGGCCTTAACTCCCAGGCTTCAGAGTTGGCCGCGGCTCTCTACAACGCAATCTTCAATCGAGTTGTTCCAGTGTCCTCGCCCGCAGTCGCTGAGATGGTCAAGCTGTTGGAAAATATATACCGCTGCGTGAACATCGCCCTGGTCAATGAGTTAAAGCTTTTGTCTCTCCGTATGGGCCTGGATATCTGGGAAGTCATCGCGGCAGCATCCACCAAGCCCTTTGGCTTTCACCCGTTTTACCCCGGCCCCGGCCTGGGCGGACACTGCATCCCTGTCGATCCCTACTACTTGTCCTGGAAGGCGAAGTCCTGGGATTTTCAGACTCGTTTCATCGAACTTGCCGGAGAGATCAACAGCTCAATGCCGTATCACGTCGTGTCGAACGTAAGCAAAGCTCTGAATAAGCGAGGAAAACCCGTGAACGGCGCCAAGGTGCTGGTCCTCGGAGTGGCCTACAAAAAAGACATCGATGACCTGCGCGAGTCTCCGGCGCTGACGATCATTGAGCTCCTGCAGAAGGATGGCGCTCAAGTCAGCTACAACGATCCCTATTTCCCATTCATCGGCAAAGGACGCAAATACGAACTCCAGATGACATGCTCTCCGGTGAACAACCTGGACAAATATGACTGCGTGCTGATCGTCACGGATCATTCGGACTATGACTACCATTGGATCGTGCAGCACGCGTCATTAGTCGTGGATACGCGCAACGCTACAAACGGTATTCACAGCGATAACATCGTGCGCTGTTAGGCTGTCGGTTCCGATCTAAATGGTTATCGAACGCATTGCACGTCGCGCCACGAGCGACGTGACGCAGGAGCTCAGATGATGATTCGTAATTCTCTACTGCTCAACGTCAGTTTGGCAGTGCTCGCTCTGTCGCCTCTCTGCCACGCCCAAAATGAGGCGCCGCCCAACTTCGATTCAGCCATCGCACTGATTCGGGCCGGCATGCAGGCAAACAAGACCACGATCATCGGGGAAGAGATGGATTTCAACGACAAAGATGCTGCTGCCTTTTGGCCGATCTATCGGCAGTACGAATACGAACGATCGAGGCTCGACGATGGGCGCGCGGAAATCATCAAGAAGTACGTTGAGAAATATCCGGATCTGACCGATGCTGAAGCCGAAACGATGGAAGATCAAATGTTTGAGTGTGACGCTCGTCTCACAGCACTGAAGAAAAAGTACGTCAAGAAGTTCAACAAGTCGCTCCCAAGGCTCACGGTGACTAAGTTTTTCAGATTGGAGCGCCAGATCGACCTAATGATGGATATGAAGGTGGAGTCCACGCTTCCACCGCTTACTCAAGCCGAATTCGACGAACAGCCTAATTAGGGGAGTGAGAAAAGCGTTGAGGTCTGACGCAGCACTTCGCGAGGCGCACCTTTGACAATGATGTGGCCCGGGCGCAGACTTCAGCTCGCGCTTCGTGTTGTCCGAACGGCTCAGGCGCGAGCGAGCGCAATCGAGAGGCAAATGAGTTTCCTGCTGAAAGGGAAGACGGGCCTACCTAACAACTGTCGTAAGCGAGCTGCCGGCTGCCAGCGTGGCGCGCGTTCTTTAGTTTTTAAAAGCGTGCGACTCATTGGCGTGGTCGCCACGTCTTTAATGCTTTGTTCCGCCCAGTCTTTTCAGCAGGGTCCGGGTGCGTACCGTGCCAAACAGGAGGACATACCCACGTGGGCGGAGCAGGGGAATTTTCGTTTCATCCGGCTGGATGGCGGGCAAATTGAGAGTTGGAAGGCCGAGCGGACATGGTGGGGGCGCAAGTTCAGCGGCAAAGAAAAGGACGCTCTGAGCCACATCTATGACCGCGACTTCGAGCAAATGCTCGGCTTGCTCAAGCAGGCGGAGTTCAACTGGATCTGGGTCACCTGGAGCAATGGCTGGTCGCTTAAGGAGGAGGGCGAAAACCGCGAGAACCTGAAAAAGGTAATTGCCCTCTGCCATGAGAACGGGATCCACGTATCGGCTTACCTCTCAGCTTCAAACATGTTCCCCGAGAAGGCCTACCATGACGACCCCGAAACGAGGGATTACGGCTTGTGGATGTACGGCGTCCCCATATTCTACGCCGGCCCCACTATCACCGATTTGCAGATCTCCTGGCATCGTCGTCTGGCCGACGCGCGCAATCCGGGTTGGCGTGCTTATCTCTTGAAGAAAGCGGCGCTGGCGATCGATGCGGGAGCGGACGCGATCGTATGGGACAACATGATCGGTTACAAAGATGGCCTGACCCAGTTGCTCGATGACACCCAACGGATGGCGGAGCGGAAAGCACGGGAGACCGGTCGGCCAAAGGTCATGGTCTATGCCAATATCCATATTCCGCCGGGCCGCTTTGGGATGAACGACATCAACGAAGCGATTTGGGAGGAGGACGGCAAGGACACGCCAGGGGTGTGGCATGGTAAATGGCAGGTCGATAACGCGCGCAAGATCAAATTTCTGAGCGGCGAGAAGCAGGTTTGGCAGCCCCTGATGTATGAGAACGACCTTTACCACTGCGGCCCGCGTGGCCGCTGCATTCCGAGCCCGGCGGAGCAGAAGCTTTCGATTGCCGAGGCCTATGCGTTCGGTGCGGACACTTCAAGAAACATCGAAGGGCGATTCCTGTCGGCGCTGATCAACGGCGAGCCAGAGGCGCGAGATGCCTGGACGGCCATCGCTCAATACAATCATTTCCTCGCCGAGCACCGGGAGTTGTATCACCAAGTCGCATCGACGGCGCGGATTGCGTTGCTCTCCGCGAAGCCGCAGAACCCTCTGGCCGACGAATTTCTCAAGCAGAGCGTTTTGTTCGAGACCAAGGTGCTCGCGCACCTGGACAAGGGAGTCCCCCTGAACCAGTTCAAGGTGCTGGTGAGGCCAACTGACTTGCCAAAGTTAAGCGCAGAGCAAACTGCCCTCTTGGATAGGTTCACGGCCGGCGGTGGCGTCATCATCAAGTCCGGAAAGGCGGAGCCGGGTATTGTGGCGCGCGCCGAAGCCGCGTCTGGAGGGCCCCGCCTCAGCCTAGAGCCGCGCAATTACGTGCTCGGCCAATTGACTCGCAAACCCGACGGTAAGACATTGATTCTCCACTTACTCAACTACGATCATCAGGCTCCGGCAGTGAACGTGAAAGTCCGGTTGAATCTAAGCGGGTTGGTCAAAGACCTCAGACGGTGGAACGTGAAAGTCCTTTCGCCCGACGAAGTCCAGCCTAAGCTTAATGGCCTTTCTCTGCACGAGAACGTCAGTGAGTTTTCCTTAGACCGCATTGAGCACTATACCGTGGTAACTCTCTCGGCCAGATCAGAACCGTAGTTATATTGATTAGCCCGCGTTCAACGCACAGTCAGCGATTCCCCGATCAACGACCGGAATGTTAAGCCTTCGGATCCCCGTCAATCGCTACAGTCTGCCCGCCGACAGTCATGACTTCCTGAGGCATTGCCCCAATGAGGGCACAGTCGATTCCGCGATACGGCCATATATCTGCAGCGTAAAGAGTTGCGGCAGTCCGTCTTTGGCAAGCTAAATGCGTTAGTAAGGTCGAAGCGCATCCCGGGCTAATCCGCTTCGAGTGACAGTTCAAGCACAGCTACTAAGGCATGGAAGGCAGGTACACAATGCGCGATCTCAAGACCACCGCGATGGTTTCTATCGTTGTTCCTTTTCATAACGAGGAATCTAATGTCATTGAACTCTACGGCCGGCTCGAAGGCGTCATGCAGGAGCTTGGACGCGCTTACCAGTTCGTCTTTGTCGACGATGGCAGCACCGATCGCACTTCCAAACTGCTGAAGGAACTCGCCGCAATCGACTCACATGTAATCGCAGTCCGCTTGCGTCGCAACTTCGGCCAGACTGCAGCCCTCGCTGCTGGGTTTGCACACAGCACCGGTGAATACGTGATCGCCATGGATGGCGACCTTCAGCACGATCCAGCAGAAATCCCAGCTTTTTTGGAAAAGATCGATGAGGGCTACGACATCGTAAGCGGTTGGCGCAGTCACCGCATCGACAATCTGCTGCTCCGAAAGATCCCTTCCCGCTGCGCCAATTGGTTGATGGCCAAGCTCAGCGGCGTCAACATTCACGATTTTGGGACCACATTCAAGGCCTACCGCGGCGACATGCTGCGGGAATTACCTCTATATGGCGAAATGCACCGATTCATTCCGGCAATAGCTTCTGCCAATGGCGCCTCCATCTGTGAAATACCGATTCAAAACTGCCATCGAAAGCACGGAGAGTCCCACTACAACATTTCTCGTACCTTCCGGGTATTCTTCGACCTCATAACAATCCGATTCCTGTTGCGCTATATGTCGCGCCCTCTGCATTTCTTCGGACGGCTTGGCGTCGATCAACATGGTCCTGGGAACGACGGCTGCACTCTTGCTGCTGGTTTGGAAGGCAATAACCGGATTCGATGTGCTGCAGCAACACGGTCTGTTATTGGCTTTTGCCGCCGTCCAGATCTTGGTCGGGCTTCAACTTGTGGCGCTCGGACTTCTCGGTGAGTTGAACGTGTGGCAGTACTTCAACCCGTCTGCCCGAAGGGTCTACTCCGTATCCGAGGTCCTTGACTTTCATACAAGTCACACGTCAGCCTTCTCACCCGACGCGCGGCAATAAAGACACCACGAACCAGGTCGAGCGTGCATCAGTTGAACGTTGATTACAAGCAACCCTCGTTCGCAAAGCTCACTCGATCGCGAGAGCAACCATCTAAATCGCGTTCGCGTCGCAAGCCGGAGTATTTGTGATTAAAGAGATTCACAATCGTTGGGTTAGTCGCAATCTGGAAATCATGGCCGTACTCGTATTGACGGCACTGGCATTCTCAGTTCGCGTTCACCAGATCGACTTTTACAGCCTGTCCGAGGACGAGTCGGCAAAATGGGCGGCCATTCAAGAGTATCGCCAAGGCCACTTTGTCGGGGTCAATAGCGAACACCCCATGCTGCCGAAGATGCTGGCTTGGGCAAGTCTGACAGCAGGCGAAAATTGGAACCGGCTGGCCGCGACGGATGACTGGCCTACGCTAAAGCCCGAGGGCTGGCTTCGATTGCCCAATGTGCTTTTCGGTGCCGCAACCACCGCCGTTCTCTATTTGTTATGCCGCCGAATGATGGGGGTTCCGGGATCTTTGGCGGCGAGCTTTTTCTGGGCAGTCACGCCGTTGTCAATCGCGCTGAACCGACTTATGAAGGAGGAAACGCCACTGACCTTCTTCACCCTGCTGGCCTGCTATTTTTACTTTCGCGCCAAACAGGCTGATGGGGACCAGAGTGCAAGGCGCTGGTACGACCTGAGCGCGATCGGCTTTGGCTTGGCTCTTGCATCGCAGTATATTCTTCACCTTCTCGGCCTGAACGCGCTCGCCTGGTTTATCGCCGGCAAACTGGGGCTCGCCCGAAAGCCATCAAGATTTAACCATAAGCGGTTCTATCTTGTGATGTTCATCAGCTTCATTCTGGTGAACCCGGTCATCCTGTCTCCGAGTAACTTTCACGCGATTCTCAACTGGCTGCACCACGGAGGGGTTAAGCATAGTGGCTACGACTTCGATGGCACGCTCTATTTGAATTTCCCCTCTCGTCTGCTGGCTGGACTTCCCTGGTTCTACTATCTCTGGCTGCTGCTGGTAAAAACACCCATTCCAATTCTGACGGCTGTTGTTGTTGGAAGCATAATGCTTTTGCGAGATCGTCGGACCCTCGCGTCTTGTTTCTTCCTATCGCTCGGGATGGTTCAGTTGATGGGGCTCTCTCTCAGTGGTGCAAAGTGGATACGTTACTCGCTTCCGCTCTTGCCGTTTCTTTACTTGGCCGGCGGGTACGCCGTGCAGCAGACGTTCAAAGCTGCGAAAGAGAAAGGCATGTCATTAAGCTTTGTCCGGGCCGCCGCAGTCATCTTCCTTGCGTCGCCGCTCCTTGGGTTGCATGCTTGGGCGCCTTTCTATTCCTTCTATTTGAATTCAATTGGCGGAGGAAAACAGAAGATCACCCGCTATTTCGCACCAGATGAGGTGTCAGAGTTTGACACACGTGAAGTGGCGCAACGGGTTTGTCGCCTCGCACCCAGGGCGCGAAGTTGGCAACTGCAAGACCGATGAGCATGGCTTATTACCTGCAGACCTGCGGGCGCTCCGACATGGAGGTGGTACCGCTCTACGACCCCCATTATGTGCCGCAGGACGGAGATTTCATCATTCTTGAGCCGTCGCGCCGGTTTCTTGAGACACAGAAGTTCTTCGACGTTCTCGGAAGCTCAGGCATGTTACACAGCGAGGTCCGTGTCGGACCGGTTATCGCAAGCACGATTTATCTCTTTGACTCTTCCGCGCAGGGAACTGGCAGTCATGAGGGAGACTCAACACTAGCTCAATTCCACGGGTCGCCACCTCGGTTCGAATACCCATGCTCAGGAATCGGCATCCGCAAATCACGACAAGCTATAGACTTCTCACATTTCACCAGGAGACTCATACAATGACTATGCTTTATCGCGCGAGGAAATCTGATAGGCCGCTGGTTTGTCCCCATACTCACTTCCTTGATCATCGGCTTCCCGGCAGTTGCGCAGCAGGCAATTGTATCTGCGCCTCTGAGCGCTGATGAGGTGATTGAACGTGTCGTCGAGATGAACAACTCGCGTGCCAGGGCACTCGAGGGCTACTCCAGTCTCCGCACCTACCGCCTGGACTGCCATTGTCTGTCACATAAGAAGGCAGACATGGTTGTTCGCATTAACTACCAGGCGCCGGACCAAAAGCAGTTCACGATAGTGTCGGAGAGTGGCTCTGGAACTATCCGGGACCGTGTCTTCAAAAAACTTCTGGAAGCGGAACAAGAGTCGATGCAGCAGGAGAATCAGCGGCAATCGGCCATCACGCCCAGAGAACTACCAGTTTCAAATGACTGATTACGAGAAGAACGAAACAGGCGAATACTACGTGCTCGATGCACAGCCGAGAAGCAAGAACAAGTTTCTGTTTCGGGGCCACATTTGGGTGGATGCGAAAGACTTCGCGATAACACGAGTTGAAGGCGAGCCTGCTGTCAACCCTTCCTGGTGGACCGAGAAGACTGACTTCAAACGGCGCTACCAGAAAATCGGCGACTTCTGGTTGCCGGAATCCAACGAGAGCGAAACTAAGGTACGTGTTTTCGGCACGGCGGTTCTGACCATTGAATATCGCGATTACCAGATCACGCAGGCTGGAGGCACAGCAGTCGCCTACTCCCAATTGCAGCCGCTAAATGCACAATCATCACAGAATTAACAACAGGTGATTGGCAGTGTCAGCCAAGCCAATGCCTGCTTAGGCTGGCTCCAGCGTTCGCCGGAGCCTGCGACAGTCATTTTGAGTTGAGGATCATTCAGCGCCTCACAGCCTGAGTGCGCGGACGATCCACGCCTCTCCTGTACATGGTTGAACATACCGTAGCAGCAGCAGCGGCAGAAATGATGGGTTGACCCAGGCTTTGATCCTCGGCGGCAGTTCACCGCCTCCAAGCCTCCATTTACTCGTGACGCTTTGGTGGCAGCTGCCCTCATGCGGGCATACAGTGTCCGGCTTCAACCGCCTAAGCTCTGGTCTGCAAAGACTTCTAGTTGGCCAGCAACATGCAGTACAGATCCGCAGATAGGCAAAGACCGGAACTCACTTCCCGAGCTCTTGCCCGTACCACCCCACGACAGTGAAGCGACACTGCCTGAAAAGGAATCGATGTTAATGGGAACCTTTTACGATCCTTCGAACTTTGTTCATCGCCTTGAAGGCGCAGCCGCCAAGCAACCAGGGTTGCGAATCGATTCGAGGCATGCGCTATTTCCGAACGACCGACAAGAACAATCCGTTTCTTCAAACCCGGAAGGCCGAGAACAAGACGACCTCATGTTTCACAGCCTGATTGTGTCTGGAGAGCGGTTGGCGCTGCGAAATCCCTGGGCGACCTTTGGATCGCTGATCCTTCAGTTGCTTCTCCTCAGTGCGGTAGCTGTCATTCCGCTGTTTCACGTGGATCCACTCCCCAAAAGGGAAAGGCCGACGATGTTCCATCTGCAGGTGCCAGCGGAAGCAGGTGAAATAGCCACGAAGGTAAAACCGCCCAGGCTCGCGGTCACGCAAGCGCCTACAAGGACCACCATTCCCGTCCCGGCGCATGCGGCGCAAGAAGCTGAATCGCACCTCCAGTCGATACAACCAGCGAAGCCGCCGCGGGCGTGCCAAACGGAGTTCCGGGCGGGGCACCAACGGAAATACTGGGTAAGCCAACGCAGCACTCTCCCTCCTTCTAGCATGCCCGAGCCGGCCCCAGTCAAAAGAATCCGAGTTGCCTCCCGGGTAGCTGAGGCTAACTTGATCCACGACGTTCCGCCTCAGTACCCGCCTGAGGCTGGTCGGGAGCGGATCGAAGGAACGGTAGTGGTGGTGGCCGTGATCGGCACCGACGGTACCGTGAAGGATGTCCGAGTCGAGAGCGGTCCAGTTCTGCTCGCACAAGCCGCTATAGATGCGGTGAAGCAATGGCGCTACAAGCCGTACCTGCTAAACGGAACCCCTGTCGAAATCGATTCCCGAATCACAATCAATTTCACAATGTCCAGAGGTTAAAACATGCCGACAATACGCAATGAAACACGTGCGCCACTCGATCGCTGTTTGAGCGCATTCCTGAGGGTAAAACAAATACTGCTGATTGCAGTAGCGAATGGATTGCTCTTAGCTGTGCCCGCGTCCACGCAGAGTAGTGAAGCAGCCGTCCAAACATCTGCGTTCATCCGGGGAACAGTTGCCGATTCGAGCAGCGATCCTATTCCTAAGGCCACCGTTGTCCTACAAGGGCCTGCGGGGAATCGCATTACGGCCACGACATCCGACGACGGTTCTTTTGCTCTAAGCAATGCCGTGCCGGGAATTCCCTATCATATCTCTGTGACCGCTGATGGATTTGCAGACTGGAGTTCATCAGTTTCAGTCGCACCCGGCCAAGACAAAGGTCTGGGGGCAATCACACTCCGTATTCTGGCGGTGCAGCGGGCGATTACCGTGAGCTATTCCTCGAAGGAGGTTGCTGTCAAGCAACTCGAGGCGGAGGAGCACCAGCGTGTGCTCGGATTCATACCGAATATCTATGTTACCTACGAACCTCACCCCGAGCCTCTTACGGCGAAGATGAAATTTCACCTGGCCTACAAAGGTCTCACCCAACCAACTTTCTTCGCCTTCGAAGCGTTATGGTCTGGAGTCCAGCAAGCTGGTGACATGACCAATTATCGTCTGGGCGCACAAGGATATGGCGAGCGCTTTGGTGCCAATCTCGCTGGCGGCACGAGCGAAGCATTGTTTGCGAACGCCTTACTCCCTTCGCTCTTGCATCAGGATCCCAGGTTTTTCTATCGCGGTTCCGGAACCAAGGGGTCCCGGGCTTGGCATGCCATCATAGCTCCATTTGTATGTCAGGGAGACAGTGGGAAATTGCAGCCAAATTATTCTCAGATGGGCGGAAGTCTGATTTCGACTGCCCTTTCCACCTCCTACCACCCGGATTCGAATCGCACTGCAGGGTTCGTATTTACGAATTTCGGGACCAGCATGGGCCTCCATGTAGCTCTCGGCTTGGCCCAGGAGTTTGTCCTACCCAGATTTACAAGCAAAGGTAAGCGCTAAGACTGATGAAGGTGTCCGCTCCTGCTTCAGCGGCAGCGCCCCTGGGGAGGGAGCCCTAGCCCGTAGTCGCGATTCTCCTCGAGATCGAGGCGAATGCGGTTATATGCGTGAGCCGCACACCCAGATGCCCGAATTAGGTCGCTGCTCATGGCATGTCTATGCAGGGACTCTTTTGGAGTTCCCGATTCATTGGATACGTTGATCGATTTCATGGACTTAGAGTACTCACTCTTTTGGCACGCGAATTGCGAGTATGAATGGCGAGAGTCTAGTCGATGCCCGGGAGTAAGCGATGCTCGAAGAACCAATCAACGTTCTCACCGACACATTCATCGACATGCTGGTCGCAATCCTTGTCGATAATGTCGCATTCACGGCAAACGACGCAGCAAATGTTGAACAGAATCAGCGCGAGTTGCAATGGAGATTTGACCAACAATACAGGGCCTTTCCAACTTTCAATTGAAGACGGAGCTTCTCACCTCAGCTTCGCCACGAGGATTGCGCGGTTTGGAGATTCTGATCTGAAAACCAGATTCAAGTGCCAGAGAAGATTCAAGCTCCGTTTAGTCCATCAGGGTGAATCTACAAGGAAGATAACGTATCACAAAAGGAGAAATCGTGATGAATAGCAAGCAGATTTGTGGAATGGTGCTGGCTCTCTGTATCGCAGCGGTTGCTGCTCGGGCTGACACTTTGGAATTGAAAAATGGAAGCGTCATCAAGGGTAAATTCCTCTCTGGGACCCCGACGAGCATCAGCTTTCAGGTAGGGTCTTCCGTGCAAAGCTTTGATGTCGCCGATATCCGCTCGCTGGGGTTCGATAGCGATGAGAATGCTGACTCGCCCTCGGCCCCTGTGAGACATTTGCCTGTGCTCTCGGCCAGACACGAGAACGAAGCCAGAGAGGCTTCGCAGTCGGTGACCATCCCTGCAGGAACACGCATTTCCGTTCGTACCATCGATGCCATTGATTCCACGGAGGATCGTGTGGGAGACCGGTTTGAGGCTTCGCTTGAAGAAACTCTGTCGGTCGACGGCAATGCGGTGGTTCCAAAGGGCTCAGAGGTTTATGGCCGGCTGGAAGAGTCCAAAGAAAGCGGAACATTTACCGGAAGGCCGGAACTAAAGCTCGAGCTGACGGGAATAGTCGTCAACGGCGAGACCATTCCGCTAGTCACTGGAGAGTATGAAGTCTCTGGTCCGTCAAAGGGTGCGAGTACAGCAAAAAGAACGATTGGGGGGGCTGCAATCGGAAGCATCATCGGTGCGCTTGCAGGCGGCGGAAAAGGGGCTGCCATCGGGGCCGGGGCAGGAGCAGGTGTGGGAGTTGCTTCTGAGACGGTCACCAGGGGAGAACAGGTGCGAATCCCGAGTGAGACATTGCTGGACTTCACTCTGGAACAGAGCGTAGTCGTCCCAACACCTGCGACATGATCACCGTGTTCCGAAGTCGGTGCCGCAACTTAATGACTGAACGCTGGCCGATCAACTACTTGGCGATTTCAATGGTCGTACAACTTTTTGCACACATGCTTGTTTTGCTGGTTAAGCGAGGTCAGTGAAGCTCCGAAAGGGTTATGTGAAAACGCCGTGGAGAGTCATCATTGTCGGAGGTGGTTTTGGCGGGCTTCGAGCCGCCCAGAGCCTTCAATCAGAGCTGATTGATGTGACCCTGATTGATCGTCGCAATTATCACCTCTTTCAGCCGCTTCTCTACCAGGTGGCCACGGGCTCGTTGTCTCCCGGACAGATTTCGGCGCCGCTACGCAGTGTCTTGAGTCATCAAAAGAACACCCGTGTACTTCTCGGTTCAGTTGAGAACGTGGACCCCGTTGCGAAGCAGGTATATCTCGCTGATGGCGCAGTTCTCGCCTATGATTCCTTGATCGTGGCAACTGGTTCTCAGACTTCATACTCCGGGCATGACGAATGGCACGAATGGGCGCCGGGGCTCAAGAGCGTTGAAGAGGCCACCATGATCCGTCACAAGATCCTATATGCCTTCGAAGTCGCAGAACGGATCTGCGATCCCGTTCAACGCCGTGCATGGCTCACTTTCTTGATCGTCGGTGCGGGCCCGGCCGGGGTGGAACTCGCTGGCGCGATAGGAGAAATTGCCCGCCAAACGCTACGAAATGACTTTCGCTCCATTCATTCGGAAGAAGCCCGAATCATCTTGTTGGGTGGAGCACCGCGCGTGCTCATGCCATTTCCTGAGGATCTGGCGGAGAATGCCGTTCAGTCTCTTGAAAAGCTCGGTGTCACCGTGTTGTGCGGCGCCGTGGTCAAGGACGTGACCAAGGAAGGACTTACCATCGAAACCGGCAAAGGCCTGGATCACATAGAAGCTAGAACAGTGATATGGGCTGGCGGAACTACGGCCTCGCCGCTGGGCAAGGTTCTGGCACAGTGCACGAAAGTTGAGACCGACAAAGGAGGAAGGGTCAAAGTAAAACCTGACCTGACGATTCCGAATTATCCCGATATCTATGTGATCGGCGATCTCGCCTTCGCCGCAGGCGCCGACGGGAAACCGCTACCAGGATTGGCCCAGGTGGCCATGCAAGGGGGGAGATATGCCGCCAAGGCGATCTTACGAAAAGTGAAAGGCCAGCCGGATCCACCGCCCTTTCGGTACTTCGACAAAGGCTCTCTGGCAGTCATCGGACGTGCAGCTGCCGTGGCCGACGTCTTCAGTATTCACCTTTCGGGCCTCGTCGCCTGGATTGTGTGGGTCTTCATACATCTGATGTACATCGTTTCGTTCCAGAATCGACTCCTGGTCTTCATACAATGGGCAATTCAGGACTTGTCTTTTAGCCGTGGTGCGCGGCTCATCACTGGCAATGCCCCAACCGATTTCAACTTCAACAAAGAAGTTGCGGTCCGTCGCGGCCCGCCAGAGATCCAAGCTGATGGAGCCGGCGCGCAGCATTGAGCAGGCGGAAACCCCTTGAGGAGTACAACCATTGCGACGCCTGTATTCAACTTTCGCTGGCGGCCGGCCCGGGATCGGTCTTTTCTTGATGCGGCTGGTTGTCGGATTTGTTTTAGTGCATCGCTCGGGCCCCACTGTGCTAGCCAACCCTCCGATCGCGATGGCGATCGTGTCCGTTCTTCTGGTGGGTGCAGGATTTCTTCTTTTCGTCGGATTATGTACCCCCTTCGTCGGAACGCTCGTGGCTCTGATTGAAACCTGCCGGATGGTTACCGTTTCAACAGATAGACTGTTCTACCTCGTGGTTGCGACCTGTTGTTCTGCCCTGGCAATGTTAGGGCCGGGTCTATGGTCGGTCGATGCTCGCCTTTTTGGATGGAAGCGCATCGAGCCCACGCCTCGCAAGAGGTAGTCCGCAGCCTCGAAAGAGCGTGGTCGCTCAACTCGACCAAGCCTGCTTTCCATTCACAAACGAGGCGTCCAATCGCCTCTAGAACGTCTGTGATTCCCCTCGAAGCAGACTATCGCCAAACGCGAATACAGTTCAGACTCTCATTCATGCAGAACTAGCCACCGCACTCCGGAAGAAATTAGCGAGGTGGGCATTATGGAAACCTGCAATTGTTTCCGTCTTTCCCGTAACAGACCCGCTCCGTTCCAACGTCGTGGCAGAAAGTGAGGATCGAATATGCAGATACTCCATTGCAGCGAGCAATACACCGATAAGGGACCGTACGCAGTTGTTACACCTACGAGAATCCTCAGCGATTCCCGGTTGACCAGAATCGCCGATCACCTTTGCCGCAACGCCGAGGATCTCGCGTTCTCTACGAATCCTCCCAGCATCGACAACTGCCGCGTTGCCGGGGCGATGCTCGTTTGGGCATTGCATCTTACGCCAATGCGCATCGGAACAAACTTCGACTACTAAGGTCATTGCCTTGATTGCATAGAGCGAGGCGCCATTCTGCCCTGTTCACTTTCCTCCACTTCCCAAGAGTTCAGGAAAGTGATACGAGCAAGCGACATCGATCCACACACGATCAACCGCGGAGGTCATTATGGGTTACGCAACAGTTGGTTTCGCAGACCTGGGAGGCTTCTCGAACTCCTTGAATGTGAGCGCAAACGATCATCTGCAGTTCGATCTGGAATCAGAAGCCAGATCTGAAAACTGTTTTAGAGACATCATTGGCCAAAGCGCAGCCATTCAGAAAGTGCTGCAACAAGTCGCGATCGTAGCACCTACTGATGCCACCGTCCTTGTTCACGGTGAAACGGGAACCGGCAAGGAGCTGATCGCACGCGCTATTCACAACTTAAGCTCCCGGAGCGAACGCACATTCGTGCGTATGAACTGCGCGGCCATTCCATCGGGACTGCTGGAGAGCGAACTTTTCGGACACGAGAAGGGGGCCTATACAGGCGCCTTGATACAACGAAAGGGCCGATTCGAACTGGCGGATCGGGGCTCGCTGTTTTTGGATGAGATCGGCGACATAAGCCTGGAACTGCAACCGAAGCTATTGCGGGCTGTCCAGGAACAAGAGTTTGAACGCTTGGGAAGCGCCAGGACGATCCAGGTAAATGTGCGCATGATTGCCGCCACTCATCGCGACCTTCCAGCCATGATACGGGAGCAGAAGTTCCGCGAGGATTTGTTCTATCGATTCAACGTCTTTCCAATAGAGGTACCTCCCCTGCGGGAGCGCCGCGAGGACATTCCATTGCTGGTAAACCATTTTGTTTCCAAATTGTCCAGGCAGATGCGGAAGCAGATTCGGTCCATCCCACACGCCGCAATGGAGATGTTGACTAGCTGTCCGTGGAGAGGAAACATTCGGGAACTGGCAAACATCATTGAACGCGCAGTCATTCTTACAAGGGGCGAGGAGCTGGAGGTGCCGATCGCGGAGCTTCGCGCCTCTTCCGATGGGGGCGTTACTGCAATCTCGACCTCTCGTTTCCGAACAGCGGAATGCAATGTAATCCTCGACGCATTGAGAGCGGCCTCAGGACGGATCGCTGGAAGCGGTGGAGCTGCCGATCGACTTGGCTTGAAGCGCACGACGCTGCAGAACAAAATTCGCCGGCTCGGCATAACTAAAGCACAGTGCTCGCTCAACCAAGAATGAAATCGGGAGTCTTGCGTTCACGTGGGCGCTGAGAGCTAGCTATCAACGTGCTCGACGCAATTGGAGGGGCAGACGGGTTCTGACGCACCAGAGAAAGTCTCAAACGGACCTCCAATATCCAGGCACGTGGGTGACCATTATGCACATTGAACACATCATTCGATACGCGACATTATTGTCGCTTCTGATGGGAGGCCTTGGCCTGGTTGTCGCGGTCATGAATCGCCGTGAGCAGGTGAAGACGCAGATCTTCCTGGCAATGTCTGCCCAGTATGACGAACTGTTGAAGAATTCTTCGGCGGGATTCTGGCTGAGTGTGCCAGTTGGCACGGAACTTCCAGAGCGGACGGACGATTTAACCATCTCGATGTTACGATTCTGCACCCTGGTTTCCATGACCTATCTCTCTATTTCTTGAACGGCGCATACCAAAACGGATGTGGGAGTTGATGCTGCGTTCCGCTGAACGGAGGTTCCGGAGTCCCATTATTTATGCGTGAATGGGAGCATTTGAGAACTGAATTCGAAGCATTTCCGGAGTTCGTCACTCTCGTTACGTCAGTGCATCATATGGCAATCCATATTGAAAGCCTTGGCGCTGGTCGCCTTCCAACCGCACAAGAAGAAAGACTCGAGTCGCCATGCTGACTTTCTCGGAGTTGAAGACATACCAATCTTTTCCTGCTTGAACGACGCGAACCTCATGTGGCCCTCGCAGCAGGCTGCCGATCTTCATCTGGAACCGGGCGAGTATCTCATTCACGAAGGGGAGCCGACCCCTTTTTTTTGTACTGCTTGAAGGAACCTCGGAAGTGCTCAAAGACGTCATGTGACGTCAAACGGAGGTCTCTGAACACACCCCCGGTGATTTCCTTGGCGAATTGCCGATTCTCATAGCAACCGCGTCTCCGGCCTCGGTCCGCGCCAAGACAGCGTGCTACTTGGCACGGCTCGATGCTCAACACCTCCAAGAATTGATTTGACGCTCTCCAGCGTGCAGCGCGGTGATCCTGCAGACCCTCAACGAGCGGGCGCAAGTCATGCAGAAGTACATGCTGAATCTTCCCACCAGCCGCGTACAGGTCGTCGGGTCCAGATTTGATGAGGACTGCAGGCAGATTCGCACCTTCCCGAGCATGAATCGAATACCGTGTTCGGACCGGCATTGAAACCGGCTCACGCGCTCCAGAATCAGCGTCCAGGATTTCTGAGATTCTCTCTTTTCAGATGACTGCGAAGTGCTCTTCGTGCACGCAACAATCTGGATTTCGCGGCGCCAACTGTGATGCCGATAGCCTTCGCTGCGTCCACGAGTCGCACCTCGTCCTGGTGATACCGCTCCAAAACCTGGCGGAAACCCGCAGGAAGCATCTTCATTGCTTCGGCTATTCTGTGACTCTCATGCCGCTTTAGGTAAGCTTCTTCGGGGTTCGGCAACGAGTCACGGGCCCCCGGTATCTCAATCTCTTCCCCGTCAGTGGTGATGCATGTCATTCCGGATTCAGGATGGTTTCTTCGCTTTCGCAGAAGCATCAATGAGTTGTTAATTGCGATTGTCATAATCCAGGAACTAAAGGCGCATTTGGCTTGGAAACCCAACAGATTTTTATACGCGCGAAGCAAGGTGTCCTGAAGGATGTCTTCTGAGTCTTCGCGGTTTCGAACCATTCGCCATATCCTCCGTTTCAACAGTGGAGTGTACCGGCGGCACAACTCGACAAATGCGCGCTGATCTCCACTCTTCGCTGCCGACACCAGCTGAATTTCGCAAGCGGCATCATAAAAGAGTCTTAGGTCGCCCGTTTCACCTGATGTGTCCGCGGTTTGATCGTCCGAGGTCGGGATGGTGAACCATGGTAAGCAGTCATTCAACTCGTCTGGGCCTGATTCCAAGGTTCGCGGTTCGGCCAGGACGCTACCTACGGTGGTGCTCATTTCTGGTCGATTAGGCATAGCTCCTCCATGCGCGCGTGGCCTTGGGACCGTGCTGCAGCAATGACGCCAGCAGACCCTGCAGGACGCCCCTCTGCGCTAAATAGGATTCCTGTGGACAGGAGACTGTCCTTCACACGCGCCAAGGCATGTGCGGCCAGTGCTCGCAATTCCAGAATGTCGGCTATCCTCACCGAAGCGTATGCCGGGAGCCCTTGGACTCCCAAATGGCCGGTTAGCCCGTAATCGAATTCGTTTAGGTCGCACTCCAACCCGGCTAGCAGGGAAGTGGGATCGCTTTGCTCCAGGTTTTCCAAGTCAAAACTCATCCTGCTACTCTCCTTCATGCCTTAATCGCGTCTCTCAAAGGAGCGCTCGATTTCCAGTGGAAACGGCTGCATAGTCCCTCGGTTAGCAAGCGTAATCGGTGCGAGAGATGTTTAACTTACGCATCTTCCTCTGTAGAGTCGTGCGCTTTAGTCCCAGCCGCTCGGCCGCCCCGCCGAGTCCCGATACCCGTCCGGACGCCTCTTTCAAAGCAGTGATGATTACACTTGACTCCGCTTGGTGAAAGGTCGAGCGGGCAGTAACCCACGTCTCGGACGACACGGCAAGCTCCTCAAGCGGAACAAATAGCTCATCACCGCGCGTAAGAATGACGGCACGTTCGATAAAGTTTGCCAATTCCCGAATATTTCCCCGCCAGGCACTCCTGGTGAGAAGTTCCATCGCATAGTCGGGAACTGAATTGATCTGTCTGCCCATCCGCTTGGATACCTTCGAGACGAAGTAATTCACCAGCAGCGGAATGTCTTCGCGCCGTTCGCGAAGAGGCGGGATCTCAATCGGAAACACGTTGAGCCGGTAAAACAGATCTTCGCGAAAGCTTCCGTTGCCAACCATGTCTGGGAGATGTCGATGCGTCGCGGCAATCATGCGTACATCGACCTGAATTGTCCTGGTGCTTCCCAGGCGTTCAAATTCCTGCTCCTGCACTGCCCGTAACAATTTGGGTTGCAATTCCAGGCTTATGTCGCCTATCTCATCAAGAAACAACGTGCCGGCGTCCGCCAGTTCCAATCGGCCCTTCTTTTGAATCAGGGCCCCGGTGAACGCGCCCTTCTCGTGCCCAAAGACGTCGCTTTCCAGAAGTCCCGAAGGAGTGGCAGCGCAGTTCATACAAACAAAATTGCGATGGCGGCGGCGACTGAGCTTGTGAATTGCGTGTGCAATCAGCTCTTTTCCCGTTCCCGTCTCTCCGTGAATCAGGACTGTAGCGTTGGTGGGAGCAACGATCGCTACCTGCTCGAGCACTCTCTGTAAGGCGGAACTGTCCCCGATGATGTCTTCGAAGCAGTAGTCGGATCCGGTTTGAGATCCAGGATATTCCTGCTGGTCTTCGAAGTCGCTAACCATGGGAAATTGTGGTTGGATGGAGTCTTCGAGGCCTGTGAAAGCAACACTAGCATTCCCCATAATCCCCTCCTCGCCCTTAAACCCTCAGCGGATAGTTGTTGGTCGATCTCTGATCAGATTTTGATCGGGAACATAGTCGGTTTAGCCGAATTTCCATTTCGGAGCGAGTCACTCTGCTGGGAGTCGAATCCAGTCCGGGTGCACCGCGGCACGAGATTGTATGCCAAGGCCAACATCATTCCGGCGGTGCGGCAGGCGGAGATGGTGGGTTGATCCGTAGAGAACAGGAGTTCCTCGGCGAGTCGGCAAAGGAGATCAGCGATCTTGACTTGTTTTGCGGATCTGGCGGCTTTCGTTCGCGTGATCGTCGCCAAGTCTTGCGTATCGGCGTAATGCCCACTGAGCTGAGTGACCTGCATTGTCGTTTCCCTTCTCCAGACCGTGAGCGGGCCCATGTGCAATGCGGGATTGACCTAACGCAAATCCCGGGGTTGCCTATGATGTCCAGCTCTCATGTTCCTTGTGAAACACGGTGAACTGATCCGGTTGCAATCCATTCTGCAAGCAATTTCGATTTCGCGAAACTCTCCATCGAGGGAAACGACAACCTATGTGGAGGCAAGTGGACGCCTCTATTCGCAGAGAAGACAGGCTTGTTTGGGGAGAGCGACCGGTTTCTTTCGAGTGAGCGAGCTACCTCTTGCGAGGCGAAGGATCGATTCGCTTCCAGCCAAAGAGGCGAGCATCGACCGACCATAGACCGGGCCCTAACATTGCCAGGGCAGCGCCAAAGGTTGCTACCAGGAGATAGAGCAATTTGTCTGCAGGTATAGTGACGAACTGGCAAACTTCAATCAGAGCCACAAGCGTTCCCATGATCGGAGTCAATAGCCCGATCATCAGAAAAATCGCGGCGGCAGCAACGAGAACAGACAAGATTGTCATGGGGATGGCCGGACCGCTGAGCAAGGCGGAACCTGCGCTACTCACCAAGACAAACCCGACACTCAGCCGCATTAAGATGAGACCAATACCAGGCCAACCGCCAGCGAACGTAGAATATAAGCGTCGCAATGGACGCACCTCTCCTAAAAACCTTATTTTCGTCTATTTTTCAACGGAATTGAGCCCCACAAATAGGGCGGAACGAGCCTCATTTGAGGCGCAGGTATAGATAAAACGGGCGGCGAGAATCTACAGCTCGATGATCCCTCGCTTCAGAGCGATGGTCGTTGCGTGGGTTCGGTCGTTGGCGCCCAATTTGGAAAGGATGCTCCTGACCCGGCTTTTCACCGATTCTTCCGTAGTGGAGAGCTGATCTGCGATCTCTTTATTTGCACGTCCGGCAGCTATGAGTCGCAGCACGCTGATCTCTGCCGGCGTCAGGGCGTCGTCCATGCCATGCTCAGCAATCTCCAGGGAAGCCTCCGGGGAGACGGTTTTCTTTCCCGCATTCGCCGCGCGGATCGTCTGCCATCAGTTCTTTGTGCAGAGCATTCTTTAATAGATAGCCTTGAGCACCGGCCTTCAAGGCCCGGACGATCTGTGTGTCACTCTTGTAGGTCGTCAGCATAATGACCTTCGCATCGGGGAATTCATTGCGAATGGCGATTAGCGCATCGAGTCCGTTCATTTCCGGCATCTGCAAGTCCATCACCGTCACGTCCGGGCGATGCTTCCGGAACTGCTGGATGGCTTCACGGCCGTCGGAGGCTTCGCCTACCAAAATCATGTCGGGTTGAATCGCAATCAATGCGGCCATGCCCTCGCGCACGATAGGATGGTCGTCGACCGCCAGAATTCGAATTCGAGTGGTGCCGGAATTCATGGTGCCATCTCCTGTTGATTCCTTTACTTCCTGGCCAGCAATTCTGAAATCCAAGAACGTTTGGTTGCCGTAACGTAAGCAGAGGCTGCGGGAATGCGGAGCTCCAGTTCGGTGCCGGCGCCGACTTCGCTCCAAATCACCAGCTTGCCCCCTATCAGTTTGCCGCGTTCCCGCATTCCGGGCAAGCCAAAATGCCCCTCGCGCCCCTGCGCCGACAGGACTTTAGGATCGATGCCTTTTCCATCGTCCCGCATGCGAAGCCGAAATTGCTGATTATCATACCGGATTTCGACCTCGATCTGCCGAGCCGCGGCATGGATAAAGGCGTTGCGAAGCGCCTCAGCGGCAATCCTGTAGATTTCATCGCGCAGAATCGGATGCAGATCGCGTGGCTCACCTTCTACGGTGACGCGAAATGCCGCAGCTGGCTGGTCGGCTGTATGAGCGGCTAGTTCCTCACCCAGCGAATTCACCGCCCGCGCGAGGTCGTTTGTTTCGACCGTGGAGGTGCGTAAACCCTGCACGGCATCCCGGCCTTCGGCGATCGCCTTTGCGGCCCGATCAATGGTTAGGTCCAGCTGTTCCTTTGCTTCCTCAGGACGCTCCGGCAATATCTGGGAAACGAGCGCGAACCGTAGCATCAACCCGTGGAAGCTTTGAAGCAGCGTGTCATGCAGATCCCGCGCGATGCTTGTTCGCTCTCGGACACGCGCCTCCAGGGTCAGGGCGAAATCGTGGCGCAATTGCCTGACCCTGAATTGGTAGATTGCCCACACGAGCGCCAGAACGAGAACTGCACCAACAGCGCGGAACCAGTTCGTCTGGTAGTACGCCGGAGCGACGTAGAAATCTAGTTTTGCGGCACTATCGTTCCAGACGCCGTCACTATTGCATGCGATTACTCGAAATGAGTACTTTCCTGGTGGCAAATCCGTGTAAAAGGCCTGGCGGCGCGTGCCGGCCTCATGCCATTCGCGGTCGTAGCCGTCGAGCCGATACCGGAACTTCACCTTCTGTGGGATCAGAAATGTGGGCGAAGTGTAATCAACTTGCATCTCTCGCGGGTGCGGGGAGAGCCTGAGGTCATCGGTTGCCGGAAACTCCTTTCGGTCGACGGTAACCGATTCGATGGTTGTCGCCGCGGGTAATGCTCTTTGCGAGAGTCTGGACGGGTCCACCATCTGTACCCAGATTCCGCTGGCAAACCACACGCGGCCATCCGAAGAGAGCGCCGCAGAGTTGTAATCTGGCCGTCCTGCCTGGGCCCCATCCAGTTCATCGTAGACGCGGGTCTGCACGATCACTTCCGGATTGCTCCACCATCTTTGGATCTCGGAATCCGGTAATTCGACGATGCCGCAATCGGTGTAGAGCCACCAACGCTTCTCCCTATCCTGAATAAAGGAGGTCACGAAATTGCACGGCAGGCCGTTCTTCGTCGTCATCCGCTGTGCCTTGCCTTGCCGCACTCCAACTAGCCCGTCGGCGGAGGCGGCAAGCACGGAGCCGTCTTCATTAACGATAATCTGGCGGCTAAACGGATCGCCCGTTGCATTTAGCGGGAATGTCTTGAGCACGCCATGGCGGAACAGTGCCAGGTCCCCCTTTTGAGTTCCAATCCAAATTCCTCCCTGTGGGTCCGGCGCAAGGGTGCGGCCCGTCGGAACTTGCGACGCACGGAACTCTTCACGCACCTGGAAATCTCGGATGCGCACGAGCTTTCCTGGATTTCCGGCGCACTCTGCCCAAATATTTCCGTCGCTGTCCTCAGCCATGCCAACCACCGATCCAAGCGGCTTGTGATCTGGCTCGGGCAGGCGGCGGAATCGCCCATCCTTGAACAGATACAGTCCGTCATCCACTCCCACCCACATGTTGCCGGCGCGGTCTTCCAGCATGGAAGCGACTTGACTACCCGGCAGACCATGCGTGGTGCGAACGGAGGAGATGGCCCCATTCTTCTCAATGCGGTCGAGTGAGCCAGTGCTTGCAACCCAGATTACGCCGTCTCTGCCGGCTAGAACTCCCATCGGCCGATCTCCCAACCCCTCGGACGTCGAGAAGCTCGTCACGCGCGGATCGCGAAAGTTGTCTATCCCGTCGGGTGTCACAGCCCAGAGAATTCCCTCTTTATCCTCAAAGACTGCGTTCACGGCATCGCTGGACAAGCCTTCCGCTCGTCCATAGTGATCCCCAAGGTTTCCCTGGATACGAAAGAGCCCCTCGCCTTCTGTGCCGACCCACAGATTGCCATCGCGGTCGAACATCATGCTGTGGACACGGAGTTTGCTGCCGTCGAGTCCGGGCGTCACAAATGGGTGGAAGACGCCATTGATCAATCGTCCGAGCCCTCGGCCGGGTCCGTCTCTGAGTATGCCGACCCAGAGGGAGCCATCGAGACCACGCGCCAGGCCCGCGATCCCGGCCCGTCCTGCATTGGATTTCAGCCCTTCGATCGGGTACGTCTCTGAGACGCCGTCGTGCCAGTGGACCAAGGCCGTCTGCCCTCCGAGCCAAAAGCCGCCTTTCCCGTCGGCCAGCATTGAATTCACCGGGGAAATTGGTATCCCATCGGATTTTCCGAAACACTTGACCGCGCGGTCGGTAACATGGCACAGGGGTTCGTCTGAAATGGCGTTGTTGCCTCGCACCACCCACAACGATCCGTCAGGATCTTCACTCATGTTTTGAAGACTGCGAAGCCCGTCCAATTCGAACTGAGAAGTGACAACCCGACCCTTCAGGTGAACAATCCCACGCAGTCCAATTACCCAGAGCCCGCCTGAGTGGTCGGCAAAGGCATTGACTATTTGGCCAAATCCGGTGTCGTGGGCGCTGATCGAACCATAATTGGGAGGCCCATCCCAGGAGGCAAATCGGACGCCGTCGAAGGTCGCCATGTCGCCGCTTACGAACCAGAGGAAACCGTCTGAGGATTGTGTAATGCTATACCCAGACGGCTTGATGTTATCTTGTTCCGTCCGCCAGGAAGTGTGGACGTATTGGGTGATGCGCTTGTTGGGATCGAGGGCGTGAGCCGAGCCTGCCAGCAGCAATATGCAAGCGAGATGGCAGGACAGTGCGGCCGCAATCGACGTGCGAGACCAGCCAACCCGAAGAAGAAGCCGATGGCGAGAAGCCATTTTCCCCACTTTCGCATCCGAACAGCATTAGACGGTCATGCAGCTGGGTCCAAATATGCCCAAAAAATCCCAACAGACCGTGATCCTGCTCGTTCGGAAATGAAACTAGCCGAAAGGAGCAGCGGCCCAGGATGCTTTTCGTCCAGAGGGTACGACACTCATAGCTCGACCTTCGTAATAGTACCGGCTGAGACGTTTGTCGACCACCAGAATTCGAATTCGAGTGGTGCCGGAATTCATGGTGCCATCTCCTGTTGATTCCTTTACTTCCTGGCCAGCAATTCTGAAATCCAAGAGCGTTTGGTTGCCGTAACGTAAGCAGAGGCTGCGGGAATGTGGAGCTCCAGTTCGGTGCCGGCGTCGGCTTCGCTCCAAATCACCAGCTTGCCCCCTATGGCATCAGCACGTTCGCGCATACCGGCCAAGCCAAAATGCCCTTCGCGCCCCTGTCCCGAAAGAACGGCTGGATCAATGCCTTTGCCATCATCCCGCACACGCAGCCGAAACTGTTGATTATCATATCGAATTTCAACCTCGACCTGCCGAGCCTGGGCATGATGAAACGCGTTCCGCAACGCCTCAGCAGCAATCCTATAGGTTTCGTCACGCAAGATGGGATGTAAACCTCGCACTTCGCCTTCAACCGTGACGCGAAATGCTGGAGAACCGTGGTTGGTTGGATCGTCTGCGAGTTCCTCACCTAGCGTATTGATGGACCGTGCCAGGTCATTCGTCTGGACCGTGGAGGCACGCAGTCCTTGCACCGCATCCCTACCTTCGGTGATCGCATCGCCAGCCTGCTTGATCGCGCCGTCCAGTTTTCCCTTTGCCTCGATGGGGCGGTCAGGGAGCAACTGCGAAACTGTCTCGAACCGTAGCATCAACCCCTGGAAGCTCTGGAGTAGTGTGTCATGAAGTTCCCGTGCGATGCTTGTCCGCTCTCCAATACGCGCCTCCAGGGTCATAGCGAACTCCCGATGCAATTGCCGAACGCGATATTGGTAGGCCGCCCAGAGCAAAGTCAAAAAGAAAAGGCCGCACAAGGCGCGGAACCAATTCGTACTCCACCAGGGGGGCGTGACTACGATGGGCAACGACACCCCTTCTTCATTCCACACGCCATCGCCGTTCGACCCCTGTACGCGGAAGACATATTTCCCAGGATCCAAGTTGGTGTAGGTGGCCAGTCGCTGCCTACTACCCACCTCGTTCCAGGCAGGTTCGAAGTTCTCGAGCTTATATCGATAGCGGTTCCTTTGGGAATCTGCGTAGCTCAATGCGGCGAACTCGAAGGAGAAAACATTATCGCGGTAAGGGAGAGTCAGGGAATTGACGTATGGGATGGCTTTCTTGAGCACCGACTTAGGTCCGATGGGCACAAATTTGTTGAAGATTTTGAAGCTGGTGATCACGACCGGGGGCACATACGGATTGTTTTTGATGGTTTCAGGGAAGAACGCGTTGAACCCATTGCTGCCGCCGAAGTACATTTCCCCGTTCGGGCCCTGAGTATAAGAACCTCGACTGAATTCATTAGCCTGCAAGCCGTCGGACACATCGTAATTTTTGAACGTTCCCGTCTGGGGATCGAAGCGAGATATGCCGTTCTTCGTGCTAAGCCAGAGTCTACCGAGATTATCTTCTAGAATGCCCTGAATCACGCTACTGGGAAGGCCCTGACTTTCCGTGTAGCGGGTGAAAGTTTCGTCTTGATGGTTGTATCGATACAGTCCATCCAGCGCCCCCAGCCACAATGTTCCAGCGTGGTCCTCGAGAATTGCACTGATAACGCCTCCATTGAGTGCGTGGGGATCCCGTGAGTCAGGAGTGTAGTTCGAAAAAGTTTGCGTCCTGTTATCAAAGCGGCTTAGCACGCCTTCTCCCCTACCTATCCACAGCATGCCGGAACGATCTTGATAGAAAGCCAATGCAGCATTGCCGTAGATGGTAGGATTTTTGGGATCGGGACGATAGAAGGTGAACTTTTCAGTTACCGGATCCAAACGAGTGACACCGTCAATATGTCCCACCCATAGCTGACCACTTCGATCGCCATAGATGCTGAGAACGTGATTAGTTGGCAAGCTGTTGGGATCATCAGGGGTGTGCCGGTAATATTTGAACCGCCCAGTCCGTTGATCGAACCTGTCAAGACCGCCGCCCCAGCCACTCAACCACAGATAGCCGCGCGCGTCTTTATGAATGCTATTAACGTCAGTACCTTTCTCAATGGAGTTCCTGTCGTCCAGTTCGAGGGCATAATGGGTGACCTCTCCCGTCTTTTGGTCCAATCTATCCAATGCGCGAGGGGAGAAGCCCACCCACAAGATACCGTCTGAATCTGCGTAAAGCGCGGTGACCCGTCCCGGGGACAGACTCTTCGGATCCCCAGAGCGATGCACATATCGGCCGAACTGCTTTTGCTGGAAATTGAGAATATTAACTCCTCCCTTCTCAGTTCCCACCCACAACACGCCGCCCTCTGTCCTGATAGACCGAGATAACTCCGTTATCGCTGAGGCTATCCGGGTCGGTCTCATCGTGATGGAATACGCGCGTTAGATGCTCTGTGCGTCGGTCAAAATAATAGAGGCCCACACTCGACGACACCCAGAGCCCCTTTCCACGATCATCGAAAAGCTTGCTACTAACCAAGCCGACGGCACCGATAGCGACGGGATATTTCGTCAGTCTCTCTGTGTGCGGATCATATTTGATGAGCCCAACAATTGGGGAATAGGCCAGTATCCAAAAATTGCCGAGCTCGTCTTCGATACACGTAATCCGCGCCCAAGCCATTCCTGGTCACGAGGGGGCGAGTAATCTCTCCTGTACTTGGGTTTAGATGAAACAACCCGCGCTCGCCAACAAACCAGATATCGTGATGCCTATCTTCGATGACGTGAGTGATCCTGCCAACAAACTGACCCTCGTTGTCGTTCAGGTAATGAGTAAATACTCCGGTGGTTGGATCAAACTTATCGAGGCCGCTTGCTTCGGTGCCAAACCACAGATAGCCGCGGTCGTCGCGTGCAATACTGTTGACCGAATCGCCGCCAATACTGTTGGGGTTGCTGGGGTCGTGTCTGTAGCGGGTAAAACGTTCACTTCTAGGATCGAATTTGTTCACCCCGCCAGTGTAGGTGGCAATCCACAAGTTGCTTTGATCGTCCTCGGTCAAATCCATAACAAGGTTGGCGCTGAGGCTGCCAGGGTCGTCGGGGTTGTGCTTGTATACGACGAAGGCGTTACCGTCGTAGCGATCAAGACCGTCCTGGGTGGCAAACCACATGAAGCCCTGGCGGTCCTGCAAGATAGCTTTAACATTGCTTTGAGATAGGCCATCATGCGTCGTGAGGTGGGCGAATTTGAGATCGCTCACCAGAGAATGAGCATCCTGGGGCTGGATATCCTGCGAATGCAGAAGAGTGGAGTCGGGTCCAGGTTTGGGCCGCTGGCGAAGGGCGGCTTTCGAAGTCAGTTGCGCGAAGGGCGTGTTACGGTCGTGGGCAATCAGAACTTTGGCGGGGCTGGGTTCAACTGGTTTGGCAAAGCAATAGAGGATCAGGCACAGAAGCACAATCCTGCTCGCTCGAATCAAGGTCGATGTATGCCGGCGCTGGCTGATGTCCCTGGAAGGCACGAGCGCAGAAACCGTCCGGTTGCTTCCCAGCAACACACCCCGGGCGAACGCGGTGAGAATGATTCTCCTCATGGCAGGGAAGAATATGCTACCACGCTGGCGATAAGTCCGAGAACAGTTTAGGACGCCCGCTTTCACAGAATTATCAACAGCATACCTAGGATTAGGTTTCGCGCCGGGCCGGATCCTTACGGCAATTCCACTGTTGACGTATCCTTCTGCCCAATTGCCAGCTGGCCGTGCATCCGGCCAATTGGCGAACTGGCTGAGGAAACACTCAACACCGGACACCGGGCCTGGCGCACAATTTCATACGCGTGAGAAACAGAAGGGCCAGCATAAAGCGAGCGATGGTTTTCCAGACCCAGGACAATCAGATCTTCCTTCTGCTGTAAGGCAAAGTCGAGCACGGTGGAAGCGGGTGCCCCGGACAAAGAGTGGTAGCGAACGTCGAGAGGGGCTTCTCCCATCGCCACAGCCTGCAGTCTGCGTCGCAACTCATTCATGCGATGCTGGCATTTGCAGTTGGCCGACGAGCAAACATGCAGCACGTCGATTTCTGCCCCCCACATCGTTGCCGGCAAAAGAACGTACGGTAAAACTACCTCGGATTCGGGCGAAAGATCGGTCGCGAAAAGTACCTTCTTGAGTTGAATTTGTCGGGACGCGTCAAGCGACCATGGACCGACTGTCAGAACTGGGCAGGAAATACAGTGGAAGATTTCCTGGGCAATCGAGCCCATGAGAAACTTCGAGACACCGGTTCTTCCTCGCGTTCCCAGGATTAGTAAGTCAATCCCGTGATCGCTCACGAAACCGTCAAGAACCCCTGATATCTCGCCATCAATGTTGCATCTGCGATAATCGATGTCATCGAGACTGTGTGCAACACTGAGCCGGCTGATCAGCTCGTCGCTATCCCGGTCTGCGACCTCATCGAGATCCACCATGAGATCCGGCACAAAAGAGAATTCTGTCCGGCGAACAACATGGAGGATGTGCAGAACGGCGGAGAAATGCCGAGCCAGCACCAGCGCATGTTGTAGCGCCCGCTCCGACCACGGGCCAAAATCGGTAGCTACAGCTATGTTTCGAATTAACGGACCGGAGTGCCGCTCGACAGACATTTCCACATTCTCCTTCAGGTTCCGGAGCCAAGAGCGAGCATCACAAATCGGCACCCAGGGCGCGACACACTCGGCAATTCCGGTTGATCGGAACGCCATGTTCGCAGTGAGTCGGCACCCTATGCCCATCTTGCTCGACGAGCTGTTCATAAGTCCTCGCCTTGTGGCTGCCCTGCTTTTCCTGCAGAGAACGGATTCGAATCTCGCAATCGATTCCCTCCAGGAACCTGATGTCTGCTTGAGAGAGGACTCCTCTCGTCCACTCCTTGTTCCCAATTACACCGGTCTCAAACATTTCCGTTCTCCTTTCTTCGCGGAATCCGAACACTTCATTGATTGCAAGTCGCTTGCCACTCCAAACGAGGGAAAGTCTCTTGAATGCAAAGCAGATGCGAAGCCGAGATGGTGCACCAGAGCGAATGCCTGCCGCAGTCGCGGCAGAAAAGACGTTAGAGTGGCAGTGCTTTAAGACGAACGGGCCATTACATCCACTCGAGGTGACACTCTCCCCAGCGCACGCTTGAGAGAATTGCCTGGTGGATTTGCACCGGCTTCCCCCGTCCCTCAACCCCCACGCCACACTTATTCAAGAAGGATCTGATCCTATTTCTGACATAGGGTGAGTTCATCTAATTCTCCGCTCCCGCTTGGGCCGAATTTCCGGCGCACGCAGAGCGTTCACCGGACCCAAACGGGTAGCGATGCTTCCCTGGGAAAATCTCCTCGCCGCAAGGGTTCCAATCCACAAGGCCGCAGTGAACAGAGTCGTGTGGAAAATGGACCAGCCCTCGCCGCGCACTGAGGGGATCTGAATCGCCATCGCCTCAATGTTGAGATACACGACGACAGCAAGCGCAAATGCGAAAACCGACCGCCAAGCGCCTATGAAATGGAATGCACGCCACGCAAGAATCACCAGGCCTGCAGCGTAGACCGAGATGATTGCCACCACCTGGGCGGGACCCAGATGATGCAAGCTCAGAAGCAGCAAAGCGACACTTGAACCCAAGCTACAACGTAGAAACCAGATCATTTGTTGAACAATCAAGCGGTTCCTGAATATGCCGAACAGCGTGAACGTTCCGAGTCCGACCGCTAGACAACAAAGCAGAAAATGAAGCAGTCTTAGAAGTTGGAACATCGAAGAACTCCTCTCCGTCAGATAGGACGGCTATTCAAGAATTGTCCGCATCCCAGTCGAGCCCGCCTCCCTCACTCAAGCCATTGAAGTATGGATTGACTTGGAGTTTTCTTGATGTCCCCGGGTGATTGAGTTCTTCCTTCAAAGCGATTTTGCTCGTCGCGCGCACGATCGCATCGTTCACATCCTTGGGCGTCTTCCTCAAGAGTAGGGCAGCATCCAGGATGGAGTAGCGTTCGAGGACACAGATCACAAATGCGAGGCGATCAAGATCGGGCAAAGCCAGAATTGCAACGGATTCCTGCAGCAATTCGATCGGATAATGGCTGGGCTGCGTACAAACTTCGGATAGTAATTCGCGAGCGGTTTCGTACTCCTTACCCAGAACCAGGCCAATCGCGTTACGAATTACCATTCGGCGAGCCCAGGTGTAAGCCCATCCTTTCGAAACAGTGTTCCCGGAGCAACAATCCCTCATTGCAAAGATTAGGCAGGATTCCGCTTTAACAGTATCCGCAGTTAGCTGGAGCGACAGGTGAAAGAGTTCTCCCATTTCTGTTGCGAACAGCTTTTGGAAGTCTTCGTCCGTTGCGTAGTGGTCTTTCCTTTCCGAACACCGTCGGTTGAGGTGGATCTGGAGTGTGCTCATCGTTTTCTCGTCCTTCGTTTTTGTGAGTAAGGTTCATTCCTCTACGTTCGTGATCTGTTGCCCGCGCATGCGCTTGAGATCATGCCCAGCGCGCGTGGGATCCGATGAAACACGGGTAAGCTGGCTCAACCCAGACAGCGACGAGTTGCCCTCGTCCTTCTATGTTCTGGTCCGTCGTCATTGAGTCACTTGGAACTATGCGCGTCTGCCCACCAGTCAACACGTTTTGCCAGTGCATATGCAGTCCCCGCATCCTGTGCTCAATGAGCAGATCATCCTTGACAACGCGCTTCGGCGTTGAGCTTTCAACGGCTGAGATTCTCGACATCTTGTTTCGCCTTCCCTTATCAAGAGGAGCAATAGGAGCGCCTATCCCCTCTCCCTGCGTTCCGTCAGCTCATGCGATCGTCACGCTACCTTTCGCAGCTTCAGCACAAGCTCCCCCTTCGTTCACCGTTTGGCTCGCTCCGCCAATCCCGGGATGGCAATCCCCTAAACGGCTGCGGGCGGGTGCGAGTCGAGTGTGCGCAGCGATGAATTCGTCAACGTCTTGCATCCGGCCGAGTGGCGCGGTCACCCAGCCATCTTCCCAGCGGATGAACCGGCATCCATCTTTCAGTGAATCAATGACTCCAGAAAGATTCGTTTCAAGTCCGATTTCTCCGATCACGCGCGTGCCCGTCGGGAGCCCGAGTAGGTGTTCAAGCAGCATTGCTCGCCTCAGTCTTCGCATCGTGAGGGATGCTGCTTCTCAGCTGCGCTGTTAGTGAATCGTTCTTATTGGTGTCCGCTGTTTTGAAACGGATCGGTGTCGCAGACCTGTCCCCTGCCTGCGCATTCCCGTTTTCACCTTCTGCGACGGACACCCGCCGAAGCTTTAGCTTCTTGCAGATGTGCTTCCCATATGTCGACTCAGCAATGAAGCTCGCTCCGTAAACTTTGCCAAGAAGTCGCAGAGTTCTCTCTCCGGCGAGATCAACATAGATGACATCTTTAAGATCGAACGTCTTGCCAGTCCCCAGATTCTCCCGTCTCGCCATGCAAAGCAGTACGCGTGCCCAAAGCCCGGTCAGCGTGCCTTTCAGGACGATCGCCCCCGAATCCTTCGTCGTTGGTACAGTAATCCGCAACATGCCAACAATCGCTGCAATCGGTTCGCCAATCATCAGCCACAACGACATTCGTTGAATCGAAAGCACATTGTAAGCATCCCTGGCGCACCCGCTGGCGTGTGCACGATGACGCGATTTCGGCACTGCCGAAATCCCGGCACCTCCGTTTCATCTCATGCCCGAAGGTCAGTTGGATGCGAAGCGGATAATCAACCTGGTGCGCATCGCTTCTCTGCTCACGACCTGCTGAAGGTTGAAAGCCCTTTAAATACTCTTCCGCCTACTGCCCGCATACCGTCAGTGCCGAAATAGCGCCGTGCAGCGCCCGCCGTACAAATACTCGGCACGCTGATATGCAAGGACTTGGAGGGGCTTACTTTTGGCATTCGAATTGCGCATACGAAGTGTAGCGCGCGATCATGCACGCTCCTTCTCAGGTCCCAAATGCATTCAGTCGCGGTTTTAGAAACAGAACCTTCTTACCAGCGCCTACCTACCAGAGCGACGTGGTGCAACCGGCTGACATTAACCAGATTCTCTTAACGCAAGAAAGGCAGAGCTGAGCAATGGCAAGCACTGCGACGCAGACGGGGTTCAATAGCGAATGGAGAGCACATACTCCGCATCTTTTGTCGAACAACAGCCAACTCCGGACCTGGGCAACGGAACCGCCCCTCGGGGCGCTGTCGACGGACGCCTTGCAAGATCTCGAATCGATCATGTCCATTGCGGACTACGATCCAGGCTGCATCTTGTTCCTGGAGCAGGAGTCACTCAGCCGGGTATTCCTCCTCCTTGCCGGAGCCGTGAGACTGTCGCTGCAAGACATCGAAGGCAAAAGGCTAACCCTTCGAATTGCAAGGCGCGGCGCCGCGCTTGGAATGCACTGCGCGTTATTTGGAAGCCTTTCGGAGTGGTCGGCAGATATCCTCCAACCGTCGAAGATCGCTTTGATCGCTCGGGGCGACTTTCTTCGCTTTGCGCAGCGGCATCCAGAGGTATACCGCCTTGCGACAGTCGAACTCATGACAGTCCTCGGGCTCGCATGTTCAACGCTCCGTATAGTGGGCCTTTCGTCATGTATTCGCAAACGATTGGCATCGCAACTATTAGCGTGGGGAGAGCGTGGCAACAGAACTGGAGACCAAACACAGTTCTGCATGGCTCTGACCCATGCGCAAATCGCGGAGTTTATCGGCACAGAGCGAGAGACCGTCACGCGTGCGCTAACGGGCTTCAAACAATGCGGGTTGGTTGAGATCCGAGGCTCCATAGTAAAGATCCCCAGTACGACGGCTCTCAGAAAGTATGTGGAAAGTAGTTCGTCAGCCATGCCAGCGCAAGCTAAATGACCTGGGCGCTTATGACCGCGCAGTCATCATCACCGTTCACACCGACGATGCTTCCGCGCGGCCGGCAATTGAAACTCAACGAGTCTCCCGAAACAACCAGGCTCGCGTGCTGCCCAACCGAACTTGACACGGCGAAGTTACAGTCGTGCTTGTGTCTCAAATGGAATGCGGATCACCTGCCCTCGGATCACCGCTGGACTAACAAGGGAATATTGAAAGCCCGCTGAATGCTCATCCACCTGCTGTCCGTATTGCGTCAGTGCCGAAATAGCGGCATGCAGCGCCTGCGGCATACATACCGGGAACGCTGATATGCAAGTACTTGGGTGCGTCCACTTCTGGCATCTCTATTGCAATTACGAAGTGTCGATCCGATCTTCAACTCACTTCGGCGCAGGAGCGGAGACCTGATGAGCACCTGAGACGAACGCGCATCAGACCTTGGCGTGCTCAACGGCCGCCCTACTCTTCGAAGTTATCAAAGCGGCGCATACGTCGGCGCCGATCAGGAAATGAGGAAAATCCAGACATGAAATTGCTCGCAAACATTGAGGAACCCACGGAGTCACTAAGCGCCGAAGGCATAGCACGGTCGACAGTGGCGGGAGCGCCACTCACCACCGAAGAACTGAACAAGATCGACGCATATTGGCGCGCGTGCAATTATCTGGCTCTGGGCATGATCTATCTGCAGGCCAATCCCTTGCTACGGGAGACCCTGAAACCCGAGCATATCAAGAGTCGACTCCTCGGTCATTGGGGCTCGAGCCCTGGGCTTGCCTTTATCTACAGCCATATGAGTCGCGTTATACGAAATCATGACGCTGAGATGATTTTTCTCGCGGGCCCGGGCCATGGCGCACCAGGAGTGCTGGCTCCTATTTATCTGGAGGGAACGTACAGTGAAATCTATCCAGAGAAGAGCCAGGACGAAAAGGGCCTCCTGGAGTTCTTTAAACAGTTCTCATTCCCAGGCGGAATCGGCAGCCACTGCACGCCAGAGACTCCAGGCTCGATTCACGAAGGTGGTGAACTGGGGTATGTGCTCTCGCACGCTTGCGGAGCCGCGTTCGACAATCCCGACCTGATCGTGGGAGCTGTGGTAGGCGACGGAGAAGCGGAAACAGGCCCGTTGGCCACCTCATGGCATATCAGCAAGTTTCTGAATCCGATCCGCGATGGGGCAGTCCTACCCATCCTTCACCTCAATGGATACAAGATCAACAACCCCACTTTGCTGGCGCGGATCACGCACGAAGAACTGGAGAATCTGCTGCGCGGGTATGGCTGGAACCCTTACTTCGTCGAAGGATCCGAGCACGACAGCATGCACCAGGCGATGGCCGCAACACTTGAACGTTGCGTGGAGGAGATTAGGACACATCAGGAAGAGTGCCGGAAGACCGGCATTGCGACCCGGCCACGCTGGCCCATGGTGGTGCTGCGTTCCCCGAAGGGTTGGGGTGCACCGGTGGAAGTGGACGGACATCGGATTGAAGGCTTCTGGCGTTCGCATCAAGTTCCGCTGGCGGACGTGAAAACCAACCCGCAGCGTCTCAGTATCCTGGAAAACTGGATGCGATCTCTCAAGCCTGAAGAGCTCTTCGACGAATCCGGGAGGCTCCGACCGGAATTCGCCGAAACTGCGCCATCAGGCTCCCGGCGCATGAGCGCGAGTCCCCATGCGAATGGAGAGCTCAGGAAAAAGCTGCGCTTGCCCGATTTTCGCGATTATGCGATCAAAGTCGACGCCCCGGGAAGCACAGAAGTGGAGAATGTGCCGCCGCTTGGCAATTTCCTCCGCGATGTCATGAAATCGAACATGAACAGCTTTCGGGTGTTCGCGCCAGACGAGAACACGTCCAACAAACTCGATGCAATTTACCAGGTTTCGAAGAAGTTCTGGATTGCTGAAACTTTTCCCGAGGACAGTAACGGGACAGAACTGGCTTCGGACGGACGCGTGATCGAAATGCTCAGCGAGCACACGATGGAGGGCATGCTCGAGGGCTACCTGTTAACCGGCCGTAACGGGTTTCTCTCATCCTACGAAGCATTCGTTCACGTGATCGACTCGATGTTCAATCAGCATGCGAAATGGTTGTCCATCTGCAACCAGTTGTCCTGGCGCCGCAAGATCGCGTCGCTGAACCTTCTCATTACGTCAACGGTTTGGCGACAGGATCATAATGGCTTCACGCACCAGGATCCTGGATTCCTGGACGTGGTACTAAACAAGAGTGCGGCGGTGACGCGCATCTATTTGCCACCGGACGCCAACTGCCTATTGTCGGTTGCAGATCACTGCCTGCGCTCGGAAAACTACATCAACGTGATTGTCTCCGACAAACAGCGGCATCTGCAGTTCCTGGATATCGATGCGGCCGATCACCCATTGCACCAAGGGCATCGGGATCTGGAATTGGGCCAGTAACGATGAAGATAATGAACCTGATGTTGTGTTTGCCGCGGCGGGCGATATCCCAACGCAGGAAGCGCTGGCTGCGACAGTACTGCTCAGAGAACACTTTCCAGATCTGAAGATTCGATTCATCAACGTAGTTGATTTGTTCAAGCTGCAACCCAACTCAGAACATCCACATGGCTTGACGGATTCGGACTTCGATTCTCTGTTTACGGCCGACAAGCCGATCATCTTTAACTTCCATGGCTATCCCTGGTTGATTCACCGTCTCGCCTATCGCCGCACCAATCACCGGAACCTGCATGTGCGGGGGTACAAAGAAAAGGGCAACATCAACACGCCCATGGAACTGGCCATTAACAACCAGACCGACCGGTTCAGTCTTGCCATTGACGCGATTGACCGCATCCCCAAGCTGCAGCGCGTCGGCGCACATGCCAAAGAGGAATTCCGCGACAGGCAGATCGCCTGCCGCCACCACGCATATGAGCACGGTATCGACAGCCAGGAGATCAGTGGATGGAAGTGGCCCTATCGCGGCGGGAAACAATAATGCGCGGCGGCATCTAGAACGTGCCATCATGTCCAGCACAACAAGAAGCGAAGGAGAACGTCCGCTTCCAGCCCCGAAGACCGGCAGCAGTCTTCCAATAGGTGCCACGCTGATAGAAGGCGGCGCCAACTTTTCCGTGTTCTCTCGGAGTGCGATCTCTATCGAGCTTCTGCTTTTCGATCGGGCGGACGATGCTCGTCCGTCGCGCGTTATCCGCATGGACCCGTCGGCGAACCGCACGTACCATTATTGGCACGTGTTCGTTCCCGGGCTCGAAGTGGGCCAAATCTACGGTTTCCGGGCGTTTGGGCCGTTTGATCCGGATAAGGGACTCAGGTTCGACCCGTCCAAGTTACTGCTCGATCCGTATGGCCGAGCGATCAGTGTCCCCAAGAATTACAGCCGCGAGACCGCACGTCTGGAAGGCGACAACACCTCGACAGCAATGAAAAGCGTTCTTGCGGATCCTCAGGCGTATGACTGGGAAGGAGACATTCCCCTTCATCGGCCGTGGGCGCGCACCATTATTTACGAGATGCATGTGCGCGGATTTACCGCACATCCCAGTTCCGGCTTGCCGGAATCGAAACGCGGTACATACGCCGGCCTTATCGAGAAGATCCCGTATCTCCAGCAACTCGGCATAACCGCTGTCGAGTTGCTTCCGGTCTTCCAGTTCGATTCGCAGGATGCGCCCCAGGGCCGAACGAACTACTGGGGTTACTCGCCGGTTTCATTCTTTGCACCGCACCAGGCATACAGTTCCCGTAAGGAGCCGTTGGCCGCGTTGGATGAATTTCGAGACATGGTGAAGGCTCTACACCGAGCCGGCATCGAAGTCATTCTCGATGTCGTATTCAATCACACTGCGGAAGGTGCGCACGACGGGCCGACACAGTGCTTCCGCGGCCTGGATAATCCTACTTATTATCTGCTATGCGAAGACCGTTCACGTTATGCGAATTTCACCGGTACCGGAAACACGCTGAATTCGAACCATTCGGTCACAAGACGCATGATTGTGGACAGCCTTCGTTACTGGGTGACCGAAATGCATGTTGATGGCTTCCGCTTCGATCTTGCGTCCATCCTTGCGCGCGATTCGTCCGGTGCAGTCATGTCAAATCCTCCGATTCTCTGGGACATCGAGTCTGATCCGGCTCTAGCCGGCACTAAGATGATTGCCGAGGCTTGGGACGCAACAGGACTCTATCAGGTCGGCAGCTTCGTCGGAGATAGCTGGAAGGAGTGGAACGATCACTTTCGTGATGACGTCCGCGACTTCTTCCGAGGTTCCAGTGATTCAGTGGGACGCATGGCCGACCGTCTGCTTGGCAGCCCAGGCATCTACGGCAGAAAGGAGCGGGAAGCCGAGGAGAGCATCAACTTCGTTGCTTGCCACGATGGCTTCACCCTGAACGATGTTGTCAGTTATAACTCCAAGCACAACGAAGAAAATTGCGAGAACAACCGCGACGGCCGCGAGGATAACCGGAGTTGGAACTGCGGTTTCGAAGGCCCGACCGACGATCCCGAAATAGAGAGGCTGCGCAACCGGCAAGTGAAGAACTTTTTCACAGCTACGATGCTCTCTGTGGGTGTGCCCATGTTTGTGATGGGAGATGAAGTGCGGCGTAGCCAGGGGGGCAATAATAATGCCTATTGCCAGGATAATCATACGAGTTGGTTCGACTGGACGCAGGTGTCCAAACACGCAGACGTACTCCGGTTCGTTAAATTGCTCATCGAGCGCCGTGCAATCAGAGACGTGGATCATGAGCGCCTTCGTGTGAGCTTGAACAAGGTTCTCCGCGAGTCGAAACAAGCTTTTCATGGCGTGAAACTCGACCAGCCGGACTGGGCACCTTATTCGCATAGTTTCGCAATCAGCGGTGAATTAAAAAACGAATCGGTGTTGGCGTACATCATTTTCAATGCGCATCGGGAGCCTTTGGATTTCGAACTTCCCGTATTAGCAGACGGCTCACAGAACTGGTGGCGGTGGATTGATACTGCACTCGATCCAACACATGAGATTTGCGGATGGAAGAGGGAAAAACGAGTTCCGGAGTCGCGTTATCGCGTTGGCGCACGATCGGTGGTAGTGCTGATCGCGGGTGAGAGTGTGAATGGGCATTCCGCGGGCGTGGCCCAGATGCAGATGAACGATCTCATATAATCGCTCGCGATCGTTCAACTCCAGGGTTCGGGATCACAGTTCTTAGCTAACACACCTGCAATGGCATGCCGCCCTCATCGGCTCTCCCTTCTTTGTGCATTTCGTTCGCGTTGATGCAAGGTCTGTTTCGAGAAGACATTGCTCGCGCGGAATCTGGTGCCGCGAACCATGAGGCCGAGTAAGACCTCTTCTCCATCTGAGCTAATGAAGATCAGGCTCGACTGCCTTAGACCAGCTCTCGATGCGAACGATCCGCGAATGCGGAGGATGCCGCCTTCACTCCGTCATGCTGTGCCCATGCTGCCGAAATAGCGGCAGTCCATCCCTAAAAGATTTTTGCCCCAAAAGCTGATTCCAAAGGAGCTTGCGGCCCCTTCAGCTTTGGCACCCCAACTGCACATGCAAAGATGTCGGCTCCGATTTCGATGATCTGCCTTCTCATGGGCCGGAGTAAAAGCAAACCTCGGTTGCAGACCCAGATCCGAAGTCATTTGGCACAGGGTCAAGGTTGCTTAACAGGCACGACCGATTCATATCGGAACGATCCAACTCCTGAAAGGCACTTAGATGAACTTGTTCTGTTCTATGCGAAAGAGTCTTCCCCTGCAGGTTCTTACGGTGATAGGTACGTCAGTCAGCCTGCTCGCCGGATGCAGTCATGATTCAAAGATTGCAGCCGATCAGCCCGTCCCCGTGCAACTCCGCGCACCTCATAGCCTCCGCGAACCGGTGTCGGTGCCGGCAAGCGGCTCGGTTGAGGCCAATGTGACTGCACTAACCGCATTCCAAGTCGGCGGTCGTGTAGCGCGCGTGAAGGTCGAAGAAGGACAGTTCGTGAAGCAGGGCCAGGTCCTGGCCGAACTCGACTGTGCCGATTATCGTAACGCATACGAAGCCGCCGCAGGCCAGGCGGACGCGGCTGAAGCTGCCGCCATTCAGGCAATCAACGGAGTACGGGCTCAGGAACTCGAGCAGGCGCGCATCGATTTCGAACGTGCTCAAGACGAATACCAGCGGCAAAAATACCTCTACGATCACCAAAGCCTGCCTGCCAATGACTTCCACAAGATCGAGGCAGCCTACCTGGCTTCGCAGCAGCGCTACAATATGGCCCGCGAAGGCGCTCGTATCGAGGAAAAGCAAGCCACGCGGGGGCAGGCACATGCCGCCAATGGTCAGCTGAGCGAGGCCAAGAAGCACCTCGGCGATTGCCAGCTCAGAGCGCCCATCAGCGGATTTGTCGGAACGAAAAAAGCTGACGTCGGTGATACAGTCTCCGCTGGCAATCCGGTCTTCTCCGTTCTTGATCTGGATCCGGTGAAAGCACGCGTCGGAATCCCCGAAGCGGAAATCGGGAAGGTGCACGAAGGTGCACGCGCCCTGGTTACCATACCATCGCTCGATAATCGACAGTTCGAGGGCAAGGTCGAGGCGGTAGGTTATTCGGCTGATTCAGTGTCGCGAACTTTCACTACCAAGATTGTCATTCCGAACCCCACCCACGTTCTGCGCGCTGGAATGATCAGCGAGTCTCGTGTTTACGATTCCGCGACGGTAGACGTGCTTGCGGTTCCTTCCATCGCTGTGGTCCACGATCCTCGCGACCTTCCTCTGGTCTATGTCTACGACGCAACTCGGCAACGTGTATTCGCGCGCCGCGTTGAGCTTGGTCAACTGGCCGGGGATGAGGTCGAGATCAAGAGCGGCCTAAGACCGGATGAGCAGATCGTGGTTGCCGGTCAGCAGAACGTCCATGAAGGATCCGCGGTACGCGTTGTCGGAGGTGGTCAATGAATCCTGTACGTGCATCCCTGCGCTTCCCTCAGGTGACGCTCGTGCTCACCGCGATGCTCTTCGTGGTCGGTATTACCGAGTTCCTGATCATGCCGCGCCGTGAAGATCCGAAAATCACCATCCGTACCGGGCTAGTGGTTGCGGAATATCCCGGCGCGACCGCTGAGGAGGTCGAAAGTCAGGTTACACACAAGATCGAAGAGCGCCTGTTCCGGTTTGAGGAGGTACGCCGGGAAAAGACCTACTCCACGTCCCGCAATGGGCTAGTCATCATCAACGTCGAGTTGAACAAATCGGTGAAAAACTCCGACCAGTTCTGGTCAAAGCTTCGCCTCGATATGGCCCAACTGAAACAGACGGATCTGCCTTCGGGCGTGCGCGGCCCGATCGTGGACTCCGATTTCGGTGACACGGTCGCTGCTCTGATCGCGGTCAAAGGCGGACATTATGGATATCGCGAGTTGAAGGACTACGCAGAACGTGTGGAAAGTGCGATCCGTACGATCCCCGCAGCGTCGAAAATCAAGCGCATCGGCGACCAGAAGGAGAGTATCGAGGTCACCAGCTCCTGGGAGCGAATCTCGCAGTATGGAGTAGATCCGCAGAAAGTCGAAAAGGCTCTACAAGGCCGTAACACCATCCAGTACGGCGGCCGCGTTCCGAGCGGAGACAGCAAGCCTCTCATCGATCCCAACGGGCAGTTCCAGACCGAAGACCAGATCCGGCAGATTATGGTCGATGTGTCGCCCACCGGGCAGCCCATCTACCTGGGCGATCTCGCCGACGTAAAGCGCGTCTACAAGGACCCGACCGAGTATGCCCGTATCGGCGGCGAGCCGACCATCCTGCTCTCCGTCGAGATGCACGAAGGAAACAACATCGTGGAGTTCGGCAGGACTTTGCACGAGACTCTCGATCGTGTCCAGACCACATTGCCCCCCGATGTACAGTTGGAATTCGTCGCCGACCAACCCCGTGTTGTCCACGAGCGGGTGCAGGACTTCACACGAGAATTCGGGATTGCGATCATCTCCGTCATTCTCGTGACCATGCTGCTGCTGCCCATGCGGGTCGCGCTCGTCTCCGCAGTTGCGATCCCCGTCACGGTTTCAATTACTTTTGCGATGCTCAACGCCGCGGGAATTGAGCTTCACCAGGTGTCGATTGCCGGGCTCATCGTGGTCCTCGGCATGGTTGTCGACGACGCCATTGTGATCGCCGACAACTATGTCGAATTGCTGGATCACAATGTCCCGATCGAGGATGCCTGCTGGAGATGCGCGTCTGAAATGGCGGTCCCGGTGCTTGCCGCGACCCTCACCATCATTGCATCCTTCCTACCTTTGACGCTGCTGACCGGTGCATGCGGAGAGTTCATTCGCGCTCTGCCTATCGCTGTCGCGGTCGCATTGAGCGTTTCGTTCGTAGTCGCAATGATGTTGACCCCTCTGATCAACGGTTTCTTTATCAAGAAGGGACTGCACGATCCGTCCGTCGAGCAAGAAGATAAGAAACCCACCACGCTGGACCACATGCAGCGCTATTACAACAACATCATTGCCTGGGCGATGCACCACCGGAAGAAAGTACTGTTGGTGGGGGTGCTCAGTTTTGTAGCCGGGATCGGAATTCTGTCTCTTGTTCGCCAGCAGTTCTTCCCGCTGGCGGAACGCGACCAGTTTGTCATGGACGTATGGCTGCCCGAAGGAGCACGGATCGAGGCCACGGACGCGGCGGTGCGCCGCATTGAAGAAACACTTCGCAAAGATAAAGAAGTTCGCAGCTTCACCAGCTTCCTTGGCTCGAGCTTTCCGCGCTTCTATTACAACGTCAACCCGGTTCCCACTGCGTCCAATTTCGCGCAGATTCTGGTCAATACGCACACCGTCAAGGGAACACCAAAGCTGGTGGAGCAACTCCGCGAACAATTGCCGTCCGTCGCTCCGGAAGCCAAGGTGTTCGTCAAGGAACTGCAGCAGGGTGATGTCATGGAGGCGCCCGTCGAGGTGCGCATCGTAGGCGACGACCTGGGCACAATCCGCTCCATCGGCGATAAGGTCCAGAACATCCTCAACCATACGCCGGGTGCGATCTACGTCCACACCGATTGGCATGAAGACCAAATGCTGGCCGGAGTCGACCTGCACCAGGAGGTCGCCAATCGGCTGGGATTCACCAATACCACCATTGCAAACGAACTTGCCGGGAGTTTCGATGGGGATACCGTGTCAACCTTCTGGGAGGGAGATCGCGATGTGGATATCGATCTTCGCCTCGATCCTGCGCAGCGCCAGACGTTCCAGAATGTTTCTGATACCTATATGCTTTCGCCGATAACTGGCGCTCGCGTTCCTGTCAGAGCGGTGGCTACGCTCTCGCCCGAGTGGCATCCAGGAAGGATCGTGCGCCGCAACGGTGTCCGAACCATGACGGTGCGCGCCTTCCCCGAACGGGGGCGGCTTGCCAGCCAGATCCTGGCCGATGCAAAAAAGCAGATCAATCAACTCCAATTGCCACCCGGATATCACATCGAGTATGGCGGCGAGACTGAGCTCCAGCAAGAGACTTTTGTCGAAATGCGATCTGCGCTCGGAATTAGCATGGTGATGATCTTCCTGATCCTGTTACTCCAGTTCCGCACCCTGAAAGATACCCTCATCGTCATGGCCGCAATCCCTCTGGCCTTGCCAGGAGCTGCTTTGGGCCTGTTCATCACCCACAACCCATTCGGCTTCACGGCCTTCATCGGCGTCATCAGCCTGGGGGGTCTGGTAGTACGTAACTCCATCATCCTGGTCGACTACATTCATGAACGAATGAAGCACGGAGTTCCCTTGGAGGAGGCAACTCTCGAAGCAGGGGAGCGCAGGTTGCGCCCAATCTTTCTCACCACAATGGCAGCCGCGGTGGGCGTCACTCCGATGATCATCTCGCGTTCCAGCATGTGGTCCCCGCTGGCAAGCGTAATTGCCTTCGGCCTGCTCGGCTCCATGTTCTTCACCTTGGTCGTCATTCCAGTGTTGTTCGTGGTGGTGAATACGAAGAGAGTCTCCAAGCCCGCAGTTTCCGCGGTCGCTGTCGCTGTCGGCGTGTTGCTGCTTGCAATGGCGACAGTTTCCAGCCAGGCACAGACCACAGCAACCTCCGCCCCGTCGCAAACAACTGTCACGCTCGAAGAGTCGCTGCAAATGGCCATGAAGAGGAACTCGAGCGTACGGATAGCCGAACAGAGGGTTAAAGAGGCCAACGCCAAGGTGCTTCAAGCCAGAGCGAAGTACTTTCCGGAGGCGACCAATCAGACCAATGCGTTTCACGCCAATCAGGTGGATTTTATGACTATCCCGGCTGGAGCGCTCGGTACGTACGGCGCCACCGGGCCGCTCCCGGCCAAGAACATCACAATCCAGGAGGGCAAGCAGGATTTCGAAATCACCCAGACTACCGTCACGCAACCGGTCTCGCAGGTGTTCAAAATCCATGCCGGCGCGAGCGCGGCCGAGGCCGAAGCCCGCATGGCACACGATGATCTTGAGCGCGCACGAAACGAAGTCTCACTCAACGTGAAGAAGCTTTACTACGGGCTCTTGTCTGCACAGCAGCGCAAACAAGCCGCTGAGTTGCGTGTTCAGGCCGGAGAAGCGCAGCCTGAAGGAGGCGAACGACGCCGCCAATAGCGGAGTTGTGCTCCAGGTAAAGGTCCTCGAAGGAGAGGCCGAGATAGCCGAAGCGCGCCACCAGTTTGGATCGATCGAAGACCAGATCGCCGACCTCACGAACTCGTTCAACGATTTGGTAGGCTTGCCGCTCCCAACCGAAACCGAACTCGTCGAACCTGTTGATCAATCGAACGAAAGCACAGTTCCAGCGACTGCGGATGCCGCTGCGGCTCCTGAGGCCGAGGCGCTGAGCCATAACCCCGAGCTTCTCTCCGCGAAACAGGCCTTGGCTGAGGCGCACTCCGGACTGAATGCCGCACGGGCCGAGTACATCCCCGACCTGTCGCTCGTTCTCCAGCACACATACCAAAACGGCTCACCACTGCTGCCCGATAACTCCTACGCGGTCGGCTTGCATGTGGACTGGACAGTCACGGAATTCGGCAAGCGCATCGGCCTCGTCCGTGAGCGTAAGTCCCAGGTGGCGCAAGCAGAAGAGAACCTTCAAGCAGCCGAACGAAGAGTTCGGATGGATGTGGAATCGGAAACGCGCAAAGTCCATCGCTCCGAGACCGCCCTCGAAGCCGCTCGCGAAATCCTTGCCGCACGAACTGAACTCGTTCGCATTGCGAATGATCAGGTTGTTGCAAAGACGGCCAACGAATCCGCTCTCAAAGTTGCGCAGGCGCAACTGGCCGACTCCAAGGCGCAGCTCTTCGACGCTGAAAAAGACCGTGCCATCGCCCTCGCAGAACTCTTGCGAACGGAGGGCCATCAGTGAATGCCATTTTTCATTTTTTACTAAAGCATGGCTATTCCGTTCTCTTCGCCGCGACATTGGCGCACCAGTTAGGGATTCCGTTGCCGGGACCTCTTTTCTGGTGGCGGCCGGTGCGCTCGCGGGAACCGGGAAGCTGGGCATTCTCGATTGGGTTCGGTCTCGCTAGTCACCGCTTGTGTATTGGCTGACTGGGTCTGGTATGAGGCGGGTCGCAAACGGGGTGAAAAGGTGTTGCACTTCATGCATCGATTCACGGGCGACCCTGACTTCCATGATCGCAATGCAAAGAGGATCTTTGCCCGGTATGGGCCGCCCCTTCTGCTTGTGGCCAAGTTGATCCCAGGGTTGGATGCCGTCGCACCGCCTCTTGCAGGAATATCGCGCACCAGTCGAATCCGTTTCCTCGCCTTTGATGCGGCTGGCGCTGGTCTCTATGCAAGCGTCTATGGCGGACTCGGCTATCTCTTCAGCAACGACCTGGACCGTGCGGCAGCCTACGTGTCACGAGCGGGAACGCTCTTGCTGGGCGTTGCAATTATTGGAATCTGCATTTACTTCGCCTATCGAAAGCTGGTTCAGCGGCTTCGCCTTGTCCGCAAATCTCGACTTGTGCGAATCGGATCAGCTGATCCGATTGAACATGGACTCTCGGTTGGATTACCCTGCGGTGCCGTTGAAGGACATAAACATGGCGACTAACACGACAGCAAAAAGGCAGACATCGACCGGACGCTGCCAATCTACTTAAGACACAATACGGATGCGGACCGGTGCAATTCGCCGGAACGAGTGATGCACTCGTATGAGCGGCATTTGCTCTTTGACAGTGGTCTTGACCCGGCCAGGGCTACCCTGCGCGACCGGTTCGAAGCGCTGGCCCGGTCCGTGCGCGACATTCTGTCGCAGCGATGGCTCTTGACCGAGAAGACCTACGATCAACAAAACTCGAAGCGGCTCTACTATCTCTCGATGGAGTTTCTCATCGGCCGCTCTCTGGAAAACAATGTTACTAATCTTCTGCTGAGCCCGCTCGCAAAGCAGGTCCTCGAGGACAAGAAACTCAAGCCTCGTTGAAATATTGGAGCAGGAGCCCGATGCCGGTCTGGGAAACGGCGGGCTCGGACGTCTGGCAGCCTGCTTCATTGAATCTGCCGCGATCCATGCAGCTCCCGGCCATGGGCTATGGCCTGCGATATGAGTACGGCATCTTCCGCCAATCCATCCAGAACGGATGGCAACAGGAATTGCCGGACAACTGGCTCCGCTCTCCCGATCCGTGGGAAGTCGCTCACCCGAACGAGAAGGTGGAAGTCAGTTTAGGTTGCTCATTCGAACTCAGCGGAGGAAGTCTGCGCCCAGTACCGGGGCGTCCATCGACCTTGATCGGCATTCCGTTTGACCGCCCCGTCATCGGGTACGGCGGATCTACCATCAACACGCTCCGTCTCTGGGCCGCGGCCGCACCGGACTACTTCAATTTTGAAGAGTTTTCTCACGGCGATTTCGTTGAAGCATTCACTCAGACTCTCTCGGCTGAAACACTGACGCGGGTTCTTTATCCCGATGATTCGCAATTTCATGGGGCAAGGCCTCCGCCTCATGCAGGAGTACTTTCTTGTCGCTTGCTCGCTGGCCGATGCGGTGCGCCGATTCAAACGCAGCAATTCGGACTGGAGCTTATTTGCCGACCAAGTAGCGATCCAGATGAACGATACGCACCCGGCTCTTTCGGTCCCCGAGCTCATGCGAATCCTGGTTGACCAGGAACATCTTGGGTGGGACGAAGCATGGCAGATCACGCAGAACACGTTGGCGTATACGAATCACACCCTGCTGCCCGAAGCGCTCGAAAAATGGCCGGTGGCATGGTTTCAAGATATGCTGCCCCGGCAGCTTGAGATTATCTATGAAATCAATCGCCGTTTTCTGGGCGATGTTCGCAGGCGCTTTCCAGGCGATGAAGTCTCGCATTCAGCGCGTGAGCGTCATCGAAGAGGGGACCGGCAAGAAAGTTCGCATGGCCCATCTTGCGGTCGTCGGCTCCCACAGCACCAATGGAGTGGCTGCACTTCACTCCGATCTGCTGCGCAAAACAACGCTGCGAGACCTGGCTGAGATCTTTCCTGAACGTTTTAACAACAAGACGAACGGAGTCACTCCCCGGCGCTGGCTGCTCCTGTCGAATCCTGGGCTCTCCGGGCTGATCACTGACGCAATCGGAGACGGCTGGATCACTGACCTCAGCCAGCTAAGCGAGTTGAGAGCCTTCACCGAAGATAAGGGCTTCCGCAGACGACTTCCTGAAGGCAAAGCGAAACGCCAAGCGACAATTCTGCGATTGGTTCCGTTGGTCGACCGGGCAAATACTTGATCCGGACACGATCTTTGATTGCCAGGTTAAGCGCATCCACGAGTACAAACGTCAGTTGCTAAATGCCCTGAGGATCGTTGTGCTTTATAACCGGTTACGGAGAGACCCTGGGCTGAACATGCCTCCACGGACATTTCTTTTCGCCGGCAAGGCTGCCCCTGCATATCGGCTCGCCAAACTGATTATCAAATTCATCAACAATCTGGCAGTCACCATCGACAGTGACCCAGCAGTACGCGGGCGGCTCAAAGTCGTATTCCTGCCCGAGTACTGCGTTTCGCTTGCAGAACACCTGATCCCCGCCAGCGATGTATCGAACCAGATTTCTACGGCGGGCTACGAAGCCAGCGGCACGAGCAACATGAAATTCATGATGAACGGCGCGTTGACCATCGGAACGCGCGATGGCGCAACGATTGAGATGGCGGCGGAAGCTGGCGAGGAGAACTTTTTCCTCTTCGGCCTGACAGCAGAGCAGGTGATGGCAAGCCGGCCATGGTATACCCCTCAGTGGCATTACGAAAACGAAGCCGAAACTCGGCGAGGCATTGGACCTGATATCCTCCGACTATTTCAGCCGCCAGGAACCCGGCGTCTTCGCCCCATTGCGCGACGTGCTGCTAACGCAAGGCGACCACTACATGCATCTGGCGGACCTCAAGTCGTATCTAGAGGCAGACGAGCGACTGCGGGCTTTGTATGCCGATCCCGATGGCTGGGCGCGCAAAGCCATCTTAAATGTGGCGGGATCGGGGAAATTCTCCAGTGACCGCACCATCGCCGAGTACGCATCGGAAATCTGGAACCTGCAGCCGTGTCCAATATCGGAGAAGGGATAACAGCCGAGGAGCAATAACGCGCTCCAATTCGGGAAGACCTGAGCCCAACTATTCAGAGATCGTCGGTGCAGGTGCATCTGCTGGGATCTCCGGCCGAAATGAGGCCGCCACTATTGAAAGGAACTGCCATGAAACTCATCAAGCTAATGACATTCCTGCCAGCTCGTCTTGTTCGTGACAGGTTTAGCGCGTGGCCAGGATGTCCACTACAACTACGACCGCAGCACAAATTTTACGTCCTACAAAACTTATCAGTGGTTTGACTCCTCCGCCGAAGCGCCAGGCGTCCCTACCGGCACGCCAAATCTCACCAGCGTTCCGCCACCCCCACCGCCCGGTTTACCACCAATTCCGGGCGGATTGCCAAACTTCCCAGGCGGAGCGCCAAGCGTTCGGGGCGCTGAATCAGAGGATCAGTTGATTGACCAGGACATTAAACGTGCAGTCGATGGACAGCTCGCACAAAAGGGACTCATGAGGGTCGAAAAGAACGCGGACCTTCGTGTGAGCTACCAGGCCGCGCTCCATAACGAATTGAGCCTGAATCTCTTCGGCTCGGCCTGGGGTGGCAGAGCTGCAGGCTTTTGGGACGGTTCCGTTCAGGGTCAAACCTCCGCCATTCCGATCGGGACTCTCGTTGTAAGCCTTTACGACCCTGCAAGAAGGCAGTTGATCTGGCGCGGAGATGCGACCAAGGCCATCGACCTCAAGAAGGACCCGGACAAGAATTACAAAAACCTGGACAAGTCCATGGAGAAGCTTTTCAAGAATTACCCGCCTCAGCACAATCGGTAGGACGTGACGTGGGTACGGATAATTTCGGACTTAGTTAATTGGCAGGACCCCGCCGGCAGCGAAGGCCTGCTGGGCCGCCCAAAGGAGGAGCAGTGGACTCACATTTCTGGGATGTATATCGGGGTATTCGAGCTCTCGTGCAAAAGCCGGATGACGCGCTTTACATTCTTCACACGTCGATCGGAGTGATTACAGTCCACAGATTTGTCTATCGAGGCGAGGAAGGTTTCGTCATCGTGCAGGGTACTGACGAAAGTGGCAAAGAACGAATCGTGGGATTCTCCGAACAACAGCTTTCCACATTTCCCTTAGAGATCCGGATGAAGTCGGCCGATAAGGACGGCCAAATCAGATTCAACGCCTATGTGGCAGAGAGTCTTTCCTAAAGGCTTGCTTCAACACGAAGATCGCCATGCGACTGTGTCGTCGGATTGCATGCCCTTCAAATCACCAGCTTGTTTCATTTCCTTCAGGAAGGGGGCTACAGCTTCCGAGTGCAACACGCAAAACAGCGATGCATCGGCAGCGTTCGCCGTCAGTCCTCCGTTCAGCATTTTCGGTACAACTTCGGTACATTTGAAGGTGAGAGAAAGTCGGGATTTTGGTCCCTAAGCGGCACCAGATGAAGCACTTAGATTTGGACTTTCATTTGGTTCGGGACTAGGGGGGTCGGAGGTTCAAATCCTCTCTCCCCGATCGCAATTCCTCCAGATTTCAAGAGATACAGGAGGCCTTCTTCAAATCGCCGATCTTCTTGCTTTCTCGGAACGTTCGGTACAACTGAGAGCAGTTGGAAGTCGGAGCTTCACCTTGCAGTCCCTAGCTGACTCAGTTTGCTTACTCCGCAACCAATAGCACGAAATTAGGCGAGAAACCTACAGCGCTGAGATTGCGAAAGCGCGCTCTATATGCGCTCTGTTTACCGGATTACTACCGTTTCGCATGGTCTTAGATGTCATCCGCTGACCTGCATGTCGTTGAAAATACGTTTGACTGTTGATTCGAGTCCTGCACATGGCGCCCACTGAGTTGGGAGCATTTGGATGACTCCCCACGATAAAGTAATTTCACGCTGGTTACCCCCCTGCTCCTCGCAGTGACGACTTAGGCCAAGATAATGTCTGTTAGCAGGGCCTATTCCGCTCACCCTCCGGCCGGGCGCGGCCATATATATTGATACGGCCTTCAACCGCAGAAGACCTTGCGGCTCAAAACTGCCTGCCACGACGCGACGCCGGCCTCGTCCGGGCCAGTCATCGCGTCGAATCAGAACCCAATTCCTATTCGCCTTCGCGTGGACCGCCCAGCAGTTCCGCCAACTGCGGCCGCAGGTCGGCAAGAAGCCCCAGCAGAGAGCGACGATTCTGAAGCTCGGTCTCCGGTTCGTCGGCTGCGAAGTAAGTGTCGATTCGCTCGAAGTTGTTCTCTGCCAGCGGATTTCTCGAGTCGGCCACTACAGCTAAAAGAAGTTCCCGCTCCAGAGTTTCCGTTAGGAGCCAGCCGGGAGCAGAGTATGGAACGGGCTCCCCGACCGCGCCTCGGTTGTTACGTCGTGGATCGTTTTTGTCGTTGGACATGCTCCTCCTTGTTTGTCGCAGCCAGAAGATGCGCCGCGGGTTCGGTGTCGCGATTGCCCCGAGGCTCAACGGACATGGTGACGGTGTGTGTTGGGAAACTGGCTCTGACCGAGCCGGCGGGCATCGGTGGAAGGGACTGGTGGGGCCTGGAAGGAAAAAACGCCGCACGTGCATCGGGTGACGCACTGTAGAAGCGCCTTAAAGCGAGATGCGATCGTTCACAGCGTGTTGGATTTCCTGCGTGCTGTTGAGGTAGCGCGCTGTAGTGGACAAGTCCTCGTGCCCGAGCAAAGCCTGAACCTGCTCCAGTTCGCCGCCGGCCTTGCGGCAGAGCTTGGCGCACGTGCGGCGTTAATGCCGCATGCGGCATTATGCAGAGCGTTTTTAGCGTGGCGGCGCGGCACACAAATGCATTGGGAGCGGCTGGAAGTTGATGGCCGCGTCGGTGCGCTAAAAACGGATTGGACTGAACCGCCCCTGGATGCTGGACCTATGGGTATTGAATGGTTGGCAGAGGCCTGAAGGAAGGGGAATAAGCTCGTAGACAGCGGCGGTATTGCAGTTGACGTTGGTTGATCTGGGGATTCGGGCCGATTGGAATCCCGCTGGCTGGCAGAATTGATGCGAGAACAGACGATGCTGCGCAGCAAGAGATAGGGATTCCCTGTAGCGTTGGAATAACCAACCTCGCGGTGGGCAGTATCTGACGAGTGTGTTGACGCTGCTCATGATGTGTCCTTGATCGCCGGGCGTCTTCGGGCTGCCAGCGTATCGATCAGCACCATATGGCCACGGCGACAAACCGGACAGAGGCGCAATGAAATCCCGTTGAGTTCTTCGCACTGGTCACGGTAGTCTTGAACTTCTGATGAATCTGCAGGCATTTGCGGAAGCGCCATGCCCAGAAGTTGGCGGCATTGGGTCAGTTTTTCTTGTCGGTTGCGGTTGCCGAGGAAGCCGTAATAGCGAATGCGGTGGAAGCCATGCGGCAAAACGTGGAGGAGAAAGCGACGGATGAATTCCTCGGCCGAAAGGGTCATCGTTTTCTGCTGGCTGTGGTCTCGATAGTCCTTGTATCGGAAGCTTACTTGATCGGCTTCGATGTCGAGCAGGCGGTTGTTCGAGATCGCGACGCGATGGGTGTAGCGGCCGACATAGTCCAGCACCTGTTCGGGGCCGGCGAAGGGCCGCTTGGCATAGACGACCCACTTTGCCTTTTTGAGAGGCTCCAGGTAACGCACAAATGCGCGCCGATCCCGGAGGCTTTCCAAGGCCGCGAAGAACTGCAGTTTGCCGGAATCGAAGGCGTTCTGGAGTTGCTCCAGAAACAGGCGACGGAACAGTAGCGACAACACGCGTACGTGCAGGAAGAAGCCGGGCTTGCATGGGACCCAGCGGGTGCCGTCGGGTGAGATGCCGCCGCCTGGGACTACGCAATGCAAATGCGGGTGATGCAGCAAGGCGGACCCCCAGGTGTGCAGGACGGCGAAGAAGCCAATCTCCGCGCCCAGATGTTTGGGATCGGCAGCTATGGTGCGCAAAGTCTCGGCCGTGGCCTGGAAGAGGATGTTGTAAACCACCTCCTTGTTCTGGTAAGCGATCGCGGCAATCTTATCCGGCAGAGTGAAAACGACGTGAAAGTACTCGCAGTTGAGAAGTTCCGCCTGACGGTGCTCTATCCACTCTGCGCGTGCCAGCGACTGACACTTGGGGCAATGGCGATTCCTGCATGACCGGTAGCAAATGCGTTGCTCGCCGCATGCATCACACTGTTCGATCTGTCCTCCGAGAGCCGCCGTCCGGCACATCTCGATGGCGCTCATGACGCGTCGCTGCGCTGTGGACATCGACGCGCCATGCTTCTCTCGATAGGCTCCCCCGTAGCGGCGAAAGATGTCCGCCACTTCCAGCTTCGGGCGATCCATGCAGCCGCTTAGAAGTGCTGGGGTATGGCGGGCTTGGGATCAGCGCAGACAGGGTGAGGCAAAAGATCGAGTGGACTGGAGGTCGAGCAGACCTTGCTGGTAGCGATCCGCAGATAGCGGGCAGTGGTCGCCAGGCTGCGGTGGCCGAGCAACAGTTGAATGGTCCGGACATCGGTGCCCGATTCCAGCAGATGAACCGCAAATCCGTGTCGAAGCAAGTGCGGAGTAATTGGCTTGCGGATACCGGAGAGCCTGCGAGCCTTCTTGCAGGCCAGTTCCACCGCAGATGTGCTGATGGGGCTGTCGGGGAAGTCGCCTGGAAATAGCCAGTGCCGGGGCTTACTCACTCGCCACCAAGTGCGCAGGATCTCCAGCAGTGTGGGCGATAGCATCACGTAGCGATCTTTTTGGCCTTTGCCCTGGTCGACACGGATGACCATGCGCTGGCTATCGACGTCGTCAGTTTTCAAACAGACAACCTCGGAGATGCGCAAACCCGCGGCATAGCAGGTCGTCAGGATCGCGCGATGCTTGGTGTCTTCGATGCAGCCGAGAAACTGCACAACCTCCTCTGGGCTCAAAACCACCGGCAATTTCTGCGGCTTCTTGGGTGCAGGAATAACGTCGTCAAACTGCCAATCCCTTTTCAGACAGACCTTGTAAAGAAAGCGCAGTGCGGCCACTGCGATGAGCACGGATCCAGGTGCCAACTTCTTCTCATTCGTCAGGTAGACTTGGTAGGCGCGGATATCCTCCGGACCCAGATGTTCCGGAGACTTGTTGAAGTGGCGTGCAAACAGAGAGACCTGTTGCACATAGGACATTTGCGTGTTGAGTGCGAGATTCCGCACCTGCATGTCTTCAGTCATCCGCTGGCGAAGCGATGTCATAGAAACTCCTTTGCGAGATGGAATGCGCTGCAAGCAGCGGCTCCATGCTCTCGCAAAAGAGTTCATGCGGGAAGAAGGGCAAACGGGAAGGCCTGATCCGGCACCACGCTCGGCCACAGCCTGCTGGACCCACCGAGTACCGCGCAGCGGTTTAGTCCTAGCGAAGCTATGCCGAATCCCGGATTATGCCGAATCGAAAGTCACATCCCCTCAAGATGTTTGGCGGCCGGGGATTATCTGAGGCGCGTCGATTCGGCATAATCGGGCCGACTACAGGCTTCTCAAAAACCCGAGAAGCTTATCATCCGGCTGGTAGCGAAGAGGTTTTCCATCCGAAGGTGTAGTTTTGTTGAGGGCCCGTTCTTTCATTGCAAGGTCTGCGTCGAGATAGATTTGTGTAGTCTCGACGGATTCGTGTCCAAGCCACAGTGCAATCACGGCTCGGTCGACCCCTGCCTGAAGCAATTCCATTGCAGCGGTGTGTCGAAGCACGTGTGGGCTTATTCGCCTTGCATTGAGAGTCTGGCAGTTGTGTTTGGCTGCGAGTGCGTATTTTGCGACCAAGTACTGAACCGCATCGGCGCTGAGCCTACCGCCTCGACCATTCGGAAACAGTATCTTCGTGTTTTCCTGGCCCTGCTCGCGACTCCATTCTGCGAGCACCGCGGAAGTCGATTTTGTCAACGGAGTACATCGTTCCTTGCGTCCCTTTCCTTCACAACGAACATGGGCGCCAGTGCCAAGGACCAGGTTCTGATAGCGGAGTGACGTTATCTCCGATAGCCGCAAGCCCGTTTGTACGGCCATAAACAGGAGCGCATAGTCTCGCCGTCCCAGCCAGGTGCCCCTATTGGGTGCCGCCAGGATCGCATCAACTTCTGGACGGGTAAGAAATCCAACCAGAGGTCGCTGCTGGCGCTTGTTTGGGATGGCAAGTACTCGCTGTATGAGCAGTGAGTGCTGCGGCACCTCCAGTGATGCGAACCGAAAGAATGAACGAATTACAGTCAGTCGGAGATTTCGACTCCGAACGGCATTATGACGTCCGCTTTCCAAGTCATCGAGGAAAGCTCCGATGAGGGAGGCATTCAGGTCTTCGAACGCTATCTCTGAAGGGTTCTTGCTCAGCGTCTTGAGTGCGAACTTTAATAGCAATCGGAAAGTATCTCGATAGGACGCGATCGTATGCGGGCTGACCCGGCGTTGCGCAATTAGTCGCTTCGTGAAGAACGACTGCAGGATGGCGGGAAAATTGGCACCCTGATTCATTGTTGGCCTTCCCATCGTCTCTCCAGTCGCTCGCCGGCGGAAGCCATCAGCTCTGGAGTGTTTGTCAGATACCAGTAGGTATCTGTGACGTGAGCATGTCCGAGGTAGGTGGAGAGAATTGGCAGGCGTCGTGTAACGTCTTCTCCGCTGCGATACCACCGGAGCAAGGTCTCGACGGCAAAGCGATGCCGAAAGTCGTGCAGGCGGGGACCACGATTGGCCGACGCTCCTCGAATGCCAACTTGCCGAGATAAGCGGTAGAAGACACGTCTAACTTGACCTTCGTCCAAACGTGACCCGGTCTTTGAAGGGAAGAATGCCGAGGTGGGACGGTCGCAGAAAAACTCATTGCGCCGGGAGACATAATCAGAAAGAACCATTTTGGTCGTTGGATGCAAAGGCACCAGACGAGACTTTCCAAATTTCGTACTGCGGATAGTCAGCAACGCTTCCATCCAGTCGATGTCACGCAACTCTAGATTGAGCGCTTCGCTGATGCGCATACCGCTCACTGCCAGAAGACCGAGAAGGCTGTGATATGTAGACCGATGCAGCGGGAACTGTGCAGACATGCTTTTTGCCGCGCCGAGGAGTTGTCGGATCTCTTCATCCGTGTACAAATATGGATTCGCGCGAGCGGGCCGAAAAGGCAACAACCCATCTGGAGGAATTTCGGTTGACGTATCAATCGTGCTCCAGTAGCGTGCAAATGCGCGAACGCTGCTTAGCCGTGCCGCCCACTCAGATGGATGAAGTTGTTGTGGATCCGTGGCCCATTCGATTGCGAATCGAGTCGTGATCCGTGTCTCTCCACGTTTTTCCATCGCCGCTGCGAATTCCCTCGCGAAGCGACCATGTCTCTTCAGCTTGAAACCCAAACCGCGCCTGAGCGCCAGGTAGTCTTCAACACCATCTCGCAGATTCTTCATCGGGCACCACCCGGCCATGCGAGAGCAAGGGGACGAAGTGCGGCGAGATCGACCTTGGCATAAACCGCCGTTGTGTTTTGACTGCGATGGCCCAATACATCGCCGATCTCGTCAAGCGAGGCTCCCTTACGCAGAAGATCAACTGCGAGTGAGTGTCTCAACAGATGAGCCCCCGTTCGTGCAGATTCAACGCCGGTGCGGATCAATAACCGGCGAACAATCGATGAAACGGTTATAGTGTGGGAAAATCCACCGATTGGTGCACGGTGGCGCAAAAACACGCGCCGGCAGCAGGACTGCGGCCTGCCGGAATGAAGATAGGTGGCTAGGGCCTCACCGACGTCGTTCAGTAGCGGAAGCGGTGTCCAGCGGCCTCCTTTCCTTCGGATTCTGATAACACCGTTCTCCCAATCAATATCCTCCAGATTGAGCCGAACAACCTCTCCGGCGCGTAATCCGAGACGGGCCAGCAGCAACATGATCGCGTAGTTACGGCGCCCGAGTGGAGTCGTTTGATTCTGTTGCTCAAGAACTCGTTGTACTGTCCCAGCTGGCAACGATTTCGGTGTCGTCGCGAGAGACCAATTGGCCACAGAAGGGATGCAGCCGGCCAGGGCGACCGTGATATCTCCCTGATGCAGAAGGTAACGCAGGTAAGAGCGCAGTGCGGTGACAAGGGATTTGGCGCGTCCTCGTGACAACTGTGATACCTGCAACGTTATGAATGATGTCACATCTGCTGAGCAAAGACTCGTCAGACACGGCTCACTTCCAGCGAAGCGATCCGAAAGAAACTTCTCCACGAATGAGGTGTAGTTCGGCAAGCAGCTATCGGCGAGCCCGCGCTGCTGTATGAGGTACCGACGATACTCCGCAACATGACGCTGAACGGCTGTCAATTTCGCCGGCCGTTTTGCTCTAAGGACGCCATTTTCTCGGAGTATTAGTACGAGCCGCCGGATGGTTGAGCGCTCGGGATAATGTACGACACCGGGATCGCGGTCCAGAAAATCTCGGACAACGGATTCATCCAGGCCCTCCAGAGGGGCGTTGATTCGTTCCAGCCATCGGCTGAATCTGGCAATGGCATAGATCTGGCATGGCACCGACGAGGGCAAGAATCCTTCTTGCTCAACGCGTGTCAGGTAGATGTCCAAATATGGAGATAGCGGCCCGACTCGGAGACGCTCAAGGAGTTTCAAATCAATGATTGTTTTCATGCCCTCAAGAATGGCAGGTCTCGTCAAGATGTCGGGATTATGCCGCATGACAATCGAGATTCGAGCTCACCACGGCGATTCGGTTTGAGTTATTCGGCATGATCCGGGATTCGGCATAGCGGCGCAAATCATGCGGTCCAAGCTCACCGATCCCCGCTGCTTTGGCGGCCGTCCGCACGACATCCCAAATTGCCCACGCGCTGAGCGCGAGACCAGTTACCGAGCCGCCTTTGCGCATGCGACGAAAGACCGGTCCTGAAATGATCCCCGCGGCACAGGTCCACTCGTCCAGGGCGTCTTTCGCTGCCAGCGGTATTGCTACGGTACGAACTCGCCCTCGTTTTCCGATGAGGTCTGCGAAGACCCACCGGCCTTCGCGCAGTTGAATCAGACCTGAGTCGAGCATCGCGAGTCTCCTCACGGCGAAGCGCGCAAAAGCACAAGACGGAAAGAATTGCGAAATTGCGTTTGCCGATGAGCTCCGAGCGGTCAACAGCCGCCAGCAGACGCCGAGTTTCTTCCCTCGTCAGCCAGGTTCCAAGCCTGACGCCGTTCTGCGGAACGCCGGGCACAGAGGTGAGACGAACCGCGTCGGCCGGATCGATGAGGCCATTCTCGCATGCCTCATTCACAAGTTTGCGAGTGGCGCAGAGTCTCTGGTTGATGGTCGCAGCGCTCAGACATTCCGCAATCATGGAGGCGCGGTACTCCATCAGCAGCATGCGCGAGATCGGTCGGCCTTCCGCGAGCTTGACCAGGTCATCGAACGCGGTCAGGTAAGCGCGTTTGGTATGTCGAGAAACAACGGAGTTCGACAGCATCTTGCGCAGTTCGGCCATTGAATCAGGATTCGTAAGAGACGTTTTGTACAAACATGAAGACACGAAGGCTCCTTTCGTCCGGGTGAAGGGACTTGGCCTGCGGTGGAGTTATGAATGGGAATGATTCTCTGGAGGCGCGCACGGCGCGGTGTTTCCGGGCCGTGCTTCATCGCGCGCCTGTCAGGGGAGGAAGCGGAAGAAACGACGTGCAGAGGAGTTTGGCGACGGAGCGAGCCTGTGAGAGGCCCGCTTATTTCAGCCTTTTGTACTCGACATTTCCTAGTAAGCTCGTCCCCAGGATGGTGTCGGTTTGCTTGTCGTAGGTGAGATTCACCGACAGGAGCATTCCCTTGACCTCGAGAGCGCCATTCTCATAGGTGGCTCCGATTTTTCCGCCCTGGCCGACAATGAGGAATTCGTCGCCGTTGCGGACAACCTGAAAGGTGTCGTTTGGATTTGCCTTGTTGACCCACTTGCCAATGAACTCGGACCCGGTGGAACTACAGCCGCTAAAGCCGATAGGGAGCAGTGCGCAAAGCAGACAGAGCGATATGAAGCGAAGAATTGCTGATTTCATATATTTTCTCCAGTGGTTGTACTCGCACATAAGTACGGGTGTGAGAATCGAAATCACGATTCATCTCTGCGACTGACATCGGCGCAGGTGCGGATTGGTGTTGGACCGGAACATTGGACACGCGTGCGTGAACTCGACCTTCTCTACTCGGTCACCGGCGTGGCCGATGGAACTCGAAAGACACCGCAGTCGATCGTTAAACTTATTAGGTTGTGCAGACGATGGGTTGGGGAAGAGACGTGCAGAAGGCACCAATGGAAATGCGATGAGGAGAAACTGTCGCAGAAACGAAGACGGCGGCCTGAAGATCAAGACCGCCGCGCACAATAATTTTGAGCGTGAACTATTTGTCGAGCCCCTGTTTGCGAAGCCATTCGGCCGTGCCATGCGGGTCTAGCCGAATAGTGCCGCCAAAGCGGAGCACAACTCCCTTTCCCATGCGGCCCGTGCGGGCGCGTGAATACAGGTTTGATGGCGAACACTCCAGTATGTCGGCCAGATCCTTGATTTTAATGGCAGTAGTGGCGGCCTCGATGCGGTCTGCCAGAGAGCGGCCGGGCAAATCAGGGATAGATGACATGAGGGCCTCATTACTCCACGTGCAAGTTCTGAAGCACGATCAGCAAAGCCGTTGTGGCCTGGAATCCTGCTCCAAAAGCAGACTCTAAAACATGGGTTAATGAGGACCTAGAACAGGGATCTCAAAAATCAACCAAGGCTTGTTCAAGCCAGCGGTCTCATCCCCAGCACGGCCGCGGGAGCCGTACTCCAAGTCGAGCCCTGTCTCGGCTGCATCCTGCAAAAGAAACTATTGTGTGAGCAAGCTCACATCACTGCTGACTTCAATGCATCGATACTGCAAGTAACGAATTCCGTCATGACCCTGCTATGCCCGACCAAAGCTCAATAAAGCGGCTTTCAAGAACCGAACTGGAAGCGATAAAGAGCATCTTCAGTGACCCGCGACGCCATTGCCCATACTTCGCTGAATGTAGTGAATGCCTTTCGCTGCGGAAGATCGACACCCCGCCAGTTTGCCTCCATCAGTCCCAATCCGGCTTGGACTATGAAAGGGTATTTTCCACGCTTCTTGAGATTGCTCACAGACCCGAATCAGCTGACGCAGATAGCGCGATTCAGAGCTTTCTCTCGAATGCGATCCCAATCACGTGCTATTTCCATTCCATATTCGAATACGCTTCTTTCGAAATGCAATTCAAGGCGCTTTGCGGAGAGCTTTCGAGACACGAATTCGTTTTGCAATCGAGCGATTACAAAAAGGCAAGGGCCAAATTGAAAGAGTCCGTTGGCACGATTGAGGAGACAATCGCTGGCGAATTCCGCTCGGTAAAGCTGCTAGGAGATTTGAAGAATTTGATTACAGATAGGCTTGCATTGGTCGAATTGATCGATGCAGCTTGTTCAGCCCTAGATGAAGTCGAAGCATTCGAACGAAAAATAGATCATGCTGCCAACTCGAGAGAGTTATGGCGAAATGTCCAGACGGTCCGTCTGATGATCTTGAACCCGCCTCCTTCGCAGGTTGGAAAGGGTGAATGGTGGGTTTCCTGCTCAGTCCTGATCGCAGCGGCTATGGAAGCCATTGCAGGGAGGTCCCTCAGCGAAGATGAACTGAAATCCATCAGTAGCGATGCGCTGCGACAAAGGACGGTCCGTTACGGGAAGCAGGCCCCCGCTGGATTCAAACAGACACGTGCGACCATGCCGAATATTCTTCTGCGAATCGGACAGCCCCAAGCCCATGAGATGTTGTACATGCCTCCGCAGAAGCCACTTCTGTTATCGGAAAGATCGGAGACGATCTTAAAGGTCTGCCGCGCTGTTCGTGACGGCAAGATAGAGTTTAAGCCCCATTCAGGCCCTCCTGACCGCGCAGTTCAACAGGATGAGATGGAGAGAGGCTGAATATTAGTCCGGCTTCTTAATCTGTTTCGACCCCGATGCTGAGGCCAGACAAGCGAGCCGGGACCCGGTCACCAACTACAATATCGAGGCATCCTCGATTAGATCTCCTGTTTTGTTGTGAGAACCGACTCGCAATTTGCCAACGTGTGCCCCAATTTCAGCCATATCGGCGTCGCTCTTCTCTCTGCGAATGTGCGGATCGTCGATCGTAAGGATGTTGTCACCGATTGGCGCTTCGTGAGCAGGGACTGAGCTGTTAACGTATGGCCGGTTTTAAGGTGATAACCGAGGGAGCTGAAACTTGGTTTTGGGTCGGTGATTGTCGATGAACAAGGGTCCCCCATTTTTTGAGGTTCCTGTTCTATGTCCGAAGTATGCGTTTCAAGTAGGTTACGAATTGCGACGCGTGATCGATATACCCGGATGGTCGAGTCTTGGCCGCCGGCGCGGAGCGCTATCGCTGAGCCTCCATGATCGACCTAGACCAACTCGAAGAACAGGCTGTAGTTGCTGGCGGTTTGCCGGTGGTTGGTCTTTCTTCCGAGATTACTGCGAGTCCGGTCGAAACGACTCCGCCCACATCGCAACCGGAAGGGCGGCCTACGTCGCCAAGATTAACCGAAAACAATCAGACGGTTGCTTTCGGCCAGCTTTCCTTCTCCTGGGAGCAGGAGAGTGCAGAATCCCAAGCTGAACCGGCAAACTCTACGCCAAAGGTGTGCGTGACCTCGGATCCGTGCCCGAGCGAGAGCACAGACAAACTGCCGACGATCTGGTGCAACCCCTTAGCCCTTAGAGAGATCGCGAATTCCGATTTCAAAAGAGAGAGCGCACAGCTAGCTGAGGCACATGAGGTGGCGCCCCAAATCCGAACCGGTTATCTCGTCCCAAGTTTGGGTGACGCCGGCGACGCGCAGGTTCATTGTGGTCCTTCGAACACTGCGACCACGCCATCGAAGAATCCCCACGATTGCGCTGGAGACGCACCTGCGGTTTCAGAAGAATCGGACAGAACTACATGCCCTGATACAGGCTTCGCCCCCGAGTTCCATGGTGGGCTCGAAGAGTCCGTTGATGGCGATACGGTGTCCGCCGGAGTACAACTCGGGGACTGCACCACGGTCGGTGTTTCCAGCGATGACTCTCATGACATGAGTTCAATTGCTGCCTCTGCAGAAGAAGATGAAAAAGGTGCGCCGTCAGACCCAGACGCCTCATCACCTGAATCCGGAAATGACGCAGTCGTCCTTGAAGACGGCGCTGAGGCAGGGCGTGAGCAAGTATGTGGTGATATATCGGATGACCGGCCGCAGACTGCCGAGGCTATTTCAAAGGTTGGAGGCTTAGAGCAGGGTGGTGAGTCGCAGCAAACCGGACAATGGGCCTCGGCCTCAGAGCAATGCGCTGATGTTCCAACACCAGCGGTGGCCACGACAACGAGCAAGTCCAGACAGTCGCACCCGAAGGTGATAGTCAAGGAGCGGGACTACCTAAGCAATTCTGAAGAAGAGATTTTGGATCGGCTGATAGCACTAAACTCCAAGCAGCATGGAGTACCCCAGACTTATGCCAGTGACGAAGTTGAGGCAAGTTATAAAGATTTGAAGACGCCGAATGTGACCTGCACCAAGACTGCGCAAAGAAATGTTTCCAAGCTCATAGATAAGGGCTTCATCGTTCGGACAAAAGAAGGAAACGAACAAAAGCCGGGATCTTGCGCGAGATACCAAATCGTACCCGAGCAGAAAGTCGAGGATAAGCGCTTGGAGAATGGGCTTACCCACTTCGTGGAGATTGGGCTCGCACGCAAGGCAGTACCAGATCCTGAACAGCGTACCGAGAGCGGCGCCTGATGAAGCCGCATCGCTGGCCTCGTGCTCTAGCGCCAGCGCAGATAGGCCATCCGCATCAAGAATCGAAAACCGAATGCGCCGGGGTTATTGGATCTTTTTACTCCGGCCCATTCATCCAGCCGAGGCATGATGCCGAACCACTCTTCGTGGCCGTGGTGAAGTACATTCTCGATCTTGTTGTCATTCGGGTTGTACTTCACATACCTCTTCCACGTTGCCCGGTAGGTCGACCGGCTTCGCTTCTTCAAGAAAGTGAACCAGCTGATCTTCTTTCGATTGATTTCTAGAGACTTCAAGAACTGAACGAAGGCGTATGCCCGCTTCCCCTCACTCTCTGTCGGATTGCGGAAAACGACCATCGGCTTTCTGTCCCAAATTAAATCCTGATAGCAGCGTAGCGCCGCAGCGGTGGCATCGGCCTCGGCAACTTCGGCAAGCTTGACTTCGAAGTGTCTGATCACGGCCAGATCGCATGGATCAGTTGGCCATTTCAGGAGATCTGTTTTTCCATCGCCCTTCTTTCGAACCCATCGCCCCTCTTTCGATAGCACGTAGCCCAAATCAGCCATTCCTCGATAGATCTTGTCGGCACTCGCACTATCCAGATGGTGTTGTTCCGCCGATTTCTCAATTGATCCGCCGAGTTCGATGTCACGCAGAAATTCGTACACGCACCTGGTCCAGCTAGTGTTGGCCTCAGGGGCGTCGTCCGCAGTCTGCTGATCATGGTCATTCTTGGGGCATCGATCGTTCCATAGCGCAACCGCCAATGCCAACGGGTTTGCTTCATCAAAGCCATTTCGCTCCGCAGTCAGGCGCGACTTTGCACGGACCTCACGGATTCGATCATTTGACGGGCACATGCGGCTCGACCGGCTTAGAGAAAGTGCAAGGGCGTATTCAGCAAAATGAATGTACGTTTGCATGCTCGTCGAAGGGCTCAAGTGCCCCAACTGCTGCGCAGCGAAATATGCGTGCTTGCGTGTTAGTCCAGCATGTCCATAAAGTTGTTTCCGGAACTCGGGTCCCTCTCTCAGCCACTCGGAAGTCTGCTCGAGATGTGGAAACAGATCAGAGCGAGGCTGGTCGGCAATCGTCAATCGAAGCCAGTTCCATCCCGCCTGACTATGACGGAGATGGTGGTAATGGATCCCGTCGTCGCCGGTGACTCTGCGAAGAATCTTATTCAAATCCTCGATGATTGTCTCCGGGACGACCTGAGGACCGTCCTTCATCCCCAGCAAGAGCGGAGGCGCGTCCGGATCGCTTCTTCGCTGTTTCTGCCAATCGAGCACCAGACCAAGCTCATTTCGTTCTTCTTCACTCGGCAGAATGTGGCGCAGCGGGATACGCCTCCTGGCGCTTCGGCTCTTCAGCCCGCGATACTCCGACGGCCGCACAATGAACTCGTAATCCGGCGCCGGGCCGATATCGGACGTAAGGCAAAATAATGCTTCACGGCGGCGCAGACCGGCGCGGAAGCCCAAACATAGCAGGATCTTAGCAATTCGATTACGTTCGGGATGCTCGTGGGGCGGCCAAACTGTATCCACTTCTTTCAATGCCGCGTCGTATTCTTCGAACGTCACGATATTTGCATCGACCGCCGAAAGTCCAAATCGTCCGCAGAAGACGCTTTCATCTTCTACCCGCCCCTTCCCTTTGGAGTTCAAATATCGCTCGAATTCATAAAGCGCGCTGCTCAGATTGCGTCTCCGTTTCGAAACCACCGGCATCTTGTGGATTCTGCTGTTATCGGCCTCAGAGGGGAGCGATCCCGTACTCTCAATCATCTGGGAGTAAAGTTCTTCACGTAAGTCTGCATCTAGGTCCAGAGGATCAGGCACCTCCAACAGAGGTCCCATCGATCGCGCCAATTCCATGACAGTCCTCTTGACTGAACTCAGTGTTCGAGTTTTTCCGGAGCTCGTTCGGACATCTAGGAGCCAGTTCAGAAAATCGGCGAGCCTGCCCACGAAGGACGCATCTGCCGTCGACGCGGCCAGCCGATTCATCGCGTCTTTCACTTCAGGACCTGTTGCCGCGGATAGCGCGGAACGGATTGCTTGTAGCCATTGGGGTTCGAGATCCCGTGGCGTCTCAAGAATTCTGGGGTCGGCTAAGTTGATCTCATTGACCGCTCGGATCGTTGCGGCCGCCTCCTTGAATAGTTTCTGCCCACCGGATGAAAGACGCTCAAACGCGCGTCGCTTCAGCGAGTGCGAGATGATCTTGCGCCGAGCGTAGGCCGCGAGGATCGCAGGAATCTCGGTATATGCCGCGAGGCTGGCTGCCTGCAGGAGGCGATCGAGCCCTCCGCGAGGCAACTCGTTCAGTCGGGTCGTCTGCTTCAGCCGTGCGTCGATTCTCTCTTTGACCTTTTTGCCAAGCTCGACGTCGGTTAGTAAGCTCAATTGCACTTGCTCGATCCCCGGATCAAGGAGAACTCGAATCGCTCCTTCCGGCATGGTGGACCAAAGTGTCGCTGTCAGGGCATCCGGCTGCCACCTCCGGAATTCGGCGTCCTGCATTCCGTGCCAGGAGAGCGATAACTCGATATGCATGCGCCCGTCGACACACAGAGTTCGACTTTGTGCGTCTGCGAGGGCCCGTAGCATCGCTGCAACTGATGTCCTCGAGTGCAGACCGCCATAGAGGATAGACGACAGCAGCAGAACGTCGACCGCCAAACCCACTGCGGCCTCGTTGGTTTCTGAGCCGCCTTTATCCATGGCGTCGATCCAGTCATCAAGCACCTGTTTCCACGAGTCATAAGTGCGGAGCAGTTTCGCGAAGTTTCCGCGGAAAGGGTTGGGGGGATGAGCTAGAAGCGTCGGAATACGGGGATATCCAACGTTTTGCTGCTCTCTTGCGGCCCAAAACGCGCACGCTTTTCTTAACACGCGAAGGTAGTCGGCAGCTCGCGCGCTGCTCGTTGCGTCCTGCAGGACAACACGCTCCAGTTCGCGCAGATCTTTGGCGGACCACTTTTCGCCCCCCCAGTTGAGAATCTCTCCGATCTTCGTCGGATGTTTCTTGAGGAAGGTTAAGAGAGACGGAAGGACCACGGTCGCCTGGCGGTGAGTGAGATTCAACACCGTTGGATCGCTTAAAACTCCATGCCTGGGAATATCAGTGGAGTTCATCGTTCGCCACCTCGCCTTCCACTGACTTGCAGCGGGCGGAACTTCAGATCCGTGTATATCTGTGAGATCGGATCCGCAATTTCTTTGCGGAATGCGGCGTAGGAGAATGACGAGAACGGCCCCCACGGTTCCTCGCCTCGCCACCAGTGCCCCATAAGGGCATCGATCGTTTCCCTTGAGAGCCCTCCGCCTCTCTCCCTGAGATCGGTACAGGTCCAATGGCGCGCCGCGTTCGCCGGGAGGTCAAGGTATTGCTTGAGGTGAGGAGCAAGACTTTTCGGACGAACTTCCTTAATAGCACCGGATTCGTCAAGAAAGTAGCAGCACGGCATCTTTTTCTTGGTAGTTTTGAGGTTCAGATATTTTGAGGTCGCAGAGAGGTAATTCTCATAGTACCTCATCTGTTTCTGCACGACCTCCGGCAACCATACGAGTCTGGACTTGTAGCCTGAGCCCGAGTCTTTGTCGGTGACGACTGCAAAGCCTGTCTTGTCGTCCACATCAGAAAGATGCAAATACGGCGTGCTGACCCCTCTCATCGCTGCCGCAACACCGAAGGCGAGCACTGAGTAAAGGGTGTAGAGATTGTGGCGACGCTGGAATTGACTTTTCCTTCGGTCAAGTGGCGCGTTCTTTAGACGACGAATGGCCTCTCTGATGTCCTTGAAGGCTTTGGCCAAAGACTTGTCGGTCGGACAAATCGGACTGCCGATGGAAGCCTCGTCAGAGGTCACAATCGGGATGCCCGTCGCGCCTGGGGAAGAAGTATGAGCGGATAGCTCCCTTGCGACCGATGTGATCGCACGGCCGTAAATTCCCTGAAGATCGCCAACTCTCGGTGTGCAGTAGTGTCGCCGAACCGAAGCCAGGTAATGATCCGTTCCTGTGAGGAGACTTGCTGCGACGACATCGCCGCCAGTCTGCTGGTAAATCTGGCGGAAAAGGATCTTGCTGATTCGCCCGAAGCTCACGTTCAGAGTGGGATCAGCAAAATACCGAGCAAGAATGGCTTCGTAGGTTTTGGATGCTCGCTCGAACGGTCGAACTACGTTACCTGGCGTTTTAAATTGCACGATGCTACCGCCATTGAGCTCGAGACGAAGATGCAGGAATCGCTCGAGCGAGTCCGCAGCGCTCTGCGGAACAGGAAGCGTAATCAAGTTCGGACTTGCCAGTCTGGCGAACCCTTCTGGAATCGAAGTCATTCCTTTTGAGCCTCGAGTTCCAGTGGACGTATCTTCCACTCAGCGCTGGCCAGACTGGGCAGCGCCGTTGCCGGGATGGTTTGAAGGAATATCGCGGCGTTGCCTGCCAACGAAATGCTGTCACCAATCACGAGCGACAAGGCGCGTTTGAGCGATGACCCGGTCCACAGCACCGTCTCCACGAGAGCGAGGACCTCAACAAATTCAGGATCTCCCGACTTGGCTAGACGATGTAACTCCACAAGGACTTCGCCCATCTCGGCGACTGACATCTCCGAGAACGCCCAGGGAAGGAGCTGGTTCGATATCTCGATTCCGCCGCCTCTGGCGAATGCAGCCCCCGCCGCATCGTCCGACAATGCCTGGGGCTGAGACGCGAAGGCCTCTGCAGGGTGATCTCCGGCCTTGATTGTCGCGCGATACCGTTCCGAGCGATTACGCCAACGGTTGGGGAGATGCACCCCCGATCGGCGAATTGGATGCCCTTCGTGAACGTGGGGTGTCTCGATGACGGGGTCCGTATCGCCTTCTTCATCGTCATCACCGGCGCCTCCCTCCACAACATGTGGCGCCGATGTGCCAGAGTGCTGGCCTCCTCCTCCGCCGCCTCCAGCCCGCTTCTTACGTGCCTCGGGATGGACTGACCGATCGAGGAAGCTTGCGATTAATCGCAATGCAGATTCGCAAGCTTCTTTTTCATGTTCCTGGTGCTCAAACTGTTGCATCCGCCATTTGTTATTCTCTAAAGCTTCCGGTCGCTTTTGATAGATAAACGAATCAGCCATCGCGACAAGTTTCTCGATCAGATCCGACTGCGCGCATTCGAACTTGATCTCGGCGAGACGGTGGTGCCACATTTGCTCATCGGTCGCGAAACGCCGAACTGCCCATGTCGCGTCGTACTGCTCAGCCCTAAAGCTCTCGTTCGGCTTGAGGCCTGCTTGCCAGTCACTAAAGATGAATTCGCGCTGAGCGATAATTATGTGCGCATTCAGGACTTGGCCCTGGAGCGAGCGGTATTGTTTCTGTAGGTGCGGTCTGGGGTGAGACGCCCACAGGGCACCAGGAAGCCCGAAATGCAAGTAGCCAAGCCTGAACAATGGATTAGATTTGGCAGAAATAAACCTCTTCCTGTCCTTATCCCAGTTGGGCTCTGTGTCGGGAAATAACCGGATCGCCAGTTTCTTCAGTTCCTCCTTGTCCATGGCAAGCCATTCGAGGAGCGGTGCCCAAGTCGAAATCTCTGCACGCAGTGACGCCGTTTCTGCACTTTCGTGAAGGACCTTGCCGATCTCTGAGACGTGACGGAATATCTGTACGAGCCCGGGCAGTGTGGGATAAACATTCAGCAGCCACAGCATCTGTTCGAGAATTGCGGGGTCCCTTTTGTCCCCTTCCGCTGCTGCAAGCAAACGAAGAATCCATTTGCGATCGTAGTTGAGTACCTGCGCTGTTGCGGTTGGACTTCCCGATCCCGACTGATCCATTTAACTCTTATCGGCAGGAATTCCTTCAGCTTCCAGAATTCTTCGGACTCGATCGCGTCGCGCAGGCCGAGTCGCCGGCGTTGTCACCTCGAGACGTGAGGTAGATCACGTAAGGACTGCCGAAGTCCGCAAGCTGCGAGGTAGGCAGTCGACCCGACCCGGCAGGATGATTGCAAAGGTAAACAGTCAAAGTACATGCAACCTGCGCGACCGCGGGCCGACGTCTTCATCGCCATGCGTCCGATGCCGAATGCCGGGCGGCCGGACGGTCGACTCACCGAACGCTTACTGCGTCGACGCCTGTTTGCATCGGTGGGTTTTCAGAGCCTGCCTCGAGACCTAGAATCCGCGGCGGGAGGAATCCAAATGCGCCGAGGTCGACACAGTCGGTTGCAAGCTTACGGAGAAACGACGCCAGCACTTTTGCTTCAGGTCGTTGCTGGGCGGCGTCAAAGGCGGCTTCCGAAAGCCAGAACTCAAGCAGCAGAAACCTGGTGGGCGAGGTGTTGCTCGACAGAAGATCGCACCCGATATACCCCGGATGAAGTTGGTGAGCAAGCGCCCGGTAGAGTCCGCCCCGGCGAAGGGAAGCAACGAAGGGTCCAACATGGACCGGATCGACTTCGTAAATGCGTATGGAATAGATCATTGGAATGTTCCTCTTTGGCAGGTGACTGAACGGCAGAAGGCCAAATGTGGCGGTCTCGTTACGCATCCGACCGGGTTATTTCCTGTCGCGCGTGAGCGAAAGCGCGAGATCCTCGGGGTTCGGGTCGCGGCTGCGACGTCAGCATTGGTTCGAAGTTTTGGAGTGGGCTTGACGCTGGAGGGAGTACGGACGAGACCCATTGACCTGATCCGGTTCGCGGAAGATGTCATGGAGCGGCCCTGGGTTGCGAGAACAGGTGCGCGGCTTAGAGTGCAATCAAGACGGGAAGCGGAGTGGGAATTGGGTTGCTATCCGAGGTCTCCGTGAAGCCAATCAGCGGAAACGTCACTGCCCGAGAAATGAATTTTCCCGGGCTGTGACATTCGATTTCCGCGACTTCCCTGCGCTCAAAGCCCGAGACCGGCGGCCGCATTCTCGCCGAAGATCTCGCCACAGCGGATGTACTTTCGGAGCGTCGCGACCGTTTTATGGCCGGTCTGCTTCATGATGATGTGCTCGGGAACTCCGTTCATTGCAGCTTGGGTTACGCACCCAACACGGGTCGAATGGCCGCTGATGGGAGCGACATCCATCCCCGCGCGCGCCGCGGCTCGCTTAATAACCTTGCCAATCGAGTCGCTGTGAAGTCCGCGACACGACACAAAATCGCGCCAGTCATTTCGATACGCTTTCAAAGTCGCGGGTGCTTTGGCGCGAGAGATCATGCTCCTTGCCTTCTGAATTAGTGCGTCTAAATCAGAGACCTGAGGGGGCGCGGGACATATATGAGGGGGCAATGAGAGACCCCTTTTAACGGGAAAAGGGTGGGCGCGAGGGGGGAGAAGAGGCAGAATCCCGCTGCGGAGTGCTGTGCTACGGGCACTGACCTGTCCATATGGACAGGTCAGCACACGCCCATAGCGCCATTTCGCGTGTCCATATGGACATGCTGGCTTAGGGTGTCCATACCTGCCGAGGTCGCTGACGAGGCGCTGAGGTATGGACAGGCTAAGGACAATTCGGAAAGAATTGGCTCATTCTCCGATCAACTGTCCATATGGACAGGTAACGCTAGCTTTGGTCGCGGCGCCGGGCGAAACTTGAGGCTTCGCTTTGAATAGCAACAGGTTATGCGGAACCGCTGTCAGCCCGAAATCGATACGGGGGGCTACATCCGAGTCAGTCGCCGGGGAATTTCGCTGAATTCCAGCTTCGAGCATGGCCCCAGAGAGGCGCTTTTGCGCTCGCTGCGTCGGGGGATCATTAGCGAATCGCAGCTGCTCTCGGCCTCACAGTTCGCAAACAAGAACATGGCTGGCGCTACCTGCAGAACGACGGTATGGGCCACCATGGCCATCTCGTCACGTTAGTCGTCATCCCAGTCGAGCAGGTCCTCCGGTCCTATGCCGCGGGATTTCAGAAACAATCCGTAAAGCACAAACGGCCAGATGATCAACAGCGTTGGCGAAACCAGCAGCGCCAGGAGTCTCCTTTCCGGAGTCAGCCGGAAGAAGAAGCAGTCTCGCCGCGGCGCGAGGAGAAGAATCATAAACAGACCAGTTGCGCAGACCACGAAACAGATCGCTGCTGCTATCGCTGTAATTGGTAGCTGCAGAAACGTGTCGAGATCATTCATTGGTACCTCCTTTTGGGATTGAGCCGGTGGATCTTTGAGCCCGCCGGCGTTCTGAATTGTGTCCGGCCAGAGAGAATTCAGCCGAGTTCGAAACCGGCCAGACCGCGCACTTCTGTTTTGAACTCGATCTGTCCGAAAGATTCTCGGTCCCGAATTGGTGCCCGTTCGTTACAGTTCAACTACCGTTCGCGGACAGAACGCCTACCTTGAGCTCAACAGTTCCATCTCTGTGGATGGCTCCCGATCCTGGCTTTTGGCGCGATTTGATGGTCAGGTGTTCGCCGTTGTTCCGCAGGACCGGGGACATATAGCTCGGGTTCTTTGTGTTCGCCGGGCCGCGGAATGCGTCCCAATCCCGCCGGTCCACACCCCGCGAGAGCGGTGGAACTGAGCAGGCACACAGAGATGATGTGGAGAACTGAGGCTTTCATTGAGCGCCTCCTCTGAATGTCTTCACGAAATTGCCACGGCATTGCGGGTGCAGAATCACCCGCTGCCGATGTGTTTGAAGGGAGGTTCAATACCGCACGCCTCCGCCCGAACTGGCCGCGAATTTGCGGTGGCGGATCTACATCACGTACGAATTCTCAAAGATCAATTCCATCTCGCCGGGCGGCAATGTCTCTTCGTCCGGGTCAATCAGGTCGGGATCCCAGTATTCGGATGGTTCATCGTCGAGATCCATCTCGTAGTCCCGAGTGGAGTGGCCAACGACCGAAATATAAGCGCTCACCTCGTCCAACATCTCGTTGTAGCGCTTGGCGCCCTCATCACTCCACAGATCAAATGACGGATCATCCTTCTCCTCGTGCTCGCTTCCGCCCGGCGTTTCCTCACTATTCATTCCCACTTTCATCGGCTCCTTTCCGGGCCGTGATCTTCGTCGAACCGGCCCGCCTATCCATTGTGGGAGAGGAAAGACGACGCAGAATGCAGTTGGGTACTTTGGATTGTTCCTGCTGAGCACATGCGTCGAGAGAAGAATTTCGGCGTTAACGACGGCAGCTTGACTTCGGAACTGCGCACGACTTGGTCCCCTCGAAACGTAGGATCACCTCGGTCAAACCCAGCGCCTGGGCGAGCGGGAGAAGTTTGCTTAAGGGAAGGAGAGCAAGACCATTCTCCGCTTTCGAAAGGTAACTGCGGTCAATTCCCGCAGCCATCCTTGCCATCTGAGACTGACAAATGCCGCGGCGGTTGCGCAAGTTTCGAAGTAGGTCGCCGATCCAGCGCGCTAGTTGCTTGGAGTGATCCTCCGAAAAGGCGTCGAGCGGAGCACCTAATTCAAGAGTCAGTAGTCAACATTTAGAGTGCAATGGCAACGGATACAGTCGCCATTCTTCGGGTATTGGCGGGTGCTGCAGTACGGGCAGGTAACGGTTTCGGAGTCGCGAATGGAAGGGAGGAATTGTGGAATAGGCATGGTGTTCCTCTAGACATGCTGGGTTGGGAATCATCTGAATAAGCTGAGACGTCGACTGGTGAGGGTTTGATATGAGGCGATCGGTGGTAATTGCCCGGCGACGCCGAAGCAACTTGGTCAGAACGTCTTGCGGACTTTGCAGGGCTGGTCGCTGGTTGGAGAGCTGAATCCAGAGCTGTGGGAATGCTCAGTTCGAGACGATCTCTCCGCGCTCTTCAAGGATGGCTTCAACGTCGAAATCGCCGGCATCGGGAACATGTGCAGACTCCGACCGCGCGCTGGTAAAGATTGACGGTGGCACATGCAGTCTATAGTTCCCGGCGAAAATGGCCTCTGGCGTATAGACACGGTAGCCCCAAGCCAGAGTCGATCACTTGTTGAGACCCCGTAGCCCAAGCAGCCAGTTCGCTTTCAGTCTCGTCATCGATTGAACCGGGTGGCACATCTACGTAGCCGCGTTTCTCGGCCTGGGCGATCAAGTTAAATACAGAGCGTTTCATTTAGCTTCCTTTCTGCGGATTGCTGGCTTGCGAGCGAAGACGGCACTTCGGATTGTCCCCGCAACCTGGCACGAGTGGAGACTTCGAGATTGCCAGATATTAAGTTTGAGGTCAGTGCAACCACGCCTAGCGGCGTCTGGATTGAGTTGGGAGTCGTTGGAAGGCGGAAGCTTTTGACCTCTGGGAAGCTAAGCCCCCAAAAGCCCGGACTGTGGCGGCCCGACTGGGAAATCTGCAGGTACTTAACCCTGAGGCAGTCTCCTTTTGCTAATTAACTAAGAAAACCGACCGTCGCAACCGCCAAGTGTGCCGCGCGTGTGCCGCATTTCTTGTTCTTGAAGGCATTTCACTTCACGGCGCATACCCTGGCGATCGGTAATTGCCTGAAAGGAACCGTCAACGCCTACAAAACCGCCATTCCGGGTTAGACCGCTTTATCCTCGCGAAGTCGCGAGCTCTGAAGTGACTCGGCATCGGTAAACGGGCAGACGCTGAGCTTCCCGAAGAGATTGACCTCTGACCAAAGCTATCTTCTTACCGTGACCGTCGTCCGTCGAATCAAGTCTTGGAAACCAGCGGAAGCGTGGTGGGTAAGACGATCACTGCGAAATTAAGGGAGACAACGTCGCTGCTTTTTGCTACCAGTTCTGGCCTCGGGCATCTAGGAGTGTGGTTCCGGCTTGCGACGCAAGGCGCCCCCGAACTCGGGGCCTTCCTAGATGAGCGGTAGCCGCTCGACCGAGCCCGGAGTCCGCCTCGCGGCGGAAGGGATGACCTGCCGACCTCCCGGGAAAGGGAAGCTCGGACGGCGAATTCTGGCAAGCTGCCGGCACTTCTATCCGCTACCCGCGACCAATCCCCTCAACTTACTTAAGCTTTCCGATCCGGCGTGCGCCTCAGGCCTTACAATGTTTTCACCCGTATTCAGAGCCATGAAAGTCATAGAGTCTGCGTGGGATAACGCAAGGTGTCCGGGAAAGGTCTTGCTGCAATGCATGGTTCGCTCTTGGTTTTTCTGAAGCTCACATCCCCGTTGTGATCTGGGTATTTTGCGCCGCCCGCTGCTGGGGTTCCTCTGGCAGTTATTAGCGATGCAACTCAGCCGTAACCGCCTGCGCAAGAGACTTAGAACACTGACCAGGCGCCTGCGGGAACTCACCGATACAGGTCGCCGAGAGTTGCAAAGCGGCCTGACTGCAGAGCAACTCGACGCCTATCGCGTTGCGCTGGATAAACTTGCACGGCCTTCCCCGAGAGTGGGGAGCAGCACTCGACCACAGCATAGCCCTGTATATCGATCAAGAAGAGCGGGAAGGGTGGTACCTAACCGAACGGCCCCGGAACCTCCTACCGTATGACGCCGTCATTTCACAGAACTTCCACGCAGCCATCTTCGGCGCTGTGCCCGGGAATTCTGACCGGGCTTGGCCTGACCGGCACATTCCTCGCCATCCTCTGGGCTCTTTACGGCGTCCATTACGACCGAATTCAACACCGTGAAGCCGGTGACCGGCATGGAGGGTCTAATCAATGGCCTGTCGGGGAAGTTCTTGAGTTCCATTATTGCCCTGCTCCTGAGCATCGTCTTCACCCTTCGCGAAAAGCACATCGTACGGAGCCTGCGTCATAGCTACGACGCATTGATTGTCCGCCGTATCGCAGGCTATACCTTTTCTATCTACTTCCCGCATCCTGCTGGATATTCATCGCTTTTCTGCAAAGCAGACGGTGTCAGTCAGCAACATTAGCAGCGAAGTGGTGGACCGGCTTACCAACGCTTTCAACGACCGCGTGGTCCCGGCCTAGCTTCCGGCATGTCCGCGGGTGTTGCAGAAAAGCTGCAAAGCGAGTTTCGTCCGACCATGGAGCGTATGGCTGGTTCCCTCGACCAGCTTCAGGCGGCCATCGTCAGCCTCGAATCGCAGAAACAGGATTCCGTTAAGGGCGAGTTTGAACGAATGGTAAAGGCCTTGGAGGAATCCATCACCCAAGCCCTATCCACGATGGGGCGAGAATCCCGGGATGCCTTGACCGGTTCGGCCAGGGACGAGTTCGGCAATGTGCAGGGAACACTTGAGACGACCCGACATGTGCTGTCGGAGATGAATAACCAGTTTTCCCAGATGCAGACGGCGCTGGGCGTCATCATTGCCAAGGTCGAGGAAACCACTACCGACCAGCTCGAGAACCGGCCGCGAGCAGACAGAAGCGCTTTCGGCGTTGATGCACGGCCTGATGAACAAGCTCCAGGAAACGGCGGAACAAAACCTGAACAGCGTCCAGACGCGGACTGACACGGGTTGTCAGCGACTTGACCGACAAGGTCACAGGCCTCTCGGTGGACATGATGGAAGCCGCGAAGGACATGGCCGATCATTCGCAGCAGTCGGCAAGCAGCATTATCGACAAGACGGACGCGTGGTCCGAAGCAACTGCCAAGCGCCTTGAAAGCCTCCTCGCCAATATTGAGAACAGGAGCCAGGACTTCAAGGAAGCTAGCAATGCACTCCTGGAAGCCAAGACCTTCATGAGTAATCTGCTCACAAATAATGCGAACGCACTTGCGCAAATGGCAGATGCTAGCCGCAATGTACAGGCCTACTCCAGCGGACTTGCAGGGCAGTCGGATGCATTAAGAGCCATCAGCGGAGACCAGGCTAAGGTTGCAAATCAGCTGCAACTGACGGCAAGTGGAATCAAAGCATCGCTCGATCAGCAGGAGAAGCTGCTCAGCGAATACCGCAGAACCATCACAGAATACAAATCCGTTGTCGATTCTCTGCATGAACCTATCGCCAGGATCATGCAGGCGACCAGCAACGGTCTTAGGGACTACAACCAGAGGGTGGAGGCCAACTTTACGGCCATCGTAGATGTTGCGGACAAGTTAATACCCAAGTGGTTTCGTCAACTTGAATTGGCCCCTTTCGATGGCTTGATCTGGCCCCACCTTGAAGGCATGTGATTTGTTATTCCGTGCTGGCCTTGGCGGAAGGAGCCCGTAGGGCGACTGGAGCCAAGGCCAGCACGGAGCGGCGCCGCTGGCGTGGTCAAGCGACGTTAAACGGGCGATTCGGGCATATGCTCCTCGGGTTTGAAGATATGCTCGAACGGCAAGCGCTCCTTGGCCCTGCTGGAACCAAGCCTGACTTCGAACTGGGCCGGGTTGGCGCCCAAGTGATCGAGTCGTACGACCTCTGCCAGTCTGGTCTCTACTTCCCGGCGGCCTTCGGTGTGGACGTCTTCGCCCAGGCGTCCGATCTCCAGAGCGTGCTGGAAGGCTGTCTGATCATCTTCGCTGGGGAAGATGTGGACTGCCTCTTTCCACTCCCGCAGCCCCTCTTTGCCTTCCACCATCACTGCCCAGCGCAGTTGCGCGTAATACCACTGCTTGCTCTTCATGCCTTACCGCCTTTCCTGGCCATGGTTCTGCGAAACCGGTAGCTCTCGGTTCCGGTCTCGATGATGTGGGCCCGATCGGTCAAGCGGTCCAGCATCGCCTTGCACAGCCGCGCGTTGGGGATCTTGGTGGGCCATTCGGAAAATGGCAAGTTCGTTGTTACGATGAGCGCCGCCTGCTCGGCGCGGCCGGCGATCACCTGGAAGAGCAACTCCGCCGCGGCGTCCGGCATGACGACGTAGCCAAGCTCGTCAAGGACGACCAGTTCATAGCGCATCCAGCGATTGCGGAACCGGGTCAGTTGCAGTTGGCTCTGCGCTTCGATCATCTCCGTCACCAGCTCGGCCGCCGTGGTAAAGCGCACCCGTTTGCGTTGCCGGCAGGCCGCGACCGCCAGAGCGACGGCCAAGTGGCTCTTGCCTGTGCCTGTTTCACCGATCAGAACGACGGGTTCCTTGCGCTCCAGATACTCGCCCTCGCTCAGCTTTTTTATCTGGGCCACGGAGATCTGCGGCGCTGCCGGAAAATCGAACTCCTCCAGTGTCTTGACCGCCGGGAAGTGAGCCTCCTTGATGCGACGGATCACGGCGCGGCGATCGCGTTCCTCGGTCTCGGCTTCGAGCAGCGCCTCCAGATAACTCAGGTGCGACTGCTTCTTGCGCACCGCTTCTTCGGCCAGGTTGGCGAACTGGTCGGCCACGGTGGTCAGATAGAGTTGCCGGGCGTACTGCTGAATCGTGGCCTGTTGGATCGGCTGAGATGTGCTCACTGGACCACCTCCGTTGCCAACGGCCAGTTGGGCCGCAACTGTTCATAGGCTTCCATGCTGGGCAGCGGCCGGTCATAGCGGCGCAGCGCATCGGCTTCGACCTCTGGCGTCAGAGTGTTGTTCTGGCCGGCAGTCCACGCTGAGCAGATAGCGGATCGCGCCCAGGTTGGCGCAGCCCATCGCCAGGGCTTGTTCCAGCGCTGGCCGCACATGCGGTGCTCCCTGCCGGCGTTCCAGCTGCAGCACATCGATCATCATGCGCGTAGCCGCAGCACGGCCTATGCGTTCCGTGGCCATCTCCCAGAAGCGGTCATAACTGCGCGGCCAGCGGCCTTGTGCGCGGCACTGTTCCAGGGCGGTCGAACCGGCCAGTGCGCCAGGCTTCTTCTCCAGCGTGTCCAGATAATGCTCCAACTCCAGCACCTTCTGCTGGCGCTGTAGCAGCGCTCATGCCGCGCCACGCTCCGTCCGGCGTGCCAGATCTCTACATAGGCCGAGTAGACCTTGACTTCGACAGTCGTGCCCACCGGCAGCGGCGTCGAGTAGAAGTTGGTCAGCACCCTTACGCAGCCGCTCTGGTTGACCTGGGGAAAATGCTGAGTTTGGCAAGTAATCTTGGCCCACTTGTGGCAGTTAACTCTGGCCCATCTGTGGCAGCTTGCTGGACAAGGTAGAGGGATGGAGATGCGCTGTGCTCCGGGCTGGAGCGTAGCGAAAGCCCGGAGCACAGCGCGGGCATCGATCAGCCCGTGGTCTTGGTCCTGCCTTTCTCGACGGTTCGCCGGAAGCGGAAACTGTCGGCGCCAGTCTCGATGATGTGCGCCCGATCAGTGATGCGATCCAGCAGCGCCTTGCACAAGCGGGCGTTTGGAATCACTTGGGTCCATTCGGAAAAGGGCAGGTTGGTGGTGAGGATGACGGTGGCCTTCTCGGCCCGTTCGGCGATGACCTGGAAAAGGAACTCCGCTCCCAGGTCGGCCATCGGCACATAGCCGACTTCGTCGATGGCGATCAGGTCATAGCGTTCCCATCGGGCCAGCACGCGGCGCAGTTGCAACTGCTGCTTGGCTTCGACCAGTTCGTTGACCAACGCGGCGGCGGTGGCAAAGCGTACTCGTCGCTTCTGCCTGCACGCAGCTACGCACAGCCCGGTCAAAAGATGCGTCTTGCCGGTACCACAATCGCCAATAAGAATTATTGGCTCCGCCCTTTCGATGTAGCCGCCTTGCGCCAGTTCATGGATCTTGGTGGCCGCGATCTGCGGAGCCTTGCTGAAGTCGAACTCATCAAGCGTCTTCATGCGCGGTAGATGAGCATCCTTGATCCGCCGGGCGATGGTGTTGCGTTCGCGCTCTTCCAGTTCAGTTGCCAGCAATGCTTCCAGATATCGCAGGTAAGTGAGTCGCTGCTTGATGGCCTCTTCAGCCAGCGAGGCGCACTGATCGGCCACGGCGGGAAGACGCAAGGCGCGGCACTGTTGGGCAACAGCGGCTTGTTCCAGGTTGTCGATGGAGGGCTTCATGCATGCACCTCCATGGCAGTGGAGAGTAACTGGTCATAGCCGGTCATCACCGGCAGTGGTCGTTCGTAGCGGGCAAGATCACCGATCTCGATGGCAGCGATCATGGGCCGATTTAACTGTTCGACAGTCAGCAAATGGCGGATCGCCGCACCATCATGACAACCCATCGACAGCGACTGCTCGACGGCAACACGCAATCGGTCCCAGCCATGGCCGGCGCCGAGTTCGAGCAACTCGATCATCTTCTCGCGTGCCCTCGTGATCGGCCGTGACGCATGATTCAACGCCTGCCACAGCTGATCGAAGGACGCTGGCCAGCGCCCCGCCTGCCGCCACTGCACCAAGGGAGTTGAGCCCGCCAGTGCGCCAGGCTTCTTCCGCAGCACGTCCGGATAGTGCTCCAGATCGAGGATCTTCTGCTGGCGGCTGTAGCTGCGTTCATGCCAGGCAACGCGCTTGCCTCCATGGCGTAGCTCAACTGCATCCTGCATGAAGCTCTGGCTTCTACCTTCGTGCCCGGCGGCAACGGAACCGGATCGCGGTTGGTCCGCACCCGCACGCAACGCAGGTTATCGACTGTGGGGAAGCTGATCTCGGCCAGGTCGAACAGCTCAGCGGCCAGCGGCAACAGGTGCGGCTGCTCGTTCAGCATCGCAGCACCGACCGTCTCAACACGTCCGCTCAGGATACGTTGCCAATCCTGGTTCGAACAGCGTTCCAGGTATACGTTCAGCTGATCGAGGCTGCGAGCTTCTGGCACCGGCACCCAGTGGTTACGGCGGAAGTATCCTCCCTCGCCTTCAACACCGCCCTTCTCGTTGCCGCGGGCCGGGTTGCAAAACTCGCTCTGGTAGCGCCAGTGAGAGCGGAAAGCGATGAAGCGGCTGGTCTCTTCCCGCCTATGGCCGCGCAGGATCTTCTTCACCGCACTGGAAAGGTTATCGTAGCGGAGGAGTTGGAAAACCCCACCAAAGTAGCGGAATGCCAGTTCGTGGGCTTCGAGAAATGCTTGCTGCGTGGCGTGCGTATAGGCCCGGTGAAACGCTCCGCCGCTGGCCATCGAACGCATCTCGAAAACCTGCAGCTTGGTGCGCTCGCCATCGAGATCGGCGTACGACTCGTACCAATCCACCTGCGCTTCCACGCCCCAGTCGTAGCTCTGCGGAACAAATACCTCGTGGCTGCCCAACCCCGACATCCGCTTTTGGCGCGTGAACATAGCCGCGGACCGTGCGCTCGCTTCCCGTAAAGCCGGGCAGCTCCGCGCATAACCGCTGCCAGATCCGGCGAGCCGTGTGACGCTGCTTCACCGGTGCCTGCCGGTCTTCAGTCAGGATCCGGTCGATGAACGCCGAAGCATCCACCAACTTCCTTAGCCGCCTTCGCTGTGGCTTGCTCGTGGCAGGCTCTGCCCTGTCCAACGCCTCTCGCACCATCCGACGGTGCACTCCTAACTTCCGCGACACTCCGGCAATCGTTCCGACGCCGAACTCCAACTCACGGCGTATCTGCTCTAAACAGTTCCACTTTTTCCCTCCTGGTCAGCCAGCTACGCTTCTGTCGCTCCATCCATGAAGCCTAGCACAGTTGCTGCCCAAGGTGGGCCAAACTTAACTGCCGTTGCTGGGCCAATACCATATATGCCTAGAATCAAATGCAACGCGGCCAGATCGAAGCCTTCTTCGGCCAATGGCAGCAGATGCTCGCGCTCGGCCAGCATCGATGCACCGATCGACAGGCCGCGGCCGGCGATGATCCGGTTCTGTTCCTCAAGCAAACCGCACCTCCAGAAGCCGGTTCAGTCCCTCCAGATCGTGCACCTTCGGTACGGGGACAAGATGGTTGCGACGGAACTGTCCGCCCTCGCCCTCGACGCCACCCTTCTCGTGGCCTTCGCCCGGCGTGCAGAACTCCGCCGCGAAGCCCCAGTGCGAACGGAAGGCAATGAATCGCGTGGTCTCTTCCCGCTGATGGCCGCGCAGGATCTTCTTTACCGCACTGCTCAGGTTGTCGAATCGCAGAATGCGAAAGACCCCGCCAAACCACGCGAAAGCCAACTCGTGCGCTTCCAGAAAAGCCTGTTGCGTGGCATGTGGATACGCTCGATGAAAGGCCGCGCCCGAAGCCATCGAGCGCATGCAGAAGATGTAGATCTTGCGCGGCTGACCATCGAACACTGCCTGGATCTCGTACCAGTCCACCTGCGCCTCGCCGCCAAACTGGTACGACTGTGGCACGAAGATCTCGTGACACAGCAACCCCAGCGCCTGCTTGCGCAGATTTACATACTCGCGCACTGTGGACTCAGCCTACAACGATCTCCGGCTTCTCCTGCCGCAGCCGCGTCCAGATGCGATGGGCCGTATGACGCTGCTTGCGCGGAGCGTGACGATCAGCCTCCAGAATCGCGTCGATAAACGGTATCGCCGGGGCCAGCCTGGTACGCTCCCGTTGCGGCTTCTTCCGATCCGGAGGCATCGCGTTGGCCAAAGCCCGGCGCACCTCCCGCCGATGAACTCCCAACTTCCGCGCCACCGCGCGGACCGTTCCGGCGCCATGTTCGTACTCCCGCCGGATCTGCTCGTATAGCTCCACCTTGCTCCTCCTTTTGGCCAAGCCGTCCTCGTTTCCGGGGTTCAAAACCCCGAAACAAGATAACGGGTTCCGCCTTCAGGTGGGGCCAAATCAGACCATCGAAAGGGGCCAATTCAGAGTAGCGAAATCACCAAGGCAGCGAACCTATTGAGTGGCCAGATTGAGGAGCTAGGGAGCCAGCTGAGGGGACCTCGGAGATGTAATTTCCAAGGCGGTGGAGCGGTCGAATGGACGAGCAGCAAGGTAATTCCGATCACCTGAGCAGTTCACTGACGGATCTGATGACCTCATTGATGGTCATTTTTATTCTTCTATTGCTGGTGTTTGTCAGTCACACCGCTAGCAAGGATGCTGCGCTAACCGATGTGCTCCTCGCGAAGCTGAGACAAGATCTCCAGCCACAGGGTTTCACGGAAAACACGATCCGGCCCGACCCTCGTGACCGAAATGCCATCCTCGTGATCGTTCCTGGCAAACTCATGAATTTTCAGATTCAGAAGGCCGATCTGAAGGATGACGGAAAGGAATTCCTGAAAGCCTATATTCCAAACTTCGCTCACATTCTTTGCAGCAAGGACTACAGAGCCAGTATCGAATCGATTGTCGTTGAGGGCCATACGGACCGTACCAGCTGGGCTGGCAGAACCCCGGAAGAAAGTGAGAACGCTAATCTTAAACTGAGCCAGGATCGCTCGATGGCTGTCGTCGAGGAGTCGCTAGCTGATCTGGGAGGAGATGGGGGCGAGCAGGACCGCTCGTGTTTCCTGGAAAAGCTTTCCGCCACCGGCAGGGGAGAGCAGGAGCCAGAGAAGACAGATGACGAGAGTCGTCGCGTCATTTTCCGGATCAGAGTCAAAGCGCGTGATGAGGAAAATATGGCCCGGAGGATTACTCAATGATCCAAATTGGGCAGGGCCTTGACCGCCTCACAACAGACCTTACGGTACTTCGCGAGTCGCTGATGTGGCGGACGCTTGATCCCGCGCCTTACCTTCGGCAACTAGACAAGGTTATCGAGACGCTGCAGATAAAGAGCGACAAAGTATCGTCGCCCAAGCCGCCGCTTGATCCTGAGCAAGTTTGGGCGCGCTGGAGAGGGCTCGAGTTCGACCTGGCAAAATTGGACGGCCGTGAAATTCGCTCGTTGTGCGTGTCGCCGAAGACGGCGATGAAGGTGCGGCTGGTCAGCGCACTTGGCGTCGACTCTGATGGCCTTAAGCGCTGGATCAATCTCAATGGGTTCGTCCAGGCCTATTTTGGGCAATGGCGATCAATGGAGAATCCCGATACCGTCGAAAAGCTGATTCAGAAAATGCTGGGCGAGGGCCGAATACTTCGCAGAAACAAAATTCTGGATCTCTGGCGGCAATCGCCTTTCCTGTTTTCGCGGGAAGCATCACGCAGGCTTGGCAAAATCATCCTCAAGGATCGCAAATCAGTGAGGCAATCCTGCGCAGAGTTTTGCATCGACCCCTCCAGTCCATTGGCGTCAGCGGCTCATGAATACGCCGCAGCAGCAGCAGCGGAAGAACTCGTGCAACGAGACTTCCGGATAGGGCAGGAACTAGCACTGAAGGAATTGCAGTGGATCTCAGAGCATTCTCTAACTCCCTCACTTAACGCCGATGCGTACCGAGAGGCCTTGGGCAAACTGATCGGCAGCCGCATAGCTGAAAGTATGCCTTCCTTTCAGACGGGGCTCGTCGCCTTAGTTCATGCCGATGAGCGCCTCGGCGATCCGCGACTTGCCTACTGCGCCCCAAACTGGCGGAAGATCCCCGAGGCCAGGGAGCGATTCCTCGCGTGGCTTGCCAAGGAAACACTTCAGTTCTTCTTTGACACCCTTGTTCCGCGCAACGACACGAACAGACGACGGGCGGAATTCTGGCTGGAATATGCGAAAAAGCAAGGGAAGATCAAAGATTTTCAAGTCGCGGTGTCGGTGGATGATCGCCCGAAAATTCGTGCGAGCCGCGCCAAGACGATCCCAAGCTATTCCACAATCACAGGCGGCAAAGCAAGCGCATTCCTGATGGTGTTTGAGGGGTGGAATCACAAGGAATATATCGTAATCGAGTTCAGCGAGACCGGTCATGCGGCCTACATCTACGAACGTGATGTCTTCGAGGCAAGTGGAGCGAAAATACGTTCGCACTCGTTTGGTATGAGCGAAGATCTAAGACGCATGAATGACGCCGAAGATCGGATACTGCACCTCGTTGACACACGGAAACGCTGGGAAACCAAGGCACGCAGGAAGCTCGCGGATCTGGGGATTCGCCCATGAGCATCCTTCTGAAACAGTTCGGAAAGGACGTTGCACTGCGCGCTCAGGTGGATGCCTTGTATCTCACCAGCTCGCAAGCAATTGACTGGAGCCGGCCGGAAACATGGCCCACCGACGCTAGCGAGCAAAGTGCTGGCAGGCGAGCCGCCTTTGAAGTGGCTTCCTTACTTGAAATGGGACTCGCCAGCGTCGCCGACGGCTCGGTCCAGATCCCATATGGCAATTTCCCGGAGATTGAAGCAGAAGAATTCCGTCTGACGATGGCTTTTGCGACGCCCAGTCCGTTTCTGCTCAAGATTGATCGTACGAGCGACATCGGTCGTTCCGACTTCAAGTATCGATATCAGTACGTGCTCGGTGCGCTCCCGGTACCGCTGAAACGATTCGGGTACTACGTGAAGCGGGTGGCCACCGGGGAGGTCTTCCGGCTCGACGAGCGAATGTTTTCCCTGCTCGAAGCCATGGACGCTTTCAACGCACTTGCACCGGAAGAGAAGGGACCACAGCGGAGCTGGCTGGATTTCGCCAACATCAAGCGCTGGTCCCACGAAGTCAACGCGGCGCTTGATACAACGCTTCAGAAGAACGATGTGGTATTGCCTTCCGCGATTGGCTTGGACCTTTACGAGGATGCGGACGGCGCCCTCAGTTTCATACCGACTTGCCCGGAGCTTGATAACCAAAGCTTTCGAACTGTCTTTGACCGCAACGACACTGTCGAGGGCTTCTATTCCCTGGATCAGCCCGGCATGGGCAAACTGCGCATCGTGCTTACCGAGAAGCAGCGCAACGTATTGGAGCGGATGAAGCGCGTACGGAGGGTCACGGGCGAAGACAAGCAGAGGCTCAAAGATGATCCGCGTCCGATCTTTGATGGTCTGACCGGGGACGTGGAACTTCCCTACGGTGAAAGGGTCACCGGAATTGGGCAATATGAGTTTGTTCCGATCCCGAAAACCAATCCTGGCGAAGGACCGATGTCGGGTCTGCTCGGAGATCATGCCTCAGGCGGCTCCGCTAAGACTGGGTCCGACATCGCGGAGGAAACCGAGGATGAGAAGCCCTTGAAGAAAACGCTCCTCATCGAAACTCATGATGAATTTGTTCGCCAGAACTACCTTGAGCAGTCCGAGCTGGCGCGACAAGCGGCTACCGTCTTGCCTTTCGAGCGTCCCGCGTCCCTGCGCCGGGACTTCGAATTGAAGCTTCACCAGCAGGAAGGCGTCCGCTGGTTGCAAACCTGCACCCGAATCCATGACCGGCGTGGTGTGCTTCTTGCCGATGACATGGGCGTGGGCAAGACGCTGCAGATCCTTTCGTTCCTAGCCTGGTGCATCGAGTCGGGCGCTTTCCCTGATCTCTCCCGGCCCAAACCGCCTTTTCGCCCCATCCTGATCGTGGCTCCCTTGATTCTCCTTGAAACCGAGACATGGGAGAGGGAGATGAAGAAATTCTTCGCCGAAAACGGCGAAGTGTTTGGCAATGTGCTGCCGCTGTATGGCCCGGAATTACAGGCCTATCGCCGCAAAGATGCCGCAGGTCGTGAGGAAATCGTAGCCAGGCCCATCCTGAACCTGGAACGCATCCAGCGCAACCAAGTGGTCATCACTAACTACGAAGCCGTGCGCGACTATGAGTTTAGCTTTGCTTATTGCCAAAAAGGAAAGTCGCTCTGGTCAATTGTCGTGACCGACGAGGCGCATGAATATAAGACCCCGAACTCAAAGATTTCCCACGCGATGAAGGCGCTGCAACCGGACTTTCGAATTGCATGCACCGGTACACCGGTTGAGAACCGACTCCTCGATATGTGGAATATCTTCGATACGGTTCAGCCAGGGTTATTGGGCTCAGCGAAAGAGTTTTCCAATACCTACGAGCGCCAGGGCAACGACTCATTCGCCGGGCTCAAATCGCGGCTTCTCTATCAACGGCCGAATGCTTTCCTCCTTCGTCGTAGCAAGGATGAAGTCCTGGAGTTGCCACAGAAGCACGAGCGCAAGCTAACCTGCGTAATGTCCGAGGCCGAGGTTGCCAAACATCTCAGCCTCGTCGAGGGCCTCAGTTCCGCACGGGCAGCCAAGGGCAAGCTCGACCTTCTGCACCGGTTCGCCAGGCTATATCAGCATCCTTTGCTGCTTGACAGTGATGGAGACGACGCGTCGGTGGAAGAGCTGAAGGCTGAGTCCCCAAAACTGCGGGAAGTGTTGTCCGTGCTGCGCACCATCCGGCAGCGCGGCGAAAAGGCGATTGTATTTGCCCGACACAAGGACATGCAGCGCATCCTCGTACGAGTATTCAGTGCCGAATTTAGAAAGGCTATCCGGGTCATTAACGGAGATACGCCGCGCGCAGGGAGCCTGAGAAAGAATGGGATGGAAACCAGAAGCGCCATTCTCCAGGACTTCCGGGAGTCCGAAGGGTTCGACGTGCTGATCCTTTCGCCGTTCGTAGCCGGCGTTGGCCTGACAATCATTGAAGCAAATCACGTCATTCATTACGGTCGCTGGTGGAATCCTGCGGTCGAGTCGCAGGCAACTGATCGCGCCTATCGCCTTGGACAATCGAAGCAGGTCCAAGTCTATTTGCCCATCCTCGTAGACGAATCGGGCAGGGTCGCCCGGACCTTCGATCAACTTCTCGATCAACTGATGGAGAACAAGAAAGGGCTGGCAAAAGGTGCACTCCAACGCGATGAGTTCCTGCAACCCAGGGAGAGTGAAGAGGAAGCAGGGCTCCAAGTGTTCTGGGGACTAGAATCCTCCGTCAACACTCCCGGAGCCGTCACGAGCAGGCTGTCCGGTAGGGAGACCGTTTGATGATCGGATTTAACACGTTCCTTGAAAGTGAAGGCATCAGCCCGGCAGAGGTCAAGCTGGTGCGCCACCAGGACATCCGAACGCAGACTTGGTGCCTGAGTGACTTGGCCTTCTGCTCTCGTCAAGTGAGATTTGGAATCGTTTGGTGATAAGTGACCCAAGCAGATGTGACAGACTTAACCGTGGCAGAAGCGGCCGCCCGCGACACGATTAACGCCCGGGCTATGCCCCTATCCAGTCGGTCCTTGTGGTGTCGTTATGCTCTACCTTGAAACATCCACGATGTCGCTGCCCAATTTTCCGAAGCCAAGCTAGCGTTCAACAGCCTCTCAGGCGTCAGTTGTTTCCTGCGCGCTGAGCTTTTCAGCTTCGCGTTTCGCTTCACGTGTGTTGTACGCGATTCTGTACCTGTCGATGTACTCCCGAAATACATCGGAGGTCATACGATTGTGCCTGCCGTCATATCCATCGAGCTTCCCACCGCCGTAATTGTACTGCGACGATTTCTGAAAAATTACGAAGGCGCCGCCGAAGTAGCGAACGAGAACTCGGGCGTCGGGACCTAGTGGCGCGCCATGGTATGAATTGTTATCCCAATACGACCGATTGACATAACGTCCGTCTCCGAGGTCCGTCAACTCTTCCGACTCCTGATCGTCATAGTTGTTGTAGACCCCAGAAGGCTCGAGCTCGGCGCACTCTAGGCGAAAATAGTTCCACTGAGTCTCGTTGGCAAAGGATTCGAATTGGAGACGTAGCGGCTTCACCAACACCGCATATTCGAAATGCAGCTCAATGCATCCTGCCTCATTTTGGGACTTCACGACGTGGTCGAAATCCAACCCGCCGCCATCAGGAAAGAAGACGTGGTTGAGACTAGGGATGTGTCCAATGACGTCCAACGCAATTGCAATTTCGTCAATGTCCTCCCATGTGGCGCGGGCCGGAACAGCCACGGGAAAGAGTTTTGAGCATGCTTCTTTCCATTGGAGAGGATTGCACTTCTCCCAGCTTTTGCTCAGCGCAGCCCAGTCAGATAGTGCGGAGGCAAACTCTGCCATAGTGGGTCTTTTCTCCGGCAGATGATCGGTCGCACTCTTCACAATTGTCTCTAAAGGAGTGATATAGAGGTCGACACAGACGTCCCGAATTGAGAGTTCACCCTCAGGCATAAACTGCCCATCGAACCCCTTCGAGTGCCCCGTGAGGGTGATCCACAGAGTCTTAGCTAAGGAATAAACATCAGCCGGAAACGGATCAGCTGACCGTCCATTCCGACGCACCTCAGGAGCCATGGTCCAAATGGGGCCGAGCTGCTCCTTGTTTCCTGTCAAATCAGCTTTACCCGGATAATCTACAAGGCCAAAATCGCAAATGTGGCAGCGCTCTTTGTAGAAGAGGAGATTGCTAAGCTTGATGTCCCGATGAGCAATCTTTCTCCTGTGCAGTTCCGCCATCGTGTAGGCGGCTTGTGTGATGGCTAAGACTTTCATACGTGGAGACCACGCTGAGCCCGCGGTCGCCAGTGGAACCGCGAGAGGCATGGCATACCATGCCCGACCCTCACTCAGCTTTTCCGGAAGATTATGCGCCAGCACAGGCAAGATCCCAGCCACTCCAGCAACCTGCTGAGTTACTTGTACCTCTGATCTGAATCGTTGGTAAGCAATCTGCTTGACCTTCATCAGTACCTTGATGGCAACTTGCTCGTCCTTCTGGCCGGAAGCTCTCCATACTTCACCGTTTCCCCCGCGTGCAATCCGTTCAACGAGGGTAAACTCGCCCAGCGTTTCGCCGGGGAGAGGTGAGTGCTGCGCTTGAATTGATGACTCTTCGCCCGAGGTCTTCATCAAATCCATGCTACCGGATTCCGGACGGGCTTTTCCGCTGCTCTCATCGTGAGCTGCTCGGCACGAAGTTGTTCCAGTCTGCTTTTGCTCTTGGTGTCTGCGGCCCTGTGAGGAGAAGCGCCCGTCATCACCACGCGGTTCGGATGATTTCCTAACGACCCCCGAATTGCCCGAAAGATTTGCTTAGCAAACGTAAGCTGCCTACCACAGGCAAACGAAAGGCGGAGGCTGTAAGGGCTACATCGACCGGTACTCCGAATACCGAAGTGGGGCAGGATTGAACACCGCTGCGATTGTCCTGGCTGAGTTGGCGTACACAGAATAGGTGGGCCGATGGTCAAAGAGGATTGAATTACCCAACCTTCGCAACGTCGTCTGATTGTCAACTATCTCAACCTTTGTCTGAGTTTGGATTAAGGCAGCGATGCGCGGTAATCGTGCGGCTTTTGAGATGAGTGTTTGGCCTAGTGCTTCCATTCCGCTGCGTTTCGCCATTAACCATTCGTCATACTCGGCTTGAGACGCGAATTCGGAAACATCGCCCAGTGTCACCGCATCCTCGAGAGCCACTGCAAAAATCCCGAAGGCATCGACCTGTCCTAGGAACTTTTCGAACTTGCCGAGTAGTTTGGTTAGCTGCCCAATCGAATTCGGATGCTTGGCCTCGACTCTAATGTCGCAACAAATGAGTTCCCCGCATGGATCACCGGGCGGAGTGAATGTCGGATGCAAGCCTTTTTGGAGGAGCGCTGAAGTCAAAAACAATTCGAACTCGAAATCCTTGAAGAAGATCGTGCTGGTACGGATTGAAGGAGTTCCAAAATCCGTCGTTCCGGCGGTCAGGTTTGAGAGGTGATGCGATACGTCAAGACCGGCGTTTACGATTCGCTCAAGATCGCCGCCAAATGCGTAAACAACATGAGCATCGTTCGTGAGTTGAATCAGGTAGTCACGAGAGTACGCGAAGGTTGCTTTCTCTCCCTTACCTAGTGCCTCAGCTTCAGCTAGTGCGCGAGCCAATCCTCCATTAGGGTTGAGAGGAATCCGATTTCTGGCGAACTCGTTTCGAATAAACGCGACACGTCGATAGAGCTCCTCGAAGTAGGCAAGAGATTGTTCCTCCTGCTCTGCCTGCAGCCAATTGCTAACCGGATCCTGCCAGTGACGCCCAGTCCGATTCTCGAAGTGGAAATATGCGCGAACTCGAATTCCATTTCTATCAAAGGTCAAGTGCGCTGGGTCACACGTCAACGCCGCCGCACGAGCATCGTCTTCTGAGAATTTGAGAATGTTGTCAGCTTCCGAGAACGGAAGAACTTCCGAAGTTATGTCTGTGATATCACCTATGTCTAAGACCAACGGGTCATCGCCTGAGCTATCAAACGCGATTCGATATTCCCGCTGATGAGCGAAGCGCTTGGACTTCCTGAATCTGTCCAATTTTCCGGTATATGCCTCATCATCGAAGTATTCGACCAGTTTGCCCTTCCCCGAAAGATTTCGAGCTTTCGCGGCAAACCCTACGCGATTGAGGAATTCCTGGGTATTGAGGACCAGAACCATCGAGTCGCCGAACCATTCATGCTCGGAGGGAAAGAACGTTCCGTTCACTGGTGCTGTTATGGCATGCAGGCAGAAGAGATTGCAACACAATTCAGAATTCATTGACATAGTTGTTGCCGCTGCCAAATCCTTCGAATCGATCACAATTTCCCCGAAGCCGGGTGCAGATAAAGTGATGATTACGTCGTTTGGTTGAAAGATGTGAGTTGCGCCTTCATAACGATCCGCACGCGCAGGATCACTCTCCAAATCGCGAAAGTACTTGAGGGAATTCATATATAACAGCCCCTTACGGAACTGCTCCATGTGCACTCGCTGTCCGAGCTTGAGCAGCAGCATCACAGGATTTCCACTAGTATCGCGCAACATAGCTAAATCATACGATGATTCCTTCTTGGACTCGCAACCGTCATCCCGACGTGTGCATTTTGCCGATGTGTCACATCTGCTCCTCTGAAAACAGGCTTCGAGCCAGTGACGCATCTGAATTGACGCGTCATCGCCAATGCGCATTTCCAGCTGGTTTCAGTCTGGAAAGATTGATCGGCCTCAGCGTCAGTTGGAGACCCTTGCACATTCAGTTCGGCGAACACCCAGCGGCCCTTGACCCATCCGTCGTTTCGGCCCTTGCATTGCACAGGCAAGAGGCCGGTCTGTGCAGAGACCAGCGGCCATGGGCGGAGAGGCTTTCTCGGTTTTCGCGATCAGTTTTCAGAAATAACTTCGTGCCGGGTCCTGCACGGTCCACCAGGTGGCAGGCAAAACACTCAGCGATAAGCTCTCTGTAGCTGCACATCTACACCCGTCATACGCAAGCGCCACTCACATAAGGCTTCACTTACGCCATAACGATTTGCAATGTCCGCTGAGGACTGCCGAGCGGAACGCATTTGGATAAGACCGTCTCGGGGCAACAATAGCGCTGCGGCAAGCCAGTCGGCTTCCTGTTCCTGCTCGTCCGAGTAGTCACTAAGGAGTAGCAAGCCAGTCTCTGAAACTTCGACGCGAGCAGGAGCATGACTCAATTCGACATGTGCGAGTTCATGCATCAAGTCATTGCGCTGCCGGGTTATTTTGTGCGCGGGGTTGAGAACAATCGCGAAAATTCCTTCTAACATTAACGTCATAGCCGACCAGCTGTCGCCATCAACAACGGTAAGCTGGGAAGCGTCTTTGGGAGGAAGCCCGAGTTTGGTGAAATCCAGGACGCGGACGTTGAGCTGAACCGCGTAAGACCAAGGGTCGATTGGAGAATTGGGGGGAATGCCCAAGGCTTCTCGGGCGGCAGCAGCCCGCCGTTCCGCTTCTGCTTTAAATCCGCGCCGCACCGATTACCGACCGACCAGATCTTCAGCCGCAAGAATCGCTCTTTGAGCCGCAAGAATAAGTTCGCCGAGGGCTCTTGCGGTCTCGATCTTCACGGTCTTCTTCTTTTTGAAGTGGACGATCGCCCGAGGTTTCTCTATCGTTTCGTCCATTTCCATCCCCAAGAACTCTCGGGGATCGCGACCCAGCCATTTGCAGAGACTTGCAAAAGTCTGCAGGTCCGGCATATTGCCATTCTCCACTCTTGAGAAGGTTGCCGGGCTGACTCCGGCATCCAATGCTGCGGCGCGAACGCCGCGGCTTCCCCTTTTCTTTGCCAACAAACGACCGAAATCGTCGATCGTTAGAGACATTCGCCCTCCACAAAGTGAATATGCCCTTGACGGGAGACAAGGGGCCGTGATTCACTGTCTTACAGATAAGACATATTGTATCTGATGCGATACGTCTCATCTGTGATGCCCAACACCAGCATCATAAAGCAGATTTCTAAGAACGCCAGCAAAAAGACGGGGCACGTTGCCTGAGGAGGCACTGACGAACGTCCAGAGGCCATTTCGAGTATTGAGTTTGGATGGCGGTGGGATGCGAGGCATCTATACGGCCCAGTATTTGGCGTCTTTGGCCGACGGGTTCAGCAAGAAAGCCGGGCGCAAGACCCTCGACGTCGGTTCCGGTTTCGATCTGATCGTGGGCACCAGCACCGGTGCCATTCTCGCATGCGCAATTGCAGCGAATGTTCCTCTGGCTCGGGTAGTTCAGTTTTACAACGAGAAGGGCGCGGCGATCTTTGAAAGACGGGTTCCCTCCGGTATCGGCCTGAACTTGATCATGGATCTACGAATGCGGCCCGAGTCGCTGCGGCGCGGGGAGCAGGCTTTGCGCAACGCCTTGGTAGAGTGTTTCGCTCAGGAGACGGTTGGTGAGGTATACAGCCGCCGGAATATTGCCCTGGGAATCACGGCAATTGACATGAGCACTCACAAATCATGGGTGTTCAAGACCCCGCATCTCAAGAACAGCAATCATCGCGACGATGGATTCAGGCTGGTCGACATTTGCTTGGCCTCGACAGCGGCGCCGATCTATCGATCACTCGCCGCGCTGGAAGCGCGCGACGGATCGCTGGGTTCGCATGTATTCGCAGATGGTGGGCTCTGGGCTAATAACCCAGTGCTCGTGGGGATGATCGATGCGCTGGAGATGGCTGATGAGGGACAGGCCATCGAGATTTTTTCGATTGGAACCGTGCCCCGGCCCGCCGGCGACGACATGGGGAAGGAAATTGTGTATCGGAGTTTGTCGGACTGGAAGTTCGGCGCCGAAGCTGCATCCCTTGCTATCGATGCCCAGGAATTCGCCTACGACCATATGGCACGCATGCTCGCCCGACACCTGGACCGGAAGTGCGATGTGATCCGCTTTCCGCGGGAAACCGTGCCGGCGAACATGATGAAGTATCTGGATCTGGACGAGATCCGGCCCGAGGCTTTGACGGCCTTAGTCAATTTGGCCCGCAACGACGTGAACATGACCAACAGCCGCTGCGGAAACAGTGATGACATCCAGGCATCGATGATTGTGAAGCTGTTTTGCAATCTCGATGAGCAGAAATCAGCCGAATCGTGAGGACCACACAGGAACAGAGGAGAAACCATGATTGATTGCTCCAAGGAAATGAAGAATTATTTCGAGGACCAAGCGACACTCTCCGGCACTGCACGGACGCAGATGCGTGAGCATCGTGACGCAAACCGCAAGCGGCTTCGCAACGGATTGACGAAAGCTGAGGATCCCCTTCCGAAGAACTTCCATTCTCAAGGTTCCTACGCCATGAAGACCATGGTCCAGCATGATGACAATAAGTACGACATCGACGATGGTGTGTACTTCGATAAGGATCAGCTGGTAGGCGAACGTGGCGGCGAGATGACCGCATTAGCAGTACGGCAAATGGTTCGGGATGCGGTCGATGACGGCAGTTTCACAACCGCCCCAGAAGTTCGTAAACACTGCGTGCGGGTTTTCTATCAGGCAGGCTACCACGTCGACCTTCCCATCTATCGCAAGGTCGAGGAGAAGGACTGGCTTGGGAGCGTCAAGGCTCATTTTGAACTCGCAAGCACCGAATGGAAGCGCTCGGACGCGCGCAACGTGACCGAATGGTTCGAAGGGCAAAACGCCTCATTGAGCCCGGAGGGCGATAAGGATCAGATGCGGCGCATCTGCATTTATCTGAAGAAGTTTGCCCAAAGCCGGCCGAGTTGGTCCTCACAGGTAACCACTGGATTTGTGATCACTAAGCTGGTGAGCGAGTGCCTCAAGGCACAGGCCCAGCGTGACGATCAGGCCCTGCTCGACACGATGAAGGCGATTCTGAATCGGCTGAAGTGGAACTTGGAAGTCAGCCATCCTGTCACGCCCAACGAGAAAATCAGCAAGGGCTCTGATGACGCGAAGATCGCGTTTTTCCGTGATCGGCTGGAGGATGCAATCGGGTGGCTGAAGCCGGTAGAGACTTCCGATACGACTAAGACAAAAGCTCTCGACGCGTGGGACAAGATGTTCAATACTGACTTCTTCTCGAACCTCGATGTCGCAACCGAGAGCAACGCCGAAGAAGGAACGATCAGCAGAATCTATGGCGCCGCAGTAAGCATCCTAGGCGGAAACTCTGCAACAGCTGCAAAGTCGAAACCAGTAAGCAAGGAAGGGAGCAACCGGTACGCCTGATCTTGACCAGGACCGATTGCACGCACTCAGAATCGCTGCGCGGAGAGAAATTCGAAACTACCTGCGACAGTCTTACGGTGCGGCCCTGCTTGATGGGGATTTGCTCGCGGCTGAGTATTCTGGTCGCGGCTTCGACGTCGGGTGGAGATTCAAAGCACCGTTCGGGCGTGGCCTCAATCGGCGGATTGACGTTCTTCTCCGAGAAGAACTCCCCTTTCGGGCACCCTCGATAAGCCTCGTGGATCGTCCCCAATTCCTCACTTGGCCACACGTGGAGTCAGATGGAGTGTTATGCCTTCTGAGCGACGCCTCCACCATTGACCCTCTTCAACCAAGGGCGGTTTTGACACAGTTGCTAGAGGATGCATTCGAACTTATCGTTGCGTCAGAGCGCGGCGAAAACATCGATCACTTCAAGGACGAGTTCCTCACCTATTGGAACCACGCAACAGAGAAGGCGGGAACGCCATTCTACAGCTTGCTAGGCGATTCGGAACGTACTCGTGTCATTCAGTGTTGGGCGACCGACGATGCGGTCTATGTCGGAGATTCCTCCGAGGCCGTATTGACTTGGTTGAGAAGACGATTTGGCAACCTGCCGACGTCCTCGAAGACAACCGCAGGGCTGTTGCTGTGGTGCCCGGAGGTCTTGCTACCAGCTCAGTATCCGATGAAGACCGCCGACGTCTTGGCGCTCGCCCGGCAGAACGGCTGCGACCAATTGCTCATGAGACTGATGGCGCAGGATCCTGCGCGAATTCCAATTGTGCTCGGCTTTCGGACCCAAAATGGGTGCTGCTTCGCGGCGCTCACCATTCAGCCACGCAGAGATCTCAATTTCTACGGTCACAAGCAGCAGGTAATTGGCAAGGGATTCCGCGCGGCGAGCGCGCCCGCTGGGCTCAAAGCCATCCAATACCTGTCTTCTGCGAAAGCGATTCGAAAGTCCAATGTAGAAAGGGTGGATCACGATTGGGTCCACGGTCGAGGCATGGATTTGAAACAGGAGACATTAAAGGCTGCGCGTGTGATTATCTTTGGGTGCGGATCCTTAGGTAGCTTTGTTGCGGATCAGCTGGCAATGGCTGGCGTCGGTGACATTTGTCTTGTTGACCCGGAGGAGTTGAGAGCGGCGAACGTCGGAAGGCACCGACTGGGAATGCGGCAAATTGGCCGCCGAAAGGCCCGCGCATTAGCAGAAGAACTGCAGGCAGATTTTCCCCATCTTTCTATTCGGGGATTCGTGATGAGTTATCAGCAGTTTCGAAAAGAACTCCCGGACGAGTGGGATCGACACCCACTCGTGCTGAGTTTGACCGGAGACTGGGCGGCAGAATCCCATTTAAATATCAGTCACCTCGAGTCGCGAAATGATCGCAAAATCATATATGGATGGACCGAGCCTCATGCCTGCGCTGGCCATGCCGTGTTGATTGCGAAGCAGGGTGGCTGCCTTGCCTGCCATTTCGATGGCGTAGGAAAATTCGATGGTGCCCTTAGTATTTGGGAGAATGAGACGCGCCTGAATGAACCGGCATGTGGAGCGCTGTTTCAGCCGTACGGACCTGTTGAATTGAGCGGCACAGTCAATCTGATTTCGAACCTTGCTCTAGAGTGTGCCTTAGGTTTGAGAACACAATCAACACATCAGATTTGGATAGGGTCAATGGCACTTGCCAAGCATAACGGCGGCATTTGGAATGAAGAACTACTTTTGCGGTATGGTAGCGGAGGCAGAGACAATTTGCGATTGAGTGCCGATTGGGATCGCAAAGAAAACTGCGATTTCTGTGGGAGAGTGAAAGCGTGATTACGGTCCCGCTCACAGCTGAAGGTGCAAATCTTGTGCTGAGCAACACGGTTGTGGAGCATTTCGCCCTACATCAGCAGGTCCGCCATAATCAAACCGAAGCAGGAGGACAACTATTTGCCAGGCTCACACGTTATGAAGTCTTTGTAGAAGAGGCCACAGGGCCGCGTCCGACCGACCGGCGTGGTCGGACGCACTACACTCCTGACCGACAGGCCGAGCGCATCGAGATTCGCGAACGCTTTGCTCAGGGATTGCACTATGTTGGTGATTGGCATACCCATCCAGAGAGCGTACCGGTCCCGTCACCCATCGACCGCTTCACGATTAGCGACTGCAGCCGACGCTCGACTCACAAGCTGGGGGGGTTCCTTCTAATTGTTGTAGGAAATGGAAACTTCCCAGAATGCTTGAACATCTCCTTGAATAAAGACAGTTCCGGAACGGGTCTTGTTGGTAGGCTGCGAAATTGGTGGACTGAGGATGCAACTGGCATTGGGCATTTGAACGCTTCGCGACTCCTGCATCCCAATCCGGTTGATGCGCCGCAACGGCGGGTTTCGACCCGTCGGCGCAAGGATACCAACAAATGAATGGCTGTGCCTTGCGTTGGCCAATACCTTGGTAGATTGTGGCTTTGGTCAGAACGACAGTCACGTCGGGGTCTCAGCGCATGTTGGTAAACAACCTGTCGATGAGCGCATTACCACC
>CAVPWH010000007.1:0-158845 GCA_963709415.1 uncultured Acidobacteriaceae bacterium | reverse complement strand
TTTAGCTTGGCGTGGACGATGGCCTCGGCCCGTTCCAGCGCGCGGCCGAGCTCTCGATGGTTTCCTCGGTGGCTGCGCCGCCGGATGCGCGGAACTCCTGCAGGCCGGCCGTAACAACCTCGGCCAGGTGCGACTTCTTGTTGCGATCGGCGATCTTGATCGCTTCTTCCAGCTTGCTGTCCTTCAGCGCGCCGGCAACCTTGGGCGCGAACTCGCGCGACTGCTTGCGGGCGGCAGAGAAGTACAGGTAGCGGTCGATCATAACGGCCAGCGACCAGATCGACTCGATGAAAAGAATGAATGGCCACGCAGCGGGCCATCCATCCCATGTGTTCCCACAGCCCCATGGGGCTGAAGCTGACCGTCTGCTCTTCCTGGAAAAGGCCAGGCTGCTGACCGTGTGCGAAGCGAAATGTGCGAGCTGAGCGAGAATCACTGAATCGTTCCTCCTAAGGAGTTTCTTGTGGACTGCGACTATCCGCCGCAGCGGTTGCTGGGAATGCGGCTCTTTCCGGATTCGCATTCAGGTCAAAAGCAAGGCCCCTGCCCAAAAACGCGGAAAAGGGCCAGAATGTTTGTCATCCACCCAGGCTGAAGATCACGTTGATCGTGGTCTCCACCTCGACCGGCTCGTTATTGAGCAGGTAGGGCCGATAGCGCCAGGTCCTCACCGCGTCCAGGGCCGCCTGCTGCAACATGGCCGGTCCGCTGATCGACGCGCAGATTCTCGATCGTGCCCTGTCTTGGAAATCGTGGCCTGCAAGACCACCGTGCCGGAGACGCGCGCCGCCTTGGCGATCGGCGGATAAATGGGCTGGGTCTTCTGGATCAACATGCCGACGGCGACGCCGGCCGAGATATTCACCTTCTTGGGAGCCGCTGCCTGCACCTTGGGGCCGCTGTTGCCGAACATGCTGCCCATCACGCCGCTGCTGCTGCCGCCCAGACCTTCCATGCCGGCCACGCCAAAGCTCGACGGCGGCGCTTCCTTTTCCGCCACCATCGTGATGTTGTGCGGAATCCGGGTGGGCGCCGTCAGCTGGTTGTTCATCATCTCCGACTGCACGTGCACCACGTGTACACCTCCGGCGGAGGCGGCGGCGGAGGCGGAGGCGGCGGTGGCGGCGGGGCAAACAGCAGCGTCTGCATGGCAGCCCTTGGGCAGCGCCTCGGGATAGATCAGCGGAATCAGGATCAGCAGAACAAGAATCGAACCGTTGATGATGAAGGTGACCATCATCCAATAGCCGCTCTTGCTCTTGATCCTGCCTCCGGATTCAAACGTGGAATCTTCAAACATGGCCAGCCTCGAATCGGGTGTTGGTTACCTCTATTTAGACACCGGGGGAACCGCAAATGTTCCCGGCATCAAAACGGTACCATAGAAGCGTGCTCCACCTATACCAGAACTATGCGTCACCTGCAAAACCTGCAGCAAAACCGGTGCAGTTTCCGGAGTTCGCAACCTTCGAGAATCCCAACTGCCTACGTACAATCCCTTATACGCTGCGCGTTTTGCGGCCGGCAAAGCCGTGGCCTTGCCCCGCCTTCGCGCGCCACTCCTGCCAGGCCACCAGCATTGGCGCGGCCACCGCAATCGACGAGTATGTGCCGATGAGAATACCCACCACAAGCGCAAATGAAAAGCCCTGCAGCACCTGGCCGCCAAAGATATAAAGCGAAAGCACAGTCAGAAATGTCAGGCCCGAGGTCAGCACCGTCCGGCTCAGCGTCTGGTTGATGCTGCGATTGACCACGTCGGGCAGCGCCTCGCGGCGGCTCATGCGCAGATTTTCGCGAATGCGGTCGAAGACGACGATCGTGTCGTTCATCGAGTAGCCCACCAGCGTCAGAATGGCCGCGATGACGGTCAGGCTGATCTCCTGGTCGGTCAGCGCGAAGGCGCCGACCGTGATCAGCGTGTCGTGGAAGCAGGCCACCACCGCCGCCACGCCGTAGATCAGCTGGAAGCGGAACCAGAGATAGACCAGCATGCCCAGCATGGAATAAAGCGTGGCCAGGCCGGCCTGCTTTTCCAGCTGCTTGCCAACCGTCGGACCCACCACCTGCACGTTGCGCACGGTGAAGGGATTGTCGTAGTGGGCGTGCAGCGCATCGACGATCTGCTGGCGCCCCGTGTCGAGGGCGTTCTCGTTGGTCTGCTCGGGCAGGCTGATCAGCACCTCGTTGCTCGCCGGGCATCATCGTAAGTTCTGGATGCTCGCATCCTTGATGCCCGCCGCAGCCGATGGCCTGGCGAATCTCGTTGATGTCGGGAGTCTGGGCGAACTGCACCTGCACCTGGGTGCCGCCGCGGAAGTCCACGCCCAGCGGAACCGGGCTGGCCGATGGTGCGCCCAGTGCACGCCCATCGAGATGATGCCGGCCACGCTGAAGATCATTGAAAAGGCGAGGAAGTACCACTTCTTCCCCAGCCAATCCACATTTACGCCGTGAAACAGTTCCACTGGTTCTCTCCCTTCCTGGAGGCTGAAGCCCGCGGGCTCCAGCGTTCAATGTCTTTCTACTGCCGGCCTAGTCTCAGCCGCTAGTCCCTGGTCCCGCATCTAAATGGACACCATCTCGCCCGGCTTCAGTCTGTTCAGGTGGGCCTCGAAGATCACGCGCGAGACATACACCGCCGTGAACAGGTTGGCCGCCAGACCGAAAGTCAGGGTGACCGCAAATCCCTTCACCGGCCCGGTGCCGAACAGGAACAGGATGGCCGCCGAAACGATGGTCGTCACGTGGGTATCGACGATTGTCACCCATGCATGGGCAAAGCCCTGGTCCACGGCCGCCGAAGGCGCCTTGCCGGCTCGCACCTCTTCGCGGATACGCTCGAAGATCAGCACGTTCGAGTCCACGCCCATACCGATGGTCAGAATCACTCCGGCAATGCCCGGCAGGTCAGCGTGGCGCCCGGAGAAGCCCATGAAGCCAAGCAGGATCACCAGGTTCAGAAACAGCGCCAGGTCGGCGTTGATGCCCGAGCCGCGGTAGTAGATCAGCATGAAGGCCATCACCACCAGCACGCCGACGATGGCCGCCGTCACGCCCTCGCGGATGGAGTCCGCGCCCAGCGATGCGCCCACCGTGCGGTCTTCAAGATAGTTCAGCGAGGCCGGCAGCGCGCCGGTGCGCAGCATCTTCGACAGGATCTCGACTTCGTCCGGGGAGAAGCTGCCCTCGATCTCGCCGCGAGTCGCGAATGGCGCTCTTGATGTTGGCCACTTCGCGGACGCGGCCGCCCATCACCACCGCCATGCTCTGGCCCACGTTCGCGCTGGTGTAGTCGTAGAACCTGTCGCCGGCTTCGTTGGTCAGCGTGAAGCGCACGTTGCGCTGCCCGTTTCTGGTCGGTGCCGGGATCGGCGGAGCGGAAGTCGCTGCCGGCCACGACGGAGACGCGCTGCAGCACATAGACGCTGTCGGCATCCGAGCCGGTCGCCAGCGCCCCGGAGCCGTGCACCATCAGTTCCTCGTCGGCGGGAAGCTGCCGCCCACGCTGGCCAGCGCCGCCTGCTCGTCCTGATAGGGACCGCCGACCACGGCATGAATCTCAAGCCGGGCCGTGGACTGGATGATGCTCTTTACGCGGTCCAGGTCGTCGATGCCGGGCAGCTCGACCAGGATCTGGTTGTCGCCCAGGCCGTACGCCTGAATCACCGGCTCGCTGACGCCCAGCGTGTCCACGCGGTCGCGAATGGTCTCGATGGCCTGCTGGACGGTCTTCTCCTCCAGGGCCTTCTCGACCAGCGGCTTCATGGTCAGCGTGAAGCTGTTGTCCGAGCCGCCGCTGTCAGTCGTATTCGTTCGAATACTTGTGAGTCGAGCAGCGTAGCGCACGGCGCTGGACTGGCCGGCGGCGATGCCTTCCACCCGGATCGACTTCGTCGGCTTGGTTGGATCGGGCTTGTAGACCTGCGAGAAGGTCAGGTTGGCCGTCTTCAGATCCTGCTGAATGCGGCCCACCGCGTTGTCGGTCTCGGCGCTCACCGCTTCCGCCACCACCACCTGCAAAATCAGGTGAGCGCCGCCCTGCAAGATCAAGGCCAAGGTGAATGCGCTTGGTCATGGCCTCCAGCAGAGCCTTGCCGCTGAAGCCCGAAGGCATCCCAAAGATGCCGTAGAGGCAAACCACCAGGACCGCAACAATCAGGGCAATTTTGCTTTTGAGATTCTTCTTCATGGTTCCATTTCTCTAGTTCAAATTGCTAAAAAAGCCCGTCCAGAGCGTGAAAACCCGGAGGGTCCAGCTAGGAGCCTGAAGTGTCGTCCTGGGTGGTCACCGAGGCAATCGCGTTCTTGGCCACTTCCAGCTTCAGGTTGTCCGGCGCAACGCGAATGATGATCGCATCGTCCTTGATGGACAGGATAATGCCGCGGATGCCGCCGGCGGTGGTCACGCGGTCGCCGGTCTTGATGCTGACCCCAACATCTCCTGCCACTGCTTCTGCCGCTTTTGCTGCGGACGGATCATCACCAGATAAAGCACCGGGATCAACAGCAGGGGCAAAAGCATTGTGAGGCTGCTTCCGCCGGCTCCGCCGGGTCCTGCCCAAAAAAGTGCCAAACTCGTTGCCACACTCATCCTTTGCTCGCCCTCGGCCGCAAGTTCGCCGCCGCTCAGGGCACAGGCACCCGCGGCCTTTCGCCGGGCGCCTGAACAAAAATTTGTCTCCGGGAACGGTCCTGGCTGTCGGTCCAATCCAGCCCAGGCTCTGACCGACGCCGGGAAGGACGGCTGGATTGGCGCATGACGGGAATCGGATTCCCTTCCCGTGCCTTGACCCGTCTCTGAACCCAACTGCCGTCTGCTTCCTGTTCGACACAGCTTTCCTTTGGCGCTCCGGTTACGGAAACCAAACCGTTCAGCTATAGCCCGTTCCGGCCGGATCCCAAAAGAGTGCCTAGAAAGATAAGATACGCGCGGCCGGTTGCGTGTCAAGGCGAACAGTAGAAGAATCGGCCCCGTCTCCGCCCGGCCCACCTTTTATAAACCCCTTACTATTTGATTACTCCGTCTTTACCGGAGCGGTTTCATCTGGACACATGCGACTCTCCATCCCCGGACGCGCCTGAGACCAAGCCTGGCACGCTCAAGGGAACGTAGGAAGAGGAACCTTTGTGATCTTCGAATTCCATCCCGAATCGCTTTGGCTGATTCCGATCATCCTGGCTGTGAGCTTCATGCTCTGGATGCTTTGGAATCTCCACAAGGAGATCAAGCGGTAAGAACGGCGACAGTGGGCAATTGGAAATCCTTAGCCGGGTACCCCCGCTGACTTGCTTGCCGGCTACTGCGTCTTGCCCGTCGGCGCGGCCGGCGGATCCGCATCCTCCCCCGAGTCTTCAACCAGCACCGCCTGAGCCGGGAACAATGTCGAAGCTGGCCGCATCCCTGCCCGCGGGGTGAAAAGTTATGCGCAGCGGCTCACGCTGCCAATCAGCCTCGCCGCAGACCGGATCGGGGTGGCTTTTCTCATCGAACGCCGCCAGCTTTTTCGCAAGCACCGGCTTCCGCGCCGCCACTTGCGCCACAACGGCATAAAGGCTCTTGCCGCTCGCGGTCACTCCGCAATAGGCCCCATAGTCGCGAAACCAGCTCACCTGGCTCACGCCGGGGTCATAATCGGGCAGTTTTAGCGGGGTGACACGGCCGCTGACCCGGTCCACCAGCAGCCACGGACCGCGCTGCCAAACCCAGTGGCCCGCCTTGTCGCCGGGCGCCTGTTTGTCGCCAGGCAAAGCGTCGTTAAGGCGAATCACGCGCCTAACCACGAAGCTGCGATCCGTCACATCGTGAGCGTCGCCGGTCGTCCACTCCTTTACAACGCCGTCCACCAGCAGTGCGCGGATCTTCAGCTCGCCTTCGCCAATTCCCGCTCCCGCCGGATCGCCAGCTTTCGAGTAGGGCACGCGCTTGACCGCGCCCAAAACCACGATGTGTGTCTTTCGCGGAGCAGCCCCCGCTGGATTTCCTGAGAAAATTGCGGCCGTCGCCACCAATGCGATCGCAAATACAGCCCTTGGGCCCTTGTTCATTGCAATGCTCCTACAACTCCGCTGCCTCCACGGCCCGCGCAACGCGGAACGCCGTGCCTTCATTCAGATGCGCCGCCAGCACCTGCATACCCACCGGCAGCTTCGCCTGGGTGACGCCGCAAGGCACGGTCACGCCGCAAATCCCCGCCAGACTCGCCGTCACCGTGTAGATGTCCGCCAGGTACATAGCCAGCGGGTCGCCGGTCTTTTCGCCCAGTTTGAACGCGGGCGTGGGCGCGGTCGGCGTCACGATCGCGTCCACTTCGGCAAAGACGCGCAGAAACTCTTCGGCCAGCAACCGCCGCACCTGCTGGGCTTTCAGATAATAGGCGTCGTAATAACCGGCCGAAAGCGCATACGTCCCCAGCAGAATGCGCCTTTTTACCTCGGCGCCAAACCCTTCGTCGCGCGAGTGGCTGTACATCGCGGAAAGGGTTTCCGACGCCGGCGAGCGATAACCGTAGCGAACGCCGTCGAAGCGCGCCAGGTTGGCGCTAGCCTCTGCCGTGGCGACCAGGTAGTAGGTTGGGACCGCGATAACGGGTGTGGGGAAGCGAAACCGGCTTCACCGTGCACCCGGCCCGCTCAAGCGCCTCAATGCCTTTTTCGATCGCCAATCGAACTTCCGGGTCGAGCCCCTCGGCAAAATACTCTGCCGGAACGCCAATGCGCAGACCTTCGACCGCCTTGTCGCTCTCCGCCGCGTAATCCGGCACGGGCTCCGGTGAGCTGGTTGCATCCTTCGGATCGTGGCCTGCAATCACACCCAGCATTGTTGCAGCATCGCGCACATTGGCGGCAGAACGGTCCCACGCGATCCAGCGACGAAGCAAAAGCGATCAACCCGTACCGCGAAACGCGCCCATAAGTTGGCAACACGCCCACCACGCCGCAAAAGCTGGCGGGCTGGCGAATCGATCCGCCGGTATCGCTGCCTAATGTGGCCACGGCCATGTTGGCCGCCACCGCCGCAGCGGAGCCCCGCTCGACCCGCCCGGAACCCGCTCCGTGTCCACGGGGTTGCGCACCGGCCCGTAAGCGGAATTCTCATTCGACGAGCCCATCGCGAACTCATCGCAATTCAGCTTGCCAAGCAGCACTGCGCCGGCCGCCTCAAGCTTCGCAACAACCGTCGCATCGTATGGCGGCCGGTAACCTTGAAGAATTTTCGATCCCGCCGTGGCCGGTGCGCCCTTCATCACCAGCACATCTTTGATGCCAACCGGAATACCCGCCAGCGGAGCGAGCGGATCGCCCTTGGCAGCTGTATCGTCCACACGCGCGGCCTGTGCTAACGCACGCTCCTTAGTCAGGCTCAGGTAGACGTTGAGACGCGGATTGATCTTCGCAATCCGGTTGAAATAGCTGGCAGCCAAATCGGCGGCTTTGGTGCGCCCCGAGGCGATTTCGGCACGCAACGCGACCAAGGTCCGGGGCCTCTCAAGATAACCTTCCATTGCTTTGACTTCGATGGACAATCAAACCTTCCTTGGAGGGCTTTGAATACTGCCCGAGATCCCGCTTATGTGCTTGCCCCCCGTTCTTAACGCTCAATCACCTTGGGCACCTTAAAGAAGACCTGGTCGCTCTCCGGCGCCTGGGACATCGCGGCTGCCCGATCAAGTGAGGGCGCCACCTTATCCGCGCGCGGTGAGTTCACGCCTACCCCTTCTCTCAACTCACTAATCTGGGCCAAGGGCGCCACGCCCGCCGTATCCAGTTCGTTGAGTTCGGCGACATAGTCCAGAATGGCATTCAGGTCGGTGAGCAAATGCCCGGTCTCTTCCGGTGTCAGCTCCAGGTGAGCCAGTTCAGCCACACGCCCCACTTCATCCACGGTTACTCTAGAGGTCATTCTTTCGTCATCCCCATCCCTTTGTCTTCACGATCCGTGCTCAACCTCACCCGGTCTGCGTGCGGATTCCTCTCATCGCGCCTTTTCTTGGAATCCCGAAGATAGAGTATAGCCCGTTGCCCGTTCCGATTTGCTTCGCCGGATCCCCGCCGCCGGTCTCAGTCCACGGTCATGGTTACCGTCACCGCGTGCGAGATACCCGTTGAAGAAATGGTGACCGGAATCGCATAGGTTCCTGCAGGAGTCGCAGATCCACCGCCATTGCCTCCGGTTCCCCCGCTCGTTCCTCCGCCCGAACTTGTACAACTCGTGACGCCACCTGCAATCATTGTAAGCAACACCAAAAGCAGCAGCGCCTTCCTGCGACGCCTCAACGCCAACGGCAACAGCAGCAACCCGCAAGCCATTGGAAGCGCGCGCCATCCGGCGGGACCCTCGATGCGCGCTGCACCGGATTTCCCGGTTGAAATCTCGACCGTCACGTTTCCAGTGGCGCCGGCGCTGATCGTCGTTGTACTGGGGTTGAATAGGCATAGCGCATTTGCCGGAAGCGTGCCGCAGGTATACGCAAACGCGCCCTGGGCTCCGTTCGTTGGCGTGATCGTCACAGCATAGTCGGCGGTCTGGCCGACGGCAACGGTCAAGCTGCTCGAGCCGGAGACTGCGGCCGTGAAATCGAATCCCATGCCCGAAAGCGCAATGTCGGCCGGGGTTGCTACGGCACTGGAGCTCACCGTCAACGCTCCCGTCGTCGTCCCGCTGGCAGTTGGCTGAAATGTTACCGCAGCGGTGCAGCTTGCCCCTGCCGCCAGGCCGCCGGTACACGTATTTTGCGCGAGTGTGAACGGAGCGTTGACCGAAAGCGCAAGCGAAGCAATGGCATAGCTGCTACTGTTGTTGATCGTCACGGGCAGTGCCGCGCTCGTTTGACCCACACCAACGGCGGGAAAATTCAACTGCGCGGGGTTGCCACCGAGTCCGGTTGAGACCTGGCCTGCACCGTTGAGCGGCACTGAAACAGGCGCTACACCAAGGGTCGAGGAAGATACAGTGAGCGCCGCCCCAATGGCTCCGGTCGCTCCTGGAGTGAAGGTCACCTGCACCGTGCAACTGCTTCCGCCGCTCAGTGTGGCTCCGCAGGTCGTTGCGCCGGTTAAATAGTCGGTTGCGGCCGCGCCGTTGATCTGGAAGCCCACGTTGGCCAGCGGTCCCGCACCGGTGTTGCTCACGGTCAATGTCTGCGGTACGCTGGCAACTCCGGGCTGTTGAGTTGAAAAGCTAAGGCTCGATGGGTTGACGCTGAGAGCGGGCGGTGCGGCGCCTATTCCGGTGAGGGCCGCCGTCTGCGTGCGCAACGCATCGGAGACGCTCAGCGTGCCTGACTGGCTGCCGAGCTGGGTTGGGGCAAAAACCACGCTGATAGTGCAGACTGCGCGACCGGGCAGTTGCCCCCCGCAGTTGTTCGAAGTCTGAAAGGGGCCGCTCGCCGAGACGCTGATTGCGGTTAGTGTGACATCACCTGAGTTGGTCAGCGTGATGGTCTGCGCCGTCGAGAGTTGTCCCGTTGCAGTCGCCGGAAAGTTCATTGCAGCCGGGTTCAGAACATCTGTCGGCGCGGCAGCACCGGTTCCGTTCAGCGCAACCGTCTGCGTTCCGGCGCCATCATTGAATGTCAGTGTTCCGGCCGTCGCGCCCGCTTGAGTGGGTGCGAATTTCACCAAGACCTGACAACTGGTGTTCGCGGCCAACGTGATTGTCCCGCACGTGTTGTTCGAGATCGTAAATGGTGAGGTAACGATGACACTGTTGATAGGAATTGCGATCGCTCCGCTGTTGCCGGACTGAACCTGAAGTGCCACTGACGTAGTGCCCACCTCCACTTGTCCAAAATCCAGGCTGGCCGGGGTCAGGCTTACCACGCCTGCCGGAGTCCCGGACCCGGTCAGATCCACTATCAGCTGCCCGCCAAAGATATTGGCGCCAATTGTCATCTGGCCGGTCCGACTCCCAGTTGCACTGGGCGTAAATGTCACTTGGATTGTGCAACTCGAACCTGCTGCAATGCTCTCGTGCTGGCAGTTGTCGGTCTCGCTGAAATCGCCGCTCATGGAAATCGCGGTGACTGTAAGAGCCAAAGTGCCCGTGGTCTGAAGTGTCACTGTCTGCGAGGTGCTGGCGGTCCCAAAGACTTGGCCGGCAAAACTGAGTGCGGCAGGGTTGGCGGCTGCGACGGTCAGGCTGATTCCCGCTGTCCAAAGCGGACTCAGCCATATTCCGCGCCCGTAGGTTGCAGCAACCAGGACATGCGACGGTGCGCCTCTTGGGGAAGTGCTAAGCGCGACAACAGGCGACTCGGGCAATCCTGTTCCGAACATGGACCAGCAATCGGAAATGGCGCAGCTCCCCACCTGGGTCGTAAAGTAAACCCCAACGTCCGTGGCAGCATAGACCGTATTGGCATCCTGCGGGTCCACCGCGATGCTGCTAGCAGGCGCTTCGGGCAGGTTCGAGGTCAGATCTGTCCAATGCGCCCCACCATCGGTGGTGCGATAGGCCACCCGGACGTCCCCTGAGGAGCCCATCGCTCCGTCAACTGTTACATATGCTGTGTTTCCCGAAGCGTCGTGAGGGTCGATGAAGATGCTGGAGATGTCCATACCGAACTTGTTGAGAGGGTCGCTGCCATTGAGCGCAGGGCCCAAGGTCAGATCCTGCCACACAGGCACGGCGCTCGACGACGGGTTGAAAATCGCGGTCAGCACATGGCCGGGAAGGTTTGCGCCTCCATTCGTGGAGCCGTACATGCCTACGTAAACTCGCTCGCCGCCCGAAGGTAGTTCCATGGCAGCCATCGAGCGAATGAGTGCATCGCCGTTGCATGCACCGCTGGAAGTTCCATCGGTCGTTACGCCGCTGTCGAGAATCGGGCTAATAGCATCGCTCCCGCTCCAGCCATTGCCATCGGCGGGTCCGCGCCATACCCGGCAAGTTCCCACCAGAAGCCGCGCCGGATCTAGCGGGTCCACCAGAAACGGCGCAGGCGTGGACATCGTTGCCCCATCGCCGCCCACATCCGCATCGCTGACCACCGGGCTTGTGCCGAAGTCTGACGCCGAGCAGTCCGCCGTTTGCGCACACCGGTAAATTGAGACCCCGGCATTGTTGTTTATGTACCATGTGTTGCTGGTAATGGGGTCAATGACCACCGGGCCGCCATAACCGCCAAGTATCTGCGGCCAGACCGCCGCAGCTATCGAGCTCTTTACACCCGCAGTTCCGTTCACTCCCAATCCGGCCATCATCGTTCCGGCCGTCGAAGTTACCCCGGAAAGACTCACCACCTCGGCCAGCGATCCGAGGTTCGAGTTCAGATTCTGGAAGTGGCTGGCGTCCGTTGCGGAGCAGACCTCTCCACTTTCCCCAATGGCGTCAGTCGAGCGCCAAAGCCCGCTGTCGTTGCCCGCAAAAATCTCCAACGGGTTGGCAGTGTTCCAAGCAAGCGCGTGCTCAAAACCACCCACCTGTGCGCTCTTGCAAGTGGTCGAGTTGGTGGTATCGCGCCAGATGCATCCCATGGCGAGACTGCATCTCCACAGGTCGCTTGCCCCGGCCAGCAGCAGCGTATCCTGCCCTGCTCCCAAACCAGCGGGCACGGCGGCCAGCGCCATGGTATAGCTGCCTGCGAAGATGGTGGCCGCACCATAGGGCGTATTGGTATCGAGGGCCGCCGTGCTCCACTGCTTGCCGAACGTGACATTCTGGCTGCTGCACGTTCCGCCGCTCCCCCCGCACTGGTCCTGCCACAACCCTTGATCCTGGTCGTTCAGATCCACGGTCCAGGCAAAAGTGTCGCCGGTCGAGGGATTCACGGCCAGCGAACCGCGAAAGATTGGACAGGCAATCGAACCTGTCCCGCTCGCATTGGTCGGGCAGAGCGAATTGCTCAGTCCAGTGCCGGGCTGCGCAGTCATGCGCGTCCATTTAGCGCCGTCTGCTGACTGGTAGTAACCGTGGAAGCGCACCGCCGCCACAAACAGCCGTCGCACAGGATTCCATACCACCGAAGTTGCCGCATTGCCGTCAGGCTGCGCGAAGGACGCCAACGGCCCCTGCACGTAGTTTCCAATGCCGTCGGAAATGGTGGCCAAATGCCACGTAGCACCACTGTCTTGGGAGTAATAGAGCCCCTCATAACTGTCGCCGGGACTATCCGCACCCACGATCGCGCCTTCGTAGGCCTGGGAGACTGCGGCTACCACCAATTGCGGATTGACGGTGCTCCAGGCAAAGCCGGCAAAGCCCTCACCAAGGAAACTGAAATCGCGAATTCCAAAACCCTGCGCCACATCATTCGTCTTTGAAATCAAAGTCCAGGTGTTTCCATCGTCGGCTGAGCGCAGGATACCGCCACCATAATAGGAGTCCATCACATCGTTCGGATCTCCCGTCCCTGCCAGGATCACCCCGGTCCCGTCTGGCTGGACTGTCAGGGCTCCGATACTTATGGAAGCGTCCACCGCCCCGCCCAGCGCCGCAAGCGTATCTGTAAGCGGAGTAAAGACGACCGTGGACGAATTGGACGTTCCAGCATTCTGCGCCACCCATACCCCTCCCCCGGTTGTTCCCAGGTAAAGGCGGTTGCCGGTCGGGTCTGATGGATCAAGGGCCAGAGCGGCGATACGTCCTGAAACAGGGCCAAAACTTGGCGTCTGGACGGCGAACGGTCCCACCGGTTGCCAGGTCGCCGTGGCCGCAGAACCAGCTTGAGTTATTGCCGCGCGCACTCCCGCACCACGCCGACCGAAGCTGCCACCCTGCGTTGCCAGGACCAGCGGCATCAGTCTTCGACCAGGAGCCCATCCCCGTTCCCCTAGAAACCGTTCGGCCTCAATCACACGCGTGGGAAGATTTGCCCGTTGGGGCCACTGTCTCTTCTCTAAACCCGTTGCCGCAGCCTGCGCCGCTGACGCCTGCGCCGACAAAAGCACTAAAGCCCATGTTGCCAAGATGACTGCTAGTCTCAAAGACGGCGCTGCAACCTGCCGTCCATCGAAGACACTCTTCACCGTCCAGCCGTTGAGGGTTGGAGTGCGGAAATTCTGCTCAAAGCTAAAATGCGTCACACGCGTCCGGAATCCGACTCTGGCCTCCCCTCCCTGTTATCTTCCGAGGGGGATGAACGCAGAATCCATTGGATTAAGCAGTGTGAAACACGCAATTTCCGGGAGTGGAACTGTGGCCCATTATAGGACAGCCTCAAAGTAACCAGGCAGTGACGGCGAGTACAGGAGCCTGCGCCTTGCCTCAAGCCCTGCTGCCCTGTTGACGGATATAGGTTTCCGCGTCGAACTTCCGCGAGATCGACCTCCCGGTCATGGGCCTGACCAGCCCAAACACCGGGCGGTTGAACCAGGGCCGGTCGTGCCTTCCCACAATCGCCCAGGCGATGCCCGCATATCCATTCGGGTCGCACCCATCCAGTTCGTAGCGATCGTTCAGCCTCACTGCCCAGTCGAATGCCGTAGCCGGTTCGGGCGCCCATTCCAGAATCTTCTTCGCCCAATACATGCGCATGTAGTTGTGCATCCAGCCAGTCGAGACCATCTCCCTCTGCGCCGCGTTCCAAAGATCGTCGGCAGTCTCGCCGCGCTCCAGTTGCTTCAGGCTGTAGCGGTGCGGGCGCTCATCGCCAGCATGTTCGACCAACGTTTTGCGAGCCCATGGCGCGGCGCACTCCCAGTTGTCGTAGTGGAGTTCATATCGGACGAACAGCACCGCCAACTCCCGCCATCCGATCAACTGCTCAAGATAACTGTCGCCTGCCGCACCCGAAGCCCTGCCGTCAGCTACCGCCTTCTTCACTTCGCGCGCAATCGTAAGCGGTCCGATATTGCCGAAGTGCAGATAAGGCGACAGCCGGCTTGTTCCCCGCATCTCAGGGTGATTGCGCGTCTTCTCGTAATCCTTGAGTTCGAGATTCACAAACTCTCTGAGTCGCTTGACCGCAGCGTGCGTGCCCCCGGTAAAGCTATCCACCGGGCCTACTGAGCGATCCAGCTTTGTGAAGCCCGCCGTGATGTCTTCCGCAAGAGAAAAGCGCTCGACGCGTTTGTGCAGCCTCCAGTGCGGATAGGGCGCGTCGCTCGCAGGCTGGTCGAGATATTTAGGCAACTCAGCTTTCAGGTGCGGGCGAAAGTGGTGCAGCAGCACAAAGCTGCGCCCAAACACACGCGAGGGCACCACCACATCCGCATCCACGGTCCAGTAAGGAATCCTGATGCGGCGGGCGAGCGTCTGGCGCCTGCGCTCCGGCTCGCGACACGGGTTCTCGTCGCCGACCAGCAGCACGGCCTGCACCTCTTCGAGGAACTTCTCCAGCCTCGCCGGCGCTCGGCGAACGATAAACGTCACATCACGTGCCGCCGCGTCTTCAGCCACATCTCTCAGACCCTGCTGCAGAAAGTGATAATGCCTCAGATTGGCATTCGGATAGTTGGGAATCACCTGGAAGTAAATCACCACCGGCAGGCCAAGCAGGTTGGCAGCTTCGATGGCCACATCGAGCGCAGGATTGTCCACAACCCGCATGGCTCGCTGCATCCAGTAGACGACGCAAATTCCGTCGAGCCGTGGCGCACCGGCTCGACGCACCAGCACACGCGGCTGGTCCGAGAGTTTGGCAATCTCTTCGGGGGAATCTTTACGGACGTGAGTCATCGACGGACAGCCTCTGTCCACCCGATATTCTTCAGTGCCTCCCGGCAACTGAGCGCACTCAGACGTGAACGATTGTGCAGCACATAATCGCTTATCGCCGCCGCATCGGTCCACGCGTACTGGCGCAGCGCCCAGCCGATCGCCTTCTGCAAAAAGAATTCCTTCGATCCAAGCGACGGTTCAATGCAGGCGTAAAGCAATTCCAGATCCGTTTCTGCCTTGAATCCGAGCTGGCAGATAATTGAGGTCCGCCGCTTCCACATATCGGTTGACTTGCTCCAAGCAAGCATCTTCCGTCGCATGGGCGCCGGGTAGGCGCGGAGAATGGGACCGATGCGGTTCGAGGCAATGCTGTCCACGTAGTCCCACCAGGCGCCGGTGACGATCATCTCTTCGTACATCTTCACGGCACTCGGTGTTTGAAATGGCTGGAAGCGCTTGACGCCCGAAAGTCCGATGGCCGCGTAGCGCTCTTCGCGGAAGCGCGCCTTACGCCAGATCTCGAGAACCTGCGCCTGCCAAAGCGCGGCGGTCGCGAATTCCAGGTCGGCGAAAGCGGCCTTGCAGAGAGCGCGATGCGCGGGCGTTGAAACACCGTAATACGGCATCGACGACTTCATATAAGCCTGCATCGCCAGCGCCCGGGCGGGATCGCCCGCCTCCTTCAATCCACCGCGCAACTTCGCTAACAACATCGGCCTTTCTCCCTTCGTATTTCGGCTCGCCACATCCGCAATAGAAATGCGGGCTGCCTGTCATTTCGCCGAGAGGAACTTCAGGATCTCACTCATAAGTTGTGGACCCTCCTCGGTATCGAAGAGAAACTGCGCGTGCGCCGAGCCTTTCAGAACGATCAGTTGCTTCGGCTCTTGAGCTTTCTCGAAATGCCTCGTGATTCCCGGCAATCGCAGCCCGGCGCCGCTCCTGTCCTCGCGAGCTACGATGAACAGCTTACGGCCCCTGAGCTTCTCCGGCGCGTCGCCGCCTTCCGACGCAAGAAACACCATCCTATCGAAGACTCCATCCTGCGATTGCAATTCGGCGTCGCCAATCGCATCTCCGCCAAGACTGCCACCGATCGCGGAGATGGATGTAGCGCCGATCCGATGCAGGTAAGCAGCAGCCGCCAGCACATCGGCTGCGTTTTCAGCATCCGAACCGAGCGCACTCGGAGACCCGTCGGGATTGAACCTATCGCCGCGATAGTTGATAGCCAGCACCAGAAATCCTGCCCCAACAATAATCGGAGCCTGCTTCCGCCAACTGTCTTTATTGAAGCGTCCGCCGTGGGCCAGCAGCACAGCGCGGCTGCCACTGCCATAGAGATCGCCCTGAATCTGCGCGGTCTGGCCCGATGCCTGGTCTAAGGCCGGAATGGAAACATGCCGCTGCCCGGAGACCGGCCCCGCAAGCAACGCAACGCAGAATGCAGCAAGAAGCAATCTCATACCGCGTCTCCGGCAACAAGAATTTGAACTGGCCATCTCAATCAAAAAGGGCCACCCCAAGGGGCAGCCCGTCCCGCGAAACACCTGTTCCTTATTCCCTGCCCTTCACCACCGCCCCCAAGCCCGGCTCACATAATCCGACAAGGTCATGCTAATCAGTCCGAGAAAAATGAAGATCCCCGCGATTACGGTCAGCTTGGTCAACTTGGTACTGTACTTCACATGCATGAAGAACAGCACCACCAGCACCGCCTTGGTGCAGGCTATGGCGAGTGCGACCACCGGGTTCCAGAAAACGGTTATGCCCGGCGCGACGCGCCACTCGCCGAGATCGATATAGGAGGCCCACACCGTAAGTCCAGTGGCCGTCAGCAGCGCCGCCAGAATCATCAGATAGATTACCGGGCTGACGATATGGTGTTCCTGCTCGTAAAGTTCCTTTGCATCGCTCATGCCGCTTGTCCTCTAGTGCCTGCTAATCAAGTACAGCAACGGGAACAGAAAAATCCAGATGATATCGACAAAATGCCAGTAGAGCCCGAAGTTCTCAATGTACGTCACATGCCCCGTCGTAAAGTCCCCCATGCGCGCACGAACTATCAGGTAGGCCAGAATCGAAATGCCGACAATCATGTGCAGTGCATGCATGCCCGTCATAGCGAAGTAGAGAAAGAAGTAAATCTCGGTCTTGGCGGCCATGTCGGGCAGCAGAGCCGGATCGTGATACTCGTTATAGACTTCAGGATCGGAGTCGGGTTCAAGAAACGACGACTGGCTGTAGTGAAAGCCGGGAATATGGTGCTTGTCATACTTCTCTTTGTACTCAATCGTCTTGATGCCGAGAAAGACCAGGCCGAGGATGAACGTAAGTACCAGGCACAACACCAGCCCGCTCTTGCGGCGCATTTGCGCGTTCCAAACGCCCATGGCCATGGTGAAGCTCGACGCGATGAGTACGCCCGTGTTGGCCGTACCCCAACCGATATTCAACTGGTGCGAAGCTTCAACAAAGGCCGGATAGTACCAGTTGCGCATGATCAGGTAAGCGGTAAACAAGCCGCCGAAGAACATCACTTCAGTCAGCAGGAAAAGCCACATCGCGAAGTTCGTAGCATCAAATTGCTGGCTGACGTTTTCAAAATGGTGGCGCTGGTAAGCTGGGTGTTCCCCGTGGTGGGTGTCGCCGGCCTCAGCCACGGCGTCCTGTGTGACAACGTTACTATCCGACACTGGCCACCTCTTTCGCTTGCTGCTGCTCCAGCCACTCGTAGTCGTAGGCTTCGTGATCCATAATTGGAGTCACGAGGAAGTTCTCAGTCAGTGGCGGCGATTGTGTCTGCCACTCCAGGCCCGTTGCCTGCCAGGGATTGTTGCCGGCGATTTCGCCGTACTTTAGCGACCAAGTCAGGTAGAGAATCGGCATCAGGTAGCCCACGCCCAAAATTGTCGCGCCCGCGGTCGAGAAAACATTCAGCACCTGGAACTCCGGCGGATAGGCTGCGTAGCGCCGCGGCATGCCCAGCGTCCCGAGGATGAACTGCGGGAAGAACGTGAAGTTGAAGCCGATGAAGGTCACGACAGCAGCCATTTGCGAGATTTTTTCCGGATACATGCGCCCGGTCCACTTGGGCCACCAGAAGTGAATGCCCGAAAGAAAGGCCATCAACATCCCGCCTACCATCACAAAGTGAAAATGCGCGACGATGAAGTATGTCTCCGTTAGATGAATATCGGTGCCGGTCGCGCCCAGAAACACGCCGGTCATGCCGCCTATAGTGAACAATCCCATGAAGCCGAATGCGTAAAGCATCGGCGTCTCGAATGTAATCGATCCCTTGTAGAGCGTGAAGGCCCAGTTGAATATCTTGATGGCCGATGGCACCGCGACCAGCATCGTCAGGAGCGAGAACACCAGCGCCGCGTAGTTCGAGATGCCCATGATAAACATGTGGTGGGCCCAGACAAAGAAGCCGAAGACCGCAATCGCCACTGAAGAGAACGCGACAGCCGTATAGCCGAAGACGCGCTTGCGGCTGAAGGTCGATACCACTTCCGAGATGACTCCCATGCCGGGCAGAATCATGATGTAGACGGCAGGGTGTGAGTAGAACCAGAACAAGTGCTGGAACAGGAGCGGGTCACCGCCCTTGGTGGGGTCAAAGACGCCAATCCCGGCCGTGCGCTCGAGAACCACGAGCACCAGGGTAATAGCCAGAACTGGCGTGCCCAGCACCATAAGAATGCTGGCCGCGTAGTTCGACCACACAAACAGCGGCAGGCGGAACCATGTCATGCCCGGGCAGCGCATCTTGTGGATTGTTACGATAAAGTTCAGGCCCGTAAAGATCGAGCTGAATCCGGCCACAAAGATGGCAAGCCCCGTCGAGATAACGTGGGTATTCAGGTAATGAGTCGAGAGCGGCGTAGTGAAGGTCCAGCCTGTATCCACTCCGCCAGCGGCCATGGTGTAAATGGCCATGAAGCCAGCGATGACGTAGAGATACCAACTCAGCAGGTTGACTTTCGGCAACGCCAGGTCCTTGGCCCCGACCATCATGGGGATAAGGAAATTGCCAATCGTGGCCGGCACCGACGGTACCAAGAAGAAGAAGACCATGATGACGCCATGCATGGTGAACACCTTGTTATAGGTGTCTGCAGCCATCAGGTCGCTTTGCGGCGTCAACAACTCCAGGCGTATAAGGCCGGCCAGTGCTCCGCCGATAAAGAAGAAGAATGTGATCGAGATCAGATAGAGTGTCGCGATACGCTTGTGGTCGCCGGTTAGCAGCCAACTGAGCAGGCCATTCTCTTTAGTCAGGAAGTTCATCTTCGGAATCCTGGCGGTTGACTGATCGGGAAGACTTATGATTGTCGCGCTCATGGGTTCACCTTCCCCTGCGGAGCGGGCGTGGTTGCAGCCGGTGCCGCAATGCGTTCGCTCTCCGGGAGCAAGTCGGTTGTGGTAGTTGTCTGCTGGACGCGGTAGTCGGAGTCGAGGTTCTTGATGTACTCGACTAGCGCAATCACGCCTTCTTCACTGACCTGCCCCTGGTAAGTGGGCATGATGGGCGCGTATCCCTGCGTGATGTGTTGCGATGGGTTCAGAATGGACTCGCGGAGATAGGCGTCGTCCGCGGTGATCGCCTGGCCGGAGGACAGCGTGAGCTTCGCGCCGTAGACGTTTGCCAGGCTGGGGCCGCGCGCATCGGGCCGGATGTTGTGACATGCACTGCAACTGAGGCTCGTGAAGAGTCGTTCACCGTCTTGGGCAAGCGAGGCGCCGCTCGTGGAACCTGCCAGCCACTTTTTGAAGTCGTCGGGCGCGAGCACGACCACGTCACCGATCATCTGGGAGTGGTTGGTCCCGCAGTACTGGGTGCAGAAGAGGTGATAAGTCCCCGGCGTTGTGGCTTCAAACCACACCGTCGTGTAGCGGCCCGGAATAGCTTCGCGCTTTACTCTGAAGGCGGGAATCGAAAAACTGTGAAACACGTCCTGCGAAATCAGAGTCAACTGCACCGGTTGGCCCACGGGCACATGCAGGGAGTTAATTTCGTGCTGGCCGCCCGGATGCTCGGCCTTCCACATCCACTGCTTACCCACTACATAGATGTTCATGGCGTTGGCCGGTGGAGTGTAAATACGGAAGTAGAGCAGCGCGCCCCAGACGAACATGATGAGGAAAAGGCCGAGAGGAATGATGGTCCAGGTAGCTTCCAGCATCGTGGAGCCCTCGATCTGGACGGCCTTGGGATGGCGCCCCTTGCTGTAGAGAATGGAGAAGCTCGACGATCAGCAGAACCACGATCGTGAGCCCGATCAGGCTCACCAGAACCATGAAGAAATACAGCGCGTCCATCTGAGGCGCGATCTTCGACGCTTCCGGTGGAAACAGCGCGAAGTTCGTCATCCATTTGACGAGAAACTGCCAAAGTACTGGACTGATTTGGTTCATTCCGTTATCCGTTCACCTTTTTAGCTGTCCCCTCGTCTTTTGAACCTGAGGGACCGTTCTTCCCGCCGTTGCCGTCGTTGTGATAATCGCGGCGAAACATCACCAGCATGAATCCGCCCAACAGTACGACCGTGAGAGCGCCGCCCAACTGCACCACTCTGGCCACAATCAGCGAATGAGTATTGGTTTGGGGATTGTAGTGGTAACAGTAAGTGAGAATGTTGTCCACCGGCGAACCGATTCGGTTCGACGATGCTTCGTCCAGGCCCAGCAGCAGATCCTTGGGTGAATACTCGACGCCCATGTAGTACTGGGCAAGCTTGCCCTCGGGGGTAACTATCTGAATCGAGCTGGCGTGCGCAAACTGGACTTGATCCGTATTGGGCAGTTTGATCTTCACATACTTGAAACCGACCGCCTCGGTGAGTGCATCGATGTTGGCCTGCGTGCCCGTCATGAAATGCCAGCCGTTGGCTGTTTCTGCATGGCCGTAGCGCTTGACATATTCACGTTTCTTCGCCGCCGACAAATCGGTCCCTTCAGTTGGGTCGATGCTGACCACGATGATGTCGAAGTCCTTGCCGGGGACGTATCGGACCATTTGCAGCGCGCTCGTCAGGCCGTCGAGTTCCTCTGAGCACAGCATCGGGCACCTGTAGTACACCAGAGCAAGAATCGCGGGTCGCCTGCCGAAGTACTTTCCAAGCGCAACCTGTTGGCCGCTGTCGTCAGTAAAAGTCAGGTTCAGCGGCAACTGCTCGTTCAGGCGCTGAGCAATTCCGACCCCGTCGAGAAGTGCCGGCGGCTTGTCGTTGGTGGGTCCCACCGCTTTGTCGCCGTAGCTCGAGACCTGCGCGACCATAGCAGAAGGAACCAGGCAAATCACAATCGCGCCCGCGGTAGCGATTGCCGCTGCGCGAATGACTCGAAAGATTGTGCCTGTGCTTTGCATTACGCGTGCTCTCCTTGTCCCGGGTTGACCGCTCTACCGGGAATATCGAGTGTTCAGCCACCCCGACCATCCGAATATCGCCCCGTGCCCCAATATTTCGACTTCCTTATTGCGAATGGGTGGGAAATCAAAAAAACGACAGGTGCCTTCCGTATTCGCTACTTGCTCTCTTTCCTGCTGTCGGGCTTGAATTGCGCGGGCCTGCGCTTCTTCCTGCTCAAATCCGGTGCGCGCAAATCCGTTGGTCAACGGCACCTGTATCACCGGCGTGCTTTCGCCCGTCATCGCTGGCGCGGTCTGGACGCTGGGCGCAACCGGCAGGCCCCGCTGCGCGATCAGTTCCATTGCTCGCTCGATGGGAATCCTGACCTTGGTGTGCGCCGGGTCGACCCAGCTGTAGTTCTCCAGCAGCAGATCCTCGCGCGCGTGCAGGTCGGCCACATCCTGGTTGCCGTCGTCGGTCTGTACCCGCGGCTTCGGGAATTGCTGCGTGAGTTCGGCCACCTTGTTTTGCAGGTCCGGGCTGTTGGGCATGTTGCCAAGCTGCCGAATATCGATCGTCTTTGTCCACCTGGTAGTGGGGCCCGTCCTCCTTGCTCATCCGCGCGTTGATCACCTTGCCAATGCCGTAGCAGAGCAGGCCCGTCACCACAACAAAAATGCTGAGCGCGGTAATGAAAACGAGAATGCCCGTGATCTTGACGTCGCTCTGCTCAAACCCCGCCGAAGTGTCGATCTGTTCTGCGGCGTGATCGTTTTTTTCCGGCTCCGAGTCGCGATTCTCAGGCTTGTGCATGTTCAGGCTCCAGAATCTCCGCCAAGTGCGGATCGTTGGTCTGCACCAGCGGCCGCGTCTTCAGGCGCGTGCAGAAGAAGGCCACCCAGAAGGACACCATCGCCACCGGCACGGCCACATATTCCAGGATTCCCCAACTGAAGTGCAGGTTGCGGGCGGCATCTTTGAAGTTCGGCTCGATCAGCCAGAAGAGGTCGAACGCCTTGGCAAACACCATCCATTGGCACACGCGGACAAGCCGTTTCTTGTTTCGCTTGATGTCGCGCGAGAGCAGCAGCGTGAACGGAATCAGCCAATGGAAAATGAAGTCGAGCGTGATAATGATGCCCCAGTGCCCACGAATGCGGTCCAGGTACCAGGGAATCTCTTCCGGCAGGTTGCCCGACCAGATGATAAGGAACTGTCCGAAGGCCAGGTAGATGTTCAGCATCACAAAGGCGAAGGTGAGCTTGCCCAAATCGTGCTGCTCGGTCTGGCGCAGGATCGTCTTGAACGGCTCGGCCTTGGAAAGAGAAATCGAAACAATGATCGAAAGTGCCAGCACCGAGTAACCCTGCCCGACCAGAAAAAGCAGACCGTACACCGAGGAGTACCAGGTAGGGTCCATCGACATTACCCAGTAGATAACAGCAGCGGTCATCGTCAGCGAGTAGACCACGATGCCCGGTCCGCTGATATTTTCGAACTTCTTGATCCAGTAAGGCGTGTTGCCTGGCGGATCGGCATCGCGCTTCAGTGCCAGCGTGTTCAACCGCCAGGTGTAGAAGCCCCAGATCGCGAAGCACAGCAGGCCCACTCAGGATGAACGAGACGGGGTTAAGCATCGGACGCTTGAAGTCCAGGCAGTGCTGTTGAACCTCATTGATCAAGCCGGCCTTCAGCGCCGCAGCCGTTTCGCTCGATGTCGTATATCTGCGCCCAAAGGAAAAGCTGCTTGCTGAAGATCACCGTTACCAGCCAATACACGAAGACCACCGGCAGGCGTGCGGCTCATCGCCTCAAGTGGGCGGCGCAGCAGCAGGCCCCATTTGCCGCCGGAGCAGTACTGCACCATCAGCAAGGCCAGCCCACCGACCGACCAGCCGAAGGTGAGCATCATGCCCAGAACCCAGCGCGCGGAGGAAATGGTCCCAGCCGAGTTGGTCCTGCGCTTGACCCATGAAGGTCAGGATCAACGCGACGAGCGAGAATGTTGCTCCCACCACGAGCGCACGCATTTGCCATGCGGAGACAAAGGGCGGCGTGCCGAGATCTGCGGGGAGCGCCTTCGCGTGTGATGCGGTATGCGATTCGTGAGCCATTCCGTCTGTCCTTACTTCGCGGCCGCCGCGGGGGCTGGTTTGCTTGCGGGAATCTTGATTAACGGGTCTGCCGGATTCGCAGGAGCCATTCCCGGCGTGCCTTCCTTCGTCACTGGCGGATACGCCTGCACCGCCGTCGCCGGCAATGCCCAGGGCTGCGCGTACTCTGGATGTCCCTCTCTTTCCGCAATGCTCCTCAGGTCCTGCACCTGCGCCCCGCCGGCACATCGGCGGCGGTGGCCGCCTGGCTCAACTGCAGCGCGCGAATGTAGGCAGCGACCGCCCAGCGATCTACCGGCGCCAGTTGTGCCGAGTAGTCGGGCATCGACCCGTAGCCATGGGTCATTACATAAAAGTAGTGTGAGATCGGCTGCGATAGCCGCACCTGGTCGTGCAGATTGGCTGCCGGCTTGTAGCCGCGCTGCACGATCTCTCCCAACCCGTTGCCCACGCGCGAATGGCAGGGCGTGCAATAAATATTGAAGCGTTCCTGGCCGCGCTTGAGTACTTGCATCGTTACCGGGAACGGCATCAGATTCAGTTCTTCGCGGTAGCCGTTCGCTCCCTGCACAACGCCTGTGTAGAAGTAGCTGTCATCGTGCAACTGGCCGCGCGCCACCGTGTTCAACACCTGCGGACGTGCCCCGCGATGGTCTGCGAAGAAATCCGTTCCCCGCTGCGGAAACATCCTGGGCTGGTCCTGCATGTCCTGGCGGCAACCGGCAACAAGCAGCAGCGTCGCAAAGCCTGAAGCGGCGACGAAGTGGGCCAGTTGCCTTCTTGCTCTACCGCTCATGCGACCAGAGCCGCTCACAAGCGGGGGATACCCGGCCTGTTCCCTGTTCTTGACCATCAGTACTGCACCTCCACGACCGAGGCCGGCTGGAAGCTCTCGAGATAAGCTTTTGCTTCAATCAAATCGAACTTTGGGTCCAGCGCTTCGAGGCACAGAAAGAATTTGTCGGTCGTCGCACCGTCGCGAAAGTTGGGCGCGTTGAATAGCGGATGATAGAGCGAGGGCAATCCATTCACGCGCAAACATGCCGAAAGCTGCCGAAAGTCCGGCCCACAAAATGGTCCACTCGTACGCAGGCACAATAAAGGCCGGCCATGAATACGTCGGACGCCCGCCAATATTCAAAGGATACGCAAGCACCGAGATCCAAGTCTCCATAGCGAACATGGCCGCCGCGCCCATAAGGCCGCCAATCAGAGTTAGCAGCGGCACCTTGTCGCGGTGGAAGCCGATGGCCGCGGCCGCTTCCTCCATCGGGTAGGGCGTGTAGCAGTCCATGCGCCGCCAGCCATCTTTACGCGCCTGCTGAGCAGCGCGAACCAGGTCACCAGGCGTTTCGAATTCGGCCAGCAGGCCGTACGTTCCTTCGCGAGCGGGCATTAGTCACCAGCCTTCGCCGTTGCCTTGGGCTTGATCTTGGCCGCGGGCAACAGCATGCGGATTTCATTCATGGGAATCATGGGAAGGAAACGAACAAAGAGAAGGAACAAGGAAGTGAACAGACCGAGCGTGCCCACAAAGGTCATGTAGTCCCACTTGGTGGCGCGGTAGGTTCCCCATGCCGAGGGCAAAAAGTCGCGGTAGAGGCTGGTCACAATGATGACGAAGCGTTCGAACCACATGCCCGTGTTGACAATAATTGAAAGCACAAACATGTAGCCGATGTTTGTGCGCAGCTTGCGCGACCAGAGCGTCGTAAGCGGAATCGCCAGGTTGCAGGTGATAAGCACCCAGTAGGACCAGCCCATGGGCCCGAACATGCGGTTCCAGAACATGAAAGCTTCCCAGTGCGAAGCCGAGTACCAGGCCATGAACGCTTCCATCCCATATCCATAGGCCACAATGAAGCCGGTGGCCAGCATCACCTTGCCCATATTGTCGATATGCCGTTCGGTGACCAGTTGCTCAAGGTGATAGAACTTGCGCAGCGGAATGGCCAGCGTAAGCACCATGGCGAACCCGGAGTAGATGGCGCCGGCCACAAAATATGGCGGGAAGATCGTAGTGTGCCATCCGGGCAGGACGGCCACTGCGAAGTCGAAGCTGATGACGGTGTGAACGGAGAGGACCAGCGGCGTGGCCAGGCCGGCCAGAAGCAGCGATGAGGTCTCGTAGCGCACCCAGTGGCGGACCGAACCACGCCAGCCCAGGGAAAGCATGCCGTAGCAATATTGGGCGATCTTTGATTCGGGAGCGATCGCGAAGAGTACCGAAGTCCGGAACCATGCCGACGTACCAGAAGACCACGGAGATGGTGGCGTAGGTGGAGACCGCGAAGACGTCCCATAGAAGCGGGGAGCGGAACTGCGGCCAGATATTCATGGTAAGAGGAACCGGCAGCATCCAATATGCCAGCCAGGGACGGCCCACGTGGATGAGCGGGAACATGCCGGCGCAGACCACGGCAAAGATGGTCATGGCCTCGGCAAAGCGGCTGATGGAGTTACGCCACTGCTGCTTGAAGAGCAGCAGAATGGCGGAGATGAGCGTACCGGCGTGGCCGATGCCGATCCACCAGACGAAGTTGATGATGGCGAATCCCCACGCTACAGGTTGGGTGATGGCCCAGATTCCGACACCCTTGAGGAAGAGCCAGGTGACAGCCACCAGCAGCATGGTCGCACCCGAGCCTGCTACTGCGAAAAAGGCGAACCAGCCCATCGGCGTATGCGGCGTGAGCACGATCCGCGCAATCTTCTCGGTGATCGACCTGAAGGTCTGGCCCGGCCCTATGACCCGGAATTCTCCAGTTGCTGGATCGACGCCGGGGTCTTTGGTTTTCATTTCGCTGGTCGCCATCGTGGCTTCAACCCTTTGCCGGAGTGTGTTCCACCGGCGCTTCTTCGAGTTCGGAGTTCGGATTAATGACCGCGGCCACATAGGTGGTGCGCGGACGCGTGTTCTGGTCGGCCAGTACCTGGTAGCTGCGCTCGTCGGCGCGAAGCTTGGCCACCCGGCTCTGCTTGTCGTTGATGTTGCCGAAGGTAATAGCCGATGCCGGGCACGCCTGCTGGCAGGCGGTCACGATTTCGCCGTCGCGAATGGGACGGTTTTCCTTGTCGGTCTGGATCTTCGCTTCGGTGATTCGCTGCACGCAGTAGCTGCACTTCTCCATCACGCCGCGCGAACGCACCGAGACATCCGGATTGCGCATCAGCTTCAGGCTCTCCGTCTCGTAGTCGGAGAAGAGCAGGAAGTTGAATCGCCGCACCTTGTATGGGCAGTTGTTCGAGCAGTAGCGGGTGCCCACGCAGCGGTTGTAGACCATGGTGTTCAGGCCTTCCGGCGTATGCACCGTTGCGCCCACCGGGCAAACCTGCTCGCAGGGCGCGTTCTCGCAGTGCTGGCACATCATGGGCTGGAAGTGTGCGCGCGGCGCGGAAAGGTCGCCTTCAAAATAAGTGTCGATGCGCAGCCACTGCATGTTGCGGCCGATGCGCACCTGCTGCTTGCCCGACGACGGCGATGTTGTTTTCCGCATAACAACTCACGATGCAGGCATTGCAGCCCACGCAACTGTTCATGTCGATCGACATGCCCCAAGCGTTGGCTTCGTTGTAAGGCCAGTTCGGGAACAGCGACGTTCCCATGTCGGTCTTCTCGCGGCTAAAGCCCTCGCTGGCAAAGTCCGGATTGGCCTTGTACTCGTCCAGCGTGGCGTAGCGGATAATGCCGCGCGACACCCAGCGCCTCATCGGCTTCAAGCGAGTTATTGCCCGTTGCCCTGCTGACCGAAGATCTTGCCGCGGTGATCCTGGTAGTGGCTCTTGGTGATGGCAATGCCCCACTTGCCTTCAATCTTGCGGATGGAGCCAGTCGCGTAGAACGGCGCCCAGGTATTGCGAATCAGGTAAGCGTTGAAGCCCGCTCCCGAGCCCACGCGCCCTGCAAACTCGCGGCCGTAGCCCAGGTACACCGTGACCGAATTGTCAGGATGCCCAGGCGCGACGATGACCGGCGCCTTCACCCTGCCGTTGCCCACAGTGAGCTCGACAATGTCGTCTTCTTCCAGGCCCAGCTTCGTCAGCGTTGCGCCGGAAACGATCGCCGCATTGTCCCAGCTCAGGCTGGTAACCGGCTTGGGCAGCTCCTGAAGCCAGCCCACATTCGACCAGCGCCCGTCGTAGATATTCGGATCGGGTCGGAAGATGATTTCCAGCGAATCCTTCGACGTGGGCGCGGGAACAGATCCCTTGAACGCTGCGGCAGCGCTCGGCCTTCGCGGTCTTGTCGTAGGCCGTGCCGTCGATCCATCCCGCATGCAGAGCGCCTTGCGCCAGCCCTTTTCAAAGTCGCCCTTGATCGACAGGCTTCCATGTTTCGCGCACCGCTTCGTACGGGCTCAGCATGGGCTCGTCCAGCAGCGATTGAATGACGTGTGCGCCGTCCTGCCGCCATAGAGCGGATCGATCATCGGCTGAATAATCGAAACCGTGCCGTCGTAGGCGCGAACATCCGACCACGACTCCAGATAATGCGCGGCCGGAATATGCCAGTGCGAGATCTGCCCCGTCTCGTCGACATGCGAGCCCAGGTGCGCGACGATGTTGGCCTTGTTCGAAGGCGTCGGCAAATTTCAGATCGGCAGGCGCGGTGTAGATGGGATTGCCGTTCAGGATCACCAGCCAGTCCACCTTGCCCGCGTTCAGATCGGCAACCAGCGACTTGAAGTCGGCAAGCTGATCGCTCGGCAGCGGATTCATGGGCGCCGGCGCAACCGTAACCGTCTTGCCCACATTGCCCAGCGCGCTGTTGATGGCCAGCGCCAGTTGCGCCACCGACTCGTCCTGATAGAGCCCCGGAATCACCGCGCACTTGCCGGCGTTGGCCTTCAGGTCCTTTGCGAGTGCGGCGAGAAACTTCTGCTGCGCGTCGGTCCACGCATACGCCGGCGCATTCACGCCGGCAACGCCGACCGCCTTCGCCAGCTCCGCCGCGAACGCGGGAATCTCGCTCGCCCGCAGCCCCAGCCGATGCTCGGCCTTCATTCCGGTAGTGGTGGGCGTGCTCTCCACGGCGTACAGCCGGTTCAGGTTGGTCGGGTCCTTGCGCCGCTTTGCGTACTCACGGACCAGCTTGTGGAATCCGGGGAAGCTGGCGCCCGATAAGAAAGTCCGCGTCCAGCGACACGATCACATCCGCATCGTCGAGCGCGTATTGAACATTCAGCCCCTTTGAAGCCGCGGTGCCCGCCAGCGCCGGGTCGTACTGCACCAGCTTCGCCTTGGGCCACGCCGTCTGCACGGCCTTCCATTGCCGCGCCAGCGTCGGCGAGGTAATGGTCGCGCTGAGGAAGTAAATGCCTGTGCCGTCTTTCGTTCCCGCTACCTTGCGCGCGAAGTGCTCTCGGCAAACTCCGCCCACTCGCGGCTCTCGCCGTGATAGAGAACATGCTGCGAGCGGTCCGGATCGTACAGTTCAAGCAGAGTCCCCTGCGTGATAGGGATCGGATGAGCCGGCGTTGTAAGCGTGCTCCGGATTGCCATCCACCTTGATCGGCCGGAACTCGTCGCTCTTCACCAGCACCGGCACGCCGCCGGTCGAGAACGGATGCGCCGTGGCAAAGTACATCGGCTTGCCCAGCACCAGGTCTTCCGGCTGCTTCACGTATGGATAGATCGTTTCTTCAGGCTGCTTGGTACACCCGGCCAGGCCGGCGAGGGCGAGCGAAGCGCCCATTACCTTCAGAAAGCCGCGCCGCGAAACCGGATCGACCCACTCCTGCGCCGCGGAGGGAAACTCCCGCTCCACCGCCGCCTGAAACTCGGCCGTATCCGCCAGCTCATCAACCGACCGCCAGTATTTCTTGCCCTTCACGCCCTTCAGCTCCTGGCGAACCTCGACCAGCGTCATCGGCGCCGGATTGCTCTTCATCTCGCGATTCACAGCATTTCCCGTCTTGCTGCCCACCGGCTTCGCAATTCCGTTCTTTCTGTTTTCGTTCATCGGTGGCAGACCTCGCAGCTCGTCAGGTCCTTCGGGTTGCGAATCTTGTAGTGATCCAGCAGAAAGTGGCCCAGCTCATCCTGGCTGGTGAACTTCTTGTACTGCACAGCCTCCATTGACATCGTTTCCGCATATCACGGCTCTGAGCCGCGCGTACCGAGCAGAACGGCAAATTCAACGCCGCAATCTGCCGGATTCGCTCGAAGGATCCTTTGTCACGCAACTTACGCTCTCTGCTGTGGGCACGCCCGCGATTTCATCCGCCGCCGCACACCATACCGGCCTGTCCGCGGCCGGGCTCTCCCAGGCCATGTTGTAAATCTGGCCGGTGGGCCGAAGATTCTTCGCCGGATTGCGATGGCAGTCCAAACACCACTCCATTTGCAGAGTGTTCTGCGCATACATCAGCGGCATCTGGTCCACGCGCCCGTGACAGGTCGCGCAACCGATCCCCTTGTTCACGTGAATCGAGTGATTGAAGAAAACAAAATCGGGAAGATCGTGCACCCTGGTCCACGGAATCGACTGCCCGCTGGCCCAGCTCAGCCGCACCGGCTCCAGCAATTGCGCGTTCGTCCAGATCTGCGCGTGGCAGTTCATGCAGGTCTTTGTAGGCGGAATCCCCGCGTAGCTCGACTTCTCAACCGTGGTGTGGCAGTACTGGCACTGCAGGCCCAGGCCCTGCACATGGTGCTTGTGGCTGAACGGGACCGGTTGATCGCGCGCTGACCTTGCCGTGTCACCCAGGGCGAGCGTTGCAGTTGATCGAGCGTAACCCCCAGGGCGATCACAATCAGCCCCGTCAGCACCAGGCTCATGCGAGCCAGCGCGTTGGAGCTGCGGTCAAAGATTTGCGCCATGAATGCTTTTCCTGCTTGATTTTTTGCGTTTGGATGCGTCCGCAGTGCCGGCGGTCACACTGGTTGAGTACAAAGGTCATTCTTGGGTAAGACTCACCCGAGACGTGGGGAACCCCGAAAACTCAATATAACAGCCTCATTTCGGGTCGCGCAAGCGATTTGAGATCAAATTGCAAAAAAAATCTTGTGCAAAATTGGGTTCGTAACCCATTGATAACTAAACCGGTTGTGATAAGTGCGAATGCGGGGAACACTTCACCGTGCCTCCGGTTCCCTGCATACCAGAGACTGGGATTCCGCATCCAAAATTACCATGCCACACCAAGCCGTCGCCACTCCGTGACGACACCCCACCGGCCAAATACAAAACCGCAGATTATTGGGAACCGCCCACCAGAGCCTGAAGCATCCGCTTCGGCTAATTTTCGGACCCCTAAATGCCTAGATGCACAAACAGCGGCAAAGGTGGCTGATTTTTTGGGCGGCCCGGCCCCTGCCGAATGCTCCTAAGTGAGACCGCCAAACTCCGAGCAATCAGATACCCTCAACGCAGGTCTTCGTCGACCACTTCCGCGTAGGTCTCTGCAAACGAGCTGTCTGGAGATGTCGGCGGCCAGCCCACCATCACGAGAAATATATCCAGCACGAAAAGCGCGATCGCAATGTCGTTGAACAGCGTCGCCTGGTGTGAATTCGGCCAGAACTGGTTGGCCGCCCAGAACAGAAATGCGGCCGCCAGCATGACCGCCTTAACAAACTCCATGGCCGCTGGCCGATGCACAGCCTGATAGACGAGGTAAGCAATCGCGATCGTCGCCAGGGAAAAGGCCGCCAGAAAGTCGTGGCTTCTGGCAGGAAAGAGCCCCGGAATGGCGTCCCAAACCAGCAGCACTCCCACGTCTGCGAGGGTCACAAGGCCGAGGATGACGGGAAGGGCTCGATGAGCACGGTCTACACGGAAGTACATAGGCCATTATTGAACGGCCTTCGAAAAGAAATCATAAGGACCACATCCTCAGATTCGGCAACGAGCCAGTCAATGGTTAAATGGTGCAGAGAGGGCAGCCCGAAGAGAAGCTCAAGGCGGAAAGGAAGCACTCAGCATGAAAAAGAGCCGTTCCAAGCAAGTCGCGTTGTCACCTCGCGAGTCCGCATCTCAGCTTGTCGACGCGAGAATCCAGGAACTCGCGGATTGGCGCGGAGAGATGCTCTCCCGCCTCCGCGCTTTGATCAAGCAAGCGGACCCTGAAGTGGTCGAGGAGCGCAAGTGGAAGAAACCTTCCAACCCCAGCGGTACGCCTGTGTGGTCTCACGACGGTTTGATCTGCACCGGCGAGACCCACAAGAATGTCGTCAAGATGACATTCGCGAAGGGCGCCTTCCTGGATGATCCCTTAGGTCTCTTCAACTCCAGTCTCGAGGGTCGATTGAGGCGCGCCATCGACTTCCGGGAAGGCGGGAAGGTGAATGAGAGGGCGCTGAAGACTCTTATTCGCGCCGCCGTGGCCCTGAACACTTCCTCGGACTGAGATGGCGGCGGGAATCCTCGAGCGCTTGAGATTGCTGAATACGGCGCATCGATCCATGGCATTTCCGGGCCAAAACAGGTGTTTTTTGGCCAAAATCAGGCAAAAAACGGGCCTCTCTATTTACCGATGAGTAACTATCGTAGGCCTTTGCGGCGTTCATTTCATTCATGTTATCTTGGAACCCGTTACCTTTTAGTAATGCTTTTGGGAGGGGGGGTACGGGGGGGGTGCGAAATTTGGGTTGGAGAACCGGCTTTTCCGGCCCTGGATTGGGCGGATTTGGCGCATAAGACCGGAGGAGGTTCATACCCTTATTCTGCGCCAGCATCCGGTAATCTTCTGCAACGTGGGGAGGCTTTGATTTCACGTTGATTCAGCTTGCGTGGCATGTTCTCGGAGAGGTCGATCGATTGGGGTTCCGGCGGGGGCTTTGGTTGCCGAGGTGGGGCGACTCGGGACGAGCGGAAATGGTTTCTGAAGGGATGCGGCTCGTTGAATCAAGGCGTTGCGATTGGGCGGTTTTGGGAGCATTCAGGCGGATAGTGAGAGTGGCGAAGGGAGGCGCAGATTGAAGACAAATCTTGCAGTAATTGCCTTGCTGGCGCTGGCAGGGGTTTCAACTTCAGCACAGCAGCCAAAGGGGAAAGATCTTTTACTTGACCGGTTGGCCGGCAGTTGGATTCTTCAGGGCACCATCGCCGGGCACGAGACTACGCACGATATCGAGGCCGAATGGGTGCTGAACAACGAATACCTGCGAGTACACGAGACATCGCGGGAGAAGAATCTTCAGGGCCAACCGGCATACGAGGCGATCATCTTTATTGAAGGGGACGATTCGGCGGGGGAATACAAGTGCCTGTGGCTGGACTCGACCGGAGGCGGGGGTCTGTCGGCTCCGGTCGCCCGCGGAATCCGCGGGGATGACGAGATTGTGTTTCTGTTCAAAGACAAGAACAGCGGCGTGAAGACGACGTTCGCTTACAGCAAGGTCAGCGACTCGTGGAACTGGCTTATCGATAATGTGAAGGGGAACGTGGACGGCGGCAAGGTAACGGCCTTTGCGCGGGTGAAACTGACCAGGAGATAGGGGTGATTCCTGAGAATCCGGCATGGGTGGACTTGAGCAGGGTCGAGGGTGTCGGCGGACTTGAAGCGCACAACGGATCGAATGAATGCCTGAAAGCAATTGCGGATCTTTCAGTTGGGGTCGACGCGGTGACTTCCGCTCCCTATGAACGGGCGAGGTGAGCTTGGTCGTATCCCACCCATCGCAAAAAAACGCGATGGATGGGGCACCCAGCTTCTTTTTTGAGGGGCGATGCCGGATGGGTTCATTTCGAAACGTAACTCGCCGTCGCGAGTCGGGCTGCTCCCGATGAACGGGGTGGTTGAGCTTCGTGCATTCCCACCCATTCGCTAGAGAAAAGCGAATGGATGGGGCACCCAACTTTTGAGGTTGAGCCGGGTGGGGTTCATTTTTGGCCGCAATTCGTCGCGGCGAGTCCGGCTGCCCCTGATGAACGCGCGAGGTGGGCTTCGTTGGATCCCACCGATGCGACTGAAAAACGTCGCATGGATGGGGCAGCCAGCTTCCAGGGGAAGCCGGCAACGGTTCGTGTCTGGACGGGATTCGCTATGCGAGCGATGCAGGCTGGAGACGCAAACAGCGCCAACCGTTTTGAGGGTTGGCGCTGGTTGCATTTGAAGATGATTGGCGCGGCTAGACTTTGACCGAGGGATGGGTTGCGTAGTGGAGCAGGACGGCTACGGCGCAACTGGTGAGGCGGGTCTCCGCCGAGTCCGCGCGGCTGGTGAGGATGGTGGGGACGCGGGCGCCGAGGACGATGCCGGCAAGTTGCGCTCCGCCGAGGTACTCGAGCTGCTTGGCGAGCATGTTGCCGCTCTCGAGATCGGGGACGACAAGGATGTCGGCCTGTCCGGTGACGGGCGAGACCAGCTTCTTGATGGCGGCGGCTTTTACGCTGACGGCGGTGTCGAAGGCCAGGGGCCCGTCGAGGATGCCGCCGGTGATCTGGCCGCGGTCGGCCATTTTGCAGAGGGCTGCGGCGTCGAGCGTGGACTTGATCTTCGGATTCACGGTTTCGACGGCCGAAAGCAGAGCGACCTTGGGCTCGGGGATGCCGAGAGCGTGGGCGAGGTCGATGGCGTTCTGAACGATGTGAACCTTGTCTTCGAGCTCGGGCGTGATATTGATGGCCGCATCGGTGATGAGCAGGGTGCGCGCGTAGGCCGGCGTATCCATGATGAAGACGTGGCTGATGCGGCGGGCGGTGCGCAGGCCGGTATCGCGCTGCATGGCGGGCTTCAACAGATCGTCGGTGTGCAGGCTGCCCTTCATGAGCGCCAGGGCGTTACCGGAGCGGCACATGACCACGGCGGCTTCGGCGGCCTTGGCTTCAGTTTCCGCCTCGACGATGGGATAGGCGCTGATGTCGACGCCCATCTTTGCGGCCAGGGCCTTCATGGCTGCCGCGGGGCCGATGAGCGTTGGCTCAATGAGGCCTGCGATGGCGGCTTCGACTGTGCCTTTCAGGGCAACTTCAGAGAGCGGCCAGACGACTGCCGTGGTGATGGCGGGCAGGTGTTTGCAGCGCTCGATGAACTTATGAAAGACGTGGTAGTCGGCGGGATGACCGACGAGTGGGTCGACGGCAACGGCTTCAGCCAGAGTGGCTAGATCGCTCATGTGATATTTCTCCTGGGCGCGCAGCGGACGGCTGACGAGCCTTACAGAACTATTGTCGCCCGGCAGCCACGGAGCGCCTGTGCCTTGGGTCACAGGGCGGGCGGCTGTCTCTTATTGCGGTATTTTTGGGACGAATGAGCGGTGCGCGCCTTTTTGACGAAGGCAATGCCAAGAGGATAGTTCGACATGCTATGCTTTCGGACACCCTTAGGGCACGGCGGGCTCCGCAAGCATCCCCAAATGAGAGCAAAGAGGGGTTCCATGTCAAAGAACATTGTGATTTGCTGTGACGGCACGGGAAATGATTTCGACGAGCCGGAGACGGACTCGAACGTGGTGAAGCTCTACAACACACTGGTAATCAGCGCGAACCAGATCGCTTATTACCATCCGGGCGTGGGCACGATGGGATCGCCCAATGCGCAGGGGTTTCTGGCCAAACGGTGGTCGCAACTGAGCGGCCTGGCATTTGGGAGCGGACTGCTGGATAACGTGGGCGACGCGTACCGCTACCTGATGAATACCTATGAGGAGGGCGACCAGATATTCCTGTTCGGTTTCAGCCGCGGCTCCTATACGGCGCGGGCCGTGGGCAGCCTGCTGCACGTATATGGATTGCTGGAGCCGGGGAACGAGCAACTGATTCCCTACATTTTGCGTTTGTACGCAGAGATGACGAAGAGTCCGAAGGGGCAGGAGACGACATTCGCGGCCGAAGAAGCATTCAAGTACGCGTTCTCGCGCGAAGTCGAGGTGCACTTCTGCGGAGTGTGGGACACAGTGAGGCTCTTATGGATGGATCAACGATCCGATTGAGCTGCGCTTCAACGGACAGAATCCGATCATCCGCGTGGGAAGGCATGCGGTGTCGATCCACGAGCACCGTTGCTGCTACCAGGACAACCTTTGGGGGCCATCGTTGCCGGCGACAGATGGCTATGGAGGGCAGGATATCCGGCAGGTGTGGTTTGCGGGTGTGCACTCCGACATCGGAGGCAGTTATTCGGAGACGACCGCGGGGCTTTCGAAGATCACTTTCGAGTGGCTGCTGATGGAAGCAGTGAAACACGGATTGATTGTGGACAGCAACCGTGTGGAGATTTTGTTAGGACAGCAGCCGCCGCCTGAGTTTCTTCCTCACTACGTGCCGCCTGACCCGCACGGCATTCTTCATCCGTCGCTGAAGGGATTCTGGTGGCTTCTGGAATACTTTCCACGCAGAAGGAACGGCCACTGGGACGTGCCTCGCGGCAAATGGGTGAGAAAGATCCCGGAGAACTCGGTGATTCACGAGACGGTGAGGCTGAGCGGCCAGCCGGTGACGCTGCCACAGGCCTACAACGAAGAGAAATGGGTGCGGTTTTCTGCCGCGACTGCGGAGGCTGCCCCGGTGCGCCTGATGGCGACTGCCGAGCATCCCAAGCACCTGGTGAGGAGCCTGGCGCGGAGATAGGCGGAAAGATTGGCGGTTGTTATGCCGTTTTACGGTCTGTTTCCCAAGAGATGAAATTTCACGGCGCAGGCAACCATTCCGCGCCGGTTGACGTCTTGTGCATCAGATGCCGCAAGAAAGCAGGTAGGTATCGATGTCACGCCTTGGGTTCACTTCTCGCACTTCTCGAGTATTCTTCCCTTCTGAAATCCTGCTGTTAACTATGAGCGTGGGGCTGGCGCAAATACCAGCGCTTGCGCAGCCGCAGGTCGCCGCGGCGGGCGCGGTGACGATTTCGGCCGGTACGCGGATTGACGCTACGCTGATTCGTCCGGTGTTTGCCGCGACGGCAAGTCCGGGCGAAACCATCTATGCGCAGACCAGTTTCCCGGTTGTGGCGGGCGGACGCACAGTGGTTCCGCCGGGCACATTTGTGGAAGGCAGACTTGAAAAGCTGACGCGACCGACGCGGAGATCGAATCGGGCCGAGCTTCAAATTCTGTTTTCACACCTCATCTTCGCGAATGGCTACGTGGCGGCGCTTCAGGCTCCAGCAGTACCGGCGCAGGAGAGCTCCGCGGCCGGCGTCTCTCAGCCAGGCTCCGGCGGCACCTTGATCGCGGTGGCCGCGCAGGTGAGTACGCGCAACGATCTGCTGCTGGACAATGGCGCGCTTATCGAGATCACGCTGGGTGCGCCGCTTGAGTTGAATGCGGAGGCGGTGGCGGCGGCGATTCCGCTTTCGCGCGCGCCGGTGCCTGGTCAGATCAGGTCGGCAACACGTTGTGTAGCTATCCCCGGAACTCCGGGAACCCCGGGAACGCCGGATACGGTGATTCCAGGGACTCCCGGCACGCCTGACACAGTAATTCCAGGAGGGCCGGGTATGGCGGATACGGTGATTCCGGGAACGCCGGCGACGCCGAGCACTACGATCCCGGGCACGAGTGGAACGCCGGGCACACCGGAGATACCATGCCCGATGCCGCCGGTCGTGATCTCAAGCACGCCGGTCGTGGGCACACCGGTCACCAGCGCACCCGTCGCCCGCACTCCATAAACATGCAACGGAGGCAAGGCCACGCCAGCCCAGTTCCGCGGGACACAGATCTTCAGCGCTCTTCCAACCCGTGCGCATAGAAACATTGACGAGAAAGGTAGAAGTCCGATGCGTTCCCGATTGATTGCCTTAGTCTCCATGACCACGATGCTGAGCGCGCAAACTCCGCACGCTTTTTTGCAGAGCGCGGCAGTGCCGGCGCAGATTGCAGTCCCGGCTAGCGCACAAACCCTTACGGTTCCGGCAGGCACCGGGATTCCGCTTACGCTGATCAATCCCATCAAGAAAAAATCGACAAAACCGGGAGATGCGGTGCGGGCGACGGTCGCGTTTCCGATCATGGCCGGAATGCAGGTGGCGATTCCAGCGGGAAGCTATGTTGAAGGCGTGGTGGAAGAGGTGACGGCCCGGGCGGCGGATTCGCATCAGCCCGCGGTGACCATCCACTTTACGCGGCTTGTGTTCGTGAATGGATACGCGGTGAATCTGGATGCGAAGAGTGCGCAGGCGGAAGAAACAGCGCCAAGTCTCGGAGCGCCGGCATTGGAGATTGCGGCCTTGACGCCGCCAATGGCAGGAATGGGCAATGGGAGCATGGCGGCAATGGGGCAGTCTACACCAACGCTGCCGCCTCTTCCGCACGTAGGGCCGCCGATGGGTGTGGTGATTGGTGCGTCGCTGGGTGGAACCGCGGCACTGCTGGCGATACTGTTCGCCGTGGGGCACCATTCGCAATCGAAGATGGATTATGTGCTGTTCGATGCGGGGTGGCAATTCCAGATGGTGCTTGACAGTCCGCTGGTGATCGATGCGGACCGGGCCGCAGCAGCGGTCGCCGCTCCGAGCGCACAGTGATTTAAATTTTCAGACGCGAGTTGGAGACTTGAAGCGCCGGAGTGCGCCGGCTCCGCTGCGCAAATGACGCCCCGTGGACAGCGCAGCGCAGTGTGCGGGTAGAATTGGCGTGCTGGCAGAATCGTGGTTTCTTGAAGGGGGGCGGCGGGATGACGATTTACAAGATTGCGCTGGTGCCGGGAGATGGCATTGGGAAGGAAGTTGTGCCGGCGGGGCGGCAGGTACTGGAAGCGCTGGCTGCGGCGGAGAGCGAGTTCGCGTTTGAGTTCGAGGAGTTTCCGTGGGGCGGCGACTACTACCGCAAGCACGGTGAGATGATGCCGGCGAACGGACTGGATGCGCTGAGGAGCAAGGATGCGATTCTGTTCGGCTCGGCGGGGGACCCGGATATTCCCGACCACGTTACGCTATGGGGACTGCGGCTGAAGATCTGCCAGGGACTGGACCAGTATGCGAACGTGCGGCCGACGCGGATTCTGCCCGGCATTGACGCACCGCTGAAGCGCTGCAAGACGAGAAGACCTGAACTGGGTGATCGTGCGCGAGAACTCCGAGGGAGAATACTCCGGCGCGGGCGGGCGCGTGCACCAGGGATTGCCGATTGAAGTGGCGACGGATCTGTCGGTGATGACGCGGGCGGGAGTGGAGCGGATTCAGCGATTTCGGTTTCAGGCTGGCGCAGTCGCGGCCACGCAAACTACTGACGCTGGTGACCAAGAGCAATGCGCAGCGGCACGCGATGGTGATGTGGGATGAAGTTGCGAACGAGGTGGCGAAGGAATTTCCCGACGTGAAGTGGGACAAGGAGATGGTGGACGCGGCGACGGCGCGGATGGTGAACCGGCCCGCGTCGCTGGATACGATTGTGGCGACGAATCTGCATGCCGACATTTTGAGCGATCTGGCGGCGGCGCTGGCGGGGAGCCTGGGCATTGGACCGACGGCGAATATCAATCCCGAGCGGGTGACGCCATCGATGTTCGAGCCGATTCACGGATCGGCCTTCGACATCATGGGCAAGGGCGTGGCTAATCCGGTGGGCACGTTCTGGACGGCGGTGATGATGCTGGAACACCTGGGCGAGATGGAGGCCGCGCGCAGGCTGATGCAGGCCATCGAGCATGTGACGGCGAATCGAAAAGCTGCACACGCGCGACCTGGGCGGCACGGCGATGACGGCCGAGGTGACCGAAGCCGTGTGCGCGGAGATTGAAGGCGACGGCCAAGAGGCCATTGGCGACTGCGTGAGCTTGCCCGCGGCAATGTCCGAGATTGAAGCACGAGTGACGCGCAAGCTGCGGTGGCGATTCTTCCGTTCGTGATGCTGCTTTACTTCGTGAGCTTTCTTGACCGCGTGAACGTGGGGTTTGCGGCCTTCAGCATGAACAAGGCGATCGGGCTCACGTCGTCGGCGTACGGCTTTGGCAGCGGAATCTTCTTTATCGGCTACATCATCTTCCAGGTGCCGGCGAACCTGATCATGCTGCGCGTGGGCGCGCGGGTGTGGATTGCGCGGGTTGTGATTGCGTGGGGGCTGGTGTCGGTTGCGTCGGCGTTTGTGATTGGGCCGCACAGCTTTTATGCGCTGCGCTTTTTGCTTGGAGCTTGCGGAGTCGGGATTCTTTCCGGGAACGATTCTTTATCTGAGTCTTGTGGTTCCCTGCGCGCGAACGGGCGCAGGCGATCGCGGTGTTTATGGCCGCCGCTCCGCTTTCGACGGCGATTGGCTCGCCGATTTCGGGAGCGCTGATGGAGCTGCCGAGGTTCCTGGGGCTGATGAACTGGCAGTGGCTCTACATTATTGAAGCGCTGCCGGCCATCCTGCTCGGATTGCTGACGCTAAAGGTGCTCACCGACAGCCCGGAAGAAGCGAAGTGGCTGGACGCGGAGGAGCGCGCAGTGGCTGGTGGCGACGCTGGAAGCGCGAGCGCGCGGAAAGCCGCAAGCTGCGCGCCGAAAAGCGATGCGAAGGCGAGGAAGCGTGTGGACGGCGCTTCGCGATCCGCGGGTGCTGGCGTTGGCGCTGGTTTATTCCGGGATCTTCCGCGGGGCTGTATGTGCTTGGACTGTGGTCGCCGCTGATCCTGAAACAGTTTGGCTATTCGGCGTTGACGATCGGCTGGCTGAACTCGGCGCCGAGCTTTGTGGCGGTGGCGGCGATGGTTGTGTGGGCGCGCCATTCCGACCTGACACTGGAGCGGACTTGGCATGTGGCGATTCCCTGCCTTGCCGCCTGCATTGGATTTGTGTGGGCTGGAGCAGCGCAGACGGCGCATTCCTGTGATTCTCGCGCTGATGATCGTGAATATCGGCGTGAACTCAACCAAGGGCCCGGTGTGGGCGATGCCGAGCATGTTCCTGACTGGAGCGAGCGCCGCGGCGGGCATTGCGCTGATCAACTCGATGGGCAACCTGGGCGGATTCGTTGGGCCGGTGCTGATCGGCTGGATGAAGGACAGGTGGGGAAGCTACACGGCGGGGTTGGACGTGGTGGGAGCGATGTGTGCTTTGTCGGCGGTGGTGGTTGTGGTGCTGGCACGGGGGACGGAGCGGAGAGCGCCGGTTGCATGAATCGGTCAGCGGTGAAAAAACATTCCCGCAGGGGCTAAAGCCCAGGTTTTATGGGGCATTTGCGCACGGCTGAAGCCGTGCCCTTTCAAAGCACTATTTGTGCAACCTGTTCCAGGCACGAGGGCGTTCAGAGACGAAGCGCACGTTGCATGATGGGGCGGTCGTGCGGCTTCCCAGGAAGAAACAAGAACGCACGGTCACCGAGACAAGGCGCCGTGATGGAGATCTACGAACTCCCACCCATCGGACAAAAACAAAGACGTCCGATGGATGGGGCACAGTTTGATTCGCTGCGGGTCGGCAGAGCCGGTGGACGACTTTATTCTTGATTCTCCAACAAGAAAGTGATTCCGTTCCGGATAACTTTTCTCTGAGGCGCGGAAGCTGCTATGCTCTCTGCGCCGGAGAAAAGCGATTTATATAGGGGGGAATGCGACTATGTGGTTCCTGGGAATGGATGTGGGAACGGGCGGAACGCGGGCCGTGGTGGTGGATGCGGCCGGCAAACTGATGGGCACGGCGTCGAGCGCACATGCACCCTTTCGGGCAGAGCATCCGGGATGGGCGGAGCAGGATCCGGAAGACTGGTGGCGCGCGTCACAGGAGGCCATTCGCGGGGCGCTGGCCGCGACGCCGGAGCCGAGGGAGCCGATCGCGGCCATCGCGCTGACCGGGCAGATGCATGGCGCGGTGATGCTGGACGAGAACGGCGCGGTGCTGCGGCCGTCGCTTATCTGGTGCGACACGCGGACCCAGCCGGAGTGCGACTGGCTCACGCGAGCGCATTGGATACGACCGGCTGATCGAGCTCACGTGCAATCCCGGCGCTGCCGAACTTTACGCTGACCAAGCTGCTTTGGGTGAAGAAGCACGAGCCGGAGATCTTCGCGAAGATTGCGCATGTGATGTGTCCCAAGGACTACGTGCGCTACCGGCTGACGGGCGAGTTCGCGATCGATGTGCAGGAGGCGTCGGGGACGCTGCTGCTGGACGTGACGCATCGCTGCTGGTCGAAAGAAGTTGCAGAGGCGGCAGGGATCAAGGAGAGCTGGCTGCCGCGCGTCTTTGAGTCGCCGGAGATTTGCGCGCGCATCAGCGCCGAGGCCGTCGGGCTTGACCGGGCTCGCAGGCTGGAACGCCGGTCGCAGCGGGAGCGGGCGACCAGGGCGCGGGCGCTGTGGGCATGGGCATTCTCCAACCGGGATCGGTGTCGGCGACGATCGGGACTTCGGGCGTTGTGTTTGCCGCGACGGCCAAACCGACCAAGGATCCGAAGGGAAGGCTGCACACTTTTTGCCATGCAGTGCCGGGACTTGTGGCACGTGATGGGCGTAACGCAGAGCGCGGGCTTGAGCCTGAGTTGGCTGAAAGAGACGTTTTTCGCGGGGCAAAGTTACGACGCGCTGAATGACGACGCCGCGAAGATTCCGGCGGGGAGCGAAGGCCTGGAGTGGGCTCCTTATCTGCTTGGCGAACGCACGCCGCATCTCGACCCGGAGGTGCGCGCGGCCTTTGCGGGTATCGGCGCGAACCACACGGCAGCACACTTTGTGCGCGCGGTGCTTGAGGGCGTGGCCTATTCGCTGGAAGACACGTTCACACTGTTTGCCGAGCTTGGGCATTCCGGTGAGCGGCATCCGGCTGGGCGGCGGCGGGGCGCGGGGGGCGCTGTGGCGGCGGATTCAAGCGGGGATCTATGGGCACGCGGTCGAGGTGCTCACGGCTGAAGAGGGCGGGGCTTTTGGCTGCGCGCTGATGGCCGGCGTGGGCGCGGGACACTGGGCCAATCTGGACGAGGCCTGCAGCCAGGCGATCGAGGTGGCGCAGCGCATCGAGCCGGACCCGGCGGATGTTGCGGCTTACGAATCTGGGTACGCCGGAGTGGCGCAAAGCTCTACCCGGCACTGCGGAGCCTGCGTTAGATTGGCGCTGCGATCGACAAATAGAGATTGACGGACCGGGCCGATCCGCTAAGAGGATTCGTGCATGAGCGATCTTGTGGGGCGGGTGGCCGGCGAGCAGCAGCGCAATATCGCCGTCGATGCCTATCGCGGCTTTGTGATGCTGCTGATGATGGGTGAAGTGCTCCGCTTCGCACATGCGGCGGCCGCTTATCCCGGCAGCACAATCTGGCGATTTCTCGCGTACAACCAGACCCATGTCGAGTGGTCGGGCATGAGCCTGCACGACACCATCCAGCCGGGCTTTACATTCCTGGTTGGAGTAGCGCTTCCCTATTCGCTGCGCAGCAGGCAGCGTAAGGGCGAGAGCTTCAGGCGCATGCTTGCGCACACCATGTGGCGCAGCCTGGTCTTGATCGCGCTGGGAATCTTTCTCCGCTCGACCGCCGAGTCCCGATCACATATTTCACGTTTGAAGACACGCTCACGCAGATCGGCCTGGGCTACACGTTTGCGTTTCTGCTCACGTTTGCCCGGCCACGCTGGCAATGGATTTCGTTTGCGGCGAATCCTCTTCGGCTACTGGCTGGCATGGGCTCTGTATCCGGCGCCGGGCGCAAACTTCGATTGGGCGGCCGTGGGCGTGCCTGCGGACTGGCATCAGCATCTCTACACGGGCTTCGCGGCGCACTGGAACAAGAACAGCAACCTTGGCCAGGCCTTCGATGTGTGGTTCCTGAACCTGTTTCCGCGCACCAGCCGCTTTCTCTATAACGGCGGCGGCTATCTGACGCTGAGCTTCATTCCCACGCTGGGCACCATGCTGCTGGGACTGGCGGCCGGCCGATGGTTCCAGGAGTCGGCGCCGAAGATTCCGCTGCGCAAATTTCTGATCGCGGGTGCGGCGTTGTGCGCAGCCGGGCTGCTGCTCCACTTCACCGGGAATCTGCCCGATCGTCAAGCGCATCTGGACGCCCTCATGGACGCTTTGGAGCGGCGGCGTGTGTTTCCTGTTCCTGGCCGCGTTCTCGTGGGTCATCGATGTGAGGAAACATCGCAGGATCGCGTTTCCGCTGGTCGTGGTGGGCATGAACTCGATTGCGGCTTATGTCATTGCGGAGTTGTCGCGGGACTTTGTCGAGAACAGCTTTCGCATTCATCTGGGGACAGGCGTGCTCAACTCACTGGGGCCGGGGCTGGAGCCGACATTGCTCGGCGGTCTGACGTTGATCGCCTATTGGCTTGTACTCTATTGGATGTTCAGGAAGAAGATTTTTGTGCGCATTTAGGAGATTCCACTTTTGACAAGGAAAGCGGGACATATGAAGATGTTTGAACTGACTGGACAGACGGCGATTGTTACAGGAGCGGGAACGGGCATTGGAGAGGCGATTGCGCAGCGGCTTGCGGCGGCGGGAGCGCGGATCGCGGTGGCCGACATCGACGGCGATGCGGCGAAGGCGGTGGCGAGAGAGATCGGCGGCGGCGCGTTTCCGCTGGTGCTGGACGTGACGCATGCCCGAACAGGTGGAAGCCGCGGTGGCAAAGGTGATGAGCGATGCCGGCTCGCTTGAAATCCTTGTGAACAACGCGGGCATCGCGGGCAAGGCAGCGCCTATCTGGGAACAGACCGACACGGACTGGCATCGGGTGATGGACCTGAACATTAATGCGCCGTTTTATCTGTGCCGGGCCGTGCTGCCGCACATGCGGGCGAAGGGCTATGGGCGCATTGTGAACATCGCGTCGATCGCGGGCAAGGAAGGCAACCCGAATATGGTGGCGTATTCGGCATCGAAGGCGGCGATCATTGGATTGACGAAATCGATTGCGAAGGAAGTTGCGACGGAAGGCATCTGCATCAATGCGGTGGCGCCGGCGGTGATACGAACCAAGATTCTGGAACAGTTGACGGCGGCGCAGGTGGACTACATGGTGCAGCGGATTCCGATGAAGCGGACCGGCCAGCCGGAGGAGGTTGCGGCGGTGGTTCACTTTCTTGCGAGCCGCGACTGCTCGTTCGTGACCGGCCAGTGCTACGACGTGAGCGGAGGGCGCGCTACCTACTGAGCGTTTTCGATAAGAGTGTTTACGGATGGAAAGAACTTCAGTGGTCTCCCACCCATTGTGCAAAAGACGCACAATGGATGGGGCACCCGAAGTTTTTTTATCACTTGAACCGAGAATGCACTAGTTCAGGTTTAAGTCCGCATGGAGCGGGGTGTTCTCGCTGGAGTCGCCGACCAGGATTACGAACTTGCCGGGGTCGATGGTCCATTTGTGGGCGGCCTCGTCCCAGTAGCTGAAGGCGCGGGCGTCCAGGTTGAGGGTTATGTGCTTGGTTTCGCCGGGGGCGAGGCGGACTTTTTCAAATCCCTTCAGTTCGCGCTCGGGGCGAGTTGACTTTGGTCGAGGGATCGGAGACGTAGAGCTGGGCCACTTCAGCGCCGGCGAGGCTTCCGGTGTTGGTCACGTCGAAGCTGACCGGAACGGTGGAGCCTGATGCGGCTGTGGCGGGCGCCTGCAGGTTGGCGAAGCTGAAGGTGGTGTAGCTGAGGCCGAAGCCGAACGGGAAGAGCGGGTGTTTGCCGGTGGTGGTCCAGTAGCGGTAGCCGACCATCAGCTTGTCGTCGTACTTGATGTGGGGACGGTGTAATCGAGCGGCTTGCCGTTTTCGCCGATGGTGTGGAGCGTGGTGTCCGCGCCGGGGACGCCGTAGTAGTAAGGCTGCGAGGGGTTGTCTTCCCAAGCGCGGTCGAAGCTGACGGGCAGCTTGCCTTCGGGATTGTGCTTGCCGAAGAGGACCTCGGCGATGGCGGTGCCGCCTTCCTGGCCGGGATACCAGGTGTGGAGCAGGGCCGGCACTTTGTCGAGCCAGCGGCGCGTGTCCATGCCGCCGCCGCCGGTGAAGGTGACGATGGTGTGCGGATTGGCCGCGGCAATGGCTTCGACGAGCGCGTCCTGTCCCCAGGGCAGAGTGAAGGTGCGGTCGTGGCCTTCGCCTTCGGACGGTGCATCGAAGCCGACGGCCAACAACGACCGCATCGGCGAGGGACGCGAACTGCTTTGCGTCGGCTGAGACCAGATCGGGCTCGTAGACCAAGCCGAATCCGAAACGAGAACCCGCGGCGCGGGGCAGATAGTCGGCCTGGAGGCTGACGGTCTGGCCGGCGGCGAGATCGATGGTCGTGTACTTCGGCACCTGGCCTTCGGCATGAACCTGATCGAGGATCGGCTTGCCATCGACGAGAATCTTGAAGGCGTCTTCGCCGGAGGCGGCGGCAATCAGCAGATATTTGCCGGCATTTCCTGCTTTGAAAGCGGCGGTGTAGCGGATGGTGCGCGGCGTTGGGTCCCTTGGTTCCCATTGGCCGGGCTTCCAGTCGGCGATGTTGCGGCGTGTGCCCGATGTCGGGCGTGCCGGTAAAGTCGCGGCTGGGGAAGGTTTCGACCTTCACGTCGCCGTCCCATTTTGTATTGCGGAAGACGTCGATCATGTCGGGCAGGCCGCGGCTGTAGAGCACGTGAACGTTGGGGCCGAGGAAGTTGGCGATGCCGGTGACGGTGGAGACCGGCTCGAAAGGAGTGGCTTCAGAGGAGCCTCCGCCGCCGGGGACAGCCGGCCAGGCGTCGGGGCCGATGATGGCGATGGTCTTGATCTTTGCCGGATCGAGCGGAAGCAGATGGCCTTCGTTCTTGAGGAGGGTAATGCTCTCGAGCGCGCCCTGAAGCGCGACGGCGCGGTCGGCGACGGAGTAAGTGGAGTCGGCGGGATCGAACTGCGGGCGATCGGTGAAGCCGTAGCGAAGCTCGGTGCGGATGAGGCGCAGCACCTTGTCGTCGATGGTGGACTCTTTTACCTGGCCATTCTGCACAGCGGGAACGAGATTCTTCGCGTTCATGAATTTGGGGCTGGGCATTTCGAGGTCGAGGCCGTTGTTGGCGGCGGCCACGCCGTCATAGGTGGCGTCCCAGTCGGACATGAGCACGCCCTTGAAGCCCCAATCGCCCTTGAGAACCTTGTTATTGAGGAAGTCGTTCTGGGTGGCGTGAACGCCGTTGATCAGGTTGTAGGAGTTCATGACCGCATCAACGTGGCCCTTGACGACGGCGGCCTCGAAGGCGGGCAGATAGATTTCGCGCATGGTGCGCTCGTCCACGTCGACGCTGGCGTTGTGGCGATTGAACTCCTGGTCGTTGAGGGCGTAGTGCTTGACGGTGGCGATGACGCCCTGGGACTGAACGCCCTGAATGAACGGAACGACGATGGTCGCGTTGAGGTAAGGGTCTTCGGAAAGGTATTCAAAGTTGCGGCCGCCGATGGGCGAGCGGGCAATGTTGACGCCGGGGCCGAGGAGGAAATTGACGTTGCGGGCGCGGGCATCTTTGCCGAGGCTTTCGCCGAGGTTGCGCGCAAAATCGGTATCCCAGGTAGCGGCCAGCGCCACGCCGCCGGCATAGGCGGTGGTGGGTCCCCAGGTGCGCACGCCGACCGAGGCATCGGACATTTTGAAGCGGGGCAGGCCGATGACGGGCATGGCATGGGTGTACATGGAGTCGATGCCGCCGATCAGCTCGATTTTCTGCTCGAGGGTGAGCTTGGCGACCATGGCCTGGGCCTTGGCCTCGATTGCGGGTGAGTCAGGTACGGGCGCCTGGGCTTGGGCGGAGCCGGAGAGAAGCGGTGACAGGCATGCGAGGACGAAGGCGAAAATCGATTGCTTAATGGTGTTTTTCAGATTTCTCATGACCGGCAAGGGTATCGCATTGGGCTACCCGATGTACACCTGGCTTGCGGGTTGGCGATGGCAATCGCATGAACAAATAGGGCCGAGCGACAATCGGGGTTGCGCCGCCCCTACGGGGCTTCATGGCTATTGTTGTTGAACACCTTCCCAACGCTGAAGCGCTGGGCTAACGTCCGCTGCGCCTCTGGCGCGAAAGAAATCGGAACCAGCCTTGAAAGCAAGATGAATTCATGCCATTGCTCTGATTGGCGCTCTGCTCGTAGCGCAGGGCTTCGATGGGGTCGAGATTGGCGGCGCGAAGGAGTCGGAACCAGCCTTGATAGCAAGATGAATTCATGCCATTGCTCTGATTGGCGCTCTGCTCGTAGCGCAGGGCTTCGATGGGGTCGAGATTGGCGGCGCGAAAGAAATCGGAACCGTCCTTGATAGCAAGATGAATTCATGCGATTGCTCCGGTTGGCGCGCTACTCGTAACGCAGGGCTCCGATGGGGTCGAGATTGGCGGCGCGAAGGAGTCGGAACCAGTCCTTGATAGCAAGATGAATTCATGCCATTGCTCTGATTGGCGCTCTGCTCGTAGCGCAGGGCTTCGATGGGGTCGAGATTGGCGGCGCGAAAGAAATCGGAACCAGCCTTGATAGCAAGATGAATTCATGCCATTGCTCTGATTGGCGCTCTGCTCGTAGCGCAGGGCTTCGATGGGGTCGAGATTGGCGGCGCGAAGGAGTCGGAACCGTCCTTGAAAGCAAGATGAATTCATGCGATTGCTCCGGTTGGCGCGCTACTCGTAACGCAGGGCTTCGATGGGGTCGAGATTGGCGGCGCGAATGGCTGGGATCATGCCGCTGACCAGGCCGGTGATGGCAAGAATCACCGTGGCCACGATCACCGAAGTGGGTGAGATTATGAGGTGAATGTCGGCATCGGTTGCGTTTTTGGCCAAGGCGCTATAGAACGTGATGCGGCCAACCAGGGCAGAGACGAGATAGGCAAGGGCGATGCCGGCGACGCCTCCAATGCCGGTAATGGCCAGAGCCTCGGCGAGAAACTGGATAAGAATCTGGTGGCGACGCGCGCCAAGTGCTTTCTCGATGCCGATTTCGCGGGTGCGCTGCTGCACGGCGACCAGCATGATGTTCATCAGGCCGATGCCGGCGATGCCGAGGGTGAGCGCGCCGACCATGAGAGAGCAGGACCTGGAGGGCGATGGAGACGATGCGGAACTGATGGAGTTGGCTCTGCAGATTGGCGACGAAGATGGCGCGATGGTCGGAGGGGCGAAAGTGATGGGCTGCGCCGAGCGTGTTGCGGAGAATCTTCTCGACGACCTCGTTATCGCCGCGATAGTTGAACCAGATGCCGTCCAGGTATGTGGTGTCCTTGAGATCGCCCATGGTTGAGAAGGGTATCCAGATGGAGGTATTGATGTTGTTCTCTCCTTCGACCATCTTGGGCTTAAGGACGCCGACGATGGTGAACAAGATCCCGTTAAGGCGGACGGTTTCACCGATTGCGTAGCCGCCGGAGAAGAGCTTGGTTTTGGCATCGCTGCCGATGACACAAACGTGGGCTCGCTGCTGCTCTTCGAGCCCGTTGAAGAGGCGGCCTTCAGTTGGGTCGAGGACAAGGATATCGAGGCCTTCCGGGCGTACAGCGTCGACCTCCCATGTGTAAGTATGCATGTCGTTCTGGACGACAGCCGAGTCGAGGAACATGACGGGAGAGATGGAAGTGATGCCGGGAACCGAATTCCAGATGCGATCGATGTCATCCTCTTTAAGGCGAACTCGGACGCCGGCTTTGTCGGCGCCGGCCTGTTCGGAAGTGCGGCCGCCATAGACCTCGATGTGGTTGACGCCCCACTGGGCAAAGATGTTCACGACGGCTCGCGAGAAGCCGGCGCCGTAGGCCAGCAGCAGCACAACCGTGGCGATGCCCCAAGCCATGCCGATCATGGTGATGGCGGTGCGGCGGCGGTTGTAGACCATGGCTTCCCAGGCCTGGGCGAGGATGTCTTTCAACATGAAGTACAGCTCCTAGCTCCTAGCTTCCAGCTTTCAGCAAATAAGTCAGTGAACAAGCATCGTAACGAAGCCAATATTCCCTCAGGGGCTAAAGCCCAAATTCATATTGCAGCATATGCGGCACGCCTGAAGTCGTGCCCTTTCAAAACCCCTCTACAGCAACAGGGGAACGGCGCTAAATCATCCGACGGGCAACAACTGGCTAAAAGCTAGAAGCTAGTAGCTAGCGGCTGTCTTTCTCACTCCCTGCGCAGGGCTTCAATGGGGTCGAGCGCAGCGGCCTTGCCGGCGGGGTAAAGTCCGGCGGCGATGCCGCAGAGGGCGAGCGAACCGATGGCCAGAGCAGCCGACCAGGGGACGAGCTGCGGAGGATCGAAGCCGGGAACCTTGCCGGTAAAAAAGTGATCGAGCAGGAACATAAACGCGCCGGAGAGGACGACTCCAATGAGGCCGCTGATACCGGTAAGAAAAATGCCCTCCCAAAAGAACTGGGCGAGGATGGCACTTCGGGTTGCGCCAATGGCTTTGAGGATGCCGATTTCGCGGGTGCGCTCGGTTACCGAGACCAGCATGATGTTGATGATGCCGACGGCGCCCAGGCCCAGCGTGACGACGCCGACACCTCCCAGAAAGACGTCCATGGCGTTGAATATGGCGCCGATCATGTGCTCTTCCTCGATGGTGTCCCACTCGTTGAAGGCGTCTTTCAGGGATGAATCGAAGCCGTGGTTGCGGGCGATGACGTGATGTGCGGCGGGCCCGGACTCGGAGGTGTCTCCCTTGAGAGCGGGCTGGTACTGAATGGTGGAAACGGCGTCACGGGCGATGTTTTCGCCCTTCATGGCGAAGAGTTCCTGCATGGTGGTGAGCGGAACATAAAACTTCTGGTTGTCGGAGTCGTTGTTGCCTCGGGAGATGGAGCCGACCTTACCTATGACCCGAAAGGAAATGTCGTTGATGGTGATGGATTCGCCGAGAATGGGGCGGCCCGGAAAGAGCAACTGGGCAGATTTGAGACCGAGGACGACGACGCGGCGATGATCCAGAAGATCATTGGCGTCGATGAAGCGGCCTTCAGCAATGGGGACAAAGCGAACATCAGTGTAGTTGGGCTCGACTCCCATAACCTGGCCGGAGGCGTTGGAGAATGCGCTAACGGCGTAGAGGTCGTTGCGATTAAGCGCTGCGGTGACGGCGCGGAACTGCGGGAGGGTGCGCAGGTCGGCCTCGTCGCGAAGAGTGAGCTGATAGGGACGCATGCCCGTGTGCTGATTGGCGACAGCCGGGATGGTGCCGTTGAACATCATGACGACGTCGTTGCCAAAGGTGGCGAGGTTGCGATGCTGGCCGGAACGGAAGCCTTCGCCAAGCCCGACGAGCACCAGCAGAGAACCGACTCCCCAGGCGATTCCGAACATGGTCAGGAAGGTGCGCAACTTGTTGGCCATCATGGCGCGGAAGACCTGACCGAGCGTGTCTGAGAAGCTTTGCATGGCGGTTAGACACCGACGAAGTGCGATGGTGAGTGATACGCCGAGGCCGGCCTTCCGGTTCCATTGAGGCCGGACTGGAACCTTCCGCAGCCCAGTTGCGTAGAAGGCAAAGGGTGACGGCAGTGTGCTCGGGCCGTCTTAAACAATATTCATCGTTCGACCCATAACCTGGCGCCGGGTAGCTGGGCGTAACTCATCTTGGTAAGGGAGGCTTTGTGGCCGCATCGCGAAAGAGCAAGAAATTCTGGATCTGGTTGAGCGTTGGTGCGGTTGTGCTGGTGTTGCTTTCGGCCGTTGGACTTGCAAAGCTGGTGAAGGGCACAACCATCGATCCCAACAAGATAGGCAAGGTGACACGCGGCGATGTGGCGCGTTCAGTGGTGGCGACGGGCAAGATTCAGCCTATCACCGAGGTGGAGGTAAAGAGCAAAGCATCAGGTATCGTGGAAAAGCTTTACGTAGACATTAATTACGTGGTGAAAAAGGGTCAGCAACTGGCGCAGTTGGACCAGGAGGAGATTGAGGCGCAAGTGGCCGCGCAACGGGCCCAGTTGGCATCGGCCGAGGCCAACGTGTCTACGCTGGAGGCCAATATCGAGCAGGACAAAGTGAACGCAGCAGCGCCGGATCTGCCGATGTACAAGGCGACCCTCGATCGCAACCTGGAGATGCAGAAGGAAGGCATCGTAAGCCGACAGGCGCTGGACGACACCAACAAGGACTATCTGGCCGCGCTGACGCGGCGGGACAGCGCAAAGGCGCAGATTGGCGTGGACTCCGCGAAGCTGAAGCAGGCTCGAGCGCAGGTGATGCAGAGCCAGGCCAGCCTGAAGCAACTGGAAGAGCAGCTCGGATACACGACGATTCAGGCGCCGATGGATGGGGTGATTCTGTCGCGGGACGTGGAGATCGGCGACGCGGTGAGCTCGATCCTGGTGTTGGGTTCGACAGCAACGCTGGTGATGACCGAAGGCGACACCACCGAGGTTTATGTGCAGGGCAAGGTGGACGAGGCGGATATCGCGCATGTCTACATGGGCCAGCCGGCGCGGATCAAGGTGGAGAGCTTCCGGGATCGGCTGTTCTACGGCAAGGTGACCAAGATTGCCCCCATGGGCGTGGAGAAAGACAATGTAACGACGTTTGAGGTGCGGGTCTCGATCAACAACCCGGGCGGAGAGCTGAAGGCCAATATGACCGCCAACGCCGAGATTCTGCTGGACGAACACAAAGGGGTGCTGACTGTTCCGGAGAACGCCGTGACCTACGACGGCCAGAAGAATGCGTCGGTCGAGATCCCGGACAAGAAGCAGAAGGATGGGTGGCGCAAGATTCCTGTGAAGGTGGGGCTCTCCAATGGCGCGGTGACGGAGGTTGTGAGCGGGCTGAAAGAGGGCGACCAGGTGGTTTTGCAACAGTGAATAAAGCAGGGAATAGGGAACAGGGAATAGGGTTAGCGGCCCGGACGAGGCCAACAAGATTTGCGCGATTTGGCGGGGAAGCGGGCGTTCTGGTCAATCCAGGCGGATTGGCTGGAGAGCTTTGAGATTCTGCGGGTGCGTCCTTCTTTTCTGGTGGAATCGAAGAATCTGATCTAAGTTGAGGAGATTTGCCGTAGAAGGCGGGAGCGGTGACAAGCCGTTCCGAATCGTTTAAATATAAGAATTAATAATCATTTAGCCAGAGCCGGCGAGCTTAGACGATTACCTAAGTAACTAGAGTTAAACCTGAAGAACGTCAAAGTACCCGAAAAGAGCTATTGTTTGCTCGGATCAAAGAGGGGTACTCCTTTTAGTGGTAGAAGATACCGAAAAGTCGCCTGTTCAAGGCTGCTTGCGAAAGTTCAAATGAACCGTAGCTTCAAGAAGCGATTTCTGGTGAACCAACTGGCTGCCGTCGCCATGGCGGCTTTGGGATTGGGAGCTGGTTATCTGCTGGGCTGCGTGTTCTCGCTCCAAGTGGCATCGAACTGGCTGGACCGCTACGCAAAGCTCTGGGCAGAGCAGGACGACGCATCTTATGGCGAGGCGCGGAGTGTTTTAACCGTGTTGAGCACTTCGCCGTATTCCTACTGCTCCAATGCCGAGATTGCCTATTACCGCGGGCTGGTCTCGCATTCGCAATTCCTGAAGGACGCAGGGCGCATCCGCGGCGGAAAGATCGAATGTTCCGCTGCCGTCGGCCGTCCGTCGCGGTCCTTGATTCAGGTCACGCCCGATTCCAGCCTGTCCGACGGCACCATTTCATACAGCAATTTCCCGTCGCTCCGGGATTCCGGCCTGAAAATCACAGCCTTGCAACTGGGCACGGCATACGTTTCCTTTGCTTCGGAACTGCCTGCCAGCCCGGGTCCGATTCCGATGCAAATCACTGCCGCCTTCAAGAGCGCCGGCAACGCGCTACCGGGTTCCGCAGTGAGCCAATCGGTTGTGGACAAAGCGCTGAATTGGAGCGCCAACGGCTCCTCACGGCTAGGGGACAAGCTCTACGCGACCCGGTGCTCGACGCTCCACACCAACTGCGTGACCGCCTCCACTTCGATCACAGAGGCTGCCCACAAGGAAACCGGTGTCGTGGCGGGCAGCACTGCCGCCGGAGGAGCACTTGGCATCCTGCTGGGAATGCTTCTTTCTTTCTCTCTGCGGCACAACCGGGATCTGGTTCAACAGCTCCGCCGCGCCGTCCAGCGCGACCAATTGCAGTTGGTGTATCAGCCGATAGTGGTTTTATCGACTCGCGAGATTGTGGGAGCAGAGGCGCTGGCGCGCTGGACTGACGAAGACGGGAACGAGGTCGACCCGGAAATCTTTGTCAAGCTCGCCGAAGAAAACGGTTTCGTCGGCACGCTGACAAAATCTGTGCTGCGCCATGCCTTGCAGGACTTCTCGAAGACCCTGCAGAACCGCCCCGGATTTCGGATCAGCGTTAACGTGGCCGGCGCGGACCTCGACGACCCGGCGTTTCTGCCGATGCTCGATGAGTCGCTGAAACGGGCGAAGGTGAAGCCGGAGAGCGTCGTCATTGAAATCTCCGAGAAGTCGACATCGAAGAGCGAGGCGGCGATGGAGACGATTCGGATACTGCGGCGGATGGGCCACAGTATCCACATTGACGACTTCGGGACCGGCTACTCGAATCTGGACAAGCTGCTTTATCTGTTTGCGGACACGATCAAGATCGACAAGGCGTTTACGGGCGTGATCGGCACCGAGTCGGTGGCGGTGGCGATTCTTCCGCAGATTCTGGCGATGGCTAAATCGCTGAATCTTGAAGTTGTGGTGGAAGGCGTTGAAACCGACCGGCAGGCCGATTACTTCCCAGAGGCACAACCGCAAATTTACGGCCAGGGTTGGCTTTACGGCCGACCGGTCACGTCGGAGAGATTCCACAGCCTTCTGGTTACCGACTTGGCAGTACCGCTCGCCGCACCTGTTCCCGTTTCCGAAGCGATCGCCGCTGATATTCCCGATGCCGAGTGGACTGTGAAACCAGGCAGCCTGCATATTGAGGGCGTCCGCGCTGCTTGACCGCGCAGGTGCTTTCAGAACTGGCGCATGATTCAAATATCAGTTTGGAGCAGCCGTTGACGGCGGCGAATCGCGTTCGCCCCAGTGACCCGGCGTACTGCTCATTGTCAGCACCAGCCTTCCACCGGCGGCTAACTCCCTGTGCCGCAGCCATGAGCGGTCGAGCGACTTGCCGTTCAAGGTTGCCGCTATGACATAGATGTTCTCGGGCGACAGGTTGCGCGCTTCGATGATGAAGTCCTTCCCACCGGCCAGATGAAGCGTGGTTAGCGGAAAAGCGGGGCTGCCAATCAGATACACATCCTGCCCTGCATTGGGAAAGATGCCCATCTGCCCAAATGCATACCACGAAGACATGGCGCCGGAATCGTCGTTGCCGGGCAGACCGCTGATGCCGGCGTGGTAACTCTTCGCGATGATGGCTCGCACGTGTTCGGCAGTCTTGTCGGGGCGGCCGGCCCAGTTATAGAGATAGGGCGCGAGGAAGCCGGGCTCATTGCCGACGTCGTAGCGGCCAGGAACAGCGAAGAAGGCATCGAGCCGGTCGACGAATTTTTGCGGTCCTCCGGACTTCGCAATCAGCGAAGCAACATCCTGGGGCACGAAGGTTGAGTAAGTCCAGGAGTTGCCTTCATAGAAGGTCTTCCCTCCCCATGTGCAGAAATCCATCGCAGTAAACGGGGTGAGCCAACTTCCGTCGCGATGGCGGGGACGAATGAATCCCTGAAAGCCACCGTCGGCAAAATCCGAGTCCCAGAGGTTCTTCCAGTTGCCGGAGCGGGCGAGGTATTTGTTGTAGTCCGCGGTCTTGCCAAGGCCTTTGGCCAGCAGCGCGATTTCGAAGTCATCGGCAGCGTACTCCATTTGAACGGAGGCGGTGCGGTCTGAGCCTTCAATGGAGACATAGCCCAGGTTGCGCCAGTCGTCGAGGCCGCCGCGGCCTTCCTTGAAATGGTCGGCGGGCGAGACTTCGGCGTCGTGGAGTTCGGCTGCGTAGGCGGTGGGCCAGTCGATGCCCTTGAGGCCTTTTACGTAGGCGTCGGTGATCATGAACTCGGCGTTGCTTCCGCCCTGGGTGCGGCCGTTGTAGTTGCCGCTGCGGGCGTCGGGGAGGAAGCCGTCGTGACGGTAGATGTCGACGAGAGAGCGGACGATGGCGGTCTCGCGCTCGGGTGCGATGAGCGTGAGCAGCGGGGCCGGAGGTGCGGAAGATGTCCCAGATGGCGTAGTAATCGTCGTAGTAGGGCTCGGTGGATTTCCAGAGCGGGTTCTCGCCGGTGCGGTCGGTGGGCATCAGCATGGTGTGATAGAGCGCGGTGTAGAAGATCTGCGCCTGCTCGGGGGTCGCGCCTTTTATGTCGACTTTTGAGAGCGCGGAGTTCCACCGAGCCACGGCGGCGGTGTGGGTGGCGGCGAAATCAAAGGCGGGGATCTCGGCGGCAAGATTTCGGCGAGCCTGATCGATGCTGATGAAAGAAATGCCAATCTTCATCAGCACGGGGCGGCCGGATTTGCCGGCGAAGGTAAGCCAGGCACCGGATCTGCCGTTCGCCTGTGCGCGCGCAGATTTGCCGCCCGGCTGAAGCTGGCTGTCGAGCCAGGTTCCCCACGATGCAGCCGGTGTATCGGTTTTTGCATAGAAGTAGACGGTGTAGCTGTTGGGCTGCTTGTTCCAGCCACCAGTGATGCTGGTTGATCCGGCGACTTCAGTTGGGGAGAGAACTTCTATTTCGGAGGCGACGAGCGATTGGCTTTCGCCGGTTCTCATTCCGGAGAGCAGAAAGTGGCTGACATCGAAGAGCAGGTTGGCCTTGGCGCCTGCGGGATAGCTGAATTGGTAAATGGCGGAGCGGCGGGCTACGGTGATCTCGACCCCGACACCGTAGCGAACCAGCTTGACGGAATAGAAACCGGCAGAGGCTTTCTCGCCGGCGCGCGGGGAGGCTGAATCTGTTGGCGCGATTTCGCCGGTGGTGGGCTGGACGAGAATGTTCCCGTACTTGTCGCCGCCGCCGGTGCCGCTTACATGGGTCTGCGAGAAGCCGCGGATATCGCCTGACTCATTCCAGCCGGCGTTGGGGTCATGGCCTTCGGGTGCAACCATGTCTGGTCCGGGCTTGATCATGCCGAAGGGGATGACGGCGCCGGGGAAGACATTGCCGCCGGCGGAGACGCCGAGCAGCGGGTCGACGGAGGCGGCGAACTGGGCTTGGCTGATAGGGGCGAGGAGAAGGGCGGCGACAAACACGGCCGCAAGACGGACGGGAATCTTCATTTTTTCTCCAATAGGATGTGCCGGTAAGCGCATTACGAATGGCGGCGCAGAGTTAATAGTGCGAGTTTCAAAAAAAAACGGCTGGACATCAATCGCAGTCCCTCAGGGGTTAAAACCCATTGTTCTTCCAGCTTTTCTCGGCACGACTGAAGTCATGCCCTGACACAAAGCGGGTCTTTGAAACATAGGCTACTGTCTTCCTGCCCATCAATAGATCCACGGGATCAGGCGCTTGGTACGCGAGTAGTATGCGTCGTACTCGCTGCCAAAGTGTTCGCGCAGGAGTTTTTCTTCGGCGTTCATGCGGCCCAGGAGCGGCAAGACCATTAACACCGTGATCACGATACCAATCTCGGAACGAAAAACCAGGCCCCACCCCAGCGTGCCGACCAGCAGGCCGAGATAGCTCGGATTACGGATCTTGCTGTAGATGCCGGTGGTGACGAGCGTGTGTCCGGGCTGGATGGCTACCAGGCCGCTGAACCGGTTGCCGAGCACGAAGACCGGCCAGAGGCGCAGCCAGCCGCCGACCAGGGAGGTTGCTACGCCCAGCCAGCGCGTCGCATCTCCATCGATGACGAGGATGCCTTTGCGATCTGTATAGGCGGGCAGATAGGCGAGCAGCAGGGCGAGCACGGTGAAGGCGATAAAGACCCATCGATTGCCGCGATCTTCCTGCTGGCCGGAGCTGAGGTTTCCGCTGGAAAAGAGGGCGGCGACGGTCAGCACAAGGACCACAATTCCCAGGCCGACGCGGGCCGGATTGGAGAAGAAGGCGGCAAATCCGCCCCAGCCGAGGATGGCGAGCCCAAATTGGAATGAGACCGAGAATAGGGAAAAAGTCACCATTTTGAACGTCATTTTCATGAATTGGTCCGACTTGAAGACGAACCCATCTTATACGAGCAATCTGCTCGACGGCCGATGGCCTACTGAAGGAGCAGCCACAGGCGCACCAAACCGAGAAATGCAGTCCGAAGATGGCCCCTAATTCCTGCCTGGAAAGTGCGCGAGCCAGGGAGGTTTAAGCCCCCTCGGACGCAAGTCCTGTGATAACAATCACAAGCGGGAGTGAAAGGGGTCACTGCTTGCACCTGCCCGGGACGCGCAGACTCGAATTCCAATGGGTATGAAGCTGAGACGCGCGCCCTTGCGTCAGGAGGCAAGAATGAGTTTCGCAACCGGCTTGAAGACCATCGTGGTGGCCACGGACCTGCACGGCCAGTCGGAAGCGGCTCTGGAGTATGCGCGCAAGCTGGCAACGAACTACGGGGCGCGGATCGTTTTGGCACACGGGCTCGACCCGATGGAATATGCCGATGTGGACGCTGTTCCGGGCCGGGTACGAAGGGGACTGACGGAAGCGGCGCGCGAGGTCCTCGACAAGATTGGCGGGCGACCTGCTGCTGGAAGGAATTCACAGCCACTCCGAAATTCGCCAGGGAACGGTGGCGCAGATGCTGGTGGATGTGGCCCGGCAGTACGAAGCCGGACTGATTGTGATAGGCACGGAGGGAATGCGGGGCGCCGGACCGGTGGTTGTGGGCGCGATCGCCGAACAGTTGGTGCGGCTGGCGCCGTGCCCGGTGATGGCAGTGGCGGCGGATTGGAACGCGGGCGAACATCGACCCACTCCGGGCGGGCCGGTGATGCTGGCCATGGAGCGGAACGAGGCGACGCCGGCTGCTGTGGCGACGGCATACTCGCTGGCACAGACCTTCAAGCGTCCGTTGCTGGTGATTCATGCGCGCACGGCGGCAGAGGCCTCGGCATTTCTTGAATCCCTGCGCGACCACGCTGGAGGAGTTTGGGATTAAAACGAGCGGGGAGGTACCGGTGCGCTGCATGGTAAAGGACGGCAACCCCGCTGACGCATTGGCCGACGCAATTGAGCAATACCATCCGTGCATTCTTGTGGCCGGGGTAAAGCGAGCCAGCGGGACGCCGGGACCGCACGGGACTGCATTCGCGCTGCTGGCACGTTCCCGTGTGCCTGTGCTGTGCGTTCCACCGGAGGCAGCAACCGCGAGGCTGGAGCGGGAGGCGTCAATTCCCGTAGAAGCCCATTAGCTCAAACGGCGCGCAAGCCCCGCATCCTGGCCTTTGACAGGCAACGGCAGGCAAAAAGATACAGATTGCGCCGCTTTCTCATTGAGTTCATCCGCTTTTCTGGATTGATCGTAAGTTGCATCAGGAAAGATTGGCTGGAAATGGAACATGGCTCATCGCACGTCCGCAACACCAAACGCGCTCACCAGGGCAAACGCCCTCACCAAGCACCGGTCCGCACAAGGACGGCAGGAACCGAACGCCGGCGGTCCGGGCGCCGGGGAGAAAAAATGGAAGATGGAACCATGCAGTCAGAGGCTAGATCCGGGCGAATGGAAGCCGTCGCGGCGCATCCACTGGCGGAGCTGTTGGATTGTCCGCCAGAGGCCGGAAACCTGCTGAACGGAGCGGCGCAGTGCATCGAGTTCGATGCCGGGGAGGTGGTGTTTCGCCAACAGGAGGACTGCAAGGGACTTTACGTGGTGGTTTCGGGATTGTTCATGCGCAAGGCGGAGCGGCTGAAGACCCGGCTGACCCTTGGTCCGGCACGGGCCGGAGACCTTGTTGAACTGGCAGCGGCGCTGGGAGACGGGTACCACACTTATACGCTGAGCGCCCAAACGCCTGGCTCGCTTGCTGCTGCTTCCGATCGAGTCCTTGAGCCAGGTGTTTGAGAAGTATCCGCCGTTGCGGATGCGATTGCTGGAGGAGCTGGCGCGAGAGGTTTCCCGAGCCTATCTCTCTTGCTGTTTGAACCGGACGGTTCACATTCGCCGCAGGAACGAGGGAGCCGAGCCGGCCTAGTCCGGTGGGGTTCGAGAATCCGATTTCAGTACCTGGCGGCCCGAAGGGCTTTGACGGGGCTTTGGGCGGACCGCACGTCGAGAGAAAATCCCTGCCTAGGCCAAGGGGAATCTGCGCTATACTTCCATTTAGACCCTTCGGACCAAGTATGGCCTCAATTCATTCCCATCACCCCCCGGAAGATTGTTTGAATTGCGAGCACCGCCATCTGCGGATGTTCTGCAATCTCACGCCCGAGGCGTTGGCGGACTACGATGGCATCGGCATCATGATGAGTCATGCGCGCGGGGCGAAGCTCTTCTCCGAGGGCGACCCGGCGCGGAATGTTTTCGTGATCTGTTTTGGCCAGGTAAAGATTTCCTCGACCTCCCGTGACGGGAAGACCATGATCCTGAAGATTGCCGGCCCCGGCGACGTGATGGGGCTGAGCGCGGTGCTGGCCAACGTTCCCCATGAGGTTACCGCTGAGGCTATCGAGCCATGCCAGGTGAAGACGGTTCGGAAACAGGAGTTTGTCGAGTTCCTGGGCCGCCACGGAATCGCCAGCATGCACGCCGCGCAGTCGCTCTCCGGCGAATACCTGACCGTGTTCCATGACGCCAAGCGCCTGGCGCTTTCAGGCTCGGCTGCGGGCCGTTTGGCGCGGCTGCTGCTGGACTGGGGCAGCTCGACGACGAACGGCAAGCAGGAGATCCGCTTTACCATGGCGCTCACCCACGAGGAGATCGCGAATATGGCCGGCACCTCGCGAGAGACTGTGACGCGCCTGCTGAACCAGTTCCGCCGCGATAACTGGATCACGATCAAGGGCACAAGTCTTACCATCGTCAAGCCGGATCAGCTTGAGCGCTTGACCGCTTAGCTCTCCTCCGTGTTTCGCCCCTGGTCAACCTTCCAGCCTGCCATTCGAAGAAGCATGTTGTCGGGTAATACTCGCTAAAAAGAAACAGCATCGTAGATGGAGATACCCGATGGCGGGCGGTTGGGCTTTGTGACCTCCCACCCATCGAGCAAAAGACGCTCGATGGATGGGACACCCGAAGTTTCATCCCCCGCGGGTCGGCGACGCCGGTGGACGACTGACATGCTGACTGTCCCTGCGCGTCGGGGGCTAACTCGCCAAATTTTCATCTGAATTCTCGCCGGCGGCCGGATGCAATCACCGCCGGTGGGCTGGCTGGACGCAATGCTCACCCGTGAAATGCCGCAACGCGCTCTTTCGCGGTTTCGGCGAGGACTGCCTGAGGTTCCCGGATGGTGAGGACCGGACAACGGGCGTGAGCCAGCACTTGATAGACCGTTCGGTCCCGGGTGAGATTTTCGAAGGCCGAGCGGTTGGTTGCGCCCAAGATGATCAGGCTGGCTTTTCGCTCCGAAGCCTGGGCGAGAATCTCGATGGAAGGGTTGCCGTGAACCGCCACCGGCTCAACGTCGAGGCCGCAGGTGGCGCCGGATTCCTCGGCCAGAAGGCGCAGCTCGCGGATGGCAGGGGAGTCCGGACCGTTTGCCAGGCCACTGCGCCGCATTTCATCCACGGGGGGCAAGACACTGAGCAGGACCAGCTTTGCATTCATGCTGGCCGCCATTTGGCAGGCAAGCACTGCGCTCGGGCGAGAGGTCTCTCTGAGAGTGGTGGCGTGAAGCACGACACGTTTATCACGGCCGCTTCCTGCTTCGGTGCCCACCAGGAGATGAGCCTCGGGACCCACGGTGATGACCGGGAGGTTGACCGAGCGCAGCACTTGTTCTGCAACAGAACCGAGCAGCATCTTGCCTAACCTGCTTCGGCTCCGTGTCCCAAGAAGGATTCGATCTGCCTGAAACTGCCGGACCGCGGCCGCGATCTGTTGAGTGGCGTGGCCTTCGCGAACAAGGCCATCGCAAACGATGTTGCGGCGGCAAGCGGCTTCGCACCATGGCCTGAGTTCTTTTTCAGCAAATTCGAGCGCGGCGGAGGGATCGTAATAGGGCATTCCGACGGCATCGACGGACATAGCCGAGGCGGTAGCAATGGCATGCAACAGAATCAGGCGGGCACCGGTTTCGGCCGCCTGGTCGAGGGCAAACGGCATTAGCCGATCCAGGTCGCTCAGGTCCGTGGCGACGAGGATAACGGCCGGATGCGTCCATCGATTTTGGACGGTGGCGCCGGAATCCGCCATGGCATACACCTCGTAGGGGAAAGGTTGCCACCGTTATAGGCGCGGAGATGTGTCCGAAGGCACCGGTCAATGTGATCCACATCACTTGTTAAATGGGCTCCAGAGTACCAATGAGATTCTTCGAATGACTTCGGAGATCGCCATCCGCGGTTCTCCTGCTCCAAGTTTTCTTAACGCATTCAGAGAATTACCCGATGAACTGAGAAGACGCCAAGAATCCAGCGGCAACCAAGAATCGGAGAGCAATCCATGCAGGCGCATCTCGACGAACAATCCGTGATCAGCGCAAACGCCCAGTTCTGGGAGCAGATGCTGTCAATCAAGCTGGAGCCGGTCCCGATGGCGGAGATCTTCTGCGTGGGGACACGTCATCTGCTGGGCAGCGTCGAACTTTCCGGGACGTGGAGGGGCCGGATCGAGGTGCGGATCGACGAAAGGCTGGCCTACATTGCAACTGCCGCGATGCTTATGCAGCCCATGGATACAGTGGTGCAGGCAGATACGCTGGACGCAACCAAAGAGATAGCCAACATGATTGCCGGAGTCATCAAGTCTTCCCTGCCCCGGCCCAGCACGATGACCGTACCCGAATCCGTGGTCGAGCCGGAGCGGATTTGCGAGTCGCAAAGGACTGAAAACACACTGGCTGTCGGCTTCCGCCACCCCGATGGCGACCTGATGGTCCGGGTTTCGGAACACGCGTCTGCTTTATAGAAATGTGCTCCGCTCCGACGGTCCGGCCGTCACATTGCAACGAATCTCAATCTATGTATAATGCCTGCGGCCAAAGGCCGGATGAGCATATCGCAGTCTTAACGACTCATCCCTCTGGGCCGCGCATTAGGAGCGTGAGTCATGATTACAGAAACTGTTCATTATCCATTACATTTGGCAGGGCGCATGGCGCGGCTCGGGACCGAGACCGCCTTTGAAGTTCTGAGCAAGGCTAAGGCGCTGGAGCGCCAGGGCAAGAGCATTATTCATCTCGAGATCGGCGAACCCGATTTTGACACCCCGGGAAACGTGGTGGAAGCGGCCGTTGATGCGCTGCGCAAGGGATGGACCCACTACGGGCCCTCCGCCGGGCTGCCCGAGCTGCGCGAGACGATCGCCAAATACGTAAGCGCCACACGCGGGGTTGAAGTTTCGCCGGAAGAAGTGGTTGTGGTGCCCGGCGGCAAGCCGATCATGTTCTTCACCATGCTGGCGCTGATTGATGAAGGCGACGAGGTCATCTATCCGAATCCCGGTTTTCCGATCTACGAGTCGATGATCAATTACGTGGGCGGCAAGGCCGTGCCCATCCAGTTGCACGAGGAACGTGATTTCGCGATGGATGTTCGCGAGCTCGAAGCCCTTATCACCGATCGCACCAGGCTGATCATTCTCAACTCGCCGCAAAACCCGACGGGCGGAATTTTAGCAGCGCGAGGATGTCGAACGTGTGGCCCGTGCGGTCGGCGAGCGCAACATCATGGTGCTCTCCGACGAGATCTACAGCCGGCTGCAGTTTGAGGGAGAGCCATTTTCAATCCTGTCGATTCCGGACATGCAGGAGCGCACAATTCTTCTCGACGGCTTTTCGAAGACATATGCGATGACCGGCTGGCGTATTGGCTACGGTGTGATGCGCGCGGATCTGGCTGCGCAGATTACGCGTCTGATGACCAACTCCAACTCCTGCACAGCCAGCTTTACGCAGATGGCCGGGATTGAAGCGCTGCGCGGCGATCAGAGCGCCGTGGGCCACATGTGCGCCGAATTCAAACACAGGTCCGAAGTTTTTGTCGCCGGTCTCAATCGCATCAAGGGCTTCAGTTGCCGCATGCCCAAAGGCGCCTTTTACGTTTTCCCGAATATCACCGCGACGGGATGGAAATCGAAGCCACTGGCCGACGCGTTGCTCGAACAGACCGGCGTAGCTGCGCTTTCCGGCACCGCTTTTGGCCAGTACGGCGAAGGCTACGTGCGCTTCAGTGTGGCCAATTCGCTGAAGAATCTCGAAGAGGCCCTGGAACGCATCGACCGCTGGACAAGGAAGAATCTTTAGTTTTTGATCCAGGTGCTCCACCCGGACCGCATTTTGCGGTTGGGGTGGGGTCGATAGAAATTAGAAGGCCGACAAGCATAGATCGTTATTGAAGGTTGCGCAAAGGAGAAGAATATGGCCCTCAAGGATTCCAAAACCGGGAAGATTACTCGGCATTATTCGATCGACGAACTGCACGATGCCGCGAACGTGATGCGCGGGTACGATCTGGTGGCCCTTTGTGCGGCGGGCTCAGGCCACTCCGGCAGCACGCTCTCGATTATGGATATCGCGGCGGCGCTCTATCTCCATGCCGCCGACCACGACCCGAAGAATCCCATGTGGCCCGATCGCGACCGCATTATCTGGTCGGCCGGACACAAGGCGCCGGCGCTCTATGTCGCGCTGGGCTTCGCGGGCTTTTGTCCGCTCGACGACGTGGTAACGCTGCGCAAACTCTACTCGCCTTTCCAGGGCCATCCCCATTGGCTCCGGCTGGCGGGCGTTGAAGTCTCCTCGGGCTCGCTCGGCCAGGGGCTCAGCGTGTCGGTAGGCATGGCTCTGGCGGCGCGCATCGACGGCAAGAGGCACAAGATCTTCTGCCTGATGGGCGACGGCGAACAGCAGGAAGGCCAGGTGTGGGAGGCGGCGATGGAGGCCGGCAACTACCACCTCGACAACATCATCGCAGTCGTCGACTGCAATCGCCTGCAAATCGATGGCTGGGTAAAAGATGTGATGCAGGTTGAGCCGCTTGCCGACAAATACGCGAGCTTCGGCTGGGAGGTTCTTCACACCAACGGCCACGACATGGGCCAGTTGGTTGACGCGTTCGCGAAGGCACGCGCCACGGTCGGCAAGCCGACGGTGATCCTTGCCGATACCGATCAAGGGCAAGGGCGTCAGCTTTATGGAGAACCAGCCGGGCTGGCACGGCAAGGCGCCCAACCGTGAAGAACTCGCCGCCGCACTCAAGGACCTCGGCCTGAGCGAGGCGATCCATGTCGAACCGCTGCTTGAGAAGGCAAAGAACTATCAGACAGAAATTGACCACAAGCTCGCGGCCAAGATGCCTGTGTTCTCGCGCGACTACTGGTGGAATGCGGGCGACGACCATGCAAGTGAAGATGGAGCCGACGCGCAAGGGCTTCGGCAAATCGCTGGCCGAGAACGGCGACGACGAGCGTGTGATCTGTCTCGGTCTCGATATCTCCGGCTCCATCACGATCGGCGATTTCCACGCGGGAAAGCCCGAGCGAGCGAAGCGCTGGATCAGCATGGGCATTGCCGAGCAGTCGGCCACGGCAGCCGCCGCAGGCTTGGCGCGGGAAGGCAAGCTGCCGGTTCTCGGCTCCTATGCGACGTTTTCAGCCGCGCGGAATCTCGATCAGCTTCGGGTTTCTGTTTGCTACGGAAATTTCAACGTGCTGGTTGCGGGAGCCCATGCGGGCGTTTCTGTGGGCGCCGATGGCGCCACGCACCAGGCTCTCGAAGACCTTTTCGCCATGCAGGGCATGCCGAACATGTCGGTGGTGGTTCCCTGCGACGCGATTGAAACCCGCAAAGCCACCGATTACCTGCTGCTGAAGCACGTGGGTCCGAAGTACATTCGCTTTGCGCGCGAGGCCACGCCCATCGTCACCGGCGAGGCCACGCCCTTTATCTTCGGCCATGCAAATGTGATTCGCCTTCGCGCTGAGGCGGCCAACTTCGCTGAAGCATTCGAGACGCAGGTGGCAAGCGACTACACGAATGAGTGTGAGGATCTGAGCATCATTGCCATCGGCCCGATGGTTCCCGAGGCCATGCGCGCGGCGCGCATTCTGAAGCTCGACTACGGCTACGAGACGCGCATCATCAACATGCACACGCTCAAGCCGATCGATGCGGAGGCAGTGATTCGTGCCGCGAGAGAGACAGGCGTAGTGGTAACCGCGGAAGAACATCAGATCGGTGCGCTGGCCTGGCGCGTCAGTTCCCTGCTCACAGAAAGCAGCGAACTCTACGGGCTGCCTGTGATCACAGGCGCGATCGGCGTGAAGGACCGTTTTGGCGATTCAGGCGCGCCCTGGGAGTTGGTGAAAGAGCTGGAGGTCAGCGCCGAGCACATTGCGCACAAAGCCATGGAGTTGATGGCCATCAAGAGAAAGGCTTCAATTGGGAATGCGGTTGACGCCTTGACCAGATAATCGGGCGGTCAATCGAGCCAGCGGAGCTCGACACGGAGGCGCCGCGGTAGCGGGAGCACAATAAAGCCCTCGCGCCAGTGCCCGTCTTCGCGCCGTGGAGGCTGGCCGACAATCCGGACGGCTGCGGTGTTGCGCTCATCGAGATCCAGACCAGGCAAGCCGCCCACAATGGCCTGCAACTGATCGTGATTCGGAGGGCGATCGGTAGTGAACGGGATGACCGCGCGCAGTGCGCTATAGGCGGCAGCCAGATCGCTCACGGTTGAACGGCGTTTTGAGGGCAGCGGCGCTAGTCCCAGCGACTTCCAGGCCGCGTGAGGATAACTTTCGACGAGCACGCGGTCCTGTGGGCCAGTAGAGCGATCGCCTGTATCCATGCGCCGCCAGCCGCGACGGCAGAGCGCATCGTACACATCCAGGCAGAACTCCGCGAAGGGGCGATAGGTGATGGGTTTCACCATGCCGGGCAAGCCGGTCTTGGCGGCAGTGTTGAGTTGGCGCTCGCTCACCCGCGCATGTTCAAAACCATTTGAATTCGATTTCCAAGCCTGAGGTCCGTCCAGCATGATGACGCGGATGCCGCGCACGGTGCAGAGGTGGTTGAGGCGGCCAGCCAAAACGTTTGCGTCGACGGGACCGTCGGGCTGACCGGCGGAGGAGGAGGGAATGATCTGGCACGCAACGGGATGCCTGGCCGGGTCACCGTCGAACGGCGTCGTCTGCGGCTTGTCGCGGTCGAGGACAACGATGCCCAGATCGGACCAGCGGCGGAAAGCGAGATCTACCGAGAGGACGGGCACTCTTCAACACTACGGCGGCCGCGAGGTCAGCGGCAATGGCGAACCGTCATGGTGACCAAGACAGCCGGACCGAATTGAGACTATGAACCAAAACGGGACGGCCGCATCCAGACAGCAGCATAATCTTCTGTGCTAAACTCCCTGTCGTTATGAGAAATCTACTTCGCACGCTGCCAATTCTGCTCTTGTTTCTCGGTCTTGAATGCGCTGCTGTTTCCGCGCAGACCACGGGGGCGCCGCATCTGGAAAAGCGCGGAGCGGCGACCCAGTTGATTGTGGATGGCAAGCCGTTCCTGATGCTGTCGGGCGAACTGCACAATTCTTCCTCGTCGAACCTGGAATACATGAAGCCGATCTGGCCCAAGCTCAAAGGCATGGGTCTTAATTCCGTGGTGACGCCGCTCGAGCTGGGAACTGATCGAGCCGAAGGAAGGCAGCTTCGATTTCACGCTTGTCGATGGCCTCATCGATCAGGCGCGGCATGAGAATGAGCGCATCGTTTTTCTGTGGCTGGCCTCGTGGAAGAACGGACTGTCGAGTTATATGCCGGTGTGGGTGAAGCAGGATACACGGCGCTTTCCGCGCGTCATCGAACACGGCAACCCGGTGGAGATTCTGAGCCCGCAGGGCGCAGCGACCCAGGAAGCAGATGGGCGCGCGTTCGCGGCGTTGATGAAGCACATCAAGGAGATCGACTGCACGCGACCATACGGTATTGATGATGCAGGTTGAGAACGAGGTGGGCGTTCTCGGCGATTCGCGCGACCACTGCGAAGCCGCGAACAAGGCGTTTGCTTCTGCCGTGCCCACGCAGTTGATCGCAGTATCTGCAGGCGCATCATGCATCGCTGTATCCAGATCTAAAAGATCTGTGGGATGCGAACGGCAACAAGACCGCGGGCACGTGGGCAGAGATATTCGGCGACAGCGAGCGCGCCGACGAGATCTTTATGGCCTGGAATTATGCGCGCTTTATCCAGGCCGTCACGGCGCAGGGCAAGGCCGAATACGACATCCCCATGTATGTGAACACGTGGCTTGAAGGCGAGACAACACCGCCGGGCGAGTATCCGAGCGGTGGCCCGGAACCGCGCGTGGTCGACGTGTGGAGGGCCGCGGGGACGGGGTTGGATTTCTACTCGCCCGATCTCTACGCAACAAATTTTGAAGAGTGGTGCAGGCGCTATCATCGCGACGGCAATCCGCTCTACATGCCGGAGACACGCGGCGGCGCACAAGGCGCGGCAAACGTGTTTTACGCGTTGGGCGAAGAGGCTGGGTTCGGCTTTTCGCCCTTCGCAATCGAATCGGAAGCCGGGGCGACGGACCCACTGGGCGAGAGTTATGGAGCGATTGCCAGCCTGACGCCACTGCTGCTCGAGCACCAGAGCGCGGGCGACGTGCACGGATTCATCCTCGACCGCGACCACCACACGGCGAACTTCACCATGAACGGATACACGCTGCATGTGAGCCTGGACAACAGCTTCGGCGGCCCCGCTGAGAGCGGCTTTGGACTGATCATGGCGGATGGCAAGGACGCGTTTCTGGGCGCAGGCAAGGGCTTCCGCGTCACGTTCACGCCACGATCGGACAACGGCCCGCGCGTGGGAATCGCCGCAGTCGACGAAGGCAAATTCGAAGACGGGAAGTGGGTTCCCGGCCGCCGGCTCAACGGCGACGAAGACGACCAGGGAGCCTATTGGCGGTTCGATCCACACCAGGAGCGTGTGGAAAAGGTCACTCTGTACCAGTTTGAGTAGGACGGCGGTCGGAGTGAACGACCCATTGGACTTCGTTTGCCGACGAGACGATAATTGAGCAAGGAGGAGATATGGGATACGTTCTGCCAAGAGGAAGTTCCCGCTACAAAGGCCCGGACCACAATGGCTCAGACCGCTTCGATAGGGGAAAGAAGCCTGCGGTCCAGTCACCCATGAAACTTCCGGCCCCTGTCAAGATTCCCCCTCCGCCAACCCAAACGGGTTCGCCTAAGCAGTGAAGGGAACAAAAGGAGCCGTTCCCAATGCCGGCTACACTCCTCGCACTACAGGTTTTTCTGATTCTGCTGCCTGGATTTTCGGCGGCATACATTGTTCAGGCCCTGGCTACCCGCCGATCACAGTCGGATCTCGAGCGTGTAATTGAAGCTCTGGTTTTTAGCTTCGTAATCTATGTGTGCTATATGCCGCTGAACGGCGGGAAGCTCCCATTTCACATCGTTCACGATGTTTCTGGGAAAGGCGACGACACAGTGCTTTGGGAGCCGGCACAGTTGGCTTGGCTCGCCGTGGTAACATTCGCATTCGGTCTCGCCTCTGTTGCGTATATTCGCCTCGACGGCAATCAAGTGTTTCAGAGGATTCAACTCACGGAACGTACGACGCGCAACTCGATTTGGAATGACGTTTTTGAAAGTGAAGCAATCAAGGGGCAACCGCTGCAGGTGGAGTTGGAGGATGGCAGGAGCGTATTGGGGAGCCTGCTTTACTACTCGGATGCCGCAGAGGACGCGTCGATTTATCTCACACGGGCAGCATGGGTAGACATGGATGGCGGGACAGTTGCGATTCCAGGTTCGGGCATCTTATTGACGAAGAGTAGCGGGATTCGGACCGTAAGCCTACTTAATCCCGCGCCGGATGACCCAGATGAGACGACCGAGGCAGTAGAAGCAGATTGACCAGTTGCTCCACTCAGGTTCTTCCCGCCCTCGCGTTAAAATTCAAACATGCCTGCCGCTGCTGGATTGCCGCCTGAAGTTGTGGCCAAGTACGAACCCGTCATCGGACTCGAAGTCCACGTGCAACTGCTGACCGCAACCAAGGCCTTTTGCGGTTGCGCCAATCAGTTTGGCTCCCCGCCCAACACCAACATTTGCCCGGTGTGCCTTGGCCTGCCCGGCGCACTACCGGTGCTCAACGCGAAGGCAGTCGAGTTCGCCACGCTGGCCGCACTTGCCCTCCACTGCGAGGTGCGCGAGCACTCCATCTTTGCGCGCAAAAACTACTTCTATCCCGACCTGCCCAAGGGCTACCAGATTTCGCAATTCGACAAGCCCATCGCCGAGCACGGATGGATCGAAGTGCCCACAGCGAATGGCGGCACGAAGCGGATTGGCATCACACGGCTGCACATGGAGGAAGACGCGGGCAAAAGCCTGCACGAGGGCTTTGCCGACTCCGCCACGCGAACTTATCTCGACCTGAACCGGTGCGGCACGCCGCTGGCTGAGATCGTGAGCGAACCCGACATCCGCACGCCGGACGAGGCTTTTGAGTACCTGACGCGCCTGAAAGAGATTCTTCTCTACACCGGCGTTTCCGACTGCAACATGGAAGAGGGTTCGCTCCGGTGCGATGCCAACGTCAGCGTCCGTCTTAAGAGTGCGCCGAAATTCGGCACCAAGGTGGAAGTGAAAAATGTAAACAGCTTTCGCTTCATTCGAGCGGCGCTGGAGTACGAGATCGAACGCCAGATCGAATTTATCGAATCCGGCGGCCGCATAATTCAGGAGACACGGCTGTGGAACTCGAACGAGAGCCGCACGTACTCGATGCGGTCGAAGGAGCAGGCGCACGACTACCGCTATTTTCCGGAGCCGGATCTTCCGCCGCTGATCGTCTCCGCGGATTTTCTGGCGGAAACGAAGAAGAAACTGCCTGAATTGCCTGAGGCTCGGCGCGCGCGGATGATTGCCGAGTACGACCTGAGCCCTCAGGACGCGCACACGCTCACCGCCTCTCGTGAATTCGCCGACCGCTTCGAGGAGGCCGCGAGGAGTGCGAAGAATCCGCGCCGCGTGGCAAATCTGCTGATCAGCGAAGTGGGCGGACGCCTGAAGGCGTTGGGTCTCGAACAGGATCAGTCGCCCATTTCAATGGCCGGCATTGTGCAGGCGGCCGATCTGCTCGAAGAGGGCAAGATCAGTTCCAAGCAGCTCAAGCAGCTTTTCGATATTGCCTTCGAGAAGAGCGAGGACTTCGGCGTTGTGTATGAGCGCGAGAAGCCCGAGCAGATTACCGATGCGTCAGCAATTGAAAAGTTGATCGACGAAATAATCGCGGTCAATCCCAAACAGGTGGAGCAGTATCGCCTCGGCAAGAAGACGATTGCAGGGTTCTTTGTTGGCCAGGTGATGCGCGCCTCGAAGGGGCAAGCCAACCCGGCCCTGCTCAATGAGCTGGTGGTGAAGAAACTGGACGGTTAATAACCAGTTGAGGCTAAACTCAAAAGACTTCGAGGCGCAAGGTTGGGTGGGCCTCCCACTAAGACCGATCTCGAGTGCGGCGTTTTAGAGCATTTCCCTCAGGAGCTAAAGCCCGCCTCAAACCGTAGCATTTACGGCCCGGCTTAGGAGGCTGCGGAACAAGAGCCAATTCTGAGTGGAGACTGCAAGAGGCACCCCGCGGGGGCTGAAGCCCTCATTGATCTTGCGGGGTTTGCGGCACGACTGAAGTCGTGCCCTGACACACAGCCCGACGAATCCAGATCTGGGACGAGTTTTTCCGCAGCCTGTAAAGCCGTGCCCTTCCAAAGCTTCTCTACACCAACTGGCTGAAGTCCTGGCCTGTTCTGCCGGCTTAGTGCCGGGAATAAGGTCCCGGCCTACCGCCCGATCGAGTTCTTCTGCAAACTGTAATGCCGGGTCCAAAGAATTACTTCAGCTTTAGATCGCTGACGAATTCTTTGCGGGTGTCCCAGGAACTTACGGTCTTGGACGCGCTCTTTTTGCCGGCCTTCTCCGCCCAGAGCTCGAAGTCCTCCGCCATGTTTACCTGGGCAAAGTAGAAATGGCCTTTGGTCGTGGAGGTATAGCTGCGAATGGCCTTGGTCTTCTCGTTTTTCAGGAAGACGGTTGCGCCGACCACAGGTTCTGAATCCTCAGCCAGCACGGCGCCCGACACCACGCGCACACCCAGATTTTGGGCCTGAGCATTGGGGGGCGCAATCAGTGCATCCCTCGACCCAGGGGAAACCATGCCAGCCGCCAGCGCGGCAAACACCACCGCTGCCAGCAAAATCGTGCGGTCAATCTTCACTCTTCCTCCTCTTCTTCTTCGAATGGCTCGTCTTCATCGAGTCCGTCTTCAACGCGCGCCAACTCGAGCGGCTCAACGCCTACCACCTCGTACTCTGTTCCGCACTCGTCGCAGGCGACCACATCGCCTTCTTCCACTTCATCCAATTCGATATCTAATTCATTTTCGCATTCCGGGCAGCTGGGCATGGCGGCCTCCTCTCTTTCTCAAGCAACTCGCATTGTAAGATCACGGCAAATTTCGGTTCAACATCGCTAGTTTTAAGGACGACACGGTCCGAGGTCAAGGGCTGGAAACCGGGTCCCATGGCGGAGAATACACCAAAGTGTTCCCTCACGCGAAGCTGCATTCCGGGGACACCATCGAACACTCGTGCAGGAGAGACGCCGTGAGCCCGATGAGGTTTACCGGATTCCGCTCACTTTCTCACCGGGAATCGGAACGGGCTTTCCATGACACCAACCTGCCCAACCGTTTACCCTGAGGACAGTGATGCGCAGGATTGGCTCCAGTCCGTTTTCCTTCCCCGAATTCAGAGGCGCCACACGCACCCTGGTCTTCGCAAACCTAGCCGCCTACTTTGCGTTTCTTGTTGCTCAAATGGTGTCTGCGGGCACTGCCGGCGCCATTTTCCAGTTGCTTGCATTCGACCCCAGCTCCTTCCTTCACGGGTTCATCTGGCAGCCATTCACTTACAGCTTTATCCATGTCGGCCTGCTTGGAACGCTTTTCGAACTTCTTTCATTGTGGTTTCTGGCCGGATTTCTTGAGCAGATGCACAGCTCGGCCTGGGTCAACGGCCTCTATGCCATCTCAGTTTTGGGAACCGTGCTGGCCGCGACGGTGATCTATTGTTGCAGCGGAACCCTCGGCTACACCTTACCGCTAACCCCGCTCTTCGGCTGCTTCGGCGGCATCTTTGGCCTCCTTGTGGTCATCGGTACGCTCTACGGCGATACGGAGTTCCTGCTGTTCTTCACCATCGGCATCAAGGCCCGTTACATGGCGGTCATCTATGGGCTTATTGCCGTAGCCATGCTCTTCAGCCAGGAGCGCGGATACGCTTTCGCCCAACTTGGCGGCGCACTGGCCGGCTGGCTTTACGTGCGGACGGCGCCGCGGCGCGGGGTGTCGTTTGCGCTGAGTGAGAGATGGTACGGCTTGCGCAACGGCTACTACCGCTGGAAGCGACGCCGTGCCGCGCGGAAGTTCGAGGTCTACATGAAGTCCCAGGGCCGCACCGTCCGGTTCGACGGAAACGGCCGCCAGATCGAGGAAGACCCCGACGACAAGAAGCGCTGGAACTGAGTCCCGCATACTGGCTTCGCGGCGCTTGCGGCAAACTCGTGGTTGCGCCCCGGCACGATAAAATCTATAAGAAATGACATCTAAAATTGCGTTTCTCTTTCCGGGCCAGGGTTCGCAGACCGTTGGCATGGGCCGCGAGTTGGCTGAGAGTTTTCCCGTTGCCGCACAAACCTTTGCAGAGGCGGATGAGGCGCTGGGTTTTTCGCTTTCAAAGCTCTGTTTTGAGGGGCCGGAGGGGGATCTTCGGCTGACCGAGAATACGCAACCGGCGATCCTTGCTGTAAGCGTGGCCGCTGCGCGGGTGTTGGCCGAGCACGGTGTGGTACCGGCGCTGGCTGCGGGACATTCGCTGGGCGAGTGGTCGGCGCACGTGGCCGCCGGAACGCTCTCCTTAGCCGATGCGGTTAGGTCGGTGAAGGCGCGCGGGCGGGCGATGCAGCTGGCGGTTCCGGCGGGGCAGGGGGCGATGGCTGCCATCCTCTCGCTGGATGCCGTGCAGGTGGCAGACGCCTGTAGAGAGGCAGCCGCGGAGACGGGGCTTACAGTGCAGGCGGCCAACCTGAACTCGCCGGGGCAGACCGTGATCTCGGGGGCGTTGGCGGCGGTGGAAAAGGCCTCGGTGCTGGCCAAGGCGAAGGGCGCACGGCGCGCGGTGATGCTTCCGGTGAGCGCTCCCTTCCACTGCGCCTTGATGCAGCCCGCGCAGGAGGAGGTTGCGCGCGTGCTGGCGGGTTTGGCGTTCGCCGATCCTCGCATTCCCGTGGCGGCCAACGTCACTGGCGACCTCGTGAACACTGTCGATGCCGTTCGTGATGCGCTGACCCGGCAGGTTACAGGCACCGTTCGCTGGGTCGATTGCGTGCAGGCGCTGAAAACGGCGGGGGCGGAACTCTACATCGAGGTTGGTCCGGGGAAAGTTCTCTGTGGATTGTTGAAGCAGATCGATCCCAGCCTGAAGTGGCTGAACGTGGAAGATGCAGCCAGCCTGGAGAAAACTCTGGTGGAGCTGAAAGGCGTGTAAGGCGGCTTGCGCCAGGAATCGCTTAATAGGTTTTGAAATTCAGTTCGAGGACGATTCGCATGGGCACGGGCTTGCCGGCTTTTGTGGCCGGAGCGAACTTGTACTGACGAACGGCCTTTGCCGCTTGCGCGTCGAGGCCGTGGCCTGCGGATTTCATCAGACAGGGATTCTGGGGATTGCCATTGCTATCGATCACAAGGCTGAGCCGGGCGGTTGCCTTGAAGTTCTTTATGTGTTGCTCGCGAATGTACTTCCGCGCCTCATCAGAGAGTTCAGCTTCAGGCCGGGACACTGCCTTGGGGATCCTCACCCCATCGCGATCCGTGCCGACGATTCCATCGGCCACGAGACTGTCGTAGAACGCCGCGGGGCAGGCTGGTGGTGCAGACAGCTTCAGTCCTCCGGCGTTGGTGACCTTGGCGGAAACCGGAGCATGGGTTGAGGCGGGCTTCGAGGCTGCTCCCTGGGGTTGCGTCCAGGCTGCAAATGCAAGGGTCGCCAGCGAGACCAGCACGAATCGCGTCTTTGGCATCGTATTTTGTCTTTCCTGAATCCGAAACTTGCTGAATCCGACTACGGCCCGAGATAGAGTTCCTCGCCGGGCGGCGAGAAGTTCAGCGTGTGGGTCTTGGGATCGTAGGTCAGATTCAGCGCGCCGCTTTTGCGGCCGTTGATCAACACCGCCACCAGAAGCACATTTCCATAAACGCGCGCCGCTACAATTTTGTGGGTTTGAATGATGCCGTACTCGTTGTCTGGGCTGGTGCGGCTCCAGTCCTGCTGGAAGCGGGAAAAAGGATAGGCCCCGGACAGGGCGGGATGCTGCTGCCAGTCCTTGTCGTGGAGCCAGATGCCATAGGCCTTCTCGAGGTCGTTCTGCTCGACGGCACCGAGGAAGTTGTTGACCGCCATGCGGCCGAAGAGGTGAGCGTTCCAGTTCCAGGGCCAGTCGACGGGGCGGCCCGAGATCAGCCACCAGGACACGAGGAGGATGAACACCAATGCCACCGAGCCCGAGAGGATGATGCGGTTGCGGCGGTCGCGCACTTCGTCAAACTTTGGAGCGTCGAGCAGGGTCATGGAGCTGGTTCCTCTGAAAAGCAGGGGTCAGGCGTGAGGGATCAGGGGTCAGGGACGGACTCCTAAAGACTAAACTTGGCCCCTAATCCATTAGACACCACGAACCTGTTCGCTGTTCCCTAATCCCTGGTGTAGGTGGTGCGGGTCTTTTCCTCCTGGCGCTCGAGGCCTAGCTCGATGAGGCGCGTGATCAGGCTCGGATAGCTGAGGCCCGTGGCTTCCCAGAGCTTGGGGTACATGCTGATCTGGGTGAAGCCGGGCATGGTGTTCACTTCGTTCAGGAAGATGCGTCGCTTGCCGTCCGGCTCCATGAGGAAGTCGACGCGGGCGAGGCCGGAGAGATCGCAGGCGCGGAATGCGGCGACCGCCATTTCGCGAATCTGCTTTGTCTGGGCGCGGGTCAGTGTGGCGGGGATCACCGGCACGGAGCCTTCGGAGAGGTATTTGGCCTCGTAGTCGTAGAACTCCTTGCCGGGAATGATTTCGCCGACGACGCTGGCCTGGGGTCGATCGTTGCCGAGGACGGCGACTTCGAGCTCGCGGGCGCTGGATTTTTTGCCGCCGACGCCCTGCTCGACGACCAGCTTGCGGTCGTAGCGGGCGGCGAGCGAGAGCGCGGGGCCGAGTTCCTTGCGGTCGTGGGCCTTGCTGATTCCGACCGAAGAGCCGAGGTTGGCGGGCTTTACGAAGACCGGATATTTGAGAGCCTTCTCGACTTCGGCGATGGCCTTGCGCGGGGACTTTTCCCACTCGGCGCGGAGAAGCGTGACGTGCTTGACGATGGGCAGGCGGGCCTGCTGAAAGAGGCGCTTCATGACGTCCTTGTCCATGCCGGCGGATGAGCCGAGGACGCCGGAGCCGACGTAGGCGATGCCGGCCAGTTCGAACAGGCCTTGAATGGTTCCGTCTTCGCCGAAGGTGCCGTGGAGAACCGGGAAAACGACATCGATGGCTTTGCCCTGCGGGCCTTGAGGACCGGGCATGGGCGCCATCAGGGTGGGAATGCCTCCTGGAGCAGCCTGGCTCCGGGTGTTGCGTCCGGATCGCCGGCGCGGAGGCGGCGCGCGACGGCGGTGTCGTTGCCTGCCAGCAGGTTGTGCGCGTCGGCGGCTGCCAGCCAGCGGCCTTCCTTGGTGATGCCGATGGGGACCACGTCGAATTTGTCGCGGTCGATGGCTTTTAGGACCGATGCGGCCGAGAGCAGCGAGACTTCATGCTCGCCGCTGCGACCGCCGAAAAGAATGCCGACGCGAAGTTTTTTCGTCATTCTGTCTTTTGATCACCGCTTTTGGTATGCAAGGTCCAGCTCATTCAGTGTAGAACGCTTCACAGAATCTTTTTGCCGAAGGCGGAGCAGGCTAGTTCTACGGCCAGGTCGGCGGTGCGGTTGTGCTCGTCGATTACGGGGTTGACTTCGACGATTTCGAAGCTGAGTAGACGGCCGTGGTCGGCGAGGATCTCCATGGCGAGATGGGCTTCGCGATAGGTGGCGCCGCCGCGGACGGGGGTGCCGACGCCGGGCGCGTCTTCCGGGTCGATCCAGTCCATATCGAGCGAGACGTGGTAGCCGGCGGTGCCTTCGCCGGCGGCGATGAGGCCCTCTTCCATGACGGCTCTCATGCCGCGTTCGTCGATGTCGCGCATGGTGTAGACGTGAGTGACGCCGGCGCGGCGGATGTTCTCGCGCTCGGCGGCATCGATGTCGCGCACGCCGATGAGCACGGTGTTTTCGGCGGCGATCTTGGGTGAGTAGCCGTAGATGCGGGCCAGAGGTTCCGGTCCGAGGCCGAGGAGCGCGGCCAGCGGCATTCCGTGGACGTTGCCGGAGGGCGAAGTCTCGGGGGTATTGATGTCGGTGTGGGCGTCGATCCAGACCAGGCCGATTTTTTCGCCTTTGCGGCGGTAGAACTCCGCCACGCCGGAGACGGAGCCGGCGGCGAGCGAGTGGTCTCCGCCGAGGAGCATGGGAGTGACGCCTTCCTCGAGCGTCTTGAGGACGGCTTCGGCGGTGCGGGTGCAGGTTTCGGCGATTTCGGCCAGGTAGCGGGCGTTGCGGCTGCCGGAGGCCTGGGTTTCGGCGATCTCGACGCGGATGTTGCCGCCGTCGGCGACCTGGTGCCCGAGAGCTTCAAGGCGCGCCTCGAGTCCGGCGACGCGCATGGCAGAGGGTCCCATATCGACCCCGCGGCGGCTGGCGCCCAGGTCGAGCGGAACGCCCAGGACGCGGATGCGGCGGGTGGGCTGCGCCTGCGCCCCGCTGTGAGGAAAGGTTGCGGAGATGGGAGAGTTTTCAGTGATTTTCGACATTTGACATCCTCGCGCGGCCGAGACTGCCGCGGGGTTCCGTGCCCAGAATACCGCCGGTTTGGCGCCCGGCGCCTGGAAGGGCGCGACAGCCCTCGGAAAAAGGGGTAGAAACACTCCTAAAGTGTTATTTATACAGAATTTCTTCAGCGTAAGATGAGGACGTATCAGTCATCGAGTTACTTACCCCGTGCGATGGGATCGCACCCTTTTATTTTCGCCTGTGTGTGGGGTGGCCGGACGTTGCTTAGGACTGGCCGCAATCACCAGGGAAAATAGCAACCGCCCCACCGGATCGTTTCCGATGAAGAACGTTTTCGTCTTGCTTTCCATCGCATTCGGATGCATCTCGGTTGCCTGGGGCAGTGCCCAGGCGCCGATGACCCCAGTGCCCCAGCCAACCGAAGCAGCGGCTCCGGCGTCGCTCGGGTCGGTGGAGGCGATTCGTTCGCTTTCGAATGTCGAAGCAGCAAAGGGGCTTCCGGTAGCCTTCGAGGCCACGGTTACGGGCATTTGCGCGATGGATGATGCCAATCCGTACGGTCACGACGTTCCATTCAAGATTTTGCTCCGGAATTCGGGCGATCTTGCGGTTCTGACGATGCCATCGTGGTTCACGGAGCGGCGTCTTAGCATGCTGGTTGTTTTGCTGCTAATGGCCATGCTCGCGGTGGGAGCCCGGGGGTGGTTCATCGACCGGACCATGCGCGCACAGGTTGCCGCGCTGGGCTATCTGGGGCAGCGGCGCGGGCTGATTCTTGAAGACATCAACCACTCGCGGCCGCTGGGGGGAATTCTGGAGCGGATAACAGAGCTAGCCTCAGCGAGCCTGAAGGGCGCGCCGTGCTGGTGCCAGATTGTGAACGGGCCGCAACTGGGGAACTGCCCATCGGGGCTCAACGACTCAGGACTGCGCGTGGTGGAGCAAGAGATTGCGGGCCGCTCGGGACTTCCGCTGGGCTCGATCTTTGCCGCCTTCGCGACACGCACGACCCCGCAGCCCGATGAACAAAAGGCGCTGGCGGCGGTGGCGGAACTGGCGACGCTGGCCATCGAAACTTCGCGCCTTTACTCCGATCTGGTGCACCGCTCGGAGTTCGACATGCTTACCGATATCAAGAACCGCTTCTCATTCGAAAAGCATCTCGATTGCCTGTTGGATGAAGCCAGCCGGACCGACGGGATTTTTGGCTTGATCTACATCGACCTCGACGAATTCAAGCAGGTGAACGACCAATACGGCCACCACGCAGGCGACCAGTATATCCAGCAGGCCGCGCTGCGCATGAAGCGGCAGCTACGGCCCGAGGACATGCTGGCGCGGTTGGGCGGGGATGAGTTTGCCGTGCTGGTTCCGGTTATCGAGGGCCGGAGCGACGTGGAGGAGATCGCGCTGCGGCTGGAGTGCTGTTTCGATGCGCCGTTCGGAGTGGATGGCAACGTGATTCCTGGATCAGCGAGCGTTGGGATCGCTCTCTACCCAGCCGACGCAACCACCAGGGACGGTCTGCTGAACACGGCCGATTCCGCCATGTATTCGGCAAAAAACAGGAGGAAGGGAAAAGCGAGTCCAGGAATGGATCTTGCCGACCCCACGCTTACCTATCTGGATCGAGTCTCTTTTCAGGGCCGGGATTAAAGAAGATCGGCCCCGGTATGCCAACCGGGCGATTCTCCCCATCAAAATACAAGTTTTAACACGCGCGGCTGTTCCCTGCACGGGCGTCTGCCGATAGAGATGATCAGGGCTGGTTTGGAAATTATTGTCCCTTGTGCAGGCTTACCCAGTGAAGATCCTGATTCCTGTCTTCGCGGTGATTACCGGATGGGCCGCCGTTGGCTGGTCGGCGGCGCGCGAACCGCTGACGTCCCTGCAGGATATTCGCGCCCTCAGCAATGCGCAAGCCAGTCACGCCCTGCCCGTTGCCTTCGATGCCACGGTTACGTTTTTCCGCGCTCACCCTCGGATGCTGTATGTGCAGGACGGAGACTCGGGCATTTATGTGTTATTGACCAAGGACGTCGCATTGGCCCCCGGGGATCGCATCCGGGTGCGTGGAGTCTCGCGGCCAAGCTTCCTGCCCATCATAGAAGGCAATGATGTTTCGTTGCTTCACCATGGCGCTCTGCCCAAACCCGAACTTGCCGACTACGATGGCCTGGTCCGCCAAAAGTACATTTGCAAACTGGTCACGGTTCGCGGCATGGTCCGCTCCGCGGATCAGATTTACAACGGGGATGTGCGCGGCACCTACCTTCACATGATCACCGGCGAGGGCGCCATGGATGCGTCCGTGCTGGACAACGACGACACCGCTCTGAAAGATCTGCTGGATTCGGAAGTGGAGGTCACCGGAGTGGCCGGAACACTCCTTGACAGCAAGATGCAAAAGACCGGAATTATACTGCACACCACTTCAATGACCGATGTGAAGGTCTTGAAGCGCGCCAGCACCAACCCCTGGACCCTTCCAGTGACGCAGATGGACGCGATCTTCGACGGTTACCGTGCGCGCGATATTACGGCCAGAGTGAGGGTGCAGGGAACGATCAACTATTATCAGCCCGGCAGCGCCGTCGTACTTCAGAGCGGTACTAAAAGTCTGTGGATCTCGACTCAGACAACCGCCCCCTTGCAGATCGGCGATTCCGCCGACGCAACTGGCTTTCCCGATTTCCACGGAGGGTTTCTGAATCTTGTGCGGGGCGAAATCCAGGATCACCAGGCACATGCGCCGATCGCACCGCTGCCGGCAACCTGGCTGGACCTCTCGTTGAGCGATAACGTTCATCTGGGCCACATCTACGATCTGGTATCCACCGAGGGAAAGCTTGTTACACAGGCCCGGGAATCGGCGCGAGACGAGTATGTTCTGAGCTCCAATGGAAAATTATTCACCGCGATTTACTACCACTCGGACAAGTCCACGCTGATCCCTCTTCCGGCGATGAAACGAATTCCGGTGGGCGCCACAGTTCGGGTCTCAGGCGTCTGCGTCCAACTGAATTCCAGTCCGTTCAACGGTGAAATTCCCTTCGATATACTGATGCGATCTTTTGACGACATCGAGGTTGTTGCAAGACCCTCCCCATTGACCGTCAGGAATATGATGACCGTCGTCGGCCTGCTGCTTATTGTTGTGATGGCGGTTGGCGTAAGAGGTTGGTTACTGGAACGCCGGGTTCGCAGGGAAACTGCCGCAATAGCGTATCTGGAACGGCGGCGCAGGCGCATTCTTGAGGACATCAACGGCTCCCGCCCTCTGGCTGAATCGATCGAGCAGATCACGGAAGTAGTATCCTTCCGGCTGCACGGCGCTCCCTGCTGGTGCGAAATTCGAGATGGAGCGCGACTCGGCAACTTGCCGCCAGACCTCACCAGGCTGCGCGTTGTGCAGACCGAGATTCCGGCCCGCACCGGCGGGTCACTGGGGACGATCTTTACCGCCTTCGACTCGCTAACCAAGCCTTGCACCGAACTGTCAGAGGCACTGGCGATGGGAGCTGGGCTGGCCACGCTCGCGATCGAGACGCATCGTCTCTACTCGGACCTGCTGCACCGTTCTGAATTCGACCTGCTTACCGACATTCAAAACCGCTTCTCGCTCGAAAAGCATCTCGACGCGCTCATCGATGAAGCCCGCCGCACAGCCGGCATCTTCGGCCTGGTCTACATCGACCTCGACGACTTCAAGCAGGTGAACGACAGATACGGGCACCATGTGGGAGATTTGTACCTTCAGGAAGCGGCAGTGCGCATGAAGCGGCAGTTACGGCCCGCCGACATACTGGCCCGGCTCGGCGGAGACGAATTCGCTGTGCTGGTTCCGGCAGTGCATGGCCGCTGCGACGTTCAGGAGATCGCTCTAAGGCTGGAACGATGCTTCGACGAAGCGTTTTGCATCCAGGGTTATGCGATTGAGGGCTCGGCTAGCGTCGGCATCGCCCTTTACCCCGAAGACGCGACCACGAGGGACACCCTTCTGCGTACGGCCGACACCGCGATGTACGCCACAAAGAATTCCCGAACAGCGCATGGGGACGCCGAGCCCGCCCCATTGCAATTTGAACTCATATCAGATTGGCCCAAATAGAATGAGGCCCGGCTTTCGCCGGGCCTCTTGGGACTTCGAAGATGAAGGTCAGTCTTACTCGGCCGCCATCTCTTCGGCTTCGCCTTCCTGGCGCATCAGCTCCAGTTCGCGTTCCGCGGCTTCGATCTCGGCTGTGACTTCCTGCTGGACGCGCGCCGCCGCCTCTTCCAGCTCCGGTGAGAGCTGGACGTTGCGGTAGTACTCCAGGCCCGTGCCCGCGGGGATGAGGCGTCCTACGATCACGTTCTCCTTGAGTCCGCGCAGGTTGTCTACCGCGCCGTTGATGCTGGCTTCGGTGAGAACACGCGTGGTCTCCTGGAAGCTGGCCGCGGAGATGAAGCTGTCGGTCGAGAGCGAGGCCTTGGTGATGCCCAGCAACAGCGGACGCCCGATTGGTGGACGGCCTCCATTGGCCAGCACCCGCTCGATCTCCTCGCGGAAGCGGAAGCGGTCAACCTGCTGCTCGAGGAGGAAGTTGGATATCGCCGACTTCGTCGATCCGCACCCAGCGCAGCATCTGGCGCACGATGACTTCGATGTGTTTATCCGAAATGGCAACGCCCTGCAGACGGTAGACTTCCTGGATTTCGTTCACCAGGTAAGCCTGAAGGGCCTTTTCGCCGAGCACGGCAAGAATGTCGTGAGGGTTCAAAGGGCCGTCCATCAGCGGATCGCCAGCGCTGAGCCGCTCGCCTTCCTGGACGTTGACGTGAATGCCGCGCGGCACCGAGTATTCCTTTTCGTCGCCGTTGTCCGCGGTTACGTAGATTTTGCGCTGACCCTTGCTGACTTCGCCGAAGCGGACGATACCATCGATTTCGCTGATGATGGCCGTCTCGCGGGGCTTGCGCGCTTCGAACAGTTCCACCACGCGCGGCAGACCGCCGGTGATGTCCTTGGTGCGCGTCGACTCCTTGGGAATCTTCGCCAGCACGTCGCCCGGGCCCACTTCGTCGCCATCCTGGATCATGAGGTGAGCGCCGCGAGGCAGCAGGTAGCGCTTGTGGGCCTTCGCGTTCTTGACCACGAAGGCGGGCTGCCGTTTTTCATCGGGAGAGTCGGCCACAACCCAACGCGAGAGGCCGGTGACTTCGTCGACTTCTTCGTTGAGCGTGATGCCTTCCTGCAGATCCTTGAACTGCACCGTGCCGCCGATCTCGGTGAGGATGGCGTAGGTGTATGGATCCCACTCGGCCAGCAACTGTCCCAGCTTTACGTGCTCGCCGTCCTTGACGCGAAGGCGCGCGCCGTAGACAACCTGGTAGCGCTCCTTTTCACGGCCGCGCTCGTCCTGAATGGCAACCGAACCGGAGCGGTTCATGGCGACGAGAGTGCCGTCCTTGCTTTCGACGTAGTTGAGATTGATGAAGCGCACGAAGCCGTTGTTCTTGGCATCGAGGCGCGACTTGTCCTGCACGCGGCTGGCTGTTCCGCCGACGTGGAAGGTACGCATGGTGAGCTGCGTGCCGGGCTCGCCGATGGATTGCGCCGCGATGACGCCGCAGGTTTCGCCGAGCTCGACCATGCGGCCGGAGCCCAGGTTGCGCCCGTAGCACAGCGCGCAAACGCCGCGCCGCGACTCGCAAGTGAGCACCGAGCGGATCTTAACCCGCTCGACGCCCGCACCCTGAATGGCCGATGCAATGTCCTCATCGATGCCCTGGTTCACATCGACGACGATGTTGCCGTCGTAGTCCTTGATGCGCTCGAGGGAAACGCGGCCGATGATGCGGTCGCGCAGCTCTTCGATGATCTCGCCGGACTCGACGATCGATCCTACGTAGATGCCTTCTACCGTGCCGCAGTCGTACTCGGTGACGATTACGTCCTGCGCCACGTCGACCAGGCGGCGGGTCAGGTAGCCGGAGTCGGCTGTCTTGAGCGCGGTGTCGGCGAGGCCCTTGCGCGCGCCGTGCGTGGAGATGAAGTACTCGAGCACGGTGAGGCCTTCGCGGAAGTTGGCGGTGATGGGCGTCTCAATGACTTCGCCCGAAGGCTTGGCCATGAGTCCGCGCATACCGGAGAGCTGGCGAATCTGCTGCTTTGATCCGCGGGCGCCGGAGTCGGCCATGATGTAGATCGGATTCATGGCGCCTTCGTCGTCCGCGCGCTTCATGTTGCCGAACATTTCGTCGGCCACCTGATCGGTAACCGCGGACCACATCTGGATGACCTTGTTCGAACGCTCGCCGTTGGTGATAGCACCGTCCATATACTGCTTCTGGACTTCGATCACCTTTTTGTCGGCTGCGTCGACGGTGGTGTACTTGCTGTCCGGAATCACCATGTCGTCCAGGCCGACAGAGAGGCCGGATTTGGTGGCGTAGTTGAATCCGAGCGCCTTGATGCGGTCAAGCATCCCGACCGTAACTTCAAGGCCGAGATTCTGGTTGCAATAGTTCACCAGTTGACCAATGCCCTTCTTCTTCAGCAGGCCGTTGACGAACGGCATCCTGTCGGGCAGCGAGTCGTTCAGAATGACGCGGCCTACGGTGGTCGAGATGTACTCCTTATTGAAGTCGACAGCCTCGGTATGCGTCAGGTCCTGATCGTCGTAGGCGGTGGTCATGTCGAGGACTTTGCCTGTGTAGCGCAGGCGAATGGGCGAAAGCGTCTCCACCTCTCCGGCTTCGAGCGCCATCAGGATCTCCTCGGTGTTGGCGAAGACGCGGCCCTTCGCCCTTGCCGCCCTTCTTGGCCTTGGTGAGGTAATAGAGGCCGAGCACCATGTCCTGCGTAGGCACGGTGATGGGGTGGCCGGAGGCCGGCGACAGAATGTTGTGCGAAGCAAGCATGAGCACGCTGGCTTCAATCTGCGCCTCGGGCGACAGCGGAATGTGCACGGCCATCTGGTCGCCGTCGAAGTCGGCGTTGAAGGCGGTGCAGACGAGCGGATGAATCTTGATGGCCTTGCCTTCGACGAGCACAGGCTCGAAGGCCTGAATGCCGAGGCGGTGAAGCGTAGGCGCGCGGTTGAGCAGCACGGGGTGATCCTTGATGACTTCTTCAAGGATGTCCCAGACCACGGGCTCCTGCATCTCGACCATTTCCTTGGCTTGCTTGATGGTGGTGCACTGGCCGGTCTGCTCGAGGCGGTGATAGATGAAGGGCTTGAAGAGTTCGAGCGCCATCTTCTTGGGCAAGCCGCACTGGTGAAGCTTGAGCTCGGGGCCGACGACGATGACGGAACGGCCGGAGTAGTCGACGCGCTTGCCGAGCAGGTTCTGGCGGAAGCGGCCCTGCTTGCCCTTGAGCGTATCGGAGAGCGACTTGAGCGGACGGTTGTTGGCGCCACGCAGCACGCGGCCACGGCGGCCGTTGTCGAACAGCGCGTCGACGGCTTCCTGCAGCATGCGCTTTTCGTTGCGCACGATGACTTCCGGCGCGTGCAGGTCCATCAGCTTCTTCAACCGGTTGTTGCGGTTGATGACGCGGCGATAGAGATCGTTGAGGTCAGAGGTAGCGAAGCGGCCGCCATCGAGCGGCACCAGGGGGCGCAGCTCCGGAGGAATGACCGGCAGCACATCGAGAATCATCCACTGGGGCTTGTTCGAGCTCTTGCGGAAGGCCTCGACAACTTTGAGGCGCTTGGCGTACTTGAGCTTCTTCTGCGCGGAGGTTTCGGTCTTCATGCGCTCGCGGAGTTCGATGCCGAGCTCGTCGATCTGTACGCGCTTGAGCAGTTCCTTGATGGCTTCGGCGCCCATCATGGCCTTGAAGCCGGAGGGGCGGAACTGCTGATCGAGTTCGCGGAACTTTACTTCGTCCTTGATGATCTCGCGTTCCTTCACCGGCGCATCGCCCGGATCGACGACGACGTAGGACTCGAAGTAGAGAATGCTTTCGAGATCGCGCAGAGAGATATCGAGCAGGTGGCCGATACGGGAAGGCAGGCCCTTGAAGAACCAGACGTGCGAACACGGAGATGCAAGCTCAATGTGGCCCATGCGCTCGCGGCGCACCTTGCTGACGGTGACTTCGACGCCGCACTTATCGCAGATGACGCCGCGGTGCTTCATGCGCTTGTACTTGCCGCACAGGCACTCCCAATCGGTGACGGGCCCAAAGATGCGGGCGCAGAACAGCCCATCCCGCTCCGGCTTGAAGGTGCGGTAGTTGATGGTCTCAGGCTTGGTTACTTCGCCGTGCGACCAGCTGCGGATCTTTTCAGGCGACGCGAGCATGATGCGGATGGCGTCGAAGTCGGTGATGGGACTGGATAGCTCAAACGGGTTCGAACGGAACAAGGCGACCCTCCTTGGCAAGCCTTTTTGACGCCTGCCTCGGTTTTTCCCGGGATTGTTTAAGGATCCTTCCTTCCCGGGAAGCGGTGTTTGCCGCTCTCAAGAAGGACCCGCAAAACAGTGGTCAGTGAACAGTGGTCAGTGGTCAGTCTTGTTGCTCCTACGACTGTTCACTTCAAACCCCATGCTGCTCGTCGCGATCGACCGATCATTAGTCGGCCACTGCCGCGACTTCCGGCACCGGAACTTTCTTGATCAGATCGGCGCGCTTGATAAGTTCCACATCCAGGCATAAAGACTGCAACTCGCGAATCAGCACGTTGAACGACTCCGGCACGCCTGGCTCGATTGCAGCCTCGCCCTTGACGATGGCCTCGTAGATTTTGGTGCGGCCATAGACGTCGTCGGACTTGGCGGTGAGCAGTTCCTGCAGGATGTATGCGGCGCCGTAGGCTTCCAGCGCCCACACTTCCATTTCGCCGAAGCGCTGCCCGCCGAATTGCGCCTTGCCGCCCAGCGGCTGTTGCGTAATGAGCGAGTACGGTCCGATCGACCGCGCATGAATTTTGTCGTCGACCAGGTGCGACAGCTTGAGCATGTAGATGTAGCCGACTGTGACCGGCTGCTCGAACTTGTCGCCGGTCATGCCGTCGTAGAGAGCCGTCTTGCCCGAGGAAGGCAAACCAGCCGAAGCCAGAAGCGCCTTGATCTCGCTCTCCTGCGCGCCGTCGAAGACCGCGGTACCGAACCAGATGCCGCGCTTCATGCCGGCGGCGACGCGAAGAAGCATCTCGTCGTCGAGCTCCAGCAGTTGACGCAGCGTTGCGGTTCCGGCAAACTCCCTGGTCATGAGCTCGCGCACCGAGTCGGCTGCCGAGTTGAGCTTGACCAGAGCAGCGATCTTTTCGCCCAGCGCATGCGCGGCCCAGCCAAGGTGCGTTTCGAGAATCTGACCGACGTTCATACGGGAAGGCACGCCGAGCGGATTGAGAACAATCTCGACAGGCGTTCCATCGGGCAGATACGGCATGTCTTCTTCCGGCAAGATGCGCGCGATGACGCCCTTGTTGCCGTGACGGCCGGCCATCTTGTCGCCTACAGAAAGCTTGCGCTTCATGGCGACATAGACCTTGACCAGCTTGATGACGCCCGGAGGCAGCTCATCGCCCTTTTGCAGCTTGGCTACCTTTTCGTTGGTGATCTTGCGCAGCACTTCGATCTGCCGCGAGGTCATCTCTTCGATCTCGTCGATCTGCTCGTTGACGCGCGGATCCTTGTCGTTATAGCGGATGCGCTTGAGGTTTTTGGTCGAGATGCGCTCGATGGTGTCGCGATCGAGAATTGCACCCTTGGTCAGGAGGCGCTTGTTGGTCCGCTCGTCGTGCAGGTCGGCCAGCACTTCCTTCTGGCCGAGGATGCCGTCGAGGCGCTTGAGGCGCTCGTCGGTGAGAATTCGAATTTCGTCGCCGAGGTTCTTTTCGAGCTTGGCAACGTACTCGGCCTCGATCAGCTTGGCGCGCTCGTCCTTCTCCTGGCCCTTGCGGCTGAAGATGCGCACGTCCACCACCGTGCCCTCGATGCCCGGAGGGCAGGTGAGCGAAGCGTCGCGGACATCGCCGGCCTTTTCGCCGAAGATGGCGCGCAGCAGTTTTTCTTCCGGCGTGAGCTGGGTTTCGCCCTTGGGCGTTACTTTGCCGACCAGAATGTCGCCGTGCTTGATCTGGGCGCCGATGCGGATGACGCCGCTCTCGTCCAGATCGCGCAGCGCGTGCTCGCTGACGTTGGGAATGTCGCGCGTGATTTCTTCCGGTCCGAGCTTGGTGTCGCGCGCTTCGATTTCGAATTCCTCGATGTGCACGCTGGTGTAGTAATCCTCGCGGACAAGCTTTTCGCTGATGAGGATGGCGTCCTCGAAGTTGTATCCGCGCCAGGGCATGAAGGCGACGAGAACATTTCGTCCCAGCGCCAGCTCGCCCTGTTCGGTGCAAGGGCCGTCGGCGATGACCTGGCCCTTGACCACGCGGTCGCCTTCGCGGACAACAGGCTTCTGATTGATACACGTGTTCTGGTTCGACCGCTTGAACTTGATGAGCTGATAAATGTCCGAACCGACTTCGCGCGACAACTGCGTGGGATGATGCTCGCCTTCGACGCGCACAATGATGCGCTCGGAGTCGACCGAATCCACAATGCCGTTGCGCTTGGCGAGGATGACGGCGCCGGAGTCGCGAGCCGTGACGCCTTCCATTCCCGTGCCGACCAGCGGCGCCTCGGCCACCAGCAGCGGGACGGACTGGCGTTGCATGTTGGCGCCCATGAGCGCGCGGTTGGCGTCGTCGTGCTCGAGGAACGGCACCAAGGACGCGGCCACCGATACAAGCTGCTTGGGGCTGACGTCGATGTAGTCCACTTCGGCGCGGTTGACCAGCACAAAGTTTCCCTGACGGCGGGCATTCACCAGATCTTCAGTGATTTCGCCCTTGTCGTTGAACTCGATGTTGGCCTGCGCAATGGTGTGCTTGTCCTCTTCCCATGCCGACAGGTAAAAGCTGAAGGGCATGTGGTCGATGGTGCGCTTGCCTTCCTTCTTGAGCTTCGCGTTGAGGCGCGCGGCCTCTTCCTTCTCGATGTGATCGCCGACGCGCAGACCGCTTTCGCCGGCGTTGACGATTTCGACAAAGTCGAGAATGCGTGAGTCCTTCACCTTGCGGTAGGGTGACTCGATGAAGCCATATTCATTGATGCGCGCAAAGCAACTGAGCGAGCTGATGAGTCCAATGTTCGGACCTTCGGGCGTCTCGATGGGGCAGATGCGTCCGTAGTGAGTCGGATGGACGTCGCGCACTTCGAAACCGGCGCGCTCGCGCGAGAGGCCGCCCGGCCCAAGGGCCGACAGGCGGCGCTTGTGGGTGATCTCCGACAGCGGATTTGTCTGATCCATGAATTGCGAAAGCTGCGACGACCCGAAGAACTCGCGGATGGCCGCCATAACCGGCTTGGCGTTGATCAGGTCGTGCGGCATGGCCGTCGAAAGCTCCTGATAGACGCTCATCTTTTCCTTGATGGCGCGCTCCATGCGTACCAGGCCGATGCGGAACTGGTTCTCCATCAGCTCGCCGACGGCCCTGACGCGGCGGTTGCCGAGGTGGTCAATATCATCCACCATGCCGATGTTCTTGCGCAGCTTGAGCAGGTAGCGGATGGTGGCGTAGAAGTCCTCGGGCGTCAGGGTGCGGTGATCGAGGTGCGTGGCATCCTGGCTCTCATAGAGCTTGATGTTGAACTTCAGCCTGCCGACACGCGAGAAGTCGTACTTGCGCGCGTCGAAGAACATGCCTTCGAAGAGCGCCGTGGCCGTATCCAGCGTAGGCGGATCGCCGGGACGCAGCTTGCGGTAGATCTCGATGAGCGCCTCTTCCGGTTTGTGCACGGAGTCGCGCTTGAGGGTGTTGGTGATGATGTTGCCCACGTCGTCGCGGTCGGGGAAGAAGACCTCGAAGGTGGTGGCGCCGCTCGACAACACCTTGTGCAGGCGGTCGGCCGTCAACTCGACGTTGGCCTCGACCACCACTTCGCCCGTGTTCTGATCCACAACGTCAGCCGCGGTGAGAGCGCCATCCAGTTCGGCTGCCTCAACCTCGATTCTGTCGATGGCCGCGGCGCGAATCGCTTTAAGCGAACTCGGCGTGATCTTGCGACCGGAGTGGGCAATCTCCTCGCCTTTGGAAAGCACGGCGTGCGCGGGCTTGGCGCCCACCAGGTGAGTGTTGGCTTTCAGATCCTGCGGAACCGCCCAGTGGAGCTTGCTGTCGGCGATGTGCAGCCGGTCCACGGTGTAGAAGGTCTTCAAAATCTCTTCGTCGGAGCGCAGGCCAAGCGCACGCAGGAAGATGGTGCCGAGGAATTTGCGCTTGCGATCGATGCGCACATAGAGCGTGTTTTTCTGGTCGTACTCGAACTCGACCCACGAACCGCGGTAGGGAATGATCTTGCCGAGGAAGTAGGTGCGGTTGTTGGCGGTCTCAAAGAAGACGCCGGGCGAGCGGTGCAACTGCGACACAATTACGCGTTCAGTCCCGTTGACGATGAAGGTGCCGTTGGGAGTCATCAGCGGAATGTCGCCGAAGAAAACCTCCTGCTCCTTGATGTCCTTGATCGACTTGTTGCCGGTCTCCGGGTCCTTGTCGTATATGGTGAGGCGCACGGTCACCTTCAGGGGCGCGGAGAAGGTCATGCCTCGCTCTTCGCATTCCTGCTGGTCGTACTTCAACTGCAGGCTGACAGGGTCGCCGCACTTGTTGCAGAAGTCAGGCGTGTTCTTGTTATAGGTGCCGCACTTCTGGCAGAGGACATCGCCGGGCAGGAAGGGATCGGTAATAACCATGGAGCCGCAATGCACGCAAGCCGTGCGCAGGTGGTGCAGGCCCTTGAGGTGGCCGCACTTGCACTCCCAATTGCCGATCGAGAAGTCGACGAAATCGAGCTGCGAGATGCCGCGGAAGTCGGTGATGGGAAAAACCGACACAAATACCGACTGCAATCCGGAGTCGTCCCGCTCGTTTGGCAGCTTATCCATTTGCAGGAAACGCTCGTAGGACCGGCGCTGCACTTCAATCAGGTTGGGAATCTGGGTTGCGGTGGGAATCTTGGAAAAATCGAGCCGGCTGCGGATCGCACGCTTCTCGTTGGGCATGTTCACTCCTGAGGCTCGTCACTCCAGCGCGTCCACAGCCAATTGTGGCCGAACTGGTCCAGCGCCCGAGTCTCTAGGCGCCGGCGGATTACGGTAAGTAAGTCGAAAAACCTTCACTGGCGGAGGGCGAAAATCCGGCCCCCGACCATGCGCTACCGGCAAGCCCAGAGGTCGCCCCTCGAGGCATTGCAGGAAAAACCAGGCCAGGTGAATTCCAGTTCAGATTCGAGTTAATATCGCGTTGCAGGCATTGCCGTACCTCCGGCAATTGCGCTAGACTGCGCACAATCGGAGGAAGCGATTCGAGCGGATTGACCCTCAAGGCCGGGTAAATCCGCACGGGAAGATACTGCGTTCAGGGCAGATAGTAGTTCAAAATCTTTCGTCTGCATTGACTTGGAGACACGAAAGGCCCGTAAGGACGCAATGCCTCACGAGCGCGGCCCTATGCCTGTGCTCCCATCCGAATTTGCATGCCCTGTATTCGCCGATCCCAAAACTCGCTTCAACCGCTCGCTCGCCAGCCACTCGAACCTCGTCAACGGAATCCCTGGCCTGACCCCAGGCAATCCATTGACCCTATGGCACTTAACAGCTACCGCTCATTCGGAGCCAGAAGGCTTGGCTTTGCCCCTGCCAACGAACGCTCGCGTGCCACTCCATGACAACCTAAACCCGACACCCTCAATCCGACCCGAAAACGCGCGACCGGCTCCGCTCCACTCCCCCATTAAACCGGGATGAGCCGAAAAGACGCGCAACGGATATCGTAACGCGTCTCGGCCGGACTTGCAAGTCCTCGTATGGGTGATTCGACCCTGGGTACTCGACCGCGCTACTTGATCTCGATCGTAGCCACGCCTTCGAATTTCTTCCGGATCGCCTCGGCCTCGTCCTTGGTCGCATTTTCCTTGATGGGCTTGGGGGCTCCGTCGACCAGGTCCTTGGCTTCCTTGAGGCCGAGCGAGGTAACTTCCCGCACTGCCTTAATGGTGTTGATTTTGTTGGCGCCGAAGTCCTTCAGAATCACCGCGAACTCGGTCTTCTCCTCAACCACCGGAGCTGCCGCGCCGCCGCCCGCTGCCACCGCTACCGGGGCCGCAGCCGCCGCCGAAACGCCAAGCCGCTCTTCCAGCTTCTTCACCAAAGCTGCTGCTTCCAGCAGGCTGAGGCCTACAATTTGCTCTTCCAACTGCGCTAGATCCGCCATTGTTTTCTCCATTCAGAACCGTTTGAATTTGATGTACCCAGCCGCCAGGTCAATCCGGGAAGTTTCCGATGCGCCAGACTTGCGCACTTCCTGAATGCCTTGCGGCAAAAACCTAAAAGCAGCTTTTAGCTGCTAGCTTCTAGCTCTCCCCGGCCGACGACAAGCTGGGCTTCCGATAGAAAAGCTGGTGGCCAGGAGCCAGAAGCTGAAATCCTTTACGCCGCAGCAACCGCGGCGAACTTTTCCTTTCTCGACGCCCTGGCCAATCACTACCGCCAGATCGCGTCCGGCGGCGTTAAGCACTGTAACCAGCCGCTGCGCGGGCGCGTTGATGAGGAAGAGCAGCTTGGCATAGATCTCGTCTTTGCCCGGCATGGTCGCCAGCGCCTTCACTTCTTCCACGCCCAGCAGCTTGCCGTCGACGATGCCGAGCTTGAACTGAAACTCCGCAGTTCTCGCCCGCCCACTTGGCAAAGACCTTGGCCAGCGCCACGGGGTCGCCGGAAGTAAACGCCACCGAGTTCACGCCCTTCAGGCCCTTCAGCGCGGCCTCAATCTGCGTACCCTGGCCGGAGATCGCGGCCAGCTTGTTCTTCACCACGCGATACTTGCCGCCGGCTTCGCGGATCACCTTGCGCAGCTCAAAATCCTTGGCCACGGTCAGCTTTGAAAAAGTGCCGATAATCGCGGTCGTCGAGCCTTCCAGTTCGCCCGCGAGCTGCTTGACCTTCTCCGTCTTTTTCGCTCTTGAAATTGCCATTGTGTGCTCCGCACAGTGAACAGTGATCAGTGAACAGTGGACAGTTTTCGAAAACCGTCCTCGATCCAGCGTTCCTGCTTTCGCAAATCTCTTTCAAAATCCGCCATCCAGAACAGAACTGGGCGACCGGTCACTGTTCACTGACCACTGCCCACTGCCCACTGCTTCTCTAGTGCTTGCCCACCGCGTCGGCGACCGACGGAATCCAGCGGAACCCCGGGGCCCATCGTCGAGCTCAGCGTGACGCTCTTGATGTATTTGCCCTTGGCCGCTGAAGGCTTGGCGCGCACGATGGAGGTGATTACGGTAGTCGCGTTGTCGATCAGCTTCTGAGGCTCAAAGCTCAGCTTGCCCACCGGCACGTGGACCAGGCTGGTCTTGTCGGCACGGAACTCGACCTTGCCGGCCTTGATCTCTTTCACCGCCGCAGCCACATCCATGGTCACGGTACCTGTCTTGGGATTGGGCATCAGGCCCTTGGGTCCGAGCACCTTGCCAAGACGACCGACAACCTTCATCATGTCGGGCGTGGCGATGAGGGCGTCGAAGGCGGTCCAGTTTTCCTTCTGAATCTTTTCGACCATCTCTTCGCCGCCCACAAAATCGGCGCCGGCATCGGTGGCTTCTTTCTGGCGGTCGCCGGAGGCAATCACGGCTACGGTCTTGGTCTTGCCCAGCCCGTGCGGCAGAACCACGGTGCCGCGAACCATCTGGTCGGCGTGGCGGGTATCGACGCCCAGGCGCATGGTCAGGTCGACAGTTTCATCGAATTTGGCGTACTTGACCTGCTTGAGCAGCCCGACGGCTTCAGGTAGTGGATACGCAGGCTTGGTAACAGCCGCGCGCGCCTTCACAATATTCTTGCTGAGTTTTCTCATCCATTCCTCGTCTCCCACCGCCCCTGCCAGCCCCGCTTTGCGGAGAGCCTGGACCTCCCATGATGCTGACGGAGGCTCGAACAGGCTCAGGAACCGTGGTGCTTATGACAGTCCAGGCATTTCCCTTGGACACATCTTTGAATGATAGCGAAATGGCAGGGTAATTGCAAATGCCGTAGCGATCCGCGGCTTTGGACAAGTGCCGAAGACGGCTAAAAGGCAGATTGGCTCAGCTCTTGCAATAGATCATTCGCAATCTTTACGCCTGTCTTAGCTCCCTTATCGTTGCCCGCCGCAAAGAGGAGCACAAACAGGAGCCCTTTGGAGTTATACAGGAAACCAGGTTCGGCGACTGCGACAAATATGCTTTTTAGCCGCTCGACAAAGAACTCAGTGATCTGCGTTTTATCCACAGTTTTGCGCACCTGTTCAACTTCTTGGCGTGGGTCAAGAATCGATTGCCAGAAAATAGATGAATAGAACGCCTTTTCCCATTCGTCCGTCCCAAAGATTCTAGTTAGCCGCTCTGACAAAGCCTTGGGAGGCTTGCGGTCTTTGATCAGCATTCGGTTTATAGCCCCATAGGGAAACAGAACCCACAAGTCAACTGCCTTTGTCTGCGCGATTGCCTTGATTGCATTCCACTCGACTGAAGCACCGAACGGGTCGAGAAACACAACAGCACGCTCACGTCTCGTGTCCATCTCCGAACACCATTTCAGCAACGCTACATTCGCGTCTTCATTGACAATTTCGATATCTCTGTCAGAGAACCCTTCAGCTAGTGCCGAGAGTTCGCGACACTTTCCAGAATCCCGCTCAATGAAAACGTAATGGTCAAAGGGAGGCGCGACCTCTAGCGCTCTCTTCACACTCCCTTTGCGGAATTCTTCTTCCGCTTCGGCAAGTTCGGGAAAGAAGTCGGCGAACATGTCGGGGGTATCTCTTGGAATAACACCCGTCCCCGCAAACGCATCGACGTAACTAATCTCAAAGAATCTAGCTCTTTCATTACCTTTGAATATCTTGCGATAGGCGCGCAAGTACTTGCTGAGGACCTGCAGCTTTTGCTGGGTCCAAGAACCGCCGAATAAGTCCTGCTGAGTCATTGCCGCTAATGTACCATCTCAGAGGTTGGGCAGTTCGTAGCAAATCAGCAAAGACACGGGGAGAACATAAAGCGAAACTGCGCTATACTCTTCATAAGAGCGGGGCATCGCAATGAGCGATCATTCCAAAATCGAATGGACCGACGCGACTTGGAATCCCGTGCGTGGCTGCTCGAAAGTAAGTCCAGGATGCAAGTTCTGTTACGCGGAGCGCTTTGCGGAGCGATTTCGCGGCGTTCCGGGGCACCCATTCGAACAAGGCTTTGACGTTCGTTTAGTGCCGGAGAAAATCCCGGAACCGCTCCGCTGGAAAACTCCGAAGAAGATCTTTGTCAACTCCATGAGTGATCTTTTTCATGAGTCTGTTCCTGACAGCTACATCCTCGAAATTGCTCAGATCATGCGGCAGGCTAATTGGCATATCTTCCAAATTCTGACCAAGCGCCATGACCGCATGTCAAAACTTCTCTCCGGTCCACTGAGCTCTTTTGCTGCCGAGCCGCATATCTGGTGGGGTGTCAGCGTTGAGAACAAGAAGCATGGGCTCCCACGGCTGCGAAGTTTGCAGAGAACTCCAATCGCAGTACGCTTTCTGTCGATCGAGCCTTTGCTTGAAGACCTCGGAGAAATCGATTTGAGAGGAATTGCCTGGGTAATTGTCGGCGGAGAGAGTGGACCGGGAGCGCGTCCGATGCAATCGGCTTGGGTCCGGTCCATTCAGAACCAATGCCGTCGAGACAAAGCCGCATTCTTTTTCAAGCAATGGGGCGGCGCGCGCAAAGCCGCAACTGGACGAGTCCTAGATGGGAAAACATACAGCAACTTTCCGGAATTTAACTCAGCCGGTCCGATGAATGCCCCTGGGGAGACCCATTCGTCCAACCGCTGGCCTGCGTTTGTACCGGTCGAAGCCCTTGCGGGCACTTAACCGAGCAGCGCCCGCCGGATCCTTTTGCCTGACGCCTGCCAGCGGCGCACGATCTCGTAGACAATTACGGTTGCGTAGGTGACGGCGATCCATACGCAGACTTCTTCAATCGGCAGGCGGCTCCAGGCGGTGATGCGTATGCCGACCATTGCATTGTCCTGGAAATCCCACCAACCATAGGGGACCGCAAGGGTGACCTCCCACAGCAGGCTGGTGAGCAGCATGATGAACATCGTCAGGCTGACCGCGCGCCAGTTGATGACTGGCATGGCGGAAGGAAGCAGCGCCGCTGAAGGCCCGAGCGCGCCGGCTATAAGAAAAGTGAAATAGCCTGGAAATCCCGGCGCTGGGACAAATATCCGCCGGTAGAGGATGGCCGCGGCGATGAGCAGAACAGCCCACACGAGCGATTGCAGATGAAAGTGCAGCAGGCGGTCGAACTGGGCTCTCTCCCTGGCATCGGCGGGGACGCTATAGGCAGCGAACCAGTATTCGTCGAGCCAGATGTAGATTAGAAGAACGGCCACAAATCCGGTGAAGTAGAAGACGTACTCCTCGACCGGCACGCCGCCGCCGAGTGCCGGCGCGGTGATGCGCAGGGTGGCGCCGGGATTGGGATAGGTAAAGAACGAGCGCGCAAAGAAAAAATCGAGAGCCGCGCCCATCGGGAACAGAATGGCAATGGTGCGCCAGAACGCCCGCTGGGAGATTTTGACGCCCTCCTGGGGCACAAACCAAAAACCAATGACAAGGATGGGCACGATGAAAAGCAGGAGGCTGACTGTGTAGCCGAGGGGAGTGGGTTCAACCCCCGGGGTAACCACGTCGGATGGGGTCCGAACTGTGCGCAGAGTGAGCGCGGCGGGAAGTGCGATCATGGCCAGCATCGCGATTACCAGTCGAAATGCGGTGCGTGGCGATTTTGTACCCGAAAGACCAGTCATCGAGCGTCCTCCGTTGCATGGGTGCCGTTTTTGGCTTTTGCCCGGCGGGTGGCAAAACAAGGGCAATATAACACTTCATCCGTTGATTCGCCTCAGCTTTTAGGACTTTCGCCGTGCGGCCCATTTGTGTCATGCTGAGACCCATGGGAAACAAAGACAAAGGCAAGAAAGAAGTCAAGAAGGCGCCCAAACCCAAGCCCAAGCCGGAGCCCGGCCGCAAGCGCGAAATCTTCGCTCCAGCCCCGCCCAAGTAGGGTCCTTTTAGTTCCCACCTCCAACACGCCTCCAAATGGGGGCGGAGGAAGGCTTTCTCTGTTTGCAGAGAGAGCCTTTCCTGTCTTCCCCTGTCCGAGACCGCTAGCCAGTGCAGAGTCTCCCGCCGGCCAACTTGCAACCTCCGCGAAGGGCGGCGACTTGCTGTGTTCGCTGCAAGATACCGCGCCTGTTTCACGTCACAGCGGCTTCGGCGGGAAACATATAGCCTCGAAACAAGTTATTTGCCGGGAGGCGCCTGCATGTCCTGGAAACCTGCCGCAACCATTCTTACTGCGCTTATTCTCGCTGCCGGAGCTTACGGTCAACCATCCGTCAATCCAGCCTCTGTGCCCGCAGTCGCACCGGCAAGCCGGCACGTCGTCGGCCTGGCTCTCGAAGGGGGAGGCGCGCTGGGCCTGGCGCACATCGGCGTCATTCAATGGATGGAAGAGCATCATATTCCCGTCGACCGCCTTGCCGGAACGAGCATGGGCGCGCTGGTCGGCTCTTTCTATGCCGCCGGCCTTACCCCGGCAGAGATGCGCGCGCTTGCAACCAGCGATGCATTCACAGGCGTCTTCACACTGCAATCGGCTTATTCCGACCTGAGCTACCGCCGCCGCCAGGACCGGCGCACAATCCCGGAGGGAGTTTCCGCCGGCCTGCTGCACGGCCCGCTGCTGCGCAACGCACTGCTCTCCGATCGCGGCATCAACGAATTTCTCGCCACCAACCTGCCGGCCTATAACTCGCAGGAGCTTGATTTCGACCGCATGCCGATTCCTTTTCGCTGCGTCGCCACCGATTTGAACACCCTGCAAGCGGTCACGTTCGCAGGCGGTCCGCTGCCCAGGGCAGTACGCGCATCGCTCTCCATCCCAGGTGTCTTTCCTCCAGCGCAGGGCAACGACGGCCATTCTCTTGTTGACGGCGGCATCCTCGACAACCTGCCCACGGACGTGCTGCGGCGGGACCTGCATGCCGATGTCGTGATTGCCGTCCACTTGAAGAGCGACACCCTCACTCCCAACGACACAAACTCGATTGTCGGCGTGCTGAATCGTGCATTTTCGGCGGGCATCGAGTTGAATGAAGCGCAAGGGCGAATGCTGGCCGATGTGGTGGTGACCGTGCCGCTCGATGCGTTTTCCGGAGCCGACTACGGAAAGGGCGGACAACTGATCCGCGCCGGCTATATGGCTGCGGACCAGAACAGCGCCGCATTGCTGCGCTATACCTTGAACGACAAGGACTGGGCTGAGTACCTGGCGGCGCGCCAAAGCCGGATCGCGGCTCTACCCGGCGCGCTTCGGCAGACGAAAGTGGAAGGCGGCTCGTCGAGCGCCAATGCCAGCGTGCTTGCCGACATGAAGCCACTCGAGGGACGGCCGATTACACCCGCATCCACACTTGACGCGCTCAAGCCGATCCAGTCGAATGGCGGATACGAAGCCACCTATGAGATCTTCAACCCCGCAACGCGGGCGGGCTCGACGGCCACTCGAGCAGCAGGCGCCGGAATCGATGACGCAGGCATTCTGGTCCGCCTCGGCCGGGATTCGATCGGCCCGCCTTATCTCATCTTCGGTCCTGAGCTGACCGCGGCGACATCGAACATCTCCCGCATGGAGATGAACCTGCTTGTCATCGATCAGAACCTGGGCGGCTTCGGCTCCGAGCTTCGCGGCACAGCGGAAGTCGGCTACAGGACAAACGTTTCCGCCGAGTATTACCGGCTGCTCACCCCGAGCGGGTTTTTCGTTCAACCAAGCGCCGGCATTCTTCGCGAGCCGGTCTACATCTGGCAGAACCAGAAGCGAATCGCGGAGCGATTCCAGCAGAACCTGGCAGCCGGCTTAGAGGTCGGCCGCACCATCGGCAACTTCATGCAGGTTTCCGCGGAATGGCGCGCGCTCGACACGCGCTGGGCGATTCGGACCGGCTCCGGCGGAGGCCCCTATCTTACCGGGACCGCGCAGACCGGCCTGCTCCACATCAAGATCGACAGAGCATCTTCCGGCACAGTCTCGCCCAGCGGCTACCGGCTGGCGGCAAGTGCGGGAGCCTTCTACCATGCCGCAGGCAGCGCCAATGCTCCGATGGCCCAGTTCTCCTTCAGCCGCACCTTCTCATTCGACCAGAAAAATATTCTCGGCATGGGAGCCGAAGTCAACTCTTACCTTCGCGCAAACGTCGCCCAGCCCTTCCGCTTCACGCTGGGCGGACCGATGCGCCTCTCCGCTTCTTCTTTCGACGAGTATCGCGGTACCGACACCTACCTGGCGCGCACCGGTTACATGCGCCGCATAGCCGCCCTTCCGACAGGCCTGGGCCAAGGCCTCTATGCGCAGATTGGCTACGAGGCCGGTGAGATCTGGTCGCCCGAGGAGCGTGCGGTTCTTCGCCAGGATGGAACGATCGGCCTGGTGGGGAACACACCCATCGGCCTGGTCACCGTGGGTGTCTCCGTTGGCGACGCCGGGCACCGCAAAGTCTTTTTGACTTTGGGCCGCTGGTTCTGAGAATTGGGGTCGTTAAATCGCGGTGTATTCATCGAGCAGGCGCAGATAGAGCAGGTAATCCTCGATAGAAACCGCGGGCGGCGTCAGGTGGTCGACGCTGGGAATGAACCCGCCTGTCTTCATCAAGGGCGCCAGCCGCTCGAACTCGGCGCGCATGGCTGCCTCGCCAAGATGCATGACGAGCTTGTTGTAATGGCCCGCCATTCTCAGCGTCGGGTAGGCCTGCCGCAGCACCATTCCATCGACCTTCGCCTGGCGCTCCAGCGGAAGGACGCCCTCTACGCCAACCGACTGAACCCAGGGAATCAGCTTTGTGCAATCGCCGTCGGTATCCATGATGGCCACGGCGTTCATCTCCGCGGGCAGCCCTTCGCCGTGCCAGCGGTCGATCGTAAGGCCCCACCACATTGCCCATTCCCAACGGGGCAGCCTGTCGACGGGTTGAAAGTTCATCACCGCGCGAAATCGTTCCACATGGTTCATCGCATTCCTATGAGGATTTTCCCTGGCCCCCATCCTACATGGCAGGCTTGGCGGCGAGATTCCGCGGATGCTTGAGGAACGCATGCATGGGAGGGCGATCAGTTCCACACGTCGATGAGCGCGATGCCGTAAGTTGCGGTCACGTAGCACCAGAGCAGGGAGAATGCTGCGTGCATGAAGGTCCGAAACCGATTGCCGCGCCAGAGGACGGAGTCGTAGGCCACAAATTGGGCGAGCAGGCGGCAAAGCCAGAATGCCGTCATTCCCGCCAGGACGGCACGGCTCAAGGCGGCGGGGCGGACGAGAGTGTCGGCGCAAAAGAGAGATACCGCGCCAGCCAGCACAACTCCGAGTCCAATGAAGAAATTGTGGACCTGGAAGATCCGGCGCGTCAGCAGGGAAACAGTGTTCAGCTCCCGCTCCCAGCGAAAGTAGCGATTGAAGAAGGCGTGGCTCATGCCGAGGACTAGAAGCAAGGCACCGACCACACGCAGATTGGTGATGAGATTCATATCGACCTCCCGAGGATGTAGACACGCACGAAGGGCGTCATGGAAAACTCGGAGCGCAGCGCCAGGCCCGCGCCGGAAGCCGCTCTCCGCCACGCGCGCTGCGAGAAGAAGTGCAGAAATCCGGGACCGAAGGCCAGGAAATTTCTCCAGTCGCGCAGGTGTTCCATGAGAACGAACTCACCGCCGGGGACGAGGACGCGCGCTACTTCCTTGAATAACTTCACTCGTTGAGGGTGAGTGCGCAGCTCGTGCGCGGCGAAGATGCAGAAGGCAGCGTCGAACGATTTGTCGTCAAAGGCCAGATCGTCATGGTGTGCGCTGACGGACGCGACAGATTGATGCTCCGACCGGCGAGCTTGATGGATGGAAGGCTCCGTCATCACACGAGGGTCGAAGATGTCTACTATCTGGCCGGCTGCATCCGGAAAAATCGCCGCAAGCAGGTGGCTGGTTTCATCCAGCCCGCAGTGGATGTTGATCCATCGCCGCGGCGTCCGGGAGAGAGCAGACGGAATCCAGCTCAGGCGGTAAAGCGGAAAACAGTCGTAGACATAGTGGGACACCACGAGCGAGGAGACCATCCAGAAGAGAGCGGGCACGGCGAAGATGAGCAGCGCTGCGCGGCCCGGGGGCTGAGAGTGCGGGAGGGCTGAGAGTGCGACGCCAACGCCGGTGACCGCGGCCAGATAGCGCCGCCGGTTAAATCGCAGAATCTGGAGTACGCCCTGGTAGGGCCGCCGAAGCGCAATTGTGCTCATGTCAGCCGCCTCCCACGTTGCCATCGATAGGGGACATCCCGCACATGAAATGCATTGGCCAGGATGGGCGTGGCGCGGCAGAATGGTTCGCGTTCGAGAAAAGTACTCCGTCGTACGTTCACCGCAACGGGTTGGGGATTCCACCTTGGCCGCAGTGCTTGAATGCCGATGATGGAGTGCGTTGCTTGTTCGTAGTCGAATGTGTAGGGGAGCGGACCCGCGAATCGCCGGGCCTCGGCCAGGGTGACGAAGGGAGAACCAACAGGCAGAGGCGCGGGCACGCTCGAAATGTGCGCCTCGACTTCAAAATCCGCCTCCGCATGCGGAGTCTGAATGGTCCAGCGAATGTCGGGGCCGTGTTCTTCGATGATCGCCTGGCACAGGTGATAGTTGTAGTGCGTCAGCAGATTGCCGGCACGCACCATCCATCGACTGTCGGCGTCGCTGCGCAATATGCGGAGTCCGCGGATGGATCGCCAGCCCCGATCCAGTCTGGTGAAGATTCTGTAGCCGCAGAGAAAGAAATCGCGCCCCATTGCGGATGGAAGAAAGCTTGGCCTGAGCTTCTCTGTCTGGACCAGCGCGACGGCCAGGAAGGCATGGCCCCGGCAGGTGTCGAGCACCAGTCCGGGCGGCAACAGAGGCTCAAGGATCTGGGGTTGAAACGCGTAGGTGAGCACCAGCGAATGGCTGAAATATGCGGAGACCGGAATCGGGTGCCGCTGCAACAAATGGAGCATGGTGTGGTCAGGCATGGTCCAGACCCCCTTCTGCAATGGCAATCAGTTCCACGATCTTCGACCGAAGCGGCTTGAGGAGCGCGAACCGAGACAGCTTGAGAACACCGAAGAGAAGCGCCAGGCTCTTCTCCCGCAACATGCGAGTCTGCCGTTGGCCCGGCGAGCGATCGTAGAGCCAATAGAGGATCAAACCCATCTGGAAGAGCCAGAGCAGCTTTGGCATGTGTTCGAGGAGTTCCCGCGGCACGCGCACTTCGCGGGATTCGGCAAGTGCGCGTGCGAAGTATGCCTGATCGCGCTCGCGGATATGCCTGGTCGCTTCGCTGAATGGCGAGAGGCGATTTCTGGGGTCCGCGGCATGCCTCAACAGCGCGCCAAGGAATGTGCGGTTCGGCCCGAAATAGTCGAATTTGACCGCCATGAGGGCGGCGACGCGCTCCTCGAAGCCGCCGGCGCCGGCAAGTGCGGCCTCCAACCTGGGTGTCATCGCCTCCATGGCGCGCTCGTAGTAGGCCATGACCAGGTCTTCCTTCGATTCGAAGTAGTAGTAGGCGGACCCCAGGGAAACGCCTGCTTCGGAGGCGATCCCGCGCATGGTGGTGGTCTCGAACCCCTGGCGGCGGAAGAGTTCCAGCGCCACATCGAGGATCTGAGTGCGGGTGGCTTCGGATTTTCTGGTCGGCTTGATTGTTTTCATATTTTTTGAACACGTTCAAAAACATAATGAGAGCGCGGCGGCGTTTTGTCAAGAATTATTTGAACATGTTCAATTTTGATTGAGGCGACGGCCAACTTACGCGGCAGAGGCTGGCGATTCCGATTCTGGTCCGCTTGGGGACCTTGTTGCCAACCATTCCAGGCGAGGGGCGCTCCCCAAGGCGGAAAAGACCGCTTCGGTATTTTTTCCTGGCGACCGGCACACCTTTGGGTTGACATTCTACCCAAACAGAGGGATACTTGGGTCGAATGGCTACCCAAGATAACAATTCCGACCGCATCGCCCTTCTGCAAGGCACTCTGGATTTGCTGATACTAAAGACGCTCGCCCTGGGGCCGTGCCATGGACAGGGTGTGGCGCGCTCGATTCAACGCCAGTCGGAAGAGATATTTCTTGTCGACCATGGCTCGCTTTACGTTGCGTTGCAGCGCCTGGAAGACAAGGACTGGATTCGCGCCAAATGGGGCGTGAGCGAGAACAATCGCAAGGCGCGATTTTACTCGCTGACGGCAAAAGGCCGCGAGCAACTGGTGGAGAAGACCGGCGAATGGCGGCGGCTGACTCGAGCGATGGGGTTAATTCTGGACACGAGCAAGGGGCCGCAGGGCGAGGAGGCATAGCTATGTTCAGGCGCAAGCGCAGCGAGGACGATTTTGCCGAAGAGATCCAGGCGCACCTCGAACTCGAAGCCGACGATCTTAAAGGCGAAGGCTTGAGCGGGGACGAGGCGCGCCGGCATGCGAAGGTCGCGATTCGGCAATGTTGGTGCGGCGCGGGAACGCTTCTACATGAGAGACCGATGGGTGGGCCTCGACAAGCTGTTTCGCGATCTCCGCTTCGGCTTGCGATCGCTGGCGAAGAGCCCGGGGTTTGCCGCGGCGGCCATCCTGACTCTGGCACTGGGGATTGGCGCGAACACGGCGGTCTTCAGCGTGATGAACGCGGTGTTGCTCAAGTCGCTGCCCGTAGCCGATCCGGATCGACTGGTTTATTTGAGGACCTCCAACACGCCGCGGGGCACCGGCACGATCGACAGCAATTCGACATTCTCTTACCCCGTCTACGATGCGCTGCGACATCGGGGCGGGGCCTTCTCGCCCTTGATCGCCTACGTGCCTTTATCGGGCAGCAAGGTTGCGGTCCGCTATGGTTCGGAACCAGAAGAGGCGGAAGGGGACATGGTTAGCGGCGCTTTCTTCTCCGGTCTTGGCGTGAGCCTGCCACTGGGCCGCGGTTTCACTGAAGACGATGAAAACAACCACGCCCCCCTTGCCGTGATCAGCTACAACTACTGGACGCGCCGCTTCGGGCGGAACCCGGATGTATTGGGCAAAACGCTCTATGTGAATGGCGTGCCGCTGACGATTGTGGGTGCTGCCGCGCAGGGCTTTGAAGGCGTGGAGCCTGGCCACTCGACCGATTTCTGGATTACCGCTGCAGAATCGCAGGGAGCTGAACGCCTGGGGCAATCCGCCTGAGGATGGCAAGCTCTACATCAGCGATTCGACGTGGTGGTGCATGTTCCTGATTGGGCGCCTCCCTCCAGGCGTGACCAGGGCTCAGGCATTGGCGCAGTTGCAGCCGGTGTTTCAGACAGCAGCCTATGCAGGGCTTGGAGGATCGCCCATGCAGGGCGAGAAGGCGCCGATTCTGAGCGTGACAGATGCCAAGAGCTTCCCCGGCTATGACGCACAGTACGGCAGCCCATTGCGAATATTGATGGCCATGGTGGTGCTTGTGCTGCTGATCGCACTCACCAATGTTGTCATGCTGCTGATGGCGCGCAATGCGACGCGGCAGAGGGAGTTCAGCCTGCGGCTGGCGCTGGGCGCCGGGCGCGGCGAATTGTTCCGCCAACTGCTTATCGAGAGCGCGATTCTGGTGACGGCGGGCGGCGCGCTGGCATGGGGATTTGCGGAAATGGCGGCGCGCCTGCTTGGCCAATGGGCGCAAATCGAGTCCAGTCTTGCCCCGGACACGACCGTGCTCCTGTTCACCCTGGCAGTGCTGCTGCTCGCCGCACTTTTATTTGGCCTGGCTCCATTGCGTGTCGCGCTTGCAGGCGGAGCGGAAATGGCGCTCAAGACCTCCGCCGCAGCCTCCAATGCCGGCGCGGGAAAATCACGGACCGGCAAGATCGTCGTCGCTCTGCAGATGGCGATGTGCGTGGTGTTGCTGGTGGGCGGAGGGCTATTGATTCGCACTCTTCGCAACCTGGAAAATACCGCTCTGGGAATGGATGTCGACGGACTTGTAGTTTTCGGCGTCGAGCCGGACATACCTTCGCTTCCTGCGGGCCGCGCTTTTTATCGGAGTCTCATCGGCAAACTGCGTGCGCTGCCTGGGGTGGAATCGGTCACCGTCATGGAGGAACGCCTCGGATCCGGGTGGTCCGACAACAGCGACATGATGGTGGACGGCAGGCTACCGGAAGTGACGAACGGCGCGTCGAGAACCGTGCGCAGCAACGTGGCGGGGCCGGATTTCTTCACGACCCTTGGCGTGCCGGTGCTGGCGGGCCGTGATTTTGCCGACTCGGATACCGCGGCATCGCCTCACGCGGGCATTGTCAATGAGGAGTTTGCGAAAAGGTTCCTGCCTAACCAGAACCCGCTGGGCCACACGACCGGATCCGATAACGGAGAGTACACGATGACCATCGTCGGCGTGGTAAAAGATCACAAATATCGGGCCATCAACGAAGACCCGATTCCCATGGCCTGGTATATGTACGCTCAGATCCCCATGGTCGGCTCCATGAGCGTTGAAATGCGCGTTCACGGTGATCCGCTCGCCATTCTGCCCGCGGCGCGCAAGGTTGTGCAGCAGTTGGATCCGAACCTGCCTCTTATTCGGCCCATGACGCAGCGGGCGCAGTTCGACACAACCATCTCCGAGCAGCTGCTCTTTGCGCGGCTTGCGGGGTTCTTCGGATTTCTTGCGGTGGTCCTGGTCGCGACCGGGCTGTATGGAACACTGGCTTATCGGGTGAACATGCGCACGGCGGAGATTGGCGTGCGGATGGCGGTGGGCGCACGCCGCGGGCACGTGGTCTGGATGATCCTGAAAGACAGCCTTGTGCTAACCGCAGTGGGCGTGGTGGCGGGCATTCCGCTGGCGATGCTTGTCGGGCGCGCTTTGGCCTCGTCGCTCTACGGGGTCAAGCCGCTCGATGCCGCAAGCTATCTGCTCGCCGTGGCCGGCGTAGCGGCGGTCGCGCTGGCCGCCAGTGCGATACCCGCCCGCCGCGCCGCAAGCGTGGACCCGATGAGAGCGCTACGCATGGAATAATGCAAATGGCCAAGGACGTTCGCCGGGGTTGAATGTCGTGAGCCCGGCGTTGCATGCAAATGCGACGAAGCCCTCCCGCGCGGGAGGGCTTCGTTGTTGCACTGCATGAGTGAGAGCTTACGCAACCACTTCAATTCCCATGGAGCGCGCCGTGCCCTTGATGCTCTTGATTGCGGTCTCTACCGAGGCTGCGTTCAGGTCGGGCATCTTCTGCGTGGCGATCTCGCGCACCTGCGCTTCGGTCACCTTGCCGATCTTTTCCTTGTTGGGCGTGCCGGAGCCTTTGGCGACGCCGGCTGCTTTCTTGAGCAGAACCGCGGCCGGAGGGGTCTTGGTGATAAAGCTGAAGCTGCGATCGGCGTAGACGGTGATGACAACCGGAATCGTAAGCCCGGCCATCTCCTTGTTCTGCGTGCGCGCGTTGAACTGCTTGCAGAACTCCATGATGTTTACCTGCGCCTGACCAAGCGCGGGGCCAACCGGAGGCGCCGGCGTGGCCTTAGCGGCCTCGATCTGCAGCTTGACGTACCCGGTAATTTTCTTCGGAGGTGCCATGTGTGTTCCTTCGGAACCAGCTTCTAGCTTCTAGCTTTTAGCTTTTCGCCGGTTTTTCTGTGGTTCAAATTTTGGTGCCGAATCCTCAGCGTTCGCTCGCAACCGGCGGATGCTAGAAAACCCGCGCGGCTAGAAGCTGAAAGCTAATAGCTAGAGGCTTCGACTACTCAATCTTTTCGACCTTGCCAAACTCCAGTTCGACCGGAGTGGAGCGTCCGAAGATGGTCACCATGACCTTGAGCGTCTCGCGATCTTCGTTGATCTCGTCCACCACGCCGTTGAAGTTGGCGAACGGGCCGTCCGTAATGCGGACTTGCTCGCTCTTTTCAAACTTGATTTTGAGCCGCGGCTTGTCCTTGGACGTTTCGCTGCGGAACAGGATGGAACTGACCTCTTCCTCGCTCAGCGCCACCGGCTTGTCGCCCGTGCCCAGAAAACCGGTCACCTTGGGAGTGTCCTTCAACACATGCCAAAGATGGTTGTCGAGTTCCATCTCGACGAGCACATATCCGGGAAGAAAGACCCGTTCCACCGTGCGCTTTTTGCCGTTCACGATCTCCGTGACCGGCTCGGTGGGAATCATCACCCGGCCCACCCGGTCGGTGAGCCCGAAGGCCTGAACGCGGCTCTCGATGGACTCGCGCACCTTGCGCTCAAACCCCGAGTAGGCATGCAGGATGTACCACTTGAAGCGCTCGTTCCGCACCGGCTGTGGTTCTCCCAGAGGCTCTTGCGGCTCGCCGGGTTGTTCCAACTCTTCTGCCATTCTGTTCTCGCTTCCGGTCTGCGCTTGCTACTGCAATCCACCCAGTTTTTGGAGCAACTGGTGTATGCCGACGTTGAAGATCCAGTCCACCACAAAAAAGAACGTGCCGAAGATGAAGACCGCGACAATCACAACCGAGGTTGTCACCTTCACTTCCTTCTGCGACGGCACAACTACCTTGCGCATCTCTGCGCGCACATCGGAAGAAAGCGGGTGAAGTTGGTCCAGGTGCCCATTGCGTTGCCCCCGAATTCCTGCAGGGCGCCCGGTTCCTGCCGCTTGTCGGGCCGATCGTCAGGGTTTTCCATTGCTGCTTTCGTTGCCATACTTCCATTCCTTCTCAGTGGTCAGTGATCAGCGATCAGGTTTTTCGCCGATGGGCGCGTTTCCAACTTCCCGATCGGTTTCTTGCCTATCCGTAGTTTGCTGCTCACCGTTCACTGCGTTCCAATTCTGGCAGGGGCGGAGGGATTCGAACCCCCAAGTTCGGTTTTGGAGACCGACAGTTTAACCGTTGAGCTTACGCCCCTAAAGGCAGGTTTCAGGGGTCAGGTTTCAGTGGTCAGTTCGTAGCGCCTTGTTCTGCACACGCTTTTCTGATCCCTGATCCCTGTTCCCTGATCCCTGTCGTTACTTCGTTTCCTTGTGCGGCTGGTGCTTGCGGCAGCGGTTACAGAACTTCTTGAACTCGAGACGGCCGGTGGTCGTCTTTTTGTTCTTCGTCGTTGAGTAATTCCGTTCCTTGCACTCAGTGCACTGCAATGTGACAATTTCCCGCATTTCAGATCCTTTCAGGGTTCAGGTTTCAGGTTTCAGGGGTCATCCGGTGTTTTGTTTTGACTGATCCCTGTTCCCTGATCCCTGCTTTTCGTTACTTCACAATCTCCGCAACCGTGCCCGCGCCCACCGTGCGTCCGCCTTCGCGGATCGCGAACCGGAGGCCCTTCTCCAATGCCACCGGCGTGATCAGCTCCACCTGCAGCGAAACGTTGTCGCCCGGCATCACCATCTCCACGCCTTCCGGCAGCTCCGCCACGCCCGTCACGTCCGTCGTGCGGAAGTAGAACTGCGGACGGTAGCCCTTGAAGAACGGCGTATGACGGCCGCCTTCTTCCTTCGAGAGCACGTAAACCTCGCCCTTGAAAACCGTGTGCGGCGTAATCGATCCCGGCTTGGCCAGAACCATCCCGCGCTCCACGTCTTCCTTGGGAATGCCGCGCAGAAGCAGACCGGCGTTGTCGCCCGCCATGCCCTCGTCCAACTGCTTCTTGAACATTTCCACGCCCGGTGACTACCGTCTTGCGCGTCTCGCGGAAGCCGACAATCTCCGTATCCTCGCCCACCTTCACCTTGCCGCGCTCGATGCGGCCGGTCACCACCGTGCCGCGGCCGGAGATCGAGAAGATGTCTTCAATCGGCATCAGGAACGGCTTGTCGATCGCGCGGTCAGGACGCGGAACGAAGGTGTCCACCGCTTCCATCAGCTCGTCGATCTTGGCTTCCCACGCCGGCTCGCCGTTCAAGGCGCCGAGCGCCGAGCCGCGAATCACCGGCACGTCGTCGCCGGGAAACTGGTACTTGGACAGAAGCTCGCGCACTTCCATCTCCACCAGGTCGATCAGCTCCGTATCCTCGACCGCGTCGCACTTGTTCAGGAACACCAGCACGCAGGGAACGCCCACCTGGCGGGCCAGCAGAACGTGCTCCTTGGTCTGCGGCATGGGGCCGTCGGTCGCCGCTACCACCAGAATCGCCCCGTCCATCTGCGCCGCGCCGGTGATCATGTTCTTGATGTAGTCGGCGTGACCGGGGCAGTCGACGTGCGCATAGTGACGGTTCTTGGTCTCGTACTCGACGTGCGCCGTGGCAATCGTGATGCCGCGCTCCCGCTCTTCCGGCGCGTTGTCGATCGAATCGAAAGACCGGAACTGGTTCTTCGGGTTGTGCTTCTGCAATACCTTGGTGATGGCCGCCGTCAGCGTCGTCTTGCCGTGATCGATGTGCCCAATCGTTCCCACGTTCACGTGCGGCTTCGAACGATCAAATTTTTCCTTCGCCATTGCCTTTCAGTTCCTTCCTTTAGACTTTTTCCGCCTCGCCTCAGTAGTAGGCGTAAACCTTCAAATACCTCTGCCGCAGTTCCAGCGGCACCGCTTCCACCAGCCGCAGATAGCGTTCGCGCGTCAATCCCTGGTCTGAAACCGGCAGCGCCTCATAGAGCCCGACAGCCTCCTTGCCCAGCAATCCGAGGCGAAGAATCCCCTCGTAGTCGCGAATCCGCAGTCTTGACTTCGCAACCCGATTCAGGAAAACTTCCACGTCCCGCGCATCGAAGGCCGCGTCGATCAGCGCATGAAGCTGCGCATATCCCTGCTCATCCCGGACCGCTATCGCTGCCTGCTCAAACATCGTTTGCTTCCCTCAATACAGCTCTCAGCCTTCAGCTCTCAGCTTTTAGCTCTCAGCTTCAAATCTGGAGCGGGAGACGAGGATCGAACCCGCGACCAACAGCTTGGAAGGCTGTGACTCTACCACTGAGTTACTCCCGCCCGAAAAACAGTGGACAGTGAGCAGTGGTCAGTGAACAGTTCGATCGCTTTCGGCCGGTTGTCCACTGCACACTGCCCACTGTGCACTTGCAATTCTGGAGCTGATGACCAGGATTGAACTGGTGACCTCTCCCTTACCAAGGGAGTGCTCTACCAACTGAGCTACATCAGCCCTCTTAAAAACTCCCAGGCGCCTAATTGCCGCCCTCGTCCCCACCGCGCCGGATCTTTTCCGCCGAGCGGGCTAAAACCGTTCGCAACGCGAGCCCACCGATGATGACGAGTGGAAGCAACCGCAACTCCACCGGCTTGCCCATGACAAGAATCTTGCCCGCGCCCATCGTGAACCAAACCAACACCGCCAAAACCGCGTACAACGCGATAGCCACTGGAAATCGCTTGTCAAGATCGGAGCCGCTTCGCTTCAAGCGATCCTGATCGAAACTCGCGCGCGCTTCGTGCTGCTCTTCGCGCATTCCAGCCCCGCAATTCCGCTTAAAAACCATGGTGCACAGGGGAGGATTCGAACCTCCGTAGCTCCAAGGAGCGGCAGATTTACAGTCTGCTGCCATTAACCGCTCGGCCACCTGTGCCCAGTCACCCGAGCGGCAAAGAACCGCCGCCAGGGAGCCAATCAAAAAAACGCCCGCTGCCCCGCCCCTAGTTCGCTCCTGGTCCGCTTCAGCGCATTAAGCCCCGCCCGGAAAGCCTCCGGCAATTCGGAGCCTGCACCTGAGTGGGATCGCCGCAGAGGACAGGTCCGGCATCCTGAAAAACCTGTACGCCGGTCAATTCCTACCTTTAACTGTCCCAGGCTCCAGTCCCGCGGTTTCTTATGTGGAGCTGGCGAAGGGATTTGAACCCCCGACCCTCTGATTACAAATCAGATGCTCTACCAGCTGAGCTACGCCAGCCCAAACCACCGGGAAACCGTTTTGGACAACCTGAAACCACGCCGCAACACGCACAGACACACTCCCGCTCTGGGCATACCGCGGCACAAAAATCAAGGTTAGCACACCCTCTCACGCGGAGCAAACTGCGGGGGACGCGCCCAGATCTCCGCAAACGCCGAAACGGCGCTGATTTACCTTGACAGAACGCAAGAAGAGGACAACTCTGTTTTCAGCCTTAACTTTGCCATAAAGGAAGCCCTATGACTCGCAAGAGACTCCTATGTGTCCTGGTATCTCTCCTGGCACTTGTCGCCGGCATTGCTGAACGCCCCGCAAGCGCCCAAAATGCCGCACCGCGCAGACCGCGTATCGCAGTCATGGACTTTGACTACGCCACCGTGCAAACCTACTCCGCTGCCATCTTCGGCTCCGATGTGGACGTGGGCAAAGGCATCGCCGACCTGCTCGTCACCGACCTTGTCAAAGACGGCTCTTTCTCGATCATCGAGCGCAAAGCGCTGGACAAGATCATGACCGAACAGAACTTCTCCAACTCCAACCGCGCCGATCCCACCAGCGCCGCGAAACTGGGCAAGCTGCTCGGCGTGGACGCAATCCTGATCGGCAGCATCACCGAGTTCGGCAATGAGACCAAGAAGACCAACCTCGGCGGCGGAGGCGGCAACTGGGGCGGCTTTGGCCTGGGTGGCGTCGGCCATTCCAACTCCAAGGCCAACGTCGGCATCGACGCCCGACTCGTCAACGTCGACACGGGCGAGATTCTGGCCGTGGCTGAGGGCAAAGGCCAGTCCGCGCGGTCCAGCACGTCGCTGCTCGGCGGAGGCGGGAACTGGCACGGCTTCGGCGGCGGCAACGCCGATTTCGGCAGCAGCGACTTCCAGAACACCATCATTGGCGAAGCCACCAAGCAGGCCGTCGACAAACTGGTCACCGACCTGGTTGCCGACTCCTCCAAGGTTGGCGTTCGGACTATTACCGTCGAGGGCCTGGTGGCCGCGGTCGACGGCGGGCAGATCATTCTCAACGTGGGCGCGAGGGCCGGCGTCAAAGTCGGAGACCAGCTCCAGGTCATGCGCGTCAGCAAGGAGATCAAAGATCCGGCAACAGGAGCGGTCATCCGCAGGCTGACAACTCCCATCGGGGTTGTGAAAGCCACCGACGTTGACGACACATCGGCGGTCTGCGTTCCCGTATCCGGCTCCGACTTTAAAACCGGTGACGCGGTGAAATCAGTAACCCAATAGCTCCTGCCTGAAGCCGAAAATACGAGTGCCCGCCTTCGACGCAGCGTCATCACGCCGAAGGTGGGACACGGATAAGCAGGTCTTTTAAATCTCTTTTCCCTTGTCGGTCCGTTTTGAGCACAAATTCGAGCACGACACCAGGGCCTAAATTCCGATTTTTTCTTCAACGAATCAAGCCGCTCTGCGCACAACCTGCTTGAGCGCGGCGCTGCCGGCGGCACGGCGCAAATCGTACTCATTTTGCAGATTGAGCCAGAACTGTGCGGGCAAGCCGAAATAGATTCCAAGCCGCAACGCCGTATCTGCGGATATCGCCCGCTTGCCTCGTACGATATCGCCGACTCGCGGCGCAGGCACAGCCAGATCCCTGGCCAGGCGATAGGCCGTCAGCCCTAGCGGCTCCATGAACTCGGTCAGCAGAATTTCTCCGGGATGGATGATTGCAGCAGTTCCAGGCATCTCGCCCCCTCTATGCGCAAAACTTAGTGATATTCCACCACTTCTACTTCGTGCGCATTTCCATCGCGCCAGACGAAACATATCCTGTATCGGCCGTTGATGCGCACGCTATGCTGACCGTCGCGGTCTCCGCGCAACTTTTCCAACCGGTTGCCGGGCGGGACTGTGAGGTTTTCCAATGCCAGCGCGGCGTTCAGGATGTACAACTTCTTCAGCGCCTGCCGGTGCAATTTGGCGGGCAAGCGCTTGCATCGACCAAGGGTCCAAAGTTTCTCGGTATCCGCATCACGGAACCCGGCGATCATGCCGGATAGTAACACGGCACGTACATAAATGCAACGCGTACCGATTCGGTTGCAAATGGGTAGAGGGCCGGATGAGCTTTGCTCCTTGCGCACCGTGGGTTGCCACGCAAGTTGTAGTTCCGTCGCGCGAATGCCCACTTGTAAAGGGTGGCCTATGGGAGGATGATGGACTCGCTTCCCCTCATAGGCGTTTAACGGTTCTGAACCTAAGGAGAAGCTGCATGCGTAACGGTCTTATCGCAATCATATTTCTGACAATTTGTTCGCTGGTTGTTGCACAACAACCACAAATCGCTCCGGGAACGCCAGGAGAACAGTCAACAGTTCCCGCTCAACTGCCCGGCAGTCCTTTAACGCAGTCCGCATCTACGCAACCCCCTTCGCCCGACACTCTGATGGATGGCACCCCTGTGAAGCTGCGCCTCAGTGAGACCATATCCTCGGCGAACACGAGGGTGGGGCAAGAGATCCCCTTCGAAGTGGTCGAAGAGATCAGCGTGAACCACGTTGTTGTCCTCCCGAAGGGCACCTCTGCAATCGCCACGGTCACTGAAACCGAACACAAGAAGAGCATGGGCCGCGCGGGCAAGCTGAATATCTCGATTAGTTATGCCCGGCTCAAGGATCAGGAAAAGGTCGCTTTAAGAGCCACGCAGGATAACAAAGGCGGCGGGCACGTGGGCGCAATGACCGGCGCCATGGTAGCCACCGCCATCGTCTTCTTCCCAGCCGCGCCGCTTTTCCTGTTCATCCACGGCAAAGACGTAACAATCCCCGCGGGCACCGAGATCACGGCCTTTGTAGAAGGGGATATGCACCTGAACATGGCCAACTTCGTACCCGCTCCGCCGCCCACGGCACCTTCCGCGCCTACTACTCCAGATGCCGCCGTTCAGGCTTCGCTGGTCATAGACTCCGCTCCGGCTGGTGCGGACATCGAGATCGACGGCGCGTTTGTCGGCAACACTCCGTCTACGGTCTCCGTCGCATCCGGCAGCCATCATGTGATCGTCAAGAAGAAGGGTTTCGAAGACTGGACTAAAGCCCTCAACGTGACCGGCGGTACAGTCCACCTTAACGCCGACCTGGAGCAAACGCCTGGGCAGTAGTAGAACTGCGAAGGGCCGTCGCTTGAATCCGCGATCCGACTCGGCGGTGATACGTTAAGTCTGACGGCCCATCATGACCCGACGCACCCGCAGAACGCTTCTCATCGTAGCTGGAGTCGTGCTGCTTCTGGCTGCGGCCATCTTTTTGCGCTCGAAGGCGCCGCCTGAGGCTGCGCGGCTTCTTCCGGAATCCGACGGCATTATTTACATCAATCTCAGGCCCATCCACACCTTTTTTCGCAAGGACCTGAAGCCGCCCAAGCGTGTGCCCGAGTATCAGCAGTTTGTGGACGCCACCGGCATCGACTGGGAGCGCGACCTGGACCAGGTGGCGATTGCGCTGCACCGCATGCCCGACCCCAACGGCCCGAACGGTCCGGTTGCCTACTCGATGGTGCTTTCCGGCAAGCTCACCGGCCGACGGCTCAATGACTGGCTGGACGCCCATGCCACGTCTCGGGAGACCTACGCCGGACACAGCATCTACAACATTCCATCGGAAGGGCGCACCGTACGGGTCACGCAGATCGGCTACGACACGATGGCGGTCTCCAATACGCCCACCCCGGAGCAGATTCACTCGATCGTCGACCGCCATCGTACCGCCGCCTGGCCCTTCTCGAACTCCTCACTTCTCAACCAGCACTATCACGACGTGCCGTTACTCTCGCTGGCCTGGGGCATCGGCCAAATCGGGCTTCCCTTCAATGAGAGCGGCGCGATCAGCATCTTCGGGTTTTCGCTGCCGCTACAGTCGGACTCGATCATCGTCGCCAGCCTGCGCTGGACCGGATCGCTCCACGTGCGCGTTGAAGAGATTGCACCGAGCGAGGAGAAGGCCGCAAGCCAGGCGGCGTCGCTGGCCACGCTTGTGACGCTGGCTCGCGGATTTGCGTCGCCCCTGGGCAACAATACTGCCAACAACGGCCTGAAAGAGCTGCTGAAGACGGCCGAAGTTTCGCAGAAACGGGACCGGGTCATCGTGACAGCCGTGCTGCCGCCATCGTTCCTGGCCAGCCTCGACCAGGAAGCGACGCCCCAGGATAACGGCCCGGCCCAGATCCCAAATTCTCCAGCTCCCTCCGCACCGTCAAGCCGCCCGGATGCGTCAAAATAGTTAGAGCGAGCCAGGCGCGTTTCCCCGCGGCCCTCGTTTCATGCGGCGCGCTGCTTGCGGGCCGCAGGTATTTCAGCGCAATCCCCATGAGAGGTCGAATGAACCGTTCTTTCAGCACCCGCTGCTTGAAAATCACCGCTGTCACCTGCACTGTTGCCCTCAGCCTCGCGCTGTTGCACGAAAGTGGCGCGGCGCAAGCAGGCCGTTCTCACCGGCCAGGCCGCCTTCACCGATGCGGCTCACGAGGCGCCCGGCATCCGCCGCCACCTCACCGTGGCCGACCTGCCCGCACCGGCACCCGATCAATCGGTCGACAATGGCCCGACGGTGGTTCCCCGCCCTGACAATGCCTGGCCCATCGCACCGAAGGGCTTCAAGGTGGAGCTTTACGCGACTGGCCTCGACAATCCGCGATTGCTGCGCACCGCGCCCAACGGCGACATTTTTCTGGCCGAGAGCGAGAGCGGCAAGATCAGGGTTTTCCGCGGCGTTGGCGCTGACGGCAAGGCGAAGCAGACTTCAGTTTTCGCCACCGGCCTGCACCAGCCTTTCGGCATTGCCTTTTATCCCAGCGGCGCTAATCCGCTTTGGGTTTACATTGGCGACACGGACGCCATTGTGCGCTTCGACTACCGCAACGGCGATCTCGTGGCTCGCGGTGCAATGCAGACTCTCGCCGAGCTGCCGGGAGGCGGACGTCTGCGCGGGGGCGGCCATTGGACTCGCGATTTAGTCTTCACCAAGGACGGCCTGAGGCTGCTCGCTTCCGTCGGCTCGCACTCCAACGTCGACGATTCCGATACGCATCCGGAGGAGTTTCACCGCGCCGACGTTCTGGAGTTCACGCCTGAAGGCAAGTTTATTGAGGTCTATGCCTCGGGCCTGCGCAACTGTGTCGGTGAAGCGATCAACCCCATCACCGGCGAGCTCTGGTGCTCGACGAACGAGAGGGACGCGCTGGGGAACAACCTGGTTCCCGATTATGTAACGCACGTGCAGGAAGGCGGCTTCTACGGCTGGCCGTGGTATTACATGGGCGGGCACCAGGACCCGCGCCACCCTGGCAAGCATCCCGAACTCAAGGACAAGGTCATCACACCCGACATTCTGGTGAATCCCCACTTTGCGTCGCTGGAGATGATGTTCTACGAGGGCTCCGAGTTCCCGTCCGAATACAAGGGCGACGGATTCGCGTGCGAGCATGGTTCATGGAACCGCGCACAGCGAAGCGGGTACGAGGTCATCCGGCTGCCCATGCGCGCGGACCACGCCACAGGCGAATACGAAGACTTTCTCACCGGTTTCGTGACGCAAGATGGGCAGGTGTGGGGCCGGCCTGTTGGGGTGACGGAAGCAAGGGACGGCTCGCTGTTTGTCTCCGACGATGGGTCGCGCTCCATCTGGCACATCACTTACACTGGCAAGTAACGGAGTTGGCGGCGCTGGCCGCGCCGTGTGCGTGCTGACGGAGCTAGCACGCTCCCGCCGTTCCCGCGCGCGGTGCGGCTTCCGACAGACAACTCCACGGCACGATTTCATCTCTAAACCAATCAAGGAGAAACTATGTCCCGAGTAAAAGTCCTGGTTCTTTCAGCCCTCGCAATTGCCGTGCTGCTGTGTGCCACCCGAGGATCGGCGCAGGTTTCCATCGGTGTCAACATAGGAGCGGCCCCGATCTGCCCTTACGGCTACTTCGACTACCCGCCCTATGACTGCGCCCCCTACGGCTACTACGGACCCGACTGGTTTGCCGGTGGAATATTTATCGGAGCCGGCCCATGGTTCCACGGACCCCGCGGCTTTTATGGACATGTCGACAACCGCTACGATCCTCATCACGGTTACAGAGGACCGATGCCGCAGCATGGAGACCGGCCTTTTTACCACTTCCAGGGAAATGAGGCGCGCGATGGCCGCGGCCACGAAGGCAACGCCGGCCATGAACCGACCAATGAACGCGCGCTGCCTGGCTACCGGGGTGGCGGTGGACACGGCGGCGGTGACCACGGCGGTGACCACGGCGGACACCACTAGGAGGTTTTCGACCTAAGTGCTTTTCATCAGAGATGGGTTTCCGAAGAACCCCACCCTTTCCGCGCACTTTGCGGTTGGGGTGGGATGGCAAGAATCTCAACTGAGACGGTCTTCTATTCCCTAATCATTGCCCTTAAGCCCCAGCGCTTTCACGACGGCTGCGTCCACCTGCGCCGGCTGTCCATCCTGCTTTGTTACGACGCCAAAGCCGCCGCGATAATCCCACATAGCCCAGCCAACTCCGTCGGCTTCAAACGCCGTCCGCACATCGTGGATCCAGTTGGTGCGCGACACCGGGTCAGAAAAACTGCGGTAGACTCCGAACTCATTGCAGATCAGGGGCACGTTGTTCTCATGCCCCCACGCCGCTGCCTCGTCGATCAGCATTCGAATGCGGTGCGCGTCCCAGTGGTCGAGCCAGTAGTTCTCGAGTGCAAAGCGGTTTGCCGCATCCGGAACCTCAAGCAGCAGCGCCTGCATTGAGCTGTCGTTGGACGGATACGGGATTCCGTGCGTATAACTCCACCACGCCAGTCCCCAACTGGCGCCCTGGTGCGTAAACTCGTGCGGATCGTAAAAGTGGAAGTTGTAGATCACGTTGCCATCCGCGAGCGGATGCATCGTAAGCAAGTCTGCGATATCGGAGTAATTGGGTCCGGTGGCGATGATTGTGTTTCGCGGCGCGGCTTCGCGGATGGCGGCTGCAAGGCGCTGCCTGAATGCCGGCCCAGCGATAAGGATCGTTCACTTCCGGCTCATTCAGGATTTCGAAAAATACGCGGTCGGGATCGCGGTCCGGCGTAGTGCGCTGCCAGCTTGCGCCACAGCATCGTAAGGCGGTCCACAGCATCATTGCCCGTCCGCAACTGCTGCTTGTAGCTGTCCTCGGGATGCAAATCGATCTGGACCGCCAGCCCATCCGCCAGCATCGCATCTACCGCGCGATCGAGCCGAGCGACAAAGTCGGCATTCAGGCCGTCTGCCTCGCGCGGATACTGCTGCAAGGGAACCGCATCGATGCTGAGCCGGACATTGTCAAAGCCAAGCTGCGCCATCAGCGCGATGTCCTTCGAGTCGATGTAGCGGTTGGTGCGGGCCGCGGAGTAGTCGTTGGGCGACTGCGCAAACCACTCCGATGCGTTGATCCCATGCTGCAAATGGCGGGCACGGGCAAACGCGGTCTCCCGCCCCGGCACTTCGGCAGCGAGTTTGCTGGGAACGCCGGTCTGCACGCTCGCGGAACGATCCTGCGCAACTGCGGGTAAGACCACGAGTGGGATGAGAGCAATTACGACGGGCATGAGACGGAAACGGAGATGCATAGCAAATCCTCCTGAAGAATTGGACCCGAGCCAACCATACCATGTGGAAAGCGCGCATGTGCCTTGCCGAATCCGGCCGAAAAGAAGCACAATACCGGAAACCCTGCTGGGTTGCAGAGTGCCTCCAGAAAGCGAACGTCCGAAAGCGAGTATTTGATGAATCGACTTCCTTTCGCAAGGCCGGCGTGGCTCCTGATCGGCTTATTTCAAATCTGCCTCGCGGCCTCCGCTATGGTTGCGCAAAGCTCGCCGCCAAGCCAGACTCCGGCGACCTCAAATCCTCAGCCCGCGCAGCCAGTCGAACCGAGGGCGACAAGGAGTGGCTGGCCAAAACTTCGGCGCTCTACTATTCCAGCGCCAAGGCCGGCCTTACGGGATTCGACTGCGCCGATTCACCCTGACTGGCATGCGCTGCTTGCAACCACCAACAAAGGCGAGCCTGTGGCGGAGGATGACCCGCGAATTATCCTGCTCAAGAACGTAAAGATCACAATGCACGCGCGCATGAAGGGCGGTTCCACGCTCGATTGGGTTGCGGCTTCGAACCCCGACAAGGCGCTCGACCAAAGTTCCACAGATCTTCTCGATGGTATGCACCAGTCAGTGCAACAGACGCTGGAAGGCTTCCTGCAATTCTGGAGCCCGTTCATGGAGGGCACGGTGGTTCCGGATTCCACGCAAGGTTTGGAGATTACCCACACTCCGACCGAGCACACCATCCATGCCAAACAAGGCACGACGGAACTGACCGAGGTATTCTCGAGCGACCTGGTTCTGAAACAGTTCAACGTAAACCTGGGCAGCACGTCGATCAAGTTTGCGCCGGCCTACAAGCCCACGCCTCAGGGCTTGCTTGTGAATGCGTTCGATGCGCACATCATGCCGGCGGGCGTTCCACCCGAACAGGCGCAGGTGATGAAGGTCGGCATCGAATACCAGACCGCCAACGGACTCACGATTCCGGCGCAACTGAATATGGAGGTGGAAGGCACCGGCACTTTCAACTTCACTTTCGATACCTGCACCACCAATCCGAAATAGGGACGAGAGCCGGGGCTCGGCGAGAATTTCCGAGCCAAGACAGGAGCGGCTCCCCTTCGGGAGCCGCTCTTGTGAGTTGCAGAAGGACCGTTTAGTTTCCTGCCGAAACCGGCCCGTAGCTTTGAAGATTCGCTTCCTCCTCGTAGGTGACACGGAGATACGTGTGAGGATTGACCGGAACTTTGTGCACGCGCACCTCGTAGTGCAGATGCGGCCCGGTAGCGCGTCCTGATTGGCCCACATAGCCAATGACCTGTCCGCGGGTGACGTGCTGGCCCGGAACCACGGCGGTCGCGGAGAGATGTCCGTAAACCGTCTCGACGTCGTGGCCGTGATCGAGCACGATCTCGCGGCCGTAGCCCGCACCCATGACAGCATCTGAAACCGCACCATCGGCGGCGGCGCGCACGGGCGTTCCGTATGGAGCGTCGATATCGAGGCCGGAATGAAAGGCGCCTTCGCCGTTGATGGGATCTTCACGCTCACCAAAGCTGGAGGCGACGCGGCCTTCAATCGGCCACATCGATGGCGCATCCGCAAGCGCCGTCCAATCACCGGAAAACGTAGGTGAGAGGCCGCTTTCCAGAGCCCGGGCGATGCGGCCGGAGAGGGCCTCGCCGCGCAATGCATAAAACTGGTCGATGGAATTTGCAATCTGCTGCTGGCTGGGGCTGTCGGTCTGGGCCATGCTTGCCGGAGTCGGCGCCGCCGCCGCCGCGCTGGCCGTGGCCTCTGGTTTAGCAGTGCTTACCCTGCTCTGGCGCAGGCCATAGAGCGCGGTAACCTCATTGGCCAGCGCGCCCAGCGAAGCTACCTGAATATCGCGGTCGTGCGCGATCTGGGCCATCTGCTTGTAATCTTTGCGGAGCGTCTCGCGCTCCTGGCGCATCTGGTTGAAGCTCTCGGTCTTGAGCAACATCCGGGTGTATGAACCGGCCAGGCCGACAATCGTAAAAGCGCCGATCAAGGCGGCGGCCACGAATCCATACGCATATCGCAAGGGCAGCGGAATCTTTCGAATCCTTCCGTCCTCATCCCTGGCAACAAAAAGAATGTAATAGCGCTTGCGTAGCATATTTAGCCCTTCATTCCTGCGACCCGCAGGACCGCAATTCGCCGTGAACTAAGAATGGCGTAAGATACCTAGAGTCTGTTGACCCTTGTGGAAACGTGCACGCCCTTGGTGGGGCGTATAGCTTGAATGTCAGTAAAGGCTAGCAAACCGGTATCGCCCAGGTCAATGCTTGTTCCACGAAAGTGCAAACTTTAGTTACGCGACCCTTGCGGGCTTGGGAAGCAGTTGAAATTCAAGATTGCCGGGGAATCGTTCGTGCGGCAAAACCGCGGCACTCATCTCGTTAAATCAATATTCATCATACAGCTACGGCCCGCGTTTTTCTCATCCAAAGGCTCCCATGCCGATCCATCCTGCAAACGGGTAGGAAACCTGAATCACCGTGTATTTCTGCTTGGGAGAGGATTCAACTCCAATTGATTCAGCGCCCTGTCCCCGTTCTAGTTGCCGAGCTCGAGGAATCTACCAGGAAAAACTCACCATCCACGCGATTCACAAGCGCAGGCAGGCAAGTTCCCATTTGTCCTATTCTCAACCAATGAAGACCAAGCAAACTGCTTCATCGCTGGGCAGCGTGGTATGCGAGCGGTCGCTGTTAAGCCAGATTCGCAGCCGGGTCGAAGGGGCTACCGGACCCGGCCTGCGCCTCGGCATCGGCGATGACTGTGCCCTGCTCCAGTTGCGCCCGGGCGAAGAGTTGGCGGTGACCACCGATCTCTCGATCGAGGGCCGGCACTTCAGGCTGGGCTGGCATCCGGCTGAATCTGTGGGGCACCGGGCACTTGCTCGCGGGCTGAGTGATCTGGCCGCCATGGGGGCGCGCCCTGTCGCTGCATTTCTCTCCCTGGGGCTTCCGCGCGAGCTGACTAGAGTTGCAGGCCGCGGACAAAGCTGGGTCAGCCGCTTCTATGGCGGGCTTCTGGCTCTGGCCGAGGCGCACGGAACACCGTTGGCCGGCGGTGATTTGGCGGAGTCTCCGGTGGCCGTCGCCGATATCGTGCTGGCCGGCGCTGTCCCTCGCGGAAGAGCACTCCTGCGGTCCGGTGCGCGGGCCGGCGAACTGCTCTATGTGACCGGCCGTCTTGGTGGCGCGGCCGCCGGGTTGGCCCGTTTGGCAGAGTTGGCGGCGGCATCGGGCCTGGCGGAACAGCAGTCTGGCAGGCCAGGTTCGCTGAAGATCCCTGCGAGACTGGAGCCGGTGCTCTCAGCCCACCTGTATCCGCGGCCCCGGATTGCGCAGGGCCTCTGGCTTCGGCGGCACGGTCTGGCAACTGCGGCCATCGACGTGAGCGACGGCCTCTCGACGGATCTGGCTCACATGTGCGCGGAGTCGGGTGTTGCAGCCGAGGTCGATGCAGCGCGGCTGCCGATTGCCGCTGGGGCGAGTTTGGCCCAGGCGCTTGATGGCGGGGAGGATTACGAGTTGCTGTTCACGGCCTCCGAGACGGCGCGTGTGTCACGAGCGATCGATGGCGTGCCTGTGACCTGCATCGGGCGGATCCTTCGGACCCGCAAAGGGCGGCCACAGATCACACTGGTTACGGCACAAGGGAAGCTGGCGCTTGAACCGCAAGGTTGGGAGCATTTCTCGTAGGATGCCTTTTCGGCGTTGGACTGCCGCGACGGAATGGCGATTCAACTTGGGACGGCGCTGCAGACCTGTTCGTCGCCGACTATCATCGAAGTTGTGTAGCGTAAGTGAGTGCGTTGAAGTGTTTGTGGGAGCCGGACAGCTTTGAGCAATATTTTTTGGATTGAAGTCGAACCGAAAGTCCCGCTGGCGGTGGTGTTGTGTCCGCGGGGGGATGAGTCGCTGAGGGACGAGATCGCCGAGCTGAAGCAGGGTGGGATCGAGACGCTGGTGTCGCTGCTCGAAAAAGATGAGGCGGCTTGGCTGGGGCTTGCGGAAGAAGGACCCCTGGCAGGGGAGGTTGGGATCGAGTTCCTCTCCTACCCGATTCCGGACGTCAACGTGCCGCTGAAGCCGGCCGCATTCCGGGTATTCGTTGCGGACCTGGCGAAACGGCTCGGCGCTGGAGAGCACATCGGCGTGCATTGCCGCGGAAGCATTGGAAGAGCGACGGTCACGGCGGCGTGCACGCTGATCCATCTTGGGTTTGCGCCGCGCAATGCGCTGGCGGCAGTTGAAGCTGCGCGGGGCTGTCCGGTTCCCGATACTCGGGAGCAGGAGCGGTGGATTCTGGATTACAAGGCGACGCCGTGACTGCGCCTGCGGCTGTTTCGGGAATCAACTTGAGCTTTGCGCACGATTGGGAGGCGAGGATCCTTCCGTGCCGGCCCGCCATCCTTCCGGCCCGTCACTTCACCTATCCGCGAGAGGCCGAAGAGGTGGAACTTGGGGCGCTGGAGGTTCTGATCCGGCCCTCGGGCGATGCGCAGGCGTTTCACGCGACGTGTGCATTGGGCTTTCGCGATCCGGGAGTTCCGACTGGTCTCTGGTCCACGCCGAATCCGGAAGAGATTTGCGCTGTCTCCGGCGGGTATGCGTACGTGATTCTGACTACGGCGCCGGAGCGGTTCACCATGATTGAGTACAGGCCGGTGCTTGAGGTTCGGCCCCTGGTGGATGCGGGACTGTTGCTGTTCGTTGGGCATCTCTCGATGGTTGCCTGGGGGCGAGAGGGTCGGGCATGGGAGACGGAGAAGCTCTCCGACGAGGGCGTCACGATCGGCTCGGTTGAGGGTGGACTTGTGCGCGGTGTGGGTTGGGAGATGTGCTCGGACAGGGAGACGCCGTTTGCGGTCGATCTCGGAACGGGACTGCGCGTCGGCCGCTGAGACTGTCTAGAGAAACCTGTGCGGTTGGGCGTTTTTGAAGGCGAGTTCATGTCATTTCCTCAGGGCAAGAATGGGCGCTATCTGGCCAAAAAGCGGCTAAAATCGGGCGGTTGTGTTTACCGATGAGTAATCAGTGAACGTTTATGTTCTGTTGATTCCATTTCAGTTACATGAAAACCCGTTACCTTTCAGTACCTAATTGGGCAGGGGGGTACGGGGGGGTGCGATTTCCGGGTGTTCGGGAGCGGAGATTCGCTTGAATCGGGCATTTGAGGCTGGAAGAGGCTCATACCCCTATTCTGCGCCGGCGCTCAATAATTTTCTGCAATCTGCGTGAGTGGCTTTGGGTTTCGCCTCGATTTGGGAGTCGGGGCGGGAAAGACGGAGACGAGAAATTCGTGTGGTGTCTCTGAAGCTGATGCGAAAGTCAAGGGCCAGAACCGCAGGTCCTTCGACTGCGATTGGCGCAAAATGCGCGCCAATCTCCGTTCAGGACGACAGTCAACATTCGGGTTGACATTGAAAATTCTGAAATGGACTTCAGACGCGGGACGCTAGAGGGCGACCTGGTTGGCGCGGATCTGCTGCGGCAGGATTGTTTCGTAGGCTTGGTAGATGCCTTCGAAGACGGAATCCCAACTGGCTGTGAGCGCGTAGACACGGGCGGCGATGCGCATGGCGGCGTGCGCGGGTGGGTCGGTGAGGAGCGCGGCAATGGCGGAGGCGAATTGGCCGTCGGGTACGATGCGGCCGGTTTCGCCATCGCGGACGATGGTGCAGGGGCCGCCGTCGGGAGTGACGATGGCGGGAACGCCGCTGGCCAGCGCCTCAAGCACCACGTTGCCGAAGGTGTCGGTGTGGGAGGGGAAAACGAAGAGGTCCATGTTGGCGTAGGCGGCGGAGAGCGGCTCGCCTTTGAGCACGCCGGTGAATTCGGCGCGGGGCAGTCGCTCGCGGAGCCAGGCCTCCTCCGCGCCGTGGCCGACGATGAGGAAGCGGAAGTTGGTGATTCCCATCTTTTCGAGCTGTTGCTGCACCTGAGCGAGCAGGGCGACATTTTTTTCGACCGAAAGTCGGCCGACGTAGCCGAGGACGTGATCGCGATCCTGCACGACTGCGGGTGCGCTTGCCGGGGGCGAAGAGTTCGGCGTCCACGCCGCGCGGCATAAGGTGGCAGGGACGATCGGTGGTGCGCTCGAGCAGGCGGCAGAGCTCGGGATTGGGCGCGAAGAGCACCTGCGCCCGGGAGTAGAGGACGGAGGCGGCAGCCATGGTGAGGTCTTCAATCTTGCGCCCCGCGGCCGCAGATTGACGATGCGGCAAGCAGGCGCAGAAACCAGTTCGAGCGGCGCGCCAGATACTCGTGCACGTTGGTGTGCCAACTGGCGGCGAGCGGCAGTTCCAGATGGTGCGCAAGACCGGCGCCCAGCATTCCCACTTCGCTGGGCCCGGTGATGTGGATCAGGTCGGGCTGGAAGCGGCTCGAGCACCTCGTCCATGAGGGGAATGTGGCGCAGAAATGCGGGATCGTAGCGGAGATCTTTTTCAAGGGCGAAGGAGAGGAAGCTGCGGGGCAGCTCCAGCGTCCAGACGTTGCCTTCTTCGAGGAAGGGCTGGGCGCGGTTTCCGGCGCGGACGCAGAGAAAGGGCAGGTTGCGGCGGCGCGCGAAGGCTTCAAAGTGGCGGCTGGTGTGGGCTACGCCGTTCACTTCGTGGAAGGAGTCGGGGAAGTAGGCCACGCGCGGGCGCGGATTCGTTCATGTGGTTGCAGTAGCGGATATCAGCGCGTCCCGAGCGACGAGGCCAGCGTTGAGTTCGAGCGTATTCAGCATGCGACGCAATCGCATGGATGCGGCACCCAGCTATGCTCGCTGATCCGACATGCGCCAACTCCGGACGTAACGCGTCTGCGCGAATCCGGCTTCTCAATCTAGCCGTCGTTTTCGCCGAGGGCCAGGCGCATCTGCTGCGACTCGCTCCAGGCCATGCGCAGGCCGCCGGCGACCGGCGCCTGCCCGAGCAGCTGAACCAGTGCGATGATGCCGCGCATCCAGATGGGCGCCGATCCCCTGGGCCACAACTCGCTCAGCGGACGGACCACGCCGTTGCCGTCGGGATGATAGACGCGCTCGTCCCAGTTGCGCGAGCCCTGCGGGAACTCGGGATAGTTGCGCATCGCGTCGATGGTGGACTGCAGGAGGCGATGCTTCCAGGGCTCGGCATACTGCGGCATGAAGAGCACGTTGCTCTTGCGCTTCGCGGCGAATTTCGTGAACAAACTCGGTGAAGCTGGCGGCGTTGGTCAGGTTGATATTGGCGTTGGGCTCGACGCCGTGCCGGTCGCCGCCGGAGATGAGCAGCATGTTCCACTTTTCAGCGAGCCGGCGCACGGCGCGGTTCTCGTCCCAGTTGCGCAGGCCGTTCAACTCCAGCGCATGGAGGTATGCGCCGTTCTTCTGGAGGAACTCGTTGACCAGGAACTCGTGCTTCTCCTGGCCGATCAGGTAAAGGTCCCACAGGGGATGGTTGAAGACCACCAGCACATTGGGCTCGTCGTGGAGGGCGCGGAGAATCTCGGTGAGGCGCGCGTCGCTGGGGTTGGCGGTGAACTCCTCCAGCGTTGCCATCCACTCCGGCGCGCGGGCGCTGGGCAGGTTGTGAACGCCGAGGTGGAAGGCCTGCACGCCGCCGTAGGGCGCGCTCCACTCCACCGAGACGGGAATCTGGCGGGCGCTGGGAACGGTGCGCAGCAGCATGGGCGCCTTGATGTTGTCGTGGTCGGTGATGGAGACCATGGGCGCCAGGCCGAGCTTTTCGATCTGCCGGCTCTCCAGTTCGAAGGCCAGCTTGGGGGTCATGGGCGGCGTCCAGTAGCTGGCCGCGTAGTTGACGCGCACGCCGTGCATCGCGCTCGGCACGGCGCTCCAGCCGGAGAGCAGCGGGCGCATGACCGGGAAACTGGTTGCCGAAGTTGGCCAGAAAGTCCAGGGTTTCCGTGGACTGGTTGGTGTGGCTGTGCAGCGAGACGCCGGTCCGGAAGTCGCGCTGGCGCGTCCTTGTCGCGCCACAGGTAGGAGATGGTCGCACTGGGCATGTCTGCTCCTTTGCTCGCGTTCAGGATCCGCCTCAGTGTCGCCGGTGGTCAATTGTCCGCGATCGGGTCTGGATTCCTGCGGCCAGTGTCCACTGGAGAGCCATAAAAGGAAGGTGAATATCCAGCAAATTACCCTTCAATTGATAGATGTACCAATAGAGTTACACTTCGAAACCCGAAGAAAAGCGGGCGATCTCGGCGGATAAATCCCGGAGGAACACCGGCAATTCGAGCACGTAACAGCTTTTATTTGCTGGTTTTGGCCATCTCGGGGCTGAGAAAATCCTCCACTGTCCAGCCGGCCATCAGGTCTTCGTCGTGGTTCTGCTGCGGTAGCGGCGGGATGCGCGCCGGCGTTGGCGGCGGCCAGTTCGGCGGCCAGATAGTTCTCCGTCAGCCCCTGGCGCAGCATCTCGAAGGCCTGCTCCGGCGTGTCGGCAAACTGGAACAGTTCGATGTCCTTGGGCGAGATGGCGCCGGTATCCACCAGCACGTCCAGGTTGAAGACCTTCTTCCAATACTCCGACCCGTAGATGACGACGGTGATCTTCTTGGCCAGCTTCTGGGTCTGGGCGAGGGTGAGGATCTCGAACATCTCGTCCAGGGTGCCGAAGCCGCCGGGAAAGACCACCAGCGCCTTGGACAGGTAGGCGAACCACAGCTTGCGCATGAAGAAGTAGTGGAACTCGAAGTTGAGCGAGGGCGTGATGTAGGGATTGGGAGACTGCTCGAAGGGCAGCCGGATGTTGAGGCCGATGGTTTTGCCGCCGGCCTCGTAGGCGCCGCGGTTGGCGGCTTCCATAATGCCCGGCCCGCCGCCGGAGGTGACCACGAAGCGATGCTTGCGCGAAGGAATCTTGCCGGCCCAGTTCGTCAGCAGGAAGGCGAGGCGCCGCGCGTCCTCGTAGTAGCGGGCCATCTCCACGGCGGCCACGGCGCGCTTGCGCTGCAGGTCGGTGGCTTTGCCGGCGGCGATCTCGGGAGGGCTGGCGGGCTGCTCGTGGCTGGGCGCGGGCTGGCGGGAGCCGGTGTTGTCCAGCAGTTCGAGGGCGTGGTCGGCCTCTTCGCGGCCGCGAAAGCGCGCCGAGCCGAAGAACACGACGGTGTCCTGAATCTGCTCGTGGCGAAAGCGCGCCAGCGGCTCAAGATACTCCGAGACGATGCGGATCAGGCGCCCGTCGGCGCTGTTCAGGAAGGCGGAGTTCTCATAGGCCAGCGGAGCGCGCTCGAGCGGCGGCGGCGCGCCGTTGCCGGGCACTGGAGCGACTAGGGCGCGGCGGCCTGCGTTTTTGTTGCCTTGCTCCGAAGGCGGCAACGGTTCCATGGCTTGATGCTCGCTGTCTTCCATCGTTCATCTCTCCCGACGGCCGATGACGTCCTGAAGCGCAATCCAGAGATTCAAGAGTCCCAGTCCCGAAACGATGCCGCGCACCGCGCCGATTGGCGGCAAAGGCTCGCGAGTGCGGGGAATTGCATGGAAGAGCGGGTTCCGGTCCCAGAACACGGGCGACCAGGGCGCATAGCAGACGGCCAGGCCGATATACATGCGCAGCATCACCCGCAGGAGCAGTTCCAGACGCTCCAGCCAGCGGGGAATCCGCTGCGGCACGAGCACATCGGGCTGCGGCGGCGGCCGCGGACGCTGGCCCGACTGCTTGCCCGGGCAAGGGAGCCGGACTCACAGCGAGCGTAGACGATGTCGATTCCGGCTGCTGAGACATTCTTGTGTGTACGCCCGCCGCTCCCGATTTCCAAACGCAAAACGGGCACTCGGCACAAGCCGCAAAATCCCCGGCCCGGCTTGAGGGCGCCGTATTGCAACGGTAACACAGCAGGGGGTGGGGAAGCGGGCTGAGCGGACCCCGCCGGCGCACTAGGGCGCGTTCCCGTCAATCTGGTATGTTCCGTAGTCGATGGTAAATACGGCCGAGCCGCCGATGCGGACCCTGGTTTCGCTGACGACCTTTTGCGGCATCCAGAAGCCATTGGTTTTTGAGCCGGTGTAATGGATCTGGGTGCGCGAGATCCAGAAGGAAGGGCTTTTTGCGGGTTCTGTCTCCATCTTCACCACCGCAAAGTCAACTGCGTCGAGCCAGATTTTGCCTCGATAGAGGAACTTGCTTGGAACCCGGGGTTCGACATCGAGGAGGTACGCTGGGCGTCCAGCCAGGGTTTCGGCGCCCAAGAGGCGAAAGCGGTAATTCGCCGGCGTGAGGGCCGTGGACGCTCGCTCGTGAAAGGCTTCTTTTTCGCTGTCGACTGCGCGCCTGAGCACCTTTTCAAGAAGGAATTTCGAGCCGCTCTGGGAGACGATTTGAAGGCTTTTGCCGGTGGCGGCGTCGAAGGTGGCGTCGACAGCCATGGCGGCTGACAGGTCGGTTGGGAAACCGCGATACTCCACCGTGTAATGACGCAGGGAATGATAGTGCTTGAGCTCGCGAGTGCGAGCCTTGTCGTGAAGCTGCATTTGCTCGACGATCTGAGCGGCGGTTAAAGGGGCCGGCGGGGGCGCAGGGGCATTCCCGGGCACAGCCCAGGCCGCCATCGCAAGGAAAAAGGCCGCCAGCGGAAGAACCCTGCCTCGAGGGAAGAACATGTGGGCATCATAATTGCTGGCGGCTGGAGTCGGCGTTAAGACTGGTTGACGATCGGCACCTCATGCACGGGCGGGATGAGCTTATTTGCTATCCCGCCCATTCGCCGAAAAGATGGCGAATGGACGGGGCACGGGGACTTCTTTTTTGAGGGGGCAATGCCGGATTTGTTGCCCTGTGGACGTAGCTCGCTATGGGAGTCAAGGGGTTCTTGAAGAACCGCGACCGGCGCGCCTGGCTTGAACCAGAATGCCGGCGGGAGTACGCTGTTTGTGTCCGGCTGGGCCGGCTTTTGATGTGCGCGCCCGGAATGAACGAAAGGAGACTCACCATGAGATCTGCCGCTCTCGTTCCGCTCGTCCTGCTGTTTGGATCGACCGCTCTTGGGGCTCAAACCGCGAGTCCGAACCAAAAGTCCTTTGGCGTGGCAACGATTGAGGGACTGGGCCCTGGATCGCCGAACACCGTGACCACGATCAACGTGCCGATCAACGTTGGGTGCCCGGTCGGACTGCGTGCGCAACACGGGGCGGATGGCGGCTTGCTGAACGTGGATAGAAGCCGGCCGGAGAGACCGGCTCAAGTGCTCCATCTCACCCTGACCAATCCGGATTCCAGGCGGATTGTGTCGGCGAGAGTGAGGGTTCGCGGGCTTAGCGGCAAAGGTCGCGTGACGGAGACACTTGCCGGCCAGAATGACGCCGATGCGACCGCGACTCTCACTGTGCAGCTTTCGCAGGGGACGGGCAAGGAGGCTGCCGGCGATCTCCGGGTTCCGGACATGACAGCAGTGCTGTCGATCAGCCTGAATTCGCTGACCTATGCAGATGGCTCGACCTGGAGCTTTTCAGGGCGAGAGGGTTGCCGGGTGGCTCCGGATATGAAGATGCTGATTGCCGGGCGCTGAGCAGGGCACGGGCAGACCGCGTGTTTTGCTGTGCGCTCTTTCAGTGCCTCTAAAGAAAACTCAGAAGCGATAGTAGACGCCGCCCATGGGCTCCAACGACTGGGTGAAGACGCCCGTTGCGGGATAAATTGCGGAGATGTTGGGAGCCTTGTAGAGATTGCCGCGGAACTGTGCGCGGATGCCAAGATGCGAACTGAAGTTATAATCCACGCCGCCGCCATAGATATAAGCGCCCCTGATCGAGGTGTTATTGCCCAACGGGGTGGCACCGGGAACTGTGATAAAGAAGCCGACGCCGGCGGCAAGAAACGGGCGCAGATTTCCGACCTTTTTTGAAACGACATAATCAACCGCGGTTCCGACGGCAATGGCAGTGATTTTGGTTGGCGGGTTATTGCAGGCCAGTCCGCACGCACCGGCTATGGGAGCATACGCCTGATCGGCAGGATTGACCGAAACAGCAAGTTCAAAGCCCACGAGAGGACTGGAGATGTAGCGCAACTCGACCATGCCTCCGGGCGAGTTGGATGGAGTCTGGTGGATTCCGGCGCCGCTGGTGCCGCTGGTAAGCGCCTCGTAAAAACTTCCACCTATATCCATCTGCGAGCTTGAGGCAGCGGCGCGCGCTTTGGCGTTATTCCCTGTTTGTCCGCTTGCCGGAGCGTCGGCCTGCCCGTACGCCGCGGCGGCAGTCAGCGCTGCCATTCCAAAAAAAATGAAGGTAGTCAGCATCCTCTTCGTTCGCATTATCGTCTCCGTTTTCCTTTTCATCCTGGTATTGCACGCCCGTGGCATGGGGACCAGGTCCCGGAAGATGCCGAGGCCCCGCTCCCTGCCGGGAGTTGCCAGAACGCTTGGTGACTTGCTGGAGCGGTACTCCAGAATAATTGGCGTCTCCGTCATCGTACTAGGCGGCTCTTCGAGTCCACCCCAGCCCCGAAGACCGGTGGCCGGGAGTTGTGGCGGAAAGCCTCTCCGATTATATCGGCTTTGCTCCGGGGCATTTGGCCACGGATGCGCCGGACTCGATAATCCGCCGGGATAAATTGAACATTCAGTGGTTAGACGCGGTCGCAGCAAAATGGAGGGCTGAGGGTTTCCGCGCTATTCTGTCAGCACATTGATGAATCGAAGGCCCATGCGCCGGGGCCAGAAGGCCATTTGCGGCGCCCTGCTTTTAGTTTCGATCAACGCCGTTGCCCAGACGGGCGCGAAGAGGGCGGACGCCCAGCAGCGGCCCTATTTGAAGGAGCAGCCAGTCCGGGCCGCTCACGGAATGGTGGTGTCGGTGCACCACCTGGCCTCCGACACAGGACTCGAGATTCTGCGGCGAGGAGGCAACGCCGTGGACGCAGCCGTCGCCACCGGGTTCGCGCTGGCGGTGGTGCATCCCATTGCCGGCAACCTGGGCGGCGGAGGATTCCTTTTGCTGCGGACCCACGATGGCCGCGCCACCTTCATTGATTTTCGCGAGAAAGCTCCGCTGGCCGCGACAGAGGATATGTACCTCGACGCGCAACGGCAATGTGATTCCCGACGCGAGTGTGCTTGGCTACCGCTCGATCGCCACGCCGGGCTCGGTGGCCGGCCTGGTTTACGCAGAGCGCAAGTACGGCCGGCTGGGCCTGAAGCGCGTGATGGCGCCCGCGATCAAACTGGCTGCGGAGGGATTCGAACTCAGCGGCGAAGAAGCGAATGAACTAGCCGACCCAGACCTGGCGCCGATTCCCGGAGTCGAAGCGCATCTTTCAGCGCGACGGGCAGCTCTATCAAGAGGGCGAGAAGTTTCGGCAGCCGGAGCTGGCTCGCACGCTCGAGCGCATTGCCGACGATCCCGAGGACTTTTACCACGGCAAGATGGCGCGCGAACTGGTGGACGATCTGCAGCAAGGGCGGCGCGCTGCTGACCCTCGACGACCTGGCCCAATACACCGTCGTCGAGCGCGCACCGATCATGGGCAGCTTTCACAACTACACGATCCTGAGCGCGCCGCCGCCTTCGTCTGGCGGAGTCGTGCTGGTGAGCGCGCTGAACATTCTGGAAGGCTTACGATCTGGCCAGGCTCGGCGACCGCACCGCCGCATCGATGCACCTGATCGCGGAGGCCTTCCGCCGCGCCTACATGGACCGCGCCGAGTATCTCGGCGACCCGGATTACAACCAGCATTCCCGTCGCCGAGCTGACGTCGAAGAAGTATGCGGCTGCGTGGCGCGCAGGCATCGTTGCCGGGTCCGCCACCCCGAGCGCGGCGCTCGTGCGCCCGCAAGGCTTTCTGCCGCCCGCGCCCGCCACCGCCGGCCGGCGCGCACCGAATCGAACGACACCACGCACTACTCCGTGGTCGACAGCGAAGGCAACGCCGTCGCCGTCACCACCACGCTCAATGACGGCTTTGGCTCGCACGTTACCGCCGGCTCGCTCGGGCTTTCTGCTCAACGACGAGATGGACGACTTCGCCGCCAAGATGGGCGTGCCCAATATGTACGGCCTCATCCAGGGACCGGCCGACGCCATCGCGCCCCGGCAAGCGCCCGTTGAGCGCCATGACTCCGACGATTGTGCTTGAGAATGGCAAGCTGCGCTATGTTCTCGGCTCGCCGGGCGGCGCGCGCATTATCACCACCGTTGCCAATATTTTTCTCTCCGCGGCCGAATGCGGCCTCAACATCCAGCAGGCCGTGGACGCTCCGCGCTTCCACCACCAATACCTGCCCGACAAGCTTTACCTGGAGCCGGGATTTTCGCGCGGAGACGCATTGCCGGCCTGCGCGCGCAGGGTTACGAGCTGTCGATCCGCGGACGGCCACTGGTCCAACGGCGAGTGCATCGCCGTGGACCCAAAGACCGGCGAGCTTGAGGGCGGACAGGACCACCGCAGCCACTTCGGCAAAGCCGCCGGATATTGAATCTTACTTACGATCCATATGGACGAGTGTCTGAATATATCGTATTTTTTCCTCTCGAACGGACTGCAAATCACAGTGAGGTTTGCTTTTCAATGACGGCAAAGCGCACTGGCGGCTGTGGCTTGCGCGGAATTACGATGAATGACGTGCGCTGACTCTCGCGCTCCCGAGCGGGATTGACGAGAGAAGCAATCGCATGCGACAGCCTGCGATGCGCATAACGGGGCCCATGTGCGGCCTGGTCAAACTGCGGGTCCCGTAACAGATTGGCGCGGATCTCGGGGCGTACCGGCCGATTCATCGCAACAGAATTTTCCAGTCGCGCGTTGAATGGATGCAAGCCGGGGATTTTCCCCCAAATCTTCGGCTTGCACCTCGAGTCCCAAGATGAACTCGCCGGCAATTGATTGCACGGTGCACTTGTCGCGCATTGTTGACTTGCGGCGTCGGGATCAATCTCCGCAACACCCGGCAGACGGCAAACTGTTGCAAGAATGCGACAATAGGAGTAAGAGCGGCAGGTTCGGCATTCAAGCCGGGCCGACGCGAGGGGACTGTTGACAATGCTGCGCGTCCTGTCTACGCACCTATTCCTGAATCAGCGCTTGCACCCCGGGCTCCTGGAACATGCCGAGCAGTCCGGCGCACAGGCGATTGAGATATTTGCCGCGAGGCAGCACTTTGATTACACCAGCCGCGAGCACGTGACCGAGCTGGCCGCCTGGTTCCGGTCAAACTCGCTTCAGCCGTTCTCGATGCATGCGCCGCTTTATCCCGACCGGGAGATGGGCCGCGCCGGAGCGCCGGCGGTGAACCTGCTGCACCCGGAAAAGGCGCGCCGCATCGACGCCATGGACGAGATGAAGCGGGCCCTCGAAGTGGCCGAGCACATTCCACTGAAAAACCTGATCGTGCATCTTGGCGAGCGCGCAGACACCTGGTCGCCCCGCAGCATTGAATACGCGACCACGGCTTTGGAGCATCTGGGCGCATTTTCAAGGCCGCTGGGCGTCCTGCCGCTGGTTGAAAACCTGCTTAGCGAGCCTACGACACCTGAGCACCTGATGATGATCCTGGAGATGGGCCACCTGGATAACGTTGGAGTCTGCCTGGATGTGGGCCACGCACATGCCACAGTTGGCGTTCGAGACGCGATTTCGACATTGGGCAGCCGCATTGTGTCGGTCCACGTGCACGACAATCACGGAACCAAGGACGAGCACCTCTGGCCCGGCGATGGAACCATCGACTGGGCGGCGACGGCAGAGGCGCTGAAGAAGCTCGAGGCTCCGCCGGCGATTGTGCTTGAGATCAGCCAGAGCCTTGGCGAGACGCTGACGTCGATTCCGGCCAAGATTGAACAGTCTTTCGAGCGGTTCGCGTGAAGGCTTGAACGGTTCTGTGTCGCCGCTATGCAGACGTGCTTCCTTGCGACGAGATTGACCCTCACATTTTGTTCCCTGTGCCAATCAACGCCCCAATTGGTGAGGCTGCGATCTGACCGGGACCGGCGCGTTGCATGAAGTGCGCGGTGTGCGGAAGGGGACAAAGCAGAGCCTTGGCGGCTGAACCTGGACGATAACATTCTGTGTCGAGGTGAGACCGTTGCCCGCGGCTGACACCGCGAAAGTGGAACTTCCGAGAGGCGCAAGCGCGGAAGCGGTCAACGCGAGAGTCACTGAATTCGTGCTGATGTTCGAAGCAGGCGCGATCGGATTCACGAGCCACGCGGCGGTGATGCCGGAGGGCAGGCCGGCTGCGGAGAAATTGATGCCTCCGGCAAAAGATCCTCCGGTAACCGCGGTGAAACTTACTGTTGCCGAGCCGCCCTGCGCGATTTGAACCGGGTTGGATGCCGCTGCGAGTGCGAGCGTGGGCGGGTCCGCGAATGCTGAGCCCCAGTTGTCTGCGAGGGCCGCGCCATCGACGGAGCCGAGTCCGGTGGCCAGGTTAAAGTCCGCGCCATTGGCCCAGAATCCCGCGACGCCGGGAACAGTGTTGTTTCCCGAAAGCGTGGGGTGGAATGGGCTGCGCTCTGCATTGACCAGCGAATACAACTCCGCATTTACGCTTCCCTGCGCCGCACCACCCATTTTTTCGGCGACCAGTGCGACGACGCCGGCAAAGGACGGCGCCGCGGCCGAGGTTCCGCGGATGATCCAATTGGAGCCGTTCTCATAGATGATGTAACCATCATGGCCGGCTGAGGTGAGCGAGACATCGGGCACCGCCCTCATGCCGTTTGAGGCGCCGGCGCCAACGACTGAGGCTTGCCAATCCGGCTGCACGTACACGGCGCTCGGACCGCCACCTGAGGCCCATAAATCCAGCCCGCCATTCGCCGCGCTCTCGTTCCAGACCCGTTCGGGGATGTAGCCGAGCGCCGATCCGTAGCTTGAGGAGTTGGCCGGGGACCAGTACCGAGCGGGATTCGCGCCTTCGTCGAATTCCGTACCGCCGACGCATGTCGAATAGGGCGAGGTGCAAAGTCCATTCACCGCGGGCTGCGTGCCACTGGCGGACGAAGCTGCGGAACAGCCTGCCGCTCCCGAATCGCCGGATGAAACAAAGACGCTCATTCCCTGGGCGGCCGCCTGCTCCCAAAGGCTGTTATAGAACGCGAGTTCAGCAGCGCCCATATCCTGCTCGCAACTGCCGTAACTCACGCTGACGATTTGCGCGGTTCCCTGATTCACGATGTACTGGGCGGCGAGATCGACTCCATCTGTGGTGGAAGTGGACTTGGCGGCGACGAGCGAAATTGCAGCGGCGGGAGCAACAGCCCCGGCCCACTCGACATCCAGCGTCGATTCATCCTGATCGTCCGGGACCATTCCGGGATTCATTCCCGCGACGACGACCGACGGAGTTTCTTGGGCGAGGCCGGTGAGGGAGCGAAAGGCCGCAACGTCGCCGAGGTTGATGTTGCTGCGGCCGGCGATCGAGATTGAGATTCCCGCGCCTGCGGTTCCGGCGTTGAGGAGCGGATTGAGATTGTAGATCGCTGCGAAGTCGGCGGGAAACAGATAGTGCGTGTTGCCGGCCGAGTAGAGCGGCCGCGCGCCGGTCGCTGAGGGTGCCGGCAAACGGGTGCGGGATGCGATTGCCGATCTGCGCGGAAAATTGTGAAGCGAGACTACGCCATCGACAACTCCTCTGAGCGGGGCGGGAATCTGCGGGTCCTGCGAATTGGCGAGATGAGTCACTCCGTCTGCTTTATAGCGATGAATCTCTGTGTGAAAAGCATCGAGGACCTGGGCCGCGGCGCCCGAGAACACGATGAGCCGGCCGCTGGAGGGAATCTCATCGACTGTAAAGCCGTGCGAGGAAAGCCACGAAGTTATCCGGGCGAGATCGGGTCGACTTATCCCAAATCGCGCTCCATACTCGGCGGGCGTGAGCCAGTGGTGATAGAGGGGTGAAGCTGGATTCTGCTGGGCTGCTACTAATCGATCGAGTTCGGACTGCTGGGCCGGCGAAGGTTTGAGCAGGAGGATCATGCGATCGAGAGGCGTATCCGCGTCTACTTCGCCCTGATCGAATTCGGCGCGGGCCTGGGGGTGCAGATTGCGTGAGAGAGTAACAGTCTGCGACTGATCGACGGTCATGGCGGCGCCGAGACTAGTTACCCGCTGAGCAGGGGCGAACATTGCCGTGGCCGCTAGCGCCATAGTTCCGGCCAAGCGTAAATCAAGTCGAATCAATTTGAAGTTATCTACCTTTCAGGACCGATGAACTGGCAGGTGAGTTTAGGAAGTAACTACGCGGCCCAGGTTATTAGTTATGTCGGACTGGAGGTTAGAAAGCCTTAGTTAATTTCTTCTGACTTATGACTTAGCCAATCACGTCCGTAACTAACATTGACTCGAAACAGGACAGGGGCGCCCGCATGCATTGGATGGCGGAGGGCAGGTCTTGCCGCAATACTCTCGTGCCGGTCGGATGCAACGGGGGGACTGAGCCAACCCGCCGCACTCTCCAATAACACATTCGATTGCCGCTGTGATAGGATTCGGTCGCGAAGAATCACGGACGTTTCCGGGAGCGGCAATGAGAAACTCGGAGCAGGTATTGGTCAGCAGAAGAGGGCTGATTCTGAACGGAGTGCTGATGGCGTCGGGCTGCATATGTGCGCCCTGGGCACTCGGCGAAGATTTGAATGGAGAACCGAATTCAGAAAACGGAGACGGCGGGAAGCGATGGATCATCGGCAATGAGCAAATCAAAAGGACGATTGTTTATCGGCCGACGACGGGACTTTTCACCGATCAATTTTCCGATCTTGTGACGCATGCGGATTTCATTCTGCCCGGCCAAGTGCATACTGGCTTGGAATTCTCGTTTCTCTGCAATGGACATAACTGCGCGGGAACCAATGCGGCGTTTGATTTACTGAGCGCGGACCAGGCCGCCTTGCCCAATGGAAAGTCGCTGATTGTTCGTCTTCGGCACAGTGAGCTCGCACTCGAATTGCGAGTGGTCTATAGCGTCTATGACGCGCATCCGGCGATTCGCAAACACCTGGTATTAAGGAATACCGGCGCCTCCCCGCTCCATCTCTCCCACTTGAACATCGAGGCCATCGCCGTTGTTCTCGGACCGGCTGACGAAACCACGCTGCTTACGCAATACGGCACAGTTCCGCGCGAGACCTTTTATACAGGCCGCTCTGAAGACGCAGGGCTTCTGATTGCCAATGGCGTCACCGGCAGCGGAATTGCGGTTCTCAGCGAGGTTCCCGGTTATATGAAGCGCACGGAGATCGACGGCTTCTACGATCCGGAGCATGTGCGCATCGGGGTTTTGTACGACACCGATCTGATGCCATTCGAGCGCTCTCTGGCCGGCGGCGAAGAGTTCACAACGGCTGCTGTCTCGCTGATTGCTTTCCGGAATGGCGATGGCTTCAACGATCCGCACTGGTTGCTTCCGTCGTACACGGCCCAGGTGCTGGAGCGGCGCGTCGATCGAATAGGTCCGCCGTGGATCTACAACACGTGGGAGCCGTTTCATCGCAATGTCGACCAGAGCCTGGTGCTTGCGCTGGTGAATGCGGCGGGCGCAATGGGCATGGACATTTTCACGATCGACGATGGCTGGCAACAGGAATACGGGGAGAACACTGTGAATCTCAGCGCGTTTCCGGGCGGCCTCGAACCGATTCTAGAGGCGGTGGAAGGAAAAGGAATGAGGCTCGGCCTGTGGGTTCCGCTGGCGGCGATCGGGACCTCGACGGCGGTTTATCGCGAGCATCCGGAATGGACGGAACTCGACCGGGAGGGCAAGCCCAAGGTCACCGGCACTGCGGCGGGAGCGAAGGTTGTGATGTGCCTGGCAACCGCCTATCGAGAGGCGGCGGCCGCACGGCTCATCGAAGTCATCGAGCGCTTCCGTCTCGCGTATGTAAAGCTCGACCTGACAACGATTTTCAACGCATATGGCGAAGGTCCGGGCTGCTGGGCCAAAGGCCACGATCACGGCAACTGGGCCGAGTCGCTCAACATGATTTACGAAGGCATCTCGTATGTGACTGCGAAGACTTACGAGAAACATCCCGAGGTGCTTCTGGATCTAACTTTTGAGCTATGGGGACAGAAGCACATTATCGATGCGGGGCTGCTGGCGGCCGGCGACCTTGACTGGTTGAGCAACGTGGCGGACGGTGACAAGGATTCAGCCGGCCCCTTGCAGGCGCGGCAGTTGCTTTACCAGCGGGCGGCCTCGATGCCTGTAGAAAGCATGTTGATCGGCAATATGCATGCGGAGCTGCCGACGATTCAGGAGAGCTTTGCGACGGCGATCGGGGCGGCTCCTGTGCTGCTGGGCGATCTGCGCAGACTAAGCGCAGCGGACCTCAAGTGGTATCACGAAAAGATTGCGTGGTTCAAGAATCTACGGAGCACTACAAAGATAAGCGAGAGTTTCTTTCCGCTGGGAAGCTGGCAGCAAACGACGCCGGCGGCGTGGGACGGATTCGCGCGCCTGGAGCGCAGCGGTAACGGCGTAATCGTGCTCTTCCGCAATAAGTCGAATGCAACTTCTGCGGCAGTGAAGTTACCACTTATGCCGGCAGGTAAGTTCAAGCTGCGGTCAGTTATGACCGGGAAGGAACTGGGCGTCTTTGCCAAGGCCGATTTTGTGCGCGCTGTGGAGATCGGATTTCGAGATGGGGAGCCGGTGGAGGTAATTGAAGTTACTGTCGCGTAAGCAGGTTCTAGTTAAGAAGCGAGCGTGCCCTCAGGGGCTAAAGCCCGCTATTCATGCGCCTTTTGCGGCACGACTAAAGTCGTGCCCTTTCAAAACCAGATTTATGAAACTACTCTTAGCAGATGCGCGGCAACTGCTCGCCGATCTGGGTGGGGATGACGCGATTTGCACCCATTGCGGTGCGAGCCACTAACATGCGCTTGTGTTCGGATGTAACCTGGCCGATGCGCGCGGCGTCGCGGCCCAGCGGATGGGCGCGGAGGACCTTGAGAACTGAGTCCGCAGCCTCGGGCGCGACGAAGAACACCGCCTTGCCCTCGTTGGCGACGTAGACGGGGTCGAGGCCGAGCAGTTCGCAGGCGGACTGCACTTCAGAGCGCACCGGGAGACTGGCCTCGTCGATTGCAATGCCTACGCCGGAAGAGTGCGCGATTTCGTTGAGCGTGGATGCGAGGCCGCCGCGGGTGGGGTCGCGCATGGCATGAACAGCGGTGTCCGCGGCCGTGAGCACCTCGGCGATGAGGCCGTTCAGCGCGGCGCAGTCAGAACGGATCTGGCTTTCGAATTCGAGGCCTTCGCGAACGCTCATGATGGCCATGCCGTGGTCGCCGATGGTTCCCGAGACGATCACCGCGTCGCCGGGTTGGGCGCGATGGGGACCGACCTGGATGCCGTCGCGCAGTACGCCTATGCCGGCAGTGTTGATATAGCAGCCATCGCCATGACCGCGCTCGACGACCTTTGTGTCGCCGGTGACAATACGCACGCCGGCGGTGGCCGCTGCCTTCGCCATGGACTCGACGATCGCGGCTAATTGCGCGAGCGGAAAACCTTCTTCGAGGATGAAGCTGGCACTCAGGAATTGGGGCACTGCGCCGGAGACTGCGAGGTCGTTTACGGTGCCGTTGACGGCAAGTTCGCCGATCGATCCGCCGGGGAAAAACAACGGCTGGACCACAAAGGAATCGGTGCTCATGGCTATGCGTCCGGCAGACAGATCGAGCACGGCGGCGTCGCCCAGATTTTCAAGGGCAGGGTTGCGGAAGGCGGGCAGAAAGAGATGCTCGACCAATTCGTTGCCGAGTTTGCCGCCGCCGCCATGGCCCATGACGATGGTGGGGTAGCCGACGAGTGGCAACGGGCAGGACCAATTCGAAAAATCCGGCGCGCCTCGATTCGAACTGTCAACCATGTGCCGCTCCGGTTAGAGCTGAACCTGCGCTTGCCAACTCCTCCGCGGAGATAAAGCGCCCGTAGTTGTAGTACGCGGCGCAGGCGCCTTCGCTGGAAACCATAGTCGCTCCGAGGGGATGGCGGGGAGTGCACTCTTTTCCGAATGCGGCGCACTCGGCCGGCTTGATGGCTCCGCGCAATACGTCGCCGGCGCGGCAGAGCGGCGACTCCTGAGTGTGAATGCCGGTGATGTGGAAGCGCTCTTCAGCGTCGAAGTCTATGTAAGCCTGGCTGAGCCGCCAGCCGCTTTTGGGGATGACGCCAATGCCGCGCCAGGCGCGATCGGTGACTTCGAAGACCTCGGCGAGCAGCTTTTGCGCGGCGCGGTTGCCCTCGAAGGTGACGACGCGGCTATAGGCGTTTTCGACTTCGTGCTTGCCTGCTTCGAGTTGAATGACGGCGCGGCGAATGCCATCGAGCAGATCGAGCGGCTCAAAGCCGGTGACGACGAGCGGAATGCTGTACTTTTCGGCCAGCGGCGGATACTCCCAATAGCCCATTACGCTGCATACGTGGCCGGCGAGCAAGAATCCCTGCACCTTGTTTCCGGGCGACTGCAAGATGGCTTCGATGGCCGGGGGCACAAGAACATGAGAGACGAGCAGCGAAAAATTCTTGAGGCCGCGGCGTTTTGCGAGGTGCACGCTCATGGCGTTGGCGGGGGCGGTGGTTTCAAATCCGACACCGAAGAAGACAACCTGGCGATCGGGATTTTTAACCGCGATTTCAACTGCGTCAAGCGGCGAATAGACGACACGAACGTCGCCGCCGGCGCCCTTGACCTGGAAGAGATCGCCATCGGTGCCGGGAACGCGGAGCATGTCGCCGAAGGAGCAGAAAATTACGCCGGGCTGGGCGGCGATGGCCAGCGCTTTGTCGATGAGCTCGAGCGGGGTGACGCAGACGGGGCAGCCGGGGCCGTGAATCATTTCGATTCCGGCGGGGAGCATCTGGTCGATTCCGTTGCGAATGATGGAGTGGGTTTGGCCGCCGCAGACTTCCATGATCTTCCAGGGGCGGGTCGAGACTGAGTGAATCTCTCGCGCGATGCGCTGGGCGATTTCGCCGTTGCGAAACTCGGTGAGGTACTTCATTGGCTGGAGCAACTGCGAATCGGGGTCCCCGACGACGGGTCTTTGTCGTTGGGGTGACAGTCGGGGCAGGAGGATTGGGGGGCTTTTGCAGCGCGGGCGAATGCCTCTTCCTCGCTGCCCAGTTCTTCGTCCAGAAGGCCTAACTCGCGGAAGTCCCGGAGGGTCTGCTGGGCGGTTTCCTCATCGATCTTGGAGATGGCAAACCCAACGTGCACAATAGTATAGTCGCCGACTTCGACCTCGGGGACGTAATCCAGGCAGACGTTCTTGACCACTCCGCCGAAGTTCACCCGGCCGACGCGGATGAGGCCGTCGGTCGTAATCTCTTCCACTTTTCCAGGGATTGCTAAGCACATGGCAACTACCTTATACCTTGGCAGTGACCATGTGCTTTGTGATTTAAATCACATGAAATAGCTTTTTAATTGACGCAAGGCGCAACACCGCGCCTTAGTCGGAGACCATCAGCTCTCCGGGCATGATCGGACGGGTGCGGGGCAGCATTCCCCGCGAGACGGCGAAGCCCATAAACACGAGAGAGCTTATAAACACAATAAGCTTGATCAAGCTTCCGGTTTGTGTTGGTCCGATATCGGATGGCAGGGCTTTCCAGACGATGAGCAGGATGGTTTGGGAGATGGTAACTGCCCAAACGGAACCGTAGAAGTAGCGGCGCTCGGTGCCTTCGCCCTTGGTGGAGGGTCCCACGCGAGGCAGTTTGCCCATCAGACCAAGCAGCAGGATGATGGCGCAGAGCGGCGAGTAGGCGTAGTAATAGATCTCCTTCATGCGCCACTCGCCCGTGAAGGCGGCGATCGCCAGGCCGATTGCGTTCAGCGACGCGAAACTGATGACGGCGTTCCATGCGAAGGTGTAGCAGACCTTGCGGTAGAGGGGGTTGGGCTTATCCTCGTCAAAGCGAAGGATATAGGGCCGGGGCTCAACGCCGGGCAACTTGCCGCGCAGACCGGCAATACCGGTACCAACCAAAACTATCGCCAGCCAAATTCCGTTGCGCCAGGAGAACCCGTGCGCGAAGAGGCTGAAGATGAGGGGGCCGGGGGCGAGAAAGAAGACCCAAATCCATAGTGGCAGGTGCGCCATCCGGTATAGACGAGTGTTTCGCTCCCGGATTTTGCGCTCCTGGGCATATTCAAACTTACCGTTATAACGCATGATCGTGAGTCTCTCAGAAAAACCGCGAATCCGTCAATCCTACGCAAGCATCACGCAGCCGGGCGCGTCCCAGAGCCCATTGCCCGCCCCTATAATTGACAGGAAGCCGGATCGGATTTCAGTGGGGTTTTCGGCTTCAAGAGTTCGAGGTTCTCTGAGGAATTGATGGCCGCCCTGATTGAAGCAATCACCGTTAAGCGCAAGATGTACTTCGAGTTTGAGAACACACCTTACTACTGCATGGAAGCCGAGGTTTCGACTCCCACGGCTCGAGGCGGACAGACCCTGGTGCGGCTGAAGATGCGCAACCTGCTGACCCGGGCCGTCTTCGACAAGACATTCAAAGCCGGTGACCGCTTCAAGGAACCGGACCTGGAGACGGTCGAGGCCTCGTATCTTTATAGTGATGCGGACGGCTCGTACTTTCTTGACCAACAGACCTATGACACGCTCACGCTTTCCGGGGCGATGATGGGGGACGCGCTGGAGTTCCTGGTCGAGGGCGCAATCATCCAATTGCACAAGTTCAACGGGAATCCCATCGGACTCCAACTGCCTGAAAAGGTGGAACTGTCTGTCACCTACACGGAGCCCGGTGCGCGAGGAGACACGAGCGGCAATGTGACCAAGCTGGGCCGCCTGGAGACCGGTCTCGAAATCAAGGTTCCGCTCTATATTCAAGAGGGCGAAAAAGTGCGGGTATATACAGAGACCAGGGAGTTTGCGGGAAGGGCCTGAGCAGTCTACTCGACCGTTACCGACTTGGCCAGGTTCCTGGGCTGATCCACATCGCATCCGCGCCGCACGGCAATGTAGTAGGCCAGCAATTGCAGCGGCACTATCTCAATCAGGGGCGAAAGCAACTCGATCGCCGGCGGGATGTGGATCACGTGCTCGACCAGCGTACCGATCGTGGTGTCGCCTTCGGTAGCCACTGCAATCACGCGGCCGGAGCGCGCCGTCACTTCCTGAATGTTCGAGAGCGTCTTCTCGTAGCGCAGCTTCGACGCCGGGTCGGCTTCATCCCTTGTGACCAGCACCACCACGGGCAGCGTCTCGTCGATGAGCGCATTGGGCCCGTGCTTCATTTCGCCGGCCGGGTAGCCCTCGGCGTGAATGTAGGAGATCTCTTTCAGCTTGAGCGCGCCTTCAAGAGCAATCGGGAAATGAATTCCGCGGCCCAGGTAGAGGAAGTCGCGCGCGGTTGCAAAGCCGGCGGCGAGTTGTTCGCACTGCGAAGAGCTCGCACGCAGCACCTCTTCAATTTTTGCCGGGATGCGGCTCAACTCCCCGATCAAGGCCACCGACTGCGCGGGGTCGATCCTTCCCCGCAACTGGCCCAGCTTGAGCGCCAGCAGAAACAGCGCGGTGAGCTGCGCGGTAAAAGCCTTTGTAGATGCGACGCCGATCTCCGGGCCGGCATGGGTGTAAATGGAGCCGTGAGCCTCGCGCGCCACCATGGCATCCACCACGTTGCAGATGGCCACGGTCTTTGAGCCCAGCGAGATCATCTCTCGCTGCGCGGCCAGCGTGTCGGCAGTTTCGCCGGACTGCGTAATGAGCAGGCCCAGCGCGTTGCGGTCGGGGATGGGATTGCGATAGCGGTATTCGCTTGCGTAGTCGACGTCGACGGGCAGGCGCGCAAGCCGCTCGATCATGTATTTGCCGGTGAGCGCGGAGTGCCAACTGGTGCCGCAGGCGGCAATATTGATGCTCGAAGCCAAGGCCAGCTCTTCGTCGGCGATCTTCATCTCGCCCAGGTACACCTTGCCCGAGTCGAGCGAGACGCGGCCCAGCGTGGTGTCGGTAATGGCGCGCGGCTGCTCCCAGATTTCCTTGAGCATGAAGTGCTTGTATCCGCCCTTTTCCGCCTGGATCGGGTCCCATGTAATGCGAGTGATGTTGCGGTTGATGGGCTTGCCATCGAAGTCCGTAAGCTCGACGCCGCCCAGTGTGAGGATGGCCATGTCGCCATCGGCGAGGAAGTAGATGTTACGCGTGTGATGGAGAATGCCGGGCACATCGGAGGCAACAAACGACTCGTCTTCTCCCACTCCGATGACGACCGGCGGACCGAAGCGCGCGGCCACGATCTTGTCCGGCTCGGCAGCCGAAAGCACGCCCAACGCAAACGCGCCGGTGAGGCGCTTGACTGCGCGGCGCACGGCATCTTCGAGGAGAATGGGCGCGCCGGCGGCTTCAGCATCCTTCTGCACCTGCTCGATCAGATGGGCGATGATCTCGGTGTCGGTCTCGGTGACGAACTTGTGTCCCTGGTCGGTGAGCTCGCGCTTCAGGTCAAGATAGTTCTCGACAATCCCATTGTGCACAACAACGATGCGGCCCGTGCAGTCGCGGTGGGGATGGGCGTTCTCCTCGGTGGGGCGGCCGTGGGTGGCCCAGCGCGTATGCCCAATGCCAAAGGTGCCCTGCAGCGGATGCTCGCGCAGGGCTTCCTCAAGATTTCCGAGCTTGCCCGGGGCGCGGCGCACTTCCAGAATCGGACTGGAAGGACTGCCCACAGCAATGCCTGCCGAATCGTAGCCACGGTACTCGAGGCGCCTTAGCCCCTCGATGATGACTGGAACGACCTTCTTTTTGCCGACGTAGCCGACTATCCCGCACATGCTGCAATTCTAAGCGACATGCTGCCGCCGCACTCTTCCACAAAGGTGGAATCGGAGAGCACCTTCCGTGCGACGCGGCGCGCCCGACCTGCCACTGGATTCAGAACGGAAGCCTGGCAGCACCCTTGTCACGGCGCTCGGAACTACCTTGATGCTAGAATTCCGGGTTCTCCGGAAAGGGATTTTTGTGCGCACCGATCTGGCCGTTCGCGCTGTTCAACGTGAAGAGATGCGCGTCGACGTGCATGTCCGCGAGCACCTGCTCAAAATGGATTACCCGGCCGCTGCGGGCACGGATCCAACCCCGCTTGAGGTGCTGCTGGCCAGCCTGGCCGCGTGTGCCGCCAACACTCTTCGCCTTGTGCTCTGCCGCAAGATGGGCGCGGCCATCGAGTCCCTTGAAGTGGAAGCCAGAGCCGAGCGCAGCGAGGAGCACCCCACCGTGCTGACAGCGATTGAGCTGATCTACCACCTTCGCGGCGAAGGGCTCGTGGCAGAGACGATCAACCGCGCGCTGCGGGTGGCCGAAGATCAGTTGTGCCCGGTGCTGGCCATGCTGCGGCCGGGGACGGAGATCCGTTCGTCCTGGCAGATGGAGTGATTCGGAGATCGCGGGGATTGACGCAAGTCGAAATCGGGCGTCAATAATTGCTGCCCGCCTCACCCCCACAGACAAGACACGGGAGCGGCAAAAAGGCGGTCGCCGAAGGGAACGCTTCTGTCGCCGTCGTAAAGCACGATTCCCAATTTGAAGTCGTCTCCACAGGCGGCCGCCAGTTTCCTGAGGCCTTTGAAATCCCCGCCGGTCACCGTGGCGCTTGCCTTGACCTCAATGCCGACGACGGCGCCGGCGTCCTCTTCGACGACAATATCCACCTCGTCCTGGTCCTTGTCCCGATAGTGATAGAGAGTGCAAGGGCTCTCCATCCAGGAGATCTGTTTGAGGACCTCGGAGAAGACAAATGTCTCCAGCAGGCTTCCGAAGAGGCCGCGGTCTTTTCGAACTCGCTCCACGGTGATACCGAGAAGCGTCGAGAGCAGGCCGGAGTCGAGAAAGTGGAGTTTCGGGGTCTTCACCAGGCGCTTGAGCCGGTTCCGAAACCAAGGTTCCAGGCGGCGGACAAGAAACAACTGCTCGAGGATGCCGAGATATTTTCTGGTCGTCTTGTCGTCAAATCCGACCTGGCCACCCATCTGCGTGAAATTGACGAGCTGACCGGAATATTGGGCCAGGACGCGGAGCAGCCGCGGCATCTGATCCAGTTTCTCGATCTCGGCAATATCGCGCACATCTCTCTGCACGATGGCCCGGATGTAGTCGCGCGCCCAGGCCTGACGGCGCCCGGGCTGAGCGCGCCGCAGCATCTCAGGATAGCCGCCGGTGAGTACGGCCTCGACGAGATCGCTGCCGGTTAGAGCTTCACCGGGTTTGCCAGGCTTGCCCTTGAAGGCGGCCTTGAGAAACGCAGGCTTGCGACGGTGAATTTCGGCTTGCGACAAGGGCAGAAGATTGACAATCTCCATGCGGCCGGCCAGGCTCTCCGAGACTTGCGGCACGGTAAGAAGATTAGCCGACCCGGTGAGCAGAAAGCGGCCTGCGCGGCGATCCGCATCGACGGATCTTTTGATGGAGCGGAGCAGATCGGGAGCCCGCTGAATCTCGTCGATGGTGGCCTTGTCGAGACTGCGCACCAGCCCGGCGGGATCACTGCGAGCCGATGCCAGAATGGTTTCGTCGTCAAGGGTGAGGAACTCGCGCTTGCCGGCGACCAGATCGCGGACCAGGGTCGTTTTGCCGCACTGACGAGGACCGGATACCAGAACCACCGGCGTGTCCGCGAGCGCGGTGGCTACCGAGGCGGCGGCAAAGCGGGGATAAAACGGGTTTTGGGGGTCGTCCATTTCGGATTTAACCTGCGTCCAATCCGGATTATAAGCTCGTCCAATCCGGATTATAAGCTCGTCCAATCCGGATTATGAGTTCGTCCAATCCGGATTATACGCCCGTCTAATCCGGAATTGCGTCACCTGAACTGGAATTTTTCCGCTCGCAACATTGGCGGCCAGGCGAGCATCGTGGACGTCCGCGATTGGCGGCAGCCGGCCGGCGCAGCCCGATACGCCCGGCCGCAAAACACATAGACGCCATTCTCAATTTGAGGGAAAGCCCGGCTCCGGAAAAGATTGATGCAGGAAACAGGCTGGTGTCCTGTACACTGCGCTTAGTCAGGCTTTCCCCAGAGCATCGCTGACCAAATCACAACAGGAGAAAGAAGATGAGCAAGAGAACGTGTTGTGTCTTCGCGGGGTTGTGTGCATTGTTGATGTTAACCCTGTGTGCCGTCCCCTCAGGCGCGCAGATGACAGCGGTCAAAGAAAAACCGCCGATGTATTCGTATATCGCCAACTGGCAGATCCCGCGGGCGCATTGGGCAGACCTGGAAAAGTCCGCTTCGTCCCGAAATGCAATCCTCGACAAGGCCATGGCCGACGGAACCATCGTGGGCTATGGCGACGATATCAACCTGGTGCACACCCCGGACGGGGAGACACATGACAACTGGTGGTCGGCAATGTCGATGGCCGGACTGGTGAAGGTGTTGGACCAGTTCTTCGCGGCGGATATCTCCGCTTCACCCAACGCGGCCAGCCCCACCAAACACTGGGACAACGTCTACGTGAGCCACTTTTACAACTGGAAGTCAGGGGCCTACAAGGGTGGATATGTCCACGTGTCGGTTTACAAGCTGAAGGCGGATGCGCCCGACGACGCAGTGGAATTGCTGTGCGGGCATATGGTTGCGCCGATGTTGGAGAAGATGATCGCCGACGGCACAATCGTTGAATACGAAGTGGACACCATGGCTATTCACACCCAGGCCCCTGGCATCTTTGCAGTAGTGTACGTGACGCCCACTCCCGAAGGGCTGGATACGGTCCAGGCGGCGCTGAGGGATTCCCTGAAAGAGCACCCGCTGTCCGGCCAGGCATTTGGTTCCATGGTGGACGACAGTGGCCATCGCGATGAACTGCTGAAGGGCAACGGCGTCTTCAAGTAGATCCGTGGTTGCTTTTCCTGACCCGCGAGCGGCGCCCAGCCATGTTTCCTGCTCGCGGATCTTCAGGATTTGACTGTGAGCGGGAGAAGTCTCTCTAACAAAAATCAACCCGGAGGACGAAAGCAATGAAATTCATGACAACCTGGTCCCTGCTACCCGGATCGGTCAGAACCGCCGCCGAGCAGTTCCTTGCCGGTGGAGGAGGCGAACCGGAGGGCGTTAAGCTGCTGGGCCGCTGGCACAACGTGGACTGCAGCGGCGGCTTCTCGCTTTACGAATCGAACAATCCCGCCGCGCTCCACCTGGGAGCAGCCAGGTGGGCTGACCTGCTTGAACTCAATACCGTCGCAGTGATTGAAGACGGAGACGCCGGCCCCAATCTGGCGGCCACCTTCAAGAAGTAGATCCCGGACCCCGTCTCTTCCTGACACCGGCCTCCGCCCCGCTGAGATACGGGGCCGGCGTTGGGAATGAACAGCTCATTCCTCCATGCGGTATGTAAACTCTTCGATGACCGGGTTGGTGAGCACTTCGCGGGCGATGCGTTCCACGCTTGCGCGGGCCGCGTCGGGGCCAAGGCCATCGGCGAGGGAAAGCGCGAAATACTTGCCCTGGCGGACGGCGGTCACCTCTGCGAATCCGATTTTGCGCAGCGCATTCTGGATGGTCTGGCCCTGGGGATCCAGGACGGATGTCTTCAACGTGACATAGACATGTGCCTTCATTATCCGCGATTATATTAGTTCCGGCTGCCTGGCCCCTACTGGCGCCATTTTTTCGCCGAGGCGTACCTGGCAATTGTCCTTGTTTCAGTCCGATTCCGGGCCCCGGACCCAATCTTCCCAATCCCGAAGGAGAAGTAAAGCGAGATGGTTAACTACCTCGAACTGCCCATTGGCGAGCGATCCCCCGAGGTCTTTCGCGCGGTGATCGAAATCCCCCTCGACGGGACCCAGAAATTTGAGTACGACAAGCAGTTGCACGTCTTCAAGCTGGACCGCAACCTGCATTCGCCGGTGCATTATCCGGGCGATTACGGCTTCATTCCCTCGACCTTGAGCGACGACGGCGATCCGCTGGACGTGCTGGTGCTGGTTCCGGGGCCGAGCTTCCCCGGCTGCGTGCAGGAGGTGCGGCCCATCGGCCTGCTGGAGATGCTTGACCAGGGAGTTCTGGATGAAAAGGTGCTGGCGGTGGGAAAGAACAATCCGCGCTTCGCCAACATCTGGAATTACACCGATATTTATCCCCACATGCTGAAAGAGATTACGCACTTCTTCTCGATCTACAAGGATCTTGAAGGCAAGCGTGTGGAGATGAAGGGCTGGCGCGACGCCGCGCATGCCCGCGACCGCGTGGTGATTGCCGCCAAGCAGTTTCAAGATGGCAAGGCAAAACAGACTGGGACAAAAAAGAAGGTTGCGGTGTGAGGCGAGGCTCTATTTCGCCGCTGAAACCGTAGCGGCAGGCTGCCTGCGCCTTGGGTGCGGCCGTGAACCAGTAGAGTACCGGGCCGAGCAGGCCGACCGCAGTTGCGAAGAGCAAGGCTGAGGTTGCGCCGATGATCTTTTCGTCGCGTGAGACGTAGAGCGCATAGGCGATGAGCACCGCGGGACCCACGCCGAGCAGGCAGGCAAAGACGAGGTTGCCGGCTTTGAAGGGGCGGGCGAGATCGGGCTCGCGGAAGCGGAGAACGGCGAGGGCCAGGAACTCCAGCAGCAGGCTCGATCCATAAAGAATGAGGTCGATGGAGATGAGGCGCTCGAAGGGCAACTTGAGCGCCAGCGCCCAGGCCAGTCCGCAAAAGAGCACGCTGACCCAGGGCACGCCGCGACGGTTGCGGCGCGCAAGGATGCGCGGCAACATTCCGTCCTCGGCCATGGCCATGGGCAGGCGCGTGTAACTCATCGACAGCGCATTGAACATACCGACGCCCATGATGCAGCCGCCGGCAACGACTGCGACGCCGAGGCCCGCGCCGATCAAGCCTGGACCGCCGAGCGATCGGGCGGCGTCTGCCCAGTCGCCGGTCGAAAATCCAGCGGCAGGAGTCCGGCCAGCGCCATCGCTGCGAGCGGCAGAATATAGGTGATGCCGTGAGGATGGCGGCAGCGATCATGGCGCGCGGATAGTTGCGCTGCGGATTCTTCCACCTCCTGCGCAACGGTGGAAGCGTTGTCCCATCCCATGTAGTTCCACATGGCAACCAGGACCGCCGTGGAGAAGGCGGAGCCCGGGCCAAATCCAGATGCATGCAGCGGAGTGGAGTTGCTCCATTGCACGGCTGGGTGCAACAGGAAAGCCGCGAACGAAGCCGAGAACCACGAAGATAGCGAAAGGGAGAGCAAGAGCATCGCAAACAACCAGACCGAGCCCTCGCCGACGGCCGGGGCTCCGCGCAGGTTCCACAGGCTGCAGAGTGCGACCACCGCCAGCGACCAGGCGTAGGCCTTCCATCCGTTCCAGCCGGCGGTGAGCCCGGGCGAAAATTTGCCAAGATAGAGAACGAAGATGGACGGGTAGAGGGCCATGTCGAAGATGCTGGCCGAGAGCGAGAGCCAGCTCTCCTGATATCCCCAGAATGGCCCAGCGCGCGCCGCACCCAGATGTAGAAGCCGCCTTCGGCAGGAATGGCGCTGGCCAGTTCGCCGATCATGAGCGCGGTGGGCAGGCTCCAGACGATGGGCAGGACGAGGAGAATAGCGATGGCCCAGCCGTAGCCGGCGCCGCCAAGAATGTCCTCGATGCCATAGGGTCCGCCCGACACCATGAAGTAGGTGGCGGCAATCAGCGGCAGAAGACGCATCTTTCTCTGCGCCGGTTTGAGGGCGGGCAGCATTCACAAGTGAATCTAACAACACCGGCCCTTTGCGGAAAGAACAAAAACGCAACTGCGATTCGGGTCCGACGTGGAATCTGTTCGAATGTGCGCAATCGGCCCTGCGGTGACCTCTTGCCGACCTTGCGCAGGGCATGCGCAATATCCGCTATAATGCGTGAGTGACCCGGAGAGATGGCCGAGCGGCTGAAGGCGGCGGTTTGCTAAACCGTTATAGGGTCAAAAGCTCTATCGGGGGTTCGAATCCCCCTCTCTCCGCCAGAAATCGGAATAAACCCTTAAAAACAATCAAGTTATAATTTAATCAACGAGTTACCGTTGTCGGCGCTCCCGACAAATCTGTGCAAATAGTGCATATTTTGAACTGCTTCCAGCCTCTGAACCCCAAAAACCCGACAATCCGACAACGGCGGAGGCGCACCAGCAGAGCCACGAAGCCGGCGAACTTCGGTCCGTGCTTGACTCGAGAAAAGCAATTTGGGGTACTACTCAGATTTGTTGGCCGCAAGGAGCCATCCAATCTCCGATTCGGATGTAGGGAAAATCGGAACCGACGATCCTGAGTTGTCATCCAGCCTTCCAGGGTTCACTACGGTTGCAGACCGCGAACATTGAGAAGGTGTCTGTTCTAAAGAATTTCTGTGGTTCTCGTTCGATGGAGCTGCCACGACCGACCGGAGAGGATCGTAGTCGGCCCGGTGTTGTATAAGAAGCATCGCCAACAAATCCGGGATGATCTGCTGATCTTGTTTGTGCGAAGTTTACTGATAGGTAAAACTGCTAAGGCTCGCTCAATACGACTCCACCTTCGCGGATGCCAGCACGTGCCAACAGGAGACGACACGAGGCGACAACTGGTACCGAAGAAGGGACTCGAACCTCGGCGTTTTACAACCTCTTCAATCCAAAGCACTTCGATTGCATAAGCCCTTTTGTGGGTGCAAGTTACGACTCATTCTCATTCCAAGCGTTGCCAGCGGCTTCCAGTCGTTGGCAATACAAGAATAGTAACAAATAGTAACAAATCCGTGCGAGATGAATAGGCAGCCGCAATGAAGATAGCGCGGCACCCTTGCACGGTGATCAGTGTAACAGTGGCCTAAGCCGACTGATGCCGGCTCAGTAGTGCGGATCTCCGATACGAGAATGGCACGCCGAGTTTTCCCAAGCTGAGAGCGCGCTGTTCGCCACCCTTGTTCGAATGCCCACAAGATCGTTTACTCCGATTGCGTCACAGTCGCACTTCCAGTGAGAGCGCGGGAAAGGAGAATTCAAGGCCACCGACCGTAAGCGTTGCCGTCGCGTCTCCGTAGCGATCTGCGGCTCGCTCATGATCCGGGCGGGAAGAGAGCTTCCTCCAAAGCACTGCTAGAGAATGGGAGGATTGCTTCCACAGTTCTTCAAAGGCGCGCTCCAGCACCAATGGCACAGCTTGCTTTTCCAGAAAGCCCGTTTGTTCGGCACCCCGGCAAATGACTACGGCCTCCACCCTGTCGATCGGTTGATCAGCCGCAAGTTCTAGGACCTTTCGCAGAAGAGCATGGTCCTCGCGGAACCTGTCTCTTGCCGCGACTGCCTGTCTTGCGCCTTCCCGCAACTGTTCATCGTTGGAACTCGACTCCGATACAGTTTCCGGCGCGATCAGCCACTTGTGCTGGATCACGAGCACGAATCCGGATGCGCGTTCACAGACAAGAAGATCCGCATCGGTGACACCCTTGATCACCACGGTCGGCTTAATGGCGAAGCTGGCAGCCGGAAAGAGACTCCCGAGATGGCCTAACGCGATTTTCTCCTTCGCACTTTTCACTGCTTCGTAAAACGATCGCAGATTGGGGTGCTTGTTCAGCAGCTTCTGCAGGTTGCGCTCGATGTTGCTGTCGGTGACCAAGTGCATCGGCACCACCAAAGAGCCTGGAAGTATTTCAAAGAATGGCTGAATCGGCACGCTGGCCGCCGAGACCTTCGGATCGAACGTATACCACCAAAGCAACTCGGAGGCAGCGCCGGCTCCAATCTGTGCGATTTCTTGAATGAGTGCACACCACTCGTCCCGGCTTCTCATCGAGACAATGCTGGCTCGCGGGCGCTTCCCGGCTTCTCCCTGGGCGACTATCAGGTGCGCCATATCGTGCAAGATCGCCAGAACCGACACTGCGCTCCAGAACTTTCGCACATCGCCAAACGTCAGATTGCCGATGGGCAGATCCGGCGGGAATTCCCAGCGCCGCGCCTTGGCCAACGCCTCGGCCCATTTCTTGGCGATACCCAGAAGGGCGGGTGTCAATCGATAGGAGATGGCATCCGGTTCGACAAAGTAGATTGTTTTTTCCAGCTCCTGCCGTGCCGCCCGCGCGAGCTCCAGGATGACGGCGTTGTCCGCTTCAGTAGCTCGGTCGAAGTTCGCGTCTCTTTCGTGGCTGCGCAAGAGAGTATCTTGGGCGCTCTCATCTTGCGACACATAAGTGAAAATAGTGCGCTGCTCCAGTGGGTCGTAGCGAACGTCGAACTGGCCACGACCAGCCAATTCAAAGCAGTACGTGATTTGCTCGTAGCGGAATGCAAATTCCACAAGTTCCATGGCTTCCGCGAAGACGGCGGCATTGAACTGGACAGGTGACGCCAAAGGTGCCGCCGGACAGTTGCGGTAGATTCCAGGAATCGCGCGCATACTGGCTTCAATGACGCGCCGCCCCAGTGCCATCAAAAGGTCTGGATCCACGGTGTAGGGGTACGTGTTCATTTCGAGCGCCGCAGAGAAGTGATAAAGAGCGGTGGCGCGATCTCTCTTGAAGATCGGGAGCATGTCGAACTTTTGGCTCAATTCGCTGCGAACCGATGCCGGTGTCGTTATGAGGTCCATTCTAGGCTCTCCTCTCTTCGATTTGCTTTTGAGAGCTGATTATCTAGGATAAGATACTTTGAAAAGCATGTCATGTATGTGATATTCTTCGGGCATTGAAACGCTCTCAAAAGCAGATTAAACAGGATAATCTGCTTTTAAAGGATGGCCATGCGCCAAAACACTCTCCTCGAAGCCCAACCCTACCCCGTCGAACAGGCGCTCCAGAAGCTGGGAGCCAATCTCCGTAAAGCTCGCCTGCGCCGGCATTTGACGATTGACGATGCCGCGGAAAAAATCGGTACCGGCCCCAGAGCAGTGAGCGATGCCGAGCGCGGCAAGGCATCCACCGGAATCGCTGTCTATGCGGCGCTCCTCTGGGCCTATGACCTGCTTCGAACTTTTGAAGATCTCGCCAATCCGCTCAAGGATGAACAGGGGTTGGCACTCGCCAGCCGCCATGATCGGGTGCGCGCGCGCCGCGGCCGAGGACTCGACAATGACTTCTAGCCGACCCACTGAGTGCTTTGTCTATATCACGCCGCCTGGCGCGCGCGCGGCAGTAACCGCCGGTCGATTCGTCCTCGAGCCGACGCCAAGAGGCGAAGCCTTGGGACGATTCGTCTATGGCCGGTCCTATCTGGCGAATCCCGATGCCGTAGAGATCGACCCCATCGAGCTCAAGCTCTCGGATCAGACTTATGAAACGGTGCTGATGAACGGAGTCTTCGGCGCCCTGCGGGATGCCGGACCCGATTCCTGGGGCCGACGCGTCATTGAGAAACACGCCGGCATTCCCAAACTCGGGGAATTGGATTACCTCCTTGAATCGCCCGATGACCGCGCCGGAGACTCTCGGTTTCGGCGAGAAGGTCTCTCCTCCTGCGCCTCTTCGAAAGTTCAATCAAAGCCTGGACCTCGCTCGCCTCCAGGAGACCGCAGAGGCTCTCATTCGCGATGAGCTACCTTCTGACCCAAATGCTCAACAGGTGCAGGAACTGCTCCTCTTGGGCACATCCATGGGCGGGGCTCGCCCAAAGGCCGTAATACAGGACCAGGGTGAATTATGGATCGCCAAATTTGCGCGTCCCGACGATCGCTGGAACTACGAACGGGTGGAACACTCCATGCTGCGGCTCGCACAGCAATGCGGCATCACGACGGCAGAGAGTCAAATCGAGACCATCGCTGGCAAAGATGTTTTGCTCGTTAAGCGATTTGATCGACGCGCTGTCGCAGACGGCTACACCCGAGCACGGATGATCAGCGGCTTGACCTTGCTACGCACCGACGACGCTGTATCAAACAGAGACCGCTGGTCCTATATTCTGCTCGCCGAAGAAATGCGACGTGTTGTCCATGAGCCGAAACGGGACACACGCGAACTCTTCTGCCGAATCGTGTTTAATGCGCTGACCTCAAATCTCGACGATCATCCTAGGAATCACGCACTCCTCGCTCCCGATCGCCAATGGCGGCTGTCTCCCGCTTATGACCTGACGCCAGCTCCTCAGATAGGCCAGGACCATCGCGATCTGGCGATGGTGTGCGGCGATCAGGGACGATTTGCCAACGCGCGCAATATTCTTTCACAGCACGCCCGGTTTCTCCTCGACCGCGAGGAAGCTCAAAACATCATCACTACGATGACCGAACAAGTCACGAGCACTTGGAACGAGACGGTCCGAGCCTGTGGTGTCTCCGCCCGAGACGCTGAAACGATCCGTTCGGCATTTGTTTACCCAGGATTCTTACGGGGATGGTAACAAGCACGCCCCATTGAAGCTAGAGGCAATCCGTCATGGAAAAAACGCAAAACCGAATCTCAAGTCCAGAAGCGACAGGTGGTGCAGGCCCAACTTTTGAACAGAAATTGGGCGTCTATTGGTTAGTGCAACTGTTGGTGGGCTGCATTCCGCCGATCTTTGTCGACTCGGTTGTAGAACGCGTGGCGTTCCAAACCGAACATCTTGGCTGGAACACAGACGACCTGCTCATCACCTGCGCCAACGGTGCAGGTCACCCACGTCCGTGGCCGGATGATCGCAACCGCACTGTCGCCGAGGCCTTCGCCGACGAGCCACCGCGCCTGCTGGAACTACGGCTGCACGCGTTCGACACGGACCGGGTGGTTGCGGTGCGCTCGGGCAAGACCATCTATGTGCGCTTCGACGGCAACGACTACTCGATCCCGCCAGAGGCCGTGGGCCGCGAACTGATGCTAGCAGCTTCTGATACCGGGGTGCGCATCCTCGACGGCGGGCGGGAGATCGCCCGCCATCGTCAGTCGCAGCTACAACCGGCAACAACTGGTTCTCGACGCGGCGCATCAGTAGGCCCTGCTTGGCATCAAGCACAAGGCGCGTGAGTCAACGCGCGATGGCCGTCTGGAACTGGCTGTTCCCGAGAGCGTCGCCCTGTTGGAGCGGGCCTTCGCCGAAGGAGAGTCGGCTGCGCAACAGAGCGCGCAACTGCTCGACCTGCTCGGGCGCTGTGGAGCCCACTCAATGCGCCGCGCTGTCACTCCCGCCGGGACCGTCAAACCAACACTGGCAGAATGTTGCACAATATCACTACCCAGGTGGGCCAAATGTAATGGTCAAAGTGGGCCAAGCCGGACGAGCGAACTCAGAAGTGGATGGATTCGCCATCCTTTGCCCGCCACATCTGGTTGAACAGTGGACTACGGAGTTGAAATCGAAGTTCGACCTAGATGCCATCGCCGTAACAGCATCATCGGCATGCCTCGCAAACCATCGAAGATTTCAGCAGCCTCAATCCATGCGCGGCTGCTTGCCATCGCGTGAAGGGAAGGAAATATCTACCAATGAAACCGAAAAAGGCACGAGGCTACAACGGTAATAAATAGGAATAGAGCAGCTAGCATTCCCAATCTTCGTGACGCACCGGCAACTGATTCAGACGATCTCGCCGTAACCGCCAGTTGGGCATGAACCTCTCCATCAACGCGATAAAGCGGGCATTGTGCGTTGGCTCCAACAAGTGCACCATCTCATGCACTACGACATATTCAAGGCACTCATTCGGTTTTTTTGCCAATTCTGTGTTGAGGCGAATCGTCCCAGCGCGATGATTGCAACTTCCCCACTTGGTCTTCATCTGCTGCACATAGAACTCCTCTACCGTTACGCCCAAAACCAGAGACCACCTCGCAATCACCGAGGGAACGGCCGCTTTTAACTGACCTCGATACCACCGAGCGACAATGTCCTGCTTCTTCTCTTCGGTTGTTTTCGGCGGAACGCGCAGTAGTAGGCTGCTATGCTGGACTTCAATCGTTGAGGACGGGTTGCCCTCAATCACGCGCAGTAGATAGCGCTTTCCCCAAAGGTAATGGCTTTCCAAATCCAGGTACTCACGAGGCGTCTCGCGGTCCTGCCCCACAATCTTTCTCTGCTGTTGCTTTATCCAACCTAGCTTCGAAATCGCAAATACACGAACAGTATTAAGGCTCATTCGAATGGGGGCTGAAATGCGCACATGCCCGGCTGGCGGATAGACGCTGAGGTGGACGTTCTTGATGTTCTTGAACGTCACGTCTACAGCAATCTCGCCCAGATCCAGCCTCTCTGCCACTAGTATTCTCCCTGCGCTCTTACGATGAGAAAGATGCGCTCCACCTCGTCAGCGTCTTGCACAACACCATAAATCGCCGCCTTGATTACCTGCTCGCGAGCTTGAACTCCGCGCCATCCATCAGGCCGGACATGCTTCACACACTCGTCAATCTTCAATGCCAGATCTTCATTCTGGCCCAGGTTATTCCACAAAGCGCGCTTACCAGGGGTATTCAGTTCCTCCGGCGTTTCCTCAGCAACTCCCGCCTCCACCTTCGAGGCCAATGCAGCTATGCGCTTCAGATACTCCTCGTACTCGATGGCCTTGGCCTTGCGGGCTGCGATAATCTCGTCGAGCAATGCCGACATCTTCTCGTAGAATGCCGGATCGTTTAGATTCTCTTTGATGATCTTCTTGCGGACGTTGTTCTCAATGACCTCGGAGATCGCATTTCTGTCACCCTTCAAGCCGCCAAGTTGCGTGGAAATGGCATTGGCAATTCCCGTCTTGACTATCAACTCCAGTAGCCCCATATTGTCGAAGAAGGAAATCTTCCTCGGCTCATCGGCTTCAATATAGGTGTCGATCAGATGCCGCATATCGGCCTCATACGGCTTGAGGTCAAGTGTTTCACCGCTGGCCTTGCGGATGATCTCACGAATATCCAGGTAGTAGTCGATCTGCTTTTTGATGCGAGCGATGTCGCCGGAGCTGTACCCGGCGCGGTCTAATTCGTCCGAGATATTGGCGTACGCGCGGACCAGCGCAACACATCCCTTATAGAAAGCAACTCGCTGCGGCTCCCGCTCCTGAAGATCGGTTGGGATCTCTGTGTTCCCGCAGAAATAGTGAATGTGCTCCAGTTCCCCCTTCGGCGGTTCCACCGGCTCGCACAAAAGCGTAAGCGCCTCAGTCGCGTTATCGAGCCGTTCCTTGCCTTTCGTCAGACGGTCCTGCATCAACACTTCCGGGTCAACTCCGCCGGCACTGTGATCCAATTCCGATGTGTACACAGCGATGGCTTTCTCGACCTTTTTGAACAGGTCCTTGTAATCCACGATGTAACCGAAATCCTTATCCTCACCATCCAATCGATTGGTGCGGCAGATGGCCTGAAACAGACCGTGATCCTGCATCGACTTGTCGATGTAAAGATACGTGCATGGTGGCACATCGAAGCCAGTGAGCAGCTTATCCACCACCACCAGCAACTTCATGTTCGCTGGTTCCTTGGTAAACAGCTTCTTGGCTTGCTCTTCGTACGTCTCGGTTTTATTGGTGCCGGGAGTGGCCGCAATGTTCTGCAACAGTTCCGTGTAGGTGTTGTAGATGAATTGCTTGTCAGTTTCGGTGTTTGCCCCTGTCTCCTCCAACGTCACATCTTTGGTCATTGGGTTATAGGAGGTGACTACCGCACACTTACCCTTCAGCGGCGTTTTGTTGAACAAGGCGTAATATTTGCACGCCTCATAAATGCTCGATGCAACCAGCAGAGCGTTGCCGCGATGACTAGACAGGCGCGGCTTCACGCTGAAGTCGAAGACGATATCGCTCACCACCCGGTTCATCCGTGAGGCTGAGCTGAGCACGTACTGCATCGTGCCCCATTGCTTTTTCAGTTCCTCTTTTTGCCAATCGTTCAGACCCTTGGTCTTTGCTTCGAACCAGGCGTCAATCTTTCCAACGGAGCCAAGCCGCTGGTCGATGTCCCGCGCCTCGTAGATCAGGTCGAGAACCACCGCGTCCGCCACGGCCTCGCTGAATTTATACGTATGAATGTAGCCGCCGAAGACTTCCTGGCTGGTCGTCTTGTCCTTTTTCAGCAGCGGAGTGCCGGTAAAGCCGATGAACACCGCATTCGGCATCATCGCCTTCATCACGCGATGTAGCTTGCCGCTCTGTGTGCGGTGGCATTCATCCACAAAAACGAAGACCTCGCCCACGGTCTGACTGGGTTTGGCTTCCAGATCTTTGATGAAGGCGTCAAAATCATTCACGCCCTTGCGGCCAAACTTGTGCACCAGGCTGCATAGCAGGCGCGGCGTAGCCTGTCCAAGCTGCTGCATCAGGTCGAGACCGCTCGTGGTCCGCTTGATCGGCTCACCCATCTCGGTAAAGACCCGCTCAATCTGCTTATCCAGTTCATCGCGGTCGGTGATGAGCGCCACACGAGCGTTCGGATTATTCTCCAGAATCCACTTGGCCAGGAGAACCATCACAATACTCTTGCCGCTTCCTTGCGTGTGCCAGATGATGCCACCCTTCTTCTGACTCACATGTTTCTGTGCTTCCTTGATGCCAAAGTACTGATGAACGCGGGGCAGCTTCTTGATGCCGCCATCGAAGAGCACGAAGTCGTGCATCAGTTCGATTAGACGGTCTTTGCGGCACATTTTGAGAAGATACTTGTCCAGCTTGAAGTGGCTATTGTCTTCCTCGTCTTCC
>CAVPWH010000006.1:0-729956 GCA_963709415.1 uncultured Acidobacteriaceae bacterium | reverse complement strand
TCTGACTTTAGCTCCCGTACTGGAGATTCCACTTGGATGAATAACGGCCGATGCTGACATGCGCCCAGCTACCGAGCTTCTGGTCGCCATTCGAACGTATGAGGAACCCACAGATTCCTCCGACGAGGCTAACTTCTTAGGGCTAGTGCTGCGCGATGCTGAGCATGTTTCCGTCGGGATCCTTGAACCAGGCGATCTGGGTGCCCCCAGGGGCGGTCCAGATACCCAACTCGTGCTGGTCGTTTAGTCCGCGGAATCGCTCGAAAGCCACACCGCTCCGTTGGAGTGACGTCACCGTCTCCGCAATGTCGGCAACCCGCCAACCCAGGACTGTATACGGGGCAGCGACGACATGCGGTACAAGGGTCACGCGCAGCATGGTCCCAGCGGCATCAAACACCAGCGCGAACGGCAGCTCCTCGCTGACCAGAGTCAACCCCAGCGTGTCCCTGTAAAACGCCTTCGCCCGATCCGGATCGCGGACACCGACAAACGCGGTCAGTTTTGATGTGCTCAACATTTTCCCCCGATATTAGCAACTTTCGTGGTCACGAAGTCCAGTTGACTCCCCATTGCTCCCGGAGATCCACGGGTATGGTGAAGCTGGGCCGGTTGCCGCCGCGACCCACGTAGACAATCGATTTCACGATCAGCTGGCCCACGTGTTCCGCCAGTACGCTGAGCGCCTTCGATCGGTCCAGCAGTAGGCTTGCCTCGAAGCCTAACGTTCGCAGCGGCGTCACCAGTGCGGTCTCCCAGGAGGGTTCTTCTACGCCCAGCCAACCGGCCCAGGTCGCTCCCAGAAAGTATCGGATCAGCAGCGGCGCCGCTCGGCTGAAGACATCGCCGGGCAACGTTGAGGCCATCAAGTCAACCAACGCCTTGGTCAGCGCCTGCCCCTCAGCGCACGGCCCGAACTGGTGAGCGGCGATCGCGTCAGCCAGTCCCTTGGCACTTGCGACATCCCTGGGAAGTAGCTCGGGTTGGATGCCCAGCATATGACCGACGACCAGCCAGCAATGCAGAAATGCTTCGCGTTCGGCTGGTGCAACTTCGACGCCCAGCTTGTCAAGTCCGTCGAGTGCGATCCAGGAAAACGACATGAGCGTACCCGCCAGGTCTTCCTGGTTCACAGGCAGGCCAAAGCCGGCGTTCCATTGGGGTGCCGTTGGCGCCAGTTGGCGAATGCAGCGTGCATCAGGCGGACCTTCTGGATGGTGCGCCGACCGCGTCCCTGGGGCGTCGTCAAGCCCCCCGCTTGCATGACATCGACGAGCAGTTGCGCCGTCTCTACAATTCGCCGTGTCGGGTTGCTGGCCAGCCGGGTGGTCAGCGCCAGTACCTGAACCCCATTTTTGCCGAGATAGCAAAACGGCAGCGAGTAGCAATACAGCACAAGGATCAACTTTGTCCCGTATCGCCAGAAGAGTTGCTCGCCCGTTTGAATCAGTTGTGGATCGGCCCATTCGGGCAAGACATCGGTCTGGGCGAGGTAGTCGCGAACAATCGCCGGCAAGCTGGCTGGCGCCGGATACTCGTTCGTCACCATGGTCCGCATCAAGTCGTTGACAGCCGCTACATCGCCGTCCTTGAAGAGCTCAGTGACCACCTGGTCCGCAATGGGGTCTCCCACTTGCCTCATTGATTCCAAAAACTGGGCGTGTCCACGGCGACGCCGGAGAAGAATCGGGCACAGCGCAACTATAGCTCAATAACGCCGGCTGTTGTCGCATGTCCAGCCACGCGCGATCTGTGTCTTCACCACGGGCGATGTATCTTCGATGTACGGCTCGCGCGGATAGTTGCGCTTGTAGTAATTGAGCATCGCTTCGAAGTCGGACCGCTTAAACGCCTCAATATATTTCGCTTCCGCGTCGGGATCCTTTACCCAGAAAGCGAGCCCTTCGGCCGTCAGTTTCGACGCCGCGTCGGGCTGCTGGAAGTTACGCGCGTACTGGCTGTTTTTCTGCTGCGCGGGATTGTTAGCCAGTTCGCGCGCCAGGCCCCGCGGATGGGGCAGATTCAGAATGATCAGCTTTTCGGTCATCTGCGGGAGATTGAGCGCGAACTGCCAGGCGACCAGGCCGCCCCAGTCGTGGCCGACGATGATCGCTTTCTCTTTGCCGAGCGCCTTGATCACGGCCACGACATCGCCCACCAGCAGGCGCACATCGTAATTTTCGACGCCCTTGGGCTTATCGCTCAGGTTGTAGCCGCGCTGGTCGATGGCAACGCATTGAAACTTGTCGGAGAGCGCCGCCATCGCTGCAAGAAGATGCCAGCCAGCTTACTTTGGCCTCGGACTCGACCGCTTCCTCGGCGTCTCTCGCCTGGATCTCTTCTTCTTTGTACTGCAACTGGTAAAGCTTGTAGTAGATGCCGCGCAGAGCCAGCAATTCCTGGTGGGTTCCCATCTCGCGTAGCTGTGCTTTGTGCATCACCAGAATTCGATCCGCGCTTTGAATGGTTGAGAGCCGGTGCGCGATCACCAGCGAGGTTCGCCCCTGCACCAACCTCGACATCGCTTCCCTGACGCGCAACTCGGTTTCGGTATCCACGCTCGAAGTTGCTTCATCCAGAATCAGAATCCGCGGGTTGTGCGCTAAGGCCCGGGCGAAACTCATCAGTTGCTTTTGGCCGGTCGAGAATCCGTTGCCGCGTTCTCTCACGGGCTCATCGAACCGTGCGGGTAGCTGATTCACAAAATCGAGCAGATTCACTTGTTCCGCGGCTGTCGTAATACCTTGTCGGTGACCCGCCTTCGTTCCCAGCCGAATGTTCGTCCCGATCGTTCCCGTGAACAGATAAGGGTCTTGCAACACTACTCCGAAATGGCTGCGCAAATCCTGCAAACCAAAGCGCCTGATATCGATACCGCCGATCGGATCGAGCCGCGCTGGACGTCGTAGAAGCGCAACAGGATGCTCGTCATCGTTGTCTTGCCGGCGCCGGTGTGGCCTACAATGGCGATCGTTTCACCCGGATTGACCCGAAAGCTTACGTCGCGCAGCACCCAGTCTTCGCCGTGATAGGCGAACCAGACATGGTCGAACTCAATCGCGATCGGTCCGCTCTGGACGCGACCGCATCGGCCGGTGACACGATTTCAGGCTGCGTGTCCAGCAGCTTGAAGATTCGTTCAGACGCCGCCATGGCGCCTTGTAGAATGTTGTACTTTTCGCTGAGGTCCTGAATGGGTTTGAAGAAGCGCATCCCATATTGAAAGAACGCCACCAGCACGCCCAGCGTCAACGCTCCTTGCTGGATCCGAAAGCCGCCGTATGCCAGCAGCATCGCGAGCGAAAGCATTCCCAGGAACTCCACCACCGGATAAAACCACCCGTACGCGATGATGGCGTCTTTGAAAGCGTCCATGTGGGCGAGGTTGATTTCGTCGAACTCCCGTTTGCTGCGATCTTCACGATTGAACAACTGCAGCACGGCCACCCCGGCCACATGCTCCTGCAGATAAGCGTTGATCTTGGCAATCGCCAGGCGAATCCGGCGGTAACTCTGTGAAGCCTTCCGGCGAAATTGGATGGTCACCAGGATTACCGCGGGCATTACGGCGAGCAGCAGCCCTGTCATCCCGGGGCTGAGCTTGAACATCACAATCAAAACAAACAGCAGCATGCAGAAGTCGCCCACGATGGTGACCAGCCCCGACGCGAACAAGTCGTTCAAAACGTCCACATCCGTCGTCACTCGCGTTACGAGCCGGCCCACCGGGTTCTTGTCGAAGTAGGAAACATCCAGGCGCTGAAGATGACTCATGAGCTGTTTGCGCAAGTCAAACATGGCCTTCTGGCCGGTCCACTGCATCATGTACGTCTGGCCGAAATTGAAAAGGAACCCGAACAAAAGGGCGGCCAGGTAAACTCCTGTGATCTGCGAGAGCCCGGTCTAGGCATCCTGGGACAAATAGCTGTCCAGAATTGTCGTTGTGCGGTGTGGGGAGGAACCAGATAGCGGTCGATCGCTAGCTTTGTTAGCAGCGGTCCGATAATCTGTAAGAGAGAGTCTAAGAGCAGTAAAACCAGCGAGGCCGCTACGATTGCGCGATACGGCTTCAGGTACGTCAGTAGCCGGCGCATCAACCGGCCATCGTAAGCCTTACCGAGTACCTCTTCTTCCAAGTGGTCCTGTTCCTCGCCGTCCGGTTCAGCTTGCTCCCGGCCTAGATAAGATTTTCGCATTGTGATTGTGTAATATGCGCTGGCGCTGCGCGGCATTGATCTCGCGTGAAGGAATCAACCGTCTGTGGCAGCCACGGAATCGGTTAAAAAACGGGAATGAACGGATTAGTAATCATCGACAAACCGGCGGGCCGCACGAGTCACGACATCGTGAATGCGTGGCGGCGATTGTCCGGGTCGCGCCGGGTAGGACACTTGGGAACCCTTGACCCTATGGCTACCGGTGTGCTCGCACTCGTGGTTGGATCGGCTACCAGGCTCGCCCAGTTTTATGGTAAGCAGTTGAAGACCTACCAGGCGGAGATCCTCTTCGGCAAGTTTCAGATACCTATGATGTGGAGGGCGAAGTCACTCTCACCGGCGTAGACCCACCGGACCCTTGCGCTGTGCGAACCGCGCTGGATCGCTTCCGTGGATCGTTCTCGCAGGTGCCTCCGCCGGTCTCCGCAAAGAAAGTCAAAGGAGTTCCGGCCTATAAGCTGGCGCGCAAGAAGATTGACGTGGAACTGCAGCCGGTTCAGGTGGAAATCAGCGAACTCGTCGTCAACGCCCAACAATCGGATTCATTGACTATTACCGTGACTTGTTCCGCCGGTACCTATATTCGCGGCATCGCTCATGATCTCGGTCAGCACTTGGGTTGCGGTGCGGTTCTGGCTAAGCTGCGCCGTACTCGCAGCGGGGACTTCGATCTTTCCCGCGCCCGATCGCTCGATGACCTCACGTCATTGGCAGCCGAGGGCAGGCTTAGTGAAGCCGTGATTCCAGCCAGTACGTTACTGCCTCAGTTTCCCGCCGCCTACGTCGACGCCGCAACCGAAGCCCAGATCCGCCAAGGCAGGGAATTCCGCACATCGCCATTTGTAGTAACGCCCGGAGCGCCATTTGTGAAGGCAGTCTCGCACTCCGGCGAACTCATCGCGATCGGCGAACTCAAGTTTCCGAACGTGTATCACCCGGCTATCGTTCTCTAAGACGTAGCGCGGTGTATATAATGAGCATCGCCGAACTCTAAAGGAGCTGCCATGTTGCCAGGCTATATTTCCAAAGCTGTCCCGAACCCGACTTCCAATCGCGCGCCTTGGTATAAGAACACCGCCCCCACCTATGCCGGTGTCTTTTTGTGGGTCGTTTTTTATCGGAGATCGCGGCGGAACTCTCGATCGCGCGGGCGTTGGGCTGAGCCTCTTAGCTCTCTTGGTGGCCGGACTGATCAGCTACGCTCTCTTCTATCGCATACCGGCCTTGATCGGCATGCGCACCGGTTTTCCCCTCTACGTTGTCGGCAGTTCCACCTTCGGCACACAAGGCGGCTATCTCATGCCCGGCCTGTTGATGGGCCTGCTTCAGGTGGGCTGGATGTCGGTCAACGCGTTCGTGGCAACCTCGTTTATCCTGACCGCTTTCGGTTCAAAGGCCGAACCCGGCAGTCTGTTATTCGGGATCATTGCGGCGGTCTGGGCGTTGGTGCTCGGCTATGTCGGAGCGATGGGCATCCAGTACGTCGCGCGCTTCGCGCTTTACCTGAATCTGGTTCCACTGGTGATGATTTTGATCGTCTTTGTGAAGAACGCCAGCGGCGTGTCGCAGTATGTGCCGGAACTACCCGAGTCCGTATATCGGATTCATGACGCTCATACAGATTGTGGTTGGTTTCTTTGCTACGGCCGGCGCCGCGGGTGTCGACTTCGGCATGAACAGCAGGGATGAGAAGGATGTTCGCTGGGGCGGCCTGGTGGGTATCTTGCTAGCGGTGCTGGTGGCCGGCGGACTTCCGCTTCTAGCGGTTGCCGGCGCACATGCCTTGTTCGGCGTCCAGGACTATCAAATTCGATTCAGCCATCGCCCAAACCGGCAGCTTCGCGGCCATCGCATTCTTCCTGTTCGCGATTGCTTCCATTGCCCCCATGTGCTTCTCTTCGTTTATTGCGGGAAATAGCTTGGCGACCATGATTCCGGGCGTACCTCGGCTGACATCGACCATGGTGGGCTCGGTGGTGGCGGCGATCCTGGCCATCACCGGTGTCGCGGCAAATACCTATGATCTCTTCACCATCATTGGCGCGTCGTTCGGGCCCATCTGCGGAGCCATGGCCGCCGACTATTGGTTGTCCGGAAAGAAATGGGCCGGCCCGCGGGAAGGCATCAACTTCGCCGGCTATGGTGCCTGGGCGGTCGGCTTCGTAATCGGGATTCTGCCGTTTCTCCCTATTTCCGAAGAGACGAAACCGTATCTTCAGCCCGCCGCCGTCTACAGTTTCATCGCGGGCTTTGTGGTCTACGCCGTTCTTGCGAAAGCCGGCCTGCAGCCCAAAGTTGTGACCGATGTCGTTGCGGCCGGATCACAGAAGAAAAGCGCCAAGGCCTAGCTGCCAACGACCTATCATCCGGACTCCATGAGAGCAAGAACTTCGCAAGGCATAAGTGCTATCCTTCGCGAAATGGTATTTGAATACGGGCCTCGTAGCGATGATTTCTGTTGCGGCTGACCCTTCCATCTGCATCGCATCAGATGCAGTTCCCCCGCTTCAAGCAATAGTCGGCCAATGCAATTCTTTCGGCAGTTCCTTCGTTGTCCCCGACAGCTCTGGTTATGGAAACTCAACTTTCAGATTCATCTTTGGCTTGGGATCCTATTCGCTCTGTACCTGATCGTGGTTGGGATCACCGGATCGATTCTCGTCTTCCGCGACGAGCTGGAAGCGCTCGCCGGATTGAATCCGTGGCAGAACCTTCAGACCGCTGAGCCATTCGCCGACATCACCGAAGTCATCCAGAACGTCCAGACCGCCTATCCCAGCCGGCCGGTTATCTCGGTCTACACTCCCACCGAAACGGATCCCGTGTTTGAGGCGACCGTGCAAGGGCCGCAGGAGCGAATCACCGTCGCCGCGCATCCCAAGACAGGTGCAATCCTGGGTGTCGTCCCATCGATGCACTCATGGCTGAGCGTTGTCCGCGACCTGCATGTCAACTTGATGGTCGGCCCGAAAGGCAGAGGGCTAACGGCATCGGCGGCGCATTGCTCGTGCTTCTCAATATCACGGGCATGGTGATCTGGTGGCCCGGCATCAAGTCCTGGAAACGCGCGCTGAAAATCGACTTTAGAAGGACCTGGCGGCGAGTCAATTACGATCTCCACAACGCGGTCGGCTTCTGGACGCTTACCCTGGTCACGTTCTGGGGGATTTCCGGCTTCTACTTTGGCTGGTCCAGAGAAGTTTTCCTGTTCGTCGACCGCATCTCGCCGATCATCAGCGCCCGGCCGCCGGTAGTCACCGTCAAGCCGGTCAGCGATCCCATGCCGCGCTCGATCTGAAAGTCCATCATCGCTCGCGCATATGTCCTTGACCCGGGAACATCTCTCGAAGGAGTTCAGTTTCCCGCACGATCGCCGCGCGCCGCTCGAAATCTATATGCGGCGCGGCAACCATAGCGGCGCGGAGTACATGGATACCATCTACTTCAATCCTGGGGACGGCTCACACATACAGACTTGGCGCTATGGCGTCAACGAAAGTCTGGGCGACTGGTTCATCTGGTTGCAAATCCCGCTTCACTACGGCACCTACTGGGGACTTGGTCTTAAGACACTTTGGGCTTTCCTGGGGCTCTCGATACCACTCATCACAATCACCGGCGTCCTCATGTACTGGAACCGCGTGCTCCGGCACAAGTGGAAGCGCATGAAGAACTCCGGTGTGCGCGCCGCCGAAGGTGAATCCACGACCATGGCAACCGGGTCTTCCTCGGGCTAAGTACGGTAGCCGTTTCGAGCTGGCGTGATTGCGCACGGTTCTCGCCTTTGCTGATATGCTTTACGGCAACTGACAATGTTAGTCTTTAAACCAACTGCCGACGAGCGTGATCTGTTGAAGAAAGCGGTGGTCAAGTATCGCCACCACCCCATCCAAACGGCTCTGCTGCAACGTCACCCCGATTCGACAACCAAACAGTTCCACTGCACCTGCAACGAACCAATCCCAATGCGCCGCCGAAGCTTCTTCGACACGTTCAAACGCACTCCCATCAGACCCGCAGCATAAGCCAACCAAGCTTCTGCTCGCCAAGGTCGACGCGCTGTCGCGGCAGTTCATCCCCAACTTCTCGTAGCAGCGCTTATCGGATCTGTGTCGAAGCCGTGGAATCAGGGATTAGAACAAGCAAGTCGTAGCCCAGCACCAGTCGTTCCATGTCTCGATCGAGAGTACCCAGTTCCCGCCTGCCTTCCTTATGCCGCACAAGTCGAACATGGTCCATCTACTCGCTTCGAGATGAAATCCACCATCGGCGCGCGCCCCAGGAGGAGCGTGAACCAAGCCCTTCTGCGCTGCCGCTTGAAATCACTCAATCGCACAACATTGCCATCGGGAACTACTTCGGCTATCGGGTCGTCAGCAGTTATACCCCATTTCCCTATGCAATTCGCGTTTCGGATTCGAGCGACATCCGCTTTCGCAACGTTCATGTCTTCAGCGATAGCAAAGTACCTTTCGATAATTCTGTCTTCGATCAGACCGCGCATCACGAAGTGCGGCCGCTCGAATTTGCGTGGCTCGACATCACGGGAGATGCTCCCGCGCAGAGCCATGCAATAGTTCCTCCCGTCATTGAGCCCGGGGCGAAGCTCAACACACTGGCCACCGGCTTCTTCAATAGCGCGGGCGCAGCTGTGGACGGCCGCGGAAACCTTTACTTCGTTGACTCGCACTGGCAACGAATTTATCGCTGGTCCTCCTCGAAACAGGAGATCTCGATCGTGGGGGACAGTCCGCTGGAGCCGGTAAACCTTGCTTTCGACAAGTCGGGAGATCTGATGGTGATTTCTTACCAAGGCAAAGGGATCGTGTATTGGTTTCGTCCCGACGCGCCGGGAGATAGTGTGCAGTTCCTGAAGCCAGAGCCTGCAAGCGGCCGACCGGGGATGACAGCGGTGCTTCCCGGCGACTTGTGGCAGATCGACGTGAGCTCCGACCTCCCAAACTGCAGAAAAAGAGCCCTACCAGTACGTCTCTCCCGATCACACAACCTTCATCCCGGCCAGCCGGAACTTTGTCACCGGGCAGGTAGCTTGGGGAACCAAGACGGCGACTCTCATCACGGCCTATGACCTGGCCAAGGCAGATCCCGGCCATCTCTTTTACTTTACCGACCCCTACGAGGAGAAAGCTTACAGCGCCGCAGTCGCCGCTGACGGAACTCTATCCGATCTCAAGTTGTTTGCCGACCAGGGTGGAGAGAGCGTCGCGGAGGACAGGGACGGAAACGTTTACGTGGCGGCAGGACAGGTGTTGGTTTTCAACCGTTTCGGCAAGAAGATAGGCGCCATCGAAGTGCCCGAGCGGCCGATCGACCTGGTATTTGGAGGAAACGATGGGCGAACCCTCTTTATACTAACGCACCATTCGCTTTACTCCATTCCCACGCGCTCTGTAAACGCCAAATAGCCGGCCGCCCTGCGGCGCCGGTGCTGCACGCAAGCGGAACATTGTTAACGCGACAAGTCCGGTTGCTTGACCGTACCCTGGCCAGCAGACGGATCCGTTTTCGGATCCGTGGGTTTCACTTCAAACGAATCCTTGAGAACGATGTCCTCGGCAGAAGTTCCGATCATCACATCAAAGACGCCCGGGGTGACACGCCAGTGCATATTCTGGTCGAGCAGCAGGAGATCTGCTGGTCTGATCGTTAAGGTGATGGTCTTGGTTTCGCCGGGATTGAGATCCACCCGTCCGAACCCTCGCAGTCTGTTTTACAGGAAGAGACACCGGCGCGTACCGCTGATGGATATACATCTGCACCGTGTCTGTCCCCTCACGTTTTCCGATGTTCGTAATATCCACAGTTACTTTCTCTACACCACCATCGTGGATTTGTTCGGGGCCGATGCGAAGATTGCTGTATTTGTATTCTGTGTAACTTAACCCATAACCAAACGAGTAGAGCGGAGTCGTGGGCATATCCACATATCCGCGCACCGACCCGTGATGCATCCAATAGTCCTTGGACGGCTTGTAGTCGTAATACATAGGAAGCTGGCCTGAGCTCCGAGGTACGGTAATTGCCAGCCGACCACTGGGGTTGTAGTCTCCGAACAGGACGTCGGCAACAGCTTCTCCACCTCGCTCACCAGGCTCCCACGCTTCGATAATCGCGGGGAGATGAGCAGCTTCCCAGCGGATTGAAAGCGGACGCCCGTTCACCAGCACGAGAACGACTGGCGTACCCGTAGCTTGAACGGCTTTAATTAAGTCTTCTTGAGCGCCAGTCAGATTCAGACTGGCGACATCGTATCCTTCACCATCGGTGGGCGCTACATCGCCCTTACCCGCATTGTCGGGGCGTTCGCCAACAACCACGACAGCCACCTGAGCTTTCCGGGCCGCTTCAACAGCGGCTGCAAAGTCTTTTTCGTCGCCGGTTACATCGGAACCTTTCGCGTAAAAGACCTTCGCATCCGGTGAAACCTTCTTACGAATGCCTTCCAGAATCGAGGTAATCTTATGTGGCACGACTTGTGGGGCATAGTCCCCAAGCTGGCTCCAACCGTTATCAGCATTGGGACCAATCACTGCGATCGACTTCAAATCCTTCTTCAAGGGTAGGAGATTGCGTTCGTTTTTCAGCAACACGATGCTTTCGCGTGCTGCCTGTAACGCAAGTGCCTGATGCTCTGGGGAATGGACGACTTCTTTCGCTCGCGTTAAGTCCGCGTAGGGATGTTCAAAGAGCCCCAGCCGGAGCTTTAGCTCCAGCACGCGGCGCAAGGCCCTGTCGACCAGAGATTCAGGCACTTCGCCTTCTCGAACGCTTTCAACGAGAGGCGCCATATACGCAGGTTCGTACGTAATGTCCAAATCGACGCCGGCGCGAAGCGCCATGGAGCCAGCTGCTTTCTGCGTCGGGGCAACGTTCTCATAGATGATCGAGTCGAATCCGCCACCTTCACTCATTACAACCCCACGGAAGCCGAGTTCATCGCGAAGGATCTCCGTGTTCCATTTTTCAGAAGCATGCTCCGGGACATCGTCGATCTCCGGATATCCGGCCATGACACCCAGCGCACCTGCATTGAACGCAGAAACCCAAGGCACCAGGTAATTCTCTCGAAGACTGCGTTCGGAGACTCGATTGCTCCGCGTTCCAACCCACTCGCCGGCTCGCTCTGCGTAGGAAAATCAGTCATGAGCGCGGCTACCTTATCTGGAGCATTAATATTCTGCCCTTGCGCGCCGCTGACTATGTTCTTGGCGATCTGCGCATACAGATAAGGATCCTCGGTGTACGCTTCCATGTTGCGCCCCATCCGCGGGTCGCGGTCTAACTCCAGGACGAGAGTGGAAAGAACATGAATTCCTACGGAACGTGCCTCCGCAGCTTCAGCGGAATAGATGCGATGCACAAGGGGCATATCGAATGTGCTCCCGATCGACAAGCCTTCGGGATAAATAGTTGCGCCGGGAAACATCGCACCATGGGTGCCTTCTTCGTCCTCAAGAAGCGGGATCTTCAACCGCGTCTGAGTCAGGGCGATCTTCTGCAGCTCATTTAAGTAATTCACCTGCCACGCAAGATCGCCGTGCTTCAGGGTGTCCAACAGCGTAAAGAAACCGGCACCGGGCCCGATCTCAGTGGTATACGTGCCGGCCGCAAATTTCCTTGCAGCTATGATCTTTTCGGGGATCGTTTTCCCCAATTCGTCTACATATACGCAAGGAAGATTAAGCTGCCCTATCTTTTCTTCCAGAGTCATTCGGCTCATCAGGTCGTTAACTCGGACGTCGATGGGTTGGGAGGCGTCAGGATAAAGAGGTGTGGATGGAGATGGATCCTGCGCAGTGGCGCACCTGACGCTCAGTATCGCCGTGACCAGGAGAATTGCCGCGCGGAATAGGAGTGTGCCGCGATGCAGGTCCACGTGATTCACGCTCCTGGTGCATTCGTTCACATACGCCGGGCCCGTCACTAATTCGCGGGTTCTATGCAGAACACGGTTGTTTCCCAGACTCATTTGCGCCCCTCTGCATTCACAGTAGATTCTGTGGGATCTAGGTCGATCCATGTGCGACGCGTGCCCGATTCCGCTACTGCCTCCAAAAGCTTCTGGATTGCGAACGCATCCGCGAAATCAGGATGGAATCGCTCGCCGGCCGCGACTGCATTCAGGAAATCGACCAGAGTGTTCGTGAAGGTGTGTTCGTATCCGATTACGTGTCCGGGTGGCCAGTAGCGATCTACATAGGCGTGGCCGGGACCCGTGACCAGAATCTTTCGGCTTCCCTGGACCGCGCTTTCGTCGCGAGAGTCACTGAATTGAAGATGATTCATGTCTTCCAGATTGAAAGCCAGGGAGCCCTCGGAGCCGTTTATCTCGAAAGCATTGCGATTTTGATTTCCCGTGGCGAACCGAGATGCCTCGAAAGTTCCGATACTGCCGTTCTTGAATTCTGCGAGCAGCATTACGGCGTCGTCGACTTCGCGTCCCAGGTAGAACGTGTGCACCAATGAGGACAATTTGCGAATGGGACCATTCAGCCATGTGGCAAGATCCAAGGAGTGAGATAGCAAATCGCCCGAAACTCCAGATCCCGCCACCTCCGGGTGGAATCGCCATGCGTCGGGGTCAGCCGGAGACTTGCCCCAGCTTTGAAGGTAGAGGGCACGATAGTGAAAAACTTCACCAATTCGACCCTGGCTAACAAGTAGATGAGCCAACGTCACTGCCGGAATTCTGCGGTAGTTAAACCACACGAGTGTCGGAAGATTGCGCGCCGCCTCGGTCATACGTTCGGCCTGCTCGACCGAATTGGCAAGCGGCTTTTCACAAAGCACGATTTTGCCGGCGCGAGCGGCAGCTATGGCGATCGGTTCGTGAAGGCAGTTTGGGGTACAGATGTCGACAATGTCGACGTCTGCCCGACTGACAACCGATTCCCAATCCGTGGCAGTCTCCTCCCATCCCCATTGAGCCGCCATCGGGTGCAGCTTCTCTTTGTTCCGGCCGCAAATTACCTTGAGACACAGTTCAAAAGGAAGGTCAAAGAAATGCATGGCCTGGTGAAATGCATTGGAATGAGCCCGGCCCATAAAGCCGTAACCAACCATCGCTATATTCAGCTTCTTTCGATTTCGCATGCAGAGCCCCCCTTGGCTGCACCGATTCAATTGATCCTTGTCGCACCGCGTGGTTGATTCCTTAGAGACCCATCCTTGGAGTGGTCTCCGCAGTGTCGCCGCAATCAGAGCCCTTGCGCTCACAATTCTTGCACACAGTGTTTACCATGCCTACGTCTCAGTAAAATCGATCGCGATCGGCCGCTCACGAAATCCGCGAGTCCTAATCGCGCAGTAGATCAAACCCGCAATGAACCAGATTCCGCCAACGACCTTGGCCGGCCATTTGAGTCCCAGCCATATCCAAAGGCAGAACCCAAATCCGATAAGGGGCATGACCACATCGGCAAACCAGCGGCGCCGGTAACCGGGTCGCCGTCGGATTGCGAACTCGGAGAAAGTGGCCAGATTCACCCCCATGAAGGCAAGGAACGCGCCAAAATTGAGAAGCTCTCCTGCCTGCTCGTAGGTGATAAACAAGGTCCCAATGTATGCAACGATTGCGATCAGCCATATGTTGCGAGTGGGCGTGTTGCGCTTGGGATCCAGATAGCCGAATAGCTTGCGGGGAAGCACGTCATCGCGCCCCATGCAGAACAGCAGCCGCGCGGCTCCAACCTGCCCGGCCAGTCCAGCTCCGAGCGATGCCACAAGCAGCACGAATCCTAGCGCCTGAAATAGTAGCGGGCCGCCCACACGCGAAGCGACATCCATAAACGCCGTTTCCGTGCTTGTAAAGGATCTGAAGTCAGGCCAGACCCGCTGCCCGAGGTAGACCTCCAGACCACCGACAATCCCTGTGAACAGGCAAACCAGAACGGTGGCCAGCATGACATTGCGCTTGGGGTTCTTCACCTCTTCCGCCAATGTGGTCACACCGTCGAACCCGATGTAAGTTAGGGCAGCAAAAGACGTGGATGTCCAGATCGCGCGGATACTAAACGTTTTGGGATCGTAGAAAGGCTGAGTGGAAAGGACTCCGGACCAGCCCGCGACATGGAACAGGTACCGCACGGCCAGGACCATGAAAACACCGATGACAATGCACATGACCGTCAGGAGCACAAGATTTGTCCGCGCTGTACTGCGAATGCCACGCAGGTTTAAAAAGGTCATTGCTCCGACAAAAACGGCAGCCAGAACAGCATAAGGAATGAATGGGAGGAAGCGCTGGATCGTTAAGGCGCCGTAAATACCATTGATCAGCGGCTGAATCAGGTAATCGAGAAACATGGACCATCCCGCTAGAAACCCCAGGTGGGGGTTCAGTCCACGCCCGACGTAGGTGTAGGCGGAACCTGCTGCGGGGTACAGGGTTGCCATGCGACCATAGCTGACGGCCGTGAGCATCATCGCAACCATCGCGATCAGGATTGTAGTGACGAAGTGTCCGTGAGAGAGTTGCTGTGCGACCCCGAACATGGGAACCGGCGCGATCGGCATGATCAGCACGATCCCGTAGAAGATTAGGTCCCACAGGCTGAGAACGCGGCTCAGGCGCGGCTCCGTGCCATTCGCTTTTGAGTGATCGTCAGTCGAGCTAAGACTCAAACGGGCCTCCTAAACCTAAAAAGCTAAATGCGCACACGTTTCCCGAATCTCACAGTTCGTTAGGGTGCTTAGAAAGCAGCTCTGCTGCGGAAGGATCGGCGTCAATATAGACATCAATGAACCGGTTCACCTGCCCTTTCTGAATTCGGTTCGATGCGTTCGGCCAATACAATCGGGGTTTCATTCTCGTGGCTATCGAGGACGTTCGGCCCCTAGACCCTTGGCGCCTGAATCTCCTTCGCCTGGCGCTACGAGGACGCCTTCGAAGCAAATGCTTGTAGATGGGTTGAACAATCGCCATCTCGTCACCCAGCGCGGAGTCGCCATGCCGCCCAGACGTCTACCCCGGCACGTCGCGGTTGATAAGACTCGACCCGTGCAAGGAGCGATCATTTGCTTCCCCCCCCCGAGACCGGAAAAGCCCTCAGTTCAAAACGAATCGAGCGAACCCTCCTTTACTAGAATAATAAACTTCATCCATGCAGTAAGTATGCATAAATAACGCTACAATGTACCATATTTTTCTGTGATAGCAAAAAATAGGCCTGGGAGTCAGACCTCAAATCTGGGTTTCGTTTGCAAACTGGGCTGGTTCTTGCTCAAGGTGCACCAACAGGTGAGGTTGTGGAAGGGGCGCAGAACATTTCTGCAGGACAATCAAACTCTTTCCCTCTAATCCAAAAAATGTGGCCATTATACTTCACGTGTGAAAGAATATAGTTCGGTTCCAATTCTAACTAATCGAGGATTGCCAATTGAAAAGGGACGACCTGATGGTGATTCTGGAGACAATTTTTGATCAAGGCCAAGCCTCGCGTACAGAACTAGCCGAGAAGACGAAATTTGCGCCCAGCTACGTCAGCGCCCTGGTGAGCGAACTGCGGCGGCGAGGTTTGCTCGAGGAAGGCGACCATACCCCCTCTCTCGCTGGAAGACGCCGGGTCCTGCTGCATGTCACTCCCGACCTTGCTCACTTTGTTGGGATCCGAATTGGTCGCGCGAATACGCGCATTGTTGTGACCGATTTCCAAGGGAAGACCTTAAGCGTCAAGAAGATAGCGACAGAAACTTCGTTCGGCGAGAACCATGTCCTCAATCTGATTGATCGCGAACTCAGCGCAGCGATCAAGAACGATAGCGCGGTGAAGGGGATTGGCGTCGCGATGTCGGGAGTCATCGACCACAATACTGGAACCGTGCTTTTTTGGCCGAAGGTTGCTGGTTGGAGCAATACTCCTCTCAGACAAAGAATCGAGACCAAGCATGGCCTTCCAGTTGTGCTCGAGGACAGCGTTCGTACGATGGCCCTGGCAGAAGCGAAATTCGGAGGGGCGAATGGCCGCAAGAATTTCGTTTACATCGTCGTCTCTATGGGAATCGGAGCCGCTATTTTCATCAACAATCGGCTATACCTAGGTGCCCGGGACTTAGCCGGGGAGCTCGGCCATACCACAATTGATCAAAACGGCGAACTCTGCTCTTGCGGAAACCGAGGCTGCCTCGAGGTTTATGCTTCCGGCTCAGCCATCATTAAAGCCATTAAGAATGGGCTGCAGCAGGGTGTGCACTCGAGTCTGGCGCAGTCCACACAAAAGAGTATTGACAAGGTCTCTATTGAAGCGATTGTGAACGCCGCACGAACAGGCGACCAGTTCGCCCGGACCGTGCTTTGGGAAGCAGGGCTGCATTTGGGTACAGGTATCGCGACGATCGTGAATCTCTTGAATCCCGAGGCCATTGTGCTCGGCGGCGAAGTCCCGCGAGTTGCCAAGAACTTTATATTGCGCCCTCTCTATCATTCGTTCCGCGGACGTGCCTTCCATCGATCGGTGCAGGACTTCAAACTGACAGTCTCCAGGCTCGGAGGAGAGGCGGGCGCAGTGGGTGCTGCGATCGAGATTGCGAAGAAGCTTCTTCCGACATTTGTTAAATAGGGACGAATCGAACTCGTCCAGGCAAAATGTGGCGGTTCCCTCATGCCACCTTCCGGTGCTTTGGCAGTAAGCAGGCCGTGAGAACCGCTGCGAAGGCAAAAATGTCCAAAGCGACAAATCCCGGCAGATAACTGCCGTGGGCGTCGCGCATGTGGCCCATGACCCAGGGTGAGCCGGACTCGGCAAAGCCTTGGGCGGTCAGAATGATGCCAAGCAATCTGCCCAGCATTTCCACGCCGAAAATCTCTGCTGTCACCAGGGAGATGATCATGTATTCTCCCCCGATGGCAATTCCAAAAATGGCCGCGAAAACATACAGAGACAGGCGCGATTGGTGAAGGACGATGATGGGAATCGCTACTCCGATCAGGCAATAGATCAAGATCATCACGTTCCTGGGAGCGATACGGTCGGCCAGCCAGCCCATCGTCAGGCGGCCGACAATGCTGAAGGTCAGGATCAGCGACAAGAATCTTGCTGCCAGGGTTTGGGCATAGTTCTGGTCGAGGACCAGAAATAACTTCAGGTTTTGATACACACCACTGATCGCTGCGACAGAGCAGATGCTTCCCACCACCAGCAAATAGAACGGAGCACTTGTAAGCGCTTTTGAAATCGAGAATCGCGGCATCGACGGACGTGATCGGGGGAGGTTCACGGTCTGCGCGGAAGGAGGTTCTTTTACAAAATAAGCTGCAGGGAAGGCAAGGGCGAAGATGATCAGGCCCAGGCAACGCAAAGCGGCCTGCCATCCAAAGTGCTGCACCAGGAAATTGGAAATCCACGGCACACTCGCGCCGCCAATGCCGATCCCGAGGTACGCAATTCCCATGGCTTTTCCGCGGGATGTCTCGAAGCATTTAGACAGCAAAACCTGATTGGGCAACGGGCCTCCGCAGATAAAACCCAGCGCATTCAGGATGTAAAAGAAATAGAACATGCTTAGACTGGATATCGTACCGAGCCCGACGAGCGCGACCGACGCCATGAGAATGCCGACCATCATGACTCGGCGCGGTCCGAACCGGTCGACCATCCAGCCGGCTAGAAAGCCAAAGGCGGGACCAAAGAGCAGCTTGCTGATCGCGTTTCCCGAGGTAACCTGGCTGCGTGTCCACCCGAATTGTCGAACCATGAAGTCGTAGTAGTAAGGAAGTCCCCACAGCGCAAGGCCCACGGTGGAGAACATTACGATGAAAGCGGTTCCCACGACTTGGATGGCTTGCGAGTTGGATTGGCCGCTCGCAACCGGGGGAATCGAGGCTTCAGTAGAAACGGGGTCCGCCATATCTTCCGATCGCCGTAGGGATAAGGATCTTCTGCCTGATAGTTGCTCAGATCAAACCCATAAGAGAATAATTTTTCCTGCTGAAAAATTAGCGCTATATGCAATGATAATCTCAAGTCATAATTGCATGCAAGAATAATTTGCGCTCTGGGTGGCCTCCGATTTTCGGTGTTTTTGCCTGGGTTTTGAGCTGCCTTGAACGAGGAGGATTTATGAGCCAACATCTTTCGAGGCGTGAGTTTATGCAGGTAGCGTCCGCGGCAACCGTGGCAGGTGCAATGACGGGTCCTGCTTCCCTGCGCGCCGCGGTCTTAGAGGGTTCGCCCCGTAAACCCCTTCCAGGGCCTGTTTGCCTGTTTTCGAAATCGGTCCCGCAATTGGGTTGGTCGGAACTCGCGAAAACTGCGAAAGAAGCTGGATTCGACGGCATTGACTTGACGGTTCGTGGCGACGGGCACGTTCTTCCTGATCGGGCAGCCGTCGATCTCCCCAAAGCAATCGCGGCGATTCGGGCGGAGGGAATGGAAGTCCCGATGCTTACGACCGAACTGCTGGGAGTTGACAGTGTGGGGGCGCGCCCGATTTTGGAGATCGCAGGTAAGCTCTCTGTCCCCTATATCAAGCCGGGCTACTACGAGTACCAGTCTTCGAATCCGTTCGACGATGTACGCCAGGCTGGCAACAAGTTTGGTGGTCTCGTAGAACTTGCAAAGGAAAATGGGGTTCAGATCGGTTATCACAATCATCCGAATTACGTTGGCGGCTCAGTCTGGGATGTCGCGAATGTGATTGAACCGCTCGATGCGCGGTGGTGTGGCTACTACTTTGATCTGGGTCACATTTCTCTGAACGAGGGCGAGGATGAATGGCGTATTGCCACCAGCCTTGTCATACCGCGCATAAAGATGCTTGCTGTCAAAGATATGACTTGGACAGTCGGCGGAGAGCGCGGATGGACAGCGGTCTCATGTCCGATGGGGAAAGGGATGGCGAGGTGGAAAGAGTTCCTGGATATGCTCGCAAAATCGGATTTCCATGGACCGATCAGCTTTGCCCAGGCATACGCAATTCCTGGTGTTGCTGACAACGAGGGAATCGCTCTTTCGCGTGCGACCGTTCCCCAGTTGATGGCGGCGGCAAAATCGAATCTGGACGTCTTGAAATCCCGGCTGCGCGAGGCCTTTCAGCGCGCTTAGGATCTTCGCGCAAAGAGGTCTCTCCAAGTGGAATACCGAGGACTCTGCCTTTGAAAAAACCTGCTGAGATGGCAAGGAGGAGCTTTCTAAGAGCGGCGTCGGATTGGTCTACAGCAAAACAAATACGACACGACGGGAATTCCTGCGGGCCGCGTCCACGAAAGTCTCGTCTTCCACTCCAGGAGATCTCCATGTCAAAAACCGCAACGCGCCTGTTCGTGATGTTCTTTGCTCTTTCTCTGTCATTGACCGCGGTTTGCCAAACTTCACCCGGGATCGACATTGTACGCAACGTTGCCATGAAGACCCGCGACGGCGTCACACTCTACTCTGACGTGTATCGTCCGGCGGGCGCCGGTAGTTCTCCCGTGCTTCTCGAGCGCACTCCATACAACAAAGAGTATGTCGATGATCGAAGGTTTGCGCGGATGGCAGTCGCACGCGGCTTCATGGTCGTCGTACAGGACGTCCGCGGGCGTTACACCTCGGAGGGTGAGTGGTACCCCTTCAAGCACGAAATCAACGACGGCTACGATTCGGTCGAGTGGGCAGCTGCATTGCCCCATTCCAATGGCAAAGTCGGCATGTTCGGCGGTTCCTATGTGGGCGCTATGCAGATGCTGGCCGCTATCAGCCAGCCGCCGCACCTTGCCGGCATCTGTCCAGTGGTAACCGCCAGCAATTATCACGAAAACTGGGCCTATCAGGGTGGCGCATTCGAGCAGTGGTTCAACGAGTCGTGGACGTCGGGACTCGCGCAAGACACCGCCAGCCGTGTCATTCGCCAAAATACCAACGCACTCAACAATCGCACCGTCCTGCCTCTCAACCGATATCCCCTCTTCAACGTTGAGCCCTTCTCTGACCCCGCCCATCTGACGCGCTCGTTGGCGCCCTATTTCCTTGACTGGCTCGATCATCCCGAGTACGACGACTACTGGAAAAAGTGGGCCATCGACGCGAACTACGACAAGATTCAGGTGCCCGCGCTCACCGTTGCAGCCTGGTACGACATCTTCCAGGGAGGGTCCCTACGCAACTTTCTGGGGCTCAAGAACCATGCAGGAAACCAAGCTGCGCGCGCGGGCCAGCACCTCCTCATCGCGATTGGCGGTCACGCCGGCCAAGGGGAGGAGATCGGCACGGTCGACTTCGGCCCCGCCGCCGCTCAATACAGTGAGAACGCCGTCACCCTCGATTGGTACGATTATCTGCTCAATGGCAAAAAGAACGAATTCGCAACCGACAAGCCGGTCAGAATCTTCGTGATGGGAGAAGACAAATGGCGCGATGAAGATGCATGGCCGCTGGTTCGGGCAATCCAAACTAACTATTACCTGCATTCATCCGGAAAAGCCAATAGCGTCTCGGGCGATGGGTCGATCTCCACTGACATACACCAGAGCGAAGCACCCGACAGCTTCGTCAACGATCCCGCCCACCCGGTTCCCACCGTGGGGGGGCCGCTTTGCTGCCGTGCTGAACTTCTCCCCGCAGGCCCCCGCGATCAGAAAGCAGTCGAGAGCCGAGCCGACGTGCTTGTCTATTCCACACCGCCGTTTGAGCAAGACATGGAAGTCACCGGCCCTGTCATGCTCGATCTCTACGCCAAGTCATCTGCCATCGATACCGATTTCACCGCCAAGCTCGTCGATGTCTGGTCCAGCGGCTACGTGCAGAATCTTACCGAAGGCATTCTCCGCGCCCGTTATCGGAAATCTACCAGCGCCGCCACCTTGCTCGTTCCCGGCAAGATTTACGAATTCAAGATCGATCTTTGGTCCACTAGCAATGTCTTTTTGAAAGGCCACCGGCTCCGCGTCGAAGTCAGCAGCAGCAACTTTCCACGCTTCGACCGTAATCTGAACACAGGAAAGAGTGCGGCCGCCAGCTCTGAGATGATCAAGGCCACAAATACCGTCTTTCACGACAAGCAACATCCCAGCGCGCTCGTGTTGCCCATCGTGCCCCGAGCCGCCGAGCTGTCGATGAACCCTAAGATGCGAGGAACGCGATGAAATCATCATTAGATGTAACCGTGGTGGGAGATTGCTGTCTCGATCTTGTGCTATACGGCCTTCCCGATGAGCTTCCGTTAGAGCGTGAATTAATGGCCGAGAGCATGGCGATGCGAATCGGCGGATCGGGAGCAATTACAGCACACAATCTGTCGTGCCTGTGCAACAGGGTTGGCTTTGTCTTCGCGACGGCGAACGATTCTTTCGGCCAATTGTGCCGGGCGCGGCTCACGGCGGTCCAGGCGGATACGAGCGGTGTTGTCGAACGCCAAAGCAGCGGAACGGCACTCACAGTACTGCTGCAGCACCAACCTTTGCGGCACATGTTCAGCTATCCTGGAGCAACAGCCAGCCTCACTCTGCCGGACATCGATCTCGATTACGTTTGCCAGGCGCGTCATTTTCATCTAGCCTCGTTTTATCTTCAGCGCGGATTGACGCCGCAAATTCCCGAACTGCTTCGCCGCATCAAAGAGTGCGGATTGACCGTTTCAATGGATACCAACGACGATCCGGAGGACAGGTGGGATCGCATCATCCTCGACGCTCTCGAGTATGTCGATGTCTTCATGCCCAATGAACGCGAGGCCGTTCGCGCCGCCGGCGAGCAAAATCTCGACGATGCGATTCGCTTTCTGCGCCAGCGCGTACCGCTGCTCATTGTCAAACGGGGTGAACAGGGCGCCTCAGCTTACGATAAGGACCGATGCTGGCATGTTCCGGCGTTCCGTATCCACGTGATCGACGCGATCGGAGCGGGCGACAGTTTCGATGCAGGTTTCCTCCACGGATATATTCGCAATTGGAAGATTGAGCGCTGTTTGGAACTCGGCGCAATAACGGGCGCATGGTCCACAACCGCCAGTGGTGGTACGGACGCCTTCTTCGATCCTGAGAGTCGCGAGAAGTTCTGGCAAGCCTGGTCACTCCGAGAAGGAGAGGTTGCAACCTAACACACCTTGATATCGACTCCCTCCACGGTTCCTTGGCGAATCACATCCGATCCTTGTATCGTTTCCTTTGCCGGTATACAGGTAGTGGTTCTGCCCGCTCGGCTGCGGCCACCTGGCCAAATGGATAAAACTCATGGGAAGAAACAACATTGCGCCGCTGTCGGTCAGCAACCGCGTCGAGCTGAGCTGATCACTGTGATAATAGATCGTCGCAGATGAGTCGTTTGGTGCATTTATGCTGCTCCCCCGCGCCAGCCTGACACAGTTAGCAAAAATGTAGTCGGCCCAGCTTGCACCGCCGTTATTCTCGGCCAGCAGCTTGGCCGCTGAAGGATACATACTCCGTCCAGGAGCCGCCGGAATCTTTCCGCGCACGGTTCCCCTCCGCATCGTGGGTGTACGCGGCCGCGCCGTTGTCCACACTGGTAATGTGGCCCTCCGGATCGTACGCATACGAATTGTTCAGGGTGCCCTGGTAGTCGCTGGCCCAGCTGCGGGAATGCGTGGGTCCTACGTAAACCATGGTCCGGCTTTTTCATCGCCATGCAATCTTAGCCAGTTTCCCAATAGCAAAAACATGGCTTAAAATAGAGGGAGCAAACGTATATTAATGCTTCAAAGAACAAATGCTTGACAGAATAGACGGTTTTAGCTACATTTCTGCACCAGACGGCGAAATGGCTTCCATCCTCGAAATGCGTCTCTTCATCTGCCCAATTTGAACTCAGAATACTGGCATGCTGATGAGCCAATGTCTGCCCCCAGGATACGAACTCGAGGAGTTACCAAGCAGCCGACCAGCATTCTGTAAGGGGCGCGATCTTCGCTAGTTGGAAACCGCTTTCGGCGGATGGAGGAATATCATGCAGAAACCAAGAACTTGCCTGTATCTCCAGCTTCTGCTAGTCGCTGGATTTGTCGTCGGCTCGATAACGAACGCCTTTGCGCAGACTACCATCGTTAACTCTCTGCAAAACGCAGGTCGCTTGGCAGATTGGACACACACAGGCGTTCCCGGGGGGATCCCCTACCGCACTGACATCTGTGCCAGCTTCAGCCCGGGCGTGAATGCCTCGACGATCAACAACGCCATCAGCACGTGCAGCACGAACGGCGGCGTCGTTTACCTCAATGCGGGCACCTACAGTGACACGTCTCTGGGCGGCAAAATCAGCCTAAACGTTAACAATGTCACTCTGCGCGGCGCCGGTGCCAATCAGACGATTCTTACGGTCTCATCCAATGCCGGCAACGGATTCATAACGCTGAACGGGGACTACGTGAAGCCGCTAGGTCCCATCTCGATTACCGGCGGGGCAACGCTCAACTCCACCTCCTTCACCGTCTCATCGACATCGGGACTTTATGTCGGAGAAATTATTGAAATCAGTGTTCTCGATAACCAGAGCCTGATCCCGATTAACGCTTCGTGGAGCAACCCCGGCGGCCGCAGCCTTCGGCAGGAGGATGTCATCACGGGCATAAACGGCAGTACCGTCACGGTGCGCAACCCACTGTATTACAACTACCAGGGTGGAAGCAGCCCTCAGATCGAAGGGTATGTCGACTATGCCATTAAGCTTTCCGGCATCGAGGATTTGAAAATCGATTTGCAGGGTAATGGGGAGCTGCGATCTACAGCCAGGGGTGCGACAGTTGCTGGGTCAAAGGCGTGGACATTGCCAACGGTGGTAATGGCGGTAATGACCCCGGCAGTTACATGCTTGAAATCGCGTCGGGAGTTGTCAATTTTGAAGTACGTGACAGCTACGTTCATGACGGCGGAGTCAATCCGAATCACTCCGGGATCTCCTTCCAGGGTAACTATCAATATGGCGGCATCAGCAACGTGAAAATAGAAAACAACATCGTTAACTATGGCTTCCCGAATGTAGAATTCAATAACGACACAAGCGGCAACTACATTGCATATAATTATTTGCCGGGAAGTAACGGTGGTAGTTCCGGCGCCAATGCTGTTAGCTGGACGATGGATGACAGTCACGCGTCCGTGCCCACCGCGAACCTCTATGAAGGTAATATCACCGACCAATGGGGTTCAGACGGCTACTGGGGCGGCTCCACCTACGGAATCGTCTGGCGTAATTACATCACTGGCTACAACTCAAACTTCACGGGACAAAACACCGCGCCAGGCGATGCCGTATGGCTTAGGCGCCTCGCCTACGACTACAGTCTCGTAGGGAATGTCATTGGGTCCACCAGTCAAGCGCCGGTTAGCTATACTGGCTGTACCGTATCGTATCCAGGAAACGGTGCGGCTGTCGGTCACATATACTCCACCTTCGGGCTGCCGAACTTGGGTAATTGCGACACAACCCCCGCCACAGGGGAATATCAGACTTTGGGTCACTATTGGTATCCGCCCAACAGTTCCTACCCTGACCCAGGTGTGCAGTCGTCGCTCGTTCGCTGGGGCAACTACGATTACTATAACAACGCAACACAATACAACTCCAGTGAAGTCGGCAGCAACATAGAGGGCGGATCGGTCGCGGTTCCAAGCACTCATACGATCGCCGCCTCTCTTGTTTATGGCGCAGCACACCCTTCGTGGTGGCCTTCCACTTCCACTGTTCCGTGGCCCCCGATCGGCCCCGATGTCACGGGCGGCAACGGCGACGCGTCGGGCCACGTCAATGAGATCCCCGCGGAGCCTCTGCTGGGTAAACAGTGGCCTGCACCTCGGCGGCGGCGCCTTCAATGGCCAGAGCTGCTACCCGCAGGATTACGGCGCAACCGCCACTGCGTCTCTCTCCGCGAACCCCACGAGTATCATCTCGGGTCAGTCATCGACTCTTACGTGGTCCTCGACCAATGCAAGCTCTTGCACAGGAACAAACTTCAACACCGGCGGTGCAACGTCGGGCACGGCGCAGGTTACGCCCACCGCCACCACCACGTACACCGTCACCTGTGGCTCAGCACAAGCCCAAGCGACGGTAACGGTCGTTTTCGCCTATACGCTTTCCAACGGCGGAGCCGTATCGGTCGCGCCGGGAAATTCGGCGCCGCAAACGGTAACGGCCACGCTTACCAGCGGCACCACGCAGTCGGTCTCCTTCGGCGTCTCGGGACTGCCTACTGGGGCCACGCTCTCGTTTCCGGCGTGCTCGCCCACCTGCACGACTAACGGCACACTCGCGACGAGCTCAACGACGCCTGTAGGGACGTACACCATCACGGTCACCGGTTCGCCGAATAATGTCCAAACAAGCTTTACCCTCCATGTTACGAGTTCTGGCGGCACAATTACTCCTCCTACTCTGATCAGCCACAATGCAGTCTCGTGGAGTACCAAGACGGGTTCGGCGAAGACAACAAGCTCCTTCAGCGTGCAGGCCAACGATGAACTGGTCGCCTATGTCATGACCGAAGCCGCGGCTCCTCCGTCGGTGAGTATTTCCGGCGGCTCCCTCACCTGGACGCAATTACAGGTCGTCAACGTAGCCAACTACGGTTGGACGGGCCTGTGGGCGGCCAAGGTAAGCTCCAGTGGATCGATCTCTGTGACGTTTACTCCAACAGCGGGCTATTCTTTGTACTGGGGCGGCGCGGTTGACGTTTTCCGCGGTTCGGGAGGTATTGGCGCCAGCGCAGCCACGAACGCAACGGGTGCTCCAGCGCTTAACCTGACCACCACACAGGCGAATTCCGCTATCGTTGTGGCCAATGACGACTACAATGACGTGAATGGCTCCAGCCGGGTATGGAGAACGAACGCGGGCGCGCTCACCGAGGAGGACTACGCTTACGTGGCCAACGACTATACCGCCTACGCTGGGTACCATGCTAATGCCGGTACGCCTGGGGCCTACACTGTCGGACTCTCGGCTCCCAGCGGCCAAGCATACTCCATCGTTGCCGTCGAGGTATTGGGTAGTGGTGGAGCGCCGGCACCACCAACTGGGCTCTCTGCCACGGCAGTGTCTAGCAGCCAGATCAACCTGAGTTGGACGGGATCTTCAGGAGCGACCAGTTACTCCGTGCTCCGCTCGGCCACCAGTGGCGGGCCATACACCAGCATTGCCACGGGTATAACTCCAACTTCATACTCAAATACGGGTTTGGCGCCGAGCACGACCTACTATTATGTGGTGCAGGCGTGCAATGGCAGCGGTTGCTCGGCAAACTCAAGCCAGGCATCGGCCACCACACAGAGCGCTATTTCAACCAACGTTTGGTATCAGTTGGTCAACCAAACCAGCGGCCTGTGCGTGAATGTCTCCAGTGCAAGCAACGGAACCGTACTTACACAGGTGACTTGCAACTCGAGTGACTATTTCCAGGGGTGGCAATTCCAGACAGCGCCTACAAACGGTTACTACATAATCTTTAGCCGCAGTTCGCTTCCGGTCTGGCTGGGTATGGACGACACCAACGGCTCGACTTCCAGTGGCACTTTGATCCAAATCTGGAATTACAACAGCGGCGACCACAACGAGCAATGGGAACCGGTTGCTAGTGGAGGCTATTGGAGTCTCGTGAACCTTACGAGCGGCCTATGCCTGGACGACACTAACGGTTCGACCAGTAGTGGGACGCAGTATCAACAGTATACCTGCACGTCAGGAAACAAGAATCAGGAATTTAACCTCGTTCAACAACAGTGATTGAAGTCGCATTCCACAAGTGGTCGTTAAGTTCATGTTCTGAGTGCGCCACGAGCAAAACTGGGAGGCTCTAAGAGCCGACCAGTTTTGCGCATCTGTTCAACCGATGAGGGCAGGCCCCTCAAACCGACTTGCAGGAGTAGGACTCAAATCACCTTCCGCTGCTGCGTTCTAAGGATCGTGGTGGTGAACGGAGAAGGAAAAGGCCCAATTCGATCGAGTCAGGTGACTTCCAGGAAGAGGACCGCAAAGGAACCACGACGTTACAATCCGGCAAGCCCTGGAAGGACATCCTCTCCCGAACAGGAAGAATCGATAAGGAGACAAACGCGGACGGCGAACACAGTGCGGAATGGCCTTGCGAAGTGAAGACAAGGACAGTGATCGAAGTCCGCCGAGCAAATCAGGTAAGACAAATAAAGCGCGTCGGGCGCTCCCCACGACCGACCGGGTTGTTGCCCTGCACTAATCCAGGGGGTATCTATGCGTCAGTCCGAGAGTAACAATGGAGGGACAAATCGCCGCGCTCGCGGTAGCAGAGAAAAGTTCGTATGAAGCTGCCGGAAATTATCTCAGCATTGGAAAATCGGCAGTCCGCAAGCGAGTCCAGAGTGTGAAAAGGGAGTCGGAACGCCCGTCTTCCGCGTCTTGGGAAAGGGATGGTCCCAAAGGAAGCCGGTAATCTCTGCATTCTGTCAGTGCGGGAGTCTTTCAGGCAGGCTTTGCTCGGCGTGAACCGCGTCCAGGTGTTTCTCCGACTGCACACGAATGACCTGCGCATTGGATACTCGACCTATCTGAAAACGAGATTGCTCAACATTGTCAGGCGCATTCAGCCTGACAGCATCGGCTCTGTGTCGGTGAAAAAAAGAGGTTCCTGAGGCATCAGACATTGTGGTCCCGGGCCTTCTAAGACCGACTGCTCACGGTAAAGAGCGGGATCTTCACGCGACGCGATCAGTTTCACAAACCTGTGCAGGATTTCGCGGAACTGGCGTTGATCGAGACCGTAGTTCTGCGCGCGAACCCATCGTAACCCGTGAGCCAACCGCGGGTGTCAACTCAAGTCCAAACCCCTCGGAGAACCATCTATGCGCCATCTCCGTCTCGTCTTCATTGCAGGTCTGCTCGGCCTCACCGCGTGCAACAGTTCGAGGAAACCGAGTGAGGCAAATTTCACGAAAGCGATCAACCAGCATTTGGCCAGTCACGGCCAAGCCTGCACGGCGATTGGGCGCCAGTTTCCCATCGATATACCGCGGTCTGGGCAAAACGAACAGTTTGGGATCGAGCCAAAGCTGGTGGCTTTGGAAAAGGCAGGTCTGTTACACACGAGCGAAACAACAGCGGTCGTACATGGGATGCTCGATCCCCTGCGAGGTTCAAGCCCGCCGCAACCGGTGAAGCGATACGAACTGACAGCGGATGGCGGGAAGTATTTTCAGGGGATTCCCGGCACGCTCGGGCAGACCAGCGGCTTCTGCTACGGGCAGAAGAGCGTCGATTCGATTGTGAAGTGGACGGAGCCAGCGACAGTGGGAACGTCGTCACAGATCGAGGTCACCTACACCTACAGGATCGTCGGCTTGGCAAGCTGGGCGGAACGTCCGGAGGTACAGCACGCGTTTTCGGATATCCGAACCACCGTCAATGGAGCGTCGAACGCGACCGAGGTGGCTGGATTGCAATTGACCGGCAGAGGCTGGGAAGTTCCGGGGCAATAGACTCTGAAAATAGGAATCGGTGGTGTGGCTCAAGCGTGACGCCTATCGGCAAGGCCAGACTGCCTGCTTCGCTACGATAGAGGCTCGAAGACTCCGCGGCGCAACCAGAAGAGATGAGCGCCTGGACTCAACGGAATAGTTCTTGATATCCATTTCTCCCGTCTGGTCGATCGTGTCGATGCCAATCGTGTGGTCGATGAGAATGATCGCTATGCAGAGGTTCACATGCGAGTTCCAAAGGTCACAGTGGATATGATGGCCGCCGTTATCGCGCTGGCCCAAAAGAAGACCCTCGAACGAGCCGCGAAAGAACTTGGCCTGACTTCCTCTGCGGTTTACAAGAGGATTCAAGCCGCCAATCAACTCTTCAGTGCACGTCTCTTTACCACCACGAACGATGGAGTCCGACTTACCGAAGGCGGCGAGGTTTTCTTTGCCCATGCGATGAAGGCGATGGAACTGGTGCTCCTCGCCGAAGAGGCGACCATCGCCTCTTCAGAGATTCAGGCAAGACATTTGCTCGTGGGGCACTCGACCTACCTGCCAGCCCGGCTTCTAGCCCTGCTTCACGACCTGAATTCCATTTCCACATTAGGCATACGATTGGAACATAAGCCCGGCCTAACCGTGGCTCTGGTGCAGGATGTAGTCAAGGGCACATTGCACGCCGGGGTCGGCTTTCTTCCTATCATTCATTCCGACTTGCTCGTATATCAGTTGTCCGAAGAGCCGGTCGTCGTCTGTATGGCAAGCGGACATCCACTCGCAGCTAAGGCAATGCTCAGGCCGCAGGACCTCGAGGGGGAACCGATCATTGCGGTTGGACGCAACGCGTTTTCGGTTCTGCACCGAGAGATCGAGGACTTCTTTCAGGACTTTGGCATCAAGCTCAATGTCGTCGCGGATGCGTTCGGTCCGCCGGAAGCGGTTGCAATGGTCGAACATAGGGTCGGCGTCTGTTTGTTAGCAGGATCGCACATAAGGGCGAAAGCCTCTGTAGTCGCCACGCCGGTTTCCCCGCAGACGGTCACCCGCAAGTACGGGCTCTTTGTCCGGGAGGACAATCGACATTCCGCTCTCAAATCCTTTATTAACCTAATCCTGGAGAAAACTTCCGCCTGGCGCTCTTCCAAATGATGACCTATTGGCGGGGAAAGAAGTGATTCACGGGCTTGTTGTAAATCTGCGCCAACTCCAGGAGTTCCATCACATCAATACTGCGGTCGCCGCTCTCGCATTTGGTGAGGAAGTTGGGCGATCGACCCATCATTGTAGAAACCTGATGCTGGGTGAGCCCAACCTTCTCTCTTGCCGCAATCAGGCGCTCCAAAAGGGTATCGTAGACCCCCTGAAACTGGGCAGTTCGCGCCTTTCGTGATTTTCGCGTCTCTGAGTGCTGGGCGTTCTTCACTCATGACAGTGTTGTCAATCGAAGGTAAAGTACCTAATAAGGACTACCCGCTCTTGCGCGACGCCCTCGCCGCAAGGACACTACTTGTCCTGGAGCAAACCATGAGCCGCCCGTTTCTCGAACTCCCCGAAGCCGCCAATCTGACCGTACAAAGTCTGCGCGTGTACGACGATCCGCCCTACGGACGCGAAGTCCATCTGGCCTTTACGGACGGAAGCCAAATCTCAATCGATCTCGAAGTCTCAACCGCCGTGAAAGCTAGGCACTATCGCGGCGAAAAGGGCAGCGAACTGGAGATCGAGCATCAGCACGAGGATCTCGATGCCTAGGTGTAGCCGCTCAGCGTGGGAGCTCTAACATGCCTTCAATGACCCGTGTCCCGTTTCGCCGTGAGATGTATACGATGAGGTCGAGACAACGCTCGATTTCTGCTTCGACGGCAGCTAGGCCGACGCTGCCGCTGGCGCGCATCGCCAGATTCGCCAGCCGGTGAATGGCCTCCTCCGCGCTGCTGGCGTGGATGGTTGCCAGCGTTCCTCGATGTCCCGTGTTCATCGCGTCGAGTAAGGTTCGCGCCTCCGGTCCACGCACCTCGCCGACGATGATCCGGTCGGGACGATGCCGAAGGACGAGCTTTCAACAGGTCATCGAACGTGACGGAGTTGCGGTGAGTATCGGTCTGGGATTCGGCCGAGACTACATGCGGCTTTCTGATGTGCAGTTCGGCGGTGTCCTCGATGACCAGGATGCGGTCATCTGCGGGAACGAAATCGGCAAGGACAGAGACCAGTGTCGTCTTGCCGGAGCCTGTTGCGCCGGCGATCGAGGATGTTGTCACCTCGCAGCACACGCTCAGCCAATGCATCGGCCATTGAAGCAGTCAGCATTCCGCGGTTTATCAAGATCAGCGATTGTGAAGTTCCGTGAGGTGAACTTGCGGATCGTAACGAGCGGATGAGGATTGACCACCGGAGGAATGATCGCCGCCATGCGGCTGCCATCGGGCAGACGCAGATTCAGAATGGGCGAGTCCGCATCGAGCTCCTTCCCAAAACGGTTGGCGATCACCTCAAGGCCCGCGTTCAATGCACCCTCTTCAAACCGAATGCCAGGAGAAGCCGCATCTGGCCGTTCTCTTCCATCCAGACCGACGCATCTGGGTTCACCATGATCTCGGAGACGGTCTCGGCTCAGCAGTAGATGCTCGATCGGGCTTCAAGAACGGGATGATGATATCGAAGCTCATCGCGCGGACTCCTCTCTGGATCGAAGCCGATTCGCTCCTGGTCGAACCACGTCATGTGTGAGGCAGGAAATCGGGCTTGAGATAGCAATAGGTGGCCGGCAACGGGCTGACGCCGTCAAAGGCCACAACAATAGACTGGGCATTCTTGAGTTCAAAGAACGCCTTTTCTTCGAACAGTGGCTCCTTGTGTTTTTGGTACTGCTTGGAGGCGGAGACCGAACCCTTGCTGGATGAAGTCCGGCCACTGAGCCAGCCGACATTGGCGTTGCGTGCTGGACTCGGACACGGTATAGCTGATTCGAGTGCGGTCGGCCTTGCCGCACAGCTCGGATGCAAAGCGCGCCGTGTCCGGGTCCGATGTGGTGAGAAACACCTTGGTGCGGAACGCCTGCAGCAGGGTCTTCACGCCTTCATTGGGCAGAGCCTCTTTGAGAGAGGACACGCTCTGCGTGGCGACGACCGGAATGCACTTTGGCTGCCGGGAGATGGACAGAAACCGTTCGTCGCCGGTCGGATTGTCTCCGCCCACGGTGGCGAAGTTCTGGTACTCATCGCAGATGAACACGGTCGGACGGAAATGTCGTGCCGCGTTTCACTGTCCATTCTGGGGATGCGCAGTTGCACGGCACGCTGGTAGTCCACCTTCATCAAGGTGCCGACGGTCTTGGCGAGCGCGGGATTCAGAGCTACGGGGAAATTGAGGCCCACGACTTTACCCGATTCGATCAACTCGTCGAACGGCGGCAGGACGCGCCCGTGTGGGTCGTCAACGCACGGCGTTCCCTCATAGAGTTCTTTGGGAGGACAAAAGACGCGCCGCACATCCGCGTCAGTCTCGAAAAGAGACAGGAACACCGCAATGCCCTGAACGATGCTGGTCTTGACCTCGGAGCGAAAGAACTTCCAATGCTCCCAATACCAGTAGTGGACGCTCTGCCAGCGTTCGCGCTGCGCGGAATCATAGGGCTTACGTCTATAGATGTGTGCTTCGGCGTCCGTATGTTCGATCAGCGCGCTTTCCAGCGACTTCATTCCAGGGAGCGATGTATTGATTGGTGCGCCGGTCCAGTTCAAAGCCGAAGACCGCCAGAACCTCGGCATGAGCAAGATAATCCTCCGGTGCCGATGCCGACGTAGGTGTGGCGCTGAAACGCGAGCCAGTTTCAATCAATATCGTTTCGAGCTGCCCGGCGCTGACCACAGTGCGGAAGATGTCCACCATCGTCACGTATCCATCGCGGACGCGATGCAGGATGATGACGTACCGGACTAGGTCCGTGTAGGACTGTTGCCAGAACGGTTCTTTGCCCTTGCCCCATATGGCGGTGATGACCGAGGCGATGTTGAACGCCTGTGCGTATGCGTCCAGCGAGTTGTTCAGAGGGTTATAGCGTATCGGCCCTCGAGCGATACCTCGACGTAATCTGATGCCCTGCCGCAAGACTCGAGAATCCGGCGAAGCTGACGGCACAGGTCGCCTTTCACTTCCAGAACGATGCCGGAGAGCCGACGCGCCGGGTCGTCGCGCGGTAGGTGAAGAGCTGGCGCATGGCTGGCAGAATGACGCCCTGGGTCTTGCCCGAACCAATGGAGCCGATGACGGCAATGCCGGTGTACAGCCCGCGCTCTGGAATCTCCAGCCATTGCGGAGCCGGCGACGGATCGGGCCGGAGCTGCTGATAGACTTCGCCCAATACCAGAGCGAGATCGCTCCGTGACAAGAGATCGGGGAGTACTGGTAGCGAACCGGCGGAGACCTCGACCTCCCGACGGTACACATGGACGTACACCAGCGAGAGAAGCATGGAACATAAGATGAACGGAGTGGTGAACAGAAATACGTCGTAGCCGTGGGCAACCATCATATATATGGAAGATCTCGCCAGCGCGAAATAGCGCAGCAACGGTACTGCGTTTGGCCAGGGCCAGAAAGTGTGAAGCACGATGCTGGCTGCCGCAGCAACGCCAACAGACAGCGCCACGCGATAGACAATAAGTGTGTGCGTCAGACTTTGGAGAGATGCACGAAGCCCCGTCACCGTCCCACCTCCGCACTCCGCGCAAGCGGAGTCGCCGCCTCTGCCTGTTGCTCTGTTGCATGTGGTGATGGGCCAGCTTCCAGCGATTGTTTGTGCTGCTGGAAGTCCTCACTCTGGCTCAGAGCGAAGCGCAGAAGGTGATTGACTACGTAGCTCGTCTCGTTCTCCGACCACTTGCACATCAGTTCTACGTCGTCTGCAACCGTGCCGTCGATGGTGGTTTTGAGCGGCACGCGTCGTACCCGGCTCGCTCCTTTCTCGATCCTCAGTTTGCTCATGTCTGGTACTCCTTCGGTACTGGGTTGGTTGGTTCGGGTCCGCGCGCTGGACTCGTCTCGGCTGAGGGCGGGAACGACCAGCGACAGCGGCAGCCCGGAAGGGCGGGGTCGTTCCCGCCCTCAGCTCTTTGGAATCGCCTGTTCCTCCGCTTGTAAGTTTTTGTTGAACAGGCATTTCTGCAAGTCGTTATAGCCCGCCATATAGCCCGCTGTCGGGTCTATGGATCGGGGGTAATCAGCATCCAACAATTCCGTTACGAGCGAAACTTGATGCAGGCCCGCTCGGAAGAGCCTGCGCACTTTTTCAGCGTCCATTGCGCCGCTCTTCCATGACGCGATGAGTCCCATGTGAACGGGGGCACGATAGATGCCCTGTCCTTCAAGAAAGAGCTGGTGCTCCGCTGGGGAAATCGAGCCGTGACTGTGATGAAACTTGTGCTGCGTGTCCAGCCAACGGACCAGGTGCTCGACGCCGCGGGGACAGGCGGAACCCACGGCATTGCGGAGAGGCATGTGCCGCTCGAAGACATGCTGCGCCTGAGAGAACGGAGCCGGCGAAGCCGCGACGTACACGACCTCGGCGCTTGGCAGCCCACACAGGAGTTCTTTGTGAGTGGCGAGAAACCGCGCAAACATGAATGCCGAACGCTGGCCTTCATCGAGAAACGCCAACCGTATCGTCGGGGATTCCGTGTCGCCAACAAGCGAGACTGGAACGGTGTGGGCAAACTGCTCCGAACGGCTCATGCTTTCAGGCAACAGCTTGAGTTGTGTCCAGAGCTGGCGCTTTGCCTCTGCGGTCTCCACAAACCGCTCACCATCCAAATGCCGCAACACGTAATCGAGGGCCATCATGCGCCGCAACATCTCGCGCGGCGACTTGATGCGACGGCCCTGCGAAGCGCCGAGGCCCACCATGCGGTAAACCTGCTTGCCGCAGAGATGGTAGATGTGACGGCCATCGGCACATGGCAGCTTTGCGACGTGGCCCGCTTCCGCAGCTTTGCGAAGGAAGTGGGTTGCAATCGCGCCGCGTTCGCGGGCGACAAACTGATTGAACTGGCGGCGGAGAAAGTAACCGGAATGGACTGCCACAATATAGAGAAAGACGGCTTCGCGCTCGGCGTACCCGCAACCCACCAAGCTGTCGATGGCATCGTAGGTCATAGGTCCATCACCCAATCAAGCATGTGTTGCTCGTCCTCGACCGTCGCGAGGCGGGAGCGGTCGGACGCCGAAGCGTACACGCGAAAGCCCGCCTGCGATTTGGCCTGCATGTGTCCGGGCCGATAGGCCGCCGTGACTACCTCCACATCGGAAAACGCCGTGTGCGCTCCCTGATCCATGTCGTAGTGAATCCGCGCATCGGGAATCTCGATCTTGTTGCGGACGAAGGGGAGCGCGTGTTGCTTGGCAACCTCGCGCTTGATCTCGGTGATGTCGCGCTCCGGGTCGGCCTTCCGCGCTGCATGAATTGCTTTCTGAACCTTCGACTTCAACTCGAAGTCAAGCTCCACGCGGGGATTGCCGCCGCCAGCCTTCTCGATGCGCTCGGCCTCCTTCAAATAAGCGCGATACACCTGGGCGTCATGCTCCACCTCGCGCGGCTTGACGAGGCCGTGGTAGAGCTTCTGTCCCGGCGGAAATGCGGTGGTCTCGTTGACCAGGCGCTCACCCTCTTTGGTCAGCGTCACCACCTCAATCCGCTTCTGTGGAAGCCAATGCCCATCGTTGCGCGGCGCAACCGAATCAACCGACACCAGGCCACGCTCCCGCAGGTATTCAAGGTCTGTGCGCAGTGCGCGCCCATCGCCGCGATAGATGGTGCGCTCCACGTCTTTGAGATTGAGGACGCGGAACCGGCCCGTCTCCGCGAGCAACTGTCGCTCTTCGGGCCGCAGAAGGACACCGCTAATTTCTGCGGCAACCCCTTCCCGTGTGCGCCGGGGCCGGTGTTCCGGCTCTCGTCTGCGTTCCCTCGGCTGAGGCTCGTGATTGGGTTCACGGTGCGGCCTCGGAACGCGATGGGACGAGCGTTCCTCGACTGGCTGATGCAGATGCGGAAGCCTGCTGTCTAGTGGCGACTCCGGCAGCGCGGGGGCAGGCGATGACTCAGCCTGGTTCCGGCTGCGGGGAATCTCCGGTTCGTGGGGAAGATCAAACCTCATTGGTTTTCCCCTCCGCCGCCAACGCTTCCAGCTCGCTTTTCCGGCCGCGAATGACCCGCACGTCGTAGCCGGTGGGATCGCCAAAGGCGTTCATCTTTTTCTCGGCGGCATCGCGCAATTTGCGAATGCGCTCGATCATGTCGTGTGAATCCTCGAAGTGCTCACTGTCGCGGGCGTGCATCGTGTGCCTCCTATTTCTCGTCTTCCCCGAATTGCGAAAGGATCTCGTCGGAAAGGGCGCTGTGGCCGCTGTGAATCTCCTGGTCAAGATGGGTGAGCTTGCGGCCAGCGTCACGCAGGAAAAACTTGCGCTCAATCCAGATGGTGAGTCCCAGGATGTTTATAAAAAGCAGCGCGCAATACACTGCGATCGGCTGCCAGTAGCGGTGGAGAATCAGGTCGCGCCAGGGCACAAGAAAGTGCAGCTCGTGCATCAGCCAAAATCCCAGCGTGAGAAAGATGAGCGTGGCGACGAAGACGGCGTTGGCAAGCATGATGTCCTCTCACCGCCCGAACAATGGTGGAGAGGCTGCCGGCGGCAGGCAGCCTCTCCGGGAGGGCTGCGCCGCTTATGCGGCGGCGCCCTCTGAAACCGGCTCGGCGTCGAGATTTTCGCCGGACTCGTTGGACTTCGCGGGCGGGGCCAGCTTGCGCACGATGCTGGCGCGAATCTCCCAGCCACGGACCTTCACCGTGACTTTCTTCTTGCCCTCGCCGGCATCGGTATCGAACTCGCTCGACCGCAGTTCGCCTTCGACCTCGGCGTAATCGCCTTTCTTCAGGTGCTTCGCGTATTCGGCGGCAGTACCGAAAACCACGATGCGGTGCCAGTCGGTGTGGTTCACCCACTGGTTCGTCTGCCGGTCCTTATAGCCGGACTTGGTGGCCAGCGACAGAACAACGAAGCTCCGCTGCTGCTTGGTGGTTTTGCTCACGGCGTCCTTGCCGATGAAGCCCTTCAAAGTTACGCGATTGTCGTAAAGTGCCATTGCTTTTCTCCTGATTGAATTTGCCCGGATTGCCCTCGGGACACTCTTGCGCGAAGCGACGCGAGATCCCGGGGTCCCCGGCACACGTTCTGTGCGTGCTGGGGTGGGAGTGTGCCCCGCTCCCAAGGCCGAAGACGTGCTTTCTGCGGAGGCTCCGAAGAAAAATCTCGCCCGCACTCTGGGCCGCAGCCGCGCGCGTGTTGCGCGGGAGATTTTTGTTTGGAAACCCAGACCCGGAGGGCGGCGCAGCGAAGCAGAGCGGCGAGTGCCGCAGGGCGCGGGATAAGCACCGAAGCGAGTGACCGAGGGAAAGCAGGGGAAATACGGGAGAGATGGCGCTCAATGAGAAGGCCGGTCTGAAGGGCATCTATATAAGGATGCCGATAAAACCTGGTGGCGGATCTATCGCTGGTGTCTGGCACCGGCCTAGGCGGCTCAGGCAGAGAGTGAATGCACCACACGGCTGAAGCATCTCCATTGCTTTCGACTGCCTGCCATGCGCAGCGCCGGGGCATGGGCGATTGCGGTGAGGACGAATTGCGCAGCACCGATGTGAGGACGGGATGGCAGGAAAGGTCACGTTGCAGGGGCCGGGAGATGGAAGAGCGCATCATCTTGGATCAGTTCCCGAACGCCTGGTCCTCGTGGACGTAGCTGATAACGACGCCGAGAGGATTGGTGAGCAGCATGGCGTTGGGCACTTCATCGCGGAAGCCGTAAACGACGTTGGCCGTCCAGCGTTCCCGGCTCTGCTCCTGCTGGTCGCCGAGCGAATAGAAGACTTTCTCAAACTCGATGTGGGCGCGGTACGGAGCCTGGCGGGTGTCGTCCAGCACCACGGCCTTGATCTCGATGTCCACGTTCGGCGCGCTGGGATCGAGCAGGAACGTCTCAAGCGTTTTGGCTTTGGTGACCCGCGCCGAGCGTCGCACGACTGCAATTCATTGGAGAAGAAATTCAGGGACTCGGCAAAGTCGCGCTGCAGCGTGGCGTGATTGCGGCCGTAGTAAAGCTCGGCCCAGCGCGCGAGATAGTATTTGCTGACACGCTCGATGGGGACCTTCGCGAAGTCGTCATAGTTCATTACCTGTCCGCGCCCGATGTCCGAAACGGAGATGACGAGCGGCTTCAGCCGCGAGGCAGCGGTCTGGGCGCGATAGAGGAGCGCAAGCAAAGCGAGCGTGACGACGGAGAGCACGAGGATGCGCGACCTTGAGATAGGTGTTGGTCACAACCGGCTCGGCATACAGCTCCAGGAACTTGTGACCGGCATCGGTAGTGGGCGATAGATCTCTGTTTGTCGTCATGATTAATCTCCCATCGGGTTGACCCAGGTGCCCGTGCGCCCGCCGAGGATGGACGCCGTAAGCTCCGGGATCTTGACCAGGCCGTAGATGCAAACGAAAAGCGTGACAAGCAGCGCGGGCAGGATCGTGAGCGCGTTCGAGATGCTGATCGTGCCGATGACCTGAAACATCGCAGTCAGGACCTTCGAGAAAACAAAGATGAAGGCCGCGGCGACGACCTGATAGAAGCTGAAGCCGATGAAAGCCTTGAGCCAGCCCCAGAACAGCCAGTCCATCTTCGGCACGATGAACCAAGGGATAAACATTGGGCCGATCAAGCACGCAAACGGCGGAGGCGACATAGCCATAGGCGATGACGGCAAAGGCCACCGCCTCCATCGCTGCGAGAATGACGGCAATCAGTAAAAAGGTCAGGTCTTCGAGAATGTTAAAGCTGCCCGGAGGCGCGCCAAGTTGCTGTTCGGCGTTGGTGATGGTGTTGACGATCTGCTGCGTCTGGTCGGACTCGATCTGAGCGGAGAGGTTCAGGGCCTCTTTGGTGATGAGGTCACTGAAGCTATAGCCCGATGCCGGGGATCGGTGTCGAGTAATAGGTCAGCATCCCGAGGCCGAAGGCGATCATCAGGATCAGGTCGGCGAACTTGGCGAAATGAAAGCCGCCATGTCCCTGCGAAGCAGACAGGGCGGACTTCACGCCGAACCAGACAATCAGGATCACAGCCAGGCCACGGAACATATCGAGTCCCGTGGCCTGCAATGCGCGCACTATTCGACGAAAGTAGCTGGGTGATGGCCTGGCCGACGAAGGTAAAGAGGTTCTGGCGCATGGCTCTCAGTGCTCCGCTGGTGATAGCGAGATGGCATGGATGGAATCGCTCACCCCGGTTGTCAGGTTTTGCATGGTGTTGGGGAAGTTCTGCTGGAAGTAGATCGCGTTGTTGATGGCCCGATTTTGCGCGTCGATCTGCTGCTTCTGGGCAATCAACTGCTGCTGGAGAGCCGCCAGCAGGAGTTGGTTCGTGTCCTGTTGCGAATGGATCTGGAGCAGCGTGGCGGAGTTGATCTTGCCCAGCAGGGCGTTGAGGTCTGTTGCGTCGGGATCGGTTGAGAAAGTGTCCGATTCGAGATTTGCCAGCTTGCTGGCGAATGCCTGGGAATCCGAACGGATCGTGCCAAGGGTGGCAAGCGTGTTGGTGGTCGCAGTCTGCGCCAATCTCGCGAGGTGGCGTATTGATTCGCGACCGTGGCCTGCGTCCGCGAATCGAGAGACGAGTACGCTGCCCGATGGGTAGCTCTGGACCTGCACGAAGGCGCTGTTGTATGCCTGCTGCGCCTGGGCGAGGCCGCCAAAGTTGAGTGCATTGACCAGCGCTGACGTGTTGCCATAGGTGTTCGGCGGCGCAGCCAGTCTCGACCACTGCGCCCAATCCGCCCTGTACCGCGCGGCAAGGTTCTGCGGCATGCTGGACATCTGATAAGCAAGGTTGTACGTGGTGACCTGGTTTCGGGTCTGGACGGCGGTGGTGTAGATCTGCGCCTCTTTCAATAGGTGCTGTTGCCAATTGTTGAGCTCGGTCGCCCACTTCTGAAGTTGCGACTCCCCCTGCTTAATCTGCTGGATGGCGTGGGCGCCTTGCGTCGGGTCATAGACGATGCCGCTTCCGAACTGCGCGTGCGCGACTGGTGCGGCCGCGGCGAGCAGGCCGAAACGAATGAAAATCCGATGCTTTCATGGTGAAACCTCCTGAAGGCGCCCTTTGACGCCAGGCTAGGTGCATGAATAAGGAACAGGACTCGAAACGCCTCGATGCATTCCGGCGTCATGAACCGGTAGGGGGAGTTGGGCGGTGATGGAACGTCGCAGCTAATCAGAAGACAGGCGAGAATAAGAGGACAGCGCATTAGATCACCCCCGGCATCGTCGTGGTTTTCATATGCCGGCAAGAGCATGTCCTGGGTGATGTAGACCTTGATGCGGTGGCCCTCGCGGATGGTGATGGTAGGCGGAATGTTGATGAATCGGTCAAGCACGTTGGCGCCGGATTGCGAGAGGCCTGAAGCGATGCCGGACCTGTATGCCTCGGAACCTGTTTCGTTGTAACCCTGATTGAGATTCGTGGCCTGGGCAGCTCCGGCGATGACGCCCAGCGCAATCGAGGCGCCGAATATCTGCGACGTAGTGGTTGTTGACCTTATCCTTGAGACCGGTTGCCCCGGCTTGATCGAGACCATGGAACTGGTCGAGATCGACGGAGTAGCCATCGGGCATCAACAGACGATGGAAGGTGACGGCGAGGCGCTTCTGGCCGAAGCCGGCAACCTTCTGAGCTTCGCCCAGAATGAACGTGCCTTCGGGGATAAGAAGATGCTGGCGATCCTGGCTGTAGATCGGGTTGGTCACCATGACCTTCAGCGGCCCGGCGAACTCGCCGTCGAGACGGTTGACGAGCACGGTGTCAATGGTCGTGCCCTCGAAGACCACGTAGGGCTGGCCGTGGGCAGAGTTGACGTTCACTTCCGGGGCGCGCTTGCTGCCGTTCGCGGTAGCACGGCGCAGCCTGCGCAGCGGAGGCGTCTGCGGCAAGCTCGAAGAGCGAGCGCAGCTGGAGCCTTTCCGGCGAGCATTCGCGGACTCCACCGAATGGACGCTGCGAGCGCCGTCATCGGCGGAGACGAGATTGGAGGCAAAGCGGGCTTTGAAGGCCAGCGCCTTCTCCGCATCTGCTACCGGATCGCGGGGCGGCTCCGTGGCTGCAGGCGGCGGCAACTGCGGAGCAGGGACGCAACGCCGTGGCTGGGCGGGATTCGTTGCGGTCGCCGTGCTTGTCGGCTGTCGCCGGCATTTGCTTCTGGCCTGTTGCTGGACTCTGGCGCTGGTCCGCGCTCAAGTCCTGCTCCAACTCCTGAATCTTCCGCTGGTTCATGTCCGTGGACACTGCGAGCGGAAGACGGCGCAGGTTCCTTTGGGGCGGGCTTGGCGTGGTTCTTCGAGAACATCACGGCCATCAGGATGAGCACCGCGAGTCCGGCCACGACGTATCCCTGCGCCTGTTTGGGCACAACGCCTTCCGGGCCCAATACGTTTGTCGCTCATCGGTGCCGTGGGCGTGCGCCTCTGGCAACTTCCTGTGCGTCCATCTCGGCAGTCAGTTTCTCTCTCTGCCATCGGCATCACCTATTGAGCCTTTCCGCTCGAAATTGAGCTTGTGCTTGCCGATTTCGAGATAGCCCTGGTCGACCACCGTGGGGATGACGTAGGTGCCATCCTTCAACTGAAAGGTGATGAGGTCGGGTTTGCCATCTTTCAGTTCGTAGATGGAGAACTTCTCGGACGCCGACGACTTGATGTAGGTGAACTTGTCGTCGTGATAGATCGCGGATACACCGAAGGGGTTTTTGTTGTGGAAGCTGTAATCGAACTTCAGTGCCGGCGGTGGGATAGTCGGCGCGGAACTGCTCGACGGCGGCGGCGGCGCGGGTCTGGGCGATCTGCGCCTGCGTCGCGCGCCGCGTCCACTTCCGCTGCGGAAACGAGCTGGCTGGCGCCGTTGGCGGCGGCAAGCGAGGACGGGTCGGACGGCTCGATGACGACCTTCAGGTCGGGATCGCCGGACTCGACTTCATCGAGCGTGAACGAGTAGACGCGTGCCCTTGTCGGTGATGAGATTGAGATTGGAGTGGATGCCTTCCTTGGCCGGATGCAGAAAGCAATAGTTGCCAACGGTGTCGATGATCCAGAAATCCTTGTCGCCCGTGGCAACCTCCAGAATTTTCTCGGTCGCTGGCAGTTGAATCAGCGTGGTGTAGCGCATCTTGGCGCGGACACTCACGATGTCGTTGGCGTGGTATTTGACGATGCGGGCGGTCTGCTGGCCGTGGGCCACGGTCGCGGCCAGGCCGAGCAGGAGCGGGACAATGGGTGAAGGGCGCATGATTCTCCTTATCGGTTGAGTGGGTTGGGGTAGTCGTGGGCGAGCCGGATCAATCCTTGCTCCGGCCCAAAGCGGGCGAAATAATCCTGTTTGCGCAGGTTGTCGCGGGCGTTGTTGGTCGCCATCCAGTAGCTCAGGGCATCGACTTCGAGCACCAGTTTCTTCGTGCCGCGCGGCTGGATCAGCAGCAGCTCGCGCTTGGGCACCAGCGATTCCAGCAACTCAAGCTGGGTATCGTTCAACTGGAAGATTTCGGCGTAGAGCTTGCGGTCGATGTTGGGGTTCGACAGGAATATCTTGGTGGGGCAGGACTCGTTGACGATGTGCAGCATGTCGGAGGCCGCCAGTTCCACGACCGATTGCGTCGCCAGGATCATCGCGGCGTTTTTCTTGCGCCAGGTTTTCTCCGCGCGGGTGATCCAGTCGCGAATGGTTCTGTTCTTGAGAAAGATCCACGCCTCGTCGATCACGAACACCTTGAAAGTGGCGGTGTTCGCGGGCTTTTCGATCTCGGACGATGCCCGCTGCAGCACATAGAACAGCAACGGCTCCAGGATGTCCGGGTAGTCGGACCAGCCATCGAAGTTGAAGGTCTGGAAGCGAGAGAAGGTGAGCGTGTCCTGGGGTTGTCGAAGAGATGGCCGAACTGGCCCTGTCCGTCGTCCAGCGATGCAGGCGCTCCCCGAGCGGGCCGAGGATGGACGCGAAGTTGGTGAGCGTCCGTATCTCGGCGGGCAGCTTGTAGGCGCGCTCGATCGCGGCGAACAGTGCCTTTTCATCCTCTGGCGTCAGCTCGTAGCGTCCGCCGGATTCAATCAGCACCCGGAGGAACAGGTACAGAAAGTTCAGGTTTTCATGCGTCGGTTCGAGCGAAAACGGATTGATGGTGAAGCCGGGGTTTTTCATGCCCGACATTCAGATAGGTGCCGCCGAAGGCCCGCGTCAGCGTCTCGTAGCTGCCGCCAAGATCGAAGATGAAGGTCAGCGGATCGTATTTCTGCGCGGACTGAAGAGTGGTGGACAGCGTAAAACTTTTGCCGCGAGCCGGTAGCGCCAAGCAGCAACGTGTGGGCCACGTCCCCGCTATGGAGATTGAGGTAGTACGGCGTGCCGTGAGTCGATTCGAGGACAGCGAGATACTCCCGCTCCAGATGCGGGTTCCACTGGCTGCCGGTATCTACCGTGAACAGAAACGACAGGTCGGCGTAATTGGAGTTGAGCGCCCATTGCTTGCGGAGATTGAACTGCCTGTTGCCGGGCACGGTGGCAAAGAACGCATTGAGCAGGTTGTAGCGTTCCTCGTATAGCAGGCCGTCGTGCTGCGTGAACAGCTTCTGGAACTCGGCGACGGCGTGCTCCACCTTCGCGCGGTCCTCGTCGTAGACCACAACGGACAGCGTGAACTCGCCGAAGTTCTTGCCCTCCATGCCCATCGCGGTCAGCGCGTCGCCCAGCTCCGCGACGGCGGCGGCTTTCGAGTCATCGACCAGATTGTCCTGTGGGCCGGTGTTCTGCCGGTCCTGCAGATTGGAGACGAAGCTGGTCTTGGAGTTGTGATGATGACGGCGGCGCTTCGCGATTTCCTTGCGGGCCTTCGCGTTATCTACCGGATGCCATTCGGTGACGACGTGGAAGTTGGCCGGGATATCGAGCAGGCCTTGAAGAGCAATGGCCGCGTCTCGCTCGGAAGCTCTTTCAGCGTGAGAACGCGGAGATAGTCGTCGTCCATCCGCAGATAGCCGCGATGCGCCTCCAGTTCCGAGTCGCAGACCTGCCAGTCGAGATGCCGCGCGCCGCAGAGCGGCGCGTCGTCAATTTTGGAGGGGCGGAAATTCACGAGACGCCGGACAAGCCGGAAGGTCTTCTCCGCCCCTAGCAGCTCGACCGTGGTGAGGTCGCTGAGCTGCCCACTCAAACTCTGTACTTTCTGCTGCAAGCGCAAGCGGTCGCGCTCGATCTGCTCATAGATCAGCGTGCGCTCTTTGTTGCCGGAGAACAGCGCGTGCAAGTCGCGCAGCGACGAGCGCGGCTGCTTCGGCAACTGCGACGAGCGCGTGCAGGAGACCGCTCTTGGCATAGCTGCCATCGACCATCACGCACCCAATAAATCTCGATGCTGTAAAGGCGGTCGGCCTTCGATGCGAGAAATGCGCAGCGCTGTTCGACGGCGGCGCGCACCAGCGGATTTTCATATTCGGCGTGGGGAATCGCAGGACGATTGCGTTTGAACAAGATCTGATAAAGGCGGCATCGATCGTCCAAGCGAACGCAACGCGGCTTCGAGGCGCTTGACCGCATAATCGCGTCCGGCGTGGTCGAGGCTCTCGTAGTCGATTCCGCCGATTCGCAGCGCCGCGCCAAGGTCGCCGGATTTGGTAAGAAAGCGTGTGCTCATCCCAGAAACCGTAGAGATTCATCTGGGCGGCGAATGATCCGGCTTCCTTCCAGTCCTTTGTAATGTTGCTCAACCTTGACCATTGCGCCTCGCAGTGCGTATTTCCAATGTGTCCGCCTTCATCGGGTCGTAGCGTCTGCGGAACTTGCCGGAGTTGAAGAGCACACGCAGAATCTCCACGTCGTGCTTGGTGGCAATGCGGGCGATAACCACGCCCACGATGAACAAGCCAATGCCGCCGAGCAGCGAATGAAGCAAAGAGAAGATCGCGCCGCCGGAAATCAGAGCGACGAAGAACAATCGCCGCTCTGCTCCCAGGACAGTCAGCGGACGGTTCATGGCCTTAAAAACCGGATTCACTCTGCCGTCCGCTGGCCGCGACATGGATCACCTCCTTTCGCGTGCAGTCTATGGAAAAAGCCAGGCCATGAAGTTCACGGCGCCGATTGCCATGCCGACGCCAAAGACGATCCCGGCGAGTGTCTTCTTGGACTGGCCTTCGCCATAGGCGAACATCAGTCCGCCGACCACGATTGCGACCAGCGACAGCCCGGTCGCAATCGTGCCGGTGAAAGCGGTTTTGAGGACGTTGACTGCGTTGTCCCACGGATCGCTGCCGGTCGACTGCGCGTAGACCGGCAGGGCGGACAGCAGGAGTAAGGGGACGGCAAGACGTGTAAGGGGGCGGCTGCGCGCCCAACGGAAGAAAGGGCGCAGCTTCGACGGACGGGTGTTATCCACAGGAGTTCTCCTTGGTTTTGCCGTCGAGTGGCCACTCTCGGTGCAACGTGCTGGATGTGAAGGTAGGCCAGGAAAAGACTGAGAGCATGGAAACTTTTTCCTTCGCCATTTCCCGCAGGGAAATGGCAGCCCGTCGGGTGGGGACTAGCAGAGCCCTCCCGCGCAGCAGGAGCACCCAAAAAAGGGTGGGTAGACGGGCGCTTACAAGTTCAATTCAAGCGTTGGGAGTCATTAGAAATAGAATTAGAAGGGCCAGACGAAGATGCCCAGGGAAGCGGAGCGAGAGGCAGAATATTTCGATGAACGATCAAAACAAAGGCGGCTCAAGTCAGCGTACCGGAAAGCTCCGCGAGCTGTTGGAGCGTGGGAATTGCGTTTTGGAGTCGGCAACGCTTGCCGACTATATCTCTCGCGTGCACGAAATCTCTGACCAGTGGCAAGAAGAAGACTGGCTGGGCAAAGAGAAGGATGAAGATTATCTGTTGAATAACACCAGGCTTGTCGGTCAAGTCTGGTTTCGTGGTCATCGCACCACTGACCTTAGCCTCCAGCCCGGCCTCTACCGTGAGAGTACCCGTTCGACTCTGCATAAACGCTCGGCCAGCCCTCGGCCGGGAGAGGACAGCGAGGATTACTTACTGAAAGAGCTATTCGATCTGGAGCATGAACTCCGAATCGACTTTACCAGTTACGGACACCTGTTGAACGAAGTGAATCAGGCCAAGACTGCTATCGACTGGTACTTCCTAATGCAGCATCATGGGATACCTACCCGACTCTTGGATTGGACCACGAACGCTCTAGCAGCCTTGTTCTTTGCTTTGGAATCTCAATGGAAAAAACTGGAGGAGCAGAATCAAAATCCTGCTGCCGGCGAGGTAGAGAGCGTCGTGGCAGTTTGGATGATCGACGCCTATTGGCTTGCAATGCGGCTCGATGACGAATGGTACGGGCCGATTTTGCCGTGGTCAGACGATGCCACTAAGTACGTCCCTCCTCTGGAGCAACTTTTAGCAAACATGACCGACTCTCGCGCCCTGATTCCCAAATATGCAATGCCTATTGAGCCACCGGCGATGCACCCACGGGTTGCTGCACAGGAGGGACGGTTTATTATTTTTGGTCGAATCCTAGATTTGCTTGACCATCGCCTTCGGCTTGAAGTGAAGGAAGAAGATGGGTGCGAGGTAGAGTCGTTACGAATGCGGCAAATATGCTTCAAAACGAGAGACATCAACTCGGTACTCAGAGATCTCGCACAACTTGGCATTTCTCGTCGCACTCTATTTCCAGACCTCGATGGGCTCGCAAGTTTCTTGCGCTGGAAGCACTTTCACAGAATATCTGGCTATAACTTGGCGGTTGAAGGCAAATAGCGACCAAGCGCTGCGCTATATGCCCGCCCAAGAAATAGGCGTCCGGCATTAGCCGGACGCCTATTGAGTGACGCAGAGTTTATGCCGCCTTCGCGGGCTTGGCTGCTTTTGCGGGGGCAGCCTTCTGCTTTGCCGCCGCCTTCGCTTGCTTGGCGGCAAACTCCGCTTCCACAGCAGTCCGTACCTTCACCGCGTCCACTCGATGCCGTTTGGCGGTGACTGCCAGGACATCGGTTTCATCTGACGAACCTCCCTCCACGCTGCCGAGCAAGACAACCTCGACGATCAGCTTGGACAGGCCGGACTCGTCCAACTGTCGCAAGAGCCGCTGGAGTCCCTTCTGCACCTGCGGGAAGGTGACTTCGCTGCTCGTTCCTTCCACCATCCTATGACGCCGCGCCAGCATTTCCCGGCGCAACGGCTCCATCTTGTCGAGCATGGCGCTGGCTACCAGAACAAGGTCGGCGCAGTCGAGCGGAGCGCCCACCTTCTTCAGCACTTCGGCAAGGATGCGATGCCGTACGGTGATTTCGAGCTTGCGCTTTTCAAGCTCCTTACGGCGCTGTTCGCGCTCTTTTGCCACCTGCGCCGGGTCGGAAGCGCGGCGGTCGGCAAAGTGGACGCCGCAACTCGGCTCCGCGCAGACCTTGACGGTGTGGCCGCGCTCCGCGCCGTCCACCACAATCGCCTCGGCCATGTGTTTGCATGGCTTCTGATAGGGCGAGAGCGGCTGTTTGGATTTGCCGTTTTTGGCGAGGTGCAACGCGACATAGCGGCCGCGCGAAAGCACCGGGCCATCACTGCGGGAGACATGGTTAGTGCTGATCTGTACCAGCCTCGGTTTCTCGGCCATCTGGCGTTCTACAAACTTGCCGAGTTTATTTTGATAGCACCCCACGTCCGAGCAGGCATCATGGACGCTCTCACCAAACAAGAGCGTGTTGAAGCCTGTCCGCTTGGGGCACTCGGCACAGCTACCGGCCTCCGGCACAAGCGTTGCATCGCTCTTGTCGAAGGGCACTTTATCGAGCGAGAGCAAGATGTTCTGCTCAATCCATGCGGCAAAATCGCGCAGCGGGAGCAGCAAGCGCGTGTCCTCGCCGCCATTCCAGACAGTGCGGAAAGCGGCATCGAACGCCTTTTGCTGTTGCTCCTGTGGCAGCTTGGCGATTTCAAGCGCATGGCCCACGCCAATCTGGTCGGCCAGAAACGCCTCGGCAATCGAGGGCGCAAGGTCTACCAGCTTCAATCTCTGCGCGACGAAAGAGGGGTGTTTCCCGACCTTTGCGGCCGCTGTTTCGATGGTGTAGTTCAGCCCTTCGGTATGCAGCAGCGCGTGGAACGACTCGGCCTCTTCCAGCGGATGCACGTCGCGGCGCTGCAAATTCTCAACGATGCCGATTTCGATGCACTGCGCATCGGTGAGTTCCCGAACCTCGGTGCGCACAGTTTCGATTCCGGCTCGTTGCGCCGCGCGATAGCGCCGCTTCCCGGCCACAACCTCAAATCTGTCCGGTGCGACTGGCCGCGCCAGTACCGGCAATAACAGGCCGTGGGTGCGGATGCTATCGGCCAGTTCGTTGAGCGCCGCCTCGTCTACGATGCGGCGCGGGTTGAGAGGGCATTCCTGCAACTGCGCCAGCGGCAGATCGCGGTATCCATTGTTGATGACTGCAACGGTTTTCGACATGACAATACTCCCTGTGGTGGATAAAGCGTGACGGTCATGCGGACAGATACACCTCACCTGTCCGCTCCTGAGTGCGGTGGTGATGGAAGCGGCGGTCAGGCTGCCGCTTCCGTGGTGGCCGTCTGAGAGCGAGTGCGCCGTGCCCGCCTGGGTTCGTGTGCTGGCTCGGTCTGTTGTTCCGCTGTCTCCGGTGAGAACTCCGTCGGTTCCTGCGAGACAGAATCCTCGATGGTGATGGCGGAGAGAATCACTGCCGAGACCTGCTGCACGGCAGCAAGGCTCTCCATCAGCAATGCCGCGTTGCCGTGGTAAAGCTGGATGTAACTGGCGCTCTGCGCGGCGTTCACGCCGATGCCCTGCGCGACCACGAAAGCCACGGCTTCGGCTTCCGTCTCCCGCACAGTCTTGGTTGTCGTGGTGCGCCGCTCCTGATGCTTGAGGGCAAGGTGCGCTGCCTCGTGAACCAGCGTGTTGAGTTCTTCCGCCTTGCTCTGACCCGGCAGCAAACGGATGGTGGTACCGAAAGCCGCTCCCAACGCGGGCGCAATGCTCTCGGTGTATTCAAGTGTGATGCCCTGCGCGTTGACGAAATCGCGCAGACGATCAAGATACACACCTGCATCGCCCGTGACCTTCTCCAATTCCGGCAAAGGCAGGCCGTGGGTTTGGTCTTCGCTCCACACGTAAACCTTACGGAATCCCAAAAGTAATGGCTTGCTGGTTTCGGCATCTGCGTCCGCGCTGTCTGTGCGCTCGCGTTGCTTGCGGGATTTGCCGATAACCGGGGCCATGATCGCGATGCCCTTCTCGCCCCGGTTGACGAACCGGCCCAGCTTGTTCCACGCGAACATCCCCGCTACGTTGGTCGCTGACGGACGCTGTCTCGCAATGGCGAGTTGGTTCCCGAAGGAATAGTTTTTGAAAACGGCCATCGCCCGCAGATAGGCGGTGAGGGTTTCGCTGTGGCCCGCCTCTAGCTGCTCGATGAGATGGTTGACGTTTTCGCGGATGAGTTTCTGCGTCGCATTTTCACTGTGCGACGCGGAGGGCTGATCGTTGCCGTTGCTGGCTGCGCCGTTGTTGATGGTGGTGGCTACGCTGCTGCTGTTGATGCTTTCCATGTGAGTGCTCCGATGATGCCCGCTGTGGGCTGAATTGGCGTCCAGAAGCAAGAAGCACTCAAACCAAATTTTTTTCGTTGAGTGCCCCCGCTTCATGGCTCTTTGCAACGGGCGGAGGGGGAAGGTTCTGTCACAGGCCGCGCGTTTGTTGCGCGTTCATCGAAGCGAATGCGGAGAGCCTTGACAGGTTCTTCCCGCCTCTGCCAGACCGTTGCCTGAAGCGGGGGCACTCACACGAAGAAAGAAATTCGGTCTACTTCCTTATTGCTGTACGCTTGTACGCACTTGAGGAGTGTGTTGCGGGGCAGCAAGAAGCCCCTCCGGAATACCGCCGCTACAGATGCGCAGCAGAATAAACTTGCATTGACCCAGCAGAATGTACTTGTAATTGCACGGCATGAAAAACTTGTACCGGCTTGTCGGACGCGGCGATGTCAAAGTTTTCTGCAAAACAAGCTCGACATCATAAGCCGGACCGCAAGGGCGACATTTATCCCCAGATGTTCGAATGATTATTCGAGCACGGTCGAGTTCACTCTTCGGCCTGGGGCTTGGCACTCGACAGTTGCAGGAGCCTTTGACATGCAATCGCCCGCGTCTTGAGCCGCCTGCACAACCTGGTGATGGTCACATGCGACAGCCCCTCTCCCTCGATTTGCTCTTGAACGGCTGCTGCCTGATCGGGAATAGCCTGGGCCATCGTTCTGATTCTGTCGGTGAGTTTCGCATCGTCTAAGCGCAACTCGGTTGCGAGTCTCTGCCAGTGGCGCAGTCCGATGTTTCGCAGCCGATATTCGCCGCCAACCTTCATGGCAAGTTTCACCTTGCTCAGATCCACAGCGGGATACGGAAGGATACTTGCCAAATCGTAAAAGGGCGCAAGACGCACGACTCCATTCCGGCCCAGAAGCAAAGAGTAGTTCTTGGCATGGGCATCGGTTCCCGCTATCAGCCAGTTGAATGCGATGGTATTCAGAAACGATTGAGCGTCTTCCTCGGGGCTGCTGGACTGTTCCCTGAGCAGTTCTACAATTCTTTGCACTCCCGGCCCACCATCGCTTTCATATTTGCGTGTAGGGTGGAGGCCGAGGGCCTGGCACATATCTTCCTGGTGGATACGCGCCCATTGACTCCCGGCGCGCGCGCGGTCATACCGTTCCACGATAATCGCGATCTCATCTTGAAAGCGCAGGACGCTGGAGTTTGGAACAATGAGGCCGAGCGCGCGCGCCAGTTGCAGGGAGAAATGTTCATTCTCCGCGTGGCCGTCCCACTCTCCTGTTGGTGGTTTCAGAATGTGCGTTGTGGGGATACGGCCCGATGGCACTCCCCACCGCTTGCGCTCAAAAAGGAGCGCCGTCTTCGGCTGCGCACCGGCGAGGCTGAATTGTCCGGTGTCACTCGCTGTCCGCCATGCAGAATGGTCGGCGCGCAAGGTGCGCAGACGCTCCGCTACATCCTCTTCCGTGAGCCATTGAATTTCTCGCGCGGCCGGCTCCGCGATCAATGTCTCAAGCCGCTCGGGACTGACGAACTGAACGGCTCCAGCGCAGTCCTCGCCTACGTGGGAGATCAGCCGAAAGACGTTCTTGGGGGACACCTGAAAGCGTCTGCCCCAGTTCTGGAGGACACGGTCGTTATCAGGCAGCAATCCCCACAGGAACGGCTCGATCCGAGCGTGGCCGTGTGTCGCCGAGCCGAGAGGCATCGAGAGCGAGAGCGGATACGCATGGGGATCGTTCCTCCACGTGTTGCTATAGGTAAACGAGAGCCTGGAGTCCTTGTAATGGACTGTCCCAACCTCCCGGCCATCCAGCAGAGCAATGAGTTGATTTGTCATGGGCGCTTCTTCAGGGAATCGAGGATGTTGTTGATGTCTACATTTCTGGGTTCGTTGGCGGAGAGCGCCTTCTGCGCACGCTCGACGGCGATATCGAGGGATACCCCCAATGTCTTGAGCGTGCGAAGAATAAGGCCGATCTCGGCGCGCGGCTTCCCCTGCTCCACTTCCACAATCCACTTGCGGCTTGTTCCTGCCTTTTCTGCCAGATCGCTTTGATCCATCCCCAGCTTGACGCGGCGCTCCCGGATGAGAGCGCCCAAATCGGCGGCAGTCCGTATACGCATAGCCGAAACCTCCCTACGCTCCCATAAGAGTAACCGAACGGTGACATTTCGTAAAGAGAGCGAACGGTTACTTTTGGAGAAGTAACCAAACGGTGACTCCGACTATACAGGGAATAGGTGCGATTATGCCGTCCTGGGCGTGGAATAAGAGTCCATACCGCCAGAAAAACTTTCCATCAGCCTGAGTCCGGGCAAGCCTACCGTGGACATGAGACGGAGGTATGCAGGCAATGGGAGGTGCTGCGCTAAAGTGTGATGCGCCACTCGATGCAATCGAGGCCGCGAAGATCGTGCGGATGAACAGCCGCACGCTGGTCCGCTGGGCACGTTGCGGGTACGTTCCGGCGCATCCGCTGGGCGAGGGCAAGCGGCGTATCTGGCGGTTCTTCGAGAGCGAATTGCTGGAGTGGGTGGAACGGCAGCAGAACGGCTGTATTCAGGGGCCGGGGCACGGTACGATACCCATAGCCATCGGTGCTCATGCAAAGAAGGAGATTGCATGAGCCGATTTCAGCAAGGAAGCCTCTTGAGGATGAAACGAAAAGGCGCGCCGGATGCGTGGGTTTTCCGCTGGTACGAGCATAAAAACGGAAAACGCCGCTACATGAAACGGACCATCGGTACGGTGGTCGAGTTTCCGCAGCGCCGCGACGCAGAGAAAGCCCTGCTTTCGTTTCGTTACGCCATCAACTCGCAGGTCGCGGCGCCGCAAAAGGTCGGCGACCTCATTGCCCATTACCAGCAGCGTGAACTGGTCCCGGAGCGAAAATCGTTTTCGAGTATCGCTACGCATCTCGGCATGACCATGCGCTACATCGAACCGCGGTGGGGTCACTACCACCTCAGCGATGTGCGCACCATGCAGGTTGAGGAATGGCTGCACTCCCTGCCGCTGGCCCCGGCCTCGAAGACGAAGATCAAAAGCGTGTTCTCCGTCCTCTACAGCCACGCCATCCGGTACGAATGGCTCACCTTCAACCCCATCAGTAAAGTCCGCACCTCGTCGAAGCCGCTGCGCGAGAAAGATGTCCTCAGTCCGGAAGAATTCCAGCCATTGTTTCGAGAGCTTTCGGTGAGGGACCGGGCGATGGTTCTCCTGGCGGGGAGCACCGGATTGCGCCGGTCGGAGATGATTGCCCTGACCTGGACGGATGTGAACGCAGTCAACGCTCGAAGTCACCGTGCTTCGCTCGTGCGTTCGCAACCGCTTCGGCGATAGCAAGAACGACCGCTTCCCGGCGGCCTGTTCCTCTTCATCCATTGGTGCTCGAATCGCTACTGGAGTGGAAACGCGAATCGCTCTACAAAAAGGATGCGGATTTTCTCTTCGCGTCGATCCGGCTCAAGGGCAAGAAACCGATGAGTCCCGACAACCTGCTCAAGCGGTAGCATCCGTCCCGCGCTTGCAACGGGCAGGCATTGTGGGGAAGGTCATCGGCTGGCACAACTTCCGTCATTCGCTGGCGACAAACCTGCGGGCGATGGGCGTGGATGTGAAAGTGGCGCAGGAACTATTGCGCCATGCGAACAGTCCGCACGACGCTCGACATCTACACGCGCGCCGTCTCGCAGCAGAAGCGCGACGCGAACACGAAGGTAGTGGAGATGATGCTGCCGGGTGGCTCCGAAAATGCTTCAGCACCCTTCAGCACCCTCGACCTGGAGGTCGGGTAGCCTCGTCAATTTGTTGGTTTTGGTGGACCTGATCGGGATCGAACCGATGACCTCTTCCATGCCATGGAAGCGCGCTCCCAGCTGCGCCACAGGCCCACTTATGGGGAGATACAACTCTCCCATTGTCACCGCTTGGACCCGATTCGTCAAACCTCGGGATTACGAAGGCAGCCCGGCCCAGCTCTCACGCCGTTGTCGCAGTCATCTGAATGCCCCGTTCACGCCTGATTCCGCTAAACTTAGCTTCATCTCCAGCCGCGTGATAAAGGTCACATGTTGACGGAGTGAGTTCCTGAATAATATCTGATGGCACTGAAGTCGCCATTGCCCAGCTGCGCGAACTCAGGCCGCTCGGCCCTTGATCGAACTGGAGTTATACCTTCATGTACAAGATTGTGGAAGCCCGGACCGTCGGCCTCAATATCAAGCAGTTTGTCATCGAGGCGCCGCGCATCGCCCGCAAGCAGAGGCCGGGACAGTTCCTCATTCTCCGCCTGCATGAGAAGGGCGAACGGATTCCCCTCACCATCAAGAGTTCCGATCCCGCAGCAGGCACCGTGACGATCGTTGTGCAGGCCGTCGGCAAGACCACCTCGCTGCTCAACTGCCTTGAAACGGGCGACTCCATTCTCGACATCGTCGGGCCGCTGGGCCACCCCTCGGAGATTCAGAACTACGGCACCGTTGTGATTCTGGCCGGCAGCGTGGGAACGGCCATGGCGCTTGCCCACCGCCAACGCCCTCAAGCAGGCAGGCAACCACGTCATCTTTATTGAAGGCGCGCGCAGCAGCAGAGATGGTGGTGTTTGAAGACGAAGTGCGCCAGGCCAGCAATGAAACCTACGTGATGACCGACGACGGCAGCTACGGCGAGCAGGGCGTGGTCACCTTCAAGCTAAACGGGCTCATCGACGCCGGGCGCAAGATCGACTTTGTGCTCGCCGTCGGCCCCGTACCCATGATGCGCGCCGTCGCCCGTATCACCGAGCCGCTCGGCATCAAGACCATGGTCAGCCTCAACTCCATCATGGTGGACGGCACCGGCATGTGCGGCGGCTGCCGCGTGCTGCTCGGCGACAAGAGCAAGTTCGCCTGTGTCGACGGCCCCGAGTTCGATGCCTCGCATGGTCAACTTCGAGGTGCTGATGCAGCGCAACGCCATGTATCGCGAGAAAGAGTGCCAGTCGCTGAAGTACTTCGAGGAGCACAAGGAAGAGGAACTGGCGCAGCTTCGAGCAGATCTCGCTGCAAAAGAAGGCGAAATGCTGCATACGCGCGCTGGAGTGGATGCGGAGGAGAAGCATTATGTCTGAGAGCAACACGCTTCCCACTAGCATGCGCAATGTCCTTCCGCTGAAAGAACGCATGAAGATTCTGCGCAGGCACATGCCAGAGCGCGATCCGCAGGTGCGCAGCCGCAATTTTGAAGAAGTGAACCTGGGCCTGCCCGTGGCCGACGCGCTCACTGAAGCCTCGCGCTGCATCGAATGCGCCAAGCCCGGCTGCGTGGTGCAGTGCCCTGTAGGCGTAAAGATCAAAGAAGTTGTGGCCCTGATTTGCGCGGGCGATTACCTGGCAGCGGCAGCCAAAATGCGCGAAGACAATGCGCTGCCCGCCATCACCGGCCGCGTTTGCCCGCAGGAGAACCAATGCGAAGGCGGCTGCGTGCTCGGCAAGAAAGGCGCGCCCGTCGCAATCGGCAACCTGGAGCGCTTTATCGCCGACTACGAACGCGCAGAGCGGCGAGCTCGGCCTGCCTGCCATCGCGCCGGCAACAGGCAAAAGTGTGGCCATTGTCGGCAGCGGCCCGGCCGGACTTTCCGCCGCGGGAGATCTCATCCAGAAAGGCCATCGCGTGCGCGTCTTCGAGGCGCTGCATGAACTCGGCGGCGTACTCGTCTACGGCATTCCTGAGTTCCGCCTGCCCAAGTCGATCGTCAAGGGCGAAGTGGACAATCTGCGCCGGATGGGCGTCGAGTTTGAAACCAACGTTGTGGTCGGCAAAAGCGTGACCATCGACGAGCTGATGCAGGACGAACAGCTTCGACGCGGTCTTTGTGGCTACCGGCGCAGGGTTGCCCGTTTTCCTCGGCGTTCCCGGCGAGCACTTCAACGGCGTCTATTCGGCGAACGAGTTTCTCACGCGCGTGAATTTGATGCGCGCCTACCAGATCAACGAATACGACCAGCCGGTGTACGATTGCCGCGATCGCGACGTGATCGTTGTTGGCGGCGGCAACACGGCCATGGATGCAGTCCGCACCGCGCGGCGGCTTGGCGCACGAACTGCGACGCTGGTCTATCGCCGCTCTCAGGCCGAGATGCCCGCGCGGCTCGAAGAGGTTCATCACGCGCTTGAAGAGGGTATCGAGTTCCGCATGCTGACCAACCCTGTCGAATTCATCGGCGATGAAAAGGGCTGGCTTACCGGAGCGCGCTGCGTGCGAATGGAGTTGGGCGAGCCCGATGCCGACGGCCGGCGCCGGCCTATTCCAATTGCCGGCTCAGAGTATGTTCTTCCCGCCCACGTGGCCATCATCGGCGTCGGCACAACCGCCAATCCGCTTATCCAGAGCACCACGCCGGACCTGAAGACCAACAAGCGCAACTATATTGTGGCCGACCCTGAAACCATGCGCACCTCAAAACGCGGCGTCTTTGCCGGCGGCGACATCGTTACCGGCGGCGCGACGGTGATTCTGGCCATGGGCGCTGGGCGGAAGGCTGCCGTCTCGATTCACGAATTCCTGACCAGCCGTGTATGGGAGATGGCATAGCGGCTGGCTCTTGTCTGCTGGCTTTCAGCGTTCAGCTCTCGAATTTCTGATTTCCTATTCAAGAAGAATGGGCGGCAAAGGCTTTGCCTTTGCCGCCGCCCGTCCCTGGGTTGTCTTGAAGGTGTCTCAGTTCCGCGTTGTTTCATGAAATCTACTGCAAGAGCTTGGTCACTTCCTGCTGGACAGAATTAGCTTGCGCTAATGCGGCGATACCCGTCTGGCTGAGAATCTCATACTTCGACATGTTCGAAGTGGCTGAGGCGTAGTCGGTGGCCTGGAGCGCGTTCTGCGCGGAAACCACGTTCTCCTGCTGGGTGCTCATCACCTGGCTGATCGAATTCAGCGTGTTGATTTCCGCGCCGAGGTAGCCATCCTGCGCCGCCACATCGGTAATGGCGCTATTCAGAACTGCCAGGGCACCCCGTGCGTCGATCTGATTCAACAGGCCGGTACCGTTCAGCGCCTGGCCGGCGCCATCGGAATAGCTGGTGATCGCAACGCCGCTGCCTTGCTTTGCGTTGGCGATAAACGTCGCCAGGTTTGTCAGACTCTGATTGCTCGATGAGTCGTACACCTTATATGCCGAGTCGCTCGTCACTCCCGTGTTGTAGGCGCTGGAGGCGACGTAATTCAGGCTCGCGACGATGGGTGTATCAGAGACGTATTCCTTGCCGCCGGTGATGCTCTGACCGGGGAGATTTGCCGTCAACAGTACGCTTCCAAAGTTGGCGCTTCCGGTAGGAGGAACCCAGGTAGCGGTGACTCCGTTGAGGTAGGTGGAGGTGGGGACACCTCCGGGGTAAGTGGTGCCGTTGATCTGGTCGATCATCCCCTGAACGGTCTCTCCAGCGTTCAAGGTGATGGGCATCGGCGTACCGTTTACCGAGAATGTGAGGTTCCCTGAAACAGAATCGTTCAAGGTGGCAAACGTACCCATGCTGAGCGTAGACGTGGTGCCGGCTGTCGTGTCGGTGAGGGTGTTCGCCGGGGCCCCGCTTATGCTGACCGTATTGCCGTTGTTGGTGGAAGCGCTCACCGACAGTCCGGAGGTGCTGGCCAGCGCCGTGAGCCCAAGCACCATGCTTGAACCGGAAACTACGGATGTCTGCGCGTTGATGGCATTTTGCAGGTCGGCCAGCGTATTTCCGTTGACCGTGAAAACGGTGCCGGAAAGGGTTCCGAAGTTGGAAGCCGAACCCGTATGGGCAGTATTGCCCATGTTGAAGGTTTCCGAGACCGCGGGACCCCCTTGAGGCGTGTTCACCAGCGTGATGCTCCCGGTGAATACGTCGCTGGTATTGATCTGCCGGTTGGTGAGCGAACTGATGGTCACTGTGGAGGGCGTGCCAGCGTCGGCCGCGTTTCCTTGCGCCGCTACGCCGGTTTGGACATTCACGGCTTGCGCAACCGCCAGCGTGCTTGAGGACACTGAGAGTGGGGTATTGGTGTTAACAGTCCCCTGAAGATAAATACCGCCGGATGGGCCCGCCGACGCGTCCAGGTTGATACCGGTGGCTCCCTCCAGGCCCACCAATGTCGTGATTGCGGCTGTCAACTGTGTGGTCCCGCCTGGTCCGACGTAATAGGTATTTCCGCCGGCATGATTGAGAGCCACGCCGTCGAGCCCGGGCGCCCCGCTGACGGGACCATTTCCCATGACAAAGGTGTCTGTGATAACTCCATTGGAGAGGGTAATGCTGCCAGTCAGGTTATTGCCGTCGACGCCGCCTGTAATCTGGGTCCCCGATGAATTTGTCAAAGCCAGCAGGGCAGTTGAATACTCCCCGAACTTCTGGCTCAGGGCCGGGGTGAAGAAGCCCAACGTGGCATCGCCGTTGGTGAGCGTATTTGCCGGCCCAACTGCCACCTGCGTGGTGTCATCCTTCGAGGTGAAGGTGAGTCCGGCGGGCGTGTTGTCTGAGGCGCTGGCATTGAGGTGCATGCTGACGTTGTTCGAGGCAGCGGCCTGCTGCGAGTTGATCGCATTGACCAAGTCGGCCATTGTATTGCCGTTGACGATGTCGATTCCTGTGGCCGTGGTAAGCGAACCGTAGGCGCCGCCATACGTTCCAGCGTTGTAGGCCGCGGCGCCCATCTGAAAGGTCTCGGTAACGGTCCCATTGGTCAGCGTGATGCTACCGGAGAGGACGTCGGTTGATTTGCCGGACTGAGCGACGTTCAGCGTGGCGACGTTGGCGGCCGCGCCCGAACCGGTGGTCACAGCCGGCGTCGCACCGGTGACCGTGTTGGTGTACGTGGTACCGGTTGCCGTCGCCGCCACAGTCGTTCCACCCGCCCCGGTAAGCGTCATCCCCGTAGATGTGAGACCGGCGTTGACACCGAGCCCAAGTACGCCTGCGCCGGCGGGGCCACTCTGGCCGTTAATCGCAGCCATCAAGGCGGCAAGCGTGTTTCCGTTTACCAGGAAGTTTGTGCCGGACAGTGTGCCGGTGCCGCCGCCCGTGCCGCCCATGGTGAATGTTTCCGTCGTGGCGACGCCGGAGGACGAGGTGTTGGTGACAACGAAGCTGCCCGTCATAAAGCTTTCGGTGCCGGCGGCATCCACCGAATCCGTACCTACAGTAAGGGTCCCGAAAGCCTGATTCTTCAAGGCGACTCCGGTTGCATTTGTGGTGTTCGGCGTTCGCAGATTCACGGTCGCGTTGGCCAAAGTTCCGGTACCACCGTTGGCGAACACCGGGGTCATGATGGCGTTTCCGCCATTTGCGGTTACGCTGAGTGCGCCCTTTCCGGCGGCACTCTGAAGCGACAGGCTCTGGGATCCGTCGCCGTTGGTGATGACGGTTGCCGTGACGAGGGGGTTCTGGGTCGACGGGTTTACTGGGAAGTTAATGGCATCGGCCAACTGGCTGAGAGTGGCGATGGTGGGCCCGATCTGTATCGACAGAGGCGGGGCCGTGCCCACCGTGACCGTCACATTCTGCCCTTGTTTGAGGAGCTGTCCGGCGGGAATTCCAGATGGGTCCAGAATGCCGCTAGTGCTTGAAGAACTTGGATCGACGCCAGCCGAAACCACGGCCCCTGCGATCTCGATTCCTGTCTGAGTTCCTCCGCCAACTACCCCGGCCTGTCCCTGCGTAGCGAAGGTTGCGGTGAGGCCGAGGCCTGAACTGTTGATGGCGCTGATGAGGCCCGCCGCAGTGTTGGAGTAATTGGTGGCGCCACCCACCGTGATTTGGGTGGTGGCGGTTGTCGAGGTACCGTTCGAGCCCTGGACCAGGTAGTTGACGTCGATGCTGGTGGTGCCGAGCGTATTGAGCGTATCGGTAACGGCGGCATCGGCAGTGCTGCTGGACAGGTTCAGGAAAACATTGTTCTGTCCGCTGCTATAGGACATGGTGCCGCCGGTGTCGCCCACGCTCTCTTCCGACAGCGAGCGAATGTTCAAATCAATGACGGAGGAACCGGTCGACGAAGAGTCGCCGGTATAGATCGCCGTGGTCTGGCCCGAGAAGACCGCCTGCTGGTTATAGGTGGTCGTCGTTCCAATGTTGTTGATCTCGGCGAGGATCGACTGGTACTCCTGGTTGGCGGCGCCTTCCTGGGTGCTGTTGAGCGTGCCGTTGGAGGCTTCCGTAGCGAGGGTGATGGCACGGTTGAGCAGGCTGGTGACTTGAGAGAGAGCGCCATCGGCCACCTGCAACAGTCCAACGCCCTCGGTCGCGTTTGTTTTGGACTGGGTGAGCGCCGCCGAGTTGGCCGCCAAGCCATTTACGAGAGAAAGTCCCGCGGCGTCATCCGCGCCGGAGTTGATCCTCGACCCCGACGACAACTGCTGCAGAACCGTCTGCAAGCTGCTGTTGGTGTTGTTCAGATTGTTCTCTGCGTAGATTGCGGATAGGTTGTTCAATACACCGAGGGCCATGGGACTCAACTCCTTCTTGGATGCCTTGCTGTCCGCCCTGCCCCGGAGCTTCAGATCTTCTTTCGGGGTCTCCGAATCGTTCGGAGGGACGTTTCTGCATCCACCCCGTTCATCGGAGCGGCCCAGAATAACTTTAGTCATTTTTTTAAGAATCGATTCCGTTCGTTTTGTTGCAAGTCAATTCACACTGTCCTGCTTCAATTCACCTGCTGTCCCAATGTGCTTCAGTAGCTGTCCTAAACCGCTTCACTCAATTGCCGCGTTTCGAGGCACGCCTCCGGGCCGCAAAGCGTTTGAATCCCGCCTGCATGCGTCTTATAGAGCCGGTTGCATGGCGGCCTGTTTCGAGTTGCGGGGGCAAAAAAACGGCGGCAGGAGGATCACTCCGTGCCGCCATCGGTCTTGCTTACAACCGCATTTGCTCTCTGCCAGAAACTCTATGTTTCAAGGTCGCTTACGTTGCCGGATTCGTCGCCCCGGCTTCGCTTGCAAACTCCTGAATTACTGCTCTGTTCCCGAACCTGCACCCGTTCCAGGCGTTGCTGCGGGAGCCCCCTGAGGAGGTTGCTGATAAGGAGGTGGCTGGCGGTGGAACTGCCCTCCCGGTCCCTGCATTCCAGGCCCTCCCATTCCAGGTCTCCGCATTCCAGGACCTTGCCCCTCGTGTCTCCATGCCTGGCCGCTCATACCGCCGCTGTCGCGGAACGCCTGGACTTGCTTCCACTGGTCCGGCGTCAGCTTGTCGCGAATGGCAAGCAGAAAGCGCGCATTTGCCCTTTCCAAGTCGCCCCGCGCCGCAACGACCTTGTCGATTTGAGCGGTGATGGCCGCGTCATTGGGCGTGTCAGCACCCATCAGCGGCTGCATTGCCAGCTCGGCCTTCTGAAGGTTGGCCTGCAGATCGATCAGTTTCTCGCGATGCTCGAGCAGGATGGCATCCATCGCCTTCCGTTGGTCGTCGCTCAACTTTAGCCGCTCTGCGATTTTGGGGTTATTCCACCAACCTCTCCTGGCGCCCGGGCCGCCGAATGCCTTTTCCATGGGAGGCCTGCGGTTTCCAAATCCCTGTCCAACGCCCTGTCCACCATTGAACCCCTGCCCGCCGGCCGCCATTCCCGCGATCAGAACTCCCGCTACCGCCAAAACCAACCGTCCTGCCGTTCCAGCTTTCATCGCTTTCTCCTTCACCCCTGGCCGTTCAAGGGGCAATCTTGCGTTCTTTCCGTCTTGCTCGTCGTCGAACTTCGATATTGTGCTTCGTTACTGAGCTTCGTCATCAGTCATCAGCTGAGCCAGGGGCTCCATGGCGCTCGGCACCTGGCGCGAAACGTCGCTGTCTACTTTAGCCAACAAATCCTCATCCTCTGCGCGAGCGCGCTGCTCGGCTGCCACCCTCTGCTGTCGAGCGGCTTCGACGGATGCCGCAATCCGCGCCAGTTCCCGCCGGTGATGGCGCTCGTAGAGCCCTCCAGTGAGGCTGCCTGCCGCCAACACGCATCCCAGCGCCCAGCCCGCGGCTACGCGCCAACTGGTTATGTGAGCAACACGGACCGTGTGTGGCTTGCTCGACTCGGCCTCGCTCCAGGCGTGAACGCTGGCCCGAAAATTCCTGAGCACCTTGTCCAGTGCGGGGTCCAGCTCCGCTTGTTGCCCATTTTGTTCGCCCGGCAATCCTCTAGTCAATCTCATCCTTTGCCCCTCAGTTCCGTGCGCACTTTCCCCAGCGCCCGCGAAAGATGCGCCTTCACTGTCCCTTCGCTCAATCCGGTCGCTTGCGCAATCTCGCTCAACTCCTGATCTTCCACATACCGAAGCAGAAAAACCGTCCGCTGTCTCGCGCTCAACCCCTCGACAGCCTTCCAAACCCGCCCCACCTGCTCCCGTGCCAGCATCTGCTGTTCCACCGAGCGCTCGCCGCTCGGCAACCATTCGCTGGCCTCGTCAAGATCGACCGAGTTGGACCGTGTATGCCGCCAGAACTGCATGCGGCGGTTTCGCCAGTGGTCCTTCTCGAGGTTGATCGCGATCCTCATCAACCAGGTCATCGCGCTCGAATCGCCTCTAAATCGATCCCAGTTCCGGTGCGCCTTCAGGAAACACTCCTGAGTCAGCGTTTCCGCCAGATCCACGTCCCGCGTGGACGCCAGCAGGAACCGGAATATCTGCGGCCGGTGAGCCTGGACAATGCTCGAAAACTCCAGCGCGCCATCCTGCATCTGATGCCCGGCAATGTCATCTTCCTTGGCCAATACGATCGGTTCCAATGCTGTGCCGGCTGCCATCACACTGGTAGACGCCTGCTTGAGGCGCGAGTTTACAGCAACGGCCCGATTCCCAGCGAATCTGCGGCAAGTATACGCATTCGAGGAGTTCCCGGAAACCGAACTGCGACCTTTCAAACCAGAATCCAGGCCGGATATCGAGTGCGGCCGGCGGCCCCAATTTCACCGCGTCTCTGTAATGCGGCGGAGGTGGGATGGCTCCATCAATCTAACGCTCTTGAGGCCTTTCGCCTTCTGCGTCAATCCCCGCACTCGCATGGTCCCTCGACTCCCTGTACCCTGTTCGGCGCGATCGTTGCGTCAATGCCAACCGCCACGCGGGAATATAATTTTGTTCGGCAAGAAAAATGTGTTCAGGCAGTCCCATGGCATCGAAGAACGATCGCCATGCCCGCCGCTTGCCCATGAAACTGAATGGAGACAGGGATGATTTCTCGGCGAACCTTTGTAAATGGACTTGCGGCGGGCGTGGCGGGCTCGGCTTTCGCATCAACGGCCAAGAGTTATGCTCAGATTCTCGGCGCCAACGACCGGCTTAATTTCGCCATCAACGGCCTGAACGGGCGCGGATACGCTCATCTTTCCGCGCTGAAGAACAACAGCAAGACCGCCCGGGTGGCATATTGCTGCGATGTCGATACAAAGATTCTTGCCCGGTTCGCCGGCGCAGCGGAAAGGGAACTCGGCTATGTGCCCAAGGCCGAGCAGGATTTTCGGCGCATGCTCGAGTCAAAGGATGTGGATGCCATCACCGTCGCCACGCCGGATCATTGGCACACTCCGTTGGCGGTGCTGGGACTCAAAGCGGGAAAGCATGTTTATGTCGAAAAACCGTCGAGCCAGAATGCCCGCGAGGGCGAGCTTCTGGTGGCCGCACAGGAAAAGTATGGAAAGTGCGTCCAGGTGGGCGACCAGCAGCGGTCGTCGGATTACTCAATCGCCATGATCGATAAGATTCATGCGGGGTACATCGGCGAACCCTATCTGGCCAAGGCCTGGTACGCCAATACTCGTCTTTCGATGGGTACTGGAAAACCTGTGCCGGTGCCCGAGAATCTGAATTGGGATCTGTGGCAGGGACCGGCGCCGCGCAGCGAGTACAAGGACAACATCCATCCCTATAACTGGCACTGGCTGCGCCGCTACGGCACCGGCGAGACTCTCAACAACGGCACTCACGAAGTGGATGTATGCCGCTGGGCGCTCGAAGCGGAGTTTCCTGAAACGGTGAGCGCCACAGGCGGCCGCTACCAGTTCAAGGACGACTGGCAATTCTACGACACGCTCATCACCAACTTTGGATATGCCGACAAGACCATTAGCTGGGAAGGCAGATGCTGTCAGGGGATGCAACTGTACGGGCGCGACCGCGGGTCGGCCATCATGGGAACCAAGGGCACGGTGGTCATCGATCGGGACGGCTACGATGTTTACGACTGGAAGGGCAAGCAGATCGACACCTTCCGCACCGGCAAAACGACCAGTTCCGCTGACACCCTGGGCATCGATACCATGACCGACGCACACTTTGCCAACTTCATCAGCGCCATCAAGACGGGATCGAAGCTCAACTCACCCATCCAGGTGGCCAACATTACGGTGACCATGTTGCTCCTCTCGAACATTTCATATTTCATGGATCGAACCCTTCACCTGGACACGAAGAACGGCCATATCAAAAACGATCCCGAAGCTATGAAGCTGTGGGGACGCGAATACGAGAAGGGCTGGGAAGTCACCGTCTAAAGCATTCTTGGACAAAACATAGATTTGGGTGCCCCATCCATTCCGCGCTTTTTGCGGAATGGGTGGGAATCGACAGACTTCCACTTCGACAATGGGCAGTCCCGTTAAGAAGGCCGGTGCTGTTCGCTGTTCACCGTCCACTGCCTTCAAGGAGATTCTCGAATGCCTGCAACAACTGAAACCCTGCCTGCCGCTCAAGCGGGAACCATTACGCTGGGTGGAAATCTAACTGTGAACCGCATGGGCTACGGCGCCATGCGCATTACCGGCAAGGGAATCTGGGGCCCTCCGGAAGACCGCGATGCCGCACTGGCCACCCTGCGCCGCGCCATCGAAATAGGCGTCAACTTCATCGACACCGCCGACTCCTACGGCCCGTTCGTCTCAGAGGAACTGATTGCAGAAGCGCTCTTCCCTTACCCCAAAGATCTTGTGATCACCACTAAAGCCGGCTGGGTGCGCCACGGCCCCGGAGTGTGGCAGCACAACGCCAGCCCCGCGCACATTGAAGAAGCCATCGCCGGCAGCCTCAAGCGCCTCCGCCTCGAGCGCATCGACGTTTATCAGCTCCACGTTCCCGACCCCGCCAGTTCCTTCGACGCGTCGATGGAGACCCTGGCGCGCCTCAAGGAGCAAGGCAAAATCCGTCACGTCGCTCTCTCCAACGTGACCCTGGAGCACCTGGAGCGCGCCCGCAAGATCGTCCCCATCGTCTCCGTGCAAAACCGCTACAGCTTCAGTGACCGCGAGTGGGATTACCTGCTCGACCACTGCGAGACGAACGGGATCGCGTTTCTCCCCTGGGGTCCCATGGCGCAAGGCCGCAAAGCCAACGAGGTCATAGAAAAGATCGCCACCGAGCGCAAAGTGTCCACGGCGGTGGTTTCGCTGGCCTGGCTGCTGCGCCGTTCGCCCGTCATGCTGCTCATTCCCGGAACCAGCTCAGTGAAGCATCTTGAAGAGAATGTGGGCGCGGCAGCGTTCCGCCTCACAGAAGCAGAGTTCGAAGAGCTGGGCGCAGTAATCCCCAAACCCTACTGGCTTCGCGGGTAGTGGACGGGCAAGCTAAAGGACAACTGCGGTTGGGCAACGTCCCCAATTCGATTTTGGTGCTTCCTCGCCGATGTGACAGCCGACATACGTCAGTGTGATAAACCGCGAATTATGATTGACGCGACGAATTGAAAGATCAAAGGTTGAGAATAACTACTTTGATTAAAAGTCGATTCGGAGAAGTGCCATGAAAGCCTCATTCGCTCTGTTGCTTTTTGCCGTGTCCGTGCCTGCCATCGCTCAAACCGCAGATGCCATTTACAAACAAGCCTGTGGCCCAAAGGGTGAGGTGTTCGACGCGCAATTGATAAAAGGGCAGCCACTACCCGTGCCTGAGACTGGCAAGGCGCTTGTGGTCTTCATCCAGAAACAATCCGGCAGGCGTTTCACAACAAGGATCGGTATCGACGGCGTTTGGGTGGGAGCCGCACAGAATGATTCCTACGTCTTTGCTTCCGTTGTACCCGGCGAGCATCATGCCTGTGCGGCCTCGCAGGACCGGAAACATCCAAAGCCGGAGCTTATTCATTTCACGGTGGAAGCTGGAAAGGTCTATTACTATCTTGTTCGCGGCATCGGCGTACAAGCGGAAGGCGGTGACCTCTCCACTCTGGTGCTCGGCGTACCGGATCTCGACGAAGCGCTCTTCCTTATCGCCTCCGACCCTCATAGCATTGCATCACCGAGGCATTGATTCCAAGCTTGTGTGGTAATTCGGTGTTTTGCCGTTGGTGAACGGCCACCTACTCAGCAGTTGTGAGTTGTGATCTTGTCAGCATTCCCGCACACCTTCGCCGCGGTGATGCTGGTCCTCGAGAATCTGCGTAAGAAAAACGCATTATCAAAGACCCGGACCTCCGCCCTCGGGTGAATAATTTACTCTATTTTCAGCCATGCTGCTCGAATCCCTTCGCGAACAAGTCCTCTGCGCCAACCAGGAAATCGCCCGCCGCGGCCTCGCCCCCCACACCTTTGGCAACGCCAGCGGCATCGACCGTGCGGGGATTGACGGCACAGGCCGGGAGCCGCTAGTCGTCATCAAACCCAGCGGCGTGGACTACGCCTCGCTCAAGCCCGCCGACCTTGTCGTTACCGATCTCAACGGCAAGATTGTCGAAGGCGCCCTCCGCCCCTCCAGCGATCTTGACACCCACACCCTGCTCTACCGCGAATTCCCCCAGATCGGAGGGATCGTCCACACGCACTCGGAGTTCGCCACCTGCTGGGCCCAGGCCGGCCGTGCGATTCCATGCCTCGGCACCACTCATGCCGACTACTTCCACGGCCCGGTTCCCGTCACCGAACCCCTCACCGCTGCCGAAGTGGCTGAAGCCTACGTCCGCAATACCGGCGCCGTCATCGTCCGCCGCTTCCGTGCCGAAAACCTCGATCCGATTGCCGTTCCCGGCGTTTTGGTGGCAGGACACGCTCCGTTTACCTGGGGCAAAAGCGCCGCAGAAGCCGTGGAACACGCCGACGTTTTGGAGTACATTGCCCGTCTGGCCTTCCGCAGCGTCCTTCTAGGGGCTCCAGAAAGCGGGATTCCCGTGTATGTTTCAGAGCATCACTACCTGCGCAAGCACGGCCCCAAAGCCACCTACGGACAGAGCTAGACCCACAGAATCCGCAGCCGCGAGGAGCCAATCGCGTTCAATCCAAGCCCAGTATTCATCTTGCCCCGGGGTCGATTCTGAAGCTGAAATCGTCCCATTTCGCGAGACAAGGGCAGCTTGGAATTGCAGTAATCCATGGTCACCTTCGCCATTGACCACACAGTAACCTTCCTTTCATCAGCGGCCTACGAAATTGCATAGAATGATACTTCTAACTGTAAGGCCCATACTGTTTTCTGCATTCTACGCGGGAATTCCGGAGCCTGCGCGGTAACCTTTCACGCGAGGCCGAGTCAATATCTCGCGTATTCTCTATCGATTGCCCGAATACCAGCGCATCGCCCTGTGCGAATCTCCGGCATGGCATTTGACGTGCAGCAAAGATGACGAGTGTAGAGTGCTCCCCCATGGAGACAAGCCTTTTCAACCGTGTGCAGGCAACGCTGCTGGCCTTGGCCACAGCCGGCCTTTTCGTGTTGGCGGTCTTGAATCTACAGCAGGAGCGCAACTTTCAGCAGCCGGACGACGGCGTCTGGTGGCGAGAGGCGAGCGGCGGTCTGCAGGCCGAGCGGGTGCTACCCGAGATGTCCGGACAAGTGGCCGGAATTCAGGTTCATGACCTGTTGACGGGTGTATCCCATTGCGCCTCATGCGACGAAATTCCTGTTTCACGTCTGTCCGATCTTGAACACGCACTCTACCGAACCGGCCCTTACGGCCAGGTCTTTTACACGATTACCCGCGACGGCATTCCGCTCGATGCACCGGTGAAGGTCATCCCCGTCCCACTGGATCGCAGCCTGCCATTGGGATTGCGCGTCATCGGGCTCATTTACCTGATCATCGGCTTTTACGTGCTGTTCCGGCGCTGGGGAGCTCCCCGCGCGACGCACTTCTATCTCTTCTGCCTGGTCTCTTTCGCATGGTACGCCCTTAAGTACACGGGCAAGTTCGACGGCCTGGACTGGACTGCCTTCTGGGTCAACACGGTTGCCGAGTCGCTGCAACCGGCGCTCTTCCTTCACTTTGCCCTCAGCTTCCCGGAGGAGCGATTCAAGAATCTGCGGCGCCGCTGGCTGTTGCCGCTGATTTATGCTCCTGGCCTTGGACTGCTCGGCCTTTGGCTCTGGGCGGTTGATACACGTCTGGCAACCGGGCTGCTGAAGCATCGGCTGGAGCAGACCGCAACCGCTTACGATGCAGTCTTTTACGTGCTCGCCGCGCTCCTGTTCCTGCGCAGCTACAGCCAGGCGGATAGCCCGCTGCTGCGCCAGCAGTTAAAGTGGGTTACTCGCGGAACGTATTTCGCCGTTCTGCCTTTTACGCTGTTTTACGCCATCCCCTTCCTGCTTGACCTGAACCCGCCCCGGTTGCTGACCAACCTCGCCGGCCTGTCGCTGGTCTTTTTGCCGCTCACATTCAGTTGGGCCATCGTCCGTTACCGGCTGATGGATACGGACCTGATCTTCAAGCGCGGCGTGGCCTACACCCTGGCTACCGGATTCATTCTCGGCGGCTACTTTGGAACCGTCGCATTGGTGACGCTGATGGTGCACAACTCCGTGCCTCAGGCAGTGCGCGAGTGGGCCTTCGTCATCGCCATGATGGTCGCAGCGGCAATCTTCGAACCCCTCAAGCGCCGCATTCAAGGCTGGGTCGATCGCGCCTTCGACCGCCATCGGTACGACTACCGCAAAGCCCTGGTCGAGTTCGGTCGTGGCCTCAGCTCGGAGACTGATCTCAAGGCTCTGCTCCACTCCATCGTCGAGCAGTTGCCGCGCACACTCTTGGTGGCGCGTGTCGCCATCTTCCTGGTTCGGGATTCGCGCCTTCAACTGGCTGACTCCCATGGCCTGCCCCCTGAAATCAGCGCCGACCAGGAAAACCTGGACCTTGGCTTTCTCGACTTCGACCAGGCCAACGACCACTCCCACATCTTCCTGGAAAACGCTCAAGCCGCACTGCATCTGCCCGAGTCGCAGCAAAGCACGGCAGCGCTGCTCGACCTTAATTACTATCTGCCCTGCCGGGTGGCCTCAGGCCAGATAGAGGGCGGTCCAGCCGCCAGCCGCACAATCGCCGTCATTGGCCTCGGGCGCACCATGGGAGGCGACTTCCTCTCCAGCGAAGACGTTGAGCTGCTTGAGTCGCTGGCGAGTTATATCGGCATCGCCCTGCAGAACGCCAGCCTCTATGCACGCCTGGAAGAAAAGATCGGCGAGTTCGAACGTCTCAAGGAGTTCAACGAGAACATCGTCGAATCCATCAACGTCGGCATTCTCGCCATCGACCTTGAAGACCGCATCGAGAGCTGGAATGCACAGATGGAGGCCATGTACGCGCTGAGCCGCTCGGAGGCCCTCGGGCAACGGCTTCAGGAGGTTTTCCCGGCCGAATTCATCGAGGCCCTTGAAGGCTTCCGCAGCGATCAGGGCGTCCATCATCTTTACAAGTTCCGCCTGACCACGCGTGCCGGTGAACTGCGCACCGCCAACATCGCCATTGCGCCCCTGCTTTCGCGTGATTTCGTTTCCGTGGGCCGCATCATCCTGGTCGACGACATCACGGAACGCGTCACCCTGGAGACGCAACTCGCCCAGGCCGACAAGCTGAGCTCGATCGGCCTGCTGGCCGCCGGTGTGGCCCATGAGATCAACACCCCGCTGGCCGTCATCTCCTCTTACGCGCAGATGCTTTCAAAGCAATTGCGCAGCGATGCCCGCCTGGGCCCGGTGCTCGACAAGATCACACAGCAGAGCTTCCGCGCGGCGGAGATCGCCAACGGATTGCTCAACTTCTCACGCACGTCGACAACGGAATTTCGCGAGACCGACCTCAACCAGGTCATTCGCGATACGCTCTCGCTGCTCGAACACCAGTTCAAAACCGCGCAGATTGTTGTCGATCTCAACCTCGCGGAGCAGTTGCCCGCCATCCACGGCAACCCCGGCAAACTCCAGCAGGTCTTCCTCAACCTGTTGCTCAACGCCAAGGAAGCCATGCCCGGCGGCGGCAGCCTGCGCGTGTCGACGCTCGTCAACGGGCACGTCGAGGCCCTAATTACCGACTCCGGCAGCGGCATCGCGCCCGAGCATCTGAAGCGGATCTACGATCCTTTCTTTACTACGAAAACGACTCCCCGGCCGGGTGACAGGCGCGGCACCGGTTTGGGACTCTCCGTTTCCTACGGCATTATTCAGGAGCACGCCGGCAAGATACATGTTGAGAGCGCTGTCGGCGCCGGCACTACATTTCATCTGGAGTTTCCATTGCTAAGGAATTCAGTAAATGCATGAGTCAATGACCGAGGTAGCACTGCCCTTGAACGAGCCCGTCATAGCAACTGCAACAAACGGAAGCACCGGAGCCACCGCAACCACCACCAATATCCTGGTGATCGACGATGAGGCCTCCATTCGCGAGTCGCTTGAAGTGCTGTTGTCGCTCGAGGGCTACTCCGCCGCCATGGCCGGCGACGGCGAAGAAGGCCTGCGCATGATCGAGGCCAATAACTTCGACCTGGTGCTGCTCGATCTGGCTCTGCCCGGCCAGAGCGGACTCGAACTGCTGCCGCAGATCAAGGAGCGGCAGCCTGAGCTGCCCGTCATTATGATCACCGCCTACGGCACCGTGGACAACGTCGTCGAAGCCGTCCGCGCCGGCGCCGAGAACTTTGTCCAGAAGCCCTGGGACAACGAAAAGCTGCTGGCCGATATTCGGTCCGCAATCGCCCGCCACAAGGCTGAAGAAGAGAACCTGCAACTCAAGCGCACGCTCAAGCAGCGCTACAACTTCGCAAACATCGTAGGCAAGAGCGAGATCATGCTCAAGGTCTTCGACCTGGTGGCCCAGATCGCACCCAGCCGTTCGACCGTCCTCATCCAGGGCGAGAGCGGAACCGGCAAGGAGCTTATCGCCAAGGCCATCCACGCCAACTCGCCGCGCCGCGACAAGCCATTCGTGCCCATCAACACCGGCGCCATGCCGCCGGAACTGCTTGAGTCCACGCTCTTCGGGCATGTGAAGGGCGCGTTCACGTCGGCGGTGGCGTCAAAGAAGGGCCTGTTTGAAGTGGCCCACGGCGGCACGCTGTTCCTGGACGAAATCGCAACCATGGGCATGGACACGCAGGCCAAGATCCTGCGCGTTCTGCAGGATCGGCGCTTCATGCACCTGGGCGGCATTCAGGAGATTCAGGTGGACGTGCGGATCCTCGCGGCCACCAACATCGACCTGCGCAAGGAAGTCCGCGAGGGCCGTTTCCGCGAGGATCTGTTCTACCGGCTCGAACGTAATCACTGTCGATCTGCCGCCGCTGCGCGCCCGCCGCGAAGACATTCCGCTGCTCGCCAGCCACTTCCTCGATTTCTATGCGTCGGAAAACGGCCTGGCCCCACGCCGCCTGTCCACAGACGCCCTGCGTGCGCTGGTCGATTACGACTGGCCCGGCAATGTGCGCGAGCTCGAGAACTCGATTGAACGCGGCGTCGTGCTCTCGAGCGGTCCTGTGATCGGCTCCGATCTGCTGCCCGGTCACATCACCGGCCGAAGCTTTCAGGACGCCCTACTGGAGCACAACCCCAACGCCTCGCTCTTCGACATCCTCGAAGTCATCGAGCGCCGCATCATCATCGAAAAGCTCGAGCGCTGTAACTGGAACCAGACCGATGCGGCCGAGCAATTTCGGATCCCGCTCTCCACGCTAAACCAGAAGATCAAGCGGCTGAATATCGAGATACGCAAAAAAGGCCGCGAGTAAGCGGAAGGATGAGTGAACACAGATCAGAGCAGAACCGGGCTGCTCTGGTCGAGATGCCTCGCACTGTCGCGTGAATTCAAGCGTGGTCCAAGGCAAAAGTAGCATCTTTTGAGCCTAAAAAGGTCGAAAAAGGGGCTTCTCTATTTACCGATAAGTAACTAGGAATGGCTTTTTCTCTGTTCATTTCATTCATGTTATCTGAAAACCCATTACCTTCCAGTACACACTTGCGGAGGGGGGTACGGGGGGGGGTGCGAATGGTACGGACCGGGGACATCCCTGACATATCAGACCGGGGACATATCTGACACTGCACAAGTCCATGGTCGTTTTATTAGAACGAGTTGATGGGCTGGAGAGTGAGCAGTGTGATGGAGGAGAAGTTGCGCTTTGTGTATGAGTATGAGCGCGATGTGGAGTCGATGAAGGCTCTGTGCGAACGTTTCGAGATCAGCCGTGAGACGGGCTATGTCTGGGTGCGCCGTTACCGTCAGCTTGGTGCTGAAGGTTTGATTGAGTTGAACCGGGCTCCGCTGCGTCACCCCAACCAGACCGCAGGCGGGATCGAAGAGGCGGTGCTGGATCTTCGCCAGGCGCACATGACGTGGGGCCCACGGAAGCTGAAGCGGATTCTGGAGCGGGACCAGCCGGGGCGCGGATGGCCGGCAACCAGCACGGTGGGCGAGATAGTGAAGCGTGCCGGTCTGGTGGTTGCGCGCAAGAAGCGGCGCCGGACCGAGCCCTATACGCAGCCTTTGCAGCATGCAGTGGAGTCGAACCGTGTGTGGTGTGCAGACTTCAAGGGCTGGTTCAGGAGCGGGGATGGAACCCGCATCGACCCGCTGACGATCACCGACGCCTGCAGCCGCTACCTGCTGCGCTCGCAGGCGGTGGAGAAGACCGACACGGAGCGAGTGCGAGCCATCTTCGAGGCGGCGTTTCGTGAATTCGGACTGCCCTGGTGGATACGCACTGATAACGGGCCTCCGTTTGCCAGTTCGGCCGTGAGCGGGTTGTCGCGGCTGGCGGTATGGTGGATCAAGCTGGGTATTCAGCCTGAGCGGATCGAGGCCGGTCATCCGGAGCAGAACGGGCGTCACGAGAGGATGCACCGGACACTGAAGCTGGACCTGAGGCCTGCCCAGGACTGGCGTGGCCAGCAACTGGAACTGGACCGGTTCCGCCACGATTACAACCATGTGCGGCCGCATGAGTCCCTGGACATGCAGACCCCGGCCTCGGTCTACGAGCCTTCGCCGCGGCCCTATCCGGAGCGGTTGCCGGAGATCGAGTACCCGGAGACGATGCTGGCGCGCACGGTCAAGAGCCACGGTCATTTTCGCTGGAAGAGGCACGATGTATTCCTCAGTGAGGTGCTGTGGGGCGAACGAGTGGGACTGCTGCCGTTTGACGACGGATGCTATACGGTCTACTTTGCCCATGTACCGGTGGCGCTGTTTGAAGAAAGGACTGGAAAAACCTACCGCTTGCCACCCAGCAAAGACGGACAGACGACGCGTTCCGTTTCCGGGGCAGCTGCCCCGGAAACGGAAAAACAAAAACAAGAGCAAAAACAACAACAAAAACAACAACAAAAACTCCCTGAGAATGAAAAACTGTCAGGTATGTGCCCGGTCTAAAATGTCAGGGTTGTCCCCGGCCGTTCACGAACCGGGACTGGAAAGGGGGGATTTCGGGCTCTTGATTTGCCTGGAATCGTAGCTGGAAGCTGGAGGAGGCTCATACTCCCATTCTGCACCGGCATCCAGTAATTTTCTGCACCGCGAGGATGCTTTGGGTTTTGCCTCAACTCGGATTTCTGGACAAGTCCCAAGGCCGCATAGAGGTCTCACTGTCGCCTCGATCAGGTAATCCCGACAACTCCGCCGACCTCAGCAAGTGTGGTGTTTCCGGAGTTCGTGGCATAAGTGAAGAAGAGCAACCGCAGTCGCGCATGGAACGGTGTTCCACCCAAGAGGATGAAAAGCAACCGCGGATCCCTCCCTTCGGATCGGGATGACAACCTCCGAAGGGCAGGCGCTGTGCGAGGGCCGAATTTTCAGGGCGGATCTTTCGACTCCGTTTGGCCAAAAAGACGGCCAAGCTCCGCTCAAGATGACAATGCAATAATGATGTGAACTTTTGCGGGGCAGGACATTGGCGACGAACATCGTGTCGGAGGGTCCCCAAGTGGGGCGGCCGTATTTCTTGAGAGCCGGCAACGGTTCATCTCTGGACGCAACTGGCTATGCGAGTCAAGCTGCTCCCGATGAGGGGTCGAGGCGGGCTTTGTCGTATCCCACCCATGCGACAGAAAGACGTCGCATGGATGGGGCACCCAGCTTTTTGGGCGAGCCGGCAACGGTTCATCTCTGGACGTAACCGGCTATACGAGTCATGCTGCTCGGGATGACAATCTGATTATTTGCTGAGTATTTATGCAAAAACTACTTGCCTATACTGCTCGAAGCGGAAGTCCACATCTTTAGAAACGCCAGCAAATCCCCTGGTGGGCGGAGCCAAACCTCCGCTGCCGTCTCCCGTGGCTCACGGCGTACCAGTGTGCTGAGGTGCGGCCTTGCAGTAGCGTTGACGGCGCGAAAAGCCTGCTCGTCCGTGAGATCATCTCCCAGGAACGCAACCGGCCCGCCTGAACCGGTCTCTTCGACAATCGCATCAACAGCCTCGCCTTTATTGCGGCCTGTCCTGAGCTCGAGTCCGGACTCGAATTCCAGCAGCGTTAGTCCTTCCATCCGCGCCAGCGGCTCAAACAGCGCCCGAGCGCGATGGGCGATCAGCTTTGCTTTGTGTGGCGCAATGCCGCGCCAGTGCATCACCACACCATTGGCCTTGTCCTCGAAGAGCCCGCCCGGACTGTCCTGTCTGAGCCGCTCGCGCAGTTGGTCCAGCCCGGCGCGGACCTCCGCCGAAGCCTCTTCCAATTCACGCCGCCCATCCGGATAGAGCCGCTCCGCACCGTGCAGTCCCCACACTTCAAGCGGCGTTTCCAATCCCAACAGCGGAGCAATCTCCGCGGCGGGCCGGCCGGTGACGATCACCATGCGCGATCGTCCCTGCTTTTGAATGCGCGTGAGCTGCTCGCGCACGCCGGCCCAGGGGCGAGCCTGAAAGCGATCGACGCGAAACGGAGCCAGCGTCCCGTCGTAGTCCAAAAGCAACAAAGGAAGGGACGCGCCGGCAAATGCGCGAAAGAATCTCTCCAGCTTTTCGGTCGTTTCTTCCCTCAACCCTCACTCACCTTCTACGCCAGTTTCTCATCGGCGAGATCGGGCGCAAGCACCGACATCTGTGGGACGCGATGCATCTCAGCGCCTTCTCCGCCTTCGATGCGCAACTCGCGTAGGTCTCCCAGCACATTTGCCGCCCAACGATAGATGTTGTGCTCCCTAACATGTCGCCGCATGTGCCGCATCCGCCTGTGCCGTTCTTCGCGATTCATCTCCAGCGCTTCATGAACCGCCTCGGCCACTGCGGAGATATCGTATGGATTCACAATGAGCGCATCCTGCAACTCGACCGCAGCTCCGGCGAATTTGCTCAGTACCAGTACTCCGTCCTCATCGTCGCGCGCGGCCACATACTCCTTGGCCACAAGGTTCATGCCGTCGTGCAGCGACGTGACCAGGCAAACGTCTGCCGCCCGATACCAGCGCGCTACCTCCTCGTGGCTGCATTGGCGCTCGATGAGCACGATAGGTCTCCAATTCGCAGACTGGTAGCGGCGATTGACGCGTTCGACCGTCTCCTGCACCTGGCGGCCCAGTTCCGCATAGCTGGGGATGCGGGTCCGGCTTGGCGCGGCAATTTGCACCATCGTCATCCGCTCCCGGTGCCAGGGATGTGCTTCGAGCATTTGTTCGATGGCCAGCAGCCGCTCGACGATTCCCTTGGTGTAGTCCATGCGGTCGACACCGAGCACCAGGCTCTGGGCCTTGATTTGAAAATCTCTCAAAAGCTCGGTGCGCGCAAATGCGATTTCCTCCTGCCCGGCAGCCAGTTCTTCAAGAGTGGCATCTTCTTCCCGCTGCGGTCCTTCAAAGACCACGCTTACGGGATAGGGACGGACCGTGCTCTGGTGTCCGTTGCGCAGGACGGTCATATGTTCGCGATCGTTGCGCGACTCCAGCACCCGGTCCACGGTAGAGAGAAAGTTGTTGCAGTGGAGGGGAATATGAAAGCCGATAAGATCGGCGCCCAGCAGCCCGTCCAGCAACTGCTCCTGCCAGGGACAAATGCCGAACGCCTCGGGGTTGGGCCATGGAATGTGCCAGAAGATGGCAACGCGCGCATCCGGCCGCGCCGCCTTGATCAGCCTCGGCAAGAGCGCAAAATGGTAGTCCTGCGCAAACACCACCGGTTCCGCACTGTCTTCCATTTCTTCAAGCAGAGCGGCGGCAAAGCGCTCATTGACGCGCCGGTAGCACTCCCAATCCGCGGCGCGGAAGATGGGCCGCGTGTGGGCGATGTGGCAGAGCGGCCAAAGCCCCTCGTTGGCAAAGCCATCGTAATACTGCGACTCCTCTTCGGCGGAGAGCCACACTCGACGCAAGGTATAGTGCGGATCGTTTGGAGGCACGCGCAGGCGGTCGAAGTCGTCTACCATGGCAGCGTCCGCATCGCCGCTGCCGCAAGCCGCCCACAACCCGTCACAGGCCCGCAGCACAGGCTCGAGCGCCGTAACCAGGCCGCTGGGAGGCACGATGCAGATGGTCTCGCGGCCCTGGCGGACGTGCATGTACGGCTCGCGGTTCGAAACCACAAAAATCCGGCTCGAACCCGAACGATCGCGCATATGCACGGCAAGGCGCTCGGCGGTCCACAGATGTTCTCCGGCGTCGCGCAGGCGGGCCTCGGTGGCTGCCGACGCCCGCGCGGCGATGAGACTTTCCGCCATTGTTTCCACTTCATGAACCAACGGCTTGAAAAGCTTCATTGCGTCCATGCCCAGGTTGTCGAAACCCGACCCGGCAGATGGTTCTGTATGGGTTGCCCTCATACGCAATCGACGCAGCCGCTCCGCCACCTGGGTTAGCGGTCGCAGCAGGAACCAGCTCACCATCGCCAGCGTGACAGCTACAATAAGCACAACCAAGGCAACAATGCGCCAAAAGCTCCGCTGCCATACCGCGATTCCTTCGCTGCGGATATAACTTGCGTCGGCTACAATCGCCAGCGTTCCTTGCAGTTCATTGCCATTGTGGAGGGGCAGGGCTTCTTCAAGCCATTGCCAATCGCTGAGGTGACCGAACGCGCTGACTTCAGCTCCCTTTTGAATTGACTTTTCGACCACTCCGTATGGCAAGGCCTGCAACAGAGCCTGAGGTCCGGTGCAGGCAAGCAGCTTTCCATGCGGATCGAACACGGCCAGCGCGAGAGCACCGGTGCCGGACTTCAAAAGCTCCACCAAACCAGGAAGCGAGGAGGGGGCGCCTGCCTCGAGCGCTCTCTGCACGTCCGGCTCGATGCTCATGCCCATCCATTTGACGCGGCGCTCGAGTTCAACACGCAGCAGGTGCTTGTGAGCCAGCACATCAAAATAAGTGGAGGCCACCGAGACCAGCGTTACGCACGCAATCAGGGCAAGGATCAGGCGCAAACGAAACAAGTGCATTCGTTACCTCCTGTGCTTGCTTAGTTAGATGCCCACTTGCCGCCGGGTGCCTGATCATCGGACATTATTAAATTCATCCGCCTTTTTCTTCATGCATTTACGGGAATTGACCCGAGGGGGCCGACCGCCTTTTCTTTGCCATGGGAGGTTTTCCACACCGCGCGGGCCGCATTGAGCCGAGTGAAGGTCGAACGGAGCGGGTCCTGGACGCTTGCCCGACCCCCATGCGCTATTCTGTCCAAGACAGAAGCGCATTGCCTTTTACCGCAGGCCGGCACATCCAATGGCGATAATCCCGATCGACCGCACCGCCAAACAACTCGTGCTAACCGTGCAGGACTATTCCCTGTTCGCCTGGCGCGCTTTCTTAAACCTCTACACGCAGCCCCGTTACCTGGACGATTTTCTGATCCAGTCCGACATCATCGGCGTAGGTTCCACGGCCATCGTGCTGCTTTCGGGCTTTTTCACCGGGGGCGTGCTGGCTCTGCAGTCCGCCGCAACGCTTTCCCAGTTCGGCGCCACCGCGGTTACAGGGCAGTTCGTGAGCATCACCATGATCCGCGAGCTTGGTCCGGTGCTTACCGGGATCATGGTTGCCGGGCGCAACGCATCTTCGATGGCCAGCGAACTCGGGTCGATGGTTGTGACCGAGCAGATCGACGCCATGCGCGCACTCGGGGTCGACCCCATGCGCAAGCTCGTTACACCGCGCATCTTTGCCTGCATCTCGATGCTGTTTTTCCTGACCATCGTTGCCGACGCCTTTGGCATCTTCGGGGGCGCGGCGGTCACCGTCTTTCTCAACCACCAGGACGGCACCCAGTACTTTTCAAAGGCGTGGGAGTCGCTCCGCTATCCCGACATCGTCCAGGGACTGGTGAAGCCGCTCTTCTCCGGCTATATCATCGCTTCCGTTGGATGCTTCTACGGCCTGAGGACCACTGGAGGAACTCAGGGCGTGGGCCGCTCTACCATTCAAGCCGTGGTCAACTCTTCGGTGATCATCATTCTCGTGGACTTCCTGCTCACCAGGGTGCTGCTCGCCGTTTTTCCTCCCTTATGACGGCCCCCACCGCTTTCGGCCCGCGGGAACCAGCCGGGCCTGATCCCAATCAGCCCGGCCATGACACGGCCGCGGGACGAGCTCCAGTCGTGGTCTTCCGCAATGTCTCGATTGCATTCGACGGCCCGCCGGTTCTCAACGATGTCACCTTCTCGGTCGCGCCGGGAGAGACGCGTATTCTGCTTGGCCCGGCCGGCGTGGGCAAGAGCGTCCTACTCAAGCTCTGCAATGGACTGCTTCGGCCCGACACGGGGAGTATCCAGCTCTTCGGCGAAGAGATCGCCAAGATGCCCGAGGAGAAACTCTTTCCTTTGCGCACCCGCACCGGAATGGTCTTTCAGGAGGGCGCTCTCTTCGATTCGCTTACCGTCCGCGACAATGTGGCCTACCAGCTTATTCAGGAGCACGTCGCCGACGATGAAATCGACGCCCGCGTGCTGCAGGCGCTAACTTTTGTAGGACTCGAAGAGACTTTTTCGCAGTATCCCTCGAGTCTTTCGGGCGGCATGCGACGCCGGGTAGCCATCGCGCGCGCCTTCATCCGCCACCCCGAACTGCTGCTCTACGACTCGCCCACCGGCGGCCTTGATCCGGTCACCTCCACCACCATCATCGAACTCATCGTCAAGGAGCGCGACGTCCACCAGACTCCCTCGCTGCTGGTCACGCACCGCCTGCAGGATGCCTTTACTCTCTGCTCCCACCGCTTCGACAGCGATGCCGGGCACATGGTTCCCTTGCCCGAAGGGCAGACGGACCTCAACACCACTTTCCTGATGCTCGATGAAGGCCGCCTGATCTTCGACGGGACGCTGCATGAGCTGGTCCACTCCGAAGATCCGTTTGTGCGCGAGTTTCTGGAGTAGAGCTCTTTCAAATTTTCTGCCAGTGATGTATGCTATACATCATGAAACGGACCCAGCTCTATCTCGACGAGGATCTGTGGCAGGCTCTCCACACTAAAGCCGCAATCGAGAAGACGACCATCTCCGATCTCGTGCGCACCGCCGCCCGCGAGCGCTACCTCGAGGACTCCGAGAAACGCCGTAAGGCGTTGATGGGCATTGTCGGAGTCTGGAGGGACCGCACCGATTTACCTGACACCGAGACCTATGTCCGTAACCTGCGAAAAGGCTCTCGCCTGAAGCGCCTGGGTATCGTGTGAGAGTTCTGGTCGATACCGACATCGTCATCGAAATTCTACGCGGCAGGGATCGCCAGGTCGGCTCGAAATGGACGGGCCTGGTCGCCTCGGGCACAGTCATTCTTTATTCGCCCGTTGTCGCCGCTGAGACTTGGGCAGGGGCACGCCCTGCGGAGCATGCGCCGATTCAGAGCTTTTTCGATTCGCTCACCTGCCTGCCGGCCGATAATGAAACCGGCAAGTTGGCAGGCGATTTGCTACGCAGGTACGCGCGAAGCCACAGCTTGGAGATTCCAGACGCACTGATCGCTGGCGCCGCAATTCAGCATAAAGCTGCCCTCTGGACCCGCAACCGCAAACACTATCCCATGCCTGGGCTGACTTTTTACTAAGCCAATTCCAGGCCTTCCGTCGAACGGCAGGTGCATAATGGCTTTCAAATTCCAGAGCTTCGATTTTCTCCATCTCGATTCGAACTTCAGTGAAGACGAGTTGCTTGTTCGCCGTTCCGCCCGCGACTTTGTCGAGGACAATCTCATCCCGATTATCGACGGTTGTTTCCGCGATGGCCGTTTCCCGAGAGAACTGGTTCCGCTGATGGGCGAGATGGGTTTTTTCGGCGCCACCATCGAGGGCTACGGATGCGCCGGCATGTCCAACGTGGAATATGGGCTGGTGATGCAGGAGCTGGAACGCGGCGACTCCGGCCTGCGCAGCTTTGTGAGCGTGCAGTCGGCGCTGGTGATGTACCCCATCTACACCTTCGGCTCCGAGGAGCAGAAGAAGACCTGGCTCCCGTTGCTTGCGAGCGGCGAAAAGCTCGGCTGCTTCGGACTAACCGAACCCGGCTTCGGGTCGAATCCGGGGGGAATGACAACGCGCGCGCGCAAATCAGGCGACGAGTACATTCTGAACGGCGAAAAGATGTGGATCACATCGGGCACCATCTCCGATGTGGCCGTCGTGTGGGCCAAGCTCGAAGGCGAAGGCGCGGAGGGCAGCAACGAATCGGTGCGCGGATTTCTTGTCGAGACCGATCGCCCCGGCTTCGCGGCACAGGAGGTGCACGGCAAATGGAGCCTGCGCGCCTCCTCGACCAGCGGCCTCGCGCTCCAGGACGTTCACGTGCCGGCCGCCAATTTGCTTCCCGGAACCAAGGGGCTGAAGAGTCCGCTCATGTGCCTGAACCAGGCCCGTTACGGCATAAGCTGGGGCGCCCTTGGCGCGGCCATGGACTGCTATTCGACGGCCTTGCAGTACTCCAAGATCAGGAAGCAGTTCCACGACTTGCCCATCGCAGGCCACCAGTTGATACAGGAAAAACTGGTATGGATGGCCAGCGAAATCTCGAAAGCGCAATTGCTTTCGCTTCACGTCGGCCGCCTGAAGGATGCGGGCACGGTGGGCCACCAGCACATCTCGATGGCCAAGCGCAACAACGTGTGGATGGCTCTGGAATGCGCTCGGCTGGCCCGCGACATTCTGGGCGCAAACGGAATCACGGACGACTACCCGATCATGCGCCACATGATGAATCTCGAATCGGTGAAGACCTACGAAGGGACACACGACATTCACGCGCTGATCCTCGGGCAGCATCTGACTGGGATTGCGGCTTACTGAGATGGGGAGCCGCAGTCGAGGCGCCTGAAAATCTTCATCGACAATCCGGGGTCGATGGCGGCATAGTCGTATTCATGCGGAAACTCACTGGGTGTCCTTCGACGATTTGTGCCTGCGCTTCTCTTGCATTTGCCCTGACGGCAACGGCCCCGGCGCAACAGCCTGCCGCCGCGCCTATCGTTCTTCACGCCGCACGCCTGCTCGAGGTCGAAACCGGCGCCCTTCTGCAACCTGGCGAGATTCTTGTCTCAGGCGAACGGATCCGTGCCGTGGGGAAATCGGTCGACCATCCGCCGGGCGCGAAGATCATCGACCTCGGCGATACCACGCTGCTCCCCGGACTCATTGACGCGCACGTGCATCTGTTCCTGCATCCGGGCGCGGAAGACTTGCAGACGGTGCAGGAGTCCGTTCCCTGGCGCACGATTCTGGCCGAGCAGGCGGCCAAGGCCGACCTGATGGCCGGCTTTACCGCCGAGCGCGACATGGGAACCGAGGGCGCCGGCTCCGCTGATGCTGCCATCCGCGATGCCATCGATCGAGGCCTGATCCCTGGGCCGCGCATGCGCATCAGCGGCAACGCCATCGACATTCTCGGCGGCCATGAAGACGCCATTGGATTCAACCCCGCGCAACACGTGTTCTCGAACGCCGACTACGCCAACACAGCCGACCAGCTCGTTGAAGTGATCCGCGAGCAGCATAAGCAGGGGTCCAGTTTCGTCAAGATCTACGAAACCGGACCGGACCGCATGATTGACGGCGTACTGCACAGCCCATACCAGTACACCGAGTCGCAACTGGCTGCCGCCGTGGCTGAAGCTCGGCGCCTGGGCACTGACGGTGGGCGTGCACGCCATGGGCGAGCCGGGCACTCTCTACGCCGCACAGGCGGGGGTCGCGTCCATCGACCACGCGACCCAACTCAGCGCCGAGACCATGCGCCTGATGCACGAGAAGCACATTCCAGCCGTGCCTACGTTCGCGATCTTCGACTACTTCGCGCATCACCGCGAATCGCAGGACCAGGCGGCGCGAGAATCTTCGATGCTCGACTACAAGATCGCGGAGTTCAAGAAGCAGGTAGCCGCAGGGATTCCGTTCGCAGTGGGTTCAGACGTGGGCCCCTTCCCGCACGGTACGCAGGCGGTGGAGATGGAGTTGATGGTTCGCTACGGCATGAAGCCGCTGGCGGTGCTGCAGGCGGACATGCTGAATGGCGCCAGGGTGCTGGGCTGGGACGGACAGATCGGCGAGTTGAAACCCGGCTATTATGCCGACGTCGTCGCCGTTCCCGGCAACCCGCTAGACGACATCAAAGCCGTCGAACACGTCAGTTTTGTGATGAAAGGCGGCGCAGTGGTGCGGCAGTAAGACAAATTCAGATGGTTATGATCATTTCCGAGTAGGCCGCGAGCCGCGCATCGGCGGTCAGCAGCCGCATCGGCTCCGTGATTGCCTGTGCCACCAGCAGTCGATCAAAGGGATCGCGATGGAGAAGCGGCAGTTTCCCTGCTGCAACCGCATGGCGCATGAAGACTGGCAGTTCGTGCAGACCCGCCTCCTCGAACCGCTCCGCGATTTCTTCAGGATCCTCTTCGATCTTCCCAAGCTGATGTTTGATGGCAATCTCCCAAATGCTCGCGGACGACACGAAAACTTCCGACGCGCTATCGATAAGCGCTCGCGCCTTCGGCTTTAGCCGCGGGCTGCCTCCCATCAACCAAAGAAGAGCGTGGGTGTCGATTATCAGGCGCATCTCTAACTTTCAGGCGGGAATATTGGACCATCTTCAAACTCGGCCAGCACATCGTCTGGAAGCGGGTCATCAAAGTCGTCAGCGACGTGAATCTTGCCTTTCATCAAACCATAGATAATGGGCTTCTTCTTGGGCTCCAGTTGCGTCAGCCGCGCCACCGGCTTGCCTGCGCGCGCAATCACAACTTCCTCTCCGCGCTCCACTTTCTCGATCAGTTTGGAAAGGTTGGTTTTTGCTTCGAAGATATTGACCGTGGTTGCCACGAGATCCCCTACCTAGCTAAGTCTAGCTTAGCACTGATCCATCTTACAGCGCAACCGTAAAGCTCTCCTCGGTCCGCGTGACGGCATGGTAAAGCGTATCCCGCTCGACGGGAACGCGCCCGGCCTCGGTGATGAGGCGGCATAGCTCCTTGCGCGTCATGCCCTGAGGCGTGGTGGCGCCGGCATCGTGGTAGATCTTCTCTTCGATCACCGTGCCATCGAGATCGTCGGCGCCGAAGCGCAGCGCGATCTGCGCAATCTTCGGCGTCATCATCTGCCAGTAGGCCTTGATGTGCGGGAAGTTGTCGAGCAGCAGCCGGCTCACGGCGATTTGGCGGATGTCGGTCAGCCCCGTCGTCACCGGCAAATGATCGAGCGCCGTGTTCGCCGGATGAAACGCAAGGGGAATGAAGGTTTGAAAGCCGCCGGTTTCGTCCTGCACCGCGCGCAGCTTCAGCAGGTGATCCACGCGGTCGGAGTCGTTTTCAATGTGGCCGTAGAGCATGGTCGCGTTGGACTTGAAGCCGAGTTTGTGCGCCATCCGCGCCGTCTCAAGCCACTCTTCGCCATCGATTTTGTGATCGCAGATAATCGACCGTACGCGCGCCGCAAAAATCTCCGCACCGCCGCCGGGCATGGAGTCCACGCCGGCATCGCGCAGTTTGATCAGGGTCTGCTCGATGGTGAGCTTGGCTCGCCGCGCAAGGTAAGCGACCTCGACCATGGTGAAGGCCTTGATGTGAACCTTGGGGAAGCGTTCCTTTAGCCCGCGCACCAGATCGAGAAAGTATTCGAGCGGCAGATCGGGATGAAGCCCGCCGACGATGTGGAACTCCGTGACCGCCTCGGAATAGCCTGAGGCCGCAGTTTGCCACGCTTCTTCCAGAGCCATGGTGTATCCGGCCGGGTCGCCTTTCTTGCGGCCAAAAGCGCAGAGCTTGCACGCCGCGACGCAAACATTGGTCGGGTTGATGTGGCGATTCACGTTGAAGTAGGTTACGTCTCCGTGCATCCGCTCGCGCACGAAGTTGGCCAGCCAGCCCACGGCCAACATGTCTGAAGAGCCGTAGAGCGCAAGCCCATCGGCAAAGTCGAGCCGCTCGCCGGCCATTACCTTGGCGGCAATGGGCTGGAGCCGTGGATCGTAACTCCGAAATGCACTTGGATGGCGGGAAGCCGTGGTCTCAGCACTCATAGTTCTATGATACAGAAATCCAATAAACGCGCCGGATGAGCCTCTGTTTCCGAATGCCTGCTGCTAGCGCTCGACGACGACTCCGTCATCGAGCGAAGCCGCCACCAGCCGATCGCCGGCCGGCCGAATCAGCGCAATCCGGTAGCCCGTATGCCACAACTTCCAGGTCATGGTTTTGGGATCGATGGAGAAGATCTGATCGCTGGTGCGCGAACTGACCAGTACTCTTTTCGTTGCCGTGTCGAATTCGAGGTCGTCCACATCGCGGAAGGGAAGCCGCTCGATCCAGAGCCAGGTTTTGCCCTGGTCGTGCGAGAAGTAGACCCCTTCCCGCGCGCCCAGCCACAGCGTGCCGTCCGGAGAAAATACGACCCGATGAATCCGCGTCAGCATGGTGGGCAGGCCAATCGGCCACCATGTCAGGCCGCCATCCTTTGAAAGAACCGCGCCGTCGGCCCGGGCCGCGGCCATCCGTCTCCGTGCACGGTCACCGAGAGATATTCGCCCATTCCCAGTACCGGGCCTCCCTGCCAACTGGCGCCCTGGTCTCGGCTGGTGAGCAGGCCCAGCGAAGTGGCCGCCAGCCAGATATCGCCGGAGACATCGAGCGCGTTCACGCGGCCCTCCAGCTCGATGACCGGCGCCTTCACCTGCTTTTCGACGTTGACGCGCGTCTTGCGAACCGTCTCAGTGGAGACTTTCATGACGGTGTTCGCGATGGTGTTGCGCGGCTCCCAGGTCAGAGCGGAGCTTGGCGTACCCTCTCCGGGATCCGCGCCCGCCGGAGGGTCCAAAGCGAAGATTCCGTGACTGGTCCCGGCCAGCACCATTCCATCCTTGGTCTGCGCCAGCGCGAAGACATCGCGCCCGTCAAGGCCGGCGTCGATCTGCTGCCAGGCCGCGCCGCCATTCGTGGAGACAAACACGCCGCCATAGTTCTTGTCGTTGACCACCCCGGCAAACATCCGCGCCGGATCGCTCGTGGTCCACGAGCAGCGCCGTCACCTTGCGCTCGGAGATGCCCTCGTTCGACGCCGACGAAAGTTGTCCCGGCATCCGTCGCTGGCCAATACTCCGCCGCGATCGGTTGCCAGCAGCACATGATTCGAATCCCGCGGATCGATGAACACGTCGTTCACGATCACGTCCGGTCCGGTCATGCGCTTGAATGTCTTGCCGCCATCCACGGTCTTGTAGAGCCCTTCGGTGGTGCCCGCGTACACAATCTCGCGATTCGCCGGATCCTGTTTCAGAACCCGCGTCCGGCGCGCGGTTGACGGAATCCCTTCAATCTTGCGGAACTTCAAGCCCGCGTTCATGCTCTTGTAGATCCCGCTGCACGCGCTCAGAAACACGGTGCTCGGCTTGTCCGGATCAAGGATGATGGAAAACACGTCCGAGTCGTCGATGAGGCCCTGCTTGATGTTGTGCCAGTTCTTGCCGCCATCCTCCGTCTTCCAGGGCAGATGCCAGGTGCCGGCATAAACGATGTCGGGATTCGCGGGATCCACAGCCAGCGACTCGACCTCGTGAATTTCGTGGCTGCCCGGCGGACTGATCTCGGCCCACGTAGACGCCGGCATCGCCAGAGCGAAAGACCCTTCGAGCGTTCCTGCCAAAAGCACCTTGGGATCGGAAGGCGCTTGCACAAAAGCGCGAATCGACTGGCCGTGCAGGCTCGCGACCTCGCTCCAGTTATGGCCCCGGTCGCGGCTAACCCACAAACCGCCTTGGCCGTCTCTCCACGCGGCCACGTAGATGGTAGCCGGGTCGGCGGAGTCCACCACGATGTGGTCGAGGATCAAATGGTCGGAGCCGTCCAGCCTGGCCAGGCGATGCCAGCTTGCGCCGCCATCCAGCGACTCGTAGAGCCAGCTATTGGTTGTTCCAAGGTAGAGATGGTTGGATTCGCCGGGCACCTGCGCAAATGCACGCGCGTCACCTCCGGCCGGCCCGATTGGGGTCCAGGATGCTGCGCTCGAATCCGCCGCGGGAGAGGGCACGCGGTTCGAGTCCTGCTGGGCCCAAAGGGCCGGGCAAAATGCGCAGAGAACGAGTGGAAGGGCCAGCGCCAGAACGATGTGCCGGCTTGCGATACAGAAAGGAATCTTGAAGCACCTTTTCAAACAATAAGCTCCCAGGCAAAGGAAAAGTCTGACAAAAAATGACGCAGAAGACCAAAAAGGCCGGCCGGCTTGCCGGTCAGCCTCGATGGATTGCAGGAGGATTCGCATGATCTTGCCTTCATCGGGCCTTCCATCCTTTCTGGATGGAAGGCCCGACTTGGCGGTTCAGTACCGGTAATACCGGCAGACCTACTTGGCCGCGGCGTGCTTCTTGGCCGGGTGCCTCTCGGCGAGCGGCTTGCGCACTTCCGGCTTCACGGTCGACTCGTCCACCGGCGTTGCCCCATGCACGTCGTTGGCAAAGGTTGCGCCCGCGGGCACGAGATAATCTTCCACCGTCTGTCCATCCGTCGTGCCGGTCATCACGCTGACGCGCGAAGCGTCAATGCCCTTCTCGGTTACCAGGTAGTCCTTGGCATTGACCGCGCGCTGCGCATCGAACACTTCAACCTTGGCCTTCTTGTGCTTCAGGGCCACCTTCTGCTGCTTCGCGGTGATGTCCTTCTCCTTGGCGTTCTGCTCGCCCACAACCACCGCCTTGGCGTCTGCCTGCTGCTGCAGATCCAGAGCTACCTGGTCAAGGCAGGCCTTGGCTTCGTTGTCAACGCGCGTCGGCCGCTTGGTGTCGGTCGCGAAGCTGATTGAGCAAAGCGCCTGGGTGTGAGGAATCGGCGGAATTACCGGGGCCACGATGGTCAACGCTGGTGCTCGACGTGGCCGAGTGGCCCTTGTCGTCCGATACATTGCACGTGATGCCAACTACGCCTGTCGGGCGCGCCGACTGAGGAGAACTCAGCCGTGGTGCCGCTGCCCGTTACCGAGCCGCCCGTTGCCGTGTAGCTGTAGGTCAAGCGGCGATTTTGCGGGCTCATGCCGACGCAGGTAATTGTGCTGGACTCGCCCGGCTTGATGGTGGTGGGATTCGCCGAGCAGCTGATCGTGGGCGGCTCGAATGCCTTCACAGTGAAGCTGGCCGAGCAATCCGCGGTCTGGCCGGGCTTCAGGCCTTCCTTGCCGGGCTTGCCTTCCTTGACCGATCCCTTCACCGTATAGCTGCCGGCATCAAGAGTGGTTGTCGCGATCGAGGTCGTGGTTCCGTTGCCCGAGGCGCCGGTTCCGCTCCACGAGTAAATTGCGTTCATCTTTGGGTCGAGGCTGCCGGCAGTCGCAGTCACCGTGACCGGGTCACCGGGGAAAATCGACTCGGGGCTGGCCGAGCAAGCCAGGGTCACCGGCGGAGGAGGCGTAATGGAGCCGACGTGGATCACCAGGCCGGCGCTAAGACGCGCAGCGTTGATGTTGGCGCGGCCGCCGAAAGCTCCCGGTCCAAAGTCTGCGTGCATGTATTCGATAGTCGGCCTGGAACAGGCGGAACGCCAGACGATGGTTCAGAAACGGAGTTTCGTAGTCCATGCCGCCGCCGACGGTCACCTCTGGACCCCATTTATTGGGCTGGAACCAGGGGCCATTCACCTGTGCCGTACCTATCATCCCGTGGATAAACGGCGTGATATTGCCGCTTGGAAAACGCGCAATGAGACCGCCGCCAATAGTTAGAAAGCCGTCGTCATTGCCGTGTGTGCCGATGTTCGAGCCCGGCGTACCAGGGGTAAGACTGGACTGACTGCCCCACTCATGAAAGCCGAATTCGGCCTGCGCGCCGATATAGCGATTGAAGTAATACGCACCGCTGAAGAGCCCGCCAACATTGACTGCATCGTAATTGGCTGTAACCGGCGCGCCGACCGACGGCGAAGTTGTCACCGTCCCCTTGGGAGCCAGATAGCTGTAGCCCATGAAAATATCCCATTTCGATGGGTTATCCCCCGGCGCGGCCTTGTTAGTCGAGGTTGCGGCCTGCGCCGTCAAGGCAACAGGGAGCAATGCTACAAAAGCCAGGGCGAGTGCCCAGCTCACATATTTCGAAACACGAGAATACATGCGTTTATCCTCCGCAATGAATCTGATGAACAATTGGAAAAAGGCTGCTTGCGAGCAAATACTCCGGCTCGCACAGGTCGACTCCGCAAATACTGCGAAGCTCCAGACACTTTAAAGCACCTTTAAACGTAACATACCGCGGAAACCCCCAAAACACTTTTTTCAACAAGTTACCTGCGGCGCAACCCTCACATTTCCGGGTTACTCCTGAATTACTTCGGTAACTGAGATCCCCAGTTTCACGCTCGCCTGCCGCAGCTCACCCAACATTGAGAGTCTTGAGTAGACTGCGGCGCTCGCGCTGTATCTTCTCTTGTAGAAGCGTAATTGCATAAATGAGTTGCTCCGGGCGCGGCGGGCAACCGGGCACATAGACATCCACGGGAACCACCTGGTTAACACCCTGCACCAACGCATAGTTATTGAAAACGCCGCCCGATGTGGCGCACGCGCCCATCGAAATCACCCACTTCGGTTCCGGCATCTGATCGTAGAGGCGGCGCAGCACAGGCGCCATTTTCTGCGAAACCCGCCCGGCAACTACCATGAGGTCCGACTGGCGCGGAGAAGGCCGGAAGACTTCGGCCCCGAAGCGAGCCACATCGAAGCGCGACGCTCCCATCGACATCATCTCGATCGCGCAGCAGGCCAATCCAAAAGTCATGGGCCACACTGAATTCTTGCGAATCCAGTTCACGGCATAATCCATCGAGGTGAGGAAGACGCCCTCGGGCTCCTCGTAGCCGTAGTTGACTTCCTTGAGCTTGATGCGATTTTTCGCGCTGCTGTCCAGCGCACCAAAAAGATAATGATCTCGCTCAGCAGTAACCGCCATACCTCTACTATATCTCGACCCTCGGCAAAGTTGAATGATCGGAACCGATCGCGGCCGCATTTCAGGCGCCAACCCGCCAATCCCTGATTCGCTGGTTTCGTCATTCGGAACGAGGCGTCCTTGCGGCATTCAGTTCCTTGGGGGCCTTCCATCCTGCCGGCAGCCAAAGGATGATGGAAAAGAGCATCCAGTGCAACTCACCGAGCGGGGTGGATTTTCCGCCTGAAGCAGGCTCCATCGTATGAGGAGTCCTGGAGGACCTTGCCGCCCATCTCTCAGCGAAGGGCGTCACGTCGGCAATCCCTGGCGTCAAGCGCGCGTTCAAAATCCGAAACTGCCCAGCAGGCGATCCCCGATTGATTTCCAACAGCCGTTGCTCGGCCGTCTGACGGCGGCTGCCCGGCGCCGGCGCTTCGGTCCAGATCCTGGTCCCGCCCAAAGCCCGAAACTGCTTCTGGCTCTCGCGCAGCGCACTGGGATCAGTCAGGAAGTGAAAGCTGCGCGGATTCCAACCAATCGCATCCTGCGCGCGGAGCCCAAAGGTCGTCCCCACCTCCCGCTCGCTGATGGAGAAGTACGGCGGCGTGGCCACCAGCAATGCGTCCGGGTAACCGGCCGCTTGCTCGCGATCCACGACCAGATCCCAGCCGCTATATCCGGCCTTCCCTGGCTGAACCGGCACAACCCGGAACAGCCAGCCCTGCCCAAAAGGCTGTCTCCATTCCTGGCCGGCATTCACTTCGCCGCTGAGCACGACTCTGGTGCAGGCCGCCGAATGCGAAGTTGCGGCGAGACTCGAAACCGTCGTCATCGCCACCGCGACGATTGTCGCGATTCCAAGCGCCGACGGACGCGCTGTCCGACCCGGGTGCAAGTTCATTGGCATTGCAGCTTGCCTTCCTTTCGGCTGTCGCACTTCAAGCACTCGCGACAGAAAGAATGCAACTAGGAAATAGTAAAGAGGCTTGCGTAATTCTTCCGCGTTTACGAGAATGGTGTGAAAGCGCAATCAAACCTTTTGGCGGTTCTTGACCGAAGACCATTTTTCTGCGGCCCGCGGCCAGGTGCAAGCTCTCAACGAATTTCCTTGATTCAAGGCCTGATCGCGAAAAATCCAAGACTGTTCTTCGTCTGCGTCTCCCTGGCGCGGGCGTCAATTTGGAGCCGAAACACAATGTCGAGCCACGCAAGACACTTGTCTCTTCTGCCTGCACTGGCTGTATTTTCCGCCGCTGCTCTCGCTCAATCCCCTGCCGCGGCTCCGGTAACCCAGGCTCAGATTGCCGCTCTCCAACAGGCGGTTCAGAACGCTCAGTCTGCCGGCGACAACGCATGGATGCTGGTTTCTGCAGCGCTGGTGCTGCTGATGACCGGCCCCGGACTCGCACTGTTTTATGGCGGGCTGGTTCGCAAGAAAAACATTCTCGGAACCATGATGCAAAGCTTCGCGATGATGGGTCTGGTCACGATCCTGTGGGCGATTGCGGGCTACTCGCTGGCATTCGGCCATGGCAACCTCTTGGTTGGCGGCTTTGAGCACCTGTTTCTGCGCGGCGTTACGCTCACGCCCAACCCGGACTACGCGGCGACGATTCCCGAGCAGACTTACATGGTCTACCAGCTCATGTTCGCCATCATCACCCCGGCGCTGATCACAGGCGCTTTCGCCGAACGAATGAAGTTCAGCGCCATGGCTGTCTTTCTCTCGTTATGGTCGCTGTTGGTCTACTGTCCGATGGCCCACATGGTGTGGGGCGTCGGAGGCCTGCTGAACGCCACGGCCGGCCACATCCCCAGCCTCGATTTCGCCGGCGGCACCGTGGTCCATGTGACGAGCGGAGTTTCCGCGCTGGTGACATGCATCTATCTCGGCAAGCGCATCGGCTATCCGCAAACCAACATGCCGCCTCACTCGATGGTTCTGAGCTTTATCGGCGCCTGCCTGCTCTGGGTAGGCTGGTTCGGATTCAACGCCGGCAGCGCCCTGGCCGCCAGCCCGCTGGCCACAAGCGCATTCATCAACACCCATTTTGCCGCCGCCGCCGCCGCGCTGGGATGGACGGTCGCCGAGTGGATTCACAACGGCAAGCCCACCGCACTGGGAGCGATCTCCGGCTGCGTCGCGGGGCTGGTCGCCATTACTCCCGCGTCGGGCTTTGTTCAGCCCTTTGCTGCTTTGCTGATTGGCCTCATCGCCGGAGCCTTCTGCTCGTTCATGGTGTTTGAAGTCAAGAGCCGGCTGGGCTACGACGACTCCCTCGACGCCTTTGGCGTGCACGGCGCCGGCGGAACTCTCGGCGCACTGCTAACGGGCCTCTTTGCCACCCGCGCGATCAATGCCATTTACGGCAACGGCGTTGCAACCGGCGCCATCGACGGCCACTGGGGGCAGATCCTGAATCAGCTAACCGGCGTCGCCATTGCCTGGGGAATCTCGATCGTGGGCACGCTGATTCTGCTCTTTGTGGTCGACAAGGTGATCGGCCTGCGCGTCACCGCCGAGCAGGAGTCCGCAGGTCTCGATCTCTCGCAGCACGGCGAAGAGGGGTACGACCTGAACTCGTGAGACCTGAAATTGTGTCTTGTGGCACACTTGTGTTCCGGGGCGCCAAAAACTTACGGCGGATTGCCCCCAGCAACCCGCTCCAACTGATACGCTGTCAAACGAGGCATTTTTTGTATGCTCAAGATTGAAGCCGTTCTCCAGCCCTCCAAGCTGGATGCTGTAAAGGATGCGCTGCTCGAGGCAGGCATCGAAGGCATGACGATTCTCGAGGCCCGGGGCCATGGCCGCCAGAAGGGCCACACGGAGTTTTATCGCGGGCGTGAATACACGGTCGATCTTCTCCCCAAGGTCAAGATCGAACTGGTCCTCCACGATGATTTGAAGGAGAAGGCCATTCAGGCCATCATCGGCGCGGCCCGGACCGGCCGCATCGGCGACGGAAAGATTTTCGTAAGCCGGGTCGACGAAGCCATCCGCATTCGCAACGACGAGCGCGGCGAAACCGCCCTCTAGCAGAGCCCGGAGCGAGCAACCGCAGGCGAGGGCCACTCAGGGCTCTGAGATCTGCCGCCCGATGCGCGTCCAAGCCCCGGGCTTTCCCCTCCTGCCGCCTGCCGATGCTCCGCCCCTCGCACCTGCAAAGGCCGGTTGGCGACAAGTCAGCTTGCATATTTTCATGAAGACTTCCCCCGCTTCGGCGGCCCGGAACCGGAGACTTCAGCACTCAGAAAACAGTGGGTGAGCTGCGAAGATCACGGGCGGTTCTGTCTCATAGCGGAGAACGTCTTTGGGAAGGTAGTTATATTCTTTTCCGCAATCGTCGCATGTTACTTTGAAGGCTGATTTCAAGATTGGGCAAGGCAAAATCGCATCCGTCTCCCCGAGCAGAATCTTGTGACCCGAGGATAAATTCTGCCGATTATGAAACAGATGGTTCTTGCACAGGACCACCCAGTAATACTCTTTTACGAATTCAGTCATTTCCACTCCGTTGGCTTACGCAGTGAAGGCTGTTGTCTCTTGCCCATAGCCGGACGATCACGAGAATAGTCACTTGACTATCTTTTCGGATCCGATGCGCTTGAATGGTGGTCCATTCTTATGCGACAGGTTGGGATGGTCTTTTGTGGTTCGCAGCGCGGCCTTTTAGCCCACAACCTGCCTGCTTTCATTGATGTTCATTGATTTCTGGATCAGACCTGCAGTGCGATGCGCGCGCACTTTCGGGGAAAGAATGCGTGTAGACCGTTCGCGCCTGGCGCCCTAAAATCGCGCGTGACCGACCCCGCTATCCATGTAATATAAACCACCAAATGCGGACCGGCAGTGCAAGTCTCGACCGGGCTTGTGGACGTGCCCTCTCCGATCTGTGAGGTGGGTTTCACCAGTGTTCCTGAGCCGGAAGAATTACCTTTTTGGTGTCTCGCGTGAGATGGGCGAGTTCAGGAAGCTCAGCTACCGGCACGACAAGCGGGTGTTTCCGAGAAGTAGATGCCGACGCTGGACAAACTCGATGCCTGAATTTTTGCTGACTTGCCGCCGAAGGCTCACGTCGTGGAGCAAACCTCGACGCCGGCATCCGCGGAGTTGGGCCTGGTTGTGAAAGTGTGCAAAATGTTGCGCACTTTCACATGACGACTCCCGCAAGTTGTTAATTATAAAAGATCTAGTTTTGGAGGGCCACTTGCTGACCTGTCTGCAAACAGTTGAAGCCGATCACTCCGCCCGGAGCAGATTCCCGCAGGCAGATTTAGCCGAGGCGCAAATCTGAGGGAAAGAAGAGCAGGTCTATGAAATCTTTATCGCCGAGCTTCGTAATGACTCTCGCATTGACCTTTTTGCCCCTTATTTTCTTCTCAGCCTCTGTGTCGGCGGCTACCGTCATTTCTTCCTTTGGCGTCTCTGCGACGGTGCAGGCCTCCTGCCTTGCCTCCGCCTCTCCTCTCAGTGTTGGCGCTTATCGTGGGGTGAAGGCACGCGCGGCATCGGCGGTTTCGGTAGATTGCACCAACTCCACTCTCTACAATGTCGCGATCGGCGCGGCACCGGCTACGGGCGTCAACGCAACCACACGGAAGATGATTTCTTCCGGCTCGGTCTTGTTGAGCTACCTGCTCACCGCGGACGCTGCAGCAATCGTCGGCCGCGCCCAAACGGTTGACACAGGCAGAGTAACCGGCGATGGAAATGACTACACCCGGGCGCTCAACGTTCAAAGCGGGATTCCGGCAGAGTTGCAAAGGGATGCATCCGCATACGCCGGCGCACTTACCATCACCATCACTTACTAAGTATCATGCAATCGCTTCAAGAAGATACAAGCGGCGGTCTGAAAGTCCGCTCGATTCTTGCCTTTTCAGTCAGCTTGAGCATTTACTTTTCAGGTACATATCGCATACATCTTCCGTGTACTCATGCGATACATATTCGCTCGCGCGAATTACCTTAACGTACTATTGAATTCAAGTTTAGCGAGAATTAGAGTTCGAACATCAGTCAACATTGAATCGGTAGTTGCAGCAGACGAGGGGCAGATTCGGATGCGCAAGGAAAACCCCGGTTCAATTCACTTTGTGCGCAATGAGTTCGAGGTGCTCGATTTCAACACACGGCGCCAGAGGCTTACAGAGTTGTGCCGGCTGCCCGAGAGTCTGGTTCGGAATTGCCTGAATCAGCGACCCCTGATCCTGTTTGACACGCATACGTAGCGCCGGGCGCTTACACCGACACGATAACCGCAACAGTTACCTGCTAACCCTTAGTTGCACCAGTTGACCGGGGCCCGAATGACAGCAGACCGACGCACTACAACAACCCATGCGCTTGCTGCCATCCTTGTCTTCGTTTTCGCGAGCTTGGCTGCCAAGGCGCAGTCGTTGTCCGTTATGCCGGTGAATATCTATCTGGCCCCCGGGCAAAGCGCCACAACCCTCACCGTAACTAACCAGGGGAACAGCAAGACCGCAGTTCAAATTCGGGCATTCGGCTGGAATCAACACGGCGACGACGACCAGTTAGTGACATCAGACGAAGTGGTCGTGAGCCCGCCGATTGCGTCGATTGAACCGGGCTCCAGCCAGGTTGTTCGGCTGATTCTGCGCCGGCCTCCGCAGGGCCGCGAGTCAACCTACCGCATTCTGGTCGACCAGATTCCACCTCCGGCAGAGCCGGGGATCGTCCATCTGGTGTTGCGTCTATCCATTCCCATCTTCGCCGAGCCGGCAACGCGCGCGGTTCCGCAACTACAGTTTCACGCCGAACTAAAAAGCGGGCTCCTGGTTCTGGTGGGCATCAACGACGGTCTCCGCCATGAAGCCATCCGCGACATTGAAGTGGCAACCGGCGATGGCCGCAAGTTGAAAGCCGAGGCCGGCTCCTCGCCCTACATTCTTGCCGGCGCCACCCGCCGATGGAATATCGCCGTCGAAGGCCCGCTGCCGCGTCCCAGCGAGACCATGAAATTGACCGGGCGCACAGACGCCGGCGCAATTGAAGAGCAGGTGCGTGTTGTTGCCACCCCTTGATGGCGCCCGCCAAGCGGCCAGATGGCTCCGATCTGTGGGGTTGTTTTTTCTTTTGCTGACGATCGTGCCGCATTTCGTGTCGGCGAAAGAGGACGCCGACAGCTCGCCGGCTGAGGCAGCGCCCGCCCCGGACGCCGACGAAGTCCTGCTTCTCGATGTTCAGGTAAACGGCCACTCCATTGGCAGGATCGGTGAATTCACGCTCCATTACGGCAGGTTGATGGTGCGGCCACAGGAGCTGCGCGATCTCGGCTTCAGGGTTCCGGATTCCCTGGCTCCGGGCCCCGGCGGGCTGATTGCATTGTCCGACGTGCCCGGTTTGATCTGGACTCTCGATCGGAAGAACCTGGAATTGCATGTCAGCGTCAGCGACAGGGGCTTAATGCCGACGCTTTTGCGGCCGGGCGGAATCAATGAACCCTCAGGACGCCGAGTCATCGAAAGCGGAACCGGCGTTACCCTCAACTACGACACCATCGGCACATTCACTGGCGGCCGGACTGCCGGCACGGGATCAGGCGGCACCGGATCAATGGACCTGCGCGTTTTCTCGCCGCGCGGCATCGTCAGTTCCGGCTGGCTGGCCGATGCAGGCGCAATATCGGGCAGCACAGGCGCGGTCAAAGCGATTCGCCTCGATTCGGCCTACACATTTGCCGACGTGAATTCCTTGCGCCGCTACAGTCTCGGGGACTTTATTACAGGCGGCCTTTCCTGGACCCGGCCGGTTCATCTTGAGGGCGCACAGATACGCTCGGACTTCAGCATGCGCCCTGACCTGATCACATTTCCGATGCCCATGCTCGCCGGCTCGGCCGCTGTCCCTTCCACGGTGGACGTGCTCGCAGACGGCAATCTGACGCTCTCAAGCCAGGTCGCCGCCGGCCCATTCGAGGTGCCGCAGCTTCCAGTGGTGTCGGGCGCGGGCACAATATCAATGACGGTGACCAATGCGCTGGGCCAGCAAGTGACCATGACGCAGCCCTTCTATGCCAGTACCTCGCTGCTTTCCCCCGGCCTGCAGACATTCGCAGTGCAAGCTGGCCTGGTGAGGCGCAACTGGGGCTTTGCGAGCGACGACTACGGAAAGATCGCGGGAACCGCGGTCTATCGCCGTGGCCTGACGCGGAACTTCACAATCGAGGCCGGCGCCGAAGGCACTCCTGGATCTGTCCTGGCGGGCGCGGGCGGAGACGTACAGATCGGCCACCTCGGCGAGCTCAATTTCTCCTCGGCCGCCAGCACCGGCCAGGCGAACACGGGAGCGCAGTTTTCCGCGGGCGCACAGCGTATCGGCAGGGTATTCAGCATTGGCGCTTCGGCAACCGCGGCCAGCCGAAACTACCGCGATGTGGCGGCGATGAATGGCGACGGCGTTCCGCGCAAGCAACTGAGCGGTTTCAGCAGCCTTTATCTAAGGCGCTATGGATCCTTCGGCGCGGCTTACGTTGCGCTCGATCAGGATGCGCCCACCACGCTGGTTCAGCAGATGTTTGCCGCGGCTCAGCATTCAAAGGTTGTCTCTGCAAACTATTCGCTCCAGATTCGCCGCGTCTGGCTGAACGCTTCTGAGTTCAAAAGCATCGCGGGCGCGGGTGGCAGCAACGGATTTCAGATTGGCGTCACGATTCCCCTGGGCAGGCGAGGCTCAGTGAGCGCCTATGCATCCTCCGACGGCACAGGGCAGGTGCAATTGCAGAAGTCGGCGGCGTTGATCGGAGATTGGGGCTATGACGCCTATGTGTCCGCCGGCAGTTCAAACCACGAATTCGGCGAAGTCCAATATAAGTCGCCGGTCGGCCTGTTCACCGCCGGAGCAGACCAGAACGCAGGCCTTGCAACTCTGCGCATGGAATCGCAGGGGGCTTTCTCGTGGGTCGACGGAGGCGTGTTCCCGTCCAACACCATCTACGACAGCTTCGCCATCGTCGACACCAATCCCGTACAGCACGTTCACGTCCTCCAGGAGAACCGCAACGTGGGCAGCACCGGCTCATCGGGAAGGCTGCTGGTGCCGGATATGCGTTCGTTCGATCTCAACCACATTGCCATTGCGCCAACCGATGTTCCGCCGGATGTAACCATTGACGTAGCGGCGCGCGAGATGCGGCCCCAGGATCGCTCCGGCGTCGTGGTCAAGTTTCCGGTGAAGATCAGCCATGCCGCGCTCTTGAAACTGGTGGATGAGGCCGGAGTTCCCATGCCGCTGGGCAGTGCCGCAACTCTGCGCGCCACAGGTGTCACCGTACCTGTCGGCTACGATGGCGATGCATACGTTGGGGACCTCAGTTCTCACAACGAACTCATAATCGAGCGTCCCAACGGCATGCGCTGCTCGGTAGCCTTTGACTACCGGCCGGTCCCAGGCGATGTTCCGACGATTGGACCCGCTTCGCTGCAAGGAGCAAACGCCATGATCGGAAAACTCCTCACGGCGGCATTGCTCACACTCGCCTGCATCGCCCAGAGTGCGAACGCGCAAACTTGCGCGCTCACCATTTCAACATTGAATTTTGGTACTTACTCAGCCACGCTTTTGAACGGCACGGCCGCGGGCACCGTCACCTGCGCCGGCGCATGGGATATTCCTCTCAATGCCGGAACCGGGGCCGGGGCCACCGAGACCATTCGAAAGATGACTGGCCCTGGCGGCGCAACGCTGAATTACGAGTTGTTCACCAATGCCACCAGGACAACCAATTGGGGCAATACAACCGGAAACGAACTTACCGGAACAGGCAACACGAGTATCACCGTCTACGGCCAGATTCCCGCCGGACAATATGCCGCTCAGGGGACTTACACAGACACGGTCTCCTCTGCGACGACCTCGTTCACCATTACTGTTCTAATTCAGGCCACTTGCACAATTTCGGCAAATCCACTCAACTTTGGCAATTACTCTGGCGCGCTGATCAACTCCACCACCAGCATTTCGGTTACCTGCACCAAGGCCTCTACTTATAATCTCGGCCTCAGCGCAGGACTCGCTGCCGGCGCTACCGTAACCAATCGCAGAATGACGGGGCCATCTTCGTCGCTGCTGAGTTACAAGCTATTCAGTAACTCCGGGGATACGATCAATTGGGGCAACACCGTGGGCACCGACACGGTGGCGGGGGTGGGCACCGGGATTGCGCAGCCGCTCACTGTATATGGCCAGATTCCCGCGCTGCAATTTGTCCGGCCAGGCAGTTACACCGATACAATCGTCGCCACCCTCACTTATTGATCGTCGAACCGGAACGGCCTTCGCTCAGCGAATAGACATTGGTCGCGGTATGCTATTGAACAGGGCCAATCTGGTCTGACCTCTTATATCCATCAAGGAGCAATCCGCATGCGTCACCGCCTCGCAACCACGGCCCTAATGTCGTTCAGTGTTGCAGCAATCCTCGCCGCTCCGGACATTGCAGCTCAAGATACACGCACTGTTGTCGAACCGTCGCTGCCTCCGCTTTGTTCAACTCTCGATGCGCAGCTCCAAAGCAGCGGCAACTTACTGGCGGCGGCCGACGAGCAGAGACTCGACACGGCCCGCATCCAGAAGGCCATCGACAAGTGCGGCAAGGGGCGGGGCGTATTGCTTCGTGTCCATGGGACTGCCAACGCTTTCCTCAGCGGCCCGCTTGAGTTGCGCGCGGATGTGACCCTGATCGTCGACAAGGGTGTGACGCTGTTTGGTTCGCGCGATCCGGCACTCTACGCCGCGACGCCCGGCAGTTGCGGATTTGTTCGGCAAACGCCGGGGCCGCGCGGGTGCAAGCCGCTGATCTCTGTCGACCATGATTCGGGTGCTGCGGTTATGGGCGACGGTGTCATCGACGGGCGCGGAGGCGAAAAGATGCTCGGCTCTCCGTACTCGTGGTGGGATTTGGCCGAACAGGCGCGTCCCGGCGGCGGCCAGCAAGTTCCCCGCATCCTGGTCACGGATTATGCTGACAACTTCACGCTCTATCGCATCACGCTGAAGAACTCGCCCAACTTCCATGTCGTTTACAACCACGGCAACGGCTTCACGGTGTGGGGTCTCAAGATCGATACGCCGCAGCGGCTGGCGCGCAACACAGACGGCGTCGATCCGGGGCAGGGATCGAAGAACATTACCATTACTCGGAGTTACATCCGCACAGGCGATGACAACCTGGCAATTAAGGGCGGTCCCGGCGGCGTTACCGATATGACCGTTAGTCACGACCATTTCTATTGGGGGCATGGCATGTCGATCGGCAGCGAGACCGATGGTGGTGTGAGCAGAATCCGCGTCTTCGATCTATCTCTCGACGGGCCGGACAACGGCATCCGGATCAAAAGCAACGGCTCACGCGGGGGACTCACTCATGACGTCGTCTACGACGATGTCTGCATTCGCAACTCGCCCAACCCCATCACGCTCGACACCGGCTACACCGCGGCTGGAACGGTCAAAGGAAACTCTCCGCCCACCATGCGCGACATTACTCTGCACAACGTGCGCGTTTCAGGCGGGGGCAAGATCAGTTTTAACGGATACGACAAGGAGCATCGGATCGCGGCGACGCTCGATGGCGTGCAGCTCACCGACGAGGGTGCGTATACCTACTCGCTGAATCACGCGGATATCCGGCTGGGGCCCGGCGCAACAAACCTGGCGTTGCCCGTGGGCGATGACTCGACGATTGAGGGAAAGCCGGTAGAGGGCAACCCTGCATCGTGCGCGGAAAAGTTCGTGCCGTTTCCGCAGTGAAGGTCCCACTACGCGCCTATTATTGCGCGCCACTTTCAGATCCCTGTGACAGCCGCGGTAGGCGCGGGCGGCGAGCTGCGATGCACCTTTAGATTGTCGAGCGCATAGTCGATAAAGCGCGGCTCGAAGTGCGGCGTCTGGCCCATGAACCGGCAGGTGGCCACCACCTGATCGATGATGAATTTAGGCTGGAATGAAGCAAGTTCGAGCCCCTTATCCTTCCTGACTTTTTGCGCAATACTATCGAAGACTTCGTCAGTCAGTTCGATTCCCTGCTTTACGCACTCCTTTTGAAAGATGCGCTTGTAGATCTCAAGACTGGGCGCTCCAACTTCAATCTTGTAGGGAAGGCGGCGCAGAAACGCGGGGTCCATCAGGTCTTCCGGTTCGAGGTTGGTGGAGAAAATGACCAGCTCCTCGAACGGAATGACGAAGCTCTTGCCGGTATGCAAGTTCAGATAGTCGACGCGGCCTTCGAGGGGAACAATCCAGCGGTTGAGCAGGTTTCTGGGGCTCACCAACTGGCGGCCGAAGTCGTCGATGATGAAGCAGCCGCCGAGCGCCTTTACATGCAGAGGCGCCTCGTAAAAGTGGCCATTGGCGTCATATCTCAGGTCGAGCATCTCCAGCGTGAGTTCGCCGCCGGTGGCCACAAATGGCCTGCGGCAGGGAACCCATCGTGAATCGAAATCCTCGGCCCGGACAAACGAGGGCACGTCTTCGTCGGCGAGGTTGGTGGAACTGAACGGAGTATGAATGCTGGGATCGTGGAAGCGAATGATCTGGCCCTCGATGGAGATGGCGTAGGGCACGTAGATCACATCGTTGAAGATGCTGCCCAGGGCATGCGCAACCGATGTTTTACCGTTGCCGGGAGGGCCGTAAAGAAGCATGGCCCGGCCCGAGTTCAACGCCGGTCCGCATTGCTCGATAATGCTCTCTTCAAAGGTAAGCTCGCCCAAGCCGCGCTTGATCCGCTCAAAAGTCACCAGCTCATTGGTCAGCTTTTGCAGATTGACGCGATAGGTAAAATCCTCGAGCGCAACCGGCGCGGGCCCCACATAACGCAATCGCTCCAGCGCATCGAGGGTCCAGCGCTTGCCCTCTTCGGTGAAGGTGTAAGCCAGGTCGAGCGGGCTGGTGGACTCGCGCATTCCCAGTGCACGCAGAAGCATGCGATCGACGGCCATCTGCACCAGCTCGGCGACGACGTGGTAGGGCAGCTTGATGGCGTCGACGAACTGGCGGCCCGTCTCCAGCCGGCCCGCGTACATGAGCTTCATCAACAGGCTCATCAGTTCAAGGTCTTCGATTCCGGTGGCCTTGATATTCGCCGGCTCGGTGGGAATTCGATACAGAAAAGCCTCGAGCACCCGCTGGTCGATGGCTCCGATGGCTACCAGGTTCTCGCCCAAGCGGCCGCCGCTGGCATTCATCCGCTCCAAAGCCCTGGTCACATCCGCCTCGCTGACCAGGTTCGCCTGGACCAGCAAATCGCCTAATCGCATTCGCGCGCTGATGACGTCCTCCTCAAAACTGCCTTGTCTTGCCCGGCTGCCCGCTGTACCTCAGAACTTTAACCCCCGGGACCTGTCAATGGTTTGCCGGACCCAGGGATGAGCCGGAGCCGGGAGACATTGGAGCAAGTCGATTGATCTAACTCGCTATTCTAGCGAAGATCGCGGCGGGCGGTTGCTCCATGGTCCGGCGCGGAGGCCACCGAGCGGCATTTTTGACCGCTCCAGGGCCTCAATTCGCTTCTTTGACCCACAATCGCAGCATAATGCCGGAATCCCTCAGTCTTTTTCCAATCTGCGCAATCAAAAATTCACATCCGCGCAAACATCGCTTATGCTGGAAGGACATCCTTTTTGCTTCGGCGAACCAAGCACAACCACTTATGAACCCAGTCGCTTTGGCGGTTGACGATCTTCGGGAGCAGTATCTGCGAGAGATGGCGCTCGTCCGCCAGACCTGTGAGCGCACAGGCGACGGCACCGCGGCCATCCGCCGCCGCTCCGCGGTCGTCGACCGGATCCTGATTGAGATGTGGCGACGGGCCTTCTCCGGACACCCCACGCAAAATGTTGCCCTGCTTGCCCTGGGCGGGTACGGCCGCAAGGACCTCTTTCCGTATTCCGACATCGACGTGCTGTTCGCGTTTGCCGACGACAAGACGGAAGAGCAGTCGCGGGAAGCGGTGCGGGCCATTATTCAGGGCATGTGGGACATCGGCCTGAGGGCCAGCCCCAGTTCCCGAACCGTGAAGGAAGCGGGCCGCTTCGATCCCGACAACCTGGAATTCACTCTTGCAACGCTCGACCGCCGATTCCTTGCCGGCCAGTTTCCCCTTTACCAGCAATTGCACCAAGTGACCTTCCCCGGCCTCGTCCTCAGCGAGTGGACCACCATCACCCAGAAGCTTGGCGAAATTGCGCGCTCGCGCCATGCCAAATACGGCAACACGATCTTTCACCTGGAGCCCAATCTCAAGGACTGTCCCGGCGGACTCCGCGACTATAACCTTGCGGTCTGGTTCGCCGTTCTTTTCCACCTGAAAGAGACAAAGGAGTGGCCACGTCAACGCGGCGGCGTCTTCCAGAGTGCGCGCGGCGATGCCGAGGCCGCTTTCGACTTTCTTGCCGCAGCCCGATGTTTCCTCCACTTCCGCCATGGCCGCGACGACAATACGCTCGACTGGCAGTCCCAGGACGAGGCCGCGGCGCTCTCGATCGGACTTGAAACCCGCGGCACCGCCGATCCCTCCTACTGGATGCGCACCTACTACCGGCACGCCCGCATTGTCTATCGCCGCGCTGCCCTGCTCATGGAGCATCTACCTGCACCAGTGAGTTTCTATCGTCAGTTCCGACGCCGCCGAACGCCGATTGCCGGCACCGAATTCCTGCTCGACCAGGGCCGCATCGACATTCTGCCCGGTGCGCAGTTCAACGACACCAGCGCCATCCTGCGCATCTTCTCGCTGATGGCCACTCACGGCTACACGCTTTCGCAGGCCGCCGAAGACCGTATCACCGACGCCCTGCCGGTACTTGCGATCCACATCCCCGAAGGGCCTTATCTTTGGAACTCGCTGCGTGAGGTGTTGCTCGGCCCCCATGCCGCTCACGCACTCCGTACCATGCACGCCCTCGGCGTTCTTGAAATGCTGATCCCCGAGTTCCACGGCATCGACGCACTGGTGATTCGGGACAGCTATCACCGCTACACTGTCGACGAGCACACCTTCCTCGCCATCGATAATGTGCACAGCCTGCGCCAACCTACCCACGACTTCGAGGCGAGGCTGGCCCAGTTATTGCCGGAGATCGACCGCCTCGACCTGTTCCTGCTGGCCCTGCTGCTGCACGACACCGGCAAGGCCCGCCGCACCGGCGAGCATGCCGGCCAGAGCGTGGAACTGGCGGATGCGTTCCTTGCCCGGCTCGACTTCGACACCGAGGAGCGCGAGTCCATACTCAAGCTCATCCGCCTCCATCTGGAAATGTCCGCCGCCTTGCGCCGCGACATCTTCGATCTTGAAAACGTGCGGGCATTCTCTGAGAAGATCGGCAGCCCGCAGTTGCTGAAGATGCTCACCATCATGACCTTCGCCGACATCAAGGCCGTCAATCCCGAAGCTCTCACGCCATGGAAGGCCGAAAACCTGTGGCAGTTCTACATGTCCACGGCCAACTTCATGGACCGCTCGGTGGATGAAGTCAGATACCACGCCGCCATCGATCCCACACTGCTTAACCGCCTCCGCTCCATGGTCCCGACGGCACAATACGATGCCCTGGGACAATTTCTCGAGGGCCTGCCTCAGCGTTACCTGCAAACCCGCCTCCCCGAACAGATCCGCAACCATTTTCAGATGGCGCTTAACCTCGACAAGGATAACGTGCAGCTCGATCTGCGCCCCAACCGCCAACTCTTCGACCTCACCGTCATTACGCGCGATCGGACCCGTCTGTTCGCCGACGTCGCCGGAGCTTTGGCGGCATGGGGAATGAACATCGTCCGCGCCGGAGCGTTTTCCAACGAAGCGGGCGTGATCGTGGACAGCTTCCACTTTTCCGACGTCTTCCGCACTATAGAACTAAACCCCAGCGAGAAGGATCGTTTCCTGGCCAATATTCACGACGTGGTGGCCCAGAAAGTCTCCGTTCAGCAGCTTCTTGAGGCCCGCCGGCATCTGAACCACCCCTCCAATCTCAAGGTCGAAGTTGCCACCCGCCTGGAATTCGATTCCGAATCCTCGACTCACTCGACACTTTTGCAAGTGGTTGCGCAGGACCTGCCCGGTCTGCTGCGCCAGATCGCCCTCACACTCTCGACCCTGCAGTGCAATATCAAGGTGGCGCTCATCGATACTGAGGGCGAGACCGCCATCGATGTCTTCTACCTCACCAGCCACGGCGAAAAACTTAGCCCGGAAGCGCAGCAAACTGTCGCCACCGGCCTCACCACCGCCCTTGAATCCATGCGCATTCCCGCCGCCTCGTAATCCTTGAAATTCAACTCAAACCGTTTCGATTTCGGCGCCGGCGCTCAAGCGCGGCCGTTCGATCGAGACGAAGCGTTCGCAGATCCAAGCAGTGGTTGGCAATTGGTTCGCGAGCCATACAAAACCGTTCATCAATTAGCATCAAGGTCTGACCTCATAAATACGCCATAGCCCAAAGGGGCTAGTTAATTGCCTTTTATCGATAAAATACGCGGCATTTCCCAACTTTTCAAAAATACCTCTTGACAGTTGTGGACTGACCTCGTTACAAATGCGCGGGGAGATATCGGGCTTTCGATCGCTCTGTCTATTCCAAAAAGATCTTGCGACAGCTCCAACCGGGAGACGGCTGGCTTCAATTCACGATCAATAACCACTTGGAGGCTTCAATGCTACACACACGCATCAATGCGCATGGAACGGTCGCCCGCTGGGCAATCCTCTTCTGCTGCATGACCGTGGTTTTATTCGCAACCAACGGCTATTCACAGGTTGCCGGAACCGGAAACATTCAGGGGACGGTGACGGATTCAACGGGAGCCGTTATCCCGAATGCGGCAGTTACACTCACCGATCAGGCGACACTGGTGAAGCGCACAGCGGTGAGCAACAGTGCCGGGTCCTATCTGTTCCCGGGCATCCCGATCGGCACCTACAACCTTCAGGTTGCCGCGCCTGGGTTCAAGACCTACGAGCAGACCGGCATCGTGCTTGAAGTCGGCAGCAATATCGCGGTGAATGCCACGCTCTCGATTGGCAATGCGGATGTAAAGATCGAGGTGCAAGCCGAGGGCCTGGCGCTGCAAACTGAAGATCCGACCTTCAAGCAGACGATCGACCAGAACGCGGTAACCGAAATGCCGCTGAACGGTCGGCAGATGACGGCGCTGATTACACTCTCCGGCGGATCGAGCGCGGCCCCTAACGGCGATTTCACAGGCAGCAAATATTCCTACCAGACTATCTCGGTATCGATCGCCGGTGGCGGCGGCAACACGACACTCTGGCGGCTGGACGGCGGCGACAACCAGGACTACATGGCGAACGGCAACCTGCCGTATCCGTTCCCCGACGCTGTGAGCCAGTTCAGTGTCGAGTCCACAGCGCTGGGCGCTCAGGACGGCGGACACGTTGGCGGCATGGTGAACGTGGTTACGAAGTCGGGAACGAATCAGTATCACGGTTCGGGGTTCGAGTTCATCCGTAACAACTACCTGGATGCCACCAACTTCTTTTCGGCAAGCCCCGACACCCTCCACCAGAATCAGTTTGGCGGCACAATCGGCGGGCCCATCAAGCGGAACAAGATGTTCGCCTTCGGCGCTTACCAGCGATGGATAGCGCGCCAGTCACAGGCCAGTGTGCAGGCCCAGGTTCCAACGGCCGCGAACATTACCGGCGATTGGTCCGCAGCGGACGGAAATCCCGCGAATGGCGCCGGGACCAATCTCTGCGCGTCGAGCAAGAACCCGATCCAACTATACGACCCGCTTACCGGTGCAAAGCTAGCCAACAACAAATACGCAACAACACCAACCTACAATGCGCAGGCCCTGGCATTGCAGAAATACCTGCCTGCACCGAATTCTACGACTGACCCCAACGGCTGCGGGTTTGTCAAGTACTCCATTCCCTACCAGGTCACAGACAACGAATTCGTTACCAGGGTCGACTACACGATCAGTTCAAAGCAAAACGTCTACGGTCGGTATTTTATCGACGGCTACCAGTTCCCCGCGTACTTCCAGCCCACCAACATCCTGGTGACCACGCAATCGGGAAATATCCAGCGCGTCCAGACCTTTACCCTTGGCGACGCCTATGCGATCACGCCCAATATAGTGAATGCGGCCCACATCTCGATCCTGCGCCGCGTCAACAACCGAGGATACGCGGCCAACGACATCAACGCGCAGAAGGACCTCGGGGTCAACGTCTATCAGATGGCGCCCAACGGTCTGCAACTTACTGTCGCAGGCAGCCGGTTCAGCATTGGCGGCGGCACCAACTCCGTTGCACACTTCAATGACAATACTGCAACCATCGATGACGACGTGACCTGGGTGAAGGGAAAGCACCAGCTTGCATTCGGCGGCGAGTGGGTTCAGAACCAGCTCAACATCGGCAATGTTTACGAAGGCAACGGCATCTTCACCTTCAGCGGCATATACAGCGCCGTCGGGCCTGCGGGCGGCACTGCGGTCGGCGACCCGAACCTCGACTTCATGTGGGGGGCGTTGGGCGCGAATGGATCGACTGCGCCATTCCAGCAGAGCAAGAAGCAGCAGAACTCGCTGCGTGGGCCGATTCCGAGCTTGTATGCGCAGGACACCTATCACGCCACGCCGCGCCTGACTCTTGTGGCGGGACTGCGCTGGGGACCGAATGTGATGCCGCATGATTATTTCAATCGCGGCGTAGTGTTCAACCAAGCCGATTTCATAGCGAACAAGACCAGCACCGTCTATCCCAACGCCCCTGCCGGCGCTCTTTACTACGGCGATCCAGGTGTGACACCTCAGTTCACCAAGAATTCGTATTGGCAGTTCTCACCCAACGCCGGCGTTTCGTTCGATCCGGAAGGCAACGGCAAAACGGTCATTCGCGCCGGCGGCGCGCTGATGTACGACAATCCGAACTTCTTCACCGCCCAGCGAAATCAGCAGAACCCTCCGTTCGCCACCGCCGTGAACCAGACGCAGGCGCCGGGCCAACCTCCAATCAGCTTCAGCAATCCCTGGGCTAACGGCGCCTTTACGACCAGCCCATTTCCGCAACCTGCGATTCCCACGCCGGCACAGGCTTTGTTCTTTGCCCAGTCGCAGTACATCGTGACGGTGCCTCAATTCAAGCCCGCTTACACGATTCAATGGACACTGAGCATTCAGCGCGAGTTCGCACACGGCTGGCAGGCGCAGTTGGATTACATCGGCAACTCGACGCGCCACGACCCCCTGGGCTCGACGTTCGACCCGGCTGTCTTTATCCCCGGAGTGTGGGGCGCGGGCGGAACGGGTTGCGCCGGAATTGTCACCACTGGCCCGAAAGCGGTCAAGCCCGGTGCGGCAGGAACCAATTGTTCGACCTCTGGAAATCAGGCTTCGCGATTCCTGCTTACCACGCAAAATCCCACGCAGGGTGATCAATACCAGGGCGGCGGAGGCGGCTCAGTGGTCGTCGGTGACGAGGGAACGGCCAACTACAACGGCCTGGTCGCCTCTCTTAACCATCGCCTTTCGTCCACCTTCAGCTTGTTGGCCAACTGGACCTGGTCGAAGTGCCTCAACATTTACGACGCCCAGGGCGACTATGCCGGAACGGCGACCGAGAACATCTACAACCTCAAGATGGACTACGGTCCATGCGGCTCGGATTACCGGCACATCGAGAACGTCACACTTGTCGCCAAGAGCCACTTCCAGGAGCATTTCAACCGTTTTGAGAAGCTGCTTGTCAATGGCTGGGAACTGGCTCCCCTCTTCCACATCCAGACCGGCTCACCTGTCAACGTTACGTCCGGTCAGGACAACTCTCTTACCGATGTGGGCAACGACCGTCCGAATCTGGTTGCGGGCACAAATCCGGTCGCCGAGGTCAAGTTCAAGAACGTCAATACTCCGGCCAACCGTCAGTACCTGAACCCAGCCGCGTTTGTGCAGATCACCAATCCGATCTGCAATACGGGGACAAACGGTGCTTATGTTGCCAACGGATGTTCTGTCCTTGGCACCTACGGAAATATCAGCAGGAACGCTTTCCGCGGGCCCAAGTCGTTGCAGTTCGACGCGCAAATCTCGCGAGTCTTCCCGATCCACGAGAGCTTGACTACGACGTTCCGCCTGGAAGCGTTCAATGTACCTAACCATCCAGATTTCAGCAACCCGGATTCAAAGCTGACCGACTCGAACTTCGGCCAGGTTTCGACAACAACCAACGCTGCCCGCGTCTTCCAGGGCAGCATCAAAATCAACTTCTAGACAGCTCCATCGCTCTTCCAACCCGGTCACCTCGCCTGCCGCCGATTGCGGCAGGCGAGGAGATTCGGCAACAAAAACAATCCTGATACCTTACAGAATGTCATCCAGCATCTCCAGCAAATACCCGCTAGCTTCGTCGCCCGCTTTGCGATTGCCGAGCCGTCGCACCCTAATCCTCAGTGAACGCACAACCCAGCACTTGACGCTGCGCGCCCCGTGGTCCGACCATGGGTGTTCCGGCGGCGGGCATTGCTGTCTGCGCGCCAACAATTGACATCGGCTTTTATTGCCGCAAATTCTGATTCAAGCATTCGCACTTCACTCAACACACCAGCCACTCGGAGGATCCGGTTATGGAATTGAGCAAGAACAATCGCAGGGAATTCTTGAAGGCAGGCACAGCAGCTCTGGCCGCAACCGCATTCTCGTCGAGTGCCCGCAGCTACGCCGCCATCGCAGGCGCCAACGACCGCGTCAGGGTCGGCATCGTCGGCTGCGGCGATCGCATGAAGCAGGGCGACCTGCCTGCTTTTCAAACCAGCGCCAAAGACATGAACTTCCAGATCGTGGCCGTCAGCGACATCTGGAGCCGTCGCCGCGAAGAAGGCGCTGCCTTCATCGAGAAGCTCTGCGGCAATCGCCGTCGACCAGGTCCGCAACAACGACGAACTCTACGCCCGCAAAGACATCGATGCCGTCATCATTGCCACCGCCGATTTCCAGCACGCGTATCACGGCACTGAAGCAGTGAACGCGGGCCGTGACGCCTACGTGGAAAAGCCCACCGCGCACACCATGGCCGATGCCCGCATGTTTCGCGCCGCCGTAAAGAAGAGCGGGAAGATCGTCCAGATCGGCACCCAGCGGCGTTCGACGCCGAGCTATATGAAGGCCGCCGAATACATCAAGTCAGGCAAGTTCGGCGACATCGTCATGGTCGAGATGACTTGGAACGTGAACCAGCCTGGACGCTGGCGCCGCCCCGACCAGGTGCCGTTGCTCAAGGAAGAAGACACCGACTGGAAGCGCTATTCGCTCGGCAGGAGCATGGGACCGTTCGATGCGCGGAAGTATCTCGAGTTCCGACTGTTCTGGCCATTCTCGTCGGGCATTCCCGACCAGTGGCTCGTCCACCAGATCGATACCGTGCATTGGTTCACCGGGCTGCCTCATCCGCGGTCTTGCGTTGCAAATGGCGGCATCTATCTGTGGAAGGACGGTCGCCAAAACTGGGATACCATGACCGCCGTCTTCGATTACGGCCCGCTCGACGACCTCACCAAGGGCTTCCAGGTGCAATACACCTCGCGGTTCACCAACTCCGCCGGCGGAGTGAAGGAGCTCTACTACTCGAACGGCGGCATGATCGATATGTCGAAGCAGACGGTTTCGCCGACCGGCGGCCTGACCGCGCGCTCAGCCGCCGAGATGAAGATGCAGCCCAACCTGCTGCCCAGCTTCTCATTGGTAGAGAAGACCGAAGAAGTGAGCACTGACGCAGGTATGCACGGCGACCCGGAGACCGCGGCCAACATGCGCAACTGGATGGAATGCGTCCGCTCTCGCAAGACGCCCAATGCTTCGATCGAAGCCGGCTATAGCCACTCGATCGCGCTTTGCATGAACGTCGCCGCCATCCAGACCGGCCAGAAAGTCACCTTCGACGAAAAGACCCAGCAGGTGATGGCGGGAGGAAAAGTGTATGCGTAGCCTCGCCGCCTTCGGGCTGCTTGCCGCCAGCTTCGTGCTGGCGGCGCTGGCCTTCGCCGCTCCGCCTGTCAAGGGCGTTCAGGTTGTCGCCGACGAGGCCCAGCGACGCGTCGACATCACCATCGATGGGCAGCCGTTTACCTCCTACATCTGGCCAACGACACTCAAGAAGCCGGTTCTCTATCCGATCATCGATGCGGATGGAGTGACGCTGACGCGCGGCTTTCCGCCAGGGCCCGGCGAACGCGTCGACCATCCGCATCACGTGGGCCTCTGGTTCAATTACGCCAGAGTCAACAACTTCGATTTCTGGAACAACTCCGAAGCCATCAAGCCCGCCAACCGCCCAAAGATGGGCACAATCAAGTTCGACAAGCTCCTCTCTTCATCGAGCGGCCCGAAAAAGGGCGAGCTGACGACCCTCTCGACGTGGATCGACGGCAACGATCACCCGATTCTGGAAGAGACGACTGACTTCGTGTTCTCCAGTAACCACGGCGCGCGCACGATCGACCGAACCGCCACTCTGAAGGCTCTCGATCATGTCGAATTTGAAGACGAGAAGGACGGAATGCTCGGGCTTCGCGTCGCCAGTTGGCTTGAATTGCCGACAGCCGGCGGTGGCGTTTACGTTGACTCGCACGGCGTCGAAACCAAAGTTGCAACCGCCTCGCCCGACGCTACCGGCGACTACCTCACCAGCGAAGGCATCAAGGGCGACGCCGCATGGTCAACGCGAGCGCGCTGGTGCTCTCTCACCGGCCACAAGAACGGCCACACCGTCACCATCGCAATCTTTGACGAGCCAAAGAATCCCGGCTACCCAACCACCTGGCATGCTCGTGGATATGGACTGTTCGCGGCGAATCCGCTGGGACTCAGCGTCTTCAATCCGAAAGAAAAGCCGATCAACTTCACGCTTGAGAAGGGGCAGTCGGCCACTTTTCGGTATCGTATCGTTTTCTATACGCACGCAGCTACGCCGGAAGAACTGAACCGCGAGGCGGACGCGTTTGCAGCGCAATAGAAATGGACTGGATTTCGGAAGGCGTGGTGACCTGCCTCGGCCGAGGTGGGCCGGGGGAAGTTAGCCCGTTGGTTTGCGCGCGGCACCCGTTCGGTTTATCGTTAGCATGGCCCAAATTTTCGAGGTGCACGATGAGTCTCAGATTCCCAACCGCATTCCTTCTTTTCGCCTTTACAATCGCCGCCGCCTCCCAGTCCATCCCGCCCCGGCCCAAAATAACAGGCATCTCACACATCGCGGTTTACGCCTCCGACGTGGTCGCCACCGAGCACTACTATCGCGATGTCGTTGGCGCCATCAGGCGGCCCGACCCTGAAAATCACACGGCCGTGTGCTACGACCTGAGTCCCACGCAGTTCATTGAGGTGCTCCACCTGCCGCCCGGCGCCGGCGTCAACCGGCTCGATCACATCGCATTCAATACCAGCAACGCAGAAGCCATGCGGCTGTATCTCGTCGCCAAGGGATGGAGGGCTCCGCGGCAACTTGAGAGAGAGACCGACGGCACCTTGTGGTTCGATGTGCTCGATCCGGAGGGCAACAAAGTGCAGTTTATCCAGCCGGAGCGAATGCTTGTGAGAACGGCGAATGCACCCAACGCAATCGGCCACCATATTATCCACATTGGCATCCTGGTACACGACCGCGCCGCGGAGGACAAGTTCTACAAGGATCTGCTCGGCTTCCGCCCCTATTGGTTCGGCGGCATGACGGACGCCAAGCTCGACTGGGTCAGCCAGCAGGTCCCGGACGGCCACGACTGGCTTGAATACATGCTCGACGGCGGACCCGGCACCGGAATTCCAGCCGGCATGACGCAACAGCACCTCGGCGTCCTGAACCACCTCTCCATCGGCGAAGTCTCCGTTTCCGACTCTTACAAGGTGCTGGAGGCTGGCAACAGGCTCGAGGGGCGCCACGATAGCGCTCCAAAGATCGGCAAGGACGGCAAATACCAATTCAATATGTACGACCCGGACGGTACCCGGCTGGAACTGATGAACTTCCACGCCACCGAGAAGCCCTGCTGCTCGCCGTTTACTGCCGACGACCCGGCGGAATGAGGGTGTAGATCGGGACGGGCGCACGTCGCTTGATTCGCGGGGATTCTCCGCTTGGGTTATACTGTTTAAGGCCTTATTGAGGCAGGGACGTCCCTGTCCCGTGAGGCACTCGGACCGTGTGAACCTCAGGTCCAAAACGAGAAAACAATGCCCAAGTTGAAGACACATACGGGCGCGAAGAAGCGCTTCAGCAAGACTGGCACCGGAAAAATCAAGCGGGGCCAGACGAAGACGCGTCACATCCTTACGTCGAAGGCGCCAAAGACGAAGCGCAAGCTGGGACGGACCCTGCTTGTCTCCGACGGCGATTACGCGAAGGTAGCGCGCATGATTCCCTACGCCTGATCGCTGTGTCGTCTCCTCGATTAGGAGATGACGCTTCAGGGCCCCAGCGAACGCGTTGCGCGGGCCCCCGGGTACTCTGGATGGTTTCTCAAGTCCGGAATTCCGAGAGATCAAGGCTTGAATGAGCGAGTGAAGAGGTTTACCGCGCCGCCTACCGGTTGCGCCTCCTGCCTCCAGCCGCGATGACCAACGAACGCAAAATGGAGAACACCAATGCCCCGCGTAAAACGCAGTACCAAGCGGAGTGACCGCCGCAAAAAAATCCTTGAACGCGCAAGTGGTTACTTCCTCACCAAATCCAAGCTCTACCAGGCAGCCCAGGAAGCCGTCGAGCGCGGCCTCAAGTTCGCCTATACCGGCCGCAAGCAGAAGAAGCGCCAGTTCCGCTCGCTGTGGATTGTCCGCATCTCCGCCGCCGCCAAGCTGAACGGCACCAGCTACTCGCAGTTCATCAACGGACTGAAGAAGGCCGGCGTTGAGCTGGACCGCAAGATCCTGGCCGACGTCGCCGTCCACGACGCCGCCGGTTTCACCAAACTCGCCGAGCAGGCCAAGGCGGCGCAGGCCGCCGCCAAAGCAACCAAAGCAGCATAAGCGGTCGAATCACTTTAGAAGCAAACGGCCCGGAGCCATGCTCTGGGCCGTTCTGCATTCAGTCCAACCCCTATTCGCCAAGAAATCCTTCCACCGCCTTCTGCCACATTTCCGGCTGATCGACAAAGTTCATGTGGCCGGCGTTGGGCAGGATCACCAGCTTTGATCCCGCGATCTTTTCGTGCATCTCGCGGCTCAGCGACGGGTCGCACTCGTCATGATCCCCTGCCATCACCAGCGTCGGAACATGAATCGTGTGCAGCCGGTCAACATATTCAACCGACTTCAGGTTGCCGTCGATAATGAATTCCCCGTGCTCGCCCCACATCTCGCGGTAAAGCTCCCAGTTGGTCGGGGCGTTTCCTTGCGCCGGATCGTAAGTCGAGTCGGGCCGCGCGCCGTAGAGAAACGGAAAGTAGCCAGGGCCCCAGGCGAGTTTTTCGTATTCGTCTGAGTAGCGGCCGTGCTCCCATATCTCCCCTTTGCCGAAGAGGCCCGCCTGCTCCAGTTCATTCAGGCGCACCAGCTTGGCCGGCGGCATGGCCGCCTTCTCGCGCGCCAACACCTCGTTCATCTCGCGCGTCGACGGAAAGGTGCTGTTCAGAATCAGGTGGCTCAAGTGCTCCTGGTACTTGAGCGCGTAGGCCTCGGCCAGCACGCCGCCGCAACTGTGCCCGAGGAGTGAAATCTTGCCCAGACCAAGAGCAACCCGCACGTCCTCCACATCGTCTGCCATGCTCTCGATGGTGTAGCGGCTCGTGTCCTCGAGACGCTGGGAGCGGCCGGAGCCGCGCTCATCGATAAAGATGAGCCGGTGGGTGCGCGCCAGCGGCAACAGCCAGGGCAGAAAGTAAGTGTGGTCGGCGCCGGGGCCACCGTGAAGCACAACAAGCGGCGGTCCTTTTCCGAACTCCACGTAGTAGATCAGCACGCCGTGGGCATCGACAAAGCCCTCCTGCTGTGCGTAAATCGCGGATGGGGTTTGCGCCCCGGCAGGGGCCGGATTGGCGGCGAATGACGCGGCAAGGACGAGGGTTGAAACCAGAGGGAAGAGTTTCATGGAAACGAGCATACCGGAAATTTTTTGAGCCGCAGTGATTTATCCTGCTCTTTACGCATGATGAACGATCCAATACCCAATCTGATGGCATTCGATGAGGCCTCGCTCCACAAAGCCTTTGCAGTTCTTGAAAAACAGGCACGCGAGGACGCTGCCGGGCTCGACGGCGCCGACGCGGTCGAGACCTTCCGCCTCAAGTGGCTGGGGCGCAAACAGGGCCTGCTCAACGAGGTCTCCGGTCGCTGGCTCAAGGCCGCGCCACCGGAGACCAAGAAGGCCGTGGGCGAGCGGTTCAAGGTCCTCAAGGAACTTGTCGAACGCCTTCTGGAAGAATCATCGGGTGCCGGGCCGAGCGACGCAGCGCTCGCCGCCGAGGCCATCGATATCACATTGCCGGGGACGCAGCGGCTCATCGGCGCCGAGCACCCGATCACACGCACGCTGAACGAGATCACGAGCGTGTTTGCGGCGCTCGGCTACTCGGTCGGCGTGGGACCTGAGGTTGAAACCGACTTTTACAACTTCGAGAGCATGAATTTTCCCCCCGGCCATCCGGCGCGGGACACACAGGACACGCTCGTCGTCGCCAACCAGGACCGCCGCCCGCAGCGCGACCGCCTGCTGCTGCGCACTCATACTTCTCCTGTGCAGATGCGGACCATGGAGTCGCAGCCGCCGCCGGTGCGCATCGTCATTCCCGGCAAGGTGCACCGCAACGACGCCGCCGACGCTACGCACTCGCCTATTTTTCATCAAGTGGAAGGCCTCTGCGTTGACATAAACATCACCTTCAGCGATCTGAAGGGCACGCTCGACCACGCCATGAAAGCACTCTTCGGCTCAGCGGTCAAGACGCGCTTTTTCCCGTCGTTTTTTCCGTTTACCGAGCCCAGCGCCGACGTGCAGATCAGTTGCATCTTTTGCGGCGGCAAGGGCTGCCGCAAATGCAAGCAATCGGGCTGGATCGAATTGCTTGGCTGCGGCATGGTGGACCCCGCGGTCTTCGCCTTCGCCGCCGAAAAACAGCCCGCTTACGATCCGAAGAAGATCTCCGGCTTCGCTTTCGGCATGGGCGTTGAGCGCATCGCCATGATGAAGTACGGCATCAGCGAGATCGGCAGTTTCTACGCGGGTGATATGAGATTTTTGGGGCAGTTCGTTTAGCGCGCTGGCCTGCTGAGAGAGAAAACACGAAATGAAGATACTTACCAAGTGGCTCAGAGCGTACCTTTCCGGACTGCCCGTTGACGATCCGCGTCTCGCCGAGGACCTGACCCTCCGTGGCATCGCCGTCGAAGGAATCTACGACCTCGGCCCCGGCAACGGCTCGCTCTACGAGATGGACATCACAACCAACCGCGTTGATGCCATGAACCACTACGGCATCGCGCGGGAGGCAGCAGCGATCTACGGACTCACATTGCCGACGCTCGACTTCTCTCTTCCCGCGCCCGAACCGACCGCGAAGCCATTCTCCGTGCGCATCGAAGCCGAAGACGCCTGTGGCCGCTTCACCGCGCGCGTTCTGCGCGGCATCACCATCGGCAACTCGCGCGACTGGTTTCCGGGCGCGGAAGTCGAAGCCTATTTTGCATTGCTCGAACAGAAACAAATCTCCAACGCCGTGGACGCTACCAACTTTGCGTGGCTGGCAATGGGTCAGCCCACGCACGCCTTCGACCTGGACAAGATTGAAGGCGGCATCCTCGTTCGCCGCGCGCGCAAAGGTGAAAAGCTGAAGACGCTCGACGGCATTGAGCGCACACTCGATCCTGAAGACCTGGTCGTGGCCGACCATGCCAAGGCTCTCGGCCTGGCGGGAGTAATGGGCGGCTGGGACACGATGATCACGCCGTCCACGACAAACGTGCTCGTAGAAGCAGCGTGGTTCGATCCTATCGCCGTTCGGAGCACAGCACGGCGCCACGGGCTGCACACCGATGCCAGCCATCGCTTCGAACGTGGAGCCGACTTCAACGCCGGGCCGGTTGCTTCGGCAATCGTGAGCAGCATTCTGCTTGCCAATGGCGGCTCCGTCGAAGGCGAACTTGTCGACGTACGGGTTCCCGCGATCGAGGCGCGCACCGCCAAGCGGATGCCCATCGCACTCGCGCTGAGTGAAGTGCATCGCATCCTCGGCAGGACCCTCGATGAAAATGGAATTGATGCTACAACCGTCGAAGGCGTGCTCCTCGCGCTGGGATGCGGTCTTGCGGGTCAACCGGGCCAAAATGCCGGGTGGCAAGTTACGCTCCCCAGTTGGCGGCTCGATTTGGAACGTGAGATCGATCTCATCGAAGAGGTCGCCCGCGTCTACGGCTACAATCGCTTCGCCAATACCCTTCCCGCATTCGGTGAAGGCGTACGCGCGCTGCCCTGGGCGGAGAGCGAGGCCGCTGTCCGCCGCACCATGATGTCGGCTGGATTTCACGAAGCCATCGGCAGCACCTTCTGCTCGGCGGCAGAGGCTGCATTGACCGCGCCGCAACCCGGTCTCACCGTCCCGCTCGGCAACCCGCTCAGCGAGGAGGCTGGCGTACTTCGCCCATCGCTTGTCCCTGGAATGCTGGCGATGATTGCCGGCAATCTGCACCGCGATGTCAGCGACGTCCGCCTTTTCGAGCTCGGAACAGTGTTTAGCGGCACCACGGAAAAAGTGGAAGAGCGTCCCGCAGTCACTTTCGGTGCGGTAGGCAGTTTCCCGGAACAGGGAGCTTTGCACCCGGCGCGCGCCATCGATTTTCACGATGTCAAGGGGGCGGTCGAGCAGGTGCTGGCACGCTTCCAGACGCGCTCTGTGTACTTCGACCGTTTTCCCGCCGACGCTGGACTCACTCCAGAGTGGCTGCATCCCTACCGGGCGGCGCGGGTTGTCGTCGAGGGCGCGACGGTGGGCTGGTTTGGCCAGCTTCATCCTCGCGAGGCCGCGGCCCGCAAGCTGAAAGATCCCGTCATTCTCGGCGAGCTTTATCTGCACCGGCTTTACAAGCTGCCCATGCGCACGCCTGCGGCACGGGAGATCTCCCGCTTCCAGCCTGTTCGCCGCGATTTTTCCCTGGTGCTGGATCAAAGCATCGAATGGGAGCAGATCGATCGCGCTATGGCCGGACTGCGAGTTCCCGAACTCGTCGAGTGGCGGGTTCGCGAGGTATTTCGCGACCGAAAGCTGGGCGAGCGCGAGTACTCGCTGCTGATGGGAGTTACATTCCAGGCGCCCGACCGCACCCTGCGCGAAGAGGAGTTGCAGGGCTTCCAGGCGCAGGTTGTCGAAGCTGTTGGCAAGGCTGGCGCACGACTGAGAACCTGAACGAATAACCGGCGGAATCGGCGCTATACTAACTCGGATAAGCTGTGTTTGCGCGGAGGGTTTTCCCATGTCAGAGATTTTTTCGGCGCTTGAGGGGGCAGAGTTTGAACGACGCCAACAGGAACCAAATGCGAACGACCCCCATCCGCAGCTTGCCGCTTTGACGGTCAGCGCGGATGATTTTCAGGCGCTGGAAGAGCGCGTTCTCCGCGCAGTCGACAAGGTGAAGCGGGAACGGCTGGGCCGCATCGCGGCAGAAGACCGCGCCGCCGATGCAGAAGCCAAACTGCACGAGCAGGCTCCGCGGATCGAACAGTTGGAAAAGGAATTGCACGCACTCAAAAGCGAACGAGACCATGTACGCCAACGCGTCGAGCGCCTATTGGCGCAACTCGACTCGCTCGAGATCTAGCCCGGGAAACGGAGCAAGGCATGGCGCAGGGACAGACTGGCAATGCAACCGAATACGTTACCGTAGACATCTACGACCAGACCTATCACCTCTCCGGACAGGACGCGGCTCACGTCCGCGAACTGGCGGCGCGCGTCGACTCCAAGATGCGGGCAGTGGCGGCGCAGGGCCGCACCGTGGACTCGTTGCGCGTGGCTGTGCTGGCGGCTTTGAATCTGGCCGATGAGCTTTCCCAGGCAGGCTCCGCCGACCCGCAGCTCGGCCGTGCGCGCACCGCCAGTCTTCGCTGCCTTCTTGATGAAGTTCTCGAAGACGAGCGCAAGACCGGATCTTGACAATTCCGGAGCCTCAAAAAGTCAATATCCAATTCGGGCCATACGCTCCCGAAACAGGCGGCCAAAAACGTAGCACACCGCGCCCACCTTGCACAAGACTTGTAATTTCTTGCGCCAACCCCTACTATCCGCAATAGAAACCGGCCTGCAAAGCAGGTGGGCGATCAACGCTGGTTGAACCAACATTCATTGAACAGGGGCTCAACTCGACAATCGGTTCTGTGTGCCGTGTCCGCCAGTCCGGAATGCCTAATGAACCGCGGAGAGCTCCACCGTCTTAGGACGGGTTCACCGGCGCATCAACCACGGCCCCGTGGGTCGGATTCTAATTCTCTTTCTACATTCCTTCTGCCGCCGCGCCTGCCAAGGTGAATGCCGTATCCTTGCTCAGGTGCATCCAGTTCTCTTCCACGTCGGCGCAATCCTCATCCCATCCTATGGCGCAACGGCTGCCGTCGGCGTTCTGCTGGCTCTTTTCCTGGCTCAGCACACCGCGCGTGTTGCCGGCCTCAACACTGGACGTGTGTGGAACCTGTGTGTCATCTCGCTCTTCGCAGCCCTCATCGCCCAGCGTCTTCTGCTGGTGGTTATCAACCTGCGCGAGCTGCGCCATCATCCCTCCTGGCTGCTGACCCTGGCCATGGTTCATCATCCGCTGCTTGCCGGGGCCGGGGCCATTGCGGGAGTGGGATCAGCCGCGATCTATGCACGCTGGCAGAAGCTGCCCTTCCGGGCCACAGCCGATGCGCTGGCCGCGCCTTTGGCCCTGGGACTGGCCTTCGAGCAGCTGGGCGCGCTGCTGGCGGGGTCCGGATACGGAACCGAGACCGGCGTCCGCTGGGCCGTGACCTATACCCATCCGCTGGCCGCGATGTGGAGCGGCACTCCGCTCGGCATTCCCCTTCATCCCGTGCAGGCTTACGCGGCGCTGGCGTTTCTTACTCTCTCCATCTTTCTGCTGGTCTGGCAGCCGATGCCCCGGCAACCCGGCGACCTGGCCGGCCTGTGCTCATGGGAACCGGCGTGGCTGTTTATATCACCGAGCTTTGGCGCGACACCGAAGGCCGCGGCGTCTTGCTGAACGGCGCGCTCGATGGGCCGCAGATTGGTGCAATCGTGCTGGTGCTGGCCGGCGCCCTGATGCTGCTGGAGCGCAAACCGCCAGCCCACGAGGCAGCGAGGCCACCCATGTCTGAAAGCGGAGCGTTGGCAGAGCGCACGATCGACGTGCCCGCCGAAGCCGCCGGGCAGCGACTTGATCAATTTCTGGCCGCGCAACTGGAAGGCGTGAGCCGCTCGCGCGTGCAGCTTCTCATGACCCAGGGCGATGTGCTGGTGAACGGCGAGCGCGAGAAGGCCTCGCTCAAGCTGCGCGGCGGCGAGCGCATCGTGCTCACCGGCGAGCCGCATCCCGCGCCGCTCAAAGCCACTGCGGAAGATATTCCCCTGGACGTAGTCTACGAAGACGCCGACCTGGCGGTGGTGAACAAGCCGGCCGGAATGATGGTTCACGCCGGTGCCGGCCAAAGCGACGACGCGCGCAGCCGGGGAACGCTGGTCAATGCGCTGCTCTACCGCTTCAAGGCGCTTTCGTCTACCGGCGGCGAGTCTGCGCCCGGGCATTGTGCACCGCCTCGACAAGGACACCAGCGGCCTGATTGTGGTGGCGAAGAACGACCGCGCCCACGCGGCGCTGGGCGAGATGTTTTCCAGCCGGCGCATCAAGAAGACCTACATCGCGCTGGTGCAGGGAACCCTGGAGCGAGCAGAAAGGCACCATCAACGCCGGTGTGAGCCGCGACCCGATGCGGCGCACGCGCATGACCGTGCAGCCTAACGAAAATGCGCGCTCGGCAGTCTCACACTACGAGGTAGTCCGGCGGCTCGCCACGCGCTTTGGAAAATTCACGCTGGTCAGAGTGCGCATTGAAACCGGCCGGACGCATCAGATCAGGGTGCACATGGCGTCGATCGGCCACCCGGTGGTGGGCGACACGCTCTATGGCGGCGCCGGGCAACTGACGGACCAGGTGGCGGCACAGGCGGCGCAGTCCAAAGCGGCACGGCGAAAGGCAGACCCGGAGATACTCAGGCTGGGACGCAATTTTCTGCACGCGGCCAAGCTTGAATTTGCGCATCCGGTGACCGGAAAGCCGCTGCAGTTGGAGGCGCCGCTGCCGGTGGAGTTGGAGAAGTTTCTCGAACGCTTGGAAAGCTCCTCCATCGCTCCTGGTCGTGACTAAGAATCAAGGGACCCGCTCAGTAGGCGCGGATGGGTGCTCTCGGCGGGCCAAATTGGTAAAATAAGGAAGATATGACAAGACAGCTTTTCACCACCCCAGCGACGGGCATCCGTCGTTGGGGGTTCGGGGTTTTAGGCTTTGCACTCGCGGCTGCTCGTCCAGATGGCGGCACTCGGGGCCCAGCAACCCGCAACTCCTTCCGCGCAGGCTCCCGCTGCCAAGCCCGCGCCGGCCCCCGCCGTTCAACAAGCCTCGGCTCAACCAAATACGTCGGGAACGGATGTGGGCGTGACCACGCTGAAGACGACCGTGAATGAGGTCAATCTCATCTTCACGGTGACTGACAAGCACGGCCATTACATTCCCAACCTGCAGCTGCACGATTTCGCATTGCTCGACGACCAGAAAGCGCCGGAAAGGGTCAACTCCTTCCACCAGCAGATCAATCTGCCCCTGCGCGTTGGCATTGTCATCGACACCAGCACCTCGATTCATTCCCGCTTTCAGTTTGAGCAGCAGGCGGCCATCCGAGTTCCTGCTCCAGATTCTGAAGGCCAAAAGCGACCGCGCCTTTGTGATGGGGTTCGATGTGACACCCACTGTGACCGCCGACTGGACCAACGATATCGACGCGCTCTGCAGACCGGCGTTAACCGTCTCAGCCCGGGTGGAGGCACGGCGCTGTTCGACGCTGTATACACTGCCTGCCGCGACAAGCTGCTCGATATCTCGCGCGGCCAGGAGCCGGTGCGCAAGGCCATCATCCTGCTCTCCGACGGCGACGACAACCAGAGCCGCGTTCACCTGGACGAAGCCATCAAAGATGTGCCAGCGCTCGGAAACCATCATCTACTCCATCAGCACCAATTGGACGCCCAGCCGCGGCGAGGGCGACAAAGTGATGGCGCAGCTGGCCGGCGATACCGGCGGCCAGGTCTTCTTCCCGCCCTCGGTGGAAGAAGTCTCGACCAGCTTCAAGGACATCGAGGAAGAGTTGCGCAGCCAGTACGCGCTCACCTATACACCTGCCGATTTCAAGGACGACGGCGCCTTCCGCACCATCTATCTTTACTGCAACGACCGCCGCTACCAGGTCCGCGCCAAGAAGGGCTACTTCGCCCCGCGCCAGTAATTCAGAACCGCCGGCAAGCTGAACAAATCCTCTTCAATTGGAGAAGCACGGTTTCACCCTGCTTCTCCAATCATGATGCCGGTCCCGTCTCTTCTTGATCCACTCTGGCTGTGTGTCCCGTTTCAGGACAGCTCCGCGGTCACAGTTCTAATCTGACCATCGAAGAGATTCTCATGCCGCTCGCCTCATGCAATTCTCCGAATGCACGATGAAATAGAGGAAGACGCTTCCGAGATTGCTCCGTTCGGGTAGCCTGCGCGTCGCCGGATGTTGAATCGGTACGCCACGCACTCCTGCAGCAATGTTCGGGATTGGCGAAGCCGCGGAAAACTGTGCGGACTGGGGGAAATGGGGTGATCCGGCAGGCAATATCGTGCGACATCTGCGCTTCGGAAAAGAAGCAGACGAACCACTGGTTTGTGGCCTATGAGCAGGGAGGAGAATTGCGTGTGAGCGGATGGCACTCGCGCAATCGGCTCCGTCCGGGATCAAAGCACCTGTGCGGACAAACCTGCCTGCATAAGCTGGTCGACGAGTTCATGGCAAAGGTAATTGCGGTGCGATTGCACGGCGCCCCGGCAGAAGCTTCCGAAGTGCGGGAGACGGCGGCCGGCGTCGATACCAGCCTTACGTCGGATGCGGCCTACGTCGAACTCGAGTCCTCCGCGCACCTCATCCCTCCGCCGGCGCCGGCAGCACCCATTTCCCCATTCAAGATTCAAGCGGAGCTTGTGACCATGCCGGGAAGGCCTCACGCGGATGCATCAGGGCCGACGCCGAACGAGCCGCCACGTTATGCGTCTCGCAACTGGCGCGCCGAGGCCTGGGAACGCGAGCGGGAACGCGAACTGCGAGCCAACGAGCGCCGCCCCGACATCGCAGCCCGGCGACGCTCCAGCGCCTAGGCAGGAGGGTCTTATGTGGATGGACCTGGTCTTGATTCTCGTCGCCGTACTTCCGCTGTTTGCAGAGGGCAAGTCCCGCCCGCGGAGTTCCGAAAGCGTTGCCTTCCGGCTGGCGGACCAAACTCCTAAGTTCTCGCTGGTCCGGCTTGAAGCAGCGCCAACAGGCCGGCCTCGTCAATAACCGGAACCTTGAGTTCGACCGCCTTGTCCAGCTTCGAGCCGGCCTCTTCGCCGGCCACCACGTAGTTCGTCTTCTTGCTCACCGACCCTGCGGTCTTTCCGCCGGCATCCTCAATTCTTTTCTTTGCCTCATCGCGCGTGAGCGTGGGCAGCGTGCCGGTCAGCACAAACGTCAATCCCGCCAACTGCGTTGACCGCTGTTTCTTCTCCGCGGTCATGTCCACGCCCGCATTTTTCAGGCTCTCGACCAGCGCCCGATTCGCCGGCTGCGCAAAAAACTCGAGAATTGCCTGCGAGATCCGCGGCCCCACCTCTTCTACGCGCTCCAACTCTTCCGCAGTCGCCTTTTCAAGTGCCTCAATCGAACCGAACTCCTCGGCCAGCAACTCCGCGGTGCGTTCGCCCACAAAGCGGATGCCTAGCCCCATCAGCACCCGCGCCAGCCCGGCCTTTTTCGATCCTTCAATTTCGCCCATCAGCGCCTTGCGCCGATTTTTCCGCGAAGCGATCCAGGCCAGCCAACTGCTCTTCGCTCAGCGAATAGAGATCGGCGACGCTGCGCACCAGGCCGCGATCGAGCAATTGCTGCACCACCGCCTCACCCAGTCCCTCGATGTTCATCACCTCGCGCCGTCCGAAGTGGAGCAGGCTCTCGCGCAGCTTGGCCGGGCAATCGGCATTCACGCAGCGGTAATCCACCTCGCCCTCGGCGCGCACTACCTCGCTGTTGCACTCCGGACAGCGCGACGGAAATTCAAACCGCTCTTTTCCGCGCGGGTGCTCTTTGTCTTCAATTACCTCTACAACCTTCGGAATCACGTCGCCGCCGCGCTCCACCTTGACCGTATCGCCGAGCTTGAGCCCCAGCCGCTCGATAAAATCCGCGTTGTGCAGCGTGGCGCGGCTCACCGTCGTTCCGCCGATGAAGACCGGCGTTAGCTCGGCCACCGGCGTCAGCTTGCCGGTGCGCCCCACCTGCACGGTAATGGCATTCACCTGCGTCACCCCCGACCTGGCGGTAAATTTGTACGCAATCGCCCAGCGCGGCGCGCGGCCGGTATAACCAAGCCGCTGCTGCGTTGCGTGTGAATCCACTTTCAGAACGACGCCATCGATCTCGTAGCCAAGCGTGGCGCGATCGGACTCGGCCTTGTCGATGAACTTCATCATGTCATCCACTGTCTCGACGCGTTCCCGATGCGGGTTCACGCGGAATCCCAGCGCAGTCAGCGCATCGAGCGTGGCCGTTTGCCCGGCAGCGAAGTACTCGCCCTCGACCAGCAGAAAATATGCGAAGAACACCAGCCGCCGGTTGGCGACGATACTCGGTTCCAGAGTGCGCAGTGTGCCCGCCGCTGCATTGCGGGGATTGACGGCAGGCGGCAACCCCTCCTGCTCGCGCTCTTCGTTCATGCGCAGGAAAGCGGCTTCCGGCATCACCACTTCTCCGCGCACCTCGAATGCCTGTGGCAGTCCCGCATTTTTCAGCCTGTCGCCGGAGATCGACAGAGGCACGCTGCGAATGGTGCGAATGTTGGATGTGACGTCCTCGCCGGTCTGCCCATCGCCGCGGGTGACGCCCGTAGCCAGCCGCGCCCCGCCATCGTTGCCAGCCTCGTAGCTCAGCGCCACGCTCAGGCCGTCGAGCTTGAGTTCGGCGGTGTACTCGACCGGCAAGCGGCCGGCCAGTTCGTGCACGCGGCGATCCCAGTCCGCAAGCTCCTCGGCGGAGTAGGCATTGTCGAGCGAGAGCATGGGCCGCGAGTGGCGCACCTTTCTGAAGCCTTCGGCGGGCTTGCCGCCTACCCGCTGGGTGGGCGAGTCGGGCGTCAACAGTTCCGGATGCGCGGCCTCGATTCGCTTCAGCTCGTTCATCAGCGTGTCGTATTCGGCATCGGTGATCTCAGGCGCGTCCAGCACGTAATACAGGTGCTCGTGACGGCGCAACTCGGAGCGCAACTGCTCGGCGCGCAAGTCGATTGGACGCTCGGCAGCTTTGTGGTCTAATTCCGGGCTGGCTGAGCCGGAGATTTTTCGATCGGCCATGGGGTGAATTATAGGAGGCCGCGGCGCCCGCGATAGTATTGTTGGCAGAGCGCCATGGAGCCAATCACTCATTTTCTCACCGGAGCATGCATCGGCCGCGCCGGGCTGAACCGCAAAACCGCGTTACGCCACCCTGGCCGCTGTGCTGGCCGCCGAGGCCGCCGACATGGACATCTTCTGGTCCTTCGCTGGCCCGGTGGAGGAACTGAAGCACCATCGCGGCATCACGCACACGTTTCTCGGCGCGCCTGTTGTGGCCGGTGCAATCGTGGGCCTGATCTGGCTCGGTCGTCGGTTTTGGGAACAAAGGCGTCTGCGCACCGGCAATGCACTCAACAAAGATCTAAAAGTGCCCGCAGCGCCGCCGAGGCAGCAGGTTCATTGGGGATGGCTCTATTTGACCGCGCTGATCGCCGCGCTCAGCCACCTGCTGCTCGACTGGACCAACAACTACGGCTTGCGGCCTTTCTTCCCCTTCAATCCCCGCTGGTACGCAGGCAGTTTTGTCTTTATTGCCGAACCCCTGCTGTGGGCGCTGTTCATTGTGGCCCTGGTCATGCCCTGGCTCTTCGGACTCGCCGACAGTGAGATCGGAGTCGCGCCGCAAGCCTTTTCGCGGCCGTGGCTGGGCGATCTTTGCGCTTTGCGGAATGGTCGTGCTCTGGTGCTGGCGATGGGCGGAGCATGCGCAGGCACAGGCGATTGTTGAAAACATCCAGCTCACCTCGGCTCCCGTAACGAGGCGTGGATTTCGAACCGTATCCGGTGAACCCTTACCGCTGGCACGCCATCCTCGAGACCGCGGACTTTTACCAGACCGCCGAGATCGACACATGGACCGGCGACGTCTCAAGCGATCCGCAACATAATGTGATCTATAAACCCGCAAGACACACCTGCCGTCGAAGCCGCCAAGCAGACACTTCTCGGCAAGGTCTACCTCGACTGGGGCCGCTGGGCCGTGGTGCGCGACATGGGCCAGGAGCCTATGGCCGCGATGCCGCCCCCCAATTTACCTCAAGGCCGGCAGTGGACCACGGTCGAGTTTTCCGATCTGCGCTTTGCCTATTCGCTTATGGCTACACGCGGCGCCGCGGGCCGACCACCACTGGGCGGTTGGGTTTATATCGTCGACAACCGCGACGAGGCCGGCGAGGGCATGGGCGGACACCAGCAGAAATGAATAGTTCTTCCCGGCCATTTTGCTCCGGGCTAAAAAATTTGTTCGCCCCGTGGAACGGTTTAGGTTGACCCTGTGACCTCTGGACCGCAGAATGGAGGAGAAGAGTTTTTTCTGCCGGAACACTTTCCCCAGGCCGGAGAACGGCGAATCGGGGAAATAGCCCTATAAACAAAGAATGAGGTCTCCATGTTTGCATATTTGCTTCTGTTGGCTGCAGTCCTGACCCGTGTTCTGCCCCATGCCGGGTGGATGAACTTTACCGCCGTGGGTGGCGCCCTGCTCTACTTTGGCGCGCGGCGTTCGTGGCGCGAGATGCTGGCTCCGCTCGCCGTCCTGATGGCCACCGATTACTTCCTCACCGTTTTCTCGTATCACTATGCCTTCCGTTGGGAGGCCTATCTGCCCACATGGGCGTGGTACATCGCGGCCATGGCGCTGGGGCAGATCCTGCTCAGCGCGCGGACCACTTTTGTGCGTGGTGCGTCGGCAGCGCTCCTCGGCCCCACTTCGTTTTTCCTGATCTCGAATTACGCTGTCTGGGCGCCGGGCGGAATGTATCCTCACACGCTGGCCGGGCTTGAAGCCTGCTATGCGGCGGCCATTCCCTTCTACCGCAACGATCTGGCCTCGACCGCAATCGTTCTCGGCGTGGCCTTCGGCGTTCCGGCATTGCTCCGCCATCTGCACACCGCCCCGGCAAAAACTGCTCTCGCTGAAAAATAGTCGGGTGCCCCAGGTCTCGTCCGCTGCGGCGGATGAGACCTGGGATTCGGCCGCAATCTAAAATCGCACTAATCCTCCAGCAGCTTCCCGGCACGTTTCTTCTTCATCCACCACCACGTAAACCCAATCGCCGCCAGCGCGCCAACCACCGCAACCAAAAGGATGGCATGGTGCGCCACAAGATCTACCGCGCCGGGACCCAGTTTCAGCACCAGTACCGACAGGATCAGCCAGCGAATCATCCTTCCCATAAACACGGCCAGCATGAATGGCAGTATGCGCATCTCGAAGACGCCTGCGGCAAAGATGAACATCTTCCACGGCGCCGGCGGCGGCAGCATGGAAGGAATCATGACAGCGAAAAACTCCTGCCGCTCGAAGCGCAACCGCATCCGCTCAAAGCGTCCGCGGTCTACGCGTTTCAGCAAAAAAAGCTCGCCGCCAGCCCTGCCCAGCCCGTAGGGTAGCAGCCCGCCGATCGCCGATCCGATCGCCGCCATCAGGCAATAGAGCCAGAAGTGAGTCTTGTCGTTCCAGACGTAGACGGCCAGAAGTGCGTCCATTGGGACGGGTATGGTCGAGGAGTCGAGCAGCGCAACCGCACCTATCCCCCAAATACCCCATTTCAACAGTGCGGGAAGCACCAGCAGCTTCCACTTGGCCATAATTCGCACAAAAAACTGCTTCAAACAAGTTCCCTTTCCGGCTTCTGATCCGTCCATTCAGAAAGAACCATTGTACGAGGTGGGCCGTGCGGCCTGGATCAGGGCCGTTTGCGCCCCTGGCTCCAGACGGGTTCTGGATCACGGTTTCAATGGGTGAGAGAATAGATAGAAAGGACTCGACACGGAGCCCGCAAGGTCAATGCCCTTCCGGGAGCCTCCTCAGGAACGAATGCCCATCAGCGAAGCGCCAGCAGACGTGAACGAGCCCAACAAGCCGCCCCAGGAAAGTTCTGCCCTGGGCGAGCAGCGGGTCATCACCGAAGAGGCAGGCCCCGACTCGGAACGCGAACCCGGCGAGCCTCCTGCCCCGGTCGTCAGCGGTTCACGCTGGATCGATTACGACACCCACGAACTGCTCGAAATGATCAGCGAGCTTGAAGACGAGCGGCGCTGGGCCCGGCTGCGCGAGGGAGCGCTTTGGGCGATTCTCGTGCACCTGGCGCTCTTGCTCGGCTTGTTCCTGCTGCCGAAGTACATCTTCGTCCCGCCAGTGGTGGACAAGACCGCGCGCCTCGACAAAGACGAATTCACTTATATGGACACGCCGCGGTTCCGCCCCAAGGTCGAGGTCAAGCCCGTCACCAAGCCGCCTGTGATCGACAAGCAGACCATGGACGAGATGAAGAAACAATCGACGCAGGCCCCCGCGCCGCCTCCTCCGCCGCAGGAAATCAAGCCCGCGGAACAGCCGAAGCCGCAGCCCGCGCCGCCTGTCCCACCGAATCCCCAGTCGCAATCGCAGCTCGAGGCGCCACGCCCCGCGGCCGTGCCCGCGCGGCCAAACTTTGCCATGAACTCCGAAAACCCGGCCGACCAGCTTCGCGAAGCAATGAAGAACGCCGCACACGCCCACGGTTCGGGAGAGACGGGTAATCTCGGCTCCGACAGGCTGTCCATGCACCCCGGGGCCGGCTCAGGAGGCGTGCAGGTTCTCTCCCCTACTGAAGGTGTCGACTTCAGCAACTGGCTCCAACGCTGGCATTGGGAGACCGAGCACACCTGGGATCCGTTGATTCCCGATGAAGTCAATCCGCCCATCAACAAGACGGGGCAGCTCGTGATTCGCTTCAAGGTTCTGCCCAATGGCAGGATCATGGACGGCAGCATGAGTCTGGAAGGCAGCTCCGGCGATGTCGCACTGGACCGCGCGGCATGGGGTGCTCTCACCGGATCCAACTATCCGCCCCTGCCCAGAGAATTCCACGGCCCATTCCTGGAATTGAGAGCATGGTTCCTCTACAACATGCAACCGGGGCGGTGATGCAGGGGTCAGAAATCGGAGTGATGCGGCGAGGTTTCATTTTCGCGCAGAGTGACGATGCGGTTGAAGAACTGAAGAAAAAGCCCACGCATCGAATACCGATGCGTGGGCTTTTTTTCATAGCTGATTGTTCGACTGGCCTGGCTGTCTACCCGTTCAACAGATCCTGCAGCTTGTTGAGCGTCCGGTGCAGGTCCTTGTCCGTCCGCCGCTGCTCGTCGATCTTGCCGATCGAATGCATCACCGTAGTGTGATGCTTGTTGCCGAATTGGCGCCCGATCTCCGGCAAACTCGCTTCTGTCATCTGCTTGGCCAGGTACATCGCGATCTGACGCGGCACCACTACGTTGCGCGAGTTGTTCTTCTGCTTCAGGTCGCTCACCCTCATGCCGAAGTTCTCTGCAACCGCGCGCTGAATCGCTTCGATCGTGATCTTCCGTACCTGCATGTCGATGAACTGCTTCAGACACTGCTGCGTCGAAGCAAGCGTGATCTCCATGTGATTGTGATGGCACCATGCGATCAGCCGCACCAGGGCGCCTTCCAACTCGCGCACGTTGGTGCGTACGTTCGAAGCTACAAACAACGCCACGTCCGTCGGCAACTGCACCTGCTCGGACTCAGCCTTCTTGAGCAGGATGGCGACTTTGGTTTCAAGATCGGGTGGCTGAATGTCCGCAATCAGGCCCCACTCGAAACGCGAGCGCAGCCGGTCCTCGATCTCCGCCAACTCCTTCGGCGGACGATCCGAGGCAATCACGATCTGCTTCATGCTCTCGTGCAGCGCGTTGAAGGTGTGGAAGAACTCCTCCTGCGTGCGCTCCTTTTGCGCGATGAATTGAATGTCGTCGATCAACAGCACATCCACTGAGCGGAAACGATCGCGAAAGCTCGTCATGCGGTCGTTGCGCAGCGAAGTGATCATCTCGTTGGTGAATTTTTCCGCCGAGACGTAGCAGATGCTTGACGAAGGCTGGCGGCGCTTTACCTCGTGGCCGATGGCGTGCATCAGGTGTGTCTTGCCCATGCCGACGCCGCCATACAGGAACAACGGATTGTAAGCGCGCGAGGGACGCTCGGCAACGGCCAGCGATGCAGCGCGTGCAAACTGGTTGCCATTCCCGATTACGAAGTTGTCGAAGGTGTAGCGCGAGTTGAGTTGTGCGGCCGTTGACCAGTCGAAGCGCCCCTGCTCGGGAGAGCGTGCCGGGGCCGGGGGCGGCGCCGTGGGTGCGTGTGCCGAAACCGGAGCGAAGCCGCCGTCTCTGCGCTGAGGAGGAATCGATGGGTCTTCTTCGGCGGTGACAAAGCTTACGTCGTCGAACTCAAGCGACTGCAGATCGATGGCTTCCTGAATCAGGTCGCCGTACTTGTCGCCGATGTGCTGGAACTCAGGCGACGGCACGCGAACGTAAAGCGTTCGTCCTGTCGCGTGGCTGTAGCGCGTCGGCTTGAGCCAGGTCTCGAAGGACTGGCGGATCACTTTTTTCTCTAGGGCAGCAAGAATCTGGAGCCAGGGATTGAGAGCCGAACTGGGAGAAGTTGCAAATGCCATCGTACAAGTCCTTGCCTGCGCCACCTGCGGAGTCTCTAACGGGTCATCTGTGCGCAATTCCGGCAACGGCTCTCTCATGGCGGAAAATGTTGGATTCCGTCTTGCTGATGACTGCCGAATACCTGTTTGCCGCTGGTCTGCCCCTGAAAACTACACTCGGGGCTGTGAACAAAATGCCGTTCCGTGGGACGCTTTAAAACTTTCCTGAACGGTCCCGATAGTAGCACATTTGGAGTTCGTTGCAATCACTCTTTAACAGAACTTTTCGCCCCCATTAATCAGTTGCACCATTGATGGTGAAACTTCGCAAGAATGTTACCAGAGTTACTGATGAGGGTTCTGTGATCTCGACAGAGTGCGCGCGTTATTTTTGGTTCGATGCGGTTCATCGCCTTTGCGATTGCCTCGCATGAATGTCCTCGGTGCGATTCCCCGGCCTCGCACTGGATTCCTGACCCAGCTTGCGATATACTCGTAGATGCTGTCAAAGCGCAGATTCTTTAGAGGAAACAGGAGCGCATTTCCATGCCCAAGCGCACATTTCAACCCAACCGCCGCCACCGTGTGAAGACACACGGCTTCCGGGCGCGCATGAAGACCAAGGCCGGCGCTGCCGTGTTGAGCCGCCGCCGCGCCATTGGCCGCAAGCGCGTTGCCGTCAGCGCCGGCTTCCGCGACTAACGCTTCCCCGCCGGCCAGCTCAAGCTTCCTGTCTCCTTCTAGTTCCTTCCGGATGCGATGCCTGCTGAAATCGATCCGGATCGGGCGCTCTCGCGTAAGGTCATGAATTCCACCGCCACGCCTGCCGTGCACGTCAAGCGCCAATCGATGGCGGGTGCGCGTCTGCGCAAACACGCCGACTACCAGCGCGCCTATGCGAACGGCCGCAAGCGGCAATCCACGTCCATGAGTTGGTTTCTGGCGCCGCAGCCGCCTGAAGGCGCTTGCGCCGCGGGCACGCGCATCGGGCTCACTGCCGGCAAGGTGCTGGGCAAGGCGCATGAACGCAACCGCATCAAGCGCCGCATGCGCGAAGCCCTGCGCCGCCATTTGGACCTGCTCCCGACCGGATGCGATTTGATCCTCCATCCCCGCCGCTCGGTGCTTTCCATCGAGTTCGCGAAACTTGAGGCGGAGATTGTACGTATCCTTAAACAGGCAAAAGCGGAAGAACAGGCAAGAGCCGAGTCCGCGCGCAGCGCGCAAAAACCAGTTCCGCCCGCCGCTTCCGCCAAGCCGGCACTATGACGCGACTTCTGCTCGCAATGCTCGCCTTCTATCGCCGCTGGCTTTCGCCTGCTCTCCACTCGCTGGGCACGGGGGGATGCCGTTATCTGCCCACTTGCTCGGAGTATGCTGTAATCGCCATCTCCACACACGGCCCATTGCGCGGCACCGGTCTCGCCATTTGGAGACTGCTCCGCTGCCACCCGTTTACCCGCGGAGGCCTCGATCCTGTTCCTCCCCGTGCACATGCGCGACCTTTTACCCACGAACCATTACCATAGATAGAGCGGCGGCCTGATGGGCTGCTCTTCTTGAACTGACAGGACGTATCCTTTGCCCGAAATTCAAAATCCAAATCTTCAAACGCAGGGTCCCGGCGGCGGTGGCAGCGGCGGCGACATGCGTTCCACCATTGCATTCACTGCTGTCATTTTGTTCGCGTTGCTGGGCTACCAGTACTTCATCAAGCCCGCAACTCCTCCCGCCAACCAGACGCAATCGCAGGCAGCGCAGCCGGCCAACCCACAAGCCGGCCAACCGGCCAGCCAATCCGCTGCGTCGGCACAAGCGCCATCCACCAGCGCCTCCGCACAGGCCGTGTCAACTACGCCCGCCATCGGCGCCGCCATCGAATCCGATATCACCGTTGAAAACGAATTGTACAAAATCGTCTTCACCAATCGCGGCGCGCAAGTGAAGCACTGGATTCTGAAGAAGTACAGCGACACCGCAGGCAAGCCGCTGGACATGGTGCAGCCCCAGGCCGCCGAGCACTTCGGCTATCCGCTCGCGCTCTTCACCTACGACCCGGCACTCACATCGCAGTTGAATAATGCGTTGTACCAGGTCGCGGTTGAAGGCACGCAACCTTCCGCAACCGGCCTGGTGCTGGCTCCGAACACGGTCACCTATCACTACGCCGCCAACGGAGTCGACGTCGTAAAAACCTTCCGCTTCGATTCCAGCTTTGTCATTACTGCCGAAACCGAGGTCAAGCGCAACGGATCGCCGGTTCGTGCATTGATCGAGTGGCCCGCCGGCCTCGGCGACATGGAAGAGTTCCTTCCCTCGTCGGCAACACGCTCCTCGGTGCGCACATCGGCAGCGTCGCAGTTTGCCTGGTCGCTCGACGGCAAACAGGATTCCATTGCCGCCAAGAAGGTGAGCAACAATGCAACCCTCGACCAGCCCTACAGCTATGCGGCAATCATGGATCTCTATTTTGCGGCCGCATTCCTGCCCGACAATCCGCAGGGAACCACCGTCGTCACGCTCCACAACTCAATCGACCTGCCCGGCAATCTGAGCGAGCCCACCAGTGCGAAGTCTCCCGCCGACGTGATCGGCCTGGCTGTTGGCGACACCAGCGGCTTAACGCGAGTACGGGTCTTTGCCGGACCCAAGGCAACGGACACGCTGTCCGCCATCCACGCCATCGGCCCTGACGGCAAACCCACCGGCACCTCGCTCTTGCCGCTCATTCAATTCGGTTGGCTTACCGTGATTGCCAAGCCCCTTTATTGGGCCTTGCGGTTCCTCTACGAGCACGGCATCGGCAGTTGGGGCTGGGCCATCATCATCGTCACCGTCATCTTCAACCTGGTGCTGCTGCCTACCCGCTTCATGATGATGAAGTCTTCGCTGAAGATGATGCGCATTCAACCCAAAGTCGACGCTATCAAGAAAAAATATGCCAATTACAAGGTGAATGACCCCAAGCGCGCCGAAATGAACACCGAGATGATGGCGCTCTACAAAGATGAGGGCGTCAACATGTACGGCGGCTGCCTGCCACTTCTGTTGCAGATGCCGCTCTTCTTCGCCTACTATCGCGTGCTGGCCAACGTCATCGAGCTGCGCCAGGCGCATTGGTTCTGGCTCAGCGATCTGTCCGTGCCCGACCCGCTTTACATCCTGCCGATTCTCATTATCGTTTCCATGTTCCTGGTGCAGTTCCTCACCCCGTCCCCAGGCATGGACCCGGCGCAACGCCGCATGATGGCGTTCCTCATGCCGATCGTCTTCGGTTTCTCCATGCTCCACTTCCCCTCCGGGCTTGCTCTCTACTGGGGAACGGGAAACATCATCAACCTCGGCATCCAGGTTGGTATTAACAAATCCAAGCTGGGCAAGGAAATGCACGAGATCGCCGCCAAGCGAGCCGCGAAAAAAGCCGGCGTCAACCCGAAGACCATTCAAGGCCGCAAGTAAATTCCTTCCACCATTCGCATGACCCGCTCATCTTCAACGTGAGCGGGTTTTCTCTATTCAGTTCGCAAGAGTCGGGTGCCCCATCCTCTCCGCGTCCTTTGCGGAGAGGGTGGGAGTCCACGAAGCCCAACCTGCGAACCGAACTCCGTTCATCTCCGCGTCATGCATCCAGCTTGTCGTTCACCCCCTCGATCCAATCCGCTCCCTTGGTGTATCTTCACTACCAATGGAATCTCCGAACGGCATCCCGCATCCCGCTCCCGAAGCAGAAGAGATCTACCGCCGCTGGCTCCAGTTTCTCGACGACGAACTGGTTCGCCACAGCTCCCCTGAGCGGCGCTCCGAGATCGTGCGCGACCAGCTTCACCAGCTCTATCTGGGCCGTCCCCACGGCGCCAAATCCACCATCAGCCTCACCTCTGAGCTGCCCGGCACCATCCTCGCGCTCTCGCTCGATCCCGCCAACGTCACACTCGAAGCCGAGTACTTTCCCGACACCGATCATGAGCGCTACGCCAGGCGCAAGCCCCTGCTCTGGTTCTGGAAGATGTTCGACCGCTCGCCTATCGGCCTCAACCACTGGCTCGGGCTGCGCTTCCGCTGCATGTTAGGCCGTCACATCTTCGAGCACCTGGGCACCGGCGTAAAGATCTACCACGGCGTCGATCTCACCTTTGGATACAACCTCTCCATCGGCGACGGCGTCATTATCCGTCAGGGAGCCCTGCTCAACGACCGCGGCGGCCTCACCATCGGCAATGGCGCGGTCATCGGCTCGTTCTCGCGCATCTTTTCGCATCTCCCACGATCCGGAAGACTTCGAAAAGATCACCCTCGTGCCCACCAACATCGGCCCCCGCGCCCGCATCGCCAGCCACGCAATCGTTCTCGCCGGTCATAACGTAGCGGAGAATGAAGCCGTGGGCACATTTCCTGCCAGCGGCATGTAGAGCCCATGCGCGCCACCGTGCTACCCTGAGCTTTCCAGCCTGTGGAGAGATCGTTTGTTAGAAACCCGTTTCCTGATTGCCGTATTCGAATTTGTTCTGCTGCTGTTTTCGCTCAGCTTCCACGAGTGTGCCCATGCCTGGATGGCTTCGCGCCTGGGCGACCAGACCGCCCGCCTCGAAGGCCGCATCACGCTCAATCCCATGTACCACGTAGACCCGATCGGCACGCTGCTCTTTCCTGCGTTGATCATCTTCGGGCCCTTCATCGGATTCACCTTCTTCAGCGGCTTCCTGGTCGGCTGGGCCAAGCCAACGCCCGTCATGACCCGCAACTTCCGCAAGATCGTCCGCGACGACAATCTCACCACCCTGGCCGGCCCGGTCTCGAACCTGCTCATCGCGACCATTGCGTTCACCGTTCTGGCAATCGTGGCCGTCGCCATTCCCGACGGACACAGAGTCGCCGTGATCTCGTTCCTTTCCGTGCTTCGCCCGGGAGAGGGAATAATTCCCCATCCGCTCCTGTTGATCTGTTCGGTCGCAATCCTCGTCAATCTGTCACTTTTCTTTTTCAATCTGCTGCCGATCCCTCCGCTCGACGGCAGCCGTGTACTCAGAAACGTGTTGCCTTACAACGCCGTCCAGGTCTATGACCGGATTCCCATCTGGGTCAGCTACCTGCTGATGATCTTTGTAGGCGGATTTGTGATGAGCCTGCTGCTGAACCCCGCCATCGCGATTGTTTGCTACGGGCTTATTCGACTCTAGCGAACCGCCGCTCGCTTCCCGCTACAATGGAACGAGCCCTTTTAGCCATCTTCCGCAAAGACGGCGGCCCTTTTTTGGGCGCCACCCTGGAATCGAAGATCAAGATGCATGAATCCGAAACCTCATCTCCCCGTCCTCGCGTACTCAGCGGCATGCGCCCCACCGGCAAGCTCCACCTCGGCAACTACATGGGCGCCCTCGCCAACTGGGTCAAGCTGCAGGACGACTACGAGTGCTACTTCTTCATCGCCGACCTGCACGCGCTGACCACCGACTACGCCGACACGTCCGGCATTGCGCCCAATACGCTTGAAGTCGCGCTGGACTTCCTTGCCGCCGGACTCGATCCCGCGCGCTCGACCATCTTTGTGCAGAGCCACGTAAAGCCGCATTTCGAACTGCCACTGCTGCTGGGCATGATTACGCCGCTAGGCTGGCTCGAGCGCGTACCCAGCTACAAGGAGATGCAGGAGAATCTCACCAGCAAGGATCTCACCACATTCGGATTTCTGGGCTACCCGGTGCTGATGGCCTCCGACATTCTGCTATACCAGCCGCAGTTTGTTCCCGTGGGCCAGGACCAACAAGCGCACGTAGAACTCACGCGCGAGATTGCGCGGCGGTTTAACTTTTTCTTTCCCAGGGGTGGGCGGAAGGAAAGGGACAAAGGAAAGCACCCGGATATTCGCCCTGTGACGATTGGTTGGTGGGAAGGCGATGAAGTTCTCCCCGAACCAAAGGTCCTGCTGACGCCTTCACCCAAACTCCCCGGCACCGACGGCCGCAAGATGTCGAAGAGCTACGGCAACACCATCCAGATGACCGACCCGGAACCGGTGGTGCGCCAGAAGCTGAAGACGATGGTCACCGACCCGGCGCGTGTTCGCCGCACAGACAAAGGCGATCCGGACAAATGCCCGGTAGGCGACCTGCACAAAGTCTTCTCAACGCCGGAGACTCTGGCCAAGGTCTATGACGGCTGCCGTTCCGCAGGCATCGGATGCATCGAATGCAAGAGTTGGGCCGCAGATGCGCTGGTGCAGATTCTCAAACCGATCCAGGAGCGTCGAGCCGGTTACACCGATTCTCAGGTGGAAGAGATCCTCAATGACGGTTCCCTCCGCGCCAGCGCCCGCGCCGAAGAGACCATGCAACAAGTGCGCTCCGCAATGAAACTGTCGTCGGGTGCCGTAGTTCGCGAATAGTGTGGCCTGAGCCGCCGAGGGGATTCGAGATGGAAGAAAAAACAGTCCCGTGGTGGCGCAGGGCATTGAGTTACGCTCTGGACGGAATTCGCTCGGGATTCGGACTTTTCTCGCGATCCCCAAAAAATAATGCTGTAGACGTTCCGGAGAAAGTCGCCGAGCAGAAACTAAATCCGGAAGAAGAATCAGAATTGACCAGACATTCCCCCACGATTGAGCCCATCGTAGAAATCGCTAACCAAACTGAGCCACTCCACGTCCCGGAACCGGCTGTAGAACATTTCCAACCCGAGGACGACGCACCGAAAGAAGACCATGCCCACGACGAAGCGACCGACGACAATGAACTAGAAACCGCTGGTTTCGACCCCCACTCTGTCGTGGCAGAATCAACCGAAGTTTTAGAGACTCCCGGAAAAACACAATCGGACCCGGAAGAAGTGTCAGCGCACGACTTCAATCGCGTCCCGGCAGAATCAATCGAAGTTTTAGAGACTCCGGAAAAAACCCAATCGCAACCGGAAGAAGTGTCAGGGCACGACTTCAATCGCGTCGCGGCAGAAACAACCGAAGTTTTAGAGATTCCGGAAGAAACACAACCGGACCCGGAAGAAGTGTCAGGGCACGACTTCAGTCGTGCCGAAAGCTCTGCAGAATCGAGTTGGGCTTCAGCCCCTGCGGAAGACATTCAGCCAGAGTCGGACCACGCCCCCCGCGGACAGTCCTTCGTTCCTGCGGATGGAGCCGGGGATCTCACCCCCCGCACAGAGCAGCCAAATTCAGCGCGGGCTTTAGCCCCGGAACCAAGCCTTCCACCAACCTCAACAGAAATTCCGACTCCGTCCGCAGCCTTGGAAACTCCGGTTGTACCGGAACCTGAAATTGAGGCGAAGACTGAAGAGACCTCCGATCCTGTCCCTTCACCCTTCAATCCGACGCCACCACCTGAGCCCGAATTAGAAGTCATTGTCGAACCAAACGCGTCGAATGGACCCGCTGACGAAGCCGCCTCGAACGACCCTGCGCAAGAGAGCCCTGTACCGATCGAAAATCTCCCTCTGGCCGCTGACCCCATCGATCCCGCTGAGCAAGTCCCGGAAGCACAAGCCCCCGACGAGCAAATTTCCGACGTCGAAGCACAGCCGGGTACTGCCGCCGAAGCCGCCGCAATCGAGGAACCCGAGCCTGCCGCAATTGAGGAGCCTGCCCCTGGCGGTGAATCGGTTCCGGATCAACCCGTTTTGTCCGTAGAATTAAGAGAGCGCGCGCCAGAAGAGGCCCCCGAGCAATCGGCCGCGCACACCGTCTCAAGCGAAGTGGAATTCGTCGTCGAGGCGCCCGAGGCCGAGCCGGAAATCGAGAGAGCCGCAGGTCCGGCCCCGGAACGAATCGCTGAACGAATTGCTGAACCAATCGCCGAAATACTTGAGGAGCAGGCCAGCGTATCGATGAACTTGATTCAGCAAAACCCGCAACAGGAAGCCGAGCCCTCCAACCCCGTCGAGCCTGCGGCTGTCGAAACAGCACGCGCTTCAGAACCAGCGCCTGGCGAGCCAGTCACCCTTTCCGAGCAGCCCACAACTGAGGATGCAACCGAGCCGCCAGCACCCATCGAAGAACCTGCGGTTCAGATCGCACCAGCACCTGTCTTCGTCCCTGCACCCGGGCCCGCCGTTGAAGACGCGACTGCGCCCCAGCAGGAACCCGCCCCTCCGCCTCCACCTGCGTCAAAGCCTTTCATCAAGCTCGAATCCCGCGATAACGAAGCCGATCTGTCGCCGTTCTCCGTCGTCGTCTCCCAGGTCTACGACGGCCCGCTCGACCTGCTGCTCGACCTCATCCGCAAGCAGGACATCGACATCTACGACATCCCCATCGCCCGCATCACCGCGCAGTTCCTGGGCTATGTCAACCAGTTGAAGGCCACCGATGTCGATGTGGCGGGCGAATTCATCTACATCGCTTCGCTGCTCATTCATATCAAGAGCAAGATGTTGCTGCCGCGCGCGCCTGCCGGTCCCGACGATGCCGCCGAAGACCCGCGCCGCGAGCTTGTCGAGCGCCTCCTCGAGCACGAGCGCTTCAAGAACGCCGCCCAGATGCTCCAACAGAAGCAAATGCTCGAAGCCGCCACCTGGACCAACCCCGGCATGCGCGAGTTTCAGGACGACGCCGGAGCCGAACCGGAGATCGCCGCCGACACCGTCGACCTGGTCCGTGTCTTCCGCGACATCATCGAGCGCGCCCGCAACCGTCCCGTCATCAATCTCGAAGAAGATTCCGTCACAGTCGGCCAGATGATCCAGTTCCTCGCCCGGCGCCTCACCATGGAAGACAAACCCGTGGCTCTGCGTCGCTTGCTCAGCCACACCCGCTCGGAGCGCGCCCTGATCGCCATGTTCCTGGCGCTTCTGGAACTCGTCCGCCTCCAGGCCATCCTCCTCCGCCAGGACCGCGCCTTCAGCGAAATCTTCATCAAGAAGCACACCGGCTTCGAAAGCGTAATGAACGAAGGCCTGGCCAACGCCCGGGACGACTGGCGATAGAATGACTGTTTTATGAAATCGCTGGAGCGGTATAGACGCGCTTCCCCACTTCCCGCACAAAGGTCAGCGGAATCTTGGGGTTGTTGATGTCTTTGTTTCCGTCGTCTGCCCACTTCTTCGCCCATTTCTTGAAATAGGGCTCTATATCCGCCGGAGTCAGAAGATAAATTTCAATAAGTTCGATCCCGTCGTAGACGGCAAACACCCAATCCACCTGTCTGTATTTCCCAATGATATGGGGATTCATGTGATGGTGAGTTGAGAAACTCTTAGTGAGATGGATGTTAACTGACTTCAGTTCATACTCGCGGCCATTCTCGTCCTGAGCGTCGTTTCCCTCACGTCCTGGTAAGATCTTCAAGCCCGTGCAAAGGAGGATTTGGAGAATCTTGCCGCCGTTGTCCTGAAAGATGTCGTCGATTCCGTGCCTTGAGGCAAGTTTCTGTAGCTTCCGGATGCTCGGCATCAAGGCTTGGAGTTTCTCCCGATCTGCGTGCGGTTTCAAGATCGCTCCCGCTTCAGCAGGTCCACCACATCGACCCCAAGGACAGTTGCAATCCGCTCTATACTATCGATCGAGATATTTTTTTCGTTTCTCTCGACATTCCCGATGTAGTTCCGATGTAGACCGGCTCGGGCTGCAAGTTCCTCTTGTGATAACCCGCGTGCCAAGCGAACAGATCTCAGGTTGACCGCAAACCTTGCGCGCGCTGTAATCTGAGAATCCAAGGGCTTCATCTTCTTCCATGCTGGCCCTGTGGTAAGCTAAAATCTACAGTCTATAGACTGTATGAGGTAACGATGTCGGCAACAATTACCTCCGTAAATCCCGCTTATTCAACGCAGCTCGGCGCGGCGTATGTTGGCGACTCTTTGAAGCTGCTGACCGACTTGCCTGATGGCTCTGTCAACTTGGTTGTCACCAGCCCACCCTTTGCGCTTCAACGTCAAAAAGAATACGGTAACCTCGACCAAGATGATTACGTGGATTGGCTGATCCAGTTTGGGCGTCTGGTACACCAAAAGCTACGCGATGATGGCAGCTTTGTTCTGGACCTTGGTGGGGCGTATCAGAAAGGCATTCCGGTACGCAGTCTGTACCAATTCCGTGTGCTTTTGCGATTCTGCGACGAATTGGGATTTCACTTGGCACAGGAGTTTTTTTGGCACAATCCATCCAAACTGCCCAGTCCGATTGAATGGGTCAACAAGCGCAAGTTGCGGGCAAAGGATACCGTGAATACGGTCTGGTGGTTCTCGCGCTCTGAATGGCCGAAGGCAAATGTCTCCAATGTGCTGACTGAATACAGCTCTAGAATGAAAAGACTGCTTGAGGACCCTGCTGCCTTTTACACGCCCAAACAGCGGCCTTCTGGCCACCAGATTGGCCTTGCCTTCGCGACCGACAACGGCGGAGCGATCCCTTCCAACTTGCTTCAGATTCCAAATACCGAAAGCAACGGCGTCTACCTTGGAGCATGCAAAGAACTCGGGGTTAAAGGACATCCAGCCCGTTTCCCTTCCAAGTTGCCAGAGTTTTTCATTCGCCTGCTGACCGATCCTGGGGACTTAGTCGTAGACATCTTCGCAGGTTCCAACACCACAGGAATGGTGGCAGAATCCGAGGGTCGTCGATGGCTTGCCTTTGAACTGAATCGCGATTACGTCGCCGCCTCTGTTCTCCGATTCGTACCTAAAGGGGTTTCCATTGCAAGAATGAAAGAGTTGCACAAGTCCGTTCTTCTCTGCGAACCGGTGTCGATCGAGGATGAGACAGGGTTTCAGCCCCAATTGCTTGCTGTCTAGACAGCCCCGGAACGGAAAATAGGAGTCATCCAAAATGAAAGAAAAAGCGAAAATCCCCGAAGATCGTCACGGTGCATTATGGAAAGAACTCAGGGAAAAGGCCAAGAACGATCCCAGCCTCGCGAGGCAACTGGAGGCAATCAAGCGAGTGATGGACGAAAACAGCGAAGTCCTGCAGCGATTGGCGGATTCCTGATCCGCTAAACCCTACCCACCCCCGCTTTTCCACCGCCCCAGGCTGGCAATGTCCTGGGCCCCCAACTATCCGGTGTAGAATCAACTGTAACCCGGCATCGGCTTCCTCATCGCCGGGTAAACAATCGTGATCTGATTCGATTGTTGGGGTTTTATGAACGCCTTTGTAACCGACTGTTCACACTCCTGTAACAGACCATCCCCTTTCTATTCCCAAAACAACTCCACCATTGGACTTCAACACTGGAGGCCCAGGCGTCTCCGGAATTTCTCCGGCCGCCGTGGTGATTTCTAATGGCCGACCTCGCAACGGTCGTTGAAGTAATGCCGGCGGGCAAATCTCTGCTCGACCGCAAGATGAATCAATCGTCGAGCCGGGCCGGCATCGCTGCCTTCCTGATCGCCCTCACTTGTGGCCTGGCCTATATCGCCTTTCATGTGGCAAGAGATCTTGACAATGTTTCGATCACCAGTGCCTGGCCTTATCTGCTGCTCGCGCTTGCGCTTCTCATCGCCCTCGGCTTTGAATTTGTAAACGGCTTTCACGACACCGCCAACGCCGTCGCCACGGTCATCTACACCCACTCGCTTGAGCCGAACATCGCCGTCGTCTGGTCAGGCTTGTGCAACCTCACCGGCGTGTTGTTCTCCTCGGGCACAGTGGCCTTTGCAGTCATCACGCTGCTCCCCGTAGATCTCATTCTCCAGGTCAGCTCCGGCGCCGGCTTTGCCATGGTCTTCGCATTGCTCATCGCCGCCATTCTCTGGAACCTCGGCACCTGGTGGTTCGGCCTGCCCGCATCCAGCTCGCACACCATGGTTGGATCCATCATCGGCGTCGGCATCGCCAACCAGCTCCTCAATCCGCACACCGGCGCTTCAGGCGTCGATTGGGAGCAGGCCTTCAAAGTGCTCAAGGTGCTGCTGGTCTCGCCATTGCTGGGCTTTGTCCTCGCCGGCCTGCTGATCCTGGTGTCCAAGCGTTTCGTAAAATATCCGTCGCTTTACCAAGCCCCCAAAAGCAATCAGCCTCCGCCGTGGCCCATCCGCGCCCTGCTTGTCGGAACCTGCACTGGCGTCAGCTTCTTTCACGGCTCCAACGACGGCCAAAAAGGTATGGGCCTTATCATGCTCATCCTCATCGGCACAGTGCCCACAGCCTACGCACTCAATCACGCCGTCAGCCCGATGGAGGTGCAGAGCTTTATCGCAGCCTCAGATCAGGCAGGCCAAATCCTCGACCGCCACGTCGACAAATCCGCCAGCCTCGATTCCGACCCCCGATCCGAAGTTACCGCTTACATCCGCACCCAAAAGCTCCAGCCGAACACCATTCTCGCCCTCGACCAACTGGTCGGCGGCCTGAATCGCGAAGTGTCTCTGTACAAGGAATACAAGGCGGTTCCCGCACAGGATCAGGGCAACGTCCGCAACGAAATGTACGTGGCCAGCGAGGCGCTCCGCCTGATGGAAAAGAACCACAATCCATCCTTTACACCCGCTGAAACCGCAACCCTGAAAACCTATCAGGGCAGGCTCGACAAGGCCACCAAGTTCATCCCCGGCTGGGTCAAGGTTGCGGTGGCCTTGGCCCTCGGCCTCGGCACCATGGTCGGCTGGAAGCGCATCGTGATCACCGTAGGCGAAAAGATCGGCAAGCAGCATCTCTCCTACGCGCAGGGCGCCAGCGCGGAACTCGTCGCCATGATCACCATCTTCGCCGCCGACAAATTCGGCCTTCCCGTCAGCACCACCCACATTCTCAGCTCTGGCGTCGCCGGCACCATGTCTGCCAACGGAAATGGCCTGCATTTGTCCACGGTCCGAAATATCGCTGCCGGCTGGGTCTTCACCCTGCCTGCCGCCGCCCTGCTCTCCGGGCTGCTCTATTTCCTCTTCCGCAGCTTGTCCTGACCCGACCCCAAGCCGCGCATGCCCGCGACGTGAGAACCTTCTTATCGAATCTTCCCCGCTCCGCCGATCGTGTCCCCAAGTAAAACCGGCGTTATCTGCGACTGCGACAAGGCTTAGCGAAATTGCCGCTGAAATTCCCAACTGCGAATTTAGCCTCTCTCAAGTGCCCCGCGCCGCCAGCCGATAAACAACTCAAGCGGTCCTCCAATTTGCAGGTCGTTTCCCGCCCTCGCGGACGGTGGCTCTCTCAAGAAGGAACACCTCGCGAGGACGTTGATTCCCGCAGAACAAAAGCAGAACCGCGACGGGAGAAAATTCGCATGGCCACGCAAGCTGGACAGGCAAGCAATGTCGGAACCGTTCAGCCGGATTTGCCCGGCGAGGTGCGCTACGTCGCGCGCCAACCCATCCTGGACCTGCAGGGGCGTGTTCATGGATACGATCTCCTATTTCGCAACTCTCCCGAAGTGATTCTCCGCCGCGATGCCGAACTCGCAGTCCAAACCATGCTCGACAACGAAGTGATCTTCGGGCTCGAACGGCTAACGAACGGTCTGCCCGCCTTCATCACCTGTACTTCCGAGGCCCTCATCGAGAACACCGTGCTGGTCCTTTCTCCCGGCCTGACTGTTCTGGGCGTGCCCGCGAACCTCGATCCGGAACCCAGACTCGTTGAAGCCTGCCGGGGACTGAAAGCCCGCGGCTTCCGCCTGGCGCTGGACGATTTTGCCTGGAGTGACAAGCCCCATCCCCTGCTCGATCAGGCCGACTACATTCGACTCGAATTCACCCGCCTCCGCGAGGCGGAGCACCAGAAGTTGCGCAAGGCGGCTTCGGAATCGGTTGCCCTTGTGGCGCAAAAGGTAGTCACGTATGAGGACCATCGAAAAGCCTGCTCCATGGGCTTCACCCTGTTTCAGGGCGACTACTTTTGCCACCCCGTCCTTTTGAAAAAACGCAAGGTTCCCGCCAACGGGCGATCTCACTTCGAAATTGTGCGCGAGCTTTTTCACGACCCCATCGACATTCACAAGGTCAGCCAGTTTGTCCGGCACGACGCGGCTCTCACCTACCGGCTGCTGCGCCTGGTCAACTCGCCCATCTATGGCATCTATCAGGAGGTGCGGTCCATCGAAGCGGCCATCACCGTTCTCGGGGAAGCCACCTTTCGCCGCGTTGTCTCTCTCGCGGTATTAAGTGAACTCAACGGTGACCAGCCAGTGGCAATTCTGCACATGGCCCTCGTCCGGGCGCGCTTCTGCGAGCTTGCCGCCCGCAAGTTTGGCCAGAACGCCGATGAGCAGTATCTGCTCGGAATGCTCAGCCTGTTGCCGGCCATGCTCGGTGTTCCCATGGAGGAGATTGTGCCCATCCTCCCGCTTCGCGGCCAGATTTGCGAGGCCCTCGCCGGAACCATGAATCCTGAGCGCAAACTTCTTGGGTGGCTCGAATTTCATGAACACGGCGACTGGGAGTCCTGCGACCGGATTGTTAAAACCCACAACCTGGATTCGAAACTGCTCGTCCAGTGCTACCTCGAGGCTGCCTCCTGGGCTGAGCGGCCCTCCACTACTTGAAGCGCGCCCCGCAGCCGCAGATTCACAAGTCGCCCAAACTCAACAAGCCAGAGCAAGCGGCTCTCTCTCTCTGCTTTTTACAATTCATCGCCCATTAACCCTGCCGCCATGTGTCATTCATCTTTCCCCTATATCCCTTGCTCTGTCCGGATAGTTATCTCCCCCGTGCAGCCGGACGAATATCAATCCCAGATCTGGAGACTCATCATGGCCGATTCGGCAACAGTTGCACCAGCTCGCCCACCCGCCGCGGCGCTGCTTGACAAAAAGATGAAGAAGTCGCACGCCATGATCAGCGGCGGCGTGGTTCTGGTGGCCCTGGTAATTGGCCTTGGGTTCATTGGCTTTAACATCGCGCAGGACTTTAGCAACGTGGCCATCGGCAGCGTCTGGCCCTATCTGCTGCTGGTCTTTGCCCTGGTGATTGCCCTTGGCTTTGAATTCGTGAATGGCTTCCATGACACCGCCAACGCCGTGGCTACCGTCATCTATACTCACTCGCTCGACCCCAATATTGCCGTCGTCTGGTCCGGGCTATGCAACCTGACAGGCGTTCTACTTTCCTCCGGTGCGGTCGCATTCAGCATTATCACGCTGCTCCCGGTCGAGCTCATCCTTCAGGTCAGCTCCGGCGCAGGCTTCGCCATGGTCTTCGCGCTGCTGATCGCCGCCATCCTCTGGAACCTGAGCACATGGTGGTTCGGCTTGCCTGCCTCGAGTTCCCACACCATGGTGGGCTCCATCATCGGCGTCGGCATCGCTAATCAGCTCATGAGCGCTCACACCGGCACCTCCGGTGTGGACTGGGGTCAGGCCACCAAAGTTTTCCAGGTGCTGCTCATCTCGCCCATCATCGGTTTCTGCGCGGCCGCCCTGCTGCTGCTGCTCTCCAAGCTCTTCATCCTCACCCAGTGGGCCAAGAGTTTCGCCGTGCTCTTCGATGCGAGCCGCAAAAAGCCGCTTTGGTTGATTCCCACCATTGCCATTACAGGAATTCCCGGGGCCTACATTTTCTTATGGGTGGCCCCCCTCGTCTTCGGCCTCTTTGGCACTCCGGGAATGGCCGTTTGGCAGCCCATCAAGTCTTTCGCGGCATGGAACCCCCCAGTTGGTTTGATCGCCACCATGCTCCTGATAGGAATCGCCGGCTGGTATTGCGTAGCCGTGTTCGCCCGGATAGTCATCGAGAATGCCGACGTGCTTTTTACTGCGCCCAAGGGTGCCGAGCCTCCGCCGTGGCCCATTCGCGCATTGCTCATCTTCACCTGCTCGGGGGTCAGCTTTGCGCACGGTTCCAACGACGGTCAGAAAGGCATGGGACTCATCATGCTCATCCTCATCGGCACCGTACCCACCGCCTACGCGCTCAACCACGCCGTCACCGCGCGCGACACGCAGGCCTTCATCGCAGCCTCGGACCAGGCCGGACAAATCATTGACAAGTACGTCGACAAGAGTGCCATCGGCGGCCCCGATGCCCGCGCCGATGTCACCGAATACATCCGCACCAAGGAGTTCAAGCCCGATACGGTTATCGCTCTTAGGGAGTTGATCAAGGATGTGGAAGGGGATGTGCTCGTCTACAAGGAGTTCAAGTCGGTTCCGGCCAACCAGCAAGCCAACGTTCGCAACGATATGTACGTGGTCAGCGAAGCCATTCGGCTGATGCAGAAGAACAACAATCCCAAATTTACAGCGGCCGAGATCAAGGGGTTGGCCGCTTACAAGGTCACACTCGACAAGGCGACCAAGTTCATCCCCACCTGGGTCAAGGTCGCGGTGGCCCTGGCGCTGGGCATGGGCACCATGGTGGGCTGGAAGCGCATTGTCGTCACCGTTGGCGAAAAAATCGGCAAGGAACACCTGACCTACGCCCAGGGCGCATGCGCCGAACTGGTGGCCATGTGCACCATCTCCGCTGCCGACAACTTCGGCCTGCCCGTAAGCACAACCCATGTCCTCAGTTCCGGCGTGGCGGGCACCATGGCCGCCAACGGCAGCGGCCTCCAGATCTCCACCATCCGCAATATCGCGATGGCCTGGGTCATGACCCTTCCCGCCGCGGCATTGCTCTCCGGGAGCCTCTTCTGGCTCTTCCGCCAGGTAACGAACTAAGCTTCCAACCGTTTTTTCCTAAATCAATTAGGGTGCCCCAGGTCTCGGTTCTGAGACCTGGGGTTAGACGCTCCCCTCCTCTCACCGGACCCTTTTTTCCTCTCTTAATCTCCCGCAAGGCCTCTCAAACACGCAGGGCCGCTCCGCATCCGGTACCATACTTGAGGTGCCTATTGTCGAATGAGCCTTAAAGCAAAGCTGGAAGCCGTTATCTACGCCGCCGAAGAGCCGGTCACACTGGCCCAACTCGCCCTCCTTTTCACCGCCGATGCCCTGGAATGGAAGGCTGAGCAGGAAGCCGCCACCGCCGAAATGGCCGCAGGCGCCGCCAACCCAGAGCTCGCGCCTGATGAGCCCCTGGCTGAAAATGCGAAGTTTGAATACCCCGCCTCGGATCAGTCCGCTCCCGACGGGATCGAGATCCCAACCGAACCCGTCGTCGAGCCAGTTGCCGAAGCCGATTCCGCCGAAGTCTCCGCGGCGACGACCGAAGGTGAAGATTCCACCCTCGACCAGGAAGACGGCCAGACCGCCGAACCTGTCTCCGAAACGGCTGAGACAGACGAAGCCGCGGCTGAAGCCAACCTCAAGCACGAAGCCCGCCTCCGCGACCGTGAGGTCCGCACGATTCTCCGACAGCTTCTCGACGAACTGATCGCCGAATACGCTTCCGATGATCGAGGCGTCGAGATTCGCGAGATCGCCGGCGGCTATCGCATGGCCACCAAGCCCGAGTGCCACGACGCCGTCCGCGCCTTCGTCAAAAGCCTCAAACCCGCGCTCAAGCTCTCATTGCCTGCTCTGGAAACACTGGCGGTCATCGCCTACAAACAGCCCGTCACCGCTCCCGAGGTCAACGAAATTCGCGGCGTGGATTCGTCGGCCGTCTTTGGTACGCTGTTGGCACGCAAGCTCATCGCCACCGCCGGCCGCAAGCAGGTCATTGGCCGGCCCATTCTTTACAAGACCACCAAGGAATTCCTGCTTCGCTTCGGACTGAAAGACGTCACCGAGCTGCCCTCAATGGAGGAATTCGAGAAGATGGCCGCCATCGAACTCGACGAGCCGGAACTCGTCGGCCAGGGAGAATCCGCCCACGAGATTCGTGAGGACCTGAGGCTCGAAATCGATGGGCCTGCGGATCTGGAAGATGAAAACGAACCCGCTGAAGGCGAATCAACCGCCCCTGAGTCCTCATCCACTGAAAGCGATGAAACCTCGTCCAGCCTCGCCCGCTGACTCGCTGACTCGCGATTCCGCAGAGCGGAGCTGACTCGCTGCACTTATTCCAGAACTCCCCGTCGTCATCCAGGCCGGGACGGATTTTGCATCATAACTGAAAATGTCGTCTCTCCAGGACGCGCTTGCCGCGCCTCCCCTCACACAGTAAGCAGAAAACTGAGGTTTTCCACCATGGCTACCAAAAAGGCCGCAAAAAAGGCCAAAAAGACCGCTAAAATCGACGTTCCCGAATCCGAGCCGATCAAACCGGTCGATGTCAGCCCCGTTTCCGAAGCCGCGCCCGAAGCTGACGTCCCGCCTCCGCCGCCAACCACCGGCATCGTAGATCCAATTGGCGACACCACCGACGGCGAGGCCAAAGTCTACCTCGGGGACGAAGCCCCCGCTGAAAGTGCCGCGGGCGAAATTCCCGAAGCCGAAACCGACGCCGCCGATTCAGACGACGCCGAAGCCGAATTCACTCCCGCACCCCGTCCCCCAGCCAAACTCGAGCGCTTGCAGAAGATTCTTTCCCAGGCCGGCGTCGCCAGCCGCCGCAAGGCCGAAGAGATGATCGAGCAGGGCCGCGTCCAGGTCAACGGCACAGTGGTCACCGCGCTCGGCACCAAGGCCGACGCCAATCGCGACCACATCCGCGTCGACGGCAAGCTGCTCCACGGCGCCGAGCGCCTGCGCTACTTCGTCCTGAACAAGCCCAAAGGCTTCGTCACCACGGTCAAGGATCCCGAGGGCCGGCCCACCGTGATGCAGTTCTTCGAAAAGATGCGAGAGCGCCTCTACCCCGTCGGCCGCCTCGACTACATGAGCGAAGGCCTGCTGCTGGTCACCAACGACGGCGAACTCGCCAACAAGCTCACCAAGGCCGGCTCTGGCGTGGAGAAAGTTTACCTCGTCAAAGTCGCCGGCCAGCCCAGCGAAGCGGAGCTCGACATCCTGCGCGGCGGCGTCTCCATCGAGCGCGGCAAGCCCGGCTCGCCCCAGGTGCGCACCTCGCCTGCCCGCATTCGCCAGGTCCGCCAGGGCGACAATCCCTGGTACGAAGTCGTCCTCATCGAAGGCCGCAATCGCGAACTGCGCAAGATGTTCTCGGCCGTCGGCCATTTCGTCGAGAAGATTCGCCGCGTAGGCTACGGCCCGCTGGTTCTCGACCAGGAACCGGGCAACCTGCGCGAGCTGGACCCGGAAGAGCTGGCGGCCCTGCGCCTGGCCGCCGAAGGCAAACTGCGCACCCCGAAAGCCAAGGAACTCCGCCGCCGCAACCTGTCCGACGCCCAGTTGCCCACCGTGCAGCCCAAGCCCACCCGGCCCCGCCCCGCCAAGCCGTTTGAGGCCCGGAAACCGTTCGAATCGCGGAGGCCCCTTGATTCTTCGAAACTCGGTCAGCGCCCCGCCGTTTCCGAACGCCCAGGGGAGGTCCGCCCCAAACGGCCGTTCAGCGCCGACAAACCCTTCCGCCCCTTCCGCCCCGCAGCCGAGGTGCCCCGTCCCGATCAAAGCCGCTCCGGTGCCGGGCCGGCCAAGTTTGGCGACCGGAGATTCGGCCCGCAGAGGTCCGCGCGTCCCGGCTCCGCTCCCTCCCGCCCAGCCTGGAAAAGAGACGACCGCGCGCAACGCCCCCCGGCGCGCTTTGCCGCAGGCCCAACGGAAGGAACCCGGCCCGCCTCAGGCCGCGCTTACGGCGGCAGGCCTGAAGGCAAGCCATTCGCAGGAAAACCCGCGTCCGGAAAGCCAACCTTCGGCAAGCCGGCATGGAAAAAGCCCGGCCCAGTCGATCGCCCGCCCTTCAAGCAGCGCCCGGTCTCACCCCGCCCCGAACCTTCCGCTCGCGCAGAGGACTTCACTCCGTTCAAGCCCGGTAATCTGCGCATCGACCCGATAGAATCGGATCGCTCTGAAGCGCGGCCTTCCCGCACCTTCAGCAAGCCTCCCGCGCACTCCGGAGCAGGCCGTCCGCCCTATGACCGCCCGCGCACCGGCAAGCCCGCTTTCGGCAAACCCAGATTCGAAAAATCCGGTCCGGCAAAACCCCGATTTGAAAAACCCCGCTACGAAAAACCCCGCCCCGAAAAACCCAGCTTCGATCGGCCAGCTTCCGGCCGCCCCAGCGCCCCTCGCAGGTCCGATTCAAGACCATCAGGACCATCCCGCGCGCCACGCAACGAAAGCGGCCTTGCCCGTCCCTTCACCACCAGCAGCGGCAAGCCCAGGCCAGGCGGTGCGCGGCCCAGCAGCAAACCTCCCCGAGCCGGCGGATTCTCCAAACCCAAACCCGGCGGCTTTTCCAAATCCGGCCCCAGGGGCTCCGGCTACAAAAGCAAACCCGGCGGGGCAAAGCGCACCGGCCTGCGCAACGGTGGAAAGAAGCGAGGCTAGCCGCAATCCCGCCGTTAAGAGTTGTTCGAAGTGCAATCGACCGGTGATACTCGCCGGCATCGAGGAGGACAAATGGCCAACACCTTCGGTACCGACATTTTGATTCAGGCGCCCGATCCCATGCAGGCAGCACGCTTCTACATCGAGAACCTGGGCTTCAAGATCACCGATGACAACCCCAAAATGATTGGCCTTCACGGCCCCAACATCAACCTGTTCATCGAGCCCGGCCCCACACTTGGACCCGTCCTCGAAGTCACCGTCGATGACGTCCGTGAAGCCGCGCGCCGTCTCGTCGAAAAGGGCTGCGAAGTCGTAAAAGATGAGCCTGATTTTCCCAGAATCTACATCAAGGATCCTTTCGGCCTCATCTACAACCTCACGCGCTGAGACAATTGATCCTTCCCCAAATCCGCGCTAACATCTAAGGGTCCGCCATGTTCAGCCGCTCCGCAGTTCGAATCTCATCGACGCCCGTCCTCAAGCGTTTTCGCCGCGGACACCCCGACCGTGGACGGCGCTCGTCCTGCTGAGTAATCTATCCAGTTGAATGGTTTTCCGGTCCGCTCTGCGCGCAATGTTTCGCGGCGGCCCGCGATCTCCTGAGCTTTTGGAGCACTTTCGGGATTCATGTTGAAATTGGGTGCCCCATCCTTGCCACGTACTTGTTTTTGTGGCTAGGGTGGGATAGCTTGATGCCCAAATTACAGATAAACCGAAATGCTCGCACATCCATCCGCCCCATGCGCGGATAGAAAGGTCTTTCCCCGATGAACAGCTTCTCGAGCAAAGCCGCACTCACCTCCGGCAAAAACACCTATTCAATCTTCCGCCTCCCCGCGCTCACCGCCCGCGGCTTCAACCTCAGCCGCCTCCCCTTCAGCTTGAAGATTCTCCTCGAGAACCTCCTCCGCCGCGAAGACGGCATCACCGTAACCGCCGCAGACATCGAGTTCCTCGCCAACTGGGATGCCAAAGCCGAGCCCAGCCGCGAAATCGCCTACATGCCCGCCCGCGTCCTCATGCAGGACTTCACCGGTGTCCCCGCCGTGGTCGATCTCGCCGCGATGCGCGATGCAATAAAGACTCTCGGCGGCGACCCGGAGCGCGTCAATCCTCTCGTGCCCGCCGAACTGGTCATCGACCACTCCGTCCAGGTCGACGAATTCGGCACCGCCGGAGCCTATGCCGCCAACTCGCTGCTCGAATTCCAGCGCAACCGCGAGCGCTACGCCTTTCTCAAGTGGGGCCAGACCGCCTTCCGCAACTTCTCCGCCGTGCCGCCAGGAATGGGCATCTGTCACCAGGTCAATCTCGAGTACCTCGCCCGCGTCGTCTTCACCGCTGAAATCAACGGAGAACTGGTTGCTTATCCCGACACCGTAGTCGGCACCGACTCGCACACCACCATGATCAACGGCCTCGGCGTGCTCGGCTGGGGCGTCGGCGGCATTGAGGCCGAGGCAGCCATGCTCGGCCAGCCTGTATCCATGCTCGTCCCGCAGGTTGTCGGATACAAGCTCACCGGCAAACTGCGCGAAGGCGCAACCGCTACCGACCTCGTACTCACCGTCACCCAGTCCTTGCGCAAGCTCGGCGTCGTAGGCAAGTTCGTCGAGTTCTACGGCCCCGGCATCGCCGCGCTGCCGCTGGCTGACCGCGCCACCATCAGCAACATGGCGCCGGAGTATGGCGCCACCTGCGGCATCTTCCCCGTCGACGCCGAGACCCTCCGCTATCTGCGCCTCACTGGCCGCAGCGAAGAACAGATCGCTCTGGTCGAGGCCTACTACAAAGAACAAGGCCTCTTCCACACCTCCGACTCTCCCGAAGCCGAATACACCGAGACGCTCGAGCTCGATCTGGCCACCGTCGAGCCAAGCGTGGCGGGACCGAAACGCCCGCAGGATCGCGTATTGCTCAAGGATGCCGCGGCCAGTTTCGCGCAGCAGTTGCCTACGCTTCTCGCCCCCACAGCAAAGCCGCTCGGCTCGCGCACCGCGGCCGCATGGGAGCGCAACGCCGTAGCCGACTCGGCGGTCGCGGAAAAAGTCCCTGTCCACGTGACCACAACGGTAAAAGAGCGCTTCAACATCGATCCCGACAAATATCTCGATCACGGATCGGTCGTCATCGCGGCCATCACCAGTTGCACCAACACCTCGAACCCATCTGTCATGATTGCCGCCGGCATCCTTGCCAAAAAGGCCGTCGAAAAGGGCCTCACCGTTCCGCCCTGGGTCAAAACTTCTCTCGCTCCCGGCTCGCGCGTCGTAACCGACTACTACGAAAAGTCCGGCCTCCTGCCCTATCTCGAAAAGCTGCGTTTCAATGTAGTGGGCTACGGCTGCACCACCTGCATCGGCAACTCCGGCCCACTGCCTTCCGACGTCTCCAAAAGTATCGACGAGCACGGACTCGTTGCCGTCAGCGTCCTCAGCGGAAATCGCAACTTTGAAGGCCGCGTCAACGTCGATGTCCGCGCCAATTATCTAATGTCCCCGCCGCTCGTCGTCGCCTACGCGCTCGCCGGCAGAATCGGCCACAACTTCTCAACCGACCCGCTTGGCACCGATCAGGCCGGCAAGCCCGTCTACCTCAAAGACATCTGGCCGACGCAAGCCGAAGTATCCGAGGCCATCGAGAAAGGCGTCAGCAGCGAAGCCTTCCGCAGGGAATACGCGACGGTCGCGGATGGCGATGCCAGTTGGCAAGGTCTCAACTTCCCCACCGGCGACGTCTATCAGTGGGAGCCCGACTCCACCTACATCCGCCAGGCGCCATACTTCGACGGCATGAATACCAAACCCGCGCCCGTAACCGATATCGTTGGCGCGCGCGTCCTCGCCGTCCTCGGCGACTCCGTTACCACCGACCACATCTCACCCGCAGGCAACATCAAGGCCAACGGCCCCGCTGGTCAATATCTGTCCGCTCACGGCGTCAAGCCCTCCGACTTCAACAGCTACGGCTCACGCCGCGGCAATCACGAAGTCATGGTGCGCGGCACCTTCGCCAACGTCCGCCTGCGCAACAAGCTCGCCCCCGGCACCGAAGGCGGCGTCACGCGCCTGTTGCCCGAAGGCGAGCAGATGTCCATCTTCGACGCCAGCGTAAAGTATGCCGAGCGCGGTGTGCCGCTAATCATTCTCGCCGGCAAGGAATACGGCTCCGGCTCCTCGCGCGACTGGGCAGCCAAAGGACCAAAGCTGCTCGGCGTCCGCGCCGTTATCGCCGAAAGCTTCGAGCGCATCCACCGCTCTAACCTCGTCGGCATGGGAATCCTGCCGCTGCAATTCAGGGATGGAGAAAACCCAGAAGTTATGGGCCTGACGGGCGAGGAGTACTACCACTTTCCAGGATTGGTCGATCTGGTTAACTCGGGATTTGCGAATGGAAGAACGCTCAGGGCTTATGCCACCTCGACTCCAGACAGCAAGTATCTACTTAACCAAACATCATTTGAAGTGACCGTCCGAATCGATACGCCTCAGGAAATTGAGTACTACAAGCACGGTGGCATTTTGCAATACGTCCTCCGCCAGCTAGCCGCAAAGTAATCAGAGACCGCAGGGTGCCCCATCCTTCCGCAGTTTCATCGCGGAAGGGTGGGACCCCACTACGGATTCGAAATCTTGGGCGGATTCGGCGACGGAAATTTCTGATACGTCTTCGGCTTCCTCGCCGCGGCCCGCCTGGGTTTCGCCGCCTGCGCCGTATCCTGATCGCGCGCAATCTGAAAACGCGCCCCTTCCAACTGGCTATCGCCCATCACGTGCAGCCGCATGAAGTTTGTCGAACCCGACTTCGTGCGCGTCCCCGCCACAATCGCAATCACCTCGCGGGCGCGCACGTATCCGTTGTGCTCCAGCAGGCTCTCGGCGCAATCCACCAGGGCCTCGGTGCTGTTGATCTTGGGGCAGAGTACCGGCGTCGTCCCCCACAACATGCTCAGCCGGTTGATCGTGATCTCGACCGGGCTCAGCGCAAAGATCGGCGCCGTCGGATGGTACTTCGACAGTTGCCGCGCCGTCTGTCCCGACTCGGTAAACAGAGCAATGCCGCGCAGGTCCAGGTCGTCGGCGGCGTGGGCCGTCGCTTCGCAAATGGTCTCGGCAATCGACAGCCGTGCCTGCCGCTGACGAGGCTCGTTCTGATAGCTCTCCTTCATGTCCCGCTCGGCTTCAGATACGATGCGCGCCATCATCGCGACCGCCTGCACCGGGTACTTGCCCACCGCCGATTCGCCCGAGAGCATCACCGCGTCCGTGCCGTCGTATACCGCATTGGCCACATCCGATACTTCGGCGCGCGTCGGCCGCGGATTCTCAATCATCGACTCCAGCATCTGCGTCGCGGTGATCACCGGCTTCGAGTACTCCGACGCGCGGCGGATGATGTGCTTCTGAATCGCGGGAACCATCTCCGGCGGCACTTCCACCCCCAGGTCGCCGCGAGCCACCATGATGCCGTCTGAAACTTGCAGAATCGCGTCCAGGTGTTCGATGGCCTGCGGCTTTTCCAGCTTGGCGATAATCCAGGTCTCAAACCCCAGCGCCGCCACGCGATTGCGAACCATCCTCACATCCTCCGCCGTGCGGACAAAGGAAACCGCAATCGCATCGACTCCATTCTTCAGCGCGAATTCCAGGTCCTCAGCATCCTTCTCGGTCAGCGACGGGACCCGCACCAGGATGCCCGGCAGGTTGATGCCCTTGCTTTCACCCAGCATGCCGCCGTTCACGATATCGCAGTGAACATCGCCTCCAGCCACCTCGTGAACGCGCAACTCTATCAACCCATCGGAAAGCAGAATCCGCGAGCCCTGCTCCACGTTTTCCGCCAGCGTCTTGAACGTGGTCCCCACCAGCGAAGCCGTTCCCGGAACCTCGCGCGGCGTAATGGTCAGGCGTCCCCCGGCCTTCAGCAGCACCGACTGATGATCCTTCAGCGTCGAGGTGCGTATCTTCGGGCCCTGCAAGTCGCCCAGGATGCAAAGCGGCTTGTGCTCATCGCGGCTGACCTTGCGGATCAGCTTCATCACCGCCAGCTTCCTGTCGTGAGTGCTGTGGGAAAAATTCAGGCGCACCACATCCACGCCCGCGCGCACCAGGTCGCGGACCACTGTCTCGGTGTTCGAGGCCGGTCCCAGCGTGGCAACGATCTTCGCGCGGCGCTGAGACGGGGCCTCACTAAGGCTCGGTTCAAAAAACGACATGGGGAAAGCTCCAGGGAAATGGCTTCAATCAGGGTAAAGAGGGTTTGGGCCGGACAGAAAACGGAGTGGGGACGACTTCTCTTATTGTACATGGAGAGTCGGAACAGATGCTCTCACTCAGCCGCGCCGCGCGCACCGTTCGATCGCTCGCTCCAGCTCTCACTCGCCTTGAGAAGCTGAATCGGTCTCAGCCTCTGCAAAGATCTGGGCGGCGGTGTGATCCTGCCGATCTCCGTAAAGAACCCCGTTCAGCTCCGCTCCCACCAGCACGCTGAACGCAGTGATGTAAAGCCAAACCAGCGTGGCAATCCCGGCGCCAAATGAACCGTAGAACATTGAATAGTCCGCAACCCGCGTCACATACCAGCCAAAGGCCAGCGTCGTCGGAAACCAAAGCAGCGTGCCGGCTACGGCTCCCGGCGCAACCCACATCCAATGTTCTGTTCTCTTTGTTCCAAAGTGGTAAACGGCGGTCAGCACCGTCACGCCGGTAAGCAAAGCAATCGACCAACGCACCATCCGCCAGAAAAACAGCACAACGTGGCGCAACTCATGGCCGGCGTTATCCACCATCCACAACTCAATCTGTCGCCCGAAGACAATCACCAGCGTGGCCACCGAAAGCGGAACCAGCGCGATCGGAACCAGCAGCAAGGCCCGCAGCCGCCGTCCGCCAAAACCCCAATCCTCGTGCGGAATCTGATAGGCCCGCCGAAAGCCCTCCATCAGCGACAGCATCATGCCCAGCCCCGCGAAGATGCTCAACCCGGTCGCCGAAAAAATCAACTGGACCGAGTAAATCCGGCGGGTCACGATGTACGACTGCAGAAGATCCATCGTGTCCGCGGGAAGAAACTGCTCGAAGATGGATCGCACTTCACCCACCAGCGTCGGCCCCTGCTGCACCTGGGCCAGCAGGGTGGTCAACACCAGCAGAGCGGGAAAGAGCATAAGCATCCCAGAGTACGCCGCCGCCTTGGCCGTGTTGATCACGTCGTGCTCCAGGGCCTGCAGAATTGCTTTTCGGAATTTCAGAAAAAAACGGCTCATGCGCTCACTCGCAAGAGTAGTGCATTTCCCTCCCTTTCGGCATCAGAATCAAATCTTTTGATTTCCCGCGGAGACCGCGCCCTGAGTGTTGACGCCAGAGGTTACTCCCGATTTTTGTTGCCTGCCTTATTTTCACTTCTCTTTCATGGGCCGAGCGTAGAGAATGGACGCTTGCGGGATAAAGGCCAAAGCGTCGCGGCCGGGAACCGGGCCAGGGGGAACGGAAATCGGATGATTCAAAAACAGGATGGACAGCCGGGCCGGGGACTGCCCATGCGATATCTTCTGGTTTTCTGGTTACTCGTTCTTAGCACCATTGCCTTCCTTGACCGAACCAACATCTCTATCGCCGGTGTTCAGATTGGCAGGGAATTCAGGATCGATAACTCCCATCTGGGATGGGTATTCAGCGCTTTTCTCGTCGGCTATGCTACCTTCCAGGTCCCCGGCGGAGTGCTCGTGCGACGTTTTGGCCCGCGCCGCGTGCTCTCCTCATGCGTGGTGCTTTGGGGAGTCTTCACAGTCCTCACCGCGCTCGTGCCTCCTGGCATAAGCGGCGCCTTATGGGTCTTGATCCTCGTGCGGGTCGCCCTCGGAGCCAGCAGCGCCGTCATGTATCCATCTGCGAACCAGTTTGTCGAACGCTGGTTTCCCATTCATGAGCGCGGCAAGGCAAACGGCATCGTCTTTGGCGGCGTCGGGTTGGGATCGGGGCTGGCTCCGCCGCTGCTCACTTCGATCATTCTGGTTTATGGCTGGCACTCCGCGTTCTGGTTCTGCGCGGTCGCCGGCCTGCTGGCGGCCGCGGTTTGGTTCGTGGTTGCGCGCGATGCGCCGGAACAACATCCCTGGGTAAGCGAGAGAGAGCTCGCGCTTATCGTCGCAGACCGCGGAGACGCAATGCAGGCGCAGAATGCGCATCCGGCCGTCGGCGAGAAAGAAAAGTCCGGCGTTCCCTGGACAAAGATCTTCTTGAGCAAAGAGGTCCTGGCCGTCTCCGGCAGCTATTTCACCTACGGCTACATCTCCTGGATATTCTTCAGCTGGTTTTACATCTACCTGGCGCAGGTGCGCGGCCTCAGCCTCAAGACGAGCGCCGTTTATTCGATCTTTCCATTTGCGGCCATGTCGGCCGGCTCGCTCATTGGCGGAGTGGCGAGCGACTGGCTGGCGCGCGTGTGGAGCGCGCGCGTTGGTCGCTGTATCCTCCCCGCATTTGCACTGGCAATGACCGGCATTTTGCTGCTCGCCGGATCGAGAGCACACGACGCCATAACTGCAACTGCCGTGCTCGCCTGCGGCGCCGGTTCCCTCTACGTATCGCAAAGCTGCTTCTGGTCGGTGACCGCGGACTTTGCCGGAACGCATGCCGGAGTGGTTTCCAGCACCATGAACATGGCCGGCCAGATCGGCGCCGCCGTAACCGCTTCGTTGACCCCGCTCATCGCCGCCCGCTTCGGATGGGAGGCGTCATTTCTAACCGCCACCGCGCTCGCCCTGCTCGGCGCATCCGCATGGCTCTTCGTCAATCCCAACGCCCGCCTCGCGCACTGATTCGTTGCCTGTGTGTCCCATCCAAGCCGGGCGCCACTTCCTCGCAATCCGCCATGGCGGATTTTCCTTGCTAGCCGTCCACCGGCTTCGCCAACCCGCTTGGAATGAAACTGTGCCCCATCCATCGGACGTGTCGCCGCGGCGACTTTTTGTCCGATGGGTGGGAGTCCGTAGAACTCCATCACGACATCTTGCCTCGTTGAACCAACATTCTTGTTTCTTCTTAGGGTCGGATCGCATGAACTCCATCAACACCACGCGACCACCCCATCCGCACCCGTACAATAAGCCCATGCAACGTTCCCTCAGTGCTGCATGGTTCGCCCTGATCGCCTTGGCCTGTTGCCTTTCTTCTTCGCTGCCGGCCCAGCCCCCAATCCCCACCGCCTCTGCCGAAGATCGCGAGCTCGCCCGCTCCATTCTGAAAGAGCTCATCGAGATCAACACCACCGACACCCCTCGCGGCAACGTCACAACTGCGACCGCGGCCATGCGCAAGCGCCTGCTCGACGCCGGATTCGCTCCCGGCGACGTCGAGTTGCTCGGCCCCGACCCGCGCAAACAGAACCTCGTCGCCAGAATCCGCGCCGCTGGCACACCAACCACAAGACCGGTCCTCTTCCTCTGTCACATGGATGTGGTCGAGGCGCTCAAGTCCGACTGGACGACCGACCCCTTCCAATTCGTCGAGAAGGATGGCTTCTTCTACGGCCGCGGAACCCAGGATATGAAAGACGGCGACGCCGCGATGGTGACCACGTTTCTGCGCCTGCACCGGGATGGATACAAGCCGAAGCGCGATCTGATTCTCGCGCTCACCGCGGACGAGGAAGGCGGCACCTTCAACGGCGCCCAATGGCTGGTCGCGCACCACCGCGAACTGGTCGATGCCGCGTTCGTCATCAACCCCGACGCGGGCGGCGTCGAGTTGGTTCACGGCCGGCCGGTGGTGGCAGCGGTGGAAGCAACAGAGAAAGTCTATTCGGACTTCCAGATCACCGCCCTCAATCGCGGCGGCCACAGTTCTCTGCCTCGTCCAGACAACGCAATCTACGAGCTCACAGCGGCGCTCGACAAGTTGCAGGCTCATGCGTTTCCCTTCGAAATGAATGAGGTCACGCGAGCGTATTTCACCAGTCTCGCCGGCCAGGAGACCGGCCCGACGGCTGCGGATATTCATGCGATTCTAGCTTCGCCGCCCAACCCCGCGGCGGTGGCGCGCCTCAGTGCGGAGCCGAGCTTCAACTCGAACTTCAGAACCACCTGCGTTGCCACTCGCCTCAATGCCGGCCACGCCAACAATGCTCTTCCGCAAACCGCGCAGGCCAATGTGAATTGCCGCATCTTTCCCGGCCATTCGCCTGAAGAAATCAGGCAGCAGCTCATCGGAATCTTCGCCGACGACAAGCTGACCGTGAAGTACGTCTCCGATTCAGGCGCGGTCACCGACTCAGCTCCCGAGCGCAAACCGATCGTGCCGCCTGCTCCGATTCCCGAAGTGTTTCAACCGCTCACCCGCCTGACCAACGCGATCTGGCCCGGAGTCCCTGTAACCGCGGTCATGGAAAACGGAGCCACGCGATTCCATCTATTTTGCTCAAGCGGGAATCCCCTCCTACGGCTTCTCGGCAATTGCGCTCGAGCGGGACGACGACCGCGCCCACGGCCGCGACGAGCGCCTGCCCATCGACTCCTACTGGAAGTCGTTGGACTTCTTCTACTCCTTCGTCAAGGCAGTTGGCGGCAATTGACAGCAATCGCAGCCCGCTGACTCGCTGACTTGCTAACCCCGCGAAGCGGGGGCTGACTTGCTGAGTTTCTACCCAAACCCCCGCCAGCCACCGGATGCCCCGGGCCTCGCCTTTGAGACATTGGATACCGCGATTCTCAATTGAACCTACTTTTCTATTCCCTATTCCCTATTCCCTAAGCCTGTTCCCTGTTCCCTGTTCCCTGTTCTCCGTTTGACCCTGCCCAGCCAGGACAACTAGCTTGGAAGAGTGCGAGGTTGTGTCCCCACACCCCCGAACAAGGAGACCGGATGCAGAGTAGAGCTTATTCCCCAATTTGGAAGAGTTGCCTGTTTCTGATGTTCGCGATCATGGCCTTTGCGGTCGCGCGCGCGCAGGACCTGAACAGCTTCGAGAAGAAGATCACGACCAAAGTGCTGCCCAATGGGCTCACACTGATCGTTTGCGAACGTCCCGAGGCCCCGGTGTTCAGCTATACGACTTTTGTTGATGCCGGAGCCGTAAACGATCCTTCCGGTGAAAGCGGTCTGGCGCACATGTTCGAGCACCTTGCCTTCAAGGGCACCAGCCAGATCGGGACAACCGACTACGCCCAGGAGAAAGTCGCGCTGGCCAAGGTCGAAGCCGCAAACGATGCCTACGAGGCCGAGTTCCTCAAGCCCGTCGGACGCGACGAGAAGAAGTTGGCCGAACTCCACCAGGCCTTTGTCGATGCGCAGACCGAGGCTCACAAGTTTGTAATCCCCAACCAATTCACTGAAGTGGCGGAGGCAAATGGAGCCCACGGCTTGAATGCCGGAACGGGCCTCGACGACACGCAATACTTCTGGTCGATGCCGGAAAATCGCCTCGAACTCTGGGCTTGGCTTGAGAGCGCTCGCCTCTCCGATGTGGTTCCGCGCGAGTTCTACAAGGAACGCGACGTGGTGCTCGAAGAGCGCCGCATGAGGACCGACTCGAACCCAATCGGGAGAATGATCGAGCAGTTTCTGGCCACCGCATATGTGGCCCACAACTACGGACGGACCGACATTGGCTGGCCGAGCGAGGTAAGCCAGATAACAGCCACCGAAGCCATGGCCTTCCACAAAAAGTATTATGTTGGCGGCGACATCGTGGTCACTGTGGTTGGCGACGTAAAAGCGTCGGAGGCCATGCCGATGCTGGAGAAATACTTCAGCAAAGTCCCCGGCGGACCCAAACCGGAAGAATCAACGACCATAGAGCCGAAGCAGTTTGCCGAGAAGTCGGTGATCATCCGCGAACAGACGCAGCCCATCTACATCGAGGGCTATCACCGCCCGAACTACCGCGACCCCGACGATGCGGTTTTCGACGCCATCCAGGACATCATGTCGAACGGCCGCGTTTCCCGCATGTACCGCAGCCTGGTCGAGCAGCAGCAGATTGCGGCCGAGGCTGCGGGGTTCAGCCCCTTCCCCAGCGACAAGTATCCCAGCCTCTTCGCATTCTTTGCCTATCCGCTCCCCGGCCATACGCCGGCCCAGATGCGCGACGCGATTCACAAAGAGATCGACAAGCTAAAGACCACCGACGTAACCGACGCCGAACTCCAAATGTTCAAGACCCGCGCCCGCGCCGACCTGCTGCGTGGCCTTGCAGACAACCAGGGCCTGGCCAACGCACTTGCCGAGTACCAGGCGCGCTACGGTGATTGGCGCGAATTATTCCTGCAACTCGACCGGGTGGACAAAGTGACCAAAGCGGACATTCGCCGCGTCGCCAACCAGGTCTTTGTAGCGTCGAACCGCACCAGCGCGGAGATTGATACCGAAGCTCCAGCAGCAGCCGCAAAGAACGATGGAGGCGCGGAATGAAAAGCCATTCGATCAGCAGTGCGTTCAAAATTTTAACCATCTTCGCCGCCGTGGCCGCGCCTGCCATTCTGAGTGCGCAACAGAGCAAGCCATGGGAAAAAATCCCCATCCCAAAACTCCACGACTTCAATCCCCACCAACCCAAACGCATCGAGCTCAAGAATGGAATCGTCGTCTTCCTTCAAGAGGATCACGAGCTGCCGTTCATATCGGGTTCGGTGATGATCCCCGGCGGATCGCGCGAAGAAACCGACCCTGCGAAAACCGGATTGGTCGATCTTTATGGCCTTGCCTGGCGCACCAGCGGCACCGAAAAAATGAACGGCGATGCCATGGACGATTTTCTTGAAGCCCGCGCCGCGCACATCGAAACCGGTGGCGACGTGGACTCCACAGCAGTCTCCTGGGACTCGCTCAAAGGCGATTCCGACCAGGTTTTTTCGCTCGCCATGGACCTGCTCTTTCATCCCAAATTCAGTGAAGAAAAACTGCAACTCGCAATGCAGCTGGTAGCCACCGGCATCGTGCGCCGTAACGACGACGAAGGAGAGATTGCGGAACGCGAAGCTGCGAAGCTCGTCTATGGAGCCAACGGCCCCTATACTCGCCAGCCTGAGCTGGCGACGATCGGCGCGGTTACATTGCCCGACTTGCAGGCCTGGCACGACCGCACCCTGAAGGGAAAGCTCATCGTAGGCATCAGCGGAGACTTTGACCCTGTGGCGATGGAAGCCAAGGTTCGCGCGGAGTTTGAATCTCTGCCGCACGTCGAGCCCGCCCCGCCGCGACATGACCAGTTCGCTGGCCCAACGCCCGGTGTTTATTTCATCAACAAAGAAGATGTGAACCAATCCAACATCGAAATCGTCGGCCTGGGCACCGACCGCCGAAATCCCGACGTGCCCGTACTCTCCGTCATGAACGAAATCCTCGGCGGCGGATTCGGAAGCCGACTATTCCAAAAGGTCCGCACAGAACTCGGCCTCGCCTATTCGGTCGGCGGCGGGTTCGGCGCAGCGTACGACCACCCAGCTCCATTCCAGGCTGAGGTGCTCACCAAGAGTCCTTCCACGGTCGACGCCACCAAAGCCGCGTTGACCGAGATCGCCGGGCTAAACACCAGGCCCTTCACAGAGGAAGAGCTTAAGCGCGCCAAGGATGGAATCTTGAACTCGTTTCTCTTCAAGTACGACACCAGGGAAAAGATCCTCGACGAGCGCGAAAGGCTCGAGTTCTACGGTTACCCGCCAGACTATTTGGAGACCTACAAGGCGGCCCTCGAAAAAGTGACCCTCGCCGACCTGACCGCCGCGGCAAAAAAGTACATCCATCCTGAAAAGCTCGCAGTGCTTGTGGTCGGCAACGGGCCGGAGATCAAGCCCGGACTCGATGAACTCAAACTGGGGCCGGTCCAAACCGTGGACATCGCGATTCCGCAGCCCGGCCGCCCTGCCGGCGCAACGGGTGGCGCAGGAAAGTAATCGCAACAAAAAATGCCGGCGCATACAAGCCCGGTTCGAAACACAAATGGAGACTCGATAGCGTGAATACGATTGCGGAATTGGTGGCTGAGGATGCCAGGCAGCGGGATCGGGCAGCGGCGCGGCTGATCGCGGCCGGCGTCACAATTTACAAACCGGAGACATGCATTATCGACCCCGAAGTCGAGGTCGCTCCCGATACCGTCATTGAGCCTTTCGTTCAATTGCTCGGCCGCACGCGGATCGGCGCGAAATGTCTCATTCGCTCATACACGGTCATCGAGAACTGCACGCTCGGCGACGGCATACTTGTCAGGCAGAGTTGTGTGCTCACCGAAAGCACGGTGGGCGCCGGAGCAAAGATCGGGCCGTTTGCGCACCTGCGCCCGCAGAGCGAGATCGGCGAAGACGCGCACGTCGGCAACTTCGTCGAAACCAAGAAGACGAAGCTCGGCAAGGGAGCCAAGGCCAGCCACCTCACCTACCTGGGCGACACCGATGTGGGCGCGGAAACCAACATCGGCGCCGGGGTCATTACCTGCAACTACGACGGGGTAAACAAGCATCGCACTCAGATCGGCAAACGGGCATTTGTCGGCAGCGATTCCACCCTTGTCGCTCCGGTCAGCGTGGGTGACGGGGCATTTATCGGCGCCGGTTCATGCATCACTATGGACGTGCCGGCGGGCGCCCTGGCCGTAGCCCGTAGCCATCAAATCACAAAGGAGGGTTGGGCCGAGGTCAGACGCGCGCAGCAGCGGAAGAAGGAGTAACGGGAGAGCAGCACTGAAAATCGGACGACCAGGCAAATTTTCCTTAGATTTCGTGCTGTCCTCCGGACCCAACCAGGGAATGAAATCTTTGCCCGCTTGCCGCGCGCCACAACAATTACTTTCGCGTATTGCAACCGGCAGATTCTCACCTTCCATTGGGAACCAGAACGCGGTTTCTTGCGTCCAATGAAAAATCGGATCCGGGCGGCTTCCGGCCAGCTCCATGCCAAGAGTACCGTGTTGCAAAACGCTCCTTAATTCGGCGCCTCTGAGCTAAACTGAACCAAAAGTTACCTGTTCGAGTTACTTTCGCATTAGTACTTTTCGTATTCAACCAGGCATCATGACACCTTTTTGTGATGGTCAGCACGTTCAAACGCTTGTCTACTAGAAAAAGGTCCGGGTTTTCGAAGTGCAGACCATGGGGGTCATTCGGGTCAGGCCTGCAACCCTCAAGGCGCAACCGAGCAGCCTGGGAGGTAGTTTCTTGGGATTGAACCTGGTTAGACCGGGCACGCCAAACCCCGCGGAAGAAGTGCCTGCGGAAGGAGAAGCCCGCGCAATGATTGAGGCGAGCCGTCCGGCTCGCGTCCTCGTGGTCGATGATGAGGCGCACGTTCGCTCCATGATGGGCTCTACTCTCGAGCGAAGCGGTTATGAGGTCCAGCTCGCCTCCAGCGGCCGCGAAGCTCTTGAAGCACTCGCGCTCAACACCTTCGACCTCATTCTCACCGACATCGTCATGCAGGATTTGAACGGCATTGCGCTGCTCGAGCGGGTTCATGCGCAGCAGCCCAACCTTCCTGTGGTCATGGTCACCGCAATCCACGACATCAGTGTGGCCATCGATTCCATGCGCCGCGGCGCTTATGACTATCGTGCTTAAGCCATTCGAGCGCGAACACCTCATGGGCACCGTCGAGCGGGCCTTGAAGCATCGCCAGGTGCTTGAAGAAAGCCACAACTACCAGCAGAGCCTTGAGCAGATGGTGCGCGCCCGCACCGAGATGCTGCGCCATGCCATGGAAGATCTCGAGCACTCCTACGACGTCACCCTCGAGGCGCTCGGCGACGCTCTCGATCTGAAGGACTCGGAGACCGAAGGCCACTCCAAGCGTGTGACCGCTTACACCATCGCGTTGGCGCGGGCTATGGGCTTGCCGCCGGCGGAGATCAAAGTGATTGCGCGTGGCGCGTTTCTGCACGACATTGGCAAGATGGCGATTCCCGACGAGATCCTGCGCAAGCCGGGCAAGCTCACATCGGAAGAGCAGGAAGTCATGCGCGAGCACTGCACGCGCGGCTACCACATGCTGCGCAAGATTCCCTTCCTTGCCGGTGCGGCGGAGATTGTCTTCTGCCACCAGGAGCATTTTGACGGAAGCGGCTATCCAAGCGGTCTGGCGGGACATGAGATTCCCATTGGGGCGCGGATATTTGCCGTGGCCGACACGCTTGACGCTATTACCAGCGATCGACCGTACCGGAAAGCGCGCAGCTTCGACGCGGCGCGCGAAGAAATTCTCCGCTGCTCGGGAACGCAATTCGATCCAGCGGTTGTCGAAGCCTTCCTGAAGATTCCGAATGAGCTTTGGCAGGAGCTGCGCTCCGAGATCAGTGGCCAGAACAAAAGATACTCGACCTTTGAAATCACCCAGGTACCCGGCACGAAAGACCTGTTGGGTTAGGCTGCTTCGACCCGGAAGACGCATTTAAGCACTTAAAATAAAAAAACAGTTGGGTGCCCCATCCATCGCGTTTTTTGCGATGGGTGGGATACGATCAAGCCCAACCTGCCCCGTTCATCAGGAGGGACCGTAATCCGCCGCGGCGGACGCAGGGAGTCGAAGGATCCGCGGTTGCTTTTTTCTCCGCTGACCCTCGCCCGCGTTTTCTTGGGGGATGCATTCGAGGCGCCACGCACAGCACAACAATTCGACCCAGCGTCGTCATCACAAACACGATTCCAGGTACGAAGATCAAGCAAGAATCAGGAGCAAAATCCATGCCCTCACTGTCTGCTGAAGAAGCCAAGGTCCGTCTCCTCACCCTGCCGGAGTGGAACATCGTCTCCGGCGAGCTGGTAAGAACCTTCCAATTCAAAGACTTCCTCGCCGCTCTCGCCTTCGTGAACCGCGTCGGAGAACTGGCTGAAGAGGCTGGCCACCATCCTGACATTGATATCCGGTACAACCGGGTCCGGCTGGCGCTGGTCACTCACGATGCGGGTGGTCTCACAGCCAAAGACTTCGATCTCGCCGCCCGGGCAGAGAAGTTAACGTAAAAGCCTGCCTGGCGCGCAACTACGTGGACCCTTCCAGCTCCGGCGCAGTTGGCCGTGCGACAGGAATGACAACGCCTTCCCGCGAGGGGTCGCTATGAATCCAAAAATGCGGATTTTGGACTGTTTCGCCGGTTTAACATAGGGTTTTGAAGGCTTTTCTGTTCCGTAATGCGACGAAGAATCCAACCGCTAGGGCTCGATCTACGCCGCAACACCAACTCCAATCCTCCCAGTCGATCCTGCGTCCAAAGATTGAAGATCCCAAGATTGATTTGATAATGAACGGGTTAGGCCTCTTGGCACGGTCTTGAAACCGCCGCCGGCCCGATCTGTTTTCTTGTGGAAGCATGGGGTTTCCGATGCCAGGCAAAGAAAACGGGCGATTCTCCAGGTCGATCAGAAAAATTTCGATTTTTGTATTTGCATTCTTCGCAATCTATGCTATGGTGTATTTATTCCACTGGATGAGGCGGTCAATCCGCTTCTCCCCGGTAGGAAGTAGTTTGCGTCACTGGCCTCCCGGCACGAACAGCTAGACCGTTCGTGCCGTCTTTTTTTGCTCCGGGCAGGCTGAGACCCAAAATCACAACGTCCGGCCTCAGACGCAGACTGTTCCGCTTTCACTCCAATCCGGTTAAAATGACAACCAGAGAGGTTCCATGAAGCTCCCAATCAAAACCCGCTGGGTGCTTGGTCTGGCGGTCTCCGCGCTCACGGTCGCGAGCTATGCGCAGTGGTCCAACCCAGCCGACGACGTGCCCGCTTATCACCCCAACGCGCCTCTGAAAATCGGCGCACTGCCGCCCATCCTGTCCGGAGCCAAGCTCACCGGAGAGAACTTCCGCTATCCCTGGCAGGTCCACGTCTACCAGCAGGTCTCAAAGGTGAGCGGCGTCATCTACCAGTTGCCCTGCAACTGCCGTTGCGATCGCGCTCTGGGTCACACCAGCCTGCGCAGCTGTTTCGAGGGACTGCACGGGACCGAGTGCTCAACCTGCGCCCAGGAGGGCTTCTACGCCTACGAGCAGACTAAGCTCGGCAAAACCCCCGCTCAGATTCGCGCCGCAATCGCCCGGCATGAGTACGAAAAGATCGATCTCGATAAACAGTAGCTCCGTTTTACGCGCCCCCGCGGGAATCTTCAGTGCCCCGCCGCGATCGCCTGGGCTATCGAACTCCTTCCCTCAGGACTTGTCCTGAAACCCGTCCAGGAATTTGAATCGAGGTGCAATGCCGCGCCTCCATGCATTGCAGAAAATTACCGAAAGCCGGCGCAGAATAGAGGTATGAGCTTCCTCCATCTTCCAACGGCTAACTCGGACCAGGCTACGAACGAAACTGCCAGTTTCCGCCCCAAAATTCTGAACGGCCGGGGACAACCCTGACATTTTAGACCGGGCACATACCTGACAGTTTTTCATTCTCAGGGAGTTTTTGTTGTTGTTTTTGCTCTTGTTTTTGTTTTTCCGTTTCCGGGGCAGCTGCCCCGGAAACGGAACGCGTCGTCTGTCCGTCTTTGCTGGGTGGCAAGCGGTAGGTTTTTCCAGTCCTTTCTTCAAACAGCGCCACCGGTACATGGGCAAAGTAGACCGTATAGCATCCGTCGTCAAACGGCAGCAGTCCCACTCGTTCGCCCCACAGCACCTCACTGAGGAATACATCGTGCCTCTTCCAGCGAAAATGACCGTGGCTCTTGACCGTGCGCGCCAGCATCGTCTCCGGGTACTCGATCTCCGGCAACCGCTCCGGATAGGGCCGCGGCGAAGGCTCGTAGACCGAGGCCGGGGTCTGCATGTCCAGGGACTCATGCGGCCGCACATGGTTGTAATCGTGGCGGAACCGGTCCAGTTCCAGTTGCTGGCCACGCCAGTCCTGGGCAGGCCTCAGGTCCAGCTTCAGTGTCCGGTGCATCCTCTCGTGACGCCCGTTCTGCTCCGGATGACCGGCCTCGATCCGCTCAGGCTGAATACCCAGCTTGATCCACCATACCGCCAGCCGCGACAACCCGCTCACGGCCGAACTGGCAAACGGAGGCCCGTTATCAGTGCGTATCCACCAGGGCAGTCCGAATTCACGAAACGCCGCCTCGAAGATGGCTCGCACTCGCTCCGTGTCGGTCTTCTCCACCGCCTGCGAGCGCAGCAGGTAGCGGCTGCAGGCGTCGGTGATCGTCAGCGGGTCGATGCGGGTTCCATCCCCGCTCCTGAACCAGCCCTTGAAGTCTGCACACCACACACGGTTCGACTCCACTGCATGCTGCAAAGGCTGCGTATAGGGCTCGGTCCGGCGCCGCTTCTTGCGCGCAACCACCAGACCGGCACGCTTCACTATCTCGCCCACCGTGCTGGTTGCCGGCCATCCGCGCCCCGGCTGGTCCCGCTCCAGAATCCGCTTCAGCTTCCGTGGGCCCCACGTCATATGCGCCTGGCGAAGATCCAGCACCGCCTCTTCGATCGCTGCCGCCGTCTGGTTGGGATGACGCTGCGGAGCCCGGTTCAACTCCACCAGACCCTCGACTCCCAACTGCCGGAAGCGTCGAAGCCAAACATAGCCCGTCTCACGGCTGATCTCAAACCGATTACACAGAGCCTTCATCGACTCCTCAACGCGCTCATACTCAAAGACAAAGCGCAACTTCTCCTCCATCACACTGCTCACTCTCCAGCCCATCTCGACGTTCTAACCCAACGTCAACAGACTTGTGCAGTGTCAGGTATGTCCCCGGTCTGATATGTCAGGGATGTCCCCGGTCCGTACCATTCGCACCCCCCCCTACCCCCCCTGCTCAGGGCAGTACTAAAAGGGGTAATAATATACTTGACTAATGATGAATTCTGCGATATTCTTTTCTTGCGATGGAAAACCAAGTCAAAACTCTTTCAGATGCAATAAGATACTTCGCCGATGAGCAGGTTTGCATTAATACCGTTGCTGCAATGCGCTGGCCTGATGGCGTCCAGTGTCCCGCTTGCCTTATGCCTGATGCTCGCCAGCATTGGCTGAAGACTCAGCGCCGCTGGCAGTGCCGGGATTGCGGCAAGCAGTATTCGGTGAAGGTCAATACAATCTTCGAGGATTCACCTATCAAACTCGATAAATGGCTGACCGTCATGTGGATGCTTGCGAACTGTAAGAACGGCGTTTCCAGCTATGAGATTCACCGCTCCATCGGCGTCACTCAGAAGTCGGCATGGTTCATGCTCCAGCGCATCAGGCTTGCGATGAAGAACAAGTCAGTTCTGAAACTCGGCTATCAGGGCGGACCCGTCGAGATGGATGAAACTTTCGTTGGCGGCAAGTTGAAGAACATGCACAAGTCGCGCAAGCCGAAAGGAACTGGGTTTAGTGGCATCGCTGGCGGCGCTATGGCTAAGACGATCGTAGTGGGGATGCTGGAGCGCAAAGGGCGAGTGCAGACCGAGATAGTTATTGATCGCACTCACAATGTCCTGCGCGGCCTTGTGAACAAGCATATTCACCCAGGCGCTACTCTGATGACTGATGAATGGGGCGGATATAAGGGAATAGATCTCACCCACGAAATCATCAATCACGCTGCCGAGTATGTGAATGGGCAGATTCACACTCAGGGGATCGAGAACTTCTGGTCATTGTTTAAGCGGGCATTGAACGGCACCTACATCAGCGTAGAGCCGTTTCACCTTGACCGCTACGCGGACGAACAAGCATTCCGCTATAACAATCGCGCAACCAAAGACAATCCACTGACGGACGCGGATCGCTTTGCGCTGGCTTTATCGCAGATTTCAGGGAAGAGACTGACTTATGCAGAACTGACCGGGAAGGTGCCGCCCTCGCAACTCCAGGCCTAGTTGGTTTGACCGGCAGAAACGGGGGAAGCGGATTTAGCCGTCCGCTTCTCCTCCCTTTCCTCTGCAATGCGCCTGTTGAGTTCTTGCTTACTGACACTCAAGACGTTTCCTAAAAGATTCTCAAATGCCTGATATTCGGGAGATGGAGGCTTATCCTTCATGGGGTTCCCCTGCTAGGATTATGGCACATTTTCTTTTCCTTGAAGTAATCACCTAGCGCTATAGCCAGCATGAACATTATTCCTGCGGTTCCGGCCACGATTACTACGATCAATTGGAGCGTAGCTAGCCGGAGCGCATGTTCATGCAAACTCATCTCTGAATTGAGGGCGCTAGAGATACTGCTGTCCAGCCTCGCAACTTCTCGATCTGACCTGGAGTTTTGGTTCAATTTTTGCACGTTCTTGGTTGTCGCAGGGGTCGTCATTGAAGTTGTGACTGTAGCTGCTGAATTCGTGTTAGAACGCCGCGAATATTCTGTCGCGATTCGATTCTGGAAACGCGGAGGCGTGCCAGTTCCAGAGAAACCATCAACACGGTTCGTGATTATTGAAATCTTTGCCGCGGTACTTGTCGCCGGTGGCGTGGCGGGAGAATTCGTATTCGAGGAGAAAATAGGCATCGTTGATACTTGCATCCAGAAGGCAGATAACGCTCGTGCCGTGCTGCTTGAAAGGCAGTCTAATGATGCGAAGGAACTGGCTGATAAAGCAGAGCGGGAGCGTATTGCCCTTGTGAACAGAATGCTGGATATCTTCGGTCCAAGACAATTGACGCCGATGCAATCGGCGCGGATTGTAGAAAAGTTAACCGGATTGGAAGGCACGAAGATAGACGTATTCGTACCCGCGCTTCCGATTCCGTACGATCCCAACGCACTTCGCGACTCACTCGATACTGGAAGCGCTGTAGTGCGCACACTCCGAGCGGCCCACATTGATGCTGGAGGCTGGGTTGTGGATTCCTGCCAATCAAGAGGCGGATCAAACTTGGTCTTCATGGTTGAATATGACGATCCACCCTCGCAGAAGTCGGCCGATAGAAAAATCGCTTCGAAAGTACGCGATGCATTCAAGCCCGAAATTGGAACATGGCCAATAGTTGAAGATTCATATCTTCGATCAGCAGCGTGTACGACCTTTTCAGGTCTCAATGGTATCGGTCCGAATAAGCGCACGCATGATGCCGCAATCAGCATTATTATCGGGAAAAAGATAGACAGCCAAATCACCCCTGAAATGTTGGAATCGTCAGAAGAGCGGAAGAAGCCGTAGGGCATTGGGTCACACTTTCTTCGCCTCCCCCGGCTGCCCTGTCACGGCTACTTGATCTTCGTCCTTGCTTTGTCGTTAGTCAAGTATGTTATTACCCTAAAAGGTAACGGATCTCTGGCTAACATGAATAAAATCAACAGAACAAGGCACAACCCTAGTTACTCATCTATAAACACAAATGCCCGCTTTTGGGCCGTTTTAGGGGAAAAGACGCCCATTTTGCCCTGAGAAACGTCAGTTTGGATCGGAATCGAAACAAGCGTAAAATGGATGCTAGCAGCACGAGCCAGTTGGCCCGGCTCGCACCTACAAGTTCCCGGCAGGTTAGGATGGATTGCCGGGCACGTAAGATGGGGGCGTCACGGTTTCGACGGGATCGATTGCGGCATAGGAGGCATGTCAGGGTGTGGGCACCTGTAATCGCCTGCAAAACAAAAGTTGCCAACGATAATCTGGCACTTGCAGCTTAATTAACTAAGCTGCCGTCTTCCACGGCTTCGCCTATGGGCTGTGAGCGGACGTCATTCAGTAGGCTGGCGCAAACGGCTCGGTCCGTGTCGTTTTGCGCGAGATCATCGGACTAGCTTCTGTCGCATCTTGTCCGTTCTCAAGCGCCAGCGGCGAATTCAATCGAATCGGACTGAACATGGACTCTCCTGGCTGACAGCGATTTCGGACGCGGGTTCGACTCCCGCCGCCTCCACCACTAACATATTTATTTTCAATAGCTTACAGACGAAAAGCGCAAGAAAAGCGAGGAACATTGCCACGCATAAGTTGTTTAGAATTAGGCAGATCCGAATCTCGACCCGTCACTTTGAAGAACCGCCTCCAGGAAAAGCAACCAGTATTTTCGCGGTGTCCGAAAATATTCGGATAAAGGGATTCGGAGGCAGCAAATACGAACCGAAATTGGAACTTAATATCTGGTATCTGCGCATCATCTACGGACCGGAGTACTTGTTGCCAAAGAATTTGGAGCTGCTTCGCTCGCGCGACTTGGGAGCGAATCGATCTTTTGTCAGCCGCGAGTTCGCGCTCGGCATTGAGTCGCTCGAGGTTTTCGTGCTCAAAAAACTGCTGCGCCGGACTCACGAGTGCGCCTTTGGCGTTCTGGCATTGGAAAGCGAGTTCGTCGATCCGCGCCCGTGAAGCAGGAATCTTTCAGAGAAACGTCGGCAAAAACGGAGGCCCGTAATTATTCACTCTCAGCGAGACGGTAGTCGCGAGCGATTTCTGCCAGAACATCGTCGCATGTACCGGTACGCAGGCCGAGGGATTTGAGGTCAATTTCCTCGGCGCGCATTCGGGCAATGAAGTCGCCAATATCCCTCTTGACGGCCTCCGGAGCCATAGGACCAATGGCGGGATCGAGGATCTGGTAAAGTCTGAAGACATCGTTTTTGTGTTTCTTGATTGTCTTGCTGTCGATCTGTTCCCCGCGCTCCGCACGTGCAGTGAGATCAAGCCATGCCCGGGCCTTCAGAGCAACGAGTTGCGCGGCACCCACCCACGAGAGCCCGTCGATCTCCTGCCGACCCGCGCGGATGAAATTGTAGTAGTCGTTATCCAGAAGAATCGCCGAAAGACTGGACGCATCCTCCTCAACCGGTAGCGGCGTGAGATGACTGCCCTCGGCAACCTGCAATACATCGGGCTGACGTGAGAACAATTCCAGCATGAAAGGATAGTCCGCGTTCGCGGGCTTCTGGAAACGATAGAACTGCTTTTCGCCGGTTGACTTCTCTTGAACCTCGTAACCGCCGGTGCGCACAAACTCCCAGAATGCCCGGACAAAGGCGCTATCCAACGTCTCGACAAAGAGAACGATGTCCAGGTCCTTGGTGGCCCTGAATGGGAGGCCGGCGCCGGTCATGGCAATATCGCATGCGGCGCCGCCGATGAGCACATAGCGATCGGCAAAATTCCGGAAGTGCTCGCGAAAGACCTCCAACCCTTTTACCATTTGAATTTCTCCATCATCTCTTCCAGCGCAGTTTCGGTGCGCTCATCGTGGTCTTCCTTCAGGGAAAGGTAGAGCGACAAGGGATCAACGATACCATCTTCGGCGAAGAGCGCCGGCGGATACCACCAGACTTCAACCTCACTGGCATCCGGATCCTGTGCCGGAACCTCATTGATCTTGTGCCGTTGCCGAAGGGCTTTCCAATCCTCACGGCTCAGCGCATAGGTCGTGTACTCTGGCGGTGCCAGCATGCTGAGTCGCGCCAATGCTGTGAGTCCAGCTCGCATAGCGCCTTCCAAGCCTGAGGCGTGGCGGATAAAAAGCCGCTTGTTCACCGGGCTGCGAAGAAACGGCAGAGCCTTCTCCCATATCTCTTTTCGGCCTCCAACGAAACGCAGACAACGCTCCCGGCCGCGGACCGTGACTTCAGCAAGGTTCGCCGCCTCCAACTCGTCAAAGGCGCGGGTCATCGTCATGGCCGAGTATCCCAACCGCGGGGCCATTTCGGCAGGAATCAGCACCTCCCCTGCATCGCGGAGCAACGCATGGAGGACCACAACCTGCGTGGACGGGCTGAAGGTGGGAGCCTCCTCGCGGATTCTGCGGAAGTGCTCGCGCAAATCAATCGCCAGCATGGGCAGGTACATTTGGTTGCCTGGAACAATAAACGGAACCTTCTGTTCGATCAACCGCTTCCTGTTGTACGCCGTCACCTGCGCGCGGACATAGATCAGGTCCGCTTGCTGCCTGGCCTGAAGCATGTTCATGTGCTTGCGTACCGTTGCCGGCGGCTGCTCCTCGGGGTTGGAATCAATGATGAGAAGGGCGCGAAGTCCGAGCAGCTCCGCCTGCGCGAATTTGTACCTCTCCCTGAGGACGGGCGGCAAATTGCCGGCTCCTCGCCAAGGCGCAGTCTTCACCGTGGCGCCCAGGGCGTCGTGAACATAGCGTTCGAGTTCCTGGAGTTCGGGTTGCATCTGCGGCTCCGCCACAATGGATATGCACGATAACATAGCACATGTGATCGTGCATTTCAAGTGTTATATTGATAAACGGCACACTGCTGCACGATCAGCCCATTGGCCGCATGATAGCTCGTCGATGAATTTGGCTTTTCTTCCGTAGTCCTAGGCCTTCTCGGTCGGGTGTCAAAGCCCATTCGAAGAGCGATTTTGAGGAAAAAGTGCACAGCGTTCGAATATTGGTCTGTGTTGCTCCTGTATCGGCCGCTATCCACCTCCTGGGACACTGGTCGAAAATGGCCGTTCAATGGAGTATGCTAACAAGCAAAACGCAACAAGGTTCGACTGTGGCCGGCCCGGATTAGGAAGCCGATTCCCAAGCTCGGACTCGCGCTAAAGCGCGCTCGTCGTGAATCGATCCTCGAATCGTTCTGTGGAAGCCTTTGTTCAGTTGTTTTCCCATAGGCACCACAAAGAACCCGATGGTGGCAGAGTCGTTGCTTTACTGAGAAAGGCGGTAGGCTCTTGCGATTGATCGAGATACTTATCCTCCTGCTCAGCGCACTTATTGTGACAATTGTGGCAATTCGTCGTGCGAAGGCCCGCAAGAGAACGTTGCCTCCATCCTATCCAGCATTTCGCCGCTTTCCGACCGTCGAAAGCAACTTGTCTCCATCATTTCGGCCCATGACTCGCCAGCCTCAGGCAACTGAGAAATGCAGTGGGTGCGGGAGACGAATGGTCATGGCTCACGGACTGATGATGAGGACGTCAGACTTTTCGACAAACACGCTTGGTTGCTTCCAATGCCGGCAATGTGGAAGGATCACTTGCTACGATTGCAGCGACAACCGCGTGCCATGCAAATGCGGCGCCAGTGCATGGTTGGAACGCCCTTATCTCGCCAACCAGTGAGCCAGGCCAATTGCAATCCTCGTTGCAGAGGGATTGGGGAGGCGCAAATTATGAGTACCGATCACCAGGTTTGCATGAAGTGCGGACACGTCTATGCCGAGCGATCCATCACCGGCCCCGACTTCATTGTGGAGCGCGCGCGTTTCCGCGAAGGTTCAAAAATGTGCGCCTATTGCGGCGGCGTCGTCATGTGGGGGTCACAGGACGAAGATGACGATGAACTTTCCGCGCTGCAGGAAATGGCGCGAGTTACTCTGTGGGATAAGATCAGGCTGATCGTTGTTTTGGGTTTTCTGCTCGCAATCGGCATTGCGGTTCTCGGCCAATATCCGGGGTGGTGGAAAGTGTGGGAACGGCTTCACTAGCAAGGCGGTACCGGCGATTCCTGGGCTTATTGGCCTGAAGGTGGCTCTTAGGGGCGATCTGCATCACCTGATCGACTTTGCCATCTGCTTGTATTTCAAAGCGAATCGTTTTTCCAGCTCAGGTGGGCTTGTCTTCAAAGAGATTTCGCGGAATGCGTCATCGAGCGTATCGTACGCGAGGCTAACTGCCTTCACGGCATTCCGATAGTCATCATCGTGAGCCAGTACGAGATGATGCTCCGGAGTCGATCTGATTCGATTCAGAACCTCAGGAGTGACAAGGAATGGCACGCTGTCTAAAAGCTGGGGATTCGGCAAAGGATTTTCGAGCCTCCGTTGAAAAGATCTCATCGACGGTTCTGACGTGGATGTATAGTTCGAGAGGAGTGCAGCCGAAGATCCTTTCTCGTGTCCGCCGGCGACCGATTTCGAGACATGCCTTGAGGATCAGGGCCTGCGCAAGCTGGCCGCCGATTACAGGCACTGGCTCCTCTCTTCTCAAAGAAGCGAGCATGGCGGACTGTTCTGTTTCGCTCAGTTCTCCCATCCGCCCCAACCGGCACACGAGACGCGCCAGAAACTCCGTCGCCTGTTCCCTGGTCGACTCGAGAATGTAACCTTGAGAATCTTCGACTTCCGCGAACTCCCGCAGAAACTGCTTAACAGTTCGACACCAATTTAAGCGGGGGCGCAACCCAAGCAGCCGACGGCAACTACGCTTCGCAACCTTCGACCAAAAGTCACGGGGAGCATAGGCGCTTCGCACCACATCGGGCTTTGTCATTTTTCCCTTTCCTTAGCGTGCGGTCGATTGAATTGGGATTTGTCTCTGTTGAACCATCGGCTGAACCAACCGCGCCCGTCCCCTCCTGAAGATCGCACAGGACCCGGGCCGGACACTTGGAACCGTGCCAACGTTACCTGGCGCACGTGTTCAAGCTCGGCGCCGGTGAGAGGCGCCTGGTCCGCCACAAGTTTCACGATGCTTGGAAATGTGCTCTCGAGCTCAGAACGCATCCGCTCGGCTAGCGAACCGAAGCCTTGTGGGTCAACGGCCGCCGGACCGAGAATCGCTTCCCGGTAAGAACGCCGAATGCGCGGAGGCTCAAGAGCACCGACCATGAAATAGACCAGTAGCCGGCAGGCATCCCGGGACACGATCGTCTGCTTGTGAGCAGCAAGGTGAATTGCGGCGAAGAGGCAGTGCTCATAGGCCGTTGTATTCTTCTCACTTAATTTCAGAACAGTCACCAATGCTGAAGCAGGACAAAAAAAGATCAGCATCTCTTCCACAATTCTGAGATAAGCATCACTCCAGCGGCTACCCGCGGCAGCGCATCTCTTTTGCAGGCCCTTGAGCATTTCGGCTCCCTCCTGCGATCCCTGCCACTGGGCCATCTCCTGGTGAGCAACGAGAGTTGCTCCTCTGGCGATCCGTTCAGCGAAAGCAGTCAAGGCTTCGTCATCCGTCATCAAAGGTTTCCCGAGATCCTCAATCCCTCTCTCCGAGATTTCGCGATCCACTCGCCCCTCAGCGCCCAGGGCGGTCGCCATCCTCAAAGCCCTTTGATACTCGACGCGGGCAGCGTCCTTGAGTCCTTTGGCTGCCAGAGCAAATGCCTTGTTTGTTAGCGGCTTTACATATCCCTCCGGAGCCAGCGAGAGCGCCTTGTCGGCTGCTACGATCGCTTCGTCCCAGCGGCAGAGTTGGATCATCCAGGCGCTCTGAAAGTTCCATAGCATGTGATCTTCGGGATCGAGCTCGATCGCTCTTCCCAACTCCGCCACGGCATCCCGAAGAGACAGCCGCTCTTCTGGTGGAAAACCTTCCCCGCGTGTATCGCGCGATTCCGCCGCGGCCTTGTCCAATTGGCGCAAGGCTATGGCGCGACCCTTCCTAAGTTCCAACTCGTTTTCCAGGCTATGACTCCCGGCGCCCAAGCTGAGTTCGGCGAAGGATGCGAACTCGCCGTATTGTTCATGTGCTTGATACTGCTGTGCTGCTTGAGCGAGGAGATCCCTATATTCGAGGTCCTTAATATTCTCCTCGACTTTCTGGAAAAAGCGCAGATCGGGATCGCCTGCGCATACTCTTCGGGCCACACTTGCCTGGCGCTGGAATTCCTCTCGAGAGCGTGCGTATTTGCCCGCGTTAAATGCCGCAAATTTGTGCGAAGGATCGGCGCGCAGCGCCTTGAGAAAAAACTCTTCGGCTAAACTGCCCTGTCCGAGAAAATCCTTGCGGATGAGCGCTTCGGCATACTCGACTTGTCCATCATCCGGAAACTCACGCCGTACATCCCCGAGCCGGTCGAGAGCCTGTTGCACCCATCCGTGTTCCGCATCAAAAAAGCATCGGTTCAGCGAATTGACCTTGTCTTCCTGGTCTCGCTTATATGGTCTCATCCTTTCCGCCTTTCTCATTCCGGATCTCCATCAAGCAGTGTTTCCCGTTGCTCGCCCCAACTGCAATTACCTGTCCCGCACCGGCCAGCGAGGTGCAATCCATGGGCAGTTCCGATGCGGCTAGTGTATGTAGATCTTCCGCCCCGGACCAAACTTCAAGCCAACTGCAGCCCTGATCCCGCAGCACAACCGCGACCCCTTCACCCGACGTGCCGCGCATCGCCTCAACCAGCGTTCGCCTCTCGCCCTCGACGATCCACCACTCCATCCCGTAGCGATACCGAACGACCCTGTCTTTGAGCGCAATATAAACTGTCGTACCGCCGGAACCCGCCGCCAGAGCCACGACCCACTCCGGCGTTTCAAGGATCGTTTCCTTGGAATCATCCTGGCGCACCACAACGACCGATGCGTGCGCATTTCCATGGTGGCATCGCCCGCAGCTCACAAAGTCTTCCGTATTTCCGAGCCAACAAACGAACTGCTCTTCTCGCAGGTTCTCGATCTTTGCAAGAACGCGTTCCACGTCGGCGGGGCGAAAGCGCGCAATCTTCAGCTCACCTTGCTTGCTCACCGCGAGCACGCGTCCGCCTTGCATCGGCATTACGGCGAACACAGGATGATCGAAGAGATCAAGCCCGTCCTCGTATCCTGGTTTCTGACCCGGTTGCAGTTGTGCGATCGAGCCGTTCCTGTATCCCACGTAGACGGCTCCGCCGTCGCCATGCAGAGCCACAGTCAGCGGCTCGTGGTTGGCATAGGCGAAATCGTGGTGCCTGGCGCCATTCTCGAACCAGGTTACCGACGTCTCGCTGGCCGTCGACAGCCAGCCATCGGGCCAATAACTGCATTGCGTAATGGGCACATTGGTTGCAATGGCCTCCTCGCCGTTGACCGAAAGCATTTGCATCCACTTTGCCGTTGCTACCGCAAATCGCCCCTGAGCGGGAATAGCCGCGAGTGCTGTCAGGTGGCCGTGCTCACGCAAGCCGCGGTATACGCCTCTCCGCCGCACCGTATCGTCAGCCGTGTCCCATGCCAGCAACTCTCCTTCGATTGTTGCCATCAAACAGTGGAGCCGGCCCTCGATAGTGAGCGCACAGCCGTCGCGGATCACGCCGCGGACCGCCGAGCCACTCGCCGATCGATAGCTAGTTCCCCGTATCAGGGATCCGCCGGCCATATCGTACATCCTCAGTTCGCGGCCGCGAGTTGCCACGACCATCACCGAGGCATCTTCATTGAGACATGCCGCAGTGACCGGAAATGGCAAACGCGCCCATTCGGTCGCGCGTACTTCGGCTCCTTCCTTGCGTAGCAGGAGAATTCGCTGCTCAGGCAGGCGATCACCAACTACAACGACCGCGGATGTGTGGTCCAGGGTGAACGCCACCGTTGCGAATACCGGCGAGATTTGAGTGGCGAGGACAGAAATCGCTCGCCGCTCCGTATCGAACCATAACAGCGAATGTGCGCGATCGATCCCGATCACGCCGCCCCCAAAAAACTCGAGGCAATATGGAGGGTACCTCAGCTCGAACGGCAGGCGCTCGCCGTCCAAATAGGCACCCTTGCCGTCGGCCCACGCCGCGCGGTCTTTTATGGAGTCGATCGCGATAGCGCCCGCCACTACGTTCTGGGGCAGTACTCTCCGCCCGAGCGACTGATAGCTTGCCAGGCTGTATTCTTCGAGCTCGGCTTTGTCCGTAAACGCATGGAAGACTCCGCGTAATGGGCTGATAGAAATGACTCCGGCCAGCGCTCGCTGCTCGCCGAAGGGACTCAGCGCCCGTATCCACATACCGCCGTCGTCCAACTCGGCTTCCGCGCGCTTCAGATATGCCGCCAACAGCGGCGGGATCGCCTGGTTGCGCAGCCGGTTTACCAAAACGACCAGCGCCAGATTTGGTCGAGCGCGAATGGCGCCGAGGCCGCCGAGCAGGGCTTCCCTCATGCGTGGAACCTGCGCTGCTTCGAGATCCTCGAGAATCTCGTATGCGAGTCCACGTTCGATCGCGACAGCGACGAAACTGACATCGCTGAAGAGATGCTCGCGGAAACGCCGGCGAGTGTCCGAACGGCGCTGGTACGCAAGCTCCGACAAGGCGCGGCTCGGCGCTGCCGTCCAATCTCTGCGGCGCAGGGGGAGGGCCATGTGTTCGAAGTACTCTCCCATCCGCCGATGAGCCACCTGGCCATTCCAACTCCCATCTGAATACCAGCGCTGCGCCACACCAGCGAAACTGGCGTGGAAGAACGTCATCAGCGCTGTCGCACCCGAAGATCGCCACGAAAGATAAGGGCTCAACTCGTGATAAAGGCGAAGCCAAATAATGACCGGCAGGCGCCTCGCAGGCAGATCGTGTCGCGCGATTCGCTGCGCGAACTCAGTCCAGTACTCCTCATCCGATGCCAAAAGATCCAGCAACTCACTTTCGGTGAGTCCCATGCGAGACGAGACCAGATACCCAATTGCGCGACCCACCAGAAGCCGGCCGTGATTTTTATCTTCGCTAAGGCGGTTCAACAACCTCTCGATCATGCCTTCCATGTTGACGGGCATTCGCGAAACAGAATCGTCCGAATGCCAATGCCTCGCCTCCTCGAAGGCCAACAGCAGATAGAGGGGCAGTCTGCATTCTGAGAATCCCTCCATCACCGCGGTGGTCTGCTGCGGAGTCAACCGACGCCCCGCGTGCGCCAGCCATTTACCGAGCAAAGATCTTGCATCATCCGGCGCCATTGCGTCGAGTTCAAGAAAGGATCGCTCGGACATGTTTGCGCGCAACCGATCGAGTACGGGCCCAGATGTTGTCGAAACCACAATTCGAACCTGCGGAGAAAGCGTGTGTGTAAGCCAGCTCCAGCTGGGCGCGCTGATTCGATCGAGCCCATCGATAATCAACAGCAGCGGGTGCTCCTTCGAGAACAAATCCAATCGCTCCCGAAAGACAGTAACGAGGAGATCGAAATCGTCAGGCAACTCGGACGAGGCTCTACCGTGCAAGCGATCGATTTCGTCGCAGATTCCTCTAAGCAGCGCGGCCGCTTGAGTGGATTTCGCCGTTATGCCTCCGAATCGGCATATTACGGGTGCATGATTCATCCTGCATTGCACCGCTGTATCGGCCAGCAGCGCGGTTTTTCCTGAGCCTGAAGGGCCATAGAAGACCAGCGGCGCTCGGCTATCACTGCTATCGATAAATCGTGCGATCAGAGTTTTGGCAGAGGCCTGACCGGTGAAATCGTGTGCTTGCTTGAATGCGAATTCCTCATGCCGGAGCTGCTCTTCCTCGGCAGACGATAATTCCTGCTTCCCGTGTATTTGCCGGCGGATCGTTCTGCGCAGTTCGCGATACACTGTGAAGCACAACCACGGAAGATGTTCGGACCCGATGTCCTTATCGCTCCACCCGGCCTCGCGCGTGTACACTCGACCCGGTCCTAGATGCGAGAAGAGGCGGCGCTTGAGCTGGGCGAGCCGAGCACCGGCGTCCCCGTTGATCTTGCCTTCGGGTGTGAAGTCCAAATAATTGCGCAGCTCGTGGTGAACTTGTGCGGTTGTCGCCAGCTTTATCGGTTCACGGAATTCGCGGAACACGGCGAGCACATGCTGACTCGAGTCCGGCTGAGCGAGCGCTCCGGCATGGATCTCCTGCTCCGTGGCAGAAGCTTCGTACTTCAGCATTTGCGTAGTGGAGAATCCAGCTTGCCGGGCCGCCTGGCGTAATGCTTCGCCGAGTGGCTGTTCCACTTCCTGAGTCCAAGTGTCTTGATCGGCGAATCTTCCCGTCCGCGGTTGCAAAACCCATATGCCTCCCTCGGCATTGCGGTCCAACCTGTACCATTGCCGTTGCTCAGGGCTGAGTTGTGATTGGAGCACTGCAAACTCGGCGTCCGGAATCTCGGCGGGCAATGGACGCCATCCGTAACGATCACCCAATAGAATCAGAAAGTTTGGCCTCGGCGTCACTTCTTGGCATCGCGCAATTTCGGCCAGACAGATGCGCATGGTTGCCTGGTCCAACGCCGCCTCGGTGCTAACTCCCCATCGCAAATCGATGGCTTGGAACTGCCAGCCGGACCGCTCACAGTAGCGACGAAGCCTTGGAAACACTTCCTCCTGAAGTGCATTCCGCTCCTCTTTCAAGTCGCCGAAGGTCGACGAGACAAAAACTCGAATGGTCCGCGTAGGAAGTGTCGGGAATTCTGAAGAATCGCCTGGCCGCGACATCGGCTTCCTCCCGGTCAGATTGTTGTCAAGGCTGATTCACGGATGATAATTCATTTTGCCTGGGAGTAGTGCGCAGCCAATCGCGGCGCTTACTGGTCGGCTAACAGGCCATATCACTCATGGAGCCTCCCTTGCGCTCTGTATGCGGAATACATTCCTGTAAATTGGCACGTCTCCAGCTTCGGGTCTGTTGCAGCCTCCAGCTGGCAGCTTTGGATCATAAGTGAGTGAAGCGTCGCGCCGTACACTTTTTCGCGTTATGCCCACAAATGTGAGAGCTCCCCCGGGTGGTCTGAATTCAACCCAACGTCAACCCATCCACCAAACTCTTTCAACTTCCTATCAATCTGTTGAAACAACCTGCCGGTATCCACACATTCAGTGGATGAGACAGCCAGGATACGCGGCTGACGTTACGAACGATATGGACGGTGAGGAGGAGGAAGGCGATCATGACGAACAAGGCGATGATCAACGATATGGCGTTGCGATTGAGCAATGGGGCGCTCCCGCAGGGGAAGCGGAGTAGCGGGATGAATGAGATGTGTTCCCGCTGTGGCGCACAATTCAACTCATCCATGCTGTCGCTTCGAGAAATGGGCCTCGCTGCTATTTGCGAAGTCCTACTGCTCTCAATAGTCCTGCCCGCTGGCTGGATGGCGAAACAGTGGATCGATCGGCAAGAGGATCGATTCCTCGACCACATGTACTGGCACGAACCGCTCGATATCTGGAGCTTGTAAGAATCCGGAACGGGATTTGATTCAGGGTGACTTCCAAAATCCGTTGCTTCGAATCCGCTTCTCACCCTATCGGGCGTTTCCCACAGAAGAAGCTAACCGTTGCTCACTTTACTGCCTCCATCTCTCCGATGGCGGTGCTGTGCCCCACGTTTGATCTGCCCCAGAACCAACATGGTTGGATGCGGGCGAATCGAACCAACTTACCGACATGTCCTTATGATCGAGACCTCTTAAATCTTATGAGTTCGCAAAACTTTCCTCACTATGAACGCATGGTGGGAGTGGACTCCTGGTTTTCTGTCTCCAGCACCCAAAGGTTCGATCTTAGTCGCGGCGCAAGACACAATTCTCTGTGAAATACATGTACAAATTGGCTCCGATAGCCGCGTGCTGGTGCGCAAGGTGCGAACGTCATGGAAACGATCCGGAAGCGCATCCGCCCAGGGGCGGCATTATGCCACGAATTCATTCACTGGCGAAGACCCAATGGTTCGGCGAGACGTAGCAAGTTGTTCGCTTCCCTGCCAGCAACTCGACATTAGTGAACTCGTCGAAGGGGTCTGCCAGCGGAAGGCCTCCGTCTTGCTCTTCCAAACAACGCTCTCCAGGACGAACTGTGTCAACGCTAGGAGAAATGCTTATTTCGAGCTCGATTCACTCAACGACTCTCACACGCGGGCGCCAGTTCGGGAGCGGCGTGGCGTGCGAGACGCGGTGCGCCACTGAGGGAACTCGTCGAGACGGGACATGGCCTCGTAGCTGCTCAACGCCCTCGCCAAGGCCGTCATAAACTCGAAGCTCGATTCGCCTAATCGGGGGCGGAGGTGATCGAGCATCGGCTGGATAATCCAATCCGAGTGTGCACCGCCCGCGCGGAGGGCGTCCCTCATCTGCCGATGAACTGCTGCGCTGTCAACCCCATCCAAAATAGTGAACACCCATTTGAAAAAGAGCATGCGCGGTAAGACGTAGCTGGAACACCCCTGTAGAGCCTCCTGCGCAAGGTTCACTTCCTGTCGAGCTTCCTCGATCCTGTCCATCAGAGTCAACACTCGGGCGAGGTGACAACGGCTGCTCGCAACTTCGTATTGTTCCTGCACCAACTGTCGGAGCAATCCCTCAGCGCCGGCGTAATCTCGTGCCTGATAACACTCCAACGCGGCAACCCTTCGCGAATAGGAGTCTTGCCCGTCGCTGCTGCCGAAGTCCCCTCCAAAGTCGAAAAGATTAGCCATGATGTGGGGTCTCCTTCCATCGCGAAATTCTCTGGGGTTGAACCGATGCCATGACTCATCCTGTGTAAATGGATCGGAGAGGTCCAGCACTTGCGCATCTTGGAGGTTGACGATGCTCTGCCAGTCGCATTGCGCGCCACCGGCGCCCGCCAGGCGCTTTATAACTTTTCCCCGCAAGGATGCCCTGCCAATTGCAGGTGGCTCCGCGACCGCCTGTTCGATGTTCTCGACTCCGTTGACGTGGTGATCCAGCACCTGATCGCGATTGAGCGTCTCAAAGATGCCCTTGGGGCCGAGTTGGCCAAATCGTGTGTCGATCTCGAAGAAGCTCTGCCGATGGCTCATTACCGCCTTGAGGGCCTCCAACTCCAATCCGTGGGATTGCAGGAGTAACTCGGGCGCCACCACTCTGCGAGTTTTGCGCCTAGGAGTAGCGGCACGCTCAATTGGAATTGGATCCTCTGCGGTGTCTCCGGCAAACGTCTTTCCATTGGCCTGGTCAATCACATGATTCAGGAAAGGTAATTCCCCCCAACGCATTCCCAGGCTGCGGGCATGGTTGGCATAGAGCGCCAGCTTGATTCCCCAGTCCAACGTCTTTGCGACCGATACGGGCGCGTCTTCCAACTGATCGAGAATTGCACGCCAGCGGAAGCAGACCTCCGCGGCCCACGCCGGCATGAAGCTCGCGCCGAGGCTGGCTTCCGCCTGCTCCAGGTAATGACGCTGGATAGCAACAGCGGTCCGGAAGCTTCCGTCGGTCAAGCCGAGAAGTGCCTTGCAGGTCACGTCCCCTGCGACGATGTGCAGAGCCGCAAGCGGGTCGGCCAGTTGTATCGCGCTTCCCGGGGTGAGCCCCGCATCCGCCATGGCCACAATCAATGCGGTGACACCAATCTTGAGGAAGCTTCCTGTCTCGGAGCAAAGGCTCTCGCCACAAAGGACATGAAGCCGCCGGTATCCCGAGCAAAGAGACTCGGATTTGTCGTGCCAGATTCCTCGCCCTGAGGTCGAGCTTTCTGTCACCAACCGCTGAAAGTGCGCCATGCGCGGGGACAGCGTGAACTCGAGGCCCCGCGAGAGAGGATTGAAGCCGCCGGCACCAGTGTAGATGAGCCGCGTTATCAAGTGAGGGACAATCTGCGCTTGTAGTGTGTTCTGGGGATTACGGTGCATGTAGCTCTCATGGCATCCCCAAGTCGATTGACTGCCGCTGTAGTCAACATTGCAGCGAAAGGCCATGATCTCGGTTCCCGAACTGCCAGCGGCTGCAACCGACGAAGCCAGGTCAGCGAGAACCCTGTGCCCCGCCTGGATGTATCGCACCGCATCCCACGGATTGGCGCACTCCGGGGTGCAGATCTCCGGATGGAGCCCGCAATCGGCGTAGAATCTGGCCCCGTTCTCAAGGAAGACACCGCTTGAAGAATGCATGTCGGGAAGATGGACGAGCCGCTCACGAGCGCCCTCCATCAGGCCCTGGAGAATCTCCTCGCGATCTATTGCCCCTGTTGGAGTCGTGCCGACAACCGCGTACTCGGTTTCCACCCCAAACAACAGTTCAGCCATTTGAACATTCAATCCTCTGAACTGATGCTTTCATGGGCGCTTCTACAGCGCTCAATCACTCAATATGTTGCAGAGTCTGCAAGTCCAAAATGTTGACAGGAGAATGTGTAAGCGACCAGAAAGTCAGTTGCGAACACCGCCAATCATCCTGCGAGGGGCGTTCTTGAAGAAGTGCTCACAGAGGTTCTCCGAATGCACGCTCAGAGCGATGTGCAAAGACGACAATCTCGCGCAGTAGAGGCAAGCGGAGAATCCGGGCTCGAAGCTGGACCCCTCACGATCCCTTCTCCTCAATGGCTATGGATGTACTCCGTGAAGCGGTCTTGCCGGGGCTTACGGAGGAAGTGAATACCAGCGCCAGCTTTGCTCCGCTGCGACAGGCGTACTTTGGCGTAGCGTTTGCCAAGTGGTACCGCGAGAATCTGGCTGAGCGCAGCATTCATACCCGGCTGATGGAGGTTGCCGAGCAGATGCGCACGGCATTGGGCGATGCATCCGAGATCGGACCCGGCCCGGAAGCGCCTGCCTGGATGAATGAATGCTTTGATCGGTATCTTGGGCTGTTGGATGGCGTGTTCCGTTGCACTCAGTTCAATTCGCAGAACGAAGGAGCCTCGCGGCTGATTCGCACTATTCACTCGGGATGCATTCTGTTGTGATGGATTGGCCAGCCACACGGGAAAATCGCGAAGCAGGTCGTCGTGCGAGCGCGGCACGTCCTCCGGGTCATTGGTCCAGCGCTTGATCTCTGCGATCAGCCGGGTCATCATCCGCCAGTGGTCCGCGCTGTCGGGTGTGCCGCCGATGTAATGCTGGAAGAGGAAGTCCTTCGGGTGCAGTCCGCGCCAGTGCTCGATCCAGTTGGCGAGGAGTGCCGACTTGCCGCTTCCGGATTCGCCGACGAGGACCAGCGGTCCGCCGTCGCCGTTTACATTTTGGTCGAGCCGGGCGAAGTAGTCCGGCCTATCTATATAGGTGCGGCGACGGGTTTCGGCAATGGCCTCGTGGTCGCGGGCCTCGCGGCTGAGCGGGTCAGGGGTTTCTTCGATGGGGAACTGCGCCTCTATGGCGTCCTTGAGATCATTGAGGACGAACGCGGCAGCCGCGCGCGGGTCGGGGTAGTTCTCGCGCAGAGGAATCTGCTTATCCTTGCAGACACCTTTGATTTGTTCCTTCAGCGCCTTCTGCTTACCAGCCGCTATTTTATCCTCCGAGAAGAAGTCCGGGCCCCGCCCGTTTGCGTAGGCCGGGTCGCGGAAGTAGAAGAAAGACCGCCCTGCCATCTCTGGGTTGTTGAGCACGCCGTGAAGGATTTCGAGTTCCGTGACGCTCTTGCCGGCGAGGCCACAGAGCCACGGCTGCTCTTCCTGAAGGTCGGCGGTGTAGGCATCGGGGCCAGGCGCCCAGCCGTAGCGCTCGCCGAGCAGGCCGATGAAGAACGGGCGGCAGAAGCGGATTTCGTCGAGGCAGAGCTTGAGGGTCTCCTTGCGCGTGCTCTGCTCCTCGGCGATGCCCCAGCGCAGGTCCACCTCGACCAGCTCGACCTGCCGCTCGCGGCAGAAGCGCCGCAGTTCCGGCCAGGTCTGGGTCATAAGTTCGTTGCGCTCCTCCACCATGTCGCGAAAGGTGGACGAGACAAACACGCGGATGCGGCGATTATCGCTCATGGGCGCTTCCTTGCGGCCAGAATTGATCATCACGGCCAAGCATATCCGGGGGAACGGCCCATATTATCACCGGCCAGCGGTGGTGCGGGAACAATCCGCGCCGCATCCGGGGCAGTGACTCCCTGTGTCCGTAATTGACGCTCTTCCCGCTTTTATCTCGGAATATCAGCTTGTTGGCCGGATGGGCCGGAGCGAAGCTTGGAGTGATTGTCCGCAAGGGCTGCACTTTCGAAACAATGGCCTTCGAGGCAGAGGATCCCAAATGGCTCATCTGTGGAACCAGGGCGAAGGCGGATGGGGCGCGCAAAGGCTGGATGGTGCGGAGTTCGACCTTGCTGGATTTGCATTTCGGCGTGCGCCGGAGGGCGAGCCGGGCGCGACGCCCGGAACGGTTGCCCGATTAGGCCGGACAGACGCTGCGGGATTGCAAGTCTGGGCATTGATCGCCTCGCGAGACGCGATGTGCGCGTGAACAGCCGCGTTGTGCCTGCGGGTTTGTGTGTTCTGACTGATCGCGACGAGATTCGGCTTGGCGGAGAAGTGTGCAATACTTCTCCACCGAGACGCTGGCAGCCGTAGAGGCGTTCCCGGGTTCAGACCGGCCGGTGTTCTGCGGCCGATGCCGCCAGCAGATCGAACGCTGGCTCGCCGGCAGTATGCTGCCCGAGTTGCGGCATCTGGTACAACCAGTCCGCCGACCTTCCCTGCTGGACTTACTCCGACAAATGCACGTTTTGCGGCCATCCCACTGCACTCGACTCGGGCTTCGCCTGGACTCCGGAGGAGGACTAGATGGAGATGGCAATCGATCCATTGTGGTGGCCGGCGCCGGAGGCAACACGGGCTCTCATTTGTTATCCCATCTGGCGCGGATGTCAAGGGATCGCGCGCTCACCCTCGTCGATCCTGAGTTCTATGAGGCTGCAAACGTGCGGTCCAGAACATCGACCGCTTGACATTGGTCGACCCAAGGTTCTTGCACAGGCTGAAAAGCTGCGGCGCATCAGGCCGGGTTTCGGGCATGCAGGTCTCGATATGATTGCCTTGCAGCAGCGGATCGAAGATGTCCCGCGTGGGCTCCTCAAGTGCGACCTGATTGTGAGTTGCCTCGACAGCAAGGCCGCCCGGCAACATGTAAACGAAATCGCATGGAGGCTGAAACGCCCTGGATCGACTGCGGTGTGCTGGGCAGTCAAAACCTGGTGCGCGTGAATGCATATGTTCCTTCACAGGATGCACCTTGCCTTGAGTGCTCGTGGGGCCATGATGAGTATTCGCTACTTGAACAGGAATACCTGTGCGCGCGGGCCGTGGCGCCGCCTACCCCACGATGGCATCGTCGGCGCTGGGCGCATTGGCGGCTTCACTGATGGCAATCGAAATCACCAAGCTCCTGCAGGGAGAACCGGCGAATCGTCTGTCGCCGCGCGGCAGGTGATGCTGGACGCCGAGCACCACACCATGCAGGTGACCGCCGGACGGCGCAACCCCTGGTGCCGCTTCGATCATCGCAGCTGGGTGATTGAGCCATGGAGATGCCGGCCGGACACCATGACTGTCGGATGCGGCCCTGAAGTACGCTCGGCAGCCTGCAGGTAGAAGGGCATCACTTTACCTGCGAACTTGCATGCCCTGGTTGCGGCCATCGGGAGGAGTCGCTGCGACTGAACAGGCCTCTGGCACGGTGCCCCGCATGTGACCGCAGAATGGTGACTTCCGGCTTCGGTGCACTGCAGCGCATCGACTCTGCGCTGGTTGGGGAGTACTCGCGCCTCACCTGGCGCAAATCGGCCTGCGCGCCGGAGACATCGTGAGCTACGGAAACCGGCATCGCCGGATTCTGGAGGCGGCATGAGCGAGAACGGTTCAGCAGCGACGATCCCATCTATGAGCGGTTCATGCAGCGCCAACTGGAGGAAGGCATGGAACTGGCGCGCTCAAGCGACTTGCTGCACCTGCATGTTCCTCCCATGGCGCCGCCGCACTTCGTTGCGGAGTTTCTGTGCAACGGCCTGGTCCGCGAAGAGAACGGCGACATCAAGGAGGCCAACGAGTTCCATGTGGGTATCTGGTTTCCGCCCGACTATCTGCGCAGGGCGGATCCATTCGAGATGTTGCGCCTGTTTACGCCCGGGCGTGTGGCATCCCAATGTTAGCCGCGAACAACCGCTGATCTGCATCGGGCGGCTCACTCCGGGCACGACGCTGGTCGACATTCTTTATCAGCTCTTCGACATCCTCACGTTCCAGAAGTACAACCCCAGGGAGAACGATTCGCTGAACAAGACAGCCTGCGCCTGGGCGCGAGAAAACCAGCACCGCTTTCCCATCGATCGCCGGCCGCTGAAGCGCCGGTCGCTGAATCTGGAGATGCAGTCCGTATGAGACTCGCTCAACGAGAATGCAGCGACCGCATTTCGCGTGCTCAACAAATGCTGCGAAGAATTGAAGCCGGATGGGCCCTGGCGCTGGCGGTGCGCGGTCCAGAATGGCACGCGCCTGCCAATTGCGGCGTCTCTCGAAGAAGGCTTTCTTCACCTCGCGTGCAGCCCCGAGGGATTCCGCAATGATGCGCATGCACGCTGGAACAGACTTTGTTGGGAAACAGCACGCTGCCGGGAGGCGTGAAGCTGGCGCTGAACACTGCAGCATCCGGCTCCCTCAACCTGACCACCGACATCGTGATTCTTGATGAGAAGCAACTTGCTGGACCGGTTTCGGCGGGCACTCGACGGTTTCCATGACGGCCATCGACTGCTTGAAGTCTCCTGCCTCCTGTCTGAATCGAACGTGCTGCCGGGCAACCAATCGAATCCGGGGCCGGTCTGGGTGAACTGCTGCGCGAGACCTGCGTGGCCATTGACAGAGCGCGGCGCAAACGACTTCTCGGCGGAACTCGACGCACGCTCCGCGCCTCCAGCCAGAATCCGGATAGAGTGAGAACGGCGTTCTATTGAGCGTGGAGTTCGTTCGCTCAAAGCGAGCGGCGGAAGCTACCGGCGGGCACTTGCCGTGTTTCTGCTGACGGCCAGCAGCGCGCTGCGCCTGGTGCGCGCGTATGCGGAGGAGGTGGAGAGCGGATTCGCTTTTGGGATCGCAGGTCAATCTGCCAACCGCACCGGCCGTCGAAGAGATCGACCATGCGCTGGCGGCGCTCTCCATCGCCCACCGCGTGTGCGCACTGGAAACGAATGTGCTTCTAAATGAGGCGACGGCCCGGTGTTATCTGGCTGCGCGCGACCTCTCAACCACGCAACGACCAACAATCGGAAAAGGAGAACTGACTATGGGAAAGCCCGAAACCACACTCGACATTCCACTGGAGATCAGCGATGTCTCTGGACAGAAGGTGTTCTCTGTCGCCAATGCGCCCACCGGCAACACGGTGGGCGAGTTGGTGCACGAGATGATCGGGAAGATGAACCTCCCGCGCAACGACTCCAGCGGCGCTCCATTGACCTACCAGGCCAGGTCCGAGAGAGAGGGCCGCCATCTCAATGCTTCCGAGCGCATTGGAGACGCGCTGCAACGCGGCGACCGGCTGACGCTGCAACCCAATATCGATGCTGGCTCTGGGCTAGCGAACGGGCCCGCAACGAGGACACCATCATGACCTTGGCATTTCCATATCGCTTTGCGGTCGTCATGTTCGGCGAAGACGGGACCAACCTTGGCACCGTCGCGGCAAAGCGCGACTGGGAACCGGCGCACGAATGGACGCGCTTCTACTTTCAGCGAAGAGGCCAGCTCAGCCTCGACGGCAATGGAAGCGCGTCCGCGGTTCTTCCGCTTTGGGAGCACACGCTGGGAGAGCCGTACTGCCGCGGCTATCGCGTTCAGATTGAGACGCCAGAACGGGCGGCCCGTTGCGTCGGATTTCCCCAACGCGCACTTTCGCGATTTCGCGGCCGCTATTGCTTCCCGCTTCGTCGCGCAGAAAAAACTTCGCGAGGGCGAGTTCTACTCGTACATGGTAGTCGCGCACCCGGCGCCGCCAGAGACACAGAACGACCGGCGGTCTCTCGGTTGCAAACGCATCGCCGAGCGTGCCGGCCAAAGACGCTTCGCTCAAAACTTTCTTGCGCGGGCAACGCCAAGCGGCGTCATCGACATCGACGATATGCCAGTGTTCGTCTCCCGCCGGGTTCTTGAAGAAGCGGCAGAGCGGACCCACGCCGAAGAAGGAACGGAGACGGGTGGAATTCTGATCGGCGTGCTGTGGCGCGACCCAATCGCCGGAGAGATCTTCGCCGAGATCACAGCGCAGATCCCAGCGGAGCACACCAGCGGCAGCAATGTGAAGCTGACCTTCACGCCGCAGACGTGGGCCGCGGCTGATGCCGCCTTGCGGCTGCGCAGGCGGGGAGAGATCTATCTCGGCTACTGGCACTCTCATCCAGTGCGGGCGTGGTGCAAGGGCAAGGCGTGCACGCTCGAAGCACAGAAGATCATGCCACTTGGCGAAGGACTTCTTCTCCGCCGACGACGAAGCCGTGATGCGGGCCGCATTTCCCGCGGGCTTACAGCATAGCCATCGTGGCCAACGACACGGCCTTCACCGATCTGACGTTCAGCATGTTCGGCAATCGGGAAGGCATCACGCAACCACGAGGATTTTATGTTCTGGAGGAGAAGGACCATGGCTCGTAAAGCGGCAGAGGAGATGAGCGTTGCAGGCAGTATGCTGGAAGAGATCGCAAACGCCCCGGAGGGCTCGATGCCTCTCGAAGAGCGGTTGGCGGTGCTGACACGGCTGCGCGAGAGCGGCATGGAGAGCGGGACCGCGATTGATCACTTCCTGATGGAACGGATTACTCGCCTGCATGAGGCTCTGTCCGAGGTGCAGGAGCAGCACGGTGAGCTACGCGAGCTGATCAACAGCCTGACCGCACCGCCGTATTTCCCAGCCATATTCCTGACCGCCGCGAACACGCTCCGAGGTGCAAGGCGCGCTGGTGCAGACAGACAATGAGCGCCGGGTTGTGCAATTGGCGGAAGGGGTCGCGCTGGAACAACTAGCGCCCGGCGACGAAGTCTTCCTCAGCCACGAGCGGAACATCGTGATTGCAAAATCCCTGAGCCCCAGTTTCCTTACGGGCGAGGTGGCCACTTACAGCCGCAGCACCGGCGATGGCCGGCTTGTGTTGCGATCCCACGATGAGGAGGTAGTGGTCCTGTGCAAGGCCGCACTGCGCGACGCGGGTTTGAAGGCGGGCGACGGCGTGCGATTCAGCCGCTCCGCGGGCCTGGCCTTCGAGAAGATCGAAGCCTCGAAGGGCGAGGAGTTTTTCCTCGAAGCAACCCCCAGCGATACGTTCCATGAAATTGGCGGATTGGACCGGGAGATCGAAGCAACTGAAGCGATTGATAACCCTGCACCTGTTTCACTCCGGCACGACGGACAAGTACAGGCTACCGCGCAAAAAATCCGTGCTCATGGAAGGCCCGCCGGGCAACGGAAAAACGAAGGTGGCGCGCGCTACGTGCAACTGGCTTGCGGCGTGTCGCGGAGCGGCCGCTCCCGCTTCATCAACGTGAAGCCGGGCGGGCTCAACTCGATGTGGTATGGGGCCACCGAGCAGCGCTATCGCAGATATCTTCCGCATTGCCCGGGAAGCGGCAGCGGCGGAACCGGAGGTGCCGGTTGTCATGTTCTGGGATGAGGTGGACGCCATCGGGGGAAATCGCGGCGAGTCGGCGCATCGCATCGATGACCGCATGTTGAACGCATTCATGGCCGAGTTGAATGGCCTCGAAGATCGTGGAAATATCGTCATTCTTGCCGCCACCAATCGTCTCGACTCTCTCGATCCGGCGCTGCTGAGACCCGGCCGGCTGGGCGACCTGGTGTTGCACTTCCCTCAGCCGCGTGCCAAGGCCGCACGCGCCATTCTGGGGCGTCACTTGCCCGCCGATATTCCTTACGCTGCGTATGGCGGAGGCCCGGGCGCCGAGCGCGAAGCCTTGCTCGATCAGGCAGTGGCGCAGTTGTTCGCGCAAAGCAGCGGCACGGAACTGGCAAACCTCACATTCCGCGACGGCAAGCACCGCCTGGTACGGGCCGCCGACCTGGTGAGCGGCGCACAACTGGAAGCAATTGCGCAGGCCGCACTTGAACGCGCTTGCGTTCGTGAGGCGGAGGGTGGGCCAGCGGGCGTCTCCGTCGCGGACATGAACGCCGCCATCTCCGACTTCTTTCTTGCCGCCCCGCGCGCACTCACGCCGCGCAATGCGCGCAATTACCTGCGCGATCTGCCGCAGGATGTCGATGTAGTCCGCGTCGATCTGGTCGATGCGCAAAGTCAGTCACCCGCATCGTTACCGCGTGGAGGCGGCATAGCCATGGGCAAACATCCCTCGCAGGACGCGACTGCCCTCGCCCTTCCCAAGTTGTGTGGCGCGGATATTGAGCTGGGCAACTTCATCGCCGGGACAGACCAGGTCGGGGGCACCGGCTATGAGGCCTCGCGGGCATTGCTGGCTGAGATCAAGGGCCTACCCATCCGCCAGAACAGCTACTTGGACAGCCGGTGGTCAACTGCTTCCATGGTCCCTCGCGCAGGGATCGGCAGTCTTGCTGGAGTCTGCGCCACTACGAGCGACTCGGCCTACAACCCGCAGGACGTGAGCCGCCGCTTTCTTGCAAGCAACGGAGGATCCGCCTACATCGACCTCAACCACGTCGAGCTGTGCCTGCCGGAAGTGATGAGCGCATTCGATCATGTCGCAGCCTGGCACGGAATGCTGCGCATCATGAGGGGCGCTCTCGATCGCGCCAACCAGGGCCGGCCCATCGATCGCCGGATCCAGGTGCTGGTCAACAACAGCGACGGCCAGGGCAACTCTTACGGCAGCCATCTCAACTTTCTGATCAGCGCGGCGAACATTTCGACAATATCTTCTGGCGTAAAGCGCATTACCTTCAATTCCTGGCTTCGTTTCAGGTGTCCTGCATTCTCCTGACCGGACAAGGGAAGGTTGGATCGGAGAATGGGACGGCCCTCCACTCCCTACCAGATCAGCCAGCGCGCCGATTTCTTCGAAACGCTGCAAGGCATACAGACCACCTTCAACAGACCCATTGTCAATGCGCGAGATGAAGCGCTCTGCGGACGGCGCGGAGCCAACGATCCGACGGCTCCGGCGCGCTTGCACGTGATCTTCTTCGACAGCGCCCTGGCACATGGTTCCTGCCTGTTCAGAGTGGGTCCGATGCAGCTGATCCTGACACTGCTCGAACTGGGCCTGTTCAATCCTCGCCTGATTCTCGACGATCCGCTTTCGGCGCTGCAGTGCTACAGCCACGACCCAGCGCTCAAGGCGCGCGCCGAGCTCATCTCCGGAGAACACCTTACAGCTCTCGAACTGCAATGCGCATTCCTCGATGAAGTCAAGCGTCAAGCCGCCCGGGGCGTCTTCGAGGGAATCGTACCTCGCTTTGAAGACATCATTGCCCTGTGGGAAGACACGTTGAACAAGTTCCTTCAAAGAGATCTGATGGCTCTGGCGCCGCGCCTCGATTGGATCATGAAGCTCATGGCTATTGAGCGAGCCATGGAGCAACGCCCCAATCTCGATTGGAACTCGCCCGAGGTCAAAGTCATCGATCATCTCTATTCAAGCCTCGACGACGATGGGTTGTATCGGGCCTACGAAGACTGCGGCTTTACCGAACAACTGGTAGCGCCAGAGCGCATCGCGTATCTTTCCGCGCAACCCGCCTCAGGATACGCGTGCCTGGACCAGGGCTATGCTGCTCAGGCGCGCATCGAGCGACAACATTGAGGTGGAGAGTGTGGATTGGGATGGAATCACCTTCAAGATCCGCGGCCCGCATACTTGGCCTTCTTACCGCACAGTCGACATGGCCGATCCGCTGGGGTTCACACAGGATCTGGCCCAGCCCATCTTTGACAAGCTGCACGGAGTTCGAGGACCTGCTTGACGGACTGGAGTCGCTTTCATCTCGGCAAGGCATTCCCACTGAATGCAATCGCAGTCAACTGACAACGCCAATCAATTTCGCACAAGGAGAATCACAATGCGCTTTCTTCAACGATTGAACGATCAACCCCAGGGCAGCGGAAGCGGCGACGACGATGCAGGCGCCGATGAGCGCCTGCAGCAGGCACGCACGCAAGGAGACCGGCTGCTCGCCGCCGGCGACGAGGCCATTAAGCGGGCACTGGCGGGAAGCAATTCGGAGGCATTCCTGCGCGCGGGCAGGCAGCAGGGCGGCCAGTAGCCATGGCAGAGCGCCTGCTCGGGGTCGAGACGGAGTACGCCATCAGCGGCAAGGCAGGGGGTGGAGGCGGCAGATCATCGCATGATCATCCGCCACTTGCTGGATCTGGCGCACACCCGGCTGCGCAATCTCCAGGACGGCAGTTCGTCCGGCTTGTTCTTGGAAAACGCGGCGAGACTCTATCTGGACAGTGGAATGCATGTGGAGTATTCCACGCCCGAATGCGCCAACCCGTGGGACGCGGTGCGCTACGTTGAGGCCGGGCACCGAACTCTCCTGGATCTAATTCAGAAGATGTCCGGCGAACGCACTCCGGAGGTTCAGACCGGCTGCTATCGCGTAAACGTCGACTACTCAGGCACCGGCGCCACGTGGGGCTGCCATGAATCGTACCAGCATCGGATGGACCCGGTCTGCATTGCCGCAGGATCTGATTCCTCACCTCGTCACGCGCACGATCTATGCGGGCGCGGGTGGATTCGATCCCTTTCTCCGCGGGCCTTCGCTTCACCTTGAGCCCGAGAGCTGCGCATACTGAGCGCACGATCTCATCGGATTCGACAAACGAGCGCGGCATCTACCACTCGAAAAACGAACCTTTGTGCGCCGGGCACAACCGTCTCCATGTGCTATGCGGCGAGAGCCTCTGTTCTCATATCGCTATGTTCGTCAAGTTCGGTGCAACCTGTCTTGTCGTTGCCATGGCGGAGGCTGGCCTCGCACCCGGAAGCTCAGTTCAACTGGATTCGCCACTTTCGGCCTTACGCACAGTATCCGGCGATCTGACTTTAACGAGTCTGTTGAAAGTGAAGGACCCTTCGCGAAGGATGACTGCACGCGATGTCCAACGGCATTATCTGGCGATGGCCGAGGCGCATTCTCGCGATTCCTTCATGCCGCTCTGGGCTCCCGAGGTGTGCAAGCAGTGGCAGCGTGTGCTCGATCTTCTCGACGCCGGCGCGGCCGCGAAGACGCTGGACTGGCAGACGAAACTGGTGCTTTATTCCAGACACGCCGGGCAACGCGGTCTCAATTGGCCCCGCCTGTCCTTTTGGAATGCGGTCATCGAGCGCATGCGGCAGGAAATGGGATTGGCAGCAGACGGCGGACCGTTTCCACTGGACCTGGCGATTTCGCCAGAGACACCCATTCCTGCAGTCGTTTCCAGGATCGAGAAATTGCTGCGCAGGAATGGCCTCGCCTGGGACGAGCTCCGCCAGGTTCTGGCGTTGCGAGCCGAGTTCTTCGAGATCGACACGCGCTTTGGACAACTTGGCACTCGCGGGATCTTCTCCATGCTTGATGAAAGCGGGGCTCTCGATCACCGCATCAGCGGCATCGACAACATCGGGCACGCTGTGCGTAATCCTCCCAGCAAAGGGCGCGCCAGAATTCGGGGTGCGGTCGTGAGGCGGCTCGCGGGAGACCTGGAAGGAAACTGGTACTGCTGCTGGGACCGAATCTTCAGCAGAAGGCGCCGCAGGGCTCTGGATCTGTCAGACCCCTTTTCAGAGGCGGAGACCTGGCGCGACCTGCCCGTCGGTGAAAACGAAGAGTTCTAGTTGCAGCTTTCGGAAGTGCAGCCGCAACCTGACGAGTTTGTATCGCAAATGCGTGAAAACAGGAATTACGATGACGAGTGAATCCAGAATCGAACCCGCTCTTGAAGCCAAGCTTAAACGCATGCGCCTGCGGGCAGAATTGCCGGACCTGGATACCCTGACCGTGAAACGCGTGCCGGCGAATCAGGATTCGTTCAGCAAGGCCCGGACCAACCTGTTGATCAAGCGTTCGACAGAAGGGATGCCGTGCGTGGTTTGTGTGGACGAGGATCTGGAATATCTGGGCACCGACCAATCGCTGGCCCAGGCCTTCGCGGCCGGCCCCACGCAGCAGGGTTGGCGCATCCTCACTTTTGGCGGCTCTCTGCACGGCGATTTATCCGCCGCGCTGGACTTTGCCCTAGTCATTCTGGCCGCCGGCGAAGAGAATGGCAACGAGTCTGCTGCGCAAGTTCCTTCGAGCAAGAGATTGCTGGCGGCCTGGGCAGAGAATCTCACCGATGCGGTTACCGCTGGACGAGTGAGCACGACGCTGTTTCGGGACGAAGCGATCGAACAGGTTGCCGCATGTACGCTTTCCTGGCAGGGTCGTTTGCCACTGATCCTGGGCCATCCGGGCACAGGCAAAACCAATCTGCTTCATGGCATCACGAGCTTGCTTGCCCGCAGGCAAATGAAGGTCCTGGCCGTGAACGCAGGCTCGATCATGTCTGGCACGCTCTTCGAGAGTGAACGCGAGGCGCTGCTCGCATCTCTGCTGCGCGAGGCGCAAGACTCCGGCGCCGTTCTGGCTCTCGAGCAGGCAGAGTGGGCGCTGATCGGCGTGCCACACAGCCCAGTTCTATTGCGTGAGGCCCTGGACCACGGCGTCCGGTTGATCGCCACTTCCGCGCCGGACCAGGAGCGGCGATTCGCCTTGCATCCGTTGGCCTCCAGGCTTGAGTTCGTGCGCCTTAACGAGCTCTGCGCAAGCGACACGCGCCTCGTCCTCGAAGTGCTGCGACCATCTCTCGCCAATCACCACGGCATCGAGATCGACAGCGAGGTTGAGCATGCCGTGGTTGAGCGCGCGCTCTCAATGGAAGGCTCTCTGCCGGACAAGGCAGTAAAACTCATGGATGCCGCCGCTTCGCGTGCCAGCCTAACGGGGTGCGAGAAGGTCGCCTTGATTGATGTGTACATCGCCGCTTCAAGAATGCTGGGTGAGCGGGTGTAGCGCGTAAACGGAACATCGTCGGACCACAAGAGAAAAAGAACCCTACCCCACGCGCTCTGCAACATGCATGTTCAGCGATGTGGAACGGTGGACGCCGGCAAGCCCCCCGGGGCTTCTAGGCCCTCTCGGGCCACCGGTTTACCACGACCCAAGGGCGCGACCTCGGGCGAGGTTTGGGCCCCCCGCTTGAACGCGAACCGCACACCTTTCTGCCGATGAGTCTGGATCAGGTTGTGATCGTATCCGGTATTGCGAAGTGCGCATTTCAGGCGGTGAACGAGGTTGTTGATATAGCGCGGGTGGAAGCTTCTCCCGGCAGAATCCGCCAGAAAGTCGAGGATCTCCGCTCGTGACCGCCAGCCGACAAGGGGATCCTTGCCGCTACGGTCCTTTTCGCCGGTTGCGATGAATTGAAATACCTCCGCCAATTGCTGCGCAAGAATGAACTTGCGTCCCCCGTCGATGGACACAACCGTGGAGCCATCGGCACGGGGTTGCATTTCCAGGTTGTGGGCCACTTGCCCAAACCCGTCGATTAACCCGCAGTCCGTGCTATCCGCGCGGCCGCTGATCAGGGCTGCCAACTCCCGCTCCATGCGGTCAAGCCTTTCGATTTTCCCTTCGAGGCAGTTTCGCAGCAGCCTGATCTCATGGAGCGCATCGCGGATGGTCGCACCGATGTTGTAGCGCGGCATAACTCCCCCAAGGCGCCGCCTACAGATCCGAATCGAAACAACAGCGGCTGCCGCTCCATAGAGTGCAATCCGCGCGCCACAGAAGTACCTGCTGTAAATAAATGAGATACGGGCCTTCGACCCGGCATCAGTCGAGTTGTGCAGTTGAGTTACACGAATGGATTGAGTTGTAGCCGAAGAGAATCGCATTCGCGGATGATCTCTGGGTTGGCGAAAGGAACACGGAGGATTGATACAAATCCGTAGAACCTTCTATCCCGCAAGAACCTGAAAGCCACACCGTACAGGTAATCGCGCAGCGTGAATCTCGAGTCGCCTATTGTCGCAACTTCTCGAGTTCCCGCGAACAATTGGCTCACCGCCTGTTGGATGCCCAACGCCAGCGTTTTTCGCCAAAAGCGGATGATCGCTCCGACGTCGGCTGCGTGCATACCCAACAAGTGCCCAAGACCCTCCTCGACCCGTTCGACAGATAGATAGGTCTCTTGGCTCCCAAAGTACAACCGATTCCGCAACAGCGCCTGCATCTCCACCCGCAGCCGCAGGAGCGAGTCCCGCGCCGCCGCTGTCAGCGCCAGACCATCGCCGAGCGGCTTCAACTCTTGCTCGCAGGCATGGATCGCATCGTCGGCGCGGCGAATCTTTTTCAGGCACTCCACTTGCAACACTGCGGAGTCCTCGGGCTCGGCGTCGCGCAACCCATATCCCGCGACCAAACCAAAATGCTGGAACACCGCGTTGAGATGCTCTCGCTTTAGATCGCTTTTCCCAAAGAAATTCTTGAGAGAACTCAGCACTGACCGCAACTCACGCACGTTTCCCGGCCAGCGGTGGAGGCACAGATCGCCCAGTATTTCCTTGGGCAGGTGGTCGTTGGACTTCGTGATTTCCTGCCACATCTCCTGGGCAATCAACTCCAGATTACGGGGGTCGTCGCGAAGGTCCGGCGTAAAGATGACAAAACTCCGCAACCGATAATACAGGTCCTCGCGAAACTCACCGCTCTGCACCATGCTCCACAGGTTGCGATTGGTTGCCGCAATCACCCGAGCAAAAACATGGATGGTCGTTACCGCACCCAGCCGCCTGATCTTCGGAATTTCCAGCGTGTGCAGAATCTTGGCCTGGTGGTCCAGGCTCAAATCGCCAATCTCATCCAGAAACAGCGTTCCGTTGCCAGCCAATTCCCACAGGCCCTTCTTCCCGGTTCTCACGGCGCCGGTAAATGCTCCCGGTACGTATCCGAACAATTCAGCCTCAAAAAGCTCAGTCGGAATTGCGGCGCAGTTGACCTCCACAAAGGGCTTGTCTCGCCGCCCCAGGTCATGAATCGCGCGCGCTACCACTCCTTTTCCTGTGCCTGTCTCTCCCAGAATCAAGACCGGGTCGTCGACCAAGGCCGCGTGCAGGATCAGTTGCCGCACCTCGTGGTAAGGTTCCGAGTCTCCCCAAAATGTCCTGCTAAGCTGAGCCTCACCCGGCAGCGGTGTCAGCAGGTCCGAAAGAGAATGCTTGGAGTCACCAGGCTTCATCGACTCATCCTCGGACACGGCACTGCGCCAGGCCTCTTTAAACACCTCTTCGCTGACTCCGAGAAGGTAGATGCCAAATTCCTCGGCCCTCTCGGCGTTCTCAAGCAGCGCTTCTATTCCCTGCTTGAGGCGGCCGCCAGACACGAAATCGGCATCAATAAATGGAATCCGCTCACCTTGGCCAAGCAGCAAAGCTGACAAGCCCTTACGCCCATCCTTCTGATGCCGATCCTTGAAAAGCCCCGGACATTCTTCAAACAGCGGCAGGTCCGCCACCTGCACAACCACCGCCGCCGGAAGCTTGGCTCTGCCCACGGACTCCCGAAGCGCCGCCGGACTCTCAATCCCGATCCGGACGGGCGTCTTCGTACGGCAAAACAACGCGCATTCGATCTGCATGCAGCCTCAATCTCAACTGGTTGCGCTGTCGAACAGCTTATCAGCTCATGGTGCAGTTGGCGGGATTTCCGCACTCAGGCGGTTTATGAACATCGTCAGTTTGTCTTGGACCCATCTCATAACTCTCTCTGCGGGTGTCCTTGAGCATATGCTGTTGTTGGATTTACGGGCGGGATGCTAGAATCGCTGGCTTAAGCAAAAGGATGCGAGTCTGTGGAGACTCCCTTTGGTTTGGACGGACTTGGCCGTTGATGTGAATTGTGCGCTTCGACAGCCCGCGAGCCCGATCCAATCTGACGGTGTGGCCACATGCGCAGGTGGCTCTGATTGCCGATGTCCGGTGTCCGGCCCGGCCGTGGACCAGTTGGGTTGTTACCGCTGGCAGCTTGAACCGCCTTCTCAATGATTGAAATGATTGATTTGTCTCCCCAGTTCCGCGAAAGGGATGTTGATAGCAGGACGTCATTGTATGTCCACTTTCTTTAGCTATCACGGTAACGATGCTCCTGTAGTACACAACGTAAAACGGATGCTGACCGACAGCATGCCGGATATCGTCGCGCTCTGGGAGGATCACCTCACCAACCAGAATTTTGTGGCGAAGATGCAGAGTGAGGTGCCCAAAGCCCGCAACTTTGTGTTCTTTGCTGGAGCCGAATTCGGCAAGTACCAAATGGATGAACTTAAGACTTTCTATCAATTGCTCAATCACCAAGGCAATCACAATCAGGCTGATGCGGGTCATCCCCGGCGTCTGGTTATGGTCTGTTTGTTCGACAAAGGCTGTGAAGAAAGGGCGGAGTACTTCGGAGGGGACCTTGCTCTTTGGGGAGAATACCCAAGGGTCTATTGTCCTGGAAAGCCTGAGGCAGGGGCCAACGCATTGGCTATTGCGCAGGAACTTGCTGAAGCGCTCATGGTGCAGTGGCGCTACGTCGATGGCCTGCCGTCCGATCCTCATATGTTCGATTACGAGAAGGACATCATTCAATACTTTCAGGATGCCCACAGAATCTTCCCGCAAGGCATGGAGAATGTAAAGGATGCTCAGGCTGAATTATCGGAAGAGGGGGCTAAGGTTTTCAAGAAATGGCTCAAGGGCTGTCCTGAGCGCTGGCAGGAGGTAGAACATTGCGGGAATGCGAGGCATATAAATCCGCTTGACCCGAAGACGATTGGAAATTGGAGAAAGCCCGATGCCCGGGTCCTGGTCAAGGCCCTGAGACTCGCGGGCGCAGGAGATGCGGTGAACCCGGGCGGCGAGCCTGCATTTACCTTTCTGGAAGCCGGGCCGCGCGAAATGCTGTACTTCCGTGCCAACAGGCCGCTCCGAGTTGCCATTGTGGTATCCGGCGGCATCGCTCCGGGCGTCAATGCGGTAGTCGATGGCATCGTCCAGCGGCATTGGCAATACGCAAAAGATCACAGCGACAATAACCTGGAAGTGTATGGGCTGCGGGACGGATTCCTTTCCTTTGAAAGTGATCAGAAGGTGCTGCTGCGTGCCCACAAGAGTCAGCCCAAGCCACCCAACTGGACCGGCCTGGATATCATCACGCCTGAACATGCTCATGAGGGGGGATCAATCCTTGGAACTTCCCGGGTTGGGGAGTTGCTTCACGCGGAAAATCGAGTAGGGAGACTCCGTGAGTATGACAGTTCTCTGCTGAGGGCCAGGATCGACATTCTCTATGTGATCGGCGGTGACGGAACCATGAAGGCGGCCCACGCGTTGCACGAAGTTGCTCGCCAGAATCCGGAGCGGGAAAGATTGAATCGGAAGCTGTCGGTGGTTTCAATCCCCAAGACAATGGACAACGACGTCCTTTGGATATGGCAATCGTTTGGGTTCCTGTCCGCTGTCGAGAAGGGGCGCGAGGTAATCGAGCACCTCAGCATCGAGGTGGAGTCTAACCCCAGGCTTTGCGTGGTTCAACTCTTCGGTTCGGACTCCGGGTTCGTGGTCAGTCATGCGGTGTTGGCAAGTTCTACAGGCCACTGCGTGGCCGCCCTGATCCCGGAAGTTGACTTCAGCATGAAAGGCGAGCATGGCCTGATCGCCCACGTCAAGAGTGCGCTTCAGAAACAGACCCCAAGACCGCCGCACGGGATTATTGTGATGGCTGAAACGGCCATTCCCCAGGATGCGCTGGACTATATTGACGATCCGGATATTGGGCTGACTTCCATTCCGGAAGGAGAGAGGTTGAAACAGATTCGTGACGCGCTTGCTGAGAAGGAGGAGTTGCGCCGCTATATCGAACTCCGGGGAAAAAAGAAGCGGATTCAGGGCCAGACTGAGGATGCCCTGCGCTCGGCAGGATTGAAGATTGTCAGCCGCGGATTGCTGAAGGGACTTGTCGACGGAGATGATGAGGTTGGACCTTCCGAGGATTGGAAGCGACTGCGAGCCTTCACAAATGAGCCACGCCACCTGCTGCGCGCCATTCCTCCCAGTCTGTCTGGATATCATCATTGGTCAGCGCTTGGGAACTCTTGCAGTTGACAACGCGATGGCCGGATTCACCGATTTCATGATCAGTCAATGGCTGACGGAATACGTTCTGGTCCCGCTCAGACTGGTCGTACTCGGAAGGAAGCGCATTCCGGAGACCGGGATGTTCTGGAAATCTGTTCTGGCAAAAACAGGCCAGCCCGCCGTGATGGTCGACGGTAAGTAGCTTGCCAATGCGTCGCGGCGTCCTGTCCACCTGCGGATGTCTCAAGTCGATCAGGTTCCTGAGGTTCGCGTCCAGAGCTAAGTGCCCGAACGGGCGGAATCGACAACCGCTCAGATTGAACCGCCGATCATTGCAGCCAGCCTAGGCCTTGATCGCCCCCCCCCAGCGCAGGTCGAAGGCCTGGAAGCGCGCACTATTCGCCTCGCACAGCTTGCGCAGCCTGGGGAAGACCTCGCGCTGCAACGCGTCGCGCTCGGCCTTCAGGTCTTCAAAATTGGAACTGACAAAAACGCGGGAAGTGCGGGTTGCAGTCGGCATTGGGCGTGCTACGGTGAACGAACTGCCGCAACTGTAGCGCGCCCGCAGGGGCAAGGGCCATAACGACAGCGAGCAAAAGAATCGTCTTACTCATTGCAGTTGCCTCCGATGACTTAGCATCGGAAACCAGTCTGAATCATGCGCGGCAGAGGCAGGCAATCACTCCATGCAGGTTCGCACCGATCCGGCCAAGAACATGAAAAGACGAGGGATAAGCGAAGGGATGGTCAATGGCAAACACCTCCGGTCACACTGGCGAGGCGTCAGCGCGAAACTGCAGGCCCTGCATTGCGCATGCGTGTCAGATCCAATGAATTCCGCAGCGCGCTGCTTCAAAGCGGGGTGGAATCAGGCGTGAAGAATGTGAAGGGCGATTGCGAGATTTTGTATCGTGGGCGGCATGGGATGGATTGGATATCCACCGCTTCCACTTCTATTTTTGGCGCAAATCTGAGGCGAAGAATCGATGGAGCTGTGAGCCGGTCGGCTGATTCCAAATGCCAGGAGTCATCGGGCTACTCCATCTCTCGCGTCTTGAGATTGCGAATGAGTTCATCGACGCGCTCCTCGAACGGTCCAGTCGTGAGGTCGAAGCATTGGATGCTCCTAAGTTTCGGCGGTAGACTTTCGGGTGGAAGCGATTCGATTACGACTGGTATAACGTTGCTTTTGTGTGTTTGCCCTGCGCGTCGAAGTGCATAATCCATTTCCTTCCCGACCCACGACTCTGAAGAACTGTAACCGCCAAGGGAAGCGATGCTCAACAGTACAATCACAAAACCGCGCTGAACCGCCTCATCGATCTTCGATTCGATTGCCGACAAAAAGTCCTGCCCAGGTTTGGGTTCGATATCAATTGGAACTCTGTAGTCATGTTGGAGCAACGCATCATGAATTCTGCGTGCGAACAAATGATCTTTGCGTTGGTAGGAGAGAAAGACTGTTGAGCGTTTGGAAAGCCGGTCGAGCTTGTGGAGTTGGGACTCCAGGTCCTGGTCGAGGTCAATCGTCTCGAAGACTTTTCCTTCCAGTGCCTTTACCAGTTCGATTTCCTGCGCGACGTATTTCGAGGATCTTGCATTTGGGCTACCGCACAGGTTGAACCAATCACGAGCTTCGATTTCATCGCGGATCAGTTCTGGCAGACGCGCATCGTTGTCGCTCAGGCACTTGAGAAAGAACAGCAGCGGATTGCGCCCCTTGCTCTCCAGGTAGTTCCGAATCTCGCGGACCTTCTCCACGTCACGGTGCGAGTGAGAGACAAAGACCCATGCGCCTCGTCCCTCGCCGTGGGTCTGATCGGCTGTCATGGCTCACGCCTCTCTGTAACCTATGGGGAGTCCATCCGCATCCATCTGTACCATGTAATACATCTTCTCCCCATTATCTTTTTTATCAGCAACGATGAATGCATCGACACCGGCTTCCTTTGTTTGAACAGCATCCCAAGGTGCGACAATATCCGCTTGTTCTTCAAGAGGGTAACCAAGAGCTGACATCTTCAGGAAGTTTTGAGGACTCTCCGGCTGGCTGCCGTAAGCAAGGGTAGCAAGCATATCCCAACTTGCATTCGGGTTAAATGCTTCGCTCTCGAGTTGCCCCGACCACCCCTCGTTACCAGCAAAATTGGCGAGATACCGGATGTAGGATCGGATAGGATGGTTGTTCGATAGAAAGTCTCGACACCTGTCCTGAAATGCTTCGTCTCGTGGGCGGAGTATTCGGTGGCCCTCATGGGTGCCGACTTGTTCAAACTGACACCCGCTCATTGCAAACTCCGGTGGAAGTTTTGACAAATAGACGAAACTATAAACAAGATCTCGATACTCGTCGAAAGCGCTTCCTTGCAGAGCCCACCGTACTTTGTTTGACGCCTTTGCGTTTTCGGTGGCGATTGCGAACACGCGAAGTTGCAATTCTCGCGCGCGCTCGGCAAATGCGCTGGCAATCTGCCAGGGCACGCTGTTTCTCAACTCACCGGATAGCGAGTCGAGAGCGCCCGGCGTGAGCGCCTCCGCGTCCACAGGAACCGAACCTTCATGCGAATCGGATAGACCGCTAGATTCGGGCCAAACATCTCGGAGCATCCCGGGAAAGACGACCTCCCGAGAGTTCACGCCATACGATGCGGGCCAGAGTTTCCGGAAGACCCGCGGCTCAGCGATGCAGCAAGAGAGCTTCTCCCAGTCCTCCAGCATGCGGAAGTGGTAAAGAAGATTTCTTGCCCAATAGCGTGACATCGTGCAGGGTTTGGGCTCCGCACTGTCTTGGAGGAAATGAGACAGCCCCGCGTCGGCTAATTGCCGGTGTCCCCCAGCGCTGCTGGCGAAGAACAAACCCGCTCTCGATTCATCCGCTAGCCAGTCGGTCAATGACTTGTGGTAGGGCCTCATTGCCTCGCTACCGGCTTCCATTGCGACCGGGAATAGCGAAGCCATTGGCCGTGTAAAGTCACGCAGTTCCTCGTCGTGCCAGTTGAAGAGGTGCGGGAGAATCTCGACGGGCAGCGGTTCACGCGCAGCGAGGATTGCGCCGAGCGCCGGGCGGACATCTCCGCGGTACTTCTCCAGGTCCGGGAACTGGCGCTGGAAGTATTGGTAGAAAACTCCACCGAGGCCCTGCGGGAATTGCTCGGGTTGATCGAGCGAGAGATGGCCTTGCTGCACGTCGTCGCAGAACCGCTCCGCGTAGAGGAATACGCCTTCGCTCTTGTCCAGAATGTGCGCAACGATACGTTCTGCGTCGGCGCGGCCTTCGAGTTGCGGCGCCAGTTCGCGGTGCAGGTAGTCGCGGATGTCGGCGCGGTTGGATTCGGTGGAGGTATCGAGGGTGCATGGCCTCAACCCTTGCAGCGGTGCAACGACCTCGCTCTCCGGGCGGCTGGTGGCGACGATGCCGATCCATTCCGGCAGCCGCTGCGCGTTGCGCGCCAGCATCTCGACCAGTTCGTTGCGGCCGTTGGCGCCCGCCTCATCGAGCGCGTCGATGATGATGAGGTACCGCTCGCGTCCGCCGCCGATGGAGAGCTTCAACGGGGTGGCAAGGAGGTAATCAAAGAGTTCGGCGGGGTTCTTTCGGTCGAGATCATTGATTTCCGGAAGCGCGAGGAGCAGCTTGCGATAATCGGGCAGGCGGGTGGCGAGTTGAAAGGCCAGGGTGCGGACGATGCGCTGAGGGTCGCGGTGGTCGGGCTTGTCGTACTCGATGAACTGGACGGCAATGACCTTGTCGCGGCCGTAGTGCGCAAGGTGGGCGGCGAAGGCGCTTTTGCCAACTCCTGGCGCACCCGTGATCCAGAAGAGCCGCGAGGTCTGGTCGTCTCCATTGCGCCACTGGTCCACCGCTTCGAAGAGCCAGGTGCGGCCGACGAGGGGCTTTCTGAGCAAATGGGCAATCCGCGAATCGGAAGAGATGGGCTTGAGGCAGTCATCGAGAGCCGCGATCTCACCGGCAAAGCGGCGACTTTCGTCGCTTTCGATCACACGAATGATCTCGGCGAGTTTGGCCTGGTACCAGCCCTCCCAGGCGGCATGATCGGAGGCGCGGCGCTCTCGCCAGTCGTGCATGTCGAGCCACTGAATGTGGCCGATGCTGGGCGGGGCCTTGACTTCAGCCTCGCTCTCCACCAGGATGGTTTGGATATTGCCGCCCTTGACCCCGATGGCAATGGCCAGCTCGTCAAGGCAGACGCCGGGATCGCGGGTCGAGTACTTGGACAGGAACGACAAAACCCGATTGCTGCCGACGATCCCTTCTGTAATCTCGCGGCGCCAGTCGTCTCCGAACCGAATATCGCTCTTGTCGAACCAGACACCGTGCCCGCGCTTTTCGAGGTCAGCCTTGATGCGCCGGACAAGTTCCTCGTTGGCATCATGTCCATAGCTGAGGAAGATGCGCATCGGCCCAGAGGGTTTCCGGGGCTCGACCTGGCCACGTTCTTGGCAGATCCAGAACTTGCCTACCTGCGTCAGTGGCGCAGAACAAGACGGGCATCGATTCAGGTCGTCAGTCATCCCAGCTTTTCTCGATGGATATTTATATCACTGGGGTGTCCGGGTGGTCGTTTTGCGTCGGTCGGGGGTTTGGTTCGCATGCACCGGATTTCTATGGTAAACAATGTATCTGAAAGGGATAAGAATGGCTGACTTCGAAACGATACCTTACAGCATCCGTATCGGCGTCACAGGGCACCGGAAGCTGGAAGATCCGGTGGCGGTGCAGGCTCTGGTGAAAAAGGCCATCGACACCGAGCTCGAAAGCCTGTTTCCGGAAGAATCTAAGCAGAAGACCAAGCGCGTCCGCGACACGGGCACGACAGCAATTTCGTTCCGAGTTCTGAGTCCGCTGGCCGAAGGGGCGGACCGCGTGGTGGCGAGAGCGGTTCTCGCGGATCCGGATGCGCGCCTCGATGCTGTTCTTCCCCTGGCGCTGGAAGATTACCTCGAGGACTTTGCGACTGAGGAGTCGCGCGAGGAGTTCAAGGAACTACTCAGCCGATGCAGAAAACCGGTTTTGCTGCGAACGCGGCGTATCGCGGACGACCGTCACGATCCAGGCGACCAGGCCGAACTACGCCGCGATGCCTATGCCCATGTAGGCCGGTATGTGGTTGACCATTGCGACGTCCTCATCGCCGTTTGGGACGGGGAACCGTCGCGCGGACGCGGTGGTACGGCCGAGATCGTCCAGTACGCCCGGGAGCAGAAACGCCCCATTATCCGCGTATGGGGAGATTCGTTTGAGATGCTGAACCATGGCAACGGTCTCGACGCGTCCGCAATCGACGGTATCGACCAATTCAACCGCCAGGCAATCACCCTCGACGAGAGGGCGAGCTATGTAAAGAGCCTCGACCACGACCACTTTGAGAAACCGGAGAACGCAACGGAAATCCCTGCTGGCGTGCGTGAGATGGTTAACGACCGACTCTTCCCTTATTACGCGCAGGCCTCGATCATGGCCAAGGAGTTTCGGGACAGTTTTCACCGGGCAGGCAAGTACGTCTATGTCCTCTCCGCTGCAGCCGTCGGGTGTGCGGCGCTGGCGGTTCTTTTTCCGGCAATTGCGTGGCTGGGATTCAGCGCGGAACTGGTGCTGCTCATTGTGATGGCGCTGACCTTTCGCCAGGCTCTCCGCAAGCATTTTCAACAGAACTGGATCGAAAACCGCTTTCTCGCCGAGCGCATTCGTTGCGGAATTTTCATGGCCATCTGCGGCGTGGAGCCCAGGCCCATCGAAGTGCTTCCGTACATGGGCCATTCGCAGACGGTCAACGACTGGACCGTGCGCGTGTTTGACGAGATATGGGACCGACTGCCGCGGCTCTCAGGTTGCACTGACGGTGAGTGCCTGATCCTGAATCCTTATGTGCGTGAGGTGTGGATCGGCGAACAGGTGAAATTTCACAAGGACAAAAAGGAGCGTGAAGCACGGGCCCGGAAACGTCTCGCCAAAGCAGGAGCGATCGTGCTTCCTACGACGATTCTGGCGGCCACGCTGCACCTTCTTCTATTGCCTTGGCATCCAGCGGGAACCGCGCCGGAGTTCGTGCATTTACTTCATCGCGGATTCCATCGGGGATTGTCCTTCATCGCTCTGCTGTTTCCCGCGATTGCCGCGTCGTTGGCGGGCATGGAGGCGCACCGTGAGCACCTGCGCCTGGAAAAGCGCAGCGCCAACATGGGACCGCAGTCTGGAGCGAGTGAACCGGCAAATGGCCTCGGCCACAGACCCGGAGCGGTTTGAGAGCCTGTTGCAGCAGGTAGACGAAATCATGCTGCGCGAGACGCAGGACTGGCTAATGCTGATGCGGTATGTGGAGATCAAGGCGAGCTAAACTTCGCTTTGCTTTGCATTGGCGACCAAGACAGAGGCGGTTGAATCACTGCTCATTGCTGCTAGTCTCATTCAACCACTCTGGTGCCTTTAGCAGGCCTCTCGGACGGGAACCATCTGCGCGGCCGACTAGCCCTCCTTGTTCCATTAAGTCGAGCAAGTGTGCGGCACGGCCGAAGCCGATTCTGAGGCGGCGCTGAAGAAGCGAGGTTGAAGCTTTGCCGAACTCAAAAACTAAGCGTACAGCATCGTTGAAGAGGGGATCGGTTTCGTCGGGATCGATGTCTGCGTCATTAACATCTGTGCGGTCGTCCGTGGGTGCTTCGAGGAAGCCTTGGACGTATTCGGCTTGACCCTGGTCCCTCCAGAAGCCGATCACAGCGGCGATCTCCTTCTCGCTGACATAAGGCGCGTGGAGGCGAATGAGACGGCTGCTTCCCGGAGGTAGGAAGAGCATATCGCCCCAGCCTAAAAGAGCTTCAGCCCCGTTGGTGTCGAGGATCGTTCTCGAATCTAATTTGGTCGCGAGATGGAAGCTGATGCGTGTGGGAATGTTGGCCTTGAGCAGGCGTGTGAGAACGTCTGCGCTGGAACGTTGCGTAGCGAGGATCAGGTGAATGCCGACGGCGCGGGCCATCTGTGCGAGGCGAGTGATGGACTCTTCGACCTTGGCGCGGCCAAACGTCATTAGGTCGGCCAACTCGTCGATGATGATGACGATGTAGGGGAGTGGCCCCAGGGCCGACGCATCTTAATTGCTATATGCGACAGGAGCGATAACAGGTGAGCTAGGGGTATGGACAGCCCCTTGAAGTATTTCGCCGAGTTGCGCGATCCGCGAGTAGAGCGGACGCGCGAGCATTTATTGGAAGAGATCCTGCTGATGGCCATCGCGGCGGTGCTGAGCGGGGCGGGAAGCTGGAACGAGATTGAGGACTATGGCAAGGCCAAACGTCCGTGGTTCAAGGGTTTTCTGCAATTGCCTGGTGGTATTCCTTCGCACGACACATTCAACCGGGTGATCTCGGCGCTGGACCCGGCCGAGATGGAGAAGGGCTTCGCGGACTGGGTGTTTTCCATCGCCAAGCTGACGGCTGGCGAAGTGGTGGCCATCGACGGCAAGGCACTTTGCGGTACGCGCGAGGCAGGCAAAAAGACTTTGGTGCATATGGTTTCGGCCTGGGCCAGCGCCAACAACCTGGTGTTGGCCCAACGCAAGGTCGATGACAAGTCCAACGAAATTACGGCCATCCCCAAGCTTCTCGACGCGCTGGAGTTGACCGGAACCGTGATCACCATCGATGCCATGGGCTGCCAGCGGGCAATCGCCAACCGGATCGTGGACAAGAAGGCCGACTACATCCTGGCCGTCAAGGAGAATCAGGGCATTCTCCTGGAAGAGATCAAGGACTCATTTCAGATGCTGATCGCCGATGCGGTGGCCGAAGAAATCGACTGCGGCCACGGCCGGGTCGAGCAACGCCGCTGCTCGGTGATTGCCGACCTGAGCATGATCGAAAAAGCCTCCGAATGGGCGTCATTACAGGGGTTGGTGCGCATCGAGTCGGAACGCTACCACAAGGCCACGGGCAAAACCGAACGCGAGGTTCGCTACTATATCACCAGCCTCAAGCCAGACGCCGAACGGTTGAATCGGTCCATCCGCCAGCACTGGGGTATCGAGAACAAGCTGCATTGGGCCTTGGATGTCAGCTTCGGAGAAGACCTGGATCGTAAACGCACCGGCCATGCCGCACAGAACTTCTCACTGCTCAACCGAATCGCCCTCAACCTGCTCAAACAGGAGAAAACCTGCAAGCTGGGAATCAAAAGCAAACGCCTCAAAGCCGGCTGGGACAATGAGTACCTGCTGCAGCTACTCGGGAATTAAGATGCGTCGGCCCTGGGAGTGGCCCTTCGTCATTTGCCTTGTCGAAGTGAGGAGGCATAACCTCATCGAAGGACTTGTTGTACTGATCGATGTTGCGAACGCTACGCAAGCCAAGGAGTTTGAGACGGCGCTCCATCTCGCGAACGGCGTTCCCGAGGGCGTTCGCGGCCAGTTTGGACTCGGTGATTATGGGCGTGAAGAGGTGCGGAATGCCTTCGTACATGCCTAGTTCGACGCGCTTGGGATCAACGAGGATGAGCCGGACCTGGGCGGGAGTCGCGCGATAGAGCAGGCTCATGATCATCGCGTTGATCGCAACGGATTTGCCGGAGCCGGTTGAGCCGGCGATGAGCACGTGAGGCATGCATGCGAGATCGGCGGTAACTATGCGGCCGTTGGTGTCCTTGCCCATGGCCAGAGTGAGGCGCGACTTAGCCTTGGCGAAGTCCTCGCTTTCTATCACTTCCCGCAAATGGATGGTTTTGCGCATATGGTTGGGCACCTGAATGCCGACAGTGGTCTTACCGGTAATGCGCTCGATCAAGATGCTCTCGGCACGCATTGCCAGGCAAAGGTCGTCTGCCAAGCCGATCACGCGCGAGTATTTCACGCCCTCCCCTGGCTTGAATTCGTAGGTGGTGACGACGGGCCCTGGGTCGATTTGGACCACTTCTCCCCGCACGTCGAACTCGCCGCACTTTTCCACCAGGACTTTGGCTTCGTCGCGAAGTTCGTCCTCGCGGACGGTCAGAGGACCATCGCCGGGAAGAAGCAGCGTGCTGGGCGGCAGCTTGAGGCCGCTCAAACTCTCGTTGCTATCGATCGGTGGCTTTGAGCCCTTTCGGCTTGCTTTTGCTTTGGCAGGCGAATGAGCCATTTCAAGAATGCGAGGCTCATTCTTCTTGGGCGGAGCAGAGGGACTTTCACCTGACCACTTCACTGCCACCAAATCATTCACAGCCTCAGGTTTAACCGAGACCACTGTTGGATGATTGAGGTTTGGCAAGTGTGAAGTTAAAGCTTGTACCCGGGAGGATAAGGCGCGGAGCAGCTTCCTCCAATATGAATCCGAATTCATCCTGTACCGCAGGATCGCTTGGATGTCTCCCATGCGAAGAGAAAGCCCAGACGGAAGCTTTGTTTCTTCGAGATGAACAGCTAAGATCGGCTTGTCATTATTGAGAGCAAAGTTGATCTCATTCTTGACGTTCCTCGATGATGCGGAGCGCGGAGAAACGAACACCAGAAAAACGCTTGAGTTGGTCAAAGCGTCGGCGATTTCGTCCGGCCACTCGTTGCCCGGATCGATGCCTTCATCGAACCAGATGTGATATCCCTCGCTGTGCAGACGCGCAATTTCGGGAAAGACCTGCTGACTGTCAGCGTGGGAATAGCTCACAAAAACAAAAGGATCGCCTCCTATATAGGCGTCAAGCGGCGGGATGGGAACAGTATCGGGCATAAATGTCTTGTTTGCGGGATTATAGCTTGTTCGCCCCTGCCCGAATCTTGGTCGCTTTTGTTCACCTTGCCCGAGCACTCCCAGCGAAGGAACTCTTGGGCGTTCTTTGAATTACCTTACTTCGGTGCGGCCCGGGCAGGGGAACGCCGAGATGGGCAAACATCGTGCGCACATGTTCCGCTGTCGGCCGCGCCCCGCAGACCTCACCGACAAGATGGATCACCAGATCGCATTCGCGTACGTAATCGGCGAGCATGTCGAGCAGCGTGAAGCCGCCCTGCTCGAAGTCCTCCTGCACCTTGACTTCGTAGGGCTGCCCCTTGAGTACGCCACGCTGATCGGCGAGCTTCAGCCGATACGATCGGAATTCGCTGCTGACGCAGGACAGGAAGACTTTCATCGGCGATTCCTTCATGGCTTCATTGCAATTGCCAGTTTCGCGGCAGGCTGTTCCGTCGTCGCGGCCATGGACCACCATTCAGAATTCTTACCGGCAACCATGTCAACCGCACCGACTGCGCCCCGGCGCGGCAAAAGGAGATGACGGTCGGCGTTCGCATGGTGACCGGTGTGCGGGCTTCTCGCTCAGGGTGCGAGCGATCGGCGACGCATGCGTCAGGGGACAAAAAGCTCGTAGCCAGCGAGCGAAAGGTAATCGGGTATGTTCCTTACAGTTGCAATGTCATACTCCTGGATGTCCTTCGGAATATCTTCCCATGGAAAGATGCAGTTATGGAGCAGGAAGGAATTGTCCCTGCTGTCGATCGTGGTATCGGGCCCCGCAATCCAGCCCGCACGGCGTTGCTCAGCAACCCACCGGTCGTGTTCCATCCTGGCCAGCTTATCTTCATTTTGCGTCAGGATCGCTTTTGTCTTGTTGCTCATCCCTTCCTTCACTTTCTGCGGGACGCCTGGGCCGGGCTTTCGAAACCACAGTCCGACAGCCTGAAGCTTTGCGGCCAGGTGGTCGGCCTGCCTTAGATTCTGATCGCGGTAGTACTCGCTGAGTCCTTTCCAGTCCTGGTGGGACGCCTTATTGGGATCCCACTTGCCCTTTTTCTTTTGCTCATCGAGGTACGCTTGGTGGATAGCCCTCGCAATTGCCAGCCGCTGGTCAGAGTAATCCGCGCTCAATAGTTGAACGAACTGCTCGGGGTTGACATGCAGACCAAGTTGCCCAAGGCACGGCAGCAGGGACGGCGTGAACCGCTTTTGGTCGACGAGAGAACTCATCTCAAGCAACGCCTCGAAGGATCGATTGCCGTGCTCGAATCTTGGCAGATGGATGAGCGCGCGAACCACCGAGTCACTTACTTCAAAGGCCTTGCTGGAATCCTGCAGAGTTGGCGCTTTCTCCCCTAGCTGGAACGCAAGGATGTTGGCCCGGCGCAGCATGATAGCGGCTTCGCAGGGGAAGGATTCGGTGGGGCCGTAAGCGTCGAACTCCGGATTGAGCTCAAGGCCGGGAATATCCAGCGTGCCGCGCAGGCGTGAAAGAAAATCCGGCCCTTTGGACCGGCTGAAGTCCTCCTTTATCTCCTTCTTCTCCTTTTCCTTCTCCGCATCATCATCCTGAGCGTCCATCGTGAAGGGCTCGGCGAACTCTGCATAAGAACGCTTCGTGCCCCCCGCGAAGATGAAGATACTCTGCCCGATTGGATGCGGCGTACCGCGATCGAGGAACTCGGCATCCTGCATGGGGCTGAGAAAGCAGCGCAGCCATCCAAGCGCCTTGCCGTCGAGTGCGGTGTCAAACTCGTCAAAGAAGACCAGCGGAATCCTTCCACGCAGGACTACATCGCGTACTTCGTGAAAAGCCGCGGCCAACTGCTCAGGGTTTTCATACTGCGAAAGATTGAATGTAAGGGTGTCGATCTTGCGCGCTGAGCCTTCCCCCAATTCTTTGGCCACCATTTTCACGCCGAAGGACTTTCCAGCTCCCGGAGGACCGAAGACGGCCACGCAGAGAGGATGCTTGACTCGCTCGGGATTGGTCTTGATGTAGTTGCTGATCAGGGAATAAAGTGAGCGATAGCTTTCTATCTCGCGCCGGTCGTAGGCGCGGAGAGCGCCAGCGAATACGGCCAAAGGCACCTGGTCGAGCAGAAATTGCGCCTGCTCGTCGGGCTTGCCATCTTCCTTGCCTTTGATCCTGGCGCCTTTCGCCGCCAGACCGACCGCACGATGCAGCATGTCCGTCTTGCCGCTGAAGATGGTGTCAATGAGGCGCCAATAGCCGCGATCGGGAACGGCGGCGCCGGGAATGATGGGAATGGGCTGGCAAGCTAGTGCCTCCTCCTTTAAGCCATCAATCTTCTCTTCAAATAGTTGTTTGCCCGGATATGCAAGGCGGTCACCTTCCGTCAGTTGCTTCCCCGGATCAGCAGGGCGATCGTCTTTCTTCTGGAAGCCCAGGAACAATAGCCGTCGGCTGGCCCTCATGCCGGCGCGCATGCTTGCAGTCATCAAATCCAGCAGGAGCTCTTCTTCATTTTCGGACTTCTGGCTGGCGAAGAGATTCAGATCGCTTTGCTGTGCGAGGACTTTGACAAGTCCGGCGGTGAATGCCGATCCATAGGCGACCATCTGCCGCTCAAACAAATTCTCCCAATCGCCTTCGATGGCCTTGGGGTCGTAGACAAGCCATGCTTTATAGGTGCTGTCATCGTCCTTGCTGTTGCCGCGCCAGTAGATTGCTCCATCCAGGCCAAGGCGAATAATCAAATGCGGAGTTCTCTTCAGTTCCCGCATTCTTGACTCGTTAATCAAGTGCCAGATAACATCCAAAGCAGTGCGTTCCCAGGACAATCCCCGGCTGATAGGCACTTCCTGATTGCGCAGATCGTCGACGGTGATCACAACGATCCGCCGCGCAGGATAGTGCTTGACCACCTTATCCCAAAGGACAGAAGCGTCGGCCTGGTTTGCGGTCTCAGGGCTGGCGGTCGCTTTCCTTTCTTCGCTGGAGGCCGGGATCGGACGATGCATCTTGTGAACGATCAAAGGAGCCCCGGAGCTGCCAGGGTTCCTGATTGCCGCCGGCCACTGCTTCTCTATCCCGCGAAAACTGTTCCCTGTGTCGTCGAGAACAACAATATCCACTCCGCCCGGCTCTTCAAGCTTGACCTCAATTAAAGGATTTCCGTGCGCCGGACCGGCAAATCCCTCGGTCTGGACAACACGCATTGTCTTTTTCTTCGAGTCTTTCTCGCTCTTCGGAGCAGCTTTGCATGTATCCACGCGAAGAACCGAGTGGACTATTTCTTCCCGGGTCAATCGGACAAAGAGGCCTTCGTCGAGTGGGCCGCCCTTGCCTCCGCACTGCAAAGCCTCGGGCACCTGCAGCGTGGGCCCGTACACCTGCGCATCGTCGGCTGCGGCACTCACCAAATCCGCAAGCAGCAGCGCACCACCGCGCAGGTAGTGGGTCTGAATTTCCTGGGTAAGTTGCCAGTTCTTCAGCGAGGGATCTGAGCCGATGGAAGGACGCGGCTGGGGGACTCCGATCACGTCGATGCAGAGATCTCCAGCAACCTGAATCTTGCTTGGGGACACTTCATCCTCCTCGAATGCTTTAAAAAACAGGGGTTGGCCGATGTGCAGGATTATAGACGAACCACTCACAGCCAACTCTTCCGCAAACGGTGAGATTGTTGCTTACCCCATATCTGCGTCTCTGCTTTGGCCGCCGATGACCAGAATCTTCGAGGACAAAGGATCTCCCGTTCCAATGAAAACGAAACTCACCCGCCATGTTACCACCAAGGGCGAATCCTGAGTAACCATCGCAACCGAGGGGCTAAGGTCGGCATCGGATTCCACTAGGCGCGGTGGGTTTGAGGGTGCGCTGGCGCATCAGAAACGGTAAGGCTTTCCATTCGTTCCACTCTTCGTTATATGCCACCGAGCGGGCTCTTACCCTCGATCCGGAGACCACGTGATCAATGATCATGCCTGAATCAACTTCACGTGGGATTGGAAGCGCGCGCTCGTCGCGCCCATACCAGTCGTCGATCAGCCGCTTGTCAGCGCCAGCGACCCAACCGCAAACCTTTTCAAACTCCACGGCCTCGGTCCGCGCTGGCAGCGGGCGTGAGCCGTAGTGCTCCCCCAGCAGCACGATGAAGTTGGGTTTGATGCCGGTTTGCTGGCAGCGCTCAATCTGGCGCAGGCAGATTTCCATGGCCCGCTGGTCGAGCGCCGCCTCGTCGCGCACGCCCCAGCGCAGGTCGATGGCCTGAAAGCGCGCGTTGTTCTCTTCGCACAGCTTGCGCAGCCTGGGGAAGACGTCGCGTTGCAGAGAATCGCGCTCGGCCTTCAGGTCCTCAAAGGTCTAACTGACAAATACCCGGAATGTGCGTGTCGCGGTCGGCATTGGACATGATTTGCTGAACCCGATAAACAGACTCAGGCTCAATCATCGGAGTGCTTCTAACTGATATCCTTGTCAGCATTGATTGACCAATCGCTGCAGGGCTAACCCCAGCCATTTGGGAACAATACCGATTGCATCATGATTTTCTTAAAGGCATCTACGTCTTCAGCAGTGCGATCGGGTAGATCCGATAAGGCCTGCCTCGCCTCTATGGAAGCCCACTCGATTGGCGACATCTCAGTAATTCCATAGTTGGTCAAAGCCCTGATCGGATCAGCTCTGTATATTTTCCTAAGGGATTGATCCTCTCCGATTGCTTTTAAGAATGAGAGCAACGATCTTTCCATTCCGTCTCCTCCTCTGTCACACCTGAACCGATCATCCCCGGTTCCCTTGCTTGCACTGCTTCCTTCGTGTCCAACGCTGGCTACATGCCAATCGCCGGATAACTTCAAACGAACTGATACTCCACTAGCTAATTGAGATACCGTACCCTTCGCAGATGGAGTTGACTGTCCTCATGACTCTCGCACGGCCATAGCCCATATGGTGTAGAAGCCCCGCGTATGCATTTATTGTCATCTGCAATTGAGGATGGGGCCGGCCTATAGTGCCCGACTTCAGTAGTATCTCGAGAGCGCGACGAACCAAAGGCTCTGCTTCGCTCAGCTTTCTCTCCATAGAATAAAGATTGGAGAGATTTAGAAGGCTGATTGCAACATTCGGATTATCTTCCCCAAAACTGCTTTCAAAAACAGCGATGGACCGGCGCATCAAAGGCTCAGCCTCAGTCGTGCGGCCCGTAGCACACAGCAAGGCCGAAAGATTCGCTAGGTCAGTTCCGACGACCGGACTATCCGGTCCAAGTTGTCGCTCGTGGATAGACAGTGCGCGGCGCATCAGTGGCTCCGCTTTCCCCATTTGCTTTGTGTTATAAGCGATAGTTCCCAAATTGCTGACGCAGAGCCCGACGTTGACGTGGTCTGGTCCGAGTGCGCGCTCATCGATTTCCAATGCGCGATGAAACAAGGACTCGGCATCATCGAAGGCACCTCTTGCTTGCAACACTGAGGCAAGATTGTTTAAAGCAAGCCCAATACTCGGGTGTTGTGGAGGATAGGTACGCTCACTTATTGACAGTGCTCGACGCATCAACCGCTCAGCCTCATCAATACTTCCGGCGTCCTTCAGCAGCATCGCCAGATTATTAAGATAGAGTGCGACGGTAGCATGGTACTCACCGAGCGCCCCAGTTCCAATATCAAGTGCTTCACGAAACACGGATTCTGCTTCCTCAATGCGATTTGTCAGATGAAGCAGCCGCCCCAGGATGTTCAGATCTTGGGCTCTCTCGGCGCTCTCTCGGCCAAAGTTGCGCGTGTCTATAGCAAGAGCACGTCGCATCAATGGTTCCGCCTCGCTCACTCGGTTTGTTTCCTGAAAGAGAATGGCAAGATTAGTCAGGCGCGCCGCAATTTCTCGGTGCTCCTTGCCGAATCTGTGCTCTGCAAGTTCCAAAGACCGTCGCGTCAACGGCTCAGCAGCAGAGTATAGACCAGCGGTAAACGCTACGAAATATGCCAGTTCATTGGCCGCGAATCCAATGATCTCGGTATTCGTGCCATGAGCCTTTGCCCATGTTTCAAAAGAGGATGTGTAAGCTACTGCCATAGTCTGATCTTCTTTAAGCCAAACCCAATAACCGAGCAACTCGTCCCGGTCACGCTTTTGAATTTCTAAGAATCTATCGATATCCGTCAGGCAAGCTCGCAAACGGTCACGGAGGGCCGTGCGCCAGAGGAGCCACGGAAGTTCATCACAGTGCGCGCTGAGGCAGCTTGATGTTCGAAGTGGTCGGCAAGTTGAAAGCGCAACTCCGCGCCGCGGTCTTGATCGGGAATGAAGGCGGCCTCGACCGCCGTGCGGAGAAAGTCATGGGCAAAGTTGAGGATACCGCTGCGATCGATAAGATTCTCGTCGAGCGCGGCGCGGAGGGGCGACCAGGTAGCCGCAGGGAGTTGCGGCAGACCGGGTGGACGGAGTAAAGCGAGGAGTTCGGGCTCAGTCAGGCCGCGGCGGGCGGCCAAGATAAGACCGAGCGTTTCGCCGACCAGGCCGGGGCGGTCGCGCTCATAGTCGCGCTGCCAGCGGTCGAGGACCTGTCGCTGCAGCGAAGGGATGTCTGGCGCGGCGAGATAGGCATCGAGACGGAAGTCCAGCCCTTCGTGGGTGCCAGTGACACGGAGCTCATCGAGCAGCGTCTTCAGAAAGAGCGGATTGGCAGCGGCAGGCACGTATGCAATGCGCTCCAGGCGTGATGCGTCGAGTTTCTTGCCGAAACGAGCAAGATAGTGCTCGATTATGCCGCGCCGTTCGTCGGTGGAGAGCGGGCTGACGGTGAGCGTTTCCCAGCCGCGCTTGTTGACTGCATCAAGCGTCTCACCGGGGAGTGTGGAGACCATAAGGCGCAGTGCGCCGGAAAGGGGATAGTCGGGCACCCAGCCGAGAAGACGCGCGTGGTCCTGGTCCTCAATCTGGTTGAGCGCGTCGAGGACAACGATGGCGCGTGCATTCATGTGTTGGGCGCGCGCGCGGGCCTTGGCCAGCCATACGCCGAAGTCCCGCTTGAGGTCGTCGTGTGAGCGGGGGATCTCGTCGGGATCCTCGCTCCAGCGTTTGATCTCGGCGATAAGCCGTGCCATCAGCCTATAATGGTCGGCCGAGTCTGGCGTGCCGCCGATGTAGTGTTGAAAAATGAAGTCCCGAGGATGCTCCGCGCGCCAGTGTTCGATCCAGTTGGCGATGAGCGCCGACTTGCCGCTGCCTGACTCGCCAAGCAACGCGAGCGGACCGCCCGCGGCCGAAGCGTGCGAATCGAGCCGTGCGAAGTACTCCGGCCGGCCGATATAGGTACGACGGCGCGTCTCGGCAAAGGCCTCATGATCGCGGGCCTCTTTGGCCAGTGGATCTGGGATATCCTCGATGGGAAACTGCTTCTTGATTGCAGCCTGCAGGTCTTCGAGGACAATCGTTGCCAACGTGTGTGGATCGGAATAGTTGTCGTGTAGGGGAATTTTCTTCTCCGCACAAGCTCCGCGAATACGCCCCTTCAGGTCCACCTGCTTGGCTGCTGCTGCGGCGTCTTCAGAGAGGAAGTCCTTGCCTCGCGCATGGGCATAGGAGGGATCGCGGAAGTAGAAGAACGAGCGCCCGGCCATATCCGGGTTGTTGAGGACGCCGTGAAGGATCTCAAGTTCGGTCACGCTCTTGCCCTTGAGTTCGCGCAGCCACGGCTGCTCTTCCTCAAGATCGGGAGTGAAGGCGTCAGCCCCTGGTGTCCACCCGTAACGCTCCCCCAGCAAAGCGATGAAAAACGGCCGGCAGGCCTTGATCTCGTCGAGGCAGAGCTTGAGGGTTTCCTTACGCGTGGTCTGCTCTTCGGCGATGCCCCAGCGCAGGTCTACTTCGACCAGCTCCACCTGGTGCTCGCGGCAAAGGCGGCGCAGTGCGGGCCATGTGTGGGACATCAACTCGTCGCGATCCTCCACCATATCGCGGAAGGTGGAGGAGATGAATATGCGGATGCGGCGATTCTCACTCATGGGTGCTTCCTTTCAGCCGCGACTCACTCGCCGCGGCCAGCTATGTCCTGGGGAAGGAGCCATGTTATCACCGACTGGTAATGCTTAGCTTTCGCATGCAACTCCACCCCTCAATGCATCTCCTTCGAAGCCAACGGCGTCACCAGTCCCGCGTTCCGCGTGGTGAGCCGGATGCGGCCCACGGCGACGATGACGTTGAAGGTCTCGACGTCTTCGCGCACTTCCCCGGTTCGAAGTAGCCAAAGCGCCATTCCTGGGTCGCGTAGTCGGACGTGAGTACGCCAGGGCCGACCGCCAACAGCAGTCGGTCGCGCGCCGCAATCGTATCCCGGATCTCCTGGTGAAACGTAAGCTTCCGCGCGGGCATCGACTCGCGGTCAAACCACACGTCAAACCCGGCCTTAGTCAAGTCGGCATGCAGCCGCCGAACAAACGCCTCATCGTCATTGCGAGCATTGGAAAGGAATATCGAGGTCACGGCGCCAACTTTTTCGGGTGCCAACACGATAGCAGATAGATCAGAAAACGCGCAGGAGATCATGCTGTCAATCAGCCAGTGCTACCATGGTTTCTTCGCCACGAGATAGCTGGCCGCGGCGAATGGTTCGCGGCCGAAAGGGATCCACATGAGCGAGAACCGCCCCATCCGCGTTCTCGTTTCCTCCAAACGCACTATAATTTGTCGTCGATCGCCACCCACGTTCATTTGTCGAAAATGGAGGTTCGCGCAGCCATGGGATTCTGCTTCTCGATCATGCCCTTCAAAAACGGCTTTGACTCTGTAAGTGCGGCAATCGCCAAGGCGGCGGAGCGAGCCGGAATGGGGTATCTCCGCGGGGACCATCACAAAGAGCCTGGCGTCATCATGTCGCAGGTCATCGAATCGATGCGCACCGCCGAGGTGGTCGTCGCCGATATCACCTTTCACAATCCCAACGTGATGTACGAGCTCGGCATCGCCCACCAGCTTTTCGGCCCGGAGCGCGTTGTCATTCTGACCCAATCGAGCGAATTCTCTGAGGTCTTCGACATTCACCAATTCCGACAGTTCCAGTACTCTCCCGATAATCTGACCGCACTCATTCACGAACTACCTATCCTACTGAAGGCAGCTCGGGAAGCAACCCGCGATTTGGAGAGCTGGAAGGTTATTCGAGGGCGGCTTGAGCGAACCCGGCATATCGCGGCAACCCTGAAGCGCATCCTAGGCGATGATCCTGCCGTGCGCCATGACGGGCTTGTCATCCGCTCCTGTGCGGGCCTATCGTCGCTCGCCATCAGTGACGGTGAGCCGCCTGATCCCGAGTTGGGCGAGCCCTACAAAGCCGCATTGTGCGAAGAAAGAAACTATCTGCGGAGTCTGCTTGCCCAGGGAGCCAGGTTGCGTGCTGTCCTGAATCCGCCCAGAACCTTCACCCGAGACCAGCAGCCCGAGCGGTTGAGGGCGCGCTACCTAAGGCTGATTAGTCTGCTCGAACCACGCGCGGGTGCGGAGCCGATCGCCACTGAGGACCAGAACGATCGCATTGCAATTAAAAACTGTACATTCGCCCTGTCGCCCGTCCCCATGCCGAACCTACTCATCGTCGGAAACACAATTGCCTACGAGGGAATGAAGCGAGGGACAACGCGGGGATTCGAGAAAACGCATTGCGAGACCGATCCTAAAGCAGTGGCGGAGTTGATTGCAGACTTCGAGCGGGTTTATCAGGCAAGCAGTCTTGAAAACGAGCGAACCCATCCGCCCGATGGCCGCTTGCTGGAGAGGCTCCGAGAATGCCTGCGTGAAGCAGAATCGACCGCAGCTCCCACTACACCCGGATAGGTGAGCGCTAGGTAAGCTGACACACCTCTACTGTCCTGCGTTCTCAATCGAACAGATCGCAACGCCGCCAGTATGATCGCCGATGATGACCCGGTCCCCCTCTGGCGTAATTCCCATGAACGAAGTCCCCTCGTTGGCAATGTAGCCGCAGAGGGTGCGGGGGCGACCCGCCTTATCTTAGAAGCAGTCATACATGGCTCTTTGAGCCACCCAAGAGCATGAAAATAGTGTTAGGCGATCTGTGTAGGCGAAGGCCGAGAATCTGTGGAGCCGGTGTAGCCCGCGAAGCAGTCTGGCCTGGACATTGCCGCGTATCCAAGAGTGTAGCTGAAGGTAAGCACGCAGGGCAGACTGAACGTTGTTGCCGATGTCCCCTGCGCAGATGGCCGGAGGAGGGTATATCGAGACGATTCTGGATTGCTGTGCCGGATTGGATGTGCATAAGGACAGCGTGGAAGCCTGCGTTCGGCGCATGAGCGCAGGCGGCAAGGTGGAGCAACAGGTCCGCCATTGGGGCACGACCACGCGTGAGTTGGTGGCCATGTCGGAGTGGCTTTGGGGCTGGGTGTCAGGCATGTGGCCATGGAGTCGACCGGGGTGTATTGGAAGCCGATCTTCAACATCCTGGAAGCGCATTTTGAGGTGCTGCTGGCCAACGCCCAACACATCGAGAACGTTCCGGGGCGCAAGACCGACATCAAGGACTGCCAGTGGATCGCGCAACTGCTACAGCATGGGCTGCTGAAGGGCAGTTTCATTCCGCCGCGGTCGCAGCGGGAACTGCGCGACCTGACTCGGCAGCGGACGCAGTTGGTGGATGAGTCGAGCCGTGTCTCGAACCGCATCCAGAAGGTGCTGGAGGATGCCAACGTGAAGCTAGGCTCGGTGGCCAGTAACGTGCTGGGTAAATCGGGACGGTTGATGCTGGAGGCGATGGTGGCGGGACAGGATGATCCTTCGCAACTGGCGGATCTGGCGCAGCGGAGTCTGCGGAGCAAGATTCCGCAACTGGAACAGGCGCTTTACGGCAAGCTGACCGATCACCATCGCTGGATGCTGCGCCTGCTGCTGGATCAGTTGCAGACGACCGAGCAGTTCATCGCGCGGCTGGATGAGAGGATTGCGGAACTGACGCGCCCTCAGCAGCCCGTTTTGGAGCAACTGGATGCGATACCGGGAATTGACCGGCGGGTGGCCGAGGTGTTGCTGGCGGAGATCGGGCCAGACATGACACCGTTCCCGAGCGACGCGCATCTGGCCTCCTGGGCGGGCATATCCCCGGGTAACAACGAGAGCGCGGGCAAGAAGCGCAGCGGCAAGACCACCAAGGGTTGCCGTTGGCTACGACAGGCCTTGGTGCAGGCGGCCTGGGCTGCCAGTCACAAGAAGGACAGCTACTTCCAGGCTCATGCGCGAAACCTCATGCACCGTCGCGGCCGCAAACGAGGACTGGTGGGCGTGGCACACTCGCTGCTCACGGTCATTTATCACATGCTCAAAGAGGGTACCGCCTATCGCGACCTCGGCCCACAGTTCCTGGACAGACTGCGCGCCGACCATCTGATCCGATACCACGTCCGCAAGCTCCAACACCTTGGGCTACAAGTCGCAATCACGCCTGCGACAGCATGAATTTTCAGGGCAGATATCAGCGATCGCATCACCTCCAGACATTTCTACCGACCGGCGAACGCCAAGGTGACTCGCTTGTTCTTCCAAGAATGGGCCTGAGGTGTCTACTGGGGGTACACGCAACTGTTTCGGCCGGGCATTGTCGAGTACGCTTCAGACTCTTTCGACGGTGTACTAATCAGGGGCACCGACCTCACGTCCGGCCGAATTCTTGTTCGGCGCGGAATCCAAGAGGAAGGCCGGAAGCGCATCATGATCGCTCATGAAGTGGGTCATTTTCCTCTGTCTCCTTGCGGCAGGTCATTCGGACCCACAGGAGTTGGAGTCGCAAGGTTGAGCAACTCACATCCGACAAAAGACTCCCTGAGCAGAATCTATGAAATACTACAAACGCACTTCAGAATGCTCTTTTGGCAAAAAAGGGGCCGTCCGAAGGTGGAGTTTGGGAGTTGTGGGAATTCTGGGAAATCACCGTACAGTGACCGTACAGTAGATTTGGAAATCTTGGTATTCATGCCAATTCAGGCATTCCCAGAATCAATAAGTTGAGCGTTTTCAACACCGATGTCCGGTTCGACTCCCGCCGCCTCCACCAACTCTAAGTTGCGAAGAAGTGTCGCCCTCGAATCAACTCCTCGATGCTGCTCAGTTCCCTCACCATTGACACTCAACTCCCGAAAGATCGATGTATCCGACAAGCCAGGGCCAATTGCACCACAGCCCTTTCTCGCAAAGTAACAAGGCCTGGGTGAACAACCTCGCCATCGCCTCCAGTTGACGCTTGCGAAACTCCGCAAAGGTATCGTGGTCCGGATGCGCGTCCGCCGAAAGATAACGGAACGACGCTTCGTCGTGGGTCTTCGCCTCCCTCTTGCGCGAACTGCACACCCGTGTCGCGTAGCCATACAGCAGCACCCGCATCATCATCGTCGGCGCGAAAGCCGGCAGGCCACGCACGCTATAGTTCGAGACGGCGATTATTGAGCGTTACTGGCGGCGGGATTCGCTGGGCGAGGAAGCACTGATCGACAACTCAATCACCGATAGTGTCGCCGGCGAGTGATGCTGGGTGTGCACCTTGTCCGGGCCGGAGACAGCATCGAAGTTGGAAACGATAAGCCGGCCGCCCCACACAATCGGTTCGCCGGGTTCGTTCAGGCCGCCGGTTTGCCCGTCGTTGTCGTCGTTGTGGGCCAACACGGTGATCTTCCCATCGGACGTTATCTTGTCGATCGAGTTGTTGGAGAAGTCCGCAACATAGAGATTGTCGCCGGCATCGACGCAAATGCCATCGGTGGTGCGCAGTTTGGTGTTTGCGGCATAGGCCAGAAAGCCCGGCGTAGCGGGGTCGCGCGCAATATCGAAGTCCGTCCGCGCGAACAGGGTATTCGCAACCACATTGCCTTTGGCATCGAGGACAAGCTTGTGAATCGTGCCGTCGCCGAAGTTGCCGACGAACAGATTTCCCTTGCTGTCAAAGACGATTCCGTCCAGCCCGTATTGCGTATACCGATTGTGGGTAACGAAACTGGCGATCAGATTTCTGTCGGCCAGCGTGTTGGTTACTTCGATCTCATGCCCGTTGGCGGGGAAGCGATAGACTCCGCTCACCAGCAACCCGTCCGGCCGCTTCACCTTGGGCAACGTCGATACCGAGACATAAAGATTGCCATTGTGAAAGCGGACGCCGTTCGGATGGCTGATCCCTTTCGCGACCACAACGATCTCTTTGAGCCGATTGCTGCGGATGACCAGCCGCAGGATGCGGCCCTCGTTAATCTCTCCGTTGGCGCCGTTGCCGGTCAGCCAGTTCTGGTTGTCCACCATGTAGAGCTCGCCATGAGGGCCAAACTCGATCCCCATCGGGCAGATCCGCCCGGTCTCGGGCATTGGCGGCAACTCAATCCATTTGTGCGCCACGCCATCCCGGTCGATCTTTGCCAGGCAGGCCGGCACGGCAGGCTTGTCTGTGCCGTGCTGATAGCTGGCGAAGTTGGGACATGCCACCACCAGCGAACCGTCTGAAGCAACCGCCATACCGTCTGGCGTAACTACAAAGGGAGGCAGTTTAAGGAAGAGATGGGCTGCAGTCTGCGCGGCAACCATCGGTAAGGGAGGGAAGCAAACAAGAAAGGCGGCAGCAAACAGAAGTTTTTTCATGGGACGATCTCTGGCGCGTAGAGCGATGGATTGGAGCCCCAAATTGTTAATGCTATCATCATAGCATTAATGGTTAGCCGCCGAGTGCTACACCCTGCATCACCCGGCCCACTACCGGCTGTAGTTAGTGCTTGCCAAGCTTCTTGGCAGCGGCTTCCATCATCAGGAAGAAAGCCTGCGCCTCGGTGGAGACTCCAGACGAATTGAACTCCGGAGCGCCACACGCGCCCTGCACAAAGCCGAAGGCGTCAACCTTCTTATGTGCGGCCCGGCGCATGCGCTCCGCGGCGGCAAGATAGCTCGCATCCAGCCACCCATGCTCGACTGCCACAAAGATGGCGAAGGCAAGCATTTGTGCCATATCGGTTTCCACAAAGCTCTCCGGCCGATCGACAAGATTCTGGAACAGCCCGTCCGGCCGCTGATACTTGAGGCTCCCTTCGATCACATCCTTGAGAAACGCAATCAGTCCGGCGCGCTGCTGTGCGTAACTCGCGGGCAGTTGACGGAGAATCCGCACCAGCCCGACTGCGGCCCATCCCATACCTGTGCCGAAGTACTCAACCGGCTTCGGAAGCGTCACATTGCCCGCCGCGTCTTCCTCTGCAATATGCGCCAGCAGTTTCTTCTCCGCATCCCAGAGCCGCCGCTTGTACCCCTCCACCTGGCGAATGGCCTCGTCGTAGTGCCCCATCGCAGCCAGAAAAGGCGCCGCGCCATTGAAGCCGTCCGACCAAGCTTGATTGCTCTTGAAGGTGTGCGAAAGAGTGCCGTCGGCCGAGCGCGGCGCCCCCTTTAATATCCAATCCAACATGCCGTTCACGGCATCGATGAGCGCGGGGTCCTTGGTGAGCTGAGCCGCCTTCCAATAGGCTTCGCCCCCCATTGCCGGATCGGTTGGGCTTCCGCTGCCCACTACCGCTTCCCTGCCATCGGGCGTGCGGAGCACCGCTGCCGCCTTCGCCATCAGGATGAGCCGGGGCCAATCGCCCATTTCCAGAAATGCCTGCGCCAGCGTGCCATGCTCCCAATCTTTGCGTTGCAAAGCCAGCGCGGCATCGCGAACACGCGCCACCATTGGGTTGGCGGCAAGGCCGGTCGAGCCGGTTTCGGCTGCGGCCTCAATGGGAGACAAGGCGGCGGCGCTGGTAGCCGCAACAGTAAGGGTGGCTGTGTTGCGCAAAAACTCTCTACGGTGCATTCCGTAACATGCTCCAATGCTGTCATGATAGCATGCATGGTTGGATCAACAGTGACAAGTGGGCCTGAACGAACCGCTGCATTCCAGTTGGCGCTCAGGACGCATGAGGCAAGGCGGTTCTGATTGTGGCAAAACTTGCAACCATCATCGGCGGAGCCATTTGTGGGGCGCTGTGCTTCGGCATCTGGCCTGAGATGTGGAAGAGCTACGGCATCCTCGGCGGGTGGCTGACCGCAGCCCTCGTGATCAGTATCTGCTGGTACATGAACCACTGGAACGGCCTCTTCTCCAATCCGCAGGGCAAGCTCTGGGTCGATCAGGGCTGGGCTGTGGCTTCAGCAGGGCTGGCATGGTCAATGGTGCGCTTCCATGCGCACTTGCTGGAGGCGTTACCGGTAGTTGTCTGTTGCCTGGTGGGGGGCGCTGCTGCGGGATGGACCGCCGCCAGAATTGGACAGCCTGAAGTGCGAGCCAAATTAGCGCCACGCGCGAAGGAGACGCTCCAGCATGATTGACTTCCTTTCACATTACGTACCCTGGCTGGGCATGACACCTGCCGCCATATTGACCACCATCTTTGGAGCCTTCTGCGTCACGTTTGTCGTCATTCGATGCTGGGGCAAGCTGGTGGAGGATTTCGGTCCTGCCGGAGGCATGTTGGCGGCCGGCTTCATCATTGGCACGTTCTGGCTGCTCAACCACAAGCTGCCCGGCTTTGGCATTCACCCGGAGGGGTTGCCGCATCTCGATGGCGGTATCAAGCAATTCGGTCTGATCTACCAGGGATTTCGCGGCGCAGCCCCCTGGGTCGATATGGGTACGGCCATTGGATTCGGAATGTGGTTTAACGGGATCTCAAAGGCCGCGCCCGGCCAGCGAGCGCCGCTGATCGCGGAGAGCCTTCCGCGCATTGGCGCGGCAATTCTGGGTGGCATCATTGGCGGTGCGCTCACCGGGCTGGTTGGCTGGAGCGGCGCCAATCTGTTCGGATACTGATCGAGGCGGAGAGATCACAGACAATGGCGGACTACATACTCGCGCACGATCTGGGCACCACTGGCAACAAGGCCACCCTGTACACACCGGCAGGGCAACTGGTTTCCGCCTGCACTGCAAGCTATCCAACGCACTACTTCAACGGCAACTGGGCAGAACAGAATACGGAAGACTGGTGGCAGGCCATCTGCTCATCCACGCGCACGCTGCTGGCCCAGGCAAGTGTTGAGCCGGGACAAATTGCGGTGGTTGCACTGAGCGGACAGATGATGGGCTGCACGGCGGTCGACGGCGATGGTGTTGCGCTGCGCCCCTCGATGCTCTACTGCGACCAGCGGGCAACCGTGCAGGCCGGCCAACTGCTTGAAGCGATCGGCATGGAGCGCTTCTATTCCATAACGGGCCATCGGGTGAGCGCGTCGTACACACTGGAAAAGCTGATGTGGCTGCGCGACCAGGAGCCGGCGCTGTTTAGGAAGACGGCCAAAACTCTGTGCGCAAAGGACTACATCAACTGCCGGCTTACAGGCCGCATGGCCACCGACTTCTCCGACGCTTCAGGAACCAACGCATTCGACCTGAATCGATACGGGTGGTCCGATGAAATTCTGAGCGCGGCGGGCATCTCCGCCGATCTGTTCCCCGAGCCGCTTGAGTCCAGCGCGCTGCTGGGCTGCATCACGGGTCCGGCGGCGCGCGCCACCGGACTGCTTGCAGGCACGCCTGTTGCCGTGGGCGGCGGCGACGGCAGTTGCGCCGGAGTGGGCGTCGGTTGCGTGCGTCCCGGTACTGCGTACAACTACCTGGGTTCCTCGTCGTGGATCGCACTCACCGTAAAGGAACCCATCGTCGATCCGGCCATGCGCACCATGAACTGGGCGCATTGTGTGCCCGGCTATCTTCATCCCAGCGGCACCATGCAGACCGCAGGGGCAACCCACAAGTGGATCAAGGAGACGCTCTGCGCGGTTGAGGCCGCCGAGGCCGAGCGCCGTGGATGCGATCCCTACGAGCTCATCGATCAAGCCATTGAGCGAGTGCCGGCAGGCGCGCGGGGCCTGCTCTTTCTGCCCTATCTGCTGGGCGAGCGCACACCTTGGTGGAACCCCGAAGCCCGAGCTGCGTTCATCGGCGCGAGCCTGGAAACAAAGCGTGAGGATTTCCTGCGCGCAGCGCTTGAAGGCGTCTCGCTGAATCTCGGCATCATTGTGGAGATCTTCCGGAAGCACGCGCCCATCGAATGCATCACGCTGATTGGAGGCGGCGCGCGCAGCCGGGTCTGGCGGCAGATCCATGCCGACGTCTTCGGCTGCCCGGTGGAGAGCCTGAACTATTTGGAAGAGGCTACGTCGATGGGCGCAGCCGTGATTGGCGGCGTGGCGGCCGGGATCTTTCCGAACTTCGACGTCATCGACCGCTTTGTGCAGGTGCGCGATCGCGCCCTGCCCGACGCCGGGCGCCATGCACTTTATGTCGCCATGACGCCGGTGTTCGAGCACGCCTACGGCGCGTTGAAAGATGTCTATTCGGAATTAGGGGGACTACGGCAATGCGAGCAGTAGCAGTCATGGAACCGGGCAATGTCCAGATGGTTGACCTTTCAATCGCGAAGCCCGCGATCGGGCCCTATCAGGCGCTGGTGCGCATCGAGGCCTGTTGTTTGTGTAATGCGACAGACGCCAAGCTGGTTGCCGGTCACTTCCCCGGCGTCGATAAGTATCCGCTCATTTTGGGCCACGAATCGGCCGGGATCGTTGAAGCGGTTGGCGGCAAAGTGCGCAACTTCCGCATAGGCGAACGGGCCATCGGCGCGGTTAACTTCGACTTCGGCGGCAGCGAGTACCAGAGCGGCTGGGGCGCATTCGCGGAGTACGCCGTGGTGAACGACCACCTATCCATGCTCACCGACGGCGTGGCCGATGCGGCGCACGGCTGGGTAGAAGTGTATGAAGTGCAAACCACGGTTCCCGCTGACATCCCGCTCGAGGACGCGGTTCTTCTGTGTACCTGGCGCGAAGTGTTGGGCGGCATTGGCGACTTTCACATCGAGCCTGGTCAGCACATTCTCATCTACGGCGCGGGCCCTGTGGGCTTGAGCTTCGTGCGCTTTTGTTCGCTGCTGGGCGTCGGCTACATCGGCACCGTCGACCCCGTCGGCTTCAAGCGCGAGCGCGCTCTGGCTATGGGCGCAGCCGAAGTTTTTGCGCCAGACAGCGCCGATTTGAAGAACTTCGTACACCATCATGGTCGGCCGCTCGATGCCGTGGTCGATGCTGTGGGCAGCGAAGCGATCATCAACGCGGCGTTGCCGCTGGTAAAGCTCGGCGGATCGGTCTGCGTCTACGGCGTGCTGGCCAAGCCCTCCCTCGATCTGCGCAAAGCCGACGGGCCTTACAACTTCAATCTGCTGGTGCATCAGTGGCCCACGCGTTCCGCTGAGCGTGCCGCGCAAACGCAGCTCTGCGCATGGATCCGCGAAGGTGTTCTCAGCGCACGCGATTTTCTAACCCACGACCTGCCGATCGAAGAGATTCAACAGGCTCTTTCGATCGCGCGGGCCGGTCAGTCTCTCAAGATCATTATGAGGTTCGGCAATGCGTCCTAACTTTCTCTTGAGTCCCGCAGCGTTTGCCGCCATGATCGATCACACTTTTCTCAAACCCTTCGGTCCGCCCGAGGATATCGCGCAGTTGTGTGCGGAAGCTGCCCAGTATCATTTCGCGATGGTCGCTGTGAACCCTGCAGAGGTGGAGCGGAGTGCGGAATTGCTGAAGGGCACCGGCGTGGGCGTTGGTGCTGCCATCGGTTTTCCCCTGGGCCAGAATACTGCGGAGACGAAGAAGTTCGAGACCGCCGACGCGATCGAAAAAGGCGCAACCGAAATCGACACCGTGATCAACCTGCGGGCGCTCAAGGCGGGTAATTGCGACCTGGTTTACCGCGAGATCGCGTCGATGGTCGAGCTCTGCAAACCGCGCGGCGTAATCAGCAAAGTGATCCTGGAAACCTGCTACCTCACCAAAGCGGAGAAGGTGACCGTCTGCGAACTGGCGGTGAAGGCGGGCGTGGATTTCGTGAAGACTTCAACAGGATTTGGCGCCGCGGGCGCGACGGTTGCGGATGTTAAATTGATGCGCAGCGTCTGCGGCCCGAAGATGGGTGTGAAGGCTGCCGGCGGTATCCGCACGCTCGAGTCCGCACTGGCAATGATTGAAGCTGGAGCCACACGGCTGGGAACCTCGTGCGGTGTGAAACTGATGGAAAGCCTGGCTGCAAGGCGTGTCCGGGCATGATTTTAAGCTTGCCGGAACCGCAACCGCACCTGACTGGCTTTAATGATAGTATCAGAGCATGTCGAGCGCCATGGACAATGGCGCCCATCGGCAGAATTTCGGTGAAAGCCCCTCTCCATCGGCTTCAAATTGCATCGGCCCATGTACACTCCCAATCACGAAAACGTTCTGGCCATCGATCGTGAAGGCGTGGTGCTGCACGCGAGCCCTATCCCTTACTACTTCCAGTTCTGCACCTACGCGGAAGCAAAGATCAAAGCGCGGGAGTGGCGGGCCGGGCAATTGTTTCCGAGCGAACAGGAATTGTGCGAGATCCTCGGCGTCAGCCTCACGGTGGTCCGCCAGGCAATGTCGGAACTCAAGCGCAAGGGGCTGATCCAGAAGCAGAATGGCAAGCGAAGCACGATTGCCCTGCCGCAGTACGAGGGCGGCTTGATGCAAACCTTGCGCGGCCTCTACGAGGACGTGGCGCAAAAAGGCAAGAAACTCACAACACGCGTCTTGGATTTCAAGGTGGTTGAAGCCGAAGCTGGCGTTGCCGAGGCGCTGCGGTTGTCTCTCGGTGAACGCGTCATCCGGTTGGACCGTCTGCGCTTTATCGACGATGCGCCGGAGGTTTATGTTTCCACCTACATACCGGAGGTACTCTGTCCCGCGCTTGTGAACGAAGACCTCACTTCACAGTCGCTTTACCATGTACTCTCGACGAAGTTCGGCCTCTACATTGCGCAGGGCAGGCGCACCATCGAGGCAATCACACTCGATAGCGAAGAGGCCGCGTTGCTCGGGTTGAGAACGGGCAGTCCGGCGCTGCTGCTCAAGAGTGTCGGGCAGCTGGAGAACGGCACACCGCTCGAATACTTTGTCGCCAAACACCGTGGTGATCGCAGCAAGTTTGAAGTTGTCTTTGCGCTGCCGATGTCTGGCTAGTTAGTCTTGAGTGACCGGATATCGAAGATAGTCGTCGCTCCCGCTGATGGAGCTATCTATAGTTACTGCGCAACGAGCCGCGATTCACCGTCGGCTCAAGGCTTTCTGGCGGCGTCGTGATCCGCAGTGGCCTCGCCGGGGTCGGCGCGCATGTCGTGGATGACCTTCTCGAGCCTTTCGTGCATCTGTTTGTAGCGGAGATAGAGCTCCACCTGCTGCTTCGCCTCATCGGTCTTACCCTGGTGCCGGTAGAGCGTACCAAGGCGGAAGTGGGCCACGTAGTTGCCGGAATCGATCTGGATGGCACGTTCCAGCAACAGCCGCGCCTCGTCTTCCTTGCTCATCTGGATCAGGATTTTGGCCAGCTCGGTGCAGGCGTCGCTGTCGTTCGGGTCCAATTGGAGGGCACGCGAATCGTCGGCGTAGGCGGTGTTCAGATCGCCGCCTCGCGCCGCGAGCACACCCATCGCAAGCTCAGCCTTCTCATCCTTCGGATTGGCGTCCAGGGCCGCCTGAAACTCCGGCGCGGCGGATGCCTGCAGCTTCACATCCATCGAGTGGAAGAGCAGATCGCCCAGCTCAGTGTGCACTCCGGGAAGCTTCGGATTAATGCGGATAGCTTCGCGGTAGTCGACGATCGCCTGCGCGGTGTTCCCCTGCTTGGCCAGTTCCCTTGCCATCGCCTGGTGGATTTCGGCACTTCCAGAATCGGAAATGGCCATCGTCAGGATCGCGCGGTTCGCCAAGTCGGAGTGGATGCGGTACGAGAGGTAAAGGAGAGCGGGGTCGGCGGGCCGAGATGCCAGCAGAGCCGATACGATGCTCGCGGCTTTCTCAAGATCGCCGGCGTTCGAGTAGAGGTCCACCAGCATCTCGCCCGCGTCGCCCCGCACTTTCTCGTCCGCAAGGTGCGGAAATGCGGCTTCCAGGTCGTCGCGGGCCGTCTGCTGGTCTCCGGTGCGGTCTTCTGCCATTCCGAGCAGCGCCCGGATCTTCCAGAGATCGGGCTGGGCCTGCACGGTGGCACGCAATTCGGGGACAGCCTCCGCATAGTCGCCGTGGAAATAGAGCAGCACCCCCAAGTTGCCGCGCGCCTCGATGTTTCCGGGGTTGAGCGCAACCACCTGCTTCAGCTCCGCGATCGCCAGGTCGGTCTTCTGTTCGGCCACATAGCGTTTTGCCTGGCTGAGATGATCTTCCGCGCTTTTCGGGACCGATCCTGCGGGAGCCTGCGCAGCGAGCACAGGAACCGCAAGCGAAACGAACAATAGGAGTCTTCCACACATGGCAGCCACATCATACATCGCGGTGTAATGCTCCTGGAAATGCGGTTGCACCGGAACCGGTGCGCGAAGCCGGCTCTACCTCCTTTGCGCGTGAGAGACCTCGTTGAAGTGGATGCGGTCTTTGGTGACGGCGATTTCCCCTCGCGGCGTTATATCGACCGAGACGTAATACCCTTGGTCCGGGTGTTGGATCGGGTTGGCGATGTATTTGGGGTCTCCGTCCAGAACGGGAAAGCGGCAGCGCCCCCTACATCCACCATCGCAATCTTCAGATCATTGCCTGCCGTTCCCATCGCCGTCAATTCACCAGACAACATAGACTTTACCTCGGCTTTTCGGATGGCTATAGCGTCCTGGATTCCGGCCCAAGGCCTGGTCAGGTTCTCTCAAACGTGCGTTCCGTAGACGGAAAGCTCAGGTATTTTAAAGCAAGCCTTGCAAACAATCGATTGTCCTGATATAAGTGTTAGCCGAGTTAAAAGCTCTCAAGATAATGGCGCCTGCAAAATCGACGCATGGTGGTCGGTAAAAGCATGGGTACCCTTGCCTTGGAACTACATGGACGCGAAAGAATGCTGGGATTTTTCATTCGCAGCAACGGAGGATAGCATGCTCAATCTGGACTACAACCGTCGACAATTCATCACTCTGATGGGCGCGGCGCTTTCTGCCCCGGCGATTCCATCGGTTTTTGCGGAAGTTTCAGGCGAAATCAAATGCCTGGTGTACGACGCTGAAGGACAGCCCTTGCCGCCGACTGCCCTCGAGCGCTTTCATCTTTGCGACTCCCTGTTAAGGCCGTTCACCGTGGATTTCCAGACCAGTGCCGGCGAAATTCGCTTTACGCCGCCAACAGAAAGACCGTTCCGCATCTCAGTGCCGTTGACAGTACCGGGGTTTGGCGAGGTTTTTGCCTACGCAGACGATAGCGGCGCGGGATACACCCCCGGCACGCTGGGCAAAGCCAGCCCGTTGGTGTTGAACTATGCCTTTGCCCGCGATCGCATGGCGACAGTGCGCAAGTTGGAAGCGGATTGCAAGCAAACGGGCGTCGTAATTCCACCGGAGACGCAACAGCGCATCGATGCAGCACAGGCCAGTCTCAAGCGCGCCGAAGCCGTAGCCAATGACCGTACGGCTCAAGTTCGCACATCCATGGAATCGCTGCGCGACTCGCTTTGGGCAGCAGAGCTATTATCTCTTGCGCGTGCCAGGACAGTCATTGGGCGTAATACGGCTCGTACCGGATTCCTCTTCGGCTGCGATGGCTTTGGCCTTGCCGCCGGTTATCCTGAAACGCTGAATCAATTCGCGGCGGTGTTCAATTACACCACGATTCCCATCTACGAAGGTTGGGTCGAACCCGAAAAGGGCCATCCTGATTATTCGCTTTTTGAGGCGGCGCTCAACACGCTCGTCGGCACGACAATCATTCCCAAAGGACACCCGGGAATCTGGCTTGAGCCGGAAAACACGCCGAAGTGGCTGAAGAATCTCAGCTACGACGAGACAAAGAAGTATTGCCTCGCGCATGTACACCAAGCCATCAGCCGGTTTCGTCATCGTGTTCACGTGTGGGACATTGTGAATGAGGGGCATGTGCAGCCGGAAGTTGACCGCGGGATGAGCGGTTTTACCCGCGAACAGAACGTGGAGCTTACAGTTGCTGCCCTGCGGACCGCGCACGAAGCAGATCCAACATGCTATCGCGTCATCAATCTTACCGGCACATGGGCCGATTACTACATGGGCGTGCACCCGTCTGGCAATTGGCAACGGCGCCCCGCTCCCTGGCAGCAGAGCCCATACGATTACTTGACGATGCTGCGTGATGCGGGAGCCGAGTATGAGGCAATCGGTTTGCAGTTCTATCACTCCGGACGCGACTTCGTAGAGTTTGAGCGCAACATCGAGAGCTTCAATCATTTCGGGAAAGACATCCATATCACCGAGATGGGTTTCCCGTGCTCGATTGCTCCATTCGCCGGCCAGGATCAACAGCAATATGCATTCTGGGGCGGCGGAATTGGCGGCGAGAAGATGGCGTGGCACAACGAGTTCACTCAAACGGTCCAGGCCGATTGGGTTGAATATGCTTACACCATCTGCTATAGCAAGCCGTGGATGAAGGCTATCTCCTATTGGGACTTCAATGGCATCGGCAACGACGCTTATGTCCAGGTGGATGGCACGCCCAGGGAAAGCTACCATCGCATGAAGAATCTCATCGGAAAATGGCGTAACCAATCCTAAACCGACGGTGATACGGCGGCTGCTGGAGTTGAGCGGACTCTGGGTTTTAACCGCACCATCAGCCGCCGTCTGACTTTGAGACTCCTCCGCAACAGCTCCAGGACCGGAAATCTGGGGCAATGAATTTGAGGGAAATCATGCTGATCCAAAATCGTAGAGACTTTCTCAAGCTCGCTGCGTCCGTTAGCGGCGCAGTCATTGTGAATGAGACAAAACCTCTGCACGCCGAGTCTCAAGTTGCTCCAGGTCCCGTACGTGCCTGGAGAACGAGCGCCCGGGAGAAGTTCCAGCCGGTCCAGTCGCCGCCGCAATGGAAACCCGGTGAAGAACTATCACCCATGGCGATCTATCTCGAACCCTCAGCGAAGGCCCAGGAAATTCTCGGGTTTGGCGGTGCTTTCACCGACGCCTCGACCTATCTTTTGCACCTGATGGAGCCCGATGCCCGCCACGCGTTTTTGTCGGATCTCTATGGACCATCGGGGCTGCTCCTTTCGGTGGGACGAACCTGCATTGGAACAAGTGACTTCTCAACAAAGATGTACAGCTACGATGACACTCCGGAGCCCGATCCGGAGTTGAAGCATTTCAGTATCGAGCAGGACAAGGCCTGGATCCTGCCTGCCATGCGTGAAGCTCAGGAGATTAATCCCGATCTCTACCTGTTTTCCTGCGTGTGGAGTCCTCCCGGATGGATGAAGACTGGAGGCTCAATGCTGGGCGGCTGCATGAAGGAACGCTATTTCGGACCCCACGCTCAGTATTTCGTCAAGTTTCTTCAGGCTTATGCGGATGCTGGTGTCAAGGTCAAAGCTGTCACAGTCAATAATGAGGTTGATACAGACCAGGACGGACATTTTCCTGCTACGCTCTGGGCCCAGCAACATGAAATGGTTTTCGTCGCGTCCTATCTGGGGCCTGCCCTGGAAAAGGCTGGGCTTAACACAAAGATTTGGATTAATGACCACAACTACAATTTGTGGGGGCGGGTGGCCGACGAACTTAGCAATCCACTGGTTGCCAAGTATGTGGACGGTGTTGCCTGGCACTCTTATGCGGGAACGCCCGACGCAATGACTCGTATTCATGAGATGTTTCCCGATAAGCATCAGTACTTCACCGAAGGAGGACCGCCGGCCGATATGTTCGGTCCGTCGGAAGAGCGGCACCCGGGAGAGCCGCTCCGGTACGATGATTCTTTCTATGGGAAGGACTTCGCAAAGTGGTCTAAGGCTTTTACAGGTATGCTTCGGAACTGGGCAAGGTGTATCTGCGTCTGGAACTTTCTCCTCGATGAAAACGGACGCCCGGACATCACCATTCCAGCCCGTCCCATGGGCCGTGGAGGACTTGCCACTATCGACTCGAAGACGAAAGAACTCTCGTACAGCGGAAATTACTACGCATTCCCGCACTACTCAAAACTCATTCAAAGAGGAGCGCGTGTTTTCGCATCCTCCGGGGATGTATCTGGCATCGACCATGTGGCGGCCGAGAATCCGGATAAAAGCCGGGTGCTGGTCTTGACGAACAGCAATGGCTTCGAAAAACAAGTCGAATGCAGGCTTGGAGATCGGATCCTTAGCGTGGCACTGCCTTCGGACTCAATTACAACTTACGTTTGGTAGATCGTCAGCCGAACTTGGAACAGGTGGTGCGCGAATTTGGGGAACACATAAATTCGCGCACCACAAGCTTTCGATTCAAGATACGAGGTGGAATCCGGTGCGCTCGTCCGTATCGAATTTAGCGTTCGTCGTGGTCGTTGGTTTCTTAGGGAACATTGCTCAAGCGCAGCAGGTGCCGGTCCAATCGTGGATAACTACCACCGATGAGCATGGGATCGTCGCAGGTCTCGAAGAGCAACCCAGTCTCCTCTTTGGCAGCAACACAGACGATGCCGTCCCCGCCATTCAGGTCGATGAAAAGATAACCTATCAGCGGATGGAAGGCGGTGGCGCCGCGTTCACTGACGGTGCTGCCTGGCTGATCAACCAGAAGCTATCTCCCGTGCAGAGAGACGAAGTCATGAAGCGTCTCTTCGATCCGGTTGCCGGCATCGGCGTCAGCTTCCTGCGCAATCCAGTCGGATCGAGCGACCTGACTCGCGAATGGTACACGCTCGACGACAACGCCGAGGACCGCAACGATCCCGGCCTGCCGCACTTCAGCATCGATCACGATCTGGCCGACATCATTCCCCTCACGCTGACGGCGCGCCGGTTGAATCCGAAACTCACCCTGATGATCAACGCGTGGAGCCCGCCGGCCTGGATGAAGTCGAGCGGATCGCTGGTGGCCGGCGACGTGCTGCCGCAGTACTACGCCCACCACGCCAATTACTTCGTGAAGGCGATCCAGGCCTATGAGGCGCATGGGCTGCACGTGAATTACGTGAGCCTCAACAACGAGCCCACTTGCTGCCAGGATGTCAATTACCCGTCGCTGCTTACCATTACCTCGGCGGAGATGGCGACGATGCTCAAGGACTACTGGTTTCCCGCCTTCGAAAAGAACCACCTGGCGACGAAGATCCTGCTTCTCGACTACAACTGGAGCGCGGCCAACCTCGTCGAACCGCTGGTTGCCGATTCGGCAATTCGGAATTCGCCATTCGTGGGCGGCATTGCCTGGCACGGCTATAGCGGCCCTCCCTCCATTCAATCCGAGCTGCACGACCGATTTGGCGTCGAGATGTTTATGACGGAGCGCTCCGGATTCGGCGGCGGCAGCAAGCAGCAGAAGCAGGATATGCGCGACATGGTGAACGTGTTTCGCAACTGGGGGAAGAGTTTCGTAAAATGGCCGGTCGCCACCGACGAGAACCTCGGGCCCAATCGCGGCGGATGCGCGATCTGCACCGGTCTCGTGCTTGTCCACGCGAACGACGCGCGCGCCGGCATGTTGGAATATACCGCCGAGTACTACGTGCTCGGCCAGTACACAAAGTTCGTACCCAATGGCGCGGTTCGCATCCAATCGGATGACAATCCAAAGGTGCTGAATGTCGCCTTTCAGAATCCCGATGGTTCGCTGGTGCTGATGGCCTACAACGACACCCAGGACCCGCAGACATTTAAGATCGTTTGGCACGGCCGGGCGCTCTATGCCGCCTTGCCGGCCAATACGTCTGTCACGTTCGAATGGCGCGGCGATGGAAAATAGATTCAGGTAGATGAAGTCCTTCCCATCCTCCCACCCCATGTGCGGTAACCAGGTCCCTATTTCAGTTGCGGCTCGATCTTGTCGCACTCCGCTGCGGCAGATCGAAGTGGCACTGGCCAATGGGAAGACGAGGCCGCAGGCGTGTCGGTAAAAGTGACCGGCTGCCTGCCCAGCAGCTTTAAGACCACTGCAGGGTGTGAACGGAATCCCCGGCCAAATCCAGATCGACGGCGCTCGTCCCCACGACAAGCTGGACTCGCGCCTGCTGGCCGGTGTTGGCCAGCACCACGACAAAACTTCCATCCGGATTGCGGAAGCCCACGTGCGACACCTTGCTCTTTGAGGCCTGCGCCGCGCTATCGCCCAGGCTGTCCGTCTGAAACACCTTGGCTCCGCGCCGCACGTGCTTGGAATAGTGCGCAATCGACCAGAATCGGCCGCCGCGCTCCACCTTGTGCGAATCGTTCCACACCGTAACGACACCTCGCCCGACGGTTGGCCAGGAGCTCATATTCTCCTCAGGATCGCGGTGGCCGATATACGGCGTTCCCTTCTCGTCGAGCGCGAGATTCCACACCGTGATCGATTTGGCCCAGTTTCCCATCACGCTATTGGCCCATTCACCCCAGCCGGCCCAATTCGTCATTGGATCGGTGCGCGGAGCGCCGGGATCGTGTAATGGTCCGCCCTCGGTGAAGTAGGCGCTCTTCTCCGGAAATGCGTTGTGCACCTGGGTCATCCCGGTGGGATCGCCCGCGTAGCCGTGCCACGCTACGCCATCCACATAGTTGTAGAGTTCCGAATTGCTTAGCTCGCCGATGGCGCGCCCCCACAGGTTGAAGTTGTGATCGAGGATCCAGATCCTGGTGGAGCTTCCCGACTTGCGAAGCAGCGGGCCGAGGTAGCGGCGCACAAAGAGAATCTCGTCCTCCTGTGCCCACAGGCAGGCCGGATACCGGCCGTCTACGGTGGTGTCGACCTCGTTCTGCACCGTGACGGCGTTGATCTCCACGCCCTCGGCCCGGTAGGCATCGAGGAACATCTTGATGTAGCGGGAATACGGCTCCAGCGTGGACTTGCGGATGGTGCCGCCCAGCATCGAATTATTGAACTTCATCCACGCCGGGGGACTCCATGGGGATGAGAACAGAAATAAGTCGGGATTGAGCTTGCGCGCCGCTTTGAGGGTAGTGAGAATATAGGCCTTGTCGTGATCGATGGAAAACCTCTTCAGCTCTGGATCGGGGTCATCGCCCTCGTCGAAGCTGTACACGGACCGCGAGTAGTCGCTCGATCCGGTGCAGGTCCGGCAAACGTTCAGGGCCATCTCGCCGGGAGCAAAGAGCTCGTTCATCAATCCGGCCCGCTGTTCCTCCGGAATCTGGCTGAGCACCCAGCAGGATGCGTCGGTGAATGCGGCGCCGAAGCCCAGCACCTCCTGCCGCGTCGCGCCCGGATTCAGCACGATTGCGTCCGAGGCAAGCTGCGCTCTGGGCCTCCAGCTCAAGGCCGGCCCCGCTGCATGGCGCCGGTCGCCAAACGTGCTCCACACCTGCACCGGTCCTGCGGCTGCGCTCTCTGCGAGCGCCGGCAGTCCCCTCGCCACTGCCAGTGCAGCCGCGGTGGCCGACGCTCCCTTCAAAAAACCTCTACGTGAGCTTTTCAACATGACTTCCGTCCCTTTTCGTTTCTGCGCAGAACTGCCATCGTTCTTGCCGGTTTCTCCCCGCGGAGATCTGCTCTGCGCAGAGCGTGTTGTCGATCCGCCGCGCATGGCGGCTAGAGCAGGTGCGGCTTCTGTCTCTCGTCCGGGCCATGCGGATGTAGCAGTTCCCTGACGCGCGTGATTGCAGGCATATAGGACGCTCGAACCGTTCCGTGTTTGTGCATCGTTGGCGCAATGCTCGCCGCCCAGGAGCACTTCCACGATATGAAGCCGGGTCAGCCAAGGACTGGATTTCCCCAGCCCGGGAAGTGATCAGCGCGAATGCAAGAACAAAACGAAGGGGCGGAAGTCGAGACCCCGCCCTTTCGCACACTACGGTAAATGGTCCTATGCTTCTCAGAACGAGAATCGAGCCGAGAGCATAACTGTTCGACCGCCGCCGTCGGTTCCTGTGATCTGGCCGACACTGGCGGACGGAGTCCCGGAGACCAGCGCGACGTGACTGAGCGTGCTGTTAGGAAGGCTGAAGGCTGGATGGTTGAAGATGTTGTTCGCATCCATCCGAATTTGGAGTTTGCCTTGCTCCCATCCGGGGAAACTCAAACTCTTGGCCAATGAAAAATCGAACCACACCATATCAGGCCCAACTAGCGAATTTCTCGGGTTGGTGCCGAAAGTATTCGCTGCCGGCGATTTGTACGCCAGCTGATTGAACCACGAGTTGAGATTACCCCCGGAACCCGGATTCCCAGACAGGTTAGGATACCAAGCCGCCTCACTATTGCCATCGGATGGGCCAAGTGAACCATTGTTGCTGGCGTCGTCCATAGTCACCGTAAATGGAGTTCCCGACTCGGCTATGTAGTCGCCGGCTGCCTCCCAACCGCCCAGCACCGCATCGCCGATATCCGAGCTCAAGTATTGATGTCCCTTTCCGAGCGGTACCTTATAGAGCACCGTCCCCTTGAGGACGTTTGGCCGGTTAAGATTCGACCTAGCATAGTTGGCCGAAGGATTATACGCGTCCTGATAGTACGCGTCTCCGAACTGTTCCCCCCAGCCGGAATCGTCCATGTCGTCCTTCAGCGTGGACCATGTGTAAGCGACTTCGAGAGCCACGCCATAGCTCATTGGTTTGTGAAGCATGAATGACGCCGACTCGTAGTTCGATATGCCATTGTATGAGCCGGTGCGCGAGCCACCGGAACCGACGCCAATGCCGGAGAACTGCGGGTACGGCCTTGCCGACTGGCCCTTGCCGAGATTGGCCACGGAAAGCTGGTTGTCATCGGCCAGGAACATCATGTTTTCCCAATGGGCGCCCACGTATTGTCCCTCGGCCACCATATTTCCGGGCAAACGATATTGCACGCCGCCCATCCACTGCCAGCCGTTCTGAATTGGGAGGTCGTAAGGGGTATAGGGGATCGACCCGCCGCTTCCCTGGGGGTTTGCAGGGGTAATGTAAGAGAGAGGGTTGCGGGCAGCAGTGCCTTTAAGAATGGTCAGATTCGACCCACTCCCCGATAGCTGCACCACCGGTGTTGTCGCGCCAGGAGCTACGGACGAACTGCCAACGGCGCCTGAGCCGAAGCCCATAGTCCCGCCCACCGTATCCTCGCTCCACAGTGAAGCGTATTGCCCCACGCCGCCGCGCACCACCCACTTATCCGTGGGTGTCCACGCGAAACCGAAGCGCGGCATCACAGCGGTCTTGGCCGCGTTGCTATTACGGTGCGCTCCGTTCAGGCCGGCGAACCACAGCGAGCCTTTCGCGTTGATGGGATAGGTTGTCCCTCCCGTTACGAAGGAGCTGCCAAGCGGATCGGCAAGGGTCGGGTCGAATCCACCCGCATTGTTGTACTTTTCGATCGATCCGCCATGCGTTTCCGAACGCACCCCGAGGTTGACGGTCAAGTTCGGCCGCAACTTGATGTCGTCCTGCGCATAGAACGAAGGATTGTTGGCCCGCATGTAGTGTTTCGGTGTAGAGTTTGTATTCCACGACTGTACATCGCCCAACAGGAAGTCGGCATAGCCAGCTTCCGAGACCGCGGGATTGCTGGTGGTGAACTGGCCGGAGAATCCCAAGGTTGCGCCGTTAATGCCGCCCCATGGAGTCGAATTATCTTGCTCCATCAGCACCTCGCCGCCAAAGTGCAGGATATTCTTGCCTTTTATCCAAGTGAGCGAATCCCCTGCAACGAAGCTGTTCTGGATGAAAAGTGCCTCCGTGTTGGGGGAAATAGTTCCTTGCCCGCCGGTTCCACCGATATTCACCGACGGCAAGACATCCGCGGTCGAGAACTGCAATCCGATCTTGGCCGGGATACCCTTGCCCAGAGACTGTTGAGCATAGTAATCCGCCTCCCGGTTAAACGAAAAACGCGCTTCGTTGACCATGGAAGCACTGATGGTCCACACATCCGAGATCTGCCCGTTGCCGCCGTCGGACGAAATATTCTGGCAGTTGACAGGGCAATTCGGACTGCCGGCAGACGCTACGACCGGCGTGTAGCGCTCGATGATCGAAAAGTCGATGCGGTTCTTCGGAGTAATGTCGTAGTCCAATCGCCCAATCTGCTTGGCTAAGTCGCCATTGCCAGGCGCCAGATACTTGTAATTGTTTGAAAGTGTATTGTTTCCGCTCTGGCCGGCCAGGTAGTAATTCGTCTGGATGGCGTTAGCTACCGGATCGAAATCGGCGGTCGGAATCACCAAATCGTTACTGGCGTTCGCAGGGTCAGCGGTCGTGCACTGAGCAATGTCGGCTGCCGTTCCAGACGTTAATGGCGTGAGCGGCCCCCCAACAGGACTATGGGCAGCGTCAAGGGTCAGAGCAGTTCCAAAAAGCTTGGGATCGAAACAACCCGCCTTCATGGCTGCAGTTGGCTCATTAGCTGTGTTGAACCCGCTGTTGGGGTTTTTCAACTGTTGATAGTTGTAATAGAAGAACATTTTGTTCTTCATGATCGGCCCGCCTAGCGACCCGCCGAAGTAGTTGTAACGCTGCCTGGCTTTGGCGCCATTGTTGAAGTAGCTTCTCGCGTTTAGGTCGTCGTTCTGGATGTAATCGTATGCGGAGCCGTGAAATTGACTGCCCCCGCTCTTGAGGATGACGTTGAAGACCGAACCGCCGCCGCCGTATTGGGAGGGAGCGTCTGTGCCAATCACTTTGAGTTCGGAGACGGATTCGCTCAGGCCCTGATCGGTGTTGGCGCTATGCGGCAACCAGATCGAGCCGCCGTCCACCAAATAGCTGGAAAAGTAGGGCATGGTTCCGTTGATGGCCTGATCGAACTGGGGGTCGTTATTACTACCGCCGCCACCGTTGCCGTGGCCCCCTGACACGCCGGTAGCGCCGGGAAGCAGCTTCAGCAGCTCTGTGTAGCCATTCGACGGATTGATGTTCGGAAGGGTCGCCAACGCGGTGGTTGACAGAGTGGTTGACACCTCGGCGTCCTCCGTCTTGAGCATTGGGGCTTCGGAAGCATTCACCTCGACCACTTCGGTGGCCACCCCTACTTTCAAGACGCCATCGACTGTAATAATTCCGACTTGAAGCGCTATCGGGCCGACCTTGTACGAATCGAAGCCTCCCTTGTTGAATAGAACCGTGTAGCTTCCGGGCAGGATCGAATTGGTGTCGTACAAGCCGTCGTTATTCGTTACGTACTTGGTGATTACGCCGGTATCGTTGTTCGTTACGGTGACATTTACGCCTGGCACTACCGCTCCGGACGAGTCGGTCACAGTGCCGCGAATATCACCGGAGTTCGAATTTTGAGCGCGAGCGGAACTCGCCAAACCGAGCGCGAGCCCACATAAAATCACCATCCAGCTTCGTTTGGTCATTCTTTCCTCCAATGCGCTTCTGCGCAGAAAGAATTCGGTGGTCCACGATTACTTACAAGCTGCCAAAACTCGGTTGTCGAAACCCGGTCGCCGAGATTCAGCCTTCTTAGCAGACAACTATTTCTTTTGGCGAAGACGTTAACGCTCCTGTTAAGGAGCTGTCAAGGGAAAAACAAACGATTTTCTTCATAGGCTCACAAAGTGTATGAATGTGGCTCAAGTTTGGCTTCATTCTTTCCAAACGGGGCCGCATTAGAAAGAGCAAAAGCCAGCGCTGGATTTGGCCTGGGCTCGACATAAGTCCTATAGTGAATCGATTTATGCAGGTCGAAATGGGTCAGAGCTCTTCGCACTGAATACGGCACTCAAGCCCGTACATGCGCCTCTGACGCCTGTCTTGGCCTGTTCGAGAAGGAAATTCACACTCTTTCGTGTCGGACATTATAAGCAATCGGTTGTCTGTGCTATTGGCCACCGCCAAGCGCCCGATCAAAGAAGCGCGCCATGATCTGGTCCGCCTCACGCGACTCGGGCAGGTTGGGGTTATACCAGAAGCAATGATTTAGCCCCTCGAAGACCACAAGCCGCGCGTCCACTCCCGCGCGCAGAAAGGCGCGGTGCAGAATTGTCGTGTCGCTGAGGAGCATGTCGCGGGTGCTGGTCATGAACAGCGTGGGCGGCATGCCGTGCAGATCCGCAAAGAACGGCGAGAGCACCGGATTCTTGGGGTCCGTCGTGCCCACATAGACCGCCAGCCACTGCACTCCCTTGGGCCGCGTGTCCGGCGGGCCGGAAATGCCAGGCACGCCATAGATGTACTGCGAATCTCCGGTTTTGGTGAAGTCTCCGCCGCCCGAGAATACTCCCAGCGCGCCGGGAAGCGGCAACCCAAGCTGCTTGATCTGCACGGCAACCTCGGGTGTAAGAACCGCTCCCGCCGAAGACCCATAGATTGCAATCTTCTCCGCCTTGTAGGTCTTGAGCAATTCCTTGTAAACCGCGACCGTATCGTCCACCGCGGCGGGAAACGGATGCTCCGGCGCCAGGCGATACAGAACGGCGATCACCTTGGACTGTGTGAGGTTCGCAATCGGAACGGACTCGATCAGCGAGCCGGAGTCGGCGGTGAAGCCTCCGCCGTGAAGGTTTATGAGCACACGATCGGCTTTATCGGGTGGAATCGTCAACGGCGTCACGATGTGCACCGGCACGCCGGCGATGGTGGAGGAAGCGATATCCCCCGGATAGGCGGAGCGGTATTTCTCGAGCGCGGTCTGCTTATGGGCTGCCGAACTCTTATCGGTGATCTCCTTGCCGGATCCTTCTGGAACGAGCGATTCCTGGGCCTCGGGGCTGATCGTTTCAGGGACCGGCACGATCCGCGTGATGTAGGCCGTTCCGTGTTCATCGATGTGGCTGGTGACGGCGGGTTCAGAAGATCTGGCCGGCACCTGCTGCGCGAAAAGAATCGGCGGCGCCAGGAGCGCCGCTGTTATCACATAAAGACGCAATCTCATCATGTCTCTCCATTCCGGATGCACTCCGCCGAAGAATGAGCGTGTGCCGGTTTCGATCGGTTTAATTGACGCCCCTTTTTAAGGGGTCGCGCTGCAAATTGTCAACGAGGACCCCGCCCGACCGAGCCACGAAGGCACAGCCGAATTCGCATTGTCACCCTCCTGCTTGGGGCGCCGATTTCTTAGGTAGCGACGCGGCCTGATGCGAATCAGAAGACAAGCGCAGAGTTGACAAGAGCCCTCGGGGAGATTAAGACTTCATTCGCTGTTTCTCAATACGGCGAATTGTCCCAAACCCTTTCAGCATCGCGGAAAGTGATAAACATGCGGCCTTTTGCTTGGACAACGAAAACGATTACGGAACACATTGAAATCTGCTTCCGCGCGCATCCCAGAACTGAAAGAAGAGAGAATAGACGTTGAACGAGCCAGCAAGTCTACGCGACCCTGAGCCTTTCCGCTCGCCCCACATTGCCCGCCGCGATCTGCTGCAAGGTGCCGCTGCTCTTTTGGGAACGGCCCTTGTTTTCCCTCGCGGAAGCGCCGCTCAAGCCGCCTCTGCGCAGCCGAATACGAATGAAAGCGCGCCTGCCTCCGGGCCTGCCGTTGTTGCTTCCGACAAAACCGCGATTGCGGGGACCGTTTCGGGCAAGGTCCGCGGCTACGTTCACGAAGGGATATTTACGTTCAAAGGCGTTCCTTACGCCGATACCACCGCCGGCAGCGGAAGGTTCGCGCCGCCGCGCGCCCCGCAGCCATGGACCGGCGTCCGCAGTTCGATGTACTACGGCCCGGTTTGTCCGCAGGTTCCGCGCGGAATCGGTGGCCAGGATGAAGAGTTTTTCCTCTTCGACTACGAGGACGGCAATCCCGGCGAAGACTGTCTTTGCCTGAACATCTGGACACCCGGCATCCATGGCGCGGGCAAACGGCCGGTCATGGTGTGGTTGCATGGCGGAAGCTTCGTCTCGGGCTCGTGCCAGGAACATCGCGCCTATGAGGGCGAACGTTTGAGCCGGCGGGGAGACGTGGTGGTGGTCTCGCTCAACCACCGGCTCGGTCCGCTGGGATTCCTGAACCTCATCCAGTTCGGCGAGCCGTATGCGGCCTCTGCGAACCTTGGCATGCTCGACATCGTCGCTGCGCTCCAGTGGGTGCGCGACAACATCGGCAACTTCGGCGGGGACGCAAGCAACGTCACGATTTTCGGCCAGTCCGGCGGAGGAGGCAAGGTCGGCGCTCTAATGGCGATGCCGGCGGCTCAGGGGCTCTTTCATCGCGCTATCGTGCAGAGCGGATCGTTTTTGCGCGCGCTCGTGCCGGAGCGCTCTGAAATCTTGACGCGCGCCGTCTTCGACGAGCTCAACCTCAGCCCCTCGCAGGTAGACAAGCTGCGAAGCGTTCCCTTGCAGACTCTGATCGCGGCGGGGGACGCGGCGCTGCTCAAGACCCATCCGCCGACGCCGCTGGCATGGAACCGCGTCGCCGACATTCTCGGCTGGGGCCCGGTTGTGGATGGACGATACCTTCCTCATCATCCCTTCGCTTCCGCCGCCCCGGCTATCTCAGCACAAGTTCCCATGCTGATCGGCACTACGTTGAATGAGTTCACGACCTCTCTCAACCATCCCGAACTTGAGGCGATGACAGAGGCCGAGGCCGGCCGGAGGCTTGAGGATATGTACGGCGTCGACCCCAATCGCATCCTCGAGGTCTTCCGCGCCTCTCATCCGGGCGCGAAGACCTTTGACCTTTTTTCTCTGGCCATGTCCGCGCAGGTGCGGCATGGAGCCGTGATCCAGGCTGGATTAAAGGCCGCGCAGGGCACGCCCTCTTATCTCTACTGGTTCCAGTGGAAGACGCCAGAGCTCGATGGCAGGCCCCGCGCCATTCACTGCATCGACCTGCCTTTCTGCTTCGACAACACGGACCGCTCGGAAAATCTGACTGGCGGCGGCCCGGTTCCGCGCGCGTTGGCCGCACGTGTGAGCGAGGCATGGATCCAGTTTGCGCGCACTGGTAATCCGAACCACGGCGGGCTTCCACACTGGCCAACATTCTCCGCCGCCACCTGCCCCACCATGATCTTTGACCACCAATGCACGCAGCAGAACGATCCGGATCGCGCCGAGCGGCAGGTCATTCAACGCACGTGACCGCAGGCCGCTGAAGGCACCCGGGAGCCGCTGCTCCACCAAAGGTCGCAGGGTGAGCCGACACACTCCAACGCACAATAACGAACTTAATCCTTGATCGAGGAAAACATGTCTACTTCGTCATGCAGTACCCGCCGGGCATTTCTTCAGCTCTCCGGCTACACTGCCGCCGCGGCCTTGGCCCCCGGGGTTCGCGCGTGGGGCCAGCCCATCACCTCGAACCGTCCGCTCCAGGCCTGGGTCACCGCCGATACGCGGCGATTTGCGAAGCTTGAATGCCCGGCTTGGAAGCCGGCGGGCGCGGACGGTCATCCCGTCGTCCAGATCGATCCGCACACTTGGTATCAGGACATTCTCGGATTCGGCGGAGCGTTCACCGACGCTTCCTGCTACCTCTTCTCCAAACTCAACCCCGCGGACCGCAACGCGATCTTGCGCGAACTTTACGGATCGGATGGCTTGCGGTTCTCGATCGGCCGCACATGCATCGGATCGAGCGACTACACCACAAGCATCTACAGCTTCGACGAGAGCGCCGACCCCGATCCCGAGCTGACCAAGTTCAGCATCGATCATGACCGTGCATACATCCTGCCCGCATTACGCTACGCGCAGGAGGTAAATCCCGATCTGTTCCTCTTCTCCGCGCCCTGGAGTCCGCCTGCGTGGATGAAGTTCAATAACTCCATGCAGGGCGGCTCGATGCATCGCAGGTACTTCGCGTCGTACGCTCTGTACTTCGTCAAGTTCCTGCAAGCCTATGCGGCGTCCGGCATCACCATCCGCGCCACAACAGTGCAAAACGAAGTCGATACCGATCAGGATGGCACCATGCCCGCCTGCATCTGGTCGCAGCAGGATGAAGCGGTCTTCGTCAAAAACTTCCTGGGCCCGGCACTTCGGAATGCCTCCCTCGACACCAGGATCTGGATTCTCGATCACAACTACAATCTTTGGGGCAGAGTGATCGATCAGCTCAACGATCCTGACCTTTGCAAGTACGTGGACGGTGTTGCCTGGCACATCTACGAAGGCACTCCGGACGCGATGACCCGCGTACACAATGCATTTCCCAGTCAGCACGCCTACGCCACCGAATATGGTGCGGTGATCACCAGCCCGGACTTCGAGACCGACTGGAGCACTTGGTCTCACACCTTCGCAGGTGTGCTCAGGAACTGGGCGCGCTGCGTCGTAGGCTGGAATCTCGCGCTCGATGAAAAAGGAACGCCAAACAAGGGGCTGGGACAGTCTGGCGGCATCGTCACCATCCATTCGGAAACACAGAAGATCACCCGCTGCGGCCAGTATTGGGCCTTTGCGCATTACTCGAAGGTGATTCAGCGCGGGGCGCGCGTAATCTCGTCGACCGGCGTCATGCCCTATCTCGATCACGTCGCCTTTGCGAATCCTGACGGAACGCACGTGCTCGTACTCACCAACAGCTCCGGCCTGGAAATGCAGGTTCCCTGCCAGTTCGCTGAATCGGAGCTGCAACTCAGCTTGCCTGCGAACTCCGTGGTCACGTTGTTGTGGTAAGTCCGTCGCAGACTTCCATGACTGCGCGCGTTTAATAACCCATTTCGATATTCCAACCACAACGGGAGAGATCATGATTAACGAAGTCGAAAGCCTCCTCAACGATTTTGAGAGCGGTAAACTAACCCGACGCCAGATTGCGGTTTCTCTGGCGGCCTTGGCTGCGGGTGCGCTCGTTTCTCCGCTTTCGCACGCACAGGATGCGGGCCCGCAGAGCTTTCCGGCCATCAGCCTGAACCACGTCACCATGCGCGTGCCTGACATTCAAAAAACCTCGCGCTTCTACCAGGAGTTCTTCCAGATGCCCTTGCGGCAGCATTCGCCGACGGTTCACATCCTCGGCGTAGGTAAATCCTTCTTCGGCTTGGAGCAGTGCGATGGCAACGATCCGGCTCACTTCAGTCACTATGATTTTGGTATAGCGCACTTCAACGCTGACCAGATACGCGCAGCGCTCCGCAAGCGCAAGCTGGACATCGAGGACGAACACGCCACGGAGTCCTTCAAATTCCACGATCCCGATGGATTCACGGTGCAGGTCAACGGCCCCGACTATGTGGGGCATGTAGGTTGAATGGCAGTCGCATGAACCGCCGGCGGCCGGTCCGCATGGGCCGTGCCGCTGCGATGTGCTCCAGTGGAGCGGAATCATGAATCGTCGAAGATTTCTCACGAAAATCCTCTTTGGTCTTCTATCTATATCCGTCGTCCTCGTGGCGAGCCATCCCTGCCGGATCGCTGCACAGGCAGCTAGCGAGCAAACGACAGCGGCTCCGCTGCAGATCGGCGGCTTGGCGCCAGTCACCCTCAAGCGCGTGGCCACAAGTAACGGGGCCAAGCCAGAATTCCTCTCGCTCACCTTCCTGCCCGGCTTGGGGATGAACGTATTTCAGATCACGGCCAACATCCCCGGCAAAGGGGAGATTCCCATCCTCACATCTCCCTCGCTCGAAGAGCTGGCCAGCCGGCTCAGTGGAAAGTCCGGCGGCATCGGCGCAGGCTTCGGCACCGCATTTCTCATTCCCTACCCCAACCGCATCTTTGGCGAGCTCTCTGCAGATGGAGCCACCCTCACCACGGAGTGGCATGGGCACACCATCGCGCTACCTGCGAATCCGCGCGTCGGCAATCAGCGGGCATCGTCGAAAGGCGTGGTCATGCACGGACTGATCTTCAACGATCGGGGGCATGACCTGCACACCGAATCAACGGTCAACGGCCAGACTGCGACAGCCGTGATCCACGCCGGCAGCTTCGGCGGCCATTGGCCCTCCGACACAGACCTTTACTTCACGTTTACGCTCACCGGCGACGCCGTGGACGAAAAAATTACTGCAACGAATATCGGCCATGAAGACGAACCCATGGCCATCGGCGCGCATCCTTACTTTGCCATTCCCAGTGAGGACCGCGCCCAGGCCCGGCTTCACATTCCGGCTGAAAAGATAGCCGGGATTACCAGCTATGAAGAGGAGATGCCGACCGGAGAGCTGAAACCTGTGAACGGAACCCTCTACGATTACCGGGCCGCGGAGGGCGTCCCCCTGGATGATCACGCGCTCGACGATAACTTCTCCCACTTGCTGCGGACACACGGCGCGGTCGAAGTGATGCTGATCGATCCCAAAGCCCATTACGGCATCGACGTCGAGGGCGTGTCGCCAACGATCAAGACCGTGCAGGTCTATTCTCCGCAAGGCAAGAACTTCGTCGCGGTCGAAGACCAGTTCAACTTTGTCGATCCCTTTGGCAAAGAGTGGAAGGGCATGGATACGGGAATGGTCACACTGCATCCGGGCCAGTCCACGACATGGGATGTACGCCTGCGCCTGCTCAATCCGGCCGATTTTTCGAAATAATTTGCTTCGGCACGGCCTTTCAAGCTGAATCGGCGGCGGTGCGGTCTGAAAGAACCAAGCTCGATCTTTTTGCTGAGAGAGATGCTTAGCCGGCTTGCATTCTCGGCGCGCCTGCTTGCGAAGGTGGGCCGCCGGCAGGTCCTGCGATCGGGAATTCTGGGTGTGACGGCAGCAGCCGTGGCGGTAATCGCAGCACGGTAACCGTGGTCGATTCTGGTGGCTGCGGGAGCGGCGGCGTGTTTAAAAGGCCGCTGCATCCGCCTTCGCTTTCTTACTTACTGGAGCTTTCACCTTGAGGATGGTTCTTGCGGTCGGGGCCTTACCTGGCCACTCGTCGGCGCGTCCTTGTTCGCAACCAACATCGCTACTGGACGCCTATAGGCCATTCGGGCGACGCCAATAGGTACGGACTGTCAACTGGGACGGTCGATCTCACGACGTGCTTGACCCTCGGATTTGCTGTCGTATTCCTGTTTCCGTTCTTCATTCGCAATCGGGTGTTCACCACGTCTGAATTTCTCGAGACGCGGTATCACCCCACGGCTCGCATTCTCTTCTCGGGGCTTATGCTGGCCATTTCCATTACCACAAAATTGGCGTTTCATCTTTAGGCAGGTGCGCTTGTATTGCGCGGGCTGAGTGGTTGGAATGTGATGACTGCATTCTGGGTCATGGGAGCGGGTGCCGATCGCGTAACGATTATCGGCGGCTCTTCCGCGGTCGCACACACTGACTCGATCCAGACCGGAATTATTGTTATTGGCTGCTCAATCATGGTGTTCACGGGTTTGCACCGGGCAGGAGGATGGCATGAGCTTGCCCTAAAGGTCCCCCTCGCAGGGCATATCGCGAAACCGTACACCGATCCGAATTACCCATTTTGGGGCGTCGCTTGCGCGTCGGCTGTTATGGGGTGGGCTGTCCTTTGGGCTGTACTGGCGGCGCCGGATGTGAGACGGCATCGCTTTCGGTCATGCCGAGCGCCCATTTGATGGCTTCGAAATACATGTTGCGGATGTCGGGATCTTTCCACGACTCGGGCGTATGGCCAAGAGAGGAATAGAACACGCGGCCCTTTCCGTAGTGCTTGACCCACGCAACAGCAAAGTCGTGGTCGGCACGGTGCACTCTCGGTTCGCTCAAGTCCAACTGGGTTGGATCAAGACTCAGGAGAACGTCAACATCCGACCGCGACCAATCCTTCGCTTGATAGATCTCATCCCATTTGTGGAATTGAGCCGGGAAATGACGCACGATCGGAGAGTCGGGCTGTTCATTGCGGATCGGAGCGTTGAATGTCCCCCACGGGTGCTGGTCGAAGTAACCGCCCAGCATTTTGCCATATTCCGGCCAATCCAAATTAGCGTCCAGAGCGCCATGGACGCCAACGAAGCCTCGTCCCATGTCGTGCACAAAGGCGAGCAAGTCGCGCTTCTGGTCGTCGCGCAGCGACATTTCGCCGTTTGGGCTGACAAAGACCACCGCGTCGTAATACTTGAGATTTTTCCCATTTAGAGGGATGTCATGGAAAGTCAGCGGGCCGCTGTCGGTGCGCAGTTGGGTATCCCAGAGGCCGCTCTCATTTCCCATCTCATAGACTGCAACCATTGCGTCGGGGATCGAGTCGTGCTGCCAGCCGTTCGATTCGGCGATCACAAGAACATGTTTCGGGTGGTGGGACTCCGCGGGCGTAGTCGAAGTCTGGCCAACCGCCGAGGACAGCGGGATCGTCCCAAAGGCCAGGAGTAGAAAAGAGAATGTACGGGTGACTGTCATGGAACCTCTTGCAGAGCACTTGCGGATTGTTGAAAGACGGGTAAGTTGTCAAAAGACACGCCTGAAGAAGCGCTGCTTGAGTGACGAAGACTCGAGAACGAACACCGCATCGCCGATGTCAACTTGATCTCCCGTCACTCTCTCAATTATTGAGGCGGCAATTATATACGAATCACGAGCGAAGCTAATCCGAATTGCTAGAAACGCATGTAACGCGTTTATTATCATCGTTATATGCGCAAGAAAAGATCCTATCGAAAGAGCCCGAATGCGCAAATTGTTGCCCGAGACGCCGGTTCGCCTCGTGCCGCGGAAGGGTTATCCGATGTTGGCTGAGTGCAGACGGAGAATCCTCTCCCAGGCTCGTAGCTTTGGAGATCGAAGTTGAAGTGATGCACGGATCTGAGACTTTCGGCAGCCGGCATAATGCAACGCAGCATAAGGGAAGAGTGTGGATCGTCGCGTGCTGCCAGGTTGCGTGCCGTGATAACCTTATCGGCCGAAGAACTAGGTTGAAGTAGCAGAACGCCAACTGCCGGCGGTCGGGTTCCTGATGGCACATCCGCATCCGAGCCATGCCGAGCTGGCAAGCAGAGTGTCTGGCAATCTCTGCCGCCGTGAGGACTACAACAAGGTCCTCGACGCACTAATGCATGGTTCGGAGAAGTATGAGGAGAGCTTGATTCGTGGCTGACAATCGAACGCCTGCCGATCCCCGGCCGAAACCGTCTCAGCGTGTATTCGGCAAGGGCTATCGGCTGATCGGAAAGAACTATAAAACCGCGGATATGCTGGCAAAGGTTACTGGCAGGGCGAAGTATGCCGAGGATTTTCGCGCCGATGGCATGCTGTTCTGCCGGCTGGTGTTGAGCCCGATGCCGCACGCGCGCATCAAGCGCATCCACACAGGCGCGACCATGGCGGTTCCCGGCGTGAAGGCGATCCTGACGGCGGATGATATTCCTGTGCCCGCTGACAGCAGAGACGACAATGGGAATGTCGCCAAGGCCAGCAAGTGGCGCGAACGCGCCTTAACCAGCGAGCCGATGTATGTTGGCGATCCGATTCTGGCCGTGGCAGCAGTGGATGAACTGGCCTGCGCCGAGGCGATTGAAAAGCTTGAGATCGATTTTGAGCCCTTGCCGTGGGTTCTCGATCCTCTGGAGACGCTGCGCCCCGGAGGGAAGAATCCGAGAGAGGATGGAAACGCCTGGGCAAGCCCAGCGGCGCCCAATCTTTCGGCTCCGCAGTTGCGGGAAGTGAAGTGGACCGAGGCGGACTTTGCCGAATACAACAGCGGAAAATTGCCGATGGGCAATGTGCCCGATCAGTGGTCGTATGGGGATCTCGAAGAGGGATTCAAGAATGCGGCGTTGATTCTGGACGAGACCTTTGTCACTCCAGATACCAGCCACCAGTGCCTTGAGCCCCGCACGGCAATGGCCTACTGGCAGAACGGCAAGCTGTTCTTATTTACCGGAACGCAGAGTATGGGTCAAACGCAATCTTTGATTGCGCAGTTGATGAACATGCCGCAGGAAGATGTCGTGTTCATCAGCGAATACACCGGCGGCGGATTTGGTGGCAAAGTCCGAGCGGGCGTCACGATGATCGTCCCCGCTCTGCTGTCAAAGAAACTCGGCGTCCCCGTTATGATGCGCATCAGCCGTGAAGAAGAGCATTTCATTGGGCGCGCGCGGACCGGGGTGGACGGACGTTTCAAGGTCGGCTTCGCGAAGGACGGCAGGATTCTTGCCTTGGACATGTTGACCGTTTCCAATAGCGGCTCCTATGACCCGCAATTCGATGGCCTGTGGTCAGCGAAATTCGTTTCGCTGCTTTATCAACCGGGCGCCATGCGTCAGCGGGCCATCGCGGTGATGACCAACACTCCTCCGCGCATGCCGCAAACATCTCCTGGTGGCCTGGTCTGCAGTGCCATGATGGAGCCGATTCTGTCGAAGGCGGCACGCAAACTGGGGATAGACCAGTTGTCAATTCGTCGCGTGAACTGTCCCGAGGGCAAAGCTGAATATGGGCCGGTGGTCAAGGGCAAACGCGGTCATGCAACCAGTTGCTTCCTCAAGCAAGCGCTGGATCGCGGCGCGGAACAGTTCCGATGGAACGAGCGCATTCAAAGAACTAAGCGATCGGGCACGTTGGTGCGTGGCCTTGGAGTCGCACTCGCCGGACACGATGGGGGCGCCAGCGGCTACGACGGATTGCTGGTGATCACGCCGCTGGGGCGCATCTGCTTCCAGTCGGGCATCGCCAACTTGGGAACCGAGTCGCTCTTCGATGTGTTCCGCGCCGCGGCGGAGAAGCTTGGTGTGCCCTGGGAGATTTGTGACGTCGCTTGGGGCGATACGTCGAAGCATCTTCCGTATTCGTGCTTCGCGGCAGGCAGCAGAACAACAAATGCCATGAGCCGTGCTTGCTGGGCAGTCGCTGAAGAGTGCACGCTGCGCTTGAAGCAGATCGCGGCCAGGACGCATGGAGGAGATCCTGCCGACTACCAGGTGGCCAACCAGCGCGTATTCCGCAAAGGCGGAGACGTCGGACTGAGCTTTGCGGAAGCAGCCAAGCGGGCCATCGAATTGGGCGGCATTTACGACGGCCACGAAGCGAATCCTGACGTAAACCCGCAGACCAGGTTGGCCGTCGCTGGACTCACGGGGCAGGGGTTGGTGGTTTCAGCCAAGGACAAATACCCGTGCGATGGCGATTCATTTTCGTATTTTGCGAGCTTTGCCGAGGTGGAGGTCGATATTGAGACAGGTAGTTACTCCATCATCGACTACCTGGCCTACGGGGATGTGGGCACTGTGATGCACCCCGCCGCACTGGGCGGCCAGATTCTCGGCCGCAGCACCCTGGGTATGGGACACGCCATCGGACAAAAGATGGTGTACGACGGTCGCTATGGCGTACCGGTCGCAAAACGCTTCTACCAAAACAAGCCGCCGTCGATCCTGGACGTTCCGAATGACATGCAGTGGAATGCTCTCGATATTCCCGACCCCGAAACGCCCGTAGGGGCACGCGGAGTTGGCGAGCCTCCCGTGGGCGGCGGATACGCGGCGATATTGACCGCTCTGTCCGATGCCATCGGCGACGAAGTCTTTGTGCGCGCACCGGTAAATGCCGACACGATTCTCTCGTCTTTGGAAGCGGGGCACCCGGTACAACACCCTTTGATGGCGTTCATCTGAAGCCGGTTGCGAACTGGAAAGAGCGATGGCTGTCATGCGAGACGCGATGCAGGCTTTTGATCTGCTGCAGCCCACATCGGACGCCTGCGAAACCGAGCCTAGGCGGCGAGAAAAGGTGGGCTCCATCGCAATCGGTGACAGGCATGGCGGGTTGATAGCGCTCTTGCGCGTGGATGGCGCATCGCGCCGTCCGCTGGAAAATAAAGCCATGGCCTTTCCTGTTCCTTATCATGCGGCGCTTCACGCTACGAGTCCATGCTCTATCGCCGCTGCGGCCGATCGGGTCTCAACTTATATTGAAGAGACCTCGAAAAGCGAGTTGCAACGCCGATAGTTCTAGTACTACTGTGTTATAAGCATCCGCGAAGACAGCACGGACAACGAGGCAGCGAGCGGGCGAGGTGGGTTGCGATCTGGCGTCGCAGTGTGGCGATGGATTGAGGATTATGCCGTTCTGTTCTCACGGGTAGCGCCGCGGGGCGTGTAGTCGGATTGCATTGGGGGTATTTGAACTTGGATGTTTGCCGCTTCGACTGGCTTCGAGTTGGCTGAGGGGGGAAAAAGGCACCGCTCCAGAACCAGGAAGCCATAGGCTGCAATCGACAGAGTTGCATGATGATGAAATCCGCGCCAGTTCCGGCCTTCGAAATGTCCCAGGCCAAGTTCCTGCTTTAGTTCTTCGTAGTCGCGCTCGATGCGCCAGCGTAGTTTGGCGATGGCAACCAATTTGCGCAGAGTGATCGACGCGTTTAGATTCGACAGCCAGTATTTCGTTGGCTCCTTCTCTGCTGCCGGCCACTCGATCAACAGCCATTGCTCGGGATGCGGTTCTTTGCGCCAGTAGTCGCGATGGGCCACGCGAACACGAACGGCGGCAAAGCGTGAACGCATCATGCCGCGTGTTCCCTCACGCCAGCTCACCTTGCGCAAGTCAGTAGTACTCAGGCTGAAGGCAAGGTCTTTGGCAGAGAGTGGCTGATGTTGTTCGTCCCTCCGCAATAGCCGCGGCGGGCGGCCCATTTTTCCCTTCGGACGGGGCGGCAGCGGCATGATGCCCGGGGGCCAAAGCGTGGTCGAGGACTTGATGCCAACCGCATAGCAAAGCTCCAGTGATACGAGTCCTTCGCGAAATCCACTATCGTCGCCGTAGGCGGCGTCAGCCAGCACCACGCCACGTGGCACATCGTCTTTAACCAGCGAACGGATCTGCTCAAGCGCAATATCTGGCTTGGTCTGGAAACTTATCTCCTTGGGTACTCCGGCTTCCTTGCGCCGCTCCTTGTCGTTTGCCCATACCTCGGGAAGATAGAGACGGTACGCCGCGGGAATACTTGCCTCTTCGGTGGCAAGCGACACATTCACCGCCACTCGGCAGTTGTCCTGCTTGCCCAACTGCCCGCAGTACTGACGGGTGACTCCAACCGAATGGGTACCCTTCTTGGGGAATCCCGTGTCATCCACAATCCAGGCCGCCAGTGCATGTTTCTGCGTCATGGCGGGAAGCACTTGGCTGCGAACTTGCCTCAGAAGCGCGTCATCGCTCCAAGCTGCATCGGCAACGACATGATGCAACGACTGATGCATCTGGCGCACGTTGCCCGGAGCCAGACGTGCCGCCATCGGCTCCACGCTCTTGCGCTCGATCGGCAGCATGAGCCCCTTCGTATAGTTCTCGATAGGAACCACGCGATCAGCATGTCCGGCGGCTTCTGTCAGTGCATCCAGATAGACCTGGAGACGCTCCCCTTGACGCGAAAAATCCAGTTGGCGAGGGCTCATTCCATCAACGTACTACCCAACAAATTGCACCGCCAGAATAACTGAAGCGGGCGTATCTCGTTTATAACACAGTAGTACTAGTGATTCGCTGAACAAGTAATCGATGTTCTACACTTGGAGACTTTGCCGAATGAAAGTGGCCGTCGGTTCGATCCCGACCTGAAACACGCTTTGGTATTTGGACGTAACTTTACTGCGTTTTGGATGTCAAATGGCGAATATTTGGATTTGCTGGAGGTTCCAATGGCAACCGTTCCCGCATCTCGCCCTGATCTTGCAGCGCATCGTGAAGCTCTTCGCCTACCCATCCCGAAGATCGTCAGGCAGCGCGTCGGCTTCATCGGCCGCAACCTCACTGCCTGCGTAGGCGGTGTCCGGGACGTGCGCGCCGTCGATCGGTGGATGAACGGAAGCGAGCTTTACGGTGATCCCGAACAACGTCTGAGGTTCGCCTTCCAGCTGGTCCGGATGCTCGCCAAAAGAGAAGATCCGACTGTGATCCAATCCTGGCTCACCGGCCTAAATCCTGAACTCGTGACCGCGTCCCACTTCGGCTCATGAGGGAGGACGATCCGGAGACCGTGGCGCCAGAGATCATGGGAGCCGCGCGACCTTTCCTCGTTGGCGGTTAGGAGCGAATTCAATGGATCTCGAATCGATGCGGCTGCGGAGGCCGCTTTTCCGTGTCGGCCGGATAACGACGCGTGGGCGGTTCCTGATTGGGCCTATGCCAAGGAAGACCGAACATTCGGCAACCGTTTCGACGATCAGGCGGGTGTGTACTGCTGCGCTCCGGCGCAGAGCTGGTTCTCTATGCGTCTTCGCAACGGCTGGGATGCTTCATTGAAACCCTGGCGCGTTTCCGCGTAGACGTCGCTTTCGTCGCAGGCCTGGCACTCTTGGAAAACGGCGAGGACGACTTCACGGCCTTCGGCACGGTTCGCAAAGCATGGATTAAAGGCCGCTGCATTGGAAACGCAAATGTCAAATGCGAATATGCGGACATCTATGCCCTCGCATCGGTCAGCCGTCTCAGATTGACGCTGGCCCGGACTGCGGTGAAACTTCGGATGGAGGACATCGACCTGAGTTCGCTTGAACGGGCTGAGCCCGACTATTGACACAGCATGCCGGTCGGATTGCATTCGAACGCAGATTCGCGGGGGGTCTTCTACCACTCCCGCTACGGCCACTCGATTGAGAACTGGACCATCTTCGAGGACTGGACCATGTCGGAGTGGTTCCCCGTTCACCTGCCGAACTCGCGGAAAGTGGCTGAAGACGATCTGGACTTGCTTGGAGCCCTGCGAATCCTTGGGCTCGCAATCGGCGACTGAGCGTCCAACCTCAAACCAGAACAGGGGTCGATGAGCGCTGCGGCGATTCCGGCGGGAGAAGTCGGCGTCTGTTGCCGTGAATTGTGAAGTACATACCGTTGTCGCAAAAGATGTTGCAGCGGACATTGATTCGATCTGGTGCAGCGTTTGCCTGGTTGGAGGTCCCGGTCGAGATTCTGACCGAACCCTGACACGAACGTGAATCAATCCTGACCGAGACGGGCCTATACTGCGTCCATGCCCCGTGCGCTCTTAAGAGCAATCCCGGCCAGGCAGTGGCTGACGGTGCTGCTGGGGGGTGTGGTGTGTCTTGCATTGTGGCAGGTATGGCTCACCGTCCGGCTGCTGGAGCAGGATCAGCGTCTGGAACTCCAGCGCTCACGCGAGCGCCTTGGAGAGATCGCTGACCTTGCTTTGGCGCAACTCTCGCGTAGTCTCGGGGACTGGGAGCTCGGCCTGCACGAATTGAACACGTTTCCTCCGTCTGCCGCCATCCGGGCGCGTTTTCCTAAACGCGCGACCTTCATTTTCATCTCGCAAAACGGTATCAAGGTTGATCCGCAAAGGGCGTTGTTGTTTACGCCCGTACCTCCCGTCGTGCACCCCCAAACTCCGGGCGCCTTCGATGTGGCAGATAAGTTGGAGCTTCGCGAGCAGCAGTACGACCGCGCAATAGCCGCTCTGCGTCCCCTGACCATCCGACCGCAAACTAGGCCGGAGGCATTGCTGCGCATCGCCAGGATTCAGAACAAATCCGGCCTCCAGGCAAACGCCCTCAACACATATAAGAGTCTCGCGAGCGAGACCGCCTTTGACCCTTCAGGGGCGCCATACGCCCTTTTGGCGGCCTCCGCGAGATGCCGTATCCTCGTGAATCTCGGTCGGCGGCAGGAAGCCTCTGTCGAGGCCGACGCACTCCGTACTCGGCTTCTCGATGGGCGATGGCCGCTTAGCCGCGAGGCTTTTGATTACCGCTGGTCGGAGCTCGATCACCTGGGTATCGCACCTGGTTCGCCACCGAAGCAGGCAATCGATTTCTCAACGCTTGCTGCCGAACTCTACAACCGATGGCAGATCGCACAGTCGAGCGGCACGAGTTCAAATGGTCGGGAGTCCAATCCGGATTCGTCTCTGCTGATCTGGAACTCCAGCTCGAATGGTCTCGGTGCACTCCTCACTTCGCCGGATTGGCTGGAAACCACCTTAAAACTGCCGCCCAATTCAACCGATGTCCATTGGAAATTGCTCTTGGCGGGTACGTCAGGCGATACCGGCCTTACAGTAACGCGCTCGATGGCTGAGGCGCAGATCCCCGGTCGCCTTGAATTCTCGAGCATCCGGCCCACCTCCCGCCTGGCCTCAAACCGTCGCACTCTTCTGCTGGGTGGGGCTGCGCTAATGCTCCTTGTGATTCTCGGATCAGGATATGTGGTCTACCGCGCCATCAGCCGGGAACTCCGTGTTGCTCAGCTTCAATCGGACTTTGTGGCCGCTGTCTCGCATGAATTTCGCTCGCCCCTCACCACTCTGCGCACCATTACTGAGCTACTGGCGCAAAGCCGAATTTCCGATGAGTCCCGCCGCCGCCAAAGCTATGTGTTCCTCGATCGCGAAACCAACCGCCTGCACCGGCTCGTCGAAGACCTGCTCGACTTCGGACGCATGGAGTCGGGCCGCAAACAATATCGGGTTGAACCCCACGACGCATTCGATTTGGTACGGGCGACGGTGACTGATTTCACGGAGCATGCAGAGGCCCAGGGATTCAGCGTCAAAGCCGACCTCGTCACGCCGGAAGGCGCCTCCGCGTCCACCATCCGGGTTGATGAAGAAGCGTTCCGCCGCGCGGTCAGAAACCTCCTCGACAACGCCGTCAAGTACTCACCCGTTTGCCGCACGGTGTGGGTGAATGCGACAATTTGCGATCACCGTGTGCTGATCTCGGTGCGTGACCAGGGCATGGGGATCGACGCCGAGGAAAAGCAGGCGATCTTCCAGAAGTTTGTGCGCGGGCAGGCTGCGAAAAAAGCCGGAATCAAGGGAACCGGCATAGGTTTAGCCATGGTGCGCCAGTTATCGGAGGCCATGGGTGGAGAAATCCGCGTGCAAAGTGAAGTCGGTGTCGGCAGCACGTTTACCCTTGTGCTACCGTTGGCGAAAGACTGAAGAGGATCCGTATGGTCAAGGTTCTAGTGGTTGAAGATGAACCCGGCATCGCGTTCAGCCTGGAAAGCGACCTGCAGACCGAGGGATACGAGGTCGTCTTGGTGGCCGATGGCGCGGAGGCCGTGCCGCGCGCTCTTTCCCAACCATTCGATCTGATTTTGCTGGATGTGATGCTTCCCAACAAGGACGGCTTCGAGGTATGCCGCGAGTTGCGCCATCGCGGCTTGAAGACTCCGATCATTCTGCTCACGTCCAAGACACAGGAAGCGGAGAAGGTCATGGGGCTCGATGTGGGCGCTGACGACTACGTGACCAAGCCATTCAGTCCGCGCGAGTTGCGTGCTCGTATCCGCGCCCTGTTGCGGCGCGCGAGTCCGGGCCCGGCGAACACAAAAATGCCGGCAACAGACAGGACATCCATCGCTTCGGCGCCTGTGAACTGGACCTCGGCCGTTTTGAACTGCGCCGCAATGGGCAATGCATCGAAGCCACAACCACGGAGCTCAAGCTGCTGGCAGCCTTCGTCCGCAACCGCGGCCGCCTGCTTTCGCGCGAACGCCTTCTCGACGAAGTTTGGGGCTCGGGAATTGCCATCACCGATCGCGTAATCGACAACCACATCGTATCGCTGCGCAAGAAGATCGAGGATGAGCCCTCGGCGCCGCGCTATCTGATCAGCGTGCGTGGCGCAGGCTACCGCTTCGACGGATGAGGGCTGAATGTCAGCAAATCCTGACTCAATCCTCACCAAAGCCAGATAACAATCCAATTCAGCCGAGACACCGCTCCCTCATCCTTGGTTTATCGAAATTGGAGGTGGGTCGTGAAAAAATCCCTGAACGGTGCAATCCGAATGGAAAGAGTCGCTCGCGACTGCACCTCCATTGGCTTTCTTTTCTTGAGTGGTTGGGTGACTGCTTGCATCCTTTACCTTCTGCTTACGATGGCGTCACTGGCGTTAGCAAGACCAGCCACTGCCCAATCCGCCCCGGTAGCCGCCGGAGTGCGCCTGGAAGCCGGCATCGAGAAAGAAGACGTGGACGGCGATCTAAAGTCGGCCATAGATATTTACCAGAAGATCGCCGCAGACACGTCGGCTCCCCGCGAGGTGCGCGCCAAGGCCCTGCTGCGGCTGGCCGGATGCTATGAGAAGCTGGGCAAGCAGGCCAGGCAGGTCTACGAACAGATCGTGCATGACTACGCCGACCAGCCCGCCGCTGCCCAGGCGCGCAAGCGGCTGCGCTGCTCAGACAACAGCAGCACCCCGCCCCGCCAGCCACCATGAGCATGCGCAAGATCGATCGGGAGTCGCTGGGAGACATGGGCCCAGCAGATACAGATGGGGAGCGGGCGATCTATTCGGTCAGGAGCCTCTTGTATTTTGGCGATCTTGCCGGCCATAGCCGCCATTTGATTGGAGATTTCCCTAAGTCGACCTCGACTCCCTCAAGGGATTTCTCGATGGTGGTGCTCAATTTGAAAGTCAGCCCTACCAGGCCCCGCCACACGCTGGCGGTGATCAAGACCGACGGCACGGGCTACCGCGAACTGATTCGCGACGACGAAAAGAACAGCATCTTCGGGATCACTTCATCCTTCCACTCGATCTGGTCATGGGACGTCAAATACATCGAGATTTGCGACTTCAACCCTTGGTCAAACCTCCACGGCCAGGTGTGGATCGTCTCCGTCGCCGATGGCCAGCGCCGTGTGCTGGTGGATCAAGGCGATGGGTGGGTCCGGAGGGCGGCGTTCTCTCCGAATGGTCAATTCGTTGCATATGAAGCCTGGCCCATGAACGATCTGGTGGACCAGACCTCCCGCATATTTGTCGTGCCGATTCAGGGTGGTGAGCCGCGGCTGGTCTACGAATCCGCTCGCTGGAATGCCGGCAACGCGGTAGTGTCCTTGTTGGATTGGACAGCAGATGGGAGATACCTTGTCGTGCATGACGTTCGACAGGGAGAATCCGCCCTCTACCTGATGCCAATAAGAAACGGCGCGGCAAGCGGCGATGCGGTCTTTCTTCGCTACGGAGAAGTCGACGACGGATACACAACGGCTGCCGGGGCGCTGGTCTTCCAGGATAACGCAGTCCACCCAGCCAACGTGTACGTCGCGGTTGCATCCATTGAACCCGATGGCCATCTGGGAACCTGGAGACCCCTCGATCTGAACGCACGCAAAGATCCCTGGCCATCTTTCTCTCCAGACGGCAAGCAAATAGCTTACGTGGGCCTTGCCCCGGACCCGACCCACAGGAGCCTTTTTGTGCGGGACCTTGCCAAGGGGCAGGATCGGGAGATCTATCAGACTGCATACGGTTCGCTCCTATGTCAATACTCGATGCGCAATCCCAAAGTCTTCTGCAGCGTCGAAAAGGAAAAAGGCGAAACGGAGCTGTTTTCCGTAGAGGTTGAATCGGGAGCGGTTGAGCACGTTGCAACCTTCCCACAACCCAGGTACCTGCTAAGATGCGGCTGGGACGATCAGACCTTCTACTTCAGTCCAAACGGATGGCGCTGGGGATCGTTCGATCCGCCGATCATCCAGTGGAGTCGATCCACCGATCGGGAAACTGTGGTTGTTGAGGATAGAGGGTATTACCAGATGCCCTCGCCAGACGGCCGCTCGATTGTAAGGCTGCGAGACGGAACCTTGTCCGTTCGGCCCACCCTTGGCGGCGACTGGTTGCCGCTCGTGTCCGGCATCGGCTTGAGTCGCCGAGTGATTACCACGCCGGACGGGAAATGGGCGATTTACCTGGATAAAGTCGCGGACAGGAAAATTAGCCTGTTCCGGGTTCCCATCACAGGGGGCGAGCCACAACTCCTTGGAGGGGTACCTGCTGGCTACTCCTATTATGGAGAACTCTTCTTCAGTCCGGACAGTCGCCAGATTCTAATTTGCCGGGATGGGACAATTGACCTTTGGGTGCTGGAGAATTTCGAGCCTCTCCCAAAAAACTAACGCGCGAGTTATTGCCGGCGACCAGTGCGCATATCTGTTCGAAGTGCGATTGTCAGCGAACCCTGACCATATCTTGATCAGAAACTGACTGTACCCTCATTCAAGTCAGACATCGATGGCTCACCATTGGTGTGACAAACGATGAGGTGTTTTCAGTGTCTCACGGTCAAGCTGAATCATCTCGCGAGTCAAATTCCCCGAGATAGACCAGAAAAAATCCATGAGCTCCACCTTCTCAGTGCTCGTTCGCACTCGCGTTTGAGACGAGCCCAGGAGATCCAAGTCACATAGCCTCTGAATTTCAAAACAGGAGAGTTTCGATGCGAATCTCAAACCGGATACTTGTTTGCGCGTTGGCCGCGTCACTGTTCTACACCGCGCCGATAGCTGCGAAAACCGTAACCGTCAACTGCAACCAGGGCATGACGGTCAGCAATGCAATAAACGAACTCAACCCGGCGGAAAGCAACACTATCCGCATAATTGGCACCTGCAAAGAGTACATCGGGGTTATTGGATTCGCCCAGTTGTCCATTACCGGGGTGACCACGGCCTCCGGTCCGGCGACAATCAAACCGACCTTTGCTGTGTATATTGATGGATCGCACGTTCAACTTTCCAACCTGACAATCAATGGCGACTACTTTGGAGTAACCTGTCGGGATTTCAGCGTCTGCAACTTCAGCGGCAACACAATTGAGAATGCAACCGACACTGGCGTGGAGCTGGACAATGCTGACGCGACTTTCAGCGGAGACCTGATCCAGAACAACACGAATTACGGACTGCAACTTATTGCCTCGCGTGTCCGCTTTTCGCAAGTCACGGTAAAGGGCACCATCGCAGGGCCCAACGGGCAGGGTCACGGTGTCGATGCCGAAGCGGGTAGTACGGTCACGGTGGACGGGCTTACTGTTGAGCAGAACCAGGGATCTGGTATCAACCTCAGTGGGTCGCATTTGACGAATCAGTTTTGGGCTGGGACGCTCACAGTCAGCAACAACGCGACAGGCGGAATCCGGATCACCGAACAGTCCAGCGGCGACCTCAGTGGCGCAATTGTGACCAACAACACCGGAGGTGCGGGCGTCGAGATTACCGGGAACTCCGAGGCCTCCTTCTGGAGCGGGGGAACATTCACGGGGAATAGTCCTATCGATGTGGACTGCGGTTCACTCAACGGACTAGCCGCCGCTCCTCAACGTGCAACGATTGGTTCCACAGGCTGTCCCAACACGTATTGATCGCTGAGGCAGCGAGGTTACCCTCACTGTGTCGAAAGCAGGACTTCCTCAGAGATGGCTGCGAACCATCTGCCTCCCGCGACAAGAGTCTCAAAGAGAACTAAGCTCCGAATCCGCTGGGTTCTGTTGATGGACACGATTCACTACTGGGTCCGGCTTGATCCGTTCGATAGGAAACTGTACTCTCACAAACTGAAGAATGGAGCTCAATTATGCGTAAATGCCACTTGATCCTGATGATGGCCGCATTCCTCGGTCTCACCTCGTTGGCCGCACAGGCCGCAACCCCAACTTATGACGCTCTCTACGTGTTTGGCGATAGCTACTGTGATGTTGGCAATCTGTACCTGGCTACCAGCGGCGCAGAGGCAGCCCCCCCTTATTACAACATGCGTTTCTCAAACGGACCCCTTTGGATCGACCACGTGGCGGGATTCCTTGGTGTTCCGATGAAGCCGTATTTGCTGGGCGGAACGAATTTTGCCTTCGGCGGAGCCTGGGTAACACAACCATCGTCCGTCACCGGAGTTCCCAGCGTACCGGAGCAGGTGGGAATCTATCTGCTCCAGCATGGCGGCAAAGCCGATCCCAATGCCCTCTACATCCTGGAGGGCGGCGGGAACGACATTCTGGACACGACGACCGGCTCTCCGGAAACGCTTGGATTGCACATTGCCGAAGGCATCCATGATAGCGAAGTGCTGCTCCTCAAAGCCGGGGCGAGGCATTTCGTCATTCCCGATCTCTTCAAAGTCAGCCTGCTGCCGGCGGCAACTGGAAATAACAGCTTCGCCGCGGCGGCGAGTACGGAAACCAACAACGCTTTGGATGAATTGCTGACGCCTGAGGAACAGTTGGAAGGCATTCATATCATCCGCATGAATGTATTCAGCCTGCTGAACGCGGTCGTGACGGATCCAACGCACTTGGATTTACTGACATTACCGATCCCTGTCTAACGCCTGCAGTGTGCGCCGACCCCGACCACACATTCTTCTGGGACACCCACCACCCGACCGAGTTTGGGCACGCGTTCTTTGCGGTCACGCTCGAAAATGTTCTTGCTCAGCAGCGTGAGTAAGTGTTCCCATGCCGAGCTGTCACCTGGATCATGACAAGAGGCGGATTCCTCGTTGGAAGAGCCCGCCTCGTTTGCTTCGGAGTTTGCTCCCTCTGTGAGCTATCGATGAGTTACGAGCCGGTGTCAGCAAATCCTGACCGAGTCTGCACGCGGATGTGACCGGTGCCAGATTCTAGCTGTAGATATATCCTTCATGCTCCGACCATCGATAATTGAAGCAACACTCAACCGGTCGCACGAAACACTTGAATTGGAAACGAGGTTCAGTATGGCAGCGGGGCGTCGAAATCTCCTCGCAGTGATCGCGGTTTGTGTCTTGCTCGTCACAACAAGCGATACGGCAAAAGCCCAGATTGGCGTCACCAATACCCAAGCAAGGTGGATCGTAGTTGGCATCGCTGCCATCGGCGCGGGAATTGGGATCGGCATTTTCTACGCCTTTCATCATGGCCACTCTCTCGACGGTTGTGCACTCTCCGGTCCCAACGGATTCGAACTCCAGAACCGTGGCGATCAGCAGACTTATGCCCTTATCGGGGAAGTAGCCGGCGTCAAGCCGGGAGATCGGGTTCGCGTCTCCGGCAAAAAGGATAAGAAGAAGTCCGGCGGTCCGCAACAATTCCTTGTGGAAAAGCTGACGAAGGACTACGGCGCCTGCAAGGCAGCGCCCGCAGCGCCATAGGTTCCGGAAATGCACGCTCCTACTGTATGCAAGCACACAGGATCGGTGCGTTCTCAAATCCCGGGCGAACATGACAGACTCCGCCTCAACTTGAGGGCGCGGTAGAGGCGTTTCGTTGCACGATGTCAACCCAACAACACCGACCGGAATCAGGAGGACCCTTCCATGACCAAGAAATTGCAATTTCGTAATTCATCCGCGGAACACCTGCTCGTGTCTATAACTGGAAAATCAGTTGCGGCGGACGCTGAAATCGCCCCCGGTAGAACGGAAATTGGCATGCATTTGCATCGCGAAGAACCGCTCAAAACGAATTTGGGTTATTTTGGCATTTTCCTGACGTTTCTCTTCGGCGCTCTTTGCCAAGCTCAGAACTCGAGTTATGTCTACGTCTCCAACGAATCCCTAAGCACAGTCGACGTGATCCGTGCGTCCGACCATGTACGTATCCGTGATCGACACTGAGACGGGAAGTACAATAAAGACCATTTCGGTGGGGCAGAATCCGATAGGGATTGCCGCCAGTCCGGACACCGAGACCATTTACGTAGCCACCTTCAGCACAGCGGAATTGTCGGTTATTTCGGTCAAATCCCAATCTGTGACGGCTGCCATTTCGTTACCATCGGACCCCTATGCCTTGGCGGTTGCCCCGGATGGCAGATACATCTATGTCGCCGCCGACAATCCGGTCAGCGGATACGCGATATCGGTCGCCAGCAAATCGCTAGTAGGAACATTTCCCATTGGGATGCAACCACGAAACATCGTTGTAACTCCCGATGGAAACACCCTCTATCAAACCAATTGCGATTCCAAGGACTTGTACGCAGTGAACGCGCATACTTATCAATTGGAGTATGTGAAGACACTAGGCAGTCTGGACGGCGTCGCCTTTAGCGGCTCTGCCAAGCCGGCTATCAACGGCTATTGCTTTCAGGCGATTGATTTTCCGGGGGCGATTGAGATCGACGTAGCCCAGAGCAATGATGCTGGTTACGCCGTAGGCTGGTATCTCGATCAGAACCGGGTCAATCATGGTTTCCTCTATCACCAGGGGCACTTCACCAGTTACGACTTTCCCGGGTCACAGAACACAACCCTTCTCGGCATTAACGCCAGGAACCAGGCGGTAGGGAAGTACACCAACGCGCCACGATGTTCTCTTTCGATTTCCCGGAGGCAGTTTCGACCACGAATTACGGCATCAGCAATGGCGGAACAATTACCCGAAGTTATCTGTTGAATAACGTCACGCACGGATTCCTTGGGATTCCCGGAGCATGCAAGTAGCCGAATGTGTCCAACACCCATGCGACCGCGATCACTCCGTCGGGAGTGATCGTCGGCCGGTACAACAACGCTGAAGGTGCGCTCCGCGGATTCCTCCTGGCTGAATGCCGTTTCACCTCGATTACCCGCCGGCGAGCCATCGATGCGATGCAAGCCCCAATGTCAGCAAATCCAGACGGAATCTGCACGCGGATGTGACCGCATCCCCATGGTGTTGTACACATCTTCATCACGCTCGGATCATCGACATCAAGCTTCACTCTATTGACCGCTCAAATCACTCGCATTGGAAACGAGGCTCTTGTGACTGCAAAACGATGCAATATCTTCACCAGGACTTTAACTAAGGTCTCGGTTTGCGCCTTGCTCAGGACCGCAACGTTGACGGCAAGAGCCCAATTTGAGGGGCCCAGCATTGGATGTGTCAAGGGCGGAGTAAGAGTGGTCCAGTAGATAGTCATGAAGTTGTTGGTTATTCGGGAGAGAAGGGGCACTGGAGCGTAGCGGAAGCGGCCCTTCCCTCCCGAGGTGCGTCCGAAGGGGTGGTTTTCAGTGATCGGTGGATGGGGTCCGTTTGCGTCGGCTCTGCTTGAGGCGGTAGCTGTCGGCGTTTTTCTCCAGGATATGTACATGGTGGGCGAGCCGATCGAGCAAGGCGTCAGTCAGCCGCTCCGAGCCGAGGACTTCGGTCCACTCTTGGAACGGCAGGTTGGAAATGACCAACGTCGAGCCGCGTTCATAGCGCAGGCTGAGCATCTCGAAGAGCAACTCGGCGCCGGTCTTGGACAGGGACACGAAGCCCAGTTCGTCGACGATGAGCAGTTCATAGCTGGCAATCTGCTTCTGGAAACGGAGCAGCTTCTTGTCGTCGCGAGCCTCGATGAGCGCACCGGTCGCGTTACGGCAATGCAGAGTGTCGAAGCTGGTGCTCTACACGCTTAACCATCCTTTAGACTTCGCATTCCGCGTGAGAACAACGGCCGGACGTCGAAGGTTCGTCGAGGCTGAGTGGGCTTTCGATTGGCCACATTTGAGGCTGATTTTGAAAGCGCGCAACATCCCGACTCGCATTCGACAAGATAGAACCGAAGGTAACGACTTCGCCCTCTTCGAAGCGAAACAAAAGCTAGGACTCAGCTGGGAGCAACTGGCACGTGCCCCGAATGCGACCGCGCGAACTCTGCAAAATTGGGGAACCGGCAAGGAAACTGGCCAGTTGCCAAAAGAGCACGCTACCTGCGCGAATTGCTCTCCCTGATCGATGATTCCCTTCGCAAGGTCTGCTATGCATCCATGAGACAACCTCTATCGCACTTCAATGTCCGCGCCCTTGCCATCATCCACGATGACAAAGTCCGCGCGATTCGGATTAACCTCAAGACCTCGCGCGATTTGCCTTGCATTAACAAGCAATTCACCGAGCTTAGGCGTCACACCGTAGATCTCAACGCGAATTTCCTTCCACCACGCGGGATACGAACCCTCATGAGGCCCAATCGTCAGATGCATGCCATCGGAATTGACCTGGCAACTAAACCTCATCCGAAGATACATCCCATGCTGAAACTCATAAGTCTTGCCATCATCCTGGTAGAGATCGCCAGCACACCCGCCTCCCGCATAGATGCGCAGAGTAAGTGCTCCCTTGGGTTTCTCATTCGTGCTTTGCACAACAGGCGCTATCGGCAGGATGGAACCGGCGTGAACATACACAGGTAACTGAGCCAGCTCTGGAGTTACTCCGATTGAAAGGGGTACTTTCGGTCCCGGAATTACCGATGGCCCGGGATTAGATAACAAAATCGGAGCTGCGATCTTCACGCCGGTCCAGAAGTCGAACCAATCGCCAGAGGGAAACTCAACGGAATATGTGTCTGTCTCATCCGGATAAGGCGGGGGCGCAACCAGCAGGTCCGCGCCGAGAAGAAACTCGCCGGATGCATTGGTATCGGTGTCGATCGGGTGGCCGTCTTCGAAGGCCTGCGGAAACTCCAGGAACAATGGCCGAAGCATCGGCATTCCCGTGCGCGAGGCCTCTTCGGCAAGCGTGTACAGATAGGGCATGAGCTGATAACGCGCATCAATAAAGCGACGGCGGATGGCTTCCTGCTCCGCGCCCCCGACCCAGGGCTCCTGGTCGCCGGTGCCTTTCTCACTGTGATCGCGATCGATGGGCTGGAACGCAGCTATTTCAAACCACTTTGTCAGTAACTCCTGCGACGGAGTCCCGGCGAATCCACCCACGTCTGCCCCACTGAAAGCAAAGCCGCTCAATCCAAGATTCTTAAGCATTGGGGTGGTGAAACGAAGATGGTTCCAACTGCTGCTGTTATCCCCGGTCCAGGTAGCAGCATAGCGTTGCCCTCCCGCATACGTCGCCCTGGTAAGGACGAATGGTCGAGTATTGGGATTCAGCTTCAAGAGGCCTTCGAATGTAGCTCGTGAGTTCTCCATGCCATAGATGTCGTGAATCTCGGCGTGTGTTGCAGTCCGCACTCTGAACCCTGGCTCATCAATACGATGCACAAGGTTTTCAGGCATCGACTTATTTGCCGTATCGAATATGGAAGGCTCATTCATGTCGTTCCAGAACCCATCTACACCATCGTTGTGAAAGTCGCGGTAGAGTGTGCCCCACCATGCGCGGGTCTGCTGCCGGGTAAAGTCGGGAAATACGCTCGGGCCCGGCCAGACGCGTCCCGAAAACACTGTTCCATCCGGATTCTTGACAAAGTGGTCACCAGCGATGCCGCTGTCGAAAGGAAAATAACTCTGCTGCGGAAGACTGGCGATGTGGAGGTCGGTAATGGCGACAACATGGAAGTTCTGCGAATGAAGTTGCGCCACCATTCCAGACAGGTCCGGGAAAGCAGTGCGGTCAACGGTGAATGGGCGATTCCTATCCTGATAATCGATATCGAGATAGATCGCATCGGCGGGAATTGAGCAGGCTCGGAGGTGGCTTGCGACTTCCAGCACGCGAGCTTGGGACATGTAGCTATATCGTGACTGTTGAAAGCCAAGAGACCAGAGCGGCGGCAGTGGCGGGGTGCCGGTGAGCCACGCGTAGGTTTCAACGACCTTCTTGGGAGTTGGGCCATAGAAGACGTAGTAATCCAGGGGACCGGCGACAGCTCCAAAGGAGTAAATCCCGGAGGTCTCTTTACCGAAGTCGAAGCTGGAGCGCCAGGTGTTATCCAACAACACACCAACCGCAACGCCGGCGCGAAATGTCATGAAGTATGGAATGCTCTTGTAGAGGGGATCGGTCGATTCTTGAAACCTGTAGGCATCGGTATTCCATAGGGTAAAGGCTTCATCGCGGCGGTCAAGAGGACCAGTCTTGTCGCCGAGACCGAAGTAGTGTTCGTCGTTCGGCATAGATTTGAAAACCCGAAAGGCATCTCCGTCGAAGCGAACCGGCCGGGAGTCTTGCTGCAGGATGGCTCCGGACAGATCGCGGACGACCAATTGAAGAGAGTTCTTGTCAATCTCCACAATGAGCTTGCCGGTGCGAAAAACGAATCGATCGGCACTGGTTTCGACGGTAACCGGAACAGTACTGTGACGCGCATTTGGCAGCACAGCCCAGGAAGCATCTTCCGGAAAGGCGCCGCCGTGAGCAAAGGTGATACGCAAGACATCGTCGCGAAGAGCCACCACCCTCTCGCGGAACTCTCCCGCTTGGACCTCGATCCCGTTAGAAAGGATTTCTGAGTGCGATACCGGTATTCCGGGAGACGTTTTCGTCTGAATCAGATTCGATTGGGCCCGTCCCTTTGCGTGGATCGGGAGCAGCAATAAGAAAATGACAAGAGCTATCGCAGAGAATGGGCGAAACGAGCGCATGAGAACTCCTGAACCAACTCGGTTGGATGATGTGTTAGTGAAGATGAAATGGAGGGGCGCGCCTTCCTAGCGCTCTGGAGTATCGCTTTGCGATGCCTCCAAGGACGAAAGATCGGGATCTTCGATGGACTTCACACCGCGGGCGTTGCGCATCAGTTTGATCCTTTTCATCTCTTCGATCGCGGCCGATGCATTCTTGTCCTCGCCCAGGCCTCGATAGAGCCGGGCAAGCTGGTAGTGAATTGTACCGTTTGCGTCGCTCGATGCGCCCATCTTCAACTGCTCGATCGCCTCCCTTGTCCTGCCGGTCTCCGCATAGACTTTTCCCAGCAACGCGTGAACCTGGGGGACAATCTGTGGCTTTCCCTTGAGGCTCTTGATGAGTAGCGGCTCGGCCCCGGCGAACTGGTTTTGCGCCATCATCGCTTCGGCCATCACCAGGTTTAACTCCGGATCGTCCGGGGTGCGTACGAGGGCAATTCGTGCGGTTTCCAGAACCTTGTCGATGTTGTTGTTGGCGAGATAGGACGACGCGAGACCAAGCATCGCCGCCGGATCGCCGGGAGCCATGCCAAGCGCCTTGTCGTATTCGCCCTGAGCGTCATCGTATCTTGCTAGTTGGTAGTAGATATCGCCCAGAAGGATATGGCTTCTCGCCGAGTCCGGCTCCAGTTGCTGGAACCGCGCAAGTGATTTGAGAGCGATTCGCTCGTTGGCCTGAATCGACCAATAGAGGGCCTCGGGGGAACGCGGCTGCAAGGTCGCGAGGGCTGCAGCCGCACTCGATGCGCGTTGGTTGTCTCCAGCATAGAACGAGCACACGACAAGCAGCCGAAGCTTGTCCGCACGCCCGGCGACAAGACTCGGTTCGAGCCGTTGCGCGCATTGCTCGAATTGTCCAGCCGCGAAATACTCTTTGGCGGTCCGGCGGCCAGAACTGATCAATTCCACTTGTGGATTGGTGGGTATCCGCTTGGTCAGGCCCTCGGCGACCTCCTGTTCAGATCCGTTGAAGGCAGCCAGCAGTAAGCTGCGCAAATCCGCCGGAAGACCTGAGGTTCCCTTCGCGAGAACTCCCGCGACGACGCCCGCTTCTTCACTCGACATGCCTTCCAGAAGGATCGCCAGGTTGGACTCGAAGAATCCATGATCGCGGCTCCACAGTTCGTTGAGAAGCTCAATTGCATGCGGATAGTCTCCGCTGTCGATCGCCAGGCGCGCCTGGCCCAGAAGCGCCTGGCCGCACTCCGGATGCGCGGCTCGTTCGCCGGCAAACTCAGAGCCCGCGCTCGATGCGTCATGGTGCCTGAGAAGCGCAAAGCCCAGCTCCGACTTCATGCAAGGAGGCTGCGGCCGGGAATCAAGAAGGCTTCGGTAGAGTGTTGCGGCCTCGCCAAACCTTCCTTGCTTTCTCAGCGACTCGGCATAGAGCGCCCCGGCGAAAGCCGACTCTTTGTTTTCCTCCGTCATTCTGCGCGCGTCGGCTTCCACCTGGTCGAGATGGGCGATCCCCTGGGCAAACCATGCTGAGCCAAGTTTGGGGTCGAGTGTGGTTGCGCGAGCAAGTTCACGGTAGCGCGTCGGGATACTTGCCGATGGCTCGGTAAGCGCGCCCAAGCGCAAGCGGCGCCTGCGGATCGGTTCTATTGTTCTTTTCAGCCTGAAGCAGAAATGGAATCGCCTTCGGCGCCTGACCAACGCGCAAATAGTCGATGCCGAGAAAGAGATTGGGAACATATAAAGACGGATTGAGGCGGTTGGCGTGCAGGAAGCTCAGAATAGCGTTTTGACTATCCCCGGCCTGGTGCTGCACCAATCCGAGATTTGCCCACAGCTCCGCCATGTCGGGCTCGATCCTTACAGCTTCTTTATAGGCGTTTGCAGCCGCGACAAAGTCGTGCGCGTGCCTGTGCCTGCTGGGCCGCGGCCACGAGCGATTCGAGACTGGAGGACGGCTGCTGCTGGCCAGGCCCCAGTACGGGCTTGACCAGCAGTACCAGCAACAGCAATTTGATGCAATGATTCACGTTCGGGTTACCAGTAGAACTTTCCAGCAAACTGGATAATTCTGCCGGGGAAGGCTGCGGTGATTTCCCCGAAACCAGGAGAGCAGGTAGTACTCGCGTTGGTATCGCAGCCCGAGTACGTTGTATTGCCCGGCGCGTAGAAGTTTGGATGGTTGAAGGTGTTGAAGGTCTCGAAGCGGAACTGGGCCTTCATGCTTTCTCTGAAGCTCCAGTTCTTTTCGAGAATGGTGTCCCAGTTCTGGATAATGAGGGCCGCGAAGATTGGCGAAGTAGCGAGGAGCATTGCCGAAGCTGCCATACGGCGCATAAGCGAAGGCTCCAGTGTTGAACCATTCGATGTAGAGTTGGATTTGATAGCTTTGGATTCGCCAATGACATCCGGCCTGGGATTGCCGCCGAACGAGTTCCAATTCGTTGCCGCCGATTTGAAGTGGAATTCCACCCTTGAAGGTTGCGATTCCTGTAAGTTCCCATCCGCCGACCACGGCATCCGCCATCGCGGCTCATTCCTGAACCGATAGCTCTGCCGCGACCGATCGGGAGTTGATATGATGTAGCTGGCCACCAGCGCCTGCGGAACATCGCCCGCGTCCACGCTCTTTTCGGCGGCCATGTTGTAGTTGTTCGCAATGGTGCCGCCCGAGTAAGCCGGTGAGTTGTACGACCAGGACGTTGTTGCCCTCGACGTTGTCAAGGAACTTGGAGTAGGTGTAAGACACCAGCGCGGTTAGCCCCTTGCTGACGCGGTGGTTGTAAGTTGACCTGCAGGCGTTGTAAAGGGACTGGCCTACAGGCGCGTTGACCTGGCCTACGCCGCAATACTGCGGAAAGGGCAGCAGCAATTGCGCGTTGGTTACGCCGTCCGTTGTCAAGATTGCAACCGCTCGGAGCAATCGTTCCGATTCTTCTCCAGGGCCTGCATGCGGAGCGGCAAAGGGATTGGATAGCCGCAGCCGCGCTGAGGTAATTGGCATTGGATTGTCCCGTAGCTGCGAACAGGTACTTCGGATTCAACTGGTTGTTATTGCGGCCCGCCAATCATGCGAACGCCCCGGTTGCCAATGTAGTTTACTTCCAGTTGATCGTTCGGGGTGAAGGCATACTGCACACCCAACATCCATTGTTGAACGTAAGGCGAAGGACGGTTCCTGAAGTCGCTGCCTACGCTATTGCCGAGCTGTTGAAACTAGCCGTTGGCGTTGCCGGTAATCTGCGCGTATTGCCCGCCCCAGGGATTGCTGGTGCTGATATTCGGATTGGGGGTGACTTCCGCCGTCCAGGCTCATGTTGGCGTTGGTTGTCGCGGAGAAACCGTCCGTAGTCCTCCGAGCCGGAGCTGGTAACCGATTCCGGATAGAAGATTCCGTATCCGCCATGGATAACTGCCTTGGAATCGCCTGATACGAGAAGCCGAGGCGAGGCGCAATGTTGTTGTAGTTCGGGTTGTAGATAGTACCGGTTGCCGGGCCCCAGGAACTGGAGCGCGCCAAGCAAGGGTCGCCCAGCCATAGTAGCTGAGCGGGTTCTGTGCGTTCGGGTCGAAGATCGAGCCCTGTTATGGCGCGAAGGTGTACGGAGTTTGAATCTCATAGCGGATGCCGAGATTCAAAGTGAGGTTGTGGAGTTCGGTTTCCAATCGTCCTGGACATACTCGCCAAGAAGATGGTTCGATTCATAGGGGTTGAAAGGCGTTCTGACGTTGCCGCCGCTCAGGGTGCCGAGCAGCATCTCAGCCACTGCGTTGCCGGTGGCAGCCGATCGGCGTCACGGGATTCGGTCCGGCAGAGAAGGTTCTGTTGAACTGAAGGAGGGACGGGGTAGTAGTTATGCTGGCTGAAGACCTGCTCTACGCCCATGAATCCGAAGTTCACGGTATTCTTTCCGCTGCAGCTTGATGAAGTCAACAGCCACTGTGCCGATGGGTCCATGGTTGGTATTCGCCTGTGGGCTATTTTGCGTAGGGCCAAGTTGGGAGAACCCGTCGCAACAGTGACCTGCGGGAACAAGGGAGCATTTTGCCGCGACATACGCCGGGAGCCCGAGACTGAGTAGCGGGGTTGAAGCCGAACGACTGATTGCTGAAGTCTTCATGCCATATCTGGACGCCCGAGGTGATGTTCATGGTGAAGGTTGGGCTGAAGACTTGCGTGAGCCCCGCCCACATGCCCCAGCGGTTGTTGGGAACCGTATTGCCTGGGCCTGCCGGATCGGATACCCCAGTTCGCGGCCTCGCTGGCCTTTGTCTCTTGCCTTATAGGAGTAGCGGAAATAGGCTCTGGTGTTGTCGTTGAAATTCTGGTCTACCCTGATCCCGTACTCGTTCCGAATACGTGGGCGCGCTTGCCGACCAGACCAGGTTGTTGGCCACATTGCCTGGACTGTTTGCGCCGTAGGATAGTAGCTGAGCAGTTTGGCGCCGACGCGGATCCGGCGACGTAACCAGCAATGTTGCTCAGGATGTTGCCCGGAACTGGGATCGCGAATATATCCACTTTGCGTAGCCAATGCGGTTCCATAGTTCACCGGGTCTTAGTCGTCCGCTCGGCCGCTGTAATGGCGCGGCCGCTGTGCGGATCGTAAATCTGACCGATATAGATGGGGCGGCCGAGAGCGTCTGTGCCGGCTGCCGTGGTTGCCAGATGCTCGGAGAAGTCGCCGGCGAGGAACTTGGTGTCTGGCACAGTGTAGGACGATGGGGACGGTGTGTTTGCGGTGAAGTGCTCGTAGATGACCGAAGATGAAGGTCTTGTCCCGCTGTTTATACAATCCCGGGAATGTAGAGCGGGCCACCGGCCGTTCGCGCCAGTCTGGTTGCGGCTAAAAGCGCAGGTGATTCTGTCCTCGAGACCTACGCAACTGCCGGGTGATTGGAAGTAATTGAAGGCGTTGAGTTTGTTGCTGGAATAAAACTCGTAGGCCGACCCGTGGAAGTGCATTGCGTCCCCGCCTTGGTTACGACGTTGACCACGTTGCCCGTGCTCCATCCATACTGAGCCGTGAATGAGTTGTTCTGGATTTTGAATTCCTGAACCGCTTCCACGCCGGGGACAAAGATGATCCCGCCCCATTCGGTGTCAGTATCCCATGAGCCGTCGACCAGGTAGCCCGTAGTTCCAAAGAAGCCGCCGGCGAAGTTCAAGAACGAGATGTCCTGATCCGCGGTGTCCGTTGTGCCGCCGCCCCCGCCACCCCGGAGCATCTGCGATTCGGACGAGTTTTGCACGGAAGAGTTGAGAGTGGCCAGTCCGTAGACGTTGCGCACATTCAGCGGCAACTCGACGATCTGCTTGGCATCGATGTTCGATGCTACGTTGGAATTGTCGGTGTTCAGTTGGGGTGCATCGGCGGTTACTGTGATCAATTGCGTCTCAGCCCCGATCGCTAAGTGTCACGTTCTGCGTAGACGGTGTCGGCGGCGTTGAGCACGATTCCATTCTGCTGATACGTCCTGAAAGCCCTTCGCTTTGATCGTCAAGCTATAGGTAGCCGGAGGAAGCTGATTAAACGAGTACCGGCCGCCATCGTCCGTAGTGATAGGTTCGACTGATTCCCTTCTCCGCGCTGACCAGCGTTACTGCGGCTCTCGGGCACCACATGCGCCCGAAGGATCCGTACCACACCGGAAAGTGTCGCGGTGGTTGTTGCGATTTGCGCGTTAATGGAAGGTGTACTGCTCACCAGAATGGCAAACAGCATTGCGATTCCACCCCAATACCACAGTAACGACCACTGTCTTCCTGCTCCTGAATGCTTTCAATTTGAAGCCTCCATCTGGTCAGTTCCCCTTCGACTCCGGGAATCCAACCGGCGTCCGCATGTCCTGTTGAATGCCCTGGTGATCGAGGTTGTAAAGCATAACCGTTGTAGGCCTGCCGATAAAGACTGTGAAGGTCCTTACGGAATGGATGGTCAGGGTCCTTACGGAAAACCGACAAATCTTATCAGGTAAATGACTCGCTTAACTCTATCTATTTACAACTGCTTACCTGTTACTCCTGCACGGACGAACTTAGAGTTTTTACGGTGTATAATCGCTTCGACTTGCCGGAGTCCAACAGTGCAAACGGAATCGCAGGGCCACGAGCACCAGATTTTGAATGATGCTGAGAAAAGTGCGATCCGTGAACAACTGAATCGGCTCCTGGCAAACCCCTTCTTCAGCCACAGCAAGCGATTCCCTACATTTCTCCGCTTTGTGACTGAGCAGACCCTGGCCGGAGAAGCAGACAACATCAAAGAACGGACGCTGGGTATCGAGATCTTCGGCAGGGACGCTGACTATGATACCGCTTCTGACCCGATTGTCCGCGTGACTGCGGCCGAGATACGCAAACGGGTGGCGCAGTATTATCTGGAGCCCGAGCATGCGGATGAGATGCGCATTGCCCTGCCGTCCGGTTCCTATATCCCTAAGTTCTGCTGGCCCGATGGCGCCAACGATCCGGTCTTGAAGGAATTGGATCTGACGGCGGGGGAGACTTCCGTCCTCTCCGAAGCCCACTCAGATTCTCTTTCGTCGCGCACGCATCACCATTCAAGACTGACTCTCGCAATTGCCTGCGTCCTCGCCGGGATTTTTTCGGTTGGATCGGTCTTGCTTTGGCAGGCGATGCATCGATCCGCCCTCGATCTGTTTTGGCAGCCGGTGCTGAAGTCGAAGGACCCGGTGCTGCTCTGCATCGCGGATCAGCTTCAATATTCCAGCTTGGTTCTTCGCGATGCCGCACAGCCAACGCATCAACTCGTGTTGAACGACAAGCTAACCGCCATCGTGATCGACGACGTTTTCGCCACGGTGAAAGTCGCCGGAGTCCTCCAGTCCAAGGGCAAGCAATACTCGCTGAAAAGCGAAGGCGCGACCAATCTCGAAGATTTGCGGAATGGACCAACGATTTTCATTGGAGCGTTCGATAACACGTGGACACTGAGGTTGACCAACGCCTTGCGGTACCATTTCGCGAACGATTCAGCGATGACGAAGATGAGTATTGTAGACAGCAAGTCTTCTACGCAGGCTGAATGGGTTCTCGACCGATCCGTGCAGATGGCGACAAACAATTATCGGGACTATGCGATAGTCGCGCGCTTCACCGACCCCAATACCGGCAGGCTGGCTGTCGTTATGGCGGGAATTGCTCGTGGCGGCACCATTGCCGCCGGGGAGTTCCTTACCGACCCTGTCTATCTCGTCCAGTTGAAGGACGCAGTGAAGGCGGCTGGGGACAAGGAGAACATGGAAATAGTGCTGAGCACCCAGATTATCGATGGTCAGCCAGGCTCGCCGAAGATAGAGGCTACATACTTCTGGTAAAACTCGGCGGACGTGAGCGACAGTTGCCGCGATCTTCGCCTCGCCCAGGTCCCCTCGTATAGAAGACGAGCATTAAACCATCGAATTTAAAGGCAGAGTCCGAGCGGATGGCCCACGTATGGTCGCTCACTTCCGGGTGGGCTTCGAACAGGACCCCGGCGAATTCCTTCTCCTTGACACTCATGCTCCAGGGGTAAGGAGCATTCGGCCGGAAGGGCAGGCTGGACGGGAGTTCCACGCGATCCCTCCACCTATGGTGAAAGTCGAGCCGCAGATATTCGCTGCTAATCATCCGTCAGGTGCCGCCGATTAGTTATCTATACTCATGGCTCGCCAAAACGGCATGGGACTATGCCGTGCAGTCCGGTTGTCCGGAATGTACGCTTATGCGAGCCTGGCCTGAATTCCGTGTCGCACCTTTAGCCGCGAGGAGTTTGTATGGCAATGACAGTACTCGTCGTCGATGACTCGGTCACCATGGTGATGAGCCTCAAGACCACCCTGGCCATGAGCGGCTTTCAAGTGGAAACCGCGAGCAACGGCAAGATGGCTCTGGAGAAGTTGCAGTCGGGAATCAAGCCCAATCTGATTCTTACCGATATCAATATGCCGGTCATGGGCGGGATGGAGCTGATCAGGAATGTGCGCGCCTTGCCGGGCCTTCGCTTTATTCCCATCCTCACGCTTACCACCGAAAGCGAAACAGCCAAACGCGACGAGGGCAAGCGCGCGGGAGCAACGGGATGGCTGGTCAAGCCGGTGTCCGGCAACGACCTGATCGCGGTCATCAAAAAGGTATTGCCGGGAGCGTAAACACATGGCGTCAGCGCCGTTGACAGCACGCGGGACATTCTCATCCGAGCTCCCGGGCTTTATCGAAGATGAGAAAGATGAAGGTGGGCTGGAACTTAAGTTGCGCCTGCGAAGGATACGGAACCGGTTGGTCAATGAGGCAATCGTCCGAACCGCTCTCCTTGTGCCGCTCTGGTTTTGCCTGTCCAATCTGATAGGACAGGATGGCCATTCCTACAAGCTTCGCGCTGCCGGGCTTCTGTTCGTCTTCATCTTCATTCCCGGTCTTGTTTACAAGCGGAGCCACTGGGCCGACGCTCGCAGCGCGGTCGCCGATATGTGGGGATTCGGCAACCTGACCTTCAGCCAGATTTCACACATGATTTCGTCCCGCGATGCGATGCAAACCGAGGTTGGGGACTCAAGGCCATATATCGATGTTTTGCATGGTCAAATCGGCGACTCCTTGTCCGAGTCCGAACGAGAGGTCGTGCAGGTAATCGAACAGATCGGCATCCTGAATGCTCAGGCCAGCGAAAAACGAGCGCATATCAACCATTCAATTCAGAGCGGCAAGGCGTTGACGGAATCCACCCGCGAGCGCGTCAATACGAATCGCGAGATCATTGCCGCGCTGGAGATGCAACTGGCCGAGCAGAACACGGAGATGCATGCCAACTTCGAGCGCATCGGGGGCCTCGCCCAGGAGGTGCGCGCGCTCACTCCACTGATCAAAGTCATCACTTCCATCGCCCAGCAGACCAGCTTGCTGGCCCTCAATGCCGAGATCGAGGCGGCAAAGGCAGGAAGCGCCGGGCGCGGCTTTGCCGTAGTTGCCATTGAAGTGCGAAAGCTCTCCGTACTGTCTTCGAAGGCCGCCGCGGATATCGCCATAAAGATCAACTCCACCTGCAAACGGGTCGATACCGAAATGGCCGATGCCAAGTCGTCACTGGAGCAATATGAGTCGAACACCGGGATGCATAACCTGATCGCCGGACTGAGCGAGATGCAGCAGGAGTTCAGCAAAAACAGCGAATTGCTTCTCGACGTCATCTCCGAGGTCGATTCAAGCTACCAGGAGAGCATCAACCGGCTGTCTGAGGCGCTGGGGCACATTCAATTCCAGGACGTGATGCGGCAAAGAATGGAGCATGTGCAGGCGGCTCTGGTCGAGATGCGCGACCATATGGTCATGTTGAACGAAAGGCTCGAAAACCCGGGCTGGGATGGGCAACTGAATAACACATTCGAGAAGATGCTTGCCGGCCATCTCGATCAATATAGGATGGCCAGTCAGACCGTGACTCATCTTGCTGTCTCAGGCGGAGCGGCAAGGGCTGACGACAACCGTCCCGCTATCGAACTGTTCTAGCCCGGTTCATCCCTCAGGTTTCCTCCCCAGATCTGCACAAGAATATAGGCAAATCGAAGATCCCTCAGAGTAATCTAACCCTCCACACTCCGAATCCCACTAGTCAATTGCTCTATCAAAGCCGATTACAAAAGTGTCGGCACAGTCGCATGGACTTGCCGTGAAGGTTCTAGGCAATTGTTCTAAATCTCATTTGAAGCTCGGCAGCGATCGAAGACTCACTGAAATGAGTTTCGCGGGTCGCGGGCAATCGAGGCCCGTGTGCTCCAGACCAGAACGCTGCTCCATCCACGGATGGAGGGTAACCGGAACAGCAAAGCTCGTGGGAGTCAGGTGTGGGAATCACTCTTGAACAACGTAAGAAGTCGACCATAGTTTGCCTTGCCGGAGTGATCGACATTTCCTCCGCGGCGGAATTGAAAGCAATTCTGCTCAGCGCAATCCATTCGGGCAAGGCGGTAAGCGTCGCGCTCGAGCCGAACGCAGATTTCGATGTAACTGCGATCCAGCTACTATGGGCTGCCGAACGCGAAGCAAGAGCTTCCGGAGTGGGATTCGCGCTCAAGGGAAAAGTGCCCGAGCCGGTCTCCGCTGCGCTGAAAGAAGCAGGCTTTGAATGTTTTCCGGTTCCTGTTTAAGTACGGAGATGCAACGGGCCATGGATCAAGCAATCGCAGACAACGCCGACCAGTTCAAACAGAGCTTCCGCGAAGAGGCGCGAGAGGTCCTTGTCGATCTCGAGGCGGCTTTGCTCGAGTTGAATGAAAGCCGCGCAGACATGGAACTGGTGGGGCGGGTCTTCCGCGCCTTGCACACCATCAAGGGATCCGGCTCCATGTTCGGCTTCGAGCAACTAGCCGCATTTACGCACAACCTGGAGACAGCTTTCGACCGGGTGCGTGACGGAAGGCTTCAGGTCAGCTCCGAATTGATCGATCTCACTCTTGCTGCGCTCGACCAGATTCGGGCCATGCTCGAGGAAGGCGCCGCAACTCTGCCGGCAGATCCCGCAGCTTGTGCCCGGATTCTGATCGAGGTGCGGCAACTCGCCGGGATACCGGAGAACCGAATGCCTGAGCCCAAGGCGGCCGCTTCGCAGAGCACTCAGGCCGTTCAAGACGGCCAGGTTTGCGAGTGGCGCATTCACTTTTCACCGGGCCCGGAGATGATGCTCAACGGGACCAATCCCTTGCTGCTGTTGCATGAACTCCGGCAGCTTGGCGGCCTCTCGGTCAGGGCGGTGATGGCGGGGATTCCGCCCATTGCAGAACTCGATCCGGAGCGCTGCTATGTGGCGTGGGATATGGTTCTGGCAACATCCGCCGGCCGCGACGCCATCCGCGATGTGTTCATCTTCGTCGCCGACAGTTGCGAACTCACCATCGAGCAGAATACGAGTGCCGGGCGGGGCGCTTTGCAAATGGGGATGGGCACGGCCTGTGGAACGGCTCGGGCGCTCGAGGAGCCGCGTGCCGGCACCGGAGGGCGTCGCAACTACGACAAGTCCGATACCGCGACAAGCCTGCGTGTCCCTGCCGTCAAGCTTGACCAGTTTGTAGACCTGGTGGGCGAATTGGTCACCGTGCAGGCGCGGCTCAGCGAGCTCGCCTCGCGTTCCGACGACCCCGACGTGGCCGCGGTGTCGGAAGAGATCGAACGGCTCACCGCATCGTTGCGGGAGAACTCGATGAACATCCGCATGTTGCCGATTCGCGCCACCTTCGAAAGATTCCGGAGATTGGTGCACGACCTTGCACGCGATCTCGGTAAAGATGTCGAGTTGACGATGGAAGGCGCGGATACGGAGCTTGACAAGACCGTAATCGACCAGTTGGGCGATCCTCTGATGCATCTGATCCGCAACAGCATGGACCACGGCATTGAGCCTGCCGGTACACGGTCGGTCCGTGGCAAGCGGCCCACGGCGACCATTCATCTTTCCGCCCGGCACTCCGGCGCCAGCGTTTTGATTGGGGTCTCCGACGATGGCGGTGGAATCGACCTCGAGGCGGTGCGCAATCGCGCGATCGAAAAGGGGTTGGTGGAGGCCGGCGCCAAGCTCACCGAGTCCGAAACGTATGCACTGATATTCCAACCCGGTTTTTCGACAGCCAAAATAGTCACCGACGTCTCCGGCCGCGGTGTGGGAATGGACGTGGTTCGCCAGCGCGTGGACGCATTGCGGGGCAGCATCGACGTTGTCAGCAAGGCGGGTGAGGGGACCCAGGTGACGTTGCGACTGCCGCTGACCCTGGCCATCATCGACGGCTTGCTGGTGAGTGTCGCCGACGCCTACTTCGTGTTGCCGCTGGCCAACACGCTGGAATGCATCGAGCTTACCCCTAAGGACATCGAGCTCGCCAATGGCAGGCACCTGGCCAATGTGCGCGGGGAGCTGATCCCTTACATTCGCCTGCGGCAACACTTCGACATTCGCACCGTGCCCCCCGCGATCGAGCAGATCATGGTGGTCGAAACCGAAGAAGGCCGCTACGGATTTGTTGTGGACCAGGTGTTGGGAAATTGCCAAACGGTCATCAAGAATCTGGGTCGGTTCTACCGTCACGTCCAGGTTGTTTCAGGCGCCACCATTCTCGGCAATGGGAACGTGGCGCTGATTCTCGATCCGGAGCGGCTGGCGCAGGATGCGGTGCGAGTAACTCAACAGCGCTCCCGGGGGCGCCCGGCGTCGGCTGGAAATCCCCGCCAGGGAACTGGCACGCAGTTGGCCGTTAACTGAAGCTTCGTTGGTGCTGGGGGAGGATGCCAGCACCTGTCAAATAACGAATTAACCAGCTGGACTCGCAAAGCCCCCGGCCGTTTGTTGCCGGTGAATCGATGAATGGGTGGGGGGAATGCGATTTCCAGCCGAGAGAGGACCGGGTTTCATGGCGACAACAATGGTAAGTGGAGACCGTAAGGCGCACGGTGCCGGAAACGGTCATGGCGGAAACGGACACGGAGTTCAGGATCGTTCGGGCGTCTCAAAGCGAGCCGTCGAAGACGACTCGATGGAGGTGCTGCAGGAGATCATGCGTCTTGTGGACGCGTCCAAGGAGGGCCGTCTCTCCGAGCGCGGCAAGGCGACCATCTTCAATGGCGTTCATCGCGAGATGATTCAGGGTGTGAACGAGATGCTGGACGCAATCCTGCTGCCTATCGGCGAGGGCAACCGCGTTCTTGCGCAAATTTCAGGCGGCAAGATCGACGAACTGATTACCCAGATCTACAAGGGCGACCACGAGAAGATGAAGGTCGCGGTCAACAACGTAGCCGTGGTGGTCCAGGCACTGGAAAAGGAGATGGGGCGGCTGACCGAGGCTTCGAAGGACGGGCAGCTCAGCGAGCGCGGAAAGCCGGAGCAGTTCCAGGGCGCGTACGCGGAGATCGTGCGCGGCGTCAATGTCATGCTCGACGCGATTCTGCTGCCGATCGGCGAAGGCAATCGCATCCTGGCGCAGGTTTCGAACGGCAAGATCGACGAACTGATCGCGCAGACCTACAAGGGCGATCACGAAAAGATGAAGCAGGCAATCAACAATGTCGCTCTTGTCCTCCAGAGTCTGCAAAAGGAGTTGGTGCGGCTGACCGATGCCTCCAAGGAGGGTCAGCTTAGCGACCGCGGCAAACCGGAGCAGTTCCAGGGTGCGTATGCTGAAATTGTGCGCGGCGTTAACACCATGCTCGATGCAATTCTGCTGCCGATCGCCGAAGGCAATCGCATTCTGATCCAGGTTTCGAACGGCAAGATCGACGAGCTGATCGCCCAGACCTACAAGGGCGATCACGAGAAGATGAAGCAGGCAATCAACAATGTGGCCATCGTCCTGCAGACTCTGCAGAAGATGCTGGCGCGGTTGACCGATGCGGCCAAGGACGGAAAACTCTCCGAGCGCGGCAATCACGACCAGTTCCAGGGAGCGTATGCAGAAATCGTGCGTGGCGTCAACGACATTCTGGACGCTGTCATCGGCCCGCTGAACTTCTCCGCCAAATACGTGGAGCAGATCAGCAAGGGAGACATACCACCGCAAATCACAGATACCTACCACGGCGACTTCAACCTGATCAAGAACAACCTGAACACTCTGATCGTGGCCATGAACGACATCACGTCGGCCGCCGAGGAGATTGCCAACGGCAACCTGACGGTGACCCTCCGCGAGCGCTCGCCGCAGGACAAGCTGATGCAGGCGCTCAGTTCGATGGTGAGCGGGCTTACGCAGACGGTCTCCGATATCCGTGCAATCGCCGGCGAAGTATCGGCGGCCAGCCAGTCCATCTCGACCGCGTCGATCCAGGTGTCGAAGGGCGCCAGCGCACAGGCTGCGGCGGCCGAAGAGGCCTCGTCTTCGATGGAGGAGATGGTCTCGAACATCAAGCAGAATGCCGACAACGCGCAGCAGACCGACAAAATCGCCAACAAGAGCGCCAAGGACGCGCAGGAGAGCGGCAAGTCGGTTCTCGAAGCAGTTGCCGCGATGAAGGAGATCGCCAACAAGATCTCGATCATCGAGGAGATTGCGCGCCAGACCAACCTGCTGGCGCTCAACGCGGCCATTGAGGCAGCGCGCGCCGGCGAACACGGCAAGGGGTTTGCCGTGGTGGCCGCGGAAGTCCGCAAGCTGGCCGAGCGCAGCCAGAAGGCGGCGGGCGAGATCAATCAACTTTCCGCCAATACGCTGAAAGTATCGGAGAAGTCCGGCGAGATGCTGGACAAGCTGGTGCCCGATATCCAGCGCACGGCCGAGCTGGTGCAGGAAATCACCGCCGCCAGCAAGGAGCAGGATACCGGCGCGGAACAGATCAACAAGGCGCTGCAGCAACTGGAGCAGGTGATCCAGCAGAATGCCTCCGCATCGGAAGAGATGGCTTCGACGACCGAGGAGCTGACCGGCCAGTCGGATCAGCTTGTCAGCGCGCTCTCGTTCTTCCACACCGGCGACGAGGATGGTGGCCGGACGCGCAAGCCGGCGAGCGCTAAAGCGGGCAGGTCCGTTCAGGCCGCGCCCGCAAAGGCCGCCAAGCACAGCGGCCAAGGCGCGGCGAGTGGCGGGAAGGCGGCGGGCGGGATCAATCTCCGGCTCAAAGACAAACACGACGATCTCGATGGTGAGTTCGAGCGTTACTGACCGGTTGGGCGCGATCCGCGAACGGGCCGCGCCCTGTCTTCAAAACGAGAAAGGAGTTGAAGTATGAGCGTTAGCGAAATCACGGAGACACGGCAGTATCTGACCTTCAAACTCGGCAACGAGATCTTTGCGACCGATGTAGCCAAGGTGAGGGAAGTGCTTGACCTGACCACCATCACCGCAATCCCCAGGACACCCGATTTCATGAGCGGGGTGATCAACCTGCGGGGCAGCGTAGTGCCGGTGGTCGACCTCAGGCTCTGCTTTGAGATGTCGAAGACCGAGAGCACACGCAACACCTGCATTGTTGTGGTCGAGGTGTTGCTTGACAACGAATCCACGGTGATCGGCGCGCTTGCCGATTCGGTTGAAGAGGTCATCGACCTTGAGCCGGACCAGATCGAGCCGGCACCAAGGATCGGAACCCAGATCCGCACCGATTTCATCAAGGGGATGGGCAAGCGCGATACGCAGTTCATCATGATCCTGGATATCGATCGCGTCTTTTCCGCCGAAGAACTCGCAGTGGTCCGCGGGCAGGAAACCTCAAAACCATTGATGGAAGTGGCTGCATAAGGGAGGAAATGGGGCAGGCAGTTCTGTCTGCCCCGTTCGCACAATGAGCGTTCACGACGAAAACATTTCGACCCGGGACTACACGCGCCTCTGCAACCTGATCTATGAAAAGGCGGGCATTCGCCTTGGGTCTGAGAAGAAGACGATGCTTGAGGTCAGAATCAAGCGGCGGTTGAAGGCCCTCGATCTCCATTCCTATGGCCAGTACTGCGATTTTCTCTTTGGGCCCCATGGATTGAAGGAAGAACTTGCTCCCCTCATCGACGTTGTGACGACCAACAAGACCGACTTCTTCCGCGAGCCCAGGCATTTCAACTTTCTTGTTCAAACGGCGCTTCCGGAACTGACCGCGCTTAACGGAGGCGGAAGGCCATTACTGATCTGGAGCGCGGGTTGTTCCTCGGGGGAGGAGCCTTACACGCTGGCCATTGTACTGAGCGAATATGGGACTGACCCATCCCGGCTTCCGGTTCAGAATTCTTGCCACCGATATCTCGACCAACGTACTTGCAAAGGCCGAGATGGGAGTCTATTCGACCGATGTGGTCAGCCCGGTACCGGCGGAGTTGAGGCGAAAGTATCTGATGGGGAGCCGCGACTCGAGCTCCGACCGCGTGCGTGTCGTGCCGGAACTTCGCCGGCTGATCGAGTTTCGGCGATTGAATTTCATGGATGCCGACTACCGCCTGGCAGAAAAAGCAGATGCAATCTTTTGCCGGAACGTAATCATCTACTTCGATCGGCCAACGCAGGAAAAGGTTCTGCAGAGGCTTTCGAGACAGCTGGTGCCGCGCGGATACATGTTTGTGGGCCACGCCGAAACTCTGCACGATATGGATTTGCCTCTGACGCCGGTCGCGCCGGCGCTTTACAGGAGGATCGATGCCGCAGCTTGATAACGCATTGCCGGAAGTTTATGTGCAGCCGGGGGAGTTGCGTCTGGTAAAGGAGCCAACAATGCTGCGAACTTTGCTGGGCTCCTGTGTGGGCATCGTGTTCCGCGTGCCGCGCTTGGGCCTGGGCGCGCTGTGCCATCCCATGCTGCCGCGTTTCCCGGCCAAGCTCGGCGCATCGCTGAGCCGTTCTGCGGGACGCCGATATGTTGACTATGCGATTCGCGATCTGGCGCGCCAATTCGACGCTTTGGGCGCCCGCCGTGATGAGGTCGAGGTCAAGCTCTTTGGAGGCGGCGACGTGCTCGTAATGGAAGCCGGCAGCAAGCGGCCGACAGTGGGCAAGCTGAACCGCGAAGTTGCGGTGAAAGTGCTTGCAGAGGAAGGCTTCGGCGTCGTCGCATCTTCACTGGGAGGCACACGGGGCGTCAATATTCACTTCAATACCCAGACTGGCGAAGTGCTGCTGCAACGGCACTCGTGAGCGGCGACTCGGACTACTGTCAAATCGTGAGGCAAGACCGCTACGATGACGTTGAACAAGATTTGCGTAAAAGAACAGGTGAGGTGGGAGCTTTGAGGCCCGGCTTATGAGTACACCGAGAATTCGCGTCCTGATCGTGGATGATTCCGCCGTGGTGCGCCAGACGCTGCGCGACGTGCTCCAGTCCGATCCCGAAATCGAAGTGATTGCCACCGCCGGCGATCCGTTTGTCGCGGCCGAACGCATTGCCGAACAGGTTCCCGACGTCATCACGCTCGACATCGAGATGCCACGCATGGATGGCCTCACTTTCCTTAAGAAACTCATGAGCCAGCATCCCATCCCTGTGGTCATATGTTCGAGCCTGGCAGAAGAGGGCGCCCAGAGCACTTTCAGGGCAATTGAATATGGCGCGGTGGAAATCGTCACCAAGCCCCGCCTTGGAACAAAGCAATTCCTCGAAGACTCGCGGATCGCGCTTTGCGAGGCTGTCAAAGCTGCTGCCAGGGCCAGGTTGCAACCTCTGCGGCCCGGCCACACAGTCGAGCCCAAGCTCACTGCCGACGCAATCCTTTCTCCCGCCACCCACGCCATGGCCGAGACCACGGAAAAGGTCGTCGTCATCGGCGCCTCGACTGGCGGTACCGAGGCGCTCAAGACCGTGTTGGAAGCTCTGCCTGCCGATACTCCAGGCATTGTGATTGTGCAGCACATGCCGGAGCTCTTCACGCGCGCCTTCGCCAACCGGCTCGACAGCCTGTGCAACATTACTGTCAAAGAAGCCGAAACCAACGACACGGTAATTCGCGGGCGCGCGCTGATCGCTCCGGGCAACCATCATCTGCTGCTCAAACGCAGCGGCGCGCGTTATTATGTCGAGGTCAAGGACGGACCGCTTGTCTGCCGTCACCGGCCCTCCGTGGATGTGCTCTTCCGTTCCGCAGCCCGCTATGCCGGCCGGAATGTTGTCGGCGTTATCCTCACCGGAATGGGAGACGATGGCGCGCGCGGAATGCTCGAGATGAAGCAGGCCGGGGCCACGACCATCGCCCAGGATGAAGCCACCTGCATAGTCTTCGGCATGCCAAAGGAAGCCATCAAACTGAATGGAGTAGACAAAGTATTGCCCCTGCAGTCCGTTGCCGGCGCGATTCTGACGCACTCGCGCTAGGTCAGGCGATGTGTGCCTGGCCGGCCCTTCATTGAGTATCTGCGTCAGAAAGGCTAGAGATTACGTCATTGAGCGCCGATCGCCAGGAAGCGAGACGCACTCCGAACCGGCCGTATAGCTTTTCGTTCGACAGCACCGAATTGCGCGGACGCCTGGCCGCAGTGGGATAGTCCTTTGTGGATAACGGCGTCAACGCAGGCATTTTCATCATAATCCGTGTTTCTGCGCCGGAAAAAATGGCCTTCGCAAAACCATACCAGGTAGTAGAGTCCGAGCAGGTCATGTGATAAAGTCCCGCCCAATCCTCAGGCCGGCCAAATCGTCCGGCAAGCACGCCCTCGGTAATCGTGCGCGTGGCCCGCGCTAGTTCGATCGAGGTGGTCGGTGAACCGTACTGATCATTTACGATTGAAAGCCGATCGCGTTCGCGGCCCAGACGAAGCATGGTGAGCAGAAAGTTATTGCCATGCGGGCCGTAGACCCAACTGGTTCGAAAGATGAGATAGCGTCCACCCGTCTGCTGGATGGCCCGCTCCCCGGCGAGCTTGCTTGTGCCATAAACATTCAAAGGGTTTGGCTCATCGCTCTCAACCCAAGGCCGCTGTTTTTCCCCGTCAAAGACATAATCTGTCGAATAGTGGACGAGGATGGCACTGAGCCTGAGAGCCTCTTCGGCGAGAATCCGCGGCGCAGTGGCATTGACCGCCATGGCCAGTCCCGGTTGAGATTCAGCGCGATCGACGGCCGTGTAAGCGGCGGCATTGAGGATAATTTCAGGCTCGACACGCCGTACCAAAGCTCGAGTCTGATCGGCATCGGCCAGATCCACTGATTCAAGATCGACGGCGACGATGGAACCGAAACCCGCAAAACTGCGTTGCAGTTCAACGCCGACCTGTCCGGCAGCGCCGACGATAAGAATGCGCGGTTGTTCGGTCATGCGGGCGAAACTCCAAAACATGAAGATTGTCGCAACTTTCATTCTATCGATTGCGTCTCTCGGAATCGCAGGAAATCTCCTGATTGCCTGTTTTCCAGAACTGGCTTTAAGGCGGCCGCTGCCCAATCGAGATATGATGAAATGCCGGAAGCGTTATATTAATTCTCTTTGCGTTAGGGGATAAGAACGTGGCTGGGAAGCTGGAACTGATGTTGGGACCGATGAGGAGCAATAAGACCGCGGAGTTGCTGCGCCGCGCCGAAATGCGGCGGCAATATGCAAGTCAATATGTGCTGGTTCTCAAGCCCAGCGACGATACCAAGGGCGGACCCGGGGTTGTCGAGAGCCGCAATCCAAACGGCCACGGCAAAATGAACGCGCTCGAATTCAAATCGCAAAACCCTTGGGAGGTCCTTGGATCGATCGCCCAGAGAGAAATGGAGATCGGTAAAAAGGTCGAGTGCATTGCCATTGATGAGGGCCAATTTGTCGAGGAGCTTTTCCTCTTCACGCGCCATCTTCTCGATGCCGGTCACGATGTGCTGATTGCGGGGCTCGACCTCGATTTTCGAGCCGTTCCCTTCGGAGAGATGCTGAACTTGACCTGGCTTGTCAATGCGTATGGCGGCAGCATCACAGAGTGCATGGCTTATTGCAGTTGCGGAGCGCGAGCGCTTTACTCACAGCGACTGATCGATGGAAAACCGGCGCCGTATGACAGCCCGGTCAAAATGCCGGGAGACTCGTACGAGCCGCGTTGTGCCGAGCATTTTGTGCTTCCGGGCAAGCCGCACTGAAGCGAAAGTCGAATCTCCAACTTCGAATATCAGCATTGACGCACGCGATGAAATCAGAATGTTTTCCATTGCAAGGCATGATCTGATTCCGATAAAAATCGGACGCGCATTTTGGAAAACGAAAAATCCGCACCGGATTCCGATTCTCTAAAATATTTTCCGGGCTCCTTCGTCTTCAAAGATAGAACGCCAATCCTCGCGCAGGAACGGCCCGCCTCTGCAATTCCATCCGCAGGCTGATACATGGTCACGAAGATCGCTCAGACTTAGTCAACAATTGAATGGATGCGATGCTGTCCGGCCATTCCACATCGGCCATCTCGCAATCGATGTCCAAAGAAAGGGGTGCGAAATGGCGGAACGCGTATGCCCATGGTGGGCAGGTTACCTGTTGGCCAGCCCGGTTCGGAAATGGATGCTCGGAAACCCTGAGAATATGCTTGCGCCATTCGTGCGCAAAGGGATGACCGTGCTGGAACCCGGGCCGGGAATGGGTTTCTTCACCTTGCCATTGGCGCGGATGGTTGGGCCGGAGGGACGCGTTGTCGCGGTGGATATCCAGGCGAAAATGCTCGAAGGGTTACGACGAAGAGCCCGCGGGGCCGGACTGCACGAGCGCATCGATGCGCGGCTGGCAGAGCCGGATCGCATGGGCCTCGGCGACCTGACCGGCGCGGTCGACCTTGTTCTCGCCTTCGCCGTGGTGCACGAAGTGCCGTCTTCTGAAGCGTTTTTTCGCGATGTTGCTGCTACGCTGAAGCCGGGAGCATCGTTATTCCTGGCGGAACCGGCAGGGCATGTGAGGCTGGAAATATTCCAGCAGGAGCTCGCTGAAGCACGGGCGGCCGGATTGAAAGCCGTCAGTCGGCCGACAATCCGCCGCTGCCTGGCGGCGGTGCTCCGAAAGGGCTGACCTCCACAAGGCAGCCATCACACGCTGACCGTTAACTGCCGGCACTGTTAAACTGAGGACTCATGATCCTCCCGTTTGTCCGCGAAATCTTCGCGGAGCTGGAGCACTCTTCGGGATTTGAGCGCGTAGTCAGGCATCTGAGCTTGGGTGCGGGGCGGAGACGTGTGTCGGGCCTGACATCGACCGCGCGATCGCTGTATCTCCCGCTGATGGCGAAGGCTGCTAAACAGCCCGTGATCGTGGTAGTCGCCGACAACAAGGCTGCCGAAGCGCTGGAACCGATGCTCAAGGCCGGATGCGAACTGACCGGCGCCGTCGATCCGAACCGGGTGGTCCGACTGCCGGCCCATGACGTACTTCCCTTCGAAAACCTGTCTCCACATCCTGACGTGCAGGAGCAGCGGGCTTCCGCGCTTTGGAAGTTGGCCACTGGCGCAGTGGATATCCTGATTGCACCCGTCGAGTCGGCTGCGCTCAGGCTCTTCGACCGCGAGTATTACGCCGGCCTGGCTGTGGCTTTGCGCCGCGGCGAAGAGGTTGACGTTGAAGTACTCACCGGCCACCTCGCCTCGGTGGGCTACACACAAATGGACCTGGTCGAGATGCCGGGCCAGTTCACGCGCCGCGGCGGGATCCTGGATGTCTATTCCCCTGATTCTGACCGGCCCGTGCGCATCGAGTTCTTTGGCGACGAGATTGAAACGATCCGCAAATTCGACCCTGAGACGCAACGTTCGCAGTCGGGTCTGGACGAGACTCAACTCTTGCCGCTCACCGAAACGCCGGTTACCGAGCGGCTCCTTGCCGCGGTACATGCGCGTCTCAGTCGGGCGCGCATTGAGGGCTCGGATATAGGTGAGGACGCGGAGATGGCGGCTGAAGCTGCGGCCGCCGGAGGCGTGAGCGTCTTTCCGGGTTGGGAGTTCTTCAGCGCCGTGGCGGGAGCGCAAAAGTCCCTGCTGTCGTTGGCCCCAAGGTGCGTACTTTTCGTGGATGAACCGGCAATGGTTCGTAATCAGATCGATCGGTGGTGGAATAAGGTTGAACAGCGCCACGAGCGGTCGGGGATCGGATCGCTGATCAGGCCCGAAGATATCTATCTGAGACCGGAAGTGCTGCAGGCTCAGCTTGAGTCGCACATGGGACTCGATCTCGATCAGCTTGGTGCGGTCGACGTGCTGGATGAGGACTCGACTCTCGGCGAGATCGAGCTGAATACGCGCCCGACGCTAAGGTTCCATGGGTCAATTCCTGTACTTATCGAGCAACTGAAGCGCCTGATCGAGACGGAAACGCGAATTGTCCTGGCGGCGCCGAACCAGGGCGATGTTGAACGGCTCGCGACCCTGCTGCGCGAATACCAGATTCCCTATCGGCTCGGCAGCCGCACCATGCGCCCCGGCGGCGAGACGGTGTTGGATGAGGCGAGTTACATGGCCGGCGACCTCCGCGTGCCGGTGATTGTTAGGACGCCTCTTTCCGCCGGCGTCAGCTTTTCAGATGCAAACCTGATTCTATTCGGAGCCAACGACCTCTCCGATGACGCGGATGTAGCAGCGCGCCCCGAGCCAAAGCGATCGAAGACAGCCGCATTTGTCTCCGACTTTCGCGACCTGGGGATCGGCGATTACGTGGTCCATGTGGAGCACGGCATTGCGCAATATCAGGGCCTGAAGGAAATTGTCCAGGATGGACTCTCCGTCGAGTTCATGATTCTGGAGTTCGCTGAAAGTGCAAAGTTATATGTCCCGCTAACTCGACTGGACCTGATTCAGAAATATCGCTCGACGGATGCAGGACCCGCACCCGTGCTCAACCGGCTTGGGTCGCAGCAGTGGACCAAGACCAAGGCGCGAGTTAGAAAGGCCATGCAGGACATGGCCGCCGAGTTATTGAAGTTATACGCCGAGCGCACCACCGCGCAGGGAACGGCATTCTCCAAGGACAACGACTTTCAACGGGAGTTTGAAGGGACATTCGACTATAGCGAGACCGAGGACCAGTTATCGGCCATCCGAGCCATCAAGTACGACATGGAATCGACAACGCCGATGGACCGGCTCCTCTGCGGCGATGTGGGCTACGGAAAAACCGAGGTCGCAATGCGGGCGGCGTTCAAAGCCGTGCAGGACGGCAAGCAAGTAGCGGTGCTGACGCCGACAACGGTTCTGAGCTTTCAGCATTTCGAAACATTCAAGAAAAGATTCGCGCAGTTTCCAATCAATATCGAAATGATCTCCCGGTTCCGCACTGCGAAGGAGCAAAAACTGATCGTCGAGCAAGTGGAGACGGGGAAGGTTGACATCCTCATCGGCACGCACCGGCTGCTTTCAAAGGACATCAAGTTCCAGGATCTGGGCCTCCTGGTTGTGGACGAAGAGCAACGCTTCGGCGTTCGCCACAAGGAGCGGCTGAAGCAGATGCGAAAGGAGATCGACGTGCTGGCGATGAGCGCCACGCCGATTCCGCGCACGCTGCACATGTCGCTGGTTGGCCTGCGCGATATGAGCGTCATTGAGACGCCGCCCAAGGACCGCATGGCAATTCAGACGGTGGTGGCCAAGTTCGACGAGAAGATTGTGCGTTCAGCCGTAGAGGTCGAACTCGAACGCGGCGGGCAGGTCTACTTCGTGCACAACCGCGTGGAGTCGATCTACGAGATAGCTTCGCGGATTCAGGAGTTGGTGCCGGGGGCGCGCGTCGCCGTCGGCCATGGACAAATGAGCGAAACAGAGCTTGAACGGGTGATGCTGGCCTTCATGCGCCACGAATACGACGTGCTGGTGGCCACAACGATCATTGAGAACGGGCTCGACATTCCGCTGGCGAATACCATTCTCATTAACCGAGCGGACCGGCATGGCCTGAGCGAGTTATACCAGCTTGCGCGGCCGCGTGGGACGCTCGAATCGCCGCGCCTATGCTTATCTACTCATCCCGCCGGAGAACGAGTTGACCGAGATTGCGCGCAGAAGACTCGCTGCGCTCAAGGAGTTCAGCGACCTGGGCGCGGGCTTCAAGATTGCCGCGCTCGACCTCGAGTTGCGCGGCGCGGGCAACATGCTGGGCGGCGAGCAGAGCGGACATATTGAAGCCGTGGGTTTCGAGTTGTACACCTCGATGCTTGAAGCCGCCGTGAAGGAGATGAAGGGCGAAAGCAGCGAGGAGCGGCCGGCCACGCAACTCAATCTTGGTATTGCGCTGCGCATCGACGAGAGCTATGTGCCGGAAGAAAACCAGCGGCTGCGGCTCTACAAGAAGATCGCAGGCGCGTCGAGTGAAACCGCGTTGGCCGAAGTGCGCGCCGAGATGGAAGACCGCTACGGCGCGCCGCCCGATGCGACCGTCTATCTGCTGGAAGCTGCGACTGCTGCGCCTCGAATGCGAGCGGATCGGGATTGCGCAAATCGACCGCAAGCGCAGCGAGCTGCAAATACGCTTCATGGAGAACGCTAAAGTCGATCCACAGCATCTAATGCGGTTGGTAGCGCGGAACGCCAAGCGGGGCGCGCAGTTCACGCCGCAGGGGTTGTTGAAGTATCCTTTGGCTGCCACGCGTCCCGATGAAGTTCTGCTTGAAATTCACGAGTTACTTGAAACTCTGGCTCCCGCGCCAGTTAGCGCATAGAAACGCCAACACTGACTTATGAGAGGAAATATGAAGAACGTCTTTGCTTTGCTTGCGATTGGAGTTTTCATGTCTGCCGTGATTACCGCCCACGCCGCCACGGAGGACTGGAAGCAGCAACTTCGCGAAGGTTTCCGATGAGTACTTTGACCAGGTGTACTTTCACTACGCTCCTTCGCAAGGGAACGATGGTAGGTTATCACCAGTACGACGGCGCAATTGGAAGATTACTCGCGGAAGAATATCGATGCGGAGATTGCCGCGCTGAAGAGCTTCGAAAGGCAGACTCGAGGCGATCAGTGCCCGATTCTTCAGCCGCCGACTTTGTGCCGCGCACCGATCGCGAGATTGTGCTCGCCAATATTCGCTCGCAATTGCTCACGCTCGAAACGATTCGTCCATGGGAGAAGAATGCGGACAACTACTCAAGCACCTGCGCAAACGGCGCATTTGTGCTGATGGAGCGGAAGTTTGCTTCGCCAGATGAACGGCTTCGGTCGCTCGATCGCGCGCGAAAAGCAAATGCCGCTGCTCCTCAACGAGGCGCGTGTAAACCTGAAGAATCCTCCGCATATTTTCACCGAGATTGCCATCGAGCAATTGCCGGACATCATCAGTTTCTTCGAGCACGATGTGCCTCTCGCCTTTGCCGATGCACAGGACGCGGCTCTGAAGGCCGAATTCGCGCAGACCAATGCCGCGGTTATTGCCGGACTCGAAGAGTTATCTCGACTGGCTGAAGACAGACCTGCTGCCGCGATCGAATGGAGATTTTCGCATTGGCGCCGCTGCTTTCAGCGAAAAATTGAAGTACGACGAGATGGTAGATATCCCGCTCGACAAGCTGCTCGAGATTGGATGGGCCGATCTGCGCAAGAACCAGGCGCACTTCAAGCAGGTTGCTCATCAGCTTGAGCCGGACAAGGACCCGAGCGCCGTGCTCGAGGAGTTAGGTCGAACAACATCCCGCTCCCAGCCAGTTGCTTGATGCTTTTCGCGCGACCTTTGACGGATTGGCGGGCTTTATTCGCGCACATCATATTGTTACCATCCCTTCCGACGTGCGGCCGATTGTCGAAGAGACGCCGCCTTTTATGCGGGCCACGACCTTTGCCAGCATGGACACGCCGGGACCATTTGAGACCCATGCGACCGAGGCTTACTTCAACGTCACGCTGCCCGAGAAAACGATGACGCCTGCTCAGGTTGAAGGCTTCATGCATTCGTTCAACATCGGCACCGTGATTTCGACAGCGGTCCACGAGGCGTATCCAGGGCACTATGTCCAGTTCCTATGGCTTCCGCAGGCTCCGAGCAAGGTGCGCAAGATTCTGGGCGCGAATACTGACGTCGAAGGGTGGGCGCACTATACCGAACAGATGATGCTCGACGAGGGATACGGGCAGCCCGGCGCCGGCGCAAAGGACGAGCGCGAAGCAAGGTTTCTCCGCCTCGGACAGTTGCAGGATGCCCTGCTGCGCAATGCGCGCTTCATTGTTGGCATCGAGATGCATACCGGAAAGATGAGCATAGAACAGGCTGAGGAGTTCTTCCAGAAGGAAGGCTACCAGTCGAAAGAAACTGCGGTTGTGGAAACGAAACGCGGCGCCGGCGATCCAACTTATCTCTATTACACGCTGGGCAAGCTCCAGATCATGAAACTCCGTGAAGACCTGAAGCACAAAGAGGGCGCCGCCTTCTCGCTGGAGAAGTTTCATGATGATTTTCTGAAGCAGGGATTTCCGCCGGTAAAGATTGTGCGCGAGGCGCTACTGGGAGACGATTCGCCAACGTTGTAAAGTTGCAACGAACCGACTCCTGCTGCAAAAACGCCGCAGCAATGGGCCACCTGAACTTAGGTCGCAAGCCGGCGAGTTAGTGGCGCAGTTACCTTGCCTGCTAACTCGCTCTTCTTATGCCTTCCATTTGATATTGCATCCGATTGACGGGTGTTGATCAGTTTGGACGGGCTTGCCTGCCATCACCGCATCGATCGCGACGCGCAGGTCTTGCCCAGTGACAGGTGTTCCATTGCCGGGGCGGCTTCCGTCGAACTGCCCTCGATAGACAAGACGGAAATTGGAGTCGAAAAGATAGAAGTCGGGCGTGCACGCAGCATCGTAGGCGCGCGCCGCGGTCTGCGCTTCGTCGTAAAGATATGGGAAGTTGAATCCTAATGTTTCGGCCTGTTGTTTGAGTCCCGCAGGGCCGTCGGCAGGATAGGTGGTTGCATCGTTCGAGCTGATAGCAACCATGCCAAGAGGCTGCGCAGCGTAGTCCTCGCCAAGTTTCACCAGTTCCTTTTCGATGTGTTTAACAAACGGGCAATGTGCGCAGATGAACATGACCAGCAGCGCTTTCCTCCCGCGGAAATCGTCGCGGCGGACGCTCTTGCCGCTGACAACGTCGGCGAGTGCAAAGTCAGGGACGATGGTTCCCAAAGCGAGCATGGTGGACGCAGTTTGTGCCATGGAATTTTCTCCTTCAAAACAGCGGAGTCTGGCGGCCGGGAACTGATAGGCCGAAGTGTTCATAGGCAAGACGCGTGGCGACGCGGCCCCGCGGCGTGCGGTCGAGAAAACCGATCTGGATGAGGAATGGCTCGTACACTTCTTCCAGCGCATCTTCTTCTTCGGCTAGGGTTGCGGCCAGCGTGCCCAGACCGACTGGCCCGCCATCGTACTTCTGAATGATGGTGAGCAGCAGGCGGCGGTCGATCTCATCGAACCCGTGTGCGTCGACCTCAAGCATGGTTAGGGCCGCGTTTGCGGTTGGGCGGTCGATGGTCCCAGAGCCGCGAACCTGCGCGTAGTCGCGCACACGGCGCAGCAGGCGGTTGGCAATGCGAGGCGTGCCGCGAGATCGAAGTGCAATCTCCGCGGCGCCGTCCTGGTCAATGGGAATCTGCATGACTTCGGCGGACCGTGTGACGATGAATCGAAGTTCTTCCTCGGTGTAGAACTCGAGGCGGAGCAGTATTCCGAAGCGGGAGCGGAGGGGCGACGATAGCAATCCGGGCCTGGTCGTTGCGCCAATAAAAGTAAAGGGGCGAATCTCCATCACATGCGTGCGCGCCGCGGGGCCCTGCCCGATGATGATATCCAGCTTGTAATCCTCAAGCGCGGTATAGAGCTTCTCCTCTAGCACCGGTTGCATGCGATGAATCTCATCGAGAAAAAGCACTTGCCGCTCGCGCAGGTTGGTCAGAATGGCCGTAAGATCGCCCTGGATCTGAAGCGCGGGCCCTGAGGTTTGCTGAAAGCCCACGTCCAGTTCGTTGGCAATGATGGTCGCCAGCGTTGTCTTTCCCAGCCCCGGCGGCCCAAACAGCAACACGTGATCGAGAGCCTCGCCGCGCGATTTGGCGGCCTCAAGCGCGATGGCAAGCTGTTCCTTGGCCTTGGACTGACCGATGAACTCGCCCAGCCAGCGGGGACGCAGTTTGAGTTCAAATCCCTGCTCTTCGTCGGCGCGCGCGGCGCTGACGAGACGTTCCGGCGTATTGTCACGGGCGATGGCCATACTGAGGGAAGTGTAGCGGGTGTCGGTTCCCTGGGCAAAGTGGCGGATGAGTTGCCATCATCCGGAGGCAAGGTTCTGAACGCCCCCAGCCCGACCGATCCATCACATGCGTGAGTCTCCAGTGGGCGTGTAACGCTTGTCGATGGCGTGGCCAAAGGCCAGCAGATTGCCGTCGGGGGCAAGCAGGAGCAGCTCGCGTTGCCCGTAGTGTTTGTCCGCCGGACCATGCACATCGCCCAGAGGCAACGTGTCCAGTTTTGGCTTGAGTTCCGCGTAGAGGCGGTCGACATCGTGGACGTCGATGTAATAGGCGAAGCGCCGGGTGCCTGGCGGGGCGGCATCTTTGCCGGTCTGCTGCCAGATCCGGAAGCCGGCCGTCTCGCGCTGCACGTAGGCATAGTCGCTAAAGCGGAGCTGGACTTCAAAGTCGAGAATGCCAACGAAAAAGTCCAGGGCACTTTCCAGGTTCTCAACGATCATGAACGGTGTCACCTGGATGAAGTTGGGCGTAAATCTGGGAGTCGCATTCGTCAAGGGCCACTCCTTTGGCGGTAGGTTAGCACAGGCTCCTTAGGCGGGCACTCTCACGTCTGGCCAGTAGCGAAAAGCACGGAAGGTCGCTTTGCCGGCTCCGTAGGCACACAGTGCCGGGCGGACATCGAGGAATCCGCCAAGAACGTTGTGGTCCATGCCTGATATTTCGGCGGACTCCTGCGTGCGGCGCCATGGTTTGCCGGGAAGGCGGTAGTAGAAGTCGATCTCCTGGCGGTCATTGACGATGCGAAAGGTGGCGCGTGTCGCTCCTTTTTCCTGGTGTGAGTGGGTGCTGCCACTTGCTAGGCGGGCCGCAATTCCTTCCGGAGAAAGCAGGATGCCGGCGACGTGCTCCGGGTTATAGAAGAGCAGCAGGCCCGCCATGCAATCCTTTTCCATCTCGACATCCACTTCTACGGTGTACGAGTGCCCCCCAACCGGTGTGGTGAGGACCGAAGTTTCGGCCAAGGATTTTCCGCTGGCCTGAAGCGTGAGAGCCCCGGTTCCTGTCTTGCAGCGAGTTGGATCGTATTCGTGCCAGAAACTCCATTGCAAACCGAGGTCAGGTGAAGTGAAGTCGTCAGTCGGGTCGAGGAACGGCTGCTGGACTGCGCCGGCAACGGGCATGGGGAGCGCCGAGTCGGCTGTGGTTCCCGCGGGAAGCTTGAACCAGCCGTCGGGTGTCCACTCGATTGGCAGCAGCAAAAGTTGGCGGCCGAGCGCGCGGTAACCGTTCTCATATGCGTGGACGGTCATATACCATTTGCCATCCGGCGTGTCGACCAGGCGGCCATGGCCGATCGAAAGCCAGCGGTCGTCGCGGGAGGCGGTGCGGACGATCGGATTGTTTGGCGAAAACTCCCACGGTCCGTCTGCATTGCGGCTGCGTGCGGAGACGACGGCGTGGCTGGTGGCGGGGCCGGCTGTGCCGCCTTCAGCAACATTCAGGTAAAAATAGCCGCCATGCTCAAGGAGTTTGGGGCCTTCAAGACAGGTACACTCCATGCGCTTGTCGGTGGGCATTGGCCACGGATCGAGCACCGTCTTTGGAGGCGCCGCGACCGACAGGCCATCAGGGGTGAGCTCGGCCATCCTGCCTCCGGCCATGTAGAGAAACCGCCTGCCGTTCTGGGCGATGTGGGCTGGGTCGATAGCCTTGATGCCCAGGTCGATGGGCTCGCTCCATGGGCCTGTCGGGTGATCGGCATGCACCACCTGCAGGCTGCCCGCGGCGGGGAAATAGAGGTAGAAATGGTTCTGATACTCGCAGAGATAAGGCGCCCAGACTGTACCGTAATAGCCATGAAGTGCTGCGGCAACGGGGCGCCAATTGATAAGGTCGGGGGAGTGCCAGATGAGGAGGCCAGGCGCGTAATCGAAGCTCGAGTGAGTGAGGTAGAACTCGCTCTCCACGCGGATTGGACTACCGTCGGGGTGATCGCCACCCAGAATTGGATTGCGATAGACCCCAACAGCTTGAGCTGGGGCAAAGCGTGTTTGCAGAGTGATAGCGGCAGCAGCGGTGTTCAAAACAAATTTGCGTCGGGTAAGCATGGTCCGGTCAGTTTAGCGACGGATAACGTGCTTAGTAAAGGCGCGCAAGCACGGGTTCTAAGACGAAATCGATTAGGACCGAAGTGCACTCCATGAAACGGAAGGTCAGCGAGAAGTTTATCTCGTGGGAAGGAGCAGAACGCCGGCAATCAGCTTGTAGTGATACCCCTTCTCTTTGAAATGATCGCCAAGGCTAACCGTTAGCAGGATTTCTGCGTCAATATCCACTCCAAGTAACTCGGAGGCATTCGCAATCGGCTTCCGAAGTGTTTGTTCAAGAAGCTTTGGTTCCCATGCAATATCTGTCAACGGAAGGTAATAGCGGGTATTCCGCCGTCCAAAGTCGAAATGCCCTTCAATTCGAGGCCTATTGTGGAAATCTGCCGATCTGAACCAAGTCAGATTGCTTGGTCGAACCACGCAAAGGGAATGCGAGATTGGTTCCTTCTCTATCTCGCTGTGTGCGACCTTATTGTCGGGAGTTCCAAAGATCAGGTTGAAAGAATTGCTTGCGTCTGCCAGGTTTCTCACCACCGTTACCAGGAAAGGATCGTCCCCCGCTTGGCATAGGACGGAAAACTCCTCACCGCCAGATGCAGGGGAAAGCGTCCAATTCTCGGGCTGTCCGTCATTTCCTACTGGCATTTCAAGGTCTAGTTTTATCAAATCGAGCGGGGCCATCATCCGAAGCTTCCGCGTCCGGTGATCTTTTACAACGATTTCGAAGTCCCGAAGCGCACCTCGATTCTTGGGGTTCACGGGGCGAACCCAAGTGCCCGCATCGACGTCTACGCCCGCAATGCAGTTGCCTCCATCTCTTCTCGATACCGCGAGGCATAAGAATCGCGACTCGCGCATACGCAGATCCTCAGTTTAAAGATGGATGATTGTAACGCCGTCCCAGTGCTCCCTCAAATACTCGAGCGCCAGCCTGCGATGGCAATGCTCGGCTGTAGCTTCACTGCAGAGTAGAACGGTCTTTTTCTTGAAGCTATCTTTCGAGAGGACCGATTCCACTTTTCGCGATCGGATGAGAGTTAGATACGCATCCGTATAAGTGTCCCAGCTTCCTTTCCTCTTCTTGAAGGCATCGAGTATATCTTTCGTGGGCGCAAGGAGAGGTTCGTGTTCATAATCGGCTCCGCAAATCTCCCGAAGAAAGTAAGTAAGATCGGCTTGCTTGGCGAATGCCGCGAGCTGCGAAGTGCTATTTAACCGCACATCGAGAAGACGTTCGATGCTGTGAGAATTCAGTGCGCCGAAGAACTCACTGGCGCTTTTTTGGGTAAAACCGATGCTGTAGATCTCCATTGGTCCTCGTCGAGTTCGGCAAAGAGAGCGGGCTGGGTATCGACCAGCGGTTTCTTTGCCGCGGCAGCGACAGTTTCGTCGGATTCAATCCGCCCGTCACCGCGGATGTGAAGCATGGTGTGGCCGCGCTCGGTGAGCACACGGCCGATAAGCAGGCGGCGATGGCAGTGGGCCGGATCCTCCTCGCCGCAGAGCAGAGCAACGCGAAACTGCTCCATTCCGTTCTCAAGGCGTGCGATAGCTAACTTGAAGTTGGCATCGTCGCAAAGCCGCCCGTAGATCACCCGGCCTTTGGCATCGTAATAACCTGGATTTGCCGGCCTGCCGCCCACTTCCGCGCCGAGGAAGAGATATCGGATTCCCGCTTGCTCCAGGGAGCGATGGACAAGCTCCCTATCAAATTGCGGCACATATTTCGAATAAGGAGAGCTTCGCGTATCCACGACCACCTCGACATGGTATTGACGTAGGAGGGCGAGCCACACTTCGACAGTGTGGTTGGAATGGCCGATTGTGTAAACGCGGCTCATGCAAGGGCCCTGCTGTGGAGCATAGCACTGAACGCTCTTTCCGTGGTGCTCATATGGAACCTGTCATGCACCATTTAGACTGGGATCTGCTCTATAAAGTGATGACCCACCGGTTCGGAATCCTTCGCCGCTTTCGCTTCAATCTGCCGCAGCGCATCGCGGCGGGTTTGCTGGCGCTATTCCTGATCCAGGGTCTTTGGCTCACCGGACGCCAATCCCTTACCGACCGTGACTACCAATACGCTCGTTGCGGACGCGAAACCTGGGAGCGCCCATCGGCCCTGGCCGGATACTTTACCACCTGCGGAAACATTCACGATGGCATCCTCGCCTACCGTCTCGCGGGCCTGCCGCTCACGCTGAATTTCCTGGTCGAGCGCGGCTTCGACCATTTCCGCAAACCCGAAGATCGCGTGGTGCAGACCGGGCTCCCCGCGGGCGGGCCTTCGTCCGTGGGGTCGGAGGAAGGCGGAGAGATCAGCACATGGGAGCTGCGCCACCAGATGACGCACATTCTCTTGCTGCTGCGGCTCCCGTTTCTCTTCGCGGGGTGCCTGCTGGGTGGGTGCATTTGGTGGGTCACGCGGCGGCTATACGGAGACCTGGGCGGGTATACCGCGCTTGCGCTCTACTGTTTCTCCCCTGCGGTGCTGAAGGCATGCGTAGCGCCCAATGCGGAGGTGCTGGCGGCGCTCGGGATCTATGGGGGCGTATATACGTGCATCGGCGTAGCCCACGCCATGCAGGGACCGAGGCGCAAATGGAGGCCGCGAATTGTGCTGCTCACATTGCTCTTTGGCGTGACGGCTGCGTCGCACATCGCAGCCCTGCCGGTGGCGGCGCTGCTGGGCCTCGTGCTGATGCTGTGGGTGGCTGAGGGACACAGGAGCCAAGCCCTTCCTCTGGTGCTAATGGCTACAGCCGGAGCCCTGGTCCTGCTTTTTATTTGTTATGCTCTTTCTCCGGATGCATTCAGTTATGTCTTCCGCTCCGCTGCGGGATTTCTGCGGTTCTCTCTCGACCCCGCACGCCGGTTCTTCAGCACGCTGGGCAATGGTGGAATTACGGTGGCCGCCGGCGCCGCGCTGGTGCTTTTCCTCGGGCTCAAAAGGTCCCGCTACTTTGGCAACACGACCCCGTTGATCTGCGCATTCGTCTTGATGGTGCTCGTTATGACCGGAACACAGGGAAGTCCGTGGCTGTGGTCGCTGCCTTTTCTAGTCACGTTTGCGGGCGGAGTATTTGCCGACGCGTATGAAAGTCCCAGAGCACGATTGGCACTCGGAGCAGGTGCGGCGATCGTTCTTCTCCAGGCTGTGTTCTGTCTGTTGAGCTTACCTGGATTGCTGTGAGCGAGAGCAAGAGGGCCCCGATCGACCTTGCCTCAATCGGATCAAAAATAGCCGGCAACAAACATCGGAGACGCTCCGTTTCGAAAGCCAAATCTCACCCCGCGGCCTGAGTTCGCCGAGGCCATGTGACAATCGATGATAATGTCGCATAACATAAAGTAAAATAAAGACTTATTTCCTCTTGTGCGCCTTGCTAAAGCGGGGCTTCGACGCGTAAAATGGATGCATAGCTCACGGACCCGGCCCTGCCTTCACCGGACCCTTTTTTGCCGCCTTCCGTTGCGCTTAGAAAAACCCTATGGCAGACGATCAGAACCCCCAGCTCCCTCTCGACGGTGGCACGCCGCCAAACAGCGGCACGAACTTTCTCCCCATGAATATCGAAGAGGAGATGCGCCGCTCCTACCTCGCCTATTCCATGTCGGTAATTGTTGGGCGCGCGCTTCCCGATGCCCGTGATGGGCTGAAGCCCGTGCACCGGCGCATCCTCACCGCCATGGACCGCGAAGGGCTCCAGCACAACAAGAGATATTCCAAGTGCGCCGGCGTCGTGGGCGAGTGTTTGAAAAAGTACCACCCCCATGGCGACTCGTCTGTTTACGACGCCCTGGTGCGCATGGCGCAGCCCTGGTCGTTGCGCTATCCGCTGGTAGACGGGCAGGGAAACTTCGGCTCGGTGGATGGCGACCCGCCCGCGGCTTATCGATATACCGAGTGCCGCATGGAGCGCATCGCCGAAGAGATGATGGCCGACATCGAGATGGAAACCGTCGATATGACGCCCAACTTCGATGAGACCACCGACGAGCCAACCGTGCTTCCCACGCGCATTCCAACTCTGATTGTCAACGGGTCGAATGGCATTGCAGTGGGCATGGCCACCAATATTCCGCCGCATAATTTGACCGAAGTCGATCAACGCGACCATTGCGCTGGTGAAGAACCCGCACGCGGGCCTTTCAGAGGTTCTCAAGCACGTGCAGGGACCGGACTTCCCGACCGGCGGGTTTCTATACGGCAAGAGCGGAATTCCGGAAGCGTACCGGACCGGCCGCGGCCGGTTCCTTATGCGCGCCCGGACCGCACTTGAGAACCTGACCAAGGAACGGCAGGCGATCATTGTCACCGAGATTCCTTACCAGGTGAACAAGTCGAAGCTGATCGAGCGAATCGCCGAGCTGGTCAACGAAAAAATCATCGACGACATCGGCGACGTGCGCGATGAGAGCGACCGCGACGGAATGCGCATTGTCATCGAGCTCAAGCGCGGCGCCCAGCCTGAGATCGTGCTCAACCAGCTCTACAAGCACACTTCGATGCAGGAAAGCTTTTCCATGATCTTCCTCGCGGTGCTTAATGGGCAGCCGCGGGAGCTGGGACTGGATCAGGCAATTCAGGCATTCATCGATCATCGCGTCGATGTCGTGCAGCGGCGAACTGTATTTCTTCTCCGCAAGGCCCGCGAGCGCGAGCACATTTTGGAAGGCCTCAAAATTGCGCTCGACAACCTGGACACCGTGATCAAGATCATCCGCGGTTCCGGCTCCAGGGCAGAGGCTCGCGAGAATCTGTATGCTTGGGGCAAGGGCACTGAAATTGTCATCACCCTCGACCGCGTGCGCCTGCCGCATGAGGAAAAAGGGCTGACGCTCAGGCAGATCGACGCCATCCTCGAGTTGCAACTCTACCGGCTCACGCAACTGTCAATCGATGAATTGCTCACCGAATTGAAGCAGGTCCGCGAGCGCATCGCCGAGTACGAATCGATTCTGGCCAGTGAAGCAAAACTGCGCTCGGTGATCGTAAAGGAGCTGGAAGAAGTTCGCGACAAGTACGGCGACGCGCGGCGCACGCAGATCCTGGACGAAAGCGCCGAGTTGCAGCTTGAGGACCTGATCGCCGACGAGCAGGTCGCTGTAACGGTAAGCCACCAGGGCTATCTGAAACGGACTCCCATCTCTATCTATCGCTCACAGCGTCGCGGCGGCACCGGACGCATGGGCATGAAGACACGCGAAGAAGATTTCGTCTCGCAGCTCATCATCGACTCGACCCATGCCTACCTGCTCTGTTTTACCAACACTGGCCGCGTTTACTGGGTAAAAGTGTACGAGGTCCCCGACGTTGGCGCAGCGGGCAAGGGCAAATCCATGCAAAGCCTTCTCGACTTGCAGCAGGGCGAAAATGTGCGCGCCATTCTGCCCGTACGCAACCTTGAAGAAGAGGGCAAGTACATCTTTTTCGCCACGCAAAAGGGCACGGTGAAAAAGACGCCGCTCAAAGACTTCTCGAATGTCATGGCTCGCGGAATCATCGCCATCGGCATCGACAAGGACGATGAACTGGTCGCGGCGCGCATCACCGATGGTTCGCAACTGGTCTTCCTCGCCACGCATCTCGGCATGGCCATCCGCTTCGACGAATGCGATGTCCGCTCCATGGGCCGCCCCGCCTACGGAGTGCGCGGCATTGCACTCGCCAAAAACGATTTCGTCGTCGGAACGGCGATCACTCCCAAAGAGCATGCGCCGGGCGATTATCGCATTCTGTCGGTGACAGAAAACGGCTTTGGCAAGCGCACCGATGTGGATCAGTACCGTTTGCAAACCCGCGGCGGCAAAGGCGTCAAGAACATGGCTGTCACGCCCCGCATCGGCCGCGTAAACACCATTCAACTGGTCGACGACACCAGCGAACTGATGGTCATCAGCCAGTTCGGCAAAATCATCCGTTGCGACACCAAAACCATCCGCGCCGCCGGCCGCGCCACCCAGGGCGTCCGAATCCTCAACCTCGAGCCGGACGACAAGGTAGCCGCCGCGGTTATCATCCCGCCCGAAGAGTTGAAGGACGACGAACCGACGCTGCTCCAGTAGAAACTCTCGATTCGCCGGTGATATCCGGAAGTCCACGGGGTACACAACGAACATGCCGGCGACCGGAGCGAAACCGATAGGCACCGACGATGAGGCCTCTGCTGCGCAGGCCGTGCGCCAGATGTTCGACTCCATTGCCCCGCGCTACGACCTGCTGAATCACGTTCTCTCAGCCAACGTGGACCGGCTCTGGTGGCGGCGCACCGCGAGGCGACTCCGGCCCGTCCTCGCCAACCCCGATGCAGCCGTCCTCGATATCTGCTGCGGCACAGGCGACATGACCATGGCCCTCCTAAAGCTTCGCCCTCCAGGGGCACGGCCGATTCTTGCGGCGGATTTTGCTCGAGGCATGTTGACCCGCGGCTCCCTTAAATTTGGCGCAAAAATCAGGGGCGTCGGCAATCCGTACGCCGTCCCGCTTGAAGCCGATGCGCTCCATCTGCCGCTAAAAAACGCTTCGCTCGACTTGATCGTGACCGCGTTCGGATTCAGAAATCTGGCCAACTACGAGGCCGGCTTGCGCGAATTCAGCCGGGTACTCAAGCCCGGCGGAACGCTGGGCATTCTCGAATTCAGCGAGCCGGGCGGCCTCATCGGCAAGGCGTACGCCGTCTACTTCCGGCGCGTACTCCCGGCGATCGGCCGCCTCATCTGCGGCAAGGACGGTCCGTACAACTATCTGCCCACATCTGTCGGGAACTTCCCTCCGCCTCCGCAGATGCTGGAGATGATGCAATCCGCCGGCTTTCAGGAATGCTCGTGGCAACCGTATACATTCGGCATCGCCGGCTTGTACACCGCCGAGCGGTCACTTATAGTCTAAGAACTCAATGACTCGCGCTCAGCCCAGTTCGCAACATGTGAATCTGCCCGTATTGACCCTGGCTGAATCCTCGGCTGAAAAGCGGAACGTCGCTCGGCTTTCCATGGTGGCTGCCGCTTGTATGACGTTGCTGAAACTGGCGGCGGGGCTGCTGTCCGGGTCGCTTGGCGTGATTTCCGACGCGGCGCACTCGGGCCTCGACATGGTGGGAGCCGCGCTAACTTTTTTCTCGGTGCAGGTCAGCGACAAGCCTGCCGATGAAGACCACACCTACGGCCACGGCAAAGTCGAGAATCTCTCCGCGTTTTGCGAAGCCATCCTGATGGCCTCTCTTGCGCTTGGATTATCTGGGAGGCGCTCGATCGGATCATCCACCACTCGACCGAGTTGCACCACTCGATTTGGCCCGTGTTGGTGCTGATCACTTCCATAGTTGTCGACTACTGGCGGTCGCGCCAACTGCGCGGAGTGGCGCTTCGCACCGGCTCTCCAGCTCTCGCAACCGATGCCTTCCATTTTGCCAGCGACATCTGGGCTACGCTTGCGGTATTAGCCGGGCTGGGCGCCAGTTGGGCTGGCGTGCGCTTCGGAATCGCGTGGCTCAAGTATGCGGACCCATTCGCGGCAGTCGTCGTTTCGCATCATGATTCTGCGGCTCACGCTGCTGCTGGGCCGCGAGACTGTGGCCGTGCTGATGGACGAGATTCCGGCAGAGACGCGGCGGCGGCTGGTACGAGAAGTCGAGCAGGTGGAAGGCGTCATAGCGGTCGAGCAGGCGCGTGTGCGGCGCGCGGGCGCGGGTTACTTTGCCGACCTCACGCTGGCGCTGCCGCGGCGCTTCACGTTCGAACACACCGGGGAACTGGTGCAGTCGGCCACCGATGCGGTGCACCGCGCGCTGCCGCGAGCCGATGTCGTCATCCACACCGTGCCGCGCGAGACACGCGCCGGAAAGCGTGTTCGACCGCGTGCGGGCTGTAGCCGCTCGCAACAACGTGAGTGTGCACGAACTGAGCGTGCAGTCGCTCCATGGACGTCTGCGCGTCGAGCAGCATGTGGAGCTCGACGAAAAAATGCCGTTGCGGGTGGCGCATGGCTTTGTCAGCGCGCTTGAAGCGGAAATTCTGCGCGAAGCTCCGGAGATCGACGCCGTGCTGACCCATATTGAAAGCGAACCGGCCACCATCGAGCAGCCGGAGGAGATGGTGGAAGAAGACCGCAAGATTGAACATGCGCTGCGCACAGCGGCCCACCTGTTTCCCGAGATTGTGGATGTGCATGAGATTAACGTTGGCCGTTCGGCCGAGCACCTCTATCTCTCCTGCCATTGCACGCTGCCCGACGATCTGCCCATGCAGCAGGTGCACCTGGTGATTACCGCGCTGGAAGATCGCTTCAAGATTGAGTGCCCGGAGGTGCAGCGGGTGACCATTCATCCGGAGCCGGTGACGGACAATTTACGATAGACCGCGTGAGAATATTTTCGAGGAGTGAGATCGCAAGAATGAGACCGTTCGATCGTGAATTTCTTCCAGGTGGCGTCCCTGCTGATGCTGCTGGTGGCCGTGGCGCTGCTGGCGGCCATCGCGACCATGCACTTTGCCATTCACGGTGCAGAGGTGCAGGTGCCGTCGCTGAAGGGCATGACAGTGGCCGATGCCCGCAGCGAGACTGCCGGCCTGGGACTGAACCTGAACGTGGATAACCGCTACTACTCCGGCGATATGGCAGCAGGGCACATTCTTTCGCAATCGCCCGCGCCCGGAACGGTCGTACGCCGCGATTGGCAGGTTCGTGTGGCCGAGAGCCTTGGGCCGCAAATGGTCGACGTGCCGAATACCGTAGGCCTTCAACAGCGCGTCGCGGAACTGGAGTTGCGCCGTGCCGGCCTTGAAGTAGGCGCAACGGCGAAACTGCCCTACGCGTTGGCGGCGGAAGGAACGGTGCTCGCGCAGGATCCGCCCGCTCACGCACAGAACATTGCCCAGCCAACTGTCAGTCTGCTGGTGGCCGCGCCAGACGATGAGGCGCCGGACGGATACGTAATGCCCGAGTTGGTAGGATTGCCTGTGGTGAGCGCCCAGGGTTCGTTGGCCAAAGCCGGGATCAAGTCCGCGCCGCCCAATTATGTTGATGTTCCCGTCGGGCCCATTGGGATCGGTGGCGCGCTGCCCCTGCTGCCCGTGAAACCGGGCGCGGTCACGGCGCAAACCCCGCCTGCGGGAACACGAGTGGACCAAAGCACGATGGTCAGGCTGACTGTGGCAAAGTGAAAATACAGGGAGCAGCCCACAGATGCGAGGAGACGAAAATCAATGGGATTGAGCGAAGATCTGGAACGAGTCGCGTTGCAGGAACGTGAACTCCAATTGCCGCGCATGGACGAGCAGATGGCATGGGATCTTGGCCAGCGTTTGCGATCGATGGCCGAAGAACGCGGCTTGCCAATCGTGATTGACGTGCGGCGCTTCGGGCAGCCGCTTTTCTACACTGCGCTCAAAGGAACCACTCCAGACAATGTCGCGTGGGTCCAACGCAAGAGCAATGTCGTAGCGACGGTTCCATCGCAGTTCCTACGGCGTGGGACTGACGATGAAGATGAAGAACGACTCGCTAGAGGCTCGCGGCCTTCCGATCAACGAATATGCCTCGCATGGCGGATCGTTTCCACTCGCCGTGAAAGATGCGGGCATCGTCGGCAGCGTGACCGTCTCCGGCCTGCCGCAGCGCGCCGACCATGAACTTGTCGTGGAGGCTCTTTGCGCAATTCTCGGACGTGATTACGCCGAGCTGAAGCTTGGCACGGAGTAGCCTGCCGATCACTCAGGAGATTCAGTGTGGCTGCAGACAATCCAGCATTCAAGCAATTCTCTCGATCAGAGCGATGAAGAAACCATCCGTGTGAAAAACTCCGGGCAGCAGCCGCAATGCACCTTCGGGTGTGAGGCAACCGTGAAGCCGTTTGGCTCCGGAAGAAGTCACAACACCCTTCTCGAAAAGCGCTTCAATGAGGCGCTCAAGCGAAACCATCCGCGCCTTCGCACCTTCATCCAGAACGGCGGCAACAACCTGCTCGTTCTCTTCCGGCTCCAGCGAGCAAGTAGAGTAAACGACGCGCCCACCCACCCGAACGGCGCGCACCGCCGCGGCAAGAATCGCGCGCTGCCGCTCCGCTTGGCGAGCCAGATCCTCTTGCCGAAGCCGATGGCGAATCTCCGGATTGCTGCCCAATGTGCCTGTCCCGCTGCAAGGCACATCGGCCAGCGCAAGGTCGAAGACTCCATCTTCGCTCAGCGCTGTCGCGTCGGCGTTCCGGCATTCGATGCGGTCGCCGATGCCAGCCAGTCGATCGCGCAACTGCGCAATTCGGTTCGCACTCGACTCGCAGGCAACGATTCGGGCCTGTGGATTGCGCTCGGCCAGAATCAGCGTCTTGCCTCCGGGAGCGGCACAGGCATCCAGAATCACTTCGCTGCTCCAGTCGAGTCTCCGCTGCGCCGCGATTTCGGCCACCAGTTGCGAACCTTCGTCCTGAAGTCGAACGCGGCCCTCGTGAAACGCCGCCGTCGCAGTCACATCTCCGGAGACAACCGTTCGCGCGCTCGTCAGCAATTCACCAGGTTCAAGCTGGACTCCAGACTTGAGCTAGTTCCGCCTCAACGTCGGCACCCGCAATGCGCACCGTCAACGCGGGCTGAGTCTGCCCGTGGCGGCAAATTGTGCGCGCCGCTTCCAGTCCGTAGAAGTTCACCCATCGCTCCACCATCCAGGCGGGATGAGCCTGGGCCAGCGCCAACTCCGCTGCGTTCCTTCCGGAAACTGGAACGGCGGAGTCTCTGCGAGAGTTTACGCAGCACCGCGTTCACCATTCCCGATGCGAAGCGATGCCCCGCCTGCTTGGCCAGCTCGACGCTCTCATCGATCGCGGCGCGCGCAGGAATGCGGTCCAGATGCAGCAGTTGAAATGCCCCCAGGCGAAGCGCGATCAAGAATCTCCGGATCGAGTTTTGCGTTTGGCCGCTTCAGCAGTGTCCTGCAGTTGGTGAGTCGAGAAGAATCTGCCAGCGCAGCACGCCGAGCACCAGCGTTGTGGCCAGATTGCGATCGGGCGCGGAGAGCGCGTCGACAGCTTTGCCGCGCAGCAGATCGTCGGAATGCGATTGCCCGCGCTCGACGGCCATGCAGAATCTGAAATGCTGCCTTGCGTGCTGGAGAAATTCCCGCCATCGGCGCTAACCGAGCCGCGCGTCTGCGGCGAGTTGCATTCCGCGAAGAAACTCTGCAGCGGCCAATCGCTTCTTGCCTTCGAGCTGGATCTCGATCAGCTCAAGCCATGTCTCGCCGGCGCATGAGGCGAAGAGCCGATGATTTTCGATATGGATCTGTCCCCGGCCGCGCCAAGCCCCGCACAGAAATGTTCGACAGGTCTGCGACTGCCATGCGATGAACGATGAGTTTCTTGCCGTCGAGCATTCGTAAACGCGCCCGGCCAGGGCTGAAATCCGCGCCAGCGGTTGTAGAGCTCAGTGCGCGGTGCGAGCCGTAAAATCCATGCGCCCGTCCTCGCGGTCCAGCAGCGGCGCAAACGTGGCTCCTTTGTGGTTCTGCGGCTCCGGCTTGACGGTTCCATCGGCAAGCCGGGCCAGTGTCTCCACAACCAGCGGCGCGCCCGCGCTGCGCAAGTACCTCGAAAAGGTCCACCGCAGTTTGTTCGGGCGCGATCTCAACCGTTTGCTGCAGCAGAATCGGTCCCGTGTCCAGACCCTCTTCAAGCAGCATTGTCGTATTTCCCGTGTACGCGTCGCCCATCGCCACCGCCCACTGTATCGGAGCAGCACCTCGATATTTGGGCAAGAGCGAGGCATGCAGGTTGATGCAGCCAAGCCGAGGCAACGCCAACATCCAAGGCGGAATGATGCGGCCGTATGCCACGACGACGATAGCTTCGGGAGCAATAGCCCCGAGCTGGGCGCGAAACTCGGCGTTGTTGCGAATCTTCTCCGGCTGCACTACCGCAATTCCCGCGGCCTGTGCGGCCTGTTTTACTGGGGGCGCCATTAGCTGTTGAGCTGCGGCCCACCGGCCGGTCAGGCTGCGAAACCACAAGCGGAATCTCATGCCCCGATCGAAGCAGTGCCTCAAGCGTTGGAACAGCGAAGCTGGGCGTTCCGCAGAATACTAGCTTCACCGCTCTACCACTCGCCGTCGGCCTGCATCTTGCGAATCTTGCGCAGATTCAGGCTGCGCTTCAGCGCGCTCATCCGGAACAGGAACAGAATGCCGTCGAGGTGATCGATTTCGTGCTGCATGGCGCGCGCGAGCAAATCGCTGCCGTCCATTTCGAACCATTTTCCATGCTCGTCCTGCGCGCGAATGCGCACTTTGGCGGCGCGCACAACTTTCTCGCGAATGTCGGGAAAGCTCAGGCAGCCTTCTTCCTCATAGAGCTTGCCTTCGCTGAAAATGACCTCCGGATTGATCAGCACAAGTTTATCTTTGGGAACTTTGCCCATGCTGACGTCGATCACCGTCAGTCGTTTCGACTCGCCCACTTGCGGCGCGGCCAACCCGATGCCCTGGTTGGCGTACGTGGTCTCGAACATGTCGGCAACCAGCTTGCGCAGTTCGGCGTTGAATTCAGTAACCGGCTCGCCGGGCTGCGACAAAATCGCCTCTGGGTATTTGACTATCTTCAAAATCATCGTGTCTTGCTAAAAGCTCCGTATCTGTTCGATGTATCCATCAAAATTTCGTTTCATTTCCACCATCGAGTCGCCGCCGAACTTCTGTTGCGCAACGTTCGCCATAGTCAGTGCCACCATGGCCTCTGCGGCCACACCCGCCGCGGGCACCACGCAAATATCGCTCCGCTCATAGCTGGCGCTGGTCGCCTCGCGGGTGTCGAATCGGACCGATTCCAGCGGACGCCGCAGCGTCGAAATCGGCTTCAGGTAGCCCCGCACCACAATGTCTTCGCCATTCGAAACGCCGCCCTCAAGACCGCCGGCATTGTTGTGCGGCCGGGTAAAGCGTGTTGGGTGGCCGTTGTCTTCAGCCGCGTAATGGATCGGGTCGTGGACCTGCGAGCCGAACGACTCCGCCGCCGTGACGCCGCGGCCGATTTCGACAGCCTTCACCGCTTGCAGGCTCATTACCGACCAGGCCAGCAGCCCGTCGAGCCGCTCATCCCAGTTGGCATAAGTACCCAGGCCCGCCGGAACCCCATGTGCAACAACCTCAAAGACGCCGCCAACCGTGTCGCCTGTACGCGAAACTGCTTCCACTTCTTCCTTCATCCGCGCTTCGGTCACGGGATCGACACAACTCAGCATGATTTCGTCCTTGGCAGCGACCGCCACAATCTCTTCCCATCTGGCTGTGCGGTCAAGCTCGACCCGCCCCACGCGAATCACATGGCTGCCCACCTCAATTCCGATAGCCCGAAGCAACAGCTTGGCGAAGGCTCCAGCCGCCACGCGCCCGGTAGATTCGCGTGCCGATGCGCGTTCCAGCACGTAGCGCGCATCGGGAAAGTTGTACTTGAGTGCCCCAGCCAGATCCGCGTGCCCGGGCCGCGGTGAGGCCACCGCCTGGTGCTTTGCTGGGTCGCCGGCCGCTACAGGCAGCTTCTCTTCCCAGTTCTTCCAGTCGCGGTTCACGATTTCTATCGCAATCGGCGAGCCAATTGTCTTGCCATGCCGCACTCCAGAGAGCACGTGGGCCTTGTCGGTCTCAATCTTCATCCGCCCGCCGCGGCCATATCCCTGTTGCCTGCGCCAAAGCTCGCGGTTCACGAAATCCAGATCGACGGGCACGCCCGCCGGCAGTCCTGAGATGAGCGCGATCAACGCTTCGCCATGTGACTCGCCGGCCGTGGAGAAACGGATCATATTGATTCCATTGTAACGGGAAAAAAGGGAAACAGGCGCCGGGGAAAGCGTCCAGAAGACCGCGCGGGTTAACAGGCCGAAGACTTGCCTATCGCCCCATCAAGAACGCGATCTGCGACTGGCTCTCCGTAACGCCGGCCTGCACACCCAAATCGGCATATAGCGCCATCGCTTCGTGCCACAGAAACGTCGCCTCTTGGGGGTCGCCGAGGTCGGCTTTCAGAAGCGCATATCCCCGAATCGCATTTGCCAGATCGAGGGCTGGTGTCTGCTCGTGTTTGCGATAGATCTCAAGCGCTTCCTCATAGTAAAGTGCGGCCTTTGCCAATTGCCTCTCTTCGCGGAGAATGTCGGCCACGTGCCGGATGGTGTGCGCCAGCACGAGCGGATCGTCCTCAGCGCGGCGCAGATCAACCGCAGACCCATAGTGCCTCAGCGCCGCGGCCGGGTTGCCCAGGTCTCTCTCGATCTGCCCCAGTCCGGATAGCGCCTGCGCCAGCAGCAGCCTGTCGTTGCCTTTTCGGCACCGCTCAACCGCCTCGGCGAAATACTTCTTGGCATCCGCCAGCCGCCGCTCGCTGCGTGCGATGCGGCCGTGCGAGAGCAGTTCGGTTGCCGGAATGGACATCATTGCGAAAGGTTACCACGCATTCGATGCGCTTGTCGGGGTGAACTCGACGGGGCAGGCTACTGTTCCCTGTTCCCTATTCCCTATTCCCTGCCCTTAGGCTTCTCCCTTACGATGGAGCCCATGAGCTACTTCCTCTTCAAGTCCGAGCCCGATGCCTACTCCTTCGACGATTTTCTGCGCGACAAAGAGACGGTGTGGGATGGCGTCACCAACCCAACGGCCGTGAAACATCTGCGAGAAATGAAGGCTGGAACAAAGTGGATTTTCTATCACACCGGCGAGGAACGCACCGCGATAGGAACCGGAACCGTCGTCAAGGTCGACCCGAGCGATCCCAAGGTGCCTGTGGTGCGCGTAAAGGCAGGCAAGCGGCTCAAGAAGCCCAAGACGCTGGCAGCCATCAAGGCCGAAAAGCTCTTCGCCGGCTCGCCGCTGCTTGGTAATCGGAAGGCTTTCAGTAGTGCCGCTGACCAAAGAGCAGTGGGAGTGGTTCCTGGGCTGAGGATGCGAAGAATAGTCCCTATTCCCTTTTCCCTTTTCCCTTTTCTTTGCCTTCGCCCAGCCACCGCTTCGTATTGAGTAGTTGCCGGTTGTCGAGCGACCACACTTTCCCGGTCAGTTCGTCCGGCCCCTTGCCCTTCGCGAATCGACTTCTCGAATTCGCTGCTCATCGCCTGCATCTTGGCGTCGAGATCGTCCACAAAGTTCAAGACCAGCGCCTCAGGAATCATCGGCAGCTTGGGCGAGCCGAACTCCAGCTTGCCGTGATGCGACAGGATCATGTGCAGCACCAGCGTGCGTAGGCGGTCTGGGAAGCTGGGCAAACCTGGCGATCGCCTTCTCAACCATGTCGATGCCCATCTGGATGTGGCCGAGCAGCGTGCCTTCAATGGTGTAGTCGAATCCGATTCCCCAGGAGAGCTCGCGAATCTTCCCGATATCGTGAAGCACCACGCCGGTTAGCAGCAGATCGCGATCGAGCAGTGGGTAGTGAGCCGCCACGCGATCGGCAAGGCTGAGCAGGCTTACGACGTGTTCCAGCAATCCGCCCAGCCAGGCGTGATGAAGTTGCCGTGCGGCCGGCGCTTCGCGGTAAGCTTCCGCGATCGTCGGGTCGGCGAGAATTGTCGTCAGCAGCAGCTTCAGGTCGGGATCGGTCAGGCTGTCAACACTTGCAAGTAACTGGCTCCAGAGCGCCGTCACATCATAGGTGGTTGAAGGCAGAAGGTCGCTCTTGTCCACTTCGCCCGTCTGCGCCAACCGGAGCTGGTCGATCTTCATCTGCAAGCGGTCGTCGAAACGCGAGGCGCTGCCGCGCGCTTTGACAATATCGCCTTTGTCAAATGTCCTTGGCGATGCGCGGATCGCCGGGCTCCCAGATACGCCCTTCGAGTTGGCCCGTCTTGTCGCCAAGAATCAGGTTGAGGTAAGGCTTGTTCGTCTTGGTCGTGCGCTGCTGCTTGGCCAAAACAATGAAGAAACCGTCGAAGGGCTTTCCTTCATCGAATGTGGCCAGATCGGCGATGTAGATATCTTTCATTCTGCCGAGAAGATTAACGCACCGGGCCGCCATTGCCAAAAACAAGGCGGGCCTGAGATCGAATCCCAGGCCCGCCGAAGGTGCTCAATCGCACGCGCTATTGTTGCGGTTGAGGAGTAGCCGGAGGGGTCCCCTGATCCTGCCGGGTCGGCGCGGGTGCTCCCGGCTCCTGAGGCGCAGGTGTGAACTGCGGAGGCTGTGGCTTCTCGCTGTCAGGCTCTTTCTTCCTGTCCGCCAAGCGCGTCTTTTCGCCTTCAGTGGTTGAAGTCTTCTTCTTCTTTGAGGCGGTATCGCCGGCCAGTCCCAACGGTCCTGACTGCGTAGCGCGGTCGGCGACCTCGGCGGCATCTGGCGCCGCGGGAGCCAGCGCGTCGGGCTGCGGACCCGTTGGCTTTGGCTGTTTGGGCTCCTTGGCACGCGCGCTGTAGCGTGTCTTCCTCTCTGGAGCCGCAGGCTCCAGCGGATTCGCCGGCTCAGTCGCATTCGAGGCGGTCTCCGGAAGAGCACCTGCATTCTCAACTGTCCCATTCGGCTCTTCGGGCAAAGTTTCGCGCGGCTTTTGGCCAAAACGGATCTTTTCCTTCTTGCCCGGCTTTTCGACTGCGGGCTCGGTACTCTTGCCGTGCCTCTTCGTCTTCACCGCGCTGACCTTCACCACGGCTGGCGCCGGGGGCTGGAGCCGGTGCCGCCTGCGGTGACTTCTGACGGAACGTGTGCGTGGTCTCGCGGAACCGTGTGCGCTCAACCTTTGGCTTCTTCTTCGGCGCAGGCGGCGTATATGCGCTGAAAACCGGCTTGGTTTCGTTGGGGCTGGCGCCGGTGTCGACATAGCCTGGCTTGATATCGATAAACGCATCCTCGCGCATCTTGGTCAAATACGCGCGAATTGCCGGCTCCATCCGGCTCATGTAGAAAGCATCTTCAACCTCGTTCTCCACGTCCTTGTAGGGGCGCGCGCCGCCGGGATGTGTTGAACCACCTTCAGAATGACGTAGCCCTGGCGGGTGAGAATCGGATCGGTGACCTCTCCTGCCTTCAGCGGGAAGGTCTTGTCCTCGAGCAACTTGGGCAGTGCTCCGCGCTGATACTGGCCCAGATCGCCGCCCTGCGCCGCAGTCGGACCGTCGCTGAACGATTTGGCCAACTGGGTGAAATCGCCGCCCGCATGAAGCCGGGCCTCTATGTCGTCCGCTTTGGCCTTGGCCGCAGTCGAGTTTGGCCGTATCGCCTGCCCCGGCCGCACCGGTCGAAACAAGAATCTCGCTCAGGCTCACGCTCTCAGGCTGCGAATAGTCCTGCTTGTGCTGCTCGTAGTAGCGCTCTGCCTCGCCGGGCGTGAACCGGATTGAAGCGCCAACCTCCTGGCGCATCACCTCCTGGGTGATGATCCCGTTGCGGATGTTGGCCTTGAAATCCTCGAAGGATACACCCTGCTCCTTGGCGGCCTTTTCAAGGTCCTCCAATGGTATCCAGGTGGTATTGCTTGCGGATTTCGTCCAGACGCTTGATCAGCTCGGTGTCGCCGGTAATTCCCAGTTCCTTGCCTTTGGAAAGCCAGAGCTGCTGGTCGATCAGGTTGCGAAGCAGGTCCTTGTGAGACTCGGATATCTCCTGCAGCGTGGTGGCTCCATGCTGGCGCGCCTCCTGGTCCACTTCCGCCAGCGCGCGGTCGTAGTCGGATCGGGTAATGATCTGGTCGTTCACCCGGGCGATGATGTCCTCGACGGTCGTGCCCCCGTATGGGCTTTGCGGCGCGGCGTTCTGTGCAGCCGCCAACGAGGGACTTGCAAGCAGCACCGTACCAAACACGATTGCTGCGGGAATGCGAAGGAATCTTAAGGTCATATGGTCAGGACGCCAGGCAGAATCAGTCACCACCTGAAGCATAGACGTCATTGTAAATGCCTGGGCAGCAGGTAGGCGATTCTCGCCGCGTTTTCCCCAGGCCCTCCCTGGCGAGTTCGGCTGCGCTTCCTCCTCGAATTCAGGTCAGCGCCACGTTCTGGGCGCCGGCTGAAAAGCGGAAAACCCAGGTCGGGCCGGCCGGATCTGTCCCTTCCCAAATTGCAGAATCAACGCAGTATCGACCCTTTCCTGGGTATTGCGACCGATTCCACACCCGTTAGTCGGCTTTCAGCTACCGGAATGCTCGCACGCGAAGTCAAACAATACGGTGCTATACTTTAGGCTAAGATGGCTCTGCGGAGCCCCCGCAAGCGGTATGCCAATTTCCATAGCCTTGCCGAATTCAGGCAAGGCGAAGTTTTCTCGGGAAGCAATCCCGCCTCGACCCGCGAGTTGGGACTCGATCCTATTGGAAGACCGCAATTGGGTCCCCGCCGCACTCGCCGTTCGGAGGTTCCGTCCGCTTATGACTCCTCGCGCCCGCCGCGCACTTTTCACTGTGGTTCTCTTCTTCGCCATCATGGCCGTCCTAGGCAGCGTGCTCCAGCGCCATGTCGGCGCCCAGTCCGCAACCGACGAGAGCCAGCTACGCGACAGCATGAAGTCGTTCACCGATGTCTATGCGCTGGTGGAGAAGAACTACGCCGAGCCCATCAATGGCGACAAGGCAGACACCGCCATCTACGACGGAGCAATCCCAGGAATGCTCCGCGTCCTTGACCCGCATTCGAATTTTTACGATCCCAAGGCCTACGCCCGTCTGCGTGAAGATCAGCGCGGCCACTATTACGGCGTCGGCATGGTCATCCAGCAGCAGGGCAATAAGGTCCTCGTCATAACGCCTTACGAGGGCACCCCGTCATTTCGCGCCGGCATCCACCCCGGCGACATCATCGCCGCGGTTGATGGCAAAGCTACTGACGGCTGGTCCTCTGACCATGGTTGCCAAGGCGCTCAAGGGCCCCAAGGGAACCCACGTGCAGGTAACAACGGTCCGCACCGGACAAGCCGCGCCGATGGTCTTTGACCTTGTCCGCGATGAGATTCCCCATCCCTCCGTGGACCTGAAATACGAGATTCGTCCTGGCGTTGGCTACATTCATCTCACCCAGTTCCAGGAGACAACCGGCGACGAAATGACTGAGGCAATCAACGGCTTCGGTGACCTGAAAGGTCTTGTGCTCGACCTGCGCAACAACCCCGGCGGGCTCCTGAGCCAGGCCGTGGATGTGTGCGATCACCTGCTGACCAAGGGACAGTCCATCGTCTCCCAGCGCGGCCGCGCCTACCCTGATCAAAACTACACCGCCACCCACGGCAACGGCGGCAAGGCCTTTCCCATCGTCGTGCTGGTCAACCGCGGCACAGCTTCCGCGGCCGAAATCGTCTCCGGAGCCCTGCAGGACCACGATCGCGCCCTCATCGTCGGAGAGACCACCTTTGGCAAAGGCCTGGTGCAAACCGTCTACAACCTGAGTGAGAACACCGGCCTCGCGCTTACCACCTATCACTACTACACTCCCTCCGGACGCCTCATCCAGCGCAACTACACCGGCGTTTCGCTCTACGACTATTACTACAACCATGCCGGCGCCCTGCCCTCCAACTCCACCAACCAGGAAGTCAAGCTCACCGATTCGGGCCGCACCGTCTATGGCGGCGGCGGCATCACGCCGGACGAGAAGATCGATACTCCGCAAAGCAATCACTTCCAGGAAGAGCTCCTGTACAAGGATGTGTTCTTCCACTTTGCGCCCGTCTATGTGTCCACTCACACCGTCGACAAGAACTTCCAGGTAGACGACGCCGTACTCGCCGAGTTCAAGAAGTTCCTCACCGGCCAGGGCGTTACGTGGTCTGAAGCCGACATGGACGGCGTGTCGGATTGGGTGAAGACGCGCATCAAGGAAAAAATCGTAACCATCGCGTTCGGCCAGTTGCAGGGATTGCGCACGCTGGCAGACTGGGATCCGGAGATCCAGAAGGCCGTGACCTACCTGCCCCAGGCACAGGCTCTAGAAGACACCGCGCACAAGGTGCTCACGGAAAAAGCAATGGCCCGAAATCCAGGCACGCAAGGCGTCCCCATGCAACCGTAACCTCCAGTTGCTGCCGCTGCTCATACGCTAACTAAAGAGGCCATCCCATTGCGGGATGGCCTTCTTGCTTTGCCGCCTGAAAATAATTCCGTGCAGCCTACTCAAACGCCGGCAGCCCCGCCAGCGCCATCGCAATCTCCTCCGCGGGATATTCGTAGTTCTCCAACTGCCCCGCCTGGTAAGCAATGTAACTTTGCATGTCGAAGTGCCCATGTCCGCTCAGGTTGAACAGAATCGTGCGCGCCTTCCCTTCCGCCTTGGCCTCAAGCGCCTGGTTGATCGCTTCGGCAACCGCGTGGTTCGCTTCCGGCGCAGGCACGATCCCCTCGGCGCGCGCAAATTGAATTCCAGCCGCGAACGCATCCAATTGTTGCACCGTCACCGCATCCGCGAGCCCCAAATCCAACACATGCGAAACCAGCGGCGCCATGCCGTGATACCGCAATCCTCCCGCATGAATCCCCGGCGGGATAAACGTACTGCCAAGCGTATGCATCTTCACCAACGGAGTCAGATGGCCGGTATCTCCAAAGTCATAAGTGAACCGCCCCTTGGTCAGGCTGGGGCAGGCCGCAGGTTCCACTGCAACCACGCGCGCGCTGCTCTTGCCCTTGAGTTTGCGGCCGATATACGGCATCACCAGCCCCGCAAAATTGGATCCGCCGCCAGTGCAGCCGATGATCACGTCCGGATCGTCACCCGCCAGCGCCATCTGTTCAATCGCTTCCTGCCCGATCACCGTCTGGTGCAGCAGCACGTGATTCAATACGCTGCCCAGCGCATATTTTGTGTTGGGGTCCTTGGCGGCCACTTCCACAGCTTCCGAAATCGCAATCCCAAGCGAGCCGTTCGAATTCGGATGCGCTGCCAGTATCGCTCGCCCCGACTCTGTCTCGTTGCTCGGGCTGGCCGTTACAGAAGCGCCGAATGCCTCCATCAGCGCCCGCCGATAAGGCTTCTGATCGTAGCTCACGCGCACCATGTAGACCTTGCAGTCCAGCCCGAAGAACGAGCACGCCATCGCCAGGGCCGAACCCCACTGCCCCGCCCCGGTCTCCGTCGCCAGATGTTTGGTGCCTTCCTTCTTGTTGTAGTACGCCTGCGCCACAGCGGTGTTCAGCTTGTGCGAGCCGGCCGGGCTCGTGCCCTCGTACTTGTAGTAAATGTGCGCCGGAGTGCCGAGCGCCTTTTCGAGGCGGCGCGCCCGGTAAAGCGGCGAAGGCCGCCACTGCGCATAAATCTGCCGCACTTCTTCGGGAATCTCGATCTCCCGCTCCCCGCTGACCTCCTGAAGAATCAGGCTCATCGGAAAAAGCGGTGCGAGGTCGTCTGGCCCGATGGGCTTATGCGTGCCGGGGTGCAGCGGAGGCGCCATCGGCCTGGGCAGATCGGGAATCACGTTATACCAAACACGTGGAATGCGGTCTTGGGGCAGGTTGTATTGAATTGTCTCCATGCGCAACATTCTACCAGCGGATTCGGTGTACTCGCTCCCGCAGATGCGGCCCGCAGGTTATGTAGCCGCCGTCACAGCGTATCCCGCCGGCCGCTCGTAGGCTGTTCAACGGAGTTCAGGAGAAGAGTCAATGCCGGCAATCGCCGCTGAAAACGAAATCACTATACAGAATTTGTTGACCGCCTTTGAGGGCGAGTCGAATGCATTTGCAAAATATATTGCCTTTGCCGCCAAGGCGGACGAGGACGGCTTCCACGGCGCAGCCAGCCTTTTCCGCGCCGCGGGGCGCGCAGAACAGATTCACGCCGCCAATCACGCTCGCATCGTCAAGCAGTTGGGCGGAACTGTCCGCTGTCAAATTCATGCCGTCGATGTGAGTTCCACGCTCGAAAATCTGAAAACCGCGCTCGGCGGGGAACAGCACGAGATCGCCAACATGTATCCGGCCTTTCTTGAGGAGGCGGAGGCAAACGGCAACACATTGGCCGTTCGCACATTTACCGGCGCACTCGAGGCCGAGAAGACCCACGCCCGCCTCTATGGTGAAGCAATAGCGCTGCTCCAGGGCGGCAAGCTCGATTCCTGGATCGGAACGGCGCGCGAATTCTACGTCTGCCCCGTCTGCGGCTACACCTCTGAAACCGAAGAGGAGCACGAGCGCTGCCCGGTTTGCAATTGCGTGTGGGAGAAGTTCGAGATCGTCCGGTAAAGGTGGCCAGTGCCAGGTGCTGGGTCCTGAGTGCTGAGTCCTGGGTGATGGGTGCTGTGTGCCCCATTCATCGCGGCTTTTCGCGATGAGTGGGATCGACGATTGTTCTACGAGTCCCAGCTCTCGATTCTCTTGAGGGAACGCATGCGCTGCGCCTTCGACCATCAATGCGACTTGGCCATGATGGTCGCATAGCCTGGCAGCGAATCGCAGCGTAACGCCGAACGCAAGGGCTTCCAAGTCGCCTACACACGGACCAAGTGGCAGTTATCGAAATAAGTATTCCAGGCGGAACGGGCAGACTTAAGGAAGAAAGGGGGCCTTAGGAATCGAAGCGCCCGAAGAAGCACCGCTTCCCAGGCTCATCCGCCCACCCTGGCTGCTCCCGCGCCGGAGGCGCTGGGCATGTTAGCCCAGCACTTCAGTGCTGGGGAGGTAGCATCAAAACACGCCGCAGTCCCGTAGGGACGGCGCAAAATCTTCCCGCAAAACAAAATCCTGCCTTCGCCTCTAAAACTTTTTACTTGACATAGTGTACTAGTCTTATAGTACATTGTTCCTGCGATGAGCCAGCAGCCTCCTTCCATCCGCTTTCGTTTTCAGCTCGACCTCCATAGCGGAGTGCCGGTCTACCGCCAGGTCATCGACCAGGTGCGCGGTGGAATCGCATCGGGCCAGTTGACATCGGGCGATCAGCTTCCCACGGTTCGCCAGCTCGCCGTCGATCTGGCCATAAATCCCAATACCGTGGTCCGCGCCTACCGCGAGCTCGAACTCGGCGGCCTGCTTGAGACTCACCAGGGAACCGGCACCTTTATCAGCGCGCAAAAATTCAAGCGGGCAGACGCGGAACGCGAGCGGCAATTGGCTCAGATCGTTGCCGACTGCGTCTCCCGCGCGGGCGCGGCAGGATTCACAGTGGAAGATCTCATCGATGAACTACGCGGCCTGGCTCCAGAGCCGACCCGAAGGAGGTAATGGTCAATGACAAGAAAGGAAGTTTCACCCATGAACAGAGTTGCCGTTACAGCATTTGTGATTTTCTTGAGCGCAGGAGCGATTGTCAGCACGATCGTCCATTCCCAGGCGCCAATCGTTGTCGGAACGCTGATAGGCGTCTACCTCCTTTTCTCAATCAAGGTCGTTCAGCAGTGGGAAAAGGTTGCTCTCCTCCGCCTGGGCAAATACGTCGGCCTGCGCGGCCCTGGCTGGTTTCACGTCGTGCCGGTCTTCGAGACCATCAGCACCTATATCGACCAGCGCGTTCGTGTCCACAGCGTCACCGCGGAATCCACCTTGACGCGCGACACCGTCCCCGTCAACGTCGACGCGATTGTGTTCTGGATGGTCTGGAACGCCGAGAAGTCGATCCTCGAAGTCGAAAACTTCGTTGAGGCAATCAATATGAGCGCGCAAACCGCACTCCGCGAGTCCATCGGCCGCCACGAACTCGCGCAGATGATCACCGAGCGCGAAGTCATGGGCCACGAGTTGCAGCGCATCCTCGACGAGAAGACAAATCCCTGGGGCATCACCGTTCAATCCGTCGAAATCCGCGACGTAAGAATCCCCCAGTCTCTTGAAGACGCCATGTCGCGCCAGGCACAGGCCGAACGTGAACGCCAGGCCCGCATCATCCTCGGTCAGGCGGAAACCGAGATCTCCGAAAGCTTCGTCAAGGCTGCGACCGCTTATGCCGAGAATCCCGTCGCTCTGCACTTGCGCGCGATGAATATGCTCTATGAAGCCATCAAGGAACGCGGCTCGATGGTCATCGTCCCTTCCTCCGCGGTTGAGACGATGGGCCTCGGCGGATCGCTGGCCACCGCTGCGATCGCAAAACAGCAGGGCTAGATTAGCTTCGCAGTGACCACAGTCAGGGTACCTTTCGGGTACCCTCTGGGTCTCACGTTCTTGCGGCAAACGCAAGAAACAAGCAACTCACGGCTCGTCGTTATAAATCCCAATCTCCAGCTTGCCCCCCTCGGCCTGCTTTGCCCGGTACATCCCCGGAGTGTTGAAGCTCCATGCCATCTCGCCATCCGGCGAAATTGCAATCACGCCGCCGTCGCCATGCAGGCCTGTCAGCTCTTTGTGAATCACTTCATCGGCCGCCTCCTGCAACTTCATCCCCTTGTACTCGACCAGCGCGCAAACAGTTCGCGCCACCGTAAGCCGGATGAAATACTCGCCCGTGCCCGTCGCAGAAACGGCGCACGACTGGTTCGATGCGTAGGTGCCCGCGCCAATAATCGGCGAGTCGCCCACGCGCCCCCATCTCTTCGCCTGCGTGCCTCCCGTTGAAGTCCCCGCCGCCAGGTTGCCGGCGCGATCCAGTGCAACCACACCCACCGTGCCGTACTTGTGCGCATCGGCAGGCTCGATCTCAGCCGCCGGCACAGCAGGCGGAGGCGGCGCACCCGCGGGCCGCGGCGGAATCGGCAGCCCTTCCTTCTTCAACTGCTTCACCAGCGATTGCCAGCGCCGTTCCGTAAAAAAGTAGCTCGGATCCACCTGTTCGAGGCCCGCATAGACTGAAAACTCATCGGCGCCCTGGCCCACAAGAAAAACGTGCGGCGATTTCTCCATCACTGCGCGAGCAAGGCTGATGGGATGCCGCGTGCGAGTCACATCCCCAACCGCGCCGGCCTTCATATTCGATCCGTCCATGATCGCCGCATCCAACTCGTTCTTGCCGTCCGCCGCAAAATCCGCGCCCCGCCCGGCATTGAATAGCGGATCGTCTTCGAGAATGCGGATCGCCGCCTCAACTGCGTCAAGCGACGTACCCCCTCGATCAAGAACCTGCGCGCCGGCTCGTGTTGCCTGCTCGAGCGAAGCGCGATAGGCTGCCTCGGTCTTCGGATTCATGCTGGCGCGCTCGATAATTCCCGCGCCCCCGTGGAGAACAATAGCCCAGTGACGAGCCGTTGGCTGCTGCGCTGCGGCTCCTGCGCCAAGTGTCGTTGCCATGATCGCTCCAAATAGCAAACTGCAAATCATTCCGGTCATCTTCATGCGAGTGCCCTCGCCGATCCAATCCATGGTAACGCTCTGCCCTTGTTTCCCGATTCCTGTCCGCTATTCCTCACCATCTTCCGTTAATATCGCAAACAATGATGATCCGCGCGCGCGTTTTCGCTTCCCTTCTCCTGGCTGCGGCATTCACCAACGTGCATGCCGTGAGCCAGCGCCCCATTCCGGTGAAGGTGGTCGTTGTGGCCATGTTCGAGCAAGGCGCCGACACTGGCGACGCTCCCGGCGAACTCCAGTACTGGGTCGAACGCGACCACCTGGACCGCGTCTATCCTCTGCCCGCCGGCTATCACGCCGTTCGCATGAATGGCCAAGGCGAGATGGCAGTTCTCACCGGCCAGGGAACAGCCCACGCAGCGGCGACAATCATGGCCGTCGGCCTCGACCCGCGCTTCGATTTCACCCACGCCTACTGGCTGGTTGCAGGCATCGCCGGCGGCTGTCCGGATCGCGTCTCACTCGGATCGGCGCTATGGGCGCGCTGGGTCGTCGACGCCGATCTGGCCTACGAGATCGATGCGCGCGAAATTCCACCTGACTGGACCACCGGCTATCTGCCGCTGCGCAAAGCACAACCCTTCGAGCAGCCCGCCGATCCCCAGCCCGGCCAGGTTTATGCGCTGAATCCGTCGCTCGCTCAATGGGCTTTCAACCTGACGCACACCACACCGCTTCACGACTCCGATCACTTGAAGGAAATTCGCAGCGCATTCGACGGGGCCGCGTCCCAACGTCCTCCGTTTGTCGGCGTAGGTGACGAAATCTCCTCGTCGACCTACTGGCATGGCAAGTTCATGGACGCCTGGGCCACTGAATGGATGCGCTACTTCACCGCCGGCAAAGGAGAGTTTGCGACAACGGCAATGGAAGACACGGGAACCTTGCAGTCGCTCGAATTCCTGGCCAGCGCAGCCCGTGTGGATATCAATCGCGTCCTGGTGCTGCGGGCGGTCAGCAACTTCGACCGCCAGCCGCGCGGCATCACCGCTCCCCAGAGCCTCGCCCGGCAACGCATCGGCGCATACGCCGCGTACCTGCCTTCCCTCGAGGCCGCATACACAGTCGGCCACGTAGTTGTAAGCGAACTCCTCACCCATTGGCCGCAATACGAGGCAACAGTTCCCGGAGCCGCGCCGTCGGAATCGGCCAAACCGTAGCCGGCAGTTGCAGCCCAGCAAAGTGAGGCAAGGCACGCTTCAGCGTTCGCCCTCCGCGCAGGAGTTGGCGGAGATGGGTTGGCTGGTGCAGAATGCTTGGGTCATGCAAATCCATCTTTGGTTGGCGCAGTGCCGCTGCCAAAAAATCGCCCACCCGGCGCAAGCCGTCGAACAGAAAGCCCGCTCCGGGCTAAGCAAAGGTCTTTCATGAAACTCAACATCGCAACGCTCGCAGTCATACTCGTCGCCGGAATTCTGCTTGCCATGCGCGCGATCCAGCTTCCATGGACGCCGGCGCGCATCGCTGGAGTTGCCATTGGCGCGCCATCCTTTCTGCTGCTCGTCCTGGCCCGCATTCAATTGGGTCGCGCCTTCAGCGTGCAGGCCAAGGCCACCACGCTGGTCACCACCGGCCTCTATTCCCGCATCCGCAATCCGGTCTACGTCTTTAGCGCCCTGCTGATTGCAGGAGTCATCATCTGGGCCGGAAAACCCTGGTTTCTGCTGATCTTCGCAGTCCTCATTCCCATGCAGGTTGTTCGCAGCCGGAAAGAGTCGCACGTACTTCAAGAGAAATTCGGCGACGCTTACCTGGATTACAAGCAAAGAACCTGGTTCTGATTGAGCTACGATTCAATGACTGGGCCGCGCATCCATCCCGGCGCTCATACCGCACTTGAAGGAAGACAAAATGCACTCTGTTTGGTTAGGCGAGTTTATGGGCACCATGGTCCTGGTGCTCTTTGGCACCGGCGTTTGTGCCGGCGTAACGCTCCGCAAATCCTATGGCGCCGGTGCTGGCTGGTTGGCCGTTACCACCGGCTGGGCGCTCGGCGTGCTCTGCGGAGTTCTCGTAGCCCAGGCCTTCGGCAGCCCCGGCGCACATCTCAATCCCGCAATTACATTGGCCGCAGCGGTTACTAGCGGTAACTATTCGCAGGTGCTTTACTATTGGTCGGCGCAACTTCTCGGCGCAATGTGCGGCGCCACGCTGATGACCCTGCACTACAGCCCCCACTGGAAGCTCACACCCGACCCCGCGGCCAAGCTCGGCATCTTCTGCACCAACGCCGCGGTCGATAGCCCCCTCGCCAACGTTCTTAGCGAAGCTCTCGGCACTGCTGTCCTTGTAGTCGTAGCCGGCGCAATCTTTTCTCACGGAGTCTCCATGACCGGGCCCGCCGCCGGTCTGGGACCGTGGCTAGTCGGCAGCCTGGTGTGGGGCATTGGCCTCTCGCTCGGTGGAACCACCGGCTACGCCATCAATCCGGCGCGCGATCTGGGCCCACGCCTCATTCATGCGCTCCTGCCCATTCCCGGCAAGGGTGCATCCAACTGGCGGTACGCCTGGGTTCCCATTGTGGGCGATCTCGCAGGAGGCGCGCTCGCTGGCCTGCTGCTGCACTACGCACGCCTATAACGCTTCGGTCAGAACTTCGCGCTCCCCTGTTCGGACTTCACGCCCGGGTTGTATCCTTTCTGTTGACTGCAGCCTTCCCCGCAGAATCGGAAATGAGCCATCATGCTGGAAACTGTTCTGCAACTCGACCCGCGCGATAACGTTCTCGTTGCGCTCACCACGCTCGACCTCGGCGCGCAGGTCATGATTGGGCCAGCTACGTCTCAAATCTCGTGCATGGTCACGGAGACCATTCCCGCCAAGCACAAAATGGCGCTCGCCAATCTCAAGCCTGGCGACATCGTCTACATGTACGGCATGGTCGTCGGCGAAGTCGTCGAAGCAATCCCCCGCGGAGGCCTGCTGACCACGCGCAACATTCGCCACCGCGCTGCCGACTACACCGCCGCACGCCACCCGTCAGCTCACCCGCTGCCCGATCCGACTCCCTGGTTGAGCCGCACCTTCATGGGCTATCACCGCGCCGATGGCCAGGTCGGCACCCGCAATTATTGGATCGTCCTTCCCCTTGTCTTCTGCGAAAACCGAAATATCGAGCAGATGAGAGATGCCCTTGAAGAAGAACTCGGCTACGGCAGAGCCAAAAGCAAGTATCGCCGGCACGTGCGCGAACTCATTCACCGTCAGGGCAACGGTCACATGGAAGCGGAAATCGCAGCCGACGCAAAACGGGAACGAGTATTCCCCAATCTCGACGGCATCCGATTCCTTCCTCATCAGGGTGGCTGCGGCGGCACGCGTCAGGATTCGCAGGCGCTCTGCGGCCTCCTCGCCGGATACATTCATCACCCCAATGTCGCCGGTGCAACCGTGCTGAGCCTCGGCTGCCAGCACGCGCAAGCCGGCATCCTTATGGAAGAACTGCGCGCCCGCGACCCGCAACTCACCAAGCCCGTCCTCATCGTCGATCAACAAAGCGCGGGCCAGGAATCCGCGCTCATGGAGCAGGCGCTTGACAAGACCTTCGCTGCACTCGCTGAGGCCAATCGCGCCCAGCGCGCCCCAGCGCCTCTCTCCGCATTGACCGTGGCTCTGCAATGCGGAGGCTCCGATGGCTTCAGCGGCATCTCGGCCAACCCAACCGTCGGCTACGTCTCCGACCTTGTCGTAGGCGCGGGCGGCACGACGATGCTTTCGGAGTTTCCAGAGTTGCATGGCGTCGAACAGGAACTCATCAATCGTTGCACCACCGATGAATTGGCCCAGCGTTTCTCCGGTCTCATGCAGGCCTATGCGGCCAGCGCCCGCGCTGTAAATTCGGACTTCGCTTTCAACCCCTCGCCCGGAAACATCCGCGACGGCCTCATCACCGATGCCATCAAATCCGCCGGAGCGGCGCGCAAGGGAGGCGAGTCGCCCGTCAGCGGTGTGTTGGACTTTCCCGAGTACGTCTCTGCGCGGGGATTCAATCTTCAGTGCACGCCCGGCAACGATGTGGAAAGCGTAACGGCTCAGGTCGGTGCCGGATCGAACATTGTCCTTTTCACCACCGGCCTCGGTACCCCGACAGGCAACCCCATCGCACCCGTCGTCAAAATCTCAACGAACACGCCAATGGCAGAACGCATGAGCGACATCATCGACTTCGATGCCGGACCCATCGTCAGATGCGAATCCACCATCAAAGACTCAGCGGAAAAGCTCCTCGAGCTTTCCATCGCCGTAGCCGGCGGCGAACGCCTCACCAAGTCCGAACTCAACTGCCAGAGCGATTTCATCCCCTGGAAGCGCGGCGTTTCGTTGTAGAGCAGGTTGCACAATTGGTGATTCGAAAGGGCACCGCTTCACAGCCTGCGGAAAAACTCTTGTGCGTCGGAAAAGCGTCAGTCATCCACCGTCGTTGCCGACCCACGAGGGGATGAAACTTCGGGTGCCCCATCCATCGAGCGTCTTTTGCTCGATGAGTGGGAGCCCGTAGAACTCCACCACAACGCCTTGTTTTGTCGAACGTGCATTCTTGTTTCTTCCTAGGGCGCCGCTTCACAGACTGCGGAAAAACTCTGGTGGGTCGGGAAAAGTGTCAGGGCACGACTTCAGTCGTGCCACAATCGCAACCAATTCAGCGCGGGCTTTAGCCCCTGAGGGAATGTTCTTTTCGCTGCGATCGGACTTATACAGCCGGCGCTAGAAAATTAGATTCTGAACTTGAAAAGCGGGTGCCCCGGGTGCCCCAGGTCTCGCCTTTGTGACCTGGGATTCCGCTCATTGACTATTCCAAGCAGGAAGCAACAACCGCCAGTGCCGCAATCGCCGCCGTCTCTGCGCGCAGTATGCGCGAACCCAGCGTAGCCGCGCGCCAGCCATTCGCATCGAAGAGCGCTTCTTCCGCCGGAGCCCACCCGCCCTCAGGCCCAATCGCAATCTCCAGCGAAGGCATCTCGTCTCCTGCTCCCTCAACGGCCTCCTCGATCATCCGGCGCAGTGTCGTCGTGCGCTCCTGTTCGGCGAGAACAATGCGAACGCGCTTCGAAGCACGCCCGCACGCGTTCGGCCAGCAAAGTCGGCTGCGTCAACCACCGGCACATCCGACCGCCGCGACTGCTGAGCCGCCTCGTGCGCAATCCGCCGCCATCGCTCGGCGCGCTTCTCCGCCGCCTGGGCAAGGTGCTTCTCCGTCCGCTCGCGCAATCACCGGAGCCAGCGCGGCAACCCCGAGTTCGGTCGCTTTCTCGATGGCCCACTCCATGCGATCGAATTTGTAGACCGCCATAACGAGCGTCACCGGCAGCGCTGGATCGGCCTCGACCTCCGCAACCAGGTTGAATCGAACCTCATCCGCCGAAACCGCCGCGACCTCCGCATGAAACACGTGGCCGCCCGCAACCACATCCGCCTCCATCCCCGGTTGCGCGCGCAGAACACGCGCCAAGTGCGCGGCCTGCGCACCTGTGATCGAGGCCGTTGCCTCGTCCCAATGTTCGGCAATCCATCTGCGGCGCGTCATCGTTTCACCCCTGATCCCTTTCTCGCAAGTCTATTCCTTCCCCAAAAACACCAAGGGGGACGCTTGAAGCGCCCCCCTTGAGTGTTGCCTTTTTGGTTGGTCGTACCGCTACTACTTCTTCTTGGCGGCCTTCTTTACGGCCTTCTTAGCTGCCTTCTTCGCGGGTGCCTTCTTGGCTGCTTTCTTAGTTGCCATTTGCCTATTCTCCCTTTTCGATGGGTTGCATCGATTCTGCAATATTAAATTGCAGTTGATGAATGTATAGATTTATGTTGCATCAGTGTCAAGAAAAAAACGCATGAGAGGTGGAAAAATCGTCAACAATTTTTTGCGCCTCGTCATGGACCACTTTGAAAATTTCGCGATCTTCGATTGCGAATCGCGTTTCTTCGATCGTCGCGGAAGTGAAATTGCATGCGCGAATGCTGTCTGCGCACGCATTCCGCCTTGTTCGTCTCAGCACTCGATTCTGTTCAACGCAAGCCCTGCGAGGCTCGTTTCCTTGTAGCGCGACTGCATGTCGAGACCCGTTAGATACATGGTGCGGATCACCTGGTCGAGTGAAACTTTATGATCTCCGGCCTCATTCAGAGCAATGCGCGAGGCCTGCACGGCTTTAGCCGCGCCCATCGCATTCCGCTCGATGCAGGGTATCTGCACCAGTCCGCCGATGGGATCGCAGGTCATGCCGAGATTGTGCTCCATTGCAATTTCAGCCGCGTGCTCCACTTGTCCGTTGCTGCCTCCGAGAGCCGCCGTCAGCCCGGCTGCGGCCATCGAGCATGCCACGCCCACTTCGCCCTGGCATCCCACCTCGGCTCCGCTGATCGATGCATTTTCCTTGTAAAGGATGCCTATTGCGGCCGACGTAAGAAAGAAACGAACGATGCCTTCGTGATCCGATTCGGGAATGAAGCAGTCGTAATAGTGAGCCACGGCCGGCACTACGCCCGCCGCTCCATTGGTCGGCGCGGTCACCACTCGGCCTCCGGCAGCGTTCTCTTCGTTCACTGCCATCGCGTAGACCGTAACCCAATCAAGCGGCGCCAGCGGATCGCCGCGAAGCCCCGTTGCCTCTTTCTCCGCGAGTCGCGCGGCCAATTGGTGCGCCCGCCGGCGAACGTTCAGCCCTCCCGGCAAAATTCCCTCGGCCGCGATGCCGCGTGCAACGCAATCCCGCATGGCAAGCCAGATGCGGTCGATGCCCTGCCGCACCTGGTCGACCGGAGATTGATCCCCGCCCCGCGCCGCCAGTGCGCACTCGTTCTCAAGCATGAGTTGGCTGATCGAGAGTTCGTTCGATTCGGCCGTCGCCAACAACTCCGCGGCGCTGTGAAAAGGAAACGGAACGGCCGCCAGGCGCTCATCTGGAGAGGTTCGCGTCCCAAACGCTCCCGCCGCGGCGTCTTCAGTAATGAACCCCCCGCCAATCGAAAAAAATGTGCGCTGCTCAATGACTGTGCCCACCGCGTCAAACGCGGTGAGTCTTAGCCCGTTGGGATGCTGGGTCTCGGCTCCCGGCGGGAACATTATGTCGCGGTGCAGCAGCAGGTCGCTTTTTTCATTGAAAGGTATGGAGCGCGAGCCCGCCAGATCAATTTGCAGCGCGGAGCGAATTGCCTTAACCGTTAAATCGATCGACGCGGGATCGATCGTCGCCGGCTCATTCCCCGCCAGACCCAGCAGCACCGCTCGGTCGGTCGCGTGGCCCAGTCCGGTCAGCGCCAGTGAGCCGTAAAGTTCCACCCGCACCCGCGCAACGCGATCGAGTATGCCGCGCGGCGCGAGATCACGCGCAAACCGGCATGCCGCACGCATCGGCCCCATCGTATGCGAACTTGAAGGCCCAACTCCGATTTTGTACAGATCGAAAAGACTCGTAGTCACGAATCCGATTCTATCCTTGCCGCCAACTTCTCGGCATCTCCGCCCGCACCCCGCCGGGATTTGCCGCAGGCTGGCTGATCCTTGCCCCCCACTTCTGTTAAACTCGCTTCAACTTCGGGCCATGCTTTTTAAAGTTCTCAGCGCCGCAGTCTACGGTATCGACGCCAACCTCATTGACGTCGAGGTGGACTACAGCGGCGTCGTAGCCGAGAAGGATGTCTTCCATACCGTCGGCCTGCCAGACGCCGCTGTCCGCGAAAGCCGCGACCGCGTCCGCGCCGCAATCAAGAACTCCGGCTACACCATCCCGCCCACCTTCATCACCATCAACCTCGCCCCCGCGGACATCAAGAAAGAAGGCTCCGGCTTCGACCTCCCCATCGCAGTCGGCATCCTTGGTGCGTACGGCGCGCTTCGCGTAAGTGACCTGAGCCAGTTTCTCCTCGTTGGCGAGTTGGGGCTCGACGGAAGCCTGCGCCCTATCCCCGGCATGTTGCCCGTCGCGATTCTCGCCCGTGAAAAAAACATCCCAAACCTGATTCTGCCCGCCGCGAACGCCGCTGAAGCAGCGGTCGTCGAAGGCGTCAATGTGTATCCTGTTTCTTCGCTGCTCGATGTTCTGGAATTGCTGAACAGCTCGGTCGTAGGCGTCATCCAGCGCGAACCCTTCCGCGTCAACACGCAAGAACTACTCGGCGAGCTGCAGCACTTCACCGTAGACTTTTGCGATGTGCGCGGGCAGCAAACGGCCAAGCGCGCGCTCGAAGTCGCCGCCGCGGGCAGCCACAACATTCTCATGATCGGCCCGCCGGGCTCGGGCAAAACCATGCTCGCCAAGCGCCTGCCCTCCATCCTGGCGCCGCTCACCTTTGAAGAAGCTCTTGAGACAACCAAGATTCACTCCGTGGCCGGCGTGCTGGACGCCGCAGCCGGCCTCGTCACGCAGCGCCCGTTCCGTTCACCGCACCACACCATCTCCGACGCCGGCCTCATCGGCGGAGGTGTCGTCCCTCGTCCCGGCGAAGTTTCGCTCGCCCACAACGGCCTGCTCTTCCTCGATGAGCTTCCGGAGTTTCCCCGCAACGTGCTCGAAGTCATGCGCCAGCCGCTCGAAGATCATACCGTCACCATCGCCCGCGCCTCCATGTCGCTCAGTTTCCCGGCACGATTCATGTTGGCCGCCGCCATGAACCCCTGCCCCTGCGGATACTTCAACGACAAGTCCCGCGAGTGCATGTGTACCCCGCCCATGATCCAGCGCTACGTCGCCAAGATCTCCGGCCCGCTCCTCGACCGTATCGATATTCATATCGAAGTCCCCGCGGTGCAATACAAGGAACTGCGCGGCGGCGCCGCGGCCGAGGGCTCTGCCGCACATTCGCGACCGCGTAATGGCCGCGCGTGAGCGCCAGCGGCAGCGCTTCAAAAAAGCTGGCGAAAAAATCTACGCCAACGCGCAAATGACCACGCGCCAAATCCGTACTCACTGCGAACTCGGCGCCGACTCCGAACGGCTTCTCGAGCGTGCCATGCAGCAGCAGGGCCTCACCGCGCGCGCTCACGACCGCATCCTCAAAGTAGCCCGCACCATTGCCGATCTCGAAGCCGCCGAACACCTTGCCGTCTCCCACCTTGCGGAAGCCATTCAATACCGCACCCTCGACCGCAGCTACTGGGCGTAAAATAAGCAGCCGTCGGTGCTCATCGGGAATTTTGCGCTCCGAATTCCGCGCTGCACCAAATCTTAAACACGCATGGTGCTCTCAGAGAGCGCCTTGGCAACTTGCCCGCAGCGCATGAACACTTCATTCTCAGGCCGTGCCCATCTTTATAGAAGGCGCTCAAAAAAGGAGAAACAATGAAGCTCCCCGCAATTAAACTCGCCACCGGACTCTTTGCAATTGCCTTCGCCCTGGCCGCCATCGAAGCGCAGACCAAGCCCGATCCCCTCAAGAACGGCTTCGAGAATCCCCCGGCAAGCGCTCACCCGCGCGTTTGGTGGCACTGGATGAACGGCAACATTTCCAAGGAAGGTATCAAGCTCGACCTCGAGTGGATGCACAGGGTTGGTGTGGCGGGCTTTCAGAACTTCGACGCAGCGTTGTCCACACCGCAGGTCGTCGATCACCGCCTCGCCTACATGACCCCGGAGTGGAAAGACGCTTTCAAGTACGCTACAACCCTGGCCGATCAGTTGGGCCTCGAAGAAGCAATCGCCGGCTCGCCCGGCTGGAGCGAATCGGGCGGCCCATGGGTGCCGCCGGCCGAAGGCATGAAAAAATATGTCTGGAGCGAAACCTCCGTCGCAGGAGGCAGACCATTTTTCGGAACGCTCGTTCATCCGCCAACCAGCACCGGCGCGTTTCAGACCATGAGCCGTCCCAGCCGGCCGCCGGGTCCGGGGATTGCAGGGGCCGCGCAAAATTTTTATGCCGATGCGGCGGTCATTGCCTATCGCAGACCGGCAGACGACGTGCCCTCCGAATCTTTGCATCCGGCGATCGGCTCAAGCGGAGGCACACTGGATGTCTCCGTCCTCGAAGGCGCCGACCTCGAAAAATCCACACAACTCCCCATCGCGCCGCTCGGCAGCACTTCCTGGATCGAATACGAATTTCCTGCGCCGCAGACAATTCACGCTATCTCATATCTCATTAAAGATCCCGGCCGGCTCCGGGCAATCATGTATCGCGTGGGCGCGCCGGAAATCTCCCTCGAGTCAAGCGATGACGGACAAAGCTTCAATCTGGTTACCAATCTCACCGGCGGCAGAGCTCCCGAACACACCATTGCTTTCCCGGCAGTCACTGCGAAATTCTTCCGCGTCACCTTCAAACAAACTCCGCCTCCCCCGATCCCTGCGGCCATCGCCGGTGCCGATCCGGCAAAATACGGTCCGCCACTCATCAACTATGAAATCGCCGAGCTGGTTCTTCACCCCGGAGCGCGCGTTAATCGTTTTGAAGAGAAGGCCGCCTTCGTTCCCGAGCCGGATCTCTATGGCTATGCCACTCCCGCCGTTCCTCCCGCAAGCGCGATTGCAAAGTCAGACGTAATCGACCTTACCGCGAAGATGCATCCCGATGGAACGCTCGACTGGACGCCGCCGCCCGGCAACTGGGTCGTTCTTCGCTTTGGATACTCACTGTTGGGAATCACCAACCACCCCGCAACCGCCGAGGCCACCGGCCTCGAAGTCGACAAGCTTGACCGCCGGTATGTCAAAAAGTACATGAACACCTACCTCGACAGCTACAAGGAGACGGTAGGCCCCGGCCTCATCGGCAAGCGTGGGCTTCAATATGTCGTCAACGACAGCTGGGAGGCCGGCTCGCAAAATTGGACCGACAACATGATCGTCCAGTTCAAAAAATTGCGCGGCTACGATCCCGCTCCTTGGATGCCGGTTCTCGCCGGTCGCATTGTAGAGAGTTCCGAAGCCAGCGACAAGTTTCTCTGGGACTTCCGCAAGACCATCGCCGACCTCATCGCCAATGAGCATTACGGCCAGTTGGAAGCCACGCTGCACGAGTGGAACATGGGCCACTACGGCGAATCGCACGAGGAGGGCCGCGCCTTCGTTGCTGATGGCATGGAGGTAAAGAAGTTCAACGAGATCCCCATGAGCGCAATGTGGGTCCAGTCGCTTGGAGTCAATGAAGTGATGTACCGCTACAACGCCGACGATCGCGAATCGGCGTCAGTGGCACACATCTACGGGCAGAACCTCGCCGCGGCGGAGTCGCTCACCTCATGCAATCCTCTCTCGGCCTGGGCCTGGTCGCCCGCCACCCTCAAGCCCACCGCCGACATGGAATTCCTTAACGGCATCAATCGCATCGTCATTCACGAGTCGGCTCACCAGCCGCTCATCGACAAGGCTCCCGGAATGACCCTCGGGCCGTGCGGGCAGTGGTTCAATCGCAACGAGACTTGGGCCGAACAGGCCGGCCCGTGGATCGACTACCTTTCCCGCACCAGCTTTCTTCTGCAACAAGGACACTTCGGCGCGGACCTCATCTACTTCTACGGCGAAGACTCCAACCTCACTGCAATTTTCGTGAACAAATCGCCCGATGTACCCGCGGGCTATGGCTTCGACTACGTGAATGCTGACGCTCTCATCCACGAGGCTCAGCGTAGCCAACGGCCGCATCACAACTCCCGGTGGCACGTCCTATCGACTTCTTGGACTCGATCCGTACAGCCGCCACATGTCCCTGCCCGTCCTCCAGGCCATTCACAAGCTCGTCGTCGATGGAGCCACCGTTGCCGGCCCAAAGCCGATGGACGATCCCAGCCTCGCCGACGATCAGACCGAATTCAAAAAGTTGAATGACGAACTCTTTGGCGATGGCACCGGTGTGCATCAGGTCGGCAAGGGAGCCGTTTACGCAGGCCAGGATCTCGGCGATGTCTTCACCGCCCTTCGCGTTGCGCCCGACTTCGATTACACCAAGCCCGAGCCCGACACCCACCTTTTGTTTGCCCATCGCAAGCTCGTCGACGGCGATCTATATTTCGTAGACAACCGCAACGACCACCCTGAAAAGCTCGACGCCATCTTCCGCGTCTCGGGCAAGGCGCCCGAACTGTGGCACGCCGACACCGGCAAAGTTGAGCCTGCTTCTTTCAAGATCGCGGATGGAAGCACAACCGTGCCGCTCAAGCTCGAGCCTTGGGGAAGCGTGTTCGTTGTCTTTCGCAAGCCAACAAGCGTAACCTCCCGCTCACTGCCCGCAACCATAGATTTCCCGCTCACAACCCTTGATGGACCATGGAAGATAACCTTCCAGCCCCATCGCGGAGCGCCTCCGTCGATCTCGCTCGACAAGTTGTCGTCCTGGAGCGATAACCCCGATCCCGGAGTGAAGTACTTCTCCGGAACCGGAACCTACACAAAGACCATCGATGTTCCGGCAAGTTGGCTCAAGAACCGCGCGCATCTCTGGATCGACCTGGGCGATGTGAAAAACCTTGCTGAGGTCGCGGTCAACGGCAAGCCACTTGGCATTGTCTGGCACGCTCCCTGGCGCGTGGATGCAACCTCAGCCCTTAAGCCCGGCCCAAACGAACTCACAATCAAAGTAACGAATGCCTGGGTCAACCGCCTCATCGGAGACGAACAACCGGACGCAGTCAAAATCACCTTCGCCGACGAAAAGCCATACGAGGCAAACTCTCCCCTGCTGCCTTCCGGATTGTTAGGACCAGTATCCTTGTCCTCCGTCGCCGTGCAATGAACGAGCCTCAGAAATGAACAACCGCCAACAGGCCCTCGGGTGCCCCAGGTCTCGCGTTCGAGACCTGGGATTCCTCAAAACTGAATCGAAACACGCTACTCCCTCTCCTGCTCAAAACTTGATTACCTTGGTTCCTAAGCAACCTCTGATTCCGAGCCGACGAACTCCCTCACTGCACAAGAAACACCACCATCATTTTCCTGTGAGTCACGGAGGCAAGTGCACGAGTCCATTCTGAATCCTGGTTGCCAAACAACTTTGGCAGTGGTTCCGTCACTCTTGCTTTTGCTGGCCGCAGCCTTCCGCCTCGACGAACTGTTCGTAAGTCAAAAGCAGGTCGCCGAAAGGCAACGGCCGGCATCCGGATTCGGCGCAGACGGCCAGCCAATGCTCTTGTGATCCCGATGGGCGGCCGTCATTCTCCTCAACGAGCCGCGAGTAGCAAAACCGGACCGATTTAACGATAACTTTGTCTTTAATCAATCTGAGCCGCATTCCCGCCCCTGAAATCCGGCCTGAATCGCGCAAAAACTATGGGTGCATCGTATTGATAATAAGACATTTACATAAGAGCGCCCGTGCGATCGTCAAGATCCGCCACTCGGCTCAAAAACCTCTGAAAAAACAGTTGACCTGAGCCTGACCCCGGTATACATTCTAAAGAGCCATCCATATAGGGCAGATTGCTTATTGAGATTTGGTGCGCCCGCAAGCCATTTCCAGCATCATACTAATGAGTCGAGGTTCGCTGTTGTTCTGAGCTAAGACCCTTCACTGATGCCCCGGTGCGTTTTGAAATTCCCCGGAAATGGAAACGACGAGCTCGTGAATTCCCAGGATTGCAATCTGAATCACTCTCATGGATTAAGCCCTGTTTCACTACGCGCGATAGTGAGTCAAGATTTTTGAACTGGACGCGGAACTTGTGCGTCTAACTGTTGAAAGTTGGAACTTGGGGTAGCCCTCGACTGAATTGGCTCCCCGTGCTGCACCGGCGGAAGCAAGGCTCACCAGCCGGACAGACTACTGAAGAAGGAGATAATTGCAATGCGTTCTGATTTGGTTTTTGGGGCACTCTCTCACGTGTCCAATCGCTACCAGCTCTGTCAACTGGCTAGCAAGGCAACAAGGAAGCTGCACAAGCCGAATACAAGGCTGCAAGATACCACCAATGAAGTGCTGTGCCGCTTTCAGACCGCCAACCCTGGTACTGCGGTGCCTGTTGTGGCCCCCGCTGCCCAGCCTGTTGAACGGCGTCGTGCCGCCTGACGGCGCCGATCAATCCACGGAATTGAGTTAGGAAGACGGATTAAAGGCAGCGTTCCAATTTGAACGGCTGTGCTTCCCCCGCGTTTCGATACTCCGCATGAGTAAGCATGATGCTTCGAGTCCGGCGTGCGCCGGCAGTATTCTCGTATCTCCGCCAGGTTTCTCTCCGGAGCACTTCCCCCTCCCGAATCCCTTCACAAACATCCCGCCTCGCAGGTGAACATGACCATCGCTGAACTGAAAGAAAAAAACATCACCGAACTGAGCCGCATCGCGCGCACCCTGGAAATCCCAGGGACCAGCGGACTGCGCAAACAGGATCTCATCTTCAAGATCCTCCAGGCACAAAGCGAAAAAGAAGGCCACATCTTCGCCGAAGGCGTCCTGGAGATCCTCCCCGACGGCTACGGCTTTCTGCGTTCGCCCGACTACAACTATCTTCCCGGTCCCGACGACATCTACGTCTCGCCGTCGCAGATTCGCAAATTCGATCTCAAAACCGGCGATTCCATCAGCGGCAACGTCCGCCCGCCCCACGAAGGCGAAAAATACTTCGCGCTCGTCAAGATTGAGGCCATCAACTTCGAGTCGCCCGAGGAAACCCGCAACAAAATCCTCTTCGACAACCTGACCCCGCTCTATCCCCAGGAGCGCATCAAGATGGAAACCGTGCGCGAAGGCATCAGCGGACGAGTGATGGACCTGCTCACTCCCGTCGGCAAAGGCCAGCGCGGCCTGATCGTCGCCCCGCCCCGCACCGGCAAAACCATGCTCCTCCAGTCCATCGCCAACTCCGTCTCCACCAACCACCCTGAAGTCGTCCTCATCGTGCTTCTCATCGACGAGCGCCCCGAGGAAGTCACCGACATGCAGCGCTCCGTCAAGGGCGAAGTCATCAGCTCCACCTTCGACGAGCCCGCCGCCCGCCACGTGCAGGTCGCCGAAATGGTCATCGAGAAGGCCAAGCGCCTCGTCGAGCACAAGCGCGACGTCGTCATTCTGCTCGACTCCATCACCCGTCTCGCCCGCGCCTACAACACCATCGTGCCCCCATCCGGAAAAGTCCTCTCCGGCGGCGTAGACTCGAACGCCCTCCAGCGCCCCAAGCGCTTCTTCGGCGCCGCCCGCAACATTGAAGAAGGCGGATCGCTCACCATCATCTCCACCGCCCTCGTCGACACCGGCTCCCGCATGGACGAAGTCATCTTCGAAGAGTTCAAGGGCACCGGCAACATGGAAATCATTCTCGACCGCAAGCTCGTCGACAAGCGCGTCTTCCCGGCCATCGACATCCAGCGCTCCGGAACCCGCAAGGAAGAACTGCTCATCCCCAAAGAAGATTTGCAGCGCATCTTTGTTCTCCGCCGCGTCCTCAACCCGCTGTCGCCCGTCGAAGCCATGGAGCTTCTCATCACCCGCCTCGAAAAAGTCCGCAACAACGACGAGTTCCTGCAAACCATGAATCAGATGTAACGGAGTTCCCGGCTGCATCCTCCCCGCTCTGCCGCCTTACTCCTCCAAAGGAAGGCCGCGCGGAGCGCCGCCCTTCCGCGAATCCCAGTCCGCTGGTAAGATAGAAGAGTCGTGGGGCTGTAGCTCAGCTGGGAGAGCGCCTCGTTCGCAACGAGGAGGCCAGCGGTTCGATCCCGCTCAGCTCCACCAAACATCTTCTTTTTGTCTACGCCAGTGTAGACGAATCAATGTCCAACTTTGGAATAGTCGCGGTGCCGGAGTCGATCAATGCAACGCTGCGGCCGCTCTGCGTCGATCTCGACGGAACCCTCGTCAAGTCCGATACGCTCGTCGACTCCCTGCTTGCCCTCCTTCGAACCCATCCTGCTCTCGCGCTCAATCTGCCCGGCAACCTGCTCCGTGGCAAAGCGGCATTCAAAGCATTCGTAACCGAATCCATCTCGCTCAACGTGGCGCACCTCCCTTATAATCACAAGCTCGTCGAATTCCTGCGGCAGCAACACGGCCAGGGTCGCGACCTATACCTCGCCACCGGTGCCAACGTCGCACTTGCCCAGCGCGTTGCCGGTCACCTTGGCATCTTCAGCGCCGTGATTGGCTCAGATACCGCCACCAACCTCATCGGAGAAACCAAGCTCGCTAGCCTGCGCAACCGCTTTGGCCCGCGCGAATTCGATTACATCGGCAACGCCACGCCCGATCTGCCTCTGCTCATCGATTCCAGGGAACCCATGGTGGCCAATCCCAGCCTGCTGTTGCGCTTCAGGCTTCGCGCTCGCGGCATTCGCCCTTCGCGTGAATTTCACGAGCGCGCCAATTCCCTCACGTCCGTGCTTCAGGCCTTGCGCCCTCATCAATGGGCAAAAAATCTGCTCATCTTCCTGCCCTTGCTTCTATCCCACTCGAAGAACATCAGCCTGTTCCTCGTCGCGCTTCTCGCCTTCTGCTGCTTCTCGCTCACCGCTTCCGCCACCTACATCGTCAACGACCTCCTTGACATTGAGTCCGACCGCTGTCATCCACAAAAGCGGCACCGGCCATTTGCGTCGGGAAATCTCTCGCCTGTCGCAGGTGCCTGCCTGGCTGCGGCTCTCTTGCTTCTGGCGCTCTTTGGCGCACGCTACCTTCCCGTCGGCTTCTTCGGCTGGCTGCTCCTATACCTCGGCGCCACTCTTGCCTACTCCGCCTATCTCAAGCGGATTCCCCTCGCGGATGTTCTAATCCTCTCCGGCCTCTATACGCTGCGGCTTCTGGCGGGTAGCGCCGCCACTGCGACCCACATCTCCCATTGGCTGGCCGGCTTTTCTGTATTTCTTTTCTTTTCTCTCGCCATCGCCAAGCGATTTGCCGAGCTCGAGAATCTCAACACCAGCGGTGCCGTGCCCAGAAACGGGCGCGGTTACCTGTTGACGGATATCGATCAGTTGCGCAGCTTCGGCACCTCCAGTGCCTTTGCGGCGGTTGTCATCTTCGCCATCTATATCAGCGGCCTCGACGTAATCAAGCTCTACCGCAACCCGACCCTGCTCTGGCTCATCGTGCCTCTCATGATTCTCTGGCTCTGCCGTGTGTGGCTCCTCGCCTCGCGCGGGGAACTCCATGAAGATCCGGTCGTCTTCGCACTCACCGACCGCATGAGCCTCCTCATCGGCGCCGCCGTAGCCGTCATCGCGCTGCTCGCAGTCTGAAGAGAGAGTTTATTCAAACCCCTCTCGGAATTGTTGCCGGGTGCCCCATCCATGCAACGTTTTCCGGTCGCATGGGTGGGATACGACAAAGCCCATCTCGCCCGTTCATCGGGAGCGAAGCATCTCGCGATTTCATCGCGGAATGCGACGTCAAAGGATCTGCGGTTGCTTTGCGACGTCGGCTATAGCCAATCGGTTTTGGGCCGCACCATTGTCCCGTCCGTTGGCCCTTTATGTCGATACGCCCCAAGCTCCCGGCTTGCGCCGATTCACAAAGCCCTCGTGATTGCAGAAGATTATTGGAGGCTGGCGCACAATGGGAGTATGAGCCTCCTCCAGCCTTGCGCAGCAAACCCATGCGAATCTCCGACCCGAAATGCCTGTTTTCAAGCCCCAAATGGGTGGGGGGGTACCCCCCCTCTTCCAGGGAGTACTAGAAAGTAACGGTTTTCCATGAAACGTCAATAAAATCAACGGAAAGTAAGCCAGACCTGATTACTGATCGGTAAACACAGAACCCCGATTCTAGCCACTTTTTGACCAAATCAACTCCGGTCTCAGTCATGGAAAATGCGAATTTCAAACGGGAAAACGAGCGGCTTCTCAAGCTGAGAACTCTCGCATGCAACCGCATGCCTCATACTTTCCCTGTGCACGTAATTGTTCGTTCCATCGCCATCGCAGTCGCAACCGGCGCATTAAGCGTCGCATCCAGTCCGGGTCCGGCACAAACCTGGCAATTCTCAGTGGAACAAGCCACTCGTTCAGCACCCGATGCACGGATTCTGGTTCTGGATCTGGACACTGGCCGCCTGCTCGCATCGCACCATCTCACTGAAGCCGCGCGCACGCTTGCCGCGCCCGGCTCCACGCTTAAGCCCCTGGTCTTGTACTCGCTCGTCGCCGTCGGACGCTGGGACCCCGGCCGCCGGGTAACCTGCGATCGCAGACTCGTGCTCGCCGGTCACAGCCTCGCCTGCACCCACCCCTCCTCCCCGCCATTCGACGCTCGCGAGGCGCTGGCGTGGTCCTGCAATAGTTACTTTGCCCAGGTGGCGCGCACACTCGAGCCTGGAGATCTCGGCCGACTCCTCCGCCCCACCGGCCTGCTGGGCATCACAGGATTGGCCGGAAAATCGGAATCAACCGAAGCGTCGGCCGAATTCAGCCAGCCAACAGGTACCGGCGCAACCGAGCTGGCTCTCCTTGGCGTTGAAGGCATCCGGGTAACGCCGCTGGAGTTGGCCGAAGCCTATCGCTGGCTGGCATTGCAACTGGCCGCGCATGCTGATTCCCAAGCGGCTCAAGTGGTTCGCGCCGGCATTGAAGACTCCGCCAGCTTCGGCATGGCGAAGCCGGCGGATTTGGGGGGTGTGCCGGTAGCCGGCAAGACAGGCACCGCCGAAGGCCTCGCTTCCAGCCATTCACACGGCTGGTTTGCAGGAATTGCGCCTGCCGAAGAGGCACAAGTGGTCGTCGTCGTTTATCTGCCCGCCGGCCGCGGCGCAGATGCCGCCCACGTTGCCGCCGGCCTCCTGTCGCATTCTCCGCTGGTGCGCCGATGATTTTCTCGCCGAGAAATTGGTCGCAGATTGGGTGTGGGCTACTGATCGCAGCGGCCATCACTTTTGACGGCTTCGAGCGCGCACCACAACCAGTTGCATTCGCCGCGGCCACTCCTCAAGCCACTCGCTCAACATTGCGTGTTGGCATGTGGACGCTGTGGCACGATCGCGAAGTAGTGCTGATGCCGGGCGGCGCGGGGAAAAAAGCAATCCTGCAAAGCTGCCCAGGATGCCCTCCCGCCGCCCTCACTCAACCGGCGCATGTTCGCGCCAAGAGTGATGGCGTGACCTTGAATCTTGGCGGAAAGACGGTTCATCTCGATGGGCTCTCGCTCACCGGCACGGTCGTGCTCTCGGCTCACGGAGAGACTGTAACGCTCCAAAATCCTGTCACGATCACCGCACGCGCAGACGCGCTCATCATTGCCGTCACGTTACCCGTCGAGACCTATGTCGAGCGCGTCGTCGCCAGCGAAAGCAGCCCCACCGACAGCCAACAATCGCTGCGAGCTCTCGCCATCGTGGTCCGCACCTTTGCACTCCACGAGCCCCACGGCCACCTGAATTATGACCTCTGCGACTCCACTCACTGTCAGCTCCTGCACTGGGGAGAACTCTCTGCGCGACACGCCTCCGCACACGCGGCGACCCTTGCCACCGCCGGAGAAACACTCTGGTTCCACGGTACGCGTGCGTTTGCGTACTTCAGCAAGGATTGCGGTGGACGCACCGCTTCGCCAGCCGAGATATGGCCCCGTGCCCGCCCTCTTTCTTATTTGCCTTCGATTCCCGATCGCTTTTGCACCTCCGGCGCCGGACGCGAATGGTCGTCGGAGCTGACGCGCGCCGAACTCTCCTCCGCGCTTGCATCGGCCGGAATATCATCCCCCGGCTGGCAGCATCTGACTGTCGAGCGCAGGGGCGAGTCGGGCCGCGCTATAACCCTGCGCCTGGACGAAGCACAGGTCTCCGCCGAGACCTTCCAACTTGCCGTGGGTCAGAAGTTGGGTTGGAACCGGATTCCAAGCACCTGGTTCGAAGTGAGCCAACAGGGCGACCGCTTCTTCTTTCACGGCCGCGGATGGGGCCACGGCGTCGGCCTGTGCCAGAAGGGCGCCGCGGCGATGGCGGCCGAGGGCCACTCTGCGCAGCAGATTCTCCAGCAGTACTTCCCCGACGCCCGATCCACCGACGAGGCAACGGGGCGCACATGGCACAACTTCGGAAGCAACGGATTCATCCTCGAGTCACTCAACAGTGCCGACGCCGCCTACCTGCCAGAGTTAGCCCAAGCACGCGCCGAGGCATCTCGGCGATCCGGCCTGAACGCACCCACGCCGTTCACTTTGCGCGACTTCGCTTCCACGCCCGCTTTTCGCGACGCTACTCAGGCGCCGGGCTGGGTAGCCGCCTTCACTGAAGGTGATTGGATTGCTACCCAGCCGTTGCACACTCTAGCCACGCGCCATCTGCTCGACGCAACCGCGCTGCACGAATTTCTGCATGCTCTCGTCGAACGCGAAGCAGGCCCACAAGCGCCACTTTGGCTCCGCGAAGGACTTGTCGAAGTGTGGAGCAATCCGGCCAATGAAACGACCGCGGTTCCTGTGCTTTCAATCAATGCGTCAGACGCGGCGTTGGCGAACTCGACGAGCGAGGCTCAATCCGATGCCGCTCATCGCGCCGCAGGGTGGTTTGCAGAGCGCCTTCTCGACCGCTACGGCCGCGCCAGGGTGCTAGAGTGGCTTCACTCAGGCATCCCCACTCGAGTCGTCGCCGCCCTCGGGCAACGGTAGACGGACGGAATTCTCCCGCAACGGTTCAGAACCAATCGGAACCGGAACGAGCGAGTCATCGCCTCCCTGTTCATTGCTTTCAGCGCCCCGCCCCATAAGGACCGCTGCCCATCCCAGCAGCAGAATCCAACAGCCGACCGCCAGTACATAACTACCGACGAGTTTAGACGCAACCGCCCAGATCTGATGCGCGACAGTACCGTGCGGCAAACCTGCAAAGAAGTGCCCCGGCAGCACCACGCAGATCAGCGCTGCCAGCACCACTGCCGACCACCACCGCCAGTTCAGCAGCAGCCGAATAATTCTGCGAAATGGCACTCGCCAGCCCCACTGAGCCGATGCCATCGCATACGGAATGATCTTGCCCGGAATGATAATCCAGCGCAGCAGCCATTCGGCAAAAGTAAGCCAGTGTTGAATGTGCTCGAAGGTAAAGACCGTTGCTCTCGAACCCGCTGAAGCCCGTGAGTTCAGATAGCCCGCCCACTCTGGAATCTGGTCGTCGCACCAGTCCAGCACCGCCCAGCACGCCAAGAACAGCACCACCCACGCCAAGCAGCGTCATTGCGCCAAACACGAGCTTCACACGCTTGCCGTCATCGTTCGCCAGGGCGCGTATTGTTCCCGCTTCCAATTCTAGGATCGAGATCGCCAACAGCAGCGGCACGAGCAGCGTCAACGCCACCTGCCAGACACGTCTATCCGGCAGCCGCGTCCACGCCAGACCCAACAGGATCAGCACCATGGTCAAAACGTACTGCGCCCCAACCCAACGCATGCTCACGCGGAGGCGACGAAAAAGGTCTTTGCAGTAGCTCATGGCTGTCAAATTACTCACGGCTGCACCTCCAGCGTTGCGGGATCGGTAGTGGTCTGCACATTCGACTGATACATGGGCCCTGCCTGTGCCGGACTAATTGCGAACTTACCCGCGTTCACCACCTTCAGCAGGTAGACATACTCGCGCCTGCTCACTGAACTCCGTATTGAAGAAGCCGGCGCGGTCGTCGTGAAATTCCTTGCGCGTAAACCAGTCGGCCCACCAGTCGGGCTTGTTGTTCAGTTTGTAGAGTCCCGTCCCGGCCAGAAACTCCGTCCCCGCTGGAATCGGATCCTCGGCCAGCAGATACTTCCAGTCCGATCCGTTCAGCGCCAACCTCACCGCAATAATGTCGCCCACATGCACAGTACCTTTCAGCGGCGCCAGATCGTAGGTGATCGGATCTGTCGGCTTGTCCTGGCGCTTCTGGAGCAAGTAGTAGTCGCGCGTAATGTTCAATGCCAGCTTGCCTTGCTGGAACAGGCGCTTGTCCGCCGAGTACCAGGCGCCCTCGGCCGACCAGTAGGTAATCCCGTTCCCGCTCTTGCGAACGGTGACCTGTCCGCCGCCGCCCGCTTGCGCTGCAGAAACTTTGATCTGCCAAGGCAGTCCAAACCCATCACCCGGTCCGAAATGCCGCTTGCCCAAGCTGGCTCCATTTACGAGCACTTCGACATCGGAGCTGTTGGCCAACTCGCCGCTCAGCGCAACGTAATCTGTCAGCCCCTGGATCACCATCGCCGTCTGCTTGGTTGAATACCAGTAATCGCCGTCGCGATGCCCCGCCAACCAAACCGCCGCCTTGGGCAACAATCCACTGGCGCGATCCTGCTTGACCAGCAGTTTCAGCGCAAATGCTGTCGTCTCCGCCGAAGTGTCGTCCCAGTACTCGAGCAGCCCGTCGAAGCTCCCCTCCCAGTGCGCATCGATGTCGCTTACCCTGACCTTCTTCTCGAGCAGCGTTGCGGCCTCATGTGCGCGACCGTCTCCCGCTGCATCGAGCGTCAACCCCAGCAGCGCCAGACCCTTCGTCGCTCAATTTGCCGCGGCTATCCCAAGCCTTGTCGAGCGCATCTTTCGGCGCCCCGCCGGTCGTCGCCGAGCGCATACACCACGTACGCACGCAAGTCGGGAATCATTTCTGGATGCGCAGCCAGCGTCGTCGCAAGCCACGCCGCGTCCCTTGTCCATGCGGTCGCTGTCGACCGTGCGGCCGGCGTCCTTCGCCTGCCCCAGCCCGCTCACGACGTATGCAGTCATGAAGACTCGGCTCGGATCGTCTGGCCACCAACCCCAGCCACCATCATCGTGCTGGAAGCTATAGAGCCGCTCGATTCCCGCGCTGACCATGTCGTTCAGCGTCGCGCGATCGATCGGCGATTTCAAATGCAGCTTGTCGATCGCCTGCGCCACGATCAGGTCCGGCAGGAAGCTTGACATCGTCTGCTCCGTGCATCCCCACGGATAGCTCGTCAGATAGTCGAGCGCAGAAAACACCGTCCCGGCCACCGACGGCGCTACCGTAATCAGTCAGCCGGCGCGAGCCCGCATCCGAGCCCGCCGGATAATTGTACGACCACTGATTCTGTCCCGCGCCTGAGAACACCACGCCCGAGCCCGCCGCCTTCTGCTTCACTCCGTACGGCAACACGGGCAGCGTCATCTCCAGCGCGTCTGACTCTTCATTCGTCAGCGCCTTGGCTGTTAGGACGGCAATTCCCGTCGCCCTCGCCTTCACGCGCCACTCCACATAGCTTTCGCCTTTCGCCGGAATATTCACCTTCTGCGTCTGTCCGCTCAAGACATCTACGCCCGTAACATCGAGCGCAAAGGTCACGTCCTTCGCGGTCGACAAATAGTTGTGCGCAATTACGCGCAGCACTGTCTCGTCGCCCTGACGGAAGAACCTCGGAGCTGCCAACCGCACAATCAGGTTTTTGCGCACCAGAACGCGCGTCACCACGCCGCCTGCCTTGCCGTCGTCCGTCATGGCGCGGATCGTCGTCCGCCATGTCGTCAGCGCATCGGGAAAATTGAACTCTACGCGCGCGTGTCCATCGGCTCCCGTCCGCACGCTTGGGATTCCAATACGCGGTATCCGGAAACGCCTTGCGCACCTTCGGAACCACCAGGTCCGAGCCCGGCTTCACCTGCGCCATTCGTGGATGGAACATGCCCGCATCCAGCTCGGCCAGTAGCGGACTCTTGGTTCCGGCCTGCCCTGAGAAGAAAAAGTCGAACGAAGTCTGCGGCTCCAGGTACGCGTATCGCTGCGGATAGAAGAAGCTCACAATGTCGCCGCTCGTATCTGGTCGCACCGCGTAGAGCGCTTCATCCACCTCGCCAAAGCTCAGGTCCGCCTGGACAGGCTTGCCCTGCGAGTCCACGGCGAAGACATCGAAACTGCCCTTCTCGCCCGGCAGATATTGGCTCTTGCTCGCCGTTGCCGTAACCGTGAGCGTCCGCTCCACGAGCGGAACCTTTAGACTCTTCTGCGCAGTCATCAATTGATCATCGTGAACAATCACGGCATTGATCATCAGGTTCGGCTGCGACTGCTGCGTAATCGGCACGTCGAATGCGAAGCTCTCGCCGGTCGCATGAATCAGCCGCCGCGACTGCACCGTGTCACCCTCTGCCGTCACCACTGCCCACGATTCCTTCAGCCCCGTCACCAGAAGCAGATGCGCCGTGTCGCCCACCATGTAGCTCTTCTTGTCGGCAACAATCTGCGCTTGAGCGTTCGGCTGGTACCACTCTCCCGCGCCATTCCAGACCCAAACCCACGTTCGCCCTTGAACAGTCCGATTCTCCTGAGTCTTCGCACTCGCGGTCACCTCGAAATCCCCGCTGCCGTTCGCACCCATCAGCGAGATCCACCAACGCAGTTCCATTCGCCCCAATCGCGGCATCTTTGTTGGTCACTGAAGTCTCAGAGCGTTCATGCGTCACCGAATCCCATTTCTGAAGTGCCGCTCCGACATGCACCTGCGTTTCCACCGGCTTGCCGTCATAGTCCTGTGCCGTCACCTTCACGCGCACCGGCTGCCCGCTCTGGAACACGTAGCTCGTCGGCTCCACGCTCACGCGAAATGACCCATAGGTGCCCAGCACCGTCGTGTGCCCGCTCACCTCGCGATTGGCCGCGTCCGTCACCCGAGCCTCAATGCGATAGTCTTGGTCTTCGTGTTTAGCGTCGATCGCCGTAGGCAGCGTAACCGTGAGCCTGCCATTCGCATCTAGCACGCCCTCATGTTCCTGCTGTTCGGTCTCGGCCCAGGTATTGTCTGACTCGTCCGATTCGTCTGATGCGGCCTCGGCCTCGTCGCTGCTCTGGTCCTCCGAGTCCTCATCCCACCAATAGTGCGTCGATGTATGCACCACGTACTTCACCTTGGCCCCTGCCACTGGCTCGCCAAAGAAGTACCGCGCCTCAATATTTGCTTGGATGGAACTCCCTTGAAGCAAATGCGCCACCGGCACTTTCACTGTCACCTGGTATTCGGGCTTCTTGTACTCCTCTACATAAAAACTTCCCCCTCCTTCAACACCGTTGTCCCCTTAAGGCTGATGCTGTAGTACCCCAGCGCGGCATCGTGGCCAGGTCCAGGTCCGCCGTCAGCGTCCCGTGCGCCGAAAGGCAATATCTCTTGAGAAAACGGTCTTGCTATTGCTGTCCGTCACCTCAAGCGTGGGCGTCCAACCCTGCGGCAACTGCAACGTATCGTCCTTCTTCATCCGCACAATCGCCTTGATGTGAACCGTATGTCCCGGCCGGTAGACAGGCCGGTCCGTGTAGATATAAGCTCTTGCCTCACGCTGATTCTGCTGCCCGAAGTTGTAACTCCATGGCGTCACCAGCGCCGCATCTGTTCCCCTGCCGCGCGAGAATCCAAACATTCTCAGGCTCCGCGCCTTGCGCTCCTCCGCGCTACCGGTCATCGTCAACGAAGCCATGCCCATCGCCATTCGTCGCACCTGACGACTGCATCTGCCCGCCGGCCCACAGCGCTACATCGGCCTTCTCCACCGGCGCGCCGGTCTTGCGGTCGGCCACGTACAGATCGGCCTCGCCGTTCACCGTCCGCTCCACTACCGCAATGCTCGTGACCATCGCCACGGTATAGGCTTTGTACGTTCCGTCCGTCGCCTCAATCAGGTACACGCCTGAACTCAGGCCATCGATCGGCAACTGCTGCGTCTCGCTCACCAACGCCGGCGGGGTCTCCAGCTTCCATCGCGCCACCAGTTGGCTCGCATTCAGAATCGGCACCTGCGCAAACTGCGCCGCACCCACCACTCGGCTTTTCTTGCCCAGCTTACCCTGCTCTTCGCGGAAGCTGTCGCGCGCGTCGTCTGTAAACTGTCCGCGGAAGAAGTGCCGCACCAGCCACCACAAGTGCGCCTTGAAGTCGTGCAGCCGCTCAAGCCACGTTCGCTGATCGATCTGCTCTCCCGGCGAGTAGCTCTGCACGCCAAAGCTGTGGAGGTCTTTCAGGCCCGCAAAGAACTTCTGCGCATCGTTCACTCGGTAAACGCGAAACTCCAGCTCCGGCACATTGCGCGCGAAGAGCTGGATCTTCACGCTCTCGCCCGGCGCAAACGTACGCGAGGTCGACAGCGAGAACGAACGCGGCGCGTCCGTTGCGTGAGCGGCGGCACGCAAGCAACAACATCGAAACGGCAAGCAGCGAATTACGGAGACTCATGGAGTTCCTCGCAGAATATTCCAGCGGTAGACGCCGAGAAAATTTGGATTGCCGGGGAGCGGCCGCCATTGCGGCTGTGGATGGTTAAGAAGTTCGGCCAGCGCCACGCGCCGGAGTTCGTCTGGGCGGCCGTGGTCTGCACCAGTGTCATAAACTACTGAAGCTGCCGGCATCCGCGCGCACCAAAATCATTGAGTGCCACGGTGAGGACTGGCCGAACTGGCGGTAGAAAATTAAGTCCCCCGGCAGGGCCTGGTGGACGTCGCGGCTCACGAAGTATGTATTGCGCTCCAACAGGGTCTTTGCATCGGCAAACTGCGCGAAGGCGCCGTCACTCACGTCATCTGGTTCGAATGCCCCCGGCCGCACACGGAACAGCGCGGTCCCAAGTGGCGTATGCGGATAGCTCCATTCACGGATCTCGCCGGGCGGCGCAGCGACCTCCATGCCGCTGGTTGTGAACCAGCTTTCGTCATGGCGCTTCAAGGCTTCGCGGTAGGAGTAGCGGAGCAGGCTGGCGCAGTCGGTGATCTCCGCAGGCACTTCTGCTCTGGGCCGCACCGCCTGGTATTCGGCGATCACGGCGAACCATCTCCGAAATGCTGCCCGGTCTGCCGGATCGCTCAGCCTCAGAAAATCCGGAGTACCGTCACCGAAGCGGTCGGTCCAGTTCAGCGACGAGTTCCGGCCGGGGTGCGCAGGCAAGTGCTCACTTCGCGGCGAATGCAGCAACCGGCGCCCGCCTAAGCCAGCCAGAAAAATCAGCAGGGCCAACCCCACCACCGCGCCGAGCACAGCTCCGGGCTTCCATCGGCGGGTTATCGCAGCCGGGGTGGAAACGAGAGGTCTGGCTTGAACGTTCACGGAAAAGTGCAAAAGTGAGTCGCACACATCCTAGCGCGAAAAGGGCGGCCGTGCAGAAAAGATAGGAACCGGAGGCATTTTCGGCTTGAGTACTTACAGTCGAGATAAGTTCCTGCCGCATTCCATCCGGTTTTCGCAAAACATCGAGCGATCAGAGATCTAATACGCCAGCGCCATCCCATCGGCGCGCATCTCGCTGGCCGCGGAATAGAACCGGTCCGCACCGCTCATCCGATGCTCGATGCACTCGTAGCGCCCGAACCCGCCATCGGAAGTCCCCATCGGCCAGCCAAGATCGATCAGCGTCCGCCGCGAGGACTCCGGCACGCCCGCCTCCAACCGGAGAATACCCAGGGGTCCAAGCCCCGGCGCATCCTCGCCCATCGTCTGCGACGACCCCTCATGATGCCACCGCGGGCTGTCTCCCGCCGCCTGAATATCCAATCCGTAATCCACGCGATTGATGATGATCTGCGATTGCCCTTGCGGCTGCATATCGCCGCCCATCACGCCGAACGACATCCATGGCTTTCCATCCCTCGTGGCAAATCCTGGAATGATGGTCTGGAACGGCCGCTTTCCCGGCGCGTAGAGGTTCGGGTGCCCATCCTGCAGGGAGAACAGTTCCCCGCGATCCTGGAACATGAAGCCCAGCCCATCGGCCACCAAACCCGATCCCAGCCCGCGAAAGTTCGACTGGATCATCGAAACCATCATGCCGTCAGGATCCGCGACGGTGAAGTAGGTCGTATCTCCATGGCTCGGCGCTTGTCCCGGATACACAGGCGTCAGAATGCGGTCCGGGCGAATCAGCTTGGCGCGCTCGGCCGCATACTCCTTCGAGTTCAGCCACTCAATCGGGATCTTCGCAAAGTACGGATCGGCATAGTACCGTGCCCGATCTTCGTAAGCCAACCGTTTCGCTTCCACCTGCACATGAATCGAAGCCGCGGACTGAAAGCCCATCTGGCGCAGATCGAAGTTCTCGAGGATATTCAGAAGCTGGAGCGTCGCGAGCCCCTGGGTATTCGCGGCCATTCCATAGACATCCACGCCGCGGTACCTGGTGGACAGAGGGTCGTTCCACTCCGCATGCTGTTCGCGCAGGTCCTCCACCGACAGCCACCCGCCGATACGTTTGAAGTACGCCTCGATGGTTCGCGCGATCGGACCGTCATAATACGCATCGCGTCCGCCCTCGGCGATCATGCGATAAGTGCGCGCCAGGTCGGGATTGCGAAATACATCTCCCTCGCTGGGCGCGCTACCATTCGGCGCAAAGGTGTGCACGGCGTTTGCAGTCTCCTCGACACCCGAGCCGGGCTTCACGAAGGCCGCCAGGTTGCGCTTGATGTAGAAGCCGATTATTTGCGGTACCGGCACCCCCGACTCGCACAGGCGAATGGCCGGCTCCAGCACCTCCTGCCACTTCAACCTCCCGTAGCGCTGGTGCAGCGTCCACCACGCATCCAGTGCGCCGGGCGTTGAGACCGAGACCGCACCGAACTTCGGTATCACACCGTTGATGGAGCGTTGGCGGACCGTTTCCAGGGTCAGCGACCTGGGGGATCGTCCTGATCCCGCCAAGCCCACTACCTTGCTGAGCTTGGGATCCCAGATCATCGCGTAGCAATCGCCGCCCAGACCGCAACTGGTCGGCTCCAGAAAGCCCAGGCAGGCATTGGCGGCAACCGCCGCATCCACGGCCGAGCCACCACGCTTGAGGGTCTCGATGGCGGTCAGCGTGGCGAGCGGATGCGCGGTGCCTGCCGCACCGGAGCAGCCCATTGCGGCCGAGCGGCTGGCAAAGCTCGCTCCCGATGGCCGGTCGCCGGCGTGAACATCGGGGCGGTCGAAGCGCTCCGCTCCGGCGGGCTGAAAGCTGGGCAGGGCCGATTCCGCGGAAGCCTTTCCCTGCGCTGACGGCTCAGCTCCGAGGCCGCCGAATGTACCTGCCGCAGCCAGCGGAAGTGCGGCAACAAACGTTCGCCTGCGCATGAGTTCTCCTTTATGGATTGCGTTGCGTATGAATTGGGCGCGGTTCCGACCAACGCATCTTCATGCTACAGGACTTTTGCGCGATGCCGATTGCCCGCCGATGTTGCATTTTTCAGGGCAAAGAAGCTGACGTTTTTCGCTGAAAAAGGGCAAAAATCCGGGTTTTCTGTTTACTGATGAGTACATAGGGGTCGTTGCTCAAGGTGCTCATTCCATGCTGTTTGACTTAAGACCGACCTCTCCAAAAGTGGGTATTTGGAGGGGGGGTAGGGGGGGTGCAGGGGGGGTACGGACCGGTCACATCCCTGACAGATTGGGGCGGGAGGATTTTCGAAAGCCAAGTGGGAGCGCATACCTTTATTGTGCGCGATCCAGCGGTAATTTTCGGCAACGCAAGGTGGATTTGGGCCGGTCCTCGATCGAGGTTTTGGACACTTCCAGCGCATTTCCTAACGAAGGGACGAGATGGGCTTCGTCGTATCCCACCCATCGCAAAAAACGCGATGGATGGGGCACCCAGCTTCTTTTTTGAGGGGCGATGCCGGATGGGTTCGTGTCGGGATGTAACTTGACGGGGCGAGTCGGGCTGCTCTTTATGAGCAGGTGAGATGGGCCTCGTTCTATCCCACCCATCGCAAAAAACGCGATGGATGGGGCACCCGGCGATCCTGATGCGAACTTGAGACTCGGAACACTGGATTCAGACGCGGCTTAGCCGAACAGGTCCTTCATCTTTTCCATCAGGCCGGGTGAGGTCGGCTTGTTGTCGACGGCCAGCGACTCGGACAATTTGGTTACCAGTTCGCGCTGGGCGCGGTTCAGCTTGCGGGAATCTGCACAACGACCTTCACGATCAGATCGCCGTGGCCCTTCTCATTGAGATATGGAACGCCTCGTCCGCGAATCGCGCAGCTCGCGGCCGCTTTGCGTGCCCTCGGGAATCTTCAGGTTCACGGGACCGTCGATGCCGGGCATCTCAAACTCCGCGCCGAGAGCGGCCTGCGGAAAGCTGATGGGAATGACGCAATGCAGGTCGTATCCGTGGCGCTCGAAAAAGTCGTGGGGCGGACGGATAGCACGACGTAGAGATCGCCCTTGGGACCGCCGCCGCGTCCGGCGTCGCCTTCGCCGGCGTAGCGGATGCGGGTTCCGTCTTCAACGCCGGGTGGAACCTTTACGTTGAGCTTGATCTCGTTGGTGGCGCGGCCTTCGCCGCGGCAAGTGGTGCAGGGATCGCCGATGACAGAGCCGGTGCCGCCGCAGGCGCCGCAGGTGCGCGCCACAGAGAAGAATCCCTGCTGATAGCGAAGCTGGCCGCGGCCCTGGCACTGGCTGCAGACACTGGGCCCCCGACCGGAGGCGCTGCCGCGGCCTTTGCAGGTGGAACAGATTTCAAGGCGGCGAATCTTTACCTCGGTCTCGGTACCGAAAAATGCGTCCTCGAAGTTGATGGCCATGTCGAAACGCAGGTCGTCGCCGCGCTGCTGGCGAGAGCCGCGCTGCGGGTTGCCGCCCATTGAAAACATCTCGCCGAAGAGATCGCCGAAGATGTCGCCGATGTCCACGCCGCCCGCGAAGGGGCTCGCGCCGAAGCCCTGCCCGCCGAGTCCGGCGTGACCGTAGCGGTCGTATGCGGCGCGCTTGTCGGCGTCGCTCAGGACCTGATAGGCCTCGCTGGCCTGCTTGAACTTTTCCTCCGGCACCTTGTCCCCGGGGTTGCGGTCAGGATGGTACTTGAGCGCCTGCTTGCGATAGGCGCTCTTCAACTCCTGGTCGCTTACGTCGCGGGATACGCCGAGAACCTCGTAATAATCTGCTTTGCTCACTCTAGTATTAGAACTCATTCTCTTGTCTGCGATTCAAACTCACCGGTTTGCCTGGTTGACTCACGCCCTGGCCGGGAATCGGGACTTATTCGCTTGTCTGTTTGGGATTGTGGGCCACGCGCACCAGCGCGGGACGCAGAAGGCGCTCGCGCAGCTTGTAGCCGCGGCGAATCTCCTCGGCTACATGCTGGTCGGGCAGGTCATCGCGATCGACCGAGCCAAGCGCCTCGTGAACGCGCGGATCGAAGGCTTCGCCGACGGCGGGAACCGGGACGACCTGCATCTGCTTGCAGAACGTCTTCCATCTGCTTGACGATCAGCGCGACGCCGGACCGCAACTGGTGAGCCGTGCTGTTGGACTTGAGCGCCAGCTCGAAGTTGTCCAGCACGGGCAGAAACTGCTCGACTACGCTTCCGGTGGCGTAGTCGCGAAATTCGAGGCGCTCGCGCTCGGCGCGCTTGCGGGCGTTTTCAAACTCGGCCTGCAGGCGCGCGATGCGGTCAAGCAACTGGTCGCGCTCCGCCTTCAACTGATCGAACTCCGCGCGGGATACCGGCTCGCCAGCCGTCGTGGATATATCGCCGGCTGGGGGCCCGGATTCGATCGTTGATTCGCGGCCGTCATCCGGGAAGGATTCATCCTGCGGCGCACGTTTTGCGGTCCCGGAAGTGATCTCGAGGGGTTCCAACTCCGTCAAATTTGTCTCCTGTTTCTGCATGTCTCTATTCATTGTCTCAAGAATTCAGCGACGCCTGATTCCATTGTATTTTCTTGCGGGATATTGCTCTTGCTGCGGGCTGCGGACCGGGCAATGGAAGCACCGGACGCCTGGATTGTCGCGATCCGAAGGCGGCGGAACCGGCCTAGTCGGGCGGGAATCTCAAGCAAGCTTTCCGAGAGCCGGGCGATGTAGCTGACTGCCTGAATCATCTCCTGATATTGGATGCGGGTGGGCGCGATGACGGCGACGGTGCCAAGATTTGCTCCGCCCAGCCGCGCCGGAGCGCCGATCAGCACCAGGTCCTGCATGGCGGGCGAAGCCTCGTCGAGTCCCACAACGACACGGACCTCCTGCTGGCGTCCGTCTACATACGCGTTCAGCAACTCGACGAGCCGCTGCTTGGCTTCAAGGGCAACCAGCATCTGGCGCAGCCGCTCGCGGTCGAGCTCCGAAGTGATCAGGTTGGCCATGCCGTCGATGAAGAGCGTGGGGCCGGATTCATCGGAGGCCAGCGCGCCCTTGCGGCAAAGTTCCTCGACCGAGGCGAGCATCTGGCGATAGGCTTCGCGCTCGACGTCGACGCGGCGGGCTACCTCGGCGCGAATACGCTCGATGGGCCAGCCGCGAAAGTTCTCGTTCAGGTAGCGGGCGGCGGTTTCCAGTTCAAGGTGCGTGAGTTCGTGGTCGAGGGCCAGCACCCGGTCCTGCACGGCGCCGGCCTGGGTGACAAGCACCGCAAGCACCTTGCCGGTGGAGAGACGCGAAAAATGAATGTGTTCGAGCACCTGGCCTTCGGTTGAACTGCAAGGGCAATCCCAAGACCGCTGGAGATGAGCGCCAGCACGTGGGAGGTGCGCTCGAGATACTCATGACTGCTGGCGACGCCGGAGAAGCTCTCTTCAATTTGCCCACGGCGGGCGTCGCTGAGTGGAGAAGGGGCGGGCGGATTGGCGGTGACCGATTGCTGGCCGGCGGCAAGTTGACCGGTGTGAGTGATCTGCTCGACGTAGTAACGGAAGGCGGCTGCGGTGGGGATCCGTCCGGCGGATGTGTGCTGCTGCTCGAGCAGTCCGGATTCTCCGAGCACTGCCATGACGTTGCGCAGAGTGGCTGAACTGAGTCCGTCGCGGTCGGCGAAGAAACGGGCAAGAGCCTGCGACGCCACAGGTTCACCAGTGGCGATGTACATCTCGATGATGGCGGTGAGCACCAGGCGCTCACGCGGACTCAGACGTATATCAGGCATCTTCGCTGCTCTCGGTCAAGGCCGGCGGATACTCCGGAACGACCGCTGCCGGCCACGGCGCCAACCTCGACACTAGCCTTCTAAGTGCTTATTCCTTCGGCACTTAGTGGCGGAAATGGATACAACAATCCACTTTGATTGTAGGGATCTGAGCATGGCCCTGTCAAGGCTGGGTCCGGCAGGCAGGAGTAACGGGTTTGAGCCGGGTGATCGTTGCCGCAAGCGGGCGAATGGAGGAAGATGGTTGTGCATCGCGTGCGCTCTTAAATTAGCTGCGGCGGGATTAGCTGTGGCGGATTTGCGTTCTTCCGCAATGCCGTTTTTGTGAGAGCCGGGTGTGCAGAGCGGAAAGGGAGCCCCTTCAACCATGCACAGGATTACGTTGCACGGCATTCCGTTTAAATTCGCGGTCGCTTGGGTGCTCGCGTTTGCCGGCGGATTTCTATTCGCGGCTGGCGGAGTTGCGAAGGGTCAAGCCGCCGACCCGCCTCCCGCTGCGGCGAGCGCGGCGGAGTTGGCGCAGTGGCAGCAGGATCTTGCTGCCTGGCGTGGACAGCGTGAGAAGGAAATCTCCTCACCGGGGGGCTGGCTTACGCTCGCCGGACTGGAGTGGCTGAAACCTGGGATTAACTCCGTTGGGGCGGCTGCAGGGAGCCAGATTCGATTGCCGGGGCGGGCTCCCGAGCACTTGGGGATTCTGACAGTAAGTGGCATTGTGTCCAGCGAAGACCCTTCAATTATTAGTATTGTTCAACTGCTGGCGCCGGCCGGAGGGTTTCCACCCGAGCTTACGCTCGACGGCAAGCCGGCGCGCGAGGGCTCGCTAGTGGTTGACGAGGCGAACCCTTCGACGATTGGCTGGCATGGTCTTTCTCTGGTGGTGCTCAGGCGTGGTGATCGCTACGTGGTGCGCATCAAGGACGCGGACTCGCCGGCGCGTACGGGTTTTCGCGGGTTGAACTGGTACGCGCCCAACCCGGATTACCGAGTGACGGCGCGATGGGTTCCCTTTAAGCCGCAGCAGGTGGAAGAGATTCCTACCGTTATCGGCACTACGCTGAAAATGCCTGCGCCGGGGCTGGCGATGTTTCTGCTCAACGGCGAGGTTCTGCATCTGGAGCCGGTGATTGAAGACCCCTCGGGCAAGACGCTGTTCTTTATTCTGAGGGACGAGACCAGCAAGACCACCACTTACGGCGGGGGACGATTTCTGCATACCGGGCTGCCGGACCATGGGCTGGATCAGCCGGGCAACCTGATACTGGATTTCAACGAGCTTGAGAATCCGCCATGCGCGTACACCGATTACGCGACGTGCCCGCTGCCACCGGAGCAGAATCGGTTGGATATTGCCCCTGGAAGCGGGGGAACAACGTTACCAGAGATAGAGGCTTCGATGGACCAAAAAGCGGAACGCCGACGGCAAAGCGCAGTACAATTCATTTCTCCGGAGGCGGTATGAGATTCCCTTTTGGCGGCAAATCGGCGCTCTGCCGTGGCAGCGGCCCTGGCACTGATTGTCTGCGTTCCTCTCGTGCCAGGCTACATCCGGGTCGAAGTCAGACAAGCACGCACAGAAGATCTAGAAGAAGCTCTCCAACTACAAGACCGGCACTCTGCTGCATCTTGAGTTCAACGACAACACCGAGTGCATGGGCACGGTGAATACCCTCTCCGACGCCTCCTTCACTTTCAACAACACCGAGACGAACACGAAAGAAACTCACAATTACAGCGACGTCACGAGCGTGGAGAAAGGCAAGGAGTATATCGGCTCACGGCGCCTCCTATGTGACGGAAAGCGCGCGGTTGACCTTTACCCCGGCCGGTTGCAGCTGCTAGGGCAGCGGCTGCATTCCTTCAATGCCATCGAGGTAGCACCGACCCCATCTATAAATAGTTTTAGTTTCATCGATATACGCAAGGCCGCATGCATTGAAGTCTGGAGATCTGCGCATTTACCCAAGTAGTTACCGCGGTCTCCGCATTCCGGCTGATATGCAGCGAATTCCCTGGAATTGACCAGATCCATTCACTGGAGGCCGAATTCTCGCACGGGGTCCCGACGGCAGATGCGATCGGCTTCAGCGAAACAATCGGGAACTTCCCCAATCAAGGCTACGCGCCAGGAAAGAGCCATGTTCCACACTACTGAAGACATTCATATTCAATGGACGAAGGTGGTTCTTCCGCCGGTGTTTCTGGAAGAAGAGTTTCCGGTGACGGAAGCTGCGTCGGAGACCATTTTCAAGACCCGCAAGGAGATCACCGACATCCTGGGCGGAACTGATTCGCGGCTGCTGGTGTTGGTGGGGCCGTGCTCGATTCATGACACCGAGGCTGCGCGGGAGTACGGCGGGCTGCTGAGGAATGCGATCGCGGAGTTCTCAAACGAGTTGCGCATCGTGATGCGCGTCTATTTTGAAAAGCCGCGCACGACGATCGGATGGAAGGGGCTGATCAACGATCCGTATCTCGACCAGTCCTACAAGATCAACGACGGGCTGCGCCAGGCGCGGCATCTGCTGCTGGACCTGGCCGAGGCGGGCGTGCCCACCGGAACCGAATTCCTGGACATGATTTCTCCGCAGTACATCGCGGGCCTTGTAAGCTGGGGAGCGATCGGCGCGCGAACCACCGAGAGCCAAGTTCACAGGCAACTGGTGTCGGGCGTCTCCTGCCCGGTGGGATTCAAGAATGCGACTTCGGGCGATGTACAGGTGGCTATCGACGCGATTCTTTCGGCGGCGCACTCGCATACGTTCCTCGGACATACAAAGCATGGACAGTCCGCAATCTTCGTGACCACGGGAAATCCAGACTGCCACATCATTTTGCGCGGCGGCAGAAAAACCGTGAACTACACGGCCGACTGCGTGGCCGATACAGCGGCAAAGATGGAGAAGGCAGGCATTGCACCGCGCATTATGATCGACTTCAGCCACGCCAACAGCAACAAGGACTACCGGCGCCAGGCGATCGTTTGCCACGATGTGGCCGGACAGATAGCGGCTGGAGACCCGCGCATACTCGGCGTGATGATCGAGAGCAACCTGGTGGCGGGGGCGCAGGCGTTGGTTCCGGGGCAGCCGCTGGTTTATGGGCAGAGCATTACGGATGGCTGCATTGACTGGGCCGAGACGCAGACGCTGCTTGCGGAGTTGGCGGCGGCGGTTAAGGCGCGGCGCGGGTAGAAGGGGCGAGAGAGGTTTTCGATGCTCATGAATGGACATCGGCGCACGTTTTGGCAGAAGTGGAAATGGCTGATCTTGCTCTCAATGGGCATTATTTTTGTATTCATTGGTCTGCTGGCTGCCGCTTCATGGATGTTCCATGAGAAGCAACAGGCCAGACTCACTCTAATGAAATACGACGATGCTTTAGTGGCCAGAGAATATGTCCGGGCCTTTAGCCTGCGCGACCCTGAACTTAGGCGGTTGTTGAGCGAATCTGATTTCGAAAAGTCCCATGAAATCGCCGAATCTCACTACGGGAGATTAGACAAAATCACGCTAGAACCGGGAGAAAAAGCCGGTGCTCAGAATGGCATGACGGTCGTGATCAACGCACGAGTGATTTACGCAAACGCCGAGGATCATTTCGCCGTTACGATGAAGAAGGAGGGAAATCTCTGGTTCGTGCATGACTATAAATACCAAGCAAAATAGTCTCATCTTACCGTCTGCAATGAGACTGCTGCTATCGAGTTTTGGGCACTGCATTCGGTCTCGCAACTCGTTCGCGCCTGTATCACTGCCAATCCGGACAGAACCCTAGTACTACTGTGTTATAAACTAGATACCTGCGTGCGAATATTCCGGTATATGCAGGCAAGCATGGTTGTATCTTGGCTGCATGAGCGCCAAGGCTGGAGGTTCAAATGCCCGGCAGCAACGGCTGACGAGCTATCTTGACCGTCTTGCGGAAGCGGCAGGGCACGTGGATCGTGCTGTTCCGTTGAAGTTGTATTGCACCGGCTTGTTGCTTCCCGGGGAGCGCAAGTCGGTCGAACCGATGGCGGCGCGTCTGGCCCCGGACAACGTACGTCGTATGCACCAGTCGCTGCACCATGTGGTGGCCGATGCTAGCTGGAGCGACGCGGCCCTGTTGGGCTGCACACGCAACTATGCGCTAGCGGCGATGACGAGAAGCGACCCAGTTGTAGCTTGGATCGTCGATGACACCGGGCTTCCGAAAAAGGGAACTCATTCCGTCGGAGTAGCGCGGCAGTATTGCGGACAGACCGGCAAGCAGGACAACTGCCAGGTGGCCGTCAGCCTGTCTGCGGCCACCTGGAACGCTAGTCTGCCCATTGCCTACCGCCTGTATCTGCCCGAGGCCTGGGCCAACGACGCCGAGCACAGGCAACAGGCCAGGATTCCCAAGGATGTTCTGTTCGAGACCAAGCTGGAGATTGCGCTGGGACAGATCCGCCAGGCCATGACCGACAGTGTTCCCCAGGGCACGGTGCTGGCTGACCCGGCTTACGGCAACGACACGGGCTTTCGTCAGGCGGTGGCCGGGCTCCAGTTGAGCTATGTGTTGGGCGTCCAGAGCACCACCACCGTCTGGCCTCCGGGAATCGAACCGCTCTCGGCGCCAAAATATTCCGGTCGCGGCCGGCCGGCCAACCGTTTACGCCGCGATGCGGAGCATGCGCCTGTATCGGCAAAACAACTGGCGCTGAACTTGCCGGCCAAGGCATGGAAGACCGTGACGTGGCGAGAAGGCTCGCGCCATCCCTTGCGCTCCCGTTTTGCCGCAGTGCGCATCCGCGCCGCGCATCGCGATCACAAACTCCACCAGCCGCGAGAACTGGAATGGCTCTTGATCGAGTGGCCCCGTGGGGAAGACGAACCGACTAAATACTGGATGTCCAATCTGGCGGAAAACAGCAAGCTGCGCAATCTGGCCGCGCTGGCCAAACAACGCTGGATCATCGAACGCGACTATCAGGAACTGAAACAGGAACTCGGCTTGGGCCACTTTGAAGGCCGCGGCTGGCGCGGCTTTCACCACCACGCCACGCTCTCCATCGCCGCTTACGGCTTCCTGGTAGCCGAGCGGTGCCGTTTTTCCCCCTCGGCCCGCAGCGGCCATCTTGGACTACCAGCCCCCGAACTCCCGCCCCGCTTCCAGCCAAGAGGGTCGCATTCGCCCGGAGCGGCATAACCCACACTCCATCGCTAGCCTACGCATTATCCTGGCGCGCTCCCTGCTCCGCAAACTCTGCCGATGTCCCTTCTGCGGAGTTCAACGCTTATAACACAGTAGTACTAGGAAGAAACAAGAATGCACGTTCGACAAAACAAGGCGTTGTGGTGGAGTTCTACGGACTCCCACCCATCGAGCAAAAGACGCTCGATGGATGGGGCACCCGAAGTTTCATCCACTCGTGGGTCGGCAACACCGGTGGGGAACTAAAATGGAGCAGTGTCCGTGTTGGCGCATTGGGGGTCGTCGTACGCTGAAGGGGGCAATTTGGGCTTTGATGAAGAACAACTGCAGATCCTCCGTCGGTCGCCGCGGCGACCTCCTCTGGATGACAAGCATGTTTGTGAGAACCGGCGGGATTACCGCCAAACCAGACATTGTGAATTCCCAGATCTTCCCCCAGGGCCAAGACTTGGGGTTACCGGCTGAGAAGCCTCAGCCCTCTATCTTTCCGGAGGACTGCACTTCGGCCTTCAAAAAGATCTCGACGCTCTTTGTTGTCCAGACGGGGACGCCAATCCCGAAGAAGTCCATATCTTCAGTCCATATGGGACACGCTAATGCCAACGCCGTCGCCAGCACGGGCCAATCCTCTTCGTCGCGTGCTCGCAGACGGGTTCTCGCTTCATCTTCGAAACCCATATAGGACTCCGCTTCGACAGGCTCCACAAGGCCGCGAAGATATTGGAGTTCCGCGGGTAGGTCGCGGTCAGGCTTGCCGAATTTCTTTAAAAGCTCCGGCAGATACCTTTGTGCGTCTGAATAGGCTACGCAGGGCGCAAAGAATCGAACGCCACAAGATGCGTATTGTTCAAGCAGTTGCCTGACATGGCGACCCAGAACCGCGCGAATGAGGATGTTTGCGTCAAGAACGATCATCTTGACGGCCTGCGGCGCGACCCTTGCGGCGGAGCCGATTGAACTCCGTGGCGAACTCCTCTTCGTCCACGTCGGCCAAAGCCGCGGCGAGCCGATCAGCGGCGGCCTTAAGCTCGCCATGATCAGCCGATTTGGATTGCTTTCGCGGCGTAGGCACGTAAACGCCCAGAGTTTCGCCGCGACGGGTGACGGCGACAGGCACATCGGATTCCAAAAAGCGCGCGACTTGTTCTCGAAACTCGCGCACTCCGACTTTGATCGCAGGCATGAATCTCTCTCCTTGCGTACACCTAAGTGTACACAACTTCGGAGAACCAGTCAATCGGTGCAATGTCAGATGCGCCCGCAGCCGCAACTGCTTTCGGAGCAAAGTTCCAGATAGCTGTCGATGCTTTCGCGGAAGGCTCGCGTCATTTCTCTGGCCGTTGCGCCCTCGAAATGAATCACGTCTTTTAGCCCGGCGACAGTTCCGGAGAAAGTGTTTTGGTCCGGATCGAAGTCGATGGGGCCGGCGATGTAACCCTTGTGTTCCATCATGGCTTCACTCCCGCTTTGAGGAGAAATTGGCGTACCGCATCCACAGCGCCCTTTTTGGTTTCAGGCCTCGAATGCGAGCGGGGAAAAATGGCGGTCACTCCGTTCAAAAAATTACCGGGCATTTCAAACCCGCTTTATGCTATTCTCCCCGCGTGTCAGTCTCTTCCCCGCCCCTTATTTCAGTCACACCCCGGCACAGTGCGCTGGTCCGTTTGACGCACTGGATCACCGTGGTTGCCTTCTGTGCTTTGCTGCTCACGGGCGGTGAACTCGTTATCTCTCACCCGCGTTTCTATTGGGGTGAGACCGGCAACTCGGGGACGCGGGCCCTGTTCACTCTGCCGATCCCTTCGTCGCGCGATACGGTGCCCACCGGCTACAGCTACGTAATGCCCGACCAAAATGGATGGAGCCGCTATCTCCATTTTGAGGCCGCGTGGGTCCTGGTGCTCACCGGCCTGGTCTACGTGGCCGCGGGCCTTTGGACCGCTCACTTCCTTCGAAACCTGTTCCCGCGGCCGGGCGACCGAAGCTGGCACGCCTTCCGCGACGTGTTCCGAAAAACCTTCCGCCGCGCGCCGCCCGATGAAGCGGAAAGCCGCTCCTACAACGTTGTGCAGCGCATTTCCTATTTGCTGGTAATCTTCGTTCTGTTTCCCCTTGTCATCTGGACCGGCCTCGCCTTGTCTCCGGCCTTCGATTCGGCACTGCCGGCAACCGTCAACCTGCTGGGGGGACGGCAATCCGCACGCACCCTGCATTTCTTCGTCTCATGGTTGCTGGTGTTTTTCCTCTTCGTCCACGTTGCGATGATCGTTCTTGCCGGGTTCTGGACTCGGGTTCGGGCCATGATCACCGGGCGTGTCGCACTACCCACGGAGCGCATATGAGCAATATCTCCCGCAGAAAGCTCATCACTACCGGACTTGCAGCGACGGCGGGCATAGCGGGCCTAGCCGCTGCCTCCCGTTTAGCGCGCCGATACGGGCTCATCCCGCCCGACGGCAGCGGCGTCTATGGTCCCGGCGAGACGCTCACCTACGCTGCTCAACGGCTTCTGACCAGACACTCGCTGGCTCGCGAATTTCCGCGCAGCATGATTTCCAAGGCGCCTTTCGCCAACGAGACCGCTCCGCCAAGCGAGGCCTTCAAACGCCATCAAGCGGACGGCTTTTCCAACTGGCGGTTGACGGTGGACGGCATGGTCGCGCGGCCCGCCTCCCTTTCGCTGTCCGACCTCAGAGCTCTACCCGTTCACAATCAAATCACCGAGGTGACTTGCGAAGAAGGCTGGTCTTATGTGGCCGAGTGGATTGGAACGCCTCTCGTCAATGTGCTCAACGCCGCCGGGATCTTGCCGCAGGCGCGATATATTGTGTACTTCTCGATCGAGCCGGGCTGGTGGGAGAGCATCGACATGGCCGATGCCCTGCATCCACAAACATTTCTCACCATGGGGATGAACGACGGCGATCTTCCTGTGTCTTTCGGTGGTCCGCTCCGCTTGCGCGTTCCTCGCCAGTTAGGCTACAAGAGCGTGAAGTATGTTACCCATCTCACGGCCACCGACTCCCTCAAGCGCTTCGGCAAGGGTCTCGGTTCGGCATCCCCTGAAGCCGGGTACGCGTGGTACGCGGGCATCTGAGGGCTTGTCGCGGGACGGCTATATTGCAATTCTACTGCAAAATGCAGTAGAATTGCAGTACGAGGTGCATATGTCCCGCTTCACAATCGACATTGACAACACGTTTGACAAGACATTGACCAACCTGGTCAACGATACCTCGGCTAGCACGAAGGCTGAGGTAATCCGCAATGCTGTTGCGGTCTACAACTACCTGAAGTCGACCACGCCGAAGGATCCGCAGACCGGAACCCAGGTCGTTTCCATCAAGGATACCGATGGGACGGAGAAGCAGGTTCTGATTCCGTAAGGATTCGGATGTGCTGAATGCGCGTTGGTTCGAGCTGAATCTTGGCCTGCTCGGCGCCGCGCAGGCCAACAGCGCCCGGAGTGTATTCCGCTTGACACGCAGAGTGGCCGTGAGGATATTTGGGCGTGGAGCCTTCCGCGGTTTCTCCCCAGAGGTCAGCAGCGCAGGCCCCGATTCGGTTCATGAGGACAACATCCCATGCCACCTATCAATCCATTGCAAACCGCTCCGGTCGGCACCGTAAACCCGCAGACGGAGATCGTGAATCCCGTCACGCAGTTGCCTGTGGGCGACGTAAAGCCGCCGCGAAAGGAAGTCGACGCGGGTTACATTGCCAAGGTCATTGTGTGGACTTTCACCTGCTCGGTTGCGGCGCTGATCCTGCTCATCTACTGGGTAGTGATGAACTACCCGTGGATCGACGGAAGGCCCAATCAAGGAAATGGCGAGCTCGTGTACCGCGCCGTGGAGCTGCTGACCAAAGCGGCCGCTCCGGCGCTCAAGGAATTTGGCACGTTCCTCTCGACAGTGTTCGGAAGCCTGCTGGCCTTCATCCTCGGATACTACTTCGGTGAACAAAAGAAGGCTGCATAGGCCATCAAGAAGCTTCAACCGGGCGATTCGGAACCGAGATCCGTGGAACTTGGCTTCCGAGACAGAATGCTGGTGTCCCGTAAGTGAACTTCAAGGAGGATTTCATGAATAAGAAGACGATCGGGCTGCTCACGCTAGCATGTCTCATGCAGGCTGTCTTCCCGGGCGCGACGTTGCAGGCCCGAGCGCAGGCGCAAACGTCTGCATACACGGCGATGGCTCCTGTCGATCGGTATTTGATTCCGAACAAGAATTCTGAAATCGCGTTGGCTCGCAGTGCCGCTCCCGGTTCGATTTCGGACGGAGCCGAAGTGCTGGTGCTTGGGCAGGACGGATATGCGACAGCGGTAAAGGGCGGGAACGGCTTTGTATGCCTGGTGGAACGATCATTTGCAGCGGCCACGGACGATCCAGTGTTCTGGAATCCCAACATCAGGGGCCCTGACTGCGTCAATCCTCAAGCCGCGAGGAGCTATCTGCCGGTTGTGCTGATGAAGGCCAAGCTTGCGCTGGCGGGAAAGTCGAAGGCGGAGATCGCACAGGCGGTGAAATCCGCATTGGACAGCAAAGAACTGCCGGCGCCGGAGCCGGGAGCAATGTGCTACATGATGTCGAAGCAGCAGTACCTGAGCGACGAGGGCATGAACTGGCATCCACACCTGATGTTTTTTGTTGCGGGCGACGCGGCGAAGAGCTGGGGAGCCGATCTGCCGGGCTCGCCGATTATGGCGGCGAATGACCCTGAAGACCGGATGACGATTTTAATGGTTTGGGTCGGCAACTGGTCCGATGGAACGCGGGCTCCGCAAGCTGCGCAGTGAAGCGTGTCTCGAAAGTTTAGTGAACTCGCGCTCGACGAACGCCGAACGGGGTTCGCCGGATTTATCTTTTTCCATGCGGGCCGGAGGGATGCCCAATAAGTACCCGGGTGCGGCGGCGGGTAATCGCAATGCGGCATGCGAGGCCGATCCCGCAGGTCCGGTCGCGCATTCCGATCCAAACAATCTGGTCGGAACCCAGCATCCAGGCTGTGGCATTGGCTGCGTTTCCGGTTTCCTGCATGAAGTAGGCGGCGTTCATGTCGTCATCGGCTGCGTTTGCATTCATCTGCTGGCAGGCATCGGGGTCGGGTGCGGGGGTGCCGGGCGGATGCCAGCAATAGTCCTCGTCGTGCACGAGGACATATTTTTTGCCATCGTCAGGGATGAAGTAGCGGGGCAAGACTTCGTTGACGCGCGAATCGGCCGCCCACTGTTCCATGTCTTCGGCGAAGGGCTCCGGAAGCTGGCCCATGGAGAGATCGTCATCGGACAACTGCCGGGAAAATACGGTGAGCGTTGGCGAGGGCTCGCCGTTGGTGGGATGGAAATAGAATGCGCCAAGCGCGACGCCAGTTTGCATATCAAACCAGAGGGAGCCGCGACCGCCGAGGTATGGGCCGTTGCTGCCGGAGACGGTTACGAAGCGGCCGTCGCGGACCTGGACGGGCAGCATTGAGCCGTCGAGGACGGTTTCGACGGCTTCAGAGAGGGACATGTCGCGGCCGTAGTGGTATTCGGTGCGGGAGATGGTCTGCTTCATCAGGGTGTGGAAGCGCTTGTCTTTGAGCAGGATTTTTGCCGGCTGGTTGGCGTAGTCGTTAAGGAAAGCGAGCTGACCGGCGGGGATGAGTTTCTGAAAGTTGGCCGGAGGCGGAGGCCCGGGAGGTGGTAGATCGGGCTGAGGGTCGGGTGCGGGAGCGGGAGCCTCCGCTGCGGGCGGAGCGTCGGAGTGCGGCGGGGCGCTCGGATCGGGGACTGCCTGGGCGAATGCGAGAGCGGGCCAGCAGAGGAGAAGCGCCGCACAGACGGGTAGCGATGAAGAGGTGCGTTTCATTCTTTGAAAAGTTTCCCCAAAACCTACGCACGCAGTTTAGCGCAATTTCTCCGCGAGGAGCTCTGAATTCAGGGCTCGGGGATGGAGCGGTCTTCGTCCATGTAGCGGTCGGCGACGATGATTTTGCGGGCGAGGCCGAGTTTCCCGAGCCAGGTGATGAGGATTCCGTTGAAGTCCAGCTCGTACTTGCGCAGGCCGTGGAAGGCGGAGCGCGGATAGCGATGATGGTTGTTGTGGTAGCCGTCGCCAAAGGTGACCGCGGCAAGAAAGACATTGTTCCTGCTGTTGTTTCCCATGTCGTAGTTCTGGTAGCCGAAGGTGTGGCCGAAGGAGTTGACCGCCCATACGGAGTTTTGGAAGAGCATGGTGCGGAGGCAGGCGGCGAGGACGCATCCCCAGGCGTCGGCTGGGCCTGAGAACGCGTAGCCAATGGACGCCGGAATGGCGAGCGAGAGCACGGGCCAGAGGTAGTGGGTGCGGGTGTAGAAGCGAATGATGGGGTCGCGCTCGAGGTCACGGCCGTAGATGTTGCGGTCGGTGACGGTCGAGTCGAACATCCAGCCGATGTGGGCGTGGAAAAGGCCGCGGAGCGAACTTGTGTTGTGACAGTGGCCATCGACGATGGGACTGTGGGCGTCGCCGCAGTGGTCGGTTTGGGAGTGGTGGCGGCGGTGATCGGTGACCCAGGTGAGGAGCGAACTCTGGAAGGACATGGAGCCGGCGGCTCCGAGTAGATAGGCGACCCAGGGGTAAGTCTGAAAGCTCTTGTGGGAGAAGTAGCGGTGGAAGCCGATGCCGGTGCCCATGCCGATGACGAAGTAGCCGAGGAGGAAGGTGACGACTTCAACGGCGTGGATGGGGTGCGAATGGAACCAGAAGAGGCAGGCCACGGAACCGGCGAGGGGGACACCGATGAGGAAGGCGTTATCGATTTTCTTTTTTAGAGCGGGCCGCCCGACGATAACGCCGGGGGAGGGTGCGATCGCTACAGGCCGGGGAAACGGGGAGACAGCCACTGCGCACGCTCCTTTTCTCTAAAGTTGCATTGAGGTATATCGGGTGAGGCGAATCAACGAACCCTTGGGTGACGACTTTTCAGTTGGCTCAAACCAAGTTTAGATGCACGAACGTGGTTGTTCGGTTGCAGGAAATTCGTGTTGACGGGAGACAGGCTGGAACCCGTTATCATTGTGGGCAGGGCGGCGGCTGACCGTAAGGATTGGCGGCGCGAAACTGACCATGTCCCGAAACATTTTTATTTCGGCAGGCGAGGCGAGCGGCGAGCACTATGGAGCGCTGCTGGCTGCGGCGATTCAGCGGCGGCTTGCGGCGGCCGGACAGCGGGCGCAATTATTCGGCATGGGCGGCGAGCGGATGCAGGCGGCGGGGCTGGAGCGAATTGTCCACTCTGAAGATATGGCGGTGATGGGACTGACAGAGGTGGTGCTGCACCTGCCGCGGATCTACGAGGAGTTTCGGAAGCTTAAGAAGGCGATCCGGGCGCGAAGGCCGGATGTGGCGGTGCTGATCGATTTTCCGGAGATCCATTTCAGGCTGGCGAAGGAGTTTCACCGGCTTGGGGTTCCGGTGATCTTCTTTGTGAGTCCGCAGTTGTGGGCGTGGAAGAAACACCGCATCAAGCTGGTGCAAAAGTACGTCAGGAAGATGCTGGTGATCTTCCCGTTTGAGGAGGCGTTTTACCGGGAGAACGGCGTTGAGGCTGAGTTCGTGGGTCATCCGCTGGCGGAGTTGCCGGCGCCGACCATTGGCCGCGACGAGTTTGCGGCGGAAAACAAGTTGGATGCGGCACGGACGTGGATCGGGCTATTGCCGGGGAGCCGCTTGCGCGAGATTCGGGATCATTTGCCGGAGATGCTGGAGGCGGGGAGGAGACTGCATAGAGCGGCGGGGCCGGCGCAGGAGTTCGCGTTCATTGTTCCCCTGGCTCCGACGCTTAGCCTGGCGCAACGGGCTGAGGTGCTGCAGATTGTAAAAGACCGCGGGGAGGGCCTGATGGTGAGGCTGGTGGACGACGCCCGAGCCGCTCTTTTGCATGCACGCGCATCCGTTGTCGCCAGCGGGACGGCTACGGTGGAGGCGGCGCTGATCGGCAATCCATTTGTGGTGGTGTACCGGGTTTCGGCGGTAACTTACGCGATCGCAAAGAGAATTGTGAAGGTGCCGCATGTGGCGATGGCCAATTTGATTGCGGGCAAAAGGGTGGTTCCGGAGTTGATTCAGAATGACTTGACGGCGGCAAATATCGTCCAACAATTGGAGCCTCTGCTACCGGACGGGGTACCTCGCGAGTCCATGATGAAGGAGCTTGGATTGATTCGGGATGCGTTGAGCGGGCTGCCGGCTGATGGAAGGCCGAGAAACGCAGGCGCAATTGAGCGGGTGGCAACGATAACCCTAGAAGGACTTCAAACCTCTTCCCCGGCCGCAATCGAGTGGGCTGTGCAATCCTGAATGGAAGTGACATGGACCTGGAGAACGGCTTCCCTACCGAAGGCGGCAATGCAAGGATGACGGCAATGCGTGGACAAGAACGGAAGAACCGGCGCGGATGCAGACTGCGCTGGTTAGCGGGCACGGGCTGGATGGCGGCGGCTTTATTGCTTACGGCTGTTTCGCTGGAGGCGCAGAGAAGCGAGCGGCCGGCGATGAACATTACCGGCTATGTAATCGACGCCGAGATCGACACCGCTGCGCACCACCTGGCGGCGAAGGCGGTGGTGGCATTTACGGCTCCGGCCAACCTTGAAGTGGTCAACTTCGGTTTTCATCCGGCGCTGAAGATCACGAAGATTACCGATGAGGGCGGCAAGCTGCTGGAGGGAGAGCGGACGGCGGATGGATCGATTCGCGTGACCCCGGGGGCGTCGTTCGTGCAGGGACAGACGGTTCATTGGACCTTTGAATATGAAGGCGTGATTACCGGCACGGAAGATGGCCCGATCGAGGGTTTGAAACTGGCCGCGATCCAGGAGCCGATCAGCTATCTGCTCTACCCGGCGCGCTGGTTTCCGACCACGGGGTACATGACCGACCGATTTACGGCGGAGATGCATATTCGCGTGCCGCAGGGCATGAAGGTTTTTGCCAGCGGCGCGGCGGGGGCGTCAAAATCGGTGACGCTGAGCAACGGGAAGCCGGGCGACGAGTTCGACTTTAACTGGAAGAAGCCTGGATTTCCGGGGACGGTGATTGCGGGTCGATTTGTGGGACCGGTGTCGGTGGGCGCGGGGAACGTGAAGGTGTACACGTCGATAAGCCATCAGGCATCTGCGAACCAACTGGCGCAGATGGCGACCAAGGAGTACGACTTTTTCACGGACAGCTTTGGGGAGCCGGAGACCAGCCACCTGAACGTGATGGAGGTTCCGGACGACACGCTGCCTGCGGTGTGGGCGCCGGAACTGGCGGCGATTCAGAGCGCGCGGGTGGGCGACAAGAGCGGCGTGCGGCTGCTGGCCAATACGATCGCGCACCAGTGGTGGGGTTGCGAGGTAAGTCCGCGGACGCTAAGCGATGCGTGGATCACGAATGGAATGTCGCGCTACGGCGAACTGATGTATTTGCAGGAAGAAAGCGGCAGGGGCGCGATGCAAACCGCGATGGAGGACGTTGCCGCTGGGGCGCTGGCGTACGATACGATTCCGCTCTCGAGCGTGGGACGGCTGGCGCCGTTCTCGCCGGAGTTCCAGTCGATGACGCTGGAAAAGGGGGCGATGGTCTTCCACATGCTGCGCGGGGAGCTGGGCGACAAGGTGTTTCTGGCCACGCTGAAGGGAACGTTGAGCCAGTACGCCGACAGCTCGATTCGGACGCAGGACCTGGTGAAGGTGGCGGAGTCGCAGAGCCAGCAGCAGTTGACCTCGTTCTTTGCGCAATGGATCGACGGCACGGGCGCGCCGCGATTTACAGACAAGTACGCCGTTTACCGGCTGGGAAATAACAAGGGATTCAGAACCATTGGAGAGGTGCAGCAGGATCTGGATCTTTTCAGGATGCCGGTGGACCTGCGCATCGAGACCGACGGCAAGACTGAAAATCAGAAGGTGGAAGTGGTAGGCACCGACACCCAGTACGTGGTGGACACGTTCGGTCGGCCGCGCCGGATCAGCGTCGATCCGGATGACTGGGTCCTGAAGTCAACGCCGGACTTGCAGGTGCGAATTGCGATTTTGAAGGGGCAGCAGTTGGTGGCGGAAGGCGACCTGCCGGGCGCGCTGGTTGAGTACAAGAAGGCTTTGGACGCCAATCCGCAAAGCTCGCTGGCGGCCTACCGCATCGGCGAGGTGCTGTTCAGCCAGCACAACTACCAGGCCAGCGTTAATTCTTACCGGGATGCGCTGCGCGGCGACGATGAACCGCGTTGGACCGAGGTGTGGAGTCACATCCAGATCGGCAAGATCTTCGACGTGACCGGGCAGCGGGACCGGGCAGTAAATGAGTACCGACTGGCCGTGCAGACCAACGACAACACCCAGGGAGCGGTGAACGAAGCGCGGCTCTACCTGCAAAAACCCTACAGCCGTCCCGATAGCGAGTAGGCGGAATGTGAGCAGACAGAACGGCCAGCCCTGAGGGCTGGCCGTCGTTATATATATGGTGAGCACGGATTGACAGCATGGGGATGCGAGGCCCCGTCGATCTCGATTGCGAAGCGCGATCGCGCCTATGGGAGGGGAGAGGTCGCGAGACCTCTCCTTATCCCAATTGGGGCAAATCAGAAGAGGCAAACCGCTGCCTCTTCTGGCCGCGCGGCTCAACGAGCCGCGGTTGCGTGCGAACCCTCCTTTCTCTGCACATGCGCTGGTGCAGCTTCGCTCAGTAGGGACTGAAGCATCTGCGCGCCCTTCGGTGATCCCAGGCCTGTAACGGGGTCCCATCCGTAGCTGGCTGAATAGGCGCCGTTGTTGCCCATCGTGATATCGCGGAAATCGCTCGACTCGTTAGGGCCATAGAGGGCCGGAATAACGAATCCCAACCGCCGGTTGAGCTTCTGGTTGAGCAGCACGATCAGTCCGGCCCAAAGCGGAGCCACAGCGCTGGTGCCACCAACCACGAACTGCTGCCCATCGACAAGAACGTTGTAGCCGGTTTCAGGATCGGCGTTGCCGGCCACGTCGGGCACGCCGCGGCCGGTCTGCGATGCAACCGCCATCTGCCATGCAGGACGCGTGAACACCGAGCTGAAGCCACCGCCGGTCGCCCCGCCTTGTGCGCCGTCGTTCCAGACTGTCTCCTGATCGATCGCGCCATTGGCAACCGTGACCCGCGTTCCACCGGCCGCGAGAACATGGGGCGATGAAGCGGGGAAGTCCACATGGTTCTTGCCGTCGGTTACGCCGTCGCTCGAGCCATTGTCGCCGGACGCGACGGTGATGGTAATGCCCAGCAACGCCGCCTCCTGCGCAACCTGGTCGAAGTTTTCCATCGATTGGGTGGTCCAGTTGACTTCGGCGCTTCCCCAACTGATGGAAAGCACGCATGGCTTGTTGAGCTGGTCGTGAATCGCCATGCTCAGGGCATCCTGGAATCCTCGCGAGGTGTTGGGCGCAAAGTAGACAGCAATCGTGACTCCCGGCGCCGCCGATCCGGCGACTTCAATATCGAGCATCACCTCGGCGTCCGCACTCTGCGCGGTCGTCGGACGGTTTTTTCCGTGATCGACCGAGATGCTTTTGACGGTTGGGGCCTGGATTCCCTGCGCCTGGAAGTAGTCGCGAATATCGTTTGGGCGATAGCCGCCGCCGAGTTCGAGAAGTCCGATGGTCTGGCCAGCGCCGTTCGCATCCTGCGGAAATGCATACAGCTTTGCGACCTGCGCTGGATTATAGGAGGTGGTGGAGGTGCGGGCTCCGAAGGTGCGATTGGTGTTGCGATAGCGGAAGTGGGGATGCGCTACAGGGCGGTCATCGAGGCCGAAGACGCCGGAGACAAACGATGCGTAATCCTCCGGTATTTGAATCGAACCAGTGTATCCTCGATGGCTTCCATTCTCGTATTCGAACTCGTTCAGCTCAATTCCAAATGCCTTCTCCATGTTGGCCGCAGTTCCGGCGAGCGTGACAGTGCGGCGCATGACCTCGTCGCCCCGTTCCAGCATTTGGAGATTGAAGTCGCGTGCGAATTGGCGGATCTTATCGATCTGCGCGGGGTCGGCGCCGTATGCGCCGGCAAATTCGCTGTGGCTCATGGTTCTGGTCTGGTTCTCGATCTTCGGAAGTTCCTTGCGGTGCTTCAGAATCACCGAGACTTCGATAAGCTGATGTGGATCGCTGGGGCGAACTGCGCGGGCTCCGGGCAGCATGATGTGCTCGGTGCCTTTGAGGGGAGTCATTTTTTTCGTCGACATGTGCATCTCCTTTTGGGGATTGGGTCAGTCGATTGGCAACGCGCAAAGCGTGTCTCCGTGGGCGGGCACGGTGTCTGTTGGCGAACACACCTCACCGCTCGCCCGGTTGCGACGCATGATCGCAACAGGAAATATAGTCACGCTTTGCAACCCTGATCGTTCGCTCCGGAGTTGCCGGAGCCGTTGGCGCGTGAGACGGTATGCTGGCGCGAAGAATCAATCGGCTTCGCGAGCAGGGAACTGTCTGGGAAAGGAGTTCAATGGCGCACGTGCTCTGAAAAGTTCGCAGCTTGCGCGCAGGCCCACGCTTATTTATCGCGCTCTATTGGGCCCTGAATCGCACTTCGACTTTTCTTTCGCGCCCGGATCTTTCGCCGTACTGCCTCAAATCAATTTGAGGCCTCAGTCAGCGGATCGATCCCTTGAACAGTCAGTTAATAGATATAAATGCCGGCTGCCGGGGAACACTTGCACGTTACACCTATTGAGGTCTCCGTCCCGATTGGACGCACATTCCATTTGCAAGTGAGCGCATCAATCGGATATTTCAGGGCGGGCCGCATGGAGCGATGCGACCGCCATGGCGTTCAATATACTCCCAATCATTGCAAATTTGTCAACTGGAAGAATTGTTTCTCGAAGATTGGGCGGGAGGGTTAGAAGCGCAGAAAGCCGGCGGTGAAAGAAATTCCGGCGATTGAACCGGGCATGGCTTCGTTTCGGCACTTAACGATGTCTTCCATCGCTTGCAGTATTTTGGTGTGACTGTTCCCTGCTCTTAGTTCAACACAGGCAGTGACGGCATTTCTCCAAGCGCCTTCGCTTCGGCGACAACGACATCGAGAAGCTTCAGCACTTCATCGACGGTCATGGTGTAGACTTCGCGACGCGAATCGCAGCCTTCTTCGATGAGCTGCTTCAGGTAGCGACCGGCGATCTGCGCGGTCAACTGGTCGGTGATCACCTTGTCAGTCCGCTTCTTCTGCTCGACCCAGGCGGTGCAGGGCAGGGCGATCCACATCGGGCGTCCGTTGACGTCGAAGCGCACATCGACAGCGTCGGCGTGGCGCGTGGCGATGGCGACCATGGTGCCCTTCCAGCGGCAGTGCAAATCTTCGCCGCTCCAGCGGTCGGCTACGTGGAAATCTTCATACATGGAATAAGCCTATCGTTCCGCAGGTGGAAGGGCAAGGGCCGGTGCAGGCCTCTTCGGCGGCGAGGGGCAATCCGGTTCGGCGGGGTCTCACGACTTCTCCACAGGGCCTGGCCTCTGTTCCTTCGCTTCGGCCAGCCGATGAACCGAGAAGGGGAGCGCCAGCCATGCAGGTTACTGTCACAGTCTCCGACGCCATCGTCCGCGAAGCCGGGGTCCGAAGTCTTTCTGTCGTTGAATTTGTTGAATCGCTGATCGATAAGGGGATGAACTCAGGGCCGGAGCGTCCGGTACTTGACAATGCCATGGAGCGGATTCGCGCCTTGCGGGCCGCGGCGCTCGCCGGCAGGAAATAGGGGCATCGAGCTCCAATTCGCGATTAGCGAGTCCGCTGCCCGGTGGACGCTGATCTTGGCGCGCTGATAGACTAGTAGGGTTGCTGTCGCAGCGCCTCCACAGGTTCGGACCCGCCTGCAAGTCATGTCAATATTGACAAACGACTGACAAGAGACAGACACGAGAAGGACAAGAAGAAACTCCGTGGATACTCAAACACGTCACGCCCTTAAGAAAGACAAATTTGCCCAGGCGGCTGCCTCCAGCGCCAGTTGGGTCAGCGGACACCGTTCCGGCGTTCTGCGCTGGGTTATCGTTGCCGTCGCGGCACTTATTTTGACCGTTGGCGCGCTCATTTACTGGAACATCCGCTCGACGGCAGCCGACACTGCTCTCGGCGCCGCGATGGATACCTACAACGCGCCACTGGCCCAGCCCGGACTTCCAGTTGGAAACGGGATTTACGCGACTACCGCGGATCGGACCAAGGCCGCCAATAGCCAGTTTGCCGCGGTCGCAAAGGACTACGGCTGGCTGGCCCAGGGCACGAAGGCCCGTTACTTTGTCGGCATCACCGATATGGAGATGGGCCAGAACTCGTCTGCCGAAACAGAGCTGAAGGCTGCCTCGGGCTCCTGGGACCGCAATCTCGCCAACCTGGCCAAGGTCGCGCTGGCCGGGCTTTACCGGCAGACGGCTCGCGACGCCCAGGCGATCGATATCTACAACGCATTGATTGCCAAGCCGTCTGAGACGGTGTCGGCGCCGGTGGCTCAGCTCGACCTGGCCGACCTCTATGTCGCCGAAGGCAAGCAGGACCTGGCGCGCGCGCTTTGGGCCAAGGTCAAGGATGCTGACAAGGAAGGCGCGGCCGGCACCCTGGCCGCCCAGAAGCTGGCCGCCAAGTAGCAAACTCGGCCCGACGGACAGAATTGACTCGCGGAGCCGGTGGTTCCGCGAGTTTTTCATTTGCGGGGCCTGCTGAACCCGGCCCCGGATTCGAGCATTCTTCCGGTCGCCTGCGTCTGGTGATGTATGAGCACCAGCCAGGCAATTTACGCAGGTTGGATGGAGATTCCGAACAGCGCGGTGGACCAACTGGCTCGCACTCATGCGGAGGAAGCGGAAATTGCGTCGCTGGTCGACCCAGTACGCGGGCGCACTCTACCGGGTGGCCTACTCGGTTCTGCGCAATCCGGCCGATGCCGAAGATGCGGTGCAGGAGGCGTTTCTGCGCGTGCTGCGGCATCGCGAGACGCTGGATGAAGTACGCGACCGGCGCGTATGGCTGATCCGCATTGTCTGGAATATCGTGCTCGATCGCAAACGCCGCGCCAAAACCAGGCCGGAGACCGACGACGTGGCGGAGCTGGCGCGCGTGCTGCCGTGCGACGGGCTCTCTGCCGAGCAACTGGCGGCCGCTTCCCAACACCACGCGCATGTGCTTGCCTGCGTGGAAAAGCTCCCCATCAAGGAGCGCCAGGTGCTGCAACTTTCAGCTTTCGAGGAACTCAACAGCGTGGAGATTGCCGCCGTACTCGGGATCACCGAATCCAGCGTCCGGTCGCGGCTGTTTCGCGCGCGCAACCTGATGGCTGAGCTGCTTGAATCACTCCAGGAGTTTCAAATGAACTCGACCTCTTACAACTCGATCTCCGGAATTGCGCCGGATGCCAGCGCGAATTCGGCGGAGGCCACTTTGCGTTTGATCGCGCGGCTTCCTGTTCCTGACGGCATTGAGGACCGCGTGATTGCCGGGCTCAAAACAGCACCTCGAACCGCGCGGATTCTCGTGTGGCCAGCCATGTTAAGGCCAGCGGGCAACTGGATGCGCGGCGCGGCAGCGGCTGCAATTGTGTTTGTGGTTGGAGGCGGCGGCTGGGGCATTTACACGCACGTTGTGCCGCCGCAGGCCGCGAGGGTTATCGTGATGCCGCGTGCCGGGGCAACGGGAGGCTTTTCGAGCGCCGGCGCGATGAGGACGCCGCAAACTCTGAACGGGCCTGTTGTTGCCGCACCTGTCACAGGGCAGAGTGGCGACGGCCAGCCGGTGGTGGTGAAGCCGGTAGAGAAGGTTCCGGCGCCGATTGCGCCTATGACGCAGAGCCAGACGCGTGCGGCCGCGGGCAATAAGGCGCACGCTCAAACTTCGGCCACGACGGCGAAGTAGGGGAAGAGATATCTTCCCATCTTCCGACTGAGCAGGCCTGGTTTTGTATCTGTCTCAGGCTTCCTTCACGACTGCCTTGATCACCATGCCAAGGAGCGCCAGCACCACCGCACCCCAGAAGGCTGGAGCGAATCCATAGACAACGAATCCAGGCACGAACTCGGCGGCCACAAGGATCATGATCCCATTGATGACGAGAAGAAACAGGCCGAGCGTGAGAATGCTGAGCGGGAAGGTGACGATCTTCAGAAACAAGCCGACCGTGGCATTCAGCAACCCGATCACCAGCGCGGCAATCAGGGCCGGCGCGAGTCCGCGCACATGAAAGCCAGGAACGATTTTTGAAACGACGATGAGCGCAATTGCGCTCAAGATCCATTGAAGCAGCAGTCGCATGGTCTTCTCCTTGAATGCGGTTGTGGATGCGCTGGCGAATGCGGCCGCCGGGGATTTTCGCGCACGGACCGCCATCTGCGGTTGGATGCGGCCCACCGTTCTACGGTATAGCATCGCCGGTGAAGATGGGGACGAGGATTTCTCGGATTCGGGAGACTTTTTCCGCCATCACCGGTCAAACCAGAGATGGCTGGGCTTCCCCGCACCGCTTGTTTCAACCGATCGAAAGAAAGAGGAAAGGACTGGATGCAATCCCGACCCACAATTCTGATGGCCGGATTGCTTCTGGCTGTGCTGGTCGAGCGCGGCGCCTTGTGCCAGCAGCAGGGCGGCCAGCCTTTGCCCGAGATCCGCCAGCTTATGCACGAGGTTCAGGACCACCAGAGGCAGCTCGACAAGGTACGGGAGAACTACACCTACTCGACTTTCGAAACCACGCAGGACGTCGACTCGAACGGCAAGGTGACGAAGACCGAAACAGTCGAGCAGGAGGACTTCTTCGTGAACGGGCATCTTATTGCGCGCACGGTGAAGAAGGACGGCAAGCCGCTGAGCGATCACGACCAGCAGAAGGAGGCCGAGCACGTTACGAAGCAGGTGGAGAAGGCTGAAAAGACGCCCCCAGGTCAGCCGCTCGAGGGCCAGACGACCACCAGCATCAGCCGCTTGCTGGAGATTATGGACGTCCGCAATCCGCGCAGGGAGACATATCACGGCAGGCCGACAATAGTTTTTGACTTTATCGGCCGCAAGGATGCCAAGACCCATGGCCTGGTGGAGGACGCGTCAAAAAAGGTGCGTGGAACGGTGTGGATCGACGAGGCCGACCGGCAGGTGGCGCATCTCGAGGTGAGCTTCATCGATAATTTCCACGTCGCCGGGGGCCTTGTGGCGAATATCCAGAAAGGGTCGAACTTTCGCTTCGACCAGGCCGCCGTGAGCGATGGCCTCTGGCTCCCCACCGGGGGCGAAGGCACCATGCAGGCACGGGTGCTGATGGTGAAGAATTTCCGACAACATTTCATAGAGCACGACTACGACTACAAGAGATTCAGCGTGGAGACGCAAATGGCCAAAGGCGCCAAGGTTGTTGCGGGGAAGACTCAATAGAAGGTGGTCAATCTCCGGCTGAGCAGCAAACCCCATGAATTCCAAAAAAATCTGCCCATGCTGAGCCTGGATTGATTTCGCTACGAATAACGAAAACCCCAATTCTGTCCAAGAGCTGTGCTCGACTTCACGGTATCGCGTGGATATCTGTGTTACTCTACTTCGATCAAAAGAATTGGAAACCCTCAAGATGCTGGTTCCGCAGGCTCCGCCACCCGGGGGGCCTGCGACGAGCCGCCGTTTCTTGAAGAGATTGCCTGCCAATGGCTTTGATCGTCTGCGCTCGGGAGTTTGCGATGGTTCTGATCCAGTCCTCTTTCTTTTCCTCGATTCCATCGATTTTCCACGTTGAGAATTATCGTTCTCAGAGAATTCGCAATCCATGGGCAGCGGCCTGCGGCGCCCTGGTTTTGACGATTCTCGGAGGGTGGGTTGGCGCCGCGGCGCAAACGAAAGCAGCCACCAGCACCAGCCTAGCGGTCACATCAGGCGGCATTGGAGTGACAACTGTCGCCTCGGGCAGCGTGGTTACGCTGACTGCAACTGTGAATGCCGGGACGCCGGTTGTGTCTATCGGACAAGTGAATTTCTGCGACGCGTCGGCGGCGCATTGCACCGACATTCATTTGCTGGGAACAGCGCAGTTGACCAGTGCCGGGGCGGCGACGCTCAAGTTCCGTCCGGGGATCGGAACCCATAGCTACAAAGCCATATTCCTTGGAACCAATACAGATGTGGGCAGTGCTTCGGCCGCATCACCGCTGGCAGTGGCCGGAGTGCCCTACCCGGTGGCGAGCGCGACACAGATCGCGGAGACCGGGAGTTGGGGCAACTACGCTCTGACAGCGACGGTGACGGAGGCGGGCGGGTTGGCGGCGCCTACGGGAACGGTGTCGTTCCAGGACAAGAGCAGCGGGAGTCGGTGCTGGCTACAGGGAACCTGGGAGCGGCTGTCGCCGGGATCGGCTGGCCCAATCCGGCGCCCCTGAGTACCGGCTACGGCGCCCGTTCCGTGCTAGTGGGAGACTTCAATGGAGACGGCATTCCCGATCTGGCGATCAATTGCAACCCAGTGGTGATCTACCTGGGAAAAGCGGTCGGAACCTATACCGAGGCCCCCGTGCCATCCGTACAGGGACCGACAGAAGGCCCGATGGTCATTGCGGACTTCAATGGGGACGGGATCCCGGACCTGGCCGTGATTATGTACGGCTCAGCCGATATATCGATTCTTTTAGGGAAAGGGGACGGGACTTTTGCAGCGGCGATTGAGGCCACAGCCCCCGGGGGCCCCGTGGTTGACTTGAGCCAAATTGTGACCGCTGACTTCAACGGAGACGGGATCCCCGATCTCGCAGTGATCGACAGTGACGGGTCGACAGTGGACATTCTTCTTGGGAATGGAGACGGCACTTTTACCTCGGAAGCGACCAACCCTCCGACTTCCGGGACTCCCCAATCTATTGTGACGGGGGATTTTAACGGGGACGGCAAGACGGATCTAGCCGTGGCGGAATCCGGCGATTCAATCGCCATTCTCTCCGGCAACGGGGATGGCACCTTTGCGGCGGCCGGCACAGTGCATTCAGGGAGCAACTATTCTCCGATAGCCGCAGCCGACTTCAATGGAGATGGCAAGCTGGATCTTGCTGTAGCGGAAGGCGGCGCGCCCGCAACCAGGGAATCGGTGACAATTCTCACCGGCAACGGGGACGGCACCTTCAATTCGCCAACTTCGGGCCAAAGTCCAGTCTCAACTCAAGTCACGTCGATCGTGGTAGCGGACTTTAACCAGGACGGCGCCGCAGATGTCGTGGTGACCGATCAGAACGGCAACGCGACCGTTTTTCTGAACGACGGAAGCGGAACGTTTTCAGAGAGCTACCCGGTCTTGACAGTATCGCCCTCTTTTTATCTCTTCGCCGGGGTGGGAGACCTAAATGGGGATGGATACCCAGACATCATGGCGGCGGGCTATTACCAGAGCGCGCTTTCGCTTCTGCTGACAGAGCCGACGGAGACGGCGACCGCAACGGCCAACGTCGCTGTGAGCGGTGTGGGCCAGCACCTGGTGGATGCAAGCTATTCGGGTGACAGCAACTACAACGCCAGTGTTTCAGGCACGACATTCCTGTGGGGGCTGCCGCCCACGACGACGACAACCCTGACCATGAGTTCGGGAGGCGCTCCCGTGACATCCGTGCCTTCGGGCAGCGTGGTCGTCCTGACTGCAACAGTACAGGCTGGGGCGATCCCGGTGACAGCCGGTACAGTGAACTTCTGCGATGCGTCGGCGAGCACATGTACAGATATACATCTGCTGGAGACGGTCCACTTAACAAGCAGCGGGACAGCGACGTTCAAGTTCGTCCCCGGACCTGGCGCGCACAACTACAGGGCTGTGTTTGTGGAGGACGGCTATGGCTTGAGCAGCTCTTCCAGCGTGCTGACGCTTACCGTTGGCGCGCAACCGGTGGTGTATGCGGACACGACGGCAATTTCGGAAGGTGGGTCCCCGGGAGATTATTCGTTGACCGCGACCGTGGTGGGTTATGGAGGATCGGCGCCGCCCACGGGGAGCGTTTCTTTCCTTGACACCAGCTTTGGGAACACATTATTGGGAACCGCTTCCCTTGGGCAAAGCACAGCGGGGCGGGGTTGGCTGGTGACACAAACCCCGGCCCTGAGCAACGCTCCGGCTTCTGAGGTGGCAGGGGATTTCAACGGGGATGGGATACCGGACCTGGCACTGCTGTGGAGCTCCAACCCCTACAGCGAGGGACCTTTCTCCGTAACGATTTTCTTCGGTAAGGGCGATGGCACATTTACATCAGGTCCGACGGTTCAAGCGACAGGTGTCCAATCGTACCCCAAAATGATCGGTGGTGATTTCAACGGCGATGGCAAGACGGACCTGGCCGTGCTGAGTTATGACGGGTCTTCTATCAGCTACATCACGACATTGCTCGGCAATGGGGATGGAACCTTCGGTACGCCGCAGACGGGCCAGGCATATAACCAGGGTTCGGTTGGCGGCGACGTGATTTTAGGAAACATGGTCGCCGCCGATTTCAATGGGGACGGCAAGATGGATCTGGCTATTGTGGGCGACTATGTCAATTCCGGCGGAGTAACGATTCTGCGGGGGAACGGGGACGGAACGTTCACGGCGGCGGGACCGAATCTTGATCCGAGCGCAGATTTTGGAGTTATCGCAACAGGAGATTTCAACGGCGACGGCATTCCGGATCTGGTCGTGACAAATTACTTTACATTCGGCGGCAGCCCAACCATTTTTCTTGGAAAAGGGGATGGGACATTCACAGCAACGGCAATGTCCCTCACCCTCGATTACTTCCCGACTTCCATCGTAGTCGGAGATTTCAATGGCGATGGCATTCTCGATCTGGCCTTCTCGGACTTGAATGGCGTAGAGATCGCCCTGGGCTATGGAGATGGAACATTCAAGGAGACTCCGGCGAGCCCGATCCAGGTTCCGAGCGAACTTTATAGCCTTACGGCTGGGGACTTCAACCAGGATGGAAAGCTGGATCTTGCGGGAATCGATAACTACAACGATCGGATCGTACTTCTTGTCGGTGCTGGAGACGGCACTTTTGCAGTTACAGCCACCAACACTGTCGTAAGCGCGGGTTTCATCGGTCCTTTTGCAATCGTAGCGGGCGACTTCAACGAGGACGGCGTCCCCGATCTGGCCATGTTGACCCAGTACGTCGATACGGCGTCGATTCTGTTGAATGAGTCGACACAGTCGGCGACTGCAACAGTGAACGGCTTAGCACCAGTGGGTGCCGGCACACACAATGTGGACGCAAGTTACTCGGGAGACAGCAACTATAACTCCAGTGTCTCCGGCATCATTGCACTTACAGCGGGGCTTGCGCCGCTCGTGATTTCGCCCGCAGCAGGGACCTATTCGACAGAGCAAACGGTCACGATAAGCGAGTCAGTGCCCGGTGCGACCATTTATTACACGGCGTCCGGAACAGTCAATACCGCTGGTTATGTTCCGTACACGGGTCCAATCCAGCTCACTGAGGGTGGATCTGAAGCGATCACGGCATATGCGACTGAGACCGGATATCAACAAACCAACAATACCTCCGCAACCTACAAAATCAATCTACCTCCCGCACCGGCGCCGCTGTTCTCCCTTGCCACCGGATACTACGCAGGCGCACAGACAGTAACAATCTCCGATCCGGTTTCAGGCGCGAATATTTTCTATACGACCAACGGCCAGACTCCGACGCAATTCTCGACGGCTTACACCGGCCCGATCACCGTCTCGGCCTCGGAAACACTTGCCGCGGTTGTGATGGTTGCGGGCTACAGCACGAGCCCGGTGACAACCGCACAATACTTCATCGGTTCATCGTCAACATCATTCATCTACACCGTTGCGGGCAATGAGAGCATGGGATACGCGGGCGATGGCGGTCCGGCAACGGTTGCGAGCCTGAATCGTCCCTGGGCAACGGCCGTCGACGGCAAGGGCAACCTATTCATCGCCGATGCCTATAACAACCTGGTGAGGAGGGTTGACGCGGGAACCGGGATCATTACGACGGTTGCCGGAACCGGAGTTTACGGGTACACGGGGGATAATGGGCCGGCTACCAGCGCAACGATCTCAGGGCCTTCGAGTGTGGCAATTGACAATGCGGGCAATCTTTATATATCCGACGAGGGCAACAACGTTATTCGCAAGGTGGCGGCAACTACGGGGACGATGACGACGTTTGCGGGCAGTTCCACGGCGACGGTGCTTGGCGACAACGGGCCGGCGACCGCCGCACAGATCACCGGGCCGACCGGGATCGCGTTTGATGGCGCTGGAAACTTGTACATCTCGACTCTTGTCAATCGAGTTCGAGAGGTGAATGCAAATACGGGAGTCATCACCACGGTCGCAGGCAGCAGTTACGGTTATGCAGGCGACAACGGCCCTGCAACATTGGCCAGCCTCGGCCAGGTCGAGGGCGTAGCCGTGGACAAATCCGGCAACATTTACATTGCCGATTCATCCAACCAGGTGATACGCAAAGTGACGGCGAGCACCGGCATCATCACGACGATCGCCGGAAAGTGGCCGACCTCCTGGGGTTTCAGCGGGGATGGCGGTCCCGCAACAAGCGCGCAACTGAATGAGCCATACGGCGTGGCCGTGGACGGCGCCGGAAATGTTTACATCGCGGACTCGGGCAACGAGGCTGTCCGCGAGGTGATGGCCGGCACCGGCATCATCAACAGCATTGCGGGCGCGCCGCCCCGGTCCACTGTGACACTTAGCGGCGACGGAGGGCCGGCGAATGCGTCCGGTTTATCTCAGCCGATCGGAGTTACCGCAGACGCCGCGGGGAATCTCTACATCGCCGAAACGGACGCAAACCGAGTTCGAAAGGTGACCGCTGCGAATGCACCGCCGGCAACCGCGGCAACCGCGCCGGCGTTCAGTGTAGCGGCGGGAACTTATGTCAACCCGCAGACCGTGGTGCTTAGCGACTCTACGCCTGGAGCCGCAATCTACATTACTCTCAACGGGACTTTGCCAACCACGACGGGCGCAGGATATCACGGCCCGATCAGCGTAACCGGATCTGCCACTTTACAAGCGATCGCGGTTGCGCCCGGATACCTGCCGAGTGCAGCGGCAAGCGCGACTTACACGATCACCACTCCTCCGCCATCGCTGATAAGCACGGTCGCGGGGACCGGGGTAAGCAGCGCGCAAGCCGGAGGAGCGGCGACAAGCGCGCAACTGGGACTGCCTTATGACGTGGCTCTCGATGCCAACGGAAATATGTACATCGCCGATGCTTATAACCAAGTTGTCTGGAAGGTACTGGCAAGTAACGGAACAACGAGCGTTTTTGCGGGCACGCCCGGAGCGCCGGGCCAGGGTGGAGATGGAGTCCCAGCCACCCAGTCCGCGCTGCTGAGCCCCTCGCACGTTGCCTTTGACGCGGCAGGCAACCTATACATTTCCGACTCGGCGAGCGGCGAGGTGCGCAAGGTTTCGGCACAGACCGGGATCATCAGCACTTATGCAGGAGGACTAAACAACAACAGCGTAGGCGACGGCGGCCCGGCAACCTCGGCAAATATTGACAGCCCCCAGGGAATTGCGTTCGACGGGTCAGACAATCTGTACATCGCCGATGAGGGCCACAACAGTATCCGCAAGGTGACTGCTAGCACGGGAATCATCACGACATTCGCGGGGGTGTCGAGCTGGGGAAGTTCGGGCGTAATCGGCGATGGGGGACCCGCGACCTCGGCGTCGCTCTATTACCCGTACGACGTGGCATTCGATAACCAGGGAAACCTATTTATCGCCGACATGTATCATGGCCGCGTGCGAATGGTTGCCGCCGGTACCGGAGTCATTACGACCGTGGCCGGTAATGGACTCATGGGAATGACGGGAGATGGAGGACCGGCGACCTCGGCAGAGGTCAATCCAGAGGGTCTGGCAATTGATAGCGGCGGAAACATCTACATTTCCAACTGGCCCAACACGATCCGCAAAGTGCCCGCCGGCGGCGGCGTGATTACCACGATCGCCGGTGACGGATACTCAGGCTACTACGGAGACGGCGGATCAGCGACCATTGCAGGATTGTCGGCACCCTCAGGCTTGACCTTCGACAAGAGCGGCAACTTATACATCGCGGACTTGAGTAACTACAGCATTCGCAAGGTGGTATTTCCCGGGCCTGCGGCAACACCGGCGTTTAGCCTTGCAGCGGGCCTGTACCGAAGCGTACAAACGGTGGCGATCACGGATGCGACTCAGGGCGCAGTTATCTACTACACGACCGATGGAAGCACTCCTTCGACCGGATCTTCGGTTTACGGCGGACCAGTTACAGTATCTTCGACCGAGACTATCCTGGCGATTGCGGTTGCGACCGGATACGTGGAAAGCGCGGCTGCGACGGCGGCCTACACAATTAACCTGCCAGTGACGCCCACGATCACATGGCCGACTCCCGCCGCGATCACCTTTGGCACCGCGCTGAGCGCGATCCAATTAAACGCGACTGCATCGGTGCCTGGCACCTTCACCTATAACCCGGCGGCGGGAACCATACCGGCAGCAGGAAGTGACACGCTCTCTGTTACGTTTACACCGACCGATTCCATTGATTACACAACTGCGACAACGAAAGTAACGTTGATCGTTAACAATTCCGCAGTTGTGATTGGAGGCATATCTCCGGCTTTTACAAGCGCAGGCAGCGGGGCATTCACGGTTACCGTGAATGGGCTCGGATTTCAATCGACTTCCACCGTCTACTGGGGGACGACTGCGCTCACTACACAGTTTGTGAGCGCGACACAGCTAATCGCGCAGGTTCCGGCGACTGACATTGCTACCGCCGGGATCACTGCGATCACAGTGCAGTCCCCTGCTCCTGGCGGGGGAACTTCGAACTCGCTGCAATTTGAAGTCGATTCTGCTTTGTCCGGAGGGGCAACTCCGCCAACCTTTACACCACAGACAGCCACGGTGGCCGCCGGCGCGACAGCCAGCTATTCTGTGACGCTGCCTTCCTCGGCAACGAACATTTCTGTCACATGCCTGAATCTGCCTGGCGGGGCGACTTGCAGTTATTCCGCTTCAGCCGGCGCGGTAACAATCACGACGGCGCCGACAACTCCGGCGGGAACATACCAAGTAACAGTCGTTTTTACAGAGACTCTGCCGGGCGCCGCGGCTGCATTTGTATTCCTGCCGATTCTCATATTGCCACTCATCCTCGCCAGAAGAAGATGGGCTGCCAGCCGCATCGGCTCCATTGTGTGCCTGGGATTTGTTCTTGTGGTTGCGATGACGGCTATTGGAGGCTGCGGAGGAGGATCCAGTTCCAATACAACGCCTGCCTCTCACCAGGCAACAAGCTCAGGAGTGGTGAGCATCACGGTTCACTGAGGTGAGCGAGGAAGCGAGTTAATTTGTAGATTCGTGGAAAGCCACCTGGGCCACGCGGGCAAGCCAAGAAAAAGGCGCGGGATTCGCGCTGCCAGGGAAGACCTTGGACAGACTGAGAGCAAATGGCGGCCCTGGGGCTCGATAGCACCACGGTTGCCCGGGAGGCCGGCGGGCGGCACCGATCATTCCACGAGGAGATTGTCCGCATGGAATGAGCCGATGACCACATCGACCCGGTGGCCGCGCTTTACCGCAAGCGTTGGGTTCGAGAAGGCCATCCAATAGGTCATGCCGAGCTTCGGAGTACTGCTCTGGCGCAGCTTTCCGACCTTCTCCATCTGGGGAACCACGAGTTTAACTCCGGCCTGCGGATCGAGCAATTCAGGCTCGAACTTTTTGTCGTTGAGGGGCACGGCCTTCGCGGGGTCCAGCACGCGAAAGTTAAACCGAATGATCTCGCCGGACTCCGCCACTTTAACGCGGAGTTCGCCAACACCCCAAATCGCCCTCGTAATACATTTCGGCTCTGGACGAGAAATGATTCGTCTGCGCGCCTCGCCAAACCGGTGCCGGTTTCGCGGCCGGAGTACCGGGCGGCGGGACGGGGGCAGCGGATTGAGCCGGCGTGGCTGACTGAGCGGGCGAGGTTGAAACGAAAATGCCGCCGGCGAGCATTCCCGCCAGCAGCACTCCAGTTCCAACCGAACACAGGCGGGACTGATTCAAGAAATTCTTTTGGGTCATAGCGTCCTCTACGTACTTTAGTAGGCCGGACATCCTGGTTTGGATGCCCGGCCCAGTGGCGATTGATTTAGTTTGCGGTGAAGGCGGCGCCGTTTGCAAATGCCGCTGCGATCCCAGTTCCGTTGACCGTGACATGGCCTGTCGCATTACTGTCGCCGAGGTTTGCCCAGCGTACTGCACGATGATTGTGCAGTTAGAGCCGGGGTTTACGACGAGACCCGAAGCGCAGGTTCCGCCAGTGATTGTGAAGAGCTCCAGTTGTTGTACCGCCGGCGGTCTTAGTGACCGTAGGCGCGGCGTGAAGGTGAACGCGCCAGCGTTGGCCCCGCTGCCGTGTTGCTAACCGTGATGGTACCGTTATGCGCGGCAGGGTCCTAGTCGTCAGGGCCGGTGTCGGTGCGGAGAAGGTTAGTGTCGCCCCAGTAACCGTGAAGGCGACGGTGTTGCTGGTACCGTTGGCCGTTGTCACACTCAGGTTCTTAACTCCGAGCGACGTAGCGGCGGCCAGGGTGAGCGATGCCGTTGCGGAAGTGCCAGTAGCATTCACGGTGAGGGGACCGAAGGTGATGTTCGGGTAGGTTGTGCCGATTCCCGCCCGCCAGGTTGCACCGTTAAGGAAAGTACCGGTGAGGGTAACAGGCACTACCGTGCCGCGCACACCGCTGGTTGGAGCGATGCTGGCGAGCGTGGGCGCGTTGGACAAGACCGTAAACGTCACCGTGTTGGTGGTTCCGGCCGACGTCACGGCACTCACGGTTCTCGCCGTGACTGCCGCCGTAGCGGTGATTGTAAAGGTCGCATCGACGGTAGTGTCGCTGACGACCCCGATGCCGCTGACCGTGACACCGGCGCCGGATACGGTAATTGCTGTCGTACCCGTCAAGTGCGTGCCGGTGAGGACCACGTTCACACTCGTGCCACGAAGAGCCGAGTTCGGGACAATTGAGGTAAGGGTCGGGGTGACGGCGACAACGTTGGTCTGCGTTTCAACCGCACCGTAATCCATAAGCCCGTCGAGATCCGGATTGGGCCGAGGATTCCCGTAGAAGTCGGTGGTGGGTACCGTGATCCCGGTGGGCAGCGCCTCGGAAACGGGGATTTTGTCGATGGCCGGGGAGTTCGGATCCAGGCCGTAGTTTCCGAGCGGGAGGCCAGAGCCATAGTTGCCGCTGGCTCCCAGGAGGGCGTCGTTCGAAAGCGCCAACGGGCCCCAGCTAACGTTGATCCAGTTGTTGCCCTCGTCCACCGTCGCGGCTGGAGTGAGGGTGAAGACCGGATTCGGGGTGGACGCGTCAACGATACCCGGAGGAACGCCGTATCCGCTCGGCCCGCCGCAGCCATCCGCCGCTGAGCACTCTGGCGGCACGCGCGAACCGTTGCAGTACGAGCTGATAAAGCGCGGGTTGGCGCCGGTGGAGGTCAACGTCTGTTGAGTCGTGAGCGTGTATCCCGAAGCGTGGTTGGTCGGTCCTGTGTCGCCGCGTACACCGATATCCCAATAAGTGTCGTTGGTATTGCAGGCTCCGGTGCTGGCCTGGCTGGCAAGGGCAGCCCCGGCATCGTTAAAGAGCGCGACGAGGTTCTGCTGGTTCTGGTTTCCCGTACCAGGACCGGTAATGCCGATTTGGAAGGCACGATTCTGGTAGATCAGATCGTTCAGGATAACCGGGTTCGAGAATGCCGCGCAGCCGGTCTTTCCAAATGGGCAGGTAAGCGTAAGCCCAGTGAGCGAAGTGGTAAAGATCGTGGAGTTTTGCGTGCTGGTTATGCCGGAGGACTGCGGGCAGGAAGCCGTGGACGGACCGGTTGGGCCAGCCTTAACGCAGTTTCCCGCAGGCGCGCTGGCCTCAGGCGTCCCAATGCTTTGCGTCAGGACGCCGGAAGAGGCAAGCGAATCGTTGCGAGCGATGGTGTTGTTGACGATGGACACCTTTATCGAGTCTTGCAGCGATATTCCGGCGCCATCCCAACCTGCCACGTTGTTGGTGATGATGTTGTTAGTGATGGAGACGCTGTTCCAGGCCGTGTTTTCCTTGGGGAAGGTGGAAACCTCGGTGCCGTTGACCTGCTGGAGGCGGATGCCGCCGCCGCTGCCGCTCTCGGCCGTGTTGGCCTGGATGAGGTTGGCATTGATCACCAGGTTCGGCCCCGTGCCGTCGCTCAGGCCGGGCGGGCAATCCGCGTCGATTTGAGTTCCGCACACCGGATCGGTGTCGGGCGTACCCATAACCTGAATTCCGCCGCCGTTGGTGGGAATGGTTGGATTGGTGCTCTGGTTGAGAGCGATCGTGTTGTGCTCGATATCGCCATCGTAGATGAATCCCAGGTGAACGACGCCGCCGCCTTCTGCCGTGCTGAGGTTTCCGCACACCCAGTTGTAGTTGAACTTGTAGTAGTCGGAGCCGGTGCAGAAGGTGGCGCCGCCGCCGCCCGACAGGGTGCCGGAGAACAGTTCGTCGCCGAGCGATGAGTTGCTCGTGATGTAGTTGTTGTGCACGTTGACGTGCAGGTCCAGGCAGTAGGGCAGATGCAAACCGAGCACCAGGTTTTCCTGGCACGAAGGAGGATTGTCGGCAACGAACTCTCCTAGCGGGGCAGTGGGTCCGGAGGTGCCTTCCTGGTCCACAATGGTTATGGCGATGGGGAACTCACCCTGGCCAATGGTGACTCCGCCAGAGAGCGTGCCGGCATTGTTGTAGATCCGGTCGTTGGCGATTTGCAGGTTATGGTTCCAGCCGTGAGCGAAGATGCCGCCGCCGCCCTGGGAGGCGTCCCTGATGGTGAGACCGTCAATCGACGACGGGTTGCACATAAAGTTGCTGGGATAGGGGTTGGGAACGAGTTCGGTCGTCGTTCCAGGAGTGAAGCAATAGGAGTATTGGGGCCCGAGAGCCGCACCTTCATCGTCCGGGCCTGCCGGAACATCCTGCAAGAGCAATGCGTCTGGCGGGAACGCGCCTGGCTCGGAACCATCCGTCCATGGGCTCTCTCCGGCCGGGACCCACACGCCCTTGCCCAGGACCGTAATTCCAGCACCCTCATAAGCGCCCATCAGCGAGGGCTCCTGCAGTTGCTCAGCAAGGTTGCCGTTGACAGTGGCATCCCAACCCACAACTGCTTCCAAGGGCAAGCGATCAATCTGAGGGGCATTGGTCTGGCCGACGAAGTAATTCCACGTGTCGGCGGAGCCACCACTGGTGTCAGGGCAACTGTAGGTGTTGGATGAATCGTACGCCGCCGGAGTCCCACCGGTGGCAGCGGTCGTCCCGACCGGCACGCCTTGCAGGGTCAGGCCGAAGAGGCAGTTGATATGCCGGCGCCAGGGATCGAGCAGCTTGCCGGCCGGGAAGGCATTGGCATCGATGATGGACGAAGCAGCGCCAACACCCTGGAGCCGGACGGGTTTCCACATGAGCAGCATTTCAACGTGGGCGGCCGTCGAAGCGGTTTGGGTCGGAGTCGCAGCATCGAGGGAAGTGGAGCTGCACGTGGCCAGCGTCGTGGTCCCGGCGGTCGTGCAAGTCGGGTCGACGATGATCAAGTCGCCCGGCGAAGCAAGATCAATCGCGCTCTGAATGGTCTGGTTGGCGTTAACGTGGGTGGGCTGCTTGCCGGCAATGGTCACAGTGACCGCGTCGATCGACTGCTGGCCGTTTCCGGAGGTGATAACCAATTGGCCGCACCACGCCGCGGAGCCGCCGTATTGCGCCTGCTGTTGAACGGCGCAAGCCGGCACCGAGACCGAGACCGCAGGTGTGCCCACCATGGCGGTGTTGTTCACCGTGCCGGTGATCGACGTGTCGCTCCAGGAGGTGACTGAAATCGGCACGCCGCCAACAGTGACGGTTCCGGCCGAGCCGAATCCATAGTGGCGCTTGATGGTCTTGAGGTTGAAAGGCGCCGTATTGGCCGAGGGACCAGAGTAGGCGGCTATTGCTCACCTGCTGATCGCCAAGAGCGGTGATGGTGATGTTATGACCGAAGGCGGCGATATAGGGACCGACGCCGTCGCCGTCCACTTCCTTGATGGCGGGCGTGGCATCCGGGTAGCTGCAATCGGGATTGTTGTATGCCGCACCAACGTAGCCTTCCGTAGGCACAACCGGAGTGTCGTTATAGGTTGTCAGTCCCGGCATGAACGGATTGATGTAGCAGAAGTTACTGTACGCCGGGTTATACAAAGGATCGTTGATCAACTGGCCGTGGGTCGGCGAGCTGGGGTTGGTGTCCAGGATCGGGCCGGGATCGTTCATGCACTGAGTCATCATCGAGGGTGAATACCCGGTGATGTTGGGCGGGTTCACATCCCAGCTTGAGAAGGTCAAGCCGTCGTAGATTCCCCAATGGTCGGAGTACACGCGAGAAATCTCGTTGCCGAGATAGTCCCTGGTGGAGACCGGCAGGTTCGGCGGAGAGAACTTCTCGCCGAACTGCGGGGAGAACGGATCGAATTCCGAGGTCAAGTCGTCGGTGATGACGCCGGTGAATTTCGACGCAATGTGGGTGGAGGTGAAGAGGGCGAACTTCACTTCCACGGACATCTGGTTGGCCAGGGTCACTTCCTTGCGGTCGCACAGCGGGCGAGTTGCTCCGGCGAATGGAGCCACTTCCTGATTCTGCGGGAAGAGACTGAGGAAGTCGGGCACGACGCGCATCTCGCCTACGCAGGGCCAGACGGGATCCTGGAAGCCGGGGTAACCGGGGACGCCGGAGAGCTCATCCGCCAACCCCAGGCTGGTAGTCTCGTTCTGGTAGTCGAGGGGGTTATAGCCTGATCCGCTTTCGTCGTACATGGCAGCCACGGATGCCTGGTCGGGAATAATGAAGATGTCCCCACCCAGCCCGCCGAATTCCTGCGTGGCCGGGGCGATCAAGTTGTCGCCGATCAACAGGTTCTTGTCTTCCTCCTTATAGACCTCATAGCCCGGCGGCATTATGACTTGCACCACGTACTTGCCGGGGGGCAGCATCGGAGTACCAACGCGCCACTTGTCGCTCGAATCTGGATTCGCGACGCAGACGGTGCAGTTGGTTCCGGGCATGGAGGCGGTTACGCCATTGGTGGCTCCGACGGTCGGAATCTGCTTTCCGGTGGTGGGGTCAATGCCAAGGACGCTGGGGAACGAGTACTTGCCGTCGTAAACTGCCGGCTGCATCTGGTTCCAGATGTGCATCGCGTCATAGCACTTGTACTGGGAGTTATACGGAAGCGGGTGAAGCGTGCCCCCGTTATGCAGGGAGTTGTACCAATCAAGGTAATTCGGCTGGTCATAGAGTGTGAAGTAGAAGAGGTCGGCGTTTGTGCCAGTGGACGTGCCCTGACCGGGGCAGCTCATGTAGGGCTTCATTGAGAGCGATGCGGTGCCGCCGGCAGTGCTGTTGGGGTAGAAACCCTGGGCCCAATCGTCCCAACTGCTGGATTGGGTGGTGTCCACCAGGTTCAGGGTTGGCGTCACGCCGTCGGCCGCAAAGCCTTCCTGATAGAGATTGATAGTGACGTGGGGAATATTCGGTTCCCAGGGCTGTTGAATCATTTGGGACGCATCGTCAAAGGGCCGCGTCGAGGCATACTGGATCAGTCCATAGATGCCGCCGTTCTCGCCAACCTGCGTGGTCGTGGGCGTAGTGGATCCCGGGGCGGTCGTAGTGACTGGTGTGCAGGACGGCGGGCAGGATGCGTACGGCGCCTTGCCGATATCGATCCAGTTGCCCTGGCTTGTCATCCCCGACCAACCTTCGGCGACGACCCAAGGAGGATCGATGCGGCCGGTGGAGGCGGCTGACGAACTTGGGACCGGCATGCCGGCCGCGAACGAGGTGGCCTCCGTTGTGCAATCTGCTTTGGCGCAATAGGCCGCGCCGGGGACGGACAGATCGGCGGGCAAAGGAACTCGACTCGAATGTGTTCGCCAGGAACCGATAGGCTGTCGAAGTTCCGCATGCACGGGCGCCATGAAGCCCCGCAGGAGGCAGTGCCATCGGCAGGGCCACCCGCGTCGTAAACGGTGTGGATGCCCGTCGTCTTGTACCGGGTCGTATCTGCTTCGACCACATACCAGTTGAACAGCGGGAACGTCTCGTTGAAGTTGACGACGCCGTTGAAGTCCGTCAACCCGGAGTTGGAGTTGTGCCCATCGCGGTAGCGAATCCTGGTATAGAGGAACGGAATTCCGATTTCGTCGGATTCCCAGATTCCATCCTTGTTGTCGTCAATGAAGGTGCGGGTGTAGATGTTCGACTGCCACTGCTGGACACCCATATTTCCGAGGTGGAGAGCGGCTAGTCCGCCCGAGCAGGAGGTGGCGGGGGCTACAGGGACGCATCCCACGTTTGCCGGCGTTGACAGACCGTCAATGATCTGGTCATTCCATTGGTCGCCGATGGTCAGTCTCCAGTTGCCGCCGGGAACACCGGTGAACTTGAAGTTGCCGTTGGCGTCGCACTGGGTGAACATGAAGTCCTCGCCATCGGGGTCGCCCAAGCTAACCCAGCACTGGGTCCATGCCAAGGCATCGCGGGAACCGCTGGGATAGAGTCTCTGGTCCGGGGTACGGCTGAGGCGCTGAACGTCCACCTGTCCGTCGATTGTGTTGCTGCACGGGCCGACCGCACCCGGGCTGCCGACGCCATCGCAAACGTCTTTGACGCGGGCGTTGATGATCGCCGGGTTGGCGAAACCGATGGCCACGTGATATCCGGCGGGGCCGTACTCCTGGAAGTAGCTCGGCCCTCCGATGGCGATGAAGGCATCGTGTGGATGCTGGCCATCGAGCGTGTTTGTCTGAATCCACTGTTCACCGCGCGCAATGCGGTCGGCGCCTGGGTATGCCTGCACGCTGAATTTGTCCGGCATGAGGTTGGCGATGGTCGCCTGGCCGGCGAGGGGAGATAGAGTGTTCCCATCCGACTCAAACTTCGGGCAAGTCACGATCATGCCCGTGATGCCTGCCTGAGTGGGATCGGCTGTGGCCTGGGCCGAGACCGGGCACGCGTCGAGCCCGGTGACAGGATCGATGGTCCCTGTGAGGGCATTCGACAAGGACTGGTTGAACATGTCGTTCGTATCCTGCCCGGTGAAATCGCCGAGTCCGCCATAGGTGTCCCAAAGGACGAGGTTGAAGCCGCCCAGACCGGGCTCAATTGGAGCAACCGTCCCGTTTCCGCCGCCGCCATCCTGCTCGCCATTGAGCGGGAAGTCGTCTTCGAAGACGATGACCGAGAGGTTACCGGTGGGAAGCGGTGTGGGCAGTGTGAGCACCGTTACGGGCGGGTAAATGCGGAGGTTGTGGTACTCCGTTCGGACCACCCAATTATGTTGCAGGCGGGCTGGATGGGAGCGCCGCCCATGGTATGACCGCACGTGCTCGGGTCAGTGGGGTCTACCGCCTGTGCCCGAGCAAACAGGCTGGCTTGTGTCCGCAGGGAACGGATTGGCCGCATCGCCAGGGAGCACCGAGATGTAGTAGCGCTTGGAGGGATCGAGATTGACCTGGCTGGGCATAACCGCAGTAAACCCATTGCCGGTCGGATCTGGACGGCAGGCGCCATTGCCAAGGTCGCACACCGCGGGCACGTGTCCCCCTGCTGGCGGCGTCGTACATGGTCTGGCCGCCCTCGCACGAGAGCTGCCCGGTGCAGCCCTGGGCGACAAAGTCCATGCTGCTGGTATGGAAGTTCACGCCGAAGGTGGGGATGGTGCTTTGGCCCGCAGGACCCACAACGGCGGGGCAACCCGGGCGTGGTAATGCTGGCTGTTGGTTGTGCAGTTCGGGTCGACCCAGAAGGTCTTGTCTTCTTCAATGATCCAGCGATAATCGGTGATCGGCCCGATTGCGCTGATGCAGGCGGAGTTCCCATTGCAGTTGTTATACAACTGGGCGTCCAACACCTTGACCTGCAGATTGCTGGGGGGCGGGAAGACGAGAGTCACGACCGCGGCAGTACTCGTCGAGCCCTGGGTGTTTTGCGCGCGATAGCTAAAGCTGAAACAATTGGATCCGGTCAGGGCGGTGGCGGGGCAGGCTGTAGTTCCCGATCCGGTAACGGACGCCGTGAAGCCGCCATTGGGGTCCATGACCAGTGTTCCGCCCGTCAATGTCGGTGCGATTGCACAGGTAAGATCAACGGTAAGCGGCAGACTGGCCGGATCACTGTCCACCGAGAGGACGCCCGGCGATGGAATCTTGATGAACGTGGCCATCTTGGACGTGAAGGTCATGGCGTTGGCGACAGGGGGTCCGGTAAGCGCCGACGCGGCCAGGGTGACCGTTGCGCACATGCGGATGTGCCCGCCAGCCGCCCCGTTGGCACAGTAATGTGAAGTGTCCGGCGAGCTCCATCCCGGAAGGGGAGTATAGGTGAAGGTGCCGTTCGCACAAATTCCCGCGACCGGGGTCCCCGGCACGGCAGCGCAAGTCAAGTTGCCGTTGGCGGGGGGAACCGACAACTCGACGCCGTACACATTGACGTCGTTGGCGATCACGCCCTTGGATGGGTCGGTAATGGTCAGGGGAGAGCACGTTGTTGACGAGGACCCGCATGGAAAGATGGAGTTGTAGGTGTCCGGATTGGCTGTCGCGGCTGCGAATACGCCGGTCCCCGATGCAACCGGGAGTCCAGCGGCAGGATTGGCGTTATTGACGCTGATGTAGGCCAACATGCCGGCATCGCGCACGGAAGAATTGGCCGACAGGCTCAGCTCGCGATCATAGATCGGGAGGGCTGGGGTGGCGGTAGCGCCGGTGGGAAGCGCCGGCACATTGACCATCACGTCGAATGTTTTGCCGGCAGCCATAAAGACGTCGGTCTGCACACGGGGAGCGGCCAGGTTCGGGACGGGGTTACCGTCCTCTGCGATCACGGTGAACCCACTCTCCGTTGCGGGCACACCCGCACCGGTGAACCCTTGTGTCAACGATCCGACGATCGAGGGTACGTGCATGCGCACACCGGCATTGACCAGGCGGACCAAAACCGTGCCGGTCGTGGGGATGCCTGTGGTGGCCGGCAGGGGCGGCGTGCCAGTAGTAACGCCAGCCGTGGCCGGGAAAGCCGAGGGCGCAACATTGGCCTTATCGAAGGCTAGCCCGTTGATGAGGAAGTAGAATGGCGTGTAATTCACCGCCGGGGGATAGCAGGTGAGATAGGTGGTTGAATTCGGATAGCCGCAGCCTGCCAGACCCGTGTTCTGGTCGATTGGCGTACCAACCCATACCCTTGTCTCCTTAAAACCGGCGGTACGAACGGCCAAATCGACCGTTTTGTTCTGCACGGGATCGACTTCGCTGAATTCCACCGGAATTTCAGCATTGTAGGACACCGCCGGGGCCGCCGCGGTAGTCGTGATAGCGGCCGCCGCGGGATAGGCTGTGCCGGCAGTGGCGCCGGAGCCGGTTGGCGCGGTGGTGACCACCAGTACGCCAATCAAGCCCATGGGCACCTGAATCGAAGGATGGGTGCCTGACTCAAGCAGATAGGTGCCCGGCTTGAGCCCTGCCCAGGTTAGTGCGGCAGGGGTGGTTGCGGATCCGGCGACCGTGACTTCCGTGCCCATGGATTGCACGCGATTCGCCTGAGTTCGGCGGAAAGGCTCCAGACTGGTTGGCCGTGCACGGAGTGCCCGGCGCATTGGAAGCGATAAACCAGGACACGCACCCCTGTGCGTTGACGTGGCTGGGACTTGGCGTGGTAGTTGGCGCGCCGCCAAGGCCGCCGCCGACCTGGCCCACAATCACAATGGACGTGGGGATGGTATTCGCCGCGCCGGTGGGGGGGGTGAACGTGAGGTTATTCTTCAGGTTGATGGTGAGGCCCTGGCCGGACGGAACCGTAATGACCACCGGGGACCAGGCCGGACTGGCCGCAGCCACAGCTCCAGTGCCGCCGCCAAACGTGAGCGTGACCGTGGGAGCTGCAATGTATCCAGCGCCGTGGTTGGTCACATTGAAGCCAACGAGCACACCGCCGCTGACCACCGCGGTGGCGGTGGCCGTAACGTTGGTCACGCCAGGAATGGCGCCGGTCGGGGCACTGATGGCGACGGTGGGCGCAGACGTGTAGCCGGATCCGCCCTTGAGGACGTAAACTCCGCCAAGTGCTCCCATGGCCGCGGGGGAAAGCGCGGCGGGATTGGTTCCCGTCAACGGCGCGCAGGTCGCGGTCGACCCTGTAACCGCAGTTCCGCAAGTGTAACCCCACATCGGTACCACCGTGCCATCGGGCATGGTTGTAGCGGCGGGTCCCGCCGACAAGTTGATCTGTTGCTGGCCAAATCCCGCAACCGCCACAAAGAGAAGGAACAGGCTCACTACGGCTGTGGCCTTCACTGCAGCTTTGCATTTCCAATCGTTGATCCGGATCATTGTCGTCGCCTCTCGTCCTCGTTGCGTCGTGGACATGAAATCTGAATTCTTATTCGCGGTCTGCCGGCCAGGGGTGATCAAACTGGCGGCGCTACAATGCAGGTAAACAGCCCGCCTCTACTCCGTTTCGTCAATGACGAATTCCCGTGAGTCCACCAGCAGCATCATCAGCATTCCGCCGGGGAAGACGTTGTTCGTCGTAATCTCGCGCTCATTGTGTGAGTGCCACATGAAGGCCCAGCCACGTTCGCTAGCTGGGTTGGCCTGCACGTTCGCAGGCGCCAGCAGAGTGCAGTTGGCGTTGGGGGGGTTGGGTGTGCCGTAGGGGTTGCCCGCACAGGACGGGTTTCCACCGCGGAGGCTGGCATCCGGCCCCAGGTAGGGCGTGCCACCGAACCATGGGCCGTTGGTCAGGACATTGGGATCGGGCAAAGTTGCCGGGCCGCCCGCCGGCACGTCGCCAAATGGGTTCACTTGAACCGGCTTGTCGTGGTCCTGACACCACTCCATGAAGTTGACTGCCGTTGGCGCGCCGGAGTTGTAGCCGTTTGCGTCCGGCGTGCAGGTAAGCGTCGCCAGCGCATCTCCGTTGCGATCGGAGGCCGGAGTGCCCGCGGTAGTACCCGGAAGGGGCGGATGGTGACCGTAGGGGTCCCAGTTCAATCCCCTGCCGGTGAAGTAGAAGATTCCGTCGAAGGCTTCTCCAGGCGTGGTATCGGTGTTGAACATGAGAAGGCCGGCAAGGCCGGTAGCCGATACCGGGGTGTCTCCGCTGAGACCTGAGGTATACGACACGGGAGTTGTGCTGCTGCTCAGTTGCAGGTTGGCATCGCGTCCGAGGATGCGGACGTGGTTGGCGTGCTCGTGGAACGGATGCTGCCATCTCCCCTCACCGACGGTGCGAATCAGCAACAGCTCGCCCGGATGCGTGTGCGGGTTGGCGTTGTAGGGCTGGTGGGGATACTCAGACGCGTAGTTGGGATCCATCAGATCCGGCATGGAACGGCCGTTGATGAGGAAGTACGCAGGATGGTAGGGCTCGGTCTGAACGTCGAGACTGCATCCGGCCGCTCCGGCGGTGCAGCCCATCTTGGCTTGAACCTGGGCCTCCGCCTGGCGGTGAATCCGGTGATCCATCTCGGCCCACTGGAAGAGGTATTCGCGGTCGTAGCAGCTCCCAGGGTGATCGTATGCAGCGTGAGCGAGCGTGAAGTCGGGCTCGCCCCAATGAGCTTTCGCTGTCAGGTTCAAGGCATGGTAGCCGGAATTGCAGTTGGCCGGAATCGTCGCCGGAAGGACAACGACAGCGCCGTAAAGCCCCATCTCGATCTGCAGGTCGCCCTGGGTTCCGCTGTAATAAGCGTGCGTTCCCGGTTGCGAGGCCACAAAGGTGTAGGAGACCGTTGTGCCCGGAGCCGCCTCACACGCCAACAGGCCTTGCTGACCCGCGGGCGTCGCGCGCAGTACAACTGCTCGACACGGTGAAGCCGGGAAACAGGATGGAGGTGTTGCCGGCGGCCGGGGGCAGATTATTGGTCAGATTGACCATGACCGTGGTCCCTTCGGTGACGATCAGGGTGGGACCAGGAACCTGCATTGTGTTACAGAAGCCGCCGCTAATTGGCGTAGGCAGGAAGGTCGGGGTTGAGCCAGTAATGCAGCCGTATCCCCACGAGTAGACCGCCTCACCGTCCGGCTGGTTCAGGTAGGAGTCCTGGGCCGTCAAATTGAACGTCCCAGCGGAACCCGTTGTGCTGGATATTCCGGGAACCGCAGCGAAGGCGGCAGGCGCCAGCGACAGAGTTACGGCCACCAACAGCGCCAGGAACAGTTGTGTCATGGACATCGCGTTTTTCATGTTCGTCGGCCTCATTGCTGCTCTCCTAGTTGCAGGTATTACCGAATGTGTTTCCGGTCACGGTCTTGCAGATATGGACCTCGGTCATCATGCCACCGAAGTTCTCTGCGTCGTTCGAGAGGTGATCGAGTTGCGGAGTGTAGAGGTAGTAGGTTTCGCCGGGCTGATAGGCGGTCCCATCCGGCTTGCCGAGGCTGGTGTCGAGAACCGCGTCCATCGATTCTCCACCGCCCAGCGTGATCGAGTTGGTCCAGTATTCCGTGTTGATCCCGGCCTGATCGCGCAAGAGCTTGGCGTTCCATCCCACGACGTGCATGGGAACACCGAGACTCTGGATGGTGTGATACTCGGAGACCGACAGGTTGACGAAACGCAGCAGGGCCCTGCCGCCCGCCGGAATGTTGATGATGGACGGCAGCGGTTGGGAGTAATGCATCTGACCATCACTGGAGACTGTGGCTTGCGGTCCGGGTGCGACTGTGTCGGGGTAGCTCCGCCCATTGAGGAGGAAGTACTTGTCCTTCATGTCCACAAACAATTCGGGGTTGAAGGTCATGCCGACGAAGTGGAAGTTGGGATCGAACCCGTGCATCTGGAGGGGATAATCGGTGTCATACTGCGTTGAACCGTCCCCATCGTTGTAGGTATATTCGTTGGGCACGGGCGCGCCAGTCGCCGGATCGAGGACGAGAGGGTCGGTCGCCTGTAAAACAGAGTTGGTGGTAGCGGGCATGCGGGCGCTGCACAGAATGTCGGAGCCGGTGTTGCAAACCGTACGCGGGTCCGCTGCGGAATTGCTCGTGGGTAGGCCGATCCCGTTCTGGTATCCGAGATAGGTGTAGAGGCTTCCTCCCACAGGCACTCGATCTTGCCGCGGGCGCACATAAAGCTGCCCCACCATGCCCATCTGCAAGTGTTCGGGCGGAGTGATGTGGCAGTGATAGAAGTACGTCCCAGCGTCCGGAGCGAGATAGTAGTAGGTGAAGCTGGCGCCGATGTTGATGGCGACGGACGCGTCGGGAACGCCGTCATAGAACGAGGAGGCGTTGGGATAGCCGTGGAAGTGGACGGTGTGCTGCTCGAACAGGTCGGGGCGCATGATCATGCCCACGTTGGTGAGGGTGAGGAAGAACTCGTCGTCCTCGTCAAAGGCGGCCAGGGGCGCCGGAACATTGCCGTTCATCACGCCGATATCCATGATGGGGCGGGGATCCACGTGCCCGTCGACAACGGGGACCGAAGAGGCGGTGGCGGCCAGGTCATTGCCGGTGTCCGAAGCCAGGCCTGCCGAAGTGTCGATGTACTGGAAGGGATATTCGCTGACTCCGTCTGGACTCATTCCGGATGTTGTGGAGACGCAGGTGATTGTCCAGGTGCCTGCATAGCCGGACGGGGTTGGAGTGGGTCCCTCAGCGACAGCGTTGGTGATGATGACTTGCTGTCCGGCAGTAAAGCCCGTGGGAGTGTCCGCCCAGCCGGTCACGGTGTTGGCGGTAGGGGGCGTGGTGCAGGTGCCGGCGGTGGTGACGGGGACGCTAGCGGGGAAAGGGCCCTCGAGTATGTTAGCGACGGTCACAACGATCGGGGTGTCGAGCACCTGGCCGACTGCGCCGTTCCAGGTAAACCCTGGAGCGAACGGGCTCGGCGCCGCCGTCCACGGCGCGTTGCCGGCGGTCGCGCCGTCTGTCGTGGCCGGATCGCCGCGCACCAGCAAGCCCGGATAGATATCGTTGAAGACATACGGGAACTCGGCGCCGGAATGGCCGGCCGCGATGTCGGCCAGACCAGAGAGCGGTCCGAACGAGAACATGAACGTCTGCGTTCCGTCCGCCATCGTCGAATAGCCGTCACCGCCCGAGATCTGCTGGCACTTGATGGCGCCGTTCACCGTTCCATTGACTGGCGTGACAAAAGCCCCAGTGGTCGGGACGGCGGCAGTGGTGGAGTAGCCAGTGAATTGCGTCGGACCGTTGTACGCAGGTTCGGTGTTGTTGCACCCTGGGCCAGTCGGGTTTTTGACGCAATTGGTCCCGGTTAGCGGGTGCGTGATTGTGCTGGTTGGACACTGCACGCGAAACGACTGCGCGCTTGCGGCAACAGCCGCGAAGACAACGATGGATGTGGTGATCCAAACCTGGAACGACTTCCTCATGGGGGTGCAGCCTCCTCACCTTGACCCGCAAACAGCGCCGACGGGCGACTCTGGATGCAGTTGCAACTTTCTTCGAAAGAGCACTTGTGGTCGCTCAACTAAACGCACAACCGGATCTTCCCGGCTGTGCCGCATCTCTGCGGTGAACGGATTCCTAAGGTACTAACAATCTCCTGCCCGCCTTTTTCGATTGCCCCACGAACATCGGGAGTACAACCGCCTGCTGGATCCCGGGCCGGGCCCAGCGAGGTATCTCATATGTCTGCAAGAGCGAACTTGCCGCTGAGGGGAGGGGGAGAGAACACCTTGGAGCGGCGACGTGCACATCTTGTTAATTGGCTTAAGACCTCGTGCGTTCTGCCGGTGTTGAACACCTGCGCTTAACAAGGGCGAGTATCCGCAGAACAAATTGGCGCCATTTTGATGAAGCGCAAGCACCCCCCTGCGGGAATGTGAAGCCTGTCGAGATGCTTTGAATGATTTGTTTTGACGAGGCACGACCTTGAGGACGAATGCGAATTTATTGCTCCGCAGCTTCCTAAAACCGGGCGTACTCGGCTTAAATATGGAGATTTTCTTACACTTGGGATCATGTTTCGGCTATGTCCATGACCGAGCCTGGGAGGCAACTGGAATCGACAATGATATTTTGAGAGTGGCGAGAATGTTGAAGAAAATATTTTTTTTGCTCTGTCCATTTCGTTGATTGCTCGCACCGGCAAACTCGCTGTTCTCAGCCGTTTCGAAGCTGCCAAGGGCGTGTTACAGCTGGATTAAATGGTGTTGCCACGTCGATTCAGAGAATTTTGGCTCTCTTTAGACGAGAAATCCTGGCATGCCTGAGGAGCCCTATTCTGAATAGAAAACCCTCTATCGCCGGCGTATCCGGGAGGGGGCGAGGATGGCGAAGATGCCGAAGCGACTCGATTTCGACAGATGCGTCGCGGGCCTGCAGGGATCAAGAGCCAGCGGTGTGGCATGCCGACGTGATTTCCGCACTTGACTTGACTGTGCGGCAGTGGTTTACTGCACGGATCGTTCCAGACTGCGAATCAACCAGAGGCCAGCCAAGGCCGGCGCCAATCAATGCGCCTGCACAGCCGGGCCCCGGGGCATCGCCGAGAGGGGTATCATCCATCGATGAACGAGATCGATACGAAGTCTCTTCCAGAAAATGCCTACCGGCCGCTGAAACCCGGCGAATCTTATACACCCATCGTCCCGGCAAACTCGATACAGGCGGAGCTTACGCTGCGATCGGTCTTCTGGGGCGTTGTGTTTTGCGTGATCTTCTCAGTGGCGTCAGCTTACTCGGCGCTGAAGGTCGGCCAGGGGATGGAGGCCGCCATTCCCATCTCCATTCTCGCCATTGGGCTGGCGCGGGTTTACGGACGGCGCACCAGCCTGCTGGAAAATGTCATCATTACGGGCATAGGCGCGGCCTCCGGCAGCGTGGTGGCCGGCGCCGTCTTTACGATCCCCGCGCTTTATATCCTCCATCTCGATCCGCACCCAGTGCAGACGATCTTCATCTGCCTGGCGGGCGGCTGCCTGGGCGTGCTCTTCCTGATTCCGCTGCGCCGCTACTTTGTGCGCGAGATGCACGGTCAAATGCCGTTTCCCGAGGCGACGGCAATCACTGAGGTGCTGGTCACCGGAGAGCAGGGCGGCTCGCAGGCCAAGCTGCTTCTGCAGGCAACCGCTATCGCCGGTGTTTATGACTTCGTTGTCACCACATTTCATGTGTGGAAAGAGTATCTCGATCTTCAGTTCGTGCCGGTGATACGCACTCTGGCCGACAAGGGCCGCATGGTGTTCAGCTTCGACGCCATCGGCTTTATCCTCGGGCTGGGCTATGTGATGGGCCTGCGCAGTGCTCTTGTGTTCTGCGCGGGCAGCGTTCTGACCAGCTTTGTACTGGTCCCGATGATCTGGTTCATCGGCAGCCACACAGACATTTCTTTGTATCCGGCCATGATGCCCATCTCCAAGATGACTGCGGTCGAGATCTATCGCAACTATGTGCGCTTTATCGGCGTGGGGGCCATCGCCACGGCCGGCATCATCGGCATTCTCAAATCGCTGCGCGTGGTGGCCGGATCGTTTGGAATTGCGCTGCACGCTTTCCGTCATGGCGAGGCACCGCAAACGGAGCGGACCGACCGCGATATTCCGGTCGTTTCCCTGTTGCTGGGCGTTGTCATCGGCGCTATCTGCGTGGCAATTTTCTTTGGACGCCTTCAGGTCTCCTGGACGGTGTTGGCATTGGGCCTGGCGCTGACGCTGCTGTTCTCGTTCTTCTTCACCTCGGTAGCCGCCAACGCGATTGCGACGACGGCCAACAATCCAGCGTCAGGCATGACGATGCTGACCATCATCATCTCCGCGGTCGTGTTGTTGAGCTTTGGCCTTTCGGGAGACACGGGGATGTTCTTCGTGATGGCCATTGCGGGCATGGTATGCACGGCGCTGTGCGTATCGGGGCAGTTCATCACCGATCTGAAGGCCGGCTATTGGCTTGGCTCGACGCCGGCGGCCCAGCAAAAGGTAAAGTTCATCGGCGTGATCGCCGCCGCCATCACCGCAGGGTTGACGATCATCCTGCTGGCCCATGTTTATCAGTTCGGAGAGGCTGCGCCGGGAGACACTCGACAGATACTGGCGGCGCCGCAGGCTTCGATCATGAAGGCCCTGGTTGTGGGATTCATGAACAAGCAGCCGGTTGCCTATATTCTGTTCGGCATCGGCGCGATGATTACGATCGTGGTGGAGATGCTGGGAAAGTCCTCGATGGTTTTCGCCCTGGGAATCTACCTGCCGCTGGGGCTTACTTCGCCGGTGTTGGCTGGTGGAATCATGTCGCACCTGATCAATAAACGTTCGGAGAAAACCGGCGGCGAGCAAGGCGGCAGGATTCGCGAGCGTGGGGTCATTATCGCCTCGGGACTCATGGCGGGCGGTGCGCTGGGAGGCGTTCTGGGCGCATCGCTGCGGCTCTTCCCGTGGTATCAGCGAGGACCTGATTCAAACGCCGTTCTACTTGAACAATCCCATCTCGCAGTCGGTCTCCGATCCTGTTGTTTGCGGGCCTTTGTCTCTACGTGTGGTTCTATTCTGTGAAGAAGGATAAGGTGTAAGTCATGGATCAAGCAGGAAAGTATGTTGCCGACGCTGTTCTGGGCATTGACACACTCTGGGGCGGAGACGTGATGTGTCCATCGGGCACGGGGCGATTTATTGCCGACTCATGGTTTTCCGATGAACCGCTGCCCGCCGCATACACGCATCCGGCGGCCGCGAGAGTGCGGGAGACCGGCGGCGTCGCGGGCAAGAAGATCGATCGTGAGGCAGTGGAAGAATATCTGCGCCAGGTAGATCTTCCCAAAGCTATCGCCGGAGTGCGCGATGAAGCAGGAAAGCTCGAGGGGCTGCGCGGGTCGTATCTGACCGGGCTGGCGGTTTCACTCGATACCATGTGGGACCTGGCAATGGAGGTTCTCGGCAAGGGCGATCCGGTGCCCTACGCGCGCTCCGTCGAGGCCTCGACCGCGAAGCCGCCTGAGCCCTCCAGGCCTGAGAAGAAGCGCGAGCGAGTGTCGCCGAGCTTTCTGGGCCGCGCCGGTTACGCCGCGTCGAATGCGGGCGGGTTGCTGGAGGCGGTCGATGCCTGGCGCAGGGAGCGTGTGGTTCCGATGGCTTCAGTGCGCGCCTTGGGCGCGGCTGTGATCGCGCATTTTGACAACCTGAGCGCGAAAGAAGCTGCTGCCGCACCTTCCCATGGAACTTGCGCGGGTGCCGCGGGCGAACATCGACTTCCTGCCGATCAAGGATGCCTGGTTTTCCGGCTCGATGAACTACCTGGGGCGAGCGCGCAATGCAGACGGCACTCCGCAGTACGAAGCGAGCTACGAGATCAATGCTTCGCTTGCAGATGTCGTATCCGGAGTTTGAGCAGCTCGTCAGCCACGAAGTTGTTCCTGGGCACGTGACTACCTTTGCCTATCTGCAGGACTTGTATGTGCGTGGAAAGGCTGGGCTTCGAGGCGACCGTTCTCACCATGAACACGCGCGCCGCCACGCTATTTGAGGGAATCGCCAACAATGCGATTCTGATCGCGCATGGCGTGACCGAAGTGGATCAGTTGCCGGACGAAGACTTGCAGATCGGCGTGCTGCTGGCCCTTTTGCAGGATGATGCCAAGAACCAGTCGTCTTATCTGACCTGGGGCGAAGGAAGACCGCAGGCGGAAGTGGCGGCCACGCTGCGGCGCGATTTTCTGGTCACGGAAGAACGCGCCGATAAACTGTCCGGCGCCTGGGGACGGCATCCTCTGCTGGGCCGAATGTATCTCCCCGCGTACCGCGCCGGCACAGAGAAGGTTGCCGAGCTGCGGCGAACTTACCCCGCGGAGCGAGTGCTTCCGGCAATTTACGGATGCGACGGATTGGTGGACATCGAAACCGTGGATGAGGTGCTGACTCGTTAACGCCGCGACAGCTTTGCCGCAGTGGAGTCGGGCTGCGCTTTGACCGCCTTCATGGCGGGTATTCCGTGCAGGTGGCAGTCCGTGCACTTGACCCAATGGATGTTGTGAACGCTGGCGGAGTTTGCGTAGGTTGTATCCATTTTTTCGACGTCGATTCCGCAGTGCGACATCTGCGGATGGCATGTCTTGCACGATGCCCGCGTGTTTTCGTTGTGGCCATCGTGGCAGGCGACGCAACTGATGCCTTCGTGCACGCCCATTGGAGTGCGATCGTCGCCGGAGCCCACCTGCGGCCCCCACGCATTGGTTGCCGCAATTGAACCCGTTTCCGGCTCGCGAGGCGCATGACACTGGTAGCAGAGTGCCTGGCGCGAATCCTGACTGACGGTCACCGAGCGAGCACCGTCGTGTAGCTGAGGAATCGAGAGCGCAGCAACAGCAAAGTGGAGAGATTCACGGCGGTCGTAGAAGGCCAACGTGCCGGGAACGGCCGCGCCAGCGACGGAGATGCGCGAAGGCGGCCTGGTTTCCTGCGGACCTTCGACGTGGATCTGATGGCATGTCATGCAAGGCATCGCGGGCTGATCGGCCAGTCCGGAAGGAATCACTCGCCAAGGCCCTTTCGTGTCGAGGGGCTGCACAAGGTCGCGGATCGATCCGCTGAAGTACGAGCCGTGACAGCGCAGGCAGTCGTCCATAAGCATGCGTTTCGAGTTGTGCGCGGGGTCTGCGAATATCTGGCTGTAAGTCGCGCTGTGCGGGCCGGCATGCCAATTCGCATACTCGTGCTGGTGGCAGGATTTGCAATTCGACGTCATGGCCGGCACATCGACGTCCCGCAGGCGGATGGCCTCTGGAATTGTGCCGAAGATGTGGACCCGCATGTGGCGCAACTTGGTGGCCAGGCTCGCTTCGTGACAATCCATGCAGCCTGTGGTGCGATGGGGCGCCGCATGCACCACGCTGACATAGGCGGCCATCTCGTGACAACTTGCGCAACCCTGGCCGTATTGAGACGTGTAGTAATACGACGCGCCGTATATGCCGCCAACGGCAACCAGGACTGCCAACCCGGCGGCGACTCCCGCAAATTTGAAGAATCGCATCATGACCGGAATCCCGTGCCTTTCCAAGTGCGGAGCAATCCGTCAGAGGCCAGATAGGCGATGGCCATGATGGTGAGCGCAGGATTGAAGCCTCCATTGGTTACATGCACGCTTCCATCAATCACGAACACGTTGTCCACATCGTGTACCTGGCAGTTGCTATTCACGACCGAGCCGTGGGGATCGTTGCCCATGCGGCAGGTTCCGCCCTGATGCTGCCCGGCGGACACGGTGGTGGGTTTCCCTGCGTTGACAATCGTGCTGACGGCTCCGGCCTCTTTCAGCCAGGCCTCCGAACGCCGGGCCTGCACGAGACCAATCTCAAACGTGTGGGGATGGACATTTCCGGAGATACGCGCGACTGGCATTCCCCACTTGTCCCTGACCGCTGGATCGAGCGTCACTCTTGCATCGGCCATAGGAATCGGCTGCGTGGGCCCCATGACGGCGATGTTGCGCTTGTAGAAGTTGCGCATGGCCTGTTTGTGAGCGAGTCCCCAGCGCGGCGTGTTCGCGGGCATCCGGTCGACCATCTGAATTGGGAGGCGGATGAACTCGTTGCAAAGCGCTCCGCCGCCGCAAAGGCCCGGGGTGCCGTGATTGTAGTCTGCGACGGCGATGCTGGCGCCTGGTCCGACATCATCGTAGATATCGTGGTCGAAGAAGCCGATGGCGCCGGTGTAGTGATGGCCCTGCAGATTGCGGCCGACCTGGTCGTAGCGATTTCCAAGGCCGGCGGGAAAGAGGCGGCTTTTGGAATTCAGCAAGAGACGCGCCGATTCAATGGCGCAGGCAGAGACGATCACGATGTCGGAAGGCTGCTCCTGCAAGCGATTATTGGCATCGTAATAGGCCACACCGCGCGCGCGGCCGCGTTCGTCGACGAGAATTTCCCTGGCCATGCACTCGGTGCGCAATTCGCAGTTCCCCGTTGCCAGCGCGGTGGGGATAACGGTGTTTTGCGAGCCGTTCTTCGCATCCACTTCGCAGGCGAATCCAACGCACCAACGGCAGCGCATGCAGGGGCCGCGGCCGTTGTAGGGCACGCTGTTGCGCGCCATCGGAATGTGAAAGGGATGCAGGCCGAGGCGCCTGGCCGCGGGCTCGAGGATTTGGAATTCTCGATTGGGCGACAACGGCGGCATGGGCAAAGGACGCCGACGGGGGCCGAAGAAAGGACTGGCAGAATAATCACCGGAGATGCCGATTTCGTATTCGGCCTTTTCGTACCAGGGCTCCAGGTCGTCGTAACTTATGGGCCAGTCTTCGAGCGAGCTTCCGGCGGGCGCTCCGTAGAGTGAGCGCATGCGGAAATCCTGAGGCATGAAGCGCCAGGCCATGGCTCCGTAGCTGAGCGTTCCTCCGCCCACGCAGGCAGCGTTGTTCTGATATGCGCCCTCACTCGGCAGCAAAGTTCGGGGCCCGGTTTTTGGATCCCAAAGAACGCGCGGATTGCCATCGTCGTCCGGCCCAAAGGCGTTGCCCAGCACAGTGGTGCGCTGGTTGCGCAGATCGTCTTTGCGGCAATCGTTGGCTGTGAACCACTTGCCGCGCTCCAGCAGAACGACGCTCAATCCGGCTGTTGCGAGTTCCTTGGCAACGATTCCGCCTGCCGCGCCGGCGCCGACAATGACTGCGTTCACTCGCTTCATGAGGCCGGGCCCTTTCTCAAGTCGTACTGTGCGCGGCCCCGAAGGGGTGGTTCAGCCATGCCAAGCATGCGCCAACTTATGGCGTCACGATTTCCGCCGTGACGCGGCGCGCCATAATAGCCTTCAAGGGTGTGGCTGCGAACCAGATTGAAGAATCCGGGATTTTCTTTCTCGATCGTGCTCACGATCGAGGCCTGTTGCCCAGTCGTGAGCGCCGCCAGGACCTGGTCAAAATGCCTTCTTGCGAGTGCATCGGCCTGGGCGAGGCCTTCGCGGTAGGTATCGCGATGGCGCCGGTAGTGGCGCGCGAGTTGACGGTCGATGTAAATGAGCACACCGGCTTGCGAGGCGCTGGGAAAGTCGTCGGCGGGGACAATTTGATCGCAGATCGCGGCCAGGGCCCGGGCCTGCGCATCATTGAGGAAATCCCAGTCACTCTGGTTGCGGCGGGTGCAGCCGACAGCTAGGGCCGCACCGCCCATTGCTCCGGCAGCTACGAACTGCCGCCGCGTAAGACTGGCGCCGCTCCTGCTCGATTTCATTGGCCGATTGTTCAAGATGAACCAAATGATGGATGAGTTTTTCGACAGCTCACCCCGGTGCTCCGGGCGCTACCGATCATCTCTATGCTTGGCTCGTACGAGAGCACAGGTCTGTGCCTCAAGTCACACTTGAAGAATCAGAGACGGATCAACCATTTTGATTTCGAGGATTGGAAACGAATCCATGCGGAGTTTGGACCGGACTCGGAGTGCGGAGGATTGCGTCGGCCCATCCTCAAGCTGGAATCGCGAGGACGGGCCGCGTACAGTCGAGCGAATTTTTGTTCAGTAGGGCGCCACTTGCTTATTGTGGCATGGGGAGCTTCTGCCTGGGCGCGGGCGGTTCATTCGACGTCGTCTGCTGCTGATTTGGGTTCTGTGCATTATTGTCCGCACTGTTCGACATCGAGGCCAACTCCGACTGCCTGTACTTCGGTGCGCTTACGTATCCATGGATATGGTCCTTGCCGACGTCGTTGATGACCACCTCGACCGGTTGCGGGCTGTCGGGCGTCGAGAACATAACGGGCTGGTAGAGATTGACGTGCTTCTGCGAAAGGTCGCGATCGTTTACCATCAGCTCGAGGTCGGCATAGAGGTGCTTGCTGTTGGCTTTCTTCAGCCGCAGTTCGACCGGTCCCTCGCGCCGGAACTGTTTCGATTTCGAGAGGTCGAACTCCGCGTAATCCCGCTCACCCTTCTTCTCGAGCAACACCAGTTCGTCGTGCGTGTGTGCGATGGAGCCGGACAGCTCGGTGCGCGCATTTACCAGATCACCCTGCGTGCTCGTCAGGTCATTGCGGGTTTGTTCAATCGCCTTGCCCTGCTCGTCGATCTGCGATTGCAGCTTCTTGAAGCGCGGATCTTCCCTTTGCACGTGAGCTGCCGAGGGCCGGCGGCCCGGCTTGCTCTGCTGTGTGGACGGGGTTGGTTGAGCCGCCTGGGCCGCGTTTTGCGCGACCAGCATATTCACCTTTGCCGTAAGGTCGCTCACCTCATGCCGGGTCGCGTTCAGCGCGGCCGTCGCCTGCGTGTTATCGGCCGCAAGAGTTTGTGCTGCACGGTGCTCGTGAATGGCGTACCCGCCGAGAGTACCGCCAAGCGCAACGATAGCGGCATAAATCGCGATGCCCTTGTGTGCCACTCCCTGTGGCAAAGAAGCAAATTCAACCATAACGCCTCCGGGGAAGACGAAGTTTCGTCACGTTCTACGGAAGACTTGCACGTTCTGTACCAGATTGTTCAAAACCGGGAAGTTCTCTGATTGCCGCGTTTTGCTTTCGGTCGGTTCATGGCAGGATGAAAAAACTTCCCGGTTGGCTGGTAATTCTTACCATGCCGACCGCAGGAGGGGCGTTGATTTGATCGCGGTAATTTTGATTCGTCTTGAAGCCAGGATGCGAGAGGCCCAGCGACTTCACCGTCCTAAACTATCCTGGTATGCGCTTGTTTGTTGGAATCCCGCTGTCCGCCACAGTCGTTTCTGAGCTATCGGCGATTGTTACGCGGCTCAGGTCAGGCAGCGGCGATCTCCGCTGGACGACGCCTGAATCGTGGCACATCACGCTCCAGTTCCTCGGCAATACGGACCCGAAGCGAGTATGAGTGTCTGGTCGCGCGCCTTGGTGAAGTACGCTCCGAGGCGATTCCGGTTCAACTCTCCGAACTGGGCTTCTTTGATCGCGCCGGCGTCTTCTTTGCAGATGTCGTTCTTGCACCCGAACTCGTCTCGATCGCCAAGCGCGTGATCTCGGCGACAGCTTTATGCGGATTCGTTCCCGAGACCCGTCCGTTCCATCCCCACATCACACTTGCCCGAGCCAAAGGCCGGGGAACGAGAACGCCCGGAGCACAGGCCATTCCGCAGCTTGCAAGAGAGAGTCCAGCACCAGCCGCATTTCACCCGTTTCGCGGCGTCGGAGTTCCTTCTCTACGAGAGCCATCTTTCCCAAACCGGCTCAACCTACGAGGTCCGCCAGCGCTACCGGATAGGTTCCGCCGAAAAACCAGCGCCCTGACTCCCCGAGTCATTGGTCTCTGGTCCCGCGCGCCCTGTTCACGGATCGCGGTTTCCTTGTATACTGGAGATTCGGCAAGCTGGGTTTGGTGTGTCCGGGTGCGTTCCATCGGATTCAGGCAGCCCAAAAGCACTCAAGGATTTGGAGTTGAACGATGGCACAGATATGCGACATTTGCGGCAAAGGCCCGCAGTTCGGTAACAACATTTCTCACGCGCACAACGTAACCCGCCGCCGCTGGAATGTGAATCTGCAGGCGGTGAAGACCCTCGTGAATGGAGCCCCCAAGCGCCTGCGTGTCTGCGCCAGTTGCATCAAGAGCGGCAAGATCACCAAGGCTGGCCCCGCTGCTGTAAAGACAGCTTAATCAGCCACATCCGCAGACTTTCAAGGTCGACGCGAAACCCCGTCCACTGGACGGGGTTTTGTTGTGCCTTCAGGGCATGGCCCTCTCGCCGCTCAGCCTACCGCTCCTGCCTTGTAAATGTCAGCGATGCCGAATTGATGCAGTAGCGCAGCCCGGTGGGCCGCGGACCGTCCGGAAAGACATGGCCCAGGTGTCCACCGCAGCGGGCACAGGTTACTTCCACGCGGCGCATTCCGAGGCTTCTGTCCTCATGCTCCTCAACGGCCTTGGAGTCAGCGGGAATCATGAAGCTCGGCCAGCCACAGCCGGAGTCGAATTTGGCGCCGCTCATGAACAGCAGTGCCCCGCATCCGGCGCAATGGTAGTTGCCGGTATCGTGGTTCTGTGTCAGGGCGCCGGTGAAGGGGCGCTCGGTGTCCTTTTCGCGCAGAATCCGGTACTGCTCAGGGGTCAGCAGCGAGCGCCATTCAGCCTCGCTGCGCACCACTTTTTCAGACGTTTCGCTCATTTGGAACCTCCTGCAAGCGCTCGAGGGGAAATGCCTTACGCTGATTCGATGCAGGGAAGGGGAAAAAGTAGCCGTTAGACCTCGGCGACCAATTCGATCTCGACGAGTACATCCTTGGGCAGGCGCGAGACTTCGACGGTGGTTCGCGCCGGGGAAGTTCCCTGTTTGCCAAGGTAAGCCCCGTATACTTCGTTCATTGCCGCGAAGTCGTTGAAATTCCTGAGGAAGACTGTAGCCTTCACGACCCGTTCAAGGCTGCTTCCACCGGCTTCCAGAACTGCCTTCAGGTTCTCAAGCACACGCGTTGTCTGCTCGGTGATGGCGCCGGCAACAACTTGCTGCGTGGCCGGATCGAGCGCGATCTGTCCCGCTGTAAAAATGAGACTGCCTGTCCGCACGCCTTGCGAGTACGGGCCAATGGCCGCAGGGGCTCCCTCAGTTGAAATAACCGTCTTCTTCATACTTTTATTTTATCCGGACGCGGAAAAGGCATGCCCCGACGTGCGGAGCCAAAGCTCCGGTCGTCGAGGCATGCTCTTTTCTGCGCAATGAGGTGCTTTTGCGGTTAGTGTGATGCGTTTTGGCCGCCGTGGCCGGTGGCGCTTCCCCCAAGCCAGGCGATTAACCACCGTCGCTGACGAATCGCATTCCAGGAAACACCATTTCGGTGCATCTGCGGCGAGGCCAACGCAAGCGCGGGAGTTGCTTTACTGCCAGATTGCCAGCAGGCCGCCGCTGAAATACATTGCGATCAGCCAGTAGAGGGCATTGATGCCGAACAGCTTGAATGGCTTGTTCTCGCTGATGTGCTGCGCAAACATCGGCGGAACTACGAAGCCAAGCCCGCACACCGCACCCACCAGAGAGCCACGTCCAAAAGAGGTCCAACCGGTCAGGATGACGATCTTCACCAGCGCAAAAGACAGGATGACGTTGGTGACGAAGATCAAGGCCATGACGCCGCCGGCGTTAGACGGCTTTGCGCCATCTTTCGGGACCAGGGCTGTCCAGTCCTTTTTGAAAAGCACGCCGTACCAGAGCCACCCCAACAAGAACTGAATAACGGCCGCAACAAGGACGGCCAAGAGATTGACGTGAAGAAATTGCATCGAGAACCCTCCGCTTTTGTTTGATATCGGCTCCTCGGGCCTGAAATTCCAGTGAAGTAATAGGAATCACTGGGTAAGCTAAATGGAGTCGCGCCACCACTCTGCTGCATGGGGAAGGCAAAGTCAAGGTAATTGCGGTGCGGCAGGCTCAGAAATGACAACAAAATCGCGCTGGAAGTGGTTTGTCGTCAACGCCGTCGAAGCGATTCGAGTTCGTCAAGCGTGCGCGGCCAGTCGGAGCCGAGCAGGCGCGACAAACTGCGGTCGGCCAGGACTTTTCCGGCGGTCTGGCATTGAGCGCAATAGTTGGTTTCGTTGTCGGCATAGCGAATTCGCTGGACCTTCTGGCCGCAGCGGGGACAGGGTTGGTTAAAGCGGCCGTGCACCGCCATCTCGGGGCGGAATGCGGTGACTTTTTCAGGGAAAGTTTTTTGGGCTTCGGAGCGAAGGCGATCGACCCAGAGGGTGAGGGTGGAACGGGTGGCGGCGAAGAGACGCTGCCAATCGTCGGGCTTGAGTTTGTGGGTGAGAGCGATGGGAGAAAGCTGGGCTGCGTGGAGGATTTCGTCGGAATAGGCGTTGCCGACTCCGCTGATGAGGCGCGGATCGGTGAGGGCGCGCTTGAGGGTTCGATTTTCAAGGGAGAGGGCGGCGCGAAAGCCACCGAGGTCTGTCGAGAAGATCTCAACGCCGCCGGGATCGATTGCCTGGAGAGCGTCTTCACCGCGCAGAACATGGAGTGAAGCGCGGCGCTTGCTGCCGGCTTCGGTGAGGACGAGGGAGCCGGTGGGGAAATCGAATGCGGCGAGATTTTGGCGGCCTGAGAGTTTGGCCTGTGGAGGGCGCCAGTGAAGACGGCCGGCGATCATGAGGTGAAGCACGAGCCATAGATCGCCATCGACGCCGATAGCGATGCGTTTGCCGATGCGGCGGAGTGAGCGGACGGTGCGGCCTTCGATGCTGGATAGCGGAGGATCGACTGTGCGAAGGAGAAAGACGCTGGCCAGGCGGATATGCTCGAGCGGCTTATTGAGGATGCGGGGCTCAAGAGCGGCGATGTAGGCGGCGATGTCGGGGAGTTCCGGCATTGGTACAAGATTGTAGCCGGGGTGAGGGATTGTGCAACGGGATTTTGGGGCGGGGGGCTGTTGCTCCGGCGCTCGGGCGGGTGATGGATTCTCACGAACGATGGCTTAAGGCGTAGTTACTTGCGGATGGGCGACGACTCGGGAACCTATCAAGCCATTGGCGCTACAATCTTTCCATCCTGCGAGGTGCGCTAAAGATGATCTACTTCAAGGGCGTGTTAATCGGCTTTGGCACCGTGCTGTTGGGATTTCTGGTTACGCCGATTGCATTGACGATCTGGGCGAGCTGGAAATCTCAAGGCGGAGCGGCGACGGTTTCTTTCAGCCCGATGGGTCTGGCGTATCACTTGGCGCATTCCTTGGGCTTCTGGATTTTTTCCATTGTGCTGTTCACTGCGGGCTTCGTGCCGTCTGTGTTTTTCCCGAAGCGATGAATCCTTCTGCGTGCGGTGCCCGAAATGAGAGTAAAACGAAAAGCAGGTCCTTCACTCCGCTGAAGAACGCTTCGTTCAGGATGACCGCTCATTTCTTCCGAGGCAATCGAAGAGTGGTCGTCGATCTGGAGATTAGCGCACCGAAGGAATGGGTCCGCGAGCTTTGCTCGTTACGGGCCCGATTAGTCGTGACAGAGGCGGGCTACATCCAGGCGGAGGCTGGGGCAGCCATGGCTTCTTCAAGCGTGACGCGCTGTTTGCGGCGATAGGCGAGGTTGGCCATGTGGCCGGCTATGGCGGTGCGGTAGCCGACTTCGATGGGAGCGTTGGTGGCCTGGCTGCGGCTGCGGATGCACTCGAACCAGTTGGCCATGTGGTTGACGCCCTTGGTTTCGCCGTGTCATCGCGTCGACGCCGGGGTTGTTGGCCTTTTCGGGATATGAATGACGCGGGGCCGAAGTTGAGGCTCTCGATGGTTCCGTTGGAGCCGAGAATGCGCTCGCCAAGGCCATAGTGAGAGTTTGAGAATGTGGACTGCCAGACGACGATCATGCCGGGATATTCGAGCGTGACATTGAAGGTGTCGGGGACCTGCGCGGCCATCCTGCTCGGAGAAAACGCCGCCGGTCATGACCGCGGCGATGGGCAGTTCGAGGCCCAGGGCGGACGGTGATCCAGGCATTCTGGTGCACCATGTTCTCAGTGACGTTGCCGCCGGAGAACTCCCAGAAGAGACGCCAGTTGATGTATTTGTTGGCGTCGAATTTGGGCTCGGGACGGCCGTCGAGGAAGAGCTTCCAGTTGACGTGCTGGAGGTCGCAATCGTCGGGGATGGGGCGAACCCACTGGCCCTTGCCGCGGGGAGTGTTGCGCGAGATCCACGACTCGACCATGGTGACCTTGCCGGGATAGCCCTTCTTGATCCAATCCCTGGCGTCGGCGAGGCCGCCGGAACTCTACATGCTGCACGCCGATCTGGATGACCTGCTTCGAGGCCTTTGCGGCCTTTTGGCACTCCACAGTCTGCGGAATGTTCCAGGTCATGGTCTTTTCGCTATAGAGGTCCTTGCCGGCCTGGAGCGCGGCGATGAAGTACTTGGCGTGGAGGTGCATGGGTGTGGCATTGATGACGGCATCGATGTCTTTGCGTTCGAGCAGGCGCATGGGATCGTCGTAGGTGTCGATGCCGGGAACTTCGGCTTTGGCCACGTCGCGGCGGCGAGAGTAAGTGTCGGCCACGGCCACGCACTCGATGTTGGGCTGTCTCAGGGCGTCATCCAGATCCTGCATGCCGCGATCGCCGGCGCCGATGAGGCCGATACGGATGCGGTCGTTGGCGCCGAGTGCGCGCATGGAGGGCATGGCGGCAATTGCGAGCGCGCCTTTACCTACATTTCCAATAAAATTGCGGCGATTCATGGATTCACCTCAGAGAAACGGATTGGAATTATCTTGAAATTTGTGAATTCGAGCTGTGTTGCGAATTTGGGTTCATGCTTCCCACCCATGGCGCAGAATGAAACTGCGCCATGGACGGGGCACCCGGATATATTCGAAACGCACTGCTAGCACTTGGCCCCGGCTTTGGCCAGGGCTTCTTTCAGGCCCTTCATGCTGGTGCGGGTGGAAGCTTCAGGGACGCCCATGTTGCTGCCGGGCTCGGGCTTGCCGCCGTGCCAGTGGGTTTCAAGGCTGACGGCGTAGTGATAGCCATCGCGCTGGAAGGCCTTGAACTGGCCGACCCAATCGATGATGCCTCCGCCAACCGGCGCCCACTCAAACTTGCCGTCGGGCTTGCGGATGGTGTCTTTGCAATGGCAGTGGCCGATGCGGTGTTTGGGCATGCGGTTGTAGTCGTCTGGGTAGGGCGTGTCGCCGGCAAAGGTGGCGGAGTTGCCGGGATCCCAGTTGAGCATGAAGTTGGGCTCGCGGACGGCCTTGAGCATTTCGATGGCTTCCGGGCCGCTGCCGGTGTTGCAGGCCATTTCGTTTTCGAGCAGCAGGATCAGATTGTGTTTGGCGCAAGTGCGTGCAGCTTCGGCGCAGCTTCTCGATTGATGGCGTCGCGATAGGGCTTCTGGTCATCGAGCCGCCAGAAATCGAAACAGCGGATGCGGTCGGTCTGGAATGCCTTGCAGAGTTCGATGCAGCGATCGAGAACTTCGTCCTGATGCTTGAAGTCGAAGTCGGCGTGGAACTGGTCGCGGCGCGGGCCTTCTTTGGATTGCGGCGCGCCGGGCCAGTTGACCTTGAAGAGCGGGCTGGCAATATCGGTGACGCGCAGCTTGTACTTCTCGAGAATCTGGCGGGACTTGTCCACTTCGTCCGCATTCAGCTCGGTGACGTTCTTGTTCCACATGCTGCGCAGCTCGATCCATTGCAAGCCGAAGTCGTTGGCGGCGACCGAACAGGCGTGATCGAAGTCCGCCGAGATTTCATCGTTGATTACGGAAAGACGGAAAGGACAGCTCATGCTTGCACCCCGAATTTCTCGCGCAGAAAGCGCAGGCTGGACGCGTTGGCGTCTTTAGGCGAAAGAGTTTCGCCGGTGGGGACGCGATCCAGTTCGACGATGCCCCAGCCGCGGAAGTTGATTGCGTGGAGCGCGGCGAAAACGGCTGGGAAATCGACGCGGCCCTTGCCCAATTCGACCCATTCATATCCGCGCGGCGTTGGGCGCGTTCTTCACATCCTTGAAGTGCATGAAGAGAATTCTGCGGCCGTATTTGCGAATGGCCGCGGCAGGGTCGCCGCCGCCTTGCAGGTAGTGCGCGACGTCGAGTTCGAGGAACAGGTAGTTTGGATCGGATGCATTGAGGATGGCATCGACGGCCTCGGGCGGCTGGCCGACCGAGTTCATGTGATTGTGGAAACCGAGCTTGATTCCGTAGTCGGCGATGCGCTTGCCGATCTCCGTGAAGAGCTCGCCTTGCAGCTTGTAGTCCGCGGCGGTGAAGGTCTCAGTGGGCTTGGCGCCGGAAGCGATCAGTTGCAGATAGTGGCCGCCAGCCTCGTGTAGATACTGCGCGTGCTTCACGTGGGTATCGAGCTGTGACTTGCGGACGGACGGGTCAAGCGAGGCCGCGCCGCTGGAGAGAGCAACGAAGGTGAGTTTGTGCTTTGCGAGCAAATCGCGCAGAACGTGCGGATCGGGATACTGATCGAGCGTGGGCGCTCGCAACTGGATGCCCGCAAAGCCGTCTCCAGCGATGTCGTCGATGGCTTGGGTGGCGTTGTCGCTCCATGTAATTGCCGAGCAGCCTGCGCGGACAAACGGGTCGCCGCGATGCACGGGTACATCAAAAACTGCCAGATTCATGGGCGGGTAAAGTGGGCCTGCGATGCCGGCGCGTGCAAGGCGCGGCGCCGCTGCCAGCGCACCCGCGCCCGCCAGGCCGGCGAGAAAATCCCGGCGAGATGAAGACATCATATTTTCCTCCGATATTTTAAGAGCGTCTGAGAACGGCGTTCTTCGTGCGCCAGCGATTATAGACCTTCCGGCGAAGGGATTCCCTCCACTGGAAACGCGGGCATTTGTCGTGGCGGGTCTATTTGCGCGGGTACTCTTTGTTTTGGCCAGTGCGTGAGTTGGTGACGGAGAAGCCGCCACCAGGCGAGGCAATTACTTTGAAGTAAGCCCCATCGTTTGGAGCGCCTTTTGGGTTCGCAATCAGTGCTTCGGGGCTGTTGTGAGAGGCGTCCGAACCCTCGGCGGTGTGGAGCATGTAAAGGTCCTCGATGCCGGGACTGTCATGGACGGTTTGCCATGCCTCGGGCATGCCGGCCTTGTGCGCGCCGTTGTTCATGATGGCCACGCGCGGATGAATGGCATCGACGAGAGCACGAGAGTTGGAGAGATTCATGCCGTGATGGTCGACGAGATAAAGATCGATTGGGGGGATGGGGTTGTTGGGGCAGACGAGCGCGACCTCTTTGGCGCCTGTCAGATCTCCCAGATCGAGGAAGCGGAACTTTCCGAAGGTGACCAGGATGCCGCCTGAACGAGCGTTCTCGCTCGGGTCGGCGGGCCATTGGCGTTCGGTGGCGCAAAACGGATTGGGCTCGGGCTTGATACCGGGGATTGCTGCGATGTGTTCGCCGTCGGCGGCGAGCACGACGACATTCAGGCCGGCGATCTGAATGGTATCGCCGGGATGGACGCTGCGGCGCGGCTTGCCTTCAATGGCCTTGAGATAGGCGGCGAAATCGTGCCGTGTAATGTCGGAATCTTCGCGGTTAGCGCCGTGATCGAGGAACTCGCCGACAGGAACGCGCTTTACCAGTTCCGGCACGCCGCCCACATGGTCGGTGTGGTAGTGCGTGGTGAACACGTGATCGATGCGCGTGATGCCGGCGTCTTTCATGGCCGCCTGAATTCGGTCGGCGTCGCGGCCATCATGATCGGGCCAGCCGGTATCGACAAGCAACGAAGCGCCGGAGGGGGAGACGAGCAGCGTAGACTGGCCGCCTTCCACATCGATCGAGTAAATGAGCAGGCGCCCTGACGCTTTGGCTTGCGCGGTCGCGGGCTTTGCCGCAGCGGCAAAGAGCAGCGCCAGCGCGCAAAGAAGGGGGAAAAGAAGATGGAAGCGGCGGGCCAACCGTGAAGAAGGCATGCGGCCCGAGGATTGCAAAGCGTTCTGAGCGGCGATTCGCATCTGCGGAAAGTGTAAACGCACGCCCGGCAATTCGGAAACGCGATTGCGGCAGAGGGGGAGCGCGTTCCCCTGCCGCAGGTTCACTGCTGGTAGAATGGAGAATACCGCAATGTGTGGTGATTCACCCTATTTTTGCCCCCAACCTGACGGCCCGAGTAGCCGAACCCGAGAAAAGGAAAACTGCATTTGTGAGCCAGACGATACGCAATATCGCCATCATTGCCCATGTTGACCATGGAAAGACCACGCTGGTAGACGCCATGCTGCGGCAGTCCGGCACCTTTCGAGCCAACGAGCAGGTGGCCGAGCGAGTGATGGACTCGAACGAATTGGAGCGGGAGCGCGGCATCACCATCCTGGCCAAAAACACCGCCATTGTTTTTGAAGGCGGCAAAATCAATATTGTCGATACGCCTGGACACGCCGATTTTGGCGGCGAAGTGGAGCGCGCACTCAAGATGGTGGACGGCGTGATGCTGCTTGTTGATGCGGCTGAGGGTCCGCTGCCGCAGACCCGTTACGTGCTGGCCAAGGCGTTGGAAGCCAAGCTGCTTCCAATCGTAGTGATCAACAAGATTGACCGGCCTGATGCTCGATCCGCAGGAAGTGTTGAACGAGATTTACGATCTTTTCATTGACCTGGACGCGGACGAGAGCCAATTGGATTTTCCAGTGCTCTACGCGGTGGCGAAAGCAGGCACGGCAACGCTCGATCCGGCCAAGCCGGGCGTTGATTTGCAGCCGTTATTCGAAACGATCGTCTCCACAATTCCGCCGGCAACCGGCGACGCGGACGCCGCGCTGCAGATCCTGGTGACGAACCTCGACTACTCCGACTACTTTGGCCGCATCGCCATCTGCCGCGTCTTCCAGGGAACGTTGCACGCCGGCGACGACGTGTTGATTTCGAAACGCGACGGCAGCCTGATGAAGACTCGCATCACCAAGCTGTTCACATTTTCCGGCCTCAAGCGGATCGAGACGACCGAAACCGCGATGGGGGACATTGTGGCCGTTGCCGGGGTTGAGGGCATCACCATCGGCGAGACCATCACCTGCGTCGAGAGCCCTTCGCCACTGCCGTTAATCGTGATCGATGAACCGACCATTGCGATCCAGTTCAGCGTAAACAACTCGCCTTTTGCGGGGCGCGAGGGCCAGTACGTCACCAGTCGCAATTTGCGCGAACGGCTCGAAAAAGAGTTGCTCACCAACGTCAGCATTCGAGTGGAAGAGACCGGCTCTCCGGACAGCTTCAAGGTGCTTGGCCGGGGCGAACTGCAACTTGCGATTTTGATTGAGATGATGCGACGCGAGAGCTTCGAGCTGATGGCGGGGCGTCCGGAGATCGTGACAAAGGTGGTGGACGGCGTGCGAATGGAACCCGTAGAGCACCTGACGATTGACGTACCCGAGATCCATACCGGTGTGGTGATTGAGAAGCTTGGCCCGCGCAGGGGCGAAATGACGAAGATGCACAATCACGGTTCTGGCCGCGTGCGCTTGGAGTTTCGCGTGCCGAGCCGCGGACTCATCGGCTTGCGAAGCGAGATGCTGACCGAGACGCGCGGGACGATCGTGATGAACGCCCTGTTCGACGGCTACATTCCTTACCAGGGCGAGATTCCGCAACGGCCAACCGGCGCATTGGTCTCCGATCGCCAGGGAGTGACGACCACTTATTCGCTGAACAGCCTGCAGGAGCGCGGGATTTTGTTTGTTGGCGCGGGCGTTGAGGTGTATGAAGGCATGATTGTCGGCGAACATGCGCGCGACAAAGACCTCGACGTGAACGTTGTGCGCGAAAAGAAGATGACCAACATGCGCGCTTCGAGCGCGGACGAGGCCATCCGGCTGGTGCCGGTGAAGGCTCTCAATCTGGAGCAGGCCATCGAGTTCATCGCCGAAGACGAGATGGTCGAAGTCACGCCAAAATCGCTGCGGCTGCGCAAAAAGATCCTGCAACAGAACCGTCGGCCCAAGCGGTGGGAGAAGGGCGAGCAGGCGGGCTAAAGCCTCCGCTTGGCTTCCAGCACTCGCTCCAGGGCTTCTTCGGCAGTCGATCCAGTTGCAGATAGATGGCCCATCTTCCTGCCCGCGCGCGGTGTGTGCTTCTCATAGAGATGCAATCGCACGCCCGGCACCGCCAGGGCCGCGGCGAAGTCCGGAACTCCGTTCGAGCCACACATCGCCAAGCAGATTGACGATAGCCGCCGGAGCGATAAGTGCCGTCGAGCCCAAGGGAAGATTGCATACCGCGCGCACGGCCTGTTCAAACTGGCTGGTAACGCAGCCGCGTTCGCTTTGGTGATAGCTGTTATGAGGGCGCGGCGCAAGCTCATTCACAAGCAACTCGCCTTGCCGGGTGACGAAGATCTCAACGCACAGCAGGCCCTCGATGCCCATTCGATCGATGATAGCTGCCGCCAGCGCTTCGGCGCGCGATTCAAGCTCCGCCGGCACACCGGCTGGCAAAACGCTCCAGGCGAGAATCTGATTTTCATGATGATTGCGGGCGGCTGGATAGCTGCGCACCTCGCCGGATGGATTGCGAGCAGCCATCACGCTGATCTCGCACTCCAGATCGAGCGCCTGTTCGGCCACGGCGGAATGGCCGCCGATGGTTTGCCACGCAGCTGCAATCGCTGCTTCGGATGCGGGCCCATCAAGCCCAATGCGCGCCTGTCCACGCCCATCGTAGCCGCCGCGCCCGATCTTCAAAAAGACGCGCCCGCCCAGCGCCGGGACCGCCTCGTGCAGTTCCGCTTCGCTGCGCACAACGCGAAATGGCCCGACGGGAAAGCCCGCATCTGCGAGCCACATCTTTTGCAGAGTCTTATCCTGGATGATGCGGACGGGTTCGACGCCCGGACGGAGTGGCGCAATTCGCGCAACCTCCGCGAGGGCATCCACGCCGATCTGCTCAATCTCCAGAGTGACTGCATCCGCACCCGTAGCCAGCCGTCGGGCCGCGGCCACGTCATCCCAGCGGCCCACGATAGTTTCGTCCGCGACAAAACTTGCCGGGCAAGCGGGCTCTGGATCCATCACGCGCACGCGGTAGCCCATGGTGCGCGCGGCCATAGCCGTCATGCGCCCCAGTTGTCCACCACCCAGAATTGCCAAAAGCCCGCCTGGCCGAATGATCAATGGTTCCTCTTGCTGACTTGATTCGGGGGCGCCGCTCACCCAGGAAGCTCCTGGTCCAGTTTCTGATCGAGTACTTCCTTTGTGCGCGCTGCTCGCCACGCAGCCAGTCGTTCGTAGAGTGCCGCGTCAGTCGCAGCTAGAATCTCCGCGGCAAGCAACGCGGCGTTCGCCGCACCCGGCTTGCCAATGGCCAGTGTCCCGACCGGAACGCCCTTGGGCATCTGCACGATCGAGAGGAGAGAATCCATTCCGTTCAATTGCGTTGCCGCCACAGGCACTCCCAGCACCGGGACCAGCGTCTTGGCCGCCAGCATTCCTGGCAAGTGCGCTGCGCCGCCGGCTCCGGCAATGAGCACACGTAGTCCGCGCGCGCGTGCCGTTTCAGCATATTCGAACAGCCAATCCGGCGTCCGATGCGCGCTCACGATGCGAGCTTCATGTGGAATCTTGAGTGTCTGCAAAATCTCCACGGCAACCGAAAGCGTCTCGTAATCGCTTCGACTGCCCATCACCACGCCCACCAACGGCTGTTCGCTCATAGGGCTGATTATACGAGCCTTCAGAAAGCGCGCCGAATGTGAAATTGACGTCTCCAACTCTGCCGGAGATTACCTCGGGGAATCAATGCCGGCGCCACGCCTCAAAGGCCACTTCAATCAGGGCAACCACCACGCTGGCCGCTGCCAGAAAGCCCTTGGCCCGCTGCCAGTTCTGTTCGTGATGTTCGAGGCGTCGTTCCAACTCTGCGATGCGGCCGCCGTTCCCGTCGCCCATAAGACCGGTCATCTGCGTCTTCAGCACGCTCAAATCGCTAAGCACCTGAGCTTCGAATTCATTCATCATTCGCATTCACTGGACTCCGTTTGACCGCTCGACCCGGAAAACTTTGCCGCTCACGAGCCCAGCGGCAGGTTAATGAACAATGCCGTTGAAAATTCCGAGTAATTCGGCGGTGTCGCGCTGTCGTACATCCTGATATAGAACCGGTCGTTGGCAGTCTCGCGCGAGAAAGTTATGTTTGGCAAAGTCGCACGCGCTACAAGGCCCGGATCCTCTCCCGGCATAAAAGCGAAATCGCGCCGCCGGATCTCAAAGCCGCCCCCCGTGGGTGGCGTTACACCGGTATTGATTCCCATAGCGCTTCCGTTCAGCGTCGTCACCGTAAGGGCGGTTAGATTGGCAAGCAGCGTGGGAGCAACGGGCGCCGGTAGCCACGCATCGGCGGGAACCGTGGCGCTGGTTTTGATCGCCAGATCGTCGGCCCAGTCGTTGGCAAATGTGATCGTATAGTCCACCAAGTCCGGATAACTGGCGCGTGTAACTCACCTTCACCGTCCGAACCACTACCTGCGCATCCAGATTGGACGAGGGCGCGTTCAACAGCAGTGCGTCTCCCGGCCAAACGTCGTCGGCGAAACTGTTCCTGCTTCCCTTGTAAGTCCCGCTCCATAACGCGCTGACTCCCGCGGCCGCTTGCTCCATCACGAACGCCGCATTGCGGCAGTCCGCCGAGCATCGTGCAGCAGGATCGGTAACAGAACCGATCCATGTTGCAACTGCCGGTAAACCTGCCTGCACAAGTGCCTGCTGGCTGGCCGTGTTTACCGCACGTCCCACCGCCCTGCCCACAGTGCGATAACTTACTGCGATCTGCTCTCCCGCCGCTGGTACAAATCCGATATAAAACACAACCTTCCCGGTCCGCTCCAGGTAGCACTCTCCGGCTTCGGCCGTCGTGCCAACCCGACGTGTGTGGGCGCCGCCAGTGGGAGGCGTACTCACCACCCAGCCCGAGCCGAGATTTCTCAGATTTAATGCACGCATGGATCCAATAAGGTTGAGGCTGCTGGCGGCTACCACGGTGCACGTTCCGGGCAAGTTTGCAATCGCGCCGTCATAGAGGGTTACTGGCATGCCGCCCACTCCGTTGACAAACTCCTGAACCTCGAGTTGTAACTTACCTGGACTTAGATTCCACTCGCCCCCTGCAGTAATTGGCCCGCTGTCGCAGAAGGAACGATAGATCGCCAATGCCCTCGCGCACTCCGGGCAGTGAGCCCTCACCCTGAAGCGTGTATTGATTCGCTGGGTTTACGGCAAAGGTTATTCCGGTCGCCGTTCCTTGAATAAGAGGCTGCAAGATTACGGCCCCAGTTCCCTGCTGGGCCGTAACTTGAAAGCCGATGCGTACATGCTGCCGCATTCTCCCCTCCGGTGAACAACCCAACCAGAATTCCGCTGCTTCCCGGAGAGAGAGTTACACCTACGGCCTCCAACAGCAGGGTTCCTTCCATCTCCACTTGATCGAGCCAACTTAGGACAGTCTGCCCGTCGAAACCGTTACCGCCATTCATCGCCAAGCCAGTGGGCCCTTGCGAGAGATAGCCTGGTCCGCCAGTATTTCTCCATACGCGCTCATCGATGCCGGGCTCATTGAATTGCTCGTTAATAATGACGGATTTTGAAGCGGCTGGGAAATACGGGTCCGCAGTCAGATAAAACTGACTTGTGATTCCGTCGCCTAGAAAGTATTCGGTTGCGTAAGCAACTGGTTCATGATCGCCGCAAACTGTTACGTCGTTCGCGAGTCGCGCGCTTCACGCTGGCGGTGAACGCCAAGTTTTCAAGGCTGAGGCTGCCGTCGCCCTCATTCAACGTATGCTCGGCGGTCTGTACGGCGGAGAGCGTTAGTGTCCCATTTAATGCACGATAAGCGGCCCGGGCCATGCTTGCCACCTCTCCTGCACTCTTGCTCCACGTCGCTCCAGGTTTCGGAACAAAGTTGCTCACTGCCGCGCTCAAAGAGAGCCCTTGTGTATTGAGCATCGTCGAGCCGCTATGAGTTACCAGGGAAGTTATCAGCGATCCGGCAGTTTGCCCCGTCGCGCCTGTGCTGGGCGGCATCAGCAGTTGATCTAACAGGGCCTCGTCACTTAGTGCTTGAATCGCTATTCTGTAGCGCGGGCCTTCGATTCCAACACCTGCGTACTCCAGGAGCGGACTTACGGCGATGTAACCCGTAAAGTAATCTGTGCCGTCATCTCCAGTTACTGCTATGGACTGATTGCGGGAGGGTGTCGCCAGGCCGCTGCCCACAGGCGGGCACAGCCATAACTCGCATATCGAGGCTTCGTTGAGTTTTCGCTCGATCGTCAATTGTCGCGCAGCGTCGAGCGCGGACGAATAGTCCTGCCCTTGGATCGTAATCTTCATTGTGACTCTCTAACTCTCTAATTCGCTCGACTGTTACACCAGTGAATTGTGCGCGGGTAAAAAGCTTCGATAGCACAATACTCGCTCTCCATCCAACGGATCTGTTACTGGTAATGCCAGATATTGTCCCCTCAAAAGCACCCGTGCCTGGCCGCTTTTGTTTTTTCCGTCCAACGGGATACCCGCCTCAGCGGCGCCGGTCATACTTTGCAGCCTCGGATAGTAGAAAAAGATTCTCTCCCCCAGGCTTCCCGGAATCACAAACAGCGCAGACCACTCTTGGTAGAAACTACCTCCTTCACGGTCTACAAACCCAGTTATGGTTTGCAGCTTTGTTCCCGCGGCGGGGACCCCTCCAGGCAGCGGCTCGGCCAGTGTAAGGCCAGTCGAATTCACCTGGGATACAAGGGCGACATTGAAGGTTACACGTCGGATGTAGTCCACATCTGTCAGCACCTGCCGCACGTACGCACCTGCAATCGGCGTGCCTACAAAGCCTGTCTGTCCGCTGTAATCTATGTCGAGTGCGATGATCGACCCAGGGGTAAACTTCGCTGCATCCGCACTTGCCAGCACGATTGATGTTGCCGTTGAGCCGCTTTGCGGAGTAACGGCGACTGCCGCTTGTGCGCCGTCTGCCGCTGGAAGAGCCCCGCTGGCCGTGGCCAGAAGATTCATGTGTTGCGATCCGGTGGCGAGTGCCATGGTCAGCTTTGTCCAACTCAGGAAGTGCAGGCTTACCTCCGCCTCGAGTGACTCGCGGACTTGTTCAAGTGCCGCTGCCGGAATTCCGGTCAACATCGACGAAGTTTTACTTGCCGTCTTGCGTGCGAAGTCCTGAATCCATCCGAGACTTATCCACGGGGCGGGTGGAGCTTCGAGATTGAAACCGCCTTGTTCCACCGCGTCGAAAAGCGCCGGCGTCTGCGATGCCCGATTCACCGGCGCAAAATACGCACGAACTCGCCGTGCGACAGGCGCAGGAGCTGAAAACCAATTGGCCGCCATCACTCCCCCTGCTCCTGGTAGCTATAAACCATTACTTTGGCTGACCGGCTGAGACAATCCCGTTGCACTACCGTCGGTCCGAAGCCGGGCTCATCCCAGAACACATGCGTGAGCATTGCCGCCGGTGGCGTAGTCGTGTAGTTGAGCTTCTGGGTATAGAAAGGTGAGATCATTGCCACTACTTCTTCATCCATTTCGCTTAATGAACGGCCACGGTCTAACCCACCGAAGCTCTGCGTCCCGCAAGTCTGGTAGAGAATTTCGCACTCCTCCACCGCCATCGTGGCGGCGAGATTCATATCAACGCCAAGGCCCAGCCAGCGCACGATGAACACATCGTTGGGAAGTTGGTTGAACGGCGCTTCCGCCTGCTCTACCAGGATTCCCGGCCGTATTGTCCCTCGGAGCAAGATCGTCCGCTCCGGATTGATCGTAGCGAGCCGCATGCGCATCGCCATATAAAACGAGTCTCTTGCATTCTGCATGGATTGCAGCTCCTGACCTGAAAGCCAACGAAAAAATCGTGCGATCTGGGGGTTGAAGACTGTGAGCCACCCGCTACTCACGGATAACTGCAGCCTGAATGCTGTTACACGGCTTGTTGCCGAGCTTCGCGCAGGAGCAAGCGGTAGAGATACACCTGGCCGAATGCCTCGTTTGAAGCGATGACTCAATCAGGTAGTCCTGTCCCGCCACTGTAACCGCCAGTGTCATGGCAAAGAGAGATTGAGCTGAAGGTAGATCCAACGAACTAACTTGTTGCTCAACACCGGTTGCCGACACCATCAACTCCCATTTCGACTCGCCGCCTTCCTGCCATGCCGGCCGAAGTTTTCGCATCACAACCGGACTTATCACCACCTCGGAAAAGTGGTTGCCACCAACCCTACTTCCGACATGCTGGTGTCCGAGTTCGGCCCCGTCACGCGCAACAGGGCCGTGGTTCCGGTCATGCTTCGCAGCAGAGCATCGGCCAGCATCTGCGGAGCTCCCACAGGGTTGCGCGGCGTCGTATCGCTCATCGCTCACCCCAGCCTGTTCGCAACGTAAGGACGCAGCCATGCCTGCACCGTCTCGTCCAACAGCGAACTCGAAAAATACTGCATCTGCATCGTGTCGATCCTGGTTTTGCTGGCGTTTAGCGCCGGCGTCGACTGCGCATTGCGCACGATCTGTGCGCAAGCCGTCTTCACGTCGTCGCCGATTGTCGCAAGCCCCGCCGTGTAAGTCACCGCAACTTCGTTGTAGGGCAGGCCCAGCACATTCCACGGCAGCGTCAGTTCTCCGGTGTTTGGCTCATAATCCACCGAGTTGGGATCGATCGCCGTCCATTGGCCAGGCAGCGAAAATGCCCACGCGATCTCAAACATCGGCTCGTTAAGAGTCTCTCCACGACGCGGCCGCGCGTACCGTCCCTCAATACTCACCAGCGAAGTTGTTGCCGTCCCCAGCGGCGCCAGCGGTAGGTAACTCAGCCGCACCGTTCGCGCCCCGTGACACCAGGCGCAACCGCTCTGTATACTGGATCACGTTCAGGTCCGGGCGCCTGCAGTAGCTATTGATTAAAGCAGTCGCGGCCGTTACCCAGTCCGCCGTCGTTCCAGCCGGTAATCCATAATTCGGATAATCCGCTGGCTGCAGATATGCCATACCTCACCCTTCCCTCGTTCGTCATTGCCGGGCGGGGAGAGCCGATCACACGATAACTCCCGCCCGGCCGCTCTTTGCCAATCAGCCTGCTATTCCGCTCACCGTTAACTCGCGAACCATCAACCTACCGATCCACCAGCACCTGGTAGTGCGCGTAATTCGCGCCCTTCACCACCGGAGCCCCGAACTTGACCGCAACATACTGATAGGCCAGTGAGCCCGGAAGCCCCAGTTGGAAGACGCGAGGCGTCGGATCGCCGAGCCAGTGATATTCGATCAAATCCTCAGTTACGATGTACGCTGGTAGCACCGCCGATCCCGAACCAGGCGTGCCCGTGTAACTCAAACTCCAGTCCGGAATCAGCGGCAGGTCGCCCGCCTGCGTCGATAACATCTTTACCCGGATTCCGCCCGTGATGTTGTCCGTGTTCAGCACCACGTTGAACTCGGACTTCATCTCACGGTCGATCAGGTCCAACAGGACTGGGTTGGCATAGATTGCTGTTGGCCGCACATAGTAACCGTTGCTGGCAACCATCTGGGCGACTGCCGACTTGATCCCATCCACAATCGAGGCTGCTGCGCCGATCGAGACCGTATTGCCGCCGGCAACAATTTGCGGGATCACGCCCATGTATTGCGTGGTTGTAGGCGAGCTAAGACTTGTGTCGTTTCCGTTCCACAGCGCAACGTCGTGAGTCACCATCACTCCGCTCACCGTATCTACCAGGTCCTTGGCCTGAAGATAGGCAAACTGCTTCTGCTGGTCGCCCAGTTCAATGTCAAACAGGTTGTAGTTGATCTGCGAAACGATTGCCTTCAAGGGCACGCTTCGCTCCAACCGTGTCGGACTCACAACCGGCGCCACGATGCTCCGTGGATTGACAAAGCCGGCAGTGCCTGGATTCGGGAGCGCTGTCTCTTCGAAGAACCGCGATGGATGCCCAGTCGCCGGAACTTGTTTGATGCGCTGCCCGAAGGGGCTCGAGCGGCGGCAAATGTCAAATATCTCGGTCTGATACAGCGGAACTTCGATCGCCCCCGGCCCGATAAAATCCGCTGCTGCGTGTATGTCTGCAAAGGTTGCGTTCATAGGCTCTTTCCGCCCCCTCCATGGGGCCCGTCGTTGCTCGAAGTTGAACTTTCAGCTACTAGCTTCTAGCTGTCAGCTTTCCCTCTTGAGCTGTATCTCCATCGTGTGTTCGGAAGAGTTCTTTTCAGGTTCGTATCCTCTCCTGAACTGACTCCCTTCCGCATCGTCTCGGCCTAAATCAAAACTGTCCGCCGAGTGTTCGGAAGCTTCTAACCGAAAGCTGGCAGTTAGAAGCTCAATGCCGCCTTTACGCGATCGCGCCTGCCCGTAGCAACTGGCTCTTGACGGCGATCCGTTGTTCAAGGCTTAACCCGGCCAACGCAGCGTCGAGAGTGCGCACATCCACCGGGCCTTCGCCGATTCCATGTTTGGCCAGCATCTCCGAAGTTGCGGCAGGCACCGTCTTGCGCAGCGGATTCAGAGCTGCGGGCAAAGCCGCAGCCCTTACGTCGGCCAATTCCCGCTCAACCGTTGCCAACTTCTCGGCCAGCTCCGTTTCTCGCCGGCTCTGCTCGACCGTCGCCGAGATCCTCTCCACTTCACCGGACAACGCGCCCTGGCGCTCTTCCAGCCAGTTCAGCGTCTTCTCAAGTAATGTCGTTGCGGATTCCAAACGCTCCGCAATTTCCTGCTCCTTGTTTTCCATACCCTTCCTTTCTCGTTTTCCTTCGATTTCGTGAACAAATTCCTGTAACTCGCTAACTCGCAGGCCCACTAACAAAAGAGGCCCCGAATTGCGGAGCCTCTTCACCGGCATTACTAACTTGGTTAAGATTCGCTAACTAGCCATGCGGAAACTGGTTTCCCGATAGGCCGCCTTTTCCCTGAGTAGGATGGCCGCTCCGGTAAAGGTTACACGGGTCAGTTTCCACACCTCGGCCCGCATATCTTCCACTCGCGCATCGGCAAGTTCATAACTCATGCCCATTGCTTCCGGTGCGTGCGCAAGGATAGCCTTCGCCACCTCGGGGAAGTCCCGCGCGTACAGGTAACCCTTCACAACCAGCCTCTGACCGAGCAGGTTCGCTTCGGTCAGCAGACCAATCTTTCGCCGTGCATCGTGGCCATCCCATCCCGGCCGGTAATCCACCGCCATGCCTAGCAGCGAGGGCAGCGCCTTCTCCGCCGCATCGCGCGTCAACATTACTCGGTGACCGCGCGCCCCGGCCGGAGCCTTGTCGCTAGCTGCGTTCACCACCGTCAATACCCCCTCAAACGCCACCCGGTTGGGGTGCCCGTCTACATGGGGAATCCTTACCGCCATCGCTTCCAATCGCATGCGCTCTCCACTCATCTGCTTACGCTTGCCCAGGCAGTTCTCCGCTGCCTGCGGTTACGCATTTGCGCAACGCTTCAACCAGCCAACTCTGTTGCTTCCTCCACCAATTGCGCCGCCGCATCCTGTCCCAGCGGGGCCAGTCCTCGCATCTCTCGCACTTCATTCACCGTCAGCACACCCGCCTTCAGCAATTGCACCTGCACTGCCAGCTCGGTTTCCTCATCCCGCGCACTCAGATCGTTGAAGGCGAATTCGAACTCCCTCCATCCGATGCATTTTCCGAAAAGATCGCGGGTAATGTGCCCAGCCAGCAGCATCGCTAAAGGGGATATCGCCCCGCGAAATGCCTCATCGGCCATCTCAGAAGCTGTCGACTGATTGACGTCCGCCTCCAGCCCCAGCATCAGCGGCGGCAAGCCAAACGCATTGGCAACCATCCGGATCAGAAACTCCTGCCAGGCCAAACGCAGGTCTGCGTCCGTTCCTTGTGCGAAACGAAGTACCTCCGGTTTTTGTTCGGTCGAGATCAGCGGCACCCTTCCCGTTCCCTCGATCTCGTCCTGCCACCAGTGGATCAGCCGATCATGTTGCGCCGGTGTGGCCTCATTCAGCCACAACGCATACTGCGCCACAGCGTTCGCGGCTAGCTTGCCCGCAAACCGGTGCGCGCTCAGAAACTGGTTCACCGTTTCGAACGCCACTTCCAGCGGACCTAGCCCGAAGGGCGTGAAGCTACGCGGATTCATCCGTAGATACATCAACTGACTATCAAGCAGCTCAACCGCGCTCGATTCCAGTTGTCCGAGCATCGCCTGCGCATATCGAGGCGTCTCGGCTTGGCCGTCCCAGCGAGCGTTGATGCGAATCGATGCCCCATCCACCGCCCACAACATCGCTGGCCGATCCGCATCACCCGTCGGTTCCATCTCGATAGCCCCGAAACCGCCCGTCAATGCATCTTCGATTGCCTGCTCCATCAACGTGCGAAAGGTGTCCGTCGCGTTTGGCTCTTCCAGCACCCGGCGCAGCGCCCGCAGCTTCTTATCCGCGAAGGCTACTTCCCCGGTTCTCACCCCGCGCCGCACTCGCACCTGCCAGTCCATGGCCGCGATCCGATCCTTGATCACATTGATGGCACGGCGCACCACCGGCGTCTCTGCAAACCGGCGCAGATTCGCTGGCGTTGGCTTGGGCAAGTGGCGCCCTGGAAACTGAACCGGCGTCAAAATCGACGGCAGCGCCAAGGTCTTTCGCTCCGCCTCGGCGTCCGCGGCGCCCGACGAAATATCCCCACTCCGCCTGCTCCCCGTTGCCTGACGCCAGATCTCTCGCAATTGTTCGCCTACCTTCACGCGCACCTTCCTTTTTCTGTTACGCCAAAAAAAAGCACAACCCTCAAAACGGGTCATGCCTTTGTTGAATGAGTTGTAAGTCGTCCGTTGTAAGTCGTCAGTCGCCGGCTCATCGCGGCCAGCTAAATAGCCTAGCTTCCAGCTTCCAGCCACTCAAACTTCCCAACAAAATCAATCCTACTCGAACTCCAGTTATTTATCTGCAAACCGTCGTCAGAATCTTGACGCCAGTTAGAAGCTCGATCGCAAAACGCCGGCGGCTGATAACTCTTCACCTGAACTCTTCTCACACCCGAAGCTCTCGCCTCGCCGTCTCCGCCACCCGGCCCAGATCCGACGTCGTCAACACGCGAATCTGATGTTCCTCCATCGTCTCGACTCCGAAACGATACATCTCCAGTCGCTCCGGATCGTCGTCGCTGGCCCCCAGCCTGGCCGCGGGCTCAATCACCGCTGTCAGTTCCAGTTCCGCCTTCTCCACACGTTCCACACCGGCTTTTAATCCAGCCGCTGAGAACGCCAATACCTTGGCCATCTCAACACCCGGTTCCAGGCTGACCGCATGAAACATCCGAATGATTCCGTTCGGCCGATATCCGACATCGATCCGCAGCGGGTCCCCCGGCCGCGTGTAATCTGAGGCCAGAATCCTCTTCCTCATCAAGTCCCAAACCCCCGCCCGTTCGAATTCCGTGCGCATCTTCGCATGAATCGCGGCTCGTCCGCTCAAGCGTGGCACGCGTTCTCGCGGCGGCGGCTCCACATAAAGCCGCATCAGTTCCTCCATCCCCGCGGGAAGGCTCTCCGCCAGGTAGGCCTTGGACTCTGTCATCTGCACGCTCAGCGAAAGCGATTCATTGAGCAGTCCCATCAGGTTTCCGTCCGGCTCGGCCAGGAACCTTCTGCGCAGTTCACTCTCCATTCCTTCCAGCAGCGCCGTATCAGCTTCCGGGTCAAGGCAGCGCACCCGGCGCCAGTCGCGCGTGAAACGCACCTCCGCTGCCTCCGGGCTGCCCTGCTCGCGCAGAATTACCCCGATGTGTACATACTCATTCCGCACCGCATCCGGCACATATCGGAGCAGGTGAAATTCGCATGCGCGCCTGTTGCTTCCGCTGCTCATCAAGTCCGCCGTCCGTTTTCGCAACTCACGACTCGCCGGCTTCTGCAACTCATCGAATTCGCAAGCCGTTTTTTGCGGCTCATGACTCGCCAGCGCCCTCTTCCAAAACTTCTCTCAGACCCCCCAACCAATCTCCCCTAATTCACCCTTCCCGTCATCTTATTCCCCCACCTCATCCCTTCCCAATTTTCTTCGCGACCTTTCTCCATCCTTCCCCATTTTAGGAATGGCCTCCGGTCCGACCTCCCGAATTCCTCCACCAATTCCCGGATCCGGCTTTGCCGTCCCAGCAGCTTCTCCACCAGCGCTTCCATCTCGCTTATGTCGCCTCCATACCACTCCGGAGGCACCTCGTTGGCCGCCGCCCATATCGTATCCGGCGCCATGGTCTCCATCCGCGTCAGCCAGGGCTCAAACGATTCCCAACCGGTGATCTCCCGGTAAACGTCGTTGCGGTAATATACTCCGCGCAGCGGAGCGTCCTCGAACTGCCACTCACCGGCGTGAAAGCAATATCCAAAGTCGATAAAAACCGCCCGGTACCGCCGCTCCCGCTGTTTTCGTGTGAAAACTGCCTGCCGCCCGTTGGTGTTCCCGGTCCACTTGTCCAGCGCCAGAATGCCGGCGAACTCGGCAAGATTCTTCACCTCGGCCAGTTGTTCCTCGGGTAAGTAGTCCACCACCTGTCCCGGCATCAGCCCGCCCACAAACCTCGACCCGAACTGCAACCCAGGTTGGCATCTCACCCGCGTTCGTCCCAGATCGATCTCCAGATCAGGCGTATTCTCAACCAGCCAGCTCGAAACCTCCACTAACTCTGTCTGTGGCGCCGTCAGCCCCGCGGCAACTGCTATCCGCGAAGCCAGAAACTCGTTGGCCAGCACCCGCACGTGCTGCGGATTGTTCTGGAACTTCACCACGTACACATTTCCGTCCGCGCCCAGCATCAACTGACCCTGCGCCCCGCCCCGCATCCGCCGGATCTGCTGCACCGCCAAAACCGCCAAACCTGTGCCCTCGCCGGTTCTCTCTTTATCCTTCGAATTCTATGCGCTCCACCTCTGGACAGCCCCAAGCCTCTAGCTCTTGCCTGCCAGCCAGGCTTCCAGGCAAATTTCCGGCGCCACAGCATCCCGCATCTCTTCAGCGATGAGGGAGCAGAACGGCTAACGTCCTTTCTTCCCCAGCAACTCCGCCCGCGCGCCCAGCCCGATCGCCATCGCCATCACCCGATCGTCGTGAGTCCCTGACCGCGCCCCCGTCCTGCCATTCGGCAAGCGAACAAAGCTCCTGCATTCACCCAGCAGCCATCGGCTCATGAAGCAGCCCGGCTCGTCCACCAGCGCCGCGTCCAGCCGCCCCAGCACTGCCGGCCTGCTCATCGATGTCGTCAGCCACCCCGCCTGTCCGGCCTGCGCATAGACTCGCCCATATTTGCAGCTCGACTCCAGATGCGCCAGCACCCCGCTGCCGTGGTTGTTCCGCTCCACCACCACCCAGGCACGGTTATACTCTGTCGCCAGATCCGTCACCAGCCTGGCCAATTCCAACCCGCCCGCATGTCCGGCAAACTCCGCGCACTGCATGCCTGTCTCCATCTCCAGCACCTGCGCCGCCGAGTAGTCGCCCTCGCTTCCGCCCCCGGCCGGGTCCACCGCCACGAGATATTCCTTGCCCTTGACCGGCGGCAGCCACATCTCAATCTCCCCGTTCCGCCGCCGAACCACAGGCTCTGGCGCGGTCAACAATCTCTCCTCGATCGCCTCCAGCTCGAAGACCGACTCGCCGCTGGCCCTGAAACAGCTCTCCTCGTCCTCGGCGTACTCCTGCCGCGCCAGCCCGCGAAAGTCAGCCCGAATCTGCCGCCTGTACCCGATCTGCTTCAGATCCAACCCATGCCGCAACATGAGCGCGCGTTCTTCGTCTGTTAGGCTCCGTTCGTCTACTGCCGCAGCCCGGTAGCGCCGCTCCATCCACCAGGGAAAGAAGTGCCGCACCATCCCTGTTTCATCCGCCTTTCGCCACTCCTCGTGAAAGCATCCACCCACCCCGTCCGGTGTCGACTCCACAATCAGCTCCGCTCCCGGCGCCATTGCCGCCCGCAGCCCGGCCAGAATCTCCGCCGGATCGCCCGGCCATCGCGCCAGCTCTGAACAATGCAGGTTCTGCACCGTTAATCCACGCCCCGCGTTTCGATCCCCGGCAGATACAACTCTGTACTGCGAATCCAGTTCCGGAAACGCCACTTGCCGCACATTCGCCCGCGAAGTCCGTAGCGGCCCCTCCCGAAGCTCCTCCGGAAGCCAGTCCAGAAACCGGTGTACGATCCTGAATATCTCTTCTGCCGCCTCCTGGGTGTGCGCCACCTCCAGGGTCAATGTCCCGGGCCGCGTAATTGTCTTCAGGAAGAACCGCGCTGCCGCCCACGTCGTCATCCCAAGTTGACGCGCCTTCAGCACAATGTTCCGATCCCCGCGCCGTCGCTCGAAGGCCTTCTGCGCCTCATTTGCCTTGAGCGGCGCCGTCCATCCTTCCCGCGTCCTCACCAGCAGCAGCTTCTCTGCCAGCGCCATGCCCACCGTCCGGCCCCGCAACAAAGCGGGACGCTGGTCCAGAATCTTCCCGAAGCGCTCCAACTCCGCTCGATCCAAATCCTCCAGATTAAGTTCCTCAAACCCCGCCCCGGTTCTTCCTCCCATTTCCGCTATGCCCCATTTCGACTCTGCCGCCCGGCATTCAGTTGCCCCGTTCCTCAAGGCCCATCAGACTCCGCAGAGCCGCCGACATATTCAACCCGGACTCATGGCAACCAGCTGCAAGCGCTGCCCGGCTCGATCGTCAGGGTTGCTCCCGAATTGTTCGTTTCGCCAAACAGCGTCAGCCCCACTGTGTTTGACGATCCGGTCTGGATCGTGAAATCAACAGCAGCCTCGTATGTCGTATTCGTCACACCTGCGGTCGCCGCCGTCGATATCGCCGTTGCAGTCGTAGCCGTCTGCGTGAAAGACAGGTAATTCTGCGTCCCCGCGGCCGCGTAAACCACCTTTGTCGCTCCCCACAAATTCGTGGGGCTGTTGGTCATTCCAAATCCAAAAGTCGCTGTATACGATGTGCTCGACATCTGCCAGAAAACCACGCAGCGGCCAACCTTGATCGTGCTTGCGGGCACGGTTGGCAACACCAGCCCGGTGGTCGTCCAACTGTTGGTCATTGTGGCAGTGGTCGTACGTGTCGTGTCGTTTCCACCCGTCACAATGCCACTGGCCGTCACCGTGGTTGGCGCGATTGCCCCCGGCGATTTCACATAGGCCGTGCTTGCGGTCTTGCCGGAATTGTCGTCTGGGGGTTGCGTGGTGACCGCTGTGCCATTTGGGAGTGTCGATGCTGCGCTCAGACCGGTTGCCGTTGTGTTTCCAAGCTGGCCCTCTAGCTGCCAATGATTACTTGAATCGAAAATCGCGGAAACCCAATGGTTGGCCTGCAAGTCACCGGATGCAAGCGTCAACGTTCCACCATTCTTGTAAATGGTGTATGCCGACCCGCCGTTGATGGCCAGTGTGGATGTGGCTGTATTCGCCACGTTCACATTGAGCAGGATCTCATCGCCCGCAGCGGGCGTGAATGTGGGCGTCGTTGCGCAGCTATAAGTGTTTGCAGAACCGCTTGCCGAACATTCCCGAAACGACGACGCATCGTGTGCGGTGGCCACCGCCGTGGTGTTCAGCGCGGTGCGTTTCAGTATCCCATTACTGCCCGGATCGCCGAGGCCGGTACCGCAGGCCGCGCCGGCATCGGTAATACTCCCATCGGCCGCGTATTTCACGCAATCGCCGCTTGTACCTGTCCCATCGCTCAGCTGCACTTTTGTCCCGCTTGTTCCGTGATAGCCGGTTAGCGCTGTTGGAAGCCACGTATAACCATTCCCGCCCACTCCGCCGTTAAAGCTTCCTGTTCCCGCCACGGGGTCCAGAAGGATCGTGCTAGCCCCTGAGCCGTTAGAACCTTTAAGCACGGTATCGGTCGTCGGACTACCTAAGTTCTGAACCCACCAATGGCCTTGACTGCCTGAACCCCACGCGGCAAGAAGACCGCTCACGGTGGAATCACTATTACTGAGAGTGCCGGTCATGCCGATGCCCGCAAATGTCTGCGGCGCGGTAAAGGTGCTGGATAGGTTCCGGTACGCAAATAGCCGCGGCGCCGAGTCACCATTGTACTGAGCCTCAAGTTCGTGAAGTGTGGAGTCTGCCCAAAGCTGGGCGCGTCCGTAGACTAGTGGAGTTGTGTTAGTTACTTCCGGGAAGAGGTTAGGCGTGTTGTGGACGTTCCGATTCGAGTCTTCCTGATAATCGTAGCCGGCCCAGGTTGGAACACCCGACGCAAAACTATAGACAGGCATTGTCGCCGTGTTTCCATCCGCCACTCGATAATTCCTCGTCAAAATCCCTCCGCCGTACAATCCGCCGTTGTTGCCTACGTAAACCACAGACTTATAGCGGTCTCCCTCGGCGAGTAATCCCTCGAAGGTCAAGAACTTCCCAGACTCGACATCAAAGATTGGATGAGGGTTAGAGTCCATCGCTGGAAGGCCGGTTTCGCCCTGCACAACGCGCGTGTTTGTGAACTTGACATTGCGCGGGTAAGACGGATCTCCGGTGTTGGACTGGAACAGCACTTGTCGAGGTAGCTGCCAGCTCTCACCCCATCCTGCACCCGTCTCAAACCAGGAACCGTCAACCGTGATGGATTCATCGTTGGTACCAGGGAGTGTTACACCTGTCCTTTGGGGATTCATATTTTCAAAGGTCATTGAAGAAATGTAATTGTCACCGGATTCAAAGCCAGTTATCGTACCGTGCCCGGCGCCCGCAATCACAAGCGATTCCGCATCGAGCCCGGAAATCAACGCATCGATGACAAACTGTTGAGAGTTGGGCCCTAGATATACAGTCACATCGTTGAAATTGCCCCATATTGTTCTTAGTCGGTCGAAGTCGGAACCGTAAGTGCCTTCAAACCCATACTTGAGACCATTGAAGCCAACATTTTCCAGGTCGGCGCTCCCGCTCCCGTTGTCTTGAATCCCTATGGTGGTGCGCGTACCTACATATGAAGTGCCGGTTGTCTGGCTGTCTTTCAGCGTCACATCGCGGAACACGTAACCTTGGGCCGGACCACCATACACGTTTGATGGGCTGGTTTGAAACGTGCCAAGAGTAAAGATGGGCCCACTGAATTGCGAGTCGATAACAGAAGTCAGATAATTTGCACCCACCACGCAAAGGCCGGGAGCGTTCACCTGGATTGTGGCTGTTGTGTGACAGGTCTGATTCGCAGGAATGTACACGCACCGCCCTGCCGCTATAGCCGATGTCACAGCGCTTTGTAAAGCGACCGTGTCGTCGTTGCCACTTGTCCCTGTCCAATTGCAGATGGCGCCAAAGGAGCGAGCGTCCATATACGATATCGACTGACTTGGAAGGCCCTGTAGATTTGCCAGCGCCGACGCCGGAGTGGCGGCGCCAGTCCCTCCAGCCGCGACGGGGACTGTAGTTATGCCGCCAACCGATGTGCCATTACCCGTGTAATAAGCAATCTGTCCGGAATTCGCCGAACCCACCGTTCCGCTGCCGCCGGATCCACTTCCACATGCTGCCCCGGTATTAGTCACATAGCCCGAGTTATCGATCTGCAGACAGCTATGGCCACTGCCTGCGGCCAGCCCCGGAAATTGAATCGACGCCGCTCCCGCGAAACTTGCATACAAAGAACTGCTGCTGCCCCCGTAAACTTTGAATGTCGTCCCCGCTCCGCTCTCATAGTTCACCCGCACCGCACCGGAAGCATTCGAGGCGTTCACGTATGTGTCGCCACTGTTCGTGCTCTGGTAAGCCTTGAAGCTATCCAGCCCGCCAGTCGCCGAATTCAACGCCCAGTTGTTGCTCGTGTCCTTCATCGCATACCACTGGCTGTTCCCGTTCCAGTCTTTGTAGGTAAGCGACTCCTTCTGGCTTGTTGTCGCGCCTGCCCAAAGAACTTCATCGATCTCCGCATCTGCCTGGTTCTTGGCGCTCGTCGTGCCAAGGAACGTGGATGTGCCGCCCACCTGCAACGTCCCGTTGAACTGCGCGTTTCCTGCGTTGTTGATCGTTGCTACACTCGATGCGCTTGACCCGCCCGACCCGAACACCACACCGCCTGTGCCCGCGTTGCTTGAACCATTCAGCACCACTGCGCCCGTACCCGCCGCATTCACCACCGTCTGGTTGTTCGTACCCGGCTGGCCATTGTTATACTGCCCAATCGATAACCGGTACACGTTGTTCAGCTCATCCAGAACCTGGTAAAACTGCTCGCCGACCGTCGCATCGCTCAATCCCGTTGTCCATCGGTAGCCGTAGTCGGTTTGGTACCGGTTCAGTAGACCCCGCTCGTTGCCCATTCCGGTCCCGATCCGATAGTGATTCGTCACCGTTGCATCCTGCTGGCTGCCGTACCAGTCCCCATTCATGCCGTTAAAGCTGCGATGAAACGTGTCCAGAAAACTATTCCGCGTCCCGTTGTCGGTCAGCTTTCCGGTAAACATCGTGCCGCCGGTCATCCAGTTGTTATAGGAGCTGCCCGCATCCGCCACAACCTGGCTGTTCGAGTTCTCGTTCCGCAGCCCCACGATTGTGTTGTTCTGCGCGTTCGGTCCCAGGTGCAACGCCGTCGCGCATCCTTCCACGTCACCACCGGTAAAGGTGTTTCCATCCCCTTGCTGAAGATTGATTCCGTACGTCCCCGCTATCGGGCTTCCTCCGCTCGTCGGACAATCGATGTGCAGCCGCACAAACGCGCTCGCATTCATCCAGTCTGTAATCGCCGCATTTGAAACCTGGTGCCCGATCGCATTCACCGCCGTCTGAAACCCATTGAACGCATTGTCGAAGTACGTTCCTCCCGTGTAGTTCCCCGTCCCATCCAATGTCATGCCGGTCTGGTTCGCGTTACCCAGAAAATACAGGCTCTCCAGATCCATCTCCTGCGTCCGGTAGGCCGCCAATCCCTGCGCCGTTGCGCTCGTCGCCGCGGTCGTGTTGATCACCACATCGTCCATGTGGAAACCCTGTGTATCCACCGCATACGTCGGGTCGCCAACCTGCACCATTCGCACCCGTACCCGAGTACGCCAGAACTGTTCCACCCTGGCTCCCGCTTGCCACGCTTCCACCCCGTAGCGCACATCCGCGCAGCGCCACGTTCCGCGTCCCCGCGGTCACAACAATCTGGTTCGCGGTTGCAATCGTCGCGCACGGCAGTTGCACTGTCGTATTCGCCGTCGATATCGTCAGGTTCGATCCCATCGACTGGTTCCCGGTGAAATTGCGCGCGTCGCAGTTTCCGCCATACTGCGGGCTCACCGCGCTCAGGCAAGACTGAAGCTTGGCCCCGAAGTCCGCTCCTGGAAATTGGTCTACCTGGTATGTGGTTCCCAAGCGGTTGTTCGCCACCAGCGCGGAGTAACTCCCACCGCCCGGCAGGGTCCCGCCGCCCCCGCTTAATTGCGTTCCATAGCTGGTCGATCCTGCCGCGTTCCACACCGTGTACCCGCCGTTACCCTTCAGCAAATTCCCCGCAAAGAACGTCATGTTTTGCCCGCCGATCAGATTCACTGCCGCGGCCGTGTCCCAGTTCCCCGCCACGTTAACGCTCGCCGTGGTCGTCCCCGAGCAGCCCGTCCCGCCTTGCGTCACGCTGATCGTTCCAATCGATCCGTCGGCATTTACATTTGCCGTAGCGGCCGCCGTACAGCTCCCGCTGAACTTCAACGGAACCTGCAACCCATATGGGTCGAATCCCAATCCGTGCTCCGATCCGGTTGTAACTCCCGTCACCGCGCCGACCGCAGCCGTCACCGTCAGTTGCGGCTGCACCGCATTCCATGACGGAATCACCACCGCATTTCGCACCGTCCAGCCTTGAGGCGTGCTCTGCTGCGTTGCAACCAGGTCCAGCACCAATCCCGTCGGAGGCTCGCCCGCCGCCGACGAATTCCCCGCCATTACCACCACGTTATCCAGCACGTTGTTCGAGCCCGTCGCAGCCACAAATCCATGCGTCGCCTGAATCGTGATGTTCTGCCACCGATTCGAATCCGCATTCAGTCCCGCTGGCGCCGGACCCGGCAACGCCGGCATCGCGATCCCTGTATTCACTCCCCGGATGTCGATATTCCTGAACTCGCTCCACTGCGGCCATTGCGCAAGATACATCCCGCACGTATGCGTCGAATGCACTCCTGGATATTGCGCCGCCATGGGATCCACCCCCGTCGTCGCAATCTCCACGTTCTCCATCTCCGCCACCTTCAGGCCGTTGCCGCCCGTTCCCATCGACGCTGGCATCGCGATTGCACAGTTGCCCACCGCCCAGCCAATGCCTGTTCCCAACGTCCCGGTCAGCCCGCTCCCGCCTCGCGAAAAAATCGAGTTGTTCTCCAGCAGCCGGCTTATCGCGCAGCCTCCCGCCGCTGCCCGTCCCTCCGCGGGCGAACAAGACACATCCGCACTCTGATCCACGTAGATTGTCAGATCGTGCAACCGCGTAAACTGCAGCAGATTCGGACTGTCGGTAATCGTAGTCAGCACATCCTGCCCCGGAAACCCCAATAGCGCCGACACCTGCTTGCCCATCCCGCCAATCGATTCTCCATGCCAGTAAAGGGTGCGTGTCTTGCATGTCCCTTGCGGAATCGTCAGCGCTACTCCGTGCGTCTGGCCATAGTTCAGGGCCGCCTGCAATGCATTCGTATCATCCGTGACTCCGTCGCAAACCGCGCCAAATTCCTTTACGCTGCGCGCAGCCTGTTGCGCCCCGTTCGTCCTCAAGTCCGTCACCCGCACTCCGTTGGGATTCGTAAATCCATCCGTTCCCGCATACGTTGGCGGAATCTCCATCGCTCCGCTCGTCCCGGCCGCGCTCATCGCCGCTTGCAGCGTTGTCTGTGAGCTGCCCGCCACGGGCGCTTCAACACCGTTCACGGCCAGCGCGCCCAAGGCTCCCGTCATGTTTCCGCCCGTCAGTGGAACCGCTAAGCTCACGGCCGAGTCCACATAATGTTTGTCCGCCGCCTGCAAAGTCTGTGTCGGATCCCCGTTCAATAGAAGCGGCCCGCTCATCGTCCCGCCCGACAATGTAAATACGCCCTGGTCCAACTCTTGGATCGCCTGGTCCACATACGCCTTGCTCACTGCCTGTACAGCCTGCGCCGCCGGCATCACCTGCGACTGCACCTGGGCCAGGCTCGCTTGTGCCGCCGACGGCACTACCCAGTATTGAGTGCTGATCGTTCCATCGCTCATATAGAAGACCGCCGTGTAATACTGCCCCGCCGGCGTCGCTCCCTGGTTCGGCGCCAGGTTCACGCTCACAAATCCGTCCGGAGCAATCTTCACATTCATGCCGTCCGCGGCCACCGCCTGCCCGTTTGCCGTGGTAAACGCTGGCCAGCTCAGGTGCAGCGTCCCCGATCCTGCTTGACCGTTTGCCAGATACACCGTTCCCTGAACCGTAGTCGTGCTCACCGCCTGTGCGCTTGCCGTCTGCGCCTGCGTCGCCACCAGCGCCATCATCGCGATCAACATCACCGCGATTGGATTTTGCCTTATCTTCCTGCCTGCGCCGCGCAAGCACTTGTTCTTTGTGAGCTTCATTCCTGTCTCTTCCTTCTCTTTTTGTTGAGAGTGCCCGATTCAGTTCACCGGCTCTCCGCCGTTCTTGAAGTCACCGCCGGGCCGGCTTCTCGCGCGCCTCAACTTCGTTCCCTTGCCCCGTGCGGAAAAATACCGCTGCCCAGTCTTCATTCCGACGCCCGCGAATTCGCAAAGGTATCCCAAATAAGAAAGGGAAAGTCTCCTCGACTTTCCCCACCTGGTCATATTGCTGCATCAATGCTCTAAGCTTACCCGAACCCCAATGAATTCCCTGCAACCGGTCATTCTTAAGTTTCTTCTCTATTTTCATCAAGTTACAGAAGAATCATCCTGCCGATCCTTTGACATGAGCCCTGAACCGCGCAACAATCACCCGGAATCCGCAGCAATCAAACACATATCGATCGGCTAGCCCGTCGCCGGCTCAACCCGTTATACCGCTCTTCCCGCCGCCACTCCCGAAGCCCACGCCCATTGGAAGTTGAAACCGCCCAGCCATCCCGTCACGTCCAGCGCTTCGCCGATGAAGAACAGCCCCGGCACCCTTCGAGCTTCCATTGTCCGCGCCTCTAAATCCGTCGTGTCTACTCCTCCCGCTGTCACTTCGGCCTTCTCAAATCCCGCCGTCTTCACTGGATGAAATGCCCATCCATGCAGTCTTCGCTCGCAAGCCTCCAGCGCCGCATTCGACCAGCCCTTCGGACTGCCTGCCCCTGCCAGAAATCCCGCTAGCCGCTGCGGCAGCACCTCCCGCAATGCCTGCCTGAAAGCCAGCTCGTCCCGCCGCGCACCAGCCTCCATCAACGCTCCCAGCACGTTGACCCCAGGCGCAAAGTCCACCACCACTTCCTCTCCCGGTCGCCAGTAGGACGACGCTTGCAGCACCGCCGGCCCACTCAATCCAGAATGTGTGATCAGCATCTTCTCCCTGAATCGCACCGCACGCCCCTCCCCGCACGCCCGCACCTCCACCGCCGCCGCCACACCAGCCAACTCCGTCCAGCGCGCCTCATCCCCGCCCAATACCAGCGGCGCCAGCGCTGGCCTCTGCTCCACCACCCTCAGCCCAAACTGACGTGCCATCTCATACCCCAATCCCGTAGCCCCCAGCTTCGGAATCGACAATCCCCCTGTCGCCACAACCAAAGCTCCAGCCTCGAACTCTCCCCGCGAACACGTCACGCGAAATCCGCCGCCAACCGCGCCTTCAACCTCGATCCCATGCGCGTTCAGAACAATCTCTACCCCGCGCCCGCACTCCTCCAGCAGCATCTCCACAATTGCCCGAGCCGAGTGGTCGCAGAAAAGCTGCCCAAGCGTCTTCTCGTGCCATGCGATCCCATACCGCTCCACCAACTCGATAAAGTGGCGCGGCTCAAAAAGCGCCAGCGCCGACTTCGCAAAATGCGGATTCTCCGAGTGAAAATTCTCTGGCCCGCAATGCAGATTCGTAAAATTGCACCGCCCACCCCCGGAGATAAGAATCTTCCGCCCAACCTGCCCGTTATGTTCCAGCAGCGCCACCCGCCGCCCGCGCTGCCCGGCCGTAGCCGCGCACATCAGCCCGGCCGCACCTGCCCCCAAAACCATCACGTCGAATTGTTTCAAGCCGCTTCCCATACAGTCCCGATAAGAATAGCCGCCTCACCACCCCGCAAAATTCGCCAAGATTGCTCCCTGTCAAGCGCGCGCCTCCGCACCCGTGAGAAAGTGACCTCAGATACGCTTTGGAGTGGAAAACTGTGAAAATCGGAAGATATTTATTCGTCGGCCTTCTTGCTGTCCTGGTGCTGTTCAGCGGTCTCACCCGCAGCGCCTATGCCCGCCACAAAGGCCCGAACCAAAAATACACTCTGAACAGGCACATCCTCGGAAAACACCACGCTCCCAAGAAGCTGAAAAGCTCGAAGCACCAATTCCGCAGCCCTGTCACCGGGAACCTTATCTACGGAAAGCCCGTCAAGCAAAAATAATTGACGCTGAATATCAGGCGCCATGATTTTCAATTCTGAAACCCGCCCCCTGTCAACGCATATTTTTATTAATTCGCAGCTTCTTCCGGCGTTAATCACCGGTGAGTACAACTCCTGGAATCAATTTCACCCCCTCAAAACAGGCCGGCCTGTGTGATGGCCGTCCTATTCTCCCTATGTTTTCAGGTGGTATTTTTCTCACGCTAAGGGAGGGCCTTCAAATGAAAGAGATATGTTCCGGGTGCGGAGCGCACCTTTCATCGCCATGGCGTTTCTGTCCACTTTGCGGAATAGCAGTTCCCCCGCAAGCCCGGGAGAGCAATTCTTCAGCCCAGACAGAAAGAACGCCCGTCAGAAGCGTTTTCAGCGCCTTGCTCCTCGGGTTGATCGTCACGCCCATGTGCCTCATTGTTGGAACAATGCTTTGCCTCACCGGCCTCGGGGCGGTTCTCGGTGTCCCGATCATCATTGGCGGCGTGCTTGCTCCGCTCCTCGGCCCGATGATCGTTATCGGTGAGCCAAAGGGCAAGTGCCCGTGGTGCGGAACAAAGGTGACAAACGTATTCAACGCGTCGGCCTTTGAATGTCATGAGTGCGGCAAAAGCATCGACGCCCACGATCAAAGGTTTGTCAAAGCCGCCTGACCTCAGGTCATCGGCGCCCTCCGAGCCAATCTGGCCGCTGCAGCGCAGAGCGAAAGCGCCGGCGGCCAGCCCTCCTCCCTATTGCGTCCGCGAACCTCGCCAATTGCAGCCACCGCTGCTCAACTCCGGCTTCCGGGTAGCTAAAAGCTGGAAGCTGCCTCCCCAAACCTCTCCTTCACCAGCCGCAGCGCCTCATCCGCCGTCCCAATCGTCCCTTCCAGTTGCGCGTCCTCCACCGCCCGCAGCATCTCCTTGAACCCCGCCCCCGGCCTGTACCCCGCTGCGATCAGTTCTCGTCCCGTAATCAGCGGCTTCGGTCTTACCGTCTCCTCCGGCATCGCCAGCCACCGCTCCCGCACAAACTCCCAGTGCTCCAGAAACCCGCTACCCGCCAGGCAATCCATCCGGTGCAGCGCCAGGTGCTCTTCAAATCTCTCCAGCCGGAAGAACCGCTTCAGTGTCGAAGCCTTCATCCGCCCCGAATCCATAAACCGCATGTGATTTTCTACCAGCGCCACAATCTGCCGCGTCTCCTCATTCGAAAACCGGAACCCCCTGCAAATCTCCGCCGCTATCGCCACACCCACTTCCACATGCCCATCAAAACGAATCCGGTCCGGCGCGAGCCGGAACGTCGGTGGCTTGCCCACGTCGTGCAGCAGCGCCCCCCACGCCAGCGTCAAGCTGCATCCAGCCTCCAGTTGTTCCAACAACCCCAGAGTATGCACCCACACATCCCCCTCCGGATGAAACTGCGCTGGCTGCTCCACGCCCTTCATTCGCGCAATCTCCGGCAACACCTCCGCCAGCAGTCCCGTCTCATCCAGCAGTTCAAACGCTCTTCGCGCCCGTCCTTCGGTCAGCATCTTCGTAAGTTCGTCCCGCACCCGCTCCCGGCTCACCTGATTGATGTGCGCTGCCATTCCCCGCATCGCCGCCTTCGTCCCCGCCTCAACCTCAAATCCAAACCGCGCCGCGAACCGCACCCCACGCAGCATCCGTAGGCGATCTTCCTCGAACCGCGTCTCCGCCCTCCCAATCGCCCTTACAACTCCCGCTTCCAGATCCCCCACCCCGCCCACAAAATCCATCACCGCCGGGCGCAGCGCCGATAAATCGAATTCGGAGGCTGAAGTATCTGGGTGCCCCATCCTAGCCACGTCTTTGTTTTTGTGGCTAGGGTGGGTAAGAACGCAGCCGGCTTTCGCAACGAGCCTCTCCGGATCCAAAAGCAACCCATTGATCGTAAAGTCCCTTCTCTTCACGTCCTCCTCTGCGCTCGTCGTATAGCTCACCGCATCCGGATGACGCCCGTCCGAATAAGCCCCATCTGACCGGAACGTCGCCACCTCCGTCGTCCCATACCCGGCTTCATCCCCATCGGCCACCAGCACCACCCCAAAATGTGCCCCCACCGCAAACGTCCTCTCGAACAGCCTCAAAACCACATCCGGCGTAGCGCTCGTCGCTACGTCGTAGTCCTTCGGCTCCCGCCCCAGCAGCAAATCCCGCACGCACCCCCCGGCAAGGTACGCTTCATACCCTTCCGCCCGCAGCCTCTCCACAATCCCGAAAGCCGCCTCGAATTGGAGAGTCGCCCGCAACATGTTCTATTTCTATCTTCGTTCGTCGCGAACGCCCGTGCTCTTTCTCTCTTTCTTTTCTTGGCGCAAGGTCAGGAAATCACAGCCCTATCCGCGGCAAAGTTTTTTGCCAACTCGCCAACCTGCCACGTCCCGCGCCAGCGGGACGCCGTCTCGCCAAACCCCAACCACCTCACCCGCTAAACTGAACAAATGGGCAGCGGCCTCATTCTGGCAATCGAATCCTCCTGCGACGAGACCGCCGCAGCCGTAGTCGAGCGCGGATCCCGCACCCTCTCCTCCGTCGTCGCCTCCCAGATCACCACCCACGCCCGCTATGGCGGAGTCGTTCCCGAACTTGCCAGCCGCGAACACCTCCGCGCCGTCGTCCCCGTCGTCCGCGCCGCCCTCGCCCAGGCCAACATCACCCTCGCAGACCTCGACGCCATCGCCGTCACCTCAGGCCCTGGTCTCGCCGGCGCCCTGCTCGTCGGCATCACCTACGCCAAAGCCCTCGCATACGCGCAAAACATCCCCCTCATCGCCGTCAACCACCTCGAAGGCCACATCCACGCCGTCCTGCTCAACGAACGCGAATCAACAAATGCTTGTCATCCTGAGCGAAGCGGAGCGGAGTCGAAGGATCTGCGGTTGTCCTTCGATGGCTACCCACAAACTCCGGGTGCCCCAGATCCGGGGTCCCCACGGATAGGTCCTCGTCCGCGGGGTGGAGATCTCGATTCTGAGACCTGGGATGATTCCACCTCTCTGCGCGAAACTCCGGGTGCCCCATCCATTCCGCGCTTTTCAGCGGAATGGGTGGGAGACCACGAACCCGAGTTTCCCGACGACCAACCAGCCCTCGCCCTGGTCGTCTCCGGCGGTCACACCCACCTCTATCTCGCTCGCCCCATCAAAGCCGCCTGGACCTATACCCTCATCGGCCGCACCGTCGACGACGCCGCCGGCGAAGCCTACGACAAAGTCGCCAAGCTCCTCGGCCTCGGCTATCCCGGAGGCCCTTGGATCGACTCGCTCGCCCTCCACGGCAACCCCCGCGCCGTCCCCTTCGCCTTCTCCCAAATCAAGACCAAGCTCCACCTCGGCGGCAAGCCCCCGCGCACCAAAGCGGCCAAAACCGCCCCCATCGCCAACCTCGACCCGCGCTTCCTCTTTTCCTTTTCAGGAATCAAGACCGCCGTTCTTCGCTACGTCGAACTTCACAACCTCCGCCCTGAAGCCGAAGCCCGCCGCGAAGCCCTCTTCACCGGACCCGACGCGCCCTCCAGCCCCACCATCGAAGCCGCACTCGCCACCTGCGACCCACAGACCCTCGACCTCATCGCCAGCTTCCAGCACGCCGTCGTCGGCGACCTGCTCAAAAAAACCTTCGCCGCCCAGCAGTCCCTCGGCGCCTCCCGCATCCTCGTCACCGGCGGCGTCGCGGCCAATCGCGAACTCCGCTCCCGCTTCACCGCCGAAGCCTCCAGGCGCAACCTCCGCGTCGCCTTCCCCACCCTCGCTCTATCAACCGACAACGCCGCCATGATCGCCGCAGCAGCCTGGCCCCGTCTTCTCTCCGGCGACTTCGCCCCGCCCAGCCTCTCAGCCGACCCTTCCCTCGCCCTCGGCCGATAGACCTCCCGCCGTCAAACCGACTCGATCGCGTGGATGGCCGTGGCAACCTCCGCCGCCAGATTCTCGAGATGGGGGAAAAAGAGCCGCCCTTCCCTGTCCGGCAGTTCGTCAAGCAACTCAGAATACGGAGTCTCCGCGCACCCGGGGAACGCCGGAAATCCCGCCGTATCCGCCATCCTGCAACCTACCTTCACCAACTCCGCCATTCCCCAGTCGCCGCTCGTCCCGTTCAGGCAATGATGCTCCGACACAATCGCCTCGAACTCGGCAGGCAACTTCCAGTCCACAATCAGTTGCCGACCGGTCTCACAGTGGTCCCAGCCAAACAGTTGCCGCTCGCCCTCAAGAATGCTCCCCGGGCTTCCCCGGTGTGTCCCGAGCAAACTCGCGTACTCCTTGGGCAAAATCACCGCCAATGCAATGCGCCCAATGTCGTGCATAATGCCGCAGGTGTACGCCGTGTCTTTGTCGAGGAAACCCACGGAAGCCAGCCGTTCCGAAATAATCGCGCACGCCAGGTTGTGCCGCCAAAGCCCGCGCATCGACGGGTGACTCATTGACTTGCCCAGGTACGCCCTCGCCCCTACCGTGATGCACATGCCCTGAAGTTTGTTCGCGCCCAGTACCGCGATCGCCTGCAGAATGCTGCTCGATGGGTAGCGCGGCGCATACAGAACTGAATTCGCAACCGTCAGCACTTCGCTCGCAAACGCCGGATCGGAAGAAACCAGTTCGCACAATTGGTGCAGCTGCACATTGTCGTTGTTCGCCAGTTGCAGCACTCGGATCGCCACCTGGGGAAACGGAGGCAATCGCAGATGCGCCCACGGCAGATTGGCCACCTTCTCGGCTTCCCCTTGGATCGGCACCGTCGCGCTCTCCCTTCATCCCCGCGGCCTTCCGAAGCATGCTTGACGTCGGCCGCTCCCGCGCAAGCTGCCGCGCCAGGTGCGCCGTCGATCTTGCGAAGGTCTCGACACCTCCTATTTCGGCAAGTGGACTCGTTTTCTACAGTCGAAATTGCGTTGGGGAATGGCGCGCTCAGTCGATCTCAGGAAGACTCGAATGCATCGCCAATACAAAGAACCCTCTACTGCCTGGAAAATCCTTAATATTCATATCCAAACCCAACTCGACCCACCAGAGAATTCACAGAGCAGCTCCCCCAATCACTTCGCTTTCCACATTCTTCCGTCGGTACTCACCCAAACCAGACCTTGGTCATTCACAATTTCAAAAACCGCTCCCGCCGAAGCCGCATCTCCGGATTCTTTGCCCTCTGCTAACCGCTGCACTCGCACCGTCACCGCCCGCCCACTCCATTGCTTCTGAACGCTCTCCCACTGGATTCCCGCGTCTTCGCGAACAAATACCGCCCCCGCCCCGTCTACCGCAAGCATCGAGTGTTGCGTCTTTGCGGTCATTACGGCAGCCAAGCCGCTCGGTAACTCCACCAGCCTGGCCCTGTTCATCGCGAACGCCCCCGCCAACCCATGACGTTCGCCGGCCTTCAAGCTCTCCGGCGGAGAAGGATTTCGATTGAACTGCGCGGCCGGCGCCAATGCTCCCGTCGATTCTCGTTTCGCCAGTCCACCCGCGCTCGGCGGCGCCATCGCATTCGCCGCAACCTCATTCACTTGATAGGCAGTTGCAGCCCGTCCCAGTTCCTCTCGTCGTGCCGTCATCGCCGGCACAGGCTTCAATTCGATAGCCGATCCCATCGCTCGATAGCCCGAACTGGAAGCCCCCTGAGCCTGCGCAGTCTCATCGCTGCCGGCCTTCTCCATCGCGCTCACATCGCCTGCCGGTGGCGGCGCCGTCACCGCCGCCAACTCTTTGGAATCCGTATATGCCGAAGTCGGCAATCGCGGCTTCTGCTTTTTGGGCTCTGCCGGCGCATGCGCGGCAACAGCCCGTGGTGCCGCGTGCATTTCCGTCGGTGTCGGCGCCGTTGAAGCCGTCTCCATCGCCTGCTCTTGGGCCTCATGTGCCGCCTTGGCCTGCTCCGCCGCAATCTCCACCCGCCTCAGTTGCACAAAGATCGCAACCCCAACCACCGCCCCCAGCGCCGCCGCCGGAATCCACACAACCCGCCAGTTCCTGAACCATGAATCATGTCGAGCCGCGGAACGAACGGCCGCAGTCGCACCAGCCGCCTCTGCTGCCAGGAAAACCACCTCGCGGCAGCGCCCGCACCCGGAAAGATGCCCCAGAATCTCTTCCCGCTCCCCATCCGGCAACGCCTGCTCCGCAAAGGCACTCAGCCTCTCCGCATCGGGATGAACATCGAGTTGGGACTTTGCATTCATCTTCGCGCCTTCTCTTGGAACGTTTCCAATTGAGAATATTGCAGCAGTTTTTTCAAATTCACATCCACGTCGCGCGGGTCTGTCCCCAGCGCCTCTTCCGCCGACCGTCTATTCAGCCCCAGGCTTTCCAGATTCCTCAGAATCTGTTTCCGCAGCGCCTTGCACGCGCGTCTCAGCCTCCGGCTCACCGTCGCTTCATGAACATGCAGCACCAGTCCAATCTGCAACAGCGTGCGCTCATCCAGATAGTAGGCGGCAAGCACCAGCCGGTCTTCCGCCTCGCAACGAAGCATCGCTCCTTCCACCGCTTTCTCCAGAACGGAAACTTCCGCCGCCGGCCTTTCAAGCTCCGCCTCCGGAGCCTGCACATCGGTTTCCTCCAGTGCCTCTTCCCGATGGCTGCGCCGATAGTAATCCACGTGCCGCTGCGCAAGCGTTGTTCTCAGCCAGCCCATCAGCGAACCACGGCCACGGTAAGACTGCAGCGGACATCGTCTCTCACCGTCCCGCGTCGTCAGCCCGTAGAGCTCCGCATAAAGTTGATCCGCCAGATCGCGCCCCAGCGTCTTGTTCCCGGTAATCGCAATCGCCGCGCGCTCCAGCGGCTGCCGGTAGATCTCAATGAACCGCTCCCACGCGCGCTCGTTCCCCGCCGCGCAAGCGCGCGCAAGCACCACATCGGCCAGCTTTATCCCGCGAAAATACGCCGCCTGTTCTTGCCGCCCAACCGTCGCCCCTTCCGCAAGTCCGTAGTTCCAAGCCGTCGCCACCTCAATCAGAATCCTGTCGAACTCGCCACGCTCCAGCCCCCAGCTTGCTCCGCCGCACTCGTGCCAAAGCTCCTCGAGCAACCCGCCGTCGACCGCGCCACCCGGGGCTGCGATTCCACAGCCCGCTCTGCCTTCCACGGATTGGACCGGCGTAATCCCCACGACCTTCAAGATACGCGAATCCCTTCCGCCTGAACCACCCGCAAAAATATCCCGCAAGATTCCTCCCGCCAGCCGTTCCTCAGTCAAATGCCGGCAACGATCACCGGAACCGGCGGAGGAGAGCGATGAAGAATCTCGGCAGATTTGGGTTGGCGGCGGCATTCCTGCTCGCGCTGGCCGTTTATCAGCAGGCAAGTCAAGTCAAGGCGGCCGGCGGACCGTCCGAACCAGCCAGCGGGCCATTCCAGGTGCTGGCCCCCATCGAAAGTGGCAATTTGTTGCTGTTCCCCGTTGTCCGTGCCGAGTCGAAATCCGGCGTCTCCGGCGAAACCCCATTCATCACCCTCGACGAAGGCATCAAGAGTGGAGAAGTTGAAGTCACCGAGGCCGGCCGCAGCCAGGGCCTCGTCCGCCCGCGCGGCACGGGCTCGCCCCAATTTCATCAGGATCGCTACGCCTCAGATCAGGTCAACACCCTGGTCCTCGTCAACAACTCCAGGAAGCCGCTGCTGCTCCTCGCCGGCGAAATCGTCACCGGTGGCAAGCAGGATCGCGTCATCGCTAAAGACCGCATCGTTCCCATCGGCGCCGATCCCCTCGACCTCGCGGTCTTTTGTATCGAGCCCGGCCGCTGGACTGAAAGTTCGTCCACCTTCGGCGCTGCAGCAAAAGCCCCCGCCCGTGGCTTCATGGTGCAGCCCGCAGTGCGCGAGCGCGCCATGGTCCAGAAGGATCAGCAGCAAGTCTGGGATTCAGTGCACGGCGCCATCTCGCAAATGGAAATGGCCGCAGCTTCCCCCGCATCTACGTCAGGTGGAGGCCACTATGGTGGGCTTTTCCCTGGCGCCGCCAACACCACCAGCTATGCCAAGGTCATGGAGTCCAACGCCGTCAGCGAGAAAGTGGATGAGGCGGCAGCGCCGGTCATGAAATCGCGCGATCAGGTCCTCGATCAGCTTCGCCGGCAGCATGCCGTTGGCGTAGTCGTCGCCGTCCGCGGCGAAATCGTATGGGCAGACCTCTTTGCCAACACCGAGCTGCTCTCCCGCTATTGGACCAAGCTCGTGCGTTCCTACGCCGCTGAAAGCCTCACCGAAGGCGACCCCCACGCCGCTCCCTCCCTTGCCGAGGCCCAGCACTTTCTCGACGCTCCCGCGGGAGGCGCCGAAACCAGCGAAGGCGATGTCGGCGTCTACCGCTATCGCGAACTCAAGTCCCGCGGCACGGAAACCTTCGTCCTCGAGTCCCTCCTGCCCGGTACCGGCTACGACGTGCACATCTGCAAAATGAAATTGAGCGGCGATGAACGCAGCACCCCGAAACCGCATCCCACCTTCACCCCGCAGATCTACCGCTAATGCCGCATAGGGAGCAGCCTGACTCGCATAGCGAGTTACGTCCAGAGTTGGACAAATCCGCCATCGCCCCTCAAAAAAAGCTGGGTGCCCCATCCATGCGACGTCTTTCCGTCGCATGGGTGGGATACGACCAAGCCCACCTCGCCCATTCATAGGGAGCAGCCTGACTCGCAAAGCGAGTTACGTCCAGAGTTGGACAAATCCGCCATCGCCCCTCAAAAAAGAAGCTGGGTGCCCCATCCATCGCGTTTTTTGCGATGGGTGGGATACGACCAAGCCCACCTCGCCTGTTCATCGGGAGCAGCCTGACTCGCATAGCGAGTTACGTCCAGAGTTGGACAAATCCGCCATCGCCCCTCAAAAAAAGCTGGGTGCCCCATCCATCGCGTTTTTTGCGATGGGTGGGATACGACCAAGCCCACCTCGCCCATTCATAGGGAGCAGCCTGACTCGCATAGCGAGTTACGTCCAGAGTTGGACAAATCCGCCATCGCCCCTCAAAAAAAGCTGGGTGCCCCATCCATCGCGTTTTTTGCGATGGGTGGGATACGACCAAGCCCACCTCGCCCATTCATAGGGAGCAGCCTGACTCGCATAGCGAGTTACGTCCAGAGTTGGACAAATCCGCCATCGCCCCTCAAAAAAAGCTGGGTGCCCCATCCATCGCGTTTTTTGCGATGGGTGGGATACGACCAAGCCCACCTCGCCTGTTCATAGGGAGCGAAGCCGAAGGACGTGCTTCTTGTAATTTCTGCGGAAAGGGTGGGACACCAGGAACGCCGATCACACAGGACCGGAAACTCTAGCATTCCTGTCTCAAACCTTCTGTCCCAACCGCCCCACACGCGGAACCACAATCAGCGTTATCGCAAAAAGAAAAATCGAAGCCGCAATAAACCCCAGGTGCCCATGCCGTAAATCCTCAAGCACCAGCTTCACCGCCAGCAGCCCCAGAGTCGCGTAGCCAATCCGCGTCAGTTCCATCCGCCGCCAGTGCGCTCCGCTATAGGCCAGCGCAATCGCCGCCGTGCACACGGTTAATGTCCGGAGGAAAGCCGTGTGATGCGCACCCGGCATCACCTTCAGCGCAACCAGTCCCACCAGGCCCTGCACCGTCAAGGCTGCCGCGGCGCCGACCGCCAACACCGCAAGCACAATCGAAACTGCCTGCCTGCTCCACCCCTCCTCTCGGAAAGGCTCTATCACCGCATAGCAGAGAACTGCGCAAACCGAGACGACCCACACATCCCATCCAGGCAAGGCGGTCATCGTCCCCGCAAGTGCGCCGAAGATCTGATTCAGCAAGCCGCGAAGCGCAGCCGCCGCCAGCAGAAAAATCACTCCATGGAATTCCAGTGCAAACTGCCGCAGCCTTGCGCCCGTAAATGCCGCCGCAACTGCGGCCGCGCCCAGCCACGGCCCCTGCCACATCGGCGGAAGGCACAACAAACTCCCGGCCAGAAAAAGCGCCGCGCTCCAGCTTGCAAACACAAGGTTATTCCGCCGTTCTTCCGCCAGGCGGAATCTCCCGAGCACCCCATATCCAGCCCCTGATAACGCGACGCAGAAAATCCCCAGTCCGGTCGCGCTCCCAGGCGGCCCGAGATAAATCAGGCTGCACGCGGCCAGCAGAAATGCAATCATGACCTCGATCGTTTCGAACGCCGTGATTGTCTCCCGCTTCATCACCGTCCTGTAAATCACGCCGACGCCAACAATCAGGAACAGGCCCAGTGCTGGCGCAAGCAGTGCCGCCGTTCCCATCTGCGGATAGTCCGCCCGTGTGCTCGCAGGACTCGAGTAAATGTAGATCAGAGCCCAAACCGCAACGTCCGCCGTCAGCGCTACCAGCGCCCGCACCCCGCTCTCCTTCCTCCGTCCTGTTCTAAACTCGCCAATGAGCACCATCAGCAGCAACACGCCGATGAAGGGCAACATCTGGTGCGACGCGATCGCCAGCGTCAGCGCGATCCCGGCTGCCGAAACATTCCCCACCCACAATACCGGCGCAAAATCGCGCTTCCATTGCAGGGCTGAAGCCGCAATTGCAAATCCGCAGAGCACTCCCGCCGCCCCCACCGCGGAAAGCACCTTGAACCGCAACGTGAGTTCCCAAAGCATCGGAGCCAGGATCAAAGCCGAAGTGCAAGCATAAGTTGTGCCTGCCAGCCAGTCTCCTGCCTTCGCCCGTGAAGCCCACACCAGCCATGCTAGCGCGTAGGCAATGGCAGCCGCGGCAACCGCGCCCCTCGGCAGTGAACTCGATTCGGCCACCGCCCGCAGCAGGTACGCTCCCGCAACGCCGAGCATGGCTACGCCCAGCACTGAGAATACTCCGCCTGCTGCTGATCCTGATCTGTTTTCCCCGGCCTCGGTCGCAGTCGTTGGGCTTGGCGTTGGCACGGCAGTCTCGCTGGCCGCCGCGGCTCCATGCTCGAGCGCATAAACCCGCCGCTCCAGCGTCTCCACGCGGGTCATAAGCCGGTCGAGTGCATCGGGAAGATCGCCCATCGCTTTCACCCGAACAAGTTTTCTTTCAGTCCGCGGCGACCGCCTGGTGTTCGCTCTTTTCATTCCATGGAGGCAACAGCTTCACCAGCACCCACAGAAAAATGAATGGCAGAATCGTCAATGCAATCGCAGCCAGCAGTCCTTCCCTCGTCACCAGGGTCATCTTGTAGGTCGTGTAACCAAGAAAACTCTTTGAGAAAAGCTGTCCGCCTATCACCACATTCCAGCGCATCGCAAAAATGCCCATCAGCGCCAACGCGCCCGAAACTGTATACATTCGCTTGCGAACAATCTCCGGCAGCTTCACCACCTGCGTAACAAACAGCAGCACCAGCGGCGTCAACGTGCCCAGCAAAATCTGAATCACGATCTGCGAAACAAACAGCTTGGTATGCACCATGAAATCCAGGCTGCGGAATGACTCATCGGCTTCATAAATTCTGTGAATCAGATCCAGCATCTCCAAACTGAAATCGATAATGAAGATATAAAACAGATACATCGCAATCGAGTCCACGCAGCGTGTGTCGATCTTCAGTCCCCGCAGCTTCGTCACTCCCATGTACAGCAGCATCACCGCCGCAATCCCCGAAACCATCGCCGAGAAAATAAACACCACCGGCATCAGTGGCGATGACCACCACGGATTCGCCTTGATCGATCCAAAAATGAACCCCACATACCCGTGCAGCAAGAACGCTGAAGGTATTCCGATGATCGTCACAATCGAGCCCACGCGCTCGTCGATCGCCAGTGAGCGCTCGCTGATGTTGCTCGATCCCAGCGTCATCACCCTGTAAATCAGCCTCAGCAGGCCCTTCGACTCCTGTGACCACAGCACGATGTCCCGCCGGTAGTCCAGCCAGATCTCCAACACCAGCACCGCCATCAGGTACCACAGGTACACGTATCCGAACATGGCCATCGCCGAGGTGCTGTGCGGAGTAAAATACATCTCCGGCGACCGCTCCGGATGCCCCAGGTGCAATTGCAGCGGCAGCGGCGCATCCAGCAGGAACGCCAGCGCCGTCAGCAGCGCCAGCCGGTAAGTCGGCTTCACCGCCTCAACCCGGAACACGCGCTCCAGCGACGCCAGAATGAACGCCCCCGCCACCAGCCCCGTGATGAACGGATACAAAACGATCAGCACGCTCCATTGCAGCGCGATTTCATTTGGATACATGAAGCCTTCAACACCATTCATAACAAGTCACCAATCCTAGGCTGTTCCCTGACCCCTGTTCCCTGATCCCTGCTTCACCGCACCGACCCATCCAGATCGTTGTAATAAACCTTCGCGCCCGTAGCCATCTGCGGCTTCAACACCTGCACGTTGTGCGTCTTCAGGAAAGCGTGAATCGGGTCTTTCGGATCCTTCAAGTCCACAAGCTGGCGCGCCCCCGTCGGGCACGATTCGCAACATGCCGTCGTCAATCCCTTCGTGATCCGGTGATAGCAAAGAGTGCACTTGTCCGCCACATGCTTTTCCGGATGAATGTACCGGCAACCATACGGGCATGCCTGCACGCAATACGCGCAACCCAGGCAGTACTTGGGGTCCACCATCACCACCCCATCCGGTGTCACAAACGTCGCGCCCACCGGGCACACCTGCGTGCAGGGAGAATCCGCGCAGTGATTGCAAAGCTTCGGAACAAAGAAGTACTTTCCCGCATCTTCCTCTGCGACTGGAAATCCTTCCTTCCCCCCATCCGGCGAAATCACCCGCGGGTTGGACATGTCCCCGTCCGTCACGTGATACCGCTCTACCCATGTGCGGAAATGCCCCTCCGGCACGTCGTTCTCCGTCGCGCAGGCCCGCACGCAGTTCCCGCATCCAATGCACTTCGAAATGTCGACCAGCATTCCCCACCAGTGATCCGACATCCTGTAATTCGGCGAGTCCTCCGGAGTTCCCGCAAGCACCGACTTCCATGCAACCGCTGCCGCCGGCAACAAAATCAAGATCTGACGCCGCGAAAGATTCACTTCGCACCTCCTGCGCCCTTTTCCGCGCCGTTTTCAGCATCGATCGCCGGACTGTGCGGATTGTGGCACGTCTCGCACGGAACCCCATTCGAGTGATCCGCCGGTACCACCTGCGGAAAGCCCTTTGGCTTGGCCGCGCTCGCCGTGTGGCATCGCGCGCACAGCACCGCCGTATCCGGCTTCACCGGAGTCACCGATGCCGGGTCGTCTGCATGATTCGCCAGCGCCCCATGGCATGCTTCGCAGTTCACATGCGCATGTTTGCCGTTCTTCTTCACGTCCAGTACATCCGTGTGGCAACTCTCGCAGCTCTCGTGTCCGGCAAACTTCACCGGCCGAGCCGCAATCTCGCCGATCGCCGCTCCGCGATAATGCCCATACTCGCCAAAACTCTTCGGAACAACGTAGTGGCGCACCACCAGAAACACCAGAAATGCGAGAACAAACAGCCCCGCAAACCGGAAAAGATGTCCTGCGTCCTTGAAAGCGCTCATCAAAACTTGTCTCCGTTACAACCCTGCCTCAAGGTTCCGGAATCTCGTCTTATGTGATCTGGAACACTCTTCGCATGCCTGAACGTACCCAACCGCACAGGGGATCGTATGTGAGATAAATCACAAGTCGATGTGATGTGGATCGCGCCCCTAACCAAATCCCGCCCCTAGCCTCCCGGCCCCTCCAAGAAACTCGCCTCCACCCGCAACCGCCTTCCTCCTGAAAGCGATACGATGAAGCCAGGGAGCGCAAGAATGCCAAGAATCCTCGACGGCGCCGCCATCGCCGCCGCCATTAAGCAGGAAGTCGCCGAAGATGTCCGCGTCCTTGCCGCCCAGGGCATTCGTCCCGGCCTCGCCGCAGTCCTCGTCGGCAACGTCGCCGCCTCCGAGATCTACGTCCGCAACAAAGTCCAGGCCTGCGCCGAACTCGGCATCTTCAGCGACCTCATCACGCCATCCGAGGACATCACCACCGAATCCATGCTCGACCTCGTTGCCGCCCTCAATAGCCGCGACGACATCGACGGCATCCTCATCCAGCTCCCCCTGCCTCGCCAGGTCGACGCCAAAGTCTTGCTCGACGCCATCGACCCCGCCAAGGATGTCGACGGCTTTCACCCCGTAAACGCGGGCCGCCTCCAGGCCGGCCGTCCTGCTCTGGCCCCCTGCACCCCCGCGGGCATCATCGAAATCCTCCAGCGCAGCAGACATCCCCATCGCCGGCCAACACGCCGTCGTCGTCGGCCGCAGCGACATCGTGGGCAAGCCCGTGGCCATGCTCCTGCTCCATCAGAACGCCACCGTCACCATCTGCCACTCCAAAACCCGCGACCTCGCCGCCATAACCCGCCAGGCCGACATCCTCATCGCCGCCATCGGCCGCCCCGGCTTCATCACCCCAGAAATGGTCAAGCCCGGCGCAACCCTCATCGACGTCGGCATCAATCGCCTAAGCACACGCGAGGAGTTCGACCGCTTCTTCCTCGGCAACCAGAAACGCGAAGCCGCATTCGCCAAGCGCGGCTCAACCATCGTCGGCGACATTCACCCCAAAGCCTACGAACTCGCCGGCGCCTACACCCCTGTGCCCGGCGGCGTCGGCTTGCTTACCATCGCCATGCTCATGGCCAACACCGTCCGCGCCGCCAAAATGCGGCGAGGCCTCTAGCTCATGCTCCGCGTAGGACTCACCGGCAGCCTCGGCAGCGGCAAAACCACCGTCGCCGCCACTCTGCGCGAACTCGGCGCTCACATCATCGAAGCCGACGCCCTCGGCCGCCGAATGATGGAACCCGGCCAGCCCGTCTACACCGAAATCGTCCGCGTCTTCGGCCCAGATGTCGTCAACCCCGATGGCAGCCTCAACCGCCCCGCCTCGCCGAACTCGCATTCCAGGGCGGCCGCCTCAACGACCTCAACGCCATCGTCCATCCCGCCGTCATCGCCGCCCAGCAGCACTGGATGGAAGAGGTCTTCGCGCGCGACCCCGAAGCCATAGCCGTCGTCGAGTCCGCGCTCATCTTTGAAGTGGTCCGCGATGCCCGCGCCCGCGGCGAGAACAGACGGCTCCTGGCCGATTGGCGCCGCCGCATCGACCGCATCATCCTCGTCACCGCGCCCGACGAGCTCAAAATCGCCCGCTATGCCGCCCGCATCAGCCCTCCAGGCCCCGCCCGCGAAGCCGCCGAATCCGATGCCCGCCTCCGCCTCGCCCACCAGATCCCCGACGCCGAAAAAGCCGCCATGTCCGACTATGTAATTGACAATAAAGGCGACAAGGAGGCGCTCAACCACCAGGTCATCGCCCTCTGGCAGCACCTCAAAGCCGACAACAACAATTCCCCGCGGAACTTGTCTTTAGAATAGGAAGTGGCGGCCGCGCTTTCTCCTTGGAACCCCCGCGCTTGACCGCCGTATCTGTATAAGGAAGGTTTATCAGGTCAACGAACTATGAGACTGCGCCGTGTAATCTTGGTTGTTCTGATTGTTGGGGGATTCTGGTACCTCACCACTCATCTCACCAATCATTTGGGGCACTTTTCCCTCTTCAACACCAGTGCCTCCAACTCCCCCCTCGAACTCACCGAGGCTGAAGCCGCGCCCGCCTTCGACGCCGAAGAGGTCAGAACAATATCGCGGTCTATAAGAAAGGTGCTGCCCTCGGTGGTCAACATCACCTCCACCACCCTGGTCTTCAACTTCTTTTATGGAACCGTGCCTCAGCAGGGCCAGGGATCGGGCTTCATCCTCGACAAGTCCGGGCACGTGCTCACCAACTTCCACGTTGTCGAAGGCGCCAACCACGGCATCGAAGTCATGCTCAGCAACAAGAACCGCTACCAGGCAAAAGTCGTAGGCCAGGATAAGGTCCACGACCTGGCCCTCCTCCAGATCACCGCGCCCAACCTCCAGCCGGTCACGCTGGCTGACTCTTCCACGCTCGCCGTCGGCCAGAAGGTCTACGCCATCGGCAATCCCTTCGGCCTCACCGGCACCATGACCACCGGCATCATCAGCGCCATCCGCCCCATCCGTAACGCCGATGGCGCGCCCATTGAAGACGCCATTCAGACCGACGCCGCCATCAACCCCGGCAACTCCGGCGGACCGCTGCTCAACTCCCACGGCGAAGTCATCGGCATCAACACCATGATCGCCTCCAACGGCGCCGACCAGAGTTCCGGCATCGGCTTTGCCATTCCCATCAACACCGCCAAAGCCGTCCTCGCCGACCTCACCCGTTACGGCCGCGTCCGCCGTCCCTCGCTCGGCATCGTCTCCTACGCCATCGGTCCCGACCTGGCCTCGCAAATGGGCCTCGCCGCCGACTATGGCGTACTCATCCAGCGCGTCCTCCCCGGCGGAGCAGCCGAGCGCGCCGGCCTTCACGGCGGCAATCAGCAGGCCTACGTTGGCAACACTCCCATCATGCTCGGAGGCGACCTCATCGTCGCCATCGACGGCCAACAGGTAACCGACCCCCAGGACATCAGCTCCCTGATGGACAAGCACCAGGCCGGCGACACCATCAGCGTCACCATCCTCCGAGGCAAACGCCAAATCACCCTCAAGCTATTGCTAGGCGAAGCCCGCGACGAAAACTCCTAGATGAGCCGGGTGCCCCCAAACTCATTGACCCCTGACCCCGTGACACCTGGCACCTGACACCTGTTCTCAAAACCCCGCCGCCATCTCACTCCGCTCCACCCGCGCCACCTGCATCCGCGCCATCACAACCGGCTCGCCATAATGCCCAGCCACAATCTCCGCCGCCTGCGTCCCATTCAAATAAGGCTTGCACCGCGGCCAACTTGATCGTCGACCGCGCCGCCATCTGCTCCACGGCGCTCTTGCTTGAAACTGATTGAACCAGCGCCAGAATCGCGCTCACAACCGTGCCAACCGCCTCAATCGTCGCCAATGCATGCTTCTGGCTCGCCGGATTGATGATCCTCGCCGCGTCGAGCAATGCCGCATTCACCTGCTGCTGCAAAGTCACAATCTGGTTCTGCAACTGCGTCAGCGCGCCCGCCGATGGATTCGCGAGATATGCCTTCGCCTGCGCCACCATCAGATTCGACGCCGCGTCGAACCCCGCCGTTGCCGCAATAAACAACGGTGCGTCTCGCCGGTGCAAGCACCGCTCCCGCCGAATCTACCGTGGCCACCGCGCTCTGCAACGCCGGTGTCCAGTTCACAATGTCCTGCGCCACCGTCGTCTCAGAGCAGCCGCTCATAAACGGAAGCAACAACAGCGCAATCAGCGCCCAGGCGCCCAGCTTGCTTTGCCGCGTTCCCCAGTTGTCCCACCGGACCGCCCGGATCCTTGGCCAGCAACCCCAGCAGTGCAGTCGCAAGCGCGCTCACCAGCGTCACCACCGTCCCGGTTCCCGCGCCGCCCAGCGTAATGCCCTGCTGCGAAAGAACTCCGGCAATGCTGGCCGCCGCTATCAACACCCCTGTAACCGATGTCTTCGGATGATTCCAGATATTCGAAATAACACTCATAATCATCTCCTCCGTTCCGTTAGCACTCCAATAACTTCTTCGCATCCCACCAAAGCCGGGTACCCAGGGCCAGCGCGTTCTTGCGCCTGGGATCGGTTTCCAAAATGCCAATGTCGCAGACTCGCCAGGTGCCCCATCCATCTCGCAGCATCATCGCGAGATGGGTGGGATAGCAACGCATTCAGTTCTCAATTTCCCCCCCTGACTTGCTGACTCGCCGAAGAAGCAAAGCTCACCCTTCCGGGCACCGGGCCCAGTCAGCAAGGAACGAGTAATGTCCCGCCAACGAGAACAAGCTCACTCGCCCAGCGTGAATGGTCCGCCGTTTGTTCAGCTACTCTTAAGGTTAGGCAATCGGAGGTATATCTTAGGCAAACCAATCTAAGAGATTAAGGCGCCTAAAAATCATATATATATGCGAAGTCTATGTCCGCCGCCACTTGACAGCGAAGACCCAGTCCCTCAATGCGGCTTCTTCACAAACCGCCGTCCCCGAATCTCGTACTCCCCGCTCGCCACCATCCCGATCGCCTCGCTATAAGCCACATGCTCCTCCGCCAGAATCCGTTCCGCCAGCGAATGAGCATCGTCGCCCTCCAGCACAGGAATCGCCCTCTGCACCACAATCACCCCATGGTCCAGGTCCTCATCCACAAAATGCACCGTGCACCCAGCCACTTTCACCCCAAACGCAAACGCCTGCTCCTGCGCCTCCAGCCCCGGAAACGCCGGCAGCAGCGATGGATGAATATTCAAAATCCGATTCGGAAACGTCCTCACAAACTCCGGCGACAACAGCCGCATGTACCCCGCCAGGCAAACCAGGTCCACTCCATGAGCCTTCAGGCATGCAGTCACATCGGCGTCATGCTCGGCCCGCTTGCGCCCCTTTGAAACCAGGACCTCACAAGCCAGCCCCATCTCTCGCGCAGCCCTCACTCCCCCAGCCTCGGCCACGTTCGAAATCACAACCGCAATCTCCACGCCCTGCAGCCGCCCAGCAGCGTATCGATTCCGCGATCGCCAGAAAATTCGATCCCCGCCCCGACAGCAGAATCCCCAGCCTCACCGGCCGATCTTTTGATTGATCTTCCAAGGTTCCCTTCTGCGCAGAAACGGTCTACAATCCCCTGTCCCCTGTCCCCTGTCCCCTGTTCCCTGCTCCCTGCTCCCTGTTCCCTGTTCCCTGTTCCCTGTTCCCTGCCTACGTGTACTGCACCCGCCGCTCGCCCTTCACCACCCGCCCAACCACGTGGAACTTCTCTTCCGCCCGGTCCAGCAGATTCTTCGCGCGCGTAAACTTCGCCGCCGGAATCGCCGCAATCAACCCCACGCCCATATTGAACGTGCGCATCATCTCCTCTTCTGAAACCTGCCCCAGCTCCCGCAGATGCTCAAAAATCGGCAGCACCGGCCACGAACCAATCTCGATCTGCGCCCCCGTGCCCTTAGGCAAAATTCGCGGCAGATTCTCCGTAATCCCGCCGCCCGTAATGTGCGCCATCCCCGTCGTCAATCCCGCCGTCACCAGCTTCTGAATCACATGCAGATAGCTGCGATGCGTCTTCATCAGCGCCGCTCCAGCCTTTTCCTTGATCGCCGTCACATACTGCGTTGGCTTGTACCCGCCCACTTCGAACAACAGCTTCCGCGCCAGCGAATAACCATTCGTGTGCAACCCAGTCGACGGCAGCCCGATCAGCACATCCCCCGCCTTGATCCCCGCCCCCGTCACCACTTTGTCGCGATCTACCGCGCCCACAATAAATCCCGCCAGGTCGTACTCGCCGTCCGCGTAGAACCCCGGCATCTGCGCCGTCTCTCCGCCAATCAGCGCGCATCCGTTCGCCCTGCACGCATCAGCCAGCCCCGTCACCACGCTCTCCGTCACATCCGGGTCCAGCTTGCCGGTAGCCAGATAGTCCAGAAAAAACAGCGGCGTCGCCCCCTGCACCGCAATATCGTTCACGCAGTGGTTCACCAGGTCCGCGCCCACCGTATGGTGCAGCCCCAGTTCGAACGCCACCTTCAGCTTGGTCCCAACCCCATCCGCCGAGCTCACCAGGATCGGATTCTTCCACCTCTGCATGTCCAGCCGGAAAAGCGCCCCAAACCCACCAATCCCGCCCAGCACATTGCGGTTAAATGTCTTCTGCGCCAAAAACTTTATGCGCTCTTTGGCACGATCGCCCCGGCTGATGTCAACACCGGCATCGGCATACGTAACGGATTTCTTCTTGGGTTCGTCAGGCACAATCAGGTCTTTCTCTGTGTAGGATCAATACCGGCGCGGATGCCCGGAAACTCCGATTCTAGCAGTATTCGCGCTCCACGAATTCCACCGCCCCTCGACCCAGGTCCTGCCCCGGCAAAGCGCCGCCTCCAAAATAATGGAAAGCCAGCTTGACATCAACCTCCACTCGCGTTACTCTGATTTGGAAAGTCAGCTTTACATGACGCCCTCAATCTCAAATCGCGTCGCAAACCGGGTCAAGGACCTCCGCACCGCCCGCAACTGGACCCAGGAGCAACTCGCCCAAGCCGTCGGCGTCTCCCGCCAGAGCATCAACTCCATCGAGCGCAACCGCTACGTCCCCAGTCTCGAGCTCGCCCTAACCTTTGCCCGCGTCTTCGCCTGTCCCACCGACCAGATCTTCCAGTTGGAGAACCAGCAATGACCCACCCCATCCTCAGCAGAATCCCCATCCTCCGCGCCTTTGTCGATGAACGTTTTCTCGATCACCGCCGCCGCTCCAGCAGCATCGCCGGCATTGCCTCCGCCTGTCTTGCCGTCGCTCTGTTCGAGTATCGCTTCTTCCTCGACCATATCTGGAGCTGGGATCTCCTATCCATCGCTCTCGTCTTCGTCGTCATCAAAATGTCCCTCTTCACCTGGTACCGCTTCAACCAATAAAAGGAGAATCCGCCGTGTGCCTTTCAAGAAGAAATCTCTCTCCCAAAGCCCGCCGCTTCCTCGCCATCGGCAACCTCTGTCTCTTTGCCGGCATCATGATGTCGATCCTGGCAAAAGACTTCGGCCTCCATCACGAAGCCCTGTACGATTCACTTCGCGGACTCCTCCTCGGCCTCGCTATCGGTTTCAACTACGGCGCGCTCCGCCTCAGCCGCAACTGCCCCCAAAACCATCCCTGAACATCGCCCCTTCAACCAGCTCTCGACTTCGCTGTATCATCATCCTCAAATCATCAGAGGCCTAGAAATGATCCTTCCCAGATTTCAAAACTCGCCTGAAAAGCTCATCCCTGTCGCCATGGCATTTATTGCCGTAGGCATGTCCATCCTCGTAATCGGCATCGCCTGGCCCCATCTCTCGCCGCCTGTCCCGCACAATGGAATCGATTGGAATGACTTCACTCGCGGTTTCATGTACGGCCTCGCCATCGCCATGGAAGTCGCCGGCGTCGTAATCGCCATCACCGCCGCTACCGCCGCCGCAAAAAAGCGCAAAGCCTTATAAGAATCGCTCCCGCTCTTCAACCGTAGGTATCGGGCAACTCTCCATCCGCCCCCAGATCCGATACCGCCAGCGCGCCACCAGCCTGTAGCCCAAATCCCGCACCGCCCGCGGAACCCATCGCAGCGCCGTTCCAACCCAGGTCCAAGGCCGCGCCAACTCATCGAATAGCGCCACCACCGCATCCGACCGCACCAGCACCCTCTCCCCCGCACCGCCGGCATTTAGCACCACCAGCATCGTCTCCTCGCCGCACGCAGCCGCAGGCACGTCCAGCCCGTGCCTGGCCAGCACCCCCGCCACCTTTTCTGACTCCAACGCAACAAACCGCAGCCGGTCCCGACGGTCGCGCCGCAGCAGCCACCGCACCAAGCCATTGCAAAGCCCGCAGTGCCCGTCAAACACCACCAGCACCCGCCCGCCAATATCAATTCTTTCTTCCACCCGCCCTCGCAGAAACGCCGGGTGCCCCATCCATCTCGCAGCCTCACCGCGAGATGGGTGGGACAGCAATACACCGCGCTCACACCCTGAAGCAGCGGAGCCGGGTGCCCCATCCAGCTCGCAGCCTCATCGCGAGATGGGTGGGATAGCGATGCACTGCGTTCACACCCTGAGGCAGCGCAGCCCCGCTACCCTCCCGCACCTCCCTCTATACTGAACCAACCATGGTCACCCAGTCTCCAACCCAAACCCGCACCCGCTCCAGGGCCCTCCAGCTCCGCGCCGAGCGCCTCTTCCCCGGCGGCGTCAACTCCCCGGTCCGCGCCTTCCGCGCCGTCGGTGGCGCGCCCCCCTTCATCGAGTCCGCCTCCGGCGCCTACCTCACCGACGCCGACGGCAACCGCTACATCGACTACTTCGGCTCCTGGGGTCCCATGATCCTCGGCCACGCCTTTCCCCCCGTCGTCGAAGCCATCCAGCGCGCCGCCGCCAACTCCTCCAGCTTCGGCGCCTCCACCGCCGCCGAGGCCGACCTCGCCGAGCGCATCGTAGCCTGCTATCCCGCCATTGAGAAACTCCGCTTCGTCAGCTCCGGAACTGAAGCCACAATGTCCGCCATTCGTCTGGCCCGCGCCGCCACCGGCCGCAAAGTCGTCGTCAAGTTCGAAGGCTGCTATCACGGACACGCCGACGGCCTGTTAGTCAAAGCCGGCTCCGGCGTCGCCACCTTCGGCATCCCCGGCTCAGCCGGAGTCCCTGAAGAAATCGCCCACCTCACCCTCGCTCTCCCCTACAACGATATCGCCGCCGTCGAAGCTGCATTCGACGCCCATCCCGGCCGCATCGCCGCTGTTATCATCGAGCCCATCGTCGGCAACGCCGGATGCATTCCGCCCGCTCCCGGCTACCTCGAGGCCCTCCGCGCCCTCACCCTCCGCGAAGGCGCCCTGCTCATCGTCGATGAAGTCATGACCGGCTTCCGCGTAGCCCTCGGCGGCGCCTGCCAACTCTACTCGCTCTCGCCCGACCTCATCACCCTCGGCAAAATCGTTGGCGGAGGCCTCCCCGTCGGAGTCTTCGGCGGCAAGCGCGCCCTCATGGACCTGCTCGCCCCTCTCGGCCCCGTCTATCAGGCCGGCACCCTCAGCGGCAACCCGCTGGCCATGGCCGCCGGCATTGCCACCATCTCCCACCTTCAAGCCCACGCCGCCAGGATTTACCCCAAACTCGAAGCCGCATCCAAAGCCGTCTTCGAAGGAGTAGCCGCCCAAGCCGCGGAAGCCGGCGTCCCACTCACCACCAACCGCGTAGGCTCCATGGGCACCTGGTTCTTCACCCCCAACCCCGTCACCAACTATGACGACGCCGCAGCCTCAGACACCGTCGCATTCGGCCGCTTCCACAACGCCATGCTCGACCAGGGCATCTGGCTCCCGCCTTCCCAATTCGAAGCCGCCTTCTTGAGCACCGCCCACGGCAATGAAGAAGTCGACGCCACCATCGCAGCCGCCCGCCACGCCTTCAAAAGCATCGGCAACGGGTCGGCCTGAAAGGTGCGAACTCCAGTTCGCGCGTAAGCTGGCAAACCCGGTTTGGCATCTTCATGCTGAGGAAAAACTTGATTCAATGGATATTCTCCGAGGCTCCCTGTCAGCCGTCCACCGGCTTCGCCGACCCGCGGGGAACGAAACCTCATATGCATGCATCACCCGCTGACTTGCTGACTTGCTAACTCCGCGCAGCGGAGGCTGACTTGCTGTTTTTGTTCAATCCGCTCCACTTGGATAGTAGGCCGGGGATCCTCCCGAGTCAGGCTTTCCGCCTCTTGAATGCCCCACAACTTTTTGCCCCGTCTGAGCCGGCCGCGCGGCCAGATCGGGTATCCTCCTGTATATGAAAATCACGAGCCAACTATCGACGCTACTCTTTGGAGCCGCGCTGGCCTGCACCCCGGCTCTCGCGTTCACCCAGCAGCCCACTCCAAGCCAGGACACCGGCGTAAAAAAGGACTTGAAAACCGCCGGACACGATACCAAGGACGCAGCCAAAGATACCGGCCACGCCGTGAAGCAGGGCACTGCAAAGGCCTACGACGCGACAAAGAAAGGTACTGAAAAGGCCTACGACGCGACAAAGAAAGGCACTGAGAAAGTCGGCGACAAGACGAAACAGGACACCGAGAAGGCCGCCGAAAAAACGAAACAGGGTACCGGGAAGGTCGCAAGCGTCACAAAGAAGGACACGTCGAAGGCCTACCACGCCACCGCAAGCGGCACAAAGAAGGTCATCGCCAAAACCAGGGACACAACCAAGGGCGCGGTCGAAGGCGCCAAGGACGGTGCCAAGAAACCGGAGTAATTGCAGGTAATTACCGCTTGCTGGCGCACAATAGTCGCATGGGATACCTCAATTCACGCGGCCAATGCACCACCTCGAAGTGAACGGCCGGGGACAACCCTGACATTTTAGACCGGGCACATACCTGACAGTTTTTCATTCTCAGGGAGTTTTTGTTGTTGTTTTTGTTGTTGTTTTTGCTCTTGTTTTTGTTTTTCCGTTTCCGGGGCAGCTGCCCCGGAAACGGAACGCGTCGTCTGTCCGTCTTTGCTGGGTGGCAAGCGGTAGGTTTTTCCAGTCCTTTCTTCAAACAGCGCCACCGGTACATGGGCAAAGTAGACCGTATAGCATCCGTCGTCAAACGGCAGCAGTCCCACTCGTTCGCCCCACAGCACCTCACTGAGGAATACATCGTGCCTCTTCCAGCGAAAATGACCGTGGCTCTTGACCGTGCGCGCCAGCATCGTCTCCGGGTACTCGATCTCCGGCAACCGCTCCGGATAGGGCCGCGGCGAAGGCTCGTAGACCGAGGCCGGGGTCTGCATGTCCAGGGACTCATGCGGCCGCACATGGTTGTAATCGTGGCGGAACCGGTCCAGTTCCAGTTGCTGGCCACGCCAGTCCTGGGCAGGCCTCAGGTCCAGCTTCAGTGTCCGGTGCATCCTCTCGTGACGCCCGTTCTGCTCCGGATGACCGGCCTCGATCCGCTCAGGCTGAATACCCAGCTTGATCCACCATACCGCCAGCCGCGACAACCCGCTCACGGCCGAACTGGCAAACGGAGGCCCGTTATCAGTGCGTATCCACCAGGGCAGTCCGAATTCACGAAACGCCGCCTCGAAGATGGCTCGCACTCGCTCCGTGTCGGTCTTCTCCACCGCCTGCGAGCGCAGCAGGTAGCGGCTGCAGGCGTCGGTGATCGTCAGCGGGTCGATGCGGGTTCCATCCCCGCTCCTGAACCAGCCCTTGAAGTCTGCACACCACACACGGTTCGACTCCACTGCATGCTGCAAAGGCTGCGTATAGGGCTCGGTCCGGCGCCGCTTCTTGCGCGCAACCACCAGACCGGCACGCTTCACTATCTCGCCCACCGTGCTGGTTGCCGGCCATCCGCGCCCCGGCTGGTCCCGCTCCAGAATCCGCTTCAGCTTCCGTGGGCCCCACGTCATATGCGCCTGGCGAAGATCCAGCACCGCCTCTTCGATCGCTGCCGCCGTCTGGTTGGGATGACGCTGCGGAGCCCGTTCAACTCCACCAGACCCTCGACTCCCAACTGCCGGAAGCGTCGAAGCCAAACATAGCCCGTCTCACGGCTGATCTCAAACCGATTACACAGAGCCTTCATCGACTCCTCAACGCGCTCATACTCAAAGACAAAGCGCAACTTCTCCTCCATCACACTGCTCACTCTCCAGCCCATCTCGACGTTCTAACCCAACGTCAACAGACTTGTGCAGTGTCAGATATGTCCCCGGTTCAATCTGTCAGGGATGTGACCGGTCCGTACCGAAGTGAACCCCCCCTACCCCCCCTGGGAAAGTGCCCCGTTTCCGGTCTGACATTTCGAGCAACTGTTTCATAATCTGCAGGGTACAAAAATGATGTGTTATCGAAGTAGTAAACAGAAGAGGCCGTTTTCACCCCGTTTTTGCCCTGTTTTTCGCGAAATACGTTGCGAAAACACTCCTCCGAAGCGCCGTTTCATGGGACTATGATGAACCTTATAGCTTCAAGCAAAGCGAGGAGATTCCATGAGCAATGAGAACCCTGTCATCGACAATCAAGGCCGTCGCGATTTTCTAAAAGCCGGCGGAGCCGTAACCGCCGCTCTCCTCGCTCCCACTGCACTCCTGGCCGACGCCCCAAAAACCCTCCCCGCCCTTCCGTCGAATCCCGTAACCCTCACCGCCATGCCCACCCGCAACCTTGGCAAGACCGGTTACAAGGTCGGCATCTTTTCGCTCGGGGGTCAGGCTGCACTCGAAAAACCGAACAACGAAGCCGTTGCCGTGCCCATCATCGAGCGCGCTCTCGACCTCGGCGTCAACTACCTCGATACATCTTCCATCTACGGCGGCCCCGACCGCTGGAGCGAGCAGTACGTCGGCAAGGTCATGGCCCACCGCCGCGATCAGGCCTTCCTCGCCACCAAGACCAAAGAGCGCACCCGCGACGACTCTATGCGCATGATCGAGAAGTCGCTGCAACTCTTGCACACCGATCATGTCGATCTCTGGCAGTTGCACGACATCGGCACGCTCTTCGATGTGAATCAGGTCTTTGCCAGGGGCGGCGCCATGGAAGCCCTCATCGAGATGAAGGACCAGAAGGTCGTGCGTCATCTCGGCCTCACCGGCCACTACCGCCCCGACGCGCTCATCGAAGGCATCCGCCGCTATCCCTTCGACACGGTCCTCATGGCCATGAGCGCCGCCGATCCCCACCACTTCAGCTTCAACCAGGCGCTTCTGCCCCTCGCCGTCGAGCGCCAGATGGGCATCATCGGCATGAAGATCCCCGGCCGCGGTCGTCTCCTCTCCAACTGGACTCCGCAACCCCTCGAAGTACAGGCCCACATGTGGGAAGGCATGGTGCCCGCGCCCACCCCCGGCACCCTCACCATGCGCGAAGCCATGTATTACACCCTCTCGCGCCCGGTAAGCACCATCATCATCGGCTGCGATTCAATTGCGCAATTGGAAGAAAATGTAAAGCTCGCGCGCGAGTTCACTCCGCTCAGCGATACCCAGGCCGCATCAATCGTGGCCCGCGCCGAGCCCGTCTCCAAGCCCTCGCTCTTCTTCCGCTTCTACGATCGCCCGTAAAATATCGCTCTCTCGAATGCCGGTCAAGCGCAACGCAACTCTCCCACGGCCTTCGTGTCTACACAACCACTGGCCCGCAAGAATCACCGAGGTCAAAAGGGAGAATCCAACGTATGAACGCAACAAAGGCAACCATCGTTTTGGGCGCGCTGATTTCTGCGGGAACTTTGCTCGCACAGGCGCCTGACCCCAACCAGGCACCCGCTGCGAATGCGCCGCAAGTAACGCAGTCGCAACCAGGCCGCCCCCACCGCACCTTCGACCCTGCTGAGCAAGCTGCGCATCTGGGCAAGAGACTCGGCTTGAGCAGCGATCAAGTGTCGCAGCTCCAGCCCATCCTCGCCGACAGGCAGCAACAGATGCAAACCCTGCGTGCCGACACCACGCTCACCGATCAGGATCGCCATGCAAAGGCACGGGCCATCATGCAGAACAGCAATAACAAGGTGGAAGCGCTCATGAACGACACGCAGAAGCAGCAGTATGAGCAGATGCTTGCTGAGCGCCGCGCGCACCGCAATCACCAGCCCCAGGCCTAAGCCAGCCCAAGCCTAAGCAATGTCCGGCTCTGAAGCAGGTCGGCAGGGTGCCCCAGGTCCGGATTCTCGGACCTGGGAAAGCATCAACTCAAACCCGCGATCGCGTTAGAGCATTTTCGGAATTACTATAGACCGGTTTTGAAAGGGCACGACTTTAGTCGTGCCGAAAACGCTGGAAAACACTCGTGGGCTTTAGCCCCTGAGGGAATCTTCTGGTCTACACGATTCCTGAAAAATGCGCTCGGAAAACCACGCTGAAAATCTTCAGCTAACTCAACTGACTGGTCTTCACCGCCAATGAAGCAAAGTCCACGGTTCCCAATCCACGCGCTGCCGCCATCTGCAAATACGGCAGCCGCTCGGCATCGAGATTCCAATAAGCCTTCGCCACATAAGCGTCGATCGCAACTGGATCGGTGCCGGCCACCATCGTCTTCTTGATTGCCACATCTTCAAGATTCCCGCCCGTCGGGCCGTTGCGCAGCAAAACCCGATAGCAGTCCATCAATGTGACCGTCGGCAGCATGAAGTTGGCCAGATCCACCAAGCTCTGGTGAATCTGCTGATGGAGCCGATTGCGCTCCCCGCCGAGAATGCCGTACCAGTTCTTCATTCCCAGCGTCACGCCCACTAGACTGTGATGCTTTGCGATTGGCAGGTTGAAGATCTTGTCGGCTTCAAGAAAGGGCTTGAACACCGGCCAACTCTTCAGCACCACGCCGCCAAGGTCCACCTCGCGAAACAGTTCGGGATCGGGAAGAATTACCTCCGCTCCCTCGGCGCGAGCCGCCGCCTGAATGCCGGAGCGTTGAAAGCAGCGTCGCGGTTCGTTGCAGCTCACGTCGGTTACGATTACCCGCTTGGCGCCGGCCTGCCAGCACTGCCGCACCACCTCTGCCACTAATTCAGGATTTGTGGTGGCCGCCTGTTCCGGCGTGCGATCCCATGCGATGTTCGGTTTCAGCACCACCACATCCTGCCGACTGACGAATCGGCGAATCCCGCCAAGATCCTCAAGCGCACGCTCAACCAGGGCACGCGGCTCCGCGCCTTGTGCAACAACCATCTGCGGCAGCTTTGGATCCCTACCCAGGCGATGATCGCGCCGCGCATGTTCTGCCTGCACCGCGACCGGGCGAGCGCTCTGCTCGCTGAGCCAGACACCCACCCCCGCCGCCCCCGCAGCCACGCCGCCCAGCCGCAGCAGTTGCAGCATCGCGTCGCGCCGCGTTATGTGATCTTTCAGCGCCGGCGGGTTCTTCTCAGTTGTCGGTTCGGCTTCCTCAGCCATGGTTGTTCTCCCCTGTCAGACCTCAATCAACTTGATGCGATTCGAATCGTTGACGCCCAGATTATGTGCGCGTGTCAGCGGCGGTCTCAATGTAGCGCGGTGCGCGTCCCGCGGCCTCCAGTGTTGGCAGGCCCATTTGAACCCGCTTGCTATTCAATATCTGCAACGCGGTGTGATCCACCGCCACGCGATCCTCGCCCACAATCAGCGCGTTCGGATACCAGATATGTTCGGGACGAAATCCCGGTCCGCCCTGGTAGATCGACGATGTGGCGTCGCCGATCGTGATACAGATCTTTTCTCTGACCTGCGGGATGCAATTCAAGTCCGCCACACCTGGATTGCAATTATCGGCATGAAGCGAATCGGGCCGATCCACCACGCCATACATATTCTTCATTGCGAACGTCAGGCCGGCCATTTCGTGGTCTTTGAGAATGGGTACATTGATTACCGCCGCGCATTCGCGGGTAAGAATCTTCGAGAGCCGAATGCGCGCTACACCCCACGATTCCTGCTGCTCCTCGAACCCCGCGACATCGCTGCCGAAGCAGCGAACGTTATTGTTGTGGTCGGTATTGATCTTCATCCCACAAGCCTCAAGATCGCGGGCGTTGCGGTCCCACACCACAATGTTGCCCGCGGAAACGCCGGCCTGTTGCAGCCGCTCGCAGATAGCCTCGCACCAGCACGGCATGTGTCGAAATCCCCCTGTCCGCCCAGGCCGTTCACCTTGATGCCGATCACCCTGTTCTTTGCAACATTTGGAAACCCGATCAGCTTCCATGCCTCCATTGGCTTCGTTCGTCCGAAATAGCTGGTCAGCGCGCGGTCCAGCACTTCGAGTACGCGTTTCTCATCCAGCTGCGAACCCGTGCCGTGCAGCGCCGCATCCCTGGCCACCACAACCCGCGACTTGCCATTGCCTCCACTCTGGGCGAGCATGCCCGCCAGCCCCAGCCCGTCCGCCGCGGCCGACGAACCCAGCAGCATCGCTCCCGTCGCCGCACTTTTCAAAAATTCCCTGCGATCCTTCATGGCGTTTCCCTCTTCCATTTATCTCTTCAGTGCAGCTGTCAGCTCAACCTTCGCTGGCCCAGTACGTGATCTTCAAATCCCAGCAAATACCACATCCCGCGGCCCGAAAATCTGCCCGTCATCAGCCTTCTCAACACTCTCTTCAGCAGTTTTGTTACATCGGCGAGCGTGGTAAAGAACCCTTCTCTCGACCGCCCCGCATGAAGCACCTTCACTCCGTTCGCCAGCAGAATGTTGGCAACTTCGCGAACATCCGGAAGGTAGATATGAGTCGGATCGTCGCAAAATTGCAGCGTCTCATCCTCCGACGATGGCAATGACAAACTGCGAAGCGATGGAAATGCGATCCAGATATATCCTCCCGGCTTCAACTTTTTTGAAAGCGCGGCCACAACCGGCGCCGGCTCCGTCATGTGCTCCAATACATGATTCAAAATGACCAAATCGTAGCTGCCATCCGGAATCGCGGCGTACCCTGAGCCATCCGCGCCAAGAAGGAAAAACGCGTCCATGGCCGCATCATCTATTTCGCTCAAGTTGTAGCGCTGAATATCCGCGCCCGTGTAATGGCAGCCTGGGAACCAGCGCTTGGTCACCGATGGCGAATTGTTGCCGCAGCCGATATCCAGAATCCGAATGGAGGACGTGGAGAGTCTTCGCCTCACATATTGGAACTTCATCGGGCAATGCGCCATCGCAATCCTCGTGTTTGTTCACGCGGCCTTGCTTTCGGCCGCACAACCTACAGTTTCGCTTCAACCCCGTGCGCCAGAGCCAGCAGCGCCTGAGGTCCGTTCGGCGCCGCCTCGTAGGCCACGATGCGCACCAGGTATGGCCCTTTGCGGAAGGTCACGCTCTGTTCGTATGCAACCGCCGCGTCGCCCACCTGCACGCTCTTTGCGTCCTTGGTCTGGCCGGTCTCCAGAATCTTTCGTGCGCCCGCGGAATCACTCATAGTGTAAACATCCACTACCGCTTCCAACTGGCTCTGGTACTTGTAGTCGGAGGTTGCGGTCGAAACCACGCCGGCTGCTATGTACTGCTCGGCGTCGCCGTCGATGTACTGCCAAAGATCCTTGGCAACAAAGACCCTTGTGTCGCTGGACTTGTCCCAGCCGCTCACCGCTCCCGACGCCGGAAACGGGTCGACCTGGCTCTTCTTGCATCCTGTGCCTGCGGCTGAAGCTGCGATCGCAATCGCCACGATCGCCGGTGTCCATCTTACGGAGCCCAACATGCTTTACTTTCTCCTTTACTTACGGTTCAGCAATATCTGACTGCTAGGCGAGCGGCTTTCGCCAATACTCGTCACATAAATGGCAGGGTGTTCCTCGAGCGGGCATGCAAATTCACATGCGCCGCAACCCACGCAGCGGCTTGGATCCACGCGTGGCTGTTTTAGTATTTTTGTGCTGCCCGCCGAGTCTATCACTTGGGCTTCCTCTAAATAAATAGCCTTGGGCGAAACCGGACACCATTCCTCGCACACAATGCAATCGGTGGCCATCGCCCACGGCAGACAGCGTCCGCGATCGTAGAATGCCGTACCTAGCCGCACAGGCTGGTTCTGTTGGCCGACGCCCACCACCCAGCCTTTTTCCCTGGGCGTAATCTGCCAGATCGCTCCCGTCGGGCACACTTCTGAGCAAAGCACGCAACTGGGCTCGCAATACCCGATGCGCGGCACCAGCGTCGGTGTCCAAAGCCCTTCCAGGCCCGCCTCTTCCAACGTTGGGTGCAGCGAGTTGTTCGGGCAAACCTTCATGCACTCGCCGCAGCGAATGCAGCGCGAGAGGAACTCCGGCTCGTCCAGCGCGCCCGGCGGCCGCAGCAACCGCTCGTTCCGGCTCTTGCCCATACCTGTGTTGGCGCGCATCAGTGGGACCACAACCGCGCCCGCCGCGATGCCGGTCAATGTTCGCCTTCTTCCCAGATCAGGCGAAGCTACCTCTTTTTCACTCCGGAAGAACCGGAAGACCAGGCTGTTATGCGGGCAACTGCCCACGCAGTTCATACACATCAGGCATTCGGCCTTGCGCCAAGGCACGCCGCCAATGGGATCGTCGCCGCCCTGGCAGTGCATCAGGCAGCGATTGCACTTGTCGCAGCTATCGGAGTCCTTGTGCAGCCCCAGCACGCTCCAGCGCGACACCGCGCCCAGCAACGCGCCCAGCGGGCAGATCGACCGGCACCAGAAGCGCGTGACCCGCAAACTGGCGGCGAGAATCACCACAAACAAGATTCCCAGCACCAACCCCTGGGCAAAGTGCGCTTGCCGAAAATCGAGCACAAAGAACTGCAGCACCGCGTGAATCGTTCCCCCGGTCGCCTTGATCGCGCCAACGTGGCTGCCTTCCAGTGGCGCCAGCAGCGCGCGTGTCGCAATGTTGAACGCGGGCAGAATCGAAAGACCAATCGACCGCACCAGCAGGCTGAAAGGGTCGAGCCAGCCAATTGCCATCGAGCCGAAACACGCGGCGACGAGCCCTGCGAGCAGAACCACGTATTTCACCGTCTGCCACCGCTTGTATCGGTTTGCTTCGATCCGCTGCTTGCCCCGTTTTGCCTCCGATGGCATATTGCCCACAAAGTGCTGCAGCGTGCCCATCGGGCAAATCCAGCCGCAGAAGAATCGCCCCAGAAGCAGCGTCGGCAGCAGGATGACCAGGCTCCACAACAGCCCGCGATAAAGAGCATGCGTGGCCAACGCGTTTGCAACTGCAACCAGCGGGTCCCACTCGAAAAACAGCCGTACCGGCCCGCGCAGATGCATGTCGCTGGTGGTGCCGATCATCGAGTGCAGAGATGTGAAAACCAGCAGCACAAGAAAAAGCAGGAGAAAGAATATCTGCGAAATCCTGCGCCACCGCGGCAACCTGGACCCAGCCACAATCCCTCCCCACGCCGCGCGCGTGCTTTAGATATATAGAAAGAATGATTGGCTCTCCGGTCACTGCCGGACAGTGACCTGCATCACGGGTAGGTGGTTTTAAGCGGCCGTCACCAACCGGCGCCTTCTCAAACCTTGGGAATCGCGCTACTCAAATCACAAGTGATTGATCAGCGAAGCAATGCACGCCGCGCCGAATCCGTTGTCGATATTCACTACGGAGACATTCGGCGAGCAGGTGTTCAGCATCCCCAGCAGCGCCGCCACGCCGCCAAACGACGCGCCATAGCCCACGCTGGTCGGCACCGCCAATACCGGAGCGTGCACCATTCCGGCAACGACAGTGGGCAGCGCGCCCTCCATGCCTGCGCACACAATCAGCACGCGCGCCGATTGCAGCGAAGTTCTCTGCGCCAGCAATCGGTGAATGCCGGCCACGCCCACGTCGGCAATGAGTTCCACGTCGTTCCCCATCAGCCGAGCGGTCACGGCAGCTTCTTCGGCCACCGGCAAATCGCTGGTTCCCGCGCAGACCACCGCGATGGTTCCCTTCCCGGCAGGCACCGCTGCATTTTGGGCAAGCGTGATGGCGCGCGCTGCCTCATGGAAATCCGCTCGCGGCTCCACCTTGAGAATCGCCTCGAACATCTGCTGCGATGCGCGCGTAGCCAGCACATTGCCCCCCGCCTTCGCCATGCCCATAAAGATTGAAGTGACCTGCGCGGTCGTCTTGCCCGCGGCAAAGATCACTTCCGGCATCCCGGTACGCAACGCGCGATGATGGTCGAGCTTGGCAAAGCCCAGGTCCTCAAAGGGCAGGTTGCGCAACCGATCCAGCGCATCCGCAACGCCGGTGTGGCCCTCGCGCACTTCGTTAAGCAGTGACTCGATCGCTGCGGGATCCATCAGCGCCCCTCCTTCTCTTGACCCACTTCAATTTCATCGGCAAAGGCCTGCATGGCCTCCTGCATCACCTGTTTCAACGGTACAGAATGCAGCGTCGCCAGCTTGCGGCAGTCCTCATACTCCGGCGAAGCATTGGCGATTTTTCCGGACGGCCAGCGCGCAACCTTGATCCGCACATCGCCCCATTGCGTTTTCACCTCGACGAATTCGCGCCTGAGCGACCGCTTGTTTTCCAGCCTCCAATGCAGCCCGATAGTGGTCGTCTCGCGGAAGATCAGATCCTGAACCGCGGACACAAGTTCGGGCCGGCACAATACGGTCATCTGCACACCGGTTCGCCCCTTCTTCATCTGCACCGCCACGCGATACACATCCCACGCGCCCGCCTCCAGCAGCAGTTCGCTCACGTATGCCACCACCTGCGGATTGGAGTCGTCGATCACCGATTCAATCACCGCGATCGGCTCCTCAGTTGAGGCCTCGACAGCCTTCTCCGTAAGCTCGCCCACCAGCAGCCGCAGCAGGTTCGGTTCGCCTGGGGTCTCGCGTCCGCCCGCGCCATAGCCAGTGGCTTTCACGCGCATCGGCGGCAGCGTCTCATAGCGCACATTCAGCATTCGCAGCACTGCGGCGCCTGTCGGAGTCACGCGCTCCATCGGCGTCCCGGCCGCGTACACCGGCGCATCGCCAAGCAAAGCCAGCGTTGCAGGCGCCGGAACCGGCAGTGTTCCATGCTCGCACTTCACAGTTCCGCTGCCCACGTTCAACGGCGACGCAATCCAGCGGTCCACTCCGAGCAGCTCCGCGCCCGCCGCCGTGCAGACGATGTCCACAATCGTGTCTACCGCACCCACTTCGTGGAAGTGAACCTTCTCGATGGGAATCGAATGGATGGCGGCCTCGGCCTCGCCCAGCAGTTGAAACGCGCGGGCAGCGCGCTCCTTCACCGTTTCAGCGAGCGCCGCCGAGCCGATGATCTTGAGAATCGCCGATAGATGCCGATGCGGCGCATGACTGTGCGCGGCGGGTGCCTCATGCACGTGCGTCTCGTGAGGATGAGAATGCGCCTCGTGCGTATGCTCTTCATGCGCGTGCTCCGGTCCCGCCGCAAGCTTGTCAGGCGTGATCACGTCCACCTTTGTTGCCGCCAGCCCGCCCCGGCTCACCTTGCGCATCTCAAGCCGCGCGCCCACATTCAACTGCACCGCAGTCTCTGCCAGGGATTCAAACGGAACCCCTGCGTCCACAAGAGCGCCCAGCAGCATGTCGCCGCTTATCCCGGAAAAACATTCCAGATATCCAATTCGCATCGCTCAGTGATTTTAAACTGCTGGCGATAGCATTTTCACTATTGCAGCAATAAGGGTGCCCCATCCTTCGCGTTTTTTGGCGAAGGGTGGGAGGCGAGAATCCCCGCATCGTTTCTGCGTCACGCCGCCTATGCGCCGCGCCGCGCCAGTACTTCGACAGGCAGAATCGCATTCAGAGATCCTGACCGAAAGCCTGTGCAATCCAGCGTCACATATTGAAAGCCCGCCTGCTTGAGCGCCGCGGTAATCGCGTCCAGCATCTCCATCGACAGCGCCCGGGGCAGCTCGTTGCGCGCAATCTCCACGCGCGCCAGCTCGCCGTGATGCCGAACCCGCAGCTCGCGGAATCCCAACTGCCGCATGCTCTCCTCGGCCCTCTCCACCTGCTCCAGCACCTCGCGCGTAACCGTGCGTCCGTATTCCACGCGCGAAGAAAGACACGGCGCCGCCGGCCGGTCCCATAGCGAGTAACCAGCCGCCTTGGCCAGCGCCCGAACCTCCAGCTTGGTCAACCCAACTTCGGCAAGTGGAGCCAGAACCTCGTGCTCCTTCGCCGCGCGCTGCCCGGGACGATAGTCCTTCGTGTCGTCCGCATTCATGCCGTAAGCAATCGATTGAAAGCCCAGCTTGCTGCCCAATCCCTTCATCGTCGCGAACAGCTCGTCCTTGCAGTGGAAGCAGCGATTGGCATCGTTGCGCGCATACTCGGGCTTGTCCAGCTCCTGGGTCTCCACCACCTGCAGCGGCATTCCCAGCGATTGTGCAAAGGCGCAGGCCTGTTCCAAATCCCGGCGCGCCAGGCTGGCCGAGTCGGCCAGTACCGCCAGCATTTTGTCGCCCAGCACGCGATGCGCCGCCCCCGCTAGAAACGCCGAATCCACCCCGCCCGAGTAAGCCACCATCAGCCTTCCCAATTGCTCCAGCCGGGCTTCAAGGGCCTGCATCTTGGCAGCCGTGTCGAGCGCCGTCACGCCTTCGGGTTGATTCGTTTGTGCGCCTGCCGCCATGCTTCCGATTATACCTTCCATCCTATTTAGCTGGCTCCCTGCCGGGTCCGCCGGTCTCTCGTCAACGCAATCAGTCCCGCATTCAACACGGTAATGCCGGCAAGCAAATAGAGCCCCGCGCTCGGCGAGTGAAAATACTCATCGGCCCACACCTTCACATTGGGGGCCAGAAATCCGCCCAGGTTCCCCGAACCAATCAGCGCAATCCCGCCGGCCTTCGCGCGATCGGCCATGTATCCGGTAGGAAACGTCCAGAAAAGCGGCTGCACCGCAATAAAACCCGAGACGGCAATCGACAGTGTCACCAACCCCATCCGCGGCCCCGCAGTCGGAAATGCGAAGCTCGCGCAGCCCGCAACCAACAGAGTCCACGCCGCCAGTTTTCGATGGCTCTTCCACCTGTCCGCCGCTCTCGGCAGCCAGAACACCGCGCACAGAGCGCAGATCCAAGGAATCGCCGTCACCAGGCCCACTTCAAGCCCAGCCGGCTTTTTCATCAGCGCCGACACCTCGGCCGGCAAATAGAAAATTGCCCCATACACGCTCATCTGAATCAGCCCGTAGATGAGCACGAATTCCAGCACTCGTGGATCGCGCAGCATCGGAAGCAGCTTCGCCGGCCCGGTAGCGCGCCGCTCCTTCTCTTCCATCGCCAGCGCGTCCATCAAGGCCAGCTTTTCGCCGGCCGGAATCCACTTCGCATTCGCGGGCTTATTGTCCAAAAACCAGAATGCCGTGAACCCCAGCGCCACCGCCATGAAGCCTTCCACCAAGAACATCCACTGCCAGTTCTGCAATCCGCCCAGCGGATGCATCTCCAGCAGAAATCCTGAAAGCGGGCCGCCGAGGATCAACGCAAGCGGCACGCCCAGGTAGAACAAGCCAAGAATCTGCCCCCGCACCCGGTTCGGAAACCAATAAGTGAGATAAAGAATCGCTCCTGGAAAAAAGCCCGCCTCCAACACGCCAAGCAGCAGCCGCAGAAGGTAGAACGATGTGCTGCCGGTTACAAACATGGTCGCCATCGAAGCCAGTCCCCAGCCCACCATCAGGAACGAGATCCAGAGCTTCGCGCCAATCCTGTGAAGGATAAGATTGCTCGGAAATCCGCACAGCGAGTAGCTGATAAAGAACAACCCCGCGCCCAGCGCATAAGTGCTTTCAGAAATTCCAACCGATGTCTCGAGAGCCTGTTTCGCAAAGCCGATATTCGCCCGGTCAAGAAATGAGACCACATACATCGTCATCAAATAAGGCGCCAGCCGCTTGACCGCCCGCGCAATCGCCCCATCGAATTCGCTGCGAGAAGATTCGGTGACCAAATCTGTTGACGAAATTTCGTGCAACGCTGTCACCTCAATCTGAAAGGAAAAACGAACCCGCTTATCGTAACGCTCTCAAATGTCTTTGCCATCCTCCGCTTGCGCCCTTGCTTTGATGAGTATTGGCCTCAAAGGCTGCGGAAGAACCCTCATGGAAACGGGATAAGTGTCAGGCACGACTTCACAGGCTGCGGAAAACTCGTCCCAAACTGGATTCGTCGGGCTGTGTGTCAGGCACGACTTCACAGGCTGCGGAAAAACTCGCCCCAAACTGGATTCGTCGGGCTGTGTGTCAGGGCACGACTTCAGTCGTGCCGAATATGCAAACAAGTCAACGTGGGCTTTAGCCCCTGAGGGAATGTAAATCAAAAAAGCACGAACCTGGTGAGAACTTCCTTCGGTCTTTCATCTTCAAATTGAGTGCAGCCGCAATTTACAGCGCAGGCTGATCCGACGTTCGGCGCTGCCATTTGTAGGCCGCAATCGAGTTCTTCCAGAAATACTTTTCCCTAGCTACAGCGCTCTTCCGAGCCATGTATCCGCGCACAATCGCAAACGTCTGCGCATAGGTGGCTACATGGTCGCTGTTCGGCCAGTCGCTGCCGAATAAAATGCGGTCCTCGCCAAAAACATCCCAGATCGCATCCAGGCTGGCCAGGTAAAAATGCGCGTCGGTCATCAGCTTCCCATTAACCCGCACCGGAATCTCAGACAATTTCACGAACACGCGCGGGCTCCCACCAAGCAGCCGCAGATTCGCCCAATACTGGTCCTGCGCATCCTTTTCCGTCGGCACCGTCGCATGCGGCAGGTGATCGATCACAATCCTCAAGTCGGGAACTCGTTCGGCAACCTCCACAACCGCGTCGATCAATCGCGGATCTGGATTCGCTGTCTCCAGCACCAGCCCGGCCGCGGCCAGTGCCTTCAATCCATCGATGAATCCGGGATTCTCGAGGTCCGCCGCTAGGTCGCGATTCCAGAGATTTCCGTAGCGAATCCCCAGGAACAACGTATTCCCATGCAGTCGCTCAAGGTCGGACATGTACGATGGCGAACCGGGCACCAGGTCTCCCACGACCCCCACAATCAAGGCGTGATTCGCAGCCACATTCAGCAGCCACTGGTTGTCGGTAGCCAGAGGGCTGGCTTCAATGGCAATGGCGCCAACAATGCCAAGCGCCCCGCTTTCGGCCGCGTATCGCTCCGGCAACGCAGGCTTGTAGACCGCAGTGTCGGTCTTCTCAGGCCAGGGCACACCCCCAGGCCGAAGCGTATCGAACAGATGAATGTGCGCGTCAATAATTGGAACCGGACCCGAAACCGGAGCGGCAAGCGCCAATGCCGCCGCGGACCGCCGCAAAGTCGCCGCTCCTGCGCTCAATGCCGCTAGTTTCAGAACGTCGCGCCGCAGCATGGGCCTCTCCAAAGCGCAAGCCCGCTCTGCAGGCGCCTGCGCTCAACCCAATATACACAGCCCTACGCAACTCTAGCCCTGTGCGGAGAATCTCAGCCGAAGTTCACCCGTCGAATCGGTAAGCGCTGATAGCCGCGCCCATCGGCTCATCGCCAAACACACGCGTTCCTGCCGCTTCTCCTCCGGCCCCCGCCGCCACCATCAACGGAATCAGATGTTCCTCGCGCGGATGTGCATATGCGGCAAACGGCGCGCCGCGCCAGCCCGTCAGCAGCGTGTCGCGCTCAGGCGCAGCCGATTCGACCGCCTTCGTCAGCCATGAATCGAAAGCGCGCGCCCGCTCCGGCGTCTCCGGTCTGAAGTACCCGCCCAGATTATGGAAGCTCATGCCGCTCGCTATAACCAGCACGCCCTCATCCCGCAGCGGAGCCAGGGCGCGTCCCGCCGCCAGATGCAGCGCCGGATCGAGAGACCCAGCCAGCGACAGCGCGACCACCGGAATCTGCGCCTCCGGAAACGCCACCTTCAGCGGCACAAAGACCCCGTGATCGAAGCCGCGGTTCGCGCTCAACCCCGACGGCAGCCCAGCCTCGCCCAACAGCCCAGCCACGCGCGCCGCCAGCTCAGGATCGCTCGGTGCGGGCCAGGTCAGCCGGTAGGTGTGCTCAGGAAACCCGGAATAGTCGAAGATCAGCTTTGGCTCGGCGGCACTGCTGGCCGTAAAAGCCGCTTCTTCCCAATGCCCGCTCACCACCACCATCGCCCGGGGAGCAGCCGGCAAAGTGCCGGCCAGCCCCTCCAGAAATCGCTGCGTCTTATGCCAAGTGTCTGCCGGTCCCCAATTCCAATCCATAAAAAAGCATGGACCTCCGCCGTGGGGAAGAAAGATTGCCGGCTGGCGTTTGTTGCTCGCGGTCATTGACCCATCCTCCGTCGACCCCGGCCGAAGCCTCCAGGCCAGGAAATTAGCTGTTGGAACAACTAATCGTTGGATGACCCAGCCCCGCTCGCGATTCATTCCTTCCCGCTACTCCGCCTTGGGAGCCAGAACAAGCGAGTAGGTCAGCAGTGCTACCCCGATCAGTCCAGGAATCAACCCGCAAAGGTAGACCGGTGCGTCCGTCACCAGTGCGTGCAGAAAGACCATCAGCCCCACGCCAACTGCCATATTGACCAGGCCGCCGATCTTCATCCCCTCGCGTTTCCTGCTCTTTTCCTGCCGCGATTGTTCCCGCAGCAACTCGATGGCAGCCTTTGCCCCTTCGCCCGAAGACTCGGCCAGCCGCCGCATCGTCTCCGCCTTGTAAAAGGCCTCGCGCTCCTTGCGCTGGCTTTCAATCCACGATGTCAGCGGAATGAAAACCACAAACAGCGCCACCGCGCCGATCGATAAAAACATCCACAAGCCAAAGGTGGGGTTCTCGCCAATACCGAACATGTTCATCGCCAGATTCGTCATACAATCCTCCTAAACCCATTGCTGGGGTCTTCTCCCTCAGCAACTGGTGGGACCAGAGACCGGCAAACCCGGTTGCATTTTCTTCCAGATTTGTTTGCGCCAGGAAAAAATGCAACCTCGCGCACAAGCCCGCCTGTCTCACAACAAGGAGAACGTCAGCTTTGACTAACCGCACCCAGCAGCGCCACCGAAGACCTGGCCGACGTCACCCGTGTCCTCGCCGGCGATGTACAGGCCTTCGAAGGCATCGTTCGACGTTGGCAGGGGCCGCTCGTCAATATGGCGTGGCGCTACTGCCGCGACCGCGGCCGCGCTGAAGAGATGGCCCAGGAAGCTTTCTTGCGCGCCTGGCGCGGGCTCGCCCAATGGCGCCGCGAATCGAGCTTTTCCACCTGGCTCTTCGCCCTCGCGGCCAACGTCTTCCGCTCCGAGCTCAAGCGCTTCCCCACCGTCAACCTGCCGCTTGATGAAGCCCCCGAGCCCTCCGGCCCGCCCCAGCAACACAATTCGCTTCAGGAGAAGTCGAGCCACGAAGCCGTGCGCCGTGCCGTCCTCGCTCTCCCCCATCGCTATCGCGAACCTGTCGTTCTGTTCTACTTTCATGAGATGGACCTCAGCGCCGCGGCCCACACCATGGGACTCCCCGAAGGCACACTCAAGGCCCGCCTCTCCCGCGCGCGGGCGCTGCTCCGAAGACGATTCCCGCATCTCAATCAGGAGAGCGAAGGCCTCGAGCTTGCAACTCTAAACCCAGGAAAGGAGGCGTGAAATGAACCGGACCAACATCGACAACTCGCAGATGGCCCCCGGCGAAATCGACCAGATCTTGGCCACCGATGATGAGCTGATTCCATCTTCCGGCTTCCTCGCCTCGGTCATGGATCGCGTCAAGGAAGAGGCCCGCACTCCCGCTCCCATCCCATTTCCGTGGAAGCGCGCCGTCCCCGGCATCGCCCTCGCCGCCGGAGTCTTCGGCTGGGGCGCGTTCGAGTTCATCCGCCATGCCCCTTCGGCCGCTCAATCGATTCCGTTCACCGCGCCTCACGTCTCCATCCCCGTTGGGCGCCCCCTCGAACAGGCAGGCTGGGTTGCCCTCGCGCTCGTCATCTCGCTGGTGTCCTGGCTGCTGTCGCGCCGCCTCGCAGGCCAGTCCGGGTCGCTATAGAACACTCTCCATATCGCCTGACTCTGGATGGGGTACCGGGCTTCTTTCTTGAGGAGGCGATGCGGGATGTGTTTCTCTGTATGTAACTCGCGGTGCGAGTAAGGCGCTCAAGAGACCTTTGCTGCGTGAGGAGATTTCTCTGATGAGGTATTGCCGGTTTCTTGCTAATAACAGGGCACATTACGGCGCCGTGGAAGAGCGCGATGGCGAACTCTGGATTGCGGGGCCGGCTCCGGCGCCCGAGGAGGACCTTGCGTTTCGGATGGCGGTTGAGAAGGCCGCTGCGGAGAACCTCGATTTCGAGCCGATGCCGTTGAGCGCGGCCAATCTGCTGGCGCCGGTGACGCCTTCGAAGATCATCTGCGTGGGGCGGAACTATCGCGATCATGTGAAGGAGCTAGGCAACGAGATTCCCGCTGAGCCGCTCATTTTTTTCAAGCCGCCATCGTCGCTGCTGAAGCCAGGCGGCACGGTGCGGCTGCCGGCAGCCTCGACCCGCGTGGACTTTGAGGGCGAGCTGGCGCTGGTGATCGGCAAGCGGGTACACAAGCTGAAGCCGGACGCGGATTTGCGTGGCGTGATTCGCGGATACACGCTGGCAAACGATGTTTCTGCGCGCGATCTGCAAAAGAAAGACTTGCAGTGGACGCGGGCGAAGGGCTTCGACACCTTCTGCCCCATGGGGCCGGTGGTGAGCGATGAAGTGGACCCGATGGCAGGGGTGACGATTGAGACGCGGGTGAATGGCGAGGTGCGGCAGCATGCTTCGACGGTTGACTTTATTTTTTCGATTCCGGCGCTGCTGAGTTTTATTACGGCGGCGTTTACGCTGGAGCCGGGCGACGTGATTCTGACCGGAACGCCGGCAGGGGTGGGGCCGCTGGCGGCCGGCGACCGGGTGGAGGTGTCGATCGCAGGGCTCGGTACTCTGGCGCACACGGTAGAGGCGGATACGGATTGACACCGAAAGCTTGACCGGAACTCGACCAAAGCGGAACCGGACGAAACCCGGGGCGCATCCACGCATCTTAATAAGCGGTACACTAAGGCCGGATAGAGCTTATAGATGGGAATCCCCTTCCCAGGAGGAATCATGCCGCAGAATCTGCTTGAACAGTTGCGCAAGTTCACCGTGGTGGTTGCCGATACCGGCGACATTGAGGCGATGGAGAAGTTTCGCCCGCAGGATGCAACGACCAACCCCTCACTGATTACGGCGGCGGCGCAGATGCCGCAGTATCAACCGATTGTGGATGGCGTGCTGATGGACGCGCGCAAGGAACTGGGCGAGGGCGCGGGCGATCAGGCGGTTGCCAATCTTGCGTTTCAGCGGCTGGCGATCGCGTTCGGAAAGAAGATTCTGGCCATTGTGCCGGGTCGCGTATCAACCGAAGTGGATGCGCGGCTTTCGTATGACACCGAGGGCACGATCAAGCAGGCACACAGCATCATTGCGCAATACGATGCGGCGGGGATCGGGCGCGAGCGCATCCTGGTGAAGATCGCGTCGACGTGGGAGGGCATTCGCGCCGCCGAGGTGCTGGAGAAGGAGGGAATCCACTGCAACCTGACGCTGCTGTTCGGGCTGCACCAGGCGATTGCGGCGGCCGATGCGGGCGTGACGCTGGTTTCGCCGTTTGTGGGCCGCATTCTGGACTGGTACAAGAAGGACACGGGCAAGGATTTTCACGGGGCCGACGATCCGGGCGTGCAGTCGGTGACGAAGGTCTACAACTACTACAAGAAGTTCGGCTACAAGACGCAAGTGATGGGCGCGAGCTTCCGCAATATCGGCGAGATTACCGAGTTGGCGGGAAGCGATCTGCTGACGATCTCACCGCAACTGCTGGCTGAGTTGGAATCGACCCAAGGCGAGTTGCCGCGCAAGCTCGATCCTGAAGTTGCGCGAAAGCTCGATATCGAAAAAATTGTTGTGGACAAGGCGACGTTCGACAAGATGCATGCGGCGGACCGGATGGCAACGGACAAACTGAAGGAAGGGATCGAAGGCTTTTCTGCCGCGCTTGTGAAACTGGAGACGCTGTTGGCTGGCCGATTGGCAGCGCTCGAGTCGCGGGCGACCGCGGCCGTGTAAACTCCTGATTTGAATTGAAGATGTGAAAGGGCAGCCAACGGGGGCTGCCCTTTTTGCATCTGTGCTGGCTTGCAATCGGGTTGCCAGTCTGCCAACAAAATTGGCTTTTGGCTGGAGGATTCTGATGAAATTCCGATGATCTCTGTGTTACAGCAAAGAGAACGGTTAGACCAAGTGATAAACGATGCTATACGGGCGATGGCTGATTTCTTCCGCTGGTCCGTTCTATGAGGAAGAGCCAACGCCTCGCAGCCAGGTGACGACACGTATCAAGCCGGTGGGAGGTGTGTATGCAGGCTCAGGCTCATCCACTCGAACCGTTTTTTCAGCAGGCGGTTCGCAACAGCTATGAAGGCAAGCTGGGACTGAACGATCCGGATGTGACCGGCGTATGTGGCGCGCCTGCTTTGCGAGTTCTCCGAGGCAGACAAGCTCTACATGGTGCGCGACGAGGTTGGCCGGCCCATCGAAGAACTGACGGAGATGATGCAGGCCGCGGACCCGGTGCACGGCAAGGCGGCATCGTTCGATGCGGAGCGCGCGCTGCGCAAACACATCGGCGACTATTCGTTGTTCGTTGCGGGAATGTATCCGGAGGCGATGGGATCGAGCCGCCGGCTGCGCCGCCACCAACCGACTCTTGGAGAGCTGATTCAGGCGGGCAAGGAGAGCTACTACATTGTGAGCCAGTTCAACCTGTTCGAGTACGAGCAGGAAGCGCCGCTGTTTGCGCGGCTCTCGGACCGCTTCGAGCATTGCATCCTGGGATTGACGCTGGTGCGCGAAGAGCTGGGACCCCGCAAGCCTTTGATGCTGCCGCCGCCGGTGAATTAGCGACTGGAATTCGCAAGTTGCCTTGGAGTGCCTGGGAATCCCACCCTGGGCGCAAAGATAAAAACGCGCCGAGGGTGGGGCGCCCCGTTTCGTGCTGTTTATTCCGACCACACGGCGAGGACGTTTCCCAAACCATCGGAGAAGTGGAAGCGGCGTCCACCGGGAAACTCGAACGTGGGCTCAACGATGGCGCCGCCGGCGGCAACGATTGCCAATTCGGTGGCACTCAAGTCCGATGAGTAGAGGACGATCAGCGGGACGAACGCCGGCTGCGTTTGCCCGGGCTCTCCGCGCCGGAACCCCAATGCGAGGCCTGCAGCGTCGGCGCTCGAGTCGATGTAGTCCGGACCCCAGTCCTTAAAGGCCCAGCCGAAGACCGACGAGTAAAACTCTTTTGCACGCTCGATGTCGGTGGTTGTGAACTCGACGTAATTAATCTTGTGATGTCCGAGTGGTTTGCTCATTTGTCTGTTTCTCATCCTTTCATTTGCATGGATTGGAGGAACGGCGATTGCACGCGAGCCGCACAATGTTCCGGCGCGCGCATGAACGCCTTCATCCGCAATTGTTCAAGAACAGGAAAATGCAGGTTGAACCCGCAGACTGGAATCGCCGCGGGCCTCCGGGGTACGCGACTACGTTAGCAGATTGGCGCGAGCAGTCGACAAAAAAATTCTGCGTCAGCGGTCAAGCTGGATCGCGAAGCCGCCGGTGATGGAACGGCCGGGCATATTCACGCCCGTGATCTCCTGATAGCCGGTGTTGCTGAGATTGCCGAGGCGAAGATAGGGCCGGATTCTTCCCGAGTCATGGGTGAGGGCGGCGTTCCATACGGGGTAGACGGATTGCTGATAGCGCTGAGCAAGCTGCACCGTGTTGCTGATGGCGAAGGCGCGGCCGAGGGGAATGGTCCAGGCGGCATGAATGTTCTGGACAGGATAGTTGAAGACATACTCGGACTGAAGGCCATTGAGGGCGCTCTGCGCGCCGTAGAGAGCCGGTCCAGGAGATGCTCACCGATTGCGAGCGTGGCGGAGCCCAGGTGAGTGTGGATTCCACGCCGGCAAAGTGAAGACCGCTGAGGTTAACGGCCTGCCATTTCTGGGTGGAGTTGGCGCGCACGTAGTCGATGGCATCGTGCTGGCGCGAGTAGAAGCCGGTGACCGAGAGTGAAAGGCGCGTGGAAGGAGCCCAGTCTGCGCCGGCGTCGCCGGACCAGGCGGACTCGGGCTTGAGATTGGGATTGCCGATGGTGGTGGGGTCGGAATAGTAGAGGTCGGTGTAGGTGGGAATTCTGAAGCCGTATCCGGCGCTGGAGCGGAGCTTGAGCTGGCTGGTGAGGCGCAGGCTGCCGGAGAGCTGCGGGGCGAAGACCGCCTGCGCGCCGCCGGAGAAAACTTCTTCGCGCGCACCGGCAGAGAGATTCCAGCGCCTTTTTGCGGGACGGAGATCGAGGTCGATGTAGCCGGCGCCGCGGTTGCGGGCGTGAAGGCCGAGAGTTGTTGCTGTTGATGCTGTCGCCGTCGGCCTCAAGACCGAAGAGCAGCACCGATGGAATTCGAATGGGGACCGTGTGGCGCAAGGACGCTTGCCAGGAGCCATCGATGTGGTTGTTCTCGTAGACGGAGGGATTGGTGCGCAGCAGGATGAATTCGTCGGTGTGGCGGCGGTAGCCGAAGGCATGCGACGGTGCGAGCGCCAAACTCCTGACGCATGGAGGCGAACCAACCCTTGGTGCGCTCCCACGAGTTGTAGGGGCCGTAAAACTGGTTGGCGCCGAAGGAGCGATCGCTTGAAGCAAACATCATGTCGGTGATGCCGAGACGCGAGCCGGCCCAGGTTTCGACGGAGGAGTCTTCGTTGCGGTAGTCGCGATCGGCGATGAAGCCGGTGGAGAAATTGCGGCTGGCGGTGAGGCGGCCGCTCCAACGGCCGCGGGTTGCGCCGGCAAGGAGCGACTCCTCATTCGATTCGAAGCTGCCCTCCGCGGCGCGGAGAAGAAGCGAGGCATGATCGGGCGCGGCGGTGAGGAAGTCGACGACGCCGCTGAGTGCGTCGACACCATGCAGCGTGGAGCCGGCGCCTTCAAGAACCTGGATTGAGTTCATGGCCTCCAGGGGAACGGGGAGGTCGAGGTTGTGGTGCGAGGTCTGGCTGTCGTTGATGCGGAATCCGTTGAGAAGAACGAGTGTCTGCTCAAAGCTGCCGCCGCGCAGGACTAGATCGGATTGCGCGCCGCCGGCGCCGCGCTGTTCGAGAAAGATGGAGGAGTCCTGGCGGAGGAAATCGAGCGGAGATTCGGCGGCGAGTGTTTTGTCTTTAAGGGGAAGAACGACAACGGAGCGGGGCGACTCGGCGAGCGGGACGGGGGCGGCGGAGCCGAGGACGACCATCGTTTCGGTGCGGGTGGGAATGGAGGATTGCGGGGTGGAAGCAGATTGGGCCGGAGCCGATTGCAAGCAGGCTGCGAGAAAAAGTGAGCCCGCGATGAAGATGGAGCTTTTCAAAATCATGCCTGGCATAACCGGAAGGAAAAGAACCTGGCAAAACAAGCGGTGAATAAGGCCCACCTCATGCGCCGATCTTTTCTCAGGGGCTAAAGCCGACGCTCATTTTGAGATGTTTGCGGCACGGCTGAAGCCGTGCCCTTTCAAAACATGTACGAATTTTGATCTTCATCAGAGGATGTAGCGCGAGAGGTCCTGGTCTTTCACGATGGAGGCGACCATCTGCTTCACGTACACGTCGTCAATGAGGAAGACCTTCTCAGGGCCGGAGGCGGTCATGCGCTCCTGATAGGGCAGCGGGGTAGTCGACTCGTTCTTGATGGCCTCGGAGAGCGCGGCGGCGGCTTCATCGTTGGGTGCGCGGCGGGCCACGTCGGGGGCGAGGAAGCTGACATCTTCAAGCACGCGCTCCATGATGGTGTGCAGGCGGCGCGCGCCGATGTTTTCAGTCTGCTCATTTACCTTGAAAGCGAACTCGGCCATCTCGCGCAGGGCTTCGGGAGCGAACTCGAGGCGCACGCCTTCGGTCTCAAGCAGCGCCGAGTATTGCTTGGTGAGCGAGGCCTTGGGCTCGGTGAGAATGCGCAGGAAATCGTCGACAGTGAGCGATTGCAGCTCGACGCGAATGGGGAAGCGGCCTTGCAACTCGGGGATCAGATCGCTGGGCTTGGAGACATGGAACGCGCCGGCGGCGATGAAGAGAATGTGATCGGTGCGCACCATGCCGTAGCGCGTGTTGACGGTGGTTCCTTCGACGATGGGCAGAATGTCGCGCTGCACGCCTTCGCGCGAGACGTCTGGGCCGTGGCCGCCTTCGCGGCCGGCGATCTTGTCGATCTCGTCGAGGAAGATGATGCCGTTGGACTCGACGCGCTCGACGGCGGCGCGGTTCACCGAGTCCATGTCGATGAGGCGGCCCTCTTCTTCCTGCACCAGGTAGTCGAAGGCGTCGCCCACCTTCATCTTGCGCTTCTTTGAGCTGCCGCCAAAGATGTTGGGCAGCATGTCCTTGAGGTTCATCTCCATGTCCTCAAGGTTCTGGTTGCTGATGATGCCGAACTGCGGGGTGCCGCGCTCGCGCACGTCGAGCTCGACCATGCGGTCGTCGAGCTTGCCTTCGCGGAACTGCTGGCGCAGCTTTTCGCGGGAGCGCTGGTAGCTCTCGGTGCCGGGCAGAGTGAGCTGGCCCTCCTGTGCGGGCGGCGCTGGGCGGCGGAGGCGGCAGCAGCACGTCGAGCAGGCGCTCTTCGGCGTTCATCTCGGCGCGGTCTTCCACTTCTTCAAGGCGCTCTTCGCGCACCATGTCGATGGCGATCTCGACCAGGTCGCGGATCATGGACTCGACGTCGCGGCCGACGTAGCCGACCTCGGTAAACTTCGAGGCTTCGACTTTGAGGAACGGCGAGTTGGTGAGCTTGGCGAGGCGGCGCGCGATCTCGGTTTTGCCCACGCCGGTGGGCCCGATCATGATGATGTTCTTGGGCATGATGTCGTCGGCGATGTCGGGGGGCAGCTTCTGGCGGCGCTGGCGGTTGCGCAGAGCGATGGCCACGGCGCGCTTGGCGGCGCGTCTGGCCGACGACGTGCTTGTCGAGTTCGGATACGATCTCGCGCGGCGTCAGCTCGTCGAGCGAGAGGTCTTGTTCTTCAGCGGATGCGGGAAGGTAGATGGCCATGAATGCAAGAGGCAGGCGGGAATTTCCGCTAGCCTTTCAACTCCTCGAAGGTGATGTGGTCGTTGGTGTAGATGCAGATTTCGCCGGCGATCTTCATGGCTTTTTCGGCAATTTCGCGGGCGGTGAGATCGGTGTTTTCAATCAGCGCGCGGGCGGCGGCGGTGGCATAGCTGCCGCCGGAGCCGATGGCAGCCAGTTGCTTCGTCGGGGTCGATGACATCGCCGGAGCCGGAGATGAGGAAGGTCTGGCCGACATCGGCAACCAGCAGCAGGGCCTCAAGATTGCGCAGCATTTTGTCGGTGCGCCAGTCCTTGGCCAGTTCGACGGCGGCGCGGTTGAGGTTGCCGGCGTACTGCTCGAGCTTGGACTCGAAACGCGAAAACAGGGAGAAGGCGTCGGCGGTGGAACCGGCAAATCCGGCCAGAATCTTGTCCTGATAGAGGCGGCGAATTTTTTTAGCCGAATGCTTCAGGACGTGGTCGCCCAAGCGTGACCTGGCCGTCGGCGGCCATGACGACCTGGCCATTGCGGCGGACGCAAATGACGGTGGTGGAGCGAATCCGGGCGTGTTTTGTTCGCGATCCTGCTGACATCGGAAACCAAGAACGGAACCTCCGCAAACAGGCCGTGCGGCGGGGCCAAGTTGCCTGCCTGCTGCAACCTAGAGTATAGGTCATTTGCCTTGGGATTGCGGGAATCGAGGTATGTGCGCAGTGCGCCGGTCAGAGCGGCGCGGCTTTGGCGGGATAGCACCGTTTTCAGGATTCCCCAAGTCGCCGGGTTCCCACATTGAATTGAGGTGCACCGGATTGGGTGCATACGCCTTTTGCGCCATCGAAGGCGAATCTGCATCCTGCGGTATCCTCTAGTTGGGACCCCTGGGGTGGAGTCCCTCCTCCGATGACCCACCTCATTGCACGTGATTGGGAGATAGTGGCCGGGCTGGCCTTGATTGCGGGGCTGGGCGCGGTAGCCTTGTGGCTGGTGCTTCGCAAGCGGCCGACGGCCGAGGAGCTGGAGCGCGCGCGCCGCCGGTTCCTGGTGCAGTCGGGACGGCTGGTGGACGGGATGCTGCTCGATATCTGCGAGGTGAAGGCGCCAGCCGAATCAAAAAGCATAGAGGAGCGCGTTCTGACGATGCTCTTGTTCAGTTATCGCATCGCCGGCGTGGACTACGAGTGTTCCCAGGACATTACCGATATGCAGAGCGTGGTGGATGCGGCGCAGGTGCGGGCCGGGTTCCCCTGCACGGCGCGCTACCAGCCCGGCAATCCGCAAAACAGCATTGTGGTGGCGGAGGAGTGGACAGGGCTGCGCGCCGGTCTTCCGCAGTTGCCCGTCTTTGAAGATCCTGACCCCATCGATCTCAGCCATCTGCGGCCTGGTCGGGGCTGAAGAAAGCGGGTTGGAACCGATACCCATCCCCGGTTACACTTAGGTTATGCATGTCCACGCGGCGCCCGCGGGTCCGGGCGCAAAAAGGACGACATCCGTACTGCGATTTTCGCTGGCGGCAACGCTCGCCTATGTTGTGGTCACGTTTGTTGCCGGGTTGCGCGCGCACTCACTGGCGCTGCTTTCCGAGTCCGGCCACAACATGTCGGACTTCCTGGCGCTGCTGCTGAGCTTTGTCGCCGTTTACTTCCAGTCCCGCCCTGCCGACCACTCGAAGACCTTCGGCTACCAGCGAGCCGGGGTGCTGGCCGCCTTCATCAATGCAGCCACGCTGATTCTGATCTCGCTGTGGATTGGAGTCGAGGCCAGTTCACCGGCTCTCAAGCCCGGTGACTGTGCAGCCGAGACTGATGATGGTTGTGGCCGCCGCGGGCGTGGTGATGAATGGCGTGATCGCCGCCCTGCTGTGGGGTGTGGCCCGCGACGTGAACTTGCGCTCGGCCTTTATTCACATGGCCGGCGATACGCTTTCGACGGCCGCGGTGATCGCCGGAGGCGCGGGCATTCTGCTCACGGGCCACAACTGGATCGACCCCGCGCTGTCGCTGCTGATTGCCGCACTGATCCTGTGGTCCAGCATCGGCATTGTCCGCGAGACGCTGAACATTCTGCTTGAAGGCACGCCGCGCGGCATCTCGCTGGCGGCTATTCGTTCCGGCATGGAGGAGGTTGAGGGCGTCATCAACGTCCACGATCTTCACGTCTGGAGTCTAGGCTCGCAGTCGAGCGCGATGGCCTGCCATGTGACCATCGCGGACATTCCGCCATCAGAGAGCGCCTGCATCCTGGTGAAGCTCAATCATGTGCTCAAGGACCACTTTCAAATCAACCACACCACCATCCAGTTTGAGCACATATGCTGTGAAGAGGTGGAAGGCTGCGTAGTGCCGCCTGAGGAGATGACCGGCAGCCGACCCCATCACGGGCACGCGCATTAGACGAGCCACAGAAGGACGCTCCTTTGATTTTCCGCAGCGCTGCGCACGCTGTTTTTTGCCTTGCCTTGCTCTCAGCCGCGTCAGGATTCGCGCAAGCACATGCGACAGGCCCGATGGATGCCGCCCACGATGGCGACCAACTCGAGGCTCTGGCGGGCGAATATGCAAGCGCGGCCGATCCCGATACGCCGCTGAGCTTTTACGTTCAGGACGGCAAGCTCATTGTGGAGTCTGAACGGGACGTCCCGCTGGAATTCACGAGGTTATCAGCGCTTGAATTCGGTTTTCCCAACTCTTCGAAGACGTTTCGCTTTACGGTCGACGCTTCCGGTCATGGCGAAAGCGTGGTTGAATCCACGGACCTGAGCGAGGTATACCGCCGGACGGGAGCGGCAGTCCACCATGTCTTTCACGATTACCAGCAGACCGAAGTGATGATTCCGATGCGCGACGGCATCAAGCTGCATGCGGTGATTCTGAAGCCGGCCGACATTGCTGCGCCGCTTCCTTTCCTTATTCAGCGCACTCCTTACGGAGCGGATGGAACCAGCCGCGCGTCGTTCTTTGCCAGCCGCCCGGAACTGGCCCGCGACGGATACATTTATGTTTGCGAGGATATTCGCGGACGCCACAAGAGCGAGGGAAAGTTTGTGATGAGCCGGCCCTTGAGTGAGCATGGCGCCGATCGCCGCAATGCCAAAGCCGTGGACGAGAGCACCGATACTTATGACACAGTGGCCTGGCTGCTCGCGAACGTGCGAAGGCAACAATGGGCGCGCGGGCTTTCTGGGGACCAGCTATCCCGGGTTTCTGGCAATGATGGCGGGCATCGATCCGCACCCGGCGGTGAAGGCGATTTCGCCGCAGGCGCCGATGATCGATGTGTGGATGGGCGACGACTTCTTTCACAACGGCGCCTTCCGGCAGAGCTACGGGTACGACTATGTGCTGGCGATGGAATCGAGCAAGGAAGAGTCGGCGGTGAGCTACGGCAAAGACAAGTGGCGGCAAGCCTGTTGACGGGTTCGATTATTTTCTCAAGCGCGGATCGTTTGCCGAAGATGTGAAGAAATCCGGTTCCAAGGTTTTGCCTACATGGAAGCTTTTCCTCGATCACCCCGCCTATGACCGCTACTGGAGTTCGCGCGGGGTGGAGCACGCACTGAACGCAGTCACGGTGCCTACGCTCAGCGTCGGCGGCTACTACGACCAGGAAGATATGTACGGACCGCAGATTGAGTACTCGACACTTGAGCCGCACGACGCGAAGCACGAAAACTTTCTGGTTCTCGGCCCGTGGCGGCATGGGTACTGGTCTTCGTCATTGCGCCGCCTGGGCAACCTTGATTATGGAGAGCCGATCGGTACGGAGTTTCGCGCGCGGATCGAGGCGAAGTTTTTTGCGCACTATCTGAAGGACGACCCGGCACGAATGCCTCGGGTTCGACCTGGAAGATACGGCGAGCTTTGAGACCGGCTCGAACACCTGGAAGCGCTACAGCCACTTTCCGCCGCGTGAGTCCAGGCCCACGAGCCTTTATTTAGGAGGAGTGGGCTTGCTTAGCTGGACGGTCTCGACGACCGAGGCCACAACCAGCTACGTGAGCGATCCCGCCAATCCGATCCCTTATCGCCATCGGCCCATTCAGCCGACATACAGCATGGATTCGGAGTGGTTTAACTGGCTCACGGAAGATCAGCGCTTCGTGACCGGGCGCAACGACCTGGCTGTGTGGAAGACTGCCGGTGCTCACGAGTGACCTGACGATCACCGGCGAAGTGGTTGCGGACATCTACGCCGCGACCACGGGCACGGACAACGACATGGTGGTGAAGCTGATCGACCAGTATCCGGAGGACGATGCGGACGCGAAGATGCGCGGCTACGAACTGATGACGAACGAGGAGATTTTTCGCGGACGCTATCTGGACAGCTTTGAAAAGCCTGCGCCGCTTGAAGGCGGGCGCGATTCGCGAGTACAAGTTCTCGCTGCACGACGTGGACCACGTTTTTAAAGCCGGGCACACGGTGATGGTGGAGATTCAGAGCAGCTGGTTTCCGCTGTACGACCGCAACCCGCAGAGCTATTGTGCCGAACATCATGAAGGCGAAACGCGGGAGACTTACCGGCCGGCCACGATCACGATTTACTCGGGACCGGGGCACGAGTCGAGTGTGCTGGTGCCGGTGATGGGGCCTTGACGCGGCGGGCACGTCTGGCGAAAGCGCCGAACCCAAGAATTCAGAGTTATCTTGCTCTCCGGGCCCGCGTATTATTCACCTGTAACGGATAAATGAAAGAGAAAGCATGTCCATCTTCGATCTGCTTCTGATTCTTCTGGTCCTCGCCACAGCGGTCACTGTTGTCGTCGCGATTGTTGCCCTCGTCGTTCGTCGCTGGGCTGTCGCTTGGAAATCGATCGCAGGTGTCGTCGTAGTTTGGATCGTGTATCTGGGAGTTGTTGCTGTCGTGGCGGTCCGGGCGCCACAGCACATCATGGCGCTCGGTGAAGACCGCTGCTTCGATGAGATGTGCTTCGCCGTTATGGGATGGAATCGGATGCCATTGACAAATCCGATGAGCGGCGCGGCGGATCCGGGCAGATCGGTCTATTTCTTTGACGTCCGCGTCGCCAATCGGTCGCGCAGCAGGGCGCAACGGGAGAATGGCCGAAAGGGAGTGCTGATTGACCGATCTGGGCAGGTTTACGAGGTATCCAAGGAGGGTATGCGTCGGTATTCGCCAGCCGGCGCCCCCCCTTACGCCGGCCTGGAAGCTGAAGTTGGGCCGGGCCAAAGCATGGAAACAAAGCTTGTTTTCGATCTGCCCACGGCGGTAGATTACCCGGGCTTCGCGCTCACGAGTGACCTGGCGATTAATCCCGCACGCATCGTGATTGGCGACGAGGACAGTCTTCTGCACTGGCCAACCGTGTGGCCGCTGGGCTGATTGGGGCGTTTGCTGGAGTTACGAATCTCCATAGCTGTTCGCGGCATCCTGGATTTCGCGCTAGAATAGAAGATGAAATGACACTTCACGAGCCCATTCCGGTACTCCTCTAGCGGCGCCCGCCGCCGATACTTGTTCTTCGCCTATTTCCTTTGCAATTCAGTTTTTTTTGAGACCTGAGCCCCTGGAGGGGCCGCGCCATGATCGATCGTTTGGAACAGATGGAGCAGCGCTATAACGAACTGCAGTCGCAGTTTTCGCTGCCCGACGTGATCAACGACCACGAGAAATATCAGAAGACCGCCAAGTCGATGCGGGAGATCGAGACCCCGGTGGAAAAATACCGCGAGCTGAAACAGGTGCAGCAGGGGCTGGCCGACGCGCGGACAATGCTGACCGAAAGCGATGCCGAGATCCGCGCGATGGCGGAAGAGGAGATTGCTTCGCTTGCGCCGCGCGAGACGGCTCTCAATGAAGAGCTGAAGGTAATGCTGCTGCCGAAGGATCCCAACGATGAGAAGAACGTGATTCTTGAGATTCGCGCGGGGACGGGCGGCGATGAGGCTTCGCTTTTTGCGGCGGAGATCTTCCGCATGTACACGCGCTTTGCCGAGCAACACAAGTGGAAGATCGAGTTGCTTTCGCTTTCTGAATCAGGCGTGGGCGGCTACAAGGAAGTGATTGCGATCATCGAGGGGGAGCGCGTCTACTCGCAACTGAAGTGGGAGAGCGGCGTGCATCGCGTGCAGCGCGTTCCGGCGACCGAGACGCAGGGCCGGGTGCACACATCGGCGGTGACGGTGGCGGTGCTGCCGGAGGCTGAGGAAGTCGACATCAAGATCGAGGCCAAGGATATTCGCATTGACACTTTCTGTTCGTCGGGACCTGGCGGGCAATCGGTGAACACGACTTACTCGGCGGTGCGGATTACACACATTCCAACCAACACGGTAGTTAGCTGCCAGGACGAGAAATCGCAGATCAAGAATCGCGAAAAGGGCATGCGCGTGTTGCGCTCCCGGCTTTACGAGCAGGAGATGGAAAAGCAGAATGCGGAGCTGGCAAAGGAACGCAAACAGCAGGTGGGAACGGGCGACCGAAGCGAAAAAATTCGTACGTATAACTTTCCGCAGAACCGGATGACCGACCACCGCATCGGGCTTACGCTGCACCAGCTCGATCTTGTGATGGAAGGACGCTTGCAGCCGATTGTGGACGCGCTGATTGCGCACTACCAGGCCGAGCAGTTGAAGGCGGATGCAACGCAGGCGGCGTAAACATTGCCTGCCCTTAGAAATTTCGTTTCCAGCGGAATGACCCGCCTATCGTTCGGACCGCATCCCGATCGAGCACGCCAGGATTCGGAAACGATTCTGTTGCACCTGCTGGATAAAAACAAGGCCTGGCTTCTCGGCCATTCTGACGATGAACTCTCCAGGGATAAGACTGCTCAATTCATTCAACTGATCGAGCGCAGATGGAAGGGCGAGCCGATTCAGTACATCACGGGCGAGGCAGAGTTTTACGGGTTGCCGTTTCATGTGAATCGCGACGTGCTGATTCCGCGGCCGGAGACAGAGCACCTGGTGGAGAAGGTGCTTGCGCTGGCGGCAAGTTTTGAAGGACCGCGTATCGTGGATGTCGGCACGGGCTCGGGAGCGATTGCGGTTTCGCTGGCTTCGAAACTATCCACCGCAGAGGTTACGGCGATTGATTTGTCGGCATCGGCACTCGCGATTGCGCGCGGTAATGCCGGGCGAAACGGGGTTGGGGAGCGCATTCGATTTCTCGAGGGTGATCTGCTTGGGCCGGTTGCCGGCGAGCAGTTTGATATTGTCGTCTCCAACCCACCTTACGTGGCGGAGAGCGATCGCGCCACGCTGGCCGTTGAGGTGCGCGATTACGAGCCTGCGCTGGCGTTGTTCGCCGGTAGCGGTCTGGACATTTATCGCCGCTTGATTCCTGAGGCGAGGACTGTGCTCGCGCCGGGCGGGTTTCTGGCGCTTGAAATTGGTTACCGGCAAGACTCCGCTGTTGCTCGATTGCTTGCGCATTCAGGGTTCGCGCAGATCGAGTTCGCGGCTGATCTTCAGGGCATTCCGCGCGTGGTTTCTGCCCGGCGGCCTTGAGGATTCCGGTCCGGCCATCCTGATTACGGTGTCACAGCAAGGCCGGATCCCATGGGGGCTCGACCGAGTCCCGATTTTGTCGCGGCTCGGGAGGCTTTTCATTTTCGTCAGCGAACAAGTCTCCCAGCCGGTCCAGGCGGCGCTCCCAAATTGAACGGCGATCGCGGATCCATTGCTCCATCGCGTCGAGCCCAGTCGGTTCGATGCGGCAACTGCGCACCCTGCCCACCTTCTCGGTCTGCACCAGGCCGCACTCCTCCAGCACTTGCAGGTGCTGAACGACTGCGGCCAGAGTCATGTCGAATGGCTCTGCCATTTGCGACACGGACATGGTGCCCTGGCTCAGCTTCTCCACCATGGCCCGGCGCGTGGGGTCGCCGAGGGCGTGGAAGATGCGGTCGATATTGGGTTTCTTTCTCTTCATGACCCCGCTCATTTCCTGCGCCGCTCTCGTCTAGTCCGCAAGAACTTTCGCCAGTTTCTCGAGAAGGTCCCGCCATCCGGCTTCGCGCATCTCAGGACCGTCGGAACCTTCAAGGAATGCGCTCTGAAATGTGAGAATCAGGTCGGTGCCCTTCTCGGACGGTAGAAGCTCGACCGTGCCCAGAGAAACCGAGACGCACTTGTCCGCCACTGCCATCGTGGAGGTAAAGATCATGCGGCGATTCGGAACGATTTCGCGATAGACGTTCTCGCTCTTGAGCGAGCGGCCTGCCAGTGGATGGCCTTCTTTAAAGCCGAGGGAGTAAAACTCTTTGCCCCCGACGCGAAAGTCCAGCTCATAGCCTTCGACCTGGCTTTTCTCGCCTTCAGCATACCAGCGGCGTTTCTGTGCGGAATCGGCAAAGGCGGCGAAGACGCGCTCCGGCTTGACCGGATAGCTGCGCTCGACGGCAAAGGTGTTGTGAACTACGGGTTTTTCATTCATCGCGTTGTCTCCTTCGGGGAATAGTTAAGCACAAACTTAACTATCAACGAAAGCGGAAGATTTGTCAAGTCATCACTTAAGTATTTTGGGCGGAGTTTCCGGGGGTGTCGCGGGCGTGTCTTCAGCGGTGACGGTATTCAGGACGCTCTGCCTGTCTTGTTGAGTTCCCGGTAGAAGCCGAGATCCCTGCCGGACAGGCTTTTGGAGATGTACGCGATCTGGCCAAAGTGGAGGCCGAAGTGGTCCACAACGTGGTAGACGGCGTCGAGTCCGCGCGTTTTGTAGCCCTGAATTTCGTAGGGCGCGAGCAACTCGTCGACGGTGAGCCGGTCCAGTACTTTTGCCGCTTCGTTCACGGTGGCGCCGAGACGATCGAGGAGTTCGGCAGCCGTGAGGCCGCCATCGGCCGAGAACTCGGCGGGGCGGTCGCGCTTGTCCTGGCCGCGGTTGAACGAGTTCAAAATCCACTGTGTGACATTGCCATTCAGGTGCAGGACGAGATTGCCGACGCTGTTCGAGGCTTCGTTCGGCCGCCACCAGATCTGCTCGACGGTCAGGGGTTCCACACAGGTTTTAAGGCGCGGCCAATGCTCGTTGAAGAGGGTTTTGCGGGAAGAGGCCAGAAAAAGACTTGCAAGCTCCGCGCCGGCTGTCGCCATGGTTGAAACAATCCTCCCTGCAGGGAATCGTAATTCCTTGACCCGGCCGCTAAATGAGTTCGTAGCCGGCGAACCAATAGCCGATTTCGAAGGCGGCGGTGTCTTCGGCATCGGAGCCGTGGATGGCGTTCTCCTGGATGGAGGCGGCAAACTGCTTGCGGATGGTTCCCTCTTCGGCGTTGGCGGGATTGGTGGCGCCCATGAGCTTGCGAAGATCGGCGATGGCGTTGTCTTTTTCAAGCACCATGAGGACCAGCGGACCGGAGGACATGAACTCGCAGAGCGCGCCGAAGAATGGCTTGCCCTTGTGGACGGCATAGAAGCCCTCGGCTTGCCGGCTGGAGATGGACTGCTGCTTGAGGGCGACGAAGCGGAATCCGGCTTTGTCGATTGCGGCGAGGATGGGGCCGGTATGGTTCTTGCGGACCGCGTCCGGCTTGACGATGCTGAAGGTGCGTTGCGGCACTGATGTTTGCTCCTGTGGATGTTACGACTTGGGTTTATTGTAATTGGGGACATTTGCCGCTCCCGGAACGATGTGGGAATCTGCTAGAGTTTTCGCATGTTCCCACTCGATGCTGTTCGCCGCCAATTCTTGATTGCCGTTGCCGCTGTACTTGCCGCCACACCAGGGCTGTGCCAGACTCCCGCTGCTGCCGCCGCAGCGCCGGCACCGGAGTTGCGAGTCTTCGACCCCTCGCTGATCGACAAGACGGTGGATCCCTGCGAGAACTTTTATCGCTACAGTTGCAACGGCTGGTTTAAGCGCAATCCGCTGCCGGCGGACCAGGCGGCCTACGGCCGGTTCACGGAGTTGTTTGAGTTGAACCGGGTGCATCTGCGGCAGATTCTGGAAGAGGCGGCGACGCCCTCGGCTTCGCGGTCGGCCAACGAGCAGAAGATCGGCGACGAGTACGCAAGCTGCATGGATACGGCCGCGGTGAACAAGCTGGGAATTGCGCCGCTCGAGCCGGAGCTGGATCGGATTGCGGCGCTGAAGACGGCGGCGGAGTTACCGGTGCTGCTGGCGCACTTGCATGACATCGGAGTGGACGCATTTTTCGGAATGGGATCGAACCAGGACTTTGCGGATTCAAGCCAGGTAATCAGTTTCTATGGCGCGGGTGGGCTGGGGTTGCCGGAGCGCGACTACTATACGCGGACGGATGCGAAGAGCGTGGAGCAGCGGCAGCAGTATGCGGCCCACGTGGCGAAGATTTTTTCGCTGGCCGGCGAGACAGAGGCGCAGGCTGCAAAGGATGCCGGCACGGTGATGTCGATCGAGACGCGGCTGGCCAAGGCTTCGCTGACCATAACCGAGATGCGCGACCCGCAGAATCTGAACCATCCGACGGACGTGGCCAGCCTCGGAAAGGAGCTGACGCACTTTTCGCTCGCCGATTATGTAAAGGCTGTGCACGCGCCTGACGCGGGCAAGGCCAACGATATGGAGCCCAGGTTTTTTGCGGAGTTCAACGCACTGGCAAGCGATACGCCGATCGATCAGATCAAGGTCTATCTTCGCTGGCATCTGCTGCACGCCTATGCGGGAACCAGCCTGCCGGAGAGCTTCGACCAGGAGACCTGGCACTTTTACTCGCATATTTTGAACGGCGCGGAGAAGCAGCAGGAGCGTTGGAAGCGCTGCACGAGCCGCGTGGATCGCGAACTGGGCGAGGCGTTGGGGCAGGTGTACGTGGCTCGCTATTTTCCTCCGGAGGAGAAGCAGCAGGCCCTGACGATGACCCTGGCGATTGAGCAGACCATGGACAAGGACATCGACTCGCTGGACTGGATGAGCGCGGCGACGAAGGTGAAGGCCAAGGAAAAGTTGCACACTGTGATGAACAAGATCGGCTATCCGGACAAGTGGCGGGATTACTCGACCGTGAAGATTGTGCGCGGCGACGCGCTGGGCAACCAGATGCGTGTACACGAGTTCGACCAGAAGCGCGACCTGGCCAAGATTGGCAAGCCGGTGGACAAGGGCGAGTGGCAGATGACGCCGCCAACGGTGAACGCCTATTACGATCCGCAGATGAACAACGTAAACTTTCCCGCCGGGTATTTTCAGCCGCCGTTTTATAGCGCCAAGGAAGACGATGCGGCCAACTACGGCGATATGGGTTCGACGATTGGGCATGAGTTGACGCACGGGTTCGACGATGAGGGACGGCAATACGACAAGGACGGCAACCTGAAAGACTGGTGGACCAAGGACGACGAGCAGAAGTTCACCGACCGCGCCGAGTGCATGGTGAAGCAGTATGACGCCATCGAGGCGGTGCCGGGAGTTCATCTGAACGGCAAGCTGACGCTGGGCGAAAACCTGGCGGATCTGGGCGGGTTGTGGCTGGCTTGGCTGGCGTGGCTCGATACGGCGCACACATCGCATCTGGACATGGCGGCGTTGACCGATGGGTATACGCCGGACCAGCGGTTCTGGATTGCGTACGCGCAGCAGTGGTGCACGCAGACGCGGCCCGAGCAGTTGCGCAGCCAGGCGCTTTCGAATCCGCACGCGCCGGATGAGTACCGGACAAATACGGTGCTTCAGGATTTGCCTGAGTTTGCGAAGAGCTTCAGTTGCAAAAAATCGGCGGCGATGGTGAAGGCTGAGCCTTGCAAAGTTTGGTGAGAGAGGACAGCTAGAGGCTATCCTTTGCCGATGACCCTTGCCAGAGTAGCGCCGATTTCGGCGGGCGAGACGACTACGTGAATGCCGGCGGCGGTCATGGCTTTCATTTTGTCGGCGGCGGTGCCCTGGCCGCCGGAGATGATGGCGCCGGCGTGGCCCATGCGGCGGCCGGGGGGTGCGGTCTGGCCGGCGATGAATCCTACGACTGGCTTTTTCACGTGCTGCTTGACGAATTCCGCGGCGGCCTCTTCTGCGGATCCGCCAATTTCGCCGATCATGATGATGGCTTCGGTTTCGGGATCGTCGTTGAGCAGGCGGAGCGCATCGATGTGGGTGGTGCCGATGATGGGGTCGCCGCCAATTCCAATCGCAGTCGACTGGCCGATGCCGCGCTGCGTCAACTGGTGCACAGCCTCATAGGTGAGCGTGCCGGAGCGGGAAACGATCCCGACAGAGCCCTCTTTGTGAATGCGGCCGGGCATGATGCCGATCTTGGCCTTGCCGGGCGAAATGACGCCGGGGCAGTTGGGGCCGACGAGGCGCGAGGACGAGTTCTTGAGCTTGGCCCAGACCTTGACCATGTCGAGGGTGGGAATGCCTTCGGTGATGCAGACGATGAGGGCAATGCCCGCGTCTTCGGCTTCGAGAATGGCGTCGGCGGCAAACGGCGGCGGAACGAAAATCATGGTGGCGTTGGCGCCGGTCTGGTTGACTGCGTCGGCAACGGTGTTGAAAACCGGCCAGCCTTCGTGAGTAGTGCCGCCCTTGCCGGGAGTGACGCCGCCGACCACATTGGTGCCGTATTCGGCGCAGCCCTTGGCGTGAAAGGTGCCTTCTTTGCCGGTGAAGTCCCTGAACAATCAATCGAGTATTCTTGTCGACCAAAACCGCCATCTTATGCTCCCGCCTTTGCCGCGGCAACCACCAGCTCCGCCGCTTCTTTCATCGTTGCGCCAACCTGGAAATTCAAGCCTGACTCCTTGAGGATCTTGCGGCCTTCTTCGACATTTGTGCCTTCGAGGCGCAGGACGATGGGGACCTTTACGTTGAGGTTGCGGGCGGCGGCGACTACGCCGGTCGCAAGTCGGTCAACGCGAAGGATGCCGCCGAAGATGTTGATCAGGATTGCCTTCACATGCGAGTCGGAGAGCAGAATTTCGAAGGCGTGCTCAATCTGCTCCTGCGTCGCGCCGCCGCCGACGTCGAGAAAGTTGGCAGGACTGCCGCCGGCGTATTGAATAATGTCCATCGTCGCCATGGCCAGGCCCGGCGCCGTTCACCATGCAGGCGATGGAGCCATCGAGCTTGATGTAGTTGAGCGCGTACTTGCTTGCTTCAACTTCAAGCGGGTCCTCTTCGGCCACATCGCGCAGTGCCTTGATGTCGGCGTGGCGGAAGAGGGCGTTGTCGTCGAAGGTGATTTTAGCGTCGAGAGCGAAGAGCTTGTCGTCCTTGGTGGTGATGAAGGGATTGATTTCGACGCAGCGAGGCGTCGGTGTCGATGAACGCGCTTGTAGAGGCTCTGGAAGAAGGCGACGGCAGCGTTGATCTGCGTGGTCTTGAGGCCGAGAGCAAAGGCGAGCTTGCGCGCCTGCCATGCGCCGAAACCGACGGCGGGGTCGATGGTCTCCTTGAAGATGGCCTCGGGAGTTTTGGCGGCGACTTCCTCGATCTCCATGCCGCCGGCCTGCGAGGCCATGAAGACCAGCCTGCCGGTGGCGCGGTCGAGCACGATGCCGAGGTAGAGCTCGCGGTCGATGGCAGCGGTCTCTTCAATCGAGCAGCCGCTGCACCTTCTGGCCTTGCGGCCCGGTCTGGTGCGTCACCAGTTGCATGCCGAGGATGTTCTTGACATGCAGGTCGGCGTCTTCGCGGTTGTGGGCGACCTTGACGCCGCCGCCTTTGCCGCGGCCTCCGGCATGAATCTGCGCCTTGACGACGACGCCCGAAGCGCCCTCGGCAAACAGTTTGCGGGCTACCGCCGAGGCTTCTTCCGGCGTGTTGGCCACTTCGCCCCTGGGCACGGCAACGCCGTATTTTGCCAGGATTTCTTTTGCCTGATACTCGTGAATTTTCATTATTTTCCAGGGACCGCCCAGTCCGCTGTTGCATGGGGATTCGGGATCGGACCCGGGACAATCCGGGCCTGGCGAGACCGTTGCAGCGGTAATGAAATCTTATCTTGCCCGGCGTTTGGAGCGGCAAACTTGTTGGCCAGCGAGGCGCAGCTACGATTGACCGTTACCATGAATTGATATGGGCGTTCTGAAAGAGTTGCTGAAGCCGCTGGCCGAAGACGGCGCGGCGTTGACTCGCGAGCAGGCGGCTGCGGTGCTGGAAGAGATTCTGGCCGGCGCGCCGGAGGTGGAGACGGCGGCGCTGCTGGCCGTTCTGGCGACGCGCGGCGAACAGGCGCCGGAGCTTGCCGGCTTTGTGGATGTGATGCGCGCGCGCGTGACGCCCGTTCCGCTGACGGACGAAGAGCGGGGCGAATTGGTCGACGTGGTGGGCACGGGCGGTGGAGGGCCGCTGACGTTCAATATCTCGTCGGGCGCGGCGCTGGTGGCGGCGGCGGCGGGGGCCAAGGTAGCCAAGCACGGCAATCGGGCGGTGACTTCGCGCTGCGGCGCGGCCGATGTGCTGGAGGCGCTGGGCGTACCCATCGACCTTGGAGCCGGAGCTGGCGGTCGCAGTGCCTGCGCGAGACGGGATTCATGTTTCTGTTTGCGCCGCTGTATCACCCGGCGATGAAGGTGGTGGGGCCGCTGCGGCGGGCGCTGGGGTTTCGGACGATCTTCAATCTGTGCGGGCCGCTGACCAATCCGGCGGGGGCGCGGGCGCAGGTGATTGGCGTGCTGGCGCCGAGCAAGGTGCTGCTGGTGGGGCGGACGCTGGCGGCGCTGGGAGCGAAGCGGGCGTTTGTGGTGCATGGGACGGATGGAATTGACGAGCTGACGACCACGGGCGAGTCGGTGGTGGCGCGGGTTGAGGAGACGGAGACGGGCGAGTCGAAGCTGCATGCGGCGCGGGTGACGCCGGAGATGGCGGGGCTGCCGCGGGCGACGCTGGAGCAGTTTGTTGGCGGCGACGTGGCGACCAATGCGTCGCTGCTGTACGACGTGCTGACCGGCATTCCCGGCGCGCGGCGTGACATTGTGCTGCTGAACGCCGCGGCAGGGCTGGTGGCGGCGGGGCTAGCCGGGGACCTGAAGGAGGGCGTGCGGATGGGCGCCGAGGCGATCGATTCCGGGCAGGCTGCGGCGACTCTCGAGAAGCTGCGGCGGTTTGGGGCGAAGTCTACGGTGGTGCATTAGAAGTTGGTATATACTGGTATATACCAAAGAAGGGGGCCGGGATGAGCGCGACAAACCAGGATTCAAACCAGCATTTCGCGGGTGCGTCCGAGCCAACCCGGAAGGCGAAGCTGTTCAAGAACGGCCGCAGTCAAGCTGTGCGCCTGCCCAAGGAGTTCCGGTTCGAAGGGACTGAAGTGGCGATCCGGCGAAATCCGGAGACGGGCGAGGTGGTGCTTTCGCAGCCTCCCGCTGAACCCACTGTGAGCTTCGACGAATGGTTCGCACTTTACGACGCGATTCCGGACGATGCGCCCGAAGAGGAATTCGCAAAGCTGCCTCCAAGACCCAGGAACTTAACAGTGACGCAATTATTCAAGATTCTTGACCGCGCCCACTTTCCGGACGATTTCATGGCTGATCGAAGGGCTCACGCGGCGCGAACTTCTTGGCCGGATCTGTTTGCCGAGTGGGATGCGCTGAGCTCACCGGACGATGAGCCGTTGGAGCGTAGTCAGACGCCTCCAGTCGAGCGGGATTTTTTCTAGATGCCTCCCATTTTTCTGCTTGATACGAACATAGTCAGTTATTCCGTGCGGGGAAATTATCCGGCGGTTCGGCAGCATGTCTTGCGTACTCCATTGGAGTCGCTGGCCATTTCCTCGGTCACCGAGGCGGAGCTTCTGTTTTGGGTGATCAACCGGCCTGGAAGTTCGCGAATCCGCCTCGGAGTCGCGGATTTCCTCGTGAGAGTGCAGTGCTTCGCATGGGATTCTGGCGCGGCTCGATATTGCGCTGCCACTCGGGAGTCGCTGAGGCGCCGGGGACTGGTTCTCAGCACCGAGGATCTGATGATCGCCTCCCATGCGTTGTCGCTAGGATTGACGTTGGTGACCCACGACGCGGCATTTTCATTTGTCGAAGGCCTGAAGACGGAAGACTGGACGGTGGCCTGAAGCCAACTTCGCTTCGCGTCCGCTTGTGTTACTCTTCCGCTGCAAGTTCAGGAGGCAATCCGATGTCGCGTATTCCGCAATCATTGATGTTGCTGGTAGTAAGCGTAGCTTGGGTTGGTTCAGGCCGTTCTCAGACTATTCAGATCAACCGAGACAACAAGACAATCGCGATCAGTACCACGGATGAAGCCACTGCAACCGCCGATATTGCCGCCGTCACAATTGGGTTCGAGGTATTCGGCCCCGACGCGCGAGGGGTCTACACCGATGGGGGCAATCTTTCGCAAGCCATTCTCGAAGCTGTGCGCAAAGCCGGGGTAGATGACAAGGCAATCGAGAGTTCAAGCCAAGGCGTGGAGCGCAATACAGACTTTGCCGAAAAGGACACACCCGAGCAGCGAGCGAAACGGCAGTTCGTTTTTCGGCAATCATGGGAGGTCACCGCAACTCCGCAATCCGCTGCAGGAGTCATCCGCGCCGCGATTGCGGCTGGTGCAAATCAGAGTGGCGCCATTGACTGGCGCTTTTCGGATAGAAAAGCGTTGCAGGCCAAGGCTGCCGGGATTGCCCTGGTGAAAGCTCGCGAAGTCGCGACAAGTATGGCCGATGGCCTGCACGTTAAGCTGGGTGCGTTGATGTACGCAAGCAATGAGACGCCAAATGCAAAGCTCTATATCCCCCACGAATTGCAGACGGTAACAGTAAGCGCCGAAATGGCATCGCCCCCACCCCCCGTTGTGATTCCAACTCTCGAAATCCGCCCGCAGACCATTCGTGAAGAGGCTACCGTTTATGCGGTCTTTGCAATCGATTAAGGTCTAGCCGAGCAGTTCCAGCGTCAGCGGATCGGGCTGCCCCGCAAAGTATTTTTGCAGGGCGTCGTTGAAGACGGTGGTGTCTGGAGCGGCGCGGGAGAAGAGGGTCATCGAGGAACGGAACTTGAGGTCGTCGGGAGAGCCGAGGATCTGTGAGATGGGCTTCTTCTGGACCTGGTTGACCAGGATTGTGCACTGCTCCAGGCGGGGACCGAGAACCGGATGACGCCAATAGGAGGCGGCTTCCTGAATAGAGCCGATGCCGTAGAACTGGGAGTGGGAACTTGAGCCGAGCCCCTTCATCTGCGGAAAGATGAACCAGACCCAGTGGCTGCGCTTTTGGCCGGCGGCGAGCTCGGCCAGCACTTGTGGGAAGACTCCGGCCTGGGCGTTCAAAAAACGGTCGAGATCGAAGGGGTCTTCCATTTCGCGTTCCTTCCTGCTCGGATCCCAACTTTGAATCAAGATATCAAAACCTCGTTTCTCCGGCTTTGATTTGCTTCGTTCCGTCGAAGGCTAACTGAGGTTCGGCCGCCCCTTGGGGGGCCAGGCCGGCTTTAGAGCATTTTTGCATCTGCTGTAGACCAGTTTTGAAAGGGCACGGCTTCAGCCGTGCCGCATAACACCAATCAAGTTAATGGGCTTTAGCCCCTGAGGGAAAGCCCTCGTGGTCTGCACCATTTCCGAATCTGTTCTAGTGTACCGCCAACCCAGGGCTGCGCTTCGCTGGCGCTGGGCTGCCTTCGACGGCTCCCTCCGGAAGTAGAACGGGGGAAAGTAGCGGTGAGACTTTCAGTCGCATGGATAGGGTACCCGGCTACTTTTGGGCGAGCCGGCGTTCGTTCATCTCTTGGTGTAACTCTCCAGCGGCTCCTCCGGATGCGCGGTCCGCATTGGTTCTCAACCCAGTGCGGACCAGATGACGAGGTTCAGGGCGATCATTAGGACGGCCGAGGCGGGGATCAGGAGTAGTGCTTTCTTGAGGCGGAGAGGGTCGGGGCCGGCGATGGCGCCGATGATTCTGGAACTGACGGCGAGGCCGGCCCAGCCGCAGGTGATGACAAAGCCGATAGCGGTTCCGGTCATGCGGGGGAAGGCTGTTCCGGTGATGGCCAAAGTCGTCGGGAAGACGGGGGCCATGGAGACGCCCGCGATGAAGACCAGGGCGGCGGCGGCGAAGGGCTTAACGGTGCGGAGCATGAGGAACGTGGTGACGGCCATGGCGACCGAAGAGGCCAGCAGGACTTGAACGGCGGGGACGCTGATGAGGATGGGGGAGACGCCGACGCGGCCGATGAGGAGTCCGAGGGCGAATCCGAGAGAGAGGATGTTGAGGGCGCGGGACTCCGGAATGCCCTGGGCGATGAGGTGGCGGGGAAGCCAGTTCCAGACGCCGACTTCGCAGGAGACGTAGAGGAAGAGGAAGGCTCCGAGAAGAAACAGCAGCGGGCGGCCGAGTACGGGTCCGGCGTCGGCAAGGGCGAAGCCGGCGGCTGGGGTGGGCGCGGGCATGCGGGTGACGGCATGAATGACGAGGGCGATGACGGTGAGCGATGCGACGGTGTAGCAGAGGCGGACCCAGTTGCGCTTGAAGATGTTGGCGGAGATGAAGGGGGTGGTGAGTCCGCCGAGTCCGAAGAAGAGATTGAGGAGATTGAGGGCGGTGGCGCGATGGTCGGGAGTGACGGCGCTGATTAGGGCGTTGGCGCCGGTGACGACGATTCCGCCGCCGATTCCGAGGAGGAAGAGCAGGACGGCGATGCTGCGAAATCCGGTGGAGCGGGGCAGGGCGAAGAGGGCGATGACGATGAAGGCGAGGCCGAGGATGAGGCCGACTTTGTCGCCTTGATTGTCGAGCAGGGGGCCGACGCCGACCGAGGCGATAATGAGGCCGAGGGCCTGGGAGAAGGCGATGGCGCCGTTCTGCGCGGGGGTGAGATGGAAGCGATCGGAGAGGTCGGGAAGGATAGTGCCGAGCATGGCGGCGATCATTCCGTAGACGAAGATGGCGAGGACGGCGGCGAAGATTAGCACGCGGGCAGATTCCTTTCGGGTTCAGGGCGCCTGGGCGGGACTTTTTCTGTTGGGGCGCGTCCGAATTGTACTGCCTGGCGCGGGGGATGGGCGAGAATGGTGACCGAGGTAACTGATGGGCGACTTGTGGAAGGACGTGAAACATGCGCTGCATATGTTCGCAAAGAGTCCGGGGTTTACGATTGCCGCAGTGTCGGCGCTGGCGCTGGGGATCGGGGCGAACACTGCAATTTTCACAGTGGTGAATGCGGTGCTGCTGAAGCCTCTCGACGTATCCCGATGCGGACCGGATTGTGGCGGCTGAGTGGACGACGCCGCAAGGAAATGCGGATGTGGCATCGATTCCGAAGTTTGAGGAGTTCAAGCGGCAGACGAGCGTATTTAAAGATGTGGCGGCGTACGATTTTGGCGGGCCTGGGCTACAACATCACGGGCGGGCGTCCGGAGCAGGTGCACGGGATCCACGTGACGGAGGGATACTTTCGCGTGTTCGGCGCGCCGGTGATGCTGGGGCGCACGTTTACGCCGGCAGGAGGATTCGCCGAACGGCGGCAAAGTGGTGGTGCTGAGCTACGGGCTGTGGCAGCGCAAGTTCGGCGGGAATCCGAATGTGATTGGAAGATCGCTGCCGCTGGGCAATGAGCCGTACACCATTGTGGGTGTGATCGGAAAACATTTCTTCACCGATCCGCCAGTGGACATCTGGCTACCGTTTCAGTTTCCGCCGAACAGCACCAACCAGGGACACTATTTTCTGGTGGCCGGGATGCTGAAGCCGGGAGTGACGCTTGGCGCAGGCCAACGCGCAGATGAAGCTGGCGGCGACGCAGTTTCACCGGGTTTATCCGGAAACGAATCCGCAGATGCGGATTTGTGGTTGAACCGCTGCGCGACACGATTGTGGGCGACGTGCGGCAATTCGCTGCTGGTGCTGCTGGGCGCGGTGGGCCTGGTGCTGCTGATTGCCTGCGCGAATGTGGCCAATCTGCTGCTGGTGCGGGCGACGGGACGCAAGCGCGAGTTTGCGATTCGCGCGGCGCTGGGGGCGAGCCGCGGCCGGATCGTTCGCCAGTTGTTGACGGAAAGCGTACTGCTGGCGACGGCGGAGGTGCGCTTGGACTGGCGCTGGGATTTGCAGGCGTGCGCGCGCTGCTGGCCATCAGTCCGGCGGGGCTGCCGCGCATCGGCGAAAAGGGCGCGGCGGTGGGCATGGACTGGCGGGTGCTGGGATTTACGCTGGGCGTTTCGGTGCTCACGGGAGTTCTGTTCGGGCTTTTCCCCGCGCTGAGCGCTTCGCGGACGGATCTGAGCTCGCAGCTGAAGGAGAGCAGCAACCGGTCGGGAACGGGATTCCGGCAGAGCAAGGCGCGGTCGCTGCTGGTGGTGAGCGAAGTTTCGCTGGCGCTGGTGCTGCTGGTGGGCTCGGCGCTGCTGATCCGGACGTTTGTTGCGCTGCGTGGCGTGGATCCCGGGTTCGATCCGCATAACGTGCTGACGATGGAGATGTCGCTGACGGGCGACCGCTTTCAGAAGACGGCAGGAGTGGCGCAACTGGGGCACGATGGTGCGGAAAGGTTGAACGCGATTCCGGGAGTGGAGATGCGACCCTGCTTGCTGCCTGCCGATCCAGGGGCGTTGGATTGCCATTCACGATTGTGGGCAGCCCGCCGATTCAAAATCAGCAGGATACGACGGGCGCGGGTGGATGAGCGCGTCGCCGGGACTATTTCAGCACGTTCAAAATTCCGATGCTGCGGGGGCGCGATTTTACGGATACGACACGGCGAGTCGACGCCGGTGGTGCTGATCAACGAGGCGCTGGCGAAGCGGTACTGGCCCAAGCATCAGAAATCCGGTAGGTCAGCAGATCATGATCGGCAACGGCGTCGGGCCGGAGTTGGAAGAGCCGGCGCGGGTGATCATCGGCGTCGTGGGCGACACGCACGAAGGCGGACTGGCGCAAGAGCCGGGAGCAGATGATGATTGTGCCCGATTCGCAGGTGACCGACGGCTTGACGGCGTCTGTATGCGCGGATCGTGCCGCTGCGCTGGGTGGTGCGCACGCGCGGCGATCCGACAGGCGATCGCGGCGATGACGGAGCAGTTGCGCCTGGCCAGCGGAGGTTTCGCGGTAACGCAGGTGCGGACGATGGACGAGATGGTGTCGACTCGACGGCGCGGCAGAGCTTCAACATGATGCTGCTGACGATTTTTGGCGGGATTGCGCTGGTGCTGGCGGCGATCGGAATCTACGGACTGATGGCTTACTCCGTGGCGCAGCGCACGCAGGAGATGGGCATTCGCATGGCGCTGGGTGCGGATCGAGCGGCGATTCGAAAGCTGGTAGTGTGGCACGGAATGAGCCTGGCCGTGACTGGCGTGGTGGTGGGGATTGGCGCGGCGTTTGGATTGACCCGGCTGATGGCGAGCCTGCTCTTCGGCGTGAAAGCGTGGGATCCAGCGGTGTTTGTAACGGTGCCGGTGATTCTGAGCGCGGTGGCGCTGCTCGCGGTTTGGTTGCCGGCAACGCGGGCGTCGCGGTTGAATCCGATGCAGGCCCTTCGCGTGGAGTAGCTCGGCGAAGATGCTTGCCGGCCTTGTTGCGGCGGCATCGGCTTATTCCTCTTCTCGCCGGTCCAGTAGACTGGGAGGGCGATGAATTGGGTACGAAGATGCTGGTGGTCAGTTGGGGCGATTGCGCTGGGGACATTTGTGGCAGGCTGCGGAATGCCCGGAGCGCCGCTGCCTCCCACGTTGAACCTAGCTGAGCCGGCGACAGATCTGGCCGCTGCCCGCGCCGGCAACCAGGTTTCGCTGGCCTGGACAATGCCCAGGAAGAGTACCGACAGGCTGCTGCTGAAGGGCAGCTTGCAGGTCCATGTGTGCCGCAGGGAAGGCGCAGCGGCCATATGCGCGCCCGCCGGCGACGTGCAACTGGCGCCGGAAGCAGCCGGTGCTTTCAGCGAGACGCTGCCACACGCGTTGGCTGCGGGTGCGCCTCGCGAGCTGAGCTACTTTGTCGAGATCAGGAATCGGAATGGCCGCTCGGCGGGGCCCTCGAACGCCGCGGTTGTTCTCGCCGGCGAGGCCCCTGGGCCTGTAACCGGGTTTGGTGCAGAGGTGCGTAAAGGGGGAGTGGTGCTGCACTGGATGGCTGACGCGCAGGAAGCCGCATCGACCGCGATCCGGCTGCATCGCAGGCTTCTTATGGCGTCCCCTGTCAAGAAGGACAAAGGCCCGCAAGGACCGCTTGCGCCACCAGCCGAGGTGGCGGAACGAACGCTCCTGGTTGAGGCGTCCGCAGAGGGTGGCCGCTCTCAAGATCGGGCGTTAGACAAGGAAGTCCGCTTTGGAGAGAAATATGAATATCGCGTGCAGCGCATCGCTCGCATAACCGTCGACGGCAAGACGCTGGAGTTGGACGGACAGCTATCGGAGCCGGTTGAGGTGAGCGCGCTCGATGTATTCCCCCCGGCGGCGCCGGCTGGGCTGGCTGCGGTGGCGATCGCCGGCGGCGACGGCAACGAGCCGGCAATCGATCTGAGCTGGCAACCGGACACGGAAGCCGATCTGACTGGGTACATTGTGTACCGGCGTGAAGCAGGCGGAGACTGGCAGCGGATTTCGCCGGCGCAGGCGGTCGTTGGGCCGGCCTTTCACGATGCGCAGGTGCAGGCGGGGCATAGCTACAGCTACTCGGTCTCCGCGATTGATGAGGGAGGGCACGAGAGCGCGCGATCTGCAGAGGCGACGGAGACGGTTCCTGAGCGGTGATTGTGATTTTTCGCTTCCCGCCCGTTCGCTCGAAAGAAACTCTTTCTGGCGAATGGGTCGGATACCTCGAACCTCAACTCGCCCCGTTCATCGGCAGCAGCCTGACTCGCCCAATCGAGTTACGGCCAGGATGAACTGCCGCTGACTTGCTAACTCGCTATCACCGCGAAGCGGTGGCTAACTTGCTGACTTTGTCTTAAAACCGCTTAGTCGAGCCCTCTTGTTCATGAGGAGCGGAACTCGCCGCAGCGACCGGAGTCAAAAGACCCGCGCCCATCTTTCGAACCCCGCGCGGACAAAAAACCCCGATGCCGCAAAATCTCACTTCCCCACCACAAGAATGGCCGCCCCAGGTCTCCCCCGCCGCGGCGGAAGACCTGAGACTGCACAAAATTCATCTTACCCGTCAGTCGCGCGGGAAAGTTCAATTACGACAAGCCGACATTCCGGTATTAACTTGCCGTCGGTGAGTGACTACTGTCGTTAGTTGGGCAGGACGAATGTGCTCCTCAAGAATGCTGCCTGCCGGACGCTACCGACGCGCGTGCCGTGGTTTCAATAGCAGCACGCCTTCCTTTCTCATTTGTGAATGAGACCGCTGAAACCAGCAACAAAGAGCGTAGCCAAGATCCAGCCGAGAACAATCTGGAGCCAATAGAAATATCGAATCCAAGGGGGCCTGGTAAAGCGACTAAACGACAGAAGTTCAGATGGATTTCTCAGCAGCATTCCTATCTTTTGCGCTGCCAGGCTCGCCCGCTGGGGCCATTGCCGAACCGTTTGCCTCGGCTTTTCTTCCGTTACATGGCTCAACGGACACCATTTGTCGGCCTGGCCGAGTTTCACCAAAGGGACCGTATTCTCGACGGAATATATGAACGGCGAGAAACGTCCATATTCAGGGGTAGTACTGCCATTCTGCCGTAGGCTGGCTCGCTCGTCCTTATCCGTGGGAATGATATTTCCGGTCAAGTAGGCTCGGCGATAGATTATCCATCCCAGCGCTGTCAGGCCCGCGAGGCCCCAGACAGCGTTGATAGGGGTGTAGCCGTAGCCGACCGTGCGGCCCACCAAGACCCTTCGCACGAATCCCTCGACCCTCGGCACAGTCCTCTGTCGCGTCCTCTGATCCTCCAGGCGAATCAACACCGTTTGCGCCCCCTTGTCGTCGCCGTTTTGTGAGAGAACTTTTGATAACTGCAGATAGGAACGTTCAGGCAAAGGATCGTGATTTTGCAGTTCGAGCCACGCCAACCTCCCCATGGCATCCTTTGGATTATTCAGAAAAACCTCATAGTGAAGGCCCTCCAAACGAAGGCATCCCGGCTGGGCCACGAGGTGGGATCGTCGGCAAATTCATGGGTTGTGCTATCCGTCAGATCGAGCACGCCGTTGAGCTTGAATCCCTGGTCAATATCAATCCCTCCGTGCACCCACGTGGACCGAATCACCAGGGCGCGAACTACATCGTTGTTGAGCTTCACGGGGTTTGCGGAGAAGGAGCCGCCGCGGCAGGAAAGCACTTGGCTGACATCGGAGTTTGTCACATTGACTTCGCCTTGCGCCTCGAAGCCATTCCGGAAGTAAAGGCCACGGGCGCATTTGCCGCTAAACATACTGAAAGCCAATCCAGTCCTGGCATCGCCTTGCACGTATGGGTTAATGAGCCGGGCCCCGTCGAAATAAACTTCGCCGTTGCACTGCCCGTAGTCGAAAATAATGCTGCCGTTTGAAACGAACGGAACACGCTCTCCCGATTCTTCAGTCGATTCACGTAGTGAGAGGTTACTTTCGATCTGAGCCCGCACCAGGGAGATTGCAGCGCCGGTTTGCGGTGTCAAGTCGGCCACTTTAGCATTGAATTTCCCGCCTATCCCCTCAAAGTTTGCCCCCAATATGGCGTCATTGAAGAAAACCTGACCCACTGAAGAGAAAGGCGCGTTAAAGAATACAGGGCCTTTTATGGAAACACGGTAAGCCCCTGATTGCGACTCCGGAATCTTCGACGCCTTTCTTGTACCCGTTGATGAAGGTCCCGCCGGTGGCATCAAATTGACCGCCAAGCGTGCTGCCCAGAATGGAAAACAGCCCTTCGGCCAAAACGTTTTTCGCCTGGAGATTTGTGCCAATGGTCGCGTTCTGCACGAGCAACGAGAAGGGCGCCGCGGCATCTTCGCCTACTCGGCCGTGAAGCTTTGCGCTGTTGAGAACAAGTTCAGCGCCGATGTGTGCGGAGTCGAGACTTACATATCCAAAAGCCTCAAGGCTGTCGAGCAGTATCGATCCGTGCACCAAGGTCCGATCGAGATTGAGAGAACAACCTGCGGGAATTTCGCTTCCAGGTCTTAAATACCTGATGGACGTGTTGCTCATGATCAAATCACCGGAAGCCTCTCCGGTTTGCCATTCAACAGAACCGTCTATCTTGCAGTCGATGATGCTGATGTCCCCGGTGACGATGGAGTCGTTACCGTAGATCGCTTGGTCCTGCCCACGGACGCAGTGGAACAAAGCACCTGCTGCCTGAAAATAGCCTCCGATATGTGCGGAGGAAATCGAAATTCCGCCATGAGACCTGAAGCCTTTATCTATGAATACGTTGCCATCGATCCGCGAGTCGCTGATATCGAGTGCATCGTTGTCTCGGTCATCCTCACCGGGAACCGAATTTAGCTGTGCGCCTCCTGAAAAATCAATGTCTCCGCCACTCACCAAACCGTTGAGCGCGATCCCGCCTTGAGTTTTGAGGCCTTCTCCGAGGTAGATATCTCGGCGGACCTGTGCTGACACCATCGAGAGTGCGGCAGACTGGCCCTTACCGGCGCGCGCAAAGAAGCTCGTGAAGAATGCGCCTTTCGCGTTTACGTCGCCTCCCAGGCGCGCATTCGCTAGATTCAGCCCGCAATTTGGGAAAACGCCGCCCTCCAAATTGACATCGGCGCCAACGGTAATGCTATTGCCGTCCAAAGCAAAATCGTCATACTTCCTCTCTTTCGGAAGCATTCCATTAAAGGTCCCACCTGAGCAGTCGAGTATCCTCTCCGACGTGCGCGTTTGTAAGCTTAACTACACCATCTGCAATGAATCCGGCGCTGAGGAAAAGGTTGCCCACGATCTGAGCGCGCTCAAGATTGAGGCTGCTGATCTTCGAGCCGGAGAAAGATACTTCGCGGCCAAAAAACATCCACATGCTAATGGGATATTCAAAGCGGCAGTGAGCGAACACTAAGTGGAGGGATGCGTTGGAGTAAGAGAGATTAAGTTGGCCGACAATTCGCGCGCCGTGTACCCGGACGCCGCGCGAAGGGACATGAGCGACCTCAGTTGTGCACAGCCATTCAATCAGTTCTGCGCGAACATTGCGCTCCTTGCTCCATGTCGAGGAGTTTGCCGGTTTATTGCCCGGATCGTCGTCGCCATTACTCGGACCGCAGTAAACAAATTCGCCGGAAGGAACAATAGACAAGAGGTTGGTTTCCGCAGAACTCAATCCACCTCGGAATGCTCTATTGGCCTTTGCGAGTAAATCCTCTTCCGTTGCAGAAGCTGCCAACATAATTGACGTCTCCCAGCAGGATTCGACTGGATAGCAAATTATACGGGGAGAACCGCAATGAAGGTCTGCTCCTCATAGAGGGTGGCGACGGAAAGATGGCGGGTGGCCCCGGTGCCTTTTCCAGACCACGATGAGGGTGCCCCCGGTCCCTCGCACTTGGGGACCGAGGAGACTGCGGGCCTCAAATGGCGGGAAGAAGCCCGCAGTCTGGCAGGATCGGTCCTGAAATCGCCCAATCGTCCTTGAAACAAAGCTCAACCCTTCCTTCACTCACTCGGCAGCTAACCAGGGTTAGCCAGCGCCAGATTCCGCCTAATCCCATTTTGCAGAATATGGCTATTTACTTCACGCCACCGGCCACAAGATGTGGTCATTATGGCCGCCGCATAAGGTGCCAAAGGGCTAGGGCTTTGTGTCAGGGCACGACTTCAGTCGTGCCGCAAGCCAAGCAAAATCAACGGGCTTTAGCCCCTGCGGGATTCGAATATCTGCTCCTCCGCTGGCATCGGCACCCAATCTGCCAGATCCCCTCAACCACAACCTGTTGGGGTTGGTGGCGTCAAGTAAATAGCCCTATTGCAGAAAATTACCGCCCACCAGCGCACAATAGTAAATAGGGAAACGTGCAGAACATTCCGGGCCAAACTCCTGAAATTGGCCGTCCATCCCACGAAAAAAGGCACCCCCCCTACCCCCCTCGCTTTTTGGGGGGTAAGTCTGGAAGAATGGTGAGTAGAATCAGTAGTTTAACCAGCTTACCTAGTTACTGAATGATCAACAGAAAGGCCTGTTTTTAGGCCAAAATCGGCGGTTTTTCGCCAAAATCAACCTCCTTGAGTTGGATTTGGAGAGCTTTTTCGTACTCCGGCCTGAGCTTCGTTCCGCTCGAAAGTCGGCCCTAAAGCTTCCGCAGCCGCTCGCAAGCCTCATCGAGTTCCGCGTCCTGCTTCGCAAAGCAGAACCGCAGCAGATCCTCGCCGCGGCCAGCCCTGAAGAATGCCGACCCGGCAACCGCAGCCACGCCGGTTGTCGCCAGCAGATTCCGCGCCTTCTCCGCCGCTTTCTTCCCTGGTAACCGCGTCGCGCGCGCCAGCACGTAGTAAGCGCCCGGAGGAACCGATGCTTCCATTCCCGCATCCGTGAGCGCGCTCAGCAGCCGCTCCCGCTTCTGCTGGTGATCGGCAGCCACCTGCGTGTAGAAGCTCGCCGGAAGCTGTTCCAGTCCCGCGGCCGCTCCATGCTGGAACGGAGCCGGCGCGCACACATACGTCAGGTCGTGGAAGTGCGACATCGTTGGCATCCAGCGCGCATCCGCCACCGCATAGCCGAGCCGCCAGCCCGTAACCGAATACGTCTTGCTGAACCCCGACAGCACAATCGTCCGCTCCCGCATCCCAGGCAATGTTGCCGGGCAGATGTGCCGCGCTCCGTCGTAGACGAAGTACTCGTAGATCTCATCGGTGATCAGGAACAGATCGTGCTCGACGCAGACAGCGGCAACCGCCTCGAGCTCGGCGAGGGTGAAGATCTTCCCGCTCGGATTCGCCGGCGTGTTCAGCAGGATAGCGCGAGTCCGTGGCGTGACCGCGGCCTTCAGTGCATCCACATCCAGCTGCCAGTCCGGTTCCGCCAGCGCCACCAGAACCGGATTCACCCGCATCGACTGCAGGGTAACCGCGTGATAGCCGTAGAAGGGCTCGAACAGCAGCACTTCGTCCTGGGGATTCAGCAGCGCCATCGCCGCCGCGTGCAAGCCGCCGGTTGCGCCCGACGCCACCATGACCTCGTTCTCCGGATCGTAGCGCAGCCCGTACTCGCGGAGCTGCTTGGCGGCGATCGCCTCCCGCAGTCGCGCAATCCCGTCGCACCGCGTGTAGATATTCTCCCCGCTCCGGATCGCCTGGATAGCCGCCGCCTCGACCACCGTCGGCACCGGCGTATCGCAAACCCCCTGCGCCAGGTTGATCCCTCCAACCCGGTCGCACTCCGTAGTCATCGCCCGGATCTCCGACTGGAGGGTGCCGGGGGCAATTTTGCTAAGCGCCAGCCGAGTCACAGCATGGGTTGGGGGCATCGGGGAAGATCCTTGTTCTTACATCTCGCCTTCCAAGGTTAGTGGCGCGATTTGAAGGTCCTTACGGAGCTTCTGCAGCAAATAAAGTTTGCGGCCGTCTATCGCCCGCGGGTATCGGCGAGTGCCTGGTCGATGAGCTGGTAGAGTTTGCTGCGGTCGACAACCTCAACGAATGGTGCGCCCTTGCTGTTGGCGGTGACAACCCAGATGGTCGGCGTGTGCTCAATGCCGACACGCTGGCCTAACCCGTAGTCGGCCTTCACTTCGGCCGCGAGCTTGCCCTGGGGATCAACTGCAAAGGGCATGGCGATCCCGTGGCTTTTGGCGTACGTCTCAGTGTATTGGGTCAAATCGCCCGGATTGTTGATGGAGATCTGGTTGGCGAAGATGTAGTCGCGATAATCGTCGCCCAATTTCTTGCTCTTGACGTCGAACCAGCGCGCATTTACTGCCGCATTGAAACTCCAATTGTGGAATGGGAGTGGGAAGTCATGGCGAACCCAAGGAATGTGATATTTCTCCGCGGCTTCCTTGAGCAATGGGTTAGCGTGTGCACAGTCGGGGCATTCCATGTCTTCGAATTCGACAATAGCCACGCGGGCGCCAACAGGCGGACGAAGGGTGGTGGGGTCGTGAACCTGGGTTGTGGGCGGGGCGCCAAACTGGCCGTGCGCGGTAACTGTCAACAGCAATACACCCGCGGCAACGGCCAGGAACTGGCAAATGCGGTTGCGGCGATTCCGGATGGAAGGGGCAAAGGCAACGAAACGTGACATGACGATTGGACGGCTCCCTATCTTCATTGTAACTGGAGAGATGCGAGAGAGTTGCAGTTATTCACGGTCTCGACGGCGAGCAGCCATCCATTGGCGCCACTTGTAGTCTGCGAAGGATAATGCGGTGACGAGCAAAGGTACGATAATGATGAGAAGAAACTTCATGACGAATTAAGAATCGCATATCTGGGGCGTCAGGTATTCAATCCTGCACGATTGCGATATGCGTGAACTAGCAGTGTGCGTCGGGAACAGGCCGCGTGCATTACCCTATTTGATGCGTGCTCATCATAGCTCCGGGGTTACAACTTGCGCATTGTCCTTTCGAATATAGGCACTCTTGGCGACATCAACCCGTTGATTGCGATTGCGCTGGAGCTGAAACGCCGCAGGCACGTGCCTGTGATGGCACTGCCTGCGGTGTATGAAGCGCGGATCAGACCACTCGGCCTTGAATTTCACGCCATTCGGCCCGACATAGATCCCAACAACAACCTTCTGGTGGAAATGATCTACGACGTGAACAAGGGCACGGAAACAGGTCTGCGTGAGTTTCTGTTTCCGGTGCTTCGGCAGACCTTTGACGATCTTCTTGACGCAGCAACTCAGCCCACGCGCGCCGATCTTCTTCTTCTGGGCGAATTGAACTATGCTGGGCCGCTTGTGGCAGAGGTGACGGAGATTCCATGGGTCAGTTACGTGCTGGCGCCGCTTTCTTTCTTTTCTGCGTTCGATCCGCCGGTGCTGCCACCTTACCCGCGATTGGCACGCGCAGATAAGGCGGTACCGGGTTTCGGCCGCGTGATCAGGCGCCTGGCGCGCTTTGTCAGTAGGAAGTGGCCGCAGCCCATCTATGATCTGCGCCGGGAGTTAGGACTACCAAAGGGCGCAAATCCGCTCTTTGATGCGAAGCACTCGCCGAACCTTGTGTTGGCGTTATTCTCCCGGGTGTTGGGGGTGGAGCAGAAGGACTGGCCACCGCATACGCTAATCACTGGATTCTGCTTTTACGATGCGGACGGTGGGAACAAATCGCTGCCGCCGCAGTTGGAACAGTTTCTAGTCGGGGGCGAGGCGCCGGTGGTATTTACGCTGGGTTCGGCGGCGGTGCTGGCCGCGGGAGATTTCTATGAGCATTCTGCGCGAGCGGCGATCCGAATGGGAATTCGGGCGGTGCTGCTGATCGGGACAGACCCGCGCAATCGACTGCAAACAGAGCTTCCAGACTCGATCTGCGTGGCCGAGTACGCGCCGTACTCGGCTCTGTTTCCGCGGGCGGCTTTGGTCGTGCACCAGGGTGGTGTGGGAACGACGGCACAATGCCTGCGCGCGGGCAAACCGATGCTGATTATGCCCTACTCACACGACCAACCTGACAATGCACGAAGGATGCGGCGGCTGAAGGTTGCGCGGTCGATCAAGAAAAGTAGTTACACGCCGACAAAGGTGGCGCGGAGGCTTAAGGCGATGCTCGCAGAGCTGCGTCTTGTGGAACGGGCTGCGAGCGTGGCCGAGCAGCTAAAGCATGAGGATGGGGTGAGAGCGGCTTGCGATGCGCTGGAGGAGTTGTACGCGAAGACACGAAAATCAGGTTGAACTTCTCTGCCGGACGGTTGCTACTTGAAGTCGAAATCATGACTTCTGGACTGTTCATTCCCCTATTCGGGGTTGATCAAAATGAGGCAGAGGTCGCGCTCGGTGCAGGGCGGCTTTCCGTCGTCTCAGGGGAGCACAGTGTTATCGATGAGGCGAGTGGCGCCCACCCAGGCGGCCACTGCGAAGAGTGCCCCGGGGACGGCCGTCTCTATCGGCTGGAGCGTCAACCAGTCGACAAGGGCGATATAGTCGGGGCGGATTTGAGGGACGGCGGCGAATGCCTGGCGAGCCGCGTCAAGGAGAATGCTGGAGCTGCGTCTGCCGGAGGATGCCAGAGCTTCTACCTTGCGGATTGTGCGGCTCAGGATGAGGGCCTGAGTGCGCTCTGCGGGGCTTAGATATGCGTTTCGGGAGCTGAGAGCAAGTCCGTCGGGAGCGCGGACGATGGGACAGACCACAACTTCAGTCGACATCCGAAGGTCAGTGACCATGCGGCGAATAACGGCGACCTGAGCGGCGTCCTTCTGACCGAAGAAGGCCTGATCGGGCTCGGCGGCAATGAGCAGCTTGGCGACGACTGTGGCGACACCTCGAAAGTGCCCAGGGCGCGATGCGCCGTCGAGGCGATTGCCGAAGTCTTCGACCTCAACGAAAGTGGATGCGCCGGATGGGTAGAGTTCCTCGACATTCGGGGCGAAAACTAGATCCACACCCTCCGCTTTGACAAGAGCGCAGTCGGCATCGAAGGTGCGGGGGTAGCGGATGTAATCCTCGTTGGGGCCGAACTGGGCTGGGTTGACAAAGATGCTGACCGCGACATGGCTGCATGTGCTGCGGGCGGCGCGGATGAGAGATGTGTGGCCGGCGTGAAGCGCGCCCATTGTAGGCACGAGGCCAATGGTGTTGCCGACCCGACCCCTGAACCCGCGAGACCATTCCCGAAGTTCGGCTACGGTGCGAACGATCTCCATCAGGCTTTGCGCAGCGCGGCGATCATAGGAACTTCATCGCGGCCGGCCGAATCAGTTCTTCGCGCTGACTGGGGGAGGTGATAGCTCTCTTCATCCGACGGGAAGGCGTGGTGCTTAATGTCTTGGCGGTAGTGGTCGATTGCGGAGCGAATTAGGGCCCCGGCATCCCCATAGCGGCGGACGAACTTGGGCGGGGGAGCGAAGGTGAGGTTGAGCAGGTCGTGGAAGACGAGTATCTGGCCGTCGCATCCGGGGCCGGCGCCGATGCCGATGGTGGGAATGGGAAGCTCGGCGGTGATGTCTTCGGCTACCTCGCGGGGGATGCCTTCGAGGACCAGAGCGCCGGCGCCGGCTCGGGCCAGGGCAAGAGCGTCCGCCCGGAGTTGCCGGATGGTGTCGGCGGTGCGGGCCTGGACGCGATAGCCGCCCATGCGATGGAGGCTCTGAGGAGTGAGGCCGAGGTGGCCGACGACCGGAATCTCGGCATCGGTGATAGCGCGAACCAGGTCGACGCGCGGGCCTTCGACCTTGACGGCTTCGGCCCCAGCCTCCTTGACGAAGCGGACCGCGTTGCCGAGTCCTTCGGCAATCGTGGCGTGATAGCTGCCAAAGGGCATGTCGGCGACGACCAGAGCATGTTGGACGGCGCGACGGACGGCGCGAGTGTGGTGCAGCATCTCGTCCATGGTGACGGCGAGGGTGTTTTCGTGGCCCAGGACAACCATCGCAAGCGAGTCACCGACAAGTATGAGGTCGATGCCTGCCTCGTCAACGAGGCGGGCGCTCGAGTAGTCGTATGCGGTGAGCGCGGAGATGGGCTTGCCCTGACGCTTCATTTCAGTTAGCGCGGGCATGGTGACTTTTGAGAGGGGGGAGGCCTGGGACGAGGAGTTCGCCCGGCCGGGGAAGTTGGTGATGCTCATGGTTGTCTCCAGTGCCGCTCCGAAGGCTCAGGATGCGGCCCGAACAAGCTGAGTATACGCCTTGTTGCGGTGGAACTGGCAAAGGTGCCTTTGGCCGGTGTGGAGGCCCTGTCCTGAGAGGCCCTCGATGGGCGTTTTTCGGGCCAAAAGTGGCAAAAAACGGCTCGAAATAGGTGGCTCCTATTTACCGATCAGTGACTATGTAGATATTACAAGTCGCTCATGGGATGACGGTTCCGGCTGGTGGTGCACCGGGAATGGGGCAGATTCCGGAGGGGGGGTAGGGGGGGGTGCTTTTTGGGGGTATGGACCGGGCAAATTTTCGACAGATTTGCGGTGTGCAATTGGCGATGGATCGGCGTTGTGCTCATGGTTCGATTATGCACCGGATGAGGGATATTTTCTGCAATAGGAAGACGGGCCAACGACCGCAACGGTTGCGGGGGAAAGGGCGGGGGACGCACACTGATAGACAGGATGCTTTCTCCTCTTGCAACTGGTATTTACGCCGGGCTGTCGGCGGTTGGGGCAGCGGGATTGGCGGCGGGCGGCTATGCCTGCGCGGCGATGCGACCGGGTTCGGAGATATTTGGCCGGGTGCTGATTGCACCGGAGCGGGCGGGGGAGCTGGCGCTAACGTTTGACGACGGACCCAATCCGAGGTGGACGCCCACCTTGCTGGATGTGCTGGCGAGCCACGATTTAAAGGCCACGTTCTTCATGCTGGGGAGCCGTGCGCAGGCGGAGCCGGAACTGGTGCGGCGAGTCGCGGCGGAGGGGCACCTGATCGGAAATCACTCGTGGGACCATCCGAATCTTGCACTGACGGCGGCGGGCAAGACGCGCGAGGAGTTGACGCGGACGAACGAGACGCTTGAGCAGATAACCGGGGAGCGGATCAGGCATTTTCGGCCGCCTTTCGGGGCTCGACGCCCAGTTGTGTTTCGAATTGCGCGAGAGCTGGGGCTGCGCGTGGTGACGTGGAATGCGATGACTTCGGATTGGAGCGAGAGTTCGGCGGATCGGATTGCGGGGGAGTTGGCGAGGAAGATCGATCGGCTTCGAAGACGGGGGCGAGCGGCTAATATCGTGCTTCACGATGGTGGGCATCGGGAGCAGGGAGTCGATCGAGAGGCTTCAGTGGCCGCGGCGGGGATGCTGATGGAGCGTTACAACGGGACGCACAGGTTCGTGCGGGTGGATGCCTGGGGTGATTGATCCGGGACTGGTTGGTTGAAGCTCGTCGAATCCTCGGTCTCAGGATTGTGACTCGGGGGTAACTGGCCTTGACAGTTGTATATATGGAGAGCAATATTCGTATATACAAGAGGTGCAGGGATGGCTGTCACTCTCACATCGATACGGTTGGATACCAAGCTGGCGGACGAAGCGGTACGGGCGCTGGGAGTCAAGTCCCGCACCGAGGCCGTGCATGTGGCGCTCAGAGAGATCATCGGTCTCAAGAGATTCAAGAAGCTGATGAAGGACAACGGAGGCAAGCTGAAGTTCGAGAATTACGACAGGTAGGATGGTCATCTTCGACAGCTCGGTTCTCATCGATCAGTTTCGCACCGCCTGCTACAGCGAGCGCATCGACTCCCTGGATGATCTGGTGCGCACTTCCGCTGTGGTGCTGGCGGAGCTCTGGCGTGGCGCCACAACGCGGGCAGAAAAGGCCGTCATTCGCACACTTGAGCGAACGTACCCCATCTTCACGCCGACAGAAAAGAACTGGCTGGAGTCGGGTGAGATTCTCAGCAATCTGCCACGCGATCACGGATTCGAGGGGCGGAAGCTGCGCGACTTGCACTTCGATGTGCTGATCGCGTTGACGGCTCGGGCGAATGGGGCGCGGCTGATTACTTCCAACAGGGCGGATTTTGAGCTGATTCGCGAGTATCGGGATTTCAAGCTGGAAGTCTGGTAGGCTCGTGGTTTCTCTGGTTCGAAGATCCGGACCTGGGGCATTGGGCATTCAGCGGAATTTGCGCCGTCCCTACGGGACTCCGGTGGGTTTTGATGGAATGCTTTCCCCACGTTGAAACGTGGGGCTAACATGCTCTGCGCCTATGGCGCGGGGCATTGAAGGCGGCGACAGGGTATTGAGTGCGCCGGGGTGTAAATGTGAGCGAGGGGGCGTATTTTTCCCGAGGCCAAAAAGCGAGGGGGTCGGCAGTCGAAAATCTGGACCTGGGGCGTTGGGCATTCGGAATTTGCGCCGTCCCTACGGGACTCCGGTGGGTTTTGATGGAATGCTTTCCCCACGTTGAAACGTGGGGCTAACATGCTCTGCGCCTACGGCGCGAGGCATTGAAGGCAGCTACGGGGTATTGAGTACGCCGGGGTGTAAATCTGAGCGAGGGGGCGTATTTTTCCCGAGGCCAAAAAGCGGGGGGCGGCAGTCGAAAATCTGGACCTGGGGGCCCGGCCGACCCGTCTGTCTCCTTCACAGGACCGAAGCGAAGCACAAATGAGCCCCACGTTTCAACGTGGGGTTAGCGGCCCGTTCTACAATGGCAGTCCTCAAGGGACGATGCAAAAGACATGGCCCACACGTACACCAGCAACTTCATTCACTGCATCTTCAGTACCAAGGAACGGATGCCGCTCATTCCTCCGGATCGGCTGCCTGGGCTCTGCGCCTACTTCAGCGGCATAGCGAAAGGCGAAGGCCTGGTGCTGGTTCTGGCCGGTGGCACAGCGAACCATATTCACCTTCTGCTTTCGTTGCCCGCGAATGTAGCCCTGGCCACTGCGATGCAGAAGCTCAAGGGGAGCTCATCGCATTGGATGGGGCCGGGATTCAGTTGGCAACAGGGATACGGCGCGTTCAGTGTGAGTCCGTCGCAGGTGCCTCAAGTGAAGGCTTACATCGAGAAGCAGGAAGAGCACCATCGCAGGCAGAGCTTCGAGGAGGAATTTATCCAATTGCTGCGGAGTTGTGGGATTGACTACGATCCGAAGTTCGTCTTTGGATGAGACATTGCATGGAGCGGAATTTTGCGCCGTCCCTACGGGACTCCGGTGGGTTTTGATGGGATGCTTTCCCCACGTTGAAACGTGGGGCTAACATGCTCTGCGCCTACGGCGCGGGGCGTCGAAGGCAGGTCAGGGCATCGAGTGCGTCGGGGTGTAAATGTGAGCGGCGCGTCGTATTCTTCGCGAGGCCAAAAAGCGAGGGGGAGCCATCCGAAAATCCGGACCTGTGGCACCAGGCGAGGGTTGCGGGATTGTCTACGATCCCCAGGTCGTCTTTGGATGAGACATTGCATGTGGCGGAGTTTGCGCCGTCCCTACGGGACTCCGGTGGGTTTTGATGGGATGCTTTCCCCACGTTGAAACGTGGGGCTAACATGCTCTGCGCCTTCGGCGCGGGGCGTCGAAGGCAGGTATGGAAAATTGAGTATGTCGGGGAAAGCATACCTGAGGGCCTAAAGGCCTTATTCATTATGCTTGGCTTATGCCGGGGATGAATCCCCGGCCTACCGCACGAACGACTATGTCAGCATTCTGAACACAAAGGCCGCTCCCAATTGGGAGCGGCCTTTGTTGTGGAGAGAACCGGGGTAAAGGGAATCAGTCGCCGGCTACGGGCTCGCGGGTTTCTGCGGGCTTGGCGGGGGCAATGGAGTCTAAACGAACCAAGCCTTCTACGGGCTTTTCGCCGAGGACGTGCTCGCGGTAGAGCTTGGCCATTTTCGCGTTTTCTGCGTCGCTCTTGATTTTCTCGTCGCGCGCTTTGAGCTTTTCTTCGCGGGAGTTTTTGGCGATGCCGAGGGTGTCGAGGGTATGGTTGGCTTCGGAGTTGACGTGCTCCATGTTTAGGGCGAGGTCGTGGCCGACGTGGGTCATGCCAACCTTTTTGCCGCCGGCGAAGATTTCGTGGCGGCCGTGCTCCTCGTACCACTTGGTGAGGGTGGCGGTCATGTGCATCTTCTCGATGATGTTGCGCCAGCCGACGCCGGTGTTGTAGGCGCAGAAGCTGATTTCGCCTTCCTGGGTGGCGTAAGGAATGATGCACTGCTCGGTGCGGCGGAAGTCGTAGTTGAACAGGTCCTGGAACCACATGCCGGCGATGAAGAGGAAGTTCCAGCGGTCGGCGCGGCGCTTCTTAATATCTTCCAGAGTCCGGTCGCCCTTGACGCTGCCGTAGTCCTTGCCGGTGGCGTTGAAGGTCTTGTCCATCTTCTTCATCATGTCGGTGATGCGGAAGTGGGTGGGCGCCATGAAGGGATCGTAGTTGCGCATGAGGGAGAGTGCGAGGCCGATGACCGACATGGTCTTGCCGCGGGCTGCGTCGTTGACCTTGGCTAGATCCTTGGCGACCTGGCCCATGTCGAGGAAGGCGGTTACAGGAGCGGACTCCTTGGTTTCCTTATCGATCATGAGGGCCATGCCGATGCCGCAGTTGGGATGGCATCCGCAGGAGAGCTGGCCCCACTCGGCGGTCGGCCCATGGATGAGGTCGGCCCAGTCGGAGAAGGTGCTCATGAAGCTGATGGGGAACCAATCGCGCTCGGGCTCGCCGATGCCGCACTGGGCTCTTGACGTCGTGGGCCATGTGGGAGAGGGTGTAGCGCTGGGCCTGGCGGCGGTCGTCGGTGATGTCCTCGTCGCGGCCGGTGAAGCTGACCGGCTGGAAGCTGAGGAAGCTGATCTTCTTGGGGTTGTCGAGGGCGAACTCGATGATGCGGCCGACCTGCTCGTTGTTGATGCCGTTGATGATGGTGGTGACGGGGACGATGTCGACGCCGGCTTCATGGAGATTGTTGATGGCCTGGAGCTTGACGTCGAACAGGTTGCCGACCTTGCGGTGAGAGTTGGCGGCATTGCCGATGCCATCGAATTGGAGGTAGACGTAGCGGAGGCCGGCTTCGGCGGCGGCGCGGCAGAGCTCCTTGGACTTGGCGAACTCGATGCCATTGGACGCAGCCTGCACGCTGTTGTAGCCGACCTTGCGGCTGTAGGCGACGGCGTCAAGGAAGTAGGGGGACAAGGTGGGCTCGCCGCCAGAGAACTGAACGCTCATTTGACGTTTGGGCTTGATGGTTATGGCGTTGTCGAGCATGGTCTTGATCTCGTCCCATGTGAGCTCGTGGACGAAGCCGACCTGATTGGCGTCCATGAAGCAGGGATCGCACATCATGTTGCAGCGGTTGGTGAGATCGATTGTGAGGACCGAGCCGCGGCCGTGGGTGACGGTGGAGGTGCCGTGGTGGTGGAGCTCGTCGGAGCCCTTGCCGTGGGCGCGCATGTCGCGGCCGGGGAAGCTTTCCTCTAGATGTTTAAAGAACTTGGTGTCGATTGACATTACGTCTTCAAAGTGGCCGTGCTTGGGGCAGTCCTTGACCATGAGGATTTTGCCGTCGCGTTCGATGATCTGGGCCTTGATTTCGCCGACCTTCTCGTTGAGGAGGACTTCGTGGGGCAGCTTGCCGTCGAGAATCTGCTTGCGGATTTCGGGAACGCACTTGGGACAGAGCGAGTCCGTGGTGCGGGGCCAGCCGAGGGGCGGTTTTTCCTTCTGATAGCTCTTGAGGAGGGGCTTGTCGCTCCACTTGGGGGTGAAGGAGGGGTTGGGGCTGATGCGGTTTAGACGCTCGTAGACGACCCAGGCTCCCTTGGCGGCGTAGGCGGCGGTCTTTTCGACATACTTAATCGCTTTTGACATTAGAAGTGCAGTCTCCTCAATTGAAGTAGCCGACGGCGTGCTGACCATCCCATTGAACTGGCTCTGACTTGTCGCTGGGGACCCCGGTGAATGCCCGTCCGGCTTTGCCTCGGAGATTCCGGGAGGGGAAGTCCGAAGGCTAAAAATTCATTGCTAGGGTAGCCGCCGGGGCTTGTCAACCCAAGGATGGTGCAGCGAACGGCGGAATTGACGCTTGAACGGGGAATGAGGGGCGGCGAACGGCGACGGGAGGGTAAGACGCGGATTGCCAAGGGGTTACTCGCAACCGAGGGCGGTGATCTGGGTATTTGGGTGCTATTGGCTGGAGCTTTCGGTTGTGGCTACCTGGTTGATGATGCGCTGAACGAGGACGACGCGGACGTGAATGCGCTTGGCTACGTCAGGCAGGAACTCGGTGATGAAGTTGTCGATGGGGGCGGTGGCGATGTCGATGGCGTAACGGGATGCACTGGAGGGGAGGTTGGTTTGCTGGCCGGGAACGTAGAGATTGCTGATTTCGTCGTCGATGGCGAAACCGACGAGGTTGGCATAATTCACCATCCCCTTGCCGTCGTCGCCCTGGGTCCAGACGACCTGATAAATTGCATGGGCGATGCGGCGCTTGAGGGTGGCGGCGGGCAGGCGGTGGTAATGCGGGTCCTGATGGACGATGGAGGGGATGAGGAAGGTGCCGAGGAACTCACCGGTCATGTCCTGGGCATAACTGACGCCGACGTTCTGGGCGAAGCCGGACATTCCAGGCCCGTATGCGGAGTGAGAGTTGGCGCCTACAAAGATGGCGGAGTTGGCGAGAATGGTGATTCCGTTGAAGGGATCGATCAGGTCGCGGGTAGCCAGCCAGGCTTTCTGTTTGGGCGTGAGGCGTTTCACCTGGGGTCCATTGAGGAAGCGTGCGTACCAGTCAATGAGGGGGGCGAGCGGAGGGCAGGAGCCGGGCAGGAGGGTGGGGCTCAGAAGCGGTTTGTCGGGATTTGAGGCCATCGCTCCGGCGGCACCGGCCTGCGCCATGGCCACGGCGTCCCTCTTGATCTGACAAGGGCTGGCGACCGGGATCTTAAGTTTTGCGGGAAGAAGGGGCTGAGGAGCTTCGGGCGGAGGCGGCTCGGGGATTTGCGCGGGCGCCTGACCGGCCGATGCGGCAGCGGTCAGCAGGAGGAGCAGCACCGGAAGTTTGAACAAGACGACGAGCGGCGCCGCCCGCAGACATCTCCGCGTGTCCGGGACGCATCCGGTTGTGTTGTGATGGGGCGAACCGCTCTCCAAGAACCGGACCCTCACTCGGTGAAGTTCAGGCTGCACGCTAGTTCGATGCAAAACCGGCAGGCCGCCGGAGGTTTCGGTCGATGCCGGAGGGGAATGAACCGCATGCGGATGCGCCCTGACGGTGGGACGCAGATTCGCAGCGAAAGTAACATCCTGCGGGCCTGAGAGGCGGGAAACCGATGTGTTTACGGTGCGTTGCCAGGGAATGACCAGTGAGGCAGGGCCGGTATTGATCTTTGCGGCACCTTTGAGGCGAACAGCATTGACGGGTCCAGGGGCGTCGCGGAGACTTGGGAGAGACAGCCTGCATTCGATTGCCGCTGAGAGGTGATTTGACATGGGAACATATCCGCCACCACCACCACCTGGAGCGGGCGGTGTAGGCCGACGCATTGAAGAGGCTATTGAGCTGATCGAGATGGAGTTGCGGCACACGATTGCTTACGTGAACGACGCGGTGATTCCGCAGGTGCGGAGGGAGTCGATCTCCGCGATGCGCACGGTGGCCGATACGTTGAGGAATCTTGCCGACCGAATCGATCAGGGGCCGACGCGGCCGCCGGGCCAGCCGCCTAATCCGCCGAGGAATCCACAGAGCTGATGAGCTTACCCGTCAACCTGCGGATCAGATGGTCGCGATCGGGGCGGCAGATCGCCGGGATGGGGCTTGCGCTTTTGGTGGTTGCGGGCTGCGGGCACCACAAGAATGTGGCGCTGGCGCCGACCCAGAACGAGCTTGCGCCTTACAATCAGCCGGTCTATACGCCCGTACCCCAGCCTCAGCCGCCGGCCCGGATTCCGGTTACTCCGGCGCCGCCGGGCGGGGTGAACGCCGCGGATCTCGAGTACGTGGAGACCCACGCTCCCATTCTGAGCGAGGAAGGGCTGGCCACCTGGTATACGGCGCCGTACGCGGGCCGGAAGGCCGCCAACGGACAGGTGTTTGAGGACGACGCGATGACGGCAGCGCATCGGACACTGCCGATGGGCTCACTGGTGGTGGTTACCAACTTGAAGACGGGCCAGTCGAGCCCGATGCGCATCACCGACCGCGGGCCGTTTGTGGAAGGCAGGATGCTGGACCTGACGATTGCCGCGGCCAAGGCTACGGGGATCTACCGAAGCGGGATGGCGACGGTGCGGATGGACGTGTACGAGACCCCGAAGCCGATCGACACGGGCGGGCGCTGGTGCGTGCAGATTGGGGCGTTCCACAGTGAGCGCGAAGCCTTGAAGCTGAAGGAAGAGCTCGTGCGCAAATACTCCGATGCCAACGTGATCGAGTTTCCGGGAGAGAACAGCTACTGGGTGCGGATCAGGCCCGAGGGTGACGACCGGCAGATGGCGGAGTATATCGCGCAGCACCTCCGGCCCAGCGAGGGCGAGGCGTTTTTGACACGGCTGGATTGAGAGTGGAATAGCGAAGTTCGCGGGAGGCAGTCGCTAGCGCCATGGTCTGTGACCCATTCCAAAGGGACCGGGCTCTTCCCCGTGGACCCTTCACGCTCGGTGCCCAGGGCTTGTCTTTGAGACATGGGAATTCATGATGTCCGGATTGGCGGTGATATGGCAGAAACTCGGGTTATCATCTATCGATGAATTACTTCAGGATTGGGAATCGATCATGCTCCGAGCTTTTTACCGCGTTGTAGCTGTCGGCACTGTTACTCTCTTGGGCTTATTAATGGCCTTGAACGTGATTTTTGTCGCTTTCCGGATAAACCCCTTCTACACGATGCTCGAAACATGGTCGGACCTTGCCTTGCTCCCTCTTTCCCTGATTGGCGCTTTCTTCGGAATTGGCGTGATCCTGCTCTGGTTCGGGATGATGTGGGATTGTGCCTTCACCAGCAAGATGCAGGTTTGGTCGAAAGTATTGTGGCTGCTTCTGCTGATACCAACCAGTGGTTTCGGGGCGCTGATCTATTACTTCTGCGTGTACCGGAACCGACCTTCGGGAAATCCACTGGCGCAGGACATGCGAATACCGGCGTAAGTTCGCACTGCTTGTCAAATACAGCAAGTGAGATGCCGCTCAATTTTGATTCTGAGCCTATGGTCGCCAATTGGGAAGTATCGATACATTGAACTCTCAAAAGCAACCGCGGATCCCTCGCTCCGTTCGGGATGACAGTGCACGGGATGTGCGCGGGTTTCGTGGCTGGCATCGCGGGAGATCTGTCGCCAACCCGGAACCAACCTGTGGGTTGACAGGTTGGCGCCGCCCCTACGGGGCTGCCGGCGTATTTTGTAGCTAACCCAGGACTGCGTTCGCTGACGCGAACTTGTCCTGGGCTAAATTCCGTGGCCCCTATGGGGCCGGTGGTGCGCCACTTGGTTTGTGTGCAGGAGTCCGGATCGTTGGTGGATTGTCGCCAATTGGGAAGTATCGCTACTTTGGACTCTCAAAAGTCAACCGCAGATCCTTCACTGCGTTCAGGATGACACTGCTTTGGGTAGAGGATGATGATGCGAATCGGGCATTGTGGTCGGATTGTTGCCAATTGGGAAGTATCGCTACATTGAACTCTTAAAAAGCAACCGCGGATCCCTCGCTGCGTTCGGGATGACAGAGCATGGGATGTGCGCGGGTTTCGTGGCTGGCATCGCGGGAGATTCGTCGCCAACCCGGAACCAACCTGTGGGTTGACAGGTTGGCGCCGCCCCTACGGGGCTGCCGGCGTATTTTGTAGCTAACCCAGGACTGCGTTCGCTGACGCGAACTTGTCCTGGGCTAAATTCCGTGGACCCTATGGGGCCGGTGGTGCGCCACCTCGTTTGTGTGCAGGAGTCCGGATCGTTGGTGGATCGTCGCCAATTGGGAAGTATCGCTACCTTGAACTCTCAAAAGTCAACCGCAGATCCTTCACTGCGTTCAGGATGACACTGCTTTGGGTAGAGGATGATGATGCGAATCGGGCATCTTGGTCGGATTGTCGCCAATTGAAAAGTATCGCTACTTTGAACTCTTAAAAAGCAACCGCGGATCCCTCACTGCGTTCGGGATGACAGTGCACGGGATGTGCGTGGGTTTCGTGGCTGGCATCGCGGGAGAATTGTCGCCAATCCGGAACTTACTCCGCGCTCATCCCCCGGATTGCAACTCGATGCTGCGAAATCCGAGTGAGACCGGTAGCGCCATAACCCTGCTTCCAGCGTTTCTCGGCCCCCTCGCTCAGGGCCGGCTTTTTCATGCCCAACACGTTGAAGCCTCAACCGCTCGTCCTGAGTTTCAAGCCTATCTAGAAAGCCAATCCCTATCCGCACCGCCCAACCCGGCCAGGTCCATTCCCCTAAAATAGAGAAATGCCCGAACTGCCCGAAGTGGAAACCATCGCCCGCGGCGTCGATAAACGGGTGCGCGGCGACTGCATCGTCCATGTGTGGTTCGCCGCTCATAAGCAACCGTTCAAAACGCCACCCGCCAGGCAGGCAAAAGGCCTTGAAGGCCGCGTCTTCGTCTGCGTCCATCGCACCGGAAAGCACATCGTCTGCGAACTGGGCCCCGCACCGGGCTCTTCAAACGCCTCAACATTGCCGGGCACAAAACGGAAGCAGCAACTCGAGACTCCGTCCGAAGCCCAATGGATCGTCCACCTCGGCATGACCGGCAGACTGCTCGTCACCACTGCCGATGCGCCCCTGGCGACCCACACCCACGCCCGCCTCAGCCTGGCCAGCGGACGGGAGCTGCGATTTGTGGACCCGCGGCGCTTTGGCCGGCTGGAATTTCGTGATCTTGCCCCGCGCAACATAGCCCGCGGTTCCGCCGCCTTTACCGCCGCCGGCGCCGAGCCACTCACCATCACGCCGGAGCAGTTTGCCCTCCTCTTCCGCCACCGCCGCCTCTCCATCAAGGCCGCTCTGCTCAATCAATCCCTGCTCTCCGGCGTGGGAAACATCTATGCCGACGAGAGCCTCTTCCATGCCGGCATCCGGCCACGCAGGAGCGCCGGCCGCCTCACCCGCGCCGAACTCGAGCGGTTGAGGCTGTCCCTCCTCCAGGTGCTGGAGCACGCCATCCGGCTGGGCGGCTCCTCGGTCTCCGACTACGTCGATGCCGACGGGGAGCGGGGCTTCTTCCAGCTTGAGCACTGCGTCTACCTGCGCACGGGGCAGCCCTGCCTTCGCTGCCAAACCCCTATCCGCCGCATTCTGCTTGCCGGACGAGGAACCCACTTCTGCCCAAGTTGCCAGCATTGAATCCCGCCGCTATGGTTTTTTGAATTATTCGCATTTTTGTCTTCCAGAATCCAGACAATTCCAACCACTCAAATCGGGCAAGCCCCTGAAAACAAACGCACCTTCAAAAGGCCACCCAATTGCTATTGGATATACGCCAGTGATGTGCCGGCTGCCTCGGAGAAACGATCAGCCAAGAACAGCAGACCCCGGCAAGAGCAACCGCCATTGAAGCGGCCCTCAAAAGGGATACCCGGCCGGGAAATCTGCAGTAGGTACGGTGGATTAACCACCGGCCAGAATAATCTGGGAGGCCAGTGGCCTTTGCAGCACGCCGAAACGCCGCTCCGACAGGAGTGGCGTTTTGCGCGTCTGGAGTCATTTCCCTGTCGATAGCCCCAGGGCCACTTCGATGTTGCGGAGAATTCGCCGACTCCAGCGCAGGATAAAGATACCAACCTCCTCTAAAACGTCGACCTATATCGTTATCAGAGAGCAGGAAACCCCGATTTACCCGGGGATTTGAGCTGATTTCCAGCGGCTTTCGACCCGGCTGGCGCCAGCCGCCCGATCTTGCAGCTTCTGATTGGGGCAAGCGCGGCAAGGATCTCGTTCAATCAGCTCCGGCACCCTCCGCTTTCAGCAGTTGGCGCTTGCGGTCGATTCCCCACCGGTAACCGGTCAGCGATCCGCTGGCGCCGACGACCCGGTGGCACGGCACGAGGACTGAAACGCGGTTGAGCGCGCAAGCCCGGGCCACGGCGCGCGTGGCTTTGGGGTCGCCCATCTCGCGAGCCAGTTGGCTGTAGGTGCGCGTCTCCCCCCGGGGGATGGTGCGCAGCGCCTGCCAAACGCGGAGTTGAAACGCGGTCCCGCGCAGATCGAACCGCTCCGCCGCAGCCTGGTTTTGGAGGGGATCCGGTGAACCTTTGACGGCCGCCAGAGCAGCGTCAACGAGCTTCGAAAGCGATGGATCGCGGCGCAGCTCAGCCAGCGGAAACTCGGCGCGCAGGCTGGCTTCCGCCTCGGCTGCGGTGCCGGCGAGCGCAAGCCAGCAGAGGCCGCGCCCGGTTGCCCCCACCACGATCCAGCCGAACTGCGATCGCGCGGTAGTGTAGCCGATGCGTTCGCCCGCACCCCCTTTGGCAAATCGCGCCGGCGTCATCCCCAGTTGTGCACCCTCGTAGGCACGGCTCGATGAGCCGAATCCTGCTTCGTAAATAGCATTCGTCACGGTGTCTCCTTTTTTGAGCGCTTTGCGCAGCGACCCGGCCCTGAGCGCGCGCTGATAGGCGAGCGGGCTCGCGCCCATCTCGCGTTTGAACATGCGCTGCACGGTGAATGGGCTCAACCCAGCCACGCGTCCCAGCTCCTCGAGCCCCACCGGACGGTCGAGATTTGCCTCGATATGCGCGCGAATCTTGTCCAAAGGGGCAGCCGGCCTTGCGGTAGCCGGAGAACACCGTTTGCACGCCCGAAAGCCGGCAGCCTGTGCCTCCGCGGCCGAGCGGAAAAACCGCACGTTGGTCTTGACAGGGCGCCGGCTGGTGCAACACGGCCGGCAAAATACGCCAGTCGTCGTAACGCCGTAGAAGAATGGCGCTGTGAGGTCGCGGGTGAGAACCTGCCGCCAGGCGGCCTCAGAATCGATTGGCCTGGAATTCGCCGTTGCGCCGGAACCGGCGATCAGAACGGATTGGAGCTTGCTGCTCATGGAAACCATCGTCGCCCATCGGGCGCTCGCCGCGCTATCCGATTCTTGCGCGCAATTCCGATTTCCCTTCGAGCGTCCTTCTTGTATGGCTAAGCGCTCCCCGTCAGCGACGCTTCGGCCCGCGCAAGATCTTCTTCCGTATCCACGCCGATAGTGTCGCGCGGCGCATCGGCCACATAGAGGGCGATCCCGTTTTCCAGCAGACGCAGTTGCTCCAGGCGTTCCAGCCGTTCCAAAGGCGAGGGCGGCAGCGCCGCAAACCGCTCCAGTGCGTCCTTCCGGTAGGCATAGATCCCCAGGTGCTTGCGGTAGCCGGAAAACCCAGTCGCATCGCGGTCGAATGGAATCGTCGCTCGTGAGAAATAGAGAGCCCGGCCGTCAAGCGCCGTGACGACTTTCACGGCGTTCGGATTGGTGAACTCCTCCGGCGGACAGCGAAAGGCCAGCGTGGCAACCTCCACCTCCGGCCGGTCAAAGAGGGCAAGCAGAGGCGGGAAGAAATCGGCTGTCAGCGTGGGCTCGTCACCCTGGATGTTGACGTAGATATCGGCGTCGATTTGCCGGGCCACTTCCCTGACACGATCTGACCCGCTGGGGCACTCCGGCGAAGTCATAACCACAGAGATGGCGCGCACTTTGCAAACAGAGGCCACTTCCCCGGAATCGGTCGCCACCACCACCGGGTCCATCAGGCCGCTGGCAGACGCCGCGCGCCACACCCACTCCACCATGGGCCGCCCTGCAATCATCCGCAGCACCTTGCGGTCAAGCCGCGTCGAACTCAGCCGCGCCGGAATTACCGCGGCAATACGGAGCGTACTCATGCAGGCGAGTTTACAGGAGCGGGCGGGCAGCATTCATTCGTTCCGCCTCATCGCCGCACAAACGATCCGGGATCACAGGTCGGTCTGGCCGAGCAGTTTGACCTGTCATCCAGCCCCCCGTATCATCGAGGTTGGGTTTATGCGGCGAATTCGGCACGCACCCCATGGCAGGCCGGTTCGGCTTTGCTCCCTTCCGGGCACCCTCGGAACACTTCGAGGCGCGCCTCTCCGGCGGAGTAGCTCAGATGGTTAGAGCGACGGATTCATAACCCGTAGGTCGGCAGTTCGATCCTGCCCTCCGCCACCAAATTACCGCAATATAATCAATATCTTAGCTCGCAAGCTGCCGAATATCCGGAAATCGCTCACCCGCGATGCACCCGTGATCTTTATTGCACCGTCTCGGCACGCGGCTTCATTGGAGGCGCGAAAAACGCTGTCAGCATATCCCCCTGTGCGCCCGAGCGGTCTTAGCTGCGTCCGTGAGCTTAGGGTTGCAGGGTCGTCCTCGAGTTGGCGTGCCGCAGGATGCTTTGGGCCGCTGTCGGTCTCCCGGTCGCCCAAAGACCGAGTAGTCGACGGATAGGCGGTTATCCTATCGGAACATTGATCCACCCTCAGATAGGGCAACAGCGGAACTAGAAACCAATGTTCACCGATCCTAGAAATCACCGGTCTGTTCGCATTCGCAGTCGTGTGTTCGATTCCGTCCGACGGTCCTCTGGGTTAGTGCCCTATCGTGGGCGAAGCGGAAGTAGTTGTGCTCTAGACCACTTCGACTTCGAAAGAGCTGAAGAAACGGTGCTACACGTCGAATGAAGGGCTAAACTGTCTGAATGGATTCGCAATCAAATGAAGGAATACGCCGGTTTCATCCTCACGCGGGTTCACGTGCAGATTTACTTAAGGGGCTTCTCCTGGCTACCTATTGGCAAAGGGTACTCGGATACTTTATCGATCTGCTGATTGCAATCATCATCTGGTCCCCTCTTGAATTTGCATGGCGCCGCTTTCTTCTTCATGAGACAGACATTCACGCCGTTTGGGATTTTCACGAACCCGGAAACCTTATCGTGATGGTTCTCTATTGGGGATCAGCCAATTTTCTTGGAAACGGCCAAACGCCAGGCAAGTGGGTTGCACGCACCAGGACTGTCTCCCTCACGAGCGACCGGATGGGGCTTTGGCAATCGATTGAGCGGGGTTTGGGCTATGGCGCCATGATCCTGGAGTTAGGATTGGGGGCCTTGCAGGTCTTCTGGGATCCGAATCGGATGTGTGCCCAGGACCGGCTCGCCGAAACGATCGTCATCGACATTAGAAAAGCGAAGCTTCGATAGTTGGATAGCTGGCGACTTTGCGAATCAAATCCTTTACCGGCGCGATTCGTTCAACCCGGGCACCATGGCCGCACTTTCCGGGCCTCGATTCAGGTCGCGGGAGTATCGTCGGCAACTCGTCAGTTTCAAGTTTGACAACAGTTCGTCGCAGTTGTTGGTCAAAGGGTAATTGCCGCCAAGACTACCCGGTTGGCACGACCGGGACCCCGGAAATTGCCCCCCGGCCGCTCATTTCGATACTCGGCGATTTTGCGTTAACTGACATGCTCTCGGTTTGCCACCCCAAAACGCGAGCGAGGTCTTTAGCCTGTTGGAGAGCGGAAGGTGTCGAGCAGGTGTAGGGCGACGTTCCGCGTTTGCGAGCGGAGTTTCGAGAGGGCCGAACCGAAGTGCATGCTAGTCTTTGGCGAAAAAGTGATTCGCCCGCGCGACCTCTGGAAGATCCGAATCGGCGTGGCGGCAGTTCGCAAGCAGCCTGCGGTAATGCTGTTCCGCGGCAGGCCGCAGTCCTGCCTCTTGGGCGGAAACAGCGGCGCCGTATTCCGCTCTGAGGCGTCCCGGGGTAGATTTCAGGGCCGATTCATAGGCTGCCAATGCGAGCTTCGGCTGCTTTGCCAAAAGTAACATCTCGCCCAGCATCTCGGGCGCCGGAGCGATGGAGCCCGGACTGACGGGCGATTTTTCGGTTGCATCTTCCATTGCTGCGGCTGTTCTCATCTCTTCGACGGCCGCATCGCGATCGCCATCTGCCCACTTGATCCACGCGCTCACAATCTTCAATTGAATATTAACCTGGTCCGCATCGCTGTCTCCGCTCTGCGCGAGTGCGTCGCGCAATTGAAGCATTGGTTGCATTGCCGCCTGCGCCGCCTTACTGTCCCCGAGCCTTGATGCGCCAAGCGCGCGGGCGAAATAAAGAGTCGCCTGAGTCGACGCATATGCGTCCCCTGGTGAGGTTTGTGGAGGCAAGGGAAGCGCTGCGGCAGCGTCCCACTGCTGACGCTCGATCCAATACCGGGCTGGTATCGCAGCCGTCGCATAACTCCCGGCATACCGGGCCGCATCGCTCGGTTCGACAACGGGAAGTTGTTGAGTCAGTTTGCGGGCTTCGGTTATGCGGCCGGTTTGCAGATACGCATAGAGCAGGTAATCCAGAGCGTGTAACTCGTCGCCAGCAAGCTTTTGTTTGCGCGCGCTGGCGGCCGAGGCGAGGTTCGAGGCAATGGAGTCCTCCCATAAACCGAGCCTTGTAAAAATGTGAGATGGCATATGCAAGGCGTGAGGCGAGTCAGGGGCAATCTGGGAATACCGTCTCGCCGCATCCAAAGCCAGTTGAGCCAGCACCGGATTATCGTCCGCATGGATGATGTAGTGCGCGAGACCCGGATGTTGCGGCTGCTGCAGGATCATCGGTTGGAGAATTTGGGTCGCCTTTTTCTGATTCGCATAAGTCTTGTCATTGGGCGGAGCATTCGCGATCAAAGACAGGGCATAAAAGATCGCAGCTTCGTTGTCCAGCGGATACCTGCTGTGCAGTGACTCCATCGCAGTCTCATACCGTTTGGCGCGGATGCTGTGACTTTCTGAGCCGGCATTCTGATAGAAGCCCTGAATCGCGCTTAGATAGTCACGTTCCCTTTGAGTCTTCGGTCGCATCGACAAACCTTCTTGAGCGGCTTCCAGGCCGATCCTTAGATCGTCCTTGGTCGGCGGATCCCACAATTGGCGGTAGTGGCTCATCGCAATGCCCCACTCCGCCATGCTGCAACTGGGATCTTTGCTCGAGACGTCGGCGAACAACTGCGCCGACTTCCGGTAGCCAAAGGAATGTAAAGTCGCCACTGCCAGATCGAACTCGTCGCGCACCGCAAGACTGCATGACGTGTCGAAGTGGACTGTTCCCATCCGGTCCGGCTGGCCCGATGCATGATCATGCTGCGGTGCACATTCCACCCGGGCTGATGTAAATACCAAGAAGGCCAGAAACCACGCAAAAACAAAACGCAGCATAACTCGTGTCCCCTCATTCCATGGATCATCGTAGCTGGTCTCGCGGGTTTTGCACTGACGATTTCAGGCCGAACCGCGTTTCCATTCTGGCTGCGGTCAGCGATTCAGGGTTGTCGTTGTGTGGTCGCCACCCGAAATTACCGGTTAATCAACAGTCTTTCATGCGGCATAAATCGGCACTCTTCAGTCGCGGGCAGACAGCGAACTCAACATGACCCCAGCGATGGCATTCCGTTGCCCAGGCGGGGGGCGCTCCACTTTATGCAGCACCTCCGAATGAGCCACCCTGATGACCCGGGGATCGATCTAAGAAGATCGGACTCGATTTAATCCAGAGGGGCAAATGCGTCGTTGCCTCGTAAGAGTGCCCAAGGCCTTGAAAACTCCGCGCCAGCCATCCGGAACCGCATTAACAAAGGGCTAAGTCACGGTAACGCTGCGGCAACGATGGAACTGAAGCTTCAGTGCAAATAGGCGCAAATTGCTGCAACGGTAAATGCGAGTTGAGGTGAGCGCAAGATCGCCTGCAACCATGCGTTGATAATGAAGATTGCCGAATTCTGCACAACCAATGCAAGTCTTGCAAGGTTGCTTTTTGATCAATCAGAAATCCCTAAAAAGGCCATCTTTCACGGTGATAACACCGGCTCAAATCCCGTAACGGCTTAGCTGGTGAGCGCTGGCTCCGCGCTTCGAGTGTTCTTCGAACGACCTCGGATGATGTTCGCACTTGTTCGAAAGAGATCCGCGATCTGTCCAATTCGTCTCTGACATGAAACCGCGGCCCTCCATCTCATTCATCACGGGAGCCTCTTCGAGGAACGGTTCCGACTGCGGCGTATTCCATACCTCAAATGATTGCAGAAGTCGCGCTAACTCGATTTTACAGGCCCTTTACAAGGCTTTACACAACGGTTGATCTTACGCAAAAAAGTAGCGATGCACTGAAGGCAATATCTGCCCAGTAGTAACAATGAAACAAACACAGAGTTACAAACGCAGCACGATGACTCCTGTTATCAGTGCCTGCGGACATCTATCTCAGAAGGTGGAGCCTCCTGATGGGCCGTTCAAGATTGTGTCTCCGCGCGTATGGAGCCTTAATGACGTTCCACTCAAGCGTCATGTTTGGCGCCGCAGTTCCCACGGCTAATCCCGATACGCCGCAGGTCATTGCAGGCCTGACGCAGGCTACCGATCTTGCTGACTTTGTCGGAGACAAGCGCTGTGCGATATGCCGCAAAGACGTGAGGCCTGCTTTCTCCAGACGGTTCCACCACAAAATCAACAAAGGGGCGGTCAAGTGCAGCGATTGCCACGATCCGCTTGAAGGCCTGCGCCCGGCTTTTAATCACTGGATCCAGGAGAGAGCATGAACATCTCGCGTTTAGCATTATTTGCACTTGCCTTGGGTCTTGTCGGGGTTGTGCCTGCGATGGCCGAGATCGATCGGTCCCTTGAGGGTGATGCGAAATGCACCCTCTGTCACAACGAGGCCAGCGGACATGTGCTTTCCATTTACCAGACCAAACACGGCGTGAAAGGCGACCCGCGCACACCGGGCTGCCAGTCCTGTCACGGCGAGAGCGAGCAGCACCAGAAAAATCCAGGCAGATCGCCTGAAGTGGTCTTCGGAGCGAAGTCGAAGCGTCTGTCCTCCACTGAGGCCCGAACGTCGGCGTGTCTCTCTTGCCATGAGTCAAGCATCCACGCGCGGACGTACTGGTTCGGAAGTGCACACGAAAGGCAAGGCGTGACGTGCACGGATTGCCATGAGTTGCACAATCCCGAACAGAAGGTGCTGAACAAGCTGACCCAGCCGGAAGTGTGCTTCCAATGCCACCAAAATGAGCGCGCGCAGTTTCATCGCTTCTCAAGGCATCCAGTCCTCGAAGGGAAGGTCTCCTGCACCGACTGCCACAACCCCCACGGATCCACGGGACCGCGGCTGATGGTTAAGAACACGATCGTTGAAACCTGCTACACGTGCCACTCGGAAAAGCGCGGACCATTTTTGTGGGAGCATGCCCCGGTGGTTGAGGACTGCACCAACTGCCACTCACCGCACGGATCGAATGTGACGCCGTTGTTGAAGACGCGCCCGCCTATGCTGTGCCAGGAGTGTCACACGAGCGATCACGCCAAGGGTCTTTACAGCGCTGCAAACCTGCCCGGCGGACCCTTTGTAACGGGCAATGGGACCATTCCACTGGGAGCCCAGAGCCCGACTGACCAGGCCAACGGACGCGCTTGCCTGCAATGCCATTCCCAAATTCACGGCTCGAATCATCCGGGCGGGGCAAAGTTCAACCGGTAACGAATTGAATCGGAGAGACGCAATCATGAAATCAAGAAATGCATGCGGCTTCAGCGCCGGTTCGATGAGGATTCTCGGCGGCGCATCCATTGCGGCCTGCCTGTTCGTGGTTCTATCCACGTTCGCGGCTGCGCAAACCGTTCCACAAAACACCACTGGACGTAATCCAGGAACCCAGGTTCCCCCGGGCATGTACATCCCGGAAGATCTCACGGCCGCCGAACAGACCACGCCGCATAGAAGGAGTCAAATCGGCGCCGCCGGGGTCAGCTCCCCGTCGTTCAAGTTTGGCGAGTACAACGGACTGAATAAGTTCCATGCCTTCGCCATTGGCAACGTCGACTACCAAGGCGGCGGGGCTTACGACAGCGCGGACACATGGCGGTGGCGCTTCCAGGGTTCGAGTCTTGGGCTCGAAACCCGGAACGGGATCCTCGATTTTGGAAGGCAGGGCAAGTTCCATTTTCGATTCGCCTATAACGAACTTCTGGCCAACACCTCCGACTCGTTTCAAACCCCCTTCCTCGGTGTAGGGACCGACACTTTGACATTGCCATCCAATTGGATTGTGCCGGTTTTGCCGCAAAAGAGCGCCACCGCTCTGAACTACTTCGCGCTCAATCCGGTGACTGCGGCCGGCAGTGTCTACAGCACCGCTGGCGTGCTCACACCTCCAACGCAGGCTCAGTTGGACACGATGGCTGCCATTCGTGCCGCCGACCTGCCCGCTTTCCAGCATGCGGATCTCGCCCTCACTCGCAAGCGGGGCGAGGCGCAATTCCTCTTCACCCCGACCGGGATGATCGATATTCCCGTCAGCTACACCCGCGAGCACAAGGACGGCCTGAAGACCATCGGTGGGGTGATCGATCGGAATACGCAGGATTCTGCATTGCTGCCGTACAGAGTGAACTGGGATACCGATCAGGCATCCGCGGCAGTGAATGTCAAGCTCAACAAGCTGTTCCTTTCGTTCGCTTACTACGGCTCGTTCTTCCACAACAATACCGAACACATGATCTGGACTGACGTTGCCCAATCGCCTACTTTCACGACGGCTCTGGCGGAAGAACCCAGCAGCCAGTTCAACCAGTTCTCGGCAACAGTCAGCTATAAATTGCCGAGGGACGCCAAGCTTGTGCTTGTGGGTTCGGTTGGTCGCGGAACGCAGAACCAGGCGTTTATTAGCCCGTCGCTCGTTCCAGATGGAGCGTTGCAGTTCGGGCTGCCGCGCCCCTCTCTGCAGGGTCTTGTGTACACCAGCCTGGGCTCGGGCAAGTTGACCTTGAAACACGGCAAGTGGGATTTGGTGGCAGACGCCCGGTTCGACGAACGCGATAACCAGACGCCCCTCGGCATCTTCCTGTTCCAAGATGACGCCTCGGCAAAGACCGGTACCTCGCCGTTTAGCGGCCTCTACGGGCTGCCCACCGGACTCGGAAGCAATACCAACATCTACAACAACCGCTCGCTCACCAAGCTCTCCTACAAGGCCAATGGGGAAGCCGAGTACTCCTTCACGAAGTCAGAACACTTGATGCTTGGCTATGGCTGGGACAGAGCGGATCGCCATTGCTCCTATTCGTGGATCTCCTGCGCTGACGCAAAGAAGACGAACGAAAACACGTTCCGCACCGAGTGGCGCAAATCCAAAGGGGCCCTGACGGCCCGTGTGGAGTACGCCTTCTCCGAGCGCCGTGGAGACTATAACGAGGACGCATTCCTCGCTGAAACGCCGATGGCAAACCAAGTGCCGGCGGGCGGCGCATCACAAAGTCTCTACTCCTATCTCAAGAGCACTGGGCTTACCGGTTTCGGTCCGGTCGCTGGTCTTCCCAGTGCGCCTCTCACCGGTGATGCTGCGCTCTATACACCCAACAACAACACGGTTGCGCAGGCGCTCTACGGCACCCGCAACATCCTCAACGAGATTCCCGGCTTCAGAAGATACTACGTCGCAGACCGCGACCGGAATGACGCGCGCGCTCAGTTCCTTTGGCTCGCCAAGGATAAGGTCGCGATAGAGGGAAGTGGCGAGGGGAGCGATGACGATTATCTCAACTCGAAGCTGGGAATGAAGAGGCGCACCTGGTGGGCGGCAACGATGGACGTGAGCTATACCGCATCTGAAGACCTGGTCGCAGACGTCTTCTACACCTACGACAACCAACGTATCTTCAGCGCCGGCGATGCGTTCGGCTCAAACAGCGCAGCCACATTCCAAGGGCAGGCGGGAGATACCGTCCTTGGAGGTCCCTGCTTCACTACCGTCGCAGCCAGGAACGCAGCCGCCAAAATCGATCCGTGCCTGAACTGGACCCACAACGACCGCGACAAGATTGACACGGCTGGTCTAACACTCCGCCGCAAAAACCTGGCCGGCAATAAGCTCGAACTGGCCGGTGAATTGGTCTACACGCGCGGGCGCACTGAGAACGCTGTCGTCGGCGGCAGCTACGTGAACAACCCGCTAGCGCTGGCAGCCCCGGCACCGCCGCTGCCCGCCGGTACTCAGGCAATCTTCTTCATCCCGGCGCAGAATTACCCGGTAGTCCGGAACGACGAGCTCAGCATCAAGCCGAGCGCCACTTACGTCATCACCAGGTCGGCCAGTCTTCAGGGCTTTTACTGGTTCCAGCGGTTGACGCCCTCTGACTGGAGATACCAGGCACTGCAGTACGGCGGCAAGCTGAACTTTACTCCCACCAACGAGACAGTGCCCAACTACCAGGTGCACGTAGCGGGCGTCTCCCTCAACTGGGTGTTCTAACGGGTATTTATGAAATCGGCAGGAAACCGCGGATCAATTAGCGCAGTAAAGCAGAGGCGCTCAATCCATCGAACCAGGAGGAAATTGCGCAATGAAAATCGTACGCCGAATCTCAGCACTACTGTTTTGCACCATCGCAGTCGCAGGCGCGTGCGCTGAGCAGCGAGGGGCAGCCGTCTACAAGACTAACTGCACCCCGTGCCACGGAGCAGTGGGAGACGCGAACACTGCAGCGGGCAAGAAATACTCGGTTCCGCCATTTCACGGTTCAGATGCTTTCAAGAAGTCCGATGGCGAATTGCTTGAATTCATCAAGGCTGGAAAAGGGGACATGCCTGCATGGAGCGATATCTTGAGCGACGAGGAAGTGAAGGCCGTGATCGCCTACATCCGCACCCTCGAAAAGAGCGTCAGTGCAGGAAGCAACACAGCCGAAAACTCCGCGGATTCAGTTAGACCTAAAAGATAGATGTGCGTATTGCATGTCTCGGGTTCCGAGGCTACGGGAAAGTATCGCGATCGCCCCAAAGGAGGATAGTCCATGGCACACGATGAAAACAGGAACAAATTCAGCGAGGGTTGCGCGGGATGCGCAGCCAGGGAAGTTGTAGATGCAGGTAAGAGATCCTTCATTGGCGCTGCGCTTGGCGCCGGCTCAATGCTCATCGGAGCAATCGTAGGTACTCCGTTGCTTCGCTTTGTGCTTTACCCCGTTTATGCAAAAGGGACAACGGGCGAATGGTCGGATGTGGGAGATGCCGGCGAGTTTGAAAAAGCAGAGGGCCCGGTAAGCAAGACGGTTTCCCTCGTTCAACGCGATGGCTGGCGCGAGGTCGTCTCCGAGCAGTCGGTTTATGTGAGCCGCGCCCAAAACGGACAGCTCCAAATAATGTCGGCGATCTGCCCTCATCTCGGTTGTTCCGTGGCCTGGCAGGCTAGCCAGGGCAAGTTTGTTTGCCCTTGTCATGGAGGGCAGTTCAGGCCAGACGGGACACATATCTCCGGTCCGCCGCCGCGCGGACTGGACATTCTGAAGGCGCAAGTGAAGGATGGCAAGCTGCAAGTGCAATTCAAGTATTTTCGATCCAACGTTCCGGATCAGGAGTCACTGGGCTAGGAAGGGCAAGGTACAAGTGTGGGCAACAAAAACAACACAGTGCCGGCCGGCAGAGACCTGGCCGGCCGCATCTTCGATTGGTTCGATGAACGCACGGGCGTGAAAGAGCTAATGCACAAGGTGCTCCACGAGCCGATACCGGGCGGCGCGAAGCTCGCGTATGTATTCGGATCGGGGTTGCTCTTCATCTTTCTCATGCAAGTTGTCACTGGTGTATCTCTGGCCCTTTACTACACGCCCACGGCTGAGACCGCGCATACCAGCGTTGCCTATATCACCAAGCAGGTTGCCGGAGGCGCCTTTCTGCGCAGCTTGCATTCCTATGGCTCCAGCGCCATGATCATCGTTCTGGGGCTCCATTTTCTACAGACGTTCTTCTATGGTTCTTTCAAGGGCCGCCGCGAATTGCTGTGGCTCTCAGGCGCCCTGCTTTCATTTCTTGTTCTGGGCATGGGCTTTACCGGATATCTGCTTCCATGGGATCAGAAGGCGTATTTCGCCACGGCGGTGGGAACCAATGTAGCGGGTCAAGTTCCCGTGATAGGCACCCTGCTTACCCGCTTGATGCGCGGTGGTGACACTATCGGCACGCTTACTATTTCGCGTTTCTATGTCGCCCATGTCTTTCTGATACCGGCAATGATTTTCCTATTCATTGGTGCGCATATCTTCCTGTTTCGCAAGGCTGGTCCCGCGGGCCCTGTAAAGGAAGACCCGGTACAACCAAAGCTCGCTCCGGAGCCCTTTTATCCGCATCAGGTTCTCTTTGACATGGGATTTGTGCTGCTGATTATGGCGGTACTATCCGGTCTTGCCTATCTCCACCCTGTAACTCTGGGGCCCATTGCGAACCCCGCGGATACGCATTTTCTTCCTCGGCCTGAGTGGTACTACCTGCCTTTATTTGAATGGCTCAAGTTCTGGGAGGGTTCGAAGGTTGTGCTGGGGATCGTAGTGATTCCAGGACTGCTAGCGATGGCATTTTTCCTGATGCCTTTCCTGGATCGCAGGCTGGAGCGGCGGCCTTGGCGACGGCCGATTCCAGCCTTGGCGGTGGCGCTGGTCGTCCTGGGCATGGTCTTCCTGGGAGTGAAGAGCCAATTCGACGACAAGCAAGGCCCGGTCGCAGAGCAGCTTGCTATCCAGGCGGAGCAGGAGAGAGCTTACAGCGCAGCGCCGTTTCAACCTTATGTTGAGCCAAAGGACGAGGTCGTCCCTGCCGCGCTGCACGTCGGCCCTGTTAGCCCACTGGTCGGGGCAGGCAGAAGGATCTTCAACGAGCGAGGGTGCAGTGGCTGCCACGGTCCCATGGGAAAGGGGACAACAATCGCGCCCAAATTGGTGGGAGTTACTGGGAAGTTCGGCGAGGCGCAGTTGGAGGCATTGCTGCGCAATCCAAATCCGCGGATGAGAGCAGGACGAATGCCCGCGGTTGATGCATCGCCCAGAGATATGTCCGCCCTGATTGCCTATTTGGGAGTCCTTGGGACCGCCGCCGCGAATACATCTGAGGAGCACCCGGTATTGCTGTCGAAGATTCACTTCGATGCGGACAGGCGCCGGACCACCCACCAAAAGTCCGACATGATCGTGACGGCTCCTTCGAGTCCCGGGGCCGGCAATTCTCTTTCACCGACGGCCCAGCCAGTTCCCATCGAAACTGGAAACGGCAAGCCAATTGAATCGGCAGCCGCTGGTCAAAAACTGTTTTTGAGACACGGGTGCTTCACTTGCCACGGGAGGGCGGGAGCAGGTGGGCTGGCTCCTGCGCTGGCCCCGCTCGTAGCCCAGCTTTCCGATTCGCAATTGAAATCGGTTCTTGAGAAGCCGACAGACAAAATGAAGGCTGGGGGGATGCCGCCGCCTCAGTTGACCGGCGAGGAGATGGAGATGTTGCTTTCCTACCTTCGAACCTTGCCGAATCCCCGCTCGGAGAATCAGCCGGCAGCCAGTACTGTTACGCCGCAGTGAAACGCACGTTGGCTCGCTTCACGTCATTATTCAATCGCTCATCAGCCAATCGCGGCAGGCGCTCATGAGCCTTTTGCCTTGCGAACAAGGGCAGGCTCCTCCATTGTTCGTGCTCAGTTCCTGTTCAGTAATTCCTGTGTCGACTGTGCCGCTGCCTGGGATCGCCGACCGGCATGGCTTCCTCGTGCGGGGCAAGAGCTGGAACGACTTGCGCCGCCGTCGGCATCGAATTAGCCGTCGCTGCGGGAACCGAATCCCGCCAACCCTGTATGCCCCTGCGCAGCACGTCGCTCTTCCATTCATGCAGAAGTGCGTCAATGATTTTTTGCGCGGCGTTCGAGAGAATATGTCAGCCGGATGGTCGCATATTTCACTTGAGCGATTACTCCACTGCGCGAATCCGATAGTTTACGTAGCGCCGACGGGAGATCCTGTTGGGCGCTTGACATGGCTGCGCTGGCCGCCGGCAGGTCGTTGGCGGTTGCGCATTTCTGCGGGAGTGGCGCCGGGACTTTTCATTAGCACGCACCGAGGACTAATTCACAGAACCCAAATATACATTCTCTTCTTCGAAATTGAGGCTTGCGGCATTGCCACTCTTCGACGCACTGTACTGGACCGTTTTGTAGTGATTCTGCTTCGCCTTATACATTCTTCGATCGGCTTCGCCGAGGAGTTGTTCAGCATCCAACCCGTCGTTTGGGTAAAATGCCGCCCCAAGGCTTATAGAGAGAAGGTCGGCGCCGCAAATCTCGCGGCACGCATGCTGCGCAAGAATGTTCAGCAGAGCGGCCTTTTCCTTCACCGATTCCGGCGTCATTCTGGCGCCGACTATCAGAAACTCGTCGCCGCCCATTCGCGCGGTGTAATCGTATTCGCGGCAAACCTCACGCATCGAATTCGCGAAGATTCTCAATACCTTGTCGCCAGCCAAGTGCCCGTAGCGGTCATTCACTTCTTTAAAGTTGTTTAAGTCGCATTCCAAAACCGCAAGGGTAGAGTTTTCCCGCCTGCAGCGCGCCAGCTCTTGATCTAAATGTATCGACAGGGCCCGCGCATTGGGGAGTCCAGTCAGGAAGTCACTGGTGGCGCCGTCCTCCGCCTGCCGATACTTCAGCGCATTCTCAATGAAATGTCCAACCTTGGAAGTGATGACCTGGAGCACGCGCAAGTGGTCGCTGGTGAAAGCGTCTGCATCGGTTCGATAAAGCGCCAAGACTCCGACCAAGCCGTCGACGCCTTCGAGGGGCACCGCCAAGGCAGAACGGAGAGGCGTCGCCATTTTCTGGTCGCCTGGGAATCCAGCTTCGACAGCCGGATTTCCATTGATAATGGCTTTGCCATTTGCCGCTACCCAACCGCAGAGGCCAGTCCCGATCGGTATAACGAGTGAAGATAGTAAGCGAAAATTGTCTCCGCTTACGAATCCTGGCTCCAGAAAGGCGCCTTTCCGAATAAAAGCGACGATAGAATCGTACGGCACGAGCTTGTGAAGGCGTATCGCAACGAGGGAGAGGGTCTCGTCCAAACTCAGCGAGTTACCCAGATCCTGACTCAACTCGAAGAGGGTATGCGCCTCCTGCCGCGCGGATGCAATGGACGAAAGGAAATTGGCCTTGCCGCTATGCCGAAGATCGATGTCGGCCTGGAATCCCGCCGCAGGCCGTGCGCCACGCTCCACCTTGTAATTGAAGGTGTGCGACTCTCTTTTTGAATCGTAAAGATCACGGATCGCCATTCCTTCGAGTTCAACGTAGCGGCGCTGAAGAGCTTCAACAACCCTGGGATCAAATGCAATCCCGGATTCCCAGGCAACCATTTTCATCGCCTCATCCAGAGGCAGTCCTTCGCGGTACTGGCGATCCGAAGCCATCGCATCCAGACAATCTACCGCCGCCAGAATCCGCGCGCCGATCGGTATTTCCTCGCCCTTGAGCCCATCAGGATAACCCGATCCATTCCATTTCTCATGATGCGCTCTCACGATGGGAGCTACAGGATAGGGGAATGCGACTCTCTCCAGGATGTCAGCCCCAACGATCGGATGAATCTTCATCTTCTCGAATTCTTCCGGAGTGAGACGGCCGGGCTTGTTGATGATATGGTCGGGCACGGCCAACTTGCCGATGTCGTGGAGCAGGGCAGCGGCCCGAAGGGCTTCGGATTCTTCTTCGGTTAGACCAAGTTCCTTGGCAAGTCCAATTGCATAGGTGCGGACACGGTGCAGATGCTCATGTGTGTTGTGGTCTTTGGCGTCGATGGCGAGTGCCAGGCCCTCGATCGTGCGCAAGTGGAGCGCACAAACTTCTTCAACATGGCGCTTTTCGGTCAGCACATGCAGTTCCTCGACTTCAACGCGTTTCTTCTGATCGTCGAGTCGATCCAGGTACAGGTGATAAGAGTGGTAGACCAGATACATGACGGGAAGAATCAGAAGCGAATTTTGCCATCCGATGAACTTGTTGGCAAAACTGATGACGCCGATCAAAGCCGCTCCAGCCAGATTGTACGGTAACCCCCAAAAATAGGTTTCCGTCCAGATCTTCCGCATCGGGAGGCCCTCTGCGAGGCCGATTACGATGGCAAGAGGCACCGTATTTCCGACGAAATATGCGCAGCTGGTCACCAGAAGCAGGAGCGGCGTGCTGCCCTTAAGAAATCCAGCCGATGCGTGATAGACGAAGTACGTAAAGCAAATGGCATTGGACATCAGGCCGACGACGTTGAAGACCACCTTCATGGGATCCGGGCGATTATTGGTCTTCCACAAGCTCTGGATCAATGCTGCGGTACATCCTATGACGAGAGTCTCTGCCAGGGAGAGTTCCACAACGCCGAGAAGCACGAAAAGGAAATGAACAGACATCGTGCTGTCCATGCCGGGAAGCTTGACCTTCAAAGTCGAGGCCAGAATAGCAATGATCAGGTAACATGCAAACTTCAACACATCGTCGGAATGCCAATGCAAAATCGCGCCAACCATTCCCGCGGTTCCGATGGTTGCGGTAAAAACGACGAATAACTTTGCTCGAATTGGCATGGACCTCACCTTTTATCTGTAGCTTTGGAACATCTCCAGCAAACTTGTTCAGGCTGGATCGTATGTGTTCCCAAGCCGGGGCCCTGGAATGCGTGCAGTTACGGTTGACTCCACCGGATATTTGCTCGATGTGCGTAAACATCGAGCAAAAATCCGCAGAAATTCTTCTTCCTTCAGCTCATCTCCTGTTGCCCCAGAGAACGCTCGAGGCATTGATCTCTTCGGTGCTATTACCCCAAAGAATGCTGCTGCCCTGCACTCCCAAGGTATTACCCCAAAGAATGCTGCTACCCTGCACTCCCAAAGAATTACCCCAGAGAATGCTGCTGCCCGCGACCGTCGTGCTGTTTCCCCAGAGGATCGAATTCCCCCACAAGATGGAGTTGCCCCATAGGATGGAGTTGCTCCCCAGGACGGAAGATCCGTTTGCCGTTATGAGGACGTTCCCATTCGCATCCATCGTCGCAATCGGTGAAAGAGCGCTGCCTAGCGTTGCAGGCGCCAATTGGGTAGTTGACTTGGCAGCCTGGATGTCCAGATATCCCGCGCCGACCGTGAAGATATCGGCCTGCTCGTAGTAGCTGATACCCGTTGTCGCATCGGTGACGGTGCTGGCTTGAATCAGATTCTTGAAGGCCGACTGCATCAGCAATGCTTTGATCTGATCGGGTGTGATGCTGGGGTAAGCCTGGATCGCAAGAGCTGCAGCTCCGCTCACAATCGGCGTCGCCATGCTTGTCCCGCTCAGCGCCAGGTACGTAGTAGAAGGCGCACTGTTGCCGCCTTTCACGTAAAGAGAATTGGGAATCACATTGGGCGAGGCTACCTTGAGTAGCGTTTCACTCGGAGTGTAAAGGGAGATGATCATGTTGCCGGGAGCAACAATGTCCGGCTTCACAATTCGATCGATATAGGTAGGGCCCTTTGAACTATAGCTGCCGATCACATCGTCTGTTCGAGATATCGTGCCCATGGTGTTCATGGCGCCCACGGTCATCACATAGGGATCGTTCCCCGGCGCCGTGATGGTCCCATATCCATTGATGCCTCCGGCGTAATTGCGGCCAAAGTTGCCTGCAGCCACGGCGACAAATATGCCTGACTTCCATGCCTGTTCCACTGCCTGGCAGAGAGGGTCAAGCGTGTAGCTTTCGTATACCGGCCTCCCCAATGAGAGGTTAATCACCCGGATGTTATATTGGGCCTTCAAAGCGATCGCCTTCTGAATGGCCGCGATTACCTCACTATCGGTACCTATGCCATACTGGTCCAGAACCCGCAGGTTGATAATGTTTGCGTTCCCGGCAATTCCAAGGAATGTATAGAGAGTATTGTTCTTGGAGTTAGCCCCGGTTCCCGAGATGATTCCCGCGACGTGAGTGCCATGGCCGTATTGGTCGACGGCGCTCCCCAGGCCCGTGAAGTCCTGGCTATAGACGACATTGGTAGCCCCTGATTTCCTGCTACTGTGCAGATCGGGAAGGTCCGCAATTCCACTGTCGATTACTGCTATGCCGATCCCGGTTCCGTCCATTCCCATTGCCCAGGCCGCGGGCGCGTTCACTGTATCGGTGTGATAATCGAGCGTGATCGTACTGGAACCGGAATGCCGAAGAGGCCGGTCCGGCGAAACATAAACGACTTCGGGATCTGCGGCTAAATCAGCCAGCGCCGAAGCCGGAACCGAGTAAGCGCCGCCTTTGAATTGGCCCAGATCCCGTCTTTGCATGCCGCCGCGGTTGAACACGATTTGATGATGATGGCTCGTAGGGGTCTGGTTAAACTGCACAATCACATTAACCTGGGTCTGATCGCCGGGGTCCTTTCCCTCCAAGTCCTTGGACAACTTATTATGTGGGGCGGCGAAAGCCAAGCTGGATCCGAGAACCAAGGTAAGGATAGTGACGAAGACTAGCTGCCAATTAACCAATTTCGTTATCTTGCAATTCGGCATTCTTCTCCTCGTGAGCCACTTCGGGAAGGGGAATCCCAGTCATGCGGCTGCACTGTATTTTTCGATTATGGGAAGCGCGTCCACTTTCCGCAAAATTACCTAGGTCGTTTTTGGATTATCTTTTGTGGAGTGTGGGACCTACGTTAGTGCACTCACCGGTAACGTGACCAGGGCGGCTGGAGCCGCGTATTCCACGGGAATTCTCTCTTATGTGTTTGGTAATTAAGTATTTGCAGAAAGTAACCTGGCTCGGTTACTCGATTCCGTCCTTGGTTACGCGATGGGAAAGCAGAACTTGAACCGGCACTGGGAGTGCACCCAGCAGGGAAAGTGTGGCGGGATGCTGCGCCCGCTCGATCTCTGCAACAAGGACAGATTCGGCGATGGCGCCGAGGTCGAGAACCAGGACCCTTTCGCACAACTGCAGAACCGATACCAGGTCGTGGGAAATATAGAGCAAGGCAGTTCCATTCCGGCGGTTCAACTGACGCAACAGCTTGATGATTTCGACCTGTGTTACCGGGTCCAGGGCGCTGGTGGGCTCGTCCGCGATCAGGATCGAGGGACGATGAAGAAGCGCCAGCGCGATCAGGACTCTCTGGGCCTGGCCGACGCTGATTTGTCCAGGCTTGCTACGCAAGAAGGACTCCGTGGCGCCAGGCAACTGCACTTCATCCATCAGTTGCATCAAGCGCGATTCGAGCGCTTTTCTTCCCGTTGGTTCGTGCGCGCGCCAGGCCTCCTCAAAATGAGAACGCAATGAAACCGCCGGATTGAGCGCGGTCATTGGACTTTGCGGAATCAACGAAATCAGTTTTCCGCGCACCCGCCGTGCTTCGCCAGGAGGCATGGTCAGCAGATTGATTCCATCGAGGAGAACTTCCCCGCTCACCGTCCCTCCTCGAAACGGCAAAAGGCCCAGCAGAGCCATCACCAGCGTAGTCTTTCCCGCGCCGCTGGTGCCCACCAGCCCCAGAGCCTCTCCAGCACACAGATCAAATCGCAGGTCTTTGAGCACATCCTGCTTTCCGTATGTGGCGTTCAGTCGAACCTGCAGGTGTGGACCGCTCATCTCGACCCGTCCGGCTGACTTTCGCGATGGATTGATTCGATGTTCCAGGCAATACCTGGCGATAAGATCGCAGGCTGCACGCCGCGCAATTGCGGCGAGATGGCTTGAAGAACATTCGGATGAACCAGGTAAATGAAGGGCTGCTGGTCGGCCACAATCTGTTGCACTCGATCGACGGCGAGCTTTCGCGCCTTTTGGGACGGACTCGACGCCTGCTGAAGCATCAGCTTGTCAATCTCCGCTTCCCATTCCGTCGCCGGCGTCTTTTGGGAGGGATTCCATTGATGGTTGGGCGAAGAACTCAGCCACATGTTCATCATCGAGCTTGGATCAACCTCGGCATTCGAGGATCCAAGTAAACATGCCTCATAGTCCTGTTTGTTCATGAGCCGCTCGATCAACGCGGGGAAGTCGAGGGTCACAACGGTGACCTGCATTCCTATTGCAGCCAGATCCTGCTGGATCAGCACGGCCATCTTGTGTCGCGCGGGATTACCCGCGGGTGTGAGAATGGAAAACTTTACCGGATGATTCGCTGAATCGTAGAGTTGATTGCCGCGCTGCTGAAACCCGGATGCCGCGAGATCTCGATCAGCCGCCCCGGCGTCTTCGTGCGGGTATTTCAGATCGTTGTCACGCCAGAGGGTGTTCGCGGGAGAGATGAATCCGAATGCGGGTGTTGCGTGGCCGTCATACGCAATACGTGCCAGATCGGCACGATGGATAGCTTCAGACACCGCGACCCGGAAGCTGCGGTTCCGGAACCACGCTATCTCAAAATCCGGCAGCTTGGCGATGGAGGACTGGTTAAACCAAATTTGCTCCGAATTCAAGGAGGCGCCGAGGTCGCGAACGGACTGGGGTGATTTTTGAGACACAATGCCGAAGTGGTCGGAGGAAATCCCATCGATAAAGTCATACTCGCCGCGAAGGAACAAGGCAATCTCCTGTTCGCGGTTGTTCAGGATATCAAGCCTAAGTCCGGATGCGTAAGGCAATTGCCTCCCTGATTGGTCGCGACGCCAGTAATTGGGATTACGGCCGAAGCGAATATATTGACCGCGCTCGTACTCGGTCACGACAAAGGGTCCTGATGTAACGCGGCCTTCGCTGGGACGATTGGCTGGCTCAATCGCTATCTCGTCGAAGATTTTTTCAACTCCAATGATCTGTTTCGGCAGATGGACCCTGAGTGTGGTCTTGTCCGGAGTATCGACGATGACATCCTTCGGTGTAATGAATTCCTCTGCGACAATGGCCTGCGTTGAGGGCTCAAGCACACGCCGCAGCGACCATGCGACATCCGCCGAAGTAAGCGGAGAGCCGTCGGAGAATTGCAAATGGTCGCGCAGCTTGAACACGATCATCGTGCCGTCACGCGAGACCTGGAAAGTCCTGGCAAGCTGCGGTTCAAGTTCCTGTGTCTGCCGATTGATTCTGATCAGAACACCACCCGTTAAATAGCGCACGAGTTCCGACGCTTGCTCATCGACTTTCGCCGGGTCGAAGGATTTCGGATCGTAGTGAATCGCCCATGCCAATTCTCCCTGACGCCTGGGAGCGGACTGGCAAAAAGCGGCGCCACCCACAAGCAAAATGAGACAAAATGAAGCGATGGGCGAGCGCAGTTTGCTAGGCATTGGTTTCACCCTCAAGTGTGAAAAATTCGAGAATCATCAGTACAGCGACGAGCAGCACGATCGGTAGGAATACCCAATGGGAACGCGCAAGGGTCGCTGTGTTACCAAGTTCCAGCAGCATCGAACCCCAGGAGGGCACCGGTTCGCCAACTCCAAGCCCGAGAGCGCCGAGGTTCGCCTCTGCGACCATGAAGGCCGGAATGCACACAAGGAATTGCGGAACGAAGAGCGAGGAGAGATGAGGCACAAGGTGGGTGCGGATGAGTTGGCGGCGCTTAAGTCCGCATGCGTAACCGTGAACCATCCAATCAGCAGTCCGAAGGTGGGTTGCGCCGCGAAAGATCGCCCGCGAGCAAGCCGGCCATCCAAGTGCCGCGAGAACGAGAAATGTCACCACGGCTGTCTCAAGAGGCGAAGCAGTCAGCGGCAATAACGAGCGTGCCATCATCAGGAGAAAAAGCCAAGGAAGCGACAGAAACACGTCGCTCAAAAAAAGCAGGATGCCCGACACCAAAGCCGGGCTGAAAGCCGCTGCCAGGCCGAAGATCGCTGCAATCGCGGTCGTGACCGCTGCCGCCGCCGTGGCCCCGGCCAACCCAATCAGAAGCGCCGCCGCAACGCGAACCAACCGGTCACGGCCCAACTCGTCCGTTCCAGCCGGATGGGTAGCCGTTGCAGGGGCCATGATCGCATCCCGGTCTTGAAAGGCATAATCGTATTTTGATAGCACCAGTGTTGTCGCGGCCGCAAGAATCAACAGGAGAAGTGAAGCGACAGCCAGGCGCTTTTTCACAGCGCCTCCAGTTTGAGGTCGCGGCTTGAGAGCATCCCGGCAAATCCAATCACCGACGCCATCAGCAAGCTGATCGCGACTAATACCGGAAGATCGCGGTTCATTACCGCGGACCAGGCAAGTTGGCCCACTCCCGGCACGTTGAAGATCACCTCAATCGGGACGAATGCGCCGAGAGCGGTGACAATCGACAATGTTGCAAGCGCCCACAGTTGCGAAGTTACGTTCGGCAAAATGTGCATCGAAATCAAGGCCCGCAAAGTCAGCCCCTGTGCCCTGCCGTGCAGCAGATGCGGCGAGTTCCACGCGGATTGCAGCATGGAGCGAAGGAACTTGAACTCTCTTGCGGCTACCAGGAGGGAAAGCACCAGCACAGGGCCGCCCGCTTCTGCAAGAATGCAGGCGGTCGCCATCGCCGCCGTTGGCACTGAGAGAAGAATCGTAAACGGGAGACCGAGGAGCAGCTTGCCCTTCCGCGCCAGGCTCACCGGCACCGAAGTGCAAATCGCAAGCAGCCAGCCGAAGCCCAGTCCCTGCACGAGAAGCCAACTCGAGACACGAATCCGCGCACCTACCAGATCCGCGACAGGAACTTGATATTGTCGAGACTCGCCGAAATCGCCATGCAGCCAGCCTTTGACCTCATTGACTGCAATCTGGCGAATGGAACGCTGCTGGTCCGTCTCCGCTTTCATCTCCGTAAGCGCCGCCTGCCCATATCTCTCATCCATCTCCCGATAGTCGGAGAAAAAGCCCGGAGCGAATCGAACCAACAAAACAGTTCCCGCAGCGGCGAAAAGCATCAGAAGCAGCGTACGTCCCAGGCGCGCGGCAATCTTCAGCAGAAAACTCATGACACCTCGGCGGACCCCGGCCTCTTGTGTTCTCTTTTAACCATCGGGCATACAGGGTTCGGCGACTGACAGGCGCTCCACCCCGGGCGGCGACTCTGTTGGCTCCCGCCAACTGCATTCTCACTCCAGAATGACCCACGCTTGGCCCGGCAGATGTGATTTGCAACACAATCAACTCCGGCTGTGAAGGCAAACCATTCTTTTTAAACGGCTTTCAAGAGAGTATGTCAAGCGGCTATTTGCATGCTCGACGTGAGCAGCAACGCCGTCGCGCGAATCTGATAAATTGCGTATCGCGAGGCGAGGTCTTGCTGAGCGCGGCATTCTTCAGCGGAGTCGAAGAACCTGCATTTGTACATAGGTTCCCCGACCGAATGCCGACGAATCATGCCATTTCCTTTGCCTGGAATTAACACCTGTTGCCGCATAATAAATGTATGACTTACCTCCAAACTCCGATGAAGATTCATCGTCGTTCTGGTCCATACCGTCCGAAAAACGCGATGCAAATGGACTAAAATCTCCTCATGCGCCTTCTGCTCGTTGAAGACGAAATCGAAATTCAGAGCTTTCTGAAACGCTCCCTTGAAGAAGCGGGATACAAGGTGGAAGCCGCGCCGGATGGCAAATCTGCCGAACGGCTTGCCGTCGAGGGCCCATTCGATATCCTCGTCGTCGATCTTGGACTTCCCGATCAGGATGGAATCAGCCTGATCCTTCGATTGCGGCAACTGGGCGTGGGAGCCCCCGTCCTGATTCTCTCCGCGCGCCGCTCAGTCGACGACCGCGTGCGCGGGCTCGAACAGGGTGGGGACGATTACCTGACCAAGCCGTTCGCGCTGGCCGAATTGCTGGCACGCCTTCGTAATCTGCTCAAGCGCAACAGCCCGCCGGCCAGCGAAGCAACCCGGCTTCAGGTGCAGGATCTTGAGTTGGATCTTTTGCGGCGAGAGGCATCGCGTGGCGGGCAGGTGTTGCAATTGACCCAGCAGGAATTCGTTCTCCTTGAATATCTGTGCAGAAATGCCGGCCGGGTTGTCACTCGATCGATGATTCTGGAAGAAGTCTGGGGCATGCGCATCGAACCGGACACCAATGTGGTTGACGTACACATCTACAGACTGCGCGGCAAGGTTGACGGCGCTGGACAACACCCGCTGATCCGAACCATGCGGGGCGTGGGGTATGTCCTCAAAGACCGATAGGCCACCGCTTCGCCGCGTGGCGCGCGTCTTCGGGCAAACCGGTTGCCATGCTTCACTGCATTCCCGAGGGAAGCGACGTCGGGCGTCTGGTGCTGAAACAGAGGTCAGCAGGCGAGCGATGCTACCAGGCGGTTCATTTTGTCTTCCTGCTGCTCGATGGATTCGATGAGTTTGAATTGCGTGCGGCAGCGGTCGAGATTATGCCCGTCACGATGGACTTTGAAATAGGTGTCACCGGCCAGGTAGTCCGTCAGGAAGCGAACGCCGAGCTCGAATGTAATCAGCCGTCCCGAAAAGGCGAGGAGGTCCTTTTCTTCCCTGGTGAGGAATTCGCCGGCCGAACTGAGATAGCCGCGCACCAACGCTTCGAACATGGGGAATTGCATCGTCACCTTGGAAAGATCCCGCTCATCCTCCATTGCGGGGCTGGTTGTGGTGCGCACCATGTCTCCGAAGTCGTAGGGCGCCAGGCCCGGCATCACGGTATCGAGGTCAATGACGCAGATGGCTTCGCCAGTATTGTCGTCGAGCATCACGTTGTTGAACTTGGTGTCGTTGTGAGTCACGCGCTCCGGCAGATTCGCATCGAGCAGAACACTGTTGATGGATTGACGGGCAAGGGCGAATTCAATTTCGGGCTTTGCGAGGATTACGCGGCCCGCCACGTCGGCAGCAATCGCCTGCTCGAACGCCTCGAATCGTTTTGGCGCATGGTGAAAGTCCGGGATGGTATCGTTCAACCGCGGTGCGGGCAGACTGGCCAGCAACTGCTGAAATCGTCCAAACGCCCGGGCCGCCTGATATGCCTGGTCAGTGGTTTCGACGGCATCGTAGGTGCGAGCATTCTGAATAAAGTGGTAAGCGCGCCAGTAATTGCCATCATCATCCATATGCCAGGCGCGGCCGTCGCGTGCGGGAATGAGACTGAGTACACGCCGGCTGCTGTCAGGCTCATCCGCCACCTGCGCGGCAAGGTGCGCCGTGACCCGCTGAATGTTCTCCATCAGGGCGGGCGGCTTCTTGAAGATGTTGTGATTGATCCGCTGCAGAATGATATGCTGCGGCGCGCCGCTGTGGTTGAAGACGACGCGGAACGTATCGTTAATGTGACCGCTTCCGTATAATTTAGCTTCGATAAACTCGCCGCCGGGTTCAAACTCTCGCGCCGCTGCGGCGACGTTGATTTCTTTGCTCATGACCAGAGTCTTTCAGGGTACTTTCCGGCTTGAATGAGGCGCCGGATGCTTTCAACTACGTGGACATGGTCTTCGCGATAAGTTACGCCAAACCATGGATCGTTGCTGCGCAGGACCTTGACCTTCCCCTGTCCCGCGACGAGGATATCGTTCACAGTGTTGGGAACGAAGCACTCCTTCTTGAGGTCGCCGCCATTCGCCTGCAGGAAGTTTTGGAAGTGCTCGCGAAGCTGGGGGAAGACCTGCGGCGTAAACCCCCAGTAGTTCATGGATACGGGTTCGTTGCCTGAGAGGCTGGTGACTTTGCCGTCGCCATCGGTGTTTTTGGCCTGCTCGCCATCGCGTGCGATGCTGGTCAGCTCGGCAATTCTCTTCAAGTAGCCGTCGTCGCTTACCTGGCATACGCCACGCGCAACGGTTCCAAAATCCGAGAGCGTATTGCGCAGAACGAATCCCACCATTGCATAGTCCGGGGTGCCCGACTGCAGATGTTGCGAGAGGACGCGGTAACTCTCCGCGCCGTAGAAGTCGTCGGCGTTGATAACCGCAAAAGGCTCATGGATGGCATCGGCCGCGGTGATGATGGCTTGCGTGGTGCCCCACGGTTTTGTGCGTCCCGGCGGCACTTGAAACCCGGCTGGAATCTTCTCGAGTTCCTGAAAGACGTATTCGACCGCGATGCGCTTTTCGAAACGCGAGCCTACAACTTCCTTGAACTGCTGCTCAATATCATTGCGAATGATAAAAACCAGCTTGCCGAATCCGGCGCGCATGGCGTCAAAGATCGAATAATCGATGATGGTTTCGCCGCCTGGGCCAACCGCCTCAATTTGTTTCAAGCCGCCGTAACGGCTGCCCATTCCGGCGGCCATGACAAGCAGGGTGGGGGATACTGTCGATTTCATGAACTGGAATCCTCTCTCAGCGATGTTTCTTTCGAATGGTAAAGCCCAAGGGGCCGGTTGTGCATGACCCGAAAGGCCGACGTTCCCGAAAAACAGAGCGTCGCGAACGAATCCGGCGCAGTTGAGGCATCACACCGCACCGGAATTTGTATATTGGTGCGGCCACTTACGGAACCCTGGCGGCGAGTTTGGCGGCCTGTGCCGCGGCATCCTCGGGTTTGGGAAGGTTTGCATAGCCGGCAATCGTCTTTCCCTTGCGAAAGATGCAGACGCCGTCAAGATACTTCGCGGTCGCCTGAAATGCTTCGTCGCCCACTTTGACGGGAGTGGCTCCTTCAAACCGCTCGCGCAGAGTCTTGAGCACCGCTGTGGCGGCCTCGGGCGAGTCTTCCTGGACAATGAATGCCTGTCCCTGCTTGTATTTGGCCACATAACCCCGCTTGAGCTCTCGCAATCCCAGCACACTTTCCGGGACCAATTGGGTGGAAACGAGGTCCTGTTTCCCGAACCAATCGAGCGCCTCAGGGGCAGTCTCGCGACCCTCGAGGTGGTCCAGCATACCAGTGATAAAGGCTTTCATCGTCGCCGAGTCGTCCATATCCGGGTTGGAGGCTACCTCGACCAGCTCCGCGTAGTACTTGCCCTTGGCAAAGCTGGCGCTCTGCTTCTGGATCTGCCCGCCCATGCCGATTTTGGCCACGGGCTGGCTGGTGTCGAGGTTGGCCGCGAAGATGCCGTAGGCCGAGTCGGCGTCGCCCATCTCCGAGACGTCAATATCCAGAGTGTTGGAGCCCGATGCGCAGGTGATTCCCTGCATGCGCAGGAAGCCGAAGCTCAGATAGCCTTCCGCCCCGCCGTCCTTATACTCGAAGAGATTGTCGGCGGCATACTGGCGTTTTGCGCCAGTGGGCTCCCAACCGGGTACGAAGTGGCAGTTCAGAAAATCCTGCGCGCCAGCCGTCGCTGCAGTTAACAGGACGGCCAGCAGCAATCCGGCAGCCCTCATGCAAACAACTCCTGGGCGCGGGCCAACCGTTCGGATACATGGACGCCGTGGGGACATTGGACGGTGCACCCGTCGCAGTCGCCGCAGCGGACGGCAGTGTGCCCCGCCGCGAGTTCGAGGAACCGCTCCCGGCCAAGTGCGAACTGGCCATATCCATCCGCATAAGTGAGACAACGCAATACGTCGGCTACCGGAAGGCCCTTTTGGCAGGCGCCGTCGCAGTGCCCGCAGAGGCGGCAGTAAACGGGCCGGATCATCTCAAGATGCGCGGCCAGCAGTTTTTGATCCCCGGGCGTGAAGGGATTGCCCATGGCCTTCAGGTTTTCATCCAACTGGTCGTTGTCGGTCATGCTGGGAATTGTGGTAGCGACGCAGGGCTTGTTCACGACCCACTTCAAGGCGGCCAGCAAGGCGCCGGGCTGGGTAAGCTTTTCGTACATGGGATTGCCGGGCCTCACGCTGCGAATTCCGCCCGCCATGACCTTCATGGCCACGACACCCATGCCCGCCCTGGCGGCGGCGGCGACGGCCTGATCCATTGCTGAGTCCATTGTGAAGTTGTAGGCCGCCAAGACGACGTCGAAGACTTTCTTCTCGATCATCCAGGGAAGGAGATCCTTCTGGCCGCTGTGCGTGCTGACGCCGGTAAACCGGATCTTGCCGGCCTTTTTGGCCGTTTGCTGGACGTCGATCATGTCGTCCGCGATTTCGGAGCCGCTGCTGCGGCCGTGGAGGTACCAGATATCGATGTAGTCTGTATTCGAGCTCGCGCAGGCTCTGGTCAAGATGCTGCTGCATGCCCGCCTTGTCGGGGGCGTGGGTCTTGGTGGAGAGCACGATCTGCTTTCGCTTTGCACCCAGAGCCGCTCCGACCATGCGCTCGTTGTTTCCGTGGGAATAGCTGCGCGCGGTATCGAAATAGTTGATTCCGGCATCGGCGGCGCGCTCGATGACGCTGCCATCCGAGGTGATCATGCAGCCGAAGCCGACGGTGGTTACCTTCAGCCCAGTGTCGCCGAGCACTTTGTAATCGAGTTTTACCTGCTGCCCGGAAGTCTTTGTGCCGGCGGTATTTGCGTCAGCCTCCCCGGTTGGGCTAAAGATACCCAATTTTGAGCCTGCAGTTGCCACCGGAACCATCAACCCGGCAGACAAAAAGTCGCGCCGAGACGTAATTGGCGCCATGGATCCACCTCCATCGACCGGAAGACCGATCTTCATGTGTATTCACCGGAAAACGGCTTATCATAAATCGTTCACGCGTTACGTCAATAGGGCGCAGGTCACAGAGGTCGATCCGCGGCGCTTTGGTTGCCATCGCGCATCAGAAGTGGCTGGGCCTGGGAGCAGGGCCCTGATACACGAAGCTGAGACCCCAGTCTGTCGCTGAAGGGAAGTCGGGCAACTGAATTTCGCCGATGTTGTTGGTTCGAGCGACTCCGTCGCCGACGTCGGACCAAGAGCCCAGGCGGGGATCGAACCAGCGGGCACGATAGAGGCTCGTCGGTAACGCGCCGCGCACCAGGCTCCTTGGACAGCCCTCTTCAAAGTAGACCAGGAAGATGTTTTTGTCCGGTGTGCGGGCGGCATAGGCCCAACCTTCGTATCCCTTCACGATCTCGGTTTCACTGGGAACAACCACGTCGTGGTCCGGCTCAAGATCCTGATAGCGGCTACCAATTGAAAACGCAAATGTGCGCAGATGCTGCATTTGCGCGGCGGATTTCCACTGAAAGGAATCCCACATTTTGTGGGGCGCGGCCGGTTCGATGTCGGCGCCCCAGATGCCTTCCGCGCCGTAGACATGGCCTGCGAGGCCGCCGGATAGGAAGTTGCCGTACATGGCGGAGCGGACAAACTGGTCGTCTTTCGCAGAGCCGCCGGGGGCACCGAACTTATAGTTGACGTCACGTGGATCGTCGTATCCCGCATAGTAAGGCTCTCCGTTCAGGGCAGGGTGTGGATGCGGGTTGCGAAAGATTTCGGTCATGTACCAGTAGTATTCGTGTTCGCGCTTGTTGCCCACCTGGTGCAGAGTCACCCAGGAATCTTCGCCCCAGTTCGCCAGCGTGGAGGGATTCGCATTCGCCGACAAGAGCGTTCCAAATGGAGGAAATCCGTACTTCTGTTTGACGAGATCAATCGCTTTGATGAAGTCAGGAACTGTGATGCTCTCCTGGATGACGTCGAGGTGGATGGGGCTGAGAACGGTATTGTTCGCCTGATATCGCGACCAGACGTATTGGATAAAGCGAGCATACGATTCGGGCCAGGCGTAGTACTTTTTCCAAAGCTCGCTGGCATCGCGGCGGGAAACTTCAATGAAGGCCACAAAGCCCTGTGAATTCAGATAGTCGATTTTTCTGTCGATGTACTTGAAGTACTCCGGATTGATGCGGTCGACGTCTGGAAAGACGTTCTCATAGCCGGGCACTCTGCCGGGAAAGAAAAACGGCCGTCCGCCTTCGTTGTCCATGTTCTTGGCGCTGCCGGTGCCGAACTCGAGCCACGCCGAACGCACAGTCGTTTTCTCCGCGTCTCCGATTACGATGTGCCAGGGGAGCCCGTCCGTCTCCCAATTGGGAAATGCGGCGATCATGTTGATCCAGTTGAATCCCTGCGCTTTGCGGTAGCGAACGTAGTCCTTGAATCCGGCGCTGGGCCCGATGGGGCGCTCCTGAGTGTCGTCGTTCCATTTGAAGCGGTTTGTTCCGGCAGCCCACCAGGTATCTCCGATCGCAAGAAACGGCATGCCGTCTGCGGTTTGAAGGGCATGGTGATTTGGCGTGGATTGCAGAAATCCGCGACGCAGCGGGTTTTCCTGCTTCTCCGCCTCAGTCCAATGTGTGGCAGTGAATGAGCCGGCTTTGCCGGCAAGGCCCGCGTCGTGCGGTTCGGAGCCGCTTCGCCATTGCCAGAGGCCAGGCGCGACCGCGGTCACACGGACTTTGAAGTTGTTGGCTCCGTCCCAGAAGCCATAGACGCGCTTGCTGAAACCTGGGCCTGTGAGATCAACCCAGACGGTTGCATCGGAGTATGGGTTCGGGAACTTCTGCGTCGAAACGAACGTAAGCTCGTACTTCTCCCACGTATGAATTGCAGGCGCGTCTTTTGTGTCTCCGAAGATCGCTTTTGGAGTCGCTGCGATTGCCGCAACACTCGCTCCCGTCCGCACGAATTCACGTCGAGTTAGAATTCTCCTGCCCACATCGGCCTCCATTTTTCGGTTGCTTTTTGGTCACTAGGATTATGCTTTACGGAGCGCGCGGTTGAACAGGACGCGGAATAAAGAGATTGATTCGAATTCGACAGTTGCGGCTGCCGCACATTTCCGCACCTTACCATCCGATTAGACTGACTAAGGAGCGAACATGAAACTTGGTTTGGGTTTGTACCGGCACATGCTCAACGACGAGTACTATGCGTTCGCTGTCCAGGCCGGATGCACGCACGTCATTGTTCACCTGGTCGATTACTTCAGGCAGGGCGAGGCTAATCCAAACCAGAACCAGCCCATCGGCGGCAAGGACAAGCCCTGGGGCGTGGCGGGCGATCCAAACAAGCTGTGGACTGCCGATGAACTGATCGCTTTGAGGAAGCAAGTAGAGGGCGCGGGGCTGAAGCTCGAAGCCATCGAGAATCTCGACCCGGCCCACTGGCACGACATCCTGCTCGACGGGCCGAAGCGCGCGCTCCACATCCGCAACGTGCAGACAATATTGAGAGCTATGGGCGAGGCCGGCATCGGCACACTTGGCTATAACTTCTCGATTGCGGGCGTCGGCGGGCGCGTGAGCGGGCCTTTTGCCCGCGGCGGCGCGGAGTCCGTCGGCATGGATGGGCCTGTCGACACGCCGATCCCCAACGGCACGGTCTGGAACATGATTTACGACCAGAACGCGCCTGCCGGATTTCTGCCGACAATCTCACACGAGGAGCTATGGAGCCGGCTGGAACGATTTCTTGAAGAAATATTGCCGGTGGCGGAGACGGCCGGCGTTCGACTGGCCTTGCATCCGGACGATCCACCCACGCAGACCATGCGCCGTCAGCCGCGGCTGGTCTATCAGCAGGCGATGTATCAGCGCGTGATCGACATCTCCTCGAGCCCGAGCAACATGCTCGAGTTCTGCCTGGGCACGCTGGCCGAGATGACCGAAGGCAATCTCTACGACACTGTGGAGCAGTACAGCGCGCAGAAGCGGTTGGCTTACGTGCATTTTCGCAACATCAGCGGCAAGGTACCCAGGTATCGCGAGACATTCATCGACGACGGCGATGTGGATATGCTGCGCATCCTGGCCATTCTCTACAAAAACAAATTCGAGGGCGTGATGATTCCCGACCACAGTCCGCAGATGACGTGTTCAGCTCCGTGGCATGCAGGAATGGCGCACACGCTGGGCTTTATGCGTGCGGCGATTATGGCGCTCGATCGCGGTTTGGCTCGCTGACGCCGGCGCTTGAGCAGGCAAAGCTTAGATAATCATGTCTTCATCTTCGCCACATACCCTGGTCTTTTATCATCGATGATGAAGCGGCGGTGAGCGCGAACCGCGAGCGGCCGGAAAGGAAGAGCTTCTCTGATACTTGAAAGATTCAACCTGAAGGGCAAGACTGCGCTCGTCACCGGATCGTCGCGCGGTCTGGGGGCGGGCATTGCCATTGCGCTGGCCGAAGCAGGAGCGAAGGTCGCCGTCCACGGTTCCGCGCACGCACCCAAAGCCACCCAGAAACTGGTCGCAAAAACCGGCGCGGAATGCATTGCTCTGGCCGGCGATGTGGGCGATGCCGCCGTGTGCGCGCGCCTGGTAGAGGAGACCATAGAGCACTTCGGCACCATCGATATTCTCGTGAACAACGCCGGCATTATTCGCCGGTCCCCCGCCGTCGACCACTCGGAGGAAGACTGGAAGGCGCTCATCGATGTCAACCTTTCGAGCGTCTTCCGACTCACCCAACATGCGGGCCGGCACATGCTGGCCAAAGGCCACGGCAAGATCATCAACATTGCTTCTTTGCTCACTTTTCAAGGCGGCATCATGGTGCCATCGTATGCGGCTGCCAAGGGGGGAGTGGGGCAGCTTACCAAGGCATTCGCGAACGAATGGGCATCGAAGGGCGTGAATGTGAACGCCATCGCGCCCGGCTACTTTGCCACGGACAATACGGAGGCGCTGCAGAACAACCCGGAGCGGGCGCGGCAGATTCTGGAGCGGATTCCGGCGGGACGTTGGGGAGATCCGGAAGACCTGGCCGGCGCGGCCGTGTACCTTGCTTCGGCTGCCAGCGATTATGTCCACGGCCATGTGCTGGTGGTCGATGGAGGCTGGCTTAATCGCTGATCAACCTGGACTTTTCTTGGATATGCAGAACGTGGCGGCGGGATGCGTCAGCCGCTGAAAACAGGAGAACCAATGAACAAGAGTGGAGTAGTCTACACAGCAACGGATGGCACGGCGGTTTCAACACCCGAGCCGGGAATGCTTCGGCAGGTGCTGGCTTACAATCCGCAATTGATGATGGTCCGCCACAACTTTAAAAAGGGGTGGGTTGGCGCCCGGCACAAACATCCGCACCACCAGATGGTTTACATCGTGAGTGGGCACATCGTTTTCGAAGCGGAGGGAAAGAAGTGGAACCTGCGCGCAGGCGACAGCGTTGTGGTGGATGGCAACCTCGACCACCAGGCCTCGGCGCTTGAGGACTCCGAAGTGCTGGACATCTTCACGCCGTATCGCGAGGACTATGCCTGAAGATATGCCCGCCATGCCGATGCGCGGGGCGGACGAGGAAGGTTTGGATTGCTCAATGAAGATGCGTTGGATTGGAATCGTTGCACTGATGGCTCTCAATTGCTGTTCGTTTGCACAGACCGTGCCAACCGGTCAGATTACTGGCATCGCGCACATTGCTTATCGCGCGAGCGATCTCGACAAGGAGGTTGCATTCCTCGCGAAGCTGGGCTACGAAGAGTCCTTCGGCTTTACCAACGCGGCAGGCAAGACGACCGAGGTCTTCGTCAAGGTCAACGACCGGCAGTTCATTGAGATTTATCCGCAGACCGAACCTGCGCAGCCGTTGGGATGGATGCATGTCTGTTACGAGTCAGACGATATCAACGCGCTTTACACCGCGCTGACTGCGCATGGACTGAAGCCGGCAGAGGTAAGAAAGGCCGGTGCGGGGAACCTGATCTCGTCCTTGAAAGATCCCGAAGACCGCGTTACCGAATTCACGCAGTACATGCCGGGCTCACGCCATACGCTCGACAGGGGACTGCATTTGGGCGGGCGCAGGATTTCCGATGAGATGCTTGGTTTCTCGCTGCCGGTTCCCGATCTCGAGACGGCCCGAAAGTTTTACGTTTCTGGATTGGGATTTGAAGTACGGGAGGCCGGGCAGGGGTTGCGGATGAGCCTCGCGAACGTTCCGGATTTGCGGATTCAGATCAGGACAGCGAATGCCGGCGCCAGCCCTGAGACTCTCTTCCGGGTGACAGACCCGGCGAAGGCCGCGGAGCAGTTGAAGGCCGCTGGGCTTGAAGTCAAGCAGGAACGCAATCGCGTGCTTGTCAACGATCCGGACGGGAACGTCTTTGCTTTTATTGCGCCGCAGACCCGCTAATTGAAGGCCGGGGACTAGTTGCGCATGGCGCGCTCTTCGATGGCTCTTTCCTGGGCGAGGAGTTGGGCGAGCGCTTTCTCGGGACAGATGTGATGCGCTTCGACGCGATCCAGTTCCTGCTCCGTCTCCACGCAGGAAGCGACGGTCATGAAACAGTCGAGGCAGCGGGTGTTGAAGCTGCCGTTGTCGTTTTGGGTGCGGCTATACATCGTTCTTCGGGATTGCCGCGAATATTCAACGATGTTAGGCGCAGCGCTGTTTTGGTGGCGTGACTCACATCACCCGCTGTTGTGATGCCTGATGATGACTAACGCGGCGTCATCTTCCAAAAGCTTTCTCCACAGGAAACTCGTCACATCGTAAGTCCCTGGTTGGGATTTCTCCGCAGTTGCCAGCACGGGGGCAGGCTTCCCTGCGCAAACAGGGACACGGCGCACGGCGCGTCCAGAGAGCCGAGGTAGTCGAACTCGGTCCTGCGGCCTTTTTCCGGAATGGAAACATATCGATTCACGGACACCTTCGATTGCGGCGATCCGCGCAAGCGGAAGACGGCCCAATCGCAAATGTAGACGGCGGCAAACGCCACCGCCAGAAAGATCAGAATACGGGCCAGCCAGCCAATCAGGAATCGAATCAAGTCCAGCCTCTTCACCCAACTGTGAGCCGATGAATGATTCTTAGTTTATCTTGCTCCAATAGGCTCAGCGGGCATTGGCCGCGGCGCACCCTCCAGCGTCACCAGCTTCTGGGGGGCACAGCAGGCTCGTTCCAGCTTGGCGAGGTCGGCCTGCATTTGCCTGTCGCTGGGGAACGTTGCCAGCACGGCGGCCAGGATCGAAGCCGACGCCTCATCGGTCTGGGGGACGATGCGATAGTGCATCCACTTGCCCTCGCGCCGCGCCGCCACGATGCCCGCCTTGCGCAGATAAGCCAGATGCCGGGAGATCTTCGGCTGTCCCTGGCGCAGAATCTCGACAAAGTAGCAGACGCACACTTCGCGCCTGCCAATCAGGTTCAGCAGGCGAAGGCGGGTTGGGTCGGCCAATGCCGCAAACAGGTCTGCGAGACTTGCCAATCTGGAGCCGCGCGTCATGGTCCGATTATATACGTGTTGACAAATATGTGGATGGATAATATATTCGTTAAAGCGAATATGAGGCGCTGAGGCATGGGTATGGAAGCAATCGCTCAGAAGTCAGTCAAGGATACGGTTCAAGAGAAATATGGCGCTGCGGCGCGCCAGGTGAGCGCTACAAACTCGGCCGCGTGTTGCAATTCGGCCTTCACGTGCTGCGACCCCATTACCGGGAACCTTTACGACGGCGCGGAGAAAGACGCATTGCCGCAGAAAGCGGTACTGGCGTCGCTTGGTTGCGGTAACCCCACGGCGCTTATCGAACTCAAAGCCGGAGAAACGGTTCTGGATCTCGGCTCGGGTGGAGGCATCGACGTGCTGCTCTCGGCGAAAAGAGTGGGGCCAACCGGCAAGGCCTATGGTCTCGACATGACTGACGACATGCTGGCCCTGGCTCGCGAGAATCAGCGCCAGGCGGGCGTTGAGAACGTCGAATTTCTCAAGGGAGAGATCGAGAACATCCCCCTGCCGGATGCCTCGGTCGATGTCGTGATCTCGAACTGCGTCATCAATCTTTCCGCCGACAAGGACCGCGTGCTTCGCGAGGCCTTCCGCGTGCTCAAGGCGGGGGGCCGCTTTGCCGTATCGGATGTGGTCGCTCGCGGCGAGGTGCCGGATGCGGTGCGGCAAAGCATGATGCTGTGGGTGGGCTGCATCGCGGGGGCTCTCGAAGAGAACGAGTACAAAGACAAGCTGGCGAAGGCGGGCTTTACCGACATTTCGGTCGAGCCTACGCGCGTCTACAACATCGAGGATGCGCGGCGCTTCCTGGAGGATGCGGGCGTCGACGTGGATGCGATCGCTCCCCAGGCCGACGGCAAGCTGATGAGCGCCTTTGTCCGCGCGACCAAGCCGGCTCGTGCCTGTTGCGGCCCCTCCTGCTGCTCAAACTAAACACGCGATCTCCAAGGACGGATTCATGCAAAAGCCGTATAACGTTCTCATTCTGTGCACTGGCAACTCGGCGCGGAGCATTATTGGCGAGGCGCTGTTCAATACGATGGGCGCCGGCCGCTTCAAGGCCTATAGCGCCGGCAGCCATCCCTCGGGGCGCGTAAACCCGTTCGCCATCGAGCTGGTGCGCGGGCTGGGTTACCCGGTGGAGAATCTGCGCAGCAAGAACTGGGACGAGTTTGCCGTACCCGGTGCGCCGGAGCTGGATTTCGTCATCACGGTTTGCGACAAGGCCGCCGGCGAGGTGTGTCCGTTGTGGCCCGGACAACCCATTACCGCGCATTGGGGCTTTCCCGATCCGGCGTCTGTCGAAGGGACCGACGACGAAAAGCGTGCGGTTTTCGCACAGACCTTGCGCCAGATGCGAAGACGAGTGGAACTCTTCCTGAGCCTGCCCCTCGACAGCCTCGACAGCCTTGCGATTGAAAAGAAGGTGCGGGCAATCGGGCACGAGCCACTGCAGTAGAGGAGCTACCTCATGAACTCAGATCCGCAAATCTGCTGCGAGGCCCGATTACCTGGGCGCGCTTCACACCTGTCGTTCATCGACCGCTATTTGACGCTCTGGATTTTTCTGGCCATGGCGGTCGGGGTCTCCCTGGGCCGTTTTGTGCCCAATGTGCCCGCATTCTTTCAGCGCTTTCAGGCCGGGACCACCAACATCCCCATTGCGGTCGGACTGATCCTAATGATGTATCCGCCGTTGGCCAAGGTGCAGTACGAACGGCTCGGCGAGGTGTTTCGGAATCGGAAGGTGCTGGGTCTCTCGCTGATACAAAACTGGGTCATCGGTCCGGTGTTGATGTTCGTGCTTGCTGTCGTCTTTCTGCGCGGGTATCCGGAGTACCGAACGGGTCTCATCCTCATCGGCCTCGCCCGGTGCATCGCCATGGTGATCGTATGGAACGAGCTGGCGCGCGGCGATACCGACTACGCCGCCGGACTGGTGGCGTTCAACAGTGTCTTCCAGGTGCTCTTTTACAGCGTGTACGCGTGGTTCTTTCTCGCCGTGCTTCCGCCGCTGGTGGGATTAAAAAGCGTCTTCGTCGATATCCGCATGAGCCAGATTGCCCAGAGCGTCTTCATCTATCTTGGCATTCCGTTCATAGCCGGAATGCTCACGCGATTTCTGCTGCTCCGGGCCAAAGGCCGCTCCTGGTACGAGACGCGCTTCATCCCGGCTGTGAGCCCACTTACGCTGGCGGCGCTGCTGTTTACCATCGTCGTGATGTTCAGCCTCAAGGGCAACCTGATCGTGCAATTGCCTTTCGATGTGTTGCGGATTGCAGTGCCGCTGCTGATCTATTTCGTCGTCATGTTTTTCGTCAGCTTTTGGATGGGCCGCAAGGTGGGCGCCGACTATTCGCGCACGGCTACGCTGTCATTCACGGCTGCAAGCAACAACTTCGAATTGGCCATCGCGGTTGCGGTTGCCGTCTTCGGCCTCAACTCCGGAGCGGCGTTTGCGGCGGTGATTGGACCGCTGGTCGAGGTGCCGGCGCTCATCCTACTGGTGCAGGTCTCGCTGCGCCTGCAGAACCGATGGTTCACCGGGGGGACGCCGGTGGAGATTGGAGCAGCCGCGCGCCCGGACTGAAATGGACTCCCGGCTGCGAGAATGCTACCCTGTCCGCATCATGCGCGCACCCCTTCTGCTCGTCCTCCTTTTTGCCGTTGCGCCTCGAGCCTTCAGCCAGACCGCTGCACCCGCCCAGCCTGATCTTCCCAAGGATCCGCGAGAACTTCTGGCCATGGCCGCGCCCTTTTACGACTTCAACGACCCGGCGCTGAAGCCCTGGCACCTGAAGGCCACTTACCAGTTCTACGACGAGAAAAGCAAACCTACCGAGCAGGGGATCTATGAGTATTGGTGGGTCTCGCCTAAGATACACCGGAGCAGTTGGACGCGGCCGGCCGCGACGCGAACTGACTGGGCCACGTCTGATGGCATGATTCATCGAAAAGAGAGCGGAGGACCAACCCGGTATTTCGAGAGAACCCTGAATACAATTCTTCTCCATCCCCTGCCATCGCTCAGCGTTCGTGACGTCGGTAGAGTGAAGCTCGATCTCAAGGTGATTGGAAAAGGAAAATCAAGTCTGGTCTGCGCAACCACGGCGCTGCAATGGCAGAAGAATGGCGTTCTGAATGCGCCGCCGTCAGCCACGCCGCAATATTATTGTTTTGATCCTCCAACCAAGGCATTGCGGATGACATTCTCGGACCCAATCACAACTGAGTACGATCAGATAGTTAAAACCCAGGGCCGATACCTCGCTCGCCAGACATATGTGTTGGTTGGAGAGCGAAAGGTATTTTCAATTTTCGTAGAAGAAATTAAAGGGACGGACCCATCGGCCGCGGAGTTTAGCCCTCCTGCGGATTCTGTGGTTGTCCACGACGCAGTCCGCGAGCCCGATGGAAAACGGCCGGGTGACAGCGTGACGACTGGAATGCTGGTGAAGAAGACGCAGCCGGTTTACCCGATAGGCGCGTAGGCTGCGCACCGGCAGGGAACGGTCGTTATTGCAGCCATAATCGGAAAAGACGGGAAGATCCACGATCTGGAGGTTCTGGCCTCGCCCTCGTCCGATCTCAGCGATTCAGCAATCGAGGCGGTGAAGCATTGGGAGTACAGGCCATACCTGCTTAACGGCGAGCCGGTCGAGGTTGAAACGACGATCAACGTGATTTTCACGCTCGGCGGATAGTGAACGAAATGGAATGCAGACGAAAAGCGGGCCAGCCGGTTGCGGTCGGCCCGCTTTTCGTGCGGAGTTAAAGCTCGTTAGAACTTCACGCTCGCGGCTCGCGGGGAAACTCCGCTCATTTCGGCGGCGCGCGCTTCGGCGTAGGCCGCGGCTCCGATGAGTGCTGTGCGGCTCTCAAGAATTACACGCACGGGCATATTGACCAGCAACTGGCTCAGGCGGCCCTTGTCAGTGAAGGCCTTCATGAAGGTGCCGTCTTTCAGTTTTTCAAGGATGCGCGGAGCAATTCCGCCGCCGACATAGATCCCGCCTACGGAGAGAATCTTCAGCGCCAGGTTGCCGGCTTCGGCCCCATAGGCGGAGACGAACATATCCATCGTCTTCTCGCAGATCTCGCTTTTGGCCGCCAATGCCAATTCAGTAATGACGGCGTTGGGGTCTTCGGCCGCCATGCGCTCGGCCAGCCAGGCCGGCTCTTCCATTCCGCGCACCTCGAGCAGGAACTCGTACACGTTGGTCAGGCCCTGGCCGCTGACGACGCGCTCAAAGCTGATGCGTCCGTTGTATTTCTGCTTAAGGAAGCGCAGCAGGTCGATCTCGTCCTCGTTACGCGGCGCAAACTCCGAGTGCCCGCCTTCAGACGGGTAGGGGACGTAATCGCGGCCGTCCCAGATCATGAAGGCCTCGCCGAGTCCTGTTCCGGCGGAGATGAGTGCCCGGTTGCCTATCTGGCTTGCATCGCCCTCGCTGAGCGTAGTAAATCTGCTCCGAGCCCAACTCGGCAATGCCGTATCCGTTGGCCTGCAGATCATTGATAAGGAACACGTAATCGATTTTAAGGTCGGCCGCAAGCTCGCGGCTGTCGAGCGTCCACGGCAGGTTGGTCAGACGTAGCCGCCCTTCGCGCACCGGTCCGGGGACGCCGAAACAGGCCGCGGTCACTTTCTCCGCGACGATAAACTCTTTAACGATCTCCTCCAGCCCCGAGTATTCCTTCGCCGGAAACTGCTTATCGCGAGCATGTTTGAGATTGCCGTCGATAAAGTCGTAAAGCGCCAGATTAACCTTGGTGCCGCCTACGTCACCCGCCAGAATCATCCTTCCCTCTCTAAAAAACCGCAGCCTTCCACATCCGTTGCGGGCAGCTCCGCTGCAGCGCTCTTGTCCAGGATCAACGTAAGTATACCGCTTACAGGCCAAATCAACTGGCTTGGCAGGCGCTCCACGTCTCGTTGGCCCGCTCATCACTTCCTTTAGCACTTTTGCTTTTTCAGCACCGCCCACCAGAAAGAAGACCGAGTTGGCGCGGTTGATCACCGGCCAGGTAAGCGTGATCCGCCAGGTGTCCATCTGCGCAACGTAGTTTGCCGTAACCAGCCGGTTCATCTCGTGCAGGGCGTTGGAGTGGGGAAAAAGAGACGCGGTGTGGCCGTCCGGACCCATTCCAAGCTGAATCAGGTCGAAGCGGGGCAGCTCGGCGCCCTCCAGCCGGAAACCGTCCCGCACGGACGACTCGTAGCGCGACGCGGCACATTCCGGGTCCAGCTCCCCCTCCATGCGGTGAATCTGCTCGGGCCGGAGCGGCACCCGGTCAAGCAACGCTTCGCGTGTCATGCGGTAGTTGCTCTCCTGGTCGTCGGGTGGAACGCATCGCTCATCCACCCAATACAGCTCGAGCTTGTCCCACTGCATGCGTCCTCGCCAGGGCTGGTCGGGATCGCCCATCAGCTCGAACGCTGCCTTGGGCGTCGATCCGCCACTAATGGCTATCCGCGCCCGTCCACGAGCACTCACCGCCTCATCGGCCATCTCCACGAAATACTGGGCCGCGCGACGGGCCAATGCCGCCGCGTCGGGCTCCACGTAGTAGATGATCCTCAGCTTTCTGGACATCCCGGTTGTGCCTCTGCTCTCTACTCTAATTGGGGGAACGACGAAATTTGTCTGTTATTGATGAAGCGAATGCAAATTGCAGCTTCTGAAGTAATCTCGGACAATTGTAATGAGTGAACAGGAACGAAGGCCCAAAAATGCACCAACGCGGCGCCGGGATTTTCAGCGCCCCAGGTAATCCCGGTACTGCAACTCCAGCACCCCGGCGGCGCGCGCCAGCGCCAACTTCGCCACGTTGTATTGGTAGAGGCTTTCCACCTGGTTGTTCTCAGCGGAAGCAAGTGCGGCCTGCGCCGTCACCAAGGGCAGATTGTCGTCGACACCTGCGTTTACGCGGTCGGTCTCGTCGCTCAGGGCGCGGGTGGCAAGCTCGACGTTCGACCGCGCTACCTCAACCAGCTTCTTGCCGGCGCCCACGTCCAGCAGCGTGGACCGTACCTGCTGATCGATGTGGCTGCGCAGGTCGGCTAGCTGGCCGTTTACTGCTTCCAACTGTGCTGCGGACGCATCTTCGTCGCCGCGCAGGCCGGCCTCGCGGAAAAGCGGAACGCTCAAAGTGCCCATGGCGATGAAGTTTCCGTGCGTTCCGGCGCCGTTCACCGTGCTGGTGCCGTAATAACTATTGAACTTGAGCGTGGGCAGGCGCTGACTGCGATAGGCTGCATGGACGGCCTTGTACTCCACGACCTCGTTTTGCAGGTTCTGGTAGTCCTGGCGGTTCTTGTAGGCGATGGCGCGTACCTCTTCCGGCGTTTGCTCGGCCAGATCGCTGTAGGGAGCCGGGTCTGTGAGCAGAATCTTCTGGCCGGGGTCGATGCCGGTCTCGCGCTTGAGGAGGATCAGGTCTTTCTGGAGCGCATTTTGCGCATATAGGAGTGCCTGCTGCTGGGATTGGAGTTGGACCCGCGCCCGCAACTCGTCGAGATTGGACGCCGTACCGGCCTCATGCGCGGCATGGGCATGGTCGAGCAATGTCTGGCTTTCGGCGACGAGCGCGGTGGCGTTATCCACTTCACTCGAAGCCGCAATGGCATGCAGATAGGCCGTGGCCACCTGCTGGACTACTTCGCCTCGGGCCGTCATCTTTGCGAAGTGGGCGGCCCGCTCGGCGGCGCCTGCGGCTCTCCATCCGGCAATCACGGGACCCGAAAAGAGCGTCTCGCTGAAGTGGATTTGGCCCTCGGTGAGGTCGTCCTTGGTGATGAGCGAGATTCCGGCGGGCATCTGCCCTCCAGGAAACATTCCTGCGAACTTGGAGAACACGCCGGGCCCAAAGCCCTGCGCGGCAAGATCGTGCTGGTAGACGCCGGTGTCGCCGGTGAGCGTGATGGTGGGGAGAAACTCCTGGAGGGCTTCGTTCTTTTGGCCGTGGACTAGTTTTTCGCCGCTTTGGGCTTCTCTCAGGCCGAGGTTGTTTTCGAGGCCCCGGCGCACGGCGTCGTCGAGCGAGAGCTTGAGAGGCTCATCGCTGAGGGGCTGCGCGGTGACACTGCCGAAGTACGGATTGGCGGCGGAAGTCGGATTCTGCGCATAGGCAGAAACGCCCAGGCCGGCAATGAGCGCAGTGGCACAAAGCTCCAGCACTGCTCCCCGCGAGAGCACAAATTGTTGCCTGAATTTCACTTCCATTATTGTCTCAGATGTCCCAGAGGGCGCCGGGATGCTTGGAAAATTGAGAAGCGCCAGGGCATGGAGGCCGCGTAAAGAGACGGTTTTTTCGGGAGTTAGCCCCATAAGCGCTAATGTAAGGCGGAGTTACTTCCACATTGACGGTGATCTTCTCGCTATTCGACTCCGGAGCCATCATCCGGCCGCCCAACAGCTTAACGGCCTTGTATATCGTCATGAGACGGGCAGCTTAAAGTCGAGGGGCTTCGTAGCTCGCCGCGTGAGTTGAACGCGGAGCCGAAGCTGATGAAACGCTGGCTTTAAGAATCGGATGCTATGAGTTCCTCGTTCTGGAAGTACTGGTAATGACCAATGTCCTGCGGCGTCGGTCACCGTGTGTTGTAGCACAGCTGACCAATTGTCCGACATCTCGTCAACTGCGACTTGAGGGATTGGTGCTCCTATTTGGTCGCGAATTACGCCTGACAGACTCTGTGCCTTCTGAACACGCGCATATTCAATCACGCTCTCGTCCGCGTTACACACGGTAAGGAGTGTGAAGAAGATTAACGAGATTGCCGCTTTTCGGGGCGTCACTTTCGCAGGTCCAACGATTACATTCTCTCTCCGTGACATAGCTGCGGTCGAGTCGTCGCCGATCCGGAAATTACGCCACTCGGAAGCTCGAAAGTGCAACCTCAGATCCTTCACTTCGCTCAGGATGACAAATATATCGTAAATATATATAAATAAGCAACATAATATTCTGATATCATCTATACAAGTCCTGCACAGATACGCAAAGTCAATGACTTGCCGGAAAAATCTGCACGGAATCTGCACAGGACGCATCGAAAACAATAGAGGCGAACATGGCATTCGTCACCGACAAAGCGGAACTCAAGCCGGGCCTGGTTCTCTTCCGGCGTGGCGACGTGGATCATCGGATGTGGTATTGCCGCATGAAAATACCCAAAGCCGACCGCTACAAGACGGTTTCGCTCAAGACGACCGACATTGAGGTGGCGCGGGAACGCGCCTTCGACCAGGACGCAGACATCCGGTTCCGCTTAAAGCATGACGTTCCTGTGTTCAACCATCCATTCCGCGAGGTGGGGCGAGAGTATCTGCTGATGCAGGAGGCGCGGGCGAAGCGCGGAGAGATCAGCGCGGCGCGGCCCAGGAAAGTTCGCGCCATCATCGAAGGCGCTTTAGACCGATATGTAGGCTCAACGCAGGTCCACCTTATTGGCGATGAGCTTTGGGGCGGCTATCCGGCATGGCGGCGGGAGAACGGCGCGGGACGCAACAGGCGCAACGGCGTTCGGGAAGTCACTGCCGACATGGCGCAAGCCTTCGCGGATACGGAAGCCGAGCGCCGCACCAAGGTTCAGCAAACCTTGGGCATCAGAGTTCTGAAGCCGATTGAAGTCAAGCCTTCCGAAAGAACGGACGGTTCCTTTTATTAGCGATTCAACCATCCGCCTTGAAATGTCCATCTTCGGTGCGGTGATGAATTACGCCATCAAGAAACGCTACGTTGCGGCCAGCCAGCGTTTCGACGAGCGCCCCAAGCTCAAGACGATGAGGCGCGATGAGTTTACGCTGGAGGAATACCGCAAACTCCATACTGTGGGAAGGAAGTGGATTGGAGAGGTCGATAAACCTTCGAGCATCTGGTATCGTACCGTCACCTACAACATGATCCTGATTGCCTGCAATACAGGCATGAGGCCGGCGGAGATGAAGAATCTCCGCTGGCGCGACATTATGCCTGCAAAAGACCGCGAGGGGCGTGAGATCGTTGTGCTGTTTGTCCAAGGCAAAGGCAAGTCGCGCAAGCTGGTGGCTCCTAAGAGCGTCGGAGAGTATCTGGAACGTATCCGCGCGATCTCCAAAGCCACGGAGCCGGACGACAGAGTCTTTGCCAACACCACGGGCAAGCCCGCAAAAACTCTTTACAGCTCGCTGATTGCCGACCTTCTGAACGAAGCGAAACTGCGCGAAGGCACGCAGGGCGTGCCGCGCTCGACCTATTGCTTCCGGCACACCTACGCCACGCTCCGATTGCAGGAAGGCGTGGACGTGTATTTCCTCGCCGAGCAGATGGGAACTTCCGTCCACATGATTGAAACTCACTATGGACACGTGAACACCATCAAGCACGCGGACCGCGTGTTGCAGGGGATGGCGGGGTGGGAACTGCCGCAACCGGACTATAGCAAGGCCAAGGCGGTGAAGGCGGCAGAGGTTCACGATAGGTCTAAAGGAGGTCAACGCAGCAAGGCGCGTTGACAATAAACCTCCCGAAGCCGTCTTTTGCCGGAGCCGCTGGCGGAGGCTGGCGCAGGGACGTAGTCGTCCCAATGTCCGGCCCGGACGCTCCTCACTGAGATTGTTCTGATTTGCCGCTGCCCCGCTGGGGCGTTCTTAGCGGCAAATCTCTCTGCACGTGCCGCCGCTGGCGGCTGTTCTTAGTGCAGTTCCAACCTCATTGTGCCGGGAATACGGAATGTCATATTCAAGTTTTCGGGAGTGAGTGATCCTTAGAACAAGAGTTCCCACATTGTTCCCAAGCATTCGAGTCCTCAAATCCCCACTGCTGAGTGACTACCTCGAATTTCTTGAACGCCAGCCGCGCCTTAATCAAGTTCGGCTTCGGCGTGCTCTGCAAGCCATTGACCGCGCACTCGATGATAGGCTTCCATCCGACACAACACTTGTGTCCGGCAATGACTTCAACAAGTTTTAGGGTGGCATCAAACGGCTTGAAATATAGGTCTCCATCTTTCGTAAGGCTTTTCAAAGGCAAGACCACTCGCCGCTCATTCTCGTAGTTCCAATCTTTGAACTTCGTATACAGAAGACTTTCTTTTAACTCCGTAGGCGGATTTACCGAGTTATCATCCCTCCATTGCGTGAGCACTATCCGTCTGCGCTTGTATGCGATGGGCTTCAAAAGATTGTCATGCGCCTCGAAGCCCAGGCACATACCTTTGTGTCGTTCGCCGTAGTGACTCCACATCAAAGGGTTTCTCCAGTTTTCGCTGAAGCAGATAAGCCCAAATTGTTCATTGAGTTTTCTTGCCCAACCCTTAACCTTTTTGCGAAGAGCCTTGTCAATTAGACCACCGCTGAGTAATTCGAAGGGATCGTTGAGGTCAAGGAAGCGACAGATCTTCAGTCGCCGTTTGCTAAGGCTCTCGACGGCCCACTTCGATTCGACGAAATAATAAACTCGCACTTGACTAAGCCAGGATTTCCATTTTGCTTTTCCGGCCACGACAGTATACGGCCAGTTGCCACTGCTGGGATCTTTTTCAGCATTCGTTCCAGAGCCAAAGATTGAGCCGTCTCTCTTGAACGCCAAGCCTGAGGACCGCTTCCAGTTCGAGCGCGTCGCCTACTTCTGCCTCGATCCAGACTCGACTGCGGGCCATCTGGTGTTCAACCGCACCCTCCGGCTCAAAGACAGGTGGGCAAAGATTGAGAAAAGATCAAGGGCGTAGGAGTAGGTGTACGCAGAATCTGTACTGATCCCCGCCAATGCTTACTCGTCAGTCGATCCAACATAAGAGATGGTGCGATACGTTTCCCCCAATGGGATGAACCCGAGGTTCGACTTCGTTGCATTCCAAAATGTGGCGTGCTGTACGGTCCAATCCCCATATACGTTGTCCTCGTACGTAAAGTGTGTCTTTCCACGAATTGCATCGCCGACATAAACAAGCCAGTCCGTCTCGCGATTGTTCTCGTATTTCATGACATATCGCGCTCCCTGCACAGGAATGAAACATTCGACTCTTTGTCCAAAATCATTAAACTTGCAGGTATCGTAGTCACGACTACCTTTGGTACCTTCTTCCACCGTTTCGTCAAAATGAATTCTGGAGGCAGGAACATTGATCTGGTCGTCAGGCGGTAGTTCCTGAATTTCTCGTGTCCCCTGCGAATTCACTTTGATTTCGCGGGTCTCCAGTCCGTCCTGCGAGTACTCTTTGATTACGCTGCCGGTCTCTGAACCATTGGAAAACCGCTTGGCCTCCTTGAGCCTCCCATGCACGTCGAATGTTTCGGCCTCAGTAATCAATGCTGGCCCTTCGGAATAGGATCCTGTAGCGTGGCTCAGTGAATACGTTGATTGTTTCTGCGTGAAGCTTTGTACCGGCCCGCGAAATCCTTCGTATTCGCGATCTGTGACCGCGAGATGCCCAGCCGCGCTGACAGTCATTCTCCGCTTTATCAGCTGATCGGTCAGAAAGCGAACCGGTACGGCAAAGTTTAGGTTCTGACCACTGATTAAACTGGATACCGCCAAGCCGACCGCCTCTCCGCGCCTGTTGACGACAGGCCCCCCACTGGAGCCGTGGGATATCGGCGCATCAATTTGGAGAAGACCTGCCTCGGCCCGGATTCCGCTCACAATGCCGGTGGAGAATGTTGCTTCAAGGCCTTCTGGATTTCCGGCCACAAGGATCTCGTCGCCCTCAGCAATTGAACTCGATGCCGCTGGAAGCGGTATACCGGCAGCGTCGGCGACATAGAGCATACACACATCATGGTTGAGGCTAAACCCAGTAACACTTATGATCTTGTAGTGCTTTCCATCCGCCACAGATTTCACGTATCCCTGAGAGGCCCATTTCAGAACGTGGAGATTCGTCGCCACGATTTGAGGAGCGATGAAGAAACCGCTGGCCTCAGCAACTTCTTCACCTTGCCGATCCTGAGTCGATATCAGGACGAGTGACTTCCTGACACGGCTTACAAGTTCTCGCGTTGTGAGAATCGGCTGTGGGTGAACCTGTGTAGCTGTCTTACCGCCGTTTCCACTGGTGATCTGACGAGAATCGCTGACCTGGCTCCGCAGCGTCTCCGTCGCGTCCTGGGCGATCATGATCGGCAGGCAAAAAGACAAGAATAAGAGCCCCGAAGAAACCCAACCCGCTTTTGTGGAACTCATGAAGACGATTCTCCCATGTCAGCGCGGGTGTAAACAATTTGATTCTGAAACGGAATTACAACTCCTGAGGATTCGCGGAATTGGAGCATTCTAGCTCGTCCGCCGTTACCGTTGAGGCGTGGGTGGCTGATCCAGCTAAGAGTGGCCATTCCCCGTCTTCGCGCCATGCGATTCAGGCTATGCGATTGAAGAGGTGTTGAGCGGTCGAGTTGCACTCCACGGACCGCTGGCGCAAGAAGCAAGATTCTTGCTTGGCCTATGCACTTGGAGTTTTGCTCTCGTGCTTTACTTCCGTTATCTGGAACCTTCCCCAAAAGTGACTGGCATAGAATCCGAACACCCTGGCGGTATCCTCCGGGTCATAAGCCATCGCGTTAAAAATGCTGAGAAGGATCTGAACGAGCTTCGAGTTGTCTTGGTAGAACTCCTCGATCTCCTCATCAGTCGCGGTCGCTCCCGTCGCTCTGACTTTGGTTTTTACCTGCCGGTGGGCCAGGCGTTCATTTCGTAAAGCAACCGTAGCTTTTTGTAAACAGCATTACCTGCCCCATCGCCCTTGACGTACTGATCGACCAGTGGAATCGCCGCTCCAGCGTCGGCCCTTGAGCAAGTGGCTTGAAGCTCTGGGCGGCAAGAAGCGCAACACCCGCTTAGAGGCACTCTGACAAGTGCGATCAAAAACAAGAAGAAGGTGTCTCACATGACGTGGCGGTCGTCAACGATCAGTTCGCCGGTGAATGAAGCGACTTACACGTCTGACGGCTTCCACACCGACAGATCGACTCGGAGCCGCTCAATCATGTCTGGCGGGAGATCGACCGCTCCCGGTCTCCTCGGTTTCATCACCAATATCCTCGTCATCAGTTCCGATCCCCAGTTTCTCCCTTCGCCGATGTTCAGAAAGCTCATGCTCCGGGTCGATGCGGCCTTCCACCCGCATTTCTCCCCCAAGCGTCACTTCAAATAGCTGTGCGCGCCGATAGAGTTCCTCGAACATCCGTTCGTCGTACGTCGCGGCCAGGTATGGGACGGCGATCTCAAGTGTCGGTCCTTGCCCGTCATGCGCTCCCATGCGCTCACGCTCAACCTTGCTGCCGATCCGATCAACGCGCCCGGTGCGTTGCTCAATCGTCGCAGGATTCCAGCACAGGTCATGATGGATAACATGCCGGCACTCCCGGTGCAGGTCGATCCCTTCCTGTCCGACCGAAGTGGAAACGAGGATCTCTGGTCGGTAAGGCGTGTTGAATCCGAGGAAATACCGGTCGCGGTTTTGGGTGTCACCCTTTACAAGCTGGACGACGTTGCGGTTTTCAGCCCCGGCGTGATAGCCCGACAACAAGGCATGATTCTTCTTGGCACGAACGAGGGTCTCCAAATAGGCATGGACGCGATCACGCAGCGATTCCAGATGACCGTCGAGCGGTTTGACGTATCGCTCCGACAGGTAGTCAGCCCACCGTCTCAGTGCGTTCCTTTTCGACATCGGCCAGGTAGCGGAGCAGAAACTCCTCGGCCATGAGAATCCGGCGAAACACCTGCCCCGCAACGGCGCGAGTTTCCAGATCAAACTCTGCCAGCGACTCCTGGTGATGCTCAGCCAGCAGCGGCTGACGGCTTTCAGGGGCACGCAATCAGCCCCTGCCGGAAATATGGAGCGACGATCTCTCCAATTGCATCCTCGCGAAGCCGACGCACCCACGAATCAACGGCATCCGTCACCGCGCCTTGTGGCCTGCCCGTCTGTGTTTGAACGTCCGTTTCCTCGGCTTCGAGCGGGTCACGGGCGTGCTCGCGTGCTTCCGGGTCTGAAGATCGCCTGGCGCGACCGGCCCGTTCGCTTCGTGACAACGGTTCCCGCGCTTCCAGCCAGAGTGGGTCAACCATTCTTTCTTCAAGCTTCGGGACAATTCCGCAAGGACTTCCCCTAACCATTTCACTCCTTCGGCATCTTCACGCCACGATTTCACGGCGACGTGCTCCGTCGCCGCGATAAGGAGGCGCCGGTCAGGCTTGTCGGATTCGGCATCCTCCCCGTGCACCACCATCAACGCCGCAATCTGCCGGAGATGATCTGCCGTCAGAGCGACTTGGGGCCGGACACCGACGCGCCCGCCGCGAATCTCACCGAGCAACGGGTGGTCCTGAATCAGCGAGAAGAGGGCCTCGCGTCGATTGAAGAACCGACGCCTGAAATTATCGAATGCAGCGGCATCTCCAAAAACGTCGTCCCGAATCTCGCCGAGGTACTTGTCGATCGCCATCTGAAGTTGATCCCGGATGGTTTCGGCGGTCTTCGTGTAGACACAAAACACCAGCGACTTCTGACCCCGCTTGAAAAACTCCAGCGCACGGCTGCACCGTCGCCTGGACTTTCCGATGTTCAGTGTCAGGATCGTGAACCTGCGTTCGTTTCCCGATCATTTCTTCGAGGACGCCCCGATAATCCCGAAGGAGCGGATTGCTGGCCTGTGCGAGCTTCTTCCATACCGCCGCCGTTTCGACAAGGTGTCTGTAGCTACCGGTCAATTCAGCGCCCAGGCCGGGCAGCCCCCGCTCATCCTTTGCCAGCGCGACAGCCCGCATCATAAGGTATTGCGCAAGTTCGTCGTTGCCCCGCACTTCCATGCCGGGGGACCAATTGAATGTCGGACTTCCGTGACCTCCGGCCAGAGCGCTTGATTGCCGACAAAGTGCTCCCGATAACCGCGGGGATGTTGATGGCGGATCACGAAGGGACGCAGATGTCGCCGCAGTTCAGAATTCCGCTGTTCAAGATCGAGAGCTGCAACGATGGCATGGGCAATGCGTGGCGGACGTACCTGATCAGCCAGAGCAGGCCGTTCGGATTTTTCCGCGCCCATCACGGCGCTCCACGTATCAGACACTGCTTTCTGATCAACGGCCGGAGCGCTTTCCATCTCCGGCGAAAGGTCTCGCCTGAGTCACGAGCGGCTTTCATGGCAACGCCGAGAATCGCTTCAGCCTGGTCAAGGGCATCCAGTCGCTCCCGAGGCAACGCCAGCGCGTGGCGAAGCTTCAGTATGCTCAAGAGTTCGTCATGCCGCAGCTGGAATGGCGTGGCCGACAAGCCAAGCAATCGGCAGAATCTCCCTTTGAGGAGCGCCTCGAAGCGGCGTCTGGACTGGACGTACTCATTCTTGAGTCCGTGGATTTCGTCGATGATGACCAGCGGAAGCAAAGGCCAGTCGGACACGAGCGCGAAACGCGCCAGATCGTCGAGGAATCCCGAGAGCACGACTTCATCGGTTCCGGTCAGTGCCGCTGCCGCACGGTCCGCGAGCTTGGCATGGTTTTGGAGTACCCGAAAGAATGCCCGCTGCAAGTCAGGGAAATGCAGGTCATCCCACAAAGGCCCCGAACTGCGAAGATCGAGCAACTCGTTCAGCTCGGGGATGCCAAATGCGTCGAAAACACGACCTCTTCGGCACCAGTAGCGGCGAGTTTCGGTGGGAGTCCGAAAGTGACCGAATAAAGCCGCCAAGCCGCGTCGTCGCCACAAATCGCGGTCATGAAGGGCCGCGCCAAGAACACTCTGTTTGGCAATGATCAGCATGGGCTGGCTGCGCGTGGCATCACGAATCTGCGCAGAAAGGTCGATGATATTGCCGGACTTGCTGCTGTTGTCCACCGGGCTGCGGACCTGAAGCCAGTCCAGGCCGCCGTCCTGACGGGCGCAATCCGTCTTGAAGGCTTCCGCCTCGCGCATCCACTTGTTGAAAAGGCGTCGTTGACCGGAGTCAGGACAAGCACCACCGGCTTATTCGAGGGGAGCCCGTCAGGGGCTTCTCCCCGGCGAATCGCATCCAGTATCGAGATGGCGACCGCCAATGCCACGTACGTCTTGCCCAGGCCGACTTCGTCGGCAAGGATCATCAACTCCCGCCGTTCACTCTCCTTTGCACCGAAGAAATCGGCGAAGGATAGCGCTGGTTGTATGCCGCCTGGCGCGCACAATCCTGTTCGATCTGGGCAGCGAAATCCGGCTTGTTGCCGAAAACTTGACGCAACGAACGACGCAGGTCGATCTCTGAGGACAGTTTCATCTGGCGTCTCCCAGAATCCGCTGTTGGTAAAGGCGAAACCCTTCAGCTTGCAGTTCCTCGTGTTTCGAAACGAGGGTATCCAACATCTCTCTGCAACGCGCGACGACGGGTTGGAAGCACTCCTGCAACCCGGAATCGGCGACCAGAGCTTGGCTGCGGAGCAGGGCCGCGAGAATCTCTGTCAACTGGAAGCCCACAGCATGTCGGGGTCTTCGCCGGTTCATCCGATGCTGGAATTTGCTGTGAGACTGGCGTAGGCACGTTCCGCTAATTCCAGCGGGCTCGTGGGGCCGCGCAATACTGCGTCGAGCGACGCTCGCGAGTAACCTGCACGTCGAATTTCAGCTTCAATCCCCGGTATCGCCTGCACGAATCGACGAATGAAGTAGGCGAGGATTCGTCTGGTATCAATCGGCGCATCGGTCGACGGTCCGTTGAACTCCTGTCCAGGCAAGCCGCTTCCTTCTTCCCATTCCTCTGGTTCCTTGCCAAACAAGAAAGTATTCAATCAGGTCTCCTTCAGTCGGTTTACGTCCGACCAGAAGAAGAGGCAGACGGGTCTTGTCGTCAAAGCGAACGGGGAAGGCCGCCGAATGGCCGTTCCCAACGAACTTCGACGAACACGTGTGGCAGAATCTGCTGACCGGATGGATCGGCCGGCAGGGGCTCCAGACGGTCATTGCATCTTTGGCATACAGCAAGATCCACCGAGACATCCGCGGCGGACGGCTGGCTGTGTGCATCTGCCCGGTAAAGGAGCCAGTAGCCGGCGTCACCCGTCCTTGCAGGGATGGGCATAAGCATAACGAGATCGGCGGGAATCGTCTCTCGAAAGCGAACCGTGACTATCTGTTCCCGAGGCAACGACCTCGGATAGAAACCTTGGAACGAATTTCTCTTCTTCGGAGGAAGGTTGAACGGTTGATTGGCGCATTGCCGGAGCTGAACCTCGGTTGCGGGGCCGGCAAATGTCAACAAACCCGACACTTGCTTCCTCTGGCGCGGCGTGAGGCGATATACGAAGCCTGCTTCAAAGTTAGACGGACCGCCGAGCCCGAGACCTCGTCGGGTGCAGTTCGATGAACCTGCATAAAGAACACTTCCTGCCGTCCCATCCACAAGAATCATCTTGGCGTGCAATGACCGCTGGACTTCTGTCTCCATTGGATTCGCGGCTTCCAGTCGGGTAGCGAGTTCTTTCTCCTCCATCTCATCACCGATGTCAGCACAGTTACGCTTGAATCCTGCCGACCTGCATCCGGTAGCGCGGCCCGAAGATAAAGTCGGCTACCGAGACGGTTCTTCAGATCAACCGCCAGGCTGCTGTCGAACACGGGCAGCCAGCTCTTGCCATCCGCTGACCTTTCGCCGCAGCAGACCAACTCCAGACTGGCCGGCGAGCCGAGCTGTTGAAACAGGTGAAAAAGCGCCTCGGGGGCCGTGCTACCTTCCGTCCAGAATGGCGAGACCACGGTTACCGTCTCGGGAGCCTTGTTTGACATTGCTGCCCATGAGTCGCGGATTGCCGAAACGACTTCGGTTGCAGCGACCAGCGCGACTGGATCATCAGGTCCGGCGTTTCCATCCGGAAGAAGAGACAGCCTGAGCGGCAAATGCTGCCAACTGGCGTGAAAGTTGCGGAATTTGTGATTCCGCGCCGATCTGTTGAACGAGTCCGATAGCGGTTGTCAGAAGGGTACGCGGGGCCGAATTTCTTCCACCGTAGTCCACGGACACGACGCATTCGTAATTGTGGCGGAACCCTTGTCGGGTCAGATTCGCCGATCCGACAATCAGGCGCATTCGACGATCTGGAGGTGCGCCATCGGCCCGGTCTTCGCGAACCCACATCAGCAGCGAGATTTTGGAGTGCAGCTTGCGGGCAACGACGGGGATGGCGTCGATTCGAGGGGATAGGCGAGCTAGCCGGTCACAACCTCCGAGGTCGTACAGCACGGACACCTCCACCTTTTGAAGCTTTCGCTCCAATTCCGAGCGAAACGCCTTCAGCCGACTGACGGATGAACGAACACCAAGCGCTGCGGCCAGGAGTTCTTCTTCAAAAAACTCGAAATCGATCTGATAGGTTGTCGCGACAAGCGATTCGAGGACGAACCCCTCACCGGGCGGCAAGTAGTGATCGATAAGGCGGCAGCTTCTTTCCATGCGTCATCCAGTTCTTTTCGTCAGCTGCCTTTGTGGGATTACGCGGTTCTCGCGCAGCATGTAGACAAACGGCTCCAGCCGGTACGGGTGCGTCAGTGACTTGCCAATGGCGAGGTCTGGCCGATCATTTCGTTGGAAGCGCGGCGAAGGCCGCAAGCAGCGTGTTGCTGTCGCTAGCTATCCAATCCCGCTTCGGCATTCCCCCGTCCATCTTGCCCGACTGGACCCGATGATGACGATCCAGCAACTCAGTCACAAGTTCGCGTTCGGATCGGCAGCGGTCCACCTGGAAGGACCATCCGGCCAAACCGTCGACTGCATCACGGACATCGAATCTCTCGCAGCCGCTCGCGGAATCCCCACAGGTTCTTGGCTGTCTCCCGGCAGCGGTCGGCAGCTTTGCGGAAATCGCGGTCAACGACCAGATCTGCAACCGGCTTGCCTGCATTCTGAGTTCCCCACCACAAAAGCGTCTCAAAGACTGCTAGTACAGCCTCGTGGAAGTGTTCTGTCACTACGATGGCGTCAATAACGACGGGAAGACCGAGTTCGATGGCCCTTGGCAGCGTTGCCAGAATCTTGCGCAGGCGCGCCAGAGCAGAGGTTTCCCAGGCATCTGGTATCTCGTCCGTCCATCTTTGCAAGCGCCCGGCTTACGCATTCGCGGCGATCATCGGCCGTCAGGGCTTCTCCCAACTGCTGGCGTTCCTTGCGACCGGCTGCCTGCATGTGGCAATTCTCGCTCCACGCGATAAGGTCTTCCAGTGGGAGCGAGACGCGATGGGCGCTTTCCGGATCGGCGAATCTCTGCTCTGTCCTTGCTCTCCAGCGGCATCTCGGGGAACTGCTCGGCGAGTTCCCGCCCCTCGTCGGCCAGCGATCCTGTATCGGCGTGAACGAGTTGGCCGCCGACCAGGGCGGTCCAATAGGTTCCGACCGCGCCGGTGCGGGATTGGAACTTCAGCAGCGGAAAGTCAGCAGTTCACCTTCTTGCCGCTGGTGGCAAAGTTCCTGTAGCTCTTCTCGGCGTAGGTGATGCCTCGCAGACCATCCGCTGCGCCTTTGTGACCGGCTTCACGTGCCGCAACGCAGGCCACAGCCCATAGGCGTTCAAAGGGCTCCACAGCCTTTCGCCGTTGCGCCAGTCCCGATGCGCCGGGAAGAATCTGTCTGTGCTTTTCCGCACCGGCAAGCGCGGCGCACAGCATGGAAAGGTATCGCGAGCGAGTGGTGATGGTCGTCACTCCCGGTAACAGCAAGTCCGCGAGCGTGACATAAGTCTGAAGTGCCCCAAGCGGGTCAATGCTGCCAGAGCTTCCTCCCACTGGATCGTATTCAGTCAAAAACGGCAGCATCTGATCTCCTGCTTTCAATATGTCGCCTAGCCATCCCAAAGATCGCCATGTACTTGCAGCCACTGTGGCCTGCGGAGCGCAGACAATTGTCACGTTCAATATCAAGGATTTTCCGCCCGACGCACTGACACCCTGGAATGTCGAAGCGCAAAGTCCAGATGAATTCCTGATCCATCAATATCATCTCGATGCCGAGACAGTTTTCACTGTCGCTCGTGAACAAGCCCAACAGCATGGCGGATAGGAACGACTGATAAGCATACACGGACGGACCGTTCCGGAATTCGTTTCACTTCTATCGCGGCATTCTCCTTAGTGCATCCATTAAAGTCCCGTTGACAAAGAACGTGACATGCATCGCGCTCAATTATGTGATAGCCATGCCAGCGGCATACGACGTAGCTAGCTTGTCACACCGTTCATTGTCTGGGCTTCCAGAATGTCCCCGAACCCACTTGCACTCTACTGTGTGTTGCTCAAGCAGTTCATCTAGGACCTTCCACATATCCGCATTCGGGACCGGTTTGTTGTTCTTCCGGCGAATAACCCAACCATTCTCTCTCCAAGCATGTCGGTAGATATTAATCCCGTTTAGCAGATAGGTGCTGTCTGTCACCAATAGGACCTTGCAAGGCTGTTTAAGAGCTTTAAGCCCTTCAATCGCGGCTTGAATCTCCATCCGATTATTAGTCGTAGGATCAGGAACACCGCCTGCACGTTCAGCGACGTGCTCACCATATCGTAGGATGTATGCCCAGCCACCTGGGCCGGGATTGCGCATGCACGCGCCATCCGTGGTTAAGATCACATCCTTCATTCCGTCCATTATCAAGCACTCTTTTCCTCAGCGGGGATTGAATGTTTGTGAATACAGGCGCGTTTGAACTAAGCCACTCTGAATCGCGTCTCTTGACACGCCCCTTCATTCTCTCTCCGCTGTGACCGACTAACGCCTATGGGCTCAAGACAAACAAACCGTCACTCACTATGATCGGACGCTTGAATTAACGCTCGGGCCAGAGTCTGCGCACCCGCCTTGTCGAGCTGCGCGCTGATATACGAGCGGACGCGAAGTTCCGCAGGCAATACCCAATCCCATTTCTCGCGAATAGCGGCCTCCGGCTTGATTTGAAGATCCTTTGCTGTAGGGGCTGGTCCATTAGCAATTTCCGTTAGCAAATCTCCAAGCCGCTTCTGGTCGGCGGAAAATACCCGGATGGCCGCGCCTTCATTCGAAGCGTGAAGCCCCCGCGCAGTCAGCAAAAGAGCGAGCGCGTCGTGTATTGCATCCCCACGCCACCCCAACAATAGAATGTTGCCGCCATCGGCAACCGATTCCCGTCGATCCAAGCCGGCGGTTCTGAACCACTGCCGAGCCTCTTTCAGAAGTTCGGCGGCTTTCAAATCAAGAAACGGAACTGGGCTGGTCTCAGCAAGCACGGCCCTCATCTCCTGGCGTACGGCGCTGTGCACGGCTCCGCTGGTCCCATCGAATGACGGTGGAACACCTCCGCGGTCCCGAATCACAAATACGATCTTGCCGCGTGCATCGATATCCTGAACTTTCCAGCGGCGTCCGCCGAAGATAATCCGCTGCCCTGAGGTGAGCGGACGTTCGATGGGAAGCGAGCCAAGGACCTGCCCCTCCGCAACAATGCGAAACTCCTCTCCGGAAGTAAAGGAGCTATAGAAATCGAACTGGTTGATCAGTTTTTCGCCGAGAAGTCCCGGTAGCAGACTTCCACCATGATCCTGCATGATCAGGTCTCGCGATCCCATCGTCCGCAGAAGTTCAGAGAACTCGGAAGCCTCAATGCCCGCGAATACTCCACTACGTACCAGGGTATTCCAGAGTTCGTCGGCATCTGCTCCGCCTCTCTGCGCAATGATAGAGAGGAGTTGCTGCACAAGTGTCGATGCATGTAAAGCATCAGGGGATGGCGGTTCCACCCAGCCGGAGATTAACAATCGGATCATTGCGGTTGTCTGAACGAGCCCTTCCCGAATTTGATCCGAAAATCCTGACTTTCGCGTCAGTTCCCGTTCTATCGTGAAACAACGTAGGATGGCTGCTTCACCGGCTCGCCGTCCGGAGCGACCGAGACGCTGTCGCAAGCTTGCCACCGACGGTGGCGGGCCGATCTGCGCCACACTTCGGATACTCCCGATATCGATGCCAAGTTCTAGAGTCGTTGTGCAAACTGCGCTGGCCGGTCTTTCACCACTCTTAAGAGCTGCTTCCGACTCCTCTCGGAGTTCGCGGGAAAGGCTACCATGGTGTGGCCAAAACTCATTCGGCACGCCTTCCCGCTCACTGCGTCGGCGAAGCTGATCCGCGTAGTATTCGACCTTGGAACGACTGTTGGGAAATATGAGATTGTTACTGCCGCGCAGGTGCTTATAAAGGTAATCCGCAATCGCGAGTGAGGCGGAGCCTAAGGGCTCTTCTTCATCATCGGGAGACTCATCCTGAATCTCTGTGCTCTCAGCGGTTGCGTTTTGTACGGGAGAAAGTTTCCACTCGTCACAATAACCTTTCACCGTCAACTTCAGTTCATAGCCTTCACTGCCGGCATCAACCGTTTCCACTTTGCCTGCGGAGGCGGGACGAAGATATTCGGCGGCCAGGGATTTGTCGCCGAGAGTGGCAGAGAGTCCCACGCGCGGGATTCTGCGACCGGCCGCAACTTCCAGGCGATGCAGTAAAGATTGCACCTGTTTCCCGCGCTCAGTGCCGATGAACGAATGTATCTCGTCGATCACGATGCTTTGCGCACTCTGAGCAAACGCCGAAATGATCGTCCCTTTTGTAACAAAAAGAGCTTCCAGCGACTCGGGTGTAATGATAAGGACCCCCGACATACTCTTGAGAAACCGCTGTTTCTGTGAAACCGAAACGTCTCCGTGCCAGCCAAGAACGGGCAAATTCAGTAGTTCGCAGAGTGGTCTGAGCCTTTGCGTCTGATCGTTGATCAGAGCTTTCAGCGGGCTTATGGATAGGATGTAGCCTTGACCAGTTTCTGAGGCAAGGAGGCGCGTGAGCAAAGGAAAGAAAGCTGCCTCTGTCTTGCCCGCCGACGTTGCAGCGGCAAGAATTACGTCGGTTGTCCCGGAAAGGAGCAATGGAATCGCGCGTTCCTGCACCGCCCGCAGACCGGTCCATCCCTGAGACCAAATCCAATGCCGGATCCGTTCATCGAGAAGGCCAAAGGAGGCCGTCTCAGAGTTTGAAGGTGGTGAACTCATCGTCCGCTTCGATTGCTTTATCGGCGTCGCCGCCCTTGTCTGGTTGGACAGCGAGTCCTTCGATCAGGTTCGTCCACTTTACATGCGGATTCTGGTCGAGGACGGTCAACAGGTCAATGAAGGATGTGATCGTGGTTCGTGGCGTTCGAAAGTAATTGTCCCCCAACCGTCGATTGCAATGCTGCATGAACGCCGGGATTGCTTCATCCGGTAACAGGTAGTTCTCTGAATTTCCCGCTGCGTAGACATACCGCAACTTTTCAAGCAGAATTTGAAAATCCTCCGGACTTAATGCTGCCAGTCGCAATACGGGACCAGAGAAATCGGCCAATCCATCCCGCGCGAAGGTATTCTGTGCAAGCCTCGATTGAAGGGCCGGGTAGCTGTACAGCCCGCGCCGAGTGTCAAACAAAAACTCCGGTGTGCCGCCCAGAACAAAACCAAGTCCCTCGGTTGAACCCTGCAATGAGTCATTCAGAATCCGCAGGATTTGCTCATAGTTGGAGGCACGGGCCTGAGTGTTGGCGAGCTTATAGAGGTTTACCATCTCGTCTAAGCAGACGAGAAGCCCGCTAAATCCTGCAAGTCTCACAAACCTGGCTAGTAACTTTAACTGGTCGTAAACGGATGCGTCATCGACAATGGTTCGCACACCCAAAGCCGCACGCGCGTCGGTCTTTGTCGTAAACTCTCCACGCATCCAGCGAACTGCGTCGCTACATAGTCGTTCGTTGCCCTCTTCGAAACCTCGCCAATATGCCAATACAACGTCGGCAAAGTCGTATCCGTTGACCATCTCGGCCAGTTGCTGGGTATTCTGGCGAATAATCTGGTCTGTTGATACTCCTGTTTGCTCGCTCTCAGATTTTGCCTGGGCGATGAACTTTTCAAGAATGCCCGGCAGAGCGCCGCCCTCCGGTTTAGTGCGCGTTGCCATGTTCCTGGTCAGCTCCGCATAGAGAGAGCGAGCTTGTCCTCCACTCGCATGGAGCCTCCGGTCAGGATTGAGGTCCGCATTCATCGTGACCAGTTTCTTTTCTAGTGCGATGGAACGGACTAAATTGAGGAAGAATGTCTTCCCGGCACCATACTCGCCTATGACCAGACGGAATGTTGAGCCACGGTCAGCAACTCGCTCAATGTCTTCAATAAGTGCGCGGAGTTCATGGACACGGCCAACTTGAATAAGGTGCTGCCCTATGCGCGGAACCACACCCGCTCGAAGAGATTGCAAAACGGCATCGCGTTCGCGAGGTCGGATCAGGGCCATTACTCTGCAGCCTCCAGGATGTTTTGTTGCACGTAAATGGGGTCGTCGCCCTCAGTGACCGGCTCACCGAACAAGTCAAAAGCAGCATCGTTGATGCGTTCTAGGGCTCCAACCAGCATAATCTGCAAGCGCCCTGCCATGGCTTGCAATTCTTCTCTCGTCCAGGAGGCTCTATGCAGAATTTCTGCCAGGAATTGCTGATGTTTGGCATCGAGACCCGGCAATAGCCCATCCCGAGCGGGCTCTTCTGCCTCCAAGTTATGGTCTAGGACCTCTGGTTTTAGCGAATTCGGCAGTTCCTCTTCCGCAAAGACCCCGGCCAGAAGCGCACCCACCTGGTCTGTTTCCCGGCGCAGAGCTTCCAGCCGAGCGCTATCCACCGTGTACCCCGAGCCGCCGTAGCGCCCAACCTCAACGTGCGCATCTACGTTGTGATCCAACTGCTGCCCAATATGCAGATGCGAATAAAGCAGTTGCGGTTCTAACCCCAGAACGCGATAAATCTGTTCCAGAAGCTTCACTTCGGCCGCTGCGATATTGCTATCCGCCGCCGCCAACGAGCATAAGGCAAGGGCCATTTGCAGGCGTCCATCGGACGGGAGTTCGGCGAAACGGGACTTCAGGTTTGCGAGCGAGATTTCGTTCCCTACTTGGAGCCGGTATTGTGCCCGCAATCGAGTACGGAGATCAGTGTGGAGGTGCTCCCAGGACGCGATCATCCTTTCCACCGCTAGAGCCTCATCTTCACTCGCATAGCCGTCGGCAAGAGCAACACACGCCGACAATGAGACCATCAACGAGGCTCTCTTGTATTCGGGGGTGGCTCGCTCCGCGACAGTCCCTGAGGTTAGCGGAAACAGAACGATCAAATCGGACGACTTGGGGCGTCGCGCGCCTGAGAGGATGTCTGGCTCGAATCCAATCAAGGCGCTACATAGGTGCCCTGCGATCTCTGGGAGTCTGGCTACGCTCGGGTCCGCTGAAGGATCGAGTTCACGCAGCAAAGACTCTAGAGCAAACGGTTGAACAGGTTCCACGAAAGAAGCCGAGAACTGACGCCATCGCTCCGTGGCGGCGGGGGGCCAAAGGTACAAAGAAAGATTTAGATACGCTTCCAACGAATCTGACTTTGTTGGATTTCTTCCAAGGTAGCGACTGAACTCATCGATCTCGGCTGTCGCTTGTTCGATCAGCTCCTTTAGCGTCTGTTGCGGCGCAGTAAGGGCAGCAACGTCTGGAACGTTGGAAAACTCGCGCCGAATCTCTTTCCCAAAATGCATGGGCCAGCCGGGTTGATAGGTCAACTTCAGCTTCGTTTTGTTTGTTGGCAAGACTAGCCCGTCTCCAAACCTTCTTCGATATACCGTTGCAAATGCCGCTTCAAATTCTTGAGGGCATCGGGTCGCAGGTGTTCGAAGATAAATGTTGGGTTCTGCGTATGCCCAACGCAGAGCCCACTCCATAGGAATGGGCTTATGCTCATTCATAAACCAGCCAATTCCGTATCGAATGATGAAAGGCAGTTCCCAGGTTTTGATCCATTCCGTCGGCAATTGTGGAGTAGGATTTTTGTCCAGAGCGCACGCGGTTGCAAAGTCGGAAAGACGTAGGCAGCACTGGGTGACACTTCCCCCAGCGTTTTTGAAAAGATTCGAAAGCCGATGAACTTCCTGAAGAAGTAGATCGTGTTCATCGCCAGCCGGATTGGAAACTCGCTTTTGTAGAAGATCGAGAAGTCGGCGCTCGATTCCGTAGAAATACAGCATCCCAAAGCTGGAATCCGCTACCGACAACGCTCCCTCCGACAGCCATTTCAAGTAGAGAGATCGTTTCTCTGGGCTAAACAAGGAATAGCTGGAGTAATAGCCGTTTGCATCTGAAGATGTCAGATCTCCAAGTTTTGCCGAGAGGCGCGCGTTAATTGCGTAATGCTGTTCGTCGCTTGTCCCCTTGCCTATGTAAATGAACCCGTGAGAGAGGTGATGCCCCTGAATATCAACGGCCTCTCCTCCTTTGAGCCACCTCAGGTCCGAAATTTCAATAGAGGGCGGAAGGGCCGGCAAAGTGAACTCAGTAGCCGTATGGCCCGAAGTCGAACCCACGGAAACCGAGAACAATCTTTCCTGGGGCGCCGTACTGGCGGCCCCGCCCAGGCTGCTTGAACCCGCTCCGGAGGGCGGTGGTCGAGGGCTAGGAAGTACACGGCCAAACTCCACATGAACCGCGCCGGAGAGCGGATTCTGAATTCTCTCGGATTGCGACACATGATTCCGAGGAATCACCCGATCCAATATCGTGAATTTCTTGCTCAGATAGGCATCATAAAAAGCCTGCTCTTGATTGTAATCCTGAATGATCGACTCGATTGGAACGCGGTTGGTACAGAGGGTTCTGCATTCTGAAGCCGATTGCGAGAGTCGTTCCTTCTTCTCTTCCACCGCACGGTCCGCCAGAGCACCGATCAGTGCCTCCCCGTCTTCGATACACCGGCGGATGGTGTTGTTCGAGCCGAACTTCCAAAGCCAGGTGCTGAATGTTGTCTTCGCGAGAATAGCGTCGCGTGTGGATTGATTTGAGGCGACGGTTGTTGCGAATGTACTAGCTTGGCCGGAAACATGCGTCCCAAACCAACGCTCGCGATAGAGCGCCTGCATCAACTGACGCTCAGGCTCCGCCGAGAAGGGCGCTAAGGGAGGCGGAATAGGAATCGCTTTCGCCGCGGCAATCACCGCCGCAACGGAATGAACAATTGCGTACGCCGACTTCGGCCCCACCCCCCGAACCTGTGAAACTCTAATCTCGCTCCAGCCTTCTAGGTCGGCGACCGTGCGTATCCCAATGTCCTTGAGCGCCTGTAACCGCATTCCGGTCGCGAGCTTCTTCAACTCCTCTACTGGAATCGCCTTAATGCGCGCGGCGTAAATTGCCTGAATGTATGAAGCCGTTAGCGATTCGATTTCCTGCTTCAGAGTTTGCTCTAGGCGACGAACCTCGGATTCCAGGTCTTCAAAAGGCGACAAAGCTTCCCGTAGCCGCGTCCTTAACTTCGCAGCCGGTGACAACCGATAGAAAAGAGAGAGTCCTACTGCCGCCAGCAGGACAGCAACCAGAAGGCCCAACATCGTTTGATTTCCTGTATCCAACCATATTAGGCCGAGAACTCTGGCACTGCTCCAGAAATTTCCCCATTGGAGGCACCCGACTTGCCTTTTGAGGGAGGCGGGGAAGGTTGTACGACCCTTCCCCGGCTGCGACCGCCAATCGTGCCGGCGTTCTCCGGCTCCCCATCCAAGCGGGCCTGTGTCCTGCCCGCAACGCCGGCCCTTACGTGCGTACGAGCGTACAGCAATAAGGAAGTGTCACCAGATTTCTTTCTCGTTTGAGTTCCCCCGCTTCAGGCAACGGGCTTGGCAGAGGCGGAAGAACCTGTCAAGGGTCTCCGCTGCGCTGCGATGAACGGGCAACAAACGCCCGCCCTTGACAGAACCTTCCGCCTCCGCCCGTTGCAAGAGCCATGAAGCGGGGGCACTCAACGAAAAAAATTGGGTTTGGGTGCTCTTGCTTCTGGACGCCAATCGGCCCCACGGGGCTTCGCAGGAGCATCGTCATGGAATTCAGCACCCACACTACCAGCATCGCAGCCACCACCAGCTATGGCACAACCAGCAGCCAAGCTGCGCCGCACAGGAAAAATGCGGCGCAGCGGAACCGCAGCGATTCGCCCTATCAGGGGCGGACAGCGCAGAAAGACAATCCAACTCAACTCATCATCAAGCAGGCCGTGGATTTTCTCATCCGGCAGGTCGAGGCAGGCAAGAGCGAAACACTTGCCGCGTATCTGACCGCGATGGCGCGTTTCCACAATTACAGCTTTGGCAACATTGTTGCCATTGCGCGGCAGCGGCCCACGGCTACGCGCGTTGCGGGATTCGGCACATGGAAAGAGATGGGCCGTTTCGTGAAGCGCGGCGAGAAGGGCATCCAGATTCTCGCGCCGATGATCGGCCATAGGCGGAGGAACGCTGAGGACGTACAGAACACCGACGCAGACGGCAACGCCAAGCCTCGCCCTGTGCTTATCGGATTCCGCGCCGTGTATGTTTTCGAAAGATTATCTCGTGATTTGTGGCCGAGATTTTACCCGCTCGCTCGGGTCCGCGAAATGGATGCCCAAAGCGTACCTCAATAGCAGCAGATCCATCATCCTCAATTCTTCCGCACTGTGCAACACAGCTTCAAGAGAAGGCCATCTACATTGTTTGCCCAAAAGGACCTGGTTCCCGTCGGTGGTCGAAACTGGGCCAGAGATGGCCAAAAGCTTGGTTGGAAACGAGTTGCCAGCATACCAGAGGAAGTCTAAATCTTGGCGCAATGCTCATTGGGGGATTGTGTATTTTCAGCAGACAGTTGACATAACTGGATTCTGAGTCCCGATTGCAATATGGGTCGTCATGGAATCCACCTTCATGAATGCCGATAGTAGAAAGTGAAGAATGGATCTCCTGGCGTGGGAATCCAATACCTCTTGATCGTGGTCGTTACGGGACACTAATCGAGGGTGGTCAGAACGAAGGCCTGCTGTGTCGCTGACCATCTTGAACAACGTCGCTGCACTCACCGCCGAGAACAGTCTCACCCTGACGTCTGCGAACCTGCAAACATCCCTCCAGCAGCTCTCCACCGGGCTAAGGATCAACTCTGGCGCCGACGACGCAGCCGGTCTTTCGATCGCCAACGGCCTGCAAGCCAACATCTCCGCCCTCACTCAGTCCAGCCAGAACGCAAGCAACGGCATCGGATTTCTTCAAGTCGGCGACGGCGCGCTGTCCCAAGTCTCCAGCCTTCTCAATCGCGCCGTCACCCTCGCCACGGAATCGGCTAGTTCCGGCCTCACCAGCCAACAACGCGTCGTTGCCAACACGGAGTACCAGAGCATTCTCTCGGAAATCAATCAGATCGGCGCCAATACGCAGTTCAATGGTTCGCAGGTGTTCACCGACGGGAACACTTCTCCGGTAATGCTGGCGAATGGCGGTAGCGCGGTCACCGGTACGATCAATCCGGCGGACACGCTGAGTGGCGGGATGACCCTCACATCCACCATCCCCGGCGCACTCGGAACTTCGGCCGGCGTTGCCACGACCGACGGCGGCGGAACTTCTACAACGGCCTCAATTACACTCGGCGCCACGCTGAGCGGCGGAATCACGATTACGTCCACGGTTCCTGGCACATCTGCAAGTACGTCCAACGTCAACCTGACGGACAACGGCAACGGGACGATCTCCGGCAGGGTTGCTTCCGCGGACAGGTTGAGCGGCGATCTTGTGATTACGTCAACAACGGCAGGGACGTCGGGATCTACGACGGGCATGGTCTTCGTGTGAACCCAAGGAGATGCTTGTCATTTGGACTTAAGGAGGATTTGTAATGCCATCCAAAACAACAAAATCAGAACGCAGGACACCTTCTCAGCAAGCGGCCCACACTGCCAAATGGGCGGTCACCATGGCAAAGGTCGGCATCCGTCAGGCCATCGCGGACAATCCGTGGCCGCATTGGCATCTGTTGACTTTCACCGGCCCGGCTGGGAATGAATCACGCGGCGTGGTTGATCTGATAGCGGTACGCAAAGATCACGGCAAGCCTCTTCCCGGAACGAAGCTCGGGGATGCCTTGCAAATCATTTTGATTCAAGCCAAGGGCGGTAGCGCGGCAATGCCTACGGCGGAGGACGCGGAGCGGCTTCGAATTGTTGCCCTCCATCATGGAGCTTGTTACACCTTGCTAGCGGCCTGGAAAAAAGGCAAGGCAGCTCAGTTCTTTTCCCTGGATGAAAACACGGAGAGTGGCAGTGGCTGGAGCAAAGCGATGACGGTGAAGAAGCTAAAAAGCGTGTTCGGCCGACGCAAGGAAGGAATCTAAAGAACTTCGACTAGTTAGGGAGATCGGCTTTCCCGCCTCTTTCTTTGATGTAGGTGGCTAAAGCCTCATGCGTGCCCACGTATAGTATCTCTGTGCCGTCGTCCCTGATGAGCCACCAATGTGTCAATTCGAGATCCCCGTATGGGAAGACGATCTGTCCGTAGAGCTTCGAGAGTTCCATGACTTGCGCATCGCTTTCGATTAGACCGTGTTTCAGGAACTCCAGCATTGTTGCCCTCTTACCCACGATATATCTCTTGCTCTCAGAAGCCTTATGGAATCCTGGCTGGCCAATGCACTGCTTAGAGTTTGAAGGCGCGGTTTGTGTGCGGTCATCTTCTCTTCTGAATCAAGACCAATGACCATTAACATCATTCTTTCCAAGCATTTACAGAACCGTTTAGAACTTCGCCGTATATTCGCCTATACTGATTCCAAGTCTTACGCCCCCCACGTCCGATTTCCATTCATTCGTGATTGCCTGCAAAGGCTGTCGTCAGAACATTCCGTGCCCGGTCGGCGGTGCGGCAGCGACAATTAGGAATCATTCCGACTCCGGAATTGGACGCGACCTGCATTCGAGCGAATAATAAGAGAGCAATCAAACACGCGAGAGTGAGAGTGTGAAGTGCAAAACTCCAACTGCCCGTATCGCGTCGCACTGTACTTGAGGATGCGTTCGATAATTATTTTTTTCGCCGTGGCTGTTGCCGCTGGCGCGGCGGTGGGTCAAGATGCCGACGACTTACAAACCGTTATTCCTCGGCTGCATGGCCAGCCTGCGATGGTCCGGAACATGGCTGGCCAATGGGAAGCCGCCGCGATTGTTTATCAAGACGCCGAAGTAGAACTCTCTGTTCCCGCTTCCTTGCTGGACGGCGAGCTGGCCGTGAATGTGGTCGCCAACGCGCCGCTGCCTCTTCCGTGGGATGGCACGGGTGGTTACATGGTCGCTCTCTACTCGTTCTACAAGACCAGCCACGGATGCGTGCTCGATCTCCAGGCGGCGAAGCGCGACCGCCCTGAAGAACGCGCAAAGTGCGCCGGTATCCGCTATCAACAAAGATTCTTAACGATCAATCCGCAGAATCACACGGTCACCGAAGCCAGCTATATGTTCATGGGCGCGAACGGGCTCGCCCATTTGCAGCAAACGTGGCCTCAAACGACTTACCCGCTGGACGGGCCTTTGGTCAATGCCCACGTCACCATGCTCCGCAAGGCCATCGTCCGCCTTCAGCCTCTCGTAGATCGTCACGCAGCGGCTAATGCCAGTGCGTTGAGCGACTATCACAAAATGTGGGAACAATCGCGGCAGATCGCCCGCGAATCTACCGGGCAAGATGATCGGCGACGGACGAAGACATGTCACGACATCAAGAATGCCCAATCTGGAAAGATGGAGAGATGGTGCCAATGGGACGGCCCTAACCAATTGCAGTGGCAAGAACCGTTCACCGACGAGCCCATGGGAGATCTCGCCCCAACCGCTTCGAGTCAGGAAACCGCTGGCATCGAGCAAAAGGCGCTCGCATTTTACGATCGAAAAGACTACTCGGATGCAGAGCCACTCCTGGAGCAGGCCTGCGCCGGAGGCGGCTTTAAAGCCTGCGCCTTTCTTGGCTATATGTTTCAATACCAACTGAGTGGTGCGCGGGACTACACCCGCGCGGCTACGCTCTATAAGAAGGCGTGTGATGGTGGCAACGCGTTTGCGTGTAACGGACTTGGCGATATGTATCGAGACAAGATGGGCGTCGAGCAAGACTATACTCTGGCGGCGACACTCTTCTCCAAGGCCTGCAATGCTGGAGATGGCAATGGTTGTATCAATCTTGGGTATCTATACGAACATAGTCTCGGCGTCGCTCAAGATTATCCCCGCGCAGCATCGCTCTATTCTAAAGGCTGCAACGCTGGATTAGCGAACGGTTGTAACAGCTTGGGCATCATGTTCCAAAGTGGAAGCGGAGTCGAGAAAGACCCAGTCCATGCCGCTGCATTGTTCTCTAGTGCGTGCGATGCAAACAGCCGAGCCGGCTGTAGCGATCTAGGCTATTCCTATCTGGTTGGTAACGGAGTTGAAAAGGACTTGGGAAAGGCCAAACTGTTTTTAAGCAAGGGTTGCTCTCTGGGTGACAACTGGGGATGCGAACAGCTGCACCAACTGCGATGAATCTCGCCTTCTGAACTCGCCAGTTCTGGTGCTATCCTTAAACGATTCCGTGCAAGGAGGTCTTGGCATGGCAATCTATACGGGCTTCGCAAATGGACAATGGGAAATTTGCCGCATCGTGATTGGTAAGGAACCACAAGAGATGAGGGAGTCATTTGATACCGTCGTCTACGAAGAACTCGTACCGGGTGAAAAACTGCTGAGTTCTGAGGATGAAGGCAGAAGGCGGGCCCGAGAGCTTGGGGACGCGTACAGCGCTCGACCTGTGTTTCGGTAAGCTTCTTCAGGCTAACGAATATCCAGCGACCTCCACGGCGGCCGCATCCCCGAGCGCTCAAGCATCTTGAATCTGCCTCGGACGATCTCCAATGCAACCAAATGCTCTGAATTACTAGTCTGGAACGATTCGATTTAAAATTATTCCACAGCGCCAGCTCAGGTCTTCAACCCGGTGACACAAAAGATCTTTACTCGACCGGAGCTTCATCGCCGGCAACAACCGTTCTGTCCACGACCAGGTTTCCAAAAGCGGTTGGGTCAGGGGCGTCAAATGCATCAGTCGGAGGTCCCACTGCGATCGGGCGCCACCAGTCATGGCACTATTGCGGAATCCGGCGCTCTCTAATGCTCTATGTCAGTTGCTCGCTGAAACAGCAGTCCGCAATGCGGCCACTGATTCCGGCAAGCCTTGTGCTTCGAGAGATGCGAGGAATTCTTCAATCGATTTCGGTGGGTTCTTGAGGCTTTGGCGATGCGTTTCGGCGGCATCCATAACAACATCGGGAGCCAGGTCGATCAGTTGCAGAATGAATTCGTCCGGATGCAGCGCCTCAATTTCGTACTGCTGAAGAACTTCGCTCGGAAAGTCCTTCAAATTCATCGTGACGATCACCTGAGCCTGGCCGCGGATGGCCGCAGCAAGTACATGGCGGTCGTTTTCGTCCGGCAGGCTCAAGGTGGGAATCAAGTCCTCATAGCCCTCTACGAGCGCATCGAGCGTCGCTTTGTCCATCAGTTGCCGAGTACGTTCCAGCTTTTCCCGCGTAAGGTCCGGCCTATTCTTGAGCAGATTTGAAATCCATTCCTCGTGAACAGCGGCGGACCACTTGGCGCGAAAGAGACCGGTGAGCGCCAAGTGCATCAGAAAATTCCGAAGCTCCGCGGGGTACAGAACATTCGCATCGTAGAACGCAATGAGCGCAGCCATGCTCAGATACCCAACTCCTGATCGTAGGCCGCGAGTTCAGCAAGGGCCGCCTTGCGCTCCGTATCGATCTGCCGTTTATAAGCCAGTGCGCTCTTGAAGGGAACACGGCGATGTGTTCCAACCTTGTGGAATTCGATCTTGCCCTCATCGAGCAGGCGAATCAAAGTCGGCCGCGAGACATTCAGCAAGATCGGCGGCCTCCTGGGTCGTGAGTTCCGCATGGACCGGGATCAGCTTGACTGCATTGCCACGGCTCATCTCATCCAGAATCTGAACCAGCAGATGCGCAGCCTGGGCAGGGATTTTGATCGATGGCTCTTTGAGGGGATTGATTGCCCGCAGATCGAACGGCGAGGTCGCACTCAGGCGCGGAGCCAGAATCTTCTTGGTCTCCTTGGCCAGCTTGACGTCATCCTCCGAGGGAATGAAGGAGATGAGATTAGCAGTGGCAGACATGGCAGTAGACCTCAACTGCGATTATATGTAATCGAAGCAAACGAATACAAGTGCAATAATCGAAAGATTGCGCAGCTTTGGATCTTCGCTCAAAATGAAGCCTGAGTGGCGCCCGGACAGTGGCATCCGCATAGCGAATTCTGGCGTCCGATTGGCGTCCAATAAGGGTTCCCATGGCGTCCTTTGAGGCACTTTGGTAGCCATCCGTGTCCTCTTGTTTCAACAACTTACGAATCCGTGAATCCCTTTCACGGCGATAACACGGGTCAGTAATCCAGGGAATTCTACCCAGATTGAACCACGTTTGTCGGAGGGCACCAACGACCTCCAACCAAATCGGAGGGGAGGTCGCTCGAAGATACTTGAGTCCGTTCTGTCCACGACCAGGTTTCCAGAAGCGGTTGGGCCCGATGAGCATATCGGCCATGGCCGGATTCTCAGCTTAAGCACAATCTTCGCCGAATTCTTCGCCGAATTGCGCGCCGAAAAGGCTCCGAATTGTCCTTTTTATCCTCTGTACTCCGTTGAAAACATACGTACTCCGGGCCTAACGATTCGGCTGTTAACCGAAGGGTTGTAGGTTCGAGTCCTACCTGAGGAGCCAAGTAATCAATGCATTATAAGAGGGCGCCCGTGCTTCAGAAGGAAGCTTTGGTGCCGGCGCAGCCTGCGGGGGCTTTGCCCCCACACCCCCAGGATTTAGCGCTTTGGTGCCACTCCCGATTAGGGGTTTCTGCAAGCAGGCAGCGAAAGGGGGATGCCGCAGCATCCCCCTGCATCGGTCGAGGCCACTGGGTCGGCGCTCGGGTTGCTTCCCAGCATTGCCCTATCCTCCGCTCAGTCCGGTCCCATTCTACTGCGGCAGGATAAGAGGCGCATCTTTGCAAGGGGTTCTGAAGGGATGACACTTAACCTTAGGGGAAAGTGGTCCGGCTGAAGAATCAACTTCCCCCCAAGGAGGTACTCAGCATGCCGAGTAGTGATGTCAAGTATATCGGGCTGGACGTTCACAAGGAAGCGATTACGATTGCGGTTCTGAATGGCGCGGGCAAGCTGGTGATGGAATCGATCGTCGAAACCAAGGCCAGCACTCTGCTCGATTTGCTGCATGGGCTGCGCGGAGAGTTACATGTGACGCTGGAGGAGGGGACTTGGGCGGCTTGGCTGTACGACGTACTCAAACCTCACGTGCGAGAGGTCGTGGTCTGCAACCCGCGCCGCAATGCCTTATTGAAAGAGGGCAGCAAGAGCGACAAGGTTGACGCGCGCAAGCTGGCGGAGTTGCTGCGCTCTGGAATGCTGCGCGCGGTCTACCACGGAGAGAATGGGTTGCGGACATTGCGGGAATTGGCGCGCAGCTTTGAGGTGGTCAGCAAAGACTTGAAACGGGTGATGAATCGGCTCAAGGCGCTCTATCGAGGCTGGGGTATTCCGTGTACGGGCACCCAGGTCTATGGCGGCCGCCATCGGGAGCATTGGCTGAAGAAGATTCTGGAGCCTGGCGTGCGCCGCCGCGCAGAGCTGTTCTATCAACAGCTGGATGGATTGCAGATCTTGCGTCGCACCGTGCGAGGAGAGCTGTTAGCGGAGAGCCGAAAACATCAGGCCGTGAAGGTTTTGCGTCAGATTCCTTTCATCGGCCCGATGCGGGCCGCGCAGCTGGTGGCCCTTATGCAGACGCCACACAGGTTCCGGAGCAAGCGGCAGCTGTGGACCTACAGCGGTCTGGCAGTAGAGACGCACGACAGCGCGCAATATCGATATGTGGACGGACAACTGCAACGCTCGAAAAAGCCACAGCAGGTCCGCGGCCTCAATCAGAATCACAACCACGCGATGAAGGAGATCTTCAAAAGCGCGGCCCTGAACGCCGCTCTTCGTGCGGGACCATTCCAGGATTTTTATGAAGGCCTGCTGGCCAAGGGAATGAAGCCGGAGTTGGCCCGCATCACACTGGCGCGCAAGATCGCGGCCATTACGCTAACGCTTTGGAAGAAAGGGGAGTGTTTCGACGCTGGATATGTGAAGCCACAAGCAGCTTGAGCGTCAATCGAAGATCAAGGCCATTGCTCAGGTTTTCCTGGCCGATGGTAGCCTTCCGGTTTTCGCGACGCTCGGGGTCGAGGGAGAGTATCTAGTAAGTTCTTAGGCGCTTCCGTGTGCTGCCAGTTCAGCACCGAAGTCTCCAATCAATCCTATGCCCCCTCGCACAACCCAATAAAGCTATAGGCCTCGAGTCTCTCATAGGATCATGGTTGGCACGTTGTCTGGAGCCAACGCTCCTGCTTGCGTAGCTTCACGAGCCGAAGGCGTCGAACCACCATCGAAAACATGAAACCGACGAGATATAACTCGCAACTGGCCGGGTCGCGCTCAAAAAATATGCGCCTAGCCCACAGCTTGGGAGGCTCCTCCGACAGCGGGCTGGATGCAAGGCGAACAGCTTCCCCTCACAGGGGAGCAAGGGAGAATTTTTCTCTTGACATCCCCTCTCATAGGATAGGATAACTTACATCACCCTCCCTTCAAAACTTGGTCCAACTTGGTCCAATTGCTGCACAACCCCTGAAGCCAACTTCCTCGCTTTCGGCACCAGAGCTTTCCCTACTGACGTCTTCGACCCTGTCGTGACCGTCTTTTCCTTACCTGTGAGGATCTGCATGGTTCTGGAGTTCATCGCGTTCAGCACGCTTCTCTCGATGGTCTGCATATAGACATCGCCCGTCGTCCGGATGCTCGCGTGGCGGAGAGCCCCTTGCGCAACCTTGAGCGTGCCGTGCTCCTGAAGGTCCGTTCCGAGCGTCCGCCGCATCACCTGAAATGTGACGAGGTGGTCAGGGATTTTGAGCTTCTGAGCGATCGGACGAACCCGCCAGCGCAGGAAGTTCTTGCCCCAGCGCGGGACCGCCTGGCCAGTTCGCTCCCCCCGTCCGAACGTCGGAAACATCAAAGCCTCCGGTGAAGGGTCCGCACAGGCCTTTTTCCACTCCTCAATGATCGGCCGTACTTGTTCAGGAACTCCGATGGGCGCCCGGCTCGAACGCGTCTTGAAGCGGCCGGGATAAAACTGCCCTTCGAATGCAGTGCCGTGCGGAACGAGCGTGGTTCGCGCTTTGACGAACAAGCCGAATGGGATTTCGGTCAAAGAATTCGTACCGCCGATTTCACCATCGCTCATTGTCTTCTTTCACGACGAAAATCTGAGAGGCAAGCAGGCAGCTCGCCATCTCACGGCTGGCCGCTGCCTTGTGCAAGCTGCAGATCGAGCCCTGCCCGCTCCCCGTTGATCAGCACGATTCCGTCATTGATGAGCTGCTGGCCGGTGCAATCGTAGGACTGATAGCGGCGAAGATCTTCCAGGGAAAAAAAGAATTCAACAGACAGAGCTTTCGCCGAGGTTGCGCCTGGTTTTGTGCGAGGACGTACCGTGGTGCTGAAGCTGACGCCGTCAAAGTTCTGGTCCCCTGGAAAGTAAGTGAGCACGCGGCGGATGAGCGGCGAGATGTGCTCGTCAAATGCCAGAGCGGCAAGCTTGTAACGCGAGGTTTCCGGCGATTCTGCCAACTGCGTGGTCATGGAGAGTTCAAGATACACCTGATGATGAAAAGGAATGAATGCCGGCGGGGCGTAGTTCACGAAGTGCGCCTCGGGTTCCAATTCCTTCAGCATGTGGTTGCTGGCGCCTTGAATTGAGGATTGGAGTGCGGCTAACCCCTGCGGAGAAGAATCGCGCACTGGCAATGGCGGCTGCAGAGGTGATGGAGGCACAAGCGCTGGTGGGGGAGGCGGGACGGGCAGGGCAGGGACATCGCCTTCTGCGTGCGGTCGTGCGAAGTTGGCAGCATTCGTCGTGGTTGCGGTGGCGACTGGCGTGGTCGTTTTGGCTACCTCCGAAGGAGCCGGTTCGGATTCCTTCGCAGGAGCCTGCTCTTCGTCCGTCATCCATATGTCAAGTTGCTTCGCATTGAGCAGCACGTCGGCATCAAGCAGAGCACCTTGCATAGCGAGCCTGTTCTGTGCCGCCACTAGCTTGACTGCAGCAGCCTGCGGAAAGTAGACCATGAGGTTTTCAGGTCGCTCAATCGGCATCCCCATCGTCTTGCTGACTACATGGTGCGACACTTCAACGGCGTATCCCTGAACGGCGGTGTTGCCCTGGAATGTAGGAACCACGGCCTTCAGGATGGGCACGACAACATCCTGGAAGGTCTGACGCGCGCGCTGCTCTTCATTGAATTTGTCGGATGCGTAGGCCCCGTAGTAGTTTCCGGAGATGGCGATCACGGTTGCGCCGTTGTAGTGTTCAAAGCGGATGGAGTGCTGGTCAGTTCGCTTCTGTATCTTTTCTTCGATATCGAGCTTGCGGCTGAGATAGAAAGGAAAGTTGAATTGATGGCCGACGATGTTCTGGCCAACGGTCTGGAGGCTGCCGAAGGATTGCTGCTGAAGTGCGCGCAGCGAGGGGTCAGCTAATTCGACCGAGGCCACAACCTGCGCGGAGACAGGCCCGACGCCGATCGAAAACACAACGAGGAATGCAAGTTTATTTGCGCGCATAGACCGTCCCTGCGGGCTCGTACGGAGGATCAGACACTGCGCGAGTGTAAGAGATAAGAGCCCGCACATCCGCGGCGCTCAATGTATTTCCGTAGGGAGGCATGAGTGCAGAACGATTCAGCGCCGGGCCGCCGTGCAGAATGATTGAAGTGAGATCGGCATCGCTCATCTTGTTCAGAGTGGCGCCTTCTGTGAATTCGTGCGGCTTTACCTCAAGATTCTCGTAGTTGGAAACGCGCTCGGGAGACGACTCCGAATCGTGACAGCGGCTGCAATATTTATCCGCGAGGATGAACCCGACCCGCTGTTGGTAGCCAAGCGCCGTCTCGACGATGTCAAGGCTTACAGGCTTCGACTTGCCTGGCGTAACCGCGCTGAGCTGGTATCTTCCCGCGATGGTACCCAGAGTGACCGAAGTAGTTGCCTGCCCGCTGGGATCGGTGAGCACTATTGCCGGGTCAAAGGCGACGCCCGCGGAGCCATGAAACTCCACCAGTGCGCCGGGGACCGCGGTTCCCTGATCGTCGTTCACCTGCACCACAACCGGGTCTTTCAGCACCGTGCCAGTAGCGCCAACCTGGTGGCCGCCGCTCGACTCGATAATTGCCGTTCCCGCAGCCGTGGCTTTCAATCCAGCAGCCGGCGGAGCGGAATGCCTGCAGCCTGCCGCGGCGGCGAGAGCAAGAAACGCCCAAGCGGATGCTCGGAGTGTCCTGCTAGTAGTGCTTCGCATTATCATTGCTTCGTCCCCCGCCCGGCTGGGCCTTTCAGCGACATCAGGAATGCTGTGAGAGCGCGGGCGTCGTCATCGTTCAGGTTCTGGTTCGGTTCAGTTGTGCCAGGCCGCAGTGCCTGCGGATTCCTCAGCCATGCGTAGACCCAGGCGGAGGTCAACCGCAATCCAACCTGCGTGAGTGTCGGTCCAATATATCCCTTGTCGGTTTTAGAATCGACGATGTGGCACGACTGGCACGCATACTTCGAATAGAACAATTGCTTCCCGTGCTCCACGGTTGCCGGGGGATTCGTGGCAGCCGGCGCAAGGTCCGCATCGATGGACGGCGACTGATAGACGGCCAGGATATAGTCTGTGAGTTCCTTGTTGTCGCTGTCGCTCAGGTTGAACCGCGGCATCCGCCGAATAAGCGATGGGCGAAGCGTGTTGGGGTTGTGCAGGAAGTCAATGAGCCATTGGCGCTGTACCGCGCTCCCTTCCCATGTAAGATCGGGCGCCATATCGCCGCCTCTGCCGTTGATCCGGTGGCAACTGGTGCAGGCGAGTTCAGTCATCAGCTTGCCTGCGTGTCCCGCTGGTTGATACTTCGTCTCCTCAATTTCCGCCACGCGCAGATTGTCCGGCATGGAACGTCCGCGATCAGTAAGCGCAAGCAGAGCTGTGGTCAAAGCGTTGGTCTGCGCGGCAGTCAGAGTGAACTGGGGCATTTTGACGCTGGCGCCGAACGCTCGCGGCTGACGGATCTTGGCTGCTATATAACTTGGGAGCGAATGATCCATGTTTGGCAGGAAGACGATCTGCGCCAAAGGCTTGCTTCCAATGGTGCTGAGCTCGGGTGCGAAGTTCTCAGGCTTCTGCACGCCATTGATCTCGTGGCATGCCGCGCAACCCAACTCGACGATCAGCTTTCGCCCGTGTGCAATCTGTTTGGTGTTCGCTGCATCCAGATGAACACCCGAGCCGTAGTCCGGATCCGTCTTGCCCTGCAGAAATCCGGTCAGAGTTACGATCTGCTGCGCTGTGAACCGGTAGTGTGGCATGGGTGTCGTTGCATCGTAAATGCGGGGATTCTGGAGCCACGCCGTCAGCCAGTGGGGCTTCACCTTGTTGCCAAGGCGGGTGAGTTCGGGACCTACGTCGCCGCCCACCAGGTTGCCCGCTGCATTCTGAACCGCATGGCATGAGGAACAGAAGGATTGGCCGTAGAGACTCGGACCCGCGGTCGGATCGGCATTTGCTGCCGGTTGTGCACTGGCCGCAGCCGTATCGCCTGCCTGAGGCGTGCTGGTGCCCTCCAGGAAGGCTGAAATGTCGCTTGCGTCTCCATCGCTGAGCTTGTAGTTGGGCATCGTGGTTGATGCCGCGTATGCCTGGGGATCTTTCAGCCAACTATAAATCCACTCGCGCGTCGTTTTGTCCGCAATGTGCACCAGCGATGGTGGATGATCCGTAGCTGCTACTTTGGTTCCATCAGGCCGCGTGATGGCATGGCAGTGAACGCAGCCGTAGCGCGTTAGTATGGTTCTGCCAAGGTTGAGCTGCGGAGTTCCGAGCAATGCATTCTGGTGGCATTGGCCGCAGCCGGATTCAATATAGCGTGCCGGAAGGATCGGCTCTTCGCCGGCCCGTTCGCTGTGGTGTGCCTCGGCAACCGTCGTGGCAGGGCCCTGGCCGCCATGACAGATTACGCAGCCAAATCCGTCCAGCGAGTGCGGAACGACAGGGTGTTTGCGAAAGGGCTGCTCTTTCACATCGCCAAGACTTGACTCATTCAATCCCAGATGGCATGTGGTGCAGCGGTCGACGACGCCTAGCTCAGGCAACCAAATCTGATGAATGCCCGGCTGAAATCGGCGACGCAGGCTGACGGCATCGCCGCGATCGTGGATGAGCGCCAGGAAGTGCCGCTGATAGCTGTGCCACTGGCTGAAGTGTTCTTTGGCCGGTGCAATCGCAAGCGCTAACAGCAAACCAAGGCTGACAACGCCGAATGCCCGCACCGGATCGCCGAAGAGCGCTCGCCATGCAGAGGAAAGAATCTTTCTAATGGATTGCACTTAACTCCTCCATGGCAAAACCCAGGACCAGCCCGGGCCGCGGAACCATGTGCCTACAGCGGTGAGCACGATGAGTTCGAACAAAAACCAGGTCATGATCCAGTAAGCCAGCGGCCTCCGAGCCAGATAGCGGCGGAACTGTGAAGGCGAATCGGGCGTGCTGTTGGCGGCGACGATCATCGCCAAAGCGACAATCACGGTGGGCCCGACCGCGACGTAGACATGGAACGCAAAAAGAAAGACCAGCATCCCGAGAGCTGCCAGGTAGAACAGGCGTAATCGCTTTGTCCGGTCTTTCAGAAAGAGGCCGTTGGCTTCAATGTTGATATTGAAATAAGGAATGACAACGAGCGCGATGATGAGCAGCGTAGGTACCAGAACCCCCGCCACGACAGGCGGAAAGTAGTGCAGCAACTCCTGCAATCCGAGAAAGTACCAAGGCGCTTTGGCGGGGTTCGGCGTGTGCGTCGGATCGGCGATGCCCTCAAGCGGAGCGTTGAAGAACAGCGAAACGAGAACCAGTGCGATGGCAAGCAGTTCGATGGCCAGGGCTGCCCGGAATAACACCTCGGGGTAGGTCTGCAACTGGTCTTCTTGCGTGACCTTGACCTGTGCCGAGGTGCGGCGCGTGACGAAGACAACGCGAGTGGGTGAGCGCCGCTGGTCTGAGTCGATGCCTGCGACAAAGTCCTTCGGATCGCTCATTTCGCCTCCATTGCAGCGGGCTCGTTCTCAGCGGCTGTCTGTGCTTTCGGATCCGACTGTTGCACGTAGAGGCCGCCGTCCTTGCGAATCCGCCAGAAATGTACCGCGATAAAGAGAATGGCCACCAGCGGCAAAATCACGCAGTGCAGCACATAGAAACGCAGCAGCGCGTTCGCGTTGACCTGGTTGCCGCCGAGAAGCAGGAAGTGGATTTTGCCGCCTATCAGCGGTACGGAAGATGAAAGATTGGAGCCGACAGTGATCGCCCAGTAGGCGAGCTGGTCCCATGGAAGCAGGTAGCCTGTGTAGCTGAGCAGCAGCGTGATGAGCAGCAGCACGATTCCAATGACCCAGTTGAATTCGCGCGGAGTGCGATACGCACCACGATAGAAGACCTTGAACATGTGCGCAAAAACCAGGAAGACCATGAGCTGTGCCGACCAGCGATGCAGATTCCTGAGAAAGAGCCCCGACGATACGACAAACTGCAGGTCTTTCATGTCGGCGTAGGCCTGCGGCACAGAGGGATGGTAGTACAGCATGAGCAGAATTCCAGTGACGACCAAGATCAGGAACGTACCAAACGTCAGCGTGCCCAAGTACCATGTGGCGCTGAAGCGCACCATGCGCTTGCGAACTTTCGTCGCGAACAAATGAAGAAAGATATTCTGCTGGATAGCCAGTGCGCGATGGAGCGTGCTGTTGCCCGTGCCGCTGCGAAAGACCGATCGCCACACCCGGCTCGCGCGCACTTGTTCGATGATCCGGTCGGCCTTGGCGGACATGCTCATATCCTCAGATACTGTAGTGGAGGGATGTCGGTGGCGCGGTCGACTGTGAGGTCGCCTTCGTCGCTGACCCAGGTCTTGAGCCATGGCAGCGGCTTGGGCGCGGGGCCTTCAATCTTTTCTCCGGTACGCGTAAATTTGCTGCCGTGGCATGGGCACGCGATGATGCCCAGGTCCTGGTTCCATGCGGTCAGGCAGCCCAGGTGCGTGCACACCGCATTGAGCGCGAAGTAGCCCTCGTCAGCGTGCACCAGGTAGATTCCCGCATTCACGTCCATGGTGACCGAATTCAAGGCGAAGTTATCCGGCTTTCCTACATTGACAATCGCCGAGGGTTCATAGAGGACGTTGGGCGAGAGATACTCGTAAGAGAAGACGATTGTGCCCGCGGCTGCGATGCCCAGCGACCCGAGCCCGATCTTTGTGAAGAATGCTCTACGATCGAATTCTGCCGGAGGTGTTTGCCCCGTATTGAGAGCGTGGTCGGACATGTATTACCTCTTCAGCGCTCCTGCAATTGCAGGTTTCGCACGCAATGGACGATCAATGGATTCAAGGGAAATCAAACCGGTTGGATCCGCGGAAAGTAGGTTGTACGACTCCATGGCGATGGTTCCGGCAGGACAGCGGGCCGCGCATAGTCCGCAGCGAATGCACCGCGACTCATCTTTCAGCATGGCTGAGCCGGTGATCACTCCAAGTTCTTCGGCCTTGATGTCATCCAACTCCACGCCGAGCAGGTCGCGAATTTCCGCGAGTTGCCCCGTGGTCACCTCGTCAAAAGCAATTCGGTCCAGTGACACAAGCTCCAGACAGTTCTCCGGGCAAACATCGACGCACCCGCCGCAAAGAATGCAGGACGTTGCATCCGCGGCATTGCCTTCAAAGACAGTGTTGATCCAGCAGTGGAGGCAACGTTGCGCTTCTGCGATTGCGGTTTCCTCGTCGAATCCTATTTCGACTTCGGTCACTCCAGTGCGGCGGTTGAGCGGCAGCATCGGAATCTGAGGACGCAACAGGTCGAGAAGATCGAGCGGCATGCGATGGCGCTCGAGCACCTCCACTTCCACAATCGGAGCCCGGTGCTCTGTTCCGCGCAGGAACTCATCGATTCCCACCGCCGCGCGTTTGCCGTCGGCAACACTGTCGATTATGAGACGCGGTCCGAAGACGCAGTCGCCACCTGCAAAAACACCGGCTGCAGACGTCATCAGCGTTTGAGGATTCACCGCAATCAACCCGCGCGGCGACACTTCCACTGCATCTTCAGTGTTGAGGAACTGCAGATTCGGCGCCTGGCCAATGGCCATGATGATCGTGTCGCAATCAAGCAGCGTCTCGCTGTTCTCATAAAAAGTGGGGCTGAATCGCCGGTTGGCATCGAAGACCGATTTTGTTTTCAGCACCTCAAGCGCAACGGCTCGCCCATTCTCACCAATGATCTGTTTCGGCCCGAAACCGGGGTGGATGATGATTCCTTCTTCTTCCGCCTCTTCAATCTCCTCAAGTGCCGCGGGCATTTCAGCGCGGGTCTCCAGGCACACCAGATGGACCTCTTGCGCGCCCAGCCGCAGGGCGGAAAGGGAGACGTCCATCATCTCGCGCGCGGCGACCGCATCCATGCTCCCTTGGGAAGGCTCGAAGTTTTCTACGCCGCCAGCATGCTGACGCAACACTTCGCGTGCCGCGGACCGGGCCACATCCATGGCCACATTGCCACCACCAATAACGAGAACCTTTTTGCCAATGGTGAACCGATAGCCGAGATTTACGTTGAGCAGAAAGTCGATGCCCTTGTAGACACCATCCAGGTTCACGCCGGGAATGGTGAGGTCGCGGCTGCGATGTGCGCCCACCGCAATCAGAACGGCGTCGAAGTCTCGCCGCAGATCGGCGATGGTGAAATCGCGACCGGCCGCCTGGTTCAATTTCAGTGTAATGTCGCCGGTCGAGAGAATCTCGCGAACCTGCGCTTCCACCACATCGCGGGACAGGCGATACTCGGGCAGGCCGAGGTAGAGCATGCCGCCTGGCACCTGCGACGCTTCAAATATGGTGACAGCGTATCCCATCAGTGCGAGATCATGGGCGGAAGAGAGCCCCACCGGCCCAGCGCCCACGACGGCAATGTGAAAAGGAAGCTTTGGTTGTGTACGACCGGCGTTTACATCGATGGGGTGACGCGACTCAGGGCCGTGTCGTTCAGTGAGGAAGCGCTTGAGCGCCCTGATTGCGATCGGCTTATCGATCTCTCCGCGGCGGCAGGCCGTCTCGCAGGGATGAGCACAGACCCGCCCGCAGATGCTGGCCATGGGATTTGGCTCGCGTGCAATGCGATAGGCATCTTCAAACTCGCCTTCTGCAATGAGCTCGACATAGCGGCCGGCATTAGTGTGCGCGGGACAAGCCATCATGCAGGGAAAGTTGGTGTTCAGCCAATCCCGATCAACCTTCTTGTCGACGAAACGTTGCAGCATGCGGGACCTCTCCCATTGGGGGATGGGGAATACGGGCGGCGAGAGAGAACTCTTCCGCCCGGGGATTTACTTGCTGAGGATGAAGTCAGCCGCGGTGTCACCGGCAACTTTCACGGGATTGGACTTGCTCTTTGCCCCCTCGTGCCACGCGGTTACGGTATAGGCGCCGTCCGGCACATTGTCGATCTTGAATTCACCGGACGCGTCAGTTTGCGCAAAGTAGGGAGTTGGCGAAACGATGAGGTAGGCCGCCATCTCCGGGTGAACATTGCAAAGCAGAGACACGACGCCCGGGTTGTCGAACTTGAAGGCTTGCTTCTGTCCATGGGGCCATGTGCCCAGATTGTGCCCAAGCTTCTTGTTGCCGCTAATAGAGGGCCAGAATACGTTATGGGCCACGCTATCGCTGTTGAGGAAGTCGACCGACGCACCCTGCTGGACAACAGCAATGTGCGGCACAAACATCAGCCCCTTTTGGTCGATGGTGATGTGTTGCGCGGGAGCGGGGAAGGTTTTGCCGGCAATGGCTTCGACATAAACAACAGACTCGCCGTTTACGCCGGATACCTTGCCGTGAATTGTGCCGGCAAAAGCCGCTGCGCCGAGCGCCGTCATGACGATTGTTACGAGAGCGATCTTTTTCATGTGTTCTCCTGGTTGCAAAATCGGGGTTCCTGAGTAGCGGGTTAGTAAACGAATTCCAGCCCTACAATTAGCGCGTTGGTCCGGAATGGTCCGGCGATCACCGCACCGGTTACCGGGTTGTAGACGATCTGCTTTGGCATGATCTGGTATTCGATCGAAGTCTTTATGTTGGCGTGGATGAGGAATTGCTCGCCGGGCGTGAAACGGTTCCGAGTGGCCGAATACGGCGAGAAGAACGAGGACCCCGGAGGCGCGGTCGGGTCGTACTGAATGAAGTTGATCCGATCAGCGCTGGACTTGACCTGATCCCACCGCATGATGGTCATGGCCCAGGGCAGCTCCAGGTAGTCCGCCTCAATGAACCCGCCGCTGAAGGTCGCTGCAGCGCCTCGCGTAAAGCCGGTAATTCCAGCGGCTCCCGGCGCTGTGACAGGTAACAGGTTGTGATCGTGGGCTGCCAGATATACACCAAAAAGGTTGAAGGTGCGATAGTTGAAGTTGACGTCTCCACCGATGCGGTAGAAGGGCTCTCGCGCAGTAAGTACGGTGGGCGTGACGCCATCGGCGAGCACGCCGCTTAAAGGCTGCGCAGTGCGCCCATAAAGGTAGAAGGTGCCCACCGACAGGAAGGTGTGATCTCTCGGGCCCATCGCGCCCGCGGCCTGCACATCATTGCGGCTCACCGGGTCCTTTTCCAGGTTGAAGCGGTAGACGAAGCGGCCGTAAAGGTCCTTGAAGTTCGCGTCGGAATTGAAAGCTACAGCATTCTGGGGCGCGACGTTCGGTGGGCTGACGGCAACTCCGCTCGTGTTCTGGTCATAGACTGCAACCGAGTAGTGATAACCCTCGTAAATATGGCCGCCACTAAATTCAATTCCGTTCGCTGCGTCTTCGAGTGCAGATCCGTTATTCACAAACTGCTGTGGACCCAGCCCATTCTGAATCCCGACATTGGCTTCGCCAAAGATGTCCCAGCCGCTCAGGTTCCAGGTTCGCGCCTGGCTGAAGGGAAGATCCAGTTCAAACTGGCCGGCGCGCAGGTTGAGCGAGTCTTTGGGTAGCTTGAGGAAGCGGCTGAGGTCGCTGAATTTCAAGTAGGCGTCGCCCAAAGCTCCGTTGGCATTGGCGCCCGCAACGCTAATGTCGTCATCCACCCACCACGAAATTCCGGTGCCGAAGTTGCCTGCTGTGAAGATGCTGAAGTACCCAGGCTGAAAATCGGACTTGGGAATGAAGTTGCCAACAGCACCAGCGGGAAGAGCCAGATTGAAGTTGTTCCGGTTGGCGCTTACCTGCTGGATGTACGTGTTGTAGCGCAAACCAACCGGCAGCAGACCTGGAATGGAACCCGGGTACACCGTGTGTGGCCACAGCTCCGCTTGCGCGGGAGCACCCAGCAGGACGGGCGGCGTCTTCAGGAAAGACTCGTCATCCTTGGGGAACTTAAAGCCCGCATCTTTGAAGGCCTTGCCGAAATCATTGAGCTTCGGAAAATCAGAGTGGCAAGTTGTGCAGGAGGTGCCATAGCGTCGTGAAAACGCGGGAATAGCGCTTGCGGAGAGTGAAAGCGATAGAACTACCAACATGGAAACGACAGCCAACACGGCGGCGAAGGGAAGAGAGAGCCATTTGCTATTCATTGATGGGCCTCAGTGTTCAAAATCACATGCTGGACGACCACATGGAAGAAAAGTGTGAGCTAGCTCACATAACTCTAGATGTGATGGCAATCACTGCACTTCACATCCCAAAGTGAAAACGGCGGCAACACGGCCAAGAACCGTGCTCGCATGTCGGTGCCTTGGGTGGAACGGAATTTTTGGGGCGGTGACATTAGAACTCGGCTAGCGCTTAGAGTTTAACCCTGACATTGAGCGTGTAACTCTTTCTATTTAAACGGCCTTTTAACGCTGGTAAGGGGGATCGCCCGAAGTTGCTTCACGAGTGATTGAATGAATCTGTGATCGGCAATGAATGCGGAGGGGGCCCGTTCGATTGACAGTCCTCTTACAGCTTTACTGAAACGAGCAGTTATCAGTGAGCTTTGGACCTCAGCTCCAGCCGGTCCTGGACTAGGGGATTCTGCTTCTCATTGAGAGTGTGATCTGATTTGGCTCTTGCCAGCAGTGTGTCAATTGCAATCCAACCTGGGCCGAAGTCCGAAATCAGCAAAGCCGCAAACCAGAAGGTGTACGGATCTCCGCCGAAGAGCATTCCTGGGCCAAGGGAAGCTGCTGTCCTTCATGATGGGGGGGACCTGGACTAAATCATCCACGATGACGGTGCGGGATAGCCTATGAAAGAAGAGTACTTCTTCGATGATTGGGTTGGGGTCATCCACAAGAAGCAATATCAATCCATCGGAAGAACATTCGCGCAACGCATACTAACCATTAAGAATTCTGAAAGAATCATCATGCGCAACCACCGTAGCGTTCGAGCAACGTCTCAGCCGCGGTCCTCGGACCGTCCCAGTGCGCGATGGTTTTGGCGAAGGCAGTTGCTTTTGTCCTTGCGTCTTCGTCATGCATCAGCTTCAGAATGGCGCTCTGAACCTTCGCAGACGGATCGCGTGACTTCCCGACGCGGATCGCGAATCCAAGTCTTTCAAGACAAGCCAGATTTGCAACCTGCTCCATCTGCATTCCTACGCCAACCACCGGCTTGCCAGCCATTGCGGCGACCATCACAGTTCCGATGCCGCCGTGGATGACGGCGAGATCAGCCATCTTGTTGACCTGCAACGCAGGTACCCAGTCGGTGACGAGAACATTCGCCGGAACGTGGACGCCAGATAATTGGTTCAAGCTGAAACCTCACTGGTGCGATCACGCGATAGGGTTTGCCCTCGAAACTCTCGACGATTTTAGCGACGATCTCGGGCGTGCCGGAACTCCCCATTGCAAAGTAGATCAGCGGCTTGTCCCTCGGAATGGCGGCGATCTCCAGGGGCAGGGGGAATTCATCCTGCGGAATGAGAGGACCGATGAAAGTGTGTTTGGGCGGCAGCTTGACGCCGGAAAACTCGGGAGGCTCCGCAACGAGGGAGATATCGCCGCGCCAGAACTCGAAGATGGAGTTGAAGCCCGGAACCCCGAAATGCTTCGCTGCGCGGTTAACGGAGTTGAGGAATCCGTAATTAATCCAGAAGTTGATGAAGCGCAGCACGAACCAGTCGGCGACAGTTTTCAGAGGTGCGGGCCTGAGGTGATCCGTCATGCCTGCGCCATGGCAGAAGAACTCGGGCAGCCAAGTCGATTGGACGACCCAGACGAGGGGGATATTAAGAACGCGACAGGTCACCGGGATGGTCACGTAGGAGCCGGTCACTACGGCGACGGGTTTGAGTTCGCTAAGACAGGCAATTTCGCTCTTGACGCGTTGGATCAGTTCTGCATCCGTGAATGCCGGGGCAAATTTCTCACCGCGGTCCACCTTGGCGATGAAGTCGATCTTTTCTTTGGTGAGACGGGGCTCCAGCCGCGTCAAGGCAAAGGCGTGCTTTTCGATCAGCGACTCAAAGTCGCCGCCGTCGGAGATGAAGTGAATGTCGAATGTCCGGCTCGCTGCGGGATGACGTTCGACGCCTTTCGCGATCTCCACCATCCGGCTGGTTTCCGCCAGATTGAAGGCGCAGGGCGCGAAGAGGAGGGTCCGCCGGGCCGCCTTCATGATGCCAACTCTTTCAGCAGGAGATTCACAAACCGGGTCCAGGCCCGGCGCGCGGAAGCCACAGCTTGCGGGCTGTCGACCGCCGCCATGCCGAGAAGAAGACCGTCGAGCATCATTTCGACCATGCGGGTTGCGGCCTCAATTTCCCGCTGCGGAACGCTCTTCGGAAGCCGCGCGGCCAGTTCCTGTTCCATTTGGCGATGCATCTGGACGGATCCGGAGGCGAGGGACGCGTGAAGAACGGGATCGAAGATCGCCTTAACCAAAAACACGATGTGCGCTTTGAGGAAGGTGGACCGCTTACGCGAAAGGTCGAGCAGTTGCGTACCCAGCTTCAACAGATACATGCGGGCCGATGAGGGATTGCCGCCGACGGGCGAGAGCGCCTGGGTCCAGTAGCTTTCCATGGCCAGGATCGGGATTTCGTCGATCGCACGAAAGTGATGAAACAGCGTGGCCTTGCTTACGCCGGCTTCCCTGGCGAGGGCAGAAGCGCTGAATCGATCGGGACCGTCACGGCCGAGGATGCGGACAGTTGCCTGGAGGATCTTCGAGCGGGTTCGCTCCCCTGTGCTGGTGCGCTGGCCTTTGACCGGCATGCATTCAGTACTATCACTGACCGATCGGTCGGTCAAGTGAAAATGGGTATTTGTACGGCGGACACTCTCGCGCGTGACCGTGGGCTCCAGACGATAAACTTGGGGATGAGGGTCATCTTGTGCAGATACGAGAACTCCAGCACAGTATGTACGAGCTGCGCGATCCTTCCAGAGCCCAGCGTTTGACCCTGGCGGGGCTCGCTGGCGTCTCCCTGATGCTGGCATGGTGGCTGCTGCTGGGACCAGGACTTAAGATCGCCGGCACATGGTTCGGATGGATCGGGAAACCTGGCGATGAAATTCGGCGCATTTGTCTTGCCGCCGGCTTCTCCATTTACTACATCAGGATTCTCTTCACGGAGTTTGTCTTCCTCAAGAGGGGCGTGAGCTGGAGCGAAGTATTCACAATCGCCCCTTGGCTCCTATGCATCGTCGCGTTGCTGGCGACCACGGGCGGAACGAACCCCGCGCCTCTGGGCTGGGTCGTTGCTGTCGGAAGCGTACTCTTTGTAGTGGGATCGTGGATGAACTCTTATGCGGAGTACGCACGACACGTCTGGAAGCTGCGACCTGAGAACCGCGGACAGCTCTATACGCTGGGACTATTCCGGTATTCGAGGCACCCGAACTACTTCGGCGATTTGCTCTCCTTCTCTGGACTGTGCCTGGTTTCTGGAGCGTGGATCACGTCGGTCGTTCCCATCCTTATGCTGATGGGGTTTCGTCTTCGTCAATATTCCGGTGCTTGATTCTCATCTGCGCGATCATTACGGCAGTGCCTTCGACGACTACGAGCGGCGCACGGCGAAACTGATTCCATTTCTCTATTGAGCGGCACGCCGGAGCGCGAGCCATCATCGCCACCGTCGAAGATGAAGTCAACGTCGAACGTACGCCTCGCTTCCGGATGACGTTCGACCGTGGAAATGGCACGACCGTGACGATACGACCGTTGACCTCAGGGCACGAGCCAGCGGAAGGCTCGTTTGACGAATGCTTTTGCGTCCTTTTCGATGCAAGGGCCATGGGCGATGATCAGCTTGTCGAAATCCCAGGAAAGCAGCTTCTGGAGCGATTGCCGCGCGAGGTTCCGGCGGACGAAGGACAGCCTGATGTCCAATCCAACGCCGCCATAGGGAGATACAACGCCCTCCAATTTGAACAGTGCATTTCGAAAGTGCTTACCCTCCACTTTTGGATGGATTTGGATTAAGTCATCCAGGATGACCGTGCGCGATGGTTTATGAAAGAAGAGGATTTCCTCGATGAGCGGGTTGCCTTTAAAGGCGAGCTGGTCAATGTCAATCTTCCAGGCTTGGGGCGGCTCGTCGTCCAGAATCCCGGTGAAGGGCAACGGACCTTTCTTCAAGGTAAATGGGGTGGGACGTGACGCCCATAGTTGCGCTTCGGGAAACAGCGTGTGCCACGCTGAGAGCCGCCAGACATGCCTGGGCGTCGCCGCAACCAGGTACGTTACAGGCCCTAATCCGGTGATGCGTTTGAGCGTCTCAGGAGGCACTGAAACAGGAGAATCCACCCAAAGTGAACCATTGCAGAGTTTCACCACTGTCATGCGGGTAGTGAACATGACACCCATGTCGCGGACACTCGGGCCTTCGACAATCCAAATGCACTCGCCAAATGCGGAAAGGTCAGACATTGGTGTTCCGCTCAAAGGATATCAAGCCGCGATTGACGGAAGATCATCGTTTGAGAGGTCTAATCCATCCGGATTAGCCGATGAATGCTGTCTGACGTTATTTCGCCAGCAATTTCTTAATCGCGTGTAGTTCGAGGCGGCGCTTTGCAGTGGTCTTGGGATACGCCATCTTGAGTGCTCCAAGCGCATCAAGGACGATTTGGGAGACGATCAGCCGTGCATTTTCCTTATCGTCGGCCGGGACCACGTACCACGGCGCATGGTGAGTGCTTGTCGCCTGGTCGACTGCGAGACAAGAGGGATATCCGCCTTAATCAGCTGCCGGCGGAGTCCGTTAAGCGGTGAAGGAAATGCCGCGTCTGGCGTGTCTCCAACGGTAGCTATCGGGTCAACGCAATATCGGAGCCAAAATCGGCCTTGGGCAGAGGTCGCCGAAAATCGGGCGTGGGCACGTTAAGGGCACGATAACGGTTCCAAAGGGTTCCTCAGAGCGCCTTAGGTTGCCATCCATTACGCCTGGTTTCAATGAGTTACGCCAATGCGGTGGGCTGTCACGGCAAAGGTCGCGGGTTCGAGCCCCGTCGTCCCCGCCATACTTTCGTTGCTGAGCGTATGGACCTAATGTGACAACAATATCGGGGTTCGTCAGGGTGAGCATGCCCATTCGCTGGAAAACGAACTGGACCGTCCTTCCACTGATTGCCTTATTGCCCGGTCGAAAACGCGAAATTAGAGAAGACCGGGAATTAGCTCGAAATCGTGAGTCAGCGTGCGGATTCCGTGAAAGTGCTGGGAATACGGATCTTCTCCTGATCACACCCGACACGTTTCGCTCAGCTCACGTGCGACTTTGCACGCGTGATTCAGGAGAATTTGGCCGTTCACACCAGTTAAAATGAGTTGCCGGAGGTCCGCCTGAAACGGAGGGCGACATGACGACCCACGATAAGCTTCGGCGGACGCCCGCTGAAGATCTGCTCCGCAACGTCATTGACACGACCCCTGCGTTTCTGCACAGTTCTGACCCAGACGGCAAGCTCGGATTTTTCAATCGGCGCTGGCTCGAATACCTCGGCGCGAATGAAGAGGATTTGCAGGGCTGGGGCTGGACGGATTTCATCCATCCTGAAGATTCGAAGGAAATGCTGACACGTTGGCAAGCCTGCCGGGCGAGTGGAGAAGTGTTCCAGTATGAATCCCGGATACGCCGTGCTGACGGTCAGTATCTCTGGTTTCTGCATCGCATGGTTCCTGAGTGGGACGCGCAGGGGAACATCTCGATCTGGTACGGATCCAGCATCGAGATCGACGATCGAATGCGCGCCGAACAAGAGCTCAAGAAAGCATTCGCCGAAATCAAAATACTCAAAGACCAATTGCAAAAGGAGAACCTGGCTCTCAAGGAAGAGATCGACCAGGCATCCATGTTCGAAGAGATCGTGGGAGCATCGGACGCGATCAAAAGAGTTCTCACCCTTCTCTGCAAGGTCGCGCCGACCGATTCCACCGTGCTGATCACGGGCGAAACGGGGACCGGGAAGGAACTTGCGGCCCGTGCAATCCACAAGCGCTCGTGCCGCGCTCAAAACGCGTTTATCGCGGTGAATTGTGCCGCCATTCCCCCTTCGCTAGTCGCTTCCGATCTTTTCGGCCATGAGAAGGGAGCGTTCACAGGCGCTACTCAGCGTCGCCTGGGGCGATTTGAAGTTGCCGACGGAGGCACGATTTTCCTCGACGAAGTGGGGGACCTTCCGGCCGAGACCCAGATCGCTTTGCTCCGGGTGCTGCAGGAGCACGAATTGGAACGTGTGGGCGGCACCCATCCGATCGCAATTGACGTGCGGGTCATTACGGCCACCAACCGCGACCTGGAAGCCGCCGTGGAGGCCGGCTCGTTCCGGCGCGATCTGTTCTACCGGTTAAACGTGTTTCCCATTCGCATGCCGTCCCTGCGGGAACGCGTCGAAGACATTCCCCTTCTGCTGGCGTACCTTGTTCAGCGCTATGCCGGCAAAATGGGAAAGAAGATCCACACTCTCGATAGGAGAACCTTGGAACTGTTCCAGGCCTACCATTGGCCGGGAAATGTTCGTGAACTGCAAAATGTAGTCGAACGAGCTGTCATTCTCTCCGAGGGAGGAACGTTTAGCGTGGATGAGAGCTGGCTGAAGCTGGCCGCGCCCGCTCCGGCGCCGGCCGTGATAGCTCTCGCCTCCCTGGCCGATGAAGAAAAAGAAATGATCGAGAGCGCTCTTACCGAGAGCCACGGACGGGTATCCGGTCCGCTTGGTGCCGCGGCCCGCCTGGGCCTCCCCCGTTCCACGCTTGAGTCGCGAATCAAGAGCCTCAACATCAATAAGTACCGCTTCCGGCCGGTCTAGCTCCACTTAAGTTCGTTCCGCCGCCAACCCAACCCTCATTGCTGTCGAAAACTCGGCAATTGCCGAAATCCCGCCATCCGACCTCCTTCCATTCACCAATCGTATCAATCATTTGCGATTGGCATTCGCTTTGCACTCATTGTCAGCGAAGTTGACTCTTGAGCTCTGATCCACATGTTGAAACTCGAAACAGCGCGCAATTCCGGTGTTCTGAGCATCAGCGGGCGGGTCGGCGCGGAGAACCTTTCCGAGCTGAAGCTGCAAATGGCAGCGCACCTCTCTCCCATTGTTCTCGAACTCGGAGAGGTCACACTGGTCGATGCCGACGCTGTGGAGTTCCTAGCCGGGGCAGAAGCAGCCGGTTCAGAACTTCGAAATTGCCCGCTGTTTATTCGTGAATGGATTCGAAGTGTGCATCGGGAGCGTCTGGACGGTCGCGGAAAAAAAGCAGCGCCGATCCATCCGGGCAGCAACCATGAAGCTGAAGGTCAACGCTCAGAAAAGGAGAAATAGTATGTCATCTCGGCAGTTTGGATTCAACCCGCTCGCAGAAATTGAGGAAATCCGCAGTTCCTGGGGGTGGTTTCTCGCTCTTGGAATTTTGTTCATTGTTCTCGGCGTGGCGTGCGTGATCGGTGACGTGAACGCGACCTTCGCTACAGTTCTGTTCTTCGGATGGATGCTGGTGTTCAGCGGCATCTTCGGCCTGGTGCACGCCTTTCGCACTCACACGTGGCAGGGCTGTCTGTTGTCTCTGCTCACAGCACTGCTCCGCGGCTTTGTCGGTTATCTGCTCATCCGGTATCCATTGGCCGGTGCAGCCACCATCACCCTGATTCTCGCCTGCCTGCTGTTTGTCGGCGGACTGTTTCGGGCGATTGGGTCAGGAATGTTGAAGTTCCCCGGCTGGTGCTGGTCTGTGTTTTCCGGAATTTTGTCCCTGCTGCTCGGGATCATGTTGCTGGCGCAAATGCCGCTTTCGAGCGTCTGGTTCATCGGCTTCGCCATTGGCGTGGATCTGATCATCGATGGGGCCTCGCTGATCGGCCTTGCCAAAGGCCTTCATGGCAGCCCCAGGGTGGCACTTGTAGGCGCTGCGTAAACCTTAACCCCCAATAACCCGCTCGCGACACGCGAGCATTCAAGGAGAATGTGATGGAAAAGATGCTGGTAGTAGTGTTTGACAATGAAACCACGGCGTACGAGGGATCGCGAGCGCTCAATCAACTCGATCGCGAGGGAAGCATTACGATTCATGCCGAAGCGGTGGTTTGCAAAAACCCCGGCGGGACAGTCACGGTGAAACAGGGAGAGGACGACTTCCCAGTGCGCACGGTGAGCGGAACAGCCATAGGCAGTCTCATTGGTCTGCTGGGCGGGCCGGCCGGGCTGGCCATCGGGATGTTGGCCGGCACGATGGCTGGAAGTCTTGCCGATCTGTTCGCGGCCGGAGTCAATTCGGATTTTCTGGGCGAAGTATCGAACGCACTTATCCCGGGCAAGTACGCCATTGTCGCGGACATCAGCGAAGAATGGGTGACTCCAGTGGACACTAAGATGGAAGCGCTCAATGGCTTTGTCTTCCGCACGGCCAAGAAGAGCTTCGAAGAAGCTCAGCGGACCCGCGACGTGGCCGAGCTGCGCACCGAGATTGACCAGCTGAAGGCCGAGCTTGCCGGCGCAAAAGCGGAGCGCAAAGCCAAGCTGCAGGCCAAGATCGATGGGCTGAATGCGCGGCTTCAGGCGAAGTTGCAGCAGGCCCGCGAGCGGTCGGGGCAGATCAAGAGTGAGACCGAAGCCAAGGTGCATGCTTTGCAGCGGAAGGCAGCCCAGGCGCAGGGCGATGCCAAGGCCGCCATCGATAAACGCGCGGCTGACATCAAGAAACAATACGAGAAGTGGCTGGAACAGGAAAAGAGCCTGGTGGCTTGAGTCCTCATCTCCTGGCGTGGCGGCTCTACGGGGGCCGCCACGACAGGATCGAGCGACAGAGTTGAGAAGGCTTCTTAGGCAGCAACAAGAGATATGCGATCGGCGGATTCCGAACAGACGTTGGCCGGTCGTGGAAAAACGGCAAGGAGGGCATTATGACGACCTCAATCGCAGCTCACTCGGCGGATGTTCAAGTCAAGTCGGTTCTTATCGCCACAGATTTTTCTCCGGCTTCTGACAAGGCACTCTGCCACGCGGTCTCAATCGCTCAGCACTATGGGGCGAGGCTGTTCCTGATGCACGTGGTCTCTTCTATCGGACTCCAGATGGCCGGGCCCGGCGCTGTGGTTGAAGCCAGCACAGCAGCATTGCGGGACGCGATGTTCACCGAACGGCAACTCGTCTGCAGCGGAGCGTTACAGGGGATTCATCATCGCGTGATCGTGCGGCCCGGGGATGTGTGGACCGAATTGCAGTCGGTCATCCGGGAGGAGGGGATCGACTTGCTGGTCATTGGTGCGCACAGCCGGACAGGATTGAAGAAAGTCGTTCTCGGCTCAGTTGCCGAGCAAATCTTCCGGCTCGCACAATGCCGTGTCCTCACCGTCGGCCCCTGCTCACCGCCCGAAGCGCGCTTGAAACCTGGAGCCTCTCCAGCAGCGCTGCTGTTTCCGACTGACTACAGCGAAGCATCCTTGCGAGCGTTGCCTTTTGCCCTTTCTTTGGCCAACGGGCGAGGAAACAGACTCGTTCTCCTTCATGTGGCCCTTCCATCATTCGAGATCGAGGGTTATCGAGCTTACACGGCGGAGGATGCGCTGAAAATGCTTGCCGGACAGGAAACAAAGGTGCAGGAGCGCATGAGACAGCTGTTGGCGCAAGTCCCACTGGCGATTGAACCGGCTCTGGTCTCCTGCACCGGCGAGCCGGGCCAGGGAATCCTCAGGAACGCCCGATCCCTTCATGCCGAACTCATCCTCATGGGCCTGAAGTCCAGAATGCACGTTGCCGCGATCTGCCATTCGCCATGGTCCATTGCGCATGAGGTGGTTCGCGGGGCTGTTTGCCCGGTCCTGACGGTCCGCTCCGACAGTCCATGTGAATCGGCTCCAGTTGAAAGAACCGCAAGCACCGAAACGAGGTTCTAGAATAACGGCAACCAGCATTTCCGCTGTGGACGCCAAGAGCAATCGCTGCGCGACGCACGTTGTGGGATTCACCTTGGGAGTAGTGTCCGCTCAATTGTTTGAAGACGCCCAGCGCAGAACCCTATGGAGTAGATAAGTTCATGTCGCTCGCAGAAGCTAACACGTCTCTCTCCGGCCTGAGTTCACAAGAAGCCCAGGCACGCCTGGCGCGTTTTGGTCCTAACGAGCCCGCGGCGGCCGAGCACCATTCGATTCTCCAGGAACTCAGACATTCGCTCACCAACCCGCTCGTTTTGATTCTTATTGGCGCCGCGGCGGTTTCAGGGTTTCTGGGAGATAGGACCGACGCCGCGATCATCGCGATCATCGTCCTCACCAGTACGTCGATCGACGTGGTTCAGGCGTATCGGTCGCAGGGCGCGGTTGAGAAGCTGCGTTCACAGGTGGCTCCGTCGGCCACCATTCTGCGCGATGGGCTATGGAAGGAAGCGCCGCGTCGCGATGTTGTGCCTGGAGATCTGGTTCGCCTCTCCGCTGGAGACCTGGTCCCTGCCGATGCCCGCCTCCTGCAATCACGGGATCTCTATGTGCAGCAATCGGCTCTGACGGGGGAATCGCTTCCCGCGGAAAAGGAGGTCACCGAAGACCCGGCAACTACCAAGGCCGATGCACGCAACATGGTTTTCCTGGGCACGTCCGTGGTGAGTGGAACGGCAACTGCGGAAGTGGTGGCAACTGGCACCGGCACGGCCTTCGGCGACATCGCGGTACGCCTTGGCGCCCGCCATGCTGAGACTACGTTCGATCGAGGCTTGCGACAGTTCAGCCAATTGCTCGCGAAAACCGTCCTGTTCCTTGTTCTGTTCCTGATTGCTGTGAGTATTGCCCGCCACCGTGATCCTTTGCAGTCCTTGCTCTTCGCCGTTGCCCTGGCTGTGGGCCTCACCCCTGAGTTCCTTCCAATGATCACATCGGTCACGCTCTCCAAAGGAGCGGTGGCCATGGCACGGAAGAAAGTGATTGTGAAGCACCTTTCCGCCATCGAGAACCTTGGGAGCCTCGATGTCCTGTGCTCCGATAAGACGGGCACTCTGACCGCTGGAACCATGTCCTTCGACCGTTCGCTCGACCCATTCGGTAATGCCGATCAACGCGCTTTGCAACTTGCGTCTCTCAATAGCAAGTTCCAGACAGGCATCCGCAGCCCACTCGATGAAGCCATCCTGCAACAGCCCGGTCTCGCCTTTGAGGGCTTCAGCAAATGCGATGAGATTCCATTCGATTTCGAACGGCGCCGGCTCTCTGTCGTGGTGGAAAATGCGGGCAGGCGAACGCTCATCACCAAAGGGGCCGCAGAAGGCATTTTCCCCCTCCTTTCAGGATACGAAGTTGAAGGCAAGATCCTGCCCGTCAGCGCCGAGGCGATGCAGCGGATGCAGCAAACCGCCGACGCAATGAGCGGCCAGGGCATTCGTTCCATTGCCGTAGCGTACGCGGAAGTTCCCGTCCAGCCGAACTATTCAAAGCAAGACGAGCGTAATCTCATCCTCACCGGTTTCCTGGGCTTTGCAGATCAGATATTGCCGGATGCTGGGCAGGTGATTGCGCGTTTGAAGGCAGATGGAGTCGATCTCAAGATCATATCTGGAGACAATGACCGCGTGACCTGCAATGTGTGCATCCAGGTCGGACTCGATGGGAGCAAGGTGATTACCGGCGACAGCCTGGACCAAATGACAGATCCGGCCCTAAGCTTTGTCGCGGAGAACAGCCACGCTTTCGCGCGGGTCTCACCCGCTCAGAAAAACCGCATCCTGCTGGCATTGCAGCATAACGGTCATTCAGTGGGATTCATGGGCGACGGCATCAACGATGCTCCCTCGCTACACGCCGCCGATGTCGGAATCTCAGTCGCCAGCGCTGCAGATGCGGCCCGCGACTCCGCCGATGTTGTGCTGATTCAACCCGGCCTGAAGGTACTTCACGACGGAGTGATCGAAGGGCGCAAAGCCTTTGGGAACGTAATGAAATATCTTCTCATGGGTACAAGTTCGAACTTCGGAAACGTGCTTAGCATGGCAGGCGCATCGCTGTTCCTGTCGTTCCTTCCCATGCTGCCAACGCAAATCCTGCTGAACAACCTGCTATACGATCTCGCCCAACTCACTATTCCCACCGACAACGTCGACGAGAGTTTCCTCCGCAAGCCGCAACACTGGGACATGGGACTGATTCGCCGCTTCATGATCTACGTCGGACCAATCAGTTCGATGTTCGACTTCTTGACATTCTATGTGCTCCTCCATTTTTTCCACGCCGGCGAAACGGTGTTTCATACTGGCTGGTTCGTGGAGTCTCTCGCCACCCAGACGCTGGTTCTATTCGTGATTCGGACCGCCAACAACCCCCTTAGGAGCCGTCCCAGTGCACCGCTGGTATTCTCCTGTGTCGCCGCTGTCGCCTTCGGAACGTGGTTGCCGTTCAGCCCGCTCGCCGGCGTGCTCGGCTTCACACCCTTACCGGCGCGCTACTTCGCATTTGTTGGCGCAGCCACGATTTGCTACCTCGTGATGGTTCAGACGGCAAAAAGCATACTGCTGCGCCAGGCTGCAAAACCCGCGGGCTCCCCGAGCCTTGCACCTGCGGTGTGAAGGAAGGGGCCTATGCGAGCGATCTTATGCAGATTCGCGGCCCGAATATCCGCTGCTGCCTGGAGAACCAATCGCAAGAGCATGTGCGCGTGAAGGAAGCCTGGCGATTGTCGCCTGCACGTCGTCTCGGGAGAACGCAGCATGGTCAAGAGCATGACACTTCGATCCAACATCAGAAAAAACAATCATCATTGCGGCTGCAGTTTCCGGCCTTGCTGCCGTGACAGTTCCCGGGCACGGTCAGCCCAATCGTAACGTCGAATCGTTCTTCCTCCAGGATGTCGGCTTCAGCGAAGATGAGATCAACGCCATCCGCAATGGAACCGCCGAGAGTAAAGCCATGCCCCCCGCGCAATCCAGCCGAAGTATTTCTGGTGGGAGCAATCTACATTCATGCCGCTCCCGAAAGCTACATCCGGCTGAAGCACGACTACGAACGGCTGGGCGAACTTCCGGGCCACCTTAGCCTGAGCGTGTTCAGCCACCTTTCAAAACTTGGTCCAACTTGGTCCAATTGCTGCACAACCCCTGAAGCCAACTTCCTCGCTTTCGGCACCATGGCTTTTCCTACTGGCATCTTCGATCCTGTCGTGACCGTCTTTTCCTTACCCGTGAGGATCTGCATGGTTCTGGAGTTCATCGCGTTCAGCACGCTGCTCTCGATGGTCTGCATATAGACATCGCCCGTCGTCCGGATGCTCGCGTGGCGGAGAGCCCCTTGCGCATCCTTGAGCGTGCCGTGCTCCTGAAGGTCCGTTCCGAGCGTCCGCCGCATCACCTGAAATGTGACGAGGTGGTCAGGGATTTTGAGCTTCTGAGCGATCGGACGAACCCGCCAGCGCAGGAAGTTCTTGCCCCAGCGCGGGACCGCCTGGCCAGTTCGCTCCCCCCGTCCGAACGTCGGAAACATCAAAGCCTCCGGTGAAGGGTCCGCACAGGCCTTTTTCCACTCCTCAATGATTGGCCGAACTTGTTCAGGAACTCCGATGGGTGCCCGGCTCGAACGCGTCTTAAAGCGGCCGGGATAAAACTGCCCTTCGAATGCAGTGCCGTTCGGAACGAGAGTGGTTCCCGTCCATGATTTCCACTGCAAACCCATCACTTCGCTCGCCCGCGGACCACAGAAGATACCGACGTACATCAGGCACAGATCGTGCAGGTCTTGAATGCCGCCTATGAGCGCGAGAATCTGCTTCTGCGTCATTTGCGGTTTTTCGACCGGTTTGGTCTGCGGCATGTTTACATCCTCAGCGGGATCACTGGTCAAGAAGTTCATCTTCTTGGCCACGTGCGTGATTGAACGAATGTTGGAATAGCAGTAGCGAACGACCGACTGCGAGTATTTCGTTGTCAGATTGTTCAGCCAGACCTGGATTTCGAACGTGCCCAACTGCATCAATGGAACCCGCCCAAAGTGACCCACGAGGTAGTGCTTGATCTCGTAGGTATTGATCTTCCGATACGCCGGACTCCATGTCCCTTGGCGCATCGGAATGTACCGCTCTTCTACAAACCAGCGGAACGTTGCCGAGTCACTTGCGGCTGACGTGGCCGTTTTGGCAGGGACTCCAGTCTCATTGAGAATGAGGGCGTGCAACATCTGCTCGGCCTTCCACTTTGGCGTTCCAGCTTTGGGGCAGAGCGGAATATGCCGTCGCTTTCCAACCTCCTTTCCTTCCTCATTGCGCAAGTACACGGTGTACTTGCCGTACCACATTTTCACCTTCCGCCCGCGAGGGTAGAAGGTGCCCTTCTGATACTTCATTGCCATGGCTGTTCTCCTATAGCCCGGCATCGATCCCTGATCGTGGAGAAACCTTCTTTCATACACCAAATCGGGGGCGACGGGAAGGGGGCAAGGTACCAAGCTCAGCCATAAAGAAATCGACATCCGCGCAACGGTACCTGATGAGCTTTCCTAGTTTCACGGCGGGAATTTTCGGAGATCGGCGTGTCGTGTGATCCCGAATAGAACGCTCCGACACTCCCAATTTGTCGGCCACCTGCCGAGCGTTCAACAAACGCTCGCCATCATGGTTCGGTTGCTCGGAGTTTCTGTCTTCCAGTTGGGAACCGGCATCGAAACGACGAGCCCCAATCTCAAACACTTGTCGTAGTGGAGGCTCTTGCACAGGCGCCAGCTCAATTTCATGAATCAGTGTGTGACCGTTCTCTGATACCGGCGGGAATTTGGCGGAAACCACGTTCGTGGCTGGCGTCTCGGACAAGTCTCTGACTTTGGCTGTTGCAGTTGACATTGCTCACCTCATTCATTGATCGTCGGGAATTTAATTTTGCTGCGGTCGCCACGTGCATGACACGCAGAGAGAGAAGCCAATCAGACATCTCCACCAGTTCGCGGGTCGTGGTTCCCCAGTGGCGAACCTCATGCTCCACCTTGCCGCCTGCACTTGTCCGGCGAACACAAGCCTCCACGCTGTCCTTGGCGAATGTTCGAGACGACAGCGTTCACCGCGCAAGCCACATTACGGCCTGGCTCCCGCAATAATCCGAATTAGCCGGTTTTCGTTTATGGCCGTGGGGAACCCCTTTGAGTCCCAGTGCTTCTTACAGCCGGGATAATCGAGCGGAAGGCACTGCGAAGCGATTCTGCGGGAGCGCATCTCGTATCCGCCTGGCAGGATATTCAGCATGCAGGCGACCGCAGTTACGCCGACACCCGGCTCACGTTCCCAGCGATCGAGCCAGCGGCTGAAACCGCTGGAGTGAGGAACCACATAGACCCTTGCGCCCAGTTTACGCATGCGCTGTGTAATACGGTTCACAGCACAATCCGGGTCGCAGGCCATACATGTGATATCAACTCCGTTGATGCGCGCTTTACAGGCTGCGGCTTTTGTTCCGCGCATACACCCCGGCACCAGAACGACCTTGCGCGTCGTAAGTTCGAACGTATCCCGCAGACCACGATTCATCACGTCGGTAGCCAGCATGTTCAGGTGATACTCCACCGGCGGCCGGCCGCAGAAGATCTGATCTTCGCGCCAGCCACGACGAGCATATTCACCGGAGAGGAATCGGTTCACACCTTCGGTGAAGGTACCGAGTCTTGATGCGGCCTCACGGGCGAAATCATCAAAACTCTCAACCGCTGAGCTCATGCAATGACATGCTTTCTCAGGTGTAAGCGTAGCCAGATAATTGCGCCAGTTCCTGAGGCGAAGAGCCTCTTGCTCATACTCGCCTGTCGCTTTGAGCCAACGGAGCAGTTGCGCCAGCCTTGCCAATCGAGACCCAGTTCCCGGTTGCCCCACATCACTTCGCGCTGGGAGTTCACACTCTCGAGTGCTTTGGATTGACGGAAGAAAGAAATGGCGGGACAACCCTGCCCGCAACCAGTCTCCAGGAGCCTTGAAGATCGGCATATGCCGACGCAACAGGATGAGACATTGAGCCAGTGTGACGACCCACCTCGATGTCGCTTGCGCCGCCGTTTCGTATCTTCTGAGAGCCATCCCTAGAGTGAGAAACTCAATTATGTATTCTCCACGGCTGCGTAGCGCCTCTTCGCTGTAGATGCGCAGGTGGTGGCAATATCCATCGAGGATCGGCCCGGCATGGTCATCGATCTGCGCTACGATCTTCTCTGCGAACTTCGCTGTTTCGACGTAGAACGCACTTGAGTCGCTGCTCCCCTTGCGCAGGTCGTAAACGAGAATTGCATTGGGCGAGGTTTCAAGCCGCGAGTTCAGAGTGCGGTATTGCGCACTCGAAATGACGTCACCACTGGGCGTCGTCTCAAATCGCGATTTAGATCCGCGGCTTCCTTGCATGGCATAGCTCTTTGTACAATCCGCCATCAGTCTCCAAGACCAGGAATTGACACAAGAGATAATACGCTCCGCAGATTAAAAGGTTCCGAGCAATTCGATCAGACATTGGATGTCGCAAAACGAAAATGTAGTGGACGTCGAGGGCACTAATGTGACAGGAATCGCTTGGAACGGATATGCAACTTGATAGCCGTCACGACGGCGGCTCCAGCACTAAATCATTGACTTACCGGGTATGTTCCAACGGGCATTCCAGGGAACGAACCATTCACCGGAACCGACTGGACTGTGCGCGGTGAAATCCGGGACCGTCGGTGTAACACTCCTGTCAACGTTTTGCGATGACTCCCGAAGCCAGGGCGGGTTGTACTGGATGCCTTCCCCCGTTTCAGACCATCGGCAAACGATTCCGTCTGCTTGTGCTCGCCATAATGTCTTCATTGAGTCCATCTTTCCCCTCTTGAGGCTCGTGTCCCTTCGAGATTGGAGTTCAACGAATCGCGCGCTTTGTTCACTGCCATGATAACCCCACCGCTCAACCTTGGAGAGAAAAAGACGTGTGAGGGGTTCATCGAGTGGCGGGCAGCCTGAAATGACTTCTTAGGTTCACGGGGACATGTCGCAGCACTGGAAAGAAATTTCCTAATGGAGGTATGTTGCCGGTTCCGGGTGAATAGTGGGCAAACCTCTCACCAGCCACAACGTTGTTCAACTCTGATCAACGAGACGCGGCACCCTTGCTTTGGAAGGAGGGCCGAGCAACGGTAGGAACAGCTCGTTCATTGCGCGGCGAGGGCTGACTTGCAAATGCACTTCCTGTCTTAGTGATTTGGTGGAGGAGGATCCGTCTGATCGTGCTCGCGCGTTCTTCGTCCAAACCGAGGTGCGAACACTCTTCCAACACTTCGAGAGCGTATCGAAGCTCTACTAGAAGGGCTGGATTGGGTTGGCTGTCCATTTGGCGAAATTGTTGCCCATTCCTGGCGGACTCCCCAAATGGGTTTGGAACTGTCGACCGGTTCTCCAACTCAATTCGACTCCGCCTCAATGTCAACTCGCTTATATACTGACGGGCACGGGGGAATTGTGGAAAAGCTCAAAACGTTGAACGCGTTGCCCGAAATGACGAAGGAGGCCGGGAAATTGGCTTCAGAAGGCGATGAGATGGAACGCATCAAAACACTGATCGCGGAGATTCGGCGCAAAGCGCAACAGGAGCACGAAAGGATTAGAGGAGATCAAGGACGGAGAGAGTCCCCAGATCCGCCGCGGTATGAACTGTGCATGATTGGTATACGCGAGGAATTTAGCCATGGCCCTAAATCCATTCCAAACATGCCCACTTTGAGTGCGAGCCTCAGTCGTATTCGTGAAGAGATTGACAGAACGATCAAAGGGATCGAAGCCAAATCCTCGGCAATGTAGACCACGAATTGCGGCCAACCCTTCCCTAACGTGATTTGGCTCATTTCGATTCCACATCGGCGGCCAGTCGGCATCTTTGGCGCTCGTATTGGTCTCCGAGAAAGGCAGGATTGCGTCAGTGTTTGTGACGGATCTGTTCCTCGACGATAATCTTGGTGATAATGGTGGCGGCGAGGGTGATCCAGAATAGCGCCCAATTCGGGTGAGTAGACGAAACGTACTTGCCAATTCCCAAGAACCAACCACCGGTGCCCACGGCGGTACCGACAGCGGTGGCCCACCAGGTCGATCTTTTGACCATTTTCCAATTCCTCCATGGGGCAGTGCAAGGATTATAAGCCGTTTGTTCCGCGATGGCGACAAGCGCCTCGGAGCAAGGCTCAGAGACGTGGACTTCTTTGGCCAAGCAGGTTGACTGAGCGGTTGGTCGACTTCCATGCAGGTCATCTGTCAAGAAAAAAGGCACAGGATTCCTTTGCGCTTGGGAGAGCGCATTCCGTCTGATTGGGGCATCGGCCTGCGCGTGTGCTACTCATTTGGTGGTCCCAGCACGCCGCAGGACTGGAAATCCTTCTCGAATCCCGAAAACGGTTGGAGACGGGTTGCCGGTAATCCAACAGGAGCACCGCTGAGATCCCGGAAAACGGTCGGATGCCAACTTCACAGGACTATTCCAGCCCCGCAAACCGCAAAGGTCCCAGTTGGCGGACTACGAGAAGTTGAGAATTCTCAAACTCTCGCCATTATTATGCGGCTATGAGCAGCTAGCTACGATCAGACCGTTGCGCTCAGCGACGAATCTTACTGACTTTGCCGATAAGTTGGCCAACTCCTGTAGGGTCTCCTTCCCTGAAGTGATCTGGATCACCTCCGAGCCGCGGAATTTCTTTCACGACTCCACGGCGCTGGCTGAACTGACCTCTGTCCGGAGCGCAGGTCGTTGACCAAGAACGGGAGGCGTCACTTCGGTGGCTACCCACGTTTCCCTGTGAAGCAAAACCAAATTGAATGACCTTGCGGGGCAGGCCACACCGGGATGAGTTCATGGCAATTCATTGCTCTTCAGATTCATCGCAGTCGACAACTTCCAGGCGTAGAATCGTCTGACAGCAGACCTAGTGCATTTTCACTTTGCGTGCCGGTATCGCATACGCATGTGAGATGGCTTCTCTATAGAGAGAAAGCCTCTAGGCTGCACCGTCTCGGTAGTGAGCAGAAATAGAAATGCGATATCATCGCCAGACGTGGGAGAACGCCCATGCCCAACATCGTCGTACCAACCCCCAACGGTAAGATGCCTGCTTGGCTCGGCGTCCCATCCGACTCGGCGGCAGTTCCCGGCGTGGTAGTCCTCCACGACGTCGGCGGCATGAGCCAGGATCACCGCAACCAGGCCGACTGGCTCGCCGAAGGCGGGTTCCTTGCGCTCGCCATCGACCTCTACTATCGAGGCGGCTTTCCGCTCTGTCTTCGCGCAATCATGCGCGACTTCACAGCCCGCTCCGGACCCACGTTCGACGATGTTGAAACTGCTCGCACGTGGCTCCTTGCCCAGCCCAACTGCAATGGTAAGGTCGGCGTCATTGGCTTTTGCATGGGCGGTGGATTCGCTCTTTTGCTTGCCTCAGGCCACGGCTTCTCTGCTTCCAGCATCAACTATGGTGGCAAGCTCCCGCCCGATGTCGAAACGTTCCTCGAGGTCGCCTGCCCCGTCGTCGGCAGTTACGGAGCCAAGAGCCATTGGGAACAAGGCGTCGCCGATCAGCTTGAGCGAGCTCTCCAGCGTGCCCTCGTCCCGCACGACGTCAAGGAATACCCCGACGCCGGCCACTCTTTCATGAACAACAAGCAAAGCTTCTGGTTTAAGATGCTTCGTTTTCGAAATATCGGCTTCAACGAGCCCGCCGCAATGGACGCTCGCCGCCGCATCATCGCCTTCTTCCAAACGCATCTCGGAGACTGACAATACTTGAACTCGGGGTATGAACACGATCTGGCAATCGTTGAGGCGCGCAGAAATTGGGGTGCCTGATGCCGGATCGGCGGAATCGCAGAGTTGCTCTTGATTGTCAACTCACTGGATGGAAAGAAGAATCAACTCAGCGAAAGCAGCCATTTTTGATGAACTTCATCTCAACTCCAACTGGTCGCCTAGAATGTAGGCGCGAATCGCGCACCAAGAAAGTGATCGCACTCACCAGTGTTCGGGTGAAGGTGCATAAAGGCTGCAGCAACCAACATTAATCAGGATAGATGCATGAGTGCTTCCGCGCCTGGTCTTCGTCTTGTGAACTCTGCTCAACGGCCATGGCTGTTGGCTGGCGGGTTCTTTGTGCTGTGCGCCGCAATTGTCAAACTGCTGATTCACCTCTATGCCAACCGGTTCTACGGCTACTTCACGGATGAACTTTATTACCTGGCGTGCGCGCGTCATCTTGCGTGGGGTTATGTTGATCAACCACCCCTGATCGCCGTGATTTCGAGGTTTAGCGTGATGTTTTGGGGAGATTCGCTCTCCTCCATTCGCTCGCTGCCGGCTCTTGCCGGCGCCGGCAAAGTGATCCTCACCGGCATGATCGCGCGAGAATTGGGCGGAGGCCGGTTTGCCCAAGGACTTGCGGCGTTGTCTGTGCTTCTGGCGCCAGGGTTTCTGGGTATGGACAACCTGCTCTCGATGAATGCGTTTGAGCCGCTTTTCTGGCTCGGCTGCGCATACCTAGTTATCTTGATCGTGCGCACCGGGAACCAAAAGCTCTGGCTGTTGGTTGGACTAGTGTCGGGCATCGGCCTCCTCAATAAACACTCCATGCTGATTTTCGGTTTCGGCATCGTGGCGGGGCTGCTGTTGACCAGGGAACGTCACTGTTTTCGCTCGCGGTGGATCTGGCTGGGCGCACTGCTTGCCCTGCTCATCTTACTGCCCAATCTGATCTGGAATATTCAAAATCATTTTCCATTTCTCGAACTTCAATCGAATATTCGTCGCGACGGACGGAACGTGCAACCCGGCTTGGTGGCGCTGTTTGGCCAGGAGGTGCTTGCAATGCTCCCTCTCACATTGCCCATATGGCTTGGCGGGCTTTGGTTCTTCTTCTTCGATGAAAAGGGACAGCCGTATCGCGTTTTGGGTTGGGCCTGTGCGATCACATTTGCCGTGATCCTTGCGTTGAATCCACGCGTCTACTATTTGTGGCCCGCGTTTCCCATACTCTTGGCGGGAGGAAGCGTCCGGTGTGAAACATGGCTGAAGTCCCCTCGGCTCCACTGGGTCAGGATTGCCTATCCGGTGCTGATGATCCTGCTGGGCGTTGCACTGGCGCCTATGCTTTTGCCGGTATTGCCTCCTGAGACTTATATCCGCTATGCGGCCACGCTGCACGTCGAGCCTCCGGTGATCGAGAAATGGAAACTCGGGCCGCTGCCCCAGATCTACGCCTCGCAGTTCGGATGGGAGGAGATGGTTGCAACGGTTGCCGGAGTGTATAACAGTTTGCCGCCTGACGTTCGGCCGAAAACTGCGATCTTTGCGCAGAACTATGGGCAGGCCGGTGCTATCGATCTGTTTGGGCCAAAATATGGTCTTCCGAAGGCTATTAGCGGGCATCAGAACTACTATCTGTGGGGACCGCGCGAATATACCGGTGAGAGTGTGATTGTGATGCAAGGGCGACGAGATGAGTTGGAAAAAGTCTACGACCATGTTGAATGGCGCGCCCATGTTTCTCACCCATACTCGATGCCCAGGGAGCACGGTGACATTTTTTACTGCCGCGGCCTCAAGGGGTCGTTCCAACAGATGTGGCCCTTGGTCAAGAATTGGCATTGACTTCGAGCCGATGGACATGGAAGTTTTACGATCTCGGCAACCGAGCAACACTCTCCAAAGTCTCCGACGGAATCAAACCATTTACTCCGCAAAAATGCCGCATCAGGAAAATTAATCCAGCGATTCCGCAGCCCAACGTCGCGCCAATCCACGTTGCGGCGTGGGCGTAGAGCGCGAACAGCAGAAGGAATCCCGACGCAAGGGCGAGCGCCCATGCGCGTCCCCACTGCCGCCAATAGAAAACAAGTGCAATCGACGCGGCCAATTCGGCCAAAGCGAGAATCCAGACCGCGATTTGGACTGCTTCCCCTGCGAGGGACTCTGGAGCGCGACCTTCGACACGGTCTCTGATGCCCATAAGAATCTTGGGTACAGCAACGTGATCGGCAAACTCGGTAAACAGGTCGAGTGCCAGGGCGCCACTTGCCCGATGATAGCGAAGCCGGATCCGGCTCACCAGGCGGGTATGGGTTTCGTCGACCGGATACAACGCCCAGGTAAACGCGCCGTCGTGCGGCACCACCTCGCTCTGCCAGATGAGATATCGATTGGATTGGATTTCGCCGAAGGTCAAATGCGCAACTGTGCTGATTGGTAGCAAATCTCCGGCTCTCGGATGCTGCAATGCGGGCACGATCGATTCGTTGCTATGGATACCTGTCTTGCTGCCGAGGTTCTCGATGAGGTCGTAGCCATAGTACCCTGCCCGGTCAAATCCCATCTGCACAATCCACGGCCAGATCCGCTCTGGACGACCTCGGATGGTAATTGCTCTAGTTGCGAGAAATGTCGGATTGGCAACCAGCTCGTCACCGGGCATGGTGCGGCGTACCTCTTCTGCGGTGGCGCCCCAGCGCAGTTGCGATGGGCGAATAACATATAAGTAGAGTGTGATCAGGATCACCACAAGTGCAAGAATGCTGAACACTCTCACCACCAAGGTGGCTGCCTTCATTCGATTCCTCCCGACCACTCTTCGCGAATTGGATTGCTGCAGTTTCGCGAACAGTCTATTCCTGTTTCACCATCCAGTCTGTGAGAGAGATCCCAAAAGTTCCTGTTTTTGTGTTGTTGTCACTGCGGAATGTACTTCTACCGTTGTACTCTTCTAGCGAATCGCATTCGTGGATTCAAACCGGATCATCCGTAAATCTGGGAGGCCTCTATGGAACCTGTCGTGCTTGTAACGTACGCCACTCGCTCCGGGTCCACCGCGGAGGTTGCACAAGCAGTCGCTCAAACACTGCGCGAGAACAGCGTCGCCGTGGAAATTCAACCCATCCACAGTGTTCACTCCCTGGAAAAGTACGCCGCGGTTGTGCTGGGAGTTCCCTTGTATATAGGCCGATTCCATAAGGATGCACGCCGATTTCTCGCAGCAAATCGCAGCGCTCTCATGAAGGTGCCGGTTGCGCTCTTCGTATTGGGGCCGGCTCAAAAGGAAGAAAAAGACTGGACTGGGGCGCAAACTCAATTGCAGAAAGAACTGGCGAAGTTTCCCTGGCTCTCCCCGGTCTCCCAGAAAATCCTCGGTGGAAAGTTCGACCCATCGAAGCTTGGTTTCCCTTTTAATCTGATCCCGGCTTTACGGAAGATGCCGGCCAGCGACGTTCGAGACTGGACAGCAATTCGCGCGTGGGCGGTTGAAGTTGCAGCAATTCTTCACCCCGTACCGCAGGGATAGCCCGAAGGCATTCGGGCAATTGCTCTCAAGTTTGAAGGTTGGAACCGGAGTGCGCGGACTCCTTTCAAAGCGGCGTTCCCTTTTTTGTTGCGGGCAGCACTGTTGACTCTGATGACCGCCGTCTCCTATTGCATCTGGGCTTGCTACATCCGGCCCCTGGCGCAAGGCAGGATAGGCATCGTGTTCAGGTCGTCTTCGCCGGCCGAAAAACGACTCGATCTGACTTAAGTTGCCTCGGGCAGCCCGCAGAAGAAGCTGGCTTAGGACCAGGGGACAGCGTCATCCAAATTAACGGACAGCCTCTCGACACAGTCGACTCGGTTGCGTCCGCGATCCGCACAATCATTTATCACCGATCAGCCATAAAACACTCCAGGCCGTGATCCAATACCGAAATTCGACCTCCGAAATGCGCAAGCGACGGAAGTGAAACAGCAGTAAGACCAGTCCAGTAAGGAGGAAAATACCACACCAGGTAGACAACATGAAGGTCAGCAAGTTTCCTGATAAACGCGTTGCTGTACTTCCGAGGGAACTGTTCGAAAACGGATACTCGCCGCGCGAAGGGACAGGAATTGAACAAATAGGAAAGACGAGCCTTACTACTAAGGAAGCTCTGATTAAGTCATCGGCCCGCACGATGCTTGCATCCAATGTTTAGTGGATGGAGATCGCGATGCGCCAGATGACATTTGCCTGCCAGCCGAGTTTTGAAAAGCATGCGCGGCCCAGCCGCCGGGAGCAGTTTCTCAACGCCATGGAAGCCGTGGTTCCCTGGCGAGAGTTGGAAGCACTTGATCGAGCCGTATTATCCCAAGGCGGGCAACGGCCGCCAGCCTGTCGGCTTGTCGATCATGCTGCGCATCTACTTTCTGCAGCACTGGTTCAATCTTTCCGATCCCGGAGCCGAGGATGCGCTCTATGACTCGCCCGCGCTGCGCGGCTTCGCCGGAGTTGATCTGGGCCGCGCCGCCGCGCCCGACGAGAGCACGATTCTTGAACTTCCGCCATCTGCTTGAAACAGCACGATTTATGCGGCAAGATACTCGATACGGTGAATCTCGTATCTGGACAGCAAAGGCATTCGCATTTCCACGGGCACGATCGTCGATGCCACCATCATCGCGGCGCCCTCGTCGACCAAGAACAGCAAGAAGGAACGCGATCCGGAGATGCATCAGACCAAGAAGGGCAACCAGTATTACTTCGGCGCCAAGGCGCATATCGGCGTCGATTGCAAAGAAGGCGTGGTGCACTCGGTCTGCACGTCGGCGGCCTCGGTACATGACAAGCATATGTTGCCCGATTTGCTGCACGGCGAGGAAAACAAAGTCTGGGGCGATGCGGGCTATCAGGGACAAACGAAGGCGATCCACGAGGCCGCGCCCAAGGCGCAGGACATGACCAATCGGCGCGTGAAGACCAAGCAAGGCGTGGATGAAGACGAGAAGCGCAAGAACCGGACTAAGTCGAGAGTTAGAGCCAAGGTGGAGTGGCCTTTTCGCATCTTGAAGCGTGTCTTCGGTTATATCAAGGTGCGCTATCGCGGCATCGTGAAGAATCACCACTGGCATCTGGCGGCCTTCGCCCTGGTAAATCTTTACCAGCATCGCAGGCGGTTGACTCCGCAGTTGGCCCCGCAAAGGGCGTAGTGTCTCCGGGGCCGCGAAACGGCCTCCAGAGGGTGCAAAACGCCGACGAGCAAAACACAATTACCCTTGAAATCGTCGCCAGGATGCGGAATCGCTCCCAGAAAAGAGCCTCCAACCTTCAACACGGAAAATATCAGGACCTGATCAGAGGTTCCTTAGGCTTCGGCTGCAACGGTGATCTCCGGAATTCGCCTCTCCGCTCGATAATCTCGTATCGTGCGTTGGATCTCCTCTTCGGAGATGTCCCCTATATCTTTGGCTGCCTCGGAAAGAGCTTCCAGGAATTCCTTCTTCCATCCAGCACGCTTCCGCCCGCGCGGCATGTCGCGGTAAAGATCCGCTCTGCTTAAGCCCTGTTCAATCTCGTCGCCTAGGGATCGAAAGGGGACTCCTAGTTTGATCGGTTCTTCCGTGGCTGAAAAGCGGCACGTAAAAACTACGTATTCCGGGTTCTGCTTGCGAAGCCCCTTCTCGGAGGCGCGAAAGACGTCGATGAGCTTCGAAAGAACGTTGGCGCGGGTCCCAATGGATTCCTTCAGGCGAAAGGCGACTTTTGCTGTGAGAAGGGTTTCTCGGTCGAAGAGATAGGCGCCATCGACTCTCTTCGGCTTGACTACGCCAAATTGCACGAGGTTTTGCAATTCCTTCGGATCAACCTTCAGGACTGTGCTCGCTTGCTTCAGTTTCAGTCCTCGTTGCGGCATTTCCCCTCCATTACAATCTAAATATTAGACCGTAATTCTGTTCTGGTCAAAAGCACTCGCACCGGCCTTTGTTCCGGATGAGGTCTCGGGATCAACTTCCAGATTTGCTTTCACTTCGCATACTAGCTCCCCCGGGCTGACTTTCCGGTGGAGCCGACGCGCTTTGCGTTAGAGATCAGGAGGCAACTTGGCTTCGGCGGCTGTGGCACCTCGAACCGGAGCATGAATAGGCTCTCCTGGCACAACTTTTGCTTCGCTGGATGCCAACGAGCACATTTTTTTCGCTCGCGGAGAGCATCGATTCTGCGTAACCGCTGAGAGGGTTTTTCACGAGCAAATAACTGGTCTGCAGATGACCGCTAGTCGGACGATCCGGATGTCGTGACTTCAGAGGAGAGGTCAGAGAGTGGATGGTGAGAGTCCACTTGCGCGCTACCTCCCGTTCGGCCTTTGAGAGCCTCGTCCGGTGTGGTATGGTCCGAAAGACTGGACTCCGAATTCCAGTGTGCCGCCAAGCGATTGCGGGACGATGTGGTCGGCTGGTTTCTCGAAAACATTGTCGCACCAAAAGCAGCGCATTTTGCTATGCCATACTCAATTCCATCGACCGCCGGGGGCTCGATCCCGGTAAACGTCGTAGACAACCGCGATCCACACCAAGGATAGATATCGTGATTCCAGCCGCAATGCCGACTTTTGTCAGCCTTCCTCGAACGAGACAGATCACACATTTGCGACGAATCTTTACATTTGACTTGGATCGTTGGCGTCTCGACGCCATTTGGGTATTTAGTCGCCTATCGGACATAAGAGTATGAACATGCTGCATGCCTCATCTACGAGATAGGTTGAATGTTCGCAGGCGGTTGAAGGCTGGAAATGTGCAAAACTTCCGAGTCAGGGCAGAAGGTTCGCGAAAGTGCCTGCCCGATTGAACCTGTCCTTCGTCTTGCAATCCTATGACAATAGGGCCGTTGACGGTGAAACCTAGCCAATTTGGAGGAATTCCAAACGGAAAACAAGCCAGCGCGCAGTTGCTCTCAACGTTAGTGAAAATTCACAATATTGTTAACGTAGCTTTAAGACGAACGCCTAATCTGCAGTCAGGTCGGCCAGGAAGCACAACTTACCAGGAAGCTGAGCCTTGATCGGCTGTCCGGTTATTCCACCGGACCCAGGAGAGTTATGCGCAAACGAGACTTCTCACTCATGTTCATCGTTCTCGGCCTTCTGGGATTGATTGCAGCGAATGCACAGTCCGGGAAGGGCATCATCAGTGGCGCTGTCAAGGACTCCGGAGGCGCCGTTCTGCAGGGGGCGAAGGTCGATTTGAAGCCCCAGCTCAGGCCCATAACCACAGATGGGCAAGGCGAATTCACCGTAACCGAAGTGACTCCCGGCGAGTACTCGGTGACCGTCTCATACGTTGGTTTTGACCCGTATATGGGAAGCGTGACGGTGGTCGCGGGCCAGACAGCGCATATTGACGCAGTCCTCAAAGTTGGAAAAGCAAGCGACGAAGTGATTGTGACTGCCGATCGCCCACACGGCGAGGCTGAGGCAGTCAATCGCACGCTCGCTGCTGAGAACATCCTGCAGGTGCTGCCGGCCGATGTGATCGTCTCCCTGCCGAACGCCAACATCGCCGACGCGCTCGGCCGTATGGCTTCGGTGACCGTCGAACGCGACGAAGGCGAAGCCAAGTACGTGCAGATTCGTGGCACGGAACCGCGCCTGAGCAACACCATGATCGACGGCGTAACAGTTCCATCGCCGGAAAGCGGGGTCCGCCAGATCAAACTCGACACCATCGCCTCGGATCTCGTGGAGTCGGTTGAAATCAACAAGACGCTGCAAGCCAACATTGATGCCGATGGTATTGGCGGCTCGGTCAACCTGGTTACCAAGACCGCCGGCGAAGAGCCCACTGCGACGCTGTACGGGGTGGGTGGATACACACCGATCGTCGGCGGCCGCGAAGTGGACCAAGGCGGTGGAACCATTGGCAAGCGATTCCTTGCCGACAAGAAGCTGGGCATCTTGATCGGCGGCACCTACGACTATAACGGGCGCGGCATCAACGATATCGAGCCTGTGCCAACTACCAGCAGCGCAACAGCGCACTACGACAGCATGGATCTCCGCGACTATGTCTATGATCGGACCCGTTGGGGGGCGGCGGGCAGCATTGACTACAAACTCGCGGAAGGCTCAAACATATCGCTTCGTACTCTCTTCTCTACCTTTCGCAACTGGGGCCATAAGTGGGTCTTCACCGTCAACGACGGCGCGGCACCGCAGTATAGCCAGGATTGGCGGCGTCCGAACATGGCCGTCGGCAGTCTTGCCCTTCAAGGCAAACACGTTTTCGGTTCCTCAACAATTCTCTGGCAAGCCTCCGTCGGTCGCTCAAGGTCGCTGAGCGGCAGCGGCGGCGCCAGCTACCAATGGATGGGCGATCCCAATGTCCAGTGCCAGAATGTCACGGGCGTCAGCGTCAACCGGCCTGGCTGGGCAGGCTGCTTCGGAACCGGAGCCGACAACGCCTATGATCGCAATAACTACGGCCTAACCGAGTTCGACATTCCTCCCTTTGGCCAGAGCGTGCAACTCAACTTGCAGGCGTCCGGTTCCTACGCCAGGATGTACCACATCGGCACTCACTACGGAAGTTTCGAGTTTGGCGCAAAAATCCGGAATGCCCACAAGTTTGATGACACATACGACACATATTGGACCGTGCCAAACGAGGTTGACTCCAGCGGAAATCCAATTTTAGATTCAAAAGGAAATCCTATCCCGATTCCGATCCCGATTTCGGCGCATCCGGAATGGAACAGCGACTTCACGGACCAGAACTACTACGACAAAACGTATACATACAATGGCAAAGGCTATGGCACGGTAACCGACTGGGGCAAAATGAGAGGCTGGGTAGACGCCAATCAGTCGCAACTTGTGTTCAACACCGACCAGGGACCGAACCAGGGCAACTTCGACCTTATCGAGCGGATTCCGGCGGGCTATTTGATGAACACAATAGAACTGGCAAGCCGCGTTCGACTGGTCGCGGGTGTACGCTTTGAAGCCACTCATGTCGATACGACGAGTTACGACGAGAACACCCAGGCACTTACGTACAAGGCCGGCGGAGATTACCTCGATGTCCTGCCCAGCGCCTCGGTGCGCTTTGCAGTGGACAAGGATTCGGACCTGCGATTGGTGTACGGTCGTGGCCTGGCCCGCCCGGACCCGCAGGATATTACCCAGGCGGTCGGTCAGCCTACTTTGAACCAAAAGCCGGTTACCATTAGCCTTGGAAATCCAGCCCTGAAAGCGGAACACGCCAATAATTACGATGTTCTCTACGAGCGCTCTTTCAGCAATGTCGGCCTGCTTCAGGCCGGCTACTTTTATAAAGACCTCGCGGACCCCATCGTCTCCGAGCAGTATTACTCCACAAAGACTTTTCCCGATGTCCCGGCTGGTACTAGCGTCCTTGTCACTCAGCCGATTAACGCGGGAAGCGCGCATGTGCAGGGCATTGAATTCAGCTACCAACAGCGTCTGTCCTATCTGCCCGGTGTCCTGGGAGGCAGCGGCATTTCAGCCAACTACAGCTACACCAGCTCGCAGGCAACCAACGTCGATCCACTGCGCACCGACAGTCCCGCCCTGCTCCGCCAGGCACCCAATAGTTGGAACATCAGCCCGACCTTCGACACCAAGCGCTTCTCGATGCGTGTCGGCATGACCTTCGACGACAAGATGATCTACGCCTATCAGTACGAGAACCTTTCCTATGTGACCGATGCAAACGGCAATCCGGTCCTGGACAGTAACGGCAACCAGGAGACCGTGCCTAACCCGCAAGTCAACGGCACAGCCGGTCCGGCAGGCGACAACTACCTCTATGCGCACTTCCAGTTCGACACTCAGGCCAGTTACACGTTGCCGTGGGGCTTCCAGGTTTATGCCTACGGCCTGAATCTGAATAACGAAGTCTTCGGCTTCTACAACGGCAGTCCGCAGTATGTGGTTCAGCGCGAATACTACCACCCCACCTACGCGGGCGGAATCCGCTGGACCTCACACCACGAATAGCGGTTCAGGTACACCGTGAATCGATATCGACTAACACGGCCAGTCTCGCTTCAGCCATCGAAGCGAGACTGGTTGTTATACAGGGTACTTATACCTTGAAGAGAGGGAATCCATTGAATCGCTGCAATCTAGGCAGCTTAGTCCAGCGCGCGCTGAGCTTGTTGTTGAGCGGAGTCATCGTCTTACAAGCCCAAGCGCCGAATCAGGCGACCGAAACAAACACGGCCGTGAAAAATGGCGAGTTGAAGTTCGTTGTCATCGTGAGCCGCCATGGAGTGCGCTCGCCTACCGGCAAATTGGACCAACTGAATCAGTATTCACGGCAGCCCTGGCCGGCGTGGAGCGTTCCGCCCGGCTATCTGACCGAGCACGGCGCCCAGCTCATGACACTGTTCGGCGCCTATGATCGCGAGCTGCTTGCCGCGGAGGGGCTTCTTGCTCCGAACGGCTGCGCAGATGCGGAGCACATAAGGATTGTCGCCGACTCCGACCAGCGAACTCGCGAAACCGGCAAGGCGCTCGCGGCAGGTCTGGCCCCCGGTTGCGCGATCGAGGTGAGCGCTCTTCCTGAAGGAACTGCCGATCCAGTCTTTCACCCCTTGAGCGCCGGTATTGGCTCCCCGGATCACATGCTCGCCGCGGCGGCAATCTCAGGTCGAATCGGCGGCAATCCGCAGGGAGTAGTGGAAGCATACCGTCCGCAGCTTGAAGCGCTTGAAGAGGTATTGCTCGGATGCAACCCTGGAGTGAACTGCAAGGGCGGAGACGGGCCTGCGCCGAAATCGATCTTCGATATTCCATCCTCGCTTGCCTCTGGGCGAGGAGGCCATCTAGGGGAGTTGCGCACACCGCTGGGCACCGCCGCATCGATGGCCGAGGACTTGCTGCTCGAATACACGGATGGAATGGATGCAGCGAAAGTGGGCTGGGGCCGCGTCGACCTAAAGAAGTTGCGCGAGCTTATGCAACTTCACACTGCCAATGTGGACATCAATCAACGCGCCGGCTATGTTGCGCGAATGCAATCGTCCAACATGCTATTCCACGTGGTTAGGTCGATTGAGCAGGCGGAAACTGGACATCCCGTCGCGGGCGCGCTTTCCAAGCCGGGAGACCGGCTCCTTATCCTTTCCGGTCACGACGGCAACATCGCCGCCATCGCAGGTGCATTGGAACTGTCCTGGATCATCGACGGGCGTCGCGACGATACTCCGCCGGGAGGAGCGCTGGAATTTGAACTATGGAAGCAGCAGGGCAAGGAAGAATATTCGGTCCGCACCTTTTACACGGCGCAGACGCTGGACCAGATGCGCAACACCGCACCGCTCACCCTCGCCAACCCTCCTGAACGTGTGCCAGTGTTTGTGCCCGGGTGTGGCCGGGATGATGGTTCGTGCGAATGGGGTGCATTTCAAAAGACCGCGTTGGCGGCAATCGATTTGAAATTCGTCAAATGATCTAGAGATTGTATCGCTATTGGGTTTGCCACCAAGTTAGTCGTCGCTCTAGAAAGTGCCGAATACCGACCGCCCTGATAATCGACTACTTCAGTTCGAGGAGGATGCCCACTGTGCGAAGCAGTCCACTGGAGTTGCCGCGCACGGCGAATCTCAGTTCATATTTTCCGGCGTGCCCAGTGCCGGATTGGCGGAATCACATCGCCCCGGAATACACCGTCGAATGACCCGTAAATCATCCGATACCATTAGTGCGAAATGGATGATCGCCCAAATCCCGCACTTGTAGGAGAACACCGCTACGCCTTGGATGTGATGGAGGAGCGCTCGCACCTTGGTTTGGACGACGAAGTCGCGGAGAACCTCAGAGGTATCCTTCTTCGCTGGATCGTTGAAGCAGAGGACGCACCCGCACGCAAACCCGCGGATCCTATTCTGTCTCATGATTCGGAGTACTGCGAATAACGAACAGATGTGCGCTAAAGGACGCAACCGTATTCTCTTCAGACGGTTTCCTCAGCCTGCTAGCAGGTTTCAGCGGAATACGCTCCAGCCCCACCGGCAACGTATCACCACCGGAGGCAGGAGCTGAGCAACTCCGGAGTGGATTTAGCGATACCTTTCTTTCTTGCCTCGTTTGATATCTATTTCGGTGGAATACCGTGGATGAACGAGAAGACGGGGATGCTGGCATCGAGAAGCGCGCGCGCCCGATCCTCAAATCGCATCCGCTTGTATGGTGCAAATGCCGGTAGTGTTCCGCCGAGCGTTTTGATGTGCGGCGAGAGATTTGACAGGGCGCGTTGGAATGCTGAGGCGGCCGATGTGCGGGCTCCTGCATCTTCCATCGAGACCCACAGGTTCATCGCAAATGCCGTCGTCGTCAGAGAACGAATCTCGGCGATCACATCTTCGATCGCATTTGGATCAAGACCGTGCGCACCGAATGACCCAAGCCCTCCGAAGTCCGATACAGCGGCAATCAAATCTTTGTAGGGATTGCCGGTGGCGATGTTTCGGTCGGCATTGTATGCCGCATCGTGAAGAGTGACGTGTCCAGCGTTTGTGTGGAAGACGGCAATGAGCTCAGAAGGGGCGTTCCAGTCAGCAACGTCACCAACCATTAGGTTCATATGAAACATGGCCGCTGGCAGTTCCCCTTCGAACGACAATGAAGCGATACCGAAGACATTCTTCACAGCCGCCAATTTCACAGGAATGTCTATGTGAAGCGGCTCGTCTTGTTGTGACATGTTTGGATTCCTTTCGATTCGGGATGATTTGAGATCGCGCTCAAGGGGAGCCTGGACGAGAGGCTTTCAGAGCAGGCAGTCAAGAGTCCCATGCCCTTAATTCAATTCTTCCGGAGCGAAGATCTCATAAATATGAGAATGAACGAGTTTGTTTTTGCTGACATCATCTGAAGAGATCGTTCTTGCACTGCATTTTTCTCTCGGGCAAAGGCCGGCTCGTCATCGGTCAACAACCGAGTTCCTCGGCAGGCATACTTGATGAACAAGAGGCCGGCCGTGGCCGGGGCTGCTAGTTAGAGGTTCAACTTAGCGTCTTCGCGAGGAAGTCTCGCATCGCGGAAGCGACTTCTTCCGCGTGAGTCTCAAGAGCGAAGTGACCTGTATCGAGAAACTGAACCGTGGCGCCTGGAATGAAGGAGATCGCTGGAAGCAGGTTGGCGCAGATTGGAATTTCCATGAGGCCTATGCGACCGGCATGCTTCTCGACCGGCAGGGGAACTTCTGGGTCGCTGCCCGGCATACCATACTCTACCTGCCACCCGGATCGCACCGCTTCCAGACGACCGGAATCGCAACCACACAGGTATGGACACTCGTCGAGGCACCCAATGGAAAGATATGGATGTCTGAAACTTCGCGGTCTGTGCGGCCCGTCCCACTTGGGCGCGACCTTCCGCCATCAGACAAAACAGAATTTGTGCTCGGGTCGATAGGCATTTTTTTCGATCGCGAGGGCTCGTTGTGGATCAGCACCATCGGTTCAGGACTGCGTTGCGTTCCGACTCCAGAGCGCGTGGATGGCCGGAAATTCAAAGAACATGACCGAGTCATGGAGCGCTTCACGGCCAGCGACGGGCTCACGGACAACTTGGTCACTGCCATTCTGGAAGATCGCGAAGGAAACATCTGGGTCGGCACCAACAACGGACTGGATCGCTTCTACAAAAGTGCGCTCGTGCCCCTCGTTCCCCCTTTCCCGCTTGTTCAACCTGTCATGGGGCCTGGGGATGCCGGAAGCCTTTGGGTTAGCACGGCTAACCAGAATTTTCAGGTCCAGCCGTCCGGTAGCATCACGATCCGGCCCTCCGCGGACACTTACTTCGGGGCCTATCGCGCACCGGACGGTGCTCTTTGGTGGTCGGGGAGCGGCTATCTTGATCGGCTCAAGCCGGGTGCTGCAGATTGGTCTAGGCCTCATAGGATCCGCGCGCCCGTCGACCCTGCGAGGAAGGTTGACCAGGAGTTGAGGATTACTGAGGATCGGAACGGTGTGATCTGGGCCGCGTCGGAGAGCGCAGGCGTCTTCTATTTGACGAATAATTGGTGGAATATCCATTGAACATCTTGGCGGAGGAGTCATGGATTTGGGTGACGAAACCGTTAGCAGTTCTCGGCCGGGACACTGCTCGCCATCTTTGCCCGAGCCGCCTTGTGCGCATTGCGCCGAGCGAACTTATTTGAAAACACTTGTCGCAGAGCTCCTATATAAGAATCAGGTACTTCGCTTTGACCTTCAGAATGCGAATGAGCAGCTTGCCAAAGCCGAAAGCGACCATGGCAATGCATTTCTCAGGACGAATTGGTTTTAGCAACTGCGAGGTGAAAGTTCACGGAGGTAGATGTGGCGAACTTTGTCTGGGTCGTTGATGAGCCTGGTGGGGCCTTTCGCAAGGCCGAGTTCCCAGTGCCAGTATTGTTAGCCAATCAGGTATTGGTTAGGATCCATGCCAGCGGTGTGAACCCACTTGATACGAAGATCCGCCGCGGTGAAGCTGCTCATGCCCAACATCCGCTCCCCGCCGTCCTAGCTCTGGATATGGCTGGGATCGTCGAAGAGGTTGGTTATGGAGTCACCTCATTTGAGGTCGGCGATGAGGTCTATGGCATGGTCGGCGGTGTAGGGGGACGGCAGGGCACACTCGCTGAGCGACTCGCTGTGGATGCCGGTCTCCTCGCGCTCAAACCGAAGAATCTTACGATGAGGCAGGCAGCGGCGCTACCTCTCAGCGTGATCACGGCATGGGAGGGACTAATCGACCGGGCAAACGTGCGGGAAGGCCCAAGGGTCCAATAACGGTCACCCTGCGTGCCCCAGCGCGCTGAATGAAGCCATCTGCGGCGCCTAGTTTCATTCAGGGCGTGTTAACACTATCTAAGGGCTTCGACGCTAAGGACGAAATTGATAAAGGCGAGGAAGATGATGTCGAGTTTCTCAAATCTGGAGAAGATGCGACGGAAGCCTTTCAGTCTGCGGAAGAGCCGTTCTATTTCGTTACGCTTCTTGTAGAGTTCACGATCATATTGCCAGGGGTCGAGGCGATTGGATTTGGGCGGAACCACTGGAATCATGCATAGATCGAGCACCAACTGTCGCGTATCATTGCCTTCATAGGCTTTATCCATCGGCATGGGAAGGCCTTCCGGCATGGGGCCAAGATCCTCCGGCAATGACCGGCCTTCAGGCGCATCATGCGCGTTTCCCGGCGAAAAGGAGAAGATTATAGGCGTTCGAGCATCCGCGGCAACCATATGAATTTTGGTGTTCCACCCACCGCGAGATTTGCCGATAGCCTGGGGGCCGTTTGTTTTAACGCACCTGTGCCTTCCGGATGGACCTTGACTGAAGTTGAGTCGAGCGAGAAGGCCTCAATCTTGATGCGCACGATCTGCTCGGTCTGCAACTTCTCAAAAACGCGGTCCAGCACGCCATTCTTGGCCCAGCGATTCATGCGTGTATAAACGCTGTGCCATTTACCAAACCGAGGTGGAAGACGGCGCCATTTACAGCCGTGTTCGGCTACAAACAAGACTGCATTGAGAAATTGAAGGTTAGGAAGATTCACATTGCCCCGCTGGACGGGCAGGATATCCTTGATCTTTTCGAACTGCTTTTCGGTGATCTCCATTAACTCCGATTATAACACGAATAGTGTGAACATGCCCTAGATCGAGGGTCAGGCTCAGCGGCTTTCAGGGGAGGGAAGGGAAGCGAACAGATTCTGCCGGCGGTCAGGACCTGGATCCGACGGCTCTGCATGCTGAGTAGGGAAAGGCGCAAAGGCAAGCATCAGATGCAGGGTGTGCTTGTGGCTCTCAAGAATGGCCTGCAGCTGCAGACATCGGGGACAGCCACCCTTAATGGCGCCGATACCCTCGGCTTCAGGATCAAACATAGGATGGCGCGAACACTTACCGTGCCATCGCGACCTTTCAATTATCAGCATCTCTAGCCAATCATATCCCCGTTTGAATGCAACCCGTACTGAACTGAGGGCCGATTATTCCGCCGTCAGATGTGTGCCCGTCCAGGACGTCTTGTTTGTCACTCTGTCCGGCAATGACAGGATGGGCACGACGAACTTCCCGACAGCTTTCCGCCAGAGCGGCTCTTCACTTCTTCGACACACCTTTCGCACAGCGGCCGCGCCACGAGGTCGCAAAACTCGAAATCAAGCAGCCTGGGTTGCCCGATGCCGGATCAGCAGCCGGAGCTCGACTGCCGGGGACCGTCACTATAGAATCAAGCACTTGCCTTAGAATAAGCCCGGACGGAACCACTCTAGTCTGGTCGCCTAAGGTACTGATTTGACACATTTGTGCACGCACGGCATGGCACAGTCAACGGCACAGCTGATTTAAAGCTACGTTGGCCGCTTTTTTGGGAACGATTTTCACCTATGCGAGCCAACATCAAGCGGAGAGCCATTCGGTCGATCAACGATGATCTGCGAGCGCAGGAACGACCTACTTTGCGCGCAAAGCGATTCCAGCGCTTCTCGAATTCCGGTGCATACCGCTGTACCCATCGCATGATCGCGGTATGCGAAAGATGCAGCCCACGTTCGTCCATCATCTCAACCAGGTCGCGAAAGCTGAGCTTGCAACACAGATACCAGCACACGCACAGAATGATCACATCGCGGTGGAAATGTCGCCCTGCAAACAGATCCTTCATTACCCTCACCTAGCTCACTTTCGGCCCAATTCATCGTGAGCGGTATGTGAAGCACAGGTTAGACGAGGCAGGCGAGCTGCCTGAAGCTGTTTCCGCTGGTCAGGGAGCCAGCAGTTCGCTTTTGCGCACATGCGATAGTTTGTCAGCAACTGGGTGAGATACAGCCGCGGGTCTACATCGTGCCGGCGGCAAGTGCTGGTGAGGCTGGCCAGGATTGTTGCCGTTCTGCCACCACGTGGATTGCCAACGAAGAGACTGTTCTTGCGAGTGAGAACGACTCGCTTCATCTCTCGCTCCGAGACGTTGCTTTCGATAGCCACCGCGCGATCCGAGCAGAACACGTTCAGCTCTGTCCATTGGCACAGAGCATAGTTCACCGCTTCGGCCATGGGATGCCTTGGCAACAACTGTTCTTTCCACTCAAGAAGCTTCATGCACAGTTGCGCCAACACCGGTGCCGACTCTTCTTGGCGCAGTTCGAGCCGTGCCATAGCGGATAGATTCTAGGCCTGCTTTTCAACAACGTGGAGTGCACGCACCAACTCGATCGCTTCCCGAGCGATCTCGGGTGCGGCTTTTTCCGCCTCGATCACCTTCCGTCTCAGGTGCGCCCAGCAGCTAGCACGCGTGATCTCGTTGCCGGCAACGACTCCGTCGTAGCCGCCATATGCATCAGCAAGGAGGACCTGGCGATAATCCTTCAGGAAGAACTCGGCCCGTCGCGGCCCCGATTCAACGTGAAGTCGAAGACGTTGCACGGATGGCCGTCGTCGCCAACATACACCCACATTCGGGCATTCGCGGTCTTGCCCTTGCTTAGCATGGGCATGATGGTGTCGTCGGTGGCCACCACGTGCGAGGCCCGCACTCGGCCCGCCATCAGATCCCACAGCGATTCGGCCAGATCGGCCACATCCCCGTACCACACCGATTGTGTCGCACGCGGGATCTCGAACCCCTTCCGCTGAAAGATATCCTCCAACCGGTAAAGTGGCAAGTGAAGCCTCCCTCAAATCTACAAACCTGCGTAGTGACAAGCGATGAGTCCTGTCCTAGCGTGGATGTATGTTTTTGTCCGGGGACCGGATCGCAGCAGATAAGCACCTTTCCCGTAGTTCTAGCCGTGACTTAGCTGCTGGAAACTTCTGAAGACCAACCGATCCCCAGCCCGAAGCTAAGATGACAGTTCGGAAGAGTTCGTTCAAATAGCTCCTCGCGAGCGATTGGGGGAATCATGTTCATTTGGCGTAAGTCAGTTTTTGCAAGTGTCCTGGCCTTCGCGGTCATCCTGGCCTTTCCGGCCAGGAGCATTCCGCAAACAGCCTCTGCCTACACACTTCTGGTGTCTGCGCTGAATCCGTCCTCAATCCAGGCTCCCACCCCGGTAACAGCCACGGCGACAATCACTGTCGGTGGAGTGAATGGCTATAGCGGAACGATTCGCTTGAGCTGCAATGTGATTGCGGCACAGGCCACAGGGCCCACCTGCGCGGTTTCCCCGTCGACCATTACCCTTCCGATGGCAGGCAGCGCATACGGATCCGCAACTCTGACTGTCACGACAACAAGTCAAACAACAGCAGGAACTCGCCCCGTTACCGTCACCGGAATTGACGGCACAGGCCGAGCCCCGAGCAATGTTGTGCAATCGGTGTCTTTCAATGTTTTGCCAATCCCGCACACCGTTCTGCCGATTATTTCGATCGGCCGGATTCCGATTACAAATTTGACGCCAATAGTTCCCAGCTACACCCTCTCGGTCGCTGCACTGGCTCCACCGTCAATAGTTGCCGGCACTGCGGCAGCGGCGACTGCCACGGTCACTGTCACCAGGTCGGCCACATACAGCGGAACGATCAGTTTGAGCTGCAACGTGATTGCTGCTCAGGTTACAGGACCGACCTGCGCAGTCTCCCCGCCCACTGTTACCCTTTCGACGACGGGCGGTCTCACAGGCACTGCCACACTTACTGTCACGACAACCGGTCAAACGACAGTAGGAACACGCCCCGTTAGCGTCAGTGCAACGGACGGCACAGGCCTGGCCCCAAGCAACGGGCAGCAGTCACTCTCGTTCAATGTGACGCCGAACCCGCTGGCTCCGCTCAACGGATTTGTGGACTTGCACACGCATCCCGCGTCATTTCTCGGGTTCGGCGGAAAGCTCGTCTATGGTCCGGAAGACGTGGGTGCCCCGTTCTTCATGGGAACTGCAAGCATTGGTTTCCCTTACGTCGCGCAAAAAGTCAGTTGCTTCTACGGGACTGAGAACTCCGAGGCGCAGGCGCTCGGCCCGGACGAGCTGGTGCATGGAGGCTTTTCATTGAACGGCGGGACTCCCTTGGCTATCCCTCCGGTTCCGCCGAGCATCGATAACCCTTGCGGTGACATTGTCCGCCAAGCGGTGATCCAGGCAATGCAGAGCGACGACGGAGGCTACAACAACCCACCTTGCACGGGTAGTGGTCAGCCGCCCATTTGCAATCACGTTGGTTTTCCAAACTTTACCGATTGGCCACAGTTTAATGACATTACCCACCAGAGAATGTGGGTCGATTGGATTCGGCGCACCCATTTCTTTGGGTTGAACGTGATGGTTGCGCTGGCGGTCAACACCAAGCTGCTTGGCGATATGACAGCAGGTCCAGGAGACTGGCCAACTGATGACATGTCGAACGCCGACCGGCAAATCGATGAGATCAAGAGATTCGTAGGAAACCATTTCGACTTCATGGAGATCGCATTGAGTTCGGCGGACGTTCACAGGATTGTCTCCTTAAACAAAATGGCTGTCGTGATTGGCGTCGAAATCGACACCCCCGGCAACCTCACTACGCTTCCCGGCAGCGCGGTTACCTCGGCCCAGTTGATTGCTGAGATCGACCGGCTCTACAACGACAAGGGCGTACGCTACATTTTTCCGGTTCACCTCGTCGACAACCCGATTGGCGGATCTGCTGCATACAAGGACCTTTTTAATGACGCGAATGTGTACGAATCCGGGCACGGTTATGCCCTGGGGTGCGCTTCGGACGCTGAGAGCAACCCGAGCAGCGACCCGAGCGATCTGATTGATTACGTATATGCGGGAACGGATAACGTCTCGCAGCTCTGGAAGAACGTCCAGAACTTCGATTTCAGCGCGATTGGAGGCCAGGCAGCGACGACCAGCGCGGAGGCTTACAAGCTGGGAAGCGTGATTGTCTCTCCGCCGTCGATCAATTGCGCGGGGCGTGGGAACGTCAACACGCAGGGCCTTACCCCGAGCGGCGAACTGGCGATTCAGCACATGATGAGTCTCGGAATGCTGATTGACATCGATCACATGTCGGAAGCTTCAGCGAATCGAGCTCTGACTATCGCGGAGGGCTTCGGGTACCCAGTGAACAGCGGGCACAATGGATTGCGCCAGAACGCCACGGCGGGACACCACTCTGAGAGGAGCTTTACGCCGACTCAATACGGTCGGATCGGAGCGCTCCATGGTATGGCGGGCGTGGGAAGCGCCGGGGACAATGCTCAGGATTGGCTGACCAGCTATAACCAGGTCATTAGTGCCATGGGGTTCGGCGCAGTCGCGGGCTTTGGCACAGATACCGACGGCCTCGAGATCGGCATGCCACCGCGACTCTTTGCGCCGGGGTGGCCGACTGTGAAATACAACAACGCTTTCCCAATAAGCACTGACCAGAACTCGGGCAGGACCTGGGATTACAACGCTCTTGGGGTAGCTCACTACGGTATGATCCCGGATTTCATTCAGGACATACTTACGCTCCCGGGCGGCCCGGCTATGGTCAACGGCAATCTCATGCAGGGCGCCGATTATTTCTACAAGACCTGGCAATTAGCCGAGTCTCGGGCGACGGCAATAAGCCAGGGTTTTGCGCCCTGTTCTCCCTATGTGAACGCATTTGCCGATGTCACAGGCGACGGCAAAGCCGATGCCATCGTTGTGAATTCCCTTGGAGTGGTGGTTCGCCCTTCTAGCGGATCGACTTTCCTGCCCAACCAGAATTGGACTCAGAGCCCGTACTATGGTGTGCTCGGCACTTACTTTGCCGACGTAACTGGGGACGGCAAGGCCGATGCAATCGTTGTCAACCCAGGCGGCATCACCGTTCGACGTTCTGACGGAAACCAGTTCCTGCCCAATGAGACCTGGACCGCCGATCCTTATTATGGCTCCCTCGGGACCTATTTTGCCGATGTCACCGGAGACGGCATGGCCGATGCCATCGTGGTCAATCCGGGTGGCATCACTGTTCGCCGCTCCAACGGAACGCAGTTCCTGGCCAACGAAACCTGGGCAACCAATCCCTTCTATGGGGTCTTCGGGACCTATTTTGCCGATGTCACTGGAGACGGCAAGGCTGATGCCATCGTGGTCAATCCGGTTGGCATCACTGTTCGCCGCTCCGACGGGACTCAGTTCCTGGCCAACGAAACGTGGCTGAATCAGACGATTACAGGAAAGGCTTACTTCGCGGATGTGGATGGTGACGGCAAGGCCGATCTGATTCTGGTGGCCTCTGACGGTGTCCATGTCTATCTTTCGAATGGAAGTGGGTTTGTGCCCGGTCAGTGGGCAACCGGTCCCTATTACGGATCGATTGGCACCTATTTTGCCGACGTGACCGGCGACCACAAGGCTGACGCGATCGTCTCGAATCCGGGCGCTATCACTGTTCGCTCTTCCGATGGCAGTCAGTTTCTAACAAATCAGGACTGGACAACAGGTCCTTACTACACAACCAGTTACAGCGCGTGTCTGACGAGCACTCCATCGGCGACAATCATGGCCTTTGTTGACAATTAAGCTTCATTGAATGGGGAGTTGGCTTCGGACACGGTCAACAGCAACCAGGTGGGTGGGAATGACCTTGACCTCACGGCCGGCTAGGTTACCAGCGTTGCGAATTAAGCGCAAAACAGAACAGGAGACATGACTATGCTTCCGCTTCACGATTTGGCCTGCTGCACAGCACGCAAATCGAATAGGTTGCCACCAAATTGGAATCTGGCTTCTTGTCCAAATAACCGGATGCAGAATGTCAGTTGATGCAAAAAGGGCTTTGCACGCATTAAGACCGGAATAGCTCATCGCCACCGAAAAGCGACTCGGCGATGAATCTCATTCCCATACTCAACGGGATCCACCGAGCGACGATTCGATCACGAGTCTGCGCAGCAGCGGCTAGCTCGCCGAGCCAAATGCGCCTGCATCCGAGAATAAAACGGGGATGTCAGTAACGTGAGATAAGAACTCCCACCCTGACTCGCGGCGAACGCGCCCAAGTTCACACGGAATTTCCTTCGCTGGAAGATCGGGATTCTGGTACCATCCCGGACTGAGGTAACTTCCCCTTGCTGAAATCAAAGACGTGGGTGATCTCCGTGGTGATCGCGTTGATTACCCTGCAGATTTTGCAGATCGTGGTGGTCCTCCACCGGGAGTCCCTGACCTGGGACGAAGAAAACCATATGTACGCCGGTTACCGGATGTGGAAAAGCGGCGACTATGGCTTAAATCCCGAACATCCGCCGCTGGTCAAGCTCCTTGCCACGCTGCCGGTGCTGGGAGAGAATCTTTGGGTTCCTCCACTAAAGGGAATCTATTTCAAAGGGGAAGCCTACCTTGGCGGGCGCGACTGGCTGGAACACAACGACGGTGGTAGCCAGCGCCTGGTCTTTCGCATGCGGTTGGCTACGGTGCTGTTGGCCGTTGCGCTCTCGCTGGTCGTCTTTTTTTCCACGCGCGAATGGTTCGGAACTACTGCGGCGTTGATTGCCTTGACACTGGTCGTTTTCGATCCCAACCTATTGGCGCATTCCGGCCTGGTAACCACCGATCTTGGCGCCACTCTCTTCTTTTTTGCGACGACTTACGCCTTCTATCGCTATGTGAAGCGACCGGCACTTTTACGACTGGCAATCGCCGGAGTCGTGTTAGGACTCTTGCTCGCAACCAAGCACTCGGGGGTGATGCTGGGGCCGATGCTGGCGGTGCTTGCGGGCTGGGAAGTTGCCGTTGCGCCAAAGGGTACGCGGGCTCGCACCGCAATGCGATTAGGCGGGGCTCTTGCCGCGATGGTGCTACTGGCGGTCGGGGTGCTTTGGGCCTTTTATGGCTTCCGTTATGCTGCCAGACCAGCTGGACTCCAGTTGACTCCTTCTCTGGCGCAGTACTCGCAGGAACTGAAACCGTTCGACCGCGGCTTGATCTGGTGGATGGCCCGTCTGCACTTGCTTCCCGAGTCTTACCTCTTTGGGATGGTAGATATTCGAGCGTTTGCCAAGAACTTTTCCACATTCGTCCTTGGTAAATGGTATCCACATGGAGTCTGGTGGTACTTCCCCGCCGCCATCGCCATCAAGACCACTCTGGGGATGCTGGCCCTTGTCCTGTTGGCAGGATTCGCCATCGTGACCGGCAAGCTCGACGAGGGGCAAGATCACGCTCGCGCCCTGGTCTATTTGCTCTTTATCTCGGTGGCCTACCTATTTACGGCCGGAATAAACGGACTCAATATCGGCGTACGCCACATTCTGCCCCTTTACGCGTTGGCGGCCGTAATCGCCGGGGCTGGGGTGGCGGTACTGACGACGCGTTCGCGCATCTGGCTGTGGGTGTGCGCAGTTCTGATTGCGGCGCATATCGCTTCAGCGCTGAGCGTTTTTCCCGATTCCCTAGCCTATGCCAACGAGGCCTGGGGTGGAGCCCGAAACACCCACACTGTACTGAACGACTCCAATGTGGACTGGGGCAGGCAACTCTACCAGGTCAAGGAGTGGGAGGACCGGCACCCGGGCGAAGACTGCTGGTTTGCCTACACGGTGCGTCCATTCATTCATCCGGAGACCTACGGGGTTCATTGTCACGTTCTACCCAACGGTCTGGGAGGCGCAGGGAAGGAGATGGTGCCGACCATAATCCATGGAAGTGTCCTTCTCAGCGCCGGAGAAGTGGACGGCAGCCTTTGGCCAAGCCAGGAGATGAATCCCTACCGCAGATTTCAGAAGCTGAAGCCGGATGAAGAAATCGACTACGGCGTATTGGTCTATCGTGGCGAGGTACACATGGAGGAGACAGGCGGGATAAGCCGCGCATTTCTGGCCTGGGATAAGCTCGAAGCAAAGCGGCCGCAGGAGGCACTGTCGCTGGCTGAAGAGGCGGTCAAGTTGGCGCCTGACCAGCTATATCCGCAATGGGCGCTAGGAGACGCGGCTGGGGCCGCTGGCAAGAAGGACGAAGCCCGCATCGCTTATAAAGCCGCCATCGTTGCCACCAATAAGCTGGATCCGGAGCGTCGAGCCGACGCAATGAAGTCCATCGAGGAAAGTTTGAATAAGCTCTGAGCCGTTGTGGCCTTAGCCTTGCCGGCTGGCTAGGCTCTCCCGATGTAGGCGCCTTTTAACTAGACGCTTCCTCACTTTTGGTGCAAGCCGGACCAGTCTGAGAGCGCTAAGCTATCGAAATGCCATTGGATACATCTCCATCTTCAAAAGAAGGTAGGCGTCCGATTCCAAGATCTGCGATACAGAGAATAACATAAATAGAATCATTGCATTAGGAGCCATTCATGGAGCCAAGTTGCACCAAGAGTGAAAAAGAACCGATTAAAGCGCAGTGAGGCCATCGTTGTCCATGAATTAACTGCCGTGAAGTGGCGGTCTTGCTCAAAATCCGGGATTTAACTGCCACGCGACACCAACTTCAGGCTGTGGAGTTGGCGACAGTCCATGTCATTCCGAGCCACCCGCTCCCTGCACACATGCAGTTACCTTGTTCGACCAGATCTCCTGCAGTTGCCACGTGGTTTCGTTCGCCAACGTAACGCAACGCTGGTATGTGAAATTGCATGGGTCGCCGATCTCATCCCCAGTTGTGTAGTTGGCCCAGGCATCGAAGTTTGGGTCGGTTATAGACTCCATCAGTTCGTGTGCCATTGAGTTGGCCCCTGCCTGTAGTCCATTGGAATGCTGGTTGCAACTCAACTCTGGAGGCTGCACCCAGCGGAGCGGCTGATTGTTCGAGTTGGGTATGTAAAGGATGTGGATGGTAGTCCCGCCGGGACCGGTACCGTAGTCGTGGAATGCGCAGTAGTAGTTCTCGTTCGGGAAGTTGGAGGTGAAAACCATGTACAACGCGGTAGGGTCAGGCTTCTGTCCGTTGTCGCTCAGGACGTTGTAGACTTCCGTCACGATTTCAGACGTGGGCGGGTCTTGCGTCGGCGGGGTTGAGTGATCGAAGAGGTTGCCGCCAAAGTGCGTCTGGGCGGTCTGGCCTAAGAGGTACTGGTTGGCGATGGAAAGGTAGGGGGTGCCGTTGAGGCCTTCAAGGAAGTCTTCAAGGCCGGCGACGGCATCGCCGGGGAAGTCGGAGGGAGGGCCCCAGAAGATGGCGTACGTGGTGGTAACGGGCAGGACGGTGCCGCCATTGTAGGGGATGTTGTTGGGGTTGGAGGCGGCGGTGGTGGTGGTTGGATGCATGCCGCGCATGGGCAGGTAACCGATATGGCGAGACGATGGAAACGGCACACCCGAGGTTTGAGACTGGCCATCCACTCGACTCGTAGCGACGGCCGCCGCCAGAACAGCGGCAAGACACACAAATAGTAATCGACTCCGCAACATCGTTCCTCCTTCGTCCTTATCGTTGAGGCCTAAGCCGTGTTATGCCTGTCCATCTGGGACCGGCCTGGATAGATGGTCGCGCGACCTCGCGTGCGACCACGGAAATTCCGCTGCGACCATTTCGAATGCGCAGCCCAGGCGCCAATTGCTTATCGGGCTTTCTGGGGCTAGCGGCGCGCTGAGGGTCGATTGGCATTCAGATGACGCCATGAAATATGTCAGTCACCGGCAAGAGCGTGGAGAAAGGCTTCTTGTCGCCATCCAGTCCCCGTACAGAAACATGCATCCACGCTAGGACAGTGCTCTCCGTCTGTCACTACGCAGGTTTGTAGGCTTGAACGGGGGCTTTACCGGACCAATCCACTGCGCAAGGCCTTTGCAACCGCTTCCGACTTGGAATGGACATGGAGCTTTTCGTAGATGCGCCGCAGGTGGAACGAGACGGTATGTGAACTGGTGCCTAACTTGGCCGCCGCGGTTTTGTAATTATGGCCCTCCGCCAGCAGTTTCAAAACTCTGCCCTCATGCGGCGTAAGGTCGTATTCGGCGTGCTCCGGAGGTCGGAACTCGCGGAACAGCGCAATCACCTTAAGGGCCACTTCGGGCGAGAGCGGCGCGCCACCTGAAGCCGCATCGCGCAGGCACTCGAGCAGGCGGGCGGGAGGAGTGGTTTTTAGCAGATACCCTGACGCGCCCGCGCAGAGCGCTGCGAAGATGCGGTCATCGTCGTCGTACACGGTGAGCACCAGAACGGCTGCTTCGGGAACTCGCTCGCGTAACAGGGGTATTCCCTCAATACCCGACATTCCTGGAAGACCGATATCGACGAGAAGAATCCTCGGTGTTTCCGCTTCCTCGCGGCCCATTCGCTGCAGTGCCTCCTCCATGGTGCGGAACGCTCCAACGCAACGATGGCCGGGAGTTCCGTTGATCAGGATTTTTAGTCCTTCGCGCAGTTCCCGTTGATCCTCGATGATCGCCACAGTGAGGACGTCATCTGCGGCGCCCGAAGGCGGGTCTGGATTCGGCTTATGGAAAGCGGCCATGCGTCTTAACATTCTCTAACACAAGGTCCCACACCTACCTACTCATTTATGTAGGTTTGTTGCTCGCCGAACCGGCTTCGCATCCAGCGGCAAATTCAATGTAACGGATGTTCCGCTGCCAGGCGTTGAATGAATCTCAACCAATCCTCCCATCGCTTGCGCGCGCTGCTTCATGCTCGATAGACCGTGGCCCTGACCGTTCGGGGATCCGTCGAACCCTCTGCCGTCATCGTCGATTCGCAGGACCAATCTCCGTTGGTCGATTTTCAGAGCCACCTCAACGTGCCTCGATCCGGAATGCCGGAGAATGTTGTGAATGCACTCTTTATATATCAGGAACGCCTGGCGCCGTACCTCGGCACGGACTGCTGTGTGGTCTCCAGCCTCGGGGGAAGTGAATTCGAATTCGATATCGCGGGCCGTGAGGACTTCGCCTGCGAATCGACGCATGCGTTGGGTGAGGTCGCTCAAATGATCGCGCTGCGGATTAATTGACCACACGATGTCGCTCATCGAGCCGACCAATTCGCGGGCAAGGTCCGCGATGCGCGCGAGTTGCGAATCCGCCGCTTGCTCGCCGGTCATCTTCCTTCCCATTACTTCACTCAGAACTACGATTTGGGCGAGGCTGGATCCGATATCGTCGTGCAAGTCGGTCGCGATTCGAGTCCTGACTCGCTCCAATTCGAGCGCTTGCCGAAGCCGGAAGCGATGAAACCAGATGGCTGCGAGTGTGAGGGCCGCTAGAGCCGCGGTCCAGAACCACCAGCGCATCCAGATGGGCGGCAAAACTCTGAACTCCACCATGGCCGGCGCCGGACTGGCGAGCCCTTCTTCGGTGATGGCCCGAACCAGAAAGCGGTAAGAGCCCGGAGAGAGAACTTCGAAGTTCACGCTGCGGGTGTCCGCCGGCGGGCTCCAGTCCTTTTGGGATCCCTCCAGTTTGTACTGGTAACGGATGGTTTCGCCGATGCCGAAATTCAGGCTGGCAAAGTCGATCTGAATCTGGTTCTCAGTTGGCTTCAGTCGCAATCCCACGATGCTCCGCTCGCCCACTGCCGAGATGGACCGCATCGTCCCACGAACACGGATGCCCGTGATCCGGATGGCCGGCGGTTCGGTGGACTCTTCGTTGTGCTCGGGCATGAGGCGCTCCGACCCAAACCAAAGAGCACCCTGCCGATCACGATAGGCCACCGGTGAGACCAGGCCGAACCTGACCCCGGCAGCTTCGTTGAAGTGCTTGACGTGACCGGATTCCTCATCGAGCCGATCAATTCCGGCGCGGGTCCCCACGTAGATTCGCCCCCAGAGATCTTCCGTGATGCACGTAATGCTGTCGCTGCTCAAGCCAGAGCGAGTGGTATAGATCGAGAACCTGGGATGTGCTGCGGCGGGATCATCGACGCGCACAAGTCCGCCGTGGCTGGTTCCAATCCATAGACGTCCCGCGTGGTCGACGAGCAGGCTGGTGGCTACACCCTGCGGCAATCCATCTTTCGAAGTGAAGACATCGAACTGGCCGTTGCGATATCGTGCAACGTCATGCCAGTACAGGTTCATCCATACATTGCCGGCATGATCCTCCGCAAAGGCTGTCGGGGTCCCCAAGGGTCGACCGTCTCCCGCATTTGCGAAGTTCCGAAGGGACCCTGTCGCGCGCGACCAGAGGGTTACAACATTCGGTCCAATGACGGAGATCCAAACGTCCCCCCGCGAATCCTCGAACAGCGCGTAGATAAGGTCGCCCGGCAGGCCGTCGCGCCTTGCGATCACTTGGTCAGGCGGCCGATTTGCGAGGTCCTCCACGCGCGAAACGGCAGTGTACCGATACACTCCGAACGCGGTGGCTACCCACCAGGCGCCCGTATGGTCCTGAAAGTGGATCTGGCCGTGCCCCCAAGTGAAATCGTTGCCTTTGGCAAGCCAGGGCTTCACCGCGACAAATCGATCTCCATCAAACACATTGAGGAATCGGGCGCGAGGATCTCCGCTAACCGCGATGAGTCGGCCTTGCCGGTCCTCAAAGAACGCCTGGACATCGTTGGTGGCCAGTCCGTCGTCCACAGTGTAGGTGGTCAAACCATTGGCGGCCAGCCGCATGGCCCCTCGCCCGACTATCCACAGGTTGTTGCGTCTGTCTTCCGCAAACGGTCCGAGGCTCAACCCCCCGATATCCGGTAGATTCAATCCCCGCCGAGCCGTATAGGTTCGGAACCGGGCGGCGGTCTTTCCCGACCCCTGGACAAATCGACTGATTCCAAATTCGGTAGCCACCCAAATCGTACCGTCATGAGCTTGAAACAGAGCTTCGATTACGTTATCTGCAAGACCGTCGCGCCGTGTATATACCCGCTCAACGGATTCCTTTCCCCGACCAGAGTGTGCGGACATCCGACACAGCCCCACCCAGGTCCCGACCCACAGCGTCCCGTCGCGGTCGCGCAATAGCGCGCCAACACGGGTATGCGATGTGCCGACTGCGGTCGGAAGTCCTTCGGGTGTCCCGAATTCTTCCATGCGCCCATCATTAAGCCGGTGCGACAAGCCGAATTCACTTCCCAACCAAAGGCTCCCATCTCCGTCCTGGAACATAGCCATGTAGATAAAATGCTGACCGGTGTCGATGGCTTCCAGTTGCTTGCTGCGCGGGTCGAAGCGAAAGAGTGTAGCCGTTGTAAGGCACCATATTCGTCCATCGGAAGCTTCGGCCATGCTGATCAGAGCCCGTGGCCGCGGTGCGATGTCTGGCGGAAAGCGGTTGACCTCGAAGAACCGCGGTCCGCCATCGCTGTCGCGATTCCTTTCAAATGTCTCGGGGAAAAAGCGGCTGATCGCAGTCGCGGTCAGGACCCAGTAAGATCCATCGCGAGCTTCGAGGAAGGCAGAAACCTGGGCGTCCGGCAACCCCTGGCTGACGCCATATTTCGTGAATGTGTAGCCATCGAAACTCGTCAGGCCCTCTGCGGAACAGAACCATAGCAGGCCGTGGGAGTCGCGCACCACGCAGCGAAGGTCGCTGCTCGCCAGACCGTCGGCCGCCGTGTAGAGTCGGGTCGGCAAGAGTTCGGCTCGGGCAATTGCGAGGAGAAGCATGGGCAGCCACCATGTGGTTAGCCAAAGCAGACGCCGGCATGTCATGCGATTGCGCGCAGCCATGTTCCCTCGTGACCTGCAACCCAGTCCGTTTTGGGCAACCCATGATACCAAAGGAAGACTGAGCAGATATTTGACTTCCGTCAGCACTTTCGAAGATGCGTGCGACATTGGTCAGGGCAGTTTCAACCGGAAGCTGTCAACACGATGACGCGCCTGGTGCTCACGAACGCAATTTCATCGAGGGAAGTTAGGTCGATCCGTTCAAAAGGGTAAACATCCGGCACGTAGGGCGCGATGCGTTGTCACCGGACCCGTGCAAAACAAGCTTTCAAGGCTTTTGTCGGAACAAGTGGGGCATCTCATTTTCAAGAAGAAGTTCTACTTGCAGGCCACGGAACTTGACAGTGGGCCGATGCTCGATCCGAGCGGAACTCAAGGGTGAGACCGCAGCGGGGACAGGTCGGGCCCTCGGCGACCAGATCGTAATCTCTTGGAGTTGCGCCAGGATTTCTATTGGCTCTATTCTCTTGGCCAAGGTGAAATCGAGATCCCCGGAGTGGCGGTAGTTTCCGTTTTAGCTTTTCAAAGCCACGCCACCATTGAAGACGAGGAGCTCCCGCCGTGCGCTTTGACTGAGACCTGCCTGATACCACGTAAGGCAGTAGTCGCGCTCCAAAACGGCTTCAGTGAAAAGAGGGCCTCTATGCTCCTTTAACGGGCGGTTAGCGAGGAGTGAGAGATTGCGCTGGCGGATCATGTGGGAGGGAGCCGCCTCAAGCTCGTCGATTCCAATATTCAGTTGCAGGCGCCAGCGAGCTTGGAACGGACCGGATTGTGGTGGCCATCCGGTCTGATGTGCCTTCTTCAAGCCGCCGGGTACCATCTGATGAAAGGCCGAATCTCATCCACGATGACTTTCGGATAAAGGAGTCGAACGGTAAAGAAGTGCCTAGAACAGTCGATTCTGCCCGAGCTCAATCTTTATCAGCGCGAAGGGCTCGCATCTTCATTGCCGAGTTCGTCGAACCAGTATCAGAGGCTGCCTTCTGCCACTCTTGCTCGTCCAGCACAGCAATGGGCTCAATCTTCTTGTCCTTCAGTTGTGCGTTGATTGCCTCCAACCGCTCGGCTGCGAGTTTTTTGAATTCTGCAACTACATCGTCGAGTTGGCGGCCCATAACCTCCGTTCGGGCGAGTTGTTCGTTGGTTGGTCGGCCTTCGTACGCGGAAACATCTCCATACAGATCCCCAAGATATTCACGCAGGCGCTCCTCTCCGGTGATGGCGCCCCCTTCTTTGGTCGCAACGATCTTTTTTCGAATTGTATCTGCCGATTCCGCCAGGGAAACCAAGTCGCCGTGAATCTTGCTCGTCGAATCCACTTTCCTTGCGTCAGCGAGGGCATGATCGCGGACATCCACAATCGCGTCCACCGCCCAACTCATATGATTCAGCATTGATTCCAATTTGAGAGAGAGCGCAAACTGCCCCTTCCGGTCAGCGACCGAGTAAGTCGCGCGCGGGTCCATCACAATATTGATTTTGGTTGTGTAAACGTGCTCGCCCTTCGTCATCTTCACCGTGTACTCACCCGGCAGCACGCGCGGTCCCTGCGAAGCCTGAAACATGGCACTCGCAGCAGGAGGCACCTTTGGCGGTTTCAACCGCATAGGCCACGTCGCTCGATTCACACCCCGATGTTTGCTACTCACCACTGAATCCACAAAGTTGCCGTTGTCATCGAATATCTCAATTTTCAAGTCGCCGAAGATATGACGAGAGCGCTGATAGTATGTGATGCTGGCATCTTCGGGACGGCCCGGGCCGTGGAACGCATTATCCCCTTCAGGCCAGCCACCCTCTGCCTGGACGTACTGGATGATAGGTGGATTTGGAAGAAACGCGGCCTCATTTGCCATCATCTCCGGAGTAAGAGAGCGCCAGGGCGAAATGTCGTCGATGATCCAGATGCCTCGGCCATGTGTGGCCAGCACCAGGTCCGATGTTCGCGGATGGACCACGATATCACGCACAGCGACGTTGGGGAACTCACTGCCCGTGTACTGCGCCCACCGCGCTCCGCCGTCGATTGTTACCCATAATCCAAATTCTGTTCCGAGAAAAAGCAGGCTCGGATTCACAGTGTCTTCCTTGATGACATGCGCATAGCCGCGCACATTGCTCGATTGCAAGTCGAGTTGCCGCCATGTCTGTCCGTAGTCGGTCGTCTTGAACAGGTAAGGCCGTGGATCGCCATTCATATGGGCATCGAAGGTCGCATAGGCGGTGCCTTCGGAATAACGGCTCGCCTCAATCCATGAGACAATCGGCTGGCCATCGATACCGCGAACGTTCGCTGTAAGATTGGTCCAATGCGCTCCTGAGTCGCGCGTGATCTGAACGTTGCCGTCATCAGTACCAACCCAGATAACCTGACCATTCTTCGGCGACTCGCTGATCGTGTAGATTGTGGTGTTCATCTCCGCCGATGAATTGTCCACCGTGACGCCTCCGGACTCCTCTTGCTTCTGTTTGTCGGGGTTGTTGGTGGTCAAATCCGGAGAAATGCGGTCCCACGACTGGCCGTGATCGCGGGTTCTGTAGAGGAATTGTGAGCCTATATAGATGGTCCCCTTCTCATTCGGGCTAACTTGAATGGGTGTATTCCAGTTAAAGCGGATCTTCTTCTCGCCGTACCGCGCATACGGGTTGATGGCTCGCATCTCAAGCGTATGGCGATTGACACGGGCAATCGTGCCGCCCTGGTATTCGGCGTAAATGTAGTCGGGGTCAGATTGATCGGCCCACATCCAAAAGCCGTCACCGCCATACATATTTTCCCATTGTGCGTTGCCGATGCCGCTGGGATAGGAAGAAGCGCCTACCCAGGAGCTGTTGTCCTGCAAGCCGCCGTAAACATGATACGGATCGGAATCGTCAACGCTCACATGGTAGAACTGCGAGATGGGCAGATTCATCATGTGCTCCCATCCGGTCCCGCCATCCTGGCTTCGCCACAGGCCGCCGTCGTCTCCCGTGAAAACGAGATTGGGATTGTCGGGCGAGATCCACACATCGTGGTGGTCGCCGTGCGTGCTGGGGGCAGTATTCTGGAAGCTCGTGCCGCCGTCAATGCTGAGGAGGAGATTTAGATTGACCTTGAAAATCTTGTTTTCATCCTTCGGATCCACAATCAGGTTCCCAAAGTAAAAAGGCCGCCAAACCATACGCTGGCTGGCGTCCAAGTGATTCCACGTCTTGCCTGCGTCATTCGACCTGTAGAGCGCGCTCTTGGCGCACTCAACCATGGCATAGACGACCTTCGGATTGGATGGCGCGACCGCAAGTGAGATTCGGCCATAAGGCTTGTCTGGCAGCCCGGTGGAGTTGGAATTATCGATTTCGGTCCAATGCTCACCCTTATCCGTTGATTTGAAGATCCCGCTTCCGGGTCCGCCCGAGCGAAACGTCCAAGCCTGGCGGCGATAGTCCCACATCGTCGCATACACGGTGCCGGGTTCCGAAGCATTCATTGACATCATCGCGCAGCCTGTAGAACCGTTCATGCCCGCCAGCACTTTGTGCCAGCTGTTGCCGCCATCGGTGGTCTTGTAGACGCCCCGCTCCGTGCTGTCATTGAACGCGTGCCCGGTAGCGCAAACGTAGACCGTGCCTCCATCTGTGGGATCGATAAGAATCTTGGCAATTCGTTCCGTATCGGTAAGCCCGACGTTGGTCCAGTTATCGCCTCCGTCGGTAGACTTGTAAACCCCATCACCCATGGAAGCACTATTTCTCACCCACGACTCGCCGGTCCCAACCCAGATTGTTTTCGAGTTGGAAGGGTCAATCGCGAGGGCGCCGATCGACTGTACCTTTTGACGATCGAAGATAGACCGGAAGTTCGAGCCTCCGTCCGAGGATTTCCATACACCGCCACTTGCCGAACCTACGTAGATCGTGGTGCGGCCCTCCTCTTTCACCCCAGCCAGCGCCGCGATTCTGCCGCTCATTTCGGCCGATCCAATGTTCCGCGCCGGCAACCCGGAAATCGTCCCGGAATCGAATTTGATTGAAGGAGGCGCCGCATTTTGGGCATAAGCGGCGGTCTCGAACAGCGCTCCGATCGAAAGAACAACGAAGAATCTGTAGATGAAATACACCGCGTCTCGATCTTTCATCGATCAGGTTTCCTCCTAAGCCGGATTCGTTTTTGGCACGACGGAGCACCTTTTCGGGTCACCACATTGTCGGCGCCGGCGACCCGGGTGATTGGGTTGGGACTGAGGATGGGGCCGGCATCTTGAACTCGGCATCGGGCATTGGAATGTTGACTTCGATTTTCGAGAACGTGATCTTTGCGTCGTCTGCCGGGTCACCGAATTTACCTTGCTCGATCGAAAATGGGAAATAGACTCCATTCACCTTCTTATAGGAGCCGAAATTGGCGAATTTTTCCAGAACTTTCCCGCGCACAAACATCAATCGTTCAGCGCGTATCTCGAGATAGGTATCGGGGTCAAGAAAGTACTTGATCACATCGCCGTTCTTCAGACTGATTTTCAGCAAAAGCGCATCGTCGCCATCGACAGATGCATGACCAACGTACTCAACTTTCGAACCCTTCTGCTGGTAATCGACCAAAGGTCCGTAGAAGTCGTTCGTCTCAAACAGGTCGCGAGTGTCCTCCTCGCCCATTCGCTCGGCTTCGCGGCGTCCTTCGAAAGGATCAATCTTCCAGCCCTCCGAGCCGTCGTAAGCCATCACCTGGGTCAAACCTTGAATGGTCTCCCATTTCCGAACGACAAAGTCCGGCTTCTGGTCAGAGCCGATCTGGATGAGAATTCCCTGAGTCTCCAACTTTCCGGCCATGCGTTTGCTGGTGATTGCCTTGATGTTCGCGATCCCGCCTTTGGCGTCTATGTTTTTCTCAACCAGTTCTTCTGCCGTCTGGGCAGTAGCGCCGGCGATGCCGCATGTCATCACTAAAAACGCAATTGCGGTATTCAATGTACCTGATACCAGAGTGTGCATTTTGAATCACTCCCCTTGACGACCTGCTTACTCGATTCAAGGCCGATTAGAGCTTTTCATTGGCCTGAGAAAGGTCAGAGACTTGCCCGATTATTGTTTGCTTGAATGATTGCTCTTGGAAGGAGCTGCTGTCATATCGTGCCGGGGACAACGCTTTGGCGGTGCGAGCCCAAGATGCCGTTGCGAGCTGGCCAACAGCACTTTCTGCGAATCAAACGCGACCGCTTGAGTAGGTTTTCAGCACAAGGGGAAGCGCCGAAAGTGAACCATACGACCAGAAACATGTTTTAACTTCAAGTGGAAGATTTGTCAAGCCTTCGTTTTGTATCTCTGACCTCAATGCTGCGGGGATGCAAATCAATGCACTTCTAAAAGCTTATGCGAAAGCCGGCCTGTGCTGCGAATGGCGTGCCGACGGTAGTCCCCGGTCCAAAAAAGTCTCCCAGCGCGCCCCCCGCCACGCGCAATTGATCCGGGCTGGTGATCGGCGCCGTCGCCGTGCAATCCGCATTGACACATATATGGGACACGTTCCCCAACGCTGCTTCCGCAGCCGGTATTGGTAGAGTTGCAACGTTGGTCACAAAATTTGCGCCAGGATTGTTACGGTTGAACAGATTGAAGAACTCGATGAACGGCGTCGCAGTACATCTGTCACCAATTCTCAGCGGGCGACTGACGCGAAGATCCGTTTGCAGATAAGGTGTTCCCCGGAACTGGTCCAAGGTCGTTGGGACACCATTGATAGCTATCCTTTCGCTGTTGTCCGCCGTAGTGATGGTGTAAGGACGCGCGCGCTCGGCTTGAGACAGTCCGCTAACTTCAAAGCCCGCCGGGGCGCGCCACGTGCCGGCAAATACAAATCGCTGTGGAGTATCCTCGCCTGAAGGGCCGTAATCGCCTGGGCCGAAAGCATTCAGGGGATCGCAAACGCCATTGACATAGTCGAAGAGTTCACCCAGTGTGCAGCCCCAGGTCAGAGCCTTCGACCAGGTAAAGTTTGCAACCAGATTCAATCGGCGCGCCAAGGTGCCCTGCAGGTGAACAAGTAAGGCGTTGTAACTGGAACGATTGTCGGAATGAAAGACATTCACATCTGGGACCACGGCAGCTTGGTCGTCGGCATCAGGCGCAAGCATTGGAGTAAACAGGTTCTCGCCGCCCGTGTAACTGTAGGCGCGAAATGAGTGGTTGCCTTGTTCGTGAACAAAATCGAAACTGACGGATGAACTCGTGCCGAAGGCATGTTGTGCGCCTGCGGAGATATGAATCGCGTACGGAGTCTTGTAGCCGGGATCGATCAGATTGGCCATACCACCCGATGAGTCGCCGGCGACGCATCCTGCATTCTCTGCGCCATTAGGATTTGTGACTGGATCCACGCACGATCCGGGAGTTGAGTTGACCGCCTGAAAGGCAGTCACCCAGCCGTTCTGCGCAAGATCATTGAAATAAACTCCGAACCCACCGCGAATCACCGTGGTTGCGCTGTTCGCAGGCGAGTACGCAAAGCCGATTCGCGGCGCAACCTGTTTACGATCGTCTTGCGGTGCTCCTCTGACAAGGGGAATGCCAAGCGCGGCCAATGTAATATACCCCGGATTCTTAGTCTGAGTCCGTCCTGACCCGTTGAACAGTCCGAAAGTCGTTGAATAGCGCAACCCAAGATTAAGTGTCAGGCCATCTCTCCAGCGCCAGGAATCCAGCCCATAAACAGAGAGCCGCTGTATGTTTTGCGAGAAGCCGCCGCCCAGGCTGGATCTCGACATCCCCGCAGTGAGATCGGACGTAAATTGACCTGTGTTGTTGAGGTAATAGGTTGGATCTTGAGGAAGTTGATAGAGTGTTTCCGTGTTCCCTGGGAATGCTCCTCGGAGTTGAGGCTCGTGAATGATGTTGACGCCGAACTTGACTGAGTGGCGCCGATATTCCTGGCCAAGGTCATATCGGAATTGATACTTTTCCTGCGTGCGTTGGGATGGGAAAAAGGTAATCGGCGTTGCGAATTGATTATCCCCAAAGGTCTCAAAGCCCGAAACCGTCAGGGACGTGGAACTGAATGGAAACGCCAGAGCGAAGCCAAGATCCGAGTTGCGATTCTGATTCAGGTGCAATCCACTTGCGTTGATAAGGGAACTTCCCAGCAGAGTCGAGGAAAACGCATACTGGTTGCCGATTACCAAACTCAAATAATTGTTGTGCGTCGAAAGGCCGGTCGACGGCAGCGTGGCCTGCTGTACTAGATTGTTATGCGTAGTGTAGTTGTCGATCGAACTGCGTAGATACCATCGCGACTTCTCTGACTGGGCCCAATCCAGACGCTCTGAACCAAAATAATCACGAAACGGTACGGCAACATTCCCCGGCACGTTGATCGAATTCACTCCAGGAACGAGTCCTTCTGAAGCCAGCGTAGCGAGCGCATCGAATTGTATGATGTTGGCCGGACTGTAGACAATGCTCGAGTCTTCGTGAACCCCTTCAAATGCAGTAAAGAACCAAAGCTGCTTCCTCAGAATTGGACCCCCGACTGTGCCGACGTAGTTTTGGCGCGAGAACGGCTGCTTGGGATATGGAGCCGGATTCTCGATTGGAAAACGAGCGTTCAGTGCAGCCGTCCGATCGTAAAACGCTGCATCTCCGTGCCACTTATCCGTGCCGCTCTTTGTTGTCAGCGTCACAGAACCGGCTGTCGTGCCGCCGGTGTCGGCGTCTTCCTGGGATGTACGAACTGCAAACTCTTGAATGGAATCTGGCGAGAAGTTCTGCAGGAAGCCGCCGATGTAATCATCGGAGTTGTCGCCACCATCAACTGAAAGCTCGTTGTTCAATCCCGAACTACCCCCAGTCGAAACTGCGGTGATGCGCGCCTTGGTCGGGTCGGATGGCTCGACTGGCTCGGTTCCCGGCGCGAGAAATGCAATGTTTGCAAAGCTGCGAGCCGGTAACGGTAGTTGCACAAGATCCTGGCTGGTAACCACTGTCTGGCGGACCTGGCTAGCAAGATTGATGGCCTGAGTCGCGATGGAGGAGCTTTGAGCCTGAACGTTTACCGCTTGATACACCGGCGGCGGCTTCATGGTTACAGTTACGTCGCGGACTGAGCTTACTTCGATCAATACATTTGCAACAGCATCAGCAAAACCTTTCGCCGTAACGCTGACCTTGTACATTCCCGGTGTCAGGTCATTGACGCGAAAATTTGCAGTATCGTCGCAATAAACAGTGCGCTCAAGTGAAGAAGCAAGCATTCGAACGTCGATCAACGCCGAAGGGATTCGCGCCCCTTGTCCATCCTCTACGACTCCGCGCAGCGATCCGCCAAGAGTCTGCGCATTCGCCGCGAATGCTGCAAGGCAGACAACCATCGGTACAAACGCTGCTCTCATGGACGTTTTCTCGATATGGAGATATTGGCGTGCCGGGTATACAGTCACTACAGTATTGGCTCGGAGACTCTTTCGCATCCATTCGAATGCGAGAAACCCGAAGAAAGAGTGAGTCATGCCCCGTTGACGCCGTTCATCCTTACGCGGTTCTCATTTTGAGTCTAGGGTTCAGCAGAATCGTGCTCTGGATCGTGCTTATGAAGCCTAGCTTATCTCACACCTTGTGATGTGCGCCCCAGCAGGGCCCAAGGAGAAACCCTTGCCGACTTGGACGAAGTGGACCTAACTCTCCTCCTCCGGGCAAATATCCCCAAAGCAAACACGCCGGCAAAACCGGCGGCCGCCTCAGACACATCGATCGGCAGGTAGATCCAGCTCTTGTAAAGTTCTCCGCTAACCAAAGTTGCTGCCAGTCCCACAGCAAGTATGGTGGTCACACTGAGGAAATTGCGGACCAGGCCGGTGGTGGTACGCCAAATCAGGCCGCCGAAAACGAAAGCAAGAATAACGGGAATCAACTCATCCATAGACATCGCCTTCCTTCCCATCGCGGCCGATGACAATCTTGGAGAACAATAAAACATACTCTTTAAAGAAAGTCAAAGAAAACCTGCGCCGATCGCGCACCTCAGAAAATTCCTTTCGTAGAGTATTGACTTCGTCTGTTTGCTGTTATAGAAGGATAGAATCTTAACGCGCGAGCGGCCTTCATGAGGTGCTCTGATGGCAACCATCTCTGACCTGACAACTAAGTCTGGCTTCGTATTCGAAGCCAGGGTGGAACAACTGGAAGCATCCACTGCCAGCGGATTTCCTGCAACCTCCGAATCCGCAGTGGTCCGCATTACTAGCATTTTGAGGAGCCCTCCGGCTTTGGCCAACTATGTCGGCCAGACCATTACCGTGCAACTCAAACCGCCACTCGACCTCAAGGCAGGCGATCAGGCGGTATTTTTCACACATGGATTGCACTACGGCGAAAGCCTCGTTGTTTCAGAGGTTGGCCATGTTTCTTCTGGGGACTCAACCATGGCAGCTCAGGTGCAAAGCGCGGCACTCGCCGCTCATAGGAACGAGTTGACGCAGCGGCTCGCCCAGGCCGACCTCGTAATCTCCGGCACCGCATCGGAGCCAACCGCATTTGCAGGTGCTCAATCACGTCCCATCTCCGAACACGATCCAGATTGGGGCACCAGCACCATCACCGTCGATACGGTCGAAAAAGGTGCGCACAGCGCACCGACCAAAGATATCTTGTTCCCTCGAAGTATGGATATCGCGTGGTATCGTTCCCCGAAAGTGAAAGCAGGGGACCGCGGGGTTTGGATTCTCCACAACCGCGATCCTCGCGGCAAGGCCGTGCCAGCGCTGGCTGTTGTTCACCGGCTCGACTTTCAGCCAGCGACAGAACTCGAAAATGTTCGCGCTCTTCTTAAAAATACGCACTGAAGACCGTGTTGTAGAGGCCTCACTGATTCCAGTGCGAATCCGCACGTGATACCCGCGTAGGACGGAGATTGAAGGAGTTGCTGCGATGCCTATTAAAGTAGTCAACATGATCCCCAAGAGCCTGAGCGATGAAACCAATCAGGACAGCGAACCGAATCTTGCAGTGAATCCAAGCAATCCCATGCAGATGGTGGGCACCGCCTTCACGCCGAATCCCTCCGGCGGCGCGAGTGCCCCGATCTACTTCTCCAGCGACGGCGGAAACACGTGGGCGCTCAACGCGATCGTTCCGGGCGCAACAACCGGGTTTCCGACAGGGGATATCACCATGAAATTCGGCGGAACGTCGAATGTCCTGTACGGTGGTATCCTGCGCGCAGACAACCTGGATTTGAATATTCTGCGGACATCCAATTACACATCAAGTGCTCAGATGACCGTGCTTGTAGACCGGTCAAACGAAGATCAGCCTTGGGTTCAAGCCGCGACAGTGCCGGCTGAGGTCGTGACTCTGGACACCACGAACAGCGGCTGGCGTACCAGTTGGGATCAGATCGTTGTTGGCGATTTCCTGGGAAACGGCCAGGACCAGGTTCTGCTTTACGATCAGGCAGCCGGCCAGGCGGACGTGGTAGGTTTCGATGGCACTGGGAAGACCAATCTGGATACTACAAACAGCGGTTGGCGAACTAGTTGGAACCAGATCGTTGCGGGCGATTTCCTGGGTAACGGCCGAGACCAGGTTCTGCTTTATGATCGCGCCGCGGGTCAGGCGGACGTGGTCGGCTTCGATAACACTGGCAAGACCAATCTGGATACGACGAACAGCGGCTGGCGCACTAGCTGGGATGTGATCGTTGCAGGCAATTTCCTTGGAAACGGCCGGCAGCAGGTTCTGCTTTATGACCGCGCAGCGGGCCAGGCAGACGTGGTCGGCTTCGATAGCACTGGAAAGACCAACCTGGACACAACAGACAGCGGTTGGCGTACCAGTTGGGACCAGATCGTTGTGGGCGATTTTCTGGGAAACGGCCGGGATCAGGTTCTTCTTTACGATCATGCAGCTGGCCAGGCAGACTTGGTGGGTTTCGATGGCACCGGGAACACCAATCTGGACACCACAAACAGCGGTTGGCGCACTAGCTGGAACCTTATAGTCGTGGGCAATTTCCTGGGGAACGGCCGGCAGCAGGTTCTGCTCTATGACAGCGCGGCTGGACAAGCAGATGTTGTCGGATTCGACAGCACAGGAACCGCCAATCTCGATACCACGAATGGTGGTTGGCGCACCAGTTGGAATCCGATTGTCGCGGGCGGTTTCTTGGGCAGCAATCCGCAGCAAATTCTGCTTTATGATCGCGCCGTAGGACAGTCAGACGTTGTTGGGTTCAACAACACCGGGAGTACCAATCTGGACACCACAAACAGCGGTTGGCGTACTAGCTGGGACCTGATCGTTGTGGGGAATTTCATAGGCAACTCCTTGCAGCAGATTCTGCTCTATGACCGTACGGCTGGCCAGGCGGATGTGGTGGGATTCCTCGGTACGGGGAATCCTGACCGAGTTTACGTTGGCAATAACGATTTCAATACTTCGCCGAAAACGGCAACAGTCGATCAGTCGCTCAATGCCGCCAGCGCTGCTCCGCCTGCCGGCTTCGGTCCAATCACACTTGAGAGCACAAGCCCCGCTGGGGGGCAAGATGCTCCATCGATTCGACCGACCATCCACCCGGGTGGAACAATCTACATTGCTTTCATGAGGTGGACGAGCAGCGGTACGCTCAAAAGCACCGACGTGATAGTTCGACGCGACGACAACTGGGGTCAGGGTGGCACACCATACACGGCTATTGGCACCGGCGGTAATGGCGTAACCGTGGCCAGCACTACGGTGCCGTGGGAAAACACATCGTTCCTCGGTCAGGAGCGCGTAGGTTCGCACCTCTCGATCGCGGTCGATCCCAACAATAGCAGTGTCGTATATATCGCATGGTCCGACTTCCCGGGCGGAGTGGCGCCATACACAATTCACCTTCGTAAGTCGACGGATGGAGGCATTACCTGGTCTGCCGATCTTCGCGCCATCGCGAATGGCATCAATCCCGCTATTGCCATCAACTCTCAAAGCTATGTTGGGTTTCTTTACCAAACCCTTACGAATAGCGGCACCACCTGGGAAACGCATATCGAAATCTCGGAAAATGGATTCACCACCGCTCCTACGCCAACGGTGCTGGCGACCGTTCCATCCAATACCCCTGCGGTTACATTTCACCCGTATCTCGGCGATTACATTTATCTGACAGCAGTCGGAACAACATTCTATGGTGTCTTCTGCGCAAACAACATTCCGGACAACTCGCACTTCCCCAATGGGGTCACCTACCAGAGGAACGCAAACTTCACAACCCATACGCTGCTCGGCGTGGATAACGCAACGCCCGTAGCCGTCTCGATCGATCCATTCTTCTTTTCAGTGACGGAGTTGGTCATCCCGATTTTCCCTGTTCATCCCATTACGCCGGTCCTGCCCATTCATCCAATAGTGCCTGTCCTGCCAATCCATCCGATAGTGCCGGTTCTACCGCTTCATCCCATCGCGCCGGTTCATCCGATCACGCCAGTCTTGCCCGTCCATCCAATCGTGCCGGTTCTTCCTATTCATCCCATCGCGCCGATTCATCCGATTCTGCCTGTAAGTCCGATTCTTGCGCCGATGGATCCAGGCGTTGTCCATCAGCCGGAACCCGAGCGGCCCAAGAAGCCGAAGAAATAGTCGTTAAAGAAGTCGGGCTCACTGTCCAGCAGAAGAGTGCTTCACCGAAGACCAAGCTCGCCTTTGCGGGACGGAGCCCGCGAGATTCTGGCTAAATGGCTACGAACTTTCTTGTGTCTCAGATTGAAACAGAGATTTCTGCCAGCCCGCTGCATGCCGCAGGTGGCTTCATCGTTGTTTCCGCTATCTTTTCGCAGTCAGAGATGGCGGAACTCCGCACTGAGGCCTCCAACGCTCGAGCGACGGGAAACCGCCAGGTGTTTGCGGAATTCGTTCCCTGCGAAGAACGCGGGGGAACTCCAAAGCGCGCTTTTCTCAGCGCCCCTGGCAGCCAGACGCAATGGCGGCTCTTTAGCGCACCGAGATTGGCAACGACAATCAAGAGCATCACGGGCCTGACCGTCAGACCAACAGGAAGTGGCAGCTTCACTTACTATGAATGCGAGGGCGACTGCCTCGCGTTGCATAGGGATATCGAAACCTGTGATCTTGCAGTGATCACCTGCATTGATGAGAACAGCACCTCGTCTGGCGGCGGAAGACTGCTGGCTTATCCGCAGTTCATCAACAAGTCCCTGGAAGCTGCACGACTGGCCGGGCCTGCCGCCGCGACCCCTGTGTGGCTGCGCACTGGGAACACGATATTGCTGCTTGGCGGAATGGTGCCGCATGAGGTGGCGCCTACAAAAGCTGGCGAGGAACGCATCGTATCCGTCATGTGCTTTCACGTACTGCGCAGCGCCTCATACTGAATAGCTCCCGCGTCGTCCTGAACTTGAGATTGAACTCGCTAAATGTGTGCGCTACACTCAGCCAGTGCAAATAATCTTCAGCTGCGAAAACACCTGGTACATGTGGTGGCAAGCGGAGTTCCTACACCACACGTATTCCACTGCTGGCATGAACGCAGAATTGACGGCCATCGTGGCGAAGACGGAAGAACCTCTCAAGCCATTCACGTGCAAGATGGTCCCGGTGGCGAATTATAAAGACTCCGTCGCCAATGCGACCCTCCTCACTCTCAACAAACCTGGTGGAATAGCTGAGTGGGCCGCGTTGGATGGACCTCGTGACGAAACCATCTTCATCGTCGATCCTGATTCGATGTTTGTGAGCCCGGTCGCCGATCCTGGTCCAATTCCGGCAGGCCAGGCCTATTCTGAAGAACACGACTATTTGTCGGTCGACATCCCAAGAAACAAGACCGTCCTTGATCGTCATTGTTCCGCAGGTGTGCGCAGCAGGATCCAACCTGTAGGAATCTACATCCTAATCAACAGGGCGTGCCTAGCAGAGTTGGCCAGACGCTGGCTGCAAAAATCGATGGAGATTACGGCAGACCCCATCTGCCGCAAGGTATTGGATGGAACGGGTTGGCTCAGCGATATGTGGGGGTATTGCATTGCTGCGGGTGAGTTGGGAGTTCACCACCACATCCGAGAGTATTCCCAAGTCACAGGCTCCAATTCGCTGAAGAATCCTATCACTCATTTCTGTTATCCCTTGATGGACAAGAAAGACGGGACGTGGCACTTAGGTACAGAGAAACCGATATTGTGGAGCAAGTGGTCTTACAGACCATGGACCGATACCCCGGACCCAGCCGGCGCAACGAACGAAGGCAAGCTATTGTTGGAGCGCTTACAAGGCCTCGTCAACGCCAAGAAGTCCGCGCAGAATGGCTCACCACGAATATGATTTTCTTTCGCACGGGACAGGGCAACGGCCGCGATTCATCCTCGTCAAATCGTTTCGCCACAATGAGCGTCCAGAGGATCCCGATATCAGATGCTGCGACAGTCCAACGCACGGATTGAGGTTTGGCCTAAGTCCGCTCATTACTGCTGCAATTTGTCGGCAGGCCGAATCCGAGGTGGTTTATGCGCATCTACAAGAGACTCGCCAAATTATGGGGCTCTGGTGCAAATATGTACGAGGGGCGCAACAAGTCCGGATTAGCAGTAGAGACTATGCGGCGAGTACTGCACTCCAAATTGCAGGGACAGCTTGGTGCTTGAGATGGAGACTCCCTAAGGCGAATTGTCCTTTGCGAATACGGTGTAGCAGTTCGATCCCAGCAATGGTGGTGGCTGCGCAATCAAAGTTCTTGAAGCCGAGCATCGGCCCTGTTCGGGATTTAATCCCCCCGGTGGTCCTGCTCGATCAGATTGTTCAGGTATTTCTAGGATCGCAACTTGGTATGCTTCCAAGCATCGTCCTCCCTTGGCATCTCGCGCACTGCTCTGTGTGATGCAGCGTAGCCATCTAGGGTGATGCTGACTGGTGCCCGCCTCTGGGTTCGGAGCGCTTTGCGGAAAAACGCCTTGTCTGCTGCGACGTCTCTGGTCGGACTCAGGCGGAAATCGACGGTGTCGCCTGCCCGGTCTACCGCACGATATAGGTAAACCCATCGTCCGCGCACTTTAAAATACGTTTCGTCAACCCGCCAGGAACGGCCAACTTTGCGCGCAAACCGAGCCCAGCGCTTCTCGAACTCCGGCGCGTACCGCTGTACCCATCGCATGATCGTGGTATGCGAAAGGCGCAGCCCACGTTCATCCATCATTTCAACCAGATCGCGGAAGCTGAGCTTGTAACATAGGTACCAACGCACACAAAGGAAGCATCGGGGCGCCAATAGGTAGCTCTGGGTCGAGTTGTCGGCGATGCGGAAGTTTGGCGGACAGCCGCCCGTGAACGGCCATGCCATAAGATACTCCGACGACCATGAAAGCGATGGAGCGGGCCCCGAATGGCACCGCTCACACCTGTGGTTCAACGCCGTCAATGATCGGATCGGAATCGAACCGGATCCGCCGGGATAGGAGTCGAATTCGCTTCACTTGCCGACATTTCAGAACTTGTCGGAGATTGGAACTCAGAAATGTCACCGATACCGCCGGTCACCTTTCCGGAAAGCCGACTAGAACGAAGCCGCTGGCGCGGCGGACACTGCCTCGACGTGCAGCCGCGAGCGGCGGTGGCTGCGATAGGTTGATTCACAAGGAAGGAGATTCTTGTGACCAACTTACGCAAGCGGATGCTGGAAGAGCTACAGCGGCGCAACTACTCCGAGAGCACGATCCGAGGCTATCTACGTGCCGTTGAGCAGTTTGCTAAACACTTCGGAAAATCCCCAGACAAGCTAGGGCCAGATGAGCTCAGAAGCTATCAAGCCTATCTGCTCACAGAACGCAAGCTGGCGGTGGGAAGCGTGGTGGCGCGCGTTGCCGCGCTACGGTTCTTCTTCGTTCGAACCCTCAAGCGACGCGAGTTCCGAGAGGAGTTGCCCTATCCGAAGGATCGGCGCCGGCTGCCGACGGTGCTCAGCCTGCAGGAAGTCGCCCGGCTTATCGATGCCGCCGGCAACCTCATGCAACGCGCTCTTCTGATGACGCTTTACGGCGCGGGCATGCGGCGGACAGAAGTATCGCTGCTCAAGGTGAGCGACATCGACAGTCGGCGCATGATGATCCGCGTGGAACGCGGTAAGGGTGGCGCCGGTCGAGATCTACCTCTCAGCCCGGCTCTGCTGGAGACGCTGCGCGAGTACTGGCGCTGGAAGAAGCCTCGCATCCATCTCTTTCCCTGCGGCACGCATAAGCGCGGCCCGGAAAGACCCATCTCGGACAAGACCGTCTGGTACGCCTGTAAAGAAGCCGCCATTCATGCCCGCATAACCAAGCATGTAACGCCTCACACCCTGCCCCAGTTGGGCGACCCACCTGCTCGAGGCAGGAACAGATCTGCGTACGATTCAGGTTCTGCTCGGTAATGTAGACCTCGAGACGACTGCCCGATATCTCCATCTGTCCCAGCGACACTTGCAGACAGTGTCGAATCCGCTGGAGCATCTACAACTCTCCAGCGCCAGCCATGTAAGCCGCGACTATCACCGGAAAAAAGATAAATGAGTCGGCCTCCTGTGGAGGTGGCCGACATCCTTCGCATCCACGGTGACTGCTTTCGAGAACAGAACCGTTCCTGGCTGGGCTACCAGCAACTGAGCGTGTTGCGGGCCATTGCCGCATGTCGAACGGCTGCGCTCGGAGGCCATCTGGACTCCTGCTCGCGGTGCGATCTCCATGCCATCTCTTATAATTCGTGCCTTATGGGGAGTCTTTTGTTGTGGGGAGTTCGACGATGAAAGGGCGTGCAGAGTCTTCACGGCACGCCCCTTTAGCTCCCCATTACGGTTTGGCTTTCAAGAGCGCAATCAGTTTATCTTCCGCTCGAAACCTGCCTTTGCGAAGATGCGGCGGAACCACCGCTTCAATGGCTTCCAACTTTTCGCTGGGATCTGCCCTTACGTAGACCTCTGTCGTGGCCAAGTTGCTGTGCCCCAACCATAGTGATACCTTTCTGATGTCCTGCGTCGCCTGAAGCATGATCATTGCGCAAGTGTGCCTCAACACATGCGGACTGAGCTGCTTGCCAACCAGTGAGTTGCATTTCTTGGTTGCGGTTTGGCCGTGGCGCCTCAGAACGTACGCGACTCCCCAACGGCTGAAAGGTTCTCCACGTGCATTAACAAACACTTCCTGTGCGGCAACCACTCCACGTATCGCCAACCAGGCGCGCAGCGCATACGTGGTTGTTTTCCAGAGTGGCAACGCCCGCTCGCGACGGCCCTTTCCAAACACACGGATACTGGCTGACTGCGACGCGATGTCGTCAATTCGGAGCCCGGTCAATTCCGACACTCGAAGTCCGGCGGTGATTGCAAGGTGCAACATAGCCCGATCGCGTACTCCATCCCGCGTAGCCGGATCGGGCGCATCCAGCAAAGCCTGCACTTCTTTCTGATCCAGATATGGAACCAGACGGCTATCCGTCTTTTTGAAAGGAATCGCGAGAACACGATGGACCTGGGCGAGTGCGGCTGGTTCCCGATGCTGTAGAAAGCGGAAGAACGATCGGATGGCCGCCAAACGGATGTTTCGTGTGTTTCCCGAGTTGCCGCGGACGGTCTCCAGGTGCTCCAGAAAGGAGCAGATCAGGGCCGCATCCAACTGTTCCAAAGCTATCGAAGAAGGTGGCGTCTCGAGCCTTTGCGAGGCAAATTCAAATAGTGACTGGAAACTGTATGCATATGACTCGCAGGTATGCTTGCTGTTGCCACGATGCCGGACCAGGTACTCGCGGAGGAATGCCTCGATGTGCGATGCGATGAAGGTCATGAGTTCCCTCCATGCAGAAAGCTCTCCCCGGCCAGAGCGATATCGTGCATCAGATCAGGGGTGGCAGTAAGGTACCAAAATGTCGAGTCGATGTTGACATGCCCCATGTAGGTGGCTAAAGCCAGCATGTGTTGACCGATTGACCGACGGCCGGCTGGACTTGACTCCAGAGCCCTTGCTGCGAAGGTGTGACGTAGCTCGTGAATCCGCGGCCAATGTCCATTATGAGGCTGAATATTAGCCGACTTCAGCAATTTGCGGAACATCTCATGCACTCGTATATAGAGGAGCGGATCTCCACTGTTGGAGACAAATGAGTTTGGCAAGTAATCTTGGCCCACTTGTGGCAGTTAACTCTGGCCCATCTGTGGCAGCTTGCTGGACAAGGTAGAGGGATGGAGATGCGCTGTGCTCCGGGCTGGAGCGTAGCGAAAGCCCGGAGCACAGCGCGGGCATCGATCAGCCCGTGGTCTTGGTCCTGCCTTTCTCGACGGTTCGCCGGAAGCGGAAACTGTCGGCGCCAGTCTCGATGATGTGCGCCCGATCAGTGATGCGATCCAGCAGCGCCTTGCACAAGCGGGCGTTTGGAATCACTTGGGTCCATTCGGAAAAGGGCAGGTTGGTGGTGAGGATGACGGTGGCCTTCTCGGCCCGTTCGGCGATGACCTGGAAAAGGAACTCCGCTCCCAGGTCGGCCATCGGCACATAGCCGACTTCGTCGATGGCGATCAGGTCATAGCGTTCCCATCGGGCCAGCACGCGGCGCAGTTGCAACTGCTGCTTGGCTTCGACCAGTTCGTTGACCAACGCGGCGGCGGTGGCAAAGCGTACTCGTCGCTTCTGCCTGCACGCAGCTACGCACAGCCCGGTCAAAAGATGCGTCTTGCCGGTACCACAATCGCCAATAAGAATTATTGGCTCCGCCCTTTCGATGTAGCCGCCTTGCGCCAGTTCATGGATCTTGGTGGCCGCGATCTGCGGAGCCTTGCTGAAGTCGAACTCATCAAGCGTCTTCATGCGCGGTAGATGAGCATCCTTGATCCGCCGGGCGATGGTGTTGCGTTCGCGCTCTTCCAGTTCAGTTGCCAGCAATGCTTCCAGATATCGCAGGTAAGTGAGTCGCTGCTTGATGGCCTCTTCAGCCAGCGAGGCGCACTGATCGGCCACGGCGGGAAGACGCAAGGCGCGGCACTGTTGGGCAACAGCGGCTTGTTCCAGGTTGTCGATGGAGGGCTTCATGCATGCACCTCCATGGCAGTGGAGAGTAACTGGTCATAGCCGGTCATCACCGGCAGTGGTCGTTCGTAGCGGGCAAGATCACCGATCTCGATGGCAGCGATCATGGGCCGATTTAACTGTTCGACAGTCAGCAAATGGCGGATCGCCGCACCATCATGACAACCCATCGACAGCGACTGCTCGACGGCAACACGCAATCGGTCCCAGCCATGGCCGGCGCCGAGTTCGAGCAACTCGATCATCTCTCGCGTGCCCTCGGATCGGCCGTGACGCAGATTCAACGCCTGCCACAGCTGATCGAAGGACGCTGGCCAGCGCCCCGCCTGCCGCCACTGCACCAAGGGAGTTGAGCCCGCCAGTGCGCCAGGCTTCTTCCGCAGCACGTCCAGATAGTGCTCCAGATCGAGGATCTTCTGCTGGCGGCTGTAGCTGCGTTCATGCCAGGCAACGCGCTTGCCTCCATGGCATAGCTCAACTGCACCTGCATGAACTCTGGCTTCTACCTTCGTGCCCGGCGGCAACGGAACCGAATAGCGGTTGGTCCGCACCCGCACGCAACGCAGGTTATCGACTGTGGGGAAGCTGATCTCGGCCAGGTCGAACAGCTCAGCGGCCAGCGGCAACAGGTGCGGCTGCTCGTTCAGCATCGCAGCACCGACCGTCTCAACACGTCCGCTCAGGATACGTTGCCAATCCTGGTTCGAACAGCGTTCCAGGTATACGTTCAGCTCATCGAGGCTGCGAGCTTCTGGCACCGGCACCCAGTGGTTACGGCGGAAGTATCCTCCCTCGCCTTCAACACCGCCCTTCTCGTTGCCGCGGGCCGGGTTGCAAAACTCGCTCTGGTAGCGCCAGTGAGAGCGGAAAGCGATGAAGCGGCTGGTCTCTTCCCGCCTATGGCCGCGCAGGATCTTCTTCACCGCACTGGAAAGGTTATCGTAGCGGAGGAGTTGGAAAACCCCGCCAAAGTAGCGGAATGCCAGTTCGTGGGCTTCGAGAAATGCTTGCTGCGTGGCGTGCGTATAGGCCCGGTGAAACGCTCCGCCGCTGGCCATCGAACGCATCTCGAAGACCTGCAGCTTGGTGCGCTCGCCATCGAGATCGGCGTACGACTCGTACCAATCCACCTGCGCTTCCACGCCCCAGTCGTAGCTCTGCGGAACAAATACCTCGTGGCTGCCCAACCCCGACATCCGCTTTTGGCGGTGAACATAGCCGCGGACCGTGCGCTCGCTTCCCGTAAAGCCGGGCAGCTCCGCGCATAACCGCTGCCAGATCCGGCGAGCCGTGTGACGCTGCTTCACCGGTGCCTGCCGGTCTTCAGTCAGGATCCGGTCGATGAACGCCGAAGCATCCACCAACTTCCTTAGCCGCCTTCGCTGTGGCTTGCTCGTGGCAGGCTCTGCACTGTGCAACGCCTCTCGCACCATCCGACGGTGCACTCCTAACTTCCGCGACACTCCGGCAATCGTTCCGACGCCGAACTCCAACTCACGGCGTATCTGCTCAAACAGTTCCACTTTTTCCCTCCTGGTCAGCCAGCTACGCTTCTGTCGCTCCATCCATGAAGCCTAGCCAGTGCTGCCCAAGTGGGCCAAACTTAACTGCCGTTGCTGGGCCAAACCATAATGCCAGAATCAATGGCCTGGTTGGCTTCGGCAAGGATGCCTTGAAGCGATGCCAGATCAAGTGTCTGCGGATTGGGCGGCAGGGGCGGTGGAACGAAGGCCCGGACTCTCTCATCGGTGGGAGTTGAAGTCACATAACGGCTCCGCGGGGCGGTCTTGGGGTGTTTATGCATGTTTTCATTCGTCCGGCTGCTATTAAAACATATGCGGCTTTACTTTAATAATGAGCTCCGCTATTCGCGCGATCACCGTCCGGACTGCAAGCAGGTCAACATCGCATTGGTGGTCAGCCGCAGCGGTCTGCCTCTTGGTTACGAGGTGTTTGCGGGCAATCGCAGCGATGTAACCACGGTCAAGGAGATCGTCGAAGCGATGGAGCGCAAGTACGGCCCTGAGCGGAGATTGGCGCTTTTTTTTCGGCAAACGTAGTCGAAGGATCTGCGGTTCCGGTGTCGAGTTCCTGCGAAGAACTTCTGACTCAGCACCCTAGAGGTTGATCGAGCTTCGGTGCTTTGAATCGAGAAATACTCGGCGACCGGTTGATTCCGTTGCTTTCGATTGATTATTGTTTCTTGCGTATTTAGATGGTAATGTAATAAAAGAAAAATGAATACTCAGATTGCGACCACGCATTGCTTGCCATTGTCATGGCTGACTGAGTCCGGTGTTTCGCTTGCGACCATCGGACCAAACGCGCCGGAACGGGGCGCAGCATGCAGGCAAGAGGGAAAGAGATGAGCTTAGATCGGCAGAGTCTTAGATCGGTTCCATGGACACGGCGCGAGTTTATGCAACTGAGCGCGGCGAGCGCCCTGAGCATTGGCGCCTTGAAATTCGCAGAAGCGGAAGAAGCAAGCACCCGCCGCACCATGATGGACATTGCCTTCGATAGGCGCGAACCGCGCGTGGCGCTGATCGGAGCCGGAAGGCGTGGCTCGTCGCTGTTGGAGAATCTTCTCGCCGCTGGCGCTCAAGTGGCGGCGATCTGCGACATCCTCCCCGAGAATGCCGGCCACGCCGCCGCAATGGTTGTTAGAGCTAGCCAAAAGAAACCGGAACTTTACACCGATGGCCCTCACTCCTACGAAACCCTGCTAGCCACGAATGACGTTGACCTCGTTTTGGTAGCAACGCCCTGGCGCTGGCACGCGTCGATGGCAGTGGCCGCAATGAAGCACGGCAAGGATGTAGCCATCGAGGTTCCCGGTGTTGTCACCCTCGATGAATGTTGGGCGATCGTTAAGACATCGGAAGAGACGCGCAAGCATTGCATGATGCTGGAAAACTGCTGCTACGGCTACAACGAAACACTGATCCTGCGCATGGTGCATCAAGGCATGTTCGGAGAGCTCCTCTATGGCGAAGGGGCCTACCTGCACGATCTTCGCACTTTGCTGTTTACAGACTCGGGGCCCGGTCTATGGCGCCGCACCGAGCACACCCTCAGCAACGGCAATCTATATCCCACCCATGGGTTGGGGCCGGTCGCCAACTACATGGGCATCCAGCGTGGGGATCGCTTTGCAACTATTGTGTCGATGAGTTCGCCGCAACGAGGTCTCGATCTTTACCGCAAGCAGAATCTCAAACCAGGAGATCCCCGGTGCGCAGAACACTACGTCACAGGTGACATGAACACCTCGCTTATTCAAACCGCGAAGGGGCTCACGATCACGGTTAAACATACCGTCACCACTCCTCACCCTTACAGCCGGATCAATCTCATCGCGGGAACCAAGGGCATCTTTGAAGACTATCCGCCCCGCATCTATTTCGACGGTATGAACAAGGAAGAAGAATGGGGATTGATCGATGCTTTTAAGCAGTACCAGCATCCACTTTGGATGCGGGAAGGCCAGTCCGCACAAAAGATGGACAGCCACGGCGGCATGGATTACATCATGCTTTACCGGCTGCTGGAATGCGTACGGAAGGGACTGCAGCCGGACATCGATGTATATGACGCAGCCGCCTGGGCTGCAGTAGGACCGCAGAGCGCCGCTTCAGTGAGCCGTGGCAGCGCGCCGGTCGAGTTCCCTGACTTTACGCGAGGCAAGTGGCGGCAACGAAGCGTCTCCGCCATCGCAACTCAGGCGTAAATCCGGCCCATCCGCAAATTGCATGATTGGGCTGTCACGGAAGACTGATTCCGAAGCCGAATTCTGAGGTGAGAGGGCGTAGCGACTGATTTCTATTGACTGATTTCGAGTGGTCGCGACCATGGGCGCGGGACTCCAACGGAGGTATTTGATGATCGCCGATATGAACAGAAGGGACTTCGTAACCGCTTTAGGCGTCGGAACCACTGCTCTTGCACTCGATCCAATTGGAGCAACAGCGTTGCCCCAACCCGCGGCAACCAAGCGCATTTCGGGAAGCTGGTTTGAGTTACAACATCACGCCACGGTCGAGGGAGTCGATTGGAATCCGGCCTGTGCTCGTTTTACCGCGATGCAGTGGGACGCGAAGATCAAAGAGATTGCGGACGCCGGAATGAAATACCTGGTCCTGATGGCAACGGCGGTCTATTACCGCGCGTTTTATGACACAAAGATCTTTCCGAAGTGGCAGTTGGGCTGTACGGATCCCATTGAAGCGGTGCTCTCGGCGGCCGACAAATACAATATCAAGTTTTTTGTCGGCGGCGGGTTCTATGGCGACTGGCAGAGCGAACAAACTATCTCGGATACCGCAGCCACAAAGAGGCGACTCCAAGCGATGGAAGAACTCGCCAGTCTCTACGGTCACCACCAGAGCTTCCATGGGTGGTATTGGCCGGATGAGGCGCGCATCAATCCGCGCTATACTCCGGAGTTCATCGAGTACGTTAACACTAATTCCAGACTGGCGCGGCAACTCATGCCGCGTGCGCAAATCATGCTTGCGCCGTATGGCACGCGCATCGCCATCCCCGACGATGAATATATTCGGCAACTGGACGCGATGGACGTGGACATTGTGGCCTACCAGGACGAGGTTGGTGTACGCAAATCGAAAGTGACAGAGACTTCAGGCTTTTATGAGGGTCTAAGGAAGGCTCATGATCGCGCACAAAAGGCCAGAATGTGGGCCGACGTCGAGGTTTTCGAGTTTGAAGGCGAGGTTTACAAGAGCGCCCTGGTTCCGGCGTCTTTCGACCGCGTTCAGCGTCAACTGGAGGCCGTCTCGCCATGGGTGGATGAGATATTGATTTATCAATACCAGGGAATGATGAACAAACCAGGCTCCCTGGCCTTTGCCGGCAGTTCAGCGTCCATTCGACTGTATTCAGATTATGTCAACTGGATCCGTAGTGAGCGTCAGGACCGGCGGAATTAGAATGCAGGCGCGGTTCCAGGGAAATCCGATCACGCAGGTCAGATCTTCATCCGCGGCGCGGAAACATTGAGCCTGCACCGGAGACAAGCAAAACGCAGCAACCGGCGGCATGGTGCGGACGCCATGCCGCCGGTTGTTCGTTCAACCGGCTTGAGGTAGTGCATTTCAAACGATGCCTCAAGACTGGGCTGTTCAGAACTCCCTTACTGCGGAGTTGTCGCCGGCAGCTTGTCCAGCAGGACGGCAGCGCAAGGAGTCATGTTGGGATCTGCGTTGCAGCCGGCAAGATCGATGGTTGTCACGGCCTGATAGGCGAGGGCGTTACGAGTAGGCCAACCCGTCGTGCTGGGATCCGCGGGGACCACTGCGCCACCGCTGTTGCCATCGCCGATGACCTGATAGTAGGTGTGGGGCAAGGTGATCACACCGGTGTCGTTAGCGGTGGAATTCACCATAACAATTCCCTTTTCAAAGCGCCGTTCAAAGACGTTCCATTTCGCGTTCCAGAGCTTCGTGATGTCGTTGTTCCTAGGCAGTGGTTCGATCGGACGTCCTAGATCGATCATATAGTCGGGCCACCATTGCAGCGTGGATCCGCCCGGGTCGCTTCCACCCGAGGCGGCAATATTCAGGTAAGTGTGATTTCCTTTGATCAGCAGATAACTTGCGAGAACCTCCTGGCGCTCGTAACTATAGCCGCCGAACGCGGAGGCGTAGGTCTGGGCGATCAGGATCTTGTCCCGGCTGGTGATCGACAGAGCATTATCCATTTGCAGAATCCAATCGCTCGGGGCCAGGAAGTTTGCATTGCCGTAATCCGCGAAACCCTCGATCATTACGCCGTCTACATTGCTGTATTCGATATTGGGATCTCGAGAAGTCACCCATGCTCCGGCATTGGGGATCCACTTCCAGCGGCCCGCAAACCGGTCCCGTATGAAGTCGTTAAATTTGAACATGCTCTTGGCCCAGTCGCCCTCGAAGGAGGCGTCGACCACCGGCAAGCTCACATCCCAGACATTGCCGAAGTAGTTTGGAATGCTGTAACTATCGGCGAAGACGGCGTCGTCGTCGTTATCCTTAAGCTGCTTGATGACCTGCTTGCTCCAAAACCAGCGCCAGCCGGGGTCGTCCAGGTTCATAAGGAAATGCTGATCCCCGCAGTCGTATATGCGCGGATACCCGCCGTACTGGTAAAACCAGTCTGGCTTCACCACTGAGTCCCCTGGCCACTCCACCACCCAAGTGTTGTCGACGATGGTTAAGGGGTTCGTCGCCGTCGGATTGTCGTTCGCATCGCAAGCCCCGTAACCCAATTCCTCTCCCAGGCGATAGTGCATGATAAGGAAGTTACGGTTGTATGCGCGCAGCAGGGCTGCTTGCGCGGTGGTTTGCTTCTGGCCGCCAACGTAGTGGGTAGCGGCAAATTGAATCTGGGCAGGCGTTAGAGACGCCATACTAATTTGGTCGGTGAAAGCGAAAATCCCGTTCGTGGTGTCCGGGAAAGTCCGGGTCGGGCGATCGTGGCTGCCCCAACCGCGATCCTGGTTACCTTGGTCGCCCCAGGGGTCGGGTCCCTGAGCCATTAGACCGACACTGCAGAATGCCAGAAGAGCTGTTGCGGCCATCATTGAATTGCAGACGCGCCATGACAATCCGAATTCTTGCTTCGGATTAATTTTCCTTTGCCTTCCAAACAGCATATTACCTCCCTCGCACTTTCGTTTACTTTGCTTGATTTCGCCACCGGGAAGCGGTTCCCGGCCTAATGATGGATATTCTACGCCCAATATCTTGTGTATTAATTTGTTTAATCTATTTTTACTTATTTTTTTGTGGAATTCGGTGCTGCGGTAACCTTGGCTTGCGCGTTATACAAAGCTAAAGATAAATACTGCGCGCACTTTGCCATCATGACCAAATCCAAGCACATAGCCCGGAGCCGACTCGATGCTGCCTGGCGAGCAGGTTGGAGGCGTTACGTAAGCCCGGGGGACGGCGGATTGGCAGATCGATCTTCAAAATATGAATTTTGCGCTCGCTCACAGAGACCAATCGCCTTCGTGAGGGGGGCCGAGTTCGGTTCGGACAACTCATTTTGAAACGTGCAGGACGATGCGGTGGAGGTTGTGCTCATGCAACTGAAACGCCTGGTAGAGTGGCTCTCTTCCGTAACGCACGTCCGGCGTATAAGCGAAGCTCCAACTCTCGTTATCCAGAATCAATTGAATCTCACTGCCTGGTGGCGTTTGTGGTGACAGGCGAATCACACTGGTGAGTTCCATCGCGCTTGTCCATTCCAAACCCTTCTGCTCCTCAATGCGGCTGCTCTCGCTGATCCACGGAGAGTCGGAATAGATGCGGGTCCGGTGCCAGTTCCCTTTGTCGAATGGATCCAGCCCCTGCGCGAGCTTTATCCAAATAGTGGCTTCCTCGCCCGGCTCGAGAAACCCGTTTCCGTTTCCTCTGCCCTCTGCCACGGTGCGTGTCTCCGCACTTCCCCCGCCCTGGTTTCCTCTTTGGCGAAAAACTGGCAGTGTGACGGCGCGCCCATCCAGGATCTCGTAAGCGAGCGGCTCTCGGATTGCGTCAGGCGTTACCAGCACATCCACATTCCTGGTTAAGGTTTTCCCTTCGTCAAAAGCCAGTTTCAGTTCGAGCCGTGTGCGGGCGAAATACCCAGCGCCAGCGGTGAATCGAAGCCGGAAGCCTTGCGAGAGATCCAGGGCCTGGCCGGGCGCGAGAACGGGCACAGTTACTGAACCGGACATCACATTGACCGTCGGATATTGCGATGAAAGCGTTGCGGTCAACCCGGAGATCGGTTCGGTGCGCGGATTGTAGATTCTTATCGGAAGACTGACATCGCGGCCGGATTCAACTCTCAATTCTTCGCTTGTCGATAGCGGCAGCAGCACAGGTGGCAGCGCGATGTCTACTCCGGGGCCTGCAACGCTGAGCTGATGGCCGTCTCCATTGACAATGAAACGAAGCCTGCCGTCCGATGTTGCCGTGACGGACCGTACGTCGCGCGCACCGCTCGAAAAATCGTAGTCGGCGAGCTCGTAGGTGAGACCCGGAGAGTAAAGGGGAGCGGTCGTAATTGCAATGCCAGCGTCCGCAATTGCGGGCCCGTCGACCGCCCATCGCCGCGACAGCACGCGCATGCCATCGATGCCGATGTCCTCAAGGTAGGTCAGACCAGGTCCCGGCATCGCCGCGGCCACCTGGTATCCCCATACATTGAACGAACGATATGGGCTCGCGAATGAGAAGTGATCGGGACGACGGTCCAGGTTGCTGTTCACGAACGCGCGCATATGGAAATCGAAGGTCTCTGCGATCGATGTTGCCCAGTGCCGGTAATACTCATCCTGGCGAAATTCAAAATCCACATTGGGCGCGCGCTCATACGCGTCCCGCGTCTCCTCCGTGTACTGGCTGATGAAATCTCCGCTGGCTCTCACCAATCGGATCATTGTCTGTGCGTGCTGCGCAACGTGGTCCTTGGGCCGCCATAGGATGCGCCTGCCTTTTTCACCGGCGTAGAACTCAGGGCCGGGGTTAAACGCCGAAGCGCTTCCGATCCAGTCAGGATAACGCGCACTCAGGTACAGGCTCATAAAACCGCCCATGCTCAACCCGGCAGTCGCACGATGGCGACGGTCTGTCAACGTCCTGTAGGTGCGATCAATTTGGCCAACCAGTTCCAGGAAGTAAGGTCCAAAGTCGTGCTCGCCCCCATTCTCGCGCAGGTCCCAGGGATCGCCGCCATAAAACTCCGGATAATTTCCGGCAACGTAGCCGTCCGCGCAAACGATGATGACGTCGTGAGTGGCTGCGTATGCAACCATCTTAGGGATCGTATCCTTGCCCTGGTCGTAGTCTTCGTTCGTGTAGCGGTCCGAGTGGCCGTGAAAGTAGTAGATGACGGGATAGCGCCTGGCCTCATTGGTTCGATAAGCCGGAGGCAGAATGATCCGGTAATGACGCTGTTCGCCGAAGGCTTTTGAGTTATAGGTAACATCCGAGAATGATTGGCCGCAGAGCTCAGCCGCGCCACAAAACAGCGAAACAATGAGAGCAACGAACTTAAATAACCACGATCTCACCTGCATATGCGGAAACCGCTCCTAAGGCGTGAGCCACTTGTCCAGATTCTTCAGCACAAATTCATCGTCATTGAGATGCGGATACGCCGCATACACGCGATCGATCTCCTCTTTCTGACCGGTCCCGAGAGCCTCTTTGGGATCCAGGCACCAGATGCCCTCAAGCAATCCCTGCCGCCGCAAGACTTCGTGCAGGCCTGCGATGCACCCGGCGAATCGATTGGCCGCGTCAAAAAACGCCGCGTTGGTATCGGTGACCTCGACACTTCTTTGTAGAAGTTCTTTCGACACCGTCTCGCCTCTGCTCACTGCCATCTGGCAATCGCGAAGCAGGCCAACTGCTTTGCTGGTCCAGACCGCCCAGTGGCCAAGCAGCCCGCCTTTCATCCAAAGTTCCCGTCTCTCTCCGTTGACGGAAAAGACATAGGGAGTCAACAGATCCATCACAATGTTGTCATCGTTCCCGGTATACAACGGGATGGACCGGCCGGATTCGCAGACTGCTCGCATCACATCCAGGGTCTGGTAACGATTGAAAGGCGCAATCTTGATCGCGGCAACGTTCTCGATCTCTGCGAATTCGCGCCAAAATCGAGACGAGAGCGTACGACCGCCAACGGACGGCTGGAGATAGAACCCCACAATTGGGATAGTCTCAGCGACGATGCGACAATGGTGCACAAGAGTCGCTTGATCCGCATCGGCCAGCGCAGAAAGGCTCAGCAATCCTGCGTGATAACCAAGATCGGTTAGTATTCTGGATTCGCGGAGAGCCTGCTCCAGATCGCCACAGATTCCGCCAATGCGAACCAGCGGAGTTTGCTTGACAAGATCCGCCCGGTCCATCTCTTCGGCCGCCAGTTGCAAGACCGGCCCATAAAGCCCTACGCGCGGATCGCGAATCGCGAACTGCGTAGTATGAACTCCCACCGCCAAGCCGCCCGCACCAGCGGCCAGATAGTAACGAGTCAGAGCCCTTTGCCGCCTTTCATCCAGACGTCGTGCCGCATTCAGTGCTAGCGGATGCGCCGGAATTGCCAATCCTTGAGCTAACTGCCGGCTAATTCCAGAATCAAGCGTGTAACTCATAGTTTCCTTTTCTAAAAATCGCCTGAGCGATTCTCAAAATGCGTAGGCTTGTCAAGAGTTTCTCCGCCCCGTTTAACCCACGCAGCAATCCAGAATAGTAACCGGTCAACGCCCACCCTGGGTTGTCCGAATAACTCAAAAGCTTTTGAGGCGTTACTAAGCAGCGCGTCTCCAGCCTCCACACCCTCAAAACGCACCGGCTTATGGAACAACTCGCCAAATCGATTCGCAATGCTCGCCACGGAAAGAAGCTCAGGTCCCGCAATGTTGACCACGAGAGGCGGCGAAGAGGCATGATGCAGCGCCTGCAAACTCATCGCTGAAGCATCCCCCTGCCAGATGCCGTTCAAATACCCCATCTGCAATGGAATGGCCTGCTCTGCGTGCACTTTCCGCGCCACATCCAACAGCACGCCATAGCGAAGTTCCACCGCATAGTTCAGTCGGAGAATAGCTAACTTGGTTCCATTCGTGCGGCTGAAGTACTCGAAGATCCGTTCGCGTCCCAGGCAACTGAGCGCATATTCTCCTACAGGATGGAGCGGGTCGCTTTCCAGCGAACCTCCTCGATCGACCGGGGAGAGGCCGTAGACGTTTCCCGTGGAAAAGACCGCGATGCGGCTTTTGCAGTAGCGTTCGCAAACAAGCCCGGGCACATGAACATTCACGGCCCAGGTCAAAGGTTCCTGGCCTGTCGATCCGAATTTCATGCCGGCCATGTAGACGACGTTGTCCGCTTCCGGCAACTTGCCGTACGACTTTCGATCCAGCAAATCAGCACGCAACGTCTCGATACCCCATGACCGCAGCTTATCCTCCAGCCTGGAAGAGCTTGAGAATCTCGACACACCAATAACTCGCCGCTTCACTCCGGCGAGGTCCGAAGCTCTCTTCGCCATGCGCGCAAGCGTCGGTCCCATCTTCCCGCCGATCCCCAGGACTAAGAGATCGCCCTGGAGCGCGGCCATCGTCTCAATGATTGCCTCGCTCGGTTCGCTTAGGGTGTCCTCAAGTTCCTCGACATTGTGGATTTCGTGTTTCTCGGCAGATCCTTGCAATCTCTGACTCCGATCCCTCGCCAGCAAGAGCGCGATTAAGAATTCGACTTATCTGACAACAATTCGGTGCTCGATTACCTTACTGACAGCATGGTGAGCTTCTCAATCGTTCGCTCCGCTCTGCTCTGATGACTCAACAACCGCGATTCGCGCCGATTCCGGCGGCGCCGAAACACAAAATATGAGAAATGCTCCCAGCACAGCCGCAATCGCAATCAACTTCCATGCCGGATCGTAACTACCGTAGATGTCGAAAAGTCTTCCGGTCGCCCACGGTGCTATCCATTGGCCCAGGGAGTATCCCATGATGATCAGAGCCAGCAGCTTGCCTAGCGAACCGATCCCGAAACAATCCGCGGTTACCAGTGGGATTAGCATGTAATCGGCTCCCATGGCAAATCCGAATACACCGGCAAACCCCCATGCGGCAACCGGCTGCCGAACCACAAGCAGCAGGGGAATCGCAACGCCCAACAAAAGGTAGAACGAAGCCATCGCATTCTTCCTTTGGAAGCGGTCGGCCCAGTAGCCAACCAAAACCCGGCCGCCCAGGCTGATTGCAAGCAAAGTCGACAAAAAGTGCGCGGCCGCGGTTGTTGAGTAACCGCGATCCCTCAGAAAAAGAATGTAATGTTGGATCACCGCATTGATGGCGCCAACCGCCAGGCTCGACCCAATGAGAATCAACCAGAAGTTAGCCGTACGCATTGCAGCAGCCACGCCAATGGATGCGCGAGGTGCGGAATCGAGAATCGGTTCGCCGGCCGGATCGGCGCCATCCGGCCGCAGGCCCATCTCAGCGGGGGTCGAGCGTGTGATCAAGAATCCCACAGGAAACAGCACTACCAAAATAGCTGCACCTAGAACTTCCAGCGCATGACGCCATCCGAATGCGCGGATCAAATAGTCTGCCAGCGGCGGAGAAATCACGCCGCCGAATCCGAGTCCCAAGTAGGCATAGCCCATCGCGCGTCCACGCCGTGCGCGAAACCATTGGGCAATCAGCACCTGGTTGGCAATGGGGCCGGCGAGCGTGTACCCCAGAACCTCAATCAGGCAAAGAAATTCATACTGCCAGAAGCGGGTCATGAAACCCATCAACATCAAAGGAACTCCGATAAAGCCCACTCCGGAAAGTATCACCGGACGCGCACCGATTCTGTCGATGAGCACCCCAGCCAAGATTCCAAACGGTATGCCAATGACGAGAAAGCCTAACAGGAACCCCTGTGCGACTTGAGCGCGCGTAAATCCAAGCCCAGTTACAAAAGCAGGGTAAAAGACCGGAAATCCATAATAGATGACACCTACAGATACGAATAGATTCAGGAAGGCCGCTGCAACAATCCACCAGCCGTAAAAGACCTTGGAAGTATTGCCTGAGCCGAGGGTAATTGACCTCCTCTCCACGTTCGAACTGAGTAGTGGGCTGCTCATCGAGATAACTCATGCGGCAGAGACGCTAATTCAAAAGTGGAGATGTCCACACGCGCGTGCGTAGTGAGCGCCTTCTTGCCAGCCAATGCAACCCCGGCGGAAACCAGTGCCCGTTCGGGTCCGCAAAGAAGCGGCGTGCCCCGGCGAACCGCAGAACAAAAATGCCAGATCTCGGTTCGGTAGGCAATATTCCAGTCCGCCTTCCAAGGCAAGATCTCCTCCGTGCCGCCCAGCCCCGCATCGGCGGCGCATTCCTTGGAAAAGTACATCCCGCCATCGATGTCGGAAAGAATCAGGCTTCCCTTAGAACCCAGGAACTCCTCGAACAGACCTTCATAGGCGTTGCTGAGAATGACTGACAGTTCAACGGTACATCCTTTCGGATGATCGAACGTCATGTGAATATGGTCATCCACTTCGCGGCCGTCCTTATAGCGATCGATACCTCCCGACCCAAAGACAGACTGAGCCGTCGAGCCCAGGTACCATTCGGCGAGCGAAGTCTGGTGGCTGCCTAACTCGGCGACTAGGCCCTGCGAGTAGCGATTGTAGATGCGCCAATTCGCCAGCGCTTCCCAGCTCGGGTAACCCCAGCGGCTTGGGTCGTACCCGTTGAATGGCGGCTTCTCATCCCATCGCCAGGAATTATTTCGGTGCGTTTGAAGACGGACAAAATGAATATCTCCAAGCAGCCCGGGCCGTATGATGTTCTTGTAAACAGCCTGATAGAACGGCTCGTAAAAGCGTGGATAGCCGATCTCGAGAAGCTTCTTTTCGCGGCGAGCAGTTTCCAGCATCCGGGCACAACTTGCCAAGTCGTAGGCCATCATTTTCTCGCAGAAAACATTCACGCCGGCCTCGAGAAATCCAACTGCTATCTCGGCATGCGTCCAGAGAGGAGTTGCTACGAAAACTGCCTCCAGCTTTTCCTTACGAACCATTTCCTGCCAGTCTTCGTATTCCCGTGGACGCATTCCACCGGCCTTCACAAGCTCTTGACTGGCCCGCGCTCGATGAGCTGGATTAACATCGCAGACCGCCACGATCTCGATAAACTCTTTATCGCAGTTGCCGAGCAATGGAGCAAACCCCTGACGACCGACGCCGACAATGCCCGCCCTAACCGGACCTCCAGGCATCGTGCGTGGCACGCAGGTCTCCAATTTGAGCCGGGCAGGATCGACTTCGCTGGCCGCTGCTCTCTGGAAATTCCGGCGCCCGATAAGTTTCTGCTCCGGGGTCAAATACATGCGTGCCTGTCTCCAATCTCGTTTAAGGCGATACTTTCAATCCACGCCAACAATAGCTCCGGCTTGCTGGGTTCCAAGAGAGGCGCGTCGTTTCCTCCAAGCGGAGTAGAACAAATCGAGGCCGGCGATTCGGCCGGTTCGAAACGATAGCAACACGGCGACCGCAACCCATTCAATCAGGTTCTTATTGACGATCAGATAGTTCCCTTCCATGCCTGCGTGCGGGGCGCCATCCAACGGTATGGCCGTCAAATAAAACAACGAAAGCATGCCCAGCGCACCATAACATCCCCATTGCGTGAAGAGACCCAGCATGAGAGAAAGTCCGATGAGCAATAGGCCTCCTATCACCGCCACATCGATCAGGTGTCCCCATCCGGCATCGAGCAGCGTGCGGAGTAAGTGCCCGACAGGTCCCGTCGCTCCGTTGAGATAACTTGCGGCGGTCCATCGGCCGAGATAGGTTCCATCGGCCGCCCACGCGGGAACGATGAGCTTGAAGTATCCTTCGTAGAGAAAGTGCCAACCTATAAAAGTGCGAAGCACGACCAGCGTGATCTGCTGCGACAAGGAAAGCGGCAAAGACGTGGAGTTATTCATGCGTTATCTCCACAGTTGCCTGTTCGTTGGAGCCGAACACAAGCGGATGAAACAAGTCGCGCTCCAGAAGCATGACGGCAATCACGCCTGGATGTTGACCGCAATACCGCTGCGCGAGTTCCGGGCCGCCAACGAAGAATGCGGTCGCCAACGCATCTGCGTATGCCGCCGAATCCGCAATCACACTCACGCTCAGAACCCCGCGGGGAGGGAGGCCGGTTCGCGGATCGATGATGTGCCCGTAACGTCGACCGCCCGCCTCAAAGCACTGTTCTTCCTGGCCGCTGGTTCCCATGGCGCATGAGCGCAGGCGAACCGTACCATAACGCAGGCTCTTCCACACTGGGTGACGAAGTCCGATCAACCATCCGGACCCATCCGACCCGGCGCCTAGCGCCAAAACGCTGCTGTGGCCGGCGCTGAGCAGGGCCTTTTCAATTCCATGCGCGCGCATTTTCCCGGCGCCTCGATCAAGCGCATAGCCTTTACCGACTCCACCGAAGTCAATTCGGACACCGGGAGCGTGAAGAGTAACAGTGCAATCCTCTCCGAGCGAAATGTGTTGAAAGCCAGTGCGCAAACGCGCGGACGACAGGGGTTCCGCTAAGGGAATCCCCGGTTTGCCCTCCTGAAATCCCCAGCATTTACTCAAGGCTCCAGTGGTGATATCGAACGCGCCCTCGGTCTCATGATGCAGGCGCTCGCAAAACTCCAGCAACGCAAAGAATTCAGTTGACACTGGAACCGGATACTTGTCCGCGCCGCAATTGAGCAGGTTTGTTTCGCTGGCCGGCCGAAGGATGGACAACATCGATTCCAAACGATCGACTTCGTTCAGGCATTCCGTTGCAGCTTGGACTCCGGAATCATCGTTCACATCACTGACGACTTCAAACAGGCAGGCCATCGCACGGCGCGACAAGGTCAGCCAATTGCCTGCGGCGGGCGGCTGCTCTCCCTCGGACTGGCGAAATCCAGCGAAGGACAGGAATTGTCGTCTATTCAGGGTGATGCTGGCCGCAAGTTCCTTACTTGAGAACCTTGGGGCCTCGTCTATTTCAGGCTCGATTAACTGCTGCATCCCTGCCTCCGAATCTTCTTACTCCGAGCGATGCCTGAAGGCCCAAGCGCCTCTTTCGATCCAGTGCATCGTCAATCGCAAAGCAGGTTCGAGCCGCGTCGAAGGCGTGCGCTGGATCGCACTGAAGCCCAGCGCCGGCTCGAATGGCGCCGCAGAATCCAGCAAGTTCATGCTGAAATGCTTCTTTTCCGTCTGACTGTTCGGCCGCTGAACCCGAGGCGAGAACCGATTGGTTCGCCGCCTCCTCTCTGCGGCTTGCAGAAGTATCCAGCACGGGCTCCGCACCGTTGAGCTTCGGGGCTCCCAAAGTAGTAGGCCTGCCTCCGGCCTCAGTAAACAGCAGCGCTTCGTCCTTGGCGACGATCAATGTGCCCCTGGTTCCCATAAACTGGACATAACTTCGCTCGAATCCATTGGATTGGATGAGAGACAGTGTTGCGGATCTGCCCTGTGGATACTCAAGGGTGGCAAAGACATGGTCGTCAACATCCCTGCCGTCCCGATAGGAGAAATTCCCACCGGTTGCCTGCACAGCGTCGGGAACGGAATCGAGAAACCAATTTGTCAGCGAAACCAAAGCGCTGCCCCACTCGCCTGTCAAACCGTTCGAGTAGCGCCTGTAGAGTCGCCAGTTTAGAAGTTGTTCAGGGGAGGCATAACCCCAGAGTCTTGGATCGAAGCTCATCGCGCCGGGACTTAGCTCCAATCGCCCGGAGTCATTGCTGTGCCGGGTTGCCACAACTGTGTAGATATCTCCCAGAATACCTGGCTTGACGATATTGCGATATGCCGCACGGTAGTGCTGTTGATAGCATTCCTGATATCCGATGGCAAGATGGACCTTATTCTTTTGCGCTGCGTGGATCATCTGACGCGCACCCTCGGCATCGATGGACATCGCGGTTTCGCAAAATACGTGCTTGCCTGCCTGAAGGCAGCCGGTAGCGATTTCGGCATGTGTGCAAAGCGGCGTTGCGATCAGTACAGCTTCAACGCGCTCGTCCTCGAGCATCCGCCGCCAATCCTGGAACCAGTGCACACCCGCGAAACGTTCCCGATCGGACTCGAATACCGGCCTGATCTCGCAGATGGCGGCAAGATTCATGATCTCCGGGTCGATGCTTTCCATCAGCATTCGCCCTTGTTTCCCGCACCCGATCAATGCGGCGCGAACCGGACCTCCCTTGACTGGACCGCGCACGATTGCGGTTGTGCCCAGAGCCGCAACGGCAGAGGTTCCGGCCATTGCTTTCAAAAAGTTCCGGCGCCCGATCCGGCGCGTTTCGAGATTCATGTTCATCTTGGGAGCCCTTCACCCGAGGCTGGTCTGCTCAAAGAGCCTTATTGTTCGTCGTGCGCGGGCGGAGCTTTACTGCTGACCACTTCCACCAGGCCCACAATGTCACTCAGACTGTTTCGCACCGGAGCCAGCACGGAGATCATTCCCGGCTTTTTCGTCACCGTCGCGCTTTTTCCGGTCTGCAGCACTTCCTGCATCTACGCCGGCATGGGTTGATCCAATTCTCCAGTCCAGAACTGGCTCAGGTTGTATTTGTTGCGGATCACTACCTGAACGTCCTTTGTGGTGGGAACCGGCATCCAGAGGTTCACGTCCACTGGATACGGCGCCAGCATCGCCAGACGAATCAGTGTCTTCTTGGTCTGAATAAACGCGTCGTCATTCACGTCATAGTTGTCGCCCGCCTGCAATTCGTCGCGAGGATCGTGCTTGCAGCATGTGCTCCAGACTGCGAGTGCGTCAAAATGTGCTGGCACACATCTCCGTCGATCATGATCGTCGCGACCCGTGCAATTTCGTCCTGCGGTTTTCTCCTGCGCGGAGGGTGCTGCCGCATGGGCTGAAAAGGCTGCTAACTGCAAACCAAGAAAGATCGAAACGAGTGGCCTTCATTGCGCACCCCCGGACTGCTCCACAGCATAATCATGAACACGTTGCCATGCGTCCGGTTGCGCTTTCGGAAACTGCGCCTAGTAGGGCTTGGCCGCATCGCCGATATCGGCGTTCGTCCAATCCAGCAGCTTCGCCCGACGGCGGCGGCCCGGGCGCGTGACTCCATTGGGCCAGTTCGGTGTTGTCAAACAAATGCACAACCTGCGCCTTGATGGCATCGCGAGAGCCGTGCTTGGCCTCCAATTCCAGCAGGTCGAGATCCTGAACTGTGTTGCGCTGCAATTTCAGACGAATGCTGGGAATCGGCCCTTCGATTCCGAATCGCTCGCCGGAGTAGACCAGCGTCTCAGTGCCGCCATCGGAAAGCGCCTGAAATGGCTGCGGCCCCGGATCGACCGCCACCCAGCGCACAAAGCCGTCCGCGCCAAATATCCAGGTCCGCAGCGGATCGGTCGCAATCGATGTAGATACGTCTTGGACCGGAGGGTGTTCCACCATAAATCCAAACTATGTCGCCGCGCTGACGCAAGGCCGGAAGTTGATCGTCCCACCAGATGAACATTCCCCCGGACATACACCATAGGCCGATGGCGTCTTTCAGCACTTGCATCTGCTTATTCATGGTCCAGCTCATATCGGCGCGCATGACAAAGTGAACCGGGCTATCTGCCGGCAGCGACTTCACCAGCAGGTCGTGAAACGTCAGCATGTAGGCATAATCCGACGGAAATCTCTCCTCGTCGCCATCCCACTCGAATCCCTTGTAGCGCTTTTTCTGATTGAAAAACATCTCGAAATGGGTGCTGGTCCAGTTCTTCTCGCGGAAATGGCGCTCCATCTCCCCCACCACTTTGGTGAATTCTGCTTGATATCCCGGTTCTCCCCACCACAGATAATTCGCTGGCCACTCGGGATTGATGGGCAGGTACATGAATGGTATGGGGCTCGGTCCACGCCGGGTACCGGCAAATGCGGAGCCGTCTAACACTGGGCCAAACAAGCGGTCGAATTTGTTCCAATTGGCAATGTGCTTCTCAGCGCCGCTTCCTGCCAACTCCGGCGCAAAGCCTGGATCGACAAATCCCGAGTGACTGTAGCCAAGGATGTGGAAGATGGTGCGGTTCTCATAGAAGATCTTGTAATACTGCTGCACCAGGCGGAACTGCTCATCTTCATTGACGCTGCCTGACCCAGTCACCGCCTTGGGATACTGCTGAGTCAGCCATCCGAGGCCATAGCTATTGGAGTCTACGTCGACCACGTCCTTCGCAGGAATCTCCGCCGGAAGCACGGAGACGATGAACGCCACAGTCTTTGATGACGAACCATCCATGAGCCGCGAGCGACCGCGGTACATTCCAGGCTTTGTGTTGGGAGCTATCCAGAGGTCCACCCAAAAGGCGCGCACCTTCTGTCCCTGAATTGCATTCTCGCGATCGGGCATATCGAAGCTATAAGGAAGCTGGACCGGAATCAGCGCGTCGGGATAATAGTGTTTGTCGGGCGTGTTGAGATGAAACCACTCCCGATAGACATCCGCCGGCAGCGGAGATTCGATTGCAAGCTTGCAGCCGGTGCAGGGCTTGTCCGATTTAACGGCCAATTGAAACGAAACATAGCCCCCACGCGCTCCCGATAACTTGATCGCATGGTCCGAGCTTGCTCCTGGCGGGTCGCTAGCGACCACGCCTCCGAATGGATCGGGACGGTGATACGCGGAAAGAACGGCAAAGTCCGACGCCCAACAACTCAGTCCGGGCACAAGCAGCAACAAGATAAACATCAGTTTTCGCATCGTTTGAGTTCCTTTTCTTGAACGACCATCTCAGTGCCCGTCCCGGTTCGCGACTGCATCGATTGCGTCGCCGCGCAGTTCGTAGCGCGGTTCAAGATAGTCCGGCAAGGCGAGCAGCGCGTCGTTCATATATGCGCGCGCCTGCTGGTCATGCCCAGAGTTTTTCTCGATCAGGGCCAGCAAGTAGCGCGCCCTTCCGCGTGGGTATGACCTGGTGTAATCCATCTCTGTTCTTGCAAAACCTTCAAAGTGCGGAATCAGACCTTTGGCTTTGTCAGTCTGACCCAGCTTCTCGAGTGAGAGGACCGCGAAGAAGTTCTCGCCATTCCAACTGTCGCGGTCTCCGGAGAGAAGATCGATGCCGACCGTGCTTTGCTTGTATTCCGCCTCGGCTTCCTGCTTGCGCCCCATTGCCTCCAACGCGCGCCCAATGTAGTAGTGGGCCCGTGGAGCCGCCTGGAACTGGAAGTCGTCGAGGTTGAGCGATACAGGCGGCTTGAGCGCGGACTGGAACAGCGCCAGCGCCTGCACATAGTCTCCATGGTTGAATGCAACAGAGCCCATCCCGTAGCGAAGGCTGCGATACGCGTCGCGAAGAGCCGTGGAGCGATGGCGGGGCGCGAAGGTGTGCGTGGCGACGATTCGGTCAGCATCCTCATAGCGGCCTCGGATCAGATACGCGTTGAGCAGCGCCATCGTTAGGTCGTCATTCCCTGGGGTACGTTCGAGAGCCTTGTTGATAAGCGCGATCTGCTCATCGAATTGTCCGGCTCTTGCGTAGATGGAGATCAAATCGTTCAGCGTACCAACATGATCGGGCCTGAGATCGATCGCCTTCTGAAGCTGTTCGGCCGCATCGGCTGTCTTGCCTTCCGCCGCATAAGCCAGGCCCAGTGCGCGACGCGCGCTAAAGTGGTTGGGGTCGAGTGCAACGACGGACTGCCACTGCGCAATCGCCTCGTCCGTGCGCCCGAGGAAATAGAGAAGGCAGGCGAGATTGAAGCGCGCTACCACATCGTGCGCATCGACGCTCACTGCTTCTGTCAGCGGTGCTTCGCTCTCGCGGCGATACGGAAAGCGGTCGACCGTGTTTGCGGCTGCTTGCGCTTTCTTCCGATCCGCTGCAGCCGCCCCAGCTTCGCCCGAGCGATCTAGATAATACGCGAGCGTGTAATAGAACAGGGGCGACGTTCCCCACGGATCTTTGTTGTCCCGCTCGACCATTCGCAGGACCGCGGCGGCTTCGCTCCACCGCTGCACGTTGCCGAAGAAAATTGCGACGTCGATGGCCTCCTGGCTTTGCTCGCCCATCAGCCGCAGCAGTTCGCGTTTTGCATTTGCATCTCCGGTTAGAAAGAACCGCTCCGCATAAGCGAGACGGTCGGTGGGATCGATGCGCAGTAATTCGGTCAACTGACGCTGCGCTTCTTCTTTCTTGCCTTGTACGCGCAAGGTGAGCGCGTAGAGCGCCCGCGCACTCAAGTCATAGCCGTTCGAGGTAATGGCGCGGTCGAGATGCTCCGCAGCCTCGGTTTGCTTGTCAGCTAGAATCGCCAGTTTTCCCAGCTGATACTCGCGCCCGCCAAAGTACGCGCTCGCCGGCTCAATATAGTAGAGGTCGCGCTCCGCACTCCGGCTATCACCCAAAGCCAACTGTGTAATCGCAAGATAATACCAACCATCGTCCAGGTACGGATCGCGTTCGGTGGCCTTCGACAATTCTTCCGCTGCCTGCTTGTAGCGGCCGTTGTTGAAGTGATCGATGCCGAGTAGAAGATGGGCGCGCGAGTAACCCGGATCGAGCTTCAATGCACTGTCGACCAAATCCTGCATGGCGCCCGAGTTCATCTCCTTGAGTTTGAACTCGGCTGCCTCCACCAACTCTTCGGCGCTCATCTGCTCCGGCGTCTTCTGTGGGTTTTCCAGATCCCGGGCAAAGGGCGTGTACTGCTTGCGGCCGGGGTCCACGTCGGGACGAAGATAGTTGAGGGCCTCTCGGCCGGTGGCGTCGGTGACGCGAACGGTGAGAGCCGTTAGCCCTTTCGCGTCCGCTTCGATGCCGGAGATGATTTTCGTAACCGGAGAGCCGGGGAAAAGATCGACGGACGTATTCAGGAGTTCGCCGCAACTGGCCGTGACCACCAGCCTTGCTCCAGGGATAGAGCGCACCGGCGATAGAGCGAGCTTGACCTCGGAGTTCACTCCCGCCGGGTCAGGCTGCACGGATAGATTCAAGGCTAGGTCGCGCGTGGTCGTGGTCATTCCACCGATGCCGGCTACTGGAATCCACCATTCGTTCCAGTTCTCAACGTTGTGGGGCGCCACCCACTCGTAGTGACCGTCCCAAACATGACGGCCGCTTTGCACTTCGACATAAGGACCGGAGTTATCCGTGTATGCCAGCTCAGACTCCGCTCCGGGGCCGTAACCGAATGTCCATAGCTTCATGCCCTGGACAACGCGGCGGTCCGCATAGCGAAAGACGCCGTAATCGCGGTCGAACTGATAGGATCCGGCGAAGTCGTCGTAGCTGTCGATGCCGAACACGCCCAGCATGTGCTGATTGTTCCGGTCCCAGCTGAGTCCACTCCGTTGTAGAGCGGCCAGCTGGAAACCTCGCCCGATGTGTGACCGACGGTGCGCGTCATCGGGTATATGAAGCGCGTCTTTTCAGTGGAAGAGAAACCGGCGTTGGTCCAGAACATCTGCGGCTTCTGGCTGTCGTTGCGGTTGTAGCAAAACACGCTGATCTGCATGGCCGCTATCGCCCGGATAGAGCGTCGCCGACAGATTCACCTTCATGTGATAGACGGGATCGGATTCACCAAGCACCAGCGACACGCTGCCGTCGGGATGCCGGGCGATGGTGTTGGACCAGAACGGCTCTCCATGGAGCGTGAGATTGTGATCGTCGTGGGGACCGGTGAGTTCGATTCCCGACACCGGCCAACTATTTCGCGGATTGAACATGGACGGCTTGATGACGCCATTCCGATAGAAGACCTCCCGCTTGCGAATCTTATCGTAAAGAGAAAAGAAGCGGCCGCCGAGTTCGGGAATGTAGGTGAGCTTCAAATACTCATTTTCAAGAACGATGGTCCGATAGGTCTTCGGTTTGGGGCTATCAGCCGATGACAACGCCGCATAGGTGGGAAATGGATAGAGACCTGTGACCGTCGACCCAGGAAACAAAGGCGGCTCCAGCTCGCGGCTCGCGGGTTCATAGGTCGGGATGGTCACGGTGCCATCGGCAACACTGACCGGAGCTGCTGAAACCGGATTCGCCGGCGACGCGCTGCAGGCACCGCACAAGGATAGGGAAAGCGCGAGATTCAAAATAACCCGCATATTGATTTCCTTTTTCATCTCTTTTTTGCTATTTAAGAGGTTTAGACAGATATTACTACGTTAAACGCAATTTCGAAAGGTAATTCGTCACACCAAAACCATCGAATTTCGGCCCATCGGCCAAGCGCGAAAGCCTTGGCCGACTTGCCGGATTCGTCATTCACCTGCTCCAGCCAGAGCCAGGCGCGCCAGGTGGTACGCCATCTGGGTGTCGGGCATCAGAAGGGCCCTGCTAAGTCCCGCCTCAGCGGCTGCCTCGTCACCCAAGGCGCGGTGTAGCATCGCTGAATTGTAGGCGCCCAAACTGCCTCTGCCTGTTCCTTCCCCGGCGAGAGCGGACTGGAGCCTTATCCGCCATTTTGCTTCATCGAAGTTGCCAAGGCGACGGGCGGCCAGAAAGGCCCAGGCTATCTGGCTTGCGTCGGTTGCCCCGGCAGCCTGTTCAAATCGCCCATTGGCCTCAGCCGTGCGCCCGCAACGAGCACTCAGGTCGCCAAGCAGATAGTTGGTGCGAGCAGAAGAGAGAATCGGCTGCATGCCATCCCGCGTAAAGTCCAGGTCAGGCACCACAGAGCCCAACTGAGAAGCGATCTGAAGCGCAGATTCGCATTGCCCCGTCGCAGCCAGGCTCAGAGCCTGTTGCAGACGCACTTCCACCCACACCTGCCTGACGTTCGTGCCGCCCTCGGCACGGAGAAAGAAGCGATGATGAAAGAGCGCTATCGCTTTACCGAAATCAGCCGCTTCCGCCTGGTTCAGAGCCAGTTCGTAGACCAGCGCAGTGGGCATGTTCTCACTGTCGGGATAGAGGGAGATGGCACCCACGCGCTCCGCCGGCGGACGACGAAGCAAACTCAGCGCCTCGTCCACCCCGAAGTAATTTTCAAGGTTTCCCGGATCGTCCTGCGTAACTCCGCGCTCAAATGCGGCCAAAGCCCCTTCGGTATCTCCCTTCAAATGGAGCAGAGCACGCCCCATATCCGCGTCCAGTGCTGCGATGTGCGGGTTCAAACGCTGTGCGTCTTTCCACTTCTCCAGGCCGGCTTCGGTCATGCCGACGGAAAACTCCAGGGTCCCCAAAAGATAATTGGCGTTGGCGTCGTTTGGATTGGCTCGCAGCGCCGACTGCAACACTTTGAAGGTGTCTTCACCGCTTGGGAACACATATTTTGTTGAGAGCCGGGAGGCCGCGGCAAAGTCCTCATCGGGAGGGCGGCCGAGTTTCTGCTTGCAGTAGCCCCGGTAGTACACCACCAGCGGATGATCCTGGGCCGCTGCCTCGCCGGGCTCACGCCGGTCAGCGGGAACAGATGGATAGCTTCTCGACACGACTCCGAGTGCAGCATCGTACATGCCAAGCCGCATATATTCGGCAGCGACGTTCAGGATGCGATTCACATCCGCGCCCAGATGCGCATTGTCGGGTTGGCCGAGTTCGAGACGAAGAAAGTAACTGGCAGGATAGCGATCAAGCCATTGCTGTGCCAACAAGCGCGCTGCTTGTTTCTGGCCCAGCGCACTTTGGACGGCAACCAACTCTTCCGCACCGCGCAAATCGTCTGGGGCGCTGCGCACCGCCTCTTTCAGATCGTTTGATGCCAGCTCAAGCTGGCCCTGCCTTGCTTCCAGCTCGGCGAGCCGCAAACACGCCGCTGCATGGAACTCCGGCAGGCGGCGCGCTGTCTCAAAGGCGAGTCGCGCCTCGCGTTCGCGGCCCAATCCGTCATCAGCGATTCCCAGATAATAGGCAGTCTCCGCGTTCCAGTTTTCGCGGCTCTGCACGGCCTCAAGATACTTCACCGCCTCGTCGTAGTGGAGCAGATCGGCCGAGAGCCGTCCCGCGGACTTTTCCAGCATCAGGCTGGTCGGAAACTTTGCGAGAGCTTGTTTGTAATCGTCGAGCGCAGAGAGGCGCGCTCCATTCAGTTCTTCATCTTTTCCAAGCTGCGCCCAATCGTCTTCGGTTCGATTTGCTGCCGCCGGCATGTCATAGCCTTGCACCGGTCCGGTCTTGATCTCCGACTTGGGAGTCCAATCGAACTCGCCTTCTGTCTGATGCAGCAGAACAGCCCCGCTTGCGTCCAGAACGTCGAAAGTGTATTTCTTTGCGGGATCTGCCGCCGCAATCTCGTGCTTCCAGGTGCGCTCCGGAGCCAGATCGCCCTTTTCTTCGAATACCAAGCTGTCTCTGTCGAGAATGCGCACTCTCGCGCCAGGAATGACTCGATTGGCATTGAATGCAACTTGAAGTTTGTTGTTCTCCCGGGTCAGATTCGCCACTCCGTTCAGGTTTGCGCGAACGATGCCGCCCAACCCGCGGACCGCCATCCAATACTCGCTGAAACGGATTGTCTGGCGAGGCTGAAGAAATGCGTAGGTCTCCTGATTCCGAAATAGCCCCCCCTGCACTTCCATGTACGCGCTGTCGTTGTCTGAGAGCACCCGGCGCCAATCCTTGCCGTCGGCGTCCGATCCCCACGACCAGATCTTCTTGCCCGGCAGTTCCTCGTACTCCGCATAATGAACAATGCCGGTGTCGGTCTTTGGGTGCCAGATGCCCATGAACGGCTCTCTGCTGCCATGCACAAATAGAGACACAGGCCCCAATGTCTGATTCTTCAATACGCTGAGATCCATCCCGGCCGAGTCCACCGGCCATGTATCCACCTGCCTATATCCATGGCTTGCGGTGAACTGCATGGGATAAGAGATTCGCGAGTCGTCCCAGACCTGTACACCGGCATTGCTCCACCAATAGAAGCGGTGCCGCACATCGCTCCGGTTGTTGAGGCTCACCTTGATTTCAAGAACAGTCGACCCGGGCTGCAGCATCAACTCGACATTCCATTGCATACCGTACACGCGATCGATATTGCCCACAAACACTGAGGCGCTGCCGTCCGCATTCTGCCGGAACGAATAATCGACCGGTGAGACGGTAACCCAGTTATGCGACACGGGGAAATTGAACTCAACTCCAAAAGCAGCCCAGCCACCCCGGTAACCAATCTCCGCCTTCTTGATGGAAGGATTGGCATAAAACATCGGTTGATTGCTGATCTTGTCGATGCACGTATAAAGGTGGCCGCCAAGGTCGGGAAGCACGGTGCACTTCAGATATTCGTTTTCCAAATAGACCGCGCGCCAAGGATGGTCGACCCGCCGATCGGTCATTTGGTCGCGCAGCGTATAGGGATAATTGGTTCTGTCGGAGTATTGGTCGAACTGCGGATTCGGATCCGGAGCCCCTTCTTCATACGTCGGAAGAGTGAGGGTACCTTCCCAAACGCGCACCTGCGCTGCCGCTTGCAAGCCTGGAACAACTGCCGCAACCACAAAAAGCAGACCGATAAACCTTCCTTTGGAAATCATTCGAAGATTATAGCAAATAATCGATATTATTCTAATAATTATTGCAGGCCCCGATCCGCATCAACGAAACGGACGGCCCTTCACAATGCCCTCGCCTTCCCGAATGGTAACGAGTTGGCCGGCGGCAAGGCCGGGAACTTCTCCAACGCACCCATCGGCCAGTGGATCTCCAGGTCGACTGTGGTCGCGACGCCGAGACCGAAGTGAATACGCGGATCGTTAGAGGACAGAAAGCCTGACTGGCTCAATATCTCCTGGACCTGCACCTTACCGCCGTAACGCGCTAGGACGCGCGCCCCGATTGCGCTACGGTTGCTCTTCGTGCCTTCCAGGCGAATTTTGATCCAGTGATTCCCCGCCGGAGCGTCGTTGCGCAGCAAGCTGGGCGGCTCATTCACATTCATGATCACCACGTCCATGTCCCCGTCGTTGTCGAAATCGCCGAATGCTGCGCCCCGGCCGCAATGGCGCGCCTCAATGCCTGGACCGGCTTCAGCGCCCAATTCGGCAAATGTCCCGTCGCCCCGGTTGCGAAATAGGATGCATGGGCTGCGGGCAGGAAATTGCGGTAAGACTCGTTCGAGTTCCGGATACACATTCCCCGTCGTGACTAGCAAATCGGGATAGCCATCGTTGTCGAAGTCAACCAACCCTGGGGTAAAGCTCACGAAGCGGGTTTCCTTGTTGAGACCGGTCTCGATCGTCACGTCCTCGAAGTTGCCTTTTCCGTCGTTTCGATAAAGTCCGGTTGGCTCGCCATGGAAATGAGTCTTGGCCAGGTCCGTGTGTCCGTCGAGATTGTAATCTCCAGCGCTGGCGCCCATGCCGCTCACCTGCTGACCGGCGCCGCTGAGGGCAACGCCGCGCATCAGCCCATCCTCACGGAAGGTGCCGTCGTGGTTGTTCAGCAGCAGCAGCGAGGGGGTCGAATCGCAGGCCACAAAAATGTCCGCCCAGCCGTCCTCGTCGGCATCGATGCTGATGGCTGTGAGCGCATACGACCCGCGGAAACCCTCCACGCCTGACTCCTTGGATACGTCGGTGAAGGTGCCGTCGCCATTGTTGTGGTAGAGAAAGTTGCGGGCTTTGGGCAGGCCGGCGGGTCCGCAGTTGACCGGCACGCCCTGATTCCTGCAAAAGGGAACGTCCAACGAGGGCCTTGGGCCGGTAGCAAGATCGATTTCGAGATAATTGGACACAAACAAATCAAGCCGTCCGTCGCGGTCATAGTCAAAGAATGTGCAGCCGGTGCTGAAGCGTGTAGTCGGATAAAGAAGACCGGCCTTGGCAGTTACGTCCGTGAACGTGCCATCGCCGTTGTTGCGATAGAGGCGATTTTGGCCATAGTAGGTAAGAAACAGATCCTCAAGACCGTCGTTGTTATAGTCGCCTACACAAACACCCTGAGCCCAACCTGGGTCGGCGAGTCCCGCCCTCGTGGTCACATCGGTAAATGTACCGTCGTGATTGTTGTGGTAGAGCCGATTGCCTGCGCCGGGCGAGATGCGAGCGAGCGTTCGTCCGCCAAGAATGAAGATGTCCATCCAGCCGTCATTGTCGTAATCGAAGAAAGCGCAGCCGGTGGCCATCGATTCGACGATGTAGGTGAAGCTGCCAGGCTCGCCGTAGATCGTCGGCTCAGTCAGGCCAGCGGCGTGAGCTACATCTACAAAACGAGAGAACGGCGGTGCAGGCATCTCCGCAGTGAGCACGCCGCGAAGATTGCCGGGAATCAGGGCCGGAGCCAATACGGCTGGAATGGTGTGCAACAAGCTACGACGCGTCCAGACAGCGGATTGCTTATCGCTCATAGCAGGCGGAATCCTCCTGGGACTCAAGAATTGGTTTCGGCTCAGCGCGTGGCCGGTGCGGTTGTCAGTTCCCTGCTGAGTTCGAGCGCGCGAGGATTGTCGGGGTCCAGTTTGAGAGCGTTGCTCAAAGCGTCCTGGGCCTCCGCGAATTTAGATTCCTTGCCCAATACAGTTGCCAGGGAGATCCAGGCCTGGACGTTGCCTGGGGCCACCTTTACCGTCGACCGGAATTGCTGCTCGGCTGCGGAAAACTCCCCCGCCTCAGATTCGAGATACCCAAGATGATATTGAGCGGGCGCAAAATTGGGATTGTCCTTGACCGCCTGCTCCTCGGCGGCACGCTCACCTGCGTTGTCGCCCAGTTCATGCAGCACCAGCGCCAACCGGTAAGCGAATCCGGCGTTGTCCGGTTGCGCGGCACAGGCTTCCCGATATAGGTTGGCGGCTTTCTGGCTGTCCCCGGCGCTGACAGCCTGCGCGGCCTCGGTCGATTTGAGCGTGGCCAGTTCGTGATCCGATTTTTCCTTCTGCTTCTGCTTGTAGATATCGAGTTGCTGCTGCGCCTCTTGCGTCTCACCCAGCCTGCGCAGCACTTTGGCCAGTTCGAAGCGGATTTCGGGCCCGGCCGCTCCCAGTTCGATAGCCTTTTCGAACTGCGCCTTTGCTGCCGCGGTCTCCCCGAGTTGCGCCAGCACTACTCCGAGGTTGTAGCGGGTGTCGTTCCTTTTGGCATCCAGATCGACCGCTTCCTGCAGATTCTTGCGCGCCGCTGCGAAGTCGCCCGCGCGGCGCTCCAAAATGCCTGACATATAGAGAATATTGATATCGTGGGGTGCCAGGGCCAGCAGCTTGCGGGCAAGGGGAGCGGCCACTTCATCTTCCTTGCTTTCCTCCAGCATCCATAAATAGGTGCGTTGCGCCGCGACGTCGTTGGGTTTCTGGCGGGCGAGCTTTTCGGCAAGTGCGGTCGCCTCCTCGTTTCGGCCTTCTTGGGCATAGAGCGACACCAGCGCTTCGGTCAGGCCGTCGGAATTCGGGTAACTCTTCAACCCTTCAATCAGCACTTTTGTGGCGCTGTCCAGATCGCCCGAATTCCGGTGCGCCGTCGCCAGATCGAGAGACAAGTTCTCGCCGAGAGGCACGGAACGAAGATGGCGAATGACTGTTTCGTAGTCTCCCATCGAGATCAGAGATCGGGCCAGTCCGTCGAGTGCAGGCACTGACGTGGGTTCGATTTTGAGCACGGCATACCACTCATGAAGGGCCTCCTCGTTTCGCCCGAGGCTGGCAAGCGCAACACCCAGGAAGAGATGCGCATTGGCATCCCGTGGGTAGACCTTGATCGATTGCTGAAAGGGCGCAACGGAATCTTCCATACGGCCGGCGGTATAGAGACTAAGGCCGAGAAGGTAGTTCAAACGCGCCGAATCCGGTTCCAGCCTGAGCCCAGACCGAATGGTCTCGATCGCGCAGTCCGTTTTGTAATGATCGTAGAACCAGGCGCCCAATGCGGCGTAAGCATCGGCATCGGAGCGAGCATGAAGCCGCGCCTCCAACGAAGCCGATCCTGTGCACTCCGAGGCCAGCGACGATGAGGATCCAGCTACAGCCGCAATGCCAAGGCATGCTGCAAGAACGAGAACTCTCGCGGCGAAATTCCGACGTATGGACATGCCGGCATCGAACTCCCCGAAGATTAGGATACATCCAATCGATTGCGCTCCCCATGCGTCAACCTGGACCACGGCGCAACATCCAATAAGCGCGCAGCGTTTTCGTTGTGAAGCTTCCTCAAAATTGAATCCGGCACTTTGATGTCCAAAAGCTGCCATCTTTCCCGAAGCGGAATCTTTGCCGGCGAATGCCATGCCCAGGCCGCCCTCTTGGTTCATCAATCTCTTTCACGTGCGAAGATAGACCTTTTCAGGAATCATGGCGTGACCCCAGCCAAGGGTTTCGGCATCGGGAAGATCGAAATCTGCGCCTGGAATTTGCTCAGCTTGAATCAGCGTTCCGAGTTGGAAATAGACGGCGTCCATATCCGAGTGCCCACCTGGATAATGACTGAAACCTCCGTCGGAATTTCTGGAAGCCAGCGCCCAGTCTGTCGCGCGGCCGATCGCTGCTCGCGACGCCGGCGAATTCCAACTCAACTGGCGCAGGATGAATACCGCGTCAAAGCAGGCATGCACGTCCCAGTCCTGCGTTTTGAGATGCCACCCGCCGTCCGGCCTTTGGTCGCGCAAAACCCGCGCCACGACTGCCGAGGCGTGCGGCGTATGCCCTCCCACCAGCCGGAAAAAGTGAATCATATGAAATGTGGATGCCACGTGGTCGCCGAGATAACCATCGGCGGCCTGATCTTGCTCAATGTACCGCGCGACGGCGGCGCGGTACTCCGCGGGAAACGGCTTGCCCAAGGCGGCATAGAAAAGCGGATAGAAGCTGAGCGTGTACATGGGCAGCTTCTTGAACACGTCCTTCTCAAAGAAGCGCTCCAAGACTTGAAAGGGATCTACCTTGGGTTTCTCTCCAAGGGCGCGCAGGCTCACGACCCCCTGGACGGCGTTGTATAGGATGGCGAGATCTTCCTTCGGGTTCATCGTTCCCTGAAGATTGATGAACACGCCATCCGGCTGTTGATGACGCTGGATGAATTCCGCGGATCTTTCCCGGTGCGGCAATTCCCATCCAAATGTTTTCGCAAGTACCGCTGCGTAGGTGATCGCAGCCAAGTCGCTTCCCGCCGTGTCGGCATAGCCTTTGTAGCCCAAGTCGGGCGATGGCGTGTAACCTCCATCGTCGCGCGCACACGCCTCGATGAATCCAAAGGTCTCGTTCTTTATCTTCAAGCCAACGAGTTTCGCGGGAAGCGGCGGCTGTGGGTCGGACCACAGCCGGTTTACCGCGAGGGATCCTCCCGCGGCTGCAAGCGTCCACGAGAGGAATTTTCGTCGTGAGTGGCCGTTGGTCAGTTTCATCCGGAGTATCCCATACGCTCTATCCAAATGTGCCGGCAACGAATTCTGTATCCCGGGATTTAGGTCGCAAGCTGCAAAAGGCGCGCGGCGTTTTCGTTGTAGACCTTTTTCAAAATAGAATCCGGCAGATTGATGCCCGATATCTGCCAACGCCCCTGCGGCGGAATCTTTGCCGGCGAATAATCGAACGCCTCGTCGTCGGTTTCCAGAAAGCGGTAGTAAATTTCGTAGAGCCGATCGCAAAAGAGCTGTTGCGGATAGTCGTTTGCATTGGGCATCGCGTCAGTTCCAAAAAAGATCCGGTCCTGATACTTTTCAAAGAATGCCCGTGCCGCGCGCGGCTGTCGCCCAAGCTCTCCAACGCGTGCAGCAATGTCTACGCTCATGTTTGGAAGCCGGTCGAGACTTGCCGCGACGTGACTGAGATTCTCTGCAAAATTTCCCATATGCAATGCAATGAATTGCGTCCGCGGATGCCGGGCGAACACGCGGTCGCGAGCCGCCAGCAGTTCGGCATTCGACGGACAGTCTTGGCCATAAAACGACCAGTCGGGGTGGTTGTTCAACTCCTCGTAGCGCTCGTTGAACCGGTCCGTCGGCAAGAAGAATGCCGCTGGATCGGAGATATGAACGGCCACGGGCATGTGCAAGTCTGCGCACGCCTCCCACATCGGATCGAAGCGCGGGTTGTCGATCTTGACCAACTCGCCGGCGGTAATGCCCTCGCGCAGATAGAGGCCCAGGGTCTTGAGAATCTTCAGCCCTTTGGCTCCCGATTGCGCGGCCTGCTCGATCAGGTCGGCCTGAATTTGCGGATAATTGGGTTCCAGAAATCTACCAAAGCACGGCTCGGTAAAGGCGCAGAATCTTCCTGGATAAGCTTTGTCAAATCGGGAAATTGCCTCCTCAAGTCCGCTCCCGAACCCTCCCGTCAGGTTGTTCAGCATGCGGATATTCATACGGTCCATTACCGGCAGCACTTCCTCCGCCGTTGCCAGATACTGCCGCTCCGCTCCCAAATGCACTCCGTTCACGACATGGGCCGAATAGCACATGTGCGCATGGATATCAATCACCGGATACCTGGAACGCTCCACATGGGTCTGCTTCACCTCAAGCATGGAATGGGGCTCGAACTCGGAAAGATCAAGCGGCTTCCACGTGCCCGCAGCCTCGATCGGGGAAGTAATTGAATCACTACACATGCATGATCTCCAATGAAAGCAATCCTCTTTGAAACCTGACGTTCCTCAGCACTCCAGGCTATGCAGCCTGAATTCCTGCACGACTCGGTTGATGACGCCATTACTCGAGGGAGAATCCGGTTTGAATCCTTCCTTCAAACAACGGAAGAGTGCAAGCACCTGCCCGAGAATTACGTCGAGGACCGGCACGTTTTCGTCGCCCAACTCCGCCAGCCCGTCACAATCGATTACGACGTCGCCCTCATGGGCCAAATCCGGCGGAATACAATCGCCGAAGATGAGTTTGGCCATACCAAGCTGCTTTTCATTCAACTCCCGAATCACGTCGCACTCATATGCCCGAACCAACGGATCGGAAGCGAGAAAGCAAACGATCAATGTATCGGAATGGACCATGCTCAATGGACCGTGACGCAATCCCAAGTAGGATTCGCTCATCGCCCACACGCGCCCGCCCGTCATTTCCAACATCTTTAGGGCCGACTCCCGCGCAGCGCCTAATCGTGGGCCGCTGGCAAGAAAGACGACGCGGGCAAACTCCCGGCGGGCCAGAGCGGCTACGACGTCAAAATTCGCCGCTATCAGTTCATCCGCTTTCCGGCTCAAACTCTTGATCAGCGCCAGGTACTCGTCCGGTGTCTCTAACATGCCCAGAAACCTGGCGGCAAGCACCATATTGGTGAAGCTGCTGGTCATCACCAGGCTGCAATCATTGGTCTGCTCGGGTAACACAATGACCTTGACGTTGGGGTTATTTTCATAGGTTTTGGCCAACTTCCCTTCCCCATTGCAAGTCACAACAAGGTGTCTGATATCAGGTTCCGTCGCCAAGGTCGCTGAGACTGCCCCCGCGCTTTCCGGACTATCCCCGGACCGGCCGAGCGAGACGAGCATTCCTGGAAGCCCCGGCCCGATTGCTTCGGAGCCGTGTGTCAGCAACATTCCACCGCCTACCACCTGCACCGGGATCGACAGACGGTTCTGAAGAGGAAGACGTACACACTCGCCGGCGTATTCTGAACTACCCGAACCGGTTAGCACAAGCGCTCTTACACCCTCAATCGCCTGTCGCAGTCCCTCGGATTGGGCCGCGATGTCGGTTCCGGTTCGCAACCACGTCGCCGGCTGTTGCAGAATTTCCCGCAAAGTATGGAAATATCCCCACTTCCGCTGCTCTTCTTCCGACCGTTGAAGCAAAACTGCTGCTTCCTTACTGTCTTCGGCGATTGCGACAAGCCAAGGCTGATCAATAGATATGCTTTCTGGAACCACGAGCCTCGTTCAAGATCTCCTCCTGATGTAGAAACTTTTCGATAAGAAAGGATAATAATATCAAATATAACGAAGTTACGCAACGAACAAGCCGTTAAAAAACAAAAATAAAAGAAAATGAAATGGTTGCCGCAGCGATGCTCTTCCGGGCGACCTCACAGAGTCAGATAATTGTTGCATTCGCCTACCGCGACTGAAGATCGAATACCCTTTTCCGATTCGCGCCTCTGGAAATATCCTCAGCCTCGCCTCGCTGCGAATGATCCTCTAAGACGAGAGAGATCCGGATCCCATTCACGCAGCGCTTCACATCCCGGAATTGTCCACTATGTTCGAGTCGGCAAAGTGCGAACCGGGGACAAAGTTTAGGTCGCCCCACGACATCCGATAATCTCGCGCCGCCAAATTGTGGGCTGCAGCGTACTGGTTCCTCGCTGCTGCTATCGAATTAACCCAACTTCCGAATGGAAGCAACGTTTCGCGATAAACAAGATAGCTCATATCGATGGTGCGATCGGGCAAGTGGTCTTTTACATCATCCAGTTGATGCAGAAATTGGCGGCCATTGGCCTCCGCAACACGGGGGAACATGGAGAAACCCCAGGTTGTGACCGCGTTTTGCAGCACATTGTTCCGTTCCACCCAGATGGAGGTTGCGGTATCGAGTGCTTGATCGACGTCCTTGAGAGCAGCCTCGGGATTAACCGTCCTGGCTTGATCGGCGGCGGCAAGATCGAGATCCATCTCGTGGATTCCGGAGATCATCTCGAGATTCTGCCTGTATAAATTGGCAATCGAGATGTAGATTTCCAAGTTATAGTGATTAAACTGCGAGCGCACGATGTTCTCCTCGAGGAGCGCACGGAGAGCGTCGTTGGAGGGCAAACCATCGATCGCCAGTTGAATCCGTCTCGCGTTCTGAACGGGCCATTCTGAATGGTAGCTGAGATCGGGAGACAAGTCAGGCGGAAGCGGCAGCGTCTGGTCACTGGCCGCGATGGGCGTCTTATAGATATCATAAGGCCCTCCCCATATTCCCTTGCGCGCATTGGACGGACCCGTGTCCCACAAGTCCGACCATAACTGTGCTTGGTAGCTCATCATCCGATAGGCAGCATCCATGTTTACTGCGCCCGGTCCGTAGAACAAGGGATAAAAAGTGTTCCTCAGTTCTTGAGGGCTCGATCCCGGGTGCCAGCCCGCCGCGCCTCCGGCAATGTACCCCAGCCAGAAGGTTTCAGGGTGAAGCCCCATATCCCCCCAGCCACAATCGAGGATTCCAATAAGCCTTGCGTTCTGCCGGGAAGGATCGAAGGAGATCGTGTGCACGATGTCATCCACTCGGGGAATCGCGTTATCCGGGTCGGGGCCATCCTTCACCGGCGGATGCAGGCGTTCGGCCTCGGGCAACATGAAGTAGTCCGGAAACAGCTTCTCTTCGCCCTCGGTAGAGACAAAAATCGTCTGCCGGATGCCGTGCCGATTGAACTCCCGATCGAAGCTCTGCCCATAGACCTCTCCATTCACGATGTAGGACGGCAGGGCCTCAATGTCGTTCGGTTTCAAGGGGTATTCTCCCCAGATGGTTACAGTCCGCCCTCGGCTATGCAGATACTCCCCGGCCTCATTCACAAAGTGAGCAAAGACCTGCCCCACCGAACGCAGGTTCTTCGCCATATCGGATTCATTGCACTGGGAATTATGCGCCAGTCCGAGATAGTACGGTTCGTCGGTGGAAAGAAAGAAGTGCTTGACGCCGCGATTGGCATCCAACAGATCCTGGTACATGCCCTCCAGCAGTTTGTAGGACTCGGGATTGGTGGCGCATATCTCGAAATCGCTGTCCGGAAACTCTCGCAACCAGGCATATTCCGGATGCTTCAGGAGGAAGGCGACATGAGCAGGTCCGTCGAGATACGGGATCAATTCAATGTGGTAGCGCAGTCCATAATCGGTAAGCTCCTGTAACTGCGACGGACTCAGCGCGTATGGTTCGACTGCGGCCGGAGCGCTCTTATATTGAAAGTGGCCGTCGAGTTTGATCACAAATCCGTTGATCTTGTAAAAGGCGGCTTGTTTCAGGGCCCGTTTCAGTTCAGCCATCTTCTCCAGATGATGCGCATCGTCCCAATAGATCTGGCGAAGTTCAAGGTCGGGCCAATCTTCAATTGTTCCTTCCGGCAGCCACAGCGTCCCATTCTCCGTGCGTAATAACTGAATAAACGTCTCCACCCCATAGAAGAGTCCAGTCGAGGCGTTGGCGGAAATGTCTATCGTTCCTGGTCGCAGATCGATCCGGTATGCCTGTTCCTCCAGAGCCTTCTTGTCGCTGTCCTGTGCCTGGCCAATCGCCACGCTTCCTGGAACAATGCGCAGCGAGAGCACGCCGAATGCGCTTCCACGCGTATCCAGCGTAACGTGGAATCTCTGCGAGAGCCCCTCGCGCAGCGCTTCCACTGCTACATCGTTCGCGGAGACGCCGGGTCCAAGACGGAGTTGCCAGCGATCGCCGAACGAAAAGTCTTCCACCTTCAGAGACACCCGCTGCGGCTCGGGAATCACCGTGTATCCCCGCGCCAATAACGGGGAAACCGTCTGAGCCAGAAGGCCTGCGCAGAAGCTTCCGAGCATTGCAGCAATCAAAAGAGATTTCATGCCAATTCGAGCCCGCATTAACACCCCCAAACGGCCCGGGCCGGTGCGGCCTCCCTCTTTAAGAGAAGCCGCACCGGCCCCGAACTGGTTCACGTTGAAAGGTCAAGACTGTCTTAGAAGGTAAGCTTGCCCTGGAATTGCAGCAGTCGCGGGGTCGTCGGACTGGCTGAACTCGAGGGACTTGCCGCAGTGCTGATCACGCCGTTTTTGGCTCTCGGAAGCCCAAGGTTGGTATGGTTGAATACGTTGAACACCTGCATTTCAAGATCGAACTTCATGTGTTCGCCGATTGGCGTCAGCTTGTAGAGGGTTCCGTCCGCATTCGAGAAGCCGGGGCCGGTCATGTAGTTTCTTCGGTATGCCGTTCAGATAGTCGCGGTCAAGAAGATTATCGCGGACCTCGAAGGTCTGCCCTGCATAGGCTGCGCCCGAAGCTGGATCCCATTTGCTGGAATCGAACCACGCTGCCTTGGTGCGTTTGTCGCGGGGCAGAATGCCGCGATTGGCCGATCCCGGCGCCAGGATATATTCGTTGCCAAAGGCGGCACCTTGACCGGCATACCCAGGATTGGAGGAGTAAAACGGCGAGAAGTACAACCCGCTGCGCCACATGTAGAAGAGTGAACTGTTCCAGCCGCTTACCACTTCATTGACCATCGTATTGGATTTGCTCAGGAACTGCTTACCTCTTCCAAAGGGTAGCTCGTAGTGTCCGTTGATGGCAAAAGTCTTCTCCGGCATGTACGAGTCCGGAGCGTATAAGGCCCGCAACCTCTCGGTCAGCGGAGCGTTGTTGGTGAGAGCCGCGGGTTCAAGCTCCAGGCCGCCGCCAGAGCCGAGTGTGTCTTCGGCGGTAGTCAGCGATCTTCCGTAGGTAAAGTAGCTTTCGACCATGAACGAACCTTTGAATGTGTGATTGATCTCGGCCCGTGCTTCGTTGTGGTTGGAATAGCCGTAGAAACCGATCCTATCCCCATTTCCCTCACCTCCGGTGTTGTAGATCGGATC
>CAVPWH010000005.1:0-443959 GCA_963709415.1 uncultured Acidobacteriaceae bacterium | reverse complement strand
TCTCTCTCTCTCTCTCTCTCTCTCTCTCTCTCTCTCTCTCTCTCTCTCTCTCTCTCTCTCTCTCTCTCTCTCTCTCTCTCTCTCTCTCTCTCTCTCTCTCTCTCTCTCTCTCTCTCTCTCTCTCTCTCTCTCTCTCTCTCTCTCTCTCTCTCTCTCTCTCTCTCTCTCTCTCTCTCTCTCTCTCTCTCTCTCTCTCTCTCTCTCTCTCTCTCTCTCTCTCTCTCTCTCTCTCTCTCTCTCTCTCTCTCTCTCTCTCTCTCTCTCTCTCTCTCTCTCTCTCTCTCTCTCTCTCTCTCTCTCTCTCTCTCTCTCTCTCTCTCTCTCTCTCTCTCTCTCTCTCTCTCTCTCTCTCTCTCTCTCTATTCGCAGTGTTCTTAGCAGTTACCAGCTCACCACCGTCACGGCAAAGGGCTCCAGTTGAATCTTGCCGTCTTCCGGCTTCACGCTGCGCGCCGGCCCGTCGCCGGTCTCCACATCCACCGTCAGCGCAGTTGCTTTGTCCGCATCCGGCAGCGGCACTTCCACAGCGTGGTTGCGCTTGTTGACCAGCAGCAGCTTGCGGCCGGCGGGCGTCACAAATGCCTGCGCCCAGATCCTCCGCAGTCACCTCCGTCCAGCTTCGTCTCCACCAGCTTGTCGCCGGGATGGAAGTTATCCTTGATCAGCTTCAGCACCCAGAAGCGCGCATTGGGCTTGTTGTTCGCCCAGTTCATCATGCTCACGCTGGGAAACTGCGTCGGATAGCCGATCAGCTGCGACTCGCCGATGATGTCGATCTGCAGCCGCGAAAGCTCAATGAAGAGATAGGCGTAGAGCGAGCCGGCCAGATTCCAATAAGCGGCGGATGGCGGCACATCGTCCCCTGGCTTGTTGTCCGTCGGCAGAATCACGCCCAGTTCGTCGGTATCCGTCTTCGTCTCCGGCGAGAGCCGCTTGCGGATGCTCTCGATGTACCGCACCGTGTTCATGAAACCCGTCGGCCTGGTCGAAGAACGTGTACTGCCAGTCGGTCGATCGTCTGCGCTGCGCCTGGGCGACGCATAGAAGTGGTACGAGATATGTCGAGCGGGATGCCCGGCCTGTGATTCGTCGTGATTCAGGAAATACTCGAATAACTGCGGATCATCGCCCGGCATCGCCAGCGCCATGCCCATGAACTTCGTCTCCGGGCGAACGCGTGAATCGCGCTCGACGATCGCGTCGTAGCGCTCGGTGTACTGCTCCGGAGTCATGTCGTGCTCTGAACTCGACCTCGTTCAGCACCTCCCACACGGGCAGCTTGTAGTGGTAGCCCGACTCGTGCCGCACGCCGTTCTCATCGGTAAAGCCGCCATTCACATACCAGCTCACCAGCCGGGCATAGTAGTCGCCCAGCTCCTTGCCGCTGGGGTCGCGCAGCTCGGTGCCCTGCGTGTAGTCCCAGGTCACCTGGTTGGGATCGGCCGGATAGGTCACCGGCTTGTCGGTCTTGAAAAGCCACGCCGGAATGGTGCTGAAATTCATGACCGTCGGATGGCCCTTCGGTCGCGGCCAGAAAGTCCTTCGTCATGGGATCGATCAGGCTGAAGTCCCAGACTGGTCTTCTGCGGCGTGGGCGGCTCCAGTTCGGCCACGGCCAGCTTCGGATAAGGCAGCCACGGCACATAGCGCACATAGTCCGCGCCCAGTTCCTTCACCGCCTTGTAGGCGGCCGCGCCCAGCGGCTCGCCCGGCCGCAGCGGCGGATTCACCACCACCTGCAGCGTGGGCGTGGACTTGGAGACCACCGTGGTCTTGTCCCAGTGGATGTTCACTTTAAGGGCCTGCTGTCCTTGCAGCACGAAGGACGCCGCAACAAAAGCGAAACCCGTAACAAATAGCCGGAGGAAATGACCTGTCGCCAAGTGATGCTGAAAAATATGTTTTGTCACCAATCCTCTACGCATAGCACACGCTCCTTTTCACATTTGCTGGTAGGATTGCACCGCGCCCAACGTCACGACCCGGATAGCGCAAGTTGCAATATCGTTCGTATTGAAGCTCCCTTTTTGTTCCCAAAACCCGGCCAAGTTGGCTCACATTACAGCGGCCAGTCATAGTGAACGAGGTAAAAGTGGGGGCATTCGATCGGAATAATCGAAATGTCGAAGAATAGTTAGCTCATTTCGGGCTCACTCTTTCTGCGTCCCTAGCTGATTGCTGTCGTCTCCGGCTAGATGTATCGCCTCCTTCTCCGCGGCAAGATCTTGCAGTCGAACATTGAGATAAGTGCACGACGTCTTTCTGGCTATTCACCACGCAACGCCTGCATGGGGTCGACTTTGGAGGCGCGCGTTGCGGGCAGCCACACGGCCAGCAGCGCAACGGCAGAAAGGATGAGCGGCGCAGAGACGAACACCGCCGGATCCCAGGGCTTGACGCCGAAGAGGAAGGTGGCGATGAGGCGCGTAAGGCCGAAGGATGCGGCGATGCCCAGCAACACGCCGACCAGTGCCAGCCTCATGCCCTGCCAGACCACCAGCTTGCGGATGTCGGATCGGTCCGCGCCGAGGGCCATGCGGATGCCCATCTCCTGGGTGCGCTGCGCGACGGAGTAGGCCATCAGGCCGTAGATGCCGATGGCGGCCAGAACCAGCGCGACCGCGCCGAAGATGGTGAGCAGCAGCATGTTGAAGCTCTGCCGTGCCGTGGAGCGCCCCATCACCTCGTCCATGGTGCGGATATGCGCCACCGGGAAGCCTGCCGCTGGCCATGCGCAATTGCTCGGTGACGGCGGCAATGGACTGGTGGGGGTCGCCGTGGGTGCGCACCAGCCAGAAGAGCGGCTGAATATTGGAGTAGGCCGCGGCATAGCCGTCCGAGACCTGGGCAATGGGAACCATCATCATGGGGTCGGCTGGCTGGCCGAGGCCGCTGTTGTGGGTGTCGGCGACGATGCCGATGATCTGGCGCTCGGTTCACCTCCAGTTCCGGCCTATCCCGTGCCCGTACATGATGTGCTGGCCGACGGGGTCTTCGTTGGGCCAGAGTTGTCTGGCCAAGGCCTCATTGATGAGAGCCACACCGGGCGCGCCGGCCTTGTCGTTTCTCAGTGAAGTCGCGGCCGCGCAGGATGGGAATCTTGAAGAGGCTCAGGTAGCCGGGCGAGACGCTCATCCATTTGCCCCCGCAGCCAGCCTTTGTTGGCCGGACGCCCGACGATCTGGAACGGCACGGCATCCTCGACATCGTTGGGCAGCCAGTAAGCGGCAGCCGCGAGCTCCACGCCGGGGATGGCATTGAGCCGGTCGCGACCATCCCGCGAGAGCTGAGCCACGCCCGCCGTCTTCTGGTAGCGTTCGCCGGTGAGCGACATCTCCATGGTGAGAACGTTGTGAGGGTCGAAGCCGGGACCGACCCCGTGCAGGGCGATGAATGTGCGGATGAGCAGCGCCGCGCCGATCAGCAGCACCAGGGCCAGCGAGACCTCGCTGACGACCAGCAGCGAGCGGGCCTTGCCCTGGCGGAATCCGGTGCCGGAGCGGTTGCTGCTCTCTTTCAGCGTGGAGTTCAGGTCGGTGCGCGAGGCGGCGAAGGCGGGGAAGAGTCCAAAGAGAATACCGGTGAGCAGCGAGACGGCCGAGCGTGAAGCCGAGCACGCGCCAATCCATGCCGATGGCCGAGCCGTCTTCGCCGATGCGGGGCAGTCCGGCGGGGCTGACGGCGAGCAGCGCGCGCACGCCGACAAAGCCGAGAACCAGGCCGAGAATGCCGCCGGCGACGGAGAGCAAGACACTTTCCGTGAGCAACTGGCGGACGATGCGCCCGCGGCCGGCTCCCAGGCAGAGCGGATGGCGAACTCGCGCTTGCGGCCCGTGGCGCGCACGAGCAGCAGATTGGCGACATTGGCGCAGGCGATCAGCAGCACCAGGCCCACCGCTCCCAGCATCATCAGCAGCGAATTGCGCGCGTCGCCGACGATGCTAGTCGCGCAGCGGTCCAACCGCAAAATCGCCTGATTGGGATCTGTGCTGGGGAAGTCGCGGTGGTACTCGGGGGCAGCAGCCATCAATTGGGCGTTGGCCTGCGGCCACGGTGACGCCGGGCTTGAGCACTCGCGGCCACCTGAAAGAAGTGGTTCAGGTCGTGCTGTCCGGCTCAAACTGAAACGGCAGCCAGATGTCCGCTTGCGGGTCGGCGACAAACTCTTTTCCGATGACGCCGACGATGGTGTAGGGCTCATTGCCCAGCGAGAGAGATTTCCCGACGATGGCCGGATTGCCGCCGAACTTGCGCTGCCACAAGCCGTAGCTCAGCACCACCACCTTGCCGCCGTGGGGCGAGTCCTCCTGCGGCGTAAAGGTGCGGCCCAGCATGACGGGCGCGCCATAGAGGCGGAAGTAACCCTCGGTAACGTGAATGCCGTGGAGTTGCTCGGGGCGGTCGCCGGTGAGGTTGAAGCCGGGGCCGGCGAAGTCGTACGCGGCAACGTCCTGGAATACGCTGGTCTGCCGCTGGTAGAAGTGAAACTCGGGAATGGAGGCAAGGTTGTTGGCAATGACTGGACGACGGGTGCCAGAAACTCGACCATGCGATCGGCGTCGGGGTAGGTGAGCGGCTTGAGCAGAACCGTATTGACGACCGAGAAGATGGCGGTGTTGGCTCCGATGCCCAGGGCCAGAGCGGCGACGGCGGCGAGGGTGAAGCCGGGATTCTTGACGAACATGTGCAGCGAGTGCTTGATTTCATTCCAGAGATCGTTCATCCATCCGCTCCTTCCGGCAACTATATTGCGCTGCAATGCGTTTACTCAAAGCGTGCTTTTATACAAGCGAATTCTGTCAAGTCATTCGAAACCTATGTGGACTTCCCGGCTCACAAAGTAGAACTCCCATCCTGCGAACCATCGCAGCGATTTATTGCCACCGGGTTAGCGCCTTCCGCGCTCTTCCATCCGCACGTTTCGGCCTCGATCAGCTTCGCTGCCGCCCCCTAAAGTGCCAACAAAGAGGCTGTTCGAATGCTCCGTGCTCCGATGATCCGTGCCGACTCACGATCTATACTCGCGTCGAAGAAGTTGCGGCCGATATGCACCCGGGACAACGCATCTTCGCGTACCATCTCTTGTGCGGTCACAATCGTTGGACCATCTAGCAGTACAACAAGATCTGAATCCTGTCGCACTGGACAGGAGAGCAGACTAATGAAGATGCAAGTCAGAGAAATCCATCAATCGTCAAAAGAAGATCGTAGTGTCGACAGGATGCTACGAGGCCGTTCGACTTGTTGTCAAGAAAAGAAAACATTCATTCTATGAAATAAATCGGCTACGATTACTTTTTTCGATAAATAAATATATTTCACTGTATAAAACTAATGGGCGCCAAACTAGATGCTATTCTCCTAGCACTCCAAGAAGATGACGACGCTCCACCACGTCGGAGAATCGGCTGGCATGTGGACGATTGAGCGTGGAGTGAAAGCGGACTCTACAATCAAGAACCGCTCAAACATTGGTCGAAAACGCCATATCCTAAGGCAGTTTTTGTCATCACACACAAAAACTGAAAACGACATTCAATTAGTATTGGGTAGCAGAGCTTTAGATTACGACATCGTAAACATCATGAGCGCAATCGCGAACCTGACAGCGGTGGATCCGACCTCGCCTTGTCCTGCTGAAATCCCCGTTATACACTTGGCGCATGAATCGTCGCAGCTTTCTCCAGAACTCCGCGGCGCTTTGCGCGGCGCCCGCATTTCTTGGATCCGCCCCTGACGCCACCCAGTGGGAAACACCTCTTACCTTGTCACAGTTAGCGCCTGCGGCTGAATCACTTCTTGCCCAGATCGATCTCGGGCCGGCCCACTGGATCTGGTATCCGATGGGACGCTGCCTGCCAAGTACTGTAGTACTGTTTCGCCGCGAGATCACGCTCGACGAGCTTCCTTCCATCGCCGCGGGCCGCATTCTCGCTGACAGCCGCTATATCCTCACAGTGAACGGCAAGCGCGTCCAATGGGGGCCCGCCCCATGCGATCCACGCTGGCAGGAAGCCGATCCACTCGACCTCAGCAAGTTTCTGCGCAAGGGAAAGAACGTCATCGGCGCTCGCGTCCTCTACTATGGCGAAGGCGACGGTACCTGGGTCATGGGCAAGCCTGGATTTCTCTTCCAACTTAATCTCGGGTGGGCTGATGGCAGGAAGCAGCAGATAGTGTCCGATGAGAATTGGCAGACTCACGTGGCGCGCAGTTGGCCTCCCGGCCGCTCCAAGCGCTGGTACCTGCGCGCCTTTCAAGAAGAATTTGACGCGCGCCTCTATCCTTACGGCTGGGATGAGCCGGCATTCGAGCCAGGCAGCGCATGGCGTGCGGCGGTCAGCTACAGCGACGGCGGCGACAAGCCCTCCATCTGCAGCCGCTCCGCAACGATGATGGAGAGCGATGGCGATCCCAAGTTATGTTCGCTGCGGGCTCGCAGTGTGCCCATGCTCAACGAGACCTTGCTTGGCGGCTTTTCTCTCGAAGAGAGTTCGCTCCTCACATGGAATTGTCCGCCCGAACAATACTTCGAGTGCATACCCTCAGAGGCTTTTAGCGGTGAGTGGGCATCTGTCGCAAAGGAGCCTTCACCGGGCGTTTGGCAGGTTGAGGCTCATGGCGACAAGGCCGTGGCCCTAACCTTCGCCCGCAACGAACAAGTCGTCGGCTGGCCCTCATTCACCATTGATGCCCCTACGGGAACAGTGGTTGAGATTCTCGTGCATGAGGCGCACCAATCGAAGAGCAGCTTTCTAATCAACAGCCACTTCAATTCCTGGTCGCGCTTCATTTGCCGCGAGGGCGAGAATCGCTTTGAGACCTTCGACTTCGAAAGCTATCGCTGGATTCAGTTTGTCATTCGCAACCATAACCGGCCCGTTATTCTGAGAGACATCGCAGTGCGCCGCCGCATCTTCCCGTGGCCCGCGCAGCCCGCAATTACCTGTTCCGACTCGAGGTTCGAGAAGCTTCTTGTAGCAAGCGTCAACACCCTCAATAATTCGGCGCAAGACACGGTGGTCGACGGCATGGCCCGCGAGCGCCAGCAATACTCGGGCGACGGTGCCCACCAGCTTCACGCCCTGTACCACGCCTTCAATGAGAATAGGCTTCCCGGACGCTTCGTCAACACCTTCAGCCAGGGTGCCTCGACCGAGGGTTACTTCTTCGATTGCTGGCCTGCTTTCGATCGTGTATGGCGCGTGGCCGAACGCAGCCTCTCCCTGGCGCAATGGGGGCCTATCCTCGATCACAACCTGGGTTTTGCCTTCGACTGCCATTTCTATTACCAGTACACCGGACAACTGGAGATGCTGAAAGAGGCATACCCACGCTTTGCAAAGATGGCCGCGTACTTCGCCACCATTCGCGACCAGAACGGCCTGCTTAAAGTGGAGAATCTTGGCATCCCGTGTGTCTGGATGGACCACAATGCGTATGTGATGCCGCGGCACAAACAGTGCTCGTTCAATCTTTATGCTGCTGCTTCGTTTCGTCATGCGCTGGCGCCGCTCGCTCGCGCCTTTGGCGATGAATCAGCCGCTCGCTCATTCGACGCCTTTGGCTTGGAGATCGAAACCGCTGCGGTCAAACGCTTCTGGGACCGTGATCGCCAGTTCTTCATCGCCAATCTCCCGTGGAGTGCGGAAGAAGGCCGTATCCGTACATGCGATCGTTCGCTGGCCACATCGATTCTGTTTGACCAATGCCCGGGCTGCGCGACAGAAGCGGCTGTCAAAATGCTCATCGCATGCCCGAAAGAGATGGGGCTCTCCTACCCTGCAAATGCAGTCTGGCGGTACTGGGCGCTGGCGAAATCGCGCGCCATGAACGTGGTACTCGATGATTTTCGCTCGCGGTGGCCGATGCGTTCGGTGGAAGAGAATAACACACTCGCTGAGGACTGGAACCCAAGCTATGACTCGGGTTCGCAATGGAGTCATTGCGCAGTCGCGCCCCTTATCCTTCTCTATCACGGAATCATGGGCCTCCGTCCAACCAGTCCAGGGTATGCGAGCTTCGTGATTGCTCCTCAACTCGGAGATCTAAAGCAGATTTCCTGCCTGGCTCACACCGTGCGCGGACCGATTCGGTTCTCGGCAAAGCAAGCAGGGGGCGGACATGAGCTGACAATTGAGACTCCGCCAGGGACACAAGCTGAGTTGATACTTGAAGGGCAAGAAAACGTGCCATTGCCCGCGGGCCACCAGCAGGCGCCTTCCGGATGCCGGTCATACTGTCTGCCTGCGGGGGAGAAAGTAACACTGCAACTCAAGTAGTCTTCACTCGATTCCGAGTATCCACAGAAGGAATATGCATGAGACTCGTAGAGCGATAGCTTGAGATCATGTACCTGAGCGATTCGACATACAGGCAATGGTCGAGGCTCGAGCCGCTGTTGGAGGAAACGCGAAGAGATCGTCATGCTGGTGGTACTCCGCGCAAGTACAAGCAGCGGCGGGTGGTAGACGGCATGTTGTATGCGGTGAAGACGGGCAGCCAATGGCGTCAGTTGCGGGCGATTTTCCCCTTTGGAGGAGAGTTCACGAGCACTTCCGGATTTGGTGTGACAGCGGTGTATGGGAGACGGTAGATCGAGCGCTTCGTGAGCAGTGCCGCAAGGCGAGTGGGCGAATTACCGCACTCAGTGTGGCAATTGTTGATTCGCAGTAAGCCAAGACGGCGATATGAGGGGGCGGTGCGACCATGACGCAGGTAAGAAGATCAAAAGGCGCAAATGGAACATCGCATTCGATACGCGAAGCAACCTGCTGGCGGTGATCGTGCACTCGGGGCTGGCATCCAGCATCGGATGGGTGTGCCGACAGTATTAATGCGGTTGTTCTGCCGTTTCGATAGCATCGCCACCGTGTTCGTTGGTGCTGGGGATACCGGCAAATTAGCTGACTGGGCCAAGCAGATGTTTGATTACAAGGTTGCGGTAGTCAAACGCAATGAGTTGCACTTGTTCCGCGTTCTGCCCAAACGATGGATCGTCGAACGCACTTTCGCCTGGCTCAACTGGTCGCACCAACTCAGCAAAGACTACGAACTGCGCAACACCTCGGCGGAGGCCATGCCCCATAGTGCCTTCGTGAACGAATTGCCACGCCGTCTTGATTAGTTTCTAGACAGGTTCTATGGAGCCTCTGTAGTACTCCCAAGCCGCACAGGTACGAAAGGCGCCACGACAATGAACGCCCATATGGAAATGCAATAGTCTATTGGGCAAAGCGTTGGCGCTTTCTATCATGGCGGGGATTTCCTTCCTTCCGGTCGCTGGATCCACCAACCAAACATAAAAAGCAGGTGTTGCGTTTGCCGGGTTCTGGTGATGCCTTTCAGCGACAGCCGTAGCGACGGTGAATGAGCACCGAGAGATCGCCGGAAGCATGGGCAGAAGTGGCCGCATTGTAGTTCACAAGCTGCAGGAAGCCCTCAGAAATGTGGCGAAGATCTGCTTGTTATATGCCGAGAGCGGCGAGAGGAGTTCCCAGAGTTCAAGAGACCGCCTGGTCCAGCGCCATCCGTCATCAGTTCGTGCTCAAATGCATCCACGTGGACCTCCAGTCTCTGGAATTCGGCGTGCGCGACTCTGGAGAATTCCGTTCACGATTGTTCGAAGTCCCCATAGAAAGCGGTTGATGCCATCTGAAAAGAAATCGCGGCGCAACGCGTGAACGCGCGGATACTTGGCCGCATCGATCTGTTCGAGAGCAGTGGCAATCTCGCGAAGCAGGTCATCTTTTCGTGCGCTCTGCTCGGCAGCTGTTGAAGCTGCGTATTGCAGGATCAGATCTGTCCCCCAGGCAGCTTCCGCTCCAGAACAGCCTGCCTTCTCCAGAAGTTGGAGAACAGCTTCCATGATTCTGAGACTGTTAGGCCCCGTAGCAATCGTTGTGATTGCGAGGCGAGCAACGCCGGCATGGCGGAAAAGAACACGGAGGTATGAGAGAACGATTTGCTCGAGCGCCTTGTCCCAAGGTTCTCTTACTCGCGGTATCCGTACTCCAGCCAAAACCCGATCCAGAACAAGGGACAACAACTCGTCGAGGTCCAGTACGTGCATGTAAAGAGAGGCGGCGCCTGTGTTCAGAGCGGTCGCGACTTTGCGCATACTGAGCCCATCGAGCCCGTCTCTTCGAATCACCTCTAGGGCTGCGGAGACTATGGCTTCGCGTGTCAGCAGGGACTTCCCGTCTCCCCTGCGCCTGCTCACGATTTGTGTCGGTTCCATCATTAGCATCTATTATAGACGAACGGCGTTCGTTAATGTGCTACTATCTATCACAGTTTGGCAAATCGTCCGATTGCGCCGATTCGCTGGCCCCGACCAGAGTGTGGACTCCAGACTCTAAACACCCTAAGAACTCAGCTAAGCTCGCAATCGAGTGGACGAAGACCCGCGACGGCCCAGTTGCCGGACTTAGCGCCTAGAAATGATTTAACTTGATCCACGCGCCACGTAGTTCTGTGACGATCTCTATTCAGCAAGATGAAGAAGGACCGTCGTGCCTGATAAGAGACAGAAATAACAACAAGTTATTTAGCATCATCTGCTTAGTTAGCTAGATTCCGGCGATTCACGCGCATTCCCTCTTACAGCGATTGAACCTTGTTGCTCGATATATAATATATATATGCTGTATTATATATCTATCGCAGTTCTCACAAAAGAGCGAAGTGCGAACGATCGGGCTATCCGGAACCACTGGTATCATTCCTCGGAACGTCAACGAACCTCTCGGCAAGTGTTCGCTTTCCAACGAGTTCGTGACCTCGGTGGCACTGACGATGCTAGACACCCAACGCGATTGCGCTCCCTCTCCAGGTCCAGGAGGACAAAATGCACCACATAACGCATTTTTCTCTCGCGGTATTCAGCGCGATTTGTCTGCTTTACCCACTCGTAGTTCTTGCCATTTTGCAATTCTGCAAAGTCGCAAAGCTCAAACCCAATCCTCCAATCTCCTTCACTGTGCGCGTTGAACTCACGATCAGTGCCCCCACGCCAGCGGGTGCCGATCCCGGCAAGAGCGAAGGAACGTGCGTCACCACAACATTCGTCTTCGTCGACGAGCTGGCGAGAACGGTCACAGATTTCCTCGCCGGTTACAACGCGCCAAGCCGTTCCGATCTCTTGTGCTTTTTGCAACAGACTCGCGGCCCCATTGCTGGCCTTTTCATCACTCGACGGGACAACAAACATGTTCGCAATTTAACCCTCCTCGGCGAGGACGCCGAAAAGGTGTCGTCGTACCTAACGCATTGTTTCAACTGCCAGCTAGCGTCGGGAACGGATGAGTTCCACAGCGAATCCGTATCCTTGACGGCCTAGATACCCTGGCTGGAAACATCAACCTCCACCAACCCAATCGGAAAGGAAGCATCGCCATTATGGCCGGTTCAGTCAATCTCACCATATTGCTGGGCAACGTCGGAATCGATCCGAAGATCCAGTACACCACGAACGGGACTCCCGTCGCCCGCTTTACCCTGGCCACCAATAACCAGTATGTGGACAAAAGCACAGGAGAAGTTAAGGAGACCACCGCTTGGCACAACCTTGTCATGTACGGAGAAAAGCCCGCTGACGTTATCAAGAAGTACGTCAAGAAAGGCAATCCCCTCCATGTGGTCGGTCACCTCGCATACAGACGGTGGACCGACAACGATAATGTGCAGCACAACTTTACCCAAGTAGTCATCGACAGCTTCACCCTGCTTAGCCGCCGACCGGTCTTCTCGCCCAATGAAGCAGCACTTCACTCGGCTGGCGACAACCCAACCGCCCCGATTTCGGTGGAGGCCGACAACGGCACTGAGCTAACCGACGATTCGCCGTTCTAGCAACTTGCACAGCAGGAGAAAAGGGGCCATCGGCCCCTTTTCTTGTTGAACAGGCTATAGCGAGAAGAACTGGGAAGAATCAATGTACGACACAGTGACCTTCATCCTCTACGACTCGATGGTTCTTGATCCAGTCCTGATTGCACCATGGCCGTCTTCGACGGCGCCAGCCGTACTACAGGATAGCGCCGAGCAATCGCGAACGCGGGCAACGCCCGGCACATCTCCAAGACCGAATGCAATTGAGTCTTGTAGGCAGTCTGGTCGCTCTGTGCGGACGGCTTGCCCTTATGGGCCGGGGATCGACTGCACCCGGCGCGCCAGCAAAAGGTGCTGTCACGTCGGTTGCGTAGCGTCGTTCCCCTCAAGCCGCCCCACGCCGCGAGCGTCCTCCCCTGGGCGCTCCTCAACCCCCTCAGCTAGCTGCGACGGGGGATTTCGGATCGCCCCCTTCGGAGAGGACTCCAGCATGACCGCCCTACAAATTTTCTTCAATTCGCTTCGGTCCAGAACTATCGTGCGCGCCATTTGGATGCCCGTGCTGATCGGCATTTTGCTGATAGGCACCTGCATTCCTTCAAAGCACGCTACCGCGCCGCCGGTAAAGCCGCAACAAACGATGCGCTGTCCGGCCAAGCCACCTTCCAACGCAATCATCCGTCAGCGCGCGCGGGGCGCTGAGAAAACAAGACCACAAGCCTCGTTTCGACCGCAAATGCATGCGCCGAAGTAATGGCTAACTATTTGCAATCACTAATGTTAGCTTGATTTTTTGCCGATAACCTCAATGTACTGAAACTAACCGGAGGAAGCCTTCATGATCTCGATCTCATTCAAATCGACCATCCACATTCTTGCAATTACTGCACTCTTCGTCACTACTGCCATGACAATGCACGCCCAGGTGTCTCTTCCCGCCGCTGGAAACATCAGCACGGTCGCTGGAAATGGAACGGCGGGTTATTCGGGCGACAATGGACTGGCAACTGCCGCAAACCTAAGTGTTCCGGAAGCCGTGGCGGTAGACTCGGCGGGCAATATCTACATTGCGGACACGTTCAATTGCGTTATCCGCAGGGTAGCGGCCTCCACTGGTTACATCAGCACAGTGGCCGGGAATGGCACTCGAGGTTACTCGGGCGACGGCGGACCAGCAACAATCGCTGAGTTGTATATGCCCACCGGAGTGGCCGTTGACGTGGCGGGCAATATCTACTTTGCGGACAATCAGCGCATTCGCAAAGTGACAGCTTCCACAGGAATCATTACAACAGTTGCGGGGAGTGGGAGCCAAGGTTACCTCGGAGACGGCGGGCCAGCCACAAGCGCGGAACTGAATTGGCCCTGGGCCGTAGCTGTCGATGCGGCTGGCAACATCTACTTTACAGATACAGACAACCAGCGCATTCGCAAAGTGGCGGTCTCGACAGGAATCATTACAACGGTGGCCGGAACCGGGACTCCGGGCTATTCCGGTGACGGCAGGCCAGCTACCAGTGCGGAGTTGAATAGTCCCTTCGGCATAGCCGTCGATGCGGCTGGCAACATTTACATTGCGGATTATTTCAATAACCGCGTCCGGAAAGTGACGGCTTCCACTGGTGACATTTCAACGGTGGCCGGAAACGGCACTCAAGGCTTTTTCGGCGACGGCGCGACGGCTACGAACGCGGAAATGTATTACCCAACGAGCGTTGCAGTGGATACGGTTGGCAACTTCTACATCGCGGACGATGTCAACGACCGCATCCGCAAGGTAACTGCTTCGACGGGAATCATTCAAACAGTGGCGGGAACCGGCTCGACAGGCTACTCCGGCGATGGTGGACCAGCCACCAGCGGGGAGTTGTTCTGGCCCTATGGCGTGGCTGTGGACACAGCCGGCAACATCTATATTGCGGACAAGGATAATAACCGCATCCGCGCGGTCGGCTCCGGTACTGCCCCAATTCCAGGTCCGGGCCCTTCAATTAATGTTATTGTCACTTCCTCCGATCCCAACCCGACAATGGGCGAATCGGTCACCCTGACTGCAACCGTCCTCAACAGCTTGAATTCCCCTGCAACGTCAGGCACCGTCTCGTGGCAGAACGGCTCCACATCGCTCGGCCAGAGTAATGTCGATACGAACGGTATTGCCACTATCATTACCACCCTCGGGACGGGCGGCAACCAGTTAATAACCGCCAACTACATAGGTACCAGCCAGAGCACTGGTACGCTCGCTCTCCACGTTGCCGGTTTTTCGTTCACCGCGTCTATTCCCGCAGTAAGCGTCACCTCCGGCAAAAGTGTTGAGGTTGCAGTGAACGGGTCCGCCTACTATGGCTTTTCGGGGCCGGTTGATCTGGCCTGCTCGGGGATGCCCTCGCCCGGCTCCTGCGCCCTTTCGGCGAGCACGGTTAACTTCAACAACGGCACGACGAGCCAGAACCTCACGCTTACAGTAGGGACCGCAACTGTTACGGCTACTCAGACGGCTCAGGCAACCAGCACCCTCTTTCCTGGGCTGGCGCTTGCAACATTGTTCCCTCTCTTCGGGCTGGTCGGAATCAGGAGCAAGCGCGTTCGGGGCGTCCTCATGGTCCTACTGCTTACCGTTGGAGCCATTTTTACTCTCGGGCTGAGCGGCTGCGGTGGAGCCCCGGGTTCCACGACCACATCCTCTCCAACTTCCCCGACCACGAGTGACGTGGCACCCGGAACCTATACGGTCACTGTCGTCGCTCAATCTGGCGTCAACACCGTACAGGTGCCCGTCACCGTCACGGTTCAGTAATCACATATTTCAGTAGAGCACTCAACGTTTCTCAGTAACCAAAAGAGGGCCGGTCTTAGACCGGCCCTCTGACTTGCATACGATAGAGTGACGATTCAATGCACAGCTGCATCAACCGTCCTCAGGCTCCCAGCGCTCCCTGCCACGTTTGGCGTAGGACGTAAGCGCAAATACACTGGCACCACTTCAAACGGCCGCTTCTCGTCCACCGTCTGAGGCATCAGACGCGGCGCATCGCTCAACCGAACTTCACCCGACCATGGGTCAACGATCAGGTTCGAGCCGAGCGGCAAAGCCGAAAGCTGATGGGGATTACCGGGCTCCAGGCGAGGACCTTTTCCCGCGAGCTGCGCGAGCATCCAAGGTTTCCCAGCCGGCGAGACCAAGGAGTCTCCCATTTCCGGCCGGAACAAGCCCTTCAGCTTTCCCGATCCGAGGGCCATCTGCTGATAATACAAACTGATGCTGCCGAGTCTTTCCCCGTACATGCTCTTCTTCAGGAGATTCACCGCTACCGCCGCGGCCTGCTCATCGTCTCGAACGGAATGCGCCAGGTTGAGGTTTCTGCTAACAGCCCTGTCCGGAAACATCGTCCTGTCCGCAAACGCATATCGCGTATCCACCGAATTGCTTCTTATTAGCTGAGCGAGTCTCAAATGCCACCACGGATGCAATTGCTTCCTCGGTCGGAAGGGTTTCGATGAGGCCCTTGCTAATGAGGATGGTGTTGCCGACTGTAGTTGCCTCGATGGGAGTCGTCAGCATTACGCGACAATGCACAGGTTCAGTGAACGTAAGATCACTGGGAACGCTCAGATTGACGACGATCTGCTCCAGGACGCGATCGAAGCTGCTCTGTGGCGCAAGAATGCCGGCACGTTCCAGTCGATCGAGGACGTTGCCTGCAGCGAGATTCCGCCACTCCTCTAATGCGGCCAACGGATCAACATCCTCTCCATCGTCACTTCGATCCACTGCATTATCCACGGAAACTGTTACAGATGAGGACTGGTCATGGAGACGAGCATCCAGACCATATCCCCACAGTCGAATCTGTCCGTGCAGAACGCCCTCGGGTAGAGGCTGTTCAATATAGACGGCTGCTGGCAGCCACACGCCGGGCTTTACGTTGTACCGCCATGAATCGAAATGCAAGAACCGCGGATGGGATTCTGAGGAATCGACTCCGAACGTACCGGTGAACCGCACCAGATGCCCCCCATCGTCGATGCAGAACCGCCCCCGAAAGTCGCCGGGTTTGCGCGGTACCACTTGATACACGGCCGTCTTGAGGCTGCCGAGAAAATCGCTCCGCAGGTACTCGAACCTGAATTTGCCGGGATCGAATCCGTGTATATCGGGAGCGAGCATCTCCACGAATCCGGAGGAATCAAATAATGCTGGAGCATGACGAACTGTGAGCCTGGCAATCTTCATTGCCATCGAGAGTCTCGATCGATCGTCCTTCGGCGCTTCGTACAACGTGCCCTGAATACTTCGGCCGAGGTCGATGCGATGTAGAAAATATCGATCCTCAACCGGTGTTTCGCCGTTCTTGCTCATAATCTGCAAGTACGTCTCGACGAGTGGAGTATGTTTACTGATGTCGGAAAGCAACAAATTCTCATTTGCTGCCATCCGTTCGATGAGCGGATCTCGCGCCTGGGCGTGGACACACTCTACACATGCGGCAAGCAACAGCCAGGCCGCGAACCACTGAGCAATTCCCTTCCTCTTCATGGCCTCTCCTCACGGACGAAAGTGGTAAGTAATTCCAGTGCCAATAGACCAATAGACCGAACCACGCGAACCATATGGCAAGTACTCGTTCTCGAATTGCACCGTACGAATTCCCCACCGAGGTGTTAGTTGATAATCGATGCCAGCGCTCGTAGCGAGCGCGAGTCCCCATTTTGGAACTGCGTATAGGTACATCAGATCGCCGGAGCTGGTCCGAGCTGCGCCACCGGCAACGCGGGCAAAAGGCGTCCAGTGTTTGAAGCTTCGGCAGTATCCCACGCCACCTTCCGCAGAAAATAGCTTTTGCCCTAGCGGCGAGCCTTCGGAGTACTGCGCTGTTCCTACAACTTCCCATGGGTAGAAATGGCGCGAAGCATATTCCACTCGAACTCCTTCCAAACGCGTTCTTTGAAGACTCGATGATGAGACCTGCAACGAGTAGTCATCGATCGTATACAAGAACGTCGCCGCCACTACGTCCGGTGCCCAGTCATAGCTGACTTCCTTCCGCGCTTGAGCACATAGAACGCACTCGGCGAGTAAGAAAACGATTACGAGAGCTGCAGAATGCCGCCGCCAATTCATAATTCACTTCTCCTTAATGGCGATTCAGTTATTGCGCCACGACACGCAAACTCACAGTGCTCGAATGAGTGATGGCGCCGGAGGTTGCAACAATGGTCAGAGAGTAGATACCTACCGGAGTTCCGTTCGACTGTACGTATCGGTTCGATCCGACACAGCCTGTTACCGTGGTCAAGAGAAGTGCGGCGCCTATCCACATCATGAAGGGGGAGCGGAATCTCTTTCGCGCAAATAGGCCCCACCCGACAAACAAGCCCAAGATGCCAAGCGTGGTCACTGTTGTTCCAGCAGTGGCGAAAGTCAACGTGGTTGTCGCGGAGTTTGCACCCGAAGGCGCAAACGTCACCGATCCTTGAGAGAAACTGCATGTGCTGCTTTTTGGAACACCATTGCATTCAAATGCGATCGTCCCAGCAAAGCCATTTATCGACGTAACGGTAATTGGGATAGCGACCGAGTTGCCTTGCACTACTGTTGATGAATTCGGCGTGGAGAGCGTAAAGTCCGGAGAGCCGGTAACGGACAAAGGCACTGGAAATGATTGACTCGCAAGATAATTTGAGTCGCCGCTGTATGCAGCGACAACGGAATAGGTATCGATTGCAGCAATCGAAGTCGCCCAAATAGCCGTGCTCGACCCTCCAAGTGCAACGGGTGAACTAGCGATTACATTTGCCGGGTTTGAGCCCGTCGCTGTAAAGACCACTGAGCCTGTTGGGTAAGTTGGCTTCGTGGGCGCTACGCTTGCGGTGAATTGCATCGCCTGCCCAGGGCTGACGATTCCGGCCGAAGATACGAGGGAAACGGATGTCGTCGCTTGTTTGACGACCTGAATGTAGGTCACCTGCTTCTGGCAAACTGCACTATCTGAGCAGAGCGCAAACAGCGCAAGAAGAAGAAGCGAGAGGCGATAAGAGTTCGTTTTGCTCACAAGAAAGCCCCCACGTTATGTGTCGGCGCCGCCGATGTAGCCGGCGGCGCCGATGACGGTTATTTAATTGCCGTAGTTGCTGTCGCCGGAGTAGGTGACGACGATATTGTGGGTACCCGCAGTGAACGCTGGGATGGTAATGCTCGCGTTGCCGCTAGCATTGAGAGTCAGCGTGCCGAGGTTGTTGGCGCCATCCACTACCGAGACAGTCCCGGTCGGCTGGATGCCGACAGAAGAAGTTACGCTGATGCTCAGCGTGACCGTATCTCCATATATAGATGGATTGAGCGAGCTGGTAACCGCCGTCGTTACGACGCCGGTGGAGCTCGCCTTAGTCACCACATGAATGACGGGCGCGGAAGTGAGCGCGCTGAAATCCACATCGCCACTGTAATGAACCGTCAGCGAATGCGAACCAACGATCAGTGAGGTCGCTCCAACCAACGTGATGGAGGCTTGACCAGACGCATTCAGGGTTCCAGTACCGATGAGAGTTGCGCCATCGAAGAACTGAACTGTCCCGGTCGGAATCCAGTTGTCGTCATTGTCCTGATCCGACAGTTGCGTCGTCAGCGTTACAGCCTGGCCATACACGCTGGTTCCAACAGGTGAATCGGTCAGGACCACCTTCGGGATCTCTTGCTGAGCGGTTAGGACCACCGAGTTTGAGGTGGACGCGATGAAGTTTGCGTCGCCGGCATACTTCACGGTGACGGTGTGAACTCCGGTCTGGAACTGGCTCCAGGGGAAACTAACCGTTCCAGCCTGTGCGCCTGTGGGCCGGGCCGTGCCAATGGTCGAGACGTAGGGACCAGCCTGGGAGGCCTGCTCAAACTGCGCTCCCCAGACGTTGATCGGCACCCCGAAGTTCGAAGAAGTTAGCGAGACGGAAAAGCCCGTACCTGCATTGGCCGGGAACGTGTATGTCAATAAGCACCGTTGCCAGGTCGAGGTAACCGTGCAGGGAGCCGATTGGCTTGCAGCCACATTCGGGTTGTCCTTCACAGTGAGAATCAGGGTCGTCGGAGTCGCCGATTGTGCCCAGACCGAGAACGTCACTTGCTGATTGGCATAGTTCGTCGTTCCTGGTACGGCATAGAGAACCGTTGAGGTTCCATTGACAAAGGTGAGAGTAGTCGCAGTGCCGGTGCTGCCATCCGGCCCGTTGACCGCACGAGGTGCCACGGTCGGAGCGGTTCCTGATGTCGTCCACCCTTGCCCGGTGTTTACTTGGGAATAAGGAAGCAGGTTGGATGCCGCAGTCAGCACGATGGATTGTGAAGTACCCAGGGCGCTCGCTCCATCGAGGAACTGGACGGTTTCGGAAACGGGAGCGGGAGCCCCGGCCGTGTTCAGAGTGTAGGTAAACGCGATGGGGTTGCCGGCGATAATAGTGCCGTTAGGAGTTGCGGAAAGATTTCCCATTGTGTTTCGCTGGTTGACTGTCTGTGTGATCGTACCGGTCGACTGCGCCAGAATCATCGCAGAGCCACCGGCCAACAGAAGTGCAAGACTCGCAATTTTCTGAATGACTTTCATGGTCGGCTGTGTCCTTTTGGGTTTGAGTTGACGTTGTTGGAATGGCAGCCGGGTGAATACTGCGCCCCCGGCAATTGCCGTGGGTGCGTCTACTGATAGTTGTTGTCTCCGCTGTATACCGCAATGAGCGTGTGGCTCCCTGTGACCAACACGGACGTGGTGTAGGTTGCAATGCCCGCATTAAGCCCGACCGTGGCAAGCGTGACGGAACCATCCTTGATAGTGGTTGTTCCTGTTGGGGTGATACCGCTACCGACAAATGTGAACGTCCATGTGACGCTGTCGCCGTAGACCGACGAATTCAATGAAGATGTGCTGTTGATGAGCACAGAGCTTTTCGTCACCCCTAGCGTGACCGAGCCGGTGGCCGTGTTGTAGTCGGTCGTGTCGCTTGGGGTGAAGGTGACCGAAAGCGTCTGTGATCCAACCCCAAGGACCGTGCCAGCCGCAGGGGTGTACGCGAAGGAGCCAGCCACGCCGCCTGCAGTTGCGTCAAGCTGCGTCACGCTCAATGCAGTCCCGTAGGTGATTGCCGCCGGTGTCGCCCAAGTGATTGTTGGCGTAGTTTTGTTGACGGTGAGCGGTACCGTCTGGATGGCTGTGTTGTAGTCAGTGGTGTCAGTTGGGGTGATCGTGACCGAGAGGGTATGCGATCCAGCCGTCAACACCGTGCCGGTCGCCGGAGTATAGACGAAGACCCCCGCCGTCGTCGAGGAGGCGTTGAGTTGCGTTGCGCTCAATGCAGTGCCGTAGGTGATCGCGGCTGGAGTGGCCCAGATGATGTTGGGTGTGGCCTTGTTGACAGTCAGCGGGACGGCGGCTGTTGCCGTGTTGTAGTCCGTCGTGTCCGTAGGAGTGAGGGTCACCGACAGGGTCTGCGATCCGGCCGTCAGCACTGTGCCGGATGCCGGTGTGTACGCGAATGTGCCGGCCACTCCACCTGATGAGGCATCGAGTTGTGTTGCGCTAAGCGCCGTGCCATAAGTAATCGCCGCTGGGGTCGCCCAGGTGATGGTGGGTATGACCCTATTCACCATCAGAGTGACAGTGGTAGTTGCCGTGTTGTAGTCCGTCGTGTCCGTAGGATTCAAGGTCACCGACAGGGTCTGTGATCCGGCCGTCAGCACTGTGCCAGAGGACGGTGTATATGCAAAGGTGCCCGCCGTCGTGGATGAGGCGTTGAGCTGCGTTGCGCTAAGCGCCGTGCCGTAGGTGATGGGCGCGGGCGTTACCCAGGTGATGGTCGGCGTGGCTTTGCTCACCATAAGAATGACCGTACTGGTTGCGCTGTTGTAGTCGGTCGTGTCGCTGGGGGTTAAGGTCACCGAAAGCGTTTGCGATCCTGCGGTTAAGACGGTGCCCGAGGACGGAGTATATGCAAAGGCGCCAGCTACGGTCGAAGAGGCACCGAGCTGAGTGGAACTCAGCGCGGTGCCGTAGGTGATTGCCGCCGGTGTCGCCCAAGTGATGCTGGGCGTGGCCTTGTTGACGGTGACCGACACCGTCTGAGTCGCGCTGTTGTAGTCGGTGCTGTCCGTAGGGGTAAAGGTCACAGAAAGTGTGCGTGACCCTGCCGTCAGGACAGTGCCGGAGGCCGGTGTGTAGGCAAAGGCGCCCGCTACGCTGGAGGAGGCGTCGAGTTGCGTTGCACTCAAGGCCGTGCCGTATGTGATAGCCGCTGGACCCGCCCAGGTGATTGCCGGTGTCGCCTTGATGACACTAAGTGTGACCGAGTCAGTGGCAGTGTTGTAGTCGGTTGCGTCGGTGGGAGATAGGGTGACCGATAGCGTCTGGGTTCCAGCTGTAAGGACTGTGCCAGATGCCGGAGTGTATTGAAAACTGCCGGCCGTGGTGGAGGAGGCATCGAGCTGCGTTGCGCTCAATGCGGTGCCGTAGGTGATCGCGGCTGGAGTGGCCCAGGTGATGGTGGGCGTGGCTTTGTTGACGTTAAGCGTCACCGTGGCCGTTGCCGTGTTGTAGTCAGTCATGTCGGTCGGCGTGAATGCGACCGAGAGCGTTTGTGAACCGGCGCTAAGAACCGTGCCAGCGCTCGGAGTATAGACGAAGTTCCCTGCCGTAGTGGAGGAGGCGTCGAGCTGCGTTGCGCTCAATGCGGTGCCGTAGGTGATCGCGGCTGGCACGGCCCAGGTGATGGCGGGCGTCGCCTTGTTGACGGTAAGCGTCACCGTAGCCGTCGTAGTGTTGTAGTCGGTCGAGTCAGTAGGGGTGAGCGTAACCGAGAGGGTGGGCGATCCAGCGGTCAACACCGTGCCGGTCGCCGGGGTATAGATGAAAGTTCCTGCCACCGTCGAGCCTGCGTTAAGTTGCGTTGCGCCTAGTGCAGTACCATAGGTGATCGCAGTAGGCGTCGCCCAGGTAATGGTCGGGGTGGCCTTGTTGATGGTCTCCGTTAATGTCCCCGTTGCCCCGCCGTTATCTCCATCGCCGCTGTAAATCGCCGAAATCGTATCGGTTCCTGCGGTCCACACTTCATTGGTGCCGTTATAGATGGCGACTCCACCGCTCACAGTGGCAGTGCCGAACGTCTGACCGTTGACCTGAAATGTGACTGTTCCGCTGGGGATTTGACCGCCATTGATCGTGGCCGTAAAGACCGAAAGCCCGCCATAGATCAAAGGATTGACTGACGAGCTTAACGATACCGTTGGAGACGTCTTATTGACCGTCACCGTTCCTGAGCCAGTAGCTGTCGTGTTATTGCTGTCTCCGTTGTACGTCGCGCCAATGGTGTAGGTGCCAATTCCAGAGGTCGAGGACCAAGTGGCTGTGGCCGAGCCGGAAGATAAAGGCAACGTCGTCCAGGCGGTACCGTTGTAGGTCAACGAGACAGTTCCCGTTACGGAGCCGCTATCGCTCGCTGAAATGGTACAGATTGAGTTCGCCCCACCATACGTAATCGGGTTGGGCGAGCAAAAGACTGAAACCGTAGGCGTAGCCTTGCTGATCGTAAGGGTTATGGAAGAGCTGACCGGATTATTGTTGCTATCGCCGCCATACGCGACACCGATGGTGTATGTGCCTGCGTTCCAGCCCGAGAACCCTCCGGCCGACGTTGTCCCCCCGCTTAAGGTGGTAGTGGTCCATGCACCTCCATTGATGGTCCACGTAACGGTGCCCGTGACCCCACCGCTAATGGTCGAGGTGCAGGTTGTGGTCTGCGATCCATAGGTGATCGGATTGGGAGAACACGAAACGGATATGCTCGGAGTAGCCTTAACTTGGGCTACAGCGCGGATGCGATTATTTCCTTCGTCCGCAATATAAATATTGTTGGCGGTGTCTAACGCCACACCATAGGGATATTCCAGTGCCGCACTTATGGCAGCACCGCCATCGCCGGAATAGCCCGCGGCGCCATTTCCGGCCACCGTGCTGATGTTCCCCGTTGAGGCATTTACCTTGCGGACGCGATTATTCACATCGTCCGCAATGTAGATGTTGCCTGCCGTGTCGACAGCTACGCCGTAAGGGTAATAAAGCTTTGCAGTTGTGGCCGGCCCGCCATCGCCTGAGAAGCCGTTGGAGCCGCTTCCGGCGACGGTGGAGATGTTGCCTGTAGAGGCAGTCACCTCGCGGATGACTGCATTGCCCCAGTCCGCAAAATAGACATTGCTTGCCGCATCCAGCGCCAGCCCCATTGGCTGGGATATCTTTGCACTGGCAGCCGCTCCCCCGTTGCCTGAATAGCCCCCCGTGCCTGTGCCGGCCACGGTAGAGATGACGCCCGTCGAAGCTGTCACCTTGCGGACACGGAAGTTATTCGAATCAGAGATATAGATGTTGCCGGACGTGTCCACTGCCACGCTGTAGGGGGTATTCAACACTGCGCTGATGGCCGATCCTCCGTCACCGTTGTAGCCCGCGGTCCCGTTGCCAGCTACCGTAGAAATGTCATTCGTCGAAACCGTAACCTTGCGAATTCGGTTATTCGCGAAATCCGCAATGTAGATGTTGCCGGCCGTGTCCAGAGCCACACCCGAAGGGTGATACAGCTCAGCACTGGTGGCAGCGCCACCATCACCGGAATAGCCTGCGGTGCCGTTTCCGGCCACCGTAGTAATAATTCCGGTGGAAGCTGTCACCTTGCGGATGCAGTTGTTCCACATATCCGCGATGTAGATGTTGCCGGCCGCATCAATCGCTACGTTGTGAGGACCGTTCAGATCAGCGGCAGTAGCAAGTCCATTGTCGCCCGCGTAGCCAGCAGGGCCGTATCCAGCCACCGTATCGATGTTCCCAGAAAGTGGAAGAGATATCTGACCGTAAGCAACGGTTCGAGCCAGCAGCAAAATGACGACGCAAAGAAGACAGTGAACACACCGACGATTGATATTCATCCGCAGGCTCTTTGCGCCAATGGCCGGAGACAGATCTTCTGCCCATCTCCTCGGAGACGCCAGTACAATTGCCGATATCCAGATCCAGCTATGAAGTGCTTTAACCATTTGCTTTCTCCCGCACAAGTTCTCGGAGCGAACAATCGTCCCGTCTCTACACAGCTGCATCCTCGGGAACCCTAGAATGCAGTGCCCGTCAATAGTGATCTGGCTCAGGGAGCCGGGTTCCGACGCGCATTCTTCTCGTACTGGTTAGGTCGGCCATGCCAATGGACGCAGCCGCACGACTTTTTCCATTTCGTAAATGAGCTTCTTCGATCGGCATTGGAGCCTAAAGAAGTTGCAAGACTAAATGTGATCGGCTGCAATGAGCTCTAATCCCAAGTGCAATACTCGACCACCCTCAATTTACATATCTTACAGTTTTTATGTATTATTGCAAGTGACCGACCGGCAACTATTGGCGAGATGAATTCCTTTTACTGATAGAGGACGACACTTTAGTACCGAAGTGGCGAAAACCAAAGTCTCACCTGTGATATCAAACATGTAGCTGTAATTTTGTCCTTGGTGAAATCAAACTATTTGAAAGGGTAAGAGATGACAGTCGCAGAAGCCCGGGAAAAACTCGAAACACTCACAAGAAATCTTGCATCGAACGAGATTTCGTGCAACCAGCGTCAGAATTGTGAAGCACAAATGGCTCGCTACTATCGCATCATTCAAAGAGCACGACAGCAGGCACACCGGTCTCTAGCCTCCCCTGCTCTGGCTCTCCTCAACATGACCGGCCATACGGCCCTCGATCAAAATCATAATGCCGCACTCATAACAGCAGCTCATGTCATCCGCTGCGCTTCGATCGAACAACTGGCTGTTGCGATTCCCGTCGCAATTCGCGAAGCCTCTACGAATAACTATTGGCCGGTACGGGTCAGATTTCCCGAATTCAGTGAAATCGCTGCCTGCCTACTCAACCTGGACAACAACACACTCTCCTTGGAACGTAGAATCGCCATCCGGACGGCTCTGCAACTGAGCACTATCGTCGGCCGAGACCAGATCCACCAATCGGTTCGGCGCTCTTGGGCTCATATCCATCTCACCCAGGGCAAACAAGCATCCAGACATCAAAGGGCGCAACTCGAAACAGTGTGAAGTGATCAGCGAAAATCGAACGAGGTGGCTTCCCCACCTCCTCATGCAATGAATCCACCATTAATTCAACCTCCGCCCTGCGGGAACTCCTTTAATTGCTGCGGGTTAGCGATTTTCTTTCCATTTTCGTATATATCTGCTGTATAATACATCACAGAAAGGACACGACATGACCGTTCCCAAGAGGACCGCACCCCGAACGAAGCGTAGAATTGTTTCCCCCGCAGAGAAGCGCACTCAACTCCGGCTCACCGTCGATTCCAAATTTACTAAGACCCATTTCACCCAACTTTTTGCTGTGCTGAAAATTCGGAAAAAGAACGCCCTAGCAGAGCACATCATCATGAATTTCAAAACCAAAGCCTCGCAGGCGCAACTCGTTGCGTTCTACAACGGCCCGTGGCTGAACATTCCATTTCAGAGTATAGACACCGCATTCGTGTTCCCTCTTGACCTTCGAGATCGCGGATGAACTGGAGAGGGTTGGGGGAGAGGTTCTTGGGGGCGTCAATCGCTCGAAGGCATTTCGCGTGATGGTGGCCTATTTTGCCTTCATCCATAAGCTCAAGAGTCCAACACAAACCAACTTCGCATAATGCTCTCGGTACATCGCTAGGCAAGAGGCAGCCGCATGAACCTGATGATCGTGGAGAGCCCAAACAAGATCAAGAAGATCAAAGCAATTTTGGGCAGTGGCTGGGATGTTGCCGCGAGCGTTGGACACATTCGGGATCTCCCAGTGAGCGAGTTCGGTATTGAGCCGGAGACCTACCGGCTCCAATACCAGATTCTCGAACGGAGCAAACCTGTTGTTTCACAACTGCGGCAGCGCGCCGCACGCTCCGAACAGGTTTACCTCGCCACCGACCCCGACCGCGAGGGAGAAGCCATTGCGTGGCACCTGCAGCAGGTTCTAAAACTTCATCGATACGTGCGCGTCACCTTCGACGCAATCACCGAAAACGTGATCCGCGTCTGCGCTCAAAGCGCCGCGGCAACTCAACACGAACCTCGTTCACGCACAAGAGGCCAGGCGAGGCGCGGATCGCCTCGTCGGCTATCAGGTGTCTCCTGCTCTCTCGCAACAAACGGGCATTGCGCGGCTGAGTGCCGGGCGCGTCCAAAGTGTTGCTCTCCGCCTCGTCGTTGATCGGCAACGCGAGATCGACGCATTCAAGGAAACAAAACATTTCGGCGCCGAAGCGATCTTCGACGATGGAAAATGGCGCGCCCAGTGGGACACGACCCCGTTCCTCAAAGAAGGCGAGGAATACATCCTGGACGCGTCGCTGGCGGAAGAAGCTGCGAAATGCAGACTCTTTGCCGTCACCGCCGCGGCGACCAAGCCGGCGTCCAAGGCCCCGCCGCCGCCCTTCACAACGGCAACGCTGCTTCAAGCAGCGAGCGTGACGCTCGGATACAAGCCGGAGCAGACCGCCCAAATTGCCCAGAGGCTATTTGAAGAGGGGTTGATTACCTACCACCGCACCGACAGCCAAAACTTCTCCGCCGAGGCGCTGGCCGAGATTCGGGCCTACGCGGCGAGCAACAACCTGCCGTTGCCGCCCAAGGCGCGCACCTGGAAGTCCAAAGAGAGCGCCCAGGAGGCCCACGAAGCAATCCGCCCCACCCACCTGGAGCAACGTCATGCCGGCGCGGACAACGACCAGAAGAAGCCTCTACGACCTCATCTGGACCCGAGCTGTAGCTTCCCAGCTTGCCGATGCCGAATACAGCGTGAACACCCTCACGCTCGCCGCCCAGGACGGATCGCAGCCATTCGTCTTCAAAGCGATGGGCCGAACCCTCATCAAGCCAGGCTGGCGCACTCTAACGGCCAAGGACGCCGCCGAAGAACCCGATGCGAACGACACGGAGGACCCGGAGAAACAATCGGACGAGAATGGCCGCGTTCCCGCGCTTGCGCGCGGCACCCAGCTCCACGCCGACAGCGCCCGCGTGTTGAACAAGCAGACGCGACCGCCGAACGGCTACACCCAGGCAAGCCTGATCAAAGAAGCTGGAACACGAAGGAATCGGCCGGCCCTCCACCTACCCGGCCATTCTCAAGAACATCATCACCCGCAACTACATCGACGATTCAAAGAAGATATTGAGGGCCACAGACCTCGGCATCTTGCTCATCGACGCGCTCAAAGGCCACTTCGCCTTTCTTGAGTACGACTACACGCGCTCTCTTGAGCAGCAGCTCGACGATATTGCCGAAGGCAAGGCCCAGTACATCAATGTGGTTTCCGGCATTGACGGCCAGCTCAAGAAGGAACTGGCGCAGTTGCACATCGCTCCGCAACCTGCACTGGCGTCGAATGTTTCAGCGCCGGCAAAGACAGGTGCTGCTCCGCCGTCCCGGATCGCTTGTATGCCCGAAATGCAAGCAAGGCACCGTCAAGAAGCCCAATGGGCAAAACTTCTACGGTTGCAGCCGCTACCGCGAGGATTGCAACTTCAGCATCAACGAGACCATTGCGAAGAAGACCCTCACCCCTAAACAAATCGAGACGCTCTGCACGAAAGGCAAGACTGCATTGCTCAAAGGCTTCATCTCCAAACAGGGCGAACCGTTCGAGGCGCACCTGACATTGGGCGAGGAAACAGACTGGAAAGCGCAATTCCGCTTTGGCTCCGGTAGCTAATATTTTGAGCTCAAAAGAAGGCCGGTCGGCGGGTAGCTCACGGCGTTGCGTCGATTCTAGAATCGTTCACGTCGGCACCGCACCTTGGACCAGCGTCCGAGCCATTTACCTGAATATGGATGGTTGCATCGGCGTTTGGCGGGACTGATCCGCGCTTCATCGACTTTGAATCTTAAGGGGATTTTCTGAGGACACGGGACTTCTCGTTGCGCCTCCTTGGGGCCACCAAGGATCCCCGAGATGACCGCCCGCCGGGGTGTGGACTCGCGATAAGGTCCGGGCTGGGTTTCGATCTTTCAATCATTCCGTAGACCCTCGCTTTCTTGCTCCCTCCATCCGACATGAAAATAGGTAATTTTGGCTTCCAGGCTGATGGGAGGGTAAGGCCATTTGAAAGAAATATCACTTCCTTTCCTTCGTGGCGCCCATTTGCTGTGTACTGCAGGCCATAGGATATGCGGCGGCAAGTAGAGTAGAGATCGTGCCGAACGGCAGAATAGTCGTAAGTCACAACCCAAGGCAATTTCAGTCTTTCGATCTTTTTGGCCAATTCGCGGTGGCCCTCAATCGTATAGTCGTTCAGATAGAGGTCCTTTCCGTTTTCGATGTACGGCGGATCATAGAATGCGAATGCGTTTCTTCCAAGCTTTGCCACAACGGTTGTTGTGAATTCGAGTGCATCCATCTGGTAAAGCCGGATTCGGCTGCCGAACCGTCCAATCTTTCGAATCCGTTGAATCAACTCTGGCTTGCCGAATCTAGCATCGACACCCCACTCGCCAGTTTGGTCTTTTCCTCCAATGACTCCACCAGCGATGATTCCTGAGCGATTTGTCCTGTTCAGAAATAGTGTTGCGAAGCCCAAATCATCAAGAGCAACCGCGTCCCGGTTTTCGTAGACGGCCCGCTGTCGACGCCATTCTCGCATCGTGACTTTGGTTTTCTCGATACGGCGGCACAATTCTGTCGTGTTGTTCAGGACCGAATGCCAAAAGGCATAAATGGGGCGACTGAGGTCATTGATGTGAACTACTGATGCATACTCCTCAAGTAGAAGCGCCAGGGCAATGGCAGCCCCTCCAGCATAAGGCTCTGCATACTGAACGTCTTTCAGCCCGTTCTCTTCCAATAGCCGCACAACCGTAGGGACCAGTCGGCGCTTGCCGCCGGGGTATCTCAATGGTGTGTAGTATGGCATCTCAACGTCACTATAGACTTATTAACCGCACTTGGCCAGCACATTCTTATGGCGCCCAGATCGCTGTCATAAACGGTTGTACTCCATCCCAATATGCGCGGAGATCGGTCGGTGCTGGGAAGATGAAGTGGTTATGGACATACTCATTCATGAGGGCAGTTGATGGAGCTAGAAACGAATTCCTGTCACAGATGAGTCGCACTGGATTGGCTTGTTCTTTGGTCAATTTCTTTCTTACGATCAACTCGTCCGATACTTGCTTAAGCTTTTGGCTCAACTTGTACTGTGGATTCTTTGGAAGGTTCTCACGGTCAATATAGGCATCTGCGCTCGACTCAATAAACACGCGAAAGAGCACACTGATGGCATTTGTATGTTGAGTCAGGCTCAACTTTTGACGCAACTCCCTGGCGATGTCTTGGAGGCGGGGCTCGACGATGTTGAGGACGCACTTGGCTGGGATCAGCTTGTCCCTAGGAGCCGCTGACCGTGCCCCCGATGACTGCGCGCTGGACGTTTGATGTTTCGCTGAAGACGAGGTGGGGCTCCCACTATTCGTCGATGTCAAAGGAACTACTATGCTCGCTGGCAATTCGTTTGCATACTTTATGCGCTCATCTTTTGCGTAGATGTCTTTTACTTTTTTCCTTCCGGACTCCAAGTCGTTCACGACGTGCATCAGCGCCCTGATGACTCGCTTCTTTTCTCCTAACAGAGTAAGAACACCTTCTTGGTATCCGATACCAAGTTTAGCTCGCACCTCCGGAGTACCAAGCAAGCGCTTGAAACTAGACGCCGGCAAGTTCTTCCTCTTGGTTGGGGTTAGTTGACCACTTTCCTCAAGCAGATTTAATGCCTGAGTATGGAAATCGACCTTCCCGGAACGAGAGCGAAAACGTGAAGAGTCATCGCTCGTCCAAGGGGAGATCGATACGCCGCCGTGCTGTTGCGGTGCGTGGCGTATCAACATCCAGTGCTGGGCCTCATCTCTGTTCATGATGACGCATTGCAGCGATTCGATTGGATCCTCTTGATATTCCCTGCTAAGCCTGCGCATTTCGTCTACTTCACTAGGCTGCATGGCACCAACAAGCCACTCGGGATTCTCGAGTGCTTTCAATACCGTCAAACGACGGTTTCCTTCAAGCACGACGTATCGTTTAAGGTCATCATGGAATGGCATGACGATTGGAAGCTCCGAAGGGTTCATGCCGAAAGCAACAATATCTTTGGCTAGTGAGATGAGCTTTCCCTTTTGATCTGCTGCGAAAGCCCTCAATGCTTCACGCTGACCCGTGTTTGGTTGTTCAAGGCGTGGATTTTGAGTGTCAATCAGAACATCTGAAATTGATATCGAAGCGATTTCCGGCATAGGCTTCATTCCTCTTGATCCAATGCCGGAATTATACGCTTTGGTGCGTTAACCATATGATTACTATCATTTTATTGCGTGTCATTTTATTGCGTGTCATTTTATTGCGCTTGTGGCACGATTCCAATCCTGCCTGATACAAAGCCTCTGACCAACCGCGAAAAGACTGCTGCGAAGGTAAAACGCGCGGCTTGGGCGACGGCAACCAATTCGTTTGAGCGCGAAATCTTGGCGCAGCGGCCTAGCCACAAGGTCGACATCAGTACCCTAAAGTCGGCTAGCAGCCAGTCAACTTTCGGGTCGCACGTTATCAAGGTACTCGGACGGCTGCCACATTACGCCGATTCCAAACACGTTTCGGCAACCGGCGCCTTCCGCTGATTCCGACCGCGAGGCCGGCCACCCGAACTCGACTTCCGTGCACCGAAAGCTGCCCAAACAGCGCTATTCACCAACGTATTCACAGAGCATCCGCGCAACCGGGCCGCCTCATGGACGTCAGTCCACATCGAGTTGAATACGCCACCAACGTCGGTTGCCCAACACCAAAGGTGTAAACCACCCGCCCATCCGGCCCAGGAACCGGATTGTTCTGCTCGTTTGAGAGCTTCGCTGAAAGCGCAACGGCCTCTCGCGCCGTCTCCGACAACGCCACATCCTTCGACGGCTCCCAGCCCGGAGGAACTTTTGCTCCAAGTCCTACGCTCGCGACTGCTGACTGAATATCCGCGCCCGGACCTTGCTCCAGGGCCTTTCTGAATCGCTACAAATGGATACTTGTCCGCAGGAACGATCTCCGGCTTTGCCGGCGCGGCCTTCGTCCGATTCAGCACCACCGCGCCACCGGCCGACGCACCCGCGCCCGGAGCAACTCTCTTGTGCGAACCCGCAGAAGGCGCTCACACCCATCGCAACCAACACCAACACTCGAACCGTCTTCATACTCTCGCCTTCCTAGATTAAATTAAAGAACCTTCGACCAGCTCACATTTGTGACATAGATCCCCAGGGGATTTACGCGCGCCAACCCCTCATCCTCTGGCGGATGAATGGAGATCGTAATGACACCCTTGAGTTCTGAGTGCCAATCTGCTCCCCCTTCAGATCGAATGTCGTCTCCGTCCACTCGACCTCATAGGAATCTTTCGAGGACGCATACAGAGCGCGCACATTGACGGAAAGCCTATCCTTCCGCAAATGTCCTGGCAGTTACTGAACGAGACTTTGATTCGTCTCTCAGCCGTAAGCGCCTCTTCAGCCGTGTCGCCACCAACGAATGGGACGCCGTCATTGTTCCGCATTCCCAGTTCGACATGCTCCCGTTTCGACAGGCGCCTTATTCGACTAACGAAGACGAAGAACGGTTCGGCCCGAAACGTGCCTCTCAACAGCGTCGCAGTAGCTGCACTGGAGTCGCAACGTGCGATGGTCCCACACAAGGCTGCCGATATCGTTTTTCCGCGTCCGGGCCAACATGCTGACTATCGTCCCTGGTTCCTGCCCGCTCTGAAAGAGGCCGAGATCAAGGACTACACCTGGCATGGAAACAGGCATACTTTCTGCTCATGGCTTGCAATGGCTGGAGTCTCAATCAAGGAGATTCAAGTCCTGGCCGGCCACAAGACGATCAGCATGTCGGCCCGCTATAGCCACCTTTCCCCAGAGGTCACAGCATCCGCGTCAGAGCGTCTCGTGCAGCCGACAAACACTGCCTGACACAACATGCACCAAAACAGGCACAAGATGAAAATGGATCCCCTTCTCGGGAGGCCATTTTACATTTAAACCTTTTGTTTTGTTGGTGCCCAGAGGGGGACTTGAACCCCCACGGCCTTGCGGCCTGCGGATTTTAAGTCCGCTGCGTCTGCCAATTTCGCCATCCGGGCTCTTTGATCTATATCATTGAATACGCGAAGCTTACCAAACTATCCGTCATTTTGGATTACTCAGTCCAGCCTTGCCTATCCTTCCAATCGTGCCCTTTCTGTGCCCACAAGGGTTCTGTCGCGACAAGGATGTTTGGACGATCAAAGGCCGATATGGTCCGGTTGCCTACGCCGCCAAAGAGTAGAAATGCTGGGCGGGGGTTTGTTCCCCGCCGTCGTTTTTCATTTGTCCTTTCCTGATCATATGCATGAGTTCGATGCCGGAGAGAAGGATGCATGCGCTGCGAAAATCCTTGAAGCCGAACATCGGTCTGGTTCGGCGTTTTATGGCACGGTGGTCTTGCTCCACGATGTTGTTTAGGTACTTGACCTGGCGCACGACGATCTGCCTCCCTCGTTCGGCATTAATCGCTTCCAGAGCCGCTACATTCGAGCCGCTCTTATCGATGGTGACTTTCTCTGGTGCCCCGTTCAGCTCGATTGCCTGTTCGAAGAACCTGCGTGCCGCGGCCTTGTCGCGATGCGCCCGAAGCAAGAAATCGACGGTGTCGCCTGCCTTATCGACGGCGCGGTACAGATACTTCCACTCGCCCTTTACCTTGAGGTATGTCTCGTCCGTGCGCCAACTCCTCCCGACCGTGCGCTTGGAGCGCCGGAAATCCTTCTCCAGGACTGGCAACAATTTAATCGCCCAGCGGTGCACGGTCGAGTGATCGACAGAAATCCCACGCTCGGCCATCATTTCCTCGAGATTCCGAAGACTCAAGAGATACACGCTATACCAGCGCACACAAAGCAGAATCACATCCAGAGGATAATTTAAGCGCTTTAAGACCTTTGCCACCGCTAGATTCAACTCCAACACCTCGATGTCAGTGCAAAGAAAAGCAAAATCGCCCTATTGCGACAAAACCAATGGGCAACCTGCTCCCGGTCGAAACTCCTCAATCCGGGAACAATTGCCGATGCCGATCCCTCGCCACTCTTCACGGTTTAGAAGTTGAAGGACACCTGAAGGTCAACGCTGCGGTTGGACGCGGCAGACGAGAAAAAGCCTCCAGCGAGTGCATTCGATTTGCCGAAAAGCGGCGAGTCCAGGACGCCTACGGGTTGGGCTAGATTAACGTTGTTGAGGATGTTTCTTGCCATGGCGGTGAAGTTGAGCGAGTAGCGTCGCGTAGCCGCCTGATCCAGGCGCGGCGGACCACCGCTGCCACTTAGACCGCTCGGTCCGAGTCCGCCGCCGGGACCACCACCGGGGCCACCGCCCCGAGGACCTCCACCGCCGGGGCCGCCAGGGCCACCGGGACCACCCTGGCCGCCAGAAACCGCATCCGCCGATCCCGTGAGTTTGGGGCCGATACCGATTGACTTGCCGACTCTGAGATTCATGCTGAACTGGCCGGGGCCAGTGCCGATGTTATAGGGAATGCGGGCCTGATCCCATGCGGGGTTGAGGTCGAATGTGCCGTATGCGGTCTTCAAAATATCGGTGCTTGAAGAGGTGGCGTAGGCGGGACGATCGTTAAACTGATTGTCGCCGTTGACGTCCTGACCGATGGTGATGTTAAAGGGCGCGCCGGAGTTTGTGACCAGCATCGGGCTGATGGAGACTCCGAAGGGCGCCTGGAGATTGCCGCCAAGCAGGAAGCGATTGCGGACGTCGAAGTTGGCGCGGCCGTAGTCGGCGCCGGGGTTGGTCTGGTTCGATGGGAAGTAGCCGGCGCCGGAGGTGTCGGCGTTGGCGAAGTTGAGTTGGTAAAAGCCGAAGAGCGAGATCCGCTTGGCGCGGACAGTGTAGTTGAGCATGAGCTGGTTCTGATTGTAGATGCCGCCGGACTGATACTGATAAATGTTCTTGTTGATGCCATTGGGTCGGGTGCCGGTGCCGGTTGCAGTGTTATAGCTGGATGGAATGAACGCATTGATGTTATCGGTATAGTCTTGGTGCACGCCATGCGAGTTGATGTAAGTAGCGGCGAGCGTGGCGACCTTGCCGAACTGATGCTCTACACCCAGTGCGGCCTGCATGTTGACAGATGCCTTGAGATTGGGCGCTATGTTGTAGATAGTGCCGGCCGCAGTGCTGCTCGCAGCAAGCTGTGACGGCGACGGCGCGTTCCGATAGAACGTGGGATTCTTGATGACGTACTGCTGCTGCGTAATGCCGTTCTGGCGAATGGTTTGAAGTATGTTGCTTTCGCCGAAACGATCGAAGAACCATCCATAGCCCCCGCGGATGACGGTCTTGGCCGCGGTGGTTCCGTGCGCACCGGGAGCCCATGCGAAGGAGAACCGCGGAGCCCAATCGGCATGGTCGCCGATGCCGTTTTGCGATTCGTAGCGAAGGCCGTAACTCAGCGTTAGATTGGGACGGAACTTGAAGTCGTCCTGATAGAAGAGGCCGAGGTCAAAGTAATTGACTGCGGAAGCGCCGATGCCTGTGGTGATGTTGTACTCATTTGGCGTGCTGGTTTTGTAGGCGTCGAGGGATGAGTATATGTACTGGCCGTTAAAGCCTGCGGTTGAGTAGCTGGCGTCGCGCGTGAAGCGGAGCCGCGTGCCGAAGTTGATGGCGTGCGCTCCCTTGCTGACGATGCTGTCGTTTTGCAGTTCGAAGTTGTTCTTGTTGGCGCGGTCGACGCCCATGCTGTTGCCGCCGCCGGTGAAGGCCCCTTGCACGCTGATGGTGGGGTCGGTGCTTTCGGCTATCTGACTGTTGCGGTCGTCCATGAATTGGAAGCGCGTTTCGTTGACGATGTGGTCGCTCAGAACCTGCGTGTCGCTGAGCTGCACGGTGTTCTCAGTACCGGATGTGTTGTAGGCCTGGCTTTGAAGTGCGAAGAGCGATACGCCGCTGTTGGTCGCCGTCTGGCGGTCGAGCGAATAGCGGACGGTGAGAGTGTTTTTGGATCCCAACTGAAAGTCGAAGCGAGGGCTGATGTCGAGGCGCGTCTGCGGATTGGCAACGGCCGCGGAATAGTTGTAGGGGTTGCCGGAGGAATCGAGCAGCTCGGCGTTGATGATAGAGTTGGACTGGTTATCGCGACGGAAGACGCTTCCGAACCATGAACTGGTCTTGCTCAGTGCACCGCCAACGTTGCCCATGAGAAATGTGGAGTAGTAAGAGGGCTCGCTGGAGACGAAGGGATTAATTGAGTTGAATGAGGAGTCGTTGCCGCTCATCATGAATGAGCCGTGCAACTTGTCGGTACCGGGCTTGGTGAGGATTTCGATGCGACCGTATCCGAGCTTGTCGTACTGCGCGGCGAAGGGATTTTGATTGATACGGATTTCGCGAATGGACGACTTTGGCGGAAGCTGTCCGCCGGTGAAGCCGTCGATGTAGATCTGTCCGCCGTTGGGCCCGGCCGCTGCACCGGCGAGGGCGGTGAGCTCGCTCTGCAACTCATCGGGATCGTCGGAGAGCGCATCGAGATCCTTGCCTTTGATGACGAGGGAGCTGGCGTTGTTGTCGGCGCTGGTATCGACGCTCATGCCCTGATCGCTGACCGTAACACTCTGTGTTTCTACGGGGAGCTTGAGGGCGATGTTCTGGAGCAGGCTCTTTCCTGCGGCAACCTGGACTGGCAGCGGGTCGAAAGGCGCGAAGCCCTCGGCAGAAGCTGAGATGGTATAGCTACCGGGCTCAAGGCTGTCGATGACGAACGCGCCGTCTCCACCGCTCATGGCGAACTTCGAAGCGCCGCCCTCGCTGACGAGTGTGATGGATGCCGACCGGACGACCGCACCCGAGGGGTCAATCACTGTGCCATGGATGCTGCCCGTCTGTGCTTGAGCCGGACAGTAGAGCGCACCGCCGAGGAGAAGCATGAGGGCTGCGAGGCCGGAGATGATCCTGTTAGTCATGATGAAGTCCTTTCATCGCCAACGCGAACTTACATATTCAGGAGACAATGTTTGACGGGGGTCTGCAGTCACAAAGGGTAAAGCTATGTAACGGATTGTCGCCGGGGTTGTGACCATTTGTTACATTTCCGGCGTTCTTGTCGAGCGGGAAAGGCGTAGGCTAAGTGCGAGGCCTTACCGGACTTAAAGTGGACGACATTCTTCTGATTGACGATGACGTTGAACTCTGCACCATGCTGACCGAATATCTGGGACGCAATGGGTTCCGCATTACGGCTGTGCATCGAGGCGACACGGGACTGAAGGCGGCGCTTGAAAAGCCGTATGCTCTGGTTTTGCTGGACGTGATGCTGCCGGGACTAGATGGGTTTGAGGTTCTGCGGCGGATGAGAGCATCGTCCGCAGTGAGCGTCCTTCTGCTGACGGCTCGCGGCGATGATGTGGACAGGATCGTCGGGCTGGAGATCGGAGCGGACGATTATCTCTCGAAACCATTCAATCCGCGCGAACTGCTGGCGAGAATGCGCGCGATTCTGCGCAGGAGCGCAGGGGCACAAGAAAAGCAGGAGCAGACGGTGTTGCGCGCCGATGGGCTGGAACTGAATCTGGCTGCGCGGACTGTGCAGCAAAACGGAAAGAAAATTGAGCTGACGGATGTTGAGTTTGCTCTGCTGGAGGCGCTGATGCGCTCGCCGGGGAAGGTGGTATCGCGCGAGGAGATTTCGGTGAACGTGCTGGGCAGGAAGTTCCATCCTTTCGACCGCAGCCTGGATATGCACGTAAGCCGCTTGCGGCGAAAGCTGAGCGGGAAGGATGCGACGGAAGAGTTGGTGAAGACAATTCGCGGAACCGGTTATCAGCTCGCGGTGAGTGCCAACTCGCCGAGGCAAAAGGACTAGAACGATGCGCGGCCTTTTCTTTAAAGTCTTCATCATTTTCTGGATTGCGCAGAGCCTGATCTTCGTGATTTCGACGGCGTTGATTGTGCGGCGGCATTTCGAGGGCCCGGAAGCGCCAGTTCGATACGCTCGACAGCAGTTTGCAGAACGACGGCAATGCTGCAGCGGCGGCATGGGAAAGAGGCGGGTGCGACGCGCTGCGAGGCCTATGGCGACAAGCATTGCCCAGACGGTATCGCTCGCAGACGCTACGGGGCAGCCGCTGTGCAAACCCGCAGGCATGGAGGGGCTGGACAAGAACGTGACGATTCCCAATCGCATCTACGGGCGAGCAGGTGGGTCAGCAGTATTTGTGGAGGGTTCCGGTCTTATCGGCAAGCGGGAAACAATATGTGTTTCTCTTGAGCCGGCAGCATGTGCCGCGGAGACAGAACCTTTCACAGGACCTGTTGCGCTTTGCATTTCCGCAGCTTCCAGTGGCGATTGTGGTGGGGGGACTGACGACGTTTGTGCTGGTGCTGCTATTTACGCGTCCGGTGATACGGCTTAGGACGGCGGCGGGAGAACTGGCGAAGGGCAAGCTGAATGCGCGCGTGGCATGGCCTAAATCGCAGGCGGCATCTTTGCCGGGGATGAAATTGATGCACTGATGCACGACTTCAATCACATGGCGGAGCGGCTGGAGTCGCTGGTGGATGCGCAGAAGCTGTCTGTTGCGGGATGTGTCGCATGAATTGCGGTCGCCGCTGGCGAGGCTCAGCGTGGCGCTTGAGCTGGCTCGCGAGGATTCCGATCCCACGAAGGCGGCGCATCTGGATCGAATCGAGCGGGAGACCGGGCGGCTGAATCTGCTGATTGGACAACTGCTGAGCTTGTCGTCGATGGAGGCGCTTGAGAGGGTTGAGAATTTTGAGCCGCTTTCGTTGAACAAGTTGATCGGCCGCATGATTCCCGATGCAGAGTACGAGGCGCAGCAGCGGAAGTGTTCATTGACATTTCATGCGCAGGACGAATGCAGAGTTGCTGGAAACGAGGAGCTGCTCTACAGGGCGATAGAGAATGTGGTGCGAAACGCGATCCGCTACACAGAAAGCGGGACGGAGGTTGAGATCCGATTGAAGGCGGGAACGGCGCACGGGAACAAACTTGCGGAGATTGAAGTCAGCGATCGTGGGCCGGGGATTCCGGAGAGCCAGCTGAATGCAATCTTCAGGCCGTTTCACCGGGTGGATCATGCGCGCAGTCCCGACACAGGCGGGTTTGGTGTTGGGCTTGCGATTGCGGAGCGCGCGGTGCGATTGCATCACGGAGAGCTGGTCGCCATGAACAGGAAGGGTGGCGGCGCGACGATTCGGATGACTTTTCCGGCCCTGGAGTTCGACCATAAGAGCCCAACGTTTTGATCCTGAGACTTGGGATAGGTGGTCCCTGTCCTGATGTTCTGTAGAACATTGAGTCACTTCTGTTAAGAAACCCCAATGCGCACTTCGGGGCGTCCGGCCAGTAACTGCAAACCCCTTGGGGTCCGGGAGCCTCGGGATCTTTGACCTTTGGGTTCGAGGTGCCAGTCGCGAAGCAGATGGGCGGTTACCAATCAAAATGCATGCCTGCTGAGGGCGCCGGCAATTTGGGCACACCGAAATTGCTGGCTGCCGCATTGAGCCATGCCGGCCCTAGGAGCATTGCACCGCCGGTACCCGCCGCTGCCGCCAGAAATTTCCGTCGCGAGTTAATGGGAAAGTTGTTCTTCAACATGGCGCTAATAGTAGATCAATTGCGATCCAGGTCTAAGAGATCGAGACCTGTCGTGATCTGCGGAAAGCGATTGGGAGGGCGTGGGTCGCATCAAGTTACTCCGTTGATGGATTCAAAGAAAGTCACTCACCGAGTCGATTATATTGCGTTACCAGTTTCGTCAGTCCGTCCGCAATCGAAGTCTCCGCGCAACCAATCTTCAGATGAGAACTCAAAACCTGAAACGAATTGTGACTGAAAGACTCGTCGTCGGGAATGTATCCTGAGTTTGCTCGGCCGTTTGCCAGTGTCACCATCACCGTGTTCGTCATTGGCGATTGCCGCTTCATTCGTTGAGAAATCATGGTGTATATCTCAGCGTCAACCGAGGTCAGCGCCACGTTCCCGACTCCCAACACGCCCAAGCGAATATCCACTGGATCGCCATCCACATAGCTTGCGGTCATCCCCTCGCGGCCCTTGTCGGTTCGGTTTCGCCCCGGGCACGTCACCGTATTTTGCCCTCCCCAAATTCGAACATCGTGATAGGTCTGTGCCGTATCGGTCATCACGCGAATGACCTCCTCGCCAAGAACTTGCCCCTCACTCTCCATCCAACGTTCCAACTTGTCCTGCACCTGCGCATCGAGCGGCTTTGGAGCAACAATCTGATCTCGCAGCCCAGCCTCAACCGGCTCGCGGGTCAGTACATTCCCCGTAATCGCAACCCCGGACTCCGAAGCCAGAGCGTTGGTGGAGGCCCGCATGTAAAGCGGGGCCTGGTCGCCAGAAGCCCCCTGCGTGAAGGCAACCACGACGTTGTCTCCATACGCCTGCTCGACGTAGCGGCTCATTGCGCCGGCAAAATCCGCACTCACGAATTGCACAAGGTAGGCGTTGATCGGGTGCATTGCATAGTTCACGTAAACTGCGATTGGCTGTCCGGCCAGTGTCTCGAATTTCAACACCGCCACTGTCTTGTCCGACGGTGCCACCAGGTTCGGTGCCTGAGTCCATAAATGCGTGGTTGGGTTGATCGCGTCGCGGTTCACGTTCAGATAAGCGAGGCCTGTTCCGTATCCGATCTGCGCCGGTTGGAGCCTGCCCTTAGCCTGCCGCACGGCAGACATCATGTTCTTCACCATGAATTCGACAGGCGGCAGAAACGGGTGCGGAGGGTCGCCCGGTTTTTCCGGCGGCGCGGGCATCGAGGAACTGTGGGTGTGCGTGGCAGACATGAGGATGTTTTCGACCGGACATTTCAACTCCGCTGAAATTTGCTTGGATGCCTCCGCCCATATTGGTTCGCTGAGACCCCCCTGGTCGGTGGAAATCAGGGCTGCGCGGGTGATGCCGTTATCGAGAACGATTGCGCGAACATAAAGATGCTCATGGGCGTACTTGCCAGTGGGTGGGCGCGCGGGATCCGCCGCGGGCGTTATATCAACGCGGGCGGCGCCCACCCGCAGGCTTCCACTCTCTGTTGCCGCAGCAACCTGATTCGATCCCAGGGCGAAGCAGTTGGAAATAATGAACAGTACCCAAAGTGCCTTCGCCTCGCGGCGTCGAAACGTCTTCATCGTGCCTCCTTTTTAGCGTTCGATGCGGTTGGGCGAGCTGCAACTCGAGCGGACTAGGCAACTCGAAGACGACTAGCAAGAGGGGAAATCGCGGCCAAAAACGGCCCGGCGTGTGGCCTAACCTTCGGGAACCACTGCGCGGCTGATCTCTCAACAAGATCACCACACTCTACAAAGAGCCATTCACCTTCATCCTAAGCCAATGAGAAAGCGATCAAGCTCGCCGCCCATAATGAAGTCTAACTTAAACAAAATGCGGAAGAGAGCCAAGCGAAAATCTCTCCATGAAGAGCGGTCGCACAACCCACACCGTTTGACACGGCCGGATTGCGCAGATCCGTCCGTTAGTTGGATTTTGCAGAGCGGTTTTTCAGTCCCCGCCCGTCACAGATGTTTTGGACCGAAATGCGGCATGCAGTGGGTGTTTGTGCTTGGGGCGTTGGAATCCCTACCCGGAATCCAGCGCATGATATACAGATTATCAAGTGGTTCCCTGAACGGTGTCGATCGCTCATCGCCTTACTGCTCGGGGATGTGGATGACTTCCTGATCTCAAAAGAAGCTACCGGCTGGAGCCGCAGATCGGCATGTGGTTACGCCAACTCGCTGTCGGCTACAGCAGCCTCTGGCGAATCACAAGTCTAAGAATCGACGCGGCAGGCATCCGGTGCCGGCGGCGCGGACCGCACTGTCTGCGCCGCGCATGCGCCACTCATTTGCTTGAACAAGGCGCATCTCTGAAGGTCATCGGGGACCTGCTGGGTCATCCTGACTCCAACTCCACCAGAATCTATGCCAGGTCCACCTCGCACAGCTGCGCCGCGTCGCGGACTTCGATCTGGGAGGTCTGTTATGAAACTCTCGGAAGCGATCGATATCTATGTTTTGCGGCGACATGCGATGGGACAAAAGTTCGAGGGTCCAGCGGCTACACCTCGTGCGTTCTCTCGTCGATATAGCGGTCGCGGTAAGGACGGGCCTTGCGGCCCGCCCCTACCGCGACCTTTGCAAGGTGTCTCCGCGCTTTGTTCCTGAAAGAAACGGTTCGCAGAGAAGATCAGCCCTGAACTGAACTAAATCTGTGTTTTCAATTGATTCTTTGGTTGCGGGGCGTGGACTTGAACCAGCGGCCTCTGGGTTATGAGGGGAAAATCAACCCCAATACGGAACAACACCAACCATTCACCTCCCAAAAAACGTTACGAATCCTTCTCGTGCCGCTGCCTCAAGTTGGGTCACTTTGGCCGCAGTTCCCGGGCAGCAGACGGACAGTTGGGATCACTTTTTCTGACTCGCCTTGCCCCACGCGTCTAGCCACGGGACTTGTGCGGTGGTCAAAGAGGTGGAACAGGAAGGGATCTCTCCGCCGCCCTGGTGTTCCATTCGATCGAATTTCTGTGAACCTCTGGCATTGGGCACGAGAGTGGTCAAGCGCACCGGTTACTCGGCATGCGGACTAGGTGGCTGGTTCCACAAATCTGCGCTGATGCCATTAAGGTCATACACGACCTTTCCATCTTTGATGGTGAGTTCGCAGATAAGTCTCTCGGTGCCGTCGAAGCGCGTGTTCAGCATATCCGTGAATCCGAATTTACCGCTTTGGAGCCCCAGGACGGCAACGTCGGCGACAGAGCCCGCAGAGAGGTTCCCCAGTTCGTCGTGTTTAATCTCATGCGCTGGATGAGATGTCATTTCGGCAACCACCTCCTTGAGTGGGATGCCGAGTGCAAGGAATCTGTCGGCAACATTGAGTTCGTCTTTCATCGCTGAGTTCATGCTGCCAACATGCAGGTCGGTGGAGATCGAGTCTGGAATGAATCCGTCCTTGACCATGGGCACCGCAAGCGACCATTTGAAACTTCCGCCTCCGAAGCCGACATCGAAGTAGACACCGCGTTTACGTCCTTCAATGAACGCCTTGCTGGGCCCAAGCGTAACGGGATCCTGCTCATGCCGAAGCCCCGAGTACATATGCGTGTAAATGTCGCCGGGGCGGAGCTTGCTGGTCAAAAGATCGTAGATCGGCCGTGTCGGCCGGTCAACGCCGAAGTCCACCATGACCGGAATATTCGCCTTTGTTCCTGCAATCACGGCCTGCTCCACCGGAATCCACTCCGGACCGGCAAAGTGAGCGGTTTTGATCCCGACGATCGTCTGCGGATACTTCAAGGCCATGGCGGCGGTCGCTTCGCCATCCATATCAGCGGTGTTCTGTTCGTACTTCGGACCGCGCATACCGGAGCCAACGATGTTCAACAAGGCAAAGACGCGGGTTTTCGAGCGGTCGATAATGCGCTGCTTGAAATCCTCGAAATTTCGCCAGCCCGAGCATCCCGCATCCACGACGGTTGTTACTCCCGCCCGAAAGGTAAAGCCGTCCGGCGGCACGGCAAGGTCGCCTGCGTAAGAGTCGCGCTCACCTGTCCCCGCGTATACATGGACATGAATGTCGATTAGCCCTGGGGCCACGTAGAGACCTTTTGCATCGACCGTCCTCAGCGCGTCTGAAGGCGCGATGTTTGCGGCAACTTTGGCGATCTTGCCGTCCTTGATCGCCACGTCCATCACCGAGTCGATGTTGTTCCTGCTGTCGAGAACATGACCGCCCTTGAGCAGCAGGTCGTAGATGGGCACAGATGAAGTGCTCGATGGCGTTTGCGCCAGAATGTTGACAGCGCTAAACAACGCAAGCGCCGTCCACAATCTACGAATGCTAAATGCGCGGCCGTTACTGCGAAGCGGATAAATCATGGGACCTCCATCAATCCACGGAAGTTTATTTGCACTGGTTGACTGCTCGAATGTGCGGCAACAAATTGCGGCATGCAAAGATCGTCGGCTCAACAATCCCCTGCGCTGTCACCCCTCAACGCGGTTCGCGTGCCAGGTGGCTTCGCCGTACTCGCCGAGATTGACGGTGCCGGCCATCTCGTTTCCCTGAACCTCGCCCTTGAATGTCCACGGAATGGCATTGCCGCTCACACTCATCAGACTTCGCAATTCAATCTGGTTTACGTGCACACTGCCCTGAATCGCAGTCTTGTAGAGTTCGCCCTGCTGTGCGCCGGTAAGGTCGTTGCCAACCTGCTCGAGCATGAAGTGCTGCTCTCCGGTGCCGCGCGAATATTTGATTGCGACGGTCCAGTTGCCTTGCACCCGCACCGGCTCGCCGGCTGGGACGACCGGATCTTCGTAATGCCCCGGCTTGGTGAGGCCTTCGAAGATGGCATCAGCAACAATCCGTTCCTCTCCTGAATCCATCATGTACGGCATGATAGTGACCGAGCTTTCCATACGGTTGGGACGCACGCCGGTGCCGCTGTCAACAAGGATTCGAGGACGCCCCGCATCGAGTCGAGCCGCGAGTTCCGTGCCGGTGATCTCGAGTTGTTTTGCGTCCCAGTGAATGCGAAGCTGTGGCGCCCTGTTGGAGAGATCTTCAGGCTGAAGATACTCCACCGTCACCGACGGGAGGCCGTTCACGCGCCCCTCGATATGCTGGAGCCACGCGAGCCACTGGCGCTGCTCCGCCGCGTGATCCCGCTTGTACCATTGACGAACTGCGGCGAGCAAACCCATGATTTCTTCTTTGCTGCATTTGAATCCGCGTCCGTAGTTATGGTGGGGCGAAGCCTGAAAGTAAGCAGCCCGGCAGAGATCCTTTTGCCCTATCAGCAAACCTGACGACTGCGGGCCGCGCATGCATTTGCCGCCCGAGTAGCCCACCAGCGTTGCTCCGTGTTGAATGTGAATGTTCGGAACGTTGGGCTCTTCGGCAGCAGCGTCCACAAAAACCGGGATATTGATCTCTTTGGCGATAGCGCAGATGTTTGGAATGCCGAGCGGGCCCGATTCCGCCGCAGGGCCGGAGAGGATATAGATCATCGCCGTCCGCGCGGAGATTCTGTTCCGCAGTTCATCGGCGGAGTCGACCTCTACAAGCTCGGCTCCCGTCATCCGAATCCCGAAGTCGTACGGATTGCGCGAATGTTTTGGGATGATCACCTGGTCGCGGTCTTTGATATAGGGCAGCGCCTGCGATTTTTCCGGATCGGTCCCGGCGATGCAGGCCACCGTAGCCAGAGCGATTGCGGCCTCGCAGCCCGTCGTTGCAACACCCCATGCAGCGCCGGTAAGTTGCCCCAGTTCCTTGCCAACCGCATCCATCAGTTCGTCGAGATGCACATAGTAGTGCGAGGCCTCGAACATGGCCTGCTTCACCTCTGGAAGCGAGCGCGAACCGCTTATCAAAGTATAAGTACCTCGAGCATTGATGAGCGGCCTCACGCCGATCCGGGTGTAGAGATTGTCGGCATCGGTACCGAGAAGTTCAGGCAACGCGTCGCCGGATGCAGAATCTGCGAGCGTGGCGGCGCCGGCGGCCGCAGGCGCCATGGCGGCAGCGACCCCAATGGCGGAGAACACTCCAGACCGCTTGATGAGTTGCCGTCGTGTCCAGAGCCTGCTACGGAAGAAAGTCATGAAGTATCCAACTCCTTCTGCGCCGATAACGGCGAGTTAGTTGCTGCGGTGCGTTATGTGCCGCGCAAGAGAGCGGCACTTTGGGAAACTAGATGTACGCGATTAAATCAATCTCCACCAGCGAATTCCCAGGAATGCCGCCGGCAGGAGCCACGGTGGTCCGGACCGGAGGAATTCTTCCCCAGCGGCCGGCGTAGACAGTGTTCATCCTGGCCCAGTCGTTGATGTCATTGAGATACACATTGACCTTGAGGACCTTCTCCATCGAGGAGCCGGCGCCAATCAGATTCTTCTCCAGTTCGTCGAGAACGTGCTTGGTGTGCTCCTCGATGGTCCCTTTGAAGTGAGCACCGACGCCCGCTAGAAAAAGAAGGTTGCCATAGGAGACCGCGCTTGAAAACAGTGGCGGCGCGGCAGCAGAATTGTCCGTATTCGTGTTCGCGGGATACGACTTCTTCTCGAGCTTTCCCGAGGCCTGGGCCTCAACAGACTTGATTGAAACGGCAGCGCCGGCAACTGCCGCGCCGGCCGCGACTGCGTTCTTGAGGAGGGTTCTTCTTGACTGCACTTTCATTGATCGGCTCCTTGTGCCTTATAGGGGTAATGAGTGAATTGACTTTGTGCCTTCTTAGAGCTTTGGCGTTGTGAGTACCTTGCGCAGGTGACGGCCGACGATTTCAGCCTCTTCCGGTTGCAGCATCCATGTGCCGACGACGATTGTATTTTCGTTGGAGTGCGCTCCAAGGCGTCCCGTTGATCCCTTGGCAGGATTGAGTTCAATCTGCGGGCGAAGCGTGCGCAGCCTTTCCTGCACCTGATTTGGAGTAATGCCTACAACCGACGGATCGTAGGCAAGGATAAGATGCGGTACGTGGTTTGCAATCTCGGGAACAAAAATTTCAGCCTTCATGGTGGGAACATCTTTGACCATTTGAATGATGATCTTTGCCCGGCGCATATACTCACGCTGGTCGGCTTCGTCGTTTTGTTCCAGAAGCCAATCGACAGCCGCGACCATGCCCACGATCTGCTCCTTGGCGACCTTCATTCCGCGGCCCACGGCGTCTGAGTTGGGGTTGTCGTTTTCCGCGGCCAGTTCTGTAAGATGTTTCTTTCCCAGCAGGAGGCCGGCGTTCTGCGGTCCGCGAATTCCCTTGCCTCCGGAAAAGGAGACAAGGTCGAAACCCATGCCGGTATACTTCCACAGGTTTTCGATGGGCGGCATGTCTGCGGCGGCGTCAATGTGGCAGGGCACGTTGTGGCCATGCGCAACCTCGAGCCATGTTTCACGTTCGATTTCGCCCGCCTCGGCCGCATTGAAGAAATTGGTCATCACCGTCTTCGTCGTGAAAGCGCGCTTGTAATCGTCGACCGAGACAACCTCGACGATGCGCACCCCGCAGAGCAGCATGGCGTGGTCGTACTCGTAGCGATGCGCCTTCTGAACAATTACTTCATTCTTCATTGAGCTGACTTCTTCAGGAATCTGGCTGGCCTTCGCTCCATTGGCCGAAGCGATGCAAGCCGCGGTTGCCAGCGTGAGAGCCGCCGACGCGCCCGAAGTGACCAGGGCGCCCTCGCAGCGAAGCCGCCTGGCGATGTATTCGCCGGAAGCGCGCTGAAGATCTTTGAGCACCACAGGGTGCAGCGCAGCCAGAGCAACGGCCCGCTGCACTTGCGCAGGCATGACCGCCGCGGTCAGATAAGTGTAGGTTCCCGCCGCGTTGATGATCTTCTCGACGCCAAGTTTCTCGTAATAGTCATCGTTCGCCCCGGCAGCAGGTGCCTTACGTGCCGGTTCGGAGGAGATTGCAAGCGCAGGCGACAGCCCAACCGCCGCCAGCGCCGATTGCGACCAGTGGAGAAAGCGCCGGCGTGAAAACGTGCGTCGATTCGTGCTAGTAGACATCTGTCATTCCTCCTGCCACCCTCCTCGAGCGTATTGGCCGCGCCTGGATTCTTCCGAATTGTCTCACTGCTTCCCGCCCTCACCGTCACACCATCGCAATCCACTGAAATGTTAACCCCGGCAAAGCGGTAATGGCCAACAGATGTGAATGGAACCTGGTCAGTGGAATAGACCGGAGACCCGATGCGGCTGCAAATCGTCTTCATGGAAGTTCGTGCCATACTATCACTCCCGGCGCGGCGGTGAACGCATAGTCCCGCCGCCTTGGCTTGCGGGGGTTACGGCCGCGGGGACATTGTGAGCCAGATAACTATCGAAGCGGAAGTGTGGAAGTTCCAACCGGATGAGGGTATGATTGTTCCGCGGCATGGTCGCGAAGTCCTGCCGGATGCGGCGCGAGGTTTACAGGGATAGGGTAGACCTGTTTGGAAAGTCCCGGGTATTTGCCTGTTTCAGGGTACGAACCACCAAGATGCACAGGGGTGTTACATTGTGAGCTTGATGATAGATCGACGGGATTTCGTCAAGACCGCGGGGTGGGGAACCGCGGCGCTATTGTTTAACTCGGGTGTCGGCAGAGGGCAGGCAAGTCCGAGCCGGCCGGCGCCGCCTCCGATCGAAGTGCATGGGATTCCTCCCACTAAGCCGTCGCCTCTGGGAATCCCGGGCTTGTTCCCTGGGCGTGTGGTAGAAGTCTTCCACGGGGATTCCATTTCGGGCAACCGTGTTTCCCAGCCGATCGTTGGCCGCATGCTGAACGAGGGGATGAAGGAGCTCACCGGAGAAAGTTCACCGGCGGCGGCGTGGCAAAGGTTCATTGAACCCCACGACGTGGTGGGAATCAAGATCAACTCCTCGGGGGCTCCTGTCTGCTATTCCTCTCCCGAGATTGTGCGCGAGATCGTCGCGGCGCTGCGTTCGATTGGCGTTCCCGCCGAAAACATCGTAGTGTTCGACCGCTATTCCTTCGAGATCGAACTGGGCTCATACCAGGCTCTGGTTCCGGCAGGAACTCGAGTGGTGGGCATTGAATACGGCGCCTTCGATGCCGCGCGCTACGATTTTGATGTATATTGCGATGCGGATTTCTTCGGAGAGTCGGAGACGCGGTGCTATCTCGCAAAAGTCGTAACCCAGGAATTAACCAAGATTATCAATATTCCGACGATGAAGGATCACTCGGCCTCCGGAGTGACGGGTTGCCTGAAGAACATCGGCTACGGGTGCTTCAACAATGTGGCGCGCACCCACCAGCAACCTTACACATATACCGATCCTCTTATCGGCTATCTTTGCTCCACCGAGCCTTTGCGCTCCAGGACGGTATTGCACATCATGGATGGAATGCGCGAAGTTTGGCACGGGGGCCCCATAACCTCGAATTGGGAATTCGTCTTTGAAGCGAAAACTCTTTTCATTGGCACCGACCCGGTGGGGGTGGATACCGTCGAGTTGGAGGCCATCGAAAAAAAGAGACGGGAGGAAGGGGCAATTTCGGTCTGGGATAACGATCCGAGTACCTTAACCACGAACGACGAAGAGTTCCACCGGAATCCCCAAAAGAACTTGTATTTTCGCCAGCCGGGACACATCGCCGCCGCCGGCAAACTGGGGTTGGGCGTCTCCGACCTCAAACTGATCGATCATCGTCAACTCCGACTCACGTGAACAAAATGACGGGCAGTCCTGCAAGCACAGATCGCGATTGGGTAACCTTATTAAGTGAAAACTCCCGCACGGGAGGACAACGCGAGGCGTCATGGCAAGTGCCCAAGGGCATGCGATGGCAGTTTCGCGCCGGCAGGGCTATCCGTTCGGCGCCCGTCCAGCGAGACGATCTTTTGTACGTGATAGAGATTCATGGCGCGGTCTATGCCCTTGATGCCGATAGCGGGCGCCCCAGGTGGACCCGCCAGTTCCCCGACTGGATTCACTCCACCCCCTCGATTTCAGGAAACACTTTGCTTTTTGGCTGCGACGGAGGGAAGGTACACAGCCTGGACCGGGATACGGGCAGAACGATTTGGGAGACCGCCACGCGGGGGGAAGTGTGGGGTTCACCCGTGATCCGCGATGATACGGTTTTCTTCGGTAACACCGACGGCCGCTTCTATGCGGTGGAGCACAAGACCGGAAAGCCCCGTTGGACACAGGCCCTCGGAGGGCGGATCTGTGCATCTGCCTACGCTGCCGAGAAGCATGTCTATGTCGGTTGTGGTGACGGGAATGTCTATGCTCTGGATGTCTCGTCCGGAAAAATCCATTGGAGCACGCCAACCGGGGATGGCATCGATTCCACACCAGCCGTGGTGGACGACATGGTCCTGGTGGGGTCGCAGGACTTCTTCTTCTACGCGCTCGATGCGGGCACTGGAGCCGTGCGTTGGAAATTCGAGACGAAACTCGGAATATCCTCATCTCCCGCCGCTTCAGAAGAGGTGGTCGTCTTTGGCAGCAAAGACCGAAATCTTTATGCGTTGGACATTCTGACCGGCAAACTGAATTGGAAGTTCTTCACCGGCAGTTCAATCACATCGCCCCCCGTGATATGCAGGCCGGTTGTTGCCGTTAACGCTGAGGGCCCCGTCATGTGCCTCGATATCGCTTCAGGCAACGTCCTTTGGAAGGCAGGGTTGGGCGGTGGGCTTCAGTCCGCTCCGGTCCTGGCGGGTGGCCGCATCTACGTGGCAAGCCAGAATGGTATGGTCTATGCGCTGGAGTAGCCGCGTCCCAGGTGGGCCGCCTCAAGACTCTCTCCCGACTGCGTCCGTTCTTTTGCCGGACCTTTCTTTGGACCGGTCCCTTCCCCCTGTCTTCAGAAAGCACTACGCCATGGGCGCGGTCTTTGAAATCGTCGCTTACGGAACCAATCCCACACAAGCGTCCCACGCTATAGTTCATGCCTTTCAGGAGATTGATCGTTTGGAACAGGTGATGAGCATCTACAAACCCGCGAGCGAACTCAGCCGCTTGAACCGCACAGCGCACCTCGAGGCGCAAACCGTTACCCAGGATTTGTATCAGGTAATTCAGGAATCGCTGCACTATTCCGAGCTCTCCGAAGGTGAATTCGACGTCACGGCCGGTCCGCTGGCTGAGCGGTGGAAAGCCGTGGGTCGCGGCGAGCAGGCTCCCAGTCCGACCGAAGAAAAAAGACTTCGACGCAGTGTGGATTATCGCCAGGTGGAATTGATTCCTCCCAGTCGAATTCGATTCCACTCTTCGCGGCTGGCGGTGGATCTGGGGGCGATTGGCAAAGGGTACGCCATAGATCGGGCTGCTGCCGTGTTGCGGTCCTGTGGCATCGAATGTGCACTGATGAATTCGGGAGGGAGTACGTTTTACGCAATGGGCTGCCCCCCTGGCCAATCCGGTTGGCTGGTGCACCTGTGCGACCCCTCCACGCAGGTTGATCCCCACGTCCTGTTGAATGAAAACAGCGTTTCAACATCGCAGCAGACGCCACCCAGCTTGCTGGGGATGCCGTCATTTGGACACATTATCGACACCGTCGCGGGCGAGCCGCTGAAATCGGCCACCGCCGTGAGCGTCGTGACAGAATCCGCAACGGCTTCCGACGCTCTCTCCACCGCTTTGCTGCTCATGGGCCCCGAGAAAGGCCGGGATCTGGTGAAAAGATTACAGAATGTCGCTGCCGTCTGGATTTCACCGGATGGGCTGCCGCAGACTGAGACCAGTGGCCCGGAAATTCTGATGACAAGCGTAGCGCGCATGAGCCCTCAAAAAGCCGTGGCGCGAAAACTGGACTAGAGTAGCCTGGAGTGAAATCATGGATCGACGTCGATTCGTTAAAAGCGCGAGTTGGAGAACGGCGGGATTGTTGCTCAGTTCCGTCGCCTCAAAGGGCCAGGACGATCTAATACGGCCGGAGCCATCGGTAATTCCCCAGACCGCCTGGGGCAGAGTGTGGCTTCGCTGGACTGAGCCGGCACTGCCTGCAAAAACTCTGCTGGCGCATGGCCTGGCAATTCCCTGGGGTGCTGCCCCGGCCTTGGTGGAAAGCGCCCGAAAGCAGGGCTATCGCGTTTACACCGCGGTGACGCTCGGGCAGGCATCGGCGGCAGCGAAAAGCAGCCGCTCAATGGGAATTTCAGGAATCATTCTGGAAGCGGTAGATTCGGAGCAAGAAAAGGCCGAGAGAACCGTCAGGGACCTTCGGCTGGCCTACCCCAACCTCACCGTTCTGATTCCCGATCCCAGCGCCAAGCAGCCGGCGATGATGGGAAGCACAGTAATTACCCAGCACGGCATCTTGCAGGTATCCAGTGCCACGGAGCAGCCGTGGATTGATTCCAACCTAGCCCTGGTGGGGTTTGACCGTGCGTTTCGTCCCATCCAAACTCCCTTGATCGATTTTCAGTGGGAGCTTTCCGATGTGTTGCAGCAACAGCAAGGCCCCAGCACAGAAAACTATTTACTCGCCGTGGCCGAAGCTGGCGCTCTTCATTCCGACTTGATTCTGAATCTGCATCCGAACCTCGAAAAAGCTCTGGTGAGCGGAAGCGGCGAAGGGTGGGCCGTCTGGGAACGCGTAGCGAAGTACGTGGAGTTTTACCGCAGAGAGGATGAGCGGCCGGTCGCTTATCAAGCCAATGTGGGCGTGGTGACTGACAACTATGACACGTCTTATGAAACCACGAACCTGATGGCGCGGCACAACATTCCCTTCCGCTTGCTCCCGCCGAGCCACCTGACGCCCCAGGGCCTCCAAGGTCTGGACCTCATTGTCGTATTCGCCCAGCCGGATGAAGCTGCAATCCGACAGGTGGCAGGGTTTGTGGATGGCGGTGGAGTGGCGATTCTGGTGAGCTTGCGTGGCTCTTTCCCTTGGCAATCGAGTGGCGCCCGCCAAGTCAGCGGTGATTCGGCGATCTATACGATGGGCAAGGGCAAAATGATCGAACTCACCGAAGGCATTGCCGATCTCGGAACGTTTTCCAAGGATGTTCGCCGGCTCCTGGGCAAAGAGAAATTGCCCATCTCTCTCTGGAATGCGTCCACCGTCATCGCGATCCCTTACCAGTTCCCCGGCGCCTCTGCTGCTACCGTGGAGTTGGTGAATTACTCTGCGGATCCCATGCCGGTACAGGTACGCATCAAAGGCTCTTACTCGGTGGTTCGATATGAAACCCCGGAGCGCGGCTGCTGCGAGGTTCTCAAGCCAACCCATCAAGACGGATTCACACAATTTAATGTGCCCTGGCTGAGGATCGGAGGACGCGTGCACCTTGACGCGGTGGCCGACCCTCAAAGAAAGAGGATGTAATCGGAGCTCAAAGGAAGCAAAGATCGAAGCTGGTACATGTGAGCTTCTAAAGCTGTTGGCGCGGGAGACCGGACCTCAGGGGCCGAGGCCTGCCATCGACGCCTGGATAACAGCTGTTCAACGTACGGGCTGACCAGATCGGTCGCATAATCGAATCGGTAGCCGATATTTCGTCTATCGAAAACGCTTGTTGCCACGGACCCTGGCCACGTCGAAAATCGTAAAAAGCCTTCACAATGGTGTCTTGGCACTTCGTTTTCCATGGGTGTAGTTTGTTTCGAACAGTGAAATAAAAGATTATGGTAGTCAGACGGAGCAACGATAGTCGGCCCTCCTACAGGGTCGAGGTCGTAGCATGCGCGTGCGAGATTCTGGGCACATTCACATCTGCCTCCGATGTGCTGAAACTTAAAGCCATCACCGCGCGGTCGCATCTGAACAAGGTGACTGTCTTTCGCATTCTCGGGACGCTTGTCGAAATGGGATTCGTAGATCGCGTGGGATCCCGAGGCTATCGTTCGCGGCTTCAACCGATCCTGGCAAAGCGCTACCGCATCGGCTATGCATCGCAGAGCTCCGTTGTACCGTTCACTTCCGTGGTAACCGATGGCCTGGTTGAAGCAGCGTACGCAACCGGTGTAGAACTCGTGGTGTTGAACAACAGCTATAGCCCGACGACGGCTCTGCGCAACGCCGACCGGTTCATCTCCGAGGGCGTCGACCTTGTCATCGAATCGCAAATCGCGATGAAGGCGGCATCACAACTTGCCGCAAAGTTCTCGGCCGCCGGCATCCCGTAGATAGCCATCGATATTCCGCACCCCGGCGCTACCTACTTTGGTGCCGATAATTACAAAGCCGGAAGAATTGCCGGCCGTTACCTGGGCCAATGGGCAACTAAGAACTGGCGCAAGCAAGTCGATCAGATCGTACTCGCCGGATCGAACGCGTCCGGGCCTTCTTTAGATGCCCGCCTGACAGGAACGTACGACGGCATTCTGGAGTTGTTACCGGAGTGCCGGCACGTGCCTTCGTTTCACTACGACACGAAGGGCCATTCTGATCAGACTCTTGAGATTTTCAGAAAACATATCAGACTTCGCGCCGCACGCCGGGTGCTGGTGGGAGCGGTAAACGATCCCTCGGCCATGGGCGCACTTCAAGCATTCCGGGAGTTCGGCGGCGAGGACAATTGCGCGGTCGCAGGGCAAGGCGTTGTGCTGGAAGCGCGGGAAGAAATGCGGCGCCGGAAGACTCGTCTGGCCTGCTCAGTAGCCTGTTTCCCTGAGAACTACGGTAACCGCGTCATCAGTCTTGCATTGGACATTCTGATTGGCCGCCATGTTCCGCCGGCCGTTTTCACAAATCATGAGCTCGTTACTCCCGAGAATGTCGACAAGGTCTAATGGCTACGCTGGGGCCTGACAGTTGGCGATGGATGTTTGGGGTAGCGGCTCTTCCCTCCCTGGCCTATTGGGCGGGACTGCTCGGCATTCCGGAGAGCCCACGCTGGCTTGCTTCAAAAGGGTGCGACGCTGAGGCGCTCCGCATTCTGGCCAAGGTCACCACTCCGGATGAGGCGCATCTCGAGATGGTTGAGATTCACCGCAATCTTGGCGAGGAATCGGATACCGCGATATCCGCCCTCTTCCGCACCGCGTGCGTCGTCCCATGTGGCTGGCCATCGTGCTGGCCTTTCTCTGCCAGGCCACCGGCATCAACACAATCATCTACTATGGAGCGCTCCTGCTGCAGGAACACGCCAGCCGGTCGGCTTCGTCCGCAATTGCAGCCAATTTACTGGTGGGCACGGTCAATTTCGCGGGCACCATTCTGGCCATGGCAATCATCGACAAGGTGGGACGGCGGGCATTGCTGCTGGCGGGCTCCGCGGGAATGGTCGTCGCACTCACCGTGCTTGGGTTCGCATTCACTCGCCAGGACCAAGCCTATCCACTCACCGTTGCATGCATACTTGCCTACGTCTTCTGCTTTGCCTTCAGTTGGGCTGCGGTGATCTGGGTTTACATGTCGGAATTATTCCCAAATGCCTTGAGGGCGCGCGCTACAGCGATCAGCACCATGGTGGTTTGGATCTCTACGTTCCTGGTCACACTCACGTTCCTAAGCATTGTTCACGCCGTCGGCGTAGCAGGTACGTACTGGATTTTCGCCGGGATGTCGGCTCTTTCTTGGATCTTCATTTACTTTCTGGTTCCTGAAACCGCGTGCAGGACGCTTGAAGAAATTCAAGAATATTGGCGCCCGTATCGACAGCGCATCGAGACTCTCACAGAGAGATAGGCCGCTTTGCATTGCGAGCGATTTTCGATCATGTGCAAGGAGCGCTGAAGGTCGTTCATTTCGTTTGTTTGGGCATTGAAGGCACGAATCGTTCCAGAAATTCCCATACATGCCGATACGCCTCGACATCGGCTTCCGCTCCGAACATGCCGTGAGTGCCATGTGGTACGGTATACAGCTCATTGGGCACGTGGACGCCGTCAAGTTCCTCATGCAGCCGTTGCGACTGTGAATACGGCACAACCGGGTCGCTATCACCGTGAATGATCAGGATGGGTGGCAGTCCGGCGCGCGCATAAGCCAACGGGGACACGCGTCTCGCCTCGTGGTCCCGGTCCGGCAGACTGCCCAGCCAAGCAACAGCGTATGTCTTGCGATTCGGTCCCGCGATCAGGTCGGAGATATCTGTCGGTCCATACCAGTCCACCACGGCAGCAACTTTGAGTGGTTGATCGCCCATCGCGGTATCGGCGGGGCAGTTGTTATCAAGGCCATCGGAATCTCGCAGCATCCCAGCCATAAGGGCAAGGTGGCCGCCGGATGAATGCCCGGTTACGATGATGCGACCGGTGTCGAGATGAAAATGTTCGGCATTGCGATAGACCCAGCGAAGCGCACACCGTGCGTCTTCGACGGCCGCTGGAGCAAGCGCGGTCCCGGACATTCGATAATCGACGTTAATGACGTTCCAGCCGCGAGCAAGCCATGGCATCAAATAGGGAAGAGCGCCGGTTCTATCTCCGAAGAACCATCCGCCTCCGTGATAGTAGATGACTGTAGGTACCGGGTCTTTTGTTTGTGCTTGCCAGACGTCAAGCTTGACCGCGACGCCTGAAAAATTACCGTAGGATTGATCGGGGAATACGAGATAGCGATCACTTGCGGAAGCTGCCCAGTTCGCCGGGCTCTCCTGACCGTGGCCAACACTCGGCAGGGCTACAGCCAACACCGTCAAGATAAGGCCGAGGCGGCGCCGCTTGAATTTGGTTCCTTCAATTCCCTCACCCGCGGGTAGATGATCGCCGCTACGCGCTATGAGTTTTTGCGCATGCCCGTGGTGGCGGAGGATGCCGGCATGCCGGGCGACTAGCTCGTTTACTGGATGCAGATGGTAGGCCAATTTCCTTCTCCTGGAAGGTTTCGCTCCGCGGGATTGAACCACATTCATCTCCCCGGCATCCCCCTCGCATCATCGGTCTCGGTGGAGATTCGGAGAATGCCTGATTTGTCAAATTATAACCCCTTCCATTGTCGATACACTAAATTTCGAACATTCATTTGTTCTTTTACGCTTAAAAGAAACATTCGTGATATCATCGTTCGGACGGGAGGATGTCCGTGTACGATAGATTTCCATGCATCGCATCCGGTAGTGCCGATGAATGCCTGGCCGGTTGGACTGCGATTGGCGAGTACTTAAGCCGTCGAGTTGGTTCCGGCAAAGTCATTGCGGTCGAGTCTTATCCCGCAGTGAATCTCGACGAGATCCAAAATGCCTTGCGGCAGTTCTTCCCGGGCGCCAGATTCGTCTGCACTGAGAACGCGCTGCGGACCCCAACCGAGATTAACGAAATGGTGGAACCGGCACTCGGCGACGACCCCGTGTTTGGACAGATGAACTCCATCGAGATCGCCGATTTCTTGGATCCGCAAAAGTTGGCAGATGCGCGACAGAGTTGCGCAGCAACAAGCGATGAAGTGGTGGTCGTGATCGGCACCGGAGCATCTCTGGTCTGTCCCAGCCCCTCACTGCTCGTGTATGCGGACCTTGCTCGTTGGGAGATCCAGATGCGCCAGCGCCGGAATGAGGTTGGCAATCTCGGTGCGAATAATCTGAGCGACCCCCCGCAGCTGAAATATAAGCGAGCTTTCTTCGTCGACTGGCGCGCGGCCGATCGGCTTAAGGTTCGCCTGTTCAATCGCATTGATCTTCTTTTGGAAACAAACATACAGGGGAAACCGAAAGCAATTGAAGGAAATGTGTTCCGCCAGAGCTTGAAGAAGGCGACCGAACGACCATTTCGCGTTGTTCCCTTCTTCGATCCCGGCCCGTGGGGAGGCCACTGGATGGAGCGCGTCCTCGGAGTGCCCGTGGACGATGCTCCCAACCACGCCTGGTGCTTCGACTGCGTGCCCGAAGAAAACAGTCTGCTACTGGGCTTTGGCGAGGCGCGCGTAGAGATTCCGGCGATCGATCTCGTGCTCGCCCATCCCAGTGAATTGCTGGGCGAATCCGTGGTTGCGCGATTTGGAGCGGAGTTTCCCATTCGCTTTGACTTCCTCGACACCGTGGGCGGCGGCAATCTTTCGCTCCAGGTTCATCCGCTCACCTCCTATATTCGCGAGCATTTCGGAATGGACTACACACAGGACGAGAGCTATTACATGCTCGACGCTGAAGAAAATGCCTGCGTCTATCTTGGTCTGAAAGAGAGTATCGACCCCGCCGCCATGCTGCGCGATCTGCACCGCGCGCAGAACGAGGATTTCCAGTTTCCAGCAGAGGAATATGTCAATCGTTTTCCGGCACGCAAACATGATCATTTCTTGATCCCTGCCGGCACCGTTCATTGTTCGGGAAAAGGCAGTATGGTCCTCGAGATCAGCGCCACGCCGTACATCTTTACATTCAAGTTGTGGGACTGGGGCAGGTTGGGATTGGATGGCCGGCCGCGGCCCATCCATCTTGATCACGGCGCTGCCAACATCCAGTGGAACCGAACCACGGAATGGGTGCGGCGCTCCCTCATCAATCGCGTGGAGCCCGTCGCTACAGGCGACGGTTGGCGCGAAGAGAGAACCGGGCTTCACGAGTTCGAGTTCATCGAAACTCGCAGGCATTGGTTCACTGGAACTGTCCCGCACGATACCAGGGGTACAGTCCACGTGCTGAACCTGGTGGAAGGCGATGAGGTTGTGGTCGAAAGTCCTACCGGTAGGTTTGATCCGTTCTTTGTTCACTACGCGGAGACATTCATCGTGCCGGCAGCCGTCGGCCCTTATACAGTCCGGCCCACTCGATCGACTGGTGGCCGGGAATATGGAACAGTCCAGGCAAGCGTACGCTTGTAAGTTAATTTACGATCCCCAGAAAGCCGTCCAGGCAGTGACAGTCGGATCAATGTTGACGATGCCTGCCGCGCCGCCGGTCTTCGCCGCCCCATCGACACGCGTCAGAACTGCGCCGGCATCGAGTTTTTCAGGGACTTCGACGGCCTGCGGTGACTCCGCGCTGCTTTCTCGCGAAAAGTGCATCTTCCAGCCGCGTGCTCCCCATGGTTCCGCGTTCAGTGAAACACGGCCAAAGCGCGTGGGCGAGCCCCGAAGGCCAAACGGCGCACGCTCTTTCAGGTCCGACGGCATGAGCCCCGCCAAGAGACGAATCTTCCGATCATCCTCGATCACCAGCATATGCCGCAAATAGCGGATGCATTCGGCGCTGGCCCAGTTGTGGGGCATGTCGCCCCAGTTATCGCCGAGTAACGCATTCTGCAACGGCTGCTCTTCCCGCCAGGCATGAAGCGGCGACGCATGATTCAGAAATCCCGTGAAGGCGCGGTGCGCCCAGTCGCGCAAGCCCGCCCATAGATACACCTCGGCAACAAAGGCGGCGTTGTAATTCCATACCGCTTCATGGCGCAGCCATCCCGTCTCGGCTGGGATGTCTTCCTGCGTGCACGCCTGCATCAGCGCGATGTGGCCACGCACAACGGGATCGTCTTTGGTGAAGACTTCGCCCGGAAAAATTGCGTGCGAAAGGGCCCATTGCGCGCTCTGCGGCCGTGGCCGATCCCAGGCATCCTGGCGCATTTGCGGATCGTCGCGCATGAGCATCGGCAGATAAGAGAACCCGCGGGGATCTTTCACCATCTCCGCTCGCGCCGCTGTGTCGAAGGCCGAGCGCAGTTCTTTGTAGAAAGTTGCGGCGCGATCCAGATCGGGCAGATGCAGCTTCTCGTTGGCCTTCGCAATGGCGCGCAAGCCGGCCAGAGTCCACACCGTATTGGTAAAGTCGTTGCTCACGCCAGCGATGCCTCCGTCGGGAAAGCCCGGAGCAATCAGTCCATAGCGCCCGTTGGGCGAGTCGCCTTTGCGTGCTTCGTCGCGGAGACCGATCAGGAATTCGATCGCATGACCAACGTTGGGCGCGAGTCGCCGCATCAGATCCCAGTTCTGCTTTAGCTCGCATGCGCGTACCAATGTGAACATGGCAATCGCCGTGTCCTTCCAATGCTCTTTCCCGCCCGACGCGATGATCTGGCCCGAGGCTACCTGCCGCTTCCACTCGGAAAGCAGCCCCTGATCCGCCTCCTCGTCATAGCCGAGATAGCGAGCGGCTTCGAGAAGGAAATTGCCGTCGACAATCCAAAGTCCGCGATAAACCGTTGGGCCCACCTCAAAGACGAGCTTTCCGTCCTTCATCTCGCGCGCCTGCTGGATATTCCGCGCACAGGCGGTGAGGAAATCGCCCTCTGCGGCCGGCGCAGACCATTGAACCTTGCCTGCAAAAGGATGCCACTCTCGCCACCAGGCGCGCACTTCGGACAGGAGCGAATCTGGATCGGCCGATGTGTCCACGGAATTTGCGCTGCCCGCCTGAGCGATCCTGAAAAAGTAGCGAAGCGGACGATTGCGTGTGGCCGTTCCGTGCTCCAGGCTGAGCCGGTATCCGCCCTCCTCCAACATCCAACCGATGTCGTGCGCCTGATTGTCCTGGGGGATGCAATACATCCAGGGCTCCGCCGCCGTTCCCCGCACCAATTCCGTCACAATGCTGTTCTTCGGCTTCAGGTCGTATTTCATGCAACTGCGAATCCGCACCAGTGGATTCGTAGCCACATCCTCGCCGCGCGCGCGAATCTCCATCAGGACGTTGTCTACGCGGCCCTCATTCGGCCGGCGGCTGGCGAACGCGATCAGTTCCACTCTGGCCGTGGGCCTCTCGATCACAGTGTGCAGGATCGGGATCCCCGGCGCTTCCATTTTTTGCTCGACCCACATGTCGCGAGCCATGCCCAATAGCGTGAACTCCACGATGGTGCCGAATTGATTGATGGCGGCAAACCGATCCGCGGGAAAGTCATAGCGAAGATCGCCGTGCTTGCCCACCACGGTCTTGATTGGATCGTCGGGAAAGCAGATCGTCGACTGAAAATCCTCGGGCGCAAAGCGAAAGTCGACTTCGGAGTTGAACGCATCCTGCAATTTGTTTCTTCGGCCAGGCTCCTGCTCCGGCTTTTCACCGGCTTGAGCCGCGGGCATGTCCACACCTCGAATAAGTGCGGCCGCCGCTCCGCCGGCAAGGAACGTGCGTCGATCGATCGGCTTCATTGTGCCATTCTCCAGCGTCCTTATGGTTCGAAAGTCGGCCAGACCGCAGCCGCCTGAGCAGGTTCAGAAACCCACTGCACACGCTCCGGATCGGTTTGAAATTGCCTATAAATGGGTGTCGCGTGATCCAGACCCAACTCCGGATACGGACGCGGCCCGTGTACCTGTAGATCTGAAGAGAGATACCGCGGATTAGCCTTCCACTCGATATGCGAATCGCTCAAAAGTGGGAACCATGCCAGGCCGCCGTGAGCGCGCACGCCTTCATACACGAACGAGTATTGGCGTTCGCAGAGGGCGCCAAAAACCATGCGCTCCGTTGCGCTTGCATTTGCTACGAAGTGAGCCCAGTTTGGAGGAACCACCACCTGATCCCCCGGGCCGGCTTCGACAGCTATACAGCGGCCCGGATCATCACCAACTGACTCCTGCGCGTAGATAATCGCGCGGCCTTCCCAGATCTCAAATAGCTCTGGTGTCGACAAGCCGCTGTGCGGGGCCACGCCATGAACATGCCCCTGGCTGCGCACAGGCTCCTCACCCAACCGCCCACTGGCGTACGCGACAGCCCCAAATAGCAGGAAGCGCTTGTGAAGTTCTGCGGCGTCTCCCACCTTGCCCACATCCATTGCGATTCCATACACAGGATCCGGACCCACGCAATTCGGATCGCGCAGACTTCGGCGAATTTCGTCGAGTCTGCGCATCTCCGATGGCGGGCCGAAGATGCCTTCTCCATAATCGAAGGCCAGGCTATCGGCGCGCAGGCGAATGTCCAGTCCGGAGTTGATTCTTTTCGAAGCCAACCTGTCACTCGGCAGCAATGAAAACCGGCTTTCCATCGCGCTCTACCAGACGTGCGCTAAAACCCTCGTCCGCGATCGGTTCATAGTCATATCCAGCATCGGTGGGCCAGCACGCCCAGACAATCAAAGGTACGCTACCGGTATTCGAAATGCGGTGCGCATTCTCTCCTCGAACATAATGTAGACTTCCCGGCGTCATGATTTCGCCCCAGGTTCTTCGCTCCGTATTCATCTGGATGAGCATTCCTTCGCCGGAAACTGTGCCGTAGAACTCGGCACGCGAGCGATTCGCATGGAAGTGGCCATGCGTCATAAAGTACTCGTCGCCTACTTTGCCTGGTTGCAGCATTGTAAGACCCCAGAAGAGGCCGCCTTCGGTGCCAGAGTTCGCGGGTGACCACCAACGAACACGGTAGACCTCGCGACTGGGACCAAGGTCGCCGAGCGCGGAAGAATCGCGAAAAACTCCCTTCAAATCTCGAAGGGTCTTGAAGCTTTCCTGGACGGGCTCACCACTCATCTTGCCGCGACACCAATCCAGAAAAACAGGTGTGGTCAGGCAGTCGTTCAATCCAGATCCGGCAGCAGTTTCCATAGCAGAATGTAATATTAACATATGAAAGTTTCGTTTTCAAGATAAACAATCATATATTTGCATTTTAATGCTACAATAGCACGATAGTTGCTCCGGAAATGCCGCAATCGCACATGGCCTCCTGGTCGACCCAGGACGCGGGCAACATGATCTTCAGCACAATGGTGCATTCGAGTTGTTCGTCCCAGCTTGCAAAAGTCGTTTTTCTCTCCTTTCGAAAATCCTGACTTTCGTATATAACCGTATCGTTCGAAGTTATCAGATGGGAGCCTATGCCGAAATCTTCTGGAGATCACCGAGCCGAGGAAAAGGTCCGATCAACCGGCTACATAGTTTTTCTCTCCACGATCGTTGCAATTTCCGGTTTCCTGTTGGGCTTCAATACCGCGGTCATCAGCGGCGTCCTGGTTTTTCTGCGAAGGCAGTTTGCACTTAGTAATGCGGCCACCGAGGTTGCCACCAGCGCCCTCCTGTTGGGATGCCTGCTGGGAGCCGCGGGCGCCAGCCTGATTGGCGATCGCTTCGGCCGACGCAAATCATTGCTCTTCACCGCTGCCATCTTCGCCGCCTCCACAATGGTGACTGCGCTCGCCAATTCCATGACCGTATTCTCGCTCGGCCGGCTCGCGGGAGGCCTGGCGATCGGCCTCTCGTCTGTCTTGACGCCTGTCTATATCACCGAGATCGCGCCCGCGCGAAATCGGGGAACCCTGGTTTCCATGAACCAGATGGCCCTGGTGGTCGGAATCTTGATTGCATACCTCGTCAATTGGCGCCTTGCCGGATTGGGCAATAGTAGTTGGCGCTGGATGCTCGGCGTCGCCCTCATCCCAGCCCTGGCGCTCTTCTTTGGCTTGCTCGGAGTTCCCGAGAGTCCTCGCTGGCTCATCAGCCACCATCAGCGAGACAAGGGAAGGAAAGTACTGGCCCGCCTCTTCGGTCCCGCGGAGGCCGATGCGCAGCTCAATCTTGTGGAACAGGCTGCGGGCTCCGAGCAGGGCTCCTGGCGGGAGGTTTTTGCGCCATCCATGCGGAGGCCTCTGGTCATCGCGTTGGGGCTGGCGATCCTCTGCCAGATCACCGGCGTCAATGCCGTCCTCTACTACGGCTCCATCCTCATCAGCGAACATTTTCGCGGCCAAACCACCAATACCGCTTTGCTTGCCAGCGTCACCATTGGTACCGCCAACCTCATCAGCACTCTTGTCGCCATGCGCTTTCTCGACCGCTGGGGCAGGCGGCCCATGCTGCTCGCTGCAACCGGCGGCATGGCCATTTCTCTCCTCATTCTGGTCATCGCCTTTCAAGTTCCAAACGTTTCGACTCTGCTGGTTTTGGGGAGTATCATCAGCTATACTTCGTTTTTCGCATTTGGCATGGGACCCGTCCCGTGGGTCGTAATCTCGGAGATATTCCCAAACAAGATCCGCGGCCGAGCGGCCTCGGTGGCCACTTCTGCGCTTTGGTCCGGAACGCTGTTGGTTACTTTCACTTTCCTTTCTCTGATTCGGGCATTGGGCGTCTCCGGGACATTCGCAATCTTCGCCGCCCTGTCGGCGTTCAGCTTTGTGTTTGTTTGGTCCATCGTCCCCGAAACACGGGGCAAGACTCTCGAAGAAATTCAGAAACAGTGGGGGAACTGAACCGTGGCGAAGCAAGGCAGGCAATTGAAGACAGCAATGCCCGAGGAAAGCGCCGATAATGCGCAGAGCAAAGAAACCCAGCAGCAAAGGATCCAGTCCATCCTCACCTCATTGCAGGAAACCAGCTCTGTGGTGGTTGAAGATCTGGCGGAGCAACTCAAGGTTTCAGTGGTTACCATTCGCCGCGACCTCGATCAGCTCGAGCAGCAGGGGCTGTTGCGGCGCACGCACGGCGGGGCAGTCTCCATCGAGCCCTTGTTTTATGAGCCCTTCAAGAAAGACCGCTCTTTTCTCGACCAGGTCGAGCGGCAGGCCAACGAAAAACGCCGCATCGGTCGCGCCGCGGCCGCGCTCATTACTCCCGGCGAGACAATCGCCATTACACCCGGAACAACCACCGCGGAAGTCATCCGCGGCTTGCCGCTCAACAGCAAAATCACCGTGGTTACCAACACCGCCAATATCGCAATGGAACTGTCGAAGCGCAAGGATGTGAACGTCTTCGTAACAGGAGGGCATCTGCATGGCGACTGGTTCTCGCTCGTCGGCCCCACCGCCATTCGAAGCCTTGAGAACATGCTCATACACACCATGTTCCTCGGCGCAGACGGCATCGAACCCAAATGGGGTGTGAGCTGCTTTAGCGCCGATGAGGCCGAGCTGAATGCCGCAATGGTGCGGCTCGCGCGTCGTCACATCGCCGTGATCGATCACACCAAGCTGAATGTCGTCGCCAACTGGCGCATCTGCGAAACCAGCCAATTGAATATGCTCATTACGGATTCAGGAGCCACGGACGAGATGATCGCCCCATACCAGAAGCTTGGGATCAAAGTGATGCGCGTCTGACTCCGCATCGGCGCGGTAGATTCGACTTGGTGAGCTTCCCCATCACCTGGCTTTCGCCCTCTCTCCTTTAAAACCGACCCTTCCCTGACAAATAATCTCTAAGAACCCGTCCAAAAAGCCCGGCGTGATCCAGAAAGCCTCTCAGTTCTCTGCCATTGCGGGCCTTTGACCTGCTCGTCCCATTGCAGATGATTACCAGATGCCGGCGCAGAATAACATTATGAGTTCTTTTAGAGCAGCCCGACTCGCCGCAACGAGTTACGTTTCGAAATGAACCCATCCGGCATCGCCCCTCAAAAAAAGAAGCTGGGTGCCCCATCCATCGCGTTTTTTGCGATGGGTGGGATACGACCAAGCCCACCTCGCCTGTTCATCGGGAGCAGCTCGACTCGCCGCAACGAGTTACGTTTCGAAATGAACCCATCCGGCATCGCCCCTCAAAAAAAGAAGCTGGGTGCCCCATCCATCGCGTTTTTTGCGATGGGTGGGATACGACCAAGCCCACCTCGCCTGTTCATCGGGAGCAGCCCGACTCGCCGCAACGAGTTACGTTTCGAAATGAACCCATCCGGCATCGCCCCTCAAAAAAAGAAGCTGGGTGCCCCATCCATCGCGTTTTTTGCGATGGGTGGGATACGACCAAGCCCACCTCGCCTGTTCATCGGGAGCAGCCCGACTCGCCGCAACGAGTTACGTTTCGAAATGAACCCATCCGGCATCGCCCCTCAAAAAAAGAAGCTGGGTGCCCCATCCATCGCGTTTTTTGCGATGGGTGGGATACGACCAAGCCCACCTCGCCTGTTCATCGGGAGCATCAAGCAGCCAATTCGGACAGGTCCCAGGTTCAATCTGTCAGGCAGTGACCGGTCCGTACCCCTTCGCCTACCCCCCCTACCCCCCCCGCCAAAGGGAGTACTAAAAGGTAACTGATTTCTGCATAACATGAATATAATGAACGACATGATAATCGGTGCAGGTAATTTATCGGTAAACAGCATTGCCCATTTTTGGCCCGTTTTTACGCAAAAAATTGCCCTTCCAGGCCTCAAAATGCCCCTTTTCCGCCTGTGGAGATTACCCATCTTGACAAAACCCCCTTGCCGGAGCCCCTCTTTCGAATCAGCCTCAAAACGCCGGTTTCAGAATAGGTTCTTGCAAGCCTCTCCAAACTGCTGCGGAGTCAATCACGAATACCTATGATTGATTTCGGTTAAAACATCCTCTGTTAATGTACTATTATTGCCAAATAGAACATAGCTGGTTTCGAAAGGGATACTTCTGTGAACCGTCGCACCTTCCTCAAGACATCCGCTGCCTCGGCCGCAGTCGCTGCCGGAACTTCCCCACTTAGCGCGATCGCTTCCAAGTCGCTCCCGGCAATTCCCTCCCTCGCCAGCCTGGCCAGCACTCGCATGTCCCATGGGTTCATGGATCTCTTCAACCTTCCGATTGCTATGAACGACTGGGGATACGCCCAGACTGTGAAATCGGTCGCCGGCCTCAGTGCGATCGCCTTTCCCCCATACGCATGTTGCGGCATTCCCGATGTTGCGTGGAGCCCTGGGTACCTGCGCACGTGTGAGCTGTTCGTCAATGGCAAATTCGCTGCGCTTTCTGACGACCCCGCGAAGGCAATCACTTATCAGTGGTTCCCGCATCGCGTAGTCCGCGAACAGAGGGTCGACGGCCTGCACATCCGCACCACAATGTTCTTGCCTGCTGACATGCGGGCTGTGGTCGAAAACATCGAATTGCGTAACCAGGATTCCTCTACGCGTCGATTCACCGTCGAGTTCGACATGCGCGGCGGCGTCATCCACAAGGGCAGCGCATGGTTCAATGAGCTCCCCGGCGAGGGCGACAATCGGCTGACCTGGAATCCGGGTCAAGGGCGCCTGACGTTTGCCGCTCAACATTCCCCGGCAGCCTGCGTGCAGGGAATTCATCCGCCGGCCCAGCAACTAATCCGGCGGCAACGTCCTCCGGTATGAACTCCAACTCCGTCCGGGCGAAAGCCGTGAACTACATTTTGTGGCGACGATCGCAGCCTCGGTTGCAGAAGCGGAAGCCATGCACGACCGCCTTCAGGCGGACTTCGCGCACCTCGATCGGCAAAACGAAAGCGCCTTTGATCACCTTCTGCAGTCGGCTTTCACGCCCGGCAACAGCGCATTCTCCGGGCACTTGCCGCAGCTCAAAACCGAGAGCGAAGCGCTCTGGAATCTCTACAACAATGGACTGAAGAATCTGCTCACCGCACGCCGGCGCTCTCCCGACTCAGCCTATGGACCAACGCTGCTGACCTTGAGCGGCCACGTGCTACCCACTCTGAGCTTTCCGTGGGACACCGCGCTCAGCAGCCTCGGCCTTGCCCTGCTCGATCCGCAACCACTTCGACAACTCGTCGAAGTTTGGTTCCAGCGCGATATGCATCAGCACCTGGCCACGGACTACATCACCGGTGAAGCAGTCGGCCCCTGGTACGGCGTCAACGACATGGCCATCGTTCGCTGCGCGCAGAATTACCTGCGCGTCACCGGCGACTTCGCCTGGCTCGAGAAGAAGGTCGGCGATCGGAGCGTCCTCGATCACCTTTACGACCACGCCACTTACTGGAAGAAGCTGATCAAAGGCGGCAACGGCCTCGCGGACTACGGCGAGATTTCCAACCTGCTCGAAGTCGTCAGCACCTATCTCCACGAGGTCGCCGGCATGAACGCGGGGAATGTCGCCAGCATGCGATTTGTTGCCGAACTGCTCGAGCGCAGCGGACGAGCGCAGGACGCGGCAAAACTGCGCGACGACGCGACGGATCTCGCCGCTCGCATCAACCACCTCCTCTACGTGCAGGGCAAGGGCTGGTGGCGTTGCGGTCAACCCGACGGCACTTACAATGAGGTGCGTCACTGTTACGATTTCCTGGCTGTCCTCGACAATATGGGCCAGGACTTGTCCGACGAACAGAAACGGGAGATGGCGCACTTTTTCTGGTCGCAGCTTGCCTCAAAAAAATGGATGCGCGCCCTTGCGAGCGGCGACCCCGACGCCACCTGGAATGTGCGGCCAGATCACAGTTGCCTGGGCGCGTACGCCGCATGGCCGGCCATGTGCGCCAAAGGGCTCTTGAAGATCGACAATCCCGCCACCGTCGCCTCCTGGCTAAGCGAAGTTGCCAGGGCCGGCAACCAGGGACCGATCGGACAGGCGCATTTCACGGAGGACGTGGTTCCCCCTATGCATGGCGGCGCCTGCAAGGCGTCTGAAGATGCTCCCTACATCGAAGACTGGTGCTGTATCGCGGGCGGAACGTTTACTGAACTCGTGATCGATTCCATCTTCGGCGTGAGCTTTGGACTCTACGATGGGCTGCAAGCGACACCGCGACTGCGCGAGTTCGATCCGGGCGCTCGCCTCGAGAACATCCACTATCAGGGCGCCGAATACTCTGCCGACGCATCTGGCGTCAAGCGGCTCGGATGAAGAGTCTAGCCGTCATCGTGCGCCAACCTCGAGACGAATCGCAATGTGGCGCGCACATGTTGTTGCCAATATTCCCAGTCATGGCCACCGGGATGCTCCTCGTAAGAGTGAAGGATCCGGTCCCTTAGTAGCGCCTCGTGCATGCCGCGGTTGCTGTCGAGCAGCGCATCCCCCGTTCCGCAGTCGATGCGGATCGGCGGAAGTAGCGCCCGATGCCGCCGCATCCAGTAAAGGAGATCCGTATCGCGCTTCCCTATCGTCTGATATTCCTTCAACGGTTGCTCCACATGTTGCATCAAGTCCGCCAGACTGGTGACAGCCGAATGAGCGGAAACGCCGGCCACGCGCGCCGCATACTTCGCTCCAAGCCGAAGGGCTCCAAAGCCGCCCATCGACTGCCCTGCAAGAAAAATCTGCCCCACTTGCAATTTCGGGCATAGCGCTAGCACGCACGCGGGCACATCGTCCATGATCCACGACTCAGCGTTCAGGTCGCGATGCGCTACGTACCCGCTGCCATCGCCCCACATGCCGTCGGAAGGCATCGCAATCGCGAGCGGGCCGATGGTTCCATCCTTGATCATCTCCATCGCAGTGCCCGGAACGTTTCCCAGCACCGACCAGTTCCAGTGACTCCCATACACGCCATGCATCAGGATCAGTAGCGGCAGCGCCTGGTTCCGGTTTCCCTGGGGAATGAACAATGTGATGTCCGCACGGCGGCGCAGCGCGGGTGAATATAGTGTGACGAACGAGACACCTGGCTGCCCCGGCACGGGCGCTGAAACAACGTTACGGATCTGGTCGGTATCGATCGCTCTTCTCCTGCTCGCACGATCTTCGGCGATCCCGCAAACTGTCGCACCGCCGATCATCTAGAGCTTTGACTCGATTCTATGGCTTGTCGCCCTTGCTGCGGGGCATCGCCATGCGGATGACACGCGGAAAGTAGATGTTCAGGTTCGTCTTCAGCTTTGGAATGTCGAACGTGTTGCACACATAAGTGAACAGCAGATCGCCTTGCTCGAACTCCGGGTGTTCTTTCCCTGCGTAGCAAAACGTGTTCTTGTCGTAGCCGGGAGCCTGGGGCTGCATTTCAGAAACCTGGTAGATCACCTCACCCTGCGTCCATGGGCCCGTCAGCGAAGGCGCTGTGCGCAGCAATATCTTGCTTGAAAAAGCATCCGGCGCGAACATCACGGCAATCCACTGCTTCATCTCCGGGTGATATCGAATCGAGAGTTCCGGAGAGCCTTTCTGCATCACATAATGTGCGTGCGCCGGGTCAAACCCGCTATGCCACTGGCCATGATCATTCAGATATTGCAAATTCCTGGCCGGATCACTCAGCCCTTTGAGCGGGATGCGCAAAGCCAGGAGCGGCCGCGTGCCGCTCTCCTTCAGCGCGAGTATATACACATCGCCGCCGTCGACCACCGCCGCGGCAGAGGGATACGCATGGACGCCATCCGGCACCAGCGGGAAATAGTCGATCTTCCAGCCTTGCGGATCAGCGCCCGGAGAGGGAATGCGGGCCAGGTCAGTGCCACAGGTCTCAAAGGTCATCGCTTGCGACTGCGCTGGAGCATTGCGCACGCACAGCAACGTCACCCACACATCGTTCCCAGAAACAAATCCATCCATCGCCCAGTACCAGGTGTTGGGATGCTGGGCCTTGAAAAAGTCGGCGACGCGGCCCTCGGCGTCTTTCCTGATCGCGTAGTCAAGCTTCCAGCGCCCCTGTCGGCAGGTAGAGATACCGATGCTATTACGAACCATTGAAGGAGTATTGTCATGCACCTCGCGCTGCTCGCCATACAGAGTGTCTCCAAAGATCCACACATCGCGTCCATCGGGTAGCGGGATGGAATAGGCCGCGTCTGCGCCAAGCCAACCTTGCGTCACCCCGTGCTGCAGCGGAAACTCCGGCGTGCACAGAGGCTTCGCGGCATGGGCGAATGCGCAGTAGCTTGCCATCATCAACAGGAGAAATCCACTCAGCGCTGTCGAGCAGTTCGAAAACTTCATTTTTCCAACTCCAGCCCTTGCAGGCATGATCCGCAAGCGGCTCTGCGCCGCAGCTACTTGTTCGGAAGAGTTCGCGTGACGACAACCGGGTGGTAAAGATTCATATTGTTCGTGATGTCGGTCGTCACTGTCGAATTGCAGGCAAAGGTGAAGAATAGCTGGCCCGCGGTCTCGAACTCGACGTGCCCTTTCGTCGCATATCAGAACACGTTCGGAGTGTAGTTCGCATTGCTCGGCTGCATCTCGGGATAGGAAGAAAGACTCTCCGATTTCCCCCAACCACCTGTAAGCGAGCCGGAAACGCTGTAAAAGGCCTGGTTGTCGAGGCCGGCCGGGTATACCGCAATCCATTGGTTCGTCGAAGCGTGATAGCGAACGGTCATCTCCGTCGCGCCTGGGTTGATCACCGCCGCATTGTCGCTCGGCAATGTTGTGACCGTATCAGCCCAAGTCTCCCAGCCGCCGCTTGTGTTTAGATACTGCCAACTCGTGTTGCCAGGACGGGAGAGACTATTCAATTGGGTCAACGGTAAGCGCAGCAGCGCGAGATACGGCGTGCTGCCTACTCCGGTAAAGAAGTACGCGTAGTTCGCACCCTGGGGATCAGCCGGATTCGGATTCCCGTTCAGCCCCTGATTAGCGACGATCGAAACACCCGGCACCGCACTGCCTCCCGTATTCAACCGCTGGTACTGGATCGACCACTTAGACGGAGAAGCGGTGTAGTTGCCGATGCTCGCCAGTTGCGCTCCGCTATATGCGAATCCAAAAGCTCCGCTTCCCTGAGCATGCATCTGCATCAAGGCAAGGTAGAGCGGTCCGTTGTACGTGAATCCGTCCATCGGCCAGAACCAGTCGGTGCCTGCAGCCGTAAACACCGGCCCCGGATTCGACGTCCCCATTCCTGGCCAATAGTACTGTAACGTGCAACTGGTTCCCGAGCATGTCGATATCGCGATCGAGTTGTGTATGAATCCAGTGGCTTGCGTCCGGCTGGTCGCAGTCGTTGGCCCGACAAACGTATCCGCAAAGATCCAGAGACTCCGCCCGGTGCCGATGGGAATGGAATATGCGCCATCCGCCCCCAGCCAACCTTGCTGATAAGGAAAGTAGCCGAACGAGCTTGGGGTTGTTGGTGGAGGTGGCGTCTGAGTTCCCGCCCCGCCAGCGCTACCACATGCACCAACGAAACCGCTGAAGAAAAAAGAGAGGAACAATAGGATGGATGCCCTGATATGCACCGCCGGCTCCGGAAGGAGAGGTCTTGCTGCGACAAGTCGTGGTCAGGCGACCATCACACTTCTCTAGAATGCGACGGGCGAAAGGAGTACTCTTCGCCCGCCGGTTCGTAGTAACGGGTTGGTTCAGCCTTAGAAAATCACCTTCAGCGACAGTTGGATATCGCGGTTAGTACCCGAACCCACAAGGGTACCGTCCTGACTGGCAATGGTCTGCCCGACCGTCGAGAATTGTATGGTCCGGCCCATTCACCTCGCAGGTCGAGGTAGGTACCGAGTTGAGAGTGTCACAAATCCCCATGTTGATGGGGTTGCCGAAGTTCGGGTGGTTGAGGATGTTGAAAAGATCGGCGCGGAACTGCGCCTTGATCTTCTCCGTCACCGGAAAATTCTTCATCCCCGAAAAATCCCATTGAAAGAAATTCGGACCTGGAAGGCTGTTTCGCGGGGCGTTTCCAAAGGTCGACGGGTCGCCAGGAACTCCATTGTAGTTCGGCTCGACAGAATATGCCTTGTAGTTGTAGTGGGGATTAGTGGAACTGGGCCACGAGCCGCCCGGATTACGAACTGATACCCCGGGGACGCGATTGGGCCGTGTGGGCAGGCCGAAGAACGTTCCGGTGAGCTGAGGATTAAGCGCGGCTCCGGAGCGAGTCTGGACGATACTCGAAGTTTGCCACCCTCCAAGGGCCGTGCGCTTCAGCAGGTTCGCGCCCTTCAATTCGGGTAAGTTATAGGTCACGCTGCCGGTGAGGTTTTGCCGAATGTCCTGGTCGGCGTTCCCCATGTCCTTCCTTAGGTTAGAGGGATCAGAGGGAGTGTTGAGGAAATTTACGAAGTCGTTGATCGTGTGTGACCAGGTGTAGTTCGCTTCATAATTGAGCTTGCCCACATTGTGGCGCAACGCAACCTGCAATGAGTGGTAGGCGCTGCTCAGCTCACAGGCTTCGAGATTTTCGTTCGCGAAACCGGAGTAGGGGCGATTACTCTTGATTCACAAGGTTAGCCGGATTCAGATTGACTGCGGCAAAATTCTGGCCGGCTTGCATGCGCTGGTCCTCATTGCCCACGTAGTTGACGGTCAATACAGTATTCCGCATCACCTCCTGCTGGATCCCAAATAGCCAGTTCTCCGAATATGCATCGTGCACATCCTTCGGCATGATGCTGACGTTTTGCGTGCCTGGAGGCAGAACGAGGTTGGCCATCGGATATGCAAGAGTCTGTGTCGCAGTGAAGATGTTAACCGAGTAACTTTGATACGCTGGATTATTCGCGGCAAAGTTTGCGCCAAATTGGAGCGGCAGATAGAACAAGCCGTAGTATGCATGAATCACGGTCTTACCGTGACCAAACGGATCGTAATTCACCCCTATGCGAGGCGCTACATCCGCAGTCGGTGAGTACAGCGGCTGATTCGGTGAGAGCAGCGCTTGCGTCGCAAAGTCGAAGTTTTGCTGCACATTATTTCTTTCCTTCCAGACCGTGTTGACGTCGAGCCGCAGTCCCAGATTAAACGTGAGCCTGCTGTTTGCCCGCCAGTCCACCTCGCCATACAGGTCCCAATTGGAATTCCGATCGCCAATGAAATTGTTGAATCCAATCTTGGACACCCCAAATGGCTGGTTGGCCTCCAAAGAATCGAAGCTGCCAAACTGAAATTCTTGCTGTGGACGCAGCCACTCGTCCAGACGATTGAATTGGATCTGAGCGCCAAACTTAAACGTCCGGCTTCCCGCGGTCTTTGTGGCATTATCGAAAATGTCGAAGGTCAGGTCATCGTTGATTTGATTGAAGGTGTTCGGCCCAGGGAGCGAGCCCAAAGTGGTGAAGAATGGCTCGAATCCTACCAGCGGCGTCCCCGTGTTCGAATTGGTATCGGAGTGAAACTGCTGGACTGCCGCGCTGAACTCGTTCGTCATCGTCGCGCTAAACGTATGGGTTTCGTCAACCATCCCGTATTGATTCACCAGGGCCTGCGGCGATATCTGACCCAGGTTTGGCCCATACGTGTCCTCGCTCAGACCGTTGTCGATGTTGTAGCGGGCGAAGATCCGGTCGTTGGTGGTGGGGGTGTAGTCGACACGAGCTGAGCCGCTATTTTCGCTTATGGTCTGCGGCAGAGCCGTGGGTTGGTAGACAAGGTCGGAACCATTCTGCGGTAACGGGTCGCCAAATATGTCCACGTCTGTGTAGCCCGCCGGAATACCGCACGTTGCCGGGTTAGCGGGAATATCCTGGCACCCCTTCGACAGCGGCATCAATTTCGACATAATCGGCAGAATCGCGGGATCGAACTGCTTTCGGACATAGGCGCTGGGCTCCGTATTCAGATGCTGAATCGGAGTGGTGTGCTGTTGAAGACCTTCGTAGTTGACAAAGAAAAAAAGCTTGCTCTTCGCAAGTGGACCGCCGAGGTTGCCTCCGAATTGATTCATCCGCAAAGGAACACTCGGGCTACTGACCGGATCGTAGAAATAGTCTTTCGCGTCAAGCGCGTCGTTGCGGAAGAATTCGAACAACTCGCCATGGTACTGGTTGGTCCCGCCCCTGGTGATGATATTCATTTGCGGGCCAAGCGAGTGTCCTACATCGGCGCTGTAACCGCTGTTGGCAAAATCGATCTCCTGGATGCTGTCAACGCTGGACCGCGTCATGCGGTTGGCCTCGTTGGCCCTCCGTCTCGTCGAAGCCGCTGATGTCGGGACGCGACGCATTCTGGCCGTCCAGGGTTACTTCAATGCCTGACATGAAGTTCTCCTGGCCGTTGATACTGCCCTGGAAGAAGCCGGTCGAATTCACCGAGCCAGGCGCGATCTCAAGAAAATCCATCACATCGCGTCCATTGGTTGGAAGATTCTCAATCTGCTCGGCGTTCAGCGTCGTTCCCGCTGTGGCGTTGCTCAGGTTCACCGTTGCCATCGTGCCCGTCACTTGAACGCTCTCCGAAACAGCAGCCAGCGAAAGCTTCAGATCAACTCGCGTTGTGGCGCCGGCATTCAGCACAAACGGCGCCGACGCAGCCTTTCCGAAACCATCCGCCGACGCACTCACAACGTAAGTGCCGAACGGCAACGCGGGAACTGTGTAGAGCCCGGTGCCTCCGGTTTTTGACGTCGTCGCGATGTCCGTCCCGGTGTTGGTGATCGTCACCGACGCCAGTGGAATCGCCGCGCCTGTTTGATCGCTGACCGAGCCGGTGATCGTACCGGTGTCGAAGTTGCCGGCGCTCTGCGCGCAGGCCATCCATGTTGACGACATCAAGAGAATCGCCAGGATAGTCACAAAGATCAAACTCGTCCAACCGCGGCCAAGAATTGCCCCACCCATACCAATTGAATTCACTCTGAATAGCCTCGACATTCTTGCCTCCACGCAAAAGTTCAATTCAATCCGCCACTGTTTAGAGAACACAACTCGCTATGTTCCGTTTACAGCGATAAAGATTACTACTGGTTTCTAATTGATGTCAAGCGAAATCACGAACTTTCGTTTTTTGGATCGACGGACACGATAACCCTTCTCGCTCAGCGGCGTAGGGACGATGACGAAACCGTACGTTTGGCTGGCCGGAAAGGCCAATTCTCGGGATAATGAAGGATTTTGCGTCAGGGTCGCTGTCCGCGCGGAACACTTCTCTTGGTACGAGTCCAAGTCAAAGCGGCGAAGCATCGGACATTGACTGGGTCTCTTTCGTGAGCGCTAGCATTTGGCCTGCGCCGCCATCGGAATCGCCCCCAACAAGGCGGCGTTGTCCCCTAATTCAGCGGCGCGCACCTCGACCTTGCCCCACGGTGTCCAGGCATGCTTTTGCACGTGTGACCTTATATATGGAACGATTGCATCTGCACTCTTCATCACGCCGCCGCCCAATATCACGATTTCCGGGTCATAGGCATGCACGAGTCCGACAGTAACGGTTGCCCACACCCGCAAGCAACGATCGCGGATTTCGCACGCAGTTCTGTCGCCCCGAGCTGCTTCCGCGAACAATTCCCTAAATCCGATGTTTTCGCAATGGTGGAGAGGGCTGTCTGCGATTCCCGTCCACTCCTTTACAAGCAACGGAAGCGCCCATCCCGATGCCTCTGCCTCAGCGCATCCTATTGCCCCACACGTACATTGGCGGCCGTCAAATCGTACCGGGAGATGCCCGCCGATACACCCTGCTTGTGCGTGTTTCCCTCGAAGCAGTTTGCCTTCGATCATCGCAACTCCGCCGATCCCTGTTCCCAGCGTGATCATCACGATGTCTTCGAAGCCTCGTCCCGCGCCGGCATAGGCCTCGCCCAGCAGGGCCATGCGTGCGTCATTTTCCACGAACACCGGCAAACCGAGCGACTCCCGACTCCATGACTGCAGATCGACCTTGTCCGCGTCGACATACTTGCCGTTGCTACCCAGAGCCCTCCCACGGTAAAAATCGACAATCACGGGGAGCCCCATGGCAACGCCGCTCACTTCCTCGCCTAGTGGGATTTTGCCGCCCCCCAATCGCTTGAGCGATTCGGCCAAACGAGGAAGTATCCCCGCAAGACTCCCCGCGTTTTCGATATCCAAGGTCTCTGACGCGAGAATTCTGTCGTCCTCGACCAAACCGCAAGTCGCGTGTGTACCGCCAAGATCGATGCTGAAACATTTCATCGTTTATTTGACCCAGATCGTTATTGTGCACTACTCTCCGGCGATGTCCCCGACGGCACTTCATTCTTGCTGTGAGGAATCGTCAGCTGCAGAGTTAGTGTTTCGTGTGCGCCAATGTTAATTTCGCTTTCGTTCAACCCTGGGTGAAGGATAACGTCCTCTGTCATGGCAGTTTCCGCGACAGCGCTGATCCTGAGAGAGGAGTGAATAGCACACTTCGTCGCGTTTCCCGCAATCTCCTGTAGACGGAGTGTAAAGTGATCAGGGTTTCCGTCGTCCGATGGTTTGAAAGCGAGAATTGCCACGTCCGCCGCGGAGACCGAAAGGAACGATCCCGTGTTCTCATCCGGCTCTCGGTCGGCGGGCAGCAGCGCCGTGATCAGCGGCACGTTGTAATCCCAGCCCGCGCGATACGACGCCACCGGATCGAAGGCTCGCCGCCGAGGTGATAGCGAAAGACGAAGTGTAACGAGGGCCATAGCCTGGCTCGACCGTGGACAGTGTGACCACTCCGGCATCTTTCGTATCTCCCTGATCGGCCTTGCGCAATGCCGTCACCCGCACAACGTTCGTATAGTGATCCAGCAATCCGGTAACGCCGTAACCAAGCAAAGGCTGATCGTAGAACTCTTCGCGCTGCACCAGACTGATCGAGTTTGACCGCGCGGCGCCGTCGTCCATCAGCGCCACTGTGTGGATCGGCGTGGCTCCGTCGGTTCTCGCTCCCGGCAGGTAATCTTTCGGCAGGTCGTGGAAGCCGATTCCGTCATCCACCATGATCTTGGCCGGGTTGTCAAAGAGAAATGGGAATTCAAAGCTATAGTACTCGCTGTTTTTTTCCAGCGGTACCGGTGGCATGCGCGATCGATCGAACACCTCGTCGAGTTTCACGGTCCGCTCCCCGGATTCGAGCGTGACGCGGGTCTCCGGCCACCATGTGCCTGGCCGCACAATCACCAGCTCGTCTGTCAGAGGTCCACGGAAGTGACGTATCTTCGGCTTCCATTCCTGATCCGGCAAATACTTCGCAAACGTCCACCGCACCAGTTGGCCCGCGCGTTGCGGCGACTGCGGGTTCACGAGTTCGCGGCTCGCCGGCTTGTCCCAGATGCTGTCGATGGCCCCGTCAAGTGCGCGCGGCCGAACCTTGTAAAACTGGTTCTCCACCACGTCGCCGCTTACTTCTTCCTCCTTGGCGGGCAGCGCCGTCGAGTGTTCCAGAAAATATGTGCGATACCCAACCGGCGCAATCTCCTCGGCCGTGAAGCTGATGCTGCCATCCAGATTTAGCTGCGAGGGAACAACCTTGCCCGTCGCCGCGTCGCGGACCTCGACGAGATCGGCGGAAGGAGGATGCACACGCGTTACACCGCTGCGCTCCCAGCTCAGCGGATTGTAGACCACGCATTTCGGGGTCTTACTCGGGTCGCTCTTCGAGGCGAACAAGCGCTCTACACCTAACATCATCATGCTGCGGGTTTCGGCGCGCGCGCTTCGGGCGAAGGTAGCGTATTCCTGGTTCTGCTGGTTCACCTGGGCCAGAGTCATCACCTTGGGCCACCCCGGCTGTCCCGCGCCCGAGTGCTCGTCGTAGGTAAGCATCTTTGTCGCGGCATCGGCTATCGTGCTGGCCGGGTATGGTGTTGTTCCCGGCCGAAAGGTCAGCAGCGACCACAGCGCTTCCGCTTGCGGCAGATAATCCTGCACCCAGCGTGCGTCGCCTGTGATGCCCGGCGAGTTCGTCTTGACCTCCGACCACAGCCCGCTGAAATCCCCCGCGTAAGTTGGAAATGGATCTCCGTAGCGACGCTCCATGGAATCGAAGAACTCCTTCGGGGTCGCCACCACCAGCCGCGGATGTTTGCCGGCCGCGTTCCACGCGCGCACCGCAGGCAGCAATCCGTCTCCCTCATACGACGCCGGAACGAAATCGTGCATGTAAAGAACCATCATCGCGTCGTACGGGTAGCCTGCCTTGTGGTATTCCGCCAGCAGTTTGTCTACACCGCGTTGCATGATCTCGAGCGAAGGCAGCTTGCTCCAGGCCTTCGGATAAAAGTGCTCGTCAGCCGGAGCGCTGTAGTAGTGGGCAGTAGGATCGAGGTAATAATCCGCCATAGCCTCGGTGTACCCGCCGTTTTTGCTGCCTGTCTGCCACGTCAGCACCGAGCTTCCATCTGGAGAACGCCAGTGAAACGGCATCTTGCCCGGATGCAGGCTCGTGCCCCCACCAAATTCCAGATTCGAGCCGGTCACGAAATAGCGGACTCCACTGCGCGCCAGCACCTGCGGCAGTCGCAGCGTGAATCCCGGCACATCGTCCATCATCGCCAGGTCGGTCGTAACGCCCAATCGCTTCTCGATATCTCGCATCGGGTCGACGATCCTATCGAGTTGCTCGGTTCCCATGAATTCCGTGTGCTCGCTGCCCCATACCGCCGACAATTCAATCTGTCCGCTGCGGACAAGATTCTTCAGGTCCTGAACCGCCTGCGGATCCTTGGTCCTGTCCAGCCAGGCCTGCACCTGCCACCCGCTCTCGATCACCCAGCGGAACTGCGGATCCTGCTTCGCTGTGCGGATCACTGCGTCAAGGTGTGGCTTGATGTCGTCGAGTTGCTCTTGCGGAGGCAGCTTGAAGCCCAGATCCCAGTGGCTGCTCGGGATGATGTAGATGGTTTCGATTCCGGAGTTGCTCCGGTTGTCCTCTGCATTTTGTCCGAGCAGTGCGCAACAAGCAGCCGCCAGCAGCGCAACACAACCTGGAAATGTTCTCACTTGCATGTTCCCCTCGGATTCCTTCCCTTGACCGCAACAAAAAAAGCTGGCTTTCGAGGCCCAAAGGCCAGCCGTACGGATTAAGCCCAAACGTCCTGGCACGCCCGAGTCACGAACTTCGTCTCGGATAGCAGCCCCGGAGACGCTCCAGACGCATCGATAGCGCTTTTCTATTAGCACGGAAAATGATATTATTATGTTCGTTTCTATGTCAATCGAACACATCAAGTTTTCTTCACGGAGCAATCGGCGCCTCGCCGACCATCCCAGGGCTTACAATGGTTGCGTTGCGCACAGCTTCGTTTCAGCCGCGCCTGCCTCGCCTTTAATGAAGAATTCTCACCCCAGGTTTGGATGTGCAATCTGCGCCGCGCTTGTTATTGCGGTTGCCCCCACGTGGGTCTTCCCATTGCGCGGACAAGCACCGCCGGCAGCCGGGCGCTTTATCGATGTCACAGAACGATTGGGCATTCATTTTCGCCAACAAGCTTCGCCGACTGCGAAGAAGTACCTCCCGGAGACCATGGGTTCAGGAGTTGCGCTGTTCGACTACGACAACGATGGCCGGCTCGACATCTTTTTGGCCAACGGTGCGCAGCTCACCGACCCAACTCCTAACGGGACGATTCCAAAGAAAGAAGGACAAAAATACTGGAACCGCCTGTACCATCAAAAACCCGACGGCGCCTTCGAAGATGTGACGGAAAAAGCAGGTCTCACCGGATACGGATATTCCACCGGAGTGGCTGTTGGGGACTACGACAACGACGGATTCGAAGACCTCTATGTCGCCGGATACGGACGTGGCACGCTCTACCACAACAATGGCGATGGAACGTTCACCGATGTGACCGATGCCGCGGGCGTTGCAGGCGCGGGATGGATGACCAGCGCCGCCTGGGTGGACTATGACAACGATGGGCGCCTCGATCTGATCGTCGCGCGCTACATGCAGTACGACTTCGATGACATTTTTTGTTCCGATTCCAAAGGATCACGGGGGTATTGCCATCCTGACAAATTCAAGCCGGAATCGGTCTTGCTATTTCATAATGATGGCGGCGGAAAATTCACCGAAGCGTCTCACCGGGCAGGTATCGACAAGCCTGGCAAGGGACTGGGCGTCGCTATTGCTGATTACGACCGCGATGGCTGGATGGATATACTGATCGCCAACGATGCAATCCCGCAATACCTGTTTCACAATCGGGGCGATGGAACCTTTGAGGAGGTAGGGCTGGCTGCAGGCGTAGGTTTCGACGGCGACGGCCATGCCTTTTCAGGAATGGGAGCTGACTTTAGGGACTACAACAATGACGGCTGGCCGGACATTGTCGTTACCGATTTGGCCCACCAGAGATTCGCTCTTTTCACAAACCTCAAAGACGGCACTTTTGATTACTCATCTTCCATCCTTGGACTTGGATCGATCACTCTGATGCATTCGGGCTGGGGCGTAAGCTTCATGGATTACGACAATGATGGGTGGAAGGATCTGTTCATCGTCCAGTCGCATGTAATGGACACGATCGAGAACAGCGAACCGAACCTCCATTATCGCGAGGCTCCCGCTCTGTTGCACAATGAGCAGGGAAAGAAGTTTGTCGACGTCTCGGCAGCTTCGGGCACCGTATTCCAACAGCACTGGGCGGCGCGCGGCCTGGCGATCGGCGACATTAATAACGACGGGAAACTCGATGCCGTGGTTACTTCGAATGACGGGCCCGCCTGGGTATTGCTGAATCAGACTGAGACTGCGAATCACTGGATCACACTCAAACTCGTCGGAGTGAAAAGCAATCGCGACGCCATCGGCGCTCGGGTGAGAGTGCTTACCTCTGAGGGAGAACAGTTCGCAACGGTCACCACAACGGGAAGCTATCAGTCGTCGTCCGACAAACGGCTGCATTTTGGCCTCGGCAGTGCAAGTTCCGTCCACGAGATCGAGATTCGCTGGCCAAGCGGCATTCGTCAGGTCCTGACCGATCGTAAAGTAGATACAATCCTGACTGTTACCGAACCGGTAGAAACTCTCCGCAAAGCGAATCCTTAAATGCCTCCTTCGACCAACACGTGCCGTGCCTTGTTTCTCGTCATTCTCTCTTTCGTCACAGGTGCGGCCTCCTTTTCCCAGACTTCAAGCGGCCAGTCCTCGCCCTCCCAATTGCAGGATGCGGCCAAAGACCTTACCGCCGGCAAGCTGGATCAGGCCGAACAAGACCTGCAGTCTGTCCTCCGCTCGAATCCGGGGGACTATCGCGCTCTCGATCTGCTCGGAGTCGTGCGCGTGCTTCAGCACCGGGAAGCGAAGGCAGAGGAACTGTTCGAGCAGGTTGCGAAGTCACAGCCCGGCTTTGCGCCTGGACACGCACATCTTGGTCTTTTGTATTTGCATATGGGCCGCACACAGGACGCACTTCCCGAGTTGCGGCAGGCCCTGAGCCTCGATCCCGGTCGGGCCGACGCGGCGGGCGCCCTGGTCCATATTCTGCGGGATCAGGCAAAAACTACGTCAGACGCCGGAGACAGCGACGCCGCCCTGAACCTCCTCATAGAGGCCCGGAAATATGCGCCGGGCAATGCGGACGTCCAATATGACTTCGCAATGGTGGCCCAAAAACTGGCGTTATACGACGATGCCATCGAGGCATTTCAACAAACCTTGAAGCTGCGCAAAAACGATGCCCCCGCCCTGTTCTACCTGGGATTCGCATTGATGGATCGAGCCAGGCCCGACGATGCACGCCGGCAGTTCGCCCAATACGTCGAATTACGCCCTGACGATCCATCGGGTTATGGCGCACTGGGCATGGCTCTTGCGGCGCTGGGGCGATCGGAGGAAGCGCGCGCGCAATTTGAGCGGTCGGTCGCTTTGGCTCCCGCGCAAAGCGAATCCTACTACCGGCTGGGCCTACTGGATCTGGATGCGGGAGATTACGACCGGGCGACGCTGGACCTGCACAAAGTTCTAGAGAAAAAACCGAACGATGCCGGCGCTCTCACGGCGCTCGGAAAAGTGGATTTCGAGCAGAAACGCTATTCGGAAGCGATATCCCTTCTCCAACAGGCTGTTATCCAGAACGATTCCCTCCAGGAAGCTCACTACTATCTCGGCCTCACTCTCGCTCGCATGGGACGCAAACAGGAATCCAGCGATCAACTGGAAATCGCCGCGCGGCTCGAGCAGGAACAGAAAGAACAAAGCAGGCACATATTACGGCTTAACAAGCCCGAGGACCCTGGGAATGAAGAACCACACTCTCCACAGTAGAGCCACTCTCATAAATACCTGAATGGTGAATTCATGCGACCCTGCGGCGGCTCAGGGATAATCGCGAAGCATCGAACGGAGCGTTCTCGTCGCTGTGAACTCGCTTCCTAAGCTGTCGAATTTTATGGAGCGGGAGACCGGGATCGAACCGGCGACATTCAGCTTGGAAAGCGGGATAGGTTCTGTAGTTTCAACGGCTTATCCCGCCTTCTTTGAGGCTCACGAATCAATCGAACCAAGAATAAGCTGCGCGAAAAAGAATTTTGAACCAAATCTGGACCAAGGTCCCTATTGGTGTTGAGCGACGCGGAAGCCTACCGTAGCGAACAATCCGGCAGCTTCTGTCTCGTGCGGATCGATATGAAGCAGTGAATGCCGGCAATCCGATGGTGATGTTCTTCTGGAGATTCGCCATGCTCCTGGTCGGAATCGTAATCGGTGAGCACTGGCATCCATCGCGCCTGCGCGGAGCGGCGTTTCGCGGTCGCCGCCCTGGGTATTGATAACGCTCCATGAACTGGTTCCCTGTTCCATGCGGTGCTCTCTGTCGGCGTGGTGGATCAGCCGGCGCATTGGAGAACTCAAGCGTTGGGGGCTAACGACAAGCCTCCAGTTTGGGCAGCAGTGGCGTGCTTCGGCGGCAGGTGCGTCGATGCTGGCTCCAATTCCCAGCGGAGTCTAAAGACAGGCCCCGAGAAACTACTTTAACTTGGATGATCCGCACTGGCACGGTTGCCGACCGGCGATGAACCGATATTCGGGGGCCATCCTCTGGATCCGCCCCCATTGAGTTCAGTTCTCCTACTCGCAAAGAGCTCTCCGCGGGCACGCACTCCAATTTGCATCTTCCTGATTCTTCAACACCCCCCAACGAGGCATTCTTCATAATCGTTACCTGCGTCTCCTGCGGGCTGCGGCAGTTTGTTTTCCGATCGGACCTCTGTCGCAGATGCCGCGCACCCCTTAGCTCGTCAGTATTCGAGTTCCACTTGGCTGACAATTGCCTCCCTCGTCGCGGGCGAAATCAGTTATCTCTGCCCTTTGGTTCGGCTATCCGCTCATTGCGTCTCCGCCAGGGCCGGACCGAGGTACAGCTGGCGCGATCCGCTCAGGCCGAACGCAGCCACCTGCCCCACATTCCTTGCATCGGGAGCGATAACGGCACCAGAGTGACCAGCATCGACCCTGTCCATCGCATCGTCCTACAAAGCAATCAGGCGTGAGTCGAGACAGCCGGCGAGATCGTATTCCGTGACGCCCGAGCTTTAGTAGACAGCCCGCCACTCATAATCCCGGGGGCTCATCGCCTTCAAATGACGGATCGTAGCCGAGAAACAGCAAGCACTCCAACCTGCCTGCCTCAAAAAGAACATCCTCGGGGAGTCGCTTCCTTTCAGCTGCCAGATATTCTCGCAGCCCATTCGCAAGTGCCGGGTCGATTTTGGTGTAGAGATCACGCTTGAAACGATCTGCGACCTGCGTTCTGATCCGACAAGCGGTAATTGCAACGCACATTTTGCGCTCGGCACCATTCGTTACCCCGAGACACCCGATTCGGAGGAGAAGGTAGGAAAGAATCTATACATCAAGTCCTCTGTGACAGGAAGACTCGAGTGGAAAAATGCAAAGGGGGAAATAGTTACACTAAGCGCAGAGCCGTCGGACATTTTGAACTACAAGTTGCAACACGCCAGCTTTCCTCATGACTCAACCGCCAACCAGTGGTTCACGGAATCGCGGTTCGAAAGCTATCGCCGCTTGGGCCAGCACGTCGTTGAGGAAGTGGAGAGATGTGGTAACTGGATCGATTTTCGCTAAGCCGGGAAGTTACACGGCGATCTCGTCTCGACTGAGGTTGAGCTCTCTCTGGGAAGCTGCATTGATGCGGTGCGCTCGACCCCTTCCCATCAATCCCTCGCCTTCACGGCCTAAGCGAACTAAGCGGCATCTGGATGGAAGAACTGCGGATAGAATGGGGCTGCATGCGGACTGATCCCGCAGCTTGTCTTAGGTACCGGGAACGCCGATTGCAATGGCGATCAAAGATCCGACACTCAACGGGGATATTCCAGTCGCCATGCCGACAAATCGGTACGAAACCGAGGGATAAACTCCAACGACGAGAAGATACCGCCATTTTCCAGGTCTTGCCTTACTCCAAATCACAGCTTCAAGAATTCCGGCCGATGAACGGACGGTTGCTATTTTTGGGGTGGATCTTTCGGGTCCGGGATCAGTTTGTAAATCAAGATTCCGGTCACAATCACAAGAACCCACACTAGGATGCCACTATTGCCAAGGACCTTTATCGCCAGAATCCAGAATGTTGATCCGCAATAGAGCCAATGCAACCCAGACACTCATAATCACTCTCCCACGAAGCGAAGCCGTTTGAAAGGTTCACCAAGATCCGGGTCGATTGAACTGCATCGCGGGGACTCGTTTCGGCCAGCCCGCCCCGCCACTAAGAAAACTCGGATTGCGGCTCGTTGATGGATCGGATTCGGATTCTGCGGAATCGAGACTTCATTGAGATGCGAGACGATCCTGCTTCAGCCCGTTCCTTGACTCCTATTGCTGCACCCAATCCCACCCAAAATCGAGTAGTCTCTTGAATGCCGGTCAACCGCCCTCCTCGGAAGATGTAGCCGCGCTTCCGGCCGGTTCACTTCTTCTTCGATTCAATTCCCAGATCGCTGAGAACCTGCCTAAGCTCGCGGCCGGAGAGATTGCGCACACTAAGAACGGCGGCTGCCGGGTTGGTGCTTCCGGCGCGCAAGGCGACTTGCAGCTCAAGCAAGTATTTGGCCGAATCGCTCCCGGGCTTGGCTTCCTTGATCTTGGCGTCGAGCACGGTAACTGCATCTTTGCAGCGGGTTCCCAGGTCGCCGAAGGCCGGGTCGTTAGCGGGAAAAGTGGTCTCCAGCGTTTTTTCTTCGGTTGCAGAGGTAGCAGACGCCGCCGACGACGATTCATGGGAAAGCTTCAGCGATTCCGGAGGATTGGCCGCAGCAATCTTTCCGACCAGGTCCGGCGCAACCCGGCCGATGGTATCGAGAGCGCCGCGATCGCTCGACTGGTAAGCCGCCACTTGAATGCGCATCTTTTCGGCTTCAGCGGGGTCGGTCGCCGTTGACGCCTGGCTTTGGAGCTTCTCGAGGTTGGCGTTGGATTTTTCACTGGCAGCCTTGTAGGCATTCGCCATCAGATCTCCGACCTTTTCAAGAAATGCCTGCTGCTCCTTGGCCTTCTGCTGCTCAGTGGCTCCGAGGGTCAGGATTCCCGCCTGCTCCGGCGTCTGGTGGTTGCGCAAGGCATCGAGTTGCGCCCTCAGTGTTGGGTCAACCTCGATGCCGCTGATGGCCGGGTCGAGGACCTTTTGCGCGCTCTTGCCGATGACATGCAGATCGACGGGACGCTTGCTGCCCAGACCTGCACCGGCCGCCTTGCCCATGTTGGCCAGCACTACTCCCCGAGGATCGGCCGGGACAGCCTTGCCCGATGTCCATTCCACGCCGCCGCGCGTGCCGAACTTGTCGCTGCCCGGCAGCGAGCCGAAGATGGCTTCCGCCTCGAAGGACGAGCTTCCCGGCAGATCCCCGTTGAAGCCCGGTTTCCAGATGGTGGTGTCGGAGGTGGTATCGACCCATCGATCGCCGTATTCATACACGTTATGTCCGCGGTTCTTCATCGCCTCGGCGTAGCGTTTGCCTTTTTGGTACGCTTCGCTGGGCGTGTCACCCTTGGGTACAAAATCGAGATCGCTTTCGGCGGTCTTCGCCTCTCCGCCCGATGGCGCGATGTCGGGATTCATCGCGTCCATCCCGGTATCGAAACCCAGTTCCTTCATCACCTGCGCGTGCTCGGCATTGCGGTTTTCCTGCGCATGGAACTTTTCATCGACGGCGCCGAGTTGCTTGCTATAGTCCGCCTTCACGGCAGCCGGATCTTCTCCGTTGCGGACTCTTTGTTCCGCATCCCTGAGCACCTGCTGCTTCTCCTGCTTCATCTGGCCGCGCTGAACCTGAATCTTGTGCTTGTCATTTACGGCCTGTGTTTCTTGCTCTGATTTGGCGGCGGCGAGGTCGGCTTGGTAGCGCTCTTCGGGCGATTTGAAATCGAACTCCTTGAAGTGGGGATCTTCCCCGGCCTTGGCCACAGGCAGAAAGCCCGATCCTCCGGCCGCCTGTCGCGCCAAGGCGAAGTTGGCCTTGTATCGTTGCACCGTTTTGCCGATCTGCTCAAACGCAATATTAGTGAGGGCCGATGTCGCAGCACCTTGCAGAGCGCCCTCGGCGCCATAGGGCTGGCCGGTGGCGGGATCGATAGCGCTCGCTCCCTCGTAGGCCGAAATCAGCAAATCGGCCTTGGGGCTGAGGCCGCGAGCCAGGTTTTTGCCAGCCCCGAGCACGCCGTCCTCGACAAATCCGGTGGTGGTGGCGTAGCCCAGGCCCAACTGCGCAACCTCAGGAGCCCACAGGCCGGAGAGCGACAATGCCGTGCCTGCCGCCCACTCGACATCTTCGGCTGCCGCCACCCGGCTCTCCCACAGGTTCACGGTGGCTTGCGCCGAGGCCATCTCGTGCTGCCCCTGGGAGACAACATGCTCCCGCGTATCCTTGTAGATTTCTTCGAGCTTGGACGACGGGTTGGGCGATTTAAACGCGTCGTCGATCCGCTGCTGCAGTTGCTCGCGGTATTGCACGCCTTCGATGCCCTCCAGCATCTCCCCGGTCTTGGGAATCTCGGCGATCAACGCGTTTTCACGGCCGAAGTCGGCGAACAGCCTCTTGTCCTTGGCCATCCCCAACTGTTCGTCCCGGTCTTCCCATGATGTGCGGGTGTGCACCACCACTCCGGTTTTGAGGGTGTTGGCTTTGTCGTCCTCGGCGCTGGCGCTGGTATCGTCGCCGATGGCGTTAGACTCCAACTTCTCGCGCAGCTTGGGGTCTTTTTCATTGGCCTCCTGGTCGCGCCAGCGCTGGGCGCTCTTTCGGTAGTCCGCGGCCAGCGCATGGTGATCGGCGATGGCTTCGGCAATCGAATCCTCGGCGGGAGCGGTTTCCGGGTTCGTTTTCGCAGCGGGGGCAGACTCCGCCGGTTTGGCCGGTGTGGCGCCTGAAGAACTTGAGTTGCCAAACGTTGAACCAACTACATCGGCGATCGACAAGATGGCCTTCCTTGCTTCCTCTTCCGGGACCTTGCCGCTTCCAAACACAATGGTAGAGAATTCGTCCATATGATAGTCGTAGTCAACGCCGCCAACAGGACTTGAGAAGTGTTTGCTGACGCCGGCCCCTTTCACTCCAAATGTGATCAGGGTCCGGGCTTTCGGATTGATCTCAACCGAGAGAAGGGGCAGATCGACAAGTTCAAATGCATCCCTTAGCCTCGGGCCTACGACCTTCTTCGTTCTGTAGTCGCAACCTTTCTCAAACCGCTTGAACGAGACCCTTTCCACGCTCTTTCCATCTTGCGAGAGGACTCCCGATATTTCATCTCGATCGGCGGAGCCACCGACACTGCACGGGTCGTTGTAGTTGAAGTTTTTGTTATTGTATTGATGCGAAATTTGGAATGCATTGCCGTCCCAGTTCCACGTGGTGAGCATGCCGTCGCTGTTTTTCGCGGCACCTCCATCGACCCTATGGAGCTTTTCGTAGAGGTCGACGGTCACGTCCGTCTGCTCTTTCACCAGCGCCACAATATCCATCTCGCCGCCCAGGGCTTTGCGATGGCGGGCGCGGGCTGCGCACTCGGCTGCCAGGGGATCGGGCGGGTTACCGAGAGCGTTGATCCTGGCGAGCAGGTCGTCCAGCTTCTTCTTTTGCGCCTTCAGGTCGCGGAAGACTACGTTGGCCGCGCTGGTGTTGGCACTGGACCGTTGCACTCCGTCAAGCAGTGCGGCGGTGAATGCCTCGCCGGCTCGCGGCACCGCGCCATCCATGATCGCGATCTGGGCGGCTACCTGGTCAAGCAGCGGATTGAGACGGTCGAAGTAGGTCTGGGCAGCACTCGTGGGGAAGTTGAAGTAGGGCGCCCACAATGCGTTGAAGGTCTTCATCTCGGCTGGAGACATCTTGCCGTATAGCAGCAGCATGCCATTCATCGCGTGCCGCACGCTTGCGTTATACCCACTGGTGGATGCGGCCGAGACGGCCGGCCCGGCGTCTTTAATGGTTGTCCCCTGCCAGGGAGCGCCGACGGGGTCGGTGCGATTGGCGTCGCATACCTTGTTGTCGGCGTATCCGGCGAATGGCGGCAGGACACGCAGCGGCGGTTGAACCACCGGGGCAGCCGTTGCCGTGGCTGCCAGGCTTGCCGTTAAAGTTGACGAAGGCTTCGACGGAGTGATGGGAACCGGAACCGTGGATGGACCGTGAGACGGAACCGTAGAGGTGCTCGCGGCATTTGTATTTGGCTGTGCGCCCGAAACAGACGAGGCCACGATCTCCCCTGCGGCGTGGACCGTGACCCTCCTCGGACCCCAGCCCGGCGGGAGGGCACGAGATTCCAGTCGCCATGCCGACATCGCAGTTCGGATGTTTCCGGGCGAAACCGGTAGGCGCCGAGTTGTTGCCTGGGGAGTATTGGCGGGATGATTGGAATGCCACCGCGGTGCGCGGAAATTGGGAGATGCAATTCTATAATTCCTCGGAAAATGCCTGCGAATCGGGGAGCGGGGCGCCGCTTTTTTGGATTTCACAAAACGCCGCCTCGCAGGAGCCTTGAAGGAAAAGCACTAACGAATCTAACTGCGCATGGCGGTCTATGGGATGTCGATGCGAACGATCTGGCCGGCTCCCGGAGGGGCTGCGCCAAAATTCGACACGTAAAGTTTCCCATCCAGGCCGAACGTCATCGCTGTAGGAACGACGAGGCCAGTGGCGACATCCTCGATACTCCCGTCTGCTTCTACCCTCACGACCTTGCCGGCCCCGGGAGTCGGAAAGCCCGCGGCAGCGGAGAACTCGAGGACGTAAAGCAGCCCGTCGGGTCCGAAAGCGGTTCCCACAATCGTCGTAAATCCGGCCTTGGACGAGAGGATATGCAGGCTGTGCAGAGCGCCTGTGTCGCTGAGTCCGGGAGCGGCGATCTGGCTGCATTCGGTATTTCCGAGCGTGAGGATGCGAGCGAAATTGGGCTCAATCGGGAACTGGTTGAGGTTGCCCAGATAAAGCTGCCCATCGTGCGAGGTTATGGCCGTGGGTACAATATGGCCTTCCGAAGCGGAAACGTCCATCACGCTCGCCATCGAGCCATCCGTGCCGATGGAGACGATCTGGCCATGGTTTGGTTCCACGGCATACAGGCGGTTGTTGAACTCGACCATGCTGTAGAAAGTTCCATCCGGCTCGAAATCGGGAGGGTTGGGATATTTCACCATGTGCGTCTGGATAAATTGACTGAGGTTGGCCACGAGCTTCCACGAGCCGGTCCTGGTGTTAACGCTATAAAGACCGTTGGGCATTGAGTCGCCGCGCCGGAAACGCCTTCGCCAGAAGATATCCAAGTCGAACTGGAAAGGGTACTTGCAACCGCGCCATTCACCAATTCCAATCGCAGCCAGCGATTCCTGCGGTACGTTGTGGAGAGTTCGCTGAACAGTCGCGACGAGTCTCTGAAGGAATTTGCGATTGCGGTGGATGTATTTGAGCGGAATGATTCCTATGATCCATCCGTCGACGCCACCTTACGGGTAGAGGCCGGCAGGCTGCGATCGCGGCTGCGGGACTACTACGCCGATAAGGGCCGTAACGATCCGGTGGTCATCGACGTGCCCAAGGGAGGGTATCGCGCGACGTTTACTGAGCGGAATGTCGGCGCGGGCGGTGCTGTCGCGAGGGCGGGATCGGCGGCAGTCACAGAGGAAGCACATCAACAGATGAAAAAGCCGGGATGGCGCAGGATGGCGCCCCTGGCACTGGCAGTAATCGTCCTCATCGCCGCAATAGCCGGCATCGGGATTTGAAGAAGCGGGCTCCGCGCGCCGGGGGCGATGGAAACGAACAAAAGGCAATAGCGGTGCTTCCCTTCTCCAACCAGACCGGTGCCAATGCCAACAATTATCTGACCGAAGGGATAACGGAAAGCCTGATCCGCCAGTTTTCGCAGATTCCCTGGTTAAGGGTGATTTCGCGCGCTGCGGCAGATCGCGTGAACAAGCAGAATGCGGCAAACGAGCTTGGCGTCGGGTACTTGCTGACCGGAACTCTGGAGCGCAGTGCCGATGGCCGGCTCGTGTTGAATGCGGAGTTAAGCGATGCAAAGAATGGCGCAGTCCTGCGCAGCAATCAATACATTGCTGACGAGGCGGACCTTCGTCCGATCCAGGCCGATATTATTCGAGATGCCGTGAAGGGCTTTGGCATTTCACTCGACACCGCCCATGCCGCGGGGGCGCAAAGAGCACTAACGTCGAGTCCCGCCGCGTACCAGAATTTTCTGCGCGGCGAGGCTGCGGCACGTGTTCGCGATGCCCCCGGGAACCTGCACGAGGCTGTTCACGATTTTGAAGAAGCCGTACGGCTCGATCCCTCCTTTGCATTTGCTTATTCGTCGATGGCGGAAGCCCATCTGGCGCTGGGAGTCTATTTCGAAGCACCACGCGAACACATGCCGCTCGCGCGCCAATACGCTCAGCGCGCCCTCGCACTCGATCCTTCGATGCACCACGCCCACGGCACCCTGGGACTTATCGATCTTTTCTACGATTGGAATCTTCCTTTGGCACAACGCGAATTGGAAGAAGCCGACACTAGAGACAACGCGATCTGGCAACTCGCCTGCACCGCTCATCTGCTTTCGATCGATGGACGCTTTCGTCACGCCGAAGAAGACCTGGAGAGCATGCTGGACTTCGATCCGCATTCAGGTATGCTGATCGCCGAACTCGGTTGCGTAAATTATTACTCCGGCCATTATGACGATTCCATCCGCTACTACCGGAAGACTCTTAGCATCGATCCACATTCCGTACTCGCTTATTGGGGGATGGGGAGAACCCTTGCACGTGAAGGGCGCTACAAAGATGCGCTTGAAGATCTGAGACGCTTCAAAAAGTTGAACGGGTTTCAACCGACCATCATCACTGCGGAAATCGGATTCACCGAAGCGATCTCAGGGGATCGCCGCGCGGCCTCTAAGACTCTGAAGCAGCTTCGGGAAGATTCAAAGCGCGGGTATGTGGATCCGTATCTGGTGGCGGTGGTTTATCTCGGCCTGAAGGATCGAGAAAGTACCTATGCATGGCTCGATAAAGCCTACCAAGCCCACTCGGCATTTCTCATTTCGACCGCAACGGACCCGAAGTGGTCCTCCTGGCGAAGCGATGCGCGTTTTGAGGCACTTTGGAATCGCATGACCGCTGTGGCTCGCAACTAGATTGGTACGAGAGTCTCGGGCTGTTCGATACGGGCGGGATGAGTGAGGTGAATCGGCTCAATCGATGCGTCCGTCCCAAAGCGCTCCCCGGCGCGCCTTGGGGATGGTCGCAAATGATAGGTCCTTGAAAACGCCCCAGCGCCGGGAGCCATGGGCGCCGCCGGCACACGCCCAAGTTGCAAGATCCCCGTCGCAATGCCTCCTTTGCGGTACCGACAGCCCGTAAACAAGACGCTCTCGGTGTGCCCCGAGGCTGCAGCGCGCGACGGACGCAGGCATTCTCTCTACAGGTGCTATAGTTTCTTCTATCGCTCCACGATGGGGTCATGCACTCGATGAATCGAAGGATGTTTCTTATGGGAGGGGCCGCTGCTTCGGCTCTTCTCTCCGGCTCGCGATATCTATCCGCTGATCCGCTTGGTCTGCCGATCGGCTGTCAGACCTATCCTGTGCGCAAGTCGATCCGTTCGGACTTCGCGGGTACCATGAAGGGATTACGTGCAGCCGGGTTCACTCAGATTGAGCTGTGCTCGCCATACGGTTACGATGAGTTTTCCAGCCTCCAGAAATACAAGCCACAGGAATTGCGGCGCATGCTGGAAGACTGGGGACTCGGCTGTATCTCCGCGCACTGGTCGGCAGATGAGCTGTTTCAAAGGGCGGATCAGAGCATCGCCTATGCGAAGGAGTTCGGTATGACGCAGATGGCGATTGCCGCGCTCGGGCCTTGGAGCCCGAGGACGACGGAGACAGTCGACGATGTGAAGCGCTACGTCGAGCCTTTCAATGCCTTCGCTGAAAAGGCTCACGCCGCAGGCATCATCGCATTGCTGCATAATGAAAGCTTCGTCTCCGAACACATCGATGGCAAGCCGGTCTACGACATGATGATCGCCGACCTCAATCCCGTCACCACCAAGTTGCAGTTTCAGGTTTCAACCTTGCAGCAGGGCTACGATCCAGTGACCTACTTCGAGAAGTACCCCGGCCGCTTTCTCTCCATGCATTGTCAGGATTGGGTGAAGGACTCCTCCACCAAGTCCGGCTTCCACCAGGTTCCGTTGGGCAAGGGCGTCGTGGATTGGAAGGCAGTATTTACAGGTGCAAAAACAGGTGGCGTAAAGAACTACTTCGTTGAACTTGAAGAGGATCCATCGCTGATGCCTCTGAGTGTGCCTTACCTGAAGTCCCTGAACGTGTGAGGCGAGCGGGATCTCTCGAGCGGAAACCGAGGTTCACGAAAGAGAATGCGAGAATTCGAAAGTTTGAGCGACGCCAAGCCGAGTAATTATCCCCCGGCAGAGCCGGATAAGCGCCAGTTCAAGGGCAGTCCAATGCTCAAGAATCGGCCGTGGAGGTTTACGTAGTCTCCTTTTGCGAGAATCACCCAGGCACATACTTGAGGGGCCGCGCAGAGGCTTTGACTCAATCAAGCAGACGCCCCGATGACCGATCTGTTGATCTCCGACGGATCGGTATTTTGGCGAGCTACAAGGCAAGTTCGAGGCCTATCTATCGGCGAACCGTACTGTTGGTTCGATGAAGGGACAAAATGGTTACACGTCGTGAATTTTTGGATACGATTGCGGCAGGGGCCGCGGGCGTGGCTATTAGCTCAACCGCGAAGAGCTACGGTCAGATACTCGGCTCTAACGATCGCCTCAACTTTGCCATTATTGGCCTGCGCTGGCGTGGCTATGCTCATCTATCGGCATTGATGGCAAACAAGGGCACCGCGCGGGTGTCGCACATTTGCGATGTAGATAGCGATATCCGTGCGAAGTTTGCCGGCGTTGCGGAACATGAGCTTGGATATGCTTCTGAGAGCGAAAAAGACTTCCGTCATGTTCTGGAGCAAAAGGACGTGGACGTCGTTACCATAGCGACTCCCGACCACTGGCATACGCCCATGGCGATTGCCGCTCTTGAGGCGGGCAAGCACATCTACGTTGAAAAACCCTGTAGCCACAATCCCGCCGAGGGAGCGCTGCTTGTGCAGGCTCAACAGAAGTATCAAAAGCATGTGCAACAGGGGACACAGCAGCGCTCATGCGTGCGAACGATCGAGGCAGTGGACAAGATACAGAACGGCCTGATTGGCAGACCCTACTTTGCCAAGGGGTGGTACAGCAACTCGAGAAAATCGATCGGGACGGGCAAGGAGGTGCCGGTTCCGCCGCAACTGGATTGGGATCTTTGGCAGGGGCCGGCGCCGCGAAAGCCATACATGGACAATATTCATCCGTATAACTGGCATTGGTTCAAACACTGGGGCACTGGTGAGACTCTGAACAACGGCACGCACAGCATCGATCTTTGCCGCTGGGCGCTGGGTGTCGACTACCCTAAAAGCGTGATTGCAACAGGGGGGAGATACCAATTCAAGGACGATTGGCAATTCTACGACACGCTTGTTACGAACTTTGATTACGGCGATAAATTGATTTCGTGGGAGGGAAGATCCTGCAGCGGAATAAAGTACATGGGCCAGAATGCTGGATTGGTCGTAACCGGCACTACGGGCTCAGTGTTTATCTACGGCGATGGCGGAAGCGGCTATGAGGTCTTCGATATCAAAGGAGCGAGCACGGGAGTGTATAAAGACGACGCCACTCAGTTCTACGACAAGTTTGACGGTGACGTGGCGACGGCCGCGCATTTCGCGAACTTGATTGCAGCCATCCGCAATGGAGACCAGCTTCACGCGCCGATATCACAAGGCAACATCGTTGTCACCATGCTTCAACTTTCCAATATCTCGTGGGACTTGAACCGGGAGCTGCGGCTCGACGCGAAGAACGGCAAGGCCGAGAATGACCCGCAGGCCATGGCGCATTGGGCGCGGGAGTACGAGCACGGCTGGGCGCCGCATCTTTAGGGCGCAAGTAGAACACCTTATAGATTCGTAGACAGAAATTTGAATTCCAGGAGACGAGATCAAATGGCAAGCCGCCGACAGTTTGTGAAGCAGGTTTCACTTGGCGCCCTGGCAGTCTCGGGGATAAGTGCGCATGGAGCGCATTTGGCAGCGGCAGCTCCAATGGACGATGCAGAGAAATCCCCCGCAGCCAGATTAATTCCGGGATGTTGCGCCTACTCCTACAACGAGGAGCTTCGGCACAGTGCGATGACCATCGAAGATTTCATCTTGAAGGCGATCGATCTGCGGGTGTTGGCAGTGGACATAACCGCGTATTACCTTAAGTCAACGGAACGGGGGTATCTGCATGGTCTTCGCAAGTTAGCTTACAAGCATGGCATTGCCTTCTCGGGCGCAGCATGTGGCGTGAGTATGGTTCAGGCTGACGCGGCAAATCGCGCGGAGAGCCTGAAGCAGATTAAGATGTGGGTTGATGTGACAGACGATCTCGGAGCTTCTCACCTGAGGATCTTTGCAGGGAAGCTGCCTTCGGGATCGAGCCTGAAGGATGCCATCGATTGGGTGATTGAGACGATGAAGGCTGCGTGCGACTATTCCGGCGAGAAGGGAATTATGCTGGGACTGGAAGACCACGACGGCGTCACGCAAAGTGCGGATCGATGCCTTGAAATCATGCAGCGCGTCAATTCGCCGTTTGCGGGGATCAATCTCGATATTACGAACTTCATCGACACGCCGACCCAGGACGCATACGCGCAGATCGCGGCGTGCCTTCCTTACGCAACCAACACCCACATCCGCGACCGTTTCCCTGATGGCACACCGGTCGATATGGACCGCGTATGGCAGATGTTTGTGCGCGCCGGCCACCAGGGCTATATGTCAGCCGAGTATGAAGCTGGTTTGCCTGATCGCCTTCCAGCCGCTGCGGGGGTTCCAAAACTGGTTCATCAAATCCGGGAGCTTTGCAGCAAATTTTCAAGCGTATAAACGATCCATCTTATCCAACGCGGTCAATACCCGCCTCTGGATGACGAGCCAATTCGCCTGGCTGACATCGGTCGTTACCGAAGCCGCGCTACTGACGTCTCGTTGGTAACTGAGCTAAGAGATCGTTCAACACTCGCCGACTATATCGATACCAATCCAGGTCAGATGCGCGAATCGGCGATTGGGCGCTCACTAAGCGTCTGGGCCAGTCCACGGTTAAGCCGAATATCAATGGCCTAGGCACCTACCCCGCTTTCGGGCCTGCTTCATCCGGAGTAGGAAATAAAGGTTAGCCGTCGTGGTCCAACAACAGATGCAGCTTGATCTCGCCCTTCTGTTGCGTATTTTTCGCCCTGTCAAACATGGTCGCCGACAGCTCGATGACGCTGCCGTCCAGACTCATCAGCTTGTTCTCGAAACGGAACTTGCGACGGCGGTGCGCCGCAGTCTCCATCTGACACTTTTCCAACAGCAGCATAAAAATCGACTCGTAGAGTTCCCACGGACGGTTGGCGTTGGTATACGCCATGGTCGATTTCTTCTGCGTGGTGCTGATACCAAGATGCTTCAACGGCAATTCACAACCGGCCGGCCCCATGCATACTTCGCGCAGAGAGTTCAAATGCGCCAACTTGCAAAACGTCATGGCCACAAATTGTTCCCAACTGCTAGACCCCTTGGCGTTGCGCTCAGCCTCGTGGTGTTTGACTGCCCGAACGAACTGCCCCCGCGAAAACAGTTGCAAAAGCTGCGAGTACACACTGCACACTTGAAGCATGGCTGATCCTCTCTTCTCTGAATGCGGTCCTGTCTGGGAACCCACTTCAGATTAACTGCGGATCAGCCTCTTCAAAAATTTCTCGGGTCAAACAGTATCCGCTGTTTTGGACAGCAATGGGCTATACGGAAGTTACGTTTGCGTTAATAGTTAGAAAGGTATTAACGAGAGAATAAGTTCCCCGTTCCCAACAGGCGCCGACGCGATTCCCGGTCCCTGCGGCGTTTCACAGGAGTAATCCTAAAAGCGGGTCTCAATTCGTGTTCAATATGCGCGTTGGGCTGTTAACACTTGGCAAGAAGCGATTCGTCGGGGGTGCTTCCGCTACCGACCTCGAACACGGCAGTGCGCAGAGAAAACTATCGGGGCAATGATCTCACGCGGCGCCTCGCGAGGATCTCCCACTGGGTCAAAACGAAATTGACGCCGAGCCATCGCCCACCGAACTTGGCAGCGTTGACGAAATCGGGATTGATGAGCGTCTGAAGCGTCAAACCTTCTTCGACGAGCGCATAAGCAGCACCAAACAGGACGACGGGCCACCAGTTCGTGGTGTGTCGTCGCACGAGTTCACGAATGAGCAGTACTCCGCAACCGTAGAAAGGCGCGATGATAACGAGCCCACCGATGTGGGTCAGCGACGTTGCGCCGAGCAGCACTTCCGCAATCAGCGGCGAAATGATGAAAAGCACTAACGCCGGCAAGATTTGGGATTTTGGTGTCGATTCTGAGAGCGATAGATTCGAGCACGGGCTCGCCGTTGTTCGCTCCATTGCGATCACCACCTCCCCAGCCGGAAGCTTAGTGCACAGACCCTTTGTTCAGATGTGATTTTCGCAAGCCAGCACGAAAATAGACTCATCCCCAACCTGCCCAGGCAGCCAAGTGCTCTGCGTTCAATGCTCGATGAGCGCATGCGATTATGCGTGAAGCCAAAAGCATGACCTGTGGCAGGCGTCTGGACCAAGCGTTAGATTGTCTGAATTGAGGCTCTTATAAAGGAAAGATGTGCCGAAACGTCTCACGTTCATTTGTCTATTCGGTGATCTTAACTGGAAGCAAGAACGCTGAATGAACCAGTTCACCAATACTGAACATCGAGGACTTTGGGCGGGCCGGTGTGATTACACAACCTTCAAATATAGCGACCTCATTGTTCCCGCGCAGGCTGTCGCTGCGGGGCAACCCGTCGCCGCCGATGTCACAGTAACCAACACGGGGAAAGTTTCAGGAGATGAGTCCGTCCAAGTCTACATCAAGTTCCCAGCAGTTAAGGGTGCGCCGCAGATCGCTCTCCGCGGATTCCAGAAAGTCCATCTGGAACCGGGCGCGAGCCAAAAGGTCCACTTCAACCTAAAGGACCGCGATCTGGTCATAGTTACTGAAAATGGCGACCCGATCATTGCCGCTGGTAACTACACCATCAGCATTGGGGGGGGCCAGCCTGATACCGGAGCGCCTACCGTCGACGGACACTTCCAGATCGATGGGCAGCTGGCGCTGCCTGAATAGTGATCCCCTGTTCTGATTCGGAACGCTGTCTGAATCGAAATACAACCGCAAAAGAATGAGCGCTTTTCACCAACCGTGACGAGCGCTCATTTTTAACCCACCGCAGAGGTATTATGGGAAGCCGTTCCTTTACAGATACGTCGTTGGGGGCCCGCGCAAATTTTGCGACGCGCTTCAGTCAGCCCTCATCTCCTTATCAACAGGAGACATCAGCATCATGCCGAAAGCTATCCGTTTTAATCAACTTGGTGGCCCAGAAGTCCTTCATGTGGAAGATTTACCCGTGCGCCATCCCGATCCTGGTGAAGTTCTGCTCAAGGTCGAAGCAGTGGGCCTTAACCGGGCCGAAAGCATGTACTATCACGGCTTCTACATGGAAAAGGTAAACCTGCCCTCCGGCCTCGGATACGAGGCAGTCGGGAAGGTCATCGCCGTTGGTCCCGAGGTCGACCCCACCCTCATCGGCAAGCGCTTGGGCACCATTCCGGGCTATTCGATGAACCGGTACCCGGTGCTTGCGGAAGAGGCCGTCGTTCCCGCTGCCGTTCTCGCAGCCGTTCCAAGCTCGTTCTCCGCGGTCGAGGGTGCAGCTGTCTGGATGCAGTACTGCACTGCCTATGGCGCGCTAGTCCCCTTCGGCAAAGTGGCTGCCGGCGACTTCGTAATCATCACCGCTGCCAGTTCGTCCGTTGGGCTCGCTGCCATCCAGATCGTAAAAGCAGAGGGGGGTACCTCGATCGCGACCACCCGTAACTCTGCCAAAAGGGACCAGCTCATAGGGCTTGGCGCCGACCACGTCATCGTCACCGAAGAGGAGGACCTCGTGGCGCGGGTGCAGTCGATCACCGGCGGCATGGGCGCGCGCGTCGTCTTCGATCCGGTGGGCGGCGACTACATTAACACGCTTGCGCAGGCCACGGCGAACGGTGGCAGCATTTTCCTGTATGGCATGCTGTCCGGCAAGCCCACTCCCTTCCCCTTAGCTGCCTTTGGTCGAACGGTTGGCATGTTCGGCTACACCTTCGGCGAATTGCGCGGCACCTCAGAGTGGGAAACCATGAAGAAGTACATCTACGATCGGCTGGCGGATGGATCCTTCAAGCCGAAGGTCGCTCGGACTTTCCCCTTCGATCAAACCGTCGAAGCCTACAGGTACCTCGAAAGCAACGAGCAGGTAGGCAAAGTTGTCATCACCCTGTAGGCCTCGGCTTTAAACTCTTCCGCCTTCTGAGGCGGAAGAGCTTTCGCCTTATGCAAACAGGACCGGGCTGTCTAAGCTGGCGTGGCCATGTATTTACTGAGGACGTCCACCAGACCTTGGTTTGGCACACACTGCTTTGCCGAAAAGGAAGATAAGATGTGATCCAGCTCATTCTCGGACAGGCCTTTGAAGAGGCCGGCGTAGAGCGGCTGCATCAGGGTTCCCGTGTAAAAGCACAATAGGGTCTGACTCATGCACCGTACATTGAGTCGCGCATCCAACTGCGGATCACCAACCACTTGACAGATCTCGTCGGCAAGCTGAGCCGCTGCGTCCTTTACCGGCGTTGGCGGCAGCCACTTCATCCAATCGTCGGTGCCAAGAGCAACCTTCTTACGAAGAAGGCCGCTGATGCGCTCCATGTACGGAGATGCAGGGTTGAGTGTCAGCATACCCATCACGCCAACATCTTTGTAATTCCACGTTGTCCAGTGCGTCTCGTGACTTTCAAAGATGCCAATCTGATCATCTAACGCGCGAAGCCGGTCACCACTCTCATTGGCAGGCCCGTTAAAGACAGACCCAAACTCACCAACCCACAGCGGAACGTTATGCTGCTGGGTGAACTTCGTTCCCTCGGCATCGAGGAAGTTGCGCTCCTGTTTTGCCCGATCCCATTCCTGACCAGCGCCCGCCGCAGCCGATCTCGGATGGATGGTGCCGGGGTATCGGCCGGGTCCAAACCCGGGCACGGTGTAGTTGTGTGAACTGTAAGCGAGGTTATCGTCGAAGGGTTTCTCTAGCCCCAAGAAGTCCTTTGCGTAGTCATCCCCTTCAAGGAAGATAATGTGTCTGGAATCGATCTTGCGAATCTCTGTAACCAGGCGCCGGTAGACTGCATTCATGCGGTCGAAATTGGGCCTGTAATTGGAACCCACGTTCCATGGATAGTCACCTACGGCGTTGTTCGCACAAGGCTCGTTCAGCACGTCGTAGCCGGCGATGACGGCCTTGTTCTTGTAGCGCCGCGCAAACTCCTGCCAAAGGGCAAGGAAGCGATCCTGATAGAACGGAACATCCCAGAGAAGGCTGATGCGCGATGCGTTGTCAGAATGCCAGTGGACATTCTGCCACCCCTGCGCCGAATGAAGGTCCAGAATGACATAGAGACCATGTTTTTCGCAGTGGCTCAGCACTTTATCGAGACGGGCAAAACCCGCCTCTAGGTATTTGAAAGGGGCAGCATCGTCCTCGAAGTGTCGATAATTAAGCGGTATCCTGACGACGCTCGCGCCAGCCTTCCTGAGAAAGATCACATCGTCTTCGTTGAAGAAGTAGTCCAGCATGCGCTCGAAGAAGAACTGTGCTCTGGCCGGACCAAGCACCTCCGCCATTTGAGCTCGGAGCGTATGCTCCGCACCTGGGTGCCCATTGATGAAATCCTCCATGTTCATCCAGCCGCCCGGACAGGTTCCCCTCAGGCGGACCTGTTTCCCTTTCGCATTGACTATATGACGGCCGCTGACATGAAGGAATTCCATCTTGTCATCCGCCTCATGAGTGTCCGCTGCTTGTGGACCGGCAATTTGTTCCCCTGCGGCAGCCGCTCCCTTTCCCGTGAGCGCTGCCGCACCGACAAACGCGGCCAGCCGGAGAAATTCACGCCGTGGCTTCAGATTGCTTGCCTTCTTTGTCATAAAACCTCTTCCGAGATTGGCTTTGCGGTTAACGAACGCGGTGGGTTGGCCCTATTTCAATTCGCATTCTAAGCTTCATTTGCGGAGTGAGCGGAAAACCCCCACCGAAGGATACCCTAAGAGCGGCACGTTGAACGGGCTTTCGAATGCGCAGCGGAGTGAGTGGGAATCTAATTGATTTGGACTCAGAGCTGGATCACTCGCTGGAAGTCGGCCAGTATTGGCAAATCCAATTCCACCTAGGCGATAAACCGGCTATGGGGAACTTTGGGCCGCTGGCTGGCTTATCGTGATCTGTCTCACTCGAAACTTCGCCATCGACAATTCGACCGGAACTCCTAATGGGGAGCAAATTCTCTGTCTCCGGTGTCTAAATCATCAGTGACTTCAGCGAAATGGATTAAGCTTACTCTTCGAGTTGTGTGCCTGACGACGCTTTCTATTGTCCTGCTCATCACCGCCGCTGTTCAGCTTCAACAATATCTGCTGCGCTGGCGGTCGGAGCGGCTGATGGCTGACATGCATCAGATAAGGCTCTACCAGAGCACGTGGGCTGATGCCGGGAAGCTGATGCATCGCTGGGGAGCATGGGGTCATTACGACGGAGCCTGCAACTCACTAGATTGCCGTTACGTGATTGAGGTTGGCGACCAATTTTGGGGGATGAATGAGAGATCGAAAGCAGGTTGGTTGATGCGCGGGATCTCTTTTGTAAGAGGGTGGGGCTTATTCGGCGGACGGTTAGCTGCCTTACGAGCGACTTTTACAGTTCATGACGGCACAATCTGGTGCGAGACAGCGAGGGTTTTCACCCTTGAACTAAAGAGGAGTTTTGCGTTATGGCTAGTGATAGAATTCAGGCGAGTTCGAACTGAGAACGGAGATTCCCAAAAATGTTGCTTGCTCGCAAGTTGCATTTCATCCTTGTCCTGCTTTGCGCCGCCAGCCTCTTTTCCGCCACCTTTTCCCTTGCCCAGGAGGCGCAGGAAGGCCGCTTGATGCGGTTTCCCGATACCTGAGCCGAATTGCTCCATGCATAGCTGTTCGCGATCTCTGCAGATCATTTGGTTCGATGGTCTTCGAATCCATCTCCGGCCATTCTGAAACACTCCTCAGAGCCTCCGCGGCAGAGCTTCATTCCTCGCGGACGCCAGTTTTTGGAACGATATTTCGGCATCGCGCCGGGAATTCGCGATTGCAGCTTAGTCTGACGATCATGGAGAATGTCCGGGACATGACCGCCTTGTCGGACCCGGTCTCTAAGATCACCTGCAACGAACATCCGCCAGTGCCAGAAACTGATTCAAGCCAAAGCGATCGCTCAGCGCCCGGCTTCCGCTGGCCGTGAGTATCAGCTCCCGGCTATCGGGTTGGCGCACGACCCAGCGTTTCGCCTCGAAGGTAGCCAGTATCGCCGCGCCAAGCTGGCCGCCAATGTGCGGTCTGCGTTCGCTCCAGTCTAAACAGCCGACGGCGAAACGGCGGCGCGTCCTTGAGGGTCCAAGGCGGATGCCGATGCGGTTCTGTTCACACTGTCCAACCTCGCTCAGCCCAGAGCTGTCCTGCTCGATCCATCCGAGTGCAAGAAGCCTATCATGGAGCGCCACCGCCAACATTCCGGCGAGGTGGTCGTAACACGTGCGCGCAAATCGCAGTTTCGCAGGTGTTTTGATCTGGACCCCGGGCTGAAGCGCTGCGAGACCCATGATCGATTCCAGCATCTCGGCCACCTCGCTGGTTGCGATTCGGAAGTATCGATGGCGACCCTGAGGGACGCACACGATCATTCTTTTCTCCACCAGGACTCGCAGGTGGGCGCTTGCCGTAGAGGCCGATATACCGCCCACGAGACTCATCTCCGTCGCAGTGTAGGCACGGCCATCCATCAGCGCGCAGAGCATTCGCGCCCGCGTCCGGTCCGCGACCGCGCCGGCAACAGAAGCCAGACCGTCGTCGAGAGAGTTCTGGTCCACAGCCTCATCATATGTCAGCTCGAAGGGATGGCTACTCGATGCTTCGCTGATCGACGAAGCGTCGGAGGGCGCTCCCGTCGATGATGGAGCAGGAATCGTGGAGGAGCTGTAACGATGATCGTCATGGTTTTTGAGTTCACTGCGAGCGCCGAACATTTCGAAGAATATATGAGCGAGGCGGCGGCCCTAGGCCCGATGGTAGCCGGCATCCGGGGATTCATCTCGGTGGAGCGCTTCGAGAGCAAGACCACCCCCGGCAAATTTGTCTCCATCGGGTTCTTTGAGGATGAGGAAGCCGTGCGAGAGTGGCGGAACCTGGCGGAGCACCGTCGCGTCCAGCAACTTGGCCGGACCAAGCTCTTCGAGAGTTATCGGCTTCGCATCGCGTCTGTCCTTCGTGATTACTCAATGTCCAGCCGCGAACAAGCGCCTCAAGATAGCAGGCTTGCACACGATCGCAAGGAGGGTTAAGCATGTACGACCTCGAAATTCACCTTCCCGACACAGCGGGTTCGCTCGCCTTGATGGGAACGACACTTGGGAGCGCGGGAATCAGCGTAGAAGGCGGCGGCGCATGGGTTGTGAATGGCAAGGGGATCGCGCACTTTCTTTTTGACGAGGGGCCCGCTGCGCGCCGGGCGCTCGAGTCCGCTGGAATGGAAGTGGTCTCATGCAGGAGAGTGTTGCGCCTGCGCTTGCAGCAGGAGACTCCGGGACAGTTGGGCCTCGCTGCGAGGCGAATGGCGCTAGCCGGCGTGAATATTAAGGTGCTCTATAGCGATCATGCAAATCACCTCATTTTGGTGGTTGATGATGTTGAGAAAGGTGAGGCGGTGGTTGCAGATTGGAGCAACGGTCAAACGGACGAAGCGAGCCTGGGACGTTCATAAAGTCGAAGGCTCAGGTACCCAGAGTTATCCGAGGCCCAGATACCAGCCCGCCAGCTCTTTTGTCAGCCACAACCTTTGGTCACTCCGTCCACTGTGCGACTTCCTGATCAGAAGGGTAGAAAGCCCCATGCGTAGCGTCGCTGTTCGAGGGATACCGGTACCGGGTGGCCGTGTTCACCAAATGGCGTCCGGCCCTTCAGTCAATCTTTGGGCTCGAGGTGGATTACTCCACGGGGCGGGGGTGGTGCGGTGTCCGTAATCTGCTGAAAAATAATCGATCAGAAATGATCTGCGGCAGCGCTCCATAACCAGTCTTGGGGAACGGCAAGTTAGCGAGTTTCTTTACTTGACGATTCGCCCCAGATATTCGTAAAGTTTTTTGCGTCCGGCCAAGCTAGAGTCCGACGGGCCCCTTCCCCTTGTCCTTACCTGCATTTCTGCTGCGTGTTCGACGCATGCTCAGAAACCTCAGGTGCCGCATGAAAAACTCGTATCCCTTGGAAATCAGGATTTGCCACCTGTTGGCATCTTCCTCGCGATTCGTGTCGCAAGGAGGTACAGCCTGTCCCATCATCTCGACTCATCTCAACTATCTCAATGCACGGGATCGGCAGCACATAGGTAAGGTCGAGCCTTACGCCGATTGAAATCACACACGGAGGGCATGTAGGCAAATGCGATCAACCGAAAGATTGAATGTTTCTGAGAGAAATGCAAACGAGAACACTGGCATATCGCGTCGGCGAGTTCTGATAGGCGGCGCAATAGTCGCGTTTGGGCGAACCTTCCCCTGACCGCACGGGCTCTGTCGATCCACGGCGAGCCACGGCCGAATTCCAAGACTTCAACTGATTCTGCAACCACAAAAGGAGAATCTATGTCCCACCATCTCGACTCACCTATCGCTCGGCATGGCCGCAGCATTTAGGGAGGACTTACACAATGGGATTCCTAAGGGGACCGGGTTCCATGCCTTTCGTCACGCGTACAACGCACTGATCGCACAGGTTGGGACCGACGACCCAAAGAAGGTGAAAGAGGTGCAAATGAAACTGCTGCGGCAAGGAGACGAGCGCACCAATGATCGGTACGGAAAATCGGCCCCGCCCATTCGCCGGCGTGCCCGTCAGGCGCATATCAATATGAGCGAATTGGTGATGGGAGAAGCTTGAAAAGAAAAGTGGACCAAATCTGGACCATACTCTAGGGCTGACAGTTCGCTAAGTTGCTGATTTATGGAGCGGGAGACCGGGATCGAACCGGCGACATTCAGCTTGGGAAGCTGACGTTCTACCACTGAACTACTCCCGCAACCTATTTAAAATCAGCAATTTGCAGCATACTCGAATCTTCGCAAACTCCGCATAAAACCACACTTTCTTTAATGGCTACATCTTCAGCACCAGGGAAGGTTGCGACATGAAAGTCTGTCGTGAGCTTTATCAGCATGGCAGTGTCCGCAAGGTTCCCGCTTCCCAAGGTTTTGCTTGAGAATTCAGATTTTATATTAAGGCCCCGGACAGCAAACGTAAACTCAAGGCCCAGACGTTTGACTCTGTGAAGTACCCAACGGAGCGTGATGTCCGCAAGGCCGGAGAAGCCCAACTCTCTGCGCTCAATGCCGGGACGCTTGGGGGCAAGGTTGCTGCCACGCTCGGAAACATCGTTGACTGCTATTTGGTTGCAGAGTTTCCCGTCTTGCGGCATTCCACACAGACCGCCCTCAGGAGTCTCATTGACCTTCATCTCAAACCGAAGTGGCAGGACATGAGGCTTGCGGATGTCGCCGCAATTGCCGTCAAGCAATGGATGGAAAAGTTGCCGTTCGGAGCCGGTTCAAAAGTGCGTGCCAGGAACAGGATGTCCGAGCTGCTGGACCTTGCAATGCTGTGGGAGTACATCCCTGTCAATCCCATGGAGCGAATCCGGGTCCAAGGCAGCAAGAAGCGTCAAAAACAAATCACCATGATCTCCCCGGCACAGTTCAAGGAATTTGTAAACGCTCTGCCGGAGCCGTATAACCTCATGGTGCTTGTGACCGGGTGCCTTGGCCTCCGTGTCAGTGAGACGCTTGGCCTGAAGTGGAATGGCTTCAATCTTGATGAATGCACCCTATCAATCGGGCGGGTATTCACTCACGGGCAAGTGCAGAACATCCCGAAGACCAACGTATCAGGCGGGGAGATTCCCGTGCCGTCTGAGCTGTGCGAGATTCTCAAGGAATGGAAGGGCAGACAGCAGCATGAGCACTCATGGACGTTTGCCAGTCTCAAGACGGGAAACCCCTTGAGTGATACAACCATCCTCAACAACTACCTCAAGCCCGCCGCTGTGAAACCTGGCATCCAGGGGCCAGGCTGGCATTCGCTCCGGCACTCATACAAGTCTTGAATTGCTGCCGCGAAAATCAACCCGGTTCGGATGAAGGACCTGATGCGGCACTCGGATATTGAAACCACCATGAACGTCTACGGCAAGACTCTGACAACGGTGATGCGGGCAGCCAACGCGTATTCACGAAATCAATCTCGGTCTTTGCGAGAACTCTGGAAATCCTGGATCTAAGTATTAAACGGATCAAATGATGACAAGGTGCAACAACGAGATTGGGAATCGCTGACTGAATCCGGCGCTCACTGCCGGATCGCCAGTCCCTCAGGCTGTGCGGAGGATGGAGATCACGGTCAGGTCGTCGTCCTGCCCGTGATGAATTGCGGCTTCGGCGAGGACGAGCGGTGATGCGTTCTGGCGCATCAGGGCTCGAGCACGGTCGAATCCGAATAGGGCTCCCTGCGCATCGCGCGCCTCGACTACGCCATCTGTAATCAAGGTGAGGTGATCGCCAGGCTGCATCTCGAGCGTGATGCCGGAGACTGCGTAGCAGGTGGCGAACAACGCTATGATCACCACAGAGAATGCAAGGCACAAGGCGGACTGACGTTCCATGCCCATGCCGTCGAATACGAATCCGAAGCTGGCGAAAATGCAAAAGACGGCGACCAGGAAGAGTACGATGGCCCAGCGAGGAACCGTCTTCCACGCACTCGGTTGCGAATTTTCGGGTGATTTTGATCGCATCATGCCGTTCCCTAAGGATGACACGGCCCGACCGGATTTGTGCGCTGAAATCTGAAAACGCCTGCGACCGGCAAACTCGTGATTCGGATATAAGAGCGTAGCCAAGGGGCGTCGCCCGTGCTTCGAGCCGATTGAGAGTTGGCCTGTTCCTGTCAGATCCTATTAGATGACAACCAGCGCTCGAGCCGATCAGCGTAGGTGCGGCTGGAGCGATGCTCCGAGCCGTCCGAGAGCTTCACCACGAATTCGCGGTTCTCTATGGATCGCAGTTCCATAATGCCGTTTGCCTGCACAATTCGAGAGCGGTGTATGCGAAGAAACTTTGCCGGGTCGAGTCTCTGTTCAAGAGACGTCATCGTCTCGCGTACGAGGAAGGAACGGCCGTTGACGTGAAGTTCGGCATAGTCGCCCGCGGCTCCAATCCACTCAACATCCTCCGCAATGACGATTTGAATGCGGGATCCAGTTTGCACCGTAAACCGGGATGCGTATCCATCGGGGACGCGGTCCAGCATTTTCATGACCCGCTGTGCCATGTCAGCCTTTGATTTGGAATTGACCAGATCGCGGGCTCGAGCAACGGCTGTCGCGAAGCGTGTGTCGTCCACCGGCTTCAACAAGTAATGCAGCGCATGAACATCGAATGCTCGCAAAACATGTTGCTCGTACGCTGTTAGAAAAATCACTGCGGGTAGGCTTTCAACAGGCAGCGCGCGCAAAACCTCAAAACCGTCCATACCCGGCATCTGGATGTCCAGGAATACAACATCCGGAGATCGTTCCAGAATCCTTTCCACTGCGGATACCCCGTCTCCGCATTCTCCAATGATCTCCACATCCTTGAATTTACGTAGCCGGTGAACGACGCCACGACGCGCTAAAGGTTCGTCGTCAACGATCAGAACGCGCACGGCGAAGCCTCCTGCAGTTTCCGCGCACGGCGTAACGGCACTTCCAGCACGACTTCGCAACCGCCGGTTTCAGGCCACCCGAGCGAGAATTTGAAATCCGCGCCATAAAGTGTCTTAAGGCGCTCCGCTGTGTTTCCGAGACCGATGCCATTTCCATTCTTCTTTTGCTCGCCCTCACCGCGACGACCTGAATTTCCGATCTCAATTCGCAACCTGTTGGCATCGAGCGCGCTTCTAATGGCAATCCACCCACCCTCAACCAGTGGCGCTACTCCATGGCGTACTGCGTTCTCAACCAGCGGCTGGAGCAACATGCTTGGCACCAGCGCATCCCGCGTTTCCATTGGGATAAACAAATCGAATTTTAGCCGGTTTCCCAGCCTTGTTTGTTCGATGGCAAGATACCCTTCGGTAAAGACCAATTCCTGCGCGAGAGCCACCTCGGCCGTAACTTCAGAGTCGAGGCTTGAACGCAGAAGATCTCCAATCTGTGCCAACATGCGCGTAGCCGCCGAAGCATTTCCATCAAGGATGAGAGTGGAGACTGCATTGAGCGAATTGAACAGGAAGTGTGGATTCAACTGATAACGGAGTGCAAGCAGGCGCGCCTCTCTGACCTCGGACTCGGCGCGAAGCAACCGCTCCTTCTCCATGTTCGATTGTTGCCATTGCTTAATGCTGAAGTACAAGCTGCACCACATGAAGAGAATAAAAAAGGACCACATCAAAACTGCAACCCAGGCGTGCCAGGGAACAGGATAGCGAAGCTGCAAAATGAGGCAGGCTGCGCAAGCGACAGGTATGGATGTGACCATGGCCGCTGCGGCTGCTCTTAATTCAAAAGCGATCCACGAATGCGATTGTCGCAGCAGCCAACGGCAAAAAGGGCGCAGAGCACAACTTCCCAGGAACATGCAGAACACGGGCACCGACTCTTCAGAGACATACACACGCTTAGTCAAAAACTGATGAATCGACTCTAGAAGGTCAAAAAGATAAAAACAGCACCATCCAATGATCTGGATCTTCCAGAAGGAGCGCAAATTCATGACGTTCTCTCGATCCATGAATAAATCTTAGCCTAGATGGTAACGGGCGCTCCACGGCCTGGCGCGCGAATCCCTCGATTCATCGCATCGCTCAATCGCCCGGCGGATTACACCGGGCACATCAACCTCATTGAGCTAGATTCTGAACACGGTTTGACGCTCGATGCAAATCGCCGCGACGGAGTCACGCGTTCGCAATTCAAGAGGTATCCCCAGTTGCAGACGCCTACCGCGCCCTGGGCCAACGCATTCGTGGAGCGCCATTCACTTCGCAGCGCCGCGGACTAAGACAAAAGCAACCTGAGACCTTTGGAGGCATCGATGAGAATCCCTAAATCCATTTCCAGTTCTGTGTGCCTATGCATCATGCTGACCTTGACGGTAATAGCTTCGTCCCTCAACGCACAGGTGGAAACCGGCCAGATCGCCGGCACGGTGATGGATCAAACCGGCGCCGCAGTGCCCAACGCAGCCATTGTCATCAAGAATCTCAGTACCAATACAGTGCGGAACACGGCTTCTTCGTCGTCCGGCGCGTACCTGGTACTTGGCCTTGAGCCGGACATTTATCAGGTAACCGTGAGTTCCAGCAACTTTAGAGCATTTGTAGCCAAGGTCGAAGTAACCGTCGGCGGCCACGTCACCCTCGACGCCAAGCTCTCGGTCAGTAATACCACCACTGAGGTGCAAGTGGTTGGCGAGGGCGGCGCGCAAGTCAATACCCAGACCCAGGAGGTGTCACAGGTCGTCGACAACCAGCAGCTTGCCCAACTTCCCAGTCTCACCCGCAATCCCTACGATTTCGTTGCGCTGGCAGGGAACGTCTCTGGGGGCGACAATACCTCCAACAGCGGCGCCAGCGCCATCGATCAATTGGGAAGCGGTCAGAACCAGGAGAATCGCGGCGTCGGTTATTCCATCAACGGCCAGCGCGAATCCGGCACCGAAATCCTCCTCGATGGCGTGGAGAACGTTTCCGTTTTCACCCAGTCAATCGGCGAAGACATTCCCCTGGACAGCACGCAGGAATTCAGCGTCATCACCAGCAACTATTCGGCGGAGTACGGTCGCGCCTCCGGCGGCGTCATCAATGTCACCACAAAGGCCGGCACCAACAGTTATCACGGATCCGGCTGGGAGTTCAATCGAATCTCCGCTTACACGGCAAATACCTACGGCAACGACGCGGCGAATTCGGCGTTTCTCGCAGGCGGCGGGACAGGGCCTCTGCCCGACCCAAAAGGCGTTTATACCCGCAACCAATTTGGATACGCGGCCGGCGGCCCCATCAAGAAGGACAAGATCTTTATCTTTGAGAGCACGGAATGGACGCGTGTGCGCAGCGCCGCTACCGAAAGCGAAGAAATCTTCGATCCGGCCTTCATCGCCCTAATGCCGTCGGACATTCAAGCCTATTACAAATCCTACGGCCAAACCACGATCCCTGCGGCTGGCGTAGCCTCTACGGTGGGGCAGGTTGCGGCCACAGGCGTAACTTTCGGATCCGTCAACGGCACAACACCGATTTCTCCGTCGACGCCAATGTTCGATACCGTCAACTTTCATGCTCCGTTCGACGCGGGCGGCGGTATTCCCCAAAATACCTACGACCTCGTCGGCCGCGTGGACTATAACCCCACTGACAGAACCCAGATGTTCTTCCGCGGAGGCCGCGAAGCGTCCATCCAGCTCCCCGGATCCAACACCTACAGCGCCTATCCCCAGTACAACACCGGTTTGACCTTCCTGAATCAGAGCTATCTCTACAGCGTTTCTCACATCTTCACGCCCAGCCTGTTTCTGAGTGCCAAAGCGAGCTACACGCGCTTTAACGAAAACACCTCTTTTGACCCCAGGTTGCTTTACGTCCCCAGCCTGATGTTTGTCACACCCACCGACCCGAACACCGGCTCATTAATTCAAATGCCAGGCCTGGAAAACTTTAGCGAGCCGGGACAAGGTGGTCTCCCGGCTGGCGGCCCTCAGAACAGTATCCAGTTCGAGCCCGATCTCTCCTGGACCAAGGGTAAACACTCCATGCGCTTCGGATTCATGGATACATATATCCAGCTGAATTACGCCTCTGGCGCTTATGCTCAGGCCGTCGAGGAGCTGGGCTTCGCGTTCCAGAGCAGCTTGAACGACATGATGAATACCGCGGGAAACCCCAACGGCGCACCGCTAGTCGCGTTCGAGACCCGCGTCGACCCCCAGGGCAAGCTCCCGTGTCCTGCAGACACCTCGACAACCGACGGCAACTTTGGCAATGTCGCTAACAATCCCTCCTGCGCAATCCAGACGCCGCTTGGCGAAGCATCCTTTGCTCGCAGCTACCGGTACAAGGATTGGTCAGGGTATGGCGAGGACAGCTACAAGGTCACACCGCGGTTGACCCTCAATGCAGGTCTCCGCTTCGAGCACTACGGCGTGCAGCACAACAACAATCCCGCTCTCGACTCGAATTTCTACTTCGGCTCGGGCAGCGGCCTTGAGGCCCAGGTCCGGAGCGGACAAGTCGAGATTGCCGACAAGAGTGCGGCGGGCGGCTTTTGGAAGTCCCGCTGGGGAACCTTTGCGCCGCGCGTCGGCTTTGCCTATGACATCTTCGGCAATGGCCAGGACAGTGTCCGTGGTGGTTACGGCATCAGCTACGAGCGCAACTTTGGCAACATAACCTATAACGCCAGCTTCAACCCTCCGGCCAGCGCCGTGGTCAGCGATTCCTGTTCTCCAGAAGATGCAAGTTGCAACGCTACGGTAACCAACCAGGATCTTGGCCCCCTGGGTCAATCCATCGGGCCACAATACCTCCCTCCGGTGGAACTTCGCCACCTCGATCAGAACATCGAGGTCGCGCAAACCCAGTTCTGGAGCCTTGCCGTTCAACATCAATTCGCCCGCGGAGCGATTTTTGAGATCGCATACGTCGGCGCAAAGGGAGGGCATCTTTACGATCTTGCAAACGTGAATCAGGTCGGCGGCGGGCAGGTTTATCTCGGCGATCCGGTGGTCCAAAGCAATGCCAACTGTTCCAATTCCGGCATCACAAATCTGATCACAGGTATCGCTGAGTGCCTCACCCGCCCCAACCCGCAATATACAAACGTAAACATGCGCGGCAGCGGGGCAAGCAGCGCATATGAGGGCCTCAACCTCAGGGTGCAGGCGCAGAACCTCCATCACACAGGTCTGAGCCTGACCGGGAATTACACCTGGTCGCACGCTCTCGACGAGCTCGAGCTCCACCTTTGGTGACAGCCTTCAAGGCGGATCCGGTTATATCGGTTCGCTCGGTTATACCTCTCTGGCCGATCCGCATCTCGACTGGGGCAGCGCTGACTACGATGTCCGGCAACGTCTGACCATAGTCCCCGTCTGGCAGACACCGTGGTTCAAGCAGGGAACCGGAATTGCGCGACAGGCTCTGGGCGGCTGGGCGCTCTCCGGCATTTACACGGCGCGCGGCGGAATCCCATTCTCTGTCTTCGACTACAGCGAGGACGAGACCTTCTACACTGTGCCGCGCCTGGAGCCTGCGACGCCATTCTATTCCGAGAAGGTCAGCAAGAACCCGCAGATGCTCGGGCCCAACCAATTCAATGGCCTGAATATCCCGCTTCCGAAGAGTTTTACACCTCTCAGTAGCACTCTGGGCATCTCGGATTTCGGGCCGTTCCCAAGCGACATGATGCACCGCAACTCGATCCGCGGCCCGGGCGCATGGAACATCGACGCATCGCTCCACAAAACCTTCCCGCTCACCGAGCGTGTGTCAATGGAATTCTCCGCTGACGGCATCGATGTTCTGAACCGCCACAATTTCTACGCGAACACATCAACCCTTCAATACGGCGGCGTCACAACTACGCCGCTCTACGTTCAGGAGCTGAAAGGTGGACTCGGTACCTTGGCTACGGGCGGCAACCACGATGAGCGGCGGTTTGGCCAGTTTGCATTGAAACTTGAGTTCTAGAGCTCGATGAATTTCATTGATGCGCTTAAGCCGCGGGCCGAGGATAATCGGTTTCAGAGTTGCCAAATCGCTTCTACCGGAGGATCAATTGCGGATGAACAATATCAAGATCGCAGTTTTCGCATTCGGCGCTTTGGCCGCTTTATCCAGCCCAATCTTCCTGCGAGCACAGGTTGCAGATGCTCCCTATGCAAATATGGCTCCTGTCGATCAGTATTTGATTCCGGACGAGAAGGCGGAGATCGCGCTGGCTCGCAGTGCCGCGCCAGCGTCGATTTCGGATGAAGCTGAAGTAATGGTGCTAAGGCGGGATGGCTATACCACGGCCGAGAAAGGCTCGAATGGATTCACCTGTGTTGTAGAAAGATCATGGGCGAAGGCGAGCGATGAGCCAGACTTTTGGAATCCAAAAATGCGCGCCCCCATTTGCTTTAACCTGCAAGCCGCAAGAACTTTTCTGCAGATCTTTCTAATGAAGACCAAACTTGTGCTCACAGGAAAATCGAAGACGGAGATTCTCGCAGCCACCGCGTCCGCACTGGACAAAAAAGAGCTGCCTGCGCTCGAGCCTGGAGCGATGTGCTACATGATGTCGAAACAGCAGAATTTAGGTGACCGCGACGGAAGTTGGCATCCTCATCTCATGTTTTTCGTTTCGGGCGATGCTGCGAAAAGCTGGGGAGCGGACGCGCAGGACTCGCCGTTGATCGCGGCGAATGATCCTGAGGAGCGGGTAACTATTTTCATGTTGATGGTGAGTCGCTGGTCCGACGGCACCCCGGGGCCGTCGGTGGGTCAGTAATCCGCGCCGGGCAAAACCTCCGCACCGATTCGGAACCTTTCGAACGTAGTCTTGCGGATTGGGGCCGGATCACCGCCCATAGCAGTTACTCTTCCAAGTGATCGCCCCAATCACTCATGCGATGAGAAACAATTAGGATGGAACGGTGACGGGAAAAACTGCGGGAGGTAAGGAGTTCGATAAACGGCTTCAGCGCTCCGAGGTCCTGAATGCTCTGGTTCTACAAATCGTTCTTTCCCGTGGTCTGGGTTCTCTTTTTTCTCTACTGGCAGATCAAAGCCGCCAACACCAAAACCACCCAGCGCCTCGAGCCGGCTGCTTCGCGCATTTTGCGCGTCTTCATTTTCCTGGTCGCGATCGTCCTCTTATTGACATCTCGCATCCCGCTGCCCTGGCTTTATCTAGAGGTCTGGCCGGTCGGCCTTTGGCCCTTCTGGCTGGGAGCCGCTGTCACCATCGCGGGCCTTCTGTTCGCGGTCTGGGCTCGCGAGCATCTCGGCAGCAACTGGAGCCGCTCCGTCACCATTAAGCAGGGCCACGAGCTGATCACCACCGGTCCCTATGCCGTGGTCCGTCACCCCATCTACACCGGCATTCTGACCGGATTCCTCGGCATGGGGATTGCCATCTCCCAAGTGCGCGGGTTCATCGTTTTGGTTCTCGTCTTCCTCGCGTTCTGGATGAAGCTCCGCATGGAGGAACAATGGATGCGTTCCCAGTTCGGCGGACGTATGCCACCTATGCTCATCAGACCGCTGCCCTGGTGCCTTACATCTTTTGATCGCTGGGTCACGGTCTCAGCCGCCAGTCTATTGGGGTAATGAGTGATCCACGTTCGCGATCGGCTATTCACCGTTTGTCGTCCCAACGATTCCACAAGAAATCCGCGCCATTCATAGAGCGAGGATTCCTTCCGTGCACCTCGAATTGCACCGCCATTCTGCCCAGGAATTGCTGGATTCTCTGCCTGCCGACGCATGTCGGGCTTGTGTGTTCGTGCCGTCGGCCAACGCGTGCAAATCGCGAGTGAAAGTGGGAAAGCTGCGGACAGGTTTCGGGTCTCGATCCGCGCTCCTCGCGACGAACAACTCGCCGGCCCCCACATCAATGCCACCGGCATCCGCAGACAGGAAAGGCAGTGTGTCACATCTTCTCTTGCCCTTTTTGGCCATATAATTCTTGGGCAATGCCGGCGCGGGCTGTAGCTGTCACTCGACCTGCTGCGGTTATCATCGCTCGACGCGCGTTGCTTTGCATCCTGCCTGGCCATCGGCGGCGAATGGCTCGCTTCTCAGAATTAATCGGCCTCACGATGAGCGACTCGGCGATCTGCACTGGACGACTAGTTGGGTTGTACAGCGTGGTTAGAGACGATCGGTGATCGGCTCGGCTCATGCATTTGAGCGGCATGGTCGGCCCATAAGCGAGCCACAGAATGACGAAAATGGATCTCCCGCACCCGGAAGATCGATTGGCTGCTATGATTCGGCCATGTCAGACATGACCAGCCGTCCTGACTCAGCACCCAATTCCTCGACAACGCGAACCATCGGGATGCTTCGAAACGCCTCCTCTGAAGAAGCACCGGACGAGGCGATTGTTGCATGCGGTCTTCTTCACAATCGCAAGCAGTGGGTCTGGTTCATGGCCCTGATGGTGATCTATTACGGAGCATTATTAGCTGTCTCGTGGAGAATCAACGGAAGCGACCGGATCAGGCTGACCTTCAACAGCATGCTCGAGCATCTTCTGCGCGGCCAGTTCGATGTCGATCCGCTGATCATCGGAGACGATGGCTACCTGCGCAATGGTCATGTCTATGCCTATTGGGGGATATGGTGCGCCCTTTTGCGTCTGCCCCTTTGGCTGGCAGGAAAGATGCAGACGGATATTACTTTCTGGTCCTGCCTCGCCGCGGTTTGCATATCTGGAGTGGCAAAGGTCCGCGCCACGTTGCTGGTGTGCCGCCGCTATGCCGGTAATGCGGCCGCACGATGGGCTGGAGGTCTTGTGCTGTTGTACTTTGTTTTCGCGGGCGGAGCTGCGGCGTATCTGAAGGACGAGATTTGGACCGAGGTGATGCTCTGGGCCTATTGCTTCGCATCTATTTTCGTCTACTTCGCAGTAAAGGGAATCGTGAGCCGCCGATTCGATCTGTCTTCCCTCGTCTGGATGTCGGTCTGCGCAGGTGCGGCCATCCTTACTCGCGCATCAACGGGCTTCGGCCTCACCCTGGCTTTGCTGCTGCTGCTTTTTATGCTCGCGTTAGAGCCTTATTGGGCTGAATCTACAAAAGGAGCAGGCGTGGTCCGGCGTTCCGTCAGCGCCATACAGCAGCCGTACATGTGGATCCCTCTCGCTGTGCTTGCGATCTTCATTTCAGTTTCGGGTGCGGTCAACTACTTTCGCTGGGGCAATCCGGCCACCTTCGTGAAATACGACCTCTACTTGAATCGGGATGCGTGGCCAAATTTTGTATCCAGCCTCAACACTTACGGCGTGTTCAATCTCAAACGCATCCCGTTCGGTCTCAGTTACTATTTCTTCCCTATTTGGGTGCTTCACGGGCGCGATGGCGAGTTACTCTTTGCGAGCGCACAAGCCCGATTCTTTGGTGATATCGAGCTTCCTCCCAGCAGTTTCCTTCTCACGGATACGATCCCGTTCTGCTTCATCTTTCTTATGGGGTTTGCGCCGCGCAAATGGAGCCTGACCGGCCTTTCGCGCGCAGGGCGACAGGCCGCGGCCGTGGCTGCGGGCCTGCTGGCCCCTTGCGTTCTGATGCTTTCGCTTCCGTGGATGACTTATCGATATCGAATTGAGTTTTACCCTGAGTTAGACTTTCTAACACTCTTGGGCTTGTACTTATTAGTGACTCAAAAGACCGCGTTTACGAAATCGGCCGCAATCCGGAAAGTATTCCACGCAGCCTTCGCGATCAGCATTCTAACCAGCGTCGCCGCTTTGATGCTTCACGACATCTCTGACGAAGGAGCTGTACCGGAAGAAATCCTCAGCCCAGGTGTTGTGCGGTACTACCATGACACACTGCGCTACTACGTTTACGAAAAAAAGATATTCCGCCTTTAGTTTTATATTTCAGAAAGACAATCCCAAGGAAATACTTAAGGAAAAAGAAATTCTTGCTAAGACTCACGTCGCATTTATGATGCCAGCGCGAACACGAGCTGCCAATTTGCAGGTTGGTTAGCGGTTTGTTCCGCAATCGCGCGGAGTTCGACCTGTTCTGACTGTTCGGGGAACTCCGCGGGAATAAACCGAATGGTGGTTTGCGCAATGGGCACCTCGAAGATTGAAGCAGCGGGTCTTGTATTTCGTATCGCTGTTTTCAGGTCGAGGAGGTTGTTTGCATAGAGCTCGATTGAAGTACTCCGGATTTGCGCTGGATGGTGCGCCAAGAAGCCAGGGTCCGAAGTGCAGGCTCTGTAGTGGAGTCGCGCCCGCGCTTGAGGTGTGGCTGCGCACGCGACGGCTCATTCCGTAGCTGACGAGGATGACGTCGCCGGCAGAGACCCTTTCTACAGTCAGACTGCGAACCGTATTGCCATTCCGGGTAATCGATACACTGTCTGCCCATGCGGGCTTTGAAACCACAAGCGCCTGGCCCGCAACTGCATGCTGAATATCGATACGGATCGTGCCGGTTTCCGCGAGCGCCGATCGAGCCTTGGCCTCAAATGCCTCGGTGCGGATCTGGCTGTCGATTGGAAACTCAAAATATATTTTGTCCGAGAGAATGCGGAAGGCCGCACTTTGCAGGTCGGCGAACGTCCGCAAGCCATGCAGGGTGCAGCACCACCATGCACGCACATACACAATCTCCGGCACGCCCGCCGAGTCCAATCTCGCGTGTCCATAGTCGCCCGTGGCGAACTGGTTCATCGAGAACTCATTGAAGTAAGTGTCCTGAGCGGCATCAAGATAAATTTGATCTCCAGTTGCGCCATAGAGACCGAGATTCAGACGCAGCCAGTCACACTCGGCACAACCCTCTGTTCGCTCGCGCTTAGGCGTCCATCGCTCCGGAACACCTCCTGTAATCAGCGCGTCGTCCGAGTTCTGAATATCCTTCCAGGCCGCGACCACTTGATTCAGATGGGAGGAGTTACCAGTAAGCCGATAAAGATCCAGCATCCCTCGAAGACTGGAGAGATAGCCGTGCACGTGATCTCCGGGGCGGCGATCGATTCGAAGCGAAATGGCGGCGCACAGGTCTCGATACCGATCGTCCCGAGTCACCGCATAAAGTGCTGCAAGGCCCTCGGTCTGTTGCGTCCAGCAGATATACGATGAGGCGTAATGGTCGGCACTAAATGCTTCAGCCATCGCCTGCGAGTTAAAGCCTGGACCGATCCGTACCAGAAAATCTCCAAGTTTCCGGGCCGAGACGAGGACATCGGGATCGCCTGTCAATGCGTGATACTCCATCAACCCGACGAGCAGACGTCCATTCCCCCAAAGAAGAGCCAGGTCATTGTCGTCAGGGTGATCGTAGTGGAATGCGCCGCCAAAGTAGCCATCCTCATGCTGGCACGCGATTACGCGGCCCACGACCTCATGCAGCGATGGGAACGATTCGCCAAACACTCTGGCAGAAGCGGACAGGGCGCCGACCCAGCGTCCAGAGAGGTCGCCGGAAAAGTTCGTGAACCGCCGTCCGGGAGTTGCGAGAATGTCTTCCAACAGAAAATCGGGAGTGTACGCCGGACCTCGACCGTTGAGCACCCGGCCCAGTGTCAGACGGTAACGGCTGATGTCGGGTCCCGGTTTGAGAATTGGATCGGGAGAGGTCGGCTTGCCGGCACGAGAGAGGCGGGGTGCCGCAATCGCTGCTGCAAGTGGAAGAGAGGCGACCTGCGCGATGAATGTTCGGCGCTTCATGGGATGGTCTCCTGCAACGGAATTGGCTGCATCCCGGCTTGTAGCCAATATATGCCCGTTTCATCGCCATGGTCGATTTGTCGACGTCTCAATCCTGAAGGATGGGATTTATCGCATCTGTTCAATCTTTGACCGCTATAACGAATTCCCCTTCTGGTTGAATGACGCGAGACGGTAGCCACTCGTGCCTGGAACCAGGAGTTCTTCGAAGATACTCTTCGCGAATTGAACCGCAGTGATGCGCAGCCGGAACCGATCAGACGATGCGTTGCAAGCAGCCGATTCGGCGAGCTTTCTTTTGGGATGGAAGCTCTTGAAATGTCGAGATATCCTCAAGCGGTGCAAAACTTTAGTTGACTTTCGACCGGCCAATTTTTACAGTCAAAGAGTCTGGCGTCCTGTCTCTGCAGTTCATTGCATGATCTTCCAAATTTTTGGCGGAAGGAAAAACAAGAAACCCACAGGTACAAGCCAACGATTTCCCTGCTCCCACTCATCGGTACAGATGATGCCGTGCCCATTCAATACGAGAAAAATATGCTGCGAGTCCAGGAGACTCCATGCCAGCGAAGTGCGGCCGGCACACGGCCGCCTAATCCGAAAAATTCGAAAGAGGTTTTTCTATGATACACATTCCGGTAGGCGCAAAGTGTATGCAATCGCTGGCAGGCCCAGCAGACAAAAAATTTCGCAAAATATTCTTCCTTGCGCTTGTCTGCGCTATTGCAATCCTGGTCTCACCAGCCATGCATGGCCAGGCTACGGGAAGTTTTTCCGGCAATGTCCTCGATAAATCCGGATCGGCGATCCCTGGAGCTGATCGTTGTCGTCACCTCACAGGGAACCGGCCTGGCTCGAGACACGAAGGCGGACAGTGCCGGGCACTATCTGATCCCTTTGCTTCCTGTCGGGACCTACACCGTGCGCGTCGATGCGCCCGGCTTTCAAAGCGCTGAATCCAAGAGACTTGCGTCTCCAGGTCGATGAAGCCAGCGAACTCGATTTTTCGCTGGTACCCGCCGCCGCGTGGTCACCACGGTCGCGGTTACCGGCGATGCAGTTGCTGTGGAAACAGCCAATCCATCTCTCGGCCAGGTGATCACCTCGCAGCAGGTGACGCAACTCCCCTTGAATGGCCGCGATTTCGTCCAGCTGGCCACGCTCACCGCCGGCGCTACGGCAGAGACCAATCCCAACAGCTTTTTCACCGCCGGCTCCGACAGCGAAGTGGCCGCGCGCGGTTCCTTCTCCCTATCGGTCGGCGGCTCCCGTCCCAACAGCACGGACTGGCTGCTGGATGGCGTCGACAATAACGAACTGACCGCCGGCGGCATCGGCATCTTCTCTTCGATCGACGATATTCAGGAATTCAAGGTTTTAACCTACACCTACTCCGCCGAATACGGCACCCGCGCCGGACCCACCGTGCTGGTCAGCACAAAATCCGGATCCAACGACTTTCACGGCTCTCTCTTCGAGTTTGTGCGCAATACCGATCTCGACGCCAAGAGCTACTTTGCCAACTCCGTGGAAAAGTTCAACCTGAACCAGTTTGGCGGCTCCGTCGGCGGACCGATTCGCAAGAACAAGACCTTCTTCTTCGTCGATGGCGAACAAAAATATCAGCGCCACGGCATTCCCTTTACCGGCCTGGTGCCTTCGCTGGCCATGCGCAGCGGCGATTTCTCCGCCGACCCTTTTGGCAATGCTCTTTCCGGGTCTGCACTATTGCCAACCCCAACATGATTGGCGCGTCCACGGACCCGACCGTCTATCCAAATGTCTATTTCCAGTGCGATGGCGCGGGGATCCTCTTACCTGCCAGTGCCGACTGGAATCCAGGCCCAGGGCACACCCTGCAACAAGATTCCAGCCAGCCTGATCGACCCCATTGGCCAGAAGATGTTGAACATTTATCCCGCGAATCTTGTCAAACCGCCGGCAACCCCAATGCCAGCTACAACTACGTCAACGAGCCGGTGCGCAGTCTGAACGAAACCAAGTTCGATATCCGCCTGGACCACACGCTTACCAGCAAAGACAATCTCTTCGGCCGTTTCAGCTACGACCAGGCATTCTCCTTTGTGCCCGGCGGCGCGCCCGGACTGGCCGAAGCAAACGCCTTCGGCAGCAATGAGAACCTGACCAACCACGCGACGCAACATCGGCATTGGCTGGAACCATGTGTTCTCGCCCCGCGCGCTCAACCAGGCCACCCTCGGCTACGACCGCATCTTCGACTACATCGCTTCGACGGGAAACTTCACCTGCGAATCGGCCATCTTCGGAATTCCGGGCGCCGATCTGGGCTGCTCAGCCGGCGGTACCCCCAACTCCTCCGCTCCATATAGTGAAGGCCTGGTTTCCACCCAATTTACCAGCGGCTATTGGGCCCTCGGCGATCGCGGCTACTCTCCCTTCCAGGGTGGAACCAACATCTTCTCGTTCAAAGACGATCTGGACCTGATTCTCGGCAAGCATGAAATTCACACCGGCATCGATCTCCGCGCCAATCAGATGAACGTCGGCACGGCAGCCTTCGGATCGGGCTTCTGGCTCGTCGGTACCGTAGGAAACTTCACCGGACATAGGTTCGGCCCCCGGCAATCCCGAGGCCGACCTGCTGATGGGACTTCCCGGCGGGGCCATCCACGACCAGACATACAACGGCGCGGTCACCGGCCGCCGCTGGAAAATCTATCGTCCCTTCGTCGAGGATGACTGGCGCGTTACCCCGTCGCTCACCCTCAACCTCGGCCTGGCATGGGACATGACCACTCCGATCACCGAAGTCCATGACCGCATGGCGGACTATATCCCCTCGGCTAACGGGAGGAAAGTTGCTGATTGCCGGCAAGAACTGGTGTAAGCAGATCGGCGGGCATCAACATGTTCTGGGGCGCGATACGAACCCCGCGTCGGCCTCGCATGGAAAGTTGCCGGCAGCGATAAGACCGTGCTTCGCCTCGGCTTTGGCATCTATCACGATTCGTCCTGGAACCAGGGCGCGCAGGGCCTGTGGCAGAATCCGCCCAACCTCGGCGAGTCCGATCAATTCGTCGGTCAGTCCTTCTACCCGGGTGAATACATACTGCGTCGCGAATTCTTATTGCGCCAATCATGGTGGAAATGTCTACGGTGTCACGACTACCACCGGAGGCTTTCCCCTCCTCCCCACGCCGCAGGATATGACCAGCTTCACCGGCACGTACGCCTACCAGCCGACCAACTTCCAGCCAGGCAGGGTTCACCAATATAACGCGAACGTCGAACGCCAGTTGCCGGGAAATGTTCTGCTCACCGCCGGCTACGCCGGCTCGGTCGCCGGCCATATACTGGTGATCGGCAATGGCCTCAACGTCAGCAGCCCTTCCGCCTGCGGCACGGTCTCCGGCTACACCATCGGCTGCCTGCCTGGCGGCGCTCCCTACTCGTATACCAACACCTTCACCTTTTACAACGACGACCAAAACTTCAACAGCGCTCTTGCTCTACGGCGATGTGGGCAAGACGCACTACAACTCGATGCAGCTCAAAGCAGAGACCAAGACGCCAAAGTATGGCCTCTACGCGCTGGTCGCTTACACCTACTCCAAGCACCTATGACAACGGCCTCTCCGACGGCCTGGGCTCGGAGTTGAGCGCCCCTTATTTCCCGCTGCCCAACTGGCAAAATCTCGACTGGGCCCTGTCGCAGATCAATCTCGATCAGAGCTTCACCGGCAGCGTCATCTACGACCTGCCTTTCGGCAAGGGAAGAATGTTCGGGAGCAACTGGAACGACTCGACCGACGCGATTCTCGGCGGCTGGCAGGTCACGCTGATCGAAAGAATCTCTTCCGGATTTCCCGTTCCGCTGATCGACAGCAACAACCATCCGGCACGTCCTTCAATTCCGGCGGCGACTCCTACAACTTCAACCGGCCGGACCAGGTCGCCAATTGCAACCCCTACGCCGCCGACCACGGTAAGCACCAGTGGATCAACGCTCCTGCTTTAAGGCCCCTGGCCTGATTGTCAACGGCGTGAATGTCGGCGAGGAACTCGGCAATGCCTCGCGCGTGCCGGTGGTCGGGCCTGATTTCGTTAACTCCGATTTCTCCGTCATTAAACAGATTTGCTCTGCACCGGGAGATGGGCCTGAACTTCCGCGCCGAGTTCTTCAACCTCTTCAATCACACGCAGTACGGCATGCCGGTCAACGATTTTAACGCTCCGGGATTCGGCGCCGTGAATTCCACCGTCAACAATCCACGTCTGATCCAACTGGCCCTGAAGCTGTCGTTCTGACGCCGGGCAATCCGGATCCTGCGGCTTGGCTCCGCCGCAGGATTCGAATCAGTAGCCAAGTGCTTGGATCATCAGATCAAGATCAGCCCGAGTCGATATCCGCGGCTCACTGCTTCGGTTCGCGTGGTTGCACCAAGTTTGCTCAGGATCGAACTGACATGGAACTTGGCAGTGTGCTCGGATATCCGAAGTCGCCCGGCGATCTGCTTGTTTCCAGCGCCGCCGGCGAGTAGCGCAAGAACCTCGGTTTCGCGCGTAGTCAGCGGATCATTCAGGTATTCGAAGTGCTGTTCTCCAATCTTCCAGAGGAACCGGCAGAAGCAGCCGCAGAAAATCAGGAGAGAAGGCCACCAGGCCCTCGTTTACCGCCTCGATGGCACTTGTAATCTCACCCGCTGAGGAGTCACGCGGCAGAATCGCTTGCACCCCTGACTGCATGAGGCGCACAGTTTCTGCTCGCTCCAAATCCTCTGCGAGCAGGACGACTCGGCGGGAGCGGTGGCCCTTGAACGTGCCGGAGAGAAATTCTTCAATATCCCCTTCCAGACCATCGAAGAGAATCACACCGTCCTGAACGCCGGCCAATCCTGGTTCTGTCCCGGCGGTATGACTCAGCTTGCCGACGACCTCAAAACGTGGATCGGCGGAGACGGCCGCATGAAGTCCAGCTTGGGTGAAGGGCGACCGGGCTACGATCAACACGCGAATCACGCAGCCTCCGAGAGGTGAAACCTGCTCAGGAATTCGCCCACTGCGTCGCTGGTGATCGCGCATCCGAACGACCCCACAACCATGCTGTTGATACCGATTACGGCACCGCCTGATTCAGCCAGTGGGCCACCGGAATAGCCTGGGGCGAGCCTTATATCCGCGAGAAGCCGGGGTGATTTGCCGACAGGGCAATGCACGATTCCCGTGGTGATCGATCCATCCCCGTCGAAAGGATTTCCAAGAGCGAGCACCATCTCTCCGGCGCGAAGTCCGGCGGCGCTTCGAACAACAGCAATGGGGCCAAACGGCGCCGAGACAGCCAGCGCAGCAAGATCGAGTTCGCGATCTCGCGCGACGAGCCAACCCGGCGTTCTCAATCCGGCTGCGAACTCCACATCGTGAACCTGCGAATTTGCGACATGCGCATTGGTGACAATCAGACCGTGCCGCCAAACAGTGCCGGACCCATGGCGTCCTTTTGACCCGCTTATCTTGACCGTTATCTCGCGCATCTCCGCAGCCGCTTTGTTTACCGCTTCACTTAGACTGATGCCCACGTGACCGTTTCGATTCATGGCGACAAACTCAGCTTGCGGGCTTTTCGCGAACGGTGATAGCAACCTTCAACAATTGCCCTCCTCTGACAATATCGAGGGACACCGATTTCCCGACGTTCTCACCGTCAAGAATCGATTGCAGGCTGGCGCCGGTTCCCAGAGTACTCCCATCGATGGCCACGATCACGTCTCCCATCATGAGTCCTGCCTCGGTCGCCGCGCTTCCGGGAGCAATGGCTATGATCAGCAGTCCGCGGCCGCCGGTGACTCCAAGCTTTTGCCAGGCGTCCTCAGGAAAGGCTACGAGTTGTACGCCGATGCCGATGTACCCGCGTAGGGTGCGTCCATGCTTAAGAACCTGATCCACGACACGATTTACTGTGGAAGCCGGAACAACAGCGGCTGAGCGGCCCGGACCGGAATTGGCAATGCCCAGGACCTCGCAACCCGCGTTTATGATGGGGCCGCCGGAGAATCCGGGAAACGGATTGAGATCGAGTCTGAACCAGCGGTCCACGCGTCCGCCTGACGATGTCCGCCAGGGACCGCCGATCGCGCTGATGAGACCATAAGTTGCCGCAAGGCCCTCAGTGCCTCGCCTGCCGACGGAAAGGACAATCTCTCCGGGGCGCGCAATTGAGTCGTCTGCCAGTGCCGCTGCTGGAGTTTCACTGGGCAGCTTCAGTAGAGCTATATCCGTTCCGGGATCGCGACCGGTGACTGCGGCCTTCGTCTCCTTACCGGAAGGAAGGATTACAGTCACCTCGTCGAGTCCGTGGATGGTGTGATCGACGGCAACTCCGATTCCTTCGCGCCAGACGGTCCCGCTTACTCCGGCACGACCACCTTCGAGGACTGATACAACGGACCGGCCCGCATTTTCAACCGCATTTGCGAGCTGCTGAGAGAATTCAACGAGAGTACCTGGCATGTTTTGCTCCTTAGGCGAAGTGCCTGCAGAACCACCATGCGCCATTCTCGTCCACGCGTGCATCAGCCATCTGGGCATGGCGAGCCCGCCCAATCGGGCAGGATCGCCTGTGACTAAATCAGAAAGAATCCGGAGCCCAGGAAAGGCAGTTCACCTCAGGGCGAGCACCGGCTGGACAATGCGTGAAGCCGCAAGCTCAGAGCCCTGGCGCGGGGGTCGATCCCTTTCGCATCGAGCCCGCAGGCTCCCCCGATCGATTTCCAAGTCTGGGAACTGAGAACCATCGCATACGTTAGAGCTCGATCTTGACTGGCCAGGTCTTCCAGATATCGGCACAGTAGTCGCGGATCGATCGGTCGGATGAGAACTTGCCGATGCGAGCCACATTGAGAATCGACATGCGGGTCCAATGGCTCCGGTTGCGGTAGGCCGCGGCTACCCGGTCCTGGCAATCGATGTAGGACTGGTAATCGGCCAAAAGCAGATACTCGTCCGGATCGAGCAGCGAATGAACGAGGGGCTCGAAGAGATTGCGGTCGCCGTGAGAAAACTCGCCGCCGGCCAGGGCATCGAGAATTTCGCGCAGGTTGGGATTTGATTCGTACAAGGCTCGCGGATCGTATCCCTCCGCTTTTTTTTGCTCGACTTCCTGTGCAGTGAGCCCGAAGAGGAAGAAATTGTCGGCTCCGACCTCTTCGCGGATCTCGATGTTGGCGCCGTCGAGTGTGCCGATGGTGAGCGCACCATTCATTGCGAACTTCATGTTGCCGGTACCGGAAGCTTCCTTGCCCGCCAGCGAGATTTGCTCGGAGAGGTCGGCGGCGGGGTAGACTCGATGCCCGAGTTTCACGTTGTAGTTGGGCAGAAAAACGATCTTGAGACGGTCGCGCACGAGCGGGTCGCCGTGGATGACGGCGGCGACAGAGTGGATGAGTTTGATGATGAGTTTGGCCATGTGGTAGCCAGGCGCGGCTTTGCCGCCAAAGACAAAGGTGCGGGGCGCAATCTCCTCGTCAGGGTTGTGCTGAATGCGTTTGTACAATGTGAGGATGTGCAGAACCTTGAGGTGCTGACGCTTGTACTCGTGCAGCCGTTTGACGAGCACGTCGAACATGGATTCCGGATCGATGGCGATGCCTAGGCTGTCATGGACGTAGGATGCAAGGCGCTGCTTGTTCTGATGTTTGATGTCCTGCCATTCACGCCCAAGTTCCGGATCGTCGATGAAAGATTCGAGGCGGCGCAGTTTTTCAAGGTCGTGGATCCAGCCGTGGCCGAGACGCGCGGTAAGCAGATTGGCGAGATTCGGATTGCTGAGCACCATCCAACGCCGGGGCGTGACGCCGTTGGTCTTGTTGGAAAACTTCTCCGGCGACAGGTCATGGAAGTCGCGCAGGACGTGGGTCTTGAGCAATTCGGTATGCAACTCGGCGACACCGTTGATAGCATGGCTGCCCACTGCGGCAAGATGCGCCATGCGAACATAGCGCTCACCGCTCTCGTCGATCAGCGAGATGCGGCGCACGCGTTCTTCGTCGCCCGGAAACTTGGCGCGAACCAGATCCACGTGGCGGCGATTGATCTCGTCGATGATCTCAAGGTGGCGCGGCAGCAGCGAGGCGAAGAGGTTCACCGGCCACCGTTCGAGGGCTTCCGGCAAAAGGGTGTGATTGGTGTAGGAGAGCGAATGCGTGGTCACGTTCCACGCCGCATCCCACTCCAATGCGTTTTCGTCCACGAGCAGCCTCATCAACTCGGCAACAGCAATGGATGGATGGGTGTCGTTCATTTGAATGGCGAAGGAGCGATGCAGATCGGCAAGGGGACGGTTGGCGATCTTCTGAATCTTCAGGATGTGCTGCAGCGAGCAGGAAACGAAGAAGAACTGTTGCTCCAGCCGTAACTGCTTGCCCTGAAATCCTTCGTCGTTGGGATAGAGAATTTTGGAAATGTTTTCCGACGAGACCTTGTCCGCGACGGCTCCAAAAAAATCTCCGGTGTTGAAGGTTCCGAAATCGAAGGACTCGACTGCCTGCGCCGACCACAGGCGCATGGTGTTGGCCGTGTTGGTGCGGTAACCAAGGATTGGGGTGTCATTGGGAATGCCACGGACCAACTTTGCAGGGATCCAGCGCGTACATACCCGGCCATTGGCGTCGGTGTATCTCTCCGTGCGGCCTCCGAGCTTGACCTCGAATGCGTCTTCGGGCCGCTCCAGCGCCCATGGATTGCCTAGGCGGAGCCACTTGTCCGTTGTCTCGATCTGCCAGCCATCGCGAATCTCCTGATCGAAGATTCCGTACTCATATCGAATGCCGTAACCGATGGCGGGGATGTCCAATGTCGCGAGCGAATCCATGAAACAGGAAGCCAAACGCCCCAATCCGCCATTGCCTAGACCCGGTTCTTCTTCCTGTTCAATAAGCGTATTCAGGTCGAGCCCGAGGTTGCGCATGGCTTCGGCGGCTTCTTCGTAAATTCCGAGATTGATGAGATTGTTGGCGAGATGCGGACCGGTAAGGAACTCGGCCGATAGATAGCAGACCACGCGCGCATCCTGGGCGCGGTAGTTGAGCACAGTTTCTATCCAGCGCTCTACCAGGCGGTCTCGCACAGCGTGCGCAAGGGCCATGTAAAGGTCGTTGACCGTCGCACGGTCCCTCGACCGGCCCTGTACAAAGAAAAGGTTGTCGAGGAAAGACTGCGCCAGTGCGTCCACGCCAGGCGCGGTCCTTTGGCCTTTGAGAGACAGCGCGGAGTTTAGAGCAGGGACTGCGGGTACAGTCATGATTCACCTCATACACTTTGCCTTTCGGGGATTCGGCCTGCCGGCCAATGTCCTTACGATACCCCCACCGGAGGTTTCATGGTGAAAAGCGCGTCAAAAAAAATCCCAGGCAATCGGGAGGGCTTCTCGTGATGCGGAGCTGCGAGACCGGCAACTCACGCGAAGAGATCGCGGCCTTCCAATCCGGCAGCCGCTACTGCCCTGCCCTTTTTCTCGTCAAGAACATGCGCGTTTGATGGCCGGCTGAATTGTGGATGGCGCTAAGTGCAGTAGCCTGGGGGTGAGGCATGAGAGTCTATAGAGCTGGTTGCATAAATGGATTTTGAAAGGGCACGACTTTAGTCGTGCCGCAAGAAGCCAATAAAACTGAAGGCTTTAGCCACTGAGGGATGTCCTCTTGCTCGCGGGCGGGATTTATGCAACCAGTTGTAGTCTCTCGATCGGTTTCGCAACACCGGGGAGTTGTGCTGCGAAACTACATTCTTATTTGTGAGGATTTCGGCTGCCCCGCGGCGCATTGATTAAAGAGAAGGGATGGGCAAGGGGCAACACAGAGGGCTTCCAGCGGAGAACTCGTGGTCGCCCTCTGAGTGCCTGCCGATCGAGGAGCTCTTGCTATTCGTCGCCGCCACCCCCGAACAGATCGGACATGACAGCGACGGCTGGATCGCATGCGTGGTTCAGGCATGGAAGCCGAAATCCAGACTCCAGCGACTTCAAGAGCGAAAAGCTGTTGTAGTACGTACTGCTCTGCGTTCCATGGCCGCCTCTGAAGTTTGTCTGAACGGTAAGGACGACTCTGTTCTGATTCTGTGACGGAAACAGTCCCGTGAGCTGCGTGGTGCTGCCGCTATAGTCGTTTTCGTCCCACACAATCACAATTGCGTCGCGACCCTCACGCCAGGAAGGAGAGGACTGAATTCCATCGACAAGCCGCTGAATCGTGACGTCGCCCTGTTGAATGAGTCCGGGGTTCAAACCAACTTGCGTGCCATAGGTGTAGCCGCTGTTGTTTTGTCCGTAATCGAACGCACAAAACGCATCGGCATTGCCTCTGCCATGCTGGTCATCGCACTGATTCGGCGCGATGAAAGCCAAAGCCGGGACATGGCCCGTTGCCAGGTCGGCATAGAGCCCGCCCGGCCCGTCAAATCCAACAACGTTCGCCAGGCTGTTGTCTCTTTCGTCGCCATCCTGCACGGACTTGAAATAGGCAAACGGGTTGTGCTTCACAGCGTAGTCCTGCACCACGCTTGACGATGTGAGAGGAGCAAGGTTGGTATAGTCGGTCAGGTTTGTCGCAGTGCCGTTGCTGTAGTTCACGCCGAAGATGGACCCTACCGGCAAACTCTCTTGATAGGATTTCCACCCCAGACCGGTCGATGCAAGTTGATCCCCGATCGTCATTCCCACGGTTGGAGCAGCCGGGACTTCTTTGACGCCATCAATGTCGGCCAAGGCGACAAACGGCCCCGAAACTTCATTCCAGGTGTCTACGGCAGGCGTCTCGGCGTCAGTGCCGGTGCCAGAGATGGGGCAGATGCTTCCTGTATCAACTTGAACGGGTGCGTTGCCGCCTCCGTTGTCCGCATTCACCACTTCGGTCGAGATATTTGGCGAACAGGTTGAACTGCCCCAGTCCGGCGCATTATCGCTGCGGATGCCGAAGTTGGAACCGCCCACTACTTCCAGATAGTTGGTAAGACTGGGATGTCCAACAGCGAAATAGTTGGTCGCCAGGTTAACCTGGCCCTTGGCGATCAAACGGTTTAGATAGGGTTCGTTTGGATTATTCAAGACCTGTTGATACCCATGATTCTCCATCATGATCACGAACACATGATCGAGGCGCGGAATGCCGGAAGGAACATGACCTTCCTGAGCGAACACGGCGGTTGCGAGCGCACCGGCGACAAGGCACGATACTGCTGATCTCTTGAGCATTGAGGGAAGCCTTTCGAATTTCGGATTTTGTTGCTTGCGGGGAAAATGCCAGACCGGTCGGGCTGGTCGCGACAGAGATACTCTGGTCCTGCCGTGTTAACAAATCATCAACGTTTCGCAAAAAGACGTAGAATCCAGGGTCTCATGGGCGAGGACACGGCGGGCCTTTCGGAGATCTGCCAGCATATCGTTGCTTCGTTGCGCTCCAAATTCAACGCCTGCATCCATGCTGGCGGCGACGTCTGAATTCAACCAGCCACGTACCCTCTTCTGGCGGGTTGCGTCGACGAACGATTCTTGATGAGCTCCGCTTGCGATGACGTAAATGAAGATCTTGAGGCGCCGGGTTGATCCACCTTCCGAAGCCGCCCATTCACAAATCTTTCTCCCGGTGTTAACCCACCTGAAACCGAGTCATGAAAATTTATGACCCGGAGGTACTCCATGAAGAGATATTTAGTCGCGGCACCGATTTTGCTGTTCGCTCTAACGGGCCCTTCCCCGGCCCCAGTCAACGCTCAGGATAGTCGCCATGACGGCGGTTTCGAATTCCAATCTGGCACTCTGGTGTTGAGCCGCAGCGTCTACGAGGGCAAAGCCTCAACCATCACGATTGGCGAAACCTTACCCCTCGGATGCCAGGGTGGCTCGACTGGACTCACGGTCCAGGTGCCGCTGACCGCCGGCGGCACGGTTGGCGTACCGGTGCCGTGCGGCATCGCAACCGACAATGGAGAATACCCAAATCTATCCGACAGCCACAATGTCTGGAACAATTCTAATTCCGACGGAAGTTTCGGCATCACGTCCCCAATCTTGTTGGACGACATTACTACCGACGGCCGGTTGCTCGGAACTCTCCCCGTCCCAACCAGCCAAATGGTTACCAGTTTCAGTTCCAAATCCGAGCTGGCTCTAAACCGCTCCATTGACGGGCGCTCCATCACATTCATGGGATACAGGGGCGGCGTGGGCTGTGGAGGCTCCACAGTCTCTCCCACAAGGCCAAACTTGCTGGACGTATCGGCATCCAACACGCCCGGCGTCTGCGATCCGACCAATCCGGTCATCACCACGTTTGAGAGCGATCCTGTAGTTCCCGCGGCTTATTACCGCGCGGTTGCCGAAGTGGATCAAGACGGTCATTTCCGCTTCACAGATGGAAACGCCTACAGCGGGGATAATGGCCGCGCGGCAATCAAGGGCGGCAACGGCCTTTATTACATGGTAGGGAACGACAACTCCGGCGACCTTTCCAAGAAGCAGGTATCGACGACCTACGATGGCATTGCCCTCTCCAATGCGACGGGGGCGGAGCTGCTTTACCCTGGCCTGAACCCTCCGCTTCCGCCGAACATCGAAATGATCGGACGCTTTCTTATCTCCGGCGACAAGCCCGGCAAAGACACCAACTACCGCGGCATTACCATCTCGAATAACACGCTCTACGTCTCCAAGGGGAGCGGCGGCAACGGCATCAACACTGTATATCAGGTGGGGACCGCGGGAACGCTGCCAACGGGTTCCGCCGCCGAACTGGCGACGGTGCCGATCACCCCCCTGCCGGGATTCCCCAACGCGACTGCGAGTACGAACACCTCCTTCCCCTTCGGAATGTTTTTCGCGGATGCCGCCACTCTCTATGTTTGCGATGAAGGCGACGGTACGCTGGTGACTCCGGCGGTGAATGGAAATGTGGCGGACGCCCAGAGCCTGGCCACCGCCGGCCTGCAGAAATACCGTTTGATCAACGGGACATGGGTGCTCCAGTATGTTCTCCAGGATGGATTGAACATCGGCGTGCCTTACACCATCCGGAACTACCCGGCCTCCATCAATCCGGCCACGGGCGGTTGCCGCAATATCGCCGGAAGGCACAATGACGACGGAACCGTCACCATCTTCGCAATCACATCCACCATCAGCGCCAACGGCGACACTGGAGCCGATCCCAACAAGCTCGTCAAAGTCACCGATCGTGTGAGCGATTCAACCCTGCCCGCGGGGGACGGTCATCTGGGCCACTTCACCGCCGTCCGAAGCGCCAGGGCTGGTGAGGTGTTCCGGGGAGTTGCATTGGCTCCCGACGGCGACGATTGATGTAATCAGGGGCTGCTTCAGGCCTGACCGGAGCCGCGACATCGTTACGGCTCCGGTCCGCAGCCCGGCTCGCGATCCCGCTTTTTGGTTCCTCGATATTTATTCGCTATTCCATCGCCTGCGGCATAGGAGAATGCCTGACCTTTAGCCAGCGGATCATCTCCGCCGCGAACAGATGATTGGGATCCTGCTCAAGCACCCGATCGAGTTGCTGCACGGCTGCGGCCGCGTCGCCGGTTCCATCGCTGGCAAGCGCATGCAGCAAGAGCGCTTCAACGCGATTCCGCTTGACCAGATCGTCCTCGAACAACAACAGATTCGGCAAAGAAGTCGCGAAGTAATCAATCTTCGGTTCCGTTTTGCCCAGCTTCTCCGCAAACTCAGCGAGGCTTGCAAGAACTTCGCGCGCCGTCGTCTCATTGCCCAGGGCACGATGCGCGAGCGCCTGGAAATAAGAGTGAACGCCAATTGTTGCAAGCGGCGCCACAGCCGCAGTCCAGTATCGCCGGGCCAGAGCGGCGTCGCCGAGTTTTTCCGCGGCTATTGCCGCAAAATAATCCAGGTCCTGCTCAAGCGTAAGCAGATGCTTGCCCTCGCCCAGATTCACGGGATAAATACGTGCCGCTTCGAAGTGCTTTAGCGCCTCAGCCGGCCTCTCGGCCGCAAGGGCGGCCAGGCCCAGCGCACGATGCGCATGCACATACTGCGCCGAAACCAGCCCTTCGCCGCCCTCCCATGGGCTAAAGCGCCTCGCCCCCAACTGCTCGAGCGCTTCCTGCCAATGCTCGTGCTGGTTGAGCAACGTGATGTATTCGACGGTCAAGTCGTCGCGGCGAGATACGAGGTCTCTATGCTGCTCCAATCCACGCAACCGCTCATCCGGCGAAGCCAGCCCCGCTCGCTTCTTCAACTGGTCCCACTCATAAAAGACGCGGGCATCGGCGGGATTCGCAGCGAATGCACGCCCGTACATGCTGTCCGCCGACCCGGCATCGTGCCGGATGTTGAACTCCGCGATGCCAAGATTCCTGAACGGAATCGAGAAAGTCTCGTCAAGCTCTGTGGCCCGGCGCCAACACCGGATCCCATCTTCGTAGCGCCGCTTGTCGTAGTAAAGATTGCCGAGGTAATAGTGTGCCAGCGCAGCCGTTGGATTGCGTTCGATCGCGTGCTCCAGCACGATCATCTCTTCAAGCCGGGCGGGAAAGCAATAAAGGGGAGATGCCGCTTCGGCTTCAACAGCATAGTTGCGGCTTTCTTCTTCGCGGCCAAGCAAAGCGGCGAGCCATGAGAGCGCGTACCAAAGCATCGGATATTCGTAGTGTCCTTCGCCAAGGCAGGCCTGCAGCAGCACATAAGCATCGTCGCGAAGCCCCGACCACGCCAATTCGAACGCCACATCGAGCAAGGTTTGTACATCGCCTGCCAGCGCATCGACAAACGCGCTCGGGTTCAGTGGATCGCGGCTTGGCAAGCAACGCTCAGCCATCATGCGAAAACACAGTGGATCAAAGCCAAGAGTCTCGTCGATCACGGCTCGGGCTTCATCCAGACGTCCCATTCGGCGCAGCAAAGCAGCCTTCAACGCACGCGCATTCAAACTGGCGAAATTTGTCTCCAGGCTGCGCTCGATCTGCTCCAACGCCAGGTTCAGATTCCCGCGTTCCGCACTGATCGAGGCCAGCGCGAAATAACCTGCGCTTTGCCATGCGTAACTCCACACGCACTTGTGAAACGCCTCATAGGCTTCGTCGCTCTTGCCCTGATACCTGCGCGCAAGGCCAAGGTTGTAATACGGCTCTCCATCATATGGATTCGGATTCAAGGCGGTAAGCCGCCCAACCGCGCGCCGAAAGTGCTCCTCAGCCCCGGCAAACAGGCCCCGTCGCAAAAGCGTCAGCCCCATCGCATTGTTCAGCCTGCAATCTTCCGAATCGCGCCGCAACCCCTCTTGCCAATACGTTTCAGGAGATCGCGTTGCGTGACGGTACTGCTCCAGATGCAGACCGGTCAGGTACAGCTCTTCGGCGTTCGCAATCTCCTCCGGAGGCGCCGGTTCCCTGGCCGGTTCTGGCAGTTTGCCTTCCGCAAGAACCTCCGGCTGATAAGCAATTACTTCTCTCTCATCCGTATCCAACACGCGAAGGCAATAATCTTCAGGCCGGGAACTGTCGGCCCTCATCGTTCGCACAAACGGTTCGCCCGGCGCAAGATCAACCGGTTCATCCAACAACAGACGCCCGTTGCAGGCCAGCGTGATGCGCACTTTGCGCCGCGCAGTTACACAGATGCCAGCGCGCACGCCGGCGCCTTCGAACTCCAGATTCGCCGCCGCTTCGGTATTTGCAATCTTCGCCGGCCCGATCTTTTGGATCGGATACCAGTATTGGCTGAAGCTCTTCGTCTCGTATGGCTGCAACCAGGAAAAATCCGGCTGGTTGTCGGTGTACGCACCGGCCATCAGTTCCACATACGGCCCGTCCTCGTCAGTCAAATTCCGGTCCCACGCATAACCAAATTCCGCATTGCCCCAGGTCCACAGCTTCTTGCCTGGAGCCGCGTAATGATTCGATGTGTGAACAAGGCCGGCCTCACGCGCATGGTCGTATCCGCCAAAAAAATCGCACTTCGACTGGGTCACCATATACGAAGTGGGAACCGGAATGTTCTTGTACCAGGAGATGTCGGTGCCGGGCGCGTAATCCAAACCGTAATAAGTGCCGCGCGCCACCGGAAACGACGTGATGGCCCGCTTCGCGTGGTCGGCGACGAACGTAACGTCCGGCGGAAAGAATGCCTGGTACCGATCATGCACGCGCACGGCAACGTTGGCCCACCACAAAAATGTCTGCGATAGCGGAGTGCGGTTGTAAAGCCGCACCTTCGCCTCCACGATCGCTTTGCCTGGAGCCAGGTGAATGCCCACCATCCCCTTCATGCGCAGCATGGGGTCATGTTCGCTCAGCCACACGGTTCGGCTGCCGTCCGCATGCTCCTCAATGGCGTGATGAACCGGCCAATAGGTCGAGGGACGGTGATGCTGCGGCCAGTTGAACTCGACGCCGCCCGAGACCCACGGTCCCAACAGTCCCACCAGCGCCGGCTTGATCGCGCGCTGCCGGTAAAAAAAGTCGTACTGATTCGTCTTGTCCAGGCCGGCATGAATTCGCCCGCCAATCTCAGGCAGAATCATGAGCTGAATAAATTCGTTTTCAAGGAAGACCGCTCGATAGCTTTGATCGGTCTTCTCCAGCGCCACTCGATCGGTAAACGGATTGGGATATACCTTGCCGCTGCTTCCCTGGTATACCCGCTTCTCAAGAAACATCGGGTTGGGATCGGCATCCTGGACCGGATAGGTAGGTATTAGAACCTGCTTTTCGTAGCAAACGACCGTCTTCGATTTCCCGGAATTGCTCATCTGTATTGCGCCCCATTTGAAGATTTAGGACAGCAATTGCGCAAAAGCGCTAAATCGGACATTTCACACACCGCTGCGACATCACCAACGTATGTTGACATACAAAATACCAATCAATCTCTCCATCGGAGCCACCCCTCCCACATGCTCTTCGCGGGCCTCAAAGGCGCAAGAAACAAATCTTCCGTCATTAAAGCACACCTCCGAAATTGGAGGTAGAATTCGAACGGCCTGCACGCCTGAAAGGATTGGCGCCACTGTGGACGCAGTGCGCCAATGGCGTTACAAGCTCATGCTGATCAACGGCAACCTCACGGATGTGGAAACCGAGACGACAATCAACTTCAAATTCGATGTGCGATAGCTGAGGCGAGCGAGAGCGCCAGCAGCCAACCCGGAGACGCGCCGCACTCGCCGCAGAATCGGACGCCTGGCTTCAGCAACCGTTATTCAGCCGTCCCTTCGTCAGAACCTCGCCAGCACGGCAATCAGAATTGGGGAGAGCAGCAGCATGGCGAGAACCGTGATCGCGCCTCCGATGAAAATGAAGATGAGGGCCTTGACCGTATCCGCGCCGCTTATCTCGCGCACCGCCGCTATCGACGTTGGAATCGTCCACAAGCGGATGACCCAGCCGAGCAGTGGAATGAAGCCGAGAATGGCAGCCCCTTGCGCGTAGGCGAGTGAGCGCATCAACTGGCCGGCGCTGAGACTTACCCCCAGGAAGGGCTTGGAAAGCGCGGCAAGCACAAAGATGGTTGCGATCAGGCCTGCGATCGAAACGATCACGGAACTAATGATCATTGCGTGGTAGACCGAGCTGAAGAGGAATAGATTTCCGGCCAGGAGCATATAGAGCCAGGACGGGGCCATGGAGATCAAAAGCGCGCCTATCGCGGCGCCGTTGCCGGTTTCGTCGAGTGCCGCCTGACGGGCGACGCGTGGATCGAGGAAGGTGGCTCGAATCATCCAGGCGATTATTTTCATGAACCCGCTGGGATTATTGCCCAGGGACGCCGCCATGGATTCGCCTGTGGTCACAAGCTGTTGCTGGAAATCCCACATTGGCGGCGAGGCGGGCAATCCGTCCGCTGAAATTGCAGCATAGGAATTGCCGACAGGTCCCGGAACTGGCGGTGGGGCGGCGGGAGCTGCCTGGTTGGCGGGGGATGAGAATGGAGACGGTGGCGTTGGAGGTGCCGATACGGCGCTCCACTGAGCCGCTTGCGTCGGAATAGCGGCTACCGGAGCCGCGCCAGGCTGCGCCATGGGAGGCGCCGGCACAGCGCTCCATTGAGGTGTTGGCGTTGGTATAGCCACTGCTATAGGTGCGGCAGGCTGCATGGCAGGCGCCGACACCGGATTCCACGGTGGCGGGCTGAATGGCGTGGTCGCAGGGCCGGAAACAGGGCCGGGAGGAATGCTCGGAGAGGTGAAAACAACAGGTGGTTGGGGCGTCGGCGCCGCTGTGAACTCGGTCTGCTGCGGGGCTAACTTTGTTCCGCACTCGCCACAAAAAATCACTCCGTCCTGAATCGGTGCTCCGCAGTTCCCACAAAACTTTGCCATGGTCGTTCCTTGAGGAGGCATTTGCCTGCCTATGAACAAGAAGCGAAGCCGCGGCCGGACGGTTTCTCCCCGGCAGCTTGCCACCGCTCTCGCTGAAGTTCATTGCTGATGGCCCGTGGAATGGTAGCGGAATAGTATCACCAAGCTGCTGAAACATTCAATGACCAATGACTGGCCCATGCCGGCGAAGCGTCTAAACTCCGATATCCAAGAATCAGGGATTTCGAATACACTAATTCATATCCAGTGCAATGGCGCTGAACCCGATCTCAAGAATGCCTCACCGAAAGCCAATCTGGCGCTTAATCGTTTCGATAGTGCTCATAGTGCTATTGCTGGGAATGACCTCCGGCATGCTCTTGCACGATCACGCCAAGTGTTCCGCCGACGCCTGCCTGCTGTGCCATCTGGCAATTTCGCAATCGGTAGCAGGGCCTTGCGCATGCGTCTTGGTTCCCATCGGCGTCGGTCCCGGCCACCAATACGCTCGTTCCACCGCCCACGCATTCTTGCGACAAATCCCCGCCCGAGCACCCCCCTGCATAGCCTGATCTCGCCTTAGGTGCCCTTACGGCACTCCCAATCAGTACATGTCTCTCGTGAAGGAGGCTGATTGCCCATGCGTTTGCAGCTTTTCTGTATTCCTATGGTGCTGGTCGCGACGTTCTTCGGCGAATTTACGTTCGCACAATCCCCTCCCGCCCAAAACCCACCGACGTCGCAGGCAAATACACCTGTGCCCAAGCCGGGCGGCGCAGTCATCTCGCTTGACGACGCCATTCAGATGGCGCTCCAGCACAACCACAATCTGATGGCTGCCCGCACCGTGATTCAGCAGAACCAAGCCGAAGAAACAACGGCCAACCTGCGTCCGAACCCGGTGCTCCTCGGTGACTCGCAGTTCCTGCCGATCTTCCAACCCAGCAATTTCAGCGGCGATTACCTCGACAACACCGCGCAGTTTGACCTCGGCGTCAGCTATCTGTTCGAGCGCGGCCAGAAGCGGCAGCACCGCTTGCAGGCGGCCAAGGACGTGACGGCGGTGAGCCGGTCCCAGGTCGCCGACAACGAGCGCAGTCTTGCTTTCAATGTTGCTTCGCAGTTCATCAATGTTGAGCTTGCCGAATCGACTCTGGAGCTGGCGAACCAGGATCTGAAGAGTTTTCAAGACACCGTGGACATTGCCGAAGCGCGCTACAAGGCGGGTGACATCGGCGAGGACGATCTGCTGAAGATCAAGCTCCAGATGCTTCAGTTCCAGACCGACGTCTCCGCGGCGCAACTTGCCAGGGTGCAGGGACTGTCGGACCTGCGGCAATTGCTTGGATATGAATCGATCGGCCCCGGACTACGACGTAGCCGGGGCGCTCGATTACCAGCCCGTCAAGGGCAATCTGGAGGACTTTCAGGCGACAGCCCTGCAGGACCGGCCCGACCTGCAGGCGGCGCGGCTGGGATTGACCGCCGCGAACAGCCAGCTTGCCTTGCAAAAGGCAATCGGCAAGAGAGACGTTACAGGGCAAATCAGCTATACGCACCTGGGATATATCAACGACGTTTCTCTCTTCGGGCAAATTCAATTGCCGATATTCGACCGCAACCAGGGCGAGATTGCGCGCGCCGGTTTTGCCATTACGCAAGCGCAGGAGCAGCAAATGTTCGCGAGCGGACAGGTGATGACGGACGTAAGAGACGCGTTTGAGAGCCTGCGCGCCAACGACCAGATCGTCAGCCTCTATCGTTCGGGCTATCTGGACGAGGCGCAGCAATCTCGCGACATCAGCGAATACGCCTACAGGCATGGCGCTGCCAGCCTGCTTGATTTTCTCGATGCGGAGCGCAGTTATCGCGCCACGCAACTCGGCTACCGCCAGGCGCTGGCATCTTACCTGCTCGCGCTCGAACAGCTTCGCGAAGCTGTAGGAACCAGGAGCCTGCCATGAAGATCCCACTGATCGCTCGCAACAGAATCCAAAGTGCGATGGCGCTCGCGTTCATCGTGATGTTTACGGCCTGTCACTCAAGCGATCGCGAGCAGGCAAGCCAGATGACATCGTTCTCCGCAAATGCGTCCAAATCGGCAACGCCGCAGCTCTTCACCATTCCGCAGGACCAGATGTCGCATGTACAGGTGGTCACGATTGAGCCCACCACGCTGAAGCGCACGCTTCGGCTTACGGGTGCGGTGGCGTACAACGCCTTCAATACCACGCCGGTGATCACTCAAGTCGGCGGCCCTGTCAGCAGGATTCTGGTCGTGCCGGGAGAGCATGTCAAAGCAGGCCAGCCGATGCTCGACGTCAGCAGCCCCGACTACTCGCAACTGCTGGACACCTATCTGAAGGCGGCAGATTCCTTCCGGCTGACGGAGAAGAACTACACGCGCGCCCAGGACCTCTATCAGCATCACGCCATCGCCGAGCGCGATCTTGAGCAGGCTGAGTCTGACCGTAACCAGGCTCAGGCGGATTTGAATGCGGCCGAGCAGGGGATGAAGATTCTCGGAATCAAGAATCCCGCCGGACTTGGCAAAGGCCCCTTCGTCGGCGCAGATCCCGGTGCTTGCGCCGATCAGCGGCGAAGTCGTCGAGCGGCTGGTCTCGCCGGGCCAGGTGGTGCAGGCCGGCCAAACACAGGCCTTTACCATCTCAGACTTGAACACGGTGTGGGTTCTTGCCAACGTGTATCAGGGAGACCTTGCTTATGTTCATAGCGGAGACGACGTCGTTGTGAAACGGATGCCTATCCCGGCAGCTTTCATGGAAGAATCTCGTATGTCTCTCCGGCGCTCGATCCAAACACGAGAACGCTTGCAAGCGCGCGTCGTCGTCGATAATCCCGGCGAGAAGCTGAAAAGGGATATGTATTGCACTGTTACTGTGACGGCCGGCTCAATTGCGAATGTCGTCGCCGTGCCCAACGCATCCGTTTTGCGCGACGACAATAACCAGCCGTTTGTCTATGTTGCCAGCGGCGCAAACCAGTTTGGCAGGCGCGACGTGGAATTGGGCGAAAGCCAGAATGGCCAGACGCAAATCCTGAAGGGCATTTCCCCTGGAGAGAGGGTTGTGGGCGACGGCAGCTTGTTTCTTCAGTTTGCCAATTCGCTGCAACACTGAGGAGGCGTCTTCCCATGATCCATCGAATCGTCCAATTTGCGCTTCGGCAACGGCCGTTGATTCTGCTGCTGGTCGCGATGATCTCCATCGGCGGAATTATCGCCTTCCTCCACATGCCCGTCGACGCCTACCCCGATCTCTCGCCCCCGATGGTCGAAGTCATAACTCAATGGCCGGGCCACGCGGCCGAAGAGGTCGAGCGCCTGGTCACCGTCCCCACTGAAGTGGAGATGAACGGCGTTCCGAAGATGTCCGTTATGCGCTCGATCTCCCTCTACGGGCTATCGGACGTCATCATGACGTTCGACGAAGGCACCGACGATTACTTTGCGCGCCAGGTAGTCTTCGAGCGGCTGAGCGAGATCGCGTTTCCCCAGGGCGTAGCGCCAACCCTCTCTCCGCTTGCAAGTCCTTCCGGGCTCGTCTACCGGTACGTTTTGGAAAGCCCCGACCGCACCCCGCAGGAGTTGAAGACCTTTGAAGACTGGGTGATCGAACGCGAGTATAAACAGGTGCCCGGCGTCGCGGACGATTCCGGTTTCGGCGGCACGGTCATGCAGTATCAAGTGCTCCTCGATCCTGCAAAGCTCTACTCGTATCACATCGCGGTGCCGGCCGTGCTTCAGCAATTGTCGGCGAATAACTCAAATGCGGGAGGCGGGTTCTATTCGCAGGGAGGTCAATTCTATTATGTCCGCGGCCTCGGACTCGTTCGCGACACGTCTGACATCGGCAACATCCTGGTGGGCTCGCAAAACGGCGTGCCTGTGCGCATCCGCGACATCGGCGAAGTCGCGATAGGAAATGCTCCCCGCCTGGGCGAATTCGGCTTCAACAAGACCGATGATGCCGTCGAAGGCGTCATTATGATGCGCCGCGGCGAACAGACCCAGGATGTGCTGAAAGCCGTCGAAGCGAAGACCCGGCAGCTCAACGAGCAAATTCTTCCGCCGGACGTAAAAGTGCGCCCCTACTACGACCGCAGCGATCTGGTTCAACTCACCATCGACACGGTCGAACACAATATGCTGTTCGGAATGGCCCTCGTTCTCCTCGTCCTGATGGCATTTCTGGTCAGCATTCGCGCCGCGGTGATTGTGGCGCTCACCATTCCTCTGTCGTTGCTTTTCTCATTCATATTCCTTCACGCAAGAGGCATTCCTGCCAATCTGCTTTCGATCGGCGCAATCGATTTCGGAATTTTGATCGATGGAACACTCGTGATGGTGGAAAATATCTTTCGCGAACTTGGCGCGCGGGAAGGTCAAAGCTACAATCTGCACGAAGTTATCCGAACCGCGGCAAAAGACGTCGATCGGCCAATCTTCTACTCTGTCGCAGTTATTATTGCGGGCTATTTGCCATCTACGCGCTAAGTGGGCCCTCGGGAAAGTTATTCAAGCCGATGGCCGATACAGTGGCCATCGCACTGGTCGGCGCCCTTATCCTTACACTCACACTCATTCCGGTTTTGTGCGCATATGCGTTCAAGAACGGAGTTCACGAGCGCGTAAATAAGCCCTTTGAATGGGTGCGCGATAAATATGCGGGGCAACTCGAGTGGTGTCTTGATCACCCCAAGACAACCATGATCGGGGCTATCCTGATCTTCGGCGCCAGCCTGCTGCTGATCCCTTTCATTGGCGGAGAGTTCATGCCCCATCTCGATGAGGGCGCGCTGTGGGTTCGAGCAACCATGCCGTACACGGTTTCGTTTGACACGGCAAGTAAGCTCTCACCGCAAGTGCGCAATATTCTCTTGAAGTATCCGATGGTTACCGATGTGGGCTCGGAGCTTGGTCGTCCCGACGATGGCACGGATCCTACGGGCTTCTTTAACGACGAGTTCTACGTGGGCCTGAAACCTTATAGCGATGACTCATGGAAAACAGGCTCAATCCATAACAAGGCGGAGTTGACCGCTGACATCCAGAGGCAGATCGAGGCATTTCCCGGAATCATCTTTAACTACACGCAGCCCGCCGAAGACGCGGTCGATGAAGCGCTGACAGGCTTGAAGAGCGCACTCGCCGTAAAAATCTACGGTCCCGATCTGAATGTCCTTCAAACCCAGGCGCTCGAGATCAAGCGCAGGCTCTCGCATGTGCCGGGGTTCACCGAGTTGACCGTTGTTCGCGAACTCGGCCAGCCCAGCCTGCTGATCGACGTCGATCGAGACAAGATTGCCCGCTACGGCATCAACGTGGCTGACGTGGAGGCGATTGTTCAAGCCGCCGTCGGCGGCCAGGCGGCCACGCAGGTCATTCAGGGCGAAAAGCTTTTCGATCTCGTGGTGCGCATGAAGCCCGAGTTCCGTGAGAATGCGCAGCAAATCGGCAACCTTCTCGTCGGGACGCCCTCGGGCCAGCAAATCCCGCTAAGCGAACTTGCCGACATTCACGAGGCGGGCGGCGCGTCGTTCATCTATCGCGAAAATAACTCGCGTTATATCGGCGTGCAGTACAGCATTGAAGGACGCGACCTGCAGAGCGCCGTAAACGCAGGCCAGAGGTCCATCGCGGATATTACAAAATCCCTGCCCCCCGGTTACCGGATCCAATGGGGCGGAGAGTATGGCGAACTGCTTGAGGCAAAGCACCAGATGGAGTTCATCGGTCCGCTGGCCGTACTTATCATCTTCATGATCCTGTTTGCGCTTTACGGAAACTTCAAATTCCCGTTGACCATTGCTCTTGGCGTCATACTGACCGAGCCAGTAGGCGCGCTGATCGCCCTCCAGCTCACAGCATACACCATTCAGCGTCTCGTCCGCGCTCGGCTTGCTCGCGTTGATGGGCGTTTCGGTCGAAACCGCCGTCATCCTTGTTTCCTACATCAACAAACTGCGCATAGAAGGCAAAGACATTCGCACCGCAACACGCGAAGCTTCACTCCTGCGTTTGCGACCCATCATGATGACCGCGCTCGTTGCCTGTCTGGGGCTTTTGCCTGCGGCGCTTTCCACCGGCATCGGCTCCGACACGCAGAAGCCATTTGCCATCGTAATCGTAGCTGGCCTGGTTTCCCGGCTCTTCCTCGGCTTCTTCGTAAACCCGGTGCTCTACGAAATGGTCGCTCACGATGGAGATGTTTTGCAGGTCTGACCCGTGGCGGGCCCGGCCTTTGAGCGGTATCGATCATTTCAGGATCGTCGCCGTGCACGCCCAATCGTCGACTGTCGGACAATGAGCTTAGGTTCAATCAGAAGTTGCCTCTCTCCACGCTTGCGCTTCCGGGAGATCAGTGAAAGTGCCATGCTGGCTGCTTCCTCTCCCAGTTGCTGAGCTGATTGATCAATCGTACTGAGCGGCACTTCCAGATACTCAGACAGGCGCAGGTTTCCACAACCGATCACCGCCAAGTCCTCGGGAACCCGAAGCCTGTTTTCCCGCAGGCAGCGAATGGCGCCAACAGCAGTAAGGTCGTTGTAACAGAAGACCGCATTTGGGCGAATCTTCAGTTTGAGCAGTTCCCTCATGGCATGGCTGCCAATTTGAACCCCGCCTTCTTCAAGCCGGGAACGAATCTCGACGAGCTCCGGCCGAAATGGGATGCGATTTGCAGCCAGCGCCTTCTTATAACCCTCCAGCCGTCCCACCGCCGTACTTATAAGCTCGCCGCCGATATGTGCGATCCGTTTTCGGCCTAACTCGATTAGATGTGCGGTTGCCAAGCGGCCGGCTTCCACATCGTCTGTGCCTACGAAGTTTCCGTTGAGTTCCGGAAGAAAGCGATCAATCAACACATAAGGAATCTTTGATTTTACAACGGATTTGAATCCTCTCGCATTGTTTTCGCAAGACGCAATCAGGAGTGCGTCGACACCGCGCGCGAGCAAATGTTCGATCTGAATCTGCTCTAACTCGGGCTTCCCTTCTGCCGAGGCAAGAATTAGCTGATAGGATTCCTTTCTCAGTCCGGCGCTAACTCCGTTCGCTAACTCCGCAAAAAAAGTATCCACAAGATCAGGGACGATAAGGCCTGCCGAGTAACTCTTTCCTGAGGCCAGACTGCGCGCCAGCATGTTAGGCCGATAGTTCACTTCCCTGACCCGCTTGAGGACGCGTTTGCGAGTCGCCTCTCCTACACCCGGCTTGTTTCTGAGCACCTTGGAGACAGTAACCAGCGAAACTCCAAGGTCCTCGGCAATGTCCTTCAATCGAACTGCCATTCGGATATTCCTTTCATTCACTCGTGGCAAAATACAACGACAATGTGCGGCTACCGCCTTTTAAAACATCCGATTTTGAACTTTCACCGAATTTTCAACTCTTGGCCTTTCGCGTTGCCCTTGCCGCACGAATCCACCCGATGAATTCAATTCACACGCCCGGCCGAAAAGAATTCTTCGTTACTAAGATGACCGCGAAAACGGTCTCGTGTTCATCCAGGTGCTCTAATGCCGAGTGAATTCCCAGAGAAGGCGGTTAGTCGGATTGATAAGGCAGGATCAGGCAGACGCTTCGAGCTTCGGCCACCGATCACTTCAATGATTTATCGCCATACGTTAAAGGAGAGTTAACAGGGTTCACTCGGGCGACTGCATTTCCAGGAAGCGAAACAACATAGTTACCCGCCCAGGGCGCAGGCTCGTTGGCCGGATAGTCGGTGCTGAGTATCTGGGCGCCGCTGGCAATCATGGCGTCGCGGCGGGTTGTCGAATTGGCGCGGGCTTCCTTTGTGTCGGAATCGGTGCGGGTGCGAACAAGGTAACCCTTCCGGACGAGGCTGGTAATATCGGCTGCCGGCCCGTCATTCCGCTCAATGAAAGCCGCGTCGGGCTCGCTGGGTTCGGCATTCGTAAACAGAACACGCCCCCTGAGCGACGGATGACCGGCAAGATAAATAGGCCCCACAGGGCGCTGATCCATTAGAAAGATCACCTTGCCGCGGGCTTTGCCAAGTGTAGGCCAGTTGCCGGCGATCACCGCGTCGTTGAGCGTTTCGAAATGCCCGCGCACGTCGTCGGGAGTAATAACTTCATCGGCCGGGAAGACAGAACGAATCTCGGCATCGAGCGCATCGAACGTAGAGGATGTGAAGGCCTCCGGTTCTGTAAGGTGGGCTGGGCCGTGCGGCTTTTCCTGCTTGGTTTCGACGAGAATAAAGATTGGAATGTGCTTTGGATGGGCACGCGACCAGCGGCGGATTTGTTCGAGACACGCTATGAATGGTTGGCAGGTGCTACGGTAGTCGATGTCCTGGACATGCATCACTTTAAATCCCGGCTTCGACATGATGCCCGCTGGATCGAAGTCGGGATCGGCCGGAAGATGCGCCTCGGCGATCATCGCCGGGCCCGACGGATGCGCGTAGAGGCCACCTTTGCTGTCGGCGAATACGTCAAGTTCGATTTGACGGACGCCGCCGTCGAATTGCTGCTCAAGCGGCCGGTGCCGGTAATCGAGGCCGTAAAACATACCCGGATTCTTCTCCTGCCACAACTTTGCGGCACTGGGGGCAAAGCCGGCGTGATAACTGTTGTGGGTGCCGATGACCTGAATCTGATTGATGTGCAATTGTTCGCTCCGCTGGGCGCGGATTGGCAGAGCACTCAAAGCGAAACCAAGAGCGAACAAGAGCGGTGCGGACGGCCGGATTAACATCGAGACTCCTGTGCGGACATTATAGATAAGCGGAAGTCGAATGCATCACGCTACCTCCGCGGCGTAAAATTGCGTTGCTGCGATCCACCCCAAATCCATCAGCAACGAATGAGGAACAGCGATGAAGGAGCATTACCATGCATATTGAACGCCGGGGTTTCTTAAAATCCCTTGCAGGAGCGGGCGCGCTATCGCTGGCTCCGCGCTTTGTTGATGCTGAAGCAGCAAGCGGCCCGCGCAACGCGCGCAATGCCGGCGCCGCGAATCAAAGACATCAGCGTGATTGAATGCCAGCCGCAGGGCGTGCGCCTGACCGTGGTCAAGATCACCACCGATCAGGACGGGCTCTACGGCTACGGCTGCGCGACCTTCACGCAGCGCGCCGACCTGGTGAAGCCCGCGGTCGAGAAGTATCTCAAGCCGTTTCTGCTCGGACAAGACGACCGACCGGATCGAAGACATCTGGCAATCCTGCTACGACAGTTCGTATTGGAAGAACGGTCCGGTGCTGAACAACGCGATCAGCGGCATCGACCAGGCGCTTTGGGACATCAAGGGACGCCAGGCCGGCATGCCCGTCTACCAACTTGCCGGCGGCAAGTGCCGCGAGGCCGTCGATTGCTTATGCGCACGCGAGCGGCGCCGAGTTTGAGGACGTCGTCGCAGATGCGAAGCAGTATATGGCGCAGGGATTTCGCAATGTGCGCGTTCAGGTGGGCCTTCCCGGAATGGCGGGCTACGGCTCGCAGCACAAGGACAACGGCAGGCCGAAAGCGCTCCATGACAAGCCGCTGTTCGATCCCGCGGCCCAGATGCGGCGCGCGTCTGAAGCTTCTCGAAATCTGCCGCCGCGAACTCGGCGATGAAGTCGAGTTGCTCCACGATATGCATGAGCGGCTGACGCCCGAACCAAGCCGTGCAGTTCTGCAAAGAGGCCGAGCAGTATCCGCATGTTCTTCCTTGAAGACCCGCTCTCCCCGGAAGATCTTGGGTACTTCCGGCAGATCCGCCAGAACTGCGCAACGCCGATCGCGATGGGCGAGCTGTTCAACAGCCCGCATGAATGGCAGCCGCTGATCGCCGAGCAGTTGATCGACTACATCCGCGTGCATGTGTCGCAGGCCGGAGGATTCAGCCCGGCGCGCAAGATCGCGATCCTTGCCGAGCAGTTTGGAGTGAAGACGGCGTGGCATGGTCCCGGCGATGTTTCGCCGGTCGGACACATGGCGAACGTAACTCTGGATCTGGTGAGTTATAACTTCGGGATTCAGGAGTACTCGCCATTCAACGAACGGACGCAGGCGATCTTTCAGGGCTGCCCGGAGATGCGCGACGGCTATCTGTGGGTGAGCGAAAAGCCCGGCTGGGGCATTGAGATCGACGAGAAGGAAGCCGCGAAAGCGCCGTTCACCGCCAGTCCGCTCAATGGCGGCTGGGGCGAGATTCGCCTTCGCGACGGCACCGTGATCAAGCAGTAGAGGCCGGCTTCAACTGAAGAGCGCATCGTCCCACGACTGCGCTTCGTCCCACATGGGCGTGGGCTCAAAGTAGCCCGTGCCCGGCTTCAGGTGCCGCTTCAGCTCGTCGTCGTTCAGCGCGATTCCCAAGCCCGGGTGTTTCCGGAACCTTGATATAGCCCTTGTTGATGATCGGCTTTTCGATTCCCGTGACCAGGTCCTGCCAGAAGGGCACGTCGAGCGAGTGATTCTCGAGCGCGAGAAAGTTGCGCGTGGCCGCGGCGCAGTGCACGTTTGCCATGCAACTCACCGGCGTTCCCGCAAAGTGCATCGCCATGGGCACGCCGTAGCGGAAGGCCATGTCGCCGATTCGGTGCGTCTGCAGAATGCCGCCGGAAGTCGCAAGGTCGGGATGAATCTTGTCGACCGCGTGCTCCCTGCACAGCGTCTCGAAGTCTTCGATCTTGTAGATATCCTCGCCGGTGAGGGTGGGCGTCGGGCTCTCCTGCGTAATCTCCTTCAGCAGATCGGTGTAGTACCAGGGAATCACGTCCTCCATCCACTCCAGGTTGAATTTCTCATATGCCTTGCCGAGCCGGATGACCGACTTCACGCCGATGTGGCCCAGGTGATCCATCGACAAGCGGCATGTCGTAGCCGATGTTTTCGCGCACCGCGGCCACGTATTCGCAGAGCCGGTCGATGCCTTTATCCGTCACTTCGGTCGCAATGAAAGGATGAGGCTGATTGCGCAGTTCCCATTTGCTCATGCCCGCGGGCTGCATCACCGTGCCGGGAATTCCTTCGAGCACATTGATGCCCAGGTCCATCTTCATCCAGGTCAGGCCCATCGCCTTGCGCTCTTTGGCGCGCCGGCCATATTCCTTCGGGTCCATCGACTCCGTCGTGTCGGCGTAGATGCGGATCGAGTCGCGCCATTTGCCGCCGAGCATCTGGTAGACCGGAATGTTGTAGACCTTGCCCGCGATGTCCCAAAGCGCCATCTCCACCGCGCACACTCCGCCTGCCTGGCGCGCATTGCCGCCAAACTGCGCGATCTTCTGAAACAGATAATCGATGCGCAGAGGATTCTCGCCGAGCAGTGCGGCTCTTGAGCACCATCGCATACTGCGGCCCGGCGATATCGCGCACCTCGCCCAGGCCGTAGACACCCTGGTTGGTGTCGATGCGAATCAGCACGCAGGGGCTCGGCCCCGGCTTCACGATCACCGCATAGCGCATGTCGGTGATCTTCAGGGTCGACGGGCTCGAGGCGAGATTCACGTTCTTGATTTCCGGCTCTGTGCTTCCGCGACTGGGCCAAGTGCGCCGCCGGCCAGCATTGCCAATGAAGACTTGAGTACGCTGCGACGATTCAAGCTGGGCCTGTTTTCGTTGGACATTGTCACTAATTCCTTCTTGAGAAAATTCTGTCGTCCCATCTTACTCCTGCATATGCGTCTGTCAATCGCTGCATAAACTGTTGCATGCGCGCCGTCGAGTGGACGAGCGAGATCGCTTCTGTGGAAGAATTCGTAGCCGCAATAGCATTTCGATTCACAGGAGCATGTCAGCATGAGATCCAGCATCTCGCGAAGAAGCATGATCAAGGGAATGGCAGCGACAGCGCTGGCTCCCGCGTTCTGCCTGCGGCCGCGCGCACAGTCCGGCGAGAAGCCCTGGTGGCTCGGCGACGGCATGCCGCAGGAAAGCGCCGCCACGCCGAAGATTGCCTGCGCCATCGATCTTGCGCGACGGCGTCACCGATGAGGCCATTCGCAGCGTGGTGCAGCTCGGCGTCTATCACGTGCTCAGCGGCGGTCCGGCGATTCCCTGGACCGTGAGCCAGCTTCAGCCGATGGTCGACAAGCTCAAGGCAGGCGGCGTCGACGCTGGGCAACCTGATGATCGGCGGCTTTCCCAACACCATCTACGGCCGGCCGGGCCGCGACGAGGAGATCGAGAAGATCAGGCAATCGATTCAGGCCGCGGGCCAGGTCGGCCTTCCGGTCGTCGAATACAACTTCTATGCGCACCGCGCCATGGAAGGCTACTTCGAGGAAGCCGGCCGGGGCGGCGCCGGATTGACGGGCGTCGACTACGACCGGATGAAGGACCTGCCGCCGCTGCCCGAGGAAGGCGCGCACACTCTCGACGAGATGTGGGCCAACATCACTTATTTTCTGAAGGCCGTCATTCCGGTTGCGGAAAAAGCGAATGTGCGCCTGGCGCTGCATCCCAACGATCCGCCCTTTCCGCTAAGCCGCGGATCGCAGCAGATCATGGCCACGCTTGCCGGCTGGAAGCACCTGATCGAAATCGTCGACAGCCCGGCGAACGGAATCACCTTCGATTGCGGCGTGACGAGGGAGATGGGAGAAGATCCGGTCGCGGTCTGCCGCTACTTCGGCATCCGCGATCGCATCAACCACATGCACTACCGCAATCCGCACGTGATGAAGCCCTATGTGAAATACGACGAGGGCTTCATCGACGAAGGCGACGTGAATATGTTCGCGGTGATGCGGGAACTGGTAAAGCTGAAGTACTCGCGCGAACTCTATCCGGAGCATCCGCGCGCCCTCGATTACGACCGCGCGCGCGGCGCCATCAAGGGCTATCCGGGCGGCGGCGGTTATGCCGGCGATCTCTACGACATTGCCTATGCGAAAGCCATGCTGCAGGCGGCGCTGGTAGTCGACCGCGCCGGTTGAATCCCTCCGCAAGCGATGGCCGCTGAGTTCGCTCGGCCCAATCGCAAGCGACGGTGGCCTGCCAGACCTTCGGAGGAGGACGCAAAGCCTGTGCTGCAAATCACATCCAGGAGCAGGATTCAAATCGACGATAGAGGATGTGGCACATAGGAAGGTGGGCAATGGGTCTTTCGCGCAGGGATTTCGTTCAGCTTGCAGGAACTGGTGTTTTATCGCAGTCGGGATTATTGAAGGCAGCGCAGTCGTCCTTGCCGGGCGCGCTGGCGGCCCTTGATTATTCCGCGCCCTCGAAGGTTGCGCTCATTCAGGGCGACATCCGTCGCGAAATTGTATACAAGGCGCTCGTCAGCATCGATGACCAGATCCAACCCGACTTGAAGCACAAGAAGTACGTGGTCATCAAGCCCAACGGCGTCAACTGCAAGAACCAACTGGCCTCCACGCATTTCGATGCCCTGGCCGGCATCCTGGACTACCTTGAGCCCCGCTTTCATGGTCCCGTCATCATTGCCGAATCTTCTGCGGATGACACCCTGGACGTTTTTGAAAACTTCAAGTACAACCAGTTGGCAAAGGAACGGCGCTCACAAAAAGTCAGCCTCGTTGACCTGAACCGCGAGGGCAAGTTTGAGACCATCCCGCTCATTGACTTCGACCTGCACGTCACTCCCGTGCGGCTGGCGGCACGGCTTCTGGACCCCGATGCATACGTCATCAGCAGTGCAATGCTCAAAACCCATAACACCGTCGTCGCGACCATGTCGGTCAAGAACATGGTGCTGGGCGCGCCCTTGCGCAGCGCTCCGGGTGAGCCGGTCTGGAACGACAAGCGGAAGTACCACGTCGGAGTACGCCAAACCCACTACAACATGCTGTTGACTGCGCAGAAGCTGCAGCCGAATTGGGGAGCCGCCGTAATCGACGGCTTTGAAGGAATGGAGGGAGAAGGCCCCACCCAAGGCACCGCTGTGCCTTCGCAAATCGCCATTGCCTCCACCGATTACATTGCTGCGGATCGCGTAGGGCTTGCAGTCATGGGCATCAATCCCGATTGGGTTGGCTATCTCCGCTACTGCGCTCAGGCCGGGCTGGGCCAGTACGACCTGGCGAAGATCGAAGTAACGGGCTCGACAATCGCGGCGGTTGCGAAAAAATACAAGCTGCACCCCGACATCGACCGCGAGTTGAAGTGGATGGGGCCCATGAATGAACTGCCGCCGTCGTTGGGCAGCCTTCCAGAAATCAAGAGCCTCTTCAACGCATAGCCAAAGCCCTGCAAACGCAATGAGGGCGCCGATCCTGCGGCGCCCTCTCTGTTTTCCCGCACAAGTGCAAAGCGCTTACTTGTCGGCGTGTTCCTTCCCTTTCGCCAGCAGCGCATCGAATTCGCTCTGCGGCATCTTCAGCTTTTCAGGATGAGCGGCAATCCATTTCGCCAGTCCATCGTATTTATTAACGGTCCATCCCCCCTCGAATTCAGCGCCATTCTTGCCTTCGCGATTCAATTCGAAGTTATAGTCGTCCTTTAATGATGTGAACTCCGCCGCACTGATCGCCTCCTCCGCCAGAATCGCGGGAATGAACAGAACTCCGTCTGTCTTGGCCAGAACCAGGTCGCCCGGCAGCACCACTGCGCGTCCAATGCGAACCGGCGCATTGATCGATGTCAACTCCATCTGCGCCCATGCGGAGGGATCGTAGCCCCGATAGAATCCGTTGAAGTCGGGAATCTCGCGATTCTCTTCCTGGTCTCTGATGCCGGCATCGAACACGAACCCGGTATGCGTATGCGCGGCAATCCCATTGCCGAGATTCGAGCCAATCAGCGTCCCCTCGATGATCTTTCCAAAGCCGTCGGCAACATAGACGTCCCCAATCTGAAGTTCATTGATGGGCCAGCTATTCGTTCCGCTCACCCGCCCCTCCGCCTTGCCCTCGGCCGCAATCGCTTTGGCCATGTCGGGCCGCAAAGGCATGTATTGGGCCGTGAGCGCGCGGCCCGCGAATGGCTTTTCAATATGAAGGGCCTGCCAGCCCCCCTCAAACTGATTCTGGTAGCCTCGAGTCGCGCAGAAAATCCCAGACATCTTCAATCGACATGTCCACCGCGCGCTTGAGCAAAGCGTCCGGCAGCTTCGGCCGTCCATCCGGAAACCGATCGCCCTTCCAGTCCGAGGTGTAAAAAAACATTTGCTCGCGCGTCATCTTCACCTGGCCGAAGGCAGTCGTCGCCGCCGACAGGGAACAGGCCAACAGCGTGAATGCGATCATTCTCTTCATCAAACTCTCCGTCTCCAGATCCTTTGTCCACGCGCCTGCATGCGGATGCAAACGCTCCGGAATCATCATCCACAAGTGTAAAACACTCGCTTTGGAAGGCGAATGGCGATCTTCCCCAGCCGGCCCGAGCGCATCCGGATGGCACTTTTGTGGGATTCAACCGGTACCTTCGTCACCCGGGATACATGACTTTGGGGATTCAGGACCCTCCCTTTCTGCGGATAATACTCTCAGAATCACCTCGACGGCCGTAATCAACATCGCGAAATAACTCCACTCATTTGGCGGGATGCGCACGACCGTCTTCCCGAGCTGTTCGATCCGGGTTTCATATTTTTCCGCTAGTGGCTGCACTGAACGGGCTAGAACGGCGCAAAGTCAGCGGGCTCAAACGAGGATTGCTATTATGTCAATGACTTATACCCCGGGAAGGACCAACTTCGGTTTGCTCCCCGAGCCGGAAGGAAGCGCTGGACCTTTTATCCTGAGCGCCACAATCAATGCCTCGATCCTGGGATTGGTCTTGATCATCGGGATGACGGTCAGGCATGTCATGGAGGTGCACAAGTACGAGTTCACGGAACTGATCGTTCCCACAACTCCGCCGCCCGCGCAACCCAAGGTAAAGGTGGCTCCGCCGCCCGAGCTGCCCCCGCCGCCGCAGCCGCCTAAGTTACAAATGGAAGCTCCGAAGATCGAAATGCCTAAGCCCAAGCCGGAGCCGAAGCCGATCCAGATCGAGGCAAAGGTGACGCTGCCGGTGGTGAAGGAAGCACCCAAACCAGCCGTGATCCTCGCGCCGCAGCCGAAGGCGGCCCTGACGGCTGCCATGCCTGCACAGGACGACAAGGTCAAGCCTTCAACGGCGCCGGTCCATCTCGGGCAGACCTTCGGCGTAACGCCCAATCCGAATGCCACGCGGCCGGCCACGATTGCGGCCATCGGCAATCAATACGGCGGCATGCAGGGCCCGGCGGTTGCGCCGCATGGCGTTGTAGGCTCGACGGGCATCGGCAATGGGCTCAAATCCGGCTCGAACGCCGGCACGGTTGGCAAAGTAGCCTCAGCGGGCATTCCGGCTTCAGCGAGCACCGGTACCTCGGGAACCTATGGCAAAGTGGGCTCGGTAGGCATTCCCACTGTGACCACAGTCGCGGTCGCCCAAAGAGTGTCCGCCGCGCCAGTGAACACCGACCTTGAAGTGATCTCCAAGCCTCCCGTGCAGTACACCGGAGAAGCACGACAGTTAAAGGTTCAGGGAGACGTCGTTCTGCGCGTCACGTTCACTGCCAACGGCCAGGTCCAGGTGCAGGGCGTATTGCGCGGACTGGGCCACGGGCTCGATGAAGAAGCGCGCCGTGTGGCGCAGCAGATACGGTTTCGTCCGGCAACCCGCGATGGCCGGCCGGTGGATTTGACCACGAACATCACCATCACGTTCCAGTTGGCATAGCACTCCATATTGCGAGTCGAAATCGGGCCGCCTCACCCGCGTGATATCGGGATAGCGGAGTCAGCCGGAACATGACCTGGAAGAATTTGAATAGGAGTTTGACGTGAGATACCGCAAGATTTCCCTCCCCATCCTGATGCTGGTTTTGAGCTTGCCGTGCGCGTACGGGAAGAAGCTGCCCAAGTACGAACAGGCCCGGCTGCTGACTGTGGAACAGTCGGCGCTGGTGGATAAGGCCATCGCTCAGGAGAAGGTGCTGATCCGGGATATCAAGATGCGCACTCCGCTGGTGGAGACCTATATCCAGGACACGCGCCCGGACCAGAAACTTTATGAAGTTCCGGTGGACGACCAGTACCAGTTGAGCCGGGTGGATTTCGGCAAGGCGTTCTTCGACAAGAGCTACTCGCCGCGTTCCGAATCCCGGAAGGGCTTCTTCAAGGGCTCGCTGGGGGCCATCACCGGGCTGACCAGGGCTCTGGGGCTGGAGCGGTTTACCTATTCGACCACCGGCTTCATGCAGATGATGTTCATCGATCCGTCGGGCTTCGACCAGCAGCACTACGTGTTCAGCTTTGTGCGCCGGGAGTTTCTGGGCACGGTGCGGACCTGGGTCTTCGACGTGCATCCCCGCACCGATGTCAAGGGCGTGGGCATGGGCCGCTTCTACGGCCGCATCTGGATCGAGGACCAGAACGGCAACGTGGTGCGCTTCAACGGCACCTACACGGGGCCCACATCGGAAGACTCGTCGAAGTATTATTTTCACTTCGACAGTTGGCGGATGAACGTGCAGCCGGGCATCTGGCTTCCGGTGGCGGTGTACGTGGAAGAGACGCAGCGCATCGAGGGCTCGAAGTCGGTGGGCCTGAAGGCGCAGACGCACTTCTGGGGCTACTCGCTGAAGCTGCCCACGCGCGACAGCGAGAACGTGAGCGTGAAGGTGGACGATGCCGTAGACCGCAGCAACGACTCGCAGGATGTGGGTCCGCTGCAGGCCTCGCGGATGTGGGTGACGCAGGCGGAGAACAACGTGATCGACCGGCTGGTGGAAGCCGGCCTGGTGGCGCCGCTGGAGCAGGGCGGATACGAAGACAAGGTGCTGGGCCAGATCGTGATCAACCTGGTGGTGCCCAACAACCTGGCCTTCACCGACCAGATTCATACGCGCGTCTTGTTGACCGACACGGTGGAAGCGACGACGGTGGGCAACACGATTCTGCTCTCCAAAGGCCTGATCGACAGCCTGCCCAGCGAAGAAGCGATTGCCAGCGTGATCGCGATGGAGCTGGCGCACATCGCCATGGGCCACCATATCGATACGCGCTATGCGTTCAACGACCGGCTCTTGTTCCCGGACGAATCGACCTTCCAGCGCATCAACATGTACCACTCCGAGCACGACAACGAGGAAGCGTCGAAGACGGCCATGCAGTATCTGCAGGCCTCGATGTACAAGGACAAGCTGGCCAGTGCGGGACTTTACTACGCGCAACTGGTCGACCGCTCGAAGCAGTTGAAGGCTCTGAACACGCCCACGCTGGGCGACTCGCTGCTGAAGGCGGACGGCACGCCGTGGATGGCGGACCTGGACAAGATGGCGCCCAAGATCAACTGGGACGACCTGACCCAGACGGCGGCCCTGCCGCTGGGCAGCTGGCTGAAGGTGGACCCGTGGGACGACTCGGTGCACATGCTGGACGCCAAGCGCTACGCGCCCATGAACGCCCGCGACAAGATGCCGTTCGAAGTGACGCCGGTCTTCTACAAGCTGCAGCGCTACGAGACCGCACACGTGGAGACGCCCGCCACGCCGGCGGGTAGCCAGGATAATTCCAAGCCGGCGGCGCAACCCGCACAGGGCGGTACATCCTCGCAGCCTCAGGGCGAAGAAACCACGGCCTCCCTGCGCAGCCCTCAGTAACTCGCCAGCTGAGGCCCACAGAATCGCATAAGCTAGTGGTGTATCTCATGCAGATGATCGTTTATGTTTTGTGTCAGGGCACGACTTCAGTCGTGCCGTAAACGCCGCAAATGAGTTGGGCTTTAGCCCCTGAGGGAATGTTTCTGCCTCTATATCATCAGGAGAAAATAGACTAAAAGCGTGTCTCTCGACTGGAATCGCGGCGCGCTCGCTGAAGGCCTTGCCTGTTACAGCCGAGGAGAGTTCTTCCTCGCGCACGAGCATTGGGAGAGCGTCTGGCTGACACTCGAAGAGCCGCGCAAGAGTTTTCTTCAGGCTTTGATTCAGGTGACGGCCGCATTCCATCATCTCGATGCCGATAACTGCGTCGGAGCACTCTCGCTGCTACGAAGAGCGTTGCACCGCCTTGAACGCTGCCCGTCGCAATTTGAGGGAATCGCCGTGAAGTCTCTTTGCGCGGAGGTTTCAGAGTGGCTGCGAGCGATTGAGAGCGGAGCGGCAACTTTCCCGACGGCTCATCCGCAAATCCGCCTCGTCGCCCCGCCCCTCATCGCCAATGCCTGAACCACTCCTACTTGCCCGCAACCCGCGCCTTGATCAACTCATCCAGATAGTCCGGCAGGCTATCGACACGCACCAGGTGCGGATACTTCTGCCCGCCGTGATAATTAATGGCGAATGTGTGGATGTAGTCGTCCACAACCACGAGCAGCGATATCGGCTGCGTACCATTCTTGATTGCCTCGTCCAACAACTCCTGAGTGAAGACGCGGCCATTCACGCCGATGACCTTCATCCCCGAAGAGAGCCCCGCTTCGAAAGCCGGACCGCCCACAAGCGCGTCGGCCACTGTGCCGTCGGGGCCGAGCTGCAGTCCAATCGAATAGGCATTGCCGGGGCTTCCGCGCCGTCCCGTCGCCCTTGCAGGCTGATCGTTGAACTCTACCTTCCACCCGCCGTTCACAATGCCGCCCACCGGCGCCTCCGCTGAAGTCGAGTCCAGCCTGGTGTGGAAGAAGGTCGCCCAATCGAACGGCACGATCGCATTCAGCGCGCTCATCAACTCGTCGAAGGTGTAGGTCTTCACCTCCGCTCCGTTATTTGGCCCGCCGTGGAAAGCCTGGCAGAAATCGTCGATCGATTTCTGCCCATGCGATTCGCGATGAATGATGGTAGCTACCTCAAGCCAAAGCAGGTCGCCCTCGTCGTAGTAGTCGGTGCCGCGCCGCCAGGTGGACCACCCTCCCCTTCCGCCACTCATGCCGGGCTCGCCGGCAGCGGTGTCAAGCAGCGGACGCCACGTGCGCCCGGGGCGTCCCGGTCCCAAGCTGGGCCGCAATGCTGGCCATGTGGTCGTGATATTGCTCCGCTGTCCACAAGCCGCTGCGCGCAGCCAGCATCGGTCCAAGATAATCCGTGAGCCCTTCATAGCCCCACAGCAGATCTGTCTCCATCGGCGCTTCGTAGTAAGGAGTCGTCAAATCGGCCGGGCGGCGAAACTTTCCATTCCAGGAGTGGACGAATTCATGTGCCAGCAAGCCGCCCATCGACATGCCGGAGGTGGGCATCAGCAGCGCACGCTCCGGCAGCCGGCTGTCGTTCGACTCGTGATGTTCCAGGCCGAAATGCGCCACATGATCGCTGAGAGCCAGCAGAAAATGATAGTCGCGATAATGGCGCGAGCCAAACAGCTTGCCCGATTCCGCAACCAGGTTCACCATCGCCTTCTGATTTTCCGCGCTCATGTTCAGCGCCGCTTCGCTGTCAGCGGCAATGTCAATCTCATGGTGAATCGGTTCGCCCTGAGGCGTGATGTCGATGGCGCGGTAAAATTCACCCGAGATGATCGGCGAGTCCACCAACATATCCAGCGAAATCGGCTTGAATGCGACTTGATTGCCGGTTTGATTTTCGACCGGAAGCGACGACCCGAACTTCCACCCATCCGGCAGTGTCAGCTTGGCCTGGTAGCTTAGTTCCTGCGCAGGCGTGCCCGCCGGATAAAGCAGAACGTCATTCCACTCCAGAACCATCAGCTTGTCCGATGCGGAGCCGCCCACAGGCTCAATGAAGTCGAAGTCGGCAACAAGATGGCTCACGCCCGCGGGAATATCCACGTGAAAGGTAAAAACGTCCAACAAATCGCGCTTCCACTCGATCGTCTTTCCCTCGCCCGTAAACTTGAGGCCAGTGAGGCTTGTGATCGGCCCATCGGGCCCGTGCTCGCCGGGAATCCATTTTGGGTAGTAGAGGGTCAGCGGTCCGGCCTTGACCGGAATCACTTCGTGAACCCGCAGAATCTTCTGCTGAGTTTTAGTTGCATCCACCGTGAGTGGAATCGATTCGCCGGCCAGGAATGCGGGCGCGGACAGAACAAAGACTGCAATCAAGCACAAAAATGATCCCAGGCGAAAACGCTGCATGCAAATACTCCCTCTCGAAAACAAGCAAAAATCCCAATAGAGCATGATACATTCAAGCCCCAGCCGGCTTCTCGAATGCATCGCACGGAATCAAACGCCCCTTGCTGCGACGCGCCTAAGTTGTTCTCAGGGTTTGGCCGGCGGGCTGGCTGGCGCCGCGGGATAAGCCTTCTCAACCGCCTCTTTGAACTGCGCGAACAGAAGGAACCGGGGAGCGTCCAGGCCGCCTGCGAACGAATGAATCCAGACAGGGCTGCTGAGCTTTCCGTTGGCATTCAGTTGGCATACCTTGAGCAAATCCTCCGGTGGACCGGCCTCCCCGCCGACACCCAGATCCGGCCCCGGCTGACGCTGCCGCCCCGGAAACGGGGCTCCCATCTGCCCGCCCTGCGGATCCTGCTCACCGCCTGGGCCAATGCCTCCGCGTCGATCCGCCAGTTGTCCCTTCCGCACCACGAATATCAAATCCGCCTTCTCGCGTTCCGGGGTCAGCGTGTAACGGCCCCACGCATGAAGAGCGTCTCTCACATCCGCAATCGCCAATCGGTCCGGCGTATCGAGATTAGGATTGAACTCTTCTCCATCCACGGCTTCAACAAACACAAAACGCGCGTGCTCGAAGACCGCGGGGAGAGTATTCTTCCTGTCCTTCTTTTGCGCCGAGGCGAGCCCGGGCAACAACAGCAGAAGCAGCACAACCCCCTGGAGAGATTTCATCGAGACACCTCGCTTGGTGCGCGCCAGTCATCGCCGCAAAGTCAGGCGATAAACACAAGACTACGCCAATCTCGTAATGACCTGTGTTTCGGGCTTTCGTAAGCAGACCCGCCCTAACGCCGCGCCAGCATCACCATCAGCCCGAAGATGATAAGCGGCACCAGCGCCAAACTGACATAGAGCAGCATCTTCCTTCCGCCGGGAAAAATCCTCTTGTGCAACGCCGGGCGGCGCGCACCGTCTTCCACGCCAACCTGTTCCTGGTGCTCCAGGTCCAGGGCCATCTCCGCCGCCGTGGCGTAGCGGTGGCGCGGGTCCCGCTCCAGCGCGCGATACAGAATCTCCTGCAACTGCGGCGAAATCTCGGGATTCAGTTTGCTCGCCGGCTTCGGATCGTTCAGGACCCTTTCGTTCATCACCGCCAGTGGATTCGACCCGCTGAAGGGCGGCTGCCCGGTCAGCATCTCGTAGAGCATTGCTCCAAGTGCGTAGATGTCGCTGCGCTGATCGCCGCGCTGGCCCTTCACCTGCTCCGGCGAAATGTAGTCCGGCGTGCCCAGCAGCGGCGAGGGGCCCGCAAAAGTCAACCGCCGCGCGTCTTCCTTCATCGCGATTCCGAAATCGATCAGCTTGATCCGGTTCCACTCGTCCACCATTACGTTTTCCGGCTTCAGGTCGCGGTGCACCACGCCGTGCTTGTGCATGTAATCCAGGGCGTCGCAGATCCCCAGCGTGATGATCTCCGCGCGGTCGATCGGCAGCTTGTGCTTCTCATTCAGCAGAGCCCGCAGCAGCCTTCCGTCCACCCACTCAATCACCATGTAAAGACGGCTGCGTTCTTCCCCGTCGAAGGTCTTCACAATGCCGGGATGATCCAACTCCTGGCCGATCTCCTGCTCCCGCTTGAAGCGCTCCAGCAGAATCGGGTCCGACTCCATCTCCGCGTGCGGCACCTTGATGGCCACTTGTCTGCCGTCGCGCAGGTCCGTTGCCTTGTAGAGCGTCGACATCCCGCTGCGGGCGACAGTCGCCTCCAGGCGGTAGTGGTCCAGCGTGTCTCCGGGTGCCATGGTGGTCATCGGTGCATACAGCATAACAATTTGAGTCTCCCATGCGATTCGTAAGAAACTCGCAAGGATAATGCATGGAAATCATCGTTTTGCGCCTCCGTGCTCGCACCAAAATGCTCCCGTGCCTCATCCCTTCTGTAATCTTGAGCAGTCTGACTCGCCGCGACAAGTTACGTCCCGACATGAACCCATCCGGTATCGCCCCCCAAAAAAGAAGCTGGGTGCCCCATCCATCGCTTTTTTTGCGATGGGTGGGATACGGCCAAGCCCATCTCGCCCGTTCATCAGGAGCAGTCTGACTCGCCGCGACAAGTTACGTCCTGAAATGAACCCATCCGGTATCGCCCCTCAAAAAAGAAGCTGGGTGCCCCATCCATCGCGTTTTTTGCGATGGGTGGGATACGGCCAAGCCCATCTCGCCCGTTCATCAGGAGCAGTCTGACTCGCCGCGACAAGTTACGTCCTGAAATGAACCCATCCGGTATCGCCCCTCAAAAAAGAAGCTGGGTGCCCCATCCATCGCGTTTTTTTGCGATGGGTGGGATACGGCCAAGCCCATCTCGCCCGTTCATCAGGAGCAGTCTGACTCGCCGCGACAAGTTACGTCCTGAAATGAACCCATCCGGTATCGCCCCTCAAAAAAGAAGCTGGGTGCCCCATCCATCGCGTTTTTTGCGATGGGTGGGATACGGCCAAGCCCATCTCGCCCGTTCATCAGGAGCAGTCTGACTCGCCGCGACAAGTTACGTCCTGAAATGAACCCATCCGGTATCGCCCCTCAAAAAAGAAGCTGGGTGCCCCATCCATCGCGTTTTTTGCGATGGGTGGGATACGGCCAAGCCCATCTCGCCCGTTCATCAGGAGCAGTCTGACTCGCCGCGACAAGTTACGTCCTGAAATGAACCCATCCGGTATCGCCCCTCAAAAAAGAAGCTGGGTGCCCCATCCATCGCGTTTTTTGCGATGGGTGGGATACGGCCAAGCCCAACCTGCCCCGTTCATACTGAGCGATCAAAGCCGGCCGCGGCCCACCAAGGGTGTCGAAGGACCTGCGCCTCGTAACTCCGGCAAATGGGATCGGATCTCACAAACATCAACCCGATCACTGCCCGTTATCGATCGGGAACGCTGCCTCATCCCCGGCTCGAATCCCCTTCGCAGCCGGATATAGTGATGGATGGACTCATTGATGCTCCGTTCTCCTAAGATCTTCGCTGTCAGTCTCGCCCTCGGCTGGGCCCTGTCATCGGCTCCGGCACATGCGGTCGCCGGCAAAAGCGGCCAGGAAATACCCCAGGAGACCGGCTTCCTTAATCGCAGCATCGAGTTCCACGGCGTCACATCTCGTTTTCAGGTCTACCTGCCCGAGGAGTGGCGGCGCGACGACCGCAGGCTCTGGCCCATCATCCTGTTCCTGCATGGCCGCGGCGAGCGAGGCTCCGAAGGCATGTGGCAGACCCAGATCGGCCTTCCCGAGGCTGTACGCGACCACCCCGAACGCTGGCCATTCGTCATCGTCATGCCGCAGTGCCCGCAGGATCACTTCTGGACCGAACCCGACAAGCTTGAACTCGCCATGGCGGCGCTGGACCGTGAAACCGCCGAGTTTCACGGCGACCCGGAGCGCACTTACCTCGCCGGGCTTTCGCTGGGCGGCTACGGCGCATGGGAGCTGGCGCGCCTCCATCCCCATCGCTGGGCCGCGGTGGCCATCGCCGCCAGCGGCGTCTTCTGGAGTTACGCCCCGGACCGATGGAAGCAGATCGCAACTCTGCCAGCCGAGTACGCCCGCGCTATCGGCCGCACCCCAGTGTGGCTATTCCACGGTACCGACGACCCTGTGGTAGCGCCGCGCCAGAGCGAACTGATGTACGAGGCCTTCAAGACTGCCGGAGGCCACATCCGCCTGTGGATTTATCAGGGCTTGAAACACGACTGCTGGACCCGCGCCTACAACGAACCGGAACTGCCGCGCTGGCTGCTCGAGCACCGCATTGAACGCCAAACGCCGCCCAGGCCCGCTCACGGCGTCGGAAAAGAGCTTGAACCGCCTGTGCTCGCCGAGCGGCTGGTCATTCCGCTGCACCCGCCTGCCATCCGGCTCAACCAGGCGCAAATCGACAGCCTGGTTGGCGAGTACCTCGAAGCCAACGGTTATCCCGCACTGACCGTCTTCTGGCAGGGCGACCGGCTCTACGGCAGAGACCGTTACGGGCAGATCTCCGAGCTGGCCGCCGAATCGCCCGCCGAGCTCTTTTATCTCGATGGCTCCAGCATCTCGCGGCTCATCGTCCAGCACGACGCCGAGGGCCACGTCGACGCCATCGTCTTCCGCGACGACCGCCACGAAGAACGCTGGGAGAGACGGAAGACAGCTTCCAGCTTCTAGCCCCATGGAACCCCGAACCTCCACCGGACGTAGTAGTCTCTGAACGTAATTCGCGCAGGAGGCAATATGTATTGCAGTGGATGTGGTCAGGCTCATGGACGCCCGGGCAGGCATTCTGCCCCAAGTGCGGCCGCCCTTTGGCGCCGACTGTTCCCCCTGTTCCCGGCCTCGCAGTTCCAACTCGAAAGCTACGCCGGCAAAGTTAGAGCGCTCGCCATCTTCTGGTTTGTCTATGCGGGCCTCTCGCTGCTGCTGGGCTTTGCCGGGCTCACCTTTGCAAAAGCGTTCATGTCGGGCAGCTTCGGCCCGTGGATGCATGGTCCCATGCCTCCAATGTGGCTGGGCCCGGCATTCCTTCACTTCATCTGGGTCTTCCTTGTGCTCCGCGCCGGGCTGGCCGTCGCCGCCGGTTGGGGCCTGATGGAGCACGCGCAGTGGGGCCGCCTCGTCGCCATCGTGGCCGCCATCTTCTGCCTCATCAAGTTCCCCTTCGGAACCGCCCTCGGCATCTGGACCCTGGTCATGCTGCTCGGCTACCGCAACTCGTCGCTCTACGACCAGCTGTGAAAGCGCTCAGCTGCTAGCTATCCATCCGCAGCCTTAGCGCTGATGGGCTGGGATCGCACGTACCTTCTCGACCCACGATCAAAGGATGCCGCAGCAGCTTCTGAGCCTTCGAGGCTAAGAGCCGGGTGCCCCATCGATCCGCAGCCTTATCGGGATGGATGGGATCGCAGCATCTTCATCCCCACGATCAAGGAGCTGAGAGCTGTGAGCCTTCGAGCTAAAAGCTAGAAGCTCGGAAGCTGTTCTTCTACAATCTACCCATGAGCTTCCCTCAAACCCGGATGCGCCGTCTCCGGCGCAGCAGACTCCATGCGCGCCCTGGTGCGCGAGACCGCTCTCGAGCCCGGCGACCTGATCTACCCGCTCTTTCTCTGCCCCGGCGAAGGCGTGCGCCACGCCGTCAGCTCCATGCCCGGCGTCTTCAACCTCTCCGTCGATGAAGCCGTGCGCGAAGCCGAAGAAGCCGCGCAGCCTCGGCCTCGGCGGCCTGCTGCTCTTCGGCCTGCCCGAAACCAAAGACGAGCAAGGCACCGGCGCATGGGAAGAAGACGGCATCGTGCAGCAGGGCCTGCGCGCGCTCAAGCATCCGCGCCGCCAAAAAGCTGGTCCTCATCGCCGACGTCTGCCTCTGCGAGTACACCAGCCACGGCCACTGCGGCGTCATCGTCAAAGGCCGCGACGGCTTCGACGTCGACAACGATCCCTCCTCGAACTGCTGGCCCGCACCGCCGTCAGCCAGGCCAAGGCCGGCGCCGACGTGGTCGCCCCCAGCGACATGATGGACGGCCGCGTCGCCGCCATCCGCCGCGCCCTCGACAGCGAAGGCTGCGCGCAGACGCCCATCCTCAGCTACGCCTCCAAATTCGCCTCGGCCTTTTACGGCCCCTTCCGCGAGGCCGCCGACTCCGCGCCCCAGTTCGGCGACCGCAAAACCTACCAGATGGACGGCGCCAACCTGCGCGAAGCCATGCGCGAGATCGACCTCGACCTCGAAGAAGGCGCCGACATGATCCTGATGAAGCCCGCCATGCCCTACCTCGACGTGATCCGCGCCGCCCGCGAGCGCGTCGGCGTGCCCATCGGCGCCTACCAGGTCTCCGGCGAGTACTCCATGCTCCAGGCCGCCTTCGAAAAAGGCTGGCTCGACCGCGATCGCGCCATCCTCGAATCGCTCCTCGGCATTCGCCGCGCCGGCGCCGACTTCGTCGTCACCTACTTCGCCAAAGACGCCGCAAAACTGCTCGCCTGATTCGCTACGCCGCAAGCACGCTTCCGGTCGATTCTTGCCATTCGCGTTTTTTCCTTCGAATGGCGTGGGATGGCAACACATTCAACCTCGCAACGCCCTAATGCCACCCTCTCGGTAACGATCCGCACTGGACTCAATTCGCCTCATGCGGACGCTCTACGGATCGATCAGGCGCCGCCGGCTCAAACAGCGCGATCAGCGCATTCGGGACCATGTGCTGACAGTGCTCGCGTTTGGGGTGTCCATGACGCGGCTCAAGCGATGTGCGCACTTCTCGAGATCAGCCCTGACGTGGTCGCATCGTGAGACTCAAGTAGTCATCCTGTCACGGCATGCTGCTCCGTGGCTGCGCTTTCCTGGGCCTTTCTGCTCACCGAAGCATTTCGCGCTCAAAGATGACAGTGCCTGCTTTCGCCGTCGAACTCGCCCACTGATCCTGTCGCGGGACTCATGTCGCTTCACCGACCGGCGTGATTCCTGGAAGCGGAACGATTGCGCGCTCATGCTCGCCGACGATCGCTTTGTCGACGGCATCGGCGCAGGGATGCACCACCCATCCGCAGGCACGCTTGCTTCGGGGCCTCGCTCTGACAACGCTCGACGAAGTCGGCGCCGATCCTGCTGCTCAAGCAGGCTGGTGGCATCGACCGTGCGCCAGTTCGGCGTCTTGTCAGCATGCGCCGTTGACGCCATCAGGTAGCATCTCTTCACCATCGCGCTGCTTCGGCTGTGTCCCTGCAATGCGCTTTCCGCCCCGCTCGAGGCTGTGGTGGCAGGCATCGCCCTGCGCCACTTCAACCGCCATCAGCCCAAAGAGCGCGTCGACCACGACAGTCGTGACGGATTCTGGGAAGTGATCGACGAGATTCAGAACTCGGCGCTCTTCGTGCTGCTCGGTCTCGAGATCATGGCGGTCACGTTCGATGCGCCGAGCACTTGATGGCGGACTCGCCGCCATTCTCTCCGTCAACGTGGTCCGCATCAGCAGTCGTTGGCTTGCTGCTCGCGCTGGTGCGCCTGTGTGAAGCCCGCGCCATCGCAAGTCCACGCTTCGTGTCATGGGGAGGACTGCGCGGCGGCCTCTCCATCGCACTGGCCCTCTCGTTCCCGAAGCCCTCGGCCGATCCTGGATGCTCGATGCAACCTACCTTGTCGTCGTCTTCTCCATCGTCTTCAGGGTGGTTCGATGGACCGCCTCCTGCGCTGGAGAAACCGCAGAATCGCCGCTGCTAAAACCTTCCAGGCACAATCCCTTTGCGATCAGCCGCACCTGTGGTTTTCTAACAGTACCCGCCTATGCTCAAGCATCTCGAAAGCTATTTCGAATTCGCCCATCTGGGAACCAACTGGCGCACCGAGATTCTCGCCGGCGTCACCACGTTCCTCACCATGGCCTACATCGTCCTGGTCAATCCGGCCATCCTCTCCGCCGCCGGAATTCCTCTGCGCCGCCGTCACCGCGGCCACCTGCCTCTCGGCGGCCTTCGGCTCCATTCTGATGGGCATCGTCGCGCGCTATCCCATCGCCCTCGCCCCCGGCATGGGCCTCAACGCCTACTTCACCTACACCGTCTGCCTCAAGATGCACATCCCCTGGCAGACGGCCCTCGGCGCGGTCTTCCTCTCCGGCATCATCTTTCTCGCGCTCACCGCCGCCGGCATCCGCCAGATGATTCTGCGCTCCATTCCCCACGAGCTCTACGCCGCCGTCGCCAGCGGCATCGGCCTCTTCATCGCCTTCATCGGCTTCCGCAACGCCGGCCTGGTCGTCGGCGACCCCGAAACCCTCGTCGGCCTGGGCAACATCCGCAACCCCACCACCGCGCTGGCTCTCTTCGGCCTCATCCTCATGGTCGCTCTTGAAGTCAGAAAGGTCCGCGGCTCCATCCTCATCGGCGTGCTCGCCACCACCGCCATCGCCTGGGCATGCGCCTTCGCGATCTGCATCGGGATCATCGGCACGCTCCGCCGCAGCGTGGGCGCAAAACCTCTTCGCTGGACGCCGCTCCGGCGGCTTCCACGCGCTCGCCGCCACCGCCTTCAAGCTCGACATCCGCGGCGCCCTCAACAAGGGCCTGCTCGAAATCGTCTTCGTCTTCTTCTTCGTCGACCTCTTCGACAACCTCGGCACCCTCGTCGCCGTCACCAAGCGCGCCGGCCTCATCGCCGCCGACCACTCCATTCCCCGCCTCAACCGCATTCTCTTCGCCGACGCCACCGCCACCGTCTTCGGCTCCCTCACCGGAACCTCCACCGTCACCAGCTACGTCGAGTCCACCGCCGGCGTCATGGCCGGAGGCCGCTCCGGCGTCACCGCCATCGTCACCGGCCTGCTTTTCCTCGGCGCCATCGGCGCCGCGCCCTTCGTCGGCATCGTGCCCCCGGCCGCCACCGCCCCCGCGCTCATCCTCGTCGGCTCCCTGATGCTCGCCACCATCACCGAAATCCGCTGGACCGACCCGCTCGATCGCCGTTCCCGCCTTTCTCACGCTGGTCCTGATCCCGCTCACCTACTCCATCGCCAACGGCCTCGGCTTCGGCATCATCGCCTGGGCCGTGCTCCACCTCGCCACCGGCAAATTCACCCGCAACAGGACTGGCTCCTCTACCTCCTCGCCGCCCTCTTCCTCGCCCGCTTCATCTACCTCGGCGCCAGCTAGAGATCCAGCCGCTCGCTGTTTCACCAACTTCTTCGGCGGAGCATTTCTCGCCGATCCATTGGCCCCACATCGGCAATGGAATCTCCGGCCGCCCCTTCCAGAGCCCCTTCGCAAAGCCGCCAGGCAAGGGCCTCTCCTCTTCGAAGTCAACGTTGTTCCCCAAATCGGCCAAGCCTGTTCCCGTCCAACACACTCGGTAGCAATTCGGAACCGCCCAGCCCCTTCGATATCCCAATCACATTCCCTCGCCGCTCTGCCCGCGTATACTGCTGGCCAAGGCAAGCCCAGGGTATGTTATGGACCCATCGTCGATCGTTCTTCCCGGTTCCCTGCAAAACGCGGCCGTGCTCACCATCGTGCTGGCCTTCGCCGGCTACCTGGTGACCTTCTCCTTCACCCGCATGATGGCCCGGCGAAGCGACCGCCTGCGCCTCGTCGACCGGCGTATCAACGAGTTTTATGGACCGCTCTACGTAGCCACCGTCGCCGGCAACATCGCCTACATGGCGCTACTCAAAAAACAAGGCAAGACCCAGTGCCACCCCATCCGCGACGAGGATCTCAAGGAATGGATGCTGTGGATGACCACCATCTTCATGCCCCTCAACGATGTTCGCGAGAAGATCATTATCGCCAACGCACACCTCATCGTCGAAGAGCAGATGCCCGAGTGCCTGCTCGACTTTGTCACCCACGTCGTGGGCTACAAAGCCTTGCTGGCCCAGTGGGCCGAAGGCGATTTCACCGAGCGCCGCTCCTCCATCGGCTGGCCGCCGGAGTTTGACACCTACGTCGAGCGCTCCTATCAAGCCCTCAAAACGGAGCAGACCCGCCTGCTGCACAACTTCCTTTGGCGGTACTACCACCCGCTCTTCGTCCGCAAACGCAAGTCGAACAGCGCCGCTCGTGCCGAAGTTTCAAAAGGCTGACTCGCCACAGCCCTCACACCGCCGGCACCGGATTCAACGAGGTCACCTTGGCCACCGCCTTGGTCAGCCGCGCCTCCAGCGGCCGGCAGCCCTTGTACTCCATTGGCGAATAGAAATGCTCAACCGCCTCGACCAGGTACGCGCCGGGAAGAAACTTCGCCGATCTCCCCGTTCCTTCGCCGGGCAGCAGAATCACGTCTCCAACTCTGGGCAGCGAGTGCAGCGTCTCCAGCGGCACCAGGTTGATGCAGCTTCCATCTCCGGCCACAAACTCCAGGCAGTCCAGGCTATGCAGAGCTTCCTCGCGCGCCCGCCGAGCCTCGCGGCGTGCCTTGAACGACTCATAATAGGCGCCCACCATAACGGGCAACCCGATCATGAAGCCAACCACACTGCTGTACTGCGCAATCAGTGATATCCAATGGTGCGTCATCCGGCCGTTCTCCTTCTGGAAAAGGTTGCATAAATCCGGTTTTGAAAGGGCACGGATTTATCCGTGCCGCAAAAGGCGCATAGACCGCGGGGTTTTAACCCCTGAGGGACGCCTCTCATTCGGTTCCGGATATTTGTGCAGCCAGTTCCACGCAAAGGTTAAAGCAAGCCGGCCGCTTCATCGTTGACTCTCGCCCCAGCGCTTCTCTCACACACGCGCCGTCAGCCCCAGATTCTTCCACAGCCGCAGCGTAGGCCCGGCCTGGTTGATGGTGTAGAAGTGCAGCCCCGGCGCTCCTTCGCGCAGCAAAGTCTCGCACAACCGCGTCACCACCTCCGCGCCGAACTCCTGCAGCGCAGGCTTGTCGCCCTCCAGCTCTTCCAGGCGCAGCTTCACCCAGCGCGGCAGGTCCGCGCCGCAGCCGCCGCAGAAGCGCACCGTGTTCGCGAAGCCCGTGATCGGCATAATCCCCGGCACAATCGGAATCCTGATGCCGGCCTTTCCGCAGCGCTCCACAAAGTCGAAGTAAGCGTCGGCGTTGTAGAAGAGCTGCGTAATCGCCGCCGTCCGCCCCCGCCTCCACCTTGCGCCGAAAGTTTTCGAAGTCCACGCCGGGCTCGGTCGCCTGCGGATGCATCTCCGGATACGCCGCCACCTCGATCGTGAAAGTGATCGCCATGCGCCTCGCGAATAAAGCTCACCAGTTCGTTCGCGTAGTGGAACTCACCCGGCGCCGAAGCGCTCATCGCCGTAGCCGGCAAGTCGCCGCGCAACGCCACAATCCGCTTCACGCCCGCTTCCCGGTAGCGCAGCAAGTGCGCGGCAATATTCGCGCGCGTAGAGCCCACGCAGGTCAAATGCGGCGCAACCTCCACGCCGCAGTGTTTCACCACCGTCAGCAGCGTCTCGTAAGTTCCATCCTGCGTCGGACCCACCCGCCCCATGCGTCACCGAGAAATACTCCGGCCCCACCGCGGCAAGCTGCGCAATCACAGCCGGCAGCTTCGCCACGCCCTCCGGCGTGCGCGGCGGAAACAACTCAAACGAAAAACTAAGCGGTGAAGCCATGCACATTGCCTTCATGAAATGATATGCACACCACAAAACTGCCATCCCGAGCGGAGTCGAGGGATCTGCGTTTCCTTTTGCAGTTGCAGTTAATTGTAGTTGGGATTCCCTTGTCTCGATCCTGAGATCGCGGAACCCGCAAATTCACACCCTCGCCGGGTGCTGGGTGCCCCAGGTCTCGCTTTTTGAGATCTGGGATACCACAGGCTGTTCCCTATTCCCTATTCCCTGTTCCCTGCTTTTCAATACCGGTAATTCTCCGCCTTGTACGGCCCTTCCACCGGCACGCCCAGATAATCCGCCTGCTTGGCGTCAGCGTCGTCAGCTTCACGCCGATCTTCTCCAGATGCAGCCGCGCCACCTCTTCGTCCAGCTTCTTCGGCAGCACATAGACGCCCACCTTGTACGTGTCCTTGTTCTCCCACAGATCGATCTGCGCCAGCGTCTGGTTGGCAAAGCTGTTCGCATCACAAAGCTCGGATGCCCCGTCGCGCAGCCCAGATTCACCAGCCGCCCCTCGGCCAGCACAAAGATGCCGTGCCCGTCGGGGAACGTGTACTTGTCCACCTGCGGCTTGATGTTCAGCTTCGTCACGCCCTTCTCCGCGTTCAGCCGGTCCATCTGAATCTCGTTGTCGAAGTGCCCGATGTTGCACACAATCGCCTGGTCCTTCATCTTCTTCATGTGTTCGAGCGTGATGATGTCCATGTTGCCCGTGCAGGTCACGTAAATGTCGCCGCGCCCCAGCGTGTCTTCCACCGTCGTCACTTCGAACCCTTCCATCGCCGCCTGCAGCGCATTGATCGGATCGACCTCCGTCACAATCACCCGCGCGCCCATGCCCGCGCAGCGAGTGCGCGCAGCCCTTGCCCACATCGCCGTAGCCGCAGATCACCGCCACCTTGCCCGCCACCATCACGTCCGTCGCGCGCTTGATTCCGTCCGCCAGCGACTCGCGGCAGCCATACAGGTTGTCGAACTTGGTCTTCGTCACCGAGTCGTTCACGTTGATCGCCGGAACCAGCAGCTTGCCCTGCTCCATCATCTTGTACAGCCGATGCACGCCCGTCGTCGTCTCTTCTGAAACGCCGCGCCATTCCTTCGCAACCTTGTGCCAGTGCTGCGGGTCTTCGGCATAAACCTTCTTCAGCAGATCCTTGATCACCTGCTCTTCGTGGTTGCCCGAGGGCGTATCCACCCAGTCGTCGCCCTCTTCCAGCTCATAGCCCTTGTGGATCAGCAGCGTCACATCGCCGCCGTCGTCCACCACCAGTTGCGGCCCCTTGCCGCCCTTATGCGCTCAGCGCCTGGTAGGTGCACCACCAGTACTCCTCCAGCGACTCGCCCTTCCACGCAAACACCGGCACGCCGGTCGCCGCAATCGCCGCCGCCGCGTGGTCCTGCGTCGAAAAGATGTTGCAGCTCGCCCAGCGAACTTCCGCGCCCAGGCTCACCAGCGTCTCAATCAGCACCGCCGTCTGAATCGTCATGTGCAGCGAGCCGGTCACGCGCACGCCCGCCAGCGGCTTCCCCGCCGCATACTTGTTGCGGATCGACATCAGACCCCGGCATCTCCTGCTCGGCGATGGTGATCTCTTTGCGGCCCCAGTCGGCCAGCGCCATATCGGCCACCTTGTACTCCAGTTCCGTCACTTCCAGTGTTGAGCTTGCCATACGAATTCTCCTTTATATCGTCCTATCGTGATATGTTGATATGTATCAGAAACTCGCACGCCGTCAACCCAAAACCATGCCGTCCATTGTGAAAATCCTCCGCGTCGTGGCCGACCCCAACCGGCTCCGCATCCTGCTGCTTCTCAAAGGCGAGGAGCTCTCCGTCGCCGAATTGCAGGAGATCCTCGTCATGGGCCAGAGCACCATCTCCACCCACCTCTCGCAGCTCAAGCAGGCCGGCCTGGTCGAAGACCGCCGCACCGGCAAAAGCAATCTCTACCGGCTCCATCCCAAGCCTTGGAAGAACCTACAGCTTTGAAAGGGCACGACTTCAGTCGTGCCAGTTGCGCGTCCAACGCGGGTGGGCCTCTACAGGCTGAGGAAAAACTCAATACAGCGAAGACTTCGGAGGGCCTTGTGTCAGGGCACGACTTTAGTCGTGCCGCAAACGTCTTAAAATCAACGAGGGCTTTAGCCCCTGAGGCAAGCCTTCCGCCCGCTTCGGACAGAATCGAGCCTTTTTCCGCAGCCCCTTCAAGTCTTGACGACCGCGCGCTTTTCTCCTCACACACGCCCGGTAGCTTTCTACACAACCTGCTAGCCCGCGCAGGGACAGAAATTCCCGAAGCCGCCCCCGACCAGGCCGCCATGCGCCGCGTCCTGCGCAAACGTCAGGACAAAATGCGCACCTTCTTCGACTCCGTAGCCGGCCGCCTCGGCAGCGACTACGTCCCCGGCAAATCCTGGAAAGGTGTAGCCGAAGCCCTGCTGCGCCTTATGCCCCCCATGATCATCGCCGACCTGGGCGCGGGCGAAGGCTCCTTCGCGCTCCTCCTCGCCCAGCGCGCCAAAAAAGTCATCGCCGTCGACACCTCCGCAAAAATGATCGAAGTCGGCCGCGACCAGGCCCTCCGCCACGGCGTCGAAAACGTCGAGTTCCGCCTCGGCGACATGGAAGAGATCCCCATCGCCGACGCCGAAGTCGATCTGGTCTTCTTCTCGCAGTCCCTTCATCACGCCCTGCACCCCGAGCGCGCCATCGAACAGGCCTTCCGCATCCTCATTCCAGGCGGCCGCATCGTCCTCCTCGACCTCGTGAAGCACCGCTTCGAAGAAGCCCGCGAACTCTACGCCGACGAGTGGCTGGGCTTCAGCGAAGCCGAACTCGAAGCCATGCTCGAGAAAGCCGGCTTCACCGACGTGCAAACCTCCATCGTCGACAAGGAGCCTGAATCCCCTCAGTTTCAGACCCTCCTCGCCGTCGCCAATAAACCTCTTCCATAAAACTGGTTGCATAAATCCGGTTTTGAAAGGGCACGGCTTTACAGCCTGCGGAAAAACTCGCTCTAAGCACCAACCCGGAGGCTTTGTGTCAGGGCACGACTTCAGTCGTGCCGCAAACGCCGTAAAATCAACGGGGGCTTTAGCCCCTGAGGGACAATTCAAGATGGCTGCAAGCCATTTATGCAACCAGCTCTAGTCCTTGGCCCCTATCCCCTATCCCCTATTCCCTGTTCCCTGCCCCCCGTTCCCTTTTCCTTAGCAAATCTCAAATGAGTAAATTTGAAACAAGTTTTCAATTTTCGGCCGCCCGGTTTGTGCTGACGGTCACATTTGAAATTGCCCAGGCAACACGCATTTCAGCTTGCTCTTGAGAGCACCTGTGGCTTGAAAACTGCCCTCACCATCCCCGCGCACAGCCGCGTATCTCCCTGAATCCGCATGGCCGTACGGCGAATGTAAATCGAGATTCCATGTCCTGGACTCGGTTTGTTCGTTCCCGAGGGTTATCGCTAAACCGCCCTTTTGCCTATAATTTGTCGCCCCTTTTGCCGATAAACTCCATTGATCGCGGCTAACAGATGAGCCGCACTTTTGGAAGACTCTAAATCGCTGGCCCAATTTTTCTTTCCGGATTGTTTTCAAAATAGATCGCCGTTTCGTGCATCAATGATTCTGCGAATTTGTGAGATCGAGAGAAGTTAGAATGTCCACCCAAACAGACTTCGATCTGTCGGCCCTGATCGATAGCACGGAAGACATGATCTGGTCGGTGGACCTCGATTTCCGCCTGGTTACCCTAAACGCCGCAATGCGGACCTACTGCGAGGTCAACTTCGGAACTCATCCTGGCGTGGGGATGCTCCCTGAGGATTACCTTCCGCCCAAAAGGGCCTTCAAATGGCGCACCCTCTATAAACGCGCCCTGACTGACGGCACATTTCAAAAGGAGTCGCTCCGGGCCGATCATCGCGCCAATCAGCTCACCTTCAACAGAATCACCATCGATGGAGTGGTGAGAGGCGTCTCGGTCTTTGGCAAGGACATCACTGAGCTAAAAGCTGCCGAGAAAGCTCGCCGGCATGCCGAGAGAAACTACCGGGATATTTTTGAGGGGGCCCTGGAGGGAATTTACCAGACAACTCTCGATGGCAAGATCGTGTCTCTAAATCCTGCCCTGGCCGGAATCCTGGGCTACGACTCACCGGAAGAAATCATGTCCTCGGTCACAGACCTGGGATGTCAGGTCTGGGCAGATCCGGAAGAGCGGTCCCGATATTTGCAAAAGGCCATGGAACACGGCCCACTCCTTGGATACGAATGCCGGTTAAAGCGCAAGGATGGAACCATCGCATGGGTTTCGCTGAATGGGAGACTCGTCGGCGGACCCGATGGCCTGCCAATCCTCCACGAAGGCTTCATCACCGATGTCTCCGACCGCAGGCGCGCCGAAATTCAACTGCGCGAGAATGAGCAACGTTATCGCGCCACATTCGAACAGGCTGCGGTAGGCATGCTGCACACCTCGCTCGATGGACGGATCGTCCGGTGTAACGATTGCTTCGCTCGCATGGTCGGCTATCGGCCGGACGAAATCTGCGGCAGGACGTTTCAGAGTTTTACGGCTCCGGAGGACCTGGCCAGAAGCAACGCGGTGCTCAATAAAATGACGGCCGGCGCGGACATCATTCTTCAGCCGACTGTCTTTGAAAAGCGCTATCTGCGCAAGGACGGCAGCCTCACCTGGATGAAGCTTACCGTCTCGATCCAGCGCGACAACGAGGGCAAACCTCTTCACTACATCACCGTCGTCCAGGATATAAATGCCCGCAAAACCGCCGAGGAACAGCTCGCCATTGCCCTCAAAGCCCTGCGCGTAAACGAGGAGCGCTATCGCACAACGTTCGAAATGAGCACCGAAGCCATTTGCATCAACCGCCTCAGCGATGGACTCTATGTCGATGCCAACAAGGCCTTCCTCGACATCGTGGGATACGAAAGGCAGGAAGTAATCGGACGCTCTTCACTTGAACTCGGCATCTGGACCGAACCGGCCGTGCGGCTAAAGCTGACAGAAGAGCTGCGCGCAAAGTCGGTATGTCATAATCTCGAAACAAAGTTCACCAGAAAGAACGGAACCACGCTCTGGGGATTGATGTCCGCGTCTCTGATCGAGGTTGGCGGCGTGCCATGTGTGCTCTCCGTCTCTCGCGATATCTCCGACGTCAAGGCGACAGAAGAAAGGTTGACTGCGGCCGCCGAGGCCGTCAGAGCCAGCGAGGAACGCTACCGCACCGTCTTCCATACCTCTTTCGACGGCATCCTTATCAGCCGGCTCGATAATGGGCAGATCATCGACGTGAACGAGATGTTCCTCAGCAGCACCGGCTTCGATCGAAACGAGGTCATCGGGAAAACCGTCCTCGAACTTAACCTCTGGGTGGACATCGAGAATAGATCCACGTTCTTTGAGGCCCTGCGCCAGAATGCAACTTGTCGCAGCCTGGAAGCGCGGTTTCGAAAGAAGAACGGCGACACGCTGTGGGGAGTGGTGTCCGCTACTCTGACCGCGATTGACGAAATTCCCTGCCTCATCTCCATCACGCGCGACGTCTCCGATGCCAAAGCCGCCGAAAAGGAGATCAGGAGCCTTGCCTTCTTTGATCAGTTGACAAGCCTGCCAAACCGGCGCATGTTGCTGGACCGCCTGCACCACTCTTTGGCAGCCGGCACGCGCAACGGCCGCTGGCGCGCAATCCTGTTCGTCGACCTTGATAATTTCAGGGATTTGAACGACAGCCTCGGCCATCAGACCGGAGACCTGTTGCTTCAGGAAGTGGCAGCCCGCCTGGCCACCTGCGTTCGTGAGGCCGACACCGTGGCGCGATTGGGTGGGGACGAATTCGTGGTGATGCTCGAGGACTTGAGTAGTTCGGCCGAAGAGGCTGCCACCTGGGCGGAAGCCATCGGCGGCAAGATACTCAATGCTATGGCCGAGTCATTTTGGATTGCCGACCGCGAATGCTTCAGCACCGCGAGCATCGGAATTACCGTGTTCGGCGATCGCCGCGACAGCACAAGTGAAATCCTGCAGCAAGCCGAAATCGCGATGTACCAATCCAAGACCGCGGGCCGCAATACAATCCGTTTCTTCGAGCCTGCGCTGCAAAATGCCGTCAATGCCCGCGCCGCGATGGAGGAGGAACTCCGCCAAGCCATCAGAGGAGATCAATTCCTGCTCTACTATCAGCCCCAGGTAAACACAACTCAGATGATTGGCGCCGAGGCCCTGCTCCGTTGGATGCATCCCAAACGCGGTCTATTGGCGCCTTCCGACTTCATTTCGCTGGCTGAACAAACCGGCTTGATTCTGCCCCTTGGCGAGTGGGTGCTCCAAACCGCATGCGCTCAGATTGCAGCCTGGTCGGCGAACCCGAAAACGGCTCACCTGAAAGTTGCCGTCAATATCAGCGCCAGGCAATTTCGCCAGCCAAATTTCGTCGAACAGGTCGTCGAAGTCGTTGCCCGCACCAACGCCAACCCGCGGAACCTATGCCTCGAGCCTCACTGAAAGTCTGCTGGTCGATAACTTCGACGAAATCGTCGCCAAAATGTCCCGGCTCAGGGCCATCGGAATCCAATTCGCTCTCGACGATTTTGGCACCGGCTATTCATCGCTGAATTACCTCAGGCACCTGCCCCTGGACCAGTTGAAAATTGACCGCTCTTTCGTCCAAAGCATCCTGGAAGACACCACCAGCGGCGCGATTGCGCAAACCATCGTCTCACTTGGAAAAGCCATGGGCCTGCCGGTTATGGCCGAGGGCGTCGAAATCAGAGAGCAGCGTGACTACCTCATGAGCCTCGGCTGCAATGCCTTCCAGGGTTATCTATTCAGCCGGCCCCTGCCGCTGGAGAAATTTGAACTTCTCTTCTTGGAAGACTACATTCCTCAGACCTCGGAGTGCATCTGAAAAGCAGCCGTTGAGACCGCAATGCTTCGGCCATCGGTAACTGCCCGGACCCGTTCCCATCAAGCGCAGCGGCCTCTAGCAGCCTGGATGCGGATTCTTGAACACCACCTCGACTGGCAGCCAGTCTGAAAGGCGCTTCTCGTCTACTTCCGCATCATCGGCCTGGCTGCTCAGCGATGACCTCGCCAGCGCCACCGATATCTTTATCTTTCCCTTGATGCAATAAGCCCCGAAAAACCTCGCCAGCCCCCTGTCTGCCAAATCCATGTAGTCCGCCGGAAGCGCCCCCTCTGCACCGGCGATATCCGTCGGAGCCATGATCATCTGGTTCATCATCGGCCCTTGCTTCGTAGCTCCTGAAGTGTCGAATTTCACCACCAGGCTCACCCTCTTCTCCAGCGCGTCAGGGTTCGCCGTGTACTTGATCGCCGGAATCGTCACACCCGCCGGATTCGGTTTTCCCCCCTGCGTGTCAAACGCGATATGGTAGGCAGCCCCCTTCCACTTGGGCGTAACGGGAACGTTCGAAGCCTTGTCCCCCTGGTTTCCGCAACCCGCCAAAAACGCCAATCCCCCTATAGCCAATATGATGCCTGTTCTCAAGTCATCCTCCTCGTTCAAATCAGACGACGCGCCAGAATAACACCCCCCCGTCTCACTCGAACAATCGCCGCAATCAGCCGCCGCCTCCCGACCGTCCCAGCCTTGGTCATCTTCCCAAACCGCGAGCAATACCGCCAGCCGCATTCCGCCTGCCGCAAATCCCTTTTGCCGAAAATTAGACCTCAAAAGAGCACACTATTTATAGGAGAATTCCTATGTCCAATATGTCCGTCACGGATCTCGCCCTCGTTGAAGCCATCTCGTACCTTGCCCCCGAAACTACGCTCTCTCCGGGACCGGGCTCAAACCCCACCAGCGCCAAAGCCGCTGTCAAACGTTGCTGCGACGCCTGGCAGCGCGCCTTCAACGCCTACATGGACAACGCGGACCCCGAAAACAGCATGGAGGATCTCTGGGCCGCCAAGGACGCAGCCAAGGCCTATTCCAACGCCATGCCCATGCTCGCCGGCCATCAGGGCGTCCGCGACTTCATCGCCTGCGCCGCCCACGGCATCCTCATCGGCGCCATTCCTCCCGAGAAAAGCGGCCAGCTCCTCTACGCCGCTCAGGTCGCCGTCAGCACCCTGCAATTCGAGCCCAAACCGGCCAAACCACCCTCAAAATAAGCACCCCCCCCTACCCCCCCGGCCCAGGCAGTACTGAAAGGTAACGGATTTCGAGGTAACATGAATAAAATGAATAACGCAAAACTCCACACTAATTACTCATCGGTAAATAGCAAGCCCCGTTTTTACCCTGTTTTTGGCCGATTTCCGGCAGTTTTAGACCCCAAAAGCGCTGCCAGACCGATCCTTGCGGCTTCTTTTCCCGCAACGGCAGGAGCGCATCAGAATGCCATGATCTCGCAAAAGGCTCTGCTCGTGCCCGGCAGTCAATGCTCAGATCTCAATTGTTCCTAAGCCGGCTTTGCCTCGACTATGCCGACGTTCCCAACCATCAGGCCGTCGCCGCCAACCGGGTATACGCCGGTCAGAATGAAGCCCGCTGCCTCAAGAAGCATCCTCCATTCTCGCTCGCTGCGCTCCCTGCCGCCGGTAACCGCAAGCATGTTGAGGTCGCTCATCAGGAGGCCTTCGAGTCGAGGATCTGCATGCGATACGAGCGAAGGAAGAATGAATTCAATGACCAACAAACTGCCGTTCTGCGGAATCACCTTGCGGCAATTTATGAGAATAGCAATAGCATCCCCGTCCTGGCGTCCATGCAGTACGTGCTTGAGCATGTAGACATCGGCGCCCGCCGGGACCGACTGCATGAGATCTGCGGCAATCAGTTCGCATCGGAAGGAAGGATCTTCTTCCGCGAAGCGAGTTCTGGCTGAATCCACGCTCGATTCGCGGTCCACAAGCATGCCGCGCAATTGCGGGTTGCGAGCAAGCACCGCGAGAATCAGCGACCCGCCGCCGCCGCCGAGGTCCGCAACCACATTCGCGTGGGAAAAATCCCACGCTTCAGCAATCGGCGCGTAATCTTCTGCCGGAGCCGTACCCATCACCGAACGAAAAATAGAACTAGCCTCGGCATCCTGCGACCACCGGGAAGGTATTTTCGGATCGCGCACCTGAGAGGCCGGCTTACCCGTTCGAACACAGTCGGTAAGCAGGGACCATTCGTCGGCAAGCAGATCCGCCCAGAAGACAACGGCCGGCCAGGCGGAGTGTGGCACATCCTTCTGCATCGGTTCGCCAAAAGGAGTGAGCCGAAAGTGCTCGGGGCTCGTCTCTTCCGTGACGCCTATGCTGGCCAGTGCGCGAAGCAGGCGGTATAACGCATTGGCATCTGCCCGGCACTTTTCGGCCAGGAAGTCAACGCTGCGCACCTCGTCTCCAAGTGCATCGGCAACGCCGAGACGTGCAGCCGCGGCCAGCACGCGGCTGCGGGAATACGCCATTGCCATTTCGACGAGACCCGTATTCGTCGTTACATTGCCGATGCCTCTGCTAGGTTGGGCCATGAGCAAACCTCAGCCTCGACCGGACGCTGCACAGAAATTAACCTTCGACCAGATTGACATGCCCTTGATCGAGTTGATATCAACGCTACGAGCCCCCCGGACGCAGATCCCTTGATGCGTCCGACGATAAGGAGAATCCTAGCGATGTTTACGCCAAAAGGAAAGTTCGGCTGGTATGAAATCATGACCAGCGATCCGAAAGCCACGGGCAAGTTTTACTCCGACGTTGTGGGATGGACAACCCAGGAGATGCCCACAACGGACGGTCCCCCGTACACCATCTTCAACCTCGGCAATGTTGGAATCGCAGGCATGTTGCAAATGTCCGGACACAGTGGCTGGATAGGCTACATCGCGGTCGATGATGTCGACGCTCACATCGAAAAAATTGTCGAAGCCGGCGGCAAACTTTGGAAACCGGCGACGGACGTTCCCGGAATGCTTCGCTTCGCCGTTTTGTCCGACCCGCAGGGCGCGGCCATTGTGGTCTTTACCCCCAACCCGAGCATGCCCTCGCCGCAACGCCCCGCACCACCGGCCCCCGGCACCATCGGCTGGCACGAGCTTTACACAACGGACATCGAAGCCGGATTCAACTTCTACACCAAGCTATTTGGCTGGACCAAGGTCAGCGATATGGACATGGGGCCCATGGGCGTCTATCGCATCTTCGATGAAGGCGACCACAAGGAAATGGGCGACGGCGGGATGATGATCAAAGCGCCGCATATTCCCGTCTCTTGCTGGAACTTCTACTTCAACGTCGACTCGATCAAAGCGGCCGTAGCCAACGCGTTGAATCCGGCGGCGGGAAGATCATGAACGGTCCGATGCAGGTACCCGGAGGGGGTTGGATCATCAACGGCCAGGACCCTCAGGGAGCCATGTTCTCCTTAGTCAGTAACAAGGAATAAGCCAGATCCGTTCTATTCGGCAAAAACCGAACCATGAGTTTTGTTGGCCATGGTCCGATTTTTTTCGAATAAAGTTAACGACCGTGTCGGCGGGTCGAGAGCCGTTTTTTGACGTAAAACGGTTGGCCTTGAGCTACGCCCAATGGCGCCCCTGAAGAATATGAAAAGAATTCCGCCAAGGTTCAAAAACACAGAGATAATCCGTTGCTTCCAGTCCGCCGTCGCAGCGTGACGCTGCAGTGGGTGACAGCATTCATCCATCGGGTGCAACTTTGTAATTCACTTCAAATCAGGCTGCTGGCCAGGCACGGCGACCGGGAAGGAGTCCCTGGCAATCTGGCTGAAACCCGGGCTCGTTCCTCACTCCGCGGCGGGCTTCCGGTCAGATTATCGACCCCGGACTCCTGGCCGGTCAGCGAAAATGCCGCTCTACACACCACTTGAGGTATCATTACGTCTATATGGGTATGCGGCCTGCTTCCCCTTGAAGGCTGCACAGGTGGTGTGTGTGTCCCGATTCTTTCAGCGTTCAGTGTTTGTGCTCTCCGTCGCCATCTTCGCCGCCCTCGGCCTCGGCTTTGCCCTGGGCGAGTTCGGCCTGTTCGGCGTTCACGCCAGCAGCGACCAGGATGGCGCCTACAAGCAGATGCGCGTGTATGCCGAGGTTCTTCAGAAGATTCAGAATGACTACGTGACCCCACCCGAAATGAGCGACGTGACCAACGGCGCTCTGCACGGGTTGCTGGAGTCGCTGGACGCCGACTCCAGCTACCTGACCCCAACCGAGTACAAGATCTTCAAGGACCAGCCCAACTCTGGCGCCGCCCAGGTGGGCATTACGGTCTCAAAGCGCTACGGGTATGCCACGGTGGTCAACGTGATGCCCGGTTCGCCGGCCGACACCCATCTTGCCGACGGCGACGTGATCGAGTCCATCGGCAGCCAGTCGACCCGCGAGCTTTCGCTGGCCGTGATCCGGCTCATGCTCCAGGGCAAGCCGGGAAGCACGGTTACTCTTTCCGTAGTTACGCCCGGCAAAGCCCGACCCCGACAAGGTGACGCTTACCCGCTCGGTCTCCAACGCTCCCGCGCTCGGTACGCAGGAGTATGACAACGCCACGATTCTGTACCTGAAGCCCGGCGTTCTGACTGCGAGCCGCGTGGACGAGATCGCGGCGAAGATCAAGGCCGCGCCCAAGAGCAGCAAGATCCTGCTCGACCTGCGCGATGCCACCGGCGACGCTCCCGAGGGAGTGCGGCTGGCCAACTTCTTTGTCAAGGAGGGAACCCTGGCTACGCTTCAGGGCCAGCAGTTCCCCACCCAGACCTTTGCCGCCGACCCCGCAAAGTTCCTTACCGGCGCGCCCGTTGCCGTGCTGGTGAACCGCGGCACCTACGGCGGACCGGAACTGACCGCCGCCGCAATTGAAGATTTGAAGCGCGGCGATGTGGTTGGCGAGCGCACGTTCGGCGAAGGGTCGTTCCAGAAATCCATCGAGATGCCCGACGGCGCAGACCTGCTGCTGACGGTGGCAAAGTTCGAGAGCCCCTCCGGCAACAAGATTCAGGACACGGCCGTGACGCCCAAACGTGGTGGTGGCATCGCCGATCGATGAAGAGGTGGAAGGCGCTCCTCCGCCCAAGGGCGACGATATGCTGGACAAGGCGCTCAATTTGCTGAAGGGTAAGAGCGCCTGAGGCGAATTCAGAACTTTCTTTCCGGGGCGCAGCTTTCAGTTGCGCCCCTTTTCAGCTTGCTTCTTTCGTTTTTCCGCTATTGCACGTTCGTGGTACGTCATTGCGCCGCCGCATGTTCACACGCATTCGCTAAAATGCTAGCCTTAAGTTGAGGCATTTTCTCTCCGGCAACGGGGAGATATGCCCATGAGGCTCGAATCCTTTGGCTGCCACCCACACGTGAGCCGGTGAAGTTGCGCGACCCGGGTCGGAGCCGTCGGCTTCGCTGGACCGCAGGCTCACGCTGCACCGTCACCGCAAGCTGGCCGGCCGCTCCGCGCTCGCGGTGTTGCTCGTACTTGCGGTCGTTACCGGTTCCCTGGCCGGTCTAACTCTGCGTCTACTCCGTCGACCTGCCCCAGATCGACGAGCTGGAGCACTACCGCCCCTCCACCCTGACCGACCTTTACGACCGCAAGAGCCGTATTATCGGGTCCTTCGCGCTTGAACGCCGCGAGGTGGTGGACTTCGACGGATTTGCGCCCGTCCTTCGCCAGGCCGTGATCTCCATCGAAGACAAGACCTTTGAGTCTCACTGGGGCGTGAACGTGCTGCGCATCGGCGGCGCCTTTATACACGACCTCCGCACCCACGACCGCTCGCAGGGCGCTTCGACCCTCACCATGCAATTGGCGCGCAACCTCTTTCTCTCTGCCGACCGTCACTTCACGCGCAAGCTCCAGGAAGCCTTTCTCGCCATTCAAATCGAGCGCACCTTTACCAAGCAACAGATATTCACCCTGTATGGCAACCAGATCTACCTGGGCAGCGGGATGTATGGGTTCGAGGCCGCATCCGAATTTTATTTCTCGAAGCATGCCAGGGACCTATCGCTAACCGAAGCCGCTTTGCTGGCCGGCCTGCCCAAGGCGCCGTACGCTTACTCGCCCCTGCTGAATCCCGACAAGGCGCTGCGCCGCCGAAACCTGGTGCTTTCCGAGATGGAGTCCGACGGCGTGATTACGCGCGCCCAGGCCAATCAGGCGCGCCGCGAGCCGCTTGGGCTCCACGTGGCTGCGCCGCAGGGATCGGTTGCGCCCTGGTTTCAGGAGGAAGTGCGGCGCGAACTTGAAAAGCGTTTCGGCACCGAGCAGGTGCACGAAGCCGGCCTGCGCGTCGATACAACGCTCGACATGGACCTGCAACAGACTGCCAATCAGCGCCGTCGAGGATGGGGTGGCTACGTACGAGCGCCGCCACGGTTGGAAGGGGCACCTGGAAAACGCGATCGCGAATGGGTTGGACGCGGGAATGGACGCCAACGCCACTCTAAAGAACTACCGCCATCCCGATTGGGCCCTGGTCTCTGGGCCGGGCGACTACGTCCACGCCCTCGTCACGCGCGTTCTGCCGCTCGAAATTCACGCCCGCGTCGGGGAGCCGGACCAGCCGGACTCCGATGTTATCCTGCTGCCGGCGGACTGGCAGTGGACCGGCCAGCGTACTGCGGATGCGCTCGTTCAAGCCCGGCGACGTCATCTATATTCACCTCATCGCCGCTATGGAAGGTGGCTCTCGCCGCGCCTCTCTCGAACAGGACTCAGGGGCGCAGGGCGCGCTGATGGCCGTCGACAACACCAGCGGCGACGTGCTCGCCATGGTCGGCGGACGAGACTATGCGCTATCCCAGTTCAACCGCGCCATGCAGGCCGAGAGACAAACGGGCTCCAGCTTCAAACCGTATGTCTACACCGCCGCTATAGAAGACGGCCTCAAGCCGGACGACACCATTGTCGATGCGCCGGTAAGCTTCGGCAGCTATGTTCCGCATAACTACGAAAATGACTACAAGGGCCGCATGACCATCGTCAACGCCTTTGCCGAGTCGCGAAATATTCCGGCACTCAAACTGGCAGCGCGCGTTGGAATTCACAAAGTCATCGACATGGCCCATCGCTTCGGCGTCACCTCGAACATTCCCGCCTATCTGCCGGTGGCGCTCGGCGCAGTTGAAATTTCCCTCGAAGAACAGGTTGCGTCCTATTCCGTATTTCCCAATGACGGTATCCGCGTCACTCCGCACCTGGTTCGCAAAGTCTCCAATGCCGACGGCATTACGCTGTGGGAAGACCGCCCCGCTGTCAACCAGGTCATCGACCAGCAGACGGCGCGCACCATGATGACGCTTTTGCAGGCGGTAACCGCGCACGGCACCGGCGCTGCTGTCGCGCAGCTGAACCATCCTCTCGGCGGCAAGACCGGCACCACCAGCGACTTTACCGACGCATGGTTCCTCGGGTTCTCGCCCTCCGTTACCTGCGGAGTCTGGGTCGGCTTCGATAGCCGCGAGTCGCTGGGCGAAAAGGAGACCGGCGCCCGCGCCGCTCTCCCCATCTGGATGACCTTCATGAAAGCGGCCATCGCCGGCAAGCCCGACGAGCAGTTCCCCGGCGGCGGCGAAGACAGCCAAATGTTGAAAGCAACAGCAGCCGTTCCTGCGAAGCCTGGTCCTGTGAAGCCCGCGACGGCTGCCAGATTGCCTTCGAACCCCTCACCAGCGGCAGTCGCGCCGGCAAGATCCCTGGTCCCGCTTGCGGGTAAACCGGCGTTCAAGCCGGCAAGCACTTCGTCCGGCGCCGGCCCGCAGGTGAGAGTAGCTTTGCCCGGCGGGACAGATCGTGTCCTATCGCGCGGCAACGCCAAGCCGGCGATGGACGGTCCCCGGCACTGACAATTCAGTTCGCGGTGCTTCCCGCGCCCGATCTTCAAAAAACTCCTTCAATGGCAAGCGGACAAGCTGATCGTTTGCGCCGTCAACTGCGCTCCCGGGGTTGCCGTCAGCATCGTCTTTCCATCCGCTGAAATGCTGAGAAACTGAACGACGGAGTGCAGGCAGAAATGCTGCCTGGCGCAACGTAAATTATGTAGATTGACGTCACCGCCGCCTGAACCGTTCCACCATTCACGGGCCAAAGAGGACTTTGTGAAGGCACAGGCAAAGTGTAGGTGGAGCAATACGGCGCGACTCCCGCGCACGCACCTGTTGTGGTGCTGAATGCGAGAACCGGCGACGCGTTGAAGACCGGCAGCGCCAACGCCCATAGATTTTGGGTTCCATCCGCGGCCTTTGATCCATCCAGAGCCTGCATGGCGAACTGAGGCGCCACGGTTCCTGCTACCGCAATCGGCGCGCTCGTAATGACTCCGGTTATGGTGGCGGGCGCGGAGGTTTGCTGCTCTCCCGCGAAACCGCACATCCCGGCGCAGCCTCCCATCGCAACGGTTCCCAGACTGGCCGCTCCTGAAACAGCCGTCACATATGGAGGGTAAGCACGGCCGGAGGAATCCATGGCCTCAAGCACAATTGCCGAGGGCTAGGAACGGTTTGCGCGCACAAGCTGAATCCGCCGTGGACATCGGTCGCGATCTGCTGCGTTGGGAAAAAGTTGTAAACGCGGCGTCGCGGATAACTCAGTTCCCGACTCCAGAACCGCCATCCCCTGCGCAACCGGCTGCGAGGTCAGCGAATCCTGCAAAGTCCCGGAGATGACAACCCCCGTGCACAGCCGTTACTCGCCAGGCGAAGTTGGCGAATTTGGATTTGCCTCCGCATCCGGCCAGCCAAATCCAAAGAAAGCAGGCAAGCAGAGTGGCATCTGCACGCAATCTTCATAGACGCCTTACTTACACGGGCTTTCGTCACTAGTCCGGAATGGAATTCGCATCATTCTAACTCCATGCGCGCAACACTATATCTTATTTCTTCTTCTTGCCCTTCTTCGCGGCCTTCTGTTCTTTGGCCTTCTTGTCGCCCGCTGTATGCATAATGGGAATCGGCGCCATGTCCGGGCCGATGCTCTTAACGCGCGTGTCGATCATCTCGTAATGGATGGTGCGCGGCTTGGCAGGGCGGGTGATTCCTGTGGCCGGATCGCGTGGTGAGATTCTGGTCGCCGGCGATCACGAAGCTGAAGTCGGGCACGTTGCCCGCAGCCGGGATCGTGCTTGTTCTGATTCCTTCCCCGAAGGAACGCTCGCCGCCTGGGTCCCGACCCGCACCGGCAAAAATCCCTGGATGGGATGCAGCATGAATGCAGTCTCATAGCGCTGATGGCGCAGGCTCCACGTGAAGACGCGCACCTGGTCGAAGTCGAAGGGCAAGCCGGACTGAGCGGGGCCGTGACAGTCAGGTACTCGGGAACCTGGTGATCGGGAGTAGTCGGCCTCCGGGTCGGTGACTCTTGGTGAGCACCCACGCGCCGATGAACCGCTGGCCCTCGCCATACTGGGCAATCTCATCCGGAACATCCACATCCAGGCGGTTGCCGAGCAGCCAGCCGGTGTGGCCCTGCGCGTCGCGGGCCAGCCACCAGTCTTCCATGACCGGGGGCGGCGGCGGTCCGGCTGGCCGCGGAGCTGGAACCGCGGGCGCGTTTCGGTTGCCGGCCTTTGGCGCCAGGCGCAGGCGCTGAGTCTTTCCCGGCGCTGGCGGAGGCCGGACGCAGGCAGCGGCCGGATCGCGTGACTGGGAACCTTCGGCACCGAGGCGCGCGCCAGCAACTGAACCTTGGCGTTGCCGGCAAGCAGATAGAAGTGTCGGTCTTGCGGCCCGGGAAGCAGATGCATGTAGAGATCGTCGCGGAGGGTCGCAGTTGCGGCTACGGGATCCTCCTTGTGCTCTGCTGGCAAGCTGCACGAACGCCGTCGTAGGTCTTGCTGTCGATGACGGCGCGCTCTTCAATCCAGCCGATCTGGTTCTTTTCCGTCTTGACCTTGAGGAAGCGGCGTCCGTGCTCAAGAACCTGGAGCGGCTGCCCGTTCACCACCTCGGCCACGCGCTCTGAGACTGCGGCGACGCGGTCGTGGAGATACATCTGCCGCGCCGAAACGTAAACGGTTTCGTATTCTTCGTGACGGAAGCGGCCGCATCCGGACGCAAGCCCAACAGACACACCGCAATAATCACCAGCGATGACCGCAGCAGGGTGCACAGATGCTCGGAGGCGCCGGAGAAATGGAACGAAGGGAATTGGAGTTCGCGTGAACACAGCCTGTGGCGTTCTTCTTGAGGATAACACCTCACAGTATAGTTCAGTGTTCGGGTTCAGCAGATGGACAGTTCATCACGTGCCGAAATGTAAGCCAGCGAGCCTTGTCGTCGGCAATTGCCGCTCGCAAAGCTTCCGAGCGCTCAAGAGCGGACTGCTTGAACTCTGACTCTGCCCACTGCTCTTACGGCACCGCCGCGATCGCGGTGGCCTGCACCGGGTCGGTTCCCGTGGCACTCGTGATCGAGGAGTCGAGCTTGCCGGCGGTCGTCGAGTCAAAGGTGAATAGCCCTGCAGGTCCGGGCTGCCGCCTGAATTCACCACCAGCAGGTAGTTCCCGTCGAGTCCTGCAGTCATGCCCAGAGGCGTAATGCCCGCCGCGCTGGTGGAGCTGAGCGCGGTAAGCGTAGAAGTGCTTCCGGTGGTGGTCACTGCAAAGCCGGCGATGCTGCCGGTGGAACTGCCGCTCACCGTGCGGTTGGCGACATAGACGTAGTTGCCTGCATTGCGCTCCGTAACGGGTGGGCGACGATGGCGTAGGGCGCCAGCCCGCCGGTCGCGAATGGCGAGCCGGTGACTTCAGCCAGCGTGCTGTAGTTGAAGACACGCAATCCGCCGGAGTTGGAGCCGGAGATCGCTGCGGTTTCGCCAATGTAGAGCAGTCGGCTGTTGGGGTCCACGGCAACTGAGACCGCCGCACCCGCGATGTTGATCACCGGAATATTCGCAGACCGCTCCGAAGGGAGTGGTGTTGCCGGCAGCAAAGGTCACGTCCTCGGTACCGAAGGCGCCGAGAGCCACAAACACATGCGCATTGTCAGGCGAAATCGCGAGTTGCTGCACGGTCAACGCAGGAAGCAGCGTGTTTTGCTCGATCGTGGAAGTGGGAACTCCGGTGGTGGAGTTGATTTGAATGGCGAGCAACTCGGCGAGGTTGGGGCCGGCCTCCAGCAAGCCAGGAGCCGGTCGAGTCCACCTGCATCGTGGTGGCAATGTCCTGCGAGATGACGTTGGAATTGTTCGCCAGGGTCAGCGCGCCGCTCGAGCCAATATCAAAGAGGTAGATGCCCGTGGCCGTGCCCACATAAAGGAAGCTGCCGCCAGGGGCAATTGCGATGGAATATGGAGCGGCAGAGAGCGTGTATGCATTCCCAACCTGCGTGAGCACGCCAGAAGCGATGGAATAGCCCACGATCTGCTTGGTCCCCTGGTTGAGCACGTAGAATATGCCGCTGCTGCCTGCCGGAGATCGCGGTGCAGGTGCCCGAAGATGGACGCTCACCTCGGCGCAAAGGTTTGTCGTGTGCGGAAGCACTGCCCGAAGTTCCGGTTACCGTCATCTGGTAAGCTCCGGCGGTCGTTGAGGAGGTGGTTGTCGCATCTAGCGTCGATGTTTGCGCCGTCGAAGCTGCTGAATGCTAATGAGGTCGGAGAAAGGCTGCAAGTCGCGGCATTGGTTGCGCCCGATGGCGCGCTGGTAACCGAACAATCGAGCGAAACCGTCCCCGTAAACGAGCTCGCTGGCGTTACGGTGATCGTCGAGGTATTGCCGGAAGTGGCGCCGGGAGCAACGGTGATGTTGCCGCTATTGGTGAGCGTGAAGCTGGTGCTGCCGCTGCTGCTTGGTGCATCCCAGAATCCCTTGCATCCAGTCAGCACCGGTGCTGCCACCAGCAACAGGCGCGCCCAGCTTCCAATCTTCATTGCCGCTCCTCTTTCATCGTCTTTGTCTTCTCCTTGGCGAGTGGCGAATTCAACGCCGCATGAATTCAAGATTCATTCTGACTTCACGACCCGACTCAAGGGTATCGCTTCAGCGCTCGTCCTGTCCCGCCTCCGGAGCAGACCACACAGGCAGACGCCTGCTGCTGAGTGGAGAGACGCAGGCAGGCAGTCATTCGCTCAACGCCGACGGTCACCACCGTATTTTTCGTTTGCAGCGGAGGGAAGGCGTGGCCGACCAACGGAAGGAGGCTGTGGGTCCTTTTCTCTTTTCGAGGAATCGGCCGGGGTTGCATGAGCACCCCCGGCCGGTGGCACAACGTTTTGAATTCACGGAACGCCGCTTTCGATTATCGGCTGGAGTGGGGCCGGCAAGCATTCAGGCAGCGCTGGGCGAGGAAATCAAGCGGCGCCGGTCGGGCCATTCGGCGCCTCCGGGCTCTCCGGCAGCGCTTCAATCGCCAGCGCAATCCAACTGCCCGGCGCCAACTTCACCGCGTCTTTCTTGGTAGACACGAAAACTCCCGAGTCGCGATCCACAATGTTGCTTTGCAGTTCCACGCCGTAAAAGGCGTTGACTTGGTCGACCCCTGGAGATTTCGGGTTCCAGATGTCCCGGTCCTCACGCTCGAGGCTATTGCCCGGGAAGAAACCTACGATAGTCGCCTTGATCGGAATCGCCTTGCCGCCCTTCGGCTGAGCTTCTGTGAAGCGTAAGATGAGTTTCGAAGACCCTCCACTTTGCGCTTCAATGGCCGTTGCTGTGCCGATGAGCACCGTACCGCGCGGCAGCTCGGGTCCATTTTTGAGTTGCACTTTTTCGCTTAGAACAGCTTGAAACTGCTGGCCCGCCTGAATCTTTCTGGAGTCGAGAGGTTTCATCAGCCCAGCCTGCGCGGGCACCATGTGTGCCGCATCGCCTTGAACGTCGGCTGCGCCGGCGCCGGCAGAGACCGGCGGATTCTTCGGTGCCTTGGCCTCAATATTTTTCGGAAGCAGGAGCGCCAGGGAGAGAGTTGTTAGCGACAGGGATATCAAAGCTTCACGTTTCATGCGAAGAAACTCCTCTTTGTTGAATTTGCTTGCACCCCCGATGGAACTCCGATGGGAGGGAGGTTGCTCCGCGTTTTAGACGGCGTGAATTGGGAATCGGTAAACCCAATTTACCCGCCATTCGTCACATACTGAATCGTGAATAAATCGCAGATCTATCCCAATTTCCGTAGGCATCTTCGGCTTTTCAAGAAGTGAAATTTGAGTTAATTAATGGCGCCAGGACCTCTCGCGCAAGGATCGCCCTCGTCCGAACCGCATTTCGCATCTCGGTTCTTGGCGACACATTTATCTCTTTTGTGCCAGCCATACCAGCCGCGCCGCGGTCAGGTCTTCGATTGCCATGCCGACCGACTTGAATACAACGCGACAGCCAGTTGGTGCGGCGACCGCGCCGGAAAGAATATTTCCGATTTCGGCTCCCACTTTTGCGCCGGAGAGGCGCACATCTCCCGATTCGAGTTCGACCGCCGATTTCGATTCGGCGACGATGAAGCTCGATCGCATCACTTCATCGTCCAGCTCGCGCAGCGTTGAGCCCGTGGCTCCAACGGCTAGCACCACGGCATGTGGCGCCACCTTGCGGCCTTCCAAAACTGGAACCGTCGATGCGGTTACGGTGAGAACTACATCGGCGCAGGCAGCTTCGCGAAGCGAGACTGCCCGCGCGTCCGTTTCAGTTGCCAGCCGTTCGGCGTTGGCTGGGGTGCGGCTCCAAATGCGAACGTCTTCGAGTGAAGGGCGGACCTGCCGTAGTGCCTGGATGTGAGAGCGCGCCTGAACTCCGCTGCCCAGAATGCCAAGGCTGCGAACCTGGAGCGCACCGAGAACCTCCAGGGCCACTGCGGAGACCGCGGCTGTGCGCATCTCGGTAATCACGCGGCCGTCCATCATGGCGAGCGGCTCGCCGGTGGCGCGGCGCAGCAGTTCCACGACTGCAATATGAGTATGCAAACCAAGCTCGTGCATTCCCAGGATAAAAAGTGACCGTCTTCACGGCCATCACATCGCCCGCGACCACCGGCATCACGGCGAACCAGCCGTTGCGCTCGCCATCGGCGTTTCCGGCGCGCAGGATGGTGCGAGCCGGTTGAACCACCAAGCCGGCCGAGTAATCGATAAGCGCCTGGCGAATGGCCGGAATGAGGGCTTCGTAGGTGAGAACATCGCGGACTTCTTGCTCGGAGATGTACATCGGGTTTGGCCTTCAATCTTGGAGAGTCGGACGTAGGAGCTCTGCGGAGTCCCGCCACTCAGTGAAAAAGGCGAAGGGTGCGGCCCAGGTTGCGGAAAGATGGGATCAGTTCGGTCGGTTCCCGGAGTCCCCCGACCCCCCGGACGTTGACCTGCGGCGGAAGCGCTCGTCAACCGGCTGCCGGCCCGGAAAGCCGGACTCAACCGTGTGCCAGTGTTCGATCGAAGACTCACCCAGCCGCCAGCAGAGCAAAACCACCTGGTCTTCGAGTCGGCAGGGAAAATCGAGCAGGCCTGTCTCGAGATCCTTCACCTGAACGCCGATGGCATCGATTTCAGCAATGGTTTCACGAGCCAGTTTGAGGTGCGCTTCCATCTCGGCGCGCTGCTTGGCCACGCCGCCTGCATCCACCCTCATGCCACCGGAGATATAAATGCGGCGCGCCAACTCGGACAAGCTCGACTCCACCTGCTCGGCTGCCTGCTTGGCCTCAATGGCGCGCTTCAGCAGTGATTCCAGCACCGGCAGCAGGGATTGCGCTTCGTCGATGGTGAATGTCTTCATGGGGGAAATGCCCTGACTACAGGATACCGCGAAACAGCCTCCGGCCTCTAGCTACTAGCTTCAAGGGATTCATATTAAGGTCTTGTTTCAGTCAAATTACCTCCGCCCCTTTGCGAATTCGATCTTACGGCGAACCTCTGAGCTTGAGGCTGGAAGCTCTCCCTCAACCCAGCTCCAGCATGCGGTCCAGCGCCACCTTGGCCCAGTGCTTCAAGTCCGGGCGCACCTGGATGCGGTTGACGACCCGGCCTTCCACCAAATTTTCAAGCGCCCATGCAAGATGCTGAGGAGTGATGCGGTACATTGTGGTGCACAGGCAACCTGTATCGTCGAGCGTCATGATCTTCTTGCCTTCCGGGGCAAAGCGGCGCGCCAGCCGGTTCACGAGATGAATCTCTGTTCCGATGGCGAACATGGAGCCTGAGGGAGCCTGCTCGACCAGGGCGATGAGCCGCTCGGTCGAACCCAGCGCGTCGGCCTTCTGGCAGACCTCCCAGCGGCACTCCGGGTGCACGATGACTTGGATGCCGGGATATTTTGCCCGAACGGTGTCCACGTGGCCGGGCAGAAAGCGCTGATGGACCGCGCAGTGTCCCTTCCACAAAATCACGCGGCTTGCGGCAAGATTCTCCTTGGTTTGACCGCCTTGCCCCTGCCCAATCTGGATCGCCCACGGGTCCCAGACGGCCATCTGATCAAGCGGAATTCCCATCGCATACCCGGTATTGCGGCCCAGGTGCTGGTCGGGAAGAAAGAGAACCCGTTTGCCACGCGCGAAGGCCCATTCGAAAGCGGCGCGCGCATTGGATGAGGTGCAGACCAGCCCGCCATGCTCGCCGCAAAAAGCCTTGATGGCGGCGGTCGAGTTCATATACGTCAGCGGTATGGTTTCGCCGTCAAGCCCAAGACGAGTCGAGCGCGTCCCAGCAGGTCTTCCACCTGGGAGATCTCGGCCATGTCGGCCATCGAGCATCCGGCGTTGAGGTCGGGAAGAATCACCTGCTGGCCGTCAGCCCCCAGCACGTCGGCGCTTTCCGCCATGAAGTGGACGCCGCAAAAGACTATGTACTTCGCGCCGGTCTCCGCGGCGACCTTCGAGAGCTTGTAGCTGTCGCCCGTGAAGTCGGCAAAGCGGATCACTTCGTCGCGCTGGTAGTGGTGGCCGAGCAGGATGGTCGTCGCGCCCAGTTTGGCGCGCGCGGTCGCTATGCGATCGTCCATCGAATGGTCAGGGAGCGTCAGGTAGTTTTCAAGGCTGCAAATGTCCGCAGCCTGCGGCGAGGCCGCAATCTCTTCGTCAAGAACCAGAGTCAATTTATTCCGCCTTCAGCCCTGCTCATCCCTTCTGGGACAGCGGGCGGGGTTGTTGAAAGCTAACCGGTCTGCAGTGGATGCACTTAACCCCCTGAAATGATTGCCGTTGTCAGCACTATAAGCACCGCCGCGGCTTCTTCAAGGAATCCCCATCCACGGGGTTGTTGCAGCCCTTCTATTAAAATGGACGCGGATCGAGGCCTGACTTTCATCTAAAAACAGGCCAGCCCGTGCCACCCATCCAGTTCCAGTCTAACGCATCTCAAAATGCGATTCGCTTGCCCGTTGCACCTGGCGAACCGCAAAAGCCCGCTACGCCGGTGCCGTTTACCAAAGAAAGACACCCGGCACATTAACTTCCTGCCATTTCTTGTCAAACGGCATAATCATGTTGGCAACACGGATGGAGGACCGGCCATGCCCACCATGAACATCTCCATGCCCGAGAACCTGAAGGAATTTGTCGATTCCGAGGTGCGCGCCGGCGATTACTCCAGCGTCTCCGAGTACATGCGCCTGCTGGTTCGCAAAGAGCAGAAAGAGCGGGAGCGCGAACAACTGGAGTTGCGCATTCTTGAGGGCTTGAGTTCCGGCGACGTGGTTGAGGCTTCGCCGGAGATCTGGAATCAACTCCTCAAGCGCGTGCACAACCGTACCGCCTAAGCGCGAGCGCACTGGTTGTGGGTTTGTGAGCGCCGAGCGCGGACAGGTATCATTGTCCTTCATGGGAATTCCTCCGACAATTGAGGTCGCCAATCTGAGCATGGCGGATTCGCTGATCCTGATGGTGATGGCGCTGGTGGTCTTTGGACCCCGGCGGCTGCCGCAGATCGGCCGCCAGATTGGCAAGCTGATGTACGAGTTCCGCAAGGCCTCAAACGACTTCAAATTCCAGATGGAAGAGGAGTTGCGCAACGCCGAGGAGGCCGACCGGCGCAAGAAGGAAGAAGAGGAGCGGCAGCGCCAGTTGGCAGCCAATCCGCCCGCTCAGCTTGAGGCGGGTACGCCAGCAGCGACCGAAACCCCCGCAACCGAAAGCTCTTACCCTTATAGCGGCACCTACGGCGAAATAGCTGAGGCGCAGGCGCAGGCCGAATCGACTTATCCGACCATTCAACCGCCGGCAACGGGCGAGCCTGTACCCGCCGCCTGGGCCGCGAACGAAACCGCGATTTCTACTCAGCGGCGAACCCGGAAGCGAGCAGCGCTGAAGCATCCGGCTCGGCTCCGGGAGCAACGGAGCGCAGGCTGCCATTGCGGAAGAGACTTCACAAGTGAAAGAGAACGCCGTGATCGAAACCGCCGTTGAAGACACGAACAAAGCGACGGAGCCCGCCCACAATGGTTGACCCCGCAGAAGCAATCGGCAAAGCGCGGGCGGCAGTGACGCAGCGCGCGGACCTGCCCGGCATGAGCCTGATGGAGCATCTGGACGAGCTGCGCAAGCGCATCGTCCACTCCGCGCTCTACCTCGCTGCCGGCTTCTTCGTGGCGTACATCTTCCATGAGCGTCTCTACGGCTTCGTGCAGGCCCCGCTCAATAAACTCGGCATTAAACTCAACTACACCCATCCCATGGATCCGCTCAACCTTTATTTGCAGGTTGCGCTCATCGGCGGAGCCATCCTCGCGTCACCGTTCATCCTCTATCAGGTCTGGCTCTTTATCGCCCCGGGCCTCTACCAGAAGGAAAAGCGGTTTGTCGTTCCCTTCATGTCGGCCACGGTCGGGCTGTTTCTTGCCGGCGCCAGCTTCGGTTACTTCTTCGTGCTTCCAGGCGCATTGAAAATCCTCATCCTTGGATTCGGCAGCAAGTTCAATCCGATGGTCACCATCGAGGAGTACACCGGCTTCTTCCTCTCCATCATCCTCGGCCTGGGAGTCAGTTTCGAGCTGCCCATTCTCATCTTTTTTCTGGCACTCTTCGGCATCGTGAGCCCGCGCTTCCTTTGGAAGAACATCCGCTACGCGATTCTGGCGGTCTTCCTGGTAGCGGCAATCATCTGCCCCAGCCCCGATCCCGGCACGATGTGCATTTACGCGGTCCCCATGCTGGCGCTCTACGTCGTCGGCATCGGCGTAGCGTGGTGGGTGCATCCATCGCAGGCGAAAGGCCAAAGAGGCCAAGGAGAGCGCATAGTGTCCTCCAACTTTTTCTGTGCACGGCTCCGGAAAAGACTGCGGGGTGCCCCAGGCCTCGATTCTCGAGACTTGGGATCTCACGTTCTCCAACAGTTCTTTTCGCGGCACTCACTTCCTGGTCCCGCTGACCGCCCACGCCCAGCCGCACTTCGACGGCGCCAAAGCGCTTCGATTACGCGCGCCAGTTCGTCGCCATTGGCCCGCGCTGGCCCACCGGCCCCGGACACATAAAAGCCGAAGAGTTTCTTGCGCAGCCACTTTCAGCGCGCGCACGACCAGCTTGAAGAAGATACCTTCACCGCCGACACGCCCATCGGCCCGGTTCCCATGCGCAACTTCATCGTGCGCTTCCCAGGCAAAAAGGACGGCGTCATCGTTGCTCGGCACGCACTACGAAACCAACTACCCGCTTCGCAACATCGGCTTTGTGGGCGCCAACGACGGCGCCGCAACCACCGGCCTGCTGATGGCCATCGGCGACCGGCTGCACGCCGAGACCGCGGGCGGAAAGAAGCTGGACGGCTACTCGGTGTGGCTGGTTTTCTTCGACGGCGAAGAGGCAATCAACGCCTGGTCGCGCTCCGACTCGACCTACGGCAGCCGGCATCTTGCCGCCAAGTGGGGCCGCGATGGAACGCTGGGCCAGATCAAGGCTTTCATGCTGGCCGATATGATCGGCGACAAGGATCTCGACATTCAGCGAGAATCGAACTCGACTGGCTGGCTTGTTTCCCTGGTCGGCCAGGCCGCGAAGAAGTTTGGCTACGATCGCTATTTCTTCCAGCGCGACATGGCAGTGGAAGACGATCACCTGGCGTTTGTGGAGCGGGGCGTGCCGTCAATCGACGTGATCGATCTCGACTACGGACCGAACAACAGCTATCACCACACCGCACAGGACACCCTGGACAAGATCAGCGCGCATAGCTTGACGATCGACGGCGATGTGTTTTTGGAGACGATCCGGCTGATCGATCTGCGATAGCGGGCAGAGAGCGGCAGCGCTCAGTCTGAGTTCTTTCATCGTGATCTTTTGACCTTCATCCTTTATCCCGGCATCTTCCTAATCTCTGAACGAACCCATGAACGAAAGGACTCATGTTATGAAAACACGCCTAACATTTGGGTTGTTCCTGTTTCTCCTGATCGCGCCCAGGTCGTTCGCACAGGACCCTCTGGACGGCCTGTGGCAGGGATACGATGGCGAGTGGCGTCACGTATCGCAGCAGTTGATTGCGTTGGCCGAAGCCACGCCTCCCGAGAAATTTGCATGGAGGCCGGCTCCGGGGGTGCGCTCCACCAGCGAGGTTTACATGCACATCGTGATGGCGAACTTCGGACTGCTCAGCTTCACCGGGCCCAAAATGCCTGCGGATCTGAAGCAGGACGCTGAGAAGACCGTCACTTCCAAGGCCGAAGTCATCAGTTGGCTCAAACGATCGCTGGAGACTGTCAAGCAGGCACATCTGGCCGAGACGCCAGCGGACCTTGCGCGCAAAGTCCGCATCGAGAACCGGGATGCCACCGTAGACGGCATGTATCTCCGCATCATCATTCACGACAATGAGCACATGGGGCAGTTGGTCGCATACGCGCGCATGACGGGCGTGGTGCCGCCCTGGTCGAAATGAGAGGACACTCCCCGGTCCCCCTTTATACTGAGGGGTTACCGACAAAATTTTGGGGCATGCATTCGCCCATTGAAGAGGAACTGACTTGGCCGATGTAGAAATTGGCATTATCGGGGGCAGCGGACTTTATTCGATGCCCGGATTCACGGACGTGCGCGAACAGCGCGTAGAAACGCCGTTTGGCGAACCGTCAGACGCGTTTGTCCTCGGCGAGTTGGAAGGCCGCAAGTTGCCTTTCTGGCGCGGCATGGACGCGGGCACCGCATTCTGCCTTCCGAGCTGAACTTTCGCGCCAACATTTATGCGTTCAAGAAACTCGGCGTCGAGCGAATTGTCTCGGTCTCTGCCGTTGGCTCGCTGAAGGAAGAGCACAAGCCAACCGATTTCGTGATGCCAGACCAGTTCATCGACCGCACGTTTCATCGCATCTCAACATTCTTCGGCGAGGGCATTGTGGGCCACGTGGCCTTTGGCGATCCGGTGTGCGCGACAGTGGCCAAGGCCGCGGCGGATGGCTGCGCAGCGGTGGGCGTGGTGGGCAAACTCGGGCGGCACTTATGTGTGCATGGAAGGGCCGCAGTTCTCCACCAAGGCCGAGTCGAATCTCTATCGCAGTTGGGGCGCCGACGTGATCGGCATGACGAATCTGCAGGAGGCCAAGCTGGCGCGCGAAGCGGAGATTTGCTACGCGACGGTAGCCATGGTGACCGACTACGATTGCTGGCGCGAGGGGCACGATTCGGTGACCATCGAGGAGATTGTGGCCGTGCTGCACAAGAATGCCGACAACGCCGCGAAGGTGGTGAAGGCGGCGGTTGCGGCGATGCCACACGAGCGAAACTGCGCCTGCGCCTCGGCCGCGAAGTTCGCGGTGCTAACCCAGCCCGATGCGATTCCCGCTGCGGCAAAAGAGAAGCTCAAGCTTCTCTTCGGGAAGTACCTTGGCTGGTAAAGGAAGTTCGCGAATTGCAGCACAAAGGTCACGAGAGGACATTGAATGGCAATCACCGTTGTAGGCAGCGTTGCGTACGATTCGATTGAGACTCCGGCGGGCCGCCGGGAGCGTTGCCTGGGCGGCGCTGCAACCCACTTTTCGCTTGCAGCCAGCTTCTTTACCGATGTGCGCGTGATCGCCGTCGTTGGCGAGGATTTCGGCCCCGAGCAGGAAGCCGTCTTCCATGCGCGCAACATCGACATACGCGGCATCGAACGCGCACCCGGCAAGAGCTTCTTCTGGGAAGGCTCGTACCTCGATAATCTGAACGAGGCCAAGACGCGCCAGACCGACCTGAATGTCTTCGCCACCTTCGAGCCCAAAATCCCTGACGCTTATCGCGATTCGGAGTTCCTGTTTCTTGCCAACATCGATCCAGTGTTGCAGCGGCGCGTGCGCGAGGCCATGCCCGATGTGAAGCTGGTGGCCGGCGACACTATGAACTACTGGATCAAGGATCACAAGCCGGCCCTGCTTGAAGTGTTGAAGGGTCTGGACATTCTGCTCATCAACGACAACGAAGCGCGCATGCTTGCCGGCAACCACAACCTGGTGCATCGCGGCACGCGCCGTAATGGCGATGGGGCCGCGCCTGCTGGTGGTGAAGCATGGCGAATATGGAGCCACCCTCTTCCATCGCGCCGGGGCGGATGGCGAAGCTTCGAAGACGTTTAAGGCACCAGCGCTTCCGCTGGAAGAGAGTCGTCGACCCGACTGGCGCGGGCGACAGCTTTGCCGGCGGCTTTTTCGGCTATCTTGCCTCGCAGGAAACTCTCACTCCGGGCGCTCTCCGCCGCGCCATGTTTTATGGCAGCGTCATGGGCTCCTTTGCCGTCGAGCGCTTTGGCACGGAGCGAATCGCTCTGCTCTCCAGGAAGGAGATCGACGATCGCTTCATCGAGTTCCGCGAGTTGACTCACCTTGACTGAAAAAGCAATCTCTGCGCATGGAATGGGCCGTCGCGCTGGCCGTGCTCGCGCGACTGGCATCTCTTGCCGCGATCGCGTGGAGTTGGCGCAACGGCGCGCTGCTGAACTGGGGCGACGCCGTTGCCCACCTGCACATTGCGCGCCGCGTCTTCGATTGCCACCAGCCGCGCCTCTCGCAACTGGGCTCGGTATGGCTGCCGCTGCCGCACATTTTGCTCATACCTTTTGTCCAGGTGTATAGCTGGTGGGCCAATGGGATCGCAGGCGTCATTCCCTCGGCGCTCGCTTACGTCGCCGCATGCGCCGGCATCTACCGGCTGGCGCGGCGCTGGCTTCAGCCCGCGGCCGCGGCCCTTGCGCTCGCCTTCTTCGCGCTCAATCCCAACCTGCTCTATCTGCAAACCACGGCCATGACCGAGCCGCTGTTTGTCTGCGAGATGATCTGGATCGTCGTTTGGCTTGTGGAATGGCGAACCTGTCTCGACGAAGATCCCGTTCACGCCGGCCGCCTGCTCGGCTGGATCGCCGCGGCTCTCGTGGCCGCCATCTTCACTCGCTACGACGGCTGGGTGATGGCGCTGATCGCATGGATCACCATAGGAGTGGAGCTGCTCAGGCGCGGCCGCCTGCGCTCACGCGCCTTCTGGCTGGCAAGCGCGCTTGTTGTAGCCGCGCCCATCGCCTGGTTCGTTTACAACGCCGCGGCCTTTGGCGACTGGCTTGAATTCGCGCGCGGCCCTTACTCCGCCAAGGCCATCGAACTGCGCACGGCCTCGCATGGCGCTGGTCCGCCGCATCCGGGCTGGCACAATCCCTGGGTCTCGCTGCTTTTCTTTCTGAAAGTCTCGGAGATGGACGCAGTCGCGCAGCCTGGGGCAACTCGCTGCTGGCGCTTGAGCGTGCTTGGAACCGCGTGGCGCGTGGCTCTTCGCACGCCGCCGCGCCTTCACCTGGGCGCTGCTGCTGTGGCTGCCGGTTCCTTTCTACGCGTATTCGGTGGCTTATGGTTCGGTGCCGATCTTCCTTCCGTCCTGGTGGCCGCACTCCTGGTACAACACCGCGCTACGGAATGGAGCTGCTGCCCGCGCTCGCGCTGGGCCTGGGCTTTGTCGCGAGCTTCGCCATCGCCGCCGTGCGCGAGTTCAAGCCGCAATGGGCAAAGTATGCCGCGGGCATCCTGTTTGCGCTTGTGGCTCTGAATGCCTGGGAGTTGGTGCGCGAGCGGCCCGCTGGTTTATGTCGAAGGCACTAAGAACATCGAGGCGCACCGGCCCTATCAGGTCGAAATTCCGCCGGTGTTGCGCGCGCTGCTCGCTGAGCGGCCCGGGCGCGACGATCCTGATGGAGACTTCGGTCGATCCTGAGATTGTCGCGCTCACCGGGATTCCGCTGCGCCAGACAATCAACGAAGCAGATCTCGAAATCTGGGACGCGGCGCTGGCCGCTCCGGCAACCCACGCTGCAATCGTGTTGGCGTTTGATGGCGACGCCGTCGACCACGCGGTGAGAGCGCATCCTCAAGGGCTGACCGCCATTGATCGTTTCACGGCGAAGGGTCACCTTCGGGAACGCTTTACGTCTCCGATATCCCAGCTTCGCCGGGCCGCGCAACGGGACCGCGACAGTGATAGCATCGGGCAAGGTAATTCTTTGATCCAGGATTTTGCACCGTGCAAGCGACCATTCAGTTTCACCCCGCCATCAATGCGCCGGTTACCTTTCGCAACCGGGAGGACGATTGATTCCATTTACTAAAGCGCACGCCTGCGGAAACGACTTTCTGATTGTGACGGAAGAAGCTGCCGCACGGCCACGATTGGGACGACCTGGCGCGGCGGCTGTGCGCGCGCAATACCGGCGTTGGCGCTGACGGCGTTGAGTTCTTTGCATGGACGGGGCCGCAGTCGGGCCGCATTCGCCTGCACAATGCCGACGGCTCCATCGCCGAGATCAGCGGCAACGGCACGCGCTGCGTGGCTGCGTGGATGGCGTGCGAGCGCAACTTCCAGCCGGGCGACGATCTGGAAATTGCCACCGACGCGGGCCTGCGCGTGTGCCGCTTGAATGGCGTGATCTCCGACGGCAGATTCACCGTGGACGTGACCACCGGCATGGGCGTTCCCATGCTTCGCGCCGCGAACGGTGACTCTGGCGGGCGGCATGAAAATTGCGGGCTTCGAAGTCTCCACCGGCAATCCGCATTTCGTGATCGTGGTCGATGTCGACGAGTTTGAGCCTCGACGACACCTCGTGGCATGAGATCGGCGCGGAGATTTGCGCGCACACGGATTTTCCACATCAGACCAACGTCGAGTTTGTGCGGATCGTGAGCCAGCGCGAGATTGAGATTCGCATCTTCGAGCGCGGCGTGGGGCCGACCACCTCTTCCGGCACCGGCACCTCTGCTTCGGCCGCCGCGGCATTGGCGTTCAATGGCTGCATCTCCCCGCTCACCGTTGTGGCCCCGGGCGGCGCGCAGACCGTGGCCTGGGACGGGCCCGGAACCGAGTTGATGCTGACCGGCCCGGCGGCCCTGATTGCGCGGGGCGAGGCCTGGTAACCATGGCTATCGAGAGGCTGCTCTTGTTGAAACCCCTGGCTGTCGGCTCCGGCGCGGGCGTAGCTGTGATTGCACCGGCCTCCTTCGCCCAGCCCGACCGGGTACAGGGCGGAATGGAGGCCTTGCGCGCTCTTGGCTTCAATCCGCGTGCTGACCAGCAATGCTCTCGAACGCGGGCCGCTCTACTTTGCCGGAACCGCACGAGCAGCGGCTCGCCGATCTGCACGCGGCCTTTGCCGATGAGACCACCAGCGCAGTAATGTGCCTGCGCGGCGGCTATGGATCGAACTACCTGCTCAATGACTTGGACCTGAAGCTGATCGGCAAGCATTCCAAGCCGTTCTTTGCCTACAGCGACCTGACCGGCGTGCAACTGCGGCTGCTCGACGAACTTGGACTGCCTGCGTTTCACGGACCGATGCTGGCTGCGGATTTTTATCTCGAAGACGGCGTGCACCTGCCCAGTTTTCAGGCGGCACTCGCAGGCGAGCCGTACAGCGTCGGCGCTGCCGAAGGACTGCGTGCATTGAAGCCTGGCAACGCGAGTGGCGTTCTCTATGGCGGCTGCCTCAGCATTCTGGTTTCGCTGCTGGGCACGGAATGGGAGCCGCAAACCGAGGGCAAGTTGCTGTTTCTTGAAGACACCGGCGCCAAGCCTTACCAGGTGGATCGCATGCTGTGGCAACTGCGCCACGCGGGCAAGCTCGAGGGCGTGCGCGGCATCATTTTTGGTGAGATGCTGGATTGCGTTTCACCAGGCGCCGCGCCTGATCTTCTGGAAGAGGCAATCTCAAGCGCGCTCGCTGGCTTCGATGGGCCGATCGCCATCGGACTGCGCAGCGGGCACGTGTCGCGACAGAACGTGACGCTCACCTTCGGCGTGCAGGCTGAGTTGAACGTCGGCGCTGAGACGCAATTGCATTTGCTGGAAGCCGGCGGTGAAAAAACACGGACTAGGGACTTAGGGACTAGGGAATGGCGATGCGTTTGACTCAGCTGGCGGCGGTGGAGTTTTGAGCAAACACATTCATCTGAGCGGAATTTGCGGTACCGCCATGGCGTCGCTGGCCGGGCTTTTGCAGCTCGAAGGACACCGCATTACCGGCTCCGACAAGGCCGCCTATCCGCCCATGAGCGATCTGCTGCGGGGCCTCGGGATTCCGATCATGGAGCCTTACGCCGAGGCGAATCTCGAACCCAGGCCGGACCTCGTCGTCATCGGCAATGCGCTCTCCCGCGGCAATCCGGAAGTGGAGCGCGTGCTCGACGAGCGAATTCCCTTTACCTCAATGGCCGCGCTGTTGCGCGAAGAGTTTCTTGTTGGACGGGATTCGCTGGTTGTCGCAGGCACCCACGGCAAAACCACGACGACCAGCATGCTGGCGTGGATCTACCAGACGGCTGCGCGCGGAACACCGGCGCTCGAGCCTTCGTTCCTCATCGGCGGCGTGGCGGAAAACTTTGGATCGAGCTTTCAGTTGCGGCCCACGCGCACCTTCATTGTGGAGGGCGACGAGTACGACACCGCCTTCTTCGACAAGGGGCCGAAGTTTCTCCACTACTTTCCCGACGCGCTGATTCTCACCCACGTGGAGTTCGACCACGCCGACATCTACGCCGATCTCGATGCGGTGAAGACCGCTTTCAAGCGGCTCGTGAACCTGGTCCCGCGCCGCGGCCTGATCGTGGCCTACGACGGCAGCGAAAATGTCACCGAATGCATCGCCCACGCGCTCTGCCGCGTCGAGCGCTACGGCTTCAGCGCCGAAGCGGATTGGCGCATCAGGAATCTTCGCCATGAAAACGGCCTCACGCGCTGGGAAGTCTGGCATGGCGGCGCACTGTGGGCCGAACTCGAGATGCGCATGGCCGGCGAGCACAACGCGCTGAACGCAACTGCCGCGGCCGCGCTGGCTTTTGGACAAGGCCTGAGCAAGGAAGCGATTCAAGCCGCGCTCGCAACCTTCAAGAGCGTGAAGCGGCGTCTTGAAGTGCGCGCCGAGATCGCCGGCATCACCGTGATCGAAGACTTCGCCCACCATCCCACCGCCATCCGCGAAACACTGCGCGCGCTGCGCTCCGTCTATCCGCAATCGCGCGCTTTGGGCAGTGCTTGGAGCCGCGCTCGAACACGCTGCGGCGCAAGGTGCTCGAAGCCGATCTCATAGCAAGCCTGCGCCTGGCCGATCACGTGGTGCTCGCCGGCGTCTATCAGCAGCAACGCATTCCAGATGCCGAGCGGTTGCATCCGGAAGACGTCGTGCAAGCGCTGAATGCCGATGGCGCGAAGGCCGAATTGCTGCCCGATGCCGACGCCATCGTCAACGGAATCGCGCCGCGCCTCAAGTCCGGCGACGTTGTCGCCATCCTCTCCAATGGCGGATTCGACGGCATCTATGAGAAACTGCCAGCGCGGCTCAGGGAGCTTCATACCTGATCGCAAAGAAAGACCGTCTATGCTCTCTTCTCTCATCTTCATGGCCACCATGGTCATCACTGGCATTCCCACTGCAATTCTCTTTATTCCCTGGTGCTGGATGACGGGCAACGTGCTGCCGCTCTACAAAGGCACGCGCTTCATGCTCGCCAGCAGTTGCCGCCTGGCCGGGGTGCGCTTCCACACTGCAGGCCTGGAGAACGTGCCCGGAGACCGCGCCTGCATCTTCATGTCGAACCACGTATCCAATCTTGATCCGCCCGCGCTCATCTCGCTCATTCCCGGCCGCACCTCGGCCTTCATGAAACGCTCGCTGATGGAACTGCCCGTGCTGGGCACCGGCTTTCGCATGGGCGAGTTCATCGCCGTCGACCGCAAGGGCAACGCCGCAGATGCAAAGCAGAGCGTCGCCGCTGCCGAGCGCGTGCTGGCCAAGGGCGTGCACATCACCATCCTTTGTTGAAGGCACGCGCTCGCCCGACGGCCGCATGCTGCCCTTCAAGAAAGGCCCGTTCTTCCTGGCCATGGGCGCCGGGGCGCCGTGCATTCCAGTCTCCATCCATGGCACGGAAAAGATTCTCCGCAAAGGCAGCCTGCGCATGCATCCGGGACCTGCGAATGTTGTCTTTCATCCGCCCATCGACCCGGCCGGCTTTGCCACCCGCGAAGACCTGATGCAGGCGGTGCGCGAGGCCATCGCCTCCGGGCTGCCGGAGTGGATGCGAACATAGAAATACAGCTTCTAGCTCCTCGCTCCTCGCTGTTGCCTGGAGCGAATACATATTCAGCTCTTTGACGGAACCATCATGATCGCTTCGCTTTTTGTATTCGTCGTCATTCTCGTTTTAAGCATTCCCTCGGCGCTGATCTTTATTCCGCTGGCCGTAATTACCGGCAACGTGGGACCGCTTTATGCGGTCACATGTTTCATTGTCCGCACGGGCTTTCGGGCGGCGGGCATTCGTGTGCGGGTTGAAGGGCGCGAGAATGTTCCCCCAGGCCGGCCTGCATCTTCATGGCCAATCATGTGTCGAACCTTGACCCGCCGGGCCTGATTCCGCGGATCCCCGGCCGCACGGCCGGCTTCGCCAAACGCTCGGTGTTCAACATGCCCATCTTCGGCTACTGCATGAAGCTGGGCGAGTTCATTCCCGTGGATCGCATCGGGAGCGCGGCAAGCGCGCAATCAATTGTTGCCGCTGCCAAGCGAATCATCGACAAAGGCGTCCACATAACTACATTCGTCGAAGGCACGCGCTCGAGGGACGGACGCATGCTGCCATTCAAGAAAGGCACTTTCTACCTGGCGATGCAAACCGGCGCGCCCTGCATTCCCGTGTCGGTTTATGGAACCGAGGCGCTGATGGCGAAAGGCAGCTTCGCCATCAAGCCGGGGACGGCGCATTTCATCTTTCACCCGCCCATCAATCCGCACGATTTTGAAACGCGCGAGGAGTTGATGGCGGCGGTGCGTGCGTCGATTGCCTCAGGTTTGCCGGAGTGGATGCGCGGCTGAATAAAAAAATCGCTTCTACGGCTGGATCATCGCGTTGTAGCCGTCGTTGAGCAGCTTCATGCGCCAGCGGTTCGCTTCGTCGCGGTCGTTGAACGGGCCGACGCGGACGTGGATGAGATTGTCCACGGGCTCGCGGCGGGCAGTGACCGCATATCCGCGCTTGCGTAACGCGCCCACCAGAACATCGGCGTCCTCCTGGTGCGAGACAGCGGCAATCTGAACCATCAGTGGGATCGCCGCGGGCAAAGCCGGACGCGCGTTGGACGCGGGAGCGGGCATTTGCGCGTTGGTTGCGGGCGTCAATGCTGGGCGGACCGGCGCCTGCCCGGAAGGAGCCGCAGGCGGATTCGAGGGCGGCGGAGTCGCAACCGGGGTTGTGACGACTGCCGTCGATTGTGGTAGATCGGCGCCGCCGGGCGTCGAACCGTTGCTTGGCGGTGTGGCGCTCTGGGCCGGCGGCGCGTAGGCGCCTTGCGCAGTTGCCGAAGGCTTGGGCAGCGAACCACTTCCTTGAACGGCTGTTTCCGGGTTCCCCGCGGCCTGTTGGCCGGCCATCGCCGGTTGAGCGCCGCGGCGGCCTACAGCGTACCCCAGGCCGAAGCAGAGTCCGCAGACAAGCACCAGTCCAAAGAAGATGAGCAGCAGTGTGCCCGCGCCCAGCGTAAGTTCGGTGTCGCGCTTCTGCCGGGGTTCCTCTAAGTCTTCTTCGTCGTCAAAAACGCCCCTCATGCACTACCCTCTGGCTTATGGCTTGTCGGCGGGCGGCGTTGCCTGCGCTCCAAGCCTGTTGATCATCTGCATCAGTTCGATGGGCAACGGGAAGATGATCGTGGTGTTCTTCTCTACGCCGATCTCGGTCAGGGTCTGCAGATAGCGCAACTGAATGGTGATGGGCTCGGTGGCCAGCAGGGCCGCTGCGTCCACAAGCTTTTGCGCGGCGTTGAATTCGCCCTCGGCATGAATGATCTTCGAACGGCGTTCGCGTTCCGCCTCGGCCTGCTTGGCCATGGCGCGCGTCATGGTCTCGGGCAGGTCCACCTGCTTTACTTCAACAGAAATTACCTTCACCCCGAACGGTTCAGTCCGCTGGTCGATGATGGATTGAATCCTGAGGTTGAGCTGATCGCGATGGCTGAGCAGCGTGTCCAGTTCCACCTCGCCCAGCACCGAACGCAGCGTCGTCTGCGCAAACTGCGAAGTCTGGTAAACGTAGTTCACCACCTTGATCGCGGCATCGTTGGGATTGACCACATAAAGCGTAACCACCGCGTTCACCTTGATGGTCACGTTGTCGCGCGTAATCACGTCCTGCGGCGGAACCTCCAGCACCTCTTGCCGCAGGCTGATGCGCACCATCTGGTCGATCGGGCGGAAGACAAGGATGATGCCGGGGCCCTTCGGCGTTCCCAAAACGCGTCCGAGGCGAAAGATTACGCCCCGCTCGTACTCGCGAAGAATCTTGATGGAGTTAAGAAGATAAAGGACGACGATTGCGGTAACGATCAGGATTGGCATCATGGAATCAGACATTTTCCTTCCCTCACTCAGCACGGATTGTACTCCAGTGCGGATTATGGTGCGGCTTGAGGCGTGCGTGAGGCGTACTCCGGGGCCACGTGAAGCAGCATCTGCTCGTGGCTGACCACCTGCACGCTGGAACCTTTGGGTAAAGGTTCCCCGGCCACAGCGCGCCAGATCTCCCCTTCAACCAGCACATGCCCTTCAGGGTTGAGCGGCTCCATGGCAATGGCCTTGCATCCTACCATCGCATCGGCTCCGATCAGCGCCTTGCGGCGGCGTGCGCGTACCGCAAGCCTGACAAGAAAAACGGTGATCCCGCCAAATCCCGCACTCACCGCAATGGCTACCCACGGCGTTACGCCCAGCTCCGGCACCGGCGCGGCAACCAGCGTGAGCATTCCAAAAGTCAGGCAAAGGATTCCGGCAGAAGCCAGCACTCCGTGAGCGCCGAACTTGGCTTCAAGCAGCAGCAGAGCCAGCGCCGCCACCAGCAAGAGAACGGCGGTGTAGCGAATGGGCAGCAGATTGAGCGCAAAAACCGCCAGAAGCACCATCAGCGTGCCCAGGGCTCCGGGAACAATGGTGCCTGGCGAGTTGAATTCCAGATAAATCAGCAACGCCCCGCCCACCAGGAACAGCAGCGCAATGTTTGGATCGACCAGCCAGCCCAAAAGCTCGTCGCGCATGGAAGGCCGAAGCACTTCAATCCGCGCCGAGGTCAAATGCAGCGTCACCTTGTTCCCGTCCAACCGCGCAATCTGCTTTCCGTCAAGCGCCGCCAGCAGTTGCCAGTCGTCGTTCGCAACCAGGTCGATGAGGTGTTGATTGAGCGCCTCCTCGGCCGTATACGAATGGGAGGAATGCACGGCCTCCTGCGCTGCATCGGCGTTGCGGCTGCGCCGTGTAACATAGGAACGCAAAAAAGCCTCGGCGTCATTTTCGATCTTCTGGTTCATGGTGGCGTCGGGCTGCCCGCCAAATTCCAGCACCGGATGAGCTGCTCCGGCGTTGGTGCCGGGAGCCATCGCCGCCACGTCCGCCGCTTCCAGCAGAAAGAACCCAGCCGAGCCTGCCCTGGCCCCCGCCGGAGCCACGTAGACGATGACGGGAACCTTTGAGCCGAGAATGGCGCCAGCCATCGTCCGCGTGGAATCGAGAAGGCCGCCCGGTGTGTCGATCTCCACCAGCAGGGCCTGGGCGCCGTCGTCGTTGGCGCGGGCGATGGCCTGGATGAGTTCGGCCTGCGTTACCGGCTGGATGGTGTCTTTGAGAACGAATTTGTCGACCAGCGGTTTCTGGAGCTGCGCTTGCTGCGCGAAAGCCGTTGCGCTCAGTCCAAATGCCGCAATCGAACCTGTGAGTACTGCGAGCCTTTGCATTTGCTGAAGCATGGCGTGCACCTCTTAAGCCTGCTCTCCACTATAGGACGATTCTTGCTAGGGCGAGTTTCACTTTCCCGGTCTTCCCCGCAACTCTGCTTTCGACACCGAGCTTTCAATGTCCTGTCTTGGCCTGAATCTGCCGGATCAGTTCCTGGGCCGCCTGGTTGCCAGGTTCCAGCTTGAGCGCCGCGACAGCTTCGCCATTGGCCTCGCCCAAATGATTGGACTCGAGATCGAGCCTTCCCAGCACCAGGTACGCTTCCGCGCTCGGCTTCAGTTCCAGGGCTTGATGGGCCTCCTTGCGGGCGGCTTCGGCGGCGCCGGTGCGCTCCCGGACCTGGGCCAGGCCGGCGTGGGCCTCGGCGCAATTGCCGTCCGCGGCCTCCGCCGACTGATAAAGCCGCTCGGCTTCAAGAAGCAATCCGCGATCGAGGTAGCCCTTTGCCTGCGCGGAGATCTTCTCCGCCCGTTCGAGAGGCGCAAGAGCGGCCAGCCGCGAGGCAGCCATCTGGTCCATCATCTGCGCCGCCTGGCGGAAAGCCGCGGCGTCAAATGTTCGAACAATGCGCTCCAGAGGGTCGGGAGATGAGTCTGAGTTGGTGACGGTATTCGGCGTTGCGGAGACCTGGAGAACCGCCTTTGCGGTCGTTGGCGCAGCCGCTTGTCTCCATGCCGCCAACAGCGCAACCGCCTCTTCATCGCCGGGGCGCAGCCTCACGCACTGCGCCAGCTCATTCTGAGCCCCGGGGGCCTGCCCGTGGCGCTTAAGGCTGACCGCCAGGTTGAAGTGGTAGTCGGCGGAGTTGGGATCTTCGGCCGCCGCCTTCATGAAAAGTTCAGTGCCGTCGTGGCCCTGGCGGCTGACCGCCACCCCCTCGTTGTTGACAACCTCGGCCAGCGGCAAAATGCGCGCCACGTCTCCAAATGCTTTTTCGGCCTTCGCGTAATCGCCTGAGAAAAGCAGCGACAAGCCGCCGTAGTATCCGGCCTCCAATCCATCGGTATCGTTTCTGTCCACCTTGGCGAAGGCGGCAGCGGCCTGCTCGTACTGCTGGCCGTTATAGTATTCGCGACCCAGGGCCATCCAGGCGGGCCCGAACTCCGGGCTCAGCTTCACGGCCTGCTCAAGGTGACGCAGGCGCTCCGCCTGGTCCGGCTCGGTAATGCCGCGAATGTACTGCTCGAACGCGCCCAGGGGCATCCCTTTGCCTGCGGCAATAAAGGTCTCCTCGGCCACGCTGATGGTGGGGTCGAGTTGCCGAGTCAGCTTCCAGGCCAGGGAATCGAAGACCTCGATCAGGTCGTGCATCTGGCCGCGCGCTGTCGCCGCCTCGCCCATGCGCAGATGAGGCACGTCCACAAGCCGTGCCTCGGCCACAATCCCGGTTCCATCGGTAATGTAGCTGCCCACAACGATCGAGTCCGCGTCCAGCGTTTGCGCCAGCTTGAGCGAACTGGCGCGGGAGGGTTGAAAGCCCTGCGGCAGGCCCAGATGATCCAGGGCATACATGCGGTCGGCACGGCTCATGGGGTCAAAACCCGCGGAGCGAAAACGGCTGCTCAACAAATCCGCCGCAGCCTCGCGAATCCACTCCAGGCTTGGTTGGCCAGTGCGGTTGTCGAACGGAAGCACAAGAAGGATCCGCCCGTGGTCGGCGGCCGAAGGCGTCACCGCATTGTCAGCGGGCGACTGCCCATGCGCAAAAATCGCACTAAAAAGAGCGATCGCAATCGTGAATCCAAATCCGGCTGCAAGCTGGCGCGCGCGGCTCATACGCGTTAAGAAGAAAATAGGCACGACAGCCTGATTATAGGCGTTGCGGCGTGCGACCGCTGCCGCTTGAGCCCATCGGTATCAGGCTAATTCCCCGTTGGGATGATTCCGGCGTTCTCGACCATCAGAATCACAGTCCGCTCAGGAGCGCGAGTGCGATGGACAATTCCCTTGGGCACAACGAAGCCCTGGCGCGGAGAAAGTTCCACGGTCTTGCCTTCGAGATCTATGAGCAGCTTGCCCTCTACCACGTAGAAAAATTCGTCGTCTTCGTCGTGTTTGTGCCAGTGATACTCGCCTTCGATAATGCCGACCCGCACCACCGACGCGTTCACTTTGCAAAGGGTCTGGTTGAACCACTTGAATGTGCATGAGTCAGAGAGCGCCTTCTCGTCGATGATCTCAAGAGGCGGGTAGAGAATATTCAGGCGGGTCTCGTAAGGGTAATCGGCAATGGAATCCGGCATCTTTGACCTCTGGTTTCAGATGATTTCCGAGCTGCGGAACCCCGCCTTCGATCGCAGGAACTCCGCGCATGCATTCTGTTCCTCATTCAGGTTATCCGAATCCAAGTCGGCAATGCGAATCAGCGGAAGCTTTGAGGTGAACTCCGCCGCGCGACCTCACGCTTTTCGCTGCCCGCAACTCACCTTTCCAGCCGCGCCTCCACTTGCCGGTCGAAGCGGATCAGAGCGACCCACATGCCGACGTCATTGCGTTTCCACACCAGCGCGCCGTGGAGTTCGGCGGCAATCAGTTCCGGCGGCATATCGTGATGCAGACCGAAAAACTTTTCATCCAGCGCTTCGCTCTTCGCTCCCAGGCTGAACAGCGACGCGGGAGGATCGTACTTTGTCGAAAAGACCAGTGCAGCGGAGTACTTCTCCGGCTCCTGGGCCGCGATCCCAACCTGCGCGGGAGTGAAGTCTTCGATCCGCGCGACGTCCCACGGCTGCTTCACGTAGCCAAGTTCGGGCCGGGTCAGCTCGTCAGTCATGGGCCATGCGGAGAGCACCGTTGCGCCGGGATAGCGATGTTCCAGCTGCGCAATTCCCGCCAGGTGCATCCGCACCACCTGCGCATAGGCAAGATTATCCTCGGGCGCAAAGCCATAAGGCGGATTCACAAACAGCCCCACCAGAAACGCCGCCGCCGAAAAGACCGCAACACCGTGCCAGTAAGGAATCCGCCGGTAGAACGTGGTCACCGCGATCAGTAGCACCAGCGGATACATGGGCAAAAGATAGCGTGTCAACAGCGCGCCGCCCAGCACGCTGAAGAGCGCCGCATTCACCAGCAACAACAGAAGTATCCGGTGCAGAACAGGCCGGCCGATCGCCGCCCGGGCGTGACCTTCGGCGTCGAGCCTTGGATCGAGCAGCAGCGCGGCAATCGTCATCAGCACCGGCACAAACATGTTCATATGTGCCGTGAGATGGAGTGTCCGATGGCCGAAGGCGGCGAAGAACCGCACCGGCGACAAGTTCGCCTCGGCGTTGTAGCGCAGGAACGCTGGATTGCCGAAGAAAAAGCCGGTCTTCGTGTAGTGCCACGCATACCACGCGGCCAGCGGCAGAACGCAACTCGCGAGCCACGCCGCGTCCGCCAACAGACGCCGCCGGGCCTGCGAATGAACGCGAAGGGCCTCAACAACGCTCACCGACGCCAGCGCCAGAGGGATAACGATAGCGGTCTCCTTTGATAACGCAGCCGCGGAAAACCACAACGCCGCGGCCCACGGCTTGCAGCCGCTCTCAGGCAGCGAGTAGACCAGCCCCCAGAGCGCGCAGGACGCGGCAAAAATGTCCGCATGGGCCAGCGAACTCTGCGCAAACCAGATTGGATATAGCCCGGTCAGCAGCACTGCCCAGAATGCGACCGCAGGAACGCCGGCTACGCGCATGGCCAGGCGCCACACCGCCAGCAGGCCCAGCGCGGCCACCATTAGCACCGCCTCTCGCGTCACCTCCGGCAGAAAGCCGGAGGCCTTCCACCACAGCGCCAGGTAGATGCTCGGCAGCGGCGGATGTGCATTCGAAACCGTAGTGATGGGAATCAGCGAGCCGGTGCGGAAGAAGTCCCATGCGGCAGGAATATAGTAGCCCGCCTCATCCCAATAGTAGGGCACTCGCAGCAGCGTGAAGTGGCTGGCGTAGAGCGCCGCGAAGATGACCGGAAAGATCATCCAAAGAGGCAGCGGCGCGTCCAGCCGTGGCTCGATCAGTCTCTTGAAGCGCAAGCGCTCGCTCCTCAATCTGTTTCCTGTTTCTCTAGTCCCTGGTCCCTAGTTGACGGGTCCCTGCGGAAAGTTGTGGCTCTGCGGCTCCAGGTTCAGCGTTCCGAAGGCCTGCTCGTACTGGCCAAGATTCTGCCCCAGCACGTTCCACAGGGCCTTGGCCTGCTGGGGACTCAGGAAGATCGCCTGGTGGTTGCGGATCGTCACCTGATCCGGCGTATCGCTGGAGGCAAGCCCGAAAACTAGCTGGAAATCCCACACGCTGACGCGCACCTGCACGCTATTCGCGTAGGACTCGCGGTAGTCGGGGGACTGAACGAGATTCATTTGTGGCTGTTGCGCGGATTGGCTCATGGTCCCTCCAGATTACCCCGCGAAGGTCGGAACTGCGAAGAAAGGATCCAGCTTCTCGCTCCTGGAGGCTAGCTTCGAAGATCCCGCTCCAGCGGACACCGCTCGCACCGCGCCGTTCGCCCGCAATGCGCCTTCCCAACAGCCACCGTAAGTGCGTGAAACTCGTTGAACAACCGAGCGTGCCCGGCCGCCTCATCGCCTGCGAACGCATTCCGGGTCAGATCGACCAGCGCCTAGTAGTTCTTCGTCCCCTTCGGCAGCGCAATCAACTCATGCCGCTCCACAATCCGCCGCAGATACTCGTCCGCCACCGGAACCGCATGCCCCAGCGCATAGAGCAGAATGGCGTCCGCAGTCTCCTGCCCCACTCCCGGCAAGTCCAGCAGCCGCTCCCGCACTTGAGCCGTCGGCGCACCCGCAAGAGCCTCCAGCGATCCCGAATACTCCTCGTCCAGCATCGCCACAAACGCCTTTAGCGCCGGCGCCTTGCGCGTGTAAAACCCCGATGGCTGAATTGAGCGCCGCAGTTCCTCAATCGGAAGCGCCCGCAAGCCTTTCACTGTAAGCGCCCCCGCGGCCCGCAGATTGCTGAGCGAGCGCTCAACCGCCTTCCACGCCGTATTCTGCGTCAGGTAGGCGCCCAGAATCACTTCGAACGGCGTCTTCGCCGGCCACCAGTGCTGCGGCCCGTAAGCCTCCGCAAGCCGGTCGTGCATCCAGCGCAACCGCGCGGAGCCCCCCGGCTTTCGACCAGCTTTCACGGTTTCGAGTCCTCGCAAGGCCCAGTCTCTTCCGGTGCGCCCTGCAACTGAATCTTCCACTCCAGCACTCGCGCCCGCACAGCAGCCGCCTCGGCTTCGGGCACATGCCCCGCATGTTGAAGGCTGATTGACAGCGCCGTGTGAGCCAGCGGATCGCCGGGAGTCAGAACAGTTAGCGCCAGCGCCGCGCCAATGGATTGCTCCAGCCGGCCGGCATCCCGCAAGGCCCGCACCAGCCCGTGATGTGCTTCAACATGTCCGGAGTCCACATTGATCGCCACTCGGAAAGCCTCCGCCGCCTCAGCCGCCGACCCGGCCGCGAGCAGATCCATCCCGCGCTGGCAGAGTTCTTCGGCAGTAGGAGAATTGGTCGCGGTCACGGCTTTCTTTAGGATAAAGGCAGAGCGGCCCGTTTGCCGCTTCATGCCACTCATACCGGGAGGTCGAGATGAAGAGTCACACCGAGTACCTCGTCTTTGAAACCAAAAAACGCCGCGAGATGGTCCACATTACCGATCAGGTAGAACAGATCGTTAGCCGCAGCGGCGTGCAGGATGGCCTCTGCTTTGTTTCGCCCATGCATATTACGGCGGCGATCTATGTCAACGACTTGGAAAACGGCCTCATCGAAGACATCGGAAAGTGGCTTGAAGAGCTCGCCCCCGCGCGACCCGACTACAAACACCACCGCACCGGCGAAGACAACGGCGACGCGCATCTCAAGTCGCTGCTGCTGCACCACGAGACCACGCTCCCGGTAACAAACGGTAAGCTCGACCTCGGAACCTGGCAGCGGGTCTTCTACGCCGAGTTCGACGGTCAGCGCCGCAAGCGTGTCATCGTGAAAGTGCTGGGCGTGGAATAAACGCGCGGGAGCCGGAATCCTCCCTCACCCCGTTTATGATGGTCCCCATGTCCACGTTCCTCGATGCCGTCCCGGCCATGTCGCTGTTGGCCGGTGCCTTCTTTTTCTTCAACGCCGCCTGCGCCCAGCAACTGGACGATTTCCATGCGCGCTTCGTCGACGAGCTCACCCGCCACGGCGTAGTCGGCGGCGGCTTCGCCGTCGTCCATGGCAGCAACCCCGCCGAGTTCTCCTTTGGCGAAGCGAACCGCGACACCCATCAACCCGTAAGCGCGGAGACCGCCTACAACTGGGCATCCATCACCAAGACATTCACCGCCATCGCCATCCTCCAGTTGCGCGATCACGGCAAGCTCTCGCTCGACGATCCCGCAGTCCGCTACATCCCCGAGCTCGGCCAGGTCCACGATGCCTACGGCTCCATCGATGCCATCACCATCCGCGATCTGCTCACGCACAGCGCCGGCTTCCGCAATCCCACCTGGCCTTGGGACTGCGACGACCAAGCCAACTGCGATTGGCAGCCCTTCGAGCCCACGAAGTGGTCGCAGGTCGAAGCCATGCTGCCCTACACGCATATCGACGTTCAAGCCCGGCAGCCGATGGAGCTACTCCAACCTGGGCTATGTCTTTCTCGGCCAGATCATCGAGCGGCTCAGCGGCGACGACTTCGAGGTCTACATCGACAAGAACATCCTCAAGCCGCTCGACATGACCTCGAGCTACTTCGACCGCGCGCCCTACTTTCTCGAGGGCCACGTCTCCGCCAGCTACCTGCGCTCCGGCGGCAAGCTCACCCCGCAGCCCTTCAACTTCGACACCGGCATCACCACCTCAAACAGCGGCCTCAAGGCGCCCATCCCGGACATGGTCAAGTACCTCCGCTTCCTCATCGGCGACCCAGCCAATCCCGCGTTTCGAAATCGTCCTCAAGCGCAGCTCGCTCGAAGAGATGTGGACCCCCGTGCTGCCTATTGCCGACCCCGGCCGGCCAGCCACCGCTTATACCGCCGGCCTTCACGGCGAACAGCCTGAGATGGGCATGGGATTTTTCGTCATTGAGTCCGGCGGCCATCGCTATATCTACCATGACGGCGACCAGGGCGGCTTTTCCTCGGAGCTGCTCGTCGATCCCACCGGCCACAGCGCGTCGATCCTCGTCGTCAACACCACCGAAACCAGTCCCAAGCCGAACGAAACCACTCTTCATCCCCAATCGAATACCGAGCCCGAACCCGCGACCGACCTGCGCCGGACCCTCCGTAAATTGCTCATAGAAAAGCTGTTTTCTGGTCTAGCCAACCCAGGCTAAACCGCCCATTCTCGACTTTCGAATCCAGCCGGCAACCCGTCGGCTCCTCCCGATCGCCACCCCACGTTGAGCGGCCGGGCCCCCATACTTTCGTGGCATCGACGGGCACAAAACGCGGGTAATCTCCGCTCAAGGCGCGTATATTGGATTTTCTGGGCCCCTAACGATATTCAGAAGTACGCTTGCAAGTCTCCTTGTCGATGAATCGCGCCTTTGGGATCCATCCGGCATTGATCATCCAGACCAGCAAGTGTGGAAAAGGATATCTCTCGCCATGGTCTCGTCCCTGGGCTTTGTTCGCTTTCTTCCCGTCATCTTTTGCAGCAGATCTATTCGCATTAAGCGCGCTCTAGCCGCGCTGTTGTTCGTGTTGCCATTGATCGGGCCGCACGCGTTCGCGCAAACTACCACCGTCAGCGGAACGGTCTACGATCCGAGAACCACCGCAAGTTCTCTGCCCCTGCCCAATGTGCTGGTCTACGTAACCACCGGAGCGGTGGCGGCGCTGCCTTCCGGAGTGCAGTGCCTGACGACATCCGACCCCACCGGCGTAGTCGGCTTCACCTACACCGCCGCGGACGGCACCTTCACCATCGGCAATGTCCCCGCAAACGCCGCCTACACCGTCGTCATCCAGGCCGGCAAATGGCGCAGGCAGTTCAGTGAGACCGTGGCTGCGGGCCCGCTTACCGGCCTCGCGCTGCACATGCCCTCCGACCACACCCAGGGCGACATCCCCATGATCGCCATCGCCACAGGTAATGTGGATGCATTTGAGTGCGTATTTCGCAAGATGGGTATTGCCGATACGGAGTTCACCGACGACAACGTATCAGTCAACCCGGCGGGGCACATTCATCTCTACAAGGGCAGTGGTGTACCCGGCGCAGAAATCAACGGGTCCACTCCTTCGGAGACCGCGTTGATGACTAGTTCGACCCTCATGAGCGGCTACGACGTAATCATGTTCCCCTGCCAGGGGAGCCCGTTAAACCAAGCGACTCCAGCCGGCGCATCCAACCTGCTGAGCTACGCAAACTCCGGCGGGCGTGTCTTTACCACCCATTACAGCTATGCGTGGCTGGAACCGGCCGCACCCTACAATTCGCGATTTCCGCCCGTTGCCAATTGGGTGCCCGAGACGCAGCCTCTAGACGGAACTGCCACTATCGATACTAGCTTTACCGACGGCGCAACTCTCGCGCAGTGGCTCCAGAATGTTGGCGCATCCGCCACCTTCGGACAGGTTCCCCTCACTACGCTGAGAAACGATATCGGCAGCATCATTCCGCCTACACAGTCCTGGGCAAAACTCATTTCCAACGGCGATACCATGGCCATGACATTCAATACGCCGGTTGGTGCGTCCGCAGCCAACCAGTGCGGGCGGGTATTGTTCAACGATTATCACGTATTCAACGGTTCCTTCAACGGAGATATTTACCCAGCCGAGTGTGCCACTTCGACTACCATGACCCCGCAAGAGGAGATGCTGGAATATGCCCTCTTCGATCTGTCGTCGTTTGTGACGCCGGTTGTGGTGCCCACAGCTCTCCATGCCCTTCAACCCCAGCCCGATGATCGTAAAGCAGGGTGACACTGCCGATCAGGTCACAGTCAATGTAACCAACACCAGCTCCACCACTCAGATCTACAGCACCGTCGTCCTCACTCTCACGCTGCCCACGGGTCTTACGGCAACCGCTCTTACGGATCCAACCGGCGGCTGGACCTGCACGGTAGCCACTCTCACCTGCACGCGCACCACCAGCATCCCGGCCAGCGGAAGCGACTCCGTCACACTCACAGTCAGCGTCGGAACCTACGGAGCCGGTGCCTCAGGCTCGATCTCCGTGACCGCCTCCAGCCCCAACTTCTCCAACAATGTCACGGCATCGGATACCGTCATCTTCCAACAGCCGCCAAGCATTTCCTGGCCAACGCCCGCAAACATCGTCTACGGAACCGCGTTGAGCGGCACGCAACTCAACGCCACAGCTTCAGTCCCAGGCAGCTTCAGCTACTCACCAGCCGCGGGCACCGTCCTCAGCGTCGGAGCGCACACGCTCACCGCGACCTTCACTCCCACCGACACAACCGACTACACCTCCGCGACAGCGACCATCACTCTCACCGTGATCCCGGCCTCTCCTTCGCTTGGGCTCACCGCCAACAACAACCCCGTCTTCCTGTCCAACGCGGTCACTTTCACGGCCACCATCACGTCTTACGCCACTGCGCCCACAGGCACCGTAGCGTTCTACGACGGCGCGACGCAGATCGGCACCGGCACGGTCTCATCGGGCGTTGCCACACTCACCACCACGGCGCTCTCCAGCGCTCTTCATGCCGTCACCGCCGTCTACTCGGGCGACGCAAGTTACGGACCGGCCACCAGCGGCGTCGTCTCGGAAAGGGTCGTAGACTTCACGGTCGCTCCTTCGGGCAGTGGAATCCTCACCGTTCACCCCGCGGCTTCGGCAGCCTTCCCGATCGTGATTACTCCGGTAGGCGGACCCACCCTGCCCAGTGCAATGACATTGGGCGTCACTGGCCTCTCGCTGGATGCGGTGGCAACCTTCTCCCCGGCAACTGTAGCGGCAGGCTCGGCGACAACCTACGTGACCCTCCAGGTGCAACTGCCGGGCAAAGCGGCTCTCGACGCACCGGCCCGTCCTTTCAAAGGCGGCTCGCTGCCATTGGCATTAGGCCTGATCCTGTTGCCCTTTGCCGGTCGTTTGCGCAAGGTTGTCAGGCGATGGCAGACGCTTGTTGTGCTGGCCATTGTGAGCGCGACTCTGGCGGCAGGATTGAGCGGATGCGGAGGGAACGGCAAGCTGAATTCTGATTCCTTCACCTTGACCGTCACTGCGGCCTCCGGGTCTTTATCGCACCAGACAACGGTGAAACTCACCGTTCAATAAATTCCGTACCAAGCCTCCTGATGCGCAGCGCTGAATCTAACGCTGGAATCCGGAATCTCCTCCACCGCGTGGATGTGGCCTGGGATTCCATCTATTTTGCGCATGAGGCCGGTCTCTTCCACCGCATCCGCTGGCGCTATAATCGAGGGTCCGATCAGGAGCCCGTCCCGTGACACGCGCATTTCTTAGCGGCCTCATTCCAGCTTTGCTCTTCGCACCAGCGTTCACATCCGGTCAGTCTTCCGCAACCCAGCCTGCCTCCACGATCCAGGCCAATGCCAACCTGGTCGTGGTCGATGTGGTAGTCACCGACGCCCGCCATAACGCCGTCCACAATCTCGCCACTGCCGATTTCACCCTACTTGAAAACGGCCATCCGCAGACCATCAAGACTCTCGAAGAACACAACCCCTGGGAAGCCGCGGCGCCATTGCCGGCCAGGCCCAAGCTTCCACCAGGAACATTCACCAACTACACCAATGCACCCGCAACCGGCGCCCTGAATATCCTGCTGCTCGATACCCTCAACACCCCCATGAGCGTTCAGGCCGATGTCCGGAATCAGATGCTGAAATACATGAAAGAGGCGCGGCCGGGCACGCGCATGGCGATCTTCGGCCTCACCACCAGGCTTCTCCTGCTCCAGGGCTTCACTTCTGACCCGGACCTGCTCCGTGAAGTGCTCGAAGGAAAGAAGGGTTTGCCAAAAGGTTCCGTCGCCATGACCGACCAGGTCAGCGGCGATAATCCCGGTGCCGACGATCCGATGATAGACATGGCGCAGGACGCTGCCGACGCAATGGGAAACAATCCCGACGCCGCACAACTCGTTGCCGACCTGCAGCAGTTCGAGGCCCAGACACAGTCTTTCCTGCTCCAGATGCGCGCCCGCTACACCCTGGACGCCCTTAACCAGCTTGCCCGATATCTAAGCGGCTTGCCGGGCCGCAAGAATCTCATCTGGTTCTCCGGCTCGTTCCCCATCAATATCCTGCCCGACGGCGATCTTCAGAATCCATTCGCGGTCGTCGCTTCGTCCGAAGACGAATTTCGCGAGACGGCCGATCTTCTTTCCCGCAGCCAGGTTGCCGTTTACCCCATCGACGCCCGCGGCCTGATGACCTCTCCAATGTTGAATGCCCAAAACTCCGGCGCAAGATATGCGCGGACTCCAAGCTCCTTCGGCAAGGACCAGGCAAAGTTCTTTCAGCAAACCTCCGATGAACACGGCACCATGCAGGCCATGGCCGAAGCTACCGGCGGCCAATCCTACGTCAACACCAACGCCCTGAAGGAAGCGGTTGAAAAGGCCGTCGAAACCGGCTCTCACTACTACACGCTCACCTACTCGCCCACCGACCAGAAATGGAACGGCAGCTACCGCAAGATTCATGTTGAAGTGGGGAGGCCGGGCCTCAATCTCGCCTATCGCCGCGGATACTTTGCCGACGATCCCAATGCAACTTCGCTCCGCGGCGAACCTGCGCCCGCCCCCAACAATGGCCAGCCCTCCTACAGCGCCATGCGGACCGCGATGATGCGCGGCGGCCCTGATCCAACCGAGATCATCTTTTCGGCCTACATCCGGCCCGCTACCGCTCTCCCCGAACCCGATGTAGCCCCCGGCAATAGAACCATCGGGAAGACCACAGGCCCTTACCGCCGCTATGCCGTCCTCTTTGGCATCGATACCCGCGATCTTGACTGCGCGGCCACTCCCGACGCCATTCACCATTGCGCGATTGAGGCTGTGATCTTCGTCTACGATGCCGACGGAACTCTGCTGAATACCGCCGGCGGCGAACTCCATCTCGACCTTCCCGCGGACGAGTACGCCGACAGGCTGAAGGCGGGCATCCACTTTGCGGAGCACGTCAGCGTCCCCGAGAAAGGCGAGTCTTTCCTGCGCATCGGCATTCATGACGAAACGTCGAACAAGGTGGGCGCTGTAGAGTTGCCCGTCTCCGCGGTCAGCAAGCTGCCCTCACTCGCCGCACCAGCCCCAACATCCGCGCCCGCCACGCCACCCGCACCGGCTACGCCAGACGCTCCGAAATGACGCTCGAGAAACGAGGCTTCGGCTCTACCCCGCCTTCTCCACCACCGCCTTCGACAAATTCCGCGGCCGGTCCACGTCCACTCCATGCTCCAGCGCCATGAAGTAGGCAAACAACTGCAGCGGTACCACCTCTAGAATCGGCAGCAAATACTCTGACGCCGTCTCCACGCGCACCACGTCGCCCGCCAGTCCCGCGATCTCGTCATCGTCTGCGTTGGCAATCGCAATCACCTTTGCTCCCTGCGTCTTCATGTCGCCGAGCAGTTGCAGCGTCTTCTCGTAGCGCATTACGGAAGCCTCCAGCCCGCGATCCACCGTCGCCAGCACCACCAGCGGCACCCGGTCGCTCACCAGCGCGTTGGGCCCATGTTTCAACTCGCCCACCGGGTAGCCCTCGGCGTGAACATACGAGGCTTCCTTCAGCTTCAGCGCGCCCTCGCGCGCAATTGCGTAGTGAATTCCGCGGCCCAGGTAAAGAAACGTCGCTGCCGGCTGGTACTTGCCCGCCAACGCCGCCATCTGCGCGCGCCATCCTTCCAGCGCTGCCTCAATCTTTCCCGGCACCGCCAGCACTTCTCCAATGTGCTCGCTCAGCGCCGCCGCATCCATGCGCCCCAGGCGCGCGCCCTCGTAGAGCGCCAGCAGGTAGAGCACCGCCAACTGGCAGGTAAAACTTTTGGTGGCCGGAATCGCCTTCTCCACGCCCGCGGCCAGCGGCATGGAGAAATCGGCCTCGTGCGCCATAGTCGAAGTCGGGTGGTTGGTAATGGCGAGCGTCTTCTGCCCGCGCAGACGCGCCTCTTCAAGCGCCGCCAGCGTGTCCGACGTCTCGCCCGACTGCGAAAGCACCAGCACGCTCGGATGTCGCAAGTCCTGCCCGCCCCGGCAACTGTATTCGCTTGCGTACTCCACATCCACGGCCAGCCCGCACAGGTCCTCGAGCAGAATCTCCGCATAAAGCCCGCTGTGCCGGCTCGACCCGCTGGCGGCAATCAGAATCTCGCCAGCCGCGTTCGGCCAGCCCGCCAGCATCGTGGCAACCTCCGGCTTCAGTCCCTCCCCGGCCAGGTAAAGCGCCAGCGTCCGGTCAAGCGCCGCAGGCTGCTCATAGATCTCCCGTAACATCTCATGCGCAAAACTCTGCATAATACCCGACCCAACTCGAAGCCCCTTGCCGCTCAAGTTGGCCTTCGAATATGATCATAGCGCGTTCGATCAATCACTTTCTTGAACAAATCCCGAGAAATGATCCTGCGTAACTCCGAATCACTGGATCTGACCCTCGCGGTCCCTGCATGCGGGAAAGGAAGAATCCGCACCCTATGGCAGACTCGATTAACCGCCGTTCGGAGCTGATCATCAAGTTCCTGCTGCGGACCGGAAGCGCGACCATCGAAGAGATTCTGGCCGAGGCCGGCTCCTCGGCGCCCAGCATCCGGCGCGATCTGGCCCGGCTTGAAAATCGCGGCCTCATCAAGCGCACCCATGGCGGCGCAACCCTGGTCGAGCCGCTGCTCTACGAGCCATTCCGCTACGACAGCTCTTTCCTGGCCCGCGAACAGCGCCACGCCGCGGAAAAGCGCCGCATCGGCCTCGCGGCAGCCGAACTCGTTCAAGCCGGCGAAACCGTAGGCCTCACCGCCGGCACCACCACCACCCACATCGGCCGCAGCCTTCGCCACCGCGAAAACATCAAGGTCGTCACCAACGCCATCAACATCGGCATGGAACTCTGCAACCAGCCCGGCATCCGTACCTACCTTACTGGCGGCGTCGTGCCCTGGGCGTGGTCGTTTTCGCTCACCGGCAACGCCGCGCTCAGCTTTCTCGACGACGTCTATCTCGATAAAGTCTTCCTCAGCGTCACCGGCCTTGACGCCCATCGCGGCGCAACGACACTGGAGACCGAAGAGGCGCTGGTGTATCGCAAGATGATCAAGCAATCGAAAGAGGTGATCGTGGTTGCCGACCCCAGCAAGCTCGGCCAGGTGAGCCCGGCATTCATCTGCCCGGCAAGCGAAATCCATCTGCTTATCACTAGTTCCTCCGCGCCAGACGAGGTCATAGCCTCATTCGAACAGCTAGGCATCCGCATCCTCCGCGTTTGACTCGCCCGCCCGGGAGCCATTGCACCCCGCATGCCATCGCCACTAGACTTGGAGTGGCGGATTCGGAAATGGCAAAGCAGATCGTAAACAGCCTTCAAGAACCGGACCTCGTCCATGCCCGAGTTGCGAAAGTGGCGGAATTGGCAGACGCACCAGACTTAGGATCTGGCGGGGCAACCCATGGGGGTTCGAGTCCCCCCTTTCGCACCAATAACCCCCTCCAGGCCCCGAAAGGAAGGGATCATGCCCACTCCCAAAGAAACCGGCCTCTCTGACAACTCGGTTGGTGCACTGGCCTACTTTACCGCGATCCCGGCGATCTTTTTCCTGGCCATCAGGCGCTACAACAAGAGGCCCTACGTGCGCTTCCACGCCTGGCAGTCCCTCGTTTTCAACGCGCTTGTATTCATCTTCACCTACATCCTGAGTTTTATCCTGCCCATTACTGCGTTCCTTGGGCCCCATCTCTTCCTCGGATTAAGGTGGCCGGTCTTGATAATCTGGGCTGCCATCTTCCTCGTATGGCTCTGGTGCGTCATCGGCGCGTTGAATGGCAAGCGCTGCAAACTCCCGATTATTGGGGCCTGGGCCGATGAGCAGGCCTACAGGTAACTCATCGGGGTTTCAGTCCTCCTTCCGCGCCGGAAACCTGCATCGAAGCGGAGAACCGCTGATCTCGCACATGTCAGGAACTGTCCCCGTCTGAGAGAATCTGTGTCTGCTTTTGTGCTGGAGCGGGTAGCCAAGCAGCTTGGAGTATCAAACTACTAACGTGGTATGCAGGCAATTCCTGTTAGCATCCAAGGCAGTTCATTATCCCCCAGAGTCTTGATGAGAGCCGTTTGACATTGGATTTGCGCCGGGATTCGGCTGTCAGACAGGCAGTGTTCTTTTCGCAGCCGTCGGTAGGGCTCTCGCGCAACAACTTGGGAGGCCGCCAAAATTTTCCCTGGGATTAAGCCATCGCGCCGCGGATCGGCGGCAGGCGACGCCACTTTGAATGGAACGATGCATATGACGCAGGTTTCTGAAGAGGCGAACGACCAGCGGAAAGACCAACGCTCTGGGCTTCGTGCCCCTCTCACCGTTATCGTAGGAGACCGGGAGATTCCTGCCCGTTCCCGGGACCTCAGCACTCAGGGAGTGTACTTCTATCTATCCATCGAGGACAGCGCGATGATCGACCGCGATTTTAATTGTCTGGTCGATATACCTTCCGAGATTACGCGCTCAAGGAGTTGCCGGATCCGGTGCCTGTGCAGGTTGGTCCGCAAGGAAACAAACTCCGGAAATTCAGCAGAGGTCGGGATAGCGGCCGAGATTCTGACCTACTCGATCCTCCAGGAGGCTGTCTGGTGTCAACTACTATTCCCCGTCACCGGCAACCTATAGCCTGCAAATCAGCAGTTCGCGCCGGGTGCCCCATCCATGCGACTTCTTTTCGTCGCATGGGTGGGATACGACGAATCCCGTCTCGCCCGTTAATCCTGAACTGACCTATAGCCGGGTGCCCCATCCATGCGACTTCTTTTCGTCGCATGGGTGGGATACGACGAATCCCGTCTCGCCCGTTAATCCTGAACTGACCTATAGCCGGGTGCCCCATCCATGCGACTTCTTTTCGTCGCATGGGTGGGATACGACGAACCCCATCTCGCCCGTTAATCCTGAACTGACCTATAGCCTGCAAATCAGCAGTTCGCGCTCGTAAATCATCTCCGGCGGCAGGTGGTCGTGCAGTGCCAGAAAAAGCTCCTCGTGCCCCATCAATTCCTTGCGCCATGCCGCACGGTCCACCTCTTGCAGCTTCTCGAACGTTTCACGCGAAAAGTCCAGCCCATCCCAGTTCACGTCCTCAAAATATGGCGTCCAGCCAATGGGCGTCTCCCTGGCAAGCGCGCGGCCGTGAACGCGATCGACAATCCATTTCAGCACCCGCATGTTTTCGGCAAAACCCGGCCACAGAAACTTGCCGTTCTCGTCCTTCCGAAACCAGTTCACGTGAAACACCCGCGGCGTCGCGGAGAGGCTCCGCTGCATCTTCAGCCAGTGCCGGAGATAGTCCCCCATGTGATAGCCGCAGAATGGAAGCATCGCCATCGGATCGCGGCGAACCTTCCCTGTCTCGCCTGCCGATGCAGCCGTCGTCTCCGAGCCCATCGTTGCGCCCGCGTAGACGCCCGTCGACCAGTTGAATGCCTGAAACACCAGCGGCATTGTCGTTGCGCGGCGGCCGCCAAAAATGATCGCTGAGATCGGAACTCCCTCCGGCGACTCCCAGTCCACGTCCATCGACGGGCACTGGCTCGCGTGTGCCGTGAAGCGGCCGTTGGGATGTGCCGCGGGCTGTCCGCTCTTCGCGCCAATCGCGGGCGTCCACCGGTTTCCTCGCCAATCAAGCACTTCCGCCGGAGCTTCTTCCGTCATCCCCTCCCACCAGACACCGCCTTCCAGCGTCAGTGCAACATTCGTGAAGATCGTATTCCTGGCCAGCGTCTTCATCGCGTTCGGATTGGTCTTGTCGCTGGTCCCCGGCGCCACTCCAAAGAAGCCGGCCTCCGGATTGATGGCGTGAAGCTGGCCGTTCGCATCCGGCTTGATCCACGCAATGTCGTCGCCCACAGTCAACACCTTCCAGCCCTCGAAGCCCTTCGGCGGAATCATCATGGCAAGATTGGTCTTCCCGCATGCCGAGGGAAACGCCGCGGCTACGTAGGTCTTCTCGCCCGTGGGCGACTCGACCCCCAGGATCAGCATGTGTTCGGCCATCCAGCCTTCGTCGCGCGCTATGTTCGAAGCGATGCGCAGCGCAAAGCATTTCTTCCCCAGCAGCGCGTTGCCGCCATAGCCCGAGCCGTAACTCCAGATCTCGCGCGTCTCAGGAAAGTGGACGATATACTTTTCGTCGTTGCACGGCCACGAAACATCCCTCTCGCCCGGCGCCAGCGGCGCGCCCACGGTGTGCATGCAGGGAACAACGCGCTTCACGTCCTTGTCGATCTCGGCGAACACCGGAGCCCCGATCCGCGCCATGATCCGCATGTTCACCACCACGTAAGGCGAGTCGGTAAGCTCGACGCCAATCTGCGACATCGGCGATCCAACCGGCCCCATGCTGAACGGCAGCACGTACATGGTCCGTCCGCGCATGCAGCCGCTAAACAACGTCTTCAGCTTCCGCCGCATTGAGTACGGATCTTCCCAGTTGTTGGTCGGGCCTGCGTTATCTTTTGAAAGAGAGCAAATGAACGTGCGGTCCTCAACGCGCGCCACGTCGTTCGGCGCCGAGCGGGCATAGAAACACCCCGGCCAAAGCTTCTGGTTGAGCCGAATGAAGGTACCGGCCTCGACCAGGTCGTCGCAGAGCTCTTCGTATTCGGCCTGCGAACCATCAACCCAGTAGACCCGCTCGGGCCGGCATAGCTCTGCCATCTTCTCCACCCAGCGGATCAGGTGCTTGTTCGTCGTCGGTATTGCCGATGTCAACAATTCCATGTCGTTCGCTCCGGGCATTTGGTAAGGAGGGTTATAGAGGAGGCTTTTTTGGATGATACAACGAAATTCACAAATCCCATGCAACCATGGGCTGAATACGGAACACATTGGGACAGTTGCAGCAAGGACTAGATGGTTTCAACGGGAGGCTTCAGATCGCGCGCCGCATCTCCCCCCCCGCCAGGCGCCTGATTTGGGTCGCGAGGAGGATCGAACGGCAGATTCCCTGAAAATACTGCTTTACCAAATATAATAACGGCCAGGGCCTGTTCACCGGACCCGAACGTGGCAATCCAGGCGGCTGTCCGTACCCAGATGCTGGCCGGGCAGTTGGCTGCTCCACACTCATCCAGGCGAAAGCCGGCCTTCCCGTAGCAGAAGGGTTGGGGCGCGCCCGGCGAGGAATATGAAAAACTCGATTCCCAAAATGATCGAAGTGAGGCAGATCTATCCGCCCTCGCGCCAACTGGACTTTGCCAGTCACCTCGCCGGGCAATTTGCCCAGGCCGGCATCGGCAAGAAGATCAGACCGGGAATGACGGTTGCCATAGGCGTTGGCAGCCGCGGCATCTCGAACCTCCATGCGATTGTCAAAGCCACGGTCGAAGTTTTGAAGTCCGCCGGCGCGCGCCCCTTCATCGTGCCTGCCATGGGTAGCCATGGCGGCGGCACACCGGAAGGCCAGGTTAGAGTCCTGGAAGAGTTTGGAATCACCCCGGAAACCATTGGCGTCCCCATTGAAGCAAGCATGGAAGTGCGCAGCATCGGCACGGTCCTCAATGGGCAGGAGGTCTTGTTCAGCATTCCCGCGCTCGCGGCGGACGCTGTTGTCGCGATCAACCGCGTCAAACCTCACACCGATTTTCGCGGCCCTCTCGGCAGCGGCATCCTCAAGATGCTCACCATCGGATTCGGCAAGCAGGCCGGGGCCAACAGCGCCCATCGCGCCGTCGTCCACCTGGGACACGAGATTGTCGTCCGCGAGTTTTCAAGGCTCATCCTTGCTTCGGTTCCCGTCCTCTGCGGTGTCGCCATCGTCGAAGATCAACGCCATCAAACCGCAGAAGTGGAGCTGCTGCGGCCGGACGAAATTGTCGGCGGTGAGGAACGGCTGCTTGAAAGAGCGCGCGAACTTATGCCTCGCCTGCCTCTCGACGAAATCGACCTGCTGATTGTCGACGAAATTGGAAAAGAAATCAGCGGCGCCGGCATGGATCCCAATGTAACCGGCCGCGACGGCTCCGGATACTCTGACTCGCTCCAGGCCAAAGGCGCTTCAACGCCAAATGTGTTTCGCATCCTTGTGCGCGATCTCAGCGTCGCGACAAATGGCAATGGAATTGGCATCGGCATGGCCGACTTCACCACCACCCGCGCCGTGAAGGCTCTCGATCTGCGCTACACCTATCTGAACGCCCTCACATCCATCAAATTGTTATCGTCTAAAATCCCCATTCACTTCGATTCCGATCGCGAGGCGATCGAAGCGGCGCTCGCAACCCTCCCCGTCCCTGATCCACAGACACTGCGCGTCGTGCGCATCGCCAACACCCTGTGCCTCGAACGCCTGCTCGTATCCGAGTCCTGTGTGGAAGCGCTCGAAGGCCGCCCTGGAATCGCCACAGCCGGCACCGCCCAGCCCATGCGCTTCGACGAGAACGGCAACCTGCGGCCGCTCTGATTCCAAAATCTTATTGAATTCATGCGGGTGCCCCAGGTCCGGGGTCCCCGCGAACGGATATTTGTTCGTGGGGTGGAGATCCCGCTTTTGGGACCTGGGAGTTCAAACAGTCCGATTCCGCACCCACGCCATAACATTCGCCGGTGCCCGCTCATGCCTTAATTCATTCGCCATGAATTGCATGTAGGGATCGATGTGATGGAAGAAATGCTTGTATCCCGCGCAAAGATAATTCAATCCATCCTCTCCTTCCGGAGTTTTGAGAAATCGATGCTTGGGACACTCCCCATTGCACGCAAACCGCACATCGCATTCAATGCAATACTTGGGCAGCGCCGCCTCCTTCGCTTTGCCGAACGTCACCTGCTTCGGCAGCCCCGCCAATCCCGCCAACGGCCGCTCCAGAATGTTGCCCAGCTTGTTATCCGGATACACGAAGTGGTCGCAGGAGTAGAGGTCGCCGTTGTGCTCCATCACCAGCGCCGAGCCGCACGTCTTCGCAAATACACACAGGCTCTGCTCCATCCCCATCCACGACTCCAGCGCCACGTCGAACAGATTCACAAAAATTCGCCCCACGTCCGCACGTACCCACTCGTCGAAAATCGTCCGCAGAAAAACTCCATACTGCAGCGGCTCAACCGACCACTCGGAGACACATGTCTGCGTCGGCGCGTAGGGCTTCAGCAGGCGCAGGCCGCTCGCGTCCGGCTCCGCTGCAATCTCTTCCACAATCGGGATGAACTGCATGTACCGGCTGCCGATTGACTTCAGAAATCGATAAATTTCCAGCGGCTTGTAAGACGTCTTCCGGTTCACCACCGTCAGCGTATTGAACTCGACCTTATGCCGCTTAAGCGCTTCAAGCCCGCGCAACACCTTGGCGTGTGTTGGCTGCCCGCCCTTGTCCACGCGATAGGCATCGTGAATCTCCGCCGGGCCGTCGATCGAAATGCCGATCAGAAAACTGTTGCGATGAAGAAACTCGCCCCACGCATCGTCAAGCAGCGTGCCGTTGGTCTGGAACGCGTTCTCGATCCGCTTGCCGCCGCAGTACTTTGCCTGCAGTTGAATCACGCGCTCAAAGAACGGCACTCCCAGCAGCGTTGGCTCGCCCCCCTGCCACGCGAACGAAACCGTCGACGAAGACTGCGAATCAATATATTGCCGGATGTAGGATTCCAGCACCTGATCCGTCATCTGGAAGTTTTTTTTATCGCCGTACAGATTTTCTTTTTCCAGGTAATAGCAATAAGTGCAGTCCAGGTTGCAGATCGGCCCCATCGGCTTCGTCATGATCTGGAAATTTGCCATCGCGGGAAGCGCCCTTCCAAGTCATTGTACCCTGCGGCTGAATGACTATGGTTCGGCCACGAATTGAGCTGGCAACTGAACCTATTCGCCCTTCGACCGCCCGTGATCCTTGAAGTTGATGGCGAAATACGGACTGGAATATGTGTGGCTCGTGGTGAGTTGTGACAGGAACGGCCCCGCATTGAACCTGCCATACCCGGCGCCGATATTGAGATGGCGATTGACCTCGTACCAGGAATACGCATCGCCTTCCACTCCCAGATGCGTGCCGGACTGCGCTGGCGAAGAATTGAAAACAATCGCGCTGCCTGAGCTGTTGTAAGCGGCATCATCCGCCGATGCCACGCGAAAGTCCAGATATTGCACTGTCACAGTCCAGCGGCCATGTGGGACGACGGTCGTGCCGGCTCTCCACGACCGGATGTTCTGCCACCCAAACTGATCGACGATTCCAAAACGGTCGTGGGCGGTCGGATAGATGGTATCGAAGGTACGGTGCACGCCATCGCCCGGATTGGTGTTCCCGGACGCGAAATCGTATTGTGCAAATGCGCGCGGCCGCGCAGGCACGGTGTGAAACTCATAGGCCGCTCCGCCCGTCATTGCCCATGCCCGAATCGGTTCGGTGCCGACGCTTCCCGCTTCTCGCACGGCCTCAACGGAATAATCAAGAGAAGTGTGAACCGCGCCCTTCAGCCGCAGTCCGTACGCCCACATGTCCTGCTTGCCGGCCTTGCCTGAAAGCGTCACCTCAATCGGTACCCTGGGCTGTACTCTCCACAGGACAAATGGTTCCATGGTCGATTTCGGAATTACGCTGTCGATCCTGCCGTAGAGTCCATAAATATTGTTCCCTTCGTGATGGTGACTGATACCCGAGGCCAGCGGCGCCACGACCGAGGCCGCGAAGATTCCCAGATGATACCGGTCGTGCTGCAGGTTTGCGACGGCGCCGTCATACGAACGCGCCTGATTGCGCCACTCCGAGTTGGCCATCAGGGTGTTGTTGTAGTTGATCACCTGGCGCCCAACACGCACGCTGATCCAATGCTTCTCGGGATCGCCGAATTCTGCATAGGCGAGCTTCAGGTCCCAGCGGTTCTCGTTGGGCGGTCCGATCGGCGGGTTCTCAAGGAATGGCCGCGAATCTTGCACCTGCATGATCACACTCATCCTCGCGGTCAACTGGAGGTCTGCCTGGAAGCGGAACCGGTTGAGGAAGTAGGAATCATCATTCTTCTGCTTGAAGCTCCCGTTCTGGTAACCCTCAAAGCGGAATCGGTCCTCCGCCTCGAAGTTCAGCCTCCGCGGTAGCCGAATGTCCAAGTCTCCCGCCGGGCGAAAATCGGGAAAATCGTAAGGCTGGCTCGATCCGTACGTGCGATTGGCTGGACCATTCAGGAAACTCAGTGGATTCGATGCGGGGCCTGTAATCCACCCGCCGTCGAGCGCGCTCGATCCATTTTGCGTTGTGATGTCGTCCTGTGCCCGCAGCGCCGCGGCACTCAGAGAAAGAAAGATCAGAATGGCCGTCGCTGCAAACCAGTCTTTTGCGAATACGCGCCGTACATGAGCACGAACCATCAATATACCCTCACTCCGGTTTTCTAGCGTGCGGCGGCCCACACCGCGTAGCTGTTGAAGATAAACTGCCCGCCAAGAATCAACAGCCACACCCAGAGCGCGAATCGCAGCGGCCTGCGCGGAATCCGCGTGCTCAGCAGCGTTCCCGCAACCGCCCCAAAGATGCCGCCCGCAATCAACTCCATCAGCAACTGCGGATTGCCTGCATGCGAAAACCAATGCGCGCAGCTTCCGATAAGCGACACCGCGAAACCGAACACGATATCGGTGCCGACAATCTGAGCTGGCGCCAGTGGTGTCAGGCTGAGCAGCGCCGCACTCCCGAGCGCTCCCGCTCCGGCCGACGAAAAGCCAACCTCCGCGCCCACCGGAAACATCAGCCACGAGAGCAGCGAACTGCGATCGCGCGCATCTCGATTCGCCTTCATCGGACGAAAAGAATACGCCAGTTGCCAGCTCGCCGTGCTCACTAGGATTGCCCCAAGAATTGCATTGAGCAGATTCTGCGATCCCGCCGTAACCAGTTGCTTCAGCAGCAGCGATCCGACCAGAACTCCCGGCGTTCCACCCAGCAGCATGAAGCCGAGCGTCCGCCACGCCACGTTGCGGCGAGCAATCTGCGCCGGCACCAGAATCAATTTCACCGCTGCGGAAAATGTCAGCCCGATTCCCACCGCGATCGGCGCAGGTACCCCGAGAAACAGCACCAGAATCGGCACCGTGATAGTGCCCGCGCCCACTCCAGTGAGCGCGATGAACAGTGCGATGATGAACCCTATAATGTACTGCATCCTGTTCCCTCAGTCCCTTCGCCTTTGCCCTACTGTGCCGCCTGAATGTGAATCCCGCACTCAACCTTCCGCCCCGCCCAGCGTCCCGAGCGCGGATCGTTGGGATCGAGAGGTAGACTCGTGCACGGCTCGCACCCGATCGACGAATATCCTTGCTCGTAAAGCGGCAGCAGCGGAATCGAGAGACCCTCGCACGCGTACCACACATCGCGCGTCGTCCACGCGGCCAGCGGCGCCAGCTTCAGCACCTGCCTGCCTCCCGGCAGCGCGAACATCGCCGACTCTTCAAGCGCCGCCCGGCTCTTCGCCTGTTCCCGTCGCAATCCCGTAATCCACACGCGATAATTCGCCACGGCCTTGAACAGCGGCTCAACCTTGCGCAGCCCGCAGCACCGGTCCGGCGCAGTCTGGTAGAGCAGCCCGAACTCCGCCTCCTGCTCGGCCACTGTCTTCTCCGGCAGCAGATTGATCAGGTTCAATCCCCACTCGCTCGCAATGCGGTCCCGATACTCATATGTCTCCTTGAAGTGATAACCGGTATCGAGAAACAGAATCGGTATCCGCGGATCGAGCGCAATTGCGAGCTTTGTCAGCAGCACGTCCTCGGCCTGAAAGCTGCATGTCAGGCAGACGTCTCCCTTGCCCGTGATCTCCCGCGCAAGCACTGCGCGCACACGCATCCAGCTTCACATTCACTTCAGCATTGATCTCGACTGTACTCATCACAACCCCGCCATTTCCGAAGAGATGAAAACTCCTGTGTCGCGCAACAACTGGTGAACCGCCGCGACCGCATGGCTCGCGCGTCGCGCATTGCTCGCGTCGTCCGTATCGTTCGCATCGCGCGTATCGCTCGCATTCACAATCACCTCGCGCCCCTCAACGCTCGCAATCAGCGTTTCGCCTTCGTCTATTTCAACTACCAGCGCCAGCAACCCTGCCTGCACCTGCAGTGTCGTCACAATCTCCAGCAGGCTCGGATGAAGCACAAACGCATCGTCGTCGGCTTCAATGCGAATCGGAACCGCGCCGGCCGCAAACAACGAGCGCTCGATCGCGTCCACCAATCCTTTCGGCCCCTTCAGCTCCAGAACCCCGCCGCGGTGTCCCCAGCGCGCCTCTTTTTCACCGGCCGTCAACGGTCCCCATGCATCCACCAGCAAAGGCGCGCCCGGCGCCTTTGGCTTTCCGCCGCTGGTAACCATGCCCGCAGCTACTGTGCCATTGGTTTCGGCGTCAACCAGGATGAAAGCGCCGGTGCTGCGATTCTCGCCATAGAGGTCAAGCGCAATCGGCCGCAGCAGATTCAGCGTCACCGCGCCAATGTCGTTCATCTGCAGTGTCCGCGCGGGCTCGCGCTTCAGCGCGCCTAAATCGATCCGGTGATCGATCGCTGTCAGAAACACCGGCACCGTCTGGCTGGTGTGCTTCAGCAGGTAGCGGCGGTGCAGTTCCAGCGGACGCTGATCCATCCACACCAGTGCCGCCCTCACGTTCTTCGCAACCGTCGCCGGAGCCTGCGCAGAAACAATCAGGTCGCCGCGGCTGATATCTACTTCGCGATCGAGCACCAGCGTGACGGAAAGCGGCGCAACAGCCTCTGCCAACTCTCCATCCCAGGTAACAATGCGCTCCACCTGCGCGCTTCCGCCCGTAGGCAACACCGTAATCGCATCGCCGGGACGAATCGTTCCCGAGGCAATCTGTCCGGCAAATCCGCGAAACGTATGATCGGGCCGCAAAACGCGCTGCACAGGAAAGCGAAACGGCAACGTGCGCGTGTCTACCGATGAAGGCAGCGACTCAAGCAACTCCAGCAGTGACGGCCCTGTGTACCAATCCATCGCTTGCGACCGATGCACAATGTTGTCGCCCTTCAGCGCGCTCACTGGAACAAAGACTCGCTCTACGGAGTTGCCGGTATCTGCCGCAATCTGATCGAGCACCGCGCTGAAATCCGCTTCAATCGCACGAAACGCCGCCTCATCGTACCCAATCAGATCCATCTTGTTCACCGCCACCAGCACATGCCGCACCCGCAGCAGCGACGCGATGTATGCATGGCGCCGCGACTGGATAAGCACACCCTTGCTCGCATCGATCAGCACCACCGCCGCATCGGCCGTTGACGCGCCGGTAGCCATGTTGCGCGTGTACTGCTCGTGCCCCGGTGTATCCGCGATGATGAACTTGCGTCGCGCCGTGGAAAAATAGCGGTAAGCAACATCGATGGTGATGCCCTGCTCACGTTCGGCCCTCAAGCCGTCCGTCAACAGCGCGAAGTCAATCTGTCCCGGCGCCGTCGTGCCCTTCCCTTCAATCGACCGCACCTGGTCTTCGTACACCGACTGCGTGTCGTAAAGAAGCCGCCCGATCAGCGTCGACTTTCCATCGTCCACGCTGCCCGCCGTTGAAAAGCGCAGCAAATCCTTCTCCCGCTCCTGCGCAAGGAATTCACCGATATCGAATTTCTGGTTCTCTAACTCCGCCGCAATCTCCAACCCGCCTCCAGCCTTCTGTTCCCTGTTCCCTGTTCCCTAATCCCTGCTCCCTGTTCTTAGAAATACCCCTCCCGCTTCTTGATCTCCATTGACCCTTCCTGGTCGTGATCGATCACTCGGTTCGCGCGTTCGGAAGACCGGAACGAAATCAGCTCCGCGATAATCGCCGGAATCGTCTCCGCATCGGAGCGTATCGCGCCAGTGCACGGGCTGCACCCCAGCGACCGCAACCGCGACCTCACCATCTGGGGCTTCTCGCCAAGACGCGCCACGAACGCCTGCTCAATCGGCAGAAGCGCGTCGCCGCGCACGTACATCGGCCGCTCCTTCGCAAAGTAGAGGTCGACTACGGGAATCTTCTCCTCGTGGATGTACTGCCAAACATCCATCTCGGTCCAGTTGGAAAGCGGAAAGACGCGAATGCTTTCGCCCGGATGGATCCGCGCGTTGTAAAGGTTCCACAGCTCGGGCCGCTGGTTCTTCGGATCCCACTGCCCCGCTCCGTCGCGGAATGAGTAAATCCGCTCTTTGGCGCGCGACTTCTCCTCGTCCCGCCGTGCACCGCCAAAGGCCGCGTCAAAGTTGTAGTGCCGCAAGGCATCCAGAAGAGCCTGCGTCTTCAGCAGTCCGCAGCAGCGCTTCGTGTCCAGCGCAATCGGATTCGTCCCCGCGGCAATCGCCGGCTCATTGCGCCACACCAGCAGCTCCGCGCCCATCGACTTCGCCATCTCATCGCGAAACGTGAGCATCTCCGCAAACTTGAATCCGGTATCGATATGCAGCAGCGGAAACGGAATCGGCGCCGGATAAAACGCCTTCTGCGCCAAACGCAGCATCACCGACGAGTCCTTGCCGATCGAGTAGAGCATCACCGGCCGCTCGAACTCCGAGGCCACCTCGCGCAATATATGAATGCTCTCTGCTTCAAGCAAGCGCAGGTGACTCAGCCGTGGCCGCGCCCCTTCGGTGGCTTGCCGTGTGACGTGCAGTGAATCTGTGCGAGTTTCCGTTTCGGCTACCGGCATCGATTGACCTCTTTTGCTTCCTGAGTGGAGGCTGAAGGCCGGTGCGAGGGGAAGACGAAACCCGGCGTTTCAGCTACGGGCGTCTTCTGAATCGGTTGTGCTTAGGGGATCAGAGACTAGCGGGGACACCCGTCGAAGATGTTCGACAGGCGACAACAGGAATGGTCCTGAGAAACGCGAATTTGACGGGCGCGAACCATGCGTTCACATATAGTAGCAAAATCCTTGTGCCGGCACAACCCACCCTCCTGCGCCCATCTTTTTCGCGCCCTCGTTCAGACAGGTATGAATCTCCGGCCTTCCCGACCAGTGCCCGCTCCGGGGCGAATTGCGATGCTTTTGTCGAGACCCCGCTTCGGCCTTCCCCATTCAACTACTATCATGAGAGCACATGCCTGCCAAGCCAAAGCTCGGGCAGAACTTCCTCGACGACATCCAGGCAGTCGAGCGGATCGTGGCCGCGCTCGGCGATCTTTCAGGCCGCACAGTTGTCGAGATTGGCCCCGGCTGCGGCGTCATCACCGGCGCACTGGCCGCCAGGTCAGCCCATGTCATCGCTGTCGAACTCGACACGGATCTCGCCGCCCAACTGCGCATGCAGTTCCCACTCAATGGCAATGGGCGAGTCACAGTCGTCTCGCAGGATGTGCTCGACTTCGATTTCGCTCACGCCGCCTCAGCCGCCGGCGAACGTCTGCGCGTTGTGGGCAACCTGCCCTACTACATCACCTCGCAGATTCTCCTCAAGCTGGCCGCCAGCCACGCCTCGCTCCATCTAGCCGTGCTCATGGTTCAACGCGAAGTGGCCGATCGCATCGTTGCCCAGCCAGGCTCGCGCGACTACGGCCTCCTCTCCGTCACAGTCCAGATGTATGGAACTGCCGAGCGGTTATTCACGCTTCCGCCGGACGCATTCTCGCCGCCGCCCGACGTTCACTCCACAGTCTTCCGCTGGCGATTTGTCCCGCGCTTTACCGAGTTGGGAGTCGAAGAAGCCAGCTTCCTTCGCTTCGTGCGCCAGGTTTTTGCGCAGAAACGCAAGACGCTTGCCAACAACCTTCGTACCGCCGGATTCGCGCCAGCAGCCGCGGCCGGTGCCATGGCGCAGGCGCTGGTCGACCCCCAGGCCCGCGCCGAATCCTTGTCTATCGAGACCTTCGCCGCACTGTGGAAAGCCCTCAATTTGATACGCCCTGAACTTTAGCCGCCGAATCTCACTGGACTCGAGTAGCCATCGCGGGTTATTCTCCCCTTCACCCGCCGACCGAATAGCGTTAAAGTATTTTTCAAGAAGCAAAGGAGAGTGAGCGTGAAAGGTCTCATAATCGCTGTGGCGTCAATGACCCTTGCCGGGGCAGCGGTAATGGCAGCCGCCGCTCCCAGGCCCGATGCAAAACAGGTGCATGCAAGGGGCTGCGTGCAAGCCGCTGCCGAGGGTCGCTGCATCGTGCTCAAAGACGTCGAAAGCGGCAGGTTCTATAACCTGCTGATCAAGGGAGCGGGGCCGGAAATCGGAACCGGCATCGAGTTTACCGGCACACCGTATTCGGGCGCGACGTCCTGTATGCAAGGCGATCCGGTGCTGGTTACCTCGTGGACACGCAAGGATTATCTTAAGTGCTCGACGGGCAAGTCGAAGAGCGTTCAATAATCCTCGCGGAAGGGGTCAAGCCTCCTCAGCCGTAGCGGGCCGCATGAGCGTTAGCGCACGCGCAACATCATCTTGAGCGTATCGCCCCTGGAGCCGGTCATCCGCTCGAAGGCCACTTGTCCGTCTTCAAGCGGCATCTCCGCGGTCCATCGCGTTAGATCGATCTCACCCGCACTAAGAATATCGACAGACTGCCTGAAGTCCGCCGGCGTGTAGCCGAACGACATCAGCACACGGTGCTCCTTGCGGATGCTCGCCCCAAAGTCGAGTTCACTTCGTTCCTTTGCCATGCCCAGCAGCACTACCGTTCCTCCCGGCCTGCAAATATCGAATGCCTCCTGGCGTGCCTCTTTCGTCCCGCAAGCATCGAGCACAAGGTCCAGGCCGTGTCCGGCAAAGCTGCGCACTTCCCCACGCTCAGACTCGAAGTGTGCCGCCAACGTGGCGCCCATCTTTCTTGCCGCCGCAAGTCGCACTTGCTCCACATCCTCCACCAGTACTTCGCGCGCTCCCAGGTGTAGCGCCATCTTCAGCGCCAGCGAACCCGTCGTGCCCGCGCCCACTATGCCCATGCGGAATGACGGCTGCGGCGCTGCCATCCGGAACAGATGAACGATGTTCGCGAATGGCTCGGCAAATACCGCCCGCGTGTCTGTGAGATCGTTGGGAATCTCGTGCACGTGGGACTCCATCACCGCGACAAAATCGGCAAAGCAGCCGGCCACCCGGTCCATCCCCAACAGTCGCAAGCCGGAACACAAATTCCCCGCGCCGCCCACGCACTCCGCGCAGTTTCCGCAACTCGTAAGCGGGTCCGCCACCACGCGGCGCCCATCGGCGGTGCGGCCCACCAGCTCGTGTCCCAGAACGAGCGGCGGAGCGCGCCGCCGGCTGCGCCCCTGAAATCCCGAAATGTCCGCGCCGCAAATCCCCGCCGCGGTCACGGCAATCTCAATCTCCCCTGCGGCCAAATGCATGCGCGGCCAATCCTGCATCTCAACTTGTCGCGGGCCGGTATAAACGAGAGCGCGCATCGTTCCCCCATCAACTGCGATCTTCGGCCGTGCCGCATCCAGGCCCGCGGTACCGGCGCATACACTCAATAGGGGAAGACTCCCGCTATCATACTGCCGTGCACCGGCCCGCATGGTTTCGGACCATGCGGGTAGGCGCGTAAGCTATCAGCAGGAAGCTGTGCGGGAACTTTCCACCCCTCCATCCGGCGATTCCGGAAGCCGCAAGCCGCCGTTGTGCATCTTCTCCATAGGGAAGCAATGAATCCAGTCGACCAAGCCCGCCACTCGACCTTCGAAGAGACGCTGCTCAGCGCCCGCCGCACTATGCTGCTGAGCGAGATTCTCAAGCTGGCCATGGACAGCTTTCGAACTGCCAAAATGCGCTTTGCGCTCACGGCTCTCGGCATGGTCATCGGCACCGCTTCGGTCATTCTGGTGGTCACCATCGGCATGACCGGCAGGCAATACGTCCTCGATCTGATCCAGAAATTCGGCACCAACTCCGTTGAGGTCGAGTATGCCGGCGGCGGCGCCACGGCTGCCGAGCGCGTGCGCTATACCGACTACCTTACGCGCGAGGACGAAAAAGCTGTCGACGCCCAGTTGCCCACCGTAATGTACTCCTCGCCCGTTATGGACATGCACGACCGCATCAGCTTCGGTGGCGGCGTCGTAAAGGATACGCTCGTCCTCGGCGTCAGCCCGGCCTACGTGAACATCCACAACCTCATCGTCACCGCCGGCCGCTTCTTCGACGATACAGACGAACAAACACACCAGAAATGCGCGGTCGTCAGCGAACTGTTCGCCAAGGAACGCTACGGCGGCGCCGACGACTCCATCGGCCGCACCTTCGACATCAGCGGCATCCCCTTCACCGTCATCGGCGTGTTCAAAATGAGCGTCAACGACTTCGGACAGTCGGAAATCGCCGACCAGACCATCCTCATTCCTTATTCGGTCGTCCGCTACTTTACCGGAACCGAGCGCGTCAATCAGATCTACTTCTCTATGCGCACCATGGATGAAGTACCCGACGGCGCTAAAGAAATTCTGCGCATCATCCAGTCGCGTCACCGCACCAACTCAGTCTACAAAGCGCAAACCCTCAAGGAGTTGCTCGACGTGGCCGCAAAGAGCGCCGATGCGCTCACCATGGTGCTCGTGCTGGTCGCTTGCGTCACCCTTGCCGTGGGAGGCGTGGGCATCATGAACATCATGCTCGCCAATGTTCGTTCACGCATCCGCGAAATCGGCATTCGCAAGGCCCTCGGTGCAACCTACCGCGAAATCAAGCTGCAGTTTCTCGCCGAAGCCGTCATCATCTCGCTCACCGGCGGAATCGTGGGCACGCTTGTCGGCATGGCCGTCCCGCTTTCCATCCGCTTCTTCACCGACTACCATTTGCCCATCTCGCCTTGGTCGGTGCTCATCGCCCTTGCCGCGGCCGTAGGCGTAGGCGTCATCTTCGGTACGGCTCCTGCCACCCGCGCCGCGCAGATGGACCCCGTCGAGTCGCTCAAATATGAGTAATCCTGAAATCGACAACCGGCGAAATTCCCCACCCTCCGGGGACTCTCCCGAGGCCGATCGCTCCCAGGGCCCAAGCCTCGCTCTCCTTTACAGCCTCATCGCGCTCGCCCTCCTCGCCGCCATAGCATTCGCCGTAATGATCGTCCTGCCCTTCTACAACCGCAGGTGATCGACGCTCCACAAAGCCGCTCAACCGGCGATGGGACTCTGCGTTCTGAAACCACCGCGATTTCGTCATCTTGACAAGCTCCGGCATTTGGATTACTTTGCAATGTAAAGTGAATCCCAATGACCGACCTGCATAAAGCCATCGGGGACATCAGCAGCATCCGCAGGCAGATGGCCCACAGCACTGAGTTCCGCGGCTATGGCCCGGCAACTCTGGCGGCGACCGGCTTCTCTGCCATGCTTGCCGCCGGAGCCCAGGCCATGTGGCTTCCTGACCCCGCCAATCGCATCGGAGTTTATCTTGCCATCTGGATCTCGACCGCCCTCGTCTCGGCGGCGTTGATCGGCACTGAGATGTTCGCCCGCACTCGTCGCATGCACTCCGGACTCGCCGATGAAATGATCCGCATGGCGGTTGAGCAGTTTTTGCCGTCGGCCGGCGCAGGCGCGCTCTTGACATTTGCGCTCCTTCGTTTCGTTCCGGCATCCCAGTGGATGCTGCCCGGGATGTGGCAGATCATTTTCAGCCTGGGCGTTTTTTCTTCGTGCCGTTTTCTGCCCCGTCCGATGGTCGCCGCCGGCGCCTGGTACTTGCTCACAGGCCTGGTTGCCATTTCGCTCGCCGGAAACCGGGCCTTATCACCCTGGATGATGGGCATACCCTTCGGCATTGGCCAGTTGCTGGTCGCTTCAGTCCAGCTTTTCCATTCACCGGAGGCGGGCGATGAAGACTAACACCCGTGGCAAGCTGACGCGAGGCGGCGAAGGCCGTTTTGCATACGAAGGCCTCGATCGAGTGATTCACGAGCGCGCCCGCCTGAGCGTGCTCACCTCCCTCTTAACGCATCCGAAAGGGGTTGCCTTCGGCGACCTGAAGCAACTCTGCTCTCTCACCGACGGCAACCTGAGCCGCCACTTGCAGGTGCTCGAGAAAGCGAAGATGGTCGGGATCACCAAGGGCCTCGACCGCAATCGGCCGCTCACCGTCTGCCGCATCACTTCGTCGGGACGAAAGCGCTATCTCGAATATCTCTCGACACTCGAGCAGGTGGTCCGCGATGCGGCCGAAAGCGGAAAAAACGAACCTGTACCCGGCTTGCTGCATAGCCTCTCGCCATCGCGCGCCTGATTCTTTCTAAATCTATTTTTCAATGCAAGCTAGCGTATTACGGAGTAACTTTACAATGCAAAGTAAGCCGGGCCAGCCAAATCATATCGCAATCATCATGGACGGCAATGGCCGCTGGGCGTCACGGCATGGGTGGCCGCGACTGGCGGGCCACCGTGCCGGAGTCGCAGCCGTCCGCCGCGTGGTCGAGCGGGCATCGGACCTGGGCCTGCGCTGCCTTACTCTCTACGCATTTTCTTCTGACAACTGGCGCCGGCCTGCATCGGAAGTCGCCGGCATCTTCTGGCTGTTGCGCGCATTTCTGCGCCTTGAGGCTTCGCGGCTCCAGCAACGCGGTTCGCGGCTCGAAGTCATCGGACGGCGTGATCGGCTGCCCGAGGCCGCACTCCGCGAAATTGAAAAGGCGGAGCGCACAACCGCTGCCGGGCGCGGTCTCCATCTGCGCGTCGCTATCGATTACTCGTCCCGCGATGCGATTGCGCGCGCCGCATCAAGTGCGGCCAGCGCACTCGGCACGGGCCGCTCCTCTTCGCACCTGTTGCTGGGCCCCATGCTTGCGCAAGCGCTCACCGCCGATTGCGGTGAGGTCGACTTGCTGATTCGTACCGGCGGCGAAAAACGTCTCTCTGACTTTCTGCTTTGGGAATGCGCCTACGCCGAGCTTTTTTTTACCGACCGCATGTGGCCGGACTTCAACGAAGCGGACCTCGAGATCGCAATCGCCGAATTCTGCCATCGAGAGCGCCGCTTTGGCGCTGTGCCGGAGCCGGCCCGCGCAACCAGCCTCGCATCGGTATCGTGATGACCCAGACTTTTTGCCATTTAACTTTGCAGTACAAAGTAATTTCGTATCGGAGGAATCAAGTGAGTGAATTTTCAATCCTGCAATCGAACCTGCAAACCCGGATCAAGTCGCGCTCTATGGGTGCTGAAGCTCATCGCTGTCTGTGCGCTCGCGCTTTTCATGACCATTCCCGCTCTCGTTTCGATCGATTAGCCGTCCTCGCCGACAGGAACAAGCCGCGCCGCCGACGTCACCCGGGAGTCAGCGAGCCATGTTGGAGGCCAGCAGACGTCTCTCGGTGCCCACGCTCGCATATCCCACTATTCCATCCCGACGAAATCGCAGGGCGATGCCGCAACCGTGGGCATGTTCCTCGTGTTTCCCGGGCAGGCTTCGGCCACGCTGAAAACCACCACCGAGGAACGGCGCCGCTCGTTGTTCAGAGTTCCGTCTTCCAGGCGGAGATGAAGTTCAATGCTCAGTTCAGACTTGACCGGCAGTGCCGCGTCAGTGCCAGCCCCGCAGAACGCGCTTCTCGACTGGATCGCCGCGATGTGATTCGCCGCAGCCGTTACCTGGTGCGAGTTCGATCGCGTGACCGATTGTCCGCACACTCGATTTCTGCGACAAGATGCCTTCTGACCAGGGCGGTCGCAGTTTTTACCGCATGCTCCACGACGCATTTCCAATCGACCGCCGCATGGCCATCATCTCTACCTTCTCACACCTCTTCGGCGCCAGAGCCGGAGATTTGCGAATCCCTGTTTGAATTCATGCGCGGCCTGAGCCGTTCTTTCAGGGCGCGGCACCGTTGATCCCGTTTTGCTTCGGCAATCTCATCGAACGCGCTGCGCAAGCAGACTGCGCAGCATCGATTTGACGGCTTTGAATCCTCGCCCCTGTAAACTGAAGTGTCGCCGGCAATGGCTTTAAAGACGGAACTGGCCGGCCGTCTATCGCCCAAAGAGTTCGCGCCGACCGCCGCATTGGCTCGGCATCATGGCTGAACGCCAGTTTCGTCTTCGGCATGGATGACGTTGGTGGAAGTTGTCTTCCATCGCCCGTCAACGTGCGCTCAAACACTGGCATTACCACTGCGACGTTTCACATTCAAACTCCTTACCCCGGAACGCAACTTTGAAGCGCCTTCGCGCGAAGGCCGTGTCCTCACCCAAAACTGGAATCTCTGCGACACACGGCACGTGGTCTATCGCCCTGCCAAACTCAAGCCAATTGCTCCTAAGGCAGGTTTCGATTTTGGCTTTCGCGAGTTCGTCGCGGGGACTCGATCGCACGGGATTCGCTCGCCACCAAGTGCCCTGGATGCACCAGGCCAAGCACTTCTTTTACGCCGCAAGTTGGAAGAAACTCTGAGCCGCTTCGCGCTTCTCATCCGGGCTCGGATCTAGACTGGGCGTCTCCAGCCTTGGAGACACGCGCTTCTGTCGCGCATAACCGCCAACGTTTCCGGTCGCCCGGCTCCGGCATGTCCAATCCCTTCAATATCCTCAAGGAAGCAGTTCTTACCCAGCCGCAGTGCCACGGCAGCAAGGCAATAACGATGAACACGTTCGCGAAGCACTCGATCCTGTCCAAGCATTCGGACCCCACGACCCTTTCGACAAGGCCTTCATTGCCGGCCGTTGAGCCTTTCAGCTCTATCCAAAATCAACACCGGAATCCCATCCACAACCGGATACCCGCGCCCGCAGCCTGCGCAAACCAGCCGCGCCTCGGCAAGACCCGACGACTCAAGGCGCAAATCCGCCAGGCAAGCCGGGCAGGCCAACTGGCTCAAGACACTCGCGTCAAAAAGCAGATTCCTGCATAGAGTCTGATTCCATGGGTTTGGCCGAGCGACTGTTCACTGACCACTGTCACTGACCACTGTCCGACTCACTGCACCGTCGCATCCGGTTTGTCATCGCCAACGGTTTCCGGACGCCCAATAACCCGTTTCGGATGGTTCGCAAACTCTCGCTCGATCCGCTCCACGGTCCCGCCCTTGGCAAACTCATACGCCACGCGAATGCCGTTGAAGATGGCGCGGTCGTTCGACGATCCGTGCCCGATGATGCACACCCCGCGCACGCCCAGCAGCGGCGCCCCACCGTACTCTCGATAGTCCAGCCGCCGCCGGAACTCGTTGAACGCTCGCCGCGATAGCAGCGCTCCCACCTGCGCGGTCACCGTTTGGTGAGCGACTCGCGCAGCACGTCGCGCACAAACCGCCCCACGCCTTCGCTGGTCTTCAGCGCCACGTTGCCCACAAAACCGTCGCAGACAATCACGTCCGCCAGTCCGCTGAAAATATCGCGCCCCTCCACGTTGCCAATGAATTTGATCGGCAGCGCCTTCAGCAGCGGAAACGCCTCGCGCGTCAAATCGTTGCCCTTGGTCTCTTCTTCGCCAATCGACAGCAGCCCCACCCGCGGCTCGTTGATCTTCAGCACGGTGCGCGCATACATCTCGCCCATCACCGCGAACTGCTCCAGGTTGTGGGCCTTGCAATCCACATTCGCGCCCACGTCCAGCAGCACGCACGGGTTTCCGGTCGAACTCGGCATCGGCGTCGCCAGCGCCGGCCTGTCCACGCCCGGCAGCGCGCCCAGCACCATCTTGGCCGTGGCCATCGCCGCGCCCGTGTTGCCCGCCGTCACAAAGCCCGCCGCCCTGCCCTCGCGAACCAGCTTCAGTCCCACGCGCATGAGAACTGTCCCGCTTGGTCCGCACCGCATGCGCAGCCTTTTCCTCCATGCCGATCCGTTCCGAGGCATTGTGAATCACGATCGGCAGGTCTTCGTTTTCCAACTGTTCGTCCAGAACGTCGCGCAGCTCCGCCTCCGGTCCAATCAGATGGACACGCACTGGCAGAGCGCGGCAGGCGAGGATCGCCCCGCGAATCTCCGGCTCAGGAGCTTTGTCGGAACCTACGGCATCGAGCGCAATGTCAATGAGCATGCGCTGAAGTCTACTTGGCTGCTTCCTTGATGTCCAGAACCTGGTGGCCCTTGTAGGCGCCGCACTTGGGGCAGGCCCGGTGGGGGAGCTTCTTTTCGTGGCAGGTCGGGCACTCGGACAGTCCCGCAGACGGTCAAAAAGTCGTGGGCGCGGCGATTGGCGGTCCGGCGTGCGGAGTGGCGCCTCTTCGGATTTGGCATAACGCAATTCCTTTCGTGTCCCGCCCGTTTCCTCTACCTTCAGGCCGCAACCAGCCTTGGCAGCCTTTCGGCCTGGCGGAACACCCTCAATCTCTTGGGGTTATTTCAGGACTTGATCCGGCCGCGGAGCCCCGACAGCGCCTCCCAGCGGGGGTCCCTCGGACCCTCTTCGCAGGTGCATGTCTGGTTGTTGCGATTCTCACCGCAGCGCGGGCAAAGTCCCCTGCAATCAGGCTTGCAGAGTGTCCTGACCGGCAGGGACAAAAGCACCTGCTCCCGCAAAACATCCTCAAGCAACAGACTGTCCTTTAAATAATACCCGATTTCCGTCTCCGGCGCTGTAATCGACCGCTCCGTGGCCTCGGCATCCGCCGCCGCCGGCCGGAAAATCAGGTCGAAATCGGCCGCCAGAGGAATCTCCACCGGCTCCACGCAGCGCGCGCACGGAACCTCAAACTTCCCTGCAAAATGCCCCCGCAGCCGGATATCCGCCACAATGTCCCTCGGGCCCCGATGTTCATGCAGCACCTCGGCCCGCCCGGACGTGGCCAGGGCCCCAACCTGTGTGGCCTCTTCGCCCAGATCGACCGCCCCCGGAGCCAGTTCCAGGTCGAAATCGATCGGTTCCCGCTCCAGTTCGCTCACTTTGAATTCCATGCTAAGAGCGTAAAACATTTTCTGAGCAGGGGGAGGGGAATTCTGCGCAGTTCACTCGCCCTGTCCACCAACTAGCCAAGGTCGCCGCAACGGCCGCTCCCGGAACCAGTTATTCTGGATTCGTTCCGATCGGCGAGTTACGATCCCATGAACGAAAAGATGCCTTCTATCCCCGATTCCATCTCTCCGCCCCACATTCGTGAGGCCACCGCCGCCGATCGTCCCCAACTGATCTCGATCATCAACAACGCATTTTCGATCGAGACCTTCCTCGAAGGCACTCGAACTGACGACGAGCGCCTGGCCGCCATGATGCAAACCGGAAAAATCCTCGTAGCAGAAGATGGCTCAGGCCGCCTTCTCGCCTGCGTCTACCTTGAAGTCCGCGGCAAACGCGGCTACCTCGGCCAGCTCGCCGTCGATCCCGCCCACCAGGGGAAGGGTCTTGGCCGCCTCATGATTGAAGCTGCTGAAGAACGGCTCCGCTCTGAAGGATGCGAGGCGGTGGACATGATCGTCCTCAGTCTGCGCCCCGATCTGCCGCCACTCTATCGCCGCTTTGGCTACGTCGAGACCGGCATCGAGGAGGGCTTTCGCCCCATCCGCCGTCTCGTGCCCGGACGTCGAGTGCCATGGCATCATAATGTCCAGGCAACTATGACTTAATGCGCTTTTCCCGGCCCATTCAAATACCGCCCCGCAAACTCAAGGAAGAACGGCCAGTTCGGACCCGGCGTATGCCCGAACCGGTGCTCGCGGAAGGCCAGATCGCCGTCCAAAAGCCCTGCCTCCATCGGCGGAAAGCTTGTCGTCCCCAAATCCTTTTTCCCCAGCAGCCGGTAAACCGGCCCCGCCCCCGCCGCGCCCAGAAACTCGCCCACCGGATCGGCCCACTCGTCTCCCGCCGTCAGTGAGCCCACGCCGATAAACACCGGCCGCGGCGCACACAGTGCGATCAGTTCATGCGCATCCACCGGCAAATCGCCCGTTGTCAGCGGCCCGGCGTACTTCATGAAGTTCCCTGCCATCCAGTAGTAGAAAGTCGGCGCTGCAGCCAGGTTTTCAAGCTGCTCGCCCAGCACATGCCGGTAAAGCTTGTCCCCTCCCGTACCCGCCGAGCTGATATACGCCACCGCGAAACGCTTGTCGTAAGCCATCGCCACCAGCGCCGTCTTTCCGAAACGCGAGTGTCCCATGATGCCCACCTTCTTGGCGTCGACGGCCTTGTCGGTCTCCAGATAATCCATGGCCCGGCTCGCGCCCCAGGCCCACGCGCGCAGCGTGCCCCAATCCTCCGGGCTGCGCGGCTGCCCCTTATTCACCAGGCCGATGATCCCCTTGTCGAGCCCCGCTCCATCGTCGTCTTGAAAGCTCGTCGGCAGCAGAATCGCATAGCCCCACCCCTTCCTGAGCACCTGCACCTGCCAGCTCGGCCCCGTGTTGCCCGGGCCTCCCGGCAGCATCTCTGGAATGCTGTGCGCGATTTCCGCCATAAACTCGGGGCTGAATGCCAGCTCCATAATCACCGGCACCGGCCCCGCTGCGTTCGCAGGAGTCGCCACCACGAGGTCGATATTCACCGAAATTGCGGAATCGCCCGAATTGTCAACATGTCCTGCAAGGCGCTTGGTCACCACCGGAATCCCACCCACGGTATCGTTGGAAGTGTTCTTCACCTCCCACGTCACCTTGGGCGCATTCAGAGGCACGCGCCCCAGAACGTCGCGGTCGAAATCCTCCACGATCTCAGGCCGCCGCTTCGCCCACCATACCGCCTCTGAAGTCACCTTCTTGCCGTCCTTCAGCTTCAGCGGGTCGGGAAGCGTATCGGGATACGGGTTCGCCTTCGCCTCGTCGTAGTTCACCGCGTTTGGCGATTTCGGATCGTGGCTCGCCGCCGGCCTCAGTTGCTTGATCCCCAGCAGGTCCATCATCTTCTGGTGGTCCTCGATCGCTGCCTGGATCGCTAACTGCTCCGGCGCGGGCGCGGGCCGTGCCGCAGGTATCTGGGGAGGAGGGCCTCCCCGCGCGGGCGCCGGCACAACTCCAGGCGCTGTCTGTGCTCCCAGACCAAACCCGCATGAACCGGCCAGAAAAACCAGCGAAACCATCCTCAAAGGCGCAATCGAACGCGCCATCGTCCGCAATATAAGCATGGCAAGCCTCATCTCCAGGGTATCTTCGCCAGGTGATGGCGAAACCGCCCAAGAATATCGATTCATGCTTGTTTGAGCAAGCGCTCTGCCTGCCGGATCCGCTTCGCATCGCGTCAATCTCGGCAGATCCGCGCCCCTCAATGTTTCCCGCCGAACCCGAAAGAACTCAAGCCGCCGCGAATCCCGCCGATACAACTGGCAAGTCCTTTTTGGAAGAGGTTACCGGCATGCAGTGGTTACGCAACCTCCCTGTTTCTCGCAAGTTTCTCTTCGCTTTCGGCATCGTTTGCTGCCTTTGCATCGTGCTCGGAATCTATAGCTTCTTCACCTTTCGCAACATCGCGGTTAAAAGCGAAGACGTCAGCGGAAATTCGTTTCCGTCCGTCATCGCTCTTGCGCAGATTCGAGGCGCCGCCCTCAATGCGAGGCGCGAAGATCTGGACCTGATGCTCTGCGCCACGCCCGCATGCACGGCTGCCCACACGACACGCCGGCAACAGGACTGGGTCGATTACCATGCTGAACTGAACGCCTATGCGCCAACTGCCAATGATCCTGGCGAGCCCGCACTCATTCAGAAATTCTCCGACGCCTTTTCGCGCTACCAGGGAATCAGCGACAAGGCCATCGCCTTGCTGGCAGCGGGCAAGCCTGGCGACGCCCTCGACCAACTCACCTCCGACTCCGCGTCCGATGCGTATCACACCGCATTCAGTGCGATCGAAGAGGACCTCGAGCGGAATGCAAAGTCCGGGACGGAAGAATCCAAATCTGTAACAGACGCAAGCCGCCGCGCCCTGTGGGTTGGTTCGGGCTTGACGTTGTTCATGCTGGTGCTTTGTGCTTTGACCGGCTTCCTCCTCACACGCGAAATCGCGCCTCGAATCGGCCGCCTCAAGGACGCCGTCGAAGCCATGGCTGCCAAGGACCTCACAACACAAGTCCGCGTCACCGGTACCGACGAAATCGGCCTGCTCGGCGAAGCCGTCAACGGCAGCATCGCCGCCATGCGTTCCGTTCTCCAGTCCGTAGCTCAGAGCGCGGACACGCTTTCCTCCTCCACCACCGAAATCAGCGCCCGTTCCGTTCAGAATGCAGGCAACGCCCGAGCCGAGTCCAGCAAGATCAACCAGATTGCCGCCGCCGCCCAGGAGATGACCGCCACCATCGGCGAGATCAGCCACAACGCGGAAAATGCAGCCGCCGCAAGCCGCACCTCGGCCGAAACAGCCGACCAGGGCGGTTCGGTAATGCAGGCCGCCGCCGCCACCATGGAAAAAATAGCCGCCGCCACCAATTCTGTGTCCGACAAGATGACTTCCCTCGCCCTTCGCTCAGAGGAGATCGGCAAGGTCGTCAACGTCATTCAGGAGATAAGCGAACAGACCAACCTGCTGGCTCTCAATGCCGCCATTGAAGCCGCTCGCGCCGGCGAACATGGCCGCGGTTTTGCAGTAGTCGCCGGAGAAGTCCGCCGGCTCGCCGAACGTACCAAGGGCGCCACCGAAGAGATCGCCGGCACCATCCGCAGCATTCAGGACGAGACTCGCGAAACCCTCGAAGTAATGAACCAGAGCCGCACCGCCGTCGAGAGCGGGATGGAAGAAACCTCGAACGCGCGCCAGAGCCTCGAGGCCATCATCGAATCCTCAAAACAGGTCGAGCACCAGATCAATCTCATCGCTACCGCCGCCACCGAACAAACCTCCGCCTCCGGCGAAATCTCGGAGTCGGCTGGCCAAATCTCCCAACTATCCAACGAATCCGCGCAAGGTGCGGAAGAGGCCGTCGAAGCCCTCAGGAATCTCGCCTCTCTGGCCAGCGACCTCGATGGCATGATTCGCCAGTTCCGCCTCGAAGGCGAACAGCAACCGGGAGGCAAATTCGCCGCTCCCGGCCATCCCGCCCGCCAGCGCGTGCCTCAGCCAGCCCGCGGCTAGCTCTTCAACCGCCTTCGCAGAATCAACGGCGAGTTCCCCAGTTGGTCACTCGCCCTGTCGACTAGCGGTGGCCAAGGTCTCGTCCGCCCCTGCGGATGAGACCCGGAAATTTGACAAATTCGAAATCGCGCGCGGGGCCCCAGATCAGCGCCCCTATCATGTCTCCTCAAAAAACCGCCTGATCTCCGCCGCTATGATAGCCTCCCCTTAATGACCATCGCCGCGCTCCGGTTGCACCCGCCGCGCCCAATCCCGCATCGAACCCTGGGAGATACAATCGCATGAGCGTCAAGTATGACTTGATCGTCATCGGCTCCGGGCCCGCCGGCCAACGCGCCGCCGTGGCCGCCGTCCAAGATGAACAAGCGCGTTGCCGTTGTCGAGGCCCGCACCGTCGTCGGAGGTGTCAGCGTCAACACCGGTACCATCCCCTCCAAGACCATGCGCGAGGCCGTGCTTCACCTCTCCGGCTATAACTACCGCTCCGTTTACGGCATCAACTACCGTGTCAAAGAAAAAATCACCATGGCCGACCTGGAATTCCGCATCCAGGCCGTTATCAAAACCGAAGTCGACGTCACTGAAGCGCAGCTCTCCCGCAACGGCATTGACGTCGTTCACGGCATCGCCAGCTTCGTCGACCCCCACCTGGTCCACGTCGTCGGCCCCCAGACCGAAACCACTCTCGAAGCCGATCACATCATCATCGCCGTCGGAACCAAGCCCGCTTGCTCGCCCACGGTTCCCGTCAACGGCCGTACCATTATTAACAGCGACCAGATTCTCGGCCTTGAATCCCTGCCTCACTCCCTCGTCGTCGTCGGCGGCGGCGTGGTCGGCGTCGAGTACACCTGCATGTTCGCCGTCCTCGGCGTCCGCGTCACGCTCATCGAAAAGCGCGACCGCCTGCTCGAATTCGCCGACCGCGAAATCATCGAAGCTCTCAGCTATCACCTGCGCGATGCCCGCGTCACCCTCCGCCTCGGCGAAGAAGTCGAGAGTGTCGAAGAGCCATCGCCGCGGCACCGTCGTCGCCAATCTCGAAAGCAAAAAGAAGGTCTCCGGCGACGCGCTGCTCTACGCTGTCGGCCGCCAGGGAAATATCGACGACCTCAACCTCGCCGCCGCCGGTCTCGAAGCCGATAACCGCGGCCGCATCGCCGTAAACGAGCATTACCAGACCAAAGTCGAACACATCTTCGCCGCCGGCGACGTCGTCGGCTTTCCCGCCCTGGCTTCGGTTTCCATGGAACAGGGCCGCATCGCCGCCGCCCGCGCCTTCAGCGACCAGGCTGCCACCTCCAATCCCGGCTTCTATCCCTACGGCATTTACACCATTCCCGAGATCAGCTTCATAGGAAAGACTGAGGAACAACTGACCGGCGAAGACGTTCCCTACGAAGTCGGCATGGCCTACTATCGCGAAGTTGCTCGAGGCCAGATTCGCGGCGACACCACCGGAAGACTCAAGCTCATCTTCCACCGCGACACCCGCAAGGTCCTCGGCGTGCACATCATCGGCGAAGGCGCCACCGAGCTGGTTCACATCGGCCAGGCCGTCATGACCCTCGGCGGCACAGTCGACTACTTCATCGACACCGTCTTCAACTATCCGACATTGGCCGAGTGCTACAAAGTGGCCGCTTTCAATGGCCTCGGCCGCCTCCATCGCTACCAGTCCAACTAATGCATAACGGAGTTACCGCGTCAAAGAAGCTAGGAGCCAGAAGCTAAAAGCCCGGAGGGCTTTTCCATGACCACCGCCATCGGCATCGTAATCACCGACCACATCGTCGCCGGCAGGCTTGAAGACAATCGCCTCACCGCCAAGCCGCTGCGCTATCCCGAAGACCTCGATGAAGCTCGACGCTCTAGCCGCCCTTCGCCCAGCCGAGCTCGTCCAGTTGCTCGCCGAACAGATCGCCTCTTTGCAACGCCGACCGCAACCAATCGAAGCCATCGGCGTTGCCGTTCCCGGCATCGTTCGCAACGGCGTAGTGGAAGATTCGCCCAATCTCACCCAGATCAAGGGAATGCGCCTCGCCGCCGATCTCTCCAGCGAACTCGCCTCCCGCGGCATCTCCGCACCGGTCCACATTGCCAACGACGCCGACGCCATCGCCGCCGGCGTCGCCGCCACCCACGGCCGACTTGAAAAACTTACCCGCGTCTGGACCATCGGCAACGGCATCGGATACGGACGCTGGCCTTATGTCGAAGGCGTCTGGGAGGGCGGCCACATCACCGTCACTCTCGATCCCAGGGAGCGCTACTGCGGCTGCGGCGGCATCGGCCACCTCGAGGGCATCATGGGCTACCGCGCCATGCGCATGCGCTTCCTCGACCTCGAACCCGAAGAAGTTTTTGCCAACGCCAAGCTCGGCGACCAGCGCTGCCGCGAGTTTGTCGACCTCTGGCATCGCGCCCTGGCCGCTGCCACCGCCTCTTTCATCCACATAGCCGGACCCGGCCGCTTCTACTTCACCGGACACAACGTAGGCTACGTCGAACTTCCTTTGCTCCGCGCCCACATCGATTCCATGGTCAAGATGACCCCGCTGCAAAGCTTCTCGCTCGAGATCCTGCCCCCCGACGACGAAACCGCCCTCCTGGGCGCCGGCGTCTCCGCCCTGCGCGCCTTGTCATCCTAGAGGATTGTGCAACCCTCGCGGAGAACATCGGGTGCAGCTTGACTCGTCGCGACGAGTTACGTCCAGAAATGAACCAACGCCGACTCGCTCCCCAAAAGCCCCGTGCCCCATCCATTCGCTTTTTTCTGGCGAATGGGTGGGAAAGTACGAAGCTCAACAGGCCTGTTCATAGGGAGCAGTCTGACTCTCCGCGACAAGTTACGTCCCGACATGAACCCATCCGGTATCGCCCCTCAAAAAAGAAGCTGGGTGCCCCATCCATCGCGTTTTTTGCGATGGGTGGGATACGACCAAGCCCACCTCGCCTGTTCATAGGGAGCCCCACTGAGCGCAGCGAGTCGAAGGGCCTGCGTTTACGTTTCGGCGCGGCAAGGGTGGGAATCCACCAGGCACAATTGAAAGCATCAATCCCGCCGCACCCTAAACCGCAGCCACATGCTCTTTCGCCGCTACCGGCAATTGCACCCGCTGCTTGCAAACCACCGTCGTAAAGAATTCGATAACCAACCCAAACAAACCATTCACCAGAAAATTCACCACCGGCAGCATCCACACACCCAGGCTCTGGAAAAGAAAATAAGAAAAGATCGATCCCACCACCAGTCCCATCGCCACCCCGTTCCACGCCCAGTGCACCTTCAGCGCGGAATTGCCGATCGCAAATCCCATCACCGCCCTGTTCAACAAGACAAACACCAGCGTCATCACGCTGAATTTCATAATGCCGAAAGTGAATAACAAGGTCCCGCAAAACACACCCGCACCCACGCCGAACAGAGTGGCGACCGCAATTCGCTTCATATGTCTTCCTCTTCCGAGCAGTACTTCGCTCAGAGTGCGGTACGCGCCCCCACCATGCACAGTTCCAGATTTTCAAGAATTGTCAGCAGGTCATCCGCAAAGCCAGGATTAGTCCAACAGCCGAAGCCCCACTTCCCTGTTCCCTGTTCCCTGTTCCCTATTCCCTATTCCCTGTTCCCTGTTCCCTGTTCCCTGTTCCCTATTCCCTGTTCTCCCCCCTACCCCTTTCTCAAATACGTTCGCGACAACCGGTCATGCCAGCTCAAGTGGTCATCGTCAAAGATGGCCCACATCACTCCCAGCCCCACCGGCAGCACTGAAAGCACCAGAGCCACCAGGCGCCCGCACCTTTGCGCCCGCGTCGGATTCCGTCCATCGAACGTACACAGCGATACTCCTGCGTACTTCATTCCCGGCGTGCCATTGGCAAAGGCGTAGAAAAGCCCGTAATAAAGCGCGGCGATCACCGTAAGCGCCATTGCCGCCACCAGTTCCATCTCGCGGGGCGGCGGCAGTTCTTTCACCCTCGACGCGGCCACCATCGCGGCCACAAGAAACGATCCCGTCACCAGCGCGCCATTCACTACCACAGCCATCAAACGCCGGCTCATCGGCGCCAGATGCACACCTTCCGCGCCTGGCCGGGCATTTGCCGTCTCCAGTTCCGGTTCTATCAGCATCTCAGCCCGGGATTCAACGGGCAATTCATGTCTGGGTTGCGCTTCAAGCTCAATGCCCGACCACTCCGGGCGTGTCCAGGCAGGTACCGACGCCGCGTCCACAACACCGGCCGCCGCGGGCTCCGTCGAGATCGAATCAGGCTCAACTTCGAATATGCTCAACTGTCCTTCATTCAAGGCGTAGGGCCCTTCAGCTCGCCGCGGACGCACCTTGCGCGTCGCCACGATCTCGCGAGGAAACTCAATCAGGTTGGCATAGAGCGGCAGGGCGGATTCCACCGCCGCATTCGCTTCTTTGCCATTCGACTCCTGCACAGGCCAGGCCGCCTCGCGCCCATCTTTCGTGCCTTGATCCCGAATCTCGGCGTCGCGCGACCTGCGAAAAGGCGCCTCTTCGGCCCGCCCCGCGGTCATATCTGGTTCCCAGCGAAATTCAAGCCCGGCAACTTCTAGTGCCGGACTGGCTGTGAATGCATCGAAACCGCCGGCTTCCGCCCCGCGACCCGTTTGCCGCTCGACAACCTTGGCGGGTGCGGACACCTCGGTCCGCGGAGCGCTCAGCTCCCACTCTGATTCAGCGTCAGAGGCAGCTTCCAGCCCGGCCAGTAGTTGCTCCGCGGCAGCCTGTGCCTCAAGCGCCGCCTTCGACGCAGCCTCAGCCGCGCGCACGGCCGCTCTGGCCTCGTCGGCGAGCTGTTCGTTGTAGCTGGGTGCATTGGCAAAACGCGCGGCCACCCGCGCCGCTGCCGCCGCGGCTCGGCTGCTGGCGGTGTGGTGGGTCGCCAACTGCGTCTCCGGCTCCGCCGCCGAACCCGTTCTGCGGTCTTTATGCGCGGCAACCCGCTTGTTCACTTCCTGCTTCCAGGATGGTGGAGTGTCGGCTTGCTTCGGCAATGTGCTTGGCAATGTGCTCACGGCTTCTTCATCCCCTCTCGTTATGGCTCCGCCGCCCGGCTTGCAGCCAGTTGCAGGCTTCGCATAGGTGTGCCTCCGCGATTGAGCCTGAAATCAACCAGGCCATCGCGAGCAAGTCTTTCAATCCGGAAAAGGAGGTGCGCACAAAAAAATGCGGGTACGGTCCGAATCCTGATATTCGTGACCGGCAACAACAACCCGATTTTTCCTGCTGCCAGAGCTGCGGGGAGCGCGTCCCGTCCAGGGCGGCCTGCTTTTGCTATGCTGAGCCTTGCACCGGTCTTGGATCTTGGGATGCGTCCTCGTAATTTAGTAATTATCACGCTGCTCGCCCTCTGTCACCTGCAACTTTCAGGGCAGGCGTTGACCAATGCGTTACCTGCGGCCTCGCCAGCAACCCGCTGTCATTGCCGCTTCGCCAACTCAAAACGTGGCCGCGTCCCCCTCCTCCACCCCTCTCCCGGACGACCCCAGCCAGGAGATGCTGCCCATCGCCGCAGCCTGAGCCCCTGCCTGTCCCGCGGAGTGCCCGTCCAACTCGATGCCGATCGCCAGACCCGTGTCGGCGATGTGCTTACCCTCGATGGCCATGTTGTTGTCCACTACCGCGATTACATTCTCCGCGCCGACAAGGTCGTCTATCACCAGTCCACTTCATCGCTCGAGGCCGACGGCCATCTCCAGGTCTCCGGCGGCCCCAACGACGTCCTCATCAACGCCTCCCACGGCGACATGCGCCTCGACATGCACACCGCGCGCTTCTACAACGTCAGCGGCTCGCAGGGAATCCACTCCGCCGGGCGCACCGCCGTCTACTCCACCTCCACCCCATTCCTGTTCACCGCGCGCGTTCTGCTCCAGACCGGCGACGACAACTACCGCCTCATCGACGGCACCATGACCAACTGCCGCTTTCCCCGTCCCGACTGGCAGATCATCTCCCACGCCATCAACCTCGAAAACGGCACGGCATCCACCTCCAACTCCTTCTTCAAGTTCCTCGGCATGCCCGTCTTCTATCTGCCCTATCTTCGCCATCCGGTTGACGAGAACGGCCGCGAGAGCGGGCTGCTCATTCCCGTCCTCAGCAACTCGTCCATCAAGGGTTTCATCGTCGGCGAGCAGTCTACTGGGTCATCAACCGCAGCATGGACATGGTCGTCGGCGCCGAGCTATTCAGCAAGCGCGGCTGGGCGCCCAATGGCGACTTCCGCTACAAGGGCCGCGGACTCGACCACCTCATCGTGCGCTGGAATGCCCTGCTCGATCGCGGCGTCGAACAGCAGATTGGAAACACCTCTGCCTCCTCTGCCCTTCGACCCGCTCTCCGGCCCGCCGCTGCCCTTCCCGGACCCATCGGCTATGTACGCGTCAACCAGGGCGGAGTGGATGTGGTCGCCGAAGGCCGCAAGGACTTCACACCCAGGACCTATGCGCGCCGGCACCATGGAATACCTTTCCAGCTATCTCTACAGGCTGGTCTTCAACGACAACTTCTCGCAGGCCATCAGTTCCCAGGTCGCCAGCGACGTCGGCCTCACCCACGCCCACAATGGGCTCATCCCTTCGCTTTCTCTCGACCGCTTCGAGACCTTCGCCAGCTCCACCAACGGCGACGAGGCCAGGATTCTCCACCTGCCCAGCCTGCGCTACGACGTGCTCGACAGGCCTCTAGGCTCCTCGCCTCTCTACTGGGGCCTCGGCTCCTCGATCGCTTACCTCAGCCGCTCCGAGCCCCGCTTCCACGCCCGCAACGTGGGCCGCATCGACTTCTACCCGCACCTTTCCCTGCCCCTCGTAGCCGGCGGCTGGAGCGTCGTTCCCGAAGTCGCCATCCGCGACACCTCCTATACCATCAGCCAGATCCCCGACCTCACCGACCTGCGCCACGGCGTCCCCACCATCAGCCACGATCCACTCCACCGCATCGATGCCGAGGCCTCCATCGACATCCGGCCGCCGGCGATCGAGCGCGACTTTGTCCTCGCCCGCTGGAACCGTGTCATGCGCCATGTCATCGAGCCCGAGCTCACCTACCGCTATGTCGGCGGCATCGGCTCGCAGGCCCGCAATGTGCTGCTCATCGACACCACCGACATCGCCACCAACACCAACGAGGCCGGCTTCTCGCTCACCCAGCGCTTCTACCTCAGCCCGAAAAACGAATCCGCAAGCGCTCCGTCCTGCTCCGATCCCGAACCCTCCGCCAATTGCCCGCGCCCGTCCCCGCGAGTGGGCCAGTTGGCAGATCGCTCAGAATGTCTTCATCGACCCCGAACTTCGGCGGCGCGCTCATCCCCGGCCGCCGCAACGTCTTCGACTCCACCCTCGACCTGAGCGCCGTCGCCTTTCTCACTTCCCCGCGCAACCTTGCCCCCATCACCTCCCGCCTGCGCTTTGAAGCCATCGACAACCTGCGCATCCAATGGGACCTGGACTACGACCCCAAGCAGGGCGAACTGACCTCCGACAACCTCTACGCCGGCTACAGTTGGGGCCGCACCACCGTCGGCCTCGGCCATGCCCTGCTCAACGCCGTCGACGAAAGCCGCGGCGCCGCCTCCACCATCAAGAGCCAGCAGTTGCAGCCCTTCCTCTCCATCGGCAAGCAGAGCGGCGCCGGCTTCAACTTTGCCGCCAACGCCGGCTACGACTTCGTCCTCGGCGAGCTGCAATATGCCGGCGTCCAGGCCATCTACAACTGGGACTGCTGCGGCCTCACCTTCGGCTACCGCCGCTTCCAACTCGGCTCCGTCCGCGACGAGACCCAGTACCTCTACAGCTTCACCCTGGCCAACTTCGGCTCCGTCGGCGACATCCGCCGCTCCAACTCCATCTTCCGCGACCCCACCCTACCCCCCGCCTATTGAACCGGCCCCGCTTTCCAGAAACCCCGGCGACCTTTCCCTCTCTTCTCGCGTCCACTCAATATCGCCCGGAAATTGACCTCGAGCATCCTGGCCAATCTCGCCATTGAGTATCCTTTCCTTAGAGGAACTTAACTTGTCGCACTTCGTTTTCTGGCGGCTCTCCTGGCCCTCGGCCTCACCGCCGGCTGCAAAGCCCAAACCACTCACCGATCCCTGTGCTCAACCGGCGCATCGAGGTCACGGTCCGCTCCCAGTTCAACATCCCGCAGGACTACAACGTCATCCTCGGCGCCCGCAAGCCAAGCTCGATCAGCGGTTATGACGAACTGCCCATCACCCTCTCCCACGGCGACCATTCCCAGGTCGTCAACTTCCTCATCTCCACCGACAGCAAGAAGCTCGCCCGCCTTGAAACCTTCGACCTCACCAAGGATCCTGGCTCCGACATCGACGTCGCCGGCCGCCCCATCCGCGGCAACCCCGCTGCCAAAGTCACCGTCATCAACTTCGACGACCTCGAGTGCCCCTACTGCGCGCGCATGCACGAGTCGCTCTTTCCCGCCACCCTCGACGCGCTACAAGAACAAGTGTTCGCTTCATCTACAAGGACTTCCCGCTCGCTGAAATTCACCCCTGGGCCATGCACGCCTCCGTGGACGCCAACTGCCTTGCCGCGCAGAGCGGCGACATTTATTGGACCTACGTGGATTACCTCCACTCCCATGGCGAGGAGATCAGCGGCCCGGATCGCGATCAGACCAGGAGCTACGCCGCGCTTGACCGCATCGCCCGCCAGGAAGGCACCGTCGCCAAGCTCGACTCCGGCAAACTCGACGCCTGCCTCGCCAAACAGGACGAGACCGAAGTGAAGAGTTCGGTCAAGGAAGGCCGGACCTCGGCGTCGACGGAGCGCCGGCTCTGTTTGTCAACGGCGAACGCATCACCGGCGCCGTTCCCGAGGAGCAGCTCTGGATGGCGATCGACCGCGCCCTGCGCGCCGAAGGCGAACAACCTCCGCCTTCGACCGGACCTGCTGCCGCCCCTCCGCCGCTGCCGCCAGGACCGGCCCGCTGACCGTGTCTCCGCTCGACACATACACCGGATTAGACGTTCACGATGCTATCCCAAAACCGGTGCGTGGATTTATCCTTGAGTGCCGGGGCCTTGAGTCGGGTCCCGCAGGAGTGAACAGGTTGCAAGTTGAATCGCGTGTTGAATTGATCGCCCGAATGCGTCCTCGCGTTAACTTCCTCATTCTCATCGCTGCAGCTTCTCTTGCCGCCGTTGCCGGATGCCATCGTCCACCCTCCGCCGATGTCGTGGCCACCGTAAACGGCAAGGAAATCATGCGCGCGGAAATGGACCGCAACTACCAGGCCAGCCTGGGAGACGCAACCGCAGAATCTCTCCTCCGAGGAAGCCGACATTCGCCGCCTCAACAGTCCTCCACCAGATGATCGACGACGAGATCCTGCAACAGCGCGCCGCCAAGCTCAACCTTGCCGCCAGCGACGAAGACGTCAACGCCAAGCTCACCGAGATCAAGGCGCCCTTACACGCAGGAAGAGTTCGACAATCAGCTCAAGCAGCGCAACATCACCCTCGACGACCTCAAGCGCGACATCCGCCGCTCGCTCACCAAGGACAAGCTGATCAACAAGGAGATCGAGTCCAAGATCAACATCACCGACGCCGAAATCTCCAGCTACTACACCGCGCACAAGGCCGAGTTCAATCTCATCGAGCCGCAATACCATCTGGCGCAGATCGTCGTCACCAGCGCGCCCTCGCAGCAGGCCGGCAATCTGCAAAACAACAAGGCCTCCAGCGACGCCGACGCCAAAAAGAAAATTCAAGTCCTCCACAACCGGCTTGAAAGCGGCGAAGATTTCGGCGCCGTCGCCATGAACTTCTCTGAGGATCCCAACACCGCCTCCAACGGCGGCGACATGGGCTTCATTCAGCGAATCGGCGCTCAAAACCGACCCGCAGGTCTACGACGCCCTCAGCAAGCTCAAGCCCGGCCAATTCACCGATGTTCTTCCCCTCACACGGCCCGGACAAGCTCATTGGCTACGCCATCTACAAGCTCATCTCCCGCGAGCCCGCCGGCCAGCGGGAATTGAACGACCCCCGCGTCCAGCAGACCATCCACACCACCTTGCACAACAACCGCGTGCAACTGCTCGAGAACGCATACTTCGAGAAGCTCCAGAACGAGGCCAAGGTCGAGAACTACCTCGCCGACCAGATCCTGAAGCAAGGCGCTCAGTAACCAGGCGCCCCGCGAGCCCCATCTGGGCGCCCCCTGGGCACCACGTTTTTGTCTTTGTGGTTTGGGTGGGAATTGACGGGGATAGGCCGAGGGGCTGTCGGATGAGTTTGCGCTGCTCTACGGTCATTTAAACTGGAACAACAATGCTCGATCTGGGGTTTGTCAGGGCAAACCTGCAACTCGTAGAAGATAAACTGCGCGCGCGCGGCGCTGACCCTGCTGCGCTGCTGGGGGATTTTCGCGTCCTCGATCAGGGCCGGCGAGAGGCGATTACCACCGCGGAGCGGTTGAAAGCTCGCCGCAATGACTTGAGCCAGCAGGTTGGAGCGCTGAAGAAGGCGGGACAGGACGCGACTGCCATGATGGACGAGACCCGCGCCCTGAAAGACAAACTCGACGAATTGGATACAGACGGCGGCTTCGCTCGACGAGCAGATGCGGCTTTCGCCTTTCCCGCATTCCCAACCTGACCCGCGACGAGGTCCCAGGCGGCGCCTCAGAGGCGGACAACGTCACGGTGAAGACCTGGGGCGAGAAGCGCGTCTTCGATTTTGAGCCGAAGCCGCATTGGGAGATCGGTGACGCTCTCGGGATTCTGGATTTGGAGCGGGCGGCGAAGCTGAGCGGTGCGCGGTTTGCAGTCTACATGGGCGCTGGGGCGCGGCTGGAACGGGCGCTGATTGGCTTTATGCTCGATCTGCATACGCAGAAGCACGGCTATACCGAGGTGCTGCCGCCCTTCATGGTCAATTCGAAGTCGCTGTTCGGGACCGGCCAATTGCCAAAGTTTGCCGAGGACTTGTTTCGCACGTCCGATGCCGATGCCGACGCCGCTGCGCGTGGTGAGTTCAAGGACAACGACCACTGGCTGATTCCTACCGCCGAGGTTCCGGTCACGAATCTCTATCGCGACGAGATTCTCGATGAAGCCCGTCTGCCGATCCGGCTTGACGGCCTACACACCGTGTTTTCGCGCCGAGGCCGGAGCGGCCGGCAAGGACACACGCGGCATCATCCGCCAGCACCAGTTCCAAAAGGTCGAGCTGGTCAAGTTCACCCGGCCCGAAGAGTCCGACGCCGAGCATGAGAAATTGACGCGCGATGCTGAAGAAATTCTCGAGGCGCTCAAGCTGCCCTACCGGCGCGTACTTTTGTGCGCCGGCGACACGGGCTTCTCTTCCGCCAAGACCTTCGATTTGGAAGTGTGGCTGCCCGGACAGCAGCTCTATCGGGAGATTTCCTCGTGCTCGAATTTTGAAGGCTTCCAGGCGCGGCGGGCGAACATTCGCTACCGGGCGGCAGGCGCCAAGGGCAAGCCGGAGTTTGTGCATACATTGAACGGCAGCGGTCTTGCAGTGGGCCGGACCTGGCTGGCGATTCTTGAAAACTATCAGCAGGCCGATGGAACGGTGCTGATTCCAGAGGTTCTGAAGCCCTACATGGGAGGGCTGGACCGAATTACCAAGGAGTTGTGATGGAACCCTCAAGCCAGGGCGCATTGGCACGGGAGCCGAAGCGCGGCGTGAAAGAAATCTTGAAGAGCTATTTTTACTGGACCTATTCGCGGGGATCTTTCCACTACGACGTGATGGTGACGCTGATTCTGCTCTTCATTTTTGTGACGCCGCAACTGTGGAACTACGGCGACAAGCCATCCTCCAGCGCCGGGCTCATGCATCCCATCCAGTTGACTGGCGACGGGAGTCACGGGATGATCGTCACCGTGCAGGCCTCGGATGTGAATGTTCCAACGGGCGCACCGGACGCGGTGGTGAGAAAAGCGCTGCGCCAGGCGATCTTGCCGGTAACCGGCGATGCGGTGGTTGTCGAGCGTTGGGAAACGGTCCCGGATGGTCAGGGGAACATTACCTGGAAGATCTGGGCGCACCGGTAAACCGCGTTTTGTTTGCATCAACAGGCGCGAGTATGCGCCAATCAAAGACAAGGAATGTATGCAATTGAGAAAGCTGGTTTCGACCGCGGGGATGCTGCTCGTCCTGCTGCAGGCGCGGGCAGTTTTTGCCGCTGACAATCTCGATGGCGTCCTGCGCCGCCTTGATGCCGCCGCTGCCAATTTTCACACCACGTCTACTGAGTTTGAATTCGACACCGTTTCAACAGTGCCGATCTACGACAAGGACGTTCAAAAAGGCACGGCATACTACAAGCGGGACGGCAAGAGTTTCCAGATGGCGGCCCATATCACGGAAGTGAACGGCAAGCCGGTGCCAAAGGATCTGACCTACTCAGACGGCAAGGTAAGGCTGTTTGAACCGCTGCTAAACCAGGTTCGCGTCATGAATGCTGCGAAGTACGAGAGCTACTTGCTGCTTGGATTTGGCGCCAGTGGCAAGGAACTGGCCGACAAGTGGAACATCAGTGATTTGGGGCAGGAAATCGTGGATGGCGTCAAGACGGATAAGCTCGAACTCATTGCCAAAGACCCAAGCGTGCTGAAGCTGTTTCCCAAGGTCACAATCTGGTTGGATACGGACCACGCCGTAAGCATGAAGCAGGTGTTCGACGAAGGACAGGGCATGACCCGCACATGTACCTACGCCCACTTTAAAACCAACGTAGACCTGCCTAAGGACGCCTTCACTCTGAAGACCAACAAGCAGACGCACTTCGTGAATTAGAGGCGCAAATGCGCGCGGAGAAGCGGCTGCGTCTAGACAGGCAGCCGCCTCAACTGAGATTTTGCCCTGCCCAGTAACCCGCAGATTGCACCTCCGCCCAAAGCAAAGAGCATGGGGAAGCATTCGAGCGTATAGCGCGCTTCCGGCGCCTCAACGGTGAGCAGCAGGGCGCTGCGCAACAGCACGTACGCGAGCATCGCCTTCCAGAATCGCGGGCGCAGGGCCAGTCCGATGGCCGCCAGCAAGAGGTATAGCGCATTTAAAGCTGCGTAGGCCCAACTGAAGCGGGTCTCGGCATGGTGATGCGCATACACCCACCAGTCGAGGTCGATGTCGAGATTCTCGACGCGCGGACGCAGCCACATGTCGGCGACGCGCCCCAGCGGCAGCCACAGGTAGAAACGCAGCGGATGGGCAGCGACGCGCTCCTGCGCCAGTTTCGCAAAGCGGGCATCGATCTCCGGCGTCAGGTTCTCGCCTTGGCTGTTGTAGTCGGCGGCCAGCGCGGCGGTTTCGGCGAATTGCGCGGGCGAGTCGAAGGCGCGGCTGGGCAGCTTGTTCACGTCCAGCGGCCCGTCCGGCACGTTCCAGTAAATGTCATAGGTGGAGACGAAGTCCAGGCACCACGTCTTGGTCCAGCGTTCCCAGCCGGGATACGGATCCTCTCCGGGATCGGTCGCCAAGCGCGGCGCCAGGGGCTCGAAGACGTGAAAGGTTTGCCAGTTTCGTGCGGTCCAAAGACAAACGGAGTGAGCGTGAGCAGGACGCAGACGAGCGTCATCCGCATGAGCTTTTGCGGCGGAATTGCGGCGGCATCCCCGCGCCTGATCCCAGTCAACAGCGGCCACAAGAGCGCGGGCGCAAAGGCTACGGCCGCCAGCGCTCCATCGGGACGGAGCAGGGCTGCATACGTTACTGCAAATGTAAACCAGAGTGCGCTCGCCCAGCCGGGACGATCATGGAAACGGGCCAATGCCCACATCGCCAGGGCAAGCGTAAAGAGAGTCGGCGTCTCAGCAAGCGGAGCCGCAGCATACGAAGCTGTAAAGGGGCAAAGCGCCGCCAGCCAAAGCGTGACGATGCGCGCGCCGGAGGCCTGTTCGGGCGGCGCAATCCGGCCTGCGAACTCCGCCAGCAGCAGGCACCCCACAAGCTCAAGCGCAATCTCCACCAGGGTCGCGGAATAGTACTTCTCCATTCCGAAAAGCCGGAAGCAGAGCGCCAGAAAAAGCGGGTATCCGGGCAGCCGGATCAGAGTGGAAGTCAACTCCCCGTTCGCCGCGGAAAAAGCGTAGCGGCCGTGCAGCAACAGGTTTTTTGCCAGCGCCCCATAAATCAGCGAGTCTCCATTGACCTGAAAGAGATCCTTCAGCATCCAAAGGCGCATGACGAGGCCCGCCGCGAGCGCCGGCGCGGCAATCAGCGCGGAGCGAAAACGACTGCCCGGCTTCGAAGGCGTGAGTTGCGGAGCCCTCAATTGACTCTCAGGGTTGGCTTCCATACGATTCGTAATGTATAGCGTAAAACGCCAGGGTGGTTTTTGCTCGCAGGTAATTGAAACCGGACATGCCCGATCGACAGATATTTCTCGACCCGCAGCGCAAGCGATGGAGACGCCTGAGGCGCATTCTCGATGCGACCGCGGTGTTATCCACGCTGGTGCTGGCCGGTTTCATCTTCAACGTGCTCCGCAGTCAGCAACTCCCGGAGTTGCTGTTGCCCACGCCCAAGCATAACTACAAGGCCCTGCCGGAGCGCTCCCCGGCGCTGCGCGCCAAGAGCCCGCGCCCGGCCCGCCGCAAGACCGACCGCAGACCTTCCGATATACCGTTCAACACGGGTGAAGGCTTGCGCGCGGCCTATTATGTCCAGGACGACGCCGCCAGCTACTCGTCTTTCAAAGAGCATGTCCACCAGATCGATCTGCTCTTCGCGCAATGGTTCCATGTGAACTCGCCTTCGGGAACCCTGATGGCGATGACCGGCGACAACCTCCACGAATACCCCGTGGTCGACAGCGCCACGGTGCACGACCCCGACAACATGTACCGGGTCAAGCGCGTGATCCAGGCCGCAAGGGAAGACACGGAAATCATCCCGCACCTGAACAACTACAGCCCGCGAACCCAGAGCTGGGACGCCGGTGTCGGAGACGTTCTGAAGGACGAGAGCAAGCGCGCCGCGCTGCGCCAGCAGATCATCCGCTTTTTCACCGCTTATCCCGCCTATCCGGGGCTCTCGCTCGACATTGAAAGCCTGAACGACGATGCGGTGCCGGCCTACCTGAGCCTGATTCAGGAACTTTATGCGGAGATGCATCCGCGCAATCTGCATTTATACGTGAACGCGGCGGCGTCTACCCCCGATGACCAACTGAAGCTCATCGCCGCCAACTCCGACGGCATTGTGCTGATGAACTACGACGAGCATGAGGCCAACAGCGATCCGGGGCCGGTGGCGAGTCAGAACTGGTTCATTGGCAACCTGCAACGCGTCCTCAAGGTGGTGCCGAAGGAAAAGCTGATTTGCGCCGTGGGCAGCTACGGTTACGACTGGACGCTCTCGATCCCCAACCCCAAAGACCGCAGGCATCCCAAACCCCAGGTGCTGGATACCGAAGACCTCTCGGTCTCGGATGCGTGGCAGAGGGCCTCGGACGCGGATGCCGACCTCGACCTCGATTACGACTCTCTCAATCCCCACTTCGAGTACATCGATGAGGACAATAATCAGCGGCACGTTGTGTGGTTCCTCGATGGAGTCTCTTTGCTCGATGAGATGCGCGCCGCTCGCGCGCTGGGACTGCAGACCTTCGCGCTCTGGCGTCTTGGCGAAGAAGACAGCTCGCTATGGAGCATCTGGGACAAGCCCAGCTCGCCGGATTCGCTTCAGGCGCTCAGCTCGGTGCAGCCCGGACACGATGTGGACACCGAAGGCGAAGGAGACATTCTCCGTGTAACCGGATTACCGCAGCACGGCCGACGCACCGTCACCGTCGATACCGATGAGACCGACCCCCGCAAGAAGCTCATCATCGACGAGCACATGGATGTGTATCCGCGCACATACACGATTGAGCAGTACGGCTACCATCCCAATGAAGTTGCACTTTCGTTCGACGACGGGCCGGACCCCAAGTGGACGCCGAAGGTCCTTGACATTCTGAAGCAGAAGAATGTCAAGGGCACATTCCTGATCATCGGCGCCGAGGCCGCGGAAAACGTGGGAGTGATGCAGCGGATCTTCCGCGAAGGCCACGAGATCGGGAATCACACCTGGTCGCATCCGGACATCAGCGAAATCTCGGCGCGCCAGTTGGACTTGGAAGTCAAGCTGACGGGTCGCTTGTTCGCCAGCAAGTTGGGCGTGCAGCCGCTCTACTTCCGCCCGCCCTACGATATTGATGAGGAGCCGGACACCGACGACCAGGCCGCGCCCGTGGTGAGCATTCAGCGCGAAGGCTACACCATCATCGGCAACAAGATCGATACCGACGACTGGAACGAGCAGCCACGCAAAAAGCCGACTGAGATAGCTCAATTGGTCCTGGCCCAGTTGCAGACCATGAAGACCAAGCCGCAGTTTCGCGGGTCCATCATCCTGATGCACGACGGCGGGGGCAATCGCCAGGCCACAGTGGATGCCCTGCCTCTGCTGATCGACACCCTTCGCGCCAAGGGCTACACCATCGTTCCCGTGTCCACGCTGATGGGCAAGACAACCGCGGAGGTAATGCCCCCGCTCTCGTTTTGGCAGCATCTGCGCGCCATACCCGATTCCATCGCATTTTCCGCCCTGGAAATTGTCGGCAACTTTATCGTGATGGTCTTCTTCCTCGGCGACATTCTGATGAGCGCGCGCCTGATCATCGTGGGACTTTTTGCCGTGATCGACCGGCTGCGCAAGCCTTACCATAAAGCCTCCCCGGGATATAACCCGCGGGTCGCCGTGCTGATCCCGGCGTATAACGAAGAGACGGTGATCGTACGCACCATTCGGTCGGTGCTGAACTCGGACTACAAGAATCTCCACGTGATTGTGATCGACGATGGGTCAACAGACAACACCGCAGAAGTGGCGCGACATGCCTATGCCGTCGAGATTGCGGCGGGCCGCGTGCAGGTGCTGAGCAAAAAGAACGCAGGCAAGGCCGCAGCGCTGAACTATGCGCTCGACCGGATGAGCGAAGAGATCTACGTGGGCATCGATGCCGACACGGTGATTGCCGCCGACGCGATCTCGAAGCTGATTCCGCACTTTGAAGACCCGATGATCGGCGCCATGGCCGGCAACGCGAAGGTGGGAAATCGCGTGAACCTCTGGACCCGCTGGCAGGCCCTGGAATACATCACCAGCCAGAACTTTGAGCGCCGCGCGCTGGATCTTTTTCACGTCGTTACCGTGGTTCCGGGAGCCATTGGCGCATGGCGAACCACCCCCGTGAAGGCCGCCGGCGGCTATCCGCTCAACACCGTTGCCGAAGATGCCGACCTGACGATGAACCTGCTTGAACAAGGCCTGAAAGTCGACTACGAAGACCGTTCGCTGGCCTTCACCGAAGCGCCGGTTGACGTGAAGGGGTTGATGCGGCAGCGGTTCCGCTGGTCGTTTGGGATATTGCAGGCCGTGTGGAAACATCGCGCCGCGTTTGTGCGCAACAAGGCCATGGGGCTGTTCGCGCTGCCCAATATTCTTATCTTCCAGATGTTTTTGCCGTTGGTCTCACCCTTCATCGACCTCATGTTCCTGGCCGGTGTCGTCAACTTCTTCATCGATCGCTACTATCATCCAGAGTCCGCGTCGGCCGCCAGCTTCGAGAAACTGGTGGTCTACTTCCTCGGATTCCTGCTGATCGATTTCATTACCTCATCGGTGGCCTTTTCGTTGGAGCGTCGCCATCCGGCCAACAAGGGCGACAGGTGGCTGCTGTTCCATATTTGGCTACAGCGGTTTGCTTACCGGCAGGTGTTTTCGATTGTGCTTTTCAAGACTCTGATTCGGGCGATAGACGGCAAGCCATTTAATTGGGACAAGATCGAACGCACGGCAAAGATGAGCAAAGCTACCGAGGCGATTACGGAATCGGTGGGCGACTAGCGCATTTTCGGTTCAAGTGTGAACAAAACTTCGGGTGCCCCATCCATTGTGCGCCTTTTGCACAATGGGTGGGAGACAATTGAACTCTGTTCCATCCGCAAACTCTCTTTCCGAAAACGCTCTAATCGGAAGTCGGCTTTGACAGCACCTTGAATGCGAAGAATAACACTAGCTCACAATCCCGAGCTCGCGCAGCAGGAACGCATAGTCGAGGGCGATCTCCTTCAGGTAGTCGTAGCGGCCGCTGGCGCCGCCGTGGCCGGCCTGCATGTTAGTTACCAGCAACAGCGCGATTGTTATCCGTCTTCAGGGTGCGGAGCTTGGCGACGTACTTTGCCGGCTCCCAGTACATGACCTGGCTATCATGCAGGCTGGTCTTGACTAACATCGCCGGATAACTCGCCGGCTTCAAGTTATCGTAGGGCGAGTAACTCAACATGTACTGGAAATACTTCTCGTCATTTGGATCGCCCCATTCTTCATACTCGGGAACAGTGAGCGGCAGCGAAGCGTCGAGCATGGTGTTCATCACGTCCACAAAAGGAACGTGGGAGACGACGGCGCGAAACAGATCGGGACGCATGTTCGACGACCGCGCCCATCAGCAATCCGCCGGCGGAGCCGCCCTCAATGGCCACGCGCGCGGGATCGCCGTAGCCGGCGGACGGTCAGGTGCTCGACCGCGGCAATGAAGTCGGTGAAGGTGTTGCGCTTGACGAGCATCTTGCCGGCATCGTGCCAGGGCTCGCCCAGATCGCCGCCGCCGCGGATGTGCGCATAGGCCATGACCACGCCGCGATCGAGCAGGCTGAGCCGGTTGGAACTGAAGCCGAGCGGCAGCGAGTAGCCATAGGAGCCGTAGCCGTAAACGTACAGCGGATTGCGGCCCGGCTCGCGCTTGTCTTTTCGATAGACCAGGGACACCGGAACCGACGCCATCGGGCGCGGTGGCGTGAATGCGCTCGCTGGCGTAGAGAGTGCGGTCGAAGCCGCCGGGAATTTCAAGCTGCTTCAGCAGCGTGGACGCGTCGCTTGCGACGTCGTACTCGTATACCGAGCTGGGCGTCACCAGCGACTGGTAGCCGTAGCGGAACGTGGTCGTTTCGAAGATGCGATTGATGTGCGGATGGGCGCTGTAGGCCGGTTCGGGAAAGGCGATTTCCGCGGTCTTTGCGGCTTCAGGGCCATCGCCATGCAAAAGTCCACAGGCGCAGCCGGGGCAGGCCGTCTTCGCGCTCGCAGGCTATGAAGAAGCCGGCGAAGAGATCCACCTCTTCGAGCATCACGTCGTCGCGGTGAGGAATGCGCTCGGTCCAGTGTTCGCGGCCCGGCGTGGCTACAGGCGCGGTGACGAGACGGAAGTTGCGGCCGCGATCGTTGGTGCGGATGAACCAGAGGCCGTTGCGGTGGTCGATGGAGTACTCGTGCTCGTCCTCGCGCGGGCACGATGACGGTGAAGCTGTCCGTCGGATGGTCGGCGGCGAGCAACCATGCACTCGGTGGTGGTGTGGCTGGCCGACTCCATCACCAGGAATTTGCCGTCGCGCGTGCGGCCGGCGCCCGAGGTTGAAGCGCTCGTCGTCGTCCTGATAGACCAGCACGTCTTCAGAGTGCGGCGCGCCGAGTGCATGCCGCCAAAGCTGGTATTGGCGTTTTTGCTGCTCGTCTTCGACGGTATAGAACAGGGTGCGATTGTCCGCGGCCCAGACGACGGAGCCGACGCGCTCGACTTCGCCGGGGAGGGTCTCGCCGGTTTCGAGATCCTTGATGCGCAGCGTGTACTGGCGGAAGCCGGTGGTGTCGGTGGTGTAGGCCAGCCAGCGGCCGTCGTCGGTGATGTCGGTTGCGCCGATGGAAAAGAAGGCGTGGCCCTTGGCCAGTTCGTTGCCATCGAGGATGACTTGCTCGACCGCATCCGCAGCCGGCCCTCCCGCGCCGCCCGGTTTGCGGCAGTGGATTGCGTACTGGCTGCCCTCTTCGGTGCGGGTGTAGTACCACCAGGCGCCGTCGCGGTAGGGAACCGAGACGTCGGTCTGCTTGATGTGCGAGAGCATCTCCTGGTAGAGTTCCTCGCGCAGTCCGGCGAGCGGCGCCATCACGGCTTCGGCGTAGGCGTTTTCGGCTTCGAGGTAGGCGGTGACCTCGGGGTTCTGCTTGTCGCGCAGCCAGGCGTAGTCGTCTGCAAGAGTTGTGCCGTGGAGGTGGATTTCTTTGTGTTCCTTGCGGGCGATGGGGGGTAAGGGTAACTGGTTCTGGCTCATCTCCTATCCCAGTGTAGTGCTTGCCGGGCTGGTGGAACCTTTCGCCGCAGCCGCCCGCGTACAATTGGAAGGGATGAAAGGCTTTCGCCGCGCACATTCGACCGCATTTTCGGCTGCTTCTGGCAGCTTTTTCCGCTATTTTTCGCCATCCCTTGCCCACGCCCAGAGTGTTGACAGCCTTCCCAAGCCCACCGACTATGTCAGCGACTATGCCCACGTGCTTTCGCCCGAGGCGATTGCGCAGCTCGACTCGCTTCTGCGCGCAGCTTGACCACTCGGCAGGCCAATGCGCAGATTGCCGTTGTCACCGTGCAGACGCTGAACGGCGACGACGCGGCCGACTACGCCAACCAGCTTGAAGACAAGTGGAAGATGGGCAAGAAGGGCTCGGACAAGGGCGCGCTGGTGCTGCTGGCCGTGGACGACCACAAGTACCGGATCGATGTGGGCTATGGCCTGGAAGGAATCCTGCACGACGGCAAAGTGGGCGACATCGGGCGGGAGATGGTTCCCTATCTGCGGGCCAGGCGACTACGACTGGCTGTGACGCTCGGCCGTGGGCCAGGTGGCGCAGGTGATTGCCGCCGACGCCAAGGTGACGCTGACGAACGAACCAGTGCCGGAGGCTCAGCCGCGAGCCGGTGCAACACCACAGCCCGGTGATCGGCAAGGTGATTCTGATTATCTTTCTGCTGATCTTCTTTGGCGGCGGGTCGATTTTCCGCATGCTGCTTGGCTATGGGCTGCTCTTCGGCAGCATTTTGGGCGGAGGCGGCCGGCGGCTGGGGGGCGGTGGTGGCGGCGGAGGCTTTGGCGGTGGCGGGTTCGGTGGCGGAGGCGGAGGCGGCGGCGGTTTTGGCGGATTTGGCGGTGGCGGAGGTTTCGGCGGCGGCGGGGCCGGAGGGAAGCTGGTAGGTTTTCAGAGAGTTTTATTCAGAAGGGGTCCGCCGACGGCGGACCGGAGGAGAAAAACACTGTATGAGCAAGGGACTTGGAATTACGCTTGGAGTTCTGGGCGTTCTGCTGGTTGGTCGTTTTCATGGTGTTTGGCAGCTATGTCAGCGCCAAGAACCAGATGGTGGCCAAAGATCAGAATGTGAAGGCAGCGTGGTCTGAGGTCGATGTGCAGCTGGAGCGGCGCGCCGACCTGATTCCCAACCTGGTGGAGACCGTGAAGGGATTCACCAAGGAGGAGAGCACGGTCTTCGGCGACATCGCCAATGCCCGCGCGGGCATGTTGAACGCGCAGGGTCCGGCGGCGAAGATCGCGGCCAACGGGCAACTGGACTCCGCCCTGGGCCGCCTGCTGCTGCTCACGGAGAACTATCCGCAACTGCGCTCGAGCGACCAGTTCATGCGGCTGCAGGACGAGCTGGCAGGAACCGAAAACCGCATCGGCGTGGCACGCAACGCTATAACGACGCGCTGCAGGACTACAACACTTTCATTCTGCAATTCCCGAACAGCATTTGGGCGGGGATGGCCGGCTACGCGAAGAACGACGCCTACTTTGCGGCCAGCCCGGCGGCACAGGCAGTGTCCGTCGGTCAAGTTCTAGCAGCTTGCAGGGCATGCCAGAAAAAAGGCCATCCCGCTTTGCGGGATGGCCTTTCGTCATTGCGTTGCAGGGTCGGGCCGGATCGGACTACTTGAAGGAAGCGATGGCGCTTGCCTCGTCGTCGCTGATATCGAAGACTGTGTAGAGCTTGGTCAACTGAAGCAGATCGTGAACCTTCTTGGTCAGCTTCAGCAGCTTGAGCGCGGCGCCCTGGTTCCGGGCCGTGGTGTAGGCGCTTACCAGCTCACCCAACCCCGAGCTATCGATATAGTTCACATCTCCCAGATTGAGCAGGATATTCTTCTGCCCCTTGCTGATCAGGTCGCGAATGGCATCGCGCAACTGCACACTGCCCTCGCCCAGGGTGATCCGCCCGCTAAGGTCCAGAACGGTGACGCCGTCCACTTCACGGGAAGCAATAGTAAGTGCCACGGAATTTCCTCCTTGTTGGTCAATTACGGTTATAGCACTTTCGCCGTGCCGAACTGTTGAAAAAACCACTCTGCAAATTTCGCGAGTCCCGCCTGCGCGTGAGGCGCAACTGACCGCCCCATTTCGCCCGCGCCTTCACGCAGGCACTTACGTTTTTTCGCCCGCCGGCGCCAGATGCTTTGACCAGCGTCAACTCGGTCCCGGGATGCAGTTGTCGAAAGTGTACCTCATCCATAAGAGAACGGATAAGGAAGATGCCGCGGCCTGTGCCGCGGAGCAGATTCTCGTCGGCGAGCGGATCGGGCACCGATTCCGGATCGAAGCCCTCTGCCCTCGTCGGCGATGGTGAATACCAGGTCCTTGCCGGTGTTTTCAAGGCCCACCGCAATCTGCCGGGCGGGGTCGTACTCGTTGCCGTGAAGGACGGCGTTTACAGCCGCCTCGCGCACCGCCATGGTCACATGGAATCGTTCTTCCTCGTCCAGGCCTGCTTCGGCGGCCAGTTTTTCTGCTGCTGCCTCCACTTCGCCGACGCTCTCCATCGTCGAGCTGAGACGGAAACTCAGCCGTCCTCTCCTGGGTTCGCTCACTGGGTTCGCATTCCGCCTTCTCCGTAACGGGCTGTGGAATTCCACCTTTGGCGCCTCACACCGACCTTGCTGGAAGTTTCATGGCTGGAGAGGTTTGTGTCAAGCTCGCCGGCTTGTTTGGATGCTCCGCCGTTACCCTTGGATACCCCTACGTCAGTCACGAAGTCTCCCTCCCGCGGGAGCGGAAGGCGCAGGGTTGGCAAGTTGCGCCTGATTCGGAATGCGGGTGGAGGCGGCAATCCATTGCATGGCATTGGGAAAGAGTGAAAGGCCGGTGGTTGCCAGACGGCGCGCCGCACCGGTCACCATCACGCGAGACAACCATGTTGCCAATGTCATGCCACGGCCGGAGTTGACGATGGAGGCTGCTCGAGTGACCTGCTGCGGACTTTGGCCGCCGAGGTACATCTCCGCGGCGAGTGCCGCGCTGTGCAGGGCGATCGACATGCCGTCCCCGGTGAACGACGGAATCACCGCTGCCTGGTCGCCGACGCGCCAAATGCCCGAGGGACCCCTGGAAAGATGACCGTAGGGAATCGAAGAGAGCGCCAGTGGCCGCTCCCACAGGGCCGTTGCGGCATGAAGACGCTCCCGCAACAGCCGGTTTCCATCGAGGAGCGACGCGAGCAGTTGATTCCAGCCGCCGAGTTTGCGCAAACGCGCTCGCCGGACCACAAGGCAGAGATTGGCCACATCTCCTTCAACCAGGGAGAGGCCTCCGTAACCGCCGGGAAAGAGGAACAGCTCAATGTAGTTTCGCAGCGCATCGGTCTGGTCGGGGGCCAGTTGCCAGTGAAGTTTGAAGGCGACCAGATCGTTTTGGCCGCCGCGCGGACGGGTCCATCCACGCAGATCGTGCTTGCCGTTGGCGAGGAACACGGTGCGAGCGCACAGCGGCTCGCGGCCCGCGGAGTTGCGCGCACCAAAGATCGCCGCTGGCGGCAAGCCCGTCCACGAAGACGCCGCGTTCAATGGCGCATCCGCTCTCCTCGGCCTTGGCGAGCATCGCCTCGTCGAGAGCGTAGCGGGAGAGCGAGAGCGCCGTGAATGGCAGAGGCGACTCCAGAGCGGTTCGATTTGTCGAGAGGCGCACGAAGCGGATGGTTGCCGCACCCAGGCTGATTGGATCGACGCCGGCCTGGCGCAAATAATCGACGGCCTCGCGGCTCAAAAATTCGCCGCAGACCTTGTGATGCGGGGCGCGCTCTTTCTCAAGGAGGGTTACGCGGCGGCCTGCCGCGGCCAGACGCATCGCGATCATTGAGCCTGCAAGACCGCCCCCGATCACAAGGTTGTCGATGATGGCGCCGGATGCGGTCATCCGGACGACCCCGGTGACTGCGGCTTTCGCCTGGCGACGCAGAGTCGCGCGGGCTTGAAGCTCTGGATGAGTATTTCACGATCATGGATGCCGGCGGCGGCGCACATCTTTCGCCATTCATCCGGTACGAAGGAACGCGCGATGGAAACGGGAGCGTCGTACTGCACGAATGGATGAAGCCGTGCGAGCTTCGCGAACAGGCGAATGGCGTGGTACGGAATTGGAGCGCGGGAGAGATCGTTGATGAACCATCCGAGCTGGGCGTGCCGCTCCATCCACAGCAAAAATCGGACAATCTCGTCTTCGGCAAGGTGATGCGTGAAGAGCGAACTGACGACGAGATGAAACGGCGGCTGCGGCGCGTATTGAAAGACGTCTGCATTGACCCAATGGATTCGGCTCGCGGCCGGACTGGCCTCGGCGGCAATCGCCGTGGCATCCGGATTGATGTCGAGGCCGGTAAGGTCGACGGCGATGCGGCGCGCCTTCGCCCATTGCTCGATGCGGCGCAGTCCGTCTCCATAGCCGCGAGCCCACGTCGAGGATGCGGAGCGGCTCGGCGAAGGGCGGGGCCGAGTCCACTAGCGCATTGAGCCAGGCGAGCACGGGCCGATAAGCGAGTGATCCAGCGGTTGATTCTGGCGATGTCGCGGAGGCAGCCGCGCAACTGGTCGCGGCTGCACGGCTCGTCCATCAATTCCGTGAGCTCGGCGCGGCGGCGGAAATCGGGTGCGCTATGCGGCATGGAAGAGCATGGTCTCCGCTGTGAGTCCCGGTCCGAATGACATGGCGCATCCTGTTTGCCCCGGCTGCGCGCGATGGGCAATCTGTTGCAGCACGAACATCACCGTCGCGGAAGACATGTTGCCGTAGCGGGCCAGAACATCGCGCGAACAGGCAAGCGCATCGGGGCCGAGACCGAGGCCTTTTTCCACCGCAGTCGAGAATCGAGCGGCCGCCGGGATGCACCGCCCACAAATCGATGGACTCGGGAGACTGCCCGCGGGTGATTTCCGTTCCCGATTCCTTGAGGGCGCGGCCGATCTCTCCGGGAACTTCGCCGGAGAGGTGCATGTCGAATCCAAGTTCGCCGATTCGCCAGGTGATCAGATGGCTTGTGTCGGGAATCTTGACGGCGAGAAAACTATCGATGGCCAGTCCCTGCGGTTTAGCGCTTACCAGGCTGGCGGCGCAGCCATCGGCGAAGACCAGGAACGACAGCACCTGCTCCAGTTCGTGGATTTCCTGAAAATGAAGCGTGCAGAGTTCGAGATTGAGCACAAGCACCATCGCATCCGGCTCCGAACGGACGATGTGATGCGCCGACTTGAGAGCATTGATGGCGGCATAACAGCCCATGAAGCCAATCATGGTTCGTTCCACCGAAGGGTCGAGGCCGAGATGGCTGACGACCTCGAAGTCCAGGCCGGGCGCATAGAGGCCGGTACACGAAGTTACGATGACGTGTGTGATGCCGCGCCGTTGCTCCACCGGTCAGAGAGAGTTTGTCGAGCGCACAGTGCGCCAGCCGCGGTGCAAAACGCTCGAACAATTGCATGCGGCGCGCGGTAGCTGGAAAAGCTCCCGGAACATAGATCTCTTCCTCGTCACGCCACATGCCGTCCTCGGTCGGCGTGGGATTCACAAAAGAGTAGCGGTGCTCGATTGCGGAGAGGCGCGCCATGCGGCGAAAGAGGTTGCGTGGCGTGCCTTCATCCAGCAGGCTGGCAGCAAAATCGATAAAAGCCCTGTGTACATCGTGCTTTGGAACAGCGGTGGCGATGCGGTTGATGTACGCGGTCGTCATTTCTGTCCCCTCGTTCCAGGAACTCGTTTCATCTGCATATTCTCAAACAGCTTGTCGGGCAATGTGTCATCCTCTTGTAATTTTCAGATGCGGAATGGGGCCCAGGGAAGGAGGAAAAACGCGGCGTGAGGAGAAGTCTGAACCGGATGCGCGCATATGAGGATGACCACGCGGTTCCTCAAACGCAAATGTTGGACGAACTCGACTGATAATTGTTGCATACGAAAGACACCGCAGTGCCTCGAAGGATGCGCCTCGGCGCGTAAACTTGGCAGCGGGGGAATAAACTCACAGCATGCAGCCTCGCACCACAGCCCGGGTGAGCCTGACCGCGCTGCTCGGCACTCCGGTGACCGATTCGCAGGGACATCTGCGGGGCCGGCTCAAGGACGTAGCAGTCGCCACCGGAGCGGACGCCGGCAAGGTAGCAGGCCTGGTGCTGAAAACCCGCGCGGGACTGGCGATCGTGCCCTCGCAGGATGTGATGGAAACCCCTGCGGGCACGCTGGAGCTGCGTTCTGCCGGCGCACTGGTGCCGCTCCAGGACCAGGGAAATTATCTCTATCTTCAGCAGGACCTCGTGGACCGGCAGATCATCGACATCCACGGCCGAAAAGTGGTGCGCGTAAACGACGTGGACCTGGAATGGATGGGACATGGCGCGGCTCATCTGCTGCGCGTGGCCGAGGTCGAGATTGGATTGCGCGGAGCGTTCCGCCGCGTCTTCAAAGGTCTGCTGCCGCGGACTACTCTCGAAGCAGTCTCGCGCAGATTCCGCGCACGCGGCATCCCATGGCATTTTGTCGACGTAATCGAGGTCGACCCGGCGCGGCGCGTCAAGCTGCGCATCGAGCACGAGCGCCTGGCCGATATGCACCCATCGGAGCTGGCCGACATTCTGGAAGATCTGGCTCCGGCCGAGCGGGAAGCGGTGTTTACCTCTCTGGACGAAGATGTCGCAGCCGATGCGCTGGAAGAGGTGGAACCAAAGCTCCAGAAGGCGCTGCTGGAAAAACTGGACGAGGAAAAGATCGCCGACATCGTCGAGGAGATGGATCCGGGCGCCGCCGCCGACCTGCTGGCCGAGCTGCCGGAAGATCAGTCCGACGCCATCCTCGAGGAGATGGAGCCGGAGGAGCGCCAGGAAGTCGAAGAGCTGCTCGAGTTCGACGAGGACTCGGCCGCCGGTTGCATGACGACCGACTTCATTTATCTGGGAATGCAGTCTACGGTTGCCCAGGCCGTGCAGGCGCTGCGCAGCTTCGATGGCGACCCGGAGACGGTAACCGAGATTTACCTGCTGGATGAGAAGCGCGTGCTGCACGGCGCAATTCCGCTGGCACGCCTGGTGATGGCCCAGCCGGAGACGCGGTTGCGTGTGCTGGCCGAGCCGCGCGTACTCTCATGCCCCGCCGACCTTAAGCAGAACGATCTGGCGGAGCTTTTCGACAAGTACAACCTGCATGCGCTCCCGGTGGTGGACGCTCTGAGCCGCATGGTGGGCGTCGTGCAGGCCGACCAGGTGATCAGCTTTTTGCGCGAAAAGCTCTGAGGCAAAGTCCGTTCCCGTTTCTAAAGTAACGTCATAAGCCTCCCGGAATGAGCAAAACTGCTCACTTTTGGCCTGCGTAACTGGCAAATCTTGTATAAGGCCTGTGGATTTTTCGGATTCTATGAAACAATCCATAGATGGTCCAGTTCCCAAAGATTATTCAGGGCGGAATGGGTGTGGGTGTCTCTAATTGGCGCCTCGCTCAAACTGTCTCACGACTCGGCCAGCTGGGTGTGGTCTCGGGAACTGCACTCGATTCCCTTTTTGTGCGCCGCCTCGCCGATGGCGATCTCGGCGGACACATGCGCAGGGGGCTGGATGCCTTTCCCTTTCCCGACATGGCCAGACGCATATGGCAGGAGTACTTCACTCCCGGCGGCAAGCCCAGCGAGGCGCCCTATCCGGTGATTCCGCATCCACCAGCGGAGCAGCCCGCGCAAGCTGATCGAGTTGTGCATGGTGAGCAATTTTGTCGAGGTTTTCCTGGCCAGGGAAGGCCATAAGAATCCGGTGGGCATCAACTTTCTTGAGAAGGTGCAGATGCCGCACCTGGCTTCAATATATGGAGCCATGCTGGCCGGCGTAGGCTACGTGCTGATGGGCGCGGGCATTCCGCTGCACATTCCCGGCGTGCTCGACGCGTTTGCGGCCCATCATGCGGCGGAGTACAAGCTGCAGGTGACGGGCGCGCTGGCGGGCAGGATACCCAGATGGTTCTGGACCCGGCGGAGTACGCGGAAGGACCGCTTCCGATTCTGCATCGGCCGCAGGTTTCTCGCCATCGTTTCCTCGAACACCCTGGCAACAACCATGCTGCGGCGGGCAAACGGCCGGGTGGACGGACTGGTAATTGAAAGCCCAACGGCGGGCGGACACAACGCTCCCCCTCGCGGCAAGCTCCAGTTGAATGACGCCGGCGAACCGGTGTATGGCGAGCGCGACCGGGTCAACATTGCGGAACTGCGCGCGCTGGGAGTTCCCTTCTGGCTCGCAGGCGGATATGGCAATGCCGAAAAAGTGCGCGAGGCCCTGGAACAGGGCGCGGCCGGTGTGCAGGTTGGAACCGCCTTTGCTTTCAGCCGTGAATCGGGAATGCGCGCCGACCTGAAGAGCGCTCTGCTGGCCCAGGCTTTTGCTGGCACGGGTGAGGTTTACACCGATCCCTTGGCGTCGCCTACTGGATTTCCCTTTAAAGTTGCCCAGCTTGAAGGCACTTCGTCGGCATTCAACATCTACCAGGAGCGGAAGCGGGTTTGCGATCTTGGCTATCTTCGCGAGCCGTACGTGGCCGGCGAAGGCAAGATCGGCTACCGCTGCTCCGCCGAGCCTGCCGAGAACTATGTGGCCAAGGGCGGAAAAATTGAAGATACGGTGGGCCGCAAGTGCCTTTGCAACGCTCTGATGGCCAACATCGGACACCAGCAGACGCGCAAGGATGGTTCGGTCGAGCCGGCACTGGTAACAGTTGGCGACGACCTCAACACAATTGCGCAATATCTGGCCCCAGGGCAGGACAGCTACAGCGCCGCGGACGTGGTGGAATCGCTGCTGAGCTTGAGCTTGGACATGGAAGAACCGGAAGTGCGCGAGTTGGCGGCCACGGCCTGAGACCGCACCAAGCTGAATTTAGATAAGCAAAAGGGTGGATTCATCGGATCGATGAATCCACCCCTTCTGTATGCGGCCGGGTGCCCCATCCTTTGTGCGCCTTTTGCACAAAGGGTGGGAGTCCAATGAAGTCCATCGCCGCCAAAACGCCGGGTGCCGGGTGCCCCATCCTTTGTGCGCCTTTTGCACAAAGGGTGGGAGGCCAATGAAGTCCATCGCCACCAAAACGCCGGGTGCCGGGTGCCCCATCCTTTGTGCGCCTTTTGCACAAAGGGTGGGAGGCCAATGAAGTCCATCGCCACCAAAACGCTCTTTCAGAAAATACCCTAGCTCGACGGGACCGGCGCCGGACCTCTTTCTCCGCCGACGGCAAAGACCTTCGCAACCCGTTCGGCGGGAGCCGGCAGCGCCGGAAACGCGGCATGCGGCTCGGTCTGGTACCAGTAGGCTGTCGAGTAAAAATCATCGGAGCGATCGTTGGCAGTGCCGTGTTCGATGGTGACGCGTATCGACTTTTCAAACGCAATCGGGCTTTCAATGTGCCAGCGGTACAGGCAGTAGCGGCCGCCGATCCGCTCCGGATCAACAATGTAGGGCGCCCCGTTGTGCTGGAACCCGAAGGACTGAAGACCGAAATCCCAGGCGCCGTTGTAGTAGTCCTCGGTACCGGTGCCATTGATGGTGGGCAATGCGTCGCCGTCGACAAAAATCATGTCGTCGCCTTCGCCGAACCACCCGTTCTGATTAGCCATAACGGCCTGAGTAACGCCGACAAAGTGTCCCCGGCCCGTGGCTTCAAGAAAGACGTAGTTGTCCTTGCCGTCGAGGTTCTTGCCGTCGCCGGCCACGGCCTTGCAGGGCGCGGACTGGCGGTATTGCGCGTGAAAGCGGCCGAGATCGGCCGGAATGCTGGGAAGCTTCACGTAGTCGGCGGCATAGTAGAGGCTATTGGTGCGGACCTTGCCCTCGTTGGTCACGGTGATGCGGGCTGAGGTTGAAAACGGCATCTGAAAGTAGGAATTGAGAGCCTTCACTGGCGCCACGGCCAGCAGTGCTGACTCGTAGACGAAGTACTCACCAAGGCCAAGGCCGAAGAAATCACCGATTGGGGCTTCGATTGAAGGCGCGCTCTCCCCGTCCCACCAGGCGCGCAAAACGAGGTTCTTGAGATGCATCGGATCCGCGGAAGCGATCGTGAACCAGAGATGCGTCACCACTCCCGCGCCGGTTTCCTCCAGCACCGCCAGCTCCTGGCCGGGCTCGACTGGAAACGCGTCTCTGTTGCCGCCCGTTCGGTCCCAACTCGAGCTGCGGCGGTTCTTGTAATTGCGCAATCGGGCTTGCGAAAAGAGCGTGTCCGGAATCTCCGGTTCGCCGGTTGACTCACCGGCCGGGGCCGGTGTGCCGGCCCCGGCGCCGGCTGCATTCAAGCCAAGCAGTGCAGTCTGCTGAAACCATGCCCCCAAGCAGTTTGCGACGGATAGGCAATGGCTCACCGGAATCAGAAATACGCATAGAGCGTGACCTCCGAATTGGAAATTGATGACCGATTATTGTAGCCGCGCGCAATGGGGGAAGTCAGGCGGAGCGTCCGTAACTCTCCCCGGCGCAGGCTTCACCTTCGAGTTTCGCTGCGCCGGAGCCGGAATTTCGGTTGAAGATCAAGGTTGCTTGGCGGCCTTGCTGTGTTCCAGATAAGCGTCGATTGCCTGCTGCCACTCCGCGCCTGCTTTTTTGTCGCCCTCGCTCATCCCTGTCACATGATCGTTGCCTTCCGGCGTGAGCGCTGTCCGCGTGTAGTCCACATCCACCATGGTTGTCTCCGGGTCAACCGGCCTGAAGCGCACATCGATCACCGTCACCATAAGCCCCGGCAAAAAGTAGACATACTGGAAATGCCGCCCATCGATGTCGAACAAGGTGTTCACCCACACAGCACTCAACGGCCCATGGCTCACCGTGAAGACCGCGCCTTCCACGTCGTGCGCGGGCAGCGGATAGATGAATACCGGGTTCCAGTGTTCGCCCGCCCATGCCCGCTCGCCATTCGGGCCAAACAGTGGTGCGGTCGCCGCATACGGCGCGTGAACCACAAGATCAAAGCTGGTGTGGATGCGCAGGCAGGGCTTCGCCGGTTCCTGAACCGCTTGACAGACCCCAGCCAGCGCCAATCCCGCAGCCGTAATTAGCGCGACTATATGTGTCATCTCTTCCGCTCCTTCAGGTTATGGCTGTCAGAAGCTTTCAGCGTCATTCCGTAGAGCGCCTTGAACTGTTCGATCTCCTTAAGCGTCTGCGGGGAGAACGGGACTATCTTGCCCTCGAAGGCGTGAAGAACGATTCCCTCCAGCAGGTCGCCGAGGGTCATGTCCTTCTGTTCAGCCAGCGCTTTAAGCACCTTCAACATGCGTTTTTCCATGCGAACGCCGGTTTGGACGCGTTCGACAACGACGAGTCTCTCAAAGTGCTCCTTGGCTTCTTTGAGGAAGGGATCATTCGGATTCCATTCGTACTTTGTGTATGTGCCATCTTGGTACTGAGGCAGCGTGCGTAGCCATCCCCGCAGGGCTTTGGGCTCGATGCCGATAGTTGATGCAAGCTGAGGGGCTGTGACGAGTCGAATCGTTTCGCGTTTTTGATGTTCCTGCGGCATTATTTCCTCCTGTTATCTTGGTACCAATGTACCAAGATAACGCCAGCCGGTCAACTCTCCCGCGAGGGCTTTCCGGGACGCCCGCGCTACCGGGCGGCGTGTCCCACACTCGGGCACTCGCACATTTCGGCTTCGCCTGTTATGGTCAGTGAGGAAACTCAAGATGAATCCACCTTAGGACCGGCCGGGCATGTGGAAGCGTTGGCGAATCCGGATACTCCTGTTTCTGGCTGTCCTTGGCCCCGGATTCATAACGGCAAATGTAGATAACGACTCCGGCGGTATCCTCACCTACTCCCAGGCAGGCGCGCAGTACGGCTACAACCTGCTGTGGACCATGATTCCCATCACCATCGCCCTTACTGTCGTTCAGGAAATGAACGCGCGCATGGGCGTGGTCACCGGCAAAGGACTCAGCGACCTGATCCGTGAAGAGTTCGGCCTGAGGCTGACCTTCATTCTGATGGTGGTGCTGGTGGTCGTGAACTTCACCAACGTCGTTACCGAATTCATCGGCGTGGCCGGTTCGCTGCACCTCTTCCATGTGACCAAGTTCATCTCAGTGCCGATCTGCGCGGCCCTGGTCTGGCTGTTGGTCGTGAAGGGAAATTACAAGACCACGGAAAAAATATTCCTGGTCGCGTCGCTCGTGTACATCACGTATATTTTTGCCGGCGTGCTTTCGCAGCCCAGCTGGAGCCAGGCTCTGCACGCCACCTTTCGCTTCCCTGAGGAATCCGCCTGGCGCGACAAGGCCTACGTCTACATGTCCATCGGGATTGTCGGTACAACGATTGCGCCCTGGATGCAGTTCTACCTGCAGTCGTCGATCGTGGAGAAGGGGATTCGCCCCAAGAACTTTGTAGCCTTGCGTCTCGACGTTGTAGTGGGCAGTCTTTTTCAGGACCTGGTCGCCTGGTTCATCGTGGTTGCCTGCGCGGCCACACTCTATGTGCATGGGATGGGCGCGATCCAGGTGGCCTCGGATGCCGCGGAGGCCATGCGCCCTTTGGCCGGCGACTACGCCTTCATCCTCTTTGCCTTCGGCCTCTTCAACGCCTCGCTTTTTGCGGCGTCGATTCTGCCACTTTCCACTGCCTATACCGTGTGCGAGGGCCTGGGCGTTGAGTCTGGCGTCGACAAAAGCTTCAAGGAGGCGCCCTTTTTCTACTGGCTCTACACGCTGCTAATCGCAGGCGGCGCGGCCACGGTGCTCATTCTGCCCGACGCGCAGTTGATCAACTTCGCAATTCTCTCCCAGGTGCTCAACGGCGTTTTGCTTCCCGTCGTGATCATTCTCATGCTGCTGCTAATCAACCGCGCCGACCTGATGGGCGAGCACAAGAACTCCCGCCTGGGAAATATCATCGCGTGGGGAACCAGCATCATCGTGATTGCCATGACACTGGTGATGCTATGGGGAATGATGCCGGGGCATTGAGATCGCCGCCTGCCTCGCGATACGATTTCTGCAATCATTCACTTTGGCGAAAAGTCCAATGGAACCTCTCTCTCCAAACCCGCTTGCCTCAGTCGGCGCAACCGAACAGCCGCGGAAATCGCGCAAGAAGCTCTATATTGCACTCTCAATTACCGCAAGTTTGATGGTTCTAGGCTGGATGACGGCTGAGATTCGACTATTTAAGAGCGAAGTTGAACAAGTGATGACTGCACTCAACATTTACACCGACACACTAATCCAGCGCGATTATGAGAGTGCTTACCTAATCACGTCTCCAGCTTTCCGAGAGGCAATCAGCTACCCAGCCTTAGTGATGGAGCAGACCAAACTAGCTGAAAGACTTGGCCGGTTGAAAAGCGCGAAGCAGAGCGATTGGAATATCGATTCGATAAACGACGCCAAAACCGCAATTGTCAAAGTGAATCTGCAATTCGAACGTGGCAGCGTGGAATTCCAGTTCACCCTACACAAGGAAGATGGCATTTGGCGGGTGTTTTCCTACAAAGAACCCGACGGGACTAGTTAATGAATTTCAGACCATGAGATGGGACCCAGTTTGCCTTGTAGCCCAAATGGGCTACAATACTTCCATGGCCACCAACTCCGTCGTTCGCTCCAGAATCAGCCTCGAAGTTAAGGAAAAAGCTACCGCCGTGCTCGATGAGATGGGCCTTACCGTGTCCGACGTAATGCGCATCGTTCTTACCAGGGTCGCAAATGAAAATACCCTGCCATTCGACCTCAGACCGAACAAGCTCACTCGTGAGACCATGCGCAAGACAGCTCAGGGCAAAGAAGTACACCGGGCTAAGGATGCTGCAGACCTCTATAGGAAGCTTGGAATCTAGTGCGCTTCCCAACCTATTCAACCCAATTTCACCGCGACGTGAAGAGGCTGCTGAAGAGGGGCAAAGACCTCGAAAAACTGAAAACTCTGATCGAGCTTTTGCTTGTCGGGCAGCCCTTACCGCCGCAGTACAAAGATCACCCGCTGAAACTAAACTGGGCAGGATATAGAGACGCCCACGTTGAACCGGATTGGGTGCTGATCTATTCAGCGACCGATGAAAATGTACACCTTGAGCGAACCGGAACCCACGAAGAGTCTCTTCGAGAATTATTGACTAAATCTACAGCAGCTTCCCAGCCGCCAAATCCTTAATCAATCCCCGATCGGCCGCCAGAAACTCGTAGCCTGTCAGGTCTTCAAGCCGCACCCAGCGCACCTGTTGATAGATCTGGTTGTCGATCTCGCCGGTAAAATCGTGCACCGCGAAGAACTGCAGATCGACGGCGCCGCCATGCCGGTAGTTATGACGGATGCGGGTAACGGGTGCTCCAATGGACGCCTGGATGCCGAGTTCCTCGCCCAGTTCGCGGGCTAGCGCCTGTTCGGGGCTTTCGCCTGCTTCAATTTTCCCGCCGGGAAACTCCCACAATGACGCCATCGGCTGGTCCGCGCGGCGCTGGCCGATGAGAACCTCTCCGCCGCGCACGATCAGGGCCGCCGCCACAAAGCGCAGAGCGGGACCGTTCTGACGGGGACTGGAGTTTGGCTGGGCTGCTCCCACTCCTTTAGTGTATGCGCAACAAAAGAGACGCAGTACCGGACCGCGCATTGGCCGTGTTGGCGCGGTGAATACCCTTCGGCAGAATGCCGTTGAAACCCTATGCCCGAGACAAGATTCTCTATTCCCCTGCCACTGCCGCTTCCACACCCTCGGCCGCAGCAGGACGGAAGTACCCCCAGCCGTTCTTTGCTGCCGCCTCGATCAACGCAGGCGAAGGATTGACGGGGAAGGGACAGCGCGCCATTTCGAGCATGGCCAGATCGTGAATCGAGTTGCCAAAGACTGCGTCCGGAGCGGGCAATCCCACACGTCTGAGCGCAACGGCCTTTGCCGCGTCCGTAGGCACATCGAGAATCTCGGTGGTAATTAGTCCGTCTTTCACGCGGACCTCGGCGGCCAGAATGTGCTCCTCCGGGATGCCGAAATCGCGCACTCCCTCGGCAATCACCCAGCGATTGGTGGAACTGACCGCCCAGAGGTCCACGCCACCCGCTCGCAGTGCGGCCACCAGGTCGGTCATCTCGGCAAACACGCGCTCCCGCACAAACTTCTCCACATACTCGGCTGCGGCGGCGCGCAGTTCCTGGTCCCGCAGGCCGGCATAGATCTGCACCATCTCTCCGCAGATCTCCCCTTCGCTCACTTTGCCCCCACGGTAGGCGCGGTGGCGGGTGTCGATCCAGTCACTGGTCGAGCGGGAAACCAGTCCCTGCTCGAGCGACCAGGCCATGAACCCATAGCCGGCGTCTCCGCCCCACAGCGTTCCGTCGCAATCCAGGACCGCGACCTTTGGTTTGCATTCGAGAACCAGCCGCTTGAATTCCTCGGCGGTCCATTTGTGGATCTCTGTCTGTGCAGCCTTCAAACTTCCCTCAATCGTGCTCGAAAAAATTCATTCAACTCCATTCTATTCTCGTCCAAAACGGCTGGTTTTTGCACGTTAAGGTTTGAAGAAGACTAAAACTCGTCATAGGCAATTTGCTGCTCGGGAACGCCGATGGAAGCAAGCATCCGGTTGCATGCCTTGATCATCATGGGCGGACCGCAGAGGTAGTATTCTGCGGCCGCGGGATCGGGATGGTCGCGCAAGTTGCTCTCGAGAACCACTTCGTGAATGAATCCGGTGGGACCGGTCCAGCGGTCTTCAGCGAGCGGCGAGGAGAGCGCAAGGTGGAAAGTAAAGTTGCTGTGCACATCGGCGAGATCGCGAAAATACTCCTCGTAAAAGATCTCCTGCCTGGAGCGTGCGCCGTACCAATAGCTGATTCTGCGGGCGGTGCGCTGGGTTTCAAGCAGGTGGGCCAGATGCGCGCAGCGGAGCCATGCCGGCGCCGAACAGCAATGCAAACCAGAGAACCGTGTCGCGGATCGCCGGTCCATTGCGCCGCTCGAGCAGTTTGCGCATGGTCTCGCGAGGCACGGCGCATTGATACCAGTCGGCTTCGGCGAGACCTTTTTCGACGGCCAGCGAGGCGTTTACGCCGGTCAGGCTGTAGTCGGGGTGAAGGAGCGGTTTGTCCAGAGTGCTTGCGCTGTGAGCCATATTCAATTTGCCTGCTGGTGGGGATTTATCCGTGTTCTCGAGCTATCCGTTGGCCGAAGCGCTGCCGATTGGCAGTCACGCAATAGTCCCTGGCCTCGCGGGCTCTGTGCTGCATTGACAGTTGGTCTCATGTTATCCGGTCGCGCGCGGCAGAAGAGGTCAGCACGAGGGAATACCGGGCATTAGACAGTATACGCGGGCCTCTGGTAGCGTTTCGAGTTGTGATTGGAAATGATTGCAGCATAATTGCGCAGTTCGGATTCATACCATCCGGGAAAGACTCGTCTTCATGACTGGACCTGCTTTGTCAGAACCTGACGGTACGTTGCAGAGGCATGGAACGACGACAGGAGGCTTCAATCGAAGTTACGTTGTATTTCTTGCGTGCACTGCTGCGCTTGGCGGCCTGCTGTTTGGATTTGACATCGCCATCATCACCGGCGCTGGCCCTTTTCTCGTGCGGCAGTTCGATCTCGGCGACATCAGCCTCGGCTGGGCATTCAGTTCCCTGCTGTTTGGATGCGTGCTGGGGTCATTCGTCGCCGGCCGCCTGACCGACCGCTATGGACGCAAGCGCATGCTGGTTTGGGTTGCGCTGTTGTTTGTCACGACTTCAGTGGCTACGGCGCTGGCCCCGAACTTTCCTGTCTTTGTTCTCGCGCGCTTTATTGGCGGCCTGGCCGTGGGCGGCGTCTCCCTGCTCTCTCCCATGTATGTTTCGGAAGTTTCTCCCGCCGCAATTCGCGGACGCATGGGAACCATCTACCAAATGTCGATCGTTACCGGCCTGCTGACCTCTTACTCCATTAATTACCTCCTGCGTAACACCGGAGCGAATAACTGGCGCTGGATGTTTTTTACAGGCGTCATTCCATCCACGCTCTTTCTGGTGCTGATTGCGCTTGCTCCTGAAACTCCGCGCTTCCTCGTGAGAATCGGAAAAATGCGCGAGGCCCTGTTGCTGGTCGAGCGCATCTCCGGCAGCGAGACGGCGCAGGCGCAAATCTTGGCAATCGAGGAAAGCCTTGAAGGCACCACGCAGGATTGGAGCGGGCTGGTTCGGCCGGGAGTGCGCAAGGCGCTGATCGTCAGCGCATGTCTCGCTATTCTGATTCACGTGTCGGGTATCAACACCATCGTCGATTACGCGCCCGCGATCTTTCTTTCCGCGGGCTGGAAGGTGGATGGCGCGCTGTTCTCGACCTTTTTGGTAGGGGTGACACAGTTCGTCTTCACCATTTTCGCGTTGGGAATGATCGACAGATTCGGACGAAAACCGCTGTATATTTCGGGTTCGCTCGGCATGATGGTTGCTCTCGCGGGTTTGCTTGTGGCCGCGGTGACCGGACAGTTTCACGGCTTGCCGGTGCTGGCGATGATTCTCGGCTACCTGGCCTTCTTCTCTTCTTGCGTGGGGCCGGTCTTCTGGACGCTGGTGCCGGAGATCTTTCCCAACGATGTGCGGGGCAGGGCGATGGTGGTTCCGGTTCTGCTCCAGTGGGTGGCAAATGCGATGGTGGTGTTGCTATTTCCGTACGCGTTTCACGTGATTGGCAAGGCGGTCACGCTGGGCTTTCTGGCGCTCATGTGCCTCACCCAGGCCGTGTTTACCTGGCGCTATGTGCCCGAAACGAGAAACAAGCCGCTCGAAGAGATAGAAGCACATTGGAACGCGTCTTAAAGTGCAATCGCTGCATGAAAAAATCTAGTGATGATGTTGATTCCTTGATGAACGAGGTTCAGCAACGCTGCCGGGCCTCGTGAATGGGACAGGAACGCGCCGATAATCGGTACTGTGGATAGTGCCCGCAATCTTGCCCTTTTGAAGGATTACCAGGCGTATTTGCGCGTGGAAAAAGGCTTGCGGCCGCTTACCTGCGAAGCCTACCTTAGCGACCTGAGGACGTTTGCCGAGTTCATCGAAGGACGAAACGGCGTACTGCTGAAGGCAGTGCAGGAAGATGTGGCTGCGTTCCTGGAGCATCTGCGCAATCACGGCATTGACTCGCGGTCATCTGCGCGGAAGCTGAGCTGTCTGCGCGGCTTTTACAAGTGGCTGCTGCTCGACCGGCGAACCCATCACGATCCAACCGTGAATATCGAATCGCCCAAAGCGTGGAAGGTGCTGCCCAAATCGCTGGCGGAGCCGGAAGTAATCGAAATGCTGGAGCGGGCGGGAATGGCTGCGTCGCATCCCCAGGCGCAGGCCACCGTGCTGCGCGACAGCGCAATTCTGGAGTTGCTTTATGCAGGCGGGCTGCGCGTCTCTGAGGTGACCGCGCTCTCGACCGGCGACCTCGCGCTGGACGCCGGACGCGTGCATGTGCGCGGCAAGGGCGACAAGGAGCGCATTGTTCCGCTGGGCAACTCCGCAATTCGAGCGTTGGAAAAGTATCTACGGGAAGGGCGGCCGCATCTGGCGCGCATCAGTTCCAGGAGCAAGGCTCATGCGGCGCGGCAGGATGCCTCGAGGCAAGACCCGGCGCGGCTGTTTCTTTCCTTGCGTGGCATGCCGCTCACGCGGCAATGGGTATGGCACCTGGTGAAAATTGCCAACACCGCCGCCAGCCCCCATCGCCTGCGCCACAGTTGCGCAACGCATATGGTGGAGCACGGCGCCGACCTGCGCAGCGTACAGTTGATTCTGGGCCACGCCGACATCTCCACCACGCAGGTATACACGCACCTGGCGCTGGGCCGTCTGAAGGCCGTGCATCGCCAGCATCATCCCCGCGCAGCGTCAAGGCCCGAGGCCGTGCAAGCGACAGCACGGACGGTTGCGGAGCGGGTGAAAGGCCGCAGAGCCGCAGTTCATTCACACCCAGACCAGGAGCCGGCATGAGTTCCTCGCCGCCTGCGCTTGAGCCAGCGGAGATTGCCTCTCCGCTCGACGCATTGGTCACTGGCTTTCTGAAAGTTCTGCCAAATGAGCGCGGCGCTTCTGCGCACACATTGCGCGCCTATCGGCGCGAGTTGCACGGCTTTGCCGCATGGGTCAGCGAGCGCTTTGGCGCCGAACTCACTGGCGGCGAGGGCGTGAATCAGATCGTGCAGCGTATTGAGCATACCGATATTCGCGCCTTTCTCGGCACGCTCTATGACCGCGGCCTCTCCAAAGCTTCGGCAGCGCGGGCGCTGGCTGCAATTCGCAGTTGGTTCAAGTGGCTGGCGCGCACCGGCCACATCGAGCAGAATGCGGCGTCGCTGGTATCGACTCCGCGTCTGCCCAAACATCTGCCGCGAGTCCCCTCCATCGAACAGATGAACCAGGTGGTGGACTCGGTGGGCGAAGATGCAGCCAGTTGGCCGGCGCGCGACCGCGCCATTCTCGAACTGCTTTATGGTTGCGGTATTCGCAACGCGGAGTTGACTGGCCTGAACCTCAACGACATTCACTGGGCCAACGAGGCAATCCTCGTGCGCGGCAAAGGCCAGAAAGAGCGCTATGCCCCGCTTGGAGACGCGGCGGCCGAGGCGCTGCGCTCGTATCTCACCGAGCGTTCGGCGCTGCTGGCTGCCGCCGGCAATGCCGCCACGACCGGAACGCCGGCGCTCTTCGTGAACATGCAACTGCGCGGACTCGGCAAGGCAGGCGGCCAGGCGAGGCTCACGACGCGCAGCGTGGGACGCATCGTGAAGCGCATCGCCATTCTGCGCGGGCTTTCCTCTGACGTGCATCCGCACACGCTCCGCCATGCGTTCGGAACCCATCTGTTGGAAGAGGGTGCCGACCTGCGCGCGATCCAGGAGTTGCTGGGCCATGAGCGGCTTTCCACCACGCAGCGGTATACGCAGCTCACCACGGCTCAGTTGGAAAAGGTCTACGACAACACCCATCCGCGAGCACGCTGACAAATCCTGACAGGCGCTCAACATCAGGCGATTGTACTTGCGGCATCGAGTTCGCGCCGAAAGTTCAGGGCGATTCTGGATTTGAACTTCCTGTCGAAGAGGCCCTTGCGGGTCAGGTACTCCTCCATCCTGAGGATTGGATCGCTTGCGCTTCGCCGGCCATTTGCCTTATGGCCGGTGAGAACCCATGGTTTGCACTCGACAAGGGTCGGCCCGCTTCCCCGGCGGGCATGCGTCATGGCCTCGGTGGCAACACGATAGACCGCAATTGCGTCGTCGGCGTCTACCGTAACACCCGGAAAGCCATAATCCTCTGCCTGCGCGCAAATCTCGTCGTCATACGGGCCACTGTGGCAGATCAGGAGGATGGGCAGGTTTCGTTTGCCCGCCTGCTGCATCGACTGATGCAAAAGCCCCCGTGCAGCGCTGCAACTGCCGCAGAACGCGACAGAAATCCTTTTGTTCTTAGCGGCCTTGTTCGCTGTGGCCGCGGCGATGGCTCTATCGAGTTGGGCGCCAAGACTCAATGAAGGCGGAATGATGTTGAGTCGTTGGTAGCGGGTTCGAGCACGGGAGGTTCCTGCGGCTAAGGAAGAAACCATCTTCGCAAAGATCGTTTCAAGGGGAAGGCCTTTGACGAAGCAGGGAATGTGTCCCTGGGGCGAGGGGGCCAGGGTATCGCCGGGCAGCAGATCAAGGCCAACGCCCACAACCGCTGCCTCCTGTTTCACTGCCGACTGGAGATCGAATGGCCCGTTTCGTTTGCTCAAAACCCGGATCCGCTCTTCGGTCATGCGGCACTTCAGCATGGTGGTGTAGAGCTGAAGCAATTTGTCATTGGAGATCAGCGAGAAGCCGTTTTGCTGGGGTGAATCGGCAGGGGCGGCGGCACGCTTTCGAGCGATGGTCATCGTATGAACAGGCCTCAACGGGTTGCTGCGATTCTAAATCGATCGATCGAAAAATGCCGGCGCCACTTCGAGCTTGTGCAGTTGCCGAAGTCGCAGTCGGCCAGTGGCAAAGAACCGCTACGTCGAGTAGTCGGCGTTGATGTGGATGTACTGTGCGGTTAGGTCGGTAGTCCAGAAGACGCAACTGCCGTTCCCCTGGTTGAGATGAATGGAGATGGAGAACTCACTTTGGCCAACGTATACATGGGCCGTGGCCTCATCGAATTCGGCTGCGCGCCCGCCGCCGCGGCAAACAGGCAGATCGCCGAAAGAGATGTCGATGCGGTCGGGATCGACCTGCGCGCCGGAGTAGCCTATGGCGGCGGCCAGCCGGCCCCAGTTCGGATCGCAGCCCGCCCAGGCAGTCTTGACCAAAGGAGAGTGAGCAACGGCCTTGGCCACGCGAAGCGCATCGGCGTCGCTGGCAGCGCCTTCAATGCGCAATTCCACAACATGGGTAATCCCCTCGCCGTCCGCCACAATCTGTCGCGCCATTGAGGTGCACACCTGGGTAAGCGCGGCCGCGAAAGCCGCGTTGCCCTGGCCGATTGAGACGCCGCTGGCTCCGGAGGCAAGCAGAAGCACGGTGTCGTTGGTCGAAGTATCGCCATCGACCGAGATCCGGTTGAAGCTGACCTCGATCGCCGGCCGCAGATAGCCGTCAAGCACCGCCGGTTCGATCGAGGCGTCCGTGAGAATGTAGACGAGCATGGTGGCGTGGGGCACCAGTTGCGGGTGGATCATCCCCGACCCTTTGCCGAAGGCCACGATGCGGATCTCCTGCGGGGCGCCGTCAGCGCCAGCGACTTCAAGGCGGGCGAAAGCGGTCTTCTCCACCGTGTCGGTGGTGAGAATAGCCTGCGCCACCTCCATGAAATGGTCGGACTCGTCGCCAAGCGAAGCGGCCAGAATCGGCATGACGTCAACCAGCTTCTCTACCGGCAGGGGCACGCCGATGATGCCCGTCGAGGACGGAAACACCTCCTCGGGCGGGCAGGAGAAGATGTTCGCCGCCGCATTGCAGGTGGCATGAGCCGCGCGCAGGCCGGCCACACCAGCGGCACAGTTGGCATTGCCTGCGTTGATTGCAACCACGCGCACCCTGCCCTTTGTGGCGCTCAGGTGCTCCTTGTCCACTATGAGCGGCGCGGCGATCACGCGGTTGGACGTGAAGGCCGCGGCCGCGCTGGCCGGCATGTCGGCGACAATGAGTGCAGAAGTCGGGACGCCCGCTGGCCTTGAGGCCGGCTCTGATGGCGCCGAAGCGGAAACCGCGGGGAATAATAAGTCGGGAGAGGTCGGTCATCTCGTGAACGGTCAACCCATTTAATCTAGCAGGTGGAATGAGGGCTCGTGAATGGGGCTTGCGGATAGGAACTCGATGACCGAAAATCCGGCGGAAACGGCGCAGAATTCCGGGGCCGATTTTGGAACGGACTTTCTGGAGCTGCGTCATGTAAACGTGGCGCGCGGCGACCGCATCGTTCTGCACGACGTGAACCTGACCATTCGCACCGGGGAGCACGTCGCCATTCTGGGACCGAACGGTTGCGGAAAGTCGACGCTGATTCTGGCCATGACCTGCCAGATCTATCCCATGGTGCGGCCAGGCATGCAGGTGCGAATCTTCGGACGCGAGCGCTGGGACCTGACCCAATTGCGGAGGCACTTTGGTGTGGTCGCGGCCGGCCTGATGGGCACGGAGTTGCCCGGCGAACGCACCGCCGTGACGACGGGCCTCGATGCCGTGACCGCGGGCTTTTTCTCCGCCTCAACGCTGTGGCCCAATCTCCATGTCACCGAACGAGATGCGCGCGCGGGCCGCCGAGGCGCTTGAGCGGATCGAGGCAACTCATCTCGCTGCGCAACTCGTCGGCACCATGTCGGCCGGCGAGAAGCGGCGCATCCTCATTGCGCGTGCCCTCGTACACAGGCCGCGCCAACTCCTGCTGGACGAGCCTTCAAATGCGCTCGATCTAGCCGCGCAGCGGGAGTTGCGGGAGACCCTGCGAAGGCTGGCCAGGGAGGGCACTGGGCTGGTGCTGGTCACCCATCACCTGGGCGACATTCTGCCCGAGATCGAGCGCATCATCCTCATGCGCGATGGCCGCATCGTCGCCGACGGCCCGCGAGACGAGCTGCTCACCGAGGCGCGGCTGAGCGAGCTCTTCAATGCGCCGGTCCGCATCGGCCGCGATGAGGAGTGGCTGCATAGCTGGTAAAGAATCAGGAGCCGCCCGCGCCAACTGAGTGTAAGCTGTCTAGCAGGTTCCAGGCGGATGCGAGAACGTGCTTGTGCACGCCAGGTGTGCGCCAGGTTTTACTGCGCGCCAAGGTTCCGCGCTAAACCAATACGATCGGAGGCCCGAATCTAATGGCGATCCAAATGGCGATCTTTCAGCAGTTACCTCCTGAAGCAGTCCAGATTGTCCTGGTGCTGTTTCTTTCGTTCCTGGTGGGGCTTGGAACGGGAAGAGCACAAGGCGGCGGGCAACTATTCCTTCGGCGGCGTGAGCACGTTTCCGCTGATCGGGCTGATCGGCTACTCCATCGCCCTGATCTCAGGCACGCAACTGCTGCCTTTGACCATCGGCTTTCTGGTCGTCGCCGGGTTCCTGATGCTGTCGTACTGGCACAAGCTCAGTGCGCAGAGCTCGGCCATGTTGCCGGCGTGACCACGGAGATGTCGGGGCTGGCGACATTTCTCGTCGGCGCGCTGATCTGTTCCGGTCATTTCTGGATTGCGACCACGCTGGCCGTGGCCAGCCTGCTGCTGCTGGACCTGAAAGCCGTCGCTCGAGAACCTGGCCACAACCATCGCTCCAACCGAGATCTTCACCTTCGCCAAGTTCCTGCTGCTGAGCGGAGTGATTCTGCCCGCGCTGCCCAATCAGGAGTTCGGCCAGTTCCACATCAATCCTTTCAAGACGTGGCTGGTGGTGGTTGCCATCAGCACCATCTCGTATGCGAGTTACGTGCTGCAAAAAATGACCAAGGGACAGGGCGGCATTGTGCTGGCCGCGCTGCTGGGCGGCGCCTATTCGTCCACGGTGACGACGGTAGTGATGGCCAAGCGGGCGAAGCAGGAGCAGCATCCGCATCTGTTCGCAGGCGGCATCCTGATTGCCTGCGGCGTGATGTATCTGCGGCTGGCGGCGCTGCTGGCGCTCTTTAACCAGCAACTGATGGCGGTGCTGCTCGTGCCGTTTCTTGCGCTGGCGGGCGCGGCACTCGGTTGATCGGTTGGCTGTGGTCGCGGCGCAAGGACGCGGGCACGGACGAGGTCAAGCGTGAATACGATCCGAAGAATCCGCTTGAGCTGCTCACGGCCTTCATGTTCGCCGGACTGTTTCTGGCCATGCTGGTCATCACCCAGTTAGCCGTGACGTCACCTGGGCAACGGCGGGGTGGATACGCTGGCGGCCATCATGGGCGTCAGCGATGTTGACCCGTTCATCATGGGACTGACGCAGGCAGCGGGCAACACTCACCCCGGTGAATGTCGCAGCCGGCGCGATCCTGATCGCCGCCGCCAGCAACAACATCGTGAAGGGCATCTACGCCTACACCCTTGCCGACAAGAAGACGGGCCTGCAGGCCCTGCTGTTCCTGCTCGCCCTCGCCGCCGCCGGCCTCCTACCGCTGTTCTGGTTAGGATGAGAAGCCGGCAAAGCGGTCTTCCCCGAACCCAGCGACGAATTTTTGAAGAGTGTTTCAAAAAACGCTTTGTGTCAGGGCACGACTTCAGTCGTGCCGCAATTGCCACAAGAAAACCTGGGCTTTAGCCCCTGAGGGACATTTCTTCCAGTCAGAATGGTATCTATGCGACCGACTGTAGAACTTTGTTGACTGTATGCACAAATTGTACATATAATAACGGAGCGGAATGACCTTTGAATGGGACGTGAGGAAGCCGGAAAGCAACTTCAAAAAGCATGGTGTCCGATTCCCTCAGTCACTGCCGGTTTTCGACGACGATTACGCGATCACGATTGTCGACGACGAGTCGGACCCCGATGAACTGCGGTTCGTTTCTATCGGAACGGGAGTTAAGGGCCGGGTGCTCGTTGTGGTCTACGGTTATCGCGGAAAGAACATCCGAATCATGTCTGCGCGCCTGGGGGAGGCGCGTGAGCCCAAACTTTACGAGGAGTCGACATGAAGCAACAATACGATTTCAGCCGGGGAAAACGAGGGAGAGTTGCCCCACCGGGGCCGGAGCAGCGTGGCAAGACCCGCATCACGATCAGGCTGGACGAAGATCTGGTCGATCACTTTCTGAAAGAGGCCGAGGCGTCAGGCGGAGCCATGGGATATCAGACGTTGATCAACGACGCGCTGAGGCAGCACGTGGAAGGCAAAGCACCGAAGCTGGCAGATACCCTGCGGCGAATCGTGCGGGAGGAGATGCGGAAGGCGAGCTGAGATAGTTTGGCACAGCCCAACTCGTGCCGCGAGTGACGGTCGGAACGAACGGGCCGCGTGTCCCACAAACCCTCTGTGCCCCATCCATTCGCCTCTTCCCTGGCGAATGGGTGGGAAACCTCGACTCTCAAATGGCCTTGTTCCTGGGGTGCGGCTTGGTCAGAATCACCACTTTTTGTAGAGGTGGAAGCTCACCTCCACTGTGACCATAACCGGAACCGGAACCGTCCCGTCTCTCATGGCCGGCTTGAAGCGGTATCCCTTCACTGCTTCGATGGCTTTCTGGTCGAGGCTCGGCTCCAGACTTTTGACTATGCGGACATTCTGCGGGTTTCCATTTGCATCCACGATCAACCGAACCAGGCAGATTCCGCTTATTCCCTTCCTTCGCGCATAGTCTGAGTACTCAGCGTTCGGCTGATACAGTGGCACGGGTGCGCTTATCTTCTGCCCGCCCTCCTGGAGGCCGCTAGAGTCCGCAGCCCGAAAGCCATTCAAAGCACTAACAAGAACCGGCGGTACGTTGGCCGGAGCCGAAACTCGCTGTTCCGGCTGGGATCTCAGGGCCAGCGGCCCGGTCTCCAGCCCATCCCCGTTCTTCCCATTTTCTGTGCAGGTTTGTATCGTGGCCTCGATCAGCATTGCGACAGCAACGGGAGCGCCGTTACGGACTCCTGGCTTGAATCGGTCGGCGGACACAATCTGTTGCGCGAGTCTGTCGAGGTTGGTGTCGATCGAGCGCATGACGGTAACGTTACGCGGCGTTCCGTCTGCATCCACGATCGCCGCAAGAAGGACCGAACCGTCACTTTCTTTGCAGCGGTGGACGGACCTGATGGGAAAATCTGTCGGCACGAGTTGCGGCGCGGTCACATCGCGACCGACGACGTAGACTGGCACCGGGGTGTCCTGTGCGCTCGCCGCCGGGTATGATACCGTCGCCGGAAATTGCTGTCCGGCCGCGAAAGCAGCAACCAGAACGATAGGCAGTAAAGGCGCGAATTGGCTGCTCACTGGGTCCTCTTTTCCAGGAAGGATGAATATACCAAAAACCCCATCAGTGGGCCAGAGCACCAAACGCTGCGATACGATAAGTGCAACGTGCAAACCATACGAGTAGACACACCAACAGCGAAATATGAAGTGGTCGCCGGCAGCGGGCTGATCCAGACGCTTGCCCCCCGCATTGAGAAAGCAACAGGCAAGCTCCCCCGCCGTGTTTTTGTGCTGACCTCGGCGCCAATATGGGCGCTCTGGAGCGAGACCTTCTGCGCTTCATTTCGCGAGCCGCCCATAACGCTGTTTCTGCCTCCCGGCGAAAAATATAAAACCATGGCCAGCGTGGAGCGGCTGGCGCGGGAGATGCTGCGCGCAGGCGCGGATCGCGGCAGCCTGCTCATCGCCTTTGGCGGCGGCATCGTTGGCGATGTCGGCGGATTTCTGGCCGCCGTCTTCATGCGCGGAATTCCCTACGTGCAGGTTCCCACCACGTTTCTGGCCCAGGTCGATTCATCCGTCGGCGGCAAGACCGGCGTCAACCTGCCAGAGGGCAAGAACCTTGTAGGCAGCTTCCACCAGCCGCGCGCCGTGTTTGCCGACATCGGCGTCTTGGGCACTCTGCCCGAGCGCGAACTGAAGGCCGGGCTGATGGAAAGCCTGAAGGCCGGAATCATCCGTGACCGTTCTCTGGTGCGCTTCATGGAAGAGAACACGCAGGCGATCGTCGGCCGCGACGCCAAGGCTCTGGAAAAAGTGATCGCCGCCTCGATCCGCATGAAGGCCGGAGTGGTAAACCAGGACGAGCGCGAGACCGGGCTGCGGATGATCCTCAACCTGGGCCATACGGTGGGCCACGCCGTCGAGCAGGCCACGCGCTACAAGGCCCTGCTGCACGGCGAGGCGGTGGGATGGGGCATGATCGCCGCTCTCTATCTTGCCCGCCAGCGCGGCACGATCTCCGGCTCACAATTCGATCGGCTCGAGCGGCTCATCTACCTTTATGGGCCGCTGCCCGGGTTGAAACTGCGCCCGGCCAGGGTGATCGCAGCCACCGGCGCCGACAAGAAAAACGTGGGCGGAGTGAGGCGGTTCGTGTTGCCGCTGGGAATCGGCGACGCGGGCGTAGTCGAGGATGTGACGCCGGTGGAGCTCGAGGCAGCCATCAAGTACATGCTGCTAAGAGCGACCCGGTAGACATCGGGGGAAGGGGCCGGTCGTGCAACCTGAAACGCACCCCCCCATTGCAGAAAATTATGGAATGCTGGCGCAGAATTGGGATATGGACCTCCTCCAGTATCACGTGGCAAACTCCAGCCGAATCTCCGGCCCGGAGTGTCCATTTTGTGCCCCGAATTTGAACGGCCGGGGACAACCCTGACATTTTAGACCGGGCACATACCTGACAGTTTTTCATTCTCAGGGAGTTTTTGTTGTTGTTTTTGTTGTTGTTTTTACTCTTGTTTTTGTTTTTCCGTTTCCGGGGCAGCTGCCCCGGAAACGGAACGCGTCGTCTGTCCGTCTTTGCTGGGTGGCAAGCGGTAGGTTTTTCCAGTCCTTTCTTCAAACAGCGCCACCGGTACATGGGCAAAGTAGACCGTATAGCATCCGTCGTCAAACGGCAGCAGTCCCACTCGTTCGCCCCACAGCACCTCACTGAGGAATACATCGTGCCTCTTCCAGCGAAAATGACCGTGGCTCTTGACCGTGCGCGCCAGCATCGTCTCCGGGTACTCGATCTCCGGCAACCGCTCCGGATAGGGCCGCGGCGAAGGCTCGTAGACCGAGGCCGGGGTCTGCATGTCCAGGGACTCATGCGGCCGCACATGGTTGTAATCGTGGCGGAACCGGTCCAGTTCCAGTTGCTGGCCACGCCAGTCCTGGGCAGGCCTCAGGTCCAGCTTCAGTGTCCGGTGCATCCTCTCGTGACGCCCGTTCTGCTCCGGATGACCGGCCTCGATCCGCTCAGGCTGAATACCCAGCTTGATCCACCATACCGCCAGCCGCGACAACCCGCTCACGGCCGAACTGGCAAACGGAGGCCCGTTATCAGTGCGTATCCACCAGGGCAGTCCGAATTCACGAAACGCCGCCTCGAAGATGGCTCGCACTCGCTCCGTGTCGGTCTTCTCCACCGCCTGCGAGCGCAGCAGGTAGCGGCTGCAGGCGTCGGTGATCGTCAGCGGGTCGATGCGGGTTCCATCCCCGCTCCTGAACCAGCCCTTGAAGTCTGCACACCACACACGGTTCGACTCCACTGCATGCTGCAAAGGCTGCGTATAGGGCTCGGTCCGGCGCCGCTTCTTGCGCGCAACCACCAGACCGGCACGCTTCACTATCTCGCCCACCGTGCTGGTTGCCGGCCATCCGCGCCCCGGCTGGTCCCGCTCCAGAATCCGCTTCAGCTTCCGAGGGCCCCACGTCATGTGCGCCTGGCGAAGATCCAGCACCGCCTCTTCGATCCCGCCTGCGGTCTGGTTGGGGTGACGCAGCGGAGCCCGGTTCAACTCAATCAAACCTTCAGCACCAAGCTGACGGTAACGGCGCACCCAGACATAGCCCGTCTCACGGCTGATCTCGAAACGTTCGCACAGAGCCTTCATCGACTCCACATCGCGCTCATACTCATACACAAAGCGCAGCTTCTCATCCATCACACTGCTCGCTCTCCAGCCCATCTCGACGTTCTAACCCAACGTCAACAGACTTGTGCAGTGTCAGGTATGTCCCCGGTTCAATCTGTCAGGGATGTGACCGGTCCGTACCAATTTGGCACCCCCCCCTACCCCCCTCCCATAGGCAGTACTAAAAGGTAACGGATTTCTATATAACATGAATGAAATGAATGGAACGATCACCATTGCTAATTACTCATCGGTAAACACAAAGGCTCGATTTTGGCCGTTTTTGACCCTAAAAAGCACACTCCGGCCCCTCGGAGGCTCGGTGCCTGGCGGGGCATTCGGAGCGATCATGGCGGCAAACGGAGTCGAGGAACCCGCGTCCAATTATCAGACGAATCCGAATCCGGCTAGGTACTCGGACGTGAGGGCGGATCGGGCTACACTGGAGAAGCTCTCGATTGTCCGCACACTCCCCAATGCGCCGGACCCTTCTATTCGCTCTCTTGCTGGTGACAGTGCCGGTCATCCCGGCCGCTGCTACGCCGGACGGGCCTTTGCAGGCTCGCAGGAAAGCTTCCGCAAGCGCGCCTGCGAATCCTCGCAAGACAAGCTCAAAGACCGGCTCTCACGCAAGCTCGCAATCAATATCCCGGACGGGCTCCAGCAAGACAGCCAGGCGAATGGGTTCGCGCACCGGCCTGAGGCCGGCATCTCGCGCTGTGCTGCGCAGAGTCCGGTACGGGCCTGCAGGAACGGCTCCGCGCGTGGATGTATCGTCCGCTTACGAGGCCGCATACCGGAGCGGCTATGAGGCCGGACGCGCGGCCGCATTCACCCAACTCAAAACCGACACTGCTGACTCAAAGTTGACCGCTCGTCCTTCCGCAACGATCCTGGCAGACGAAAAAACGCTCCCGGCCCATGAGCCTTCCGTTGACCAGAGCGCCGGTCGGACGGGTACTGCCGGGGCCATGAATCAGCCGTTCGAAGACCCGCTGGCAGCAAAGAAGAATTCTCCAGTTTCGGCCCTCAGCGAAACCACGGAAACCGAAACACCCCAGACGCCGCCGCTGCCCGAAATTGCCTCGCTGCACATGAGCAAGTCGCTGATGCCGTCGCCGCTGCGCGGGTCGCTCGCGTCGCTGGAACGCCAGAACACGCGCCTCGATGCCGATGGACTGGAGCGCATTCTGGACGAAGCCGACCTGGCCAACCGCATCGATCACAAGCTGCTGGTTCCTTTGCCCGCTTCGGCCGCCCTGACGGTAAATCCAAACCTGGTTGAGAACCATCGCTACTGCCGGCCATGGACGGCGCGCTTCCTGGCCGACTTGGCGCGCTCCCATGCGGCGGCGTTTCACAAGCCGATCGAAGTGAACTCGGCGGTGCGAACCGTCGAGTACCAGAAACGGCTGATGACTACGAACGGCAATGCGGCGGCGGCCGAGGGCGACATCGTGAGCCCGCACCTGACCGGGGCGACGGTCGACATCGCTAAGGAAGGGCTAAGCCGACCGGAGATGAACTGGATGCGGCGCCAACTGCTGGCCCTGCAGCAGGCGGGCAAGATCGACGTGGAAGAGGAGTTCGAGCAGGCCTGCTTCCACATCACGGTGTACAAGAGCTACGTCCCGGAGAGACCTTTTCGCGGCGCCGGTCAGCCGGGGACGAGCCAGGGCGCGGCCACGCGGCACAAGGCTGCGCAATCGCCGCAGAAGCGGGCCAGCCAACCGCCGGCCGACCTCGCAGTAGGCGAGTTCCCCCCCCAGGGCCGCTAGGGTACGGCTTCGCGCACGGTCCGCGCACGGTCCCCTGGTCCGCACGGGATCAACCGTAAAAATTGATTGTGTTTTTCTTGCCCGGCAAAGGTACAATCGCGGGCAAAGCCGAATTCATTTTCTGGCGAAAGGCGAAATCATGAACGATATGGCAGTGCAACCCGCGGTCGAGCCCACGCCGGGACTCACCCAATGGCAACGCGTCTCGAACACTTTCTCTGCACCATCAAAAACCTTTGAGGACATCAAGCGCGGCAACAAGAGCTGGTGGATGCCGCTGATCATCATGGCGATCGTTGGCTACATCCTGTTTGCGGCCATTTACACAAAGATCGGCATGCAGCAGGTGGTGGACAACCAGGTTCGCATGGACCCCAAAACGGCGGAGCGAATGGCGCAGATGCCACCCGAGCAGCGCGAGACGGGCGCGAAAATTTCCATGTATATTACCGAGGGCATATTCATTGCCAGCCCGGTAATGGTGATTGCGGCGGCCGCGGTTGTATCGCTGGTGCTGTGGGGCACAATCAACTTTGTGTTCGGAGGGAAAGCCACATTCGGCGGCGTTTTTGCGGTCTGGTTTTACGCGAGCCTGCCGTCGATCATCAAATCGCTGCTGGGGACCGTGGTGGTCTTCGCTGGAATGGCGCCGGAGTCGTTCAACATCAAAAACTTTGCGCCGACCAACCTCGGAGCGTTTCTTGATCCGGTTGAAACCAACAAAGCGCTTTACGCGCTCGCAACCTCGATGGATGCAATCACCATCTGGACGCTGGTGCTGCTCGGGATGGGGACGGCGGCCGTGGCCGGCGTCAAGCGCGGATCAGGCTACATCGCGGTATTTGGATGGTGGGCGATTATTGTGCTGTTTGGGGTGGGCATGGCGGCCGTGAGAGGCTAACTCGAACATAGTTCAAATTACAGCAGCGGCGCGCATTCGGATAAATGCGTGCCGCTTTGATCAAGATCGCTGATCGATGAAAAAGCTGAAAGCTGATAGTTAGAAGCTGCCTTACTCCGTCCACCGCCGCATGATCAGCGTGGCGTTGATGCCGCCGAAGCCGAAGGAATTCGACAAGCCGATATCGAAGCTGTGGGCGATGGCCCTGTTGGGCACGTAGTCCAGTGTGCACTCGGGGTCGACGTTCTCAAGGTTGATGGTGGGCGGCAGCATCTGATGCTGCAACGCCAGAACAGTAATTCCCGCCTCAAGACCACCGGCCCCGCCAAGCAAATGCCCGTGCATAGATTTTGTTCCGGAGATCTTCAGTTTGTGGCTGGTGGCGTGCTCGCCGAAGACCTGTTCGATGGCCTTTGACTCATTGCCGTCCCCCGCCGGTGTCGATGTGGCGTGCGCGTTCACGTAGCCCACTTCTTCCGGTTGAATTCCGGCGTCTTTCAGAGCGGCCCTCATTGCTCGCTGAGCTCCGGCGCCATCCGGGGCGATGCCCGTCATGTGATGGGCGTCGGCGCTCATGCCATAGCCGATCACCTCAGCCAGAATCTTTGCTCCGCGAGCCCTCGCGAACTCCAGCTCCTCAAGTATGAGAATGCCTGCGCCTTCGCCGATGACGAACCCATCGCGGTCCTTGTCAAACGGGCGACTGGCGCGGGTGGGTTCGTCGTTGCGCGTCGAAAGCGCACGCATGGCGGCGAATCCGCCGACAGACAGCGCGGTGACTGAAGCCTCGGCGCCGCCGGCGATCATGGCATCGGCATCGCCATGCATGATCATGCGCACCGAGTCGCCTATCGAATTGGCAGAGGTGGCGCAGGCTGTGGCCGTAGCCGAGATGGGACCCTGGGCGCCGTAACGGATGCTGATTTGTCCGGCCGCCATGTTCACGATGACCGCGGGAATAAAGAAGGGAGAGATTTTGCGCGGGCCGCCGGCAAGAAGATTGGAGTGCTCGCGCTCGATGATCTCAAATCCGCCGATACCGGATCCGATGAAGACGCCAACTCGCTCGGCGTTCTCCGGAGTGATCTGGAGACCCGATTGGGCCATGGCTTCCTGGGTGGCCGCGAAGGCAAAGTGGATGAAGCGCCCCATTTTGCGCGCTTCTTTCTTATCCACAAAGTTCAGAGGGTCAAAGTTCTTGACCTCGGCGGCGAAGGTGACCGGAAAGCCGGTGGTATCGAAGCCATGAATCGGCCCCATTCCACTGACGCCGGCCAGAAGACCCTGCCAAACCTCGGGAGCGGTGTTGCCGACACCGCACACCAGCCCCAGGCCGGTGATGACAACTCTGCGCGTCAAGAGCTATTTGCCGCCTTTCGCGTTCTTCTCGATGTATTCGATGGCGTCCTTGACGGTCTTGATCTTCTCGGCGTCTTCGTCCGGAATCTCAAGATCGAATGCCTCTTCGAATTGCATCACGAGTTCGACCACGTCCAGCGAGTCTGCGCCCAGGTCTTCCTGGAAGCTGGCGCCAGGGGTTACCTCGGCTTCATCCACCTGCAACTGCTCGACGATGATCTGCTTTACCTTGTCTTCAACGGCCATGCTTTGCTTCTCCTCATATATTGGGAAATCAGGACACTTTGCGGGGCTTCAAAAAACCGCTCCCTTTCCGCGTGCCTACAATACTGGCCCGAGGCAGGGAAACACAACCATCGCGCACAAAAAAAAGCGAATGGCCCCGAAGCTTCAAGTCTACCGGGCGAGTTCGGGTGTGTAAAGCGACGGCCGAATTCGGTTGCGTCTCAGTTGGAGGTAAGCTGACTGGGAGGGGGGGTGAGCCATGGTTCCATGGTGGAAGCGACTGGCTTACGGGCTGGTCGGCTGGGTGGTTGCAACATGTTTAATTGGGGTTCTTGCGTCCATTTGTTGGGTAATCACACAAGCTCCTCATCAACGGCGTGTCCCGGTATCCAACGTTTTCGGCTTTTGGTTGCTGTTTCTCATCTCGGCACTTGCCGTAGGTATTTTCGGGTGGCTCCTTGGAATGCCATTCGTTCTGCTCGTCAGAAATGCCAGAGGATGGCGTTTCTGGATCTACCTTGCGCTCGGAAGCGGTATCGGGCCGGCCATTTTTCTCAGTCCATTGCTCTATTCCCTTTTGACGCACGCTGGTCTTGGCATCCCGCCAGCCGAATCCCCTTACTACTCCGGCGTTTGGATATCGGCGGCAGTATCGAACCTTACGACGCTGATCTATCTTCTCCTGTTGCGACGAGCGCAACTGGCCTGTCAATCAAACTAAGACACTACCCCGAGATCAGGGGCCGAGGTCCTCGCAAAGTGACAGCAATTTGGCCAGAAATGCACCCGGAAAAGGCGTATATTCGGCGAAGAGGGGAACTTGGATGCAGGCTTTGATTGTGGGGGCGATTGCGGTATTTGCGGGGGTGCTGCTCGGCTACTGGCTGGGCAAGGCTGCGGCACAGGCGGAGAGCCGGTTGTTGCGCGAGAGGGTAACGGGCCTGGAGACGGAAAAAGCCGCGCATGCCGAGGCCGCGAGAAAGTTGCAGGACGCCCTGACCACTTTGACAGGTGACCTGCGGACTGCGCAGGCAAATCTCGCCGCCGAGCAAAGTAAATACACGCAGATGAAAGCCGATATGGAAATCGCTTTCGGCGAGCTGGCGGCCCGGGCGCTCCAAGCCAACAATCAGAGCTTTCTCACTCTCGCCAAACAGGAGCTGGGCGGCCAAAACAGAGACGCAAAACAAACCCTTGAAGCCAAAGAGCTCGCGATCAAGACGATGCTCGACCCGCTTGGGCGCCGCGCTCAAAAGCCTTGATGAGCAGACGCGCGAGATGGAAGTCAAGCGCTCGGGTGCCTATTCCGAAGTGAAGACGCTGGTCGAGAATATTCAGAACTCGATTCCGGCGTCGCTCGATGCGCTCAAGAACGAGACTGCGCAGTTGATCACGGCCCTGCGCGCCCCCAAAACGCGCGGCAACTGGGGCGAACTGCAACTGAAGCGCTGCGTGGAGTATGCAGGCATGGTGCAGTATTGCTCGTTCTCCGAACAGGTGACGGCGCGCGACGACGAAGACAAGCTGCTGCGCCCCGATATGACCATTCAAATGCCCAATGGCCGCGAGATCGTCGTAGATGCCAAAACGCCGCTCGATGCTTTTCTCGATGCCACGGGCAACACCGATCCAGCCACGCAGAAGCTGCGCTTCGAAGCTCATGCGCAGCGTGTGAAGGCGCACCTGAAGGAGTTGTCCGGGAAGGCTTATTGGAAACAGTTCGAGAAGGCGCCGGATTTTGTGGTCTGCTTTTTGCCCAGCGAGGCGCTGTTCAGCGCGGCGCTTGAAGCCGACCCGTCGCTGATTGAATTCAGCGCGCAGAACCATGTGGTGATGGCGACGCCAACGACCCTGATCGCGCTGCTGCGCGCAGTCGAGTTCGGCTGGCAGCAGATGGAGATTACAAAGAACGCCAAGGCTATCCACGAAATGGGCAAGAGAATCTATGAAAAGCTCGTGGTCGCGCAGGCGCATGTGACGCGCCTCGGCAGCGCCCTCAGCAACAGCGTCGACTACTACAACCGGTTCCTCGGCTCAATTGAAGGCAAGGGCGGCGTTTTCTCGTACGGCCGGCAGCTGGGCGAACTGGCGCACGCGGATGGAGATCTCGCGGAGGTCGCCAGGCTGCAGCTGGATGTTCGCGAGATTGAGTCGGAGGAGTGGACTCAGCCGCTGCTGGGCGGCGGTGCCCATGCCGGCGACAAAGGTGCCGGAGGCTAGCCCCTTGGTTCGAACCTCGCTCTAGTGCGGAAAGCCCCAGAGCGCTCGCACCGCAAAAATGGCGCCGGCCCACAAAACTGCCGAGACGAACGCGCATCCCAACAAGGAAAGGAAAGGAACCCGCAGACTCGGGGAGCTTCCCTCCTGCTCCGGAAAGTACAGCAATGTAGCATGATTCGCATTGCCTGCACGAATGAGCGTGGGCTTGGAGGGAGCGTTAATCGGGAGCGTGGACATCTTCAGATTCCTCTCTGCAAGGACTGCCTGAATTCATTCAATCGCAAGCCGTCCGCTCGATCCATTCCGCAGGAGGAAAAATGAAGCTCGCTCTTTCAATTAGGGAATCGCGTACCAATCTGGAACACTGCTGCTCCGCTTCGGTGCTCGACCCTCTGAGCGAGTGCCGGTTCCCGGCAAAACACCGATATCTCCGGTCCCCGATTTCGTTAAGCGGCTCTATTTGGCCCTTTTGAGCGTCATGTCGCTGGTGGGAAACTCCCCTGTGTCCGACTTGGAGTTCAGCTTGATCTCATCCCCGCTGGAGTTGATTTTTCCGTCGTGAAAGATGGTTATTCCGTTAAATGAGACCTTGAATGATACTTTGTCGCCGTCCACTTTTCCATCGCTGATCGCAATTGCGCCGCCTTGCGGTCCCTCAACAGTTCCGCTAAGCGTGGCACCATCCTGCTTAAATGAAAAGGAAAGCTGGAAGCTGTCGCCATTGGGGCCGGCAACCTCCGCTGTCCATTTACCCGTAATATCGGCAGCCTGTGCTGGAACATTAATCAGCGCCAATAATAGGACCGCGCATGTGCAGAGAAATATTTTCATAGGTGTCCCTCATCGTCATGAAACAGCGAGGAAATGATATCTCAGGAGAGCTTTCTTTGGGAGTACAGGCCGTCCCGGCCGCTCATGCGAGGGCGGCATTCCTTAGGGGGCTAACTTTGCTCCGCGGCCAAAGCCTCTCGCATCCGCTTCCAGGTGGTCTCGAGATCTTCCGGCAGGACGCGTGTTTCTCCCACCGTAGTCATGAAGTTGGTGTCGCCTGCCCAGCGCGGCATGGCATGCATGTGCAGATGACCAGCCACGCCGGCGCCGCCGGCCTTGCCTATATTCATGCCGAAGTTGAAGCCGTGCGGCGAATAGGCGCGCTCCAGCGCCCGCTCAGTACGTTGAGCCAGGTGGATGAGTTCCTGAGCCGTTTCCGGGGGCAGCGCCGCCAGCCGGTCGAGATGCGCGTAGGGCATAACCATCACGTGACCCGATGTGTAAGGGTACGCATTGAGGCAGATAAAGCAGTGCTTGCCGCGAAAGATGAGCCCGCCTGCACTTTCGGCCTGGTCGGCGCTCATCCCTTTGGTGATGGCGAAGTCGATTGAGGCGATCAGGTTACAGAAAACACAGCCCAGGTCGCCGGGCCACGCTGCCAGGCTCTCGGGAACACCGGGACGCAGCGCCGTGTCGGCCGTAGTGACATACGTAAAGCGCCAGGGGCTCCAGAGATGATCCATCGTGACCTACCCGCACTAGTTACCCGTATCTTCTGATGATAGCGGCCCCTCAGTGCCTCAACGCCAGGATTTCAAGCTTATCCCCCCGTTTCAGGTTCACATCGCCGCCATTTGAGAAGAAAGCCAGCGTGACGCAGGAGAGGGGAATCATGTACCAGGACTTGAAGACGGCTCCGGACAGGCCGTCGATCAGGTCCTTCGCTCCTATCACAACGCCTCCAGCCATGAACATGCTGGCAATCTGACGGCCGCCGCCGGGTTGAATCTTCCCTTCGTCCCCTTGATTGCCGTTCGTCTGCACTGCCACTGGCTGATCGAATTTGAGCAGCATGTGACCGCGACGGAAGAACCTTTTTGCCGGAGTGGTAACGAGTGTGCCGGCATACTCTCCGGAGGGACATTTCGCTGAAAACGGCGTCCCTGTGGCCATCCATGAAGAAGCGTAACTCTGGAGGGTGCAGGTCTCCGCGGCGAGCGCACCTGGGGCCAGAAGAACAGCCCAAATCACTAGCTTCTTCATCGACAACCTCAACCGTTGATTCTAGAGCCGTTAGGTTAGATCGACGTGCCTTGCGACGGCCAACTCGGTGCTTGATTATATCGCTTGCGATTTCTATCATTGCGGGACCGCACACTCTTGCCCTGGTTCATTCGTTTTCGCGCCTTGGCAGGAACGCCTCAGCAGCGGTGCATCAGGAACGATTTGACACTTGCGGTTTTCCGATCCTGGAACACGGATCGCGGTCACCCGTAAATCCATCTGGAAACTCATGTGAATTCTCGGCTCCGGCCCGGGGTTCCTCCCGCACTGACCGCACGGTTGGATTGACCTTCTATTGCTTAGGTTGGTACACTCATGAGCGTAGCTTCCTGCGCGGATTCCAGCAGTAAGTTGCGGCCGCCCTCCAGCTCGCCGTAACCTGCCGGTTGTTTTCCTAGGAGACCAGTGGTTTTTCTGCTCCAGCCACAAGCTGGGCTGGCATCTCTCTGGGAAGAACATCCGGTTCGGTCACAGGTCGCGATGTAGGGTTACGGCCTTCAGGCATCTCCTGCTGCGGCAATCGTAGCGCGGAAGCCACCCTACGGCCAGAAAGGTTGGTCATGGGAGCAAGGAGTCCCGGAGCTCGCAGCAATGGCAAACGTCCTCAATCCCGAACCCGAGAGCATAACCCTGAACACCACATTAGAAAGCACAACGCTAGAACCTGCGACGGAGCTTGAGCAGCCGCCGTACGAATCCACGTCCAACCCCGAGGCCGCCCCCGAGACCGCTGAAGCAGTCGAAGTACCCGCGCTGCTGGACGCCGATGCCCCAACCGTGCCTGAAGCTGAGGCCGTAACTGTGGAGGCCGCACCCACGGTGGAAGCTGCACCTGAAGTTGTGGCGCAGGCCGAGCCTGTCACTGAGGTGCTGGAAGCACCCGAAGCGACAGCGCCCGAACCGCCGGCACAGGAACTTAAGGCGGCGCCGGCAACGGCCGCACACCCCAGAGCCCCCGAGCATGGACTTGAGTCCATGGACGACTTTTCCGCCGCGCTGGCGGCGTTTGAGCGCGAGCAGGCCGCCGAGGCGGCCGCCGTCGAGGCTTATGGAGACAAGATCGTCTCCGGCACCGTGATCAAGCAGACCGAAAAGCATCTGGTGATAGATGTCGGCCTCAAGTCGGAGGGCCTGGTTCCTCTCGAGCAGGTCTTGGACCACACCGGAGCCGTAAAGTTTAATCCCGGCGACGTCATCGACGTGGTCATCGAGCGCGAAGAGCCGGAAGGCGGCTACCTGGTCAGCTTCGAGCGCGCCCAGCGTCTGCGCGTGTGGGACACGATCGAGAAGGCAGCCAACGACAAGACCCCGATGATCGGCACGGTCATCAGCCGCGTCAAGGGCGGGCTCACGGTCGACATCGGGCTGAAGGCGTTTCTGCCCGGCTCGCAGCTTGAGATTCGTCCCGTCCGCAACCTCGACGGCTACCTGGGCCAGCAGATCGAGGTCCGGGTCATCAAGCTGAACAAGAAGCGCGGCAATGTTGTGGTCAGCCGCAAGGAGATTCTCGAGGAAGAGCAGAACGCCAAGCGCTCCACGACCCTCGAACACCTGGGCGAAGGCGCCATCCTTACCGGAACCGTCAAAAACCTGACCGACTATGGCGCGTTTGTCGACCTGGGCGGCATTGACGGCCTGCTGCACATTACCGACATGAGCTGGGGACGGCTGACGCATCCCCGCGACCTGGTCAACGTCGGCGACGAAATCCAGGTAAAGGTGCTCAAGTTCGACAAGGATAAGCAGCGTGTTTCGCTCGGCTTCAAGCAGTTGACGCCTGATCCGTGGCTCGACGCGACCGAGCGCTACCCGGTGGGTGCGCATGTCAAAGGCCGTGTTCTTTCGGTCACCGACTACGGCGCGTTCGTTGAGTTGGAGCAGGGCATCGAGGGACTCGTTCATCTTTCCGAGATGACCTGGTCCAAGCGGCTCAAGCACCCCTCCAAGCTGGTCAAGCCCGGAGACGAAGTCGAGACAGTCGTGCTGAGCGTGAATCCGGCCGACCGCCGCATTTCGCTGGGCATGAAGCAACTGCTCGAGAATCCCTGGGAGAATCTGACGGACAAGTACCCGACCGGCGCAGTGGTCGAGGGACGGGTTCGCAACCTTACCGACTTCGGCGCCTTCATCGAAATCGAGGACGGCATCGACGGCCTGGTTCACGTCTCCAACCTGAGCTGGACCAAGCGCGTGAAGCATCCTTCTGAGATCGTGAAGAAGGGCGAAAAGGTGAAGGCTGTCGTTCTCGGTGTCGAGCCGCAGAACCGCCGCCTTAGCCTGGGCATCAAGCAGTTGCAGCCCGATGTGTGGGAGAGCTTCTTCGCCTCGCATCGCGTGGGCGATGTGGTCCACGGCAAGGTGCTGCGGACGGCGCAGTTCGGCGCATTCGTCGAGATCGCGGAGGGCGTGGAGGGACTTTGCCACATCTCCGAGGCCGGCGACGACGGAGCCACAAAGCTTGAAACGGGCCTGGAGCACGACTTCAAAATCATCAAGATCAACGTCGAGGAGAAGAAGGTAGGCTTGAGCCTGCGCGCAGTCGGCCAGGAGGCCAGCCGCGCCCAGGTTGAGCACTACAAGACGGACACCCACAAGCATCCCGTCTCCAGCTCCACCACCACTCTCGGCGATCTAATTAACTGGCGGAAGGGCGAGCGCTAACCCGCTTCCCTTTGCGGCGCCAACGCACAGCGGCCACCCCTCGGGGTGGCCGTCAGCTTGATGAAAAACCAGACTTTTCGTTTTTTCGGAGGGAGCGTGAGGCTTTAGCCTCACGAATCAGTCTATTAAACACAGAGTGGCTTTAGCCACGGGCCTTTCGTCCAATGTGCCGAGTTAGCTTTGTCAGTAGTCTGGCGGCCACCCCTCGGGGTGGCCGCTGCTGTCTGTGGTTGGTTATCGAGGATTCGATGCAAGCAGCGCGTCGATTTCCGCTCGCGTGGGCATGGAGGGAGCGGTGCCGGGACGCGTGATCGAGATGCCTGCCGTGGCGCAGCCGAAGCGAACGGCCTCGACCAGCTCCATGCCTTCTGACAGTGCGACCGCAAAGCCGCCGTTGAAAGCGTCGCCTGCGCCGGTGGTCTCCACAACTCTTCCGGCATCGATAGCGGGCACATGCGCCCCGACTTGCGCATTCTTGACGAAGACCCCCTGCGCGCCGAGAGTGATGATGGCATTGCGCACGCCCCGCGCGAGGAACGCATCAGCGGCTTTTTCAGCGGCGGCCAGCGTGGCGACCGGGATGCCGGTGAGTGCGGCGGTTTCAGTCTCATTGGGCGTGATGTAGTCGATGTGTTGGTAGATGGTCTCGGGCAACGGTTGGGCGGGTGCAGGATTCAGAATCGTAGGTACGCCCTGCGCGTGTGCCAGTGCGAGTCCGTGCTCGACGACAGGCAGTGACAGTTCGAGTTGCGCAACGAAGATGCTGGAGCCGCCGATGAGTTCGCGAGCTTGATCGACCTCGGCAACTGTCACTTCAAAGCAAGCGCCGGGTACGACGATAATTGCGTTCTCGCCCTTCGCGGCGTCGACGATAATTGCGGCCGCGCCCGTCGCGTTCTCCGATCGGAAGAGAAACTGCGTGTCGATTCCCTCGGCCTCGTAAACACTTCGCGCCATATCTCCGAAGGGGTCCGGTCCCAGCTTGGAGATGAAGCTCACTTTGCCACCGGCGCGCGCCGCGGCGACGGCCTGGTTGGAGCCCTTGCCGCCCGGGCCCAGCTTGAATGACTGTCCCATAAGCGTCTCGCCCCACGCGGGCACGCGGCCGGTGCGGAACGCAAGGTCCGCAACAAAACTGCCCATCACAGTGACCCACTTCTTTGCCGCTACGGATTCGGACATTCATCTTTCCTTTGGTGAACTGCATCGTCCAGTGTATTTGTTCAGGATGGCGGCGACGTTATTACAATCGAGCATGCACGTTCGCGAGGAGGCCCAATGAAGATTGTCAGCAGCAGCGCTCGAACCAGCCGCAAGGCAGAAGCAGAGTATTTTACCGGGACAGTTTGGGTGGACGAGATTGCCGTCGGCGCGGAGCCATCGCGGGTGCGTTTGTACCGAGTCAGCTTTGAGCCTGCCGCGCGCACCGCCTGGCACACGCATCCCCTGGGTCAGGTTCTGCACGTTCTCACAGGCTTGGGGCTGGTCCAGAAAGATGGCGAGCCCATACAGGAGATTCATCCCGGCGACACAGTGATGATCGAGCCCGGCGCGCGGCACTGGCACGGCGCCGCACCCGGCAACACGATGGTTCACCTTGCCATGCAGGAGGTCGATACGCGGGGTGCAAGCGTGGTGTGGCTGGAACAGGTGACGGACGAGGACTACCGCGCACGGTAGGCGCGCATGAATCCGGAATGCCGCGATCAATTTGCCGATGGCTGTTCCGCCTTGTCGACGACAAGCGCATCAACCGGTCCCCTGGTCGCAGTCAGTTTCAGGCCGAGCTGATCCTGGATCGCGGCAAACAGCGGGGCGGCGGGAGCCTCGGCGGGAGCCACGGGGACGTCCCCGCCGAATTGCGTCTCGTCCGGAGCCCACTGCAGGTCGAAGTCGAACTTTCCCGTCAGCGCGGTTTTGTCTACGACCGGCCGATCCAGCACCGCCCGCTGCAACAACGAAACGAAGTCAGCCATCGTGGCGTTACGCGCAGGTAGCAGGATGTGCTGCGGATAGACGGTGCTGATCAGCGCGGGTGGATCGTCCGGCGCCCCAGCGCTTGGCTTTAATTTCGCTCCGCCTTTTAGAGTTTCTAGCACGTAGATTGAAAACTCTTTCGGCTCGCGATGGAAGGCAAGGCTGAACCGGTCTGCCAGCAGGTTACGCAGCATCGACATCTGCTCGTCGTGCGTGGGCCTCACTTCGCCCGGCGTTAAAGCCAAAATGTCGTAATGATCGGAGTCGATCCATGGCGGCCCGCCGAGGATGGTTCGCGGATTGAGATCGTAAGCTGCCGCAATCAGCAGCTTCAGCGTGTACGCCTTCTCGACAAAACGGCTGGTGCCCTGCATGGTGATGTAGCGGCCGCCCTTGGCATCGAAAGCGACGGGCTTGATGGTGGCCACTTCAAAGGCGTCAAACTTCGGACGCGGAGCCGGCTTCGACAGAGGGGCAGAACTGGGACTCGCCGCAGGAACCTGCGCATGAACTCCCAAAGCAGAAAGAAACAGGCCTGCCCAAACAAGCTGGCGGATCATGCTGCTGTGCCTCCCAGGGGAATTTCATTCAAGCAATTGTCTCATTGACCGGGAAAGGAGAGTCTTTTACCTATTCCCTATTCCCTATTCCCTATTCCCTGCCCTCCTCGCCCTCAGTCGGTTCGCGTTGAAACCGGCGCAGCACGATGACGATTCCCAAGGCGGCGAGGACACTTATCAATGCAAACAGAAATACACTGGCGTATCCATACACGCCGATGACAGCACCGGCAAGCGGGCCAGTGAGAAAGAAGGAGACATCGGCGAAGGCCGTGTAGACGCCAAGCGCAGTGCCGCGGTTGTTTTCAGGGACGCGCTTAACCGCTTCGACACCGATGGCGGGAAAGACCAGCGAGAAGCCAAATCCTCCCATCGCCGAGCCGGCGATGGCCATCCATGGTGAGTGAGCCTGCCAGAGCAAAAACAAGCCCAGCGATTCGACCGACAGGCAAACCATTGCCACCGGGAATCCCCCGTACTTATTGATCGTTTGGATGAAGAGAAGACGCGCGACAATGAACGCCACGCCAAAGGCGGTAAGGCAGAGCGCGGCGCCGCCCCAGTGTCGGCTGGCATAAAACAGCGTGATGAATGTGGCCAGAACGCTGTAGCAAACTCCGCCCAAAGCCAGGCCCATGCCGTGCGGCGCAACGCGGCCCAGAACATGGCTGAAGGGGAGATGTTCACCATGAACGACCGGAACCGGCGGCTTCCGGAAGGCGATGGCGAGGCTGACCGCGCCAATGAAGATAGTGAGCAGGCCAATAGAGGTCAGACCCCAGTTGCCATCGAGAATCACTCCCAGGGGCGCGCCCAGCGCCATGGCGCCATAGGTGCTGATGCCGTTAAAGGAGATCACTTTAGCGGTACTTTCCTGCCCGGCGCTCGTGATTCCCCACAAAGTGGACCCTGTAGAACCGAGGCTCTCGCCAATACCCAAAATGAGACGGCTGGCGATGAGGGCTGAGAAGCTGATCCATGGAACGGGACGCATTGCAGCCGCAGCAACCAGCATGGCCCCGCTTGCCGTGCAGGCGGCCATTCCCCAAAGAACTGAGACCTTGGCGCCGGCCCGGTCGGAGATGCGCCCGGCCCAGGGACGGCTGGCGAGTGTCGCGATGTATTGGATGCTGATCACAAGCCCCGCCAGCATCGCGCTATAGCCCATGCGCAGGTGAACATACGGTGGCAGGACCGCAAGTGGAAGCCCGATCGAGAGATAACATACAAAGGTGAAGTAGACAAAGCTCAGAATGTGGCGGGTTCCGGCCCTGGATTCGGCGGAATGGGTGACCTCGGCAGTAACTGTGGCAGACGAATGCATGGATAAAGTCAGTAGACCAATGTGACAAGTGGTCAGTCCACAGTATACCGGAAACTGGCTTCAAACATCGGTCCGCCTCCATCGATTTGCCGGGCAATTATGAGGCTCTACACTAAAAACATGCCGGAATTCCACGTGGAACACTTCGGTTGCAGAGCGGCGCGCGCCGATGGCGAAGCGATGAGTGGATGTCTGCGCGCGGCGGGACTCGACCTGGGTGATCCTGAAACGGCTGATGTCGTGGTGGTGAATACCTGCAGCGTTACCGCAGAGGCGGACCGCTCGGCGCGCGCTTTCATCCGGCGTACGCACCGGCTCAACCCGGAGGCGCGAATTGTGGTGGCCGGCTGCTATGCCCAGCGCGCGCCGGAGGAACTGGCCGCAATGGCGGGAGTGGCCGCAGTGGTTGGCAACAGTCACAAGGCGCTGGCGCCGGAGATTGTTTTTAGCCTTTCTGGGGGTTTGCCTGTGACCGGCGGGCCTGCAGCTGCGTCTTCCGATTTGGTCAGCCTGCAATCATTATTGACCGCTTCCGCGGCGGGCTCCGCGCCAATATGGGCAGACGATCGCTTCGCTCACTCGTTTATCGAAGAGGCGCAACTTGTGCCGGGGGAGCAGACGCGGCCAAACTTGAAGATTCAGGAGGGGTGCGGCAATCGCTGCACCTTCTGCGTGATTCCCCAGACTCGTGGCTCGTCGAAGAGCCTGCCTTTTGAAGCGGTCATGCGGCAGGTGGAAGGGTTTGTGGCTGCCGGGGGGAACGAACTTGTGCTTTCCGGAATCAACCTGGGGAGGTGGGGACAGGAACTTGCGGCGGGCGCAGATGAGCGGAGCGGGAGCACGATTTCTGCTGGCCCACCAGCTCCGCAAGAATCACGAGAAGGAGATCCTTCGACATCGCTCAGGCGGGTGGCGCACGAAGCTTTCTTGCGAGAACCAGCGCGGCTGACACTGGCGGGGCTGGCGCGGCGAATCTTCCGCGAGACCGGACTACCCCGGTTGCGATTGAGTTCGATTGAGCCGATGGACTGGGGTGCTGGAGCTGATCGGCTTGATGGCGGAGTTCGGCGGCACGCGGCTGGCGCGCCATGCGCATCTGCCGCTACAGTCGGGCTCCGACGCAGTGCTGCGCAGAATGCATCGGCGCTACAGACCTTGGCACTACGCGGAAAAGGTTGACGCGCTGCTGCGCGCTGCGGGACCGGATCTGACCTTGGGCGCGGATGTGATGGTCGGCTTCCCCGGCGAAACGGAGGCCGAATTCGAGGAGACGATGGAGATGGTGCGCGCGCTTCCGTTTGGTTACCTGCATCTGTTTCCGTTTCTCGCCCCGGCCACGAACACGAGGATGGGCGCTCAACGCCGAATCTCCGGTTGCTCCGCATGCCGTGGAAGAGCGGATGGCCGCGCTGCGCATTCTCGCAGCCGAGAAGAGCAGGGAGCACAAAGGCCGGTTTGTCGGTCGCGAGTTGGAAGCCATCACCCTGCACACGCCGGTTGCACTCGCGGAACAGGAGCGGACATCCGCGACTGACGGAGAATTTTCTGCCGGTTGAGATTGAGGGGCGGCTGCATGCGAACCAGCTTGTGCGGGTGCGGATTACCCGGCTCAGTGACGAAGGTGCCTTGGAGGGCGAAGGAGCCGGGGCCATGAAGCCATCGCTCGCAGGCTCCATCCAGTAGCCCGGATCACTCCACGGTGATTTTCTGCTGGAAGGCCTTTGTTCAGCCGAGCCGGGCCAATGCTATACTCAGGGTGCGTTGCCCTGTTCGCGTTCTGGCCGCGGCGATTCGGGAGAGCCCCCGAAGGCGGCAGGCAACGACATCTGGAGGAGTACCATCGCACTCGACAAACGTTCGGCAAAGTCCTTTATCCGCATCAACGATAGAATTCGCGCGCGCGAAATCCGCGTCATCGACGAAAATGGCGAACAGCTCGGCATCCTGCCTCCCTTTGAAGCGCTGAAGATTGCCCGCGAGCGGGGTCTGGACCTGGTGGAAGTTTCGCCCAACGCGGTTCCGCCGGTCTGCCGCATCCAGGACTACGGGCGCTTCCTCTACGAGAAGGAAAAGAGCGAGCGCGCCGCCAAGAAAAAGCAGAAAGTCATCGTGGTCAAAGAAGTCAAGTTCTCCGTCACGGTGGATGAGCACGACTACCAGACCAAGAAGAACCAGGCGGTCAAGTTCCTTACCGGCGGCGACAAGGTAAAGGCCAGCCTGCGCTTCCGCGGCCGGCAGATGGCCCATCGCGAACTGGGCTACGCCATCGTCAACAGGCTGATTCAGGACATCGGCGATGCGGGGATCGTGGAGTTCATGCCGCGCATGGAAGGTACGATTCTGCATGCCATTCTGGCGCCGGCGAAGAAGCAGGAGGCTCCCAGGCCCAAGCCTGCCCCCGCGCCGCAAGCCGGCGCGCCCGCTGCGCAGGCGTAAGCCAGCCGCAACTTTCAGCCGAATGCAGGCCGCCCGTTCTGGCAGCTTGTTTTTTCCCGGGAACATGATTCGTTTTGAGCGACGGGCGTGATTGAGTAAGCGCCAACGGCACCCGATTTGCCCGGTAGCTGCCGTGGCTGCGATGATCTCTGCGACGCTTTATCGGAGGATTTCCGCATGAGCAGGAATGCAATTCTTCTCGCCCTGGTGACAGCATTGTCCACAACAGTCAGGGGGCAAGGGTCGGGATGGCCGCCGTCGCCAGATCACATCACCCTGCCGATTTGGCCCGGAGTGGCGCCGGGTGCGCCTACGAATCTTCCGCCCGAGGTAGACATGACCACGGCCAAGGACAACATGGTCGCGGGCAAAGCAGTAATTCGTCTGGGTAATGTCGTTACTCCCACAATCACGCTCTATAGAGCCAAAGACGCGAGCGGCCCTCGGCCTGCGGTCGTGGTATTTCCCGGCGGCGGCTACAGAATTCTGGCCATCGATCTTGAAGGCACCGAGGTGTGCGATTGGCTGAACTCGGCCGGCATCACCTGTGTGCTGCTCAAATATCGTGTCCCGGAGACGGGACCGTATCCCAAGTCTTCCGCCGCGTTACAAGACGCGCAGCGCGCCATGGGACTGGTGCGGCAGCATGCTGCTGAATGGAGCATCGATCCAAAGCGCGTCGGCGTGCTGGGCTTCTCGGCGGGCGGTCATTTGTCCGCTGCCATCAGCAACATCTATGAAAAGCGGCTCTACGATCCCGTCGATGACGCCGACAAACTCAGTTGCCGTCCCGACTTTTCCGTGGTTGTGTATCCCGGTTACCTGGCACTCTCTGAACAGAACTTCGCGTCCAACCCCGAGATTCATCCCACGGCGAACACACCGCCCACATTCGTCGTGCAGGCCGAGGACGATCCTGTGCACGTGGAGAATGCCGTGGTGTATTTCATGCAGTTGAAGAACGCCATGGTTTCCGCCGAGTTGCACGTCTATGCGCAGGGCGGCCACGGCTACGGGCTGCGCCGCACCGAAAAACCGATAACCGCATGGCCGCACGAAGTGGAGAAATGGTTGCACACCATCGGCGTTTTGACTGCGAATGTGGAGTAGTGCACGGATAGAATCTTAGTGATGCTGTTTGCCGTTCTTACCATCTCCGACCGTTGTTCTCAGGGTATGCAGGCCGACACTGCGGGCCCGGCTGTGGTTGCCTTGCTCAAGCAGAACTGGCCGGAGAGCGGGATTTGGACCGGCCTTTTGCCGGACGACGAACAGGCGATCGCGCTCAAATTGGAAGAACTCACCAACGACGGGGCGGCCCTGGTGCTCACGGTAGGCGGCACGGGTCTGGGACCGCGCGACCGCACACCGGAAGCGACGCGCCGGGTAATCGATCGCGAAGCGCCAGGACTTGCCGAGGCGATGCGTTTCCTCGGAGCGGCGCGAAATCCATTCGCATGGCTCACGCGCGGGGTTGCCGGCCTCAAGGGAAACACGCTGATCGTCAACTTGCCCGGCAGCAAGCGCGGAGCCGAGGAGAGCCTGGAATCCATTCTGACGCTGCTCCGGCATGCACTCGAGGTCGCTGGCGGCGGCCAATTGCATCCATAGCGATGGTGCGATCGCAGCGGGCCATGTTGCCGGCAAGAATCATTTAGTGAATCGAATTACTGCGGGAGTTCCGCGATCATAGTCCATCCGGAATCAGGGAAACGCTTTCCAAAAAGAGGTTCCCTGAGGCATTCCCTCGCTAACGCTTTCTCATCGCTGCGGCGCAAATCCCGGTATTCAGGCTGCTTGCGCTGTAGCCTCGGGTGCCATTCAGGTTGAGAAACAGCCGGAAAAGCGTACAATCGACTTGCCCATGAATGCTATTAAAAGGAAAGCCAAAAAGAAATCCTCCAACCGCAGGCATGCTTCCGTCAGCATCCGCGACGTGGCCAAACGAGCCAGCGTGTCGATCGCAACCGTGTCGCGCGCAGTCAACGGAATCACCAGCGTCGACCCCGAACTCGCCAAACGAGTGTGGAAGGCCGTCGAAGAAGTGGGCTATGTGCCCAACCCTCAGGCGCGCGCGCTGGTCTCTGGCCGCAGCCGCATGTTGGGCCTGATTGTCTCGGAGATCACCAATCCATTCTTCCCGGAACTGGTGCAGGAGTTTGAAAATCTGGCCGTGGCGCAGGGCTACGAAGTAATGATCGGTTCCACCAATTACGATCCGGCGCGCACCGAGTCGCTGATTCGCCGTATGCTTCAGCGCAATGTCGACGGCGTGGCCGTTATGACTTTCGGCATCGAAGAGGACCTGGTTAAAAGGCTCGTGGAAAGCGAATTCCCGCTGGTGTTTGTCGATGCCGGGCCGAAGCTGCCGAACATCCGAGTACTGAAAGTAAATTATGGCGAAGGTATTCGCGAGGCCGTGCAGCACTTGGCTGCGCTCGGGCATCGCGCCATTGCCTTCATCACCGGCCCGCTCCGCCTGCGCTCCGCAGTGGCGCGGCGCGACGCATTTCTCAATTCAATGGCCGAACTGGGATTGAAAGCGCCTGAAGGGCATATCGTTGAGGGCGACCACACGATGGAGGGCGGCATGACGGCCATCGAGAGCCTCGTCTCCCATGCGGCACTGCCGACGGCCGTGGTGTGCTCCAACGACATGACTGCCATCGGCGTTCTCCACGGGCTATACCGTACGACACATCGCGTGCCCAACGATATTTCTGTCGTGGGGTTTGACGACATTCATCTGGCGCAGTTCATGCTGCCTCCGCTGACCACGGTGCAAATGTCGTGCAAACATCTGGCCACGGCGGCGGTGCAGGCGTTGCGTGCGGGAATTGAGCCGGACCATCCCAAAGCCGCACAGAAGGAGTGGCATATTCCCACGCGCCTCGTGGTGCGACAGTCGTCAGCCTTCCCACGTGGGACTCTGCCGGCCCGCGTGCAAAACCCTGCCGGCAGGGAGAGCAGCGCAAAAACAAAGTAGACCGATCTCTTCAACGGATGGGCTCTGATTTCGAGCCAACAGAAAAACTTGGTAGTTTGCGGACAGGAGCCTGCCATGCAACCCATGAGCCCTCGGCCGGCATGGAAGACCCTGCTGGCCTTCGCGATCATCTACTTTGTATGGGGATCGACGTTCCTCGCCATCCGGGTTGGAGTGAGCGAAGTGCCGCCTTTGCTCCTCGCGGCATTGCGCTTTGTGGTTGCCGGTCTCGTTCTCTATGGATGGACGATCGCGCTAGGCGAGCGCACACCGGATCGGCGCCAGTGGATGTCGGCCTTTCTGCTTGCATTGCTGATCTTCGTGGGCGACTATGGGCTGTTGTTCTGGGCCGAGCAGCGCGTGCCGTCAGGTCTGGCTGCAGTTATGATGGCGACGATCCCGGTCTTCATGGCGCTCTCGGAGATTATCTTTCTGCGCACGCAGAGACTGACCGTGCGCCTGGTGCTGGCGCTCCTGATCGGAATTGCGGGAGTGGCCGTGCTGGTGAGCCGCTCGCTGAATCTGGGTGGCGCGGCGATCGACGGCGCCGGCGCAGTCGCGCTCATTATTGGATCGATAAATTGGTCCATCGCATCCGTACTCTCCCGCAAGTTGCCGCTCCCGTCGTCCAAGATGATGAGTTCCGCGGCGCAAATGCTCGCTGGTGGTGTGTTGTTGACGATTGCGTCCGCCGCGCTCGGTGAATTCCGCGCCTTTCATCCTGAGGCCGTTTCACTGGCAGCGTGGCTCGCACTGGTCTATCTGATCGTGGCTGGTTCCATCGCCGGATTCACCGCCTACGTTTGGCTCATCCATCACGAATCGCCGACGAAGGTGGGAACGTATGCCTATGTAAATCCCGTTGTGGCCGTGCTGCTGGGATATTTTCTAGGCGGCGAAGCGATCGGGCTGCGAACGATTCTTGGCACTGTGTTTGTTACCGTCAGCGTCGTGGTGATCACAACCACGCGCGCTAAGAAACGGATCACAACGTCTGAAAACCCGGCCGCCGAATGACCTCCGTATCTATCGCGCGACGGTTTGCTTCAACATCGCCGATGCCGGCCTGAATGCGGCAGGAATCAGGAGTCGGATTCGCACTCTGACTCTCGATCGCAAGACCGGCAAGGTCACAGTTGAGGAGAGCTTCGAATTTTGCTCGAGCAGAATGGGCCGGTGGTGAAGGGGAGTTTTTCCTGCGAGTTTGTGCGCGGGTAGTGCCCCATCTCGGATTTTCCGCGATAAGCGCGGAATGGGCCGGGCCTTTCGCGACTCCGGGAATTGCAGCATAAATGTAAAGGCGGATTCTCCTTGCTTCGCCGGCCAGGAGAATCCACCCTGTATTTTAGAGCCTCACAAGTGAAAAGTGGATGATTGGCATCGCCGTCTACTGCGGCGTTACCAGTGTATGCGCAATGGCAAATAAGGCGAGTTCCAGACGCGTCGAGACGCCGGTCTTGTCGAAGATGTTTGAGAGATGGCGCTTGACGGTCTCTTCGCTCAGGTTGAACTGCTTGGCAATGTCGCGGTTGCTGCATCCTTCCACAATGCATCCCACCACTTCGAGTTCACGCGGGGTCAGGCCGTAGGTCTTATGCTGGGGCACGGCAGCCTGCTGCATCAGGTCGTGGAGGGCCGAGACCAGGTTAACCACGCGCTTGCCGCCGATCCAGTAGTCGCCGGCGGAGACGGTGCGGATGGCGGTTTGCAAATGGCTGGCCAGGGCGTCTTTGAGCACGATGCCGCGCGCCCCGATGTGCAGCGCCTCAATGATCTGCTGGGTGGTGATGGTGGAGGTGAGAAGCAGGATCTTGACCGTGGCCGTGCCGTTCATGATGGCGCGCATGGCCTCAAGGCCGGGCAGGCGCGGCATCTGCACGTCAAGCAGCAGAATATCCGGCTGCAGTTCCAGAGTCTGAGTGATGGCCTCGTCGCCGTCAGTGGCTTCGCCGACCACCTCAAAGCCGTCCTTTTCGACGAGCATGTTGCGCACCCCGATGCGGACTACGGGGTGGTCGTCTGCCAGGACGATTCGAATCGGACGTTCCATTTCGAGCACTATGCCTCCAAAAAGCGGCCAAAATTCAGGCCGGTAATTCTGCCTCCAGCATACGCTCCAGGTTTCGGGCGGCGGCGCGCAAATCGCTGAGCAACGCCATGCTGTTATCCAGGTGGTTACTCTCTGTATCGGCTGGGAGTTCCTCAAACAATGCACCCAGGCGAGCGGCCTGGATGGCGCCGGCCATGCCGCAGCCGCCCTTGATGGCGTGGCCGATGCGGTGAACTTCGCCCTCATCGCCTTTCGCGATGGCGGCCTCAAGGGCACTGGATGCGCTTGATCAAGTCCGCGACGACGGCGACATAGATTTCGCGCACCGCGGCCTCCGGCATCATGCCTCGGAACTGGGCCAGGGTCTCCCGACTGATCACCGGATCTCCCGGATCGAGGCGAGATGGCCTGGAGGGCGAGCCCGGCATTGCGTGGCCTTTGAGCAGCTTCTCAAGCGCGTCGGCGTCAAAAGGCTTGAGCAGAAATCCGTCGGCGGCGGCGGCCACTTCGTCGGGCGGATTGCTGCCGCTGATGGCGATGATGCGCGCCTTGGAGCTGGCCCGCAGCTCCGCGATCAGCCGGGTCCCGCTCAGTCCCGGCATCTGCGCATCCATCAGGATCACGTCCGGTGCGCATTCCGCCGGCGAGCATCTTCAGCGCCGATCCGCCATCCACCGCGGTGTGAACGGTATATCCGCTCATGGTGAGCACCGTCGCGGTCACTTCCCGGCTGACCATGTCGTCATCGATCAGCAGCAATGTTGGAAGCTTCCGCCGGGTGTCAAAACTGAGCATGAGTCTAGTGTGCATCGCCGGTAGCCGGATGCAGCGAAAATTATATCGCCAGGGTATCCATCTTGCTCATGTCGGTAAGCGATTCCGGTTCACCGCGTCAGAAAGCTGAAATTAATGGACGCCGGCCTTGCTGGTCCGGAGCCGGAAGACCGAGGACCGAGGCCGTCGGGCAGATCCTCTGCCGTGTCCCCAGTCGCGCTCGGCCTCCTGAAACATCTCTCCGCGCCGCTGCCAACTGTTCAATTTCCAGGTCGTAGCGGACGGTGACGTTGTTGAGCCAGTAGGGACGGTTTTCTCCGAGCCAGACCTGGCTGAACTCGCCTTTCGACGGCCGAATAGGCATCGCGCAAATCCTGGCAGCGGCCATTGTTGCTGCTGATCTCCCCCAGGCTGTTGCCGATTTCCTATCGCTTCGTCTTGTCGTGCTGGTTGGCGAGAGCTTTCGCGTAGGCATCGGCGATCTCCTGCGCCCATTCGAACTTCATGCCGATCAGGTCGAGACGGCGCGCGCCCAGGTCCATGGCGGCAAGGGCGGCGGGCTCCTTCAAGTCAGGGTTGTCCTGGCGCACCTGGGCCAGCAGCACGATGGCGCGCTCGGCGTGCAGGCGCAGATCCTGAGCCACCGGCAACAGCTTTGCAGAGACCTCCTGCCCATGGGCGCTCCACGGATCGAGCCAGAAGAGGCCGTCGCTGCTGGAATCGGTTTTGGCCTTCCCGAGGGCCTCCTGCGCGGCCATCAGCTCCTTCTCGGCCTCATTGATTTTCCCGGTCGCGTCGCCGTGGAAGACCTGTCCGTAAGCTTCCTGATAATCGGGAATGGCGCTCTCGCCCGGCTGCCATGCGGCCACCGCGCCAAACAGAACGCCGTACCAATCCAGGTTGAACAGTCCCTCGCCGTCGTCATTCCAAACGGTGTTGAGAGAGCCGGTGGAGCCCAGCCGCTGGCCATCGCGGATAAAGCCCTGGATGTTCCAGAGCGCGGTCCTGGCAACGGGAAAGACTTCGTTCCAATTGGCGTCGCCGGGAGCTACCCAGGTCTCGATGCCGGCCTTGGCAAAGGGCTCGATCATCTTGTCAAATCCGGTGGTGCTCCAGTAATTCCAGGGCACGGCGATCATGTCTTTGGGCAGGCCGGCAACGGCGGTCGGGTCAGCGCCGCCGATGTCGCCCCAGAACAGCAGACGGCGATGCAGAGGCTCGAGCTCGTCGTGAATCTGTTTGAGAAAGGCAACGTAGACCGGACCATATCCCTGCGTCTCGACCTGCTCCCTGGTGCGGCCCAGGCCCAGGTCCCAGGTCTCGTCGGCGCCGATGTGCATGAAGGGCGAAGGAAACTCCGCTGCGATCTGCGTAAACCAGTCCTTGATCAGCGGCAGCGTGCCGGGCTGACCGGGTGCCAGCACGTGGCCGTGCGGTGTCTCGGCTACGTCCTGGTACTGTTCGTACTTGAGTACGTGATGGAGATGGCCGAAGGCCTCCTGCTCGGGCAGGATGGTGACGTGATACTGGCGGGCATAGGCCACCAGTTCCTTCGCCTCGGCCGGGGTGAGCGCGCCGCCGGGAGGCGCAGCCAGCGGCTCGTTGGGATAGAGCAGCGTGTGCTCGAAGTAGGGCGAATAGATGTTGGCCTTGAATGCGGCGAAGACGCGAACCTGGTGCTTCTGGAATTCGAGGGTGGGAAAGGGACCGCGGGAGAGATCGTCCTGGATGCCGCGATAACGCATGGCCGGCCAGTCGCGCACCGTGCCCGTGGGCAGTTCGCGCGCAGCGCCGGGCAGCGGAAGCAACTGCTTGAAGGTCTGCACGCCGTAGAAGATTCCGGCGCTCGATGAGGCAACAATATAAGCTTGGTGGGGCTCGATGACCAGAACGATAGCCTTCCGAGTCCATGGCCGGATCGAAGGCGAGGCCGGTACGCTTCAGCAGTGCCTTGGCCGCGACGGTGTCAGCCCGCAGCAGGACCACCCGGTACGCAACACTCGCTCGCCCGGGAGCAGCGCCCTGCTTTCGCCGCGCTCGGCTTGAATGCGCCTTCCAGGTCGTTGGCCGCAAATTTGTCGGCCGCATCGTGGCCGGGCACGCCGACCGCGATCTTCGCCGGCAAGGGACGTCATGGCGCCGAAATGGGCCTCGCGGGGAGCGGGCAGCAGACGGATCTGAGTCTGCGCGGCGGCCAGGGTTGAAGCTGCAACCAGCGAGGCAATGGTTCCAATCAAGGCGCTTCGCAGAACAAGCGGCGCAAGAAAAATGGCTGTGACTCGACATCCCGACCACCTTCAGCTCAAAGAAATGAGCATTTGTTTTCGATCTGATCATTGTAGATCAGGCACACAGCCTGTTAACTTGTCTGAAAACGGATTACATCGGCAAGGCCGGGCGTTCCTGCTCCGGACCGAAGCAGCGAAAGGGATTCACCACGATGACCGCAAATGGTGCAACGAGCATCGAACGACTCCGTCGCGATACGCAGGTACAACGCCTTTCTTCTGCTGGTCGCGGGCCTGGGCGGCCTGCTCTACGGAATCGACGTGGGCATTATCGGCGGGGCATTGCCGTACCTTGAAGCGACATCGAGGCTGACGCCGGCCGAGCTCTCGGTGATTGTTGCGGCGGTGTTGCTGGGCAGCGTCTTCTCCACTCTTGTTTGCGGGCGTGCTGGCCGACTGGATGGGCCGCAAGCCGCTGATGGTTCTGAGCGGGCTGACATTTGTAGTCAGCATTCCGGTGATCGCACTTTCGCAGGGATACGGACCGCTGTTTTTCGGCCGGCTGTTGCAGGGCATCAGCGGCGGCCTCATCGGCGTAGTGGTTCCGCTTTACCTGGCCGAGTGCCTGTCGGCGTCGAACCGGGGCAAGGGTACAGCCATTTTCCAATGGATGCTGACGCTGGGCATTGTCGCCGCGGCGTTTGTGGGCATCTACTACAGCTACCGCGTGGAGGCTGTCGCGAAGGCCGCCGATGCCGCCGCGGTGTTCGCTTTCAAGAACCAGGCGTGGAGGCGGATCTTCTGGGTCTCGATGCCTCCCGGTGCGCTGTTTGTGCTGGGCAGCCTCTTCGTGACCGAGTCGCCGCGTTGGCTCTTCCGGCGCGGGTCCGCGCCGCGCGCCCATGCTGCCCTGCTTCGCTCCCGGAGTCCCCAACAGGCCGCCATCGAGATCGAGGAAATGGCATGCGGTTGCGCACACTGCCGAGGCTAAGCTGGGCGAAAAGATTCAGGACTCTCTCCTGCAGCGAAAGTATGTGATTCCCTTCCTGCTGGCCTGCGTGATCCTGGCCTGCAACACGGCCACGGGGATCAATTCGATCATCCAATACAACACCAGCATTCTGCTGCAGAGCGGACTCTCCGACCTTCATGCGCACTGGGGCTATGTCATCTTCACGGCCATGAATTTTTCCATGACCTCGGTAGGGATGATGCTGGTCGATCGCAAGGGACGCAGGTTCCTGTTCATTCTTGGCACCAGCGGCATCATCGTCGCGCTCGTTACCGTGGGCATGCTTGTTCCTGCGCACGGAAAAGGTGAGCGTTGACTCCCGCGATGTAGTTCAGCAAATGGTGGCGCCCAACCAGCAGCTCACGCTGCACTTCGATCAAGCCGAGGCAGACAGGCTGCTCGCGCGCGGCGGGCTACGCGGGCAGCGATATCCAGACCGATCGCGCCTCACTGGCCATCATTTACTCATATGGCGATTTCACCGCGGCCACCAGCTTTGTGCGCTCCGACGATCCGGCGAGCCCTGCCGATCGAAATCACGCGCGATACCTGCGTGCCCTCAAACAAGATTGAGGCCCTGTTCAAGAATCCCTTCGCCAATCTCGCGGCCGCGCAGACCGCGCCGCTGAAGATTGAGAAGGCGCTCATCGGGCGCGTGCCTGAGGCAAGCCACGGCTGGCTGGTGGCTCTCGGTCTCTACATGTTCATGGCGTTTTATGCGCTGGGCCCAGGCGTGTGCGTTTGGCTGGCACTGAGTGAACTGATGCCGACGCGTATCCGCTCCAACGGGATGAGTGTCGCCCTCGTGCTCAATCAACTGGTTTCCACCACGCTGGCCGCCGTCTTTCTGCCCTTTGTCAGCAAGCACGGCTACTCGTCGATGTTCTTCCTCTTCGCAAGCTTCACGGTGGTGTACTTCCTGGTGACAGCATTCTTCCTGCCCGAGACCAAGGGCAAAACACTCGAGGAGATTGAAGCGCACTTTGCGGGGCGCGGTTAGTTCCTGCTCCGCATTTTGGAAAGTAGCCGCAGAATCTCGAGGTAGAGCCACACCAGCGTAACCATGATTCCGAAGGCGCCGTACCACTCCATATATTTCGGAGCCCCGTATTGCACGCCCTGTTCGATGAAGTCGAAATCGAGCACCAGATTGAGGGCCGCAATCCCAACAATGACCAGGCTGAATCCGATTCCAATCACACCGGCGCCGTTGATGCTGGTGAACTGAATACCGAAGAATCCCAGCAGCATTTCGAGAAGATAGAAAAAGAAGATGCCGCCGGTGGCCGCCACAACACCGAGGCGGAATTTCTGCGTAACCTTGATCATTCCCGAGCGATAGAGCCAGCAGCAGCACGAAGAGCGTGCCAAACGTGAGGCCCACCGCCTGAATGGCGATCCCCGGATAGCGAAGTTCCAGCGTAGCCGACAATCCTCCCAGCACCAGCCCTTCAAGCAGTGCGTAGATCGGCGCCGTAATCGCGGCCCACTGCTTCTTGAAGACGGTGACCATGGCGCAGATGAATCCGCCGATCAGTCCCAGCATCATAAGCGGCGCCACCGCAGCCATATCGCGGGTCGGTAGAAACAAGTGCCACGTCCAGGCCGCTGTCGCGATGGCGCAAATCAACAGCAGGCCCGTCTTGTTTACGGTGCCGTTGAGTGTCATCCGGTCAGCCGCATCAATCAACATTCCAGACGGGCCTCCGTACTGCACATCGGAAATGTTGCTGAACGTGTTGGCGCCCAGTGCCGGATTGGATGTCTTCATCAGTGCCATCGAGTTCTCTCCCCGTTCAAGAAACAGTGCAATGCTCGGGACAGATCGCGCAAAATTCTCTCCCCAGCACCCATTTTAGACGCCGCATTCGCCCGATTCGACTCAATATGCAGTATCAGGGTTCAGGTCGAAGATGGATCGTGAAGGCGCTCTGAGCAAAGCGACTGTTCAGGCGATGCGCAGCTTATTTGTAATCGGTTATTTTGCGCCATGCGCCGCCGGACGGGGAAGCATCCGGCTGAGAGAAATCGATCCCCCTGCGCGGCAGGACGACAAGATCGACGCGGCGGTTCTGGGCGCGGCCCTCGGCAGTATCGTTGCTGGCGACGGGATGGAATTCGGCATACCCTGAAGCCGAGAGCCGATTCGGCAGGCATGGCTTTCAGGTCGAGCAGGATGCGGGCAATGCTGGTGGCGCGGGCAGTCGACAGCTCCCAGTTGGATTCGAATTCACCGTTGTGGATAGGTATGTTGTCGGTGTGTCCCTCGATGCGGAGATCGTACGGTGTGCGGCTGAGCGAGGCGGCAACCTGGCGCAGCGTGTCGAGTGTCTCCGGCTTAGGCGTCGCGGAGCCGGAATCAAAAAACCCGGCCTCGCGCAGGCTGATGACGAGCCCGTCGCGGCCCATTTGTATGGAGACGGTATGGGTTGCAACCTGGTTGGAAAGGGTCTGCTGGAGTTCGCGGCCGAGGTGTTCCAAATCGTCCTTGACCCTGGCCGGCGCAAGCACATCTTCCCCCATAACGATATTCATGGGGATGACCGGCTCATCTTTGCCGTCGGATGAAATACCGGCGCCTTTCTGGCTGCGCAAGGCTTCCGGGAAGATGCCAAGAGCGCGGAACGCGGAGTCGATGGACTGGGTTACCTGCACTTGTTTCTTTTGGTCGGCCTTGGCGAATGCGTAAAGGACAACAAAGAAACCGAACAGCAAAGTGATGAAGTCGGCGTAGGAGACCAGCCATCGATCGTGACTGACCCTGGCGCGAGGAACGCGCGGGCTCATGCGGCGCGCTCCTTCTTTTCTCTCTTGGAGTCGTCGACGAACCCGGCCAGCTTGACCTCGAGCATGCGCGGATTCATGCCTTCGAGAATGGAGATGACGCCTTCAAGCATCATTTCGCGGCGGCGATGCCCGTCCCGGATGCGAATGCGCATCTTGCCTGCAAAGGGCAGGAAAAAGAGATTGGCGATGCCCACGCCGTAGATGGTCGCGACAAAAGCCACTGCAATGCCGCGGCCCACTTCCTGAATGTTGTCGAGATTCTTCATGACCTGAATAAGACCCAGCACAGCCCCCAGAATTCCGATGGTGGGCGAAAAGCCGCCCGCGGATTCGAAGACCGCCGGCAGGCTCTCTTCGTCTTCGGTCGTCGAGTCAAGGATGACCCGCATGATCTTGCGGAGTTCAGTAGGCTCGGTGCCGTCGATGGCCAGCATGAGGGTTTGCTTCAGGAACGGATCCCCGATGGCTTTGCAGGTCGGAGTCCAGCGAGACCACGCCATTGCGGCGGGCCTTGTTGGCAAAGCCGACCAGTTGGCTGATCAGTTGGCTGTCGTGTTTCGGCGGCGCGGCAAAGATGTGGGCCATGCCTCTGAATGCCGCCACCACCGTGGTAAGCGGAAACTGCAGCAGAACCGCGCCCATGGTACCGCCAAAGACGATCAGGGCCGCGGTAGGCTGCAGAATCTGGCCCAGGTTGCCGCCCTCGATGAGCAGTCCGGCAACGATGCCGACGATGGCCAGAATGACTCCACCGATGCTCGCTTTATCCATGAACTGCTCCTCCGGAAACCGGGCAGGATGACTCCTGTTCTACACTTCGCTATCCAGAGCGCGTACGGACTTTGATGCCGTTGAATTCGGCTGGCCCGAGACCTCGAGACTGGCCAGAGCCACGATCTGCTGAATGTCGCCAAAGGTGGGCAGCCGCCGGGCCACATTCGCCAGCAGGCGGGCCCGATAGGCAAGCACCCGCTCCACCACCTCGGCCGTGTCCTCGCGCACAATCAGCTTCTCTCCATTGATGAGCGTGAGCATTGTGTCCGGCGAGGCCTCGGCGGTCTTGATCAAGTCGCTGTTCAGCACCATCGGGTTCCCGTTGAGCCGGGTAAGTTCGATCATGGCCGTAAAACTCCTTCGCAGGAGTTATCGGCGTTCGATGAGAAAAGATAAAAAATTAGAACGAAAGTGGCAGAAGTGTCCCCGCCCGGACACAAAGCAGGGGCGCATAAAGTCCCTAAACCCCGCGCCGAAGAAGGGGCCAGATGCGACGGTTCCTGCACCGCGAGACAGCCACCCAGGGTAGAACAAAAAATGGGGACGCCTTCGAGGATGGGCCGTAAATCCACGCATCCCACAAGGAGAACCCCATGTCCCTGGGTGTCTTGAATAATCTCAGCGCGATGTATGCGGAAAACAACCTGAACAACACCAGCAACAGCCTGAACACCGTGCTGCAGCAGTTGTCGTCAGGTTCAAAAATCAACTCCGGCGCAGACGACGCGGCCGGCCTTTCGCTCGTTGACGGCCTGCAGGCCAACTCCATGGCCCTGGCCCAGTCGCAGACCAACTCCAGCTGAAGGCGTAGGCCTGTTGAAAGTCGCCGACGGCGCTCTCTCGCAAGTGACGAACCTGCTCAACCGGGCCGTGACGCTGGCTACCGAAGCATCGAACGGCACCCTCAACAGCTCGCAGGATGCGGCGGCGAACTCCGAGTATCAATCGATTCTTTCTGAGATCAATAACATCGGCACCACGACCACCTACAACAACCAGACTGTGTTTGGCGCAGCCAGCGCGGTCAACATCTATACCGGCGACTCTTCGGCGGCAGGCGCGTCCATCGATGCCCTGAACATCGGGTCTCTGTCCTCCTCTAACGTCGGCGATACGGGCGGCGTGATGGCGTACAGCAACGGGCAGAACAATGTGTTCCTGAACCTCTCGACAAGTAGCCAAAACGCCGCCGCCAGCGACCAGTTGAGCGCCACCGGCACAACCACATTGAACGTCAACTACCTGGTTCCGGGCGCCAACGGCAACTCCACGACCGCGTCAGCGCCAATCACCGTATCCGGCAATCAAAACACCGTAAGCGGCCTGATGGATGCCATCAACAAATCGGGACTCGGACTGACGGCAACTTTCGCTACCCAGGCCCAGGCGGGCGTCGAGGGCGGCGGCACGGAAACCGGCATTGAGATCAGCGGCGGATTGATATCGGCCGGGGTCGCTCCCAGCGCTTCAAGCACCAGCGGAACACTCAATCCCACCGGCATCGCGGCCAATGAGCTTCTGACCCAGGGCCAGGTGGTGAACGTGAGCATGGGCGGCGCCAGCGTAGCTTCCATCGCCATCGATCCTTCGGTGACGAACCTTCAACAGTTGGCGACCGCAATCAATAACGCCGCGGGCAATACCACGGGCACCGGCCAGACCGCCGTTCACAGCGCATATGTCAATGCCACCGTTGTCACCAACGGCGACGGCACCCAGAGCCTGACCGTGGCCGACTCCACCGGGTCGAAGGGAGCGCTGAGCGTGAACGTGGACACCACAAACGCCGGCCCCATCGCCCCAGTCTTCGCCAACGGCGGCGTCGGCACGGTCGCCACCAGCACCACAGCCCTGTCGAACAAAAACGTGACCTATGCCACCGGAACCGCACTAACGAACGCGGCCGCAGGCATCGCAACGGTCGGACTCAGCAATACGGATCCCGAAATGTCACTCTCGGGCAACCTCACGCTGACCAATACTCTGGCCAATGGAACCGCCGTGACCGAGACATTCGTCATGGGCAGCACCGCGGCGCTCAGCGGCAATGCCACAACGGGCTATACCATCGGCGTCGGCGCCACCAGCACGCTTGCCGCTTTGAAGACGGCCATCAACTCGCAGACCACTTATAGCGCCGGCGTCAGCGCCGGACTAGGCATCACCGCGGGGGCCATCGGCGCCACGGGAGCTATGACCCTGACCGGTGGCACAGTGACTGCCGGGACCAACACGCTGCTGAACACGAATACAAATACCGGCGCGACCGGAGGCGCCACCACGCCCGCGGATGCTGCCGGAGACGGCGGCATCACACTCACTCTGGACGGAATGAACGCTGGAGCGGATACCATCGCCGCGGGAAGCACCATCAGCGTGCAGTTTGGCACCGGTACCGCGGTCAAGTTCACCGTCGGCGGCAGCGTCGCTTGGGGGCCTCGGCATTCCCGCTGGCGGAGCCGCAACCGCAACTAACGTTTTCGTCGGCGCTGCGGGCGCCACGCAGACGATGACGCAGTTGGCGACGGCCATGCAGTCGTCCTTGCGCACACAGTCCGGCGATAACTCCCTCACAGTTGCAGCGGGCGCCGGGGGCCTCACCATCAATTCCGTCAATACCGGCACGGCAGACGCTATCACCGTTTCGGGCGTCAACCTGACCAATGCCAATGCCAAGCTCCAACTGTTCACGCCTGACCTTGGCGGCGGCACGGTAAATGCCACCGCTTTGCTGGCGCTGACCAACGCCGGCGGGACCGCGATCGCCAATCCGGTCGGCGCCAGCACTCTCACCGGCAAGCTTGTCCTCGCCAACAATGGCATTACCACCACCTTTGTTATGGGCGGTGTGGGCGGCCCAGCTCTAGATGCAAGCACCAACCCGGCAGGCGCCGACAACAACGTCATCGATGTGGGCGGAACCAACATGGCCGCTTTGATGGCTGCCATCAACGCCGAGGGAGGGCTGACCTCAAATGACGGTCTCAACCTTACGGCATCGGCCGGTCCGCAGGGCGGCGTCTACCTGCAGGATACGACCGAAGCCGGCACCACCATCAGCATGGCCGGCAGCACTCTGGCGGTGGCCCAGACGGCGGGCACCTCGTTATTCAGCCAGACCGCCGCGACGGCGAACGCCGGTTCGGCTTCCACCGTGATCGTCGGCCCGACAAATGCATCGACCACACTTACCATGGGCGGAGTCGGCACCACCCCCGCCGCCGGTGCGGCAGGCTACAAGGCTAATTCGATGACGGTCAACGCGAACACCGATACGCTGACCGGCACCCTCACCATCACCCCCGGCGGAGCGACGGCCGGAACCCCGGTCAGCCTCAACCTGAATGGACAGACACTACAAGAAATTCAGGCGAACGCCGCCTGGGGAGCGGCTGGACTCAAGGCCACGCTCAGCGCGGCCAACACAGTGCTGACTTTCACTGCGATAGCGGGGAGCACGGTTGCCCCGTCAGTCGTGGCCGCCGGCACCATCACAGACAGCGCAGCGGTTGTGAACACCAACGACGTGGTCACGGGCAACATTACGCTGACCAACTCGAACGGCACTCTTTCCGAGACCTTCGCGATGGGAGCAAACGCCAACGACGGTACCGGCGCCGGAACCTACAACTCTTCGACAACCACATTCAATGTGAACGGCAACACGCTTGCCGACCTCCAGAACGCAATTAACTCGCAAACCACCGCCGGAGCCAACAGCCTCGGCCTGGGCCTGACCGCCCTTGCCAGCACTGCAGGTTTGTCGGTGAGCGAAGCCACCAACAACGGCTTCACCGTGGGCGTGTCCAGTTCGGTTGGCAAGACCGACACCCTGTCCGACACCACTCAGGGGACGGAATCCTCGATCAACATGGGGACCTTCGCCAGCCTGAACGATGCCGTATCGGGCAACCTCACCTTCACGATTGGTTCCAACTCACCCACGACCATCCAGGTCAACACGGCAAATGAGACCGTGCAAGGGATGATCAACCAGATCAACTACGGCAACGTGGCCGGAACGGGCACAAAGGGCCAGGCATATGGCGTGACCGCAACGTGGGTTCCGCCAACTACAGGCCAGAACTTCGGCAGCATTCTGCTGCAATCGAACACACCAGGACCCACGGGGAACATCTCCGCAGCTTCGGAGACAATTGCCGATGCCCCTACTGCCGCGAATCTGAGCTATATGGCCGTCAATGCCTACAATACGGGCATCTCCGGCTCCGTCTCCGACCACACAACGCTGCAAAGCGCGGCGACGTTCACATCGGATTCGGCAGCGCACAGCGGAACCGCGACCATCAGCTACTCTCACGGCGCAGGCCAATCGTTGAGCGCAACCGATCTGACCAACCAAACCAATGCCAAGGCCTCACTCAACGCGCTGAACGCGGCCATCACCGATGTCGCATCGCAGGACGGCTACATCGGCGCCCAGATCAACACACTGAACTCGGTCAGTTCCGTGCTCGCTACACAACAACAGAACGTGGTTGCGGCGCAAAACGCGGTGCAGGCTACCGACTATGCGTCCGCCGCCTCCAACATGTCCAAGTACGAAATCCTTAGCCAGACCGGCATCTCCGCCCTGGCCCAGGCCAACAGCATGCAGCAGGAAGTGACCAAGCTGCTCCAGTAATTCGGAGCCGCAGGGTCCCACTAACCAGAAAAGGGCGTCCGCGAGGACGCCCTTTCTGCGTCCAGCGGCTGAAGCGGAAACCTGGTGAAAGAGCGGGCCGGCCCTAAAGCCGCGCCATTCCAGGCCGATGAACGGTTGGTACGAAGAGTGTCCCGCAACCCATCAGGCGGCGTAGAGATTGGTTGACGGGACGGCTGGCTTGGGCGCACGGAGCGTGAGATTTCTCCAATAGAGCCATTTGTCTGTTGGTTCTCCGGCTGCTTGAATTCAACGCGGAGTGAACAATGGGTACAGTCGGTCTCAGTTTCGGATCGCCGACCAGCGGGGCGGGATTCGACGTCAGTTCGACGGTCGCCATGATCGTCGGCAATCTCCAGAATGTGGAGACGCCCTGGAAGACGCAGTTGACAGCGTTGCATGGCCAGGACACCGCCATCTCCAGCCTTGGAACGTTGTTCTCAAATCTGTCCAACGACTTGAGTTCGCTCACGAATCTCACCGGCATCATGGCCCAGAAGACTGGCTCCAGTCTCCGACACCAACGCGCTTGAACTTACGTCGGCTTCGGCTTCGGCGGTGGCCGGAACCCACACCGTAGTGGTGAAGAGTCTGGCCACAACATCCAGCGGCGTATCTGACCCCCATCGCAAATGCCGCCGACACGTTCTCCGGTTCCATCACGCTCCAGGTGGGCACGAGCGGCAAGCCGCAGACCGATCGACGTCCCCTCTTCCGACGCCACGCTCACATGGTCTTGGCCGCGGCCATCAACTCGTCGGGCGTTGGCATCACCGCGAGCGTGTTGACGGATTCCTCGGGATCGCGGCTGAGCCTGGTTTCCGGCACCTCGGGCGCCAATGGGACGATCATCGTCGATGCGACTAAGAATTCGATCGTCGATACCGGCAACTCGAATACGCCCCTGGCCTACAGCGCTTCGTCCATTGTTCCCGCCGATGCCGTGTTGACAGTCGATGGCGATCCGGTCTGACGAGCCCTTCAAACACTGTTGACCAATCTGATCGCAGGCGTCACCTTCCAGCTCCTGGCTCCCAGCGCGCAGGAATCCGATGGCAGCCTGGAACAGATTCAACTGGTGATCGGCAACGACAACACCGATGTCGCGAGCACCATCAACACCATGGTCAGCGACTACAATTCGCTGGTCAGCGCCATGAATGTGCAGGAGGGCAACGACAGCTCGGGAAATCCCGAACCGCTGTTCGGCTCTCCCACGCTGTCGCTGCTTCAGCAGCAACTCCTGGGCGGCCTGAACATTCAAAACCCCAACGGCTACATGGACTCGGTCGCCACCAACACCGATACCACGCTTGCCGGGTCGATCTCGATCGCGGTGGGCACCGGCACTACCCAGACCATCGTCATCGGCAGCGCGCCAAGCAATCCTCCCGCCGACACTTATTATACCGGCTCGGGAAGCGACTCGAACACCATCCAGGGCCTCGCCGACGCCATCAATGCCGCTGCCGCCGGCACCAACATGACCTACACCGGCACGGCAGGCACCGATACCGTAGCCTCAACCGGTACCCTGACTGGGATCCCCGACCTCAGCCTTCCCTTATCCGGCTCCATCTCCATTCAGGTCGGCAGCGGCACGGCGGAGACGCATCGTCGTCGGCGACGCGCCCGCAACCGGAGCCGCCGCCAATACCATCTATACGGGAGACGGCGTCTTCACGCTCGCGGACCTCAAGGGTGCGATCACCAGCGCCAACATCGGAGTCTCGGCCAGCGTGAACACGCCCACGGGCGGCCAGTCGACTCTCTCTTTCACCTCCGGAACGCTTGGAACTGCCGGAAATTTGACCATAACCTCCTCGCTCGTCGCCGCCGGCATCGGCGTCGGAGCCAACGTCGTGACCAGTAATAACCAATCGAGCCTGGCGCTGCTCTCGCAAACCACGGGCTCCGCCGGGGCATTGACTGTAAAACCGTCGATCACCGCCACCAGTGGAACGATCCTCAGCTATACGGGCACGTCGGGCACAAGCACAACACCTTCGGTCGGCGCCTTGAGCGCGATTCCGAACCTGAACGATGTGCTCTCCGGTTCCATCTCCATCCAGGTAGGCAGCGGCGCCGGCGCAAACCGTCAACGTCGATCCGTCGAACACCACTCTCTCCGGCCTGGCCAAAGCAATCAACAATGCCGCCGTCGGGGTCACCGCGGTCGTGAACAGCGCTGGGACGACCCTGTCGTTCTTGTCCGGAACGCTCCGGCTCCGCCGGGACGATGACGATCACATCAAACATTCTGGACACCACCAACACAAGCACGGCGGCGTTGAACTATACCAACTCATCGGACGTCTCCGAATTGGCCAACCTGGGCATCACGTTGAGCACAAACTACGATGGAACCGTCGCCTTTGATCCCACCGTTCTCACCTCGGCTTTGAACTCGGATTTCAGCGGTGTGCTGGGCTTCTTCCAGAATGTGGACAGTTGGGGTCAGACGCTTTCCGCAACCTCTTACCAACGCCGGCACCAGTTCGTCGTCGGGCGCTTTGACGCTGGCCTTGAATTCCAACAGCAATTCGGAATCCACGCTGAATGCCAACGTCTCCAAGGAAGAGAGTCCTGATCTCGGCGCAGCAGAAGAGCCTGACCGCCGAATTGAACAGCGCCAACGAGATCATGCAGGCCCTGCCATCGCAGTTGCAGGGCATCAACGAGCTTTACTCGGCGATCACCGGCTATAACAGCACGACCAACGGTTAAGGAGTTCGCACTGAAATGGGAAGTTATCGGGAACACGCGCTTGACGGCGCTTCGGCTGTGGATCTTGTGGTAGCGCTTTACGACGGAATGATCCGCTTTCTTTATGCGGCGATTACGGCCGTGGAACGCGGAGACGCGGAAGCCAGGCGCATTGCCGTGAAGCGGGTGCTGGACATCATCATTCACCTGCAGGCGCGGCTGCGCATGGATGTGGGCGGCCGGCCGGCGCAGGCGCTCAGCGAGTTCTACTCGACCATCTTTGCGCAGGTTCTGCAGGCTTCGCAGTCGGCCTCGAAGGCGAAGTTTGAACATGCGGTCGAATGCGTAAGGAATGTGCGCGATGCCTGGCGCCAGGTGGCGATCGACCCTGAGGTCAATCCCGCTCCCCTTCAGGTCGCTGATTTTTCATCCGTGCGGAATCCCGCCGAATTCGAGAACTCGGACTACGATAGGATTTCTTCGGTTGGCTCCCGGTGGAACGCATGAAAGACAGGGAACACGGAATAACAACCCCATTGTGCCAAAGACTTTCTTGAGATTCGAGCCTCGAGGGTTCCGACTCTTTCAGTATCATCTGTTGCGCGGAAGCTAAGTTGCAGAGATGGGCTCGCGAACAGTTTTCGCCTATCATTGTTCCCTATTCCCTATTCCCTGTTCCCTGCTTTTATCATCCTGCCACGCGTGAGTTCTTCTTCGAGTTGCTGCTTCTGGTAGAGGCTGGCATAGTAGCCGTCGAGCGCGAGCAGCTCGTCGTGCCTGCCGATCTCCACAATCCTGCCATGGTCGAGCACGGCGATCTGGTCGGCGTTGCGCACGGTGGAGACGCGGTGGGAGATGAGGATGGTGGTCGAAGTTGCGGTATAGCTGCGCAGCCCGCCCAGGATGCGCTCTTCTGTGTATGTGTCCACGCTGGCCAGCGCATCGTCGAGAATCAGAATCGCCGGCCGCCGCACCAGTGCGCGCGCGATGGCCGAGCGCTGTTTCTGGCCGCCCGAAAGCGTGACCCCGCGCTCACCTACCATGGTTTGAAAGCCATTCGGAAACTCTTCGAATTCTTGGCGAATGTGGGCAGCCTCGGCTGCTTCCAGCAGCTCTTCGGCGCCGGCGTGGGGCGCACCAAAGGCGAGGTTTTCGCGAATCGTTTCGCTGAACAGGAAGGTCTCCTGGCTCACCATTCCAATGTTCCGCCGCAACACCGCCAGCGGATAATCCCGAACCGGCCGGCCATCGATAAGCAGCGCACCTTCCGGAGCCTCATAGAGGCGCGGGATCAGGTTGACCAGTGTGGATTTGCCGCAGCCGGTGGGGCCGACGATGGCCAGACTCGACCCGGCGGGAATGCGGAGAGAGATATCGTTGAGAACCTTCGTGTCGCCGTAGTTGAAACTGAGATTGCGGAATTCGATCTCTCCATCCAGTACGGCATCCGGTCCAATTGCGGAATCCGCGGCGCTGTCGTCGATGGCCGGTTCGGCCCTGAGCAACTCGTCGACGCGCTTTACCGAAGCAGTTCCGCGCTGGAAGATGTTGATGACCCAGCCCACGGCGATGATGGGCCAGATGAGCATGATCATGTAAGTACTGAAGGCAACGAATTGGCCGACATCGATGCGATGGGAAATGACCAGGTGGCCCCCGGCCAGCAAGGTGATGATCATGGAGACGCCGAGGACGAACTCGAGCGTTGGCCATAGCATGCCCATCAGTTGCACAAGACGCAGTGCGCGGCCAATGTATTCGCGATTGAGTCGCTCGAAGAGGCCTATCTCGGATTCTTCGCGCGCGAAGGCTCGCACCAGCCGCGCGCCGGAGTAGTTTTCCTGGGCCTGCGCGGAGATGTCGGAAAAGCTCGCCTGGATGCGCTCGAAGCGGGTGTGGATGCGGCTGCCGAAGTACTGCACCAGGATGCTTGCCAGCGGCATTGGCGCCAAGCGCTACCAGGGTGAGATACGGACTGATGCGAAGCATGAAGACCAGTGCGAAGACGGTGAGAAAAACCGTGTTCGCGCTGTACATCAGACCCGGCCCCAGCAGCATGCGCACAGCATTCAGGTCGTTGGTCATGCGGGCCATGATGTCGCCGGTGCGGTAGCGCTGATAAAAGCCCGAGTCCTGCTGCTCCAGCTTCTTGAACAGGTCGTTGCGCAGGTCGAATTCAATGTCGCGCGAGATGCCGATCAGAACCCAGCGTTGCGTGTAGAGAAAGACGCCCTTGACGAGGGAGATGGCGACCAGCAGGCCCGCGAAGACTAGAACCTGTTGCCGGGTAGTCCCCTTCTCGATGGAATTGATGGCCCTGCCCAGTACGCCTGGAAACTGAACCCAGATCGCGTTGGTGCAAACGCAGGAGAGCGTGCCCCAAAGGTAACCCCAGCGGTAGCGGCGCATGTACACGAATAGCGGGCGCAGATCGCGAAGCATGATTCTATTGTAATCGGGGAAGGGGCTGCGCGGCGCGCCGGCCTAGGTAGGCGTGCGCAGCAGCAGATATCCGCCAATCAGCGCAAAAAGAATGTCGGAGGACCATGCGGCCATGGCGGCGGGCAGATAATTCACGTTGCCCATCGCCTCAAACGTGCCGTTGACGACAAAGTAGGCCAGCGCCACGGCAATTGCCACAGCAATCGCGGTAAGCGAGCCGCGCCGGCCCATCGAGAGCGCGAACGGGATGGCCAGCACCGCCATCACGACCGCGATCAACGGGTAGGCGAGTTTGTGCCAAAGCGCGATGCGGAGGCGCATGGTGTCAAACCCGCTCTGGCGCAGATCGCGAATGTAGCCGTCGAGCTGCCCGAAGTTCATCTCCTGCGATTGCAGATTCTCCTTTGTGAAATAGCCCGGGTCTTCGTGAATCTCCGAGAATGTGGTCTGGGTGAACTCGCGAAATGCGAGAGTATCGGCTGCATTCATGTCGCGCACCCATCCGTTTTGGAATCGCCATGCTTCTTTTTCCTTGTCCCGGAAGACGCGGGCGGCAAAGATGCGGCGCGTCAGCGAAAAAGTGGATGGATCGAACTCGAAGACGGAGAGGTTGGCGAACTCGCTGCGGTCGGGATCGAAGAACTGGTAGTAGAAGATGCGGCCGGGCTCGCCAGGGCGCGGCTGACCGAAGATCCAATTGTGCTCGGGGTGGGTAACGGTCTGCGGAGGTCTGCCCTTGATGGTGTTCCGCAACGCTTCCTGCCGGCGGTTGGCCTGGGGCAGATAGTACTGGTCGAAGAGAAACAGGCATATCGACAGAATTGCGGAGATGGAGACGATCGGGATCACCAGCCGGTAGAGGCTGATGCCCGTAGCCTTCATGGCAACGATTTCGCTGTTGCGGTTGAGCACGCCGAATGTAACAAGAGCGGCAATCAGCACGGCCAACGGCGCAATTTGGTAAAGCATGTCGGGGGTGAGGTTGACCAGATAGGCGCCGACAGTGGTGAGTGGAATGTGATTGCGCAGGATGTCGCCCACCAGGTCGAAAAATGTGAACACAAGCATGAGCAGGACGAAGCCGGAAAGCACCAGGAGAAATGTGTTGAGGAACTCGCGAACGACATATTCGTCCAGGATGCGCGGAAAGGCATTCCGTGATTTGGCCCTGAGTGGGCGGCCCTGCAGTTTATCGAGAAGGCCGGTAAGCGAGAATCCCTTGTGCAGCGCGTCACCATTGCTTTCCGGCTTTGGCAACCGCGAAAACCAGCCCGTAATGGCGGCCAGAACCTGCCCGCCGCTTGCCATCTGCCAGAGCAGAAAAATGCCGACAGCGGCAAATAGAAGATTCGCCGACCACACCGCGAGGAATGCCGGAAGCCGGTTCTGTCGGCCCAGGGCGGTAGCAGTAAAAGAGAGAAAGTAATAGAGACACACCAGCAGAATGGTGTAGACAAAACCGGAGCTCTTGCCGCCTCGGCGCGAAGCCACCCCCAATGGAACGCCGACCAGCATCAGCACCAGGCACGCGGCGGGAAAGGCAAAGCGGTTGTGCAGTTCGATCAGGAATCGCTTCGGGTCTGGACCGTGAATGCGCTGAAGCAGTTTATCCATCGGCAACGCGTAGATCACCGTGTCCACGCGGCCCAGGTGCACGTCGCTCTGCGCGCTCAGCTCCAGCGGGCGATCGGTCGTTGTGAAGACAGAGTCGTTTGTACTGATCGGGCTGGCCCGTCACCGGATCATGCTGCGCTCCATTGCGCAGCCGCATCAGCAGCACCTGGGTTGAATCGCTCACCACTGTGGCCGATGCCGCTGTAGTAATACGCGGCGCCGAGGGATCGGTCACGTCGGCCATGAAGACCTGGTCCCAGTTGGACGCACCCGTCCCGGAGCGCACGTTCTGCACATAGAGAACAAAATTCTTGAAGTCCTCGTAAAAAACTCGCGGCTGAATCTGGTAGGAAGCCTGCGAAGTCTCCAGCGCCTGTTCCATATCGAGAATGGCCTGGTTGGCGCGTGGCGCCAGGTAGAGCGAGTTGCCCAACCCCAGCAATGTGCCTGCGACGGCCACGATGGAAGAGACGCGTACGAAATAGCCGATGCCCAGGCCGGAGGCGCGCATGGCGATCACCTCGCTGTCGGCGGCCAGTCGGCTGAGCCCCAACAGCACCCCCACCAGCACTGACATGGGTATCGTTACCCTGAAAAGATTGGGTAGCGTGAAAAGGAAGATCTCCATCGCGTTCGAGAACGTGGAGCTGTTGCGGACCACCATCTCCAGAACGTGTGGCAGGTAAGGCATGAACAGAATGAAGGTGAAGAGCGCGCAGCCAATCAGCGTGTGGGAGAGAATTTCACCGAGAATGTAGCGGGTCAGGATGCGCACAAACAGGCTCTTGGACCAGTTTAACGTGTTGCAGTCCCCGATGCGGGTTGCCAGCGCCGCAGACGCAAGCTGTTCCCGAGCACGCAAACTGAGCTCAGTGCCATGGCAGCCGCCGCCAGCCAGGGAGTAAGCAGTATGTGGAAGGTCGGATAGAGCAGCCCGGCGGCCAGTGGAATGCCGAGCAGGTTATAGCCCACCGCCCAGCCCAGATTCTGCCGCATGATGCGCAGTGTTTGACGTGCCAGACCAAGCGCCGCTGGAATGGCGGAAGGCTGCGTGCGCAAAAGCAGCACGTCACCGGCCTCCTGCGCGAGATCGGCGCCGGTACCCATGGCGATGCCGGCGTCCGCCTGGGCCAGCGCCGCGGCGTCGTTGATGCCGTCTCCAACCATGGCCACGCGCAGACCGGATTTCTGCAAGGCGCGAATGCGAGCCAGCTTCCCGGCCGGATCGAGCCCTGCTTCAACCTCGGTAATTCCCAACTGAGTTGCGATGGGTGCGGCAGCTATCTGCGAGTCGCCAGTCAGCATGAGTATCCGCAGCCCGGAATGCCGCAACTCCGTGATCGCCTCCGCTGCATCGGGGCGGACTGCGTCGCGGGCCTCAAAGTAACAGGCGGGCGCATTGTCCAGAGCCATCCATAGCCGCGTGACTCCCGGTTCAGGCGGAGCAATCCCCACCGGCAGCGGGATCAGGAACTCCCGAAACATCGCTTCATTCCCTAATAGGCAATCACTCCCTTCGACCCTGGCAGCGAGTCCGCGTCCGGGAAAAATCTGCACGTCTTCGGCCGGCTTCCACTCGAGACCCAGGTTGTGGGAATAGTCGACAATAGCGTGGGCCAGTGGATGATTCGACCGCTCCTCGGCCGCGGCGGCCATGCGCAGAAGACCATTCACCGAGTGTCCGGCGAGCGGATGCACCGCGGCCAGCACCGGCCTTCCCACGGTCAGCGTGCCTGTCTTGTCCAGTACGATCGCGTCAAGATGCGCAAGCCGTTCCAGCGCTTCCCCGCCCTTGAAAAGCACGCCCAGCTGCGCGCCGCGGCCCACGGCCACCGTAAGCGCCGCAGGCACGGCCAACCCCATCGCACAAGGGCACGCAATCACAAGCACGGCAACCGTATTTGCCAGCGCCAGAGGAAGCGAGTGCGCAGCAATTAGCCATGCGGCAAAGGTCAGCAGCGAAAGACCCAGCACCACCGGGACAAAGATCGAACTGGCTCGATCTGCCAATCGCTCCATTGGCGCGCGCGAGCCCTGCGCCTGCTCAACCATGCGCGTAATCTGCGCCAGCACCGTGGCCTCGCCCAGCGATTGCGCGTGGCAAACCACAGCCCCGTCGTAGTTGAGCGAGCCTGCAAGCACGCGTCCGCCGGATTCGCGTGCCAGCGGCGTGGATTCTCCGGTCAGCATCGATTCGTCTACTGTCGTCCGGCCTTCCACAATAATGGCGTCCACCGGGAAACGCTCGCCGGGAAGTACAAGAACGCTGTCTCCCGGCTGAATCTCCTCCAGTGGTACAACCGCTTGAACGCCGTCCACGATCCGGCGTGCGGTAACCGGGCGCAACCGCGAGAGCGAGTCCAGCGCGGCAGAGTGCGCGGCGTTTGGCGCGGCCTTCCAGGCTCTTGCCCAAAAGCAAAAATCCAACAATCAGCAGCACTGCGTCAAAGTAAACCTCGCGTCCGTTCGCGGGCCACAGCGTGGCATAAGCCGAATAGATAAATGCCACACTCGTCCCCAGCCCCACCAGCGTATTCATGTTGGTGGCTCCGTGGCGCAAGGCCCGAATCGCGCTGAGATAAATTCCGCGGCCGGCCCACGCCACCACAACCCCTGTCATAACCAGCAGAAACCACCGCAGCGGACTCGCCGGTAACGCGTAAAGCCACGGCAGCAGGCGCATCAAGATGTGGTCCAGCTCGCCCATCTGCGAGCCCAGCGGCATGGCCAGCAACATCGCCACAGCTCCCGCGGCAAGCGTAACCCAGGCTTTGCGCTCGGACTCCGCCGCGCGATCCTCATGCCCCGCAACCGCATCACCGGGGCGTGGAAGAACCGCATCGTATCCAGCGCCGCGAATTGCCTCAACCAATTGTTCGGGCGCGGCCGTTGCTGGGTCGAAGACCACGTTGGCGCGATGCGCAATCAGATCCACGTGCGCGGATTCCACTCCAGCGGTCGAGCGCAGCGCCTCTTCCACGTGATGCTGACACGAGGCGCACGTCATCCCCAGCACCGGCAGCGTGAGCGATTCTCTGGTGTGGGCCGCCACTTACTGTTCCTGATGTGCTGTGTAGCCGGCCTTGGCAAGCGCGGCAATCGCTAACTCGACGGGCGCGGGCTCAGCGGTAGAAGTCAGCCGCGCCGCGCCCACGCGAACCTCGCTGACCTTCGCCCCTTCGACGGCAGCCAGCGCCTGGCTCACGCGCCGAATGCAGGACCCGCAATGCATTCCGTCGATCTGCAATGTAAATTCAGACATCTCTTTCCCCTGCCTTCTTCTTCTGTTCCTTTGATGATAGTCGCGAGAGAGAGATTCGTGCGCGCTCTCGCACCGTCCCGGAACGTAATCCCCTGTTGCGGACCGGGCCGGTCAAAGGACTATCGTAAAGAGGTTCAGAGGATCGGAAGGAAGATGCAGAGAGAGTTTCCCGTGGCGCCGCTGGTGGGAGTGGGCGCGGTCGTCGTCAAAGAGGGCCGGGTGTTGCTGGTGCGCCGCGGAACTGAGCCTCTCAAGGGCCAATGGTCGCTGCCGGGCGGCCTGCTCGAGTTGGGTGAATCGCTCACCGCAGGCGTGGTTCGCGAAGTGCGCGAAGAGACCGGCCTCATCGTCAAAACTCTGGAGCTGATTGAACTCCTTGACCGGATTCATCGCGAAGACGAGAGAGTCCGCTACCATTATGTGATTGCCGATTACCTGTGCAGCGTTGCGGGCGGATCCTTGCGAGCCTCCTCCGACGCGGATGCTGTGCGATGGGTGGAGCGCGCGGAATGGAATAGCCACAGCATATTGAAGCTCGACCCGGTGACCGTGCGGGTGATCGAAATAGGTTGGCAGAAGGCGCGCATCGTCGCGGCCAGGGGAAGTGAGGAACGATGAAGCTGACGAAGAATGCGATCTGGCTTGGTTGCGCGCTTTGGACTCTGGCCGTGGTCGCCGGCATCGGGTTTTGGCTGCGGCCAGTGAGCTACTTCAACGGAGCCATGTATCTCCATGAAGCCTTCACCGGAGTCGAGAACCGGTCGGTAACTGTGAACGGCCACCGGATGCACTATGAAGCGGAGGGACCTGCGAGTGGGCCGCCCGTCGTGCTGGTGCACGGACTTGGCGGGCGCTCGGAAGACTGGCGCAACCTGGCGCCCTACTTTGCCGGCGCTGGATTTCGCGTCTATATGCCTGACCTCTTTGGCTATGGTCGCAGCGACAGGCCGGTGGACTTCTCTTACTCCGTGCGCGACCAGGCTGGTGCGGTGGTGGCCTTCATGAATGCACTGGGGTTGAAGCAGGTGGACCTGGGCGGCTGGTCGATGGGCGGCTGGATCGTGCAGATCCTTGCCAACACCTATCCGGAACGGGTCAGCCGGCTGATGATCTTTGACTCCGCAGGCCTCTACGAGAAACCCGACTGGGACACCAACCTCTTCATGCCCCGCACTCCAACCCAGCTGAACCAGTTGGAAGCACTTCTGATGCCTCAGCCGCCCGGCATTCCAGGCTTCGTTGCAAACGACATTCTTCGCATCTCCGCAAAGAATCGCTGGGTGATTCAGCGGGCGCTGGACACGATGCTCACGGGCAAGGACGCGACGGACAATTTCCTGCCGGATTTAAAGATGCCGGTGCTGCTTCTTTGGGGAAAAGAAGACCGCATCACGCCACTGGAATTGGGCAAGAAGATGCAGCGCTTGATTCCGCAGGCTGAACTTCTTGTATATGTCGGCTGTGGACACCTGGCGCCGCAGCAGTGCGCTAGCGCCATGGGCCCAACAGTTGCCGAGTTTGCAAAACAGTAAGCGAAAAAGCGATTCTTTGAGTGCCCGGGAGACAGGAAAATCCCCCGGGCAGGTTGGGGTTCAGAAAGTCTGCGTTCTTAGTGGGCCACCTCGACGGTCAGGTCCAGGTCAATGGGGATGGGGGTGTTATCCACCTTGCCGGGGCGGAAGTGGGATTTCTGGATTGCGTCGACAACCCGCGCATCCCAGTAGGGATTCGACGACTTGACGACCTTCACGTTCTGGGGATTGCCTTTGCTGTCTACGGTGAGTGAGAGTCCGACCTGGGCATCCATGGGAACGAAAGACTGGAGCAGGCCGTCGGGAAGATCAATCGCGATGGATCCAACAAGGCTGGGAGCGATCACTCCGGTGCTTACGCGGAGGTTAGGGGTTGGTGCAGTAACATCGTCGCTAGACGAGCTTGCATTGGCCACTGCGGGGAAAAGCATTGACGAGAGCATGATGGTACTTGCAATGATATAACGCATAACTTACCTCCTTGGGGATGATTGTTACCGACTCCATCATACCGCGATTTTTGTACGATAGTCAATAATTTTTTGTGACACATTATTATTCAACAACTTAGACATCAAAAAATAAGAAAAATATTGCGATTAGATTAAGACACTGCACGTTTTCCACAAGGACGCTCGCGAGCTGAATACCGGGAAAACTCGCCACGGTCGAGAGTGCGGTGGGCCGCAATACAGCTTCCTGGGGGGAGACCGCCAGGGAGTGCAAAGCAGTCCTTCCTGTCGACGCGCTAACGGGTGGCGGCGAAGTCGCGCGGATAAACCAGCGCTCTGACATTGGCAGGGGTGGGCGCCACCGCATCGGCCTGCGCATATTCCTCAGGTGTGCCGTATCCCCAGCCCGCGGCAAGGCAGCGTAGTTGATTCTCGTGAGCAGCGTCGATGTCGAAGCTCCGGTCGCCGATCATCCAGGCGGAGTCAGGCAGCAGCGAGTGCTCGCGCAGGATGCGGGCCAGCAGATCAACTTTGCTATGGCTGGTGTACTCGGCCTTGTCTCCGTAGATGCCCGTGAAAAAGCCGGAAAGCCCGAAGGCCTCGAGGATGCGCACGGCAAAGTGCTGCTGCTTTGACGTGCAGACGTAAAGCGGGAATCCCTGCCCGCGAAGCTCGAGAAGCATCTCCGGCACTCCTGGAAATACGGAGTTGTTTCGCCAGCCTTCGCGATCGTAGCAGGCGCGGTAATCGCGGGCCAGGACGCCTCGCTCCTCTTCGCTGCCGCTCGGCAGCAGTTCCACCACCCACTCTTCAACAGGAGGTCCGATGAACCTGTCCAGCGGCCCTTGGTCGCCCATATCGCGTGCGTCAATTACCTTGCGCAGGCAACCGAGAATACCCGGCTTCGAGTCGGTAAGGGTTCCGTCAAGATCGAAGATGAGCGCAGGCAAAACTGGAGGCATCGTTCAAGTTTCGCAGAGAGAGGTGCGAACCCGAAAATGCGCATCGGCGGGAATGGGTGCCGTCGGTTCGCCCCCAGGCAAGGGGAACGGCGCCCCTCCTGGATTTTGAAACGCTGCAGGCTGCGCTCGCCGCAACGCATATGTGCACAGCGGTTTTGTAAACTTTGCAAGAACAAACACACGCCAGGCTTCTTGACAGGCTCTCAAAGAAGCGCATGGCCTGGACCCCGGTGACAGGTCTTCGCAGTCCGACAAGTCCTGAAGGATTTACTGCTCTCGCGCGAATGCCAGTGTTCCCTGTGTCAGATCGACCGCTACCTTTTTGATGCCAAGTGCTGCCGGACTCATCAACCCGTCAAAATCGTGGCCTGCATCCCTCGAGTTGGGGACGACCAACACCGCCTCATGCTCGAAATGTGCAAGTTTCCTCTGCGCATTGCAGTGTCAATAGATGATTCGTGGCTCCGCTTCGGAAACACTTTGTATTCATGGTCGCGGGATCGAAATAAGGCGAGCCTTTTTGAAGCGAATAAATATTCGCGCGTCTGCATGGATTACCTACTAGAGTTAGAACGCCAGCATCGCTGGCTTGGCCCTCTTGATCTCGACGTAGCCGCAAAAAGTCATCATGCCGGAGCAGTATGGGCAATGAACACATTTGGCATCGGAACGCAATACAATCATCAGCAATCTCAGCCATCTGAAACCCCCAAGGTAGGATGAGAGAAATTATATGGAACTGAAGACGCGGGCGCCCCATCCATCGAGCGTCTTTTGCTCGATGGGTGGGAGACCACAAATCCCAACCCCCTGCCATCGGATCTCTCCATCTACCATGTAGTTTCTTCCTGGGGCACGACCCCACAAGCCGCGGAAAAACTCTCGTGGAACCGGGATAAGTGTCAGGGCACGACTTCAGTCGTGCCGCAAACGTCTGAAAAGCAGAGCCGGCTTTAGCCCCTGCGGTATGCTTCTCGCGTTCTCCCATTCACAATCAGCCCTTTTTCCGCAGCCTGTTTAGTCGTGCTGAAAATGCTCAAAATCTGCGTAGGCTCTCGCCCCTGAGGGAATGCATATGCCTCAATATCATCTGGAGAAATGCCCTGAACCGATAACGAACAGGAGGCCGGCAGCACCGTCGATCTTCGCCAGAACCGCAGCCTCGGTATCGGCCTGTTCCGCCCCCGGGTCCGCGGTCCTGGTCGCCTTCTTGTCTGCTGCGTCCTTCTCAGCCGATGTTCGCTGCTCTCGCGCTCAGTCCGGCCTGCCGTTCTTCGTCGGCCAAAAATAGCACGCCGATCGTACGGTTCTCCGGTCGCAGCGCCCACGATGCCACCGTAAACCCGGTAATGATGAGCGGAGCAATGATGTGAAAGCCGTAAGCGCCGTAGCCGCCGACCGCCGCGCAGGATGCGGCCGCGCCTGTAAGGTCGAAGAAGATGCCCGCATACGCCCATTCCTTCAGCCGCGGAAAACGCGGCCAGAGAATGGCAATGGCTCCAAGCACCTTCCAAAACCCCAGGATGGCGAAGAAGTACATTGGGTACCCAAGGACGGGCACCACGCCATGAGGGTTGGCCAGATACTGCACAATCTGCCCGGCGCCGCCGGTTCCGATGGGAAACGCGACGAGGATGGTCATAGTCCAATAAACGATGGATTTTGTTTTCATGATCAGTCCAGGCCTCCCACCACCCGCTCCAGGTTGCCGATGAAGTTCGTCCATCCGTACTTTGCACCCTTGTAGCTGGCGCTCTCCTCCGACGGGAAACCGGAGTGCTCCATGCGCAGATGCGTGCCGCCCTCAGTCGGCGTCAGCGTCCACGTGACCACGCTCTCCATCCCCATCGTGGACCAGCTATAAGAGAGCCGCGACGTCGGTTCAACCACCAGGACCTCACTGTCTATCAATCCGTTCCAACCCGGCGCGGGCGTGGAGCGGAACTGGAACCGGTGGCCCACGGCCGGCCGGAAATCGTTCTTCATCAGCCACTCGTCGATCAATTGGCCTTCAGTCAGGGCTCGCCACACCTTCTCTTGCGGATGTGGCAGTTCGCGCTCGATGGTGAGAGTGCGTGTCATTGCGGCGGTTTCAGTCATCAGTCCATCCTCTTCAGTAGGTTTTCGAGTTGATCGAACCGTTCGCGCCAGAAGGCGCCGTAGCGATCGAGCCAATCCGTGATCGGCGCCAGCGCGTCAGGCTGCGCGCGATAGTGAGTCTCGCGTCCCTCGCGGCGATGCCCCACCAGCTTTGCCCGCTTCAAAACCGTCAGATGCTTGGAAACAGCAGGTTGGGACACGCCCGCATACCGAGTCAAAGCATGGACAGTCTGTTCTCCCTGCCTGGTCAACTCCTCGAATATGGCCCTGCGCGTCGGATCGGCGAGAGCGCGGAATACGTGATTGGTATTGGCCCACTTCATAGAAAAAACCATAACCAAATGGTTATTGATTGTCAACAAAAAAAGTGAAAAAACGAATTTCGCTTTAGCAAACTATCAACTCCACTTGTTGACCGGCAGGCCGCGCCGTTTCATGGGCACCTTCTCAAAGCGCCGACGCTGTTGAGCGATTCACCGGTGCCTGAGTCAAACTCGTGGCCTGCTGATCGTTTTCCCGCACCTCTCCGCTCGCTGCAACAGATCTCCTCGGCCATTCATCGCTTCCGCATTGCAAATAAAGATGTTACCGTGATTCATGAGATAGGTGTACACTGACTGGCGTTTTCATATCGGCACGATTGGGGGTTCCAGTGTTCAAGGTTGCAAGACTAGCTTTTGTTGGGCTGTTAGCGGTTCTCGCCATTGCGGCAGTCAACTTGCCTCTAACTCTAGGACAGGCGCAGCATCCAGCTCATCCTCATCTTCAGGGTCGGTTCGCCCTGGCCGCCAACGCCACCTTTCAACAAGGCGTGCATGCTAAGCTGCCGCCTCATATCTCTACGCTCCTTGGCCTTTCCAAGGAGGCGGAGTGTGCGGTCATGCAGAGTGTGGTGCGCACGGGGAGCCTTGTGCAGGGGTTTGACGTCTCGGTCGGCAATAAGCGAGACATTGTTCTCTTTGTCGTCGACGAAAATGCCAAAGACCAAAACCTCTATCTGACCTCGCCCGAAGGAACGCTGCGGAAAGTGGTTTCCGTCAAAGCCGGAGAGGGTTCCGAGGTGCGCATCTCGGACAACGACAGGAAAGCCTTCGATAAAGAAAAGCAGTTTTGGCTGGATCGCCTCGTTCCGTCCGCTCCGGCGAAGTAACGTGCGGCGATGCTGACTCCGCGATCGCTTGAAAAGGCGAGCGCTGCTTGCCGTGCGCTTCTCGTCAATGTTTCGTCCAGCCGTGCATTCCCGCTTCAAAGCTCCGGCGATCCAGCCGCGGCAGTTCGCGCGCCACCTTGTCGGGAAACAGCGGGTAGTGCCGCGTCGCGATCAGCAGTTCCGGGACGCACCATACGTCTTCCTCTGATGTCATCCAGTTCAATCTGTCCAGGCGTTCCAGGTTCACCGGTATCGAATATGCGCGCAAAGTGCGTTCGCCGCGCAGATTGTAGTAGTGCTCAAAGTAGCTCAACGCCAGTTCGCGCAGCGTACGGTAGATGGGCGCTCGGAAGCGCAGCCCCGCAAAGTTCGACTTGGCAATGCCTCCCCACAGTCCGCGCTCGCGGTAAATGGCCACCACGTGGTCGTCGTCGTGCACGGCCTCCAGGTCCATCAGCAGTGGCGGACGGCCGTTGACTCGCAACGCGGCCGCCGCCAGCAGCGCTCCCTCCAGGCAGTGCCCTTTGCGCTCGCGAAGCACGCGTTGCGGAGACCACGCCGTGTTCGCGTACTGGTAAGTCAGCGCATCGATAAACTTCTGAATTTGCGCCGCCGTCTTCAACGCGCGCAGCGCACGCAAATCCTCGGCGGATAAACCAAAGCTCTTCCGCCTGTCTCGCCCCGCTCCGTTCTTTTTGGCACTCCCGTCCATCAAAGCCAGAACCTCAACTCTCCCGATGTTTGCTGGAATCATACAGAAGTGATGCTCCACTGGTTTTCAGCAAGACTCCGCGCTGCGCAGGTGCTGGTCCGGATGATTTCGGATGGAAGCCAGTCTGGTTCGCTGGAGCTTTTCCTGACGCACTCTCCGCATCAGTGCACAGCTCCTCTTTAAGCGCCGGCTCGGCGCTGCCGTCTCCTCATCCCGTAAACGCTCGAGACGCGTCGAAGTCCCACATCCCAATGAGCCCCAACAACCGATTGCTATAGAATTCATAAGGGAATTCATCAGCGTTTAACAGTCGACCCTAGAAAACATTTGCCAGAGCGAACCTCCTGAGTCAGAACCCGGTGCGCTGGGCGTTTATCCCGTCCCGGCCCGCGCTGTCCTCATAAGTCCTTCATAGCAGCCCCATCAGGCCAGGAAAGGAAAGACCATGAAATACGCCGGACTCGCCGTCATGCCCGCCGGATTCTTTCTCTCCATCGCCGCAATTGTCCTTTTTGCCGACCCAATGCAGAGATCGGTCTTCGTCGTATGCGGTCTGGCCGTTGAGGCTCTTGGCATGGTGGTCGCGGTCCGCGGTCATATGCCGGCGCCCGGGGAGAGCCGCCCATGAATCCGACCCTGCCCGCCGCTCCCGCCATGCCCGATACTGTCTTCGCACTGACCCTTGCGCTGCTGCTCTTGGCCCCGCTCGCCATCGCCGGAGTTGCCCTCATCAACGCAGGCCTGGGCCGCTCGCGTTCTGCAGCCCAGGCGTTGCTGGGCAACCTGGCCATCGTCGCTGTTACGGCCATAGTGTTTGCCGTCGTGGGCGCTTCGATCGCCGGAAATTTACCCGGAGGACGGGGATTTACCTTTCATGCCGGCGGCAAGGCCTGGGAATGGCTGCATTTCGGCCCGTTTCTGCTCAGCGGTCTCGATGCCGCACCCGCTCGGTCCCAGCTTGCGATCGTCTTTGAGTTCCTCGCCGTCGCAATGGCCGCTATCCTTCCCTGGGGCTCGGGAGCCGATCGCTGGCGGCTTGCGGCCGGCTGCGCTACCGCGGCGGTTCTGGCGGCGATTGTCTTCCCCCTCGCGGCCCATTGGATCTGGGGCGGCGGCTGGCTGGCGCAACTGGGCGTCAACTTCTCGCTCGGCGTCGGCTTCATCGACGCTGGCGGCGCGGGCACGGTGCACGTGCTTGGCGGCCTCAGCGCCATGGCCGTCATCTGGATCGCCGGCTCTCGGCGCGGCAAGTTCCCCAAGGAGGGCTTCTCCACCGCCATGCCCGGCCACAACGCCGTCTATGTGCTCTTTGGCTGCACCATCAGCCTCGTCGGTTGGTTGGCCTGGAACCTCGCCGGCGCAATCCTGTGGCTCAACGCGCCGCTGACCGCCTTGCCTCTCACCGCCATCAACACTCTGCTCACCGCTTCGGCGGCACTTGCTGCTACCTTCACAGTAACCCGCATCCGTTTCGGCAAGCCCGACGCAAGCCTCTGCGCCAATGGTTGGATGGCGGGACTCGTGGCCTCCAGCGCCTGTGCCGCCATTGTCTCCCCCATCGTTTCGCTCTTCGTCGGCATCGTCGCCGGCATCGCCACGCCGTTGTTGGTCGAGTTGTTTGAACTCGTTCTCTCTGTCGATGATCCTTCCGGAGCCATCTCTGTCCACGCCGCTGCCGGACTATGGGGACTAGCGGCCGCGGGCATCTTCGCGCCCAAGCCCGGCCAGTTCGTCGCTCAAATGGTCGGCATCGCCACCCTGCTCGGCGTGTTTCTGCCGCTGGTCTATCTGCTCTTCTCGCTGCTGAATCGGTTTGTGCCTTTCAGGGTCGATCCCGACGGCGAGCGCATCGGCATGGACCTCCATGAGCTCGGCGGCGGCGCATATCCCGAGTTCGTAATTCACCGCGACGAATCGTACCGGTAAGAATCTGTATTACGATGTCAACCCGGAAACCGCCCTACTTTGTCTCAATCAGCCGAATCCGCGCCGTAAATGCCCGCCCCTGAAACTCGCTGAAGGCCCCGTACTGCGGCGAGTCCACAACGTTGTTCACTTCCGCCGGATTCTCGCTATCCGTCGCGTTCTCCATCACGCCGCGCAACCCGAAGTAAGACCCGCGGAAGTGAAACTTCCATTCGAGCCCGGGACTGAAATCCACGAACTCCGGAAACCGCTGCGATCCCGCTACGCCCACCACCTGTCGATTTGCATTCACCGCCGTGTATGGAAATCCGGTATGCCACTCGAGCAGATACACAACGTCCCAGCTCTTCTTGAGCTTGGCGAACGGTACCGGCAGCCACCCCCAGGAGATAATGCGGTTCGGCGTATCCCACGCCAGCGGCCCGCTCTGTTGCGGACCGAGAACCGACAGAGTCGGCATGTAATCGAGCGCCGCATTGGTTCGCGCCGAAGAGTGCGTATACGACGCGTACAGTGCGTTTCCGTTCGCAAACAGCCGCCGCGCGTCGAACTCAAATGAGTAGTAGTGATCCTGGCGCTGGTTCCCCAGCAGATAGTTTCCCGACAGCGCCGCGGCTCCGCTTTGGTTCACATAAGTGAACACATTGGACGTGCGCTTCTGAAGAAAGTTGGCTCCGGCAAAGATCTGCCCCGGCAGTTTGTGCTCCACGCCAAGGCTCCAGTTGATCGCGCGCGCCTCGTGGAGCGAATTATAGTTCGCGGTAAAGCTGGTCTCCAGCGCCGTGCCAGTCGGCGTCACTCCATTCGCTGCGTAGTAAGTGTCGTAACGAATTCCGGCCAGCGCGCGCGTCAAATACTCCAGTTGCGTGTGCTCGTAGTAAAGCCCAACACCGGCCGACAGCTTCGTAGTGCCTTCGCGGCCGGGCGGCGAGTAGACTGCTGCAATGCGCGGCGAAACCAGCGGCCGCCTGATAATCTCATCCCAGTCAAATCGCAATCCCGGCTCCACAATCAGCCCTCCGCGCGGCAGCCAGCGATCCTGAACGTACGCGCCCACCTCCGCGTTATGCAGCGTGAATGGCGCCATCACCGGAAACACGCTCTGCCGCAACAGCGTTGTGTCTTCGCGCAGAAAACTCACCGGCGCCCGCGCAACATTCTCGTTGTAACCCACGTGGTCGAGGTCGAGCCCAAGCTTCAGGTCGTGCTGTCCCGCCCAGTGGCGCGATGGCAGATAGAGCGCCGCCGTTCCTTCTTCGCGCTGCGAACGCCCGGCCTGATTCTCGAAGTAGCTGCCTGAAGGCAGTTCCGGCGAAATGTCGTAAGGCGCATTTCCATGCGGCTCGTAGCCGTCGCGGACAGAATCGACGCCAAACCCCAGGTCAAGCAGCATGCCCCCGCGAATGCTCAACTTGTCGCGCACGTATGGCAGCCACGCGATTGTGTCGCGCTTCACAGTGCTCTGTTGCGGCGTCAGCGACGAGATGCCGTCGTATGGCGAGTGATAGTCGTTGAAAAGCAACCCAAGCGTAACGATGTCGGCCGACGTAACGTTCGCCTGGACCTTCAGCAGATTGCTTCCGCGGATCAGTTCGTCGGTGTTGGCGTTGGCGGGCAGCTCCGCGATATAGATGTTGTCGTACTCGGTCTCCAGGCCGTCGTAATACCACGCCCGGTTTCGCGCCACGGGTCCGGAAAATGTGAATCGCGGCACGAACTTGTCGAAGCGAATCCCATTGAGACTGCGAAACGAAGGAACGAAGTTGGTGGCGTTGAAGCGGAACTTGTTGTCGCCCATCCCCGTGTAGAAGGCGATCACTCCGCCCGTCGACCGGCCGTACTCCACCGGGTAGCGCGTCGTTTCCGCATCAATCGTGCGCACCGCATCCGGACTGATCCTCGTGCCCAGCACGCCGTTCACAGGCGACCGGATATCGAATCCGTCGAGTTCGTCCAGCGTCCCCCAGGTCTCCGATCCGGCCACGTGAACCTGCTCCGTCGCATCCTGCACCACGCCCGGATTGAAGGGCAGCAGATAGCGAATATCGCGCGAGGTCTGATACGGAACGTTGACAATCTCCGGCGTGTTCATCGTCGTCGTATCCGCCGTCTGCTCGGGATCAATCCCCGGAGCAGACGCGGTCACATTCACCTGCTCCTGCACAATCTGTTCATGAGTCAGCACAATCCGGACGCTGCCCACGCTAGGTTCAACTCCGTCCTCAGTGTCCTGATAAAACCCGGCTTTCCCGATCGAATCTGGAAGGGCGCGCTCTGCCGGAGAACAAAGCTGCAGTGTCCGTCATAGTCCGTCCATAGTTGAGCCGGGGGCTGCCCAGGCTCGATAACCGTGACCTGCGCGCCCTGGACAGCCAGTCCGTTCTCGTCGACAACCGTAATGACGACCCGCACGGCGGAGCCCAATGGCGCGCGGGCAGGTTGCTCCTGCCCGGTTGCAAACGTGGCGCAGAAAGCCAGCAGCAGAGCGGAAATGGCCCGCTTTCCGCAGTCCCGTCTTCCGCGTTGTTTGAGCGGCATTGAAATCAATCGGTGCCTTCGCGACGCTTCCTGTCCCGCCTTGGCGTCAGTATAGCGCCGGTTGCCCATGCGGTCTGCCGCTCCCCTCGGGTTGGGGTACAGTCCTCTGTGCGAGACGGGTGCTCAACCGCTCACTGATAACGATGGCCGCGCCAGCCACCGCAAATCCCGCCAGGACATCGCACAGATAGTGGTTGCCGACCGTCAGAGTGGACAAGATGATAATCCCGGAAAAAAGACAAACCGGTATGCGCAGCCATCGGAATCCCCATAGACCATAGGCGCAAAGCACAGCCCAGATCACGTGAAAAGAAGGAAAGCAGATCGCCCCGGACGGATACTGATACAGAAAAGGGCCGGGATGCCGAATGAGAAGAACCAGAGCCGTGCAGGAAGTCTGATCGGGTCTGGCAGCGAGATGAAGCCCGTACCAGGGCCCAACGCCTGGAAACAGCGCAAATAACGGAAGCCCTATCGCAAACGCCGCCAAATTCGCAGTGAGAAATCTTTGCGTATACTTCACTCTGCCGGTCAGAATCGGCAGCAGAATTGTGAACTGCATAAATGGAAAAAGAACCGCATAAGTCCAGGTGATCAGTCTCCCGATCGAATTGCTTGACGCCCACCCCGAGATACTTGACACATCCACCCCAAGCCACCGGTCCCACGCCACGAAACGTGCGTCCTGCAAGGGAATGTGTAAGTCGAGCCTGGCTGCGACTACTACGGGAAAACCAAGTATGGATAAGAAAAATATCGACCAGAAAATTGTCAATAATGCGTCTCGGAGATATAACTTCCCCTTCTCTTCGAGCAAAAGAACCACCGGGGACATTACGACAATTGCGAAGCCGAACCCGAGCACGAGATAGCCCGCCTCCGCAACGTGGGTCGAAGTTAGCTCGCAACCAACAATCGAGATAATCACGATCACCGCGCTGGCGTACGCCATTTGCAGATGAAAGCCGGGGCGACGAAGAGCCTCTAGCCGGAATCGTGCGAATGGAGCAGCCGTGCTCATCGATTAGTCTCCAGGATTCCCGGAAAGCAGCCGGATTATTGCGTACCAGCCGCAACCTGCTCAAGCGCGGTATATGGTAAAAGCCGGGCCGGAAGCGAATCCGGTTCGACCAGCCAGACTTTACGGTTCGAATAGTAGCGTATGAGCTGCAGGTTATCCGTGCCTCCCATATCCCACGCCCACACAACTTTCGAACTATCAATGTCAGCGGAGTTATAAACCCATTCGTTGGCCGGAATGTGATTCGGAGAATAGCGGACAATTACGAGTTGGTCGCCGGGAAGCTGTTCAAGCTGGGATTGAATTCGCGCGTGCTCGATACCAAAATGCCCGGGGCCAATCCACGTCGTCTCCCATTGCGACCCTGTCCACTCCGGAATATTGAAGCCAAGCGGACCGGCAAAAATTCTCACGCCCGCCATCACTACGCAAATTGCGACCGACAGCCTTACCAGCGCCATCCCAACCGGTTTGCCTTCAGGTGCCCACACCCGCAAGTGGCGCATGGCCTGCAACCCAATCGCATAGAAGGCCGCTGTGAAAGGTGACAGATAGTGAGGGATCAAGAAAATCATGATCGTCATCCCCGCCATCAGGAACACCACGCTCACGACCAGAAAGCGGATTCGGCGATCTTTAACCACGCGCCACAGCATCACCACGGGAGGCATGAGCGCGAAGCCCGCGAAGAACACAATCGTTGCCGCGATCTTTTCCAGATTCATGGGCACATAGAGCGTCCAGGAATGAACTCTCTCGTATGCGGTCAGCTCGACGTCGTGATAAAACCTTCGCATCGCCTCGCGCCGGTAATGCGGCTCGGGGCGAGGCGGCTGCCAGATGTAATACGGTGCCGTTGCATACGTTGTGCGATTGACGGTATAGGGCAGGGTCAGAGGATTCCCGAATGCACGATAGTCGTAGTAGCCAAGCCAGGCCCCGCACCCAACAACGAGCAACAGTGGCGCCGCGGCCCGCCGCACCAGCACCGGAATGGCCGGACGGTCTTTCGAAAAAAAAGCCCAATGCCCGAGAACGGCAGCGACCGGCAGACACAGCAGCAGCCCCTCGTACGGGCGAGTGAGGAGCAGAAGGACAATGCCCGCTGCCATCAGCAGACCGTGGCGAAAGCGCGCACCCTTCATCACGCGCGGCAGTGCGCCCAGCACCAATGCGCCGCCTAGTCCACCCAGCAATCCGGCGCCGGTATAGGTGTTGATCCAGTAACTAAACAGGCCCAGGCGTAGCATCGCCAATATGCCGCCCAGCAGCGCCCAGCCCGGGGGCAGCCACGCCTGCAGCATCCAGCAGATGGCCGCGCACATCAGCGCGCTTGCGATCAGGAAGCCGATCCACGGAGTCCCGAACAGCACCTTGCCGGCAGCAAGCACCAGCCCCTCCGCCGGAAAGTACATGGACATATAAGTTGGCTGCATCGAGATGTGGATGCTTTCGAAGTGCGTCCACATCGCAGGCGTCGGATTCGTCAGCCTTCCGTGCGCGAACGTGTCCGCCGCAAGCAGATTGCTGAAGTCGTTGGGATTGAATGGAAGCGGAACCGGGAAAGCGGGAAGAATGGCGATGCGGAGCAGAAAGGTGGCAATACCGACCGAGGCCACGGCCGCTCCCTGTCTGCGGGCCAACCGCCCAGACGCAACCTCAATTCGCCTGAACCATCGCTTGCCGATGCGCGGCCATGCAAATGCCAGCGCCACTGCAATCAGCGTGAGGCCGCCCTCGGTCGCCATGATCGAGGCTGCGTGTTCCGGAGCGGGAGATACGATCACCACTTGCAGTTCGCCTCATTCAGGACTCGAATTTCGGTCCCGATCTTGATTCTTACCAATCCTGCCTAAGCTGGGAATCACACTGCTGTGTTACTTCCGGGCCGGGGCCGCGGAGCTTGCAATCTTCAGCGGCAATCGAGCGCGCGAAACTCGTCGTCAGCCACCACCGGGCTAAGCGTCCACACCCAACTGTTCTTGTCCCACCATGGTCGATCGTAGATCCTGGCGACGAGGTACTCGATCCCATACCTTCGGCAGGTCGCGCGCGCCTGTTCGGCCGTTGCATTCGTAAAAACATGATCGATGTCAGCCGCCATAATTGGGCAGCCGCTGGGATCGCCCCCCAATTCGGCGCCGCACCAGGGCTTGTCGCCGGATATGGCCATCTGGTGATTGATGTCTGCCTGGTCCACCGTATTCCAGTAGGAGTCCGGACTGGCGGGGTTGTATTGAACAATGGCATCGCGGGGAATGGAAGCATCCAGCTCAGCGTATCCGATCGCCGAGATATAGGCCTTATGGGAGAGATTGCCAGGCCCAGTCTCGTAGGTTCGCCACACGTGCGCCGATTCGACAAGGGGAAGATCGAATCTCAACATCAATGCCTGGCAAAAAGTGCTGGCAAACCCGACAATAAGAGCCATGGAAACGATCGCGCGCAGCCATTCAGGTGTTTTGTATTGAAATGGTGTGGAGTCAGCGGGTTCGGCACGCCTGGTGCCTGCCTCTTTCCATCCGGTGATCAGCTCGGATGCCAGGAGGAGCACCGCGAATTGGAGAGGAAGTGATCCCCTCCAGCCGAAGTCGTTGTACTCCAGCACTCCGGAACGTACCAGCGAAATCAGCACCATGGTGGCGGCTACGATGAACACGAGCGACCGCTGCGCGGAACTGAGAGGCGCGCGTCCGCGCCATGAAGGAATCAGGTAGATCAGCGTCACGGCGAAATAACATCCCAATTCGACGGCATAGCCTGGCGCCAGCAAAATCAATTTGGCAATATTAAGCGCCGCAAGGGGATGGCCGCTTGCAATGTACTGGAAAAGGCGAGTAGACAGTAGGCCGTCGGGGGGGACCATCTCGCGAACTGCAAACTCGAATACGCTGCCGCCATGGATACCCGAAGAGCTGTGAGTCAGCTCCCATAGGTACGGCAGGAGCAGGACAATGGCGCCCGCGCCGCCCGCGCCTATCAGCAAGACTCGCCGCGGCGTGTGTTCAAAGAAAACCTGCCACAGAGCCCACGCCAACATCACCAGGAAGAATGCGAACGACACATATACAGAGAGGCCAAAGGCGCTGGCCAGCGCGGCTGAAATCAGGGCTACGCTCGTAACGGTCCAGTGCCCGCCATCTCTTTCTGCCATCCACGCCAGCAGAAATGCCAGCAGGCAGCACATCATGCTGGCCACATGGTGCGGAACAAAAAGAAGAGAGCTAAGCCAACTGGGAACCTGGCCCACAATCCACGCTTGAATGGCGCCCGGCAGCGGTTGGTGAAGATAGAGAATATCCCAGAGATTGACGCAAATATCAAGTCCGCTTACCGTAACTAAAAACACGCAGAACAGAAACTGCTTGCGCAACCGAACGCCGACTTCCAGGAAGTGCTTCAGGTAAAGACCAAAGAGCGCAACTAGAACGAACCCCGACCAAATACAACTCGACATGAGAATGTCGCGAACAGGAAGATGCGCAATCCGCGCCACCACGGCACACAGAACATACCAGAAATAGTAATTTCGCATCGGAGCGAGATGCTCATAAAAGTAGAGCGAATTGGCCGGCGGAATGCCGGTGCGAAGAATGCTCTCAGTCCAGTTCACCCGCGAGGCATGGTCGAAGATCGTAAGGTTCAAGTAAAGGCGATGGCCATTTTGGAGATCGACAAGAATCAGAATCGCAACCGCGACCCAAACGCATGCCAGGGTCAGCGCCTTTCCGCCCAACGGACTCCATCCGATCTTCCACTTGCTCCCCGAGCTGCGCAGATGGAGGTATTCCCGCACAAGCGTTGCGAAACAGAGAACGGCACAGCCCAGGAAAAGCACGACCACCGCGTCCAGAGAAATCATCTTGCCGATAAGCACTGAGCCAATCGTTGAGACGGCCACAGACAATGGCAGACTCCAGAAGACCCGCTCCACAAGCGAGCGCTGCCGGAAACCGTGAAGGTTAGTGAACCATGCGGTGAGATATCCCGTGCAGAAAAACGCGGGAAGAAAGGCTGGAATCGCCAGCAGGCTGTCGACGATCTGTCCCGCGGTAATGTTGGGAGTGCTGGAAATCTCGGCCTCCTTGCCGCCCTAGTGGCGGCATTTGCCACAAAGAATATTCAATCTCGCAGGTACGGCAGCCCACGGCAGCGTTTCACAACTCCGACTGTGCGCCCGCCTGGTTCATGGCTCACACAGTTCGATTTGGCATGGGAGGAACAGACCTGTGGCTTGGCCTCTGGGAGTGTGCAAGATCCCATCAATCCTCTGTTTCGCCGCGCCCGCTCGGCGCTATTTGACCTTTAGGAACCCCGGGCAGCCGGGGAATAATATTCCCGTGTAATTTTTCTACCGCTGGCGCCAAATCGCGGCGCGCGGCGGATTCCCCACTTGTGCGCGACGAACGATGCGGTCGTGGCCAGCACGCCCAGGCCATATTCAACGCTTCGCTTGAAGTTGATTGAAGAAGCTTCTTCAAAATATTTCGTCGGGCACGATATCTCGCCGATCTGGAAACCGAACATCACCGCCTGCGCGATCATCTGGTTGTCGAAGACAAAATCATCGGAGTTCTCGAGAAGCGGAAGAGTCTCCAGCAACTCCCGTGAGAAAGCCCGAAACCCTGTGTGATACTCAGAAAGCTTGACCCCCAGAAACAGGTTTTGAAATGCCGTCAGCAGGCGATTGGCGACGTATTTGTAAAAGGGCATTCCGCCTTTCAGCGCCCCGGCGCCGAGAATACGCGACGCAAGAACCATGTCATAAACTCCGCTGGCGATCATGCCCGCCATCGCCGGAACCAGCAACGGCGTGTACTGGTAGTCGGGGTGAACCATGACTACGATGTCGGCTCCTGCGGCAAGAGCCTCGCGATAGCATGTTTGCTGGTTGCGGCCGTATCCGTAGTTCGCATCGTGAATAAAAGTCTGCACGCCCAGTTTGCGGGAGAGAGCCGCGGTCTGGTCCTTGCTGGAATCGTCGACGAGAATCTTGATGTCCACAACCTCGGACAACTCGGCGACGGTCATTTTCAGGGTTTTTTCGGCGTTGTAAGCCGGCATCACCACCGCGATCCGTTTTCCGTTAATCATGGTCCCAACTCCCTGAGCCTTATTGTTCCATGCCGGCCGTCAGGGCCAATGCCCCGCTCTCATTATCGGCCAGTTGCCTCAACGCTGGCGCGCGCCCCCGGCCGCCTCTTCCGGCGCTGCGTAGGGGGAAACAGTCGCCGGCTCGGTATCCATATTGATCAACCAGGTCTTTCGGTCCCGGTAATAGTGCATCAACTCCCGATTATTGGCTTCATCCATCTCCCATGCCCATACGACTTTGGAGGCATCGATGTCGGGATTGTTGTAGACCCATTGATCGAGCGGATTCCTTTTGGGGGAATCGCGGACAAGCACAAGTTGCTTGCCGGGGAGCCGCTCGAGTCCCGCCTCAATTTGAGCTCGCTCCAATCCGAAATGATCTGGACCGTACCACATGTTTTCCCAATTGGACGCCGGCCATTCGGCAACCTTGAAACCCAGTGGTCCGGCAAACACCCTTACCGCGCCCAGCACTACGCACAGAGCTACGGTGAATCGCACCATTGCCGCGCCGACCGGCTTGCCGCCCGGATTCCAAACTCGAAGATGGCGCATGGCCTGCAAGCCAATTGCATAAAATGCAGCCGTAAAAGGGGCCAGGTAATGAGGCAGCATGAAAATTTCGATCACCATCCCCCCCATCAGAATCATTACGCTCAGCACGAGAAAGCGGATCCGGCGATCGCGGCACACGCGCCGCAGCATGATGAGCGGAGGGAGCAGTGCGATGCCGGCAAAAAATAGCAAGGTCGTAATGGCCTTTGCGAGCGTTCCAGGAACAAACGCGCGCCAGGGATGGACCTTCAAGTACGCCTTCATCTCGCTCGCGTAATAAAACCGCCGCATTCCAGGATGCCGATACGCCGGCTCGGGCCGAGGCGGCTGCCAGACGTAGTAGGGCGCCATAGCGTAGGTAGCGCGGTTGATTGTGTACGGCAGAGTGGTGGGACTTCCGAATACGCGGTAGTCGTAGTAGCCCATCCACGCGCCGGCAGCGGCGATCAGCAGTATCGGCGCCGCCGCTCTCTGAAGCAGGACCGCGGTTGCTGGACGATTCTCGCTGGTCGAAATCCAGCGTCCAAGTGCGACCGCAACCGGAAGGCAAAGCAGGAGACCTTCGTAAGGCCGAGTGACCGCGACGAGAATAACGCCCACCGCCATCAACATTCCATAGCGAAAGCGCGCCGTCTTCATTAACCGCGGCAGGCTCCCCAGCACCAGGGCTCCGCCCAATCCCGCAATCAGGCCGCCGCCGGTATAAGTATTCACCCAGTAGCTGAACAGTCCCAGGCGCACCATCGCCAGCACTCCGCCTAACAGCGCCCAACCCGGCGGCAGCCAGCCCTGAAGCATCCAGCAGATGGCGGCGCACATCAGCGCACTCATAAACAGAATTGCGAACCACGGATTCCCGAACAGAACCTTGCCCGCGGCCATCGCCAGCCCCTGCGACGGAAAGTACATCGACATGTAGGTGGGCAGCATGTCCACGTGAATGGTTTCGAAGTGGGTCCACATCACAGGCGTGAGATTGGTGAGCCGCCCATGTGCAAATGTGTCGCACGCGAGCATCAGACTGAAATCGTCGGGAAGAAACGGAAGCGGGACAGGGCAGAAAGGAAGGACAGCGAGCCGAAGCAGAAAAGTCGAGATGCCAACGAAGGCAACCGCCAATCCCCGCCTGCGGGCCAGACGTGAAAAACCCCGCTCGACGCCTGCGAACCAGTTGTCGCCCAGCCGCGGCCAGGCATAGGCCGCCGCGATGGCAATCACTGTGAGACCGGCTTCAACCAGTGCGAGCGAGTTGTCGTGTCCCGAAGAGGGCGGCAGAACCATACCAGGTCAACTCCGAACCTGACAGAGAGTAACGCGAATGCTAATGAGCAGCATAGGCCGTGTCTCTGCCTGATTCAAGAAGCGGCGTCACCCTGAACTGAAATTCATGCCGTCTCGAACACAAAAACTCAAGGCCAGAAGCTACAGTTTCGCAATAGCCTCGCCTTGAGATCCCCCCCCACGAACCAACGTTGTTCGCAAGCTACCTGGTCACCACCAGTGCCATCAGAGCGGCTAACTGATGTCGGATCCAAGTTTGGTACTAATGTTATCGAACGCAGTAGGAATGCCCGTTGCAACTTTCGACATGCCGACGGTAGCGCCGAAAGCGATCAGTGCCACGACCAAGGCATATTCGACCAGGTCCTGGCCTGCCTAGCGCTTGGCAAGATCGCGAAGCTTGGCACACAAATGGAAAAATATCTTGCTCATGTTTGTTTCGACCCCATGTCCCTGTTCTGCTTCGTTTCAGAAAAGAATTGAATATTACAGTTCTATATCTGGTATAAGATGGCCAACGCTCGAAAGCGATGAAACACATGGATTCGGACAACAAAGAGCCGCCTTTTGAGGGGCGGCTCTGTGACACCCGTTGCAGTGGAGAATGCGATTCGGCGCCGCAGCGTTTACTCGCGTCTCTCCTGCACGAAGTGGTTGTTACCGGATTGCGTTTCGCAACCGGCGCTAGAACAGCATCGAGCTGATGTCGGAGCCCAACGTTGTGCTGACGTTGCTGAATGCGGTGTTGATGCCGCTGGCCAGCGAAGTCATGCCCGCGGTAGCGCCAAAAGCGATCAAAGCGACGACCAGGGCATACTCAACGAGGTCCTGACCTTCTTCGCCGTTCTTCAGGTCCTGGAGCTTCGTGTAAATCTTAAGTAAAGTGCTATTCATTGCAGTTTCCTCCCCTTGTTTGATTCTGTCCCAGCCTCAGCTGGGAGAGTGAATACCACCCGTTCGAACTTGGGCGAAATCAGGCAATGCAGTTTCTGAGCAAAATTTCAAAATAAAACCAAAAGAAGCTGCCTCTATAGGAGGCGGCCAACATAACCACTTTGCTAGGGAAAGTACCTGTCGACACCGTGTCTGGCGTTCGCGTCTCTCCCGAAATAATGCGACGTAACCGGGTTGGGCAATCCTGCTGGCGTTACAACAGAATCGTGCTGGTGTCGCTACCCAGCTGGCTGCTGAGATTGCTGAATGCGGTATTAACGCCTTTCGCCATTGAGGTCATTCCTGCGGTGGCGCCAAAAGCAATCAAAGCCACAACCAGGGCGTACTCCACCAGATCTTGACCTTCCTCGCGTTTTCTCAGATCCAGGAATTTCACATAAAGACTTAGAAGCATGTCTTTCATTACGGTTCTTTCCTTGCCGGTCGGCTCCTCTGGTCGTAACCGGAATACCGCCGGAACTTGGATCCTTCCCGGAATTCCTTGAATTATCGATTCTCAGGAATCAAGGCAGGTTTCAAGATTCCTTGAGCATCCAAGGACTTGCTGCGAAAAGCAGCACTCCCGCATGACGGTTGCCAGCTTACCCTTGCAGGGGAGAGTTACGTCGCGGCACCGGGCCGCGTCCACGTATCTCTCCCGCAAGGAAGCTGAGGTAGTTGGGTGAGTTGTCCTGACGGTTATCTGTCTGAACTAGCTGATGTCATTCGCCAGCTGAGTGCTGACGTTGCTGAATGCGGTGTTGATGGCAGAAGCCAGCTTGCCCATACCGGCGGTCGCACCAAAAGCGATCAAAGCGACGACCAAGGCGTACTCAACCAGATCCTGTCCGTCTTGCCGGTCCTTCAGGTCCTGAAACTTCACATACAGCTTAAGAAGCAGGTTATTCATTTGTATTCTCTCCGTCTTTCGAACTCCCAGCCTCAGCCGGGGTACCCCAATCAATGCAAGTGACGTGCCATTCGAGATCCGAAATTGCGTCGTTATAAATCAATAACTTAGAGAATTGGCTGTGAAGAAATCATGAGACGCCTTGTAACCAGCCGTTTACACTGGCGACCCGAAGAGAGCGGTGCCGTATACAGAACCGGAAGTAACAGTATCCGGAAGTTATCACTGAGGCTCAGTGAAGGTGGGAACTGCGAGATCGATCACCGGCGGAAAGTAAAATAGCGATCATGACAAGCAGGACAGGTGATTCACTGGCAAAGCCCGTCAACGACTTCGCTGAATTTTCGATTGCGACCGTTGCCGGGCTTGCGGTTGCCCTCATAGCCATCTTCCTGTGTGTCGTGGCGATTGCCGGCAACCTTGCCAGCGCCCGCGATTTCGTCGTCTTCTGGGCTACCGGTCAACAACTCATCCACCACGCCAATCCCTACGATCCGGCTGCCATGGGCCGGATTGAGCACACCGCCGGACTGGCTGCGGAATACGGCGTTCTGTACATGCGAAACCCGCCTTGGGCTCTACCGCTGGTATTGCCGCTGGGGCTCGTCGGGGTACGGGTCGGAGCGCTGATCTGGTCGCTGATCCTGTGCGCCTGCCTCGGCGTTTCCGGATGGCAAATCTGGATTATGTATGGCCGCATCGGCAATCGCCTCTACTGGCTTGCCTATTCGTTTGCTCCGGCATTGGTGTGCATTTTCGTTGGACAGACGGCGCTCTTTTCTCTGCTCGGACTGGTCCTTTTTTTGCGTATGTATCGCACGCGCCCATTTATGGCCGGACTCTCTCTGTGGCTCTGCGCGCTCAAGCCGCACCTGTTTCTGCCATTTGCCGTTGTGCTCCTGGCCTGGATCGTCGTCACCAGGAGTTATAAGATCCTGGCCGGCGCGGCGTCAGCCTTGGCCGCCAGCCTGGCGGTAACCTGCCTTATCGATCCCACCGCTCTGGGCGATTACACCAACATGATGCATGCACCGGGAATCGAGAAGGAGTTCATTCCCTGCCTCAGCGTCGCAATGCGCCTTTGGATAAGCCCGCAGACGGCCTCGTTCCAATACCTGCCGGCAGTTATTGCTTGCGCCTGGGCTCTGGCGTATTACTGGTCCCGTCGCAATCGGTGGGATTGGATGATAAACGGGAGCGTGCTGATGTTGGTCTCCCTATTCGCTGCGCCCTATTGCTGGCTTTACGACCAGGGTCTTGCCATTCCGGCATTGTTGCAGGGCGCCTATACTGCTCGCTCCCGGACCTTGCTGGCGATTCTCGCCCTTGCAAATCTCCCCATCGAGATTGAATTGATGTTCGGAATCCGCATAACCTCGGCCCTCTATCTTTGGACAGCGCCTGCCTGGCTGGTATGGTATCTGTTCGCGATCGCCTCTTCCGGTCAATCGCAGGCTGTCGAGCCTGCAACGAAAGCCGGCTGAAGAGGCTAACAGATGCAGAGAATCAGCGAATTTGCCGCGGACCGCCCGGATTGCTCTCTGCGATAATCTGACAACCCTGCCGGCGGGCAATGCCGGCAGACGATCGGCAGGACTGGTACATGCGTCTGCTTTCTCTTCTCTTGAACCCCTCCATCATCGCCACGCTGGCCCTCTTCCTGTCTGTGCTGTGGATGCTGAAGAACCAGAAAGACAAGACGCGCCCATTACTCGTCTTCGCTCTCACGCTGAATCTTTTTTTCGGTTTTCTTCTTACCGTTCTGATGGGCAGGGAAGGAGGGCTCCTTCCCTGGAAATACGATCGCGTCCTTTTCGTGCTGGACCGGACGCTTGGCGTTTCGGCCGCCGATATCGCAAACCCATTGCAGGGCTTCCCCAGGATTCCTCTCGTTGTGATCTATCAATTGATGGTCCCGATGATGATCTGCTGGTTCCTTGTCACGCAATATCGAAATGCGCGCGGCTCTGTCGTGCTGGCCTATATTGGCGAATTGGTTGCCGGTCCAGTCCTGTATGCTGTTCTGCCCGCCTGCGGGCCCATCTATGCATTTGGCGCGCAGTGGCTGAATCCGCAGCAGGTTCAGGCAGGCACAATGAAACTGGCCGCAATGCCGAATGCATTCCCTTCCCTGCACGTGGGTACGGCTCTGGTGTTTGTGTTTTTTGCTCCGGGCAAGGTATGGCGTGCGGTATCGCTGGCGTTTTTAGCGGGCACTTTGTTGGCCACGCTCTCGACCGGAGAGCACTATGTGATCGACCTCGTTGCGGGCCTCGCGTTTGGCTCTTTCGCCGCCTGCGTAGGGTATGGCAGAACCCGCATTGCGCTCATTTATCTGGGGGTCGTACTTTCATGGTCGCTCGCAATCAGGTTCGCCTACAGGTTTCTGATTGCCCACCCCGGCCTGTTGCGGTTATTGGCGGTGCTCACAGTCGCGATGGCGATTCAAGCGGTCCTTAGAGAGTGGCAAATTCCAATTGTGCGCCCGGCTGAGCATGCTGAATCGGCGGTCGCTCTTTCCGAGTAACTGAAGATGTGGCGCTTTTCTTCAATTCATTGATCGGGCAACCACAACATCGGATCCGTATCTCGCAACCGCGGCCGGCGAAAACTCCAGCGTGTCTCCGCGCCGGGTCTGCGTGCTGAGGATGGTGCCTGCGGGAAGTTCCAGGATCGAGTGCGCGGAGAGACAGGCTGAAAGCCGCCAAGGACCAACCGCACTCCTCAGTTTCTTGATTTTGTTTTTGCGGTCAAGATAGATCAGATCAATCGGGAAGCGCATGAAGAACGTGTGCACTGATTCGCAGGGCACGATCCACAAGCCCTCACCTGGGGCAAGCACATCGCGTCCCAATAGACCCTTGTTGCGCTTGGGCCCGCTGTCGGCCACCTCCAGCCGGTTGGCAAGCACCGTCGAGCGTTCCGGATTCGTGACACGAAGTCGCTTGTCCGGTGCGTCCGATGGTCGCGGTGCAGGCCGGCGCTGTAGCATGCTGGCAACCCAACTGATCGGATTCATTTGTTTGCCCCTGATCCCTGCGAGAAGAGCCATCGCGGCCCGCATCACTATGGGGGAGTCACCGCTGGCGCGGGGGCGGCTCCGCCGCCGCTCGTCGAACCAGCGCCGAAGCCTCCTGTGGCGCCTTCAATCACCAGCGGCTTCTCCGGCTTCATGCTCTGCACCAGCTTCTCCACAGGAATCACAGCCGGCGCGGGAGCGGGCGTGTTGGCAGCCGTCTTTGCGTCAGGATTGTTCATCGGGATGTTCGAGTTCGAGGGCAGGAACTTCACGGGATACTTGACCATCGGCGGCGTTATGCCCGCATCTATCGGCGCTACGATCTCCGGCGTAACCAGCACGATCAGTTCCGTGTTGGTTCTGTTCTTCAGCTTGGACTGGAAGAACTTGCCCAGAATTGGGATGTCGCCAATGAAGGGTATCTTCTCGAAGGTCTCCGTTTCGCGGTCGTCGATAAGTCCGCCAATGACAAAGGTCGCACCGTCGCCCAACTCGACTTCGGTTTTTACCTTGCGAGTTGTAATTGCCGGTACGTTGAATCCCGAAATTTGAACGGCGTTCGAGAAGTCGAGCGAGCTGACTTCGGGGGCCACCTGCAGGCGGATTGTTCCGCGCGGAGTAACGGTTGGAATGAAGTTGAGCCTGACTCCGTACTCCTTGAAGTCTATCGTCACAGCGCCTGACCCGCCGGCCGAGTTCCCCTGCACCATCGGATAAGGATATTCTCCGCCGGCGAGGAAGCTGGCCTCCTGGCCATCCGCGGCCACAATGTTCGGCTCCGCAAGCACTTCAACCACGCCATCGTTCTCCAACGCGGCAATGGTTGTGCCCGACTTCAGCCCTGGGAGAAATGCAAAAAGATTCTCTTCATTGGCAATAGTGGCCGCATACCCGCCTGCGGATACTCCGCCCGATCCCCCGCTTCCTCCTCCAACTCCAGGAGGAGAGAATTGCCCCGTCGAAATGGCGCCAACCACATTTCCCAGCCCGAGATTGAACAGATTTATGCCCAGCGATTTGATTTTGCTGCGATCCACACTCGCAAAGCGCACCTTCAGCAGGATCTGTGGATCGGCCTTTGGCACCTCAACGTCCAACAGATTGACAACCTTACCTGCCGTGGACGCGATCTGGACCGCCCGCGACGAGGCAAGCAGGTCTTTTACCGTCCCGCGAAGATAAATGACGCCGCTCTCCTGGGTCGCCTTTAGCGATTGACCGGGAAGCTCGATGGCAAGCTCGCGACGAACCGATTCCATGTTGTTGTCCACTGCGGCGGTACTGGACCGGACTGTGACGTTAAAGAACTGCCGCCCGCCTCGATCGTCCCAGATAATCAGGCTCGTCTCTCCGGCAGATTTGCCGTTCACCATGATCTCATTGGGGCTGATCGGCGTGGCCTCCGCTACTTCGCCCAGACCGATCGCAACCCTGGTTGTCGGCCGTACGCAATCCACCAGAACGGTTTTGCCTACTGCTACGGAAAGTTCGTTTGACGAGTCCTGAAAAGAAGCGCCGGAGGCAGATGGAGGCGCTGCGGCCTGAGCATGCAAAACCTGACCGGCAAAGAAGACGAGACACAACGCGCAGAAACTTGCGATGAAATTACCGGTCTTCGTTCTCACTGCTTTGCCTCGGGAGATCTGAATTTTTCTTCGCTGGTCTTGTTGCCGTTGATGACCTCGATGGTAAACACTTTGGGCGCTGCCCTCGGCGCGCGTCTCACTCCCGGCGGCGCAGCAGCTGGGCCCTGCTCACCGAAAATCTGGCCCATGGAGTTGGCGGTAACCTGCGCCACCTTGGTATCCAATGGGTTCCTCAACACCAGCTGAATCTTCAACTCATTGCTGGCCAGGCTCAGGGTCTCGGCCTGTTCCGGAGTAACCAGCAGGTTCACCACCTGCACTTGCTGCGGCTTGCCTTCTGCGTCTTTCTGAATGTCGGTGCCGGCCGATAGAACCTGGATGTTCTGAAGAACAGTCTTGGTCACTGTGCCTTGAGTGGCCGATGTTGCGCCTGGCGGGTTGCCCGAGGCTAGAACATCCACGCGCATGCCGGGAATCACGAATCCGGCCACGCCGACGACCTGGTCCACTTTCACCGCCAAAGCCCTCATGCCCTGAGGAATCGTCGATGCCAATCCGCCTCCGGAACCCGGCGGCGCAAGCCGGCTCTCCAGAATCGGCTCGCCCTGATACAGATCCGAAATCACGCCCCGGCCCACTAATCCAGCCTGAGTGAGAATCGCGCCTTTGGGAAGCGTACCCTGGATCTGCACAGTCGTAATGTCCGCCGCCGTCAACACCGAACCCAACTTGATGTCGCTGGCTGCCGCGACTATGCGCGTAGTCACCGCCGGCTTCGCAGCCATCATCCGATTGCCCACAATCTTGTAGACCAGAAAGGCGCACGCGCCGGCAATTATGAATGAGATCAGGAGTATTGTTAGCAGCCTTCGATTCATAAGGTTTCCTGAATATACCGGCCTTTAGGCAGGTCCGCTTCTCTCTCTGGCGCCAATCCGCGCGCTCAAGTAAATAAACCCCTCGAAGCGGGGCCACCCCGCCCGGGGGTTCTAACTACGTTCCAACTCAGTGCAAACGCGGTTTTAGTTTATTCCCTAGTGGGAGCTTATACCGGCATTGGGCTCTGTCCAATACAACTTAGGTATCAAGAGAGCTATGGCTTGCAGCCTCGAATTGAGCGATCCTTATTACAGATACAATGAAATGATGAAAGAGGAGGCAGGGAGGGAGTTCATCTCTACATGGAGTCTTCCGGCACGATAACGCTCTTTACGGAGAGTCGTGAGATCAGCCAGCGGCCAACCTCTTTTGTGGTTTCATTTGTCTTTCATTGCCTGGCGTTGGCCGTGCTCTCTTTTGGAGTCATGTACTCGCCGCGCCTCGACACCCGCGCAATCGCCGAGCGATATACCGTTCGCAATATCGATCTCGAAACCCCGCAGGAGCAGATGCGGCGCGCCTCGCGCAGCAACGTGAAGTATCCAACCACGCAAAAATCGGACCCCCAAAAGCCAGGCCCGCCTAAGGCGAAACCAGCCAGGCCGGGCGCCGGCGCGCGCCAAGCAACGCCTGTGATGCGAGAAGTCGCAAAAGCTCAAAAAGGCCCTCAGACCCTGTTGCAGCCCGATCTTCCCGAACAGCTCACGCTCGCCATTGAAATCCCCGTCCCGACAATGATGATCTGGTCTCCAAAGACGGCCGATGTCAAAACTGTGGTCGCGCCGCAACCCGAGAAGCCCTCGGCAGCCGACGTCGGGCCAATGCCCGATCCGCCAAATCAAGCTGTCGATCTGTCCGAGATCCGCATTGCGAACAACACCCGGCCCTCTCCGAAGTTGCCAACCCTGCCCAGCACCACCGCGCCTGTCACCATTCATGCGCCTGACCGTGCGCAACTCGCGCCGGCCACCGTCTCGCAGCCCGCCGCCCAACCGACTCCAACGGCGATCCTGTCGCTCTCCGATCTCAAGATGGCGCAAGGAACCGTTGCGCTGCCTCCTGTCAACGAGACCTCGGTCTCCGACTCGCAAGGCGCGCTCACGTCAGGGCCGGTAAAAGATCCCTCAGCGTCAGGGGACAGTAAGCTGCCCGGCGGCGCAGGACCGGGAACGGATGCTGGACCGGGAACGGATGCTGGAACGGGAACGGATCCTCGAGCCGGAGCGGATCCTCGAGCCGCACCAGACGCTCGAGCGAAACCGACGGCAGCCGTTGCCGCCGATCCGCCCGATCCTGCTGCAAAAGTCGCAAAACTGGATCCGCCGGCATCGCCTCTGCCCAAGGCAACGGATGTCGACGCCGACGCGAGCCAGCAGCCCACCACAACCCGGATCACGCTGCCCAAAGACGGTCAGTTTGGCGCCGTCGTCGTTGGGGAATCGCTTGACGAACAATATCCCGAGTTGTCCACCGTCTGGGGCGGCAGGCTGGCCTACACGGTCTTCCTCCACGTAGGACTGGCCCGGAGCTGGATTCTCCAGTACTCCCTGCCGCGCTCCGAGGAAGCTGCGGCGGCGGGCACAATCGCTCGCCTTGAAGCTCCATGGCCGTACAACATCGTGCGCCCCAACCTCGCCTTTGGCCCCGTAGATGGGAACACCATCATGGTCCACGGCTTTGTCAACCAGGCCGGCCGCTTCGAGGACCTGAACATCGTCTTCCCTCCCCAGCTTCCGCAAGCCCAGTTTGTCCTCAAGTCCCTTCAGGGCTGGCAATTCAGGCCGGCCAACCAGAACGGCCAGGTCGCAAGAGTCGAAGTGCTCCTGATCATTCCCGAAGAGATGTAAGTACGTATCCACAAAACTGCGCGTCGGTAAAAGAGCGCGTCCTTCACAATCCGCTGAAAAACTCCTATCCGTAGCAAATGTTTCACCCTCTTCCCGACGCTCTTCAACGGCGTCACGAGCTTCGGCATAATACTCGTCTCTATCATGGAAAGATTCGTTTCACGTCGAACGAGTCGGTGCCGAAACTCGCTCCATTCATCCCCATTCCCTTCCTGACGGACCGGAGAATCCAGGCGCCATCGATCGGTGCGGGACGACAAAGACGCTCAAGTCACCCAAACCTCAATAACTGCTCTAAGCGAACCGGATGCCGACAACCTGGATTTGGAAGAGTTGGCCAGGAACCTGAATGTAAGCTATAGCCGGTTTCGGCGAGCATTCAGAGAGCGCGTTGGACTCAGTCCCCACCAGTTCCGGCTGCACTTGAAACTCACTGCTGCGCGCGAGCTTCTGCGATCGACCTTTTACAGCGCAAAGCATGTCGGCGCTCAATGCGCCTTCCAATCCGAACCGAACTTTTGCCGGCTATTCAGGGAGCATTTAGGATGCACACCGAGCGAATTCCGGAGTTCCGGACCGAGGCCTGCTCAGACGATGAGTCCCGGCGCGAATCGTTCTATGTAATTGCCCGTCCATCGGAACATGGATCAAGCCCGGAGAATATTCCTGCCATTCTATTCAATCGATAAGTCACTTTGGGTGATTGCCGCTGCGGCGCGCACGACATATGATTAGAGCTGGTTGCATAAATGGATTTTGAAAGGGCACGACTTTAGTCGTGCCGCAGGAAGCCAACAAAACTGAAGGCTTTAGCCACTGAGGGATGTCCTCTCGCTCGCGGGCGGGATTTATGCAACCAGCTATAGTCATCGTGATGCCAGAAAATTCTCTTGAGTCAGTAAGTCAACGCCATCGCGTCGGTCTCTTCAGTATTGGCTTGGATGCCTATTGGGCACAATTCGACGGCCTTCGCGAGCGCCTCGAAGGCTATAACCGCCGCATAGCTGTCGACATTGGAGCATTCGGCGTCGACGTTGTAAACCTGGGCATGATCGACACTCCCGAGAAAGCGGTCGCAGCGGGCCATGCATTCCGGCAGAGCGATGTGGCTCTCATATTCCTGCATGTGGCAACCTATGCTCTCTCGGCTACCGTGCTCCCCGTGGTCCGTCGCGCCGGTGTTCCAGTCATCGTGCTCAACCTGTCCCCTGAGGCGGCCATCGATTACAAGTCATTCAACCAGTTGAAGGACCGCACCAAAATGACAGGAGAGTGGCTCGCGCACTGCCAGGCATGCTCCGTTCCGGAAATCTCAAATGTCTTTCATCGCTGCGGTATCCCTTTCCACCAGGTAACCGGCATGCTCGATCGAGCCGATACCGCCTGGATCGAAATCGAGGATTGGCTTGAGGCCTCAAAGGTCGCCCATCGCATGGAACACAATCGACTGGGCATCATGGGGCACTACTACGGCGGCATGCTTGACATCTACACGGACATGACGTTGCAGACATCTGTCTTTGGGACTCATTTCGAGATGATCGAGGTGGACGAACTCTCCGCGCTCCGCCGGGAAGTTACAGAAAGACAAATCTCAGACCGCGTCTCTCTCATTCGAGAGTCATTCGACGTGCATTCTGAATGCAGTCTATCGGAATTGAAGCGAGCGGCGGGCACTTCGCTGGCTATGGACCGCCTGGTTGATAATCACAAACTCGGTTCGCTTGCCTATTACTACACGGGCGTCGGCGTTGCGGACAACGAGGATGCCATCAGTTCGATCATCGTCGGCAACAGCCTTCTCACCGGGCGCGGCATTCCTGTTGCCGGTGAACTTGAGATCAAGAATGTTCAGGCAATGAAGATTCTCGACTGCTTGGGCGCCGGCGGCTCGTTTACCGAGTACTACGCAAACGACTACACGGCTGATGTAATCCTGATGGGTCATGACGGGCCAGGGCATATCGCCATCGCCAACGGAAAGCCCAAACTGCGTCCTTTGAGCCTTTATCACGGGAAAGTCGGCTGCGGCCTTTCCATCGAGATGTCGGTGAAACATGGACCGGTCACGCTTCTATCGGTGGCGGATGATGGCAAAGGTGCACTGAAGTTCGTCGTTGCCGAGGGCGAGTCCGTGCCCGGCCCGATCCTCGAAATTGGTAACACGAATAGCCGCTATAGTTTTCCAATTGGATCGCGCAGCTTCATGCAGCAATGGAACCAGCAGGGTGCGGCACACCATTGTGCCATCGGCATCGGGAAAAAATTCGAACCGCTTTCCAAGCTTGCGCTGTTGCTCGGTATTGATTGCGTAAAGGTCTGCTAAGCAGCCCACCGGCCTGTTAAGTCATCGAGCGCGCAATCGCCAGGTCGCAAACTGACCGGCGAGTAAATATCCCCCGGCAGAGCCGCGGGCTTTATTGATTGGGGCCCCTCAAAGGGGCCTTTCCCTCCACTTGCCGTTGCGGCCTGTCGATTCTCTTACGTTGTACTCGCCTCAAACTCCGCGCCGTAGGCGCAGTGCTTGTTAGCCCAGCGCTTCAGCGCTGGGAAAGCGCAACCCGAAAGCCTCCGGAGTCCCGTAGGGACGCTGCAGTCATCAACCGCGTTGCCTCTCCAAAAGTCACGAGTGAGCAACTCCCGGGAATGTCTCTCCGCTCCACAGATCGTTGTCCTCTTTCAAACATCAAATTCCAGAGATCAAGCCATGTTCGAAAAACTTTTTGCCAACGGATACCGTCTAATCCCTCAAGCGGCAAAAAGGGGTCGCCGCTGAGTGGTCCCTGTTTTTCTGACCACCCCCCGAAATCGAGAGGTATGGCCGAGATAATCCCAGAGTTTTCTGGAACTTGCGCCAAACTCGGTCATCGAAGCCGTTCGAGTTTGAATCGGGATTGGCGTTCTGGCCGGAGATTCGGTCCTCTTTTCCCCAGATTCTGCGGGCGATTTTATCCAGGATGTTAACTTGAATGCATCTTTGACATACTTGCGAGACCATCGCCATCCTGGCCCAGTAACTTTGCGGCTGGCGCTCGTGGTGTGCCTGGTTTTGCTTTTGCTGCTTGGCATGGTCCACACAGCGGATGCGCATTCGGTCGCAAGTGACATCGATCATTGTCCCTTGTGCATCGTCATGCACTCTGTCGCGCCCTTCCTGGTCTTGGCGGCCGCGGTCATCCTCATCAGGATCGGAACACAACCGCCGAAGCCGACTCAAATTCGCACCATTGTTCGATACTGGCATCCCACCCTATTTACTCGCCCCCCTCCAGTCGGCTGCTGGCGCATCCTTCCGATTTCGGTTTCCAGTCTCACTTCGTTTCTCCATCGCGCCCCTTGGCGAGCGAAGACCCTGAGTATACCCACACACTGATCCCGAAACGGAACGATGCTCCTTTGCGCCAGTCATGCCGCGGCTGTTCGCGCCGTGGCCCGCTTCCCCGCATCTTTCCGCCAAATTTCGGAGGTCTCTTATGTCACATCCTCGCGGCACATTCTTTTGCTTTCTCCCCTGTCTTGTCCTCTTCGTCGCGGCCCTTTCCGCCCCCGGTCAAAGTGGCAACGCAGGAGCCGTGCGCGGCACCGTAACAGACCCCTCCGGCGCGGTAATTCCCAATGTTTCGGTTTACCTGGCAAACGACGTCAGCGGATTTGACCGGATTGCAACAACGGATGCGGCCGGCGGCTTCAAATTCGCCAACGTCCCTTTCAACAACTACCGCATAAGTGCCTCCGCCAACGGTTTTGCTCCGCTCAGCAGGGACCTGGCAATCCAGTCGGTGGTCGGTACCAGTCTCAAGCTCGTCCTTCAGATCGCTGGCGCCTCACAAACCGTCACCGTCGAGTCCACTGGCGACCTCGTGGAAACCGATCCCACCTTCCACACCGACGTCGATCGCGACATGTTCATCAAAGTTCCCATGGAGAGCCAGTCCTCATCCCTCAGCGCTCTCGTTACCGCCACCACTCCAGGCATCGCGGCCGACTCCAACGGCCTCTTCCACGGACTCGGCGATCACGCCTCTAACTCCTTCTCCGTCGACGGCCAGTCCATCACCGATCAGCAGAGCAAAGTCTTTTCTAACCAGATTCCTTCCAACTCCATTCAGTCCATTCAGGTCATCTCCGGCGCGCCCCCGGCCGAGTACGGCGACAAGACCAGCCTCGTCATCGTTGCCACCACGCGTTCGGGGCAGGGAATCACCAGGCCCACCGGCAGCGTCAGCAGTTCGTATGGAGCCTTCGGGTCCGCGACCGGCGCGGTCGATCTCTCCTATGGCGGCAAAAACTGGGGCAACTTCTTTGAGGCGGACGGTCTCAACACCGGCCGCTTTCTCGATCCCCCCGAGTTCACCGTCTTTCACGACAAGGGCAACGAGCAGAACATCTTCGACCGCATCGATTACACCTTCACACCGGCCGATTCCATCCATCTCGACCTCAACTACAGCCGTTCCTGGTTCCAGACGCCCAACTCCTACGACAACCTCAACGTGCAAAATGTCGTAAGCGCCGGCACGACCGCCAACCCGGTCTTTGCCAACCTCGGCAACACCGACCAGCACTCCAAAATCGGCACCTACAACATCTCGCCCACCTATACCCGCATCCTCGGCAACGACATGGTTTTCAACCTGGGCGCGTTCCTCCGCAGGGATGAATATAACTACTTTCCCAGCAGCGATCCCCTCGCCGACCTCGGTCCCGCCAATCTGCAAACCTCCTCCATCGCGCAGTATCGAACCCTCACCAACGCCGCCATCCATTCCGACTTCTCCTACGTCAAGGGAATTCACAACATCAAGATCGGCGCACAGTACGGGCAAACTTTCCTTCGCGAGAACGACAAACTGGGCGTGGTCGACGCCCTCTACAACGCCCCCTGCGTAGATGCGAGCGGCAATCCCTTGCCCGGCTACTCTGACCAATCGCAGTGCCCCGGCGGCGCCTCAGGCCAAAATCCGAACTACCTCTCCGTCCTCGCGCCCTACGACTTCACCCGCGGAGGCGGTTATTACACCTACTTCGGTCACACCGACGTAAAGGAGCTCGCCCTCTACGCCGAAGACGAGATCAAGCTCGGCAATTGGGACTTCAATCTGGGCATGCGCGAGGATGTGTACAACGGCCTCACCGCAGCCAACCAGACCCAGCCGCGCCTCGGCGTCGCATACAACATCAAGCCGTCCTCCTCTGTGCTCCGCGTCTCCTACGCGCGCACCTTGGAAACGCCCTTCAACGAGAACCTCGTCCTCTCCAGCAGCGGATGCTCCAATGCCGTCCTCGCCCCGCTCCTGGCCTGCGCTCCCGGCTCATCGGGGACGCTCGACCCTGGCTTCCGCAACGAGTTTCACGCCGGACTTCAGCAGGCCTTCGGCAAGTGGGCCGTCGTCAGCGGCGAGTACATCTGGAAATACACCCACAATGCCTTCGACTTCAGCGTCCTCGGCAACACTCCCATCACTTTCCCCATCGACTGGCACAACTCCAAAATTCCGGGCTACGCGCTCCACGCCGATATCCCCCAGATTCACAACTTCAGCGCCTATTTTGTTGCTTCCTCCGTGGCCGCGCGCTTCTTCCCGCCGCAATCCGCCGGTGCCGGAGCCACGCCCCAAACCGGCGGCGCTCCCTTCCGCATCGACCACGACGAAAAGTTCAACCAGACCACCCACCTCCAATATCAAATCGGCAAGTACGGCCCCTGGGCCGGTGGTAACTGGCGCTACGACTCCGGCCTCGTTGCCGGCTCAGTGCCCTTCGCAACCGACGGCACAACCCCCGTCGATCTCAGCGGCCTGACCTTCGATCAGCAAGCCCAGGCCGGCCTCACCTGCAATGGCGTCGCCGCCACCCGCACCGCGGGCTTCCAGTCCTGCGCCCCTTCGCAATACTCCTCGTCGCTGGTCAGCATTCCCGCGCCCGGAACCGAAAACGACGACAAGAATCCGCCCCGCATCTCCCCGCGCAACCTCTTCGATCTCTCCATCGGCCAGCAAAACATCTTCCGCAAGGAACGCTACAAGGTAGATCTGGACCTGACGGCGATCAACCTGACCAACAAATTCGCGCTCTATAACTTTCTGTCCACATTCAGTGGAACGCATTACGTCACCCCACGTGCTCTGACTGCGAAGCTTACGTTGAACTTCTAGTGTCCTGCCCCGGAAGTTCGCATCATCATTGCACTGTCATCTTGTGCTGCTTGACTTGCCTCGGCGAGTTACGTCCCGAAATGAACCCATCCGGCATCGCCCCCTCAAAAAAGCTGGGTGCCCCATCCATCGCGTCTTTTGCGATGGGTGGGATACGACCAAGCCCATCTCGCCTGTCCATCAGGAGCTGCCTGACTCGCCCAATCCAGTTACGGCAAGGATGAACTGCCGCTGACTTGCTAACTCGCTGTCACCGCGAAGCGGTGGCTAACTTGTTGACTTTGTTTTAAAACCGCTTAATCGAGCCCTCTTGTTCATAGGGAGAAGCTGGGTGCCCCATCCATCGCGTCTTTTGCGAAGGGTGGGATACGACCAAGCCCATCTCGCCTGTCCATCAGGAGTTGCCTGACTCGCCCAATCCAGTTACGGCAAGGATGAACTGCCGCTGACTTGCTAACTCGCTATCACCGCGAAGCGGTGGCTAACTTGTTGACTTTGTTTTAAAACCGCTTAATCGAGCCCTCTTGTTCATAGGGAGAAGCTGGGTGCCCCATCCATCGCGTCTTTTACGATGGGTGGGATACGACCAAGCCCATCTCGCCTGTCCATCAGGAGCAGCCTGACTCGCCCAACCGAGTTACGGCAAGGATGATCTGCCGCTGACTTGCTAACTCGCTATCACCGCGAAGCGGTGGCTAACTTGTTGACTTTGTTTTAAAACCGCTTAATCGAGCCCTCTTGTTCATAGGGAGAAGCTGGGTGCCCCATCCATCGCGTCTTTTGCGATGGGTGGGATACGACCAAGCCCATCTCGCCTGTCCATCAGGAGCTGCCTGACTCGCCCAATCCGAGTTACGGCAAGGATGAACTGCCGCTGACTTGCTAACTCGCTATCACCGCGAAGCGGTGGCTAACTTGTTGACTTTGTTTTAAAACCGCTTAATCGAGTCCTCTTGTTCATAGGGAGCGGTGTTTGGCCGTTTTTTTGGCCAAACGGAGTCGAAAGATCTGCGGTTGCTCTTTTTCGCTTATGCCACGAACCTCGGGAACACAACACTAGAGCCGGTTGCACAAATATCGCTTTCAAAAAGGGCACGGCTTTCGGACAGTTTTCCATTTGCTGTTGAGGCTTTGCGTCAGTCGTCCACCCGCCAGGTGCCCCATCCGTGCGACCCGCCGCGGCGGATTTTCGTCGCATGGGTGGGATACGACAAAGCCCATCTCGCCTGTTCATAGCAGCGGAATTTGGCGCGTTCTTTGCGCCAAATGCAGTTGAAGAATCTGCGATTCAGGTGTCGAATTGATGCAAAGAACTTCCGATTTACCACACCGGAACAAGCTGCATAAGTGGCGTTTTGCGAGAGCACGACTTCACCCGCTGCGGAAGAACGCTCGCCGGATCTGGATAAGTGTCAGGGCACGACTTCACAGGTTGCGGAAAACTCGATTCTATGGACTTTCTCACTGGCTTTGTGTCAGGGCACGACTTCAGTCGTGCCGCAAACGCAATCAATTCAACGCGGGCTTCAGATGGGAGGAGACGGCTGGCCTCGCGGAGAGCTAGGCTTTCCGCAGCCCGTTCAGCCATGCCGCAAATGCCGCTGTTTCTGTCGGGCTTTATTGATTACTGTATAAGTAATGTCCTATTGGAGGCGCAAAGAAAGAGGGCTGTGTTGGATGAAGGAGCGCAGCAGCTCTTGGTTGCATTGCAGAGAACGGGTGCATCGGCGGGTGGCGTCGGCGAGTGGTTCGACGTCATGAATGGCGCGGTTGGCCATGGGGTTCGTTTTCAGCCATGACCAGACATACTCGACCGGGTTCAGTTCCGGAGCGTAGGAGGGAAAGAAGAATGTCGACAGATGGGAAGCGGTCTCGCAGATACGCACGGGTCTTGTTGGCCCGGTGCGCATTCAGCCGGTCCCAGACCAGGCACCAGTTGGCGTCCAGTTCCCGGTCCAGCGCTTTTAAGAATGCAATGCTGCGGTCAGAGTCAATCTCCTTACCGGGGTAGAGGCGAAAGTACAAACGCACCTGGTCGCGCCCGGGCGAGACACACAGCGCCGCAACGGCGGAGACCTTCTTGTGGTGACGGCCGCGCTGATAGAGCACCGGCGTCTGTCCGGAGGGCGCCCAGCTGCGCCGCACCAGAGGCGCCAGCAGAAAACCGCTTTCGTCCAGAAACACCAGCCAGGCCATCAGCCGGCGCGCTTTTTTTTAATAGCCGGCCACGCCTGCTTGACCCACTGGCCAATGCCCTCTTCGTCGCGCTCGATAGCCTTGCGCGCGGGCTTTTGCGGGCTCCAGTTCATGGCGTGCAACAGGCGGCAGATGTGATCGGCGTGATAGCGAACGCCGAAGGTGTGCTCGATGTGCTCGGCCACGCGGGGACAGGTCCAAAGATCGGTGGGAAACCCGGCCGCTTGCGCACCCTTGAGCAGTTGCTTCTCCAGCCGCTGGCGCTGGCCGGAAGAGAGTTTAAGCGGCCTTCCACTGGCAGGAACCGCCTTCAAAGCCGCCCAGCCGCCTCGCTTCAGGTCATGCTTCCAACGGCGCACGCTGCGCGGATCCACATCCAGGCTGCGCGCGATCTCGGCCTGAGTGATCCCCTGTTCAAGCGAGCCTGATGGCATGCTCGCGTTTACGCTGCAACTCTTCTGGACTGCCTTGCGGTCGGATAAGTCACCTCCGCACAACAATGCCAGGATAGGACATTACTTATGCAGGATTCAATAGCCCCTGGGATTGAGTGACAAACGCCTGATGCCGGGGTCCCCGGCAGTCCGCGCTTCTCTGCAAACCTGCTCAGGAATCTGAATGAACGCCGGCAGCCACCCATTGCAGATATTTACTGCGTGCCGGCGCAGAATGAAGGTATGAACATCCCCAAGTCTCGCTCTGCAAATTCTTGCGAATATCCGGTTCGGAATCCCGGCATTCGTGAACGGCCGGGGACAACCCTGACATTTTAGACCGGGCACATACCTGACAGTTTTTCATTCTCAGGGAGTTTTTGTTGTTGTTTTTGTTGTTGTTTTTGCTCTTGTTTTTGTTTTTCCGTTTCCGGGGCAGCTGCCCCGGAAACGGAACGCGTCGTCTGTCCGTCTTTGCTGGGTGGCAAGCGGTAGGTTTTTCCAGTCCTTTCTTCAAACAGCGCCACCGGTACATGGGCAAAGTAGACCGTATAGCATCCGTCGTCAAACGGCAGCAGTCCCACTCGTTCGCCCCACAGCACCTCACTGAGGAATACATCGTGCCTCTTCCAGCGAAAATGACCGTGGCTCTTGACCGTGCGCGCCAGCATCGTCTCCGGGTACTCGATCTCCGGCAACCGCTCCGGATAGGGCCGCGGCGAAGGCTCGTAGACCGAGGCCGGGGTCTGCATGTCCAGGGACTCATGCGGCCGCACATGGTTGTAATCGTGGCGGAACCGGTCCAGTTCCAGTTGCTGGCCACGCCAGTCCTGGGCAGGCCTCAGGTCCAGCTTCAGTGTCCGGTGCATCCTCTCGTGACGCCCGTTCTGCTCCGGATGACCGGCCTCGATCCGCTCAGGCTGAATACCCAGCTTGATCCACCATACCGCCAGCCGCGACAACCCGCTCACGGCCGAACTGGCAAACGGAGGCCCGTTATCAGTGCGTATCCACCAGGGCAGTCCGAATTCACGAAACGCCGCCTCGAAGATGGCTCGCACTCGCTCCGTGTCGGTCTTCTCCACCGCCTGCGAGCGCAGCAGGTAGCGGCTGCAGGCGTCGGTGATCGTCAGCGGGTCGATGCGGGTTCCATCCCCGCTCCTGAACCAGCCCTTGAAGTCTGCACACCACACACGGTTCGACTCCACTGCATGCTGCAAAGGCTGCGTATAGGGCTCGGTCCGGCGCCGCTTCTTGCGCGCAACCACCAGACCGGCACGCTTCACTATCTCGCCCACCGTGCTGGTTGCCGGCCATCCGCGCCCCGGCTGGTCCCGCTCCAGAATCCGCTTCAGCTTCCGTGGGCCCCACGTCATGTGCGCCTGGCGAAGATCCAGCACCGCCTCTTCGATCGCTGCCGCCGTCTGGTTGGGATGACGCTGCGGAGCCCGGTTCAACTCCACCAGACCCTCGACTCCCAACTGCCGGAAGCGTCGAAGCCAAACATAGCCCGTCTCACGGCTGATCTCGAAACGTTCGCACAGAGCCTTCATCGACTCCACATCGCGCTCATACTCATACACAAAGCGCAGCTTCTCATCCATCACACTGCTCGCTCTCCAGCCCATCTCGACGTTCTAACCCAACGTCAACAGACTTGTGCAGTGTCAGGTATGTCCCCGGTTCAATCTGTCAGGGATGTGACCGGTCCGTACCGATTCGCACCCCCCCCTACCCCCCCGTAAAGTGCCCCATTTCCGGGGCGCCTGTCATCGGAACCATTGCCTTATGAGCCGCTTGTAAAAGATACATATTGACTCGTCAGTAAACAAGATTCCCGGATTTTGGCCATTTTTTGCCCCAAATACACCGGCTTCGCTGAGAACGAAATTCGTTTTGAGCGGGCGAGCGAGAGGTATCTCCACCCGGGGAGTTCCGGTCGGACCAGTTTCCATCGAACTTCGAATAAAACCCGACGGCCCGGCAGATCAGGTCTGCCGGGCCGTCGGGTTTGCCTTTTTCAGGCCGCTATGTGGCGTCGTTGGGTAACAATCGTGGTTGCGTAAAATTCTCTTGGTAAATGGCCGAGAATATCTCTGTCAGGCTCGTCACCGTGTGCGAGGCATCCTGGCAGGTGCTCCCCGATCCGCTCTGGTTGTAGTCGGAATAGAAGTTGTTCAACGAGGACGCGATGTTCTCCATCGTGATGCAAGGCGTGAGTTTCGAGACCGTGAACGTCGCGTTCAGCGTCCCTGGAAAAGTTAGCAGCGAGGTATCCGTATTTCCAGATCCGGAGTAACATCCGGTCTGCTCCGATCCGTAGGCGACGGAGAAGACCGAGGTACCCGCTTTGGTCGCGGCCTGGGCCGCAATAATTGCCTGCTGACACTCGTCTTTGGTGTCCGGGTAATATCCGGTCCCAGTCAAAGCGTTCAGTCCGGTGCTGGGTGCAACTACGGTAAAGGGTGAGGTCGGGAAATCGTTAGTGGCGGAGACTAGGTTCGCCTGACCGTCGCTGACGAATATGATCGCGTTTTGGGTCCCCGAATAGAGTTTTGCTTCTGCATTCAGGGCCGACTGCGCGGCATAGAGGACACTCGCATAGTAGGTGATGCCCCCGTTGGAAGCGCCGTTGAGTCCGCCGGTGCCGCTGCCCGCGGCGCTGATCGGCTTCATGCACTTGGTGATGGCCTTCACAATCGAGGATTTGGTGTTCAACCCGTTCGTTTGGGTTGGATCGTAAAAGTCGCTTACGAAACCATTGGCATCGCCATCGCTGCTGCCGATTGGCGTGACCTCATAGGTCCCCGTAAAATTCACGTTCCCCGAACTGTGGGGCGCGGGATTCGGCTCTTGATACTCAATCGGCGTGTACGAGGTCGCCGTCGTCAACGGTAGAGTATAGATCTGAAAGCTAGGCGTAACGTAACTGCTGCAGTTATTCTCATCGGAAACCGAATCTGTCGAAACTGCTGGAAAGGAGAAAAGTGCTACATGAAGGTTCGCCTGCGCGTTTGTGCATGTCGACATGCCGGCCGGGCACGGATTCCCGATTCCAAGCATCGCCTGAACCCCGTTCATTGCGCACTGGTACTCGGTCACGTTGGTGCCGCAGTTGGTATCGTTGGTGGCCATCGAACCGGTCGCGTCGACAATGATCGCCACGTTCCACGGCTGAACCTGGCCCTCCATCGATGCGGTCGCGGTCGCCGACACGTTCAGGTTCGAAACGCCGAACATTCTCATGAAATACGTCGGAACAGTGGCCGACTCGGTCACCTTCACGGCGTTGTTCTGGCTGCTTTTGCCACAGGTGTTTCCCTTCGGCTCCAGAACATTCAGGCAGGTTGTCCACACGTTCGTGCTGATCGTTCCCAGGGCATTGTTGGCGTTTTCATCTCCGGCGCTGCCGCTGTAGTCGTGCGCTTTAGAGTCTGCGTTGTCGGTGGACGAAGTGTTGTACACCACGCCCGCCGCTGCCAGCGCCGAGGCATTGGCGTAGTTCTGGAGTTGGGCATGAGCAACGTAGGCGCGGCCTACATCGATAGACATGCCACCCATCCCCAGCATTCCGACAATTCCCAAGGCTATCCATGGCAGTACCTGCCCGCGCTGATCGGTCAGTGCGCGCCGAAAAATAGACTTACTGATCTTCTTCATTGAAGTTGCCTCGATATTGCGTCGTTTAGTACTCATACTCGGTCACCTTCGCAGCCAATGAACAACTGCCGGCGAGTTTGGCGCCGTAAATTGAGAGGGCGCACGGATAGGTCGCATACACCATCACAGGTGCACCCTGTACCATCAAGCTTTGAGAGCCGGCACATGAATTGCCATTCATGGTGGGCGTGGTGCCGTTCAAGGTCATGGTAAAGGTGATGTTCGCCGGCGTTAGGCTCGGCGCTGCTTTTGTCAGCGCGTTAAACGTATCCTTACAGGGGTCGGTCGTAGATGTCCGGATTTGCGACAGGTACTGACCGGCGGATCCCACGGCTTGGGTCAGCGTCAGTTGGTTGCTGTACGCGACGCCAAACGTAATAAGTCCCGTCAACACGCCCAGCAACACCGGCACTGTTAGCGCGACTTCAATCAGTGCTCCGCCCTCGTCGCCACGTGAAAACCAGGAGTGAGCGCGGTCGCTGATCGAACGGTTCGCTTTGCTTTCAGCCCTTGACGCCACAAGACGCCTAAGGCTGCGTGTGAAGTTTCTGGCTTGCCTGCGCAAGCCGTTCGTAATTTTCATCGTTCTCTCTCCTGGCGTCTTTCGCCATACGTTTCCGGCTCGAAAACGCCTCTGTTTGCAAAGCTCGCTGAAGCTGACCAAGGCCAGCTCACGCGCCTCGCGTTGCTATGTCAAAAGCCGCTGCAGAAATCGGGTTAATTCCTTCTTTCCTGCCGCGTCCATCTGAAGTTTCTTTCCATTGCGCGTATCATTCTCGTCGCGGACGACGAATTGTAATCCCACCCCATCGTTTCCCCACCTGACCGCCCGGGACAATACCGCGATCGCCCGCTCGGCGATCTTTTCCCCATCGTCAGTCTTTTGCAGTGTCATCAAGACCAGGGTTCCCGGATACCACCGCTCTTCCGTGACAACGTACAACCCCGTCGAGCTGACATCGCGAACCGTATGCGCCTTCGGAGCAGCTCCGTTCCAGTAGTAGGCAGCCAGCCCTGGGGCGGGCTCCCGTGGCGCTTTGCGTGGATCGGGCGACCACCAGCGTTCCAGCCAGCTCTTCGGAGGTCTCACCGCCTTTATTCCTGGTTCGATCAGGCTCATTTCGTGCGGCTGCGCCATCTTGCCGCGCTCCTCCTCCGATCGCGCGCCTATTTCCAGCAGTCCAGGTCCACCGCTCCAAAGGGGCTGTTCTCTAAGCAGTACTGCACCTTGCACGACACTTGCATCGTCCGGGGCACTGGTGCTTCGCTGTGATATGCACTCAAGGCGGCCCTCCATTTCCTCGGCTACGCACAACACCAGTTGATCGTCCGTCTGGGTCTGCGATGAGTAAATCGAGTGGGCCGGAAGCACCAGCACGCTTGTGGCCCGAGGCCGCGTAGGACTGGCAAGGAAGGTTGGGTACGATTCGACCGTCTCGATGACCCGGCAGTCCTCGTCCAGATAAATTAGATCCAGCGGGGAAATCAGTCCCGCCATCGGGATCCCGTGGAACGGGTTCAACCATAAGCCTTCGCCGGACCTGAGCTCCTGCTCCGAGAGCCGTTCCTCGAGACTTGCATAGGAGAATTCGTCGGCAGTGACCTCCAGTCCAAGAAAGCATTCCCGAGTCTGGTTGTACGCGCAATGTGGCCGTGACTCCATTGAAACCTCCCCCATTGGGGTGTACTTCGCAACCGGTTCAGCTTCCATGCTCCCAGTCGGCCATTCAATCTTGTTCGTCATTTGCATCCAAGTTCTCCATTCCTCTCGAATCGCCAGGGCTTCAAAGGGCACAGTTCACCTGTCCCACTGTCAGGTCGAGTTCCCGGACAATCGCCGCCTCGGCGTCAATGTCCCCTGACAGCAGGCAATTCATCTATCTGGCGGCGCTCGCCCGGTTTCACGGCGCCGTTACTTCGCGTTGCAAATCCGGGTTACTTTACCCGTGTGCGACGGCGCTGAATCAGAATTACCAGCACGATCACAAACAGCACAGCAGAAACTATCCGGATAATTGTGGTAGTGTCCATTGCGGCTTCCTTCCTCTGAGAAAAATCCTACATGCGCTTCGAATTATTGCGGAACCGGGGATCGACAACGTTTCTCCACGCCGAAAACCCGGGTCTGCGCAATTGTAGAACTGGCCGGCGGCCACCGGTTTGGTCCGCTCGGCGCCGCTGAATCCAAAGGAACAATCCGCGTTAACTAACCCGGGTGCGGCGGCGCTGAACAAGAATCACCAGCACGATAGCAAAAAGCACGCCGGAAACGATCCGAATAATTGAGGTGCTGTCCATCGACTTTCCTCCTTTCCTCAATGAGAAATCAAAGTCTGAAACTGTTCCATCATCATGATCACTGCGGGCCCCAGGGTCACCAGGAAAAGCGCGGGAAAAATGAAAAACACGAGCGGGAAAACCAGTTTGACCGAGGTTTTTGCCGCCATCTCCTCAACTGCCTGGATCCGCTGGGATCTGAGAGTGTCGGCGTGTTGGCGCAGGGTCTTTGCGACGCTGGTTCCGAACTGCTCCGACTGAACCAGCACCGAAACCAGATTCCGCAAACTATCGACGCCGGTGCGTTCGGCCAGATGTTTCCAGGCGTCGGAACGGGCTCGTCCGGCGCGCTGTTCCAGCACCAACACACCAAACTCATCGCACAACTCGGGCTGAGCCTTCTTCAGCTCTTCTGCAGTCCGGGCTGTAGCCTGATCCAGGCTGAGACCAGCCTCGATGCAGATGACCAACAGATCGAGAACATCGGGAAGGCCGCGCTGCATCTTCTTTTGCCGACCGGAGATTTTCTTGCCCAGCCAGAAGTCCGGACCCAGAAACCCCAGACCCAGGGCGGACGCATAAACGAAAAACGGACTCAGGCTCGAAAGGCCGCTCACCAGGGCAAACAGGCACAATGCCACCGGAACCAGAACCTTGCAGCCGTAAAAGACCTTCACGGCGGACTCATTGCGGAAACCAGCGCGGGTCAGGCGCTGCAGCACAATTGAGATCTCCGCCTGACTCTTGGGCAGCAGGTGTTCGAAGTGCTCCACCGCGCCGCCGATTGAAAATCCGGTCTGGCGAATGGTCGTTATCACATTTCTCTTTTTGGGGCGGGGATTAATTGCCTCGGCAATCCGCTGTGGCAAGGCTTCGCGATAAAACAGCAGCAGCCCACCGCTGGCGATCAGCAGAAATGCGGCGAAAAATGCAACAACCACGAGTACCATACTTCCCCTTTAAACATCCATGTTGACGATTTGGCGAATGATCAATCCACCCAGCACCGTCATGCCGGCTGACGCCCAGAGCAACTCGATGCCGATTTGGCGAGACCACAGAATGCTCATCATGGTCGGGTTCACAAAGAAAAGCGCGCATCCAAGTACTACGGGCAAGAGGCTCAGAATCCAGCCGGTAAGACGCCCCTGCGCCGTGTGCACCCTGATTTGGCGCTTCAGGCGGAACCGCTCCCGGATCACATAAGAGGTTTTGTCGAGCACTTCGGCGAGGTTTCCGCCGCTCTCCTTTTGAATCATGATTGCGGTGGCCACGATTCTCAGGTCTTGCAGCGGAACGCGATCGATCAGGTTCTCGATGGCGGACTTCAGTTCAAGACCGTAGTTCTGTTCCTCGAAGCAGATCTTGAATTCGCCGCCCACCGGATCAGGGCATTCCCTGCCCACCAGCCCCATGGCGGCAATCAGGCTGTGCCCGGCACGCAGGCCGCTCACCATCAAATCGAGAGCCTCGGGAAGCCCCTCTTCAAACTTGGAGAAGCGCTGATTGCGCTTGAAAAGCACCAGGCCGAACGGGGCAATGCCCGCCACCAATCCAACTCCCAGTGCCGGCAGAATCTGTGAAAAGCGCAGGTCGACAATATAGGACGGAATCGCAAAACAGGCGGCGCTTACGATGAGCAGCCTGCCTGCGCTCCAAGTGAGATTGGCCTGATCAAGCATCTTCCGCAGGTAGGGCGTCAATTCAAACTGCAACAGCTTTTTGTTCAACCAGGGGATACTGCTTATCTGTTCGTCCTTGCGAAGATTCACAATAAGATCGTGCTGCTCAGGGATCTCCGTTGCCAACGCGGATGCCAGCCTGGTCTGAACCTCCTTCGCCTTCTGGGAGGGTCCGACACTGGTGGCAATCCACGGCATTGCAACGACCGCAAACACGCCGATAAAAACTAAACCAATAATCACCAGCATGAACATCGTTCTTCCCTCCCTTCCCCTTAATTGACCTGTGTTTCGCGCTCGAACAAGCTGGGCGGCAAAATGATGCCGGAAACCCGCAGCCGTTCCAGGAACCGGGGACGAATCCGGCTCGGCGTAAATGTTCCAATCACCTTGCCGTCGGGTCCGATCCCTTTCTTGTTAAATGAGAAAATTTCCTGCATGCTGATCACGTTCTCTTCCATGCCGGTAATCTCGGAGATACTTGTAACTTTGCGGGTGCCGTCGCTCATGCGGGTTGCCTGCACAACAATGGTGAGCGCTGCGGCAATCTGCTGGCGAACGGATTTCTCCGGCAAATTCATGTTGCCCATCGCTACCATCGATTCCAACCTCGAGATGGCGTCGCGCGGCGTGTTGGCGTGAATTGTCGTCATCGACCCTTCATGGCCGGTGTTCATCGCCTGCAACATGTCAAAGGCTTCTTCGCCGCGAACCTCGCCGATGATGATGCGATCGGGCCGCATTCTGAGGCAGTTGATGAGCAGTTGCCGTTGGCGGATGGCCCCTTGTCCTTCAATATTCGGCGGGCGGGTTTCAAGGCGCACGATGTTCTCCTGCGCCAACCGCAGTTCGGCCGCGTCTTCGATGGTCACAAGCCGCTCGTTGTTCGGAATGTACTGCGAAAGAATATTAAGAAATGTGGTTTTGCCGGCGCCCGTGCCGCCGGAGATCAAAATGCTGATCCTGGCCTTCACCGCCGCAGACAGCATCTCCATCATCTCCGCGGAGATGCTATTCAACTTCACCAGTTGGTTGGCCGCCAGAGGGCCGGTGCCGAAGCGCCGAATCGACATCGAGGGCCCGTCCAGCGCAAGCGGAGGAATGATCGCGTTTACGCGCGAGCCGTCGGGCAGGCGGGCATCCACCATTGGCGAAGACTCGTCCACTCTGCGTCCAACCCTCGATACGATGCGGTCGATAATTTGCAGCAGGTGCCGGTCGTCGCGGAAGGTCGTACTTACCCGCTGAAGCAGTCCGCCTTTTTCAATAAATACATGGTCCTTGTCGTTGACCAGAATGTCGGAAATCTTTGAATCGCGCAGCAAAGGCTCCAGCGGGCCCAGGCCGAAGACTTCATCCAGCAGATCGGATTGGATCTTCTCCTGCTCGTCGTAGCTCAGCGGCACCCGCTGCTCCGCCATGATCTCTTTGACGATTCCCAATACCGCCTGGCGCGCCTGGTTCGAATTGACGCGCGACAGCTTCTCCAGATCCAGCTTTGAGATCAGGGTCCGATGAATGTCCGCTTTGTAACTTTCCAGATTCAGCAGTTCCACTTCTTGCCTTCCGTCCAGATATCGAATTCGAATCTGAAAACCATCATCCGAATAAACCGAAGCTCTTCTTCTTGGTCTCCGCCGCAGGCTGGCCGGTCACCGCACGGGCCATCTGCCGGATCTGCCGCGCAATCGACGAGTCGCCCAGCACCAGCGGTGTGGCCTCGATCTGCATCCGCCTCACCGAGGCAAAGTCGTTGGGAATCTTCCACTGCGCGGGCCGCGTCAGTGCCTTCGTGATGTCCTTCTCTGAAACTCCCAGCAAGCGCGCTTCATGCCTGTTGATCACAACCTCGAGCTTCGGACCGCCCTCGCTGAAGAACTGCGAGATCAGGCGATTCGAATTGCGGAGCTCCGGGATGCCCGCCTGCGTTACCAGGTAGACCGTCGAGGCGTCTCTGAAGAGGATGGTTCCCGTCAAATCGACTCTCGAACCCACATCGACTACAACGTTGTCGAACTCCTGCCGCGCCACCGTCAACAGCTTGTCTATGCCCTCGTTCGTGGGCTGATAGGGTAGAAATCTGCCCGGAGCCGCAAGCATCGAGAGACCCGAGCTATGTTTGAAAAGAAGCTTCGATAGGAAACTTCCATCCAGCCGGTCGCTCTGTTGAAGGGCGTCAATGGTCGAAAACTCAGCGATCACTCCCAGATTCAGCGCCGCATCTCCAAAAGGAAGATCGAGATCGACCAGCAGCGTACTTTGACTCGAATCCTGAGCCAGCGCCACTGCGAAATTGCAGGCCAGCGTGGTTACTCCGGTGCCGCCCTTGGCGCCCATGAACGTCAGCAACCTTCCGCTCGTTCTCTTATGGCTGGAAGGAGCGGGGCGAACCACCGGCTTGCGCGCAGCCGCCCGAACCAGAGACTCCGCCATGATGCCTAGCTCAAGCGGTAGGGTAAGAAACTCGCGTGCGCCGGCACGCATGCAGCGCACCAGCAAGTCGGGATCGGCCTTTTCGGAATAGACCATTACGGTCATCGAGCCGTTGGAGCCGATGCTCTCGACAAGATCCAGGGCATATTCCGGATCGCTGTCCAGATCGATGATGATTACGTCGTGGTGTTGCTCCAGAAGCCTGGGCACGTCGTCGAGGCTGGGAGGATAGGAAGAGAACGCGCGAACCTCGCTTCCCGCGCACCTGGCCAACGCCAGGGCCACGGCTTCGCGGCGCAGCTCATCCGGCCCGATCAGAACAATCGACAAGGCATCCGCGCCGAACGGCTCTTCCGGCGACGGAACCAGATACGGGGAGGAATTCACGACCGCTGATTCATCGCGCCCAAATGCGCGCGACTCCCCCTGCGCATTTATTGGTGGTCGATAGTCTGCCCGCATTGTCGACATAGCCCTTTGACTTTCTTCTCAACCAGCAAAAAACGAAATCAACGTCCCAACCGCAATCGCAGGCGCGTACGGCATCTTGCGACGCTTGGGGTTGCTCAAAACCACCTCGGGATCGAGAACCCCGCCACGGTCCTTCCAACCGAAAGCAAGATCGCTCGCGCCGCCGAACAGTTCCTTCAGAAATCCGCCAAAGGCTGCCCAGCACACAACCATGATCCCCCCCGCCATGCCCGTGATCACCAGCGCAATAAACAACTGGCTGGGACCGATCCAGGCTCCGATCGCGACGCACAGCTTCACGTCCCCGCCGCCCATGCCGCCCATCCAGAAAAGAAACCCGTAGATCACCAGCCCCAGCGCGGCCCCTTCAAGACTCTGGCCAAGCCCCTGCCACCCATGCAGCCATCCGGATACCGCAAAACCCGCAGCCAGAAAAGGAAGCACCAGCCAATTCGGAATTCGCCGGCTGCGCAGATCCGTGAAGGTCGCCACGCCAAGAACGGTTACCGTTGGCCACCATGCGAACGCGTGCAGCATCCCGTGCTCCTTCTCCCTCGCGGTCTGGGAACTCCTGTATAAAAGCAATTGCCCAACCAAATATTCACCGAAAGAAATGATCTGAAATCAGCAAGTTATATCCAGACACGCCCAATCGGTGTACACGGCTGTTTACGGACGGGTCTGGGCGGTGAAGCAGACCGTTTACACATTCGGCGGGGTGCAGTTCAGAATTTCGACTGCACTGCGCGTGGTGCTTTTCTTGAGACCGGTGTTGAGGTAACCAGTGTGTTGTTACCCGTGCGGAAATGACATAGTACGAAAGTTGTAGCCGGAGTCTCACCGGAATTCCCCTTGCCGTCCAGCCAACTGCAACTCGATTCCCAGCGCGGCGGCGCTCCGGATTTCTCAGGAAGATTCTCCACAAAATATTGAAAATAAAATACTTGCAGGCTCCAACTTCAAATTTGGCCGCTTTCAGGCCAACTGGAATCCACCCCCACACTCTCTCCGCTTTTGTAACTTAATAAGTAGTAAAGGCTTACATGCCTTCTGCGACGTTCCGAGAAATGCCTCAACAACCCTCTCCCGCTCTGCCCGGCCTTACACATTACCAACGTCTCACTGTCCTAGCACGAAACAGCCATTGGCATAAGAGTGAACCTTGCCGATGATGGTCACATAACACTTTTTAACCAACCGGAATTCAACCGGAGTGGCGTGTCTTTGTTAGCGGCAGAAAGCTCGCTCCAAGATGATCAAGATTGGTTTGTACTCTGAAGACCGTACTTTACGTCCTCTTCTTGCCTCGGCTCTCGGAAAAGACTTTTCGGTGCTCCACGAGTCGGACGCGGGCCCTATGACCGGTCTTGTGTCCGCAGGAAAATGCGATGTCCTGATTGTGGATCTCAATTCCAATCGCGACTCCATGAGGGAGCGCATTGAGTTTTCCCGTCAGTTGCTGGCTTTGAACGTCCCCATGGTCGTGATGGCCGACGATGGCCTTCGTTCCACCGCATTCGAGCTGGTCCGCATCGGCGCTTTCGGCTACTGCCGGCGTCCGCCTTCCATCCGCGACCTTAAGACCATGCTGAGCAGAGCCTGTGAGAACTCCTCGCTCAAGCAACAGCTCCAGACTGTACAGCAACGGCTCGAGGAGCCGGCCTCCTGCGACCAACTCATCGGATCGAGCACCCAGATGAAGCGCGTTTATAATCTGGTCCGCAGCGTGGCCAACCTCAATGCCGCGGTCCTGGTGACCGGGGCCAGTGGAACCGGCAAGGAATTGATCGCCCGGGCCATTCACAATTTGGGCTCGCGCGCCAGCCGTCCATTTGTCGCCGTCTCCTGCGGCGCCATCCCTGAAACCTTGATTGAAGCCGAGCTCTTCGGCCATGAAAAGGGCGCTTTCACCGGAACAGTCGGCGCCCGCGAGGGCTACTTTGAACAAGCCTCCGATGGCACTCTGTTCCTGGATGAGATCGGCGACCTCAGCCTGTTTACCCAGGTCAAGCTACTGCGTGTCCTCCAGCAAATGGAATTCAGCCGCCTGGGCAGCAGCCGCCTCATTCCCCTGCGCGCACGCCTCGTATTTGCCACCCATCGCGATCTCGCTCGCTTGGTGGCGGAGGGCAAGTTCCGGCAGGATCTCTTCTACCGCATCAATGTCATGCGAATTGAAGCTCCGCAACTCCGCGAACATCCGGAAGACATTCCCTCAATCGCATTGCATTTTTTGCAAAAGTACTCCAAAAGCTTTCAAAAGCCAATGGTCGGGATTGAACCTGAGGCGCTGGCGATGTTGCAAAGCTGCGCCTGGCCCGGCAACGTGCGCGAGTTGGAAAACGTCATGCAGCGGGCTATCATCGTCGCCCATGCACAAACCGTGCGCGCGGAAGACCTGGCCCTCAACCCGCAGGAAGAGGAAGTGGCCGAGCTCGACGATGTCGTCGACATCGCGGATTACCAGCCGGCCGGTTCATTCGAGCGCCAGATTCACGAATACAAAGTCAAGCTGGCCATAGCGGCAGTGCGCGAGAACAACGGCAACAAGACGCTGGCCGCGCGCAGCCTCTGCATTTCCAGAGCCTATCTTCATCGCCTGATAAGGCTGGCCGAGCAGGAACAGACCTTCGATCAGAATGCAAGAGAGTCCGTAACAGCTTAGACAAGATGCGGAAAAGCGCGCTTTAAGCACAAAACCCCGAGGCTCCGTGTCAGTCGTCCACCGGCATCGCCGACCCGCAAGGGAATGAAATCTCACGGCCAAGCATCGCCCGCTGACTTGCCGACTTGCTATCTCCGCGTAGCGGAGGCTGACTTGCTGCCTTTGTCCAATCCGCTTACTTAGATTGCCGGATGTAGCGCCCAACTGGAACTCGAATTCTTATTAGGGCACGAATTCACAGACTGCGGAAAAACTCGATTCAATGGATTTTCTCACTGGCTTTGTGTCAGGGCACTACTTTAGTCGGGCCGCAAACATCACAAAATGGACGTGGGCATCAGCCCCTGAAGCGCACCTTAAAGTGCCGTCGATTAGCGCGTTGAGCTGTCCGTCGACGGTCCATAATCGAAACGCAACGGCATCAGTAGAACTGAAAGCGGGTGTCACCCACCCGCGTCCCTTCACCAGCAATGCCCGATTATGGAGTCTCGACGTTAGGTGTGCGCGTTGTATTCCTGCGTTCCTGCGGTCACTAATCCGCTCTTTTGCCGTCCGTGGATATACCTGCAACACCAGGCGGTTTCGTGAGCCGGTTCGTCAGGCGGCGCCATCAGGTCTTTATATACTACCTTCCCATAAAGGAATATCCGCTCTTCCCAGTTCTCGATTCGCTGCAGCCCTTCTTCCGACTCACAAAGCCCCTTCACATCGTCTCTGCAAAAGGTCTTGATCCCTGTCATCTCCCCCGGAAGAAGAATGATCGAGTAAGGCGGCATCTCCGGGTCCGAGGGCGAGTACTCGGGAATGCCGGGCAGTTGCGCTTCATCCACCGCTATCCTGGTCTCATTTGCCATGCCAATAACCCGTGCCGGGCTGCGACCGCGATTTGTAGCCATCACCCTGAACCCGTTTTCGATGCTTGGAGAGGGCTCCACACTTATAAGGACCCATGGCCTCTCTGCGTGATGGATCGCCTGGGCGTGTATCAATGCAGCCTGGGCACTCTCAGCGGCAGCAGTGGCCGCCGTCTCCGCATACTTGGTCTGGCGCTCGATCTTCTTCAGCGTTGAAAGCGCCATCAGGATGCCGGCATACCCCAGCAACACCAGCAGCACGTTCGCTCCCCACGCAATCCGATCCTGTAAAGGCCAGGGCGCTGGCGCAGGAGCCGGGGTCGCAATGGTTATGTGAGATGGCTGATAGTCGCACGGGCCGTTTTCACAATCTGTCCTCGCCGCCGGGCTTGCCGCGGAGTTTGTCACAGGGGTCGCTGCCGCCGGTTGAGCGCCGGCAGAAGAAGTCGAAGTGGGCAAGGTGGGATGAGTCGCTGTCTGCGCACCGGCCGGCGCCTGTGCTTGGGGATATGCCTGCGCAACAGCCAGCAATATTGCGAACGCAGCTAAGCCCTTCAGTTTCATCACGCAAATGTACCATATTGCGTTCGCAAAACGGCATCCCTCGGTTAGAGCACATAGTTGGCAGTTCAGATCAGTTGCATTAAGATGCCCTGTGAATTATCGACTTGCAGAAAAATACAGCACACTAGCGCAGAATAAGGGCATGAACATCCTCCAGTCTCGCGCGGAAAATTCGATCCGGAAACCCTGTCCATTCGCGCCAAAACTTGAACGGCCGGGGACAACCCTGACATTTTAGACCGGGCACATACCTGACAGTTTTTCATTCTCAGGGAGTTTTTGTTGTTGTTTTTGTTGTTGTTTTTGCTCTTGTTTTTGTTTTTCCGTTTCCGGGGCACCTGCCCCGGAAACGGAACGCGTCGTCTGTCCGTCTTTGCTGGGTGGCAAGCGGTAGGTTTTTCCAGTCCTTTCTTCAAACAGCGCCACCGGTACATGGGCAAAGTAGACCGTATAGCATCCGTCGTCAAACGGCAGCAGTCCCACTCGTTCGCCCCACAGCACCTCACTGAGGAATACATCGTGCCTCTTCCAGCGAAAATGACCGTGGCTCTTGACCGTGCGCGCCAGCATCGTCTCCGGGTACTCGATCTCCGGCAACCGCTCCGGATAGGGCCGCGGCGAAGGCTCGTAGACCGAGGCCGGGGTCTGCATGTCCAGGGACTCATGCGGCCGCACATGGTTGTAATCGTGGCGGAACCGGTCCAGTTCCAGTTGCTGGCCACGCCAGTCCTGGGCAGGCCTCAGGTCCAGCTTCAGTGTCCGGTGCATCCTCTCGTGACGCCCGTTCTGCTCCGGATGACCGGCCTCGATCCGCTCAGGCTGAATACCCAGCTTGATCCACCATACCGCCAGCCGCGACAACCCGCTCACGGCCGAACTGGCAAACGGAGGCCCGTTATCAGTGCGTATCCACCAGGGCAGTCCGAATTCACGAAACGCCGCCTCGAAGATGGCTCGCACTCGCTCCGTGTCGGTCTTCTCCACCGCCTGCGAGCGCAGCAGGTAGCGGCTGCAGGCGTCGGTGATCGTCAGCGGGTCGATGCGGGTTCCATCCCCGCTCCTGAACCAGCCCTTGAAGTCTGCACACCACACACGGTTCGACTCCACTGCATGCTGCAAAGGCTGCGTATAGGGCTCGGTCCGGCGCCGCTTCTTGCGCGCAACCACCAGACCGGCACGCTTCACTATCTCGCCCACCGTGCTGGTTGCCGGCCATCCGCGCCCCGGCTGGTCCCGCTCCAGAATCCGCTTCAGCTTCCGTGGGCCCCACGTCATATGCGCCTGGCGAAGATCCAGCACCGCCTCTTCGATCGCTGCCGCCGTCTGGTTGGGATGACGCTGCGGAGCCCGGTTCAACTCCACCAGACCCTCGACTCCCAACTGCCGGAAGCGTCGAAGCCAAACATAGCCCGTCTCACGGCTGATCTCAAACCGATTACACAGAGCCTTCATCGACTCCTCAACGCGCTCATACTCAAAGACAAAGCGCAACTTCTCCTCCATCACACTGCTCACTCTCCAGCCCATCTCGACGTTCTAACCCAACGTCAACAGACTTGTGCAGTGTCAGATATGTCCCCGGTTCAATCTGTCAGGGATGTGACCGGTCCGTACCAACTGATATAGGGGGGTCCCCCCCCGAAAAACTGGGGGTAATTCGCCACCTCTCATAGGATAAATCACATGCAATGAACAGGATAAAAAACAACCCTAGTTACTTATGGGTAAACAAGAAAGCCGGATTTTGAGCCGTTTTTGAGCAAGAAACACCATCTTCACCCCGAGAAATGCCCGTTTGGAACCGGGAAACGGCGCCAGGTTTAAAACTACTGCGATTTAGGGTGAGCACGTTTCGACACCTTTGCCGGCCCGGTCGATTCGCGAATGACAAGCCTCGGTTCCATCTTGATTTCATCGGACTCATTTTCTGTTCCGTGGATGCGATTGAGCAGGTTCTTGGTTGCAACTCTTCCCAATTCCGCGAGCGGCTGACTGATCGTGGTTAGCCGCGGCAACGTATACGCGGCCGCCTTAATGTCGTCGAAACCTATGACCGAAACGTCCCTTGGAACCCGTAAATTCAAGTCCTCCAGCGCGCGGATCGATCCGATTGCCGATATGTCATTAAAGGCGACAAGAGCCGTGAACGGTTGTTTGCATGCCAGCAGCTTCTGAACCACCGGGTAGCCTAACTCGGGCGAAGACATATCGCGGTCAAGGTTGACAATCAGTTCCGGATTGACCTCAAGGCCCAGCTTCTCCGCAACCGCCATTAACGAATTCCAGCGGTCATCCGAGTCGGAGCTGAACGGCTGCCCGCGCATGAAAGCGATATTCCGGTGTCCGAGTGAAAACAAGTGGTTCAAGGCAAGTTCCGCGGCATGCGCATGATCGAGCACGATATTCGTCACGCCTTCGATGTGACGATGACCGGCCACGGCAACCACCGGAACCGGGATATGATGTTCCAGCAAAGTATCCACTGCGATGATGCCCTGTGCACCTCGCCCCATGAACATCTGAATGTATTTTTCTACCAGCCGCTTTTGGTGCCTGTGGTGAGCTGTGAAGTAGAAGTATCCGGCATTCACAAGTTCATCGCCGATGCCGCTCATCACTTCCGTGTGATAGCCGTCCCCCAGCTCAGGTACCAGAATCCCGATTGTCAGCGTCCTCCGGTTGCGCAGCGAACGCGCCAACAGGCTCGGCTGGTAGTTCATTGCTTTGGCCGCGGCTTTGATGCGGTCGCGCGTCACCTGCGGAATCGATCGTCCCGGAACGTCGTTGAGAACAACCGATACAGTCGCCGGATTCAGCGCTAGATGCGCTGCCAACTGCTTAAGGCTGACCGCCTGGTGAACCAACGGCTTGGCAGTCTCACGATGCCGCTTATCTGTCGCGGAATCACTCATTGGTTTGTTCCTTTACCTCGATCTCTGTCGTTGCAATGTTTTATACAGTTTACAGTACCGTCGGGTCAGCCTCAATGGTCGGAGCTTCCTGGCCGATTCGTTAGGACCGTATCGCCACAAAGGGACATGTCCCTTGCGCCATCCAGTTAGTTAGTGACTCGAAAAGATAGCCAACACCTCACTTTCATTGCCACTCGTAGTTACCGCGACAGCAACTTATCGCTGCCGTTGCGAGTTATAAATCGCCGGAGGTTCGGACGTAACTACGCCAGTGCCCTCGCGTATTGAATAAAATCTGCCAGCATCCAAGTTGGTCAGCATCTCCACGTTTCCGTCGGGCCACATGATTTCAGCCTTGTCCACTCGCGCGTGGTCGCCCAGCCCAAAATGGATGCGAAGGTCGTTCTGAGATAGGTAGCTTCCACCACTAGTCACCTCGCCGAGTTGCACCAGATCACCCGCCGTCGCTCGCACGCGTGTATTCAAAGCCAGGCGATTACTCTTGACGCCCTCCAACTGAAAGCTGATCCAATGGTTTTGAGGGCCTCCTTGCGGACGTAAGATCATCGGTCCACCGGCGAGATTCTCAACAACCGCTTCGATCCTGCCATCGTTAAAGAGATCGCCTATCGCCATTCCGCGGCTCACCTGCGGAACCTGAATCGCAGCGCCAACCCGCCTGCTGATGTTCTTGAATGTTCCGTCACGTTGGTTCAGAAACAGCAATTTAGGCTCGAGATATCTGGCCGATCCATGGACATTGTTTATCTGCGGATATACGTGCCCGGCGGCGAGAAAAAAGTCTTGCCATCCATCATTTGAAAAATCAACAAAGGCATCTCCCCAGCCTACGTAACCTTGAGTGCCCCGGGCAATTCCTGAGCCAACCGATGTATCCGTGAAGTTCATGCTCCCGTCATTTCGATAAAGCGCTGCGTACTCGATATCAAAATGCGAAATCAGGAGAGACATACGCCCGGTGTGCAAATAATCGCCAAGCGCAACTCCCATATTGGCCTGCTCCGCACCGTCCTCGCTCGCCGCTACTCCAGAAAACAATGCAACATCTTCGAACTTACCTTTGCCGTCGCCCTGATACAGATAATTTGCCTGCCCGTCATTCGTAACAAAGAGATCCAGCTTGCCATCGTTGTCAAAGTCAGTCCAAATCGATGTCAGTCCATATCGATGTTCAGCATCGTCCACGCCGGATTTCACAGAGACGTCGCTGAATGTTCCGTCGCCATTGTTGTGATACAGATTGTCCGGAGACCCCTTCAAGCCGCGTGGCCCGCACTGAACGTCGATGCCCATATACTTGCAACTCTTGCTCGCACCGAATGCCGGCAGGTCGTCGAGGTGAAAATCGACATAGTGCGAGACAAAGAGATCGACCCAGCCGTCGTCGTCGTAATCTCCAAAGGAAGCGCCGGTGGCCCACATGTGGTCACCGCCGAGTCCAGCGCTTTTCGTCACGTCGGTAAACGTGCCATCCCGGTTGTTTCGGTAGAGCACCACGCCGCCAAAGCAAGTCACGAGCAGGTCGGGCCAGCCGTCATTGTTGTAGTCGCCAACGGCGGCGCCCATTGCCCAGCAAGGAGTGCCAACGCCGGCCTTCTCCGTCACGTCGGTAAACGTCCCATCGTGGTTGTTATGGTAGAGCGCGCTGTGCGCCTTCACTCCATGAAGCGCCATGTCCACGCTCTGTGCATTTGTAAAATAGATGTCTGGCCAACCATCATGGTCATAGTCGATCAGCGCCACCCCGCCGCTCATTGACTCGACTATGAATTTCGCCTCAGGACTCGAAAGATGTTCAAAGTGAATCCCGGTCGAAGCCGTAATATCGACCAACTGCGGATAGTTTGGTACCGGGCCCGTTTCTTCTCTCTCTGCCGCAGCTTTTTGTCGCTCCGCGGCAGACAGCGGGGTTGGAGTCCCCATCTGTCCGATTCCTGCGGCACTCAAGTAGAGGAATAACATTGTCACACTCAAACGATGAAGCACCGCGCCCCGCGAACTGAGACTATTTTTCATCCGGTTCATCCGGCCGGATTTCGCTCGGCTGAATCTGGAGATCTTTGTAAACAGCACGAAGTTTTTCTTTCATGTCTTTGTACTTCTTATAAAGTTCCACTTCGCGTTTCGCATCAGCAATCTGTCCCTTTGCCCTGTACAAAGTGCCCAGGCGATAATGTGCGATTGCGTTCGTTGGCTCAAGCTTAACCGCCTCTTCCAGCACCGCCTGAGCCTTATCCGGCTGGTTCATTTCGGTCAGCATCTTGGCAAGGCCCAACCTTGCGTCCGCATCCGCCGGCTGTAACTCCACCGCTCGTGAATACTCTTGGTATGCCTGGGACGTGTTGCCATTGTGCGCATCGATTTCGCCCAGCCTGCACTCGGCCTTCTCATCACTTGGGTTTTCCTTTAAAGCAGCGCGATACTCCTTTTCTGCCTCATTTTTCACCGCTGCATCCAGCGAGGTGTTGAGCAATTCCGCCAACTCATAATGAATGCTGGGTAAGTGAGGATCGAGCTCGATTGCTTTGCGAAATTGCGCGGCCGCTGCGTTTGTATTTCCCTCCTTGATCTCTTCGTGAGCCATCACCTGGCGCATTTGCGCCGAATCCGGAGCAACCATGGATAGCGCAAGCATCGACTCACCGGATAAATCGGAATAAGTACGATAAGCCGCATAAAGCACCTCCGGATTATCGGGGTAAGCTTTTCGTAATTGAGTCACCACGCTGGCAGCATCGTCCAGGTCACTGTTTGTTGTGTAAAGTCCCACGAGTTCCAATCCGACTTCTATCTTCAGCTTTTCATCTTGAATCGCCGGAAAGGATGCCTCGAGATCCTTTTGCGCATTGGCGAAATCGGAAATGTGTTCTTCGGCCATTCCGAGCAATGCCCTGACTTTCCATAGGTTCGGCTGTAACTTCACCGCTTCCCGCAATTGCGGAACAGCGTCTTTGTAGTCCTTGTGAAAGAAGAGCAGGACTCCGAGGTTTGCGCGAGCGTCCACGTTGTCCGGATCGAGAGTTACAAGCTTCTGCAGCTCCGGTATTGCCAGATCGGGCCGCTGTTCTCTTAGATACTGCTGTGTCAGCCGTTCAAGCAAGTCGATTTGCTCATTCGTGCTCGGCGGACTTTGACAATTGGATGCTATGAAAACGAAAGGCAGCAAAAACAGCGCGAGCAATGCGGCTTTGGTGAACATGGCAACCTCATGATACCAAAGCGAGAGTTGAGAGAATTCGAAAGGACGGCGATGAATTGCCGTCCTTTCGGTTAATGCAACGTATCTGTCTTAGAAAGATATGCGACTAACCATCTGCCACACCCTCCCATTGACTGTGAGGCTGCTGATTGCCGAGGAACCACCGCCGCCTGGGAAGTTGTTGCCGGATTGCCCGAAGCTCGGATGGTTCAGGACGTTCGTTGCATCGCCGCGGATCTCGAATTTGACTCCCCGATCGGGCACAATGTCGAAGCTCTTCCCGAAGGAGAAGTTCACAACATTCAGTCCGGGACCATACACCTGGTTCCTTTTGAAGGTACCGTAGGTGAAAGGTGCAGGGACCGCAAACGCGCTGAGGTTGTACCAAGCCTTAATGCTGTGGTAGGGATAAGTGACCCCACCAACCGCGCTGGAAGACTTATAGTTACCGACGAGGTTTGCTTCCTGGGTATAGCCACCGGATTGATTGTTGGAACTATTGTTGTTTCCGGTAGTGAGTCCCATAGGATTGCCGCCCTGATCGACAAAAGTCGCCGATAGCTGCCAGCCGCCCAACACTTCATCGGCCACCAGGTTCGTGTTCATGAACTGCATGCCTTTGCCAAACGGGAGCCTGTAAACTACCTCTCCCTTGAGCATCTGCCGAATGTCGAAGTTGGAATTGCTGTAGTTCTCGGCTGGCGCATACGCATTCTGATAGTTCTGCCAACCCATGCGGCTTCCCCATCCTGAAGAATCGATATCGTCCAGGAAGTGAGACCATGTATAGTTCACCGAGAATTGCAGCCCGTACGACATACGCTTGTTCAGCATGGCCTGCAAGGAGTTGTAGTTGGAGATCGCGTTGTTGGTGCTTCCGTTGATCCCCTTGAACATGGGATACGGCTTGAAGGTTAGGTCGGACGGGCCGAGATCAGCCTCGGGGACCTGATTGATGTCCACCGGGAAGTTGATTCCCGTGCCGTGATTGCCGACATAGGAGACCTCGGCAACGAAGTCCTTAAGGAACTCGCGCTGCACGGCAAGCGAGTACTGGTAGTTCTTGGGCACTGGTGTCTGATACTGGTTGTAGCTGACGTCCTGGTTGTTATAGGCCCAGGGAGTAGTCTGCGAGCTCACGAGGTTGGAGAGAAGGCTGGTTCCGTTCAAGCTGCCTGATCCGCAGCCGCCCGGGTCTTTAGCGTCAGGTGATTTGCCGTCTGCGTCGAGTTGCACCACCGGGCACATGCCGTTGGTGGTATCGTTGTCGTTTCCGCTGGTCTGAAATGCATTTCCCATCCCAGCCCCATAGGTATCCTCGCTCCATGTGGATGCATAAACGCCGAGACCGCCGCGGATCACCATATTATTCATGATCTGCCAACTGAAGCCAACGCGCGGCATAAAGATGTTGTACTGGGGTTTTTGCAGGGTGGTGCGTCCGTTTGCCGCGGTTTTGGCGTACCACATACCGCCTTGAACTGGGGTGCCGGGGGCAATGCCGTTGATGGGCGAAGAGGAAACGTTGAAGTTCGAGACCGCTGGATCGAAGTCTCTCATGTTGCCCTTTACTTCAGACCAGCCGGTCATGATTTCATAGCGCAGGCCGAGGTTGAAAGTCAGGTTCGGCTTGAACTTCCAGTCGTCCTGAACGAAGAACTGCGGAGTCTTCCATCTTCCGCCGAACTCAGGCTGGACCAATGCACTCCAGCCTTGGGTCTGACCAAGCAGAAAGTCAGCATAGCTGAGACCGTCGTAGGCGTTGGTGTTCGAGCCGCCTTGCGCAGTGTAGGTGCTGTTATAAGTCAGGTTCGCTGACACCAGGTTTCCCCATGCGGTTGAGTCAGCCCTGTTGATCAGGAACTCGCCGCCGAAGTGCAACACATGCTTGCCCTTGATCAGTGTGGCTACATCGGATGGATCGAAGAGCATCTCCTTGTAGACCGAGTTCGATGCTGTGCCAAGCGCGGCGAAGTTGCCGACATTCACCTGTGGGAAGTTATCCGCCTGAGAGAACTGCAGGCCCAGTTTCGCAGGAAAGCCCTTTCCAATGGTCTGAGGGGTAAAGTAATTCAACTGGTCTGTAAAGCCAACACGCGCTTCGTTTATGAGGTGGGGACTCAACGTCCAGACATCGGAAACCGAGGCGTTGTCGCGGCTCACGTCCTGGCTCTGGCAGTTGATAGGGCAAAAACTTGTGCCGAACCCAACGCCTTGCCCTGGGTTGTCGCTCTCCGTCTCGGAGAGAGTCAGCCGGTTGGTGGGGGTCACATCGTAGTCCATGCGGCCAAACCACTTGATGAAGGGGTTGCTGCTGGGAGCCAGATACGTGAAGTTGTTCACCAGGTATCCCGATCCAGATGGGGTTCCGGAGCCGGCAGTTGCCGCGGGGTAATACTTCTGGATTGCCTGGGCAACCGGATTCAGCATGCTCGACGGAATCTTGTTGCCGTTGCCGAATTCCGAGGCAAAGCTTTTCCGCTGAACGCACGGAGCCGGTACCGTGAGGGAACCACCGGCATACTGCGTACCCGTATAGGTGCATGTTCCAGAATTGACGATGACCTGCGTGGTCGGATCGTAAATGGTGGACATTCCGGTGAAGTCGCCGCCCTCCATGGCCGTGCTCGGCACGGTAGCGGACGACGCACTCGCAGCGCCGTGATTGATGGTCCGATCGTAGTCGAAGAAGAAGAACGCCTTGTGCCTGATGATCGGGCCGCCGACAGAGCCTCCGAAGTTGTTGAAGTGAAGCGGAGGTATGCCCGTCTTCTTGACGCTGAATTCATAGGGGTTCGCGTTCAGCGCATTGTTCTGCAAGTACCAGTAGCCGGAGCCATGATACTTATCGCCGCCGCTCTTGGTGATCTGGTTGTAGACCACGTCGCCTACACCATACTGTGCCGAAAAACCCGTTGCGCTGACTTTCACTTCCGCCGTGGTTTCAAAGATTGTGACGTCGGAGTTCTGGCTCATGGGCAGCGTGGTTGTAGCGCCATCTTGAAGCATGCTGGCAAAGGGCAGATTGCCGTTGATGGAAGTGGCCATGCCTGAGGTAAGGTTGTTGGACGAATTCTCAGGCGCTCCGGACGAGCCGGGCATCAGGATGATGAAGTTCTCCCAGTCTGCTCCGCCGCCATTCAGGCCGCCGACCTGCGGCAGATTCACAATGGTATCTGCCTCCAGCACTCCTTCCTGCGCGCCGGACTCTGTTTCCAGCATCGGCACATCGGTGTTAACCACAACCTGCTGCGAAACTTTGCCGATTTGCAGTGTGGCGTTCATGCCTTGCACGCCGAGGGCTACCGTGACTGGACCGCGAACGTATGTCTGGAATCCTTCCTTTGTAAAGGTGAGGATATAGTGGTCCTCCGGAATCGCTCCTGTATCGTAAAGTCCCGCGCCATCGGTTACGTAGGTGCGGGTGACTTCCTTGTCTACATCTCTTACACTCACCGTCACGCCGGGAACCACAGCCCCCGTCGCATCGGTCACGGTGCCGCGAAGATCTCCTGAGTTTGTGTTTTGTGCAAAACAAACCCCGCCTGCAAAGATCGCGAGAGCGATCATTAGAAAGAGGGGCAGAATTGGACCCTTTGCTTTTGTCATGAATTGCCTCCAGAACTGCTTGTCAATGCAACCGATTTACCTGTCCAGCTAAGGACGAGCGCCCATGAAGTGTCCCCGACTGACTTGAGCCCCAACCTTCGCCGGCACCCGATTCGAATGCCACACGCGGCATCATGCGCTGCGAATTGATCAAGACAAACGCTTGTTTTAAGGACATTCAGCCTCTCTCTTCGCAGGCGGCACCGATTAGACCACCGGTGAATGATCGTTGTCAAGCTAAAGTTTTTGTGAATTTTTCACTAGACAATCGATTGGTTTAAGGATAGCTTGACTGTGTACTCAGTTCTCCGGCAACCTCGCATAGGTGCGTTTTGTGGGGGCAGGATCAACCACAAAATCGATTTTGTTGCGCGAAAAACGTTTGTCTTGCGCCATTCCCGCGGAAAATATTGCGAAATTGCCGGGAAGGAATTGACAATCCGGGTGCATAAAGATCATGGAATCAAGCAGTCGACGCGCTTTTCTGCGGCAAGCCACCACCATTGCCGCTTCGTTAGCCTGCAATCGCGCGACCCCTTCCTGGGGACACGAAGCTTCCACCCCACCTTCAATCCGCGGCTGGGTGACCACAGGTGAGAAGAGATGCAACGATTTCGTCGTTGAATCCTGGCAGGCATCAACATCGGCCAAATCGCCGGACCTGGAAATCGATCCCAGCCAGCGGTTTCAGAGCATTCTTGGCTTCGGCGGAGCCTTTACGGATGCATCCTGCTACCTCCTAAGCCGCATGGACCCCTCTCAACGGCTGCAGTTGATGGAGGAACTTCTCGGAGCGCAGGGACTTGGACTCTCACTGGGCCGGACCTGCGTGGGCGCAAGCGACTATTCTCGGACCGCTTATACCTTTGACGACTCGCCGATTCTCGATCCCGAACTCAGGAACTTCAGCATCGCGCATGACCGCGAATATATCTTGCCCATGCTCCGCGAGGCACGAAAAGTCAACCCGGAATTGTTCCTCTTTTCCACGCCCTGGAGCCCGCCCGCGTGGATGAAGACTGGCAACTCGCTTCTCGGGGGCGCCATGCGCAAGCACTATTTCGGGTGTTACGCACAATACTTCGTCAAGTTCCTCGAGGCTTACAATGCGGAAGGCGTGACCGTCAGCGCCGTGACTGTCCAAAACGAAGTGGACACCGATCAAGATGGCAGAATGCCGGCCGCTCTTTGGGGACAGGAGTACGAAACAGCCTTCGTCGGACAGTTCCTTGGACCCGCGATTCGTGACGCTTCCCTCGACACCAAAATCTGGCTTCTTGACCACAACTACAATCTTTGGGGCCGCGCCATTGATGAGCTCACCGACCCGGACGTCTTCAAGTATGTCGATGGTGTTGCATGGCACGGTTACGTGGGCACACCCGACGCGATGAGCAAGGTCCACGACGCCTTTCCAACCAAGAGTGCCTACTGGACCGAGGGAGGCCCGGATATAACGGCTCCCGACTATGCGTCCGACTGGGCAAAATGGGCCTTCACCTACGCGGGAATCCTCAAGAACTGGGCCCGTTGCATCGTCGCATGGAATCTTGTTCTCGACGAAAAGGGCGCTCCGAATATCGGCCCATTTAACTGTGGTGGACTTGTCACCGTTGATTCCAAAACTCAACAGATTTCGCGCAGCGGCCAATACTGGGCGTTTGCCCACTACTCGAAAGCCGTTTCCCGCGGGGCGCGTGTCGTCGCTACCAGGTGCAACTTGCCCGGCGTCGAGCATGTTGCCTTCGTCAATCTCGCCGGAGATTACGTTCTTGTGCTCACCAACCAGGGTGAAGAACGCCGGATCGACTGCGGATTCGAAAGCAAATCTCTAAATGTAAATCTGCCGGGCAATTCTGTGATCACGCTGCAGTGGAACTAAGGCATCGCAAGTGCCAACAGGACTTCGGGTGCCCCATCCATTGTGCGTCCTTTGCACAATGGATGGGAGGCCGCGGAATTCCATCGCAACCGAATACACTCTCCCCGGGAAACGCCCTCGAACGACCCCATCAGCGCTCCAAATGTGTCTTCACCGCCGAAGGGTTTGCCGGCCTGAGGCTGATCGGAAGCAGCACGATCATGAGCAATGCAGCTCCGCAAGGTGCAATAAGCCCGTAGCGCAGGGACCCGTAGTTTGCCGAGAGCAGCCCGGTGAGCCAGGGGAAGAGCGCCGCCCCCGTCCCTGCGACGCCGAAGATCCAGCCGCGCGGTGAACGCTCCAGCATAAAGGAAAGCAGAAGCGGATAGAGGGGGCCGACACTCAGGCCGGCAAGTCCCGCGGCGACACGGATGAGCGTGAGGTTGGGAGCCGCAATCAGGAGCGCAACTGCGGCTGCTGCGACCCAAAGCGCCCCGCCGAGCAACCTCTCTCTGCCAACCATCCCCATCAGCCGGGTGGAAGACGCGAGGCGGCCAACCATCATCCCAAGCCAGAAGAGGGATGTGGCGAGAGTGACTGCCTGGATAATCCGGGGGTCGGCGCGATGAGAGTACATCGTCAGCCAGCCGCTCAGTGAGCTCTCGACACCGATGGAACAAATTGCCATTACTAGAAACAGAGGCAACGAGCGCAGCGGTGCAATGCTCAAGGGTCGCGATGCATCCACGTTCAGCGGAGAGTCCGGCATCACGTGCCGCTCCCGGAAAATCACCCAAAGGAAAAGCAGCAAAAACATTCCCTGGAATGTGAAGAAAAGCCCTCGAGGGCTTTCCATGCGCAAGAACGGCACAAACAGCACCGTTCCCGCCAGGGCCCCGGCAGACCATGCAAAGTTGATTCGCTCCAGCATGGCGGCCCTGTCGACTTCATACCGGTCTGAAAACACCAGGCTGGTCGAGGTCATCACGATACCCAGTCCCAGGCCGAAACAAAAGAAAATGGCGAATGAAAGACCGCGGCCGGTATACGCCAGAGCGAGTGCGCTTGTGGAAAGCAATCCATAGCCGATCTTGAGCGAGCGGACGCGATTCGCGCCGGTCAGGATTGCGCCCATTGAAGATCCGAGGAATTGCAGGAAGAAGAGCAGGCCCGCCGCATCGTCACGGAGACCCCACTGTCGCGCAAGTACGGGAAGCAGCACGCCCAGCATTACGGTCCCGGCGCCGGTGAGGCCAAAGCCGGCGCCCAAAACCAAACTCGATAGGGTCCGGTCGACTGGATGGGGCTCCCAAGCAGATTTAACTTGATTCATCAGGAATCCGCAGAACTTTCGCCCTCGGATTATAACCTCGCGCCGCGGTCCACTGCCCTAACCTGGTTTTCGCTCCTGACTTCGATTCGTCTTTCTCTGCTTGCCATTCCTCCCGGCGGGAGTCCGCCCCTCGTCTCGGGAACCAGTTATGGAAACTCCGCGAGCTTCGGAGTTACTCGGGGTTTGGTCGAGGTCGCGCCGCCTGAGTCGTCGATCACATTCGTGATCTGGCCGAGGTTATCCAGGGCAACGGTAATCATGTGGTGAAATCTCACGCCCTGCACTTTGGGGACTTCGATGGCGCGGGTAAGATCGACATTTGGGTGACGGAAGACGGAGTAGACGCCGAGGCCCCATGCTTCGTGGCTGGTCACGCTGTCCGCCACTTTGTAGCTGGCCCAACCATTTGTCCCCGGTGCGGAACTGTAGCTCTGCTGATCGGGCGGGTCATAGGGAATTTCGGACTGGTAAAAGTAGGTGCGTCCGCCGTTACCGTTCCACAGCACCTGAAATTGCTGGTGATGCTCGACGAAAAGGCCATAGGCTGTCACGTTGTTCCCGTTGACGACCAGGCCGTTCGTGCTCAGGTTCTCGTTCCATCCCACGCCGGAGCCGTGATCGGCGCGCCAGATCCAGGTGTGATCCACGATGGTGTCGTTACTGTTGATTTCGAGGTTACCCACCGTGCGACCCACTCCGGCTCCGCCATCGCGGAAGAAGACATCGTGAAGCGAGACTGGGTTTTTGCCATGGCTGGCATTGCTGCCCGGCGGGCCGACCTGGAGCAGGACGGGAGATTGAATCGGGCCCGCATCGAATAGGAGACCGGCGACGATGATGCCGTCCGCGTCAGCCGTGGTCAGGGCTGGGGTGCCGCGCACTGGCTTCAACGTGGCGAAACCGAGACCCATGACGATCGTGTTGGCGCGCGTCACGCGGATCGGTTCACCAAGATCGTAGAGGCCCGGCGTAAAAAGCAGATTCTTCCCTTGCGCAAGTTGCGCATTGAGGCTGGCGGCCGTGTCGCCGGGGTGCGCGATGAAGAAGCGATCGATGGGTATAGATTTCCCCGGTGTCGATCCTCCGTGCCATGAAATGCCGCTGCTGTTGGCGCGCATCGCGGGAACACGCACAAAATAGTTGCCGTGCGCATCGACGGCCAGAAACGGCTTCTCGCGCACGATGGGCGTTCTGGCGACCTTGGTGAAGGGCGGCGCTGGCCACTCGCCGGCCGGCGGATCTTTGACTCCAACGAAGACCATATTCCAATTCGAGCCGGTCCAACTGCGCCACTCGCTGTTGCGCGATATCCATTGTTGCTGCGAACCGGAGTCAACATTGCCGTCGATAAGTGAATCGGACATCCAGCCGCCGCTCGCCCAGCCGTGCTGCTGATGGAGCACGAGGTTGCCGAAGATGTGCATGCGGCGGAATGGGATGGCCTGCGAGACGGCCCATTGCATGGTGTCATTTGCCGACCCTCCGGAGGGAGTTACAGCGAAGCCCTCGACAGCGCGCCAGAATGTGCACGTGGCGTTGTTTTGCGGCAGGCTGGCATCGGAGTGGACGTTGCCGGTGATATGGACTGCGTCGGGCGTCGCACCGAGGCCCACCACCTCTGTGTAGAATCCGACAGGCACATCCACTCTGTAGTTGCCGGGAAGGAAGAGCAGTGCGTTGCGTGCCGAACCGAATTCGCTGTGCTCCTGAATCGCGTAGACCTTGTCGATCTGCGCCTGGATTTCAGTGGAGGTCATGGAGGGATTGAAGACGAGGACGTTGGGGCCAAAGTCAGGCTGCATGGCGCCCGCGGCCAGCGCAGGCATAGCGAGACTCGACAGCAGGCCGAACAACATCACTGCAACCCGGATAGCCTTTTGCGATTTCCCGGATTTACCAGACATATGTACCTACCGCTTCTTCCGGCAGAGTGGTTGTCAAACTCTTGCCGTGATATGCAATTTGAAACGTCTGTGCGAAATTACCGGTGTTTGAAACCACCAGCACAACTTTTTTGTCGGGAGTGAGGAACGCCACGGTGTAGAGCTGATCCAGTTGGCTCGAAGCGACGCGCACGGATCCTGGGCGAACGAATTTTGAAAAATGCGCTGCTGCGTAGTAGGCCACATTGAACGTTGCCGTGTCGCCGTCCAGAGTGATAGCGCCGTAACAGCCGGTGCATCCGCCGTTGTTCGTATGCGGTCCTGCCTTCGGGTCGGCTGCCAGATTCCACAAAAGCACGTTGCGGCTCCAGTTTCGTGTTGAACCAATGAGCACTCTATATACCGGCTCGGCAATCCCAATGCCCGGCGCGTTGGGCCGCTCGGTCACCGACTGCTCGGTCAGGTAAAGATTCTTGTTCGGATAGAGATTATGAACCTCGCTTAGCTCGCCTGTGTCGCCGCCATATAAATGAAACGCTGTTCCGTCGACATATTTACTGGCGTCCGGGTCTTTCAGAATCGATAACGGATAAGACGGAACGTCTAGGTTGTGATCGTAGATCTGAATCTGTGTTTTAATCCCCGCTTTTTCAAAAGCCGGCCCCAGGAATCTGGCGATGAATCCATCCTGCTCCGAAGCGAACATCACCATGCTTGGTGTGTTCTTCGGATTCAGCGGCTCGTTCTCTACCGTAATGGCATTGATAGTGATGCCTTCGGCTTTCATGCCTTCCACATACTTCACCAGGTATGCGGCAAACGCCCCGTAAAACTCCGCCTTCAGATTGCCGCCCCTTACGTCGTCGTTGGTCTTCATCCATGCCGGAGCTGACCAGGGAGAACCAAGGATCATGATATGTGGATTGATCGCCATGATCTCTTTTAGTGCGGGAATCACATCCGCGCGATCCTCATCCAGACTGAACTTGGCCAAATTCGGGTCCGTTTCTCCCTTCCGCATATCGTCGTATGAAAAGACGTGGTCGTTCATGTCCGACGATCCTATACTGACCCGCAGATAGCTGACGCCGATACCATTGCCCTCAGTTGAGAAGATCTCCTTCAGCAGGGCCGTCCTCCGCTCCGGCGTCATGCGCATCAGTAGCTGCGCACTTCCGCCAGTCAATGCAAAGCCGAAGCCGTCGATGGTCTGGAACTGTTCCATGTCGTTTACTTCGACGGCGGGCAGTTGGTTCTCCGCCTTGGAAAAGTGCAGTGAAGCCCCTTGAAGCGTGAACAATGCGGTGCGGTCCACAGTCGTCAACCAAAGCTGCGCGTCCGGTGTGCCTTGTGCAATCGACAGGGCTGGAATCGAGATCGGGAATGCAAAGAACAAAGCCAACATGCGTCGTAAATTCATAACGTCTCCTCATGCCGGCGGTCCATTTACCGGCCAAGTTCGAAGCGCCCTTCCGTCAGCGCGATAAGACAACCGATTGTTTCCAGGTCAGCAACGAGTAGCGCCCCCGACCGCAAACGATGGAAACAGGACATACCCGTTCTTGTCAAGCGGGCCATCTCAAGCGAGGCGTCTTCCGGGATATCAATCTCCGGGCGCCCCCATTGGCCATATGGAAGGTCTCATTGTCGGAATTCAAATCATTGGCCGAGGCAGGAGGGAACGCGCGAATCGGCTCAGCCATCCACCGTCATCGCCGCACGCGAGCGAAGAACCGTGTTAAGAAAACTTCGGGTGCCCCATCCTTTGTGCGTCTTTTGCACAAAGGGTGGGAGACCACAGAAGTCCATTGCGTCCGAGAACGCCCATTCCGAAAGCGCTATTAGAAACTGAAGTGAACCGCCGCCTGCATGCTGCGCGGTCCGCCTCCGCCCAGATAGGGATTGCCGCTGCCTACATCGGGTGTCGCCGTGGTGTTGATAAATTGCGTCGAGCTGGCGAACATATCGATGCCAAAGCCAGGCAGCAGCGGGTTCGAGAGATTCGGGTGGTTGAAGACGTTGAAGAAATCGCCGCGAAGTTCCATCGCCACCTTCTCGCTCAGGTGCGTGGTCTTGGTCAGTGAGAAGTCGGCGTTCGTATAGTTCGGCGAGTTGAACGCGTTGCGGCCCTCGCTCCCCGGATGCCCAAGGCAAACCCCATACGTTGGGCTCTTCGGGTTGTTGTCCACCGCGCATGGCGCGGCAAACGCCGCCAGGTTCAGCAGATTGGTGCCGCCCGTCCCCGCGTAAGGATTGCCGACGATATCCGGCCGCCCAAACCACTCCCCGCTGCCGTTGTAGTCGTCTTCAAACAGGTAGCTGACCGTATACGGCTGGCCGGTTGCAAAGTTGAACATGCCGTCCAGCGCCCATCCGTTCAGGATCTTCGCCGCCCGGTCGAATTTGGGAAGGTTGTACGTCCAGTACCACTGCACCCGCTGCCGCACGTCGAAATTCGAGCTGGCGCGTTCGCCGCGAGGATTGAAGCTGTTGTCCGGCATCGCCGCATTGGGCACAAAGTCCAGCCCGTCGCTGGCCGTGTCGATCGAGTGCGCCCAGGTGAAATTGAAAGTTGACGTCAGATTGTGCCAGTTCTGCAACTTCAGCGTGCCCTGCAGTGAGTTGTAGTTGGACATGGCGCTGGTCTCGATCTGGTTTATGTAGACGTAGGCCGGGAAACATTGCTCCCCATAGCCGATGGTCTGGCCGTTGCCGCAACGGTCCACGCTGCCCTGCACGTTGTTGAACTGGTTGATGTCGCGGAATCGGTAGAGGTGGCGCCCCTGCGAGCCCACGTAGCCAACCTGCACCGCAATCATCTTGGCCAGTTGCGACTCGATGTTCAGATCGTAGGATCCGTACCTCGGCGTCACCAGGTGCTGGTCTACCGTGAAGAGGCTGTTCGGTGAATAGCCGCCAAAAATCGGGGCGCCGCTCACAATCGTCGGAGCCACCTGCGTGGCAAAGCCGATGCCGTTGAACGCGGGTCCAGCCTCCCCGGCGTTGGTATTGTAGGCCTGATTGCCCACATAGAAGTCCTGCGAGGGCCCGTCGTAAAAGATGCCCGCGCCGGCACGGATCACCAGCTTGCCGTTGCCCATCAGGTCGTCAGCCACGCTGAGCCGCGGCGCGAAGCTGGTCCAGTCTTTTGGATAGAGCGATGTCGGCGCACCCGCGGCGCCCACCGTCAGCAGTCCGCCGCTTTTCACGTCGAAGAGGCTGAAGGCGTTATATTTCGCGCCAATCACTCCGAAGTAGTCCCAGCGCAGGCCATAGTTGACCGCGATTCTGCTGTTCATGTGCCAGGAATCCAGGACGTACGCCCCGCCGCCGTTCTGATAGGAATAGCGCGTGCCGGCCCCTTCCGCTGAACTGCCGCCGTCGATGGTGCCCGACAGAAAATCGTCGAGGCTATAGAACGATAGCTTGCCGCGATGTCCCGAATCGATGAAGCTGTTGATGAATGTCCGCCGCCACTCGACACCGGCCTTGAAGCTATGCCGCCCTTTTACCAGCGAGACATTTCCGAAAAGCTGATAGTTGGTGTCGATGCGCCCCCGAGAGTCGCTGGCGGTCGAGCCGATGGGGCTTAACCCGCTGACCGAGATCGTCGGCAATCCCAGATCGCGTGAGGAGTTGTCCGGCGGCAGCGTATTCAGGCCGAAAGCGGTGTTCGGATTGAGCCCGATGTCCTGCGGAAGAAACTGCTGCAGGAACCGGTTGTAACCGCCGCGAACCTCCACGATCAGGTTCGATCTCGGAATCGTTGTATAGGAGAGCGAAACGATGTTCACATGCGTCGGCGTCGACGTGTTGAACCCCGGCGCGCTCGAGCCCGTGTAAAGCATGCCCAGCGGAAAACTCTGCATCCCATGACTGTAGAAGTAGCGTCCGGTGAGCAGGTCGCCGGGGCTGAACAGGTTCAGATGCTGATCGACCTTGGCAATTACGTTGTCGCTGTTGTTGCTGAAAGGCGTGGTGAACGTCTCGCTTCCGTCGCCGGAGGCGGGCAATGTCCCCCACGGCTTGCTCTTCAGCAGGCTTTGGATCACGCTGTTGATTCCACCCGAGGGCGTTGCGGCGGCGATGTCGGCTTGCGTGGGCACCGTGCCCAATTGGGGCAGTCCGCCGTTCTCTCTCTGCCCCTCATACGAGAGCGTGAAGAAAGTCTTGTCTCTCACGATGGGGCCGTCGATCAGTCCGCCAAACTGGTGGTTCGTAAACGAGTTCTTCGGCTGCGCAGCGGTATTGAAGTAGTTGCGTGCTGCCAGCGCGCCGTTGCGGAAATACTCAAACGCGCTGCCATGGATCGCGTTCGTGCCGCTCTTGGTCACGATGTTGACCGTCGCCCCCGAGCTGCGGCCGAACTCAGCCTCCGGGCTGCCCGTCACTGGAATCTCCGCCAGCGCGTCAACGGGAAGAATGGTTGAAGGACACCCCCAAACGCCGGCTTGGTTGATCGACGGCAGGTTGCGATAACCGTCGTTCATGTCCGTGCCGTCAAGCAGATAGTTATTTGAGCGTCCGCGGTTGCCGTTCAGGCTGAATAGCCCATATGAGCCGGCCGATTCGGTCGACCCCACTGGATCGCTCGTCGCTCCCGGAACCAATTCCAGCAGCTTGGTGAAATCGCGCCCATTCACCGGCAGCTCGGCCGCCTCGGTCGCTTCAATCGTGCCGCCTGTGGTGTTGGTGGTCGTCTCCACCAGCGGAACATCGGCGTTGACCTCGACCGTTTCCTGGACCGCGCCGGTAGCGAGCTTCGCGTCGGCGCGAGTTGACGAACCCACACTGACAGGAATGTTGGTCAGCGTCGTGGTGCGGAAGCCATCTTTCTCGACGGTGATGCTGTAGGTTCCCAGCGGCAGTTCAGAGGCTACGTACCCGCCCAGGTCATTGGTGGAGACGGAGCGGTTCAGCCCGGTGCTCGGACTGAATACCTTTACCTGGGCGCCGGGTATGGCCGCTCCAGTGCTGTCCGTAATCGTGCCCTGGATGCTTCCGCGGAAGGTCTGAGCACTTGAAGTCGAAACAAGGATGAGGGCGAAAAACGCAGACAATACAGCGATAGTGCGGCTGGTCATTGGGCCGTGCTCCTTGGACTGATCTTTTTAAAAGAATTGCTCGAATCTTAACACGCAGGCGGCCGATTCCGAGTAGGAAATTCGTAAGAAACTCATGCAATTCCGCGAGAAAGCCCAGACTTTGGGATGGCCCGCAGCAGCATCCAGCGGCATTCCCTGGAAGTTCGGCTCTTACTGCGGTTCATTGCGCCGATGCAGTAGCAAGCGACTATGACCAGTCCCCTCTGAATCACGATCACGGACTGGATAGTGCGCATTTGATGCACCTTGGGCTTTCAGAAAAGGTACCGTTCTGGCGAACTTTGCACGAGGAATATCTGGCCGCGGCCGCCGAAAGGGCTGCTCACGGCCATCAGAATATCTTTGGCTGATTGTCTGCATAATGCGGGCAAAATAGTTTTTTTTGACTCAGAAACGGGCTTTCTTGTTGACTGATCCGATACTATGTATAAATTTCAAATACTTGATTAGGAACTGGTTCCGAGGACGGCCGCACAAGGAATTGTGCAGCTCGGGAGGGGGGTAGGGGGGGGGTGCAATTCGGCCTGGAAGACAGGCGCCCGGGACCCGAGGTTCACCGTGTTTCGCCGCTTGAGACTGGAGGAGGCTCATACCCACATTCTGCGCCGGCGGCCAGGAATTTTCTGCAATGGCGATCAGGGGGATACTTCTTTGCCTGCGACAAAAACACGGGGCCGAAAAGGCGCGGCGATGAAGTATGCGAGCTCGCGGTAATCGCTGAACTCATGGATCAAGAGATCCGCTTGCTTGCCTTGTTCAAGGGACCCGACCCGGTCGCCCAGCCCTAGACTCCAGGCCGCGTTGAGGGTGGCGGCGATCATCGCCTCGGCGGGATTGAGGCGCATCTCGAGGCAGGCCAGCGACAGAATGAAGGGCATCGACGCTACCGGAGACGATCCTGGATTGAAGTCTGTGGCGAGGACGATTCCCAGGCCCAGTTCGATCATCTTCCGTGCGGGCGGGTATTGATTGCGCCCTAGCGCAAAGACGGAACCCGGCAGGAGAACCGGCTGCACGGCGGCTTCGCGGAGCAGTTGGAGCGACTCCGTGGTCACGGCTTCGAGGTGATCGGCGGTTGCTGCGCCCAGTTCGGCGGCCAGCGCAGCACCGGTGCCGGGGCGGAACTGCTCGGCGTGGACACGCAACCGTAGGCCATGACGGCGGGCCGCGGTGAGTACGCTGCGTGATTCATCGACGGTAAAGGCGTGGTCGTCGCAGAAGACATCGCAGTATGTGGCCAGTTTTTCCGCTGCGACTTCGGGGATTAGCTCATCGCAGATCCAGCGGACGTACTCTTGGCGGCGGCCCGCGAACTCGGGGGGAACAGTATGCGCGGCAAGGAGAGTGGAGATTATGCGCGTGGGGCCTTCTGCGTTGAGGCGCGCCAGAACGCGCAGCATCTTGAGTTCGGTATCGTGGTTGAGGCCGTAGCCGGATTTGGCTTCGATTGTGGTTGTGCCGGAGCGAAGCATCCAGTCTCGATGCTGCCGCGCTGCATTCAGCAACTCCTCTTCGCTGGCGGCGCGCGTCGATTTTACAGTGCGTAGAATGCCCCCACCGGATGCGGCGATCTGCTGATATGTTGCACCGGCGATGCGCTGCTCGAACTCAGCGGCGCGATTGCCGGCGAAAACCAGGTGCGTATGGGCATCGACGAAGCCGGGAGTGACGCAGCGGCCTTCGGCGTCGATGATGACGGCGTCAGCGGGAATCTGAGCGCGCAACTCCGCGTAGGATCCTGCGGCGGCGACGCGGCCGTCTTCAACCAGCAGAGCGGCGTCGGGAATGAGGCCCGGTTCGCAGAGTTCTGGACCTGTGCGTGGGCGCGGTGGTCCGGCGAGGGTCACAAGCTGGCCGATGTTGACGATGGCTTTCTGCATTGAAATTGGTAGAACATTCTTGTCACGGTTCATTGTTTGAAATTTAATCCGACGCCTTCACATCCGTTGTCAGCCCAGTCGGAGTGCCGGAACGTCCAAGAATAACAGCCCGAATTGTGTGGACGGCGGGTGCGCTAAGGACGGCAAACGCAGATCCTTCGGCTCCCTACGCTTCGCTGCGGTCGCTCAGGATGACAGCCTTCGTATTTGTCAAACGCCTGCATGCGCGCTCTCGGTCGATACGGCCTAGTTCATTTCTCGGCCATTGGGATATGAATGCCGCGCTCGCGGGCGGTTTGTTGGGCCAGTTCGTAGCCTGCGTCGGCGTGGCGTACTACGCCCAGGCCAGGGTCGTTATTGAGAACGCGCTCGATTTTGCGCGACGCCATCACCGTGCCGTCGGCTACGGTTACTTGTCCGGCGTGCAGTGAGAAGCCCATGCCAACGCCGCCGCCGTGGTGGAAGCTGACCCAGGTTGCGCCTGAGGCAGTGTTGAGCAGCGCATTCAGAATTGGCCAGTCGGCGACTGCGTCCGATCCGTCGAGCATTTTCTCCGTTTCGCGATAAGGGCTGGCCACTGAGCCGGTGTCGAGGTGATCGCGGCCGATGGCGATGGGCGCGGAGATTTCGCCCTTGCGGACCAGATCGTTGATGGCCTCGCCCATGCGGGCACGCTCGCCGAAGCCCAGCCAGCAGATGCGCGCCGGAAGGCCCTGAAAGGCGAAACGGTCGCGCGCGAGACGCAGCCAGCGGGTGAGGATTTCGTTTTCAGGAAAGAGTTCGAGGGCCAGATCGTCGGTGCGGGCAATGTCTTTGGGATCGCCGGATAGGGCCACCCAGCGGAACGGACCTTGACCGGTGCAGAACAGTGGGCGAATGTATTCGGGGACGAAGCCGGGGATCAGAAATGCATCGGCACAGCCGGCATCGAAGGCGAAGCGGCGAATGTTGTTGCCATAGTCGAAGGTGACTGCCCCGGCGCGCTGCAGGGCGAGCATGGCGTTTACATGGACCACCATGGTCGCGGTTGAGCGGCGCATATATTCGTCGGGATCGCGGCGGCGGAGTTCGGCGGCTTGATCGAGAGTGAGGCCCTGAGGAACATATCCGTTCAGCGGATCGTGGGCGCTGGTTTGGTCGGTCACCACATCCACAACCACACCGCGGCGCACAATCTCGGGCAGCACATCGCCGCAGTTGCCCACCAGGCCTACCGACAACGGGCGGCCCTCGCGCCGGGCTTCCTCGCAGAGCCGTAGCGCTTCGTCGAGATCGTCGGCGATGATATCGCAATATCGATTGGCTACGCGGCGCTCGATGCGGCTGCGGTCAACGTCGATAGCCAACATAACGCCACCGTTGAGCGTTACCGACAATGGCTGCGCTCCACCCATTCCGCCCATGCCGCCGGTGACTACGAGCTTGCCCTTCAAGGACCCGCTAAAGTGCCGGTCGGCCAAGGCGGCGAAGGTCTGGAAGGTTCCCTGGAGGATTCCCTGGGTTCCGATGTAGATCCAGCTACCGGCGGTCATCTGGCCGTACATCATAAGGCCCTTGCGATCGAGCTCGTTGAAATGTTCCCATGTGGCCCATTTGCCGACCAGGTTGGAGTTGGCGATGATGACGCGGGGCGCCATTTCGTGAGTGGGAAAGACGGCGACCGGCTTGCCGGACTGGACGAGCAGAGTTTCTTCGTGGCCCAGCCGCTCGAGTTCGCGGATGATGGCGTGGAAGCACTCCCAATTGCGGGCGGCGCGGCCGATGCCGCCGTAGACGACGAGGTCCGACAGGGCGCTCGGCCACTTCGGGATCGAGGTTGTTCATCAGGCAGCGGAGAGCCGCCTCCTGCTGCCAGCCCTTGCAGCGAAGTTGAGTGCCGCGCGGCGCGTGAATTGTTGGAGCCATGGTTGTGGTCATGCGCTCTCCCCTCATTAAAAAGCCGGTTGGGCTTTGTCGTATCCCATCCATGCGACGAAATCCGCCGCGGCGGATCGCATGGATGGGGCATCCAGCGTTTTGGACGGGCCGGCAACGGTGCATCTTTGGACCTAACTCGCCCGACGCGAGTCAAACTTCTCCAATTGAAAACCGGTGGCGCACTTTCGCGCGGTCCCGAAAAGCCGATACACAGAATACTACCGGGGCACGAGTGGCGCTGTGCGAGGGTACGCCCTGGGGGCAATCGCATGAACAAATAGGCCTGAGCGACATCCGGGGTTTGCGCCGCCCCTACGGGGCTGAATGGCTTTTGTTGGCAGCCATCCCCACGCTAAAGCGTGGGGCTAACGTCCGTTGCGCCTACGGCGCGAAACAATCGTCGACTACCTTCCCAACGCTGAAGCGCTGGGGCTAACGTCCGTTGCGCCTACGGCGCTAAACAATTGTCGACTACCTTCCCAACGCTGAAGCGCTGGGGGTAACGTCCGTTGCGCCTACGGCGCAAAACAATCGTCGACTACCTTCCCAACGCTGAAGCGCTGGGCTAGCGTGCGTTGCGCTTGCGGCGCGAAAGGAATCGGAACCAGTCCGGTCAGCAAAATTGATTCATGCAATTGCCCTGACATCCCGGTTGCCGGATGGCGCTGCTACTCACTATGCTTTTGCTGATGCCAACCACACTTGTTGAATGCGTTCCCAATTTCTCTGAAGGCCGCGATGCGACGAAGGTCGACGCAATCGTTGAAGCGATGAAGATTCCGGGCGTCTACCTGCTCGACCGGGAGATGGATGCCGATCACAACCGCTCGGTGATTACTCTAGTGGGCGAGCGGGAGGCGATTCAGGAGGCCGCGATCCGCGGAGCCGGGAAGGCCGCGGAGCTGATCGACCTTACGCGGCACCAGGGGGCGCACCCGCGCATGGGTGCAACCGATGTGATTCCCTTTATCCCCATCGACGGCGTGACTCTGGAAGACTGCGTGACGATGGCGAGGCATGTGGGAGCGGAGATTTGGAAGCGGTTTGAGGTTCCGGTTTATCTCTATGAGGCCGCGGCGACCAATGCTGAGAGGCAGAACCTTGAGAACATTCGGCGCGGACAGTTCGAGGGCATCCGCGACGAGATTGCGACGAACCCGGCCCGCAGACCCGATTTCGGCGAGGCGCGCGTGCATCCGACGGCCGGCGCTACGGTGGTGGGGGCGCGAAAGCCGCTGATCGCCTACAACGTTTTCCTGAGTACGGACGACGTTGCGATTGCGAAGAAGATTGCCAGGGCGGTGCGGTTCTCTTCGGGCGGCCTGCGCTTTGTGAAGGGCTCGGGATTTCTGGTGCGGGGCATGGCGCAGGTCTCAATGAATTTGACCGACTTTGAGCAGACTCCCATCCACAGGGTGTTCGAATTTGTGAAGCGGGAGGCGGCGCGTTATGGAGTGGTACCGACATCGAGCGAGATTGTCGGGCTTATTCCGAAGCTGGCGCTGGAACAGGCCGCTGAATGGTTTTTGCAAGTGGAGAACTTTGACTCGTCGTTGATTCTTGAAAATCGGCTTGCCGCGGTGATGGGGGGAAAGACAGCCATCGGCGGGTTGCGCGCGGGGGTGGAACCGTTCATTGAGCAACTGGCCGCGCCGACAGCGACTCCAGGGGGAGGCAGCGCGGCGGCGGCAGCGGGAGCGATGGCGGCGGGCCTGGCCGGAATGGTGGCGGCGATGTCGCGCGGCAAGAAGGCCTGGATGCAGTACGAGACGCAGCTCGGCGAAGCGGCCGGCCGGCTGGCGCAGATTCGCGAAGAACTGAAGGCCTCGATTGATGCGGACGCGGAGTCTTACGAGCTTGTGATGAAGGCTTACAAGAGGGCGAAGGAGTCGCAAAATGGCGGGGCGACAATTGCAGGCGCGCTGAAACAAGCGACGAGTGTGCCGCTGGGAGTGGCGGAAGGGGCGTTCGAAGTGGGCGAGATTGCCGCCGCTCTGAAGCCGATCACGAACCCGAGAATGAACTCCGACTTATCGACCGCAATCGCCCTGGCAAGGGCCGCGCTTGAGGGAGCGCTGGCGAACGTCGAGATCAATCTGGAATCGATTGAGCAGGACGCGGCGGGGGAGCAGGCATTCATTGGGGAAACGCGAAAACGGGTGGCGGCGCTGGAGATGCGGGGTTGAAGGCCATCGGCTGGTGATTGGCGGCGTGTCGTGGTTCCTGCAAATGGGGCGCGGCGCGCGGCGAAACTGATTCATATGAGGAGACTTACGAGGGTCGTGATGTGGGTCACATTATGGCCTTCTAATTCCGCCCTAAGCTTCGATAACACTCTGATGGGACTTCGAAGGGTCTTGGGAATGCGGGCCCGTTTTTCTTGCATGGCAGCAGGAGCGAGGTTGTGGAGCGGCCGAGGCCAGGGGGCAAGGAAGCGCACACTGATTTCTGCTAAGTCGTAACCCGAGCAGTCGAGTCCCCCGGGAGCGCTGGGGAACACTCTGTGGCGGTTGATGAACCGGGAATAATCGGGCGAATCGTCCGTGGCCGAATTGCGCGGTATCTCGTTGCCGTGATCGCGGTCGCGCTTGCTCTTTTGGTGCGCGTTGCTCTGGAGCGCCAATCCATCACTCTACCCACCTATATAACTTTCTATCCGGTTGTGCTTCTGGCGGCTCTGCTGGACGGGATCTTGGCAGGAGTTCTTGCGACGGCGCTTTCAGCACTCCTGGCGGACTATTTTCTGATTGCGCCGGTAGGGCAGTTCGCTGTCCACTCGACCTCCGACATGGTTGGTCTGGGGATCTTCTGTTTCTCAGGAGTATTCGTTTCTGTTGTTGCGGAAGGGCTCCATCGCTACCGCGTGAAAGTGGCAACTTCCAAAATTGATGCGGCAGTTTTGGACGAACGCAGGAAAGTGACGGAGGCGGTTGAACGGTCGAAGTCCACCGGCTCGGAGCGTCAGCGACTCCTCGACGTGCTCGAATCCCTGCAAACAAGGAACAGCTCGACGGATTCGTCCGAGGGGGTTCAAAACGGGCGGGAGCTCCGTGCATTGGGGCATGAATCCGGACTCCCAATTCTGGAACAGGCGAGATTCAGGGCGGCGCTTCGGTGGGCGGTGGGGGTCCCATTCATTGCCGCGTTGATTCTTGCCGGAGCCGCGCTTTGGGCGGCCTACGACTTGAACACCTCGATGCAATTGGTCGATCACTCGGACCGGGCGATCGGGCAATCACGCCGCGTGTTCAGGCTACTGGTCGACATGGAATCCGGCGAACGAGGCTATCTGGTTACGGGCAACGATGCGTTCCTCAAGCCTTATCGGGAAGCTTCAAAGCTGGTCGATTCCGAATACCAGACGCTGTACCTGCTGGTTGCGGACAGCCCTTCGCAGCAGGCGCGCCTCAAAAAGCTGCACGACAATGTTCTTCATTGGCAAGGCTACGCTGGGGGAATGATCGCCTTGCGCCGCGCGGGCGGGGCGTATTCCGACATCGACATCAATCTTGCCGGCAAAGCGGAGGTCGATGAGATTCGCGACGAGATCGCCGCGTTTCAGAGCGTAGAAGAACAGCTCCGCGATGAGCGCAATCTCGCGGCGCATCGCGACTGGCGGCTGGTTGCGACAATCTGCATTCTCCTCGGTTTGGGTGTCGGCGCGGGGCTCGCGGTCTTCACCCTGCGCCGCATGGAAGCGATTGCGGCCAGCTTCGAGAATTCGCGCCGCGCACTTCAAGAAAGCGAGCGGCGCTGGGTTACAACCCTGGCCAGCATTGGCGATGCGGTGATTGCCACGGACAACGACGGGCGAGTCACCTTCCTCAACCAGGTGGCCGCCGCCCTCACCGGCTGGCAGCCAGAGGACGCCATAGGCCAGCCATTCCAAATCGTCTTCCGTACCGTCAACGAACGGACGCGGGTTCCGGCAGAAGATATCGTCGGTCTCGTCCTGAAGCATGGACGCGTTTCCGAGATGGCCAATCATACCGCGCTGTTGGCGAAAGACGGTCGGGAGATTCCCATCGCCGACAGCGCCTCGCCGATCTTCGAGGTTGATGGCGGCATTGCAGGCGTAGTGCTCGTCTTCCGCGATGTCACTGAGCAAAGGCGGGCGGAGAGCGTACTCCAAACGACGCTGCAGCGCTTCTACACAATCCTCTCCAACCTCAACTCCGGCATCTTGCTGGTAACCGACGAGGGGCGGATCGAGTTTGCCAATCAGATATTCTGCGACCTGTTCGGCTTCGGGGAGTCGCCCGGCGAGCTGATGGAAACGTATGACTCCGAGAAGGTTTTAGGGAAGATCCGGGTCGCTTACAAGCATCCTTCGCAAGCCATTCTCCGCATTCGGGAGCTCGTTCAACGGGGAGAAACGGTACGGAACGAAGAGGTCCCCATGCTGAATGGGAGATCGTACTTGAGGGACTTCATTCCTTTGACCGTGGATGGACGGTCGCAGGGCCGGATGTGGGTGCACACGGATATCACCGAACTCAAGCGAGTCGAAGAGGCGATTCGGGAGAGCCAAGCGAAGCTGCAGGCGGCGCTGGCCAGCATGGCCGACTCAGTGGTCATAACCGATGCCCAAGGGCGCTTCGTGGAATTCAACGAAGCCTACGCCAAGTTCTACAGGTTCAAAAGCAAGGCGGAGTGTGTAAAGAGCTTCGACGAATTTACGCGCATCTTCGAAGTATTCATGGCTAACGGGGAGCCGGCGCCGCGGGAGATGTACGCAATACAACGGGCGCTGCGGGGCGAAACGGCCACCAATACCGAATACACTCTGCGGCGCAACGATACCGGTGAAAGCTGGATCGGCGGCATTTCCTTCGGCCCAATTCGCGGCAAGGACGGCGAGATCATCGGTTCCGTTGTTACCGCCCGCGACATTACCGAGGCGAAACATGCCGAGGAAGAGCGGCAGATTGCCATCGACTTTCTCGGCATGGTGAATCGGAGCCGGGACACCAGGGATTTGATTGAGCGAGCTTCGATCTTCTTCCAACGGCGATCCGGCTGCGAGGCGGTTGGCATCCGGATGCGCGATGGGGACGATTATCCCTACCTGGAAACGCGCGGATTCTCCGACGAATTCGTACGTCTGGAGAGCAAGATCTGCCGTCGCGCAGCATCCGGCAGAGCGGTTTTAGACAGCAGCGGCAAGCCTGTACTCGAGTGCCTGTGTGGAACGGTGATCCGCGGAAGTCTTGATACCTCGAAGCCGTTTTACACGGTGCATGGCAGCTTTTGGAGCAACGGCGCGACGGATCTGGTTGCCGCCGCCAGCGAGGGCGACCTGCCTTCCACGATGCGCAACCGCTGCAATCGCGCGGGATACCAATCTGTGGCCCTCTTGCCCATGTACGTTGGCGATGAGCGGTTTGGACTGGTTCAACTGAATGACCGCAACAAAGGACGATTCTCCGCGCAGACCATTGCCTTGTGGGAGAGGATGGCGGGGCACCTGGCCACGGCGGTCTCAAAGTTCCGCGCCGAAGAGGCCTTGCTCGAGAGTGAAAAGCGGTATCGCAACTTGTTCAACACGATGAACGAGGGCTTCTGCATCATAGAAGTTCTCTTCGATGCGAATGGCAAGCCGGAGGACTACCGGTTTCTGGAAGTGAACGCAGCTTTCGAGATGCAAACCGGAATGCAGGATGCAGTAGGAAAGCGCATGCGCGAGCTTGCCCCCGAACATGAATCGTATTGGTTTGAGATTTACGGAAACATTGCATTAACCGGCGAACCCGCGCACTTCACGAGCGAGGCAAAAGCGCTCAATCGCTGGTATGACGTCCATGCCTACCGGGTGGGAGAACCGGAGATGCGGCGGGTGGCAATCGTCTTCAACGATTTCAGCGACTACAAGCGGGCCGAGGAGGCGCTGCGGGCAAGCGAACTCCGATTCCGATTGGCGCTCACCAACGCTCCAGTCTCAGTAGCGATGCAGGATTGCGATCTTGTCTACCGCTGGGCTTACAACCCGCAAACGCGCTCCACCGACGAAATTGTCGGAAAGACCGACGCGGACCTGTTCGCCGCGGAGGAAGTCCCTGCCATCGTTGAAGCCAAGCGCAGAGTGCTCGAGACCGGAGTGCCGGAGCACGTACAGCAGTGGCTCACGAGCAACGGAAATCGGCTGTTCCTCGACCTCTATTATGAACCCACCAGGAATGCCGCGGGAGAGATCGACGGCATCGGAATTGCGGTCGTCGATCTTACCGAACAGAAGCGGGCTGAGGAAGCGCTGCAAAAGAGTGAAGCGCATTTCCGGAATCTCGCCAATGCGATTCCGCAGCTATGTTGGATGGCGAATGCGGACGGCTGGATCTTCTGGTACAACGAGCGCTGGTATGAGTATACCGGCACCACTCCGGAGATGATGGAGGGTTGGGGCTGGCAGTCGGTCCATGACCCGGATGCCTTGCCGCAGGTAATGGAGCGCTGGAAGGACACAATTGCCACCGGAAGCTCGTTCGACATGGTCTTCCCCATACGCGGCGCCGACGGCGTTTTTCGCCAGTTCCTGACGCGAGTGATGCCGGTGAAGGATCCGGACGGCAAGGTGATGCGCTGGTTCGGAACCAACACCGACATCTCGGAGCGGAAGCGGATGGAGGAACAGCTCAAGAAGCTCAATCGCACGCTTTTGGCGCTGAGCAAGAGCAACCAGTCGATTCTCCACGCGACGGATGAGCCGTCTTTTCTGAAGGAGGTTTGCCGCATTGTCACCAGAGATTGCGGCCATGCGATGGTCTGGGTCGGCGTTGCCGAGCACGACGAGAAGAAGACGGTCAGGCCGATTGCCTTCTCGGGCTTTGACCAGGGATACCTGGAGACGCTGAATATCAGCTGGGATGAGAGCGAACGCGGCCGCGGGCCGACCGGCACGGCGATTCGCAGTGGTCAACCGTCCCTGTGCCGGGACATGCGCAACGATCCTGCGTTTACCCCGTGGCGCGATGAGGCCATCAAACGCGGCTATGCTTCATCGCTGGTGATTCCGCTGAAGGACCGCGACGAGACCTGGGGAGCGATCACCATCTATTCCCGCCAGCCGGACGCATTTTCAGAAGGCGAGATTGAACTGCTGACGGAGTTGGCCGGAGACGTCGAGTTCGGCATTCAAACCATGCGTGTGCGCGCCGCCCACGCCCGGGCCGAGGAAGCGCTACGTGAGAGCAAGGATCTGCTGGCGCTTTTTGTAGAGCATGCGCCGGCCGCGCTGGCGATGTTCGACGGCCAGATGCGCTACCTCTATGCAAGCCTGCGCTGGAGGGCGGACTACGGGCTGGGCGATCGCGAGCTCCGCGGCGTATCGCACTACGATGTGTTTCCGGAGATATCCGAGCGATGGAAAGAAGCTCATCGCCGCGGACTGGCTGGTGAAGTGCTGCATATGGAAGCCGACCGCTTTGAAAGGTCTGACGGCTCCGAACAATGGATAAGATGGGAAGTCCGGCCCTGGCGGGACGCCGAAGGCAGAGTGGGCGGAATCGTCATCTTCAGCGAGGAGATTACCGAGCGCAGAAAAGCCGAAGAAGCGCAACTGCGGAGCGAGAAAGAAACCTTTCGTCGCCACCAACTGCAAGCGCTGGCTGCGCGCCTGCAGCAGGCGCGAGAAGAGGAACGCAAGATGGTCGCCCGCGATCTGCACGACCAGATTGGGCAGATTCTAACGGCCGTGAAGATGGATGTAGCCTGGGCCGTGCAGCGCATGCCATCTTCAAAAGACAGTGTTCGCGATCGGCTGAAGGGATCGGTTGAGTTGATCAACGAAGGTGTGCGGTCAGTGCGCCAGATATGCAGCGGGCTGCGGCCAGGCATATTGGACGACCTTGGCCTGGCGGCTGCCATTGAATGGCAGATGAACGAGTTCGCATCGCGCACGGGAATCTCGTGCCAGGCCACGGTACTGCCTGGCGAGTTGAGCCTCGGCGGCGACCGGGCTACCGCGATATTCAGGATCTTCCAGGAGTGCCTGACCAACATTGCCCGGCACGCCAATGCGCGATCGGTGCGCGCTTCCCTGTATCAGCAAGATGAGGATTTGATATTGGCGGTAGCGGACGATGGAAAGGGCTTCAGTGAATCTGAGGTTGCAGGTTCTCTTGGAGTGCTGGGAATGAAGGAACGAGCGCAGGCCTGCGGAGGGAGCGTTCAGGTATCGAGTTCTCCGGGCAAGGGGACGACGGTAACGGTGCGTATACCGGTGCACGCTGCAAACGACGATCGCGAGGACCATGCACATTCTGATAGCAGATGACCACGCCGTTGTGCGGCGCGGACTGAAGGAGATTCTGGCCGAGGCGCTTCCCGGCGCCCGTTTCTCGGAGGCCGGCAATGGGGATGAGGTGCTGAGCCGGCTGGCCGAAGGCCCGGTAAGCATTCTTGTGCTTGATATCAACATGCCCGGGCGGAGCGGCCTGGACGTACTTCGGGATATCAAGCGCGATTACCCTCGAGTGCCCGTGATCATACTCAGCATGCAGCCGGAAGACCAATACGCAGTGCGCTGCCTGCGGGCGGGCGCGTCCGCCTACATCAACAAGGACAGCGCACCCGAAGAACTGGCGCAGGCGACGAAGAAGATCCTCGCGGGGGGCCGATATGTCAGCCCGCGCTTCGCGGACAAACTGGTTTTCCAGTTCGATGAGCCAACCGGCAAGCCATTGCACGAGCTGCTCTCAGACCGCGAACATGAAGTGATGAGAATGATCGCCACCGGGGTATCGCTGACTGAAATTGCCGAACGGCTCCATGTGAGCGTGAAGACGGTGAGCACCTACCGCGCTCGCATTATGGAAAAGATGAAGATGCAGAGCAACGCAGAGGTGACTCGCTACGCAATGATGCATCAATTGATTGATTAGATTGCCGGGCTCTGTAGGAATAGCCCTACAAGGCCCCATAGATAAGACCTACAAAACAAGCAGGATTCGCTGACTTCAATTCCTCTATAACTCCTTTATTGTTATTCGATAAGGTACAAGCCGGTTGTCCGTTGTCTTTTGCTTTGCAGCAATATCCTCGATTGCGTTTTGGGAGATGCTGTATACGCTGCGCAGAAAGGGAAAGCGAACGCGACCAACAGGGAGCGCAACAGAGTCCCAACCTGGCGAGACACGTCTTTTCTAGAATGCCGTAGAACGAGCGACAAGGATTTATCGATCGCGAGTCTGAATCACTGGAGAGCTGCATGGCCGAAAATGATCGCAATTCCGTGGTCGCAGTTCGATTCAGCGGTTGCAAGCTTCGGAAGCGATGCGCTTTCGAATCCGCTTTCTTGTTCCTAAACGAAGGTCAATCCGGCATGTTAGAAAATCGTGAATAATCATGCGCATCTTAATAGCAGATGACCACGCCGCCGTCCGCCGCGGACTGAAAGAAATCCTGGCCGAGGTGCTTCCCAACGCTCAGTTTTCCGAAGCCGGCGATGGGGATGAGGTGGTAAAAAACCTGGCTGAATCTGAGTTTGACGGTTTATTTCTTGATATCAATATGCCTGGTCGCAGCGGCCTGGAAGTTCTCGAGGAAGTGAAGCGCACCCACGCGGGCTTGCCGGTGATTGTGGTGAGCGTGCAGCCGGAAGACCAGTATGCGACGCGCTGTTTGCGGGCCGGCGCGGCCGCCTATATCAACAAGAACAACGCCTCTGAAGAGCTTGCTGCGGCAGCCAAGAGGATCCTGGTCGTTGTTCGTTCCACGAGTCCAAGCTTTGCGTAACGACCGGAAGCGATTGCGATTAGGCGTAGGAATATCCCTACAAGGCTCACACAAAAAAACCTACACAACTTCCAGTTTTTGCTGATGTGATCGCCATTTCGCATCTCATACCTTCTTTATAGAAACTCCACAGCGATTGCGGTATGTGCCGGCAAAAAATATTCGGCCATGCAATACCCGAAAGTGAGATCGCAATGAATGGCAGGAAGCACGGAAATGTAAGACAAGCCAGAATCCTCGTTGTTGACGCCGACCATATACTCGCTCTGACAATCCAAACAATCCTCGAAGCACAGGGCTACAAGGTTGAGACAGCTTTCAGTGGAGAGGAAGCTCTTGCGAAAGCGCCGGGTTTTGCGCCCGATTTACTGATCTCCGAAGTCTGCCTGGGCGCGATGAATGGGGTTGAGGCCGCAACCAGGATCACGGCAAAGGTTCGCGGATGCAGCGTGTTCTTTCTTTCCGGGCCGGCCTCGCTCGCCGAAGTGTCGAAAACTGCTCCTGCGCGGCTGGTTTACAGCTTCACGACGAAGCCTCTGCATTCGCTCGATTTGCTTAATGCGATCGCATACATGTTGCCGGTTGCGAGCCTTGTCGATGACGAGGCGGTCGCCATCGAACACCAGACAAATCCTCGAGATTACGTTGGACTGATGCTGGCTGGGGCCGGCCTTCAGTTGCAACTGCAATAAGGCGCTGTTCGGAATTTGCCTCGGCCGTGGTGAATGCGGCCTTTGATCGGAAAGCCTTTTCGTTGCGCAAACCGGAATGCAAGGGTCGGCTTTGTTGCTCCGGTTATAGAAACGCACCGTTATCAGGGATCAATCAACGCAGTTCGAACCAAATCAGATGGGGGCACTATGGCATCAGCACTTGCTACACCCGTCCGGCTCAGCCCGGGATCGCCATCGACAGCGGCATCCAACCTCGCTGCGCGCATTGAATTGATCCACGCCTGCCCGCTTTTCACGGGCCTGCCGCGCCACGTATGCGAGGAACTTGCGCTTCGTGCGAGGCCAAAGGCTTTTGTCCGCGACGAGATGGTGTTCACACAGGGATCACCGACGCGCAACATCGCACTGATTCGCTCCGGCAGCGTGAAGATCACGCAACTGGGCCCCAATGGCAGTGAAGTCCTCCTCTGGATGCACGGCACCGGCAATATTGTTGGCTCATTCTCCGAATCCAAATCTCGCGAACACACTTGTTCCGCTCGTGCCGTTGAACAAACCACGGCTTTGGTATGGGATTTCGCTTCCATTCAAGGCCTGATGCTGGAGCATCCGCAGATCAACGAGAATGCCAGTCAGATTCTCAACTCCCGTCTTAACGAGCTGGAAGAGCGATTCCGCGAGGTCGCGACGGAAAAAGTTGCCAGACGAGTTGCGTTTGCCCTGCTGAGGCTTCTGAAACATGTCGGCAAGAAGGTGCACGGAGGAGTCGAGGTCTCGCTATCGCGGGAAGAACTGGCCCAGATGACCGGTACGACCCTGTTCACCATCAGCCGGATACTTTCGCGATGGGGCGAGAAGGGGTTCATTCGGCCGCAAAGGAAAGCGGTGATCGTGTGCGATGCAGAGCAGCTTGCACTGGTGGACGATGACATTGAAAAGGGTCCACTCCACGAGCACCCCAGGCGCGCCGCCGGTTGCGTCAAGGCAAAGCCTGCGAGGAAATTCAGCTTATCGCTGATCGACAGCAGTTCCGGGCTGGCCAGTGAGGCGCATTGCTAAGTGGGAGGATGACCCCCGCTTTGGATTCCGAAAACGGCTGATGACAGGCGGGCGTGCCTGACTGATTTCGCGGGCGCCAAACCCGCCAGTTTTGAATCGGTTATTGAAAGAGTTGATCGGGATCGATCCGATCAACTCTTTCTTGCCATGGAAAAAATTCGGCTTGCTGGTCTACAGGCGGGAAACGACTCACGGGCCGGCATAACCGGCGCAGATGATGCGCGAACGCTACCGTTTTTTTATCTTGCGTTTTGGCGGTTTTGGTACACTGCCCTCCATGCGGGTTCTGGCGGCATCTCTGATCGCGGCAGTGGTTTCGATCCCGGCATTGCCTGCACTGCAGACGGGCGAGGCGGTCGATCCTCCGGCGGACGCCCGCGATGTGCTGCAGGCGAAGGGAGACGGGGTCCAGATTTACGCCTGCACCGACACACCCGCCGGGCTCAAATGGGTCCTGAAGGCTCCGGATGCGAAACTGCTCGATGCTGCGGGGACGGCAATCGGCAGACACTTTGCGGGACCGACCTGGAGGCTGGAGGACGGCAGCCAGGTTCAGGGAGAACTGATTGCCAGCAAGCCCGCTCCGGAAAAGGATTCCGTGGCGTGGCTATTGCTAAAAGCCAAGGCCGGAACCCCTTCGGGCAGGTTTGCGAATGTCAGGTTCATTCGCCGCTCAGAGACTCACGGTGGGGTTGCTCCCGAATCAGGCTGCCAAAGCACAAGCGATGCCGACAAAATTGTGCGGATTCCCTACACTGCCACCTACACGTTCTACGCAGAGAAATAGTCCCGAGACGGGGCCGAACGGAAGCTGACAATTGGAGAAATTCGCAGGCTCCCGGCTCAGAAGACATACGAGGGCGAAGGCACGACGCAGACCGCTCTGTTTCTATCGTTGACGGCATTGCTGAGTCCGATGCCGAGGAGAATGCCGCAGACGAGTTTTATGAGATTGGTCCCGGCGATTGAGTCCAGCGTGACCCTAAGAAGGTTCGGCTGCGGGGCGCTGAGAACTCTTGGAATACCGAATTCGCGAATTCACTGCTCGAGAGCGCAGGGTCAATTGAATCCCGCATCCTTCATTTCGCGTTCAAAGCCTTCAAGAATTCGCATAGCGCGACTGCGTTGTTATGTTTCTCATCCTTCGCCCCGTAAATCAGGGTCACCGCTCCGTTCTTCTCGGCCTCGACAATTGGCTGCCACCCATTCGGATTTCTCTTGAGTTCAGAAAAATACCGGCGACGAAATTCACTCCATCTGGTTGGGTCGTGGCCGAACCACTTTCGCAACTCCGTACTGGGAGCCACATCCTTAAGCCAGGCATCCACTTTTAACTTGTCCTTTCCAACGCCTCTTGGCCACAATCGGTCAACGAGAATTCGGGTTCCGTCTTCGGCCGCGACCGAGTCGTATGCGCGCTTTAACTTCATCATCGCTTTCACTCCAAGGGGGCTATTCGCTTCCACACCACTCCATGAAGACGCTAGCATATTCATCTGAAACCAGGTGTGTCCGGCAATTCGCGCATCGAGCTTTATGGGACCGCTGGAGGTCTTGCTTGATTCCCGGAAGGCATGCGAATCCGCAGCACTCTCTCGCGAGCCCGTTCATCCTCAAGATTCTGTATCCGTGCGCCGAGCAGATCGTTGAGCGAGATCATGCCGACGAGCCGCCGGTCCATGGGATCCAGAACCGGAAATCGAGTCAAGCCCGACTCGGCCATACGCCGCACGACTACGCCGAGAGGCTCATCGGCAAAGGCCACCAGCGGCTCCGTGTTTGCAATATCCGAGAGCCTTTTTGCACCTTCATGGCTACGTCTTTCCTCAAAGGACTCCATCATCTGCTTTCGAGTAACCACGCCCCGCAATCCTTTTTCAGAGTCGACCACGGGGAAGAGATATTGGCCCCGAGGACGGCGATCGTGGTGAACGAGTTCTTGCGCTTCCTGAAGAGTTCCATCGTAAGGCAAGGCAACTATGTTCGTGCGCATCACTTCCCTCACAAACAGGATTTCAAGCGGATCAAGCCCATATTCGCGGCTCAAATGATAACCGCGACGTGAGATCTTTTCAGTGAGGATGGAGCGCTTGAGCGTAAGCACCGTGAAAGCGTGGGCAAGGAAGCATGCAACCAGAAGCGGGAGAAGCATGTTCAGGTCATGAGTCAGCTCAATTGCAAAGACGATGCCCGTAAAGGGCGAACGCATGGTTCCGCCAAGTATCGCGCCCATGCTGACAAGCGGCCAAAACCCCAGGCCGAAATGAGGGAGAAACAAACTCTCGATTCCCCCAAGGGCCGCGCCCATCATCAACAGAGGCGCAAGAACGCCGCCCGAAGTTCCGGAGCCGAGGGAAATTATCCAGATGGCAGATTTAACCAACAGGACTCCAGCAAAGATGCTTAGCGGGACATTTCCCTCAAGAAGCTTTCCGATCGTGTCATATCCCACGCCGAGGGCTTGCGGGAAAATGAATCCGCCCAAGCCCACGAATATCCCGCCGATTGCGGGCCACCACATCCAATGAATCGGCAGTTTTTTGAAAAGATCCTCAGCGGCGTAGACGCCGAGAGTCAAGAGAGCCGAGAGAGCGCCCGCTGCAAGCCCGGCAATGACGCAACCGCCAAGTCCCACCGGACCTATATAGACCGGGTGTGCGGGAACCGGGAACAGCGGCCCCAACCCAAGCAAGTATCGCCTTACTGCGCAGGCAGTGGCACTTGCCAGGGCCACGGGAATGGCGCTGCGAGGCTTCCATTCGAACAATAAGAGTTCCACACCGATCAGAACGGAAGAGAGCGGCGCCGCAAAAGTTGCCGACATGCCGGCAGCCGCTCCGGCAACAAGCAGCGTACGACGCTCCATGCTGGTGAGATGGAAAAACTGCGCGAAGATCGACCCGAACGCTCCGCCAGTCATGATGATCGGCCCCTCGGCTCCGAATGGCCCCCCGGAACCTATGGAGATGGCCGCCGAGAGCGGCTTCAGGATAGCCAACCGCGGGCGGATGCGGCTGCCATTCATAAGGATGGATTCGATCGCTTCGGGAATGCCGTGTCCTCGAATCTGTTCGGACCCATACCGCGCCATGATCCCGACAATCAGCGAACCGATGACAGGAACAGCGATTGCATAGACGCCGAGCTGGTTGCCGACGGGCGAAGCAAACCCCGTACTTAGCCGTTGATAATAAAAAATATTTGTAAATAGACCGATCAGTTTAAGCAAAAACCAGGCAACATATGCGCCGATCGCGCCGATGACTATCGCCATTAACATAATCGGCACGACACGAATCGTCGTTGTAAAATCGCCCAACGCTTTTAATGTCGACTTATGCCTTCCGATTTTTGTTTGCTGGCCGATGCTGACTCCTTCCCCCATCCGTCGAGTGAGCCAATAAGGTCAAAAGCGATTCAGCGAGAGCAGGACCTGAAACTTTCAACTCCTGCCAAAGCAGAACGGAGAGTTGATGCAGTAATTCCTCACCCTGTGGAGTTAGTTTGATAAGCACTTCACGGCGGTCCTGCTCACTGTGCCGACGCGCCACCAATCCGTGCTCCACGAGACGGTCAATAAGTTCTACCGTACTGTGATGGCGCAGACAGAGTCTTTCCGAAATCGTCCTGACGGTGGGACGGCTTCCTTCCGGCAATCCTTTGATGGCCAATAGGACCTGGTGCTGTTGCGGTTCGATGCCTTTGGACCTGGCGGCCTCTTCGCTTATGTGCAGGAATTGGCGGATGCGATAGCGAAACTCGGCAAGGCGCCGGTATCCGGCGGCCGATATCTCTTTGCGGCGAGGCCGCGGGGAAGCTTTTTGACCTCTGGGAATCATGAGCGACATCTGACACTCATATCGTATCACGATATAATGTATCCATGTCGAGAACATGGCAATCGGATGGCTTCGCCTTTCTGATCGATGTGGCGCTTCAAGCAATCTCGTCGGTTGTGGCTGGTCGATCGGGGTTCCATTCTGTCTCCAGATGCCGGCGGCCAAGTGTCCGACTTTGAACACTCTTTCTCAATTCTGAACGCAAACCCGCAATCGTCAGATCGCTAACCTGCTGATTCCAAGCGGCTGGCGCCTATAACCTTGTGGTATGTTACGTGCTGTAGCATTCTTGCAAGCTGACGCGTGTGGAGGTTAGGGAATGGGAGTTCTGCTGCAGGATCTCGGGTTTGCATTCCGCCAATTGCGCAAGACGCCTGGCTTCACGGCTACCGTGCTGCTCACGCTTGCGCTCGGCATCGGCGCCAACTCGGCCATCTTTACGCTGGTCAATGCCATCCTGCTCCATAACCTCCCGGTAACAGATCCCAAAACCCTCATCCGCATTGGCGACAATGACGACTGCTGCGTCAACAGCGGCTGGAACGACAGCGGGGACTACTCGCTCTTCGCCACCGACACTTATTACATGTTTAAGAAGAACCTGCCGGAGTTTGAAGAGCTGGCCGCGATGGAGTCCGGCTACGCCTGGCGGCCGATCACCGTTCGCCGCGCCGGACCGCAGACCGTAGCGAGGTCTGTGATGGCAACCTTTGTCTCCGGCAACTACTTCCGCGTCTTCGGTCTTTCGCCGGCGGTGGGGCGGCTCTTTGTGGATGCCGACGATCAGAAGGACGCACCCATTACCGCCGTGATGAGCTACGACGCATGGCAGCAGGATTATGCAGGCGACCCGAGCGTGATCGGGAGCGCGTTTTATATCAACACGAGGCCTGTCACAATCATTGGTGTTGCGCCAAAGGGATTTTACGGGGACCGCATCGATACCAATCCGCCCAAGTACTACCTTCCCATGAATTCGATGGACGAAGTCATCGGCGCGCCCTACTTCACTCGTCCCGAGGTAGAGTGGGCCTACATCATCGGTCGCATTAAGCCTGGAACTTCTTTGCCGGCCCTCCAGGCGAAGGCCAGCACGCTGCTCAAGCAGCAGTTTGTGCCGCTCAAGACGTTTACCGATCAGCGCGCCCAAAAGGCTCTCCCCCGCACCCATGTGGTGCTCACTTCCGGCGGCGGCGGCATCCAGAACATGCAGGACGATTACAAGAGCCACTTGAAACTGTTGCAATGGATCGCCGCGCTGGTCCTGCTCGTCGCCTGTGCCAATATCGCCAACCTGCTGCTGGTGCGCGGCATGAGCCGCCGCGCGGAGCTTTCTATTCGCTCCGCACTGGGCGCGCAGCGCAGCCGCATCATACGCCAGCTTCTTACGGAAAGCGTTCTTCTCTCGAGTATGGGCGGTCTGCTCGGCCTGGCCGTCTCCTATCTTGGAGCAAACGCGCTGCTGGCGCTCGCCTTTCCCAATCAGCACAACATGCCGGTCTCCGCTTCGCCTTCTCCGCTGGTCATCGGATTTGCCTTCGCGCTTTCGCTGGTTACGGGCATTCTTTTTGGGCTTGCGCCGGCGCTGATGGCCGCGCGCACGCAGCCCGCTGAAGCTCTGCGCTCGAACGCCCGCACGACCGCGCAAGGCGCTTCCTTGCTGCAGCGCGCACTCGTAGTGCTGCAGGCCGCGCTCTCGCTTGTGCTGCTGGTTGCCGCGGGCCTGTTTGCCGAGAGCCTGAGCAAGGCCGAGAACGTGGACATGAAACTGGATGCAACCAACCGCTACATCGCCCACATCAATCCGCAGGCTGCCGGCTACAAGAACACTGAGGTCGAGCCCCTCTACCAGGTCATTGTTGACCGCTTCCACGCGATTCCCGGCGTTGTGAAAGTCGGCCTCGCCACCTACACGCCAATGGAGGAGAACAACTGGGGATCTGGGGTGAAGGTTCAGGGCGATCCGGACCTGAACAAGGGCGCGTCCTGGGTGAAAGGCACCCCGGAGTATTTCGACTCCGTCGGTACCCACGTCGTGATGGGCCGCGGCTTCGAGTCGCAGGACACGCTGAATGGGCCGCCCGTCGCAGTCGTCAACCAGGAATTTGTCAAGCAGTTCTTCGGCAACCGCAACCCCATCGGCCATCGCTTTGGTTTTTCCGGCCCGTCCAAGATCGCGCAGGATGGAGCACATGAAATAGTCGGCGTGGTCGAGGACACTACCTACTCCAGCGTCTACTGGAAAAACCACGCCATGTACTTTCTGCCGCTCACTCAGCGCGCTGGAGTCGCCAACGACCCCGACGCGCCTCTCGAAAAAGAGCAGTCCATGTACGCCGGCGCGCTGGTCATCCAGACCGCACATCCCATCGCCGGATTTGAAAAAATCGTCGGCGATACCCTGGCCAGCATCAACCCCAACCTCACCATCGTAAAGTTCCAGACCTTCCAGCAGCAGATTGACGACCGGTTCATCGCGGAGCGGCTGATCGCGCGCCTCACCTCCCTCTTCGGCCTGCTGGCGCTTCTGCTCGCCGCCATCGGCCTTTATGGCGTCACGGCCTATACCGTGGTTCGCCGCACGCCGGAGATCGGCATCCGCATGGCGCTCGGGGCGGCGCGCAGCCGCGTCATCGGAACGGTCATGCGCGGAGCCATGTTGCAGACCATTGCCGGCCTCGCTATCGGCATCCCGGTCGCAATCTTCTGCGTACGCTACGTCAAGTCGCAGCTTTATGACATCACCAGCGTAAATATGCCGGTCATGGCCATCGCCATTGGAGTGCTTGTGCTCGCTGCCGCCATTGCCGGCATCATTCCTGCGCGGCGCGCGGCTTCCATCGACCCCGTGCGGGCCTTGCGCATTGAATGAGCCGCGCCTTCGCAACGGTCTTTGACAATGCACTTTGCCGCCCGGCAAACTCATCGCTCATTCGAGGATTCTGAGAAGCCCAATCGCCCGATTCGACTCGACTGTACGGCGGCCCTGAGATCGGAGTACGAGCAGACGCCCCATGCTCCGAATGAGCCCTCAGCCTTTAGCTCAGCGGCCGCGATGTCAACTAGCCAGGACTAATCTGCCTTCGATAAGCGAATTGGCAATTGGAGCATATCGAGAGTGCCACAACCGCCCAGATTCAAAGCTGCCGCGATGCCCGGTGGGATGCCAGGCCCGCCCTAATCCTTCAATCCAGGACAGGGATTCATATGAGAAGAGATAATGGCTCTCAGGGGTTCTGTGATCCGGAATATATGGATTTGGCGACGCGGCGCTGATTCGCATAATCGCGTCTCTTCATGCGGTATGGATGTCCTGACGCGCGTCCGGCTGAGGCGCGGGGCGTTCCTTCTTGTGACTGTTCTGGTTCTTCTTCCTATCCAGGCATTTGCTCAGAATGTCACTTTATCCGGCACAGTTTCCGATCCTGCGGGGAAGCCTGTTGCAGGCGCCTCTATTGAACTCGCCGATGGAAATGGCTCCGTGCGGGCCCACGTACTTACTGACGCAGCGGGGGAGTTTCAACTATCGGAGGCCGTGCCGGGCGAGTACAAACTCATCGTGAGAGCGACTGGATTCCAAGCCGCATCAAAGAAGCTGGTACTCAGCAAAACTGAAGAGCGCCGCCGGACCGACTTTCAATTGACCATTCATGGAAACGAATCGGTCTTCGTTACCTCCGACATGAATCAGGTCGATCTGTTTTCTCCGGATCCAGCCGAAAGGGTCTTTGTACAGCAGGATCTCATCGACGCAAACCCTGGCCGGCCAGGCGCGCCGGTATCCATCCCCGGCTATCCAATCGAGACCGCATCCGGGGGAATCAAGGCGCCCCAGTACTTCGCACCGGGAGTTGCGGGAGACCACGGCGAGCCGGTCGCGCAGTTCATCGCAATCGGAGGATATCTATTGCCGAACAACCTGTCGGCAAACGCGCACGGCAACGGATATGCAGATCCAAACATACTCATTCCAGCAATCCTGGCGGATGTGCAGGTCGATGGAGGCTCGTTCAACGTGCTCGAGGGAAACCATGCGGTAAACTTCGCGGCCACCTATGGTCTCCGCTCACAGATCGATTCATTCTTCAACGTCACAGGGGACTATCGAGACATCGATTTTGCAGCCGGCTTGAGTCCCGGCAATACCTCATGGTTGGCGATGGAAGGCTCGTACGGCAACGGCTTTCTCAAGCGCCTGGAGCATCGTCGGCAATTCAAGATCAACGGAGAGCGTACCCTTCAGGCGGGGCATCACCAGTTCACTCTCGTTGGCATTGGGTACTACGGATTCTCCTTGATCCCGGGGCTCGTACCCGTCGACACGACCAACGCCGACGCGGAACCGAGCCTCGAAGACACAATCGATCCGCGCCAGAAGGACCAAACGCATACTGCGTTGCTGGCGCTCAACGATGAATGGACATTCACTGCCCGACAGCAGTTTCAGTTCTCTGGATTTTTCCGCACTTACAATCTCTCGCTTTATTCGGACTTCGGTCAGGGACTCATCCGGCAAAGCGAATTCCGCACGGTCGTGGGGAGCAATGCGAACTACGTAAACAGGATCAACGAGCGTCTTTCATTCTTGGCAGGCCTGGAGTTTGAACGGGAAGCGCCGCGGAGGGACGATCTCGATCGCTACGACTTCTACACACCCGGCAATATGATCTACGGGCCATTTACCAAGGTGGACGGAGGGAACGTTACGATTTCGCCGATCACTCCGTACCTTTCGGCTCAGGGCGCGTGCGGTAGTCACTTCCGGTACTATGCGGGCTGGCGGCGCGACCAGATCGACTTTGACAATCAGGATCTTGTTCAGGCGCAGAATTCCTTTCATGATTGGTTCGGAGTCAATTCGCCCAAGGCTACCGTCTCGGTGGTTCCCGGCCCGGCAAAGTGGGTTCCGCTCATATCGGCAAGCGCCGGCGAGTCGTTCTTTACCGAAGATCCGAGAATAGGAACGGGAACAACTCGCGGAACTCCAGTCAGTCGCGCACATTCCTATCAGTTGGTGGCCAGCAAATTGATCTCGCATACCGATTTCAAGCTGACCCTGGGACACGTAACCTCTGCTGAACAACTGGCAAAGATCGATCCCGATACCGGCTTGCAAGAAGATCAGGGGCCAGGGCGTCTTCGCTTTCTGACAACCACAGTGCGCCGGAACTTCAGCGAAGGTTCATTGCTTTTGACATTTTCTAAAGCGGATGCCCGGGACATCGACTCCGGTCAGCCGACTGCCGAGGCGCCGAGAACCATCTTTGACATCATCGGCGTGTCGCAGAAGCTGCCATTCCATCTGCAGGCAAAGGCCGAATTCGAGTATGTCGCGGCAAAGCCCCTTGGCACCGGCTGCAAGCCGGACGTCACCGCGCAATGTGCCGGCGTGCCAGTAAATGAATTTCGCTCTGCGATCGCGCGCCCATTTAGGGACGGTCGATTGAACGTCGGAGTGAACCTGTTGGTTGCGCAGGGATTCGCAGGACAGACGCTGGAAGCCATTTATCCGGCCGTTTTGTCAGAAGTTGTGGGAGTCCGCATTCCCTCCTACGCGAGCGCGAGTTTCACGTACAGGTTTGGCAGCCATAAGGCCCCATGATTCGATACATGGATTGGATTCGATGACACCTTGGATCATTGCGAATTCGGAATGAATTGAAACGAGCAACTTCAGCCGGCAAGAACTGCCCAATGCGCTCGTCCAACCTGGGTTACTTCGACGAAGGATGGATCGGTCCAGAAAAACGCCGATGTGGCCAGGATCGATTCTTGGTTCACACCAAATCGCGTATGCGCTCGTAGAGGATCTCAGGCTGCAAATGGAGGATCCTTCGAGCCCTGGCCGGATAACTCACAAACCGGACAGAATGCCATGGCGTGTCAGCGCGGCGGCCGGAAGAAAAACACAGGTTCTTCTCGACTCCGCCCCACCTGGGCAATCGAGGCTCGTTGCAGGTTCCCTGCCCGCTGGGCTCCTCGAAGAATCTATCCAGGAGGGCGGATTGAGGTGAGATGCGATCCCGCTTTTGCCGAAAATAACCGGCCTCCGGCGCAGAATGAGGGTATGAACCTCCTCCAGCCACCCGCGCCAGATTCGGTCCGAAGCACCTGTTGCCCTCCCCCAAAAGAGGCACCCCCCCCGTACCCCCCTCCGATTTGGGGTACATTTCTCCGCGACTAATGCTTAGAATCATTAACTTAACTCGGCTATCCAGTTACTAGATGATAAACAGAAAGGCCGCTTTTTGAGGCAAAATCGGCCATTTTTTCACCGAAGTTCGGCCCCTCTTGACTTGGATTTGGTGAGCTTTTGTCACTCGGCCGTGAGCTTCGCTCCGACGAAAAGCCGGGATGAGGGAGGGAAGAGGACGGCAGAAGTGCCATGGCCCGCAGAGATTCTGCTATTTGCGGCCAAAATGCCGGCAAGGAATTTGGAGGGTGTCCGCTAAGTTGTTGAGTGATTTGGTGGACCTGGTCGGGATCGAACCGACGACCTCTTCCATGCCATGGAATAGCTCGGATCACAAATAATAGACGGCACAGCACTTAGGAACCGGATGAGTCGGCAAAACCGGCACAATCGGCGCTATTTGCGACAAAAATGCGACAAACTTTTTCAACAGCGGGCCACAGGGCTGATCGTGTGGGATCAGCCCAGCTCTTCTCGACGATTTGACCATTCATTGAGTCAAGCGTACCTCTGCGCGTGAATGCTGAGGTACTCTTGCGATTCAGCAAGAGCGGGGAACCGGCAATCGGCAGAGTTACCGAACTTACAACGTATCGCCTGCGCTCTCGGAACTCAAGCGGCAACGGCTTCAGGAAAAGTTCAGCGAGGTCCGAAGCCGGTCGTATTCGAGATTGCGCGCGACGCGCAGTGCTCGGAGCGCGGCGTGGAAATGGGCGAGGGATCGTTCCTTCTGATGGAAGCCGTGAAGACGCCCTGCCTGGCGTGCGCCGGTTTCGGCGGCCTTAAGTTTCTTACCGCGGGCGACGTGGCTTTGACGCGGCGAGCAACGAAGCATAGCCCGCGAACCGCTGTGGTGGTCCGCTTTCGCCGGACTCCAAAACGCTACGAGAGACAGGGTCTCCTCGTCGAGACATCGGCCCTGGAAAAGCCGAGCGGGAATGTGCGGAAGATGCGGAGTGTAAGAGCGATTCAACCGCCCGGTGTATTGGCCGGTGGCGGGGCCATGTTTTACTCTCCTGAAGAGGAGCTTTCCTATGCTAATCGAACAGCAGATCGCCGACCGGCGGCAGAGGGCTGCCGCAGCGCCGCTGAAAATTCTGAAACGGCCAGCGGGCGGTCCTTATGGCGATTACACCGTCAAATCTTCCAGCGGTCGAACCTATCGGGTTGCGATTCGCGGTCTCGGGCTCTTTGAGAATTATTGCTCCTGCCCGGATTTCGCGGTCAACACGCTGGGAACCTGCAAGCATGTCGAGGCGATGCTTCTGCGGCTAAGGAAGCGGCATCAGAAGACATTGGAAGCCGCGAAGTACAAGCGCACGCGCGCCTCCATCTCGCTTGAGTATGGGAATACGATCGAGGTGCGGCTGCGCATGCCCGCCTCGCCCTCCCTTGCGCTCGTGCGCTCGCGGCGGAACACTTCGACGCCAGCGGCTTCTGCGCCGTGAACATTACCGGCGGTTTGCCGAGGTGCTGGAAGCGCTGCGAAACGTAGATGGCCAAGCGGTGGTCTATAGCGACGCACTGGAATATATCGACCGAGAAAACGAGCTGACTGAAGGACTGGAACTGGAACACAAGCTACTGGCGAAACTCAAGCGCGGACAGGATCCCACCGCAGGCCTTCTGAAAACAACGCTGCTGCCCTACCAGGCGCGAGGCGCGGTGTTCGCGGCTTGCCGCGGGCGCGCCGCCCTTGCCGATGACATGGGTTTGGGCAAGACTGTTCAGGCGCTGGCCGTGGCTGAGCTTTTGCACCGGCATAAGGGAATCGAAAGAGTGTTGGTGATCGCTCCGGCTTCAGTCAAATACCAATGGAAGACAGAGATCGAAAAGTTCACTGCCCGCTCGGTCCAGGTCATCGACGGTCTGCTGCCGCAGCGCCGCGGGCTTTATGCAGCTCCGCTGTTTTTCAATCTGACAAGCTACGAGCTGGTTCTCAAAGACATTCGGCACATGCAGGAATTGCGACCGGATCTGATCATTCTCGACGAGGCGCAACGCATCCGCAACTGGACCACCGCGACGGCGCGCACGATCAAGCAACTAAAGAGCCGCTATGCCCTGGTGCTCAGCGGCACGCCGCTCGAAAACAAGCTGGAGGAGCTCTTTTCGGTTGTCGAGTTCGTGGACGGGCGCAGACTGGGTCCGGCATTTCGATTCCTGGACGAACACCGCGTCGTCGACGAACACGGACGTCTGACCGGTTATCGCGGTCTGGACCGCATTCACCAGCAACTCGCTCCGATTCTGTTACGCCGTACGCGCCAGGAGGTGCTGAAGGAACTGCCAGAGCGGACAGACAAGGTTTTCCGTGTCCCGCTGACCGACGAGCAGGCGGCGCCTTATTACGAGCAAAGCGATATCCTCGCGGCACTGATGCGTAAGTGGGAGCGGCAGCGCTGGCTGTCGGAGATCGATCAAAAGCGCATCCTGTGCTGCATCCAGAACATGCGCATGTTGTGCAATTCGACGTTCCTGTTTGATAAGCAAACCCACCACTCGCCCAAACTCCAGGAGTTTCGCGAGATCATGACCGACATCGTCCTGGAGGAGGATCGAAAGGCGGTCGTATTCAGCGAATTTGAGCGCATGACGCACCTGGCCGGCGAGGAGTTGCGCAAACTTGGAATCGGTTTCGTCTCCCTCCATGGCGGCGTTCCCTCGCGCCTGCGCGGCGAATTGATGGAAAAGTTTCGAAACGATCCGGAGTGCAAGGTTTTCTTATCCACCGACGCGGGAGGCGTGGGCCTTAACCTGCAGTCGGCCTCCGTCGTAGTGAATTTCGAGCCACCTTGGAACCCTGCCCGCTTGGAGCAGCGCATCGGGCGCGTACATCGGCTTGGCCAATCGCGCTCCGTCCATGTGATTCACATGTTGACGGAGAAGAGCATCGAAGAGCGCGTGTGGGAGACGCTGGCCCTGAAAAAGTCGCTTTTCGCTGGAGTGTTCGATTCACCTACGGACGAGGTGAGCTTTGCCAAGCTGGGCCGGAAGACGGTCATGCAGGCCGTGAAGGAGATCTTCGCCGAACAACCCGGGAGGCCCAAGCCAGTTATCGATCACGCTCCTGCCGAGCCGGTTCCGCTCACGCAGCAGCAGGAAGTTCAGGCGCAGTCGGCGGGTTTAGCGGATGCAACAGTGCAAGTGCCTGCAGGCATTCGTCCTTCGCCTCCGGCAACTCCTGACGGCAACGGCGTCGAATTGGCCGCGGCCTCGTTCATCGAGGCTGGACTGCGATTGATCGAATCAATCACGGCGGGCAGCGTGGTGGGCGGCACGGTGGCTCGTTCCACGGCCGCTCCCGCACCGATCACGGCTCAAGTCTTGCCCACCCTGTTCACGAGCGATCCCCGGACGAACCGCTCGGCATTGACCGTCCCTCTGCCCGAGTCAGTGACCCCGGAGCGGCTCACCAGCGCGTTTTCGGCTCTTCTGAACATGTTCGGACAATCCGTGAGCGCAACTGCCACTCCAAAGGGCCAGAGTTGACCGGCATCAACCCAAGAATTAGTTCGTCACCGTGCAACCAGTGGTCAAGTTCATGCCCTGGCAGAAGGCTCAAATCAGACGAAGTGAACGGGAACTGGGATGGCCTGGGAATCGGTTTGGTTACGGGTGTGAGACTTAAAGAAAGGACAGCCGGTCAGTCGCCTGGTCGATTGCGTACCCGATTGCGCTGTAGCCCTTCAATCTGCGCTCGTACATTCTTGCCAGCATCGGGACCCCGTTATCGATGTAGTCATAGACTTTGACGACGCGCTTGTTGTCGTGGAGACGATGGAGGCGGCCGGCATATTGCTGCAATGTTCCCTTCCAGGAAATCGGCATGGCAAGGAACAATGTGTCCAAGCGCGCATCGTCGAACCCCTCGCCAATGTAGCTTCCCGTGGCCAGAATCACTCGCGACTCATTGTCTGATACGGAAGCCATAGCCTCTGCGATCAACCGGCGCTGCTTCTTGCCCATGCCGCCCTTCAAAACAAAAACGTGTCGGGCGGCGCCACTGAGTCTTGTTGCGAAATACTGTAGATGCTCCGTCCTGCCAGTCAGGAGCAGAGGCGAACGTCCTGACTCGATGGCATGTACGATGTCATCGGCGATCATTGCATTGCGCAACGCATCATTCGACAGCGCACCGTAGACATCCTGAATCGTCGCTTCGGTGAGATCGGGTGGCATCCGGAATTCTGTATGACGGGGAACCACCCTATGTTCGAAAGGGTTCATTTCCGCCATTGCCTTGGCGCTCATGCTGAACCGGACAGGGCCACACTGCATATAGATAATAGGATGGTGTCCATCTTTTCTCGTCGGAGTAGCGGTCAGACCAACGACATATTTTGCTTTCACCTGCTTCATCACCTGCTCAAACGTAAACGCAGATAAGTGGTGGCATTCATCGACGATGACTTGGCCGTATTCAGCAACAAAGTCCTTTACGGCTACTTTCTGATAGAGGCTCTGAATGACCCCGACATCGATGCGCCCTGTTCGGTGCATCTTTCCGCCGCCGATATGCCCAATCGAGACTGCGGGCATATTCAGGAACATCGCCAGCCGTTCTTGCCATTGATCGAGTAGTTGTTGCCGATGAACCAGAATCAAAGTATTGACCTTGCGCTTTGCGATCAGCCATGCCGCCACGGCCGTTTTCCCAAACGCCGTCGGGGCGCAGAGAATTCCCTCGTCATGGACGCTGATCCCTGCGACAGCCTCCTCTTGGACGGGCCGAAGCTGACCATCGAATTCCACTGTGATAGGTATGCCTGCGAACCGTTCGTCCCGAACTTCGGGCCGGATGTTGTGCGCCTGCAAAAGGGCCATTACCTCCGTCAGACACCCGCGCGGTACGGCAATGTGCTGGGGAAAATCCTGGCCGCACGCGATCACGCGAGGTTTGGCATATGTCGGAAGCCGCATCGCCTGCGCCTTGTAAAACTCCGGGTTCTGGAATGCCGCCAGCCTGAGCAGACGATTCAACATGGCCGGCGGCAGGCCCTGCTTTTCCACGTAAAGAAGATTCGCGCGGACGATCTGCACCGTTTCAGGGAGTGGTCCCTCAATCGGCCGCTCCATCCGCCTTCGTGAAGGTGGCAATGTCCAGGGATCTTGTGCATCTTCGTCATCGGCAATACTGATGCGAACCCCGATCAGATCGCCATTGCGTTGGGCATCGGCGATGACTTCTTCCGCGGCTGTAGTAGACATCCGTCGAATCGTAGAAAGAAACCCCCACTGATCCGGATACGGACGGAGGCTGGCATCGATGAAGACACTGTTGTCCGACTTGCGCGGTGCAAACTGCAAGGGAAGCGCAATCAGGTTTCCGAACCCGCCTTTGGGCATCGTGTCCTGGTTCGGGAAGAAGCGGTCATAGGAATCGAGGCCTAGTTGATGCCGGCGTTCCATAGTCCGCGTGAGAACCGCGCATCCAAGTTTGCGTGCGGTATTTGCCGGAATTGCATGTTCAAAGAAGATCCAAACATGGCCACCATTTCCAGAGCGCGAGCGTTCCAGGGCCGCTGGCACGTTCAACTCCTGGCATGTATCGAGAAACGCGCGGGAGTCGTCGGTCCATGTTTTCTTATCGAAATCCACGGCGAGAAACCAACAGGTCTCGTCCGGGAGTAGAGGGTAAATGCCAATAGTCTCTTTTCCGAGGAGATGATTCTCAATAACGACGTCGCTCAACGGAAGGAATTTCCGTGTATTCCGATCGACCTTCTTCCGATCCTCCGGTCTGCTTGAATTGATGGCTTTCCAATCCTTCAGCGCCGCTGGTGAGTATCCAGACCGGCCGTCGGAATTCTCCCATCGCCGTGCATAGACATCTTCTCTCCCGCGAAACAGGCTCCGGAAGAGCGCGATCCGTTTGCGAGCGCGTTCCTCCTTGTTTTCCACTGCCGCGGGCGTAATCGTTTGAACCGGACGTGCATCGTCTGGTGTGAACTGTGGAACAGGGATGCCGTGAGCGGCCAGAGCACGGCGCAGCCTAGCATTCTCTTCCCGCAGTCGCTGGTTCTCCTCGTCACGCTGCTCGAATAAAACCGATTCTGAACTTCTGCTAGCCATCTCCGGCTCACTGCTCCATGCCACCTACCAGAACGTTTTCGAGGAACTCGCGCACGTTGTCGAAGACCGCAGCGATGTCCGTCTGCAGCCCACATTCTTCAGCGAGCGCCCGGAAGGGCGTTTGCCAATCCGGCGGCGGTACGCTCAAGCTTGTTGGCAAAGCGTGAGTCCCCCTTCGATCAAAGGTCAGATGCAATGCGTTGATTACCCTCTGCTGGTCAAGTTGGTTGTCTGCGATCAGAAGAGCCATATCCACCAGATCCTTCACCCGGCTATTCGGTGAGCTTCGCGGAAGCGTTTAAGCGTGAACCTTTTCGGCGAATTGCTGTTCCCGAGAGATCATCCGTACACGTGGCTTCTCGATTCCTGCAAACCCTAGCCAGTCATGGCACTCGGCAGTTTCGAGAGGCTGTATCACCACATCGCCAACGCCTGCGTCGAGATGAAACCGAGCGAAACCTTCCATCCATACGTGTCTCGACCGAATAGCGAGCGCCGCCGTAAGGGGCTGCAGTTATATCCATAGCGGGTGGTCCAATCGTGTACTCGAACCAATCATCGAATGAGACATCGGCCATCTCCTGCAACATCTCTCGTAT
>CAVPWH010000004.1:0-441976 GCA_963709415.1 uncultured Acidobacteriaceae bacterium | reverse complement strand
CTTTCTTTGACTCTACTTACGTGAGCCCGGACGAAACGCTCTTCCGGTCGCCGATCTTTACGAACTACGTGGAGAACCAGTATTACTGGACGTCGACGACCGATGCAGCCAATCCCAGCGAAGCGTGGACTATTTTCAGTTGCGATTACGGAGTCTACGACATACCCAAGACCGACGCCGAGTACGCGCTTGCGGTGCGGTGATTGCCGGATTATGGCCGGGGTGAGCCGAATGCCTTTTCAGGGGCAAAGACCTCTCCGGAGAGAATCATCAGGGTTCCAACAATCCACAGGAAGTGGCCGATCAGCGGCACCAGGGGCACGAGCCCGAAGTAGATCCAGGTGGCCAGCCATGAAGGCAACAATGGCCGCGGCGACGATGCGGCGTTGCCGCACGAACTTGGGCCAGATGAGCAGGACGAGATAGATGAGGATGAGGGGATTGATCCAGCCGCTGAGGACAGCCAGGAAGTCCTTGGAATGCCAGACCTTGAGGCTGAAAGAGTTTGTGAGTGTAATCAAGGCGCAGAACCATCCCTTGTAGGTGTCTGGAGTGCGCACTCCGTTGGCTACCGACTCTCTGCAGGCGGGCAGGAAAAAGGCCGCAGCATAGATGAGGAATCCCAGGATTCGTACCATCCAAACTGGACGCAACGCCACACTTCCAAAACGATCGGCTGCCGGCATGACTGGCTCCTTGCTCCGGCCGATCTGCCGGCCTTCTGGAACCGGACAGGATCGAAGCGCCGGAACGAGCCATCATAAACGAGTCATCTCCGGGTTCACAGAAATTCGGCGCAATTGTTAACCGATCGCACCCTTGATTCGTTGTATGTGCAGAAGAGGCTCTTGATGCTTCTTCGAGCACGTTTGAGAGTGAGGGGAGCGAACAATGCAAAAGCGAAACCGGATTCTGCGCTGGGTTTTTTGTGCCGTTGCGGCGGCGGTTGTGTTGATTGCGGGGCCGGGGGCGATCCCGGTCAACGCGCAGGCGGAAGCTGCGGGAAAGGCGCAACCGGCGGCGGCCGCGCCCATGAGCGACCAGGAACTAGCCGCCACGCAGGAGCAACTGATGCAACTGCTGCGCACGAGCCCGACGCTGACTTCCGTGGTGGCCCGCGACCCCACGCTGCTCTCCGATCAGGAGTATGTGAACCGGAACAATCCGCAACTGGGGCAGTTCCTCACGCAGCATCCGGAGATTGCGCGCAATCCCGAGTACTACCTGTTTACGCATCTCGAAGCGAGGGGCGGGCGGCGCGACGAGGCGCTGGAGCGCGCTGTGTGGCCGGACATGGACAGAAGGCCGGACGAGAGTTCGAGATTTGCGGATATCTTTGGGCCGATTGCCGGCGCCGCAGCTTTCGCATCCTTTCTTGGCGCCTTGTTGTGGCTCACCCGCATTTTTCTGGAGAACCGCCGATGGTCGCGCATCTTCAAGCTGCAAAGCGAGGTGCATGGGAGATTGATTGAAAAATTCAGCTCTACCCAGGAGATTGCATCCTATATGGGCACGGAGGCGGGCAGACGCTTCCTTGAGGCAGCGCCAATTCCTGTGGGCTTTGAGGCCGAGCAGCGAATGCCGAACGCCGTCTCGCGAGTGCTTTGGCCGCTGCAAATCGGCGTGGTGCTGGTGCTGCTCGGCGTGGGATTGCTTTTCCTGCGCAACGCTGGCCCTGACATGAATATTCCCATGCTGGTGACCGGCACGGTGGTGCTGATGCCCGGAATTGGATTTATCCTGTCGGCAGGGATTACGTGGGTGTTGGCGGGGCGGCTGGGGCTGATTCCCGACAGCGCCTCGGCAGCGAACGAAGCCAAATCGCGGGACAGGCAGTGAGCCGGAGAGGATCCGGCTTTGGCCAAGAGGCGTGTGACCCGGATGCCGTGGGAATTCGCAATTCCGAACCTGCTGGCCCGCGAAGCGGAACTCGACGCGTCACGGGCAGCCGTGCCGCCGATGGATGACCAGGCGTTCGCCGGCTTCTACGAACGCTCAGCTCGACCCCTGTGGGCTTACCTGGCGCGGACTTCAGGCGACCCGGCGCTGGCCGAGGACCTGATGCAGGAGAGCTACGTGCGCTTTCTGTGCGCAACGCGGCCCCCATCGCATCTTGCCGAGGGCGAAGTAGCCTGCCGGCGTTATTTGTTCCGGATTGCGACCAACCTGTTGCGCGATCACTGGCGGCGTCCGCGCGCTGCCTCGATCGAAGAGATTCCTGAAAACGCTTTTGCGCGAGGCGGCGATGCAGCGCACGCCGAGACGCAGATGATGCTTGGACCGGCCTTGGCGCAGCTGCGGCCCAGGGACAGGCAACTGCTCTGGCTTGCTCATGCGGAAGGCTATTCGCATCGCGAGATTGCGGAAGTGACGGGCCTGGCGAGTGCGAGTGTGAGGCTGCTGCTCTTCAGGGCGCGGCGCAAGATTGCGCGGCTGCTCGGGGACGAAGAACGCGGGAGGGAGCTATGAGACTGAGGGCTTGTCCGCGTGAGAAGGAACTGAAGGAACTGGTGGAGCGCGGCCAATGGCCACAGGCCTGTGCGCCGGAGCTGCGCGCGCATGTGGGCCACTGCCGGAGTTGCGGCGACCTGGTGCTGGTCGCCATGGCTTTTCAGAGAGCGCGTTCAGAGGCCGCAAGCGCGGCGAAACTTGGTTCACCGGGCGTGCTGTGGTGGCGCGCGCAACTGCGCCAGCGCAACGCGGCGGTCGAGCGGATCGGCAGACCGATTCTAGGCGCACAGATCTTCGCGCTTGCGGTCAACGCGATGCTGGCGGTTGTGTTTGTCGCGTGGCAGGCCCGCCATGGGCTTGCATGGCTCACCCGGCTGCAACAACTTCCGCAGACGGCGGCGCTCCATCTCGACTCCCAGTGGCTCGATTCCCTGTGGCCGTCAGCGCTCACCGGCTGGGGCCCCTTGGTGCTGATTCCCGCTGCCGCAACCCTCGCGTTGCTTGGCGGCGTGGTTGTGTACCTGGCCTCGGAAAAACAATAATTGGACCACTTGCGGAAAGGCGTAGTCATCTCTGCGCGAAGTTGTTGTCTATCCGGCCCCGGACGGGCAATAATAAGACACCCCCCCGGAATGTCCTGAAAGGGACGGTCGAAATCATGACAGGGCGTACGTTGCTCCTGCTGAGGTCTTTCGAAAGAATCCTGCTGCCGGCCGCGGCCTATGTCGGCCTTGCCTCGCCGATTCTGCTGTTCCTGCTGTGCGCGGCGCAGGTTCATTCGCAGTCTCAGGCTGCGGAGGCCACCATCCGGCTCCCGGAGTTTGAAGCCGCGTCGGTCAGCTACTCGAATGTGAGTCTCAGGCATCGAGCGGAAATTTCTGCGAATCCGGGCGGCGAGGTGCGGGCCGAGTCCCTGACGCTGGGTGCACTGATGTGGTTTGCGTTTGATGTGCAGCCATTTCAGATTGTGGGCGGGCCGGCCTGGATCCATAAAGACCTGTTCGACGTTGTGGCCAGACCTCCCGCTTCTGCGCAGTCGATCGGGCTCAATCGTGCATCGCCGGCCTCGCCCCTCAGCGAGGAGCAGCGGCTGATGCTGCAATCGCTTTTGATCGCGCGGTTCCACTTGGAATTCCATCGCGAGTTCAAGACCGGGCCGATCTATGTTCTGGAAAAGGCCCCTGGAAAGCCAAAGCTGCACCCCTCGAGAAACCCGCACGCTCCCCCCTGGGTTGGAAGCAATGTGGGAACCGGAATCAATGGGGATGGCCTTGCAGGGAAGAACGTGCCGATCTCGCTGTTGGCCGTCCGCTTGAGCCGGTATCTCGAACGCCCGGTTGTAGACCGGACCGGATTGACGAAGACTTACGATTTTAAATACGAATACGCGAATAACAATCCAAATACGGAAGAGGCGCTTGTCAGCTCGATTGTGACTGCGGTGGAAGGGATCGGGCTGATGCTGGAACCAGCCACGGGGCCGGTGAACACAGTCGTTGTCGACAATGCGCAAAGGCCGCCCGCGAATTAGCAAATTATTTTCGCGATGGGCGCGGGGTCAAGGTTTTCAGCCGTCGAGCGATGGGTGGGCTCTGTCTGATATATTGGCTCGACATCATCTTGTCCGATTTTCGTAAACGTTAACGTAAGATGAAGCCGCCAGCGCGTCGGCGAGTAAAAACCAAGGAGGAATCATGGATTGGAATGAGAACACGAGACGGTCGTTCCTGAAGCAGTTTGGTGCGGCCGGAGCGATGGCGCTGGCGGCGGCGAATGCCGAGGGGCTCGGCCTGGCGGACGGGTGGGGCGGCGCGCAGAGCCCTGCGCCGCAAGCGGGCAATTCACCCACCGACCAGAAGCAGGCGGCCACGCGCGAAGAGCGGATGAAGTGGTGGCATGAGGCCAAGTTCGGCATGTTCATCCACTGGGGGCTCTACAGCGTGATTGGGCAGCACGAGTGGGCAAAGGAGGTCGAAGGCGTTCCGATTCCGCAGTACGAGATTCTGGCCAAGCACTTCCATCCCAAGCCGAACGCGGCCCGCGACTGGGCGCGGCTGGCCAAGAAGGCCGGGCAGAAGTACATGGTGATGACCACCAAGCACCATGAGGGCTTCTGCCACTGGGACTCGAAGCTGACCGACTACAACGCCATGAAGCAGGGACCGGGACGCGACCTGGTGCGGGAGTACGTGGAGGCGGCGCGGGCCGAGGGCCTGCGCGTGGGCTTCTACTACTCGCTGATGGACTGGCACCATCCCGACGGCGCCATCTGCAAGACCGATGAAGCGGCGCGCAAGCGGTTTGTCGAATATACGCACGGGCTGATTCGCGAGCTGCTGACCAACTACGGCAAGATCGATGTGCTCTGGTACGACGTTTCGTGGCCGCTGACCGCGGAGCAGTGGGAGTCGGAGCGGATGAACGAGATGGTCTTCGAGCTGCAGCCGGACATCATTGTGAACAATCGCAACGGGCTGCCGGGCGACTTCACCACGCCGGAACAGCGCATCCAGGCCGCGGAAGTGGGACGCGCCTGGGAGACCTGCATGACGCTCAACGATAGTTGGGGCTTCAATCGCGGCGACGATGCGTGGAAGACGCCGAAGACTGATCGTGGACAACCTGGCCACCTGCGCGAAGGGCGGCGGGAATTATCTGCTGAACATCGGGCCGGAGCCGGATGGATCGATTCCGCCGGACACTACGGTCTGCCTGGAGACCGTGGGCAAGTGGCTGGACACCAACGGCAAGGCGATCTACGGCACGGAGCGCACGCAAGCCGGCGGCAATGTGAATGCGAACTACACGCGCCGCGGCAACACGCTTTATATGCATCAGCACTTCTGGCCCGGGCACACGCCGGCGGCGGAGTGGCTGGACTTCTATCAAGCCCGAGGTTGTGGTGGCGATCGGCGGGCTGAAGCCGAAGGTGCTTGTCGGCGCGGCTGCTCAAGACCGGGCAGAAGGTCGAGTTCACGCAGGATGAATTCGCTTTGCGGCTGACGGGATTGCCGCTGAAGGCGCCCGATCAACCGGCGACGGTGATCGAGGTAGAGTGCGACGGAGAGCCGACTGTCGATCACGCTTCGATGCGCCCGCTGTGGCCGCGGTACAAGGCGGACATCAGCATTTAGTGTGGATTCCCCGGTTGCTGAAACGTAGGCTTGTGCCATCCCACCCTCGCCGCAAAAAACAAAAACGCGCCGAGGACGGGGCCGCCGTTTTCTCAGATTCCAGATAATCTCTGCACGGGCTTATGCAAAGGCGGGCACGGCGCGCGCGTAGGTGTAGGGGCCGTCGGGCACCAGCACAACGTGCGCGTCCGGATGGAAGCCACGCAGCACGGCGGCAACGGCTTGATCGAGATCGTTGAAGGTTCGCTGCGCCCAGGCAGCCGAGTTGCGTCTTTCGAGACTCCAGGCGTGTAGAAGAACAGCTCGTTCTTCACGCCCACCAGCGCCAGCTTTTCCAACTGCCACTGGTCCACTTCGACCGGGGTCTCGCGAATCTCATCGAGAAAGTTCTGAAACCCCGTCAGCGTGCGCATCCGCTGAGCAAACTCGGGCGAGCCCATGCCCTCAGCGCACTCGCCGAGAACGAGGATTCTGCCGCCGGGCTTGACGATGTGCTGCGCGGCGGTGATGCCTTTGACCGTCTGGTAGAAGGTCAGGTCGAGCGGATAGCCGGCAGCGCTGGTGATGACCGCATCGGCGAGCGCGGAAAGCGTTTCGAGCGAAGTGTTCTCAAGAAACTCGACGCCGGCGGCGTGGGCCTTTCACCGGATCGCCCGCAAAGACGCCTGAGATTTGCCGGTCCTGCGTCAGCGTCACGTCGAGCATGAAGTCGTGGCGGGCCATGCGCGCAATCTCAAGCAGCTCGGCGTGCAGCGGATTGCCGGCGATGGAGCCCTCGGTCGCCAGCGGCTCGCGCATGAAGCGCGGCGAGTGAATCACCTTGATGGTTTCCTGCGCGGCCAGGCCGGGAGCGACGAGTTTGCGGCCGCCGGAGAAGCCCAGCATCAGGTGCTGCTCGATGAAGCCGAGCGTGATGTGCAGATCGGCGGCCATGAAGCGCTCGTCAATGTAGACGGGCGTTCCGCGGCGCGTCGCGCCAAGCGAGCGGTGCGCAGCCAAGTCGCGCGCATCGTGACTGACGACGCGATATTTGGCGGCGATCTCGGGGCCGACAATGATTTCAATCTCTTCTTTTGTCGCGGCGCGATGCAGACCGGTGGCAATCAGGATGGTGACGCCGTCGACGGGAATTCCGGCGGCGTGAAGGCGCGCGAGCAGCGGAGGCAGCGTGAGCGCATTTGGCGCGGGGCGCGTGATGTCGCAGACAGAGATGGCTGCGGTTCGTTTGCCGGCGGCGAGTGCTGTGAGCGGCTCACAGCCGATGGGGCGATCGAGTGCAGCTTCCAACGCGATCTCAACATCGGCGAGCGCAGCGGCGCTGTGGCTTAGGATTACCTGGCAGTCATAGTCGTCCCGGATGGAAACTTCAATGCCGCTTTTGCCGAAAGAAAATTGGGTTTTCATTTGTGGTTGGGGCCTGCCGCATGGCTTTCGATCGGCATTGTCCTAGCTGCCATTCTATATTGTTTGCCGATCCGCATCCCTATTCCGCCCGGACTGCGGCGAGAATTGCGTCGGCGATGCGGGAGGCTTCGACGGCGGGCCGGACCGCATGGACGCGGACGATGGAGGCTCCGTTGAGAATTGCGGTGGTCATCGCGGCCAGGCTTGCCGTTTCGCGCGCTTCGACTGAGACGCCCTTGTCATCGTAAAGGGGCGCGAGCGTGCGGCCGAGGAAGGATTTGCGGCTGACGCCGGCCAGCAGCGGACGGCCCAACGCCAGCAACTCGGCCTGGCGGGCGAGCAAGGTGTAGTTCTCATCGAAGCGCTTGCCGAATCCATATCCGGGATCGAGGACGATGGCTTCCTTCGTGATTCCGAGTTGTTTCCGCGAGCGAAAGGCTCGCGGCAAGGCCCTCGCGCACTGTGGCGAGCAAGCGCATCCGGAGCAAGTTGGGGCTGCGTGCGCCACTCCTCGGGGCGGCCGCGCGTATGCATCAGCACGATGCCGGCTCGAAACTCTGCGCAAACGGCAGCCATCTCTGCATCCCACGAGAAGCCGCTTACATCGTTGACAATTTCCGCGCCTGCCTGGAGCGCTGAGCGCGCAGTTGCGGCTTTGTAAGTGTCGACAGAAACAATTGCATCCGGGCGGGCTTTGAGAATTCCTTCAAGAACCGGCAGGAGCCGGGCCTGTTCTTCTTCGGCGCTGACGGTTGGGGCTTGAAGTGAATCGGGCGCGTTGCCTGCGCGCGAGCCGGGACGGGTGCTTTCGGCGCCGAGATCGAGCAGGTCTGCACCTTCGTCGAGCAGGTTGAGCGCGTGCGCGATCGCTCGCTTCGGGTCGAGGAAAAGACCGCCGTCGCTGAAGGAGTCGGGCGTAATGTTGACGATGCCCATGACCAGCGTGCGCGCGCCAAGCGATATGGTGCGGGTGCGAAGGCGCCAGGCAGCGAAACTCCTCTTATATGCGATCATTTTTCCCAGCGGTTCCATTTCCCTCAAGCGAAAACATTGCCATGCAATGACGAACAACGCATTTCGGCGAATCACACCATTCAATGTTACGTCGAGGAGATGCGCCGCAGCGTGCATGGCTCCTGCTAAACTCCGGGCATGAAGATTTTGCGGCGGATTCTTGCGGTTGTACTGGCTGGGATTCTTTCGGCTCCTGCCGGGTTGGTTGCACAGAGACGGTCTGCGCCAGCGGCACAGCGGGCGGGATCCCATACCGCTGCAGGTCAGAGGCCCGCTTGCCGATCGCATCGATGCGATTCTGGCCGAGCCAAAGCTGAGCCATGCGCAATTTGGGATTAGTGTGAGCACGCTGGACGGGCAACAGCTATACGGGCTGAATCAGGATCGGCTGTTCATTCCGGCCTCTAACGTGAAGCTAACCACCACGGCCGCGGCCTTCGCTCTGCTGCCGGTGGAGACGCTCTCGTGGACTACGAGCATTGTGGCCGGGGGCGAAGTGGACTCCGCCGGAGCGGTGCACGGCAACATGATCATTCTCGGCGTGGGCGATCCAACGATTGGTGCGCGGCAGTATCCTTACCAGCCGCCGGGGACCCCAGCGCCGCCCAGCGCCACCGCGACCGCGGCAACTCCGGGCGAGAGTGCGCCTGCGCCGCCGCCCAGCGCGACGGCCGTGCTGGATCTGCTTGCCGAACAGGTGGAGCAATCCGGCGTGCGCACTGTGGACGGCGACGTGGTGGGCGATGACAGCTTCTTTCTCGACGAGCCTTATGGCGCAGATTGGGGCTGGGACGATTTGCAGTGGGATTACGGAGCGCCGGTTAGCGCGCTCACCTTCAACGACAACTCGGCGAAGCTCGCCATCAAGGCCGACGCGTCGGCGCCTGGGGCTACCGTGGCCGAGTGGACGCCGGATGTGGACTACTACACGCTGGACAACACCATGACTCCCGCTCCCACAGGAGAGACGGCGCATCCCGGCTTAGAACGCCGGCCCGGAACCATGATGGTGCGCGCCTGGGGAACGGTTGGAAGCAATGGGCTGCACGTCACCATGTCGATCGAGGATCCGGCTGTGTATATGGCCGAGGCATTCAAAGAGGCGTTGCGGAAGCGCGGAATACTGGTGTCGGGCTCGGCGGTTTCGCGGCACAAGGTGAGCAACGGAACGGGAGACTTTGCCGAGGAACGGGCGCAACCTGTGCAACTGACGCGCTCCGATCTGGCACGCGTGATGGCGCCGGTGGAAGATCGCAAGGTGCTGGCCATGCATTTTTCGGTTCCGGTGGCCGAGGACATTACGGTGACCAACAAGATCAGCCAGAATCTGCATGCGGAGTTGCTGTTGAGGCTGCTGGGCAAGGTCTTCGGCACCGAGGGCAGCTTTGAAGAAGGAACGCGAGTGGTGCGGCAGTTCCTGGTGAATGCGGGCGTCGACGACAACGATTTTTTCCTCTATGACGGCTCGGGGATGAGTCCCGACGACCGGATTGCACCGCGCGCTTTTACCAGGCTGCTGGCCTACGCATCGCAGCAGCCGTGGGGCGCAGGATGGCGCCAAACGCTGCCGGTGGCGGGCGTGGACGGCACCCTGGCCGGGCGCTTCAAGAATTCGCCGCTGAAGGGGAAGTTGTGGGCGAAGACAGGAACGCTGAACGAGGTGAACGCACTCTCAGGCTACCTGACGGCGGCCAGCGGAAAGACACTGGCATTTTCGATTCTGGTGAACGGGCACCGGCCCGACAGCGACGCCGAGGCCCAGGCGATTGACAGGATCGCCGAGACGATAGCGGCTGCGGAGTAAGGCTTGTATCATCGTAAGCAAATGCGTGTTCATTCTCTTGCTGCCTCTTATGCTTTTTTGATCTGCGCCGCTGGGTTTGTGCTTGCCGGTGTCGCAGGCTGCCGGTCGTTGCCGCCTTCGAAGCCCGCATCCGATTGGACGGCGCAGGAGGCCCGCGGCGCCGATGTATTTCAAGCCAAGTGCGCGCGCTGCCACCAGCCAAACACCACGCGGGGGCTGAACGGGCCGGGATTGCAGGCATTGACCAAGGTGAAGTCCATGCCCTCGGGCGCGCCGCCAACCGATGAGCGCATGACGTATGTAATTCTGCATGGACGCGGGATGATGCCGGCGACGCAACTGACCGATGCACAGGTTGAGGATTTGCTGGCGTACCTGCACACGCTGTGACAGACTGAACCGGGTAGGCTTGAAACGGAACGACACAAACAGGACGGAATCGACCATGACGGAAGTTAGCAGCACGGCAGGCGCGAGCAACGAAAAGGCTGGCGAGCATCGGCACAGGCATTTGCTGCAGTTGCCGGGACTGGCGGCCATCGGCCTTTATCTTGCTGCGTTGGCGGGAGTTCTGGTTGTCGGCGTGGTCAGGCATGTTTACCCGCCCTTGTTCCTGGTGTTTTCGGTCCTGTTTTTTGCCGCCAGCGGCGGGTTGATGCTTCTGTTCCGCTGGGCATGGGCGCTTGCTCTTGCCGCGGTGCTTCTGCTGGCTGTCTATAACATGTGGATCTTTTCCAGTGAGCACCAGGCGCCTTCGCTGGTGCAGGGACTGCTGAACTGGGTTTTCTTCCTCTACATGGTTCGGACCGAGGTGCGGAGCAAGCTGAGGAAGTAGCCGGCTGGCTGAGCAGCACACAGGTGTTCGTTGCGGGAATCTACTCGAGAATTCTTTCCGGAGGCTCAACCCTGTCCGGGTCTCTGGAACCGCCGACTAAAAGGGATATCTGGCCCACAATTGCCCCCAGCAACGCCCAGATGAGCAGCAGGAGTCCGATGCCGATGAGGGCGATTCCGCCCACCGCGGCCGGCCCGGTTGTGGTGATGTCGAGGTGGAGCGCGGAGGCAGCCAGGGGGTATGCGGCGTTGAGGCTGGAGGTGCCGGTGCAATAACCGAAGATCAGGCTCAGGCCACTTGCCAGGAATACGATGGAAGCGATCAACGGGCGTTCCGATCTCATGGTTATCTCCTTTTCTGTTTGACGTTTGCGCTAAACGCCCAAGACCGGAGAGTGAAACCGGCCGGCGGCGCGCCATATTGAGAGACGCATCGCTGACCGGAAAGGTTTAGGGCTGCCGGTGGATTGGGCCAGCCGCGTTTAGATTCCAGGGCCGGCGAAAAAGACGGCGCGACCTTGCCGTTACAATAAGAGCGTGATGGAACTGGTACAGATTTCCCCTGTCAGGACGGTCCCGGCGCCCAAACCGGAGTGGCTGAAGGCGCGCGCACCGGCGGGCGAAAATTACCACGACCTGAAGCGGCTGGCCCGGTCGCTGGGGCTCAATACGGTGTGCGAGAGCGCGCATTGCCCGAACATCGGCGAGTGCTGGCACAACAAGACCGCGACCTTCATGATGCTGGGCAACCTGTGCACGCGGCGGTGCGGATTCTGTGCGGTGCCCAAGGGCCGGCCGGAGCCAATCGATTTCGACGAGCCAAGGCGCGTGGCGGAAGCAGTAGCAACCCTGGGATTGGAGCACGCCGTGATTACCAGTGTGAATCGCGACGACGACCTGGTGGGCGGGGCGCGGGTTTTCGCGATGGTGATCGAGGAGATTCGGCGCCAGGCACCGGGATGCCGCGTCGAAGTGCTGATTCCCGATTTTCAGGGGAACCGGGAAGCGATCGGGATTGTGGTTGAGGCGCAGCCTGAGGTGCTGAACCACAATACGGAGACGGCGCCTCGGTTGTATCGAGTGGTTCGCTCCGGCGCGCGCTACGAGCGTTCGCTGGAGTTGCTGCGCTACGCCAAGGAGCTAAGGCCCGGAGGGATTACGAAGTCAGGAGTGATGGTGGGCCTCGGCGAGGAGACGGCGGAACTGATGGAAGTCTTCCGTGACCTCGCGGCGGCGGGCTGCGACATTCTGACCATCGGCCAATATCTGCGTCCCTCGCGCGATCATCTGCCCATGGCGCGGCTCTACACGCCGCGCGAGTTTGCCGACCTCAAGACTGAAGCGCTCACGATGGGCTTCCGGCATGTGGAGTCGGGGCCGCTGGTGCGGTCGAGCTATCACGCGCACGAGCAGGCAGCGGCGACGGGGATGGTTGCGGTAGCTTAGGCTGGTTGCAATCGCCTGCCCGACGGCTCGCGGGTTGTAGAATAGCCGTTGGCAGTTCGCCGTGTGGAGGACGAAACCGATGGCAGTCTCGATCATGGCCGGAATTCCGGCGCTCAAGGAACTCAACGCCGACCTGAGGCGGAGAATGGACCAGGCCGTGGCCACCTTCCAGGCCAGCCTGGCCTCGACGCGCACCGGCCGCGCCAGCGTGCATATGCTCGACCAGGTCAAGGTGGATTACTACGGCACTCATACACCCATCAGCCAACTTGCGCAGGTTTCGGCGCCGGAGGCGCAACTGATTGTGATCGCGCCCTGGGACCCGACCATTTTGAAAGAAGTTGAGAAGGCCATCCAAGCCTCCGATCTCGGCTTCAATCCGCAATCGGACGGCAAGATCATCCGCGTGCCCGTTCCGCCCATGACCGAGGAACGGCGGCGCGATGTCTGCAAGCACATCAACAAGGTTCTCGAAGAACACCGGACAGCGGTGCGTAACGTTCGCCGCGACGGCAATGACGCGCTCAAGAAACTCGCCAAGGAGAAGAAGATCGGCGAGGACGAGGAGAAGCGCTCGCTTGAAGAAGTGCAGAAGATGACCGACGAAGAGATCCGGCGCATGGAAGAGCTTTCGCAGAGGAAAGAAGCGGAAGTGATGCAAGTGTGAGGGGTGCGGCGGCTGGAATAGCTACCTAGCAGCATAGGAGTTATCAGGCGCAACGCTTTTGCGTTTCTACGTACGCTCGTAAGACGGCATTCATGTGGGTCAGGTGGCCCTTGCCTCGCGATCTGAACCACTCGACCACGTCGCTGTCCAGGCGCAGATGTACCGACGTTTTTCCCGGCGGCACAACCACGCGCGCGGACTTCCAGAACTCCTCGCCAAGGGATTCAGCGAACGGAGCGTCGGGACAGGTTTTGTCGAGACCGCGCTCGCGCATAGACTGAATCTCGCTAAGAGAATGCTTCACGATAGTAGATTTCCTGCTCATCTTTACTCGCTTTCTGGGCGCTGACGATGCGGATCAAATTCTCGCTGCGCCAAGTGAAGACAACGCGGAAGACCTCGATGCCAACCCGGCCCAGCGCGATCCAGCGAACCTCGCCGTAATCTTCGCGGTCGTCGATGCGCTCCAATCTCTCGTTCGAAAAAATTGCGGCGGCCGTCAGGAACGAAACGCCATGCTTCTCCAGATTGGTCTTGGCCTTGGCCTCGTCCCATTCGAACTCGAGTTCTTTTTGGGTCATCGAGCACGCCCTATTATAAGCACAAATGTGTACACAAATCAAGAAGAATCGTGATTTCTAAACGACCTTCCCGCGGAAGAGATAGAAAAGCTCGATCAGAAGAATCAATACGACGACGACTTCTAGGAAGAATCCCCGCGCCTGGTTGAATTGATCGACCATGTCGTGATAGAGATCTTCGGCGGTTTTCATCTTCTGCGCGACCAGGTCTTTGTAGTCGGGAACGCCAACCCTGGCGGCGGCCAGACGATAGAGCCGCGCGGCAAACATGTCGCTGAGAAATTTGATCGAGTTGTCGGCGCGCTCCGTGAGCTCTCCAATTTCGAGCAGCACAGCGTGCAGGCGGGTTGCGCGGCGGGCCATGCGCCAGCGCGCCAGCATTCCCTTCTTTCGCTCGAGCGAGTGGTAGACGTTGTCCAGAATTCCTGTGAGCAGTTCGTCGTAGTGGCGGAACTCGAGTAGCTGCGAGTTGGCGTATTCGAGGAGTTGAATTGCGGTCTCGGCGCCGGCGTTGCTGTCGTAGAGAAACGCGGCGTTCCAGCCGATCACGGCCAGGTCGTTCTCGTAGTACGAAATGCGCGACTGCAGCACCTCCGAGCATTCGCCCGCCGACAGGCGAAGCCGGTCGCCGCGCACGATCTGCGCAATTTCGAGGCCGTGATCGCGGGTCAGGTCGGCTGCCGTGGGCGCTCCGGCCGTCCTCGCGCACATGGAAGATGAAGTAGTCCTCGCTGAGCCAGCGCGAATAAGGCTTCACCATCGCGGCTGAGGCGTGCTCCAGGCGTTGGCGCACGATCGGTTCCACGCGCGCGGCGAAATCCACGTCCCACACCCATTGGCTGGCCAGGTGGACCAACTCTGCCAGTCGCCTGAAAAACTGAGCTGTAGATGACGCTGACCACGCCGTAGTCGTAGTACTTGATCTCGCCTTCGAGCTGCTCGCCGCCGGGCAGGAGAAGTGGTTCAGCGGCCCCACCACCGGCGGCCGTGATAACGGACATAAGCAGGGACCGAGTGTTTGGTTTTGGGTTTCTCCATGGTGCGGGCGTTCACGGCCTGCTGTAACTTGTCGAGCCGCAGTTCTTCGCACACATCGAATTGAATCAGCACCAGGACCGAGCCGCTGAGCGGGGAGGGCATCGAAGCTGGAGACGCGGTAGCCACCTTCACCTGGATTGAACTACTTCTTCGGCCGCTTGTAAAACGGGATCGGGACTTGCTTTGCCGCGTACGCGATTGGCGCGGCACTCGACCAGCACGTCGGCGCCGACTAGCGGCAACGGCTGTGGGCACCAGCGCCATGGCGATGTTGGTCTTGAGGAACGGCGCGGGCGAGCCGGAGGTGACTACGCCGATTTGCTCGCCATTGAGATCGTGAACTACGGAGTACCCGTCGCGGGCGATGCCGCGGTCGACCATTTCCAGGCCGACGATCTTGCGCTTCGGGCCGCCGGCGGCTTGCACGGCGAGCAAGGCTTCGCGGCCGATGAATTCGCCTTTGTCGAGCTTGAGCCAGCGGTCGAGGCCGGCTTCGAAGACGTTGATCTCTTCGGAGATTTCGTGGCCGTAGAGGCTCATGCCCGCTTCGAGGCGCAGGGTGTTGCGCGCGCCGAGACCGCAGGGGCGAATGCCGAACTCGCTGCCCGCATCGAGCAGCGCGTCCCACATCTTTACGGTGGTGGGCTCGTCGGCGGGGATGTAGACCTCGAAGCCGTCTTCGCCGGAGTAGCCGGTGCGCGCGATGAGCACGTTGGGAATTCCGGCGACCGTGCCCCAAGTGAACCAGTAGTTCTTGATCGCGGCCAGATCGACCTTGGTCAGCTTCTGCAGCGTCTCAAGCGCGCGCGGGCCTTGCAGCGCCAGTTGCGAGTAGTAGGCCGAGTAGTCGCTGATGTGGATGCCGGGCCAACGCGCCCACCTGCTGGCGAATCCAGGCGAAGTCCTTGTCCTTGGTGCCGGCGTTGACCACGAGCAGATAGTCGTTTTCGCCGAGGCGGTGGACGAGAATGTCGTCGACGAATGTGCCCTGCGGGCGTGAGCAGCGCGGAGTAGTGCGCCTGGCCGTCTTTGAGCCGCGAGGCGTCGTTCATGGTGATGTGCTGCACGGCGGCCAGCGCGCCGGGGCCGCGAAACTGGATCTCGCCCATGTGGCTGACGTCGAAGAGGCCCACGCCGGTGCGCACGGCCATGTGCTCGGCAATCAGGCCGCCGCCGGGGCATGGATACTCGACCGGCATGTCCCAGCCGCCGAAGTCCACCATTTTGGCCTTGAGGGCGCGGTGCGTGGCGTTGAGAGCGGTTTTCTTGAGCGGAGCGGCGACGGTGGTTTCGGAAGCAGGCGCGGAGGGGGTCGACATCGGGATATTCCTTTCGAACAATCTTTACCCTTCCAACGATAGGGAGGCGGTGGCGGCGGGGTCAAACTCGGCTGCGGGCGCGGTAGGATGAGATGGGTCGCGGCGGCGGGAGAATCGAGGAAGAGAATGCCGGTGAGGATGGGCGCGTGAATCATTTTCGAGGAGTCCTGATGCTGGTGGCCGCTGGTGTGGCCTTCTGGCGGGGATGGAAGATTCATGCCGGACACACCGCGCTGCTGGCCTATGGATTGGGCGTGCTGGCGGTGGGCCTGGCGCTGTGGCACCTGACGCGCAAGCCCGACAGGCCGCGCATGTGAGCGGGACCATTCGGCGCTTTTTAGAGCACGGCGAGGCAGACAGGGCTATAATTCCGCCCAACCTAAACATATGGATTCCATCGTCATGCTAATCGTGCTGGTGTTAGTCGCGCTCATCGCCTTGCCGATTGTCGCGATTGTGACGGCGAACTCCCGCGCAAGCCAATTGCGTGGAGAGATGGCCGATTTGGTTCATCGCATCCGCTACTCTGGAAGAGCAGGCTCGAGAATCTCGCTCAGCGGATGGCGGCTTCGGACCAGCCGCCGTCGCCGGAAGGCAGCTCAAGCTGCGCCTGCACCGGTGGCGCCATTTTCTCCGCCGCCGCGAAAGCCGAAGCCTCGCCGTCCAGCCTCGAGCCTGCACTATGCCTCCCGCTCCGCCGACTCAGGCTCCGATCGCCGTCGCACCACAGTTCTCGACCCTCGAGCCGGCAACTGGCCGAAGATACGCGCTCTCTTGAAAGCCGCATCGGCTCCCAGTGGTTCAATCGCATCGGCATCCTGGCGGTGCTCATCGGCGTGGCGTGGTTCCTCAAGTTGGCCTTCGACAATCACTGGATCGGCCCGCTTGGCCGCGTGCTTCATCGGATTGCTCGCAGGCGCGGCGCTCATCGGCTGGTCCGAGCGCTTTCATAAGCGCGGATTCGCGATCTTCTCCTATTCCCTGAAGGCGATTGGAAGCGGCACGCTCTATCTTTCGCTGTGGGCGGCCTTCCAACTCTATGGGCTGATGCCCGCCGGCGCTGCCTTTGCCGCCATGATCGCAGTGACCGCATTCAACGGCTTCATGGCGTGGATCCAGGATGCCGAGTTGCTTGCGCTCTACGCAATCGCCGGCGGCCTCAGCACGCCGCTGCTTGTTTCCACGGGCGGCAATCACGAGGTCACGCTCTTCACTTATCTGCTGATTCTCGATCTTGGCGGTGCTCGTACTGGTGGCGCTCCGGCCCTGGTCGCGACTGCTCTTTGTCGTCGTTCGTGGGCACAGTGGTCTTCGTCTTCGGCCTGGTGGTCCTCTTTCTATTCGCAGGAACAGGCTCTGCGAACCGCCTTCTTTCTCTGCTGCTTCTTCCTTCCCTTTTCGCTTGCGCCGCGCCTGGTCAAGATCGAGCTCGATCCGGGCGAGCCGTTCCAGGGCTGGGATGCGCTGGCATCGTTCGTGCTGCCTGTGGCCAATGCGGCTGCTGGGCTTTCTCGGCTTCTACTCGCTGCTTGATCCCGTGACGGCCGATTGGGCCGGGCCTTGGCTCGCGGTCGCTTTTGCCGCGTTCTATCTGCTGCTGATGCGGCTTCCGGAGGCGCGGCACTCTTGCATACGGGCAGTTCGAGCGCTCTCGGCCCTGCACCTGACCATCGGCCATCGTCTTTCTCACCATTGCCATTCCGCTCAAAACGCACGGCCGATGGATGACGATCGGCTGGCTGGTGGAGGGCGCGGTGCTGCTGTGGCTCTCGCGCCGCGCTGCAGTCGATGCTCCTGAGGGCCTTTGCGCTGATCTGCACGCTTCTTGGATTGGGCGCGCTGCTCATCATGAATCCGCCAGCGGCGAGCCGGCCCATCCTGAATGAGCGATTTGGAACCTACTGCGTGGCCATCGCGGTATGCGCCTTCATCGCATGGCTGGCGCGAAACTCTCACGATGAGCAGGAGACCGAGCCCGGTGATGCACTGGCCTCAACCTGGCCGCCGCCGCCGTGCTGGCCGTCAACGCGCTCATCCTGATTGCTTTCAGTTGGGAGATTCACAGCTACTGGTGGCTACTGCGCTGGCGCGGCAGACGCCAATCGTGCTACGCGACTACTGGATGTACGCGGAGTTCTCCTACTCGGCCCTCTTCATGCTTTTTGGCGGCGCGCTTCTGACGATCGGCTTTCTCAAGCGCTCCGCTTTCCTGCGCTGGCAGGCGCTGATTCTGATTGCCGCCACCATCGCCAAGGTGTTTCTTGTGGATATGAGCGAACTCAGCCGAGGGCTGCGCGTCCTGAGCTTCATCGGGCTGGGCGTTCTGCTGCTCGTGCGTGAGCTTTGTGTACCAGCGCGACTGGCTCAACCTGCGCGGCCAGAAGGAACAGGATTCATGAAGATTCTCGCTGCCTTGTCGCTGTTCCTGCTGGCGGCTCCCGCGCCGGAGATTCGCTACTTCCACTTGAGCGGCCCATCGTGCATGCCGGCGCAAACCAGTCGGCCAAACCTGTCTGGTGGTGGACGTGGGCGTCTTTGCCCATGCCTCAAGCCGGCTTGCGGACCTGCGGCTCTATCGGGGCGATACGGAAACGCCCTACGTCGTGCATTCTGACGTTTCCACCGTCGCGGCGAACGAGAACGCATCCTTGCTCAATCTTGGCAAAAGCGGAAGTCAAACGAGTTTTCGACGCGGAGATGACGGACGGCAGTTACAGTGATTTGCAGCTTGACGTGGCCGGGCGCGACTTTTTGGCGACGGTCACCGTCTCCGGCAGCCAGACACAAACCGCGGCCTCGCGCACCAAGCTTGGTTCATTCACGATCTTCGATCTGACCCGGCAAAGGCTGGGCCGCAGCACGATTCTCCACCTGCCGGAATCGAATTTCCGTTTCTTGCATTTCCAGATTGCCGGGCCCATCGACCCGGAAAGCGTGAAAGGGCTTTCCGTAACGCGTCCTCCAGTGAGCCAACCGCGCTACGTCACGGTTGCCGAGACGACAAGCAGCCGCGTTGAAGGGTCGCGACCTCGATCTTCGAGTTCACGTGTTCCCGCGCACACTCCGGTCGATCGCATCCTCTTTCTTGCCCGGCGAGAGCCTCATCCAGCTTCAGCCGCGATGTGGAGATCAGCATTTTGCCGTCTGCGCGTGCGCCGAACCATGACGCAACGGAGCCGCCTCAACCCGTCACGGGCTCAGGCAATATTCTCCGCGTCCACACCGAGCGGGACGGTCACAAAATCAATGAAGAGCAACTGACCGTCAGCGCACCGCAAGTGTACTTTGACGGCCCTTCCAAGTGGACGATTACGATCGAGAACCACGATGACGCGCCAATCCCAATGGCGTCGGTTCGCCTGGAAATGCTGGAGCGCAATCTGTGCTTCGATGCGACGGCCGGCAATGCCTATACGCTCTACTATGGCGACGCCGCACTGGCGGCGCCAGTGTACGATTACTCCACGCTGTTCGTTCTGGAGAAGAATCCGGCCACAGCGCAGTTGGGAACTGAATCCGTAAATCCGGCCTATCAACCTCGGCCGGACATGCGTCCGTTTACTGAAAAACATCCGTCGTTGTTGTGGACCGCGCTGATTCTGGCGATTGCATTGCTCGGAGTTGTGGCCTTCCGATCGTTCAAAGCGGCACCGGCCGATCGGCACTAGCGATCGAAGAAGAATCAAAGAACGAGACAACAAGGAGCCGCGCCGGCATGCACACCTTGTACAACCGCATTCAAGGCCGCAACCTGGACCGGCTGGCGGCGTTGAGCGACGGCATCTTCGCCGTGGCCATGACGCTGCTGGTGCTCGACCTGCACATTCCAACAGCGGCCCAGGTGCATAGCGAGCGCGAACTGCTCTATCGCGCTGGGCGCGCTGGGGCCGCAGTGGATCGCTTACCTGATGAGCTTTCTTACGCTGGGCATCTTCTGGGCCGGGCAGCAGACGCAACTGAACCACCTTGGCGAAGGCACGCGCGACCTGACCTGGATTCATCTCGGGTTTCTCTTCGCCATTACGCTGATGCCGCTCTCGACGCGCCTGCTCGCCGAGTTCATCACTTACCGCGCGGCCCTCGGCATTTACTGGCTCAACATCTTTGTGCCCGGCGCCATGCTCTATTGGAGCTGGAAGTATGCCTCGCGCGCCAGCCTCATCAAGGCCGATACGCCGGAGGAGGTACGCGCCAGCATCTGCAAGCGGATCGTGATTGCGCAGTCGCTCTACGCCGGGGGCGCGGCGCTGTGCGTGATCAGCAACTGGGTCAGCATCGCGGCGATTGTCCTCGTGCAGCTAAACTATGCCGTCGCCCTAAGGCTTTGGTGGAGTAGGAGATAACCCGGAAGAGTTACTGCCTCGCACGCTTGCCGGTGGTAGGCTGGCGAGAATGAAATTCAGCTACAAGGTGAGTGAAGCAGAGTTCTTGCGTGCCTGGAAGCTGGAGCGGAAGGCGTCGACCCGCTCCTCCCGCAAGACGGCCGCATTCTGGATTCTCCTCATGCTTTGCCTGTTGCTGCTCTACAAATTCCTCCAGTTCAGCCAGCATCGACCGGAACCTTCCGCCCGGCAGCCTGTGCCGCAAGCTACCGTCTCAGGGCCCTCAAGCCCCGGCGCCAACACTTCCGCCACCGTGCAGGCAGCTGGACCATTCATCGTCCTCTCCGGCGTATGGATTCTGATTGTGGGCATACTGGTTCCGATGCGCCTGCGCCATCTTTACCGCAAAGATCCGCGCATGCAGGGGGAGTTCACGGTGAACATCACACCGGACTCCATATCTACCGACAACACGGCGGGCACCACATCAAAAAGCTCGTGGAATGTCTACGACTATTGGTGCGAAGGAAGAGGCGTAATCGTCCTGATGTTCTATTCCGGTGCATATTCCATTCTGTCGCTGGCCGGACTCTCCGCGCCGCAACAGGATGAGTTGCGCGGCGTTTTGGTTGCCGCGCTTAAGAAGAAATAATCTCCCAAAGTACTCGAAATTTCCAAGCAACTTCCAGCGGATTATTGTGTTTCTCAACATATGTCGGCTGGGTCATGCGCCCAGCCTGTGGAGGTGGCCGATGTTGACCACAGCGCTGAACACACTGGTTTTGATGAGGGTTGATGGTCTCCGGTTCGCGCATGGGGCCGGTCGGGACAACCTGGGCCCCCTGCTCATTGTGCTCGCGATGATCGGTGTTGCCATCTGGACGCTATCGCGCTTTACCCAGACCCAAACCTAGACCGGCATCCCTTTGCGGATTTCTTTCATCTCAAGACTCGGCTGAATCACTGCGTTCACTCTGGTGCCTCGGTTTTGCGGTTGGACAAGTTCCTTCCCGCCATTCTGAGGATTGGCGCCATGAGAGTAGTTCTCTATCCAAATGAAAATCGTTCGGCGCACGTGCATGTGATCGGGAGCGGGAACGAGGCGGTCTTTCAGCTCGATTGCCCGGCAGCCTCCGTTGTTCTCACGGAGAACTACGGATTCTCCATTCGCGACTTGACCCGCCTCCGCAGCGTCCTGCTTGAAAACCTTGCGGTACTTCGCCTGGCTTTGGAGGGCATTCATGGAACTGAACCAGCAACTGGAAGCGGCGAACCGGAGAGCGCGTAAGTTACAGGCCTCTCTTCCAAGAGCGGTAAGTGCGCATTTTGACTGGCGCACACATCGGATCGTCATCCAATTGAATTCCCGAATCGAAATAGCCTTTTCACCGCAGGACGCCGAGGGCCTGGCAGACGCGCGTCCCGCCGAACTTGAACCCATCACAATCTCTCCGTCGGGCTTTGGAATCCATTTTCCCCGGCTGGAGGCAGATCTCTACCTGCCTGCACTTCTGGCCGGGATTCTCGGCTCGAAGCAATGGATGGCCCGCAGGCAGGAATCGGCGGAAGCTTGCAAAAAGAGGCATCCGAAGCATGCATCGCGAGCGGGCGTTGTCGCCTGGCCGGAACAGCGTAAACAGAGTCCGTCAGCGCTGAATTTCAAACTCATACGCGGCAGTCTACCTGCGCCGCGCCCGCCAGAACGAGCTGACCCCCAGATAAAGAAAGACCGTCACGACAATGGCAGTGGTCAGGAACATCCGGTGATCGGGGCCGTGAGCCCAACTGGCTCTCATGCGCCAGAGATTGGGGGTAAACACAATTACGGGCAGGAGAAAGAATACGCCCGTAACTTCAAGCCACAACATGCGGCCCACCCGCCCGAATGGACGCAAAAAGCCGCCGACGCCGCGCGAGATGCTTCCGCCGGCCTTGGCAGTGGTTCGTGCAGCCGCTTGTACCCGATCGACGGCGCCCGCAACCGTTTGGGCCTGAAACGGGGCTTGGGATTGAGGCCGAGACTGGGTGTTTTTGGCGGCAGTGGGCTGAGCTGCGGCTGCCAGCCGTTCGCCGGCCATCTTCCCGGCGACGCGCAGTCCGGTGCCGAGGATGCGGCCAATGATCTGTGGTCTCATTCCGTTTATGATGGTAGCAGCGACCCGGGGTGAGATGCTTCTCGCAATGTGCCGCTTTCCGTTTGCGCCTGAACGGATATGGCAGTAAGGTAGAGAAATCTCACGCCGCAACCCGCGCTTTTCATGCTCGCGCCGGCCGCCGCTCCTGGAGGTACCCGTGACATCCCGTCTGCGCGAACTCATTCAGCAACTGGGCGAGGCCATCCATGAGTCGGTTATCGAGAGCGAGCAGATCGCCGGGGTGGTGCAGGATATCCGCAAGCACGGCTTCGACGTGCTGCTCATGCTCGAGGCCACGATCGGCCTGAATGAGGTTACCGCCAAGGATGCCGAGGCTGCAGAAGGCTCCGAAGAAGGCGCGCCTGCAGGGTCGTTCACCCCGAACGATCTGCACTTTCTGCGTTCGCTCCGCATCTCCGTTGAAGGCGAAGAGGAAGGCGCGGCGGATTCGGATACCGAGTAGAGCGGGCTGTAGCGATCCCAATCCACTGAGGAGCGATTCCAAATCTGAACACGGTTGGATTCCCATCCGTTCAGGTGCATACTGTTGTTATGGCCACGCTGCCCATTGACGAGCCTTATGTGACGGTCGAGGAATATCTCCGCACCAGTTACCGGCCTGACTGCGACTACGTGGATGGACGCATCGAGGAACGGAATTTGGGCGAATATGATCATGGCCTGCTGCAACTTCTGCTCGGGGCTCTGTTCACGAATAACCGCGAAGCATGGGGCGTTCGGACGGTAACGGACGTACGGACGCAGGTGAGCCGGTCGCGTTTCCGCGTGCCGGATGTCTCCGTTCTGCGTGCAGATGCGCCTAGAGAGCGGATTATCACTCACCCGCCGCTGATCGCCATCGAGATTCTCTCGCCGGAAGACCGGCTGAGCCGCTTTCAGGACCGCGTTGACGATTATCTTGCTTTTGGCGTGGAGAATATCTGGGTCCTCGACCCGGAAACGCGCCGGACCTGGACGGCGGATGCCTCCGGTCTTCACTTAGTCCAGAACGACGAGCTTACCGTGCCGGGGACGCCGATTCGCGTGGTGCTGAGCGAGCTGTTTAAAGAGCTGGATCGGTAAAAGCAGTGAGCAAGTCTGGAAGTGTGTTTTATGATCGCAGGTTCTTTCATGCTTTTCGCCTTGCCGCATGGTGGACGTTGATCGTCCCTGCGTCTATTTGGGCTTATCTTTGGATTGAGAATCTAAGCCAATTCCCTTGGTATAGGCTGCTATTCGAAATTGCTCTTGTGATCACAGGCTTGATTTCAATGGTTGCATTCTTACGACCTGGGTTGGTATGTGGATTTACCTTTTCGCTCGCGACGACTCATCCTTTGGAAGCAAGGCTCTTTGGTTCATCGTTTTTTTCTTTACGGCGTGGTTTGGATCAATCGTTTATTTCTTCTTCGTTTACAAGCCGCAGTTCTTCGCCAAGTCGGGGACGCTACCTGCATAGCGCTTCTTGCTTGCAAGCAAATGCAGGCTGTTGTCATTGTCTAATAATGAGGACAAGACTGCTCTCAAGTTAATAATCTCAATCCTTGAGAGAGACCTAGCTCTTCAGCGCCACCCGGATATGCAGTTCCTTCAACTGCTGCTCGGTGACCGTCGTCGGCGCATCGGCCATCAGGTCGATTGCCTTGGCCGTCTTCGGGAACGCGATCACTTCGCGCAGGCTGGGCGCGCCGGCCAGCAGCATCACGATGCGGTCCAGGCCCAGCGCGATGCCGCCATGCGGCGGCGTGCCGTACTCCAGCGCGTCGAGGAAGAAGCCGAAGCGCGCGCTGCGCCTCCTCAGTCGGAGATCCCCAGCGACTGGAAGATCTGCTGCTGCACATCCTTGCGGTGAATACGAATCGAGCCGGAACCGAGCTCCAGTCCGTTCATCGCCAGGTCGTAGCAGTTGGCGCGCACGCTGGCCGGATCGCTCACCAGGTTGGCCATGTCGGCTTCGTAGGGCGCGGTGAAGGGATGGTGCGCCGGCATCCACTTCGCCGTTGCCGAGGTCGTACTCGAACATCGGGAAGTCGACGATCCAGATGGGATGGAAGGCCGGCCGCGCCATCGACTGCCTTGCCGCGCTTTGCGCATCGGCGTCGCGCACTGTCTTGCTCAGTCACGCCGAAGGCTCCGTGCCGGTCGGCGTATTTCTTCGCCAGCTCGGTGCGGAAGTTGCCCGCAGCCGAGTAGACGTTGATCTCGCGCTCGCTGAGGCGGCCTTCAAACTTGGTGTCGCTGGCCTTGATGTGGTGCGCCGGGTCGCCGGCCACGATGATCGACGAAGTCGGCATCGGCCGCGCCTGCCAGCTCGCGCACCTTGGCGGCGGCCTCAGGAAAGCTCTTGGCCAGCCGCTTGAAGTCGTCGATGAATTTGGCGCCCTTCTTCTGGTCGAAGAGCGGATGATTGTCTTCGCGCTCCTTGCGGCTCAGCTCGCCCACCTTGGGAATGCGCAGCGCCACCACGGGCAGCGCCGGATCGATCTGCAGCGTGGCGAGAGCCTCGTCCGTAAATGCCGGGCGCACATCGGTCAAGCCGGGCAGGCGCAGGTCGGGCTTGTCGCGTGCCGAAGCTGGCGCATTGAATCGTCGTAGGTGATCCGCGGAAATGGCGTGGGCAGCGTGACGCCGGCAGCGGCAAAGCGCCGCCGCCAGAAACTGCTCCACCACCGCGAACACCGTCTCCTGGCGCGGGAAGCTCATCTCCAGATCGACCTGCGTAAACTCAAGCTGGCGGTCGGCGCGCAGGTCCTCGTCGCGGAAGCAGCGGGCAATCTGGAAATAGCGGTCGAAGCCGGAGATCATGAGAATCTGCTTGAAGATCTGCGGCGACTGCGGCAGCGCATAAAACTCGCCGGGATGCACGCGGCTGGGCACCAGAAAATCGCGCGCGCCCTCGGGGGTGGATCTTGGTCAGGATCGGCGTCTCGATCTCCAGAAATCCCTGCTTGCTGAGGCTCTCGCGGATGGCCAGCGTAATCTCATGGCGCAGCCAGAAATTGCGCTGCATCTCTGGCGCGGCGCAGGTCGATGTAGCGGTATTTGAGGCGGACTTCCTCGTTCTGGATGGCCTCTTCAGAAGGCGAAAACGGCGCCAGGCGCGTGTCGTTCAGCACCAGCAGCTCGGTGGCCTCAATCTCGATTTCGCCGGTCGGCATCTTGGGATTGATGGCGTCCGGGTCGCGCAGGCTCACCTTGCCCACGGCGGCGACCACGTACTCCGGCCGCACCTGCTCGCCCTTGGCGTGGCCGTCGGGAGTCAGTTCCTTGTCCAGCACGATCTGGGCAATGCCGGAGCGGTCGCGCAGATCGAGAAAGATGAGGTTGCCGTGGTCGCGGCGGCGGTTGACCCAGCCCATCAGAACCACTTGCTGCCCGGCGTGGGCGGCGCGCAATTCGCCGCAAAGATGCGTCCGTTCGAGATTGCCTAAGAAATCGAGCACTACCTGTGTCCTTTATTCGCCTGCGGGTTTTGAAAGGAAGACAGCCAGCTCCGCGCGAGGAACCTTGGTCTGTATGCCGGTGGAGAAGTTCTTCACTGTCAGGATACCGGATTGAAGCTCATCCTCGCCCAGGATGACGATGGCGCGGGCGGTCTTGTCGGCGGCCTCAAACGACTTCTTCAGCCGAAAACTGCCCTCGCCCAAGCTCGATCCACAGCCCCTGGTGGCGCAGTTCGCGGGCCAGGACCAAGCGCGGCGGCATTCAGGTTCTCGCCCAGCGGCGCGATGTATGCGTCGGCCTTCAGCGTCGGCGGCCGATTCAAGCGCCTGCAGCGTAAGCACCAGCCGGTCCTCGCCCATGGCAAAGCCGATGCCCGGCGCCTTGGGTCCGCCGATGGCCTCGCTCAGCCCGTCGTAGCGGCCGCCGCCGAGCAGGGCATTCTGCGCGCCCAGGCCGCCATGCGTGAATTCGAAGGTGGTGCGGGTGTAGTAGTCGAGGCCGCGCACCAGACGGTGATTGCGCGTGTAGGGCACGCCGGCTGCGTCCAGCGCCGCGAGCACCGCGGCGAAGTGCGCCTTCGAGGCATCGTCGAGCGAGTCGGCGATCACCGGCAGCGTCGTCGATGATCGGCTGGTCGGCGGGAACCTTGCAGTCCAGCACGCGCAGCGGATTGGTGACGGCGCGGCGCTGGCAATCCGCACACATCTGGCCGACAACGGGGACGAGCGCGGTCGCAGTAACGTCGTTGTAACGCGTCGCGGTCCGCGGCCGACCCCACCGAATTCAGTTCCAGCGTCCAGCCCGTTATGCCCGAGCTCGTCGAGCAGCGTGGCCAGCATTTCCAGAACTTCGGCGTCGCGCAGCGGGCTTTCGCTGCCCGCCGAAGGCGGCCCGATGCACCTCCGCGCCAATCTGCGAGAACTGCCGGTAGCGGCCCTTCTGCGGGCGCTCGCGCCGGAACTGCGGACCGATGTAATAGAGCTTCTGCAACTGGCCCGTCTCGCCCAACTGGTGCTCGATGTAAGCGCGGACCACGCCGGCGGTGTTTTCAGGCCGCAGGGTGAGGGACTGCGTCTTTTCCGACTGCGCGCGGGCGCGATCCTCCCATGTATACATTTCCTTTGAGACGATGTCGGTCTCTTCGCCCACGCCGCGGGCAAAGAGGGCCGTGTCTTCGAAGACCGGGGTGCGAATCTCGCCGAAGTTGTAGCGGGCAAAAACGGCGCGCGCAGTAGCTTCGATGCGGTTCCAGAGCGCCGTCTCCGGCGGCAACAGATCGCGGGTGCCGCGCACGGCTTTCAGTGTGGTCATGACCTATCTAGTTTAAATGGGCGAAGGAAAGCGGGCCTCGGAAATGCGTAATTCCGTCACTGGCGCGCGAGTTTATCCCTCAGAACCGACACGATACTGTGCCCGTCGAGTTCTTCCGGCGCTATCACCAGTTCCTTCGTCTCACGAGCTTCAGCTACCGCAGCCTCAAGGCGCAAGCCTCGCTTCTCCGTGTCTTGGCTGTGTCGATTCATGAACTCCGCCGCCAACTCCACGCGGTGCTCATACGCCCTGTTGGCTTCGTCAGTCTCATTTTCAAACTTCGGTATCTTCAACTTTTCCATTTCGTCTTCAGCTTACGCCCTCTTCTTGATCGACTCCAACAACGTGCTATCGATCCGCGTCTGCCAGCCGCGCCCGGTGGATTTGAAATGATCGACCACTTCTGCAGATAGCCGCAGCGACACCAACTTTTTCGTCGGTGCTTTTTGCGGGCCGCGCTTCCCTCTGCGCACCACCTTGCCTTTGCGGATCAGGTCGGCCTTAGCGAACCAGGCGCGCGCAGCTTCGGCGTCGTTGGGGTCGTAGGGGCCATCCCCTGGCTCGTAGGGGATGCGGTCGCCTTCTTTGTAGGCCAGAACGCGCTTCCAGTCAGTTTCAGTTTTTGTCTTGTTCATACTGTTCGCGCTCCTCTCGTGAAGCGGGCCGGAATGAGATCACTCGGACATCGCCGCCGCGTTCGGTGTAAATCAGCGTCAGCAGCCTTCCGCGAACAACCGCCGTGGCAAGACCATCAACCGGCGCTCGCCCTTGTACCCGGCTTCGTAGGTGCACTTGTCCGGGTTTTCGTAGACAAGATAGGCGTCTTTGAAGTCGAGCCCGTGCTTCTCCAGGTTGGACTTCCGCTTTGCCTCATCCCAAACAAACACAGTTAATTGTAGCTACAATAAAATTGAAACGCAAGTGTGCTCGCGGATCTGCATCCTCCCGAAGCGCGCCGCATCCAAGCAGCCATGGAATACCGTCTTTTGGGAGGCTCCGGCCTCAAAGTGTCTGCGCTGGCGTATGGGACTGCCACGTTTGGCGGCACCACGGGGTTCTTCGAAGCAATGGGTACCACCGAAGTGGACGAGGCGCGGCGACTGATCGATATTTGCATCGAGGCCGGCGTGAACTTGTTCGACACAGCGGATGGATACGCGGAAGGGCGTTCGGAAGAGGTGCTGGGAAAGGCGCTGGGGGCGAAGCGGAATCAGGTGCTGGTCTCCACCAAGTCGGGCTTTCCGACCGGCACTGGGGTGAACGATCTGGGGTCTTCGCGCTACCATCTGCGGCGCGCGCTTGAGGCCAGCCTGCGTCGCCTGGGCACGGACCACATCGACATCTATCACTTGCACGGCTTCGACGCGCTCACGCCGATCGAAGAGGTGCAGGACACGCTGAACAAATTTGTCCGCGAAGGCAAGGTGCGCTACATCGCATGTTCGAATTTCTCCGGCTGGCACCTGATGAAGTCGCTGGCCGTCGCTGATCGCTACGGGTGGACGCGCTTTGTCGCCCACCAGGCGTACTACTCGCTGATCGGCCGCGAGTACGAGTGGGAGTTGATGCCGCTCGCCCTGGACCAGAAGGTCGGCACGCTGGTGTGGAGTCCGCTGGGCTGGGGCCGTCTCACAGGAAAGATTCGCCGCGATCATCCTATGCCCGATGTGAGCCGGCTGCATAAGACCACGGAGTTTGGACCGCAGATGGCAGACGAATATCTTTACACAGTGATTGACGCGCTGGACAAGATGGCAACTGAGACCGGGAAGACCATTCCGCAGGTAGCGCTGAACTGGCTGCTGCAGCGGCCGACGGTTTCGTCGGTGATTGTGGGCGCGCGGAACGAAGAGCAACTGCGGCAGAACCTGGGCGCGGCGGGATGGAATCTGACCGCGAACCCAAGTGGCAGCGCTGGATAAGGCCAGCGAGCAGCCTGCCGTCTACCCCTATTGGCATCAGCGGAAGTTCTTTTCAGAGCGGAATCCGCCGCCGGTGTGAAAAAAGCAGGGAACAGGGAATAGGGAACAGAAAAAACCTGGCGATTGCGCCACGACTCTGCCCGTCAATAATCGTCATCATCTACCGGGGCGCGTTTCTGATGGGCGTGGAAGACGTAGCGGCCAACGAGCCAGCCGGCGGCGCTGCCGACCAGCACGTCCGAGGGGAAGTGCTGCTGGCCCATGACGCGGGTGAGGCCTACGCCGGTGGCGGCGGAATAAATAAACAACTGGCTCCAGCGCGATGGGTATTCCCCTGCAAGCACGGCGGCGGCAGACCATGCGACGACGCAGTGAGACGACGGAAACGACGAGTCGATGCCCGCGCTCGACTCAAAGAAATGGCCCTTCGAGTTATCGACTCCCGGCCGTTCCCGCCAGAAGATCAGTTTCATTCCCTGCTCGACAACCACACTGTCGATCATCGCTTCCCCGCTGAGGATGCCGGCCTCGCGGGCACGCGGGCTCTGCTTGAAGTGCCCGAACCCATAAAAGGCGACGGGCGCGGCGATAAAGCCGCCAATCATCGCATTCGATGCGTCGATGTTCTTCTGGTTGAAGTTGGGGTCTTTCGAGACCACGTTGTTCATGGCGCGCTAGTCGGTGGCGATGGCTGCGCCGGTAGCCACAGCAAGCGGAAGCAGCAACTTCACGTCGCCCGGAACGGCGTGGATCGGGCTCGTCCAAATAGCGGCCTGATCGTGCAACAGGTTGCGGGGAGTGCTGCGGAGAGTGACGTCAGGCCGGGGCTGAGGGGCGTCGGGCAAGTCCGCTTGCGCACGGGCGCAGTTGCAAGCGGCCAGAGCCAGAAGTAACGCAAGGGCGATGGGATAGGCGCGGAAAAGAGAGTTTGTTTGTAGGCTTCTCACTGGACTCTTTGATGCTACAGGATGCGGCCGATGGACTTCGATGAACAAGACTTCATTCGCGAACTGCGTCTCGTTGACAAAGACTATTGGGCATCCAGAGTTCTTAACGGCTCGTTGATGCCATCGGAATTGACGCCTTCGGAGAGGTAGATCTCGACGTAATCCAGATAGTTCTTGGCGTATTCGCGGATGAGAGCGCGGTCCTTGTCGGTAAGTTCGCGGCGCATCTTGGCAGGCACTCCAGCCCAGAGCGTGCGCGGCGGGACGACTGTGTGCTCCGGAACGACCGAACCGGCGGCGATAATGCAGCCTTCGCCGATGCGGGCATTGTTCAGGATGGTTGCACCCATGCCGATGACCACCATGTCTTCAACCGTGCAGCCGTGGACGGTGGCGTTGTGGCCGATGGTGACCCAGTCGCCGACCATGACCGGATAGAGGTTCCGCTGGCCATGGAGTACGGCGCAGTCCTGAACGTTTGAGCATGCGCCGACACGGATGGAGTTTACGTCGCCGCGGAGAACGGCGTTCATCCACACCGACGACTGCTCGCCGAGGGTGACGTCGCCGATGAGCTGGGCGGAGAGATCGATGTAGCAACTGGGGGGAAACTGGGGCCGACGGCCCTGGTAGCTTCGAATCACGGTGGTGCAACCTCCCGGGGCGCGGGAACCGCCAAATCAAGTGTAAAAGAGAGGCCTCCCGCGCCAGCCGGGATGAATTTGGGAGAGTTTTGCCGGTCAGGGAGAAATATCCGGTGGATATATCGCGGGAAAGCAAGCAAACCCATACCATAAATCCCCTATTTCGAGTATCTGGAAGAGCCCCTTGGCAGGTTTGGAGGTGGGATTTTTTGGCAGAGGTTCGCATTCAGGAAGGCGAGCCGCTCGAAAATGCGCTGCGCCGGTTTAAGCGGAAGGTACAGCAGGAGGACATCATCAAGGAAGTGAAGCGTCACTCCTACTACCTGAAGCCCGGTGAGAAGCGCCGCGTCAAGGCAGCTTTGGCGCGCAAGCGGAATCGCAAGAAGGCTCGCAAAGAGCAGGACTAATTTTCAACCAGTCGAGACACGCGCCGCCCCGATAATTCACGCGGAAAACAAGCGGGAGTTACCGACAAGACCAGCAAGGCTCGGGGCGGCCGGTCGCGGCTTTCAAATAAAACGTTTTACATTACTCGCCACGCATCGGGCGTGATTGAGCTTCAGGTTCTACTCGGTATCCGCCGGTAGACAGTTCAATTGCCGCTCTCCTTTGGTGCGGCCCGGGCCCTTGTTGTTGCAACACGAACGGAGACCAGGGAAACGGGACCGGCAAGTCCATAGATCATGGCCGATTTCGGTGAACGTCCCTGCTTCAGGGAAGCCGGCCATGGAATTCACCGATCGAGTTCTGAAGTGCATCGACTGCGGCGCCGAGTTCGTTTTTACGGCCGGCGAACAGGTTTTCTTCCACGACAAACAATTCAAAAACGACCCCAAGCGCTGCAAACAGTGCAAGGCGAAGCGCGTTCGCGGCAGTCAAAGGGTTCGCCCCGAGACCCGGACCACGTGCTCGGAATGCGGGGCCGAAACCACTGTTCCCTTCAAGCCCACCCAGGGCAGACCTGTGCTGTGCCGCTCCTGCTTTCAAAAGCAGGGCAAGGCCGTCGAAGCGCCGGCTGCCACCGATTAGCGGCAGCGCCGGGCTGAAGAGCAGGTCACCCTTGAATCCTGAGGGGAACCCTGCCGCCGGACCAGCGTTGCCAGTTGTGCCCAGTGGCGCTGGCTGTGGAAGAGCGCGTGAACCGCAACCTTGCGGCGGGACACCTTCGCGCCTCCGGCGGCAACCAGTCCACGTCGAGGATGTAAGGCTGCTCCCAGCTTTCGTCGGGCGCGGCCAGCAAGCCGCGAAAGATCTCCACCGGCCTGGCTGTGCAGATCGAAGAGCGCATCCAGCGGCCCCGGGGGAAGATCCTCCCTGTCTGTCACGGGCAGGCCGGCGAGCCGCTGGCTCCAGCGCAGCTCCACGCCCCAGATGTGGCGAACAAACTCCTGCACATTCGCGGTGCCGCCAATGTCGCAGGGCAGCTCGAGCAGATGCGGGTTGGCGGCGAGATGGGCCTTCCAGAAGTTGGATGACTCCCGGCTCCAGGCCAGCAGTTCCTGCAATGTGATTCCAACGCTCATGGCTTCTCCTCCAATGAGAGTTTAGACGAGAGTATCGAGGGGTCCGACTTAAGACTTCAGCGCGCGATGGCCGATGTCGCGCCGATAGTACATTCCTTCAAATTGAATCTCTGCCATGGCCTGGTAGGCGCGGGCCAGTGCCTGCTCAAGCGATTCGCCGGCGGCGGTCACGCCCAGCACGCGGCCGCCGGCGGTGACCAGCTGTCCGCCCATCTGCGCCGTGCCGGAGTGGAAGATCTGGACGCCCGGAACCTGTGCGGCGGCGCCGAGGCCGCTGATCGGAATGCCGGTCTTGTAGCTGCCCGGATAGCCGGCGGAACTGGCCACCACGCAGGCTGAGGCGCCGCGGCTCCAGCGCAACTCGGTCTCGTCAAGGCGGCCGTCGACGCAGGCTTCGAGCGCGTCCACCAGGTCGCTGTCCAGCCGCATCAGCATGGCCTGGGTCTCCGGATCGCCGAAGCGGGCGTTGAATTCCAGCACCTGGGGACCGCGCGCGGTCATCATCAGCCCGCAATAAAGCACGCCGGCAAAGGGCGTGCCCTTCTTCGGCCATGCCGCGGATGGTGGGCTCGGCAATGTGGCGCAGAATCCACTCCGTCATCGCCGGCGTCCAGCATCTCGTCGGTCGAGTAGACGCCCATGCCGCCGGTGTTGGGGCCGGTGTCGCCCTCGCCGATGCGCTTGTGGTCCTGGGCGGGAACCAGCGGCGCCACATGCTTGCCGTCGCTCAGGCAGAGGAAGCTGATCTCGTCGCCTTCGAGGAACTCCTCGATGACCACCTGCTGCTGCCGCCTCGCCCAGCAGCGTCGCCCGTGAACAGCCCGTGCGCGGCTTCAACGGCGAAGTGCCGCGACGGGCAGATGATGACGCCCTTGCCCGCAGCCAGGCCGTCGGCCTTGACCACGATGGGCGGATGGAAGAAGTCGACGGCCTTCTCGAGCTTCGGCCGCGCTGGAGCAGACCGCGTAGTTGCCGGTGGGAATGTTGTGCCGCTGCATGAACTGCTTCGCAAAGCCCTTGCTGGATTCAAGCATGGCCGCGGCGCGGGTGGGGCCAAAGACGCGCAGGCCGCGCTCCTGAAGCGCATCCACGATGCCGAGCGAGAGCGGCAGTTCCGGCCCGACGATGGTCAGCGCGGGCTGCTCAGCCTCGGCCAGCCGCACCATGGCGTCCAGGTCTTTCAGGTCCACCGGAACGCAGCGCGCAACCTGAGCGATGCCGCCGTTGCCGGGCGCGCAGACCACTTCTGTGACCCGCTCGCTGCGCTTTACCGCCCAGGCCAGCGCGTGTTCGCGGCCCCCCGAACCAAGGATCAGGACTTTCATGAGAGCGCACCTTCTCAATGGGCTTAGCCAATGCCCAAAAGGTTATGGTCGGCAATGCGGGGTGGGGAAGTCAAACACGAGGCCGGAATACGAACCAAGACAGTTCACCTATACTGAGGCGTGGCAAGCCTGAGGTCCGGTGGAACAGCCGTTCAGCGAGATCCGTCATGGTTGAAACCCGCATCAAGCCGCATCAAGAGCAGCAGGCCGAAGAGGCGCGGCGGGCCGAGCAGGCGCGCGTCTACCGGCGCAACCAGGTCTTCGGCGTGTTGCTGGTGGCGGCGGCGATCGTTGTCTGGACGCTCTTCCACACCAATCCCAAATGGATCTTTCCGCCCGGCTGGTGGCGTCCATGAGTCCTCGAGGGTTTGGGTTCTATCGACGGCGGAATATCTCAATCCGAGTCGCAACAAGTTCAATCCGAACCTCAACGATCTCAATCCGAACCTCAACGATCTCAACCCGAGTCGCAACGATCTCAATCCGAACCTCAACGATCTCAACCCGAGTCGCAACAAACTCAATCCGAGCCACAACAAGTTCAATCCGAGCCGCAACGATCTCAACCCGAGTCGCAACAAGCTGAATCCGAGCCGCAACAAGTGTCAGGGCACGACTTTAGTCGTGCCGTAAACCCCCTAAAACCAGCGAGGGCTTTAGCCCCTGACGAACCTCTCGTCATCCTCCTCCTCGGCCCCACCGGCAGCGGCAAAACGGCGCTCTCACTGGCGCTGGGCGAGCACTTCGGCGGCGAGATCGTCAGTTGCGACTCGGTGGCCGTCTATCGCGGCATGGACCTGGGCACGGCCAAACCCACCGCGGAAGAACGCGCGCGCCTGCCGCATCACCTGATCGACGTCGCCGACCCCGACCAGCCATTTACTGCGGGCGAGTACAGCAGGCAAGCGCGAGCGGCGTTGCGCGAGATTGCCGGCCGGGGCCACTTGCCCATCGTCACCGGCGGAACCGGCCTTTACCTGCGCGCGCTCACCGACGGCCTGTTTGCCGGGCCTTCGCGCCAGGAAGATCTGCGCGAGCGGTTGAAGCGCAGCCGCCGCGGCCACGGAGACGCCTGGCTGCATCGCTTGCTCACACGGCTCGACCCGGCGTCGGCCGCGCGCATCCATGCCAACGACACATCCAAACTGATTCGCGCCATCGAGGTCTGCCTGGCGGCGCGCAAGCCGCTGTCGGAGGTGATGGCCCGCGATCCGCTCACCGGCTTCCGCCTGCTGCGCATCGGCCTCAATCCGCCGCGGCAACAGCTCTACGACCGCCTCAATCGCCGCGCCGCCGCCATGTTCGCCGCCGGCCTGGTGGAAGAAACGCGCAGCCTGCTCGATCGCTATCGGCCCGGTGAAGGCGCTCGACTCGCTTGGCTACCGGCAGGCACTTCGCGTGTTGCGGGAGTCTCTGAGCGTCGAGGAAGCCGTGAAAGCCGCGCAGCAAGGCCATCGCAACTACGCCAAGCGGCAGTTGACCTGGTTTCGCCGCGAGCCGGACGTGCACTGGCTCGAGGGCTTTGGCGATGAAGCCGAGACGCAAGGCGCGCTGCCATGGTCTGGTGAAGAACTCTCTTTCCTCCGGGATCAACGGTTAGGAGGGCCTGGCATCGTTCTGCCGCGATCCACCGGCGCGCCTGGCAGGCGGCGTCATATCCACGATCTTGTAGTCTGCGGGAACCTCAAAGAAAGACTGCGGCGGATCCTCACGCTTGATGTCGGAGAGCGCGATGGTCTGCTCGCCGGTGCGCGGATCGTTGTGCGCGCAGCAGCATATTCACATGCAGATCCTCCGAGTACCAGTACTCGTCGACCACGGTGATCGGCGCACCGGTTCCGTTGGACTTGGGCGGGAATTGTGAGCGTGCGGCGCGTGCCTTTCACGTCGATGTTGTCGATGGTGGTCGAGCCAAGATCCTCAACCTTCACAAGTGGGCCTGGGCCTGGATTTGGAAAGTTGGCGGTCGGCCTGGCGACTGTTCGGCCGCGCAACTGCCGGCGTCGCAATGTGGGTTGCGGTGTAGCAGATCGTCTTCATGTGCGTCTGCGGATCGTAGATGTGAACCTCCGACCAGCGGCGGCATATCCTTGGAGGACTCGGGCACCCTTGGGCGCATCTCCCCATGCGTGCGCCCTCGTCGAATCGCGGCCGATCAGATTGAGGTTGCGCGAAGTCTGCCACCGAGCCATCCGGCATGGATTTGCTGATTCTCGATTAGCGCAGTAGCGGAGAAGGGCACGCCGGTGATTGGCGGCACAATGATCGTGCCCAGGCGAATCGACGTTGGGCGGTACAGAGGATTGGCGTCGTTGCTTGTCTGCTGGGCAGGCAGGGCGGCTAGCGTTTGTTGCCAGTAACCATCACGGCCAAGAGGAGAGAGCGCTGCATTTCAGCCTCCTTGCTTGTCGGCAACATCATACCGCTAATCCGCGATCGCGTGCAGCGGCAGCGTAGGCCGCCATTTAAACTAGGCAATGTTGACGGCAGCGCTGCGCCGCATCGCGTACGCCCCGGAATGGAGTTTCCCTTGGCAGAAACAGCAACAATCTACGACGTAGCCATCATCGGCGGCGGCCCGGCCGGCTACACGGCGGCCATTCGCGGCGCGGAGTACGGCCTGAAGGTTGCGCTCATTGACAACGCTCCCACGCCTGGGCGGCACCTGCCTGCACGTCGGCTGCATTCCCACCAAGGCCCTGCTGTTCAACGCCGAGCTATGGGACCACCTGAAGCACGCCGCCGAGTTTGGCATTGCCAGCATCGGCACGCCCACGCTCGACTGGGCCGCGGTGCTCAAGCGCAAAGACGCCATCATCACCAAGCACGTCAAGGGCCTCGAATTCCTGATGAAGAAGCACAAGATCGCCGTCATTGCGGGCACCGGCCGGCTCACCGGCCCGGCACAAGACGGCATGCATACCGTCGAAGTTACCGCGGCCGGCGGCGCATCCGAGCCAGGTCAAGGCGAAGAACGTGATTCTCGCCAGCGGCTCGTCGGCCAAGATGCTCCCCGGCCTCCAAGCCCGACAGCACCATCCTCACCAACATCGAAATCCTCTCCATCGACAGCGTGCCCAAGTCGCTCATCGTCATCGGCGCAGGCGCGGTGGGCGTGGAGTTCAGCTCCATCTTCCGCAGCTTCGGCACCGAAGTCACCATCCTCGAGTTTCTGCCCCGCATGGTTCCCGTTGAGGACGAGGAGATTTCAAAGGAGCTCACGCGCCTCTTCAAAAAGCGCGGCATCGACGTGAACACCGGCGCCAAAGTTGAGAAGGTCGAGAAGACCGCGACCGGCGTGAAGGTCAGCTTATACCGACGCCAACGGCAAGCCCCAGGTGAAGGAAGCCGAGAAAGTGCTCGTCGCCGTAGGCCGCGCGGGCCGTGACGGAAAATATCGGCATCGAGAAAACAAAGATCGAGCTCGAGCGCGGCCTGGTCAAGGTCAACGAGGCGCAGGAGACAGCCGAGCCCGGCGTCTATCGCCATCGGCGACATCGTGTTCGGGCCTTGCCGCAACTGGCCCACGTGGGCGCCATGAGCGGCATGGTGGCCGTCGCCAAGATTGCCGGCCGCACCTTCCGCCCCGTTGCGCCGCGACCGCATTCCAAGCTGCACCTATACCGAGCCGCAGATCGGCTCGGTGGGCCTGACCGAGGCGCAGGCCAAAGAAAAAGGCTACGAAGTCAAGGTGGGCAAGTTCCCCTTCGCGGGCAACTCGAAGGCCACCATCGTCGGCAGCCACGACGGCTTTGTGAAGATCGTCTCCGACGCCAAGTACGGCGAAATCCTCGGCGTCCACATCATCGGCCCGCAGGCCACGGAGATCATCGCCGAAGCAGTCGCCGTGATGGAACTCGAAGGCACGGTGGAAGAGATGATGTTCACCATCCACGCGCATCCCACGCTGGCCGAGTCCATGCTCGATGCATATGGCGCGGTCGAGGGCATGGCGATCAACGCGTAATGGGCTTACACGCGATCCAACTCAGCGAACAGGTCGGCGAGGACAATGCGGATGGGCGATTCGGGGATGGTGAGTTCGCCTGAGCGGACTAAGCTCCAGGCCGTTCGCCGTGCCTCGATAAGCAACACGAGCGGCGGGGTCAATGACCCATACGTGCTCGATTCCAAAAGCGAGATACTCGGACTGCTTTGGCTGCGGTCCGGCGCAACGTGTCTTCAGGCGATTGAATCTCGATCACCAGTAATGGTGGATGGGTGAGGATGCGCTCCCGTGGCGAGCCAGCGCGCAGGACCGTGATATCGGGTACCCGGAAATGATTGCGCTGGGTCTGAACGCGCTGCTCTGGCAGACAGAATTACATTCCATTCAGAACGATGATTGACTAAATAGCGCAGCCAGAACTCCCTGCAGAAAAGCATGTTCAAACTCGCCCAAGTCGCGCTCCTCGATAACCCCGTCCACATACTCGCAGTCGTGCTCGTAGACGGTCGAGAGATACTCCTCGACGCTGACCGGCTTATCGAATGTGGGCTGCGTTGCCATGCAGATAGTATCCTCCGATTTCGGAGATTTCGCTAGAGTTCCGTCGACTGCCCCGCCACCAGCGCCTTCGCCTTTGCGATGAAATCCGCCAGCGGCATCGATCCCTGGTCGCCTTTGCCGCGGGTGCGCACGCTGACCGCGTTCGCCGCTTCTTCCTTGTCGCCAAAGACGAGAATGTACGGCGTCTTCTGGTTGGCGAAGTCGCGGATCTTGGCGTTCATCTTCTCGTTGCGGTCGTCCACTTCCACGCGCAGGCCCGCCTCCTTCAGCGCCTTCTCCACCTTTTCCGAGTAGGCCTTGTGCCGCTCGCTGATGGGCACCAGGCCCACCTGCACCGGCGCCAGCCACAGCGGAAACGCCCCCGCGTAGTGCTCGATCAGCACGCCGAAAAAGCGCTCCACGGAACCGAACAGCGCGCGGTGCACCATCACCGGCTGATGCCGCCCGCCGTCTTCGCCCACGTACTCAAGCTCGAAGCGCGCCGGCAGATTGAAGTCGAACTGCACCGTCGAAAGCTGCCACAGCCGGCCCAGCACGTCGACGAGTTTCACGTCGATCTTCGGGCCGTAAAACGCCGCCTCGCCGGGAATCGTCTTGTACGGAATGCCCTTTCTGCTTCAGCACGTTGTCCAGCGAGCGGATCGCAAGGTCCCAGTTCTCGTTCGACCCCGCATAGTGCGCCCGGTCGTTCGGATCCCACGTCGACAGCTCGACCTTGAATTCCTTGAAGCCGAACGTCTTCAGCACCGCCTCGGCAAAGTCGATGCAGGCTGCCACCTCGCTCTCGATCTGGCCAGGGCGTGCAGAAGATGTGCGCGTCGTCCTGCGTAAAGCCGCGCACGCGCAGCAGATCCGTGCATGGTGCCCGAGCGCTCGTAGCGATACACGTTGCCCAACTCCGCGTAGCGCACCGGCAGATCGCGATAACTCTTCGGCGAATTCTTGTAGATGAGAATGTGGAACGGACAGTTCATCGGCTTCATGCGATACATTCGCATCGTCCAGTTCCATGGGCGTAAACATGTTGCCCGCGTAGAAGCCCTCGTGCGCCGCTGGTCTGCCACAGGTTCACGCGCGCCACGTGCGGCGTGTACACAAGCTGATAGCCGCGCCGCAGGCATTCCTCGCGCATCCAGTCTTCCATGATCTTGCGGATCATGGCGCCCTTGGGATGCCAGAAGATCAAGTCCCGCGCCGGCCAGTTCCTGAATGCTGAACAGATCCAGTTGCTTGCCCAGCACGCGATGGTCGCGCTTGGCCGCTTCTTCCAGCCGCGCAAAGTGCGCGTCCATGTCCTTCTGCGAAAAGAACGCCGTTCCGTAGATCGCGCTGCAACTGCGGATTCTTCTCGTCGCCGAGCCAGTAAGCGCCGGCCAGCGCTGTCACCTTCACCGCCTTCACGCGGCCGGTCGAAGGCACATGCGGCCCGCGGCAAAAGTCCACAAACTTCGCCGTTGCGATAGAAGCTCACCTCGGAGCCAGGCTCGGTGAATTTGGTCACGAAGTGCGTCTTCATAAAGTCGCCGTCTCGTTCAAATTCGGCCAGCGCCTGCTCGCGCGGCTCGTATTCGCGGACAAACTTCTCGTCCCGCGCCACGACCTCGGCCATCTTCTCCTCGATCACGCGCCAGGTCCTCCGGCGTGAAGGGCTTCTCGCGATAGAAGTCGTAGAAGAAGCCGGAGTCGGTCGCCGGGCCGTGCCCGAGCTTGGTCTCAGGAAACAGTTCCAGCACCGCCGTCGCCAGCACGTGTGCGGCGGAGTGGCGCACCACCTTCAGCGCCTCGGGGTCCTTCTCGGTCACCAGCTCAAGCCGCGTGTCGCCGTCGAGCGGCGTCGAAAGGTCCACCAGGCGCGGCGCCGCCGCGTCTTCGGCGGCGTACATCGCAGCCTCGGATGGCTCTTCGCCCGGCGTCAGCCTGCGCAACCGCGCCGGTCAGCGGAGTGAGCCGCGCCACCACCGAAGCCGCAGCCAGCCGCGGCGAAATCGAGTTGGCAATCTCAAGGGGCGTTGTGCCCGCAGGCACTTCGCGAATCGCCCCATCGGGCAGGTGTACCTGCAATTGTCTTCGTGCTCATGATATTTTGCGGGTCCTGGGTTTCCGGCCGCGGAATTTGTCTGCAATCGCGGCAACCTTTCAGGATATACCGGCGGAAGCGCAGGAACGAATCACCGCCGGGATGCGTAAGGGCTTTTAACGGCTCGCGGCCCCTGTGCTCTCATCCGATTTCGCCGACCCCTTCTGCGGGGCCGCAGAGATTCCCGTTCCAGGAACCCGTACCAGGAAGAGGATACTATGCATGTCTGCTTGCGGGCTTTGCGCTCCTGGTTTTGTTTGCGGGTTTGGGCCTTGGTTCGGCGTACTGGCACAACCCCCCATCCAGCCAACTGTGGACATTACCCAGGTCCCGCCCGCAGCCCAGCCCTCGGCGAACTTTAACGCCGACGCTGCCACCCAGGCCTACCTGGCCATGATTCCCCCCGCGGCCACGGCCCGTTCCGAATGCCTACTTCGAAGGCGGCTACTGGCTCATTCTCTGGGAATTTCTCTATTCCTCGGCCGTTTGCCTTCTGCTTCTGAATCTGCGCTGGTCCGCCCGCATGCGCGATCTCGCTGAGCGTATCTCGCGATTCAAACCGGTGCAGACTTTCGTCTACTGGCTCCAATACATGCTGCTGACTTTGTGCTCGGGTTCCCGCTCGAGTACTACGAGAACTATGTCCGCGAGCACAAGTACGGCCTGGCCACGCAGACCTTCGGGCCCTGGATGGGCGATGAGGGCAAGGCGCTGCTTGGTCACCATGTTGCTGGGCGGCATCGCGGCTGTCGCGTTGTTCGCCATTGTGCGCAAGCTGAAAACGAAGCTGGTGGATCTGGGGCTCGCTTGCCGCATTCGCCCTGGCGGTGCTGGCGGTCGCCATCGGCCCGGTCTACCTGCAGCCCATCTTCAACAAGGTGACGCGGCTCAACGACCCCAGGATCACCGCGCCCATTCTGAGCATGGCGCACGCCAATGGCATTCCCGCCAACGACGTGTACCAGATCGATGCCAGCCGCCAGACCACGCGCATGAGCGCCAACGTAAGCGGCTTTGCCAACACCATGCGCATCACTCTGAACGACAACCTGCTGAAACGCGGCTCGCCGGAGGAGATTCAGGCGGTCATGGGCCATGAGATGGGCCACTATGTCCTGAACCACATTCCCAAGCTCCTCTTCTTCCTCGCGGTTTTGATCGTGCTCTCCTTCGCTTATCTCTACTGGGGACTGGATTGGGCGCTTGCAGCGCTGGGGAGCGCGCTGGGCGATCCGCGAGGTAAGCGACCCGGCGGTGTTGCCGCTGGCGTCGCTGATGGCCGGAATTCTGTCCTTTGCCCTCACCCCGGTGATGAACACCGTCACTCGCGTCCAGGAAAAAGAAGCCGACATGTTCGGCATGAATGCCGCTCGCCAGCCCGATGGATTCGCCCAGGCCGCCATCCATCTCGGCGAGTACCGCAAGATGCAGCCGGGCAAGTGGGAGGAGCGAATCTTCTTCGATCATCCCAGCGGCTACGACCGAATCCATTCCGCCATGGTCTGGAAGGGCCAGAATCTCGAACTCTTCGAGAAGACGCCTGGCCCGCCCGCGGCCCATTGAGCGCTTTGAAGGTCTGAGCAAGTCACTGGAAATCGGAATCAGTTCTGCGAAGGGTGATGCGTGTATGTCTCACCCATTCTGTTTGCCGCGTCGAGATCGCTCTCGGCTGGGGAGGAAGCCGTTCTCCGGCCCTCCCACAATTAGGGAGGTGATTCTACCCCGAAAGACCACTTGCGTTGCCGCAATGTTGGAATGTTCACTGGTATGACATCTTCAATATCGTCACATTCGGGGCTGGAATCGCTCCAGCCCATATGGGGTCGAAATGCAAGTCATCTGCAAAAAGACCGAAGGGAACGCCGAAACCCATTGCTGCGTATGCGGCCAGGGCTTTGTGGTGTTCTGGGATCGGCAATCGCGCTACGAGCGCATTATGGTTATGCACGAGATACAGGAGATCTTTCGCCGCCATCATCGCAGCGCACCGGGGCCGGTGGCACACCCGAAAGACAGTTTTCCTGTTCCGGAGTGGAGCGCCGCGAACCCTTTCGCAGGCAAACCGGCTCCCGGTACCGCTCCCAATTGGGATCTCTAAAGCAAGATACAGCCGCTTACCAGCGAAGGAAGCGGCCCACCAGCACGGCAATGATCATGAGTTTGACGAGCCAGCCGACCGCGTAAGACGCCACAAAGACCCGGTGCATCTTGATGAACGCCGCATTGGTCAGAATCAGCGGCAACGGACCGATCACCCAGATTGCCGCAGCCAGCTTGACCGAGTTGCGCACTGACTCAAGGTCCAGCCGGTAAGCGGTGTAGGCAAAGACGGCGCTGGTTAGAACGGGCAATAGAGCGGTAATCGCGATCGCCTTCCCTTCAGAGCCCTCGCGCCAGATCTCCGGATAGGTAAAGCGCTTGTGAATCCAATCGCAGGCAAAGAACCAATCGGTAAGAGATGTGATGACGCTGGCGGCAACAACAACAAAAAAGTACCTTTCCCAATCCATGCTTGTCTCCGGATACGCTGAATCGTACTCAGGCGCAGCTATTCGCGCAAGATCAATGAACCCATCTCGCCGATGTGCGATCTTTGAGCTTTCCACAGGATGCAGGTTCCGGGGATGCATAACTCGGAATTAAGAATGACTCCGCCTCGCGGCCAGCGTGATTATGGCCATGACGGCGCCTCTCCGGTCTTCAGAAGGTTTTCTTGCCGGAAGGAAGTCAAGAGCAGTGGCGTCGTCTGCCGGCGCAGGAAACGGCGCTGGCGAGCTGGTCGTCGAGAAAGATAGGAAAGCCCAAATGCACTGGATTTCACTGTTGCTCTGTTTCGGAATCTGCTTTGGTGTGGCCGGAATTGGCGGCTGGCAGTCAATTGGCGAGGTGGCGGGATGGTATCGCACCTTGAGGCGGCCGTCGTTTGCCCCGCCTACATGGGTTTATGGCCCGGTGTGGACCCTGCTCTACGCGCTGATGGCCATGGCCGCATGGCAGCTATGGCTGGCGGAGCCATCGGTTCTGCGTACCCGCGGCCTCATGCTGTTCGTGGTTCAGCTTGGATTGAACCTCGCCTGGTCGTGGATGTTCTTCCACGAACATGAGATCGGAAACGCCCTTGCGGACATGGTTCTACTGTGGGCCGTGGTAGGGGTCACCACGCTGATATTTGTTCAAGTTGCGCCTGTGGCGGCGTTGCTGATGGCGCCCTACTGGGCTTGGGCGACGTTCGCGGCCGTCCTGAATGCCGCGTTCTGGCGATGCAACCGGTGATCGGCACATGATCCTGCGCCGGAGCAAGATTGTTCCGCAACATGCTCAGAATCCAAACGAGGGCAGGGATCTCCCCGGCCCTCATCTGTGTTCGCTGGATTCTGCCGGAATCCGGCCTTACGGGGTTAGAGCGGCTGCACGTCGGCAGCCTGCCATCCCTTGGGCCCCTTCACCACGTTGAACTGCACGGCTTGACCTTCTTGCAAACTCTTGAAACCACTCGAGTTGATCGCAGAGTAGTGCACGAACACATCTTCGCCGTTCTGGCGCGAAATAAAGCCGAAGCCTTTCGCGTCATTGAACCACTTCACAGTACCTTGTTCCATCTTGTTCGTATTTCCTGGTTTGAATTGCGCTGGATGAATCGGAGCGACCACTGGCAGAATCTTGCTTGGTTGGGCGAGTTACTGCTCACGCCCGGTTCGGTTCTAACGCTGCAAACAGTGTATCATTGCTGTCAAAAATCACTGCATGAATTCTCGCCGGTCGCGCCGCTCTGCGGCTCCTCTTCCCGATGCTCCCGGACTTTCCTGTGTAACCTATTGACCAATATGGGCTTAGCATCCACCTCCCGGCTGTGATACTGTGAGAAGTCGCCATGCCCAACGATCCTGTACCCGGTCTGTTGTCGCGCGCCACCGAGCTGCTTGAAGCGGAGTTTGCCAGCCTCCCGGCATTCGCTGAGCCAGCCCCTGAAGCGGCTATGGAGTGGGTGCTGGAAGCGGTTGCGAGCCGGCTGCGCGACAACTATCCCTACTTCCATCCCCTCTACGCCGGGCAGATGCTGAAGCCGCCGCACCCGTTGGCGCGCGCGGCCTACGCGCTGGCCATGAACATCAACCCCAACAACCATGCGCGCGACGGCGGACGGGCCAGCTCCGAGATGGAGATCGAGGCAGTCGGCGAGATCGCCGCCATGTTCGGCTGGACCGAATCGAGCGGCGGATATCTGGGCCACCTCACCTCCAGCGGCACAATCGCCAACCTCGAGGCCCTCTGGGTGGCCGGCCAATTGGCGCCGGGCAAGAGGATCGTAGGCTCCGAGCAGGCCCACTACACCCACCGGCGCATCTCCGCCGTGCTCAAGCTGGAATACGCTGAGATTCCGGCCGACAGCCGCGGCCGCATGAGCCTCGAAGCCCTCGAAGCCGAACTGCGCAAAGGCGATGTGGGCACAGTGGTGGCCACGCTGGGCACGACAGCCATCGGCGCCGTGGACCCGCTCGACGAGATCCTCGCCCTCCGCGAACGCTACGGTTTCCGAGTCCATGTGGACGCGGCCTACGGCGGCTACTTCACGCTCATTCCCGACGCGCTTGACGAGCCTGCCCGCCGGGCCTACTGCGGCCATCGAGCCAGGCCGACTCCATCGTCATCGATCCCCACAAGCACGGCCTTCAGCCCTATGGATGCGGCTGCGTGCTCTTCCGCGACCCGGCGGTGGGCCGCTTTTACAAGCACGACTCCCCCTACACCTACTTCACATCGAAGCAGTTGCACCTGGGCGAGATCAGCCTGGAGTGTTCGCGCGCCGGGGCGGCCGCGGTCGCCTTGTGGGCCACGCAGAAGCTCTTGCCGCTTACGCCCGGCGGCGAGTTTGCGCGCGGCCTCGCTCAAGGCCGTGCCGCGGCTCTTGAACTCGACCGCCGCCTGCGCCTGGACAGCACCAGCCGATTTCAGCCGCTCGCGGCCGGCCCACCGGAACTCGATATCGTGGTCTGGAAGCTGAACGGCGAAACTCCGGAGCATGAGCTCCCAACTGGCGCAGAATGTTTTTGACGCATGCGCCGCGCGTGACTTGCACCTGGCTCTTGTACAATTGCCGCTGTCCTGGTTTGTGCCTGCCGAAGCGGCGCAACCGGAGCTGACGATGCGCTCGTCACCTGCCTGCGGTCGGTGTTGATGAAGCCCGAGCATGAGGCGTGGCTCGACCGCATCTGGGAAAGATTCGCCGCTGCCTGCGCGGAAACCATCGGAGAGTAAAGCGAATGTCCGAAACAAGCGTGAATCCGGCGAATAAAGAAAACGTTCTCATTTCAGCTCGGGATCGCTCTCCGGCCCTTCTTCACGGTACCCACAGTTCAAGAGTTTTGAATTCATTCGAGAGGTTTTGACAGACATGCACGATCCTGCCGTTCTCCGCTCCATGCACCTTGCCCGCTTCCATGCCGAGCCCGCCATCTTTGTTGCGCCCGGCCGCGTGAACCTGATCGGCGAGCACACCGACTATGCCGAGGGCTTTGTCATGCCCGTGGCCATCAACTTCGCCACACTGGCCGCCATCTCGCCGCGCACCGACGGCAAGATCGTCATCTACTCGGAAAACTTCGGCAGAAGAAATGACCTTCGACGCCGCCGCGAAGCCCGTCGCCGGCAAGCACTGGACCGACTACCCGATGGGCGTGGTCTCCATCCTCGCCGGCGAAGGCCACAAGATTCCCGGCTTCAGCCTGAGCCTGTGGGGCGACGTGCCGCTCGGCTCCGGGCTTTCCAGCTCGGCCGCGCTTGAAGTGGTCACCGCCCTGGCGGTGCTGTCGCTCATCGGCGCCAGCTATCCGGGCCCGGTGCTGGCGCGCCTCTGCCAGCGCGCCGAAAACGAGTTTGTCGGCGCCAACTGCGGCATCATGGACCAGTTCATCTCCGCCAACGGCAAGGAGAATCACGCCCTGCTGCTCGATTGCCGCGATCTCAGCTACAGACTGGCGCCCATTCCCGCCAACGTGGCGCTGGTCATCGCCAACACCATGGTCAAGCACTCCATCGCCGGCGGCGACTACCCGACCCGCCGCCGCGAGTCTGAAGCCGCCTGCGCCGTGATCGCCAGCCACCGGCCCGGCGTTCCCTTCCTGCGCGATGCGACGCTTGAAGATCTCGACAAGTGGGGCCACGAGATGGCGCCCAAGTCCCTGATGCGCGCCCGCCACGTCATCAGCGAAGACCTGCGCACCGTGGCCGCCTCTGAAGCCCTGCTGCGCGGCGACATGAAGGAACTCGGCCGCCTGATGGCCGAAGCTCACCATAGCTACAGCGATGACTTCGAAGGCAGTTGCGTCGAGGCCGACACCATGGTCGAGCTGGCGCAGGATCTGCCCGGACTGATCGGCGCGCGGCTTACCGGCGGCGGCTTTGGCGGCTGCACCATCAACCTGGTGGAGCAGAGCCAGGCCCAGGCCTTTGCCGAAGAACTGGGCGCCCGCTACGCCGCCAAGACCGGCATCGTGCCCGAGATTCACATCTGCCACGCGTCCGATGGTGCACACCGGCTGGATTAGGAACGCTAGAACGCTCAGGATCGGCCGTGCGAGCCTTCCGCCAGGCGCTTCTGAACGAAAATGTAGCGCGGTAACCCGTTCGTGGGACAGTGGTTTCGTCGCAGAGTCTGAGCGTTCGCTAAGCACGTTCCTTGCTAAAATCGGATGGTGTTGTGCCCGATAAAGACTGGGAGGATAGTCAGGCCCGGTCTGCTTTCGCAGAATTTCTATTCCCAGATCGCCGCATCCAAATGTGAATGCGGCGCGGAGAAATAGAAACTATGCAACCGGCAATCCTTAAACCATTTTCTTACGAGAACTTCCCCAGTTCGGGCCACGTCGCATACTTCTCCATGGAGATCGCCATCCATCCTGCCATGCCCACCTACTCGGGCGGCCTGGGCGTTCTGGCCGGCGATACGCTGCGTTCCGCGGCCGACCTGGGCATTCCCCTCATCGCCTTTACGCTGCTGCATCGCAAGGGATACTTCCAGCAGCATCTCGACCGCACCGGCATGCAGAGCGAAGAGGTTCAGCCCTGGAATCCGACGGACTTCTGCACGGAAGAGGCGGCGCGCGTGACGGTGTCGGTCGAAGACCGCGTCGTGACGGTGCGCGCCTGGCGCTACGACATGCAGGGCCGCTGCGGACACGTGGTGCCCATCTACCTGCTCGACACCGATCTCGAAGGGAACTCCGGCTGGGACCGCGGCCTCACCGATCACCTCTACGGCGGCGACACCAACTACCGCCTGCAGCAGGAGATCGTGCTGGGCATGGGCGGCGTCGCGCATGGCGCACGCGCTGGGCTACCGGGTAAACGTCTACCACATGAACGAAGGCCACGCGGCGCTGCTGACTCTGGCGCTGCTTGAGCGGCAGATGGGCGGCGGACCGCTGGGCGCGGCCACTGAAGCCGACATTGAACATGGTGCGGCGCAAGTGCGTCTTCACCACGCACACGCCGGTTCCCGCCGGCCACGACCGCTTCTCCACCGAGCAGTCCATTCGCATTCTCGGCGGCGACCGCACGGCGCGGCTTGAGAAGCTGGGCTGTTTCCGCGACGGCATGCTGAACATGACGCTGCTGGCGCTGCGCTTCTCGCGCTATGCCAACGGCGTGGCCATGCAGCACGGCAAGGTCTCGCGCGAAATGTTTCCCGAGTTTCCCATCGACACCATCACCAACGGCGTTCACGCGCCCACCTGGGTTTCCGAGCCCATCCAGCAGATGCTCGACGAGCACATTCCCGCGTGGCGGCGCGACAATCTTTACCTGCGCAACGCCATCGACCTGCCGGAGGCAAAGATTCTGGCGGCCCACGCCCGCGCCAAGGAGGCGCTGCTCACCGAGGTAGCCACGCGCACCGGCCTGGTGCTCAATCCCAAGGTGCTCACGCTGGGCTTTGCCCGCCGCGCGGCCACCTACAAGCGCGCCAACCTGCTCTTCACCGATCCTGAGCGGCTGCACGAAGATTGCCACCGCAGCCGGCGGCCTGCAGATTCTCTACGCCGGCAAGGCGCACCCGCAGGACGAGCCCGGCAAGGCACTCATCCAGCAGGTGGTCGAAGAGGCCGCCAAGCTCTCCAACGACATGCTGCGCATTGTCTACCTTGAAAACTACGCCTGGGATCTGGGCGCGCTGCTCACCGCCGGCGTCGATGTCTGGGTGAACACGCCCAAGCGGCCCTACGAAGCCTCGGGCACCAGCGGCATGAAGGCCGCGCTCAACGGCGTGCCCAGCCTGTCGATTCTCGACGGCTGGTGGATCGAGGGCTGCATCGAGGGCTTCACCGGCTGGGCCATTGAAGACGGCGCCGACGATCAGCGAGGAAGCCAACTCGCTCTACGACAAGCTCGAAACCGCCGTGGTGCCGCTCTACCTCGACGCGCCGGAAAAGTGGGCGCGCCTGATGCGCAACACCCTGGCCTTCAACGGCTCCTACTTCAACACCAACCGCATGGTCAAGCAGTACACGCGCAACGCCTACTACCCCGTGCAGCTGATCGAGCACGATGCTGTAAACGAAGAAGTCTTCGCCAACTGAAACCACAGGCAACACCGGGCGCCCATGCCTCGCTTCAAAGGCATGAGATCTAACCTTCTCACGATTGCAGTCTGATCTCGCTCGAAGTCCCGCCCGCCGCGGGAATGTAGCACTTCTGCGTGTAATCCATCACCATGCGGTCGGCGTTGAACCGCCAGCCCAGCGTGCGAATCGTCCGCTTCATGCGCTTGATCCATCCCCTCGGCAGTCCGTCGCTGTCGCGCTGATAGAACAGCGGAATCACCTCGTCGTGCAGCACGCGGTAAAGGTCTTCGCCGTCGCGGCTGTCGTGCACGTCCATGTTCGAGTGGGTTCTGCCGTTGCCGATGGCGAAGCCATTCAGCCCGTCGTAAGCCTCGGCCCACCAGCCGTCGAGCACCGAAAGATTCAGGCCGCCGTTGAGCACCACTTTTTGTCCGCTGGTGCCTGAAGCCTCCAGCGGCCGCCGCGGATTGTTCAGCCACACGTCCACACCCTGCACCAGGTAGCGGCCCACGTTGATGTCGTAGTCCTCAATGAAGACGAATTTGTTTGAGAACTTCGCGTCGCGCATCATCTCGGCGATCTGCTGCAGAACTCTCTTGCCCGGTTCGTCGTGCGGATGCGCCTTGCCGGCAAAGAGAAACTGCACCGGCCGCTTGGGATCGTTGACCATGGAAGCCAGCCGCTCCATATCGGCCAGCACCAGGTTGGCGCGCTTGTAGGTGGCAAACCGGCGCGCAAAGCCGATGGTCAAAGCATCCGGCGAGAGAATCTTGTCGAGCTTCTTGAGTGTCTCCGGCGGCTCCTTGCGGCGCTCCGCCTGTTCGCGCGCGCGGCGGCGGGCAAAGTCGATCAGTTGCGCCTTCAGCGCCAGGTGCGTCTCCCACAGTTCGCCGTCGTCCACGCTCTCGATCTTCTCCCAGGTCTTGGCGACGGCGCTGTGGCGCTGCCATCCGACCCCGAGATGACGGTCGTAGAGGCGGCACATCTGCGGCGCCAGCCAGCTCGGGCACATGCACTCCGTTGGTGATGTGCCCGATGGGCACCGCGTCTTCCGGCCGGTTCGGGATAGAGCCCCTTCCACATCGCTCGCGATACCTCGCCGTGCAGCGAAGAAACCGCATTCACGCGCCGCGCCAGCTTCAGTCCCAGCACCGTCATGCAGAAAAGCTCTCCGTGGTCGGTCGGGATACTCGCGGCCAAAGCCCATCATGTTTTCGTGCGAAATCCCCAGTTGTTCGCGCAGCGGTCCCAGGTGCTCTTCCATCAGGTCGGCGCTGAAGCGGTCGTGGCCGGCGGGCACCGGCGTGTGCGTCGTAAAAATCACCTCGCGCGGAATCTGGCTGGCCGCGGTGTTGAAGTCCAGGCCTTCTTCCACCATGCGGTCGCGAATCGCCTCGAAGACAGCGAAGCCGCTGTGCCCCTCGTTCAGATGCAGAACGCCCGGCGTAATGCCCATGGCCTTCGAGCGCGCGGAAGCCGCCGATGCCCAGCAACAGTTCCTGGCGAATGCGGGTGCGCGCGTCGCCGCCGTAAAGGCGCGAGGTAGTGTCGCAGATCTTCGGGTGCATTGCCGGCCACGTTCGAGTCCAGCAGCAGCAGGTCGCATGCGGCCCACCTTCACGCGCCACACCTTGGCGCGGATGGATCCGCCGCGAGTTTGAATCTCCACCACCACCGGCTCGCCGTTCACGCCGATGGCCGGCTGCATCGGCAACTGGTTCACATCGGTCTGCGAGATACTCCTCGCGCTGCCATCCGGTCTGGTCAAGCCGCTGCAGAAAATATCCCTGCCCGTAAAACAGGCCGATCCCGATCAGCGGAATATCCAGGTCGGATGCGCTCTTGATGTGGTCGCCGGACAGCACGCCCAGGCCGCCGGAGTAAATCGGCAGCGATTCGTGCAATCCGAATTCGGCGGAAAAATAAGCGACCGGCCGCGGCCGCAGCACGCCCGCATTGGCCGCGCCCCAGGTGCGGTCCGCGTGCAGATACTCCTGCTGGCGGCGGTAGACATAGTTGATGCGGCTGTGCAGCACCAGTTCCGCCGCGCGCCGCTCGATCTCTCCCAGCGGCATCTCGCTGAGCAGGGAGATGGGATTCTGATTGAGTTGCCGCCAGCGGGTCGGATTCAGATCGCGAAACAGGCTGATGCAGTCGTGGTCCCAGCTCCACCAGACGTTGCGCGCCAGCGCCCATAGCCGCTCCTGTGCCGGCGCGATAAAGCGATCGAGCGTGCGCGCCTCGCTCACCACCGGCGCCACCTGGCTGGCCGCCTCGGCCAGCATGCGAATCTCGTCTTCGCGAAAGATGCGCGGGTCCTTGGTTTGCACCACCAGAACTCCCTGCAGAATGCCGCGGTCCACCAGCGGCACGCCCAGAAAGGAGTGGTACTCGTCCTCGCCCGGACTCCTTGAAGTACTTGAAGCGGGGATGGCTTCTGACGTCATCCACGGCGACGGGAACCACCTGCTCCGCAACCAGTCCGGTAAGCCCCTCGTTGAGCGGCATGCGCAAAGTGCCGATGCATCTGCGGGTGCAGGCCGAGCGTGGCTGCCAGCACCAGGTTGGAGCGATCCGGCTCCAGCAGGTAGGCCGAGCAGACATCGGTTCTGAACCGCGTGGCAATCAGCGCCACCACATTCATCAGCGTGTCGGCAGGCTTGCCGTCCTTCCGCGGCGAGGTTCGAAATCTCCTCCAGAGTGAGAACGAGATTGGCGTCAGTAGCTTCGTGGGTCTGGGTCATCGGAATGAGCTCGCCTTTCGAGTGAGTTCAAGGAGATCGTCCGGGGAAACCCGACTGACACGTGTGCCCCGCCTCGAAAGGAGTGCAGCGACTCATTCGGCGAAACTGCCGAGACATGAAACGGACAAATGGCGGGTTCTTGAGTTTTCGGGAAAAATCCCGTGATTGCGGTCGCGGGATTAGTTTCGACAGATATCATTAATTCCGGCGAGAATCGCGAATTCGGTTTGGAACCCCGGATCGAGGATTGCATTAGCTGGAAGCTAGAAGCGTGGCAGATCCTAGGAGCTGCGCCCTCAATCCCCGTGCGCGCTCTTCCAGCTCCGACGCCCACCCTGTGCAGCTTCATCACCTTCCACTGCAGCTTGTCGAAGAACAGGTAAACCACCGGCGTGGTGAACAGCGTCAGCGCCTGCGAAACCAGCAGTCCGCCGACGATGGTGATGCCCAGCGGCCTGCGCAGTTCCGAGCCCACGCCCATGCCGATGGCCAGCGGCAACCCGCCGAACGTGCGCGGCCATCGTCGTCATCATGATCGGCCGGAAGCGCAGCAGGCAGGCCTGATAAATCGCCTCGACCGGCGGCAGCCCCTGGTCGCGCTCGGCCTGCAGCGCAAAGTCGATCATCATGATCGCGTTCTTCTTCACGATGCCGATCAGCAGGATGATGCCGATCAGCGCGATGATGCTCAGGTCGGTTCCGGTGAGCAGCAGCGCCAGGATGGCGCCCGCGCCGGCCGGCGGCAGCGTGGAGAGAATGGTGAGCGGGTGAATCAGGCTCTCGTAGAGAATGCCGAGCACGATGTAGACCGCCACCAGCGCGGCCAGAATCAGGTAAGGCTCGTTCTTGAGCGAGTCCTGAAAGGCCTGCGCGGTTCCCTGGAAGCTGGCGTGGATGGCCGAGGGCATGCCCATCTCGGCCTGCGCCTTTTCCAGCGCGGTCACGGCGTCGCCCAGAGCCACGTTGGGAGCCAGGTTGAAGGTGAGCGTGACCGCCGGATACTGGCCCTGGTGATTCACCGCCAGCGAGGTGCGCTGTGTTCTCGTAGTGGGCGATCGTCGAGAGCGGCACCATGTGCCCCGCTCGAGCGACTTGATGAAGATGCCGTTCAGCGCGTCGGGGCTGCCGCTGGTATTTGGGATCCACCTCCATCACCACGAAGTACTGATTCAGCCCGGTGTACATGGTGGAGACTTCGCGCTGGCCGAAGGCGTCGTAAAGCACCTGGTCGATGGTCGCGGCGGTGATGCCCAGCCGCGAGGCGGTATCGCGGTCGATCACCAGGTTGGCCGCCAGGCCCTGGTCCTGCTGGTCGGTGGAGACGTCGCGCAACTCCGGCATGCTTCTCGCGCGCGCCTGCAGTTGCGGCGCCCAGGTGTTCAGCTCATTCAGGTTCTCGTCCGAGAGCGTGTACTGGTACTGCGCGGCGCTGCCGCGGCCGCCGATCTGAATATCCTGGTTGGCCTGAAGAAAGAGCGTGGCGCCGGGAACGCTGGTGAGCTTGCGGCGCAGCCGGTTCACCACCTGGTCGGCGGAGACGCGCCCCGGCCGCTCGTTGAGCGGCTTGAGGGCGATGAACATGAAGCCCACGTTGTTGCTGCCGCCGCCGGGCCGCCGCCCGCAAAGGCCGTCACCGACCGAACGGCCGGATCGTCCAGCGTCATCTGCGCCAGTTGCGCGCTGCTTGTCGCGCATGGCGTCGAAGCTGATGTCCTGCGCCGCCATGGTCTGGCCGCTCGAGCCGGCCCGTGTCCTGCTGCGGGAAGAAGCCCTTGGGCACGATGATGAAGAGGTAGACATTCAGGAAAGCCGCGCCGATGGCCACGCAGAGAATCAGCCACTGGTGGCGCAGCACCCAGCGCAGCGCCGCGTTGTATTCGTAGTGCAGCCAGTTGAAGGCGCCTTCGCTGGCAGCGGTAGATGCGGCCCATGCCGGCTCTCGTCGCGCGACTTGAGAAACTGGGCGCAAAGCATCGGCGTGGTGGTCAGCGAAACCAGCAGCGAAACCGCGATGGCCACCGACAGCGTGACCGCGAACTCGCGGAACAGCTTGCCCACGATGCCGCCCATCAGCAGGATGGGAGTGAAGACCGCGATCAGCGACGTGCTCATCGAGAGCACCGTGAAGCCGATCTCCTTTGACCCCTTCATCGCCGCCTCGAATGGCTGCATGCCCATTTCGAGATAGCGGGTGATGTTCTCGATCACCACGATGGCATCGTCCACCACAAAGCCGGTGGCGATGGTCAGCGCCATCAGCGAAAGATTGTCGATGGTGTAGCCCAGCCAGGTACATCACGCCGAAGGTGCCCACCAGCGAAAGCGGCACGGCAACCGACGGAATGATGGTGGCCCACACCTCGCGCAGAAACAGGAAGACCACCAGCACCACCAGCAGCACGCTGATGATCAGCGAAATCTCCACGTCGTGCACGCTGGAGCGGATGGTGGTGGTGCGGTCCACGGCCACGTTGATCTTGATGGTGGGCGGAATGGCGGCCTGCAGGTGCGGCATCTCGGCCATCACGTTGTCCACGGTCGAAATCACGTTGGCGCCGGGAATCTTGAAGACGATCAGCAGCACCGCGCTCTTGAGCTTGCCCGGCGGACCCTTGATCGGGATTGATGCCGGCCACGCCGGCGGTCATGAATGTTGGCGACGCTGTCGGTCACCGTGCCCAGGTCTGCAGACGCGCACCGGCGCGCCGGTCTGCTTGTTATAGCCGGCGATGATCGGCGCATAATCGCTGGCCTTGAAGATCTGGTCGTTGTCGCTGATCGCCCAGCGGTGGTCTGGCGTCCTGAAATGCGCCCTTGGGCCGGTTGGCGTTGGCGTCCGGCCAGCGCCGTGCGCACCGCCTCCAGGCCGATGCCGTTGTTGCCCAGCTGCATGGGGTTCAACTCGACGCGCACCGCGGGGCTGGAGCTGCCGCCCACAAACACCTGGCCCACGCCCTGGATCTGCGACATCTTCTGCGCCAGGATCGAGTCGGCCATGTCGTAGATCTGCGGCTTCGGCACCACGTCCGAGGTCAGCGTCAGGATCAGGATGGGCGCGTCGGCGGGATTGGCCTTGCGGTAGCTCGGATTCTGCGGCAGATAAGAAGGCAACTGGCTGCGCGCCGCGTTGATGGCTGCCTGCACGTCGCGCGCCGCGGCGTTGATGTCGCGGTTGATGTCGAACTGCAGCGTGACCGAGGCCGAGCCCAGCGAACTCGTCGAGGTCATCTGGTTCACGCCCGCGATGCGTCCGAACTGCCGCTCCAGCGGCGTGGCCACCGCCGAGGCCATCGTCTCCGGGCTGGCGCCGGGCAGGCCCGCGCCCACGCCGATCACCGGGTAATCCACGTCCGGCAGCGAGGCCACCGGCAGCACGGAGTAGGCCACCGAGCCAGCCAGCAGCAGCGCCAGGCTCAGCAGCGAGGTGGCTACCGGGCGCTTGATGAAGGGTGCGGAAAGATGCATCGATCCGGCTCCCTCAGTCCGCACTTGACCGGTTGCTGTTCGTGGGCTGCGCCCACGCTCGCGAGGTCTCAGCCGCTGCGCCAGCTTGTCAAAGTAGAGATAAACCACCGGCGTGGTGAAGAGCGTGAGCATCTGCGAAAGCATCAGGCCGCCGACAATCGTGATGCCCAGCGGCATGCGCAGCTCGGCGCCCACGCCGCCGCCCAGCGCCAGCGGCAATCCGCCCAGCAGCGCGGCCATGGTGGTCATGATGATGGGCCGGAAGCGCAGCAGGCAGGCCTGGAAGATGGCGTCTTCGGCGGGCTTGCCCTCGTCGCGCTCGGCCTGCAGCGCAAAGTCGATCATCATGATGGCGTTCTTCTGCACAATGCCGATCAGCAGGATGATGCCGATCAGCGCAATCACGCTGAATTCGATGCGCGTAATCAGCAGCGCCAGCAGCGCGCCCACGCCCGCCGAGGGCAGCGTCGAGATGATGGTGATGGGGTGAATGTAGCTCTCGTAGAGCACGCCCAGCACGATGTAGACGGTGATCAGCGCGGCCAGAATCAGGATCGGCTCGTTGGCCAGCGAGGTCTGGAAGGCCGCGGCCGTGCCCTCGAAGCTGGCGTTGATGCTGGCCGGCATCTGGATGCGCTGTTCGACGCGGTTGCACGGCGTTCACGGCATCGCCCAGCGCCTTGCCCGGCGCCAGGTTGAAGCTCACCACGGTGGACGGGAACTGGCCCTGGTGGCCGATGGACAGTTGCGCGTGCGTCTGCTCCCAGTGCGCCAGCATGCTCAGCGGAACCTGCGTGCCGTTGGCCGACTTCACGTAGAGATTGTTCAGCGTCGCCGGATCGGTCTGGAAGTTCTGCCCCACCTCCATCACCACGTGGTACTGGTTGAGCTGGGTAAAGATGGTGGAGACCTGGCGCTGGCCGAAGGCGTCGTAGAGCGTGTTGTCCACGTCGGCCATGGCGACGCCCAGCCGGGCCGCGGTGTCGCGATCGATCACCAGTTGCGCGCACAGGCCCTGGTCCTGCAGATCGCTGGCCACGTCGGTCACCACGCTTTCCTTGCTCAGCTCGTCCACCATCTTGCGCGTGTAGATGGCCAGCTCGTTCTGGTCCGGATCTTCCAGCGCGTATTGGAACTCGGTCCGGCTCACGCGGTCTTCCACCGTCAGATCCTGCAGCGGCTGCAGAAAGAGCTGGATGCCTTCAACGCTGTTCACCTTGCCCTGCAGGCGCTGGATCACCTGCGTCGCGGAGATCTTGCGCACATCGAGCGGCTTCAGCGTTGATCTGGATGCGGCCCGAGTTCAGCGTGGTGTTGGTGCCGTCCACGCCGATGAACGACGAAACGTTATCCACCGCCGGGTCCTGGAGCACCACGTCCACAAGCTTCTGCTGGCGCTGGGCCATGCTGGTGAAGCTCACCGTCTGCGGCGCTTCGCGAGATGCCCAGAATCACGCCCGTATCCTGCACCGGGAAGAAGCCCTTGGGAATCACGATGAACAGCAGAACCGTGGCCACAAAGGTGGAGATGGTCACCATCAGGGTGGCGAAGCGGTGGCGCAGAACCACCTGCAGCGCGCGCCCATACGCAGGCGATGATCGAGTTGAAGACCTTCTCCGACCAGTAGTAGAAGCGCGTCTGCTTGGCCGTCGCCTTGTCCTGCAGAATGCGCGAGCACATCATCGGCGTCAGCGTCAGCGAGACCACCGCCGAGACCAGGATGGTGACCGCCAGCGTGATGGCGAACTCGCGGAACAGCCGCCCCACCACATCGCTCATGAACAGCAGCGGAATCAGCACCGCGATCAGCGAAACAGTCAGCGACATGATGGTGAAGCCGATCTGTTCGCTGCCCTTCAGCGCCGCCTGCATCGGGCTCATCGCCTTCTTCAATGAAGCGCGAGATGTTCTCGATCATCACGATGGCGTCGTCCACCACAAAGCCGGTCGAGATGGTGAGCGCCATCAGCGTAAGGTTGTTGAGCGAGTAGCCCAGCAGGTACATCACGCCGAAGGTGCCCACAATCGACAGCGGCACCGCAACCGAGGGAATGATGGTGGCCGCCAGGTTGCGCAGGAAGAGGAAGATCACCATCACCACCAGCGCGACGGTGAGCATCAGCTCGTATTCCACGTCCCTCACCGAGGCGCGAATGGTCGACGGTGCGGTCGGTCAGCACCTTCACCTGCACCGAGGCCGGCAGGCTGGTCTGCAACTGCGGCAGCAGCTTGCTTGATGCGGTCCACCACGGCGATGATGTTGGCGCCCGGCTGGCGCTGGATGTTGACGATCACCGCCGGCTGTGCGGTCCATCCAGGCGGCCTGCTGGATTGTTCTCCGCCGCATCCACGATGGTGGCCACATCGGAGGCGCGCACCGGCGCCCCGTTGCGATAGGCCATCATCACCGGCTTGTAATCGGCGCTGGAAAGCAACTGGTCGTTGGCGCCGATGGTGTACGACTGGCGGTTGCCGTTCAGCGTGCCCTTGGCCTGGTCCACGTTGGCCGCTGCCAGCGCCGTGCGCAGATCCTCCAGGCTCAGGTTGTAGGCGGCCAGTTGCGCGGGATTGGCCTGAATGCGCACCGACGGCTTTTGCCCGCCGGCAATCGACACCATGCCCACGCCCGTCACCTGCGAGATCTTCTGCGCCAGGTTGGTGTCGGCCGCGTCCTCGATCTTGTCCAGCGGCAGCGAGTCGGAGGTCAGCGCCAGCGTCATGATGGGCGCGTCGGCCGGGTTCACCTTGCTGTAGATGGGCGGATTGGGCAGATCGGTAGGCAGAAAGCTGTTGGCCGCGTTGATGGCCGCCTGCACTTCCTGCTCGGCCACGTCGATGTTCTCGTCCAGGTTGAATTCGAGCGTAATCACCGAGCCGCCGCCGGAGCTGACCGAGGTCATCTGCTTCAGTCCCGGCATCTGCCCGAACTGCCGCTCCAGCGGCGCCGTCACCGACGACGCCATCACCTCCGGCCCCGCGCCGGGATAGAAGGTGAGCACCTGGATGATCGGGTAGTCCACCTCGGGCAGCGCGGAGACCGGCAACTGCTCGTAGCCCACACCGCCCGCCAGCAGAATGGCCGCCATCAGCAGCGAGGTCGCTACCGGGCGCAGAATGAATGGCCGGGAAGGACTCAGGCTCACTGCTGCTCCTTTTGTTGGTGTTTCCCTGCCGCCGAGCCGCCCTGCGCGTTGCCTCTCTGACCGCCAAGCGTCGTCTGTCCTGTGCCCGCGCCCTGCCGCCGGCCTTGCCCCGCCCTTGCCGCTCCGGTGCCGACGCGCCTGACTCACCACCACAGGCTGCCCGGCCGCAGCCGGTCCGCGCCGTCCACCACCACCTTCTGCGCCCGGCTTCACGCCGCTGTCCAGAATCGTCACCTGGCCCTCGGCCAGCGCCATCTTCACCGGCTGCATCTGCCGCGGTTGTGGCTCCCTTGGCGTCGGTATTCGACCACCCAGACAAACGACCCCTGCAGGCCGCTCTGGATGGCCGCCGACGGAACCACCAGCGCATTCGGCCGGTTCTCCATCACCAGGTGAATGTTGACGAACTGGTTGGGAAACAGCGCCTCGTCCTCGTTGTCGAAGACCGCCTTCAGCTTGTGCGGTCCCGGTGGTGGTGTCGATCTGGTTGTCGGCGGTCAGCAGCTTGCCGGCTCGCCAGCTTCTGCACGTCGCCGCTGGTCGTAGGCATCCACGGGCATGCGCCGGTCCGCCGCCAGCTTGTCGCAGCACCTGCGGGAAGCTGATTCTCGGGCAGCGTAAAGTAAACCGCGATGGGCTGGAACTGGTTGATGATCACCAGGTTGGTGGTGTTGGCCGTGATGATGTTGCCGGGATCCACCAGCCGCAGGCCGATGCTGCCCGTTGATGGGCGACTGGATGGTAGCACCAGCTCAGTTGCAGCTGGGCGTTCTCGATCGCCGCCTTGTCTGACTCGATAGCGCCCTCGTACTGGCCCTGCGTGGCCTCGTCGGCGTCCATCGTCTCCTTTGAAACCACGCCCGCCGCATAGAGCGCCTTGTAGCGCGAGTACTCCGCCTGCGCATTCTTCAGCAGCGCCTCATCGTGAGCCAGCGTGCCCTTTGGCCTGGTCCAGGGCAGCCTGGTAGGGCTTGGGATCGATCACCATGATGGTCTCGCCCTGCCTCACCTCCTGGCCCTCGGTAAACTTCACCGGCTGCAACTGCCGCTCACCCGCGCCTTCACCGTCACGCTCATGTAGGGCGTCACCGTGCCCAGCGCGGTCAGGAAGATCGGCATGGGCTGCTGCTCAACCGGAACTACCTGCACCGGAACCGGCCGGCCCAGCAGCGCCGCCGCCTGGCGGGCGGTGTTGGCTTTCGGCGGCCTGCTGGTTCTGGTAGATCCGCCATCCAACGAATCCCAACGCGCCCATCAGCACCAGATAAATCGAGAATGCGGAGCCAGGTTTTCTTGTGGGCGCGAGGCTCCGCTTGATTGTCGATTCCGGACAGTTGGGATTCCTGAGTGCTTTCAATGGACATGGTTTCGATTCCCGTCGTTTTCTTTTAAGTCAATGCACAAAAGATGGGGCAAATGCGAAGAGGACACGGAAAAATAAGTCACACCGTCCGCCTACGTTTGTAGGGACGAAACAATTTGTACAAAGGTTTCGCCCGCTCCCGCATCGTAAGAAGAGCGCTTTCCGCAAATTCGTATGATCGTAATACTTCCCGGAAAGTGATCGCGATTATTGTAAGCGACCGGGGCGATGGCGGCGCAATACTGGCCCAGCGTGCGCAGCGAGCAGCCTGACTGTGGCTCACTCCTTTGGATGCCTCTTTTTTGGGGAGCGCCACAGCCCTCAAGCCTCGGAAGAGCTGCGGGTACAGCCCAATCACCGCATGAATACGTATTCTGAGCGGGGCTCCTGCGCCACGGAATGGCCTTCCGGGTGTCTTTTCGAGAACTGCGACTCCATTCCGGTCGCGAAGTTTGGCCTGAAAAGCGAAATAACCTAATGAAAGTAATCATCTTCGGCGCAACCGGCATGGTAGGCCGGGGAGTGCCGCGCGGTGGCCTCCACGACCCCGCGGAAAGCTCCCGTGCCCTGTCCATGCGACGTTTTTTTGTCGCATGGGTGGGATACGACAAAGCCCAACCCGCCCGTTCATCAGGAAGTCGAAGTACCCGCTTTTTGCAACCTGGCGAATGGGTCGGACAGTACAGACACCTCAGTGTCCTGTTCATAGCCAGCGGAATTTGGCGGGTTCCTTGCCCCAAATGCAACCGGAGGATCTGCGCTTCAGGCGTCAAATTGATGCAAAGAATCTCTGATTCACCACACTAGTCATGGTGGAAATAGAAGAGGTTCCCGTCCAGGTCCCTTACGGTGAACTGCCGTAGACCCCAGGGCTTCCTTTCCAGAGGTTCCACGATGTTCGCACCGGACGACGTCAGTTCCTCGTACGACGCATCGATATCTTCGGCAAACATCCAGTGAATGGCTGGTTCGAACGGAGGCTCCCTCCTCCGGAAAAAGATCACCGCTTTGTCGCGGGACACGGCCCCGATTCCTTTGCCTTCGTAAAGCCATCCGATCTCAAAACCAAGTGCATCCCGGTAATGCTGTTGCGCGCGTTCGACATCCTCGACCGGCAACTCCGGCACCGGCGGGCCAAATGGATTCATAGTCTCCTTCGCCCCCTCAGAGTTCTACTTTATGCAACAAAGCCGCCCGCGCGTCAAACTGGAATCGACTTCCTCAAGATGGTCATGTACCGCAACTGCGCCGGAGAGCGCATGGCCAACTACATCGGCAACGTCGGCTCATCGATGTTCGCCGACATCCCCGGCAGGAGCTGCTCGACTTCCACGATCGCGTTTTGGATTTCGAGGAGCGAAGCCTCGCCGAAATCCCGTTTACAGGCTTCTCCACGGACCGGATGAGCGTCCCCCCAGGGCTGTATTCGATTTGGCATAAGGGGTTTTGAAAGCGCGCGGCTTTGGAAATGCAGTAATTGACGCGGTTTAGTTCGGGCTTACAGGCAGCGGAAAAACTCTCAGTGCGGCAGAGTTTTGAAAGGGCACGGCTTCAGTCGTGCCGCAAGTAGCTCAAAATGATTGAGGGCTTTAGCCCCCGAGGGACGCCTTTCGCGATCTCGATTCAAAATCGGGCCTTTTTCGCAGCCTGTTCAGCCCCCTGAGGCATGCCTCAATATCATCGGGAAAAATGCTCTAAGAACCGCCGCGAAATCGAAGTGAAGCGCGACGCGCTTTGCAGAGAATTACTGCAGACCGGCGCAGAATGAGGATATGAACTTCCTTCCGTCTCGCGGCAAATTCGAGCGAATCTCCGGCCTCGAATGCCCGTCATTCGCCTCAAAAAGCGCCCCCCCCCCGTACCCCCCTCTCCAAGACAGTACTAAAAGGTAACGGATTTCTGCATAACAGGAATGAAATGAGCGGCGCAGTCACCAGAACTAGTGACTCTTCGGTAAACAGAAATGCCCGATTTTGGCCGTTTTTTGACCAAAAAGACGGCGATTTCGCCTTGGGAAATGCCATTTTGGCTGGAAAGACGAGAGGCGCCGGACCGAAGAAGCCTCCGCCGCTCCGCTCCCAGGACGCTCTCCGAGAATCACCGCGGAAAAAGTCTCTCCGCGGTCGCGTTGGCGCTCTACCGCTTCTTCTTGAACTTGTATTCGATTCCGACCGAGATCGCGAAATTGACATCCCACTGCGTAATCTTGTTTCCGTAGTTGGTGCCGTACCACGTCATCACCGCATCGGGAGTCACCCGGAACACCCATCGCGCCGAACGGTTCAAATCAAAGCTTCCGCCCACAATGGCGGCCGGCGCAAACTGGTCGTTGTAGAAGTTCACCTGCGACGCCGTAAACGGATACACATGCGATGCGAAGTGCGCTCCGCCAAACATCGCATGAGCTAGGATCGCGCCGTGCTTGTTGTGCGGTCCCAGCCACTCCGGGCCGGCGGCGAAAACCTGCTCGCTTACGAATGGGCCTTTGAGGGGAGGGGCAGTTTCCTGGCCAACTCCGCTCGTGCCAAGGTAGTAACGGCCCGAGCCTTCGAGCGCCCAATGCTTGCTGAACCAATACGAGCCGGTCAGATCCAGCCCGCCCAGATTGGCCCCTTGCAGCACATTCGGTCCGGCTTTGATGTGCCGGTAGGCCATGCCCAGAGAAACATCGAACTTGTTATCGTAGCGAACCAGCGCCAGCGGGTCGATGGAGATGTATCTGCCATTGCCCGCGGTCTGATCGGGTACGTTCTGCGGAGTCGTGGGCTGTTCGGGCGTACTCTGGCTTGACGAGCTCTGCCCTGACGGACTCTGGCCCGCCTGACTCTGGCCCAGGATCGAGACCGTTCCAACACACAAAGCCAGAATGGCTACGGCGAATATAGAAACTGAAAATCTTACTGGAAGGCGCATCACTCAACAGCTTACAGGACCATGCCGACAGGCGACAACGACGGCGGTTTCAGATTCTCCAGGGGACTATGGCGTGCAAGTCTCCGTCTCCCGGGCCCACAACAGGTAGCGCACCGTCTTGAGCGTTTCCAACGCCGTCACAGCGGTCGACTCCAACGCCGAAGAGGGCTCCATCGGGGGCGCCGGATGTGTGCGCCACTCCACCGGCAGGTGGCTGAAGATAAGCCCCGCACGGGGCAGATGGCTGGGGCTTGAAACCACCTCCGCCGACTCCCATCCGTGGCTCCGCATGATGCGCACCGAGTAGCAGCCGTTCTGGATCGTGTCTCTGGCCCGTCCCTCTTCAAAGATGGCGGATTTGGGAATGCCCTGAGCTTCGGCGGTGCGGGCCATTACGCGCGCTTCAACCGCACGCTTGCGATCGGCTCCCCCGCTAACTATGAGCCTGGGAGCCACACCGCGCTCGTACTCGCGCACCGCTTCGGAAACTCGAGCCAGCTGCGTTGGAGTCGGATTCCCGTCCGCATCTGCCGGGGCGCCCAGAACAATAATCGCGTCAAAATGGGTTAGTTCGGTATTCGATGTGGGAGCAAACTGCCGTGCCAGCACCGCCCAGGCGAACAAGCTCAGGATCACCGCACCAGTCGTCAGGATGAGCCAGCCTCTCCAGCCCAGGCGCCGGGGCCGGTGCGAGCTGGACCTCCTCATCCTCTTTGCCTGGTGAGTTCGCTTGCCCGACTGGGCACGGCTGAGGGGCCGGGTACCGGTCAAGAGTGATTCCCTCCTCTGTCCACTCTAACCCGGCAGGTCGAATGCGCTGAACCTGGCTCAGATCAGCCAAGGCTTGCGGGTTCGCCCCAGGCCGAGAACACCAACTCGTTGAGCGGCTTGCGTTCGCGGGGTGCGGACTCACGCGCAATCAGTTGCTCGTTTGCAAGAGATGCCGGTTCGCCCTGGTAGCCAAGTGCAATCACCGAGCCGAGGGCGTAGTCGTCCGGGATCTCAAGCACCCGGCGGGCGGCGTCATGGTCGTACCCGGCCATCTGATGAGTCCCGAGACCCAGCGCAGCGGCTTGAAGCGTCAAGTATGCGGTGGCAGCGCCAAGGTCATAAAGGGCATAGGCGTTGGGCGAGCCGTTTGCGTTGATTGCCTTGGCGATGCCGAGAATCAGCACAGGCGCCCTCGGCGCCCACTCCTTGTTAGCCCCGGCCAGTGTCGAAGCTATCTTGTCGTGGGTACGTGAGTTACGTTCGCCGACGAGGAACCGCCATGGCTGCTGGTTGCCCCCTGAGGCGGCCCATCGCGCGGCCTCAAACACGCGCGCCAGGTCGGCAGCCGGCACCTCCCGCTGCAAAAACGAGCGCGGGCTCCAGCGCTGATGCAGAATCGGCAATACCCCTTCCACCAACGGGGCATGCTTCAGCTTGTTCACTTCATGAGCAGAAAGAATCATGACTTTCGGTCTCCTTGCCTGCCTTTGTGCGAGGAAAACAACTGCGCCTTGTTTGATTCCCCGCGAAGGCTTGAGGATTCCCCTCAGACCGCCGAGCTTGACAACTCAAAGCCAACCGTCAGGAAATGAACAGACGAGGCGCGCAAAGCCGTGAGAGATTCAAGCACTTCAGCTCAGTTCTCGCTCAACGCGGAACAGCGGGCGATTCGGGACCTGGCATTGTCGTTCGCCAAAGAACAGCTCGCTCCCCACGCCATCCAATGGGACCAGGAGAAACATTTTCCGCGGGACGTCATCCGAAGTTCAGCCAAACTCGGCTTCGGCGGCGTAACGGTCGCGGAAGACGCCGGCGGCAGCGCGCTCAACCGGCTGGAGGGCGTGCTTATCTATGACGGACTGGCGACAGCCTGCCCATGCATCGCAGGATACTTCTCCGTCCACAATATGGTCGCTTCCATCATCGATCGATACGGCATCGAGCAGCAGCGGAAACGATGGCTGCCACGCATATGCAGCTTCGACCTGCTAGGTGCCTACTGCCTCACCGAGCCTTCTTCCGGATCCGACGCATCCGCGCTCACCACCCGTGCCTTGCGCGACGGCGACAGCTTCGTCCTCAACGGAGTCAAGCAGTTCATCTCCGGCGCCGGGGATGCGGATGTGTATATCGTCATGGCGCGCACGGGAGCGGCCGGCCCCCGCGGCATCTCCGCGTTCGTAGTGGAGAAGGGAACCGAGGGACTCTCCTTCGGCCCCGTCGAAAAGAAGATGGGATGGAATGCGCAGGCAACACGCCAGGTAGTTCTGGACGACGTGCGCGTCCCAGCCGAAAGTCTCCTCGCCTCCGAAGGCGCCGGATTCAAGATCGCCATGTCCGCCCTCGATGGTGGAAGACTCAATATCGCCGCCTGCTCCTTGGGAGGCGCGCGCACCTCACTGAACAAAGCTGCCGCCTACATCAAGGAACGCGAAGCCTTCGGCCGGCCGCTGGCAGAGTTTCAGGCGTTGCAGTTCCGCCTCGCCGATATGGCAACCGAGCTCGAAGTAGCGCAGACTTTTCTGTGGCGCGCAGCATCGGCACTCGACCAGAAAGAACCGAACGCCACCGTCCTCTGCGCCATGGCCAAGCGATTCGTAACTGACGCTGGATTCAACATTGCCAATCAGGCGCTGCAATTATTCGGTGGTTATGGCTATCTCACCGACTACGGCATCGAAAAGATCGTGCGCGATCTGCGCGTACACCAGATACTGGAAGGCACCAACGAGATTATGCGCGTCATCATCGCGCGCAGCCTGCTGGATCCCCATTGAAGGACCCGCGCTGACAGATAGAGGACGTGATGGAAATCAGCAAGAAGACATTCATTGTCACCGGAGCGGCTTCGGGGCTCGGCGAAGCAACTGCGCGCATGATCGTGAAACGCGGCGGATTCGTTGTTATTGCGGATATCAACCCCACCGGCGATGCGCTCGCCAAAGAACTAGGCCCGGCGGCGCATTTCGTCGCAACCGACGTCACGCAGGAAGCCGATGGCGTCCGCGCCGTCGAATCCGCTAAAGAAAAATTCGGCGCGCTGCACGGCCTTGTCAATTGCGCCGGCATCGCACCCACTGAGCGCATCGCCGGCCGCAATGGCCCGCACAGTCTTGAAAGCTTTACGCGCGCCATCACCATCAATCTTGTCGGCACCTTCAACATGCTGCGTCTCGCCGCCGCTGCAATGACGGCCAACGAGCCCATGGCCGATGGCGAGCGTGGCGTCATTATCAACACTGCGTCGATCGCTGCATTTGAAGGGCAAATCGGCCAGGCAGCCTACGCTGCCTCCAAGGCCGGAGTCGCCGGCCTCACGCTTCCCGCAGCGCGCGAGCTTTCGCGATTCGGAATTCGTGTTGTCACTATTGCACCCGGCCTCTTCATGACTCCGATGATGTCTGGATTCTCCGCCGAGGTGAGGCAGTCGCTGGCGCAGACCGTTTTGTTCCCGCAGCGCCTCGGCAAGCCTGAGGAATTTGCCGAACTTGTCGCCAGCATCTGCGCGCAGACAATGCTGAACGGCGAAACCATCCGCCTCGATGGGGCCTTGCGTATGGCGCCGAAATAAATGCCAAGGTATAACGTGAAACCGAGGTACTCGTCATGAAAGACGTAGCAATCGTAAGCGCCGTCCGCACCCCCGTCGGCAAGTTCCTGGGCGCGCTCAGCGAAATCTCCGCCGTCGAACTCGGCGCAATCGTCGTTCGCGAAGCAGTCCGCCGCGCCGCCATCGCACCTGAAAAAATCGACGAGTGCATCATGGGATGCGTTCTGCCCGCCGGCCTTGGCCAGAACCCCGCCCGCCAGGCAGCGCTCCGCGGCGGCTTGGCAGACACCGTAAGCGCGCTCACCATCAACATGGTTTGCGGAAGCGGCCTCAAGGCCGTCGCCCTTGCGGCCCAGGCCATCATGACGGGAACCGCCGAGATTGTCGTTGCCGGCGGTATGGAGTCGATGAGCAACGCGCCCCATCTTCTCTCGGCCCGCAAGGGCACGCGCCTCGGCGACGCGAAACTCATCGACTCCGCCATCAACGACGGCCTTTGGTGCGTACACACAGGCGTGCATATGGGCATCACCGGCGAACTCGTCGCCGAAAAATATTCCATCACACGCGAAATGCAGGATCGCTACGCGGTCGAGAGCCACCGCCGCGCCGCCGCCGCATGGAACGAAGGCCGCTTCAACGCCGAGACCATCTCCGTCGTCATTCCCGCGCGCTCTGGCGGCTCTCAGTCCGCTGAGTTCCGCCGTGACGAGAGCGTCCGCGACAACGCTTCAATGGAAGCACTTGCAAAGCTTGCTCCCGCGTTCAAGGCCGACGGAACCGTGACCGCCGGCAATGCTCCAGGCATGAATGACGGAGCGGCTGCCGTGGTGATTATGTCGGCCGAACATGCACGCGAGCTCGGTCTCAAACCCATGGTTACCATCAGAGCGCAGGCCACCAGTGGCATTGAGCCTAGATGGGTCATGCTGGCTCCCATCGCCGGTGTGCAAAAGGTGCTCGAGCGCGCCGGCTGGGCGATCGACGACGTCGATCTCTTCGAACTCAACGAGGCCTTTGCCGTGCAGGCCCTTGGAGTCACGCGCGAACTCGGGCTGAGACTCGACAAGGTAAATGTCAACGGCGGTGCGGTCGCCATCGGCCACCCCATCGGCGCCAGCGGTGCAAGAGTGCTCGTCACTCTCATCCACGAAATGTTGCGCAGAGATGCGAAGAAGGGCGTCGCCGCCCTATGTCTTGGCGGCGGAAATTCGGTTGCCCTGGCTGTGGAGAGGACATGACTTCGCCCACGGCCGCCGTGCTTGGCGAGATTGGGCTCCCCGCACCCATCCGCGAGTTGGCTGCGCGGCGCTGGGACACGATCATCGTAGGCGCGGGCCACAACGGCCTCGCATGCGCTGCCTATCTCGCCCGTGCCGGTCAACGCGTCCTGGTCATCGAAGGCCGTGCGCGCATTGGTGGCGCGTGCACCATCGAAGAGCCGTTTCCCGGCGTGCGCATGTCTCCCTGCGCCTACCTCGCCGGCCTGCTGCATCCGCTCGTCATCGAAGAACTCGACCTCCCTCGCCGCGGTTACCGGTGGACCCCGGCGGTGAATGGCCTCTTCGTTCCATTCCTCGACGGCTCCAGCATTCAGCTTTGGGACGACGATGATCGCTGTGCCGCCGAGGTGCGCGCCCTCGCTCCCGAAGACGTAGACGGATGGCGCGCGATGAATGATGTGCTTCGCCGCCTCCGCGACGCTCTGCGCCCTTCAGGTGCCCGAGATATTTGGATTGGCGAGCCTCCCAGCCGAGAACAAATTGAAGACCGCATTGGCAACGACGATGAAGCGCGCGCTTTGCTCTTCGATTGGTCGATGGCCGAGTTTGTCGAGCGCTACCTCACCGACGAACGCCTTCAGTGCGCCTATCTCGGCCAGGGAGTCATCGGCACCAACGCCAGCCCATTCGATCCCGGTACGGCTTCGATTCGTTTTCATCATGCCTCGGGCCGTCTCGGCGGAATGCCCGGAATGTGGGGCTACGTACGCGGCGGCATGGGCATGGTCTCCTTCTACTTCTGCGATGCAGCGCGCGAAGCAGGGGCAACCGTAGTCTCCGGCGTCCCTGTCGCGCAGATCGTTCCCGGCGAAGGCGTCCTGCTCGAATCCGGCGAGCGTCTTACCGCCGCAACGGTAGTCTCCAACGCCGACCCCCGCCAGACCCTCCGCTTGCTCGGTGCCGCAGCCGACCCAGCCTGGCGAGCGCAGGTCGAGAAAATTCCCATCGAAGGCTGCACCGTCAAGCTCAACGTCCATCTTCGCGAGCTGCCCAACTTCCGCGCACGCCCCGGCCTTGACATGCCCCATCACTACGGCCAGATCAACGCACCGCTCACCAAATCCGAGTGGCGCTCCGCCTACGCCGCCTCCCGCCGTGGCCAGCTTCCGCAGCATCTCTGGTGCGAGCTCTACTTCCAAAGCGTCCACGACCCGTCCGTCGTTCCCGCTGGCCAGCACACGATGAGCGTGTTTGCACAGTACGTACCCTACGAATTCGCTCAAGGCTCCTGGGACTCGCGCCGCGTCGAAGTCCGCGCTCTTGCCCTCGACTCGCTCGCCCGCTTCTGCACCAACATTGACCGCGCAGTCATCGACGCCCAGGTCCTCGGCCCGCCCGACATCGAACAGAAAGTCGGCCTCACCGGCGGCCACATCTTCCAGGGTGAATGCCTTCCCCCATACATGTGGGCCAACCGCCTCACCGCACGCACCCCCATGCGCGGCCTCTATCTCTGCGGCGCCTGCACCTACCCCGGGGGCTCCGTAATCGGCATCAACGGCCGCAACGCCGCCATGGCGATTCTTGGAGATAGATCAAAGAGTTAGATTTTTCTCCGTGCTAATCTGCGCCGTAAATGGCTTCCCTTCCCGCCCTCAAGCGAGGCATCCGCTTCCGCGATCTGGCCCTCTTCTACGTGGTAGTCTCGCTCGGCCTGCGCTGGACTGCCACCTCCGCGGCCGCTGGTCCCAGCGTCCTGGTCGTCTGGTTCGGTGCGCTCTTCTGCTTCTTCATCCCCCTCGCGGCTACGGTCATGGAGCTCTCCGAGCGCCATCCCGAAGAAGGCGGCCTCTACGTCTGGAGCCGCGAGGCCTTCGGCGAATTCACCGGCTTCATCTCCGCCTGGACCTACTGGATGTCCAATCTGCCATTGTTTGCGGGCATGCTCTACTTCGGAGCCGCCTCCGTACTCTCCGCCTTTGGCGCCCGCGCCCAACCCCTTGCCGCAAGCCCGCTCTACTACGTCGGATTTGCCGTCGTTGCGCTGATCCTGATTGTGCTGCTCAACATTCGCGGCGTCCAATTCGGCAAGTGGCTCAACAACGTCGGTTCCCTCGGCAGCATTCTCCCGCTTTCCGCGCTCATGGTGCTGGCTGCCATTTCGTGGTTCCGCTTCGGCCCCGCCACCCACTTCACCACCGCCAGTTTCATTCCCCACTGGTCGCTGGGCAACGCGGTTTTCTGGTCCACAATCTGCCTGGCATTCACGGGCATCGAGTCAGGTTCCTCCATGGGCGACGAAATTCAGAATCCCCGCCGCACCATTCCCTGGGCCATCCTCGTCGGTGGAGGCATTCTCACCCTTGGCTACATCGGCGGAACGGCGGCGCTCCTGGTAGCGTTGCCCTCCCAGGTGGTCGGCGGCCCTGACGGATTCGTCAATGGCATCCGCCAGCTAACCGGTCATCTCGGTCTAGGCTGGATGCTCGTCCCCTTCGCCCTTTTGGTCGGGCTGAACGCCATCGGCGGATCGGCCGCCAATCTCTCCGCCACCGCGCGCCTCCCTTTCGTAGTCGGCATCCATCATTATCTTCCCGCCGCCTTCGCCAGGGTCCACCCTCGCTATCGAACCCCATGGGTCGCAATTTCCTTCTACGGAGCCGCGGGCATTTTAGTTGCCGTGTTCAGCCAGGCCGGCGCTTCGGTCCGCGGAGCCTACGATGTGCTGGTCAGCATGACCGTCCTCGCCACGCTACTGCCCTTCCTCTTCATCTTTGGCGCCATGATCCGCTTGCAGAGCCGCCCTTTTCCCAAGGGAGCCCGCCGCATCCCCGGCGGCAAACCAGTGGCGATCACCTTGGCCACCCTCGGACTCGTCAGCACCCTGGTCACCCTCGCTCTCGCCCTGGTTCCCTCGGTTGACGAGATCAACAAGCCACTTGCAGTGGCCAAGGCCGTTGGCGGACTGTTTGTGCTGGTAGGCGCAGGCGTAGTAGTGTTCATCGGCGCGATTCTCAAAGCACGCCGCGAATTAGCGACCGCCGCAGCGGATTGAACCATGATTGCCTCAATTGCTCTTTACGGAGGGAGCAGAGGGTTTCAGGCCTCTCGATCTGCCCTGCTTCGATAAATTTCCGTTGCAACCTCGAACAAATGGCTATATAAAATACGAGCATCGGCTTCCAGGAAGCAGCGGGTGTATTCACTCAGGAGCCGATGAAGCGAACCAGATTCCTTCCCTGTCCGCACTCATCAGGATTTACCACGGCCCATCTCCCCCGCAGGAGATTTTCGCCGATCGCCGCGAACAACTTCAGAGTAACGATCGTTTGCGCCGGAGCACATGAATGAAGAGACTTCCGACAGGAGATCGACAATCATGGACATGATCCAACTTTTTTACACGGGAACCGCCAGTCACATCTGGACGCGCTGGCGTACACCGGAGGGTGAATGGACCGAGGAGAAGACGATTTATGGCTCTCCCGCGGGTGGCATCGCTGCCGCCGCGGTCCCCGGCGCCGATCTCTTCCAGATCTTTTACAAAGGCTCGAGCGACGACAAAATATATTCGCGCTGGCGCAGTGCAAACGGAAGCTGGTCGGGCGAACAGTGGATCTCCGCCGGCATAAGCGGCAACCCAGTTGCCGCACAAGTGCCCGGCACCAAAGTGCTGCAGCTTTTTTACCGGGGCACGGATGACGGATTAGACACCATTTACCGAAGCCCAGACGGAACGTGGTCGGCAGAGCAACACCTCGGGGGCTCTCTCGTCGGTGACCCCGCCGTCGCCCAGGTACCGGGCACCAACGTCCTCCAACTCTTTTACCGGGGTACCGACAACGGCGTTTATACCCGATGGCGGAACGCGGACGGCTCCTGGTCGAGCGAACAATCGCTGGGAGGCACCCTGAACGGCAGCCCTGTTGCGGCACAGATACCCGGCACCGATATCCTGCAGCTTTTCTACCGCGGCACCGACAAAGGCCTCTATTCGCGCTGGCGGAACGCGGACGCCACCTGGTCAAGCGAGCAGTCGCTGGGCGGGGCCCTCAACGGCGACCCGATAGCCGCGCAGATACCAGGCACCAACATCCTTCAGCTCTTCTACCGCGGCACCGACAACGGCATTTATACCCGCTGGCGCGACGTCGACGGCACCTGGTCGGGCCAACAATCGCTGGGCGGTACCCTCAACGACGACCCAGTGGCGGCACAGATACCCGCCGCCAACATCCTTCAGCTCTTCTACCGCGGCACCGACAACAAAATTTACTCGCGCTGGCGGAACGCGGACGGCACCTGGTCAAGCGAAGCAAAGATCGGCGGAGAAGCCAAGGCCGGCCCCATTGTCGTATCTCTCGCAAACCCGACCCCGGCAAGCTACACTCTGGTGCTGCTGTTGTGGGGCCCACCGCAACCGCCAGACCAGACCAAGTGGCAATCCACCTTGACGGCCAAGGGCCTGGGATCGGCAATGACCGCGATCGCCGCGTCGACTTACTTTAATTCGCTTGCTCAATACGCCGTCACAAACGTCACCGTCGCCTCGGCCGATCCCCCTCAAGTGGGCACTCCAAAATGGCCGGCGGGGAACGCCAAGTTCACAACCCTCTTCAGCGTTACAACGGATATCGCGAATGTTGTTTCCACTGCCATCAAGAATGGCGTAATTCCTTCTCCGGATACCTTCACCGACAGCATACCTGTCTACATCGTCATAACGCCGCGCGGCGGCAGCGCGACAGACGCTCCGAACAGCCTCGGCGAGCACATGACGACCCAATGGGGACCGGACAAAGAGATTCTCATCTATGCCTATGCCGGAGCGCAGTCCGACCTGAACGATACGCTCAATGTTGTCACCCATGAGCTTGTCGAGGCCATTGGATTGAATAGCGACGCGCCCAAGGAGTTGTGCGACGACTGCCAGACAAAGTATGGCGGTGGCGTGTCGCCTGGGATCTCTACCTACACCGTGGCAAGCTACTTCGACGCCAGTGGCAACCAGTGCGTAGCGCCTCCGAACTTTGCCAAACCGGCATAACAGCCGCGCACTTTGGAGTGCGGCCTCCGCAGCCGGACATTTTGTGAGCCGGGAGCAACGAGATGAAAGCAAGTCCAGGAGTTGGAAGCTAAGAGCTGCCTCTTACGGATAAATTCTGTGCAGCGTTCTCGCGAACGGAATCGTCTCCCGCACATGGTCGAGCCCGCAGACCCAAGTGACCACGCGCTCGATGCCCATGCCGAATCCGGAATGAGGCACGCTGCCGTAGCGGCGCAGGTCAAGGTACCACTGGAAGGCTTCCTTTGGGAGATTGTGCTGCTCGATTCTTGCGTTCAATAACTCAAAGCTGGAGACGCGCTGCGATCCGCCGATGACTTCGCCGTAACCCTCTGGTGCCAGCACGTCGACGCATAGAGCGTAGCGCGGGTCCTTCGGATCGGGCTCCATGTAGAAGGCCTTCACGTTGGCGGGGTAGCGGTGGACCATCAGCGGGCGGTCGTACTGCGAGCTGAGCCAGGTTTCGTCTGGGGAGCCAAAGTCGTTGCCGTATTCGAAGGGTGCTTCGAGGTGGCCGTCCTTGTGGGCCTGGTTCAGCATCTCGACGGCCTTGTCGTAGCGGAGACGCGGGAAGGGCGGTACGATCGCTTCAAGCTTGGCACGATCGCGCCCGATTACTTCCAACTCAGACGCACGATTCTTGAGCACGCTCTGCACAATGTGACTTATGAAATTCTCGGCGAGTTCGAGCAGTCCATCGAGATCCATGAAGGCCACTTCCGGCTCGACCATCCAGAATTCGGTGAGGTGACGGCGGGTCTTCGACTTTTCCGCGCGGAAAGTGGGGCCGAAGCTGTAGACCTTGCCCAGGGCCAGCGCCGTGGACTCGATATAGAGCTGGCCGGATTGCGTCAGGTAGGCTGGGTCGCCGAAGTAGTCCACCGGGAATAGCGTCGATGTGCCTTCGCAGGCAGCGGGCGTGATGATGGGCGGGTCGGTGCGGATAAAACCGTTCGTGTCGAAGTATTCCGCGGCCGCCCTCATAATTTCAGCGCGGATTCGCAGGATAGCAGACTGGCGCGGAGAACGGACCCACAGGTGCCGATGCTCCATAAGGAAATCAACACCGTGTTCCTTGAGCGTGATGGGATAGGGATCGGACTCCGGGACGCGCTGAACTACCTCGAGGTCCTCGACATCGAGCTCGAATCCGCCGGGCGCGCGTTTGTCGGCGCGCACCTTGCCGGTAACGATGACTGAAGATTCCTGCGTCAGGCCTTTCAACGCCTCAAAGACGGCAGGAGAAACACTTTTGACGTGCGCCACTCCCTGGATGGTTCCGGTACCGTCGCGAAAGATGGGGAAAAGAAGCTTTCCGCTCTCGCGAAGGTTGTAGAGCCATCCACGCAGTGTGACGGACTGGCCTTCATGCTGGCCAAGAGTGGCAATGGTGGCAACGGGAGCGGCTGGAGTTGCTGGAGCGGTTTCTTCAGGCATGTCTGTTCGCGCTTTCCTGGCGGCTGAGATCTTCGGACTTTTCAGGATAACGCGGCGGGTCGGTAGCGGGTCGGCTTCAGCGTAGCCGTGTGCGGAAACCTATCCGAGAACGGCGGGAAGGGCGTGTGCAAGGGTGGCGTGGGAGAAGCGGAATCCGGAGGCGGCCAGTTTGGCGGGATAGGCGCGGGCACCGGCGAGCAGGGCTTCATCGGCAATCTCGCCAAGAGCCAGGCGGAGCGCGAAGGCGGGAACATGGAAAAACGCCGGCCGGTGCAGTTGTGCGGCGAAGAAGCGGGTGAATTGCGAATTCATTACTGGATTCGGAGCGGTGATGTTGACAGGCCCGGCCAGGGAACTGGATTCGATGAGGAAAAAGATGGCGGCCAGGGCGTCGTGGAGAGAGATCCAGCTCATGAATTGACGGCCGCTGCCAAGCCTGCCCCCGAGTCCAAGCCGGAAGATAGGCAGGAGACGGGCAAGGGCGCTTCTCGGTCCTGGGCCGAGGATGACGCCGAAGCGCAGTTGCACGACCCGGATGCCGGCATCAACGGCCGGCTGCGCCGCGGCTTCCCAGTGCCGGCAGAGATCGGCCAGAAAGCCGGAGCCAGGTGGAGAGGTCTCGTCAAGGAACTCGTCGCCGCGATCGCCGTAGATGCCGATAGCAGAGGCGATCAGCAGCACCTGGGGCGGATGGCGGAGTGCGGCAAGAGATGTGGCGAGGACGCGAGTGGAGGTGACTCGGCTCTCAAACAAAACGCGCTTGTATTCGGAGGTCCATCGATGGGCAGCGACGTTTGCGCCGGAAAGATGAACGGCGGCGATGAGGCCTTCGAGACTCTCGGAGTGAGGGATGGCTGGAGTCGCGGCAGGATTCCATTGGAGCTGATTGGCAACGGCAGGAGCCGTGCGCACCAGTTGGAGAACGGAAAAATTTCGGGCAGCGAGGGCTTCCTTGAAGGCCGTGCCGAGCATTCCGGACGCACCGGAGAGCAGAAATCCCGGCGATGAGGAAAGTGAATTGACCGTACCGATGTTGCTTTCCTCCCTATGAATACAATAGCCACGTATTGGACAAACTGGTTTGGCAGGGCGTGAATTATTTTTGATCTGGACAATAATTTGATACGGGGCGCATCCTATTCCTAAGTAGGGAAAAAAGATGCTCGGACAATTTGAGGGACCGTTCCCCAAGAGGTGACGAACGGGTAGGCTGGAACTTATCCCGACCAGCTCTCATTCACTTTGGGCCACTTGTGGGGCGCAGCCCGGCTCGTCCCTGCTCCACGGTACTCAGGTCGTGTTCTGAAGCAACGCCTCTGAGAATATCCATTGAATCGAGTTTCCTTTAGCCAGCCATTTCGCACGTACCTTTCAATCGCACCGATTGCCCGCAGGAGGGATGGATGACGAACCCGGCCGAGGTAATGAGTGAAGAGATGCAAAAGACGCAGGCGGACCCTGAGACTGCCGAGCGATTCATTGCCGAGAAGCGAATCGGGGAGCGCATCCGGAGGCTGCGGCTGAAGAAGTCGATGGGGCTGGTAGAGCTGGGCAAGCATACTGGCCTTTCGGCGAGCTTTCTCTCGCAACTCGAGACGGGACGCGTGGTGCCGACGCTGCGCAACCTGGCGCGGATAGCGATGGTCTTCTCAAAGGACCTGTCCTACTTTTTTGAGACCGAACCGACCGCGATGTTTCGGATTCACAGGCAGAAGGATCGGGTTCGGCTGCCGCAGACCGGCGTAGAACCGCCGACCTATTTCTTTGAGAGCCTGGGCTACATGGTTCCGGACCGGCACATGGACCCATATTTTGCCGAGTTCATTCCTCTTGCGCGGACACCGGATCCGAAGGCGCATGTGCATCCCGGGTTCGAGTTTCTTTACGTGCTTGACGGAGAGCTTGAACTACGCCATGGGGACCAGGAGTGCGTGCTTGATGCGGGTGACGCGGTTTACTTTGACGCGGGCACGCCGCACTCGTATCAGTGCGCGAGGAAAGAAGGCGGCCAAAGTAATCATTGTCACCATGCACCAGGCGCCGGCGGCGGTTCCACTGAGGGCGGTGGCCGGCGGACAGGCGATTCGATCCGCACTCGCCACGGCCAAGGTTGGCGGGGTGGACGAAAAGATGGCCGGGGCACTCTAAAGCGCCCGAAGCCGCCATGCTACTCGGTTGAGCCCGTGTCTTCCGCTGGCAGCATCTGATAACTCACAAACGCCAGGCTCTTCGAGTCGGGAGACCAGTTGGGAACATTCATTGAGCCGTCGCCACCAACCAGGTTGACGAGCGTGCGGATCTTCTTGTCGCTCGTCGAATAGATTCGCAGCGCAATGTCCCTGTTGGCGGCGTGGGTGGTTACGCTCGGATCATAAGAGATGAAGACGATTGATTTGCCGTCCGGTGAGGGATGCGGCGTCCAGTTCCTGAATTCGTCGAACGTGACTTGTTCGGGCTGGCTGCCGTCGGGACGCATGCGGCCAATCTGCATTCCACCCCAGCGGTCGGTGTTGAAGTAGATGTAATTGCCGTCGGGAGAGTAATCGGGGTCGTCGCTGAGGCCGGTGCCCGTGGTGAGAGCTGTCTCCGGCCCACCGTCAACGGAGATGGAGTAGATATTGCCGGAACCGTGGCCGCCGCGCGTGAAAAGGATCGTTTTGCCGTCGGGCGACCAGCTATGAAACCAGCCGGTGTTTTGGGTAACCAGGCGAGGAGTGCCGCCGGACGCGGGGATGATGTAGACGCGGTGATCCGTGTTGTCGGTTGCGGTACAGGTGAGGGCGAACCACTTGCCATCGGGCGAAAAGCCGTGACTGCCGGAACAATTGGTCAGGTTGCCGACGTCGAGAGGTTGTGCAGTTCCGCCGGAAACAAGAATTGTATAAATGTGGCCGTCCCGCGTGAAAGCCAGCGACTTGCCATCGCGCGACCAGTTTGGCGCCATGGCGCGGCCCGGTCCGGATTGAAGAATGGTCGCGCGCCGGGAATTATCGGCGATCTCGATCGTCTGCAGCGTGCTGTAGAGAGTTAGTTGGGCGGGCGTGGCGGGCGGAGCAAGTTGCTTTAGCTCGACGTTGGAAAAAGTGACCCTTTCAGTGACCGCCGGATTGTGCGAAGAGAGGCCGATGCCCACGTAGAACGGGCCGTCGAGATGCAGTTTGATAGATGCGCCCACCTGGTGCAGAGGCTCGCCGTGATTGGAGACGAACATGGTAAAAACGTCGCCGCGCTTCTCCAGACGCACGCGCCGGGGAGGATCGATGTTGACCTCGGCGCTCTCGGTCGTCGCGCCCTGGGCACGGCGGTATTGCAGAGCGGTCAGCCCGGAGCCGTGCTGAGCTATATCCGCATAGGCGCCATCGGCATCGAGCGTCTGGCGAACCATCAAGACAGCTTTGCGATGCGGGCTGTGGTCGCCGGTCTTGTCCGGAAAATCAACGTCGGCGGTCAGCGACAGATCGCCGGAGAGCTTCTTCCAGACGAAATGGAAGCCGTCTGTTGTGGACCAGAGATTGATACCGGCGGCAGTGATCGTGTAGGTGCCCTTTGCAGGCGAGTAAGTGAGGGTACCGGGCGGGACGACGCTGCCTACGTCTGACTGGCCTTCGAAAACGCCGAGTGAGCCTGGGCCGGATTGCGCAGCGAGTGGCAGTGAGCGGAGACATGAGACAAAGAAGAAAAGTGCGCAAAGACAGTTTGTGAATCGCAAGGACATTCGAGGTGCCTCCGACGGAACCGCCTCGCGGACTCCGGGGCGAGAAGCCCTCCCGTTCGCTCGGCCAGCAAAATATAGGTTCCGGGTGCGGGGTTGTCAAACGGAGCAGCAGGTGCGGAAGCAAGCCCACGGCTGCGAGATCCGGTGCGCCCGGCGCTCGTTTCTTCAGTTGGCGTCGGGAAGGTCATTCGCTTGGACGCAGGGTGATCACTGTAATCTCGGGCGGGCAATCGAGGCGGAACGGCACGCCGACTGTACCGATGCCGCGATTCACGTAGAGCTGCAAGTGGCCAATGCGGAACCATCCCTCGACATATTTTCTGCCCAGCTGAGGCAGTACCATTGCGCCCAGAAAGGGCAGCCGAATCTGGCCTCCATGGCTGTGGCCGCTCAACATCACGTCAACGGCCTGGCCCGCGGGATGAGTGAGCAGCCGATCGGCGTAGTCCGGACCGTGGCACAGCAGAACGACGGGTTCATTGGGTAGATTTCGTATAGATGCGGGGATAGCCAGCTCGGGGTCGGCGTGACCTTCCAGTGGATCGTCCAGCCCCGCCAGCCAGATTCTGCCACCAGCGCGCTCAATTGGCACACATGCGTTTCTGAGCACCTTGATGCCGTTGGCTGCAAGCGCGGCAGCCACCTCTCTTGCGCCGACGCCCATGTCGTGGTTTCCGAGCACGGCGAAGAGTGCCTTGCATTCCAGTCCGGTAAGAATGTTGGCGCACTGCCAAGCGGCGCCTCGGGCAAACTTCGTGGAACCGAGTTTGGGGCTGCTCTTCCAACCCATCTTTGCCGTGACGAAGTCTCCAGTGAAAAATATGGCATCGGGCTTGAGGCTGTTGACGCGGTCGATCACATGGCGAAGGAAGATCGGTTCAGTAAATTCATCCAGGTGGATGTCGCTGAGTTGCACGATGCGCATGCCATCAAACGCTGCAGCCAGACCGCGCAGAAAGAAGTCGCGCTTGGTGATCTCAATCCAGTGGCGCTCGATGCCGCATGAATAGAGCGCCAGTCCTCCGAGACCGTACAGCCCTCCCTTGAGGAGTTGTCTCCGGCTGACTGGCCGATTGGAAAGGGGGAGGAATGCGGGCATGTTCAACAACATTCATTCTAACGTTTCCGCAAGCGGCAGTTAGCCCGGGCATGCGACGAGGGCGAGAGTCACGCGCTCGTTCGAGTGTTGAAAGGCTTTACTCGAAGCCGGCCGCATCGTCGCCGTAGGTTGGGTACGGGCGCCGGCTCGGTGCTCGTTGACATGCTTGCGAGCGTTGCCAGGTCCGCTTGCACCTGCGTCCAAGCTGCTGAATCCTTTTTTGTGGCGATGGGCGCCGCCGGATCGGCGTAATAGGACTGAATGTCGGCCTTGATACCAGGCGGAATAGGCTGTGCGGGCGAGCGTACGAGGCGGTGAAGCAGATCGGCGTAGGTCGAGTCGGTGAGAGGATACCCTCCCGGCTTCACCACGTAACCCGTGTCCAGATCGCGATTGGGCAGTGGATGGAGCGGGTCTCGCGATGAGCGCGCAACAGGGCTCGCGGAATCTGCGGGCTGCGTTTGCTGATGCGTGTCTCGTGAGATGGCATTCGCGGTTGCCGATCGGCGATTCGACGGCGGGGTGAAGCTGGCGAGTCCTTGCCGCAGAGCGGCGGTGGAAAGCACGACGCTGTGCAGATATTCGGTTTCAGTTTCCTCTGTGGGGCCTTTGACTGCCACCAGTTTGAGCGGTCCGATCTTCGGGACGATGAATATGATGCCCGCCAATGCGTAGGTTCCGATGCCCGGCTTTCGGCGGTAGAGCTGCCAGTTGTTTTCCGCGGCCAGCGTGGCCACTTCCTTGTCCATCTCAACGCGTTCAGGGGTACTGGATTCGGCCGGCTCGTGGCTGTGATGAAGCAGCGTGACCGCGTAAGCGATGCGCGGGATGAAGCGTATGCACCGCGAAACGATAGCCGCGAACGTTGAAGCGGCGCTTGCGCAAGCCGGTGAAGTCTTCGGTAATTCCGTACGTCTGGTAATAGGCGAGCGCAAGTTGCCGCACCGGTACCTTCAGCCCGATGTGGCGAAGGTAGCGGACCGGAGCGACGCGGTGATGGGCGATCTCGTCGATGTCGAAGGCGAACTCGGTCTGCACATGCTGGTGCCGGCCTTGGGCGTAGTTCACCACCGGCCCGTATTTTTGCGCGGAGCTTTGGGAATTCGATGGGAACGGCAAGGTTGGTGGCCTGGGAGTGGCCGAACGTGTCGCCGATGTAGTGGGAAAACGCGCCAACGGCGAAGGCCAGCTCGTTGGCGTTGGTTGCATTGCGGAAAAGGCTGACAACGAAGTCGCCGGTGCGGACGTAGTGCGTCAGGTTGGAATAAGTCATATCGCCGAAGGGGTAATAGCCGATGTCCTGAATGACGCAACCGCCGTACGCGTAGGCGCGAGCTTGGTCGAGTTGCGCAGGGGTCAGGTCAGGATAGCGGCTGAGCAGTAGGGGAACGATCGAGTCCTGCCAGGTAAGGTCGATGAGTTGCTCGTGTGTCAGCAACGAATATGCGGCTGCATGGCGGTGCCAGGGCAGCGCGAGCAGCAGAAAGAGCGCGAGAATCGTCCGGAGCCGGGGTGAAGCTCATCTTTTAAGTCATGTTAGCGGAGAGTGTCTGCGCGACGATGAGCGCAATTGCACGGTCTAACTCGGGCCCTAATCCTTGATGGCGGCGAAATACTCGGCAACTTGCTGCCAGTTATCCACTCGGATGAAGCCGGTAACTGTGAGGTTGTGCGGCGCGGTGTAGAGCAGGCCCTGGCCTTCGAAGAGGAGGAGGTTTCGGGGCTGGTCGTCAATGAGAAATTCTGCGCGGAGGATGGACTTGTTGCCGCAGAAGACATAATTCGTGGGCGGGATGAAGGGGAAGTGGCGTTGAAGCCAGCGGTACTTGGGGCCGAGGGAGTTGGGAACAAACATTGCCTGCGTGGCGATGAAGATTTCGAAACGGGCGGAGAGTTCTTTGAGCACTTGCTGAGCGCCGGGCATGAGGGCCAGGTCCTCAAAGAAGTCTTCGGCGTCGAGAAAGGCGCGGAGCTGCTGCTGGCGGTCAGCGGGCGTCACCTCCCAAAGGCCCTTGCCGACCAGGTCTTCGGGGGTGACATCTTCGTCGAAAGTCTGGTTGTATCGGCGCAGGTGTTCGGCGAGGGTGTCGGCCATCACCTCGTCCATATCGACACAGATGCGCTGCACGCAGTGCTCCCGAAATGCAGTGGTGAGTGGTCACTTCCAGCGTTCTTTTTTCCCAGGCCCCACTCAAAAAAGAGTAGCAGGATGAGGTCGAGTTGTGGCTTGGTTTTAGCTGACCTAGTGCACCCTGCCTGCAGCGTTTTCCAAAACCACATTTGAGGCCACAGCCGTGTCGGACGTGGCGGGCAGATGCGAACAGAAGCCGATGCCGACATAGAAAGGCTCGTCGAAGTGGAGGCTGATCGGCGGGCCGAACTGGTGCATCGGTTCGCCCTGAAGGCTGACGAAGATGGCGATCGAGTCGCCGTGCTTTTCAATTCCCATGCGCTTGGCATGAACGCCCGTGAGAAGTCCGCTGAAACCGATACTGAAGATCCTTGAGGAACACGGCCTTGTCGGTGCGGAAGGCGAGATGGATCATGCCCGCTCCGTGCTCGCCGACCATGGCTTCCTTTGAGTCGTCATCGAGATTCTGGCGAATCACCAGCACGGCCTTGCGGTCGCCGTAGCCGTTGGGGTTGGGGAAGGTGATGTCGGCGGCGAGGGAGATGTCGCCGGAGACTTTTCTTCCACAGATAGCGGAACTCGTCGCGGGAATACCAGATGTTGTAGCCGGCGGAGTTGATGGTGTACTGGCCGGTGGCGGCGTCGAAGGTGGCGCTGCCGGGGACCAGTGCGCTGCCAATGTCGGATTGGCCCTCAAAGACGCCGATGGGCGTATCGAAGTTGCGGCTGGGGCGATGAAAGTCGGCAGGAGGCGGCACCTGGACGTGTGTCGGCGAGCCGGGCTGAGCCCAATCCGGCACTTCCGGCATTGGAGTGGCAGGCGTCTGTGCGGCCACTGGATGCGTGGCGGTAACGAGGACGAGCGGCCAGGTCCAGCGGACGAATTTGAGAGCGAGCGGGAGAGAGTGGAATTCCATAGCAAGGAACTTTAAAGCATCTCCTCTGTTCTTGGAATGGGGACGTCGGCGATTATCAGGTCTTCCGACGCATCAGACTAAGAGTGGGGCAACTTGGAGCTTATGGATCGCGAAAACCTAGGCGCCTGCAGAGTGCGACTTTCGCGGTGCGCGGCCGGCGCCGGGTATTTGCTCGGGCTGAGGATCCTTGGGCGCGGGAGCCATCGCTGGATCCCAATAGAGGATGCGGCTGCAACTGTCACAAGTGAGCAACTGCCCTTCGCGAAGTTGGTTCCACGTCTGCGGGCGGACGCCCATGCGGCAGCCCAGGCACTGCTGATTTTCGACGCGGGCCAAGCCGGTGCCACGGGAGGCAGAGAGGCGGTCGAAACGGGTGAGCCACTCGGGCTCGATGAGCGGCCTGATAGCCTCGCGTTCGCCGCTGAGGGCTGCAAGCTGTGCGGCTAACTCCTGCTGGCGGGCCGAGATGCGTGCGCGGGTTTTTTCGTTGGCGGCGGATAGGATTTCCACCTGGGCGCGGGCCTCGGCGAGAGCGCCTTCCTGTGTCTCCGTGCGTTCCAGGCTGGTAAACGCCTCGTTTTCTAGCCGGTCGGCCTCGGCCCCCTCAAAGTGGATCTCGTGCTCGATGGCTTCGGCCTGGGCAGGAGTTTTTACGGAGTCGAGTTGGGTGCGGAAGCGGGCGGCCTTCTGGCGGTGCGCTGCGATCTCTCGTTCCAGGCGCGTCCGAAGAGATTCCTCGTGATTGAGGGCGCCGGAGGCTTCAGCAGCTTTTCGTTGTGCGGCTGAGAGTGTGGCTTCCGGCCTGGGCGAGCTCAGCGGGCAGGGCGCGCGTCTCCTGAGTAAGGCGGGTTCGCTCCAGTTCGATGGCTTGCAACTTTACGAGGTTTTCGATCAGCGCTTGCATCTGTGCCAAGAAGGATACGGCATTGGGCATGTTTAGTGAAAATCGGCGCGGACAATTCGGTGAAAATGGGTTGTGGCAATCGTTCGACGGTGGAGGGCGGAATTGACGGCGAGACGGGCAGGATTCTGGCGACAGGCACCGGTGGCTCATGTGGCTGGGCGGAGGGTTGCTGGCGGCGCTGGCGGTGTTGACCGGCATTGTGATGATGATGGCGCACCGAGTCGAGCCCATGCTGCGCGCCTACATTGTGCAGGGACTGGAAGACCACTTTCACGCGCGCGTGGAGCTGGAGAGCTTTCATATAACGCTGCGGAACGGGTTGTGGGCCGAAGGCAAGGGGTTGCGGATCTGGCCCCCGGCAGAGGTTGCTGGAGTCGCGGTGCCGGGCGGGCCGGGAGCAACCGTCTGTTCCGCTGATCCGGCTGGCGGAGTTTCGGTTTCATGCGCCTCTCGCATTACAAGCCGGGGCAGGCGATTCGCATTTCGGATGTGCATCTGAAGGGGCTGGAAGTGGACGTGCCGCCTCGTCCACACTTTGAACACACTTCCTCGCGCGCGAATGACCCGAGTACCCTGAGCCTGGAACGCGCGCCTGGAACGGAGGCACAGGAAGGAACGGCGCGTGCGGCTAATCGCTCTACGAATTCGCCGATGACGGGGACTGGGGTGCTGCGCTTCCGGATGCAGGGCGTGGAGTGCAGCGGGGCGCACCTGACGATTGAGACGAGCAAGCCGGGCAAGCTGCCTCTGGAATTCGCAATCGCACACCTGAAGTTGACAGGCGGAGCCTCGGGGATCGGCGTAGGCGAGGCGATGGGATTCGAGGCGGAGCTGACCAATCCGCGGCCGGTGGGAACCATTCATGCGAAGGGCAGTTTTGGACCGTGGGTCGTCGAGGATCCCGGGGAAAGCCCGGTGGCCGGCGACTACCGCTTTGAAAATGCGGACCTGAGCGGATTCAAGGGGATCGCGGGGATATCTGAGCTCGACCGGGCGCTACCAGGGCACGCTTCGCGATCTGATCGTGGATGGAGAGACGGATACGCCGGATTTCCGGCTGACCCACTTCGGCACGGCGATGGAGCTGCACACAAAGTTTCATGCGATAGTGGATGGGACGAACGGGGACACGTGGCTGGAGCCGGTGGAGGCGACGCTGGGGCGGTCGCACTTTTGCGCGCAGGGACAGGTTGTGCGGATGGCGGCAAATGGAGAAGGAAAGAACGGGCCTCATTTCGGCGGGCACGATATTTCGCTAACGCTGAACGTGGACCGCGGACGTATTGAGGATTTTCTGCGGCTTGCGAGCCATTCGGGAAGCCCGCTGGTGACTGGCGCGCTGACGATGAAGGCCGTGCTTGAGATTCCGCCGGGGCCGGTTCCTGTGGACGAACGTCTAAAGCTTACCGGCACGTTTGTGCTGGATGATGCGCAGTTTGCGAGCGCAAAGGTTCAGGGGCAAATTGGAGAACTAAGCGCGCGCGGGCTGGGACGGCCGAAGGACGCGAAGGCTGGCGGCGATGCGGATGTTCGCTCAACGATGAAGGGGAACTTCCAGATGGCTGGCGGAGTGGTGACGCTGCCTGCGCTCGAGTACACCGTGCCAGGGGCGGTGATCGACCTGAAAGGAACCTACGAAATGGAGGGCGGGAAGCTGGACTTTGCCGGCACGGCGAAGATGCAGGCCACGGTTTCGGCGATGGTCGGCGGATGGAAAGGACTGCTGCTGAAGCCCGTGGACAAGTACTTCCAAAAGGATGGAGCGGGGACAGAAGTTCCGATCTTTCTCGATGGGACGCGCGAGAACCCAAAGTTCGGCGTTGATCTCAACCGCATGAAGAAAAGTCCGGCGCAGCGGCCGGATCAGCAGCAATAAGAGTTGGAGGGATGGATATTCCCCGGATGTTCGTTCAGGGGGTTGGGAATCCTTTCGAGCGGCAAACAGCGAGACCCCGCGTGTGCCCGGCATGATAGTTTGTCATGAGTTGCCCCGTTGCCGAATCGACAAGCGGCCGGACGAGCATGAGGAGACCGCAATGCGCTCGGTGAATCAGAAAGCAAGCAAGATCGCATCGAAGATTGAGTGCTGCGCTTTGGCCCTGATCCTGGGTGCCGCGGCGCGGATCGCAGGAGGACAACCCGCGTCTGTGAAACCCGCCCCCAGCAACTCAACTCGATCGGCCGAACGTGACTGGTGGAAAAATGCAGTCATCTACGAGATTTATCCGCGAAGCTTTCAAGACACGAACGGAGATGGAATTGGCGACCTGAACGGGATAACCGAGCGGCTGGATTACTTGAAAGACCTGGGCGTGGATGCAATCTGGCTGACGCCTGTCTATCCGTCACCCCAGGTGGACTTCGGCTACGACATTTCCGACTACAGAAACATCGATCCGCAGTACGGAACCCTCGCGGACTTCGACCGGCTGGTGGCGGAGGCAAGCAAGCGCCACATCCGTGTGCTGATGGACATGGTGATGAACCATACCTCCGATCAGCACAAATGGTTTCTTCAATCGCGATCGTCGAAGGACAACCCTTACCGGGACTGGTATATGTGGCACGATGGCAAAGGCCAGACGGCGACCGGCAAAGGCCAGCCGCCGAACAACTGGCAGTCGCTGTTTGGGCACTCCGCGTGGCAGTGGGACGACACTAGACACGCCAGTACTACTACCACAAGTTTTACATTCAGCAGCCGGATCTGAACTGGCACAACCCCAAAGTGCACCAGGCCTTCGAGGACATTGTGAGCTTCTGGCTTAAGCGCGGCGTGGGCGGCTTCCGGTTCGATGCAATCACGACTCTTTTCGAGGATCCGAGCCTTGCAGATGAAGGAGTGGTGAAGGACAAGAGCGGCAAGCCGGTGATCAACGCATACGGCGACCCGCAACTGGACGGCTCGAAGACCGACAACCAGCCGGGGTTGCACCCGGTGATGCAGGAGATGCGGGCGACGACAGACAAGTTCAATACCTCTGCGTTTCCGGGGACGCGCGTGCTGATCGGCGAAACGTACCTGCCCAACATTGAAGAGCTGGCCAAGATGTACGGGCCGCCCGGCAAGCCGGAGTTTCATCTGCCCATGGATACGCAAGTGGCGTTTATTAACAAGCTGAACGTGGCGAAGTTCCGCGCCAGGCTGATCGATGCGGAAACGCACATGAGCGCGCATATTCCGCTGCTGCTGTTTGACAACCACGACAATCCGCGTATCGACATGCGCTATGGCGACGGCGTTCACGACGAGGACATTCAGCGCGTGCTTTCGACGATTCTGTTTGCAAGCCGCGGGGCAGCGCTGTTCTATTACGGCGACGAAATCGGAATGAAGACCACGCCTCCGAAGCGCAAGCAGGACGTGAAGGATCCAATCGGTATCACCGGCTGGCCAAAGGAGAAGGGCCGCGATGGCGAGCGGACGCCGATGCAGTGGGACGCGAGCGCGAATGCGGGGTTCACCAACGGCACGCCGTGGCTGCCCGTACCGCCCAGCGCGGCAACCATCAACGTGGCAGCGCAGAAGCGCGATCCCAACTCGCTCTTTGCCTGGTACCAGAGCTTGATCCGGATGAAGAAGTCGGTTCCTGCCTTTGAGAATGGCGCCAACATCATGCTTGACACGGAAAACAACAAGGTATTGAGCTGGATGCGCCAGGCGCACGGCGCGGCCCAGGTCGTGGTGAGCGTCAACTTCGCGGCCGAGCCGCAGACGGTGAACCTTGCGATCGGCGGCGCGGGCATCAGACCGCGGCGCCTGAAGACGCTGTTGAAGACTCCAGGGGCGGCCGATCCCGTGTCACTCGGAGCGATCGACCTTGGTCCGTTTGGGGTGTATATCGGTGAAGTGCAGTAGCAGGGGCGTGAAGCCCCTGTGACACCGGGCTCAGTATTGCCGGCAGCACCGTTGGAAACCTGTTTCAGGAATTCCTGATCCTTAAGTTGACGCCGAAGGCTCCGCATTACACGCCATCGAATCACTGAGGTGCAAGTCCCGTTTTGCCACCAAAATGCCGCAGACTGTCCGCGCGAGTTCGAATGCGAGATTACCCAGCGGTGGCAACTCGACCTTTGCTATCGGGCATCCTATTGTGGAGCAAAAAAATACGGTTCTTGGAGTCCCCCACGATGAGACTGTCGTTAATTTCCAAAACCCTGATTCAGGGAGTTTTACCCGGTGCGCTGGTCGTTGCTCTCGCTTTTCCCGCTGAGATCTTCTCTCAAGCCGCGCAGCCGGACCATATAGTCAGTTCCCAGGCTCTCCAACAGCGGTTGGAATCATCCTCTGCCGCGCGGCAGCAGCAGATCGGCACGTTGACCGGCTTTCTTTCGTCGCCGGCGGCCGATCGCGCCATGCGCGATGCGCACATAAATCCTGAGCAGGTGCGGACAGCGATTCCCACACTCTCCGATGAAGAGCTGGCAAGCCTGGCCGCGCGCGCAACCGATGCGCAGCAGAAGTTTTCAGCAGGAATGATGAATAATGACATGCTGCTGATCGTGATTCTGCTGGTCGCAATCATCATCATCGTCGCGGTCGTCCATTGATCTCAAAGATTCGAGCGCGGTGCGCGTTGTTTCTGGTTCTCACAGCATTCGCATGGGCCGATACGCCAGCCGCTGTGGGACCCGCCTCCATTTGGATTGACGTTCCGTTTGTGCATCAGCCGAGGGAAGGCTGCGGAGCAGCGTCCATCGCAATGGTGATGCGGTATTGGGCCGCTCAGCAAGGGACTGCGCCCGGCGCCGATAGCGATGAAGGCGCAATTCAGCGCGAGCTATTTTCGCCGCGGGACCACGGCATTGCGGCAGGCCAGGTGGGCGAGTATCTTCGCCAACACGGATTTCAGGTGTTCGCTCTGAATGGAAGCTGGGGCGATCTGGAGGAGCAACTGCGAAAGGGGCGCCCCCTGATTGCAGCGCTAAGACCGCGCGGGCAGAGTGAACTTCACTATGTCGTGATCGACGGAATCGATGCGCAGCGCGGCATGGTGACATTGAACGATCCCGCGGAGCGCAAGTTGCTGACGCGAGAACGGGCAGGATTTGAGAACGAGTGGAGCGCGACCCATAACTGGATGCTTCTGGCAGTGCCCGCGGCAACTGCGCGCTAGCCGTTCCTATCAGTGAAGAGCCGTACGGAGGCGCTCTTGCAACGACAGAAGAGAGTAGAACGCGCCTGCGCCATGCTTGCGGGATTCCTTTCGCTCTGTGTTCTTTCGAGCACGCTGAGCGGTCAATGCTCAGCCGGACCACAGGCGGCAGAGCGAGCGACCGCGCCGCAGGATGCATCTCAAATCCATCGACTCTTCGAAGAGAAAAACTGGCCTGAAGTTGCGCGGATTGCAGGGGCGACTAACGAGCGCCGGGCCGATTTGAACTACGAGTACGGACTTGCATTGGCGCACCTGCAGCAGTGGGCGCAGGCGCGCGCGGCGCTCATGGCAGGCGCGCGCGAGTGCCCGCGCCAGAAGCGCTTTTATCTCGAACTGGCAGGAATTGCCTTCGAACAGAAACGCTATCCGGAGGCTGCGGCGTGGCTGCGGCGAGGCTTGAAGCTCGACCCGAACGACGAATACGCCAACGACTTTGCAGGCTCCGATTACCTTCTGATGGGAAACATGAACGCTGCTCTCAAGTATTGGAACCGTGTCCACAAGCCGTATATCTCCGCACTCGATTTCGATCCGCAACTGCGCGTGCAGCGGCTCATTCTCGACCGGGCATTTGCCTTTTCGCCGGCAGCGGTGCTCGAAGGAACGAGACTTCGAAACCACCGATAAGCGGCTCAAGGGGCTGGGCATTTTTCTCAGGTACAACATCCTGCTGAATGCCCGCGCCGACGGCAATTTCGACGCGGAGTTTCACGCGCAGGAACGCAACGGGTTCGGCGGCAGCCGCGTGCAGGCTCTGGTTTCGACATTTGGCGGGGCGGTGTATGAAACCATCTATCCCAGCTACTTCAACATCCGCGGATCGGCTGCAAATGTCGAATCGCTTCTTCGCTGGGACTCGCAGAAACGGCGCGCGTGGATTTCAGTTTCCGCGCCGCTACACGATCTGCCCCAATGGCGATGGCGGCTCGACGTGGACGCCCGCAACGAAAACTGGGCGATACGGCGTTCGTTTACCGGCACAGCGCCAGTGCTCGGATCGCTGAACTTGGAACGGGATGGAGTTACCGCATCGATGGCCGGATTTCCGAACGCGCGGATGCAATGGTCCGTTGGTGCGAGAGTTCTCGCATCGCAGCTATCGCAACGTGGTGGAGGGAACAGCCTTGACGCCCGCGCTGATGGTTCCCGGCTACGAGTTGAAATCCCTGGCGTCGATCGAAGGCAAGGTGTTGGAGATTCCAGAGCGGCGCCTTTCTTTAAGCGCAGGAACCGGCGGAGAGCTGGCGCGGTTTTGGTCTGCGCAAACCGAATCGCCGGGCACGCCACATATTTTCGGCAAGCTGCAAGGGTCAGCTCTGACGCAATGGTTCCCGCAGGCGCAGAGCGACGCGTATGAAGCGGCCGGACAGGTGCGAGCGGGGCGGACCTTCGCAAGCGCGCCTTTCGACGAGTTCTACCTGCTCGGAATGGAGCGTGACACCAGCCTGTGGCTGCGCGGGCATATCGGCACGCGGGACAGAAAGAAGGGCAGCTCTCCGTTGGGCAGCAGCTACTTTCTCGCCAACACCGATTTCTACCGGCGAATTTATGGCAATGGGCTCTTCACAATCAAGGCCGGTCCGCTCCTGGACATCGCCAAAGTAGGTGCGCCGACAAGCGGGCTGGCAAGCGGACAGGCGAGTGGGCAATGGCTCTTCGATATCGGCGTTGAGACAAAGCTGACGGTCCTGGGCACAGGCGTGGTGCTCACCTACGGGCGCAACCTGCGTTCGGGTGGCAATGCGTTCTATGGAACCCTGGCGCAATAGGAATCGCAACGCAACTGTCGCCTCTGTCTGAATTCATGCAGTTCTGACTCTTCATTGGGCAGCAAGGATTCGCTCCTGCCTCAAATCGAGAGTCGGAGGCAGAATCTTCAGAAGCTCCTGTGAGCCGCTTTACGAGGCCATCTTCAGAAGTTCCTGCTCGGCCCGCAGCCAGTCCTGCTCTGCGTATCCATCCTGATAGCCGCGCTGCTCCCAATAGACACGCGCGAGCTTTTCAATCTCTTCGCGCGGGGGCATCGCCGTTCTTGACGTTTTAACGACTTTATCTTTCTTTACGGACGTCTTGCGTGGCTTGGCGGGGGCTTTTGCTTTCTTGACCTTCTCCGGCATAGAAAAAATTCCTCCGTTGAGTTCGCCACCAAATCGCGGGGCATTTCTCTCAGGATACAAAAAGTCAGGCGTTCGCGCGATGCCTAATTGGGTTTGCGCACCTCATTGTTCAACACGTGGCTTGAGTCACCCAATCGGCGCGATCCGGCATCTCGTCCGTCTCCGGGTAAGGATTTTCCCCCTGTCACGCGCGAGCCGCGAGCGTTAAAGACTCATGCCCGAGGCTCGCGCGATTGCGGGCGGCTAGAAGTTCAGGTTCACACCAGGCAGTACGCTGGTTCCTTCCACGCGCACGCCGTCGAGGCTGCCGGGGTTAAGGCCGAGTGCGCGAAGGACGGTGGGCGCCACCTGGTTGGTTCCGACACTCGTGTACACCGTGTGCGCTGTAAATGCCGGGTTGGAAAGCAGCAGCATCACATTCGTGTCATCGTGCGCAAATCCGCCGTGCTCTTCCTGCTTCGCCGAACTGCCGGTGTAGATTACGCCAACGTTCGGCGTGACGATGATGTCCGGCGAACGCGGATCGCCGTTCGGCGGCAGGCCGGGCGTATCGTAGTTCATTGCGAGGCTCGGGCCGTAGAAGATCTGTCCGGCGCCGATCGTTTTCAGGTTGGCTTCAAGCAACGAAACGGCCGCGCCGGTGTAAGAAGGATTGGTCAGCCACAGAAGCGAGACATCGTCTTCAGTTGAACCGATCCCACTTCCATTCGGATCTTCCGACGGCGGCATCGCGGCATGCAGTTGATTCGAAATCAGCGTCGCTGGCGACAAGCCATTGCTGGTCTTGCCCGGAATTTCGAAGAACAGGTTTGGATCGATCGGGGACTGACCGTGCTTGGCCGTGATGATGACCAGAGTGGAGTCGATCAGCCCGCGGTGCTTCAGTTCGGAGACCATCTCGCCAATGGAGTCGTCTGCAAACTGGATATTGCTGACCACGGCATCGCTCGGCGTGCCGGCTGCATCCAGGTAGCCGCCCTTCACGCTGTTTTCAATCAGCTTCTGCGCCACGCTGACTGCTTGAAAGTTCATTCCGAAGATGTTCGGCGTTTTGGTGCTCTTGGTTCCCAGGTGATTCTTGCCGTTGATCCAGTTCAGAACGGCGTTCACTTTCAGCGTGTCGTAGCATTGGATGTTCTGAAAGCTGTTGGTCCACGCAGTCAGGTCCGCGCCGGTGTCGGGGATGGACGCGCAGCTCATTCCTTCAGGCGTGCTCACGCCGGGCAGTCCGATCACAGTCGAGTTGATCTCGGGTCCGTAGAAATCGTCCAGCGACGTACCGCCGGGACCGGCCACCGACGCGTAGGCCGGGTGCTTGTCCGACCATGCGGTGTAACCTCCGGCCGCGTGTATGACGCCGAAGATGGTATTGGTGCGGACAAAGTTCCATGGATAAACAGGAGCGCAACCGGCCTTCGGATCGCGGTCCATCTTTGTCGGATCGAGAGAGGCGATGCCGCCATCGGTCAGACTCGCTCCGGGAGCGCCGCCGTTGACCTTGGTCTGGTCGATATCGATGCCTTCTTCGTATTCGGTGGTGTAACCGGTGGGCGGCGCGCCGGCGGTGCAGGGACCAGGCGGGTTGCCGTTGCCCGTCATCGCCGCGGGTCCATCCAGCGAACGGTCGTACGCCACGTCGTAGTAGACGCCCATCATGCGCGGCGATGCTCCCGTAATGATGGTCATCAGCCCCGGAAAGGAGTCCGACGGCTTGGACGTGCTCGCGGCCACATAGTTGACGCCGGTCGCACCTAACGCGGCAAGATTGGGGCAGTACGGCTTGCCGTCATTAACACCGGCAACGCCTGTCGAGCAATTCATGAAATCAACGGCGTGCATTCCGTCAATACTGATCAGCAGAACATGGCGGATCTCACCTTCGTGAAAGCCAGAATTGTTGTTTTGTGCCAGAACGCTGACCGCGAAAAATGCGGCCAAGGATGTGAGGAGCAGGGGAATATTTTTCACACTTACCTCCATGTTTCGCGATTCTAGGCAACGCTTGTTTCGAGTCAGGTTTCCTGCTCGTTAAAACTGCGTAAATTACTGTGTGAGCCTGCGCAATCGCGATTGGCTCCGGCAAACTTTCTCTTCCGTTCGCGCCTTGCTTGCCCCTCCCCCGCCCAGCGTGTTTGACTGGTTGCCGAAAGGTGAATGGCACACATGGGATACATTCTTGCGCTCGACCAGGGAACAACGAGCTCCCGGGCGATTCTGTTTGACGAGGGCGGCGCGATTGCCGCCACGGCGCAACACGAGTTTGAGCAGTTCTATCCGCAGGCGGGTTGGGTCGAGCACGATCCGACCGAAATCCTGACCAGCCAGCTTTCCTGCGCTGTTGAGGCGCTCGGCAAAATCGGTGTGCGGCCGCGCGATGTTGCGGCCATCGGCATCACCAACCAGCGCGAGACCGTGATTGTGTGGGAGCGTGCGACCGGCAAGCCGATCCATCCTGCGATTGTCTGGCAAGATCGCCGTACGGCTGCGCGGTGCGGCGAATTGGAAGCGAGCGGCGTTGGAGAGACGGTCTCCGCAAAGACCGGCCTCGTACTGGACCCATATTTCTCCGCAACCAAAGTGGCCTGGATCCTGGACAACGTGCCCGGCGCGCGGGCGCGCGCCGAACGTGGCGAGCTGGCGTTTGGAACCGTGGACAGTTGGCTCATCTGGCATCTCACCAGCGGGCAGAAGCACGTGACGGATGGGACGAATGCCTCGCGCACGTTGCTCTACAACATTGTGAAGGGCGAGTGGGACGAGGAGCTGCTTCGCGTCTTCAATGTGCCGGCCGGCATGTTGCCGGAAGTAGTGTGGTCGAGCGAAAAGGTTGGCGAAGTGACGACGACGCTCGGCCTGGGCGGCGCGGCCATAGCCGGCATCGCAGGAGACCAGCAGGCGGCGCTCTTCGGCCAGTTGTGCTGGAATGCGGGCGAGGCCAAGAATACCTATGGGACAGGATGCTTCCTGCTGCAGAATGTGGGCACGGAGTTTGTGCGCTCTCGTCATCGCCTGATCACGACGCTGGCGGCAAGCGCCGGACGGCGGCGCGAGTACGCGCTCGAAGGAAGCATTTTTATCGGCGGTGCGGTAGTGCAGTGGCTGCGCGACAACTTGAAGTTGATCGGAGCTTCAAGCGATGTCGAAGCGCTCGCGGCCTCTGTGCCGGATACCGGCGGCGTGGTCTTTGTGCCGGCGTTTGTGGGCCTGGGAGCGCCGCATTGGGACGCGCACGCGGCAGGTATGATGATCGGGCTGCGGCGTGACACCAAGCCAGGACACATTGCGCGCGCGGCGCTCGAGGCCATAGCCCTCCAGGTGGCTGACGTGCTGGAAGCGGTGCACAGCGAGACGGGAACGCCGCTGGCCGCGCTGCGCGTCGACGGCGGCGCTTCAGTGAACGATCTCCTGATGCAGTTCCAGGCCGATGTGCTGGGCGTGCCGGTAGTGCGGCCCCAGGTGACGGAGACAACCGCTCTTGGAGCGGCTTACCTCGCTGGCCTTGCGACCGGATTCTGGGCCGGACCCGAAGAGCTGCGCGCGAAACGCCAGGGCGACAAGCGGTTTGAACCGATGATGGATGCGGGCGACCGAGCCGAACGCCGCGCACGCTGGCAGAAAGCTGTCGAGCGGGCTAAGGCCTGGGGCGCGTAATGAGAGCGTGCTCCAAAAACTCGCTTTGTGTCAGGGCACGACTTCAGTCGTGCCGCAATCGCAACTAAATCAACGTGGGCTTCAGCCCCTGCGGGGTGCCTCTTGCAGTCTCCACTCAGAATTGGCTCTTTTTCCGCAGCCACTTCAGTCGTGCCGAAAAGGGCCGGAAGTATCAGGGGTTTTAACCCCTGCAGATCATTATTAGGCGAGCCGCAACGATTCTTGAAACAACCTGTAGAATCGTGAGTCCTGTGCAGCGCCGGAGCATCTCTTTCTTTTAAGGCGAAGGCCTGGATTGACGGAGGTCACGATGGCGGCAGCGGCATGCAGTCACGTTGCGGAACATCTGAAGAAAGTAAAGCCGCAGACGAAGGGGTGCGAGGAGTGCCTCAAGTTGGGTGACAAGTGGCTTCACCTGCGCATGTGCCTGGAGTGCGGGCATGTGGGTTGCTGCGACTCGTCGAAGAACCGCCACGCGCGTGCGCATTTCCATGCGACCCAGCATCCGCTGATCCAATCCGCGGAGCGCGGCGAGAACTGGAAGTGGTGCTATATCGATGAGATGTACCTGTAGCGCTACACCAACTCGACTTCGATCTTTTTCGCATCCGCATCCAGCTTTGTGATTTTAAAGCTGCGGATCTGGCCTTCGCCCAATGGTTCGGGCTTGGATTGTGCGGCCGGGACGTCGCCTTTCCAGCGGGCCTTCAGCATCGACGATAAGCTGGATAGATCGGGCTTGACAGCACTCTTCGCTTCTGCGGCGGCGATGGGCGCAGTAGGCGTCTTCCCGGCACGGCAGTGGGCGCGGATTCCGTCGCCGAGCTCAACAATGGTGAGCGTGCCCGACTGCTCGACGACGCGGCCGGAGACCTCGTCCCCGACCTTGTGCTCGGCGATGTACTCGTCGATGTCAGTCGGCACGAGCTGCTTCATCGAGAGCTTGATCTGGCGCTTCTCGGTATCGATCGCCAGCACCTGCGCTTTGACCACCTGGCCTGCGCGCAACACGTCGCTGGGGTGATTGAGACGCCGGTCGGCGACGATCTCGCTGATGTGGACCAGGCCTTCAATTCCATCGGCAATCTGAACGAAGGCGCCGAAATTCATGATCTTTGTCACCGGGCCCTGCACCTCGGAGCCGACGGGAAAGTTGCGCCCGACCTCGAGCCATGGGTCGGCGAGAGTTTGTTTCAGGCCCAGTGCGATGCGGCGTTCTTCCGGCTTTACCGAGAGAATGACGGCGTCGACGCGGTCGCCTTGCTTGAGCAAGTCGCTGGGGTGGCGGACTTTTTTGCCCCAGGCCATCTCCGAAATATGGATCAGGCCCTCAAGACCCGGTTCGATCTCGACGAAGGCGCCGAAGTCGGTGAGTCGCGTGACAGTTCCCGAGACTCGCTGACCCGCAACCATGCGCTCCGGCGCGGTTTCCCATGGTTCGGCCTGGAGCTGTTTCAGTCCCAGTGAGATCTTCTTCGTCTCCTGATCGATTTTGAGAATGCGAACCTGAAGTTCCTGGCCGACGGTGAGCACGTCTTCAGGCTTGTTGACGCGGCTGTGGGAGATGTCGCTGACATGGAGAAGGCCATCGACGCCGCCAAGATCGATGAAGGCGCCGTATGGCATGAGAGTCCGAACGGTGCCGGGCAGGGTGTCGCCTTCTTTCATGGCGGCGTGCCGGGTCGCGCTTTCCGCACGGGCCTGCTCTTCAAGAACCACGCGGCGATCGACCACCACGTTTTCGTCGGTAACCTCAAGCTTGGTAATTCGGCAGTTGATTTGTGTGCCCACCAGCTTCTCAAGCTCGGCCGCATCCTTGGCGCCGCTGCGGCTCGCGGGCATGAAGGCGCGAACGCCAATATCGACGCTCAGGCCGCCCTTGATGACTTCAGTGACAGTGCCTACCACGGCCAGCTTCTCGGCAAATGCTGCTTCGAGAGCAGTCCAGTCGCGGGGCTGCGCCACCTTGAAGCGCGAGAGCTCGTAGTATTGCTCCTCGTTGCGGCCGGTTACTGAGACGGGAAAAGTATCGCCGGCCTTGACCGCTTCAGCGTTGTCTTCGAAAGCGGAACGGGGAAGAACGCCCTCGGTCTTGTATCCGATGTCGAGGAAGACCTGGTCAGCGGACAGTGAGATGACGGTGCCCTGCAATTGTTTCGCGCCGGGTTCGGATTTGTGCGAGTGGCTGCGCTCAAAGTCGCGCAGCGCGTCGGCGAAGGATTCCGTGGCCTCGTCTTCAATGGCCTCCGGAACGAATTGCGGTGCGGGCAAGGGAGCCGGAGTCGGCTTGGCGGCGGCTTGGGGCTCGGAAGCGAGAACCGGCTCGGCGCTGGCGGCGACAGGTTCTAAACTGGGCGCGGGGACAGACTCAGCAATCGGCTCCGGAACCGGCTCGGAAGCGATCTCTTTGGTAGGCATGGACTCGTCGATGTTTTCTTCAGTCATATCGGGTTATGGTCCATTCTCCCACGATTGACCCGGCGTGGTCTTCATCGCAGCAAGGCGCAGGTGGACACGAGACAGATCGGAAGGAGAGAATGGTCCTCACGCAGAGGGAGCGATTATGAAGCCATATTGTATGACAAGACGCGATTTTGTGCGCCTGGGTGCCGGCGCCGCGGTAGCCGGGGCAGCCGTGAAATCGACACTGCTTGAGGCCCCGTTATTGGCGGCGCAGGCTCCGTCGGATGGGCGCAAGATTCGCTTTGCCATGGTGGGCACGGGAATTCGCGGCTGCGACCTGCTGCGTTCCGCGCGCAAGGTGCCGACCGGTGTCTGCGTGGGTGCGGCGGATCTCTACTCGACGCGGCGCCAGGCTGGAATCGAGGCCTACGGCGCGGACTTCCCTACCACCGGCGACTATCGCACTCTGCTTGACCGCAAGGATGTGGACGCGGTACTGGTGGCGACCTCCGACCACCATCACCGGCGCGTAACGCTGGACGCGGTTGCGGCGGGCAAGGATGTTTATTGCGAGAAGCCGATGTCGCACAGCGTGCAAGATGGTTTCGCGATGCTGGAAGCGGTGCAGGCGAACAAGCGCATCTTTCAAGCCGGCAGCCAGCGGGTGAGCTCGATTCTCTACGCCAAGGCGCGCGAGATTTTTGCATCTGGGCGGCTGGGCGATGTGCATGAGATCGATGCACAGTGGAATCGGAACTCTCCCGGCGGTGCGTGGGTATACCCGATTCCTCCCGACGCCAACCCGGAGACGGTGGATTGGAAGGGGTTTCTGGTCGATGCGGCGGACCGGCCATTCGATGCCAGGCGATTCTTCCGCTGGCGCTGCTTTATGGACTACGGTTCGGGGCTGGGAGGGGACTTGTTTGTCCACCTGCTCAGCGGCATCCAGGTGGTGACCGGGATGAACACGCCGGCCAACCGGGCTTATTCGACCGGCGGCATCTACCACTTCAAAGATGGACGCGAGTTCCCCGACCTTTTGGAGACGCTCTATGACTTTCCCTCGGACAATGGAGGCGTGCAGGTGCACCTGCATTGCAACCAGGCCGACAGCGACGGCGATGAGGGAATCAAGTTTTACGGCTCGACTGGAACGATGGTGATGACGGGCAAGACGGTTACATTTACGCCGCAGGATGTGCGACCGAAATTTGAATCCTACGGCTGGGGCGGCATGACGGAAGCGCAGCGCCAGGCGGGGATGGAAGAGTTCAAAGCCGCGCACCCGGAGCCGCTGCCGCCGCCCGGCGATGTCGAGAGCTTCACCCTGCCGCAGGGCTATGATGACACGGCCGTCCACATTACCAACTTCTTCAACGCCGTTGTGTCGCGGGAGCGTGTGGTGGAGGACGAGGTCTTTGGGAACAACGCCGCCATCGGCTGCCACCTGGCGAATCTCTCCTATTTTCACCGCAGCGTGGCTACGTGGGACTCTACGTCAAAGATGATTAAAGTTTAGCTTTCACAAGTTTAGGGAGGCGGAGCAGATGAGCTTTTCCACGCGCAGAACTTTCTTGAAGGCTTCGGGCGCTGTTGCGGCTGCGGCTTGTGCCGGTGGGAACACCCTGGCGGCGAAAGCACAGCAAAAGCCGCTCGGGCTGCAGCTTTACAGTGTGCGCAGCCTGTTGCCTGTCGCATTTGACCTTACGCTGGCGAAGGTGCGAGCGGACGGCTACACGGTTGTGGAAGCCGCGGGCTACTACGATCGCACCGCGGCGGATTTTCGCCGCGCGATGGATGCGGCTGGCCTGCGCTGCGTGAGCACACACCACGCGCTGAACGTGCTGGAGACGCAGCTTGATCAATGGATCGAGTACGGCCAGACGCTCGGCCTCGAATATATTGTCTGTTCTTCGTCGGGCGGGATGCACCGCGACCCTGGCGCCAAGGGCACACCCACTCTCGACGACTGGCGATGGATTGCAGGCGAGTTCAACCGCATTGGCGAAAAAGTGAAGGCCGCCGGAATGATCTTCGGCGTGCATAACCACACGCCCGAGTTTGCCGTCATCGATGGTGTGCTTGTCTACGACGAACTGCTGCGGCTTACGGATCCCAAACTGGTGGTTTTTGAGATGGATGCCGGCTGGGTATTCGCCTCGGGGCACAACCCCGTCGACTACCTGACAAAGACCCCGGATCGATTCCCGCTCATGCACGTGAAGGATATGATTCGCCAGCAGGACGGCAAGGAGTTGATGACGGTGCTCGGCAAAGGCAGCGTGGACTATCGTCCCATCCTGCGCGCAGCCACGGGCCTCAAGTACTACTTCGTCGAACAGGAGCAGTTCGAGATGGAGCCGATCGAAGAATTGCGGTTGAATGCTAGGTACATGCGCAAGATCGGCATATGAACAAGGTCTCGCGCCTCGTTACTCCTTCTCGGATTGAAAGAAGATCAAAGCCTGAGGGAGCGTGACACATGGGGAAAACGCTGGCCGTGATCACGGGAGCGTCGAGCGGGCTCGGCGTCGTGTTCGCGAGGAAGCTCGCCGCTAACCATGATCTGTTGCTCGTCGCGCGGCGCAGAGAGAGGCTCGAGGCCCTTGCCGGCGAGTTGACCGCTCAATTCGGGTGCGCGGTCGATGTGCTCGCCGCCGACCTCACAGCAGAAAAAGAACTGGCCGTTATCGCGGATCGCATCGCCGCCGAGCAGGGACTTGCCTTGCTGGTGAACAACGCTGGCTTTGGCGCGAGGGGACTCTTCTGGGAATCGGACCTTGATGTGCAGGAGCAGATGCATCGCCTGCATGTGATGGCGATCGTCCGGCTCAGCCACGCCGCGCTGCGAAACATGGTCTCGAAGAACTCCGGCGGCATCATCAATGTGGCGTCGGTCGCCGCATTCCTTGAACGCGCCGGCGCGGTGAGCTATGGAGCCACCAAGCGTTGGGTGACTTCGTTTACAGAAGGTCTTCACCTTGAACTGAAGGGCATCGGGTCTGCGGTTAAGGTCCAGGCTTTGTGTCCCGGCTTTACCTTTACGGAATTCCACGCGACTTTGGGAGTCGAGCGGTCGAGCGTCGCCCCTCCGTCCCTTTGGCTAAAGCCGGAGTTCGTTGTGGACGAGTCGCTGAAGGCACTCGGCAAGGGGAAACTCATCGTTGTACCGGGATGGCAGTATAAGGCGATTGTTGCCCTGGTCTCCAAGCTGCCTACCCCGCTCCGCCTTGCATTTGAGACGGCTGGATCCACGACGAACTCCCGCTGGAAGTAGATTCAGACTCGGGCCGGAGCCCTGCTTCAAATTTGTTGTCTCGCGCGTTTCAGTTAGGCTGGAAGCATGAGTGTCTTCGACGAGAAGCGGACAGAGTTGGAGCGGCACGAGTTCATGATGGGCGTGGAGCGCGGGCGGTTGGCGGTAGCGTTGGATCTGCTGACGGATGCACTGATTTTAGTGGGGCAGCATGGAGTGTATTGCGCGTCGAGCCGGAATCCGTCAAAGCCGGCGCTTGACTTGCAGGCGGTGTTGGGAGGAATGGACGGCGCCAAGCAACTGATCCAATCGGTAATGGAAGAACTGCGTAAAAGCAGGGAATAGGAAATAGGAAACGGACCCCTGCGCGGCACAGCTTGCCGCATCCGGCGTCCTGGGAATCCGAAATGCGATATGCTTAAACAGTGCGCCCGTAGCTCAGCTGGATAGAGCGAACGCCTCCGGAGCGTTAGGTCGGGAGTTCGAATCTCTCCGGGCGCACCATCTTCAGTTATCTACCCTCCTGCTCCATCAATTCCGAGGACTCACGATGACAATTCGCGCCGCGCTGCGGCTTCTTTTTCTCGCCCTTACATCCCTCTTGCCTTTGAGTGCGGCGCTTGTAGCTCAGACAGCCGCAAGTGCTGCCGCTGACGGCAAGGCAGAGCTCACGTTCGTTGTGGCACTCAGCCGCCACGGGGTTCGCTCGCCTATCGGCAACACCGATCTGCTCAACAAGTACTCCGCGGCGCCGTGGCCCAAGTGGGACGTGCCTCCGAGCTATCTCACCCCCCACGGCTACGAGTTGATGAAGCTCTTCGGTACGTGGGACCGCGCGAAGTTCTCCGCGCAAGGGCTGTTCGCTCCCTCCGGCTGCAAAGATGCGGCCCGTGTCTCCATCCTTGCCGACTCCGACCAGCGCACCCGCGAGACAGGCAAGGCGCTTGCCGAAGGAATGTTTCCCGACTGTCCCATCGACATTCAAGCAAAGGCGGAGGGAACGGTCGATCCGCTCTACCGAGTCGCAGGCGGGTTGCATCCCGGCGATTCTGCGCTGATATCCGCGGCCATTACAGGCCGCATCGGGGGCGATCCCAACCGTCTGACCGAGGCTTTCAAGCCGCAGTTGACAGTGCTTGACAACGTGCTGGCAGGCTGCGGGCATGCGCCGCCTTCCGAAACAAAACGCACTTCCATCCTCGACGTTCCCGTTGCGCTTGGCGCCGGATCAAACTACTCCTCGGGTTATACCGGACCGCTCAGCGTTGCCTCCACGATGGCCGAGAATCTGCTGCTCGAATACACCACCGGCATGAGCGACGCCAACACAGGATGGGGATGTGTGGATGGTGCTACGCTGCGCGCGCTGATGCAACTCGACACCGCGGGATGGGACTTCGGATATCGCACGCCCACGGTTGCTCGGATCTACGCATCGAATCTGCTCGACCACATCGAGCTCAGCATGGAACAGAGCGTCACCGGCAAGCCGGTCGCGGGCGCGCTCTCGAAGCCCGATGACCGTTTGCTCATCATCGTGGGCCACGATACCAACATTGTTACGGTGGCCGGCGCACTGGGCATTGACTGGATTATTGACGGCCGCGTGGACGACACGCCGCCTGGAGGCGCACTGCTCTTTGAGGTCTGGCGTCCGCGCGAAGGCGGCTGGCCGTTTGTGCGCCTCGAGTACACCGCGCAAGCGCTCGAGCAGATGCGCCAGGCGCAGCCGCTAACGGTCGCCAACCCCCCGGCAACCGCGCCCATCTTCGTGCCTGGATGCAGCGACAAGGATTTCTCCTGCACGTGGGAGGGTTTTTCCGCCGTCGTGCGCTCCGCAATCGACCCGGCGTATGTAAGCTCGCAGCAGTAACCCGGCCGAGTGTCGAGGGCCTCGTCTGCCGCGCCGGATGTGACCTCGGATGCGACACTCGCCGGCGGTGTGCCGGCCGCCCTTGCATTTCTGCGGCGGCCGGCATTTAATTCCCAGATTGTGAAGCCAATCGAGCAGAATGCGGCGTTGGTGCTTGTGGGATTCAGCGCGGTCGTGGGACAGATCGTCCTGATGCGCGAGCTGATCGTCGTCTTCAACGGCAATGAAATCTCGCTGGGCATCATGCTGGCGACGTGGCTCTTCTGGACTGCGGCTGGAAGCAGCGTGAGCAGTGCCCTGAGGCTTGGCGCGAGTCAATTGCGGCCAACGACGGCTGCACTCGAATGCATTTTGGCCGCGAGTCTGCCTCCCACCATCTGGGCCCTGCGCCAATCGAAGTCCATCTTTCAAACCGTGCCGGGCGAACTGGTAGGACCCCTCCCGATGTTCCTGACGACACTCGCTTGCCTGAGCGTGTTTTGCGTAGTCTCCGGAGCGCTGTTTGTGGTTGCGGCGCGGTTGTACGAGTCCGAGCGCGAATTGACCCCACGCATGGCTGCGAGTTCGGCCTACTTGTTTGAGGCGGCAGGCTCCGCGGCTGGCGGAATCGCAGCCAGCATTGTTCTGCTGCCCTTTCTCGGGTCTTTCCAGATTGCGATTTTCGTAGGGCTGCTTAATTTCTTCATGGCGGCGGCGCTGTTGTTGCGAATCGGGCGCACAGGCGTTGTGGTGGCGATAGGCGTCGCGGCGCTGGCCGCGATTCCGCTGCTGATCATGCTTGCACCGCGATTGGACAACTTCTCGCAGGCTCGCCTGTGGAAGGGCTTCAATCTGATTGGATCGCGCGACACCATCTACGGCAGCCTCGCGGTCACTGAAACCGGGACGATCCGCAGCATTTATTCGAATGGCGTGAACCTCGCCAATGCGCCGGACCCAAATGCTGCTGAGGAGGCAGTGGACTACGCGCTGCTGGAACATCCGGAGCCGCATCGAATCTTACTGATCGGCGGTGGCATAAACGGCTCAATTGGCGAAGCGCTGAAACATCCGAGCGTCGCCCGGCTCGATTATGTGGAGCTGGACCCGGCCCTGATCGAGATGGTGCGCCAATTCTTTCCGGCGAATGCCGCCGTCCTTTCTGATCCGCGCGTCCATGTTCACTATGCCGATGGGCGGCGGTATCTGAAAACGGCGTCCGACAGTTTCGACGTGATTATTGTCGACGTGCCCGATCCACAGACCGCGCAGTTGAACCGTTTCTATACGGCGGAGTTCTTTCGCTCCGCGCGCAAACACCTGGCGCGCGGCGGAGTGCTGGCGATCGAGTTGCGCTCTTCAGAGGAGACTCTGAATCCCGATCTCAGGGATTTCCTGCGCTGCATCCGGCGCACCCTCGACGAGGAGTTTCCTCATGTGGTGGCGATCCCGGGCGAGACACTTCACTTCTTCGCCGCCAATGAGCCTGGCGTACTCACTCGCGATCCGGCCGCGCTGATGGCGCGCCTGCAGCAGCGGCGTCTTGACACGCAATACGTAAGCAAATACTTCATTCCGTTTCGCATGATGCCCGATCGCATGAAGCAGGTTGAAGAGCAACTGCGGCCCACACCATCGACTCCCGTCAATCGCGACTTCGCGCCGGTGGCGTATTCCTTCGACGTTCTATTGTGGAGCGAGCAATTCGGGTCGGTCTATTCCGATTGGTTTCGAACAGCGCAGCAACTCCCGTTTCGTTTCGTGTTTGGCGTAGTGACGATTGCGCTCGCGGTTGTCGCGGCCCTGACGATGTTTTTGGCGAGGTGTGAGAAGCGTGCACGCGCTGCCGCGGCGTGCTGCGCGGCGGCGACCGGATTCACGCTCATGGCTTTGCAGATCTTCCTGCTGCTTGGGTTCGAATCCGTCTATGGCTATGTCTACCATCAACTCGCGATTCTCATCGGGCTTTCGATGGGAGGCATTGCGCTCGGGAGCTGGCTCGGAATTAGGCGCGTTGGCAAAAGCGACGTTCTCACGCGCCGTTCTTTGGCGATCACCCAGTTGATGCTTGCGGCCTCAGGGCCCGCTCTTTTGTTGGCGGTATCGCTGCTGGAGAAGGCTTCAGGGGTCGCGACAAATTGGATAGCCGCGCAGTTAGTCTTCCCCGCTCTTGCGGCGCTGGCGGGAATGTTGGGCGGCTTTCAATTCGTCATCGCGGCGCAAATATTTCTTCCCGATGGCCAGAGAAGATCGGGTCTGGGCGCCCTCTATGCCATCGATCTTCTCGGCGGATGCGTTGGCGCGCTGGTGCTTAGCGGCTTTCTGATTCCGGTATTTGGCTTTTGGAATACCGCTTGGGTGGGCGTCGCGATCAATCTGGCGGCCGCATTCGTGGCGGTGTTTTCGGGCGTAACGACGAAAAATGTCGCCGCATAGGGCACGGAAGTATTTAAGGCCGGGGCGATGGATGCCTACGGCTTGTGTTCGCTGAACACCACGGCCGTGAATTTGAAGATGTCGGTGTCGTCTTCCTTCCAGCAACCGGGATGCATGCCCGCTTTGGCGCACGTCTGCGCGAGAAAAGTCTGCCGATCCCATTTTTGTTCCGTCGGAACCTGGGGCAACAGCAGGCCTTCGTGATCGGCATTCTTCATCAGCAGGCCGTCGCGGCCAACTTTGATTTGATCGATGTCGGTCACCCGGCGAAGCGGCGACAGGACGGAGATTTCGTATTCGAGCTGCGACAGCTCCGAGGCCGAGACGGGATTGAAGCGCGGATCGCGCAGCGCTGCAAATGCGGCGGTGTCGCGCACCGTCAAATAGAGCGGCTTCACGGGTGACGTGTAGCCGATGCAGCCGCGCAGCATTCCAGCTTCGGTAAGGGTTACAAACGCGCCATACTCCTGGTTGAACGTTTCGCTTGTGCTTGCCGGCGGATCGTAGTGCTTATTCGTTTGCACCGCAGTATTCGGTGGACTTGCGGGCCAGGGCCAGCAGCTCGCTCTTCTCCTGGCCGGTCAGTGAGAACGGCGTCTCCTCTGCCGCATTCGTGTGGGGCTTTCACGAACAAGTCGGCGCTATAGCCAACAACGCGCGAATGGTCGCCGGAGGTGTCGCCGGAGTTGGCATAGCGTGAGCACCTCAGCCTTGTTGGCTCCCATGCGCTCGGCGTAGATCATTGCGGCCACGATGGGCGCGCCTCCGCAGGCTTCCCAGGTGCGCGTCTGAAAGTTGCGCGACATGCTCAAGTAGTCCCATCCGGCCAGCGCGTGAAGCGTCTTGTGGTCGATGGTCTCAGCCTGGTCGTAAGGGTGATAGTGGGAGAGATCGGAGCTGGCAAGAACGAGAGTGTCGCCGTGCGGATTGCCGCCCTTCTTTTCGTTCTCGATCATTTTGCAAGTGCTACGCCCAGTGCGCGGCTGCTCTCGTAACTCTGGTCTCCCATGACGATCGGGACGAGCTCGAAGTTCCCGTAACATCTTCTGCAGCCATGGCAACTCGACCTCAATGGCGTGCTCGCCTCCGGCGGATGTCGGCGTATGTCCCGCGCTGGATAGGCGGATCGTGGAGCTCATCTTCGTCAACTGGCGTGCGAACTCCTTGTCGACGGGAATTGTTCCGAGCGGCGTCTCGTAGGCATCGCCATCGTAGACCGAACTAAAGTCGAAGGACACGAAATGCGATGGCGCGATGACGACAATGCGTGAATACTTATGGCCCTTCAATGCCGCGTAGGTCCAGGCGGCCACGGGTCCGGAGATAGGGATAACCCGCGTGGGGCGCCACCGCGGCAAGGATCGGCCCTTCGGCCGGTGCGGGCGTTGCATGCGCCAGCATGTCGTCGATCATGGCCGAGAGTTCCTTTGGGATCGGCCGGATAAAAGGAGCCGGCGACCGCCGGCTCGCGCACCTTTTGCTCCCCAGCGCCGTCGACGTGTCTGATTGGAGCGGTTACCAGAAGCGCGACGAGCGGAGCCATCAGCCAGGCCATTTTCGAACTCCTCTTCATGTTCATGTGACCAACCTCCCATGCGCGCTTATACGTGCCAGATACCGGGGATTAGATGCCTGCACTCCGGGCAAGTGCCATCTTTACGAATCAGCAGTCCGTCGGCCGTAAAGCCGGCGCGCTTCACCAGCAGCTTGCGGCACTGCGGGCAATAAGTGTTTTGCGCGGGATGCCCGGGAACGTTGCCGATGTACACGTAGTGGAGGCCCTCGGCATCGGCAATGGCCTTGGCGCGTTCCAGCGTGGGCACCGGCGTGATCGGCAGATTCTTCAGCAGGTATTCAGGATGAAACTGCGTGAAGTGCAGCGGCACATCCGGGCCCAGGTTGGCCTTGATCCATTGCGCGAGCCCGCGGAACTCCGCATCGTTGTCGTTAAGCGTGGGGATGACGAGGTAAACGATCTCGATCCACTTGCCCATCTTGCGCAGTGTCACCAGCGTATCGAGCACCGGCTTCAACTGGCCGGTCACGACTTTTGCGTAGTAGGAATCGCTGAAAGACTTCAGGTCGATCTTCACCGCGTCCATCTTGCCGTAGGCCTGCTTGAGCGCGTCCTGCTGCATGTAACCGTTGGAGACGACGATGCTGCGCACGCCCGCCGCGTGTCCGGCATCGGCTGTGTCCATCAGGAACTCGCTGAAGACCACCGGTTCGCTGTATGTGTAGGCGATGGTGGGACAGTTATTCTGCTTTGCAAGGGTTGGCGATGCGCTGCGGAGGCGCATAGTCGGCGGGGATCTGCTCGGGACGCGACTGCGAGATGTCCCAGTTCTGACAGAACTTGCAATTCACGTTGCAGCCGGCTGTGGCGATGGAGAAGGCCACGGTTCCCGGCAGGTAGTGGAAGAGTGGCTTCTTTTCGATGGGATCGATGTGCGCGGCGCAGACGCGCGAGTGAACCAGCGAGTAATAAGTTCCGCCGCGATTCTCGCGCACACCGCAATAACCGCGCTCCTTGTCGCCCACGTTGCATTCGCGCGGACAGAGCTTGCACTTGATCTTGCGATTCGGAAGTTTCTCGTAGAACTTTGCCTCGACTACAAACTGCGCATCGTTCTCAGTTTGCTGCCCCGATGGCGAAGAGAGAGCGGAGGGGCTTGCGGTAGCCGGCAATGCGAATTCACCCGCTCCCAGAGCGGCTCCCGAGGCCAGGGCGCACATCATGAACCCTCGGCGGTCCACCGGCGCTCGTTTTGCCCGACTGGCGGTCGTAGTCCGGTTTCCAAAAAGTTCGCACGGCATATTGAACCTCCCCTGGCGCGCACCTGTTACGCTTCGGCGTCGTCGATCCTGACAGTCTCGATGCGGCTGGGATCGCAGTTGCCCAGGCGATGCTCCTGGTCGGCTGCGGTCCGGATGTAATTTGGCGCGCGCTGCTCGGCCTCAAGCGTCTTCAGGCCTTTTTCCGCGCGCTTGCGCTCGATCATCTGCCAGCCGGTTGCGTCCAGCGCCACGGCATCCTGCGAGACCAGCAGGCTATTGCACTTCCAACTGTGTTCGGGCTTGAAGCCTGGGCCGCCCTCAAACATCGCCGTGGTAGCGTCGCAAATCGTCAATCGCATCCGCGAACGGATCTCGGGCAGCATGTTCAGGTCGGCGATGTAAGGGTCGCAGCCGTTGGGGTGATATTTGTTGGGATTGTGAATCACGCCGTACATGTTTTTGAGAGCCAGCGTGACACCCGCGCCGTCGTGGTCCTTGAGAACGGGAACGTTGATGAGGACGTTCGTGTACCGGGTGAGGATCTTCGACAACCGGCTTCCGACGCTGCCGTACTCTGTCAAATCGTCTTCGTAACCGGCGCGGTCGGTGCCGAAACATTGCACGCGGTCTCCACCTGTCGCCAGCGTGAAACCCGCGCGCTCCATCTCTTCGCCGTCGCGGTCCCAGACAACAATATCGCCGGGCCTGATTCCGGCCTGCTGCAGCCGCTCGCAGATGGCCAGAACCAGTTCGAGGTTCGAGGAGATGCCGCGGCCTCCCAGCGTGTTGACCTTCAGCCCGACCCGATCCCCGGAACGAACCAGCCGCCGCCACGCTGCAACAGGAGTCTCGGCGGCATGATCGCCGTGAAACAGCGCCTGCATCGAGCGATCGAGAAGTGCTTGCATTCGGCCGCCGTCAACCGTCGAAGCACTTCCGCGCAGCAAGGGATCGTGTGCGACGACAACTCTCGACTTTGATCCTTTTACTGTTGCTGCTGCTTGTTGAGCCGTAGCCATCACACTGGAACTCAAGGCCGCCGCGCCCGCAAGGCAGTCCTTCAGGAAATCCCGGCGGCTTGCTTTCGGCGCTGCAGTCATAAAGTTGCTCTCGTCACTCGGCAGCCGGGGATGGACTACCAGAAGGAGATCCTGCCCCCATTAACGTCAGGCCGCGTTACGTCCAGCGGTTACCTTCCGGGCCTGTCGTGAACCGTCCCGTTCTTTGCCGCCTGCCACAAGGCCTATCGGAATCCATATCCATGTGAATTTTCAGTGATGAGCCGCACGGCTCGCGGGCTCGCGCCGGACCGCCTTGATCAGGATTGTTCCGATCGGCCCCCCGCCTCGCCGCCGCATCCCTCTCCCAGTCGGACCATCCGCATCTTCTCGGACTCACCGTCCATAGCCCCATCCAGCCCGTTGCCGAGCCAACCAACCAGAGTTTCAAGTCTTTGATTTCAAGCTCGATATGAGTATCGGCCGCAGGAGAATCGGCGGTCACGTCTCGCCAGGGAAGAAACAAATTCCCCTTTTAAGCGATCCGAGAACTGCGGCATCAGGAATTCATGGACTGCCAATCCGGGCCATCCAACGCCGAGCCATCGTGAATTCCTTTGTGTCCCCGTCGATGACCCGAAAGTAGTAACCATTCCCCCGGTTACCTATAGACATTTTCTTGATTACCGCCAGACAATAGGACAGCTTCTCACATTGACTCGAGCGAACGAGCCCAAAGGTTCAGACGGCTTCAGCGAGATCAGAGTCGTATCACGATGGGCGCCCCTGCACGGGCTTAAATTTCCGTGCGGGCGTCTGGGTCCTTTGCTCCGCGGGAGCCCTCTGTGTACGGCGGTGAGGATCCACCATCCACAGCCAAAACACTCGCGGTGCCAATCGTAAAGTCCATGTGAATGCATCCGGAGTCTTATTTATGAGCTTTATACCTGGCAATACTATCGGCAAACGGAATCACTGGACCCGCTCCCAGGCTTCAAAAGCCACCACGCCAAAGCGGATTTGGGAAAACGGATTGCGCTTGATCTTGGGTCTGGCGACCATCGCTCTTGCAGCCACGCAAGCGCAAGCGCAGTTTGCCGCGCAGCCCGTTGACGAAATTTCCGGATCGCAGCCTGTAACGGTGACGGCACAGGCGACAGGCACGGTCAATAGCGTCAAAGTGCTCACCCTGGGAGCAACCGGGCTGGAGTTCGCCCAAGGCACTGGCGCGTCCACATGCGGCGCGTTAACAGCCGGGCAAACCTGCACCGAATCCGTTACGTTTACCCCCGCGGCCCCCGGTCCGCGCATGGGCGCGGTGGTCCTTCAAGATGCTGGAGGAATCGTTCTGGGAACCGCCTATCTTTCCGGCACGGGAACGGGAGGCCTGGGTGTACTTGTTCCAGGCAACCTGCTCCCGGTGGCGGGCAACGGCATTTATCTGGGCTCGGTTCTGGATGGGGATCCAGCTACGGACGCTTCGCTCTACCTGCCCTTGAGCGCGATAGTGGACGGCTCGGGCAACATGTACATCGCCGACAGCCTCCACAACCGTATCCGTATGGTGTGTGCCGGCGCCGCCAGCGCCACCATAAAGGGAACCACCTGCACAGCGGCGGGGATCATTTCGACGATCGCCGGCAATGGCAATCCTTCTTACGCAGGCGACGGAAAGCCAGCCTCTGACCCAACCGTTACCGTGAACGGCCCCTCCGGCGTAGCTTTGGATGGCGCCGGCAACCTCTACATAGCAGATACGGGCAATAACGTCGTCCGCATGATCTCGGCCGCCAGCGGAGTGATTACAACCATAGTCGGCAACGGTTCGCAGGGCAACGGCGGAGATGCAGGGGCGGCGACAGCAGCTCAGTTGAACCAGCCCCAGGGCGTCACCATGGATGGCAACGGCAACCTCTACATCGCCGACACCGCCAACCACAAGATCCGCATGGTTTCGGCCGCAACTGGGAAGATTATCACCGTAGCCGGCAACGGCTTCATCAAGATGAATGGCGATGGAGGTTTTGCGGGGGACAGCGGCCTGGCGACTGCGGCGGAACTGAACTATCCCCACGCAGTTGCCTTCGATACTGCCGGAAACATGTATATCCCCGACACCGCGAACAACCGTGTTCGCGAGGTCGCGGCCGTGGGAGGCGCCATTACCGCGGCCAGCACCATCACCACATTTGCCGGCAACGGGACAGCGTCCTATTCGGGAGACGGCGCAGCCGCGAACCAGGCGGAGTTGTGGGGACCCTCCGGCGTAGCTGTCGATGCGGCCGGCAACGTGTTTATCGCAGACACGCAGAACAGCGCCATCCGCAAGGTCAGCCCGTCAACCATGTTCATCTCCACGCTGATCCAGTCCGGTGTGGGCACGGACTACGATGACGACGGCACATTCAATGCGAACGGCCTCTACGGGCCTACCGGCCTGAGCCTGGACGGAAAAGGAAATCTCTTCATCGCCGACACGCTCAATATGGTTGTCCGGGAACTCCAGGGCAACTTTGCCGCGCTCAACTATCCAGCGCCTGTCCGTCAATTCGACAAGTCCACGCCCATAAGCCAGACACTTGAGAACGACGGCAACGCCCCGCTTGACCTGTCCGCTATTGCTCCCGATACTAACGCGGCGCTCGACGGCGGCACGACGACCTGCACCACGGGCAATCCCATGCTTGGGGTCGGAAGCGATTGCACGATCGGCGCGGTATTTGCGCCGCAAGTCGCCGGCAATCCACTCACGGCCAATATCATCATCGGCAAGACGGGCGACACGGCGAATGCACCGCTCGACATTCAATTGGTTGGAGACGCAACCCTAGTCAATTCCACCACCATCACAGTGGCACCGAGTCTGAACCCCTCTGGATTCGGACAGAGCGTCACCTTTACGGCAACGGTGACCACCGGAGCCAGTGCGGGCAATCTGTCCGGCACCGTTACCTTTTATGACGGCGCAACCACAATGGCATCGAACGTAGCCCTGGGCACTGCCGGTACCACCGCAACCGCAACGTACACCACTACTACGCTTGCCGTTGGAAAGCACTCAATCACGGTGTCGTATTGCGGAGACACGGGCCACTCGCCCAGCAAGTCCACTGACCCGAACGGCACTGCACCAGCGCTGATTCAAAATGTGCTTGAGGGCACGGCCACCAATCTTGCCTCCAGCGTGAACCCCTCTGCCCTCGGCCAGAGCCTGACACTCACAGCCACGGTAACGGCCTCTGCCGGCGGAGGTGTGGCTCCAGACGGAACCATCACCTTCTTCGACGGCACTACGATTCTGCAGAACGTGGCGCTCAACGCTGGCGGCGTGGCAACATACGCCACCGCGGCGCTGGCGGCCGGGCCACACTCGATTACAGCGACCTACGGCGGCGATCAGGCCAACGACATCCAGGGCAGCACGTCGACGGTCTTCAGCCAGGATGTGCAGACAGCGTCAACCATCGCCGTCGCGTCCTCGCAGAATCCGTCCTACTATGGAAGTCCGGTTTCGTTTGCCGCAACCATCACGGCCAGCGGAGGAGTGGCCGCCACCGGATCTGTGAACTTCCTTGATGGCGGCGTCAAGATCGGTACCGGGACCCTCTCAGGCAACCCGGCAGTAGCCACGTTCACGACCTCTGCGCTGAATGTTGCCACGCACGCCATCTCCGCGACCTATGCCGGCGATGCCTACAACGCATCCGCAAGCTCCCCGCCGTTGAGCCAGGTGGTGGGCAAGACGCAAACGGCAACCACTGAGGGCGCCTCTCCCAGCCCAGGAATTGCCGGATCGGCGGTAGCCATTACGGCAACGGTCAAGGCGATTGCAGGCACTTCAGCTCCTACCGGCCTGGTGACATTTACCAGTGGAACCTCTGCTCTCGGCAGTGCTGCGCTGGGCGCCGGAGGAACGGCGACAATCAACCCGATACTGGCGCCCGGACAGTACTCGATCATGGCCGCATACAGCGGCGATGCCAACGACAGCGCCAGCACATCTGCGGCGCTGGCGCTCACGGTCGCGCAAGCCACCACGCAGACCGCCGTGGCGGCAACACCCAATCCGTCCATCGTTGGATCAACCGCAACCTTCACTGCAAAAGTCTCCGGCAACGGCGGAATTCCATCGGGCACGGTGACCTTCAGCGCCAACGGCACGGCCTTCGGTACGTCGGCAACGCTGGACGCGACCGGAACCGCCACCATCTCCTACTCGGGGCTTGCGGCTGGTAGCTACTCCATCACAGCGGCTTACAGCGGAGACGCGAACGACCAGGCCAGCACCGGCACAGGCGCCCCGCAGTTGGTAGTGTCGAGGATTGCCACGACCACTGACCTTGTCAGCTCCATGACAACGGACCCGAGTCCACGGCAAGTGCTGGTAGCCACGGTTCTCACCGGCTCCGGTTCGGTGCCCACCGGCACCGTGACATTCAACAGCGGGTCTACGACCCTGGCGACGGTAACGCTCGATTCGAGCGGCGTAGCGACCCTGATTCCGAGTCTGGCCAGCGGCAAGTACTCAATCGTCGCCGTCTACAGTGGGGATGCAACGCACAGCCCATCCACCTCGCAGCCGGTTTCGATCAACGGCATGGGTGGCTCCTTCAATGTTGCTGTCACGCCCGCGTCGCTCACCGTTAAGACCACGCAGAATGCCACTTTGACCATCACACTAAGCTCGAGCGGCGGCTTTGCAGACACCGTTGGACTCGGTTGCGGATCGCTTCCGGTAGGGGTCACCTGTCACTTCTCGCCGATCAGCGTCGCGCTGCCGGCCAACGGAGTGGCAACCGGCCAGCTCACCATCGACACCAACAACCCGCTCGGCGGCGGCGCGTCGGCCATGAACGCGCATGGGGACAAACCAGGCGCATATCTCGCCGGATTGTTGTTGCCCTTCAGCCTCTTCTTTGGCGGGATATTCTGGCGCTTCCGCAAACGCCACAACGGATTCCTGACCATGGTGCTTGTGATGGCCCTTTCCGCGGCCGCCTTGTTCTCGACCGGTTGCAGCGGCTTCAGCATGGGCAGCGCGGCTCCTGGTAAATACGTCATCCAGATAACCGGCACCGGAACCAACAGCAGCACCATCAACTACCAAAACGTCACACTAAACATTACAAACTAAGACGGGAATCATCGGAGCGTGTTTCAAAAACCGCTTTGTGTCAGGGCACGGCTTCAGTCGTGCCGAAAGGCTCAAGAAAAGACGAGGGCTTTAGCCCCTGCTGGAAGACAGCCGAGATGGGTTGGGCTCCTTTTAAAACACGCTCTAGACACTCTCAGGGAGAAATAAAGATGTTGCATGATTTCGAAAGGCGCCACGATCATCGAAAGAGCTCGCCGCTTGGCGCCCGCATGGCTTTTTGCGCTGCGGCGCTCGCGTTATTTTTTGGCATTGCGGCGACGTCCCGCGCTCAGGTTCTGCCATCGGGCGATGCAGGCAGGGGATTCATTTCAGCAGGCGCCACAGGGTCCGGATTCTACCTGCAATACGGCGCGCGCAAGTTATACGGCGTCTCCGGATTCGTCGACGTGGACACGCGCCGGCGCATCGGTGTTGAGGCCGAGGGACGCTGGCTGGAGTTTCACCAGACGGAGAATGTTCACGCCGAAACTTATTCTATCGGTCCTCGCTATCACATGGACTTCGGCCAGTTTCAGCCCTACGCCAAGGGCATGATCGGATTCGGTGACTTCAACTTTACCCAAAACCTTGCCCAAGGAAGGTATCTCACGGTCACTGCCGGGGGCGGCCTGGACTATCACATCAAATCCAGGCTCTACATCCGCGCCGCTGACGTCGAGTATCAATATTGGCCGCAGTTTACCTTTGGCGGCATGTCTTCGCTCGGAGTCAGCGCCGGCATTCGCGTTCGGGTGTTTTGAGTTGGCGCTCAGGTTGCTTGAAAGCGCGCTACGGCGCGGCTTCGGATTCAATCGTGCGCGCCAGGCGCAGCGAGTGCGGCGAGAACACAGCGATTGGCCTCAGCAGAAAGCCGGCGATAAGCCGAGGAATGCGGCTGAAATCGTCGATCAGCGAGCGCCCGTGGCCGGTGAGAAACACGCCCCGGCGCATCACGTACAGGTGAAACAGCGCCGAGACGATCGTAAAGATGCACACGGCGAGTGTCGCCCGCGCTGGGGCGGATGCTCCCGCGATCCGATGGGCAAGCAAGTCGAGAAACTGGGCAAGTCCCGGAACCGCGAGCGCTATGGTCAGATTGCCGAGCAGCCGCGATCGCAGTCCAAGGGCTCTCTGCTGCAACCCCGCATACAGTCCGGCCGTGAGAGTCACATAAGCCACCTCAACAAGCACTACCGCGAGACCGCCGCGAAAGCGGCTGCGGGCCATCGCTGCCAGATAAACCCCTGAGCGCGCGGTTGCGCTGAGCAACGCGCATTTCCAGTTCCAGCACGAGAAAGCCTGGGCGATGACGCCAGGGTGGGTTGTCCTTTGCATGACTCTATCTTCACTGAGGGGCTGCGAATAGAGCGTCAAGGAACGATTACATGAAGATTTAGATTTGTCGCACGCCGTAATCAGGTAGATTCCTTTTCGAACCGTGATTCGCGTCACGGTAAGCAGACGCACGTCCCGATAGCCTCAAAACTGAGGGCCGCGCCAAAGCATCCAGCGCCCCAAACTTGGAACGAGGAGCAATTTCTTAATGGCTTACGTAGTTACCGATGCCTGTACGAAAGATTTCGTTTGCGTAGAAGAGTGTTCCACAGCAGCCATCGCACCTATGGCAGGCGATGCGGCCGCCGGCACCGTGTCCCAGGTGTTTATCAACCCCGATGAGTGCATCGACTGCGGCAACTGCGCATCCGTTTGTGCGCAGAATGCGATTTTCGCGCTCGACGAGCTACCCGCGGACAAGGCCCAGTTTGCTGAGATGAACAAGGCCTACTTCAACTAAAGCTGTATCTCGCGAATCGAACCGCCGACCCAGGAGGCCAGGAAATCCGCATCGCAAAGGCCGAGCGAGCCTCGGGAAAACTCCGTTGGCACGGAATAAGTGTCAGTCGTCCACCGTCGTTGCCAACCCGCGAGGGATGAAACTTCGGGTGCCGCATCCATCGAGTGTCTTTTGCTCGATGGGTGGGAGACCACAAAGCCTAACCGCCCGCCTTCGGGTCTCTCCATCTACCTTGCTGTCTTCTTTTTAGGGCGCAACTTCAGTTGTGCCGCAAACGCGAACAGATCAACGTGGACTTCAGCCCTTGCCTGTCGGCGCATCCGGCGGTACTTGCGGCGTTGGATCCGGAGCCGCCGTTGGATTTCCCGGCTCTGGATTGTCAGGTGAGGCAGTCGGCGCCGGAGCAGCAACGGCAGGCTGAGCCTGTGCCGCAGCCGCCTTCGACTCTGCCGGGCTTATCGGCGTTATCGGCAGCGTAAGCGTCTGCACCGTCACCGGATCGTCGCGCAGCTTCAGATACAGCGTCCCGTTGGCCGGGTGGGGCACTGCCAGTTGCGTCCCGGTAAAATCGGGCGGCACGTCGGCGGGGTTTTCGAAATCCGGCGTAGCGGCGATCGAGTCCGCCAGAAACAGGTTTGTTCCCGTCAGGGTGCAAGGCTTCGAGGCAGTGCGCGGACAGCGCAGCTCCTTGAACCCGGGAAGCCTCACCAGCGTACCCAGCGGCAGCCAGTCGCCGGATGCTCCATTTGCCGAAAGCACGCGCACGCGAATTGGCCCAAACGCCGAAGCGCCAAATCGCTCCAGCGGTTCCACGCTGCCCATCGCGGTCTTCGCGTCTTCCAGCATCAGGCTGCCGTCCGCCAGGGACAACTCGGTGTCGAAGCTTCCATCGGCCGCGGCCAACTCAACCTTCTCGTTGCGGGGAAACTTCGCGGGCACTGAGGACTTAAGGAAGAAGACCAGTCGCCCTCCCAACGGCAGATCGTCCGGGCTGCCAAGCTGAACCGGGGAAGCAGCAGCCGCTGTGTCCTCTTGCACGCCCTTGTTCAGCAATGTAGCTTGCGGGCGCGGCGGTTCCACCGTCGCAGGCGCTCGCAGCAGGCGTCCATCTTTCAGCGCCACGTGGGCGAGGTAGTGTTTTTCAGGGTCCAGCCGTGCTGTTGACGCCGCCGCTTTCATAATGAGCAGGTCGTGATCTTCCACGCGGCTCAGCGTCGATGGCATGAACGCAATTCCATCGAGTTCGGCTTTTGCCACCTCGTCAAGCCTGGTGCCTTTCAGCAGCGCCACCGGGTCGCCCGCGCTCAGGCTCAGTCGATCCAGCGATGCTGCGTCGGCGAAAGCAGTCATTGCGATTGACTCCGGTTTCTCCACACCGTATTGGTAGATCGACACGGTGACCGGCCCCGGCTCAGCGTCACTCATCGGGACGGAAACATCGAGCGACTCCGGATTGGGAGACTTCCAGGTCAGCTTTTGTGGCTTTCCGGTGCCGGCTTGTTCTTCCACCCTGTCGACGCAGAGCGTATCTTGCCCTTCAAAGTGCAGGGTGTCTTCGCGGCCAACCACCAGGGCAGACTGATCGGCAGCGGCCAGTTTCCAGTCGCCGCTCTGAGATGAGATGAGGCGGAACTGCGGACCCGTCCAGTCGTCAAAGCCCCACTTTCCGCGGACCACTCCAATCAATTCGCCGGGCGGCAGCGGCGGAGCCGGCTGCTTCAGCACCAGGCCGCCCTTTGCCGGGTCGGCTATCACCGGAAGGTCGATTGGCGCATATTGGTGGAAGCTCTTTGATGCGATCGAGGGCTCAATATGCAAAGTGAGGTCGTGAGCCAACTGCGAGGCAAACACCATCGGCGCACCCTCGGCCGGCAACACGAGTCCGGGCTTCTGGGCGCAAAAATCATCCGCCGGCGCGACTGGATGGAGCGGCTCAGGTTTGGCCGGCCCCAGAGGAGGCAGCGCCACCACCACCACCGACTTTGGATTGCGGAACGAAGGCGGCATGTTCAGCCGCAGATTCAGCGTATCTGCCGTGGGCAGGGCAAGCGCGGGTATGTATTGGAAGTGCGCCGTATGCAGCGAAGAAAGAATCTTGAGCGTGTCCACAATGGCGCCGATATATGGGCTGTAGGCGCCCCCTCCGGCCATCGGGGAGTACGTGATCTGGTTCATCAGGTCCGTTGTGCTTCCACTGGTCAGTTGCGCCATCAGCGATTGCGCATTCGAGTCGTCAAGCACCAGTCCTGCCGAGTTCAGCGACAGGCAGGATACCTGCTGCTCGACGGGCTTTTGAAAGCAGTCCTGGTTGATCTTCACTCCCAGGCTCCGGGCCGCCATCTCTGCGTTTTCCTTCAGGGATTTGGGGTCGGTCTGCGATGTGACCTTCACCTGGGCCAGATAACTCTCCACGCGCATCCGGTCCCAACTGGCAGCCTGCAGATCCTGGGCGGCGCGGATAAATGAGCCTGGCCGGTCATGCACGGCCTTTTTTAGAGTGTTGAAGTCGCCGCCGGTCTCCGGGGCCAGAAATATCAGCGCCTGCTGCGCTTCCGCAGGCACGGTGACAAACACGCCTTCACCCCGCGCCTCGCGGCTCCAGGTCTCCACACGGGTAAACCATTCGGGAGGGGGAGGATTGGTGATTCCGCGAAGAAACACAACCACCAGCACAAAGTGCGTGGACTGGCTCTCCGGCAGGTCCGGGTGAATCCAGAGCCGGTCTCCCGGAAGCAGGTTGGGCGTCTCTGAAATGGGCAGGGTCACATCCCCGCGCTTCACATGCAAATCGACTTTGGGCCCGGAGAGGTCGAAAGCCTGACTAAAGGCGTGCAGTCCGGATAAAGCCAGGCAGAAGAGCAGCAGGAAAAGCAAACAACGACGCATAATCTCTATTGTACGAACTAATGCGCCCTGCGAAGCGCGCCGCCGCCGCCCGTTTTGATGGTGAACTGGGTTGGAATGGCCGTATCTATAACATTTTGCAATGCGCAAAAGAGCAATTTGGGGTACACTGTCGGATGTATAGCTTTGGATTTAGTCAGGGCCCGGCAGTTTTAACAGGCCCTAAAAGTATTTCTCGAAACTATGGGATGCAGTAGAAGAAGAGAACCGAAGATGGCTTTTGTAAGGTAAGAGCCCTATCAATAACCAACCACGCCCCCAACTTACATTGATTCGAGAGATGCCACGGGCCCCTTTTACTGGCCGGATTGTGGCGAGAGCGCTTTGGGAATTGCGGATCAGGGACGCAAGGTCGACGCAGCCAACAGGGAGCGGCGACGCAGCGTCAGCTTTACGGGACACGCTTTTTCCTGAAACACCCTAACCCCCGGGGAACCGGTTCTCAAATTGAAATCCACATTCGCCCGAACATCACCAAAGCAAAGAAGGGGTGGAATGTATCTAAGCCAGACGGGGATGGTCGAGGTTTAGAGCCAGCAGAGTCGTCTTTCGCGCACTGGGTGCGGCACAACTACTTAACCGAACACAAGAGACGGTGGATGTCTGCCGAAGGAAGCGCTACACAGCATCCGGAGAGAAAAAATGAAATCGTCAAAACCTGCAAATAACAGTGTAGATAACGGAAATCTAAGTATTCCCGCTGCGGAAGAGATTATTGAAGACGCATTGAACGAGTTGGCGTTTTCACAGGACCCGGGCATGGTTAGGGCGCTGCGCTTTCTCGCTCCTCCCGGATACCAGGCCATCGTGGAGCTTTGCAGCGAGAACGGGCGCAGCAAGCGCCGCAATGCCTCGGCGGATACCTGGTCGCCCGAAGAGGACGAGGTGCGCATCTACTTCGAGCGCATCGACGACGGCGAACCCTCTCCACGCGACAACGCGCGCACAGCGCACGCCTCGAAACCCACTCCATTGACGAGGACGATGACGACCAGGAAGCCGTGATTGCCCGCCGACATGGATGCGCGGGTGAAGGAATTGTGCGCGGCGCTGGCCGAGGCCGAGCGCGGCGGTCACGCCTTCATCGCGCTCAAATGGTTCCGCGATTCCTTTCTGCCCCGCAAGGCCTTCCGCTGGAATCAGAACCCCGAGACGCGCCAGATGGTGCTTGCTGAGGCCATCCAGCGCGGCGTGGTGATGACCAGCAAGATCGCCAATCCCAAGACACCCGCCTATCCCACCACCACCATCCGCCTCAACCGCGCCGAAGCCGGAATTCCCGAGGAGGCGCAGCGTTTCCATCCCGTCGCCGTGCAGGGCGATTCGGTAGCCGAGGCCATGGAAGAGGAACGGGGTGTGATTGTGAGCTTCTATTTTCTTGAGGCCACGGCCTTCGTCAAGCTCTTTGTGCAGGAGCCGGGAACCGATGCGCTGATCCGCCTGATGGAGGCGGACGGAGGACAATCGCAAGCTGATCTCCGCCTCGACGCCCGCTGGAGATCTACGCGGCCATCCGCCGCCGCGAGCGGGCCGGCGACATTACCCCGGAAGATGCGGCCGTCGGCGCTCTCAGTTCTGCGCCTGGAATCGGCGCGCATGGTGCAGCAGCCGCTGAATCCGGCCGTGCTTGAAGCCGCGCGCCAGCTTCTGGACCGCACCACCCTGCGCTGGCCCGACGCCCTGCAACTGGGCGCTGCGCTGGCGGCGCGCGACATGTTTCAGGGCACCGAGATCGTTTTTGTCTCGGCCTCGCGCGCAGTTGCTCGAAGCCGCCACGAGCGAGGGATTCAAAGTGCTGGACCCCGCGAAAGAAGCTGCCGTGCCGGTCACGAAGCGACAGACTAGACGGCCGGGTAGCGATTCAAGTTCCCGGCCGCCGCTTCGTTTCTTTTCGGCCCCGCCTATCTCTTGCCCGACCTCGACGATCATGAATGTATCCGGCTTCGGTCTGGGACGCCGTGAAGCCGCTCCCGGCGTGGGCGCTTCAAACTCCGCCGTCGGCAGATAGATGTGCATGCGTCGAATCGTCGACGCCCATGGTCCGCGCCCCATTCGGCGTCTTCACCACCTGCTCCACTTCGAACTTGCCCGCCTTCTCGCTCGGCCACCGTCAGCGTTCCGTCGCCGCAACTTGCAAATGCCTGGCCGGCGTGGATCTTGGTCGCATCCACGCCCGCGCCGATGGGCAGGTCCGCCAGAACCTTGCCGTCTTCCGTGCTCATCACGATCAGCTTTTGCGGATTGCGGCAGCCGATGAACAAGCGGTGCGTCTTCCTGTCGATCGCCATCCCCACCGGGTGGCCGCCCGGCGCAACCGGCCAGCGCGCGATCACCTTGCGCGTCTTCAGGTCCACCACTGCCACCAGGTCCTTGTCTTCCAGGTTGACGTAAGCCTTGCCCGCGCCATCGTACGGCCAGAAACTCCGGCGCCCCGCCCAGTTCGATCGGCGGATCGATCTTGCCGTTCACCGGATCGATATCCGGCTTGAAGGTCATCAGCGCGCCGCCGTCGCCGGAGACGGCCAGAACCAGGTCCTGCGTCTTGTCATAGATGATGCCGTCCGAATCGGGCATCGTGGCCAGCTTGCCCAGCACCGCATAGGTCTTCAGATCGAACACCAAAATCGCGCCGCTCTCCGCCGCCGTCGGTGATGAACCCGCGCCCCAGCGCCGGAGACAATCGCCGTGCCATGCGACCTCTTCTGCCCCGGAATATCGCCCAGCGTCTTCCCGGTCGCCGCATCGATCACCATCGTGTGCGTGCTGCGCGTGACAAAGAGCCGGTGTGTCTGCGGATCCACGGTGACGTAGTCCCACCCGCCTTCTCCGCCAATGTGCATTGTCTTGGTTACGTCCCACTGTGCCTGCGCCAAAACCGGCAGGCAACCGGCGAGCAGCAGCGCCGCCAGCGACATCAACAACTATCCGCATCTTCCGCATGTTCTTTTCTCCTGATTCGGATTCAATCAGTTCCGAGTGCAATCGTTGAACCCCCAATCGACACCGTAAAAGGTAACACACGCATGTTAAGTTTTGCTGAAGCGCGCATTGCGTTCGTCGACGCGGCGTAGACTGTGCCTACAGGGTGGCTGCAGCCGTCACTGATCCGACCATGCCATGGCCTCAGCCGTATTTGACCGCCCTGTGAGAGGCGATCTGCATGTCCAGATGTTCTTTGCCGCACTCTTGCAGTCGGTGCTTCTTCTTGCCGCTGCTGTTCACAATTTGCCGTCACATGCTCCAAACTACGGATGCTTCCCCCGCTGGCCGCTGGAAGACCATCGACGACGAGACCGGCGTGGAAAATCGATCGTCGCCATTCGCGAAGATGCACGGGAAGCTCTACGGCAGGATCGAGAAAGTCCTCGACTCCGATCAGCCCGGCCCCAATCCTCTTTGCCTCAAGTGCGAAGGCGATCTGAAGAACAAGCCCGAGAACGGCATGCAGATCCTGCTGGGGACTCGAGAAGGATGGCGACCAGTGGTCCGGCGGCCAGATTCTCGACCCGCACAACGGCAAAGTCTATCGCTGCTATATCTCGATCTTGGAAAGCGGAAAAAAGCTGAAGGTTCGCGGCTATATTGGCTTCGCCTTGATTGGCCGCACCGAATATTGGCTACGCGTGGAGTAGGACGCTAACCCGCAAAGCAAAACCTGATTCGGTCTTCAGGTTGAATCGTAGGGATCACAGAGGTTACACGAATTCACCGGCTTTGTGTCAGGGCATGACTTTAGTCGTGCCGGATAGGGCCGGAAAACAATGGGCTTTAGCCCCTGAGGAAGTAATTACTCCCGCCGGAACCGGTTCGCCTGCTCAAACTCGTCGCGCAGTTCCGGCGTGCGCAGGTTCTCGCGGAGATGCGCCAGCCGCTGCTCCAGCGCGAGCAAGCGCGGCCTGAACGGCTTCGGTATTCGTGTGGGCGATGTCGCGCCACATTGAAAAGGGCTGGCGCCCAGCCGCGTCATCTCGCGCAGGGCGCGCCCGCCGACGTCTTTCAGCTCCGGCGCATCGCCCACTTCTTCCTCAAGCAGCGCGCTCAGGGCCGTGGCCACAAACTGCGGCAGATGGCTGACCCAGGCCACCAGCTCATCGTGGCGCACGGGATCGAGATCGAGCGTCTTCGAGCCCATCGCGACCACCCACTCCCGCCAGCCTTTCACCAGCGCCGCCGAGTGCGGCGAGCGCTGTGCCGCTCGGGATCGTCCGTAAACAGCCACACCGCGCCGCGAAACAGATCTGCATCGGCCAGAGCCGCGCCGCCCCGCTCCTTGCCCGCCATGGGATGGCCGGGAAGAAACGCCGCGCGCTCCGGAGTGTTGAAGAGGCGCGCCGCAGCCTCGGTGATCTGCGCCTTGGTGCTGCCCACGTCGGTGACCAGGTGTTCGGAGCCGAGCACGGCGCAAGCTTCTCCATAAAATCGAGCGTCGCGTAGATCGGCACGGCCAGCAGCACCACCTGGCTTTCGCGCGCAGCCTGCAATGGGTCGTCGCGCAACCGAGTCGAGCGCGCCCATCTGCAGCGCAGTCTGCGCGTGCTCCGGGCTGCGGTTCCAGCCGGTGATCGTGCCGCGAAAGCCCGCCGCGCGCAGCGCCAGATCCCGCCGATGTGCCCAGCAGGCCCGTGCCCAGGATGGCGATGCGCTCGATCATAATTGTCCTTCGGAAGCGATCGCTAACTCCGCTCATCCCGCTCCATCTTACAGTGTTCTTCCCACCGCCGCTGCAATCACCCGCAACTCGCCCATCAGCTTCTCAAACTGGTCCAGATACAAGAGTCTGCGCCGCATCGGAGGCAGCCTTGTCCGCGTTGGGATGAACCTCGACCAGAATCGCGTCCGCGCCCGCGGCCACCGCCGCGCTTGCGCCATCGGGAGCAACCATGTCGCGCCGGCCCGTGCCGTGCGACGGGTCGCCCACGATCGGCAGATGCGAGAGCTTCTGCACCACCGGAATCGCCGAGATGTCCATGGTGTTGCGCGTCGCGGTCTCATAGGTGCGGATGCCGCGCTCGCACAGGATCACGTCGTAGTTGCCGCCCGACAGGATGTACTCGCTCGACAGCAGCAACTCCTCAATCGTGGCCGCGATGCCGCGCTTCAGCAGCACCGGCTTGCGCACCTGGCCCAGCTCGCGCAGCAGGTTGAAGTTCTGCATGTTGCGCGCGCCCACCTGGAAGCAGATCGACGTAAGGCAGCATCGGCTCGATCTGCGAGATCTCCATCACCTCGCTCACCGCCAGCAGGCCGTGCGCATCGGCGGCCTCGCGCATCAGCTCGAGGCCCGGAATGCCCATCCCCTGAAAGGCGTAAGGCGAACTGCGCGGCTTGAAGGCGCCTCCGCGCAGAAAGCTGCCGCCCGCGGCCTTCACGCGCGCTGCGGTCTCGAACATCTGCTCGCGGGTTTCGATCGAGCACGGCCCGGCCATCACGGCGACGCTGCTCGCCGCCCACCTTCACGCCGTTGGCGAACTCCACCACCGTGCCTTCCGGGCGAAAGGCGCGGCCGGCCAGCTTGTACGGCGAACTGATGCGGTGCACGTGAAGCACGCCCGGCAGCAGTTCGAACTTTGCTAAGGTCCAGGTTGGCTGTGGGACCCACGCCGGCCAGAATGGTCTGGTTGCGCCCGTAGTTCGGTGAACGCCGACTCCCGGCATCCACCATGGCGTCGATTACTGCATCGATCTGCTCTTCGGTGGCCTTCTCCTGCATGGCTACGATCATTGCTTGTTCCCTGTCTCGGGCGCCTCAGCGCCAGTGGCGTGGCCCGGCCCGGCTGGCCTGGGCGTTTCTCTCCGATGCCAACTCGTCCCTCTGCAGTGCCCGCATCACGTCGATGATGCGCTCGTAGATATGCGTCAGCTCGATGTCCGGCAGCGGCCCTTTGTTGGCCGCGCGCACGTTGGCGTAGATCACCTTTTCCCGCGCCGGCTCATACACCGGCAGCGAAGTGGCTACCTTCAGGTGGCCGACCATCTGCGCGGCGCGGGCCCGCTCGCTCAGCAACTCCACAAGCTGGCGGTCCAGAGCATCGATTTGATGTCGCAATTCTTCCAGCGTCATTCCATCCTCGTGTTGAACAGTCAGCTGCTAGCTGCCAGCCTCTCAGCCAATCTTGCTCCGGTCTGCTCATGCGGATCGCGAGTTGAACCCATTGCCGCGAACGACAAGAGGGCTAGGAGCTAGAAGCTGTGTTCTGTTCTACCGGGCCAGCGCCGCCTGCGGCAGGCGCAGGCCCTTGATAAATCGAGCCACTGCGCCGGGCGCCGCCTCCGCAGTTCTCCGAGGTCACCCGCTCAATCAACTCCACAATCGCGCTGCCGATCACCGCGGCATCCGCGAACTCCGCCACCTGGGCGACGTGTTCCGCGTTGGAGATGCCGAACCCCACGGCCACCGGCAGCGTGGTCCATCGCCGAATGCGCGCCACCAGCGCGGCCGCTCGTCGGTAGAGTGAGGCTCTGCTGCTTGCCGGTAATGCCCATCGCGCGAGATGGCGTAAACAAATCCCTTGGAGTGCGTGGCGATCGCCTCAAGCCGCTCGTCGGGGCTGGTGGGCGCAGCCAGAAAAATCGGCGCAAGCCCCACCCGCGCCAGCTCGGCCAGATACTCGCCCGCCTCTTCCACAATCATGTCGGTCACCAGCACGCCGTCGGCGCCGGCCGCCGCTGCATCGTCGGCAAACCGGCCCAGGCCGTAGCGCAAAATCGGATTGAGATAACTGAAGATCACCAGGCCGGCTGCAGGCCGCGCCGCGCGAATCTCGCCGGCCAGCTGCAGCACGTCCTTCAGCCGCGTGCCGCGCGCCACAGCCCGTTCCCTGGCACGCTGGATCACCGGCCCATCGGCCAGCGGATCGCTGAAGGGCACCCCCAGTTCGATCACGTCCGCGCCCGCATCGATGGCCGCAAGCGCAATGGCGCGCGTGGCATCGAGGCTGGGTCGCCGGCCGTCAGATAAACCACCAGTCCGGGTTTGTGATCGAAGCGTATCGCCATCGAAATCACGAGGTCTGTCCGATTACGGACATCCCTCTACAGCTTCAACTCGCGGGCCAGAATGCCCATATCCTTGTCGCCGCGTCCTGAGAGGTTCACCACCAGTATGTCATGGGCCGGCAGCGTGGGAGCAATGCGCAGCGCCTCGGCCACGGCATGCGCGCTTTCAAGCGCGGGCAAAATCCCCTCTGTCCGCGCCAGCTTCACCACCGCATCGAGCGCCGCCGCATCGTCCTGCGAAACGTACTCCGCGCGCCCCGAATCGTGCAGCGCCGCGTGCTCCGGGCCGATCGAAGCGTAGTCCAGTCCCGCGGACACCGAATGCGTCAGCGCGATCTGCCCGTTCTCATCCTGCAACACGTAGGAAAATGTTCCCTGCAAAACGCCCGGCGCGCCGCCCTGGAACCGCGCCGCGTGCTCGCCCAGCGCGGTGCCGCGGCCGCCGGCTTCCACGCCAATCAGCCGCACCTGCCGGTCGGGAATGAATTCATAGAACGCGCCAATCGCATTCGACCCGCCGCCCACGCAGGCGATGACTGCCGTCGGCAGCCGGCCCTCCTTCTCCAGAATTTGCTCGTTTCATCTCGATGCCGATGCACGCGATGGAAGTCCCGCACCATGGTCGGATAAGGATGCGCCCCCAGCGCGCTGCCCAGCAGATAATAAGTCGTCCGCACGTTCGTGACCCAATCCCGCATGGCCTCGCTGATGGCGTCCTTCAGCGTCTTCGAGCCCGACGAAACGCCGCGAACCTCCGCGCCCAGCAGCCGCATGCGCAGCACGTTCAGCTCCTGGCGCTCCATGTCCACGTCGCCCATGTAGATCACGCACTCCAGGCCCAGCAGCGCGCAGACCGTCGCCGTCGCCACGCCGTGCTGCCCCGCGCCGGTCTCCGCAATCATGCGCTTCTTGCCCATGCGCTTTGCCAGCAGCCCCTGCCCCAGCGCGTTGTTGATCTTGTGCGCGCCGGTGTGCAGCAGGTCTTCGCGCTTCAGATAGATCTTGGCTCCGCCCAGCTCTTCCGTAAGCCGCTTGGCAAAAGTAGAGCGGCGTAGGCCGTCCCGCATAATCCTTCAGCAGCCCAGCCAGCTCAGCCTGGAACGCCGCGTCGGCCTTGGCCGCATCGTACTCGTGCTCCAGCTCCACCAGCGCCGCCATCAGCGTCTCCGGCACGTACCGCCCGCCGTAGATGCCGAACCGCCCAGGCCGCGACTCCGAAGGGACTGAAGGAAGAATGACCGATGCCATTTGCGGGGCCTCCTGCTTGTTTGACCGAGGGACTAGGGAACTATTTAGTGTACTAGGAAGCGCCCAGCGAAGCTGCGGGTTTCCCAGTCGTGACATCATATTGAAAGAGGATCGAAACTGTGCTTGCCTCAACATCCAAACCCCTCCAACGGCCGAGTGGGGCCTAATATTTGTGTAGCCGAGGAGCGCACAAGACAATAGGAGGGAATTCAGAAGAGTCAGACGCTGAAATCTGTGGGGAAAGGAATCGACAGAAAGGTTAGGAAATGAGTACTGACGCCAATTTTTACGACTTCGTAGTGAGGAACTCGTATCACAAGGACGAACAGCGTTTATGGCTAGAAGATGTGATCAATCGCCTTGCCGACCGTCCCGTTCTTAAATGCCATGAAAAAGGGTATTGGAATCATCCGGAGTTACCGGATTCACTTAGGAAGAAAGGGTACTATGTTTGCTACCAGTCGTCAGATCGGGTCGGATACTCTTTATATTTAATGATCTCGCGATCCCACACGGACGAATTAATTACCCTAGAACGGATTCTCGACGACCTACGGTCCAAGGAAATTGTCTTTCCATTTGAAAAGTTCGGCGAATACTATGCGCAGCAAGATCGCCGTGCTCCCGGGACATATGCAACCATCAGGTTCGGCATGAGATGGTACATGCTATCGAAATGTGGTTTCATGAAACCTTACTACAAGCTCTTTGATAAAAAGAGACGTGCAGACCAGCAAAAGGCGCTTACTTATGCGGAATACAAGGAGCATTTGAAAGCTGCGCGAGCCAAACAAGGGTAGCATTTCAGGTGCCCCACATCTCGACTTGGGGATGTGGGAAAGAACTACCTTTGCTTTTTCAGCGATGCTGCAGCACGCCGTTTGGCAAAGTGCGCCCTCACCTGTTCATGCGGGATTGTGGGACGTGGATCGACGAGAGCCTCTTGCACCTTGGCCTGGAACCATGCGTCGTGTTCGGCAGCCTTCCCCTTGGGCTGCGAAGCAACAAGCACGACCGGCTCCTGGTCTGGGAAGGTAACAATCATGGTCAAGTGGCCTCCCATCGCCGCCACGGTGCGCGCCATCGTGGAGAGGCGCGGGTCTTTGCGCTTCTCAAGGCGCGAGATCTGCATCTGGCCGATTCCCAGAGCCTCCGCAACCGTTGCCTGGCTTATCTTGCGCCCCTTGCGCAGTTCAGCCAAGGTCATGCGACGCTTCACCTTGGCCACCAACTCTGCGCCCCTTTTTGCAATGGCCTTTTGCTCATCCAACGGCAGGGCGGCAATCACTTCTTCAAGCGGAATGGGCCTGTACATCGCAGCTACTCCTCTAGAGAATTGGCTACACTTCGCCGATTTACCGCCGTCGCCCGAGCCACAAACTCCTTCACCTTCAAAGGGTCTTTGCGCCCCGGAGCTGATTCGACTCCCGAGACAACGTCAACTCCCCAGGGGCGCAACGTGGCGATGGCTTCGGCTACGTTTTCCGGACTGAGACCGCCCGCGACGACAACGCGGCCCTGCGCATTTGGGCCTTGGAAGAGAGTCTTGCTCGCAGCCAGCCAATCGAAGGTATGGCCAGTGCCGCCGACGGCCGAGGGTGTGCGCGAGTCGATCAGAGTGGCGTCCACGTTGGGGTCTGCGAACATATCCTCAGGGGCTAAAGCCCACGTAGATTTTGATGTTCTTTCGGCACGACTGAAGTCGTGCCCTGATACAAAACCGATTTTCTCATCGGCCGACGGCGCATCGAAGTGCAACACGCGGAGGATGCGGAGCGATGGTCCGAAGCGCTCGCGGATCTTCGCAGGCAGATCCGGCGCGGCATCGAAGTGGAGTTGCACGCCAGTAAGGCCGCTCGCTGCGAACCGTGTCGTCGATCTCTTCAAAGGAAGCATCGACGAAGACGCCAATCTTCTCGATCCCTGCCGGCAGATGCGGCACGATGGCGGCAACCTGGGCCGGCGTCACCCGCCGCGGGCTCGCCGCAAACACAAAGCCCACCGCATCCGCCCCCGCCTCCGCAGCCAGTAGCGCATCCTCGAGCGAGGTGTTCCCGCATATCTTTATCCAAATGTTTGTGGAACTCATCGCGCCGCCGCAACTCCGGAAAGCAATTCCGCAAGCGCCGCGCCGGGGTCGGGCTGCCGCATCAAGCTCTCGCCAATAAGAAAGGCGTCAAACCCCGCCCCCCGCAGACGTGCAATATCCGCCGGTGTGAAGATGCCGCTTTCGGTCACCCGCACCACACTCGGCGGAATCCGTTCCACCAATCGGAGCGAGGTCTCAAGGCTCACCTCGAAGGTGCTCAGGTCGCGATTGTTCACGCCGATTGCGCTCAACCCGGATTCGCTCAGCGTATCGAGCACGCGTTTAAGTTCGTCCTCCGTGTGCACCTCGACCAGCACGTCCAGCGAAAAGCCACCAGCCACCTCGGCCAGATGTTTCAACTCAGCGCTCGCGAGCGCGGCGGCGATCAGAAGAATGGCGTCGGCGCGGTGGGCGCGAGCTTCCACGATCTGGTATTCGTCGATCATGAAGTCTTTACGAAGGCAGGGCAAAGGCGCGCCGGCCGACGCCAGCTCGAGGTTGCGCAGGCTGCCTTGAAAGTATGGCTCATCCGTCAGCACCGAAAGCGCAGCCGCGCCGCCCGCCCGGTAGCGCGCGGCCAGCCAGGCCGGGTCAAAATTGGCGCGAATAAGTCCCTTCGAGGGCGAGGCCTTCTTGATCTCGGCGATCACCGCCGTGCCCACCGCAGCCTGGCGGCGCAAAGCCGCAGCCCAGCCGCGCGGGCGGTGTGTCACCCTCCGCTCCAACTCGGCCAGCGGCACACTTTTTTTCGCCGTGGCTACCGTGGACCGGGTCTTGGCGAGAATCGTGGCAAGAATCGTTTCAGAGTTGGTCGACATACTCTGCGTTGAGTATACGGAAGCATCTTGGACTCTCGGGTCTCAAATTTGAGAATCGGACGCTCGGCGCGGTGGCCCGCCGCTCCGCCAGACCCCTATAATCGATCCGTTCTGACCGGGACGAAAAAGGACCCTCATGCTGAAAAAGACATTTTGCCATGCAGCGCTCGCTGCAGCGCTCTTGCCGGGCGCCGCTGCCTGGAATCAGGCGCCTTCCGACGTGATTGTCGAACACGATGTTGCCATGAAGACACGCGACGGCGTAACACTCTATGCGGATATTTACCGCCCGGCAGGCGACGCTTCCTTTCCCGTGTTGCTCACGCGAACGCCCTACAACAAGACCGGCTCCTCTGACTTTGGGCACATGGGGGCGATGCGCGGCTACATGGTTGTTGCGCAGGATGTGCGCGGCCGCTATACCTCGGAGGGCGAGTGGTACCCCTTCAAGCACGAGATCGAAGATGGCTACGACACCGTGGAATGGGCCGCAGCGCTGCCGCATTCAAACGGTATGGTGGGCATGTTCAGCGGTTCCTATGTGGGCGCCACGCAAATGCTGGCGGCCATCGGCCATCCGCCGCACTTGGCCGGCATTTGCCCGGTGGTCACGGCCAGCAACTATCACGAAAACTGGACCTACCAGGGCGGCGCATTCGAGCAGTGGTTCAACGAGTCCTGGACTTCGGGCCTTGCCCAGGACACCGCGAATCGCGCCCTGAAGAAGGCCACGAATGCACTCGCGGCCGACAACATTCTGCCGCTGAACCGGTTCCCGGTCTTCAACGTCGAGGCTGCCGACGGCGAAAAGCTCACTCACACCCTGGCCCCTTACTTCCTGGATTGGCTCGCGCATCCGGCCTACGACAGCTATTGGAAGCAGTGGTCGATCGAAGAGAATTTCCAATCAATCCAGGTTCCCGCACTCATGATCGCGGCCTGGTACGACATCTTCCAGGGCGGCTCGCTGCGCAATTACATGGGGATCAGGACGCACGGCGGCTCCGATGCGGCCCGCAACAAAACGCAGTTGGTCGTGGCCATCGGCGGACACTCAGGTTGGGGACGCAAAGTAGGCGACGTGGACTTCGGCCCCGACGCTCCCTTTGACGAGAACGCCATCACACTGGCCTGGTACGACTATCTCTTCATGGGCAAGCAAAATCAGTTTGCCAATGGCAAGCCCGTAAAGATCTTCGTGATGGGCGAAAACAAGTGGCGCGATGAGCCCGGCTGGCCTCTTGAGCGGGCCAGGGAGACGCGCTATTACCTGCACTCCGGCGGCAAGGCAAACAGCGATGCGGGCGATGGCTCACTCTCAACGGCCGCCGCGCGCAACCAGGCTCCGGACACCTACACCTACGATCCCGCCAACCCCGTCCCCACCGTGGGCGGGCCGTTATGCTGCGATACGGTGCACCTGCAGCCGGGACCTCGCGACCAGAAGGAGGTAGAGAGCCGGCACGATGTGCTTGTCTATTCGACGCCGGCGCTCGAAGGAGACACAGAGGTGACAGGCCCGGTAACGCTCGATCTCTTTGCAAAGTCCTCGACTGCGGACACCGATTTTACAGGCAAGCTGGTGGATGTGGGCCCCGATGGCAAGGCGATCAACCTGACCGAAGGCATTCTACGCGTAATTTACCGCGATGGAACGAGCGAGCCGAAATCCATCGTGCCCGGTCAGGTTTACGAATACAAGATCGATCTTTGGTCGACCAGCAACGTCTTCCTCAAAGGCCACAAGATCCGGCTTGAAGTCTCGTCGAGCAACTTTCCGCGCTTTGATCGCAACCTGAACACGGGCAACAGCGCTGCGGATAGCGCGACGCTTGTCAAGGCGGTCAACACAGTTCTCCACGACAGCGAGCATCCTTCCGTGCTGGTGCTGCCGGTCGTGCCGAGATAATGGCTAAAAGCTGGCAGCCAGAAGAGCTCTTTCGCAGCCTTCCGCCCCAGCCGAATGCAGTCGGGAATCCCGATGCCGTCGTAGGCGTTGCCCGCGAGCCGGAGTCCCGGCAGAGCGGCTACGCGCGCGGCGATGCGCGCAGTGCGCTCCTGGTGCCCGACGGCATATTGCGCCATGGCGCGGCGCCAGCGGGACACCTGCGCGTGCTCCGGTTCGACCTTCCGCCCAATCGTCTTCTCACCCAATATCTCGCTCAGCTCGCGGCGCACGATGGCAACCAGCGCTCGCATCGGCTTCGGTGAGCAAAGCCTCATTCCGGATGCCGCCCAGAAACGCGCGGAAGACCGCCTTCCCCGGCGGCGTGCGGCCCAGGAACTTGCGATGAACAAACGTGCACGCCAGCATCGCCCGGCCTTCGCTGGCGGGAACCAGGAATCCGAATCCCTCCGGCAGGGACCCAAGTTTGCTCTCGTCGTAGACCAGGTTGACAGTGATTGAAGAGGAATATGGAATGGCGCTGAGCTCCTCGCCGAGTTCCGGATCGACCTTGCCAAGCAACACACCTGCGGCCCAGGCCGGCGAGGCGACAATCAACGCGTCATAGCGTTCAGACCCCGCCCGTCACCACAACATTCCAGCCATCTGCCGTCTTCTCAATTGCGCTTACCGGCGTCGCAAGACGCACGCTTGCCGGGTCAAGCCGTGCAACTAGCGCGTCGATCAATTGCTGCATCCCCCCGCGCAAAGCTGTGAAGATCGACCGCGCTGCGGGAGCAGCCCCAGCCCCAACCGTGCCGTGGCCGTTGTTTTTCGCCGCAGCCTTCGCCCTGGCGCGCATCTGACGGTGCGCCGCCAACATGCCGCGCGTAAGTGAGCCGTATTGGCTCTCCATCTCCACCAGCCGCGGAAGCACCGTGCGCGCGCTCAATGCGGCAGCGTCGCCGCCATAGATGCCCGAGAGCAGCGGATCGGCGAGCCGGTCAACGGCCTCCGCGCCAAAGTGCCGTTCCACCAGCGCAGCCACCGCTTCGTCGGGCAGCCCGGTCGGCCGCGGAGGATGAAGCAGCTCCAGCGCCATCCGCACCTTCGTCGAGAAGCTGAAAAGCCGCGTAAGGGCGGTTGGAACCAGCTTGGTCGGCACCAGGAACATCAGGCCGTCGGGCAGGGCGATCAGGCGGTTGTGAACCAGTATGTAGGTCTTGCGGGCGGCGTCGTTTGAAGGCAGCAGCTCGGCGCCCAGCCCCAGCTCGCGGCAAAGTTCGGCGGCCGCCGGCTTTTCGGTCAAGAAAGAATCCGGGCCACGCTCGATCACCGCGCCATCCACAATCATCGAGGCCAGGGAACCGCCCAGCCGCTCGCGCGCTTCAAAGAGCGTGTACTCGACCGGTGCGCCGCCGGACCGCGCCTTTTCCAGCTCATATGCAGCAGCCAGCCCCGCTATGCCACCGCCGATGATCGCAATCCGCATCTTTGGCATCATCCCATCATTGCAGCAATTTGTGGGTTAACGCAGAGGTATATATAGGGAATCTTCCCGCTTCACCGGGAATGCCTCCACGCAGAGTTAGAATCATGGCGTAGACTTTCAGTTGCATGTGATTTAAATCACGCGATCGCTGCAAGTGGGCCCGTCCGCTGTGAAAGCCTGAAGCCTCTCAACAGAGATTGACTTCGTTCTCGTCCGCACGATTGCCTTTTCGCCCAACGTCCGAGCGGCTTCCGCCCCGGTCCCTCGGGCCAGCCCCCTGGAGGAGGCACTGCATGAGCAGTGAATTGATCCACCGGCTGCACTTCGCCTTTACCATCACCTTCCATTATCTGTTTCCCCAACTCACCATGGGCCTTGGCCTGCTGATTGTTGTGCTCAAGTCCGTCGCCCTCAAAACAGGCTCCGAGCACTGGGATCGCGCAGCCCGATTCTGGGGACGCATCTTCGCCATCAACTTCGTCTTCGGCGTTGTTACCGGCATCCCCATGGAGTTTCGAGTTCGGCACCAACTGGGCGCGCTTCTCGCAGCTTTCCGGAGGCGTCATCGGGCAGCCGCTGGCCATGGAGGGTGTCTTCAGCTTCTTTCTGGAGTCGGCCTTCCTGGGACTCTTTCTTTACGGCGAAAAACGGATCTCAAAGCTCATGCACTGGTTCTCGGCGGTCATGGTCTTTCTCGGATCGTGGATATCGGGCTTCTTCATCATCGTGACGGACGCCTGGATGCAGCATCCCGTCGCCTTCGATCGCTTGCCCAATGGACAGTTCGAGGTGCTCAGCTTCTGGCAACTCCTGCTGAATCCGTGGGCGCTGCTGCAGTATGCCCACAACATGACCGGCGCGGTCGTCACCGGCTCGTTTGTGATGAGTGCCGTCGGCGCCTTTTACTTGCTGGAGAAGCGGCGCGAAGAATATGGGCGCATCTTTCTCAAGGTCGGCGTCATCGCGGGCGTCATCGCGTCGATCGTCATCATCTTTCCAACCGGCGACCTGCATGGCAAATATGTGGCGCGCAACCAGCCGGCGGCCATTGCCGCAATGGAAGGGCTCTTCAAGACCGAGACGGGTGCGGGCATGGTCCTCATTGGCCAGCCCAACGAGGAAACCGGCGAGATCGACAATCCCATCGTCGTAAACAACGTGCTCAGCTTTCTCATCTATGGCACAACCAAGGCCGAAGTCAAGGGCCTGGACCAGATTCCGCACGACCAGTGGCCCACCGCTCTGCCGCTGCTCTACTACGCCTACCACATCATGGCCGGGCTGGGCACGTGGTTTGTGCTGCTCATGGTCTCTTCTGCGCTTCTGCTCTGGACCGGACGCCTGTACACAGCGCGCTGGGTACTGTGGGCGCTGCTGCTGAGTTTCCCTCTGCCCTACATTGCCAACACCGCCGGCTGGATGACGGCTGAGCTGGGACGTCAGCCGTGGCTCATCTATGGGCTGATGCGCACCAGCGACGGCTATTCGAATACCGTCTCGGCCGGTAACGGGCTCTTCACGCTGCTCGGCTTCATGGGGCTTTACGCACTGCTGGGCCTGCTGTTCACGGTCCTCGTCTACCGCGAGATCGATCGCGGCCCCACGCCAAGAGTCACCGTTGCGGATTTCGTTCAGGCGGATTGAGGCTGCGGCAAGGATTCGAAGCATCGCAGGATAGCGAACCGTTGAGCGCGAAAGAAGAAGGAGCCTGGAGATGATGGGATTTATCTGGTTCTGGCTTGTTGCCGTAATGATTGTTGGATATGTCGTTCTGGATGGCTTCGATCTCGGTGTCGGAGTGCTGCACCTGTTCCTCGTGCGCACCGAGGCCGAACGCAAGGCCACGCTGGGCAGCATCGGGCCGGTCTGGGACGGCAACGAGGTTTGGCTGCTGGCCGGCGGCGGTACGCTCTACTTCGCCTTTCCCCTGCTTTATGCATCGGCCTTCAGCGGCTTCTATCTGCCTCTCATGATCGTTCTGTGGTTGCTCATCCTGCGCGGCATCAGTCTTGAACTCCGCAACCATATCGACGTAGGCGTTTGGCGGTCGCTGCTCGACGGCATCTTCGGACTGTCGAGCGCGCTGCTCATCATCTTCTTTGGCGCCGCTTTGGCCAACGTCCTGCGCGGCGTGCCGTTACAGGCCGACGGCTACTTCTTTCTTCCCCTTTGGACCAACTGGCAGCCCGGCGCCCATCCCGGAATCCTCGATTGGTACACCGTGATCGGCGGCCTCGTGGCCCTGGTCGCGCTCACCATGCACGGCGCTCTGTGGCTCGTCATCAAAACTTCAAGCGAGCTGGGCCGGCGCGCAAAACGCATCGTAACTCCGCTCTTGATCCTGCTTTTCCTGCTCACCCTCGTCAGTCTTTTGGCCACAATCGTAGTACGCCCGGAGAGCCTCAACAACTACTTCAACTATCCCATTACGTTTGTCGTGCCCGTTGGGGTGGTCGCATCCCTGGTCGGCGTCTGGCTTCTGAACCGGCCCCCCCAGCGGCCGCAGCCGGTGAAAGCCTTCCTCTGTTCCTGCTTCTATCTCTTCTTCATGCTTGCCGGAGCCTGCTGGGGACTCTATCCCACGCTGCTTCCGGCCACCACAGGCGCGGATCGCGACATCACGCTCAGCCGCGCCCTTTCCGGGCCCCACACCTTGGCCGTCGGTCTGGCCTGGTGGTTCTTCGGGATGGCGCTGGCCCTGGGATACACGGTCTTTGTCTACATCAAGTTCCGCGGCAAGGTCGATTTGCAGGCCGGGAGACATTGACGTTTAGCTGACACGCGCCGGATGCCGGGTGCCCCGTCCTTTGTGCGTCTTTTGCACAAAGGGTGGGAGACCACTGAAGTTCATCACATTCATAAACACATATTCCGGAAACGCTCTACTTCCACGCCCCCAGCATCCGCCGCAGAAGAACCAGTTCGCCAAGATGATAAGCATTGTGATCCGCGGTCAGCAGCGCCTGTCGCAAAATGGTCTGCCCATCCCCATGCGGAATCTTTTGGAATAGGTCTGTCGACTCCGACTCAACCAGATCGCAAAGCGCCTTCAGATCCTTGCGAAAACTCGCCACGCTTCGATCCCACTCGGCCGCGCTTGGCGGAGCCGGAGTCTTGGGCCAGTACCCTTCCGGCCAGGCGGGCGACTTGTGTTTCGGATCCACCGCGAACTCCAGAATGTCCCATTGCGCGATTCGCAGGTGTTCCAAAATCTCCCACGGGGAGTGTTCCGCGCCCTTCGGTCTCTCGCCCCGCAGCTTGGCCGGCAGGTCCTTGATTGCCGCCTCAAAATCCGCATGAGCTTCCTTGCCGTTCAGAAGATTTACAACGTGCTCCCGCAAAAGCTTCTCGTTTTGCATGATCTTGAGTTCCTTCCCGATGTTTCGATGCAGTGCCATCGGAAGTTGATGCGGAAACCCGCACCCCGCGCCCCAAATGTCCCGCTTGCTTCTTAAGGACGCCTGACTCGCCGCGACAAGTTACGTCCCGAAATGAACACATCCGGCATCGCCCCTCAAAAAAGAAGCTGGGTGCCCCATCCATCGCGTTTTTTGCGATGGGTGGGATACGACCAAGCCCACCTCGCCTGTTCATGAGGAGCAGCCTGACTCCCTGCGACAAGTTACGTCCCGAAATGAACCCATCCGGCATCGCCCCTCAAAAAAGAAGCTGGGTGCCCCATCCATCGCGTTTTTTGCGATGGGTGGGATACGACCAAGCCCACCTCGCCTGTTCATGAGGAGCAGCCTGACTCCCTGCGACAAGTTACGTCCCGAAATGAACACATCCGGCATCGCCCCTCAAAAAAGAAGCTGGGTGCCCCATCCATCGCGTTTTTTGCGATGGGTGGGATACGACCAAGCCCACCTCGCCTGTTCATGAGGAGCCAGATCCGTGTTCTTTTGCGGCGTGTCAAGGAAATGCTCTAGCCGGGACCCTCGGCTCTCTCATCTGAGTTCGCGCCGGCGTCCTTGCTCAAATTCCCCTACAGCGTAACCAGAGTTCCCGTCGCCGCCTCCCGGAATCCCTCAGCCTTGTGCTCCAGCTCCGGATCCCAGTTCTTCGGCTGGTAGATGCAGCAAGGCTCTTGCGCCAGCGGATCGCCGGTAACAGCGTAAGCCCGCGCCCGTGAGCCCCCGCAGATCTCCTTGTACTCGCACGCCCCGCACTTGCCTTCGAGCTTGCTCGTGTCGCGCAGCGACTTGAAGATCGGCGCATTCCGGTAAATCTCAGCCAGCGGCGTCTCGCGCACGTTGCCCGCGTGGATCGGCAAAAATCCGCTCGGATAAACATTCCCCACGTGCGAAATGAACATGAATCCCTTGCCGTCGTTCACCCGGCGCGTTGCCCAGCTTGCAGTGCGTGTTTTGGCGTCGGCCGTCGGTGCGCCGGGCTCGTACTTGTGCGCCCCGCCGCCCGGATGCCCGTGCCCCATCTTCCGCTCTTCAAGGTTGTGCTGCAGCAGGTAGCGCCGGTAGTGCATCGCCTCTGTCGTCTTGATCTGGAAGCTCACCCGGTGCGAAAGTTCGTAAATCTTGCCGAACACCTGCTCAAACTCGTCTCCCGAAAGCAGGTCATTCAACTGGCCCCTTCCCACTGGAACCAGAAAAAACACATTCCACATCACAATAGCGAGCTTTTCGAACAGGTTGCAGAGACTGTCGAGGTCGTGGGCGTTGTGCCGGCTGATCGTCGTATGCACCTGAATCGGGATTCCCGCCTCGTTCGCCCACTCAATCGCCTGGATCGTCCGCGCCCAGGCTCCAGGTAGCCCGCGAAATGCATCGTGAATCTCCGGAGTCGAGCCGTCCAGCGAGATCCCCAACCTCACCAACCCCGCCTCCTTCAATTTGAAGATGGCCTCGCGGGTCAAAAGCGGGGTGGCGCTGGGAGTCAGCGCGACCTGCACCCCCTTGCCGGCGGCATAGCGGATCAGCTCAAAAACATCCTGGCGCTTCATCGGATCGCCGCCCGTGAACACAAAAATGGGAATCTGCATCTCCGCGATCTGGTCGATAAGCGCTTTGCCTTCAGCATTGCTCAGCTCGTCGGGATGAGCGATCGGTTGCGCGGCGGCGCGGCAGTGCTTGCAGGCCAGGTCACAGGACTGCGTGACCTCCCAGATTGCCAGAAAAGGGGTTTCGTCAAAGTTCAGCCCGCCACGTGCGGGAATATTGTGCATCGGCTGCATGTGACCTCCTGCGGAATCGCCCAGGAACCGGGTCGAACAGGAAAGTGGGTCTGGCGCCGGGGATCGAGTGGGCGCCGCGATTCCGGTTCAGAAGATCAGTTTTAAGCGGGTCAGGCTGTGATTCAGATCACTTTACCTTGCCATTTTGGGAGCCGCGACCAGTTCTGGGTACAAAAGGCTTGAATATGCCTTGAGGATTTTATTTTCGGTAAACGATTACGTGGAATTCCGGGTTTATAGTAACCGTAGGTGAGTTACTGGAGCGCCCGAAGCGCCGTCTTCATACTAGGGTGAGTGACATCACATTCTCTTGTGCGGCCGGGCACTGCGATCCTGCTGCTCCGTGTGCAATCGTGTGAGCGCACCTCAAGGAGGTTCCCATGGCAGTCGTCATGAAGCCGGGATGGAGCAAGCCCTCCACCATCCTGTTCGCCTCCGAGATTCCCGCCAACCAGAAGGCCTTCGCGTTTGCCCTGGCGCAGGCCAAGGAGTTTGGTGCGAACCTCATCCTCTTCCACGCCTATGACACGCTGGTTGTGGCCGCATCCGAAACATCCGGCGTCCGATACTACGACTACGCTGCCGCCGCAAGTGCCGAAAAACATCAACTTGAACCCATGGCCAGGCAAGTGAAAGAAGCCGGCGTGCCATGCGAAGTCGTTGTGCGCTCGGGCCTGGCCGCCGACCAGATCCTTGCCTTCGCGCGCGAACGCGAAATCGACCGCATCGTCATGGGCACCCACTCGCCCGGCCCTATCGGCAAGTTGCTCGTTGGCTCGGTCGCCGAAGCAGTTTTGCGCACCGCCAAAGTGCCGGTCTTTATCGTCGGTCCCGACGTGGTCGATGGAAGCTACCGCAACTTTGCCACCCGCACCGTTCTCTGCGCGGCCAGCCTCCACGAAGCCAGATGCGTCGTTGCCGCCTTCGCCGCGGAACTCGCCATTCAGCACGATGCCCGCCTGGTTCTGCAGCATGTCATCAAGCCCCAGGAACGCGCGGAGGTCCTCGCAGGCCGCTCTCTCGACGAGATCGAAAAAGACCTCCTGATGCTGATTCCGCCCAGGCTCCATCACAAGATTGCCATTCAAACCATCGTTGTGCCCGGCGATCCCACCGAGGAACTGCTCTACCAGAGCAGGGCGCAACAGGCCGATTTGATTGTGCTCGGCGCGCAGGGCGCATCGGCATTCGCTGCCATCACACGCCATGGCGTCGTGTACAAGGTGCTGGCCCATGCGCACTGCCCCGTCATCACCCTCTCGCCGGTGGTGCTCGCCGAGTGCGGCTCCAAGGCTGAAAAGACCCTGCCTGCGGAACCCTATATGGCTGGCGTCTTTTAGAGAACTCGGAATCCAGGGGTGGATGATTCCTTCAGGAAAAATCCACCCCGCCCTCGCAACTCTCTCTTCACGCGCGGTCGTTCCTCGCCCAGTCTGGGCCAACCCTCCTCTCCCAATCGGATTTGAATCACGCCGAAGACTCCTACCTGACTTTTGTGGAGAGCGTGTTAAAACTGCATACCATCAAAATGAGCGAACCGATTGGAACATTCAACTAATAGCGTAGCTGTCAAGGCCGTTAAGTCACGTTGATTCAGTTCGTTTTCAACCCGACTCTCCCTTTCCCCAAAATTTCTCAAGAGCTGTTGTCTCTGCCTTCGCGTCTCGCGCGCCGCCGTGCGTGGCTTGAAATACAAATCTCAATGGGGTATAGATAAGGGTAAGGCGGCGTGAAACCCCTCTGCGCCACCCGAAGCGAGGTGCGTCTTCAGCAGAGCCTTCGGCTCCATGACGTACGACCTTCCGCCATCGCAAACTTCACGATGGCGCGCCGTGGCTCGCGTGCTTCGAAGTCCCATGGACGCCTTAGGTTGCGCCCTCCTTCCTGCTACCTGTTCTCTCTGCGGCTCCCCTCTGCCGCAGCTTTCCTCTGTGCCAATTTGCGATGTTTGCTGGTCGGAAATTCCCGTCCAGAGCGGACCCTCGTGCGCGCGCTGCGGCGACTCCATTGACGCTGCACAGTTGGAAGTAGGCCCGGCCAGTTTCGCGCTCTGCCGCACTTGCCGCATGGCGCCTCCCCCCTTTGTTCGGGCTGTTGCCTTCGCGCCTTATCAGGGCCGGATGAAGGACGCTATCCATGCCCTCAAATACGGCGGCTTGCGTCCCGCGGCCAAGGCGCTTGGCCGGATGCTGGCTGAAGCCATCGCTCAACTGGAGGCCGAAGCCCCGGCCGAGATGCTGGTGGTGCCGGTCCCCCTGCACAAATCAAAATATGCCGAGCGAGGTTTTAACCAGGCCCGATCCCTGGCTGCTCATGCTCTGAAATCTCTGCGCAAGAGTCATCCGCAATGGAAACTGACTCTGGCCTCGACCACGCTCATGCGTCTGCGCGCTACAGAGAGCCAGGCCGGCCTCTCACCTCACATGAGGCGTCAAAATGTGCGCGGAGCTTTCATGGTCTCCGATTCATCCGCGGTCATGCGGAAGCACGTGCTGTTGATCGACGACATTCTCACCACCGGCGCAACCGCCCGGGCAGCCGCACAGGCTCTCATCAAGGCTGGAGCCGAATCCGTGTGGGTGGCAACTCTGGCTCGTGCGCGCCGTGTCGATCCACGCGGCCGCGAACATAGCGGCGAATTTGGCCGCCATCGTTCTTTTCAGGACGACGGACAAATCGAATCGCTGACCGGCCCCGCGCCGGCAGCTTTGCTTCAAGAGGCAGGCGGGATTTCATCGCACGGCCAACCATCTTTTTGACGAGGGGAAAAGAGATGTCGCTTGGAAAAGCTATGATTCATGCGCGCAAACAAAAGTCCATTGCCAGGGCGGCGGCGCTTGCCGGTGAGCACTCCGTCAGCCAGCACAGCCTCCAGACCACGCACCTGCTGCAGATGCCGGTCCTGGTGCTCAACGCCTCCTACGAGCCCATTAATATTTGTGGCGCGCGCCGCGCGTTGGTGCTGGTGCTCAAGGGCATTGCGCGCACTGAGGAGGAGCATGGCCTTACCCTTCATGCCCAGCGCAGCCGCATCGCCATGCCTTCGGTAATTCGCTTGCTCGAATATCGCCGCATTCCCCACCAGACGCGCGCACTCTCACGCAAGAACATCCTGCTTCGCGACCGCAATACATGCCAGTATTGCGGAGAAGCCATGCCCCCCGGCGAATTGACCCTGGACCACGTCATTCCCCGTTCGCGCGGCGGCAACTCAACCTGGGAGAACCTAGTGGCCTGCTGCCACGCATGCAATCGCCGCAAAGGCAATCGCATCCTCAACGAGATCGACGACATGATCCTGCTCCGCGATCCCCGTCCCTTCTCCTTGCACACCAGCCGCCAGATCATGCGCATGCTCGGCCGAGGCGACGACCGCTGGCGCAAATATCTCTTCTATTAGCAGAGATCGGGGAACAGGGATAAACCAGGGAACAGGGAACGAGACGTCTCGCAGCCTATCGAATGCTCTGCTACTATTCTTCCTCAAATGTCACGGTCCGAAGCGTGCCATTGAAAACAATAGAGGTGGAACATGGGCGAGTCATTCAAGGATCTTATAGTCTGGCAGCGCGCCGTCCAATTAACCGTGGCGGCCTATAAATTCACCTCTTCTTTTCCAGCATCGGAGCGATTCGGCCTGACCAATCAACTGCGCCGTGCGTCGGTCTCCGTTGCAAGCAATATTGCGGAAGGCTATGGCAGGTCGACAAAAGGAGAATACCTGCTCTTCCTCGGCCACGCGCGAGGCTCAAATTGTGAAGTGCAAACACAACGCGTGATTTCGGAAGCACTGGCCTTCGGACACAAAGAAGAGCGTCAAAAGGCATTGGATCTCTCGACCGAAGTAAGCAAGATGCTCATCGCCATGATGAGCAAACTGCAAAAATGAGCACCGCTTTCCTGTTCCCTGTTCCCTGATCCCTGTTCCCTGCCTTATCGATACGTTTTATCGTCCACCCGGCTGAGATCCGCGTCGTTCATCACCCCAATCGTGATAATGGCAAATGTAAACACGGTAGTCCCCGGCTCAAGATGCCCTGCCATCGCCCTCTCCGGCGTTCCCAGCGTCATGTGCGCGTGAACCCTGCCATTGATGATGTACCCATTCATGCTCACCAGATCCGCGGCTTGTGTCGGATTCTTTTCGAACGTATCGTGCGAGGGCATTGTGCGATTGCTCACCTGGTGCATCTGGTAGCCGCGCACTGAACCCGCTCCACTCAGGATCACGCCATTCTGAATGTGCTCCTGCTTCACCATCTGCTCCATGCCCGCCAGCAGGTCCGCCTTGTATTTGAAGCGCAGCACCACCACGCGATCGAAGTGCCCGGTGATGGCGTAGACATCCGGAACCGCGCTCGAGTTTTCCTTCGTGTCGTCGGCCGGATTCGGCGACGGGTTCACAACCGTTCTGCGCGTCTCCTGAGAGAAGAGCAGGCTGCTCGTCATCAAGGTGAGGACGGCGATTCGCGACAACAGTTTGATGGTCATGGATTCTTTACCTCAGCGATCACTGTTCATCTTAGGGCAGTTCTCCATTGGATGGAGAAGGGTATTGAAAAGGCACTTCTTCACAGTCAGCTGAAAAACTCCTGTGGGTCCGGAAAGGTGTCAGGGCACGACTTCAGTCGTGCCGGAAGTACCGAATAATCAACCTGGGCTTTAGCCCCTGCGATGTGGCCATGTCGGTTTCCTTTGAGAATCAAGAGTTCTTCCGCAGCCTGTTCAGCTCTGCCGCAAAAGGCTAAATCGGATGTGGACCTCAGTCCCAGCCCTCTCCCCCTCACAGTTTCTCGCCGCTGGGGGAGTGACTCTGCCTCTATAGCGTCATGAGTCTTGCGCCAGAGCCCTTCCTGGCTCCAAGTCTGCAGAATATTATTGCTGCCCGGCGCAGAATGGGAGTATGAGCCTCCTCCAGCTTCTAGCCACGATTCCAGGCAAATTTAGAGCCCGAAATCTCCCCTTTCCAGCCCCGGATTTGTACCCCCCCCTACCCCCCTTCATAAAGGTGTACAAAAGGGAACACGTTCCCATGTAAAGCTAGTAAATCCCCAACATAAAAACCAGTCCTAATTACTTATTGGTAAACACAAAGCCCCGATTTTGGCCTTCTTTTGGCCAAATAAATCACCCAGAGGATTCAAGGAGTAGCAAACCAGGAAATGTCGGCTTCGCTTCTACCGCCCTGGGGCGGGCGTTCCCGAGATTGGTTTCGGCGCTCGGCGATCGAAGATTCGATAGCCTGCCGGAGGCCGAAAGGCGCTCGCATTGCCGGCCGTGGTCGTGATGTTTGTGAGCCACAGCGTCTGGTCGCCATCGCGGGGATCGTGGCGCACCACCTTCAAGTTCACTCCCAGATTCGGCGAGTACCAATAATCGACAACGCGAAGAATGGTCTTCGTGTTGCCGATCTTTTGTTGGAAAATCGTGTAGGTTTCGCGCGAGCGCTGGACTTCAAGCCCCTCGAACGTGTCCACCCCAAGGTTCTCCCGCGTCAAATACGAAACCCCGTCCGGCTGCAGTCCCGCGGGGACGGTTGGTTCGCTCATTGGGTCCGAGTAATTTTCCAGATTGCAGAACATGGACCCCGGAAAGCAGCTATACATGGTGTGGTCAGTCGGGTCCGTGTACAAATTCAGGTAGGCCACCGATTTTTCCCTTGGGTCAGCGGGTACAGATACAAAGGTGCGCCGCTCCTGAAAGATGCGGCCATCCATATCGCGCGCCACAGCCCGTGCGTTCTCCCGGGTGACCGTGGACCCGTCGGGCAGGGTCTGCACCCAAAGCGTTTTGGCGATAGCCATGAAGGGCGCATTCGGTTTGGGCGGAAAGTAAAGGGGCGCAAGCTTTTGCTGTGCGCGAAAGTCGGGCGCATGCATGGGCGCGGAATCCTGGCCGTCAAGGATCTGACCCTGTGACAACAGAAAGATGGCCGCAAGCGTTGAGAGGACGACGCGTCTCATGGCTGAACCCCCGTTTGAGCCGGATTATAGCGCGTTCAAAAAAACGATCCTTGCGGTTGGTAAATCAGGGTCACCCGGTCTCTGGCCCCAAGCCGCCGACAGGTGGTCAGCGAAGATTATTTTGGTTGCTTGTCCGGCTGCTGGCCCGCCTGCTGACCCGAGTTGGGGACGGTTTGGCCGTTGTAGATGATGGTGCTGGTCGAGCCGAAGCGTTTGTAGTCGGTGTATTTGACGGTGTCGCGGATGTGCACGTCGTCACCCATATACCCGTTGCCGCCGGAAAAGTGCAGGATGCCTTCGCCTTTCGTATACACCGGAAACCAGTAGTGGCCGTCCACCTGCTCGCGCCACGTCATAAAGGGCGGGTGCAGGTCTTCGCTGTTCTTGCGGGTGTCATCGGGAACCATGCGCCCATTCGTCACCACGATCTGTAGGTCGGTCGCATCCACCCAGATGCGCCCGTCGAAGTACCGCTTCTTCTTCTCGATCACTTTGGGGCTGACCCTGAAAACGTAGCAGTCCACCTCGTCCACCTTCTGCCGGCCCACATAGCTCACGTCGTACTGGGCGATGTCCTCGGTGGTCAGGACAAACGGATAGCCATGCGAAATATCCTGCAGATCGGAGGGCGACATCATCACTCTTTGCAGCGTGCTGCCTGGTGCGTAGACGACCTTTTCCGTCCTTCGCCCCGTGGGGTCGAATATTACATCGTCCACCTCGTACCACTCCCCGTCCACCTTGTTATCGTCGTCAAGCGTCTGCACGCGGGCGTAGCGGCGATAGGTGTAGTGGTTCAGCGCGTCCTGGAATTCACTCTCCCTGGCCGCAAACTCCTTGATGATCTGCTCCGGTGGAACGGCCGGCGTTGAGATATCCATATGCCCAAAACCTGCATCTAACGGCATGGGCGTGAAGCTGTCCTTGTTCTGTCCCGCCAACGGCAGCGCGCACCCGGCGATTGCCAGCAATACCAAATTCCAACGACTCTTCAAGTTGGGTAAGCTCCTCTAGCAGGTTGCTTGCATGGGTGCGGAGTGTTTGCTTGCTCCGGCGATTTTCGCCCCCGCTGCAACTTTAGACGCATGTACGTACCCTTCGGGAAGTCTCAAACTGAAGTGTCGGGGCACCGGGCAAGAGCGTCGATGGGCGTGCGGCAGGTGGGGCGCATGCCGTTACTGAGAATCATAACGGACCCCTGCCTGAAAGCGTCAAGCCATCTTGCCGTTCCCGGCGCCGGGAGCGGAAGGAGATTTAGGCTTCCATGCCAGATTATTACCACGCTCCCGCGCTCGTCCTCAGCGCCCTGCTCTTGCCGGCATTCGGGTATCTGTACCTGCGCTTTCGCGACACCCGCACCCTGTTGTGGTTTCTCGGCTTCATCTTTGCCCTGGTCTCCATGACGCTACGCTTTGTCGAGTGGCCGTGGAGTTCTTCCAGGGAGATACACTCCTGGCTGGCCGCGGCGGGCGAGACCAGCATTCAGATCAGCTCCGCACTCTTTCTGGCTTCGCTGTCGCCGCGAAAGTTCCGCCTTGGCCGCTTTCAGGTCCTTTACGTCATTCCCTACACCATTCCCCTGGTCATTGCTTCTGTCCTGCTTTACGGCGTGTTCAACGGCGTTTCGCCTCCTCAACCCCTGCTCCTGATCTTCGTCGCCCTTGGATCGACCTCCCTCGTCGTTGCTCTCTTTTGGACCGCAGTCAAGGGCCCAATGCCGGCTTGGTTTGGAATCTCGTACTGCGTCCTGCTCGGCGCTCTGGCGCTTTGGGTCTGCTTCACCGCTGGAGCCGCGGCCGCGCTGATCGTGATCGAGTGCGCCAACATGCTCATGACCGCACTGCAGTTGCTCTTCCTCTTCAGGCGGTTTTCACCGGGAGTCGTATTGAGCGTCATGGGCTTTACGACCTGGTCGCTCTCCGCCACGCGGATTCTTCCCCCAAATGAATTCACTTCGCTGTTAGGCCTCAACCTGATTCACATTATTGTCATGGGCAAGGTGGTCGCGGCCATGGGCATGATCCTGCTCGCGCTGGAGGGTCAGCTTAGCCTCAACAAGGCAGCGCAGGAACGCGAACGTAGGGCGCGCCGGGAGCTTGAAGCCTACACCAATCTCATTCTTGCCAGGCGGCGCGTTGAGGACTTCGATCGCCAGGGGAGCGATATCTGCGACACAGTGGTGAAGCACAGCCGGTTTGCCCAGGCCGTGCTCCTGCTTGAGCAGGGAGGCCGCTTCAGACTTGCCGGGTCTGCGGGAATCGATGAGGCAACCCTGCCTGCCCTGGGCGAGTTGGCAGGGCGGATTCCGGTGGCCGATTTTCTCGTGCCGGGATCGGCCCCGTCCGCCGTCGAACGAAGCCAGACGCTCAGCCTCGACCTCACACCCTGGCTCAGACCTGGCGACGACCTGAAACGTCTGCACTTTACCAAAGCTCTCGCCGTGCCCATGATCGGCCGCGCATCCACTGAGGGCGCACTGCTGCTTGCCGGACTGCGTCCCGCGCAGCGCAATTCCACGGATCGGTCGGAGGAGTCCCTCCGCGCTGACGACCTGTTACCGATCGAGATGTTGACCGCAAGACTCCAGGCCACGCGAAGCCAGACCATGCTCTTCGAAAAGCTCATCGATTCGGAGAAATTCGCCGGCCTGGGCCAGTTGGCCGCCACCGTCACCCAGCATTTGAACAATCCGCTCACCGTGATTCTGGGCTACGCTTCGCTGCTGGAAGAAACGGTGAACCTCGATGCCCTCGAGCGCAGGGGCGTCGAGTCGATCCTTGCCGAGGCACGCCGCATGCGATCCACGCTCGAGAGCCTCACGAGGATCTCGCGGTCCAAAAGCGATCAGCGTTCCGCGATCTCAGTCTCCGAGTTGCTCGGTGATATGGAGCAGCTCCATCGCTCCGAGCTTTTGCAACGCTCCATCGAGTTCCGCCTCAGTGTGGCTCCCGCCCTGCCCAGGGTTCTTTGCAGCCCCCAACAATTGCGGCAGGCCGTGCTTCACTGTCTGCAGTACTCCATTGCCGCGGTTGAAAGTCAGGCTTCGGCCTCCGCCCACCAGGGCCCCAAGACCATTCGTCTCGAGGCAACCAGCGAAGGCAGCCTCGTGCAGATTCTCGTCGCCCACTCCGGCCCCGGATTCCTCAACCCCGAGCGCGCCTTCGACCCCTTCACTCCCGCGCAGACTGCCGGAGAAACGGCCGGTCTCGGCCTGAGCCTCTGCGCCACCATTCTTCGCGATCACAATGGCCGCGCTTCGGCCGTAAATCTCGAACCCCGCGGTGCCGCCATCATTCTGGAGTTGCGAGCTGCGTAACGGGTGCGTTCTCCTAGCTCTTTGCCTTCTTCCCTCGTGCAGTTATCCTCGGCAGCCTGACTCGCCCCCGGCGATTTACCTCCAGAGATGAACCCATCGGGCATCGCTCCCTCCCAAACAGTGCCAATCTTCCGCGACGCCATCGGTATAGTGACAGCTTGCGAAGACCAGTCACGATCGATCCGGATGATTATCTCGACAATCCGCTCGTGACTCGGAACCTGTCTGTTCGCGGACTCGATCGGTGCATCGGTCCCAATAAGGAACGATCCCGGGGCTGACTTAGAAGACCCGCCGGTACTCGATCCTGAACAAATTCCTGTACCAGATGTCGGAGGTTAAAGCTCGGCCGTATCCGGCGTAGATTGAACTCCCGTCTTGAAAGCTGGCTCTCGCTCCGAGTTTTGCATTCAGCACATTAATTCCTGCGGCGGATTGAACCACTCCAGCCGAATTGGTTTGCAATCCTCCGAAAACATGCCAACTAACAAGTTCGAGGACGGGAGTAACTCGATAACTGTCGCGTTTGATAAGTTGATAACTTGGCCCGACACCGTACATGGCCACGTCGCCGGCAAAGTTCTGCGGAGGGGTTGTCAGTGAAGTGTTCGGAACGTAGCTCGTGCCGCCAATCGGATGCGAGTCTCCCGCTTCGGCCTCGACTGCCCAGCGATCCGATATTTTTTGAAACAACAAGACATTCGGTTCGATGCTGTAATGATTCGTGCCCAGTCCGGCGCCCCCATCTCCAGTCGGGAAATCCGCGCCGAGCTGAAATGTGAGTCTGCGTGTAACGGAATCGACCGCAGCAAATTTCAGCCCTGCCTGCAGGTCGCTGATCCCGCATCCGCTCGATAGAGTTGGACTGCCTGTGTTGGGAACAAAGAAAGGTTGAACCCAGCGGAATGGAACCTGGACGAAGGCGGAAAATCGCTCCACCGGCGCATACTCGCCCTTGAGATTTAGCTGCTGAAAGTTGAGCGTTCGCTGAATGGCGCCCGCGCAGCCGCTTGATCCATCGCATCCCGCGTAAAAATATTCGGCACGGTCGGGCCACGGAGCGTTGAAACCGGCATCGAAGCGCACCCGAACCTGCGATTGGACAGCGGCATCTTCGATATAGCCAACCATGCTGGCGTCGATTTTGGTCCGCTTCAATGGCTTTGCGGATGCTTCCTTGCGTGACCGGCTTGGCCTTCTGCTTCTGTCTGGCCGGCGGCGCCTGATCCGGGTTTGTCTTGCTCATGTAGCTGTCAGGGAGCTGGACGCAACATCCCGTTTCGCCGCATCATCTTCCCGGGGCTCCGGTTGTTGCGCCGCGAGTGCTGAATGCAGGAAAAACAAGACCAGCGACACGGCGATGGTCTTCATCTCAACCTCATGCGATTTTCCAAGTTGATTTACCTCGTTTGGAAAGGGGAATCAGTTATGCCCTGATAACTTCGGTTGTAACTTGCGCAGCAGATCCCGATAGCTGACCTGGGCCGCCGCTTTGTCTTCCGGTGTTAGATGAGGCAGGACCCGACCGAGACTTTTAGCCGAAAGTTCTGCACTCGCCAGATCGCCTTCTGCCAACTCTTTGCTGGCGAGTTCTCCAAAGTTTACAGCAAGATCCTTGTACAAGACGGAAGAGTGTGCGATATGAGGGAGCGCTCCGCTGCGTCCCAATCTCTCCAGCAGGTCGCGCTCGCGCTCCGACTCGTCTTGAGCCTCTGGAGATCCCTGCGCGAGCAGGATTTCGCTCCGCAACTCGAGAATCCTTGCCTGCTCCTGCGAAAGAGCCGGAGCGGGGTTGGCTAATGCATCGATAATGTCCAGAGCTTCCTGGCTTCTGCGCCCGGCGGCAGCCATGTCATTCATATCGACAAGCAACCTTGCTTCGTTGTCGCAATACTCCGCCAATTCGAATCGGTACTCACGCTCTTGCGGGCTCCGAGATTCGAGCTGTTCGGCTTTCTGGATCGCCTTTTCATACAGCGCCCTGGACGCCTCATATCGACCGTCAAGTTTCTCCAGTTTAGCCAGATTATTGTAGACGCGGGCCAACTCCTGCGCTGGCGCAGGAGAAAACTGCCGCTCGCCTTGCGCCGCATCACCGGCGATTGGTTCCAGCAGGCCAATGGCCGAGCGCGAGTCGGACTCGGCACCTTGCCGATCGCCTCCGTCAAAGAGAAGAATTCCCCGGTTGTAGTAACTCCGCGCCAACTCCTGAGTGGCCTCCGTGTCCGACGGGTTTGCATCATGGATCTGCTGCTGCAGGCGAAGTGCCTCATCGTATTCTTTTCTGGCTTCGGAGCCAATCGAGGGATCGGGCCTGTCTTCACTCTCCAAACCAATGCGGAGCGTCTCTCCCAGCCAATTGTGGCAGTAAGCCAATCCCTGGCGATACTCAGTTTTGTTGGGATACTGCGCGGCCAGATTTTCAAAGCTCGCAATCGCAAGTCGGTATTCCTTGACCGCCTCGTCCTGTTGCTCGAGCAATCGATTCACGTCGCCAAGCCTGGAATGCGCCCGGGCCTCTTCAGCGCGCAGCATCAAATTGCCGGAATTCTCGCGGGTGAACACCGCATAAAATGCGGCGGCCTTGTCCAACAAAGCTTTCCTGAATGCCTCCATCTCAGGCGAATCCGCTGACTCTCTTGCTTGCTGCCGTCCTGCAGACGACAAGCTCTCGTCCACAGCCTGTTTGGCGAGTTGCAGATTCGCCTCTGCGCGATCCCTCTCCCGACGAGCTCTCAGCCACAATATGGAGGTAACGATCGAGAGCGCGAAAGTGACGACAAGGAAGGCACCGAGAATGGCAGCGGCAAAACGAAGCTGAATCTGTCTCCGTCGCTTCTTCCGCCAGGCGGCCAGGAAGCGGCGCTCTCCAGTTGTGAGGTCTTCGTCGTGCAAAGCCATGTAATGTCGATCTGAAGCGTATACCACCTTATCCGATGGCACCAGGCTCTCCGGCTCGCCTTCGCGTTCCCATTTCAAAGCCCGATGTTGGAACAGGCTGAGATGAACTTCAAGCCAGGACTCGTTCGCCGCCAGAACCGGCTCCACCAGGCGATCGTGCGAAAGCTCATACCATGTGGCTCCAGCGCGCTGTTCGCCACGAACCAGGTGAGCGTCGATCAATCGCTCGATCAGCCTATTGTCGAGATCTCCGCTTTGCCCTGCCTCGCGAAGAACCTGACCACGGATCTTTGCGCGCGTGATCAGCTTCTCCCCGCACCAATCTCGAATCTTGCGCTCTGCGCGATCGTTGCCGGCAGCTGCCTTCTGCACCTCAGTGTCGAAGTACTCGCCGAGGGCTTCATTCACATTGCCAAACGTTTCAATATCGCTGTCATCGATTACTGTCCGCTTCGGTGCCATGCGTTCCCATAGATTCCTGCAAACCACTTGAAGGTGGAGGGGCTCGACATGCGGACCTAGTTCGCTTTGGAACTCTCCTCCGGGCTGCTGCATTCGCATCATTGCCAGGTCGACAACTAACCTGGCGAGAGGCTGGGGTGCAAAACTGCGTCCGCCGGATTCAACCAGCCTTTCGATTGCTTCCTCCGCCGCGCTCCTGCTGAGCAGGTCGAGGCGGAAGCGGTTTTTCAGGTGGGTAGGCAGCAGATCGGCGTAAGGATCGAGCTGCGCCAGGTAGTCTTCGCGGATGGCGAAGATGGCCCACAGTTGGGGATCCTGGAGCAGCTTGCCGAGTTGACTGAAAAACTCCCGCTTGGCGTCGAGCGCGAGCGGATCGACGGTGAGCACCTCTTCGAACTGGTCGAAAATCAAGACAACGTTTTTGGCCGCTGAACGCCGTCGCGGCCTGCCTGCCACGTACTCGGCAAGAGTCAACGAAGCAATCGCGCCTTCCGGGCGCTGATGCTCCTTGGGAATTTCGGCCTCGAAGCCGAGATTGCAACTGCGAACATAGCGGTTGATTTCAGCTGGACCATTCGCCTGCGGCGGCAGGTTTACGCGAACCGGCGCCCACACGTCGAATTGCTGTGCGAGCCGCGGAATCAATCCGGCCTGAAGCAGGGAACTCTTCCCGGCCCCCGAAGGCGAGTGAAAAAGCACAATCCGCTCGGCGCTGAGCAGGTAGTACAGGCTGGTCGATCTCCAGGTCCCGCCCGAAGATCGGTTGGCCCATTTCAATCGGCCGCGGCCCAACGAAGGGATTCGGCAACGAACCGGCGGCGTCAATACCAGTCATCGCCGCCTCCCTGCGCCACTGGGCTCGCGGCATGGCCCGCGGTGTTCGCCATCTGCTCTCGAAGCTGTTTCAGAAAGTCCGCGGGGCTGCCCCAAAAAATCGAAATCTCCGGCGCGTCTTCCCCTCCCTTGAAGTAGCTCTCGATGTACTTCCTTGCACTTTTTACGTCGGCAACACTTTGCTCGCCGGGATCGATCTGCACACCGACGTGGGACATCTGCCTCATCGTTCGCGTACCCTGCCGGGTCACGATCATGCGAAACAATACGCGAAATCTCCAGTCGTCCAGGCGGAAGCCGAGAAAGAGCAGCGAACTCTGCATGAGTTGGCCGACGAGCGTCGGAAGCAGCAGGTCGAGCCTCGAGGCGGCGATCAGGTAGTCGAGAAAATCGTCTTCGGTAAGCACCATCGTGTCGGGCTTTCCGAAGAGGCCAAAGACGTGATAAACCCAGGGGCTATCAGGCGTCGGCTTCGCCCCTCGCGGCTGCGGTTTTTGCGGAACCTCTTCGCCTCGCCACGAAGTGAACACCGGCTCCGGGCTCTTTCCCTCTGCCTTCAATACCCGCAACAGCAGCGGCTCATACGCGGCATTCAGGTAGATGGATGCAGGCAGGCCGCTGAGTATGCGATATGGGTGGTTCGGGTCCGCGCGACAGTAACTGACCGCCGATTCGAGCAGTGTGGCAAGCGTCTTCTGGCTTGCGCCTTGCGTATCGCCATCGAGCCGGCGCGCAATCTGCTGCAAAAATTCATCTTGGACTGCCTCGCAGGCATAGCTCCTCTTTTGGTGCACGCTGATGAACTGAGTAACCTTGGCGAGGTCGCCGCGTTCATGGCTTGCAAAGGGAAATGCGTGGTTGTCCGCCAGTTTGCCAGCCAGTTCTCCAGTTCCTCCAAAGAGATCCTCACCCAGTTCCGGACCCAGGATTGGAATGAAGTGACCCCCGCGAACCGAACTGCAAATGGACTTCCATTTGTCGAACTCGTTTGCGCTGTCGCCGCCAAAGCCAGGTTCGTACCAGATGCAGCCATCGCGCAGCCGCAGGAAAAGTACCGGCATCCAACAGTCGGCGGCTTTTCGCACCTCGCCGCGCGCCACCGCCATGGCGCGATCTATTTGCCCGTCGTTCAGCAGTTCGGTGAAGAATCGCTTCATGAAGGCCGCGGCCGTAGTCATGGAGATGTTGCCCTGCATCGCGATGACAGCGGGAACACCGGCCTCAGCCAGGCGGGGCCCAAGACCGGCAAGCCCCACTCCGCCTCTGCCGGCACTCTGGCACGAAGCGAGGACAATCATGCGAGGCCGCTGATCGAGTTCGCGAATCACCTGCACCAGATCGAGTCCTGAATCCGGTGGGCCCTCATTCAGGTAAAGGTAAGGCTCCTGATCCACCAGCCTTCCGTGGCAAACCAGGTAGAGAATGTCGAATCCTTCTCGAAGTCTGGCAGCCAATTCCGGCAGTGGCAACGCACCGCCCGGTGCGAACGATGTCACATCCACGCCGCTCATCGCATCCCTGGCGCGAGCCAACTCCTCCGCCACCGCGATCGGCGCAAGCCCATATCCGCTTGACGTGCTCGGGTTCGCAACAACAACCAGGGCCCTCAGTTTCCCCTTGGGGTGCAACCGGATTGGGCGCCAGTCCTCGCCACTGTTCAGAAATCTTGAGACAACCGTCTGTTCGCCGGTAAAAAGTTGGGTTCTGCTATCCGCGGGCTGGTCCGGATCATGCAGAGTCTCCCATCGGATGGCGTGAAGCTCCGGTGCGTTCGGCTCAATCGCAAGCCGCACCCTGAGAATTGCAGACTGGGTCGCGGCCGCGGTGCGGAATTTGCCAAACTCGGCACCCACCTCCGGCGTGAAAAATGCGGCGCTCAACCAATCCGCATAAGCCCCTGCGTCGTCACCCATCGGCACCGAGGCGTCGATCGTAATCACGGGCTCAATCAGAGAGCGAATTTCCGCTGCGTCGTCGGGACTATTGAAGCGAAAGCTCAGCGCATACGACTGCTCTTCGCGCTTCCTGAACACAATCTCGAGATCCGCGTATCGGCTCATCGTTTCCACTCTCTCTCTTGAGAACCAGCCCTGCACTTTCAGTCCTCTCATTCGACCGATGCAACGAGACGCTGCAAAGACTCCTTGAGCGCAGCCGCGGAAGACGATGCGTGGAGCACCGTCAGCGGATTTGCGATGGCTGTCGAAATGGAGACCATCGCGCTGCCCGTCGCTGCAATCACTCCCACAAAAGCTGTGCGAAGCGCATAGGCATTCTTCAGCGACTCCAGATGCGCTTCCGCCAGCGCTGCCGCCAACTCGGTTGGCGGCGAACCGCTCCAGACAGATGTGGTTCGCCCCGTGTAATTGATCACGCTTCTGACGGTCAATCCGGAATTCGAGGTTTCGACCGTTGCAACCGGCGCCAGCCTTCGAAGTATCACCTGAACCGCCGCAGCAATATCCCCAACAGTCTTCTCCACGCTTGAAAACGGTGAGAGGCCGGAAAGCACTCCGTAGGAATAACTCAAATTGCCTTCTGGCTCCGTTGTCACGGTTTTCGATTCGCGCGTGGCGCGGTCAATTCCTTCAATCTCCCCGCGAACCCGCAAAAGATCGGCCAGTTGGGAATCCACCGCAGTCACAGCCCCTTCACCCCGGGCACAAAGCTCGCGATGGCCGCGGCCGCTGTCTTGAGCAACTCGACCCGGTTCGCCAGCGCTTTGTCGAACGTATCGGAATGGATCTTCCACAGCGCGTCATCGACCTTCCCATCCTGCTCAGGCACGCAAACCACCGTATTGCCGTCGAGGCTGGCAATGGTCATGGCCCGCAATTCCGCGCCGGAAAAAACGCCATCCACAAATTTCACGTCCTTGATGCTGTCGCTTACATAGGTGCTGACGTGAACGCTCGTCACTGTCTGAAATGAGTCCGCGAGCCAGGCGCCAATCTTCTGCGCTGCGTCTTGCAGGGATGCGGCCGCGCCGCGTACGGAGTCGATCACGCCGTAATCCACTTGGGCAGCATTGAACGAAGGCGGGTTGGACGCTTGCGATGTGGGTGGTTGAGGGGAGTCGGGAGCAACGGACACGAGATTGACCTCCAGAATGGGACGGTTTGCAGGCTGTGAGTCGTGGGCCAGCATCAAGCGAACGGCCGGATCGCCAATCACTGAATAGCTGCGGGCATCGTTGTTGGCGGTCCAAAGACCAGACAGCAGGAAAGGATCGATCGTTGCACCATACTTGACGTCAGCGAGCGCGGTAGACAAATCGGAAGACAGCTCCGCATACCGGCCATTAAAGTATTCGAGCGCGGAGCCCACCGGATGACCTTCCATCAGTCGCTTGATCGTGCTCTTGAATACCTCCGTCTGGCTTCCGGCGCCGTCCCAATGGAACGAGCAGCCCCAGGCACGCTCGACATGGCCGATCACCGCCAGCGCGCCACCGCGCGGGTGGGCGATGAGGCGTTGCGGCAGACGGCCGAGGAAGCTTCTTGGCGCAATCTCAGGCGGCGGCCCCGAAGCCGAAAAGTCGCTCAGCCGCGGAGTTCCCGCTCCAAAGCAGGCAAAATGCATCGCAATCATGCCAAAGACCCGCGCATCGGCCGCGACATCCTCACCGGCAAAAAAGAAATCCGTCGGGGATTGCTCCCTGAAACGCCGGTCCCGGCCAATCCTGGCAAAGCAGCGCTCCCTGTAGCGGAACCTGCCGCGCGTCTCCACTGTCGTAACACATGCCGTGACTCGCGGTAAACAGAAATGCCGGAGCCTCGCTGCCTAACAAGGAACCGAGACGAGCCTTGGTGGCATCTCCATTTACAAACTTGTCTACAACCCACCCATCCTGCGTCGTGGCCCATTCCGCCAACGGTTCAGCCAGTCCATCGTGGCTCAGCCGTGTCGCGCCATCCCCGTCATTGGCGACTCCAAAAATGGACGCTCGCTTCCTCAGAGCCAGTGCGCCGGTCTCGGCCGCAACCACCGTCTCCGCGTAGGCCGCGTATTCGGCAACCGATTCAAAGTGAATCCGTCCCACCGCGTACTGCACGTCCAGTTGGTATTGGAAGCGGAAGGGAATCGAGTCGGGGTCGCCCACAATCAGCAGGTAATACGGGACGATCGTCGGATCCACCGGCCCCGGTCCCGCGCCATGGCGCTTCAGAAATTCCTGCTTGCTCTCCCCGGGCCTGTATGCGTCGGGTCCAAGATACTCGCGATACCGCTCACCGGCCTGTTGCCTGCGCAGCTTCAGCAATGGAGACAAAGCTTCATAGACCGCCGCAGCCGCGCCAAACGCAAAGATCACGCCCCAGCCGGTTTCTTCCAGCTTCTTGGGGTCAACGCCTTCCTTGGGCGCATAGTGCGCTTCGGTGTCGCGCAGCCTGCGGCGCTCCAACTCCTCCAGGTGAGCCTTGTCGCCCGGCTTGAGAGGTGCCATCTCAAGCGCGCCCCGCGAAAACGCCTCGGCCGACATCGGCTCAATGTCGTACTTGCCCGTCCCACCGTTGATGCCGTTGAAGGTCAGCACAGCTCCGGACCCGCTCATCGGTTCTCCTTGCAGAAAAGATAACAACAGAGCTGGGACTGCCGGTTGCTCCTGGGCACGCACGTTAAACAAATATGACGCGAATGCGCCGGGGAAAAGTCGAGGTGCATTTCACCCAAGCCTTACCCATCGGACGGAACGATGTCAATCGACTTCATCCATTCCGGGAAAAACACATTCTGAACACCGGCCTGCAATCGAAGCAGTGATAAGGAACCCTTCAATGATTAAAGGTGCGCACTCTAAATTACGTCCCGACATAAACCCATCCGGCGCCGCCCCTCAAAAAAGAATCTGGGTGCCCCATCCATCGCGTACTTTGCGATGGGTGGGATAGAACGAGGCCCATCTCACCTGCTCATAAAGAGCAGCCCGACTCGCCGCAACAAGTTACGTCCCGACATGAACCCATCCGGTATCGCCCCTAAAAGAAGAATCTGGGTGCCCCATCCATCGCGTTTTTTGCGATCGGTGGGATACGACCAAGCCCATCTCGCCTGCTCATCCTGAGCGTAGCGTCTTTCAACGGAGCCGAAGGACCTGCTTTTCGCGTTCCTTCCCGATCGGCGATCTAACCAACTGGAACGCGAAATCGGACCGGCAGGAAGTTGTCAGCGAATAAGAAGCCGTAGTTTCATCCAGACCTCTGCCTGCGAGTATTGGAGCCGAGCCGCACGTTTCAAGCCGTTTCGCTGTGGCCCGTGCAGCGCATCACGCCCAGGAACCGAGCCCACGGTCCCACGGCTTCGCGAACCTGGTGCGCCATGATCCTTGAAATCTGATGTTGATGAGTCAAATCGTGCGCCGCCCATGTGGCCAGCAGTTCGGACAAAGTGACCGGGCCGAGTGCTGGATGCCGTCCTCGCCGCGCCAAATCCTGTGGCGTCAGCTTCAGTCCGTGCAGTTCGTCCAGGCTCTTCGCTCGCGCTATCGCAAATTCGCCCAATAGTTGCGTCAGCGTCTTGTCCTTTCCATAGCGGACATGGGCCTCGCGGTCAAAGGGAGCAAAGGGTTGTGTCTCGCCTGATTGCAGAATGTGCCGGGTCCGCGGCATCCAGTCCTCACATTCGCCTTGAAGCAGGTGCGCGAGCACGGTTCTCACGCTCCAGGTATTCCCGCCTTCGTTCGTTTCCGTCCACACCTCAGGCAAGCCGCGAAGCAGCGCATCGAGTGCGGCTGGCGTGCGTTCCAGCAGCCCAATCATGTTTTCGAGTTCGTATTCCATCCTCAACCTCCCAGACCCTTGTCTCTATCTACTACACCCCTGCTCCCACGTTCACTTGCTCCCCGCCTCTACGGTCTGGGTCCGCATGCACCGACCGGCCCACTCGGACCCATCGAGCCAGATCACGGTTGAGGAAGAGTCGGCGGCCAACCACCAGCAATCGCGACTTCAGTGCGTATCCGCGCTCCCCTCGTACGTTGTCATCAGGAGCGGAGCGCAGCGGAGTCGAAGGATCTGCGGTTGCTCTTCAAGATTCAAATCCTGCATTCCTTCCGAGCAGCCGACGATTCGATCACAATGCCCGACCCGCATCATCCTCTCCACACAGCTGTGTCATCCCGAACGCAGTGAAGGATCTGCGGTTGCTTTTGAGAGTTCAACGTAGCGATACTTCCCAATTGGCGACAATACGCCAACAACCCCGTTCCGACACACTTACTGCTATTCCGATGCAGTGTCATCCTGAGCCGTAGGCGAAGGATCTGCGGTTGATTCTTACCGATCCATTCGATCCAAGGCACGGCGATAATCGGCGGGCTCATAGTCATACCAATCGCGGCTTAAGTCCGTCCACACCGGGTTCATAGCCTCAATTAGCGCGATCTTCTTTGCTCGTCTCCAGCCCTTCAGTTCCTTCTCGCGGGCGATGGCCTTCGCAACCTCCTGGTATCCCTCGAACCATACCAGCCGATCGCAGTTGTACTTTGCCGTGAAGCCGTCGTGCTCCTTCCATTTATGCTGAAACACGCGTTTGTGGAGGCCGCTTGTGACGCCGATGTAAAGCGTGTGGCTGCGGCTCGCCATGATGTAAGTGAAATAGCTGTGCTCATGCATCGGTGGCATCATAGTTCGCTCCAAGCGGCATTGTCTGTGACCGGAAGAACTCGCCGCAGATCCTTCGCTGCGCTCAGAATGACAGCAAATCCTATGGCAGCGCCCATATCACCGGCTACGAGGGAAATTGGAGGTCAGTGCGGTCCGGGGTTATCCGGCTCGCGCGAAACTTCTCCATCGGCGACGATTCTCCTGCGATGCCAGCCACGAAACCCACGCGCATCCCGTGCACTGTCATCCCGAACGCAGTGAGGGATCCGCGGTTGCTTTTTAAGAGTTCAAAGTAGCGATACTTCCCAACTGGCGACAATCCGGTCACAGTGCCCGATCCGCATCGTCATCCTCTAGCCGCAGCACTGTCATCCCGAACGCAGTGAGGGATCCGCGGTTGCTTTTTAAGAGTTCAACGTAGCGATGCTTCCCAATTGGCGACAATCCGGTCACAATGCCCGATCCGCATCGTCATCCTCTAGCCGCAGCACTGTCATCCCGAACGCAGTGAGGGATCCGCGGTTGCTTTTTAAGAGTTCAAAGTAGCGATGCTTCCCAACTGGCGACAATCCGGTCACAATGCCCGATCCGCATCGTCATCCTCTAGCCGCAGCACTGTCATCCCGAACGCAGTGAGGGATCCGCGGTTGCTTTTTAAGAGTTCAAAGTAGCGATACTTTTCAATCGGCGACAATCCGGTCACAATGCCCGATCCGCATCGTCATCCTCTAGCCGCAGCACTGTCATCCCGAACGCAGTGAGGGATCCGCGGTTGCTTTTTAAGAGTTCAACGTAGCGATGCTTCCCAATTGGCGACAATCCGGTCACAATGCCCGATCCGCGGTTGCTTTTTAAGAGTTCAAAGTAGCGATACTTTTCAATCGGCGACCATCCGGGTGCAGCATGGTCCTTGAACCCTGCGGAATTTGGCGGGCGAATCTATGATTGCGCGGGATTCCTACGATCCAAGGTCGCAAAATCGAGACCTGGGTCACCCGACCTTCCTGCGATAATCAGACCTGCGCCACCCGCCAATGGTGCAATCACAGCTTTGAGAAATCTGCCGGCGTATGCCCGACGACTATATCGATTTGAATAATCAACAAGACGAAGAACAGAAGCCTCCGGAAACTGAGGAGGTAACCTCATGGTGGATCGGCCGTTGGGCTCACGTTATTGCAGGGGTCGCCTTTTGCGTGCTGTATCTTCCGCTCAGTAACCATAACTGGAGCTGGCAACTCGCCGTGACGTTGGGCTATATCGTCTTTATGCTTTGTTGCACTTGTGGTTTGTCTTTCCAGGATTCAGACGATTTTTTCGGAAGCCCCGAAGTCGTTAGATACATCGCTATTTTGCTGGTAAGGCAGTTCGTTATCTTGGCACTGATCAGCCTTTTCTTTTTCGAGTGGCGGCGGTTGATCCCCATCCTGCCGAGCTGGGCAACTGTAAAAGCAATTCGTAACCTTTCGCTCTGGGAGTTCGGCGGTATCATCGCAGTCTACGCAGTAGCTGTGAAAGAAGCTACTTGGATGGCGAAGAAAATCAAGCAGCGATTTCCTGAGATTAGAGAGCCGCTCGATTCAATGTGATTCGGCGAGTCATTTTAGTAACCTTCGGTTTTCTCCTTCACAACCTTCGATCCTTCGATTCCGACGGTTGCGGTTGGATCACCGCCATCCGGAAGTAACATTTTCGTATCATTGGCACACCCCTTTGGCGTGGATGAACCCAGGCATGCCCTTGCATCGCCGGCAGCAGGAATCAACTGCATCGAGTTTGGCGGCAACACTGTCCTGGAACGGCTGAGAAAAAAATTCTGACTGCGGCAGAATTCCCTGGACCCAGCACTTTAGCCCGCCAGAACGGTCCTCATTTCTCATCTCCGGCGCCTTTCAGAGTTTCTTTGCCAACTCCTCGAACGTGTCAAGAACCCTCGATCAAAATCAAATCCCGATCCCCGCCGCATTGCAGAAAATAACCTCAGATCGGCGCAGACTTGGGGAATGAGCCTCCTCCAGTCTCCTGCCCAGGATTCTTGCGAATTCAACGCCGCGATCTCCGTTTTTCGCCAGGAAATTGGGAGGGGGAGTACCCCCTACCTCCAAAAGAGGTACTAAAAGGTATCGGGTTTCTACCTAACATGAATGAATGCAACAGCGACTCTGCCGGTTATAGTTACTCAACGGTAAACAGAATTGCCGGATTTTGCCCAATTTTTCTTCGAAAAACGACTGTTTTCGTGCCCTGGGAAGCCCACTCTTACGCCGAAAGCCTCCTGCTCCGCAGTGACCCCTGCGCTGCAACCGGAGAATCCGTAGAATGAAGTTGGATGCCATTTATCGAACAATACGACGTTGTTGTGGTGGGTGCCGGCCACGCTGGATGCGAGGCCGCGATGGCCGCCGCCCGCATGGGCCTGAGGACCGCGCTGATCACCATGAACCTCGACCTGATTGCCCAGATGAGTTGCAATCCGGCCGTCGGCGGCGTCGCCAAGGGTCACCTGGTGCGCGAAGTCGATGCGCTCGGCGGCATTATGGGCGAGGTGGCTGATGCGGTGGGCATTCAGTTCCGGCTGCTCAATACTTCGCGCGGCCCGGCCGTGTGGAGTCCGCGTGCCCAGTGCGACAAGCAACTCTACCGCGTAAAGATGCGCGAAGTTCTGGAGAGCCAGCCTGGTCTCCACATTCGTCAAGCTGAGGTTGTGAATCTGGTGATTGACGACGAGGGAACAGGGACGAGGGAACAGGGAACCGGAGGCCCTGATGAGCTCGCCGAGTTGCCGCGTCCGATTCGTCCCCGGCGGCGCGTTCTCGGGCTCAAACTTCGCGACGGCCGCAACCTGCTCGCAGGCGCTACCATTATCACCACCGGCACGTTTTTGAATGGGTTGATTCACTGTGGCGAGGAGCGCTATCCGGCCGGACGCAGCGGCGAGCCGGCCTCCGTCTTGCTCGGCGAAGCCCTGCGCGCCTTGGGCCTGCGCACATGCCGTTTGAAGACCGGCACCCCCCCGCGCCTGGATGGACGGACGATCAAGTGGGATGCTTTTGAAGAGCAGCCCGGCGACGCCGACCCAACTCCCTTCAGCTTCCGCACGAAAAAAATCGTGCAGCCGCAGGTGAGTTGCCACATCGCCTTCACAACGCCCGAAACGCTCAAGATCATTCGCGAAAACGTGCACCGCTCCGCAATGTATTCCGGGCGCATCGAAGGCATCGGCCCGCGCTACTGCCCTTCGATCGAAGACAAGATCGTGAAGTTTCCCGACAAGACGCAGCACCAGTTCTTCCTCGAGCCCGAAGGGCTGAACACGCACGAGGTCTACGTGAACGGCATGTCGACGTCGCTGCCCATGGAAGTGCAGGCCGAGATCGTGCACTCAATTCCCGGCCTCGAGGACGCGGAGATGCTCCGCCCCGGCTATGCCATCGAATACGACAGCGTCGATGCAACCGAGCTTGACCGGACCTTGCGCGTGAAGGCCTTCGAAGGGCTCTACCTCGCGGGCCAGATTAACGGAACCAGCGGCTACGAGGAGGCTGCCTGCCAGGGGATTATGGCCGGCATCAACGCGGCCCTTTGGCTCAAGGGCGAGCCGCCGTTCACGATGGACCGCAGCGAAGGCTATACCGGCATCCTGATCGACGACCTGATCTCCAAGGGGACCAACGAGCCCTACCGGATGTTCACCTCTCGCGCCGAGTTCCGCTTGCATCTGCGCATCGATAATGCCGACCGCCGGCTCACTCCTTATGGGCGGCGGCTTGGCCTCATTGGTGACCAGGCCTGGACGGAGTACGAGCGGAAACAGGAACGGATGGCGGCGCTGGAACGGATGCTGACGGCCGGCAAAGTGGACGCAAATCGCCTGGAAGCGGCCGGCCTTGGCGCGCTGACCGCAACCGCCGGACTGACCTGGGCGCAACTGCTCAAGCGGCCTGAGGTCGCAATCGAACCGCTGCTCATTGCGATGCGCGAAATTCTGGCGGACGACCCGCTGCTGAAGGAGATGGCTGCGGCCCTCGATAGCGATCGCGGTCAGGCCGATCCCGTTGCCAGGGCCGTACTGCGGAACGAGGTGCGCGCCGTCGAGACCGAGATCAAGTTCGCCGGCTATCTTGAGCAGCAGAAGAGATCGATTGCGAAGCTGAAAGCAGCGGAGTCTGTCGCCATTCCTGAATGGATCGAATACGGCACAATCAGCGGGCTTTCCCGCGAGATGCGAGAGACGCTGGAGCGGGTGCGGCCGATTACAATCGGCCAGGCCAGCAGAATTCCGGGCGTTACACCCGCGGCGCTGAGCCTGGTGCATGTGTCCATAAGGGTACAGGGTCAGAAATCTCAGCAGGGAAAAGCGCCGGGTGCAACGCAGGTGACGAGTTGATCGGCGCAGACCTGAAGGGTACGAAGGTCGACGGCGGGACCTCGGCGGGACCTGGATCGCGTTGGCGCGTGTTACGCGGCATAATCCTGCGGAAGGGCAATCAGGTGGAATTGTTCCACCATGCCCTCCAGAGTTTTTGCCGTGACCGTCAACTCTCCTGAAGCCGCCATGACCTGCTGGGCTCCGCTTTCGGTCTCCTTGGCGCTGGTTGCCACTCGATGGATGGTTTCGCTGACGGCATTCGCTGAATCGGTTTCCTGATTGGCCGCCTGTGCAATCTGGTCAACGCGCCCGTCCACCTCAACCACCATTTCGACGATCCGTTCGAAGGTTCTGTTCAAGCTGGCCACAGTCTCGGCTCCCTCCGCGGCTCGCCGCCGGGCAGAGTTGATGCCGCTGGCGGTCTGTTCCGTTTCATCCTCTATGCCGCTAATGAGTGCGGCTACCTGCTTGGTGGCCTGGGCGGTGCGCTCGGAGAGTCGGCGCACCTCCCCGGCCACCACCGCGAATCCGCGCCCGTGTTCTCCGGCGCGCGCGGCTTCGATTGAGGCATTGAGCGCGAGCAGGTTGGTGCCGGCGGCAATCTCCTCAATCACTCCTACAATGGAACCGATCTGTTTTGCGTGTTCGCTCAACGAGGCAATCCGGCCAACGCTCTGTTCGGTGTCGCTGGAGAGCCCCTGGATATGATTCACGGCCGAGCTGACCAACTCGCCACCCTTGCGGGCCGCCTCTGCCGCCGCGCGCGCTTGTTTCGAAGCGTCGAGCGTATGGCTGGAGATGGCGGCGATGTGCCGGGACAGTTCCGTCACCGCACCGGCGGCGGCGCCCGCACATTCGGTCTGCTCGATCATGCGCGCCACCACGCTCTCGGAGATGCCGCGAATCTCATCGGATTTGTCGGTTGCAGCCGACGAACCGTCGCGCACTTGGAAGAGCACTTGGCGCAGCCGCAGCACATACTGGTTGAAACTGAGCGCGAGTTTGCCGATTTCGTCTTCACGATCCGCGGGAAGGAGCGTATTCAAATCCGCAGTGGCCAGATGCTCGGTGAGCTGGCCAACGGGACGCAACACAAGCCGCTTGAGAAGGACAACCTGGAGAAGAATGATAACGCTCACCATGATAACGGTACCGGCGGCCGGCACGCTCATGATCTTCAGCTCGAGCTTCAACACGTCGGAATTCGGATAGGCGGTGAGTACCGTATATCCCCAGGATGGATAAGCAACCCGATTCGTCATCCAACCCCGGGAGTTCTGGAGCATGAGTTTCAACTCGTCATCCGATATGGATTTTCCGTGAAAGACCACGATGCCGGAGGGCTCGAGCAACGCGACAAAGCCGTGGTCGAGAATGGTGGCTTCTTCGATGCTCTTGCCCAAAGCGGCGATCGAGTCCAGGCGATAGCCGGTGTACCAGGCGCCCACCATCTTGCCGCCGGAGTCGAGCATCGGCACGTAGCTTGTGGTGTAGGGCACTCCAAGAATGTTGACCACTCCGTTAAACGGAAGCCCGGCCGACAGTGCGGCAAAGGCCTTGCCCTTGGGATCGAGCACCGTGCCCACGGCTCGCGAACCGTCCGGCTTAAGAACGTTGGTGGTCACCCGGATGAAGTTTGTTCCGTCCCAGACAAACAGCGTAGCGGTGCCGCCGGCCAGGTCCTTCACATGGTCCACCATCGAGAAGTTCAATACCTGCGACTCGGTTCCCAGCCGCAGATCGGGTACAGTCTTGCCTGCCACCGTGGCTGTGCCTTTCAGCAACGGCGCTCCCTTTAGCCGGCTCTGGTCTTCGAGAATGCGCATTCCGGATTCAACCTGGGCGCGGGTGAGCTGGTCGATGGTTGCAATGCTGCTGATGACCTGGTTGGACTCATGCGCCGCATCCTGGGCAGCTTCACCGTAGATCCAGGTAGTTGCAATGCGCCATGCAAACAGGACACAGATCGAGCATGCGATCGAGACGACAAACAGCGTGGAAATCACGAGACGCGTTCCGAGCGAAGACCGTTTCATCCTGAGCTGACCCTTCCCATGTTTGCGCGGACCGTGCCTTGAACATGCGGCGGGGGCCGGCACAAGCCTGAGGAGGTTATCGGCGGGGGTCGGCCGCTCTTGAGGGACACCTTGCAGCAAATGAGCGCGAAAGGACAAGTCCCCGGCCCACGCCTGCACGGGCGGCGGTATTACGGATTGGTCTTGTCGTTCTTGTCGCTCCTCGAGAAGAGCGGGATGTGGAAGGGCATCTCGGCGGTGGAGGGCTTCTTCGGCTTCGCATTCGAGTCTTCGCGCAGGGCGGTGCGCTGAGAGTTGACGCAGACCCAGCCGCCACGAAGCCGCTCGAAGACATGGGTGAAGACACCCTTTTCGTCCACCTGGGCCGAGTTGACTTTGTGGTGAAGCGTGTAAGTGCCGTTGGCAACCGCGATGTCGCCGAGCATGCGCACGGTGATCACCTTCTGCGTGAGATAGAGGGACTTGTCCTCTCCGGTCATCACCTGGACCAACTGCTGATTGCGAGTCGTGATGTCTCCGCTGGCCGCAACATCCACGAACAAGGGTGAAAGCACCAGTTCAAGGCCGTACTGGTCGTGCCGGTTGACGGAATCGGACCAGGAGTCCTCGATCTTCTGGAACTGGGTCACCTCGGGGCTTTGTGCCGTTGTGACCGCGGACGGGGCCGAAGACGGCCCTGGAGCCGATGTCTGGGCGATTGCAACGCAGCAGAGGAAAAGAAATGCAGAAACGCAGGCAAAAAAACGGGTCATGTGCGGCATGTACTCCCACCTAATATGATAACGCCCCCAATTACGGTTCTTTGACTCGAAAAACGGTCGAGGGGGAGCAGATAAAATCGCGGTGGAAAGGCAGTCCTAAACCAGCGCCTGCAGCCGGTCAGGATGATGGAGGGTCACCAGAGAGTCCTCGATAGAGATCCAACCGTCTTTTCGGAACTGGCCCAGAGTGCGGGTGACGGTCTCGCGGGTGGTGCAGGTCATTGAGGCCATCTCCTCGTGCGTGAGCAGAAGCGGGAAACGGAACTCGCCCCCGTCGAGGTGCTCGCCGATTTGAAGCGCCAGTTCGAGAAGCAGTCTTCCCAGGCGGGCGGCCACGGTCTCAGAGAGGGCGATGCGGCACGCGTCCTGCAAGGCAAAACGGTATTCCTGGCAGATGCATTGGACGGCACGCATCTGGGCTTCCTTGTGGCTGCGCAGGAAGTTCAGGAACCTCTCCCGCTCGACGGGGCGCAACTGCGCGGTCGTCAGTGACTCAGCCGAGACCTCGTAAAGCCCGTGGGAGAGAACTGCGTAGAGGCCCAGCATCGAACCTGGTCCGGCAACCCGGACGATCATTTGCTTGTCGTCAATGCGTCCCGTGGTCAGTTTGAGATAGCCGCTGCAGATCAGATAAAGGCAACGCGCATCCTCACCCTGCGTGAAGAGCGAAGCCTGGGCTGGCAGTGAGATGGTGCTGGTGGCCAATTCAAGATCGGCCAGGACGGCGCTGCCGAGGGAACAGAACCAGCCGGGGCGGCGATTGGAACAAGCAGCGCATCCGGCCGGAACCTGCCTGGTCACGTGTCTTTGCCGGGTCTGTATTTCTGTGAAAATCTGAGAGTCCGCCATGCCTTGCCCCGTTCGATTCCGATCCAGCCTCTTTTCTCAACCATTTCCTCAGCCCTGAGTACTGCTGCAAGGGCTGAATTTACGGTGAAAAATGCTGCGGGCCCACGGAAAAGAGGCTTCTGCTCTATGGAGAGTTTGCCGCAGGGAGCGCTGCAATTGATGTGATGGGCCTCACGTCTATCGGAGCTGAATGCCTCCGTTGGAGCAGACACAGCCGTGACGCAGAATCTAATCAACTTCCCTTCACTGCCGAGTCAGTTGTGATCTGCATCGCAATCCTTGCTACTACCGGGGAGGCGATGGTCAGAATGAAAAATGTGATCAATTTAGCTCGGATCTTTATCGGTCCGCTTGTAATATTTCCGATTTAAATCTTCCCCTCTGCCCGTATCGCTCCGAATCCTAGAACCGTATACGCGGCCAATCGAATGGTTTCCGTTCCTAAACCCAATGGACTGGGAGTTTCCTGACGATGCGAATTCAACATGTCACAGCGAATCAAGGCTGAAACGAATGGCCTTACCTTGTGTGATGGATATCACCGTCCACTCCTATGACTAAACCTTAATCTTCACGGCATGTAGTGATGCTCCGCACAAGCGCAGATTCCGACAGACCCGGAGGACGCGATGAGAGCAACCAAGGCGGTATTTTTCATGCATAAAGATAGGCCTGTAGCGCGATTGCAGTTTGGTGCGGTTCCGGGGAAGAAGCTGGGATTGCGAGCTTGTTTGATGTTGATGTTGGGCGCGGGCATGGTTTGCGCCACAGCGCTGGGAGCTCCGCCTGCGAAGGGGAATCCGGCCAACACCCAGACCAAGGCCGCCTCGGCGGACTTTGTGGGCGCCGATACATGCGCCACCTGCCATGAAGAAGTGAGCAAGAAGTTCGCCGACAACCCCCACCAGAAGATGGCGGAGATGCATGGCGGCAACGGGGTGACCTGCGAGAACTGTCACGGCGCGGGCAAGGCGCATGTGGACGGCGGCGGAGACACGAGCAAGATCTTCGATCCAGCGAAGGCGTCGATCAAGGAAGTGACTGAGACGTGCCTGCGCTGTCACGCCGGCGCGCATCCCGACTTCGACCGCTCTCCCCACGCCAAGGCAAACGTAGGCTGTACGAGCTGCCACAGCGTTCACGCCAGCAAGGGAGAGACGCTGTTGAAGGCGTCGCAGCCTGCGCTCTGCTTCCAGTGCCACAACGACGTGAAGCCGCAATTCAGCCTGCCCTTCCACCACCGGGTGAACGAGGGTGCGGTGAATTGCAGCGACTGCCACGACGTGCACGGCACGTTCGGAAACAGCAATCTCCGGTCGACTGCCGATCAGAATGCGATCTGCACCAAGTGTCACACGGAGAAGCGTGGACCGTTCATCTACGAGCATGCCGCGGTGAAGGGCGAGGGCTGCGTGTCCTGCCACACTCCCCACGGATCGCAGAATGCACGGCTGTTGAACGTACCGTCGATCAACGTTCTCTGCGCCCAGTGCCACAGCATGGTGGCGACGAACACGATCCATAATCCCATGGTGTTGAGCCAGTCGAGCGACGTAACGCCGTGTATCGATTGTCACACGATGGTTCATGGTTCGAATCTCGATCCGTTCTTGAAGCGCTGACACGAGGTTCCCGTCTTCCTGCATTGACGCTGAAGGGAGACGGATGGGTTCGACACAGGTTCCGACATGATACGGGGAGTTACTAAGTGAGGCTTTATATGAATACACGCTGTTTGAAACGGCACCTATCAGCACGCTCGAACTGCATGAGCCTTCTGGCCGCGATTCTGGTCTTGGCCATGCCGATGGCCGCATGCATCGCCCTGGCGCAGGAGCCGGCGGCGATTCCCTCGAAGATGACGACGCCGGATGGGTATTCGGCGCGCCACACAGTGGATGTGAGCGGCCGCGTGGCCAACAAGGTTGGCTCGGGCGCGATGTACGACACAATGGTCAACCTGCAGTCCGGCCCGCGCGTGAGCGGCGAGAGCATGGAACTCCACAAGCTGGCCACCAACAAGCACGCGCTGGTGGACGACGCGCGCATCACCGGCTCCGGCTTCGGCGGCGATCCGTACAACTTTGCCAAGATCTCGATGAGCAAGGCAGGGCTGTACGAGTTCAACGGCATGTTCCGCCGCAACCGCCAGTACTTTGACTACGACCTGCTCGGTAACCCGAATCTGCCCAGCGGTCTTTCGGTCCCGATAGGATTGGCGGCTACGCCGAGCGGATATCTTGCCTGGCCACAGGTTCAGCACTCGTCCGTCATGACCAACTCGGTGCGCCGCATGACAGATACCGACGTGGTCCTGTATCCGCAGTCGAAATTGAGCATTCGTCTTTCCTACTCGCAGAACATCATGCAGGGTCCCTCGCTGCTGCCCGCGCGCTCGGGCGGCATTCTCAAGTACAGCGCCCTGCTGCGGCAGTTCCAGCGTCACTCGACCGATGAGTACACGGCTGCGGTGGACTGGAAGCCGATCCAGGGCACCAGTGTCACCTACGAACAGCGTTTCCTCCACTACAAGGAGAACAGCTACTTCACGCTCGATCCGAACGGATTCCTGGTGCAGGAAGCCGACGGCACGCCTGCCTACCTGGGCAATTGGGATCTGGTCAGCAACGGAGCGGTTAACACCGCGACCAGCTTCGCGCCGTACAGCACTATCGCTTGCAACTCGAACAGCATCGTCAACGCAACGACAGCTCTGAATCCGTCTTCAAATGGCGGCAAACCGATTGTTGATCCGGCGTGCTCGGTCGTGACCAGCTACCAGCGGACGAATCCGTACAGGCTTACGCTTCCCACCGAAACGCTGCGCTTTCAGTCAAACAGCATCAAGAACCTGAGCTTCAACGGCCAGGCCAGCTATAGCTGGACAAAGCTGAACATGCCCAATTACCTGGAAAACGCCTGGGGCCTGAACGGCACCGCCCGCAACGAATATTACTCGGCTTTTGGCGCCGCCAAGCGGGAGGTCTACAATGCTGACTTCGGCGTGGTCTGGCAGGCAACGAAGGACTTCAGCCTCGCCGACCAGGTGAGCCTGATGGCCAACGCCCAGCCAGGCAACCTCACCATCTCTCCCTACACCAAACTGGCCACGCCGGTCACGGCGGGCTCAGAAACTATTAACTACACCGGGGCGCTGGTCACGACCGTGAACTCGGGTTCGTCCCTTGTCACCGGCATGAGCTCCGGCACCAACTTCGGGTACTTCGGCAACGAGCAGTTGACCAACAACGTGACTGCGGCCTGGACGCCGACGTCGAGGGCCAACGTCTCGCTGACCTATCGCTGGTCGAACCGTAACATCGGTCTGAACAACCCCGCCACGGTGACGACTCCATTGCGCACCGTAATTGCGATCACCGAAAACGGCGGCATCTTAAACGCTGCCTATCGCGTGACCGCCAATTGGGACATCAACGGCACGGTGGAGGCTCTCTACGACGACAACGCCTTCACGGCAATGTCGCCGCGCCAGGTGCGCCGCTATCGCATTCACACCAAGTTCCGTCCGGAGAAGTGGGCCATCTTCACGGCCGCCTACAACGAGCTGGACCGGCATAACAACACCAACAACACCGGCGCCGTCTCGGTGTATGGTCCTCTGAATCACGTCGACCAGAACCAGACAGGCAGCGTGACGGGCGAGCTAACGCCGAATGAGCACATCGCAATCGACTTCGACTACGCTTACAGCAAGGTGCACACGGCCACAAACATCTGCTACACGGCGCAGGACAGCGGCTTCCTGACCGGTAACACCAGCCCGTACTTTGCGGGCGCCGCTTCGGTGGGTTCGGGGAATGCGCCTTCGACCTGCCCGACCAGCGCGACCAACAGCACCCCGACCCAGTGGTTGGCTCGTGCCTTCGTGGACGCTCCCTCGCAGTACGGCTCGGCGGCCGTGGTCCTAAACCCGAACGACAAGGTGAAGTACGGCCTGGGTTACCGCATCAGCTCGACGAACGGCAACCAGTTCTTCACAGATGCCCGTGCGGTTAACGGTGCGCTGAACTCGAGCTACGAGACTCCATACGCGAGCATCGATTGGACAGTCCACCCGGGACTGGTCTGGAAGGCCGAGTACAACTATTACGGCTATGGCGAAGAGGGTCATTCGGGTGCGCAAAACTGCACGCTGACCAATGTTGCCGTGGTTACGGCTTCCAACATCGTACCCTGCGCCTCGCTGTCGGTCTCGACGGGTATGAATAGTGGTAATGCCGGCATGACCGCGCCGCGCGTCTTCCACGCCAACAACGTAACCCTCGGAGTGCACTACGAGTTCTGATCGAAGACTCCGTCCTTCGAAAGGACTCAGGGGGTGGGCCGCGCCAGTCTTCAAGCGGCCCACCCTTCTTATTCAGAACAGACGGAATTGCGGAACCCGGCTCTACGGTGGTATGAATGCCAAGGCATAAAGAACACTCTCTGAGGATGCCGCGCAAGATCTCGAACGCCTGCGCGTAGGCTACCTTGGAGAATTATTCAGGGGAGTTTTACCATGAGAAACGCGATTCGATTTCAGGTGGCGCTGGCTGCGGTCATTCTTCTCGCCGGCGCTGTGGGCTTCGCCCAGTCAGGGGAAGCGACTTACAAGGAGAAGTGCCAAAGCTGCCACGGCTCCGCGGGAATCCCGAATGCCGGGATTGCCAAGGCCATGGGCGTGAAGCCGGCGACCGATGTCGATGTGAAGAGCAAGACCGAGGCCCAGATGATTGCGGCCACAACCAACGGTATGGGCAAGATGCAGCCTTACAAGGGCAAGCTCACCGATGCGCAGATCAAGGCTGCGGTGGACTATTTCCGCACCTTCGCCAAGTAAGACTCCGACGGCGTACATCCAAACCGCACGCGGGCAGCTCCGGCTCAAGTAAGATGATGTTTATTGTCTACTTGACCACTGCCCCAACCGACGCAAGGTGCACTCAGTTGGACCTGAACCGAATCGAACCTACCCGGCAGGTGCCGCTCGGCACATACTCGCCGCAATTCACTTTAGGAGTAACACTATGACAAAGACGACTCGTTCCCTCTTGGTGCTTGCCGCTGCGGTTTCTCTGGCTGGCGCCCTTGGCTTTGCCCAATCTTCTGGCGAAGCAACGTACAAGAGCAAATGCGCGATGTGCCATGGACCTGGCGGCACGCCTAGCGCAGGCATGGCGAAGGCAATGGGCATCAAGCCGGCCTCCGATCCAGCCATCAAGGCCCTCAGCGTCGCCGATGAGACTGCCGCGGTCAAGAGTGGCAAAGGCAAGATGAAGCCGGTTGCCGGTCTTTCCGACGCGCAAATCAAGGACGTCGTTACCTACTTCCGCGCTCTGAAGTAAGCGTTACAATCAGAACCGAGATTCTCGCCGAAGGCCCGCCCCGGGCGAAAAAAACGATTCACCAGCCCGATACCGCTCCGCCCCCGAGTGTTGATTTATTGAAGAAATCAACACCCGGAGCGTGGCAACGAAGGGCCCGGCATCGTGATCTCGCTCGTATGGGCGGGCTGCGGCGTTTCCGGCGCACTCGCCGGATTTCTTCGCCGTCACTTGACGATGGCCGCATCGGCTACGTTGTATAACCTTAAGCGTTGGGTCAATCGGGAAGCGTCATATCTTTCTGCATGCGGAGGGAAAAAGTGGCTTTGTTCCAAAAATTCCGTGAGAACTGGGTGCGGCCGGCGCTGTTCTTCGGAAACAATCCCATCAGTCTGGCCGGCGGCGCCATCACCAGCGCCTCCGGCGTAACCATGATCGGCTATTGGCTGGTGGAGCTGTTCGGCCGCTTTAGCGATAATCCCTATCTCGGCATCATCTTCTTCCTGCTTTTACCGGGATTGTTTATTGCCGGCCTGGTTCTCATTCCCGTGGGCGTCTTTGTCCGCCGCAGAAAGCTCCAGAAAGCCGGGCAGATTCCCGCCGAGTTTCCCAAGATCGATCTCAACGACCGCATCTTCCGTCACGGCCTCGACATTGTGCTCGTGGCAACCATCGTTAACCTGCTCGTGGTAGCCATGGCCAGCTATCGCGGCGCCGCTTACATGGATTCGCCGCAATTCTGCGGCCAATCCTGTCACGTGATGCATCCGGAGTATGCAGCCTACAAGATCTCGGCCCACTCGCATGTGGCCTGCGTCGAGTGCCACATCGGCTCCGGCGCCCAGGCTTACTTCAGCGCCAAGGTGAACGGCACCAAGCAGCTTCTTGAAGTCTCATTCGATCGCTACCCCACGCCCATTCCGTCGCCTGTCACAAGCCTGCGCCCGGCGCGCGTTATCTGCGAGGGCTGCCACACGCCTGCCAAGTTTGTGGGCGAAAAACTGCTCGTCAAGTCGAACTTTGCCGACGACGAACAGAACACTGAAACGCAGACTGTGCTCGTTTTGCATTTGGGCGGAGAGGATTCGCTGTCGCGCCTGAGCGGCATTCACGGCGTTCATCTAAACCAGATGGAATATATTGCCGCGGACGCCACGCGCTCCGCCATCCCCTGGGTGCAGCGACAGAACGCCGACGGCTCTGAAACGGTCTTTGCGGCATCCGCCCTCAACGGAGCCGTGCCGCAAGGCGAACGCCGCACCATGGACTGCATCGATTGCCACAACCGTGCCTCCCACACCTTCTATACGCCGGAAGAAGCCATCAATCGCGCCATGGCCGATGGCGCAATCAGCCCCGATCTGCCCTTCGTTCACAAAGAGGGCCTGGAACTGCTGAAGGCCACTTACGGCAGTCAGGATGAGGCCCGCGCCAAAATTCCCGAGCAGCTTGAGGCATTCTATAAATCTTCAAAGCCTGAAGTGCTCAGCACCAAGGCGGCGCTCGTAAAAGCCGCGGGTACTGAACTCGCGACACTCTACTGCCAAAATGTCTTTCCCGACATGAAGGTCACCTGGGGAACCCATCCCAACAATATCGGGCATATGAGCTATCCCGGCTGCTTCCGCTGTCACGATGGCGACCACGTGTCAAAAAGTGGGAAGGCAATTACCCAGGACTGCGCGAATTGCCACAACCTGCTCGCTGTCGAAGAGGCCAAGCCGAAGGTCCTCGCCGACCTCGGCCTTTAAGCGAGCACTGAGACACTGGCCCGATTCCCGGCCTATTCAAAGCGCCGGGAATCAGGGCATCCTCGCACCATGATTCATAAGTGGCTCTTCGATCCCGCAATCCTGCCAACCCTGAAGTGTTAGGCTGGCATGTCGTGATCAAGGAGCCTTTTTCTTATGTCTTCCTGCCATCCGTATCATTTCAATCTTGTCGCCGCTGCACACGCCACCATGATCGAACACGGCTTTCAACCGGATTTTCCGGCCGGAACCGACAAGGAACTGGCCGCCATCCAGGCCCATCCTGAAACACCTGCCGCGCCGGGAGCCCAGGATCTGCGCAGCCTGCTCTGGTCGTCGATCGACAACGACACGTCGAAGGACCTCGACCAGATCGAGTGGGCCGAGCAGCTGCCCGATGGCCGCATCCGCGTGCTGGTGGGCGTGGCTGACGTGGACGCGCGCGTCTGCAGGGGAACCATCATCGACAGTCACGCTCAGAGCGAGACAACCTCGGTCTACACCGGCGTAAAGGTCTTTCCCATGCTGCCTTCCGAACTCTCTGAGGGCATTACCTCGCTGAATGAGAACGAAGACCGTGTCGCGGTGGTCATCGAGTTTGCGGTCGACGCCGCGGGCACGGCAACCGATGGCAAGTCCTACAGGGCCCTGGTGCGCAACCGGGCGCAATTGGCATATAACGGCGTGGGTACCTGGCTTGAGGGACAATGCCCGGCCCCAGCCAAAGTGGCTGCAAGCGCCGATCTGGCAGCCCAACTCAAGCTCCAGGACACGGCCGCGCAACGTATGTTGAACGGGCGCTTCCAGCATGGAGCACTCGATCTTGAAACCATCGAGACGCGGCCCGTGATGCTCAAGGACGATGCGGTCGAGATTGCGACGCTCGAAAAGAATCGCGCTACCTCGCTCATTGAGGAATTCATGGTGGCGGCAAACGGTGTCATAGCGCGGACCTTCGAAGATGCCGGCGTCGCCAGCATTCGCCGCATTGTGCGCACGCCCAAGCGCTGGGACCGAATCGTCGAGGTGGCCGCCGGTCTTGGCACAACCCTGCCCGCCGAGCCGGATTCAAAACCCCTCAACGATTTTCTCCTGGCCCAGAAACAAAAGGACCCCGACCACTTTCCCGACCTGTCGTTAACGATCGTGAAGCTGATGGGCCCCGGCGAGTATGTTCTGGTCAAGCCCAACGAAGTCTCACCGGGCCACTTCGGCCTTGCCGTTCAGGACTACACCCATTCAACTGCTCCCAACCGCCGCTTCCCCGACGTGGTGACGCAGCGCCTGCTCAAGGCATACATTACCCATGGCCCGCAGCCTTACACCCCTGACGATCTCGCCGCGATCGCATCCCGTTGCACAATGATGGAAGACAACGCCCGCAAGGTCGAGCGCGATATGCAAAAGCGCATCGCTGCTGTTGTCCTTCACTCCCACATCGGCCAGTGCTACCAGGCAATCGTCACCGGCGTGAACAACTACGGAACCTTCGTCCGCACCCTCGATCCGCACGTTGAAGGCATGCTGGTGCAAGGCGGCAAGGGTCTCGATGTGGGCGACAAGGTGACAGTGAAGCTGATCTCCACCAACCCCGAGAAAGGATTCATCGACTTTGCGGCGTGAGACAGCAGGTCACATCTCGGGCGGTGGCTGGATCAAGCCGATCAGGTGTCCCTCGGGATCGAGGAGGCCGGCGATGATTCCGCCGTCGGGTATTGGGTGCGGTCCGAAGCTTCTTTCGCCGCCTTTGGTCTCAATTGTGGCCAGCACGGCGTCGATGTCCAAAACCGACACATAAAACGTGACACGGCGGCGGGCCTCTTCCGCGGCGCCGATGCCTCCACCAATGCCGATGTCCGGATTGGAGTTGGTGTTGACCATCGAGTACCCCCACCATTGGCGATCTTCCACTCGAAGACGTCTCTGTAAAATTCCTCCAGCAGCTGTTGGTTCTTTCCGATAATTTCAAAATGGACCACCGGGTTGGGCATGATTGAGTCGCCCTCCGTTCTTTTTCCACACTTCGTCCAAGGGAACCTCACACCTGTAACTCGATTGAAATCCAATCATTAGGCGGCAATTGGGTGGTTCGACCAAGTCTCGCATTGTGCGGCGGAACGATACGGTCAAATCTATGTGCCTTCCCACCCTCGTATCGCGTCTAAACGGCAGGAATTGCCTCTGAACGGTTCGCCAAAGCTCCCCGGGACGGCCCAATGAAAGAAATGCTCCGGGCAATGGCGCTAAATCTTGTTGGCAATTCCCGGGTGGACTTCCCTTTCGCGACGCACTCCTTTTGGCTGGCGCCGACTCCATTTCCGGTGAATGAATGTATAAACTATCAACTTTCATGATTGCGATTGTGCTTTTCGGCGTCGCGTCGGCAGGAATGCCGTCTTGTCTCCCATCGCAGGAACCCGGCCAGTGGAGGAATCAGGAGCCAGACCAGGAGCGGAATCTCGCCCTCGCCCCTGTGCTCCCAGATGCCCCCCAGCCGCAGAACGACAGCATAGCGGGATCACGTCAGACGGACCAGACCGCGCAAGATCCGCAGGGAAAGGATCACGCTTCGCAGCCCGGATCTGAAGCTGCCGGGAAGCAGACACCCGCACCGCAGCCGAAGCGGATCCTGGGGGTGATGCCCAACTACCGAGCCGTTAGCGCCGGAGTGCGTCCTCCGCCGTTTACGCCGCGCGAGGCGTTCAAAGTGGCCACCGAGAACAGCTTCGACTACTCATCATTTGTTTTCGTGGGCATCACGTCGCTTTTGGCCGAGGGAACCAATGCGCACACACAACTCGGCAAAGGTGTGGGCGGTTACTGGGCATATTACTGGCGGGGCTACGTGGATAAAACGGACGGAAACTACATGGTCGACTTTGCCATGCCGATCGTCTTTCACCAGGACGAGCGCTACTACGCCAGGGGCGAGGGCGGACCCTGGAAACGCGGTGTTTACGCATCGACCCGAGTGCTGATAACGCCGAGTTTCAACGGGAAGAACTGCTTTAATACATCGGAGATTCTAGGACGAGGAATCTCTCAGGCCGTCTCGCTTTCGTATTATCCCAGCCAGACCCAGACCGTCGGCGGCTACACGCAGAAATATGCATACGCCATCGGCCGCGACGCGCTTACCAACGTGTTTCGCGAGTTCTGGCCGGATATTAACGCACACGTGGTTCATCGCAGTCGTTGACTCCTGGCGGATTGGTCGTACACTCCTTATTGGAAATGAACGCCAGCTAACCGGCGCCCTGTACACCTTGCGCCGTCTCACGCCTTTCATTTATCGTGATCTATCAATCCGGGATTGATAATCTTCGCTCCCAGCGCGCATTTTGTTTAGCCCGCGTGAAAATAATTTGAGATGGCGGAAGGGATTGCCCGGTGGTATTTTCGGCTCCCGAAAATAGTACGGAAGGCGTATTAATGAAACGGCTTGCACCCGGTAACTCGCTCTTTCTGCCCTACCTTCTTATCCTCGCCATAGCCATTCTCCGTTTGGCTATGAATCATCCATATAACTTTGTCCCTGTCTTCACTTGTCTTCTCTTCTTTGGCGCCTGCCGGCCAGCACGTGAGTTTGCCTTGCCGCTCTTCGGACTAATCGGCGTGGATATTTTTCTAACCACCCACAGGTACGGCTACGCCCTGACCAGCGGTCATGCAGTCACGTGGATCTGGTATCTGGCGGCGATGTTCCTCGGCGCAGCGATCTTCGGAGTCTCGATCTCAACCCGGCGCGTGCTCGGCTCATCGCTGCTGGCGTCTGTATCGTTCTTCGTGGCAAGCAACTTTACCGTGTGGGCTGAATGGGGAATGTATCCAAAAACACTGAGCGGCCTTGTCGCCTGCTACATTGCTGCACTGCCCTTCTTCCGCAACAGCATTGTCTCCGAGACAGTTTGCAGCCTGCTGATTTTGGCTTTCTTCCGCTACCGCGAGTCACTCGCCTTGAGACGAGTTCAGCCGGCCTGCTCGTGATTCCAGCCCATATTTGAGAGGTAGAAACATGGCGCAATCGAAAGAACTCTACGACGCGATTCTTAACGGCGAAGCAAAAAAAGCCTACGCCGCCACTCAAGTGGCTCTCGATGCGGGCACCGAACCGATGCAACTCATTGCCGAGTCCATGGTGCCGGCAATGGATGAGGTGGGCCGGCTCTTCGAGGCCGAAGAGTATTTCGTTCCCGAGCTGCTGCTCGCCGGGCGCGCAATGAAAAGCGCAATGGAACTTATTCGACCGCTCCTTGTGGCTTCCGGCCAGCGGATGGCTGTGCGCGTGATCATTGGAACGGTAAAGGGCGACCTGCACGATATCGGCAAAAACATTGTTGCCTCCATGCTTGAAGGCGGCGGTTTCGAGGTCATCGATCTCGGCGCGGATGTCTCGCCGGAGAGTTTTGTAGCCGCGGTCAGGGAGCGCCAGCCGCACGTCCTTTGCATGTCGGCGCTGCTGACGGTGACCATGCCGGCCATGAAGACGACCATCGACGCGCTGAACACGGCGGGAGTTCGCACCCAGGTAAAGGTGCTCATCGGCGGCGCGCCGGTAACCAGCCAATATGCCAGAGAGATTGGCGCCGACGGGTACAGCGAAAACGCCAGCGGCGCGGTGAGCCTGGTAAAGAATCTTCTCGCAATGGGAGCAGCCTGACGAATCGCCAATTCTATCTTGACCTAGCAGCCAGCGGACTGCGCATGCCCATCGGCGCCGACCTGGTGATGCACGAAGAGAGCGAGCCGGAGAAGGTTCGCATCGATGGCGCCGCGCTGGGACGCGTCATTGAACGGACAGCACGGCGCTTCGGAACCCCGCTCGCGATCCCGCTGATGGACCTGCGCCTGGAGAAGACCGATCTTCTCGCGCTCGCCGGTATCTCCGAAACCGAAGCAGAGACCTATCAATTCGCATCGCCTCTGATCGAAGCTGAGCTTGCGACGCTGTGCGGAGAGCAGGCCGCGCCGTTCTGTCCCGGCAGCCTGGCCCGCGATGAAGCGCTCGCCCACATCCGCAGCAAGCCGGATCTGCTTGCAGTGGGAATGGCGATCGGGCCTTTCTCCCTGGCCACACGCCTGCTCGCCGACCCCATCACCGCAATCGCGATCGCAGGCACGGGAGTTGTCGAGGAAGACTCCGATGAAGTGCGGCTCCTCTGGCAATCCCTGCGCGTCTCAGAAGCGGCTGTTCTACGTTCGGTCCGCAGTCAGATTCGTCATGGCGCCCAGGCCATCATGATTTGCGAGCCGGCCGCATGCAAGGCCTTCATCTCGCCGCGCCAGATGAAGGCCGGCTCAAATCTCTTTGAACGCCTGGTAATGGAGCCCAACCTGCGCCTCAAAGCCGCTCTCGACGAGGGCGGCTGCGACCTCATCTTCCACAACTGCGGCGAGCTGATCGACATCATGGTCGAAGCCTTCGCGCACCGTCTTCATCCCGTGATGCTGAGCTTTGGCAGCTCGCGCAAGCTCTGGGAAGACGCGCGCTTTGTGCCGGACGACGTTGTGCTCTACGGGAATCTCCCCACCCGATCCTTCTATTCGGATGGAGCAATGCCCATCGAAGAAGTTGTCCGGCGCACCGATGAACTGATCGCCAACATGAAAGCCTGCGGTCATCCGCATATCGTGGGTTCGGAGTGCGACGTCTTGTTTGTGCCCGGGGCGCAGGATACGATCAGGAAGAAAGTCGACGCAATGATGGCCCGCTCACCCGTTTCATCTTAATCTGGAATGAGCGCCGTCCTCTGCAGTTTCTTTTTGGAAACCAGGTTCACTCTTCTTCGAAGGAATGAACTGAAAGCTGATTGCTGAAAGCTGAGAGCTGGAAAACCAAGAGCTGCCTCTATGCGATTCAAAGCCATCATCTGCCAGGTCTTCACGCGCGAGATCGGGAGCGTGGTTAGCCGCTCACCCCATTCGATTGAAGTGGAAAATGTGGCGATGGGCCTCCACGATCTCGGCGTCGGCATGAGGCCGCATCTGCAGGAACGGATCGACGCGGCGGACAGCGGCGGCTACGATGCCATCCTGCTGGGATATGCGCTTTGCGGCCGGGGCACCGAAGGCCTGCGCGCAGGAAAAACCCAACTCGTTCTTCCCCGCGTGCACGACTGCATCGGCTTGCTGATGGGCAGCCACCAGGCCTACATGGCGTATTTCGAAGATCATCCAGGCGTCTACTACCGTTCTCCAGGGTGGATCGAATATCAGACCCCGGGAATGATGCTTGAACCTGCATTCGCGTCGCAAAAGAGCCCGCTCGGCGAACGGCGCAGCCTCCAGGAACTCGTCGCGAAATACGGCGAAGAAAACGGCCAGTTTCTCTTCCAGCAATTCAACGCCTTTCGCCGGCATTACTCCGGGCTGACGTACATCTCCACAGGCGTTGCCTCAGACGACGCAAGCCGCGCCAAAGCCCGCGCCGAAGCCGAGAAAGAGGGATGGACCTTCGATGAGGTGAAGGGAACTCTCTCGATGCTTGAGCAGCTCGTTAATGGCGACTGGGATGTCGCAAGGTTTCTGGTTGTGCCGCCAGGAGCGACGATAAAAGCAACGCTGGGCGACGGGATCGTGGACGCCCAATGAGCGCTGTACAAGTACGAATTCGCCTCGAGCCGCTTGCGGTCGATGTGGAAGTGCCGCGCGGCGCGCTGCTCATCTCATCGCTGACCAACCGTGGCGTCGAGTTTCCCTGCGGTGGAACCGGTAACTGCGGCGGTTGCGGCGTGCGCGTGCTGGCCGGGTCGCTTCCCATCGCCGACGCCGACCGCAAGGCATTTTCCACGGAACAACTCGACGCCGGGTGGCGCCTCGCTTGCCAGGCGCACGCGGATCTCCCTGCCGTCCTCGAGTGCGGGCAGTGGCACATGGATGTGCTCGCCGACAGCGCCAGTCTATCCGGAGCCGGAAAGCACGGCCTCGGTATCGCCATCGATCTCGGCACTACCACCATTGCTGCGCAGATCGTCGACTTGGCATCAGGCAACGTTCTTGGCGTCGAAACCGAGCTCAACCCGCAAGCCCCGTTCGGGTCCGACGTCATGAGCAGGATTCGCTCAGCGCTTCACGGCGACGATCTTACCTCCGTGATTCGCCGCGCACTAGGGCAAATGACCGTGCGCCTCGCAAGCGGACGCCAAGCCCAGATCGTCGAGGTCGTTCTGGTGGGCAACACGGTGATGCATCACCTGTTTTCAGGGTGCGACATCGAGCCGCTTTCGCATTCGCCGTTTGCCTCTTCGCATCTGGGCGTGCAGAGATTCTCGTCGCGCGAGCTGGGCTGGTCGCTCCCCGTCGCCTGCACAATTCGTTTTGTGAACTGTCTCGGCGGCTTTGTGGGCTCCGATATTCTGGCCGGAATCATCGCCACCGGAATGACGCACAGCGACGACCTGATTGCGCTCATCGACCTCGGCACAAACGGCGAGATCGCCATCGGCAATCGTCACGGAGTCGTTTGCGCGTCCACCGCTGCGGGCCCTGCCTTCGAGGCCGGATCCATTCGCATGGGAATGCGCGCGGCCACCGGAGCCATCTCCCACGTATCGCTCGTCGCAGGCGAGATTAAAGCCACGGTCATTGGAGATGTGGAGCCGCGCGGCATCTGCGGCAGCGGCCTTGTTGATGCGGTGGCGGCCGGCTTGACCGCCGGAGCGATTCTGCCTTCCGGGCGCGTGACCAGCGGATCAAAACTCTTCCTCGTTGCCGGCTCCATCGTTCTCTACCAGGCCGATATTCGCGAACTGCAATTGGCCAAAGCTGCAATTGCATCCGGTTTCAAGCTGCTTCTCAAGCGCCTGGGCGCTGGCGTTTGCGACCTCAAGAGCATCTACCTTGCCGGCGCCTTCGGTAATTACGTTCAGATCGAGAGCGCCATCCGCATTGGCCTTATCAACGCTCCACGCGAGCTGGTGCACGCCGCCGGAAACACCGCTCTGCGCGGAGCAAAGATGCTCCTGCTGGCCTCACAGGAGCCACCGTTGCCTGCAATCGACCATGTAAGCCTCGCCGCCGACTCGGGCTTCCAGGACGAATTTGCCGGCTGCATGAGCTTCCCCGCGCACAGCGGAGCGTGAAGCCGCCGCGTGCGCCATGCCGCGCATCCTGTATCATCTACATTTGTTTCCAGCGAGAACTTGGAATCCACACATGCCTCATCCTCAAATCAAATTTGGTACCGACGGCTGGCGCGGCGTGATTGCCGACGACTTCACATTTGCCAACGTGCGCACGGCTGCTGAAGCCATCGCCGCCTACATACACGCGAAGGAAGACCCCGCAAAGGGGCTGTGCATCGGTTACGACACGCGCTTTGGCTCGAAAGCTTTTGCCCACGCCTGCGCCGAGGTTGCCGCGGCGACGGGCATTCCGGTTATCCTCGCCGACGCCATCACACCCACGCCGGCACTGAGCTTCGGCGTCCGCGAGCGCGGCGCCGCAGGCGGCATCATGATTACCTCTTCGCACAACCCCGCGGAATGGAACGGCGTCAAGTACAAGGCATGGTACGGCGGATCGGGCAAGCCATCCATCATCGCGGAGATCGAGTCCTATCTTGGAACGTCGGTCGCCCGCGCCTCAACACCCACGAAGATCGAGGAGGTCGATTTTCTGCCTTCCTACCTCAAGGCCATCGAAAGTTTTGCCGATCTCGACCTGATTTCAAAATCAGGCATGAAGTTTTGCATCGACTCCATGTACGGCGCCGGCGGCCTCATCCTCTCCAACATTTTTGATCGCATCGGCGTAGCCAACCTCACCATCCGCTCCAATCCCGATCCGCTCTTTCCTGGCATCAACCCAGAGCCGATTGAACCGCACATCCGCGCTCTCGGCGAAGCGGTGGTGGCCAACAGTTGTCAAGCCGGACTCTGCACCGATGGCGATGCCGATCGCATCGGCGCTACAGACGAGCACGGCAACTTCGTCGATCCGCACAAAATTTATTCCGTGCTGCTCAGTTGGGTGCTTCGCCGCAAAGGCTGGCCCGGCGCAGTCACCCGCGCCTTCAATACGACCAAAATGCTCGACCGCATCTGCGCCAAGCATGGCCGCGAACTCATCGAGCACGGCATCGGCTTCAAGTTTGTCTGCGATTACATGCTCGAGCGCGAAATCCTCATGGGCGGCGAAGAGTCCGGCGGCATCGGCTTCCAGCGCCACTTGCCCGAACGCGACGGCCTGCTGAACGCTCTGCTGCTCGCCAACGTAATGGCCGAAGAAGGCAAGACCATGGGCCAACTTGTCGCCGATCTCCAGGCCGAATACGGCGAACACCAGTACGGCCGCATCGACCTGCACATCCCCGACGACATCAAGAACGCCGCCATCGCCCGCGCCCGCGCTCTCAAAATAGGCGACCCGGTCCTCGCCGGAATGCCCATCCTCCGCCAGGAAAACCTCGACGGCGTCAAGTTCTACCTCGACAACCCCGAAGCCAAAACCAAACACAACGCCGCCGAAACCTGGATTCTGCTACGCGCCAGCGGCACCGAGCCGCTGATGCGCATCTACACCGAGTCCTGCTCGAAGGAGTCAGTCGCCAAGCTGCTCGAATCCGCACGGAAGTTTGCGCTGCGCGAGTAGTGCGGTTCAGTCGGCCGGCGACTACCGCGGAGGTCCTGCAACCGACTCCGAGTTACATGAAGTGAGCTCATACCAGGGTGCCTGCAGAAACCCCGGATGAAGGTCGACGCAGACAATATGCCCCGCCGCGGCGTACCCATACTCGCTCTTCGTCACGCTCAAGTCGACGTTGCCGGCAAAAGGCCCCCACGGGCCCACGTCGACATAATAATAAGTCGTGGATCTACTCATGGATTGGTGCGTGTTAAAAACCGAAACCTCGTATCGTACTGGCCGCGCTTTATCCGCAAGTGTGTCGCCCACCATCGCAAGGCCCGATGCGTAGATGCTTGCGCACATCACCACCAAACCCGCGTTCAACAGGTTGCGCAGATTCTTGCCGCCGAATGTCCAATAGAGAATCGTGAAAACCACAGCCACCGTTACGATCACCACCCAGAGGGGCTTGAATAGGAGGAAGTTGAAAGACATGCCCCATTTCAACAACCCCGCTCCAGCCGCAATGAATGCAATGCTGAGGTTCGCGCGCGGATCGCCCCTGCCCGTGAAAAGCCCGTAAAGCAGCGGCTCGCGTCGCAACAGGTAAAGCACCGCCGCCGGAGTAAGCGCAAGAATCACCGCCAGAACAAGACGGGCTGGAGCAACAAGGATGGAAGCATCCACAAAGAAAAAGGGCGCAGCGGCGACAACAGCAATTGACGACAGACGGATATTCCAACGCTTGGCTTGCTTTAACGCGTCCAGCCGCTCCGCAGGCGTTGCCCCAAGCTCCTGCTGCTCTGAGATTTCTTCAAGCACAGCCTTCCGGTCCTGTTCGTCCAGGTCGGTGAGTTGGTCGCACCATGCGCGTACTTCGTCGTGGTCGAGCATCCTCAGAATGGAAATCCCCCGCCCGCCGCCTTTCAGGGAGAGCCTCCGAAAATTTCCATTCCGATCGTAGATGGTGCGAAAACCCTCAATCTCGCTCAGATCCACTGACCTCTCGCGAAATGTGCCACGCACAGCGATGTGCGATCCATCAATCACAATCCGCGAGCGCACCGCGAAAGTCGCTACAAAAATACCCACGCCAACCATTAAAAGAAGCATCAGCAAGGCCGCTATGTCGACCCTGATTGTGTTTGAAGCAGTCGTGAGGTAATAGGCCATGACGGTCCCAAATCCCCCAAGAAAAAGGGCGAGAAGAAGATAAAGCCGCCTTTGCCAACTTTTCAAGCGGTACACGTGCAGGTTTCCGTTCAATTCGTCCAATGGAGTCCCCCTCCCTATCACTTTCGCGCTCCCATGATAAGCCAGCCCGTCGCCCCTACGACGACTTGTTTTTGAAGAATCGGCCGCAATCAACCCGCCGGCGCCTTGCACGACCGGTTATTCTAACCACGCATCCATGCCCGCAGGGAGACCACAATGTTTATTCATATCTTCGGATTTCGCTGGAAGCCTGAAGCAACGCTGGCCGACCAGGCCCGCGCCGAAAACGAGATCCTCGCCTTTCGCGGCGTTATTCCCGGACTGATGGAGGCGCACGTGGGCGCCAACCTCTCTCCGCGCGGGCAGGGTTACACTTTCGCGGGAATGATGAAATTCTCGAGCAAAACCGCGTGCGACGCCTACTCCACCCACCCCGCGCACATGGCGCTGCTCCAGTGGCTGGTGCCGCTCATCGATCCGGTCGAGCTGGATTTCGAAGCCTGACAGCCCGGCAAAATCGGCCCCCAAACGCCCAATCGCCCAGCCCTGCGGAATCCTCAGTTCTTCTGCCCCTGCGCGCGCGGCTGCGACAGCACCTGCATGCCCGGATGCAGCGGCAACCCAGTCGGCTTATAGACGAAGTTATCGCCCGTCTCTTTGCGAAGAGCCGCCAGCCGCTCCTTCAAGATCCGCCGTCAACTGCTCGTATCCCGCCTTGCCGTAGAGATTATCCTTCTCATCCGGATCCTTTTCGAGATCGTAGAGTTCAAACTCCTGCGGCTCCAGAAAGAAATCAATCAGCTTGTACCGCTTCGTGCGCACGCCCCTGCACGGCCGCACATTTTCAAACCCCGGATACTCGTAGTACTCGTAGAGCCAATCCTGCCGCCACTCAACTCCGGGCTTTCCTTCGGCCAGCGGCAACACGCTCTTGCCCTGCATCTCCGTCGGAGCCGCAAGTCCGGCAATATCAAGCAGTGTCGGCGCCATGTCAAGATTCAGAACCATCTCGTCTGAGGTGCTTCCCCCGCGCACCCGCCCCGGACAGCGCACCAGCATCGGCACGCGGATTGAAGGCTCGTACATCACGCGCTTGTCGTAGAGGTGATGCTCGCCAAGCAGAAATCCATGGTCCGAACTCAGCACCACCGCCGTGCGATCCCACAGCTTCTGCCGCTCCAGCGAGTCGATCACCGCGACCACATTGCGATCGTTATCTTCCACTCCCGCATAGTGGTCCTTCACCAACTCCTCAAGCGAGCGCGGATCGTCCGTGAATACCTCCGACCATCCGATCTTGTCGTCCGCATCCGCCACCGCGCGCGGCTTCCCCGCATAGCCCGTCTGGTCCTCATCAAACGTCGCCGGCTTTGGAATCGCCACCCCGTTAAAATCGTTCACCAAATCCTTCGGACGATAAAACGGCGCGTGCGGCGCATAGAACCACAGGAACATGCAGAACGGCTTCTCCCGTTTCTGCTTCAGCCACTCGACGGCCTTGCGCGTCAGCAGCGTATCGACATACTCGCCCTCGTAAAGCGTCTCCGGCCCATACTTTCCACGCACCCCCTCGGTGATCCTCGGCCGGTAATAATCCGCCTGCCCCACAAAGCCGAAGTAATAGTCCCAATCGTGGTCCATCAGCGCGCCCTCAATATGCGACTTGCCTAGAAACGCAGTCTCGTATCCCGCCTCCTTGAGCATGTCGCTCACCAGCGGAAAGCGCACCGGCACCTTGCCCTCAATGTTCGAAACCGCGCCGGTGGTATGCGAATAAAGCCCCGTCAGCATCGTTGCACGCGAGGGCAGGCACAAGGCGTTCACCACGAACCCATTGCGGAACGTGCATCCCTCCGCGCCAATCCGATCCATGTTCGGCGTATGCAGAATCCTGTTCCCCGCCGACGAAAACTCGTCCGCGCGCAAACCCTCGCCCACAATGCACACGATGTTCGGCCTCTCTTCGCTCTGGCCAACTTCGCGCGCAAAGGCCTCAAGTCCGCTCAGGTCTACAGCCGTCGCCCCAACAGAAGCGGCCAAAGCCTTCAAAACATTTCGCCGCGTATTCATTCGCCCTCATCTCGCTCGCAGTGCTTCTCCGCCGTTCAGGCAGAGCAGAACGCAATCCACATCCGATTAAATCACCTCCGTCCAGGGCGACGGTAAAATCCCAAACCTGGACTCTTAAACGGTCACCCCCGTTTTCTATCTTGACAAATCTATTGCGTTAACACAATATACGGTTGTGCAGGAAAACGGATCACTCCCGACAGCACCCGGCGAAAGCGGCCTCTTTAACCGCATCGGAGTTCTTCGCGCCGACCGCGGCATCAGCCGCCAGGAGCTCGCCGACGCCGTCGGAGTCAACTACCAAACCATCGGATTCCTGGAGCGCGGCAACTACGGGCCCAGCCTGAAACTCGCCTTCCAGATCGCGGAATATTTCGTCCTGCCCGTCGAAGCGATCTTTTCCACGCAGCCCTTCAAACCCCTGAGCGAGCAAGTATACGGAACGGGCAAAAACGCCGCCGCGCAAAGCCCCGAGACAAGCAAGGAGGAACCCAAATGAGAGCCGAACTGGTCCTGATGGGCAAACACATAAACCTGGCCTCGCGCAGTCGTCGCCGCTCGCTGGTGTTGCTGATCTACGCGGTCCTGTCCGCGCTGGGCTTATGCGGATGGTGGATAGACCGCTGGCGTTCTTCCGGCTTGTGGTTGCTATGGGCCTCGCTCTTCGCCTGTTGGCTCTTTCTCGGCGGTCACTACTCTCGGGGACTTGTCAAGCAATTCAACGGCAAGCGCCCGCGCAATGCCGACGCAATGCCCACCCAGTTGCAGCTAATCTTTGGCCTCTATCGCCTGCCGCCCGACGATTCGGAATATCGCAACGACGAGCGCGAACTCCGCGATCGCGACCGCGCCCATTATCTTGCCTACCAGGGCATCGGCCTCGCGCTGGCTGCCTTGTGGCTCCCTGCATTGTGGCTGATCTCAAAACCAGAGTGGATGAACCACCTGTCCCTGCATATGGATCAGGTCCTATACGGGCTCATCGTAATCTGCTTTGCACTCTATATCACCCTGCCCCAGTCCATCATGCTCTGGACCGAACCCGACATGGAGCCAGACTCGTAGCGTCCTGTCTCTCGAGTCTGCATTGAACATTGTCTGTCCGCCTGATTGAACGTAGCGAACGGAGTCGAAGAATCTGCTGGCTGCCCAGGTCCAGAATTTGGGAATCAGGATGGCGCCTGCGCTAACTTCGCCTCACCGAAACATCCGCGCATCGAATCGGAACGCCCACGGCTTCTCCACCCGGATCGCCCCCACTCCCCGATGCAGCGGATTCACCAGCACATTCCACTCCATCCGCAGCGCCGCCGAAGGAACCTCCATGGCCAGCGAGCTTTTCTCGCCAATCCACCTGTCCCCGATTGCCCGTAGAGGCTCGAAGTCGTCCGACCACCACTTAGCCGGCAACTCGTCAACGCCCAGCCGCCGGGCCGGTTCGCCCTCAGGCAGCCCGGCCGCAATCGACACGAGGTCGTCTGGCTGCAGATTCGGCTCCAGGTGCACGAACAGCTCCATCGCGGCCAGCGCCAGCGACGATGACGCATAGACCATCGGCACTCCTGGTGAGTTCCACCGCCCGCCGAACCTCCGCGCCCCCAGCCCGCTGAACGCCTCGTCCGCGAACCGCGCCCGGCAGATTCGCCAGATTCGCATTAGCTATAAACGCCGTAGGCGATCCGCCCCAGCACGTCCTCAACCTCGCGTACGCCCGGATCCGTGTCCAACTGGTCCAGTGGCCGCCCCCCGCGAAGCGCGCGATTCGGCGTCTTCAGCCACGCAGTAGCCTTCTCACCGGTGCCCAACGTCTCCGCCGCGTTCGAGTAGACCTGCGCCAGCCGGACAGCCCGGTCGCTCTCCGCCGCCGTCAGCCGCGAGTGCTCTGTCAGCCGACGTGTAAGCGTGCGTTTAGGAATGCCAATTTTATCTGAGATCTCCGCTTGGCGCATATCGAGCCGCTCGGCCAGCAGCAGCAGCGCCTTCACCGGTAGCCCTTCGCGCACCAGCTCCGCCAACACGCCGCCCCGGTTCGCCAGTCTCCCGAGAACCACCTTGCCGCCCAGCAATTCCGCCACAGAATGGGTAGCCATAATTGGCCTCCATTCCAAGTATACGCCATTTGGCTAATCCAAAAACGCCAATTTACGCAATCACCGCCACCTTGGCCCGCTTCCCGAGCCGCACCACAAGCCGTGCCGGCAGGGTCGCCACAGGAATCAGCACGCCCTCCGCCACCTCCCCATCCAGCTTCACAGCCTTCTCCGCGATCTTGCGGTTCGCCTCCGCGCCGCTCGCCGTCAGCCCCATCAGCACCAGCAGCTTCGGCAGCCGAATCTGCTTCGTCCCCTCCGGCCCCGCCACATCGGCGTAAGCCACCGCCACCTCTTCCAGATCCTCCGCCGTATCCTTCTGCTGGAACATCCGCGCCCAGTTCTCATCGGCACTAACCGCCGCGGCATCTCCATGGAATCCCGCCGTAATCGTCCGCGCCAGCCGCTTTTTCGCCTCCATCGGATGAACCTTGCCGGCCTTCACATCTGCATCGAGAGCATCCACCTCGCTCTGCCGCAGGTCCGTCAAAAACACCCAGTACTTCCACATCAGCTCATCCGAAATGCTCATCAACTTGCCGTACATCTCCGCCGGAGGCTCGTTGATCCCGATCGCATTCCCCAGCGATTTCGACATCTTCTGCACGCCATCCAGCCCCTCCAGAATCGGCGTCATCAACACGATCTGCGGCTTCTGCCCATATTGGCGTTGCAACTCGCGGCCGGCCAGCAGGTTGAACTTCTGGTCTGTGCCGCCCAGTTCAACGTCGCACTCCAGGGCCACCGAGTCGTAACCCTGCATCAACGGGTAGAGCAGTTCGTGCAATCCAATGGGCTGTTCCGCCTGGTAACGTTTGCTGAATTCGTCGCGCTCCAGCATCTGCGAGACCGTAAAGTGCGCAGCCAGCCGGATGGTGCCCTCGTAGCCCAGCTTGCCCAGCCACTCTGAGTTGTAGCGGACCTCCGTCGCAGCCTCATCGAGAATTTTGAAGACCTGCTCCTTATACGTCTCCGCATTTTCGTCAATCTGCTCCCGCGTCAGCAGCTTGCGCGTCACATTCCGCCCGCTGGGGTCGCCGATCAGCGAAGTAAAATCGCCGATGAGAAAAATCACCGTATGCCCCAGTTGCTGAAAATGCCGCAGCTTCCGCATCAGCACCGTGTGTCCCAAATGCAGGTCCGGCGCAGTCGGATCGAACCCCGCCTTCACGCGCAAAGGCCGCCCCGTCTTGCGGCTCTCTTCAAGCCGCTCCCTCAGGTCGCTCACGCGGATAATCTCCGCCGCGCCCTTCTCAAGCAGGTCCATCTGTTCATCTACTGATAAAAACGTGCTCATGCCGTCTCTTAGTATACGGGCCGTCCGTTCACCGAACTTTCAAGAGAGTTCTGCGACTTCCTCTTGCCAGCCACATCCAAACCCGCAGTAGAACGCCTCACCCCACAGGAGCAAACTTCCCCATGCCCACAGTCACTGGCCGATCCATGCAGGTCTCCGCAGCCGGCGGAGCCTTTCAGTTGGTTCAAAAACAGTTTCCCGAGCCGGGCCCCGGCCAGGTCCGCATCCGCGTCCAGGCATGCGGCGTTTGCCACAGCGATTCGCTCACCAAATTAGGGCTCTGGCCCGGCATCCAATTCCCGCGTGTTCCCGGCCATGAGGCCGCGGGAGTTCTCGATGCTGTGGCCTCCGACGTGCCGCTCTTCAAGCCCGGACAGCGTGTGGGCCTGGGTTGGCACGGCGGCCACTGCAACTACTGCCCGCCCTGCCGCCGCGGCGACTTCATACTCTGCGAAAACCAGCTCATCTCCGGCATCAGCTTCGACGGCGGCTATGCCGACTATGTGATCGCTCCCGCCAATGCCCTCGCGCTCATTCCCGACGACCTCGCCGACGTCGATGCCGCCCCACTCCTTTGCGCGGGCATCACCACCTTCAACGCCCTGCGCAACAGCGGTGCCCGCGCCGGCGACACCGTCGCCATCCTGGGCATAGGCGGCCTCGGCCATCTCGCCGTCCAATTCGCGGCCAAAAGCGGATACCGCACCGTCGCCATCGCGCGCGGCCAGGACAAGGCTCCGCTCGCAAAGCAGCTCGGCGCGCACATCTACATCGACAGCACCACCCAGAACCCCGCCGAAGAACTCAAGAAAATCGGCGGCGCAAATGTCATTCTTTCCACGCTCACCAGCGCCAAGGCCCTTGAATGGGCCATGGATGGCCTCGCGCTTGCCGGCAAACTCATTGTCGTGGGCGCGCCCGAGGACGGGCCGATTGTGGTTTCGCCCTTCCCGCTGCTCCTCGGCCGCCGCACCGTCGCTGGCTGGCCCTCGGGCACCGGCATGGACTCCGAAGACACACTCAAATTCAGCGTCCTCTCCGGCGTCAAGCCTATGATCGAGACCTACCCGCTTGAGCAAGCCGAGGAAGCCTTTGCCCGCATGATGGGCGGCAAAGCACGGTTCAGAGTCGTCCTCACCATGCAGAAATAATGGACCGCGGACGCCAAAGACCGCGGTGGCCGGTTTCAGCTTCGCGCTAGACGGTCTGTCCGTCGCTTCAATCGCCATACGGAATTTCTTCCGTCTCGCCAGGCGCGCCGCGAAGCAGGGCGGCCGCGCGTATCATTTCCGGTATGAACCTAGATTCCATCCAGGCCGCCCTCCGCGACGCCTCCCTCGAAGGCTGGCTTTTTTACGACCACCACCATCGCGACCCCATTGCCGCCCACATCCTCGGCCTCGACACCAAGGCCCACATCACCCGTCGCTGGTACTACTACATCCCCGCCACTGGCTTGCCCCGCAAACTGGTTCATCGCATCGAACAGACCCGCCTCGACCTCCTTCCCGGCGCAAGGGCCCTCTACTCAAGCTGGCAGGAATTGCATGCCGGCCTTGCCGGAATGCTGAACGGCGCAACCCGCATCGCCATGCAGTACTCGCCGAATAACGACATCATGTATGTCTCGATGGTCGATGCCGGCACAGTAGAATTTCTCCGCTCGCTCGGCAAGCAGATCGAAAGCTCCGCCGACCTTGTTAGCCAGTTCGAGGCAGTTCTCTCTGCCGAGCAAATCGCAACCCATACCGTAGCCCAGCAGGCGATCGACGCCATTCTTGCCGAAGGCTGGCAGCAGATCGCCCGACGCCTCCGCCCCTCACAAGGTAGCCCCGCTCCCTACACCGAATTCGAACACGTCGAGTGGCTGAGTGAGGCCATGCGCCGCGAAGGCCTCGTCTGGGAGAATGGCCCCAACGTCAGCGTCAACGCCAACTGTTCCGACTCCCACTATGAGCCTACAGCGGAACACACCGCGGCCATCCGCGAGGACGACTTCCTGCTGATTGACATCTGGGGCCGCGTCGACTCGCCCGATTCCGTCTACTACGACATCACCTGGACCGGCGTAGTCGGTCGCGAGCCGAGCACAAAAGAGCAACTCGTCTTCGAGACCGTCCGCAGCGCCCGCGATGCCGCCATCTCCTCCGTCGAGCAGGCCTTCGCTGCAAATCGTTCCATCCGCGGATTCGAAGCCGACGATGCCGCTCGCAATGTAATCCGCACCGCCGGATTCGCCGATTTCTTCACCCACCGAACCGGCCACAACATCGCCAACGAGATTCACGGCCCCGGCGCCCACCTCGACAACCTCGAAACCCACGACGAGCGCCGCCTGCTGCCCAACACCTGCTTCTCCGTAGAGCCGGGCATTTACCTCGCGGAGTTCGGAGTGCGCAGCGAAATCGACATGCTCACCGCCCCCGGTAAAGCCTGGGTGACAGGGAAGATGCAACGCGAACTGGTGAGAATTTAGGGAACAGGGAACCAGGGACAGTCAGGGCAGAGCGGACACGGAACCGCTGCGGAGCGTTAACTTGTTCGCACCGTTCACCGTTCAATGCGCGCTTAACCCCGCCCTCATGCTTTATAGTCAAAAAGGAATGGCAACCGCTGCAACCAAGACCACCGCTGGACAGAGTTCTCAACAAGGCTTCGTCTATCTCCCTCTCATCGCTCGGCTGGCTCGTGCCCGGTGGAGGGCATTTCCTGCTGCGCAAGTGGGGCCGCGGAGCGTTGCTGGCCGCGTCGATCATCGGCATGTTTGCGCTCGGCCTGGCCATGAAGGGCAAGATCTACACCGGCGCCCAGGACATTCTGGACATGCTTGGGTTAGTCGGCGATTTGGGCAACGGCCTGCTCTTTTTTCTGAGCCGCGTCCTTGGCCTGGGTGCGGACCAGGTGCATGGTGACCACCGCCGACTATGGCACCAAGTTCATTGTCGTCGCCGGCCTCCTGAATGTGATCGCCGCCGTCGACGCGCACAATCTGCGCACCGGGAGGAAGTCCGAGTGATCGGCGTCTCCCACTTCACGGCTGTGCTGCTGTTTGCGCTCTTTGCCTCGACGGTCTTCGGCATTACCCAGCGCGAAACCCCGCGGCGTATGTTCCGCTACGGAATCTATTGCTTCACGCTCTTCGTCAGCTCCGCGATTGTTATCAGTTGGGTCATGTTCCTCATCGCGCGATAGGCTCTTCGGGCAGGATTCTCATGAACAAGATCTGGCACGAACAAAACAAGATGCCGCCGAAGGCCACGCTGGAGCAGAGTATCCAGTGGCACAGGGAACACCAGAAACACTGTGCCTGCCGCGAAGCCCCGAAAGGCCTGCTGAAACCCGTCAAAGTGAAATCTAAAGGTTAGAAGCCGAGAGCCTCCGCCTAAGCAATCTCATCCCGGAGCCACACCGCGGCGTCGAATGTGTGTTCGCAGGTATAACCTTCGGCCATGTAAAGCTCGATGGCCTGTTGATTGGCCTGGGTCACGGTGAGGGAGATTTCCCTGGCGCCCTGGCGCAAAAATTGGAACGCAGCGACTGAAAGCAGCATTCGCGCCATCCCGCGCCGCCGGTACGCTGGGTGGACGCACACCTGCGTGATGTGCCCGCTCTCCGGGCTTACTCGCGAGCCCAGCACCAGTCCGACGAATTCGCGAGTGGCGCGATGGACAATCACGTGCGACACCGGCCCGGAAAATGCACCGCAGCCGGAGTAGCGCACGATGTTGTTGAGAAACCGCAGGGAACCGTGGACCGAGCGGTATTGGTCATTGATCATGCTGTCTGGATGGTCGCGATAGGCGTCGCAGATCAGCCGCGCTGCCGGCGTCAGATCCTCGTCGCGCCAGGGCCGCAAATCCAGGTCCGCTGAGAGGTTGATTTGCGGTGCGCTCCACAGGCTCTTGAGAGGTTGGACCATGAACTGCCGCACGAAGATCTGGAATCCGGCCTCGCGAAACGCCGCCGCGTGAGTGCCTGAAGGGTGCACCAGCAGTTGCGATTCAATGCGGTCGACCTGCGGCGAGTTCACAAGCAACTCCAGCAGGTGCCTCAGCAGCGTTTCTTCAATCGCTCGTGCCGCAGCCCGGTCGGCAGACATCGCAAACACGTCCCCGATTACCGCCTTGGTCTCTTCGTAAACGCAGAAAACGTAGCCCGTTACCTGTCCGCCATCCACCGCCGCGTAGCCAGGCAACATGCGGTTATCCAGGTATTGCATCAGCAACCGCGCCGAAGCCCGATAATCCCAGTGCAGGCGCTGCTTCCAGAGTTCTCCTTCCGCCTCGAGCACCGAGCGAAGCATCGGCGCCGAAAAATGGCGCAAGTCGAGAATCTCGGTGGAAGTGCTCAATGCCATGCCGCTCCCCTGGCTAACGGGCCGATCCTTCCCGGATGAGGCTAAAAACCGGTCAGGCAGTGACGCCGCCGGTTCCACTACCGCACTGGATGCTGCAATACCCTTCCGGACACTTTGACACGAGTCGCCGCCAACTGCAACTCAAGCCTTGCCTTATCCAGTTCATCGTGCGCCGACCAGGTAGACTTCCAGCCCTTGTTCCGGCCAACTGAAGACCTCTTCATAGTGACGGCCTTCAAGATACTCCTCAAGGGCGGCCGGTGTATGCAGGTCTACGCCGCCCTTGCCCGTGACACGCGCCACCAGCAGGTGCTGCTCCTCCGGTACGCCGCTCTGCTCGTAGTTCACCACCTCGCGATTGCGATAGAACGAGAGCCCATACTCGGTGTCGCGGCGCACTCGAAAAACCGCGACCGTCTCGCTTTCAGGAGCGATCGCAGCCAGTTTTTCCTCGAGCGGGCGCGCGGAATAGGAATGGTCCAGGAGTTGAATCACGCGCTTGGTGGCACTAACCTCGGGAATGCCGAAGAACGGGCCCACGCCATAGAGAAAAAGAACCAGCACCACGAGCACAGCGGAGGTAACCAGCCGGAGCCGCGCTATGCCGAAGCCTTTTGTCACAATCAGATATCAGCAGTGCCGCGCCGGAAGCGGCCAGCAAGGCCGCTACCAGCGCGTGCGCGGGCGGCATCTGAGCGCCATGAGCCACGAACCACGGCAGCAGCAGCGCGGCCATGGTCATCACGCCGCAAACCAAGGCGTGGCCCAGGAGAATCCAGCGGTGCAATCCCGACTGCCGGCGGCGGAACAGGAAGTCGCCAGTGAGAATGGCGATTGGCGGAATAGAGGGCAGAATGTAGCCCGGCAGCTTGGACTGCGAAAACGAGAAAAAGACGATCGGAATGAGCGCCCAAAGCACAAGGAACTCCGGAAAGGCGTCGCCGGGGCGGCTGACACATGGGATCGCGCTGCGGGAATGGCGCAGACGCCACTCCGCTACCGAGGTCAGCATGCCGTCGACGAGCGCGCGCACGGCAACCACCGTCCACGGCATCATCGCCAGCACCACCACCACCAGGTAATACCAGAATGGCTGTGCAGTGCTCGTACCGATCGGTAGCGAACCGCTCCAGGTTGTGCTCCAGGAAGAACTCACGGAAGAAGGTGGGATTCTGGTGCTGCACGGCGATGAACCAGGGCAGCACCATGGCGAAGTAGAGCACCATCCCCGGCCACCAGAACGAGCGGCGAATGATGGCCCACTCGCGGCGCAGAAAGGCAAAGGCGGCAATAATCAGAGCGGCCAGGAACGGCGCTACCGGCCCCTTGGCCAGCGTGGCCAGGCCGGTGAAGAAGTAAATGTCGTAGAGCCAGAACTTTGAGCCGGTCTCGTACCAGGCGTACCAGCCCAGCAGTCCGATGGCGAGAGGCGCCGCCATCTGCATGTCGGTGGATGCGCCGCGGGAGAAGCCGATAATGCCCACGCAGGCCACAGTGATCAAGGCCGCGTCCAGGTGCCCGCCAGGACGGAATCGTCGCATGTGCAGGTAGATGAGGCCGATCATGATGAAGGCAAAGGTGGTGGAAGGCAGCCGCGCGCTCCAGTCGTGAACCCCGAAATCCTGAAACAGAAACATCGCCCGCCAATAGTAGAGCGCGGGCTTCTCCAGCCAGGGATGGCCATAGAGATAAGGAGTGACGCAGGCGCTCAGGCGGCCCTTCAGGGTATCGGCGGAGTCGAACCGGACCAGCATCTCGTGCGCGATCTGCGCGTAGCGAGGCTCGTCGGCGCCTACCAGTCCCAATCCATCGCCGCCCAGCAGGGGGGTGAGTCCGTAAAGCCAGAAAGAAGACAGTAAAGATAAGAAAAACGGCCACTTCGCGGACGGTGGCCCAGGTTGGCAGCCGCTTACGAGGCTTATCGGGCAAATCCGGGACAGGTGGTTCCAAGGTAGTTTCCACTTTCAGCAATTCTCCAACGGCGTGCGATAGCCTGTTTTGCCTAGATAAGACGTTTTCGGCTTTGCTCAGACCGGCTGGAGGAAGCCGGACTGGCCGCACACCTTTGCGCACTGGAATGAAACGCGAAGACGGTGCTCAAGTTTCAACAGGGACAAGGCTAACAGATTTGCGCGAAATCTCAATCATTCCTTCGGGCAGTTCCCGGAAGAAAACTGCCGCGACGGCCTGCAAATCAGTCAGAACCTCATCGAGCACGCGAGACTGCGGCCCCGCCAAAATGCATCCCGGCACGTAGCCGAGCCGGCCGCCCCTGTGCGCTGCTACTCGACGGGAGCTTCCCGGTCCGCAACCGCCTTCTGCTCCGCCTGCGCTTTCTGCCGCTTGCGCGTGCGGTCCATCAACTCGTCGATGCGAGCCTGGAACCGGCCCGAGCGGTCGGCCAGAAAGCTCAGCTCCGGTACGTGACGAACACCCATGCGCTCCTTCAACTCGTAGCGGATGTAGCCCTTGGCCGCTTCCAGGCCGGCTATCGTGTTTTCCTCGGCTTTGGTAATGTCCTTCACGGAACTGTCTACTGCCACGTAGACCCGCGCCGACTTTCCGCCTGGATTGAGCGCCACTTCAGTGACATAACAGAAATCGATGCGCGGGTCGGAAAGTTCGCCCTCGATCATGGCGCCGATCTCCAGTCGCAGTGTCTCCGCCACCCGGTCCTGGTGATGCTTTCGTGCTCTATGCTCCGGCATGGCTTTCTCCTCGCTCGGGTAAACCATCCAGCATAGCAGAGGAGTCGGGGTTTGAGGACAATCCCTCAATCTCGCCAGTTTATAATTGCCCCGGAATCAATAAGGATGGACAAACATGCGCCTCAAAACATTCACCGTGACCTTTTTCGCGACTCTTATGCTGTCTGCCGCGACCCTGGCCCAAACCTTGCCGCAAGGCGTTCAGAAGGTGACCTCCATTGAAGGAGTCACGGAATATGCCTTCCCGAACGGTCTGCATGTGTTGCTTTTCCCCGACAATTCCAAACCGAAGATCACCGTGAATGTTGTCTACCTCGTCGGCTCGCGGAACGAGGGCTATGGCGAAACGGGAATGGCGCACCTGTTGGAACACATGACCTTCAAGAGCACCAAGTCGGGCACGGAAATCTTCAAGGACCTGACCAACCGCGCTGGCGGCAACTTCAACGGCCAGACGTCCACTGACCAGACCGTGTATTTCGAGACGTTCAACGCCAGCGACGAAAATCTGCGTTGGGCGCTGGGCCTTGAGGCCGACCGCATGGTCAACATGACGATGCTCAAGAAGGATCTGGATTCCGAAATGACCGTGGTTCGCAACGAAATGGAGTCTGGCGAAAACAGCCCGATCAATGTTCTGAACGAACGTGTGATGGCGGCGGCCTTTAACTTCCATAACTACGGTAAGTCGGTGATCGGCAACCGCACGGATGTGGAAAGAGTGCCCATCGCAAACCTGGCAGCGTTCTACCAGAAGTACTACCAACCCGACGACGCCGATCTGATCATCGCCGGACAGTTCGACGAATCGAAGGCTCTGGCAATGGTGGCTGAAACCTTTGGGGCCATCCCCAGGCCGCAGCGCGTACTCACCCAGCCGTACACCGTGGAGCCGACTCAGGAAGGCGAGCGCTCCGTCATGCTGCGCCGGGTGGGAAATATCCAGGCAATCATGGTCGTCTATCACATTCCCGCCGGCTTCCATCCCGACATGGCGCCTCTGGAAGTGATGGCCCAGGTTTTGGGAGCGCCGCAAACGGGCCGCCTCTACAAGCAACTCGTCGATACTCAAAAAGCCGTGGCTGCCAACATGGATGCCGAGGCCGATCACGATCCGGGAGTTGCGCAGGCCTTTGCGCAGCTCAAGCCGGATCAATCCATCGACGAAGCCGAGCAGATTCTGCTCAAGACTGTAGAGGGCTTTGCCAACGATCCGCCCACTCAAGAAGAGGTGGATCGAGCCAAGGCGCGCATTCTGAAAAACATCGAACTCGCGATGACCAATTCCCAAACCGTTGCGTTAATGCTGGGCGGATACGCGGGCAACGGGGACTGGCGCTCTTTCTTTCTGGACCGCGACGAAGTAAGCAAAGTCACGCCGGCCGACGTGGTGCGGGTGGCAAAGGCTTACCTGAAATCGTCGAATCGCACCGTGGGCGAGTTCATTCCGACTGCTACCCCCGACCGCGCCGAAATTCCAGCCACGCCGGACCCCGCGGTGCGTTTCAAGGACTACAAGGGCGGCGCACCCGTACAACAGGGCGAAGTCTTCGACCCCACACCGCAGAACATTGAAGCGCGTGTGGTTCGCACGACGCTTCCCAATGGCCTCAAGTTGGTGATGTTCCCCAAGAGAACCCGCGGCGGTACGGTAGCGGCGCAAATAAACATTCGCTTCGGCGATGAGAAGTCGCTGTTCGGAAAATCTGCCGCGGGTTCCATGGCCGGGGCGCTTTTGATGCGCGGGACAACTGCCAAAAATCGTCAGCAGATTCAGGACGAGACCGACCGGCTGAAGGCACAGATCAATGTCTCCGGCAGTGTCGATTCTGCCTCCGCCAACATCCGCACGCTCGACGCGAACCTTGCCGACACGCTGCGCTTTGCCAGGGAGCTTTTGCGCGAGCCGTCTTTTCCCGCGGCTGAATTCGAAGAGGTTCGCCAGCAGCGCATCGCCGGCGCCGAGGCCGGAAAGTCCGAACCGAATCGCCTGGCTTCGCTTGACATGAACCGGCACTTCAATGGCCGCTACACGCGCGGCGACGTGCGCTACGTCTCAACAATCGACGAAGAGATCGAGGACCTGAAGAAACTCACGCTTGACGATGTGCGCCAATTCTACAAGCAGTTTTACGGCGCGGGCGAAGGGCAGATTGTCATCAGCGGACAGTTCGATCCCGAGCAGATGAAGAAACTCGTCACCGAACTGTTCGGTGATTGGAAGAGCGCGAGCCGCTACGAACGGATTCCCGATCCCTTTGAATCGATTGCTGCCGTAAACGACAAGATTGAAACGCCGGATAAACAGAATGCGCTCTTCCTTGCGCAGATGCCGATGAAGATGAGCGACACCGATCCTGACTATGCGGCGATTACCATTGCCGGAATGGTGTTTGGCGGCTCTCCGAACTCGCGGCTCTTCCAGCGCATTCGCGTCAAGGATGGGCTGAGCTATGGGGCCTATGGCGGATTTTCGGTGCCCACAAAGGACGATGGAGCTTCATTCTCCGGGTCGGCCATTGCAGCGCCCCAGAATATGCCCAAGGTGGAAGCCGACTTCAACGATGAACTGGCTCACGCGCTCAAAGACGGCTTTACCGCCGACGAAGTCGCGAAGGCCAAGAAGACGTGGCTCGATCAACGCTCGGTATCGCGCGCGGAAGAGGCCTCCATCGCGGGCCTGCTAAACAACCGCGAGCGCTGGGGCCGCACGCTGCTATGGGATGCGCAACTGGAAGCTGCGGTTGCGGCACTCACGCCGGAGCAGGTGAGCGAAGCATTCAAACGGCACGTCGACGCGGGTGCTTTTTCCATCGTCAAAGGTGGCGACTTCAAGAAGGCAGGGGCTTACCAATAGCGGCGCGGGCACACACCGCGATTGGGTTCTCTAGTGAATCGTCTTCGACTTGTGCTGCATGTAATCCATCAGAAGATATTCGCCAAGCGTATCCGGAGTGGTGAAGTATGCCTTGCCGCGGCACATCTCTGAGACCTTGCGAACAAACTGCACCAGGCCCAGGTCAGAAGCCAGCATAAAAGTATTGATCATGACATTGGACCGTTTGCACCGCGCCACCTCTTCAAGCGTTTCGCTCACAACCAGCGGATCGAGGCCGTAGGCGTTCTTGTAGATCCTTCCATCCGCGAGCGTAAGCGCCGAGGGCTTGCCGTCGGTGATCATCACGATCTGTTTCATGTCTTTCTTTTGACGGGCAAGAACCCGCTGCGCGACACGCAACCCCTCGCGCGTGTTGGTGTACCAGGGCCCCACCTTGACGCGCGCGAGATGGGAGACGGGCAGCTCCTCGGCAGAGTCGTGAAACAGAACCAGGGAAAGTGAGTCGCCGGGGTACTGCGTGCGGATCAGATGCGAGAGCGCCATGGCCACCCGCTTCGCTGGAGTAAAGCGGTCCTCGCCGTAGAGAATCATGGAGTGCGAACAGTCAAGCATCACGACAGTTGCGCAAGAACTCTGGTACTCGCATTGGTGGACGTGCAGGTCTTCGTGTTCGAGATTGAGAGGCAGCCCGATTCCTTCGCGCGCAATCGCCGAGCCAAGCGTGGCATTGGCGTCCAGGTTCAGAGTGTCGCCGAATTGGTAGCGCTGCGATGCGCCGCCGGATTCAACTCCGGTAGCCCAGTGTCGCGTGTCGTGGCGCCCGTAGCTCGATTTACCAAGCGAGCCGAGCAGATCGCGCAGCGTCTTGAAGCCAAGAAAATCGAGGCTTTTGTCGGTTACTTCAAAGCGCACCTCGCCCTGCACATCGCCGATCTCGCCATCGGCCTTCGCGGCGCGCGTCTGCTGCCTCTTGCGCGATGAAGTCGAGATATAATTCTGGCTCTCCAGCCGTTGGATGAGCTGGTCGATCAGTTTGTCGAGCATCCCCTGCGCCGAAAGCTCGTCGATCTTCCGCTGCATGTCCCGGTCGAAGAGACCACCCTCTTCGAGCAGTCGCCGTAGCGCCTCGCGCAAGTCGCCAAGGTTATGATCCAGATCCTGAAAATCAGCGTAGGGGTCGCGGAATCCGGAATCGAGAAAGTAGTCGGAGAGCGCCTGCAACAGGTCCTCAAGATCGATTTCAGAAGCCAGATCGCCGTTGTATTTGGTGTAGTGAATGCGCTTCATGGGGAAGAACCTCTGCTGTGCCCGCCTCTCTAATTCAGGCCGCCACTTCTCGTGCGGCGAGCGCGTTCCCAGTCCTCGTAATCGATCTCCAGATCCTGACGTTCGGACTTGCGGTGCGACTTTTCCTGCGCGGCAAATCCGTGTTCTTCACTTCGGCTCAGCTTGCGATGGGCGACCAGGCCCTCAAGCAGAAACTCTGCCCCGGCCACAACCCTTGCGGGGTTGTCGGACGGCTTGACTCCCAGCGGCGACAGCTTCTGAAAGAGCCCTTGAATCTGTTTCAGATCCTTATATGCGGCGGCGGCCGGCTGATTGTCGTCGAGCTTGATCGTCCCGCCCAGGTTGAACCACAGTTCAATCTGCTCTGTGTTCTCGCCTTCAAAGTAGCGATCGAAGATTTTGCCGACGGCGTTGCGGATAAGGTCATTGACGACTGTATCGGCCCCCCGCATCTCTCCCTCGTATTCCAGTTCCAGCTTGCCAGTGATTCCAGGCATGGCTGCGTAGAGATCTCTTACGCGGGGAATTGCGAGGGTCTCACAATTGGTAAGTGCGCGGCGCTCGGCGTTGGAGATAACCAACTCCATGGTGGAGATGGGCAGGCGCTGGCTTACGCCGCTGCGCTTGTCGACCTTCTTGTCCTGGCGCGCCGAGAAGGCGACCTGTTCAACAACTTCACGCACATACTGGGGAACCTCAATATGGGCATCGCTTCGCTCTACCCACGCCTCCTGTGCGGTGATCGCCATTCCCTCTTCCAGGGTCTCGGGGTAGTGAGTGCGAATCTCAGAACCGATGCGGTCCTTGAGCGGAGTAACAATTTTGCCGCGGGCGGTATAGTCCTCGGGGTTGGCGCTGAACACAAGAGCCAGATCGAGCGCCAGGCGCACCGGGTAGCCTTTAATCTGTACGTCGCCTTCCTGCATGATGTTGAAGAGCGCCACCTGGATCTTGCCGGCCAGATCGGGCAGTTCGTTAATCGCGAAGATGCCGCGGTTTGCCCGCGGCAAAAGGCCGTAGTGCATCGTGAGCTCGCTGGAAAGATCCTGTCCGCCGCGCGCCGCCTTGATGGGGTCGAGATCGCCGACAAGGTCGGCAACGGTAACGTCGGGTGTGGCCAGCTTTTCAACGTAGCGCTCGTCGCGGGTCAGGTATGCGATGGGTGTGGCGTCGCCGCGCTCCGCAATGAGTTCGCGGCACCGCCTGCACAGCGGCTTGTAGGGATTGTCGCGGATCTCGCAACCCGCGATGTAAGGAAGCTGTTCGTCGAGCAATGCGGTCAGCGCGCGCAGAATGCGGCTCTTGGCCTGTCCCCGCAGTCCCAGCAGGATGAAGTTCTGCTTGGACAGGATCGCATTCACAATCTGCGGAACCACAGTGTCGTCGTAGCCGACGATTCCGGGAAACAAAGTCTCTTTCGCTTGCAGCCGGGCGATCAGGTTGCCGCGCATCTCGTCTTTGATGGTGCGCGTTCTCAGGCGAGCTTCGGGGAACTGGGTGCTGGTGCGCAGTTCCCCCAGGGATTGGGGAAGTGGGCGAGCTGCAGGCATTGGGCACTCCTGTGGGCCGCCTTCGTGCCGGAAGCCGGCCTGTATTTAGAGTAGACGCGCACTTAGGGAAAACCGGTGCAACCGACCTTGCAATGAGATCACGTGACGGGGAAGCACTTTGGCGCTCTAGACGGGCCGCCTTGCCGTTAGCATACGCCAGTTGCGGAAACGGTTCCATTCGAGCTGGTCAGAATGTGACAACTCACCCGATGCCAGCAGCGTTCTCCCTCGTGTCTTTGCCGGCCTTCAATCTTTCGCCGCGCGTTCCAACTCTGCGAGGTCGATCTTCTTCATTCCCATCATGGCGCGCATCGCTTTCGGGTTCTGGATGAGCTCGGCGAGCCGCGCCGGAATGATCTGCCAGCTCAGGCCAAATTTGTCCTTCAGCCATCCGCATGCGATCTCCGAGCCGCCGGCGGTGAGCTTCGCCCAGTAGTCATCCACCTCCTGCTGCGAATCGCAACGAACGAAAAACGAAATGGCATCCGTGAATTTGTGATCCGGGCCGCCGTTGAGTGCGGTGAACTTCTGGCCCTCGAGTTCGAAGCCGATGGTGAGGATGCCTCCTTTCGGTCCCGGTGCGCCACCCGTGTTGCGGAGCTCGCTGATGCGGCGCGAATTCTTGAACACGCTCAGATAGAAATCAACGGCCTCTTCGGCGTTGGAGTCGAACCATAGAAATGGAGAGATGCGCGGGAAGTTTTCAATAGCGGTCATGCGTGATCTCCTTGGGGTTGAGATGCCGAATGAATTCGGCGAGCCGAATCGGGCAAGAATTTGGGATTCTGGGTTAACGCGGTCTGCGTATTCTAAAAACATTTAAATTGCGAATTGCAAGTAAAAATCGATAAGGTCTTCCTGTGGCCAGGAAGCAAATGCCGGAACACCGCTCGGAATGCCCGGTCAGTGTGTCGCTCGAATTGCTGGGCGATCGCTGGTCGTTACTCCTGATTCGCGACATGATGGTGCGCGGTTACCGGACCTATCGCGAGTTCCAGCGCGCAGGCGAGGGGATTGCGACCAACATTCTGGCCGACCGTCTGCGCAAACTGGAGGAGGCTGGAATCCTGACCACCGAGCCGGCGGCAGAGGACGGTCGAAGCACTTACTACCGCCTGACTGCCAAGGGCATTGCGCTGGCTCCCGTGCTGCTTGACCTGCTCATCTGGGCCGCGCGGCATGAGGCAACCGCTGCTCCCAATTCGTTCATCGCACAGATGGAGCTGAACCGTGAAACCGTGCTCGCCGAGGCGTTTCGCCGCTGGGAACAGCGCGATCCGACTCCGCTGATCCCACCTTTTAATACTCCCGTTACTTCTCCCGGCGACACTCCAGGAGCAAAGGGGATTGGAAAGAAAAAAGGGTTTCCCAAAATAAAACCGGTCTCAAACTCAAAATCTTCCCCGAAAGGAAAATCGAAACGATGAAAATGAACACCTATGTGAACTTCCCAGGCACGTGCAAAGAAGCCCTGGCCTTCTATGAAAAACACCTCGGCGGCAAAATTCTGATGATATCGACATTCGACCAGATGCCGGATCCAAAGATGGTTCCGCCGGGCATGGAAAAGGGAGTCGTTCACTCCCGCATCTTGATCGGAGACACGTTGTTGATGGCGAGTGACGGACCTAAGGTTGAGCCGATGCGCAGCGCCTATCTTTCCCTATCAGTCGATAGCAATACCGAGGCCGAACGCATTTACAAGGCACTGAGCGATGGCGGCGAAATCTTTATGCCCATGGGCGAGACGTTTTTCGCGCATCGTTTCGGCCAGTTCCGCGACAAGTTCGGCATCAATTGGATGGTCATTCACGAGCGGCCCATGCCCTCTTCGAGTTGAGACAAGGCAGCCTTTTCGAAGAACAATTCGCTGGCGCGCAATCGGAGCGGAGGCAAAGGAACCCCAACTCAGGCGCCGGCGTCTTTCAAGTTCTCATGGATTGAGTTGACCGGGGCCGGAAGAATCCGTTGCCTCAAATCCGCGTTTCCGCACTCTGAAAATGCGCGCCGTCGTTGCCGACCCTCGAAGGGATCAAACTTCGGGTGCCCCATCCATCGAGCGTCTTTTGCTCGATGGGTGGGAGGCCACAAAGCCCAACCACCCGCCATCGGGTCTCTCCATCTACCATGCAGTTCATTTTTAGGGCGCGCCTTCACAAGCTGCGGAAAGACTCTCGTGGAATCCGGAAAAGTGTCAGGGCACGACTTCAGTCGTGCCGCAAATAACTGGAAAGTCAAGGGGTTTTAACCCCTGATCGACTGCAATCGAAATACGGCCGTCATTCTTGAATCACGCTCTAAGGTGCAATCACGGACGCTGCTCCTGCAGCCGCCGCATTATTCACCAGCCGCTCCTTTTGCGTCTTCGCAGCTTGCAGTATGTCGAGAAGGTGGTTCCAGAATGCGGACCCGCCTGAAGCCAGAATGCCGGTGACAACCCAGGCCAGCCAGTCTGCTGAGTTTCCCCACTCGAAGGGCTGGTATTTAGGAATGTTGATGGGGTTGAGCCCGCTGAGGGCTGAAACTAAAACGCCGCAGACAATCGCGATGGTTTGAACGGTGGCAGCGTAACGGGCCGGTCCCAAATTGCTGCTGAGCACCGGGCCGAGCCATTGCTTCACCGTCTCGGTTACGCGCTCGGTGGCCACGCTCAGGCCGATCATCTCGGTCAGGAAGATAGTCCACGCATTGAACGGATCTGTTCCCATGTTCCCTCCACTTTGCGGTGCCGATGCAAGAAGGCCCTTTGTTTTGTCAGAGCCGGCGGAGCACGCAGATGCCTTGAGTTGCGTAGCTTGTTCTTTCGGGGGCGCCGGCCTCGTTGTTCATAACAGGCTCCAGCAGCGGCTATCATTCTTGCAAGCAAAATCTTGGCGAGTGATCAGGTAGTAACCAAAGGAGCAAGACAAGCGTCCGCTAAGCGAGTTTCAGCTCTCGATGTACTCCCAAAACGAGTCGGCCAGCTCGGCTCCAAGTTCATTCAACATGCGGCGGGCTCCCCGCTCCACCTCTTCGATCAGGCCGTGAAGGTAGTCGCGCGAGCGGGAGATGGCCACCACGCCGATGGTGGCCGATTGCCAGGTCACCGCTTCGTCCATCTCCGCCACTGAGACGTTGAATCCCTGCTTCAACTGATCCTTCAGCGAGCGCACCACCTGGCGCCGGTCTTTGAGTGACTGGGCGTGCTCGATGCGGACTTCAAGAGTCAACTGCGCGACGGGCATGGGCTTACAGGGGTTTACAGGGACAGTGTAAGCCCGTTTTTGAAGAGCTGGCGGAAATTATCTGGAACCTTTTAAAGAAACTTGATTGCGGGCCAACGCGCTTCTACCTTGCGTTGCATGGAATTACCGAACGTTGGCGCACAATAAAAGTATGGATACCATCGACTCTCGCAGCAATGACATGGACATTCCCGGCGCAATCTGTCAAGGATGCGCCCGGTCCGTACCGTCCGTACCCCCTTCCGCCCCCCCCCTACCCCCCCCGGTCTAGGCAGTACTGAATAGTAATGGATTTCTAGATAAAATCAATTGAATGAATGGCGGAATAATCAAGTGTAATTACTTATCGGTAAACAGGAACCATCAATTTTGACCCCTTTTTGGGTAAAAAAGCAGCCTTTTGGCCCGAAGAATGCCAGCTCCCAGACCTCAAGCGCAACAGCCTTTGGACGGTTTCCTGGAAAAGCCGGTTGGGGATTGAGCGGGTTGTTGCTCGCCGCGCCCCGGGCCATTTCACTCCTCCGACGCGGAAGACCTATATAATCGTGCGTTGCTCGCTGCGGCGGGTAGCGGAGGACTCGAATGGACATACTTCTGATCGTTGTGCTGGCGATTGTCGCCATCATTGCCTTGTCTCTAATTCTGGGAAGCTTCTTCACGGTAAACACGGCGCAGGTGGCCGTGATCACGCGCTTCGGCAAGTTTCTTCGCGTGGCCGAGGCCGGTTTGAACTGGAAGATGCCATACTTTGATTCCGTGGCCGGCATGGTGAGCCTGCGCGTGAATCAGATCACGCTCACCATGGAAACCAAAACGAAGGACAATGTCTTCGTTACTATTCCTATCTCAGTGCAGAATCGCGTGCGGCCGGAGAAGGTGTACGACGCGTTTTACAAACTGTCGGATCCGGTGGCGCAGATCAAGTCGTATGTGGAGCAGGTGATTCTGGGCCATGTGCCGGGAATGACCCTGGACGAGGTGTTCGCATCACAATCGTCGATTGCCGCCGCGGTGAAGCAGGAGCTGGATGCGGACATGGCGACGTTTGGATACGAGATCGTCAACGTGCTGGTAACGGATATCGTTCCCGACTCGAAGGTGAAGTCGGCCATGAACGACATCAATGCCGCACAGCGCGAACAGGTGGCCGCTAATGCCAGGGGTGAAGCGGAGAAGATCCTGGTGGTGAAGAAAGCCGAGGCTGAGGCCGAGAGCAAGGCCCTGCAAGGGCAGGGAATCGCCAATCAACGGAAGGCGATCATCGAAGGCTTGCAGGTATCCATCGAGCAGTTCCAGAAGGTGGTTGATGGCGCGTCCTCGCGAGACGTGATGCAACTGGTGCTGGTAACACAGTATTTCGACACCCTGAAGTCGATCGGCGAGACCGACAAGACCAACACGCTGTTCCTTGTCGCATTCGCCGGCGGCGGTGAAGGAAGTTTCGGATCAGATATTGGAATCGATGCTGGTCGCTGAACACGCGAATGTCTAGCTCTTAGGTGGGAAGTTTCTTGAGCAGGGCACTTGCACGACGGAACCACGGGCGCTCACGCCGGCGCAGGTAGCCGGGCATGGAAGGCCGCTTGTCCAGCACCTTCTGTGCCCACTGCCTCGCCTCGGCGTATCGGCCTTCCGACGATAAGAAGTCCGCAAAATTCAAATACGTTTCCGACAATGTGGATAGGGCAACGGCCTGGCGGAACAAGCCCTCCGCTTTTTCCTTGTTTCCGGTTCCGCGCGTAAGCGTGGGCCAGCAGTCCGGCAGCTCGATGGAAATCGTAATCGGGTTCTTTGGCCACGGTGCGTTCGAGATCCGGCAGTGCCGCTGCATAGTCACCTAACTGCAGAGCACAAACACCGCGCCGGTAGAAGGTGTCCAGGGAATCGATGCGAGCGGAGATGGCCTGGTCAAAGGCAGCGCGCGCCTGCGCGAATTTGCCGTCGTCCATATAGAGGTGGCCCAGCTCTTCAAAGTTTCCGGGCGCGGGATTGTCGCGGATGACGATTTCAAGTTCGCCGATGCGCTTGCGGCGCGGAAACACTTTGACTGACTGGCCAATCAGGCCAATGTCAGGCAGCGCCTCCATGCAGAGATAGATAAGAGCGCCGAGCGGGCCGAGAAACACGATGATGAAAAGCCAGTAGGTGTCTGGCCGGCGACGGAAAAAGTGGATCAGCGCGAAGACCTGGAGCAACAAGCTCCAGGGGTAGAAGAGGTGGTTCAGGATTCCCATGCGTCTTTCATCCATCAGCCAGACTAAACCTTCGAGTTGAAAAACGTGTTATCGATTCGGAGTCTTTTAATCGGAGAACTGCGCCAACTGTTCCGGCTTTGGCGCACGGGTAAAGATGCTCACGACTACCATGGCGGCCACAGCCACAAACAACGCGGGAAAGATGGCGTCGCGCTGGGCCAGGATCGGCGGGAACCATTCCTTGACGCCCTGAACATCCCACGCCAGCGTGACCACCGTTCCGGCCGCGATGGCCGCCACCGCGCCCCAGGCAGTAACGCGTTTGGAGTAGAAGGCCGCCAGAACCACCGGCGTGAGCGCAGCGGAGTAGATGGTGTAGGCCCACAGCATCTTCTCCAGAATGCTCGGAGCATAGATGGCCTGGTAAAGCGCCCAGCAACCGAGCAGCACCACGGCCAGCCGCGAGACGATCAGGATTCGCTTGTTTGAGGCGCCGGGCGCGATGTAGCGCACAAAAACGTCTTCGATCAGGTTGGTCGCCGGAGAGAACAGATAATTCGACGCCGTGGAGATGACCTTGGCGAAGACCGCGCCCAAGAGCAGCGCACCCATAAACGCGGGCAGCCCGTGGCGGGCCGTGTAGGGGATGATTTCGTATGGCTGGCGAGCCACTTCGCCAGTGGGATAGAGAGCTGAACCGAAGACGGCGATGGCGACGATCAGCGTCTCCAGCAGCAGCGTGCCCAGGATCCAGCCGATCACCGAGATGCGCGCGTCCCGCTCCGTCTTGGCGGAAAAGAATTTCTGGTACATCACCTGGTTACCCAGCATCAGGAGCATGGTGGGGACCAGGAACTCGAGGGCGCGCACAAGGGTCAAATTGCCCAGCACCTGAAAGTGCGACTCCGGCAGGGAGGCATGCAGCCCGGTCCATCCGCCTGCCTTGAAGAAAAGCATTGGCGCGGCGATGATGCAGATCACCGTGACCAGCGAGCCGATAGCCACATCCATATAAGCCACGGACGACATGCCCGCAAGCGCCGTAGTGACAATTACGAATGCAGCGATGATATAGGCGCCCAATTCAGGCGTAATCGAGTCAGGAAAGATGAGGTGCAGCACGTTACCGCCACCCTTGAACTGGTAACTGGTGATGCCCACATAAGCAAAGAGAATGGCAAAGGTGCCCAGCACCCGTGCCGCCTGGTTGTAACGGGCCTCAAGCAGGTCAGGCAGCGTGAACTGAGCGAACTTGCGAGCGCGGGGAGCGATGAAGTAGATCAGCAGCAGACCCAGCCACCCCCCGGCCGGTTGCCATAGCGCTGCGAAGCCGTTCCTATAGGCGTTTTCGGCCCCGGCAAACAATGAGCCGGCGCCGATCCATGAAGTCAGTAGAGTGAGCACGAGAACGATCGCGGGGAGCGACCTGCCTGCCACCAGGTAATCGGCTTTGGTTTTGACTTGGGAGGTGCGATAGAGCGCCACTGCCAGTAGCGCGACGACGATCACGGCCAGGACAGCAACGTAGAGATGCGACATCCGCAGGGTTCCTCGCTTGAGTTACCAGTGTCCTCAGCAGTGTAAAGGATTGAGGAGATTCGCTGCGCGGCAGGGCCGACGCATCTTAATTCCCGAGTAGCTGCAGCAGGTACTCATTGTCCCAGCCGGCTTTGAGGCGTTTGCTTTTGATTCCCAGCTTGCAGGTTTTCTCCTGTTTGAGCAGGTTGAGGGCGATTCGGTTGAGCAGTGAGAAGTTCTGTGCGGCATGGCCGGTGCGTTTACGATCCAGGTCTTCTCCGAAGCTGACATCCAAGGCCCAATGCAGCTTGTTCTCGATACCCCAGTGCTGGCGGATGGACCGATTCAACCGTTCGGCGTCTGGCTTGAGGCTGGTGATATAGTAGCGAACCTCGCGTTCGGTTTTGCCCGTGGCCTTGTGGTAGCGTTCCGACTCGATGCGCACCAACCCCTGTAATGACGCCCATTCGGAGGCTTTTTCGATCATGCTCAGGTCGGCAATCACCGAGCAGCGGCGTTGCTCGACCCGGCCGTGGCCGCAGTCGATTTCTTCGGCCACCGCATCGGCGATCAGCATCTGAAATGAGTCCTTGATCTCTTCCAGGAGAATGCCCTGATTCTCCTTGACGGCCAGGATGTAGTCGGCCTTCTTGTCCACGATCCGGTTGGCGATTGCCCGCTGGCAGCCCATGGCATCGATGGTGATCACGGTTCCGGTCAACTCCAGCGCGTCGAGAAGCTTGGGGATGGCCGTAATTTCGTTGGACTTGTCATCGACCTTGCGTTGGGCCAACACCAGGTTGTTGGCGCTGGCCCAGGCCGAAACCATATGCACCAAAGTCTTTTTGCCTGCCTCGCGCGTACCGCAAAGTGCCTTGCCGTCGATGGCCACCACTTCGCCAGCCGTCAGCTTGGCGATGGAAAACACCCAGTCCGCGAAGCCCTTCTCCATCTCGGCCGGGTCCAGCGCCGAGATCACCCGGTTGAATGTGTCGTGCGAAGGAATACCACCAGGCAATTGCAGAAAACCCTTGAACCACGGACGTTTGGCCTTGCCATAGTCCTCAATCTCGTTCCAGCTTCCCGCCCCGCTCAGCACCGCCGCGATGGCCATCAGCAGGATCTCTTCCAATAAATGCTCGCGCGTCCGCTCTACTCGCGGATCGCGCAACTCGGCGAAATACTTCAAGGGGCTGTCCATACCCCTAGCTCACCTGTTATCGCTCCTGTCGCATATAGCAATTAAGATGCGTCGGCCCTGCGCTGCGCGGTCAGTTATTTGACCCCCGTCAATGCAGTTGATAAACTATAAGTGCGGGGTGGAGCAGCCCGGTAGCTCGTTGGGCTCATAACCCAAAGGTCGCTGGTTCAAATCCAGCCCCCGCAACCAAATTCCCTCACAAAATAAAGGATTTACGGAACGCGACAAAATCGCGGAGGTGCGATTTTGTGCCAACTGTCCGTGTTCTGTCCGGGTTCTGAGGGCGATGGTCAATTTTTGCCCCCTACTTGCCGCATGACAGCCGGGGTTTTCTGCTGCTTCGGACTGGCATCAAGGTAGGTCTGAGTGCGCTGCATGGCGTCCCTAAGATCAGCCTCGTTCACGATGTTGTATCGGTCGAATATTGATCTCGTTTTGTGACCGCTGATGTTCATGGCCACTTTCTCAGGGACGCCAGCCCGGACCATATTTCGGACGGCTGTTCTGCGCAAATCGTGGAACAGCCGTCCCGAATAGTACGTCTTGGCGTTGCATTGTTCGCACGAGTGACCACTCACGGGCTGCTTGCATTTCTTGCACATGAACTGACCGAGCCGAGCCGATACACAAGCTGTCGCCCAGGCTCTGCGGAAATCCCCAACAGGCTCCCCATCCAGGTGGAAGATGAATTTGGAGAGCATGACGGTGTTGTTTCGCTCAACCTGCCGTGCGGCCTTGCAGCGTTCGATGAGTTGACCGAGCGCAACACTCAGGACCACGGAACGGCCTTCGCCATTCTTGGCATTCACTCCCTTGAGCCGGATCACATCATCATCGAGGTCTTCCCAGAGCAGCGAAGCAATCTCGCCTTTGCGCCAGCCGGTCAAATATCCGAACCGGCAGAAATCGCGCAGGTACTCCGGCAGGAAACTCTCCACTGCGCTGAACCCCGGATCGCCAAAGAAACCTTGACGCTCATTGCCCTTTTCCGACAGGTGCCGAATCTTCGGGGCGGTTGATAGATGCTTACGCTCGACAGCCAGGGCGAACGCTTGGCCGAGTAGCTGTGTGGCCCGGTTGATCGTTGCGGCTGCGCGTATCCGCTTCCGCCTCTTGGGGTCCTGCATCTCGGCGATGAATCCGTCCACTTCTCCGGTGTGACTTCAAGCGCCAGCCAGTCTCCGAAATGGGCTCGGATGGTTTTCAGGTGGGATCGAAACTGCGGGCTTGCTTTGCCCCGCAATGTGAAATCGGCCTCCAGCGGGTCAAGCAACTCGTTGACCTTGATACGCTCCTGTTGGGGTCCGATGAAGACTATGCCTTTGGACCTGTCGGCTCCTACTTCATCTAACCGCCTTCTCAAGTACCTCTCAGCCTTCTTTTGATCCGTCTCGCCCGTGCTTTCGCGGTATTCCTTGCCGCGAAGGTAGTAACCGGAGGAGGCTTGCACAGGGGCGGTCAGGGACAGCAGTGCATCGAAGTGTACTGATGTCGGGCGTTCCTACCTGCCAATCAATTTCAGCTCTGGCCGGGCCGCTTCCATGGCTCTTGCGGCGGGTATGGAAGCTCGGCGAAGCAGGGGGAAGCTGAACCCGGGGCTGTTTGTGTTCGATTTTGTACGGAGTCTTTCGATTGTAGACGAAGGATAATCTCGGTCGCAGAGCAACGAGACAATTCCTTCTTGTAAGAGAAACGGTGACCCTGACCTCCGTGAGAGACTCCGGTGCGGGGGACTCCATGGAAAGACTCTTCAATGACAGCAGAACAATCCAACGCTTTCGATCTAGCCCCTTGGGGCCGCACATTCAACAATTAGCTGAGGAACTTGCGAGTCAGGGGTACGCTCGCTGTGACTCTCGACTGCGGCTTCGCATCGCGCACCAGTTTGGATTGTGGCTGTCAAGATGCCACATCCAAATCCCGAATGTGAACACTTCTGACGCCGATCGATATGTCGCCAAATACGGGAACATCAAGCAAGGCGACGCGATTTCAGTCCGGATGCTTCTCGATATTCTCGTCCGGGAAGGGCTCGCTCGCCCCTGACCGGAACCGGAAAAGCCAGAAGTAGAACGTATTGTCGATAAATTCTCGACCTATCTGCTGCAAGAGCGCGCTCTTTCTCCGCGCACAATTAGCGGAGTGTGCCGACAAATCCGATTCTTTCTGGCATTCTGCTTTGGCGCTGGTGCGGTCGACCTGTCGGCAGTTCTCCCGGAAGATGTAATTGCCTTTGTCCGGCACGAGGCAGCGCAAATGCACAGCCAGCGCAAAGAACACTACGTCTGCTCTTAAGACTTTTTTCAATACCTGCAATTCAGCCGCGGTCGTGGCCAAGAACTCGCATCTGAAGTACCGAGCGTAGCGAACTGGTTACTCTCGAACGTTCCCAAGGGGCTTTCGCGCCTTCAGGTCGCTCACGCATTGAATAGCTGCGATCGAAGCACGCCGATCGGGCGACGCGACTACGCAGTTCACCGCAGAGGAATTCGTCCTTCGCTTCCTTCTCCACCTTTTGCCACGCAGCTTCCACCGCATCCGTTGGCACTGGATGTCCTGACCGGTTGAGATCTTTCTCACATCGACTTTACCAATCTTCATAGCGGATCCGCCTTTCAGCCACAGAATGAGCCGCTGTATTTTTCGATTTCAACGAAAATCGCAACCAGGCCCATCTCGCCGGTCAATGAATCCCGAGATTCATCCCGAGCGCTTGATTTTCGACAGCATTTCGCTTGGAACCCGGGCCGTACTCCCGTACGACGATCAAGATCCCGGACTCTCCACATTCAAGAGTCTCATCCCAGAGTTGTGGCAGCTGGCTGAAGCACCTTGACTCACGTTTTTGAGGAGGGCGCAACTTGCGAGTAGAGAGAGAACCTGCCGCTTTCGTCTCCATCAACCGACACTGAGAAGAAGATCTTTGAGCTGGGCTCGCGGATAAGGCTTGCTGTCGCGGGATCGAGGTGGGCGGAATCCATCTCCATCCTGACAAGTGAAGTGCGGCCCTCGTCCGCCATCGCCTCTGATGCTATATTCAATACTTCGTGAATCGCATCGCGCAGGGGCTCTCCTATTGAGGTTCCCTTAAGATGTTCTTCTATGGCGGAGTCTGGAAGTCCCAACAGGATTCCAGCAAACGAGGCAAGCAGTGGAAGATCCGCCTTGACGACAATTGTATTTTCACTCGGAAAGATCGTGTAAACGCCATAGATCTGTTGTACGCCTGAATTCGGCGATTCGGTTGTTCTGGCAAATACCACAGGGCGCCCCAACAACTGCGTTAGGAGTCTCGAAAGTGCGGGTGGAGTAGGACCGAGCATGTTTTAGTTTACTCCGAGAATTGGAGATAAAGCTTGCTGAATGTCTTCGGGACTAAACGGTTTGCAGATCAGGAAGTTTGCTCCGGAACCAATTGCCAGCGCCTTCATCGGAGCCGATACCTCTGACGTAATGAACCCGAACGGGACGCTGTTTTGCGCGTCTCTTAATGCCTTCAGGAATTCGATGCCAGATAAGCCAGGCATGTTCCAGTCCGAAAGAATGAGTTTGGGCTGGTCGCTGCGAAGTTTTTCCAATGCATCGAGTCCATTCTCAGCTTCGCAAACGGTGAGCGAGCGATATCCCGCCTGTCTAATCGCCCGGTGAATAATCAAACGCATCGTTCTGCTGTCGTCCACTAATAAGATATCCATTTTGCTCCCTCTTCTTTTCTTTTTTCCCGTTTCACTAGCCCTTGAGAATATTGGGTTGTCCTACTTTCCCATTTCACTCCCGGTGTTTCGCTGGGTGCAACTTAGCGAGTTGCGGAATACAACTGAACAAGGACGAGTCCCGAAACAGGCGCCAACGTAATCCAGATGACGGTCCGCCGGTTTCATCTCGCATCACTGCGCCATCGAGAGAGAGTGTTCGCCAGATCTCGGCATCCCACCCAACCGCTTGGCGACGATAGTCACCCAAAAGGTTCCCCCTTTGAAGTTGAATGCGACTCGCTCTCGAACCTCGGATCCGCAAATTCGAAGTCCACAATCACTTCCGTCTACGACGGAAGGCATGGACATATGCGAGCTGCATGCCATCGCAGACTTGATATTTCCACCAATCATGTTGGCCAACTCGCCAAGGACATCGCGGACATCGTTGTCAACCGCTTCCGGCGGCTCAATCGAAAGGAAACATCCTGCGAATTGACAGGCCTGATCGCGGTTGCATTCGAGCGACACTGCCCCGTTCCAATCGCCCTCCAGGAACACCGATGCAGTGACACGATCGCCCGCCGGTTGCCATTGTGATTCGCTTTCCCATACCGGAAGGTCCATCATGGTTCCAAAGATGGATTCGACAATTCTGTTGACGCTCTCCACTCTCACTTCTATCTGCATGAGTGTCCTTTCATCGAGCGATGTAAGCCGTGATGCGTCCCATCGCCTGTCTTTCAAACCACTCTTCGATATCAAGCCCTGTCTCGGCACTACCTAACAAAAGCCAGCCCCCGCGGGACAAGGTGCCGTGGATTGCCTTTATGATCCTGCGCTTTGTCGCGGCGTCAAAATAGATCATGACGTTTCGGCAGAAGACCAGATCGAACGGCCCCCGCGATCGCATGCTCTCGCGCAGGTCGATGGTTTCAAAACTAGCCATGCGCCGCAACTGGTCACACAACTGCCAATCGATCCCAGAACGATGAAAGTACTTAACGAGCAAATCCACCGGAAGGCCTCGGTTGACTTCAATCTGCTGGTAAATTCCCGAACGGGCACGGGCGACAACCTTTGATGAGTAATCGGTCCCGAGGATATGCACGTTCCAGTCCTTGAATCCGTCTTCAAAGAGCAGCATAGCCAGGCTGAAGGCTTCTTGCCCTGTCGAAGACGCAGCCGACCAGAAATGGAGATCCTTTGAAGCCTTTCTCTGTTCCTTCAATCTCGGCAATAGTACATTCCGAATGGCGTCGTATTGGGCCGGGTCGCGGAAGAAGTATGTCTCATTCGTTGTCATCGACTCTGCGATCTGCTGGCCGACGTCGATATGGCGTCCCTGCTTCAAGACCTCGCACAGTTCATTGATTGAAGCAAGGCCAAGCTGTCTAACGATGGGTGCGAGCCGGTTTTCGAACAGATAATGTTTATTTGCTTCAAGTACGATGCCGACACTGGAGTAGACATGCTCCTGGAGGAATCGATAGTTCTCCGGGAGAATCTCCGCAATAAGTGCCTGGCTGCCCATCGTCTCCCTATATCCCTTCAGTGATTCGCATAATCTCCGGCACAACATCGTTCAGGGGAAGGACCTTGTCGGCGAGTCCAGCATTCACAACAGCACCGGGCATGCCCCAGACGACACTAGACGCCTCGTCCTGTGCCAGGACGTTTGCCCCGCGTGCCCTCAAAACCTCAGTGCCCCGCAATCCATCATGGCCCATTCCTGTCAAGATCACGGCAAGTACTGCGCCTCCGAATACCTCGGCGCAGGAAGTAAAAAGTGGATCAACGGAGGGGCGGCAAAAGTTCTGAACCGGCGACTGATCCAGGTTTACGCGGGGGCCGTCTGCGGCCATGATCACGTTCATGTGAAAGTTTCCCGGTGCGACGAGAATCCTACCCGGCTCAATCAGGGTGCCGTTGATTGCTTCCGCGACCCTCATCTGACAGGTCGAGTTGAGCCGGTCGGCAAGCAAGCGCGTGAACAGAGGCGACATGTGCTGCACGATCAGGATCGGCAACGGAAAGGCGGCCGGCAGTTTCGGGAGAATCTCGCCCAGAGCGGCCGGGCCGCCCGTCGAAACTCCGATGACGATCACTTTAGGTGGCAGCTTTAGCTCGGACAGATTGGGCGTGGGTTTAAGGGAAAGTGAACTCACCGGACTGGATTCATGATTCAACTGAGACATACTCGAGTTTTCGTCTGGCAAGCGGAAGAATTGTTTGATCTTTGGAACCATTTCTGTTTGCAGACGCGAGACCGAGGTTGCAAGTGACGTTTCATTCGAAGCCTTCGTAACATAATCGTCGGCCCCTGATGACAATGCTTCGAATGTAACCGCAGCGCCGCGCTCGGTAAGCGTGCTGAGCATTATGACCCGGATTAGTGGAAAATCCCGCCGGATCTGACGGAGCATCGACAGACCGTCCATGTCGGGCATCTCGATATCCAACGTAATCACGTCGGGGTTGAGCAAGGGTATTCGCATCAGCCCGACCTTGCCGCTGGAGGCTGTTCCAACTACCTCAAGCACTTGATCCTGTTCAAGGGCACGCGTAACCAGACGCCGGATGACCACCGAATCGTCAACAACCAACACCCGGACTCGTTCGCCCTGCCTGAGCAGACGCTGGTTAATCCGAGTCATTGCTATACGCTCGCCAAGGGAAGAATCCCAATCAGCTCAAGCTTTTCCTTGAGAATGTCTTTCGTAAATGGCTTCATCACATATTCGTCCGCGCCTGCCGCAATGGCGGTTGTCATATGGTTCAATTCAGCTTCGGTAGTTACCATGACAACCTTTAGCGAGGTTAGCGCAGGATTCAGACGCAGATGCTTTAAAAGGTCCAGTCCGTTCATCTCCGGCATATTCCAATCAACGAGAGCCAGCTTCACGGCGTTCATCTTCGCCTCCATTACCTGGAGGGCTTCGCGCCCATTCGAAGCTTCGCAAACCTCATATCCCATTTCCGTCAAGGTTCTGCCGAGAATCATGCGAATGGTCCGGGAGTCATCCACAACCAATGCAGTGCACATAGTCGGTGCTCCTTACTTAGTTACGGAAAACCCGGCAGCGACTGGTTGGCCGTCTGCCGGTTCAAGCCACAAACAGTGATTCGATCAGAACGTATACTTCGAAACAGATGCTTGCAGGCGGGCAGCCATCTGACTCAGATCGAGAGATGCTGCTTTCGAGTCATCAGCTCCCTGTGTGGTGTTCTTTGCTGAAATAGCAACACCGCCAATATTCTTGGCAATCTCATTTACCCCCTGTGCAGCCTCGGCAACGCTCCTGCCAATCTCATTCGTCGTAACAGTCTGCTCTTCAACCGCTGTAGCGATGCTGTTGGAAATGTCATTGATCTGGTTGATGATTGATCCGATCTCTTCAATCGCGGACACGGCCCCCTTGGTGTCACCCTGGATAGCCTCGATCTTTTGACTGATCTCCTCGGTGGCCCTTGCGGTTTGCTTGGCGAGTTCTTTTACCTCGTTGGCTACAACCGCGAATCCTTTCCCTGCTTCTCCCGCACGCGCGGCTTCAATGGTCGCGTTGAGCGCCAGCAGGTTGGTCTGTTGAGCGATCGAAGTAATCACCTTGATCACATTGCCAATCTCCCTGCTCGATTCTCCGAGCTTCTTCATGGTGCCGTTGGTCAATTGGGCCACGTCGACTGCATTCTTGGCCACGCGCGCCGAATCGTTGGCGTTCTTTGAGATCTCGCGAATGGAAGCTTGCATCTCTTGAGAAGCCGAGGCTACCGACGCAACGTTCCTCGAGACCTGCTCACTTGCCGCTGAAACTACGTTGGCCTGAATTGCTGTCTCATCCGCGCTCCTTGCCATCGATTGGCTGACGGCCGTGAGTTCTTCAGAAGATGTGGCCAGTGTGCTCGCACTTTCGGCAGTAGCCCGGAGAGGAGCAACGATCGCTTCCAGCGTCTGATTCACGCCCTCGATAATTTTGCGGTACTCTCCCAGATGCTTGCCGGCATCCGCTCTGAAGTCAAATCTTCCGTTCGCTGACGCTGACGAGAGTGTCATGGCGTCAGTCACGAGGGCGCTAATATTGCTCTTCATCAGCATGAGCCACTCATGAATCTGATCCTGATCGGAGGCTTTGTCCATAGTGACGGAAATATCGCCATTCGCGATGCTGGTCACATAAGCGATTAGTCCGGTAAACCAGCGATGCACGCTGTTGACAGCATCCTTCATTCTCTCGTGGTCGCCCTTGCACGAGATCTCGACCTTCTCGCGCAAATTGCCGCCGCTGATGAGGCCAAGAACCCGGCTCTCTTCCGCGATCGGCAGCAGGATTGCGTCGAGCATCTCATTCACGCCTTCCACGATCCCGGCGTATGCTCCCCGGAACTCCTCCGGTTTCCCGCGCTCAGAAAGCCGTCCTTCGCGAGATGCATCTGTGAGTCGGTCGATCTCCTCCTGCAGCCCTTGCAACACCTGGGCCATCTTATTGACCGCTTGATCCAGGGTCTCGAACGTTTCGCGCAGATGGGCTGTATCCTCATCTCCAGCGCCTGCGTCGAGTTTGATGGCCGTATCCCCATTGGCAAGTCGCACCAAGCCCTCTTCCAGTTTCCGAGTTTCCGTCAATTGGTAATCGGCCACCTTTCCGGCCAGGCGCGCGGACGTTTTCAGCTCGGTCTGATCTGTAATAACTTCAATTGCACCGATAACCCGCCCTTCATCGTTCCGAATGGGAACCGCGCTATACGAGATTTCTATCTCGATCCCGCTGGCCGGCCGCACCACAGTTTCAGACGACATCCGCTGTTCCTGAAGCATGGCCTGACCGCAGGCGCACCGATCCGACTTGCAGTCTCCTGTCTTGAAGTTGTCGTAGCACTTGGTTCCTGTCACCTCGCCCGGCAGTTTCCCCAAGATTTTGGCGGCGACGGGATTCATATAGTGAACCGTGAATTCGCGGTCGATGAGCACCACCGGGGAGGTCACTGCATCCAGATGGTTCATCATCGTACTCACCGTGCGATTGACTCCCTCGATGACCTTGCGGAAGTCACCCTGATACTTACTTGCATTGGCCCGGGTGGTCAATCTGCCATCGACGGCCGCTGCTGCGAGCAAATCGACCTCGTCGATTATTGACTTGATGTTTTCCATCGCTTCAATCGTGGATGGAAGCAGCTCGTCGGCTTCAGATCTGCGGCCAATCTTTTTCAATTCCGGTAATTGACCGAGGTTTCCCTGCGAAATATCCTTTATCACGGAGGTAACACGGGCAATCCTCTCGAGCACGATGTTCACGCCCTTCGCAATATTGGCGAATACGCCCTCGTAGTTGCCGTCGACTGAGCTGCTATAGTCGTTGTCGGCCATCCGTTGCAGGACGCCATCCACTTTCGCGAGTCCACCGAGGCCTTCGATACACGCATTGAGGTTACTCTTGAGGATATTGAAGTCACCGCTGTAGGTTGTGGTGATCTTCTCGGGGATCGCCCCCTTTGAGATTTGAACCGCGAAGTCGGCAACAGCGTTCAGCGGCTCAACGAGTGCATCAAGCATGCTGTTCAAGCCTTCAAGGACTTCCCGGTCAGCCCCATGAAACTCAGACGCGTTCGCGCGCTCGCTGAGGCGGCCTGCTCGTACGGCCTCAACCAGACGCGACACTTCTTCATGAATGCGACCCGCAGGCCGGGAAGCGGACAATCGAGTTTCCGGATAGTCCAAAACGGCTGCGCCATTGGAAGGATGCTGGCCGGATCCGGCCTGCCGAGGCTTGGTATTGTGCGATGCCATCTGTTTGCTCCTTGCTATTTTGACTGAGTCTCGCTATGGTGCTGCCGGCGTCAGATTCTTCACAGCGCGCAAACCTGACCGTTCCCCGCTGATAACTGTGTTCAACCCCGAACTAGTTGCTGCATCGTTAATGGCCTCTGATTATGCCGCCACGCCATGATTTCCAAATCCGCCTGGGTTACAGAACTGCCGCTCCGACTCCGAAATCCGCTGTTCGCTCCAAGTCGAGAACCAGCAGCAATTTTCTATTCAGCTTGTAGACCCCGCATATTAACTCGCGCGCCGCAGTATCGAGATTCTGCGGTGGCTTTTCATAGTTCGCGGCTTCCATGTCCAGCACATCGCCGATTTCGTCGACGAGAAGGCTGACTGCGCCGTCTGCGGTACGCACCACAATGTTCATCGGAGACTTGTCTCCGGGTCGCGGTGGAAGTCCGAGGCGCCGCCGCATGTCGATGGCAGTGACGATCTGTCCGCGCAAGTTAATCAGGCCTTCGATGACATCAGGCGCCTGAGGTATTGGCGTCATTTGCTGAAAACGAAGAAACTCTTGAACATGGAGGACATCCACACCGAAGAAATGATCGGCCACAAAGAACGTCGCGAATTTTCCATTGGTTTCCACACTTTCGAGATTGGAGGTATTCGTTTCGGCGGTCATTGGTTATCTCGTCTCTTCGGCGAATTCAAGAATGGATTCAGGTTTCGCGGTTGATGAAGCAAGCCTGGTCACGGACTCTAGGATGGCGAGCCGGTCGGACTTCAATTGAAAGTCCTGGAATCCCGTCGCAAGAGTTTGCGATGCGCGAAGGTCGCGGGCAGATTCGACAACAAGCAGAACTGGAATCCGCATCCAATCTGGGCGTTGTTGTAAAGCAGAGAGCAGAGAGCAACTGTCATCGGGCGAAAGATCGTGGGACGCAACTACGACGTCGATCTTCTGCTGGTCTAGTTTAAGAATTACCTCATCCAGATTCGCGGCTTCGACGACACCGTAGCCAGCCATTTCGAGACCGCTGCGTATCATTCCCCTGGAGAATGCCAAGCCGTCCGCGACGAGTATCTTCTTTGTGCGAGCATCATTTTGCACAGTTTGCGACCACCTATCGCTGGTCGCATCGATCACAGTTCCAAGATCCAGGAAATCGGTGACGAGTTTTCCAACAACGCCGGAGCCGAGGAGCCCCTTGCGGCGCGATTCCTGTCTCGAAGTGACGTCCGCTTCAACAACATCGAGAATCTGGTCCACGACCATTCCCAGGCTGTGACTGCCATTATTGAAAACGACCACCTGCAAAGGATCGGGATGCTCGCGAGGCTCAGGTTCGTCACCCTCCAACACCGCGCGGAGAGAAACCAATGGAAGGATTCGCTCGCGGTACTGGATCACGTCGCCGCCACCCGCATGTTCGACTGCCGACAGAGGAAATTCTTCCAGCCGGGCAACAAGAGAGAGAGGGACGGCGACGCGTTGGAAGGAACCCGCCCGAATGAGAAGGAGCCGCTGTTTCTCAACTTCTGCCTGCTCCTTCTCAATCTCAACGGCGCGAACCGCCTCACGGACGCCGCCGAACACTCCTGAACGTTGGCCGATACCGAGGACATCCAGAATGAGCGCGACACGGCCGTCTCCCATGATCGTGGCGCCGGCATACAAGGTGAGCCCCTTAAGTTGTTTTGCCAAAGGCTTAACAACAATCTCCTGAGTGTCATTTATGCCATCAACCACGAGTCCAAATTGGCGGTCATCTGCCTGGAGAACCACCATACAGCCTGCGCCGGCGCCATCATCCGATTTCAACCCGAGAACCTGGTTCAGATAAGTGATGGGCAAGAGGCTGCCCCGCCGGCGATATACAGGTGCTCCGTGCACAAACTCGATGTGCTTGCCCGAGGCATCATCATCGAGTCGAATCAATTCCAGCAGGCTAACCTGGGGAATGACGAATCGCTCACCGCCGCTGGTAATGACCAGCCCAGGAATGATCGCCAATGTGAGCGGGATCCTGATCTTGATCGCGGTGCCTTGGCCTGGGCGGCTGGAGATATCTACAACGCCACCGATCTTTTCAATGTGGGATTTCACCACATCCATGCCAACTCCGCGCCCCGAGAGGTTGGTCACTTTTTGCACTGTAGAAAACCCGGGAAGGAAAATGAGGTTGAGAGTCTCGCGATCGCTCAACTTTTCAGCTTCATCCGGTCGCAGATGACCGTTCTCCACGGACTTTTTCCGGAGAACAAGAACATCGATTCCAGCACCGTCATCGCTGACTTCAATGTTGACCTGGCCGCCTTCGTGATAGGCACGCAGGGTCAATGTTCCCTGGGTCGGTTTTCCTCGGGCGATTCTGGCGCCTGGCAATTCAATCCCGTGATCACAGGCGTTGCGAACCAGGTGTATTAGCGGATCCTTGATTGCCTCAATGATGGTCCGATCAAGTTCCGTCTCGGCTCCCTCCATCTTGAGGTCAATTTGTTTTTCAAGGGATACAGCCATATCACGGACGACACGCGGCAGGTTGTTCCACACCACCCCAATGGGTTGCATGCGCGTTTTCATCACGCCCTCTTGCAACTCGGATGTGATGTGATTAAGCCTTTGTGATGTTGCGGTGAGAGCGGCGTCTTCCCGCTCGGCATTGAATTGGAGAATCTGGTTGCGAGTAAGCACCAACTCGCCGACCAGATCCATGAGCTTGTCCAGAAGCACAACTCCAACGCGAATATTGGCGTCCGCAGCAGAGGAGGATCGCGCCGATTCATCCTCGACTCTTGGCGCTTTTCTCCTTTCCTGGAGGATTTCCTTTCTGGGTGGGAGGGCTGCATCATCAACTGGACAACTCTTCTTGTCCACTTGGGGAATTGCAACTGCCTGGGGCGGCGCGGCTGGGACAGCCAAGGGAACAGCCGGCCCCTTTTCGTCCGTGACTCCGGATTGCGCTGCAAGGCGAAGACGCTCAGTTAAGTCGTCGAACTGTGCATCCCCCTCTGTATAGGTTGTCTCGATTGAGGAAAGAACGGCTCGAGTAGCGTCCACTGTTTCCAGTATCAGGGAAGTCAGGTCCAGATCGAGGCTCTCGCTTTCCATCCCGCAACTGGCTCAGAAGGCTCTCGGCCTGGTGGGTGATTTTTTCCAGGGCTGAGAATGCCAGAAAACCGCAGGCTCCTTTGATCGTATGAAAGGTACGAAAGATGCTTCCCAGGAGGGCGGCGTCGTGCGGGTGTTTCTCCAGTTCGACAAGATCATGGTTCAATTGGGCGAGGTTTTCGTAGCTCTCGACCACGAACTCACGGATAGTCTCCTGGTCTTCCTGGCAGAGCTTCTCCATAACCCGCTTTCCATTCCCTCAACATCGCATTTGTCCTGGCTTCGATTGGAGAATCCCCCAAAGCCAGCGATGGTGCGAGTTATCTATCGGCACCTGATTGAGAATTTTTTAACAGATTCTCGATGCGACAGTTGTAGATAGCGCTAATCGGAAAGGGTCAAGTTATCTCTCGTTTAGGACGATTCTCTGCTTGAGTTTGGTCAAAGCAAGCCGCCCAGCCGGATCGGTTCAGGAACCTAGCGGCTTTCCGGTCGAGTCCGGTGTTGGGGCGGTTCATGATGAATCGATTCAGCACGGTTCAAGCGCAGTGCAACCAAGACCGTTCAGAAGCAGCCGGATCCCGGAATCCTGCTAATTCAGTTGATGCAGGTTCGGAGGGGTCCGATCGCGGGCAGGAATCATGTGCGCCAATTGGAACTTTCGGTGCCCACTGCCGATATACAACCGCGGTTGCCCTAGCGTGCAAATCCGCTGTATGGTTTCGCCTGTTGCCACAATGTAGGTATAGCTTTAACCCGACGGTTCGTCGAATGGGACGCTTGCGGCAGCGACCGGATTGAAGGAGCAATGGCAAACATTACGGTGAAAGAAAGTCAGGTTGAAGAATGGACGTCATTTCTTGCTGAGGTAAATCAGCTCGAAGGCGCCATCTCGCTTGGAGAACTGAAACAGCGGCTCGCACCTATGGGCCAGGACAGCGAGGCAGCCGCCACCTGCCATTCTATCAACCGGATATTGGACACAATCATCCAGACATACGAGCTAGCAGTCTCATCTGTCGATAGAATGTCGATCGGCCGTATCCCAGAACCGTTCCAAGACGGATTCCCGGGCGACTTCGCTCGCGCCAAGAATGTTTGCAATCACTTTATCGACGTGATCAACCGGCGTAACACCCAGATTGGACATTTGACGGAGGCCGCCGCCCGCGGCGACCTGCATGTGCGCACCAATGTCGAAGAATTCACGGGCGCCAACCGCCGCATCTTTGAGGGATTCAACTCGATGTTCGACGCCTGGCTTGCTCCGGTTGCGGAGATCGAGCGGGTGTTGACGGCGCTGGCGCAGATGGACCTGACGGCGCGCGTCGAGGGCTCTTACGAAGGCGACTACGACCGTATCGCAACGGCGCTGAATACGGTCTGCTCGAAACTAGCCACCGAGGTGCAGCAGATCAGGCAACACACGATGGTTATGGCGTCAGCATATGGAGAATTAGCAGAGACGGCGAAGGAACTTTCAAACGGGGCCACCGAATCCAGCCGTCTCGCAAGCTCAGCCGCACAGTCCAGCGAGGCAGTTTCCACTGGCCTCACGGCGGCAGCGGCCAGGTCAGCCGGCATGCAGAATTCGATTCGGGAGATCTCTCAAAACGCCGGCAAAGCGTCTGGCGTCGTACAGTCGGCCGTCAAGGTAACAAACACAGCAGCGCATAGAATTACCCAACTGGGCGAGTCTTCCGCGGAAATCGGCAAGGTCATCAAGGTCATCACTGGAATCGCTCAGCAAACCAACCTGCTTGCGTTGAACGCCACAATCGAGGCGGCACGAGCGGGGGACGCAGGCAGAGGATTCGCCGTCGTGGCCAACGAAGTCAAAGAGCTGGCCAAAGAAACGGCGAAGGCTACTGACGAGGTGAGCCAGCGCATCGCTGCCATTCAAAACGATACGAAGGAAAGCGTCGTCGGCATCGCCAACATCGCCACCGTTACCAACGAGATCAGCGATATCTCGCATACAATTGCCGCGGCCGTCGAAGAACAAACCGCAACGGCCAACGAGACAAGCCGCCACGTCGCCGAGGCCGCCGCAACCGCCGCCGCAATCGAGAAAGAGACGGGCGAACTCGCCAAGGCTGCCTGCAAAACCAAGGCAGATGCGATGCAGATCGATTCTGCCATTTCAGAGCTGAACGGCATTCTCGGCCAACTGCAAACATTCGTGTCGATGTTCACAATCTGAGTTCAGGATCAACGCAAGAACCATGAAGAGGTGTCAGAGTGTCAGCCTCTAGTTTGCCCAATCGCTGGACCGTCGCCATTGGCGGCTTGGTGATGCAAATCGCGCTGGGCGCCGTTTACGCTTGGTGCGTATTCCGCACACCGTTGGTGCGAGAGTTGCATGCATCCATCTCCCAGATGAGCCTGGCCTTTACGATCACCATTTTCACCTTAGGCTGGACGGCCTTCGCGGGCGGGCACTGGATGCGCGCAAAGGGTCCGCGCGTGGTGGGATTGACCGGCGGACTGCTTTATGGGCTTGGAGTTTTTCTGGCAAGTTTCTCGGGACACGGGCTGTGGGTCCTCTATCTTACTTATGGCCTTCTGGGGGGAGCAGGAATCGGCTTGGGATATATCGTGCCGATCGCAACGCTCGTGAAATGGTTCCCAGACTGGCGGGGCTTCATTACCGGGGTGGCCGTGGCCGGCTTCGGAGCCGGGGCGCTTGTCACAGCACCGGTCGCCGCACGGCTTATTCAGTCCGTTGGAGTGCTCCATACTTTCGCCTGATTAGGCTGCGGCTCACTCGTACTTGTAATGGGCGCGGCTCTGCTGATGCGAGACCCGCCGGCCGGTTGGCAACCGGCTGGTTGGAAACCTCTACCCGGCAATGCAGCTTCTGGAGCCGACAGCTTTACCCTGCGCATGGCTCTCAGCACCTGGCAATGGTATGCACTCTGGGCGGTACTGTTCTTCAACGTCTCAGCGGGGATTTCGATCATCAGCCAAGCCTCGCCGATGGCACAGGAGATCACGGGGGTTAATGCCGCGATGGCGGCTTCGATGGTTGGGATCATCTCGGTTGCCAATGGCGCCGGCCGCTTTCTCTGGGCCTGGCTTTCGGACGTCATCGGGCGACGCTGGGTGTTTCTGGCGATGTTCGTGTTGCAAGCGGGATTGTTCTCTCTGCTACCCAGAGTTCACTCATTCGGGCTTTTCGCGGCCTTCGCTCTTGTTATTCTGCTCTGCTATGGCGGCGGATTCGGCACTATGCCGGCTTTCTGTGCCGACTACTTCGGGACCCGCGATGCGGGATCAATCTACGGGCTCATGTTAACAGCGTGGGGCTGCGGAAGCGTCTTTGGGCCTGTGCTTATCGCACACGTCCGCCAATCTACCGGAAGGTACGAACAGGCATTGTTGATCCTCACCGCAAGCATGATAGGAGCGGCCGTTATTCCATTGTTCTTAAGGGCCCCGGCTCGAACCGAGACGGCCAAGCCGGTTGTTCCTGAGTTATTGGTGTGCACCGGTTCAGAGCCGGTTTCATTAGCCCATAATCTCTGAAGCGCGATCACGAGATCGGTGCTTCATTCCAGAATTCGCTGGATGAACTCTTAACCCGCATTTCCCGCAAGCGTGTTGTTGATCACGGTGACGGTATGTAGCAAAGGGCTTGGAAGGGCCTCCTTTTCATGGCATAACTGCGTTATCGAAATGTGGTTCTTGCCATGGTAAGGCGGCCCTTCTTGTAACAGCTCGTAACAAGCAAACCTTCTCATTTGTGGCCTATTCTTCGCGCCGCGCAGAGATGGGCTTTACCGCCAACAAAGGAGATCGGCGCTTTGTTGTCCTCATTCTGGCGATTGAGTACATGGGTTTTTCGAAGTTCTCATGTTCGCGGTTCTTAATGGTGTTCAGCGTACCGGCTTAATCCCGTTCCACTCGCAATCGCAGATTTGGCTGATGACCGGCGGCCGGTTCCGCTCCATCCACTCGTGTTGGAAGCACTCACGGAGTGGAAACGGGAATCACTTTATAAAGCCGATGCGGATTTTGCCTTTGCGTCATTGCGGCTCAAGGGCAAGATGCCGAAGGGACCCGACAACCTGCTCAAGGGGTACATCCGTCCCGCGTTCGAACGGGCAGGCATCGACGGGAAGATAATCGGGTTGCATAACTTCCGTCACTCGCTTGCGACGAACCTGCTGGCGATGGGAGTGGACGTGAAGGTGGCGCAGGAGCGATTGCAGCACGCGAAGGTCAGGACAACGCTAGACATCTGCACGCGTGCGGTCTCGCAGCAGAAGCGCGATTCCAACGCGAAAGTCGTTGAGACGATGTTGCCGGGTGCCCCCAAATTGCTTCGGCACCCTTCAGCCCCCTCGACGGAGGCAGTAGCCTCGTTAGTTATTGATTTTGTTGTACCTGGTCGGGATCGAACCGAGGATTTTCCGCGCCATGGAATGAGTCGAACCGCAAATTGTAGATGACACAACACTTGCGAGTCGGAAGAGTCGCCAAAACCGGCCCAATCGGCGCTATTTGCGACAAACATGCGACAAACTTTTAGCTGAGGGCCAATGGGCTGATCCGTGTGGGATCGGCCCGGATTCTTCAATTACTTCCTGGCAACTTTGCAGCGGGTCGCTGCATAAATTTAGAGGGAGCCAGTCCACCCTCGAGGTGACCAACATCATCCAGACGGCGAGCAGCGACTCCTGGCAACCACGGCTGCCATCGGGTCAGATGGGCCATGAGCAGATCAAGACGAGGATCGTGCAGTCGCAGCATTGAGCCTCGACACGATGCGGTGTAGCTCGTAATTCGATTGCCCTTACTTACTTCTCGATGTGCATGGGAACTGGACCGAGAGCCTTGACCTTGTCGACCATCTCCGTTACGATGCGAACGAACTTTTCGCCCTCGCCTGCAGACACATAGTCGAAGCTGCAGCGCTCTTCTTCAATGCCGAATTGACGGAGAAGTCGCAGCAAGATGCGGTGGCGCTGAACCGCCCTGTAATTCCCCTCTTTGTAATGACAGTCGCCTGGATGGCAGGCAAGGATCAGGACCCCGTCAGCGCCTTTCCGGAATGCGTTCAGGACAAACTGCGCATCAACCCGTCCGCTGCACATGACGCGCACGACGGCCATGTTCGGCGGGTAGGAAGTCTGTGTGGCCCCTGCCTTGTCTGCGCCTGCATAAGAACACCAGTTGCAGAGAAAGCCAACAATCTTCGGCTCAAACGATTGTCTTCCTTCAGAAACGGATTGCACTTTAGTCAGCGCTGTCATTGCAGGATGGCCTCAATTTCCGCGAAGATTTGATCGTTGGTAAAGTGGTTGCCCTGGATCGCGCCGGCCGGGCACGCCGCGACACAGGTGCCGCAACCGTGGCAGAGCAGAGCATTCACTTTGGAGGTCTCAGTTTCCGAGTCGAACGAGATCGCCTTGTAGGGGCAGACACCGCCGCAGATGCGGCATCCCGAGCATCGCGATTCATCAACCGCCGCCGAGATCGGTTCGACTGTCAGCTTCTTTCCTTCGACCAGCCCGGAGAGCACATATCCTGCAGCGGCCATCGCCTGGCCTGACGCCGCGCGAATATCCATTGGCGCCTGGCAGGATCCGGCAAGATAGATGCCCTTGACCTTGCTCTGCGCCGAGTGCAGCCTCCCGTTCAGTTCTTCGAAGAAGCCCGCGCGGTCACGATTCACTTCCATCATCTCTCCGAGCCTGGATGCATCGTCGCAACCGACCATCGCGGGGCAAAGCACCACCATGTCCGTCGCGATCGTACCCGTTTGGCCATCCGCCAGGCGAAAACCCAGCTCGTGCCCTGACTCCGCAGCCGAAATCCGGATGTCAGAGAGATCTGCGTAACGCAAGAACTCAGCGTTGGGATTCGCTCGCGCGTGGTCGAGCATGGAAAAGTCATCTTTCCCCGCTGCGATGAGTTCCTTGTAGAAATGATGAATTCTGGTCTCGGGCAGTTTGTGCTCCACAATACGGTTGAACTTGAACGCATACTCGCAGCAGATGCCGGAGCAGTGCGGCTGATGTCGCGGGTCGAGGCTACCGACACAGTGAATAATGGCAATACTCTTTGGCGTCTTGCATGCGGCTGTCTTGATCTCGCCAGCGGTCGGCCCATTCGCGGCCGCAAGCCGTTCAAACTCGAGGCTGGTGTAAACGTCGCCAACGCTCCCGTAGCCGAGCCCAGTCACGTTTCGGCAATCATAGAGCTTGCTGCCGATCGCGACGATAATCGCACCCACCTTCCGCTCCAGGATTTGCTCCTGGTCTTCTAGCCGCACTGCACCAGGCACCGGGCAGGCATCCAAGCAGAGCTGGCAATTATCGCCTTTGCTGCGCAGACACGTCTTCTCATCGATGTAAGGCAGATTGGGGAGCGCCCCGAGGAAGGGCATCGAGATCGCTTTCCTCTCGTCCAGGCCACAATTGAATTCATTGCGAGCCGTCGCCAGGCACGGCTCGATGCATAAACCGCAGGCGATGCAGCTCGAGTCGATTCGCCGTGGAGTCTGCCTGATTTTGACGGTGAAATTCCCGTAGTATCCGGTTACGTCCAGCACCTCGGAAAGCAGAAGGAGCTCAATGTTATGCGCGGAGTCACCATGGAGGATTTCTGCCTGCACCGGTTCGAGCAGGCACGGCCCGCAATCCATATTGGGGAAGAGTTCCTCGAACAGTACCGGCATTCCGCCCAGCACCGGAGTCTTCTCGACAAGCACAACTTTACGACCGGCCTCGGCGAGGCACAGTGCCGATTGCATCCCGGCGGGGCCAGCGCCAATTACCAGCACATCGGGGCAGGCTTCCACTTCCTTCTTCTCGAGCGCTTGATGCAAGCACACCCGTGTCATTGCGCCGCGAATGGCAGTGGTTGCCTTCCGAGTAGCATGTTCCGGATTGGGCGTGACCCACGCTACCTGCTCGCGGATATTGACGAACTGCAGGAAGTAAGGATTGATGCCGCATTCGGCGACAAGTTGCATGAACGTACTTTCGTACTCACGAGGCGAGCACGCGGCCACCACCACACGGTCAGGGCGGTTCTCAAGGACATGCTCCTTGAAGGACGACTTTCCTTCGCCCGAGCAGATGAACTCAACCTTGGCTGCGTAGGCCTCGGGGAACTCCACGAGTATCTCCGACATGACTCGGTCGGCGTCAACCTTCTCACTAATGTTGGTCCCGCAAGTGCAAATGTAAAGTCCGACTTTCATGGGGTGAGTCTCCCGGTCTCGTTCTCGTTGAGAGCCAACTCGTGCAGAATCTCGGCGCTGACGACCAGCGCCGCCTGTTTGACTTCCTGTGTAAGTCCTTCGCGAAATGTGCTTACGTCACCGGCTTCTACCGCCCAGATTCGTATCGCGTCAGGCAGCTTGACGCCGCTGAGACGGCCTAACTCGAGAGCCACGGACAGGCTTCCGTTGTGCGTGGTCGACGTATTGCGGCAATCTCCAATTTCGTCAACGGTGAGGCGATGGATCGTCCCCGGAGCGCTTCCAGTGACAATGGCATCGACCACAAAGGCGCGGTCGAAACCGGCCATGGCTTCCATCAGCTCGAGTCCGCCGTTGTAGACCTCGGTCACGGCGAACTGACAATCGGCGGTCAGTTGCTTCTGCACGCAACGCGCGACTTCGATCCCCAAGCCATCATCGGAAATCACCGGATTGCCTATGCCAATCACAACCGAAGTCTTCATCGGCTACCCATTTCGGCAGAAGCTGCGCACGATTTCGCCGTCGCTGCTTCTGAGGTTGACAATCAGTGGCATCGAGCCCGGAAAGGCATGCGTCGCGCAGGAAAGACAGGGATCGTAGAGGCGGAACGCCATCTCGATCCGATTCAACAATCCTTCCTCGATGACCTGGCCGCCATGGATCAGCTTCTCGGCGGCGCGCTTGATCGAAAGTGAGATCGCGGCATGGTTGTTCGTGGTGCCGACAACGAGGTTCACGCGGGTCAGGATGCCGCATTCGTCTGCCTCATAATGGTGGATTAGTGTGCCGCGAGGTGCTTCCACCGAGCCCACACCAATTCCGGCAACATGCGAAGGAATGCGCCGCACATCCTGGGACGTAATCTCGGGATCGCGGACCAGCTCCTGCATGCGTTCCGCGGCGTGGAGCAGCTCGATCAAGCGGGCCCAGTGCGTCGCCATCCGATTATGTACCGGCTGATACCGGCCATCAATCTTTTTCCGATCGAACGCCGCGAAGAACCGCTCAAATTCTGCTTGCGCCAATGGTGTCGATAGGCTATCGGAGACATTCAGGCGCGACAAAGGAGAAGCGCAGTAGATCCCGCTTTCCATTCCGTCTACGAATCCCTGCCAGCCCACTTTCTTGAGGAACGGGAATTTGAGGTACGTCCACGGTTCGACATGTTCGCCGATGTGCTCGAAATACTCCGAAGCTGGGAACTTGAGGACCACGCGTCCCTCCGGGTCGATCACGCGAATCCTGCCATCGTAGAAGTTGGCGCGGTTCAGCTCGTCGACTGTTCCCATGTAGTACGTGTCGTGCCGGTAGACATCTGAACGAATCAGGTCCGAGTATTCCTTGTTCTGCAGTACGATCGAATCGAACAACTGCAGGGAGAGTTTGGCGAACTTCACGTTCTCCTCAGCAATCTCCGACAGTTCGTTGCGATCTTGCTCAGTAATGAACTTGCTCCATCCCCCCGGTTGTCCCGCGACCGGATGCACTCCCCGGCCTCCCAGCATCTGGATCACATGGTGATTCCGTGCGCGACATGCGATCACCTGTTTGCCCACGTCGAGTCCGACCTTGCGAATTACCCCTAGAATGTTGCGCTCCTGTGGTGGACCATCGGGCCCAATAATGAAGTCGGGCCCACCCAACGCGTAGAAGTGAGTTGTGTGATCGGTCACAAAAAACGCCATGTAAAGCAATTCTCGGATCTTTTTTGCTGCGGGTGGAGGTTCCACGGCGAAGAGCTCGTCAAGGGCCTTCGTCGCAGCCAGGTGGTGAGCTTCAGGACAGACGCCGCAGATCCTGCTCATGATCACGGGCATATCCTCAGCCGGCCGCCCGACGCAGAACTGCTCGAAGCCGCGCAGCTCTGGCACCTGCAGATACGCGTTGGCTACGTTGCCATCCGAATCGAGGAAGATTTCGATTTTGCCGTGGCCTTCAAGACGTGTTATCGGGTTGATGCTGACTTTTTTCATTGCACTTTTCCACCCAGAAGCGAACTAGCCAGGCTGTACTTGTAAAACGTGCCGGCAAAATCAGGCATTGCATCGATGGCTGCGTCGACTCGCTCGACGATTTGATCGTCGGAGAGCCCTTTGATCTCGCCGATGTCGAGGATTGAGCCCAGTGCCGAGGCCATTTTGGCTCCTTGATCGCGAACACCCTCTGGAGGCCCATAGCAACCCGTGCAGGGCATGTTGACTTGGGGGCAAAGCGCGCCGCATCCGTCGCGCGTCGCAACGCCCATGCAGAGAATGCTCTGCTCGAGAAGACAGCGCTCGCGATCGGGAACGACCTCATAGGTGCGGCGCAGCGTGTGAATCGTCTTGTTTTCCTTGCGCCGGGCGCACTGGTCACAGACAGTGGAGTTGCCGCCGCCGAGCGTACTGCCTTTCGGAGGCAGCTCGGCTCCTTGTATCAAGGCGCTAACCACGTTCCAGATCTGATGCGGTTCTGGCGGGCAACCGGGAATCGAATAGTCCACATCCACGACATCATTCAGCGTTCGGACGCGTTCGTAGAACACCGGCAGTTCGAGCTCGCCTTCGGGGACCTTGCAATGAGTTTCAGGCACGATTCCCTGTCGATTGTCGATCGACGCATTGTTGAGATAGATGCTCCGGAAGTGGTCCTTCTTCGCGGAGAGATTGCTTAGCGCCGGAATACCGCCTTCTGAAGCGCAGGAGCCGAAGGCAATCAGCAACTGCGATTTACGGCGCATTAAACACGCCATCTCCTCGTTTTCCGAGGTGCGAATCGCGCCGTTGAACAGAGTCACGACGATGCTGCGATCAGCCATCGACTCAATTTCGCTGATCTTTGTATCGAGAAGGCAGGGACAAAAGACGAGATCAAAATACGCGTCTACTGCCAAGAGTTTTTCGTTGAGGTTGACGACTGCGATTTCGCAGCCCCCGCAGGATGAGGCCCAGTAGATGGCTAACTTCGGCTTTTCTGCCATGATCTTCCCTCTGGCGATGGTCCCCTGCATCGATGTCTGATTTACAGCGCAAATCAGTGTTCCCTATCGGCAACTGCCGAGATGACCGCTGGCATTTGAGACAGCGGTCTCGAGCTGCATATTCTGTGAATGCCGGTGCGTCTGGCCTCTTGCCCTTAAGAGGAGCTAAATTCTGATTTGCACCCGCTTGGCATTGCCTTCTGTCTTCACAAAGAGAAGCGCTCGGTGCGTGCTTTCGCAGAACTTCCTCACGTCAGACTCGAACGATGGACAATCGGCGACAGCTTCCAGAATCTCGCCGGCTTTCATTTCACGTGACGAACTCAAGATTTTCAGGGTGGGTAGAGGACACTTCAGTCCTCGTGCGTCGAGCATTTTCGCTTCCATTTTTGCACTCCTTGCGAGATAAAGACGGTTGGACCGCCGGCATCCTCACGTAACGACACGATTGTCTGTCGTACATAGGTGGCAAACATTACATCGACATAACGGGCGATCGATTCCAATGCGAACATCAGCAGGAGCGGGGAACTGTGACGGACCGCACACGAAGGCAAGAAGTAGGAAAACGGGAGATCCGATTGTTTACGACTGAAAGAATATTGCCCCGCTGCCGATAGTATCGACGTTCGACATCTCAACAATTTGTTTCAGGCATCGATTGAGATCAAATCGACGTGAACCATGGTGAAAGTAGTCCCATTTGAACGGTCGCGAATTCGTCCGCCGTTGCCAGCGGAGCAAGTCCTGCGCGAGCAGGAGAAAGAAGAACAGTCATGGCGATGCATTCTGACAACAACGTGGGCGTTCTGGAGCATCCCATGGCTCCTTCAGCTGCTCCGGTGGACGATTGTCTTTTGCGCGAGATCGAGCGGTTAGTTATCGCATTTGGCGCTGGGCAACTCAACGAACGCGGAAGAACGGATAGTCTCGAACCCCGCGACCAGGAAGCTATCAAAGGCTTCAATCGAATTCTCGAAGCGGTTGCCGCACCCCTCCGGTTTACCTTGGAGAACGCCGGCACACTTGCGTCCGCTTCCGAACAGCTGACAGCCCTGAGCCACTCGATGGCAGCGAGTGCCGGAGAGACAGAGATGTTGGCCGACGTCCTGCTGGCCGCGAATAAACAGTTATCTGCGAATGTCTCGACCGTAGCCACGGCAGCCGAGCAGATGCAGGCGTCGATTCGCGAGATTTCCAAGAATGCCCACGATTCGGCGCGGGTCGCGAAAAGCGCGGTGGATGCGTCGATTTCCACCAAAGACACCATTAGTAAACTCGAAGCGTCGAGCCGGGAGATCAACAAGGTGGTCAAAGCGATAAATTCGATCGCTCAACAGACAAACCTGCTGGCCTTAAATGCCACCATCGAGGCTGCGCGCGCTGGGGAAGCGGGCAAGGGCTTCGCCGTGGTTGCGAACGAGGTTAAGGAGCTCGCCAAGCAGACGGCGAGGGCGACCGATGAGATAGGCAAGATTATCGAAGCGATTCAAAGCGACACGAGAGGAGCCACTTCTGCGTTCGAGCAGATCGGAATCGTCATCGGTGAGATCAACAATATTTCGAACAGCATCGCTTCGGCAGTGGAGGAGCAAACAGTGACAACAAACGAGATCACAAATAGCGTCACTGAAGCTTCCCAAATGATCAATGAAGTTACCACGAATCTCGAGGAAGTGGCGAAATCCGCCAAGGAAACCTCACAAGGTGCGAACGATACAAGGGGAGCTTCACTTGAAATCGGCCGCCTGTCTGCGGATCTCCATGCCTCGATTACCCGAACGATGTCATGATTTCTCCGAGAGGGTTGCGTCGACATCGGGATCAGAATGTCCAACCTTTAGCTGCTTCTCACTGCCCGGTTTATCTTGAAGGTTTGAACACCAAGGTTGAGGCGGCGATTCAGAAAGACCGATCCGGGCATGACCTGTTCCACCATCGCACCGGCTAATATCGTCTGCGCAGTACCGGGAAGGCTGTTTATCGGGACCTATCTTTTCTTCGCTCCGTAAACCATGGCAAATGAGAGGTGTGACTTAGTAACAGCATCTGAACAGCTGGGCCCTTGCCTGTGAGTTTGCAGGCTGGATAAAAAGGAAGCATAGAATTCTAAGGACGCAGCCGGTCTTTCGCGGAGGATGGCGATCTTCAATCAGCCGCCAGGTTCCCGTCGGCTGCGACAAAAGTGGGATAAACATTGCGATTTTCCGGCCGATACGATAATGACTGGACTTGCTTGGTTGGAACTGATTTAGCGTGGCTGCAAGAGGCGGTCTGCAACGCGTCGCGAGGGCTCATGGTCTGCACTCCACTGTCTCGATGCAGTCGCCAATTTCCAGTGTGCCTCACTCTTCAGTTTTGGCTATTCTTCGCCTCTTCAGCGCTTGCCCTTGATCCTAGCAGGGCCATTACCCAATACATTCAGAGTTCCTGGACCACCGAGTCGGGGCTTCCCCAAAACTCAGTCCACGCCATCGCCCAAACGCCCAACGGATATCTTTGGCTGGGGACCGAAGAAGGTTTGACCCGGTTCGACGGGGTCGCATTCACCATCTACAATCATGCCAATTCTCCGGGATTGCCCTCCGACTACATTCAGGCACTGACAGTTGGCCGAGACGGTACGCTCTGGATAGGAACGGACAGCGGTCTCGCAAGATACCGACCATCCTTGAAATCAGGATCGAGCGACACGTTCCTCACGATTCGAACTGAAGAGGGCCTCTCAGGCAACAACATCACTACTCTGTTTGAGGGCTCCGATGGCACCCTTTGGGCGGGCACTACCAAAGGCCTCTATCGCATTTCCGTAGGGCGTATTCAACCCTGGCCAGTTTCCGGTCCACTTGCGAGTGCGGCAATCACAGCCATTGTCGCTAGCCCCGATGGAGCCCTCTGGGTGGGGACCGTAAAAGGTCTGTTCTCTCTCCACGATGACCGCGTTCTCTCAATCACAAAACGTGACGGATTGCCGGACGATTCCATCACCAGCCTTGCTGCGGCTCGCGATGGTTCCATTTGGGTCGGTACCCTGAGGGAGGGTATTGCGCATGTCCGCGGTGGCCGTGTTGTGGTTCCGCAAATGCCGTTGCCTTCAAAGGACATCCGTGCGCTGCTTATCGACCGTGACGGCTCACTCTGGATTGCGTTTGACCGACATGGGATCGGCCGCCTCCACGACAACAAGCTTGTGCTGTACGGCAGTTCACAGGGACTGCCCAGCGATCGCTGCACTCACGCCATGTTCGAAGACAGCGAAGGGGACCTCTGGATCGGCATGCTTGACGCCGGATTGCTTCAACTGCGGGACGGCAAGTTCGCAGTCTATGGCAAGCCCGAGGGGCTCAGTGGGAATTACGTCGGAAATTTGCTTCAGACGCAAGACGGCAGCACGTGGATCGGCGCCGACAGCAACGGCCTTAACCATGTTCTTACGAATGGCAAGGTGGAACTATGGAATCACAGCAACGGCCTGCCCGATCAAGCCGTCTACTGTTTGCTCCAGACACGGGATGGCAGCCTTTGGGTCGGCTACCGCAACGGGGTTCTAGCCCGGATTCGCAATCGCCAGGTTAGTACTTACAGGGATTCGGCGGCTACGAACGTTTCGCTGAATTCGATCTTCGAAGATCGGGAGGGAAATCTCTGGCTGGGATATTGGGGCAAGGGAGTGGCCCGATTTGATCATGGGCGTTTTCAGCACCTGGGCGGCGACGAACGCATCTCACAGATCACCCAGTCCCGCGACGGCGCACTTTGGATTGCCTCTGACGGCGACGGGCTTCAGCGGGTATTCCACGGCGCAACCACAAGGTTCGACACGTCCCACGGCATGCCCAGCAACCATGTCATGTGTGTTTATGTCGCGGACGATGGCAGCGTGTGGACAGGCACAGCAAGCGGCGGCATCAGTCGCATCCGCAGGAATCAGGTCGTTTCCTGGACTTTGAAGGAGGGACTGCTCGAGTCCACCGTGGGCTCGATCGTCGAAGACAATGCCGGTAACCTGTGGTTCGGAGGAGACAACGGCATCTACCGCGTGGCAAAGCAGGAATTGGACCGATCGGCCGCGACGCGCGGCATCGGTATCCACCCTGTCCAGTACGGCACCACAGACGGGCTTCGCTCCCGGGAAACCCTCTACGGCAGCACGCCCTCCTGTTGGAAAGGGCATGACGGCCGACTTTGGTTCGCGACCATCCATGGCGCCGCCGTAGTCGATCCCGCGCACCTTCTGATCAATAAGATTGTGCCTCCAACCTGGATCGAGGGCATCCGTTTCGATTCCCGTGTTGTGCCACTACAAGCCGGCATCCACCTGGGCCCTGGTTCCGGGAACATCGAGGCTACGTTCGCGGCCCCCAGTTTCGTCGCCCCGCAACGCGTGTGCTTTCGGTATCGCCTCATCGGCTTCGATCCCGACTGGATCTACGCGGGTTTGCGCCACAGCGCATGGTATACCAACCTGCCGCCAGGCCGATATACCTTTGCTGTGCAGGCCGAGAATAGCGACGGGCTCTGGAATGAGCAGGGAGACTCCTTTCAATTCGTCATCCTTCCGCCCTTTACTCGCACTCCTCTGGCCTATCTCTCTTACGGGGTTGTAGCGATTCTCTTCGGATGGGGGTTAATCGCGTTTCGCACTCGCGTGCTCGTTCGGCGGCAGCTGGAACTTACTCAGACTGTCGCCGAACGTACGGCGCAATTGCAGGCTGAGAAGGCCGCCCTCGAGGTGGCCCGACGCGAACTGCAGATCCAGGCAACTCACGACTCGTTGACCGGAATATTTAATCACGCTGCCATCCTTGAGCACCTGGAACGCGAGATTTCGCGCGCCGTGCGTGAAAGGTCCGCTCTGGGCGTGGTGGTCGCCGACCTCGACCACTTCAAGATCGTAAATGACAGTTATGGCCATCTCTGCGGCGACCAGGTTATTATGCAGTGCGCCACACGTTTCCGCTCCGCTCTTCGAGGTTACGATCTTCTTGGGCGTTTTGGAGGAGAGGAATTCCTCATTCTTCTCCCGGGCTGGGACGTATCGTTAGCCCCGGAGCGCATCAATGGTCTCATGCGGGCGATTGGTGATCTCCCCTTTGCCACAAACGAGGCTGAACTCCACGTTACCTGCAGTATCGGGGTCGCTACCTTCGATCCGGAAGTCGACGCGCCTTTGCCTCTGGATGTCATGAAGCGCGCCGACGCGGCGCTTTATGCCGCTAAGAACTCAGGGCGCAATTGCGTCCGATTCGAGCTTCCTGTTTGTGACGAATCAAGACAGTTGATTCGCCAGGAGTGTGTCGGGACAGATTCGCTCTGCGGTAAATTTTAATATTGAATCTTGCGGTCATTCATTTGGAACAAAGCTGATCCGTTGGATGAGCCCGTGATTCGGGGGGGGCAGGGATGCTGTTGCCGAAGTCAAGACCCGGAACGGCGTCATCACTCCCAGCGAAAGATCTTTGTGGAAAGCACCGAGCAAAACAGAAACAATACGGCCAGAGCGGCTACGTCGGTTATGTGAGCGGACCATGGGTCGCGATTCCAGATTCCCTGGAGCAGGTTGACGGCGTAAGTAATCGGCAGCGCACGTGCGGCACCGTGCAGAATCGGCGGCAAACTTTCAAGAGGCACGAACAGTCCTGAAATAGCGATCATCGGATAAAGAATGACGGCGCCAATCGGCTGAGCAAAGCGAGCGGTTGGAACGATGCTGGCAATGAGAAAGCCCACCGACAGAATGCTCCAGGTGCTGATCATTAGCGCAATGGTGAACGAAAGCCATGGAACATGGGTGCCGGCCGGGAAGTAACGCTTGCCGGCCAGGAACATCAAGGCCAGCGTTACTGCGCTGAGTATCAGCTTCACGACCACATGGGCTGTGAGGATTGTGTATGGGCGAAGCGGCGTGGCCCGAAGCCGCTTTAGAATGCCTCCCTCACGGTATATCGATATGATCGTGACCAGCGAAAGAACAGCGCTGATAGCGATCAGGATCGACACAAGAACTGGAAGACTTGCGGTGTAAAAGCCTCTGCCTGGGGGAGTGGATGGCGCGATTCTAAGATTGGTGAAACGACCCAACAGGACGAACAGCAGAACAGGAACACCGACGGTGCCGAAGGCGCCAAGCGGTTCGCGCAGAAACACCTTGATCTCGATCCAGGTCAGTTTCCAGAGCCCACGCATCGTCATTGTCAGTTCTACTCGCGAATTGAGTGGCCAGTCAGCTTGAGGAATACGTCCTCAAGGTTGGGTAAAATTGTCCGAAAATCCGTGACCCGAATCCGATCTTCTGACAGGCAATGAATCACCGCGCTCACCAGATCATCTCCACTGCCACGAATCGTGAATCGCTTGCCGATGGATGTCACCGACTCAACTCCTGTGATTCCTTCAAAGCGCTCCCCAGCGACCGCGTTTTCGGTATCGAGAACGACAGTTCGTTCTGGACAATATCGCGCGACGAGCCCTTCAGGCGTGTCGATGTCAATGATCCGACCGTGCTCCATGATAGCTACGCGGTCGCATAAACGCTCAGCTTCCTCCATCAGATGGGTTGTCAGGAAAACTGTCTTGCCGCGTTCGCGAATGCCGCGTACCAGCTCCCAAATTGCGCGGCGGGACTGGGGGTCAAGTCCGGTGGTCAATTCGTCGAGAAACACCACCTCCGGATCGTTGATCAACGCAAGGGCAATGAACAGCCGCTGTTTTTGACCTCCTGAGAGATTCATGAACCAGGCGCTACGCTTGTCGGAGAGGCCAAGCAGATCAAGAAGACTCTCACTATCCATTGCTTTCTTCCGGTAAAGCGATGCCCACAAGTCGACAGCCTCACACACCTTGATTCGCTTCTGCAACTGTGCCTGCTGGAGCTGCACCCCGATGCGCTCTTGCAGCATGTAGACCTGACGAAAGGGATCGAGGCCGAGAACTGAAATGACACCGCGGTCCGGCTTGCGGAGCCCTTCGATGCACTCCATTGTGGTGGTCTTTCCCGCTCCGTTGGGGCCAATCAGGCCGAAGATCTCCCCTTCGTTGACCTCGAAAGACGCCTCCTCAACGGCTACGGTTGAACCGTAGGTCTTGCGGACGCCTGAAACCTGAATGACTGAAGGCATGGGGACTTTCTAGAGCATGACCCTGAAAAGCCTGATTCGAAGTCTATATCACCGTGTTCGGTTCGATCCTAATGGGTCGATCTATCAGTTAAGGCCACCACCGAGCTGGTATCAAGGAGCGGAGCGAATGTTCGCTTCTCCTCCGGAAGTCTTCCTCAGTAACCGCCAAGGACCCAGGAAAGCCCAAAACGGGATTGGAGACGGATTGCCGATCCGCCAACAACCCCGAAAGCTAGTGGTAAGTACTGGCCTAGATCGTCCAAAGCCAATTTTCTATTTGCGCGATCTGTGCCGGTGTGCCACCATTTCGGAACGATGCTTCTCTGGATCTCCCCAAAGTGCATAAGAGTGTTTCTCGCTTTACTGGTCATGGTGGCCGCTCACCGAACTCACGCCCAAGTGTTCGATTTCGAGCAGAGCCAACCCAAGTCAATGAGCCTTGACGGCCCATTGCGGTTCCATTTGGGCGACGACCCGGATGGGAAGCTGGGCTGGGCAGACCCGGCCTTCGACGATTCCCAGTGGACTTTGCTCCGTTCAAGCCGTACCTGGAGTGAGCAAGGATACAAGAACTACAGCGAATTCGCGTGGTATCGGTTCAAAGTTATCGTGCCCGTACATTCTGAACATCTAGGAATTCTTATCCCTCAATTGCGCACCAGCTATGAGGTTTTCGCAGATGGCAAGTTCGCCGGCCAGTTCGGCGGAATTCCACCGCATGGCCGGTATGTCATTGGCTTCGACCAGATTTTCTCGCTCCCGACTGGCAGTTCCTCAGCCGGCCATCCGATCGTAATTGCCATTCGCGTCTGGAACATGGATTGGCTTGCCCCGTTCAGCGGCGGTCTTCAGGGAGCGCCAACGATCGGCGAGATGGACGCATTGAAAGCCTTGAAAGCCCAAAATGACTGGGGAAGATTCTGGTCAATTACTGCGGGCAATGCGCTGATGCTGATGAATCTGGTGGCAGCGTTCGCCGGGTTCTTCCTGTTCTGGATGCGGCCTGCCGATCGCGATTACCTTTGGTTCGCGCTTTATGAGTTTCTTACCGGCGTTCAGCACTTGTGCACAGACTGGGTGATGTTCTATCCCACCGATTGGAAAACGGAATGGCTGCTCAACGACTTCTTGGCTACGGCAAGCTGGCTTTTCTTTCTTGTCTTCGTATACAGGATTCTGAACGGTCGCAGAAACTGGCTCTTTTGGGCTGCAGCAGGGACGGAAGTCGCTACGATGGTGGGAACCGTGGCTTCTCTTGCAGGGTGGATAAGTTGGGACCAATGGCGGATCGGCTCGGCCGTCTGCCTAATTCCCTATTTTGCCAGCATTCTGCTCCTTCTCTTCAGGAAAGCCCATCAAGGAGTGGCGGATGCCCAATTGATGTTTGCGCCAGTTGCTCTGTGCTATATGTCTTGGTTTTCCATCCTCATATTGGGCATCTTCTACGTACGTGGCCAAACCTGGGTGGGCCGTGATTTTGGCTGGCTCTTTCAGTTGTCTCGATGGCCGTTTCCTTTCTCCTTCCAGGATGTCGCCGACATGCTCATGCTGTTGGCGGTGCTTGCCGTTCTCCCACTGCGGTTTGCCCGTTCCCGCCGCGATGAAGAGCGACTGGCAGCCGAATTGGAGTCGGCGCGCACGGTACAACAGGTGCTCATCCCCACCGAAATTCCTGCGGTCTCCGGCTTCGATATTCAGTGCGTCTACAAGCCAGCCGGTCACGTCGGCGGCGACTTCTTTCAAATCATCCCAATCGCTTCCGGCGGCCTCTTGATCGCAATAGGGGATGTCAGCGGCAAAGGAATGCCGGCTGCGATGACCGTCTCTCTTCTGGTTGGGACCCTCCGCACCCTGGCGCATTTCACGCACAGCCCATCCGAGATTCTCGAGGCGATGAATCAACGAATGCTGGCGCGGAGCCAGGGAGGCTTTACGACCTGTCTGATTCTCCGTGCAGCACGGGATTACGCGATAACGGTTGCCAACGCCGGCCATCTCGCTCCTTATCTTCAGGGGGCGGAGGTGGAAATTAGAAATGGCCTGCCGCTCGGGCTCGCGAAAGAATCTGCCTATCCAGAGACCGCACTCATCCTGCCGGAGAATGCGCAGTTGACGCTGGTCACCGATGGCGTTGTCGAAGCTCGCACTCGTACGGGTGAGTTATTGGGATTCGAGCGAACTGCGACTCTGTCGACGCAGGCTGCCGAGTTCATCGTCAACGCGGCTCAAGATTTCGGACAAGAGGACGACATCACGGTCTTGACATTGTCGCGCACATCTCGGCAGCCTTGACCTCAGTGCCGTTAAAGTCATGAGAGTCAATTCTTCTGAGAAGCTTTGAACCGCGTTTTCCTCTTGTATTGTTTGAATGTAAGTCATCTTATGAGTGAGGATGACTTACATGGATGTCGCCAATCCGGAACTGTACCTCAAAGTTAGCTTGGGCGGCAAGTTCGACCTGGATACCTCCTGGGCAGAGCAGAAAAGTTCTAAAATCGTCCTCTGGCGCCAGCTTCATGGCAGACTCGCAACTGCCCAGCCGAGCCAAGCTTCCTGATCAGTTTGCAAATCGACTCTTGGCGGTTGGCGATCGTGCCCAGGCCGCGTACCCCGCCTTCAGGCTCGGCTACGGCTATTGTTTCCCCGTGGACATCTGGCGTCGCGGATGCCGGAAAAGCCGCCTTTTCAAACCTCGGGTAGAGGTCGACCAGCTGCACCGCCCGATGGCAAAGGGTTCGTTGCAGATGTACCGTGCCCTCCCCTACCGTCGCGGCCTGGGCGTACTCGTGAAGATCGGCGGCCTGAGCCAGGTAGAGAGCAATCAGCTCATCAACAATTCCCTCGATGTTCTCTGCGCTTGAAGGATGGCTCATTTGGGCTCCAATGAAGGGTTTCGGTGATTAAAATTCGGCGATGGGTGGGGTAAGGCTTCTTTCCGGCAGTATAGGCGAGCGCGGACGAATTCCAGTGGTGGCCCACCGGCTCCGATCATCGAATGGCTCACAGAAAACGTAGGATCGCGGTCAATTCTTCCCCCCTTCAAAAGGATACGTAGCCAACTATTGCAAGTGCCACTGATAAGAATTTGCGGCGGCAAAGACCTTCGGAGATTCAACTGATTCAGGTCCGGGTCGAACCCAATCCAGCGTGGCGATGCCCACAATGGTGACTCCGAAATGCGTCGACATCAACTTGAGAAGCCCATGACGCCCGAGTGATGATCCGGGCACCTTCGCGATGGCAGATTCGGATTTGGCGAAGGCTTTTTTAGCGGAAAATCTCTCTGTCTTTCCCTTCGCATTGAGCCATATCCCTCAACTCCCATTCGAAACATTGTGCCTGCGGAGCAATACCGCACCGACTCAAAACTTGACGAAACGGGCAGAAACGCGGCTACACTGTCTTCAATAGGAATGATCGGAAGCGAGACTTGACGACCTAAACGCAAGCACAATTCGGCAGACTCAGTGAGGACTGAGATGCGCTTCCCCAGAAAACGCGCCCAATCCGTCGTCGTCCTTGCACATGTGCGGTCGCGATCATACTGCTCTTCGTTTTCGTCGGTTACCGTATTCGGCGGCGGGTAACCCGAGACCGCGCTGGCGCGCTCCTGAATCGCGCCGAAGATCTCGCCTGGAATGAGCAATGGTTCGCGACCAAGACACTCTACGCCAAGAGCGCAAGCCGCGAAGAGGAAATAGCCCTGCCTCGTGGCGAACAAGGAGTCGCTCCATTTCTGCTCGGCGACACACCGAACAGCGTCAAGGCATCGCTTGGAGAGGCTTCAGGCAGTAGTTGAATCCAACCGGGATTCGCGCCGGCATCCTCACCTGAACCGACGAGTATTTGCTTGAATTCTGAAAGGGTGATCTGATGCCGAGAAGCTAGGACGCAGTGCCCGGGAAATTGATCGCAGCCACCGAACTGGCGGAATTCGTCAATTGGGCAAAGGCCTGGGAACTCAAGTATGTCCGGGGAGTGGAACCGTCGCGCGAGGCACAACAACTGCAGATTGAGGGCAATGTCTGGCATACCGCACAGGGACGGCAACTCGCTCGAAGCGACAGCCTCCGGTGGGTCGCTATTGTCGCCCTCGCGCTCGCGGTAATTCTATTTTTCTTTGTGCGGCTGGGGTGAGCAATGCGGCGGCATCGTTGTGGTCCTTCGCTTCCACACGCTGCAGCAAAACTTTGAGCTTGGTCGCCAAGAGATCGTCGAAGGATGCCACCTGAAGAACCCCGTCTTCGGTCCATTTTGGCTCGCCGACACGTCCGAAATCGATGGCACCGAAAAATGAGAGTTTCACGGAAGTTTCATCGCCAGCAATCGCTGTCAGGGCCGTGAAAGTGTCCGGACGATCCTGAAGAACTTGTGCTGTGCTGAGAAACGGGAAAGCGTTGCCGAGGGCTGTGCGATCCAACGGCCGCTCAGTAAAGAAGTCAATGTCGACCGAAGACCGATGCCCGAGTCGCAAGGCGGTGGCCGTTCCTCCATAGAGCACAAATCCCAAGCTGGCAGCCGGACGCAACTCGGTCCAAATGTGCCGTTGTGGCGGCGGCAGAATCTCCAGATGGGGTGCAAAGGTGCTCATCAGGCGATTCTCCTTTCGGGCAAGGCCGGCACTTGGCCAGGCCGGCTGGCGCCAAGCCTATAGTGCCAGTAAGCCCAGGAACGGTCGTTGAACTGTCCGGCTTCGGCGCGTTGCAAAACGTGAACGAGATACTCGTCCCCCATCGCGTTGACCAAAGCCTGGACGTCCTCATAATCTCCAAGATTCATGATCTGGGCAGCGATTTTTTTCGGAGTTCGGATGGCTTCTTCGGGTGACTTCCACCAGATGTATTTTGCTGCGAGTCGCAACATCAACTCCGTGCTAAGTTCATCCATTGGAACCCCCAAGGTAAGTTTTCGCAGCTTCTCGGTCATAATCCGAGCTGTCTCATTCGCCTTCCGCTATCCTCAAGGATAATCGGTTTTTCCCCATACAGGCCGGCTTCTTTTCAATATCTGCCCGGGTGCATTCGTTCTCTGGCCCCGGATCTGCCTACCTAAATGGTTGTTCCTGAATTTACAGCCAGCCCCAAGGCACACCGCTTCGACTTCAGAGGCAGGGACGCTTTTGCCGACGGCTACCGCACCTGTGAAACGAAGGAACTTGAGCAAGCCGCCAACCCCGCGGCGGGGTTTATCCGATCACAAGACCCGGGCTCTGGCTATTGCGCTCTGGTCGAGCACCGAGTAAACCCAGCCGCGCCATATGCGTTGGTCATCTGCGCGGGCCAGCGGGTGCGCAGAGTCGAGTTCACAGAAGAACGGCGCCAATGGCTTTCAAGCTATACCGTTGGCCAGCGAACGCGGTCGGCGAGCCATCCTGCAGGGCAATGGCGTAAGGCTGCTTTGTCTTCGCATCAAGTAACACCATTGACCGGCATTCCCGATCACTGGAATAACAGTGGAATGTCGGAGCATGATGTATCCATGCAGGATGTGCTTTCACGCCCGGATCAGTCTCTCCCTATTGAGGAACTGGATTTCCATGAGCTATCGCTTGAAGATTCCTCTGACCCCTTAAACCCGTTCATCGTCCGTAGAACACACTATGAGTGGGATGAAGGGAAGCAACAGACTTTGCCTGCCGATCACATCATCGACCTCCTGAGGACGCTTGAACAAGCAGAGGCGCGATATGCCGTCCTGGAGATTCGCCATGAGGAATTTGAGAGTCCAAGCGTCATAAGCACCATCTGGGTCATTCCACACCGGTGTCTGTCATGGGCGGAGTAAAACCAGGCCAGTAGGGGGAACACCGCCGAGCAAGTGACGGCCATCCAGACTCATGGCAACCTGATAGAACGCCATGAAGCCTGTACCGGAGACCTGGTTAGCAATGTCACCCGAGTCGGCGTCATAGAGAAACTCGATTTCGCTCCCACTGCGGGGATCTTGTCTTTGAATTGCCCATGGTGCCGGCCCTTACTACAATCTTGCAGACACTCGGCTTTCGGGAGAAGGTGCAGGAGGCCAGCATTGCGACTTGAGTAGACGAACCAAGGATGGTCGGAAATTATTCGTGCCGCGTGGACGGTTGCGCTGGGATCGCGCGCCGGCGTGAAAGACACAACCATGCCGGTGCACCATGCCCGTGGAACTCGGCCGAGCGCAACTCGACGATCTCAAGCGCCGGTTCAATGGCGAGCGTTATCTCCCGGGCGGACCGGCGCGGCGGACCCACCTCCCGCTGCGGGCCTTCGGTCGAGCCAATCATGCTCAGCCACAAGCCGCCGGGGGTGAGCATCGCCGTCACCTTTGCTGCAAAACGCGCCCGCTCCTCCGGCTCATCAAAGACATGGAAGCAGCCGCGGTCGAAGACGAAATGGAAGGGACCGCCAGGAAGATCAGCGGCGAGAAAGTCATGTGCCACGAAGCGGCAATGCAACGCGCGACCATTCAACTTCGCGGTGGCTCGTTCGACGGCGAGCGGGGCGACATCGATGCCCAGGACCTCGAAGCCGCGCTCTGCCAGCCAAAGGGCGTTGGTCCCCGTGCCCGCGCCAATCTCCAGGGCCCGCGCCGGCCGAACCCGGCCCGATGTGACAAACTCGACAAGCAGCGGTTCCGGCTCTCCGGTGTCCCAGGGAAGCTCCCCCGAGGCATAGCTCTCATTCCAGCAGCGGTGCGGCATCATTCACAAGTCTAGCGCTCACTCCTCGCCCGCCGCCACCCGGTGTTGCGGTCAAGTCGACCAGAGATTTGGAAGGCCAATAATATAACCAATCCAGCGATCATCGCGGACACAATACGGACACATTTTGGACACGAAAACGTACCATTCAGTACCACTAGACATTACAAGCGCGATTCACGAGCCCCTTTGTTTTCAGAAGATTAGTTGATTTTGAACCGCTTATCGCGATTGGAAGGCGGCCCTGAAAAGGCCGGCGTCGGCGGTTCAATCCCGTCTCTGGCCACCACTTTTTGAAGGGCTTAGTTGTAAGTTGGAGACCCCCCCAAAAAACCATCTCACCCTGGATAATCAAGGGTGAGAATTACTGCACCGTCTCAGACGGTACAAAGAACGCCGTAAGCATGGCGTCTTGCGCAGTCATGCGGGATAATTCCATTCCGCCGTGCGCTCTTGTAGACGAGCGGCATCCACTCCGGGGGGCCTGATCCTGCGCGTGGTGCCGCCTGCACCCTGGAAACGGAGAGCAATATCAAGTGGACAAGGAGCGTGTACTTTGAAAACGGCCTTAAAGAGCCCATTGTACGTCGCACAAATACTCACTGGAATAACGGCGATCGGCGCTATTTTTGCGGATGGCCAAGTGACCCGGCTACGACTCTGTCTCGCGACAATCGCTGGACTGTCTATGGTGGCCTCGCTCTTTGTTGCAGCGCGCGCTGAAGGCGATTCCAAGCGAATGCACCGGCATCTGGAGACGCTTCTCAGATCAATGGAACTGCCTTACTTCATCATTGAGAGACTGAGCAAGTTTGTGAATTCAGCCGCACGCAAGCATGGCTGGGCCGTAGTCAAGCAGGAAAACTTCCAAGGAAAAACGGTTTACGACTTTCAGAAGATCGGCGGATCGGCAGTTGGGCGGCTTGTCGTTTCAGACGACGAGTTCAAGCGTGTTTGGCTCCTCGAAAAGGATGATCAGGTGCAGACGATTGACGAAAGATTGTTCGGGAAAGCCGAACCAGACCTTAAAGAAGAGACTACACGCGAAGATAAATACCTAAACGAAGTGATTCGACAGGCGATCTCCGAAGAGGTTGAGGGGCCACATTGGATCGGGATTAGTCACCAGCCGGACGGGACTTCTGTATTCACTCTCGGTCAAAACCAAGGTGACGCCGAACAGCCCTTTCTCGTCATTTCATCCGAACGGCGACACGCCCTGGGGGCAATGATTCCCATTCAGAGATATGCAGCAGGGGCCAACGATGCGAAGGTCGCGCTTCAGGCATTTCTTAAATGAGTGAGATGCGCTGTCAGAAGACTGTAACGCAGGATTCGGCCAAGATGGGAACTCCGGCTTTCAACGATCCACAACTCTGACTCGATGATCCATAGGTATCGATAGATCGTATTCTGGCTCGAGCCAGTTCCTGACCGTAAGCACGAAATATGTGGCTAAGTGTTGGCATGAGCAACCGCCGACAGGCTCCGAGCAAGAAATGTTGAAAATCGCCGACGGATTTTCCAGGCGGAAAATGAAATGGCGGGATGCGAGTTCGAAGATGCCCGCCACGCCAAACAAATATGGCACCTATTGGAACAGCTAAAGGCCCCACCAGGCGCCACGGCACCAGCGCACGCCGCCACAGAGTTATTCTTGACACGATTGGTCATACCATTCTAAGATTCGCGCTCCGAGGAAAGCGACCGGAACATGCGCACTAAATGATTGGCCATTACGGTTGCCCGTCCCAAAGCGTCAAGAGAGAAAACTGAAGACGGTCATGACTTAGTTGTCAAGACCGGGATGCCGTTCTGGCGCAGTGGTCTCGACCTGAAATTGAAGTGCCTGATGCATCAAAGGAAAAATCTGCTGAGAAACATCTCGCCAGGGACGTGACTCGTGGTCAGGTTGGCGAGCCGACTTAACCAAAATCCAGAGGAGGCGCATTTTGAGACACTTCATGGCGTTTGGCGCGAAAGTCGCAAGCCTTTTGGCATTCACCCTTCTTGTTCCAGGCTTCGCCCAGGCTCAAGTCGAGACCGGAACAATCGTCGGAGTCGTTCAGGACAGCTCGGGTGGGGTTCTCGCCAACGCGGCAGTTACGCTGACGCACCTGGCCACGGGGCAGGTGCGTATGACTAACACAAATGACCAGGGGCAGTTCAATGCCCAATTCATGCCTCTGGGCACCTACTCCGTAAAAGTCACCGCCACGGGATTCGAGACCAATCAGATCACGGGCATCACTCTGCAAGTCGACAAAACGGCAAACCTGACCTTTAAAATGCAGGTGGGTTCGGTAAGTCAGTCGGTCGAGGTGACGGGCGACGCGCCGCTCGTGGATACTGCAACTTCCTCGCTGGGGCAGGTGATCGACAATCATGAAGTTCTAAGCATGCCGCTGAACGGACGCAACCCCTTCGCGCTCGGCTTGCTGGTTGGGGGCACTGCTCCAGTAGCCGGAGTGGCCTCCAACCTGCCCTTCGTCGGCGGGGGCGGGCAATTCACCAGCAACGACGTCTTGTTGAACGGCATTGATGACAACATTTTTGCCACTGCCGGCAATATTGGCCGGCAAGGTATTGCCATCTTTCCATCCGTAGACGCGGTGCAGGAATTCAAGGTGATGACGAATAACTTCTCCGCGGAATACGGTCATGCCGCAGGCTATATCGTTGCGGCAACCATCAAGGCGGGGACCAATCAATTTCATGGCGTGCTCTTTGAGTTTGTACGCAATGACGACTTCGACGCCAACAACTTCTTCACCAATCGCGCGCGGCTGCCCAGGTCGCCGTTTCACCAGAACCAGTTTGGCGGTACAGTCGGCGGACCGATCCGGCACGATCGCGTCTTCTTCTTTGGCGATTACCAGGGACAAAGGCAGTCCATTCAGTCTGGCAGTTCCATTTCGAGCGTTCCGACCGCTGCCATGGTGTCCGGCGATTTCACTGGACAGTCCGCCCTCATCTTCGACCCGGCGACACGCCACATCGGGCCAGGCGGAACTGTCATTGCCACCTCCTTCCAGGCCGAAACGGGAGTGAACAAAATCCCGGCAAGCTACATCAATAAAACATCCGCCGCCATCCTGGCTTTGGTTCCTCGGCCAAACTACGGCGCGGCCGGCGCTGTCGCAAGCAACTATTTTTTTGCACCTAAGTCGTTTACCAATTTTGACCAGGCCGATGGCCGCGTCGATGCAACGCTCACACAGAAAAACCATCTCATTGGTACATATTCCTTCAGTAATAGCCACAATCCGGCCATCGGTGTTTTCCCCAGTTGGATTGGGGGCGGCACCGCCGGAATTAACCATAATGATCAGGCGAGCATTGCCGACGTCCACATTTTCACCCCATCCCTGGTAAATGAATTCAGGGTGGGTTATCTCTATAACAACAGCACCCAGACGGGAGTCGGTACGGAAGGCGCATCCACTGCGAATTCAATTGGTCTAGCGATGTATCCAGTAACGCCGCAGGGATTTCCGAGTATCTCGATGAACTACTCCGGCGCGACCAACGGCACTGCTGAGTTCACGACCTTCGGTGGCGGCAGTCCAGAGTTCAACGACTTACAAACCCAGCAATTGGCCGACAACGTGAGTTGGACTCATGGCCGTCACTCTGTCAAGTGGGGCGTGGATGCTCGCAAGTCACTCTTCGAGGTTCTGCTGGATGGGCTTGGCCAGAGCATCTTCGGCAACACTTTCTCTTCCAGTTCGGACACGGCCAATTCCGGGCTTCCGTTGGCCGACTTCCTGATGGGATATCCAACCGTAATGAGTCCCGGCTCCTCGACGCTCCAAAAGGGACGCCAGCGTGAGGCTTATTTTGGCGCCTATCTCCAGGATGATTGGAAGGCCTCCAATCGCCTGACACTTAACATGGGATTGCGCTATGAGCTATTTACGCAACCCATCGATCAAAATAATCTCGGTTCACTGTTCGATATCACGACCGGTAACTTCGCCATTCCAGGCCAAAGCCCCTACAGCCGTGCAATGGTGCATGGAGATCATCGAGACTGGGGTCCGCGAGCGGGCCTTGCCTACCAGATTTCTCCGAAGCTGGTGATCCGCAGCGGATATGGCATTTTCTATGCGATGCGCGCGCAGGGCCAACAGGCTACGCTGTTCTCTGAAAATACCCCGAATATTCCCACGCTCATACTCCCTGTCATCACTGCGACGGGGACGGTTACGCCGCCTTACAGCATCAGCACGCCGATCACGACTGTGCCCTCAGTCGATTCTCTGGCGAGCTTTACCGCAACAAATCCATATAACATTCAAATCAAGACCCAGAGCCTGCTACACGGGCTTATGCCGAGGCTGATGCAATATAACCTCGACCTGCAGTATCAGATCAATCGCACGCTGCTGCTTGAGGCCTCCTATAGTGGAGCCAAGGGAGATCACTTTGCCTCAGGCAACATAGATGAGAACCAGATACCCTTCTCTGCTGCGTTAAACGGGAACGGGAAAGTCACCCAGGCGCAAAAACCTTTCCCCAACATGGGCTCGAATATTCTCACGCTCCTTTCCATCGCGACAACGAACTACAACGCGTTGAACATCAAGGTGCAAAACCAGATGTCGCACGGCCTGGAGTTTCTCGCAAACTACTCCTGGCAAAAGGACCTGCAAGCGGACGGAGATGGGCCCGCGTCCATCAATCAGACCGGAACCAGCATTGTACTGAACACCTATAACCTCAGAGCCTCGTACGCGGTATCCGATATGAATATCGCTCAGACCCTCACCGCCAGCGGGGCCTATCAACTCCCGGTCGGCTCCGGACAGCGCTTTCTCAACGTAAAAGGTCCGGTCAACGCCGCCTTGGGAGGATGGGTCGTCAATGGCATTCTCTCGATCCGGACCGGCTTCCCCTCTGACGTTCACACCAATGCGCTTCCTCCCACCGCTGCCACATTCAACGTTGCGAGCTGTGTGCCAGGAGTACCGAAGGTGCTTCCAAATCACAGCGTAAATGCCTACTTCAACCCAGCCGCATTTACGCTACCTCAAACCACCACAACAACAACCGGCGCCACGATTAACGAGTATGGAACCTGCGGGAAGAACATTATCAACGGGCCGACATCAAAGAACCTCGATTCGTCGCTCTTCAAGAACTTTTACTTTACTGAATCGCAGCGAATCTATCTGCAGTTCCGTGCAGAGGCTTTCAATACCACCAATACGCCGACATTCTACCTGCCCGCCGCAAGTGATCCTACACTTACCTGCAAAGGCAATCCCGGAGCGGTCTGCAATTCGGGTAACTCAAGCTTCGGAGAATTGGTGAATGGCACCGCGACCGGCAGGCAAATTCAGTTTGCAGCCAAACTTTACTTTTGATGCGGATTGATTTGATTGACCGATGCTTCATCGGCCTCACGCTTTGGGCATTGGCCTCAGGCGGCAACTACGTGCGGTCGAAACCAGCCTTCACAACGCAACATGCGGGTCTCCGCTGGAGACCTTCGTGCCTATAATCCGACGTTGCTGTTCCCAGGAGATTCCATGGAGAGCACAAGAAGAACATTTCTCAAGCATGCCGCAGGCCTGTCCGCGGCCTGTCTTGTCGGCCTCGACGCCGAGCCGGTTGCTAATGCGGCGATTACCTCGATTGCAGCGGCCGATTCATCCTCTAAGTTGTCAGGCTGGTATGACCGGCCGATGCGTTGGGCGCAGTTGAGCTTTGTCGAGGACGACCCCGGAAATTACGATCTTGCGTTTTGGCTGGATTACTTCAAGGAGATTCATGCCGACGGCGCGCTTTTGAACGCCGGTGGCTGCGTAGCCTTCTATCCCACGCAGGTTCCTTTCCACTATCGCAGCAAGTGGCTTGGGAGTATGGATACCTTTGGGGAAATCGCGAGCGCCTGCCGCAAACTCGACATGAACGTACTGGCGCGCACCGATGCGCATGCCTGTCACCAGGATGTGTATGACGCGCACCCCGACTGGCTCATGGTAGATGAAAAGGGAAACAAAGTCCGCCACCCCTCCGACAAGGACTTTTGGGTAACTTGCGCCCTGGGACCGTATAACTTCGAATTCATGACCGCCGTTCACAAAGAGATCATGTCGAAGTACATGGTTGACGGCATCTTTACAAACCGTTGGGCCGGATCTGGAATGTGTTACTGCGAGCATTGCCAGAAGAACTTTCATGACTTCTCGGGTCTCGACCTTCCGCGTACCCTCAATCCACAGGATCCTTCGCGGCGCCAGTACATTCTCTGGCACCAGAAGCGGCTGTTTGAGTTATGGCATGTTTGGAACTCGGCAATTCAGGAGATTAACCCAGACGCGAGTTATCTGGCCAATGGCGGCGGCGGTGCACTCAGCGATCTTGACATGAAAGTCTTCGGCGGACTGGCTCCAACCGCACTGGCCGATCGGCAAAGCAGGCGGGGACTTATGGCGCCATGGATGGCCGGAAAGAGCGCCAAGGAGTTTCGCTCCACGATGGGGATGAAAGCCATAGCCGGAATTACCAGCGTAGGACTCGATGACAAGAACCGTTGGAAGGATTCCGTTCAAAGCATCGACGAGATACGACTCTGGATGGCCGATGGAATCGCTCAGAATTTCCGCCCCACCTTTACAAAATTCAACGCCAAGCCATTCGACAAGCGCTGGTTTCCCGCCGTTGCGGGGATGTTCCAGTGGCACTATGCCAATCGGGACTACATGCGAAACGAGAAATCGTTTGCGCGCGTAGGCATGGTCTATTCGCAGCAGACAGCGGCTTTCTACGGCGGACCGGACGCCGCCGCGAAGGTCGAAGACCCCTCGCTCGGTTTCTACCAGGCGCTGGTTGAAGCAAGAATTCCGTTCGAGATGGTCCACGACGGACTTCTGGACAGCGAACACGTCAGCCAGTTTCGCACCCTGATTTTACCGAACATTGCCGCACTCTCCACTGCACAGTGCAAGCAGATCAGCGAGTTTGTCCAGAACGGCGGAAGCATCGTCGCCACCTATGAGACATCTCTCTATGACGAGTGGGGAGTGCGCCTTTCCGACTTCGGACTCGCCTCTCTCTTTGGCGCCTCTTTCGCGGGCAAGGTCGAAGGACCGATGCTCAACTCCTATCTGGATCTGAAAAAGGACGAGCAAACTGGGAAGTATCATCCGCTGCTTGCGGGATTGGAAGATGCGCACGCGAATCACTAACGGGATCCATAAGGTTCACGTAACTCCGGCGGACAAGTCCATGCGCTCCCCGCTGCTGGTCGTTCCCACTTACCCTGACCTGCCGATGGAAGAATGCTTCCCGAGACCCAGACAACGCAAACGAAGCTGGAGTTTTCGTGCACGAATTCGGGCGAGGCCGCGTTGTCTACTTTCCATGGGATATCGACAGCACTTTTTGGGAGGTGCTGAATAAGGACCACGCGCATTTGTTGCGCAACGCGGTGCTGTGGGCCACCAACGAGCCTGCACCACTGGTGGTCGAAGGAAAAGGCATTCTCGATGTCTCTATCTGGGGACAAAAGAATTCGATCACCGCGCACCTGGTTAACCTTACCAACCCAATGATGATGAAGGGACCGATCCGCGAAGTGATTCCGCTGTCCAGCCAGCGTGTCCGCATTCGCGCTTCCCTGGATGGCAGGCGTGTTACCAAGGCGCATCTGCTCGTTGCCGGCGGCGAAGTCCCCTACCGCGAAGAGAGCGGTGCTATCGTCGTTGAGGTGCCAACGATCGGATTGCACGAGGTAGTTGCACTCGATCTCGCCGTTTAATTGTGTCCTGAATAACTTCTAACTCCAACCGTTCGCAAAGTTACTGCAGTGAGGAAATCCATGGCAGGCAATGGTGGAATTACACGCAGAGACTTCATCTCCAACTCGATCCTTCTGACCGCCGCCACCACGGTGACTCATGCATCTGGAATGCCGGTCCTCGGCTCAGTTGAACAGGCTGCAGAATCTTCAAGCCTGAAGCCGCCAGTCTTTCCCTATGGCGCTGTCTACTTCCGCAAATCGAATCCGCCCGCCGAGGACTGGGCGCGCGACCATCAAACGGCAGCGCGGATCGGCATGAACATCTTCCGCCACTGGTTCATGTGGTCCGCAATTGAAGTTGCACCGGGTAAATACGACTGGTCGGATTATGACCAGATGATGGACCTGGCCGCAAAAAACGGAATCAGGGTTGTCATCGCTGCATTGGACAACTGCGCGCCTGAATGGGCATTTCGAAAATATCCTCATGCGCGCCTTCAGGCGAGCGATGGCACCCTCGCCAACAGCACCATTTCGGAAAGCAGCGCAACAGGAGGCTTTCCCGGACTCTGCCTGGACAATCCCGAAGTGCACTCGGCCGCCGAGACATTTCTGACGGCCCTCGCGGAGCGCTATCGCAATCATCCAGCCTTGTTTGGCTACGACCTGTGGAACGAGAATACTTCGTTCGGTGGAAGCCCCACCAAGATGTATTGCTATTGTGAAGCCTCCAAACAAAAGCTCAGGGAATGGTTGCGCGCCCGCTACGGTACACTCGGAAAACTCGGAGAGACATGGCGCCGCTACAGTTACACATCCTGGGACGAAGTTGAACCGCCTCGGTCATTCTCAGGTTATCCGGATAGCATCGACTGGCTCGAGTTTCGCATCGACAATGCCTATAGCCTGTTCGATTGGCGAGTAAAATTATTCCGCAAGCTCGACCCCATCCACAAGATCACGGCGCACGGTGTAGCCGGCACGCTCGAAGATTTACCCTACGCATCGCACAATGAGTGGCGCTCTGCGGAAAAAGTCGATATCTGGGGACTAACATGGATCGCCGCAAGAAAGGGCAGCGAACCCTGGAGGCAGTTTCAAGCAATCGATCTTGTGCGTGCCGGAGCGCGCGGCAAGCCGTTTTGGCATGCGGAAGCGGAGGGCGGGCCACTCTGGATGCAGCCGCAAGTCATCGGCCGGCCGAAGGAAGACGGCCGCATCCCGGACGCAGAGGATGTCCGTATTTGGAATCTGGTCTCCTGCGCTGCCGGAGCAAAGGGTATTTTGTATTGCCGCTGGCGGCCGCTGCTTGACGGCCCGCTCTTCGGAGCGTTCGGCCCGTTCGCCATGGATGGCTCAATGACCCCGCGATCTGAGATGGCGGGGCGTCTTGCTCGGTGGACAAATGCGCATCCGGAGTTATGGAAATCGAATCCCGTCAAAGGCGACATCGGCATCGTCTTCGCTCCCGAATCAGAGATATTCAACTACGTGCAGCAGGGTGACACATCCTTCTATGCGCAATCGGTTCGCGGCGCCTATCAGGCATTCTTCGATTCCAACTTTCAGCCCGATCTTGTCTCCATCGATAACATCGGTGAGTATAAAATCATTTATCTTCCTTATCCAGTAATGTTGAAGAACGAGACAGCCGTGAAACTGCGCGCTTTTGTGGAACAAGGCGGCACGCTGATCAGCGAAGGACTGCCGGCCTATTTTGGCGATCACGGCCACGTAGGAACAGTGCAGCCTAACTTCGGCCTGGACGAGTTATTCGGCGCCCGAGAATCTTACGTCGAGTTTATGCCGGATATCTCAGATCAATTGATGTTTCAAGTAAAAGGCGCAAGTGTCTATGGCCGGTATTTTCGGCAGGAGTACGAGTTACTCGGAGGCACCGGGGCTGGAACCTTCTCAAATGGATCAATTGCCGCAGTGGAGCATAACTCCGGAGCCGGCAGGACTTTGTTGATGGGCTCCTTTCCGGGGGCGGGCTACTATCTGCACCATACTGCCGGCACAAAAAGCCTTTTCACTGACATCGTGAAGACGGCTGGAGTTGATCCGCAGGTAACGGTCGATAATGCAAGCGTGCAGGCAAGGCTTCACCAGGGAGAAGGAGGCGTCTACCTCTGGATTACGAACCCGACGCGGGACGGTCAGACGGTCACGGCCGGGCTGTCGCCGCGTGCCGGCAGTTTCAAATCCGCCAAAGATATCTGGGGGAATCAAAACATCACACTCGACGGCCGGCGAGTTACGGTGAATGTTCCCGGTCGGGATGCGGCGGTGATCGCTCTGTCTTAGCCATGAGTCAATCACCTGCTTAGACAGCGGGTCCGAGGGGTTTGGAGTCTGATCCTCGGGAAGCTCGGCCGTCAACATCCTCGCTTTCTTCGTGATTTCCGGCGTGTTTGGATAACTTGGCCTCAAAATCCTCAATCTACGTCGCCTGATTGGAGAGTTCCTTTGGCCGGCGGCGCATTCTTACTGTCAACGCTTGGGAGACATAGTCATGAGTATTACGCGCAGAGAGATGATGGCAAATTCAAGCAAGCTGGCTCTCGGGCTTGCACCCGCCGTGTCGTCGGCACATGCAATGGTGGGCGCGCAGACTGCGGGAAATTCGTCCGCTCTCAAGTTCAGGATTCTCATCTGCGGGGGCCACCCTGGCGATCCTGAATATGGCTGCGGTGGAACGATTGCCAGGCTCACTTCGTGCGGGCACGAGGTCTCTCTTTTATATCTCAATCAAGGCGACTGGCCGCCGATCCCGGCAGAGGTCAGGCTGGCCGAAGCTCAAAAAGCATGCGAGATTCTAAAGTCGACGCGCTTATATGCCGGTCAGCTTAATGGACACGCCATCGTCGATGCGAATCACTATGACGTTTATCGAAAGATACTCGAGGAACAACGGCCAGACATTGTCCTGACGCACTGGCCGCTCGACAATCATCGAGATCATCGCGCGTGCTCGACGCTGACCTACGATGCATGGCTGCATTTGGACAAAAGCTTCTCTCTTTACTATTACGAGGTTTCAAACGGGGAAGATAGTCAGCAGTTCTTACCCGCATACTATGTGGACTTCAGCACATTCGAGCCGCTGAAGAGAGCCGCCTGCTATGCGCACGCGAGTCAATCGCCAGACAGGTTTTACACGCTCCAGGACTCGGTTGCGGCATTTCGTGGCATCGAGAGCGGGTACAAGAGAGCAGAAGCCTTTCTGCTACAGCGGGGCAGCGCTCGCGATATTCTGCCGATCGCCATAACGTCTTAAAAGGAGTGAACAGTCTGAATGTGGCTTGACCGAGAAAGTTGAAACGGTGTAGGCAGGTGTTTTTTTCGGTGCGAGCTTTCCCCTGTTCCAACTGCTCGATCCTGCGCTCCGCCACTGATTACGTTCGCTAAGCATAGACGCCCAGATGCATAAACATTACATGCAGAATGCCAAGCCGAAAATTCAGGCATAAAATCACTTGGGGGTGCGGATGCGACGATTCTTTCACCACCTTGCGGTGCCTGGATTCGTGTTGCTGGCCGCGGTCCTGCGGGCACAGGAGCCGCCGGCGCCGGATAGCGCCCACATCGTCATCCACAGTAACGTTCAGGAAGTCGTCCTCGACGTGGTGGTGCGGCACAAGGACCAGTCTCTGGCCACCGATCTCAAAGCCTCGGATTTCGCAATCACTGAAAGCGGTGTGCCGCAGACCATCCGGTCGTTTCGTTTAGCCGGAGGCAGCGAAGCCAGAGTGATCGCTCCTCTTTCCGCTTCGGCTGGCGCCTCGCCCGGCGCCACCGCGTCCTCGCCGATTTCCGCCCGTGAGCCAAATTTCATTTCCATCGTGTTCGATCAGATGGGCGCCGACTCCCGGCAGAACGCGCTCGAAGCTGCCACAGAATTCCTGGACCAGGAGTTTCAGGACAATACCAAAGCCGCGATCTTCAGCCTGGGCCTGCGAATGAACGTCATCCACGGTTTTACGAACGATCGCGTCGCACTCTCCTCAGCCGTTCGGCTGGCGTTGAATGGCAGCGCGGCAGAACTTGCCGCCGCCTCTGCCAACGTCCTGAACGAGACCGATTATTCGCTCACCGGCGGGCCTGGCGGAGTCTCCCTTAACCCCGGCATCGACCTGACGCACGCGCCGGATTTCTCAACCGGCGCCGCGTCCGCCAATCCGCTCTCCGAGTCGCAGGTGGAGTTGGCGGCCATGATCACTGACCAAAGGGGGATGGTGGACCTGATCGCCGGGATGAGAACGTGGGAGTCTCTGCAGAAGATCATCCAGCACGAGTCGGCTCTGCCGGGCCGAAAGACGATTCTCTATCTTTCCGACGGGCTCATCGAGCCGCCCGGCCGGCAGGATATCGTCCGGCAGGTGGTCAGCGCGGCCAATCGCGGCAATGTGACCTTCTATTGCATCGATGTCCGCGGCCTGGCTCTCGCGACATCCCTTGGCGAAAGCACGGGACTGATGGAGTCGGCGGCCGCAACCAGCAGGACGCAGGGAACCATGTCGTCATCGCCTTCTGCCGCCAAGAAACAGGCGCAGCAATTCGAAGAGATGGACCAGGCCGCAGCCGCAAACGTTCAGCTCAACATGTCGGAACTGGCCGAGGGCACCGGCGGCTTCGCCGTCTTCAACACCAACAACTTCAAAAAGAATATGGAGCGCATCATGGAAGAGGTGCGCACGCATTACGAGATCTCGTACGTGCCGCAGTCCGCCCTCTACGACGGCAAGTACCGAAAGATCAAGGTCACGGTGGATGAGCCGAATCTGACCGTTCATACCCGGGATGGCTACTTCGCCCTTCCCGAGTTGAACGGCGAAGCCCTCCAACCGTTCGAGACGTCCGCGCTTCACATCCTTGACGGCGACCCACGCCAGGACTTCGCGTTCCACGCGGCGCCCCTGCGATTCAAGCCGGCGTACGATGGGTACCACTTCGAGATGAGTTTCGATGTGCCGGTCGCCGGCCTGACCACGGGAGTGGATCAAAACACCCACAAGGCTCGTGTGCATGCAGAATTCCTGGCGCTCCTCAAGGACTCCGGCGGACAAGTAGTGGCAAAGGTCAGTCGGCAGATTGACCGCGAGGTGCCGGCTGACAAACTAGCGCAATTCCGGCGCGGCGAAGCGATTCTGACCATGCCCTTCGAAGCCTCGCCGGGTAACTACACCATCGATGCCGTCGCCGTCGATCCTGAAGGGAACCGCGCCAGCACCAGGCACATACTGCTGGCGGTTCCGCAGCCCGGCAAATACAGCATAAGCAATGTGGTCGTGGTGCGAAGCATTCAGCCGCTCGATGCGCCGCGCGACCCCGGCTATCCGCTGGAGTTCGCAGGGGGCAAAGTGACGCCCGCTCTTGACCAGTCCGCCAGCGCGTCGGCAGGCGCCGCTCTGTTCTTCGTGATCTATCCGGACCGCGATACGCCCGGCAAGCCTCGCGTTACCGTAGAGTTCTTCCACGATGGCAAGGCGATCGCCATTTCAAAGCCGGACGTTGGATCGCCCGACGAGGTGAACTCGTTCCCCATGCTGCAATTTGCCAAGCTCCCCGCCGGCGACTATGTGGCTCGCGTCACCGTGGAACAGGGAGCACGCGTCAGCATCGAATCTACAGCGCTCACATTGATTCCATAAGTCCGCATATCTTTTTGTTAATTGGACCGCCCTTCTCCGCGCGGATTCCACTGAAGGTGAACGTCTTCATTCTGTAATGATTTGTAGAACGCCGTCCTCAGAATAAGATTCTGGTTGTGTCTTCGCCATTCCGGACATAACGCCTCGAATCGGCTTCGAATTCCGTTTTCAGCTGCAAGGTCATAGCGCGGCATGGACGAAACGCCGCCCGCATTCCCCGCCCGCAATTGATCCGTTTTACTTGTATTTCGGCGTATATCAGCGGTCCCCGGCGTCGCGGCCGGCAACGTTCGCGCTTGTCAAAAGAGCGCCGAAAGTTCCCGGCAGCGCCCATCACTGCAAACCGGCCTGGGACGCCTGCACGGCAGTCTGGCCCGTAAGTGTGCTGAAGTAAACCTCCTCGGTTCCCGTAAGGGTTGTCGACAGGTTATCGATGATTAGCCCGCTCGTGCCGCCGGTCTCCGATAGCCCCGCGGCCGGGGTGCCAGTGGCAGCACCGGAGATGACGTTGTAGCTGTAAACGCAGGCGCCAGTGCATGTCGAATCATTTCCATTCCCCACCACGCTCATGAATAGCCCATCCCGGAGGTCCTGGACAGGTAAGCCTGTGGTGTTATGGGCTGCTGCGGTACTCCCATCCTGGCCCCGCCCACCTGCTGCAACCGTAAACGTTGTGCCGGTGGGCACGGTAGCCACCAGCATGACCTCCGAATCGATCTGAACGTAGTCGCCCACCGCAATGTCTGTCGTTGATGCAACGGTTACGGTGACCGCGCCGGTGGCTGGGATTGCGTCGCTGAGCGTCGTGCTCACCTTAACGCCCAGGAACTCCGAAACGGGAGAGCATGTCGCAAGGTCGCTGACGGGGGTGTCGAACGCGGCCACATTCATGGTTGTAGTTCCGGTAATGATGACCTGAAAGACGTGTCCATTCACGCAGGTGTAGATGTGTCCCGAAGTCCCGTTGGCGACAGCATATTGGTAGTCAAAGGCGCCGGAGCGCATGACCGAGGTATCGGGGTTTGTCGCAGCACCCCCGTTGGGGAAATTCAGGCCGGTGCCGGAGCTGCCGGACGCGATGGCGGTATTGGCATCGAACCGGTTGATGTAGCTGGGATTCGTATTGGTTGCGTCACCGCTGTACCCGATAAACGTGTAAACCAGCTCGGTGGTCGAGTCAACGACAGGAGGATCAAAGATCCCGACGGTATTATTCTCCAGGCGCCCCGAGGTATTGATGGTACCCGGCGTGGACACGGCAAATTGGTGGAGGTAGCCGCCTGAATCCCCAACAAAGATGTTGCCCGACGTGGAGTCGTAAATAGGCGAGTTGAGCGCGGGCGATGTCTCCGTGCTCGCTGTTACCGGCCAGCCTGCGACGGTGTCCACGGCCGGCGTTCCTAAGAAGGCGCCGGTGATCTCATGCACCTTGCCGCTGTCATCGCCGACGTAGAGCGTATCGGCATTCGCGATGCCGTATACGTAGAAGGGCGCGGAAATGGTATCGGCGGCACCAAGAGGGATTGTGGTATAGCACGGCGCGGTGCAGCCATTGTAAGTTGCCAACGAATTGTAGCTGAGCGCGGCTGAGGGGCTGTCGTACGCGCTGGTTGGCTCGGAGGCCATCCTCAGGATCACCAGGTAGCTTGTACCACCGTATGTTTCAACGAACGCGACCTGCATGCCGTCGTATGAAAAGACAGGCGAGAGATTTGCCGTAGCCGAGTCTGCCGCCACCCCGCCCGGCGGGGTGTTGAAGGCCCAATAGACCGTGGGATTTGTGATTGCGCAGCCACCGGAGGCGCCGACGTAGAGGTTGTTAAAGGCAATCACTGTTGCCTGAGCGGCGGTGCCCGCGGCTCCAGTGGGATAGACAACGAAATCACTGCAGTTCGCCGTCGTGGTGGAAAAGGAATACTTGGCGGGATACTGGCCATCGGCCAGGCCGGGCCCGCCCAGCGGCATGCTCCAATCTCTCTTGATGCTCGATGGGTGGTGGATTCGCTTCTTCCGGGGATCTCCTGGCCTTGGCGCCCGCCCCTCGAAGCCTGAATCAGGCCCATCGTCGTCCGGTGTATCGAGTTCGGCATCGCCTCTCCCGCCAGCTTCCGAGATCCACTTCGCACGCGACGCGGCGTCAACGCCCGCCGGCCCTTGGACCGGAAGGTTGTTTCTCAACTGTTGAATGACGTACCGCGGGTTATTCACTACCGCTTGCCATTGCTCGTGCCGGCCGGCTCTGATCGCCTCTTCCTCCGTGCCGGGATTTGAGAACACAACGTGATGGTGAGTCCAATCATCCGGGAGGCCCGCAATTTGCGCGGAGCCAACGCGAACTGCCGGAGCATCCTGGCCGATGGCCGGCACGCTGAAGCCCGCGAGCACTCCGGGCGCGACACTGACAATCAACCACTTGGGCCACGAAGACTTTTCATTTGACACGATTGGGACCTCCGATGGGAGTCTGACTGACTTGGTTTTTCGGCCCACTCAATTTCTGTGACTGCGGGGAAGGAACCTTGGGGAGTCAGGTTGCAAACTAGGGGCTTGCGAAAACCTACGACGGGGATTGGGGCCCACCGGGGTGCCTCTCGCACCCGATCCGAGATGTGCGAAGCCTGCCGTCTCTTAAGAGAGCTGCAGTTATCAAGCTACCGCACTTCAGTTCTTTATAGGACGCAGCTTACAAATTAGTCAACTGCTCGGCTGGGGATAGGTCATCGCTGCTGTGGCTTCCCGGTAGCCGTGCGCAGTCCTGATCGTCCTCGGCGGCCCTGGTCGCAGGTAACCCCGATCTCGGCGGAACAGCCAGAAACTCCAAACCCAAAAAAGCAGGGGACAGAGATCGCCCGGAACAGTGGGGCAAATGCATTCGCCGGCGCCAGAGCGGGGTTGAAGCATTCGATGAGCTTGCGGAAGTCCTGGCCGCCACTCCTCAGCATCAGTTGCCCTCTATGCCGATTTGCGTTCTGCCAACCACAATGCGTACCATGGCCCTCGAATGTGAGGCCGCATGAATCGCCGTGAATTCTCCACCCTCTTGCCAATGATGCTGGCCGCTCCAGCCCTTGCGTCCGCGGCTGAAAAGCTGGACGCCGAGCCGCAAACCACCTTATCGCACGGTGCCGCGCAAACTTTGGCTGCGCTGGCTTCCGGTCAGTTCCCCCCGGAACCCGCCACGGCGGCGCCCACGGCGACGCATATTTCCCGCCATTATTTGATCGGCATGCTGCCGGACAACATTCGCCTCGAAGCGCACTCATCCTGGCAGGCGCCGGGTGCGCCACACGAGGCCATCGGCCGCCACAAACACTCCGAAATCTGGTTTATCCGCGAAGGAGAAGCAATCCTGATGACCGCCGGAGTTTCGCGCACGCTCAAGGCCGGCGATATTGGCATCTGCATTGCCGGCGACGAGCACTATATCGCCAACGCCAGCCAGACCGAGCCGGTTACTTACCTCGTACTCACCGTCGGCCCGCCGGAGTAGCCCGGAGATCTCGTGCGATCCCGCGCTCGTCGAGATCGAGATCCTTATCCTACCGGCGCTCCGCGCAGCGACACCCAATAGAACCGCCGCCAACAAAACATGCACCGCACCGGCCGCAGTCCGAGCAGGCCGAGCAGTTCATCTATCTGGCGCAGTTCCGCCGCTTTGAATTTTACCGAGTTGCAGCACGGACATTTGCGCCGTATCAACGGCAACCACGACGCCCAGCCAGGCCGAAGCCAACTTGTTTCGCGCATGTCCTTCGTTCCTTTTTTGATTCTGGAAATCCTGCACCGTCACCTTCGCGAACCGGGGTCCGTAAGCTTTGGCGCCTGGGCAGGATCGGGATCTTTCGCTCTCAGAGCGCCTCGCGGCCTTTATCGGCATTCGGCGCCATGGACTTGACGGAAGATGCATGTTCTCCTGAAAAGTCTTCGGCAAACGCGGACCGACTCGAGGGGGCGGCATTCGCCTTCGCCCTTGAAGAGTCGGCCGCAGCGGGCTGGCTTGGAGCGATGTACCCATGGGACCGCGCCCGCCGCCGTGCGGCAAAATGTTCCTGAACATCGCATTTCTTGATGAGTGGCATCGCAACTCCAGTCGTTCTGTTTCGTGCTTGAACGGTGCTCGTCTGGAGCGAAGCCTGGAATGCTGAAGGCGAGAGGGGCGAAATTTTAACGTCTACTGTTACTTTACGCGCTCTCAAACTCACGTGCCGGATCGGCCGCAAATTCCATTCAGCGCATTGCAAGCAGTGGCCGAAACGACCGGCGCGGAAATGGAAAGACTTTTGGCGAGACCTTCCCGCCTGCGGCCCATGCTGCGGGTCAATATTGCTCTAAAACTTCACACGATTCCGGTCTGATTCGGCCGGGGCAACTAAGCCGAAGCCATCGCACTCAAGCCAGTGCCGCCGCAAAAGGGAAACTACTCGGAACCACGATGCTTGAGGAACCGCCGGATCGGAGAGGCGGCTTGGGTCACACTGGTCGACTTTCTGCTTTCCGTTGCGGGAGCGGAATTGCGCGGCGCGCTCAATATCACACCGATGGCAGCCAGTTGACTGAGGATCAGGCTTGTTCGGCCTGCGGGTTCGCCAACCTCAAAACTGCCTCGCGGAGCAAACAAGAGATATGCAAACGCTAGACTCGCAACTACCGAGCCGATCAAGCCCGACAGACGGCCGCAAAAGGATGTCGTAAGGAAGAGAACCCCGAGACAAAGAAAAGGCGCTGCCAGTCTGATTTCGCCGGCATCCTCAAGGAATATGGACAGCCCCACTGCCACGCCTGCGCAGATAGCAATTCCAAGGAAAGATTTCAGAGCGATGGGCATTTTTTCCCCTCTATTCAATCAAAATCGGTCTGAGACCTTGGAAGCTCAAGTTATCATGTGGCCGCGAGAATAACCTTGACCAGCGTCAATCATTGTCTGGCTTTGACATTTCCATTCTCCACCGCCGGCCGTTTCCAGGACCCATCCCCACTTACTGAAGCAATCCATCCCTTCGACCTCGTCATCCCCCTCGGCAAAATTCGGCGAGGCTTCGTAGATTCGCGGTCGCAATCTCAGACAATTGGCTCAAGGAGGAGACGGTTGCGTCCCTCCAAGCAAACATCGCTGTGACCAAAATCACAGCCAGTGACGAACGGCCGAGAGTACGTAATGTTGTAGCTTTGGGAGACGTTCCACGCGTTAGATTCAGCGCGCCTGTAAACCCGGCCGCGCCCTCCGGGGGATATTTCTAGTTTTCCCCCGATCGCTGACAAACCTTTCAATGCCGGCAGTGACCAGGGGTTTCGGCGGCCTCTTTAGCGACGCTCCGTCTATCGGTTCACGGCAAGTCACTGGATGACAAATGAACCGGGGCAGGCCAACGCAACAAGGTTGTCCCGTGACTGGCCGGCATTGCAATCTTTTCACTGGAAGCTTTTAAGCAAGTTCGGAACTTGGCAAGGAGCATGGAATGAATCGCATTCGGATAACGTTGATCGTTTGTTTTCTGGCGGCATTTTCAGCGAGAGTCGGCACAGCGCAAGGCGCAGATATTGAGGGAAGCAAAGATCACCCGATCTTGACCCGCTACCCCGGCCTCGTTATCACCGCGTATCACGAAGCCGCATACGACGAGTTCAATCTCCCCATGGGCAAAAGCGAGGGCAGCGGGCTTGAAAAAAGCCAGCACCTCGAAGGGAAAGTTACGCGCATCGCTTACGATGCTCCGTCGGGGCGCACGGTTCTTGAAATCTATCGCAACTACGAGAGCGCCCTCGCAAAAGCAGGATTCAAGATTCTGTTTTCCTGCGTTAACAATGATGGTTGCGGAAGTGGAAACCCCCTCCTCTACGGCGCAAACGGAAATGACGACTGGGAGTGGAGCGCGGGTCACCGTGCCTTGTCTGCCAGGTCGGCCAGGTCGACTGGCGACATTTATGTAAGCCTGCACATCGGCCAGTGGAGCGATCTCAACCGGGGACCCTCGCTCGTGCTTTATGTCATCGAACTGAAGCCGATGGAGGGCGACCTGGTGACCGCGGATGCCGCCGCTCTGGCCAAGGACATCACGGACACCGGCCACTCTTCGGTCTATGGCATCTACTTCGACACCGGCAAGGCGGAAGTGAAGCCCGAGTCCGGCGACACGCTCAAAGAGATCGGAAAGCTGCTGCAGCAAAATGCAGACCTCAAACTGCTGGTTGTGGGTCACACCGACAACGTGGGAGCGCTGGCTTCAAATATGGATCTCTCCAAAAGGCGCGCGCAGGCGGTCGTGCAGTCCCTGACCGCAAATTACGGCGTTGCCATGGCGCGTTTGAGCGCACAGGGTGCCGGCCCGCTCGCGCCTGTGGCTTCAAACAAGAGCGAAGATGGCCGGGCCAAGAACCGGCGCGTAGAACTGGTCGAGCAATAACCGCGGCTGAACCCGGCCTAAGGTGCACCGGAGAGGGTTCGTGTGCGCCCACGCCCAAGCGTCTTCTTGTTGTCGTTGTCTGAGGTGAGAACGTGAAAGATCGAACCGCAAGGTCGTTTGGAATTCTTCTGTTAGTTTGCGTCTGGTGTCTGTCTGCCACTCATTGCGGAGCCGTCGACAAACACGCAAGAGTGATCGGACTGTTCGATGTGACGGTCCACTTCCAGGACCCAAACTTTGATTGGCAGCACGTCAGCGATGCATTTGTGAAGCAGTTCCTGGTAGACACCGCTACCAACGTCTGCATCCAACCCATGTACCTGCCCGCGCGTATCCTTGGAAACCCCGTGCAGCAATCGCCCTTTGGGTTCGAAGGCACGGCCGGCCTGGATTACGTCGCGTACGGCGATCTCTACAAAGATGCTGACGGCTACCGCATGGAGGCTTATCTGGCCAGGGGAAAAGACCACCTCGTAGTGCTCAAATACTCCGCGCTCAGCCATTTCACAGACCCCAGGGAGGCTCCCTGGAAGGCGCAGATGGCAGCACTGTCTCTTCGCGATGTGGAAGGCAGCACTGGCACCTCCTCGCACTCACTTGCTGACCTGATTCTGGATTTCGAAAAGAAGCAACGCGAAGACTCCCCAGAGGACCACGCCATCGCGCCCGAAATTAAAATCAATCTTGCGGAAGCTGATCGCTATCCGCTGAAGTTGAAGCCTGGCGAGAAGCGCGACATCTCATTCTCGCTGATGGATTGCGACGGAGTTGCGGACAAGGGCGCGGTGGTTGATCTCGATACCATCACCGGCGATGTCACGCCCGAAAAAGTCAACGTGGATACCGGCGGAAACGGAAAGTTCGCCTTCACTGCGCAGAAGAAGAACGCCGACGGCACAATTCGCGTTGGCTTCTCCTACCTTCGTGGAAGCCAGCATCCCGGCAACCCGGAGTACGACGTGATATACGTTCACATTGGTGCGGACAAGCTTGCATTTCGAACCGTGGTCGATGCCAAGATTCAAGAGGCGGAACTGGCACACAGCGAAACGCATCACAGCGAGAGCGTGTACGCGGCAACCTCGCCATCCGATCCCAGTTGCACAACCGGCATGATGGCGGGCGATAAGTGCCAGTTCACAATTTCATCGCTGAACGCCACGGCAACCGCGAAGTTTCCGAACGGCTCCCACACGGCTACCGCCAACAAGGCCGGCAATGCCATTGAAGCGGAGATCGTCCGTCTGCCGACAGGGAGCCACGTTGCGGCTCGCAGGCCCAACTTTCGCTTCCATGAATCCGGATGAAGACGACGAACAGTACATCGGCATCTGCAGCGCCCAGCCATGGGAGCCGTTGGAGTTCACCCTCAGCGAACAGGAGTTCGTCCATTTCTCAACAATTCAAAAAACGTTGTCGATCAGCTCGCCCATGGGCGTGAACAACTGTACCGGCTCCGGAACTATAGTCCTGACCGGCCAGCGTTGAGGTGAAACACAAACGGCACAGCGCAAACACGCCGCCGCGGAACGCAATTCCACGCGATCAAGCGTTTCTCTTGAGCTTCCGGTAGCGCCGAATCAGGTTGTTCGTTGAACTGTCGTGCTTCAGTTTCGGCTCTTCCTCGCTTTCGAGTTCCGGAATAATCCGCTGCGCCAGCACCTTGCCGAGTTCAACGCCCCACTGGTCGAACGAGTTGATCTGCCAGATCGTTCCCTGCGTGAAAACGCTGTGCTCGTAGAGCGCGACCAGTTTGCCCAGCACCTCCGGCGTAAGCCTGTCGGCGAGGATGGTATTCGACGGGCGGTTGCCCTCGAAGACGCGATGCGGCGCCAGCCAATCCGGCGTGCCTTCCGCCTTCACTTGCTCCTTTGTCTTGCCGAATGCCAGCGCTTCACTCTGCGCAAAAACGTTGGCCAGCAGCATGTCGTGGTGGCGGCCGATCGGGTTCAGCGAGTGGCCGAACCCGATAAAGTCGCAGGGAATCAGCCGCGTTCCCTGGTGAATCAACTGATAAAAGGAGTGCTGACCGTTGGTGCCCGGCTCGCCCCAATAAATCGGCCCCGTTTCGTAATCGACTTGCTTTCCTGCGATAGTCACGTGCTTGCCGTTGCTCTCCATCGTCAACTGTTGCAAGTACGCCGGGAACCGTTTCAGGTATTGCTCGTAGGGCAGCACGGCCACTGTTTGCGCATCGAAAAAGTCGGTGTACCAAAGCCCCAGCAGCCCCAGAAGCACGGGGAGATTGCGCTCGAATGGCGTGGTCCTGAAGTGCTCGTCCATCTTGTGAAAGCCGTCGAGCATGGCGCGGAAGTTCTCCGGCCCAATCGCCAGCATGGTTGCCAGCCCGATCGCCGAGTCCATGGAATAGCGCCCGCCCACCCAGTCCCAGAACCCGAACATATTGGCCGTGTCGATGCCGAACTTTCCTACTCCATCGGCGTTGGTCGACACGGCCACAAAGTGCTTGGCCACCGCCTTCTCGTTGCCGCCCAGGCCCGTCACCAGCCACGCGCGCGCCGACTGGGCGTTGGTAATCGTCTCCAGGGTAGTAAAGGTCTTTGAGGAAACGATAAACAGCGTCTCCGCGGGATCGAGCCCGTTGACCGCCTCGGCAAAGTCGGTGTCATCCACGTTGGATACAAACCGGAAGGTCAGGTTCGCGGGCGCTGTAATGTTTAAGCGCCTCGTAGGCCATCACGGGACCCAGGTCGGACCCGCCGATGCCGATGTTGATCACATTGCGAATCCGTTTGCCTGTGTGGCCCTTCCACTCCCCGCTCCGGACGCGGTCGCAGAAGGCAGCCATCCGGTCGAGCACGGCATGGACCTCCGGCACAACATTCTGTCCGTCGACTAGAATGCTGGCTCCTTTCGGCGCGCGCAGGGCCACGTGTAGCACCGCCCGCCCTTCTGTCACATTGATTTTGTCGCCTCGAAACATTGCGTCAATCCGCGATTGCAACCCGGACTCACGCGCCAGCTCGACCAGCAGCTTGATGGTTTCGCCCGTAACGCGATTCTTCGAGTAGTCGAAAAACAGGCCCAGAGCCTCAACCGTCATCTGCCTGCCGCGCTTCGGGTCAGCCGCGAAAAGATCGCGCAGGTGCTTGCCGGCGATCCTCTTGTGATGGGCCCCGAGTGCCTTCCAGGCCTTCAGCTGCTGTCAATGGTTTGACGGCCGTGTTTTTAGCAACCTTCGTTCCTGTTTTCGGCATCTTCATCTCCCTCTCGTATGTTTAGCGCGCTGAAAAATTCATGACCAGGCAGGAATGGGGACCGATCGCCTTCGTTGCGTTGCCGTCTGCAGCGTGATTCGCGGGCACGCTTCGCCAGACCCGCAAGCGCAACTGCAACCACTATAAAAGACGCCGCCCACCTCCGCATCTCCCCGGCTGAGCGGCGCATTTTTCAGGAAATTCACGCCCCCCGTCCGTTATCATTTCCGAATGCAGCATCGACAACTCCCTGTCCGTCCGGTGACTCCATGATCTCTTCTGCGCCTGTCCCGCTCGATCCAAAATCGCAGTTGCGCAAGACCATGGGCTTCTGGGATGTGCTGTTGTTCAACATCGCCACCGTGCTCGGGCCTCGCTGGATCGCCGCCGCGGGCCACAACGGCACCTCATCCATCAGCCTGTGGGTGCTCGCCGCGGTGTTCTTCTTCGTTCCCGGCGCCCTGGTCATCAACGAGCTCTCCTCGCGCTTTCCTGAAGAAGGCGGGCTCTACGCCTGGGCCCGCGACGCATTCGGTCCCTTCCACGGATTTGTCGCCGGTTGGACCTACTGGATCTACACCTTCTTCTATTTTCCCGGCCTGCTGCTGGCCAGCGCCTCCATGTCCGCTTATATTATTGGCGGTCGCGGCTCCGCGCTCGCGCAAGACAGAACATTTCAAATCACGGTCTCCCTGGCCATCCTTCTCGTTGCCGTGGTCCTCAACATCATCGGCTTGAACATCGGCAAGTGGCTGCAAAATGCCGGCGGCGTGGGAACCTACCTGCCTCTGATGATGCTGGTTGGCATCGCAATAGTTCTCTGTTTCCGGCAAGGTTCCGCAACCCATTTCACCATCTCCAACATGTTGCCCACGTGGAATTGGGATACCGTCAATTTCTGGTCGCAGATTGCATTTGCATTTACGGGCCTTGAACTTGTCTCGGCCATGAGCGAAGAAGTGCGCGATCCCCGCCGCACGCTGCCACGCGCTGTCTTCGGGGCCGGGGCCCTGATCGCGCTCATGTATATTGTGGGAACCTTCGCCATTCTCGCCCTCGTGCCGGCCGCCGATCTTGACCCGCAGAGCGGTGTCTTTCATGCCATAACCCTCGGATCCGTGGCATTGAAGGTCGGCTTCCTCGGAATCATTGCCGCCATCCTGGTCACTGCCGGCAACGCCGGCGGCGTCGGTTCCACAGTCGCCGGAATCGCTCGTGTGCCCTTTGTTGTCGGCGTCGACCGCTATCTCCCCGCGGCCTTCGGCAAAATTCACCCCCGTTGGAAGACCCCCTACGTCTCCATACTCGTCCAGGCCTCGATCTCCGCCGCCATCCTCCTCGGCAGCCAGATCAACGAGACCACGCAAGGCGCCTATCAAAAGCTGATCGATGCCGGCATCATTCTCTACTTCATTCCGTTCCTCTATATGTTCGCGGCTGCCATCAAACTGGCCCGCCGCAAAGACCGCAACGAGAATCCGCACGCAGTCCTGGTCCCCGGAGGCATTCCCGGCGTCTTTGTCTGCGCCGGCCTGGGATTCGTCGTCGTCTTCTTCGGCATCCTGCTTTCGCTGGTGCCCCCCGGCGATACTGCAAACAAGCTGGGATTTGAACTAACGCTGATTGCCGGCACGGCCGGCTCCATTCTCATCGGCCTGGTCTTGTACTGGCGCGGCGCTCGCGCCAAACAGGCTTCTTTATAAACAAGTCATCAAGCCGGGACTACACTAATACGCATTGGGCTCTGTGCATCGGGTAGCAGGCCGGATGTCGGGCAACCTTCCTCAGCCGATTAACCCGTCGAGGCAAGTGATGGACGGACTGGCGCGCCAGCAACAACAAGACGAGTTGAAACAGGCGCACTTTGCCATGCGCGTCTCTCTGGCTTTTGGCGTAGTGATGCTGATTGGCAAGGTGGCTGCGTATCTGTTGACGCACTCGGCCGCCATCTTTTCCGATGCCGCCGAATCGGTGATTCACGTCATCGCCGTTGGCTTCGCAAGTTTCAGCCTTCGCCTCAGCGGGCGTCCCGCCTCCGGTCACTTTCTCTACGGCTACGAGCGCATCGCTTTCTTCTCTGCCGGATTCGAAGGCGCCCTGATTGTCGTTGCCGCCATCGCCATCCTGTTTGAGTCAATCCGCGAATGGATCGCCGGACTCCAACTTGAGCACCTCGGGTCGGGAGTTTTGCTGATCCTGATTGCCGGTGTTCTCAACGCCGGTCTCGGCTACTACCTCATCCACACCGGCCGGCGAACAAACTCCCTGATCCTCGAAGCCGATGGCAAACATGTTCTGACCGACAGTTGGACCAGCTTCGGCGTTGTTATCGGGCTGCTGCTGGTGCTCGCAACGCACTGGAAGCCATTCGATCCGCTGGTCGCCATTGCGGTCGCTGTCAACATTCTCTGGTCAGGCGGCCGCCTGGTCTGGCGCTCGGCGGTGGGATTGCTCGACTACTCCGATCCGCAGGCAGGCAAGAGAATCCGCCGGCAGCTCGATGCAATCTGCTCCGATCTGAACATTCAATATCACGGCGTGCGATTCAGAACCACGGGATACCGGCAGATCATCGAGGTCCATCTTCTCTTCCCGTCCCATACGCCGGTGAGCGAAGCCCACAGCGTTGCTACGGTGCTGGAAGAGCGTCTGCCCACTGAACTTGGTATGCCCGCCGAGGTCATCACCCACCTCGAGTCGCTTGAAGACCACGCCAACGTTCACCACAGCGAGCACTACACAGGAAAGCCCGATTAGCCAATCGATCGATTGCCCCGGCGCAATCCCGGAGGTCGTTGCATAAATGGGTTTTGAAAGGGCACGACTTTAGTCGTGCCGCAAGCCATAAGCAAAAGCGCGGGCTTTAGCCCCTGAGGGAGGTCCTCTTCTCTTCGAACGGGATCTATGCAACCAATTCCTATTTCTTCGCGCCCATATCCTTATTCGGGCTCCAGTTGATCACGTGATAAGTCGCCGGCGTTTTCCCCACATTGCGAAAGCCATGCAGGCTGTTCGACGCGTTGAAGACCACTGTACCCGGCGTAACCTTCACCCAAGTGCCGTCCGAAAGCGTCTCGCACTCGCCGTCGCGCAGGATGATGAGTTCCTCATTCACGTGTCTGTGCGGCGGATGCGACTCCAACCCCGCATTCAGCGTAGATATGTGCATCTCAAGCTGGTCCAGCGTTGCCGTCGGCGTCTTGCAAAGCGAACGCACTTCGCCAACTTTCGTCTGCACCGGCTTCGTCTCTTCCCAGTGAAAAACAGTTGGCCCGAGAATCGGCTGTTCGTCCGCCGCCGCCGCAAAAGAGCTCAGAGCGCCCGGCACTGCAAGCAGTCCCACCAAAGCATCGCGTCTCGAAATCATCGTTTCCTCTTTTCAAATCGGATACTACGACAGCATGTACGGCGAACGCTGCGGCCGGTGCAACATGCTGTTCGCCTCGTCGTCGTTCTTGAACCGCTCCATTACCGCATCCCAGTAGAGCTTTCTCTTCAGCACCATCGCCATATCGTGAATCAGGCATGTCGAGCACGCGCGATGTCCCATCTCCACCGGCGATATCGGTTCCTTGCGGCTGACGATGCAGTCAAGCCAGTTCCCGTGCTGCTCCTTGCTTTCGTAGAGGTGAATCTCATCCGGCCCGATCTCCGACTTGATGATCTTCGGGTCGCTCGATGCCAGTGCGGTTGCATCGTTCAGCTTGGCCACCGGATCGCTCTTCGTCACTTGCTCGTTGCCGCGAGAGACAAAGATCCATCCCTTGCTTCCATAAAATTTGATGCCGTTCGGGTAGTCGCCGCTCACGCTCATTTGCACGCCATTGGCCGACACGTCATTCGGAGCATAGACCGCCTCGGTCTTGAACTGCCCGTGCACATCCCACAGTCCATGATCCGGAAACTCCGCATGGCCCCAAACCTCCGCCGGTCCGGTGTATTCCGTATTCATGCCCCAATGCGCACTGTCGATATGGTGCGCGCCCCATCCAGTGATCATGCCCGCGCCAAACTGCCTGCAGCGCAGCCATCCCGGGCGATCGTACCCCTTCTGCGGATGCACCCGGTCCAGCGTGTAATAAACATACGGAGTCTCGCCCAGCCACATCTCGTAGTTGAACCAGTCCGGAGCCGTCATGGGCGTCTTTTCTCCACCGGCCGGGTCACCCGGCAAACCAACCTCAACGCGCTGCAGATCGCCGATGCGGCCATTGCGCACAAGTTCCGCCGCATAGTGAAACTGCACTGTCGAGCGCTGCTGGCTGCCGATCTGAAGTATCCGCCCCGAAGCCTGCACCGCATTGCTCAGCGCGCGCCCTTCGCCAATCGTCAGCGATGCCGGCTTCTGCAGATACACATCCTTGCCGGCCCTCACCGCATCCACGCCGATCAGCGCATGCCAGTGGTCGGGAGTGCTCACAACCACCGCGTCAATATCCTTGCTTGCCAGCAACTCGTGGTAATTCGCGTACCCGGTCACACCGTCATAGGCTTTGCCCGTCTTCTTCGCGTAGTAGTCATTCACGAGCTTCTTCCCATCTTCCACGCGATGCGCATCCAGGTCGCAAACCGCAACAATCCTTGCCCGGTCGTAGGGCAGCAGAAGCGCCATATCGTGGCCGCGCGAGATCCGTCCCGCGCCGATACACCCAATGTTGATGCGCTTGCTCGGCGCATATTGCCCGAACACCGACGCCGGCACAATCGCTGGAAATCCCACCGCGGCCGCGGCTCCCATCCCCGTCTTCAGAAAACTGCGCCGCGATACGCCGCGCATCTGCACCTCGTTCATCCCTCTTCCCCCATGTGCATTTCTTTTGAACCTCGTTGTTCGCATGCCAAAGCCGGAAGCCTTGCCTTCAACCCCGATCGGCCGGCTTGCGAGTGACGAAAATCGAAATATCAAACAGATACTTAGCTCTGGATTGCAACCCATCCATTCTATCCCTTGAGCAAAACTTGGCTTGTCTTTAGTTCGCATTGCCCCTATTTGGCGTGACCGGCGGATTTTCAGGCGATTCCGGCAAAAAAACGGGCCAGCATTGCATCGCCGATTTTGACTATACTTTTATTGTTCAGACCACGTATAAATACTCTGGACGCGGCCCTCTCCCCTGCGCAGGTTGCCAGGTCGCGGAAACCTCAACTCAAATGCCAACCGCGCCGGCCGCGCATCAAGCACCGCAAGACTCCATTTATGAAACAAAATCTCTTTGATCTGAACGGCAAGGTCGGCGTCGTAATCGGCGGAACCACAGGACTGGGCCGTGCAATTGCGCTCGGCCTCGCCGGCGCCGGCGCTGATATAGTCGCAAGTTCGCGGCGCCTGGAAGAAGTCAAAACGGTGGCTGCGGAGATCGAGGCGCTGGGCCGGCGCACGCTCTCTGTATCCAGCGATGTGCTTCGCCGCGACTCACTCCAGGCCTTGCACGACGCAGTCATCGAGCACTTCGGCAAAGTCGACATCCTCGTGAATGCGGCAGGCATTACCTCAAGAGCGCCCACGCTTGAAACCACTGAAGAGGTCTGGTCGCGCGTCATGGAGACCAATCTCACCGGAACCTTGCGCGCCTGCCAGATCTTCGCGCCGACCATGGTCCGAGCCGGCTATGGCCGCATCGTGAATCTCGCATCGCTCAGTTCGTTCGTGGGCTTCTCAGGCGTCGCCGCCTACTCTGCCAGCAAGGCCGCCGTCGCTTCGCTTACCAAAGTCCTGGCCATCGAACTGGCGGGGAGCGGCGTCAACGTCAATGCGATTGCGCCCGGCATCTTCCCGACGCCCATGAATGCATCGCTGATTCAAGGCACACCCCGCGGCGAAGAACTCCTGCTCCGCACGCCCATGCACCGCTTCGGCGAAGCGCATGAGCTTGCAGGGGCAGCCATCTTCCTTGCATCCGAGGCGTCTTCGTTTGTCACCGGCGAAGTCATTGCCGTCGATGGCGGCTTTCTGGCCAGCGGAGTCAATCGCTAGAGCGTGTTTCAAAAATCCGCTTTGTGTCAGTCGTCCACCGTCGTTGCCGACCCACGATGGGATGAAACCTCGGGTGCCCCATCCATCGAGCGTCTTTTGCTCGATGGGTGGGAGTCCGTAGAACTCCACCACAACGCCTTGTTTTGTCGAACGTGCATTCTCGTTTCTTTTTAGGGCACGACTCAGTCGTGCCGAAAGGCGCAGAAAAGACGACGGCTTTAGCCCCTGCGGGAATGCACCCGGGATGGGTTGGGCTATTTTCTTAAACACGCGCTAATCAAAATCGCCTCGCCGCGACGAATCGCGTCGCAAGATTCAAGAAAGGTCAATCGCTTCACGCCCAGTCAACCGGCGAAATCTTTATCTGCCGCGCCTCGAAGCACGAGGTGTAAATGCTCCGCACAAGTTCCAGCGCTCTGTAGCCCTCCACGCCTGAGCACGACGGCGCCCGTCCAGCCTTACATGCTTCTCCAAAGTCGGAAAGCTGCCGCTCAAACGGCGTTATAGAAATCGCCATCGGATCCGACGCCCCTGACTTTGCCTGCTGCGCCAGCGGCGCCGGCTCTCCGGAGTCATCCCGCACATCCCACGTCGTGAGCTGATCTCCGGTCATAATTGCGCTTCCTTTTGTGCCATGAATCTCCACTCGCTCCGGATAGCCGGGCCACAGCGCGGTCGCAGCCTGAATCACGCCCGTCGCCCCCGACGCATAACGCAGCACCGCGCAAACGCAGTCCTCCGACTCGATCTTGTGCGCGGCTCCAATCTGCCAGTAGCCAAACACTTCATCGACCCCGCCAATCAAATACAGCAGCACATCCACCTGGTGAATAGCCTGGCCGATCAGCGCCCCGCCGCCCTCCACCGCCCAGCTTCCCTTGATCGGCCGAGCGTAATACTCGTCCGACCGGTGCCACTTCACGTAAGCGTCCGCCTGCAGAATTCTGCCCAGCCGCCCTGCCGCCAGCGCCCTCTTCAAAAACAGAACAGAATCGTCAAAGCGATGCTGGCTCACAACACCCAACTGAATTCCCGCCTCGCGCGCCGTCACGATCATCTTCCTTGCAACATCCAGATCGACGGCCATCGGCTTCTGCACCAGCACATGCTTTCCATTCTTCGCGCACAGCTCAACCGCCTCCAGCCGGTACGCAGGGAACGTGCACACGTCGGCAAACTCAACCTGCGCGTGCCTGCACAGCTCCTTCGGAGTCGCCACAAACTCGGCTCCCGTCGCCTCCGCAAACTTCCGCCCCTTCTCCGCAGTGTGATCGGTGCAGACTGTAATTTCGTATCCGATGTTCTTGTAAGCCTGCGCATGTTTCCAGGCGATCGCGCCTGTGCCGATGATTCCAACTTTCATCTGTTGTCCCGCTCCTCAAGTTTAAAATTCCTCAGTTCATCATATAAAACACAATCGGGGCGCCGGGATGTTCCCCAGGCGCCCCGAAGTTCAAATCCGAGAGTTGTCGATTCGCTTTAGAAATCCACCTTCAAACTGAATTGCAAGATTCTCGGTGAGTACGGGGTCGTCGTGGTGATCTGGCCGAAGGATGAGCTATTGAACGCCGCTGTCGGTCCAGGCAGGTTGGGATGGTTCAGGCAGTCAAAGCACTCTGAACGAAATTCGATCTGTGTCGCTTCATGGATCGGGAAGAATCGCGTGATCGCTCCGTCAAGATCGTAGTAGGCTGGCCCCAGGAATTGGTACGGCTTGGTGTTGCCATAATTCCCGGCCGTGTTATACGCGAACGATGCCGGATTCAGCACGAACTTGCGTGCCTGCCCGTGAACATAAGGATCGCCGGTCAGGTTCGGGCGATCGACGTTGACTCCAGTGAACGATTTGTCAGACCCCGAGGTCGGCGATACGCGCGTTCCAGAATAGATGGCCACGATCGGGGCAATTTGCCAACCGCCCAGCAGCGCCCGCTCCATCGGCCCTCCTTTCACTACACTCTTGGCCACGACCGAGGTGTTGAAATTGTTCCTGGTGTCTTCGCCGCAATTGCTGCGGTCGCTGGCCGGGTTGTAGGGGTTCTGAAAGGTGTTGCCGCCCAGGTCGCCCACGTCCGTACCTCCCGAGATGCACTTCGACCAGGCGTAGTTGGTGAGCAAGGTAAAGTAATTTGCAAAGCGGTGTTGCACGGTGACCAGCAACCCGTCGTACACGCTGCTGGAGCCGTCGTACATATAACTGATTCCGGAGTAGGCCGCGCCCGATACAGGGTTGGCGAGCGAGGTAACGCGGCGCTGGTTCGTGTTGCCGGTGCCCGTGCATGCCGCTCCAATGCCGCCTGACGGCGCAATCGTAAGTGCGCCGCAGCTTCCCGGACCGGTCCAATTTCCAGGAATGTACATCGCGGGATTCTCTTCGTTGCCCGACGGAATGTGCACAACGTGGTTGCCCAGGTAGCCGACCGTCATCTCCCAGCTTGCGCCCAATTGTTTTTCCAGTGTCAGGTTCCATGTCTGCGTGTAACTCGGCTTCATAGTGACAGGAAATAAAAAGTACTGGGCAGCCGTGGGAAAGAAGGCGCTGGTCTTGCTTGGCGGGTACGGCTGGGGGTAAGGATTGCCGCCTGGATAGCCCGTGTACGGGTTGGAGAAAGTCCCGGCCGGCGGATTGATGGTGATGGCGTCGCCATACGGCGCGTTGTTCTCAAAGCGGTCTTCCATATAGATAATGGGCTGCGAAAAACCGACAGTATACGACGCGCGGATACTCTCCTTGCCCAGGCCGCGTGGATCCCATGCAATGCCGACGCGCGGCTCAAAGTGATTCCAGTGATTGTTGACGTAGCCCTTCGGAATTCCCGGATCGCCGGCGAAGAGCAGTCCTGGAGGCGCGGTCTTGAACACGCTTGAAGTGGTTCCCGCCTTGAAGGCGGACAACGAGAAGCTGTCGCCCCGTCCGGCCGTTTCCACTTCGGGCAGATCCGACTCCCAACGCACGCCCGCGTTCAAAGTCAGTCGTGGAGTGACCTGATAACTGTCTTGCGCGTACAGGCCGAATACATTCTTGGCGAAGGTGCTTCCCGTGTCGTTGCCCTGGTAGAGCGTGAAGAGGTCGCCAAGGAAGAAATCGGCCATTGCATCGCCGGTGAAAGACCCGTTAAACGTGAATTGTCCGTTGGCGTTGTTCGTGCCTTGCAGGTTCATGTGGTTGTGAATGTAGTTCACGCCGAATCCGAGGTGGTGCTTGTGCTTCGTCCAGAAAACATCGTCAATCGCGTTCTCCGAGTTGGTAGTGACCTGGTAGGTTTCACACGTTCCGCAGGACTCCGTGAAGTCGCCGGAGACAGCAACGTAAATGTAGTTTGGAACCGGAATGCTCACGTTGATGCCGACGGTCTGGGGAGTGATCAGGTTTGAAACCTGGCCGCGGTTGATAAAGCTGCGCGTTCCGGCAATGTGGAACGAGTTCACCAGGTTCGAACTGATCGAGTAAGTGTGCCCCAGCGTGAGCGATTGCTCCTGATCGTCGAGCTGAGGATTCGTCGTGTTCAGCAGGTTGTTATTGAAGAACCCCTGCTGGAAGTAGTGGGTGATGTAGTAGCGGACAAAGAGCGTCTGCTTCTCGCTCTTGTTCCAGTCCACACGGCCCAAAACCTGATTCTCGGTATTTGGATTGGGCGGGCCGAAGAATAATGCGCCGTTGGATGCAGTTGCGAGCGGGAGGTACTTTGTAACCAGTTGGACCGCCGACTGGTTATACAAGGTCGGACTGATCATGTTGCCGACAAACGGCGCCTTGAGCGTTTTCGTTCCCTCAAATGCGGTCCAGTTGCCGTTGAGCATCGCCTGGGTCGGCAGGATGTACTTGGTGTTGGCCGATTGCTGGTGCACGATCGTGCCTTGGTAGGCGCCGAAGAAAAACAGCTTGTTCTTCACGATGGGGCCGCCGATGACGCCCCCGAATTGGTTGCGTTTCAACGTGTCCCTGATACCGGAGGCACTCGAAAAATAGTTTGTGGCGTTGAAGAAGTTGTTGCGGATAAACTCGAAGACTGTGCCGTGAAAGCCGTTGGTTCCCGTCTTCGTGACCACGTTCACCACCGCCCCGGGATGAAAACCGTACTGCGCGGCCAGGCCGGAAGTCTGCACGCTGAATTCCTGAAGCGCATCGGGAAATGGAAACGGCAGGTTCACGTTCGAAAAGCTGTCGGTGTTGTCGGCGCCGTCCATCAGGTACTCGGTCTGGGTGCCCTGGCTGCCGGCAACCGAAAGCGTAACCTCGGTCGGATAGTTCTTGCTGCCCACGTTGTCGCCGTTAGGCGCAACCGTAGCAGCGCCGGAGAGCAGGATGAGCTGCGTCGCCTGCCGCCCATTCAGCGGAAGATCGATGACGCGCTGCGAGTCGATCACCTGCGATACCGCCTGATCCTCGGTCTGCACCATCGACGCATCGGCGTTCACCTGCACCGTTTGCGTGATGCCGCCCACCTTCAGCGCCAGGTCAACCCGAAGGTTGTTCCCAACCTGAATCACGATGCCCGACTGTTGGTAGGTATTAAAGCCGGCTTTGGAGACGGTCAGTTGATAGGCGCCGACGGGAAGATTGGGCAGGTTGTAGCCGCCGTCTGATCCACTCGTAACCACGCGCCGCAGTCCCGACTCTGTCTGCAGCGCTTCTACCGTTGCGCCCGCCACCGCGGCGCCGGTTGTATCCGTGACCAATCCTTGAATCTGGCCTCCGCCGACCGCTTGTGCGCGCGCCGCCGGCGTAGCGCAGCATACGAATAACATCAGCGTTGTAAGGCACAAGACCGTGGACCTGATCGAGTATTTTGCGTGCTCTTGCGATCGCAGACCCGGAGATGACAGGGGAAGTGGCATCATGGGGACCTCCAAAACAAATTGTCTGCGAAGTATAGAAGGTCGTCGACAACCATTGTCAATCCGAAAAATAATTCGCCTTCCGAGACGCTTCTCTCTACCGTCATTCGATGCGAATCAAATCAAATGTATCGCTCGCACCTTGAAGAAAAAAGATGATCGCCAATCAACGAGCGGTCCCCGCCATCGGGCCCGGGAGATACAATTCATGCGAATCGGATTGGACGAAACCATGAGCATGAATCGTCGCCACGCAATCCAGTTGATCGCCGCGACTGTGCCGGTCGCCGCTGCAACTCCCAGCGCATTCAGCTTCGCGGAACAATCGAACGCCCTCGCACTCCCCGCATTCGCGGCGATAAAATTCGTCTTTGACGGCGTTTATTCCGAGCTGCGCATTCCCATCAAAGAGCTCGGACTCGATTCTCCGGCTGACCTGTCTCCCTATTCCCATCTGGTGATCGAGATGCGGGCCAGTTCGCCTCAACGCATGTCGCTGTGGGTCCTTACCACTCGCGGTCCGCGATCCATGGGCCTCATAGCCTTCGGACAAAACACTTGGCTGCGCGCCTCTATCCCTCTGCCGTTTTTTGCAGGCCAGGATGCGACTGGCTTCGATCTAGCCTCTGCCGGAAACCGGCGAACCAATTCTTGCTGGTTCTCGGTGTGGGGCCCGTATGGCGATCTCAATTCCGCCGAGGCCATCGCCTTCTCCATGGACTATCCGCTCAACAAACCGTCGCTTGAGCTGCGCAACGTCCATCTGTCAAAAAGCGACGAAGGCTCGCAGTTTCTTGAGCCCGGTCCTCAAATCGATTCCTTCGGACAATGGGCGCTCGCGGACTGGCCGCGCAAGCTCCATTCCCAGGAACAGCTGACTCGCGAACTCGCCGGAGAAGAGAAGGCCTTCACCACCGCCGCTGCCTTCGGCTACGCGAGCTACGGCGGTTACAAAAACACGCTGGCCCGTGCCACCGGATTTTTCCGCGTTGAGCAAGATTGACGGCCGCTGGTGGTTTGTCGATCCCGAGGGCCATCTCTTTCTCTCCACCGGCATCAACGGGACTCCCGGCGGTGGCGCGGGCTTTGGCGCCAACGACGCCGGTTCCGAACGAACCAATCGCCGTCTCGATTCCTGGGGCATGACAACAGGCGGCCACGGACGCCCTTCAACGGTAATGCTTCGCTGGCCGCGCGGCGTCAACTTCCTTGGCCTGCCCGATGTCTATTCGCAGCAGTTCGCCGCCGACATCGACGCCGCCGCCAACTCGCAGTGCGCGCCGCACAAAGACGATCCCCTCATCCTCGGCTACTTCATCGGCAACGAGCCGCCATGGAGCGGCCGCGAGAACCAGCTTTGCGATCTCATCCTGGCCGGGCCTGACACCGCGACAAAATCCGCATTGAAGGTGTCTCTTGCCGCCGGTGACACAATTCTTCGCCGTCGCGAGTTTGTCCTGGCAAGCTTCAAAAAGTATCTCGAGATCGTCTGCGGCGCAGTGCGCAAGTACGATCCCAACCATCTCGTTCTCGGTATCCGTTTTGGAGGCCGCATGGCCGACGAGACAATGATCGCCGCGCAAATCTTCGACGTCTGCAGCATCAACGTCTATGAATACGAGCCCACCAAGCAGCTCATCCGCGCCGCCCGTCTCTCCGGCCGTCCCATCCTCATTGGCGAATTCCACATCGGCGTTCCCGCCGACGGTCTCGCTGCCGGTCTCGTGCAGGCCATGGATCAGGCAGAGCGCGGCGTCGCCTACCGCTATTACGTTGAGCAGGCCGCCTCGCTCCCCTGGTTCGTAGGCGCCTATTGGTTCGAGTGGCGCGACGAACCCGCCCTGGGTCGCATGGACGGCGAAAACTACAACATCGGTTTTGTCGATGTTACTGACCGTCCCTACATCGAGCTAATCGAGGCCGCGAAGGTCACCCACAAGCGCCTCCAGGACGTGCACTCCGGCAAGCTGCTCCCCTTTGCGCGCCACCCCCTCGCCTCCGACGCCGGCGCCCCCTCAACCCCCTGGCCGGTGTAAGAGCATGTGAATTGCCGCAGTGACCATCCCGGCACCCGCCCCTGCCATCCCACGCACCAGCCGTGACACCGAGCTAAGGTTCGCGATACCCTCATAGGTACGTCGCAAAGCTGTTCAAGGAGCAATTCAACCCCACCATGCCAATCCAAGCCACAAAAAATATCTGGCACAACGGCAACCTGATTCCCTGGGAGCAGGCCACCATTCACGTCATGAGCCATGTCATCCACTACGGCTCCAGCGTGTTTGAGGGCATCCGCTGCTACGGCCAGCCGCAGGGCTCGGCCGTCTTCCGTCTTCCCGAGCACATGCAGCGCATGTTGGACTCGGCCAAGATCTACCGCATGGACCTTCCCTTCACGCTTGAGGAGCTTTGCGCCGGCGTAGTCGAGCTGATCGAGGCCAACGGCATAACGCCCTGCTACATCCGGCCCATCGCGCTGCGCGGCTACGGCGAAATCGGGGTCAGCCCCAAGGGTTCGCCCATCGAGGTCTACATCGCCAACTTTCCGTGGGGCAAGTACATTGCCGGGCAGGGCGGAGCGGATGTGTGCGTCTCGAGCTGGAATCGGCTCGCGCCCAACACCATGCCCGCACTGGCCAAGGCCGGCGCCAACTATATGAACTCGCAGCTCATCCGCATGGAAGCCGAGGTCAACGGCTATACCGAAGGCATCGGGCTCGACGTGAACGGGCTGGTAAGCGAGGGCTCGGGCGAGAACATCTTCATCGTCCGCAATGGAGTTCTTTATACGCCGCCGCTGGCCAACTCGGCGCTCTCCGGCATCACCCGTGACTCGGTGCTGACCATTGCTCGGCACCTCGGCCTGCCGGTGACAGAACAGGCTTTGCCGCGCGAGCTGCTTTATATCGCCGACGAAGTTTTCTTCACCGGTACGGCGGCCGAAGTTTCGCCGATCCGCTCGATCGACCGCATTGTGATCGGCGACGGGAAGCCCGGGGTCCCCAGCGACGGGTCTTCGTCGCTGGGGTGGAAGCCGGGCGAGATCACCAAGACGATTGCCGAGGAGTTTTTCGGCATCGCAAATGGCCTCAAGCCGGATCGCTTTGGCTGGCTCACGCCGGTCAACGTAAAGGCGGACGAGCCGGTTTCGGCGTAATCAGCTCCAACAGGCGGCGGAACAACTCGACAGGGCGGTAGTCCGGGGATTTATCCCCGGTATGAGTGGCATGGGGTCACTGGGGCTTTTAAGCCCTGAGGCATTCTTCTCTCGATAGCCATCACCACGCAACGAACAAGGATCCAGATCGAATGCAAAGCAGCGCCCCCGCCACCTCGAATCGCGCGATCGCCAGCTTCATCGATCGCGAATCTCCACCCGACACCGACCCCAGTTCGAGCTTTTGGTCCAGAGCCCCGCGGGCATTCGCTGAAAGCGACTTTTACGGCGGCCCCATCCCCGGCCACCAAACCGAAATTCTCCTCCAGTGGACCGCCAAAAGTTTCTACATCCTCTTCGTCTGTCCTTATCTGGAGCTCAACCTCAAGCCCAATCCAAATCTCACTGCTGAAACCTACGAGCTTTGGAACTGGGATGTCGCCGAAGTCTTCATCGGCGACGATTTCAAGAACATCCGCCGCTACAAGGAATTCGAAGTCTCTCCGCAAGCCGAGTGGGTCGATCTCGACGTCAACCTCGACAATCCTCCCCACGAAGTTGGCTGGGTTTGGAAATCCGGCTGTGAGGTCGCGGCAAGAATCGACGCCGGTCAGAAAATCTGGTACGGCTTCATGCGTATTCCCTGGCCAGCGATCGACAGTCGCCCCCCAGCCGAAGGCAATGAACTGCGCATCAACTTCTACCGTTGCCAGGGCTCCGGCCCCAACCGCAAATACGTCACATGGAGTCCGGTCCACCGCGAAAGCTTTCACACGCCGGCCTGCTTCGGCACTCTCAAACTCGCCGGTGCAAGCCGAGGCAATTGACCTCGCAAAAAATGGCCTGCCGGCGAAACCCTCCGCCGGCAGGCCCTCACGAAAGAGAATCAGCGTCCCGCCGGAACGGCGATTCGTTTCCCTCCACCTTCTCGCACGGGATCGCCTTTGCTCAGGGAGTGTCCCGTCAAAAGCCCGAGCACAAACCAGCCCATGAGCGCGGCCCCCAGCAGCAAAGAGAATGTCGCCGGGAACCCGCATCCAGCGCAGCGTCTGCATCTGGGGTGTTTGCAGGAATTCCGCCGAACGCGCGTACCACGTGCCGCGGTCAATCGAGGCCCATGCCTGCAACAGGCCGACCGGCAGCATACTAAAAATCACCATGAAGCTCAGGCCGATGTTGAGTAGCCAAAACGATGCTTTCACCGGGCCCTCTTTCCACTGCCGGCTCGGCTCGATAACCCGCAGGCAGAAGAGCGTCAGCCCCAGTCCCAGCATTCCGTAAACGCCGAAAAGTGCGGTGTGGCCGTGTACCGGAGTCAGGTTCAGCCCCTGCATGTAGTAGAGCGCTATCGGCGGATTGATGAGGAAACCGAACAGCCCCGCGCCCACCAGGTTCCAAAATGCAACGGCCACAAAAAAGTAGATCGGCCACTTGTAGTTGGCAATCCACGCAGCCTTTTCAGTTGGCCGCGTAAGTCGCAGATTCTCCCAGGCCTCGAATCCGATCAGCGCCAGCGGCACCACTTCCATCGCGCTGAAGATCGCCCCCAGCGATATCACCGCCGCTCCGGAGCCCGCAAAATACAAGTGATGGAATGTTCCGATAATGCCGCCGGAAAGAAAAATCGTGGTCGAGAAAAGCACCGCCCGCGTGGCGCTCCGAATCTCCAGCAGCTTCAGCCGCGTAAACAGGAACGCAATCACCACCGTGGCAAACACCTCGAAGAATCCCTCAACCCAAAGGTGCACCACCCACCAGCGCCAATATTCGGCGGTCACAAGGTGACTGCGCTGTCCATACATCAGTCCCGCCGCGTAGAACAGGGGAATCGCAATGCTCGATATCAGAAACAGCGACAGCAAAGATCGATCCTCGCTCTTGCGCATCAGCGCCGGCTTCAGCGCGCGCACCATCAGCACCAGCCACAGCACCAGGCCGATGAACAGCAGAATCTGCCAGAACCGGCCCAGATCCACATACTCGAATCCCTGGCTGCCAAACCAGAACCACAAGTTCCCCAGCTTTTGCTGAATGCCCAACCACTCGCCGGCCATCGATCCGCCCACCACCAGCACCAGCGCCGCAAACAGCACGTTCACTCCCAGCCGCTGAAACTTCGGTTCATGGCCGCTCACCGCCGGGCCGACATACAGTCCCGTAGCCAGCCACGACGTCGCAATCCAGAAGATCGCCAGTTGCAGATGCCACGTGCGCGTGATGGCGTAGGGCAGATAACGGTCGAGCGGGAACCCGTAAAACCCCTTCCCCTCCACTCCGTAGTGAACCGTGAGGACCCCCATCAGAATCTGCACTCCCCAGAGAGCCATCACCACCAGAAAATACTTCACCGTCGCGCGCTGCGACGGAGTTGCCTTCATGCCAACAAATGGATCGCTCGCCGGATAAGGCCCATGCACTCCGCTCTTCTCCTGCGAAGATGACCACCACACCATGCCGCCGATCCCCGCCAGCAAGCCCGCGATGCTCAATACGCTCCAGAAGACCGACCCCGGCGTGGGAGCGTTCGCAACCAGCGGCTCATGCGGCCAGTTGTTCGTGTATGTGATCGAGGAGCCAGGCCGTTCCGTGCTTGCCGCCCACGACGTCCACCAGAAGAACGCGGCAAGCTGCTTCTGTTTCGCCGCATCCGTGAGTGCTCCCTCCGGAATTGCATACTCCTTGCGCCCGTCCGCGAAAACGCCGGCATAGTATGTCGCTAATTGCTGGAATGCCGCGGCGCGGTCGCCATCCACCGTCACCCGGTTAGTCGCCGCATCGTAGGTGTTGCTCCGCATCTCGCGAATCAACCGCGCCTTGAAGACCGCCTGTTGATCGGGGCCCAAAGCCGCGAAGCTCGCTGCGCCGGTTGCGCGTGCCCAGCGATCGAGCACAATCTCCGCTTCGCGATGCAGCCAGTCCGCGCTCCAGTCGGGAGCGACATACGCGCCGTGGCCCCACACCGTGCCGATCTCCTGCCCGCCAATGGATTGCCACACCCCTTGACCATCGGTAATCGTGCTGCCCGTGAAAAGAAGTTGACCGTCAGTCGTGTAGACATCCGGAATGGGAGGCGCCTGACTGATCATCTTCCGCCCCACTCCCCCGAGTACGGCAAACGAGCCAATGATAACGATGGCCAATGCCATCCAATAACGCTTGTAGGACACCATGTTTCCCTCGTTTCGAAGCGCCGCGGACCTGTGGCGTTTATCTATCGGTCAATCTATTTACAGGGAAGATCATTTGCAGGGACTTAAGTCACTCGGCGCCGCAAAACGTCCCGCAAGGTGCAACGAGTCCGATACTACACCTCCGGTTTGACGCGCCGTAAGGTCGTGTTATCAAATTGCAGGCGGATCAAAAACCGCCAAATTCGGTGCGGGAGCAGAGGAGCGTCGTGCCCTGAAAAGCCGTGTGCTCGGACGGCGCTTCCACATCGCGGGGGACCGCCTCTTTCCACGTTCCTATCACCATCGGCTAGCGGAGGAGTTGCAAATGAATGTCTTTATAAAAATCGTCGCTCTCGGTCTGCTTCTTCCTGCTCCAGCGGCAACGCTCTCCGCTCAGCAGGACTACTTCAGCAACTGGCCCGCTGGCCGCTCGCCCCAGGAAGTGGGCAAGCGCCTTGCCGATCATTTTGTTACCAGCCCGCACCAGTACACCGCCACCATCCACTACTCCGAGGTCTGCGCCTGGTACGGAGCTTTGACCTTTGCGCAACTCACCCACGACAACGCTTTGCGCGATGCCCTCATTAAGAAGTTCGAGCCGATCATGCCTGGCGGCCCCGAAGCCAGCCACATTCCGCAGCGCCATCACGTCGACGACAACATCTTCGGCGTCATTCCTCTGGAAATCGGCATCGAGACCAAGGATCAGAAGTATCTAGCCTACGGCAGGGACTGGGCCGACAAGCAATGGAACAATCCAACGCCGGACGGCCTGTCCGACGAGACGCGCTATTGGATCGACGATATGTATATGTTGACCATCCTGCAGCTTGAGGCCTATCGCGCCACCGGCGACAGGAAATATCTCGATCGCGACGCAATCGAAATGGTTGCCTATCTCGACAAGCTCCAGCAACCCAACGGCCTCTTCTACCACGCTCCCGATGTGCCCTTCTTCTGGGGCCGCGGAGATGGCTGGGTCGCCGCCGGCATGGCGGAGATGCTTCGCACACTCCCCGCCGATCATCCCCAGCGCCCGCGGATCATGAAGGGTTATAAACTCATGATGGCTTCTCTGCTCCAGTATCAGGGCAAAGACGGCATGTGGCGCCAGCTTATCGACCGCGACGATGCCTGGCCCGAGACCTCCAGTACGGCGATGTTCTCCTTTGCCATGATTACCGGGGTGAAGAACGGCTGGCTCGATGCGCCTACCTACGGTCCCGCGGCGCGCAAAGCCTGGATCGCCGTCACAGGTTACATTGACCAGAACAACGACATCACCAACGTCTGCGAAGGCACCGGCAAAAAGAACGATCTGGACTACTACTACATGCGCGGCCGCCGCACAGGCGACTTCCATGGCCAGGCGCCCATCCTTTGGGCCGCATCAGCGTTGCTGCGTTAAATGACCCGGAGCGGGGTCGATGTTTTGAAAGGGCACGGTCTCACAGGCTGCGGAAAAACTCGTTCTAAGCACAAATCCACAGGGCCCTGTAACAGGGCACGACTTCAGTCGGGCCGCAAGTCCACCAATATCAACGCGGGCTTGAGCCCCTGCAAAACTCCCCGTCCCCACCGGGTTCAGACTCGGCCCTTTTTCCGCAGCCTGTTCAGTCGTGCCGAAAGCGCCTTAATACGAAGCCTCGCGCTCGCTGTGAAATTCCCCAATCTGCACGCACCAGCGCCCGCCCGTGTCGATCGGCTTCGGCGTCTCGTACACGTCCATCCGCACTGTCGCCATCCCGCTCCGGTAGATCCCCGTAGCCTTGGCCGCGGAAATCGTCAGATCCAGAATCCGGCCATGAGCCTGGCCATCACGCGAACCGATGTGAAAAGCCAACCATCCCCCATTGCAGAAAATTACCGGATCCTGGCGCAGAATGCGGATATGGACCTCCTCCACCCTTGCGCGTCAAAATCTGTCCGGAGTGCCCGTTTTTCGCGCCAAAAATTGAAGGGGGGGTACCCCCCCTCAAAACCGGGGCAGGAGTGGAGCCTGCCTCAAGGTAATGCTAATAAAATGAACAACATGGGAAATAACGCCAGTTACTCATCGGTAAACCTAAGGACGCGTTTTTTAGCTGTTTTTTTAGCAAAAAAACGGCCACTTTGTCTCAAAGCATCGCCACTTTTTGGGGCGGAAAAACGAGAGGCTTCTCGAATGGAGAAGCCTCAGTCGATCCAGTTCGAAGTACGTTCCAGGGAACGGATTACTTCTGCGCCGTCTGCACGCCTTGCAATCCGCTTGTCGCAGCCGGATTCACCTTCGCGTTCAGGAACTCCGTCAGGTCGTTCACGTCCTGCTGTGTGCCAACCATCGGCGGCATGAAGCGCCTGTAAGGCATATCGGGCTTGTAGTCGTGGAGCATGGTGACAAAGCTGCCAATGTTGGCGCGGTCGCGCCCGCTCAGCAGTTGCCGCATCGGCCGGTAGCCGTCCATTGTGTGGCACGACCCGCACTCGCCGCGGAAGATCGCCTCACCGCGCGAATAACTGGCATCCGAACCGTTCCAGACCCAGTTGGAACGGGCCAGGTAACCCTGCTGATTGATCCGGCCTACATAAGGCATCCGCACGCCATTCGAGTACATCCAGTGGCCGATGACGTAAGGCTTGCGCAGCATCTCGCGCGAGTACTCCCCGGCGCCCGTGGCCATCAGCGCCAGCAAAAGAACGGCCACCGCGTGCGACAGGTTGAAGTCGAGCGGATTGCGATAGGCGAGGTAATAAGCGACCCAGATGATTGTGGCCGAGGTGACGATGATGACCAGCGCCATGCGCGTGACGGCAGAGAAGGTCCCCGCGTTGATGGTGTCGATTCCCAGCTTGAGCAACGCCTGCTGCGATGCGGGAACCATCATGTAATACCAGATCATCAGGAATGGCATGGCAACGAAGGAGGGCACCAGCCAGCGGACGCTCCACCTGACCTTGCTGATCTTGAGCGCCGGCAGTTTGTCGCCGTCAATCTGGCTCGCGGTGATAAGAGCCCATACGCCGGCCAGCGAGCAGCAGACGCAGATGCGCAGTAGCAGGCTGGGCCAGTAGGTGGGGTTGAAGAAGGCGTTCCAGAACTTGCTGGCTTCGTTGCCGGTTCCGGCAACAGCAAGCCACGTATCGCCAGGCGTAAGCATGAATGCGAGAATGCCGTTGATGATAATCAGCGTTGCAGCCGAGGCGCCGGCATAAACCCAGCCCACGGTCAGGTGCAGCTTTTCGTCGATGCGGTTCCATGTGTAGTAGTAGACGGCGACGGTGGCCAGCTCAACGAGGAAGAACACCCACTCCATCGCCCAGCCAAAGACGAAGTTGTGAATCAGAGTACTGGTAGCTTCGGGATGCGTGAGCCCGATCGCAAACCAGATGCCCACCCCGGAGACGGTACCGAAGACCGCTGTGAGGATAAGGAAAAACTTGGAGTGGCTGGCCAGTTGCTTCAGCCATGCAGCGCGAAGTTCGGGGTCGGCGATGCGCATCGCTTTGCGCTCCGCCATGGGCAGATAAAGGCCGCCGCCCACCGCGAACTGCGAGATCATGACATGGAAGATTGCGATAATGCCGATCACCCAGCCCGAGCCGAGAATTGGAATTTCCCAGAATGGATAGTTCATGGTTTCTCCGAAACAGTTGACAGTGAACAGTGAACAGTGGACAATACGCAGCCTCCGCTTATCTGGTCAGGTCATCAGCTTTCCTAAAATCGTGAAGATCATTTTGCCGATTTCATGTGAGAGACTCTCGGCGTCGTCGATAAGTTGAGAGTTTCCCAGCCCGATTCTCCGGGCGATATCCAATTGCGTCTGCAATTCACAATTTGATCCGCGAGCGATGCCAGGAAACTGCTGGAACTCGCAAGTGTTCGACCTTCCTTGACCCTCTGCGATGTTGCTTGGAATTGAGACGGCAGAACGCCGCAATTGACTAGTGAGACCAAACGCCTCTTCCCGCGGAAAACTCTTGGTGAGGCCATACACTCCTACGGCCAGGTCCATCGACTTCTGCCAAACCTTTAGATCGCGGAACGAGCGAACTCTTGTGTCGGTCATTTCGTTACCCACTGCCCACTGCCCACTGTTCACTGCCTTACCGAATCGTCCAATAGCCGATGACAGTGGTGGCCAGCAGGGCAAAAACCGCCAGCAGGCCAAAATAATGTGCGGCGCGTGCGCGCTGTCCGCTCTCCTTGTCCTTGTCGTAGAACGGAATCAAAACCCACAGCACAATGCCGAGCGTGAAGAGCAGAATGCCCGCAATTTCTCCGGCCTCGCCCTGCAACCACTTGACCGTGCCTAATAGCTTGAGCATCTCGAAGGGGCTCATGAAGTACCACTCCGGATGAATGCCGGCCGGCGCGGGCGCCAGCGAGTCAAACTGCTTGCCGAGCGACCACGGAAAGACCGAGGCCAGCAGCGCAAGAACATTGAGCGAGATGAGCCACATGGCCAGATCCTTGCGCATGAAGTTGGGCATGAATGGCATGCTCTTGCGCGCGGCGGCGGGCTTCAGTTCCTCGCTCGGCGGCACCGCATTTCCGTGCTTCTGCACCAGCCACAAGATGGAAGCCGAGCAGCGGAACGAAGATGGCGGGCAGCACTACGACGTGCAGTGCAAAGAAGCGCTGCACCGTGAACTCGCTGACGTCCGGTCCGCCGCGCAGCATGTTCGCGATCACCGTCCCGATCCAGGGAATCGCAACTGGAATCTGCAGCCCGACCTTGGTGGCGAAGTAGCTGAGCTCATCCATAGGCAGCAGGTAGCCGGAGAAACCGAAGACCGCGGCCAGTCCCAGCAGCGCCATGCCGCTTAGCCAGCCAAACTCGCGCGGCTTGCGGTAGGCCTTCATGAAGAAGACTGAGAACATGTGCACCAGGATGGAGAAGATCATCAGGTTGGCCGACCAGGAGTGAGCCGAACGGATGAGCCAGCCAAAGTGCATCACAAACGTGATCTGGCGGACCGATTCGTAGGCTTCGGCCCCCGGCCGGTAGTAGACAAGCAGCAACACGCCGGTGAAGCACTGGACAAGAAAAAGGAACAGCGAGATGCCGCCCCAGTAGTACCAGAAGGATTGGGAGTGAACCGGGACGGTCTTGTGGCGTGCGAAGGCGGCCAGTTCCCGAAGGCCCAGCCGCTCATCAACCCAGTCATACAGTTTCATCGTTTTTGCAGTCATGTTTCTTTCCTTTAAACTCGATCTTCCCTATTCCTGTCCTGCACTGGAGCCGGATTAGCGGCAGAGCCATCCGCCGTCGACGACGAGCACGTGCCCTTGGATATAGTTGCCGGCCTCGGACGCCAACAGCACCGCAGCTCCGGCAAGATCCGACGGCAGCCCCCAGCGGCCCATGGGGATTCTGTTCAGAATCGCCGCCGAGCGAACCGGATCGGCGCGGAGAGCCGCGGTATTGTCAGTGGCCATATAGCCCGGTGCAATCGCGTTGACGTTGATGCCCTTGTCCGCCCACTCGTTGGCAAGCGCCTTGGTCAACTGCGCCACGGCTCCCTTGGCCGCCGCGTATCCGGGCACGAGAATGCCGCCCTGGAACGACAGCAGCGAAGCGGTGTTGATGATCTTGCCGTGACCCTGCGCGAGCATCAACCGGCCCGCATACTGGCTCAGGAACCACACGGCGTTCAGATTCGTGTTGATCACTGTATTCCAAAATTCTTCGGAGTGTTCTGCTGCCGGGGCCCTGCGGATGGTGCCCGCATTGTTCACCAGGATGTCGATGGAGCCAAACTCCTTGACCGTGTCGTCGACCAGCATTCTGGCGACGGCTTTGTCGCACACATCGCCCGAACGGCAGATGAACCTCGCGCCTGTCTTCTTCACTTCTTCAATCGTCGATTCCAAAACCTGGTCGTAGTTGTGCAGCGTTACATTTGCACCCGCCTGTGCAAAGGCAATGGCCATGCCGGCGCCGAGACCTTGTCCTGAACCTGTGACCAGCGCATTCTTGCCCTTGAGGCTGAATAAATCGAGGATTCCCATGGTTGAGCTCCTGATGTTTCGCTTGGGTGAGTCTTTCTCCGGGTGGAAAAACCTATGCCCGCGAAACTTCAACCCCTGTTTCGTTGACCGCGACTTTAAACAGCTTCAGCGGCTTGGGCGGCGGTCCGCTTACATTGGCGCCGGTGTAGGGGTTATAGACTCCGCCGTGGCAGGCGCAGTGAACGCGATCGGCCTGGGGCTCATACTGCACCGTACAGCCCAGGTGCGTGCATACCGCGGTCATTGAAACCCAACGGCCGTCCTCATGATGAATCAGCATCGCCGGTGCGGTTCCAAACTTGAACATCAGCACCGACCCCGCGGGCAGCTTCTGTGCATCCTTCAGCGTCACCTCGGTCACAGCCGTCGCGCTTAGCGCCATCTCTTCCGGCGATGCGAGGTAACGATAGATAGGATAGGCCAGAGCGGCGGTGTAGCACACGCCCGCTGCTCCGGCAGCCGCCAGGAAGGCGCGCCGCGTATTGCGCTCGCCGTTTTCAGCCACAATCATTCCGGAATTCGTCAGTTCGCTCATAAGCTATGCCGCACCTTCCATCGGTTTCTGTGCGCGTGCTACTACGGACACGAGCCACCCAATCACGCCCAACCCGGCAACAAACAGCACCAGGAAAAGGCCCACCACGCTCCAGTTGGTGACCACGACCCGGTCCCACACGTCGTAGTTCTTGCTCAGCAGGGTAAGGTCGCGAACGCCGTCGCGGTAAACGGTGAACATGATTTCAAGCAGCACGGCCAGTAGCACGCCAGCCCAACTGATCCAACCGGCAGCGAGTTTGCCGAAGCCGGCGATTGCACCAACCAGGATGGCCACAGCCACCAGCGCCAGCCAGCCATAGCCCGCAAAACCGGCGAGCTTGTAGAGCGGATAGCCGCTATGGCCCGCGAGTCCGGCCTTCACAACCTCGGGCTGCACGCTCGCCGCCCAAATTCCGGCCAGCAGATAAACAACACCGAAGACAGCCGCCACCTTGCCCCCAAGCCCGGCAGCAAAGCTCTTCTCGTGCGCCGTGAAGGTGCTGCGGCCTGAAAGATACACCAACCACAATCCGCCGATGAACAAACCGCCGGCCATCATCAGCAGCCAGCGCGGCGTTAGTGTCGGATCGCCCGTCGGCAAATACGCGCCCATGGCCGAGGCCGAATACATATCGCGCCACACCTCGGGGCGCAGCATCAGCGTCATGTTCGTCGAGAGCAGCCGTGCGATAAACCCGGCCAGCGCCCATGCACTCAGGCCCACCCACCATGCGGATTTGCCCGCTTCAAGCCGCGCCGAGAAGCGATAAAGCAGCCAGTAGGTCAGCATCAGAATGCCGATGATCGAGATCCAGTAAACGCCGATCAGCACACTGCTGGTATAGAGTGCGCGTCCGTAGAGAACCTGCGCAAACAGAAGCGGCGGCACGCCAAGGTTGATTACAAACGTCATGACCACCGTGAGCCTGCGCGCAATGGCCCGCGCGGTGACCAGCGAAAGGGGTGAGCTGCGGAAGAGGCTGAGCAGAACCGCGAGCAACAGTCCGCCCAGCAGCATTTCCACGGCCACAAAATGCAACGACAACGTAACCACGTGGAGCAACTTCAGCAGCCACACAGGCGCCGGAAGCGGGATGGGATCGACAGCGGGATATGGATTCATGAGACTCCGGAAGTCCTTTCACTTTGCATCTGGCGCGGGGTCGAGGAAATTAGCCCTGGGCAATGGTTTCAAGCCCGCATCGCCGCCTCGCTCCGGGATTGGGCGGAAAGGGGAAGCCGCTGGAAATTTCTTGCGGGGCATTTTGGACTGTTTATCTCCAATTAGGATTGGCAAAAGTTAACCTACAACTCGTGGTAACCAGTGGTCTGTGACGGACGATACATTCGCTTGTGACAAATTTCTATTAGCCTTCCGGAGGACAACAACATTCATCCCGAACCCAGGAGCAGAGGTTTTTCATCGATCCTGCATGGTTCATCGGCCTCGGGGCTTTGGGATGAGACCGGCTCGACAGGACCACTCAATGAAGAGACCCAATTCGTCGATGCAACTGACGCGCGCCGCCGATTACGCTGTCCGCGTGATGATTCATCTGACGGGTCCGCCCACGGATCAGCGTGTCTCGCTCCCTGAGTTGGCTGCGGCGGCGGATGCTCCGGAGAGTTTTCTCTCCAAGGTTTTGCAGGCCTTGTCGCATGCCGGACTGATCTCCTCGCGACGCGGGCAGTCGGGCGGTTTTCAAATTTCCCCGCGCGGCCGCGAAGCATCGATGCTCGAAGTAATTGAAGCGATCGATGGCCCAATCTGCCTGAACGTCTGTCTGACCTCCGGCCGATCGTGTCACCGGATGGCGCAATGTCCGGCGCATCCGGTTTGGGCGCGAGCGCAGATGGCGATGCTGGACGTTCTTTCAGGGGCGATGATTGCCGAACTGTCCTCGGTGGCGCAACCGGCAAAGTCAGGGAATCAGCTATCCGGATCTGCTGCGAGAGCCGCGCATGGCAAAGTTCCCGCCCCGAAACCGCCGAAGCGATAATCCCGGAATTGCCATGACCCAGTTGCAACCACGCGGCTGAAAGTGTTTCAATCGATTTATTGAAACAGGGGTGCTCCACGAAGTGGGGCTGAGAAATACCCTAGAACCCGATCCGGATAATGCCGGCGTGGGAAGCTTTCGAAGCCGAACGGCCCTCTTCCTCGAATCCATCTGAGTTCCCCTTTTTCATGCCGCATTTCAAGGGGAAGCCATGTTCCATTCGCACTGCTGCCAGCGACCGATCCTCCAAAGTCACCGCGCAAATGTCTGGCATACTGCCTGTTCCTTTCCACTCGTGCGATGGCACAAAGTCCGGCAGCCCCGCCGTCGAATCCAGCTTCCAACACGGCGAACCCGTCTCAAGCACAACAGCAGCCCGATCGAGTTACCACTACAGTCGTGGTCCACGGCGAAGTCAAGGATGACTATCTTCCCGAGACCGTCACCGTTGGCACTCTGGATGGTGCGACGCTACAGCAGACGCCGCTTTCGGCCACTGTTGTGACGCGCGACCTGCTCAACGATCAGGTCGCCCGCCTGCTCTCGGACGTGGTCAACAACGACGCCTCCGTCGGCAACGATTACGTGCCCGTGGGCTACTACGGCTTCTACCAGATTCGTGGCTTTCCTCTCGATCTTGCCACCGGCCTCGAAATCAACGGCATGACCATCGCCGGAGAGCAGGACGTCCCGCTCGAAAACAAACAGAGTGTCGAGTTTCTCAAGGGCATCGCCGGAGTCGAAAGCGGCGTGGCCTCGGCGGGCGGCCTCATCGACTACGTCACCAAGCGCCCCGCCATGATCGAAGATCTCGACCTGGCCACCGATCATCGCGGCACGGCTTACGGAGCAGTCGATCTGGGCCATCTCTTCGGTAGCCGCAAGCAAGTCGGCGCGCGCGTGAATCTGGCCGGAGAACGCATCGCAAGCTACATGAACGACACCAATGGCTGGCGCGCGGTTGGCGCAGGGTCGGCCGACTGGAAGCTGAATTCGAACGCGATCCTGAAAGGCGACTTCGAGTATCAGCACAAGACCGAGCGCGACGGCAGCGGTTATCAGTTACTGGGCGGCTCAACGGTTCCCGACATTACCAAACTCTACCCATCGACCATGCTCGGCGATCAGCCCTGGGCTCCGCCCGATACCTACGATACATTCAACACCGGTGCACGCCTCGACTACACTTTGCCGCGCAACTGGGCAGCCTTTGCCGCTGCCAGTTTCAGCCATTCGCTCATACAAGACAACGTGATCTACGCGTATGGCCCTCCGTACGACGACAACGGCAACGTCGCCTGTCCCGGCGCTCCCGACGCGCCCGGGTACTTTTTCTGTCCCGACGGAACTTACGCCATCTACGATTACCGCGATCCCAACGAACTCCGCATCGACGCGCAAGCCGAAGCCTTGGTCACCGGGCACATCAAAACCGGGGCCATCACCAACGATGTGACTGTTGGGGGAGAACTGTTTCTTCGCAGCGTTCAACTACCCGGCGCGCCGCCGTCGAATGCGCCTGACAATGTTCAAGATGGCGCGGTGTACGCCTCCATCGGCCAGGAAAATATCTATCAGCCCATCGCTCCGTTTCCCATCGAGATTGACGCGGTCACCGGCACTCCAGATCAGGCCGGCCCGCGCTGGCTCTCGGTCGATAGTCATCAATCGTCCCTCGTCATGCAGGACCGTATCCATTTGCCAGGGCGCTTTCAGCTGCTGGCGGGCGGCCGGTTCGATTCTTTACGCGACCATAACTATTCCGCACCCAGTCAAACGAACCCTCTGAACATCACCAACAGAACCGTCTGGCTTCCGCAATACGCGGTTACTTACAATCCGGTCAGCAACCTCACGCTCTACGGCAACTACGGAGTGATGCTTTCACTCGGCCCCCAAGCGCCGTTTTGGGCCGGCGGCTATTACCTGTCTCCATTTTTTACCCGTCAGGCCGAGATCGGCGCGAAGTATGAACCGGGTCAGCGCATTCTGCTGACGACAGCATTCTTCCGCATGCGCGCGCCGTTCTTTTATCCCATTGGCAATGTCGACTTCGAATCCGACGGCCGCGAGACGCACGACGGCATTGAAGTAAATGTCGCGGGCAAAGCCACGAACTGGCTGCGGCTCACTGCGTCGGCAGCGGCCATGCACGCATTCTCCAGCGAATCCAGTACACCGGCCTTCAATAACAGGCAGGTCATCAACGTGCCTCATCTGCGCACCACATTGTTTGCCGACATAGCCATGCCACGAGCGCACGGCCTCCACCTGATGCCCGGCTGGGGTTACACCGGCCGCAAAGAAGCCACACGCGACGATGCGGTCAGCGTCTCCGGTTACAACCTCTTTAGCCTGGGCGCGCGTTTGACGCCCGGCGGCGAGCAGGGCCGAGTGACGTTCCGCATCTACGCCAACAACATCGCCGACAAGCGCTACTGGAGCGACACCGGCGCCAACGGTGGCGACACTTTCATCTGGCTGGGCGCGCCCACCACAGTGAAACTTTCGGCGCATTACACCTTCTAAGAAATCCGCGATTGAGTCGATGTTTTGAAAGGGCACGGCTTCAGCCGTGCCGTAAATGCCGCAAAATCGGCGAGGGCTTTAGCCCCTGAGGGATGCTTTTGGGTCCTACATTCAAATCAAGGCCTTTTTCATTGCTGTTTAGGCCTGGATCGCACGAATCCGAGATAACTGCAACTCAACTTCAAACCCGGCCGGAATCCTTAACCGCAGACCTGCACACTTTGCAGACAATTACCACGCGCCGTAGCACAATGGATGTATGAACCTCCTCCACTCTCAAAACGGCAATTTCGACCAGGTTTTCGCCCTGGAGCGCCGCTTTCAGCCCATAAAACCGCCTACCCCCCCTACCCCCCCACCAAATTGGCACAAATTGGAGGCCGGGAATAGAAATAACTTACTAAACATCAATCACTTGCAAATTCTACATAGTTACCTTCCAGTAAATACACATGCCCATTTTTGCCCCGTTTTTTGCCATAAAACAGCCCTTTTAGGCCCCCCAAAAGCCCGTTTTGCCCCGAAAATCGCCCCCGTGCAAAACCCGTTGAAAAACGTGGCCCTTCGTCGTTTCTGGGCATCCTCAGCGGCCTGCTTCATGCGAGGTACGATTCCGAATTGAGCGCAACTGTAAAAGCACATGGCATGGATGGAACGCTGGTCGAACCCGACTGGCCGGCGCTGACGCTTGCTGAAGTGCGCACATTGCTTGCGCAGTTTCCCGCCTTTGCCGAGCCGATAGAGATTCTGTCGGTAAGTCCGAGACCGCTTTCTGCCGCCGCTGTCGTCGGCACTTCCGGCGGCAAGGTCTTCATCAAGCGCCACCACCGCTCCGTACGCGATGCTGAAGGCTTGCTCGAAGAGCACAGCTTTCTCGCCTACCTCTTCAATGCAGGGGCACAGGTGCCACGTGTACTCGCATCCGTATCCGGCCAGACAGCAATTGAAATCGGCGAGTGGACCTACGAAGTGCACGAGACTCCAAACGGCGTGGACCTGTACGAAGAGGCAATCTCATGGACGCCCTTCCGGACCGCGGCGCATGCTCACTCCGCAGGCCAGGCGCTCGCGCGGCTGCATCTTGCTGCGGAGGGATATGACGCACCGATCCGCAAGCCACAACCGCTCGTTGCCAGCTTTACGATTCTTGCCGCTCGCGATCCCAGCGTGGAGCTCAATCGCTATCTCGCGGCGCGACCCGCTCTGGCTTCAAATGCCGCTGTGCGCGTCAACTGCAAACTGGCTCTGCAACTGCTCGCTCCGTTTCATGCACAGCTCTTGCCGCTTCTGCCTGCGTTACAGCCTCTCTGGACGCACAATGATCTGCACGGCTCGAATGCATTCTGGAGCGACCTCGGCGACGAAGCACGGGTAACGGCGATCATTGACTTCGGCCTCGCCGACCGGACAAATGCAGTCCACGACCTCGCCAATGCGATCGAGCGCAACATCGTCGAGTGGCTCGTGCTCGTCAACGACCCCGCGCATCCAGAGGACGTACCCGTGCACCTCGACCACTTGACCGCCTTGCTCGACGGCTACCAGTCGGTCCGCCCGCTCTCAGCGGAAGAGGCCGCCGCCCTCGCGCCCATGACGGCTCTTTGCCACGCCGAGTTTGCCCTCTCTGAGGCGGACTATTTTCTCGGCGTGCTGCACTCGAATGAAAAGGCGTCGATGGCGTACGACGGCTGGCTCGTGGGCCATGCGCGCTGGTTCCGCGGCCCCGCCGGCAGGAACCTTTTGAATGCAATTGAACGCTGGGCCGCAACCCGCGCGCGAGAAGTTGGGAAGCAATGAACTGGCTAACAGTCACCGGCTACCTGACCGACCACTGGCTTGAGATTGCAGGCACAGTCACCACAGTGGCCGGCATTTGGCTCACGACACGCCGTCTCCTGATCTGCTGGCCGGTGGTACTGGTTGCGGATTTTCTTTACCTCGCAGTTTTCTTCCGTGCGCGCCTTTTCTCCGACGCGCTGCTGCAGGTCTTTTTTGTCGCCTTTACGCTTTACGGATGGTGGCACTGGTGGCGCGGCGTTCAGGCTGAAGGTGAAGTGCGCGTGGTTCCGCTGAATCCGCGCGGCTGGCTTGTTGGCCTGGTCGCCGGCGCCGTCGGCGCAGTCTTACTGGGCTGGCTGATGGTGCGCATCGGCGCTGCGCTGCCCCACCTGGATGCGGCCTTGACAAGCTATAGCCTTGTGGCGAGTTGGTGGAGCGCACGAAAACACATCGCCAACTGGTGGCTCTGGATTGGGGTCGACATCGTCTATATCGGCGAGTATATCTACAAAGGCTTGAGTTTGACTGCCTTGCTTTATGCAGGCCTGGTGGTGCTGGCCGCGCTCGGCTTGCGCGATTGGAGCCGGGCCCCGGTGGCGGCCTAAATCGCGGCCTGCACCACGTTATGCAATGGCTCACCGCTCATGTAGCGGCGCAACTCCTCTGCTGCCGTGCGCAGCGCGCGCGGCGCGAACTCCCGGCTCGATCCGCCAATGTGAGGGGTAATCAGCAGGTTCGGGCAGCTCCAGAGCGGATGCCCTTCTGGAAGAGGCTCGGGATCGGTTACATCGATGGCGGCTCGAATTCTGCCCGAATTGAGCGCCTCCACTAATGCATCAGTCTGCACAATCGGCCCACGCGCGGCGTTCACCAACAGTACGCCTTGTTGCATCAGTGCGAACTGGCGGCTGCCGATCAGCCCCTTCGTCTCGCTGGTTGAGGGTAGAATCAGCACCACCACCTCGGCTCCTGGCAGCATGTTGTCGAGTTCCGTTACGGCGTAGACCTCAGGCTCCGTGCGCGCGTTCCGGGCTATGCGCAGCATATGCACATGGAATGGCGCAATCATTCGCTCGATCTCCCTGCCAATGGACCCGTAGCCCACCAGCAAAACTGTTTTGCCGGTCAGTTCTTCCAACATCACTGGCGGATACCAGGGGCGCTTGTCTCCGGTGATCGCGGCGAAATGCGGTGGCGCCTCGAAACGCCTCTTCCACACGCCTTCGCGCTGAATGTCGTGGTACATCGGAAAGTACTTGAGCATTGACAGGATCGCTGTAAGCGTCCACTCGGCTGTGCTGACGTTGTGCGCGCCGCGTGCATTGCAGATGGTCACGTGAGGCCCCACCAACGGAGGGATCCACTCCGTGCCCGCCATCATCGAAAGCACCAGCTTTACTCCCCGCAGCCGCGGCCAGGCGCGCGTGGCACGGTTCGAATACGGGTCGGGAATCCAGACCTCGATCTCTATATCGCGGTCAGGTGGGTCCGTTATCCGAATTAATTCGATGCCTTCCGGAAATTCGCGAAAGAGTTCCTCTGGCAGTGTTCCTGGGTATCCGACTCTCAGCATGGGGTTAGTGGGGGCCCTTTTGGAGAGGACCTTGCTCTCATGCTATCGCAGCCATCTTTCAAACGGCACCGGTTTCCTTCATTTTGCAACTGTGAGAAAATTCAACGGCGGACGGAATTCATGCGCCTCCGGTTCAACAAGACGCACTCCGAACACCAACTCGCAGTCAAGCTGCGCGTTGAGCCGGCTAAGACGAAAGGGCTTCTCTCATGGGAGCACAAGCGCCTTCTCATTCATGCCGCAAAAACGGCGCTGGCCGCTGCCCTCTGCTGGTGGCTGGCTTTGCGCTTCGGACTTCACGATGGGTATTGGGGTTCAATCAGTGCCATCATCGTGTTGCAGTCCAATGTGGGTTCCACCGTCGACGCCTCGCGCGAACGCCTTCTGGGCACGCTCATTGGCGCCGTGCTTGGCTTTTCGTTCTCAATGTTTGGCGCGCTTCCGTGGAATTACATTCTCGCCGTGATGGTAGCGATCATCGTCTGCGGTTTGCTTGAGCTTCGCAATAGCTCCCGCTTGGCCGGAGTCACGATAACGATCATCATGCTGGTATATAAGGAAGGCCCGCGCTGGGGACTTGCGATAGACCGCGTGGGCGAGGTCGTTCTTGGTATCGTGGTAGCCCTTGTCGTTACGACTTTGGTCCTGCCTGACCGTGCTCGCTTGCGGCTGCGCGATGGCTTGGCCCAGGAATTTCTGGTGCTTGGCAACCTCTTCGAGGAAGTTCTCAAAGGCTTTCGCGGGACGCCCTCTGAGAATCTCTCCGACCTGCGCGACGAAGTACAGGCGATGTTGCGTGGCAATAATCAGCTCTTGGAGCACGCGCGCAACGAGCCGTCCGGTGGTCAGGGCTGGCATGAGGGGCTAAGCATGCTGTCGCAATTCGGACGCTCGATATTCGACGCACTGCTGGCGTTGCAGTTTTCTGTCGAGGGCAGCAGCCAAGACAGGTTTGCGCAGCAACTGGAGCCGGAGCTCGGCAAGTTGGCCGTCGATATTCGCACTGGCTTCAATCATGTGGCCGCTTGCATTCACAGATGGCGTTTCTTCGTTCCTCCCACGGGAATGAGTCTGGAGCAGGACATTGCCGCTCTTGAAACGCGAATGGACGCGGTGCGATACACGGGCATCGTTTTCTCCCAGGCTGAAATTCTGCGCGCGTACGCCGTCCAATTGCACCTGAAGCAGATCGCGCGTCTGCTACGGGCTTCGCGCGTCGAAACCAGCCGCGCAGTTGGCGAGATGCAAAAGCGGGAATTGAGCGAAGAGACGGCGCCGGCTGGCCCGAAGCTAGACGGCGATTAGTTCGGTGTAAACCGCCATTCCCACAACGGCGTCTGCGCCCAGCGTATCGAGCGCTTCAATTTCCTGCTGGCTGCGAATGCCGCCCGCCACAATGAGTTGACGTTGCGTGAGCTTGCGAAGGCGCACGGCCGCGTCGATCGGAAAGCCTTGCATCAGTCCCTCGCCGTCAACGTGTGTGTAAAGGAACGCAGCGGCGTGGGCCTCGAGGAGCGGGATGGCTTCGTCGGGTGTCAGCGACACCTGCGCCCTCCAGCCCTTCACGGCGACATGGCCGCCTTTCGTATCGATGCCGGCCACAATGTGCTCCGCACCGATGCTCGCAGCCAACTCTGAAGCGAATTTTGCATTGACCTTGCCATTCTCAGAGAAGAGAGCCGAGCCAATAATCACGCGCTTCGCACCGGCTTCAAGCACCTGCCGTGCGCGTTCGATGGAGCGGATGCCGCCACCGGCCTGTACGGGCAGCCGCTTGGCAATCTGTGCAACAAGAGCGGAATTATCACCCTGGCGCATGGCGGCGTCAAGGTCGATCAACTGGACTAGAGGGAATTTGGAAAACCTCTCAATCCAGTATTCGAAGTCGTCAAAGGCAAGTCGCAGCTTTTCACCTTGGACAAGCTGGACGATGCGGCCGCCCATCAAATCAATCGATGGAATCAACATGGCAACCTCACAGACACTCCGGCCTTGGCCAGTTCTTCTTTGAGCGAACGCGCGCTGGAAACGCCGAAGTGGAAGATGCTCGCCGCCAGTGCAGCATCGGCCCTTCCGCGCGCAAACACATCCACGAAATGACCCACCGTTCCCGCGCCTCCCGACGCAATAACGGGGATTCCGACCGACTCGCTAACCGCGGCTGTCAACTCACAATCAAAGCCCCCACGCGTCCCGTCGGAGTCCATCGAGGTAAGCAGAATCTCGCCCGCCCCGCGCTGCTCGGCTTCACGCGCCCACTCCACCACCCGGCGGCCTGTGGGTTTGCGCCCACCCTGAACGAACACCTCTGCATCTCGCACAGGATCGGCCGCCTTGGCATCGCGCCTTGCGTCGATCGCCACGACCACGGCTTGCGCGCCGAAGCTGCGGCCGATAGCGTCAATCAGCGTGGGGTTGGCGAGCGCTGCGGAGTTCACGCTCACCTTGTCTGCACCGGCTTCAAAGACCTGTGCCGCATCGTCTGCGGTGCGAATGCCGCCGCCCACGCAAAAGGGAACGAAAAGCTCGCGGGCCGTTCGGCGCACCGTGTCAAGCAGCGTTTGCCGGCCTTCGTGTGTTGCCGTAATGTCGAGCAGGACAATCTCATCGGCTCCTTCGCGGGCGTGGCGCGCGGCCTGCGTTGCCGGATCGCCCGCGTCGATCAGGTCGACAAACTGCACGCCCTTGACGACCCTTCCGCCGTGCACATCGAGGCAGGCGATGATGCGCTTCGTGATCATTCACTCTCCTGCGCTTGCCACGAGAGAAAATTGTTTAGGATCTTCAACCCCGTCGCGCCGGACTTTTCCGGATGAAACTGCACGCCCATTACGTTGCCGCACTCGACGGCAGCGGCGAAAGCTTCGATGTAGTGCGTCACAGCCGCCGTATCGTTGGTGACCGGGCCTTTGTAAGAGTGCGTGAAGTAGACATATTCGCCGGGCACAACACCTGCGAGCAGTCGCGAGCCATTTCGTACTTCAAGCGAGTTCCAGCCCACATGCGGAACCTTTTCTGCGCTCTCGGCAAAGCGGGTGCACGACTTGGTAAAATGTCCCAGTCCCGGCTGCTCCGGTGCTTCGCTCGAACCCGCGTAGAGCCATTGCATTCCTACACAGATGCCGAGAAAAGGTACGCCGCGAGCAATCGCAGCGCGAATCGCAGGAGTCAAACCTGCTGCGTCCAGCCGCGCTGTCGCTGCGAAGTGGCCCACACCGGGAAGCACGATGCGCTCAGCGGACTCGACAAGCGCAAGGTCCCCGTCTGTCACCTCCGGTTCAGCGCCCAAGTGCCGCAGCGCTTTGAGCACTGAGGTCAGGTTGCCCGCCTTGTAGTCGATCACCGTTACGCGCATTCGTTCTCCGGGGTCCCAGGCGAGCGCTCTTTGCTCGCTGGGGTGGTTACAGCAATCCTTTGGTTGAGGGCAGCATCTTGCCGAGCTGCTTGTCGTGTGAACAGGCTACGCGAAGCGCGCGCGCAAACGCCTTGAAGATGGCCTCGATCTTGTGGTGATTCGAGCGGCCGTACATCGTCTTCACGTGGACATTGGCACGAGCACCGCGTGCGAAGCCCTCAAAAAAGTCTGTCACCAATTCAGTCTGCAGGTCGCCTACCAGCCGCGTGCGCACTTGAGTATCAACTGCGAAGGCCGCGCGTCCGCTCAGGTCGATAGCCGCAATGGCGAGAGTCTCGTCCATTGGCATGAGAAAATAGCCGGCGCGGAGGATGCCGCGTTTGTCGCCGAGGGCGCGGTCAAATGCCTCACCGAGCGCGATCCCAACATCCTCGACGGTGTGATGTTGGTCCACGTCGAGATCGCCGTCGCATTTGAGTTCCAGGTCGAATACGCCGTGGCGTGTAAACAGTTCCAGCATGTGATCGAAAAAGCGAATACCTGTTGCAATCTTGTACATGCCTTTTCCTTCGATGGTGAGTTGAAGATCAATCTGCGTTTCAGCAGTGTGACGAACGACGGCTGCGGTTCGGCAGGCTTTGGCCCTGCGAGGGGAGCCTGGCTTCTTCTTTCTCGTAATCATTGCTTGCCCCATCCAGTTTTCAAAGCTGCCACAGCACTCTCGAGGGCGACGACAGCGTGCTTCATCTGTTCCCGCGTTCCAATCGTGATGCGCACTCGCCCATCGCAGCCTGGATCGCTGGAACGGTCGCGCACTAACACGCCCGCAGCTCGCATTAGCTGAACAAACTCAGCATGCTGCGCACCGATGTCGACGAGGATGAAGTTGGCGCAGCTTGGCCAGCGGCGAACTCCGGCCGCATCGAGAGCGCCTTCGAAGTCAGTGCGCGCGGCAAGGACTTCACCGACGTACCAATCAAGATAGGTTGTGTCTTCGAGTGCCGGCGGCAGGCATGCCAGTGCCAGCGCGTTCACACTATAAGGCGAGAGCACACGCCGCACCCAGCGCATCAGCTCGACCGGACCGGCGAGTAAACCGAGCCGCAGGCCGGCCAGTCCGTAGGCCTTGGAGAAGGTACGCGCAACAACGAGATTCGAAACAGTGCCTAAGAGGTCCATCACCGATTCGCCGTAAAAATGGAAGTAGGCTTCGTCAACAAGCAGTATTGCGTGCGGCGCACATCTGGCAAGCTCGATAAGCTGTGCTCGCGTGGCTACCGAGCCCGAAGGGCTGTTGGGATTGGCGATGGCGATGATCTTTGTGTGGGGCGTGATGGCGGCGTGCAGACGCTCGAAGGGGAACTGCAAGTCATCCGCGGCTTGTACGGCAACTACACGTGCGTCGGTTGCAGATCCATACACCTCGTACATCGTGTAGGTGGGCACTGGAAGCAGCAACTCGTCATCCGCTTCGAGGAATGTCTCGAAGAGAACGTGGATGGCCTCGTCTACTCCATTCGTCAAAGCCACTTGGTTGGCGCTGACACCAAGGTGTGCGGCAACAATTGCCTCGACCGGCTCGCGCTCTGGATAACGCGTTAGAGATCCGGCTGAGATGCTTCCCAAAACCTCGCGCACCTTCGGCGAGCAGGCAAGCGTGTTCTCGTTAAAGTCCAGGCGCAACGCATCACGGCAGCCAAGCGGTGGGTGATACTCCTTCATCGCTTGCACTCGAGCGCGCGGCATGGGATTGCACATTGTCACGGCTTCAGCCACGGGGTCTCCTTGCATTTGAACTCTTGCGCAACCGGGTGCGAATGGATTCGGCGTGCCCCACGAGTCCCTCAGCCTCGGCCAGCAGAACTGCCTGGGGTCCGAGAGCGCGCAGGCCCTCGCCGGTGTACTCCTGCACGGTGATGAGCTTGACGAAGTCGTAGACGCTCAAGCCGCCGCGCGCCCGAGCCATGCCGCCCGTGGGCAGCGTGTGATTAGGGCCGGAGATGTAATCGCCCATGGGCTGCGCGGACCACAGGCCAACAAACACCGAGCCGGCGCTCTCGATCCACTTGAGATCGCTCGCTGCATCCACCGTCAGGTGCTCCGGCGCGAGGAGATTGGTAATAGCCCGCGCCTCATCCACGCTGCCTGCGACGATCACGAGACCATTGCGATCAAGAGACTGTTTCGCGACGGGATTGTCACGGCTGCGGAGTTTTGCCTCTGCGATTACGGCCTTTGCGAGGTCTGCGCGCGTTGTGATGAGGATCGCGAGCGCCTCAGGATCATGTTCTGCTTGCGCAACCAGATCTGAAGCAATTCCGGCCGCGCTACCGAGTTCGCTGGTGATAATAATCTCTGTCGGCCCCGCCAACATGTCGATGGCGCAGTCGAAAGCGACTAGGCGCTTGGCTGCGGTGACGTAAAGATTGCCCGGACCGACGATTTTGTCAACGCGCGCGACACTTGAGGTCCCATAGGCCAGTGCGGCAATGGCGTGTGCGCCGCCGAGCCGGTAGAACTCCGTTATCCCGAGCAGGTGCGAGGCGGCCAGAGTCTCAGGTGCAGGCTTCGGCGAGACTGCAACGATGCGTCCGACGCCCGCCACCTGCGCCGGAATCGCGGTCATCAGCAGCGTTGAGGGCAGGGGATGGCGGCCGCTCGGCACGTAGCAGCCCACCGAGCCTAGCGGTCTGACATGCTGCGCTGTGGTGAGACCGGCAAGCGGCGAGAAGCCCCACGAGGCCGGCATCTGCCGATCGGCGAAGCAGCGAATCTGATTCGCTGCGGTGGATAGAGCCTTTCGCAGAGCAGGATCGAGCGCATTCCATGCCGCGGCCATCTCTTCTGCTGTTACGCGGAGAGCTTCAGGGCCGGCAAGTCCGTCGAATTGCGCGGCGTAGCGCAGCAGTGCGCGTTCGCCGCGTTTGCGCACATCGGTGACGATGCGCCGCACGGCTGGTAGCACACTGTCTAACGACGTGCCGCCACGCCGTTCGAGCCTGGCGAGGATCTCTGCAGTTTGTCCCGCGCCTCGTCCCTTGGTTCGGATAAGCTTCATCGTTCTCGCCCCAGTTGCTAAAGCACGACCTTGTTCAGCGGATATTCGACAATGCCCGTTGCGCGCGCCGCTTTCAAGCGCGGAATCACGTCGCGGGCGGTGCGTTCATCGACGATCGTGTTCACCGCCACCCACTCTGAATCGCTCAACTGCGAGACAGTCGGCGAGTTCAGTGCAGGCAGCACAGCGAGCACTGCTTCCAGATCCACGCGGTGCACGTTGAGCATGAGCCCCACCTGCGATAGCGCATCGATTGCGCCGCGGAGCATCAGTGCGATCTGATCGAGTTTTTCGCGTTTCCACGGATCGGCCAGAGTCGTCTTGCCCGCGATGAGGTGCGTCTCGCTCTCCATCACCGTATCGATAATCTTCAGGTGGTTGGCCTTGAGCGAACTGCCCGTCTCTGTCACCTCGACAATTGCGTCAGCGAGCATGGGCGGTTTGACTTCAGTTGCGCCCCAGCTAAATTCCACCTTCACGCTGACGCCCTTCGAGGCGAAGTACCGCTTGCTGACTTCGACGAGTTCGGTGGCGATGATCTTGCCTTCGAGGTCTTCGGCCTTCTCAAAACCGCTTCCTTCGGGCACGGCAAGCACCCAGCGGACTTTTCGGCGGCTTTGTTTGGCATAGGTGAGTGTCGTGACGCTGGCTACGTCGAGGCCGCTTTCAACTACCCAATCGATGCCCGTGAGTCCCGCGTCGAGTACGCCGTGGTCCACATAGCGGGCCATCTCCTGCGCCCGGATCAGCATACACTCGATCTCACTGTCGTCGATGGAGGGAAAGTAAGAGCGCCCGTCTGCGTAGATGTTCCAACCGGCCCGCTTGAAGAGCGCGATGGTTGCATCCTGCAGGCTGCCTTTGGGAATACCGAGTCTAAGCTTGTTCGCCACGAGCGGCCTCCGTTTCTGCCATCAGCGGCTTGGTGAAGCAACTCACCGTGCCCTCGTGGCAAACCAGGCCGTCGCCTTCAACTTCCACGCGAAACAGCAGCGTATCGTTATCGCAATCGGTCGAGGCAGTGATCACGCGCAGGCGATTGCCGCTGGTCTCGCCCTTCATCCACAGCTTCTGGCGCGTGCGGCTCCAGAAGGTAACAAATCCGCTCTCCAGCGTCTTGGCATAGCTGACGGGGTTTAAGAAACCCAGCATCAGCACTTCGCCGGTGCGTGCGTCCTGCACGATGCCCGGTACGAGGCCATCCATCTTTCCAAAATCGATCGTTGCGGTTTCGATGCTCATGTTCTTCCTGTTTGCAATTGAGATTTGTGATTCCGGGCATGAAAAAACCCGCTGGCATCGGTCGCCGGCGGGCTGGGTGTTTCTTTAGATCTCTCTGGCCGATTACTTCAGGCCATGGCAGTCCGCCGGCATGGTGGTCCCATGATGATGGTGGTGACCGTGATGGCGGTGGCTCTGCATCTACTTCAAACCTAAAGGCAAACAGCCCGAGCTGTCAACTGTAACATTCTTCTGCAACTCGAAAACAAGGAGGCCTACGCGGTTCCAGGACCCAGCCGCTGCTCCGTCTGTGCAGGATTGTTCTGCTCCTGCATCAGATCGAAGATGCGCTTGTACAGGGCCACGCGCACGTTGAATCGAGCGGATGCGCGCGTAACGTAGCGCACTTGAATGTCGAAGCCAGTTGCGGAAGGCAGCAGATTGACCACGGGAATTGTGCTGAACTCGGCTCAGGATGTCGCAATGGGCTGCGCGCTTCCACTCTTGAAGAGCCATTTTTGCACCCTCCTCCGTTTCCTCCAACACCGCTTTTTGTACGCGATCAACGAGGTCACGCGGATCGATGGATGCAGGTACGCTGACCGTGATTTCATCCCACATCCATTGTCCGGCTGTCGAGAAGTTAAAGTATTGCCCGCGAATTGCAAAGCTGTTGATGAATGAAATGCGGCGGCCAGTCGGAAGGCCCTTGTCCGCCAGGTTTCCCGTCTCCAGCAGCATCGTGCTTATCAGGCCGATCTCGGTGACCTCTCCGCCGACGCCGTTGATCTCAACCCGGTCTCCGACTCGAATGCCGTTCTTGCCCATTAGAACGAACCAGCCAAAAAACGCGAGAATGAAGTCCTGCAATACGATCGTGATTCCAGCAGTCGCAAGTCCCAGAATTGTTGGCATCTGCTGCGGCGCTCCAAAAACCACAAGCAAAATGAGCGAAATGCCCACGACCTGAATACCCAATTCCAGGATGCTGCGGAGCGTACGCCTTTGTTTCTGGGCCAGCGCTGGAATAGCCATCAGCCGCCGCACCAGCGCGTCGCCGAGAACCATGCAAATGAGGATGAAGACAATCAGGGCCAGCGACTGCAGAATGAGGTGCACAAGGATGCGGTGCTGCAAAAGCACCTGTGCAGACCACTTTCCGTAAACCGTGGCAAGCTGATCCTCGGTTTGGATTCGATCGTCATAGATGCTCAGAAGCTGGCGCTCCGCGCTCCGTGATTTCAAGTCGGCGAGCCTGGATGCATGGTCCGGTGTCGCGGCCGCCGCCGAGGCGCTGGCATTGGCCGCCTGCGCCTCAAGAGCGTTGTGTTCGCCTGTCAGGTCTCTAATTTCGTCTTGCGCCTGCGCTAGCGCTTGCATCACGAGTTGGTAACGGCTGCGCTGGCTGAACCACGCCTTCACCCGTCCTGCGAGAGTTGCGTACCTCGCTGCGGAGATCACCGCCACTTCGCCGCCGTTGCCAGACTCGCTGTCGTACTTGCGCATCGACGCTTCATGTGCGGCCAGCTCGGCTTGAATCTCAGCGCGGACATCGCCCGATGCTCGTTCCAGATCGTGCTGTGCATCGGCAAGTTCGTCGGAATCAAGCCCGAGTTGCGCCTTTGCAATTTCAAGATCGTCGTTGCCACTTCCTGGCTGACCGCCTTGCTTCCCTCGAGCAGCCGAAGAGCTCGATGAAGAAGTCAAGCTATCCACCTGCGTCTGGTCTTGCGCGACAAGTTGCTTAAGTTGATCAACCTTCTGCGATAACGCAAACGCCTCTCCGGTGAATGTGCGCTGTTGTGCTTTCATATTGGCTTGGCGCAAGGCTGACGCAAAAGCCTGATCCACCTCGTGATCCGCTAGACGCTCAGCATCGCGCGCATATTCATTTTCTTCGGCAGTTACGGCTAGTGGCGCCAAGGCCTGAGCCGTTTGCCACGGGCGCAGATCGACGAGGGCCTTTTCGCTGCCGGCAAAACCGTTGGCTCCCCCCTGCCCGTTGAGGAAAGGAAGATGCTCCATAGCGTCGCGGGTAGTCCATGAAAACACAACGCAAAGGGTCAGTACAGCCAGCAATGCAACAAGTGCGGCGAGCCGCACCTTGCCGAAGATTCGAGAGCTGACGTCGCCGTTCGGGGCGGATGCAATCGCGGGAATTGCCATAGTTGCGTTAGATGCGTGGTTATCGGGTATCTGGATCGATGTTGCGTTGAAACCACGCTGAAGATAGTCTACCCGGCACCTGCAGCCAGCTTGCGGGCGTCCTGGGGTGAAGCTGAGAATAGAGCCGTGGATGAAAGAATCAGACCCGCGGCCAATCCTGTTATCGCGCTTGCATTGCTGGGTGTTTGCCTGTCCGCGATGGCCCAATACCACGATCGAGACACACGCGGCGTGCCTGCGACCTCGGCAAAGGCGCCGACACCTGAAGCGCGCACGGACATCAATCACGCCTCTCTCAACGAGTTATTGAAAGTTCCCGGAATGACCCACAGTTGGGCGGGACGCATTGTGCGATTCCGGCCCTATCGCACCAAGGCGGACCTCCTGGACCGCGGTGTTGTCACTATGCAGGTCTACGACCGAATCAAGGACTACATAATCGCTCACCGCGACACGAAGTGAATGTGCGTTACGCTTCCGCAGGCGCGTTTGTTTTTCTGTCGCCCCGCCTCAGCACCCTGCTCATGATTACGTAGAGCACCGGAATGAAGACAAGGTTCAGCACCGTTGACAGCAGCATGCCGCCTACAATGGTGGTACCCACAGAGCGCCGTCCCAGCGCACCCGCACCAGTGGCGAAGACCAATGGCAGTACACCAAGAATGAATGCGAACGAAGTCATCAGAATGGGACGAAGCCTCAATTCCGCGGCTTCGATTGCCGCCTCGACGATGGAGCGGCCCTTGCGCCGCAACTGCTCGGCAAATTCGACAATCAGAATCGAGTTCTTCGCCGACAGGCCGATCAGCATCACCAGGCCGATCTGGCAATAAACATCGTTTGCGAAACCCCGCAGCGATATAAGTCCCAGCGCGCCCAGCACCGCCATAGGTACTGCCAGCAGAATAATGAAAGGCAGCGCGAAGCTTTCGTATTGCGCCGAGAGAGTGAGATAAACAACCAGAATTCCCAGGCCGAAGATAATCAACGCTTTGCCGCTGGATTCAATTTCATCCAGCGTCAGGCCCGTCCACTGGTAGGTCATGCCGGGCATCTTCATCTTCGAGGCCAGGTCGTCCATGGCTGCGAGTCCCTGCCCGGAACTGTATCCGGGCGCGGGCGAGCCATCGATTTCCACCGCGCGGAAAAGATTGTAGTGCGTAATCACCGGCGGGCCTGCGCTCTCCTTCACCGTGACAAGGTTGTCCAGGGGAACCATCTGACCCGAGTCCGAACGCACATAGTAGCTGTGCAGATCCCTGGCCGTCATACGGAAAGGCTGGTCGGCCTGCACGAATACGCGATAGGTCCGGTTGTTGTAGTCGAAGTCATTGATGTATTCCGAGCCCATGAACACACTGAGTGTATTGGTAATCTGCGAGAGCGGAATGTTCATGGTCTTGGCCTTCTCGCGGTCAATGGTCACCAACTCCTGCGGGTCGTTGGCCGAGAAAGTGGTCAGCAGCCCGGTCAGGTCTTTTCGCGCCCGGCTGGCGCCCACAATCTGATGCGCCACCCGATCCAGATCGCTGAGCGTATTGCTGCCCTGGTCCTGAAGCATGAACTGGAAGCCGCCATAGGCACCCACACCCTGCACCGCCGGGGGCTGGAACATGGCCACCAACCCGCCGTTAGGGATGAACATCAGCATTTGCAGTTTTGGCGAAAGGTCGGCGATGACCTCCGCCGTGGAGTGGCCTTTGCCGCGCCGCTGATCGGATGGATGCAGGTTAACAAACATCATGCCCGCATTGGATGCGCTGCCCGCAAAGTTGAAGCCGACGATGGCGAAGGCTCCGCCCACATCGGGATTCTGCCCAATGATGTACTCCGCGCGCTCGGCGAGCGCCCTGGTATAGGCCAGCGAGGAGCCCGGCGGCGCCTGCACGATTACCATCATGTAGCCTTGATCTTCCTGCGGGATGAATCCGGTGGGAACATGCTGATAGACCCAGACAGTGGCGCCCAGGCCGGCAAAAAAGACCAGCAGCAGCAGATATCTCAGCCGCAGCGCGACATGAATGGACTTGGCGTAGGTGCTGGCCATCAAGGTAATCGTGGCGTCGGCTCCATGGATGAAAGCCGCGAATGCACGAGAGATAAAACCGATATGAAGGAAGTCCAATTGGTGGGGGCGCTGTTCTTCGCCGCGCAGGAACATGGCTGATAGTGCCGGCGAAAGCGTCAGAGCGTTGAAGGCCGAGATGGCGATCGAGAATGCGATCGTCAGTGAAAATTGCCGGTAGAGAATGCCGGTGGTTCCAGGAAAGAACGAGACCGGAACAAAGACGGCAATCAGCACCAAGGACGTGGCGATTACCGCGCTGGTTACTTCACCCATGGCCCGCGACGTGGCCTCGTGCGGATCGGAGTGCTCCATCGCGATGTGCCGCTGCACGTTCTCAATTACTACGATGGCGTCGTCAACCACGAGGCCTGTCGCCAGCGTGATACCGAAGAGCGTAAGCGAATTGATGGAAAATCCGAAGACCTTGATAAAGGCAAAGGTGCCAATCAGAGAGACCGGGATCGTAACAGCAGGAATGATGGTGGCGCGCCAATCCAGGAGGAACAGGAAGATCACAGTAATGACGATGAGAATGGCTTCGGTCAGCGTCACCAGCACTTCGCGGATCGAGTCGCCGACCACCGTCGTCGAATCAAAAGCGATGGCGTATTGCAGCCCTGGCGGAAAGCTCTTTGCCAACTCCGCGAGTGCGGCCTTGGCCGCCCTGTCCACTTCCAACGCGTTGGCATTCGATAGTTGCTCCACGCCGATGCCCAGCGCCTCAACTCCCGAGTACTCCAGGACCATACTGTAGTTTTCGGCGCCCACCGCCGAGTGGCCCACATCCTTCAGCAGGACCAGGCCGTTGCTGGAATTCTTCACAATAATCTTGTCGAATTCGGCCGGGCTTGTAAGCCGGCCCACCACGCGCACCGGAATCTCGAATGCCTGCTTCGAATTGGCAGGAGGTTGGCCGAGCTGGCCGGCTGGAATCTCGACATTCTGCTCAACCAGCGCATTCACCACGTCGGTGGCCGTCAGGCCGCGGGCAGCCATTCGCACCGGGTCGAGCCACACGCGCATGGCGTACTTGCGCTCGCCAAAGATGATTACGTCGCCCACGCCCGGCACGCGCTTGAGCGCGTCCTTCACGTACACATCCAGGTAGTTGGAGATGAACTCGCCCGAGTAGCGCCCATCGAGCGTATAGAAACCGGCGCCGAAGACAAAGTTGAAGTTCGATTTGGTAATGCTGATGCCGGTCGCGTTTACCGCCGCCGGCAGCCTCCCTTGCACACTGGCCACGCGATTCTGCACGTCCACGGCCGCAATGTCGAGGTTGTAGCCGGTGTTGAATGTCGTTGAGATCTGGCTCGTTCCGCTGTTCGTGCTCGAAGAACTGATGTAACGCATCCCTTCGACGCCGTTGATAGCCTCTTCGAGAGGAATGGTGACTGCTTTCTCGACCGTCTCTGCATCGGCTCCCACGTAATTGCAGGCTACCGTCACCACTGGGGGCGCGAGCGTCGGGTACATGGCGATAGGAAGATTCGGGATGCAGATCGCCCCGCTCAGAATGATCAACAGCGCGCAAACAGTCGCGAAAACAGGCCTGTGAATAAAGAAATCGACAAACAAGGTATGCCTTCCTTCGATGCTTCGAGCAAATCTGCAGCTCAACTAATGGCCGGCTTGGGTGCCCCGCTTTCGGTACACTCCCAACGCGCCTCTGTTGGGATAACGCCACACAACCGGCCACACTCACATCTGGGTTCCCCAGCCTATCCGCTCTTTGTGCGGAGTGAGTGGGAGGTCACCCTTCAGCCGCCCATTGGCATTACTGGCATTCCATTTACGAGGAACTGAGTACCTGACACGATCACGCGGTCGCCCGCGTTCAGCCCCGAGGTGATCGAATAGGTGTTGCCTACCGTCTCGCCCAGGGTGACTGCCTTTTGCAAGGCCATAAAGTGACCGTTCTGTTGCTGCGCCAGGAATACAAAGGTCTGTCCACCCTGGCGCGTCACCGCTAAAACTGGAACTACGGCCATCGGTTTTGTGCTCCAGATAATCCGCGCCTTGATCATCTGCGCGTTGCGTAGAATCTCCGGCCCCGAATATACCGGCGCTTTCACCAGAATTCCCTGCAGCATGGTGTCCACCTGCGCCGAGACAAAATCGATTTTGGTCTTCTCGAGCTGCGTGCCGCTGTTGTCCACCAGGTCCACAGCCAGCCCCATGCGCACCTCGCTGGAGCGCTCCGTGGGCACATAGATGTACGCCTCGAGATCCTTGCTCTCATCTACCGTTGTCAGCATCGGTGAAGGATTCAGCGGGGAAGCGTAGTCGCCCACATGCACCGGAATGTCGCCCACCACCCCATCGAACGGGGCCCGGACTGTGTAATAGGCCAATAGCTGCTCTTGGTTCTTGCGCGACTCCACCGCCGACTCGTAATCCGCTTTGGCGTTCTGGAAAGCCTGCTGCTCCTGGTCGTAGGCATCGCGGCTGGTTACGCCCGCGTCGAATAGCTTGTGCTGACGCTCCAACTCGACAGTGTTGTAGTCGTAAAGAGCTTTCTTTTGCCGCTCTGTGGCGCGCTGCGAGTCGACCATGGCCTGCTGCTGCCGAGAATCGATTTCCATCAGCGTCTGACCTGCTTTTACATGGTCGCCGGAGCGAACAAGAATCTGTGTCAGCAGCCCGTTCACCTGCGGCAAGATTGAGGCCGAGCGTCGCGACTTGATAGTGGCCACGTATTCGCTGCTCTGGGCTACCGGCGCAAGCGTTACAGCAGCCGTCTGCACAGGCAATCCCTGCATCGCCGCTCCGGCTCCGGCAGGCGCAGGGGGTTTCTGCTGGCAGCCTGTAGCCGCCAACCCTATCGAAATCAAGAATGCCGTAACATGAATGCGTCCCACTGCGCTCTCTCTCACAAGTTTCTTCCTCTTGTCCAGGCCCCTTTTGACCTGGGTCTTCCCATTTGTACCGGTGCGATTGCATTGCCGATCCGCAGGTTCAAGCCGTCCTCGACAACTTGTATCTTTTTACGGAAACTCCCGCTGAGCTGTTCCGTCAAGCCCGTCGAGTCCGCCCGCCAACCCGCCGAAAAATGCTGAAATGAATCCAGTAGCATCTGACGCTCAAGGCCGGGCGGTCGATGCGGGATTATTGCAGCAAGAATGTGTTGCATCCAGCGCAGGCCACTGGCCAGTCAAAGAAAAGCCGCCCCATTGAGAATACCGCAGAGCGCTTCAGACCCTGCTGCAACCTTCGGTCGCCGGGCATACAAGTCCGCCCTTTCGGAGAAACACGCTGGTCAGTCGTGCATCGCGCCGCACTGGACTTTTTGACACTCTCACTCCTAGTTGGTAGCCTTCATAAGGGCGCACGCGGCCAATTCCGGCTGTTTCCTGCTCTCCCACAGCGTCCCCGTCGTCTAGCCCGGCCTAGGACACCGCCCTTTCACGGCGATAACACGGGTTCAAATCCCGTCGGGGACGCCAAATAGAATCAGATACTTAAACTGAATACCTTGACCCGTATAATGACGTACCTGTGACGCTATTGTGACGATGGGTCCCACTTTTCGTCACGGAATGACCTTTTGTATTGGCATGAATATAGCCCGGTGAAGTTTTGGCGGCGGTTCCAGGCAAAATCGTGGGAAATCCTGATACGGAACGTATCTGAACGTCACATATAGTCAAAGGAATAGGAGAATCCTGAACTTGCTGATTCTTTTCAGTTTGCCCACTACAACTTTTGCAGGATTCACAAAACACTACGGTTGACGCCTGCTAAGGAAAGCAGCTTGACGGGACATACTTGGGACCTCCGGGAACTTTTAGGTTGACAGTTTGCCTAGAATTCTTTGTAATCCTGATACACTTCTTTTGAGTCGGCAGCGGATGCCGACGGCGCTAGGGACCTTGGAATCACAAGATTTCGGTACTCGAAGCGGTGATGGGAAACTTTTTACCTTCCAACCCATCTAAACAAATGGAAGTAATCAGCCGATGATACGAGCTGAGGAGACCATGGGAAACAAGGTAAAGTCGGACTTTCTATTCGCGCAGCCGTCTCTAGCGTCTGGCGCGGCTCGTGTATTTGATCTCTGGGGTCAGTTTGATGACTATAACCGGAGTGAAACGACACTTGAAGCGGATGCGAGAGCTATTGCCTCTGATTGGCTCATTGTCGGACAAGACATTTCGGATGCCATGGAACGCCATGACGATGAATCCGAGCTTCAGGTAGCTTAAGTTTCGTGAGCCACCGCCGACGGAATAATCCACCTCCACCACCCGTCAACACCTCAATAGCTACTGTCTCTCAGTCGGTTTCGTTTTCTGGCCCTTTGCCCCATCCTGCGGCACCAGCAATCTATACGGTGCGGCGCCTTCGGAGTGTGCCGGGACTCGCCCAGGTGGCAGCATAGCCCTGTATCCAGCGCTGGCCGCGAACCTGAATCGAAGTGCAAAGCAAAGCCTTCCTTCAATTGCAGAAAATTACTGGCCGCTGGTGCAGAATGAGGATATGAACCTCCTCCAGACTCAAGCGGCAGATTCAGGGAAAACACGCTCCGGAACGGCCGGTTTTACCCCCCCGGGGGGTACCCCCCCACTCAGGAGGGTACTGAATAGTAACGGATTTCTGTCTAACATCAACGAAATGAGCGGTATAAAACTCTACCCTAGTTACTCATGTGTAAACTTGACCGGCCGATTTTGGCCCTTTTTTGGCCAAAAAACAGCGATTTTGCCCTGGAAAACCCCCGTCTTGGCAGCAAAATGAGAGACGCTCGGACTCTCTCGGCGCCTTCTAGTGGTCGGGGGTACCAGCTGCTCGGCGAGTCTTATGGGGCCACCCGTGGTCTCATCAATCGCTGTGCGCGACCATCGAAATCCCGCACGCATTCATGTGCGGCTTCTCAGTATGGCTCGACGAAAATCCCTCTGGTGCCGATGTACGACGTGAAACATCCTCTGCTTCACGCGGCTCATGACCTCACACGCGATACACTCAGGGGGAGACGATTCTCTTCGCATGGCAATTCCTGGACGGATGACCGATTCGATTGGCGCAGAACCGCTGTCTATCGCGGTGATCAGTCCGGACGACCACCGCCGGAACGCGGCCATCAGAGCCCTGGACAAGTTCCAGAACGGGCGTATCAGGGAATTCATCTCCTACCCCCCGGATATCGACTCCGTGACGAAGATGCTCAAGAAGAGCTTCAACGTAGTCATCATCGATCTGGACAGCGACCCGGAGTACACTCTCGAACTGGTGGAAAAACTCTGCGCGGACGGCGCGACAAACGTAATTGTGTTTTCGGAAAGGGCGGACCCCGGACTGATGCTTCGCTGCCTGCGCGCGGGCGCTCGCGAGTACCTCCGCTCGCCGATCACACCCACCGCCATGTCGGAAGCCCTGGTGCGCGCCTGGTCTCGACGGCTGGAAGTTCCTCCGCCGGAGGTTGAGGAAGAAAGCCTGCCGCGGGAGGCAGACGGCAAGCTTTTCGTGTTTTTGAGCGCCAAGGGCGGTTCTGGGGTCACGACTCTGGCAACCAGCTTTGCGGTATCGCTGGCCGAGCAGTCCGGGGAGCGGACTCTGCTCATCGACCTCAACTTGCCGCTGGGAGACGCGGCGCTCAATCTCGGAATCAAGAGCCAATACTCCACGGTGAACGCGTTTGAGAATGTCGAGCGACTCGATTCGCATTTTCTCTCGTCATTGCTCGTCAAGCATAGCTCCGGGCTGTTCGTTCTGGCCGCTCCGAGCGAGATGACTGCATTCAATCCCACCGAGGACGCTACGAGCACACTGCTGAAGGTTGGCCTCGAAGACTTCGAGTACATAGTGATTGATGCGGGTTCGAAAGTCGACCTGAATTGCACTTATCGATTCGCTGGTCTCGCAACCTTTTACCTGGTGACGCAGCTCGGCATTCCCGAACTGCGAAACGCAAATCGGCTCATCAGACAGCTTCCCGCCGAGAAGGGGCCCGCGCTCGAAGTAGTTGTGAATCGATTCGACTCGGGCTCGCAGGGAATCGACGAAGGTCATGTTGAAAAGGCTCTGACCAGACCAATTCGTTGGAAGATTCCAAATGACTATGCTGCCGTGCGCCGGATGCAGAACACCGCTGTCCCGATTACACAGGAAGACTCGGATATTGCGCGTGCAATCCGGCAGATGACGCAGACTGTCTGCGGACGGCCCATCGAACAGGAAAAGAAGAAGGGATTCACCTTTTTCTCTTTCTAGAGCATGTTTCAAAAATGACGGCCGTATTTCACTTTCAGTCCCTCAGGGGTTAAAACCCCTTGTTCTTTCGGCCCTTTTCGGCACGACTGAATTCATGCCTTGACGCGAAGCCGGTTTTTGAAACAGGTTTTAGGAATTGCACTTCGTGTACACAGGGTGAGGTCTACGTTCTCTATTGGGTCTATTGGTCAGGAACAAATGGAGAGAACAGCGATTATGCGTTCCGGCTCCAACTGCAAGGCCTGTTAGTGTATGCTTCGTTGACACCGGAAAGATTCAAACCAACCTGCTTTGGAGACCCGGCACGACGCCGCATCCCCGTATACCGCATCGATGACATCATGCTCAAATCGACTAAAATGGCGTCAGCCTCATTTCCCAACCCTTGCCCAGAGGCGCCATCGGTAGACTCGCTAATCCACCAGTCCGACAAGGGAAATCGACCAGATTGATCCCAACTTCACTTGTAACCGCCAACCTTGAGTCAATCCTGTTTGGGTAATGGGGAAGAGCTGCCAACCACCTCGGTGTTGGCCGCGGAATGTTGTCACTCGGCCCGTCTTTCAATGCGGTTGCTTGCCGGTTTGGAAATCTCCGCAGCATCTCCCTTTTTAAAGAACCGGATCAAAAAGTGAGTTGTTCGCGTGAAACGGACTCTGAAACCGAGGTAATGTGGAGTGCTGAGAAAAACATTGACCCATTCTGGTAATGCTTGTTAGCGTACACTCAAGTACTTATTTGGTAACCACTCCTCGCCTCCGCGGCTGTCTTACTTGCTACTGAATTGCCCTTGGCATCCCCTGACCAGGAGCTTTCGTGCGAGCCCCAACCATTCGAACTTATGCTTTGAATCTGGCGCTGATCGCGGCATTGTTCGGGGGTGCCCTCACGCTCGCGATCGGGTGCGGCGGCGGAAACATCAATACCGGGGATCGATCCCATTTCACCGCGATCTCATCATCCAGCAGCACAGTCCGCGTCAATCAACAAATCCAATTCACAAGCCCGGCGCTGCAACTTGGGACTCCGATGACTTTCTACGTCAACGGCATTCAAGGAGGCAATTCAGAGCTCGGAACCGTGGATAGCAAAGGATTATATACGGCCCCGGCAATCGTTCCCGTGCCAAATGCCGTAACGATCACCGATGTGGCAAACGATTATCCAAGCTTTCCGAATGGAACTGCGGCCCTGAATATCTTGAATCCAATACCCTTGGTGACCAGTGTCTCGCCATCGACCTTCCCAGAAGGCACCGCGCAGGTATTGGTAAACGGATCGCAGTTTGTGTTCGGCGCACTGATCATGTGGAATGGGGCCGCGGTTCCGACCACATTGATTTCAGGCACCGAATTGGCGGCCGTGATACCTGCGCCGAATCCGGGAACATTTCCGCTCATCGTCAGCAATCCTAATCCGGGAGCGGCAAACTCGGCGACTGTGCCCGTGGTGGTGGGTCCGGGCCTCGTCGTTCTCACTCTGCAAGCTGGGGATGGCTCAGATGTGCGTGTGGGAAATCCGCTGAGCTTCGGTCTCACGGTCAACGGAACAAACAACACGGCCGTTACGTTGCAGGTAAATGGAATTCCAACCGGCAATGCGCAGGTGGGCACGGCGGTTTCAAATGCGAATGGGTCGATCACTTATACCGCGCCGCTGGTCGTTCCGACTCCAAGTAACGTTGTGCAACTCACCATCACAAGCGTTGACAATCCGGCGGTGTCGATCACTCAGAATGTCTCGGTTCTGAATCCGATCCCGATTCTCAATTCGGCGGCGCCGATGACGTTCAATGTTGGTCCGCCGTCCGCGACGGTCGTCCTGACTGGCCAGAGTTTCATTACTGGCGCGCAGGTGCTTATGAACGGATCGCCGGTTCCGACGACCTTTAATAGCGGAGCCCAATTGACTGCGACCCTCGACCTGACCGAACCAGGCAATCTCGACCTGCAGGTTTTGAATCCAAGCCCGGGTCCGGCAACATCGGCTGATCTGATTGCGCTGGTGAATGGCACGCCGCCGGTGCCGTTGGTCACCCCCCAGGACGCCGCACGTTTCCTCGAACAGGCAAGCTTTGGAGCGTCCGATGCGAGCATTCATCACCTGTCGATGATTGGCTACCAGCCGTGGCTCAATGAGCAGTTCGCATTGCCGCCAACACCACACGAGCCCGATGTGGAGCAGGCTGTGATGCTGAACAATCCACCCTGCGCTGCCGGCGATGTGAAGTGCAATGCGGCGCTGTTTGTTCAGAACAGCTCCGATGAAAGTTTTGTCCAGGACTCTTTCTGGCAGCAAAGCATTGCCGCGAACGACCAACTTCGGCAACGAGTGGTGTACGCACTCACGGAGATGTTTGTCATCTCGAGCGAAGCCGACTTCAGAATTCAGAGCATGCCCCGCGGAGAGGCAAATTACTACGACGCCTTTGGTGCGGATGCTTTCGGAAACTTCAGAACGCTTCTGCAGGATGTGACCCTGAATCCGATGATGGGCCAAATGCTTTCGATGCTCGGCAACGACAAGGGCAATGCCAACACCGATCCCGATGAGAACTACGCGCGTGAGGTGATGCAACTCTTCACCATCGGTCTCTATCAATTGAATGACGATGGCTCGCAAAAGCTGGATACGACTGGCAAGCCGATCCCGACTTTCTCAAACACAGACGTCATGGGGCTGGCCGCGGTGTTCACGGGCTTCAGTTGGAACATACCCGGCAACAATACCGATACCGCATGGTCGAACTGTTGCGCGTCTGTGGGCCCGGGATTTGGCGAGGAACTCCTGCCCATGCAGAGTTTCCCCAATCACCATTCAACGGCTCAAAAGCAATTTCTCGGCGTCACTATTTCCGCCGGGGGGAGCGCGGACCCCGATGGCGATCTCAAGATCGCGCTCGACACTTTGTTTAATCATCCAAACCTGCCGCCCTTCTTCTGCAAGCAGATGATCCAGCATCTGGTCACAAGCAATCCAAGCCCAACATATATCAGCAACTGTTCTGCCGTGTTCAAGAACGACGGAATGGGTGTGCGTGGAAATTTGCAGGCAGTAATCTCCGAAATCCTGCTTGACGCGGAAGCACGCAATTCCGCCACGGACTTTAGCAATCCCAAGTATGGAAAAGTGCGTGAGGCGCTGATCCGCTATACGGAGTGGGCGCGAGCCTTCTCCGCCCAATCCCGCACCGGGTCCTACGGCGTGGGTAGCACCGAAGATCCAATCTGGGGGCTCGGCCAGATGTCTCTGCGTTCGCCAACGGTCTTCAATTGGTTTGCCCCGGGATATGTCCCCCCCGGCACCAGCATTGAGGCGGCGGGCCTAGTGGCGCCGGAGATGCAGATGACGAATGTCTCGACGGTTGTGGGTTATCTGAACTTCATGCAGGACTCGATCGGAAGTGACGCAACCTCGGGCTTCGATGTCTTCGCGAGCTACCAGACCGAGATGGGCCTGGCCTCCAATCCCAGCGCACTGCTTGACCGAATCAATCTGCTGCTGATGGCCGGCGAGATGAACAGCACCTTGTATGGCCAGATCCTGGGAGCAATCAGTGCGATTCAAATTCCGGCCGGCGATCAGAATGCAATCAACACCGCACTTGCGAACCGTGTCCGGACCGCAGTTTACCTGACGATTGCTTCGCCGGCATTCAACGCGCAGTACTAGGGAGTTCCTATGATGAACAAGTTTGAGAGGTCGCGGCGGCAATTCTTGAGAACTGCCTCGATGGCCTCGATGGCAGGACTGTCCGTGAGCCCGTTTCTTCTGGAACTCAACACTCTGGCCGCAATGGCCCAGGGGACCGGCACGTCCGCTTATAAGGCCCTGGTATGCGTCTTCCTGCAAGGCGGCAATGACGGACACGGTACAGTGATCGCCACTGATCCGGATTCGTTTAGCGCATTCACGCAGGCGCGGTCGGGAGCGCCGGGGCTTGCGTATCCCATGGGTAACCTGCTGCCAATAACCTTGAGGACACCGCAGAGTGGACGCACCTTCGCCCTGAATCCCGCGCTGACTGGAATCCAGAATCTGTTCAACGCGGGCCGCGCCGCCATCGTGGCCAATACCGGCACATTGATCGCTCCTGCGACCAAAACTCAGGTCAATGCCAATTCCGTTCCACTGCCGGCATCCCTGTTCTCTCATTTCGATCAGACGGCAGCCTGGCAGGCCATTGCCTCAAACGGCGGCAGCGCGGAACATGTGGGATGGGGCGGCTCGGTCGCCGATGTCATCGAAAGCATGAACATGAATTCAAATTCCACGTTCACCTGTATCTCGACCGCGGGCATCGCCTTGTTTCTCTCCGGACAAACATCGTTTCAATTGAATGTCACCTCGGCAGGCCCAATCCCGATTTACGGATTGTCCCAGCCTCCGTTTGGCCTGCCGGCCGCAGTAAATCCGCTCGCTGCCATTCTTACGGCGGATGAGGCAAACCTGTTTGCAAAGGAGTATGAAGTTGTTGTCAATCGTTCAACGCAAGCGCAGGCGCAGTTGGCAAGTTCAATGCTTCCAGCCGGCGTGGGAGGAATCCCGAATCCACCTCAATTCCTCGATCCGCAAACAAACAAGCTTACAGACAACCAGTTCGCAAGTTCGTTGCAGACGGTTGCCAGAATCATCGGCGGCAGCAGCGGCCTCGGAGTCTCCCGGCAGATTTTTTACGTTCAGCTAGGCAGCTTCGACACCCATAACAACCAGGCGATTACGATCGCGCAGCTCCTCACGCAGCTTGGCCAGGGGCTTGAATACTTCGACGGATTGATGGTGTCCCTCGGCCTGGGAAACCAGGTCACCACATTTACCGCCTCCGATTTTGGCCGCACCTTGACCTCGAACAGCAACGGCACTGACCACGGCTGGGGGAGTCACCATTTTGTCGTGGGTGGCGCGGTTCAAGGCCAGGATATATATGGACAGTATCCAGTCGTCGGCGTAGACCAGGCCAACGATGTAGGAGCCGGCCGGCTGATTCCCACTACCTCGGTAGATCAATATTCGGGAACGCTAGCTCGCTGGTTTGGACTTTCCGATGGCCAAGTCAGACAGATTTTTCCGAATTTTGGAAACTTTGGATCCACTCCATATTTAGGTTTTATGGGCTGATACAGCGTTTGAGATCAGTGCGACAAGTAGCCTCCGAGTCTTCGATGGATCGAATTCGCGGCCTGGCAACGAGTTGACGATCGCTACTCCGCGACGACATCCATTCCTGCCATATCACCGCCCGCCCGGAAGTGGCTCCAAAAACGGAACACTTCTTGTTTGGCGACGGCCCGACCGGAATCGCAATATCGAGGAATGACAGTCTGTGAGAATACCAAGCGAGGTCACGCGGACGGGTTGTTGCCTGATGAGACCTCATGGGAGAAATTATGACAAGGGGAGCCTGGTCCGCCTTCGTTCTGATGTTGCTCTGCTCTTGTGTTTCCGGCTCCGGCCAACTCTGGTCGGGCGTGCTGAGCCCAGACCGCGCCATCGACTGGACCCAGGCAGGGGTACCGGGAGGAGTTCCTTCCGGATCGTGGAGCCAGTGCGGATCGCCGATCGCGCCATACGGCTCGAGCAGCGATCCGGCAGTGCCCACGGCCATCAATGACGCCATCGCGGCCTGTGCTCCCCACCATTATGTTCAGCTGGGTCCGGGGACGTTTTATCTGACCAGCGGGATTACATGGGGAGCGAAGAGCGACGTCGCGGTGCGGGGATTGGGCGCCGACCGGACCTTTATCGTCTTCAGGAATCACATTCGCTGCCACGGCCCGGCCGACGTGTGCATGGCCAGCGACGATCAGAATAACCCCGGAGGGCCGACCAACGCCGCAAGCTGGACGGCGGGCTACGCGCGAGGCGCCACCACCATTACCCTGAGCAAAACTGTGAACCTGAAGGTGGGATGGCCGATCATTCTGGATCAGAAAGACGACGCCTCGGACAACGGCAACTTTTATGTGTGCTCCGACAATACAGTCGACCCGCCCTGTTCGCTGCAGGACAACCTCGGCAACGGACAGCGGCCGCATCGCAACCAAACGCAGATCGTGAAGGTGGTGGCGTGCGGAACCGCGACCACGTTTGGGCAGGCCTGCGACGGCGGCAAGATCACCATTACGCCGGGGCTGTATGTCGACAACTGGAGTAGCGCCAAAGGGCCGGAGGCCTGGTGGGCGACGACGCCGATTTTCTACGACGGCATCGAGAATCTCTCCCTTGACCACACGTACTCGGTGGAAACGCGAGGGATTGTGATGGCGAACTGCTACGGCTGCTGGGTGAGCGGGGTACGCAGCCTGGAAAGCGCCAAAGCGCATGTCGAGATACAGCAGTCGGCGCATGTGACGGTGGAGAAGAGCTATTTCTATCTGACGCAGCACGCCGCCACGCAGAGTTATGGCGTGGAGCTTTTGAACGACGGGGATGTGCTGGTGGCCGACAATATCATGCAGTACATCGCGGGCCCGTGGACGATGAACAGCGCCTGTACCGGCTGCGTGGTCAGCTATAACTACGCCACCAACGACTTTTTTACGCTGGCCCCCGGATATGTGATGGCAGCGACCTATCAGCACGCCGCCGGGATCTACGACATGCTATACGAAGGCAACTTCGCGCCGGCGACCGCTGCCGATAATTTCCACGGGTCGCACGACTTCGTCACCTTCTTCAGGAACGATTTCCGGGGCAATGAGCCCGCGTGCTATAAAAGCGGGAACTATCCGGAAGTTACCTTCGGGCCGTGTCTCTACAATCTGATTCCAATTGCGATTCGTGCCTTTAGCCGTTACTTCAGTTTCGTCGGCAACGTGCTGGGAGAGACAGGCGTACAGACCGGCTACACGAGCGGGAAGAATCCCATATTCGAGCTGGACAAGGGAAGCACGCAGGGGGAAATCACGGTGTCCGCCGATCCGCTGGTGTCGAAGACCTTGCTGCGCTGGGGCAACTACGACACAGTGACGAAAGCTGTTCGATGGTGCGGCAATTCGTCCGACACGGGATGGAGCACGATCTGCGACAACACGTCGGAGGTGCCGGCGGGACTCCCGGTTTACGCCAACAAGCTGCCCACGAAGGGCGACACCGGCGCAGGACAGGCCGCTCTGCCGGCTTCCTTCTATTCCGCGGACCCGCCGAAATGGTGGCCCTCCACGAAGCCCTGGCCTTTGATCGGCCCGGATGTGACGCACGGCAATATTCGCGGCGTGGACGGGCATGCGAATACCAGTCCGGCGCAGGACTGCTATACGAATGTGATGGGCGGGCTGCCCGACGGGACGGGGGGGCCGCTGCACTTCAATGCGGCTGTGTGCTACGGAGATTGAGCGAGATTCAAAATCCGGACCGACACTGGTCTCCCATTCCGTCCAGACGAGACAAACCCTCATCTCGCACGATAAGGACTACATCCCGCTGCGGCTCGACGCCTGATTCGAGCATCCCGACGCCACGTCCTGTCATGAGAACACTTACCTTCAGTTCGCCGCTGACGGCGTGTGGATGCCCCACTCTGTCGCAATGAGGGCGTGGCCGGTTTTCTTGAGAATATCGAGACTCGCCACAAGGATTCGCCGATCGGCGAGTGAAGGGCCGACGACATGAAAGGCCGGGCAATGCTTGAAAAATGAATTTAGTCCCACAAATTTTCAAGACTACATCTCATCATTCTATTCTAATTGCTATCAAAGAGACGAATATATAGCGAATCTACTCGAAAATTATGATTGACAATGCAAAAACTATCCGCTAGATATTATGTCAATCTTCAGGAACCGCAGAAACAATCACGATCCCGGTTCGGCAATAAACCCGATTCCAGAGTGGAATCGGCTCGACCGTGGGGGTGAATGGTGCAAGATCATCGCCCGATTGCAAAAAAGTAGCTAGAACGACATCCTCAAACCCACGTCGTCTGAAAGGGCCACAACGCTCATGGAAAATCAGCATTTCGCATCCTCTCTTCAGCCAGTACCTGACGCTTCCAGTTGCAGAGACCGAATTTTCGCGACGCCCGATCCACGGACGTGCTTAAGGATTCTCACCCGGTCAATAAACATTCATCGAAAGAACCGGTTGTTTGGTTTTCTCGCGTTGGCTGTGTTTATCGCCTCGACCTTCTCCGCAGGTCCGGCTCTTCATGCCCAGGCCGGCACCACGGCTAACCTCAGCGGCACGATTGTAGACAGCAGCGGGGCGGTCATCCCGGACGCCGACGTGACTCTCACGAACGTCGTCACTGGCGCCATTACTCACATCACGAGCAATGGCGTTGGCGACTTCGTCTTCGCGGCAGTCGCTGTCGGCGACTACTCGATCCTTGTAAGAGCGCAGGGCTTCTCGGTTCTCACGGAGAGCGGCATTCACCTCGATCCCGGCAGCCAGGGCAACCTGCACGAACTCAGGCTCACACCTGGTGCAACCAGCCAAACCGTCGAGGTTCGCACAAGCGCTGAGACCATTACGATGGACAGCGGCGAACTTAGCTCGCTGGTCACGGCCAATGACATTGCCCGTCTTCCCGTGGAAGGCCGCGACGTCACTGAGCTAATCAAGACGATGCCCGGCTTCGGCATCAACGGGGTCGCCGGCAGCAATGGTGTCACCAACGCGGCATTCGACCCCTCGCAGGTCTCGCTGAACGATAGCCCCTACGGCGCCTATTCGGGCATGGGTACGCCTCTGGCCGGTGTTGCGATTATCTATAACGGCATCGATCTCACGCATCCCGGCTCTTACAACAGCACCATGCAGAACATCAACTTTGACCAGGTCAGCGAAGTCAAGATCACCACGAGCAGCATGACCGCTGACCAGGCCCATGGCCCGATCGTCATCTCCGCCGCCGGCATCCCTGGCAGCCGCGAGTTTCATGGTGGTGCGTACGTCAATGGCCGTACCTACCAGATGAACTCGGTCGACTGGCTCACCAAGAGCACCAACCAGCCGGGACCGGTTGATCGCGAGATTTATCCGGGCTTCAAGCTCACCGGCCCGGTGATCATCCCCGGCACCAGTTTCAACCACAGCCGTCGCCTCACCTTTTTCGCCGGTGGGGAAGACATGGCGCAGCGCGGTACCTACGCCTACAGCAGCGCTGCCGGCGCCACGCTCACAGCCCTGGTGCCCACGCCCAACATGCGCACCGGCAACTTCAGCCAGAACGAAATCAACAATTATCTCGGTCCGCTGGCCGGCAATGCCACTTATGCCTCCTACGCCGAAGTGCCGGTTACGGGCACGGATGGTTCCTTGCTTACGAATGGCCAACTGAACCCCACCCAGATCGATCCGGTCAACCAGGCGATTCTGAACACGATGCCGTTGCCGAATACGCCGACCACCGCCAGCGGCTACAACTGGATCACCACCAACCTGGAAAACAACGACCTCTGGCAGGGCCAGGTGCGCGCGGATTATGCCCTTAACGACAGCAACAAGATATTCGCGCTGTGGAGCACTGAGCATACAGCGGCTGGAGTACCCCAGTGGCAGTTCTGGTCTCCGGGCAGTCTCAACACCCCCGGCGGCGGCATGATCCAAAAGCAGAGCGCGCATATGGGAACGGTGAACTGGGTCTCGATCATCAACCCGACGATGACCAACGAACTGCAGGTGGGCCTTTCCTGGTTTAATGGCAACTTTGTGGATAAGACCCCTTCTGCGCTGACGCTCAACGGTAAATGGACGAACCCCGGCCTCTTCAACAACGGCTCCAAGAGCATGCCCTGTCTTTGCACCTGGCAGAACTGGGGCATTCCGATGCTCCCCGTTGAAGACACGTCGCTCGGCGGCATCTTCATGAGAGAGCGCGCCTGGGTCTTCGAGGATAACCTCACCAAGGTCTTAGGCCACCACTCCCTTCGCGTCGGCTTCCACGGCCAGCAGACAGGGGACCACGAAGCGACGGGCTGGATATACACCAACGGTGCTATCACCGCGTACTACGAGGGCCTCACCTACTTTCGGCCCACGGGGCAGCAGATCTGGAACACGAACGCACCGAACGGGTGGGGCTCCAACTGGGACGGCGGCAATTACCTTGCCAACTTCCTCGAAGGCACCGTCGGCGATTTCTATCAGGCGAACATCGACCCGAAGCCCTATCTGTACTTCTGGGACTTCGCCGGCTACGCGCAGGATCACTACCGCGCCACGCCCTACCTTTCCATTGACTTCGGCGTTCGCCTCGACCACATCAACCCGTGGAGCGACTCGCATGGCATCGGCATTCCGGTGTGGAATCCCTCGACTTACAACGCTGTCGCCACGTCGTCGCAGAATCCGCTCCTTCCCGGCTTCCTGTGGCACGGCATGGACAGTAGCGTTCCAAGCTCCGGCATGCCGGCGCGCTGGGCCTTTATTGAGCCTCGCATAGGGTTCGCGCTCGACGCCTTCCGCAACGGTGACACCGTGATTCGCGGCGGCTTCGGCATCTATGTCTACCATGACAACGCCGGCTCCGTGCAGAGTCCTGCCGGTACGGCGGAGGGAATGCGCACGTACGACCCAGGGGGGACAGGAGGCATTCAGCTTTCCGATGTTCCCAGCCAAGCTCCCGCTGCCGCCAAGTTTCTTCCGTACTCGGACGCCTATGGCGTGTCGTGGGGCGACGACCAACAGCCGCAGACCTACACCTACAACCTGGCTGTTGACCAGAAGTTCCTGAAGAAGTCCACTTTCCAACTCGCCTACATGGGCAACGTCAGCCGCCACCTGCCCAACAACGGCGCAACCGGCAACCAGGCGCTGGATAACCTCAACGCGATTCCGGTTGGGAAGATGTTCGGGCCCGATCCGATCACCGGCCAAACCTATCCGTGGTACCCCGGAACCAATCCGCAGGTCGTCACGCCCACCCTCAACGGCGGCATGTCCGTTCAGCAGCAGGATGACTTCCGTCCGTACCCGCTATATAACACCCTGGGCATTCTGCAGCACAACGTCAACACCAACTACAACTCGATGCAGATGGTCTGGAACAAACAGTCGGGCGTGTCGACCTACGGGCTCAACTACACCTTCTCAAAGGCGCTCGGCGTTCGTGGTTCCATCTGGAACGGTCAGGCCGTCGATCCGACCAACTACCGCAACAACTACGGCGTCGAGCCGTTTGATCACACCCAGATCTTCAACGCCAGCTACGCCAACGGCGACATCCTGAACGTCCTCACGTTCAAGAAAATCACCGGACCGGCAGCGGGCTTCGTGAAGAACTGGATGATCTCCGGCATCACCGGCTACCAGAGCGGTTCGGATCTCGCCTCGCTCGCCAGCCCGAACTACAACCTCTCCGGCCAGCTCAACGTGATCAATCCGAACACCGGCGTCTCCGCACTTATCGGGCCCGGTAATATCTCGTTGCTGGGTACGCCTGACGTGCACCTGATGCCGAAGCTCACCTGCGATCCCAGCTCGGTCAAAGGAACGCACCAGTACGTCAACAGTGCCTGCTTTGCCCTGCCCACCACGCTTGGCGTGAACGGCAATTATCATTTTCCGGAGACGCGCGGCCCAGGATATTTCAACTCCGATCTCGCCCTCCAGAAGCAGATCGGCCTTGGCCGCGAGAACCGCAACCTCCAGTTCCGCTTCTCGGCCTTCAACGTGCTGAACTACGCCAACAGAACCTTCACCACCTCGATCCAGCCGCAAGCCCTCAACCTGAACTTTTCTAATGCGGCCGCGGGCGCGCAGCCGGTGGCCCAGGCTCTGGCCGGCGCCACCAACGCCAACGCCAGTGTCTTCGGATTCGCGCCAAACCGCACCGGGCGCCGCGTCACGGAGGTTATGGTCAGGTTCAACTTCTAACGCAACCGGAATGCCCACTGGCTTTGCCCGGGGGCTAGACTTCTTACTTCAGGCGCCGGGACGACACTCTGCCGTCCCGGCGTCTGCTTCAAACCCCTGAAATGCGCAGCGCGAAATGGAACGGGAATCTTGGGAAACCTAATGAAGCGAGTGAGCCTTATGGATGAAATGCAGGCGTCGAAGAACAAATGCCAAATATTCACTTATACCTTGATCGCTTTCGTGATGTTTTCTGTTTTAACGACGCAGCAATTGTTCTCGCAGGCTTCGCCGGGCGCCTGGAATGGGATCATCGCTCCGAGTCGCGCCACCGACTGGTCAAAAGCGGGAGTGCCCGGCGGTATTCCCCATAGGACAACTGTCTGCGCCAACGTGGCGACGACGGACACCACGGAGCAAATTCAAGGGAAGATAGACAACTGCCCCACGAATCAAGTGGTCATGTTTCCCGCCGGAACCTGGAATCTTACAACTTCAATCTATGCCAATAAAGGCATCGTCCTGCGTGGCGCCGGACCGGCGAATACTATCATCAATCTTCCCACCAGCGGATATGGCGACATTTTCTTCAGCGTAGACGGCACAGGCGTGAACCCCAATGGGTTGCCGCATTATCCGCCCAGCCTTGGTTCCACCAACTGGACGGGCGGGCTTGCCAAAGGCAGCAGGGTTTTGAATTTGGCAAGTACGGCGGGGATCGTGGCGGGACAGAGAATTGTTCTGGATCAGCACAACGCGCCTTACGTTTATCCTCAGGCCCTCAACGGAGAGTGCAACTCCCACAATAGTTGCGGGCGCAACGACAATCCTTTGCAGTTTTATGGCGCCGAGAGCCGGGCCCAACAGGAGATGGTGGAAATTAAAAGTGTGGACAGCCCCACACAAGTCACCATCAAAGCTCCGGGGGTGGCTTATGATCATTTGCCAGACCTGTCTCCCCAGGCGTTTTACTGGAATACCGCCGGCATGAGACACAACGGGCCGGGGAACATCTCTTATGCGGGCGTTGAGGATCTGCAAGTGAACGCCAACGCCAACAACTTTGCTATCAGCATGGGCTATTGCGACTACTGTTGGACGAAAAATGTGACGGTGACAAACACCGCCCGATCTGCGGTGTTCTTCTTATGGGGCATGCACGATGAAGTGCGCGATAGCTATTTTTCCTCACGCAACGCCTCTGGAGGGCCGACCCAGTATGGAATCGAGCTTATAGCCACGTCCTTTGCCAAAGTGGAAAACAACATCTTCTTCGGCATCACTTCCAGCCTCCTGCCGGAGACTTCTTACGGATTGGTCGCCGGATACAATTACATCCTTAATACAGCACCGGGACCTCAATTCGGCAGTTTCGAGCCTCACCTGTCGCACAATTATCTTCAGCTCTACGAAGGCAATGTATTGGACGAAATCATGTACGACAATGTTTGGGGGTCGTCGTCTCATAACACTGCCTTCCGAAATCGTGCTTCAGGACATAGTCCCAACAAGACCAGCTACCGCGTCGCAATCAAAGTCAATGCTGATAGTCACTACATGAACATCATCGGGAATGTCATCGGGGACCCAGCCTTTCACACACATTACCAGTGTGACAATGCGGACAGGAGGCCGACCGATGACTTCGAATTCGATTTGGGTTTTTGGGGTAGTTGCCAGAACGGAATCGACTCGAAAAATCCTTACGACACCGAGACCGAAAACGGCCTGATGCGATGGGGGAACTGGGACGCAGTGACTTACCTTGCCAACGGCAGCAAAGATGGCGTGCGCTGGTGCGCGAGCTCGGGAGTTGGCAACCCTGAATGTACCGGCAGTGAGACGGCGAGCACCGACCCGGCATTTCCGGGCTTGGCTCATCCAAGTCAAATTTTGCCTGGTTCATTCTATCTCACTGGCAAGCCATCGTGGTTTGGCGACGGCATCTGGCCTCCCATTGGCCCCGATGTGACTTGCGCCAAAAATTGCATCGCCAATACTGCCAGTCACGCGGCCAAAATTCCGGCACAGCTATGCTATGAAAATACGCCGAAAAACAGCGATGGATTTCTCACGGCGTTTGATGCGATGGCCTGCTACGCCCGGCATGATAACCTCCGTTCCCACGGGGCCAAGGCAGAAGGTGGGCGCGGTGTCGTTAGATCCAGGAGCACAAGCAGCGTTCGCAAATCGGCAACCGTCAGGAGTGGGCGACATTCCGCGTAGGATTCTAGGCAGCGGGTGGATCCGCGACCGAAACGAACTCCTTCGGTCCGGCCGTCAGCGACTCGAACCCCAACGCATCAGAGACACTTGAACTACACAGAGCGGAGAAAAATCAGAATATGAACCGAATCCTGGATCCATTTCGTGGACCGAAGCTACAACCGGTCCTGGCCGCTGCCCTGCTTGCCCTACTTTCCGGATGCTCCAGCAGGCAGAACACGGCGGGGTCCGTTCCGGCCCAGTCGCCGGCGTCGCATGTCAGAAATTACGCGTCGAAGTTTCTTGAGACTGAAGATCCGATCTCGGAAGGCGGCCACTGGATCGGAGGCAAGACCGTTGGCCTGGATTGGGGCAACGTGTCGACGACGCCCGGATATGCAACCGGTCACGCCGGGCCCAAGCGTTTTGCCGACTCTGTAGCGCTGTTAACCGGCGACTGGCCGGCAAACCAGAGCGTGGAAGAAGTGGTGGACAGGCGCAAGGTATCGAGCTATCCCGAAGTCTCCATGCGGCTACGATCTTCGCTAGCCAAGCGCAACTGCGATGGATACGAAATCTCGTTCTCACTCAGGGGCGACGACACGGCGTACCTGATCATTGTGCGGTGGAATGGGCCGCTTGCCGACTTTACCTACCTCGTGAACACGCCGGGAAAACAATTCGGAGTGAAGACGGGTGACGTTGTGAAGGCGACAGTTGTCGGCAATGAGATCAAGGCCTACAAGAACGGCGTGCTGATGGGAACGACAAAGGACAACACGTATATTCATGGCGCACCGGGCTTCGGGTTCAACGAAGGGAAAAACGGCGACTACGGCATCAGCAGCTTGAGTGTGAGTGCGACCGACGCCACCACCTTCTGATGCGCTGTCAATTCGCACCTGGAAATTCGAGAATGAAAGTCGGGAGACTTGAAAAATGAAAACCCTGGAGGGTCCACCAGTGAACAGGTCGCTCATGCTCGCCGGGCATTCGTTGAGAAACACCAGAGGTTACATGTGCTTTCTAATGGCAACGGCACTGATCTCCTTTGCCGCATGCTTTGCGCAGAGTAATGCTCCTGAACCCCGCAAAGGACAAAATGAATCTCTCGCCGATGTGATTAAACCTTATATGGAGAACCGCGAGATCGCCGGGGCCGTCGTTCTGATTGCCAATCGAGATCGGGTGATCGATCGCGAGGTCGCAGGCTACGCTGACATCGCAGGTCACAGGCCAATGAAAGAGGACGACATTTTCTGGATCGCATCGATGAGCAAGGCAATGACCGCTTCAGCCGTGATGATGCTCGTGGATGAGGGAAAGCTTTCGCTCGACGATCCAGTCGAGAAATACCTGCCGGAATTCAAAGGCCAGATGGTGTCTCCGGTTTCCAGCCCGAATTCCGCCTCTTCGCCGCCTTCCGCATCGAGCGCTTCAGCAAACTCGAGCACCCCGCCGAAGCTGGAACCGTTAAAACATCCAATCACGATACGGGAAATACTCAGCCATACGGCCGGTCTCCCTTTCAGGTCGAAGCGTGAGGTTGGGGCACTCGACCTTCTTCCATTGAAAACCGCCGTCGAGAGTTACGCAGCCGAGCCGCTTCAATCGCAACCCGGAGAGAAATACAGCTACAGCAACGAAGGAATCAACACTGCAGGCCGCATTGTTGAAGTCGTAAGTGGAATGCCGTTTGAAGAATTCATGCAGAAGAGGCTGTTTGGCCCGCTCGGGATGAGCGACACAACCTTCTGGCCAAGCGGCGAGCAACTCCAGCGTCTAGCAAAATCGTACCAAAGCGGTACCCTCCGCGAGGTGCCTGTCGATCAGCTTACTTATCCACTGAGCGATCGTACGCGGCGTTACCCCATTCCCGCCGGAGGATTGTTCTCCACCGCGGATGACGTTGTGCGATTTTGCCGGATGATGCTGAACGACGGAATAGTTGATGGCAGACGCTATCTCTCGCAACAGTCCATCCGGATGATCACGAGAAAAGAAACCGGTGATGCTGTAAGAAATCCTTACGGACTCGGCTGGAACTTGGGCCACGGCTTCTACGAGCACAGCGGAGCCTACAAGACAGACATGAAGGTCGATATGAATCGCGGCTTGATTGTCGTCCTCATGGTGCAGCACGCGAACGACTGGAATTCTGAAGAGCGGCAGCGGCTTGTGGATGCGCTCGAACAGACGGCAGCCCCTCTCGAGAGCGGCGCGGCGCCTGCCCTCCAGTCTCAGATGGTTTCGCCAAATGGTATCCCAACGTCTTCAAAGATCAGTGCTGAAGATCAGGCGGGAATTGACGAAGACATCTTCTACCATCTGGGCGATGTCGCGGCCGGGCCCGTCCCCAAGGCGAATCTCTCAGCGTCGATGGATCCGGCTGCGGTTCACATTGCGATGCGCAAGGTGGCGGACTGGGAGTTGAAGCGCGCCGAGCCGTATCTTACGCAGAACTGGACCTGGAGCGTGCTCGACACCGGCTTCATGGCAGCATCGCGGGAACTCGGCGATCCGAAATACCGCAACGCAATGCTGGGGATGGCAGAAAGATTTCACTGGGAACTCGGCGTCGAAGATCCCGCCGGCCGCGGATGGCCCGACAACAACGATCAAGCCCTCGCCCAGACTTATCTCGAGTTGTATTTCCTCGATCCCTCGCCCGGGAAAATCGAATCGAGCCGCAAAGGCTTCGACAGCCTCTTCGGCGCTCAAATGCCTCCGGTCCCGGAAGGCCAGTTCCCCATCTGGTGGCAATGGTGCGACACCTTGTTCATGGGCCCTCCCGCGTGGGCGCGCATGGCCGCTGCCACCCACGACCCGAAGTATCTGGACTACCTCGACAAGCGCTGGTGGGAAACTTCGGACGCGCTCTATGACAAGCACTATCATCTTTTCTACCGCGACAAAACGTTTATCGGCAAAAAAGGCAATGCCGGTGTGCCGATCTTCTGGTCGCGCGGAAACGGCTGGGTGATGGGCGGTCTTGCGCGCACGCTAGAATACATGCCAAAGGACTATCCCGACCGCGGGAAATACGAAGCGCAGATGCGCGAGATGGCCGCGGAGTTTGCATCTCTCCAGGATCCCAAAGATGGTTTGTGGCACTCAGATCTGCTGGATGCTGCGGACTATCATGACCCCGAGATCTCCGGTTCGTCCTTGATCACGCTCGGTCTCGCCTGGGGCGTGAATCATGGTGTGCTCGATCGCGCCACCTACGCGCCAGTCGTCGCCAAAGCGTGGCGCGGAATGATCGACCAGATCTATGCCGACGGCCGCCTCGGAAATATCCAGCAAACCGGCGGCGCGCCAAACTATTATTTGCCGAGTTCGAGTTACAACTTCGGCGTTGGAGGCTTTCTTCTGGCCGGCGAGCAAGTGGCAAAGTTGGGCGAGCACCTGGAACACTGATTGCCGAACAGATTGTGTGGACTGCTTTGCAGATTAATCGCGTCCGTTTAATAGCGCCTTCGCAATCTGCTCAAAGCCGCAATTGGGCGCAAAACGGGAAAGCTGTTTCTGAAGGAAACAGGCCGAATTTATGCAGGGGCGCTCAGGCGACTTGCAGATGGAATTGCAGTGAGAACTGGAGCGAGAGCCCGGATGGGCGACGATCCAGGCGCCGCCCCATTTCTGGACAGCGGGGCGTTTTCAATGCTGGTCCCTGCAAGGCTCTCCTGGAACTCAATTCCCAATCGCGCCAACCACAAACGGTTCAAAACTCTCTCGAAAACTCTCCTTGACAATCTAGGAGAGCCAGTATATTTTCTTTCCTAGAGCGCCAAGGAGAGAGACCGATGGCCGCGAAAAAACAAAATGTCCAGATGGATCTGCTGCAAGGAACGCTCGACCTGCTGATCCTGAAAGCAGTTTCGCTCGGTCCCCTGCATGGCTACGGAGTGCTGCTGCGCATCCAGCAGATTTCCGGTGAGGGGTTGGTGATTCAGCAGGGCTCGCTCTACCCGGCGCTCTACCGGCTGGAGCACCAGGGGGCCATTGCAAGCGAGTGGGGTGAGAGCGAAAACAACCGCCGCGCCAAGTACTACAAGCTCACGCGCGCTGGCCGTGAACGCCTCGGTGAGGAGACCAGGAAGTGGAATCGCATGGCCGGCATCATTGGAGCCATCCTCAGCACAACTCCGGAAGAGGCCTAAAAAAGACAGAGAGCAAGGGGCCGAGAAGCAACGGAACAGGAGAGCCATGAGCTTGAGATCGTTTGTCGATTCCATATTTTCCCGGTTGAGTATTTGGCTGCGATCCGTAGTCCGCCGCAATGTTCTGGAATCTGAGATGGAAGCGGAACTCGCACATCATCTTGAAGCTCTTACTGACGACCTGATCCGCGCTGGCCACGCGCCCGCTGAAGCCGCTCGCCGCGCCCGTATCGCGTTTGGCGGTACGGCGGTTCACAAGGAAGGGATGCGCTTGTCGCTGGGCCTGCGCTGGTGGGACCAGTTCTGGGCGGACTTGCGCTATGCGTTGAGAATCCTTCGCAAGAGCCCGGGATTCACGGCCATCGCCGTGGGATCTCTGGCGCTGGGCATCGGCGCAAACACTGCAATCTTCACGGTGGCGCAGCACATGCTGCTCGACAGACTGAATGTCCCAAACCCGGAACAGTTGCGGATGTTCTATTTGAGTGAGGGGCGAGATGGCGTCGCCAGCGAAATGTGGGGTTGGTGGGACGACCTGCCGGGGGGCGAGCATGTTTCCACGTCGTTCACCTATCCCGTTTACGAACAGTTGCGGCGTCAGAATCGGGCGCTTTCAGATGTTATGGCGTTCAAGCCATACGGGCGAATGACGGTCACGATTCGAGGCCAGGCTGAGACTGCGGAAACGGAAATGGTCTCGGGTAACTATTACTCCGTGTTGAGGGTCCGGCCGCAGCTTGGGCGAGGTATTCAGGAGTCGGATGACGGAGAGGTCGGTAGTGGGCCGGTTGTGACAATCAGCGACCGGCTATGGACGACGCGGTTTGGGCGCTCGCTGAATGCGATCGGACAAGTTGTCTTCGTGAACGCAACGCCGGTGACGGTCGTGGGAGTGAATCCACCGGGATTCACGGGAGCTTACTCGGCACAGGGCACGCCTGATATCTTTCTGCCTTTCAGCATGCAGCCGCTGGTCGCGCCGCAGAACCTGGATCCAACCTGGTCGCCTTCTCTGCTCGCGAACAAAAGCCTGTGGTGGGTCTTGGTTATGGGACGCATGAAAGCGGGTGTCTCTGCTGGCACTGCGGAGGCTTCGCTCAACGTAGCGCTCAATGCGGCTGTGCGGGCAACCATGCCGGTGAAGAAGGCGAGTGAGATTCCCACGTTGCTACTGCGCGACGGAAGCAGAGGACAGAATCCAAATGCGGAAGGCTTCGAGAAGCCGATCGATGTGCTGATGGTGCTGGCCGGCCTGGTTCTCCTGCTTGCATGCGCGAATCTCGCAAACCTGTTGCTGGCACGGGCTGGGGCGCGGAAGCGGGAGACTGGCACTCGGCTTGCGCTGGGCGCTGGCCGTGGGCGAATTCTGCGCCAGATGATGACTGAGAGCCTGCTGCTTTCGCTGATGGGCGGAGCGGGTGGATTGCTGCTGGCATGGACAGTCCGAAGTGCCATCCCGCGTTTGCTTTCGAACGCGTGGGCGCCGCCGGCATTTTCGGCGAAATTCAACTGGCCCATCTTCGCGTTTGCAGCGGCGATTTCGGTCGTAACCGGAATCGTTTTCGGACTCACACCCGCATGGCAGGCCACGCGGGTGCAATTGAGTCCGAGCCTGAAGGACAGTGGACAGACGTATACCCATCGGCGACGTGGGCTGGCAGGTAAAACCATTGTGACTGTGCAGGTGGCGCTCTCAATGTTGCTGGTCGTGGGTGCGGGTTTGTTTGTGCGGACGCTGATGCAGTTAGTGCGGACCCCGCTCGGCTTTCAAACGCACAATCTGCTTCTGTTTAATGTCGAGTTGCCGGAGAAGCTTTATCCCAACGCGGCGAGCACGTTGCTGTTGCAGCGCATGGAAGAAAGTCTTTCTTCTGTTCCAGGAGTGCAGAACGTGACGCTGGCCCGTGAGCCCCTGATTTCGGGGTCTGCGAGCAACAGCACGTTCATTCCCGAAGGCCAGCAGCGAAAGGCGGAGGGAAATCCAAGCGCGCTGGTGAACCGTGTGGGAGCGCACTTCTTTGAGACATTCGGCATTCCCATCGTGGCCGGGCGCGGATTTGACGCGAGCGATACCCAGACTTCGCGCGAAGTGGCCGTGGTGAACGAGAGTGCAGCAAAGACGTTTTACCCGAACGTAAATCCGGTTGGCCGAACATTCGAGACAGGAGGCCACCACCCCGTCACAATTCAAATCGTGGGCGTGTGCGGGGACGCGAAATACTACCGCATTCGCAAGAACGTGGAGCCCACGTATTACACACCCTATTGGCAACAAGACGATGGCATTCACAACGCGACCTTTGCGATCTCAACGAAGCTGGACGGCGAAGGTGTTTTGCCGTCGCTGCGGGATGCGATGCGGCAAATCGACCGGAATCTGCCGATGCTGGACGTGCGCACTCAAGATGAGCAGGTCGCGGCGAGTGTGCGCCAGGAGCGGATCTTTGCAACTCTCACCAGCGCCTTTGGCGTGTTGGCTCTGGTGCTTGCCTGCGTCGGCATCTACGGCATCATGGCGTACACGGTGGCCCAGCGGACCAGCGAGATTGGGCTTCGCCTCGCGCTGGGAGCCATCCCCAGCAAGGTTCTCGCAATGATATTGCGTGAAGCGTTTTGGCTGTCCGCATTGGGAATTGCGATTGGCTTAGCCAATTTGTTCGTATTCGCGCGCTTTATCCAATCCATGCTTTACGGCGTCAAGTCATCCGACCCGTTGACCTTGTCGGGTGCGGCTCTTCTGCTCCTGCTGGTCGCTTTAGGGGCAAGCCTGATTCCCGCTCGCCGTGCCGCCGGCGTCCAGCCAATGGAGGCCCTGCGACACGAATAACGCCATCCGGATTCTGCAGCTAACGGATCAAGAGCCTCAGATTTCTCAAGTTATTCAAAATCCGCCGAGTCACTCGTCGAATCCTCCGCCAGAATTCCCGGCCGCGAGAGCATTACCAGGCAATGCTTCCATTATCTCCAACAATTGAGCCTGACTTGCAGCAGCGGCCTCCATCCGCGCTTTCAACTGACTCATCCAATTTTCAAATTCTTCAAGCCCATGTAAGACGCCCCGCCACCAGGGAACAGGGCAATGATACTCACTTCAGGCTGTGCACACGCAACATTTGCACCACCCACATCCAGAACACTTTTGTGTCAGAGGGTCTCTGCACTCTTGCGTGCAGGGCGCTCCAGATACAGCACTAAGACTGCAAGGGACCTATCCGAGGAGCAGCGTGCAATCGGGGGTACCTGCGGATTGTCGATCCAACAGCTATCGAGCAAATTGAGATTACTGGTGATATTCACAACAGTGAGTGAACTGCGCGGCATCATCATTTGTTTCGCGGAATTTTCCGGGCGCACGACCTGCTGGTTTTCAGGGCGATCGGTCGTACGTTCCCTTGGCATACGATGACACGTCTCCAGGGCGGTGAGCGCGGATGCACTGGCCGGCAGTTCGAGATTGCCACGCCCGGAAATTGTTATCACTTGCCTGCCGGGGCCGCCTTCTTGTGCTCCACGAAGGTGTGTGCTTGATGGCAGCTCACACACGTCTTGCCTTCCATGAATGGATCAGACTTCAGTTGTGCCACCTGATCGCTGTGACAGGTGTCGCATGCGCTTAACGCCGGCGTCCCCGCGAAGTCCGGCGAAGTTGTCTCGCCATGGCACACGGTGCATTCGACACCGTTGGCTTCATGCGGGCTGGCTTTCCATTGGTCATAGATCACCTTGTGGCAGCTGGCACACGTATCCCCTGCTGGAATCAGCCGATGGTGAATATGCTTGGCTTGATCCAGCTGAGCATTGGCAGGTTGGACAGCAGCAGCCAAAACGAGAAGAACGAACAAGGCAGAACTGTATATAAGCGCGCGGAAACTATTCATGGGCAAATCTCCTGATGTAGATGTCGAAGTATCGGACCGGCGATGGACTCCGATCAGTGATGCAGATCACGTCTTGCCGAAATGCGATCTATGCACTGGCCGCGAGGCCTTTTGCCAAAGGAATGTTCACAGACCTCGCTTGGTTCCTCTGTCTGTCGCTGCGGTCGTGCAGATTGATGCCCTATGGTGCGCCCTTTCGCTACCGCCTCGGCTGAGGCGTTGCTGTCACCAGAGTCGGCCAACCGCACAACTGGCAGCGGACCGAAGCGTTGAGGAACCCGGAGGGTACCCTGGTTCTGCTCATCCGCACCGATTTAGCCCATGCGCAACGGGTCACGGTTCGGCAGCAGCAACATGACCTTGGCCTGGAACTTTCTCCGGATTCGATCCCGACTCTATCCCCAAGAAAGAACCTGAACAACCACCGCGCGTCACGCATAGGACATACCTGCAGGCCCGAATCGAATAGGATCTATGATTCAGATTCGGGAAGGTCGACTAACGGTCGCACCCTTCACATGAATGCCTAGTCGCTTACTCGGGTACATGTGTTAATCCAGTTCGTCTCCCAGGTGTTGCCGCCATCTGCCGAGAACGCCTGCTCCGAGTGGACCTCCGTTGCGGAGACCGGCCAGATCATGAAGCGGACGAGAATGTTGCGCCCGTGAAAGAGTTCGCTGTCGTAGAACTCACCGCGGCCCCCGTTGAACCCACCAACAGCAGGAACGCTGAGCACATTCGAGTCACTGGTTGCGAAGCTGATGTTCCACTGTTGCGCGCGCGGATCGTAGAGGCGTAGCGCGAGAAGTTCGAGGTGCCCGGAAGGACCATCCGCCTCGACGGTGGCAAGGTTGGCGCGACCGTTCCAGACTCTGTTGTTGACCGTGGTCCCTTTCATCTCTGTCCATTCCGAAGAGCCAGAAAGCGGATGCACGAGTCGCCGAATCTCCATCTTCCAAGTGCCAAAGTCGAAATCGAAATCATGCTGGCCGTCTCTGACGGGGGATTGCGCGGGCGCGTCCGCGCCGGCGGGATGTGTGCTGGGACGTCCGGGCTGCGGCTGGCCCCATTTCGCATCGCCCGTTCGGGTCTGGTCGGTAATCCAGTTGACCTCCCAGCTCTTGCCTCCATCGGGCGAGAAAGCCTGCTCGAAGTGTGGCGTGCCGGAGTTCATGCGCGACCAGTCATAGCGAATAAGGGTCGTCTTCCCGTTAATCGTATCCGCGGTGTAGAAATCGCCATGACCGTCCCGGAACTCTCCGATCTGAGGAGGGTCGAGTCGACCGATGCGGCTGTTGGCCCAGTAAAGTCGCCACTGGCGCGCCTCCCGGTCGTAGAGACGGAGAGTAAGGCCCTCGATATGACTTCCGTCCGCGCTGTCGAGTTCTACCGTGTCGAGCTGCGCGCGGCCGCCCCACACCTTATAGCAAGCGCCGGTGCCAGCCATGTCCATCCAGTCAGGGCTGCTCGTAAGCGGATGCTGCATGCGACGCAAGCGAAACGTGAAATTCCCCAAGACAGAATCGAAGTCATGCGCGCCGTCGTGCGCCGCGACTGGAGCTGGAACCGCGATGAGCGTCGTGGCCTGTTGGGCCTGAGCGCTGCAGCACGCGGACAGGAGAATCGAAGTCAGGAGAGCGAATCGCATCGTGTTCCTCCAGATCAAATAATGTTGCGCGCCGCAGGTTCAGGTGCGCCCCAGGTAATGGTGAGCCTTCCGCTGGTAATCTGAAAGAGCCACTTTTTATGCAACTTGCGATACCAATCTCGCGAAAAGGCGATCCGCTGTTTCGGCAGGTATACGGCGGTGTACGTCAGGCAATCCTAAGCGGAGCACTCCGCCCCGGCGAACGTCTTCCCTCGACCAGAGATCTCGCCGAGCAACTCGGCCTCTCGCGAACAGTGGTCCTGCTCGCTTACGACCACCTGCTCGCGGAGGGATTCGTTGCCGGACAAGCGGGTGCAGGCACCTTCGTCTCCACCGGGATGTCACGCAACGTGGCTCCAGGAACCCGCGGCCTTGCGCGCATGCAGTTATCACGCTTCGGAAAAGTTGTGAGCGAATCGATTGCGATGGTGAACACCCCACTGCCCCGTCCCAAAGCTCCGCGCTACAACTTCATTTACGGCCGCAGTGATCTGACTACGTTTCCCTTCGCCGTCTGGCGCCGGCTGCTTGCGCGGCAGGCGCGTGAGGGATCGACAAAGCAATTCGACTATGGATCGGCCTTAGGCAATGCGGAACTGCGTGCGGCTATCTGCGCGCACCTGCGCCGTTCGCGCGCGGTGGTGTGCGAGCCGGAAGAGGTGATCATCGTCAACGGATCGCAGCAGGCACTCGATCTGGTGATCCGCGTTCTGGTCGATCCCGGCGACACGGTTGCGCTCGAAGACCCCCACTACGATGGCATCCGTGGGGCATTGCGCGCAGCAGGGGCGCGGCTGCGCGGAGTTCCTGTAGATCGCGAAGGTCTCGATCCGGCGCGGCTGCCAGACGATGCCCGCTTGGTCTTAGTCACACCCTCGCACCAGTTTCCAACCGGCGCGATCCTTTCGCTCGAGCGAAGGCTGGCGCTGCTCGACTGGGCGCGGCGCGAAAACGCCGTGATCGTCGAAGACGACTACGATGGCGAGTTCCACTATGCAGGCCGTCCTGTGGAATCGCTGCAGGGCCTCGACCGCGAAGGGCGCATCGTGTACATCGGAACTTTCTCGCGAACGGTCTTCCCCTCGATGCGCATCGGCTACGTCATCGCGCCAAAGTCGCTGGTTCCGGCACTCACCGCGGCAAAATGGGTGAGCGATCTGCACTCGGCATCGCTCGAGCAGCAAACCCTGGCGAATTTCATCGCGGGCGGCATGTATGAGCGTCATCTACGGCGATTGAGGAAGAAGAACACAGCGCGTCGATCAGCGCTGCTGGAATCTGTCGCGAACTATCTGGGGGATCGCGTGGAGGTAACGGGCGATGGTGCAGGCGCGCAAGTGGCGCTGTGGCCGCGCAAAAAGGTGGTGGAGCAAGAAGTCGTCGAAGCGGCGGCACTAAGGGGTGTCGGAATCTACGGGATGGAGCACTGTTGGCTTGGCCGGCCAGGGCGTCCTGCCTTCATCCTCGGCTACGCATGCCTCAGTGAGCGGGAGATTCGAGAAGGAATCCGGCTCTTGGCGTCGATCCTCTAGCTTATGCGATTTGTGAGCTCGCTGATTGCCCGACAATAACACAGTGCCTGTCCCAGCCGCGCCATACCTGGCGTTGCCCCCATAATGCTGGTCTAAAAGATTGGCGGCTTATCTCCGCCGAGTCACTCAGCGAACTGGGTTCATCCTGCGAAGTCTTAGTGCTGTATCCGAAGCGCCCCGCCCCGGAGATCTCCTACCTGCGCACTGTTCCGGGGCGGGGCGCTTTGAGCATTTTAGGAAGATCGATAAAGAATCGTGTGCGGACGACTTGCCCGTCCCGAATCTGCCACAAGTGGACGATGGGGACACGGTAGGCAATGCCGCTTTGAGGCTGCTGGTGATGGCGTCCATTGGACTAAACCGCTGGCCCTAAGTACCGCGCCGCGGTTTAGTCCAATGTCCCTTATCATTCACAACTCGAGCTGGCGAGCCCGCACCAGGTTTCTGGGCACTTGCCCGCGAAGCCGACTTTCGTCCATGTGGAGAGTTGACTCTGCCGTGAAAGGCTTGCCGTTTCAGATGTTTCAACAACATATAAACCCGTGGCGAACGCATAAGAACACCGATGCCAAATAAGACCACTCAATTTGTGGATTAAATTGTGGATCGGATTGGAGGGCAGGCCCTGCGGCTTGGATCTCGACAAGCTACTGGCCATATTTTACCGGCTGCTTCGAGAACTGCTCAGGATTAAAGCTTCAGGGCCAGATGGGATCCGTCTCTGCAATTCGCTTTAAAGTGTACGCCACGAGCGATGGAAATGACTGGGATGTCTCGCACGCGCCGGCACCGCGCCAAAGTATCCGCCAACTCCGCCCGCATCGAAAACTGAAACCGTCGTTTCGGGCATCTTGTCATCCTGTCGTCATCTGCTGACGATGGGTTTGCTGACGCGCATCTCCTACGACAACAATGCATTGATCGCGGCCTTCACGTGAATCTGAGTCGTATCGAGAAACGGGATATCGAGATTGGTATCACGTAGAATCAACGGCAATTCCGTTCCAGCCAAAATCAACCCCTTGCACGTGTTCCTGTTTTGCCAGTCGATCGGCAATCGCCAGCAACTGGTCCCGTGTCCCGGGCAGCAAGACGCCCTTTACTAGTTCGTTCATATACTTGTCGTCAATGTAGGCCTGCTCGTTCTCCTCCGGGACGATCAGACTGATCCCAGCCTTGGAAAAGACATCCGGATAGAAGCGCCCCTGCACGGTAAAGCGAATACCGAACAGGCCTAGTCTGCTGAATGCAAGCCCTTCCGCGGCCACGCGGGTCGCCTCCACAATGCTGATGAGAGGGATGGACGATCGGCGTTGAAGCTCGTCAAAAACAATGTGGGCAGAATTTGCCGTAAGCAATCCGACATCGGCTCCAGCCCGCGCCAGCCTCTCTATTTCTCCGCTTAGGTAGGCGGTCACCTCGGAGAGTTTGTTCGCCGCGATCAAATCAAGCATCTTCTTCAAGTCGATACTGTTCACGAGAATAGAGGGAGCACTTCCATCCATCGTCTGCTCACGCCACATACGGATGAGCGAGCGATAGTAGTCAACGGTCGACTCAGGTCCAATTCCCCCCACGATTCCTAAAGTCTTCATCGGTGGCATTTCCCCTTTTCTTTCTCTCGTGGCTCTTATTTAGCCGCATAATCCTTGCCAGGGGCACTCGTCGGTGCAGGGGGCGATGCCGGGATCTGGGATTGCATGCTGGCTTCTTGCCTCCGCGGACCCGTCGTCACACCGGGATGCCTCAAACCTAGAGTGCTTCACTCGTTATGCAGTGCCACTACCGGGTTAATGCGTCCCGCGCGGCGTGCCGGAATGTAGTTCGCAAGCATTCCGATTACGATGAGCGTGAACCCTGCGCAGGCAAAGACTAATCCGTCTGCAGAGTTGACGCCGAACAATAAGGCTGAGAGCATGCGCTCAGAAAACACCGCTGCAATGCAGCCACATGCCATTCCCGCCAAAACAGGAACCATTCCATCGCGTAGGATCATAATGACCAACTGCATGCGGCTGGCTCCGAGAGCCGAGCGTATGCCGATCTCCTTTTCACGGCGCACGACAGAATAGGAGGCAATTCCGTAGACACCCACACATGTAAGAAGCAACGCTACCAGCGCGAAGGTCCCGAGCAGCCGCGCCGCAAAACGGCGATCGCCCACTCCGTTGCTGATCAAATCCGTCATCGCTGTCAGGTCGGTGACAGGCAGATCGGGGTCGACCGTTTGTATTTCACGCCGCACATCACGCGTCAACGCTGCCTTGTCCCCTAGGGCTCGGACAAGTACGCCAAAGTCCCTTCTTGAACGCTGGTACATGCTCTCGTAGATGTGAGGCACATCAATTTCATCGAGACTGGAGAGTTTCGCGTTGCCAACAACGCCCACAACCGTCATCCAGGGTGCAGGCGCAGGCTTCAAACGGGCTAAAATGATGTCTCGGGAAGAGCGGACTCTACGCCCAACCGGATCGGCGCCACCCCAAAGAAGGCGCACTGCGGCTTCATCGACCAGCACGACTGGTTGGGACATCGAGTCATCGCTTTCGTGAAACATGCGTCCGCGCAGCATTGGCGTACCGATGGTCGAAAAGAACTCTGGAGTTACTGATACTTCCACTGCAGTGGGAGCGTCTCCCTTGTCGGACACGCCTTCTACGCGAAATCCACCCGGAACCACTGGGCCCTGGAGTGGGACAACGCTCGACATGGCGGCATTCTCGACCCCGGCCAGGCCATGCAAACGGCGAATTGTTTCGCGCACCAAGTGCGTGCGTCGATCAATATCGGCGTATTCATCTGCCTTTGGATCGTTCGGGACAGGAAGCCGGAAACTTCCTGCAAGAAGATGGTGCGAATTAAAGCCGGGATTGACTTCCATCAGGTTCCAGAAGGTCTTCAGCAATAATCCGGCGGCGACAAGCAGCACCAGCGAGAGGCTCACTTCAGCGCCAATCAAAGATTTGCCGAGTCTGGCGGCGTTCCGCGATGCGGAGCCGCCCCGTTCCCGCAGTTCCGCCGTGCCTGGATGCGTTCGCGAAGCCTGCCATGCCGGGATGAGCCCAAAAGCAAAAGTAGTTAGCAGCGTAATGGCGAGAGAGAATGCCAACACACGGGCGTCCAAACCAATCGGGTTGAGCCGCGGCAGCTGCGACGGCAACACTCCGACCAGGACTCGCAAGCCGATGGCCGCGGCACCCACCCCGGCGGCCGCCGAAATCAGGCTCAGCAAGACAGATTCGGTCAGCATTTGCCGGATGATTCGCCCTCGTGTCGCGCCAAGAGCAAGCCGGAGAGCCATCTCACGCTGCCGTGCAGTGGCATTGACCAGGAGAAGATTCGCTACATTGACGCACGCGATCAGAAGAATCAACCCGACTGCAAGCAGAAGAGATGTCAGCAGAGTTCTCGCGCCGCCTGCGACTACTTCCGTCAACGGCGTGATCGAGACGGCCCAACCGGCGGTTGCCGGATAGTCGCTCCCATCGTCGCGGCGCAAGGAATCGCTGAGGACCTCCAACTGTGCCTGCGCTTGCTGCAGAGTGATTCCTGGTTTCAGTCTTGCGATGAGTCCGGGGAGAAAGCGGGGGCTGCGCTGCGGCGCCGGGAAGGGCTCCGCCCGAAAGCCCGCGGTGAACCACAGATCGACCGGGTGCAGGCCCGGGGTTGAAGGATGGTGAAACTGCGGAGGAAGAACGCCAACGATGGTATAGAGATCGTTGTCTAATCGCACTCTTCGGCCGATGACAGACCTCGCGCCGCCAAATTCCTTGTGCCACAGGGCATCGCTGATCACCACGGCCTCTGCAAATCCATCGGCGGTGTCTCTCGCATCAAACAGGCGGCCTAACTGTGGCTGCGCTCCGAGAATGCTGAAGTAGTTCGGGCTTGCCCCCAAGGCATCAAGACGATAGGGGTGATCTCCGCCGGTAAGATTCGCAGTGGTCTGCCAAACTACCGAGACCGCAGTGAAAATACCGGCGCGATCGCGAAGATCATCGAGCTCGGGAACAGAGAAGCCGACATTCCGAGCGCCGAGGCCACGCAAGTCCGCATTCAGCTCAACCAATTCTCCTGGATTGTGAAAGGGCAACGGTTTCAGGAGAGCGGCGTTAACAACACTGAAGATCGCTGTGTTGGCGCCGATACCCAAGACAAGGGTTGCCAGCACGGTGATCGTAATGCGCGGCGACTTCCATATTGTTCTAAGGGAAAACTGCACATCCTTCAACAAGTTCATTTGCGCTCCTCGTCGTACGGTCGAAGGACTGGAAATCCGGCTTTCCGCTGTACCAGTCTTCCACCCCTGTTGAACCCACCAACTTCACCCGCCACTGAAATCGAGAGGCGAATTCAGACGCCGTGTCGGACATAAATCCACGAACGGAAATAAGCTCGATGCGCTGAAACTCCCCGACACCTAGACAAAACGGCACCCGGCAACGCAGCCGGCTCGCGATCACCAGCCGTTGCGACGCGTATCAGGATCTCGTAGTCCTGTAACTCATCAAGGTTGAGCTACTCGATCGAGGCGGGCAGAAGTGGTGCGCCGGCTACATCAGCCTGAATGCGTATGAATCTGCGGAAAGGCGATAGGTCGCCTACTTCGACCACGGCGGAACGACGCCGTTCGTGCGCGCGTAGGCAATCGACTGTCCGAGGTGCTCGTGCTGGTCTGCGAAGAGATACCGGATTGCGCCTTCCTTTGTCATATCCCGGCCAAACAGCTTGACCGGCGCATTCAGATCGGCGTCTGCGAGTCCGGCTATCGTCTGCTGCAGGTTGGCGTAGGATGTCTTTAGCGCCTCTTGCAGTTTCTCGGGGTCGGTAATCGGCGTCGGCTTCGCGCCGTCCGTTGCACCGGTCAGCGTTCCGGCGAGTATGCCGTTCTCTTTGACAATGAGGTTGAATACTTCGCCTACCGAACGCACGCCCTGACCAGGCCTCCAATCGTATTTCCCTGTCATTACTCGCGCTAATCCTGTGAATTTGTCGGAAAGAGTCCCAGCCTCTTTGGACAGAGCCGCCTGAACCGTCTGTGCGGGCTGAGCTTGCGAAGGGATGGCAGTTACAGCCGCGATGATGGCGAGTGCATTCAACGCACTTGCAATTCGAAACGTTCCCATAGTGGATCCTCTCTTTGTTGTTTCAGGCAAATGGTTTCGAAGCATTTGTCTCCCTTGCGAATAACGTTCTGAGATCAACCTTGGTGCGCCGCCTCAAGCCTTGACGACGAGGTCGATCTCAACGCAGGCCCCAAGCGGCAGCGCAGCCACCGCGATCGTCGTGCGGGCGGGAAAAGGCTGAGTGAAATACTTTGCGTAAATGCCATTCATGGCGACGAAGTCACTCATGCTCGTGAGATACACACCGGCGCGCACAACATCGTCGAGCCTTTTGCCGGCCGCCTTGAGGACCGCCGACAGATTCCGGATGACGCGATCTGTCTCCGCCACAATCCCTCCCTCGACCACCTTGCCAGTGGCCGGGTCTTGGGCGACCTGTCCGCTGAAGAAGAGGAAACCACCGACTTCGATTGCCTGGGAAAACGGGCCGACCGGCGGCGCGAGTTCCGGCGAGGTAATTGCAGTCTTGCTCATGGCAAACTCCTGTGAATCCTGATTTGACCAGTCAGGATGGCGGGGCCCGAGGGTGCGCCCGCCGCCTGGCGCAGGCGCATCTTACCCGAACTGGACTCACTGGCCTCGATGGTTGTCCAGTTCAGAACCTCGGGACCGCCAGTCTGCCGAATTTGAATCGCATGAGGCATCAGGTTCCCACAAACGCCTAAACTCCTTATGGTTTTAACGGAGAATCGATAATTCCACAAGTTCATTATTCTCACGATGATATTGCTGTTTCCGCACGATTCTGGTATTCCTTGTGGGGAAGACAAAGGAATGCTTCAGGAGGTTTCATTGCTCGATGATTTACGGGCTCTCGTAGAGTTTGCCCAGGCCGGGTCCATAGCCGGTGCAGCCGATCGTTTATACCGGACACCATCTGCTATAACCCGGCAATTGCAAAGGCTGGAGGCTGCGTTGGGTGCCGAGTTGCTCGACCGCTCGGTAAAGCCGCCGCGCCTGAACTCGCTGGGATCCAGGGTGCTTGAACAAGCGCGAGATCTCTTGCAGCGGACTGAGGCGATGAAATCTACTGCGTCGAGCGACGCCGAACCTCACGGCCTTTTGCGCATCGGGCTCGCGCATCCCCTGGCCGAGGGGACGCTTATCGAACCGATTCGGGCACTGACTGAAACATACCCCAAGGTCAGACTGCTGCTGTTGAGCGAGCGCACGCCCGAATTATTTAACCGGCTGATCGCAGGTGAGCTCGATGTTGCAGTCGTGCCTTTACCTGAAGGTAAGACCGCGCCTCCACCACTTCTAACGAATATTATCGCGACAGACCGCGTGGAGATCGTTCAAAGCGCCGCAGGAAACGTCGACCCCGATTGGGAAAGTTTGGGCCGAGCACCCTGGGTGCTCAATCCGCCCGGGTGCTTCCTACGGGCAGGCCTCATCGACCGGATGGGCCGTGAAGGCTTCAATCCCATGATTGCGGCTGAAATCCACAACATGCATCTGCAGTTGGCCTTCGTTCAGTCAGGCTATGGAGTCGGGCTGCTGCCAGCGCGCTTTATTGCCGGGAACAATTCTCTCGACACGGTTGAAGTGTTGCGCCCCCCATCCTTTGACTTGCACATGCCAGTCGCGATCGTGCGGGTTGGACAACTCGGCGCCTTGGAAAGGGCAGTCGGACTGTTGGAAAACGGCATTCGGCATTTGTTTGAGGCATCCAACGCGAAGAAACCCGCATCGAGAAGCCGAAGAGGTGTACCCGCGAATCGGCGGAAGACGCGACCGCGCAAGTAGTCGCCGACTAACGCCCGTTGCGGCCTCTTTATCCACTTGCGTTAGGCCATGATTCTGGCTTGTTCCGAGATTCGAATCGTCTATTTCATTGGGAACAATTTCAGGTCGATCGCAAGCGTTGACACACAGCCCGCCGGCTCGCTCATCGTGATCCGGCTCATTCGAAACTTCTCCATTGCCGACAATCCTCTCGCAACGTCTCGCCACCATTCAAAAGCGGTACGATTTGGGCGAGTCACTGCTGAAGGCAAAAGATTGCCAGTGTTTCAGTGTTTTTTGCCGAGTGGGTGCAAGCGCATGAACTGGACGATCCTGCTTCTTCGGCTTGGTTCCTTATACACATTGCGTAGCATGAGCAACGGCTCGGCTTCCTGACCGAATACAGGCCCGTGGCTTATATAGGCGAAGTCAACACAGAGTTCATCAAAGGCTTCCGCCACTTTCTCCGCAGGCACAAAAAGGGTCTCGCAAACCGCACGTGCCACAAGATCATGCTGGCTGTGAGCACAATCCTTATCAAGAACGGCAGCGGCGTTGCCAATGGCATTCGTCGATCGTGCGACGTTTCGAAAACATATTTCGTAATTGGCTGGCAATCCAGGTCCAACTAGCAGTTTGGGAACTCTCCGCGCATTCCGCGAACTCGGTGCTTCAGAGTCTGGCCAGGTACCCTCCAGCACTTTTCAGAAGGAGTCCCAAAAACAGGCTTTTGAAACTCCCTCAAATCGACGCTCTATTCGCGAAAATCCGGCCGGGTCAAAAGGTGTGATTTTGTGAATCATTTGAATGCGGAGAAAACGACAGTCGGCGGTTGCGACGGATTCATTAATCCTGGGCGCTCCTGTATGGACCGCCATCCGATGAAGATCAAGTGTGCATGATCAATTCAGCTACTTCTCGCTGCTTTATGGGTCTTGTGCAGCGTCCGACGAGTTCAGCGTAAGGCAGGGCAGGACTATTTCTACCCGCAAGCCATGCGGCTCGGCAATTCCGGCACGAATTGTTCCGCCATGAATTCGAATCACACGATCGGCAATGGCCAGGCCCAATCCAGTGCCGCCGGACTGGCGATCTCGGGCGTCAGTCACTCGATAGAAAGGCTGAAATAAATTGATGAGTTCGGATTCCGGAACGCCCGGCCCGCAATCACACACAGAGAGCCGGACAGACGAAGCGTCCTGTCTATCGCGCTCCAAAGTCACATCGACGGGTCCGCCCAGCCCGCCATAACATATCGCATTGCGAATAATATTTTCAACGGCACTGTGCAGAAGCGCAGCATTGGCTCGAACCAGAATTTGCTTCTGGGTGTTGAACCTTACACGACCAGGTTGCTGGTGCGTTTCGAAGTCGGCATCATGAACTACACGCTCAACAAGCTCGGTCAGGTCCAGGGGTTTCATCGCAACGGGCGCAGCCGCGGTATCAAGCCTGGCCACGGTAAGGAGCCGCTCGATCAGATCGTTCAGCAGGCCCAGGTCGCGTTCCATATGGTCAAAGGCGGAGTCGTCGCCTTTGCGCTTTCGCCCAAGATCCAAAGCCACATTGAGCCGAGCCAGGGGAGAACGCAACTCGTGTGAAACGTCTGAGATCAACTGCCGTTGCCGGGAAACGAGTTCCTCGATGTGGCCTGCCATGGCGTTGAAGTCCCGGACAAGATCTCCGAGTTCATCCTGACGGCGCTCAATTGCCGCGGCAGCCCGAGTGCTCAAGTCCCCTGCCGCGAGTAGTTGCGATACTCCCCGTAGATGAAGAATCGGCTTGGTGATATAGCGCGTGAGCAGATAGCAGATGAAGCCGGAAACAAGAAGCGCAACTCCCCACGCGCGCAAAATAGCGGTTCGATTTGCACCGAAGAGGAAGCGAGGCCCTTCGGGTAGCTCAGTAGCATAAATGTATTCGTGGCTCCTGCCTTTCACCAGCAAAGCAATGCGAGCGATGCCATATCTCATGCCGAATTGGGGCGCCCTCGAGATAGCCACATGCGAAGCCATGCTCTCGAAACTCTCACAATTGTTGCCGGCAATGGCCATTCCCGCCAAATCGAACAGGCACGCGCGCATGCCCGTCTCGCGCTCCATCCGCTCGACGTAGGCGGGTGCTGCGGCGATGCCATCGCGTTCAGCTACTTCGACCGCAATGGATCCGGACTCGCGCGCGATCTTAAGGAGTGCCGAGTGCCATTGCAATGGCGCGCTCCGCGGCACAAGAATGAACGTGAGAACAAGCGCAATGCCGGTGGCGATGACGGTTGCCCAGAACCACAGGAAGATCTTGAAGAAGAGACTGTGCAAGGCGAGTTTCATCTCGCCTCCGACCGCAACGCGAAAATGTAGCCGCTTCCACGCACCGTCTTGATTCGCTCGCCATTTTGCACCGGCCCAAGCTTCCGGCGCAAATTGCCGACGTGAACATCGATAACTCGATCGAAGGGGCCGAGTTTTCGACCAAGGACTGTTTCGGTGAGATGCTCGCGCGTAAGAATGCGTCCGGCATCGCGCAAAAACGCCTCAAGCAACGTAAACTCTGCACTGGTGACATTGAGAAGCGTGCGATCGAGCCAGGCCTCACGAGCTGCAAGATCAAGGCGAAGATCTCCGACAACAAGTGGGCTGGCTGCGACCGCGGGCCGAACGGCGCGGCGAAGGATGGCGCGAATGCGGGCAATGAGTTCGCGCGGGTTGAAGGGCTTTGAAACGTAGTCGTCAGCGCCGATCTCCAAGCCGAGTATTCGATCGATATCTTCTCCGCGCGCAGTCAGGATCAGGACTGGGACTGGCGACTGTGCACGCAGCGATCGCAAAACATCGAGGCCGCTCATACCCGGCAGCATGAGATCGAGCACGACCAGGGCGTGTTCCTTTGAAAGGGCCCGCTTGAGGCCGCGCGGACCGTCGTGAACTGCCTCGATCGTGAAGCCTTCCGTGCTTAGTCGCTCATTGAGGAGCCTGCACAATTCAACGTCATCATCAACGATGAGAACGTGTTCCATACTTAGAGCCCCTTCTCCCTCCGATAGTAAACCCACATCTGCCCGGCAAAAACAAGCTTTACAGAACTTTACTTTGCTTCACCAATCTTTATCGCACTTGCCGACCACCGGTGCTGAAATCGAATTGAAAGTACCGGAGGTTTTGACATGAAGAGAATCGTCATTTGGTCAAGCGTTGTATTTCTGGTCGCTGCGGCAGGCATCCTGGTCCTCAGGGCCGATAGTTCGATGCGCCACGGATGGAACGGGCGGGCATGGGGGTTCCACGGACCTCTCGGCTACTTTGCTCACGAACTGAAGTTGAGCGACGCGCAGAAATCGCAAGTGGAATCGATGTGGAAGACGGAACGGCCGACAATTGCAGCGCTGGTCCAGGAGTTGGCGAGCGAGAACGACGAGATGGATGCCGCGACCGCAAAGGGGAATATCGATGAAGGCAAGCTACAGGCGATTGCGTCTCGCCAGGGCGCCGCGATCGCGAAGCTTCTGGTCGAGAAGGAGCGTTTCGAAGCAAGAGTCTATACCACTGTTCTGAGTCCCGAGCAGCGCACACGAGCGGACGGACTCCAAAAGACGTGGCATGACAGGCTCGATCATATCGCCGACAGGATAGAGAGCGGACACGCCGAATCGAACCATTGACCCAGAACAGAACCGAGCCGCCTACAGCGCACTGTTAACCAAGTAAGCGGCTCGAACGTTTCTAGAGATGAGGTCACATTCAGCTACTGGAACCAGGTGCCGGCCTGCGCAACGAAAGCCCCAGCGCAAGAGCACCGGCTGTCAATCAACACAACCCTCGTGGAACCGGGGCTGCTTTCGGCCGAACGTCAATCTCAAGCGGAAAGAATTACCGTGTCACCGGATCTATGCCGGCATGCACTGGAGAAGATCATGAAAACTCAATTCATCACTCGCATAGGAGCCCTGTCCGCGATGCTCCTGTCCATCACCAGCTACCCACTGTGCGCGCAGACGCTATCGCAGCAGCAACTCAGGCAGGCATTCGTGCTTGAAAAGCAGAACAAACCGGCTCCAGCAATCACTGAGCTCAAGGCACTCCTCAATTCTCAAACTCTCGATTTGCCGGGCACTGGAAAGGCGTGGAATATTCTGGCGCTCGCGTATGAGGATCTCGGAGATTTCTCACTCTCTCAACATGCCTTTGAAGAATCCATACGGGTACTGAGGAACGACCCGGACATCCGGAACTATGCGATGGCGCTTAGCGACTTTGGCGGAATGTACCTCGCGATGGGCCAGTTAGATACGGCGCAAAAGATAAAGGTCAAGGCACTTGAAGAATATGAGAAGGTAGATGACCACGGGGGAATCGTGCGGGCCTCCTACGATCTTGCGCAGATTGCGTTCGGGCGCGAAAAAGTGCCAGAAGCGACCAAATATCTGGAACGCGCGATAAGCGAAGCCCGATCTGCAAACAACCTCGACGAGGATGACTGGGCCGCCATTGCTTCGCTGCAAGGTTGGCAGGCGGAGGCCAACGGCGACCATACGATCAGCATCGCAAAATACAAACAAGCGCTCGGTCTTTGGCGGAAACTTCACGGCGAAGAACATCCAGACACGGGATGGGGTCTGGTGCTGCTTGGCGCTGCCGATGCTGAAGCAGGGCACTCATCCGCCGGATTGACGGAGATGAAACAAGGAGTAGCCATTCTCGGCAGAACCCTGGGTCAAAGGAATTTGCGGTACCTCTCGGTGGAAGTAACGTATGCGCGCCTGCTTGATAAGCAAGGCTTCCACGCAGAAGCGGCGCAGGTAAAGGCCGCGGCAGATCCCATTCTGCAGGAAGAATATGGTGATCAGTGTATCGGATGCACCATCAGTGCTGCCGCCCTCCGCTAAGTCACAATAACAGGACGCAGTTTCCGCACAATCGAACCTGAATAGCCTAGAGACTACCATCCCAAGGGTACGCGTAGCCGGCGATTGCCTGCTTCGTAAAGATGGCCGGGTCACCATCGCTGGAATCGTGGAATTCGACTGCACTCCCATCTCCTCAGTCGGTTGGCTTCTCATCGGGCGAATGAATTTTAAGGGAGATTTACATCAAGAATCTGGCGCCAAATTTGCGCTGAGCTTTCCGCAAGGGTGAGAATCCCGAAATACGATTCGATGAACCGTTCGATGGCGTACTGATGACCCCGACGCGATTAAGCCGAGGCGAGCGTATCTACCACTGCCGCCCGCGATTGTTCCAATTCCTGGATTATGACTTTGGCAAGGCGAGCCTTGACAAACACAAAATGCTGACTCGTACTCTCGTTTTATGCTGACCCCTACGTTTTTTGGGGGATTCGGGAACAAGCCCGCGCTTTTCACACCTCGTCGCTGAGAACTGACCCGCCGCCTTCAGGGCGGCGGCCAACAAGGCTGCCGATACGCCACGCTTGCCAGGTGGCAGGCTTCGGTGAGAATGGGCGGCCGCAGACGATAAGAACGGCTGGCAGATTTCGTGAGAACCAGTACGAGTATCTATGATGCGGCTGGCAACAGGGCGCGATGCGGTCAGCCGATCAATTAGCTTCCTTACTTCGTTTTGAATTTGACCCCGGAGATCCAGATTCTCTGATTCTCGGCAGGAAGACGATGCCGAACAGGCGCCAGGATAAAGCATCAAAGAGCCCTGATAGCCGATCTCCTTCACAGTAATCACGTGCGTACCCTTTGCCAATAGACCGAAAATCTCTCATCCAGCAATTGGTAGAGCGGTTTCAATTCCAACTCTTCAATCTGGCCAGCGCTTCGGAAACACAATTCGCCGTCGCTTGTCTTCTTTACCCACGACGGCTTATCGTCAGCTTCTTTGTCTGCATCCGTGCCCGCTGCGTGGACGACATCGACACGAGCCTTGAACTGGGGCATAGATAGGGGCGCCAAGCGGTCGATGTCGGGCCCCTGGTTGGCGTCAATCATATCCCGGCTCAAGCCGTCCCGACCCATCCGTGCCGCAAGCACAAGCGGACCATAGGCCACAGTAGCCAGGTCCGGACTGCCTGCGACCGGCTCCTGGCGAAGCGCCATCGGCAAACTGATATCAACTCGGTCGCCGCTCTTCCAGGTCCGGTCGATAACAAGATAGCCATCGTTTTTGGCAACGGCATTCTCAGGCCGTCCGTTCACGTTCACCGTGATGCGATGAGCCCAATGCGGCGCGCGCACTCTCAGCGCAAAGGCCACAGGCACATCTGCGTACACAACCAATGAAGTGCGTTCTTCCTCGGGGAAGCCCGTCTGCTGCACCAGCCTCAGGCGCTTTTCTGGCCAACTCAACTCAGAAGCCACAAACTGGTTCACATAAACGCTGCTGTCGTCGTGGAAGTATATGGTGTCGACAAGCTTCGCGTACTCCTCGGCACCGGTGCCAGTGCAGCACCAGTTTGAGTCGAACTGGTCGCCAAAGGTCTTCCAGCCGCCGGGAATCGTCGGCACATAATACATCAACATGCCGTCCATGTTTTGCGTGCCTGCGCGCACATTCCACAGCAGCCGCTCGTAGTAGTCCATCCAACGGGCTTGCGGCTTCCAGCCAAACAGATGCCGCGTAAGCTTGAGCATGTTATAGCTGCAACAACACTCCTGTCCGCCGGGCCCGAGGTGGCTGCCCAGCGTATCCGGCTCACTCCAGCCTTCGTTCGGTTCCGTGTTGCAGGTTCCACCCGGCGCAAAGGTGTGATGATCCACCACGGTCTGCCAGAAGAACTCAGCGATTCCCTTGTAGCGCTCGTCGCCGGTAAGTTCATAGCCGCGCGCCGCGCCGATTACTTTGGGTATATTGGTATTCGCATGCAACCCGGCAAGCTTGTCCTGGCGCGCGGCCAGCGGCTCGAAAAACCGCTTGTGTTCGAATCGCAATCCGCTGTCCAGATACTTCTTCTCTCCGGTGATGGCATAGAGATTGAACAGCACTTCGTTCATGCCCCCATGCTCCGTTCTCTGCACCCTGTCCAGTTCTTCGTCGCTCAGTGGCTCAATCCACTTGATCGCCCAGTCGGCCATGCGCATTGCGGTATTCAACGCTGTTTCGTTGCCGCAATGCAGATACATATCCAAATGACCGGCGATGATCTTGTGAAAGGTGTAAAAAGGCGCCCACACCGGCTTATGCTGCTTCAACCGGTCGTAGAATTCCTCTGGGTAGGCTCCGAGATAGCCATTCCTCTGCTGGCACTCGGCCAGCGCCCCGACCAACGCCTCCGCCTTGACGCGCAGCGATTCGTCGCCTGTGGAAGCGAACATCAGAGCACAGGCTGACAGGTAATGCCCGCCCGCCAGATGACCGCGCAACTCGCAGTCCGGAGCCTCCCATCCGCCGAGAGGCTGAGCCGTCGAGGGTTTTCCAGCTGTCAGTCGAAAGCTGTGGAGCAGACGGTCATTGGGCAGCATATAAAGATAGACGCGGTTGCGCTCCTGCATATCCTTGAGCGGGCCTGGCCGGAGCCGCACTTGCGCCATTGGAAACGGTCTCGCCCGCCACACTACCTTCTCGTAGCCGGTGTGATTGTTGGAGCGCGGCACCTCAATGGCGGCGTCCTGCCCGATCGCCCACAGTCCGCGTGGCAGCAGCATTCCTGCTCCGGCCACCGCCGCCGAAGTCCGCAAGAAACCTCTCCGCGTTACACTTTCACCGTTCATCGCTTCTCCCTCAGGAAAAATCTTTGTAACTCTTCATCGTTTATTGTATCCAACTTTGTATACTTTATAAAAGAGTATATCTTTTGTGGAGGATGTAGGTGTTTGAGACGGGATAGTCCTTGCTATTTTGGCATCGGTATCCGTTCCTCTCGCCAGTGGATACGAGAGGGGGAATTCAAAACGGCTCAAGAAATCCAGATCGGCAGAAATTCATGGTGAACGCGCATCCGCCTCTTCGTTTGGAAGTAATTGACTCTCACACTGGGGGAGAACCGACCCGTTGCGTTATGTCTGGGGGACCGCATCTCGGCGCCGGGCCGCTCGCTGAACGCCTTGAGCGCTTACGTCGCGAGCACGACCTCTACCGGCGCGCCATTCTTTGCGAGCCGCGCGGCTCCGACGTACTGGTCGGGGCATTTCTTCTGGAGCCGGTCGATCCGGCCTGTGTGGCAGGAGTCATCTTTTTCAACAACGCGGGATACCTCGGCATGTGCGGCCACGGCATTATCGGCGTCACTGCCACGCTGGCCTACCAGGGATCCATCGAACCGGGCGAACACCTCATCGAGACACCGGTTGGCGCGGTCAAGGTCGACCTGCAACCCGGCAACCGCGTTACCTGCCGGAATGTTCCGGCCTACCGCTATCGAACCGGGGTCAGGGTGCAAGTTCCCGGGTACGGCGCCGTCACTGGGGATGTGGCTTGGGGCGGCAACTGGTTTTTTCTGGTTCACGAACATAGCTTCGCAGCCGCGAACGACCTGACTGCCGGCCGGGTGGAGCCACTGGCCGAATTCACTATGGGGATTCGCCGGGCGCTCGGGGCCGAAGGCGTTACCGGAGTCGACGGCGCCATGATCGACCACATCGAATTGTTCACGGCCGCTCACGACCCTGCCAACGATAGCCGCAACTTTGTTCTCTGCCCCGGCGATGCCTATGACCGCTCCCCATGCGGTACGGGAACCAGCGCGAGGATGGCTTGCCTGGCCGCTGATGGCCTGCTCAAGCCCGGAGAGCCCTGGAGGCAGGAGGGCATTCTGGGCACGGTTTTCGAAGCTAGCTATGAGCTGCCGCCGGGACAGAACGGAGTGAGCCAGATCATCCCGATCATTACCGGCTCGGCGCATATCACGGCGGAGTGCACGCTGATCTTTGACCCCGCCGACCCCTTCCGGTTGGGAGTGCCGGAATGAGTTCGGCCGCACCGCTGTCGTTTGACGTTGTTGTGGCCGGGGGCGGTATTGTCGGCGCGGCCTGCGCTCTTGCCTCTGCACAAGCAGGACTTCGCGTCGCCTTGGTCGAGCGCGAGTTTCCAGGCAGCGGCGCGACAGCCGCCGGCATGGGCCATATCGTGGTGATGGACGACTCCGAGGCGCAATTCGCCCTTACTCGGCGTTCTCAGCAGACTGTGGAAAGGGCTCGCAGCAGATTTGCCGCCCGGCGCCGAGTACGAAGCTGTTGGAACCGTCTGGGTGGCGGCCGACGATGAGGAGCTGGCCGAGGCTGAACGCAAGCAATGCTACCTCAGTGAACGCGAAGTGCCGAGCCGGTTGCTTTCCAGGCATGAGTTGGCCGCGATGGAACCGAATCTGCGGCCTGGGCTGACTGGCGGATTGCTCGTGATTGAGGACGCAGTTGTCTATCCGCCAACGGTTGCACTCCATCTTGCTCGACGCGCCGAGACTTTGGGCGCCAAACTTCTTGTGGGCCATGCAGTCACGCATCTGGCCGACGGCGAAGCGCGACTTGATGACGGGACCCGGTTGCTTGCGCCGAGACTGCTGAATGCGACCGGGGCAGAGGCGGCTTTCTGCACGCCTGGCCTGCCGTTGAAGAAGCGCAAAGGGCACCTGGTCATCACCGATCGCTATCCCGGCTTCGTTCGCCATCAACTGGTTGAACTCGGCTATCTTGAAGAGCGCCCATTCGCTGACCACCGATTCGGTGGCATTCAACGTGCAGCCGCGGAAGACCGGCCAGATCCTCATCGGTTCGTCGCGCCAGTATGGAAACGAAGATCCAGGCGTCGATCAGGCGATGCTGACTGCGATGCTGGCCCGCGCGGCACTCTACCTTCCGGCCGTCGGATCCCTCAGCGTATTGCGAGTATGGACCGGCTTTCGCGCTGCTACGCCCGACAAGCTGCCTTTGATCGGCAGGGTTGCAGACGATCCGACGCTGTGGCTCGCCACTGGCCACGAGGGCCTTGGCATCACCACGGCCCTGGCCACCGCTGAATTGCTGACGGCCGCATTCACCGGCGACAGGCCTGCCATCGCGCCCGAACCTTACTCCCCCGGGCGCTTTGCCCACATAGACAAAAAAGCAAAGTCAATTAAGGAGACGGTATGAACTGGAGCGGAGTAATGCCCGCCATGACCACTGCTTTTGACAAGGATCTTGGCGTCGATTACCAGTTTGTCGCGCGGCATGCGCAATGGCTCGTTGAGAACGGATGCACGGGGATCGTCTGTCTCGGTTCGCTGGGCGAGGCGCCGACGTTGAAATTCGACGAAAAGATCGACATTCTCAAGACAGTTGTTGCGGCTTTGGGCGGCAAGGCACCGGTGGTTGGGACCATCTCCGGGCTCTCGACAACCGAGGCCGTGGAACTGGCGAAGGCGGCGCATGCCGTGGGCTGCTCAGGTCTGATGATTCTGCCGCCCTATGTCTATAAAGGCGACTGGCGCGAGAACAAAGCGCACGTCACGGCGATTTTGAAGGCCACGCCGCTGCCCGGGATTCTCTATAACAACCCGGTCGCCTACGGCACGGACTTTTTGCCTGAGCAGATTGCGGAATTGGCTGAGGAAGTTCCCAACCTGGCCGCTGTTAAAGAATCCTCAACCGACATTCGCCGTGTCTCCGCGATCCGCGCGCTGATTGGCGATCGGCTTGCGCTGTGCGTCGGTGTCGACGATGCGATTGTCGAGGGCATCGCAGCCGGGGCCGTTGGATGGGTCGCAGGGCTGGTCAATGCATTTCCTCGCGAATCAGTGGACCTTTTCAACCTGGCTCGCGACGGAAAGGCCAACGAGGCATTCGAACTCTACCGCTGGTTTCTGCCCCTGCTGCGCATGGATACGGTGCCCAAGTTCATTCAGCTCATCAAACAGGTGCAGCAAGAGGCCGGGATCGGCTCGGCCCGCGTCCGCGCCCCACGGCTGGAAGTGGTCGGAGAAGAACTGGCCGCCACCCGGAACGCATATGCGTTCGCACAATCCAACCGTCCTGGAATCGCCAAACCCAGCACGGCTTTCAGCATCTAGCCCCTTGCGGTCCCGATCGCGACTGCTGACTAGCGCCCCGCCATGGCCTTGGGCGGCGTCAGCGCGGAATGTGCAACGTCTTCGTACTCGGTGCGCAAGATAATCTCGTTTTGCAAGGCGCTTGTCAAGTCACAGAAATAATCGCTGTACCCTGCCACGCGGACGATCAGATCGCGGTACTTCTCCGGCTCCGCCTGCGCCGCGCGAAGCGTGTCCGAGGTGACCACATTGAACTGAATGTGATGCCCCCCGAGGCGGAAGTAGGAGCGGACCATGTGCGCCAGCTTGTCGAGCCCATCTTCGCTCGCCAACAAATGGGGTGTGAATTTCTGGTTGAGAAGCGTTCCCCCTGTGCGGCTATGTTCGATCTTGGCCGCAGACTTCAAGACGGCGGTGGGCCCTTTCCGGTCCGCGCCCTGGGTGGGCGAGATACCATCCGAGAGTGGTTCTCCGGCACGGCGTCCATCCGCCGTGGCTCCGGTCATCGAACCGAAATAGACGTGGCAGGTGGTGGAGAGATAATTGACCCGGTAACATCCGCCCTTGGTGTTTTTTCGCCCATCCACCTCATCGAAGAATGCGTTAAACAAATCTACGTAGATAGCATCCGCCCAGTCATCGTCATTTCCGAACTTCGGCGTCAAGTTCCATAGCGACAGGCGCAATTTTTCGCGGCCCTCGAAGTTGTGGGCCAGCGCCTCCAGCAGGTCGTCCATAGAAACCGCTCTTCGGTCGAAGACATGATGTCTTATCGCGGCCAGGCTGTCGGCGCAACTTGCCGGAGCGACTCCCATAATGTAAGTCGTGTTATATTTTGGGCCGCCGTTGTTGTAGTCCTTGCCCGTTGCGATACAGTCGTCGACCAGCAAGGATAGAAACGGAGCCGGCATATACTCCGCATATAGCCGCTCAATCACATTGTTGCCACGCACCTTGATATCGACAAAGTAATGCAGTTGTTCGCGGAAGGCCGCATATAACTGCTCGTAGGAAGAAAACGCGCGCGGATCTCCGGTCTCCTTGCCGATCTTCTTACCCGTGCAGGGATCCACTCCGTTGTTCAGAGTAATCTCCAACACCTTGGGAAAGTTGAAGTATCCGGTAAGGATATATGCCTCCTTGCCGAATGCTCCGGTCTCGACGCAGCCTGATATTCCGCCGCACCGCGCTTCTTCGACCGACTTTCCCTGCCGCATCAGCTCTTTAACAACCATGTCGGCGTTGAAGATCGAGGGTTGTCCCCAGCCCTCGCGCACGATTTCCATGCCCCTCCTCAAAAACGCATCCGGGTTCTTCCTGCTCAGTTGCAAATTCGAGGAGGGTTGTAACAAATGCATCTCGTCGATGACATCCAGAATGAGATAAGTGACCTCGTTGACACCGTCCGAGCCATCGGGCTTCAGTCCGCCATTGTTGATGTTTGCGAAGTCTGTGTAGGTACCACTTTCCGCGGCGGTAACGCCTACCTTGGGAGGAGCCGGTTGATTATTGAATTTGACCCACAGGCACTCCAGGAGTTCTTTGGCCTGGTCCCGGCTCAGTGTGCCCTCTTCCAGGTCCTTGCGGTAGAACGGATCAAGATGCTGGTCGAAACGGCCAGGACAAAAAGAATCCCAGGTGTTCAGTTCCGTCACCACGCCCAGATGTACGAACCAATAAGACTGCAACGCTTCCCAGAAATTGCGCGGGGAGTGCGCAGGCACGCGGCGGCACACCGCTGCGACCTTTCGTAACTCCGCGCAACGGATCGGATCGGTTTCCGCTCCGGCCAGCTCCTCAGCCTTTTCGGCATGGCGCTCCGCGAACCGGATCACCGCGTCGGCCGCAATAGCCATGGCGCGCAATTCATCGCTCTTCGCCAACGCCTCGGGATCGGATAAGTAATCCAGGCGCGATCGTTCGAGCTCTATCTCGCCCTTTAACTCCAGAAGACCTTTGCGATAGATAACATCGCTCAGCACAGTGTGGCCAGGGGCGCGCTGTTCCATGAATTCGGTGAAGACGCCGGCCTCGTACGCGTTCTTCCAATCCGGAGTCATCTCCGCGAAAATCAGATCGCGCATCGAGCGGCCGCTCCAGTACGGGATCACTTCGTTCTTCTGCACCTGGAGAGCGTTTTCGTCCACGGAATAGGAGATCGTCTCGCGAGAATTCAGAATCTCAAAATCGTTCAGGCTATGACAGCAGAGTTCCGGAAATGTGGGAGCAGCCTTGGGCGCTGGGCCGCGCTCGCCGACAATCAACTCCTCCTTGCCGATAAATATTTCCTTGTTCTCCATCAGGTGTTGAAAAGCGCGAGCGCGACGGATGGGAATCGAAGCCGTTTTGTCACGCCGGCAAAACTCGGTGAGAAGAGCCGCTCGTTCGATGGAGAGCCAAGGCTTGGTTTGCAGGGTTTCCTCTCTCAGTCTACGCACTCGTTCGTTCATATCAGCCTCCAATTCGCACATGAAATCCGTCGCGTCTCAGACGCGCGGCAATCGTTTCCAGTTCCATCGTTGTGGGCGGCTCAACTCCCGCCGTGCCGCAGGACAGATTCAACCTTGGGTATTTGCCGTTACCCAATTCGTGATAAGGGAGAAGATCGATATCTCGAATTCCGAGGGGAGATAAGTACCTGGATAATGCGTCCAGATTCTCGCTATCGTCATTCACACCTGGCAGGATTGGAACCCGCACCGTAATCGCACTTCCGCTTTCGGCAAGCATCTTCAGGTTTTTGAGGATCAAATCATTTTTAACGCCGGTGAGGTGCAGGTGCTTTTCGCTGTCCATCACTTTCAAATCGAAGAAAAACAGATCTACGTGTTTGCTGACTCTGCGCAAGACTTCGGAATTGGCAAATCCACAGGTGTCGAGAACCGTCTGCAACCGCCGGGCCTTGCATGCTGCCAGCAGCTCTTCCACAAAATTCGCCTGCAGCAGAGGTTCGCCGCCCGAGATTGTAACGCCGCCCCCAGACTCGTCGTAGAACACTTCGTCCTTCAACAACTCCGTCAGCACTTCGGCCACCGTCATCCAGCGGCCCGCCAGTTGGCGCGCGGCGCCGGGGCACGCGCTTACGCATTCTCCGCAACGCAGGCACTGCTCGGGATGGTCGAGGAGCAGCGGGTCAAGCTCGAGCGCGTTGTGTGGACAAGCGAGAACGCATTCCCCGCAATGAATGCAACGTTCACCAAAATAGAAGATCTCGGGCTCGCGGGACTGACTCTCGGGATTGTGACACCAGCTACAGCGCAGAGGACAACCTTTGAGAAATACCGTCGTTCGAATTCCGGGACCATCGTGAAGAGAGAAACGCATGATGTTGAAGACAAGGCCAGCCGGCGCCGCTCCGGACGATGGACTTCGATGACTCTCTGCGCCGGTTTGCGGACGATCGCTCATCTGATCTGATTGAGAATACAATATAGTATACAATATTTGGTCTATTTACCCCAGATCGACGATCCCGTGAGCACCGCACTGAGAATACTTCGTTCGACAGGGGGCACTTTCCGAAAAGCTGCCCGCTGACCACTTACGATTTCTTGTGACTCCTGTCAAAGACTACCAACTGCCACGTTCCCCGAAAACCTCGATGACCTTTGCCAGTCTCTTGCAGCCGTTCACCCAGTTGTTAGAGAGTGCGCGCTCCAGCCGGTCCGGGTCTCCCTCCAACAGAGCGGCGATGATCTCTTCGTGCTCGGTCACCGAGACGTGTAGCTCATTGATGATCGAACTCGCATAGAGACGCCAGTAGCGCTCCGTCTGTGGCTCGATTGCCCGGTGCAACGTGCTCAGCCGCGGCCCCGAACCTGCGTCAACCATCAAGCGATGGAATTCGTGGTCGAGGTCGAAGATATCCGGACCGTTGTAGGTTTTCTCGCGCGCAATTCGATCCAGTTTTTCGTTGACCAGTTTCAGTTTTCCCGCCAACTCGTCGCGCTCGCTTTGCGGCAGCACGGCCGCACGCCGTCCTGCCAAGCCTTCAATACGCCCGATGATCGGATAAAGCTCGCTGGCATCCTCTTTGGTCAACGGCGCAACAATCATGCGGGACTTGCTCGAGTTGCGGTACTCAATAACATAACCTTCACGCTGCAGCAGGTAGAGCGCGCCCCTGACCGGCGTTCGGCTCATATTCAAGTGTTCGCAGAGATCACCCTCCACGATCCAGGTTCCCGGCGCCAGCCTGCCGTGAACAATCAAGTCGCGAATGCGATGAAACGCCGTATCGACGCTTGTCCCATGCTCTGCCTTGGCAGAGCGTTTCTTTAGGCCCTGCTTATCTTTCGTTGCCAAAGGTGCCATTCGCCTTCACTTTCATCCAGCAGGCCGGTTGAAGCCGAATCTGGGTTCTCTTCGCTGGTATCCTAGCATCAATCCTGACAAAGTGATAGCCGCGATGCACTCGATAATGCATTCATCCGGACAGGATCCCGGGGCATTTTTTTCTCCTAAAAAACCTGCCGCGCTCTGCGTTAGCCGGAACGCGGCAGTCAGGAGATTTACAGTCAAACGTCGTTGTTCAAAACTCGATGTTGGCGCGGAACTCGATGACCCGTGGGTTGTTCGTGACCGCGCTTGTGCCGAAGCCATTATTCAGCACGACACCTCCGTTGTAGCTCGGAGCGCCTCCGAAAGAACCCGAGGTGCTGCCGAACACCGGGTGATTCCAGGCGTTGGTCGCCTCTCCCTGAAGCTTGAACTGGAGGTTCTCAAAGATCGGGAAGACCTTCGAGAGTGAGACATCCTGATAGAACGAATGCGGACCGTACAGGTTGACAATGCGGCCCACAGTTCCAGGCGCGGTATTGCCCGCGATGTAGTTGGGGTTTGCGGTGCCGGTTCCGTTCGCGTTCTGCAGATACTTTGGATCGATCAGGAGCGCGTAGGTCTTGCCGGGAATGCGATGCACACCGACGGCCTTCTGCAGTTGGGAAACGGTCACGCCGTTCAGGACAATGCCGCCGTCGCCATAGTCGTTGAAGGTTAGATTGCCGCTGCTCAGCTTCTGAGGAGTTCCAGTCTGGAATGTCACGATCGTGCCAACCGTCCAGTTGCCCAACATACGGCTAGCCAGGTTGTTGTTGCTCAGGAATGCCTTTCCCTTGCCGAAGGGAAGGTCGTAGGTCCCGGTAAAGTGAAAGACGTGGCGGACGTCGTATTGGGAGGGCCCATAAGCAAGGTGGGGATTGCGCAGCGTGATCGTGTCAGGCCATGCGCACCATCCATCGTAGCCACCGCAGGTTACGCCACCAGGACCGTGGGTGTTGACCGCATATCCGAGGCCATGGCTCAAGGTATAGTTGGCGTCGAATTGCAGGCCGTTCCACTGTCCCTGCCGCAGGTCCACTTGGAGTGAGTTGTAGTTGGAGTATCCGCCACCGGTCATGTACTGAGTCTGCTGTCCGGCAGCGTAGGGATTGGCCTGGAAGAAGTTGATCGGCTTGCCGGCGCCCGCGCCGCCAGTGTAGCCGGCATTGGTGCCACAAGGCTTGAAGCTGGAGCCAACCAGATTGCAGAGGTACGCCGTGGTTCCAATGCTTGACAGTTGGTAGGCGCATGTCGCCCACCTGTCCCGTCTGAAGATCGTTAATGAACGAGCCGTTCGCGTAGTCTACCTTCGGAATTCCCGGGCCACCCGCCGATTCGTCCGAGAATGCGGCGCTCATGATCGGCAGTGGCGATTGGCCCGCTAGCCCGTTGTTCGCAAAACTGCATGTGCCGCTGCCGGCACAACTCGGATTCGCCGTCATGTACGCATTCAGATTGGCCTGGGCAAGCTTGAACTCGCTTAGGAAGCCATTCTCGAAGACATTTACCTCGTTGGTGTTGTTGTTGATCCACTGGTGGAGGTTGCGATTACCTGCATAGCGAATCTCAAGGACGCGTGAGCCGAACTGACGCTGGATACCAAGGTTCCAGGTTTGCGTGTAGGGCTGCTTGATGTGGGGATCGATGCCGTCCACGCCATCGCCGCAACCGGTACAGTTTCCTGTAAATGTGAAATCCGCTTCCGGCTCAGAAGCGACATATGCTGCTGGATTGAGAAGATAGGCCGGCATCGTATCCCCCAAAGACAGGGAGCCGGGCGCAAACGTGCCCGTTGTTCCGGAGTTGTTGGCGTTCAGGGCGAACGACTGATAGAAGAAGCCTCCCTGGTCAGAAACGTTATTCCAGTAGTACTGATAAGGCTCGGTGAAACGGCGCAGGCTATATCCGCCGCGAATCACAGTGTTGGCGCCGCCTGCCAGCTTGCTCAGCACGCTGTCGGAAAACTTGGGATTCCATGCAAACCCCAGAGCGGGCTGCGGGGTAACATGCCACGGAGCGTAAGCAACTGGCCGGGTATCCAGAGTGGGATTAGGGTTGCCCTTCAACGACCCGGGATTAAAGAGATCGCCGATGGCCGTGGGTCCATAGATGGAACTGGGATCTGCATTATGGTATGCGTTGCTCTTGTCGGTACTCTGGCCAGTGAAGTCCCAACGCAGGCCATAGTTGAGCGTTAACGATGGGGATAAGCGGTAGGAGTCCTGGGCGAAGAAGCCCCATGCAAGAGTAACCTCGTCGAGAGCATAGCTGCCGATCTGTCCCGGCTTCAAGTAGGCTTTGGTCGATGGGCTATAGGAATTGGTTCCACCGACACCGGAGATTCGGCCAACGAGGGTGGCATAGAGATTCTTCGCCTCGGAGAGCGCACCGCTGCCCGCATACGGCAATGTGCCGCTGGAACCGGTTGTAAAGGCATTGGCAGCCGGATCGCCGGAAGCCAATCCGAGATTGTAGGTCGGAAACCCCGACGGAGGATTCCAGTAGTGGTCCTGCTCGTGATAACCGGTGATGCCCGCTTTCACGTTGTGACTTCCCTTCTGGAACGTCACTGTGTCTGTGAGGTTGAAGGCCGGATAGTAGGAGGTGACAGGCAACTGAAAAGACTGCCCGGACGACCCAACAGCCCAATTCACGCTCGGCTGCGTCGCGTAGAGTTGCTTGGCATTGTAGGCAAAGGAGCTGACGTCATAGAGAAAACCGAACTTGAACTGGTTAATCAACCGCGGCGAAGCCGTCCAGTCAACCGAGTACGAAGAGGTATAGTTCTTCGTCTTGTTGCCGGCAGTCATATCACTGAAGGCAGATCCAGGAAAGGGCGCGGCGTTGGAACCGGGTTGCAAGTCGTAAGTCATAGCCCAGGAAAGGCCCATTCGCAACTTCGCAGTCGCGTTGTAATCGACTCGGACAAATGGGTAATAGGTGGTCTCCGAATTGCCGTTGTACCACGATATCGAGTTGATGTTGGGATCGGAGCCTGTAAACTTTGTCCCCGAAGTGAGCGATGTATTGATCGCCTGCAACTGCGTGGCAACCGCGGAGTTGACCGTCGATGGCAGTGTGCTTTGATAGCTGTGCGCGACATTGAGCACGTTGACGGTATGAGAGTTTCCGTCGGTGCCGGTGTAGGTCAAATTGCCCTGCTGCGCGCCCGTCGTCAGATAGCTGTCCGACGCCGTAAAGCCGCCTGGAATCGTCCGCTCGGAATAGGTGCCGTAGAAGAACAGCTTGTCCTTCCAGGCAGGACCCCCGACCGAACCGCCGAAATCGTTGTAGATGGACTTGGCCCGGCGCCGCCCAATTGCGTTGTTGCTCCAGCTATTGGCGTTGAGACCGTTGTTGTGAAAATTCTCGAAGACGCGGCCGTGAAACTGATTCGTCCCGCGGCGGGTTACGAAATTCGACTGCGTGACCGACTGGCCAAATCCCTGATCGAGATCCAATTGGTCGGTCTGGACCGTCATCTCGGCGATGTCTTCGACGCGAGGCGCGACTGCGGGTGCGGCGTTGCCGAAGATCTTCATTCGGCTCGACGAGCCGAGCGTACCGTCAATATTGGTGCCCTGGCTGATCAGCGGTTGGCCGTTCCATTCTCCGGTTCCGCCCGCGCCGGCGTAGCCCGGCGTGTAGGTTGCCAACTGAGTGAGGTTGCGCCCGGTCATTGGCAAATCTTCAATCTGCTTGACGTCGACAACGGTCCCGATGTTGTTTGTCGTCACGTCCAGCGATGACGCCTCACTGGCGTTTACCGTCACTGTTTCGGCCTGTGCTCCCACCTTCAGCGTCACGGTCAAATCAGTGGTGAGCGCGGCATGGACGGCTACCAGGTCAAGCACAGCGGTCGAGTAACCGCCGTGTTCGGCAGTCAGTTTGTAGTTGCCAACGTTGAGATTGACGAATGTATATGTGCCATTCTCATGCGTGGCTCCGCCACGCGCATCGTTGGTGGACAAATCGACCAGATTCAGTGTCGTCCCCGGAACCACACCTCCGGTCGCGTCAACTACAGTTACTGCAATGGTTCCCTGGGAGCCCGACTGTGCCCATGCAGTTGGCACTGTAACGGCTAGCGCCGCCAGCACCACAAAGAGCGTCAAGGCCCGGAATAGTTTACGCGTCATCATCTTCTCTCCTCCATTGATGGCCTTTACCCGATGAATTGAGTGAACTCCGGGAGCACTTTCCCCGGCGCAACGGTCGCGCGACTCAAGCAAATTGCTAAAACACGGGCGAGCGCACAGCCGGAAGACTTCCGTTCAGTAGAAAACGCTTACTCGTATCGCACTTGGAATGAAATTATGTATTTATTTTTGTATTTATTGCAAGATATTTCTAAAGAATTTTTAAAATCGCTTCTGAACGGACGGTTTTGCCCCCTCGGCTTGTGCGCAAAGCTGACCGGATTCGACGGTCTGAAAGTCCCTATATCCAATTTATTATTAGTCACTTAGAAGAATCGTTCTCCGCGCGGCTCGGCAGCCGGTTCCAGTCCGGCGGCGGTTCACCGAGCAAATTGCGCACGAAGAAATCCATCATCTTCCGCTGCGCCGTAACGCCCCCCGGCACCGTGGCCGCCGCCTGGCACGAAAAGCAATTCGAAGTCCTTGTTGGCCTTGATAAGCCGATCGACCACCTGCAAAGTGCTGGCCGGATCGACGTTCTTGTCCATTTCGCCCAACTACCAGCATCAGCTTGCCCTCGAGCCGCCAGGCATTGTCCACGTTCGACGACTCGGAATACCATGGCCCCACCGGCCAGCCCATCCACTGCTCGTTCCACCAGATCTTGTCCATGCGGTTGTCATGGCAACCCGAATTTGCCACCGCAGCCTTGTAAAACTCGGGATGAAACAACAGCGCGCCCATTGCGCTTTGACCGCCCGCCGAGTTGCCGAAGATGCCCAACGCGCGAGATGTCGTACCAACGGTATTTCGCCGCGACAGCCTTGTGCCAAAGGATGCGGTCCGGAAACCCGGCGTCCTTCAGATTGCGCCACGCCACGTCGTGAAAGGCCCGCGAGCGGTTGTTGGTGCCCATGCCGTCGATCTGCACCACGACAAAACCAAGCGCAGTCAGCGGCTCGATACGCGCGCTAAAGCTTTTGGGCACAAATGAGCCCTGCGGGCCGGCATAGATGTCTTCGATGACCGGATATTTCTTGTTGGAGTCGAAGTCGAGCGGGCGTTGAATCACGCCCCAGATTTGTGTCTTGCCGTCGCGGCCCGATGTGTGAAAGGGTTCCGCCGGCTGCCATCCGGCCGCTCTCAGCGGCGCATCGTTGGCAGAATCGACGTCCATCACCAGGCTCGCATCGCTGGCGCGATGCAGTTCCATAACAGGGGGCAGGTCCAGGCGCGAATAAGTATCGACGAAGTACTTCCCGTCTCGCGAGTAGTTCAGTGTGTGATCGGCGTTGGCCGGACTGAGCACTGTGAGCCCGGTCCCGTCGAAACCTATCTTATAGCCGTGGACATAGTAGGGATCCTCGCCTGTATCCATGCCGCTGGCTTCGAAGTAGATTTCGCGGTTGGCCTCATCCACACGGTCGACGGCGCGCACTACCCACTCGCCTTGCGTGACCTGCCGCTTCAGGGCGCCCGTGTGCCCATCGAAGAGATAAAGATGTTCCCACCCGTCGCGTTCCGAAGCCCAAAGAATCTCCTTGCCGTCTCCATGTCCAGGCGGTAGTACTTGCCGTGGTCGAATTGATTGCGCGTAAGCGGTTCATAGTTGATGAACGTTGCGCTCGCCTCCTCAATCAGCGTGCGCGCCTCGCCGTTGGCAGCATCCACCTCAATCACACGGTAAATCTGATGGCCGCGCTGGTTGTACTCGAATGTGAATCCACGGGAGTCTTTCCACCAGACAAAGGAAGTCATCTCATAGGCATTGGGAAATAGACGCGCTATCGATCGGCAACTCGCGCCGGGCCGCCACGTCAAAGAGCGCCGGCTGATAATTTGCCAGCACATCGCCGGCCTTCGGATAGACCATCGATGAGTATTTGGGCTGAAGCTGATCGGCGGGCGAGGACTCGACATAATGAACCTCTCGCTTGTAGCCGGGACGAACGCGATAAGCGGCCAGATGCTTCGAGTCCGGAGACCAGGCCAGCGTTTCCAGCGCGTAGTAGTCGCCTTCCGAGCCGTCTTCGCTCAGCAAGACAGTTTGCTTCTCCGCATCCGCGGGCTTGGCGTGCGCCGGACGCAGGGCCACATTGTAGTTTTCGACAAAAGCCAGCCAGTTTCCATCGGGGGAAACAACGGCACGAGCGGGACCGTTGACGGGGCGAGGCGTCGAGTCATAGCCGCCATCGTCATCGTCGGCAGACTCATTCTTTCCGGACTCCTTGGAGCATGTGTAGGCCGTCAGGTCGCAGCGCCAATGTTCCTTTTCCCGCATAAACTCAAGCGCCGTGCCGCCGTCGACAAGGCGAAAATGCTCGAGCGGCAGGGTATCCGGCTTCACCGGCTCTCTCAGTTCCTTGGTCAGTTCCGCAGCCAGGCGGGCATGGTCAAATGCCGGCTGCTCTGTCCGCTTTTCTGCATCGACGAGGATGAACTCATGTCCGCCGGCGACTGACCTGCGATAGACGAACCGATCCGTTCCGTCGATCCACTCAACCTGGTCAGGCAGGTGAAGAACCAGGTTCCTATACTTCTCCTGGAGGTTGAGTGCGCGCTCATAATCGGCGGGGCCAACTTGCGCCCTGAGGCCTGCGGATATCAAAGCAGTCGCGAGCAGAATCCCTGCAAGGCCGGAAACTGAACGCATGGGCGGGAATAGACGCGAAGAGAGGCAGAAAGCCGAGGAGCTAGAGTGCAAATCCATAGAGGCATCCCCTTCAAAGAACGATCGCAACCGTCGTCCCGGAATGAGGGCGATGATCACTGTCAGCCGCGCACTGGCTCAGAAGCATCCGCCTCGGCAGCCAGCGTAGAAACCGTCGCGGGAAAGATTGGGGGCCGGACACTTGAAATCTCCCAGCCGAATAGGAACTCTACTGCTGCGCCGCAAACGCGTCCCTGGCAAGCGCCCATGCCGCAGCGTGTGTGCAGCTTTGCCTCGCGCCATGAGCCGCAATCTTTCAAGGCCGCGTGCTGCACGTCCTCGCAACGGCAAACCGAGGTTTCCGCTTCCGCCAAACCCCGCAGCTCAGAACGCAGCGCAAAAGCGCGGTCCAGCCCCGATGCGAATCGGCGAAGCTTTTTGAGCCGGGGCGCCAATGCGCGCGCTTCGGTTTCGAATCCAGCTGCGGCCCAACCTGCGATCTGACCTTCCAGCAGCGCCTTTTCCAGTCCCCCAATGCCCGTTGGCTCACCAACGCAAGCTACTCCCGGCACCGACGTCTGCTGCAGAACATCGACGGCAACGCAGCCGCCGGCGATGCGGCAGCCAAATAGGCGAGGCAGTTCAAGATTGGGAACCAAATGAAATCCGAAGGCCAACCAGTCGCACGCATGTTTCCACTCCCTGCGCCCGTCGGTCACCGTAACCGATTCGACCCGACCCGCGCCTTCGGCCCTCGTTACCCATGTGCCGGTGCGGTAAGCCGCGCCTGGCGTCTTGAGCCGGTAGCGCAGGCCCTCGACGAGTTTGCCTGGCTGGCCGAGCAACGCGAGTCCGAAGGATGCAAGCCGCCCAAGAGGGGCTTGCTCAAGGATGTTTTCAACTCTGGCGCCCGCGCCGGCAAGCCCGGCTGCGACCGCGAGCAACAACGGTCCGCTGCCGGCCACCACGATGCGTTTGCCTTGAGGGTTGAGCCCCGCCTTGACCATGGCCTGCAGTCCGCCCGCACCCATCACTCCAGGCAGCGTCCAGCCGGGAAAGGGCAAAAAGCGTTCACGCGCCCCGGTGGCCAAAATCAGCCGTTCAAACTCCATGTCGCACCCCTCGTCATCGAGTTCGAAACGCAAAACGCCGGCTCGCGGGCAGTCAATCGCCTGCGCTGAATGCCGAACCGCGCAGTTGGTTTTCCGCAGCCTGCTTGCCCAACTTAGAAACTCGCCTCCGTGAGGATATTCCTCTGCGGCTTCCGCGCGAATTCCCCTCCAGATCTGGCCTCCCGGCGCAGCGTTATCGTCCAGCAGGCAAACCCGGCTGCCGGCCTCCGCAGCCACTACCGCTGCCGCAATGCCCGCCGGGCCGGCTCCCACCACCACCACATCGAAGCGCTCGCTCACTCGGTAACAACCTCCATGCCCGGAGAACAAACCACCTGACACGTGCGCCGGTGAGGCACGCCGTTTACCGTTGCCCGGCATTCCATGCAGATGCCCATTCCGCATAAGGGAAAGCGCGGTTCTCCGCGCGTTGAAAGCCGGCACGGCTCGTTGGCCATGATCATGGCCGCGGCAACACTGGTACCCTCGGCCACCCGCACCGCCCTCCCGTTCACCGTCATTGCAACACCCTGGTTCATCGCACCTCTTTCCTGTTCTTCCGCCTGCGAAGCAGGAAGTACACCGGGACGCCAAGCACCACGATTCCCAACCCAGGCCATGTCGTCGTTGGGCGATACAGAAACAGCACCGCCAGAATGCTTGAGGCACCGAGAATATAAAGTGCAGGCACCACCGGATACCCCCACGTCCGATAAGGCCGTTCCGCATGTGGCCGCAATTTGCGAAGCCGGAATACACCTGCAACGGTGAGGATGTAAAACATGAGCGCAGCCGAAATTACGTAGTCCAGCAGGTTGCTGTAAAGATTGCCGTAGCGCCCGGTAACGGGATCAAAGGTGCGCGGCAACACCAGCAGCACCGACCAACAACCTTGGAGCAGCAGGGCCCAGCCAGGGACGCGCGCCGTATTCAGCCGCTGCGCAATGCGGAAAAACATTCCATCCTTCGCCATTGCATACGAAGCTCGCGCACCCGACAGCGTAAGTGCGTTCACTGTTCCAAAAGCCGACACCATAATGGCGGCTGCCATCAAGCCCGCCCCGAAACGCGGGAAGACAACGCGCAACAATGCCGTAGCGATGCGATCGTCGGCGACATGCTGCATCGTCGCCATCGGCAGCGTCACAAGGTAAGCAACATTCGCAAGCATGTAGAGGAGAATTACCAACGAGGTGCCGATCGCGAGCGCAAGCGGAAGGTTGCGGCGCGGGTTCTTCACTTCGGAAGCTACAAATGTGATGTCGTGCCACGAATCGGCGGAGAACAATGAGCCTGTCTGCGAAATGCAGATGGCCACGAATAGTCCGGACGCGGTCATCGCCGTCAGGCCTGCCGCGAGCGAAACCGAGGGCTGCGCGGTCCAGGCGTGGTCAAAATTCGCATGGATCGCCGCCGAATTGGCGCCCACCGTCAATCCCAGAACAATCAATGCCGCCAGCGCTCCCATCTTCGCCACTGTGAAGGTGTTTTGAACAAGCTTGCCGTAGTCCAATCCGCAACTGTTTGTCAGGGTCAGCAGCACGATCACTCCAATTGCCAAGACTTGCGCAGTCGAGAGCGACACCGCATATCTGCTCGAAATATGCAGCGGCGCAACAAGGTAATGCGACTCGGAGATCGAGGGCGCCAGCACGCCGGCGAACCGCGCAAACGCAATCGACACCGCGGCGATTGTCCCGGTCTGAATCACGGTCCACAACGTCCACCCGTACAGAAACCCCCACAGCGGCGAAAAGGCTTCACGCAAGTAGATGTACATGCCGCCTGCCTGCGGCATCATCGCTGCCAATTCGCCGTAGGTCAGGGCCCCGCTCAACGTAAGAACGCCGGTCACCGCCCAGGCGGCGAGCAACCATCCCGCACAGCCAATTTGGCGCGACATCTCGGCTGAGACGATGAAGATTCCCGACCCGATCATCACGCCGACCACCATCATGACGGAATCGAAGAGCCCCAGCCCACAGCGAAATGCGCGCGCGGTCGTCTCTTCTCGTTGCGGTTCCTCGCCGATGATCATCTGCGGGCTCTCCCTGCAAGGTTCTCTCGTCAATAGACGGATCAGCGGCTTCGACCCCCACCCGCAAATCCTGCGCTGCCTATTTGCATCGGAATGCCGCCGTTGCCTGGTCAGGCAATGATGGCTCCTCCGTCGCGCGAGTATCGGAACCAACGAATTCAATATAGTATACAAACCAACGCAGCGTGCGCCGTCACCTCATTGCACGAGGGACAATTCACGAGGGGAAGCAGCGGCCTGCGGTCTGCGGGCAAGTGCCTTCATTCATCCGGAGAAAAATCGATGTGGATATGGACACGAACGGGTTACACACTTTGCGCCTTGATGATAGCGACTGGCACTTTCTGCGGAGCGGGCACCGTCAGCGACGCTGCGGCTCAGCCTTCAGAGCCCAAGTTGCCGGGCATCATTCAACAATTCACTGCTGACGCCAAGGCTCTGGACCGCACATACTTTGTCACCATCTCGCCGGCGCGGATGGAGCGCATGGAAAGGTTCTATACCGGGGAGCGGGCGATGTTGGCGGCCATGAACTTCGATGCACTCTCGCCGGAAGATCAAGTCGATTACCTGCTGCTTAACAATCGCCTGTCCGCCAATCTCCATCAATTGGCGATTGAGAGAAAGCAAGTTGAAGAGATGGAGCCGCTGCTGCCATTCGCGAAGACAATTGAGAATCTGATGGAAAGCAAGCGCCTGATGGAGCGGCCAGATGCCGAGAAAGACGCCGCCGCGCTAAACGAAATGGTGAAGCAGATGACTGCCGCTCGCCTGCAACTCGAGCCAACATCGCACCAGCCGGAGACAGGCGATGCCGGCCGAAAAGCAAAAATCAATCCCGTTGTCGTCAACCGCGCCGTCGTCGCCACCGAGCAGCTCAGTAGAAATCTCGAAGACTGGTTTAAGCAGTACAACGGCTACGATCCGGACTTCACATGGTGGGTCGATGAGCCCTACAAGGACGCCCACAAGGCGCTGACGAGCTACGTCGATTTTCTCAAAGAGAAGTTGATCGGCATAGCGCCCGACGATAAGACCACGATCATCGGCGATCCGGTTGGCCGCGACGCGTTGATGAATGAACTCGCCGACGACATGATCCCCTATACACCCGAGGAACTGATTGCAATTGCCCAGACCGAGTACGACTGGTGCATGCGCGAAATGCTGAAAGCCTCGCGCGAGTTGGGCTTCGGCGACCAATGGCACGGCGCCGTCGAGAAGGTCAAGCAGATGCATGTTCCTCCCGGCGAGCAGCCTGAGTTGATCCGCAAGCTGGTTGTCGAAGGCAGCGATTTCGCCAAGAACAATCAACTGGTCACGGTTCCTCCACTGGCCGATGAAACCTGGCGCATGATCATGATGACGCCGGATCGCCAACTCGTGAACCCGTTCTTCACCGGAGGCAATGAGATCAGCGTCTCTTATCCTACCGACACCATGACCTTCGAGCAGCGCGAGATGAGCATGCGTGGAAATAACATTCCCTTTGCGCGCGCTACCGCCTTTCACGAGATGATTCCTGGCCATTTTCTGCAGTTCTACATGTCTGCTCGATACCGGCCATACAGGCGCGCATTCGACACGCCGTTCTGGAGCGAAGGCAACGCACTCTGGTGGGAAATGCTTTTCTGGGACAAGGGCTTCGATCGGACACCCGAGGAACGGGTAGGTGCTCTGGTCTGGCGCATGCATCGTTCCGCACGAATCATCTTTACCATGAACTTTCACCTCGGAAGATGGACACCTCAGCAGTGCGTGCAGTATCTGATCGACAATGTCGGCTTTGAGCCTGACAATGCCACCGCTGAAGTGCGGCGATCTTTCGACGGCTCCGTGGGACCGCTCTATCAGAGCGCTTACCTGCTCGGGGCGCTGCAGTTTCGTGCTTTACACGCTGAGTTGGTGGACTCGAAGAAAATGTCCGACCGTGAATTCCACGACGCGATCCTCCATGAGAACTCGATGCCGATCGAGTTACTCCGGGCCGACATTGAGAGCCGGAAATTGACGCGCGACTTCAAGACCAGTTGGAAGTTCTACGGCGAACACCCAACGCATCCTTGAAACTCCTCGATCGGCACGGCCCCTGATCTGATTAAGGCGTCAATGGCCGCGAACTCCGCCATCCACGGTGGCGTCGATGCCTTGCCGGCCCGTGGTCAGTGTGGCTCTCGGCCTTCACAGATCCCCGGAGGACTCTAACCATTGTCGGACAAGGAACGGCGCCCTCCAAAGTGCAACGCCAACGCTGCAAAATCTCTCCTCGGCAGATGGCTGCTATCTCGAAACCCGCTTCGGCGCCTCAGGCACGCGGATGCCCAAGGGAACGCTCATTCCGGTTTCACTCCGAGGTTCAGCCAGGAGGTCCAACCATGCGAATCTTGCCGCGAATTGTCTGAGACGCAATAGATTCTCAAGAAAGATTCATGAGAATCTTCTATCTGCGTGAGGCATTGCTGCTCTACTATCGGCGATGGATTCATGCGTTCGTCCCCAGGTACGGCCCGTTCTCGCGAGTGGTTTTTTGGCAACGGCTGCCGGCAAGGATTCGATATGAGGTCTGCTTCAGCATTCATTGCACTTCCATTCGTAGCTTGCGCGGCTGTCTTTGCGCAGACTGCTCCTCCGTCACAGGGCGCGGTGGATAAATTTCCTTCCGCGATCACAGAAACGGAATGCCAGGGAGAGCAATGCGTTGCCAAAAGCGAGACGCACGGAACGTGGACGTTTCATGGGTACCTGGGGAACGCTCACTGGAGCGACGGCGCAACTGCGGAGATTGTTCTGGAACGCTTTGACGATGGCGGCGTTGTGATCCACCGCATCGACCTTCCGATGAGTACTTCGTTTGGTATGACGGCGGTGTATACCGGGACATTGAAGGGCAGTCGCATCGATGGTACAGTCGTCTGGTCATGGAGCGGCCATTGGAACGATACTCACCCGACCGGCAAATGGTGGGCTTCAGTGGAGGACATTGTGCGGGGGCCGGCCCCAGCGCCCACACTTCCAATTCCGACGTCACTGACGGAGTGTGAGGCGAATCAGTGCGCATTGGGCCGCGAGGGGGGGTGTGCCTGGGAGTTCCATGGAACGGAGGGTGAGGGGCATTGCCGCAACGGAGCCGATGAAAAGCTAGTCATAAAGAAATTCGACGCGGACGGCATCGTTATTTTTCGCACCGAAAAGCCGAACAGCATTTCAAATGGTCTTACAGCAATCTATACGGGAACCCTTAATGACAATCGCATCACTGGGATTGGAACCTGGTCGTGGCCGGGGCATTGGAATGGGCACAGGCCGTCGGGAAAATGGTCTGCAACGGTGCGAGAGCCGGCGAGTAAAGAATTGCCGCCTGTTCCCGATAGACTTATCTCGCCCGAAGTACATCCTGACGGCACGGTGACCTTTCGCTACCTTGACCCATATTCAATGGAGGTTTCTCTCGAATTGGAAGGGACCAACCCGACGATCATGCAGAGGGATGATGCTGGCGTCTGGAGTATCACTACTGCGCCTCTGCAGCCGGACTACTATGGTTATCTCTTTCGGAATGCGGATATTCCAGTTATTGACCCGCACAATCCACTTATCCTTCCGAATTTGCTGCAAACGGAAAACATGGTGCATATACCGGGGCCAGCGACCCTGCCATGGGAAATTGGTGATGGACCGCATGGAGTTGTAAGTCATCACACTTACAAGTCGGAAGTTACTGGCGATGAACAAGAGTTCTATGTTTACACGCCTCCGGAATACGATTCTCAAGAAGAAAAGGAATACCCGGTGTTGTATCTTCTCCACGGATTTGGCCAGGAGCCAAGCAGCTGGACCGAAGTTGCATTTGCCAATCGTATTTTTGATCATCTGATCGGCGATGGCAAGGCCAAGCCAATGATTGTTGTGATGCCGAATGGATATGGAGGGCCTGAGATGATTGCGAACGGTCCCAAGTTTTACTGGAATGATTCAATGCGGGAAGCGAGCTTCAATAAGTTCACAGAAGCATTGCTCACCGGGGTAATTCCCCAGGTGGAGCACGACTACCGCGTGAAGAAAGACCGCGACTCACGCGCAATCGCGGGGCTCTCAATGGGCGGGGCTGAGTCGCTGCTTACGGGACTGAACCACCTCGACCAGTTCTCATGGGTTGGTGCGTTCAGTTCTGGGGGACTCAGGAAGGATCTCGATGAGGATTTCCCGGGACTGGATGCTGCCGCAAACTCGAAGCTGCATTTACTCTGGGTGGCCTGCGGAACGGACGACGGATTAATTGGCGTGAATCGTGATTTTCGCAAGTGGCTGGCCTCGAAAGGCATTGCTCACGCCGATGTCGAAACGCCTGGTCAGCATACGTGGATGGTATGGCGGCGCAATCTGGTGAGCTTTGCGCCTTTGCTGTTTCGCTAGGATTGCTGACAGAGGGACAGGCGTGCTGCTTCTTTGTCCTGCGTCGGGCATTTGCGGGAAAAGGAAGATTTCAAAAATCAATCGTGGCTTTCTTATAGTATGTTCGGTCGCTTCAGCGAAACGATCGATTCATGGAATATAGACTTTTGGAAGGCTCCGGCCATAAAGTCCCAGCTCTGAGTTTTGGCACATCTTCATTTGGTGGCGTTGGTGAGCTTTTCAGGGCATGGGCCACCACTTAGGGATAGTACGCGCTGATGAAGCAAACAAGCCGATAACTCATGCATCATCGTGGGAGACTAAGCACTCTTCCGCGGGTCGGTCGGCATTGAGAATCTTCCTTCCAGCACAGGGAGCACATGTTGGGTCTGCTCAGGAACTGCGTGATTCTCATTCCGGAAGCGTCGACGGTAGATAGCAGGAGTGGTGCCGACAAGTTTGCGAAAGACAATTCCAAAGTAACTCTGATCGCAAAAACCGACTTTCTGGCTAATGCTTGCCAAAGACTCGTCGGAACTGGTGAGCAGCGATTGAGCGCGAGCCACGCGGTAATGGTTGAGATATTTCATGAATGATGAACCGGTGACCTGTTTGAAGAAGCTCATGAAGTGGGATTCGCTCATTGCGCAGATACGAGCGGCTTTCTGAACCTGGATTGCTTCTTCGCAATTCTCCCCGAGATAGCGGAAGAGCGGGCGAAGCTTGTCGAGGGCGCGCTGTTGGCGCTGGAAGATTTCAACGGTGCCGGCATAGGGCGCATACTGATTGACCAGCAAGAGAAGAAGCATCTTCAAGTAGGTTCTGACCGCCAGGCGAGCCCTGGTCGATGAAGCCGGAAGTTCGGTGCGGATACGCAACATCATGTCCAGGACCTGTCTTGGGATGCCTGTCCCGGCGGGCACGATGTGAGGGAATTCCGAATCCTGCAGGAGGAAGGGAGTCAGGTATTCCGTGCTATCGCTGCTGCCGTCGCAACGAATAAGGTCGGGCTCGAAGAAGAGAGCCGCGATAGTGGCCGGGGCCGAAGAGTGGCACTCAATGCGGTGATATAAAGTACTGCCGATGACAACCAGGTCGCCTTCATTGATGGGCAGAACCCTGTCCTGTATACGGCACTCGGCTGTTCCTGAGCACAGATAGAGAACTTCGAAATAGCCGTGGCGGTTCATCCGCACATTCTGGCCGCCATATCCGGTGAGGAACAGAACATCGACCGGACACGTTTCATCGAAGGGCCATTTGTGGATGCCTTCCGCGTTGATTTGGGGTTCTACGAGACTGAAGTGATCCTTGCACGGCATCTTGGAAACGTGGGCGTGGAGAGATTTCACTCGTGAATGAGAGCGACGCACAGTGGTGGATGGATTGTACTTCCGGTCATCAGTGTTCAATGCGGAAGGCTTCTTCGAGTTTGCCATGACGAACTCCATACATCGCGGAATGAAGATTTACTGTTGCATCGCTGTAAAGGACCCACAATTCAATTTTCTGACCGACCTCGAGTGAAACTTGCGATTGAGCGTCAAACTCAAGCAGGCCGTGCTCGGCATGCAAGGCCCTGAGAGATACGCCGGGCATATCCTTGACTTCGGGAAGTCCACGCTCTCCGCTGATAGCTTTTACGCCACAGTCAATTACCGCTTGACCTTGACCCCTGGTACTTATGACTGTGGCGAGAACCGTAAGTGAGCGAAGGAAGGAAGCACCCCGGTTGATATAAATTGTATCCATCAGAAGGTAAGAGCCGGCCTGAATTTCCGTGATTCCCGAGTATTCCCCGGAGACTGCATGAGTGCCTGTTCCTCCCGTGGAAACAATTGCGATCGGAATTCCCGCGGCTTCGATGAGGGCGGCCGAATCAACCAGGGATTTGCTTCCTGCACGCGCTAGTTCGTCGCGAGCGGGACTCGACGGCATCACCTGAAGGTGCCCGTCGTATCCCATCACGCCGCGAACCTTGAGTCCTTCGCCAACAGCGCATTTGGCCAGTTGGAGCGCCGCTTCGCCGGGGGCGACCCCGCATCTTCCGAGGCCGATGTCGATGTCCACAACAATTTCAATTTGCGACCGGCAGTTGCGCTGGGCCCTGGCGAGATCTGTCGCACTCTTGAAATTGTCGATGGCCACAATGACGGTGGCAGACTTTGAAAGCTCTGCCAGCCACTCAGACTTGGCATCACCCGCAATTTCATTGGCGATCAAGATATTTTCTACGCCATGATGGACCAGAATCTCCGCTTCTCGCAGAGTGGCGCAAGTAATGCCAATGGCGCCGGCACGAAGTTGCTTCCATGCGAGCAAAGGTGCTTTGTGGTTCTTGAAGTGGGGGCGCAATTTGCAACGCTTGTCCGCAAAGAAGCCGGCCATCTTCTGGAGATTGGACTCCATGGCGTCGAGATCGACCAGCAAAGCAGGCGTTGGGATCTGCTCTATGTTCAACGCAGACTTCTCCGCTTATTCGTAAGTTGATGGGTCCGACATGATCATGGGTTCGCGGAACCAGCGCGAATGTGTTGCCAAGACAACCAAGCCGACTAACAGCCAAAGCGCCCCGGCGATTTTTGCGGGGCTTCCAAGGCCGATCCAAATTATGGCGCAAAAGAGGAATCCTAGCGCTGGAAGGACAAGATCGAGGAGCAGGTTTTTTGCGCGCCGGTCCGAAGAGCGAATCCAGAGCTTCCAGATCGCGGCGAGGTTCACTCCCATGAATCCGAGAAAGGCGCCGAAATTGAGAAGCTCCGCGGTAAGCTCATAGCTCATGAATTGAGCACCGACAAAGGCGAGAAGGCCAAGCAGGACGATATTGAAATCGGGCGTATTGCGCACGGGGTGGAGGTGGGCAAAAATTCGGCGGGGAATTACGTTCTCGCGGCCCATTCCAAACATGAGCCTGGCTGCCCCGACCTGGCCAGTCAGGCCTGCCCCGATGTTGGCGACTACCAACATGAATGCCATGGCCTTCAAGAGCATAACTCCGCCGATGCGTCCTGTGACATCGATAAATGCGGTGTCGACATTTGTGTAAGTGCGATAGTCCGGCCACGCCAGATGCGCAAGATAGACGATAAGGCCGCCGAAGAGGCCGGTAAACAGGCAAACGGAGACAGCGGCAAGCAACACGTTTCTGCGCGGATTTTTCACGTCTTCCGCGAGAGTAGTTACAGCGTCGAATCCAAGATAGGTGAGAGCCGCGAACGAGGTTGCCGACGCTATTGAGCGCACTTTGAATGTGCCGGGGTTGTAGAACGGCGCTGTGGAGAACAAGCCGGCGACGCCCTGACGGATGACCAGATACTTTATGGCCAGCACGATGAAGCAACCGAGGATGAAAAACATGAAGAGCAGGAGAGCTTCGTTCGCATGCGCCGTGGAACGAATGCCTTTGAGATTGAGCAGCGTGATTCCGCCGGCGAAGAGAAGAGTGCCAACGGCGAATGGAAGGAACGGTACGAAACGCTGTAGGGACAACGTTCCATAAATGACGCAGAAGAGCGGGATGAGGAGGTAATCGAGCAGCATGGCCCACCCGGTAAAGAACCCAAGGATGGGATGGACACCGCGACTCACATAGGAATAGGCGGACCCCGCCGAAGGATAAAGGGCAGCCATTCTTCCGTAGCTGATTGCGGTGAGAACCATGGCGACCATTGCGGCCAGAATCGTGACAACGACGTAGCCGCCGGACTTGACTTCAGCCAATCCGAAGACTGTAGCGGGTGCGCTCGGAGTGACTGCAACGATTCCATAAAAAATCAGATCCCACAGCGACAGGACACGCCGAAAGCGGGGTCGATCGGCGATGGCGGAATCTCGGACTGCAGATGCGCTCATACGGCTCCGTTCAGTCCATCTTGCGTTCGGCCATCCCAAAGAAACAGCCCGTCGCAGTCTACGGAGAATGTCTCCATTTGTCCGTGTAAGTATTCTGTGACATGGATCCGATGATTCCGGGGAAGAGCGAAAGCGACGTTTGTGGGCAGCAGGCCACTGGTGGGGATGCGCTTGACCACTTCGCCGTCTAGACCCAGGACGCTAATGTCACCTTGTCCAAAGACGGCGACGTAGAGCAGGCCGTTCTCGTCAAACGCCATTCCGTCGGGCCCCTTCCATCCGGGCGGCGCGTCCGCGCGGATTACGTTGCCGAATAATTCCCGAGAGCCCGAGATGATTCCGTCCCGCCAGCCATAGCGGTAGATATTTCCCGTCAGCGTTTCGTTCACATATAGCAGTCCGTCGAGGCCAAAGGCAATACCATTCGCGAATCGCAATCCCGAATCAATTTTCCCGACGGAACCCGACTGAGGATCGACGCGATAGACCCTTCCGTCGTAATCCACATTCATGTAATCTCTCCGGACCTCGTTGTTAGGTGCAAAGTCGTCAATGAGTACGCCTGAGTCCGTGAGATAGAGGGCACCGTCGGGGCCGAAGCAAAGGTCGTTGGGGAAGAGAAACGATTGTCCGCTGCATTCAGTCGCGGCGACTTCGCAATCGCCTTCCATGGTGAGCTTAAGGAGCGAAGGAACCTTTGACTCGGCTACCCATATCGCCCCACCATGATCGATGGCCAGGCCATTTGGACGCCCGGTCTTTCGAATCACCGATCGGGCTCGGCCATCCCGACTCAGGCGCGTGACACAACCGCGATCTGCACCACCCTCGACAATCAGCCAAGAGCCGTCGGGCAAAGCTACGGGGCCCTCTGGCGCGCGCAGATCTCCAGCAAAAATCATTTGCTTCTCCATACCGCCCGAATCTCCGCGGGCTGCGAGCAATCGAATTCCGGCGGGAATTCCGTTTGCGAAAAGTGTGAGAGGAATCTCGAGACCGGCCCCAAAGGGGTGGGCTGATGATCTCGATTGCACCATAGTTTCACGCATTCCCGAGGCTGCCTATAAGAAATCCACGAATGAATCTTGAGAAACTCCGGTCGGCCGTGCGGATTTGCAAATCATATTGCTCCAACAAAAGTTTGCAAAATCGCAAGAGACAGGCGCCGGTCGAAGTCGGCATCATTCGAACTTCACGATAGTCTTCCTCACTGGCGGGTAACACTCTGAACCCGGCAATCAAGAGTTGGACGAATCGAGGAGGCGGATGGAACTCTCAGGAAGAATCGCAATTGTGACTGGAGCTGCGAGCGGTTTGGGTCTTGCGGTGGCTCTCCGGTTTGCGCGCGAAGGCGCGGTTGTAATCGCTGCAGACAGGAATGAGACCGAAGGAATCGCGCTGAGCAAACGATTGAGCGAGACCGGCCGGGCAGGAATTTTTGTGAAAACGGATATATCGGAGGAAGGTTCCGTGAGAAGTCTTTTTGACCTCACGCTGGATCGTTACAAGCGGGTGGATATTTTGTACAACAATGCGGCTATCCTATCGTACGAACTCGATTCACAAGTGCAGGACCTGAGCGTAGAAACCTGGGACTACATCATGGGAACGAATCTGCGCGGACCGTTTCTCTGTTCGAAGTACGCGGTTCCGCCCATGATGAAGCAGGGAGGGGGATCGATTGTGAACGTGGGATCTCCGACGGGACTGAATGGTTGCGCGCCGAACCTTACCGCATACAGCACCAGCAAGGCCGGTGTGATCGGACTGACGCGTGTGATGGCGGCGGCTCACGCGCGGCACAACATTCGAGTGAATTCGATCGTGCCCGGGACAATGGATACGCCGATGAACGACCATCTGTTCGACGACCAGACACTCCGTGAGAAGTATCGAGAGGCAATCCCTTTGGGCAGGCTCGGTACTCCGAAAGATATTGAGGGGCTCGCGGTGTTTCTTGCGTCAGACGAATCTGCCTACTGCACGGGCGGCATTTATGCGTGCGACGGCGGATTGACTGCTGTCTAGACAGCTCTTCGGGGGAATCGTTGATGCGAAGCAGATCTGACCTATCGGCGCAAAGCAAAACGACTCTGACCGGTCTGCCTGCGGGCCATGTGTCTAGGCGCGCCGGAGCCGCCAGTCGTTCGCAGTTAGGGGAACAATCTGCTCAAGCGCCTCCACGACTCCGTATTGCACGTGGGCGCGCATTGCTTCGTCGGCTGCCAGAGGATCCGAGCCGGTTACAGCCTGCAGCAGCCGGACATGAAAGCCGGATGGAAGCTGGCGGCGGTTCGCGGCAAGATCAAAGAACCAGTTGTAAATCAGAACCTGGTTTGTCTCGATTACTTCTTTCAATTCGGGGCACCGCGCATACTCGGCGATGCGCATGTGCAGTTCAAAATGGAGCGTGTGAACCACATACTGCAAATCCGCATCATGGTCGCGTCCGAAGCGGTCGTAGAGAGTATCGAGCTGCTTGGCGAGGCGCATCAATTCCATGCGTTCCTTCATTGTGGCCTGCACACAGCAGAGGCGCGCAGATTGCGCCTCGAGCGCTTCGCGCACCACGCAACGCCCGCGCACCTCTTCGGGCTGAGGGATGCGGATGCGTGTTCCAGCCCGAGGACGGCTCTCAACCAGCTTGTCGCTTTCCAATTGCCGCATCGCTTGCGCAACAGGAAGAAGGCTCATTTTGAATTCCGTTGCAAGGCGCCGCGCAGACAGCACCTCACCTGGCTTTAACTCGCCACGAAGGATGCGCTCGCGAATTTGAAAATACGCTTTGTTTGAAAGCGAAAGGGAGAAGCCTTCTTCAGTCTTATCCGATTTCGTGGTCTTCATCAGAAACATTTAATTGTATTTTTACTGGAATGTCAATAAGAACCATGGTATTGCCGATGGTCGCATTGAGATTTGGTCTCACGACGGGAGTTGTTTGATGGAGCGCATGCATAGGTTTGGCAGAAATTCCGTACGACAGATGTCCGCTCCGCCTCCCATTCTGGCTAGGTGGAAGGATGAGCGGCTCATGATCGCCGGGATCAATGCTATGCAAGATGCCGGAGAATACTGGACAGTTGAAGACCTGCAGGCACTTGCGCATTGTTGTTCGCTGAATCCCGGGCATTGGAGCCGCTGGACGGGTTCAAGGCAACTCTGGATCGTGGCTCGTAGTTTTTCAACAAAGAATCATGCGAATTTACCATGGAATGCGCTTGACCTGTACAAAATTACGGGACTATGCTGCATTCAACTGAAATTGCAGTTATCCCCAAAACCGACGCAACGCCGATGAGAACCATGCGAATCCCGGGCTGGTCCCGGGAAGGGCACGCATTACAGCCGGTTTCAAGAATGTATGGCTTCACGGCGCGGAAGCGCCCGATTGAAAGCCCAAAGACGATTCAGGAGGCACCACAATGTTTCGACTCCCATCTTCCCCATTCGCTGGACGCCTGGCACTGTTGATCGCTTTCGCAGTGCTGTTCTTCGTCACTGGCTATTCGACTCTGTTGGGGCAGACCGTGGCGTCGACCGCTTCAGTTTCCGGAATCATCAGCGACCCACAAGGCAGCAGAGTCGCATCCGCAACGGTCACGTTTACGAGTCAGGAGCGGGGCATTACCAGGACCTTTACGACGAATTCAACGGGGGCCTTTTCGTTCAGCCTGCTGCCGCCGGCGGTCTACAGTTTGAAGGTTGTAGCCGCGGGTTTCAAGACATACGAGCAGGGAGGGATTGGCCTCGAGGTTGGTCAGGACGCTCAACTGAATGCGGTTCTTTCTGTTGGAAGCGTGTCAGAGCAGGTTGTGGTCTCCGGAGAAACGCCGCTGCTCAGCACGGATAACGCCAACCTGGGGTCAGAGGTATCGGAGAAGCAAATGGTAGACTTGCCGCTGAACTTTCGCGGCGCCACTGCGTTTCTTTTTCTGGACTCATCGAACAGGTGGTTGGGACAAGGAGTAGGTGGCGGTGGCACCGACACAGCCGACCAGGATCTGTCGCTGATGAATTTCGGCGGCCAATTCATGGGCCAGACGGGCTTCCTGTTGGATGGCACTTGGAATGGCATCATCGCCTATAACGGCGAGATGTATGTTCCGTCTGTCGATGCCGTGCAGGAATTCAAGATTCAGACAAACTCGTTCACTGCACAGTATGGGCTGACCGACGGAAACGCAGTTACCGTGATTACCAAGAGCGGCACCGACAGATTCCATGGCGACCTCTTTGAGTTCTTCCGGAACTACGCACTGGACGCGAACTATTACTTTAACAAGGACAACGGTACGTCAAAGCCAACTGCCAGGCCTTCAACGCGCATGAACCAATTTGGCGCAACAGCCGGCGGGCCACTGTACATCCCGGGAATCTATAAACAACGGGAGCGGACTTTTATCTTTGGAGCCTATGAAGGGTTGCGCCTGGATTCCTCATCGACGATGAAGGCCGAAACGCCCATTCCCGCGTTCAAGACTGGCGATCTATCTTCTCTGCTGGGTGCGCAGCTGAGTGGCGCAGCAGGGACGGATGCACTTTGCCGCCCAGTTTATGCAGGGCAGGTGTATAACCCGTTCACTACGCGGCAAATGGTTTCTACTTGCTCTACTACAACCTCAACCGGGGTGACGATCCCAGCCGGCTCAACGGTCCAGATTCGCGACCCAATTGCAAACAACAATCTCGCCAGCCTGATGGACCCAGTCGCCAAAGCCATGGTGTCTTATTTCCCGGCGCCGACGAACACCAATTCTTCAAATAACTTTTACGGCAATGTTGCCGTGCCGACCACCTCAGAAGAGATGGATATTCGCGTTGATCATAACTTGTCGGATACGGCTCGACTCTACGGGCGGTATTCAAGAAAGTGGGAAGCAAAAGTAGCAAGCGCACCCCTTTACGGAGCCTCGGACCCGGCAGGCCCCGGACAAGTTAACCCGAATAACCGGTATAGCGTTGTGTTTGGCTACAATCAGGTACTAAGCCCAACTCTCAATGGAAGCGTGAACGTGGGATTGAACCGGTTTACCGAAGACAATGTGAGCCAGGGCTATCCTTTCAAATCGTCCACCGTCGGATTGCCGGGAGTGCTTGACGCGATCTCGCCGTTTTTCCCAACCGTGAACATTGCTAACTACGCTGGGCTGGGACAGGCCTCTCAAACTGTAACCGCGTTTAACGATGGGACGCTGAGCGTGGATCTTTCCAATGTGCACTCTGCTCATATTTTTTCTTTCGGATTTCAGGGCATTGTAGTTCAGGGTAACGGTGGAGGGTTAGTTCACACGACCTTCACCTTCAATCAATCGTTCACCAGCGGTCCGGATCCGAATCACCTAACCTCCGGGACAGGAGATGCTTTCGGATCGTTCCTGTTGGGTTCCGTTGCAAGCGGCTTGACCGGCACCACCGTGCTGCCGGCGCTCGACAAGCACTATTATGGCTTCTACCTGCAGGATGATTGGAAGACAACCAAGAAGCTGACGCTGAACCTCGGCATCCGTTACGACCTTCAATTCGCTCCGACGATGAGGCATGACGACCAGGCTTATTTTGAGCCCAACCAAAAGAATCCCATCAGCACGCTGGTAACCGGAAGTGGCCCCTACAATGGCCAACTGGTCTACAACAGCTCCGGCAACAGGGGGCTCTACCAAAACTCTTACGTGCTTTTCTCGCCTCGGGTTGGTTTTTCGTACCTGGCTGCGAAAAATATTGTCGCACGCGGCGGTTTTGCGGTCTTCTTCCCCTCAGAATATACGGGCTTTGCCGCGAGCCCTGGGTACCTGCAAACAACGACCTTCGTTTCTTCTTTGAATGGCGGTCTTAACCCGTCTTCAACCCTGAGCAACCCCTTCCCGCAAGGAATTCTGCCCGTAGTTGGAAGCTCTAAAGCTGGCCTGTCGCAGATCGGCCAGTCATTCACCGCAACCGTGCATGAGCGGCCCTCCTCTTACGTCGAACAATGGATGCTTGGAATTCAATACTCGCCAACGCATCGGGATATCGTCGAGGCATCGTACGTGGGCAATCACGGTCTTCACATGGTGCTAAGCACCATCAACCTTAACCAACTGCCAGTGCAGGATCTCGCGCTGGGCAGCGCGGCCCTCACGGCTCCGGTCGCTAACCCGTTCTTCGGCCTGGCTGCTGTTGCCGGCAGCGGCTGCGGATTGGCCAATGCGACAGTTCCGGCTTTCCAGCTAATGCTGCCCATGCCGCAATATTGCGACTCGGTCACGAATTCGAAGGCAAACGTGGGCTTTTCAAACTACAACGCTCTCGACCTGAGATACACTCACCGCCTCGGTGCCGGGCTTACGTTATTGGCAACCTACACACATGGCAAGATGCTCGACGATACGTTTGGGTCAACCTCAGTGAGCCTGGACTATGTGCCTGTGGTTCGCAACAATTACAACCTGGCCGGAGAAAAGTCCGTGGATGGAAACGACGTTCCAAATTCAACGGTCATCAGCTATATCTGGGACCTGCCGGTGGGAAGAGGAAAGACGTTTGGCTCCAGCTTCAGCAAGCCGGTAGACGCCGTTGTTGGCAACTGGGAAGTTGCGGGAATCACTTCCATCAAACAGGGCGGCCCGATCGCAATCAACGGAAATCTGAATTCTGGAAGCGTGTATGGTGGCGGCCAGCATGTGAATGTCGTTGGCGACCCGAATGTGGCCGGCAATCTTGCAGGTAATCCGGGATGCGTTGGCCCAACACAGGTCAAGACGGCGGCACACTGGTTCAATCCCTGCGCATTTCAGCAGGCCGCTGCAGGAACTTTCGGCAATGGCCCACGCTTTTTCTCAAATCTGCGCAATGCCCGCGTCGACAATACCGATCTATCTCTCTCGAAGTGGTTCAACGCCGGCGACAAGGTGCGCACTCAATTCCGGGCGGAGATGTTCAACTTCCTCAATCACCCAAACCTGGGGCCGATGTTGAATTCGACCTATAGCGCGTCTCTTACGTCCAGCTTTGGCTCGCTTTCGTGGGCGGATATCTCCAGGCAAGTTCAGTTCGCGCTGAAGATCTACTGGTAACGCAGTTGAAGATGATGAATTGGGCTTTGCGGCCGCCGCTCTCGAATCGGTTTCGTCGAGTGAGGCGCGTCGCAGAGCCTGTTCACAATCGCAGGAGTTCAGGCCCTCGCTCACATGCCGTCGAGCCGAGTCCCTGCTGGCCAGTCAGGCAACGCTGAGCTTTCTGGTCCATATCATGCAGCGCTGAAGTCGCGCATTCGCTGTGCGGAATGAGCCGACAAGCAGTACATTATTGCTAACAAGTGGAACAGAATGAATCGACGGGATTTTGTAAATCGGACGACGAGGGCAACTCTCGGCCTCGGCCTGGGTGGCAAGTTACTCTGCGAATCGCATCTTGAGGCCTCAGAACTGCCGGGGAAAGAGACGCTCGGCGCGATCTCATCGGAGAGTGTGGAATCAGTCTTGGCCGGAACTGTGCCCCTAACTTCAAACGGCGATCTGGCGATGCAAATGGTGGGAGGGATCCGCCAATTTCTGTTGAAGGCGACAGAGCGCGCGTTCGCCGGCCGGGAAGGCCGATGGAAGCGAGACTACGCATCGGTTGAGCAATACGAGAAATCTGTGGCGCCCAACCGGCAAAGATTGCGGCACATCATCGGCGCGACGGATACACGGGTCGCGGCGCAAGCTCCCGAGTTGGTAACGGGTGTTGGGGCTCCGGCACAAGTTGCGCGAGGTACAAACTACGACGTGTACGAGGTGCGCTGGTCTGTGTTTGCGCCGGTAACGGCGGACTCTGATGGCTTCGAGGCCGAAGGGTTGTTGCTGAAACCTGAAGGCGCTGTCGCAGCGCGCATCGTGGCTATTCCCGATGCCGATTGGACACCGGAGATGTTGGCGGGCCTGGCGCCGGGAATCTCGCCTGCTTCGCAGTTTGCACGACGGCTGGCGGAGCGCGGATGCGAGGTTATCGTGCCGCTGATCATCAATCGCGACGATGCATTTTCAGGCATTCCTGGCATCGGCATGACGAATATGCCGCATCGGGAATGGATCTATCGGATGGCCTTTGAGGTTGGGCGACACATTATTGGATACGAAGTGCAGAAGGTGCTGGCTGCAGTGGATTGGTTTGCGGCCGAGAACGCGCAACAGCGGCTGCCAATAGGCGTGATGGGGTATGGAGAGGGCGGTTTGCTGGCTCTCTACAGTGCCGCGCTTGATACGAGGATAGACACGACCGTCGTAAGTGGCTACTTTGACGCGCGGGAAAAACTTTGGACAGAGCCGATCTACCGGGACGTCTGGAGTCTTCTCAGGGAATTTGGTGATGCAGAGTTGGCGAGCCTCATTGCCCCGCGAACTCTGATTGTTGAAGCGAGTCAAGGACCCGAGGTTGCGGGTCCACCGACCGCGACGGACGTACACATGCCCTGCGCGTGTCCGAATGGGAAACTCACAACACCGCCGTTGGAGTCGGTGAAGAGCGAAGTTGATCGTGCGCGTGCCTTCTTCGCGAAGTTGAACGCAGGGGACAAACTACATCTCATCGCGAATGATGGCGGCCTTCCAGGCTCAGAGCCTGCATTGAGCGCATTCCTTCAGTCGCTTGGTCTGAGCCTGAGGGCTTTGACTGGCGGAGCACCACACGCTGCTGACGACTTCAATTACGATTGTGAACCGCGACTTCAGCGGCAATTCAACCAGATGGTGGACTTCACCCAGGCCCTCATTCGCAAATCTCCAGACTGCCGCCAAGAGTTCTGGAAGAAAGCAGATGCAGCTTCAGTTGAAAGTTGGAACAACACGACCAAGGTTTATAGGGATTCCATCTGGGACGAGGTGATTGGGCGTGTGGCTTTAACTCTTGAACCATGCAACCCTCGCACGCGCCTGATTCTCGAAGAAGCGAAGTTCAAGGGATATGAAGTGATGCTCGATGTGTGGCCGGATGTTTTTGCATACGGTATCTTGCTCGTGCCCAAAAGCATCAAGCCCGGCGAAAAGCGTCCGGTTGTGGTCTGCCAACATGGGTTGGAAGGCCGGCCGATTGATACTACCGATCCGAAAGTCGACGACCACTTTTACCATCACTTCGCGGCAAGCCTGGCGGAGGAGGGATTTGTCGCTTATGCTCCGCAAAATCCGTACATCGGCGACGACGACTTTCGGATCATCCAGCGAATGGGGCATCCGCTCAAACTCTCCCTGTTTTCGTTCATCCTTGGCCAGCATGAACAATTGTTGAACTGGTTGACGACGCGGCCGTTTGTCGATCCGAAGCGCATTGGATTTTATGGACTTTCCTATGGAGGGAAAACAGCCGTGCGGGTGCCGCCGCTTTTGGATCGCTATGCGCTTTCAATTTGCGCAGGGGATTTCAACGAGTGGGTGTGGAAGACGACAACTGTCCTGGCGCCGCAAAGCTATCTGTTGACCAAGGAATACGACATGTATGAATTCAATTTCGCCAATGTCGTGAATTATGCAGACTTGGCAGACCTGATGGCGCCCCGGCCGTTCATGGTCGAGCGCGGGCACCAGGATCCTGTGAGTGTGGATGAGCAGGTGGCCTATGAATATGCGTTCGTACGCGAGTTCTATGACAAGATGGGCATCGGCGACAAGACAGAGATCGAATTCTTCAATGGACCGCACACGATCCATGGGAAAGGAACGTTTGAATTTCTTCGTCGCCATTTGCAGTGGCCAGGTTAGCGCCGGACCTGTGTTCGAACGATCGGTATTTTCAATAATCGCTTGACGTTTATTCAGGTTTGACATGAGTTGTGCATTAGAAAGGGACGAGATGGAAGTTAGAATTTCGCGGAATCATGCCTTGTCAATGTTATTCTTGGCAATCGCGCCCATACTCTGTTTTAACTCCTATGCGGCAGAAGCGAAGCCAGGCGCAGCTTCGCCCAAATCTTCCAGTGTGAGCATGGCAGCCTATCCGCTCAAGCTCAGTGCTAACCATCGCTATCTCGTCGACCAGAAGGGTAAACCCTTCTTGATCGTGGGCGACTCTCCACAAGATCTGATGTCTAGGCTGACTGAAAGAGAGGCGGATAGCTATTTCGCGGACCGGCAGGCGCACGGATTCAACACGATGGGCTGGATTGACGTGACCTGTGCAGGTAAGGATTCTCCCGACAATAAAGACAGCAGGACCATAGATGGCATACTTCCATTCACCGGCTATGTCCCTGGCGGAACAAGTTACGAATATTATGACCTGTCCAAACCGAATGAGGCCTATTTCACTCGACTCGATCATATAGTCATGTTAGCGAGGAAGCACGGTATCCTGGTCTTTCTCGATCCCATGGAGACGAACGGATGGCTTCCTACGCTCCGCAATAACGGACTCACGAACGCCTACGCCTTTGGACAGTACATTGGCAATCGCTATAAGGCGGCTCCAAACGTTGCTTGGATCAGCGGCAACGATTTCTTGACTTGGACAGATCCGAAGGATGACGCGTTGGTTCAAGCAGTGGCCAGGGGAATCAAGTCGGTCGCGCCGAAGCAGCTTCAGTCGGTTGAGCTGAACTACGAGAACAGTTCATCTTTCGACGATCCCACGTGGATCCCGATCATTGATCTTAACGGTACCTATACTTACTCTCCGACTTATATACAGACGATCCATAGTTACAATCAAAAGCCGGCCGTCCCGGTTTACTTACTTGAAGCGCATTACGATCAGGAAAACGTAGGCCATCCACCGGACTACGGGACGCCACCAACGCTTCGGCGTGAAGAGTACTGGGCCATGCTAAGTGGGAGTTCTGGGCAGTTCTATGGAAATTTCTATACATGGTCGTTCTCGCCTGGATGGAAGTACTATCTCGACACGGCGGGAGTAACTCAACTCACGATTTGGAAGAAGTTCTTTTCCTCGTTGCCGTGGTATGAGCTCGTTCCAGACCAGGATCATACGGTCGTCACGGCCGGGTTCGGAGAATATGGGGACTTCAAAACGCGGGTCAGCTTGAGCGAGTACTGCACTACGGCCAGGAGTTCTGATGGTTCATTCGTCGTCTCCTACTTGCCGACGCCGCGCACTGTCACGGTAAATATGTCGGGCCTGAAGGGCCCGGTCAAGGCCAGGTGGTTTGATCCGACGAGCGGGAAGTTCCAAATGATCGGGGCTGGGACGCTTCCGAACACCGGCGTCCATCAATTCACACCACCCGGAAGGAATCGCGATGGGGATGGCGACTGGGTTCTGTTGCTGAATGCTTCAGGACAATTAGATCCTGCCAGAGGCCGCTGAGGCGAGGTCTGAGCTGGGATCGTTTGGACATTACCGGAGAAGTCAGGCCTCTCGTCGGAACCCTAGGCAATCCGCATGGTCATGCCGCCGTCCACAACAACATTTTCACCTGTGATGAAGTCGCTCTCGATGAGCGAAACAATCACGTGTGCAACCTCTTCGGGCCTGCCTTCCCGGTGTAAAGGGACGCGATTCCGGATGTTGTTATCAATTTGTTCGGGCGTCAGGTGCGCCTGAAAGGGCGTACGAATAATGCCCGGCGAAACACAGTTGACACGTATGTTCTGATCGGCAAGTTCGCGGGCCAGGCCTCGTGCGAATTGCGGGAAAGCTCCTTTTAGTTCCCCACCGGTGTTGCCGACCCACGAGGGGGTGAAACTTCGGGTGCCCCATCCATCGAGCGTCTTTTGCTCGATGGGTGGGAGTCCGTAGAACTCCACCACAACGCCTTGTTTTGTCGAACGTGCATTCTTGTTTCTTCCTGCGACGCCATAGGCAAGAGCACCATGACATCCGCGAAGGCCGGCTGCTGAGCCCAGCAGAATGATTGCCCCCTCTCCCTGCTTGGCCATATGTGGCGCAGCGGCGCGGCAAAGATGAAAAATAGAGTGAACGTGGACAGCAAAAGCGTTCATCCAGCTTTCATGGTAACTTCGTAGAGCCCTCCGGGAACCGCTCCGCCCGCCGAGTGCACAAGAACATCGAGGCGGCCGAAATCCTCGATGACTTGATCGACGCAACTGCAGCATACCGCCGGATCGGCAATGTCACCTTTCAGAGACCTGGCAGGCGCAGGGGATGCATCGAGATCGGATTGAATCTCCCGATTTAACTGTCCACCATTCCTGGAAACGGAGATAACCTTCGCACCCTTGCCCGCCAGATGGAGTGCGGTTGATGCCCCAATGCCGCTAGTCCCGCCAGTGACGAGGCATATCTTGCCTTGCAGTTCCATTTTCCCCCGCAAACCTGTTTGCCCGTTGTACAGCTTGCGCAAGTATGACATGTCAGAAAGAAGTCTCTTTAGGGGAAAAGCCGCAAAATGCCACTTAATTTTGGTGAAATGCTATTCCCGGGGTGCGCTTCTGAAATTTCATATCGTAAGATTGGAGTCGGCCGGATTTGGCCTGCGTTGGTTAGAATGGATCGCGTTATCCTTCATCCCGTCCGGGACCTGAGCGAGGAGGTGGCAATTTGATCAGAAAGAATACTTCGATGAATCGGAGAGAGTTCATTGCATCGGCCGCTGCCCTGGCTGCAACCTCCGCCTTGTATGGCCCCGCTCAGTCGTCAGAGCAGATGCATGGATTTCCGCCGTCCATGTTGCGTGACGTCGAATACATCGAGACCACGCCGATTGCGGAATACAACAATGCGCCGACGAGCGCCTATGAAGCCTTTCAGGACATGAAGTTCGGAATTCGCATTCACTGGGGCATTTACTCCATCTGGCATCGCGGGCCTGAGTCCTGGCCTTTTCTCTCCATGTCGGTTGAAGACCGGCAGACCTATAACGACCTCTACAAGACATGGAATCCATCGGGCTTCGATGCCGACAGATGGATGGATGATTTTCGCGAGAGCGGGCTGAAGATGTTCGCTTTTACGAGCAAGCATCATGAAGGCTTTTCGATGTTCGATACTAAGACTCGCGTGAAAAGCCGTGCCAACTGGACCGCTGCGGGCGGTTTGCGCATCGAAAGCTGCGACCTTGCCTACTCAATCATGGAGACGCCATTTCACCGCGATATAGTCAAGGAGCTTGCCGATGCAGCACACAAGCGCGGCATCAAGATCGATCTCTATTTCTCTCATCCCGACTGGTACGACGCGGACTTTCGGCCTTACGTTGCGCATCCGTTTCAGATTCCGTCCTCTTCGAAATGGATGACCGGGCGCGATTTCGAATTCACGAAAGAGCGGCTCGGACGCCGTGCCGTCGTGGTGCCCGATCCTACTGATGTCGAAGTGAGGCGCATGATGGAGCGCCATCGCGCGCAACTGCTTGAGCTGCTCACAAACTACGGAAGAATCGACATGATGTGCCTCGACATGTGGCTGGGGCCCCGCGTCTGGCCCGAACTTCGCAAGACACTTCTGATGATGCGCGAACTTCAACCTGACGTGATGTTGCGAAATCGCGGCATCGGCAACTACGGCGACTATTACACGCCCGAACGTGTGGTTCCAGGTTCGAAAGAGAGTTCGGATAGGCCTTGGTTCACGATCTATCCATTGGGCACGGATTTCTCCTATGACCCGGACGCCGGCAAGTACAAAGGCACTGCGTGGATTGTGCGTAACCTCGCTGACTCCACGGCCAAGGGTGGGGGATTCATGATTGGTGTTGGCCCGAGCGCCCACGGCGAATTTCATCCCGAGGCCATCCGGCAGATGAAGGGCGCGGGCGCCTGGCTCAAAGTTAACGGAGAGGCGATCTATGCGACGCGTGCGCGTGAAGGCGCGCTTTGGTCTGAAGGAGAGACAGTCCGCTATACGCGTTCGAAGGATCGCCGGTTCGTATACGCAATCTTCACCGAGTGGCCTGGAACGCGGGCGATACTCAAGGTGGTGCGCCCGAAGGACGGATCGCACGTAACGCTGCTTGGCGCGAAGGCAGAGTTGCGTTGGAACTTCGATTCTGCATCAGGGACTACCATCACTTTCCCAGAGGAGCTTCAGCAGGCTGCCAATCGCCCCTGCGAGCATGCCTGGACCCTGAAGATAGAAACGTCCGAAGGATAGCCGCGCCGTTTTTCCCCTGCCTTTTCTCTCGCCAGATTTTCCCCTTGCATTGTCAGGGGAGTTGTGAGAACCTTCCCCTTGAAACGTCAGGGGAGCGAATGGACACCGCCAAACTCGAATTTCTGCGTGGCACGCTGGATGTACTTATTCTCAAGGCCCTGGTCTGGGGCCCTCTTCACGGGTATGCCATCACTAACCTGATTCGCAGGCAGAGCGACGACGCGCTGCTGATCGAAGAGGGGACGCTTTATCCCGCCCTCTGGCGACTGGAAAACAAGCGGTTGCTTGAGGCGGAGTGGGGACTCTCGGAGAACAATCGCAAGGCCAAGTTTTATCGCCTCACCGCGGAGGGACGGCGTCAACTGCGTCAAGAAGTGAGGACCTGGGAGGCGTACGCCGCGGCCGTGGCCAAGGTGCTGGATGCGACGCGGCCCCCGCTGCCGGAGGGGATGGCATGAGGCCGGCTCCTTTATGGCGGCGATACGACCGCCTGTTGGGGTCCGATCCGGCGGCAGACGTGAGAGATGAGCTGCACTTTCACCTCGAAACCAAGGTTGACGACCTTGTCGCCGAAGGCTGGCGCCCGGAAGACGCCCGCAAAGAGGCAGAACGCCAGTTTGGAAATATTCTCGCCGTCCAACACGTGGGCGAGCGCATAGGAGAGCACATGGACCGCCGCCGCCGTCTCACCGGCTACTGGGCTGATGCAGTTCGAGACCTCCGCTTCACCCTCCGTACTCTTCGCCGCGACAGCGGCTTCACCATCATCGCCTTGCTGATTCTCGCGCTGGGCATCGGCGCCAACATCGCCGTATTCAGCGTGGTGAACACAATTTTGCTCCGCCCCCTGCCATTTCGCGACGCGAAGCAACTGGTGCGGATCGTCGAGAAGGATGCCAAAGGCGGCGAATCCGCCAGAACCTACACCGCGGATGCCACACAGGATTTCCAGCAGCGGAATCACTCTTTTCAGTCTGTCAGCGGTTACTTCGCCTTTACAGGTCCTGACAATTTCAAGCTCGCAGGCAGCAACCAGCCGGTGCCTGCCACCGGAGTGCTTGTCGCGGAGGGCTTCTTTGAAACACTTGGGGTGCAGCCTGCAGCAGGACGGCTGTTCAGGCCGGAGGAATTTGTCCATCACGCCCAGCCCGCGGCGATGTTAAGCCATCCGTTTTGGAAGCGGAGATTCGGCGGCGATCCCAGCATCGTCGGACGGACGGTTGACCTGAGCGATAAAGTTGACTTGAACAATACTTCTGTCACCGTCGTCGGAGTATTGCCGGATACATTCGATTTTGGCGCAGTGTTTTCACCGGGAGCCAAGATCGATCTCTTCGTCCCATATATCATGGATGACTTTCGCGATGACGGAAATGATCTGGCGTTGGTCGGCCGCCTGAAACAAGGCGTGAGCATAGCGCAGGCGCAGAGCGAGACTGACCTGCTCTTTCCGACGTTCTATTTCGTGCACAAGCATCCGGAGTATGGCAAGCCTTACACAGGCCAGCTTACCGGATTGAAGGAGTACGTCAGCGGCAAGCTGCGGCGGTCGCTCATCGCGCTGTGGTGTGCGGTTGGGTTGATTCTGTTGATTGTCTGCGTGAATCTCTCCAACCTGCTGCTAGCCCGTGCGGCTGCGCGCAGCAAGGAGTTTGCGATGCGCAGTGCATTGGGTGCGCGGCGCGTCCGGCTTTTGCTTCAACTGCTCACGGAGAGCCTGGTGCTGGCTGGCGGTGGGGCGGTGCTGGGTCTGGGGCTTGCCTGGGCCATCCTTGCGTACCTGGCGCATCAGGGATCGATTGCGTTGCCGCTGCTGAGCACCGTGCGCATCGATGGAGCGGCGCTGGCGTGGACACTGCTGACCGCGGTTGGAGCCGCCGTTCTCTTCGGACCAACGCCGGCGTTGCAGATGTCGGCTACTAACCTGCAGGAGGCCTTGAAGGACAGCGGGCATGGAACCAGCCAGGGCCGCAAGCACGATCGCATGCGTTCGATACTGGTGATCACGGAAATTGCCCTGGCATGTGTACTGCTCGTTGGGGCGGGCTTGCTGCTGCGCAGTTTTCTTCGCGTTCTGGATGTCGATCTGGGTTTTGAGCCAAGCCGCGCAGCCGCTATAAGCGTGGACTATGACGATGGCGGAAATGCAGCGAAGCGTGCTGCAATATGGCAGGAAGTTGTGCAGCGGGTTTCGATGATCCCTGGCGTGGAAGCGGCAGGCATATCTGACAACCTGCCCATGAGCCGTAATCGGAGCTGGGGGATCGCCGCAAAGGGCGCGCAGAAACTCACCGACAAAGATTTCGTTGACGTGTTTGTCTACATCGTCTCGCCCGGTTACCTCAAGGCGATGGGAATGCACCTGATGGAAGGCCGCGACATTAGCTGGGACGACATTGTCAACAATCGCAACGTGGTCATTCTCAATCAAACGGTCGCGCGCAAGCTGTGGCCGGGTCAAAGTCCCATTGGCCGAACGGCGATTGCAGGCGGAGGGGTAACCGAGGTCATCGGCGTGATTGCCGACGTGCGCGAAAGTAGCGCGGAAGACAATGCCGGAGCGCAAATGTACCTTCCGTCGACAAAGCAGTTTGGACCGGAAGGCTCTTACTTGGTTGTACGTTCCAAGCGGAGTCCCGACTCGCTGGCAATGGGGGTGATGAAAACCCTGCGGGAGGTCAACCCCGGACAGTCTGCCACCGAGTTCCGGCCAATTCAAGGGCTGGTGGACCACGCCACATCACCACGGCGCTTCTTTGTGCTGTTGGTGGGAGTCTTTGCAGGATTGGGCCTGCTTCTTGCCTCGCTGGGAATTTACGGTGTGATTTCCTATTCCGTTACGCGGCAGACGCAAGAAATTGGCATTCGCATGGCGCTTGGCGCGACAGGAGCCCGCGTGCAGGCTGACGTGATCTGGAAGACGCTACGGCTTGCGCTGATCGGCATCGCCTTCGGAGTGATCACTTCGTTCGCAGTCGCACGGTTGATTGCTTCTCTCCTGTTTCAAACGGCGCCCGCGGATCCGCTTACCTTTGCCGGGATGGTCGTTCTGCTTGGAGGAGTCGCGCTGCTCGCGGGCTATCTCCCGGCGCGAAGAGCTTCGAAGATCGATCCAATGGTTGCGCTGCGGACAAATTGAAATCGGACCGCCCTGGTTACCTCACGATTCCGGTTCCATGGGCCTTTCTGTTCAGTCGCGCTCAGGCTCATCACTTTACGGTAAATCGTCAACTCTCGAAATGAGCAGCCACTTCGGCAGGACCGCTGTCCACAGGGATTTGTCTTGGCAAAAGCCGATCCGGCCGGAAATCAAACGCCCGCGGGAGCTGCTGGAATTCAGGACACTGCCCGGCATATGGGGACCTAAGAACACAGCGTGGGGCTTCACGCCAAAGCCTTCGCTGTAGTCGGCACGGAGGTATTTCCAGCCGCTTGGAAGACGGACGTACTTGTGCAGCCGTGCGTCCTGACTGAGAGTAAGGTTCGGTAATGTATTTTGGGTTGCCACTGGTATCAAAGTTCTCCTCTCGGTTAATACCGAAAAACAGGAAAACTAGATTTCGCCGCTGGCTTTTCTTAGGAAGCTTACCTAATCTATTGATTCTAAACGGCTGGTGCCGAAGAAGGGACTCGAACCCCCACACCCTTGCGAGTACGTGGACCTGAACCACGCGCGTCTGCCAATTCCGCCACTTCGGCACGGTTAAGTGCTCAGCGAGGCTCGCTGAGCAAGGCAGCAACCTTGAGTCTCGCAAAAGCGGCAACTCGTGTCAAATAACTGAGCCATCATCATGCGATCAAGCTAACCAGGGGTCTTCGCACCCCCTCTCAGCATCTCAACCGCCTTCGCCATGCGAGCCAACCGGGTCTCTTCCTTCTTCGCCCCGGCAATCCAGCGGCAATATTCCTTGCGATGCGTGTAGCTGAGCTTCTCAAAACCCGCGAGCAGGCCTTCCTTTTTCATTAACCGTTTGAATTCGGCTGGCACGTCGACGGTCCTCTCCTCTTCATCCTTCCAGACTTCGACCTCGATCACGTCTCCCGGGCCTTTGCCGATCTGGTCGCGGATACCCTTGAGAACGCCAAGCATATGGTCCGAGGCGCCGCACCTGATCAGCGAGCCGGTGTAAGGCACCCCGTCGAATGTCGACTTTACAGGCACCCTGGCCTTGGTGCCGAACTCCCGCTCGACATCGTAGGGAAAGATGACGCCGGCGCCGCCGCCAATGCCAGCCTGAATCGTGGCTTTAAACTTGTATCTCTTCATCGCAGAAGTCCTGAACGCATCCCGACCGCACTTCCACAAATGCGGAAGCGCGGCAGGGATAGCTCAATTGCGCACCAGATTTGAAGGGCCCGTCAGAGGCCTTCGCTCACACCAGCTTGGCGTCGAGCGTGATCTCAGTGTTGTTGGCGAAGAGTTTGGAGATGGGGCAGCCGCCCTTGGCGTCGGCAGCCGCTTTGTCAAAAACTTCTTTGCTGGCGCCGGGCACACTGGCAGTTGTCGTCAACGCAATCTTGGTCACGGCGAATCCCCCATCCGTCTTGGCCAGCGTAACCGCCGCATGGGTTTCGATCTTCGTCGGGGTAAGTCCCGCGCCGCCCAACTGCGCGCCCAGAGCCATTGAGAAGCAGCTTGCATGCGCCGCCGCTATCAGTTCCTCGGGGGTGGTTCCGGTGTCGGCGCCTTCAAATCGCGTGGCGAACGAGTAGTTGGCGTCCTTCAGAACGCCCGTCGCTGTAGAGATCGTGCCCTTGCCTTCCTTCAGTGATCCTGTCCAAACCGCACTTGCCTTGCTTGCCATAGTCCCTCCTTGGGGGATTTGAGATCCGTTGATTGTTTCCGATGCGCCGCCAGGGAACTCATGGGCGCTGCCGGGGAGTTGTTGCATGAGGCGCCTGCGGGAAGATGGTGCTCGAACCGCGCCTGCTCTTCCATGGTAATCTGTCGTGCATGTTGCCGCAGCGGCCCTCGGCTCTCGACGCCGATTTTGATCCCGATTTAACGCCTGATTTCTCACATCGTGAGCCTGCCCGCCCCCATGCGCCTACTAGTGCCAGGCCCATCGAACACCACAGCCAGGTCTGCCCCAACTGCGGCCACCAACTCACCGGCCACCGCTGCAAATTGGTCTGCACCCAATGCGGCTATTACCTCAGTTGCGCCGACTACTACTGAGCCGCTGCCCGCGAAATCTCTGTCGCCGCCCTACACCGGCCCCGGATACGACGGCCCCTGGCAATTCACATCCACCTTCAAGGTATTTCCGCCTGCCTGCTTATCCATCAGCCACAAATACGTGTCGAGACTGTGCCAGCATGCCACGTTGCCGTTGATCGCATTGAACGGCGGCACCAGTTCCAGGTCGTTCCCCACATGTTCATACGGAAATACCGGCGCCATTGGAACAACGTCAGTCCGGTTGAAGAGCCTGTAGCTGTCGGGCACTACCGAGTTGTAGGTGTGCCCAAATAGGGCCTCACCAACGCGCGGACTGGCGTAGGTATACACCGTGGTCCCCTTTCCACCGACCCCACTATTCAGCCCCACATCCAAACCAAGCAGCGTCGCAAGCGCGGCTCCCAGGCTGTGTCCGGTAACAATCACTCGGGATAAACCGCCCCTGCCAACCAGGTTCGCAATCGCGGCGATGGCGGTTGGTGAGTTGGGGTCCGCGCCCGCGCGCAGCGACCTGTAGATCGCCGTGAATCCATCCTCGGTAAGTCCGCCGCCCGCGTGGATCGGGTTGGGCACAAACAGGAACGAAAAATCGTGGAGCCACTCTTGAATCGTCTGCGTTCCCCGAATCGCTGCCACCAACTCCCCAGCGGCAGACGTTGCCAGAAAGCCATAGGTGACGGTTTCACCTGTATGGGGCGAAACGTCCGTGGCCAGTTCGTTTCCATAAAGTGCTTCAACAAACGTGTAGCCGGCCTGGGCAATCGCCGCGATTGTGGATGGTGTGTACGCTGCATTTGGCGCCACACTGTAAGTAATGCCGACCAGCTCCGCATATCGAATTGCAGCCTTCCAGTCAACTGCAGCCATGGTGGGGTCTCCTTCAAAATCGATCAATTCCAAATTGATCGTCGATCACCGCACCCGCAAATTATGCCCGTTTCGCCGCCGATGAGCCATGAAAATCTGCCGAATAACCGCGTCGATCCGAGTCACCCGCTCGTTTAGCCCTTACTGAACCCGGCTAGCCAGCCGCGGAGCCTCATACTCGTCCCCCGGCATCCACTCCACAGGCTTCCCCTGCGCGCTGGCCAGCCATCCAAGCACGAAACCGAAACGCGCCAGCTTCGCATTCCCGCGAAAGTCCCAGCCAGCCTGGTACTCGTCGGAAGGTTGGTGGTAGTGGTGCGCGGTGTAGTCATCTGCTTGCGCGTGTCCCCACTCCGGCGCGTGGCCTTCAAACACATCGCCCTGATCTACTGAAAACGCTGGAATGCCGACCCGCGCCAGCGAGAAATGATCGGAGCGGAAATAGTGGCCGGCCATCGGCTTCGGATCGGGAAGCAGCGCCAGATCGAATGCCTTGGCAACCGCCTGCACCGTAGGCCAGAAGGTCGATACGGTCGGCTCCGCCCAGGTTTACCGAACGCGGAATCCCGATGGGCAGCACCATGTCGTAGTTGAGGTCGAGCGTCACCTGTCCTGCGGGAACCGGCGGATGCATCCCCAGATATTGCGAGCCGAGCAGTCCCCTGTTCCTCGGCTGTGACCGACGCAAAGTAGACGGCATGCGGCGGACGCACGCTCGATTGCGCATATGCGCGCGCCAGCTCAAGCAGAATTCCGCATCCCGTTCCGTTGTCGGCGGCGCCGTTGTAAATGTTGTCGCCTTTGGCATCTGGATCGATCCCGAGATGATCGTAGTGCGCGGTGTAAAGAACGGCCTGGGCGGCAGCGCTTACGCCGGCAACGCGCCCAATCACATTGGAGCTCGAGTAACGCCGCACACGGCTTTCAACATGTCCTCTGCAGTCGGACCGATAGTTCCTCAGCATGGAATCCGCGCTTGCCCGCCGCATCGATCGCCTGATCGAGATCGCCGAGTCCGCTCAGCGTCAGCAGCTTCTGCGCCACGTCGTGTTGAATCCATGCCGCGGCGCGCAGCGTGGCTGTTGGGTCGCCCTCGAGATAGCTCTTCTCGATAGCCTGCGAATTCCGAACCACCTCCCACCCATAGCTCGCCAGGTCGGTGCGGTGAATAATCAGCACGCCCACAGCGCCTCGCCGCGCCGCTTCCTCATATTTATAGGTCCAGCGTCCGTAGTAGGTGAGCGCCTTCCCCTTGAAAAATTTCAAGTCGTCGGAAGGCGGCTCGTTGACGATGACCAGGGCAATCTTGCCCTTCATGTCGATATCCTGACCGTTGGGTCCGGCGTAGTCGTTCCAGTTGTACTCAGGCGCATGGATGCCGTAGCCGACAAAAACAATCGGCGCATCGATGTCGGCAGTCTCCTGCCCCGTCTGGTCTTTGGAAACAATCTCAGTCGTGTAAGCGAGATCCACCGCCTCTCCCGTGGCGGGAACGAATGCGAACTTCGTCTTGTCCTCGACCGTGTGCACCGCATACAAAGGCACCCTCTGAAAATAGGTTCCGTTGTCCCCCGCGGGCTCCAGACCGGCCAGCGCGAATTGGGTGGCGATGTACTCAGCGGCAAGCTCGCCTCCACGCGTCCCAGGACCGCGCCCTTCAAGCAGATCGAGCGACAAAAACCGCACATGCGCGCGAATCTTCTCGGCATCGATCGAGGCCGCGGCAGCGCGGGCGGCCGGAGGCAATCCTTCTATTGCGGGAACCGTTGAATCGGCGGGCTGCTGGCCATGGGCGAGGGCCGCGGCGAAAAAAGCCGCTGACAGAATAGCGATGACAGACTCGCGGCGCATAAAATCTCCCTGGAACAAAAGAACATCGCGGAACGAAAGAACACTCCGACAGGTGCGGTCAAAAGTGTACCGGAATTGACCCCTTTCAGAGTACGTCTCCCTCCGCTTGCGGAGCAATCGCATCGAGCGACGCCGTCGGCAGCAGGTGTGCGCGTGAGAGTACCTTGCGCGTCAGCCCCGTCAACGCCATGCCCACGGCCTCGCCCAGCGGAACCCAGCGGCGCTTGCCCCCGGGCGCCGTCAGCGTGTCAACATCGTCTTCAAACACCGTGCGGATGCGCACATAGTAGTTCACCTGCATAATTGCGTGCCGCACGCTCATCCGCAGGTCCTTCTCCGGCACCGCTGCATCGCGCAATGCGGGCAGTTCCCACAGGCCCGGCATCACGCTCTGGTCCTCTGACCGCTGTTCCAGCAGCACCTCCCTGCCGCCTGAGCCCTGTGCCCATGCGGAGCTCTGCGCCATCCGCACCGAGAGCGCGTGTGCAATCTCGCGGCTCAACATGCGCGGCCGGGGCGATGTCTTATGCTCGCCCCGTGTCTTGCAGTCCTCTGCAATCGGGCACGCAAGGCACTGCGGATTGCGAGGCAGGCACACGGTCGCGCCCAGTTCCATCAGCGCCTGGTTAAAGTCGCCGGGGCGTTCGGGGTCAACAAGCCGCGCCGCCAGTTCCTCCATCTTTCGTCTCAGCGTGGCGGCTCCGGCGCGAGTGGCGCTCTCCCAGCCGGCCAGCCGGCACAGCACCCGCTCCACGTTTCCATCCACCACCGCCACCGGCTCGCCGAATGCCATGCTGGCGATGGCGGCCGCCGTGTAAACACCAATTCCTGGCAGCGAACGCAACCCGTCTGCGGTCCCTGGCAGAACCCCCTGCAGGTGGTTGGCCACAAACTGGGCCGCCTTGTGCAGCATCCGCGCGCGGCGATAGTAGCCCAGCCCGCTCCACATCGCCAGCACCTCCTCCTCCGGCGCCAGGGCAAGCGAGAAGAGCGTCGGAAAGCGCGCCATGAATGCCTGGTAACGCTCCACAACCGCGGCTACCCGGGTCTGCTGCAGCATGATCTCGGAGACCCAGATCGCGTACGGATCCTGCCTGTTTCGCCAGGGCAGGTCGCGACGGTTGCGCTCATACCACTCCAGCAAATCGATGCGCAGCCTTTCGGCCGTCGCGCGTTCCTGGTCCTGCCTTCCCATTGGCTCAGATTAAGCCATGCGCTCCGGGTCTGCCGCAACCGCTCGTTAACTATCGAGATACGAATGGCCATTCCGCGCGATTCTATGGCACAAATTGGTGATTGCGCCCAAATATCCCCATTGCTACGTTGGAGCCAGTCCCCCAACTCCATGTGGCGCTGGAAGCTCAGCCGTATCGCTGGCTTCAACGGCATGCACGGCTCGGTCACAGGGCAAGGGAATCGAATTGCCGGTCGATTGTTCTCGGCTTATTGGAGGCTTCTTATGAAACGCAATTTCTCTCTGTCTGACTCTTGGCCTGCTCGCCGCGGCCGCACCGCTCTTTGCTCAGTCCACCTGCTTCCTCCGGGTCTCCAGGCCTCGGCCAAGCCCGCGTCCGCCTACGTCAGCCCCAAGGCAGCCGGCAAATCCAAGAAAATCACTCCTCCCCTCAAGCCGTTCTCGCGCCTTGCTTTCGGCGGCGGCATCGGGCTCATGGGCATCAATATGCAAACCGCTGTCAACGCCAACAAGTATATGAACCTGCGCGGCACCGGCAATTACTTCAATTACACACTCAATAACATCTCAACCAACGGCTTGAACCTCAGCGGCAAATTCAACTTTGCCGCGGCAGGCGCGTCCGTGGACTTCTATCCGTTTCCGAATCACGGCTTCCGCCTCAGCCCCGGTGCGCTTTTCTATAACCACAACTCCATCGGCGCCGATGTCACCGTTGCCGGCGGCACCAGCTTTACACTCAACAACACGACCTACTATGCGTCGAGCACCAGTCCAATCAAGGGAACCGGCAGCCTGGGGTTAAATACGCAGAACCCGGCATTCTCCATGACCACCGGTTGGGGCAACATGATCTCCCGCCGTGGCGGACACTGGTCGGCACCCTTCGAAATCGGTGCAGCCATGACCGGCGTCCCCGCCATCAATATCGCGCTCACCAGCGGCTTGGCCTGCGATGCCCAGGGACAGAACTGCGTTGACGTTTCCAAGGACGCCACCGTCCAATCCAACCTTCAGGCCCAGATCGCCAAGTACAAGAGCGATCTCAACCCGTTCCGCTTCTATCCCATCCTCTCCTTCGGCATCGCCTATAACTTCAATCTCCGTAAACAGGCCACGTTCTAAACTACAACCCTTACTAGTTATTTACCTACCTATCACTCCAACAATAGAAAGGGCCGCTCCCATAAGGAAGCGGCCCTTCTTCTCTAGCTAACCTTCTTTCTGGTTGAAGCGCAGGCGTCTTAGGTCTCGCCTTTGAGACCTGGGAGAGGATGAACCCCTAGGCAGCTCTCTACCCCAGCAACTCGCCAACAATCCCCGCCGCAGCCTTCAGCGCCGCATCAATCTGCCCCTGATCTTTCCCGCCCGCCTCGGCAATCTCCGGCTTCCCGCCGCCCGATCCGCCCACAAGCTTCGCCAACGCCGCCCACCAGCTTTCCAGCCTGGATCCGCTTCGTCAGTCCCGGCGTCACACCGGCGATCAGCGCCACTTTACCCTCAGGCTGCGCCGACGCCAGCACCACCACTCCCTCGCCCAGCTTCTGCTTCAAGTTGTCGACCAGCGTCCGCAACTGCCCGCGTTCCAGCGCATCGGCGCGCAGGGTCACCAGCTTCACGCCCTTCACGTCCACGGCTCCATTCATCGCCTCGTCCAGCGCCCCAGCAGCCGACTTCATCCGCATCTCATCCAGCTCGCGCCTCAGCTTCTTCATCTCATCTTCCTGCGCCGCCAACCTGGCACGCAGCCCATCCGAGAGACTGCCCGTCGGAGCGCCCGCCACCTGCGCCGCCACCTGCGCCACCGCAAAATCCTCGCGGAAAGTATTCAGCGAACCCATCCCTGTCACCGCCTCCAGCCTCCGCACGCCCGAAGAAACCGACTCCTCACCCACAATCTTGATCAGCCCGATCTCGCCCGTGGCCGCTGTATGCGTGCCCCCGCAAAGCTCCGTCGAAAACCCATCCGATAACTTCACCACCCGCACCTTGTCGCCGTACTTTTCGCCGAACAGCGCCATCGCGTGGTACTCGTTCACGGCTACGTCGATCGGCACATCTTCCAGCGTCTCGACCTTCGCATTGGCCAGCACCTCGCGGTTCACAATCGACTCAATCTCTTCCAGCTCCTCATCCGCCACCTGCGCAAAGTGAGAGAAATCGAACCGCAGCCGATCCGGATGCACCGCCGACCCCGCCTGCTTCACATGCGTCCCCAGCACCTGGCGCAGCGCCGCATGCAGCAGATGCGTCCCCGTATGATTCCGCCGGATCGAATCGCGCCGCTCCCCATCCACAACCGTATTCACGCGATCGCCCACCGCCAGCGCCTGCTTCAGCTGAGCCTTGTGCGCCCGCACTCCCTGCACCGGCAGCACGCACCCGGTAATCTCCGCCACCGTCGCATTGCCATCGGGAGAAGTGAACCACCCCGTATCCCCAACCTGCCCGCCCGAGTCGCCATAGAAGCTCGTATGATCCAGCACCACCTCAACCGCATCGCCCGCCCCAGCCGCCGGAACCCCTACCCCATCCTTAACGATGGCCAGCACCTCGCAGTTAGTCGAGTTAAGCTGCCGATACCCTTCAAACGCAGTCTTCGGCAAATCGCGAAACACCGGGCTAGCCGACTTCTGACTCCCGCCCTTCCAGGAAGCCCGCGCCCGGGCCTGCTCTTCGGCGCGGGCGGCCTCAAACCCTGGTTCGTCGAAAGCCACGCCAGCATCGCGAGCGGCGTCGACCATGAAATCGAGAGGCAGGCCGAAGGTCTCGTAGAGGTGGAAGGCCTCATCGCCTGAGCAATTTAGGCTTTATTGGCACTTCGCTTTCATGCATCGCTAGTCTGCTCTCCTTCCCATGGCAAGATGGCGGAGATTGCTTCTTGCGGCTATTTCTAAATTTCTCGCATACCTTGCTCTCACCAAAGCAGTTCGAAGTTCAGCACTTCGTTGAATCAAACTCTGATGATTCAGCTTCAAACTGAGCGAAAGCAATTGCAGATTCTATTGTTTCCTGAAGCTCTACACTACCCACCTTCAACACCCGATGCGAACTGCTTCTCCTCCGCCTCCACAACTTTGGCCACACGCGCAGCAGAATCCACCAGTTCCGGATACGCCCCCTGCATCAAATCGCGCACCGCAAACACCATCTCAAACAGAAACGGCTTCTCCTGCCCGAGCAGCCGTCCATGCCGAATCCCGCGCCGCAGAATCTTGCGCAGCACATACCCGCGTCCCTCATTCGAAGGCACGACACCATCGTTAATAAGGAACGTCGCCGCCCGCGCATGGTCGGCAATGATCCGCAACTCGCGTTAGCCAGCTCCGCCAATCCGCGCGTTGCACCGTTCTTGTACCGCCGGGCTCCAGACCGCCTGTAGTGCGGGTCTCCGACCCGAACCGCGCTGACTGCGAACGACGACTCGCTAGCTCGCAACTCCGTCAGCTCCGCCGCCCTCTCAATCAACGGCACAAACAAATCCGTCTCAAAATTAGAAACCTTCCCTTGCAGCACCGCCGCCACCCGCTCCAGCCCCATCCCCGTATCAATCGAAGGCTTAGGCAGCGGAGTCAGCTTGTACCCCGTAGTCTTCCCCGCAGCATCCACCACCGCCGCCCGGTCGAACTGCATGAAGACCAAATTCCAGATCTCCACATACCGCGCATCATCCTGCCCGAACGGCAAGTCCACCCCCGGCGTCTCCGCCGCCTCCAGCCCCATGTCGTAAAAAATCTCCGAGCACGGCCCGCACGGTCCCGTCTCCCCCATCTGCCAGAAGTTGTCCTTCAGCCCGTACTGGAAAACCCGCTCCTTCGTCAACCCCCGCCTCAATCCAGTACTCCTCGGCCTCGTCGTCACGCGGCACTCCATCGGCGCCCTCAAAAATCGTCACATACAGCCGGTCCCGCGGAATCCCGAACCACTCCTCGCTCGTCACCAGCTCCCACGCAAACGCAATCGCATCCCGCTTGAAGTAGTCGCCGAACGAGAAATTCCCCAGCATCTCGAAGAACGTATGATGCCGCCGCGTAAAGCCCACGTTTTCAAGATCGTTGTGCTTGCCCCCCGCGCGCACGCACTTCTGCGAAGTCGTCGCCCGCGAGTACTCCCGCCGCTCCGCCCCCAGAAACAAATCCTTGAATTGGTTCATCCCGGCATTGGTAAACAGCAGCGTCGGATCGTTGGCAGGCACCAGCGAGGAAGAGTGCACCCGGCGGTGTCCCTTCGTCTCAAAAAAGCGCAGAAAAGCTTCGCGTATCTCGTTTCCCGTTCGAAATTCCATGGCTTAATTAGTGTAATTGGAGCCTGAGCCGCCGAGCACCCTTCCGCTTACCATCTGCCGCGATTCTGCATCTTATGGGTGGAGGTGGCTATGGACAAGTTTGCAATTTTGGCCTTGCTTGAGGCCAGGCCAGGAAAAGAACAGGAAGTCGAAGCGTTTCTCAAATCGGCTCAGCCGCTGGCGGCCCGCGAGGCGGGTACAACAAGCTGGTATGCGGTCAAGCTGGGGCCGTCCAGGTTCGGCATCTTCGACACCTTCCCCGACAAGGCGGGAAGAGACGCTCATCTCACCGGCGAAATTGCCAAAGCATTATTCGCCAGGGCTGCGGAGTTGCTTGCCGTCCCGCCGCAGATAGAAATGCTTGATATTCTGGCCTTGAAAGCTCCCGGTGCATAAGGATTATGCCTGGCCTCGCTGAGAAGTGGAGAATTCGCGCGATACCACGGCGGCCCGGCCTGCTGTTCGTCTCGTTTTTCTCGTTTCTCTTCCCGCTAGCCATCCCCTCGGACGCAGCGGGCCAGCCGGATCGCGGACTCGAAATCGCCTCCTCGCGCCAGTTGCATATAGGTGACGCCGAGCTTCAGGTCGACATCGCCTCAGGCGACTTGGATCTGCCCATCGACACACTTTTCGACCATGTCCGAAGTGCGGCCAGCGCCGTCGCCTCCTATTTCGGCCGGTTCCCGGTCACCCGCGCGCGTGTGCTCCTCATTCCTGTGCCGGCCAGAAGCGGGGTTCTGCAGGGAACCACCTGGGGCGACAGCTTCGGCGTCCCAGCATTTACGCGTATCCGCATCGGGCAACATACCACCCCCGCCGACCTCGCCGCCGATTGGACAACGACCCACGAACTGGTGCATATGGCTTTCCCCTCCATGCCCGAGCAACAGCACTGGATGGAAGAAGGTATCGCCACCTACGTGGAACCCATCGCGCGTGTTGAAATTGGCGAATTGACAGCGGAGCAGATTTGGAGCGATATGGTCCGCGACATGCCCAAGGGCGAGCCCACGCCAAACGACCTCGGTTTGGATCACACCCACGCCTGGGGACGCACCTACTGGGGCGGCGCCATGTTCTGCCTGGTTGCCGATGTCGAGATTCGCCGCGAGACGCACAACCGCAAAGGCCTGCGCGACGCGCTCCGCGCCGTTGTTGCCGCCGGCGGCGCCATCGATCACCAGTGGACCTTGCCCCAAGCTCTGGAAATCGGTGACCGCGCTACCGGAACCCATGTTCTGGCCAAACTCTACGCGGCGTGGAAAGACTCTCCCGCACCCGTCGACCTCGAGAATCTATGGAAGCAATTGGGAATTCGCTCCACTGCAACCGGCATTGAGTTTGTCGCGGATGCGCCTCTGGCAAAAGTCCGCGAAGCAATTGCGAGCGATCCGCCCCGTACTGCAAGCAACGCTGCAGCCGGTCAGCGATAACTCCGGGTGCCGGGTGCCCCATTCATGCGCGCATTTTGCACATGGGTGGGAACCGCATGCACCACGCTTTCGCACCTGTCATTCTTCATGCCGCTCCTCGTCCAGGTTCTCCAGCGCCGCCAAACTCTCCTCCGGCACATCCCACTGCCGCAGAATCTTGTAAATCACCCCGGTCGAAAACCCCGCCGTCACCAGCCTCCGCATCACCCGCGCCGTCTCTTTCTCGCTCTCCGGCTTGCGGATCCGCTTCCGCTCCAGATGCTGCCGCGCCAAGGTCTCTTCGTTGGTCTGCCCGTACCGCGCCTCCAGCGTCTCTGTAATCAAATCCGGATTCACGCCCTTCTGCTGCAAGTCCTGCCGCACCCGCCGCACGCCGAACTTCTCGTTCTCCTGCCTCAACCGCGCGAAGGTCTCGGCATATGCCGCATCGTTGAGATACCCATACTCATGCAGCCGCGCCACAACCGCCGCAATCACCGCATCCCCCCGCTCCCCCGGCTCCACGCGCATCTTCATCAGCCGCCGCAAGTCCGCCTCGGAGCGCATCTGCCGCCCCAGCGCCTTGGTGGCGTACTCAAACAGCCCCGCCTCGTTAAGAAACGCCCGCGGCTTCCCGGATTTGCGTTGAAAGGTCATATGGACTGGCATGGAAGATCGAACGCGCCCAACGGCAACCTGATCCCTAATCCCTGTTCCCTGTTCCCTGTTTTGTCCATTCATCCACCCAGTCATTCACCGTCTTCCACCACAGCTGCGAGTTCTGCGGCTTCAGCACCCAGTGCCCCTCGTCCGGAAAATACAGCATCTTGCTCGGCACCTTCAGCAACTGCAGCGTGTCGAAGAGCTGGAACCCCTCGCTCACATCCAGCCTGTAATCGAGCTGCCCATGCACCACCAGCGTCGGCGTCTTGAAGTGGGTCGCATACAGCATCGGCGACCACTTGCGGAATGGATTCTCCCCGTCCGGCTTCCCGTAGTAGTCCCACGGATGCCCCCCTTGGGTGTTTGGAAATTTAAACTCCCAGATATTGAACCAGTCTTCCTCCGTTGTGCCGAAAGCCGACTCGGCATTGAACATCCCATCGTGCGACACGATGCACTTGAAGCGGTCCGTATGTCCCAGCACCCAGTTCGCCATGTACCCGCCGTAGCTCGCGCCCAGCGCGCACTCCCGCGTCTTGTCGATAAAGCTGTAGTGCTGCTCCGCGTAATCCAGCCCCTCCATCAGATCGGTAAAAGGCTTCCCGCCCCAGTCGCCATTCACGCCGTCGACAATCGCCTGCCCATACCCCGTAGACCCGCGCATGATTGATCATGACGACCACGTACCCATTCGCCGCAAACAACTCCGCATTCCACCGATACGACCACGCGTCTCCCCAAGCCCCCTGCGGCCCCCCATGAATCAAAAACTTCACCGGATACTTTTTCGCCGCATCGAACCCCGGCGGTCGAATGATGAACCCTTGCAACTTCGTCCCGTCGTCGGCGGCAAACCAGAAGGATTCCAACTCAGAGGTATCAAGTTGAGCCAGCAACCTTCCGTTTAAATTCGTCACTTGTTTGAAATTCAGTTTTGTCGTTGGGGCTTCCGAGTGGAGTATTGTCGCATAGCGCGAGGCGACCTTCTCTTCATGCTTTGCGAGTGCTGCGGTCGACAGCGAAATGATCTCGGCAGGTCGTTCCGCGCCGCTCCATGCGCAGAGGATAGTGCGATTGTCGGCAAGTGGATGAAGATCGCCTAACGTGCCCAGAGCGAAGAAATGTTCAATCGATCCATCCAGGTCTGTGTAGAGGATCTGTGACATTCCTGTGTCCTCAGATGTGAAGTAAATTCGTGCAGAGTCGGGTGACCATGCAAACTCATCCACCCAGTGATCAAACTTCGGCAGCAAATCCTTAATCGTCTTCGCCGCCCGGTCATACAGCATCAGCCGAAACTTATCCGCCTCATACCCAGCCCGCGCCTGCGACCGCCACGCCAGCCACTTCCCATCCGGCGAATAAGCCGGATTGAAATCCCCGCCCAGCGACGTACTCACCTTCACCGGCTTCGCCGCCGCATCAGTCAGATCCAGCGTGAAAATATCCGCATTGGTCGAGATCGCCGGCTCCGGATCGAGATTCTCCGTAAACGCCAGCTCCTTCGAGTCCGGCGCAAAGTTGCAGCCGCAGCCAGGGGATCCGTCGAGGATAATCGGCGGCACATCGTGCGCATCGTTCGGCGTCAAATCCCGCATCACCCCGCCGTCCACCGAAACCAGAAACAGATGCGACCGCTTGTCCCCCGTGAAGTGGTTCCAGTGCCGATAAAGCAGATGCGTAAAAATCTGCGCCTTCACCTTGCTCGCCGCCAGCGCCGCATCGCGATCCGCATTGCACTTGTCTCCCGGTGTCGAAATCCGCCGCCGTGATCGCCGGGCAATCCGGATAAACCGCCGAAGTAAACACAATCGACTTCCCATCCGGCGACCACTTCGCGTTGTCCGCCTCGGTCGCAATCGCCGTCAGCTTCTTCGCGTTGCTCGTCGCGCCCGTCGCCGCATCGAAATCCGCCAGCCAAACCTGCTGCCCGCCCTCGCGGCTGCTCAAGAACAGAATCCGCTTGCCGTCCGGCGCAAATTGCGCCCCGCCGTCCCCGGCTTGCGCCACCGCCAGCTTAATCGGCTCGCCGCCCGCAATCGCCTGCACCCACAACTCCGTCGTTTTCGTGTTCTGCTCCAGATTCACCGTGGTCACCGAATAAGCCAGCCACTTCCCATCCGGAGAAACGGCCGTCTCCCCCAGCCGCTTCATCTTCATCATGTCCTCGAAGGTCATGGGCCGCTTGCCCGCAGCCGTCTGCCCCCAGCCCAGCGAAGCAAATCCAAACCCGAACAAAATCAAGAAAACGAACGCAATCTTCCGCATAAAACTCCTCGGATCATACCAACACGTGAATGCTTTGAAAGGGCACGACTTTAGTCGTGCCGAAAAACCTCTCAAAATGAACGTGGGCTTTAGCCCCTGAGGGAATCCTCGACACGGAATAGAACCGAATCACAGGCGCTCCCGCATCTCGCCAATTTTTCCTTCAATCGCGCAGAAAAACACCCCCGCGCGCGAAGAAAAAGTGTACACCTGATAGGCATGCCCCGGAATCGCCGAGCCTCCACCACCCACCGCCACAATTGACGCATGCAAGCTCCACGCGATACGATTCGCCCAAATTCTTCCTGGTATCCAATTGAAGGAGATCGCTCCATGAAAATCGTGGCGGCCGTAATTCTGCTGTCATTCGCGTCGGCGTTGACTTACGCGGAGGGGCCCAAGCCCTGTGAAGTTTTGAAGTCTGAGATCGCAAAGAAACTGGAGGCAAACGGTTCCAGGGCTTACACGCTGAATATCGTCCAAAAGGATCAGGCCGCGGAAGGCAAGCTGGTCGGCAGTTGCGAAGGCGGGACGAAAAAGATCATGTACATCAAGGCTCCGGCCCCGCCCAAACTCCCTGCGACCCCGCCAAAGAAGCCTTGACCTTTAGCTGAATTTATTTGTTCTCGTTGCCCGTGAGCCGGAACGTGATCGTTCCCCAGAACAGCCGCGCGCGCATCTGCACCGGCAGATGGCGCTCGTCGTCCGTGTACCAGATCCAGATGTTGCCGCGATTCTTCACCACGCCGGCGTCTGCGGTGGGCTGCACGCGCAAGGTCTTGAAGGTGCCCAGCGTCGTCTTGATCTCTTCGCGCCCTTCCACCTTCATGGTGACCGGCACAGTGCGCTGCGCATCCACCACCGGCATCACGAATGCCTTCCCCAGCACCATCGGCTGCGACGCCGCATAAAACATGCCGGTCAGCAGATCCGTCAGGCAGCCGGGGATCGCCGTCTCCATATGCTTGGTCTGCCCGGTCACCTGGTTCTTCTCGTCGAGAATCGACTTGCCCTGCCCGTAGTCCAGCTTGAACGTCGAGTTGATCTGCCGCCGGCCCTCCACCGTCTGCTTATCAAATTCATAGGTGCAGCCCGTCCCGCGGTCAAAGGTCGATTGGAACCGATCGTCCACATGAAACAGCAGATTGATTGCGCCGCTGGTATCTGCATTGGCAGTAAGCGCGCTCCCGGTCTCCCATCGCCTCAAAGTGAAGCACCGCCGTTCCCGCCGGAAAGACGCGCCAGTCCACGGAATAGGTGAGCGTCTGCTTTTGCGGAAAGCTGAAACCGGCGCGCGGCGGAGCGAGCGCTGGCGACTGCTGGCCGTGAGCCAGCAGCGGCCAAGGCAAAAGCGCAAAGAATCAAGGCTGCGTACGTGCGCGTCTTCAACGTCGGGTATGGCTCCTTGTTACTCGTCCTATGTGACCCGGAAAACGCTCACCGCGCCCCGTGCAGGATCGCTTCCATCGCCGGCCGCAGAAAGAGCAGGCTGAGGTAGAGCAGTGCGGCCCCTATAGCAGCATTGTACTCGCGGTGCTGGAGGTAAAGCTCCATGGAAAAGCCGCCCGCCGCAGCTCCGTGGACCCCTTCATCCCGCAAAGGGAAACTCTCGTCCCGATTCCGCACAGCGGGAGTCAGGCGCGGAATCAGCCGCGGCACGCGGCGGCAATATGCGTCGAAGACGGGAAATGTTGCGCGCAAAAATCGCTCCTCGGATGCGATCACCGGAACGTAGATAACCGTAAACCCAACCGAAAGCACCAGCGCCACCGGCCAACTAAGCAGCGCCAGCGCAAAGCCCGCCGCCATCAGCATCGACCCCAGGTAAAGCGGGTTGCGCGTGTAGGCGTAGGGGCCGGTAACTGTGAGTTCCTGATTCTTCTTTACATAACCCGACGCGTAGCCGCGCAGCCACAAGCCGGGTAACACCAGCGTCAGGCTCCAGGCCACGGCAGCCGGCCGCGGCGCGCGCTGCCACAGATCGAATAAATAGAGTGCAGCCGCAAGAAATCCCAACGGCACGCGGATGCGCCGCGCGATCCGCTGCCATCGCGCGATCCAGTCGAGCCCTTGCGCCGGCGCTGGCTCATCGCGATTTCTCCTCAGCCAGCAACTCATCGGCGGCGCGCAGCACGTCCTCCGGTGCAATCGTCAGCAATCCTGCCTCCGGCTCGGGGTGGCGAGTGTGGTCGCGTCGGCTCAAGGGGCTCCGCAGCACTTTGAACCTGGTCCCGAACGGCCCGTTGCGGCTTGGATCCGTTGGCCCATAGATCCCAACCACCGGCCGTCCCAAAGCGCACGCCAGGTGCAGCGGTCCCGTGTCGCCGGCAACGCACAACGCGATGCGCCGCGTAAGCGCGATCAGTTGCTCCAGCGACGTCGCAAGTGGAATGGCCGCGCCGCTCGTTCCCCTTACGATCATGTCGGCCATCTGCTCCTCGCCGGGTCCGGCGTTCACCAGGATGCGAAATCCGCGCTCGATAAGTCCGCAGGCGACAGCCGCATAGCGGTCCACCGGCCAGCGTTTGGCGCCCCATCCGGCCCCTGGGTTGACCAGCGCAACCGGCCGCGTTCCGCTCGCATGCAGCAGCGCATCGCACCATGCCTCCGCCGCCGGGTCCACGGGCAGCAACGGCGCCACGGGAGCAAGTACATCCCCGGCCACCGCCGAAGCCAGTTCCACGTCCTGCTCAATCACGTGCGCCCCATGCGTCGCAACGTGCTCGGTAAACATCCAGCGTGCTGGGGATTCCCTCGGCGCTGCTTCGCCAATCAGTCGCGCGCAGCCGGCCATTCTGCCAATAACAGCCGACCGGATTGCGCCCTGCATGTCGATCACCGCGCCATAGGGAATCCCCCGAAGCTGGCTGCGCAACACTCTTATCTCGCTGGCTGTCTTTGCCCGCAACGGGCTGTGCCGCCATTCCTTGGTCGGCGCAAAGTAGAGCCGATCCACCACCGGCTGCCCGGGCCCGCGCCCTTCCGCGTCCGTCACGGAAAGCAACGCCCGCCACCGCGGTTCCACCACCCAGTCGATCTCCCATTCAGGATGAGCCAGCCGCAGCGCCGTCACCGCCGGAAGCGCGTGCAGAATGTCGCCCATGGCGCCCAGGCGAACCACAAGGAGGCGAAACTTTGATTGCGTGTGCAAACTCTAATTTTCGCACAAGGCAGGGAAGCCGAATGCCCGGTGCCCCATCCATTCGCGCTTTTTGCGAATGGGTGGGACAGAGCGATCCTCAACATACGAATTCGCGAAATCGGGGATCAGGCTCCCGCGACGACATCACCGCTGCAGCAAATCAATCGGCTTCGTGAAATCAGTAACCCGAATGTGCGCCGCCAGCGATGGGTGTTTCCGTTGCAGCGCCAGATACATCTCCCACGCAATCCGCCGATAGCTGAAATGTCCCGCAGGCCCCGAGCGCAACTCTGAAATGTACTGCGCCTCCGCGAAATCCATTTTGAACAGGCTGCGAATGCGCGTTGCCAGCGGCAGCAAATACAGCGCCGACTGCGCGGCTTCGCGAGCCTGGCTGGCCGCGATCTCTCTACTGGCCCGGTGCGCTCCTGCAATTGCCGCTTGAAAGTCGCCGAGAATGCCCGCTTCGGCAAGAATGTCGGTGTCGCCACCCAGGTCGCCCGAATTCGGCGTCTCATAGCCATGCTGTGCCGTAAAGCCTTGAATGATCTGCGTGCAGCGCCGATGCCGGTGCATGTCGCGGAATCCGCCGATGTCCATCAGAATGTCAAACCGGAGAGCCGCCCCGGCGTGAAAAGCGCGAAGCAATTCGTCATGTTTGCCGCGGTGTCGCAGCCCCAGCTCAATAATCTCCGCGACGCGAAAGCCTGAAAGCCCGGCGATCAGGTCGCGGATCTGGCGATACGGATGGTGGCTGGCGGAGTAGAGCAGCGTCGCCGCCATCTCGACTTCCAGTGTCTCCGTCCGCTCGACCAGGTCCACCATGGGCGCCGATGCAATCGGCACCCCGCTGAGAATCTCGCTTGCCGCCTGGGTCAACTCGGCGCGGGTCTGGATCTCGTAGTTGTTGGCCTGGGCGTACTTCACCAGCGTGGGAGCGGCGTGAATCTCGCGGGTAAGGAACTGGTCGGCTTCCTCAGCCAGCGATGAGTCGGCTGCGGCTACCCTCTCGGCAAAACTCGCGGCCGACTGGGCATTCACGATCCAGGCCGGTCCGGTCGCCGCTTCGCGAAGCTTCACTCCCAGATCGCGCACCTCAGCCACGGGGCTCGAGAGCAGCCGCGAGACCTGGGTTTCCAGCGTTCGCGCACTCACAATCTGCCCCAGCGAGGTATTGGTGGCCAGAGGAAGCAGGTAGCGCGCTACGTCGAACGCGCGCGCCTTCAACGTCCGCTCGTAGGCCTCCGCCTTCATGGATTCAGGGCACCCGATCCGCCTCCGCAGCACATCCAGAACCGGGGCGGTGGTCCGCAGATAGGCGGCAAAAAGGCTCTCCACGGTCGAAGAGTAGAGCTCCGCCGAGCCCGCATCCTCCCCAAAGTCCGGAAAATACCACCCCGATTTGATGAAATTCTGGTACCGCGTCGAGCGCTCCTGCCCGTCCCATCTCTGCTCGTCCACAAGAACAATCGCCGCCAGCAGGCTCAGCCGCTCAACCGCAAACGCGATGTGAGCCAGGTCGGCAATCGAGCGGTGGCCGTATTGAAAGTAAAATGTATTCAGGAACTGTTCCGCGCGCTGGGCACTGATCTCGGTTAGCGACTCGCGCATCGAGAGCGAGGACCGCGAGTACTTGGCCATCGCGAAGGCCAGCACCTCGGGGTCCGCGCCCTGAACTGCAAACACGTTGGTTTGGTTGCTGGCGGCGGGGGCAATAAAACTTTCACTGGACATTGCTGAGGTCTCGCGAACAGAATACGGCATCAGGGTCGCTGTCCGGATTGACGCTCAGCAACTCTTTGATCGGCAAGGCACAAATTGTCGGGTCCGCTGGAGTTGGCCATGCACGAGTTTCAGTTACGCACGTCGCACAGGCCGCGGCCTTTACCCTCCGGCCGCTGGGCCATGACCCAGCGCTGGAACGATCTCCTCTTTGCGCACTGGCCCATTCCGGTGGCGCAAATGGCGGCCTTGTTGCCCGATTGGCTTGAGGTGGACTCATTTCAGGGTTCGGCCTGGCTCGGCGTTGTGCCCTTCTGGCTCGACCGCATCAAGATCCGCGGCGTGCCTCCCATCCCAGTCGCGCGCAGCTTCCCCGACCTCAATGTCCGCACCTACGTCCGCGACCGGTTCACTGGCACGCCCGGCGTTTACTGCTTTTCCCTCGATGCCAGCAACCTGCTCGCGGTCGCCGTGGCCCGCTCCTACTATCACCTGCCCTACTACTGGTCCGACATGCGCATCGAGCAACGCTCCGAGCGTGAGTTTGCCTTTTACAGTAACCGGAGGTTCTCTCGCCGCCAGGTCATCTTCAACGCGCGTTATCGGGGCCTGGGTCCCAATAGCAAACTGGCCGAGAATCGCAGCGGCACACTCGAGCACTTCGTCACCGAACGCTCCTGCCTCTACAGTTCCAACCGCGGCGGCCAGCCCATCCGCGCCAATCTCCACTATGTTTCCTGGCCGCTCGAGGACGCCGAGGCCGAGATCGAACGCAACGATCTCGCAACCTCAATCGGCCTCAACCTCCCCAACTCGCCGCCCATCCTTCACTATTCCCGCCGCCTCGCCGTTTACGTCTGGCCTAGAGAGCTCCTCCGCCCCGCTCTCGCCACCCGCCCCGTAGCAGTAGCCGTCTCGCCGTCCGGGTGAAGAATCGCGTATCGGGGACCAGTTGTGCCATCGGTCATCGAGACCGTTCAATGCTTGGCTGTCACTCGGAATGACCTGGATCAATGATCGCCAGGGGTGCCTGCTGATATCTTGCTCTGTGCTGCAGGAGGAATTTCATGATCATACGCTGGAAATTATGGACGGCATTCGCCTTAGTGATTACGATCGTAACCATTTGTCACGGCCAGAGTCCGGCCCAGCCCAGCGGAATTGACCCGGCCCTGATGGCGAAGGCAAGCGCCGGCAACCCCGAAGCGCAGTTTCGGGTCGGAGCGCAATACGAGCTTGGCGCCCGTGTAGCCAAGGACCCCGTCCAGGCCGCGGCATGGTACAGCAAGGCTGCTGGCCGGGGCTTCGCGCCGGCGCAGCACAGCCTGGGACTACTCTACGAGTTGGGCAACGGCGTCCCGGCAAATCCTGCGATCGCTGCGCAATGGTATCGAAAGGCGGCCGAAGGGGGATTCGCACCCGCGCAATTCTCGCTCGGACTCTGCTACGTTCACGGCACCGGAGTTCCCCAGGACTTTGCCCAGGCGCTCGCATGGTACGGAAAGGCGGCGAAGCAGAATAACTCCGATGCCCTGCTCAACCTGGCGTACCTCTACCACAACGGCCAGGGAGTTCCCAGGGACGATGCCCGGTCCTTCGAATTCGTACGCCAGGCCGCCGAGGCAGGCTCGCCGGATGCGCAATTCCACGTGGGGATGGCCTACTATCAGGGCCAGGAAGGGCTCGAGCAGGACGAGGATAGGGCCAGGAGCTGGCTCCGCAGATCCGCTCTACAAGGCGACGTAGCCGCGCAATTCAATTACGCCATGCTCCTCAAGGCTGAGCCGGAGAAAGTGTATTTCTGGTTGAGTGTTGCCGCTCCCCATCTCACTGGCCAGACAAAAGACAAAACGACCGAGCTTCTCAACACTGCGGCGGCACGTTTGAGCACCCCGAAGAAGGCCGAGATCGACCAGCAAGTGAAGGCCTGGCGTCCAGTCGGGGAACAACCCTGAGACGCGCGTAGTCACCATATTCCGGCTTTCGCGGTCACGGTTGGCCGCATTCCCCTGCGCCCCAGGTCTCGTTCGCCGTGGCGGATGAGACCTGGGAATGCATAATCTCCGGTCAGCCGGCGATTCACTCACTACCTCATCACAGTTGTCATCCCGAGGCGCAGCCGAGGGATCTACCCTGAAAATTCGGCCCTTGCAAAGCGCCTGCCCTGCAGGAGTTGTCATCCCGATCCGAAGGGAGGGATCCGCGGTTGCTTTTCATCCTCTTGGGTGGAACACCGTTCCATGTGCGACTGCCCTGAAAATTCGGCCCTTGCACAGCGCCTGCCCTACAGCAGTTGTCATCCCGATCCAAAGGGAGGGATCCGCGGATACTTTTCATCCTCTTGGGTGGAACACCGTTCCATGTGCGACTGCCCTGAAAATTCGGCCCTTGCACAGCGCCTGCCCTACAGCAGTTGTCATCCCGATCCGAAGGGAGGGATCCGCGGTTGCTTTTCATCCTCTTGGGTGGAACACCGTTCCATGTGCGACTGCCCTGAAAATTCGGCCCTTGCACAGCGCCTGCCCTACAGCAGTTGTCATCCCGATCCAAAGGGAGGGATCCGCGGATACTTTTCATCCTCTTGGGTGGAACACCGTTCCATGTGCGACTGCAGTTGTTCTTCATCAAAGCCCAATCTGCCCCTTCAGCGCGCGATGACCCCCATGCGCCAACAGGGAGATTGCTCCATTTTAGGATTGTGTCCAGATTTGCGGTGACACGGTCGGGGCAGCGTCAGGGCTTCAGAAAACGTCCCACATGCCGACTTCCGGATACAAACCCGGGCTCGGCGAGCGGCTCAGCAGCTATTTCCCCATCAATCGCCTGAACCGGAGTCGGCCTGGGTGCCGGTTCCACGCTGATGGGCCTCCATTCTGAGACGGTTGAAGGGCATTCTCGGGTTGCCGCGTGCTCACGTTATTTAGGTAACTTGTATCGCGAATATACCGCTGAACCAATTGGCTCCATTTATTCACAAGCGCCATAATTGGTGAGGTTTGCATTGTCCCGGTTTGGGTATAGCCTATTATTATCCAGCCGAGAGCTGCGAATAATTACCGCCAAATGTGGAGGGCAAGATGGCGAAAGCTCACATCGAGATGCCGGACGGCACAAACATAAAACTAGAAGGTACTCCAGAGGAGATTGCTGCGCTACTGAAAGATGCAAAGCTGAATGGCCAACCCGCATCGGCAAGAGGGAAGACTAGCGCAAAGCCAAAGTCGACACGGACAACGCTTCCGGGTCTATTGACTGGGCTGAAAAACGAGGGGTACTTCAAGAAGCCTAAACCTTTAGGCGAAATTCAGGCTCGGCTCGCCGACCTTGGGCACAGCTACCCTCTCACCGCGCTTTCAGGCCCGATGAGGAAGCTAGTCAGAGACAGAATCGTGCGGAGATTCAAAGAAAAGGGGAAGTACGTTTACGCACAGTAAGGGAGCTTCAAGTGAAAATCTCGATCACGCTCGTCGACGATAATGGCCGGATTTTTCAAGGTGACGCGGTGCTGAATCCTAGCTCGCCTTCCAAGACTGTCACTCGAAAGGCTCATAAGAAGCCAACCGTGCCGGAGAGTGTGACGTTCACAATTCCTATTCGGGCCTACGTCAAGAAATACGGGCGTCAATTAAGCGGACCGGAGCGATTCACGATCATTGTTGCATACCTGTGCAAGGGGAAAGTTGGAGCGCCTGTTCTCATTGCCGAGATTGAGAAGCAATGGAACAAGATGAAGCCGCTACTCGGCGGAAAGAAGATGAATCGTGCGCACCCGATCCGCGCCAAGGAACACGGCTGGATTGACTCGCAATCTCGGGGTAAGTACGTACTCTGCTCAGGTTGGAAAGGTGCGCTCCATGCGTGAAAGATCAATCAATGAATTACTGAAGGACAAGTTTGAAGCGAAGCACGTTGATGCGATGGTGCGCCATTTCGGGAACATGGTGAGCGATTACCAAGAACGCGAGTGGGAAGATGCAAATGCCAAGGCAGGGAAATTTGTCGAGGCGACACTAAAAATATTGTGGCGCGCCGCTGGAGAGGTCGTGCCCAAAGGAAAAGCGTTCAGAGCGGGCGCTATTATGGACCAAATCGACAAGAAAACGGTTCTGCCGGATTCGCTGCGAGTCACCATTCCGAGGGCTTGTCGCTTCATCTATGAAATTGCAAGTAATCGTGGTGCTAGACACGACGCTGACGAGATTGAAGCGAACGAGATGGACGCTAACGCGGTATTGGCACTCTCGTCATGGGCACTGGCCGAGCTGGTGAGCAATTCTCAAAAGGGCCTTGACCAAAACGAGGCAAAATCTATTGTTGAAGCAATCATGCGTCGCAAATACCCGTTCATCGAAGAAATTGGTGGACGAGTTTACGTTGACATAGCAAATAGTGCGCGGGAAGCGGCGCTCTTGATCCTTTGGCGTATATATCCGAAGAGGCTCTCTGAGCAGGCTTTGTTTGAGCAACTTCGCCGCCATCAGTACAAAAAGGCAAACGCCTCACAAGCGATCAATCGTATTAGAGGAGTGGTTGACGACGATAATGGGAATCTACAACTCCGTGCGCCCGGCATCCGGGAAGCTGAGGAGATAATCGAAAGAGCCAGGGGTGGATGAGGCTTGGGGGATGGCATTGGGCGGCCCCGATAGCCAGAGGGACCTAATCCAGTTGAGGGCACCCGCCCTGAGCGCAGCCGAAGGACCTCTCGCATCTGGGGACCGGGGTAGCCACAGGTTCCGACAGGCCGCGAATTCGATCCCGATGGTTTCGATTGGTCCTCTGAAACGCCCTAGGGGCCTGGATCGCGTCTGCATCGTCGCCAACTCGGACATCACCGCGATTTCCGAGTAATTACAGACGTGCCGGTTCAATTAACCCTTTGGTATAAACGCGTCCAGTTGCATCATGAGCCCGAATATATCCATGATGATGCGCGTGTCCTTGATTCTCCCCTCCTGAAGACGGTCCAGCACCATCCCCCAAACCCTTACGGAACGTCCCGTGGCAGGCACACCCAGGAAGTCGCCTCGGTGCGTACCCGTCCACTCGAACCGAGTCAGAACTTTGTCATCCTCGGCAATCTGCTCTTCGACAGAAAAATGCAAGTCGGGAAACGCTGACCGCATGCCTCGCAGCACATCTTTCAATCCTTCCAGGCCGGGGCCTTGGCCAGGAAACGGAACCTGTTCTACGACATCCTCCCAGACAAACTCCGCGATGGAGTCAAGTTTTCCCAGGTTGATGCCTTCTTCAATGAAGCGATTCACCACATCACAGTTGGGTTTCGTCGGCATCGTTCTCCTTCACGAATGGATTTCTTCGGAATTTTACCGCGTCCGGCTCCGATTCCTTGCGCCCGGTAATCAGCGGAATGCGCATTTCATGCGGGCATTCGTTCTCAAACAAAAGGCGCGGCCGAGAGAGAAAGGCAAAGCTGGAAAGCGCAGGTGGAGAGCGCCCGCCTTGCAGATAATTCCAGCTCGCCAGCGCACAATCATGGTATGCGGCCCTCAATCAATTCGACATCAATCCCCTCGGACCAGTCACCAGTTTCGGCCCCCCGGGGTACCCCCCCTGGGAAGGTGCACCTTTCTCAGGGCACATATTCACGGAACACTCCCATTATGAGCTATTTACAAAAATGGCCCATGTACTGATCAGTAAACACGAACCCCGAATTTTGGGCCATTTTAACCGGTTTTCAACACGTTTTATCCGGCATCGGGGCCAGGAACGGGCCCCTCACCCGTCCAAACCACGCCTTCCCGCAACCCTATAATGAGGGACGGAAGGGCGCCGGTTTGTGCGCGTAAGTTGACGGGAGATTTATGGCGAACTTGCAGGGAAGAATTGCGATGGTGACAGGCGCTTCGCAGGGAATCGGCCGCGCCTGTGCGCTGGAACTGGCTCGCTCCGGCGCTACCGTTGCACTGGCGGCCCGGAACCAGGACAAGCTGGCCGAGGCAGTCGCCGAGATCGAGGCCGCCGGCGGCCAGGCGGCCGCGTTCGCCCTCGACATAGCTGGCGAAGAATCCGTCAAGGCCTGCGCGAAAGCAGTCCTGGAGCGCTTCGGCAAGGTCGAAATCCTGGTCAACAACGCCGGCATTACCCGCGACGCCCTCATGATGGCCATGAAGCGCGCCGACTGGGACGATGTGCTGGCGACCAACCTCACCGGGACATTTCTCCTCACCCAGGCCCTCCTGCGCCCCATGCTGAAGAATCGCTGGGGAAGAATCGTCAACATCTCCAGCGTCGTCGGCCGCACCGGCCAGGCCGGCCAGGTCAACTACGCAGCCAGCAAGGCCGCCCTCATCGGCTTCACCCGATCCATGGCGCGCGAAGTGGCCTCGCGGGGAATCACCGTGAACGCCGTCGCTCCCGGCTACATTGAGACCCCCATGACGGCCGTGCTCGACGAGAAGCAGCGCGCCGCGATGATGGCGCAGATCCCCCTCGACCGCCCCGGAACCGACGCCGACATTGCCTATTCGGTCGCATTCCTGGCCTCCGATGGGGCCGCCTATATTACCGGCCATGTGCTCGATGTGAACGGCGGAATGTATATGGGCGGCTGACCCCGGGCCGGGACATTCATTTTGGGTTCGGGACATTAAATTTCTTCAAGTATTGCCCGCCACCGCCGATACACGCTTTGGGAAGGTGCGCATGGCAACGCTGTTAGCGTCCGCTCAAACCAATGAGGCTGTCCAGCCGGAACTTTCCGAACGACTGCGCTATGTTGCCCGCCAACCCATCCTCGACCTGCGCGGCAGGCTCCATGGCTACGAACTGCTCTTCAGGAATGGTCCGGAGTTGGCCTTCCGCGGAGATGGCGAACTGGCCACCCGCACCATGCTCGACAACTCCGTCCTCTTTGGCCTGGAGAAGCTGGCGGGCGGGGTGACAGCCTTTGTCAACTGCACCAGGCAGGCCCTCACCGACGCCCTGGTCGATGTGCTGCCGCCCAGCATGACGGTCCTCGAAATTTTGGAAGACATCGAGCCGACGCCATCCTTGATCGCGGCCTGCCGCCGGCTGAAGGCCGTCGGCTTCCGCCTCGCGCTCGACGACTTCGTCTGGAAGCCGGGAATCGAGCCTCTCGTCGAACTGGCCGACTACATCAAGGTCGACTTCATCCAGACCGGCGCCGAGCAGAGAAAGAAGCTGCTTCAACGCCTCAGCGACCACGCCGTGGCGCTGGTTGCCGAAAAGGTCGAGACCAACGCCGAGTACCGGCTCGCGCGCGCCGAGGGATTCACGCTGATTCAGGGCTACTACTTCTGCCGGCCGATCCTGCTCAAAAATCGAAACGTGCCTGCCAATCGCCTCTCGCACGTTGAAATCCTGCGCATGTTGCATGATGAATCGCTCGATCTGCGCACCCTCACCCAGCTCGTGAAACGCGACGCCTCCCTTACATACCGCCTGCTGCGCCTCATCAACTCGCCGCTCTGCGCCGTGCGCCAGGAAGTCTGCTCCGTGCAGGGAGCACTCATCGCTGTCGGCGAAGATGTCTTCCGCCGCATCGCCACGCTGGCCATCACCAGCGAGTTGAACTCCGACCAGTCCGAAGAGGTGTTGCGGATGGCGTTTGTGCGCGGACGGTTCTGCGAACTGGCCGCCAGGCTCTGCGGCCTCAATCCAACTGAGCAGTACCTTCTCGGACTGCTCAGCCTGCTGCCAGCCATGCTGCGTCTCCCCATGGAAGAGCTGACCCCTGCGTTGCCCCTGCGCGATGAGATTCGCCAGGCGCTCCTGGGCGCAAGCACTGCCGAGGCCACCCTCCTGGCGTGGCTGACAAATCACGAACGCGCCGATTGGTCAGCCTGTGACGCGATCGCTCAAGCCCGGGATCTTGACCAGGAACCGCTCCAGATCTGCTACGCGGAAGCCGTGGTCTGGGCCGAGTCCGCCCTCCGCTTCTCCTGAACAATCAGCCTCCGGTTCCCCGCCCTTTTCCTCACCGCGCCGCAGCGTCACCCTGTGCTAATATCCCCGCAAGCGTCTAACGCCAGCTTCTCATGCACCAGACTCCGCTCCCCGCCGCCGGGAGAAGGATGCGGAACATCGCTTGGCCTGCGCCTGATAATCACATTTGGAGGAGATGTCATGAACGATTCGTCAAATCCTCAGTCTCTTATCCCAACGCAACCCATCCCCATGACCTTTGGCCAGATTCTCGACCGGACCTACCGTCTGATGCGTGCGCACCTCAGCCTGTTTCTTGGCATTGCGGCCGTTCCCGCAGCAACAATCCTCGCATTCATCACCGTCTGGACGGTTTCTGTGTTCAAGACGATCGGTCCGCTAATGACCGGGAAGACACCGGGGCTCGGCGCGGTCGCAGGTGGATTTCCGACTCATCTTCTGGCGATCTTTGCTATTTGCTACCCTGTCATGATTGCCGCGTATGCCCTCTATCTGCCTGCGGCGGCCTTCGCCACAACAAAAGCCGATCTGGGCGTGATCGTTACCGTTCGCCAGGCGTATAGCGTAGCCTGGAGCCGGTTCGGTCGGTCCCTTTGGCTGGCCATTCTCTGCGTCCTTTATGTGGTCGTCCCGATTGCCGTGGTCGCCGCGCTCGTTGGCGCAGGTGCTTTCTTTATTCACCACGCGGCGGCTGCAGGCTCCGGTCCTGCAACGATGTTCTTCCTCATTCCTGTCCTTGTGCTTTTCTATCTCGGCATCCTTGTCTACTGCGTGCTCATCATGCTGCGATTCGCGGTCGCCTACCCGGCCTGCATCGAGGAGGATCTGACGGCATGGAATGCGCTCCAGCGCAGCGCGCACCTTACCCGCGGGGCAAAGGGGAGAATCTTCCTGGTACTGCTGGTCATCTATGCAATCGTCTACGCGGCGGAACTGGTGTCCATCCTCGTCCTTCTCACTCTGGCCGCTGTTACCGCCTTCATCGCGATGTCGGCGCATGTTACCGTCGGCTCACCGGTATTCTTCATCCTCATCGGGCTCGGCATCCTCGCATATGTGCTTGTGATCGCAGCCTGCATTTTGATTAGCTATGCGGCCTTTACCACGTCTCTGGCCGTGGTCTATCACGACCAGCGGTTGCGCAAGGACTTTCTCAAGATCACACCGCCAACGGCCTGACCAGCCGGCAGCGGTGCAAACGGCAGTATACTGGGTCGTTCCCGGAATGCAGAGGACCCATGCCTGCATCGAATCCTGCTCGCGCGGAGAAACCATGTCGACTCTACGAATAACTTTCCTTTGCCTGCTGACTCTCGCTCCCGCTTGGTCGCTAATCGCCCAAACTGGCACGCCAAATCCCGTGCAGGTCACATCCCCCAACGGCCAGATCACGCTGCTCCTTTTTGATGCCGGTGCGCCCAACGCCACGGAGGACCTGCGCTACGCGGTCGAGTTCCACGGCAAGCGGCTGTTGGAAACCGCGCGCCTCGGCCTCGATCTGGTCGGGCAACCGGCACTCGGCCCGGGCATGCACCTCACAGCCTCGCAGCCAGAGAGCGTCGACGAGACCTACACCATCGCCGTCGGCAAAACCCGTAGCGTTCGCGACCACTACAACGGCATCCGCGCGGACTACGAAGATGCAACCGGACGAAAGCTCACCATCGAAGTGCGCGTATTCGACGACGGCGCAGCCTTCCGCTATCTCGTTCCCGACCAGCCCTCCCTGAAGCAGGTCCGCATTGCGAACGAGCTGACTGAGTTCGCTTACGCGAAGGACGCAACCACCTATCCGCTGATTCTCGACGGATACCAGTCTTCCTGGGAAGACGAGTACCAGCAGCGCAATGTGAGTGGACTGCACCCGGACTGGATCATCGGTCTGCCCTTTCTGGCCGAGGAGCCGGGACTGGGCTGGGTTGCGATTACCGAAGCCGACATCGACAACTACGCAGGTATGTATCTCCGCAAGGCGCCCAAATTCGGCACACGCAATGTAAAGGCCGATCTGTCGCCGCACGTCAACGATGCCGGCGTCTCCGTGCCCGGCCTTGCCGTTGAGACCTCGACTCCCTTCAGCAGCCCTTGGCGCGTGCTTCATGATCGGCGACGAGCCTGGACGCCTCATCGAGTCCAACATCGTTCTCAACCTGAATCCGCCATCGAAGATCGCCGACACATCCTGGATTCAGGCAGGCAAGTCGGCCTGGGACTGGTGGTCGGGCGAGGCCGCGCCCAGCGTGAGCTTCAAGACCGGCATGAACACCGCGACCATGAAGCACTACATCGACTTTGCTTCGGCCTCGGGATTCCCGTACATGCTTATCGACGCGGGCTGGGCAATGGCAGATCGCAGCGGTCCGCAGGACTATGCCGCGCTCGCCGACATTACGCGCGTCACCCCCGAAGTCGACATGCCCGAGTTGCTGCGCTACTGCGAAGGAGAAGCACGTCAAGCTGTGGCTCTGGGCGCACTGGACCTCGGTAGACAAATATATGGACCAGGCATTTCCGCTCTTCGAGAAGTGGGGCATCGCCGGCGTCAAAATCGACTTCATGAACCGCGACGACCAGTGGATGGTGGGCTTCTATCATCGCGTGGTCGAAGCCGCCGCCGCGCATCACCTCATGATCGATTTCCACGGCGCCTACAAGCCCGACGGCCTGCGCCGCACCTATCCAAACCTGATCACGCGAGAAGGCGTCATGGGCAAGGAATATCTCAAGTGGAGCGCCCGCACCAGCCCGCAGCACAACGTCACGCTGCCTTTCACGCGCATGTTGGCCGGGCCTATGGATTACACGCCCGGCGCCTTCGGCAACAGCAACCGCGAGAATTTTGTGGCCCGCAACTTCATGCCCATGGGGTTGGGAACGCGCGCCCAGGAGCTAGCTCTCTACGTCGTCTTCGAAGGCGAGTTCCAGATGGTGTCCGACTATCCGGAACACTACGCCGGCCAAAAGGAGTTCGACTTCATCAAGCGCGTCCCCGCCACCTGGGACGAGGTACACGCAATTAGCGGCAGGCCGATGCAGTGGATTTCGCTTGCCCGTCGCAGCGGCCAGGACTGGTACGTAGGCTCGCTAACCAACTGGGATGAGCGCGACGTTAAGGTTCCCTTGGACTTTCTGGGCGAAGGCAAGTACATCGCCGAAATCTACGCCGACGCCCCCGACGCAGCTACAGAAGCCACCCACACAACCCTGTCGAAGTTGCCGGTCGACCGGACCACAGTCCTCAACGTCCACATGGTTTCCGGAGGCGGAAACGCAATCTGGATTCATCCGGCGTCGAAGCCCTGATTTGGAAGGCAACTTCAGGATTGGCGACGATTCGGTCACAATGCCCGATCCGCATCATCATCCTCTGCCCTCAGCACTGTCATCCTGAGCGGGTGATAAAACTTTCGTATCACATTGTTTTCATTGCACATAACACGCCGATTTTCGGCTGTGTAGGAACTGTGCAGGGCAGTTGTGCAAATTTCGGCCAATTTGGCTGTACAGGCACTTGCGCACGAGCAGCCGGGGCGCGTCGCCCCCTATTGCGAAGCCAGAACAGCAACGCACAGAGTAGCCAAGTCCATACGCGATGTCGGTTCCTGCTGTTCATACTGCTAACGATAAATGATCGCAGCAATGGCCGCATCTTCGCCGCATAAGATCGACAGAAGACAGTCCAACTACCGAGACCACCCCTGTATGCTGCTATCGTCCGAAGCAAGCAGGTTGGCACGTATGCGAAAGGACTCTTTCCTAACTCCAAGGTATAAAGGATCATGCTCATGACGAGAGTTCTAATCTTGGCTGGAAGCCTGCTGATGCTTCAGCAAGTGGCCCAAGGTCAGTTCATCAATAGCCGCGATCTACAGCAAGATTCCGAAAAGCTGAAGGTGTGCATGACTCGCGCAAAGGTGACAAAGGTAGGTGAGTTTGAGATCAACTCGAAGTACATCGAAAGGGTTCATCAATACAATCCCGACGCGACCTTTGTCATTTCCAACGACGGCTTGACGGAATGCGGGATGAACGGTGGGACCGGCAAGTACGGTCCGCTATCCACGACCGGAGAAAACTGGGGATGGCATTTCATCAGACCGCAGCAATTCAAGCCGGGGATTGGTACTCCCGAAGGGCAAGCTATCGCTATCAAAGCCTGCGGAGAAGCGGCGAAAGCAAAGCTCGACCGGCCTAACTTCGACCATTACTCCTTCTTCATGCCAAGAGAAATGCCTCGGGTCGTCACTCATTACACCCCACAGCAGGCCGCAAACATGGCCAAGGGGCAGTTCCACATGGTCACTGACGGCGGTCTTTCTGTAGCTCCGTATGACATCGAAGTAAACGGAACCGAGTTCTACAAAACCGGGGGGATGGACTTGACGGGAGTTTCGGTCCTGTGCCTCTTCAGTCCGATGATGGAGATAAAAGCTATCAAGACGATGGACGTGAAAGACGCAGCCTCGCCGAAGAGAAAGAGCAATTAGGCGATTTTTGCCCAACGCCTCGAAAAGGTAAAAATGGGAATCCATTAGGGGAGCATGAATGAACATCGCTAGGGTGGGGTCATGAAGAAAAGAATTGCGATTCTCACAGCATTACTAGCAGTGTCGATGCCTTGCTTCGGGCAGCCCTCCCCGAATACGCCCACGCCAGCCCAACAAGCAACGCCAGATAAGAGACCTGTTCCGAATCACGTTGCGGTCGATTCGATACCCACCAAGGATGCATATGACTGGGCTGCATACTGGGGGAGCATTGCGCTTGTGGTCGTGGGGTTTGGAGGCGTGGTCGTTGGGATTTGCTCTCTCGTTTTCTTGCGCCGTCAGACGGAGGCAACACGAATCGCAGCTGATGCGGCTCTCGCACAGGCGAATCACATAGCGAATTCTGAGCGGGCGTGGATTGAGGTGCTTCCATACAATTGGTCAATTGAGTTCTATCCGAAGTGGGAGACGGGTGACCCCGTACCAGAGGGGCCGATGGGGACTTGGCCAATTTCGCACCGTTTTGCGGCGCAAATTAAGAACCTAGGCAGAACCCCTGCGAAGATCGAAGGCATTGCTGTTCGGTACGTTCGGAGTTCACGAAGCGCCCGTGATATGGACCCGGAGCCGGACTTCGGGGAGATTGACACGGAACAATTCTTCCTGCTTCCCAACAGCGAGATGGCCGCAACCGCGATTCTATCGCCCGAAAGTGGCGTGCTGGCTAAGGCGGAGGTGACAGCCATCCAGGACGGGAGAGAATTCCTATATGCCTATGGTGTGGTTAAGTACCGGGACGTGTACGACCGTCCACATGAAACCCGCTTCGGCTATGCCTATCGCACTCCCGATTCTCACTACATCCTGAAGGACGGAAAGGTCGAAACAATTAGTTTCGGGAAGGCTGTGTTTCAGCACGCTGGCCCCGCCGCTTACAACCATGTCACGTAGCAGTAAGGCTCTCGCAAGGGTGCACCTCAACCACCCCCGCCTTCCTCTGGTCTCCCTATCGGAAGTTAACTGGCCTCACCGTGTCTATCACAGAGGACAGATTCAACGCATGACCAGAGTCGAGTTCAAACGGCTCTCTGGCATGACTTAAACCCCAACCGTTTCACTAGAGACCCAAACCAATATCGAAGCTCTGCTCCTGCTGCGGCGCGATCTCCCGTTGCGGCGTGACTGCCTGTTCCTGCTTCTGTTCTGGCTTCATCTCCGACGCATGGGCGCTGCTGTGCGAAACATCATGGCCCAGCGCCGCTCCCAGCTTCTCGCGATCGTTCGTGAATATCTGCGCGTCCCACTGGCCGCGCGAAACTGACACATAGGCCATGCGGTTATTGAGCAGGTCCTTCGCGCCAAGCTCCGTATCTACATGGATGAGCACACGGTCTGCGGTCTGGCCCTGGCTGGAGTAGCTGGTCACGGCGTAGCCGTGATCCAGATGAGGGTGTCGCTGGGGATCGAAGCTCATGCTGCGCTCGTTTTCCAGCTTCAAGCGCATTGTGCCATCCGGCGCGATGCCTTCCACTGTTCCAAGTTCACGGTTTGCAATCTTCAATTCCTGGCTGGGCGCAGTGAACTGAATGCGGTCGCCAACCGCGAATGCCTTCTCCTGCTCTCGGTAAACCGAGACTCCCATCTGGCGCCGCGGATCGTAGGTCGTCTGTTCTCCGTTCGTCCGCAGAACCGTCAGCGTGTTTTCCCGTGCATTCACTGAGACAACGCGAGTGTATTCGCCTTTTTCAATGCCGGTCTCCTTGGAACTGCGCGAGTAGCGCAGGATGTCATTGACTTGGTATTGCTGCGCCCAACTGCGATCCGCACCGGTCATCTCCTGACGCGGCACAAGCGTGTTGATGGAGTGCTCCTGTTGGCTCACAACTCCGCGCGATTGCAGCTCGCCATGTATCCGCTGATTGATCTCGGTGCGCGAACGATTGTCCGGCGAAACCACGAGAGTGCTTGCGGGAGACTTCGCATACTCGCGTGCGATGGCCGAGATGCGTTCCTCATGGCCCTTCACTTCATGCACGCGGCCCTGCCTGTCAAGACTCTCGACAGCGGCTCCCACCTGACCGTGCGCCAACTGCTCGACGGCCTTTTTCAACTCCGGTTCGCGTTGCCGCATAATCTCTTCCAGCTTTACAGTCCGCATTCCCGCTTCCTGAAGTTGCGCGAAGGGACGGCCTGCTTCGACGGCTTCATGTTGGCGAGTGTCGCCTACCAGCAACACTCGGTCGTTGATATGCAGCCGGGTCACGAACTCATGCATCTGGCGAGTAGACGCCAGTGACGACTCATCGAGCACATACAAGCGTTTCTCGCCAGTGTCCGGCTGCTCGCCCCTGGCAAGATGATGCTGGAGCGTTGAAGTCTCTATACCGGCCTCGGCGAGCTTATGCGCCGCGCGCGAAGTCGGTGCGAATCCTTCGACCGTGTACCCCTGCGCCTCCGCGCCCTCGCGGACCACAGCCAGCGTTGTCGTCTTGCCGGCGCCTGCGACACCATCCAGCCCAACAATCTTCTCGCGGCTCACAAATATCTCATCGACCGCGCTTCGTTGCGCCGGACTCAATTCTGGGTGCCGGTCTTCGGTCCAAATTCGCAACTGCGGTGAAACCAGCATCGGATCGCCATAGCCGCGCTCATTGCCTCTCTGCATCTGGCCGACGATCTCTTTCTCCATGCGAATCATCTCTGCGGTCGTGTACTGGGGCGCGGCGCGGCCATCAGTTTGTTCAACTGCGCGGAACTCGCCTCGCATCACCCGTTGCTCGAACTCATGTCGCACTTGGCCGTAGGTCGCCTGCCCCATGCTGCGGTCCATCGCCGCTTGCAGGATGGCTCGCTCATCATGCACCGCCGAACGCTCGAAGACATGGTTGCGCGAGTAGGTCACGGACTGCTGCACCGTCTTCTCCGGTTGTTGCGCGTGATGGTGTGCCTGTTCGCGCGCCTGGGCGACAACACGATCTGCCTGATGGCCGAACTGCGCGGCCAGTTCGCGGTGCCGCTGCAACACCTCTTCCGGCGAAAGCAACTCCTTGCTGTCGCGTGTGCGGTGGGCGGCAACCTGCGCCGCGCCAGCACCATCCCTGCCAATCTCTTGTAAATGTTCTTTGATTTGCTCCCGGCGTGGACTTGATGCGTCGAGGTACTCCTGTGTGTAGCCCTTGATCTCCGGCTGACCATGCTTGCCGCGTTCGATCTCGTAGCCCAAGCCATGCAACCGCATGGCAAGCTCAGAACGGTACACCCCGGTCGCATACTGTTGCGACTGGAACAGACTGCGCTCCTGGAGCGCGCGTGCCTGGCCGTTATCGCGTTCGGTCACATTGAAGATTACGGCGTGAGTATGGAGTTGCGGTGCGGCATAGCCATCTACCGGACGGGCAGTGTCATGCTCAAAGGTGGCGGCGATGAACTTGCCCGTTGTCTCCGGGGCGTGGACGTTGCCGATGCGTGCCTGCGTGTAACGCTCCAATTCACCGAGCGCAACGCGGACGCTTTCACGATGCGCCTCCCGCACACGATCATCGCCGCCCACGAGCGCGGTGAGAGAGACTGACTTCGGTGCGGAGAATGTGGCGTCCCATCCGGCGCGGTGCTCCACGCTGGTGATTTCCTTGCCGTACTCGTTTTCGTAGGTGCGCGCTGGCTGATGCTTGACGAGCTGGACGCCGTTCTCGGGATGCCGGCCTTCACTTAGGCGGGCGAAGTGCTCGGAGCCGACTTCGCCATGCAGACCCCACTCGTGCGCGAGCCTCCCCTGCCACTCGCTATGCGCCTGCTGGTCACGGCTCCAGTAGTTCTGCTCTTCGGAAGTAAACTCGCGGGAGTGATATGTTCTTGCCTGACCCGCTGACAAGGATTTGGAGATGGTCAACATGCGCATGTACTCCACAACGTGCGCGGCAGCAGCTCGCTTCTGCCTGATGAAATTCTACCTCTTACCTGAAGAAGTGCAGTGGTCCAGCCTTTAGATAACACAAGCGGTTGCATAAGTCTCCTTTTCAGTCCATGACAGCCCTGCTGCAGACAAGCCCCCCTGCCCAAACGCGATCACTATCGAACGAAGAAAAGCCACATGGCAACGAGCGATGAGCCGCCGATTCCTTCTATAGATTTCTTCACATCATCAATCGTAGCGATTCTAGAACCATGAGAATCGCGAATGTCCCTTCCATCGAATTCGGCCACTTTGGCCCCGTGGCTGTCTCTGAAGAATTTACCGTCAATCTCCCCCAACCTACTTCCGTGATTGTCGCGTATGTACTTGCCATCAAGTACTGCAACCTTAGTTCCGCGGCGATCTCGCAACTCATTGCGATCAAATTTGTAGTCTGCCATCTTACCCTCCAACTTGTGATCTTGGACAATGCCTGATGCCTGGTGCCCCAGGTCCCGCATTTAGTGTCTGGGATAGCCATGATTAACGCTGTTACTGCATACCGTAGATGCACGCTACCCGGCTAGTTTTGAATAAAAAGTTCCTTGTTCTTGTCCTTCTTTAGGGGAAGGTTGAGGTCGATGGCGGGGCCAAAGAAGTACAGCGCGGCGAGATTGTCGATGTTGAGGTCTTTTTCCACTAATTTCCTTCTCACTTCGATGATGTCCTGGTTGTAGGCGGCGATGGCGAGGATCGGTCTCGGCTCCACGCTCTCGATTATCGCGGACTTCAGAGCGGAGTCTTTGGGAAGCAGACCGAGCACTCTCTTGACCTCGATTACGTCGTTGTATGTCTTGATGATTTCCGCCTCGTGATTTTGCGCGAACACTTTGTACTTTGCGATCTGATCGTTGATTTCCTTTACGGCCCTTTGAGTCTGAATAGAGTCGGCCATCAAAGATGTGCTTCGAATTCGATAAATACGAGCGTGTTGCGATTCTTGGTCATAGTTCCACCAGGATCGATCCTCGTCTTGCGGCTGCTTGGCGCCTCGTCTTCTTCGGTATCAATCAGCGCGCCGGACTCAGAGAATGCTATTTCGACATCGAGCAGAGATGTTCCGGTTCTTCTCTACCAGCTTGGACCTGAATGCTCTTTTCTTCGCCCTGCCAGAGTCTGGCGATGTTCGACTTGATCCGCTTGAAGTTCTTCTCTTCGAGAATTGAAGTGACGAGATCGCAGGACGGCAGAGCTGACAGTAAGATCATCTACCGGAGGGAATGACATCGACGTATTCGCAACGGGGGGAGGCGATCAGGTACTTATAGTGAATGCTGCAGACGATTTGTTTCTTCTCATCGAGACGGACGGTCAGCAAACTTCCCATTCGGCTATAGACGCTGAGATAGTCGCCACGAACCTGAATGTTAATGTCTGGGTCTTTGTGTGAGTGATTGACAAGCCTAGTCCACCATTCGTGTCTGCCAGACTTGAGTTCTTCCACTAGCGGATGGGTTGCAGTGAGATGTACAAATTGCTTCCGGGTCGCCATGAAACCTTCCTATCAGGCCAGTACAAAAACCTCGCCATCGTTGAGTGTGACTACGTTTGCAAAAATCTGGGAGAAGTCTTCGCCGTGTTCGGTGTGAATGGGAACGAGCTTGCGGGGATTCAGCGCCGCAGCCAGCCGCTGCAGGTCGTCAACCGGCGCGTGTCCGCTCGTGTGGGCGTAGACGAAATTGACGCCTGGGTCGCTGCGGTAGGCGGCAATTCTGTCACTGCCGAAGTAATCGGGGTGGGTTCCGTCGAGATAGCCGAGCCACTGCGAGTAGATGACGTTGACGGGGGCTGCGGCGTTCTTGAATTCATCGATGAGGCGAAAGCTGGACATCTTGCCGAAGTAGAGGAATGCTTCGGGAGTTGCGTGCAGTTCCTCAGGCTTGACCCTGTGGCGATAGAGTCGCTTTCTGAAATCTCCAAAGTAGTCTGGGTTGGCCTTGAGCCTCTCGTCCTGACTGTGAGTGGCGAAAACTCTTATCTCGGGCCAGTCCATGGCGGGCGTATTTTGAGTGATCTGCCGGAGTTGTTCGAGCACCCATGCGGTGTAGATGTCGATGACCAGGAGTTTGCCGGCACGTTTGCAGGCCCGATAGGCGGAGACGATGCGGTCGATGTTTTGCGAGGACGACAGCAGGAACGAGATGTTCTTCTGCTGTCGAATTGTCTGAAAGATTGTGTCTTCGACTGCCGTCTCGTCAGGGAAGAGGTCGTTGTTGCGATGCAGCATGGTGCCTTCGAGGAAGAGGACATCGATGTCGCGAATCGGGCGCTTCACGAGATTCTCGAAGAGTATTCCCTTTCGGCCATGCGAGCGAAGATCGCCGCTGTAGAACAGGCGCTTGCCTTCGGCTTCGATGAGGAAGGCGTAGGCATCGGTGGCGGAGTGGTCGACGAGATAGGGAGTGATGGTGAACTCGCCGATGGTAAACGGCTGCCAGGCCTTGAAGTCGTGGAAGTCGAGCGCATATCTGTCTTTGCCGAGGAACACCTGCGTGGCATCGATCAGGCTGCGGGCCAGCTTGCCGATGTAGACCGGAGTGCCGGGCGGCAGTGAAGCCATCAGGCCGAAGTGGTCCTGATGAGGATGGCTGACCAGAAGGGCGTCCACGGCAAGGCGCGAGAGGTCTACGGGCTGACTGTCGGCGCTGAGGGGAAGTCCGGCATCGAGAAGGATGCGTTGTTTTTCCGGATGAGAGCTGAATACAGGTTCCGCCAATTTCGTGGCTGCCCTTATGAATGGTGACTTTCATTGGCGCCCAATTTGCCCGAACACCTTTCTCGCTTTGATGGAACAGCACCGCACGCGATTCAGCCTCTTTACGCTGCGCCGATCATTGTAGCTGCCTTGAATGTCCTATTCTGTATTCAAAATCACAGGCGAGAAATTTACAGTTTCCAGAAAATATCTGTGGAAAACAGATCAGATTGAGCGAGAACTCAGCCGGTGGTATAGCCGTTTTACTTCCTCCTGGTCCCGCGGGCAGGGAAAACGCTCAAGCCCGACCGGAGGATTTGTAATTGTCGGCCTGTGGGAAGCTATGAACTGCTCTTGAGTCATCTATCCAAATCATCACTCAATCCACTCCGATTCATCCCAGTCACGCGGCTTTTCATTCCCAGCCTTTTGTCGTGCAGCCCCAGGGAATACCATCTGCTTTTGGACCGGCTTCTTTGGCGGCTCATCCGGGGCTGTACTCGCTGCCTGTTGAGAGTTGACCGCTGCCTGCTGCACGGCAACAGAACGCGGCGATACCGATACGGTTCGCTCGATGAATCGCGGTTGCTTCTCTATCGGAGCGACATACGGAAAGCGCACGCGAACGACGTAGTTCTCCTGCTTGATATAGCCGTGCAATGGCTCCAGTCCGGCAATCTCCGAGGCCATGACGAGCGGCTGAGTCGTGATCTCAAGGGTGTACTGCTTTTTCCCTCCAATCAAACCCGCACTGCGCGACTCTTTCAAACGCTCAAGTTCCACCTCGCCGATCGCGTCGGAAACCCACTTTGCCGAGTGCGGCTCGGAGGTCTTGAGGAATATCTTTGTCGCGGGCTGCGAGAGGATGACTTCGGCGTCCTTGCCGTAACGCTTTTCGAGCTGGCTTCGGCCCTGGAATCCGAGCACAACCGGGTTGCCGGATTTGCGGCTCTCCGTGACGACAGTATGGAGCTGCGGCAGCTTGTTCAAACTGGCCAGTTCGTCCAGAACAAACCACACCGGCTTCGCCGGATTCACGCAGGGCGCCAACATGCGGAGAATCAACATATCAAGCCATACGCTATGCAGCGGCAATAGCTTCTCACGGAAGGTCGGCCTGGAGGTAAGAAACACCCATTTGTTGCGCTCGAATTCCCAGCGCGAAGTGGAGAACCGTTGCCGGGTGTCATCCTCCCTGGGCAACAGCTCGAAGCTGTCCGCAATCATGTTGAAACTGGAGATGATTCCGGCGCTCTGGGCAGGCGCGCTGGAATCGAGAAAAGCGGCATACGGGGTTCCTTGCACCATGCGTGCGATCTCCGCCGGATCGCTCATCCATTGCACAAGCTGCTGCGGGGTAGGCCGCCGGCACATCAGACGGGCGAAGATGCGCCGTGGCGCGTCGGTAAAGAATTCCTTTTCGTGGTCCTTTTCAGGAAACAATGCCGCCGCCATCGCCGTCGCCACTTCCGCGGTCGATACCTCATCGGCGATGTCCCAATAAGGGCACCGCGTGTCGAGTGGGTTGAGAATCAGATCGCCGCGCTCGGGCGAGTAGAACTCCGGCGTGAACTCCAGCGCCGGGTCGTAGACGATGGCCGTCTCTCCCCGCTGGGCAATCTGGCGGAGGATTTGCCGGATGGCCGAAGACTTGCCGCTGCCCGAGTCGCCCATTAATAGGATGTGGTTGGCTTCGAGATTGCGCCGGATACGAAAAGTTGGGGTGGCCCAACTGGGCAACTGCTTGCTGCACCAGTCGAGCAGGAAGTTCTGCCAGCGCAATTGCCAGCGAATGCCATCGGGCTTCAGCTTCCAATTCCATCGCCAGGAGGACAGCAGTTCCGGCCCTCGGGTGCGGCGTCCGTGCCGCTGTTCGTGTCGCGATCCGGTACCACCCAGCCACTCTTTCAATTGAAGCCCGCCCGCAATCAGAAACATCATCAATGCGAAGCCAATGAGAATCGGCTCCAGCATCAATGTCCAATAGCCACGGCCGTTATAAATGTCCGCCTGCAAGTACTGCTCAAGCTGGGCTGAATCGACCTTGACTGGCGAACTCTTCTGTATCCCGGTCCAGCCGTCCGCGATGGCGGCTGCGGAAAGCCGGACAGGCGGGTCGGCGCTGTTTTCCGAGACCACATCGGGATTCGTTGCCAGGGCGCTTTTCCGCCCGGAAGCAGTCTTCAACACCCATTGAACTTCGGTCGTTGTACCGGGCTGCTTTGCCCGCTCCGTGCTCTCAAGGTAATTGAGCAGATAATACCGTTGAGCGGCGGCATCTCCCATGCCAACCACGCAGCCAATGGGAATAGCGGAAAGCCGAAGATCACCGCCAGTACGGCCACGATCCACCACCGGAAACGACCTGGGAAACGCAGCGGTCTCATGGCGTACCCTTCGGCGGTTTGGCCCCACCTCCGGCCCTCAGTTTGACCAGAAACTCGTCGGCCTTTTGCTGTTTAACGGAGTCGGCGTATGCCTGCATCTTGCGGAGGGATTCGTCCGTCAACGGCCCTTTGGAAGCTGCCGCGAACAGATTAAGGATGAGGCTGCGAATCGCCATCAGTTCGGCCAACAGAATTGGGTCGGTATTCACTCTCTGAGCGGCGCTCAATCTGGCGAGTATTGCCTCGCGTATCCAGGCGGAAATGTTCGTGCCTTCGTCGGCGGCAGCGGCCTCGACTTCGGCAAACTCGGCCTCGGTCAGCCGGGTGCCGGTTTGTTTGACGCGGTAATTCTCGGATTCCCGTGCGGGGGAAATGGCTGGCGGAATCAGCGAAGTCGGCTTTGGGTCAGCAGTAGCCACAGCGAAATTGACCCCGGCGAGGACTTGGGCTTGCATCTCCTTTGATGCCGAGTCATTGAGGGCGGTTTTCGTAAAGCATTCTGAATCATCATGTTCACATCTGCTAACTTTTTCGTTTGCAAATGTAAACGCCGATGTTTTCGCGCGAAAACTCAAAGCTGCAAATGATTGAAACCGCACACGTTAACAAACGCAAACACGCGTCTACGAATCAGTACCCCGTTGGGGATGACG
>CAVPWH010000003.1:0-270204 GCA_963709415.1 uncultured Acidobacteriaceae bacterium | reverse complement strand
CTTATCTCGTGGCACGGCACGCCCCAAACCTTCTCGGTATACGACTTGTAAAACGTCAGATAGAGCTGTTGGCCGAAACGGTTGATCAGGAAATCTTCAAGCGAATGCTCCTCACGTTGCGGCAACAGCGCCGACCGCATATAGCTGAGCCCGCAACGGAAGATTCGGACCGCGCCCATGTTCTTCAGCGTGCCAGCGGACAGGCGAATGGGGTAGTCGAAGAAGCGGTGTAGAAAGTAAATGCGGCTCTTGCGCTGGCGCACCAGCATGACCAGATCTTGAGTTTGAGGATTTGGCGCCGAAGCCGTCGCCGGAACATCGCGTCGCTGGCCTTGGTGGCGAAGTTGGCCCATGTCGCCGGACCCGGCCTCGACAGGCATCAAATCGAGCCACCACTGCATCACTCGGTCCGATTTCGAGAAGAACCGATGTCCGCCAATATCCATACGATTGCCCTTGTAGCATACGGTCCGCGAGATGCCACCGATCGCATGGCTGGCCTCGATCAGAATTGGCCTGATCCCCGAGCGCCGTTGCAACTCGATGGCCGCAGTAAGCCCGGCGGGGCCTGCCCCGATAATGATCGCTGTGCCGTGCTTCATTGGGATTCCCCGTTTTCTGCATCGATTCGTCCGAATTGTAACGCTCTCCAGCGATGATAGAAGCCGAATGCTGCATCTTCTATCGAAAAGCGGAGTGTTTGCTGTCAGCAATGGGAGCCATCTGGTGCCGTTTCTATTAGCAAAGTTAGCTTACTCAATTGGCCCAGTTTCGAGGGTTGGTGACCCTGATTGAAATGTGTGGTGGTGAAACTTTGGGAAACTTGCCAGGGCCCACGATTGCGTTTTCGGGTATCGCGGGAGCATGATTGTTGCCATGCAAGAAGTCCTCTCAAAAACCAACGTTCCAAAGGATCCGCTGGGCGATCAGGAATTCTACGAATTGCGCCTCTATGATTCGGAATCCGACGGGAAGCCTGTTTACCATGTGCGAGAGGCGCGCGCACGGTGGGATGAGGAGAGCGGAAAGATAGTGTGGGATGAGGAGCGTATCGAGCAGGTTGCCACGCTTCAAGAGGCTAAAGAACGATACGCAGCGCGGAGGCTCCTCCTCGTGCAAAGGGGATTCATCTACTCAGATATGGACCTTTTCTGACCCAATGACAACGAAGCCCGTGCCAGTCCAGACCTGGGGCATCCGGCGAAAATTGGTTTACCATGCTGTTGATAGGGGATGGTCATGCGCAAGCTCTACTTCGGACTGGCACTTTGCCTGCTGCTACAGGCTCCTACGCTTCGGTCTCAAGAGCAGAAACCCGCGGGTTTCTATTTTGGCGGTAAGGAATTCCACCTTGGAATGTCATATGCAGATGCAATGAACAGGCTGTCAGAGTGTTGCACTCTGTCTCCTCCCGCCCGAACCATCAAGGAAGATTCGTACACGCCCCCGGAAAAAGAAACCGGTTACTACATTTTGAGCAGGGATAAGTCATCGCCCGAAGTGCTGGGAGGGATTTGGTTTAGAAATCACAAGATCACAAGCATCTCTCGCGAACTAGCAAGGGATGTAGACTCCTCTGACGACAATTTGGTGGCTTTTATACGAGAGACTCAAGCGTTCATTGCCAGAAGAAACAACGACGGCCATCGTGACAATTAGACATGAACAGGCCAGTAATGGAGAGTCTGACATTGTTACCCTGTCGTTTCCAAGTGGAAGAAAGTTAAACATCCGAATAATCACGCTGGACAGCAGTACAAGTTCGAAAAGGGACTCCGTCACTCTTGAGGAAATTTATTGACCAATCGACCAACGAGCGCCTTTTGGGTCGGGAAGCGGCAGAATCCCTATGCATCCGAGAGGCAGGAATGTCTAGGGTTTCTCGGGACAACTCCACTTCACTTGCCAAGACCCAGTGACGAAAGTAGTCGTCCCTGCAAATTTCCTATATTCATCGGCGTCCATCTGCTCGGAAGAGTTTGCAGTGAGACCATTAACGCGTGCTTGATCGTCTACTACTCTCTGAAGTGGCACATATACGCTCCGTAACGAAAATCCGTCCGTATCATTAAGATCAAGGAATAAAGAGCATTCATTAACGCGCAGAACGATTTTTTCGATTTCCTCCGGGGAGTTCAATTCCGAATCCTTCATACGCTCGGCCACTGTTGTTGGTATCTTCGGGGAAACGCTGATCCTATACCTAAACATGCCCTTGTGATCCTGTCCGGGAATCCAAGAAGTCGCCAGTTTAAAGGTCATGAGCACATTTGAGTCTGTAAATAGGCGCACAGACTCTTCGCCCCAATCTATCGGCTTCTCCAACCGTTCATTCTGTGTGGGCTGCCGAGTTGCCTTCCCCGCAGTCGGGTTCTGTGCAAAGCAGGGTAGTGAGGCGATGGGCAAGAATATCAGACAGAACGCTATCGAGGCGGTCTTCACGCTTCATCCCTCCGATGGCACAACAGGGTGTGTGCCATTAGCGTAACACCTTCAACAATGGGTGTACTATTGGGGTGATTTCGCGTTCAGACTATTCTGCTTTCAGGAGAATCAATGAGAACTCTAGTGGTAGCAACCGCATTACTGCTCTGGGCTTCCATCAGCCAAGCCCAAACGCTTTCCGCCGCTCAAGCCAAGGTCCATGAGGGCGGGAATGCCACAGTCTGCGGAACGATAGCGGGTGAACACACCGTGACGCGCAGCCGAGGAGAACCGACCTTCATCAATCTGGATTCCGCCTATCCGAATCAGGTCTTCACCATTCTGGTGTGGGGGGATGACAGGAAGAACGTGGGGGAACTGCCGCGAGTTGGCTCGCATGTCTGCGCATCGGGAGTCATCCAGGATTACAAAGGCGTAGCTGAGATCGTGGTGCGAAGCAGTGGCCAGTTGAGCCATTGATATGTGATGTCATGTGCCTGAACGTAAGGACTGATGTCACTCCTTCCGTCTGGCAAGCACCTTCACTGTGACAGCATTGTGCCCCGTAGGCCCAGCCGACCTTTCCTCATAGAGCTCAAGATCGAAAGCGCATTCGAGGGAAGCCTTCAGTGCACCTTCTTGCGGGAGTTCCCGATAGTTCTCTCCGTGCCCGGCAACTGTTTCGAGAAGAAGATACCCGCACGGTGCCAATGAAATCGCAAAGAGCGGGAAGAGTGTTGGCAATAGGAAATGAATATTGATGATTCCGCCAACGCTCCTCGGAGCGAATGGCCAGCCCCCGTTGAGGAGATCGATCTCTTGAGAGGCCAACTGAATCGAGGATGGCGTTAGAACTGATCGCCGTCGTTGTAGATTTGCGTTGAGGGCGGAAAGGTCCTTGTCAATACAGATAACCGCACAGCTCAATCGTGCTAGAAATAGAGCGTTTCGTCCAGAACCACACGCCACGTCGAGAATGGGCTTTCTGGCGGCGGCCGCAATAACCCTTTCCGCGAATCTCCGCACGAGCGGAGAAGTTGCTCGGGAGATCTCGTCCTTTACCCCTTGAGGTGGCACATTCACTCCGTCAAAGAACTATTCGCTTGTTGTCACGCTCGCGAGCAGTCGCGAGCGGAACTCGGTTGCGGGAGTGAAATCGATTGGATATGGTCGCTGTGCTTCTTGACCGCCCATTGAAACAGACCGCCACATGCGGAAAGCGCGCTGCACTTTTCGCATTCCGGGAGGTAGAGCGTCTTCCAATCCGAAATGGATTTTCGCGCATAACTCCATAACGAAGGCTTGAGAACGCAAAGCTGATGGTTGTAGATGGACACCGTCATATTCCTAATGGCAAGATACTCTACGGCCTCTTCAAGCTCGTCTTGATAATCATATGGGTCGATCCACAGTTCTTCGATATTGCGAGGAGTGTATCCGGTATACTCCAGACCCATCAATGCGATATGTTCGACAAATGTAAGGTTCCGATAAATGTATTCCACGAGTTTTGTCAGCCGCGGGATCGTGAGTTTGTGCAATACCACCCTGACCTCCACGCGGATGCCGTTGCGCGCCGCCTGGTGCAGACCGGCGACAGTCTGATCGAACGCGCCCTTGGCTTGAACCACATGATCGTGAGCACCTGCGAAGTCGGAATAAAGTGGGATCCCGAGGCTGATCTTCGGGTGTTCAAGCGCGGCAAATCGTCGTGCATATTCCGGCCAAGCGAATGTCCGTCCGTTCGTGAGCATGTGCAGTTCTGTCTCCGGCATCGACAACTTCAGTTGCGAAACCAGTTTGAAAAGATTGTCGCCGAGGAGCGTAGGTTCTCCGCCCTGTGATCGTCAGGTACGGAGGGTGTGGCGCTATCAGATTTATTAATTCAAGGTTTCGCTCTGTCAGTGCCTCGACATCGTCCCTATCCTTTGGCGGCTGCGAGCACATCAGGCAATTGCTGTTACACCGCTCAGTGACAAACAGATGATGATGCATCTCGTATGGACGATAGAGTGAGCGAACAAGACCAGCTTTCCGCTCTAATACGACGATGTCCCCATCTTTGAGATGATCGGATTCCCGGAGACGATGAACGTAGGGCACACCGGGGACACTCTTCAATTCATCGCGACAAAGAAGTGCTCGATACCCCGATATACTTTCATCATTGAGCGCGTCGTTCGCCGCAACAAGCCGGATTCTCTGTTTGCGCTGATCTGGCGGGAGGCTTTCCGCCGTAATGATGCCGACGATACTCGCGTCGAAGTTGCCCGCTACGCCAGTAGTGGTTAAGCGCATTCGACGACCTCTCTTTTAGCACTCTCTCCGGTGACCCATGACCACAAAATGCGCATGGTCTCACGGTCGTTTTCTTCAATGATTGAGAATAGTTGCTTGATGACCTCCATATTCCGGGAACAGAATCCGCTGGTAGGTCGATTCCCGTACATGTCGCCCTGCGTCGCGTGATGGTATACCGGGTCGGCAGCGCAATAGGACTGGAATGCGCAGTCTGAGCAGCCAGCGAGCGATTGATTACAGGATGCTTGAAACATCTGAAGGGCCGGATCGCCGGTAAAGAGCGTTCGGCGCGTGTCCTTATGCACGTTCCCGAGGCGGAATGTCCAGTCGTTCATTTCCGCCAACATCCGCGACTCGTCAGAAGCGTAGACATCGCCGTCGTAGTTATAGACCAGTACGCTCCAAGCCTCACCCGCAGGCGATTGCATATCGACGTACCGTGTGCCATGTGGAGTCAGTATTTTTGTGAGAAGGATCTGCGTGTACACTTCGGCGATACGGTAACCGCCCCGATTGACCTTGAGAATATGCGCCAGGCCTTTCTTATAAAACTCAAGAAAGCGCCCCATTTCATATCCGGTGCGATGGCGCGTCTTGATCGCGAACCCATAGGGGCTGATCGGCCGCAAGAATATCGAATGAAAATCCCGACGCACATATTCATCGACGATTTCGGCGGCATAGTCGAGTGAGGCTGCCGTTGTCGTCATGAGCGCGGCTACGCTTTCCATGCCGAGAATGGAACGGCTCCGCTCAATTCCCTCGATGGCTTTTTCATAACTATTGTGTCCGGGCCGAGGGCGGTTCTTATTGTGCAAGAATGCTGGGCCATCAAGGGATGTAGAGACCTTCACGCGCTCGTCGCGGAAGTATTTCAGAATGTCATCGGTCACACAAGCAAGGTTCGTGCAGACGACGATGTCGAGATTCTTTCCCTTTTCGAGCGCCAGCTTCTTGGCTCTTGGAATGATGTATTGGATCACATCAAAAGCCAGCAATGGTTCTCCGCCTTGAATCTCAAGCGTAACCTCGCTGGCGGGGCTATCCATCATCATAGCGATAGCGCGATCCGCCGTGGCGGTGCTCATATCGAATTCGCCGCGGGTTGTTGTCTGTCGGGATACCTGACAATAATCGCAGGAATGTTCGCAGCGGAGGGTCACGACGAAGATGTGTAGCTTGGTTCCTCCGCAGATATGGTCAAATTTTGTCCGCACCTTTGTTGCTAAGATGTCGAGCAGCGGAGACGACGATTCGTCATAGACAAAATGCTTTGCCTTGAGGTCCCGGTAAAGCTCTGAATTCGCATCGAGATGCTCGTCCGTGAGACTCTGGACCGTTCCGTTCGGAGCGAATAGGAATTCACCGGCTTCGTTTACTAAAAGCTCTTTTCCGTTCAAACGAGTGAATCGGAATGGGAGCAGAAGAAATCCTGCTGGCGCCGGAGCGAATCGTTCGAGCGGATAGAAAACGCGCGCCATAGTTCATCTTCCGTCAATGTTGAGGGCTGCTCAGAATCTTGAACATACCGTCCGGCTTCATTTCTTCGACTTTGTCGCCGAACAGGCCCTCAGGCTGATCCTCCAAAACGCCGGATTCCGAGAATGCCTTCGCGAGAAGAAGATCACGGATGCCGGAAGTCTTGGCTTCGATTTTTTCGCGCAGCGCAAAGTCCATTGCGCTGGTAGTGAAGGCGTCTTTCGCTGACACAAGATCGGAAGCAGATGAGGCGCTTCGCGGAGTCAAAGTTACATCCGCTACGTGTTCGTTTCGATTGCGTATCTCGCAGACGAAATCCCGTGAGAACCAGTGGCACGTCTTGAGCAGCGCCTCGGCGCTTATGATGGTGAGATTCACTTCAACCACCACTTGAAGCGCATCTGGCTTGCCTAGGTCCTCGGACTGATCCATCGTCAATAGGCGCTGGATGAGTGTGAGGAATGGGAGGAATGCGAGGAATGCGAGGAATGCGACGAATGCGAGTCGTGACTTGCAATCATCTTAAAGCTCTCACTTTGTTGCTTCAGGATGAGCTTTGGCGCCAGCGTCTTGAAGGTCCCGCTGCTTGGCGAAGAGATGGTATTTGCTTCCGATTGCTGCGCAACAGGTGTAAAGGTTGATGCATTCACCCCGGTTGCGGCAATTGCGCCGCCTACGAGAACGGCCAACTTGCCCGCGATGCCACTTAGAAACTTTTTCTTGTCGTTCTGCATACCGATCCCCTCGATTCAAGAAACACAGACCTCCAAAAATCATATACCTGGACCTGCCCTCATGGCTTATTATTTTCGTCTGGCACGCCATGCCGATGACCGGGGCAGATGATAGGATGCTCCGGCAATGAAGTAGAACTCCATATGTCTTTGATGCGTAAGGACTTGCAGGATTGTCAGGACGCGCACGCTAGGATCGAATGGTCAGTCGGCTCATACAATTGGACGCGCTTGGGGTTGTGAAAATCCTCTTCTGGGGGAGCGTCCTCGCATCTCTCGCCTGCTTCTTCACGGATCGGCACCTGCACTCGCTCCTGAAAACCCATTGGAAGCTGATCCTTTTCTGTGTCGCTCTGGTTCTGCTCTGGCGAATCCCAACGGAAGGGGGATTTTTTCACGGGACCGAATACGAAGACTCGTATGTGTATACGGTTGCTGGCCGCCAGATCGGCGAGCACTTTCGAATTGAGTCGAGCGGCCCTACGCTTCCCTATTCGATCAACGTTTGCGTGGTTGGCAGCCTGACTTCGTGCAAGCGATCCGACAACTATCCAGAGCATTTGATTGGATACCCCTATATCCTCTCTGTGTTCTTCAAATTCTTTGGATACCGATCCTCCATCGGCTCCATAGCGAACGTCGTGTGCGCGTGCTTTGTGGACATTTTCATTTTTCTTCTGTGCATGGTCATTGCCGACGATGTGGTCGCCGGCGCCAGCGCCGCACTCATCTTCGCCATAACGCCCGTATTCGCCGTGTGGGGGCTTGAAACATCAGCCGAGCCGATCTCGAACGGATGCATGTGTCTGGTTCTATGGTTTTGCCTGCGGTATGCTTTCGTCGGAGCCAGGCCGCGGCAGCCGTTGGAATGCAGGAATGACTTGGTGCGCATTCACCGCGATTCTGTTGTTCTCACTCACAGTGAAGCGGGAGAACATCCTCCTGGTAATTGTCTTGCCGGTTGTGGTCTTTTTCGTGGGCCTCAAGAACAAGCACTCGCTTTGCTTCCTCTTCACAGGTTCTGGTGGATGTTGCTTGAGCGCTTCATCTCGGTCTTATTCTAGTCTTCAGATGAATATCTTTCAAACGATGAGCAGCCAGACCGCGCTCTTGAATAGGTTCCCAATCACTGCTCGCGAATTGATCGGCTTCTTGCCCGTTTTCTTGCGTTCGTTTTTCATGGTTCAGTGGTACGGCGGCGCAATCATTCTCGTGCTCATTGGAGCCATCGTGGCATGGCGTCGAAAATCTCTTGCACTCTTCCCGCTGTTGTTGTTTGCTGGCTATTTGCTGCTCTATGCGTTTCACATCCGCAGCTATTATGAGATGCAATCCGGCAGCACGGATTCTCGTGACGGCGCTGCGCTTCTCGATGAATCTTATGAGCATGTGGTCCATTCTGGCGGGCCTTGGAACAGCATCCATGCTCAGATGGGTCCGGCGCACTCGTGCCTGGACAGAACCATAAAGTCCCAGCGAGTTGGATCGCGGGTAAGTACCGTAGCGGCTATTCTTGGAGTGAGTTTTTTCGCTACCAGCTACTTCAGGGACGATGTGGTGGGGGATGAGTTCCGAATGAGGATCGAGCCGTCGCTTACTGCTATACGAATTGCCGCCCATGATCGCACTAGAGGAAACTATATTCTCACGCTAGAGCCTCTGATCCCACAGATGTATGCGGACCCAAGTGTCAACGTTCTTAGCCTTAATGATCTCGATGACACAGTAATGAATGAAATCGGGTTCTCCAAAGGCGTGACGGGCGTGCTGTATTTGGATGAAGCAGATACATCGGACTCCTGCGGATGAGGAGCGATATGAGAGCCAACTAGGGTACTTAAATCAATTCCAACGCAGCACGCTGACCAGCAATTCAGTTTTTTCAGTGATCACCGTGGGCATTGTGCCTACTGGACATGATTCATTTCAAGATCACTAAAATCCTTGATTGCAGTCGCCAGTGCCCGCGTCCCGGCGCAAGCCGGGCGCGGAATCTAGGCGTACAATTCCACACCATGAGTAAATGTTTGCTGGTACTCTTGATGTTCTCCGTCTTGGCAATCCCAAGTTTGGCCACCGCTTATCAAAAAACCAGCAGGCTAGACTCAAAGCAAAATCAAAATCGAGGCAATACGAACATCACCGTAACGGATGGCCACTCCAGCCAGAAAGAGAGCCAACAATGCGCCGACAAACCGCAAGGGTGGCACAAATTCGTGGCATGGCCGGAAGGCGTCACAGCTTGGGCTGTAATTCTGACTTTGGTTGTTTTGGGTATCCAAACCAATGAGATTCGTAAATCTGTTCGCGCCACTCAAAATTCCATCGCTCTTCAGTTCCGGCCCAAACTGAGCATTCGCGCCATAAAGCTCGACGTTTCGCAAACTCTGAAATCCAAAGACGCCGCCGCTATCTGGCGTCTGGTACTTGCTAATGTGGGGAGTTCGATTGCCTATGTCCACCACACAACCATAAACTTTGATTCGATGGTTAATGACGGCGATCAACAGACAATATACCGGCTCGGAACGGAAGAAATTGAGGCTTTTTCTCTCAGTCCCGGCCAGATTAAAATCCTTACTTCTGAGGTTACGAACGCAAGAGATCATCTACGGGTAGGTAAGATCTACAGCGATGATCCCGTTGTTGGTCAGTATGTTTGGGTTCGCTGTACGGGGGTCTTTGTATTCACGGACACAATCAAGATAGAGCGCCGAATTGGGTTTAGACGACGTTTCGAAATTAAAACGGGAATCTTGCTGCCAGACTCCGATTCCGAGTATGAGTTTGACGAAGAAACTTAGGTCGACGGGAAGCCCCTCGGGGGAATATAAGGGATATCTCAACGACCATGGCAACGTTTATACTTTTTTCCGGTTCCACAAGGACATGGGTCATTTCTGCCTACTTTGGGAGTTAAAAGAGGAACTCTCTGTTGAGGCCGCGTCACTTGGCTCAAGAGTTGAGATGCTTTCATCCTGCAAGCAATAATCTTCCTCGCCACATCTTGGGGCACAATGACATTTACTCCCGGAACGCTGTTCTTTAAAGCTGCTTCTTCTGAGAAGTAGTCAAGGGCCAATTTTATTCTCGGGTCGGGGTTAAGCGGTACGCGACAATTGTCGATAATATCGGTAGATGCTAAGTCGTACGTTGCGTTGGGATCGGGAAGGAATAGGATTTCCCGAAATGATCCCACCCGAGGTGTGCAGTCAACACACGGAAGTCCGTTACCGGGATCGTATACGGCGTGAAACTCTCCCTCAATGTAAAGATCATCATGCTGCCAAACTGCCCATCCGAGGCGGATGTGGCCGCCCTGGCGACGCACCTTATCATCAATGATCTCGAAACAATTGAGTTCCTGTGCTTCAGGTTCTGGCACCGCTTTGATTCTCATTGGGACGGTATCCAAGTTCAGCTCAGCTTTCAGCTTCTTGACTGCGTCAGAGTCTCCTTGCGGAACAAATGGTTGAGCGTTCATCTTTTTTACCTCCGAAAATCTAAAGATCAGCCTCTGAATCAAACCCATAACGATTGCCGTCTTCTGCAAGAGGTACGACATGAGGCATCGGTAAGTGCGTTCGTTGCTTCACCTCTCGGTTAACCCAGCGCATTGCTCGATCCCCGAAGAACGCGCTGAGCATCCAACGAGCGCCATTCATCAGCCCACGAGAGTACTCAGCCTGAGTGCTGTCAGGACTTTTCTGGTGGAGGTCTACGAGTCTCGGCAGAATCTGCTCAATCGTGCTGATGGCAGGTTCAAGGCTGGCCGCCTTTGTAAGCGTATTTACGATGAAGTTCGCGCGGGTGCGCTGATCTCCGCTGGCGATCTCATCCAGTTTGTTGACCAGTGAGCGGGGTGCACGGAAGGAGATAACAACCGTATCGCTTTCTTCGTCCGACGATTTCTTCGGGGTCACAGACGCCTCCTGTCTTTATTGTATACATAATGCGACAAAATGCAACGGAACTGGGCGCGAATGCATTTTCATGGCTATCCAACTTCTTGTGCTTTTGATAATGTGCGGACAGTCGGGGTTTGGCTAAGTGGCAGGATCGGCTGGCGAATCCGCCACCAAACTCTTGTTGAAAGCCTAGCCACCGAGGCACACTGCGATAATCATCCGAAATGTGGTTGATAATCATCCACAAGATGGTTGATTATCTATACATGCTTCACCGTCACCTGACCGCCCCTCTCCTTGAAGCCCTCGCGGACACACCGGCTGTTCTGGTCAACGGCGCCCGACAAGCCGGCAAGAGCACCCTGGTGCAATCGGCGGAGGTCGCCGGCCAAGACCGCCAGTACCTCACCTTCGACGATCCTGGCATTCTGGCGGCTGCCAAGCGCGATCCCAACGGCTTTATTGCCGGCCTCAGCGCGCCGGTGACCCTTGATGAAATCCAGCATGTTCCCGAGCTCTTCTCGGTGATCAAAGCTGCTATCGACCGGAATCGCCAGCCGGGACGATTTCTTCTCACCGGTTCGGCTAATGTGACGCTCCTGCCGAAGCTTTCAGGATCGCTGGCGGGACGCATGGAAGTGTTGACTCTTTGGCCCTTTTCCCAAAGCGAGATCCGCGGCGTCAAAGAGAACTTTGTTGATACCTTGTTTTCCGGGAAATCCGTAGGCTGGTCAAGCAAATCGCTCGCCATGTCCTGGGAAGAATTGTTGGAGAGCGTCGTTTCTGGCGGTTATCCGCCAGCTGTGGCTCGCCAGAGCGCGGGCCGCCGGGATGCCTGGCTTCAGTCCTACGTTACGACGGTGCTCCAACGGGAAATACGGGATTTGGCAAACATTGCCGACACGACGGCCGTTCCGCGGCTGCTCTCCGTAGTGTCCGCCCGCGCGGGCGGACTGCTGAACTTCGCTGACCTGTCGAGAACGATGGCCCTGCCGCAAACGACATTGAAACGCTACTTCGCCCTGCTGGAGGCGACTTTCCTCGTACAACTGCTGCGCCCCTGGGCGAGAAATCTCGGGCAGCGAGCGATCCAGACTCCCAAGGTCTACCTGAACGATACAGGGTTACTAACGCACCTGCTGGGAGTCACGGTGGACCGCCTGAAGAGTGAGGGGAATGTGGCCGGATCGGTTTTGGAGAACTTTGTGTTGATGGAACTGCGCAAGCAATGCGCCTGGAGCGCGACTCGGCCGGAACTATTCTACTGGCGGACGGTTGCAGGTCGCGAAGTTGACGTCGTGCTGGAAGATCGTGCTGGGAAGGTAGTGGGCGTTGAAGTGAAAGCTGCTGCAACCCTAGGGAGCAATGACCTGGGCGGATTGCAGGCTTTGGCGAGCGCCGTCGGCAAAAACTGGGTACGCGGCGTCGTGCTCTACACAGGAGCGGAGATCATCCCCTTCTCGGCCAATTTGCACGGCATTCCCATCAGCCGACTTTGGTCGGCTTGATGATCGGGGTCGTGAACGCGGCGTTATTCCGGGAGTAATCTGTCCGATCTCTGCCGTGACGGAAGTGCTTTTGATCGTATCCCATTGATACCATGGATCTGGGCGTCCAGGGTCGCGTGATTCCGTGACCCGATCCTTGATGCTTGATAATGTTGTGTGTGTCACATATTCAGGGAGATGAGATGACCGATGAAGAAATCCTCGATGAATGGCACGCAGCCAAGATTGCCCACCAACAGGCAGCTCCGGGAGAAAGAGACGCTGCCTTTCTTCGTAAGGAAGAGGCCGAGCGCCAAGCAATAGGCCGATTTGGGCTGGGGAGGCATTTGAAGGCGTATGGGGAGCGATTTCCAGAGGTGGACTAATTTAGGGTCACTATGGGCGGTGGAATCTCATCCCGCGCAGTCAGGTATTATCGAAGGCCGGCGAAACCAATTGCGCATTCGTCTCCGTGCGTGATCTGTTTCCGTCAATGACACTCTGAAAGCCGCCATCCAGAGCGGAATGAGGATTGAGCCTTGCGATACGACGAAATCATCGGTCAGGACGAAGCCGTAACGCGGCTGAAGGGATTTGGGGAGTTCTACTCTTCCCGAGGAACGACACCCAGCCATATCCTGCTTTGCGGCCCCGATGACATGGGACAATCCTACTTCGCGTCCGCCTTTGCCGATGAAATTGGCCGGCCTTTTCAAGAAACCGACTCCCGGAAACTTGAAATCACCGGCGACATGACAGCCCTGCTCACCAATTTCAAAGCCGATGGGAACGTCTTGCTCATGGAGAACATCCATCTACTTCGGAAGATCCATCTTGAGCCTTTGGCCAAGGTCATGCGGGAATCGAAATTGGAGATTGTCATAGGACAGGGGCCAGCCGCGCGAACCCACATATTCGACGTTCGGCCATTCACCCTGATCGGCACTTGTGCAAGGAAGGTAGACTGTCCGCCTATCTTGTTGGGTGAGTTTGCATTGACTCTCGATCTCCGTCCTTATTCGCAAGAAGCGTTGTCCCTGATCGCCGATAGGCTGTCTGCTTCGTTGGCCATTAGAACGGAGCAAGGCGTTTCTGACCTCGTTGCCCGTGCCAGTAACGGCAGGCCCGGCGGGATCGAGGTCTTGCTACGGCGCCTGCGCACGGTGGCAAATGGCGACATTCTAACAAAAGAAACGGTCAGGGAGGCCTTCGCAGCGTTCGGAATCGCACGCACCATCAACCCGACCCCGGACGGTTCTGTCAATTTGGACAACCTTACCGGCTTCGCCTTTGAAAAAGTTATAGCGGACCTGCTTAATCGGATGGGATTCCAGACTGAACTGACCAAGGCCAGTGGTGACGGCGGGATCGACATCATCGCAACTCTGGACAGGACGATCTTCGGCGGAAGGTATCTATTTCAATGTAAGCGGTTCGCGCACGATAATCTCGTCGGTGCCCCGACCTTGCGGGATTTCTATGGCGCGGTAACGGCTGATCGCGCCGTGAAAGGCGTCTTCATCACAACTTCCGGCTTTACCGTTCAGGCGCGCGAATTTGGTGAGCGGGTCGGGCTGGAGCTGATCGATGCCGAAAAACTTGAGGCTCTGATGAGCGAATACGGGGTCGCGGATCGGACGAAGCTACCATGAATGAAGCGCCACCAGTTCACGATGACGAATACAAGGAGCGATACGTCGCTTTTCTCGATCTGCTCGGTTTCAAGGCGCTCGTATGTGTGGCGGAAAGCGATCAAAGACAAAATGCGCGCTTGAGAGGCGCTCTTGAGCGATTGAATCGGACGCTTTGCAACGTACCGCGATGGGGATTACGCTTCACGCATTTTTCGGACTGCATCATCATTTCAAGCGATGTCGCGTCGGACGCGCTCGAAACAATCTTCTCGGCGGTCGAGACGCTGACGCGGAACCTGCTCCAATACGATGTCCTGGTCCGAGGCGGCATAACGCGCGGCGGTGCTTTTCACACAGCGCAGTATGTATACGGCACGGCTGTCAGCCGTGCGGCCGTCATAGAGAAGGAACAGGCACAGGGTCCACTCGTTCTTCTTGCCCCGGAGGTCTACGAGGACGTTACGGCCATTGGACCGCGGCTCCTCCCATGGATTGAAACGGATGGCGCAGATCGATTTTTCATACACTATTTGGTGCAATACGCGATTTTTCATCGGCAACCCCGGCTTCCCGGAACAGTTAGTCTTGACATTGACGCCGAACGCATCGCGTTTCATATCAGCCGACGCCTGCTAAACAATACCGGCACGGTCCGCGCAAAGGCCGAATGGTTTCAAGCCTACTGGAATCGCACGGTAGCGCGGCAGGACGGTTTCGCGCCCATCGAAGCGAATCCCCACCTCGCTGAACCGGATGGTCCGCGGACGACGATTGTGAAGCGGCTGATGGGATAAGTACCTTCTGGCCTCTGCTCCAGAACAACGCCATCATCTCCGCGCGATTGATTATCACTTTAGCGCAGGATATCCGCTCCAGAAATATTGGTGGCGCGAAGCGTGTGGTTCTTTTATATTGTCGTAATCTTCAAACTGAATTGCACCCGCGAGCCCTGATTCCTGAATCGGTCCAACTGCGCCGAGGCCACCGAGCCCCGGAGATCGCTAAAATGAGATCGTAATCCGTTCCATTTGATTGCCGAGGGAGACCGAACAGATTGCCTCCAACCATTTCAGACCGTGCCCGCGCAGATGGACTTGCACTTGCCAGTTCAAGCGAAACCCTGGCCACCCGGATAACCGGAGTATTAAATGGATACCTTGGGACCAACTTCGCAGCTCATGCAGGCAGCATTGCGGGACCCGAAGGATCTGCGGCGTTGGATTTTCCCACAGTCATTCACCCCTCGCAGTCTGTCGCCGCCCGTGTTTCAGCCTGAAGGTGTCGCCTGTGTCATCGACACCGTAGAGACTTTGGATATGCCCTCGTTGGCAGTTGCTTATCGCAGGATTGCCGCGGCAAAGGCTCTTCCTAAGCCTCCTATTTTGAGGTCAGGGAACGAGGTCAGAACGGATAGGACACTCGGAGTTATTCTCGCGCGATCTTCAACCGTGGCGTTGGATAAACTAGCCGAGGAATTGGATCAACTGAATCAGCGAACTTCCAGTTCAAATTGGCCCGACATGGTCGCTGTCCTTGGAGTAGGCACGCTCAACTATGCCGTACAATTCCCAGGCGAGGGAGTCCTCGGTGACTACATGCCGCCGGCCGCCGACACGACCGGAACACGCCGTCCACCAATGTATATCGTCATGGCACTGAAGCCAACGGTTGATTCCACTTTCAACAAGATGCTGGCTTATATTGTCGGGCACCTATCGATCTTCACACCTTCTGCGGACCTACCAAAGTTTCCCGAAATCCTGGAGGGGACAACCAAGAATGCAATCATTTTGTCCGGCTACCAATGGGACAGAAGCAACAATCTAGTCCCAGTGCCGCCAGAATTTAGAAACGACCGGTACATTCCCCCTCTGCCATATCGGATCGAGGGGCCAAAAGGTGAACCTCTGGCCCTCCTCCAGTATTTGCAGTGGAAGGACGGCGCAGTTTTGTTTCTGAAGAGCTTGTTGCAAAAGGGCGCGATCCCGCTTGAAGGGCTCTTGGTGTTCTTGGGAGAGGACGCGATGCAGGCCGGGGGAATTGTGCATCGTCCTCCTGCCACTCAGCTGTCCTATGTGCTGCCTATTAATGAGCAAGATTTTCAGACGTTGCTGCAGCGCATCCAGAAGCAGTCAAATATGAAGGTGGTTCCTCATTCGCCAGAGTGGGTGCTACAAAAGTTCGCCGATGAGGGATCGCGCTCTCCGTTCATGACACGATTATTCATTGGAGTTACGCGGCTTCGGGACCAAGTTTATTTCGATAAGGCGCAGATCGATGAATTCGACAATGCGTACAATTTTGCCCTGACGACGATGCTGGACGTACGAACACTTGCCACGGAAATCGTCGGTCTTGTCCGGGATCACTCATCAAGGGTTGAAAACGGAGCAATCGCTAGAGTCGTCGGGAATACGATACATATTGACGAATCCATTGATCGGAATCTTCGCACAAAAGCAGAGGCTTTTCTCGTGGCTGGAGCCCGAGTTCTCAAGAAGGGCTTACAAGAATACGGCGTTTTCTTAGGTAGTGACATCGGTTTCCTATTCAAGAAGGAAGACACATTCTTGAGGGAGATTGCCAACCTGCAAGCGATTGATCCTCTGCTTGCAAGCTATCTTGTAAGCGTCCGAGCATGGTCAGAACCCCTCCAGTTAACTCGGAACAGCATTGAACATGCGGACTGGGTGCCGCCCAAGATCACTTATCGACGGGCAGGACAAGGGGTCGAGGTTATAGAACCGGAGTTGGCGCAGTTGTCAGTTTCAAAATACGTTGATTTCATCACAGATAGACTAGCGTGTTTTATCGAAGAGTTTGGCGTCCATTGTCTTCAGCGCAAGATGCCGCACGAAATTGCTCTTACAGAGATTCCCTTAAGCGAGCGGGTACCGGAGCTACCGGAGAGGTTTCATATCACACCTAAAATCGGCGGGCTTCCAGAATGGGTCTTGAAATACCACGCTGAAAGGTTTGAGGAAGTGTAGGCTGCGATTGGGTCGTCCTGTAAGTTCGGGTTCGTCCATACTCCGCAACAGGCCTCCAATTCACGGTTTAGGGTAATGGCGCTCGTGACTTTCCGAGAAAAACGCGCTCGAATGTTCCGTCGAAGCCCTCACGAAGTGGGGCTCCAGGCTCGGCGACCGCAAGAGCCGACAGAACTCTTTCACAACCCGTTTCAAAATCGCGAACGAATTCTTTGGGAACGATTCCCAAGCCGTGCTCTCCATTGAACCCTTGTGTTGTTTGAAACAAGTACTCTGGGCCCAGGCCCGGAATCTCTTCCCGGTGCTGTATGCCGCCCCAGTCAATGCAAAAAGAGTGGGCCAAGCCGCTGCGAAAGAACTTGTAGAAATGGTCTGCGGGCGTCCTAGCGATTTCATTGGGGCGACCTCCACGCGGGTCATCGAGATGTAAAGTTACATTCGCAAATGTTGGCAGATACAAATTGAGAAAAGATGTAAACTTCGCGTGATCGCTCCCGCGCCCGATTGCAAGATTCGCCAGCGCGTGAATTGCGGCTCCCGCCAGTTCCATTACACAGAGCCACACATAACAGTCAGGGCCTTCCAAAGCAATCAATTGTCGAAATGGGGTCAGAAATACGAGGTTGAATCGATACCTGAACCATCGGACACGACCAGCGTAATCGAGTCTCCTTAAATTCTCAGAGTCACGACCCGGAAAGCCGGAGAATTCTAACCCTTGGATAAGCATCAATCACCTACTCATCAAATACTGAGATGTTATCGGTGCAAAAGAAAGCCCGCGCGAACGCGGGCTTTCTTGGTCATGTAAGCTCTTAGCCCGAAGGCTTCCCAAGGTGATTAGCCGCCCTGGTCAGTACGCCCCATAATAGGGCGAAATCGAAGAGCACGGCGCAAACAAAAGCTTTGTCAAAATAAAGGACCTCACGCCTTGGTTCTATTATAGCGTTCCGTGCCCTGATCCGAAACTGGCCTTGAGCTTCACATGAATCGCATCAGTCCAGCACCCCTCCCAGCACCCTGAATCGCAACAAATCGGTCATTTGTTTCCCATACCTCTGCCGTACAAATGCAAAGGTCAGATTGATTAGTACTGATATGTCAGCCAGTGTCCTCAAAATGAAGGTCGGGCGTATGGTACGAGGCTATCTGAGGGCACTGATGACCTCATTTGCAAAAGTTCATTTGGCGGGTCCGGAGCCTCCAGTCATGCCAACATAGTTCCATTATTGAATGATTTTGACGTAGCTTGAGAAAGAAGAAATAGACCGTAGTTCATTGATCTGCCGGTCGGACTTTTTCAGACGGTATCTGAAAAATCCGCGGCAAGGGATCAACCCATTCCAAGGCCTTGTCCAATGGACACAGACTGATTGATTTCAAGAGCTGAGGTCTTTGATACATCGGCTGCAAGCTGGGGGCTGAGCTTGGCCACGTCGTTGGTGAAAAGCATGGCTTCGTGGCTGGCGCGGGAGATGGAGACGTAGCCAAAACGGGAGTTGAGCAGGTCCGGGTGAACGCCGGTATCGGCGTTGACCAGGACGCGCTCGGCGGTGAGGCCCTGGGCACTGTGGCTGGTGACGGCGTAGCCGTGATCGAAGTGGCGATGTTCTCTTGGCATCGAATTCGATCTGGCGGTTGTTGTCGAGCCGCGCTGCAATGCGGCCATCGGGTGCAATGGATTCGATTACGGCAAGGTCGCGATTGGCGACGCCAAGCGACTTGTCGGGCGCGGTGAACTGGATGCGGTCGCCAACGGAGAACTCGCGGTCGATCTCGCGGTAGACGCTGACGCCGGTGAGGCGGCGCGGATCGTAGGTGGCCTGTTCGCCGGAGAGATCTTTCGACGGTGAGCAGGTTGGCGGCGGGGTTGATGCCGACGACCGTTCCGTAGGTTCCGGCTTCGATTCCGATGGCCTTGCTGCCGCGTGCGTAGCGAACCACATCGTTGATCTCGTAGTGGCTGGCCCAGGAGCGTTCGGCGCCGGTCATGTCCTGGCGCTGAACGAGTACGCGGAAGCTGTGGTCTTCCGGCGCAAGGGTTCCATTGGCTTTCAATTCCTGCCGAACGGCGACGTTCAACTCGCGGCGGGAGGCATTGTCGGGCGAGACGATCAGGGTCTTTTCGGGAGACTCGACATAGCTTCTGGCGATGGCGCGGATGCGCTCCTGAGTGTCGGGAATCTCCTTCACGCGGCCCTGTTGCTGGAGCGATTCAAGGGCTGCGGAGACCTGGCCTCTGGCCAGCAACTCGACGGCGGATTTCAGCGCCGGGTCTTTCTGGCGGACGATCTCGTCGAGCTTGGCGGTGCGCATTCCGGCCTCCTGCAACTGCTCGAATGGGCGGCCTGCTTCGACGCCCTGATGCTGGCGCGTGTCGCCGATCAGGAGCACACGGTCGTTGGGGCCGAGACGCGCAAGGAATTCGCGCATCTGGTTGGTGCTGGCAAGGCTCGATTCATCGACGAAGTAGAAATGCCGCTGCTCCTGAGTGGCATGGTTCGGGCGAGCGGGCAAGGAACCCTTGCAGGGTTCCGGACTCGACGCCGGCCTCACCAAGCTGGCGGGCGGCGCGGGAGGTCGGGGCGAAGCCCTCGACCTCGTAGCCCTGCGATTCGGCGGCGCTGCGGACGACGGAGAGCGTGGTCGTTTTGCCCGCGCCGGCGAAACCCTGGATACCCTGAATTCGGTCGGGCGAACTGAGCACATCCTCAACCACGCTCTTCTGAGCGCGGTTGAGATGCGGATGCTGGTCGGCAACAGTGATGGCCTGCTGGCGCGGCAGAACGGGCTCGACCTGGTTCTGCCCCTCGCGCACGCGGCGGACGATCTCGTGCTCTGCCTCGATGGTCCTGGCGGTGGTGAACTGGCGGGCCGGTACGCTCTGCGAACGCTCGACGGTCTGAAATTCTCCGGAGGCAAGCGGGCATCCAGATTGCCGCGCACCTGGGCATAAGTGACCTCGCCCATGCCGCGGCGGAGGCCGTCGCGGATCAGTGCCCGCTCATCGACGACAGCCTCGCGCTCGAAGTTCTTGTCGCGGGAAAAGGTCAGCGACTCGCGAACGCGGTCAAAGGAGTTGACGGGTTTTTCCTGATGCTGAAGCCGTTCGCGCGCGGCGCGGACGACGGCTTCGGCCTGGTGGCCGAAGTCGGCGGCGAGCTTGCGATGCGCGGCCATGACCTCGCCTGGCGAATGAATCTCCTTGCGGTCGCGCGTGGAGTGCGCGGCGATCTCCGCGGCCTCCTTTCCGGTGCGGCCGGTGCGCTCCAGATACTCGCGAATCTGCTGGCTGCGCGGGCTGGATGCGTCAAGATACTCCTGCGTGTAGCCCTTGATCTCCGGCGCGCCGCTGCGGCCAACGGCGATCTCGTAACCAAGTTGGCGAAGCCGGTAAGTCAACTCCGATTGATAGATGGCGGTGGCGAACTGCTGCGAGGCGAAGAGGCTCTGCGGCTGGATGGCGCGGGACTGGCCGTTGTCGCGCTCGGTGATATTGAAGATGACGGCGTGGGTATGGAGTTGCGGCGCAACGTAGCCATCGACCGGGCGGGCGGTGTCGTGCTCGAACTTGGCGGCGATGAATTTGGCCGTGGTTTCGGGCGGATGGTTCCCGCCGATGCGGGCCTGCGTGTACATTTCAAGCTGCTCCAAGCGCGACGCGGACGCTCTCGCGGTGGGCCTCGCGCACATTGTCGTCGCCGCCAACGAGCGCGGTGAGCGAGACGGATTTGGGAGCGGAAAACGTCGCATCCCAACCGGCGCGATGCTCCATTGTCTTGACGGTCTTGCCGTCCGCATCCTGGTATTCATAGGAGGCGCGCTGGCGAACAAGCTGCTCGCCGGTCGCCGGATGCTGGCCCTGGCTGAGTTTGGCAAAATCCTCGGCGGAGACCGCTCCGGCAAGGCCGAACTGCGCGGCAAGCCGGCCTTGCCATTCGCCGGCAATCACGCCGCGCTGGGACCAATAGTTCTGCTCCTTGGCGGTGAATTCCTTCGCGTGGTAGCTCTGCGCCTGGCCTGCGGAAAGCGGCTTGGAGATGGTCAGCATGGGAGTCTACTCCAATTGATGTCCGGCAGATTGAACCTCGATGTTCCGGGAACAGAAGATTGCCCTGCATCTCTTCCGGCTCTGCCGGGAGAGGCGTGCTCGGCACGATCAGGTCGTCCATTTGTCGCTCATCGAAGCCGGGGCTTCTCTCTTCGAGCGCAATGAACGGGAACGAGAATCGAGCGACGTGATTGCCGTACTTGAGAAAGCCGCGCAGATCGTCGAGGCCGGAGACCTCCGAGGGCAGAACCAGCGGCTCGGTCTGACGATCGAGCGCGAAGTTCTTGCCTGCACGTGAACCGTCGTAGTGGGTCTCCCGCAGCCGCTCGATCTCGACTTCGCCGATGGCCTCGCTGACCCATTTGGCTGCGCGCGGCTCTGTGGTCCGCAGGAAGATCTTCGTGGCTGGCTGCGAGAGCATGGCCTCGGAGTCTTCGCCGTACCGGGCCTCCATCTGGCTGCGGCCCTGGAAGCCCAGAATGACCGGGTTCTGCGATTTGCGATTCTCGGTGATGGCCGTGTGGAGCTGTGGCAGCCGTTGCAGGCTGGCCAGCTCGTCGATCACGAACCAGACAGGTTTCTGGTCGGGCATGGGCTCGTTTAGCAGGCGCAAAACCAGCGTGTCGATCCACAAACTGATGAGCGGGCGAAGCGCCTCGCGCATTGTCGGACGCGATGTGATGAAGATCCAACCGCGCCGCGTTTCGGCCCACTTGGTGGCCGTCCAGACAGAGGTTGTCTCGCTCTCTTTGGGAAGCAACCGGAAGCTGTCCGCACTCATATTGAGGGAGCCGAGTACGCCGGTTCGCTGCTGCGGAGCCTTCGGATCGATCAGCATCCAATACTCGGTTCCCTTGACGCGGCGGTCGATCTCGGCGGGGTCGGACATCCACTTGATCAGATCCTCCGGCGTGGGCAGATAGCTGAGCAGATGAGCGAATATCTTCTGCGGCGCTTCGACGAAAAAGCGATTCGTCACTCCTTCGGGTTGATAGAGCGAGACGGCCAGGGCCTTGGCCTCGGCCTTGCGGCGCAGCTCCTTCGACGGGTTCCAGTACGGCATCCGGGCATCAAGCGGATTGAGGACGATGTCGCCGCGGTGCTCGTCGTAGAACTGCTTCACGAACTCGCAGGCAGGGTCATAGACGATGGCGCTGTCGCCGCGTGCATCGACCTGGTAGAGCATCTGGCGAATGATGCTCGACTTGCCTGATCCGGTGTCGCCGACGATCAGGAAATGCTTGTTCTCGGCATCGCGCGGGATGCGTAACGGGAGCTTGAAATCATCGGTCTTGATCCCAATGCCATTGCCGGATACGGCCGCGGTGAACTCTTTCGCATTCACGAGCACTGGGCCTTTGAGGCGGCGGCCGTAGCGCAGTTGCTTGATGCGCCCGATGTCCTTGTGGATTGAAAATGGAAGCTGCAGGACGAACGCCGCGAGTCCAAAGAGGAGCTGCATCTTGAAGAGGTTGTAGAGCGGAACATCCCCGTATATCCAGTGCGCAATCCACGCATGGAGCGCCTTGTTCTGATAGTTGCGCGGGGCCTCGCGCATGAGGAAGTAAGTGCCATGGACTGCGGCTTGCGGGGTTAGCGTCAGCGGCAATGGCTTGCCGCCAAATTGCGGCGTAGAACCCGGCTGCACATCAGCTTCGAGCGCGGCCCGGCCCGCCGATTCGCCGTCTGAAACATAGAGCATCTGGTATTTGCTCGCTGAATGCGCAAGGCCCGCCGTTTCGCTGCGCAGGTAGTACGGCAGGTAGTAGCGTTGGAGCGGCAGCAGGCCAAATTGAAAGCGCAGGTAGACGAAGAATCCCGTCGCAACGCAGGCGAGAAAGAACGCTCCGAGCGTGTAGAGATAGCCGCGCGGCGGCCAGATGATGGACTCTTTGCGGCCCCATTGTTGAACGGTTGGCATGGCTATTTCTCCTGTTCTGACTGCGCTTGGCGAGGAGTTCCTGCGCCTTCGCGGCCTTGGTTGTCTGGACTTGGCGGAAGAGAATGTTGAGCTGATCCTGGGCCATCTTGTCGCCGCGCAGGAGCGGTTCGAGCGTGTCCATCAAGAGCATCTGGATGCCGACAAGTTCGGTGAAGATGTGCATCTCCATCTCTGCCGCGACCGCGGCTACATCAGCTGCGTAAGAGCACTTCGCGCGCCCATTCGGCAATCGTCGTTCCCTGCCGACTCAGCGAAGCTGATCTCAAGCGCCGTGAACTCGGTGTCCGTGACGCTTCGTAGCTCAGATTCGGGCGACGGCGGCCGTTCGCGCAGCATTCGTCACGAGCTTCGTACTGCGATTGTGTGAATTGCCATTGTTCAACCTCCGATTCTGTGTAGGCGTCAACGAATCGTGAACGCCGTATACGCGTGATTTGCGTAAGTCCTTCGTCGTTTCAGCGTTGACGTCCAGATACCAGAGTCTACGAACGTCTACCTTTCAGGGGTGGAGTGTCGAGATACACCCGGTGCGCAGCACCGAACGGGCACTTGCGGGCTGCACGAGGGATTGCGCGGGCGCAATTCACTGGGCATCCACCGGCCTTGCGGGAAGGCTTCACGGGCTGCTGAACCGGCTCCGACGCAGCACCATTCTGCTGCGTGCGGCGGATACGAAGGCTCTGGGCAACGCTGGCGGCTTCGGGAGTTCGCAGGAACTCCTGGAAGTCGCGGTCCTTGGCGAAGACGTATGCCAGCGCCTTGTCCACGACCTCATCGGCTGAGGCGTGGAGAAAAGCTGCGTACTGGTCGATCTGCTCGGCGGTGGTCTCGTCGACGCGGATCGTAGCGGAAATCTGACGGGTCTGGATGATCTCAAGCAATGGCATTGTGTGGCTCCTCTCTGTCGGGATAGTGGTTGGGATTGGGGATGGTATCTGCGCCGTAAACCATCTCGTAGTTGAACCTCTGCAAGGCTCGGTTGTAGCCGTTCAATCGAAGGACTTCGCGGATGACTCGACGGCCCGGCTCGCGCTCGACATGGACGACGAAATCGACGGCCTCTCCGATCTCGGCTTCGATGTCCGCAAAGGTCGCCTGAGAGTGGCTGCGCAGAACGAGATTCGCAAAGCGGCGAAGCGCCTTTGCGGCCGAGTTGGCATGGATGGTGGCGAGCGATCCAGCGTGGCCGGTGTTGAAGGAATCGAGCAGCGTGCGCGCCTCGATTCCGCGCACTTCGCCCAGGATGATCCGGTCGGGTCGCCAGCGCAGCGCGGCCTTCAGCAGGTCGTCGAAAGTGACCGGCTTGCGATGGTGTCGGTCTGGCATTCGACGGCCAGGATGTTCGGCTTCTCGATGCGAAGCTCCGGCGGTATCCTCGATCACGACGATGCGCTCGTGATCGGGAATCGACTGGCCAAGGATGTTCAGTAGCGTGGTCTTTCCGGTCCCTGTTCCGCCGCTGATAAGGATGGTCTTGCCGTCCTCGAATCTGGGCGGCAAGGAACTCCGCAAGCGGGCGCGATAGCGTGCCGCGAGCGATCAGGTCTTCGACCGTGTAATGGCGGCTGGTGAACTTGCGGATGACCATCGCGGGAGCGGGCGCGGACGACCGGCGGAATCACCGCCGCCAGGCGGCTCCCATCCGGGAGCTGCGCGTTGAGCAGCGGGTTGTCTTCGTCGAGCTTCTTGCCGAGTCTGTTGGCAACCACTTCGAGGCCGGTGCGCAGGCGCGCCGCGTCGAACTGAATGCTCGCGTCGCGGCAGAGAATGCCGTCGCGCTCGTACCACCATGTCGAGTCGGGATTGCCCATGATTTCGCTGACGCTCTCGTCCAGCAAGAGCGGCTCGATGGGGCGGAGGAACGGAAGGATCAACTCGAAGCTCATGCGGCACCTCAGAACGATGGAAGCCCAGCGTCAAGCCGGGCTTCCGAAACGGATGAGGAAGGGCCTATGCGGCCTCTTCCTCCGGGTTGATCTCCTCAGGCTCCTGCTCTTCCGGGCTGGCCTTCTCGGCCCGGTCGAGCTTCAGGATCGAAGACACGCGCACTTCCCATACGCGCTGCTTGGCGTTGGTCTTCTTGTCCGTCTGTTCGCGGCTACGCAGCTCGCCTTCGACGGACAGATGCGCGCCCTTCGTGAGCGTCTTCGCGTACTCGGCCAGCCGGCCCCAGACGATGCAGCGATGCCACTCGGTGTGGCCGTTGTACTCGCCGGTCTTCTTGTCCTTGTAGCTGAGCTCTTGGTGGCAAGCGAGAGGACGGTGAAGCTGGCGTTGTTGGCGGTGCGGGTGATGGCGTCGTTGCCGAGGAAGCCGATGAGCGTAATGCGATTCTGATACATGGTGAAGTCTCCGTTGTTTGAATTCCCGGATTGGCCGGGTCACCCATTGGCGAAGCCCGAGCGAGAGGCCCGGCTCCCAAGTGCCAAGCCGCGCATTCTGGAGCAGGGGCCCAAACTTGATTTGGGAGAGGAGTCCGGAAAGCAGAGCGGCGACGTGCCGCCGGGCGCCGGATGTGGCCCGAAGCGTGTGACCGGACAAGCAAGGGATGGAAACGGAAGACGAGCGCTTCATGGTCTGCATAGACCGAGGCATTCCCGGCGTGCCAAACCTGCGCTGCTGACTGCGGAACCATCTCATTGCCGCCTGCTCAAGAGACCTGAACGGCGAACGGACATACCGTCTCTGCGCGACTGTGGGCGGGATTCTCCGCCTGCGAAGAAACGAAGGGCCTATCTGCCGCGATTTGTGACCGCGAAAGGACATGGAAACGCCTCGTATGGGATGTGGCTTCGGTTCGGGTTACTCGAATGCCTGGTCGGCCCGGAAGCGGACGATGGTCAACCCGAGAGGATCGACGGCCAGTTCGTTGTTCTTCACGTTCTCGCGGAAGACATAGGTGACGCTGGCCGTCCATCGCTCGCGCTTCAGCTCGGTATGATCCGCGGGATTGGTGAAGACTTTCACGAACTCGATGCGCGCCGAATAGGGCGACTGCCGCAGGTCGTCCAGGACGACCTTTTTCACCTCGACATCGACGTACGGAAGCGAGCTGTCCTTGATGTACGTCGGGATGATGTTGTCCTTCCGCTCCTGGTCGATCACGGCACGCTGCACGTCGCTGTTGAGGAAATAGAGAGCAGTTGGTCTGGTCGCGCTCGATGGTGAAGCGATTCCGGCTGAAATAGAGTTCCGCCCAGCGGGTCAGGTAATACTTGTTCTCCGCCTCCTGGGGGCGGTATTGGAAGTTGCGATAGTCGATTGCTTCCGCCCGGCCCACGTCGTTGATGCGAACGATCATGGGGTGCATATTGGCGAGCGCCATCTGGCTCTTGAAAGTGAGCGCCGCCAGCGCGAGACAGACGACGGCGAGCACGAGGATTGTGACCTTCAGATAGGTGTTCATCACCAGCGGGTCGCCATACTGTTCCAGGTAGCGTTCCGCGGCTCGTGTGATCTCTGGTGTTGCCTTTGTTTGTGTACTCATTTCAGACCTCCTTCTCTGGCATGCGTCAGATCACGGCGCGTAACGCCATCATCGCCATGCCGAGGCCACTACTGCCGCCGCCGGTGTGGCCGCTGAAAAGGGACTGCGTCATGGCCGGAATCTTGAACAGGATGTAGACATTGACGAAGACCAAGAAGAATCAGCAACGGCAGTTCCTGGACCATAGTGCCGGGATCTGAAAACGCTCTGACCAAGCTGCGTGTAATACTCAGTCAGCACATGAGCAAGAATGCTCAATGCTGCGGCAGCCACGCACCTTGTAGAAGCTGAAGCCGATGAAGGCGCTTGAAGCCATCCCCAGAACAGGAATTCCAGTTTGTCGAAAACAAGAAAAGGGATGAAGAGCGGTCCAAGCAATCCGATGACCGTCGCTGGCAATTGCGCCGTAGGCGATGATGGCACTCGACTGCGGCCGAAAGAACCGCAATCAGCACCTGGATGATCAAAGTAGACAATGGCGTAGTAGGGATTCATGAACGCCTTCGTATATGCCCGGTCTGTCGATGACTGCGCCTGATTCAGGGTGTTCTGAATGCTGGTCGACACTGTCGGTTCCAATGACCGAACAAGGTACTGTGTGCCGCCGTTGATGAATCCCCTTGAGCGAATAGCCGAGTCCGGGGATGGAACTGTCGTAGAACTTCACCATCGTGTAGGCGAAAGTGATGAGCATGAAGAAGCTCATGAACTTTCCCATGTTGAATCCGGGTCCGCCTTGTGCGGAGGCAAGAGCCTCCTGAACGCCGAACCAGACGAGCATGATGGTTGCAAGAGCGATGCAGATGCGGAGCCCGAGCGCATCAATCGAGGGTGCCGCCGTTGCTGGTCAACGATGTCGCACCCTTGAGTAATCCAAGTGAGTAAGCCCATGTCTGCCTCGCTCTCGGTGGTTGAGGCTTAGTACGTCAAGGCTTGCGCCGCTCCGTTGATAGGCAGATGGCAACGCTGAGCCTGGTAGTGATGTTGCATTGAAGTTCGCCTGCAGTCCCGAAACGCCGGCTTTCATGGCGTCCTGTTGCTGCTTTTGGGCAATCATCTGCTGCAGGGCGAGATTGGCGTTGATCTGGTTGGCATCCTGCTGTGTGCGCAGTTGGAGAAGCAGGGCTTGGTTGATTCGCTGGAGCGCCGCCATCTCGGTCTGCTGGCTGGGGTCCTGGTGTCTGGATGCGGCTTCAAGATTGGCAATGTCCGTCTGTCGTGCCGTCTGGTTCGCTCGGATCGTGCCGAGGACTTGCAGGTTGGTGCTCATTACGGAATCGCCGATGTCGACGGTGGCGCCCTGCGCGGCGATTTGCTGCTGCCCGAGCGACGCTCGTCGTCGCCGTAACCGGGAACCATGTTGGGAGTGCGCGGCACGACTGCTTGCTGGATACGAGGCCGCCGCTGCCGTGCCCGTATTCGACGCATTGAGCCATCCCATCGAATTGCCGTAGGTGTTGGAGATTTGCTGCATCAGCATCAAGTCGCTCGTGGAGAGAGGAAGCGCTGATAGAGCATCTGCGGCGAGTTCATCATCTGGCGGTAAAGGTTGTACTGCTGCTGGACTGTGTTGTAGGTTTGCAGGGCAGTCGTAGCGATCTTGACGGTGTTGGTGAAGATCTTTGTTCCGTTCTCGATCTGCTGTATCTTCGTTGCTCAAGGGACTTACTCTTCGTTTTCGATCTGCACGATGGCATGGCCTGATTGCGTCGGGTCGAAGACGATGCCGGAGCCGAACTGCGCGTGGGCAGCGGCTGTAGCGCCGCGACGAGTCCGATGGCAACGTGAGATGAGAGACGTTTCGCATAGTGGATCTCCTTTGTTCGGTGAATTGCTTTGGTTGTCAAACTGTTTTGGTGGTTGTATTGCTGAGCGGGCTTTGATCTGCCGTTGGACGAGTCGTCTTGCAGCTGCATCCGCTGCCCCACTGCTTCGCTGGTTGCGATCGTTGCCATCTCTTCGTCGGCATCGCTTTCTGCCTCGGCGGTAAGCTTCGACGGCATCTGCGGTTTCAAGCACTCCTGCACAGTCCTTGGCATAAGCCGGGTATTCGGCGTTGTATTGCGCCTGCAATTGCTGAACCTTGTTCTTGCTTGCTTTCGCAGCCGGCGAAGGCAATGGTAGCGTTGCAGAGCAACGACAGGAGAGCGATGCAATCGCATGGGAAACCTCCTCAGAACGTCTGCGGAATGGTGTGGTTCGTAGTACGCTGGCAAGAGCATGTCCTGCGTGAAATAAATCTTCACGCGGTGGCCCTCACGGATCGTGATGGTGGGCGGTATCTGCATGAAGCGATCCAGGATAGTGTTCGCCGATTGGGAGATGCTGCCGGCGGTGCCAGTGGTGAAAGCCTGGGAACCACTGGTGCTGATCGTGCCGCCGCCCTGGGTAATCTCGCCCGCTCCGGCAATCACGCCTAAAGCGATAGACGCTCCGAAGATTTCAAAGTAATGGTTGTTGACCTTGTCCTTCAAGCCCTCCTCGCCGATCTGGTCGAGACCGTGGAACTGGTCGAGATCGACCGAGTACCCGTCCGGCATGATCAGGCGGTGAAAGACAACGGCCATGCGCCGCTGCTGGCCAAAGCCGGCCGAGCCGATCTTCTTCGCCTCCCCAAGCACGACCGTTCCCTCCGGGATGATGACGTGCTGGTGGTCGTGCGAATACAACGGGATTCGAAACAAGAACCTTGACTGGGCCAGCGGCGTCGCCGTCCAGGCGATTCATCAGGACCGTGTCGAGAACTGAACCCTCATAGACGAGATATGGCTGCCCATAGCTGAATCGATATTTGCCTCCAACGGGACGTTTGTAGCCTCCGGCCGGCTCTTGCGGTTCTCCTGCGGCTCGCGGCGACTGAAGGCTGGTATCTTCCTGCCGCTGGGCAGCCTGGGCATACTGAGCTAGGCGCCGGATCTGTCCCGGCGCTTGTTGCGGCTGGTCCGTGAGCACGGGCGTACACAAGATTCGAAGCGAAGCGCGACTCGTCGGCCCGCTCGCGCTCCTTCGCGGCGATGAGCTGTGCCTGCTGCTGTTCCGGCGAGAGTTGAGGCTGTGCGTTGCCTGGTTGTCCATATCCCGCCGGCCGTAGCCCGCTTGCGGGCAGGGCTGGCCCGGAACACATGGACGCGGCAACGCCAGTCGGCCCATAGGCCGCGGCGGCAGCCCGCTGCGCGGGCGTCGCAGACGCGAGCGCGGGATCGCTGCCTGGTAGTAGCGGCGGCTGCCTGCTGTTGCAGCTCTCTTTGTCGCGCTCAGCCTTGAGCTGGTTCTTCAAGTCCTGCACGTTGTTGTCGGTGTTGTCCTGGAGCAGTGGGCTGCGGCGGCTGGCCCTTCGCCGCCGCCTGCTGCGCCGGCGTCTTCTTGCTGGTCGAGCTGAAGAGCGCCGCCGCGATTACCAGCAACGCCGCGCCAAGATACACGAAGGTCTTGAGGTTCTTTTGCAGCACACCCTTTGGATCGTCTTTCGTGCGGCGCAACTCCGGCTCGATCTGCGGCCCGGTCTGCGTTTCAGGCGGGGAGTGAAGTTGTTCTCGGCCATGACGATTATCCCTTCCGCGTGAAGTCCATCCGCTTCTTGCCCAGCTCGACATAGCCCGAGTCCATCACCTTCGGGATGATGTAGGTTCCATCCCGAAGGTCATAGGTGATGAGGTTCGGCTTGCCGTCCTTCATCTCGTACACGCTGAACTTCTCCGGCGCATTGGTCTTGATGTAAGTGAACTTGTCGTCGTGATAGATCGACTGAATATCGAAGGGCGCTTCGTTCGCCTTGAAGGTGTAGTCGAACTTCAACTGCACCGGGTAGGCGCTCTTGTACTCATCCACGGCCTGCTCAACGTGCGATTGCAGAGCGGCGAGCTGCTGCCTGCTCTGTTCCAGTTGCGCGGCGGGCACAAACTGCGGAGGCCCGCTGGCCGCGACAATCGAGGAGCGGTCGGCAGGCTCGATCAGCACCTTCAGGTCCGGCGCATCGGTCGTGCCGGAAACGTCCTGCAGCGTGAACGAATAGATGTTGCCCTTGTCGGTGATCAGATTGAGATTGGAGCTGATGCCAGCCTTGGCCGGATGCACGAAACAGAAGTTGCCGACCACATCCACAATCCAGAAATCCTTGTCGCCGGTCGCCGCCTCCATGATCTTCTCGGTGGGCGGAACCTCAATCAGCGTCGTGTACTTCAGCTTGGCGTGGATGGGAACGATGTCCTGCGAGTGGTACTGCACGGTGCGTGCCGATGCTTCCTGCGCAACGGCCGCCAGCGATGGAAGCGCCAGGGCGAGCCAGGCGATGAAGATGAGTTTGCGGTTCATGCGACAGCTCCTTTGGGGTTGGGAGTGATGGTGCCGGCCAGCGTGCGAGGCCGGAATGGGAAGTCTTCGGCGAGCCGGCGCAAGCCCTCGGCAATGCCGAATCGCTCGAAGTAGTCGCGCTTCTTCAGGTTGTCGCGGGCGTTGTTGGTCGCCATCCAGTGCGTGACGGAATCGACGTTCAACTGGACCTTCTTCGACGACTGCGCCTTGCGGATGAGCATCTGGCCGGGCGGAACGAGCCCGGCAATCAAGTCCAACTCCGTGTCGTTCAGATGAAACGCCTCGCGGTACACGTCCCGGTTCATCTCCGGGTTGGCAAGGAAGATCTTCGTCGGGCAGCTCTCGGAGACGATCTGCAACATGCCCGACTCCTCAAGCTCCTTGATGGACTGCGTGGCCAGAATCATGGCGGCGTTGTGCTTGCGCCAGGTCTTCTGCGCCTGCACGACATAATTGCGGATGGTCTCGTTCTTGATGAAGAGCCATGCCTCGTCGAGCAGGAACATCTTGAAGGTGGCGAGCTTGGCGGGATCGGCGATCTCGTTCGATGCCCGGTGGAGAACATAGAAGAGCAGCGGCTCCAGCACATCGGGCGAGTCGCCCCACCCTGCAAAGTTGAATGTCTGGAAGCGGCTGAACGAAAGCGTGTCCTCGGCGTTGTCGAAGAGGAATCCGTACTGGCCGCCGCGCGTCCAGCGGTGCAGCCGGTCCTTCAGCTCTCCGATGATGTTGGCGAAGTTGGAAACTGTTCGCTGCTCCGGCTCCAGCACGTACACCCGCTCGATGGCATCCCACAGCTTGCGCTCTTCCTTGAAGTCCGAGCCGGTAACGCTGCTCGTTGCCCTCGATCAGCACGCGGAAGAAGCTGAAGAGGAATTGCAGGTTCTCTTTGCTCGGTTCAAGCGAGAACGGATTGATGGTGAAGTCGCGCGCCTCCTGGCCAACGTTCAGGTACGAGCCGCCGAAGATCGACGTCAGCGACTGGAAGCTGCCGCCGATGTCGAAGATGAACGTCAGCGGCGCATACTTCTGCGCATTCTGCAGGATGAAGTTGCAGAAGTAGACTTTGCCGGAGCCCGTCATTCCGAGGATGAGCGTGTGGGCAACTTCGCCGTTGTGCAGGTTGAGGAAGTACGGCGTGCTGTTGTCGGTTTCAAGCACGGCAAGGTACTCCGAGCCGAGATGCGGGTTCGTCTTCTCGCCGGGCAGGATCGTAAACAGAAACGAGAGGTCGGCATAGTTTGAGTTCAGCAGGTACAGCCTGCGCAGATTCAGGGCATAGTTGCCGGGAACGGTGGCGAAGTAGGCGTTGAGCTGGTTGTAGGTTTCGACGAACAGATTGCCGTCGGCGTTTGTGAAGATGCCGGTGAACTCGCCCACAAGCTGTTCAAGTTCCGGTCTTCGAGCGGCCATAGAGCACGATGGTCAACGAGAAGTCGCCGAGCTGCTGGCCGTCGCCCAGCGCACGCAGGCAATCGCCAAGGTTCTCGATGTCCGCCTGTTTCGATTCATCGACCAGGACATCGCGCGGATTTGTCTTCGCTGCATCGTTGCCCATCTGCGAGATGAAGCCGGTCTTCGAGACATTGAAGTGGCGGCGGCGCTTGTTGACTTCCTTGCGGGCCTGCTCGGCCGTTCATGGGCGTCCATTCGGTCACGACATAGAAGTTCGCCGCGATCTTCAGCAGCGAATCGAGCACAAGAGGCCGGGTCTCCGTGATGGCCTCCTTCATGGTCAGCACGCGGACGAAATGATCGCCAACGCGCAGATGATCGCGCTCGGCCTCGATGGTCGAATTGACAACCTGGTAGTCGAGAAACTGCGTGGCTTGCGGCTTGCCGGCAATCCGCCAGTCGTCGTAGTTGAGGAGCCGGCGAAGGAACGCGAACTGGCCCTGCTGATTCAGAACCTCGATCCCGACGAAATCGCCGAGCTGGCGCGTGAATGCCTGGACGCGCTGCTCAAGCCGCGCGAGGTCGGCCTCGATCTGCGACCGCAGCAGCGTCTTCATGCTGCTGCCGGTAAACTGCGTCTTCAGTTCGTCCATTGCTCCGGCCGGATCGCGGAACAGGCGCGCGAGCGCAGCTCCGACGCCGGTCTTCGACCGCGCGCCTTCGAGCACGATGCAATAGAAGATCTCGATCTGATAGAGCCGGTCGCGCTTGGCCTCGAAGAACTGCCGCCGCTGGTCGATGGCCGCTTCTACGACCGGATCGTCGTAGTGGGCGAAGGGAATCTCCGGCCGGTTCTGCTTGAACAGATATTGGTAGACGTGGAAGCCGGGGCCGAACGCCTTGAGCGCGGCCTCCAGCCGCTTGACGGCATACTCCTGCTCCGCGTGGTCGAGGCTTTCGTAGTCCACGCCGGAGACGCGCAGCACCATGCCCAGGTCGCCGCTCTTGGTCAGAAACGCAGTCTCGTTCCAGAAGCCATACAGGTTGATGTGGTCGTTGAGCGAGGCGGCCTCTTTCCACGGCTTGATGACCTTATCGAGTCGCAGCATCAGACCACCTCCACGCGGGGAACGCTCTGTTTGGCGGCGTCGTAGCGCACGTTGTAACGTTCCGACTTCGCAAGGATGCGCAGAAATGCCGGGTCGGTATTCGTGACCCAATGGCCGAATGCGAAGCCGCCGATGAAGACGGCAACTCCGGCGAGCAGGCTGTTGAAGAGATTGAACGCGCCCACCGCCCCGACGCAGACGAAGTAGAAGAGCGTCCGCTCGACGCCGAGGTATGTGAGGGGCTTGTGCAGGCTTTTGTAGACCCGGTTCCTCCGACGGGTTGTAGTGTGTGTCTGCATCCTCGCCCCTCACAGCTTGAGAAATCGTTGGTGTGCGTTGTCGAGCTCGGCATGGGGTTCCGCTTACACGCCCCAAAGCCAGGTCAGGACGTTGGTGGCGAGCACGGCAATTCCCGTGCCGGCTGCGACGCCGGCCAGGGTCTTCTTGGCGCCCGGTTCGCCGTGCGCGAACTGGTAGCCGCCAACCACGATGGCGATCAGGCTTGCGACCTTGGCAACCGTGCCGGTGAAGAGGGTTTGCATTGCGGTGAATCCGGTATCGAACGGTGACTGCGCGAGGGCAAGCGCAGGAAAGAGGATCAGCAGGGTGAAGAGGGTAACGCTTGGGCGTATCCGGCGCAGGGGGCTCCCGTAGGAAGCCTTCCACCGGCGTCTGGGTATGAGAGTGGCGATCATCGGCACCTCCAACGGCTTGAACTTTTGCCGTTATGTGTCGGAAGGTAGCCCGCGCCGTCTCGTCTGTCCAAGACTTCTTGTCTATGCCGCCATAGTTTCTATCTATGGATGTCTGCCTCGGGAAAAGCAGACTTCGAGAAGTCCTCAGTTGCCGAGGAGATTTCTTCGGAGCAAGTAGTTGCATCGCCGGGTCGTCAGTCGGACGAAGCCTGGAAATGTCTAGATTCCGCCTTCATTGGCGACTGCGGAAGCCGGCGCGTGCCTCGGCTGAGATTTAATGTAAGGCGAGAGTCCCTCCCGGTCACATCGGCGTTTTGGTGGAGTAATCCTGGGAACTGCAAATAGAGCCCAACGAGGCACGATGCCATGTTGTATCCTGAGATTTCCGGGGGTATTGCATGGAACTTGCAGATGCTCTTAGACTTGCGCGCGGCGGCCGAGCACTACTCTTCCTCGGCGCTGGCTTCTCGGCCGGCACCCCGAATTCGGGCAGTGGGGAGATGAAGACTGGGCAAGGCTTGTCCGATCTCCTAGCAACCAAGGTTGGTCTGCCGCTTGGAACGAGCCTTACAGATTCCTCGGAAGCATATCTTGAGGAGCTCGGAGCAGCGGAATTAGTCAAGGAACTCATAGCCGAGTTTAATGTAAGGACTCTTTTGCCCTATCAGGCCATCATGGCGAAGGTTCCGTGGAAGCATGTATACACGACTAATTACGACAACGTGGTTGAGAAAAGCTTCGAGAGCGCGAAGGCTAAAATTACGTCCGTAAACCCCGACACGCGGGTCGCAACGGTGAGGGGTGCCGACAGGCTTTGTGTGCATTTAAATGGATCGATCATCGGAATTACTCCCGACAGGCTTGCTGGCCAAATCAAGCTCACAGACTCCAGTTATCTCACTTCGTCCCTGGCCAGTTCGGAGTGGGCAGTTAGGTTGAGACAGGACATAGATGCCGCGCAGGTTGTCTTCTATGTTGGTTATTCAACATACGACCTAGATATTGCGCGTCTCCTGTATGAGAAGCCCGCATTAAAGGAAAAGAGTTTTTTCGTCGTGGGCGAGGATACGAACCCAATATTGAGACGGAGAATTGAGAAGTTCGGCACAGATTTACATTTGGGTGCGGCTCAGTTTTTCGAAGAACTGATTAGGGATGAGTACCAGGTCACTGCGGCATTTAAGATTCCAGAATACTGCATCAAGAGATATGAGCCGCAGGCGTCCTCCGCCGCGTTGAAGGATGTTGACGTCTTCGACCTGTTTCGCCTTGGGCAGCTTCAACCGCCGCTTGTTTTTGAGTCCGTTGTTGGCAATATTCAGTATGCGTTGGCGAGACAGTCAACGGAGAAGATCCTGCAGCTCATTCAAAACGGTCCATCGTCAATCGTCGTTCACTCTGCACTAGGGAACGGCAAGACAGTGATTCTTGAGTTATTGAAGGTGCACGCAGCTTCGGCGGGTTTTACCGTATTCTCGCTGCTGCGCCAGAAGGAACAACTTTACGAGGAGATTGAGTCCGCGGTTAAGCAGCCGGGGATGTTGCTCTTCGTGGTTGACAACTATCCCAACTGGCTAGATGCGCTCAAATTCTTGGGTAATCATCACAAGGGCAATGTGTCTGTTGTTATGGCGGCGCGGAGCGGCACGAACGATGTTGTTGCTGATCGGGTGGAGGCTCTACTAAAGCTGGGAGACCTCCACGAGATTGCCGTCGATCACCTAACTGAGGTTGAAGTCCTCCGAATTGCGCAGTTGATGGATACTTACGGCCTCTGGGGAGAGCGGGCCAGCCTTTCACTCAGCGCTAAACACAAATTCCTGATCAACCATTGCGGCAGAGAATGGCAGGCGATCCTTGTTGAACTTTTCAAGGCGCCCCAGATCAAGGATCGATTAGACAAGCTGATCACCGATATTAGGGGTGAGGCTTCGTATAACCTGGTCCTTATTACCATCCTACTTCTGGCCGTCGTAGATTACCCTGCAACGACGGACATATTAACGGATCTGTGTGGCGAACGAATCCTTACAGTGGGCTTCCGGCAGAATTCTACGATCAGGGAACTCATCGACTTCGAAAGTGACGAAGTGCGCCTACGGTCCTCTGTGACCGGTGCCTTTCTGCTGAAGAATGTTGCAGATCCTGAACTCGTTCTTTCCACCCTCATAGCAATAACGGTGGCGGCAGATAGAGGAGCCAGCGTCTCAAGAGAGCATTTAGCAATACTGGGATCACTTGTGCGGTTTGGCAATGCCCAAAACTTCTTTTCGGTTGCAGACAGCACCACTTACGTACTGAGATACTACGAATCGGTGAAGGAGCTCAATAACTGCAAAAGGTACCCACTATTTTGGCTGCAATACGCGATGGCGTGTCTCTTCATTGATGACTTCGCAAGAGCTGGTAAGTACTTCGCCTCGGCATATTCCTTTGCCACACTCACTAAGTTTCGCACGTATCAAATTGACAATCACTATGCACGATACCTGTTGCGTAAGAGCATAAACGACGACGATCCTGGAACAGCAATGGACAGCTTTCGCGAGGCGAGAAAACTGCTCTTCGAGCAGATGGGGCACGAGCGGCTTAGATACCCATTCAAAGTGGCTGCTTTGATCGGGGACTGGTTCGACGTTTACTCTGACCGACTCAGCCCTGACCATCGTGCAGAAGTTGACCGCGCTGCCATTTTTATTTGCTCCCGTATTGCTGCCCTACCTCCGGCCGTTCAGACCGTTCGTGACATTGCAGAGTGCAACAAAAGGATGCAAGCGATCACCCAGCAGGTCCTAAAGTTTGGTTAAGAAGTCGCTTGTTCTGGCATTTGGACGCCAATTTGGAATCGGCGTACGAACGGCCTGTTTTATCTCCCAAGTCTTAGGCACAATAACAACACCTCCTCTACAGATGGATTTAGATGGGGAATCTGGTTGATTCAAAAACGCACCCGCTGAAGACAGATTTGTACAGCGAAGTCGGCCAGTGTCATGGGATCCGGGGCTGAATCTGGGATCGAAGATCCCAGGCGCCATGGGCGTCAGGTACGAATCAGTCCGAAACTCAGGTAACTTCCGAGTTGGCGGCCATGCGTCCGATCCTAAGGTCGTTTCCTCTCCCTCATATGCTTTTCACCGGCTCGCTTAGAGCGGGGTCTGCTGGCGACTCTCCACCTTGCAGGTGCTTGCGGAATCCGTGGATTGCAATTGTTGTGAAGACTCCAGCCGCGATCAAGAAGAGACTTAGAATCGCACCCCACCGTGTCGTACTATCTCCTGATTCACCATGTTTGAATAGGAGAAGGAAGCTCGCACCGATGGGCAGGACGATGAGACAAAGATAAGTTGCAAGGCCGCTGAGTCGGTCTTGGAAACAAGCAATCCACGGATATTCTCGAGCGGATTCGATTTCCAGTTTGCTCCATGACGCTGGCGCGTTTACTTGCCTCAGATGAAGCAGAAAAAAGAGCATGAGTGCTAGAAGAGCCGCTGGCCCCGCCAAGAGGATAAGATCACGATCCACCGACACCCCAAAGAGATTTAGGGTGCCGCGTGTGGTTGCCTCAATACGCTCTTGCAAGAAGAGAGCGGCATTATTGGCTCCCATATCCGCAACCCGCTCCCAGAAGGGCTTAAGCTTGGGAAAGACGATGCCCGACCTTGGATCGATCAGATTCTTCCCGTTCTCATCTGACCGGAGCCAGTCAAGTGCGAGATGCAGGTTTTCGCTCGGTTTGAATGTACAACCCACCGTAAAATTAGGCGACGGCGGCATTGGTAGTCCGTTGAAAAGCAGGAATTGCAGGCTTTCCAGATTTGGACTGTTGTGAAGGACAACAGGATCAGCCATCTGAACGTTGTTAAGCATCATCCCGCCGCTACCGCCGTAACTTGCGTAGACACCGGTCACGGTCAGAGGAGCCTCTGTCGTGGGAACTGGCTGGTGCACTGGGACCGGCTGTTGCGGTCTTTGCTTTAACTGTTCTGTGAGCCGCGTGAAAACCTCGCGCTCATCATCCACCAGATAAATACCAACCGTATGCTGAGCAGTGACGAAGTCCTCAAAGTCCCGCAAGCGTGTGTCCGGACCCAGAGGTGGAGAATCCATGACGAAAGGCTCAGAAAACACAGTAGAATTGCGAACAATCAGATGTGCCTGCTTAGCAGCTTTCAGCAGAAGAGTACGGTTCGCCTCCTCTTGAGTCGCAAACTGTCGCTTCACATACACGGGGTAACTTTTCAGATCGACTTTTCTGAAAACTTCAAGTTCATCAAGTGCTGCTCTGTATTCCTTGGACTGATCCGAAGTGAAAGCAAATGCAAGCACCGCCGCGGCGGCGACGCAAATGAGTTGTTGAAGCGATTTGAGTGCCTTGAGTCGCTCGTCCATGGATTTAGTTCTCGCGCGCACGATAGCCACAGAAATCTCCCATGCAGCCTTTGCCCCTCGACCCGCTTAAAAACCCCACACCCTGAAAAACTATGGGCCATAAGAGCAGTATATGGGGCAGCGTTGTTGCCAACTCGGAAGTTACGCGAATTTCGGTTAAGTCCCGGCAACTCGGCAAGGGTTCGCGGATTTTCGTAGGCAAGACGTCAACTTTCGCGAACAGTATGGTCGCGCTACGCAAGAAGTTCCAGTTGAACGGGACGAACCTGCTCCTTGAGGGGAGGCTTCTTGCCGGACATGCTCCTTCGCATCTCTTGCGCGAATCGAATCACAAGCGGTAGGGCCAGATGCTCCGCATCGTTGTGGTGAACGAAGGCTGTGTCCGCAGTCCAGTGAATGCCGGCGATTGGCCTGGTCGTGAGAGCTGAGTCGATGGGTGTCCTCTGGTCGATGAGCGCCACTCCATACCCGGCGCGAACCATCCATTGAATATCGGCCGGAGTAGTAGGCTGAACAGGAAACCTCCGGGACGATTCCAACTTGCGTCAGCATTTCCATCAGTCGATTGTGCGCGGATGGATGCATCGCCGGGTCGCGGAATATTTCAGTCGTTCAGCCAGATCGGAAAGCGAGACCTGGGCATTGCGCGCCAGAGGGTCTTCCTTTTGCATACACACTACCAGTGGGTCGCGCGCGACTTGCTGCATTACCCAGTCTTGGCCGTCAATAGGCATTGGAAACAGCGCTCCATCGAGTGTTCCTTCCTCAAGCCGGTGAAGCAAATGCGAGTGGGTCGCCGCCCGACAAATGAATCAGGCAATCCGGGAACAGCCTGGCATAGGCATCGCGAAAGAGCTGAAGCAAGTCTGGATTGATGAAGGAGGAAAAGCCGAGTCGGAAGGGGGGCACCTCTCCCCGGTGAACCGCACGCGCCATCGCAATGATCTTGGTTCGTTTGAGGAGTGCTTCCTGGGCGTATGCGACGATCATCTGCCCTGGTGGCTGTGATGCGCACGCCCTGACGGGTTCGGATGAAGATCGGGAAATCCGATTCGTCCTCGAAATCCTTGATCTGTTTGCTGAGAGACGGCTGGGCAAGAAAGAGTCGTTCCGCGGCTCGTGTAATGGTGGCCGCCTCTGCCACTGCGACGATGTACTTCAAATGCCTGAACTCCACGAGATCTGACATGGCATTGAACTCCTCTGCTTGAAGGTTGCGTTCCAAGGCCAGAAGTGAATCAACCATACGGAAGTCGATCTCAATGCCAGCTTCCACAGAAAGTACCATCCGAGTCAATAAGGCACTTTTTTGTTCCCTTGATTGCAGCCATTGTCCGTTTCTTCCATAGACAAAAAGTATGGCGGCATAGACAGGAAGTATTGGACGGCCTCGCAATTCGCTGGAGGCTGAAAAAAGTCGGAATCGCGAACGCATGATGCTCATGTTCCAGAGACCGCAGCAAAATTAAATTCCCGACGATCTATGAATGAGGTGAACAATGTCGACTGCAACAGCCAAAATCAGAGACTTGTCCGATCCACCAGCCACGAGCGTGGTCTCCGAAAGTTCCCACCGGTATCAGCGAACGGCCGCACGCTGACTCATGAAACTGATCTGGCGCCAGCCCAAGACTCCATGTTGCGACAAGTGATTGAGATTGGGGTTCGTCGTATCGATGCTGATTCCCAACGGGAAGAAAGACACTCCGCGCAACCGAACCATGATGACGAGCGCTTGTTGAATGCACGGCAGGTTGCCGACAAATTGGGAGTGTCGGAGCGCTTTATTCGGGACCACACTACACGCCGATCTCCGAAAATCCCCGCCGTGAAACTTGGAAAACTCATCAGGTACCGCCGCGCCGATGTCGATATCTTTATGGCAGAGCTCGGCACCCTGCCCCCTTCCCGTCGCTCCCGATTTGGTGTATGAAGGAAGTGTTCTCCACGATCAGGGATCGACGCCGGGCTACAGGAGAACAGCCATGGCAATGAAGTATCAGAAAGGCACCGTCTACCCTCGAGGGCGGAAGGTGAAGATGTGGTACGGCAAGTACACCGTGTATTTGCGCAATGAGGAAGGAAAGGAGGTCGGAAAGCGGCGCAACATCTCGCTCTGCCCAAAAGCCGGCACGCCAAAGTGGAAGGCCGAGCAGATGCTGCACGCGATCATTCTGAACGAGACCGGAGTCCCGGCCAAAACTACCCCTGGAATCTTCCGACGACTCGGCAACGTTCCGCTGGTTCGTTGAGGAACGGTACATTCCGATGCGGCAAGGTGCATGGAGTCCGGCGTATCGGAAGATCAATACCTACGAGATCAAGCACTACCTCGTGGGTCACTTTGGTCGGGTTCCTTTAACCAACTAGGCACGTTCGAGATTCAGGTCTGGCTGAACAATCTGGCAACGAAATATTCGCAGTCGGTTGTTCGCCACTGCTATTCCAACATTCGTTCGATCACGCACATGGCCAAGAAGATGAATTTCCTGACCAATGACCCCGCAGAGGATGTCACCATGCCGCAGACCAAACCGGTCGAGAAACCGCAAATGACGCAGAAGCAGATTCTCGCGCTCATAGGCGGCATTCAAGACCTGCACGATCTGTGCCTGATGTACGTCGGTATCTTCTGCGGTCCGCGGGCGAGCGAAGTGATGGGTTTGCAGTGGAAGTCATGGACGGGAACCACTCTCGTTCCGCACGGCACTGCATTCGAAGGGCAGTTTTATCCCGGTCGATTTAAGACGCGTTCGAGCCGGGCGCCCATCGGAGTTCCTGAACAGGTTCGGCCAATCATTGAGGAGTGGAAAAAGGCCTGCGCGGACCCTTCACCGGAGGCATTGATGTTTCCGACTTTCGGACGGGGGGAGCGAACTGGCCAGGCGGTCCCGCGCTGGGGCAAGAACTTCCTGCGCTGGCGGGTTCGTCCGATCGCTCAGAAGCTGGGAATCCCTGACCACCTCGTCACTTTTCAGGTGATGCGGCGGACGCTGGGAACGGATCTTCAGGAGCACGGCACGCTCAAGGATGCGCAAGGGGCTCTCCGCCACGCGAGCATCCGGACGACGGGCGATGTCTACATGCAGACCATCGAGAGCAGCGTGCTGAGCGCGATGAACTCCAGAACCATGCAGATCCTCACAGGTAAGGAAAAGACGGTCACGACGGGGTCGAGGATACCAGTAGGGAAAGCTCTAGTGCCGAAAGCGAGGAAGTTGGCTTCAGGGGTTGTGCAGCAATTGGACCAAGTTGGACCAAGTTTTGAAGGGAGGATGACTGTAAGTTATTGATTTATTGGCTCCTCAGGTAGGACTCGAACCTACAACCCTTCGGTTAACAGCCGAATGCTCTGCCATTGAGCTACTGAGGAGTGTTTGGCGTTGAATTGTCCACTACCAAGGTAGCAGAGAGTTCGGGTCGCGTCAAAAATTAGCCGCCCCAAAATCAGCGCTTTCCCTCCGTTTTCACCCAACGCAAACCGGGGCCTCAAAATGGGAACTCTCGCTTCGGTCCAGTTGCCCGCGCCGGCCGGAAACTTCGATCCCATCAGCCGTCTGCGAATACGATAGGCTGAATCAGGACAGGTTGAATGAAGGAGGACGCCCAATGTCCCGTATCTCCCGGCTCGACCGCAGCAAAGTATCCCCAGAGATGGCCGCGCTCTACGATAAGGCATTTGCCCTGCGCGGAAACGTTCCCAACATGTTCCGCGTCATGGCGCACCGGCCCGAGATCTTCTCGACCATGCAGGCGCACTTCGCCGCCGTGCTCAAAACCGGCACAGTCCCCACAAAGCTCAAGGAACTGATCATCGTGCGCACCAGCCAGGTCAACGCGACTCCCTATTGCCTGGCCAGCCACACCATTCTCGCCAAGGGACTCGGCTGGACTGACGACCAACTCTCTCACCTGGCCGATTGGCCCATGCGCGAGGACTTCACTCCCGCCGAAAAGGCCGCCCTCCGCCTTGCCGAAACGGTCACCCTCGACGCCCACGCCGTCAGCGACGAGCAATTCGCCGAGCTGCGCAGCTTTTACTCCGAAGGCGAAATCGTTGAGCTTCTCTGCGCCATCGGCCTCTTCAACTACTTCAACCGCTTCAACAACGCCCTCCAAATGGAACCGACCAAACCGGGCGAAGGCGGCCGCGTTCCCGAGCCCGCCAAAACGGCGGCGGCCGGATGATGCTATTTGTAAACAAGAATTCAATTGCAACCTCAATTCAGCCCGGCTCCGCCGGCCACGCCGCACCTTAACAGGAATAGCGCGCCATTTCGGTTCGCTGCCTTGGCCCATCCATCTTCAGCCGCATCAGACCAATTAGGAGCTCCACCAAAGCATGAAATTGAACCTCCCTCCAGGCCTCTTCCGCGCGTACCTCTTCGACTGTGACGGCACCATCGCCGACTCCATGCCGCTGCATTACATCGCCTGGAAAAAGGCGCTCTCCGAATGGGGCTGCGCCTTCCCTGAAGATCTCTTCTATTCCTGGGGTGGCAAGCCCGTTGCCAAAATCGTTGCCGACCTCAACCAGATGTTCGGCCTCAACATGCCTGTCGAATCCCTCGCCGAGCACAAGGAAAATCTCTACTTCGAGCTGCTCCCGCAACTGCAGCCAATCCCCGAGGTCCTCGAACTCATCGAGGCCCGAGCACGGCCGCATCCCCTTCGCAGTCGTCTCCGGCGGCCGCCGCAACTCCGTTTTAAATTCCCTTGCCACCCTCGGCCTGATGGACAGATTCGAGACCATCGTCGGCGCCGAGGACTACGAGCACGGAAAGCCCGCTCCCGATTGCTATCTCATCGCCGCTGCCCGCCTTGGTGTCCAACCCCAGAACTGTCTCGTCTTCGAAGACACCGACATGGGCATCGAGGCGGCAACCGCCGCTGGAATGGCCTCCGTCAAAATCGCTTCGCCCCTCGAAAGAAATCGGCAATGAAATCTCCAACCAAAATCCGATAAATCCTGGCTGGAACCAAAATCCCACCGGCAACGTAGAATTGCTAGCGTCGAAACCTCACCACGCCGGGGGAATGCCTTGTCATCAATCGCGCCAAATGATTCCGCCACCCTGCCCACCACCCAAACCCGTCCCGAATGGCCCGCCCTCCTCGGCCTCGCCGCCGCCGTCGCACTCCTTCACATGCTCACCAACGGCCGCTACGGCTTCCACCGCGACGAACTCCAGTTCCTCAGCGATGCGCGCCACCTCGATTGGGGATTCGTCGCCTTTCCGCCCCTCACTCCCTTCCTCGAACACATCGGCCTCGCCCTCTTCGGCGTCTCCCTCGTCGGTCTGCGCGTCTTCTCAGTCATTGCTCAGGCCGCGGCGCTCATAACAACCGGCCTCATGGCTCAAGAACTCGGCGGCCGACGCCTCGCGCAGTTCACTGCCGCCCTCGCCGTTGCCCTCTCGCCTGTGCCGCTCTTCAACGGAACCGAATTCCAGTACACATCCTTCGACTTCCTCTGGTGGGTTCTGATCGCCTACTTCACCATTCGCCTGCTCCGCACCGACAACCCTCGCTGGTGGATCGCCATCGGCGCTGCGGTCGGCCTCGGCCTGCTCACAAAATACGCCATCGTCTTTTATATCGCCGGAATTCTTGCCGGTTTAGCGCTAACCCCGGCCCGCCGCTATTTCAAGACCATCTGGTTCTGGGCCGGCATCGCGCTCGCCCTCCTGATCTTCCTGCCCAACTTTCTCTGGCTCGTCCATCACGACTTCATCTCCTACCGCTTCCTCCAGCACATTCATGTCCGCGATGTGGGCGAAGGCCGCGCCGAAGGATTCCTCCGCCATCAGTTCCTCATTTGCACCAACCTCTTCGCCGCGCCGCTCTGGCTCGCCGGCCTCGCAACCTTCCTCCTCAATCGCCGCTACCGCATGATCGCCTTCATGTATCTGGTTCCGCTCGCACTGTTCTTCTTCGGCAAGGGACGCGGCTACTACATGGCCGCCGCCTATCCAATGCTCATGGCAATGGGCGCTGCGGTCGCCGAGCGCTGGATTCGTTCCCTCCCAAACTGGAGCCGCCGCACCATCGAAGCCGTCTTCTTTTCCGGACTCGCCTTCGTCGGCGCCTACGTCATCGCCATCGTCATTCCCCTCGCGTCCAGCGGCCCCATCCGCGACTTCGCGCTTGACCACAACGACGACCTCCGCGAAGAGTTCGGCTGGAACCAGATGGTCTCCACTGTCGCGCAGATTCGCGATTCACTCCCTCCCGATCAGCAAGCCCATCTCGGCATCGCCACCGGCAACTACGGCGAATACGGTGCCATCGAAATCCTCGGCTCCCCCTACGGCCTCCCGCAACCCATCGGCACCACCAACTCCGAGTATCTCCGTGGCTATCCCACCCCGCCGCCTACCACCATCATCGTCCTCGGCAACAGCCGCGAGCGGGCTGACTCCATCTTCTCCAACTGCCGTCTCGCCGCACACAACGCCAACTCCGAGGGCATCCGCAACGAAGAAAGCCAGTTTCATCCCGACATCTTCGTCTGCGGACCGCCGCGCCTGCCCTGGCCCGAGATATGGAAGGGACATCAGGACTTCGGTTGAGATCGAATCAATACAACAACACCGCCAGCCGGTAAGCCGTGAACGACCCCTCAAGCCCCTGCGCCGGACAACTCCCCACCGCGGCGCGGTTATACTGTCCCGTTGCCAGCCGATCTACCAGCGCCTTGGGCAATTGCGTCAGGTCCGCGCCCTGCCAGCGCATCACAAATCCCGGCGACCCTCCGCCCGCTGAACCGGGCAGCCCTCCGTCGGATGCGCAGGCTCTCCGCGCCAGCGACGAATCACTCACAATCGAAACCCCGCTCTTCTTGATCAATGTCGCAACGCGCGCCTCCACCTGCGATGCGCTAAGCGATTCGACTGCCCGCGAGTAGTCGGCCACCGCATACAACACCCCCCGGCTGGCCACCACGGCCACTCCAACCCGATTCACCTCCGGGTTCAGCAAGTTCGTCCGATGCCCCGGCGACTCCATCCACTCCTCGTGAATCCTGTCGGCCGACGGCCCCACCGCAACATTCTCTTCAATCAAGTCGAAGTGCGCGCCCGCTTGTCCGGCGCGTCCAGCCAGATCCGCCTCGCCACCGTAGCGGTGTGCAATTGGCCCCTCGGCTACCATTCGCCGGCAGTGATACAAAGCCGCCGCGGCCAATGCCGGATCCCATCCCAACCGCCCTGCCCCTGCCTGCGCTCGCGCCTGATTCGCACGCGCAAATATCTGCTCCGCGTCTGGTTGAAGATTTGCTCCATCCCTCTGCGTCGCAATGCCATTCTGCCCCTGGGCAAACACAATCGAAGACACCGCTGCGATAAAAACAAGAAAAAAACTGCGCACAAAACACCTCATCCTTTGATTCCACCCCGAATCACCGCCGGAAACTGTGACGTTTGCTAAGAGCAGCCCGACTCGCGCCGGCTCGCCCAAAAAATCTTGGTGCCCCATCCATTCGCCGTTTTTCAGGCGAATGGGTGGGATACCTCGAACCTCAACCTACCTTGTTCATAGGGAGCATTAGACCGGAGTCGGCCCTTCTCGCTTGCCATCTGTGCGTTCGAGGACCGGCTCAAGTTCGTTTTCCCTGAAATCGTCGCGCGGTCCGACCCAAAGAAACAGAAGGATGGCCGGCAGTGCGACGACGCTGGTAAGCAGGAAGAACCGCACCCAGCCGATCTTCTCTGACAGGATTCCTCCCGAGGAGGCCACCACGGTGCGGCCAAGCAAAGCAAGGGAGGAAAGCAGCGCGAACTGGGTCGCGGTAAAAGCGGGCGAGCATAGAATCGACATATAGGTCACCAACGCAGTCCCCGCCATCGCACCCGTGAGATTTTCGGCAGTGACACATAATGCAAGGTAGCCGATCCGATGCCCGCCTACGGCCTGCAGAACAAAAAACAGGTTCCCAACCGACTGCAAAATTCCGCAAAGAATCAGCGAGCGGCGGATTCCAAACCTGATCGTCACCATACCGCCGATTAGAGCCCCTGTCACAATCGAGAAAAACCCGAATACCTTCGAGGCTGCTGCGATCTCCGGCAACGAAAAACCCAGTGAAATATAAAGCGGCGTTGACATCACTCCCGCCATTGCCTCGCCCAGCTTGTATCCGAAAATGGCAATCAGAATCACGGGCCAAAGCGGCCTACGCATGAAATCGCGAAATGGACCGATCACGGCCATCGAAAACGCGTGGCGAATCGCATGCCATCCAGATCCCACTGGAGTCTGTACCGACACCTTCGGTTCGGGGCTCAGCAGAAACACCAGCAGCCCCACACCGACGAGCGCAGCCATCGTGGCGTAGGCCGCGAACCACCCCACGTAGGCTGCGATCAAAAGGCCGCCGGCCCCGGCGACCAGCATGCCGATCCGGTAGCCGGACTGATACAAGGCGGCTCCAGGAGCTTGCTCATCGCTACTCAAGCTCTCCACGCGCCAGGCATCGATCACGATATCCTGGCTCGCGGATAGAAACGCGACCAGCACTGCCAAGGCGGCCATCAAAGGCAAGTTGTGTTTTGGGTCGCACAATCCTAAAGCGAGAATTGCGCCGATCAGAAGGATCTGGATCGTGACTCCCCAACCGCGCCGTCGTCCCAAACCCAGCGGCGGAGGTACGCGATCCATCAGCGGCGCCCACAGAAACTTGAATGCGTAAGGCGTGCCGACCAGGGCGAAGGTGCCGATCGCTGCGCGCCGCACGCCGCCTGTTGCAAGCCACGCTGAAAGTGTTGAATAAGTCAGCAGCAGCGGCAAGCCGCTGGCAAATCCGAGGGCAAGCACTCGCAGCACTCGCGGCTCGGTATAGGCTGCCACCGCTTGCCGCCATCTCGTTCGAGCCGGCACTTCGTCGATTCGCGATAATTCCTTCATCACAGCTTTCGGGCACCCTGTTTCAGCCTCTCGCCCTACTTCAGCTTAACGGATGTCGCGGTGCTGTGATGTCGCGGTGCTGTTTTGAAAGGGCACGACTTCAGTCGTGCCATAAGTGCCGCCAAATGACGTGGGCTTTAGCCCCTGAGGCATGCTTTTTTCTCCGCTTCGGCCAGAACCAGCCTTTTTCCGCAACCTCTTCAGGACCCTGAATGCGCCCACGCAATACAATCGGCTTGAGACGCGGGCTTCTCATCCTTTCAAGACAATCCTCCAAACCAATGATGAAAAGGCGAAAATCGAATCCATGAGAATCGGCGTAATCAGCGACACCCACGGCCTCCTCCGCCCCGAGGTAGCCCCCGTCCTCAAAGGCGTCAAGCGCATCCTCCATCTCGGCGACGTAGGCAAGCCTTCCATCTTGAAAGAACTTGAAAAGATCGCCCCCGTCACCGCCATCCGCGGCAATGTCGACCGCGAAGGCCTATGCAGCAAGCTCCCCGAAACCGAAGTCGTCCTCGTCGAAGGCCTCTACCTCTACATGCTCCACGACCTGAAGACTCTTCACCTCGACCCCGCGGCCGGAAAATTCGCCGCCGTCCTCTCCGGCCACACGCATGTGCCAAACCACTTCACGAAGAATGGCGTCCTCTACTTCAACCCCGGCTCCTGCGGCCCCCGCCGCTTCGAACTCCCGATAACCGTTGGCCTGCTCACGGTGGACACGGAAAGCGAGTTGAAGGCAGAGATCGTACGGTTAGCCGTGGCAGGCGGATGAGAATCTGCTTCATCAGCCGCCACAGGCCCTGATCCCACGATCACCCAGACCTTGCCCACCGGGTGCCCCATCCTCGCGACGTTCTTGTTTTTGTCGCGAGGGTGGGAATCCTGGAACCTCAACCCGCCCTGTTCTGAGAGCCGGGTGCCCCATCCTCGCGACGTTCTTGTTTTTGTCGCGAGGGTGGGAATCCTGGAACCTCAACCCGCCCTGTTCTGAGACCGTCTTTCAAAAATCTGCTTTGTGTCAGGGCACGGCTTCAGCCGTGCCGAAAGACCCCAGAAAAGACGAGGGCTTTAGCCCCTGCGGGAATGCAGCCGAGATGGGTTGGGCTATTTTTGAAACACGCTCTAGGAAGCGAACCCAGCGAGTCGAAGAATCTGCTGTTGCGCGCGCCCTCCTCTGCAGAAAATTACCGCCTGCCGGCGCACAATGAGGATATGAACCTCCTCAAGCCTCAAACGGCAGACGCGGATAAATCTGTGGTCCAAAGCCAGTTTTCCGGCCCCCCGGGGTACCCCCCCCGGGAATATGCCCCGTTCCTGGTGCATGGGCAACCGGAGCCAGCATCTTATGAGCCACTTGTAAAATCTACATAGTCACTCATCGGTAAACATGAACCCCTGTTTTTACCCCATTTTGGCCCGATTTTGGACCAAAAAACCGGAATTTTAAGCCGCTTTTGGCCTGCATTTACTTGTAGACCTGCGGGATGAAATTCTGCTCCTGAATCGGTGGCCGCACATATTTCGACTTGCCCAACGGCGGCAGCTTCAACGGCTCCGGCGTCAGATCTTTATAAGGAATCATGGAGAGCAAATGCCGAATCACGTTCAACCGGGCGCACTTCTTGTCCTCCGCATTCACCACAAACCACGGCGACTGCTTGGTGTCGGTAATCGCGAACATCTCGTCTTTCGCCCGCGAGTAGTCCGCCCAGTGCTTGCGAGACTCAAGATCCATCGGGCTGATCTTCCAGCGCTTGGTCGGCTTGTCCATGCGGTCCTGAAAGCGGTGCTCCTGCTCCGCATCGCTCACCGAGAACCAGTACTTCAGCAGCACGATCCCCGAGCGCAGCAACATGCGTTCGAACTCCGGGCAGCTCTGCATGAATTCCTGGTATTGGCTTTCCGTGCAGAAGCCCATCACCCGCTCCACTCCCGCGCGGTTATACCAGCTCCGGTCGAACAGCACCATCTCCCCGGCTGCGGGCAGATGCGTAACGTATCGCTGGAAGTACCACTGAGTCTTCTCCCGCTCGGTAGGCGTGGCCAGCGCAACCACGCGGCACACGCGGGGATTGAGCGACTCGGTAATGCGCTTGATGGCGCCCCCCTTGCCGGCCGCGTCGCGTCCCTCAAACAAAACAACAACCCGCAGCCCTTTAGTGCGAATCCACTCCTGGAGCTTGACCAGCTCCACCTGGAGGCGGCGAAGTTCGCGTTCGTAGTCGCAGTCCTTGCCGAGCCGCAGCACGCTGCCGTTTGTTGCGGCGAGGTGCGCAGCCACCAGGCTCTTGTCTTCCTTGCGAGCCTTCTTCTCCTCTGTCGCCGCAAGTTCCTGCTTGTGTTCCTTGTGCTTTTTGTCGTTCTTGTTCGCCATGGCTTCCTCGCAATCTTCGTCCTCCAGGTCCCAAATTCGGGTTCTTTAACCAAGGCCTGGTACACCTGTTCGTTTCATTCATCGGCATTTCTCGAGATCTTCTCTACCTGCACCTCTGCAACCGCGCCCCAAATTTCGCTGACCCGTCGTGCCGGCGGCTCCGGCAATAGTAGCCGAAAATGCACGTATCAATCCGTGGGCGTAGGCGGTCCGTCCACTTGCTCCACACGGATCTTCGCGATGCGACGGTTGTCCATCTCTACCACCGTGAGTCGGCGATTTTCGAAAAGGATTGACTCGCCAACACTAGGAAGGTGACCGAGACGGACGAGCAGAAAACCTGCCAGGGTTTCAACGCCGCCCTCGCGAGGCAGGCTCCACTGCATCTGGGTTTCCAGGTCGCGCAGGTTCACGCCACCGTCCATCAGCAACGCGCCCGAGGCCGTGGTGAGAACTGGAACTGCCGGCGAGTCAAACTCGTCTTCCAGTTCTCCCGTAAGCTGCTCGATTGCGTCTTCAGCCGTAACCAGCCCGACGATGGAACCGTACTCATCGACTACGACCGCCATGTGACGGCGGCGCTGCTTGAAGTCGGTTATGAGGTTGAGAACCGACTTGGTTTCGGGAACAACCAGAACATCGCGCATGATCTGGCGGAGACGCAGTTCAACAAAGGGAGTTGTAATGCTGGCCCTCGAAGACTCCCAGCTCTCCGGAGCCGGGCCCTGCAAGCCTGGCCGCGCGGCCCTGCCGGGGCCTGTAGATTCCCATATCTCAAGTTGTTGCGGCAAGGCTTCAATTCGCTCGGATGCAGACCGAAAGAAGATCAGACGGGCGAGATCGCGCGCGTAGACCACACCGACGATGTGCTCCGGTCCGCGAGTTTCGTCGTAGACCGGGACGCGAGAGCGGTGCCGTGCAATCACCTTCGCGCTGGCTTCCTCAAGCAGCATGTTGGAGGGCAGAGAGAAGATCTTCTGGCGCGGAGTCATGATCTCGCGGATCGACACATCGTCGAGTTCAAGGGCGCGGTGGATCAGCGTCTCCTGGAACTTGGGCAGCAGCCCCATGCGGCGTGCCGCGGTGGCAATCAGCTTGAGCTCGTCGGACGAGTGAACGGCAGCGCGCTCGGTCAGTGGAACATCGAAGCCGCGCAGCACGGCGCCGGCAGAAACCTTGAGCAGGCGGACCGCAGGACGCACCAGCGCCATGAAAACCAGCATGGGAGGCGCGACTGCGACGGCCAGTGCCTCGGCGCGGCGAAGCGCCAGAGCCTTGGGCACCAGCTCCCCAACCACCACATGAAAGTAAGTGATGAGCGCAAAACCCAGTGTCACTGCGGCGATGTTCGCATAGACGTTGGCATGAGGCAGCCCGCCAAACCAGCCCATGAGTATGGAGGCGGCAAGAGGCTCGCCGAGCCAGCCCAGGGCCAGAGAACAGAGCGTGACCCCAAGCTGCACTGCCGGCAAAAGCTCGTCGAGGCCGCGCTGCAAACGGCGCACGGCGCGGGCCCCTGGGACCCGGGCGGCAAGCATTTGCTCAATGCGCGTTTCGCGGATCGAAACCAGAGCGAACTCGGCGGCCACAAAGAATGCGTTGGCCAGGATGAGCATGGCCACAGCGACAGTTTTGAGCAGCGATAGCCCTTGCATCTGGGTGAGAGCATAGCACTTCAGAGATCAGGAGGCATCGCTCCGGCTTCTGCTCCCGGTTATCCACCGGTAGGCCGCGAGCAGAAAAAGAAATGGGGAACGGCGAACGGCCGGAAAGCGTATTGCCTTCAAGTTGATGCTTGTGCGCGTTTGAGCGATTGTTTGTCCGGCTTCGTACAGGACTGTTCGCAAACGGACACCGGAAACCCTGCCACGGGTTCGGCGCGGCGGTGATCCAATTGAAACCATTGGGTTTGAGTCAGAAACAAGTTTGGCAGGCAAGATGCATTTGCAGTTGGCGGAATTTCCTTTGTCTCCGATCCCAGACCAGGGATCTCCCAAGAAAAAAGCGAGGTACTCGATGAAACATCTTCTTGTTGCAACGGCGGCGCTGGTGGCGCTCGCGGCTCTTCCAGCCCTTGGCGCGGAGGCTACCTTCGACCGCAACCTCTCTGTCAAAGGAACGGTGGAACTGATGGTGTCCACCGGTTCAGGGTACATCCACCTCACCCACGGCACAGACGGACAAGTGCACATCTTCGGGCGCGTGCGGTCGAACTGGGGTGGGAGTGACGAGCAGGTCCGGGAAATCGCGGCCAATCCACCCATCGAGCAAACCGGAAGCATTGTGCGCGTCGGTGCCCGCCACGAAAACCTGCACAACATCAGCATCGATTATGAGATCCAGGCCCCTGCGGACGCCTTTCTCAATGCCGCCTCGGGTTCTGGCGAGGTCACGGACGACGGCATCGGACAGAACGCGAAACTGAGCACCGGTTCGGGCAGCATTCACGCGACCGGTTTGCGTGGGAGCTTCACCGTGGATACCGGCTCGGGCAACATCAGCGCCGACCAGACAGGCAACGGAGACGTGAAGGCCGAAACGGGTTCCGGTTCGATCGACTTGCACAACGTGCACGGCGGTCTCCACGCCCAAACCGGATCGGGCTCAATCAAGGTCGAAGGAACCCCGTCCGCTCCGTGGAAGCTGGAGACAGGCTCAGGCAACGTCGAGCTTACAACCGGCAACGCCGGTCTGACCCTGGACGCCGAGTCGGGTTCGGGAAGCATCCACTCTGACCGCGAGATGATGACCCAGGGTTCCACGGATCGCCACCATGTTACCGGAAAGATCAACGGCGGTGGTCCAACGGTGAGGGTCGAGACCGGATCGGGCAGCATTCGCATCCATTGACACCAGGCAAAGGAGGTCCTTTCCTCCTTCGGCTCGCGCTTCCGCTTCCAGACAACTGTTGCTCAGGCGGGGTCCTAAAGGCTCCTGGGAAGGACCCCGCCTCATTTTTTCTTCCCCTTCGAGTTCCCTTCTTTGCGGTGCTCCCGCTCCCTACTCATCGCTCCCGCGGTTGAGCGTGGCCACTCGAAAATAAGGCCTGGCCTTTTCGGCCGGATCTTGCGCAAACTGCTGCTCGGTTTTCGTCCCGTCATAGTCCCGCCAAAGCCAGATCATCGACTCAGGAAACTCCGCCGCGCCCTGGGCCGAATTGTGGGTCCCCTTGCCAAAGCTGAAATGGAAATCGTAGTCCTTCGCTTTCAGCGCATTTGCCATGCGGATATTGGCCGTCGGCCAGCTTCCGTACCTTTCGTTCTCCATATCGTTGGCGCCGTCCTGCAACCACACTCGAATGTTGCGATGCTGCTCGCGCAAAATCTTCTCCGGATAATCCTGCCCACCCTCGGCATTCGCGGGATTCTCCTTCCATTGGATAGAAGTGAAGCTGCCTATCCAACTCAGGACGCGGCTGAACTCCTCCGGCATCTGCCAGGCCGCGTTAAAGCTGCAAATGCCGCCCGAAGACAGGCCTGTAATCGCGTGGCTGTATGCATCCTTGCGCAGGTTGTACTTCGCCCCTACCTCGGCCAGAATCTCATCGCGCAGAAAGCGCGCATAGCGATCGCTCACCGTGTCGTAGAGTGTGCTCCGCATCGAGTCCTTCAGGGTGCGGCTCCATTTGTCGCTGTATCCTTTGACAAACTCATAGGTCGGCGTACCGGGCGAGCCCGAAATGTCGCCGGGATTGATGAAAATGCAAATCATCACCGGAATTTTCTTTTCCGCAATCAGGTTGTCGATCGCGTTGAGTGTGGGGTTATTGCCATTTCGATCGATATAGCCACCGCCATCCTGAAAGACCATCAAAGCCGCGGGAACTTTAGCGTCGTATCCTTCCGGCACATAGATCCAGTACTCGCTCTTCATCCCGTCGTAAATCTTGCTGGTATGGATCAGCTTTTCTGAGAGCGTTCCGGCGGTAACCCCTGGCTGCAAATAAGAGAGCGGGCCGAACGCCGGCAGGTCCAGCCGCCCGCCGAAACTCGCGCCGTCCACAACATAATGGAACTGGTGCATGTGTCCCACGTCTTTAACTTGTGTCGCGGCATACCAAAGGTCGGTCTGCCCAAACCGCCCCATCGGCATCCCCGCCGCCCCGTCGATCACCAACGTTGGCGTCGAGACCATCTCAATCGCAAAAAAGAAATCCGGCCCATGTCCGGCCCAGGCCGTGCCTGCCTTCAACTCTTTTTCGTCAAAGGTCGACAGGACGCTGGCCCGCAACTCCGCGCTGTGCGCCTTGGCGAGTGCGATCAGCTCCGGAGCGGAAAGTTTGTCCGCTGCTCGAGCAGCAAGTGCGAGAGACAGTGCGAAGCAAAGAAACGCGGGGAAGACGGCAAACTTTTTCATGCGCGCCATCATACATGGCGGGCAAGGCACGTGTCTCCGACCGCAAGACTGAAGGCCGATAAAATCGCTACGGAAGGAGGTAGAACGGGTCGGGATACTTCACCGAGAACTCCGCTTCGGACTTTCCCTTCAGATCGCTCCACTGATCGCCCACGTTCAGCACAATCTTGTATCCTTGCGCGGCAACTCGGCCGCGGGCGTTGGATTTGTATATACCCACGGGCTCGGAGTTAGTCGACTCCGGCCGCAGTGTCAACTCCTTCCAGTCGCGAAATCCCTGATCGGTGAGGTTTCGTTCCGTAACTGCCCGCTGCCGCTCTGGCCGTCCGGTGATGAAAAAGACGCTCACGCCCAGCCGCTGGGCCTCCTTGTAGAGACGGAGCGTGCCGGAGATCGCCGGAGCCTGTGCTGTATCCACCCAGGCATCGAAAGCCGCTCTGTTAAACGCGAAATCGGCACTCTCCAGCTGCTGGTAGTTGGAGAGAGATGTCTCATCGATGTCGAGAATCATCGCCAGCTTTTCACGCGGGTTACGCCGCGCCGCGCGCCGCATCAAAAACGCAATCGCGCGATCTGCCTGAATGTCGATGTCGTGCGTATAGCAGCCGCACTTGCAGGTGCAATCGTGGTACTGCTTGATCTCTTTCTTGAGTACATCGAGGTTGAGAATCTGTTCGGCCGGCGCATAGACGCTGAAGACCGGCTGAACCGTCGGCCTCGCGGCCTGCGAAGAAGCGGATTGCTGCGCACTGAAATTTGCAGGTGCTGAGACAAAAGCGAAGACTGCCACGATAAGTGAAAGATGCTTCTTCACCAGTTGAAGTCCTTTCCATGATCTCTGTCTGCACGCTTCAACGCGTCCGGCCCATCCAAACATCATCGCATTGAGGAGGCCGGTCTCCCAAAATGAAATGCCTCCGTTTGATTTCCAATTCGATACACTAAGTGCATGGTGCATATCTTTCGCCCGCTGCCTGTGGAACGGTTGAAGCTGCTTGTCTTCGATCTTGACGGCACCCTCATCGATTCGGCGCAGGATCTGTGCAACAGCGTGAACGCGGCTCTCGCCCAGTCCGGCTTTGCGGCCCTGCCCGATCCGGCAATTGCGAGCTTTGTGGGCAACGGAGCGCCCATGCTCATGCGCCGTTCTCTGGCGCTGGCGGGCGCCCTGACCCCGGAACAGGTAGACGAGACCCTGCTGGCTGATTCATACGCCTTCTTTCTTAGGTATTACCGCGAGCACAAACTGGACTTCACCTATGCGTACGAAGGCGTCCTTGAGGCGTTGGCCGCACTAAAGGATCTCCACGACACACCCGGGGGAACATCGCGAACCATGGCCGTGCTCACCAACAAGCCTGTCCGTCCCGCGCGCGGAATCTGCGAAGGGCTGGGAATGGCTGACTACTTTCTGCACATCTACGGCGGCGACAGTTTTCCCGTCAAGAAACCCGACCCGCTCGGCCTGCGTACGCTCATGGATGAGACCGGCGCGACTCCGGAAGAAACAGTGATGATCGGCGACAGTCAGGTGGACGTCGAGACGGCGCGCAATGCCGGTGCCTGGTCAGTCGGATGTGCATTCGGGTTTGCGCCGCAAACGTTAATGGCAACCAAGCCGGACATCCTGGTTGACCGCGCTGCGGACTGGACAGCCGCCCTCAGCCCTGCGAAGATTTGAACCGGCGGGAACTTTTCCTGCCCGCCCTGCGTAACACTAACCGAGGAGCCAATGACGATGAAGAGAGCCTCTCCTTTTCCCCCTGCTGGCTGCCGCTTTTGCGCTCGCCTCGGTCTCTGCCCATGCCGACCGCGACCAAGTCCAGTTCGGCAGCGACATCCATGTGGCCGCCGGCAATCCCGCGAGAGACGCCGTGTGCTTTTTCTGCAGCGCGTATGTGGATGGGGAAGCCAACGGCGATGTCGTCGTGTTCTTCGGAAACACCCACCTCGACGGCAAAGCCCATCACGACGTCGTGAACTTCTTCGGCGATATCACGGCGGCAGACAACTCCTCCATCGGCGGCGACACGGTGAGTTTCTTCGGGGCAGTGCGCCTGGGTGAAAACGTCAGCGTCGGCAAGGATCTTGTGGTAATGTTTGGCTCCCTGCACGCGCCCGCTTCAGTGACCGTGGGCCAGGACCGCGTGGTCCAGCCGGGCTGGATACTGTCGCTGCCGCCTCTCGTTCTCGTGCTGATAATTATCGTCATCGTCCACGAAATCCGCTCCCATCGCAGGCGTCAGTTCATGCGCGGCTATCCGCTTCCCCCCATGTAGCTGCAAACGCCGCGAACCACCGCGACGCTGTACGCTGAATCAATGAGCACAACCTCGGCGCCGAGCCCGCGTCCGCAGCGAATCGTCTTGCCCGGCGGCAGTGGACAGGTGGGACAGATGCTGGCGCGATATCTCCAGGAGTGCGGCCACCATGTCACCGTGCTAACGCGCGGGCCCTACACCGCACCCTGGCAGACGGTTCACTGGGACGGCGAAGAGGTCGGGCCCTGGGTTGAAACCCTCGAAGGGGCCGACGTCTGCATCAACCTCGCCGGGCGCAGCGTGAATTGCCGCTATCACAGCGAAAACCGCCACATAATCTACGACTCGCGTATCGGAACCACCCGGCTCCTGAACCGCGTAATCGCCGGCCTCGACCGGCCGCCGCGCGTATGGCTGAATGCATCCACGGCCACCATCTACCGCCATGCGCTCGACAGGCCCATGGATGAGGCCACCGGCGAACTGGGCGGGCACGAGCTCGATCTCGAGAAATCGACACGCCTCCGATACATGGAATTTCTCGATCCGCGTAGCCAAAGACTGGGAGGCGGCCTTCTTCGCAACCCCGACCCCGCGCACCCGCAAAGTCGCAATGCGCAGCGCCATCGTCTTCAGCCCTGTCCCCGCCAGTACCTTCGCGATCTTCCTGAACCTTGTGCGCCTTGGCCTCGGCGGAGAGCAGGGCAGCGGACGCCAGTTCGTTTCCTGGATTCACGAAACAGACTTCGCCCGCGCCGTAGAGTTTCTAATAGATCGCGAGGACCTGGCCGGCCCCGTCAACATCGCCGCGCCCAATCCGCTCCCGAACCGCGAATTCATGCAGGCTCTGCGCGATGCCTGGGGCATGCCAAACGGCTTGCCCGCGCCCTGGCCCCTCTTGGAAATCGGAACATTTCTGATGCGATCCGAATCGGAACTGGTCCTGAAGAGCCGCCGCGTCATCCCCGGCCGTCTTCTCGAAGCCGGATTCCTTTTCGATTTCAGGAATTGGCAAGAAGCCGCCGACGACCTGGTTAGGCAATGGAGAAACAGAGAGTAGCGTCTTCTATTCCCTGTTCCCTGTTCCCTATTCCCTGCTCTTCTCACTTCTGCGCCGGCGTAATATCCGTTACCGGCAAGTCCCAGTGAGCTGCGAGAATCTCAAACCGCCGCTGCTCTTCTCTCTTGTAGGTCTCCTTATCTGGCCAGAGCCGATCGATGAACGCCGCCTCATCCGGATTCGCAGTAGTTGCAACCGTCGAGTCCTTGTAGCGGATGGTCACTCGATAATCCCAGCGCCCGTCCTCAGTCGTGTGATACGCAGGCGTCTCAATCTTCAACGACTGAATGCGCCCGGTGGTCTGGATCTTCCTGAGCAGCGGAAAGTGATTCTTGAGAAACAGGTCGAGAAATTCCTGCTGATGCCCCCATTGGCACTTGTAGTAATACTCCACGGTGTAGGGCTGGCCGGCTCCGCCCTGAGGTGGCGCACCCTGCGCTTTGAGCGGCGCGGCAAGCGAAGCGGCAAAAGCGAAAGCGAGAACGGCGAGAAGAACTCTTCGCATGAAAACCTCCACAATTCGGATAGCTGTCATTGTACTGCGAAGGCTTCAGGGAGGCAGTGGATTCAAAAAGAGAAATCCCCCGGCGGCGAGTGATGTGGATAAATCCGCCGGGGGTCGTCAATCAGCAAACTATAAAAATCTCGTGCCGAAATAATCTAAGTATGATCCCTAGCAGTGTGCGTAGCTTTCTAAAGCAGCCTTGCTTGGAATGGTGAGCGTGGACCCGTGAAAAGCCACTAGGTGGCGGCTCTTGAAGACGCTGAGCGTCCGCGTGACCGTCTCCCGCGATGCGCCGATGAATTCTCCAATCTCTCCATGGGTAAGTGGAAAGCGGAAGTGGATTGCGCCGTCAGTGGTCTTGCCGTTCTCGCTCCATTCAAGCAGCAAGCGAGCGAGTTTCTCGGGCGCTGAGTTAGACAGCCCCACGGTGCGCAGTTGCTCGCAGGCCATGGCGTAGTCCCGGCTTAGTTCCTCGGTCACTGTTTGGTAGACCTCGGGGTGGTGCATCAGGAAGTTGAGAAAATCCTGCCGAACGATGGGCGCGATCTTCGTCGGATAGAGAGTCTCCGCGGTCATCTCGCAAGGCTTGCCGGAGAGCGCCGAAGCCAGACCGAGAATCTCTCCCTTCCTGGCAATGCGCAGTATCAGGCGGCGGCCCTCGCTCGAGTTCATTGAGAGCTTCACCTCGCCCTCGAGAACGATGTAGACGCCGGGAGCCGGATCCTTTTCTGAAAACAGGATCACGCCCGCTGAATAGCTGGATGGAAAGGCCATCGCACCGAGATCCTTGAATGCCTCGGGCGACAACTTGTTGAAGAATTCACCGGCCAGCTTGGTCTGGCTCCCGCAACCGCTGACTGCATTCTGCATGGTTCCCATGTCATAGCTCCTGATTTACGATTTGCGCTTCACCGTGCGTAATTTGTTCGGCAAGAGATTCGGTCCATACTGTCCCGGCTATCAGGTCAGCGCGTGTTTGAGCATAGATCTCACTTAGCAATTGCGTGCCACTGGCGTCCGCGTACGTTACGCTGCTCAGGTTCAGAACCAGCTTCCTTGAAGCTAAACGCGGAGCCGTTTCCACCCAGACCCGGCCGAATTCTGCCGCCCATGGCCCCGCGATTCGCCCCTCCAACTTGAACTCCATTGCTTGTTCGGATTCTTGAATTGAGATTCGCAACATGATGTCGGCCGCCTTGCGCCACGCAATGACTAATGCACGTGCGACGCCAAACTCGGCCGATCGTCGAGCGAGTGGAGTTACAAACTGAAGTGAAAGGAGTTGTGCGCAGCCGCTTAAAAGCGGAACGAAAAGATGAATGGCCAAGTGACGATGTGACGATGACGAAATCTCGTCACCGTGACTACATGTAGTCACTTCGCTCGATGCCAAGCTTCTTCAATTTTGAATTTAATGTGGTACGTTTCAGGCCCAGGCGAGCGGCTGCTCCGTCATCGCCGCCGATCTGCCCCTTGGTCTCGCGCAGTACGCGCAAAATGTGATCCCGTTCCGCTTCAAGCAGCGTAGGGTTCTGCTCCACCTCGTCCTGAGGGTCTTCCGCCATCTGCAACTCGGCCAGCGGAACGTAGAGCACCGGGCCGCGCGTCAGAATGACTGCGCGCTCAAGAAAGTTCTCCAGTTCGCGAATGTTGCCGGGCCAGCGCCAGCGAACCAGCGCCTCCATAGTTTCGCTGGGAATCGATTCTATGGTCTTGCCCATCCGCCTGCTGTGGGTGGCCACAAAATGGCGGACCAGGATGGGGATGTCGCTGACACGTTCGCGCAGCGGCGGCGCAAACACCGGGAAGACCTTCAGCCGGTAATAGAGATCGCCGCGGAATTCCTTGTCGGCAACCATCCTAGCCAGGTCGCGATTGGTGGCGGCGATGAGCCGCATATTCACCGGAATCGGACGGTTGCCACCCAGCCGTTCTATCTCACGCTCCTGCAGAGCCCGCAGCAGCTTGGGTTGCAGGTCGAGCGGCAGCTCGCCAATCTCATCCAGAAACAGCGTACCTTCGTGAGCCAGCTCCACGCGGCCGATCTTACGCGCGATGGCTCCGGTAAACGCGCCCTTCTCGTGCCCGAACAATTCGCTCTCCAGCAGCCCGGCCGGAATGGCGGCACAGTTCAGCTTTACGAATGTGTGGTCGCTTCGATTGCTCAGGCGGTGAATGGCGCGCGCCAGCAGTTCCTTCCCGGTTCCCGATTCTCCCTGGATCAGCACTGTGGCGTCTGTCGGCGCCACAGTTTCAATCTCTCTCAAAACCTGGCGCAGCCCTTTGCTCTCGCCGACAATGTCATCGTAGCGATTTTCGAGATTGATCTCCGACTCCAGGTACTGCTTCTCCTGGCGCAACTGGTCGTGGCGCTCGGCAATGCGCCGGAAGGCCATTGCGTTATCGACGGCCATGGCCACTTGAACCGCGATCCGCGCCAGCAGATCCACCTCCTGCCGCCCAATACCGCTCTCCAGCCGGCTCAGCACCCCCATGGCGCCAACGGCCTTTCCGTGATGCGTGAGCGGAACCCAGCAGCCGGAGTTCATGCCGAGCTGGGTGAGGCTGCGGACTGTCTCCGGCGCGAAGCTTGCATCCGAAAGACGCTCTACCAGAACCGGCTCCCCGCTACGAAAAACCTGTCCGGAAATTGTGCCCACGATCGGGACATGCGCATCGTCGGCAATGACGTTGGTGTCATGGGGGCCGAGGAACTGCACCATCAGATCGTTGCTCAACGGATCATAGAGCGCCAATGCGGCGGAGTCGTGCGGAACAACCTCGTGGATGCTTGCAGAGATGGCCCCCATCAACTTGCCGATATCCATGTTGGCCAAGAGAGCGTTGCTCAGTTGCAGCATCACCGCTTCTTCCGCTCGCTTGCGATCGGTAAAGTCGCGCGTCACCTTCGAGTACCCGGTTACCTGCCCGATGTCGTCGTGGATGGCGGTCAGAACCATGTCGGCCCAGAAGCGGGAGCCGTCCTTGCGCACCCGCCAGCCTTCGGCCTTCACCCGGCCGCGCTCCGCTGCCTGGCGCAACAACTCGGCGGGACGGCCGCGGTCCAGATCCTCCTGCGTAAAGAAGCGGGAAAAGTGCGCTCCCAGGATTTCGTCGGCCGTGTATTGCTTGATGTGTTCCGCGCCGGGGTTCCAGGTCATCACGCATCCATCGCGGTCGAGCAGATAGATCGCGTAGTCGTCGATGCTCTCCACAATCGACCGCAGTTGCAGATCGTTGCGCCGGAGCGCTTCCATCGCCTCGCGCTGCTCGGTTACGTCGCGCACAAAGCTCAGGACAACCGGCCCTGACGCCGTGCCGATGGGCTTCAGCATGATGTCGACGGGAAACTCCGCGCCATCCTTGCGCAGCCCGAACAGGTTCATGGCCGCGCCCATCTGCCGGGTTCGCGGATGCGCGTTGTAATTCTCGCGATGGCTCGGATGCCGCCCTCTGAACCGCTCGGGGACCAGGCGTTCGATGGGCAGCCCCGCGAATTCATCTCTTGTGTAGCCGAACAACTCCGAGGCGCGGGGGTTGGCTTCGCGAATCAGCCCCTCTGCATCGGTCACAAAGATCGCATCGGGTGAAATCGCAAAGTGATTTTCAATCGCTAGACGAGCGAATTCGGCCTGCTGCTGCCTGACCGTTGCCGCTGCGGCCTGTTCCGGGGAATCAGACGGGCGCATTACGGGTTCCAACCTGAATGGACAGTACCTTGTTTCACCCCCGGATGGCAACCTCGGGTAGATGGCTGCTCCGGGCCCGCCAGGTGACTTTGCCGGTGGCGCCTGGCAACGCCTCGACGGGCCTGATCCGGCCTGGAATGGGCGTTTTTCGGGGAAAAAACAGGCAAAATCGGGCATTTGTATTTATAGATGAGTAACTAGGGTTGCGTTTACCGCTGTTGATTTCATTCATGTTAGCTAGACATCCGTTACCTTTCAGTACCCACCTGAGGGTGGGGGGTACCCCGGGGGGGTGGAAAACAGACGTTCCGGAGCCGGTATTCCTTGAATCCGCGGCGTGAGTCTGGAGGAGGTTCATATCCTCATTCTGCGCCGGAAGCCGGTAATTTTCTGCAAGGCGCGGAGGCTATGGAAGGATGCTGATCTGCCATCCGGCGCGGAGGATCTTCTCAGCCGTAATTCTGGTTACTCAAGAGAAAGACTACACGCTTAACACGGAGCTAGGTTTCTAGTGCAATCAATTGCAGCCGTGACAGGGTAGAGTCTGATTTGCACTACAAATAGCAACGCCCCCGCTTGAAGCGGGGGCGTTGCACGATACTGCTGGTGTAGTCAGACCCAATGCCTTTAGGTCTCGATAGGAAGTAGTGACCTCATGCGCCCACCAGCTAGACATGAGGGTAGTCTTGCCTACCATCTAGGAGTTGCCTCAATACTACCCTTATCGGCGGTACTTGGCTATATTAAAGATGAATTCTAGAGAAATAGGTTGCTTTTTCGCAAAGTCTTCTCAAAGGTGGCACTTCTCTAAAATTTGCAGGAAACGGTTTCTTTTCAACATGGTATAGGCTGTTAGAAACGTATAGGTTATATTGTTGCCGTTTTGCCCCTCCCGGACCACTACGAGGTAATATTGTGGGTCGTTCGTCGCCGGAACCGAAGCGACTGCTGTATAGAGCAGGCGGCGCTGAAATTTCCCATGAACCGTAGTTTCGGAGATGTAGACAGACTCGCTATTTATCAGTGTGTGCCGGATCCATGGAAGCCGCTTGCCGCGCATCTCCTCATAGTTCTCCGATTTGTCCAGGTGCTTCCCCGTCTCAGGGTCTTTATAAAGCGAAAGCATCCCGTCTTCGTCAATGGTGATCTTGCGCCCTAATTTATCGGTGACCTCCCCCATCACTTTGTTTTGGTAATAGTCCAAAGCAGCAGCTTCGTCGAGGGAACCGAAACACTCGGCCAGGGTGCCGGTTGCCAAAAAATGGAACTGACTTGAATTCACTTTCTCCGCAATCAGCAGGGCGGAGGCAATCTCTTTCATCTTTAATTCAGGCTTCTTTAGCCGCTTTTGGCGTTCGTAGATGATTTTGGTTGCATCATAGAACACTCGCACCAAACGGTCAGCGTTCTTGGCCGACAGCATGTCTGGCCGCTGCAACTTCAGAATCAGTTTTTGTAAGGCCTCTGCATCAAGGTTTTTCATTTGAGCCGACCAAGTCTATCCCATCGCGAAGCGGTGATAAAATGAATTTGGAGGGCGGGAGAATCGAACTCCATTCCGTCCAGGGAATCATCACGGGGTATCAGTCCCGTTACTGTCACCAGACAGGGACCCTCCAGAAAAACCAGCTCACCACGGCCCGTTTCGCGTCCCCGCCAAGAGATCAGCGATTCGGGCCTTTCTGCGGTTGCCCGCCGTCACGGTGAGCATGATGGCGACAGGCTGAGGCTCTTCTTTTCATAGGTTCCTCCGTATTTAGAAATAGGGCATCTCGTCCGAGGTGTCAAGCTCGTTCTTGCCAAATTCGCTAAATAGTTTGCTTTTTTTCAAAAAATTGCTATGATCTTTGTGGAGGTGCCATATGGGGCGCGGACCATCATACCCTTATGTGGGTTTGGAAGATGCAATTTCATTTGCTCGGAAAGTGTACGACTACGCGAAGCGAGGACCCGCTCCAGTTGATTCGCTCATTACCGAAGCGCTCAAATACTCCGCGACGAGCAGCACGGGCGTTAAGGTCCTGGCGGCGTTGAGGTCGTTTGGATTGATCGAAGATGCGGGAGGGGCGAACGGTAAATCTGTCAAAATCACACAGCGCTCAATTCGCATCTTGTTTGATGACCCGGAGTCTTCGGAGCGCAAGGATGCCATCAAGAACGCGGCTCTTTCTCCGAAATGGTACGAGTATTGTTGGAAGAAGTGGGGATCAGATATGCCCCCAGCCATGAAGCACAATCTCCTAGTGGAGCACGGGTTTGTCGAATCGACCGTTGAGGGATTTCTTAAAGACTATCGGGCAACAATTGCATATGCTGGTCTATTGGACGACAAATTGTTCGGCAAGAAAGACGAAAGCGCAGAGGAAAGCAAAGATAGTCATCAAATAGGGGATTGGGTACAATGGGAGTCGCGGGGCGTCTTGCAGATGCCTGCGGCTAAGAGACTGACCCATTTCTCTCCAAAGGGAGACTTTGCGTTCGTGGAGGGTTGCCCAACAGGAATCCCGGTCGGCGAAGTGATTGCCGCAGATCCGCCGGAAGATGATGAGCCTGTCAAGCCGCTGAGCATCTCCGCCCCTGGGTTCAAGAAAGTCGTTTTGCAGGGAGGATTGAAAATGGAGACTCAGACATTCGCTTTGTCGGAAGGAATTACTGGCCAATTCCAATGGCCAAGTGCAATCAGCAAAGAAGCTTTTGAGGATTTCGAATATCAGCTCGAGGGTCTAAGGCGCACTTTGAGCCGTGCAGTTCAGAAAGATATGTCGGCCGGAACGGATGTACGGTCGGATGATGAAGGTCGATAAGAACAAATTCGACGCTCTGCTCAGTCGTCTCGTGAAGGCGCCGCCTCAAGAGGGCAAGACGATAAAGGGTGAGCCAGGGAATATTCAGCCGATAGTCCCCGCTATTACTTCGCCGTCAACTCCGCATAAGGCATGGGCTCGATTCCGAGCATTGCTCACAGGATGGGATTGAACCTGTCATCATCTTTCGGCCCATTGAAGCGCGTTTCAAACTTGTTCGGGTAGCTTTACCGAAATCTTTTGAAAACTGCCCATCACGCCGCGCTTGGTGAGCGAGAACGCGGATTCGATGCCATAAGGCAAGACCTGGGGCACCCGTCCAATTTCATTGAGCACCAACTGAAGGCGCTGACTCGTCCGGGAATGCTCGACGGTAGAGAAGGGAAGAAACGGTTCGGGCCGTTCAAACACAATCTGAAGGAACGTGGGGACGAAGCGGGCGGGAAACATCGCTAAAAACGCAATGGTCGATCCGGACACGGAGCGGACTTTACCATCGGGCAACGATCAATGCGTTTAGTGGTCGCACAGCTTTGCGTGGCGACTCAGAAGTTCGTGGCATGGTTGGCAAAAGGCAGCCGCAGGTTTTTCGACTCGGTTTGGCCTAAAAGCGGCCAAACCCCTCTTAAGGTGAACGGGACAGGTTAAGGTTCGAGGATTCCCAACCTAGCGACAAAAACAAGAACGTCGCGAGGATAGGGCACCCGGCTATCAGTCTTCTGACAGGCCTGCACATAGCTCGTATGGTTCCCTGGAGGGGAGAGAACTTGCAAACACAAAAAAACGGCCCCCGTTTTGACGGGGGCCAAGTTGCCTTGGTTCTCTCGCTTTACGAGAGCTTTTTTGGCGGCCGGACGGCGGGGTGGCCGTTGGCGCACGGATGCCTCGGAGGAAGGACTTAGGCGTTACTGCCTATCCGCGCCAGTCGAGGGAGTCGCACCCTGGGGTGATGCGGCTCCCTGGGCCGCCAAACTGTTTTCCATCAACCGCACGCGCACATCGCTGATCCTCGTCGGCTTGCTGTCGCTGTCGGCTGAGGCCACCTCGGCATTGCCGAGGGCTACGAAGTGCATACGGTAGACGGGAATCTGGTGTTCCGTTACAAGGTAGCGTTCAACCGCTTCAGCCAAACGCTGTGAACTCTGGATGCCGACGCTTCCGGTATGAGGCGAATGAGCCTCAAGTTCCAGAATGTATCCGTTGCGGCCGGTCACGCCCGCCGCCAGATCGTCGAGCTGCTTCTTGGCGTCTTCAGACAGCGCCGGGGTGCCTCCGTGGAACGTCACATCCACATCGGAAACCTGGTGGAACTGATCGAGCCCGTTGACGGTGGAATTCAATTGATCGACATGGCCGCTCGCGCCCTGGGCAATGCCGTTGGCATTCTGTGCCTGTGCGCCGGCGGCGGTGGCTACCTGGTTAGCCGCGTCCGCAGCCGACTGCGCCTTGAAGATGCCTGCCTGCGCTCTGGAATCCACATCCTTGATGTCGGCGGCATTCTTGGCGTTTACCTGGTCGAGCTCAGTGAGCCGGTTGTTGATGGGGTCGGTTTGCCTGCGGACCCACGCTTTGCGTGCAAACGGATTCATGTGACCCCAGAAGCCCTCCTTCGCGGGGGGAACATACGGGGCGGCCTCAGGATAGGTCTGCTGTTGCGAGGCCGCGGGAGGGGTGCTTTGGGAAGCCGCTGACGTCTGAGATTCCTGTGCCCACGCGGGGATTCCAATTGCCGATGCCAGAACAAACGCTGCGACCTGACTGGGAATCAAACTCCGAACAATTGCAAGGTTCTTCATGGTATGAGGCCCTCTCTGAATCTTTCTTCGCACCTTGATCTGCGTGCTGAGCGGTGGTGTCTACTCGCCCTTACCTAGTGCAAGGCGCATGCCAAAGCGGAGAAGATCAGGGTCGAATCTTTATCTTATTTAGAATGATATGTTTACTGTTACAGCTTCACGGCCGGGAGCGTGGTGGGGCGCCAGCTTGCGGCGTAAAGACCGTGTAAATTTTCATCGATGAGTACTTTCTACCCGGTAAGGACGTGACTTTGGAGTTACTTCCCGTCCACGTGGATGATGCGGATCTCGGGGTAGGCGCCGTCCCAGTCCGGGGAGACAGCGTCGAAGATGAGCCGGAAGTCTTGCCCGGCGCCGGGCTTGAGCGGCGCGGCGGAGACAGGCTCGACGTCGATATATGGGTCGCGCATCCGGATCAGCTTGAGCTGCTGGGTTTCGTTCTGCGTCACCTCGCGGGCTACGTCGCGGAACAGAACCTGCACCGTAATCCCGGTGACGGTACGATTGCCCTGGTTCGAGATGTGCCCGTCGAGATAGGTAACCTTGCCCCCGGCCAGGTTTGACGACTCGCTCATGGCCAGGCCGGAGATCGGCAGGCTGGAAGCGTAGGGATCGGCCGCCGTAGAAACCGGCATTACCGGGGACGCGCTTCTGCCGCGGCCGAAGAAAAACACCAGCCCGCCGACCGCCAGTAGAACGATCAGGGCGGCCGCAGCCATCGGCAGCCAGTTGCGCTCTCGTGCTTCGGCGGGACGAATGAGTTGAGGGCCACTGCTCACGAGCGAAATTCTACACCTGTTACCTAAGGAATACGCTCGCCGTCCCAAATGCGGCAGCGCGATGCAGAATCTTCCCAAGTGTGTCGATAAGGGAAACAGGGTTCAGACATTTGACTGGGTGTTCATTCCAGGTACATCCTTCTGGCGTAAATTGCATCCAGGAATCCAAGAAGTGGTGACGGAAGCACTCAGGCGTTTGAAACGCTTTTGGAACCGGCGTCACTATTGGTTCGTAGCAGACAATGAAAGGCAGGCCGACAATGCACTCTTCCCCCGCGCACTCATCCAATTCTTTCGCAGCACCTGCCGCGGAGTTTCAGCAGTCCACTCAAGTGGCGACCATCGTTTACCAGGGCGTCACCATCGCCGCCATGCTGCTTCTGCTTTGCACCATGTGGGTATTCTGAGGCTCGGGCGGTATCAAGCGAACCAGTGAAGTGCGGAGTTCATTCATCCGAAGCGCGCGCGTTTCACGGTCTGGCGGAAGTCTTCGCCCGTCATTTCCACGCGGACACACATTTCGGCCAGGCGAGACCGCATCCGGTCGCCGATGCGGTCGCCAAGGGTAGGTTCGCGTGCCGCCCGCTCGGGATCTGAGAGACCGCCGCCTGCCGCCGCCAAATCGGCGTAGTTGGTGGTGATGATGGTGGTCAGCTTGTCGTTGTAGCGGGAGTTCAGGATGAGCGCGACCGTGTCCCACACCCACTCATTGGGCTTTTGCGCGCCCAGGTCGTCCATCACCAGCACTTCGGCCCCAAAGACCGGCTTCAGCAGTTCGAGTTCGGTGGTTTGAACCTGGGGATTGTAGCTGTTCTGAATGCTCTTGAGCAGCTCGCGGTAGTCACAGAAGAGGCCCCTGACGCCGCGCTCCTGCACAAGCCGGCGAAGCACGCCGACTGCGAGGTGAGTCTTGCCCACGCCGATGGAACCGGTGAACAGCAGGCCTTTCCCGGCAGTGTCCACCGGGTAGGCCTCGACAAACTTGCGCGCTGTCAGGTGCGCCTGGCCGAGCGAGGGGTGCGCGCCGCGAAACGCCGTCTCGTAGCCATCGAGCGTGTACTGCCGGTAGCGCTCCGGAATGTGCGCCGCCGCTATGCGCCGCTGCTCTCGCTCCATCTCCTGGCACTCGCAGGGCCGGGAGACCCAGTTCCCGGCGCCGTCGATCACCCGCACCAGCCCAACTCCATCGCATATTGTGCAGTTGCTCATCTCGTTCAAGCCTAGCGCACGCCGCTCAGTGAGCGCGCCGGTGCAGGGCCGGTACACTTCTGTGGAAAAGCGCGCGCCCAAGCCTGCTGCGATTGCCTACAATCGGATGAGCGGATCAACATTGAAAATTCTCCGCTGTCAATTTCTTCCGGCCAAAATCAGTGAGGCTCAAGTGAATCGAATCAAGCTTTATTCAGCCCTCTTTGCAATGTCTCTGACCGTGTTGCTTTCACCCGCCCTGCTTCGCGGACAGGAAACAGGAAGTCTGCCTGAAACCAAGGAGCCGGCGTCAGCCAGTGCGCAGGCGGCTCAGGCTGCTCCCGCAACAACCGCTTCGGGCCATCCCAACAACGACTACTGGCGCCAGCACGATCAGTTGCTCCTGACAGATTTTCCCTGGCTGGCGCGCTTCAAGGACGACGATTTGAAACTGGGACCTCCCGCCGCGGGCGAAGATCGCGTCGTCTTCATGGGCGACTCCATCACCCAGGGCTGGCATCTGGAAACATCCTTTCCCGGCAAGCCCTACATCAACCGCGGCATCAGCGGCCAAACAACACCGCAGATGGTGCTGCGCTTCCACCAGGACGTGATCGCGCTCAAGCCGAAGGAGGTAATCATTCTCGCCGGCATCAACGACGTCGCCGAAAACACCGGCCCCATGACGCTCGAACAGACCGAAGACAATCTCGCCGCAATGGCCGAGATGGCGACCGCCAACCACATCAAGGTGCTCCTTTGCTCAGTCCTGCCCGCCTACGACTTTCCCTGGCACCCAGGCATGGCGCCGGCGCCCAAAGTCGTCGCCCTGAATAGCTGGATAAAGTCCTACGCTGCCGAAAAAGGCCATGAATATGTCGACTACTACACGCCGATGAAGGACGACCGTGGCGGCCTTCCCGCAACGCTGAGCAAGGACGGCGTGCATCCGCTGCCCGCCGGCTACGCAATCATGGCCCCCCTTGCCGAAGCCGCAATTGAGAAAGCCCAGAAATAAAGGACCAAGAACTAGGAAAGGAAATCACGACTTTTCGCATCGCAGAAAAGCACTTCATGCACGGCAGGCAACTCTGAAGCCCTGATCCCTGACCCCTGATACCTGATCCCTGTCGTTTGAATTGCCAATCCCCCAAAATCCCCCTACAATAGAAGAGAACGATTGCAGGAAAGGTCTGTCTTCAAGCGATGCCCAAGGAAAAGATTCATCCCAACTACGCCGCAGTGCAGGTTAAGTGCGCCTGCGGAAACCACTTCGAGACCCGCTCGACCCACAAGGGCGACATTCACGTGGAAATCTGCTCAGCATGTCACCCGTTCTTCACCGGCAAGCAGCGGTTGGTTGATACCGCAGGCCGCGTCGAGAGATTCCGCCGCAAGTATGCCAAAGCCGGCGAGGCAACGGCAGCCAAGTAAACGGCGCCGCAACAATCGGTTAGCGCGATTGGGCCTCCGCTCCGGCGGAGGCCCCGTTCGTTTTGAAGCAGCTTCGGCCGGAGATAAGCCCCGCAGCAGAAAGAAAAAGCTGGAAGCTAAAAGCTAAAAAAGGTTTCGCATGTCAGGCAAAGGCTTCACAGTCCGCAAGGAATGGGACAACCCCATCGACCACGCCATGCCCGCCGCGGCGCGCGTCCCCGCCGAAGTGCGCCTCGGTTCCGTGCTCGTCACTCCCGCCACCGTCCTTGCCCCCATGGCCGGCGTCACTGACACTGTCTTCCGCCGCTTCATTCGCCACGCCAGCCTCTTCACCTCCAACGCCCCGCTCGGCCCCAGATCCGTCGACACCGCCGTCACCAACGCTCAATCCGGCTGCGGCTTGCTGATGACCGAATTCACTTCCGCCGACGGCCTGGCCCGCATGCGCGAGACCAAGCGCCGCCGCTACCTCACCTTTTACGACGACGAGCATCCCATCGGCGCGCAGCTCTTCGGATCGAACCCCGAAACCCTGGCCGACGCCGCCCGCATCGTCGAGGAGACCGGATTCGACACCGTCGACCTCAATCTCGGCTGCCCGGCCAAGCGCGTCGTCGGCTGCAACGGCGGCTCCGGCCTGCTGCGCGACCTGCCCAAAATCGGCGAGATTTTTCGCGCCGTGCGCAAGGCGGTCACCATTCCATTCACCGTCAAATTCCGCATGGGCTGGAACGAAAAGCAAATCGTCTGCGTCGAGCTTGCCCGCATGGCCGAGGCGGAAGGCCTCAACGCCGTCGCCCTCCACGCCCGCACTCGCGAGCAGGGATACAGCGGCCAGGCGCAGTGGCAGTGGATCGCCGCCATCAAGCAGGCCGTCACCATCCCTGTCATCGGCAACGGAGACATCCGCACCCCCGAGGATGCGGCGGCCATGGTGGCTGAAACCGGATGCGACGCCGTGATGATCGGCCGCGCCGCGCCCGCGAATCCATGGATCTTCCGCCAGATCGCCCAGTACACGGCAACCGGCAGCTACGAACGGCCCACCATGGAGGATCGTTACCACATGATCCGCGCCTACTTTGAGATGCTGCTGGCCGAAGTGGAAGCGACAAAGGACCTGCCGCGAGACGCCCGCATGGGCGATCCAGCCGGCAAGATGAAGCAGTTTGCCACCTGGTTCACGCACGGAGTGCCGGGCGGCGCAAAACTCCGCGCAGCCATCTACCAGGCCCGCACCGGAGCCGGCGTTCTCGAAGAGGTAGAGCGATTCTTCGTCCCCAGGCTTGAAGATGGCGTGGCCCTGGCTCCTGAGTTGGATCGAGCAATGGAAGACGAGGCGGCGGCCTTCCCTGAAGCCGCGCTCCTCTGCGATTAACAGTACTCATCAGTCAATTCGGCGGCTTTGTGTTCGACCTTATGTGCTTCCCCACTGCCTCAACCGGGTATAGTGAACAATTCTCGTCCGAAGGGTGCGCTTTGCCAGATTCAACGCATTCGCTGAGATTCATCCCGAGGCCGCTGCTCTGCGCTATTGCCGGGCTTTTGCTGCCCGCATCCGCCTGCCTGCCCCAGCACTACACCTTTCGTGAGCCTGCTGCCGGCATGGAAAACCTCAACGTGGACTGCGTCGCTCAGGATCGTGCCGGCTACCTCTGGGTCGGGACCGAAAACGGTCTCTACCGCTATGACGGGCGTCAGGCGAGGAAGTTTGGCTCGGTAGATGGCTTGCTGGGCCGCACCATCCAGAATCTCTACGCCGGCGTCGACGGCGCTTTGCTCGTGGGAACCACAGCCGGAATTTACTTTCAAAAGCTCGATGGCAGCTTCGGCGAAATCCATCCTCCCGATGCGGAGAACCGGTTCTCGCAGCGCATCGGTACGGTCTTCACGGCCCTTGCGCCCGACCAGGTGGTGGCGGCGGATCGGAGCGGCGCCTTTCTGCTCCGGCACTCGGCCAAGGACAGTTGGACCGCCGAGCCATTTCATTTCGAAAGCGCGCACGCAAGCGGCCCTGGGACGGGACTCGACAACGACCCCATCTGGAGCGTGCTCGCCGCGCCCGGCGGAGGCCTGTGGTTCGGTTGCGGCTCCGATCTCTGCCGCTTCAAAGACGGCAAGACCACTCATCTTGGTGCGGCCCTGCATCTTCCCGCCGAGCAGTGGCAACATCTTCTGCTTGCCCGCGACGGCCGCCTCTGGATACGAGGCGCATCGCACCTGGGTGAAATCCTCCCAGGAAAAAAACAGCCTCTCCACGGACACGCCCCGGACCCGGGCGAACTGGGAAGCTACCAGGCCCACGACCTTCCCGGCCATTCCAACGCGGAACCCTACGATGCGCTGGTTCTCGACTCCCAGGGCCGGATAGCCGCGTCGCAGGGGCCTGCATTCGGGCTCTGGGAAAACGGCCGCTGGCACATGGTAACGGCCCTCAACGGCCTCACCGGCTTCGATATCTCCGCGCTCTTTGCCGACCGCGAGGGCTCCCTCTGGATCGGCGCCGTCGGTCACGGACTGATGCGCTGGGTGGGAGAGGATCGCTGGGAGGCCTTTACCACTGCCGAGGGCTTGAGCGACAACATCGTGTGGACCTCGCTTCGGGACCACACTGGCCGGCTATGGGTCGGCACAGAGTCCGGCCTCAACTCTGTTCCGCCCGGGGCCAACAGAGCCACGCCATGGAAGAGCGGCGGCATCGACACCCGGCGCGCCGTATCGATCGCCGAGAGCCCCGATGGCAGCATATGGCTGGGAAGCGCCGCCGGCAGCCTGGTGCGCATCGATGAAAGAACGCTGGTTGGACACGCATGGAAGACGCCGGAGATCTACCGCGTCCTCTGCGACGGAGCGCACCGTTTGTGGTTGGCCACGGTGGCAGGCTTGTATGTCGTCGACACCGACTCCCACGACCGCTCCCCCCGCCTGGTCGAAGATCCCGCCATCTCGAATCCCAAAGCTCGATTCAACGACCTCAGCATCGACATGTCCAAACGCCTTTGGGCAGCCTCCGACCAGGGCCTCTACCGGCTCGATCAAAGCGGCTGGCGGCGCATCGATCCCGGACTCTCCGGCGTCAATCCCTCGCTGATTGCGGCCGACACCCATGGCAACCTGTGGGCCTCAGGAAACTTTGCGGGAGTTATGCGCCTCCGCGCCGACGGAAACCGAATTGTCGATTCGCAGCATTTCACCAGGCCGCTCCTGCTCTCCGAACAGGTGGTCTCGATGTTTGTCGACAGCCGCGGCTGGCTCTGGGTGGGCCAGGACGCGGGCCTCACCGTCTACGACGGAAAGAACTGGCGCAGCTATACCCGCGACGACGGCCTGATCTGGAACGACCTTGATAGTAACGGCCTCCACGAGGATTCCGACGGCAGCATGTGGATCGGCACCTCGGGCGGCCTCTCCCACCTCATCAGGCCGGAGACGGTTCCGGTCACTACACCGCGAACCCCCGCCATTTCGCAAATCGACTTCGGTTCAAAGGCGATCACCAACGGAGCTCACATTCCCTGGAGCGCAAGCTCGCTCTCGGTCTCCATCGCGGTCTTCAACCTCCGCGAAGCTAACCACATCCGCATCCGCTATCGGCTGATGGGGCTGGAGTCCGATTGGGTAGAAACTTCGGATGAAAATCTCCGCTATCCCCGCCTGGAACCGGGGCGCTACAGCTTTCAGGCCGAAACCGTGGATGAAACCGGCGGCAACGCCTCCGCCGTCAGTGAGGTCAGCTTCAGCATCATTCCGCGCTGGTGGCAGAGCGGAGAGTTGCGCCTCGCCCTGGCCTTGCTTGGTTGTATCCTGGGCGCGGTGCTGTGGCGCTGGCGCGTGAATCTGCTGGTGAGACAAACGCGCCAGCTTGAGCTGGCCGTCGAGCGCCGCACCGACGACCTGCAACTCGAGAAAGCGGAGTTGCTGCGCGCCCGCGAGCAAATGCGGCATTACGCCGAACACGACGACCTCACCGGCCTTTGGAATCACCGCATCATCATCGAGCGACTGCGCGGCGAAGTGGACCGCTCCCGCCGCGAAGGCGTGCCGCTGAGCCTCATCCTCGTCGATCTCGATCACTTCAAGGAAATCAACGACACCTTCGGCCATCCCGCGGGAGATCTGGCGCTCAAGGAAATCAGCGCCGTCTTTCAGCGTTCAGTGCGCTCTTACGATTGGGTGGGCCGTTACGGCGGCGAAGAGTTTTTGCTCATTCTGCCCGGCTCCAGCCTCGCCAACGCGCGCGTCCGCGCCGAACATCTGCGCATGGCGGTACAGGTGGCGCATATCGTCAGCGGCCCCGAGGCAATCAGAGTCACCGCCAGCTTCGGTGTCGTCTCAGGCTTTCCTTCCGACTATGAATCCCTGCTCCGCGCCGCCGACACCGCTCTCTACCGCGCCAAGGACAGCGGCCGAAACTGCGTAGTTGCCATGGAGATCGAGTCCCCCAAGAATCCCGCAGCCATCTCCTCGCGAGAGCTAGAGATATAAGACTTCACCAAGCAATTTACCGCCGGGTCCCTCGTCTGGGCGCTGCCTTGGCGCGCCTTGTTTCTGGCGCAAGGGCGGGATAGCCGGAATTCGACCTCCAGCGATCTTCCGACCCCTGACCCCTGACCTCTGACCACTGACCACTGTCTTTTGATCCCTGTTCCCTGATCCCTGTTCCCTGCTTTTCTGACCCCTGACCACTGACCACTGTCTTTTGATCCCTGTTCCCTGATCCCTGTTCCCTGCTTTTCTGACCCCTGACCACTGACCACTGTCTTTTGATCCCTGTTCCCTGATCCCTGTTCCCTGCTTTTCTGACCCCTGACCCTGTTCTCTGTTCCCTGTTTTTTTGCATAAATTTCCACCCCGACAGCGCACAATTGAGCTATGAACCAACTCCAGTCTCACGCTGCAAATTCGGCCCTGAGGGCCTGTTTTTCACCCCAATTTGGCACCCCCCCCTACCCCCCCTCCCAAAGGCAGTACGAAAAGGTAACGGATTTCTACTTAACTCGAATGGAATGAATAGTAAAAAGCCCAGACCTAGTTACTCATCGGTAAACACATTTGCCCGTTTTTGACCGTTTTCTGGCCAGAAAACACTGATTTTGAGATTGGAAATCGAGCGACCTCATCACCGAAGAACTTGCCGCCGAGTCCGTTTCTGGACTGCTTCTAAACCTCCGCCAGGGGCAGCCGTATCGTTGCCCGCGCTCCTTCGCCGTCTTCACGGTTGACCAGCTGAATCTCGCCGCCATGGGCCCGCGCGATCTGCTGCGCCAGCGCCAGGCCCACGCCGCTGCCCGAGGGTTTGGTGGTGTAGAAAGGCACAAACAAGTTCTCCGAGTTGGCAATCCCCAGGCCGCGATCTTCGATCGAGACAAACAGCGAACTCCCGGCCAGATTCCAGGTTGCGCGCACCGGCTGCCCATCCCTGGCCAGCGAAGCATCCACGGCGTTGGCAAGCAGGTTGATGAACATTTGCTCCAGTTGGTCCGGATCGGCAGTCACTATGGCTGCGGGTCCAGCGTCGAGCCGGACAGCCAGCCGCTGCTCCAGCAGCACTACGCGCTCCAGCAGCGGCCCAAGCGGGACCGGCCGGAGCCGTGGGGGGGGCAATTGCGCGAGTTGCCGGTACGATTGCACAAACCGGTGCAAAGCTTCAGCCCGGCTCCCAACTACCCCCAGGCCGCGTCGAAAATCGCGCAGTGTGCCGTCTTCCCCTTGCAAGCTGTCCACCCGTTCCAGCAGACTGCCGGCGATCGACTTGATGGGCGCCAGAGAATTCGAAAGCTCGTGTCCAAGAACCCGAATCAGCCGTTTCCACGCAATCTGCTCCTCTTCCTGGAGAGGCAGGCTGACATCCGCAAGCAGAAGCAGCGTGTGCGGCACCCCTTCCTGACGGAACTGCGCCTTGCGCAGCAGCCACCGTGCGGGGCCTGCCGCCGGCTTCTGACCCGTCGCGGACTTTTGATCCGCGCTGAACGAATGAATTGTTTGATCGGGCGCCCGCAGAAGGTCTTCCAGACCAAGATCGCGCGCGCTGTGGCCGAAGCACCGCGCATTGGGAAGGCCAAGCAACTTCAGTCCGGCGTTGTTCACCAGTTGTAGAGTGTCATCGCGGTCGAAGGCAAACAGCGGCGTGTGCATCACTTCGAGCATCCGGGCCAGCAGGGCTGTGGCTTCGAGAGATCGAACCCTTTGCTTTTGCAGCAAGTCTGCCAGCGCGTTCACCTCCGCTGCCAGCTCTCCCACCGCATCTTTGGCGCCGGCTCCGCGCGCGCGGAAAGAGAAATCTCCCTCGCGCAGCGACGAAACCACGTTGGAAAGTGTCTGCAGCGGCCGAATCAGTGCTTCAATCAGAGCCGCCGCCACCAGCAGAAAATACAGCAGCAGGCAAGCGCCCGCCAACAGCGCCGCCATCAGGCCAACATGACTCCTGTAGAGAACAACAGCAGCCATGACCAGGGCGGGGAGCGCCAGCAGCAAGCAATGAAACCACGCCCGGCGCACCACCGAGCGCCGCCGCCTGCGCGCGAGCTGATTAGATTCCATATTTTTCGATGCGCCGATAGAGCGCGGCGCGGCTCAATCCCAGCGCCTCGGCGGCCTGGGAAATATTGCCGTCGCAGCGGCGAAGAACCTTGCGGATGAGCAGAGACTCAACTTCGTCGATGCTCATGTTCTCAAACGACGTCGCGGCGGCGCGCGAGGTCGAGATCGCCAAGTTCGCCGCCTCAATTTCCTCGCCGCGGCTAAGCAGCACCGCGCGCTCGACGGTGTGTTCGAGTTCGCGCACGTTACCCGGCCAGGGGTACTGCATCAGCTGCTGCATCGCCGCCGGCGCGAAACCAATCACCTGCTTCCGATAGCGGGCGCGATTGCGGTTGAGAAAGTGCGCGGCCAAAAGCGGAATGTCTTCGCGGCGATCGCGCAAGGCGGGCAGATGGATTTCGACAGTGTTGATGCGAAAGAGAAGATCTTCGCGGAAATTGCCGGCCTTCGCTTCCTCGTCGAGACGGGCATTGGTCGCGCATAAAACCCGCACATCGACGCGCCGGGTCTGAGAGGAACCCACGCGCTCCAGTTCGCCGGTCTCCAGGACGCGCAGAAGCTTGGCCTGCTGGCGTAGCGGGACGTTTGCGATCTCGTCCAGAAACAGCGTGCCGCCGTTCGCCAGCTCGAAGCGCCCAATGCGGTCGGCGCGCGCATCGGTGAACGCGCCTTTCACGTGACCGAAGATCTCGCTCTCGAAGGTTCCCTCCGGCAGCCCGCCCGCATTGACCGTAACCAGCGCCATGCGCGAGCGTGGAGACGCGGCGTGCAGCAACCGGGCCACGATCTCTTTGCCGGTGCCATGTTCACCGGTGATGAGCACGTTGGCATCGGAGGGGCCCACCTGGGCAATCAATTCCAGCACCGGATGCATCGCGGGCGCCGAGGCGATAAACTCCGGCATTCCTTCGGCGCGCAACAAGCGGTTCTCGAGTTCCAGCTGGCGGGCGCGGCGCAGCGCCTGGCGCAGTTCGGCATGCACGCGGATCAGTGAAAGCAGCCGGTCATTCTCCCACGGCTTCTGGATAAAGTCGCGCGCGCCTCGCTTGATGGATTCGACAGCCAGTCCAATGTTTCCCCAGGCGGTCATGACGATTACCGGCAGACGCGCATCGTATTCCTGAATGCGGCCAAGCAGATCCAGCCCCTCCTGCCCGGAGGTTGTGTCTCGCGTGTAATTCAGGTCGATGAGCAGCACGTCGTAGTCACGCTGGCCGAGCGCCTCCATCAGCAACTGCGGCGAACGAACGCAGTCCACATCGATGCCGTGCGGAGCTAAGCAGCAGCTCGACGGCCTCCAGAATTGAAGGCTGATCGTCGGCCGCGAGTACGCGGATTTTTTCTTGCTTAGCGGGAATTGTCTGCCTCCACGACGCCGGTTTTTGCGTCGGCGACTGAGATGCCATAATCCTCAAGTACAGAACCGGTAGCGCGCCGCACCTCGATGCGCGCCTTCTCATAATCGGTCTCGGCGGACACCAGCGCTGAATCGGACAACGCGAGGTCATGCTCGGCTGAAAGCGTCTGCTGGTTCGATCCCGCTCCCAGCTTCTGCTCCTGCTGCATAATATCGAGCGTCTTCTGGGCCAGGTCGCGAGCCTGGCGCGCGGCATCCACGCGGCTGGCGCCCTGTTCCAAGGCAAAGCGCGCATTGCGCACTTCGATGCGAATGCGCTTCTTCAACTCTTCAAGATAAACCTGCGACTGCCGGTACTCGAGCTCGGTGCGGTACTGGTCGGCCTTGGCGATACGATTGCGCAGCGGCACGCTCAACTGAAAGCCTACCTGATACTCCGGGGAAGAATAGTTGAATGCGTTGTCCACCGCACCGCTGAACCCGGCCGGCACGTTTGTTCCGGCACCGCTCAGCGGATTTGGAGTGCCGCCGTATCCGGTGCCGGCGTAGAACCCGTACACCGAAAGCGAAGGCAACAATGCGTTGCGCGCGGTCTTGCGGCTCAGTTCGCTGTTTTCCAGAACCAGGCTCGACTCCAGCAGCTCGGTCCGATTCTTGAGCGCATCGGCAATCATATCCTGCGCGGCCTTCGCATCCGGCTCGATCTTGGTGCCGATGTGGTCGGTGGGCACCACCGGCATCTCCTGCAACACAGGATCGTCGAGCGAGCGGGTGATGGCGTTCTTCATGTAAAGCTCTTGAAGTTCGAGATTGGTGCGGGCGACGGTCAGGTCCTGTTGGCGTGTGGCCACGTCCGCTTCCGCTTTCAGTACATCCATCTCCGGAATCGCGCTGTAATTCAAGCTGTTTGCGAGCAGTGTTCAAGGTTTCAGTGGCAAACGCCACCGACCGCTCTCCGACTTGTTCGTTATCATAGGCGTTCACCAGGTCCCAGTACAGGTCGCAGATCTGGGTCACAGTGGCGATCAACTGGGCGCGAAAGGCAATGTCGGAGACTTTCTGGTTGGTCTTGGCAATGCGCAGATAGCGCAGGTTCGGTCCGAGGCCGAAGCCGGCGAGCAACTGCTGATTCGCATAGAACTCAAAGTAAGAGTTGAGCTGAGGATTGAGCGTGTTGTTGGGGCTGTTTGTGGTCTGGCGGTTGTTGTCCCATGCCACCTGAATCGCAGGCACCGGTGGGGAAGGCCTGCGAATAAGTAAGATCGCCGAGGATCGTGTTCTGGTGAATCACAGGCACGCCGTAAAGAATCTGGTTGGGCAGCAGTTGCGTTGTGTGATCGACATAAGTTTTCGCATTGATGAAGGGATCGTAGGAATTCACCGAGGAGCCCGTGCCCAGCGTTGACTGCACCAGGCCCGATGCGCCAGCGCCCGCGCCACCTGCACCGCCCGATGTGCCGCCTGCGCCCGCGCCAGCACTTCCTCCGAATGCGACACCCGCGCCCCCCGGCGTGCCCGACACGACGCCTGTGTTTACGCCGCGCACCGAGCCGCCGGCCTGGGTGCGCAGCACATCCATCTGCGCGATGGGCAGGTTGTAGCGCGCAATCACCAGGTCGAGGTTATTTTCAAGCGCCAGGTCGATGGCGTTTTGCAAAGACAGGTAGAGTTTGCCGTCGCGGACCAGGGAATCGAGGCGCGCTGAGTTCGCCAGGCTGGGAGGGGGCACAGTTTTGCCGCGATAAGCATCGAACGGGTTGCGCGAAGCATGCTGCAACTGATCAAAGGGAATGTTGTCCTGATGAGCCTGCAACGGCGCAGTCGCCGAGCCTGTTTGGACTGAGGCAGCAAGCTGGACCAGAAGAACCGAAGGTTCAACGGCGAGCGCCAGGTTCACCTGCAACAGCAGAATCGCTGCTACGGCCTGAATGAATCGCGCGGGACTGGATTTATGAATACTGATGTGTGAAAGATTCACTTGGAGCCAACCTCCATTGGTTTCGCAGGCAGGGCTTCATCGCGTGTAAGCCAGCCGTCGCGCAATTCCACGATGCGCTTGCCGTAGCGCGCGTTTTCTTCAGAGTGCGTCACCTGCACGATGGTGGTGCCGGCGCGATTGAGTTGGCAGAAAAGCTCCATGATCTCGCGCGCCTGTGTGGAGTGCAGATTGCCTGTGGGCTCGTCGGCCAGAAGCAGCGCGGGCGCGTGCACGACGGCGCGCGCAATGCCCACCAGCTGCTGCTGTCCGCCCGAAAGCTGCGAAGGGAACAGATCTTTTTTGGCGACGATCTGGAAGCGGTCGAGAATATCGGCCACCATCCCCTGGCGTTCCTTCGCGGGCATGTTCTTGTAAGAGAGCGGCAGATCGATATTCTCGGCAACCGTCAGATCGTCCAGAAGATGATAACTCTGGAAAACCATGCCGATGCGCTGGCGAGCAAGGTCGGCGCGCTGCTTTCGATTCAGCGTATGCACCGGCGTTTCGCCGAACCAGTACTCGCCGAGCCAGCTATCGTCGAGCAAGCGCCAGAACATTCAGGAGCGAAGACTTCCCTGCCCCGGAAGGTCCCATGACGGTGACGAATTCGCCTTCTTTGATCGTGAGGCCGATACGCCGCAGCACCCATGTCTCTGAGTGCCCGGTCTTGTAACTGCGTTCAACATTCTTCAGTTCAATCATGATATTCGAATTACTCCGATCTCAAAGCGAGAATTGGGTCGATGGATGCAGCACGGCGCGCCGGCAGCCATGCGGCAGCGGCAACGGCCGCAGATAAAATGCATAGCGCGGCGGCCAGCGAGAAAGCGTCGAGCGGCCGCACGCCAAACAGGACGGCGGACTCAAGTCGCGCGGCGGCAATGGCGAGCGCAAGGCCGATGGCGAGGCCGGCGGCGGCCATGCCGGCAGTGTCTCTCAAAATCATCCGCGCTGTGGCTTCGCGCGTTGCACCGAGCGCCATGCGAATGCCTATCTCGCGGCGGCGCTGGGTAACGCGGAAGGCGAGGAAGCCGTAGAGGCCGACGACAGTGAGCGTGAGTCCGATGAGGCCAAGAGCGCTGACCAACTCGGCCATCATTTGATAGTTGCCTGCTGAGTAACGGATAAGTTCAGGCAGCGAGGTAACCATCATCGGATCGAGCAGCGGGTCGGTATGGATGAGTACCTGGCGCACTGGTTGCGCCATACTCATCGCGTTCTGTTGTGTCTCAAGAGCGAAGGTGATCTCGCCCATATTCGACAAATGAGATTGATACTGCGCAAAGGCAATGTAAAGATAAGGCTCGGCGATCTCACCCACTTGACCGATGGGAGCATTCTCCGCCACACCGACAACGCGCGCGTCAACATTTGCCTGCGTGAGGCGGACGGTCTGGCCGATCGGGTCGCGGCCGGGCCAGTACTTTTGCGCCATGGACTGGTTGATGACAACGACTGGCGGAGCATCGGCGCTATCGGCAACAGTGAGTCCGCGCCCGCGCAAAACGCGCGTGCCGATGACGTCCAGAAAACCCGGACTGACGGCGTTGAACTTGATCTCGACGGGATTGCGAAGCTCGGGATGATTGGGCAGCAGCGCCTTGACGGCGATACCGCCCTCCGAGAGGCTGAGCGGCGCGCGAATTGCGTAGGCCACGCGCGCGACGCCGGGCAGGGCCTTCATGCGCTCGACAACCGCATCGCGCATGGGAGCGTCCGGCTCCTGCGTCCATGCCAGCAGCACCTGGGCGCGCGTCAATCCAATCGACTGCGTACGCGTGTTGAGGAAGCTGCGGACTAGCGCGCCTGTTGAAACCAGCAATGCGAAGGAGATCGCGATTTGAAGCCAGATGGCAGCGCGGCGGAGAGCCGGGGTTTTTCCCGCGGTGCGCAGCATAGAGCCGGCTTGCAGAACCGGCAGCAGTTGAGGCCGCGCCACCAGGCTGAGTGGAACCAGCGCCAGCAGAAGCATGGTCACCAGCGCCAGCGCTCCCGCAAAAAGGAAGACGCGGGAGTCGAGATTGAAGCCTGCCCCAGGTGAGCCCAGCGAAACCAGCATCGCTGGTTCAGAGACCAAAAGGCGCGGCAGCAGGGCGGCAATGCCGGCTGCAAGACCGAGACCAGCGGTAAAGCTCAGCAAACAGAGCAACAGGTTTTCAATCAGCAACTGGCGTGCTATCCCCCAGCGCCTCGCCCCCAGCGAGAGACGCAATGCAATTTCAGGACGGCGCGCAAGCCCATGCGCGAGCAGCAGGTGCGCCACATTCACGGTGGCAAGCAGTACAACGCATCCGACGATGGCAAACAGCACCAGGCCGCTGGTGCCGGCAGTAGCCATGCGGAAGCCGAAGTCGCTGACCGCGCGCGCACCGCGGTCGTGATTGATGGCGGGATCAGCCGTGGTCCATGACTGAGCAATTGCGGCGACCTGCTGGTTGACTTGCGCCACCGTCGCTGACGGCGCGAGGCGGCCGAGCACATTGAACCAGCGAAACTCGCGCGAGGTCAGGTCACCAGGAGATGCAATGTCGGCCCAGGTTTCGGCGGGCATCCATAAATCACGGTCGGAGTTGCTTTCCGTTTCGCGAAAATCCGGTGGAAGCACGCCCCATACGTCTACCTGGCTGCGACGATCCTTGCCGCGAAGAAGCGAAATCTGGCGGCCGACGATAGAGGGGTCGCCGTTATATTCGCGGCGCCAGAAACCATAACCCAACAGCACACCGGGATGAACGCGGAGCCGCTCGGCATCGTTTGCGGTGAAGGTGCGGCCCAGGATCGGGCGCACGCCAAGCTTGTCAAAAAAGTTGCTGGAGACAACGTCGACGAGCAGCAATGCCGAGGTGCCGTCGGGGCGCGGCATCAGGCTGCCACGGCGGCCGATAGCAACTACGCTCTGCAAGGCAGTCGTCCGCTGGGCAACCGCCTGGAACTCGGAAAAGGTAAACATGCCATCGGGGTCCTGCTGGGTGGTAGAAAAAATGCGCACAAGCTGCCCCGGATGGGGAACATGCATGGGTTGGAGCCAGAGGCCATCTATTAGGCAGAAGATGGCTGAGCTGGCGCCAAGGCCGAGAGCCAGCGTGAGCACCGCAGTGAGCGCGAAGCCCGGCGCGCGGCGCAACTTGCGAAAGGCTAAACGAAGGTCGTTCAACAGCGAGTTCATCCCTTTCTCTCCCTTTGGCGTCCGCCGAGGAATTATTCGATTCGCAGCGCCTGCATGGGTTCGATTGAAGCCGCGCGGCGCGCGGGCAGGGTCGCGGCCAGCGTAACCATGACTGCGGTGAGTAGCACCGCACCTGCCAGGGTGATGGGGTCGAAGGTGGTTACGCCATAAAGCTGGCTGCGGAAAAGGCGCGCAAGAGCCACGACCGAAGGCAATGCGATTCCCGTGGCAACAGCGGCGATGAGCGCCATCTCGCGCACGACAAGAACAACAACGCCTCCACGTTGCGCGCCCAACGCCAGGCGCACTCCAATCTCGCGGGTGCGTTGTTCGGTTGAGTAAGCAAGCACGCCGTAGAGCCCTACGGCAGCCAGAATCATGGCGAGCAGCGAGAAGCCGATGGCGAGGAAGGCGAGCGTGCGTTCATCCGAGGAGCTTCGCGTGATCTGTTCTTCCATGGTGCGCAGCCCCCCCACAACAAGCGTCGGATCGAGTTGATGAACGGCCTGCCGGATCACGCCTTCCACCGTCTCCGGCGGCTGCGTTGTGTGCACGTAAATTTGCACTCCTGTGGGATGCTTTGACTGCAGATAGGGCCTGTAGACAGCCGGCCCGATATCTGTCCGCAGATCCTGGTGCTTTATATCGCCGACAACGCCAACGATCGTCGTGTCAGTATGAGTGCCGTCGCCGCCTCCCTCCCCGACCGCATGGCCCAACGCGTTTTGCGCCGAGCCATAGAAACGCTTCGCCAAGGCTAGATTCACGACAGCGACTTTGGGCTGACCTTGCGCATCAGAGAAGCTGAACTCTCGGCCCGATAACAGTGGCTGGCGCAGCGCGGCAAAGTAGCCGGGCGTGATCCAGGGCTCTTCGAAGGTCATATTTTCCTCTTCGGACGACTTGTGGCCCTGCACGGTGAAACTGGACCCGTTCGTATCTCCGGAGAGTTCCGAGTCGGTGGTGCCGGCAACATCGGTTACTCCGGGAATGCGCTGGAGAGCTTCAACCGCGTTAGTAACAATTTGCACAGTGCGATTTTCGCCGTAACCGGAAGTCGAGGGGTCGAGCGTGAAAGTCAGCAGGCTCGCAGTCTCAAATCCGACCGGCTGACGACGCAGGTTATCGAGCGTGCGCACAAACAAACCGGCGCCGCCCAGAAGCAAAACACTGAGTGCGATCTGCGCTCCAACAGCGGCCTGCCGAAATCGCTGAGAGCCTTTGGTCGCGGTCCCCGCATTCTGGCGCAGCGCCTGGGCCAGGTCGGGGCGCAGGAAATGAAACACGGGGGCAACGCTGAACAGCAGGCTGGTCACAAAAGAGATTGCGAGCGTAAAGCCGAGCACTCGCGCATCGATGGAAGTGGAAAAAGGTTCGCTGCCGGGTTCTGCGCTGGTCATGAGGCGCACCAGTGCGGTGGCCACCACTGGAGCGAGCGCCAGTCCGGCCGCGCCTCCGGCAATGCCGAGCAATCCACCTTCCACCAGCAACTGCAAAATGACGCGACTCCGTTTCGCGCCCAGCGCGTATCGCATCGACATCTCACGCGCACGACCCGCCGCCCGCAGCAGCAGAAGCGTGGCCACATTGATGGCGCACATGGCCACCAGCAGGCCGGCCATGCTCATTAGAATAATGAGCGGCGTCTTCAAGTCAGCGCGTTCGGGCGTGTAGCCGGTCGAGTCGTCAAGCACCTTGAGGTGCGAATCATCGAGAAAACTCTTTTTGAACCGTTCGGATTTTGACTTGTAGAGCGTGAATTCAAATGCTCGCAGCGAGTGCCATAGGGGGCCAAGCCCTGCCTCAGCCTTCTCGGCGGTTATTCCCGGCTTGAGGCGCGCCACCAGCGTTAGCCAAATCGCCTGGTGGTTGTTCAGGTCGTCGCGGGGCGCTGCCCAGGGCATCGCGATTTCTTGCATGCTGATGGGAAGAAACACGCCGGGCCGGTAGCCGCCAATGGCCGAACTGAAGTTTTCTGGCGCGACGCCCAGAATGGTAAAGGGATGGCCGTTGATCAGCACCGTCTGGCCGGCTACCTCGCGCGCCCCTGCGAAGCGAGTCTTCCAGTAGCTGTAGCTGAGCACGACAACGGGATTGGCGTTCTTGGCCGTATCGTCCTGCGGTGTGAGGAGGCGGCCTACTGCCGGCTTCAATCCGAGGAGCTGAAAGTAATTGCCGGTGACAATTTCTCCTTCCCGGGTCTCGGCCTGGTTGTGCCAACTGACTCCGACGCTAATGCGGTCCGCGGCCAGTATGCCCGTAAAAACCTGGTTCTGGTCGCGCAGGTTTTTGTACATCGGATATGAAAAGTAGTTGGAAGAGTCGCCGCCGAAACTGCTTGCAGAGCCGGAAAAACTTCCGGTCCAAACGAAGCGCACGAGCTCTTGGGGTCGCTGAACAGGCAACATGCGCAGCAGCGCCTGGTCGAAGATGGTGAAGACCGCCGCGTTGGCGCCGATGCCGAGCGCCAAGGTTAGCACCACGGTCAGCGTAAACCCCGGCAATTTGCGCAATTGGCGCACTGCGTAGCGAAGATCCTGAAGCAACGCGTTCATGTCCGTTTCTCCTCTGGGCAGTTATTCGGTGCGCAGAGCCTGCATTGGTTCAATCGAAGCGGCACGGCGAGCGGGGATGAATCCCGCCACAGTCGCGCACAGGACGAGCATCAACGGTGCACCGGCAAGCGCCGTCACGTCGTAACTGCCCACGCCATAAAGCAGGCTCTTCATCAGGTAGCCGGCGTAGAGTGCGCCCGGAATGCCCAGGACCAACCCGATGATGATCTGAGTGAGCGCTCCGCGCATCACCATGGCCACTACGCTCGGCCGTGTTGCGCCGAGTGCCATGCGGATTCCGATCTCGCTGGTGCGTCGGGCCACGAAGTACGACATGACACCGTAGAGTCCGACCGACGCGAGCACTAGAGCAAGCATGCCAAACAAGCTGGTAAGCCGCGCGATCAGACGGTCCTGGTTGAAGTTGCCAGCGACCTGCGCCTCGAACGGGCGAAGATCCCTTATGGCGAGATTGGGATCGACTTCGGTGAGGGTGCGGCGAATCAGCGTATCGACACTCTGCTGCGGACGATTGAACTCGACGATTATCGAATTCATAATCATGGATTGATTCTCGGTGGAGATCAGCATCGGCTCTTTGTAGCCAGTGAAGCGCTGCGAGAGCGGGCGCAGGTAAACCGGGCGGATGGGAGAACCGGGCTGGTTCATTTTGAAGTCAGCAAAGACGCCAACAATTTCAAAACTGCCTGAGTACTGCGGCAGGTCGATGCCGAAGTGTTGGCCAACGGGATCCTGGTTCGGGAAGAACCTCTTCACGAACGTTTCATTGACGACGACCACCTGAGGAGAGCCGGCAGTGTCCTGATCATTAAAATTGCGTCCGCGCACGATCGGCACCCCAATCGAGTCGAGAAAGTGCTTGCTCACCCGGTCCCAAGTGGAGCCGCAATGCGAGTTCGGTCCCGGCGCCGGATGGCCCTGCTGAATCACGCATTCGCCCCAGTTGTCCCCTTCGAGCGGGCTGTACATCGCCATGCTGAAGTTGGCCACACCGGGCAAGGCCGAAAAGCGGTCCTCGATCTGCTTGTACAACGCGGGTACGCGATCTGCCGTGTACCCGGCCCCGGCAGGATCGAAGTGGAGAACATAACGATTAGCGGTCGCAACGCCGAAGTTCTGATTTTCAAGATTGGCCAGTGACCTCGTCATCAGGATGGCCGCGGCCAGGAGCACCACGGACAACGCGGCCTGGAAGACAACCAGGGACTGCTGCGGCAAGGAAGAGCGATCGCGTGTGGTGCGATTCACCCCGCGCAGCGCTTCAGCAGGCTGTGCATGAGAGGCAAGCCACGCGGGCGCCAAGCCGAACACAATGCCGGTGATCATCGTAATCAGAAAAGCAAACCCCAGTACCGGGAGCGACGGACTCGCATCGATGGGTACGTACTTTGCATCAGGAAACGCAAGGGCGAGAATCGCACGGCACCCACCGTAGGCAACTCCCAGCCCTGCGAGTCCGCCCATACAGCCTAGCAACGTGCTCTCAGTGAGAATCTGGCGGATAACGCGCCGCTGACCTGCGCCCAACGCCATACGAATCGCGACGTCGGGGCGGCGTGTCGTTGCCCGGGCCAGCATCAAGTTGGCGATGTTTGCGCAGGCGATCAGCAACACAACCGACGAGAGGATCATCAGCATCCACAGGCTCTTGCCCGTTTGTTGTTGGAGGTTCTGTACGCCGCCACCGGCCGGGGAGAGAACGACATGCTGCCTTGGAATCACGGCCGCGCCGCCATCCGCGGTCATGACCGGCCGTGACGAAATCCACTGGCGCAGTGCCACAGAGAGCTTGGTCTGGAGGGCGCCGATGTTGGTTCCTGCACGAACTCTGCCTATTGGGTAAAGCCAGTGCGACTCGGCATGATGGAGAATTGCGCTTTCTCCGCGCACATATGGCTCGGTCTGAATGGGGATCCAGAACTCTGGCGGCCGGTCGCTGAGGCGGTCGCCGAAGAAACCGGGCGGAGCGATACCGATCACGGTGAAGGGCCGCGCCTGAATGTAGATCGTGGACCCCACGATCGAAGGGTCGCCCGAGTATTCCCCCTGCCAGGCATGGTAACTGAGCACCGCGGTGGGCGGTGCGGCAGGTGCGTCGTCGTTGTCGGCAAACATGCGGCCCGCATATGCGCCAACGCTCAGAGCTGCAAAGTAATTTCCTGACACGAATTCGCCATGGAGTGATTTAGGCAATTCGTTCTTGCGCCGAACGCTCCATGGCCACTCACCTGCCTGAGCGGCCGCCAGTTGCTCGAACTCGGGCGCCGAGTTCTTCAGGTATTGGTAGAGGTCGAACGAGAAGATCGAGAAATCGCCTGTGGTCGCTGAGTCTTCCGGAAACCCGCCTTCTACGCAGCATTGATCCGCGTCGCCGATCCTATAGAGTTGCGCCGGATCCGCAACCGGAAGCGAGCGCATGAGGATGCCGTGAAGGAGCGTAAATATGGCCGTGTTGGCACCGATGCCGAGCGCCAGCGTGACGATGGCGGTGAGCGTAAAGCCCGGCGACTTGCGCAACTGTCGCACTGCGTAGCGAAGGTCGAGCCACAGGTTGTTCATCGCAATTGTTCTCCGTCGGGGATTTTCGAAGAGCTATTCGGTTCTCAGGGCCTGCATGGGTTCGATCGAAGCAGCACGGCGAGCCGGCACCAGGCAGGCGGCCAATGTGACCAGAAAGAGGACGGCAGCAACCGACCCAAAGGTGATCCAGTCGACGACCCCTACGCCAAAAAGCATTCCGCGCAGGAAGCGGGTGAAGGCAAATGTGACAATGAGACCAGTGGCCAGCCCGGCGAAAGCAAGTAGTAATCCTTGTCCCAGCACCGAGCGAAAGACATCACCTTGCCCGGCGCCAAGCGCCATGCGAATGCCGATCTCATGGGTACGCTGCCCGGTGGTGTATGCCACCACGCCATAGATTCCAACTGCCGCCAGCACCAGGGCCAACAAGCCGAAGGCGCCAGCAAACGCGGCAGCGATGCGCTCAAATACGCTGCCCATTTCCTTGCTCGACTTGAGAGTGCTCACGTTGTACAAGGGCAAATCGGGATTGAGATCGTGGATCGTCTGTTCCACGGCGGATGCGAGCGCCATCGGTTCCCCGACGGAGCGCACGTGAAGAATTTGCGCGCTATCGTAGTTCTGCATCATTGGCACCAGCACCAGAGGAGCTGCGTCGTAAACCATGCGCCGGTACTTGCCGTTGGCCGCCACGCCCACTACCGTGTAAGCGCGCCCGGACACGAGGATGCGTTTGCCGATTGCGTTCTGACCCGGCCAATAGCGATCCACTAGCGCCTTGTTGACCACAGCTACAGACTGCGTCTTCGCATTGTCCTGGCCGGTAAAGTCGCGTCCGGCGATGAGCGGTGTGCGCAGCGTCTCAAGATAGCCCGGGCCTACCCTGGCTCGATCCGCTTCCATAGATTCGTGCGGCCGCGGCAGGTAGCCTTCGGGCTCAATTCCGTCACTGTGAATCGTAAAGCTGAGCGGCGAGAAATCCGCAACTGTTGCCGACTGCACGCCGGGCAATTGCTTCACGCGCGCCACCAGTTGGCGGTCGAACTCGATACCCTGTGCGCCGGAGTAACCCATCGGGTCAAGGTCGAACGAGGTGAGCAGCACATTGTTGGCATCGAATCCAGGATTGGATTTTTGTGCATTCTGCAAGCTGCGGACGAATAATCCCGCACATGAGAGCAGCAGCAGTGAAAGCGCGATCTGCGCAATGACCAGGGCACCGGTCAGACGCGACTTTGAAACTCCTCCGGAGGTGCTGAGCGCCTCGTCCTTCAGAACCGACACCGGCGAAAGACTCGAGGCGCGCAAAGCTGGAATCATGCCTGAGAAGGCAGCCGTGAAGACCGAGACCAGCAGTGTTGCCACGAGCACACCACCATCCACATGGCCATTGAGAGTAAGGGGCAGCGTCGTGGGAGGCAAGAAGTAAGAGAGCGAATGCGCGGTCCACGCGGTGATGAGGAGAGCCAGCGAACCGCCGGTCAAGGCGATAATCAGGTTTTCAATCAGAAGTTGGCGCACGATCCGCCAGCGGCCCGCGCCCATCGACATGCGAATCGCCATCTCGCGACGCCGTGCGACAGAACGTACCAGCAAAAGATTCGCTACGTTAGCGCAGGCCAGCAATAACAGCACCGCGGCAAGCGCGAGCAGAATGGGCAGCGTTCCATACATGTAGACGTTGGCGCCGAAGGGTGACCGCCACAGCGGATCGCTGGAGATAGTGTTGGCGCCGCGATGCGAGTCGGGAAAGCGGGCGGCGATGCGCTCCATTGCCACATTCAGTTCGCTGACGGCCTGACCAGCGTCGACACCGGGCGCGAGCGTGCCCAGCACCTGAAGCCAGGAGACGCCGCGATCGTTGATCCGATTGGAGCCCCATATCTGGGAGTCCATGCCAAGCGGAATCCAGATGTCGGCCCGCAATCCAGATTTGCAACCATGAAACCCCTTGGGGGCAACACCGACGATGGTGTACGGATGAAGGTTGATCTGAATTGTCTTGCCGATGATCGATGGATCGCCGGCAAAGCGATTCTGCCAAAGGTCGTAGTTGAGCACAGCCTCCGCCGCGCCGTTGCGTTCATCTTTCACCGTGGGCATCAGCGTTCTTCCCAGAATCGGATGAACGCCGAGCACTTCGAAGTAATTCGAAGTCGTGAGCGCCCCGTAAATGCGTTCAGGCTGGCCCTCGCCGGTGATGGCCATGAAGTCGTCGTGATAGGCAAGCATTCCCGAAAAGCTGCGCGAGGTGTCGCGCAGGTCCACATAATCCAGGTAGGAGAATGGGGGGGTGGGATGCTCGCTGCGCTCTCCACGCATGATCGTAATCATGTTGCTGGTGTGCGCGATCCCAGGAATGGGGTCGAGCATGGTCGAGTTGATCCAGCTAAAGATGGTGAGGTTGGCGGCAATTCCAAGCGCCAGCGTGCCCACTGCGAGCGCGGCGAATCCAGGACTCTTGCGCAGCTGCCGCAAGGCGTAACGCAGATCGTGCAGTGCGTTCTGGAGCAGCATGATTACGCCTCCGCTTCTGCTTCGAGCTTCTTGCGCTCGTCTTCAGAAACGACCTTTCCGTCGAACAGGTGCACTTCGCGCTCCGGCATGGCGGGCAAAGCGCGGATCGTGCGTCACCATGCAGATGGTCGAGCCCTCGCGATGCAGGTCGGCGAGCAGATGCATCACCGCTTCGCCGTTCTTGGAGTCCAGGTTTCCGGTGGGCTCGTCGGCTAGCAGGATGGAAGGAGATCCAGCGAGAGCCCGGGCCACGGCGACGCGCTGCTGCTGGCCGCCCGAGAGCTGCGCGGGATAGTGCTTCATGCGGTGCGCCATGTTGACGCGTTCCAGAGCTTCCTTCACGCGCTTTTTGCGCTCCGCCGAAGGCATTCCGGCGCGGTAAGTAAGCGGTAACTCGACGTTCTCTTCAACCGTGAGATCGCCGATCAGGTTGAAGCTCTGAAAGATGAAACCGATCTCCTGGTTGCGGATGCGCGAGCGGTCTGCAAAGCTCAGGTTCTCGACCGGATTGCCGTTGAGCAGATACTTGCCACCCGTTGGGGTGTCCAGCAGGCCGAGAATCGAGAGCAGCGTGGACTTGCCGCAACCCGAGGGTCCCGACATGGCAAGATACTCGCCGCGCGAAATGGTCAGGTGAATACCGGAGAGCGCATGCGTCTCCACTTCGTCCGTGTAAAAGACCTTGGTCAGATCTTCAATCTCAATCAACATGCCATTCGATGCCATTCGTTCCCCCTCTTTACAGTGGTCAGTGGTCGGTGGTCAGTCATCAGATGACCAGTTGCCACCGTCGATGCAGTATTCCTGTTCCCAGCCTTTTCCTACTCCAGCCGAATCCGGTCCACGTTATCCCAGCGCGACATATCGGACAAAATCACAGTGTCGCCTTCCTTCAGCCCTTCGAGAACCTGGATGTCGTTCACCGATGCGCGGCCCACCTTCACCGGAACGCGCGTGGCACCCTTGCCGTCGGGATCGATCTTGAACAGACTCAGCGTCGAGTTTTCGTTGCCCAGGGCCGGCCGGCCCACGTAGACCACGTCGGTCATGCGTTCCAGGTCGATGGTGCCGTCTACGCTTAACTGCGGGACGGCGCCTGCCGGCAGGGGGCCATCAAGATCTACGTCAACGGTGCGCGTTCCGTTCACTACCGATGGGTCAATTCTGGTAACGTGGCCGGGAATGACGCCGTTGTGGGTGTCGATTGAGGCGGGCTGGCCGATCTGGATATCGCGCGCCTGGGTCTCGGCAATCTGCAGGGCCGCCTTGAGCTTGTCGAGTTGGATGACCTCGGCCACAGAGGTTCCTGCGGTGACGTGCTGGCCAACCTGGAGCGGAGTGGCCAGAGGCGCGAGCGAACCGGTGATTCCGGCCCTTACCTGGAGCGCCTGCGCCTGCTTCTGGTAGAGATCGAGCAGCGCCTTTGCCTGGTCGATCTTGGTCTGCTGCGAGGCCAGTTGTACCTCGATCGCCTTCTGATTGACATCCAGTTGCTCGCTGCTAAGCTGGTGCTGCGCGGCCAACTGGTCGGCGGTGCTTTTGGATTTGCTGTAGGCGAGCCCGGAGATGACGCCAAGATCGAAGAGGGCCTTGTCGGTCTGCGCCTGCAACTGGTCCTGGGTGTAGTCGGAGTTGACTTGCGCGGCGGCGGTCTTCTTGTCCATCAGCGTGCTTTGCAGAGTGGCTTGAAGGCTTTTGTAGTCCGCCTGCGCGGCTTTTAATGCCAGTTGCGCGTTCAGCAATTCCTGCTCGAGCTGCGGATCGGCGAGGTCGAGGAGGATCGTGTCGGGGGTGACCTTGGCACCGGGCAAAACGCGAATTCTAACCACGGTCGCGTCGGTCTGGGCCGGGATCAGCTCGATCGAGTCTTCCCTTGGAACCAGGCTGCCGGTTGAGGCGCGGACCTGGCGCACCAGAGGGCCTCTTTTCACCGTGTCAGGCCAGATGGTGGAGCGGTCGACCGTTGGGGCCGCCGGCTTTAGCCGGGAGACAGCCAAACCGAGCGCCACTAAAACCACCACCGCGACGCCAGCCCAAATCATCAACTGGCGTTTCCTCTTCTGCTTCAAGTCTGGGCGTGCTATATCCATCACGCCTGGTAGTTGCATTTGCCGTGCCAGAAGAGCGCTGTTTTTACGCATTGAAAATAAACATCTTATTGCACGGCAGAAGACGCAGGATGCTCGGAACAGTGACCGTTTCCGGGGCTCAACTGTCCGATATCGGACACCGGCCGGGATGCATTGGCGCGCTTCGCGGGTAATTGAGACGAGCGCGGTTCGGACGGGGCGTTCAACGCTCAAGAACCGCAGTTTTGGGCTAAAAACAGGCCAAAATATGGGGTTTCTGTTTACTGATGAGTAACTAACATTGATTTCTTCGTCACTCATTTTATGGATGTTATCTTAGAATCCGTTACTCTTTAGTACTGCCTTTCGGAGGGGGGGTAGGGGGGGGGCAAATGGGGGGTACGGACCGGGAGCATCCCTGACAGATTGGGGCGGAGATTGCTGGCGTGGCAACGAGACTCAGAGGAGTGCATACCTTCATTCTGCACCCGCACATCATAATTTTCTGCAATGGACGGGGCTTGCTCTGAGCTTGTCTGGCGTGGCGCCTCATTTGCTGCTCCCGATGAACATGCGAGGTGAGCTTGGTCGTATCCCACCCATCGCAAAAAACGCGATGGATGGGGCAACCAGCTTCTTTTTTGAGGGGCGATGCCGGATGGGTTCATTTCGAAACGTAACTCGTTGCGGTGAGTCAGGCTGCTCCTCATGAACGGGCGAGATGGGCTTGGTCGTATCCCACCCATCGCAAAAAACGCGATGGATGGGGCACCCAGCTTCTTTTTTTGAGGGGCGATGCCGGATGGTTTCATTTCGAAACGTAACTCGTTGCGGTGAGTCAGGCTGCTCCTCATGAACGGGCGAGATGGGCTTGGTCGTATCCCACCCATCGCAAAAAACGCGATGGATGGGGACCCAGTTTCTTTTTTGAGGGGCGATGCCGGATGGGTTCATTTCGGGACGTAACACGTCGTGGCGAGTTGGGCTGCTCCCTATGAACAGGCGAGATGGGCTTGGTCGTAACCCACCCATCGCAAAGAACGCGATGGATGGGGCACCCAGCCTTTCTTGGCTGGCCGGCGCCGGTCGAACTCTGGGCGAGTCAGGCTGTTCCAGATTCACGGTCTATTGGCGGGAGGGGTTCAGATAGTCGATAGCGCCCATGTCTTGCATGCGGACTGAGGCGCACATGGCTCCGGCGACGATCTCCTGGGCACGAAGGCCGTCGAGATGAGTGATTGGAAATGGCTTTCTGTCGCGGCAGCATTTCAGGAAGGTTTTCAGTTCTTCCTTGTAGGCTGCGCCGTAGCGATCGATGAACTCGGGAAGGGGCTGGTTGTATCTGCGCATTTCAAAATTCTTGAATGCGATGGGCTGCCAGGCGTCGCTGGTCCCGAATGCTTCGACCATGACTTCGAGGAGTTTCTGGTTGAAGCACCCGATGCGAATCAGGCCGCGCTCGCCGTAGATGACGGTCTCGCCGCGATAACCGGAGACGTGATTGCGGGTGACTTGAATCTGGGCGATTAGTTCGTCGCCCGCATCACCGCCGAAATCGAGAAGCATCAGAGCGTCGTCGAAGTCTTCAACGCAGGTAGTGAGCCGGTGACTGAATACGCGTGAACCTACGGCCAGGGCTAACTTTGGTTTGCGGCCTGAAAGCCACACTACCTCATCGACATTGTGAACGGCCATGTCGGGCAGAATTCCCGGACTCGAGAATCCATCGGGAGCCGGGCCTGAGTCTTCGAGGGAGGAGTAGATCTTGAAAACCCGGCCGATTGCTCGTTGATCGATGAGTTGCTTGGCAAAGAGCGTTGGAGCGTCGAAACGGCGCTGGAAGCCAAGCATTAATGCATTGGGATGTTGACGCTCCATCAAGTCGGCGAAATCGCGATCTCCCTGCAAGGTTCCGGTGAGCGGCTTTTCGAGAAAGACACGCTGACCGGCCGTGATCATCATCAGTGCGTGTTGGCGATGGAGCGGCGTGTTGGTGGCTATGACGGAGACGTCGCAGAGGCCCGATTTCGCCAGCTTTTCGATGTCGTCGAAGACGGGCGTCGAGGTACCCGTCATGGCAAGAAATTTGTCGGCGGCATTGTTGTCGGTGGTGGAGACGCAGGTCAGCTTGCAGAGGTTGGACTCGCGGGCCAGCTCGTGAATGTGGAGCGCATGGATCATGCCCATGCGGCCGAGGCCGATGACGCCGACACGGATCGGGGTTTGGGATGGAGACACGGCAGGCATATCGCGGCACCTCGATAGTGAAAGGAATCCAGCGAACAGGCTAACACTGCGGGCATCGGCGGGGCGCGGTGGTGGTTAGAATGACATCCCACCCGGCCTCGCCACGGCCCGCCAAGGCAAGACCGCCTATCACATCCGAATCTGATTTGTATCGCCGGTCACTTATTGTTTCTCGAAGTTGACCGTAAACTTATCGCCACAGGTGCTAATATGAAACGCTTGATAGTTGTGCTTGCGTTTGCAAGCTTAGTTTGGCATGTGATGCCCGCGCATGCCACACAACGTTTCGGTCGCCCGCTCGTTTCGCTGGAAAGCGCGAAAGATTATCAATACTTCAAGCTCGATGACGTTAATTTTCCAATGTTATCGAGTCAAAACTATAGCGTGAGTTGCCTGGTTTACCGCGGTAGCGAGAACTACTATGTAGAGATTTCAATCCAAAACAAGTCTCCGAGCCCGGTCACTCTCCCCGCAGACTTCGTGGAATTTACGAAGCCGGGTTATACGGTTTACCGGACGAATACCGATAACGTCGCGATGCAGCTGGCGGGCGTTGCGGGGCTGCGGTTCGTACCAACTCCTCCTCCTCAAATGCCAGCGAATTCAACTACGACGACGACCGTGAATGCGAATGCAACCACATACGGAAATACGACCCAAATTAACGGCTCTGCAACCAGCACCACCAGAGATACCTCTGGCCAAGCTGGGGCGAATTTCGGAAACGCGATCGGGAACGCGATTGCTGCAAGACGTTTCTACAATGAACAGAGGGATGCTGTTTCTTTGGCTCAGTATTTGGCCACTTACGGCTGGAAAGACTCATCGAAGCCGTTGCAACCGGGTAAGGCGGAGCTCGTGATGATGACATTCCAGCAGGCCAAACGAAAGAAGGCTCGCTTCCAAGTCTTGATCCACGTGGGAAGCGAGAGCTTTTCGTTCAAGTACAAGGAATAAACCCCGTCCTCCTGATGGACAGGGCTGGTTGAGGTTCGGGGACCCCCACCCTAGCGACAAAAACAAAGACGTCGAAAGGATGGGGCACCCAGGCTTTGTGAGGTAGCCGGCTTTCCTTCCCCGGGACCGAGGCCACCCGCCCAAGGGTCACCCGTGGAACGGCCGTCCTGAGTTGCCAAGTGCGTATTTCGAAAGTCGCCGGATCGATTTGGCCTGATTCCCGCAGGGGTTAAAACCCATTGCTTTTCGGACTCTTTTCGGCACGACTGAAGTCGTGCCCTGATACAAAGCAGGATTCTTGAAACACGGTCTAACAACGGCTCAGAGCGAATGCCGACCGGCTATTCGACTTCCTGTTTGGCGCGGTAGCCGTCTCTCGTGATGATGTCGTATTTGAGGGGTTTCTTCTTTTCATCCTGGAAGCGGAGGGGCTGGCCCTCTTCGTCTACCAGCGCTACGCGGAGCTTGCGGTAGGTGCCGTCCTGCTTGGGGTTGGTGGGGCGGTAGACGATTTCGTACTTGGAGCGGATGTTCTGGTTGATGTTGGCAAAGATGTCTGGCATCTCACCTTCAAAGCGGGGGAAGAAGCTCATGCCGCCGGTGAGGTTGGAAAAGGTCTTCATCTCGTTGTCGGCCTGGAGATAGTCCATGTCGCGCATGGCGCCGTTCATGCCGCCGCGGCCTTCGGTCATGGCGCGTAACATGCCGCCAGTAGAGACAGTGAAGATGGTGACGTTGTGGCTGGCCTTGACCCTGGCGAGTATCTTGTCGAATGTGAGCTTTGAGAAGGTGTCGCGGCCGGTGGCGATGAGGATGATGTACTTTTGCCCGTCGATGCGCTCGAGGCGGTCGAGAGACTCGTAGAGCGCGTCGAAGACATTGGTCTCAGAGAAGCCGGGGATCTGGAGCATGTTGATGCCCTGGAGGATCTGCTGCTTGTCCTGGGTGAAGTCGACGATGATCTGGGTGTGCATGTCGAAGGTCATGAGGGCGACGTAGTCCTGGGGCCGCAACTGCTGGGTAAAGGCATAGGCGGCGTTGACCATGTCGTTGCCCTTGATCCACCAATAGCCGTTGGAGGCGAACTCGCAAAGCATGAGGGCGGTGATGGGGGCCTCGACGCGCTTGAATCCGATGACCTTCTGCTCGATGCCATCCTCATAAACGCGGAAGTTGGCGGGCTTGAGGCCGGGAACGAACTGGTGGGTCTTTTCCAGAAGCACGCCTACGTCGACGGTGACCTCGGGAACGTCGAGGCGGAGCGAGATATTGCCGACGTCCTCAGGATTCTTGATTTTGGGAGCGGCAGGGGCGCGCGGCGGGGGCGCTTCCTCGGGCACATCCTTCTTTTTGGGGACGGCGATGACCCCGGTGTCGCCAGTTGGACCGCCGGAGGCCGGGTTGGCCTGATCGGGTTGCTGGGTCTGCGGGTTAGCGGGTTGAGGCTGCGACTGAGCCCGGGCAAAGGGGTTGATTGCCAAAGCGGCCATGGCGAGGAATAACACGGCGGGGGCTAGACTGCGAACAAATGAAACGATTTGGCGCGGCGTAGACATGGCGACCTCTATGCTGAACAGCATACGGGATTGGCCGGAGGGAAGGACAGTATTCAAAAGCAGCTTGTAGCTTCCAGCCTTCGGCTTCCAGCTATTGGCTATTAGCTTTCAGGATTTCCCTCCCGTTGCGGGCTTACCCGGTTGCGAGACAGCGAGTGCCGATGGGACGAATTTTGGAGCCAGTATCCAGAAGCTTGAGGCTAGAAGCTGAAATATTCGCCCCATCGGCTGTAATCTTATAGACGTGAAAACTTCCCCGAAGCAAACGATTCCGCGTCCGGCCGCGTTTGCATTTACGCTGGCCGTTGTTCTGGCCGCCATTCCGCTCCCGGCTCCGCTGTGGGCGCAAGGCGCGGCTGCACCCGCCGATCCTTCTTCCCCGGCACAGGGTTCCGCGCGCAGCGACGCAGGGCCGCCACCGTCGACTGGAGGAATTTTTCCGCTCAGCGAGCTTCGCCCAGGGATGAAGGGCACGGCATGGACGGTGTTCACGGGCAGCAAGCCTGAGGCAATGGACGTGGAGATTCTGGGGGTTCTGCGCGGGGCGCGCGGGCCGGGGCAGGATATTATCCTGGTCCAGCTTCGGGGGACGAAGCCTGAGTACACGGGCGTGGTGGAGGGGATGAGCGGCAGCCCGGTTTATATCGGAGACAAGCTGCTGGGCGCGCTCGCCTTCCGCATCGGCCAATTCAGCAAGGACCCGATCGCGGGAATTACGCCGATTGGGCAGATGCTGGCGCTGAAGGATCTGCCGGCGGGCAACGCAATGACCATGGCGGCAGCGCAAAGCCCGGCTCCCGATGCGAGCGAGGCTGCATCGTCGGGCGGGGGGCTGCCGACGGAGACGAATTTCCAGATGATGGAGACGCCGCTGGTGATGAGCGGATTCCGGCCTGAAGCGGTTCGGTTTTGGCAAAAGCAGATGGCCGGAACCAGTCTTGCCGAGGTGGCCGCGGGTGGGATGGGCGGATCTTCGTTGCCGAATGTCGAGCCCTCGGCTGCGGCCGAAGCCACAATGGAGCCGGGGTCGGCTGTGAGTGCGCAACTGGTGCGCGGGGACGTGGATATTTCGGCCACCTGCACGGTCACTTACATCGATCCAAAGCGGCTGCTGGCCTGCGGCCATCCTATTTTGCAGGCCGGCGCAGTTTCGCTGCCCATGACCACGGCCGACGTGGTGGCAACGCTGGCCTCTCCGCTGAACGCGTTCAAGATCATCAACACCGGGGCTACTATCGGCGCATTCACGGAGGACGGCGAATCGGCGATTGTCGGCACTCTGGGCGCTCGCGCGCACATGATTCCGATGCATATCGACGTTGATGGACCGGCAGGCAAGCGGGCGGTCAACGTCGAAATTCTGGATCTGCCGGCGATCACTCCGCAGGCGATGGAGATTGTTCTTTTCCAGGCGCTGCTGCAAGCCAACGACGCCACGGCCGACTCGAGCTATCACCTGACGGGCAGCATCGATATCGAAGGCCACTCGAATTCACCGGTCGACTTGTGGGCGGCTTCCGGCGAGGGCATGCCGGCACCGATGCAGGTTGCGCTGATGGCCGGCGAGCAGTTCACGCGACTCTATTCGAATGGGGCACGCCAAGGCACGGTGCGCGCGATCGATCTCCAGGTGATGGTGGTTCCTCGCCGCATGCAGGCGGAGTTGGAGAGTGCCCGGCTGATTTCAAACAATATCGCACACGCCGGGGACAGAGTTGAGGTGGAGGCGACGATTCGCGGGTGGCAGCAGCCGGCGCACAACGTTCGTATCCCGATTACGCTTCCGGCGAGGCTTGAGGCGGGAAATCTGCGTTTGCTGGTCTCGGATGCCAGTACGCTGGATACGAGCTCTGGACCAACCGCGCTTCTCCGGACGGCAGCCCGACCTGGACTCGATGCTGGCGCAGGACCGCCGCCGCCACTCGGCGGACCAAGTTTACGTCAGCCTGCTGGTGCCGGAAGCCCAGGCGGGCATCTCCGGGGAAACTCTTTCCGACCTGCCACTTTCGATGGCCAATGCACTCGAACCGTTGCGTTTGGCACTGGAAGCAGGACTGAATGGGGAGTCGGTGATGGTGGCCGGGGAGGTCCCGGCAGGAGGGGTGCTGAGCGGCTTTCAGGTAATCAATCTGCACATTGAGCCGGGCGGCGGTTTAAACTAGATTTGGGGAAAATTTCAAAGTCATTTTTTTCATTCCGGCGCCTTGGTGAAGAACAGCCGGCACACCGTCCCCCTATGAGGATTTCAGAGAGACCATGGGACAAATTCAAGGACTTGCAGTTCATGCGGCGGGGGCAGAGCTTCTGGCCTTCCACTATGACCCAGGAAAGTTGGGACCGCAGGAGGTGGAGATCGCGGTTACGCATTGCGGGATCTGCCACAGCGATCTTCACCTGATTTCGAACGACTGGGGAATCAGCCAGTATCCGTTCATTCCGGGGCATGAGGTTATTGGAACGGTTGCAGCCGTGGGCGGCGAAGTGCGGTCGCTCGAGGTGGGCCAGCGCGTGGGGCTTGGCTGGCAATCGAATTCCTGCGGCCGGTGCGAGTGGTGCCTGAAGGGCCTGGAGAACCTGTGCGCGGAAAGCGAGGCGACGTGCGTGCATCGCAACGGGGGTTATGCCGAGCGGGTTCGCGCCAATGCGCGGTTTGTGATTCCGATCCCCGACGCGCTGGGCAGCGAACATGCGGCTCCGCTGCTTTGCGGCGGTATTACCGTGTATAACCCGATGCGCACGCATGGCGTCAATCCGTCGTCACGGGTCGGCATTGTGGGCATCGGCGGGCTGGGACACATCGCTGTTCAGTTCGCACGGGTTTTCGGCGCGGAGGTAACGGCGTTCTCGACTTCGGCCGGCAAGGAGAGCGAAGCTCGCGCGATGGGCGCGCACAACTTTGTGAACAGCCGCGAATCGAAGGCACTGAAGGATGTGGCCGGCAGTCTCGACTTTATTTTGACTACCGCCAACGCGGATCAGGATTGGGGAATATACATTCAGGCGCTGCGGCCTACAGGAACGCTTTGCTTTGTTGGCGTGCCGCCATCGGCTGTGAGCTTGCATGCTTTTCCGCTTATATCCGGGCAGCGGGCGGTGAGCGGAAGCCCGGCCGGCAGCCCCTACCTGCTGCGCGAGATGCTGGATGTGGCAGCGCGTCACGGAGTGAAGGCGACGACAGAGCTGTTCCCGATGGGCAAGGCGAACGAAGCCATCGAGAAGGTGAAGAAGAACAAGGTACGGTACCGCGCTGTGCTGGTGAACGGAAACGGGTTTTAGACGACAGCTTTTCGCTTCTACAGCTGGTTGCATAAATGGCTTGCAGCCATCATGAAGCATCCCTCAGGGGCTAAAGCCCGCTATTCATGCGCCTTTTGCGGCACGACTAAAGTCGTGCCCTTTCAAAACCGGATTTATGCAACCAGTTTTAGCTTTCAGCTTATGAATGCTGCTGCCAGCGTCTGCTTGTTTCGATGACGGCAGATTCGTCAATGCGGAACGGATCTCGGAGTAGAGAAGGAAGGGCGCGCTTGATGGCGCGCCCTTCGTTGTTGGTTGGGATGCAGATGGATCGGTCGAGATTAGTTGAGGTCGAAGCGATCGAGGTTCATCACTTTGCTCCAGGCTGCCGCAAAGTCACGCATGAACGCCTGCTGGCCATCCGAGCTTGCATAGACTTCGGCAAGGGCTCGGAGCTGGGCGTTCGAACCAAAGACGAGATCAACCACGGTGCCAGTCCACTTCAGATCGCCGGTCGAACGATCGCGCCCTTCCAATACGCCTTTATCGGCGGCGGACCTCTGCCACTTCGTGTTCATGTCGAGGAGATTGACGAAGAAGTCGTTGGTCAACGTTCCGGGACGATTCGTAAATACTCCATGTTTGGACTGCCCGTAGTTTGCATTCAGGGCGCGCAGGCCGCCGATTAGAACGGTCATCTCGGGAGCGGTGAGCGTGAGCAGATTCGCCCGATCGACGAGCAACTCGGCCGCGATTTCCTCCTGGCCTTTCCGAACGTAATTGCGGAAGCCGTCGGAGATTGGCTGCAACACCGCAAAGGACTCCACATCGGTCTGCTCCTGCGTGGCATCGGTGCGGCCGGGCGAGAAGGGAACCTCTACGTCGTAGCCGGCCTTTTTGGCAGCGGCTTCGACGGCCGCGGAACCGGCGAGAACGATCAGATCGGCCAGCGAGACCCGCTTGCCGCCCGACTGCGCAGAGTTGAATTCCTTCTGGATCGCTTCCAGCTTGGGAAGGACCTTGGCCAGTTCTGCAGGCTGGTTGACTTCCCAGCCATTTTGTGGAGCCAGGCGGATGCGCGCACCGTTTGCGCCGCCGCGCTTGTCGGTGCCGCGGAAGGTTGAAGCCGATGCCCAGGCCGTTGTGACGAGTTGGGAGATGGAGAGCCCGGACGCGAGGATTTTAGACTTCAGGGCAGCAATATCTTTCTCGTTGATCAAGATATGATCCACCGCTGGAACTGGATCCTGCCAGAGCAGCGGCTGCCTGGGAACGAGCGGGCCGAGATAGCGCGAGATGGGCCCCATGTCGCGGTGGGTGAGCTTGAACCAGGCCTTGGAGAAGGCGTCAGCGAACTCCTGCGGATGATCGAGATATCTCCTCGATATTTTCTCGTAGACCGGGTCCACGCGCAGGGAGAGGTCGGTGGTGAACATGATGGGTGCGTGCTTCTTTTTGGGGTCGTGAGCATCGGGCACGGTAGCCGCCCCGGCTCCGTTTTTCGGTACCCATTGCTGGGCGCCGGCGGGACTCTTCGTAAGCTGCCACTCATACTTGAAGAGGTTTTCGAGATAGTCGTTGTCCCACTTGACCGGGTTGGCGGTCCATGCGCCCTCGAGCCCGCTGCCGATGGTGTCAGCGCCTTTGCCGCTACCAAAGCTGCCTTTCCAGCCGAGGCCCTGCTCTTCGATATCGGCAGCTTCGGGTTCGGGGCCGACATACTTGAGGGGATCCGCGGCGCCGTGGGCTTTGCCGAAGGTGTGTCCGCCGGCGATGAGGGCAACGGTTTCTTCGTCATTCATCGCCATGCGCGCGAAAGTTTCCCGAATATCGATGGCCGCGGCAACCGGGTCCGGCTTGCCGTTGGGGCCCTCAGGATTGACGTAGATAAGTCCCATTTGAACGGCACCGAGGGGGTTCTCGAGCTGACGATCGCCGGTGTAGCGCTCGTCGGCCAGCCACTTGCCCTCCGACCCCCAATAGATGTCTTCTTCCGGCTCCCAGATATCCGGACGTCCGCCGCCGAAACCGAAGGTCTTGAGTCCCATCGAATCCAGAGCCACGTTTCCGGCGAGAATGATCAGGTCGGCCCAGGAGAGTTTGCAGCCATATTTCTGCTTAATGGGCCAGATCAAGCGACGCGCCTTGTCGAGGCTCACATTGTCCGGCCAACTGTTTAGGGGGGCAAATCGCTGGGCTCCGGAGCCGCCGCCGCCGCGACCATCGGCGATGCGATAGGTGCCTGCGCTATGCCACGCCATGCGGATGAAGAACGGCCCATAGTGGCCGTAGTCGGCAGGCCACCAGTCCTGCGAGGTGGTCATCAGGGCATGGAGGTCCTTGATGACGGCGTTGAGGTCGAGGGTCTTGAACTCCGCAGCGTAGTTGAACGCCCCGCCCATGGGATTGGCCTGCGGCGAGTGCTGGTGCAGGATTTTCAGGTTGAGTTGATTGGGCCACCAGTCAGCATTGGTTGGGGCTCCAGAGACTGTGTGCTTCATGGCGCCGTTCGAGAAGGGACACTTCGATTCGTCTGACGCTGTTTTCTCCGCCGGAGCACCGGCAGCCGGGGTCATGGGGTCGGACATGGGCGCATCTCCTTGATGTATGAGTGAATGTCGCTTGGGTTTCGAGCCGGGCCGCGATTCGACTCCCAGCACCATGGTTTGGACATAAGCATTGCGGTTCGCTTGCGGCCGGGTGTTCCTCGGGGACCGGACCACCCGCTGAAACCAGTCTCACCGCGTCCATCGGGAAAATCAATTGTTTCTACAATGACGGTGCCTCAAGCCAATGATAAGACAATTGACCTGGGGAGCCGGGATGGGGATCAGGCTGCCGCGGGCGATGCGGGCGCTCGACAGGGGGATTGAGTGTGCGTTTGAGGAGTGCCTTGGGTGACGACAAAACTCGAGTCAGGCAAACCGCAGGGCAGCAAGTGTGAAAGGATCTTAAGAGACGGGAGACGAAGGCGGATCGCGTGCGTGGGTGATGAGTCAATTCGCGCAGTGACCTAAGTGCGAATGCGGTTATGTCTGTGCAAAACGGGGGTAATTATTCTTAGAAAAAGCCTATTTTGGGCTGAGTTCTTAGGATTTTCCAAGAACGGGAATTCCGGCCTGCCTTATCCACAAAAACCCCCTCCCCCGGCGTTGACCCTGTCTCTTATGGTCCGTAGAGTCTGTAATCGGGTAGTAACTTTGATTCCTTGCGAGCGGCGCACGAGATTGGCTGCCGTCCAATAAAACGTACCTGCATCTGAGGCCCTAAATTCCGGAGTAGAAATGCTGAAATTAAAGAAGATCCACATCCTCGGCTTCAAGAGTTTTTGCGACCGCACGGAACTGACCGTGCCGGGAACGGGGATTGCCGTGGTGGTGGGGCCAAATGGATGCGGGAAGTCGAACATCCTGGACGGGGTTAGCTGGGTGCTGGGCGAGCAGAGCGCCAAGAGCCTGCGCGGCACAAATATGCAGGACGTGATTTTTGCCGGAACGCGCGAGCGTAAAGCGCTGGGCATGGCTGAGGTCACGCTGACGATGGTCGATCCGGAGTCCTACGAAGGGCCTGTGGCGGTGGAGCCGGAGGTGGTGGTCGAGCACGACGGACCCGCTGACTGGGACGAAAACGAAGTGCGGCGGCGGCGAGCGGCCGAGGCTGAGGAGATTATCGCCAACGAGCAGCCGGGGCAGGTTGTGGATGAAGACGAGCAAGAGGAGACACGCACTGGCACGGAAGGCCCGCAGGCCGTGGTATTGAAGATTCGCCGCCGCCGTTTTCAGCGGACGCCTCAGAAAGGCGAGATCGTTATCACGCGGCGGCTGTTCCGGACCGGAGAGAGCGAATACCTGCTGAACGGCAAGCTGTGCCGGTTGCGCGACATTCAGGACATCTTTATGGGGACGGGATTGGGGCCGGAGAGCTACGCGATCATCGGCCAGGAACGCATTGGACAACTGCTGAGCTCGAAGCCCCACGATCGGCGCGCGATCATCGAAGAGGCGGCGGGGATTACGCGGTTCAAGACCAAGAAGCGGCTGGCGGAGTTGCGGCTGGAGAGCGCGCGGCAGAATCTTGCGCGGGTAGACGACATATTTGAAGAAGTGACGCGGCAGATGAACTCGTTGAAACGCCAGGCGGCCAAGGCGGAGCGGTTTGCCGCGGTGCGGGACGAATTGCGGGGACGACTGCGCGTGGTGCTCTCAAGCCGCATGGCGCTGATGGACGCCGACCAGGCTCGCCTGGAGCAGGAGATTGCTTCGCTTACCGGGCACGTGAATGAAGCGGTGGAGGCGATTGCAGCGCAGGAGGCCAGTCAACACTCGCTTACCGAGCAAGGCTATGCGCTGGATCGCGAAGGCCGCGAGGCACAGGAACGCGCCAACGAATCTGCTGTGGAGCTTGAACGCGCGACGGCACGCGAGCGCAGCAATACGGAGCGCGTAGCCGAATTGGAGACGCGCATCGCCGCTGCCGGAGCGGAGCTGGAACAGACGCGGACGCAGTTGGGCGGGATTGCGGAGGAGCGCGCGCAGCAGCACAGTTTTCTTGAGTCGGCCGCCGGAGAGGCACGGGAGTTTCGGCAAAAGGTTGAGGCGCGACAGCAGGAAGCGCGCATCGCTGCGGAAGAAGTGTTTAACGCCGAGCGGCAACTGGAGAGCGGGCGCCGTCATGCGATGCATTTGCTCACGCTGGCAGGCAATGCGCGCAACCATACGTCGCAGGGCGAGGAGAGCCTTGCCGCACTGGAACGCGAGGCGGAGCGGCTGCACGCGGAGATAGGCCAGGCGCGCAACGAGCAGGAGACACTTGGAGTTGAAAGCGGGCAGGCGCACTTGAGGTTCGAATCGGCGGCGGACGCGCTGAAGCGTTTGGAAGGCGAGATCGCCGGGCTGCGCGAGAGTTTGCAGACGAAGCGAGGCGAGGAGAGCACGCAGCGGGCGCGCGCCAACCAGTTGCGCGGCGAGTTGGCCACGGTCGCGGGCAGACGCGACTCACTCGAGTCATTGATTCGCAACCACAGCTACTCGACCGACTCCGTGCGCAAGCTGCTGAAGCCGGGCGCACTGGGACAGGGCGGCTCACCGGTGGGCACGCTGGCGGACTTCCTCGAAGTGAGCGGTGAGCACGAGGGCGTGGTGGATGAGTTTCTGCGCGAGGAATTGAATTATGTTGTGGTGGAAAGCTGGGGCGCGGCAGAAGAGGGAGTGCGGCTACTCAAGACGGGCGATGGGCGGGCTACTTTCCTGATTCACTCCGATGCGCAAGGGGTGCTCTTCGATGAGGGCGCGGGGGCGGTCCACGAGCCTGGATTGATGCCACTGAGAGATGCGATCAAGGTGCTGAACGGGTTTGGGCGGACACTTGAATCGATTCTGCCCAAGCTGAAGCACAGCTACCTGGTGGAGAATACTCCCGAAGCTTTGCGGCTGACCTCACGCTACGCGCATGCCTATTTTCTTACGCCGGAGGGCGAGTGCTTCCACAACTCGACGGTGACGGGAGGCAAGCCGGCCAGCGAAGGGCCACTGGCGCTGAAGCGCGAGTTGCGCGAGGCCGAAGGCAGGCTGGCCATCCTCGAGACGAGCCTGGCGCAGGCCGAGACCGAAGCGGCGGTCCTGCTGAGGACGATTGAAGAATTGACGGCGCAACTGGAGGCGCTGAGCGAGCAGAGGCGCATTGCCGAGACCGACACGGCCAACCTGGGCGCGGCTCTCAAGCAGATGGAGAGTGAGACACAGCGCATCGAGCGGAGGCTGCAGGATTGGACTGCACAGGCTGCGCGCAACACGGAAGCCTGCGAGGGCAAACGGCAGTCGATCGCCCACCAGCGCGAAGAAGCAACGCGGCTTGAGGGCGAGCATGCGCAGGCCGAGTCGGGTTTGGATGAGTTGCAGGGGCAGCTTGCGCTGATGCGCGAGAAGCGCGAAGGCCTGCAGCAGGAAGCGGCGCAAGTGACGGCGGAGCTGGCTGGGCTTGAAGAGCGGCGGCGCGGCGCTGAAGCGGCTTTTCAGCGCATCGACCGGCTCCATGCCGACCTTGAGCGGCGGGTGCATGCGATTGAACAACAGCGGGCCGCGGCGACAACGGAACGGGAGCAACGCATTGCCGAGAGCGCTGAGTTGGCCGAGCGGCAAGAGGAGCTGACCGCTGCGCGCGCCGAGGCACTGGCGCTCATGCAGACGATCGCGGAGAGGTCAAAGGCGCTGCGCCAGCAACTGGCGGAGATGGAGACCGGGCTCAAGACCGGCCGCGCGGCGCTCGATCAACTTCGCGAGAATCGCGCCGGACGCTCGAGCGAATTGGCCAAGCTGCACTCCGATCTTGAGTACCTTGAGGCGAGCTGCCTGGCTGAGGTGAATGTCGAGGCGCAGGTTTTGCGGGAAGATACGGAGCTGATCCGGCTTCTCGACGAGGAGCTGGTTGCCGAGGAGGAGACCTGCCGCGGGCTCAAGCAACGCATCGAGCAGATGGGCCCGGTGAATATGATGGCTCTCGATGAGTACAAGGAAACGGCAGAGCGTCATGGGTTCCTCGATACGCAACGCAAGGACCTGATCGAGTCGATTGAAAACACGCAGGAGACTATCAAGGAGATCGACCAGATTACGCGCACCAAGTTCGATGAGGCCTTTACGAAGATCAATGAGAACTTCGCCCAGGTGTTTACGAGGCTTTTCCATGGAGGGCAGGCCTTCCTGCGTCTTACTGACGTGGAGAATCAAGACGAGAGCGGGCTTGAGATTGTGGCTTCGCCGCCGGGCAAAAAGCTCCAGAACGTGCTGCTGCTCTCGGGCGGCGAGAAGGCGCTGACGGCGCTGGCGCTGCTGGTGGGCATCTTTGAATTCCAGCCCAGCCCGTTTTGCGTACTCGACGAAGTCGATGCGGCGCTGGACGAAACCAACGTGGGGCGGCTCGCCGATCTGCTGCACTCGCTGAGCAAGGAGACCCAGTTCCTGCTGGTCACTCACTCCAAGCGTATGATGCAGTCGGCGGACATGATCTACGGCGTGACGATGCAGGAGCCTGGGGTCTCGAAGATTATCAGCGTGCGGCTGGGCGGACGGGAACAACAGCGGGCCACGGCGTAGGGCCGGCTGAAGCGGAGATCTGTTGGAAGCGGGGCGGGAGTCGCGCGACCGCAAAAGTACACGAGATGAAAGTGTGATTTTTTAGTCTGCGGAAAGACAACCTGGGTTTGTTCGAGAGGCCCGAGAAGCTCACCGCGGGGGCTAAAGCCCTCGCTGGTTTTGGGGCGTTTGCGGCACGACTGAAGAGGCTGCGGAAAACGACCTTGATTTTCGCACGAAGCCGTGCGGGTGCATATCGCAGGGGCTAAAGCCCGGCATGAATTGATTGCATTTGCGGCACGACTGAAGTCGTGCCCTGACACTTTTCCAGACTCCACGAAAGTTTTTCCGCAGCCTGTGAAGTCGTGCCCTTTCAAAACGGTGCCGCAATTTGCGTTTTTTCGCAGCCTGGGAAGGCCAATCAGTTGAGTGCTTCTGGTGCCGGGGTTGGAACCCGGGCATACCGCCCGAATGGGTTTCCAGCGCGGTCTTTTTGGTTCCCGAGATACGAGGGAAGGGATTTCGGGCAATAAAATGCCCCCGAAGGATAACGTCTCTTCGGAGGCCTTGTATAAGAACAAGATAAAATCGGGGCCAGTAGCCGACGCTGGAGGTCGGTAGCATGCGGCTACTGGTGATCCCTGCTTAAACGAAGCTAGTAGCGGCTTCCCCTTTCCACTGCTGCCTCGTGTCGCCCGGCTCTAAGAGAGTTTTCTTACTCACTCTCTGAACCATGTTGACAATCGAAGTGTCTCCCAAGTCAGAAGGCCGGTCCGTGACGGCCGTCACACTAGTCTGTGCGGTTCCAGAACCAGTGATTTCCGGTGACATAGCGGAACCAGCCCCTGCCTGATGTTGCCAAAAGAACGCCGCATTTTGACCCCAAAACCGGCGCTCTTCCGGTGCATTGACAAAGCCGTCCAATCGCTCGACAATCGGAGATTCAGTCCCTGCAAGATAAGGACCCTCCTGTGACCGCACTTGTCACCACGAATCTTGGCACGTTGCCCCTTGTTGGACGGGGCAAGGTGCGCGATCTCTACGCAACCGGCGACGCGCTGCTGTTAGTAGCTACGGACCGCATCTCAGCGTTTGATCATGTGCTCGGCACCGGGATTCCGGGCAAAGGAAAGATCCTCACGCAGATCTCGCTGTTCTGGTTCGAGCTGCTGAAGGATGTGGCGCCCAATCACCTGATCAGCGCGCAGGTGAGTGAGTTTCCTGAAGCTCTTCAGCCTTATGCAGATCAACTGGAAGGCCGCTCGATGCTGGTGAGGCGCGCGAACATGTTTCCCGTGGAGTGTGTCGCGCGCGGCTACCTGGCCGGTTCAGGCTGGAAGGAGTACAAGGCCACCGGCACCATTTGCGGCATCGCGCTGCCGGGCGGATTGCTAGAGGGATCGCGACTGCCGGGGCCGGTATTTACACCCGCCACAAAGAGCCAGGACGGCGCTCACGATGAAAACATTTCATTCAGCAAAACGGAGGCGCTGCTGGGCAAAGAGGATGCGACGGAGCTCCGCCGGCTGACGCTCGGACTCTACGGCAAAGCGCACAAGCATGCTGCTGACTGCGGCCTGATTCTGGCGGACACAAAATTCGAGTTTGGCAGAACCGCGGAAGGCATTATTCTGGCCGATGAGGTATTGACGCCGGACTCCTCGCGTTTCTGGGAAGGATCGGCGTGGAAGCCGGGAGGCGCGCAGGCTTCCTTCGACAAGCAGTACGTACGCGACTATCTTGAGTCAATCCATTGGAACAAGCAGGCTCCCGCGCCGGGGCTGCCTGAGGAAGTCGTTGAGCGGACGCAAGGCAAGTATCTCGAGGCATTCCGCAGGCTGACGGGGCGGGAACCGAGTTTGTAAGAGAAAGTTGCAGCGCAACATGACGTGGGTCGATTGGGCCATCGTAATTGTACTGGCGGGCTCGGTGATTGGAGGCCTCTCGCAGGGTTTCTTTCGCTCCCTATGCTCGCTTTGCGGGCTGTTCTTCGGCCTGGTGCTGGGCGCGTGGAACTATGGCCGGGTGGCCACTCTGCTGGTGCCTTTTGTGCGCCTTGAAACGATCGCCGACGCGATCGGGTTCCTGATGATCGCGTTAGTGGTGATGGCGATTGCGAATATTGTTGGCGGCATCGTTTCCAAGACAGTTCACCGCATTGGATTGGGCTGCCTGGACAGACTTGCCGGTGGAGTCTTCGGGTTTCTGCAGGGCGCGCTGCTGATTACGCTCACCGTCCTGGTGATTGTGGCTTTCTTTCCAAAGGCCCAATTTCTTTCGGAAGCCAAGCTGCCAAAATTATTTTTCGGGGCCTGTCACCTTGGCATGCGCGTGAGCCCCGCTGAACTTGCGGACCGTGTGCGCCACGGTTTGATGACTGTGGAACAAAATGCGCCGGAATGGATGCATCCGCCAGCCAGCTAAGTTTGATATAAACGATGGCGAGGCGCAATAGATCAGATCCAGGAAATAAGGAACCAAGAGGTGGACGTGAAACGAGAACTGGACAGCCTGGTAACGCAAATGCACTCGAGCGGCATTCCCTACGAGGAGGCCGTGCGCGAATTCAAGAGACAATACTTGCGCGAAGTGCTGTTGAAGCACAGGGGAAACCAGTGCAAGGCGGCCGAGGAGCTTGGAATGCACCGCAATACTCTGAGCCGCGCCATGGCGGAACTGGGGCTGGAACTAGCCGAAGTCCGCACCGGGCTCAAGCGTCCGCCGCGCAGCGAACGTCCAGTATTTAGCGCCTTCCGCCAGGGATATCGCTAAGGACGAGGATCGAGCCGGGGCGGACAGCGCACTGCCACCAGAGATAGTGCAATCAGACATGCTGAAAACTCCGCCTAGCCGGGAAGCTCGCGTAGCCATCGAGCCAGGTTTTGCCTGGGATGGGCAGGACGCGTATTTATTCGACATCGACGGGACGTTGCTGCGCAGCCGCGACCGCGTTCACTTCAACTCTTTCGCCTCGAGCGTTCAGCGAGTGACGGGATTTGAGATCACGTTGGCGGGCATTCTGCTTCACGGCAGCACCGACACCGCCATTCTGCGCGAGGCCTGCCAGCAGGCGGGCATTCCCGCACAGGTGATGGAACGGCGCACCGAGGCCATTCTGGAGGCCATGCGCAATGCGGTTGCAGAGCAGCGCAACGAGCTGGACCTGATCCGCATGCCCGGCGTGGAAAAAGCGTTGAATTACCTGGCTGGGAAGGGCGCGCTGCTGGGCGTGGCAAGCGGCAACCTCGAAGCCATCGGGTGGGTCAAGATCGAACAGGCCGGATTGCGCGAGTGGTTCCGCTTCGGCGGCTTCAGCGATCACTTTTCGATCCGACCGGAATTGATCGGCCAGGCCGCGATGAAAGCGCGAGAACTGGCAGGCAGGGATGCCTCAGTGTGCGTGGTCGGCGACACGCCGCGCGACATCGAGGCGGCGCGGGCCAATTTTCTTTCCGTGATTGCCGTCGCGACGGGCAATTACAGCTTCGATGAGTTGAAGAAATTTCAGCCGGAGGTATGCGCTTCGTCGCTGGCCGACCTGCTGGCGCTGACGCTGACGCGGACTGCATCGTGACCGGGCTGGGCTCCAAGAAGTGTAAAGCCCAGGCGGAAAAAGGGCTGGATCTGCGCGAGAGGCCTGAGAGACATACGTCCGGGCCTGAAGGGGCCGCGGAAAAGGGCTTGATTCTGAGTAAAGATCGCGAATCGCGTCCCTCAGGGGCTAAAGCCCTTCTGCATTTTGGGCAACTTGCGGCACGACTGAAGTCGTGCCCTGACACAAAGCCCTTGAAGTTCTCGGCTGGATTGAGTTTTTCCGCAGCCAGTGAATGCCCCACCAGTTCGCTACCCCTTATACCGGGGCGGAAACCCCGGCCTGCCGCCCGGATAAGTTTTTTCGCAGGGGCTAAAGCCCTTCTGCATTTTGGGCAACTTGCGGCACGACTGAAGTCGTGCCCCAAAAAGAAACAGCAAGGGAGATGGAGGGACCCGATGGCAGGCGGTTGGGATTTTGGGTCTCCCACCCATCGAGCAAAAGACGCTCGATGGATGGGGCTCCCGAAGTTTCATCCCCTAGTGGGTCGGCGACGACGGTGGACGACTGACACAAAGCACTTGAGAACTGACGCAAAGCATTTGAGAAATGACACAGAGCACTTGAGAAATGACACAAGGCCTTTGAGAACTTTCTCCGCGGCCACATCCGTGCTTCTTTTCCGCTCATTTGCAGCGGCGCTGCTTGGGATCGCCACGATTGTTGGGCAAGCTCAGAGCCTGACCGAGCCACAGAACTCGACAACGCCGAAGAGCGAGCCGATCGGCCAAACTGCGGCCAGTGAAGCAACTCAAGACCAGCAGCCTCGCGATAGCGATCGGCGTCGCGCGGCCAGGCTTTACCTTGGCGCCAGCAAGCTCTTCATGGACGAGCGCTTTGAAGAAGCTTTGCACGATTATGAGCGGGCAGCAAGGCTCGACCCCACGAATGAAAACTACCGGCTCGCGGCCGATGTTGCGCGCAGCCACGTGGTGACAGCAATGATTCAGGCCGCGGCCAAAGCGCGCCTGCGCGGCGATGCGGCGGCGGCACGCGCCTCACTTGCCCGGGCGCTGGAGTTGGACCCGAGAAACGTTGAAGCCACGCAGCACCTTTTCGAACTGGGCGACGACGCCGCTCGCATGCGGACCAAGCCGCTCTACGAGCAGGCGGCAGACAAAGCCGGCGAAGCACCGCTGCTTGCGCCGGCACCGGAGCCACACAGCTTTCACCTCCACGCCGACGAACGCCAGATTACGGTGCAGGTATTCAAGGCCTATGGCATCGACGCCACGACAGACGACAGCGTGCAGACTACGCGAGTCCGGCTGGATATCGACAACGCGACTTTCGAAGAGGCTACGCGAGCACTTGACCTGGTCACGAACTGCTTTTATGTCCCTCTCGATGCTCACCGGGTACTGGTGGCGCGTGACACGCGGGCGAACCGTCAACAGTTTTCGCGCCAGGAGATGGAGACCATCTATCTCCCCGGCCTGAAAGCCGATGAGATGACCGAGGTAAGCAACGTCGCCAAGCAGGTCTTCAATATTCAGCAAGCGCAACTGACGCCTTCGGCCGGCACGATCACGATCCGCGCGCCAATGGAGACGATGGAAGCGTTCAACTCGACGGTTCGCGAACTGGTCGACGGGCACAGCCAGGTACTGCTCGATATACGCCTTATTCAAGTCGCTCACACGAGCGGACGCAACACCGGAGTGACGCCGCCGCAGACCTTCTCAGCGTTCAACGTATATGCCGAGGAGCAGTCCATCCTGAATGCGAACCAGAGCCTGGTTCAGCAGATTATCTCTTCGGGCCTGGCCGCACCCGGCGACACCCTGGCCATCCTGGGCATTCTGCTGGCGTCGGGCCAAGTGTCCAGTTCCCTGTTCTCAAATGGGATCGCGCTGTTTGGCGGCGGACTCACGCAATCCGCGTTATCTCCGGGCGGGGCGACGGCAAACTTCAATCTGAACTCCTCCGACTCGCGCGAGTTGGACCAGATTCAGTTGCGCCTGGGCGACGGCGAACCTGGGACGCTGAAGGAGGGCGAGCGTTACCCGATCCAGACTTCTTCGTTCTCGAGCCTGTCAGCGAGCGTACCCAACATTCCGGGGCTGACGGGCGCGGGAGCCTCGGGGAGCCTGTCTTCGATTCTTGCCTCGCTCCAGGGCGCGGTGCCGTCGGTGCCGCAGGTCGAGTATCAGGACCTGGGCCTGGACCTGAAGACAACCGCGAACGTGATGCGCAACAACGATGTCGCGCTGACCATCGACATGAAGATCACAGCGCTCGCCGGAGCTAGCATCAACGGCAATCCGATTCTCAACAGCCGGACGTATTCCGGGGTTGTCACGATCAAGGAAGGCTCGGCGGCAGTGGTGGCGAGTGAACTGGATAAATCCGAGAGCCGCAACATCAGCGGAACTCCGGGACTGAGCGAGATTCCAGGGCTGAACAATTTGACCGATAAGGATGTCCAGAAGAATTACGCTACGCTGCTGATCATCATCACACCGCACGTGGTTCGCGGCACCCAGGCCAGCGGCCACTCCCCAATGATGCGGGTGGAGCGGGGAGTAACTGCGCAGTAAGACGATCTAGGGAACGAGCGCGGACGTGGACGTCCGCGCTACAGCCTGCCGGGAGGCCGGCGTTACATTCCTGGCATTACACGATCATGCGGTCACGGTACTACAGGGTCACGCCGTCCAGCTTGGCCTGATACTCGATGATTTTCTTCAACGTATCGTACGGAGCATTTGCGGGAACCTGGCGGCCGTTGATCACCAGGGTTGGCACCTGACCAATACTGAGATCGGAGGCCAGTTTGACGGAGTTGTCCACGGATGCCCTGGTCTCCGGTGTTGCGGCGCAGGCGGCAACCTTTGCCGGATCGAGTCCGGCCTTGGTGGCGGCACTGTTCAGGGTCAGCGTGGCTCCGTCGGCCGTCGCCAGCCCATCCTGACCATCGAATACCGCGGAAGCGAATTGGAAGAACGCCGTGCTTCCGGCCAGATTCGCGACGCACACGCCATAGGAGGCCGCCGTTACCGATTGAGGATGGATTGAGGCAATCGGATCGTTTTCAAAGACGATGCGGGCCTTGGGGAAATCCACGGCCAGCTTGTCCATGTTGGCCTGGGCCTCCTTGCAATGAGGGCACTGGAAATCCGCAAACTCGACGAGTTCCAGATCTTTGGCGGCCGCGCCCCGATAGGGACCATTGGCCTGGGCCTGCAACTGGGAGCGAAAATCGGCAAACGGATGGTCACCGAAGGAGACAATCTGGTCGCCCGTGATGATGTGTTTGCCGTCGGGGAGGACGAAGAACTGCAACGCGCCGGGCTTTTCCTTGCCGGTCTTGTCGCCTTCGAAAACGATCACCTTCGTGATTCCGTCGATGGGCGTCTTGAGGATGGCCTGCACCTGCCAAATGCGGGAATCGTCATAGCCCCAACTGACGCGGAGGAAGTCGTCGATCGTCTCCTTGGTGGGCGAGGAAGCGGTAAAATTTGCGGGATCGGGCTTGGGAAAGACCGGCGCGGCAGCGGGAGCGGGCGCAGAAGGAGTTTGCGCGGGCGCGGCTGGAACCTGGGTCTGCGCAGACGAGTGAATCATGGGCAGCGACAACATAACCAGCGCAACGGCGCCAGAGATAATCGACGGACGGACGGATCAAGCTGTTTCTCCTTATTTCGCGGAACTCTTGCTAGATTTTAGCTTATACCTCAACCCTGGGCGGCCATCTTGTCAAACCTCAACCTTGACGGCGATCGGGAATCTGCGGCCCATGCCAAACGACTTGGGCGTGACCTTGAGGACCGGGGCGGCCTGCTGGCGCTTGTATTCGGAGCGCTCAACGAGGCGCACCACATGTTGGACGAGCGGCAGCGGAAATCCGTTTGCTTCGGCAGATGCGCTCGGGGGTCTCGTAGCGCTCGACATAGGCTTCCAGAATCGGGTCCAGCACGTCGTAGGGCGGCAGCGAGTCGGTATCCTTCTGGTCCGGGCGCAACTCCGCGGAAGGCGGCTTTTCCAGGATTGGAGCCGGGATGAGTTCACCGTTGCGGTTCAGCCAGCGGCACACCGCGTAGACACGCGTCTTTACCAGGTCTCCGATGACGGCCAGCGCGCCTACCATGTCGCCATAGAGCGTGCAATAGCCCACGGCCATCTCCGACTTGTTCCCTGTGGTAAGCACCAGCGCAGAAAACTTGTTGGAGAGCGCCATCAGGAGCGTGCCGCGAATCCGCGACTGGATATTCTCCTCGGTAGTATCCGGCTTCATCCCCGCGAATTGCGGCTCGAGGGCATGGGTGAATTCCTGAAAAAGCCCGCTGATGGCGATGACTTCAAAACGGATGCCGAGGTTGGCGGCCAACTTCCGGCTATCGTCGATGGACCCTGCGGACGAGTAAGGGCTGGGCATTCCAACGGCGACGACATTTTCCGCGCCGAGCGCGTCTTTGGCGATGGCCGCAACGAGCGCGGAATCGATGCCGCCGCTCAAGCCTACGAGCGCCCTGATGAAGCCGCATTTTCGCACGTAATCGCGCGTCCCCATCACCAGTGCGTGGTACGCGGCCTCGGTATCGTCCTCCTCGGGGTCCTGCACAACCGGCGCATTGAAAGGATCCACAGCAACAAGATCCTCCTTGAATGAGGCGGCCTGCGCGATGAGCTTCTCCGCGTGAATTCAGGGCCAGCGACGAGCCGTCAAAGATCAAGCTGTCGTCGCCTCCAACCTGGTTGGACATGAGCACCGGCACGCCATCGCGCCGCGCAATGGCGGCGAGCATCTCGCGGCGTATCGCGCGCTTGGAGTGCCAGAAAGGAGACGACGAGAGGTTGATGTGCACGGCCGGATGCTGGCGCATGAGTTCCTCGACGGGATCAATCGCGTAGAGGCGACGCGGCCAGAAGTTCTTGTCGTTCCAGGCATCTTCGCAGATGGAAATGGCCAGGCGCACACCGTCCAGTTCCACCACTTGCTGCGAGCGCGCGGCGGCAAAGTAGCGCTGCTCGTCGAAGACATCGTAAAACGGCAGCAGGCGCTTGTGCTGCTCGAGCAAGAGGCGGCCGCCATCGAGAAGAACAGCGGCATTGACGGCCTGCTTGCCGGTGTCGCCGCCTGCCGGCAGCGCAACGCCAGCCACGACCGCGGTTGGCAACCTGGCGGTGGCAGCGGCCAGCTCGTCCACGGCCGAACGGCAGCGGGCCAGAAAGCTTGGTTTCTCAAGGAAGTCGGCGGGAGGATAGCCGCAGATGGCGAGCTCTGAGAATACGGCAAGCCGGGCGCCAAGGTCGGCGGCGCGTTCGCTGGCGGCAACAATTTTTCTGAGGTTTCCAGTGAAATCTCCGACCGTCGGATCGATCTGGGCCAATGCGATTTTCACATTCCCAGTTTACAGCGGCGGGCAAATACGGTGAGGGCTCAACAGAACAGAGAAGGAAGCCGGGACGTGAAAGAGTATCCCGAAAAGCGTCCCTCAGGGGCTAAAGCCCGCATCATTTTTTCGCACTTATGGCATGGCTGAAGCCGCGCCCTTTCAAAACTTGGTGTCGGCTTGCGGCATGGCTGAAGCCGCGCCCTTTCAAAACTTGGTGTCGGCTTGCGGCACGGCTGAAGCCGTGCCCTTTCAAAACTTGGTGTCGGCTTGCGGCACGGCTGAAGCCGCGCCCTTTCAAAACTTGGTGTCAGCCTACGGCACGGCTGAAGCCGTGCCCTTTCAAAACAATTCCACGATGAAAGCTCTTCGGTAGCCGGTAAAAATCCGGCCTACGGGCTGAATGGATGTGTGCGCGGCCTGTTAAGCCAGGGGTAGGACGTATTCGTCGAGGGTGAGAAACTGCTGGATATTCGGATCGGTTGAAGTCATGAATCCTCTGAGCGGCCCGAAATAAGTTGCGCGCCCCTGGTGAAGGAAGAGCACTGTGTCGGCGAGCCGTTCGGCGAAGCGCATGTCATGAGTGACGACAATGCTGGTGAATCCGAGCTGCTTCTTAAGCCTCTGGATGAGATTGCCGAGGCGCTTGGCGATGATGGGGTCAACCATGGTGGTTGGCTCGTCGTAGAGGACCACGTCGGGTTGCGCGGCGAGGGCCCGGGCAATGGCCACGGCGCGCTTTCGTCCAGTTGAAAGGCTGGCAGGCAAACTATCCGCCACATCTTCGGCGCCCACCATGCCGATCAGTCGGTCGACGATCTGAATGACCTGGTCTTCGGCCAGTCCCCGGCGCTCGCGCAGGGCAAAGGCAACATTCTCGCGCACGCTCATCGAGTCAAAGAGCGCGCCGTTCTGGAAGACCATTGTGACGCGCTTGCGGATGGCGTTCATTCCCTCTTCGTCGAGGCCCACAATTTCCTCGTCCTCGACGCGAATCGATCCGGAGTCCGGCTTCAAGAAAGCCCATCAGCAGGCGCAAAGAGACGGATTTGCCCACGCCGCTGCGACCGAGAATGCAGAGCGTCTGGCCCCGATTGACCTGGAAACTCACGTCCTCCAGGACTGGCCGCCCGCCGAAAGAAATGTTTACATGGCTGAACGAAATGAACGGCTGGGCGTCAGCCTGGGAGGACTTCTGGGGCTCCCGGCCTGGCGCGCCCGCATCGGCTTTTTCCATGGCTTCGACGAAGGCATCCGGCAACTCGGGATTGGAAGAGGAGTCAAGCATCAAGATGAATCCAGCTTACGCGAACAGATCAGGGCTAGGTAACACCACCCTGCAAAAGTGCCCCGGCGCGGCGCAAATCGTCGGCCGCATTCACATTGAAAAACCAGCTCGCGGGTGGCAGGCCATGCGGATGGGCAACCTGCCCGGCCTGGGCCAGGAGTTCGACCGGAATCACATCGACCGACTGTCCCAGTCCGGCAGCGGCTGCTTTGAATGCAGAAAAACAGCCACCGCGTCCAGCATCGAGCTCGGATTGGAGCCACGGCAGCGCGGCGCGGGAAAGCACGGCAGGAAAAGTCTGCACGAATCCGGCAAGCGATGCGAGGGTGACTGCGTTGCCGGTAACCCGCGCATGGTTGAGCAGACATGCGGCGAGCGGAGCAGGCAGCAGGGGCAGATCGACGGGCACGAAGACCGCCCAGCTCGCAGCGGTTGAAGCGAAGGCCGCGCAGATGCCTCCCAATGGTCCCAGGCCGGGGTGGGAGTCTTCCACCACCGGCGCATAGGCTCCGAGAGCCGAGCGGGCGCCGGCAATGGATGCATCCAGGCCGGCTCCGCGCAGGATGGCAAGCGCATGGGCCACCAGTGGCTGCCCGCGAAACTCGATCAGCGCCTTGTCCGCGCCCATGCGGCTTGAGAGTCCGCCGGCGAGGACAAATCCCGCGGCGTCCACCTGATGCTGCCCTGCACCTTGCGACTCGCTCAGTTGGCGGCCTCCTCAAGGAAGCGGATCAGCGATTCTATGCCGAGGGAGAAGTTCTTCAGGTGAAACTTCTCGTTCGGCGCATGCAGGTTGTCGTCGGGCAGGCCGAAGCCCATCATGACGCTAGGCAGGCCCAGGTGACGATCAAAATCGCCCACGATAGGGATGGAGCCGCCGGAGCGGATGAACACCGTGTCCTTGCCCCATACTTCATGCAGCGCTCGCGTTGCTGCCTGGATGTAGCGATTGTTCACGGGAATCAGGCATGGGTCGCCGGAGTGAATCAGCCGCACGTCCACATCGACGCCGTCGGGCGCGATCTTCTCAACGTAGCTCTTGTAGAGAGCAAATGCCTTTGCAGGCGTCATGCCCGGAACCAGACGCATGGAGACCTTGGCCGTCGCTTTGGCGGGAATCACGGTTTTGGCGCCCGCGCCGGTAAAGCCGCCGGGCATTCCATGGACATCGACCGTGGGCCGCGCCCAGGTCCGTTCCAGCACGCTGTAACCCTTTTCGCCAACCAGTCTTTTCGAGCCCACTTCTTTTATGCGGTATTCTTCCTCGTCGAAGGGAAGGCTCTTCCACGCCGCAAGCTCTTCGGCGCTGGGGGGAATGATGTCGTCGTAGAAACCGGGGATGAGAATGTGGCCGTTCTCGTCCTTGAGTTTGGCAAGAATCTGCGCCAGCGAGACGAAGGAGTTGGGCGCCGCGCCGCCATACATGCCGGAGTGCAGATCGCTGCGCGCGCTGCGCACTTCAAGCTCGGTGTAGATCATGCCGCGCAGGCCGACGCACAGGGTGGGCAGACCAGGCGCGAAGAGTTCGGTGTCGGAGACCAGCGCAAAGTCAGCCTTGAGCTCCGGCGGCTTGGAGGCCACGAAGCTCGCAATTCCCTCCCCTCCTACTTCTTCCTCGCCCTCGAGCAGCACGCGCACATTCAAGGGCAGCTTGCCGGTGGCGGCGAGCAGCGATTCCAGCGCCTTCACCTGCGCCACGACCTGGCCTTTGTCGTCCACGGCGCCGCGGGCATAGATATTGCCATCGCGCTCGGTGGGTTCAAAGGGCGGCGAGAGCCACTCGTCGAGCGGATCGGGCGGCTGGACATCGTAATGGCCATACACCAACACGGTCGGCTTACCAGCGGCATGAAGCCAGTCGGCATAGACGAGCGGGTGCCCCGAGGTTTCGATCAGGCGCACATTTTCCATGCCGATGCGCTTGAGTTCGGCGGCCAGCACGTCGGCGGCTTGGCGGCAATCGCCCTTGTGTTCGGGCAGCGTGGAAATGGAGGGAATACGCAGCAGCGCCTTCAACTCATCGAGAAAACGGGGATAGTTCTGGCGTGCAAAGTCAACAGCAGACGAAGACATAAGATCGCTCCCTTACAATGGATTCACAGTCAACACAAAAGTATAGGCTCTCCAGCGCCAATCGGGCCGCTGGCTATAAAGGGAGCTTCTCTTGTCAAAACGCAAATATGCACAGGCGCCCGCCATTTCCCGGTATCGCCGACTGTTCCGCCTACTGGTTCCGATCGTGGTGGCGGTAGCCACAGTGGCTCAGAGCCATGCTCAGGCGGGCGCGGAAGGCCCCTACTTTGCCAGACGAAACAGCTTTGGAATTTTCGGCGCCTACTCCGGAGACTCGAGCCATATTTTGCTGGGCGAGGCAGAAAACCGCAGGCTGGTGGAGATTGGAGCATCGTATAGCCGGCGCATTCTGCTCAACCGCCGCCTGAACTGGCAGTACGATGGCGAGATAATTCCGGTGGTGCTTGAGAGCGATCCGACGAGCATTTTTTTCGAGAACCAGACCAATCCGACGGCGTCGACTTATAACTATAACTCCGGCCCCACCGTCTCTTGCGCAACGGTGACAACTCCGTATGCGTATACCGATCCGGTAAACGGCGTGACTTACAGCGGAACCATCACCATATCTTGCCAGGGCCGCCGCTGGGTTGTGGGGGAAGCGATGTCTCCGGGCGGATTTCAGTTCAACTTTCTTCCGCAGCGTAGAGTGCAGCCGTTGCTCTCGACCCACGCGGGATTCATGTATTCCTCGCAGACGATCCCCATTGCCGGCGCAGGTTCCTTTAACTTCACGTTCGACGTTGGCGCGGGGTTGGAACTCTACCGCTCGAAAACCAAATCCATTCGCGCAGAGTACCGCTACCATCACATTTCGAATGGCGACACGGCGAGCGTAAATCCAGGCATCGATAACGGCGAATTTCAAGTCACGTACTGCTTTGGACACTAGTAGCGGCGGACCCCCGGATCGACCTCGACTGACCAGGCGTCAATGCCTCCGCGCAATGACTGAGCCTGCTCGAAGCCCTGGTTGCGCAGCCACACTGTGACGTTCATCGACCGGATTCCGTGGTGACAGACGACCAGCAGCCGTTCCTCCGGATCGAGTTCCTGGTGAGCGCGGGAAGGCACCTCTCCCATGGGCATGGGGAGGCTTCCCTCGACGCTGGCCGTGGCAAACTCCCACGGCTCGCGCACGTCGATAAGCCTTGCGGCCTTTTTCTTAAGCAGCGCCGCCGCGTCCGCAGCAGAGATCTCGTAGTCCAGCATGGTTCCAGTTTAGCCCGGTTGCGCGATTGCGCCTCCAAATGCCGCTTTACTCCTGAGGCTTGCTACTTTGTAGGCGTAGGCTCCAGGCCGCGCTCCTTGAGCATGGGGCCGGTTTCGGTTCCGCTGCCTATCCAGGCAGCATAGGCTTTGGCGAGGTCTTCGGTGTTGCCGCGCGAGAGAATCATCTTGCGGAAGCGGTCGCCGTTGGCGCGCGTGAGCCCGCCGTTGTCTAGGAACCACTGGAAGGCATCGTCGTCGAGCATCTCGCACCAGAGATATGCGTAGTATCCGGCGGCATAGCCGTTGCCCCAGATGTGCATGAAGTAGCTGGAGCGGTAGCGCGGCGGAACGGCGCTGAGCGCCAGGTGCGTTTTGTTGAGCGCCGCGGTTTCAAACGCGTCGGGATTTTCGAGCGGAGCATCAGGGCCCAGCGTGTGCCACTGCATGTCCAGCTCCGCCGCGGCCAGCAATTCGGTGAGCATGTATCCCTGGTTGAAGGTTGCCGCTTTTTTGATCTTCGCGGCCAGTTCAGCGGGCATCGGCTCGCCGGTCTTGTAGTGCTTGGCGATAATTATTGAAGACGGCCGGATAGCTGGCCCAATGCTCATTGAATTGCGAAGGAAACTCGACAAAGTCGCGCGGCACGGCGGTTCCGGAGAGGCTGGGGTAGGTGGTGTCGGCGAACATGCCGTGGAGAGCGTGGCCGAATTCGTGGAACATTGTGGTCACATCGGAAAAGCTGATCAGCGCGGGCTCTCCGGCCGCGGGCTTGGCGAAGTTGGCAACGTTGTAGACCACCGGCAAAGTATCCAGCAGTTTGGACTGGCCCACGAAGACGTCCATCCACGCGCCGCCGTTCTTGTTGTCGCGTTTGAAGTAGTCGCAATACCAGAGGGCGAGCGGCTTACCGTCGGCGTTGAATACCTCGTACACCTGCACGTCGGGGTTGTAGACCGGGATGTCGGAGCGCTGCTTGAAGGTGATTCCGTAGAGCATTTGCGCGGCGTAAAAGACGCCGTTGTGGAGCACGTTGTTCAATTCGAAGTACGGCTTGGTCTGGGACTCGTCGAGATCGAACTTCGCTTTGCGGACCTGCTCGGCATAGAAGTTCCAGTCCCACGGCTCGAGCTTGAATCCGCCGTGCTGCGGTCGATGAGGGCCTGGATGTCGTCGCCCTCGCCCTCGGCCTTGGCGGTGGCCGCAGGCACGAGCGCGTCCATGAACTTGAGCGCCGCCGCGGGGGTTTTGGCCATCTGGTCGGTCAGCTTCCAGGCTGCGTAGTTCGGAAATCCGAGCAACTTGGCCTTGCGGGCGCGCAACTGCGCCAGGCGCGCGATGTCGGCGCGTGTATCGTTCTTGTCGCCGTGTTCGGCACGACTCCAGGAGTTCTGAAACAGCGCACGGCGCGTGTCGCGATTGGAGAGCGATTGCAGATCGGGCTGCTGGGTCGTGTTCTGCAGCGGAATGACCCAACCCTTTACCTTGCGCTCTTTGGCTGCGACCGCGGCCGCGGCCAACTCCGCGTCCGTCAACCCGGCCAGTGCCGCCTTGTCTGTTCGCGATATACGCGGCGTCCTTGGTGGCTGCCAGCAATTTGGAGATGAATGCGGTGGTGAGATTCGCTTCCTCCTCATTGAGCTTCTTCAACTCGGCCTTGTCGGCATCGGAGAGGTGCGCGCCTGCCAGGACAAACTCCTGGTAGTCGTACTCCACCAGGCGCAGCGACTCGGCATCGAGATTGAGTGAATTCGCTTTGTTCGTAGATCTTCTCGACACGCGCTTAAAGAGCTTTGGGTTGAGGATAGATTCCGTCCTGCAGCGCGGCCAGCTTGGGCGCTTCCTCGTCCTGAACCTTTTGCAGCACGGGGTTGATGTTCGCGCTGGTGACTCCATTGAAGACCTGATTCACGCGGTTGATAAGCTGCCCGCTCTTTTCCATCGCGACGATGGTGTTTTCGAAGGTCGGCTCCGCGTTGTTGTCGGCGATGGCGCGAATCTCCTCGAGATTCTGCACGATCCCGGCCTCGATCGCGGGCTGGTAGTCGCTGTCCTTGATCTTGTCGAAGGGCGGCGCCTGAAAAGGCAAGGTGCTTGGCGCGTAGAAAGGGTTGGATGGGCCGAAAGCGGCCTTGGCGGCTTGCGTGTTGCCGGCGCCTGGGGTGAGCGCGATTGCGCCCGCGGTAATCAAAGTGGAGATTTGCGACAAGAGTGTCCTCGACAAGTACTGATTGATTCTAATCATGGCTGCGTGTTCTCCGAACATCAGCCGACATTCTATAGCAGTCCACAGCGTACAGGCTCAGTTCCCTACATTGGGCGTTTTCGTCGCCTGATCGAACCGAGCTTTCGAGGGTGAGGAATGAAGGCTTGGTCTGGGTGAGAAGTATGAACGTCATACCTCAGTGCCTGAAGGCCAATTGATACGACGCCACAAATACCTGGGTCAAAACCCCGGCCTACCGCCCGGCCGAGTCTGTCGGCAGTCTACTTTAGCCTGGAAACCCCGGCTGTGATCAACCTCAGGATGCCACGGCAAATTACTCTTAGAGAGATGCCCCCGATCCTCAACGCACAATCCGTGACCAAACAATTTGGCGCGACGCCTCTGTTCAAGAACATCTCGCTCACGGTCGAGGATGGCGACCGCATCGGCCTTATCGGCCCCAACGGCGCCGGCAAATCCACCTTGCTGGCGCTGCTGGCCGGCCAGGTTGAACCCGACTCCGGGGAACTGGCGGTGCGCAAGCGGGCGCGCGCTGCGTACGTGCCCCAGGACTCGCGCTTTGCACCCGGCGCTGACCATCCGCCAGGTGCTTGAACGCGCGCTCAAGCACCGCCCACGTGAACGAAGCCGAGCGCGAAGGCCGGCTGCGCGAGCTGGCTGGGCGCGCAGGTTTTGCCGATCTCACCACGCAAGCCGCCTCGCTCTCCGGCGGCTGGCGCAAGCGGCTGGCCATTATTGAAGCGCTGGTCGGCGATCCCGAAGTGATGCTGCTGGACGAGCCTACCAATCACCTCGACCTGGCCGGCATCGAATGGCTGGAGGAGTTGCTTGCCTCCTCCGCATTCGCCGCAGTCACGGTCAGCCACGATCGCTACTTCCTCGAAAGCACATCCAGCCAGATCGTGGAGTTGAATCGCGTTTTTGCCGACGGGCTTTTTCGGGTGAAAGGAACTTCAGCCGCTTTCTTGAAGAGAAGCAGGCCTATCTGGAATCGCAAAGCCGGCAGCAGGAGAGCCTTCGCAATCGCGTCAAGACGGAGATCGAATGGCTGCGCCGCGGCCCCAAGGCGCGAACCACGAAGTCCAAAGCGCGCATCGACACGGCCAACGCGATGATCGGCCAATTGGCGGCGATGGACGCGCGCACATCAGTGAGCACCGCCGGGATCGACTTTGAAGCCAGCATGCGCAAGACCAAGCGGCTGGTCGAGTTCAACAACGTAGCCTGCGCCGTTCCCAGGAGTGACGAGGCAGGTGAAACAGCGAGCAAGCGGCTTCTGTTTCAGCGGGCTCAACTTCATCCTCACCGCAGGCATGAAGGTTGGCCTCGTGGGCCCCAACGGCAGCGGGAAGACCACACTCCTGCGCCTGCTGCGCGGCGAATTCGAGCCTGCCGACGGCTCCATCCGCCGCGCCGAAGCGCTGCGGCTTGTCTACTTCAGCCAGATGCGCGAGCTCGACGAAGACCTCACGCTGCGGCGCGCGCTTGCGCCGGAAGGCGACGGCCTGGTCTACCAGGGCCGCACGGTTCACGTCGCCAGTTGGGCCGCGCGTTTTCTTTTCACCGGCGAACAACTCAATCAACCTGTCCGGAATCTCTCGGGCGGCGAGCGAGCGCGCGTCCTGATTGCCAAACTGATGCTGGAGCCCGCCGATGTTCTGCTGCTCGACGAGCCGACCAACGATCTCGATATCCCGACGCTCGAAATCCTGGAAGAAAATCTGCTCGACTTTCCCGGCGCACTGGTTCTTGTGACGCATGACCGCTATCTGCTGAACCGCGTGGCCTCGACAGTGCTGGGCCTCGATGGACGCGGCCACACCGGGCGCTTTGCCGATTATGCGCAGTGGGAAGACTGGCTCGCAGAACAGGACAATCTCGAACAGGAAGGATTGGCGCAGAGCAAATCTCGTCGCAACTCAGATGGATCAAGCCCCGGGCAGCAAGCAAGCGCGGAACCGGCACAGGGATCGAAGAAGAAGCTCTCTTACCTCGAAGCCCGCGAATTTGCCGCGATCGAGCAACTTGTCGAGGCCGCTGACCAGCGCCTGCCGCTGCGCGCACCCGTCTTGAGCACCCGGAGATCGCGACCAACGCCACCGCACTGCAGGAGGCGCTGCTCGAACTCGATGCCGCACAGAAGCAAAACGACGACCTTTATGCGCGCTGGGCCGAGCTCACAGAAAAAGCCGGACAACCGAACCAAGGTGCATAGTCCCGCCGCGTTTGCATAGTATAGATAGATTGAAGGATTGATCGGAAAACTCTATGCAGAACGCGATAAAGGTCCTAATTGCCGAAGACGAGCCGAACGCGCTCATGGGCCTGGCCGAGTTGATCTCCGGCTGGGGCTATCGCACCGAGACCGCGAACGACGGACTTGAAGCCTGGGAGAAGGTTCAGGCCTGGGATCCCGCCATCGTGGTCACCGACCTGAAGATGCCGCGTCTGGACGGCATTGGCCTTCTCACCAAGCTTGGCGAAGAGGGCGCTGGGCCAGGCAACAACCTGGCGGTCATCGTCCTGACCGCGATGGGCTCGATTCAACTTGCAGTGGAAGCGATGAAGCTGGGCGCTTATGACTTTCTACAGAAGCCGGTCGACGCCACCCGTCTCAGCACCATCCTTGCCAACGCCACGCGGCAACGCGAAACAGAGATCGAACTCGAAGTGGCGCGGCGCCGGCTGCGTGAAAGCGGAGTGCTTGGTTCGCTGGTTGGCAACTCGAGGGCCATGCGCGAGATCTTCGGATTGATCGAGCAGATCGCGCCCTCGAACGTCCACGTACTGATCACCGGCGAGAGCGGAACAGGAAAGGAACTTGTAGCCCGCACCTTGCACGAGCTGAGCCCGCGCAAGGCAAAGCCTTTCGTCGGCGTAAACTGCGCAGCCATTCCTGAAACGCTGATCGAGAGCGAGATCTTCGGGCACGAGAAAGGCGCGTTCACCGGCGCGGTGGATCGGCGCGCAGGCTGCTTCGAACTCGCTACCGGAGGCAGTCTTCTGCTGGACGAGGTCGGCGAGATGCCTAATGCCACGCAGGCCAAACTGCTGCGCGTTCTGGAGGAGCGCAAGCTGAGGCGCCTGGGCGCGCGCACCGAACAGGATGTTGACGTAAGGGTGCTTGCGGCTACCAATCGCGACCCCGACCACCGCCGTGGCCGAGGGCCACCTGCGCGCCGATCTCTATTACCGGTTGAATGTCTTCAATATCCATATGCCGCCGCTCCGCGATCACATGGAGGACCTGCCATTCATGGCCGAGGCCATGCTGGGCCAGATGAATCAAAAACACAACCGGCGCGTTTCAGGAGTAGCCCCATCGATGCTCGACCGCATGATGGGCTACAACTGGCCGGGCAATGTCCGCGAGCTTCGCAACACAATCGAACGCGCGGTAATTCTTTGCCCCGACGGCGCGCCACTCGATGTCGGCCACCTGCCCCCCGGCTTCGCGAAGGCGCAACCTTTGGCCACGCTGGCTTCAGACGCCAGCATGATCGGGGTGCACGTGGGCACAACAGTGGATGAGGCTGAACGGCTGCTCATCCTGCGGACGCTTGAAGCCACAGGGCAAAACAAAACCCGCGCCGCCGAGATCCTGGGCGTGAGTCTCAAGACGCTTCACAACAAGCTCAAGGATTACAGCCGCGCCCGCCAGGACGTACTCAGCTGAACCATGCGCCTCAAGACCCAACTCGTGCTGGCCATCACGGTCCTGGTGTTTCTAATCGCGGGGCTGGTTTCGCTGGTCTACGCGGGCCAACTGCTGCACGCCGCAGTGCAGCAGTCTTACGACACCAACCACATGGTGGCCGAACAGATCCGATTTGCGTTGCAGAATGCGCTCGAGACGGGACTTCGGGATCAGACCGTCGAACCCGAACGACCCCGGCCAGTTGCGCGCCCTGATGACCGACAGCGGTGCGCGACAATGCGGAACTGCAGGCGGTGGTGCAGTCAGTGAATCGCTACTCGCTCACCGTCTACGACATCAACATCGGCGACAGCCACTCCGTCACGCTGCTTAGCACCAATCCTGAAAACGAAGACAAGCCTCTGCCGGTGCGGCCCGACTACAGCCAGCTTCTGAATGCCAGTTCGCTCCAGTTGCTACCCAAGGTCTTTGGTCCGCCTGATGGTCTACGACGTCGTCGCGCCGCTTGAGAATAACGGCGCGCCATTTGCCAGCGTGCACGTAGGCGTGCGGACCACGCTGCTGCTGGCCTTCTATGCGCCGTGGAGGACGGAGGCCGTCTCGTTGATGGCCTTTTCACTGCTCACGGCGCTTGTTTGCGGCCTTTCTTTTGAGCAATCTCGCGCTGGGGCCGATGGAGAAGATCAGCCGTCAACTCGACTACTGGACCGCAGCGGGCGAAAGCGCCAACGAACCGAAACCAGCACCCAACCAGGACACGGCCGCCCAGGTCTCCACCAAGATCGAGCGCATCGGCCAACGCATGCGCAATGTGGAAGAGGTGTTCTCCGCACTAAAGGAGAATCTCGATCAGATTCTAGGCAATCTTCAGGACGGCATTCTTCTGTTTACCGGCGATGGGCGCGCGGTTCTGGTGTCTGAGGCGGCGCGGCGGTTCCTCGAAGTCCCGCGCGAAAACATTCTCGGCCTCCACGCGCACGATATTTTCGATCGGCATACGATCCTGGGCCAGATTCTCAGCGAAGCATTCGATGCCGGGGCGAGCCTCGCGAAAGAGGAGATTCGCACCGAAACCGGGAGGCGCATTCAGGCGTCGCTCGAGTTTATTCACGACGAGAACACGAAACAGGGGCTGGGAGCGCTGGTGATGCTCCACGATCTGGAATCGGCGGAAGCGATTGAGTCGGAGCTTGAACTCTCGCGGCGCATGGCTGCGATCGGACGGCTCACGTCGGGCGTGGGGCACGAGGTGAAGAATCCGATCAATGCGATTGTGGTTCATCTGGAACTGTTAAAGAACAAGCTTGGGGACGCCAGCGCCCCCGCCGTCCGGCACCTGGAAGTGATCGACACCGAGATACACCGACTGGACCGCGTCGTCCAAATGCTGGTGGACTTTTCGCGGCCCGTCGAACTCGATCTACGCGAGCAGGATCTACGGAAGGTTGTGGGCGACGTCCTCTCTTTGGCCGCTGCCGAGTTGTCCACACGCAATGTCACCCTTGTCAGCCACTTGCCGTCCAATCCACTGGTGGCCAACGTCGATGCGGATTTGCTCAAGCAAGCGGTGCTCAATGTGATTCTGAACGGGGCCCAGGCCATGCCCGATGGCGGCAAGCTGGAAGTCCTTCTGGAAGAAGACCGTAGGACAGGAATTCTGCGCATCAGCGACGAGGGCTCCGGGATTCCCGACGACATTCGCGAGAAGATTTTCGATCTCTATTTCACTACGAAAAGCGACGGCAGTGGAATAGGCCTGGCGATGACGTATCGAATACTTCAGTTGCACCACGGCAGTATAGAAGTACAATCGGAGACAGGCCGTGGCTCGGAGTTCCGTTTGAGAATTCCACTCTCCGCCGCGGATTGGGGACGCCGGCATCTCCAGCCGGCGAGTGCGGAAATCGAGAAAGGGCTTGCGGGATGAAGTTGCCTGCCAGGATTGTCGCGTGGGTGCTGCCATTGCTCCTGACAGGGTGCTTCCTGCACAAGACCCCGAAGAACCCGCTGCCGCCGCTGGCACCCAATATTGGCGACTCGAGCCTGCCACCCCCCTCGCAACTGCCGCCTCCGGAAGTCACCATCGCCACCCTGCCGCCCATGATTGCGACCGACCTGCCGGAGCAGACGCCCAAGCCACCGCCCAAACACAGGAAGCCGCAGCCGGCAGCCGACAGTGACACTGACACGCAGCAGGCCATAGCGCCACCGGAGGTGAGCGCCATTGGTCAGCTCACTTCAGGCGACCCATCCGATCTTCGCCAGAAGACGGAAGCTCTGATTGCAGCCACCGAACGGGGCTTGAACGGGATCACTCGGGGCCTCGACGATCAGGAGCAGAAGACGGCGGAGCATATCCGCGAGTTCCTGAAGCAGGCCAAAACCGCGCTGGCCTCAGGCGATGTGGACGGCGCGAGCACTCTCGCGTCGAAGGCCAAGGTTTTGCTTACCGAGCTGCAACGCTGACCGGGCGGCGAAACTGGCATCTTTGGGCTCGAAAATGGCTGAAATCCGGGCTAAAACAGGGTAAAAACGGGGCTCTCTATTTACCGATAGGTAACTATGCATATTTTACAAGTGGATCATGGGATGCGGGTTCCGGTCAGCTATGCACCATAGATTGGGCAGGTTTCGGTGGGGGGGTACCGGGGGGGGTGCAAATGACGCTGACCGGCAGCGGCCATTGCGACCGGGAACTCGCGAAAGAGACGTGGCATGTCATGAGAGAATTGTGCGCCAACCTGCTGAAATTTTCGGCAAACGCTAGTGTGGTGTCCCCGAGGTTCGTGGCATAAGTCGCAAAGAGCAACCGCAGATCCTTCGACTCCGCAGGTGCAAAAAGCCGCACCTGCTTCGCTCAGGATGACAATTCCTTTATTTGTCAGTTGTTTACGGGGGGCTCATATCTTATTTGTCGATACAGCCTAATCATCTTCCCATTTTCGCTGCATTTCTACCGTTCGCCCCAGCTCAGCTTGCTGCGGAGGGCTTCAAAGAAACCGCCCTCGCTGAGCCGGACGAGCTTGACTGTGTTGTCTGAGCGGCGACAGCGGAGTTCGTCGCCGCGATGCAGTTCGACAGCCTGCTGGCCGTCGACGGTGAGCAGCGCCAGGTTGGGGATACCCTCGACGCGCACTACTAACTGGGCGTCGCCGCGAACGACAATCGGCCGCAGGGTGAGGAGGTGGGGGCAGATTGGCGTTACCACCAACGCATCGACATCCGGAGTGAGAATGGGACCATTGGCCGCCAGCGTGTAGGCCGTGGAGCCGGTGGGAGTGGAGACAATGACACCATCGGCGCGGAAGTGGGCCACGCTCTTGCCGTCAAGCTCCACACCAAACTCGCCCATGCGGGCGATGTCGCCCTTTGATACGACAATCTCGTTCAGCGCTTCGTAGTTTGAGTGCCCGGTTCCCTCGCGCCACAAAGTGGCGTGGAGCATGGCACGCTCATCCAGATCGTGACAGCCCTTGCACCAGCTCTCGAGAGTGGAATAAAGGTCTGCGAGGCGCACCTCGGTGAGAAAGCCCAGATAACCCAGATTGACGCTGAGGATCGGCGTGCCGGTGGAGGCGAAGACGCGCGCCGCGGCCAGCAGGGTTCCGTCGCCGCCCAGTACGATGACAAGCTCCGGTTTCCAGGCCGGCATCCCGGAGCGATCCATGGCCGGCGCGGTACCGGCATACTCGCCGCCCTCGGCGTCCAACATGGGTTCGAAACCGTTTTGACGCAGCCACTCAATCAACCGCGGGAGAAGGCGCCCGAGTTCTTCCTTATGCGGTTTGCAAACGATTGCGACCCGAACCATGGGCTCAAGTGTAACGGATTGAGGGTGCACCGGGGCCCAAATGGAGAAAACATCGGACCTGTCTCCGGGATGGAAGGGAAAGAGATTCGCTGAGAGTCGATCAGAGGCTGCGTGGGGCGAAGTCTAAATCAAAAGCAGGATCGAGCCGCAGGCCGGCAAAAAAGAAGGCGCGCTTAGAGTGACGGAGTGTTCGGCGGGCGACGCGCGTAGAGCAGGAATTCGCGATTCCCTTCCGCGCCGGTAATTGGCGAAGCGATGGTTTCGACGACCTGCCAGCCGAGCGAGACGACGCACTCGGCAACCCGGTCGATTGCGAACTGGTGCGCTTCAGGATCGCGAACGATGCCGCCCTTGCCAACGTGGCCGCGGCCGGCCTCAAACTGGGGCTTGACGAGAACTACGGCCTCGATGAGAGCGGGCGCAGCAGCGAGCACCGGGCCCAGCAGGAGGGTGGCGGAAATGAAGGAAACATCCATCACCAAAAGCGTGAGCTCGGGGCTCGCGGGCGCGGAGTGGAGCGAGGCGGGTTCGAGAAGGCGCGCATTTGTACGTTCCATGAGGCGAACGCGGGTGTCGCCGCGCAGCTTCATGGCGATCTGTCCAAAGCCGGTATCGACGGCGGTGACATGGGCGGCGCCGTGCTGGAGCAGGCAGTCGGTGAAGCCTCCCGTAGATGTGCCGATATCGAGGCAGGCACGGCCCAGGACGTCGATTTGCCAGTGGTCGAGCGCGGCAGCCAGCTTGAGGCCGCCGCGGCTGACGTAAGGCGGATCGTCGCCCAGTAGGCGGACGGGGGCGTCCGCGGATACCTGGGTGCCGGGCTTGTCGATCTTCTGCTCGTTGACGAGTACGCGGCCGGCAAGGATGTAGGCGCGCGCGCGTTCGCGGCTGGGAGCGAGAGCCCGCTCGACGAGCAGAAGGTCAACACGAGTTTTGGTCAAGGAGGTCATGGCTGAGGCGGGTTAGTCGTGAACAGGTTTGGATGCGCGTTTCGTCGATGGTGAAAGAAAAAGTGCTTGATGCGATTGCGATGACTGAAGAGCAGAACCAAGACTTAAAGGTCCCATTGATCCGGCGCCGCTGAAAGGGCGTGAAGCCCAGGTTCCTTTTGTGCCATTTTCGGCGCGAGTGGACAGCTTGGCGGCGCTCGATAAATCGCCTCTCTATGCCAATATAAATAAAAGAGATGTGTTGAGAGGTTTTTGATTGTGCCGACTCGAGCGAAAACCTAAGAAGGCTCCGAACCAGATGGCCAGAATTTCGAATCTCTCCGGAGCAGCATTTGTACCGAGCGAGTTCATTGCGGAAAGCAAGCTGCGGAAAACGACCTTGATTTTCGCACGAAGCCGTGAGGTGCATGCCGCAGGGGCTAAAGCCCGCGTTGAATTGATTGCATTTGCGGCACGACTGAAGTCGTGCCCTGACACTTTTCCAGATTCCACGAGAGTTTTTCCGCAGCCTGAAAAGGCCCCCGAAGGGGCCTTTTCAGATTTACTAACTAGCAAGAGAAATATGTATTCGCGGATTAAATAAACTGCGGCTTTGATTTCAAAATGTGCATACTCGGTTGTCTGGAGCAATTGGACCGGCGCATCCATTCCGCTTGTCTATGCAATACCGTTTAACAAACGGGCCCGATCTGAAAAGACCGATTGGGCAGAGTTGCTTTCAAACGCGTGAAGGTTGCAGATTCACGCGCGTGAATCTGGACTAGCGATTGAGGCCGGCAGCTTTGCAATCGTCCTGGCGTATGCGCTCCCACTCCTCATGGTTCGGTTCATCCTTGGCCTGGGTGTAGGCCGAGGCAACAAAGCCTGCCTGGACGCAGCGGTCGGTCTTGGTGCCGGCTCTTACAGCAAAGTTGTACTGGACCACCTGCTCGTCGACCACCCTGGCAGGTACGGTCTGCGCTTTGGTTCCAGCCGCCGCAGTGCCCAGGAACGTCAAGGTTGTATAACCAACCAAAAAGATTCCCAGCGCGAGGGCAACAGCTCTGAATTTGTTCACTCCCATCTCCTTCTAGAGCAGCCGATACCGGCAGGCAAAACCAGGCGGCTGTTCGCTCAGCGTCCGCCGGGCACACTTATGATGAACACTTCCAGGCCCCGGATCAGACAGGGACTGGCGCCAGAGGGCCGCCAATAGCTATGTGGTGAAGACACTAGGGGAGTTACGATCCAGGTTCAATCCCACGAGAGTGGTATGCACCAGTGGGGATGGACAGACTGCGTGCCAGCAGCGGCGTTGCGCCGCGGGTGAGGGATTGCCCGAAGCGTATCTCAAAGACAGAACGTGTTCGGGCGGGTCGAGGAGATCGGAACCAAAGGGCTGTTGCTTTCCATCGTGTGTCCGCCTCAGACGTGGAACCAGCGGAGCACGCGCAGGGCGCGCAGAGTGTTCCACCGGCTCGGCCGGCCCTCGCCCTCGTCCATCTCGATCGGCATCACGCCGGGATAGCGGGTCTCGAGCGGCCAGCGCCCGTCGCCGTCGCGCTTGGACGCGACCAGCTCGATCGCCTCGGCCACCCGCTCGTCGGGCGCGACGCCGGCGCCGCGCAGGTACTCGAGCCCACGCAGCACGTCGTAGTGCCACCACGTCGGGAAGGCGAAGCGCGTCCAGGCGGCGCCACCCTTGCGATCTCGCTCGATCACCTCGCCGGTCGACCGCCGCCGCAAGAGCCGGCGCTCGAGGAGGTACTCCTGCCCGCGGAGACGGGCCTCGGTCACCTGCGGAGTTCCTGCGCCCGTCCGCTCGTATTCGAGCAGAGCCTCCAGCACGCAGATCGTGGTGTTGAACGACGACCGCGTCGAGCCGTTCGGCGCCTCGCAGTTCCAGCCGCCGTCGGATAGCTGCTCGGCGAGCAGCCGGTCGACGATGCCCCGGACGTCCTGGCCGAAGTAGGCGCCGACCGCCGCGACCTGCCCGTTGATGCACGGCTCGACCTCGCCTTCGAAGAAGGGGTTGCCGTCACATTCCGGCGGGCCACATCCCTTCCACGTCACCCTGTCGCGGACCAGGCCCACCGCGCGGCGTGCCTGTTCGCTCGCAGGATCCAGACCCAGGTCGCGCAGCAGCATGAGGACGTGCATCGTGGAGTTCCACCCGCGGTTCCATGCCGCGCCACCCCACCGACCGTCGTCCGCCTGGAGGGCGAGCAGCCGCGCGCCCAGGCCCTCGACGCCGACCCGCGCGCGCTCGGCCGCGACCTCGACTGCGGGCGCACCGATCAGGTCGCGCATCACTTGCCAGCGGATCGACGGATCCGAATCGAGCAGCCAGTCGATGACAATCACAGATCTCTCTCCCGCACTCGGATGCATCCTCTATATGTTCGCGCCTTGTTCGTGACAGGCTTCGGTAAGGACTGCTTGAGTGCGATTTTGCCGGCACTCATGAGGCGGTCATCGCGATTTTCACCGAAAGCGACGTGAACAGTGCCGAGGAGTTGTTTCGAGGGTGGCATTTGGACCGCGAGGCGATCGTCCTGTGCGTGCGCCAGTACGCGCGCCAGCAAAAACAGTGCGAGCGAACGACCATCCGACCATTAGCGCTGTTGCGGCTTGACAGGCGGGGCCAACGCAATTGCAGCCTCGGTGGTGAGGAGCAGAAAAGTAAACGTCTCCTGCAAATACAATGTGACAGTCGCATCGGTGTGGCTCAAATATCCAATGGAGACGTCCTGGCCAATGTGCAGATCGAAATCGCCGCCACGGGTGGTCACCACAAATGCGCCCTCGATGGCGGGCGCCCAGATGATCTTGTCGTCAACGAGACGCTTGACGTGTTCGAGCACGGGATATCCGTTATCGCTGGTCTCAGCCAGAGCGGTGTATGCGTTTGCGCCGAGAAGTACCGCGTATGGGCCATTGACGCCCACGAGCCGCAATTGGCTCAGCCCTTGAGCAATGACATTCGGATACTCCCGCACATCGTCAGGAAGAGTCATGGGCGGATTGCTGGTCCCCTGCCGGATGCCCACGATCCCGGCATCGGAATAGCCTTCGAAGATGGCCCCGTCCTCGGCGTAAGCGATCTTTCGCGCGGCGTCCTTGGCCGATTGCCAGTCTGAGTCGCTGGCGCCACGCGCGACGTCGTCGATAGCCTGACGGTCCAGCTCGAACGGCACACGCAGTTCGACCAATGCCTTGACTTCGCGTTGCCTGGCGACGATGCCCTCGGCCATTGCCTGGATGTTGCGCAGGTGGCCGGTGCCGACAGCGGAGAGGTCTACGCCTGCCGGTCCATGCAGGTCGACGACGCGCCGTCCGGCCAGGTGGCGTTTGAGCGTGCGCGTCGTTTCCTCTTCGATCTGTGCCCACGCAGCATCGGAGATTGGGGCAAGTTCTCGATGAAGATTATTCATTTTGGATTTCTCCTTTGAGGGAACCAATACCGAGTGAACCATCCTTTTCCGGAGGGGGGGATGCAGCGGGCTTGCCGGCCGTCGACACTGCGGAAGGCACTGCGACCGAGGGCGCGTCTTCGGCGACGTTTTCAAGAAATGTGGCGGACGGAACGAAGAACAGATTTCCAGTGACCGCGCGGCTAAAGTCGAGCAGCCGGTCATAGTTGCCGGGCGGGCGGCCAATAAACATGTTTTCGAGCATTTGCTCGATCCTGCGCGGCGAACGGCTGTAGCCAATAAAGTACGTGCCAAATTCACTGGATGCGACGCGGCCGAAGGGCATGTTGTCGCGAAGAATCTTGACCTCCTTGCCGTCCTCCGTGATGGTTGTGAGCGCGTTGTGGGCGGAGGTGGGCTTGATGGAATCGTCCAATTCAATGTCGGAGAGCTTGGTTCGGCCGATGATTCGCTCCTGCGCCTCGGTCGATAATGCATTCCACCCATCAACATCATGCAGGTATTTCTGAACAATCACGTAGCTGCCCCGGGCAAAGGCTCGATCCTCTTCTCCGATGAATACGGCTTCCATCGCGGCTTCGTTCTGCGGGTTCTCCGTGCCGTCGACAAAGCCGATGATATCGCGGTCGTCGAAGTAACGGAATCCGTGCACCTCGTCTTCCGGCGATGCGACATCGCCGATCCGCGCCATGATTTGCGTGGCCAGCTCGAAGCATAGATCCATGCGTTTCGCCCGGATGTGGAACAGCAAGTCGCCTGGCGTCGATACAGCATGGCGTGGCCCGGAGCTTATCTCACGGAAGGCATGAAGGCTTGCCGGGCGGGGCTCGCCAAAGAGCCTGTTCCAGGCGTCGGACCCGATTCCAATCACGCATGAAAGGCCGCCTTCAATTTCCCGAAATCCCACCGCGCGCACAAGCCCCGAGAGGTCTTTGCAGAACGACTGAATGACAGTGCGACTGTCAGGCTCCGAGTTTATCGTCACGACCAGAAAGATAGCAGCGCGAGTGAGTGGCGCGACTACCGCCTGCGCGACGGGATTTGCGCAAGTGGTCATCTCGGGCTCGCAATTCGGATCGTGTTCCATCGGATGTCATGCCCTCGGGACCGGCAGAATCTCATTCATTGAATTATTTGGGTTGTCGGGAATGCGAACGATCAGGCTGCCATCTTACCATCGCTTGCCCTTAAGCTTCCACGCAGTATTTCTGGCGTTGCCAACTGGACCACTTTGAAGGAAAGCACGGAATCGGGGTCTTTGCGACTTGAACAAGACGCCGAAGGTTACATTTCCAGGCTATTCTACGGCCGGCGGTAGATTGCTTCTCTTATGTTCTGCTGGTTATTTGGGGAAGGGGTAATCATCCCCGACGCTGCTAAGGAGGCGTACACCGCTTGTTCCGCAGCGAACCAGTCGACGTCCGGTGAACCGATAGGGCGACCCCTTTGTGTCCAGAGCTCGTACGCAAGTTCTTCTACAAACTCATGCCGGCTCTCATAGGAGTGATCAGGGATGAGTTCCTGCGGTTGTTGCTTATCGGGCGCTTGAAATTCGTCAGGCATCGTGATTCCTCCAACTCTGGATCTCCGGGAGCAGTCCCCGACTCGCTCCCGTTTTCTGATCGATCGTTACAATCCTGCGAATGCAATGTCCGCTCAACGGCACCGCAGCCCATCTTAAATTTCATCGCCAGGAGGGTGCTTCGTGCCACAGAATGAAAGGCGCCTCAAGCGGCACGAACGCTCCTGGGTGACGCGGAACGAGGCGCGGCGTGTAGTCGGCAGCCGGGCGACTCGTCGGAAGAGAGGTACTGTAAGTGAAACTGGTTGTCGCACCGGCCGGGCGTTCGCCGCGACTCATGGTGTGCGTGATTGGGTTCTCGTCTTTCTGCGCATCCGCGTAGAGTTCGACCGTCACGGCGTCGGGATCGATATCGCCAAGAAAAACCTGAACGTGAAATAGATATTGCCCGCCCTGTTGCTCGACGGTCGCGGGGCCGAATCGAAGCGCCTGCCAATGTTTCGCGAGTTCGGCCTGCCAGGCGACGAGATCGGCTCCCACCGAACCTTGATTCCCTGCGCGCTCAAGAAAAGCTGCCGCCGCCGAGAGATAGTGTTCTTCGGTATATTGGCGGACTGCGCGATTGGTCGAAAAGGTTGGAGTCAAGCGGGCCATGCTTTCGCGCATGCGGGCAACCCAGGCGCGTGGAATTCCATGCTCGTCGCGCGAATAGAACTCTGGGATGACCTCTTTCTCGATCACTGCATAGAGGCTCTCAGCTTCAGCCGCGTCCCAGGAAGGGTCGTCTCCATGTTCGCGCCCATCTCCGATCGCCCAGCCGACTTCCGGGGAATACGCCTCCGCCCACCAGCCATCGAGTTCGGAAAGATTCAACCCACCGTTCACCAGCACCTTCATGCCGCTTGTGCCGCTCGCTTCCCAAGGCCGTCGCGGAGTGTTCACCCAGACGTCCACGCCCTGAACCAGATGCTCGGCCATGAGAACGTCGTAATCCGAAAGGAAGACTACCCGTGACCGGACTTCAAGGCGGCGAGCAAACTCAAACCACTGCCGGATCATTTCCTGCCCATCGGCGTCCTGGGGATGAGCCTTGCCTGCAAGCACGAGTTGAACTGGGCGCTCCGGATTCATCAGGATGTTGAGAAGCCGCGCCGGATCGTGCAGGAGAAGGTTTGGACGTTTGTATGTGGCGAAGCGACGGGCAAATCCCAAAGTCAAAATACTGTCGTCGAGTATTAGTGCGGCCTGCGCGAGGTCTTCCGGCGAGGCTCCCCGCGCTGCCAATTGACGGCCGTATAGTTTACGGACGTGTGCAACGAGATTCTTGCGGCTATCCGTGCGGAGCTGCCAGAGGCTGGAATCGACGGCTGCCCGAATATCTTTTTCTGTGTCTGCCAGTGTTCCGTCCCAGCATCGTTTTCCGCAGGAAAGTTCCCACAAGCGGTCTGCTTCGGCAGAGTCCCAGGTAGGGGTGTGCACTCCGTTGGTCACGTGGGTTACCGGCACCTCCGTCTCAGGCCACCTGGGAAAAAGGGGCTGAAAGAGTCGTCGGCTCACCTGACCGTGCAGTTTGCTGACACCGTTGATGGCGCCGCTGCCGTGGATCGCCAAATAGGCCATATTGAACGGTTCGGATGAGTCCCGTGGATCGCGTCGCCCTAGCGCCAGAAGCTCGTCGAGCGAAATCGACAGTTTCTCCTCGGCATACTTGCCGAGGTATCGCTCAATCAGGCTGGGAGCAAAGCGGTCAAAGCCCGCCTCCACGGGTGTATGGGTCGTAAAAAGGTTGCCGGCACGCGTGACAGCGAGCGCGACGTCGAAAGGCTTGCCACTGTCTTCCATGTAGGAATGCGCCCGTTCAAGCACCGCGAATGCAGCGTGACCTTCGTTGAGATGGCAGACCTCGGGCTGCAATCCCAAGGCCCGCAGGAGCCGCCAGCCTCCAACACCGAGGACTAACTCTTGTTTCAAACGCAACTCGGGTCCACCCCCGTAGAGTTCCGTCGTAATGCCGCGGAAGGCGGGAAGGTTCGCAGGATCGTTGGTATCGAGCAAGTAGAGTTTTACGCGGCCCACCTTTACTTGCCAAACTCTGATCCACAACTTGAAGCCCGGCAAAGCGATGGCCAGACGCAGCCATTCGCCGTTCGGCTCGCGCACCGGCTGAATCGGAAGCTGACCAGGATCATTGAATGGGTACAAGGCTTGCTGGCGGCCTTGCGCATCAATTTCCTGCCGAAAATAGCCTTGCTGGTAGAGCAAACCAATTCCGGTCACCGGGACGCCGAGATTACTTGCGGCTTTGAGTTGATCGCCGGCAACGTTGCCGAGTCCGCCGGAATAAATCGGCAGCGCTTCGCTCAACATGAACTCCATCGAGAAATACGCAATGGTCGACAGGCCCGAATGCGGGTGCGTCTTTTGAAACCATGTTTCCGACTCTGCGGCTAGCGTTTTCTCGCGGTGGAGATCGGCCAAGAGGCTTTGAAATTCAGGGTCGGAGGTGACGCTTTGCAGTCTTTCCCTGGAGACGGTTTGAAGAAGAACCCAGGGATTGTGGGTCAGTTCCCAGAGTTCGGGATCGAGACGCTCCCAAAGCTGGTCCGCCGAGTGATTGAACGACCATCTAAGGTCCAAGGCCAAGTCGGTAAGAGCATCTGAAATGGCTGTATCGAGGGGACGATCAAAGATTGCCGAGCCACTCATAGGCAGACTCCTCTCATGGCTTATCAATTTGGCCTCCTGGGTCAGGCCTCTTGGGTCAGGCCGGCTGGGCACTGCGAGCCAGTGTTTCCGAAACGATGGTCTGGGCTTCTTCCTGGATCTGGCGTAGATGGTTTTGACCGAGAAAACTCTCGGCATAAATCTTGTAGATTTCCTCCGTGCCCGAAGGACGTGCCGCGAACCAGCCATCCCTGGCGATCACTTTGATTCCTCCAATTGGATTATCGTCGCCCGGGGCTTTGGTCAGAATATTCTGGATCGGCTGACCGGCAACTTCGGCAGCGTGAATGTCGGCCGGGGACAATCTTGCCAGGGCGGCTTTTTGTTCAGACGTAGCGGGAGCATCAATACGTTCGTAGACGGGATCTCCCAGCTCGCGTGTGAGCTCGCGATAAATCTCACCCGGATCTTTGCCCATACGCGCCGTGATTTCTGCGGAAAGTAAACAAGGAACGATTCCGTCTTTATCGGTGGTCCATACGCCGCCGTCGCGCCGGAGAAAGGAAGAACCGGCGCTCTCCTCGCCGCCAAACCCGAGGCGACCGGCGAGTAATCCCTCGACAAACCACTTGAAGCCTACTGGAACCTCATAGAGCCGCCGTCCCAGGCGAGCGGTGACACGATCGATCATGCTGCTGCTCACGACGGTCTTGCCGACGGCGACGGCGTTACTCCAATTGGGCCGGTTGGCGAACAAGTAGCTGACGCACGCTGCAAGGTAGTGATTCGGAGGCAGCAACCCGCTTCCCCTGGTCACGATGCCATGGCGGTCGTGATCGGTATCGCTGGCAAACGCAATATCGAACTTGTCTTTCAGTGCGATGAGTCTCTGCATCGCATAAGGCGAGGAAGGATCCATGCGGATCTTTCCGTCCCAATCCACAGTCATGAAGCGAAACGTGGGATCGACAGATTGGTTGACGATCGTCAGATCGAGGCCGTACCGCTCGGCAATCCGCGGCCAATAATCGATGCCCGCGCCACCGAGAGGATCGACGCCAAGCATAATCCTGGCGTCGCGCACCGCATTCATGTCGACGACACTGTTGAGATCGCCGACATAAGCGTTCAAAAAGTCGTATTTGTGCGTTGTGGCCGCGCTCAGCGCTTTTGCAAACAGCGTGCGCTTAATACCGTCGAGGCTGCGCTCGAGAAAATTGTTGGCCTTCGATTCAATCCACGAAGTCACGCTCGAATCCGCCGGTCCTCCATGCGGAGGGTCGTATTTAAAGCCACCATCCTCGGGAGGATTGTGAGACGGCGTGATTACGATACCATCGGCAAGGGCTGACTTTCGTGTGCGGTTGTAAAGCAGAATCGAATGGGAGACGGCTGGAGTCGGGGTGTATGGCGTGCCTTCGGAGATCATGACTTCGATCTCATTCGCCGCAAGGACTTCCATCGCGCTCGCGAATGCAGGTTCGGACAGAGCGTGGGTATCTATTCCGAGAAACAGCGGCCCGTCGATGTTCTGGAGTTTGCGGTAATCGCAAATCGCCTGAGTGATGGCCAGGATGTGCCACTCGTTGAACGCCGCGTCCAGAGCAGATCCGCGATGGCCGGACGTACCGAAGACGACCCGCTGCCCGGAGTCAGTCATATCTGGCCGTAACTCGTAATAGGCTGTGATGAGCTTCGGAACGTTGACAAGAATGGATGGGTCAGCCGGCTTTCCGGCAGCAGCGTTAATTGTCACGGAGCACCTCGGGGTCATCCGACAAGAGAATTGCGCTTGATCGAGGTTCAAGGCGAAAACTGACTTGACCCTGCATGGAAGGCTCCTTCCCAGGGTCGAAGAGATCGTCCGGGGCAGTTCGGGAAGTATCGACCGCCAAACGCCAGATTTTTCCGGCCGGCAAGGCGGGAATGGAAAAATCGACTGACCTGGTGTCGGCGTTAAACAGGAGGAACAAGTCAGGCTCTGTTTGTCCGAAAATCTGACACGCAAAGGACTTCTGCCACTGATCTGCCCAGCCGGGAGTGGCGCCGTTTGGCGCGAACCACTTTATGTCTTCATCCGCGTAGAACTTTTCTCTTCTTAAAACAAGATGGGCCCGGCGAAAGGCGATCATTCCCCGAGTGAAGCGGTGGATCTCTTTGTGTTTTTCGAGGAGGCTCCAGTCAAACCAGCTCACCTCATTGTCCTGGCAGTAGGCGTTGTTATTGCCGCGCTGGGTTCGGCAAAACTCATCGCCGCCGAGTAACATGGGAACCCCTCGAGAGATAAACAGGGTCAGCAGGAAATTCTTGATCAACCGCCTACGCATGCCATCGACAGCGGGGTCCTGGCTCGGCCCTTCCACGCCGCAATTGTCGCTCGAGTTGTCATCGGTTCCATCACGGCCGAACTCGCCATTTTCGTCGTTGTGCTTTTGCTTGAAGCTGACCAGATCAAGCAGCGTGAAGCCGTCATGACACGTGACGAAGTTAAGACTGCTTGAGGGGCCCTTACCTGACCTTTGGTACAAATCCGAACTTCCACAGATTCGGCTCGCGAAGGATCCGATCATGCCCGCGTCGCCAACCCAGAAGCGGCGCACATCGTCGCGGAAACGTCCGTTCCATTCCGTCCAGCGCGTGGTGGAGAAACATCCCACTTGATAGGCGCCGCCAGCGTCCCAAGCCTCCGCGATTATTTTTACGTCCCGGAGGATGGGATCCTCCGCAATGTCCTCGAGAAGCGGGGCGTTGAGGAGAATGTTTCCATGCTCATCCCGTCCCAGAACCGAAGCAAGGTCAAAGCGAAAACCATCCACATGCATGTGCATGACCCAGTAACGAAGCACATTCCTGACGAACTCCCGCACCACGGGATGATTTGCGTTAAGCGTGTTGCCGACGCCAGAAAAGTTCTTATAGTATCGGCGCCCGTTTTCTTGCAGCATATAGAAGATCGAGTTCTCAATACCCCTTAGAGAAATCGTGGGGCCCAGTTCATTTCCCTCGGCCGTGTGGTTCAACACGATATCGAGGATCACTTCAATTCCCGCGCAGTGAAACGCCTTGACCATCTCCCGGAACTCCCGGATCTGGCGACCGCGCGGGCCTTCAGTGCAGTAGGACTGCTTGGGAGCGAAAAGAGCGACGGGATCGTAGCCCCAGTAGTTCTTGAGCTTTTCTCCTGTGATCGGGTTCAGTCGGTTGGATTCGTTTTCGTTGAATTCAAGCACAGGCATCAACTCAATCGCGGTCACTCCGAGGTCTTGGAGATAGGGTATCTTTTCAGTCAAGCCGGCGAAGGTTCCAGGATGCGCTGCACCCGAACTTGGATGAATTGTGAAACCGCGAACGTGTGTCTCGTAGACGACTGTGTCGGAGGCGGAATGCTTTGGAGGCGAATCCATCTCCCAGTCGAAATGATCGTCGGTAAAGATGGATTTCGGCGTGGAGCCGGCGTTATCGAGTGTTGAAATGCATAAGTCAGTCAGGCTGCTGGATGAATCGTAACCGCGCGCGGCTAGAAAATCCCAATTCTCGTTCCCGGCAATGGCTCTTGCATAGGGATCAAGAAGCAGTTTATGCGGGTTGAAGCGATGGCCCTCTTCGGGTAGATACGGCCCCTCGATGCGATAACCGTAGAGTTGGCCTGCGCGAATGCCTCGCACCCAGACATGCCAGACGTCCCCTGTGCGATGACGCACCGGATCTAAGTTAATAACTTTGCTCGGAGAAGAATCGCCGGGATTTTGATAGACTCGAGACGAACACCAGTTGCATTACGGCTGAACAAAACGAAATTGACTCCCCCTCCTTGTTCGTGGGCGCCTCCAATCGGGAGGGGATTTCCCGCCTGAACCTCGTCCGCCTCAGACGGCGCTGCGGAACCATCCGCCAGATTCTGCTCTTTCGCCGATTCGGTCATTGACATAGGTTCCCATTCTCTCGGGTCAGATCGCAGACTCTTTATTGCTGGCCTGCTTGTTCCATCCGTGGAAACGCGAGAGGTCACCCGCATTCCATTCCTCGCGAAGTCCAGGAGTACTCAGATCCCAGTCGGGGCGGATCTGGCTCGTCACGGCGCGCAGGTCGTGCCAAAGATCGATGACCGACGGACGGCCCCAGAACCAGTAGCCGTTATAGATGGAATAAATAGCGAGGCCCGGCTTGAGCACGAGCGTATATGGGATCATCGGGTTGTGCTCGGGGTCAGTGTACTCCTGGATGTCGAGATCCTTCTGAACCGTTCGGCCGGGGTCGGAAAGGAATGTCCACTCGGCTCCGATGGACGCACGGAATTCCTGAAGAGTATGGTGATCGTCGGTTGCGATCGTGGCGACCTGGGTGTACGCCACCGCTATCTTCGGGTAGAACGCGGCGAGTTCCAAGTGCTGCTGGTGCTCCTTCGGGCAATAGTGGCCGCGCGCAAGCGTAAGGATTAGCGGATCATCGCCCTGTAGCTCGCTGAGCTTGCGCATTTTGCCTGTTTGATCGGGCAGTTCGTAGTCAGGGAAAATGCCTCCTGGCACGATATCAGAACGCATGATTGGACTCCCCCTGTTTCTCTCAAAGATCCAAAGTGACACTTTCAGTCGGCTTGGAACAGCATACAAGCACGTTCCCCGGAGCGGGCTTCTCCAGCGGCTCAGGACTATAAGTAATCGATCCGTCAATCAGACCGGTCATGCAGGTATGACAGACTCCGGTCCGACACGACCATCTGACCGGAACGTCGCACGCTTCCGCCAGTTCGAGCAAACTCCCGAATTTCGGATCCCACCTTGCAGTAATCCCGCTACGCGCGAATGAAACCTGTGGGCCAGATCCGGGCGGCCCTTGTGGGAGGTGAGGAGTGTGAACGACCTGCGCCATACCAGGAGTAACAGCCTCAAGAGAGCCGAAGATTTCCGAGTGCACATTCTCGCTGAGGACACCCCAGTCTCGCAGCCCATCGCGCATATTCTGCAAGAACGAGGAAGGACCACACAAATAAAAGTCGCTACTCTGCGAGACGCCGATTTTCTCTATCAAAGCTGTGTCAATGTGCCCGGGAGCATCGAAGTCCGACCCGACCTGGTCGATTGCAGCGGGCCTGCTGTAGACGATGTATCCTCGCCCGCGCGAGAGCTGTTTCAGCAGCGAACGCGACTCTTCACGAAATGGATGGTCAACGCTATTGCGCGCTCCATAGATCCACCAGATCTCTCGTTGCGATTTTTCAGCGGCGAGTGAGTGCAGCATCGACATCACGGGCGTTGCTCCCACTCCAGCGCTCAAAAAAACCACAGGATTCTGGCTGGGACTCAGAGTAAAGCTTCCTCTCGGCGCACTAACATCCAATACATCGCCTTCCTGGGTGTGACTGCACAGAAATGAACTTCCAATTCCGTTCAATTCGCTTTTGACGCTGATGCGGAAATGATCGGCTACCGGCAAATCGGACAATGAATAGCTACGAAGAACGGGCGGTTTGCCCGTATCGACGAACAACCGCAAGACAATAAATTGTCCCGATTGGAAGACGGGAAGGTTTTGCCCGTCGATCGGCGCCAGAACGAAGGAAGTTACGTTTTCGCTTTCCTTATGGATGCGCGTGACTCGCATCTGCCGAAACCCGGGCCATGCCGGTGCTTGTTCCTCAAAGGCGAGTCCCGGATTCCCGGCCGCTGTTTTGGAACCCGATTCCTGTTGGAGCATTGCCTGAAACGAACTCTGCCAACCGTTGCTGAGTGCAGGAATCCGCAGCGCTCGCTGCAGTTGCTCGCTGGAAGCTCCCGGCAGATATAGTAGGGCGTCAACCTCGGACACGCTGATTCGCTCTGGACCGTCAATGATTTTTGCAATGTCGTCGCCTGCCCCAACTTCTCCCTCCTGCAGCACGCGAAAGTAGAATCCTGGTCTGTGATGTTCTACGAGAAGCGCCGCCATACGAGGTTCATTCATGCGAATGCCGACCCGGTAGCAGGTTACGCGGGGCTGCGTCACTTCAAATATCGCATCACCGATGCGGTATCGATCGCCGATGCAGACCTCGTTATCAGGAAGTCCCTCGACGGTGAAGTTTTCTCCGAACTGACCGGAGGTAAAGTCGCTGCGGCCCAAAAAGCGTTCCCAGTAATGGTAAGAATCCATCTGGTAGACAAATACGGCGCGATGCTCTCCTCCGTGACCCTCCAGATCGGCTTGCGCATCGCCAACAACATTGAGCTTGCGCACCATTTGCCGTCCATCAACCGGAGATTTCCAGACCGACGTCCGGACCGTTTTGCCGTTCCATGTCACGTCGCGCGGAAGGCCAACATTTACTGAAAGCAATCGGGGCATGCATACCTCGTCGAGGCCCAGCGTCCGGCTAGAATCATCTTATCTTTCACCAACGACGCGCGGGAGCTGCACCATCCACATGGAGTATCTCTCCGCTCACATGACCTGCACGTGCCAGGTAGAGAACGGCATCGACAATATCCTTTACTGTCGCCTTTTTCATCACCGGTTGTACCGTCGAGTCGTTGGGATCACTGCGGTGCATCGGTGTATCCACAACGCCGGGGGCCACGGCACTAAACCGAATGCCATCTTTTGCAAATTCGACCGCGAGGCTTTGGGTTGCTGAATTCAGGCCACCCTTCGTAATCATCGAAATCGAGCCATTTTCGCCGGCGATTGGCCGATCGGCAAGTGCCGCGGTAATGCTTACAACGCATCCCGATTTTTGCTTCAACATCTCTTTCACAGCGCGCTGGGTGATGTAGAAGAATCCAAGCAGATTCGTGGAGACAAGGGCGTCGAAGTCCTCGGTAGTGAATTCAGTAAAGGGCCTGGTGAGGAAGATGCCGGCGTTATTCACCAAGATATCGATGGTTCCGAAGTTCTTGATTGCTGCTTCGACTACCTGAACAGCCGTTTCCTGCTTGCCGATTTCGCCATCGATCAGAACCAGGCTACCTGAGGCAGTCAACTTTCCTTTAGGGTGACGAGAAGTTGCGACGACGTTATAACCTTCTTCCAAGAAACGATCGACTAAACCCGAGCCAATACCCCCCGATGCGCCGGTAATGATTGCTGTTTGTTTGCTCGACATACATAACCCTTCGTTTCAAGGCGCGAACCCAATGCATAGTTGCGTCGTCAGGCCACTTAGAAACCACTTATAGTACCCGCGGCCCACTAAGGTGAGTGCATACAAAACGAACTTTTACGCGGCGACCGGTTCTAGAGACCGTACCTTGTGCGGCTGGCCTAAATATGGGAAGTCGCTCAGCAGGTCTTTGTGGGGGCCTACGTTATCGCGCATCACCTTTCCATTTGTGATGACTGAAAGGAAAACATCCATGACGTCGTCGGTGAGCGCCCGTCCATTGGCCGGGTAGGCCGCGGGGCGGGTGGGATCATACGAGAGGATATCCGGTAGCAGAGTTTTTGCGACCTTAGTTGCCTGCTCGGGCGTATACCCACCAATGTGCTCGAGCGAGTGCGCAAACACGGCAACAAAACGCGCGTCGCCGGCCGGCTCCGCAGCCAGGTATTCGCTTTTGTGCTCGCCGGTAAGAAAGACCGACTGCGAGGGCGGGGCGCCGCGATCCGCCTGGATCCACTTTCCATTCGCACCGTCCAGAGTGCGATGCCAGCGACCAACTTTGTTCGGGCCGAGAGCAGAGTTGGGTACTTCCAACACGATGCCGCACACATTCTTTCCAGTGAAGAAATCGTCGCCTGTGAACTGCAGGATGTTGACGGCGCCCAGCGTGTCGAAGAAAAAGGGATCGCTGCGCCAACCGGCAAAGAGGCGGTAGTCACCAGCCCCGGTCACCTTTGCCTCTCGCCTGGTTGAGACAGGCGTCCGCTCGATAATCATCATTTTGCGCCCCGTGTTGCCGAGTGGATCGTGCGATGTGAGCACCATCAGCATTTTCATGTTCCAACTCCATTTCCCGGTTGTGAGGGCCCCAGATTAAATTTGATCGACATGAGTCATCAGAACAGAAGCCTGAGAGATGGACAATTGGACGATAGTATCGTCGATACTTTGGTATCGGCCCTCTAGCGATGAGGAGTTACCTGACGGCGATTGCCGCGCCGTCACAAGCGCTACCTTAGGCACGCCAGCGTGAGAGTGTACCACCCGCGACTGTCTTTCCATGCCCCTTTGATCTCAAAATCAACCTCTTTGAGAAGGCTTCGAATGCCCTTGTCTGTGAACTTATAACTATTCTCGGTGTGAACGGTCTCGCGCGGCATGAAGTGAAGATCAAGGTCCGCATGCTCGATACATACATCCTGCTCCTGTGTGCTCTCGAGGTGCATCTCGATTCGAAACTCAATGGGATTCCAAATCGCGCGATGGCGGAAACGACGCGCATCGAAGTTGGCTCCCAGTTCTCTATTGAGGCGATGCAAGATGTTCAGGTTGAACGCCGCGGTGATTCCATCCCTGTCGTCATATGCAGCCAGAACGGTCGGTTCGTCTTTCACCATGTCCGTGCCGAGTAATAGCGCGTCTCCCGTTTGGAGCTGAAGACGTAAATTTCGCAGGATGAGTCGCGCTTCTTCAGGCGAAAAGTTGCCGATACTTGTGCCGATGTAAAGCGCGAGCGTGGCGCCGTCAAAGGGTTCGAGTTGAAGCGGGTGAGTTACATAGTTCCGGACGATAGGCTGTATGCGCACTTCCGGCAAAGCGCATGCAACGTTTTGGCACGCCAACTCGATAGCATTGGAGCAGACATCGACGGGCACGTAAGCGACATCGTCCGAAAGGCGCAAAGCGGCCTCGAGCAGAATACAGGTTTTCGAGGCAGTGCCGGCCCCTAACTCAACGAGGCGCAGTGGCAACGATCGATCGCTGTGGACCCCGGCAACGATCGCATCTGCGTGTTTCGCCAAGATGGCTCTTTCTGTGCGGGAGGGATAGTACTCGGGAAGAGTCGTGATGCGCTCAAAAAGGCGCGAGCCCTCCGCATCGTAGAACATCCAGGGTGGGAGCGAGCGTGGCCGTGCGATCAGGCCGCGCCGAACTTCGCAAATCAGCGCTTCGCGCGCATCCACGGTTGCGAGTGGCTCGAGGTCAACTGTCTTAAGGTAGGTTGCCATGGACACAAATCCTTTCAGGCAGCCAAGCCTATTCCGGCGAACTGCCACCTGGTTTCAAAGTTCACTTTTTCTTGGCGTGGATCGCGCCACGACTTTTTCTCGATCTTCAGAGGGACAGTTTTCTCGACTTCTAGACAAACGGAGCTAGTTTGGAAAGGATGGTCGGCAGAAATTCCGCGACCGTCGGGTGAATATGCATTGCGCGCTGGATGACCGTGTATGGCGCCTTTGCATACATGACATCCAGCAGAACATGAATCACTTCATCGCCTCCGACTCCAAGAATCGCGGCACCCAGGATCTGCCTGGTTTCTGTATCGACGCATATTTTGATGAAACCCTGTGTCTCACCTTTTTCGTAAGCCCGGCTCACTTTGCTCATCGGATACTTCGCAGCGAGGGCACGACGTCCGGATTTCCGCACCTCCGCATCCGTCATGCCGCATCGCCCTAGCGGCGGGTCAATATATAGCGCGTAGGCCTGGATCCGGTCGGAAACCCGGCGATGGTCAGCATTGAAGAGATTGTCCGCAACGATCTCGTAGTCGTTATAGGAAGTGTGCGTAAAGGCTCCGCGGCCGTTGCAGTCCCCCAGCGCCCAGATGCCGGGCACGTTCGTTTGCAGTTGCTCATCAACCACTATGTAGCCGCGGTGGTCGGTGGCAACCCCTGCACGGTCCAGTCCCAGGTCGCTCGTGTTGGGAGTACGGCCCACGGCCAGAAGGACGTGAGTGCCGACCACCTCTGGCGGACCTTCTTCGCACGTGAGGCCAACGGCAACGCCGCCATCGCGTTTTGCCAGCGAGATACATTTCGCATTCAGCCGGATGTGTATGCCCTCAGCCTCCAGGATTTCGAGCACGGCTTGGGAGATGTCATCATCCTCCCGACCGATCAGGCGCGGCCCCATTTCCACAACCGTGACTTCGCTCCCGAGGCGGCGATAGATTTGGGCGAACTCCAGCCCGACATAACTTCCGCCGACGATGATGAAATGCCCGGGCAAGAAATCGATGTCCATCATGGATGAGTTGTTGAGAAATGGGACGTCGTGAATCCCCGGCATTTCCGGAACTAAAGCACGTCCGCCGACGTTGATAAAGATCTTGTCGGCCTGCAGAACTTCATCGTTGACCACAACGGTGTTTGACGACTGAAAGCGGGCATGACCCTGAATGACCGTACAATTTGCGGTCCCTTGGAGCCACTCCTCCACTCCTTTGTTAGACCTCGCCGAGGCTTCATCCTTGCGGGCTTTGACCCTCTTGATATCGACGCGCATATCGCCGGTGGAGAAACCATATTCGGCTCCTCGGCGCGCAGTTTGGATCGCATAGGCGCTTGCCACGAGCGTCTTTGTGGGGACGCATCCCGTATTTACGCATGTGCCGCCAAATTTATGGCGTTCGATAATGGCGACGGTTTTACCGGCATCCGCAAACCGTGCCGCCATGGGCGGGCCTGCCTGGCCCGTTCCGATAATGATTGCGTCGAAGTGCCTGATCGTATTAATCAACGTGCCCCCTCTATGTGGATGTTGCCGCCTTCGGATGCCTCTTCGGGGGTCTTTCCGTTCCGTTGCGCGACAACGTAAGCGGCGTATCAGTCCGATCGGTGGTCCCCCGAAGCAGTTGGCTCGTATTCGCCATGATGCGCTCTGCTTCTTGTAAAAGCCTGGTCAGGGTCGCGACATCCAAGTTACCAAGTCCTCTTCCAGGCAGCCACTTTGTGATTTCCTGAAACAGCCATCCATTGCCCGCGCTTCCGCCGGTCTCGACGCCAGTTTGTGGTTGGAATGCCGATTCCCGCTCGATGTGAGAGGTAGTGATCGCAGTGCCCATGATTCCTCCGATCAGCCTGACCTCGATTAAGCCAGAAACACGGTGGCTAGTCTATTGGACGAAGGTATCGACCAACAGCAAAATATGAATTGGACATAAGGACACAGAGTGATGCACCGGCATCGATCCATACCATTGTCCAATAGATTTTCTCCGCCGCCTGTGGCCCAATCCTTCTTAAGCGAGGGGCGAGACGTTCGCCCTATAGCCAATTATTGAGGAGAGGATGGTAACTGCATGGCGGAAGCGACCTGGAAACCTCACGAGAAACACGGGCATCTCACAATGCAGAGCGACTTACCCGACAGCGTCTACGCGTTTCCGAAGCAGCGTAAAGAACCACTGACCGACGCTGAGCATGTGCGTAACGCGGTCGCACGGTTCGATCAAGTCATCGACGTCTCCGATGCCGATCGAGCTTTGGCATTCGAGAATATCGAGAAAGCCGCGAAGTACTACAACGTAAACCTCAGTGAAACATCGTGGCACGACTTGGGTATTCATCCTCAAAAGAATAGACGGGAGGCTACCGTCAAAGGCGCGGTGACGCGCGAACGCCGGGCGCAAGGCTAGAAATCCGATGAGTAGAAGAATCGACCAAAGGAGAGACTAATTACGAAAGTAGATTGACATCTCAATTAATCAAAACACAAATCGAAAAGGAGACGGAATATGACGGACACAAACGCAGTAATCGCAGTGTATGACAACCACTCGGCAGCGGAAGACGCCGTGAAGGAACTTCAGAAGTCAGGCTTCGATATGAAGAAACTTTCGGTCGTGGGGAAAGATTACCACACGGATGAGCAAGTTGTCGGCTACTACAATGCGGGCGACCGCATGAAGTATTGGGGGAAGCGAGGTGCTTTCTGGGGCGGATTCTGGGGCTTACTGTTTGGCGCCGCATTTTTTTGGGTGCCCGCGATAGGCCCTGTGCTGGTTGGCGGTCCGCTGGTGGCATGGATTGTGGCCGGCCTGGAAGACGCTGTGTTGGTCGGCGGTTTGAGCGCTATCGGCGCCGGGCTTTACAGCATAGGTATACCGAAAGACAGTATCGTGATCTACGACGCTGCAATAAAAGCCGGCCAATACCTGGTGATTGCTCATGGAACTTCCGCCGAGGCAGCTAAAGCCAGGAATATTTTGAGCACATTGAAATCAACCAACGTGACCGATCATGTGCTCGAACCTGCTATGCAAGCGGTGCCCCGATGAACGCATGGTGAGGTGGGGATTGGATGGTTAGTGTGTCCCTACCTCACGCCGCTTCTGGTGCAGAAATTCTTTCTATTTCCAGAACACTTTAGAAGCCGTAGTTCTTCTTCCGCAAGGCATTCTTGTATGCGTCGCGCGCCTTCTTGGCTGTCAGTTCGGCATCGTGAAGTTTGAAGCCGGCGTCATCCCACTTCTCCATCTGATGCATGGAGTGGTCTTCTGTGGCAAGCGATTCTTCGGCGCGAATCGCTCCTATCCACGCATCGACGGCCTGCCTGTAGGAGCGAAGCAACTGGTCAAAATCCAGATCGTCCATGGTTCTGAACGTAAAATTGGTCCGGCGCTCCGTCAAGCGGGGATGGCGACTTTTCACGGGAGTTTAACGAAACTGCCAGGGGACCAACACAGCGTGTGAAAGTTCTTGCCCAGGATTTGGGCGTTCGCGATGCCTATCCCGGCCACTTCCAGCTTCGGATTTCTTCTTTGTCGATGCCTTCTGCGTGAGCATAGTTTATGCTCGCGATGATCTGACCCTTCAGCCATTCCTTGACGTGGGCAGCGGCGGGGTGCAGGCGTGGGACACGATCGATGACGTCAATTGCCAAATTGAAGCGGTCGATCTGATTGAGGATTGCAAGTTCGAGCGGAGTGTTGATGCTGCCCTTTTCCTTGTACCCGCGCACATGTATGTTGTCGTGATTTTTGCGCCGGTAACTAAGTTTGTGAATGAGCGAAGCGTAGGAATGGAAGTTGAAGATCACTGGCTTGTTAGTGGTAAAGAGTGAATCGAAATCGCGATCGGAGAGCCCATGGGGGTGTTCGGTGTCAGGCATGAGGCGGAAAAGATCCACAACATTGACGAATCGTATCTTCAAATCGGGGAAGTGCTCCTTTAAGATTGCGACCGCGGCAAGGGACTCCATAGTCGGGATGTCGCCGGCACACGCCATTACGGCATCGGGCTCCTCACCGTTATCGCTGGAGGCCCAGTTCCAGATGCCGATGCCCTTGGTGCAGTGAGTGACTGCATCTTCCATGGTGAGGTACTGCAGATGCTCCTGCTTATCCGCGACGATGACGTTCACGTAATCCCGCGACCGAAGGCAGTGATCCGTCACACTGAGCAGGCAGTTTGCATCCGGCGGTAAGTAGATACGCGCGACATTGGGGCTCTTGTTGGTGACCACGTCGAGAAATCCCGGATCCTGGTGGGTAAAGCCGTTGTGATCCTGCCGCCACACCAGTGATGTCAGGAGGAGGTTGAGCGAAGGCACAGGCGCTCGCCAATCGAGTTCCATCTTGGACTTCTCCAGCCATTTGGCGTGCTGGTTGAACATGGAATCAATAATGTGGATGAAGGCTTCATAACTTGAAAAGAACCCGTGGCGGCCGGTCAGGACGTAACCTTCAAACCAGCCTTCGAGCGTGTGCTCGCTCAACATTTCCATCACGCGCCCGTAGACATCAAGCTCGCCGCCGTCAGCGTCATCCGGCTTGAATTCGGCAACCCAAGTTTTCTTTGAGGCGGCGTAGATGGCCGTGAGCCTGTTGGACGCAGTCTCGTCTGGTCCAAATACGCGGAAGGAACTCATGTTTCGGCTCATCACTCCGGCCAGAAAGTGTCCGAGCACGTCGGTGGGCAGCGCGTAGGCTGCACCCGGCGCTTTGACCTCGACGGCGTAGTCGCGGAAGTCCGGCATTTCTAGTTCCTTTCGCAGCAGTCCGCCGTTTGCGTGAGGATTGGCGGAGATACGGCGCGGCCCGGAAGGTGCAAGGTCCTGCAGCTCTGTTATGAGCCTTCCGTCGGCGTCGAATAACTCTTCGGGCTTGTAGCTGCGCAACCAGTTTTCGACAATACTCAGATGACTCTGTTTCGTCGCTGGGTCGGGCACGGGTACCTGGTGCGCCCGCCACGACCCCTCGACTTTGTGACCGTCTAAGTATTTTGGTCCTGTCCATCCCTTGGGGGAGCGAAGCACGATCATGGGCCAGCGGGGGCGCGTGGCATCGCCGGTTGAGCGGGCGTGCTGCTGGATCGAGCGAATTTCAAGGATGCATTGCTCCAGGGTAGAAGCCATCTGTTGATGCATCGCAGACGGATCATCGCCCTCGACGAAATATGGTTTGTGGCCGTATCCGATCAGCAACGCCTCGAGCTCATCGTGCGGAATGCGCGCAAGGATCGTGGGATTCGCGATCTTGTAGCCGTTGAGGTGCAACACCGGCAGAACAGCCCCATCGCGAATGGGATTCAGGAACTTGTTCGAATGCCACGAGGTGGCAAGCGGACCGGTTTCGGCCTCGCCGTCTCCTACAGCGACGGCAACGATGAGGTCGGGATTGTCGAAAGCGGCTCCGTACGCATGAGAGATGGAATAGCCCAGTTCGCCGCCTTCGTGAATCGAACCGGGAGTTTCCGGCGTGCAGTGGGAGCCAATGCCGCCGGGAAACGAAAACTGCTGGAAGAACTTGAGCAGGCCGGCTTCGTCACGGCTCTTGTCGGGATAGATTTCGGAATAATAGCCCTCAAGGTAGCAGTTAGCCAGCGTGGCCGGCGCGCCGTGACCGGGGCCCGCGATGTACATCACATTCAGGTCATACTTCTTGATGAGACGGTTCAGGTGAATCCAAATCAATGACTGCCCTGGATCCGATCCCCAATGGCCAAGAAGCCGATTCTTGATGTGCTCGGGCCTCAAGGGCTCGCGAAGCAGAGGATTCGCGCGGAGATAGATCATTCCTGCTGCCAAGTAATTGCACGCATGCCAATAGGCATCGATCTTTCGCAGCTCGTCAGCGGTGAGCGGCGTTGGGATGTCCAACGAAACTTCAGTTATGTTTGTCATTCTGTTCTCCGACAACTCAGGACTTCGCCATCCGGGAGGATGACCTGCTTTGCAGCATAGACGTATGATGCGGCGGCCTTAGAAAAAGCTTTTCAATTTCGGATTCTCCCACCTTTTTGTCGCGTCACCGACCACGAATGTGCCGGCCGATACCATAGTCCAATAGACTCTTCACCACACTTCTGGCTTAATAACAGATGATGCGGGCGTGGGCATGGGCCTTCGAGTTTGCAGCGGGCGACCGGGACGTGCCCACTTTCCAATGGCTCTCGCAGGGGGAACGAATTTGGACTTTTTGGACGCGAGCAGCAGGCGGAATGTGACAGCGCGATCAATTCCTGTTTTCCTTATCCAACGGTCTGTTAGTGCCTGTTTGTCCAACCTGGAGATGAGTGATGAAAGCAATTGTTGTCCACCAATATGGCGGTCCTGAAGTACTGAAGTTCGAAGAGTACCCAGACCCGGTTCCCGGCCGGGGCGAAGTGCTGGTGCGGGTCGCGGCGGCGAGCGTGAATCCAATCGACTACAAGCGGCGTGCCGGGTTCACGAAGGATTTTTATCCCATGCAGTTCCCGAGCCTCATAGGAGTCGATATGTCGGGGACCGTGGTGAAGGTTGGACCGGGAGTTGAAGCTTTTACTGCAGGCGACCGGGTGTTCGCAATGGCGGACAACACGTATGCCGAACTCTGTGTAGTGAAAGCGGACGTACTGGCGGATATTCCCGAGGGGCTTGACTTGATCCAGGCGGCGGCGCTGCCGCTGGTGACTGTGACCGGCAACCAACTGCTTTCCGCTACCGGGGTCAAGGCGGGACAGACGGTTCTCGTCGCCGGGGCCGCGGGAGGTGTCGGACGCTCGGCCGTATTCACCGCGAAGGACCGGGGAGCAGTCGTGATTGCAGGGGTGCGGAAGAGCCAGATGGACGAAGCGAAGACCATCGGCGCAGAACAGGTGGTGGCAACAGACGACGACAATGCGATCGCGAATCTTTCCCCGCTTGACGCAGTCGCGGACACAGTTGGCGGAAGAACCGCAGAGAAGCTGATCGCCAAGGTCAAGGCGGGAGGAGTGTTTGCTTCGGTCGCCGGATCACCGGAGAACGCCGCGAAGTACCCAACTGTGAAAGTGTTGTTTGTATTCTCGAAATTCGACAGGGAAACGCTCGAATTCATGGCGGAAGCGGTGCGAGATGGAAAGCTGGTAATCCCGATTAGCCGGAAACTGCCACTGAGTGAAGCGGCCGAAGCTCAAGCAGCGGCAGAAAAGGGTGGCATCGGGAAGATCTTGCTGGTGCCTTGAATTTGTAGCTGGACATGCAATGTCTTAACGGAAAATCGAAATGAAGAAACAGCAACGCGGAATCAATCCCGGCGCAAGACCAAGTGGCGACGGATGTGTAGAATGCCTGGCTTCGCGAGAAGGTTGGTGGTTTCATCTTCGCCGGTGTGCGGAGTGTGGGCACATCGGATGCTGCGACAGTTCACCGAATCAGCATGCATCCAAACATGCGGCTGCGACAGGGCATCCGATCATTGCCAGTTTTGAGCCTGGTGAGGATTGGTTCTTCGATTACGGGCAGCAGGAAATGATTAAAGGTGCGGAATTGCTTCCTCCGCATTCGCATCCGAGAAATCAGCCCACGCCGGGACCCGACGGGAGAGTGCCGGTTAACTGGGAATCGCTGCTGCACTAGCTGGAGTCGATCGAATGTTTATGAATGAGAGCGGGAATCGGGGCACGAAATTTGTAATGAGCACCGAATCGAAAGGAGCGATCCATGAGCGCGGTACAAGTGGAACAGAAGAGCTATGAAATGCCCCCTCGCGAGGGGTTCAGCATCGCATATTTTCTCACCGTCACCGACCTCGACCGGTCTGCTCACTACTACGAAAAGGTCTTCGGCGCGCGCATTTTGAGCATGGGTGACGGCAACGCGCCACCCTACCTTCAGCTTGCGAATATCTGGATGATTCTGAACGTTGGAGGCGGGCCTACCCCCGACAAGCCGACGGTGACGCTCAGCGTCCCCGACCCGAATCACATCAACAGCTTTATGAATTTCCGCGTTGCGGATATCCAAGCGTGCTATGAATTGTGGAAAAGCCGAGGAGCGGAGTTCATCACGCCGCCGATACCGAAATACGGCGAGATTCGCTGCTACATCCGCGATCCTGACGGCTACATTATCGAGGTCGGACAGAGCACCGATCTCACGTACGGTTAGCGCTCGGCCCGGATGGGATGCGGATCAAAACGGTTGCGGATGTTTTTCTCGGGCCGTCGGGGATGCGCTGTCGAGCCAGTTCCTTGCTCTCGATCGATGCGTTCGTCCAACGGATTCGCTGTCGCGCTTCTGCCGATTTTGCTTTGAACAGTCATTCGCTCTGACATCGAGGGGAGTACCAAATGGGCGGCACAAATGGACCGAAAGAGACCACGCGCGCGACCGCGCCTATCGCGCCGAGCACGCTTAGTGTGAACGTTTTTACGGCCCCAGGGAAGTCTATGGTCGGCGAGCGGCCAAAGCCTTTCGGCGAAGCGCTCGGCTTTGACCCTATTACGTCGACTTTGATCTTCGGCGAGTACGACGCGGTGCTAGTGGACGCAATGGGGACAGTGGCTGAGGCCGAGGCCCTCGCGGATTGGGTCGCTCTGCACAACCGCAACCTGGAGACCATCTATATAACGCACGCCCATTTCGACCACTTCTACGGTCTGAGCATTTTGCTCGACCGTTTCCCGGGCGCTCGGGCGATAGCAACGCCCAAGACGGTGAACGCCATGCAGATGTCTTTCACTCCCACCGTGGAGCGGCTGGCCCGCCGGATGTTTCCTGGGCAAGTGCCCACCAAGTTGATTCCACCTGAGCCTTATGAGCACGACACGTTCACTCTCGAGGGCCACGAATTGCGGATCATCGAGCAGGGCCGCACCGATAGTCCCGATTCGACGTCTCTACACGTTCCATCGATCGGCCTGATCGTCGCCGGCGACGTTGTATACAACCAGTGCCGCATGTACGTCGGCGACACCACCCCGGAAAGTCGAAAGAATTGGATCGCGGCGTTAGACCGGTTAGCCGCGCTGAACCCGGCGATTGTTGTCGCCGGCCACAAGAAGACCGGCGCGCCCGACTCTCCCTCGACGATCCAAGACACCAAGCGTTACCTCGAGGACTTCGATCGGGTGCAGAAAACCGCTACATCCGACCAGGAGCTGTTCGATCGGATGACGGAGCTGTACCCGGACTGGGTTGCCAATCAGTCGTGGTTGATGTTCGGATTCCCGCAGCCATAGCTACATCAGCCGAGTTGGCGCGTCCCTGCGCACTTTGGAGGAAACCGTGAAGAGACGGAACGATACCCAGTTTCAATGAATGGGAATTAGTGAACGACCCGTCCGTGCCCAGTTTTAATACCAGTTTTAGTTCCGATTGTGCAACAGCTCGACGCGCGACCGATCTCGGATCTGGGGGAATTACTCGCCCATGCCGGAAACAGACTCGATTTCAAAGAGGAGAACAAAATGACGACAAAAGGAAGAGTCCTGGTGTTAGTTTCGAGCGGTTACGGCTTGCCATTGAAAGATGGCAAGGTTTATGCCGGCGCGGGTTACTATCTCAACGAACTGACGGTTCCGACTCGCGCCCTGATGAAGGAAGGTTACGAAATCACTTTCGCCAACCCCAATGGCAACACGCCGCAACTGGATCTCCATTCCGCCGTCCCCGATTTCTTCGGCGGAGACGAGGCCAGGCTCCAGGACTATTTCAAATTCCGCGACAGCCTGACTGGGCTCAAGAATCCAACTCGCATCTCGGATGTCGTTGCATCGGGCCTGGATCAATACGACGCTGTTTTCGTCCCCGGCGGCCATGGCCCGATGATCGATCTTCTCGACGATCCCAACGCGGGCATCGTGATGAGACATTTTCATGAAACATCCAAGCCTACTGCTGTGCTCTGCCATGGCCCGATTTCACTGCTCTCCGCGCTTCCCGAATCGAAAGAGTTTGTCGCCGCGCTGTCGGCAGGCGATACCGTTGGAGCGCGGGCAAAGGCGCAAGGATGGATTTATTCTGGATATAAGATGACCATCTTTTCGACGGCAGAGGAGCAGCAGCGGGAGCCACTTGAGATTGGTGGTAAGGTTCTGTTCTACCCGGACTTCGCGTTGCGCACCGCGGGCGGCGACGTAAGCGTGCTTGCTCCATGGCAGAGCTACGTCATTCAAGATCGCGAGTTGATCTCAGGTCAGAACCCGTTCTCGGACGAAGCGCTTCTGAAACTTCTACTACCGGCACTCAACGGGAAGAAGGTGTGAGCCGGTAAGCGGGGGCTGGTGCAGCAGTGTCGGCCTTCACATTTAGCAGCGAACTCACTATCGGTAGAGACCTGGGTCTCTAGCGGATCCATCCAGCTTCCTCAAGGTGAGGAGAACTTAGCCGTGAAAGCAGCCAGAATCCATAGCTTCGGGCCGCCCGATGTCGTAGTGGTCGAGGATGTGCCCGTGCCGTCGCCGGGCCCCGGCGAAGTTCTGGTGCGCGTGTTGGCCGCGGGCGTCGCCCCCTGGGACGCGATCATCCGTGAGGGCAAGAGCAAGGTCAGCCCGCAACCTCCGCTCACTCTTGGTTCGGACTTTTCCGGTGTCGTCGACAAGGTCGGCCCCGGCGTTACAGGTTTCGCACCGGCCGACGAAGTTTATGGCGTCACCAACCCGCAGTTCTGTGGCGCCCAAGCCGAGTTCGCCGTGGCCACGGCCGGGGTGGTCGCCCCCAAACCGCAATCGCTGAATCACGTAGAAGCAGCGTCGGCTCCCGTCATTGCGGTGACCGCCTGGCAAATGCTCTTCCAGTATGCACATGCGATGCGCGGACAAACGGTAATGGTCGTCGGCGCCGCCGGGAACGTTGGGGCCTACGCCGCACAAATGGCCGTAGACGCCGGGATCCACGTGGTTGCCATCGCCCACCTTGAAGACGAAAGTCTGCTCCGTTCATTGGGTGTGAGATCCATCATCGACTCGAGAAAGCCCGCATTCGAGAAGGACCTGCCGCAGGCGGATGCCATCCTCGACACCGTCGGGGGCAGTACAATTCAACGCTGCTTCACTGCCTTGAAACCCGGAGGAAAACTCGTCACCTCGGTCCCCACGCTGCCGCCGCCGGAGGCCGTTTTCTTCTATGCCGAGGTGACCACCGCGCGCCTGCAGACCATCACAACATTGTTTGACGCGGGCAGAATCACAGCGCGTGTTGGCTCAGTCCTGCCGCTTTCGGAGGCGCGCCAGGCGCAGGGCATGCTTGCGGGCGCACCACACAAGCCCGGCAAGATCGTCCTCGATATCGGGCAACCGCTGTAGTCGCGATCTCCGCAGCGAGACTCGTAGTTCCTCGAGGAGACTTTGGGTGGCTTCCATCAAAATGCGGGATTATCGGCCCTATATTTCCGCCAGGGCGCGATGCACAAGATGGATCGAGATCGCACCTTCGCCAACGGCTGATGCAACCCGCTTCACGTTTCCGGAGCGGATGTCGCCAACTGCGAAAACTGCCGGCAAGCTCGTCTCAAGCATCTGCGGCGGCCGGCCCAGAGGCCACTTTCGTGGCGCGCTAGCCAGAATCGGATCCAGGTCCCGTCCTGTAAGAATGAAGCCCTGCTGATCCAGGGCGACACAGCCACGCAACCAGTCGCTGTGCGGCGACGCACCCGCCATCACGAAAACGTGCCGGATCTCGCGCGTCAATTTCTCTCCCGACGACCGGTCGAGCCAGGTGACGCGTTCCAGGTGCGAGTCGCCTTCTAATGACTGAAGCTCAGCTTCCAGATGCAGCTCGATCACCGGATGCTTCGTAATCCTCTGGGTCAGATAGCGCGACATCGTCTCCGAAAGGGTCTTTCCGCGAACCAGCATATAGACCTTGTGGGCAGTCTCTGCCAGAAAAACTGCTGCCTGACCGGCCGAATTGCCGCCGCCGATGACGATGACCTCATCTCCCCCGCAGAGTTGCGATTCCATGAACGTGGCCGCGTAATAAACTCCATTCCCTTCGAACTGCTTCAGGTTGGCGATGTTCGGCGTATTGTATTGCGCTCCAGCGGCGATGATGATGCTGCGAGCCTGCAGAATGCCGCCATTCTCCAGCGTGAGCTGGTATGGCCTCTGATCGCAGTGGATCTGGACCACTCGTTGCCCCACCAACATCTGAGCGCCGAATTTCTCTGCCTGGACAACGGCGCGGCCCGTGAGCTCCAGGCCGGAGATGCCAGTAGGGAAACCAATGTAGTTCTCGATCTTCGAGCTCGAGCCCGCCTGCCCACCGGGAAACTCGGCCTCGATCACGACGGCGTCCAGGCCTTCAGAAGCGGCGTAAACCGCCGCCGCCAGTCCGGCCGGACCAGCGCCCACGATGGCGACATCGCGAATGCGCGATTCATCGACTGTGCCCGCGAATCCCAGACATTCAGCCAACTGCTGCGTAGTGGGATTGCGCAGCACGGCCTTTCCACTGCAAATCACAACGGGTATTTCGTCGATCTTCAGGCTAAAACGATCGAGCAGTTCCTGAGCGGTCGTGTCACTGTCAAGGTCGATGTATGTGTGCGGATATCCGTTGCGGGTGAGAAACTCGCGCAAGCGCAGCGTGTTAGCCGAGTGACGCGATCCCAGGATAATCACGTTACCCATGCCTTCCGTAATCAGCGCGAGGCGTCGCTGGATGAAAGCGCGCATGAAGATATCGCTGAGTTCGGCATCTTTTGCGATCAGCGAGTGCAAGGCATCTGCGCTAACTTCAAGGAATTCTCCTGGCTCGGCAACACGCCCGCGCGATAGAGAGCGGGCTCCGGAGATCAAGACCATTTCTCCGGAGAAACCTCCCGGACCATACGTCACCAATACCTGCTCGCCGGAGAGCCTGGTCATGAGAATCTCGAGCTTTCCTGAGAGCACAACAAAGCAAGGCATTCCCAGCTCGCCCGGCTCGAACAGGATCTCTCCGGCCCGAACGGTTCTCGCAGTGCCGTACGGCCGGATGCGATCGATCTGGGCGGGGGTCAGGACAGGGAAGGCCTGGGCCTGCGGGTCAGGTGTGTTGATCGATGGCATGCATTGACTCGGTCACCTTTAAATGCCCTCCTGCCAATGGCTAATTCCGACTCAACTATCATGATGATCATACGACGCTTTTCCTTCCAGCCAGCCCTGAAAATCGATCCATGGGAAGGAGGCTTTCCTCTGGACACTTGATACGAAGGTCTCGTTGATACCATTGTCCAATTGTTTTGTTCCCCACATGTCTGGCTTAATGACAATGGTTCGAAATGTACCTTGATCGGGCCAACAAGACTTTTTGTGAAGGAGAACACACCGTGTCTAAACCAGTGACGAGATTTGTACCGCAAGAACAAGAGGCAGAAACATGCACAGCCATGGAGCGTATCGCCAGCTTTACCATCGTTGCGACGGCCATGGTGGCAATCGCCGTCTTTGTTGCCGCGGCCGTTTACGCGCAGGACAAGTACTCGCTGAAATCACCGAGCGGGATCGCGTTCTCCGACTTCAGGGGATACGAAGACTGGGCGGTGGCCTCTTCCGCCCGGCAAGACGAAATACTCAAGGTGATCGTCGCCAATCCGAAAATGATCACGGCGTACAAGGCCGGCGTTCCCGGCAACGGCCAGCTTTTCCCGGATGGCTCCATGATCGTGAAGCTCCAGTGGAAGCAGAAGAAGAGCACGGAGGCCCCTTTCGTGGTGGATGTGCCAGACGTCTTTAGCCAGGCGTTCGTCATGGAAAAGGATAGCAAGAGATTTCCGAAAACCGGCGGGTGGGGATACGCGGTGTTCAACTACGATGCCGGGTCGGACAAGTTCACGCCCGATCCAAAAAGCCTCTCAGACTGTGGAAACACGTGTCATACTGCCGTGAAAGCGAAAGACTACATCTTCCACCCATACGAGAAGCGTTGAACCGCGCCCACCCCGAGCTAAGTGCGCCGCACAAAGGATGTGCCTTTGCAAGGCTCCATCTTCGACGTGGATAAGAGTGGCGAGCCGAATGGACTCACAACTGACGAGGCGAAGATCCGTCTGGAAAAGGACGGACCCAACGCCATGCCGGATTCATCCGCGCACCCCCTTCGCAATGCCCTCAGCAAATTCTGGGCTCCTGTTCCCTGGTTGCTCGAGGCTGCTATCCTGCTGCAGTTGGTGCTGCACAAGGACCTCGAGGCTGCCGTCATCGCAGGCCTGCTGATTTTCAACGCGGCCCTGGCCTGGTTTCAGGAGGGGCGAGCTCAAGCGACCCTCAGAGCCCTAAAATCGCGTCTCGCGCTCAATGCTTCGGTACGCCGCGATGGAGTCTGGAAGACCGTGCCTGCCGCGGAGCTGGTTCGTGGCGACCTGGTGAAGTTATCGCTCGGCGACGTTGTGGCAGCGGATGTGCATCTGATCGATGGGTCGGTCCTGCTCGATCAGTCGATGCTCACGGGCGAATCGCTGCCGATCGAAGCCGGGGCCGGTGTGGATAGCTATGCTGGCGCCCTGGTGCGGCGCGGCGAAGCGACGGCAGTCGTAACCGCCACGGGAATCCGCACCAAATTCGGCCGCACCGCGGAGCTGGTTCGCGCCGCGCACGTTGTCAGCTCGCAGCAGAAGGCCGTGCTGCGGATCGTGCGCAACCTTGCCATCTTCAATGGCGGCATCATCGTGCTCATCGGAACCTATGCCTGGATTCATGCGATGCCGTGGAGCGAAATCACTCCGCTGCTGCTCACATCTGTGCTGGCGTCCATTCCGGTGGCCTTGCCCGCGACCTTTACGCTGGCGGCGGCTCTGGGCGCTCGCGCTCTCGCGAAGGTTGGCGTTTTGTTGACTCGACTCACCGCCCTCGACGAAGCTGCGACCATCAACGTTTTATGCTCGGATAAGACCGGGACGCTGACCCGCAATCAACTTTCCGTTACCAGTGTTCGCCCCATGCCGGGCTTCGACGAGGCGCAAATCCTTGGGATGGCAGCGCTCGCCAGTTCCGACGGCGGACAGGACTCCGTCGACACCGCAATCCGATCCGCCGCCGCGCAAATGCCTGCAGCCGACCTGCCGAAACTGACCGGCTTTGTTCCATTCGATCCTGTCGCGAAAATCTCTGAAGCGATGGCGGCTGATGCGAAGGGCGGGCAGATGCGTATCGTCAAAGGAGCCTTCACGGTTGTCGCGGGCATGGCAGCAACCGGCTCCTGACGAAGCGGCGATTGCTGATGACCTCGAAAAACAAGGCTTCCGGGTGCTGGCGGTGGCTGTCGGCGCCGCGGCGGCGATGCGGATGCTTGGCTTCATCGCGCTGAGCGATCCGCCGCGCATCGACTCCGCTTCCCTGATCTCGGAATTGAAGGGACTCGGCGTGCGCACCGTCATGGTCACGGGCGATGCGGCGACTACGGCGGCAATTGTTGCGCACGCGGTCGGACTGGAAGGCGCTGTGTGTCCCGCGGGACCGATCCCCGAGTTCGTCAAGCCGGAGGATTTCGCGGTCTTCGCGAGCATTCTTCCGGAAGGAAAATTCGACATCGTCAAAGCATTTCAGAAAAGCGGGAATACGGTTGGGATGTGCGGAGACGGCGCGAACGATGCGCCGGCACTGCGCCAGGCACAGATTGGAATTGCTGTATCGACGGCCACCGACGTGGCCAAATCGGCAGCCGGCGTGGTTCTGGCGGAGGCCGGCCTTGGCGGCGTCGTTGCGGCGGTCAAGGAAGGCAGGGTTACGTTTCAGCGCATCCTTACTTACACGCTGAACTCGGTTCTCAAGAAAATTGTGCAGGTATTACTGCTGGCCGTCGGTCTGGTGATGACGGGCCATGCCGTGCTGACACCCATGTTGATGGTGATCGTTATGATCAGCGGAGATTTTCTGGCCATGTCGCTCACCACGGACCGGGTGCGCCCTTCGGCGAACCCGAACTCGTGGCAAATTGGTCGGATTACGGGCGCCGGCGTGATCCTCGGTCTCTGTTTTCTCGTGTTTGCAACCGCTGTTCTGGCGATCGGCAAATTCGAATTGCAATTGGGTACGAGCGGTCTGCAAACTCTTTCCGCCGTCGCGATCGTGTTCGGCGGCCAGGCGACCATTTACGCCATTCGGTCGCGTCGGCATCTGCGGGATTTTCGGCCAACGAAATGGCTTGTGCTTTCCTCAGCGGCCGACATTCTGATCATTTCAACATTGGCCGTTCGCGGCATTGCAATGGCGCCCCTGCCGTTTGCCGTGATCGCATGCGAATTTGCAGCGGCTCTGGTCTTCGGGATGGTGCTCGATTCAATCAAGATCGCTGTCTTTGCGCGCCTCGGCATATCGTAGAGATCGAGCCCTGACATTACAAAGACATTCAGGAGCACCTCTTCGAAAATGCATCTCACCGAAGCCTATCCAAAGGACGTTTCACGGGGCTGGTGGTGACTCGCCTCGGAAGAGCCGCGCGCTGTTCCCGGGATTCTGGTGAAAACGGCATAAAAGCGAAAGTGGGTTGACGATTTCAATATAGGTCATTTTCCGAGTAATCTCTTGGGACCGCTGATGTATTGATTACCGCGTTCGTAGAAGCGTAGTAAGCGGTCCGCAGCGCGAGTCAGACCGATGCGCGCGCTTTTGCCGATCCGGCCAGTCTTACGTTCCGTCTCAGACAGCCAAAGGGAAGAACTTGCACTACACAAGTCCAATCCATCTTCCCGGAGGTCAACCTGCAATGCTCTAGTCAATCGTCCAGGCCCCCTTCCTAAATCGGACCGTTGTATCCTCTGACGCGAGTTATTCATAAGTTCGATACCGTCAAAAGGCTCAATGGCGCGTAACAAGACTCCTGCACCAACTCCAGCCTTCTCGCTTGTCACGTTCAATAAGAACGACACGCCATAGACGAGATAGACGTATGCACATCCTCTTTCCAGGAAAAGGGAGCGATTGCGTCGTGTCATGCCGCGGAAAGCATGTCCAGCCGCGTCGCCGACCGGGTAGGCCTCGGTTTCGACAATGCGTCCACTTAACCGGCCGGCTGCAGTGTCATGAACGATGACCTTGCCAACCAAATAGCGCGCTAGTTCCACTGTATCGACAGGAAGGTCCGCACGCAAAAGGCGTCGAAGGCCTCCGCTAGATTGGAATCGCGCCGGCAACTGTGATGCAGAGGGCATTGATCCACCCAACAAATCGTATCGCCGTCCGGAAATCTGACGTACTCATGCGACTGGCAAACGAGTGCGAGCAGCGCGTGCGAAGGAGTCCGCCAGGCGCGACATGGATCAGGAGGAGGCGCAGTTACTTGCAAGAAACGTCCCAGAACGCTTGCCTTCCTCTGCGTTAGTAGACCCGCCAGAGGATGGAAAGCGCTTCTCATGCATGCGGACAAGGGTTGGTTCGAGATGGTAACGGTGATCTGAATTGACTCGATTCTGATGAACGCGCTCTGAGCGGAGCCTCGCGGCCATTCTTACCAGGTCTGCAAAAGAATTAGCTTTCATCTTCTGCATCACCTGGCCTCTGTGAGCCTTTACTGTGATCTCGCTAATGCCGAGCTCTGCACCAACTTGCTTGTTCAACAGTCCCGAGGCCACCAGGACCATGACCTGGCGCTCGCGATGGCTGAGCCGCGCATAGGAGTCTCGAAGTGCCTGGACTTCTGCCTCACGGCTAACTTCAGCACAACTGCGCACTATTCCCTCCTGAATTGCTCCCAGGAAAGTGTCATCGCCGAATGGCTTAATAAGGAATTCGATGGCACCAGCCTTCATGGCTCGGACCGACGTGTAGACATCAGGCTCGCTCGTGATAAATATGATCGACATGTCAGGGCGGTCGGCGGAAACACGCTTTTGCAGATCAAGACCGTTGAGGTCTGGAAGCGAGACGTTGAGCACCAGGCAGCTTGGAACGGCGGGCCGTGGCCTGATCAGGAATTCATGAGCTGAGGCAAATGTTTCAGTCTGCCAGCCGCAGCAGGAAATTAGAGATTTAAGCGATTCGCGGACAGAATTGTCTTCGTCGACTACGAATACGATCGGCTCTGCTTTCGATAAGTATAACGGCCCCAATTCGCGACTCATCACCCGCGCCAAGCTCATAGCGATAACCTCCTGTGGCTACTACTTACCCCGGTTGGATTTACAAAATGGAGTCCGGCAATCTGGAGAGTCAACGCAAACTGGCGCTGTGCCCTATCCATCCTGAGACCAGACTTTGCTCGAACGAATCTCTTACATCTCGGCAGCGTTTACCGTACGACTGCGTTTGGCGGCAGTTCTTCGCCAACGTTCTGAAGTTAGCTCCGGCCCACCTTGCGATTTTCGCCGAAGTTGGGTGGTGGGAAGGAGATGCGCTGGGCTTCGGGTAGAGCGTAGGGGAAGCCAAAGTCCAGCAAGGAAATCGATCAGCCTGCAACATTCGTACCACCGTCGCGGCGCCGTAAGGCTGAACGAACGGTTTGGAGTAATTGCTCGTCGCTAAAGGGCTTGTCCAAGAATGCAACGGCGCCGGCCCGCATCGCTCGTCCGCGAGCACCTTTATCGTCATAACCGGTAACGAAGATAATAGGAATGTCGTGACCTGCGGCCGCTAGCGCGCTTTGGAGTTCCAGTCCATTCATGTCCGGCATCCTTACGTCCAGGATGAGACATGAAGTATCGTGCAGTTGCCCAGACTTCAGAAAGCTCTCGGCAGATGCGAAGGCTGTTGCTCGAAAGCCGAAAGATTCGATGAGCAGTGTGGTGGTCCGTCGGATGGACTCGTCGTCGTCGATCACCGAGATCAGACTCTTTGTTGTTTTGAACTCTCCTTGCAGAGCCAAACGGATAGTTTGGAGCAGTTCCTCGTCGTTGAAAGGCTTGCTTAGGAAGGCAACCGCACCGGCTTGCATCGCTTGCTGGCGGGCATCTTTGTTGTCGTATGCAGTGATGAAAATAACAGGAGCCCCGCAGCCGGCGACAGCGAGCTCTCTTTGGAGCTCAAATCCGTTCATGCCCGGCATCTGAACGTCAACGAGCAGACATGAACTATCGTGCAAATGAACAGACTTCAAGAAACTTTCGGCGGATTCAAAGGCGGCCGCTCGAAAGCCGAAAGACTCGATGAGAAATGTCGTGGTTCTGCGGATCGACTCATCGTCGTCAACTACCGAGATCAGATTCTTTGTCACTCTTAGCTCCGTGCTGGAAACAAATCTATTCCCAGGCGGACAAGGTGTCTATTGGATGTTGGGATATGTTGAGTCTCATAAAGGACTATGCGAATAAACTTTCGCTTATCGCGTAATTTTTGAAGAACCATTGAGTTTTTCGATCATTCTTACCAAGTCGACAAGAGATTCCGCCTGCATCTTCTGCAATGCCCGGCTTCGCTGTACTTTCACAGTACTCTCGGCAGTTCCGAGCTTGTCTGCAATCTGCTTATTGAGCATGCCCGAGACAACCATGGAAATCACGTCGCGCTCGCGCGGAGTCAACGAGTCGAAACGCCGTTCGAGGATCATTACTTCCTTTTCCTGTTCACGCCTGGCACGATCCCTCTCCAGTGCGATCCGAACGGCATCCAGGAGATCCTGATCACGGACTGGCTTGGTCAAGAACTCGACGGCCCCAGCCTTCATGGCGCGAACACTCATCGGAATGTCGCCGTGGCCGGTGAGAAAAACTATCGGAATATTAATTTTTCTGGCTGTCAGTTCGCGTTGAAAATCGAGACCACTCAATCCAGGAAGTCTGACGTCCAACACAAGGCAGCCAGGCGCATCCGGCAAATTTCGACGCAGAAAAGCATCTGCCGAGTCAAAACTCTCAACGTGGAGACCCACTGTGCTCAAGAGAAACTTCAGTGAAGAACGCACCGACGAATCATCATCGACGACGAAAACAACCGGGGCACCGGTCATGAGGAACTCCCTATCATTGCCGGCAGCGTGAATGAAAATACCGCGCCGTTGGGAGAATTGGGCGTGGCCCAGAGCCGGCCGCCATGACTCTCAACAATGGAGCGAGTGATCGATAAACCCATTCCCAAGCCTTTCGCTTTCGTTGTAAAGAAAGGAGTGAAAATGCGATTCACGTCCAGTTCAAAGCCGGTACCGGAGTCACTTACCGCGACGAGTATGTCGCCGGATTCGTCGATCCGAGATTGCAGCTGGAGTAAACGAGGCCGATCTCTCACCGCATTCAGGGCTTCAATGCCGTTCATAATCAAGTTCAGCAAGACCTGCTGCAACTGGACGCGATCAGCCAACACAAACGGGAGATCTATTGTCAATTGTTGGTCAACCAAGACTTGATTTTCATCCAGCTCGCGGCCAGCCAGGACGAGGACCTCCCGGATCACTTCACTTATATTTAACGGACTTCTTTCGGCTGGTTCCTTCTTTATAAATGCGCGGATCCGAGCTAAAACGGCACTCGCGCGAGTACCATCGGCAACGATTCCTTCGAGAGCCCGGCGCAAGATCTCAGGTTCCAGGCTGCGATCGGCGAGGAGTCTCAAGCACGCGCTGCCGTTGTTGATTACCGCGGTCAGGGGTTGATTGACTTCATGCGCTATCGACGCCGCTAGTTCGCCCATGGTTGTGAGCCTGGAGACCCGAGCAAGCTCGGCTTGCGTCATCTGCAGGTTACGCTCGCTCGCGCGAAGCTTATCTTCGGCTTGCTTTCTTTCACTGATATCGCGGATGTAGCCGGTGAATACTTTATGCCCATCGCTCGTTAGTTCGCCAAATGCAACTTCCACCGGAAACTCCTGGCCATCCTTGCGTTGAGCTGTAACTTCGACCCCGCGCCAGTTTAGATGCCGCTTTCCGGTAGTCAAATATCGTTTGAGGCCATTTTCATGCAGTTTCCGCATCATTTCAGGCATGAGCATTGTCATCGGACTACCAACGATCTCGGCCGGGGCATAGCCAAAGATACGCTTCGTTGCGGGATTCGCAAGGAGAATAACGCCGCTTTCATCCATGCTGACCACCGCGTCGTTGGCTGCCTCAACAATCACGCGATGCTTTTCTTCGCTACTTCGCAGTTCCTCCTCGGCGTGCTTGCGATCGGCAATTTCCTTTCGAAGCCCCTCGTTGGCAGCGGCAAGTTCCCGGGTTCGTTGCGCGACACGCTGATCGAGTTCGCTCGCGACCCGTTTCTGTTCGCTCCGAAGTCGTGCCTCCTGCAACCCGATGGACGCCTGATTCGCTGCTACGCTCAAAAGGAGCCTCTCGGTTTGCTGCGGAAAATCAGGCCGCTCTGATCCTGCTACGATTACACCAATTTCACCCTGCAGCCCTAGTCCCAAGGGCACGATCGAAAAATCTCGGTTTCCCAAAGAGATCCGCGCGAGCTGAGGCCATTCCTGGGGAGTGGTCCCGAGCCATTGTTTGAGAAAGTTGTCGATCTCGTGCGGCGGAGCTTTCTCTTTCTGCGATTGAGCGAACCGAACCAATTCGATCGGCGCCTGACCGCCCGTTTCCTTCAACCGTCCGTAGGCAAGGTCCAGCTGGAGCATCCGGAGCAGCGCGTCGAGTAAAGTACCAACAATCTGGGATGGCTCGGCGCCGCTCCACATGGCTGGAAGGGCGACGGCGCTTACCAGATCATTAACGCAGCGCTTCAGGTGCTTGATCTCTCCTGTAAGAATTTCGTGTTGGACATCCATATGTCAGGCCGCCGCAGCCGAATTACTACGACCAGTCCGACGTTGGCGAAATTCTCGCAGGAACTCATCCGGCGGCACATAGAAAGGGTTCTGCTGAAGAATGCCGCCGATGATGACCATTGGATGCGTCCGCATGATGTCGATCACCGCGTCACCCCCAAAACGCCCGAGATGGTAGGTACAAATGACCGCGTCGTCATGACGAAGCCACACGTCGTTTACACGGGACTCGAACTCAATCACGTCGTCGACATGGGACCGATCTTCAACCGCCCAGTCCATGCGGCAACAAATGCGGCTCAGAGAGAATCCTCCATTGGCGTTTCCACTGGCCAGTTGCTCAAACACCTCCAGCATCCGATCCTGATCGAAACGCCCATCTGGAAGGTAGACTTCGGTGTTGGTTCGAAGCTCGAGCTGTCCGCTCTTCTGCGCGGCCGCCGGGTCAATGCCTGCGCCAGTCAGGCGATGCAGATGGTCCTGACGTTGCTCCGGGTTTAGAACGTGAACGGCTTTGTCACCAGATTCCAACCCATCCTTTATGAACGGAAGCAGGACGCGGTATTCTTCTTCATCGTTGTTGAAAAACGCGCAAACGTGACGCGTTTCGCGGAGCTGGGAGCCGGCAAGGGAAATGGGTGCTGAGATGCTCATCAAAGCCTTTTCCTCCTGTATGGACATCGTGCAGAGCAGCCAGGCAGTCGACTATTGGCGACCGCTGTTCGATCATTGATTTATTCCAAAACAGTCAGGGTGCGCAGAGGCGGCTCGCTACCTTGGTCTCGCCGAAACGGCTGGAGCTTTTCTGATCGAGGGCCCGTGAATCGTGTTGCTCCCAGTTGTCCGTCCTGCCGACTGATACTAGAATATTGCCGATACCAACGTTTAATTGCAACAGGTTTTCCATTCTGGCCCAATCGATTACCGTCAAATCTGTGCGGAATTGGATGGTGGTCGCGGCCACTTTGCCTGCCGGGAGATGCGAAGACGCATAGCCGTCGGGGATGATTGTCTGTGGTGGCCGCCCCTCATTCCTGATTGCCTTCTTGTACGCCTGAAGCTGTCAGCACAGGGGCAGCGTATTCGCTAATTAGCGCGTGTGAGTGCTTCACCGAATACCTATAAGCAAACCCGCACTCATGCCAACGGACTGCGGATGACCACCCGGGAAGCTGTAATCATAAGCCGGCTCAAGAAGCCAGCCGAAGCGGTGTTTTCCGGTCGGCCAGAACATGAAATCTCCCGCTACCTCCCCGGATATGGAATTGGCGACTCTCCCTTTCTGCTTGAGGTAAACCCATTGAGGACCGACGCCCAGCATGAATTCCGCTTTCCTGGAGAGAACCCAAGGTTTCTTGAATAGAAGGTCGGTGTCCCATTGGTTAGAGTGGCGCGTGTAGAAGGGCGACGCGCCTGCTTCGAGTTCCAGCCAATTCTCGATGGGCGTAATCTCCGCTGCTAAGTTCGGCGCGAAGGTGGCCGCACCTCCGTTAAAATTCCAGCTCGTCGCGGCCCCAAGTTCAAAGATGGCTAAGGGGTCTTTATCCTCGACGGTCTTTTGAGGACGACCGTTTCATCAACCGTCGCGGCCTCCGCGTTCACGTTCACAGTCTCCGAGTGACCCGTGAGCTGGAGTTTGATCTGAATGCTTATAGGAACCTTCGATCGAATCGCCAGGTCCCGATGAGCCGGCGCGAAGGATGCTGTGGTCACGACCAGGTGATAGGTATTTGGGGGAATGTTGGAAAAGTAAAATCGACCGCGTTCGTCCGTGACCGACGTGACGCTGTAATTCATGAAGTCATTGCTAAGCGTGACGTTTGCCGACGGAACCAACGCACCGCTGGGGTCCAGAATGGTCCCTTCGATCGTTCCCGCAGTACCTACCGACTGCGCATACAGACCCAACGTTCCGAAGATTGCCAAAAACAGTGTAATCACACGAGACATTTTCTTCCTCTTTCCCGATATGCACTGACCCGTAGGTGCACACGCCTGTATTCCGCCCGAACCATGAGAGCTGTGAGGTTGGCCGTTCCTCCGGAGATAAAGCACTCCAGACGGACGAATGAAGCCAATTGCAACAGCAGAACTCTCAATTTGAGAATTGGAGTGCCGAGTCAGAGGGCGGGAGGAGCGCGGGCTGAGAGGACAAAGCGAGTGCCTGCGAAGACTCCGGAGTCCGGGCACATCACAACTGGCGACGAGGAGTCGCATCGCGCGGGCAGAGTGAGGTCAACTGCAGGGACGATGCTTTTTGCGGCGCGACAGAGATCGCAATCATGCGAATGGGAATAATTTCCGGCGCTTGCCGCCGATATTGCATTAGTACCCAATGGAATGCCTCGCAGCGGCGCCTCATGCAGAAGTGGATGGACCACCACGTGCAGAAGCAGCAGAAGCGCGAGCCATGCCCTGGTCTTTTTCATGTCACTTTCTCTAAGCCTTGAAGGTGCCTTCAGCGAACCTCGACACGACACTCAGCGTCGAAGACCATCGGTTCGCTCAAGCGAATCTCAAAAATGGCTGGATCCTGTCACGCAAGAAGGCAAAACTCCCAATTGTCAGGATTCCTTAACACGAGGTCGGATTCGACCGTGCGCAGCAATCAATCCGCCGGCGATTGGGGCTCCAGCATCGAGAGCGAGGAATGCGTAATCTGACCATCGCGGTTTTTGTCCTCCGGTCGAAAGAAGGACAGTATTCAATCCATCGCAGATGTCATGCGCAACGATCCCCAACCCCACGACAAGTCCCATTTGCAGCGAAATTGTCGACGCGGCAAAGATCGCTGCTCCGCCCAGCGTACTGTGCACGATCAGAAGACAGGCGTTGACTCTTCCTGCTGTGCGGCTTGCGCGGCGAGTCGTCGAAAAGTGCGCCGCTGTCTCTCCGACTGAGAAGATGAGGCGGCCTCCCAGCCCCGCAATGAGAAATACGAGCATCTTTGGCCCGCCCGTATTTGCCGCTGCCGAAAGAGCAGATGGAAGCAGGTCGAGAAACGCCGCCCCAACAAGCACTCCTGCTCCGAACGCCATAAGGAGCTGGACCCTGCGGTGAAGCAAAACTGCGCAACAACCACCGACCGAAGTGGAGAGGGCCGCAATTGAGGTAAGAAGCAGGGGGTTCATTTTACGATTCCATCCATGGGGTACGGCACCGAGTCATGACAAAAGTCTCCGAGTTCATGCTAATGCTAATGATATACTATTATCATTAGAGGTCGAGGCGCGTGGACGTTTTTGCCCACTTCCCGCAGTCCGGTACCGGAACGCAACGAGGTACTAATCTGCATCATGGAGGCAGATTTGGAGAAAAGCGACAGGCGAAACACGCGACAGAAGGTGGTTATTAGGGAAACTTTTGTTCGAGCCAACCGGCCACTTTCACCCGAAGAAGCTCTCCAAACGGCGCAGCAACATCATCCGACTGTCGGAATCGCCACGATATACAGAAACATTCAGGCGCTGGTTAAAGAACGATGGCTCCTGCCGGTCGAAGTGCCTGGAGATTCCACGCGGTACGAAGTGGCGGGCAAAGAACATCATCACCACTTTCAATGCAACGACTGCGGGAAGCTGTATGACCTGGAGGGGTGTGTTGCCCAGAGCAGGCCGAAACTACCCAAAGGATTTCGCGCTTCAGGTCACGAGTTCTACGTCTATGGTACGTGTGCTACATGTGACCGCGGTCAGTCCTCGTGACCCCGCAGAGCCCGATTCGGCGATTGCATTGGCGTGGGGAGCACGTCTTGTGACCCGTACTCAGTGATGCGCCAAGAGTGCTCGAAAGGCGACAAGGGAAATGAGACCAACCACGATCCACGCCGCGACGGCGGGAGCGACGCCGATCAGATTGGAATAGGCGATATGCCGCATCGCTTTCAAGTCATCCTTCAGAAACCGCAACTTGGGCGCCTGATGCCTTCACTTTCTCTCTGCGCGGAAGCAGGCGAGTGGAGTTGGCAATAAAGGTTAACTCCGAAGCGACGTGGATAAAGGCCGCGAGCAGCGGGTTGAGGAAACCGGCGGCGGCGAGACCTATGCCAATCGTGTCGACGATCAACGTCCCATAGAAGTTCTCCAGGATAATTCGTCGGCAATTACGGGCAATCCGGACTGTTTCGACGAACTTCATCAAGTCGTTGCCGATGAGCACTACGTCGGCGCTCTCGCGCGCGACATCGGTTCCTGCACCCATTGCGACTCCGACCGTCGCTTCGCTCAGCGCTGGAGCATCGTTGATCCCATCCCCCAGCATTGCCACTACATCGCCGCGCCGCGTCTTTGCGGCGATTTCGGCTGTCTTCTGTTCCGGCAGCAGGTCGGAGTGGAAGTGAGAGATTCCGAGCTCATTAGCAACGGCCTCGGCGGCAGCGCTCGTGTCACCGGTAAGCAGAATGACGCGAATCTTCATGTCTTCGAGAGCATGTACCGCAGCGGCGGATCCTGTTCGAATCCTGTCGTCGATTGAGATGAAGCCAGCATATTTTTCACTGCGCGCGACATGGACCCTCGTCCCGCTTGTCTCTCGATAACGAGGCACGACGATCTCCGCAGCTTCAAGGAAACTGCGATTGCCAGCTAAAACCGGCTCGTCCGCAACCAGGGCCGAAATGCCTCGCCCGATCTCGTAGTGGAAAGCAGTCGGCTGCGTCGTGGCGATTCCGTGCTCGATGGCATAGAGAACGATCGCCTTTCCTAATGGGTGTTCGGAACCGCGCTCTGCGCTCGCAGCCACGGCGATCAGTGCCTCCACGCCACCCCCTTGGACCGGATGAACGGCTGTCACGGTGGGGGTGCCCAGTGTAAGCGTGCCAGTTTTGTCGAAGAAGACCGTGTCCAGTTGGCCGAGAGCCTCCAGGTAGACTCCGCCCTTGATGATGGCGCCCTGCCGCGCCGCGCGTCCGATAGCGCCGAGGATGGCAAGCGGCGTACCGGCGGCGATCCCGCACGCACCAGCCACGATAACGACCGAAATGGTCGATCTGATATTGTGCGTGATGAGGAATGTAAGCACGGCGGCGCCGAGCGCGAAGTAGACCAGGTAACCCGCGAGCCGGTCGGCCATTTTCTGAATTGGCGCGCGAGAGTGTTCCGCACGCTCCACAGCCTCGATAATCTTGCCGAACGTGGTTTCTCGGCCTAAACGTGTGGCCCGAACTTGCAACGTGCCGGCTTGGTTCATTGTGCCCGCGTACACCTCGCAACCGGAAGTCTTCTCGCTGGGCATCGGCTCGCCGGTGATTGCTGCTTGCTCCACAAATGAGTGACCACTTGCGACCTCGCCGTCGACGGGAATTCGGCCCCCGGGGCGAATCAGCACGATTTCACCTGGAATAATACTCTGCGTTTCGACTTCCACAAAGTCCCCATTTCGAAGCACACTTGCCGTTTGTGGCAGGAAGTCGAGCATGTCCTTAATCGCGCGCCGGCCACGACCCACCGTCAGCCCTTCGAGGATTTCGGCCGCAAGGACGAATGCCGTGATGACCAAAGCGGTGAAGAACTCACCAATGGCCAGAGCAGCAACGAGCGCAATGGTCATCGAGAGCTCCATCGTCATCCGGCGCTCAACGATGTTCTCGAACGCTTCCTTGAAGATCGGGTACCCGCCAATCAACGTAGCGGCGAGCCCAATGACACTGAGGCGATGAGATGGCTCCCACAAGTGGAACCACACGGCGGCAGCGGCGAGAGCAACGAAAAAGACACGTGCAACGTCCAGCCATTCAAAGCCATGCTCACGGTCGTGTTCATCGTGGTCAATTTCCGGTTCATGGTCTCGAACGTGCGGATGCGCAGTCGAACGTTGGTGCGCGGGAGACTTACTCGAATGTTCTGCGACGGGGCTCATGCACGTATCCTAAGGGGAATCTCGGGACGGAAGCGCGAATCATTTGAAATAGCGTTTCACCACAGCAATCAGGTCGTCAGCTGCTTCCAACTGAGACTGGAGAGTTTTCTGGCCTGGCGCGAGGACGTGGTATCGCACCTGGCCCTCGATCAGTTCTGCCATCAGTCCATTCAACGCCCCGCGACAGGAAGCAACGAGTTGCAGGATCTCTTCGCATTCGTTCTCTTCTCCAGTGAGAGCTCTTTCGATGGCCTCGACCTGGCCTTTGATACGGCGGACCCGGCTCAACATCTGTTTTTTGTTTTTGCTGGTGTGGGACAAGCTGACCTCTTGCAAAGAGTAATATACTCCCCTAGAGTATATGTCAAGATCGGAAAAGGCGAGGAGACATGCTGGAGACGAAGCGCCGAGTGATCGGCCAGTTGATCGTTTGCAAGGGTTGCTGCTGCGGCGCTACGCAGAATGGCCGTCCGGAAGTGCCTGTGGAATGGCTGAAGGAGGAGTGGCGCATGCGTGGACTCCTGAAAAGGTTTCAGCTTTCGATTAGCGGCTGTCTCGGTCCCTGCGACCTGCCTAACGTAGTCGCGATCAATTCAGAATCAAGTTCTCAGTGGCTTGCGGAGATAACTGAAATCAATCAGTACAGATCCCTGGTCGAATGGGCTGCGAAATCAGTTGAGGCCGGCAGATTGCTAGACCTTCCGAGAGAATTCATTCAGCACAGAATTCGCCCATGGTGTTGAGATGCCCCCGGAAGCGCGAAAATGAGCTGTGCGTACTGTGAGCTCGCACCTCATTTGGCCTTTGCTCGCCACGAGTATCCATGAAGCTTAGATCCCTTCTTCGAGCCGCGATGATTGCCGTATGTGCATCGCTGCTCTTATTTGTGAATCGGCCGACCACTCACCATTTATCTCATCCGAACCTGGCGCCGGAATTTGAGCTGCGAGACCTCAATGGCAATCAGGCACATCTCTCCGATTTTCGTGGAAAGGCAATTGTTCTCAATTTCTGGGCAACCTGGTGCGCACCATGCAGGAGAGAGATACCGTGGTTCATAGAATTCCAGAAAGAATATGGCCCGCGAGGGCTGCAAATCATCGGGGTATCAATGGACGATGGAGGGAGAGACGCAGTTGTGCCGTTTGTTCGGAGAATGGGCATTGACTATGTCGTCCTTCTTGGAGACAGCCGCGTCGGCTCTCTTTATGGAGGGCTTGAGGTTCTGCCGACAACCTATTACATCTCTCCACATGGAGACGTCATTGCGTTCGTGAATGGCGTTCTTAGTAGGGCCGAGGTTGAGCGCGACATCAGAGAGGCGCTTGCTTCGAATGTTCGGAAATAGGGCCCGCTCATTTCGGCGTGGTGTACTTTCGAACAGAACATGATATTGGCTTGAAGAATGCTGCAAGCCAGGGTGCTACGGTTCTGAGGGCTCTGCACTCTTTATCTGGTGGCCCTTGGTGGGCTCCCGATGGGGATGTTCGTGATCCAACTCGCACAGCAGGACGAATATGGTCGCTGCGAACAGGAGAACAGCGAGCAGCGCTAAGCTGAAGATCTCGAATAGCTTCCATCGAATTTGCCTGAGCCGCCGCCTACTGCCTTTGTCGAAGGTGATAACCTTTCGCATTACAACCTCCTTCGAACGCACAACCTGGGCAGCAGATGAGACTAGCTGCCCAGACTGCATCGGAAGTGACGGACTGCCGCTCGTCAGAAGTGGAATCCCACTTCTGCAGTGAGCGCGCGAGGAGTCACATAGTGCGTTCCGCTGAAGGTTGAAAGGAAGTTGTAAAGTGCGTACTTGTTCGCAACATTGACCGCTGTGAGACGCAGGCTCCATCGACGTTTATCGCCGTGGAAAAGATTGTCATCGCCGATTGAAGCGTCAAACAAGCTGCGGGGGGCGACGCGAGGCGGGTTGTGATCGTCGTCCTCGGTGTTGGGCGCCGGGATGCTAATCAGGCTGGAAGTGAACTGGGAGGCAAGGCAGGTTGCGGGCAGAGGAGTGGTCGGTGTGGCCCTGACGCCATTACAGACAAAGCCCGCCTCAAACTCCTGGTCGGCGGTCAGTCCGCTCAGATCGACGGCGGGCTGTCCGTTCAGCGTGGTCGAGCCACAAAGAGTATTTGCACCGATGGCGTTGTAGCACGGTGTTGCACCTGCCACGAGCCCGCTGTCATAGCGCCAGTTAAAGCCGATCCACGGAGCAATGCGGCCAGGGACCTGGTACTGAACGTGGGTTGTCTGGTTAAACTTCTCGTCATGATCGATGCGGAACGGAAAGCCCGGCGCTCCGACGGTTGCACCCGCACCGGCGGACTGGGGCGGGAAGAAACGAGCAGCGACGGACGACATCACCGCGAAAGCGGAAAAGCCGCGGTAATTAGGCACATCGGCGCGGAGCGTAAAGCCCGGTATCTTCGAGTTATGCCAGTCGATCGGGAAGAAGATCGGCGTATTGCCAAAGATGCTGAAGTCAAAGGCATTGTGGGTGTATTTCCAAATGTAATCGCCGCTGATCACAAAGTTCTTGCCGAAGGCCTGTTGCAGGCCTGCGTGAAATTCGTTGCGATAGCCTGGCTGTAATGTGCCGGACACGCCTGAGTTGCAGGCCAGCAGCGGCGATAGCACATCGTTCAGGCACCCCTGGCTCGAGAGTACCAGGTTTTCGTTAAATGGCGTTTCCAGCGTTCTGGCGTAAGACACACGCAGAATTGTGTTGGTCCGCTTCACATTGTAGGCAATTCCAAGGCGAGGTTCGGCCTGCCGCGCGACAGCCAGACCGTTGTAAAGATCACCGCGGATACCGAGGTTGAATACCCAGTTTCCAGTCTTGATCTGATCCTCAAGGTAGAGCGCGAGTTCCTTGACATCTGTGTGACCAAAGTAGTGGTAAAGCGCACCGCTCCGGGTCAAGTCGTATGGCAGAAGCGTGAGATCGAAGCTGCCGCCGGCCGAAGGGTCGTTCGACACAAAACCGGCCGCGGCACACTGCGAGGGATCGGTGAATCCGGGCAGAGGGTTTCCGTTTGCATCGACGCAAGGTGAGTTGAACGTCGCATTGACGATTCCAAGGTTGTCGTGCTCGCGCAAGAAGGTGTGTTCATACACGGTCCCCGCCTTGATGCTGTTGATCCCCATCTGGATCGTGAGTTCCGCATGAAGGCCCGCGTTCATTAGCGAACGCTGTTGAGAAACCGACTCGCTCTGGATGGGACCAAGATCCGCCAGAGGGTTGGCGGTCGGATAGTAGTTGTAATCATCCCGGCGCACATACCCGCCAAAATTCAGGACGGCGTTGGTGCCGAGAATGCGCGTATACGTCGGCGCAATATTATAGGTTCCGATCTTCGAGCGCTGATCGGCATTCCCAACATTGTCGAACACCGGGCTGGGGCTGGTTCCCCCGCTCACAACATTCATGACATTGAGCTGGTCATAGGTATTCGGATTCTGAAACCAGGAGCGCGAGTAGTTGAAGTTTGTATGGATGGAATCGGCTGATGAAATCTGGTAATCCACCCGGTCGAACACATTCTGCTCATTGCCCTTGGCGTGGAAGACCGTGAACTCGGGAGGATCGAGGAACCGACCGGTATTCAAGCCATCGATCTCGAAGAAATTGCCCCAACTCTTCCCGCCGTACCCGAGATCCACCGAGCCGGTCGCCGTCCCAAAGGTGCCGTATGAGGTGCTGATGTTGCCGACTGGTTTCGTTAGACCCATGCCAGACCGGGTGGTCACGTTAATCACGAGGCTGGTTTTGTCTCCGTACTCAGCCGGTGGCGCGCCATCGATCACCTCAATCGACTGGACGGAGTTCGAGGGTAGCTGGTTGGAGAAGACCTTGCTTTGTTGATCGGTGATGGGTTGGCCATCCACGGAGAAGGAATTGGACGCGTGATCACCCAAGCCATGGAATAACCCGTTCGAGTCGGCCGCGACTCCGGGAGAAGCGAGCGTTACCAGCGAACTGAGAGAGGACGAGGCACTCTCAAGAGGTAATTTGTCGAACAATCCTCTGTCTACATCGGTGTGGGCGGTCGGATCGTTTTCAATCAGATCCTCGCCGCCCTCGACGGTGACAGTGTTGGAGGCGACGCCGATCTTGAGATGAATGTTTGACGTGACGGGAAGGATCGAATCGACATCCATATCCCCCACAAACGCTGCGAATCCTGCTTTTGTAACCGTGACGTGATAGGGATTGAAAGGTAGGTTAGTGAAACGGAAATGCCCGGTGCTGTCGCTCGTAACCGTTCTGCTGTAAGCGCTGACCGGATTCTGAATAGTAACCGAGGCGCCTGGAATTACGGCTCCCGATGGGTCGGTAACGACACCGTTGATGGAGCCGGAGTTGGATTGAGCCTTTAAGGTCGAGAAGGCCGAAGAGAATAGAAACACGAAGAAGCAAGAGAGAATGGTACGCGAGGACGTGCGCATGGACTGACCTCCTTGGTAAGTCACCAATTGTTTGAGATTTCTCGTCTGCGAGATTTTCCGAATCGGCAAAGGGGAGGCAACGAAAACGAACCGCTTTTCCCATAGGAGGAAAAGCCGCGTGGGCAGCATTTCTGCTGCTCAACGCAAATTCGGAAACGGTTCTAGGCGACGGGAATCTGGTCAGGCGGAGGTCTGTTCCAATGCGAATAGGAGAAGACGTGTTCACGGTACAAGCGGGCCGAAAGTGGAGCAAAACGTCGAACAGCGAGGAAAATCGGCCGGACGGAGGGAACAGTCGTTGGCCGAATGACGTTATGTGCGTTTTGGCAAAGCGCGCAATCCGCGTGCCCGACGCAGTCCGGGTGGAAATGCATTAGCTGGACGGTGGTGCCGAAGACCAGCAGGAATGCAAAGAGTGCGACAAACAGACTCCGAGCCAGGGGACTCGATGTCCGAATTCTGTCGCCGAACGCCATAATTAATCATCACTATACACCAGGATACCGAAACCGCCAACCCTCGCGGACTGAGGCGACGAGCAAGCATGATTGGTACCGGCAGCGAGCCTGAAGTGCGCACGTCGAAGCGCGCTCAAGTCCTAAAGCGTATCCCTTCCGCCCCGTGTCTTACATGTCAGCGGGCGGCAGGTTTGCAAGCCATGCCGAACTGACAATGATAAGAAGCATGAAGAAAGCTTCAATCCGGAGCCAGCGCTTCATGAATGTAGTTCGACTTCGGGTCCAAGGTTGACGCGCCCTTAGCAGAAAACGTACACGTACCCCATGACCCAAGGCGATGAGCACCAAGGATAGCTTGACAAGCAGCATGCGTCCCCAAGGCGAGTGAGGCAGCGGAGAGAGCGAACCGCCAAGTCCTTTCCACGAGTTGTAGATGCCACTCAGAATGACGATTGCGAGCGCGATGGTGACGGTTCGTGAAAGGCGTATTCCGAACTGCTCTACGCTGCCCGGTTCATCTACAGATACCAGTTGGGGTAGGGTGAAAAATCCGGCAACAAGGATTCCTCCTCCCCATGCGGAAATCGATGAGAGATGAAGAAACTGAATTCCTTCGCGAAGGCTGAAGTCGCCATCGGAAGCAGCGTGCCCGCCAAGCGCCCGGCAAGCGATCAGTCCGAAGGATAAGGCGATGCCAATCAAAATGTCTCTTCTCTTTTCGAGAGAGTTGAAAAAGAAAAAAAGCGCCAAGAAGCACGGAACAAAACAAAAACTCGCCATTATCACAAGGCCGGAGTGTGTATGCGCGACGTCGGGTATCGCAAGCCATGCATCTCTCCATGAAATGTCTCCGGTCATCAATGCCGACAGTAAAAGAAATTGCAGCGGAAGATCGAGCGACAAGATGATCGAACACACACACAGGCATAGGCTGAGTCGTCGGTCACAAATCGTAACTCTCCCCAACCACAGGCGATTGAGCAGAGCGCCCACCAACGTTGCATACGCAACGTCGGCAAGCGCGGCTGCGCAAATCCGCATGGTTGGGAAGAGTACCATCATCTGCTAGCGCACCGTGAACTTGTAGCTGCCCTGCAGACGATGCCCGTCGACCGATACGTTGACCCAATGGACCACATAGGTACCGGGTGGCAATGAAGGTACGGCAAGAGTGATGGTTGTTGGATCGCCGGGGACCGCAGCCGACGTTTTGGAATCCGCCGACCTACCCTCCGTATTCGTTAGCTTAATGGAGCTAAACTTCGGCTCGACCGCCTCGGAAAATGTGATAGTGATAGATCCAGGTGCCGGACCTGTGGAGTCAGGAGCGGGTTTCATCGCCGTTGGATGAGCGTGCGCCATGGCCGACGGAACGGCTTCGAGCATGAGCATAAGCGTGAAGGCGACGGGAAGGCATAATTTTGCGAGTTGCTTCATGGCTCTCCTTCGATAGAGGATGCTGTCACAGCACTAAGGTCGTAGGCGGCCATCAGGTGGCCACAATCGCACTTGCCGAGTCTTCCATAACAGAGATTCCGCACCGTGCTCAACAAGTGTAGCCCCATAGATCATCAGGCATTGTATCGGGCTTTGGTGTCGGCATAAAGCCCACTGACGTAGTCCCAATTTACGACGCGGAAGAACGCGGTCACGTACTCCGGCCGACGGTTCTGATACTTCAGGTAGTAGGCGTGCTCCCACACGTCAAGTCCGAGAATCGGGGTTCGGCCGCCGCTGAGCGGGCTGTCCTGGTTGGGTGAGGTCTCGATTTGAAGCTTGCCTTCGTGCGACAGCGTAAGCCAGCACCATCCGCTGCCGACGACGCTTCCCGCGGCCTTTGAGAACTGCGCCTGGAACTGGCCGAACTCTCCGAATTGCCGGTTCAAATCCTTGGCAAGCTCACCTCTCAGTGCCGGACTCCCACTGCGGGAGAGGACCAGCCATCAGAAGGAATGATTCGCGTGCCCTCCGCCTTGATTATGAATGGCCGTGCGAAGATCCTCCGGTACCGCGTTGAGGTCGGAGATGAGATCGTCGACCTTCTTGGCGGCGAGATCGGGGTGACCAGCGACGGCGGCATTCAGCTTTTCCACATAACCGGCGTGATGCTTATCATGGTGCAGATGCATCGTAGCTGCGTCGAAATAGGGTTCAAGTGCATCGTAGGCGTACGGCAGCGGAGGCAAGGTGAATGGGGCGGTTGCAGACATAGCCGACTGCGAAGGAGCAGCCTGTGCCCACGAACTGATCTCTAATGCTCTTTCGGTTGCGAGAAGCCCGGCCGTTGCTCCGAGTCCTTTCAATGTTGAACGACGGTTCATCTCTCCTCCTGCGTGGTCTCGTGATTTTGTGCTAAGGAATTGGCGATCTCTCGATTGATTCTGAATAAAACGAACTGGCTGAACCTCGTCTTGATGCGTCGCCGACGCTCTTTCGATATCCAAACAGCATTAAGTCCAGCCGGATAGCAGATCGGCATGCGTCGCGAAAAGTGCTGCAGGCATGGCGCATTAACAAACTCTCTCTCAAGGTGGAATTAGCGGGGAACCGACCCACCAGTTATCAAAATTACTGCCACGAACCGCCCAATTCAGTTATGCGAATTCAGCAAGATCGCGAAGGCGCTTCATCGTAGCTAATGGATACGAGATAGGCCCGACTCAGTCAACGGGAAAACCCGCGATGGGAGAGACAGACGCGACCGACTGCGGCGATCTTATGGCGACTTGACAGGCTGTGACTTTGCCGGAAGTCGATGAGAACCAAGCCTCAACTCCGTTATAGACGGTGTCGAAGTCAGTCTTACTCGAGTGAGGTAGTGCGACAATTTGACGCATTACTTCACGAGGCGACATTGGATCTGGCGGCTCAGAATCGAGTCATTAGATCTCCATTTAGCGGCCAACCTGGTCGCTGAACTGCTCGATCTCCCATTCACATGATTGCCGTGTATTCGTCAACATTTGGGCTTCCCAACGGCAACTAACTACGGTTCCCAATCACAATTCGATCAGAATTGGAACGTCAGTCCACCGTGGAAATTTCGTCCCATTCCCGGCACTTGCGCACCCGCCTTGATCGCCATCATTGTTGGCCCGTAGTAACGCCCGCCCAGAGGCAGGAGATAATTCCTGGCGGTAAGATTGTCGATGCCAGCATCGAATCGCAAGTTCAATGGCTCGGCAATCTTCCGTTGATAGCTGGTACGCAAGTTGGCCAGTACGTAGCCCGGCGTGTGCAATTCCATGCGGACGGCCTGAAGGTCCTTCTTGGCATCTACGGCTTGTAGATCGAAACTGTTGGACCAGTTGCCGAGATGGTGCTCCAGGGTCACTCGCGCATTCAGCGGCATCATGTTGTAGAGAGGCTGCTGCCCAGGCGAGCCGGCAGCTTGCGGAGCGGTGTTCAGGCCGTGGACGTAACCAAGCAAGCCACTCAGCGAGAATTCGCCGGCCCGAGAGGATCCGCCCAACGGCAAGCGGCCGGAGCCATCCACACCAAACAACTGGGCTCCATAGTTGCCGAAGAGCAAGGTAACATATTGGGTCGTTGAAATGGTTGCGGAGGTGGCGTTAAAGCGGGCCGCGGTGCAGCCGTTTCCGTTCCCGTCAAGACTCACGGGGCAGCGCGCCACGTCGATATAGTTCTGCACGTGCGTGAAGTAGGGCGTGACCTTCAACTGCCAAAGGCCCGTTCTTGAATCGTGAAAGTCCACAGAGCCGCTTACGGTGTTGGCTACCTCAGGAAGCAGGTTGAGATTTCCGGCGTAGCCGTTGAGGTCGCCGAACCAGCCGTTCATATCCACCGACATAGCGCTCTGCTTTACCCACAAATAGCGCTCGTAGAGGTTGGGAGAACGTGTTTTGCGGGCATAGCCGAACTCGAAGGCGTTCTTCACATTTGGTGTGTAGCGGGCAAGCGCGGTCAGGTCGACGTTGTTGTCGCGCCGCCCGTGGCTCGCAGAGTTGAACGCCGTCGCGTCGTCGTAATACGCAGCGCTTCCGGTTTGAGTCTTCATCATGCAGTAACTCGGCGCATTCATCTGACCGCCGCACATGTTGTAGCCCTCGACCGCGCCGGTATTCATCATCACGACATCGCCGCGGACACCGAGCAGTTCCGTCCATCCGTTGCCGTGCCTGCCTTCCCATTCCGCGAAGGCCCCGAAGCGGTCGCGGCTGCCGTCGTGAATATTCCACAAGGTGTTCGGTCCCATGGACCCAACCATGGTCATCGAAGCGGGCCACCAGTCGTCGAGTGTGAAACGGTGGTAGTCCGTGCCCACGCGCAATACGTCGCGCGCTGACGGGGAAATATCCGTATGAAGCGTATAGCCCAGATTCGCGCCCCTGGTATCCATGGGCATATTCATGTTCATGATGAGCTGCTTCTCAGACAGGATGTTCATTTCGTGCCCAGTGCGCTCGTAGAAGGCGCGGGCGTCCACCTTGCCCCACTGGAAGTTTCCGCGGTAACGGAGATTGGCGTACCTCGACTCGTTCTTGAGCATATCCATGTGGGCGTTCGGAAAGCCCTCTTCGGGTATGTCCTGGTAACCGATGCCCGCGGTGAACAGGTGGTTACCGCGGAGCGCGGCCAATTGAAGGTTGTACGTTCTCGACTCAAACAACGTGGATATCACCCTGATCGCCGCACCGTTCTTGTAGTCGGCGGCGTTGACGTAGGTGCCGGTGTACATGGCGCTCAGGTGCTGCGTTGCGGCAGTGAACGAGGCGTCTCCACCGCTCACCACGCCGTCGGTGCGATGGAATCCTGTAACGCTGCCGTTCGCAATCATGTGCTGACCCGGTGCGGCAAACTCCGGCTCTGCCGAATCGACGACGATTGTGCCGCCAATGCTGTCGCCGCCATTGCTCACCGGAGTTATGCCGGCGATTACATTCACTCTGCCCACATTTCCGGGATCGATGTAGGACATGGGAGGATTCATGTGGTTGCTGCAGTGCGCCCCGAGGGTCATCCCGTTGATGAGCACCTTCACCCGGTCGTCGAACAGCCCGTGGATGGCGGGCAAACTCGACAAGCCTCCGTTGGCGGCGAGACTGAGCCCCGGAACATCACGGAACAAGGACGCTGCATCGCTGGTTCCGGTCTTCTTACTTGCGATGGCCTCTTCGCCAACCTCGACGGCCGATGTAACCTCGACCACTGTCTCTGCGCCCTCCACGACCAGAGATACATCCGCGTTCGCCTCTTTACCCGCGGATACGGATAAATTGTCTATGACTGCGGTCGCAAATCCCGCGGCAGTCGCGGTGACCCGGTAGCGGCCGGGCGAAAGGCCGTCGAAGGCGAAGCGGCCAAGCTGATCGGTCACCACGGATTCGTTCATGCCAGTGGCGATGTTCCTCACCAGGATGTTCGCTCCCTGGACGACAGCTCCTGAAGGATCCTTGAGAACTCCGGCAATACGGCTGGCCGCATCGGGGCTGTTGGCTTGGGACTGGCTCTGAGGCGATGGGGGCTGCGCGGAGTTGGTAGTACCTGCGCTGTTTTGGGCGTGGATTAACGTCACCTGCCAAAATAAGCAGGCGGCGGGCAGTAACGCCAGCAATAACCTGGTTTTCATGGCTTCTCCTCTTCCAGCGAGAAAAACGCGAAGTTTCAGGAGGAATTGGCAACGCCAGTTCCGTCCGAGGAGCACTAGAGTTTGTTAAGTGAGAGGAGAAGGAGGACCGCGCCTTTGATGGCTGCGAAAAAGAGAGATTCTGGAAGAGGCCGAGGGCTGAGGCGGATACGCCGGATGAAAGACGACCTCGTCATGGAACCGCCGCCCTGCTTCGGGTAGGGACCTTACAGAATGGACAGCTCCCGTGCTGTCAGGCAAACAGGGGCATTTCTGACTGACCGAAGCAAAGCCTGCTCCTTCACTTGCAGACTTTTGCATGCCGGCCATCATGCAGTGATGTTTGCCGTTTTTGCGGCAGCAGGCGGGGATATTCGCCGCGGCATCCGGGGCAAGCAGCGGCGCGATCAGCAATAAGCCAATGGTAGCCAACAGCGAATGTGCTATCGCACGGCGCATATGAACTGCCCAAGTCTGGTCCGATCTGAAAGCTCAGCGATGTGATCGTGAGCACCATGAAAGCTTCTCTTTGCGCTGGATCAAATAGCCGGGAGCGCGGCGGAACTCTCTCCCGTTGGCGCTCGACGCTGAGGTGTGACCTGGCTTACCTGCTCCAACGGGGGGCGAATTCTCAAGAAACTTGATGCCCTTTTCATAGTTCCGGCGTATCATTGCCGCGAGTTTCGAGGAGGAAATCATGGATCGTCGTGGAATGTTCTTTGCAATGGGAGCGGCGGCGGTTTCGGCCAGTGCCCTGCCTGGGATCAGCCAAGAAATGCCAATGTCCCATCACATGATGGGCAGCGCCAAGCACCAGGCTCTGATCGACGCGGCGAGCACCTGCTCGAGCGATGCCGAGCTTTGTACAAGCCATTGCGTTGAGTTGCTCACTAACGGGGACAAGACAATGGCATCGTGCGCCGCAAATTCCCGAGAGGTCTCGGTGATTTGCAGCGGCCTCCGTTCGTTGGCCGCGCAAGACTCCCCGCACCTGGCGAGCTATGCCAAGGTTGCCGCTGAAGCCTGCAGGAGTTGCGAGGCCGAGTGCCGCAAGCACCCGCAGCATGTGGTCTGCAAGAACTGCGCCGAGGCTTGTGCTGCTTGTGCCACTGAGTGCGGTAAAGTCGCCTGAACTAACTGCCGCGAAGCAGCTGGAGTCCGAGCCTGACTGTTCACTCTGAACAGTGTCCAATCCCGCGAAATGCCGGACTGGACCAGGAAGGTTTTACTTCTTTAAAGGAAACTACGCTCCGATTCATCCCTAACCGACCTGTTTCCTCGCCGGTCCAACTCAACCTCGGGTGCGACAATTTGCCGCATCGTCTGATTGCGAATCAGCAATAATCGGGGCGCCTTTTCTATACGATATTCGCCATAGGGAGCTTCCCCAGCGGATTTTTAGCACCTTGGCATTAGGGCCTGATTCTGGGCGATTCTCTCAAAACCTCTTGGGAAGCATTCTCAATCTGCTACGGAGGCGTCAGAGTCGAGAGAGGGTCTTGCAGAGCGAATCGTGCCAGGAAGGTTGCTACCCACTCAGAGGTGGCCGGGACCTCAGTCATTCAGCTAGCCTGGCCCCCGCCGGGAACCGTCATTTGGCGGCGAACTTTTCTGGTGAGGCATCGAAGATTTGTTTGTGCTCCCGCACGCAGAAATAGTAGGTCTTTCCCTTGTAAGTCGACGACAGAGATCGATCAATTTCCATGCCGCAGATGGCGCAGAGAGGATGATCTGCTGTCTGCTTGATGGGTCCGGCATACACGGCGTTGGAAGACGGGTTCAGCCAACCCTGGCCCTGATATTCAAGCAGAGAGGCAGTGTGGCTTGCTACATCCCGGCCGAAGTAGCGCTCGACCACCCGCATGGCGAGATCCATCCCAGAAGTGAGGCCCCCGGCGGTCGCTAAGTTGCCCGTTTCAACAAAGCGGGCTCCACGCTCGACATGAATGTCCGGATACTGCATCGCAAGGTCGACATAAGCGCCGTGATGTGTGGTGGCAGCCTTGCCGGAAAGCAAACCGGTGCTCGCAAGCACAAAGGCGCCGGTGCAAACGGACATCGTAACATCGGTGCTTCTGGTCGCATTGCGAATCCAGGCCTTGGTGGCCTCACTGGCAGGACTCTGTGCCGGGATAACGATCACCTTCGGTGCGGGGGCATTGGCAATGGTGTAGTTAGGCGTGATCTTCAATCCACCGCCCGCAGTAATGGGAGCCGCAGACTCCGCCACGGTGTAGAGACTAAAGGCATCGTATTTGCGGCCGGGAATGTTGACTCTTTCGAAAACTTCCCATGGGCCGCAAAAATCGATAACGACGGCGCCTTCGGAGATAAGGAAGGCGACCGGAATGGACGCGTTGGCGGGTGGGGTAAGCGGATTGAGCGCGGCGCTTTGTGCAGCAGCGTCGAATGTTGCGGCGGCCGCGCCAGGTAGAGTCAACGAGCCGGCGGCGGTCAAGCCGAGGGCTGCGGAACGCTTAAGGAGTTCTCTGCGATTCATTTGGATGACCTCTGCAATCGGTTTGGTACGAGCGGTCTGTGTGTCAACGATGACGCTTCGGATCTCATCGATGCGTTGCGGCGGTTGAAGTCGGGACATACCGTTACTCTTTGCTGAGATGGATCTTCAAAGTCACGTAGGCGGAAATCGGCTGATTCGGCATCACGACTGGGAACCCGAAGTACTCGTAAGGGTCGTAAGTGTGGCGATTTGCCAGATTCACTGCCGAACCCTCGATTGTGAATCGGCGTCCGAAGTCGTAGGCTGCCTGCGCGTCGAGCGCAGCATAACCCGGTGTAGATATGGTATTCGGCAAAGTGTCCTGGCGTGAACTGAACCCGGTGACACCCGCCCCAAACGACAGCCCGTTCGCTGGGCCATTCCGAATTCTGTAACGCCCGGCAATGCGCCCGCTGTTGCGCGGAACGCGCTGCAAGAAATTGCCGACAGGAATTGAGTTATCTTTCGTGACTGTGGCCTGCGTATAGGCGTAGTTTGCCAGCAGCGAAAATGCGCGAACAGGCTCCCATGTGAGATCGGCTTCCGCGCCGCAAGCACGCTGTTGTCCAGTTTGAACCGAATAGAGGAAGTTGTTCGGGTCGGGGGTGGCCACGTTGTCTCGAGTCTGATTGAAGATCGCAATGGAACCCGCAAGGTGCGCCCTGGAAAGTGCCAGCTTCAAACCGCCTTCAACGTTCTGCGAGGTCTCCGGCTTCGGAGCTTGCTGGACAACTAGTCCAAAGGCACCACGAAAGGCAGTGGCATAGGCCGCGTATCCAACGTGAAAATCTGGTAGACGGGGGGATCTGGATCGGGTGGATTGAGCCCCGGAAGTATGAAGCTGCCATGTCCTTCAAACGCGGGCACAGGCACGTGGGCGAGGAAAAGAAATCCGAAACAAAGGATTGAGAGTGCGCCCAACGACCATGTCCAGGTCTTGCTCAACGCAACTGCCGAGAGGGTGATCTGGACCAGGTAGAGCAGAGTGAGCGGATTGGCTGCTCCGCCCGATAGCGCCAACACTCCCGTCAACGAAAGAACGTCAAGGGTTAATGTCAGTCCGAGGACATTCCGGGCACTGAATCGAGAGATCAAGGCTCTCAGGGAAAGATTGGAAAGGGCGGTCACAGCCAACGGAATAGCCAGCCAGGCAAGCGGAAGATCAATGTGCGAAACAAAAGCCGCAATCAGGATAAGCGATGCCTGGCCTATCAGTAAGCCGTAACGCAGCCGAATGAGCCAAGGCAGTACCAGCGCGGGTGCAAGTTCAGCCGTCGGACGCAAGTCCGCCGCAGAAATGTTCTCACGTTCTGTGACCGAGATACGCAATGTCCTAGGGCTCGCTTTCCACGGCGTAGATGCTACCGGGAGGCCAATTTCAACGGGTTGGCTCTATTCTACGGAAGTTGCGAGAGCGCCTGTGCGACAAATTGTCGCATTCTAAAATCGAGGGCGCAGCGGTACAAGGGGCGGTCGCCCATTCCGAATTGGAAGGTCGTCTGCCCGCTGCCGGTACCACTAGACTGTGCCCATTTTTGTGCCCACACTCCTTCAAAATAGGGCATAATCTGGGGTGTGCGGATAGTAAATTGGAGGAAGGATGAGACGTGTAAACTGCACAAAGGATAGGATCTTATAGCAATCGGTAGGAGCAGGAGCGAGTGCGAAGCGCACGGCTGTTAACCGAAGGGTTGTAGGTTCGAGTCCTACCTGAGGTGTTCCAGACGGTTATTCCTCAGGGGGTGTTCTCCAGCAGAGCCCGCCTCCGCCGCACCGGTCGGCCTCAGAACGTGGTTTTCAAGAATGGCGCTTACACCGCTACCGTTTCAAAACATGGCGTGTTGATGCTGCGCGCCGCTGCGAAGTAACTCGCTTGACTGAGTCACAGAACCAACGAACTCCGTGACAATGTCACAGAACCAACGAACTCCGTGACAAAAGTCCGTCCAGCAACGCTTAATGAATGGGCCCGAAATGCACGTTCTCAGGTGCGGAAGGCTCGTCGAGGAACTGAAGCGTTGTGAGGGGGCCAAGATTGGTGGGCGGAGTCCACGAGGCGAGCGCCCAGGCTGTTTCCTTCGATGGCGTCAGCTCCAACGCCTGCAGAGTGCCGATGCGTTCTTCCGGTTTTGTGTTCCACTCGTTCACCCAGTTGGTGACGACGGTGTTGCCGTTCGAGAGGCGCCAGGCCTGCTGGAAGGTGGTGAACTTGTAATCGGGCGCATCGGACTGACCAAATGTCCATACGGCATCTCCACGGTGGGTTATCTCCCGCACTCCAACTCTGTCGGTGATCAAGAGGTTGCCGTTTGCAAGGGGGGTAACCCCCAGGGCGAGTCAGCGGGAAACGACCACAGTTCGTTTCCATCGAAATCATATTCGACGACCTTGTTCAGCTGCATGAAAGCGACCACCATCGTTCCATTCGAGGTCAACCGCACATGGCGGAACTGCCCGTGAACTGCGATAGGATGCTTTGCGGGGAGGACGAATTCACGCTCCGTCAAACCGGTAACAATGTTCTCAACACGGACGAGGGGAAGGTCACCGTTGATAATGAACAGCACATGGTCGGTTCCTATCGGCACGGCCGTGTGAATCTCTTTACCCGCCGGAGCGTCGAAATTCCACACGACTCTTTTCTCGCGCGTAATGATGCTGACGCCAAACTGATGGGCGAACAGGATGTTTCCGTTCGAAAGCATGACGGCGTCGCTGATCTCGCCTTTCCCCGCCGGGTCGTCGTACGTCCATACGATCTCGCCGTGGCGCACGATGAAGATTCGCCGGTCGTGCGATTCGCCGGTGTACATGAAATCGTGCTGGGCGAGTCCCTTGCCGGGGAGGTGCGAGGGAACAGAAGGCGCAGAATTCACGGGGGTTTGAGCAAGACAGGAGAAAGTCAAAGCCAGAGACGCAACAGCGAAAGCCGATCGGTTCATTTTCATTTCCTTTTGTGTTACCCTGCCGAGCGAATTATATGTCACGCGACGGATGCGAGGTGGGAAGGATAAGTGCGAGGCGGCGCGGATGCAGCCGTGGCCCTCAGTCGACCGAAGCCGGATGCGTTCGGGAAATCGCATCCGCGCTAGTCTTGTCGGTGTTGAGACAGGCGTGCCCCGGTTCAATGCTCGAATCGGGGCACGGCAGTTGAGATGAGACATCTCTCAATGCGGAGATTCTTCGTCTAGAAAGTTACCTTCAATACTCCCTGGAAGACTCTGGCGCCGTTGGAAGTCCCGGAAATCTGGCCAAAGGTTCCCGACGTGACGGTGCCGTTGGTTCCATTAAAGCTCGGATGGTTCAAGAGGTTGAAGGCCTCGATGCGGGTCAGCAGATTCACCCGCTCATGCAATTGCCAAGTACCTGAAGGAGGCCTTATACGACAGATCACCCGATCGTTCGATCTAGATGAAGAATTACCCATGCATTCGGGCGGATTGTTGTAAAACCTCGGGTTCGGTGCGATTGTCAGGATCGAAGTCCTTACCGTTTGGGTCAAGAACGGGGAAGTCCAGTCAGTTTTAGCCTCGACGGAGATAGAGAAGTGTCCCGCCGGTGCCGATATTGGCTAGAGAACCGACACGACTTTGATGGTTCGACAGGATTCCAGCCGGTGAGGACACAGATTCTAGCAGTTGCGTTCGCCTTTGGCCTCTTGCCGACAGCGTGGGCTGAGCCTGCCTCTCCGCTGACATCTCTGCGCCAAATTGCGGTTCTCAGCAACGCCCAGGCCGCACACGGGCTGCCGGTAGCCTTTGAAGCGACGGTAACCTACAAGGTTGGCTCTGTCCTCTTTGTGCAGGACGCCGGCACAGGCATCTACATCTTCCCCCGAGCAGATGCCGTCTTGCTCTCCGGAGATCGCGTCCTGATCCGGGGCAAGACCGCTGCCAGCTTCCACCCCACCGTCCTCGGTGATAGCATCTCGGTGCTCCACCATGGCAACTTGCCTAAACCTGTGCCGGCCACCTACGACGAGTTGATCCGGATCCAGCACGATTGCGTGCTGGTCACAACGCGCGGCGTGGTTCGCGCTGCCGACAAAGGGGATCCGAACGGCCACTATGCCTTCTTGCAGATGCAAGCCGAGGGCGGTTACATCATAGTTCTGGCTGCTGGCGACTACACACCAGAAAAACTCCATGAGCTTTTGGACGCCGAAGTGGAAATCACCGGAGTGTCCGGCGGACAATTCGACGGCAAGATGCAAGTCGTTGGAACTATACTCAACGTCTCCTCGCCCGCGGGCGCAAAGATCCTCAAACGCGCTGCCGCCAGTCCGTGGTCGCTTCCGCTTACTCCGATGGACCTGGTGATGACCGATCGTCACGTTTCGGGCACGCAAAGAGTCCGGGTCCATGGGACAATCACCTGCTATCAGCCGGGCTCTTCCGTCGTGCTGCAAGACGGCTTAAGAAGCCTTTGGATTTCAACGAAGACGCAGGATCCCTTGGCAGTCGGCGATGTTGTGGACGCCACTGGATTCCCCGATGCGCACAACGACTTCCTGGCCCTGGCCCGCGGCGAAATTCTCGATAGCCACATACAGGCGCCCATCAAACCCTTGGCGACGACAAGAAGGGTACTCGCGGAGAGCCACCATATCATCGATCTGGTGGCCGTCGAAGGTCAGGTGGTTTCAGAAGCGCGCGGCGCCACCCAGGACGAATACCACTTGAAAGCCGACGGCCAAATCTTCACGGCCGTTTTTCGTCATCCCTCCGCGAACGACTCGGTCATTCCGCCCATGAAGCAGATTCCCGTCAGCTCCATGGTGCGCGTCACCGGCATCTGCATAACGGAAGACGCCAATCCCTTCCCCGGCGAAGTGCCCTTCGATATCTTGATGCGTTCCCCCGCCGACATCGATATCGTCGTTGGGCCTTCTCTCATAAATACGCGCAACCTCTTTTTGGCCCTTGGTGCGCTGCTGATTGTGGTCTTCGTAGCAGTCGTGAGGGGATGGGCTTTAGAGCGCAAGGTGCGCCGCCAAACCGCCATTCTGTCGACGCAGACCGAGGTCGAGGCCAGCCTGGAGCGGCAACGCAGCCGCATTCTCGAGGACATCAACGAATCGAGGCCCGTCTCCGATATTCTCCTGCAGATTGTGGCGATGGTCTCCTCCACGCTTGAGGGCGCTCCGTGCTGGTGCGAAGTCGCCGGAGGCGAGTTGCTGGGAGAATGCCCGCCCGAGCCGCACCGTCTGCGCATCGTCCGCGAGAGCATCGATGCACGGGTGGGCCCGACGCTTGGCACGCTCTTTGCCGGACTCGACCCGGATACGCCGCCGATCGACCGTGAAACCGCGGCTCTGCGCAACGGGTCGCGGCTGGCCACACTGGCCATTGAGACCCGGCGGCTCTACTCCGATCTGCGCCGGCGCTCGGAGTACGACCTGCTTACCGATATTCCCAATCGTTTCGCAATTGAGAGATTCATCGAAACGCAGATCGAAGAGGCGCGCCGATCTGGCGGGACCCTCGGTTTGATCTACATCGATCTTGACGAGTTCAAGCTCATTAATGACACGTTCGGCCATCGCGCTGGGGACTCATATCTCCAGGAGGCGGCCCACCGCATGAGCGGCCAGTTGATGGGCCGCGATATGCTGGCTCGGTTGGGCGGCGACGAATTCGCTGCTCTCGTCGTGCTCGACCACGGTCCCAAGGGCCTCGGCAGAATCGTTCCAAGACTGGCCGGTTGCTTCGACATTCCGTTCTCTATCGAAGGGCATGCTATCGTGGGTTCAGCCAGCATCGGCGTTGCTCTTTACCCCAACGACGGGGCCACGAGAGATGCTCTTCTAAACGCGGCGGACGCCGCTATGTACAAGATAAAGAAGAACAAACGGCAAACCGAAAATAGCCCCGCTCTCGCCCGGTAGGCGGCGAGGTCGAGGTCGATGAAACCTGTGTGGCCGGCATCAAGCGCGCGTGCGCAGAAGGGTCACGGAGCGCGGGTTTATCGTGGTGATCGCAAGGTTACATCCATACCAGCATCAACATCGCGCAAAGTGGAGATCCGGCGCATGTTTTCCATGCCCGGGGTGCGTCACGCTACTTCGCTGCTTGTTCCCGCGCCAACAGATCAAAGAGCGCATGGTCAAGCCTGGATAGAGACACTTAGCGAGGCGTGGCTGCAATGGTAGCTCCGAACACCCTTCGCCGCGCCCGGTGGGTGACTCACCAGAATGCTATAGCTTCCACCCTGGGTTTACCTTGCATTCCGTTGACTACCTGCGAGCTAAGGACGATTTCGAAATTCGTTCGGCCCCAATCGACGCCGGCGCTATCTGCCAGCTGCTTCAGGCTCGGTTCATCGGTCAGGAATTCTCCGGCGGCCCTGGTTCCGCTGCCTGCAATTCCTGCCGTGACCAGAACCACCTGACCTGTGCTTTCGTCGGTGAATCGGGCGGCTATTGCGTAGTCCTTGACGACATTACTTTTCGGAGCCATCGCACTAACCTGCCACGTACGAGACTCGGGATGCTGGGTGTCGGCGATCCAGTAAACCCGATTTGGGCCCTCAGGGCCTTCCAGATGAAACCTGAGTGAGGACGTCCGATTCAGCGTCCACTCGTTGTTCAGCGCTCCAACCAGAACAACCGGTCCTTCCCGAAGCTGAGAGGAAACGGTAGCGCGGGAATTCTGAACCCTGAAAGTACGTCCGTGAGCTACGGCCAGAGACACGAACCTCGTGAGAACCTGCACATCGGAAAAAGGAACAAAGTCGTTCTTGTAGGCGGACGACCCAAGATTCGAGTCTTCATCGGCCCCGTTCTGGAGCTGAGTCAACGGAGAATTAGGAAGGGTGGAAAACACCGATTCGCCCATACAAAACAAGATTGGCCTGCTGCTGGTGAGCAACGGAGACCAGACCTCTTCGAGAGCGGACTTGACCTTTTGGGGAGAGGTCGTTGGTTTCTCGAATTGCCTCCAATATCGAGTGCCCAAGACAGATATCGCGGCGATGGTCACGACAGCGGCTACCAAACCGGCACGCCAATAGTTCTTCCTCGTTCTCCTGGGCTGGCTTACAAACTCGGCATTGGAGGGAACGTCCGCCGGAATCATTTTGGGGGAGGGCGCATCCGGTGGAGGTTGCGAGAAGAGGGGAATATAGGATCCCGGATTCAATTCAATTCTTAGCTCGCCCGCATTTGCCGGTGTCTGGTAATACTGGGCGAGCCGCTTCCGTACCTCCGCGGCCGAGAGACGCACAACCGGATCGAGATTAGTGTCGTAATCCGGCGACCGGTGAAACACCTCTACCCCGAGGGTGCGCTCTTTCAAGTTGTCTTCGTTTCCCGCCAGAGTCTGTTCCACGATGTACCGGAGCAGGGACGGATAGCGTTGACTGGCGGCGAACCTACTGTCGCTCACAATCTTCTCGAGTTGCGAGTGCACGAGCTGTCTTTCGCTCTCTGTTTTAGGATGCCACGCACTTGTCGCTAGCCCAGCGGACGCCATGGTCTCACTCCCGGGACTGCATATTCGGCCGAATCCAACGTAACACCGCCTTGATACGGCTCGCAACTATTTCAGAAGATCTCCATTTTGTGCAACGATTTGCGATTCGTAACATGAGGCGTCGGGCCGGAACTACCGTAGCAATCTTGACCGATAAATGATTCAACCGTTTCAATGCAGACCAATCTGGAAAACCGGTTCACCTCGCAGCCAAGATTTCGGGTGATTCTCACAGCGAGGCTCAATCAGCCGTACGCAACGAAAGACAGATTTCAGGAGGCACTAAGATGCGACTAGTTCGATCAGTCCTATGCTTTACGGTCCTGCTTGCGATGGCCGGCAGCATGTTTGCCCAAACCATTTACACCGGAACGATCACCGGCTCGGTCAAAGACTCAACCGGCGCTGTGATGCCTAATATCACAGTGACCGCAATCAACGTCGACACTGGAGTGAAGTCTCCAGTCCAGACCACCTCCGTCGGCGACTACACCGTGCCAAACCTCATCCCAGGTCACTACAGCGTCACCGCCGAGGCTCCCGGCTTCGCCCCGGAGCAGGTTACCGGGATCACCCTGGTTGTCGCTCAAGAGGCACGCGTCAACCTCGCCCTCAAACCCGGCAACGCCAGCGCCACGGTTACGGTCATCGCGGACGCGGTCGCGCTCGATACCGATACGTCGGCTATCTCCCAGCTTGTCAGCGCGCAGCAGATCACCGATTTGCCGCTTAACGGGCGCAAATTCACCGATCTGCTCTTTCTCGGGGCAGGCGTGACCACGATCGGCGGCGAACAGTCGGGTCACCCCGGCTCGAACAACGCCATCAGCATCAACGGCTCGCGGCCTGAGTCCAACAACTTCCTGCTCGACGGCATCATGAACACCGATCAGACGGTCAACGTCGCGTCCACCATCCTCTCGATCGACGCCATTGAGCAATTCAAGGTGCTGAGCGAGACCTACTCGGCGCAATATGGCATGGGCGCCAACCAGATCAGCGTCATCAGCAAGAGCGGCACCAACGATTTTCATGGATCGCTCTTCGAATTTGACCGCAACAATGACTTCGACGCCAAGCAATTCTTCCAGACTGGCCCCAACACAGAGTTTCGCTTTAACCAATTTGGCTTCGTGGTCGACGGCCCGGTCCGGATTCCATTGGTCTACAACGGGAAAGACAAGACGTTCTTCATGGCCAACTACGAGGGGCAGCGAGTGGTTGCTGACCAGAGCACGGGCTACTCGAGGGTAATGACACCCGACCAATTGTTGGGATGTATGACCAAAGTGGTCAAAGACCCTGCGACAGGATTGCCATTTCCGGCCGGCACGGACTCCACTGGCGTGAGCTGTGCCTCCCTCATTCCGAGCGGGAGATTCGCGACTTTGTCGTCGCAGACCATCAAACTGGGGATCATCCCAGCACCCAACTGTCCAAGCGGAGGCTGCCAGGGCAATCCATTGGAAAATATAAGCTTCCCTTCGGACAGCAGCCTCCATTCGAATCAACAGACGTATCGCCTCGATGAGGATATGGGCAAAAGGGGCAGAATCTTTGCCCGCGGCTCGTACGCGACCTACAACTCGTTTGGATATGGCGGGATAGGAGGACCGATTTCCGGGTCCGGAGCCAACGAAATTAACACCAATTGGGCCGTAGGGCATACCATCAACATCGGATCCAACATCGTCAACCAGTTCACCATGGGAAGAATGGATTCGTACCTGCTCAACTACGGATCCAATACGACCCAGACGATTCAAGACTCGCTCGGCTTGCAAAATGTATTCACCAAACTCCCCGACGTGGCGCGTACATATCCCAACTTCGAATTTAACAATCAGAATAGCGAGGCTCTGGGCGGCTTCGGCGGCGCCAACAACGCCTACACCTACAGCGACAACCCCATGTGGCAGTTCAGCGAGGCGTTGTCCTACATCCATGGCGCGCATACCCTCACCGTGGGCGCGGACTACAAGCGGTGGACTCTCTTTCGGGGCAACGCCAGCAACTTCCTCGGCGAATACACCTACGGCGACGCAACAACCACGGGGAACGAAGTGGCCGACTTCCTCCTCGGATACTATGAAAGCGCGAACGGCTTCATGCCGGCCCCGTTGACCCCTCCACCCTCGGCCAACTCCAGCAACCTGCACGATTACAATTTCGTTTACGGCGCCGCTTTCCTCCAGGACGACTGGAAGGTGAACGACAAGCTGACGCTCAATCTTGGCCTGCGCTGGGATATTCGTCCCATCCCCACCTCGGCCGGCAATCGCTATCTCTGGATCGATCCCAACAATCCACAGGGCGGCCTCTGCTACGCCGATCCGGCGCTGGGCACCGACGGCGTTGCACCGGCGGGCAACGGATATTACGAGTATTGCGGATCCAACCACCCAGGCAAAACACAAGGCGATAACTTTGGGCCGCGCTTCGGCGGCGCCTATCGCCTGGATCCCAAGACGGTGGTCCGCGCCGGCGGCGGCATCTTCTGGGATGGCATGGAAGGCCGGGAGATGGACGACTCCGGCGATCTCTACCCGTATATCACGCGCCAAGCCCTGAACCAGGGCACTGGTCAATCGAGTTACCAAACCACCAATCAACTCTGGGGCAATTACTGGACCCCCGCCGTCGCAGTCGGCGCCGACAATACCTTCATTGCGGTGATCATCTCCGATCGTCCCAAGAATCCGTTCGTCACCCAGTGGACGGCCTCAGTGGAACGGGAATTGGCCAGGAACACCACGTTCGAGGTGGATTACATTGGCAACAAAGGCAGCAATTTGCTAGCCCGTCAGAACATCAACCAGTCCCTGCCACTGGCCAACCCGGTGTTCTGCTACGCAAATTCGACGAACGCGGGATCGTTCGGTTGCAGTGCCCCGTCCCGTTTTCCCTATCAAAACTTCTCTACCGCGATCAACAGTTCCTGGATCGGGTACTCCAATTACAACGCGATGAACTTGAAGTTTGAGCATCGCACCGGCGGGCTCGCCGTCACCAGCAACTATACCTGGTCCAAGAGCCTTGACGACAAGTCCACCGCCGCCGCCGCCGGCTCCGATGGACAGGGATGGCAGGGCTTCCTCAACAACGAAAACCCCAGTTTGGATTACGGACGCTCCGACTTCAACGCCGGCCAGCGCTTCGTCACCAGCGCGGTCTACGATCTCCCGGTAGGCCGAGGCAAGCAATTTGCCAACCAGGTCAACCTCGCCGCCGACGCCGTCATCGGGGGTTGGGAGATCTCTGGAATCGGTACCTTCCAGCAAGGCTTTCCCATGTCCATTAATTCCTGGGATTACGACTTTGCCACGGGAGTGGGCGGACTGATGGATATAGCCACCGGCTTTGGCTCCAACCGTGCCAATCAATCCAGCGCCAGCAGTCCCAAGAACTTTGAGTTCACCCTCCCAACCAACCCCAATGCCGCCGCTGTCTATGCCCATAATACGGCCCTCTTCCCGGACCCCCTGAATGGGACGTATGGGACCTCGCAGCGCGGCGCTGTCACCCAGCCAGGCGAAGAAAACTTCATCCTCGGCCTCTACAAGAACACCAACATCACCGAGCGCCTCAAGTTCCAGCTTCGCTTTGAAGCCTTCAACGCTTTCAACCATCCGCAGTTCTACGATACGTCCGGGGGCGGCAATGTGTCTGTGAACAATACCCCTGATAGCGGGCAACCGGGACTCATCGGAGCATGCGCCACTCAACGTCAGCTCCAATTCAGCGGCAAGTTCATTTTCTAGCCGCGGCCTTCCACCCTCAACAAGGTCCGCCGCGGTCGTTTCAAGTCGTGGCGGACCTTCTTATCTACCCTCTATGCTGGCGGCTATGCGACTGCTCATTCATCTGCTCTCTCTGTCCATCCTCGCTACCTCCTCCGCCGCAGCTCCTCTGCGAGCTCAATCGAATCGCGCTGCGCAATCCCGCGAAGAGTTGCTGGCCCAGCAGGCCCAGCAGGCGATGGCCGCAGGCCGATTCGGCCAGGCGGAAGCAGCGTATCTCGAACTCGCAAAGCTCAATCCCAACGTGGCCGAAATCTACGCCAATCTCGGCGCAGTCTACTTTCAGGAAGGCAAACTCGACGACGCCATCGACACCCTCCACCACGCTTTGCGCCTCAAGCCATCGCTCACCGGGACAAAGAGTCTGTTGGCCATCTGCCTCACCGAATCCGGCCGTTCCGCCGAAGCCGTCCCCGGCCTCGAAGACTGCTTTCGCTCCACAGCCGAGGCCCAATTCAAGCGCCAGTGCGGCCTCGAACTTCTCCGCGCCTACTCCGCGCTCCACCGCGACGCCGACGCCGTCAAAACCTCGCTGGTCCTGAACAATGACTGGCCCGACGACCCGGAAATCCTCTACCAGACCGGAAAAATCTACGGAAACTTCGCCTACATCGCCGCGGAAAAACTTCGCGACAAGGCCCCCGGCTCTGTGTGGATGCTGCAAGCCAAAGCCGAAGCCCAGGAGAGCGAAAAGCAGTATGACCAGGCTTTAGCCAGCTTTGAAGGCGTCCTGCGCCTTGAGCCCCAGCGGCCGGGAGTCCATTACCGCATGGGCCGTGTCTATCTTGCCCGCTTCGAACAGGGACGCGATCCGCAAGATCGAGATCAGGCTGCGGAACAGTTCCGCGCCGAGCTTGCCCTCGATCCGATTAACAGCAATGCCGCCTATGAGCTGGCGCAGATTGAATACGATCTTGGCAATCTCGAACAGGCGCGCCAGGAATTCGGGTCGCTGATCGATCGTCGCCCTGAATTCGAGCAGGCACGGGTGGGACTGGCGGGCATCCTCATCCAAACCCAGAAGCCCAGCGAAGCTGCAACCGAACTTAAGCGTGCCATCGAACTTGACCCCAACGACGAAGTCGCCTGGTATCGCCTCGCAACCGCCCTCCGGCAGACTGGCGACCACCAAGGACAAAAGACGGCGCTAGCCGAGTTCCAGCGCCTCCACGCCCTCAATAGCAGCCGCATGGCCCGCATGGGGATTCTCTCGGAAGCCGGCGAAGTCACTCCGCAGAAGATCGGAGATACGACTCCACGATGAATCTCCAGTTGGCGAATTCACCCAGTGAATTGAGGAAACTTGTGCCGAGTTTGTGTAGTCTGGACAATCGAGCCGGCCATCCGATGAAGAGACTACGCATGCCAAGGTCTGCTGAGCTGTGCCTGGCTATCGCGTTGGCAGGAAGCTGCGAACTCGTGCTCGCGTGGACGCAGAGTCCGCCGCTGAATCCTGATCTGATTGCTTCGAAGTGGCCTGCGAGCTGGATTGCCAGCCCGTTCGCCCCGGCCAAGGCCCCTGGGGTGTTTTACTTTCGCAAAGAGATCGTTCTCGCGGTCGTCCCGCAACACTATTGGGTGCACGTGAGCGCCGACAACCGGTTCGTGTTGCATGTGAACGGGCTGTATCTGGCGGAGGGGCCAGCGCGCGGCGATCTACTTCACTGGCGGTTTGAGACCGTGGACCTGGCTCCGCTGCTGCGCGCCGGGAACAATGTGATTGCGGCGCTAGTGTGGAACTTTGGCGAGTCGGCGCCGACAGCGCAGATGAGTAATCGCACCGGCTTTTTGATGCAGGGGGACACAAAGGTGGAAGCGGCTGTGAATACCGGTCTGGAATGGCGTGTCCGCGAGGAGATGGGCCGTGCGGCTCCGAGCAACAACACAGCACTTGCATACTCCGCTACGGGGCCGGAGGAAACGATCGACGGGCGAGTGCTTGACTGGAGCTGGGATCAACCGGGCGACGGAGATCTCGGCTGGGAGACGCCCGACTCGTTGGCCCTGCCGCGACGCGCTGAGGCGTTGGACGCGCAATGCCGAGTGGTATCTCGTACCGGATCCGCTTGCCGCCGATGGAGCATCGCCTCACCAATGCCGGCGATCCTGTGCGTGTCGAGGGATTGTCAGGGCTGCCCGCGTTTCCTCGTCAACCGCTGGAGATTCCGGCGAACACTCACGTGACGTTGCTGCTTGATAATCACGTGCTGCAGACGGCATATCCCGAACTGACGATGAGTGGCGGACGAGACGCGGAAATCACGCTGACATACTCCGAGGCGCTTTACGACGCACAGGGGCGGAAGGGAAATCGGAACGAGATTGCGGGGCGGCATATCGATGGTTTCACCGATGAGTTCGTCGCGGATGGCGGGACGGCGCGCCGCTTCGAGCCGCTTTGGTGGCGCACGTGGCGCTACATGCAGATCGAGGTTACTACGAAAGCCGAGCCACTGCGGCTGGAGGGACTCCAGGCATGGTTCACCGCATATCCATTCGACGCGAGAGCATCAATCAACGGCGACATTCCGGAACTGGAGGGATTGTGGACGACCGGTTGGAGAACCGCACGCTTGTGCGCGCACGAGACCTACATGGATGCGCCGTACTGGGAGCAATTGCAGTATGTGGGCGACACGCGAATCCAGGCACTGATCTCGTACGTAATGACCGGCGATAGCCGGCTGGCGCGGCAGGCGATCGTGAACCTGGACGACTCTCGCACTCCCGAGGGGATCACGCAGAGCCGTTATCCTTCCGCGGTGCCGCAATTCATCCCACCGTTTTCACTGCTGTGGGTGGGCATGCTGCACGACTACTGGATGTATGTGGACGACGAACCGCTGGTGAAGGAGACACTGCCGCATACGCGCACAGTGCTGGACTGGTTTGCAGCACAGCAGCGCGCTGACGGGCTGCTAGGCCGAATGCGGTGGTGGGAATTTGGGGACTGGACGGCCGATTATCCCTATGGCGTGCCGCCGCAGGATGCCGATGGCGGATCGGCCTTCTTGACGCTGCAGTTGATCGAAGGGCTGCAAGACGCCCAAGAAATGGAATTCGCGTACGGAAGCCAGGAGCGGGCGCACCAATACGCGGCGCGGATTCGGAGGGCAGCGGCAGCCCTGAATGCGCAAAACTGGGACTCGCGGTTCGGCCTGTATGCGGACACGCCGGCAAAGAAGTCCTGGAGTATCCAGGCCAACGTACTGGCGGTTTGGCTGGACATTGCGCCGCGCGCGGAGCAGGCAGCGATTTTGCGCCGGGTGATGGCGTCAAAGCCGGATGCCCAGACCACTCGTGGCGGGTAAGGCGGTTCCGGCGATGTCCGAGCCGACGTACTATTTCCGCTTTTATCTGAGCCGCTCGCTGGAGCAGGCGGGGATGGCAGATTCGTATCTGCAACAGTTAGCAACCATGGCGCGACATGCTGGGTCTGGGGTTGAGCACGTGGGCGGAGAATCCGGAGCCGACGCGGTCGGATTGCCATGCGTGGAGTGCCAGCTCCGAATTACGACCTGTTGACGCTGGTGGCGGGCATCCGGCCAGACGTACCGGGATTCCGGAAAGTGCGGATTACGCCGCATCTGCGCGGACTGCATCATCTGGATGCTTCGATGCCGCATTTCGGTGGGGCGATCCATACGGTGTATTGAACTGGAAGGCGCGAGTTGGAAGGCAACGGTGACGCTGCCGGCGGGATTGAGCGGGGGCTGGTATGGGGAATACACGAATATCCGCTGCACGCTGCGACGCAGGTGCTGCGGCTCGCGGGCGAGGAGAGGTGAGCCTGGGTGCTACGGTTCCGACCGGAACTCCGCGGCCGGATCGGAGAGTTCCAGAAGGCTTCGGGCTGTTGACCATCGTCATTCGCCGGAGAAACGGCAGAACGGGGAACCGAATATGAGGGACGCGAGCTCGACAGATGTGAAGCTCCGAAGGAATTGGAGACGTCGCGAGGAAGAACGCCGCAGATTGAAACGGTCGGATGCGAATCTGAAAGTTTGGAGAGATGAAGGCACGAACGAAATCGTCATCGCACCGCCGCTCTTCGCATCGGCGGCAGGGTCGCGGCGGGCGTATCTTTCTCTCGGCGAGGCACGCGCGACATCTGGCAAATTCGCTCCTCCTTTTCGCAGCCGAAACGGAATTGAATCCGACATTCACAGCGACGGCGTCCCATGATCAGGTCGCCCACGAGGTTATGGCGATGAGTCGACTTGAGAGGATTCGACCAGAGGTTGGCAATGCGGCGCTTGTCGTGATCCATCAGTTTGCGAAATCGCTCCCCGGAGATCGCGAATGCATTCATTCAAGTGTGGCGATGTTTGACTCCGACCCATCGTGCGGAATTGCAAAACCGAATGAGAGCCCAAGAGGAAGAGAACAAAATGGCCGCAATATCGAGACGTGATGTTTTAGCTGGATTGGCCGCTGCAAGTGCTGCCTCCCTCGTGACAGCCCACGGCGAACAACGCCGAAGGCTCCGTCACAAACAATGTGGCTGCTCCTCTCCGGCGACGAGCGCCGTCAACATGCAGATGCACTACTGCGCTATTTTGCAGCCAATGCGGCGCATGTTACTGCGGGCTCCCGATGGCATCCTGAAGCACCCCAGCGTTGCGCCGAGTCTGCCAGGCAAAAGCCTACTCAACTAACCTCTGGGACTGGGACACACTCTGGACCAGCCAGGGACTTTTTCGTCTTGCCGCGCTGCTTGCATGACGATCAGCTTAGACAGAAGCTCTGCGAGCACGTCTCCGGAAGCCTCCTGAATTTTCTCGAGCACGCTTCACCGGGTGGACAAATCCCAATCATGATGACCGCTGACGACCCGGACCCCTTCCGAATTCCGGGCAAGAACTCGACATCGAGAAACCAGGCAAAGCCCGTTTTCGGTCAGCTTGGGCTGCTGGCCTGCGATCGGCGCGGAGATGCAGAGTGGTTGGCACCCCATTTCGATTCGATTCTGCGCTGCTACGATGCCTGGACAAGGCACAACTCCTCTCCGATTGGCCTGCTGGTGTGGGGCGACGATGTCGCAATCGGCGATGACAATGATCCAACTACATTCGGCCGGCCTTTCTTTTCCTCGGCAAACCTGCTTCTCAATTGCCTGTTCTACCAGGACCTTTTAGCGTCGGCGGAACTGGCACGGCGGCTGGCGCGCTCGGGCGACCATGATCGACTCTCAAGCCAGGCAGAAGGAGTTGGCGAAGTCACATCCAGAGATTTTGCTGGGATCCCAGAGATAGCTACTACTATTCCGTCGATGTTCAATGTGTCGATCGGCGGGCTGAGCTCATTCCAGAACTTTCCGCGAGGAATGGACATGTCGTGGAAATGCCTCCCGATGAGATTCCAGATGTTTACCGGCTTCTTGCCGCTCTGGTGCGGCATCGCAACTCAACAGAACGCACAGAAACTGGTGAGCGCGAACTATCTCGCAGACGACCGCCTTTGCGCGCAATGGGGTGTGCGATCGCTTTCGAACCGCGAAACTATGTACTCTCTGGAATTCAGTTCGAACCCGAGCAACTGGCTTGGACCAATCTGGATCATTGTGAACTACTTCGTATGGAAAGGGTTGCTGCGATACGGATACAAGAAAGAAGCCGATGCGCTGGCCGACAAGACGCTCCTTCTGCTCTCGCGGGACCTTGAAACAAACGGCTCACTGAATGAGTACTACGATCCCGATACCGGGGCAGCGCTGAGTCACAAGGGATTCATGGACTGGAATCTGCTTGTGCTGGAGATGACTTGAGAACTAGAGTTCGCGTGCAGCAGTCAACGGGCAGTCCGGCTACACATCTGCTTCGATGTTGAAGTGGATCGGGCCCGGCCTAAGCAGCCTTCCTCATTCTGCCAGCGCGAAGACCGCCTTTCGACCTATGAGGCGCCGCCGTGTCACACGGCCAACACGCTCGATTGACTCGCGATACAGTGCGATCGAGCAAGGTATTGTTAGTATTCGCAGCATAGATCGAAATGAAGGTAACATTGAGAAAACGCATTCTTCCTTTGGCCACTGCGGCATTTTGCTCGCTCACTTGGTCAGTCTCGGCCCAGACCACCGCAACCGTCACTGTCAACGCCGCCCCGGTGAGCGCCGTGGTGCCTCCAGAGGGATACCGGGTTGACACAGCAGTCTACGACAGCGACCTTACCGCCAGCGGGGTGGCTCCTGCGCTCCACGCCGCCGACGTCACCGTGTGACTCGCCATCAGACTAGCGCCTGGGTTGCTCAGCAATTGCGCGAAGCATTTCCTTATGACACCGCTCCGAAATACCTGATCCACGACCGCGATGCCATCTTCAACTCCGAAGTTATGGAGACCGCGAAGGCGATTGGGATCAAGTCCGTCCGCACGTCGTTCAAGAATCCTTGGCAGAACGGTATTGCCGAGCGCTTTGTCGGGTGTTGCCGACGCGATTTGCTCGATCATGTCATCGTGCTCAATGAATGCCACCTCAAGCGCCTGATGCGCGATTACGTCTGATATTTCCACGAGGGCCGCGCGCACCTTGACTTGGCGAAGGAGACGCCGGCTGGCCGTCTGAAGGAGGCAAATCCGAGCGCGTCCTGCAGTGTTGTTGCATTGCCGAGATTGGGCGGCTTGCATCATCGCTACCAACTCGCGGCTTGAGCTTCCTGAAAACTTCGAGTTCTGGCAATGACCGGCAGGAGCAGTGTGCCTAGGGTCAGACTTTGATCTTCGATTGGCCTATCTTCCACTCCTTCCAACAACTCTTTCTCTTCCTGCGACTCCCTTTCAGGCACATCCACATCCTTGACCGCTCTTAACTGTTAGGCCTCACCGCTTCTCTGCGCGGATGGAGTTTTGGCGAACTACAACACCCGAAATTGATCGCGCAGGCGGAATGCAGGCATGAAGGCTTCTCAACAGGATTTCTTTGGTACAATTTGAATCACGGGACATGGACAGATGTTCTGGGTTGCGGGTCGCCTGCAGCGGCATTGACGGCAAGATTTCATGCTGTCCATGCTGTCCATTAATCGCGGAATTCGGTTAGATTCCGTGGAAAACGTGGAAGCGGGAGAAAAGATAGACAGCAGCGATGGATAGCAAATTCTTAGACTTAGCGTAAGTCGAAGAAAAGAAAGTGGGGACGTAGCTCAGTTGGTTAGAGCGCTGCCTTCTAACCGGCTACCTTTGGAATCAGTAAGATAGCTCCTTGGTGTCCACGTTGGTGTCCACGCTTGATAAGCTATGGCCCAGAGGAGGACTCTTTGGATGCCCACTCTCAAGCCCCTCGGCACACTTCTCAACGCTCCCGACTACGCGGACCGCGTCAATCTCATCAAGAAGATCAAAACTTCTGACGGGTGGCGCTTCGCACCTGTCGTTCCTGAAGCCAACGGACGGCTCAAGGATCGCGTCCGCATCAACGGCCAGATTGAAGTCCATCCCGAAGGCGCCTACTACATCGAGTGGCGCGTCGGTGGCCGGCGAGGGCGCCGCTACCTACGCCACGTTTTGCCAAGGTCCCTACGACGAGAGCGCCCGGTACCGAGACTTCATGGGTTGGGAGATGCCCTGGTATTCGGCCCCCCGGGACTCGCTCGCGACTCTCTTGGTTGGACGCCGGGTTGGCAGGATGCACCTGGTGTGCTACCTGCGACAAGGATCCAAAGTCTTCGAGACGTACTGGACGACGTCACGCGGCGTCGAGGTGATGGATAACAGCTTCCACTTGCTCGACTTGACCGTCTACGGACGACAGGAGGCATGGGAGGACTCGCCGACCGGCTGGCCGCAACAATGGGAAGCCGACGCCAACCAGCTCCGTACCAATGGACGTCCCATCGCCCAGTGGCCCCGCCTGAAAGCAGGGTATTCGGACGATCTGGGAACCGGCAGGCGCTGAACTGCGCCTGCCAGTACCTCGATCTCCTGCCCACGATCACGATCAGATCGGTGCGCGCTGCACGCGCCGCTCAGAACGGAGACGTCATCATGAAAAGCGCAACATGCTTCGACAATGATTTCGAGCCCAGCATCTCCTGCGGAACGAATGTTTATCCGATCTCAAGGGAAGTGCCCCGCCGAGCCTTCCTCACCGTCTCGTGGCTTCTTTTCGTTCTGTGTGCAATGGTGACGGTGCTATGGTGCAACTCAATGTCAGCTATGGGAGAGATGCCGATGCCCGGCGGCTGGACGATGTCGATGACGTGGATGCGAATGCCCGGACAATCGTGGCTCGAGACCACAGCACTGTTCCTCGCGATGTGGGTCGTGATGATGGCGGCGATGATGCTCCCGTCCCTGGTGCCTATGCTGGGTCGCTATCGACGGGCCGTCGGCTGGGCTGGCGAATCGCGCCTCGGGCGTCTCACCGCCGTTGCGGGCCTCGGGTATTTCTTCGTGTGGACTTTGCTCGGATTAGCCATCTTTCCGCTGGGTGTTGCGTTGGCAGCGCTCGAAATGCGGCAGCCGGGGTTGGCGGGTGCCGTACCAGCTGCCTTGGGCGCGGTCATCCTCATTGCCGGTGCAGTCCAGTTCACGTCATGGAAGGCACGTCACCTTGCCTGCTGCCGGGTATCTCCTGGGCTTGGCGATCCGTTGTTTGCGGACACCGGATCGGCATGGCGTCATGGCCTGTGGCTCGGAATCCACTGCGTGAATTGCTGTGCCAATCTAACGGCAATCCTTTTGGTGATTGGGGTCATGGATCTACGCGCAATGGCTGTCGTGACGGCGGCCATTACCCTCGAACGGCTCGCACCGGCAAGCGCGCGCGTCGCGCGAGCCATCGGGGCCGTTCTCGTCGTGGCGGGGTTGTTACTGATCGCGCGAACGGTCGGGCTTGGATAGGGAACAACATGATTTCACTCGAAGGGAAAAATATGGTCGTCATCGGCGGCAGCCGCGGGATAGGCCGCCGCATTGTCGAAGCGGGCATTCGCAACGGGGCGCACGTTCTCGCGGTGGCTCGACAGGATGCGCCGCTCCAGCAATTTGCACTTGAGGTCTCCGGAGTCCAAACTCTCGCGCTCGATGCAACGGACGAAAATGCGCCGTCGAAAGTATTCGACGTCCTCACGCCCGACATCCTTATCCTTGGTGGCGGAGTCTTTCCGCCAGCCGCGCCGATCCACGAGCAAAGCTGGCGGCAGTTCTCCGCGAACTGGGAGAACGACGTCAAAATTGCGTTCAACTTCTGCAAGGCTGCCTTATCCGCGACTACAATCACCTTCATCGGTCACCTCCCTGTATCAAGTTCTTTTCGAACCAATAATCGAGCCATCCGTCTGACCCTTTTCCAAAGTCGCCTTCAAAACCGCCTTCCCCTCGCAGCCCGGAAAGACTACCTGTCCCCGATCCGGGAACGACAAACCATGTCGCCTTGATCTTGCCGTTCTCCACAGTTTCTTTACCCTGAAGCACGAAACTGCCATGACGTCCGCCCAATTTTCCGGTGAACCGTTGCAAGCTGACCATGCTCGCGGATTTATCGTCGCGTTGGACCTGCAAAGCTCGAACCGATGACTCGCCATCGATATCTCCTAAGAACTTTTCGCCAATGTGAACTTCCACCAATTTTGGACTCGTAATTTCGTAAGGCTCGGCCTCAGAACTCTGAACGGTGATCTTTGTTTTCGCTCGTGCACACGCTGGATTCATATGCTCTGTCTCCTTCTCTGACTGAGCGCTCGCCGCCAACCATGTGGCGAAACAGAAGATCGTCAGTGATGCAACCGTGCTGCGGCGCATAGTATTTTTCCTGTCTGACCGATGCCTCGAGCGGGTGGTTGTTACAGGTCGTCCGAATACCAGAATTCGCAGAAGTTCAGTTCCGCATCGAGGGCGTATGGGTTATGCCCACTAACAGACCTTCCGGCCCCAGCAATCGGGTAACGACCTGGCCCCAGGGTTCTTTTCGCGTCGCAACCAGCAGTTCGTAGCCCTGCGACTTGAGTTCCGCTGTGGCCTTCTCGATATTGTCGACATCAAACTCGATCCACGCTTGTGGCACGGCAAGATTGCCAGGCCATTGATCGGTGCCAAAGCAGGACTCAGCCGCCTGCGCCAACGGCCACAAGGCAAAATGCTTCACTCCATCGAGTTCGCCCGTATATAGATAGCCGCTTGTGTCTTCTTGGAACTCCAACCCCAATGTTTCGGAATAGAACTTGCGGCTTGAGGCCGGGTCGCGAACGATCGGGCCAAAACCGACAACGAATAGCACCTCGATGTTCTTCTTCATGGGATTTAACTTCCTGTCTCAGTAAGTCTGTTCCACGCCTTCCACGCAGCCCAACTGAATGCGACAGCCGAGGCCGCGATCCCAATCGCCGCGAACACTGGTGAGGGCATGCGAAAACGTCGTGGCCCACGTCTTGTTTCCTCACGAACATGCTCTGGGCGCGCACCAATTCCCACGGCGTATCCCACCGCGCGGTGAATGCCAGGAATCTTCATCGCTGCCTTTAACTGCCACGGAGCCCGGATCGGTCCGGGATTTTCAAACACGCGAGCGAAGCCGCGATGAGCAAATAGCTGGATCGCCTGCGTAACGCGCGTGGGAAAATCGCGCCTCTTTTGCACTGCGGCTAAAGCCGTCACCGGAACGGATCGCGCCTGAAGGGGGCCCGTCAATAAGTTGGCGGCGGCGACGGCATCCTGAATCGCCAGGTTAATTCCCACTCCACCAGCGGGCGACATGGCGTGGGCAGCATCGCCAATGCACAGCAGGCCCGACCGATACCATCGCCGGAGCCGATTGATCTGCACCGTCAGAATCTTGATCTGCTCCCAATCGTGCAGTTCGTTCACGCGTTCGCCCAGATATGGTGCGATCTGGCGAATGTCGGCGCGGAGCGCATCGATGCCGCGCGCTTTGATCTCGCCATACGAGCCCTTTGCGATGATGAGGCCTGCTTGGAAATAGTCTGAGCGATTGATCAGGATCAATGCTTTTCCGTAGTTCACATTGCCGAGCACCTGCGCCGAATCGTTAGGCGTGCGGCTGATCCGGAACCACAAGACGTCGATGGGCACTCCGTGTTCGATCACTTCCAGTCCGGCCGCTTTGCGTGTTAGGGAATGACGGCCATCGCAGCCCACCACGAGATCCGCACGGATCTGCATCTCTCGCCCCTCGTTCTGCACTATAACTCCCGTAATCCGATCGCCATCCCGCATCAGATCTGTTGCTTCGTATTGCAGGAGAACCTGGAAGGAAGGAAACTTCTTTGCTTTGGCCGAAAGAAAGTTGAGGAAGTCCCATTGCGGCATCAGTGCGACGAATTTGCAGGTCGCAGGCACATGGCGAAAATCGGCCACATCGAATAGAGAATCTCCGACGATTACTCCGAGCGACTCGACCTTCTCATGCGGTAAATCGAGGAACTCCTCCAAGAGCCCAAGTTCCTTCAGCACCTCGAGAGTGGATGGGTGCACGGTGTCACCGCGAAAATCGCGAAAGAAATCCTGGTGCTTTTCCAGCACCGCAACCTGGACACCCTCACGCGCCAGAAGGTATCCGAGCATTATGCCGGCAGGCCCACCACCAACCACACAGCAAGTCGTCTCTAAAACCTCAAGTGCCATATCTGGATGGCCTCCTGCCACAAACCGCTCAAGTTCTTCGATGCTGAATGGATGAGGGTAAGGAGTTGCAGTTGGTTTTCTAAGCGGAGCGGCTCTGGCCAGGCATTCGAGCCTGGAAAAGTTTCGCCTTGGTGACCGGGGAGTGGACACCAAATCCCTCTCATCTGATAGACTTGATTCTGTCGTTGCGTTGGCCCGTTTTGGTGTCCACCTTGGTGTCCACGTGGTGTCCACCGAGGCCCAAAATTGAGTCCACAGCAGCGAAATGGTAGAAGAGAGCGAAAATAGCGAAAGCTGCGAAGCGCTTGATTCTATGTGACATATAACCAAGTTGTTGAAAAACAATCTGGGGACGTAGCTCAGTTGGTCAGAGCGCTGCCCTGTCACGGCAGAGGTCGCGGGTTCGAGCCCCGTCGTCCCCGCCATTCATTCCAAAGCACTTAGGATGATGGGTGCCCCCCAAGAAGCAGAGACCTTGGGTTGATATGGGTGCAATAAGCACTTTACCCCGCGATTTGTGGGTGTTTTTCATCCTGCTTTTCACCCAGGTTCGGAACCATCATTCTTACAACCTTGCTTTGTGCGGTCCGCTTGGTCGAGGTCACTGCCTGCGTATAAACGTCGAGCGTGATCCTGCTATTTGCGCGCCGTAGAGGAAGACTACACGCATCAACAGGACCAGAATCAACATCGCTGCACCATTAAGGTCGGAGACTCGTGTGCCAAATGCCGCCGGTACTGCTCGCCTTCTACTCTCCACCTGTGTCCTCTGCTGATCAGTGGCAGAAGCATCCTTCGGAGCTTCTCTTTCCGACGAAAAAATTCATTCCAATTCGGTCGAGGGGAGATCCAGTGTAGTCTCCGAAAAATAGCCCGCGGGTTCGAGCCCCCTTCAAGCAGACCTGAGAAAGCCAGGTCCTGAGCCGCCCGTTTTTCTTCACCCACAGCCAGCTTATTTATGTCTATTGTGATCCTGCTGTTGGCTTGCTCCAATACGAAATCCTCATTTGCATCGTGACCCGATCAAACATCCGGTGGCGCGTGCTGGCTCGTGTCAAGCCGGCACCGCCCTACGCCGACCAGGCCGCCCGATTGGCGCGCCCTGAGGTGATGTAGCCCATATCCATCGAAATGCCGCGCACACACTGCAGCAAGTGGTTGGCGATCGACGGCAGTTTCTGCGCCGTCACACGAAAGGACGGGCCCGAGACGCTCACCGCCGCCACGGGCTGACGCTGCGCATCGAGCACAGGCACTGCAATGCATCGCAGGCCTTCTTCAAACTCCTCGTCGTCCACAGCGTAGCCGCGGCGGCGTGTCTTTTCCATCTCCGCGCGCAAGGCCTCCGCCGTGGCAATGGTGCGATGCGTGAAGCGCTCGAAGCGGATCCGCTTCACGACTTCAGCAGCACGCTCTTCCGGAAGGAACGCCAGAATCGCTTTGCCTACCGACGTGCAATGCACCGGGTTGCTGGCCCCGACTCGCGTGATCATTCGCACCGAGCGCGCCGGTTCAATCTTGTCGATGTAGATTACCCGCGACGCCTCAAGAACGCAGAGGTGCGCGGTCTCTTCGGTCTCGGTCACCAGGCGGCGGAGATGCGGCTGGGCACGATCGCGCAGGTCGTATTGCTCGATGGCACGATTGCCGAAATCAAATAGCCTCAGTCCCAGGCGGAACTTGCCGCTCGCAGTGCGTTCCACCATCCGGTGACGTTCCAACACCATCAAAAAGCGATGCGCCGTGCTCTTGTGCAACTGCAGTGACGAGGCAACCTGAGCCAAGCCGAGCGGCGTTTCGCTCTCTCCAAGTAGATCCAGAACGGCAAAGGCACGGTCGAGCGCCTGGACTTTGTAAGTTCCTTGCGGTGCCGCGTCTCGCATTTCGGTCCTCCGTTTCGCCAGATGACGACTTCTTTAGCTTCTCAAAATATGAGATTGGCGTCAAGTTCTGATACGGAGTGGGCGTGTCCCAGTCTTCTCCAGAGGGCCGCGGCGCGAAGAACGCATTCGTTTTCCACAGGTTTCGCACAGACGGAGGTTTCGGGGCAAAACGGGCTCTTTGGGGGCCAAAGGGGCTGTTTTTCGCCCAAAAACAGGGGAAAAACCGGCATGTCTATTTACGGAAAGGTAACTATGCAGGATTTACAAGTCATTCATTTTGCAAATGTTTATTCTCCCACCCTTTCCTCATTTTGTGCCATTTTTGTGGGGGGGTAGGGGGGGTACGTGTCTTTTGGGAGTGGAGACGGCATTCCGGGCCTGAAACCTGGCGGAAGGAGCCGTTTTGTGAGCGGAGGAGGTTCATACCTTCATTCTGCCTGAGCGGGGGTTAATTATCGGCAAAGCAGGCGATTTGGGATCGCACTGGTCAGCGCGGGTCCGGATCCTCGTTAGGAACCACGTCTCCTTCGCCCGGCGCCAGAAACAGGTTTGCTTCAAGCCCGTGCTGCCGCGTGTAAAGGTCATGGTAGCGGCCACCCATCTTAAACAGCTCAGCGTGATTGCCGCGCTCTACGATAAGCCCTCCCTCGACGACCAGGATCTGGTCGGCGCGGCGAATGGTTGAAAGCCGGTGCGCAATCACAAAAGTGGTTCGCCCCTGCATCAACTGGCTCAGCCCCGTCTGGATCATGGCCTCCGACTCCGAATCCAGCGAACTGGTTGCCTCGTCGAGAATGAGGATGCGCGGCTCGGCCAAGAGCGCCCGTGCAATCGAAAGCCGTTGCCGCTGCCCGCCAGACAGCTTTACTCCACGCTCGCCCACAATCGTGTCGTAGGCGTCCGGGAACCGCTCGGCGAACTCATCCACGCGCGCCGTGCGGCATGCGAAGAGGAACTGTTCTTCCGTCGCATCGGGCCGCGAGAACATGATGTTCTCGCGAATCGTCCCATCAAATAAAAACGAGTCCTGCAAAACCACGCCCAACTGTGAACGGAAGGTGTTCAGGTCAACGGCAGCCAGGTCGATATCGTCCACAAATACAGCCCCTTTTGAAGGCGTGTGGAAGGCGCAGACCAAACTGATGATCGTCGACTTGCCCGATCCAGAAGACCCGACCAGCGCGGTCACCGTGCCTGGCGTGGCTTCGAAACCGATGCCATGCAGCACCGGCTTTTCCGGAGTGTAGGCAAACTCAACATCTTCGAAGCGCACGTTGCCTTCTATGGGCGGCATCGTGAGCGTGCGGCCGGGAGTCCGGTTCTCTTCCAGTTCCGACATGATCTCGTTGGTGCGGTCGAGCCCGGCAAATGCCTCCGTCAACTGTGTGCCGATGTTCACCACCTGAAAGACGGGCGCGATCATGAATGCCAGAAACATGTTGTAGCTGAAGTAATCGCCAACGGTCCAAGTGTTGCCCAGCACTCGGTGGCCGCCGAACCACATCACCAGCGCGGAAACCAATCCCAGCACCGTGGTTGACGCGGCAGAGAGAGAGCTGGTCATGGTCAGCGTCTTCATCACGTTGGTCAGCAGCCTTTCCACTCCGCCGGAAAACACCGCTGCCTCGCGCTCCTCGGCGTGGTATCCCTTGATCACTCGCACGCCGCCCAGCGACTCAGTGAGCCGGCCGGTAACCTCGGCATTGATTTTGCCTCGCTCGCGGAAGATGGGACGAATGGTCCTGAAGGCGTATTGAAGCACAAAGACAAACAAGCCCAGCACGGCGAAAACGGAGAGCGTAACCCTAACGCTGAGATGCAGCAAATAAAGGAAAGCAAGAACCGCGGTGAGCATACCGCCGACAAAGTCCACGAGCCCGGTGCCGACCAGATTGCGAACGCCTTCGACATCGGTCATGATGCGCGAAACCAGTTGCCCGGTGCGGTTCTCGTCGTAATAAGCCACGGAAAGCAGGCCTACATGGCGCTGCACCTGGCGGCGCATCTCGGCGATCAGGCGCTGGCCGGCCTTCGATAGCAGTTGCGTCAGCGAGAAGGAAGTAATCGCCTGAACCAACATCGCCGAAAAGACGATCCCGATAATGCGCGGCAGCCATTCCGGGTGCGGATGTTGCGGAGAGAGCACCTTGTCAAGCAGAGGCTTGGAGAGAAAAGGCAATACCAGGCCGGCGACGCGGTTGACGACCATCAGGGCCATCCCGGCGAGAAGCAGGCCGATTCTCGGAGCCACCAGCGCGCGAACCTGCGGCCAGATTTTCTTCAGATCGGGCTTCTTCTTTGGCGTCTCCGCCTGACCCGCCCGCGTCCCGCGCCCATGCGGCGAGCGCTCCGCGCGCAAGGCCACGCCCATCCCTCCGCCACGCATTGTCCCCATGCGCTAGACCTTCCCTGAGCGCCGTGCGGAAATGAACGAGCGCACGCACAAAATCACATAAATGAGCGTCAGCCCGGCCATCGTCAATTGCGAGGCCAGTGCAATCGCATCCGGCTGCGTGCCTGTTAGGCCGGCATGCACGTAGCTCACCAGGGCCCGGCCCCCTGCACCAAGAAAGCCCAGCAACCCGATTGTCACATTGATGTGCATGAACAGCTTGCGCCGCCGCTCGTCGGGGCTGATTGCCAGGAAGCCGAAGAGGCCAAGCGCCAGACCGAACCAGGTTGGAATCAGCGCCGTCGGATGCAAGCTTCCGGTTCCAAGATAGCCAACCAGGCCGAGAACCGCCAAGAGAACTGCAAATACCAGTGTTACCTTTGCCATGCGAGACCTCCGTACGTTTGCATGGCAAGGATATCAGTCAAAGGCACACCATTCCCTGCCGGCAAGTCCACTACCAATGGATGCTCGCGGGCAGGGAGTGGATTGTATTTCTTTATCGTTGAATACGCGCCGAGCCGCCCTTGGCAAAGGCCTTTACCTGTTCCAGCGTGGCCATCGTCGTGTCGCCGGGGTATGTGGTCAAAAGCGCACCGTGAGCCCAACCCAGCTTGATCGCTTCCTCGGGTGGCTCGCCGGCCAGCAGGCCATAAATGAAGCCAGCCGCAAATCCGTCTCCCCCTCCCACGCGATCCACAACATCCAACTCGGCCGTTGGCGCTGTGTAGGTTTTCCCGTCCACCCATGCGACCGCGCTCCAACTGTGATGGTTGGTCGAATGAACCTCGCGCAGAGTGGTGGCAACAACCTTTGCGTGCGGCAACTTTTTGGTCACCTTCTCGATCATGGCGAAGAACACGCTCGGGTCCAGCTTTGACTTGGCAGCAACCTCGGGCCCCGGTATGCCTAGGCCCATCTGAAGATCCTCTTCGTTGCCAACGAGCACATCCACGTTCTCGACAATCTTGCCGATTGTCTCGACGGCCTTCGCATTGCCGCCCTGGATATTCCAAAGCTTCGCGCGGTAATTCAGATCGAACGAGGTCACAGCACCGGCGGCCTTTGCTTCTTTCATCATTTCAGCGGCCAGCGCGGCCGTTGTTGCCGACAGCGAGGCAAACAGCCCACCGCAGTGGACCCAACGCACTCCCTGCGCAAAGATCGCCTTCCAGTCAAAGTCGCCCGGCTTCAGTTGCGCTCCGGCTTCGTTCGCAGCGGTTGTAGAAAACCACCGGAGGGCGCACGCCGTGCCCCTGGTCGCTGAACACGGTCGCCATGTTCGGCCCGTGAACGCCGTCGTGCTTGAAGAATTTGTAGATCGGCTTTACGCCCATCGCCTTCACGCGCTCCGCAATCAAGTCGCCGACGGGATAATCCACCATCGCCGAAACAATTGCCGTCCGCATTTGAAAGCAGTCCGACAGGTTTGCAGCCACGTTGAACTCGCCGCCGCTGACGTGAATCTTGCACTCCGTCGCCTTGCGGAATGGAATTATCCCCGTGTCGAGCCGGTGGATCAGTGCACCCAACGACAGAAAGTCCAACTCGCCATCCTTGCGAATATTCAATCCATGACTCATCGCGCGTATTCTCCTGGTCTTTATGACACTATTTGGGATATCGGAAACTCACCGAATTATAAACTGGTCTGACCTCTTCAGGGAAGGTCAACCCGCGTTCCCCGCCAACTTCTTCGACATCGGCCAGCACCTGTGCCGTCGTCCACTCGTTGCCGGGATAAAACTCGACTACTTTGCCGTCCGCTCCGATCAACGTCGTCGAAAGAGTGTGCGTAATTGTGTCGTTCTCTCCAGGCGTGATGCCTACGTCAAAAAACTTCGCCATCTCCAGCAACACGGGCTTGGCCGGCACCGCAAAATCCCAATGTGCAAAGGCATTTTTTTGCGTCGCTTCCGATGTAGGTCGCGCCATATGCCCGCAGCCGTGCCGGAGTGTCGTGCTCAGGATCGAAGCTCACGCTCAGCAGGTGCGTCGTTGGATAAAGCCTGGGGCTGGCTGCCAGTTGACTGTTGATCACTGCAAAGTTATGTGTAACCAGAGGGCAGAAGTCCGGCAGCGGACAGCGCGTATAGATAAAAGTCAGCAACAGCGCCTTCCCCTTGAACTGCCCGAGATGAATCTGTCGCCCGTCCTGGTTGCGCAGACTGAAGTCCGGCACTTTGTCGCCCGGCGCCGGCACGTGATAGAAGATCGCGGGCTTGTAATCGGGCCTGGCCTGCGCCACCACAACAATATGATCGAGCAGTATTGTCTCTTCGGCGCTTTTTGAAACCAGCACATCGGAGGTAATCACGTCTCCGGGATGCAGTTCGCTCAAAATGCTCGGGTCCTTGAGCTGGTATGGCATGGTCATCGCACCCATAAAGCCGGGAATGGCCTCATGATCGAGCACCACGATGCCGTGGGCGGCGTCGGTCGAGACGACCTTGCCGCGCAGGTGGTACACGGTTACTCCAGCGTTTGATTGTGTATTGGAGTTCTGCCCGGAGCGGCACCCGGCCAGCACGGCGAATGCGAGAAATGAGAGAGGCAAGCAGTCGGCGGATCACACTCCAGTGTATAACCGGCCAACTGACAGCATCCTGCCAAATTTTTCAGCGAATCATCGATCTATATGACTGCTAGGACTACAACATCAACCACTCGCCCTCATCCTCGAGCACTTCTTCGAGCTCCTTGGTGCTGCAGCCCGAGGGCTCCGGCGATCCTGGGCACTTCTTATCGACAGCCTTCATACGAGTGATAAATTGATCGTTCTTTTTTAGGACCTCGTCGTGGCACTTCTTAGCGACGGCCATCAACTCTTCCCAGTTTCCTTCCAACACCGTCCCTTTGCTGGTGGTTTTATAATGCAGGCCGCTGGCGTTGATGATTCTATTCATATCTATTGAAGGATCGGTCGCTTGGCGGTGCTTCCCCTTCACCGAAACGCTCAACTCTAAAAGCATGAGGAAACTCCCTTCCGTGTACATTCCATCAGACACGGCAAGTGCCATAGCCCGACAGTGACGTGCAACACACTGCCGCCGTGTGACAACTCACCGCGCAAATCCTCAGAGGAGGCCGTGTAAAAGCACTTTATCGAACCCCCTTTGCTGAAGAAGTGACAGCAATCACTGACCAGGACAACTGCGGTCGACGACTTTTGGAACTGATAAGGGGGCTCAAAATGGCAGCAACTTTCGCGGTTGAACACGGTTCGGAAACAACGCAAAATGTTTCCTTCGATCTGGCTGAGCTCACAAGAATGTACGACTTTACGGGTCTCGTGGTCGCCGTCACGGGCGGCGCCGGCATTCTGGGCAGCGAAATGGCCAGGGCATTGGCCGGATGCGGCGCCCAGGTCGCCATCCTCGACCTTAACATTGAGCCCGCCAATGCGCTGATCGAGAGCCTCGGGGATCACGGCAAGCAAATTTCGCTTTACAAGTGCGACGTTCTCAACCGCGACAGCATCGCTATGGCAGCCCAGGATGTGATCAGCCAATGCGGCAAGATTGACTGCCTGGTCAACGGCGCCGGCGGCAACAAGGCCGCTGCCACCACCAGCCCTGAACTGAAGTTCTTCGATCTCCCCGTCGAAGCTGTCCGCTGGGTATTCGATCTCAACATTCTCGGCACCATGCTGCCGTGCCAGGTTTTTGGCAAAATCATGGCCGAGCAGGGACACGGAACCATCCTTAACATATCTTCGATGAACTCCTTCCGTCCCCTCACCCGCATTCCCGCTTACTCCGGCGCCAAGGCTGCCGTAAGCAACTTCACCCAATGGCTCGCCGTGCACATGGCCCAGGAATATTCGCCAAAGATCCGCGTCAACGCTGTTGCTCCCGGATTCTTCCTGACAAATCAAAACCGCTTCCTGCTCACCGACAAGGAAACCGGTGAGCTGACAAAGCGCGGCAACCAGATCATCGCGCACACGCCCATGGCTCGCTTCGGCGAACCCAAGGATCTTTTCGGCGCTGTCCTTTGGCTGCTCTCCCCCGCATCGGAGTTCGTCACCGGCACCGTGATCCCGATCGACGGCGGTTTTTCCGCTTATAGCGGCGTGTAAGCCCAAGAAAACTCCCAATCAGACCGCGGCTATAGGATCGACTCCTTTGGCCGCGTTTTTTCCCGAGTGCAAGCCCGCAACTTGCCGTTTCGCTTTGTTTCCGGCAAATCCTGAGGCCCGAGCAGCACCAAAGCCCAAAGGCGTATAACGCAGAGATGGGGGCAAACAAGCTCGGTCCAGAACCCGAAATCACCGCCTGGCTGCGTGACGGCGGCCTGGTAATTGCGGCCAGCGAACGCGCTGCCCGTTTCCTTGCCGCCACGTTTAATCGAGCCCGCCGCACGGAAGGTCTTACCGCCTGGCCCGCGCCTGCCATCCTCGACTGGCAGTCGTTTCTCCGCGATGTGTGGCAAGACCGTTCCAACAGTTCCGACGGCCGCCTGCTGCTCGAACCTATTCAGGAGCAATCCATTTGGGCAAACATTGTCGGCTCTGACCGGCACATGGCCACCCTGCTCGAAGGCCCGCGCAATCGCATGGCAATTCTCGCCATGGAAGCCCACAAACTTCTTTGCTCGTATGCACCGCAATTCCTCAAGGAAAGTACACGTGCCGCCTGGCAGCAGGACGCAGAGAACTTTGGCGTCTGGCTCGCGGACTTTGACCGGATTTGCGGCGCATCCAACTTGCTCAGCCCTGCACGTCTGCCACTTGAGTTGATTCTTCTCATTGAGAATTCAACCTCGAGCACCGTCCATCCCGACCGTCCCGCACTGCTCCTCGTCGGTTTCGACCGCATCCTCCCCACGCAGCGCCGGCTCTTCGACGCCTGGGGAAAGTGGCAGGAAGCCTCTGCCCGCGAACCCGCCACCGAAGTCAGCTCTTACTCCGCCCCTGACACCCAATCGGAGCTAGCCGCTTGCGCTCTCTGGTGCAAACTCAGACTCGCTGCCAACCCAAATGCAAATCTTCTCGTCGTCTCCCAAGACCTGTCACAGCGCCGCGGTGAAATTGAGCGCGCCTTCCTGAACTACGCCAACGACCCATCCGGCGCGCCCCTCTTCGAGTTCTCACTCGGAGTCCCCCTAAGTCAGATCCCACTGGTGCGCGGTGCGCTCCTATTACTCCGCTGGCTCTCTGGCCCAGCAGGCGAGATTGCCGAGAATCGACTCGACTGGCTCCTCTCCACCGGACAAATCGCAGCAGACCCCCAGGAGTCCATCGCCCTCCAAGCCTGCATGCGCACGCTGCGCCGTCGCGGTCTCGAACGCACAAACTGGCCGTTGAACGCCTTCCTCGCCCAACCGCCCAAAGCTTCCCTCCCGCAAGCCTGGGTCAGCCGCACCACTGGAGCGCAACGCCGACTCGCAGAGCAAATGCGCCTGACCAAAACTCCGCTCGACTGGGCTGAGCTGGTCCCCCAACTACTTCAAACCGCCGGCTGGCCGGGCGCGCGCCCGCTCTCAAGCATGGAGTTCCAGGCCCTCCGCCGCTGGCAACAATCCGTCGACTCCTGCGCCTCGCTCGGTTTCGACGGCCGCCGCATCCGCTGGCCCGAATTCCTCTCTGTGCTTGCTCGCGCCCTCGACGAAGCCCTCTTCGCTCCCGAGTCCCGCGACGCGCCAATCCAGATTGCCGGCCCAGCCGAATCCGCAGGCCTCACCGCCGACGCCATCTGGTTTATGGGTGCAAGCGAAACCGCTTGGCCCTCCTCAGGCGCTACTCATCCCCTGTTGCCGCTCGAAGTTCAGCGTGCAGCCGCCATGCCCCACGCTACAGGGCAACTCGATTGGGAGCTCTCGCGCGCCATCACCCTTCGCCTGCTGTCGTCCGCCGCGCAAATCTGCTTCAGCTATGCTCGCCAAAGCGAAGACGTCGAGACTCGCCCGTCGCGTCTGATCGCGCAGCTTGCCGGACCTCCCCAACCCATTCCGGCTGAACTTACGATCCCCGCCGCGCCGGAGCCGCTCACAGTCCCCTTTGAAGACGCAAGCCGCATCCCCTTCCCGCTCGGCAAGGTCGATGGCGGCTCTGCCGTTCTCACATATCAGTCGCAATGCCCCTTTAAAGCCTTCGCCACCGCGCGCTTGGCCGCGCAATCCTGGCAGCCCGCCGAAGCCGGACTTACCGCCGCGCAGCGCGGCCAGCTCCTTCACGCCGTTCTTCATGCCATTTGGGCCGGCCCGCCTCAGGGCATCCGTAGCCACAGTCAACTCCAGTCTCTCAGCGACGGAAACGCTTTCGTCGCTGCAACCGTTCATCGCGTTCTTCAGTCCGAAATTCGACCCGCCCTGCGTGAACGAATGCCCCGCCGCTATCTCGAACTTGAGGAGCAGCGCCTCACCCGCCTTGTCACCGAGTGGTTGGACTACGAAGCCACGCGCGTCGAATTTGAAGTTGTAGAAACCGAGTTGGATGCAAGACCGTCTATCGCCGGCATCATTTTGAATTTACGCCTCGACCGAATTGATCGCCTCAATGACGGCTCACTGTTAGTCCTCGACTACAAAACCGGTGACATTTCACCGAAGACCTGGGACCTTCCCCGTCCGGACGATGTGCAATTGCCTCAGTATGCCTGCTTCGCCCTAGATGGAGATTTCAGAAGTGAAGCTTCCAAACAACCCAAGCCGAGAACCCGACCAGGAGAAATACGCTTGGCTCGGCGGATTGGCCTTTGCCAAAGTTCGCACTGGAAAACTGGAATTCGCCGGACGAGTGAGGGACGCGAAATCAACTCTGTTCAAAGGCCTCAGGGGAAACACGAACCTGGTGAAAAGCCCGCTCACCGTTGAGGCTCTTCTCGCTTGGAGGGAATATATCGAACAACTCGCCAAAAACTTCGTCGCCGGCTCACGCTGAAGTGTCTCCGCGCGAGAATCCCGAAGACCTGCGAGCGCTGTGGTTTACAAGCGTTGTGCCGCATCCAGGAGCAAGACGTCCAAATGGAAGGCGGGGGCGATTCCGAGAGCAAGGAGGCCAGCAATGAATAGGGGCCCGGCAAAACCCTTGCCTCCCGATCAGGCTCAGCGCGAAAAGGCACTCGATCCAAACCTCTCCATCCTCGTGCAAGCCCCAGCAGGCTCGGGCAAGACGACTCTGCTCACTGCGCCGATTTTTGCGCCTGCTGGCCGAGGTGGATGAGCCGGGACAGGTGGTTGCGATCACCTTTACCAATGCCGCCGCCACCGAAATGCGCAATCGAATTCTCGAATGAGCTCGCGACAGGATAAACCGGACCCAATCACCTCGCCGTGCTTTGGAGCGCGCACAGGCGCATGGTTGGAATCTGCTTGACCAGCCCGCCCAACTCCGCGTCTCAACCATTGACTCCTTCTGCCGCGATCTGGCCCTTCAGCAACCGCTCCTCTCCGGTCTTGGCGACGGTCTCGACATCTAGCGAGAATCCCGCGGAGCTGTATCGTCGCGCCGCGCGCTTGACCCTCGAACAGATCGACAAAAGCGATACTGCTTTGAGTGCAGCCATCGAGGCGCTTCTTCTGTGGCGGGACAATAATTGGCAGGAGATCGAAGACCAACTCGTCGAAATGCTCAAAAGCCGTGACCGATGGATGCAAGATTTTGTATTGAAAGGCGAACAGGATTGGGAAGTCTTGCGTAAGCGCCTTGAACATCCCTTCGCACGAGCCGCCGCGCATGACTCCTTCCCTCTCCGCTACACCGACGAAGACTGGCAAATCGTCCGCGCCTGCTTCACCCTGCTCCGCCACGCCGCAGCCCAGCTCCGCGTCGTATTCGCAGAAGCCGGCGCCGTCGACTACACCGAAGTCGCACAGATCGCGTTCTCCGTCCTCAGGGGCCACGACGGCCTGCCCACCGACGCCGCTCTCTCCGTCGCAGACGGCATCCACCACATCCTGGTCGACGAATTCCAGGACACCAGCCGCCGCCAGCACGATCTGCTGCGCCGCCTTATTGCCGCCTGGCCCGAACGCGAAGGCCGAAGTTGTTTCGTCGTCGGCGACCCCATGCAATCCATCTACTTCTTCCGCGATGCCGATGCCGAACTTTTCCCGCGCGTCCAGATCGCGGGCCTCGAAATCCCAAACTCCGAACCGCTCATCTTCGACTCAGTCGGCCTAACCTCCAACTTCCGCACCGCCAAGCCGTTGGTCTTGGAATTGAACGAAATCTTCGAACGCGTCTTCGCAGAAGACGACGGCAGCGGCGTTACGTTCTCTCCCGCAGAGCCTGCCCGCGAGGATCAGACCACACGCCGGCACTTCGAGTTGCACATTAATTTCGTCCCACAAGCAGCTCGTGGAAAATCGACTGCCGCTGACGTTGATGACGAGCGGGATGCGCCCCGTACTGCCCAAATCGATGAGATCGTAGCTCTCATCCAAAGCCACATCGGACCGCATGGAACATTGCTCGCGCAAAAGGTGAGAAATATCGCATCGCCGTGCTCGGCCGAACCCGCAACGCCCTCGCTCCCATCGCCCAGGCCCTCCGCGATAGCAGACATTCCCTTCCGCGCCGTCGACCTTGAGAAGCTCTCCACCCGCCCCGAAGTCCTTGACGCGCTCGCCCTCGCCCGCGCGCTCCTCAATCCGCTCGACCGCGTTTCCTGGCTCGGAGTTCTCCGCGCGCCCTGGTGCGGGCTCTCCCTCAGTGACCTTCATATACTCACCAGCGCCGACGACCCAGCGCTTCTCGCCCGCCCCATCCCTGAGCTACTCGCCGAACGCATCGCGTTGCTAAGTGAAGAAGGCCGCCGAGCCGCCGAACGCCTCCTCGAAGTCCTCGCCGACGTGCCCGCAATGCGCTTTGCGCAGCCCACAACAGTCCCTCGGCACCTGGCTCCAGCAAGTCTGGCTGCGCCTCGGCGGCGCGGACTGCGTCGACCGCACCGCCCGCGCCAATCTCGACCTCCTTTGGCAATGCCTCGACAGTCTTCCCAACGGCGAACAGGACCTGCTCGGCCCCACCCTCGAAGCAGCCCTCGAAAGCCTGACCGCGCAGCCCGACCCTGAGACAAGCAGCGATTGCGGCGTCCAGTTGATGACCATCCACAAGTCCAAGGGCCTCGAATTCGAAGTAGTCATCGTCCCCGAACTGCAGGCGCGCTCCTGGGCAGGTGCGCCAAAACTTCTTTCGTGGCTCGAACGCGGCCTTCCCCCTGAAGACTCTGCTATTGAGGCCGGCGGCTCTTCTGAAATCACCGAATTTCTCGTCGCGCCCGTTCAATCAAAGGGCTCCGAGCGCGGTTCGACAAAGCAGTGGGTCGATCACATTTATCGCGAACGAGAATCTCAGGAAATCCGGCGCATTCTCTACGTAGCGCCACCCGCGCCCGCGACGAGCTCCACCTCTTCGCCCGCCCCGCCTACAAAACGGAAGAGAACCTCTCGCGAACCCTGATCGAACCAAAAAACAGCTTGCTCGCGACCGCATGGCCCGCCCTTGAAGAGGAAATCCGCAAACGCTTTGTTTTATGGCGTCAGGAAACGAGCAGAAGAGAACTGGAAGGAGGCGTGCGGGAGGAGATCATTCTGGAATCGCTCGCTGCCGCGACCGAGAACAACCTGCTTGAGATGCCCGCTCCGCCTCAGCCGACCATCCTGCACCGGCTGCCGCGCGATTACCGCACCGCGCGAAGTAAAGACCTCGCCGTGCGCGAAGAATCGCAATCGGCAATTGGAATGGATAATACCAGGCTCTTCCAACGCCATGAAGGCGGCCTGCTCTCTCGCGCACTTGGATCCGCAGTCCACGCGCTCCTCGAATCTCTAGCCAAACTCCGCAAGACATTCGAATGGGACCAAGCCCGCGCTGCCCTCGGGCATCTTCAACCTCGCATCGCCGCGCAAATTCGCGCCGCCGGCATGGACTCATCCAATTCCAATGCCATCGCCGCCGAAGCTCTACGCCTTGCTCTCGATGCCTCCCACGATCTCACCGGCAACTGGATTCTCTCTCCCCATTGCGAAGACTCGAGCGAAGTCCGCTGGACCGGCGTCATTGCAGGAAATCTTCGCACAGTTCAGGTAGACCGCCTCTTCCGCGCCGGGCCCGCGCCACAGTCAGAGGGCGACGAGGCATGGTGGATCGTCGATTATAAAACTGCGCACGCCGACATCGCCGACCAAGCCGCAGCCATGCCGCAATTGCGCGCAACTTTCGCACCTCAGCTCGAAGCTTACGCCGAAGTTCTCGCCAACCTGCGCGGCAAAGACACGCCCATCCGCGCCGGCCTATATTATCCGCGCATGCTGCTATTCGACTGGTGGAAGACTCAGAGTTTCTAAAGAATGAGGAGATTATTATTGCCCCACCCTCGCCATCCGCCGCGGCGGATTTTCGTGGCTAGGGTGGGATCTTTCATGCCCTTGACCAAACAAACTTACTGCAAGTTCGCCATCAGGCTATCCAGTGCCGACTTCGACGGCCGCGTCAGTGACTCAGGCAGCGTCGCCAGCGGTTCTTCCACTATATTCAGGAGGTCGATGAACGTCGGTTTCTTCGTATCGATATAGAAGACGCCGGTCAGAACCTCTTCCTTCTCCTGCGCCTCCATCAGCGTGCGCACCGCGTTGGCCTTGTCCGTCGGGTCGTAATCCTCAAGCAGCTTGCGAAGCCGCAGGTTCGAGCCATCGTGCATCTGCACGTCGTACACCTGTCCCGAGTCGTAGTCCACCTCGATCTCATCGAAGCTGGCCACAAACCCGATCTCGTTGATCGGCTCGTCGTTCTCCTGCAGGAATTTGTAGCTCTTCGTCGAGCCCTCGTGGTCGTTGAAGGTCACACAGGGGCTGATCACATCCAGCAACACCGTCCCCTTGTGTGCGATTGCGGCCTTCAGCATCGCCAGCAACTGCTTTTTGTCGCCGGAAAATGATCGTCCCACAAACGTCGCGCCCAATTGAATAGCCAGCGCACAAGTGTCTATGCCAGGCAGATCGTTGATGACCCCGGTCTTCAACTTCGAGCCGATATCGGCCGTGGCCGAAAACTGGCCCTTTGTCAGCCCGTATACGCCGTTGTTTTCGATGATGTAGATCATCGGCAGGTTGCGCCGCATCAGGTGGACAAACTGGCCCATCCCGATCGACGCCGAATCGCCGTCTCCGGAGACTCCCAGCGCCATCATTGAGTGGTTGGCCAGCAGCGCGCCCGTCGTCACCGAAGGCATACGCCCGTGCACACTGTTGAATGAGTGCGAGCGGCTCATGAAGTACGCCGGACTCTTTGACGAGCAGCCAATGCCGCTCATCTTCATTACCCGCTCCGGCTCGACGCCCATCTCGAACATGGCGTCCACAATGCGCTCGGAGATAGCGTTGTGGCCGCAGCCGGCGCACAGGGTGCTCTTGCCGCCTTTGTATTCAAGAATCGGAAGGCCGATGCGGTTCACTTTTGGTCCAGGTGCGCTATTCGCAGTTGCGGTTGCCATCAGAGGCCCTCCTTGGTCGCAAACTCTTCGGTAATGGTGCGGGCGTCCACCGGCAATCCGTTGTAGTGCAGAATGCTGCGCAGCTTCGCCACCTGCTCGGCCGGAAGATCCAGCTTCAGCAAGCTCGCCAATTGCGCATCGCGGTTCTGTTCCACCACGTAGACACGCTCGTGCGAGGCCACAAAGTCGTGGATCTCGTGCGCAAACGGGTAAGCCCGCACGCGCATGTAATCCAGATCCTTTCCGTACTCCTTCTTGATCTGGTCCAGGCTCTCGCGCAGCGCGAAATCCGTGGTGCCGTAAGCAATGAAACCAATCTTCGAGGTTCCATTCTTCACTGCCACCGGCGCCGGAACCATCTTGCGCGCACTTTCAAACTTGCGCAGCAGCCGCTCCATCACTTCCTGGTATTCGTCCGGCTTCTCTGTGTAGCCGGCCGCGTCGTTGTGTCCCGAGCCGCGCGTAAAATAAGCCGCCTTGGGATGGTTCGTTCCCGGCAGCGTTCGCCAGCCGATTGCGTCCCCATCCACATCGCGGTAGCGGGCGAAACTGCCGAGCCGGTCGAGATCTTCCCTGGTCAGCACCTTGCCCCGGTCCAGCGGCTTGTCAGGATACTTAAACGGATCGGACATCCAGTTGTTCATGCCCAGGTCAAGATCGCTGAGCACAAACACCGGCGTCTGCAACCGCTCTGCCAGATCGAATGCCGCGTAACCAAACTCGAAACATTCCGTCACCGAGCCCGGAAACAATACAAGGTGCTTTGTATCGCCATGCGAAAGGAATGCCGTTGACAGCACATCGGACTGTTGCGTTCGTGTGGGCATACCGGTGGCCGGCCCCGTGCGCTGCACGTCAAAGATCACGCCGGGAATTTCGGCATAGTAGCCCAGGCCGGTGAACTCGGCCATCAGCGAGATGCCGGGCCCCGAGGTTGAGGTCATAGAACGCGCCCCGGCCCATCCGGCGCCAAGCACCATGCCAATCGCGGCCAGCTCGTCCTCGGCCTGCACCACTGCAAATGTCGCCTTGCCATCGGCCGTCACGCGAAACTTCTTCAGCAGGTCGGTCGTGGCCTCAATCAGCGAGGTTGAAGGCGTAATCGGATACCATGCAACCACCGTCACTCCGGCAAACACAGCGCCCATTCCGCACGCCGCATTGCCGTCGATGATGATCTTGCCCTTGGTCTCATTCATCTGCTCGATGAAATATGGATCCTGCTTTGTAAACGTCGTCTGCGCGTAGTCGAAGCCGGCCTTCACCGCTCCAAAGTTCAGGTCGAATACCTTCTGCTTCTTCGCAAACTGCTTCCGCAAACCGCTCTCCACCACGCCAAGATCGATATGCAGAATCTGGGCGACCGCGCCCACGTACACCATGTTCTTTACCAGCTTGCGCAGCTTGGCTTCAGGACATACCGCCGCCGTAATCTTGTCGAACGGAACCGGGTAAAACACGACGTCATCGCGGTATTGCTTCAGGTCCAGTTTTTCTTCGTATATCGCCACGCCACCCACCGGCAAGGCAAGCGCATCTTCGCGCGCCGTGTCGGGATTCAGGGCCACCAGTACCTCAGAGTCGCGCTTGCGGGCCACATAGCCGTCCTTGCTGGCGCGAATCGTGTACCAGGTGGGTAATCCGGCGATGTTCGACGGGAAGAGATTCTTTCCGCTGACGGGAACTCCCATTCCGAAGATGCTCTTCAACAGAACGCTATTGGCGGATTGCGAGCCGGACCCGTTCACCGTTGCTACGTTCACGCTGAAATCGTTTGCCACGCGCGGGCGCGCGCTCTTTAAGCCCTGCTCTTGACCCAGGGCCAGGTCTCCTGTCGCCATTTGGCGGGATTCCCTTCCGGTAGATTCTTAAGAAGCGGCGGTCATTCACGCCCAAATGTGATTATAGTCACTTCGAACGAGACCTGTACCGCTTCTTGACCTGAAGGTAACCCCTTTGAGTCCCAGCAAATGTGATCTATATCACTTGACGGCCGGCCGCCACATTTTGAAGAGCCTGAGCACCCTTTTTTCGGAGCGATTCCAGCGCTTTGAAAGTCGGATAGATCCATCTATCCAAAGACCCTTACGGCTCTTGAACACCCAGTCTTTCACAACTGGGGTCGTCCATCGGCCAACCACCTACTGAACCAACTCCGAAGCCACTTCGATCTCCCTGTGCCGCGTACTATCCGGGATATCGAGCGATCCGAGAACAATCGCCTTGTCATTGACAAGGTTCGACATCCCATCCAGAACGGTTTGGCGAATCATGGGGTCCTGTGTACCCCCAAGAGACTTCATCTCCCCGAGGCTCGATTGCTCCACCTTGGTATGCAATCTCTCACCATCCAGCGATGCCTCGATCGTTAGCCCCAGGTCAACATATTCCACCTCAGTGTCTCCCTTAGCGCTTCCAGTGGAATGAGCCCCCGTCACGATCGGTACCCGGCTGCCTTGTTTTAGAACAGTCTTTCCTTCTGCAACTACGACCAGGGCAAAGTGCTCGGTCCCGATGCGCTTGTCTCCCTCCACCTCGGTAATCGAATAAGTGAGCCGGTAAACCTTCCTTGGCCGGTCGATTTCCGAGAGTATCTTCTGCGCCTGCTCCACGTCTTCCACGCTGCCCCGACAGCGGGCGATGGCGCACCGGCCGCGCTTGAAGGATTCAAGGTATTTTCATTTTCAGTGCAGCGACGGTCTGAGCACATCCGGCCCGGGGCGCGCCCATCTCCTGATTGTCTTTGAAATAAGCACGCCCCCAGTTGATCGGTTCCTGGCGCGAATCAATAACAAAAAAAACACCTGGCGCAGCAACCCTTAGCCCTTTTGATATTTTGAGTCTTGACAACCGGGCCGAGTCAGGCCACAATTTCCGGACGATTAGATTTGAACTACAATTAGTCCCCAATTTCTACTGCAAGAACGTACAAAGTGATGCATGTCATTCCGAGCACTCAAGCATGGCGCCTAAACTCAAGCACGGCGCCCAATGGGCATCTTCGAGAGCATTACGGTAGAAGCTCATACGAATGACACACCGCTGGACACTTGAATTCAAGTCCGTTTGCGCGGCTGCATGTTCTCAGTTTGCCGCTGAAAGACCTTCAGACATGCCTGGTATTGAATTTCTTCCGTGAGGATGTCGAATCCTCGCGGTCAGTCTCTCTGCGACAGGCTGGCGATGTTCTTGTGCCCGCAATTGGAGCGTCCGCCTGACATGAACTGGTTTTTCGGAACCTAGGCTGAGTGCCGTGCATTGTGAAGTTACGCCTTGCATGCTCGACTCAATCAGCCAAAGGAGGATCTGAGTGAAACGCATGCGGATATTTTTCGCGTTCGCTGTTCTTGTGGCCTGCCCAATCTGGACATGTTTGGCGCGAGGCCAAGACGGCGGGAGTCCTTTAACACTTTCACCCACTTCGTTCTCGTTTACTGCCGTGGCAGGAAGCACCACACCGGTCAGCGAACTGTTGTCGGTCAGCGCCACCAGGCAGATCAGCTTTACGGCCAGCGCATCCGGAACCAGTGGTGGCATAACCTGGCTCTCCGTATCACCCACGGGAACCCTCACCACTTCGCGGAAGCTGACGGTGATTGCGAACCCGTCGGGGCTGGCTGCCGGGACCTACAGCGGCCACATAACCATCCGGTCTGGAGAAGAGAGTTACACCCGAGTACCCGTCACTCTCACAGTGGGCGCCGGTCGCACGTTAAACGTCAGCCCAGCATCGCTTTCGTTCTCTGCAACTGCGGGCGGCACATCTCCCCTCGCGCAAAGCCTGACGGTCACCGCCAGCCCTAACACCACCTACACAGCGAGCGTGAGCGGTGCGCCCTGGCTCACTGTCTCTCCCGCGTCGGGCACTACGCCGGCCACTCTGACCGTTTCATCCAGCGTCTCGGGCCTGGCTGCAGGCACGTTTAGCGGCACCATCACGATAACCGGAAACGGCGTTACACATTCCATTCCCGTCTCCTTCACCGTGACCGCCGCGCCAACATTCAACGTGAGCCCAGGGTCGCTCTCGTTCTCTGCGACGGCGGGCGGTACATCTCCCCTCTCGCAGAGCCTGTCACTCACCGCGAGTCCTAACACCACCTACACTGCCAGTGTGAGCGGTGCGCCGTGGCTCACGGTCTCTCCCGCGTCGGGCACTACACCGGCCACTCTGACCGTTTCTTCCAGCGTTTCGGGCCTGGCTGCAGGAACTTTCAGCGGCGCCATCACAGTAACTGGAAACGGCGTTACACATTCCATTCCCGTCTCCTTCACTGTGACCGCCGCGCCAACATTCAATGTAAGTCCAGGCTCGCTCTCCTTCTCTGCGACGGCGGGCGGCACATCTCCCCTCTCGCAGAGCCTGTCACTCACCGCGAGCCCTAACACCACCTTCACTGCCAGTGTGAGCGGTGCGCCGTGGCTCACGGTCTCTCCCGCGTCGGGCACTACACCGGCCACTCTGACCGTTTCTTCCAGCGTTTCGGGCCTGGCTGCAGGAACTTTCAGCGGCGCCATCACAGTAACTGGAAACGGCGTTACACATTCCATTCCCGTCTCCTTCACTGTGACCGCCGCGCCAACATTCAATGTAAGTCCAGGCTCGCTCTCGTTCTCTGCGACGGCGGGCGGCACATCTCCCCTCTCGCAGAGCCTGTCACTCACCGCGAGCCCTAACACCACCTTCACTGCCAGTGTGAGCGGTGCGCCGTGGCTCACGGTCTCTCCCGCGTCGGGCACTACACCGGCCACGCTCACCGTTTCTTCCAGCGTTTCGGGCCTGGCTGCAGGCACGTTTAGCGGCACCATCACGGTGACGGGCAACGGCCTTACTACCACTGTGCCCGTATCGTTCACGGTAAATCCATCATCGACCTTCACTGTGAGCCCCGCTTCGTTATCCTTCTCTGCCACCGCGGGCGGCACCTCTCCGGCTTCGCAGACCCTCTCACTCACCGCCAGCCCGAACACCACCTTCACAGCCAGCGTGAGTGGCGCACCCTGGCTCACCGTCTCGCCGGCAACGGGAACCACGCCAGCGACGTTGACGGTCTCCTCAAGCGTTACAGGACTGGCCGCCGGCACCTTCACGGGCACCATCACTTTGACTGGAAACGGCATCACCAACACAGTGCTGGTAGCTTTCAATGTAGGTGCCACGGCCAGCGGAGGCCCCTTCAAACTGGTTGGATGGAACGACCTTGGAATGCACTGCGACGACGGCAAAGACTTCAGCGTTGCCGCATTCCTGCCACCGTTTAATGACATCCACGCCCATCTGATCGATACTTCGGGATCGTTGGTTACGACGCCAGGCGGCTATACGATCACGTATGAAGCCATCACCGATCCGCTCACCAGTACACTGAATACCACATCGATCGGCAAAACGAATTTCTGGGACTACGTCATGCTGTTGAATTTCTTCACCATGCCAGTCGTCAATCCGGTTCCCGACGAGGGCCTGGCTGGATCGCTTATGCCGGGCCTATCCAATACACCTCGGCCCATGACCTTCAGCACTACTGACAACACCTGGGAAGCGCTCGGCGTTCCGATGACAAATTATGCGGATAACGGGACGACCAACTACTACCCAATGATGCGTCTCACGGCCACGAATTCGTCTGGCGCAGTTCTTGCTACCACCGACATCGTGCTCCCCATCTCTGACGAGGTTGGCTGCGCCAAATGTCATGCCTCCGGGTCGAACACGGCAGCCATGCCCGCCGCCGGCTGGGTCAACAACTCCGATCCCTCTAAAGACATGAAGCTGAACATCCTTCGCTTGCACGACGACCGATTCAAGAGCTCCGCGCTCTTCCAGTCAGCCGCAACGCAAGTCGGCTACAACCCCGCCGGTCTCGAAGCCACAACGGCTACCAGACCTGTCCTCTGCTATCAATGCCACGCGAACGCATTCACGGGCATGGGTGGCGTCGCAGGCATCCCAGCTTTCACAACAGCCATACACGGCCTTCACGCCAGCGTGATCGACCCAGCGACCGCCGCCACCATGGATAGCGGGACGACACGCGCCACATGTTATAGTTGCCACCCCGGACCCACGACGCGCTGCCTCCGCGGAGCCATGGGCAATCTCCTGACCACCGCAGGCACCAACGCCATCGAGTGCCAGAGTTGTCATGGCAACATGACCGCGCTCGCCAGCACCGCGCGCACCGGATGGTTCAATGAACCGAACTGCCAGTCCTGCCATACCGGGCTGGCCAGCGCTACCAACACCACGCTCGCGTATACCTCGGCGTTCTCCAGCGGCACCACACTGAGGACTCCGGCCGACGCGACCTTTGCCACCACCCCGAATACACCAGCCACCGGTCAGTCACTCTTCCGTTTGTCCAGCGGTCACGGCGGTTTGCAATGTGAGGCCTGCCATGGTTCAACGCACGCGGAGTTGCCGACCAACGTCGTGAACGACAACGTGCAGAGCATCGCCATGCAGGGCCACGCCGGCATGCTGGCGGAGTGCTCCGCCTGCCACGCCACCGTTCCCACCACCACCAACGGAGGCCCTCACGGTCTGCACCCGATTGGTACTACATGGGTAAGCAGGCATCAAAGCGTCGCGGATTCAGGCGGCACGACCGCGTGCCAGGGCTGCCACGGCACCAACTATATGGGAACAGTTCTGTCGCGCGTCCAAACAGATCGGACTCTCGCCGGCAAAACCTTTGCAGCGGGGACCATGATCGGTTGCTATAGCTGCCACAACGGCCCCGGTGGCGGATAGCCTCGAACGGACTCCTTCAAATCACGATTGCAACCTGGTATGGCAAAAGAGCCGGTCCGAAGTTTGGACCGGCTCTTTTTATCACACGGCATATCTGCCGAGCTTTCGGATTTCCTTCAATGTGTAGAGTCACCTCCGCTGGCACCGCAACGAAGTGGCCAGCCTGTGGACCGTTGTCGGATTGGGATAGGAACTTCGTTCGCCCATTGAGCCCTTCCCTTCCGCAAACCAGACCTGAATTGTGACGGCAGTCACATTCCGGTCATGCCAGGTTCTCTGGCTGTGAGATGCATCACTGCAACTCCTCCCGTTTTCCATCAACCTAACCGCAGAGGTTGGTTTCCATCATGTTTCGCCTGGATTATCTATCTTGTTGCCTCACCATCCTGTCGACCATCCTGCTCGGCCGAAAACTTTGGATCGGACTGGTCATTGCAGGAATCAACAGCGCCATCGTCTGTGTCATCGGATTGCGCACTTCTCAGTTCGGCTTCATTCCCGCAAACCTGTTCTGTATCGCTATCTATGCATTCAGCATTCGTTCCTGGCTCCGCGAGCAAGCCCCAGCTCACGAATCGACGTCCGTTAGTGAGTAGAAAACTATATGAAGAAGCTCAGTTCGATCGCACTCCCATATTTATTGTTTGCGTCAATGACTTGCGCGGCCCAGGACTCTTCCACGCTTGTTTCGAAAATGAAAACCTCCTATATGGAGTCAGGCAGCGTGCTGGCTCTCGATGAACGCACACTGCTGATTGAACCAAAGATGCCTGGACCCGTCTGCGCTCTTCCCAGGGATGAGGGAGGAAAAACGACATGGTCTCTGCTGACATTTCCTCTGTCGTCAATCACCGTCGCGCTGGCTGACGTCGACGAGACTCTGATCGGCGAAGACGTCGTGTTCACCCATTCTGACGCGAGAGAGACCTATAAACCAGGCGACGTCGGCGACATGACAATGGTTGTCATTGTGGCCGTGCCCGGCAAGGTGTTCCGGACCCTCACCTACGACCGCGATAAACTCGTTCGCCTGGGCCCCGGCCCGCATTCCACCGCGGATTACGGACAAACACACGATAATGTAGACGCATTCGGCCTAACGTTCTCTAATCACGCGGCAGCCGTCGCATTCGAATCCGCCCTGAGAAAGGCCGTCAGCCAAGCCAAGGCGCAAACGGCCCAGCGCTGAACCGACGAATTCTGGATGCTCCATCCATGGCTCGTCTATTTCGCAAAGGGCGGGCTCGCACAACTCCGCACCGATCACTCTTTCTGTTCCCTGTGCCCTGTTCCCTATTCCCTGCTTTTATCACCCCTCCGGCCTGATCTCCGCCGCCTTCGTCGTGATCGTCAGCTTTGCCGCGGTCAACTCCGGCCCATCAAAGCCCCTCTTCACAGCCTCGATCTGGATATCTCCCGCCTTCTTCGTCGCCTGCAGAATCACCTGCGCCAGCCCATTGAACAACGACCGCCTGGGTTCCTTGTCGCTCTCCTGACAATTTGGATCGCCGTTCCCCACGCCGATCAATTTGCCCTCGCCCGACACGTTGAACCCAATAAGATTGTTCGCCGTCGGCACCGCTCGCCCTTCCTTGTCGAGAGCCTCCACTTTCACGATCGCCACGTCCTCGCCGTCCGCATTGATCTCGGTCCGATCCGCGGTCAACCGAATTGCAACCGCCGGCCCGGTTGTCTCGCGCTTCTCGGTCAACACGACCTTGCCGCCTTTGTACCCATGAGCCTCAATCGCTCCAGGCTCGAAACGAACCTTCCACTCCACGTGCCCGAAATGCGGGACCTTTTGTTTTCCCTGGCTCTTGCCGTTTGCCATCAGATCCACTTCATCCAGGTTCGAATAAACCCAAACCCGAATCTCGTCGCCTTCCCTGCCCTCGAAGTTCCAGTGCGGAAACAGGTGCAGCACAGGCTCCTTGCCCCACCAGGCCTTGTAGTAATAGAACGTGTCCTTGGGGAACCCGCACATATCCACAATGCCGAACTGCGAGTTGATCGACGGCCATCCGTAAGGAGTTGGTTCTCCTCGATAATCGAACCCGGTCCATGCAAAGCCGCCCGCCGCCCACTCCCGCGTCCCGTAGAATGTCCACCAGTCTTCGGCCGTCTCGCCCCACGGCACCACGGAATCGTACGCATTCACCGTGTTCCGCACTGGGCTCGTCGTGTACTCACCCCGTGTCGAAATCGCGCTCGAAGTCTCCGATCCGTAGATCGCCCGCGTCGGATTCTTCTTGTGAAACTCGTCCGGCATCTTCTGGTTGTAGTTGAATCCAATAATGTCCAGTGCATCCGAGACGCCTTTCTCGTTGTTGCCGTTCACCGCCGCGGAAACCACGCGTGTCGGATCGAGCTCGTGGCATCGTCTCACCATCGTCGCCCCAACCTTGGCGCCTTGCTCCGCCATGGCCCCTTGCATCTGCCCTTCTTCATTTCCAATCGACCACAAAATAATCGACGGCGAGTTGCGATAGCGCTTCACCATGGCCTCAAGTTGCGCCATTCCCTCCGGACTTGAACTCATCTGCCGGGTCTCGCACATCATCATCATGCCCATCCGGTCGCAGGCATCCACCCACTCCGGCGTCGGCATATTGTGCGAAGTCCTTACCGCGTTGCCTCCCATCTCCTTCAGCACGGCAAGCCGAAACCACTGCAGCCTGTCGGGCACCGCCGCGCCAACGCCCGCATGGTCCTGGTGATTGCACGTCCCTTGTATCTTCAGCGGCTTTTCGTTCATAAAAAACCCGTGTTCGGCCTCGAAACGGAGGAACCGGACGCCAAAGCTTACACGCTCCGCATCGCGCGTCTTCCCGTTCGTCTCAACGGTCACCTTGGCTGAATAAAGATTGGGCTCATCCACCGACCAGAGCGCCGGATCGCTCAGTTGCGCTAACGCTTCGAAACGCGCTTGCCCATCAACCCCCACGGTCTGCACTGGGGCTTTGGCCATAGCCACTGTCTTGCCGGCCGCATCCAGAATCTGCCAGTTCACGGTTGCCGTCTCAAAGTTCTTGCCCTCGTTCACTACGACGGTTGCAAGCCTCAGATTCACCGCCTTGCCGTCCGTTGCCTCCGGGCGCACCGTGCTCTCCCACTTCCCCAAATGCAGCGCATCGGTTTTGGTCAGCCACACATGGCGATAGATTCCTGCGCCCTCGTAAAACCATCCATCGCCAAAGCTCGCGTCCACGCGCATTGTGATGTAGTTCTTTGCCCCGTAACTAAGAAAATCTGTCAGGTCAAACCGGAATGGCGCATATCCGTTGTCATTGCGGCCGATAAAGCATCCATTCACGAATACCAGCACGCTTCGAAAAGCCCCATCGAACTCAACCGCAACCCGCCGCCCCAGGTCGCTCGCCGGTATCTCAAACTCCCGCCGGTACCAGCCCACACTCGACTCCGGATACCGCCGGCCTAACGGCTTGTAGCCATGGGATCTCAGCTCCTCATCGCGCACAAACGGCAACTCAACCGCCCAGTCATGCGGCAGATCGAGCGCGCGCCACTTCGAGTCATCGAATCCAGCCTTGGCAAATCTGAAGTCGCCGGTCTTCGCAAAGTCCCCTTGTCCCATCCCAAACCCCAGGTCGCGCGCCGGATCGGATCCATGGCCGAATTGGAACTTCCATCCGAAGTCGAAAAGCAATTGTTCCCGCGGCGCCACCGCGGCCAACGCCTCCGCCGAACCCGCTACCGGCGAGCCAGCCAGCGACGATGTAGTCCTGCCCAACGCGGACCGCGAAAAAATCGATGAGGCCGAAAGCGCAAAGCCTGAACAAAGCAGATCGCGACGAGAAATCGTAAACATTGCGTACCTCTTGTTTCGCTAAGTTTCGCCACAGATCAATAAAGAGTGTTGAGCGGCGGGCAAGGGTGAACTATAAATCAGCCCCCAGGCTGAAGTAAACGGTTTCATTTCCCTTCAAACTCAGGATCTGGCTTCTGGGAAGCTCTTCCTACCTGACCGGTGCCAGCCGACCAACCACTATGTTAGATTCATACTCATAGACCACCCATGGAGAGATGGCCGAGTGGTTTAAGGCGCACGCTTGGAAAGCGTGTGTACTTTAACGAGTACCGTGGGTTCGAATCCCACTCTCTCCGCCAGTTTAGAATCGATAGTTTATAAGAATAGATAAGCCCGTCGCGGCGAAGCTCTTCCACCTGAAGATCTGATTCATTCGTCGGGAGGGTTACTAAAGCAGCGTGAATCTCGCCGTCGCTACGTTGTGGAGTATTTCCGTGTTTCACCGCGTTCTCCACCAATGCCTGCACTGACGTCGATGGCAGCCAGACACCGGAACTCCGGTGATCACTGGGTCATTTGAAATAACAGGCACCATCGAACGGCCTGAATAACTCCTCGGTCTATCTTCACCGGCAGGAGTAGCGTCCACCACCAGTGAGCAATCCGTATGGCGCGAACCGAGGTTGGCATGCGCCTCGTGCTGGACCTGGAAATCCTCGCGCCGCGGGCGAGAGGATTTCGACATGGGAATCCGAAGATTGCCAGCGATAAACGGCGGCTGTATGATCTAGCCAAGAAAAGAGTTGGATAAAAATTCTCCTTGACTGGTTGTCATGACTCTGGATCCCACTGCCCAACGCACTGAGGCGGAACGCGCTGAATTGGGGCGCGTTGTCGAAGCGCTGGCCAGGTGGCCGCGACTGTCGCACCTGCTCAGTTACATGGGAGAGAAGCTTTTTTCTGGCGAACTCGACCAGATAAGCGAATACACCATCGCAACCGAGGTCCTTGGCCGCTCCAAGACCGTCTTCAACGCGGGGGAAGACGCGATTGTGAGAGTCGAGACGCACCGTCTGCGAAAGCGCCTAGCGGCGTTCTACGAGACGGAGGGAAGAGAACATCCGATCCAGATCACTCTTCCGGCTGGAAGCTATGTTCCGGTTTTCGTCCAAAGGCCTGAACCAATTTCCGTGCCCGCTTCGCCTGAGGATGCATGGTCAATTCCCGCTATCGCACCTGGACCAGAACCTCAGCACATGGGTAAGCGGCTGTTTCACTGGCTTACCCGCCATTGGAGATATTCGATAGCTGGAGCTTGCCTTCTACTGGCGTCGTTGGGAGATTATCTGTATCTTCATGTGGCAGCGTCCCGCATGCCGTCAACGCCCGGTAGCAGCCTGTCGCCGGTGGGGGTTTCGGTGCTTCGCCCGTCAGGAGAGTCGTCTACCCCGATTCGGATACTGGCTGGATACAGCGGTCCGCCCAGAGCCGATAGTGCCGGAAGTTCATGGACTCCCGACCAATATTTTTCCGGCGGGGGCAGTGTGCAGCGCTCGCCGGGACCCATCACCAGAACCAGTGATCCGTTCATTTTTGAACATTCGCGCACGGGCGACTTTGCTTACGCCATCCCGCTTAGGCCGGGTTCCTACGAATTGCATCTGTTCTTTTGGTCGCCCAGCGAATCAGTCTCCACGTTTAACGTATCGATAAATGGCGAAATGGCGCTGCAGGGATTCGACATTAACATTGACGCGTTGGGGGCAAATATTGCCGACGAGCGTGTGTTCCGCGATATCTCGCCCGGGCAGGATGGATTTCTTCGAATTGATTTTTCAGGTGCTGTGGTACCGCCTGTACTGAATGCCATCGAGATTCTTCCTTCTGCGGCGCCCCATGCCCAACTTCCCATTCGTTTGACGATGCATTCCACTCCGCTTACTGACAGCAAAGGACAGTTCTGGCGCCCGGATAACTACTTCATGAACGGGCACCTTGCCGATCAGACTCGCCTGCTCGTGGATACGCCTGACCCAGACCTCTTCGCCGGAGAGCGATTTGGGCATTTCACCTACGCAATTCCCGTCGATTCGCGCGGAACATACACGCTTGTCCTGCATTTTTCCGAGCTTTACTTCGGCCCCGAGGCGCCGGGAGGCGGAGGAGCCGGCGACCGGGTTTTCAAGGTCATCTGCAATGGGCAAACGCTGCTGGACAATTTCGATATCTTCCGGGAAGCCGGGAGCCTCCATGAGGTCGCGAAAACCTTCCGTCATCTGAAGCCCACAGCACAAGGGAAGCTGAATCTCACCTTTGAACCCATTGTGAACAATGCGACCGTTTCCGGAATCGAAGTGTTGGACGAAACCCAGTGAAGCGTCTTTCCATTCCCGCTAGCCGCATAGCCAGGTCCGGTAACTACCATTCCGGTCAACTATTGCATTTGGTCTCTCCACCGATTGATGGAGTTCGAGATAGAACCTTCGGACCACTACATTTTGGGGGTTTTCCTCGAGGTTTGACCTCATGTAACATTAGAATGCGGTTCACATATATGTCCTATTTTCAATAATGTACATTGCTTAAACGATTCAGTACAAGATTGAACTTCACTGTGCCCTCTGCTGCGCGCAGCATTCCTGTCGGTTCAGCTTATCGAAAAGATGCTGCACGAAGGACTCTGGCGGGATGCAGAAGTCGTGGCGGTGAATGTAAACGTTCGCTCCACGGCCAGGCCTGCCCACTCCAGAGAGGAGCACCAGACACCGGGAGTCAAGCAAATTAAGGGAGCAGTGAATTCAGGAGGATAGCGATGGTTTCTGTTTGTCATTCTAGATTGGCCAGTGGTGCTTTGGCGGGTTTTCGGGCCTGCCTAATCGCCGTCGCGGTTGGGCTATTGTTTGCGGGAAATCCGGCGGCAATCGCGCAATCAATCTTCGGGAGCCTTTCAGGCACCGTCACCGACCAGACCGGAGCCGTGGTTCCGGACGCCAAAGTCAGCATTCAAAGTGACGCCACAAAGGTGACGCAGGAAATCGTCACCAACAAGTCGGGATATTTTTCGGCCGCACAGTTGCAGGTCGGCACATACAGCGTGTCGGTGGCAGCCAAGGGGTTTGAGAATTGGAACGGCACGGGAATCGTCCTGAACGGTTCGGATCAAAAGACGATCTCAATCAGCCTTAAAGTCGGCACAGAGAGCCAAACGGTCGAGGTCACCGCCAGCTCGGGCCAGATCGACATCATCGACTCCGGGGCGAAGAACGAAACCATCACCTCCGAAGACCTGGAGAAACAGCCCCTGATCGGCCGTAACGCGACGGAGATCCTGCGCATCATTCCCGGCTCCGCGCAGATTACACAAGGAGGCACCAACCGGCCGGCTTCCGATGGCCAGGTTATTGGTGTTAACGGTTTCACGGTGAACGGCAGCGCCGGCGGCATGGCGGCCGTGAGCATCAATGGACAGTCCGGCACGGGACTCTCGATCAACCAGGACGGTCAGAACGTCGAGGATCCGGGCGCGCCTGGTTCCGCTACCCCGGTCAATCCCAACCCCGATATGATCTCCGAGATCCAGATTATGACCTCGAACTACGGGGCCGACAACGCCAAGGGCCCGGTGGTGATCAACACCCTCAGCAAATCCGGCGGTTCGTCGTTCCACGGCGATTTCCACATCTTTGCCCGCAACTCGGCTCTGAATGCGGAGGAATCCAACAACAAGCTGCAAGAGGTGCAGAACAGCTACAGCAAGGGCTATCTCGCGATTCCGAACCATTTCTACTACCCCGGATTCACCGTGGGCGGCCCGGTGATCATCCCCCACACCCGTTTCAACGCCAAGGGCACTAAGCTCTTCTTCCACGAGGCTTTCGAGGAATACCGGCAGTTGATCGACGGAGGTATCAACGACGCTTTTGTGCCGACCGCGAATATGATCAAGACCGGCGATTTCAGTCCTATGGCCAACTGGGGCTCTCCTGCCTGGCAGGGGGCCACTCAACCGAATTACACGATCGCCGGAGGACGGTACGGAGTCGTGAGCGTTCCGCAGCAGCCGACCGATGCCCTACTGCTCGCCGAGCGCCCTGGATGCACCATTACCAACGGCACCATGAACGCAGCTTGCATCGATCCAAATGCGCAGTTGTGGCTGCAAGACAGCCTCCCGGCAGCGAATCTCGCCACTCCGAATTCGTCCGGGTGGAACTACGTCATGCCGGTGCAGCAGTCTCAGAACTCCACGCAAAACATGGCGAAACTCGACATGAACTTCAGCGAAAACACCAAGGCCTACATAAGCTGGAGCCGGCAGCGGGAATCGGCCATTCAACCTCTGGGCTTGTGGGTGAGTTCGGGAAATTTTGTTGTGCCTTCTCCCAGCCAGGACCTCAGCGCCAACACTTCCGATCTCTACACGCTCAACTTCCTGCACATCTTTTCGCAGTCTTTGACGGCGGAAGGCCGCGTCGGCTACAGCCACATGGATATGCCGGGCGCGCCTCAGACTCCCAGCAAGGTTCTGCGCAACCAGATGAACTTCCCGCTTAAGGGCGTTTACGGCAATCCGAATGCTCCGGTCGCCACCAGTTGGAGCGGCTCGATTCCGAATATCGGCGATATCGGACACGACTATCACCCGACCTTCTACGCCGAGAAGGGAATCCCAAGCACGGGAGCCGACCTTACCAAGGTCTACAAAACTCATACCATGAAGTTCGGCTTTATCTGGGAGACTATCTACAACGCGCAGGACGCCTGGAACCAGTACCAGGGCGTATTCGGATACGGCTTCTGGAGCCGGACGTACTCGCAAAACAACTATGCCGACATCCTGATGGGCGCCAGCCAGGGCTACTACGAAGATGCGCTTCCGCCGGTCGCGCACATGGCCCAGAAGTCAACCTCCTTCTATGCCACCGATCACTTCAAACTGACCAGTCGCGTGACCCTCGATTACGGCATGCGTTTCGAGCACTTTGGCTCGCCGTTCGCCGACAACCAATATGGACTCGCAGTCTTTGACCCATCGAAGTATAGCGCGCAGGCAAATGCCAACACCCAGAATCCGGGTGTTTCCTGGCACAAAATCAATTCCGCCACTCCCGTCTCCGGCGCAACCGAGAGCTTCCTGGATTACTCACCTCGCCTCGGCGCCTCCATCGACGTCTATGGCGACGGCAAGACCGTCGTGCGTGGCGGCTGGGGAATGTACCGCTACGCGGTCAACCTGCAGGACGACCATTTGGGCGCAGCCAACACCGGGCTCGGGTCGGTCGGCTGGAACGCTCCGGGTACTGCCACAACCTGGGAAGACATCGATCAGTTCAAGAACACCGGCACTGCATCCAGCCCATCGTGCGTGGCTGCGCTAACTAAAGGAATCGACGCGGGGAATACAGGCGACTGTTCGCCCGCCGTCGTTTTTGGCGTTGCGACGAACATGGCGAACAGCTCTATTTCCGTGCTGGACGCGAGGGACCAGGATCAGCCGTACACAGTTACCTACAGCCTCAACATCGACCAGGAATTCCCGGGGAAGTTCATGGCCGAACTCTCGTACGTCGGCAACAACTCCGCCAGGGGCCAATCCGACGTCAATTTGAATTCGGTACCGCTCGGAGTTATGACCAACTCGGCGAACATCGCAATGAGCACCGCTGGTCTACCTGCTACTGCTACAGCTGTTCCGCAACTGACGCTTTGCAAAGGTACGTTCGGCTCAAGTTACGACCCGAAGGGAATAAACACAAATGCCGTATTGAACGCGCAGCAAAACGATGCAAGCTGCCAGCAAAAGTTCCGTCCTTACCCCTATTACCAGAAAATCGGAGCGAACGAGAGCGACCAGATTTCCCAGTACGATTCTTTTCAGGCCAAGCTGACGCGCAGCTCCAGTTGGGCCACGGTCAACTTCAATTATGCGTGGTCCAAGAACCTTGGAAACCCGACAACCTCGGGCGGCTTCAAGGACTGGGGCGAGCACGAGTACTGGACAATTCTGGGCATCAGCCGAAAGCATGTCTTCAACGCGTCTTACGTCTTTTCAACGCCGAAGTGGCACCTCGGCAACCGGCTATTGAGCGGCGCCGTCAACGGCTACCAACTCTCCGGAATCACCCAGCTTCAGTCCGGCGCGCAGTTGTCGGCGTCGGCTAACGGAAACTATTACTACAACATCCAGAACGGCCCGAACGGTGTCTATAGTGTCGGTACGCCGGATGTAACGGTGGCTCCGGTCGTCACCTGCGATCCGAGTATCGGATTGCAGAAACACCAGTTTGCCAACCCAAATTGCTTCGGTTACCCGACGCAAGGAACTGGGATCGGAAGTACCCGCATGCCTGGCCTCCACGGTCCCATGTACTGGAACAGCGATCTGGCGGCGCAAAAGAGCTTCGCGATTACCGAGCACCAGAATCTCGAACTCCGCTTTACCGCGAAAGACTTCCTGAACCACGACCTGCTGTCGTTCAATTCGAACGATCCCAACCTCACACTGAGTTTCGATACCACGGCTGCGCATGCGCTGTCTAACGCCAGCACGTTCGGCTATGCGACTACCAACTTCGGCCATCGCATTCTGGAGCTTTCGGCCAAGTACAACTTCTAACCGCCAGTCCTTATCCCTGGGGTGACCGTTCCGGTCACCCCAGGTATTCTTCTCTTATGTATCCTCTAGCTCCGGGGCTCTTGATCTCTGTCATGCTGGTGGCCTCCGCTGCCGCGGCTCCGGTAAGCTTCGAGACGATCGCCCGCCAGGCCGAGGCAGCCCGCACCCAGGATCGAGTGCCGGATGCGATTCGCTTGTACCGCGAGGGAACAAAGCTGCGGCCATCGTGGGCAGACGGATGGTGGTATCTGGGCAGCCTGCTCTACGACCAGGATCGTTTCCCCGAAGCGACTGCCGCTTTCCAGCACCTTTTAGCCAATACACCCCATCGCGGCCCGGCATATGCCTTTCTCGGCCTCTGCGACTACGAAACCGGCAAGTACGACGACGCGCTGGCGGAATTTCGCGCCTGGGCGGGTGCGGGTTGGGCAGGAACTCCCGAGCTTCGAGATGTTGCCGAGTATCATTTTGCGCTGCTGCTGACGCGCGACGGCCGGTTCGTCGAGTCGCTCTTCCTGATCGCTCCGCTGGCGCAGCGTCACGGAGATAACCCGGAACTGGTTGAGGCGATGGGGCTGGCGTCGTTGCGCATGAGCTATCTTCCGGAAAACTACCCGCCCGAGCAGCGCGAGCGTATCTGGCTGGCAGGGAAAGCCGCGCTGTATGCGGCCCAGTCCCCCAAAGATTTCGAGCGAGCGAATGAATACGCAGCACGGTTGGAAACGCGCTATGGAACGCAGCCGGAAATACACTACTTTCGGGGCACGCTCTACGGATTTGAAGGAAACAAGAGGGAAGCAGAGCGCGAGTACCGGGAGGAACTGAAGATTTCGCCGGACCATGCGCCTTCTTTGGTCGCGCTGGCTGGGTCCGATTTGGAGAAGGACGATCTCGCCGAGGCGAGTGTCCTGGCGCAGCGGGCAGTCGCCGCCGATTCCAACGACGCAGAGGCGCATCATTTGCTTGGGCGCATTTTCCTGGCCAATGGTGATCCGCATGCGGCCGCTGCGGAGCTCGAGAGAGCGAAACAGCTTGCGCCCGACAACCCGCTTGTCCGCTCTCATCTTGCGATCGTCTACAGCAAACTGGGCCGAACCCAGGAAGCGAAGGCCGAGTCGGCTGCGTTTCTCGCTTTAAAAAACAAGGAAGAAGTGATGGAGTCGCCCAAAGAGAAACTCGGCGAAATCAACCGGGAGAGTGCCCATTGATTCGCAAAGCGCTGCTCATCGCCTGTCTCGCCGCAGGTATCTGCTCCGGGATTGCGATTGCAGGCCAGGAACCGCCGGCAGCGTCCCGGCAGGGTTTCGATCGATTGCTCCAGGCGGCCGAAAAGGCGCGCGACGAGAACCGCGACGATGAGGCCATTCAGCTATTCCGGCGCGCTCTCTCAGAACAGCCGGAGTCGGAGCAGGCTTTGTGGTATCTCGGTACGATGCTCTACGAAAAGGATCAATTTGCTGAATCGCGCGATGTGCTGCGGCGATTCCTGACGACTCGTTCGGATGCGGGTCCGGCATGGGCGCTGCTCGGGCTCAGCGAATTCCAATTGAGGCAATACTCGCGCGCCTTGGACCATTTGCAACGCGCCATGGCGCAGGGTATTGGAGACCGTAAAGAATTGATCCAGTCGGTCTTCTATGACGTCGTCGTGTTGCTCACCCGCTTCGAGCGCTACGACGACAGCAACGATATGCTCCGGAAGATGATCGCGAATGGCGCGCCGGACCCCGCCCTCGCAGAGCCCGCCGGGCTTGCCGCGCTACGCTTGCCATGGCTGCCGGCCGAGATTCCGGCTGACCGTCGCGAACTGGTCCATCTTGCCGGCCGGGCCGCGCTGGACATGCAAACGCAGCATTTCGAAGACGCCGAATCGGATTTCAAGCAGCTCGTGTCAAAGTTTCCGAACGAGCCTGGCGTTCATTATCTCTATGGCGCCTATCTCGTGGAGTTGCATCCGAGTCAGGGTGTGGCCGAGTTCGAGCGCGAGCTGGAAATCTCGCCCTCCGATGTGCTCGCCCAGGTCCGGCTTGCGGAGCAACTGATCGCCCAGCGCGATTTCGATCGCGCTTTAGCACTGGCTCAGCAAGCCATCAAGCTTGACCCCAAACGCGCCTCGGCTCATATGCTTGCCGGTGAGGCATTACTGGCCACCGGCAACGCCGGCGAGGGCATCAAGGAACTGGAAACCGCGCGCGACATCGATTCGACACTAGCCAGGGCGCACTGGGATTTGCTTCGCGCCTATATCGCCGCGGGACGGAAAGAGGATGCGGATCGGGAGAAACAGGCGATTGAAAAACTGACTGACCGCAATTCCGAGAGCCGCCCGCGATGAGGAGAGTTACTTGCAATTAAGGTCTAAAGCTACGGCGAAGAATACGTCCGCGGCTCCCTCGACGGTCACGCGGCGCGATTTTGTTTATTTATGCTCTGGCGCGTACAGCTCCTTCCTGCTATGTCTTACCAAAGCGTTTTCCCAGGAGCGCCCTTCGTCCCCCATCCATTTTTCTCCGCGCCCCATCGCCTTCACGCTCGACAGACTGCGAGACCCCGCAGCGGCACGCGCCGGAAACCATGGCCGGAGGCGTAGCGGTTTTCGACTACGACCGAAATGGTAAACCTGACATCTTCTTCACCAACGGCGCTGACATCAGCACCCTCAAAAAGGATTCACCGAAGTACTGGAATCGCCTCTTCCATAACAATGGCGACGGAACATTCACCGACGTTACAGAAAAAGCGGGTCTAAAGGGAAGCGGGTTCGACGTAGGTGTGGCCATCGGAGACTACGACAACGATGGTTACGGCGACATCTTCGTGGCCGGCGTTTACCGGAACACGCTGTACCACAACAACGGCGATGGCACATTCACCGACGTGACTGAAAAGGCGGGCCTCGCCCACCCCGACAAGCAATATGGGCCGCTTTGGTCGGTGGCCGCCGCATGGGTCGACATCAATAACGACGGGCTGCTCGATCTGTTTGTCGTCAACTACCTCTCTTGGGACGGCGCCAAGGAGCCCGATTGCAAATACAATGGGAAACCCGAATACTGCCATCCGAAGTTCTATAAACCATTGCCCAGCCAGCTCTTCCTGAACAACGGCAACGGCACGTTTACCGACGTCTCGGAGCAGGCCGGGATCCGCTCACATCCAGGCAAGGGCATGTCGGTCGCGATCGCCGATTACGACAACGACGGCCTGCCCGACATCTTCGTCACCAACGACAAACTCTTCAACTTTCTTTATCACAACAAAGGCCACAACCAATTCGAAGAGGTTGCATTCGAACTCGGAGTCGCGCTGCCCGAGCACGGCAACCTGATATCAGGGATGGGGTGCGACTTCCGCGATCTGAACAACGATGGCTATCCGGATATCGCACTTGCGGCGCTTCAAAACGAAACGTTCCCCATTTATCAGAACGTCTCCGGGACTTCGTTTGAAGAGATCACGGCGCGCAGCGGCATGACTCTACACAGCGACCCCATGGCGGGATACAGTGTGAACATTGCCGATTTTGACAATGATGGTTGGAAGGACATCTTTGTCAGCCGCGGAGACGTAGCTTCTCCCAACATGGCGGACCGGATGCACGTGGACCAGCCCAACACCGTGTTTCGCAACCTGCAGGGGAAATGGGCTGCACTCACCGGGGAAGCCGGCTTCACCGCGTTGCCACCCCGCCGGCATCGCGGCGCGGCGGTGGCGGACTTCAATGGCGATGGCAAGCTCGACCTTGTGGTCACGGCTCTCAGCGCTCCGGCTGAGATCTGGATCAACGACAGCCCCGGAACGAATCACTGGCTTGAACTTGCACTTCAGGGAACCAGGAGCAATCGCGACGGCATCGGCGCCCGCATCAAGCTGACGACCGGGGGCAAGGTGCAATTCAATCACATGACCACGGCAAGCGGCTACGCGTCTTCAACTGCTGTGCCAGTTCACTTCGGCCTCGGAGACGCGCGTGTCGCCGATGAAATCGAGATTCGCTGGCCCTCCGGAACTGTGCAGACTCTCAAGGCCGTGGCAGCCGATCAGGTCCTGCCTGTGAAAGAACCTCGCTAGGGCTGCGTTTTTTTTGAATGTGCGCGGGCCTTGGCTCGACAAGCGATAAGATGCACACGCGCAAGCAGAAGGAACTCTGATGGAAGAAGTCCAATAATCCGACTAACCGGAATGCCTACAGGAGCAAGATTCCATGATGGCGCTCGATTTGCATGTACGCTCGGTTCAAAAACTTTCGACCAGCGGCAGCTTCAATCTTCGCGAAAAAGAAGCCACTGTTCGACGAAAATCCTCAAGGGTCTGCGTTTGCTCCATAATTGCCGTTCTTCTTGGTGCTCTTGCCTCGGCCGGTTTCCTGGCCGCTCAAGAGCCGCCGAAGAAGAGCGCCACGAAAGACTCGGGGATTGTTCTGCGGCAGACGGTGCGACGTGTGCGGGTGGATGTGGTAGTCACCGACGCGCTGGGGCGGCCGGTTGAGGGTTTGCGGGCTTCCGATTTTCATGTCGCTGAAGATCGCCAGCCGCAGTCGATTCGCCAGTTCGAATGGCACCGAGAGGAGAGTGCGCAGGCTGCGCTTCCCATACGTCCTCAGCTGCCTCCGCACACGTTCATGAATTTGCCGGAGGCATCGGAACATGGCCCCCTGATGGTTCTGCTCTACGACGCTCTCAACACTCCTGTGGCGGCCCAACTCAATGCACGCGCGCAGATGCTGGAGTTTCTGCAGAAGAGCGCTGGCCGGCGCATCGCAATCTTTTACCTCGCCGATCGGCTTCGAATTCTGCAGGGCTTCACTTCGGATACGGACCTGCTCGCCAGCGCGGTGAATCGTATCGGCATTGCTTCTTTGAAGGGCTATCAGGCAGAACTGGCAGGTTATCCGGCGGCCCCACCAGCCAGCCTTGGTCCTTCGGATAGAAAACTGCCTGCGGAACAGCGCATGGAAGAGGTGGAAGAGAACACGAGGCTGGCCTTTGCCAGTGAGGTGCTAAAAGATCGCGTCCACGTTACGCTTGACGCTCTTGTGCAAATCAGCCGCTTTTTGTCGGGTCTCCCTGGCCGCAAGAATCTGATCTGGTATTCAGGCTCGTTTCCCGCCGGTATCGTTGCCGACGCGACCAGGACGATAAGCTCCAATCAGCCCCTCAGTCTAGTCCGCGACGACTCGGTCCGCAACTACAGCGAGAGCATGAAGAACACTACCAATCTGCTGAATTCGGCAGAGGTCTCGATCTATCCCATCGATGCGCGCGGACTGCTGACGGACACTCCATTCGAACAGAACTCTGCCGAATTTGCGACCATGAATCTGATTGGCGAGCAGACAGGCGGACGTGCTTTCTACAACACCAACGGGCTGAATAAAGCCCTGGAAACGGCAGCAGACGAAGGCAGTTCTTACTATTCGCTTGTCTATGCGCCGACCAACATGAAATTCGATGGGTCGTTGCGGCACATCTCGGTGCACCTTGAGCGCGGACACTACAATCTTGCCTATCGAAGAACTTATTTTGCAGGCGACCAGAAGTCGGCGGTACACCCGCAGGCTGCGCCGGATGAAGAGAACACCTTAGCCGATTCGACGACGGTAGCCTCGCAGTTTGGTGCACCGCCGTCTTATCAACTCGTCTTCGCGGTCCGCGTGGATGCGGTTGGTGCGCCTGCGCCGGCGACGGTCGAGCAAATGGCGGCGCTTGTGCCCTATCAGGAACAAGCGGACAAGGCCGAACTCCGGAAGTTCGTCCCGCCGGTCAACCCGAATTTGATGCAGCAGTACGAGATTCACTACGGAATGCTGGCCAAGCAACTGGTTCTTCCCAAGTCTGCAAACGGCGCTTACCATTCGGATCTTTCGATGGCGGTATTGGCCTTCGACGAAGACGGCGCGACTTTGTGGGGCACGGAGACGCGTCTCAAAGACGATATTCCGGCTACAAGAATCGATGCCATCCGCCGAGATGGTTTTCAGGCCGCGCAGACATTTTTTGTGCCGGTGGATACGGCAGTTCTGCGCTTCGTGGTTCGCGACGAATTGAGCGGACGGGTTGGATCGATGGAGGTCCGCTTGCCATTGCCGCCGGACCACGAGGCCGAGGCAGAGGCGCACTGATCGCCAAACTTCATTCCCTTGTGAACGGCGTGGAGCACCAAACAGTGAGGCTCCGCTCTGAATCTATGGCCCGAACCTGCAAACGATAGTCGTCAGGGCTACGTCTTCCAATAGCCGGCCCCAAGGGCTGAATGCGGGATTCCTGGTGAAGCAGATCGGGTTGGCCTGTGTCGGGGGTGAGAGCCTTTTTGGTGTCCGGCGATCAGTTTGGTTCTACCGGCGGCAGGTGTCGCGTCGCGAGCCTCATCTCTTCCGGGGGAGCTGTCAAAGGCAGTGGCAGTTCCAGCGTTCCCAGGTGCCCACTCAACACATCCACTATTCCGAGTCGCAACGATTCCGCCGATGCCGGAACTTCAAATTCCCCATGTGTGCGTAAGCCGCCGATCTCGGTGTCCTTGTAGGCCGCGGCGTTCAAAGTTGTTGCCGACTCAAAGGCAACCTGGCTCAGCGCGGCGCCTTTCTCCCCGAAGCACACCGCCATCAAGACCAGATCCGTGGTATGGCTCGCTCCCTTGACCCCGAATCGCAGTTCAGAAGCTGCAATTGCAAAGTCGACGGAATACCGCTGCAATTCAATGAGGCGTTCCTTCGCTCCCGAACTACCTGCGGAAGAAGGGTCCGCGGCTTTGCGTGGCTTGCCCACGGGGATAACCCGAGCGGCGAAAACCAACTGTCGTGCTTGCGGCAATCCTTGCTCCATTGCGGCCGAATTCAGTGCAATCTTTAATTCCGATTTGGCAGATGCGGTTTGATTGTCGACGGCATAGTAACCTCGCCGGTGCGCCACCTGGTATCCCTTCTTGTCGAGCAATACTTTGACGCTCCTGAAACCGCCGTCGTGCGCCTGCTTCTTTGGTGAATACGTGAGCAGGTAATAGTGCGAACTCAGGTCCGCCGCCGTTTGCATCGCTTGCGTCAGGTTATTTGTGTTTTGGAACGCTTTCCCGCCAGTCTCGCTCGCCACCTGATCCATCGCCGCATTTGCCGCGAGACGGTCCCTCCTCAATTCGTCGATTCTCTGGTCTAATGCGCTCGGCGCCGCAATGGAACTAGCCTGATTCGTTCCCCCAACCCCTAAGTTCGCGATCGCCGGCGCCCCGGATCCAGGCAGCCCGATCACGGAAGGATTCGGACTCTCGTCGATGCCGGGAAGAACTTCCACCGCCAAACCGTGCGCGTTCACCGGATACACTGCGATGTGCGCCTCTGCCAAAAGATTCGCGGTCTTCCGAACCAGGCCGGAATACGTGTTCATGACTGGCGAAAAATTCGCGGTATCGACGTTGGGTTTATCGTTGGCGATAAACGAAAGAGGGAAGGATCCCGACAGCCAGATCAGGCTCTTTCTTCCCGGCGTCGCCTTGAGATAGTTTGCCAGCGCGGCGAAGCCGTCCGTGGTGAGGAGGGCACGCCGGTTCACCTGCGTCGCATCGAGGGATGCTTGTGAATTTGTTAGTTCTTGTACATCGCGCTCCAGGTCGGGATTGGTTTGAGCCGCCTGCTTGTAGCCCTCGATAATACTTCCCATATCCATTTTCTGCAGCTCGGAAGAGATCCGTGGCCGTGCGCTCTTGCCGTTGAGAGTGGCGAGAAGAAGATTCTCGTCCGAGGTGAAGCCTTGCAGCATTTCAAGGCGTTCGGTCAGCAAGAAGATAGCGAATTTTGTTCCTGCCGGCTTGCTTCGCATAAACTTCGTGAGCTGTCGTATGGCATCCTGCTGATCGGCAATTTCTGTATTCAGAAAGTCCAGCAGAATAACAACCATGGGTTGCTCGGCCGTTGTATTGCCGTTATTGTTAAACACGTTCGAAGGTGGCGGAGCACTTGCCACGGGCTTTGAAGGCTCGACGGCGCTATTGCCGTATTCGCGGAAAGAAGCGAGTTGTTGAGGCTCTTCGTTTTCTTTTACCTGGAAATCGTCTTTTGCAAGGCCTTTTACCGGGTGTCCCTTGGAGTCAGTTACCGCGGCATCGACGGTCACTTCTTCCACCCGGACTGTGAATACAGGCGGATTCAGAGCCTGAGCTGCCGCTTGCGCACTCGCCGAAGCCGGGCCTCCCGGTTTCGAGTCTTGCTCGGATGCTTTCGGGAGTTCCATTGGGGCGCGGTTTTCCGTTCGCACCGGGGCCGCCAGACCGCTTCCCTTCTCCGCGGTTTCGGAGTCCTGCTCCAGAGAGTCGTCAGCGGTTTCGCCGGCTGAGGACGCGCTTGGTGCATCCAGGTCCGGTGCATCCGAATTCATGGCCACGTACCTTGCCCGCTCCTCGCTGGTCATCGGCGGCAGATCGTAGAGATAGAGCTTGGTTCCGTCGACTACAGCACACCGGCCACCCTCCGGCGACAAGGAATAATTCTCATTCTTCAGAAACGCGGTCTTCGCTCCTGTCTCCAGAATCTGCCTTCCAGTCGCCGCTTCCAATATCCGGATGTCCTGTTCCACATCCGGCCAGCTTACCTTGTCGTCGCTCGGTGTAGATTCCCGCTCATCGCGATTGGCGATGACTGTACTAACCACAATTCGGCTCCCATCGTCGCTGCCCAGAACCGCGGGATCAAACTGGTGTTGACTCCATCGCTGCCGCCAAAGCGGATGCCCGCCCAGAGTGAACACGCTGACGCTGTAAGCATCGTTGTTCGGCGAACACCGCCCAACCAACACGGTTTTGTCGGTCGGAAACAGCACATCCGGCTTGCAAGGAGATCGCACCTGCGTCAGATCCCTGCGTTTGCTCTCACTCTCTCCAAAACGAATCAGCCAGGTCTGGCGCACGGGATTATGGATGGAATCTGCATAGCCCGAACTTAGCGGCGCCATTTCCAGGACTCCGGTTGCGATATAAGTCTTCTGTAACGCCAGCGAATCTACATCGCGGAACTCGATCTTTACCTTATTGGGATTCTGTTCGCGTTTTTCCTTGTTTGTTTCCCCCTGAACGCGGGACTCGAGAATCAGCTGCTTCCGATCCGCAGTGACTCCGCTCCAAAGCAGGTCGTCCGGAGACGAATACAAGAGCTTCTCCTTGAGGTCGGAACCGACCAGGAAGATACTGTTCGACCGGCGCAGGAGAAAACGTCCATTTCCCAGGGGCCACAAGTATCTTCGAAAGTCGTACAGGTACCAGTCTGCTTCCGCCGTCACTCCGTTGTTGCGAAGATCGATCACAATAGCACGAATCAGGTGACAGGAGTTCGTGGGCGCGCAGTCCGGACGGCGCTCCAGCAATACCTGCGCACTGTGTGCATTGAAGGTGAACAACAGGTGATCGGAATCAACAAAGTTCAGGCTTAGATTGAATCTCTCAGTGAATCGGTTGAAGGGGGACAGGCCCGAATAGCCAAAGATCGACAGATCGACTTGCGAGTACGGCGGAGCTGGCTTCATCTGCCCGGCTGCTACATTTGACTCCGCCAGACAAACCAACACAAAAAGACCCAGAAAGGCGAAGTGTGGCCGAATCTTTGCCATGATTTCGAGAGTGCTCCGGAAGGCGTGGTGAAAGCTGCCCCAAATGGTAGCACAGAGCGGGGTTGACGGCCGGATTTATACGGGCTCCGCACGCAAAAAAAACCGCAGGATAGAGCGGTGTCGCGAATAGGCTGCGCAATCGCGCATGCGCAGCTTCACCAGCAAATGGCGTCTACAATTTGGATCTTCGATGGCGGTATTGGCCTTCAATCAAGACGGCGATACTTTATGGGGTACAAAGACGCAGCTCAAGGATGCAATTCCGGTCTCGAAGATATTCGAATTCCGCAAGAATAGTTTCAACGCCGTCCAGACGCTTATCGTTCCCGTGGATACGGGAGTTCTCTGCTTCGTGATTCGCGACGAACACACCAGACGGATCGGATCAGTGGAGGTTCGTTTGCCCTTGCCGCCGGACCCGCAGAAGAGCGCAGGTGCACACTGATCGCGATTTTTCTACATTATTCACGGGACAGCTTCCGGTTGTGGCCCCTTGACGCGCGCTTTCTCGTTCAGTTCCACGACGATCTTGCGCTCCCGCTCACTGTCCTGGGTTTGGTGGAGCCGCGCATAGACCGTGGCAAGTTGCAAGTGTGCTTCCACGAAATCCGGCCACTGCTTTACCAGTTTCTCAAGACCGGACTTGGCTTCTTCCAGGCGCCCGGTCGCCGCATCCAACGCGAGAATCTGAAACTGGGCCGGCGCCGAGTCCGGGCGTAGCGTGATGGCATGCATCAGGTATGGTCTCGCGCCCTCCAGGTCACCGTCGTGCCGCAGCACCCCGCCCAGATGCAGGCATGCATCGAAGTCATTGGGGTCTGCTTCGAGCGCATGGCGGAGGGCTCCCTTCGCTTTTTCATTGTCGCCGCTTCCCAGCAGCGCCCGTCCGTAGATGGTCCACGCGCCGGGGATCTCCGGATTCAAGTCCAGAGCTTTCTTGAGCGTTGCCGCCGCTGTTTTGTAATCTCCCGCGGCAAATTGCGAGGCGCCCACCAACACGCTGCCCACCGCGGGGTTCCCGTTCCGCATGATGCGGTCGATCACGACTGCTCCCTTTTGCGCCTGCCCATCCTGAATCAACGCGGTGCCCAGGATGTATTCGAGCGCTGGATCATCCGGATGAGCTTCGTATGCGGGTTCCGCAAGTGCGATCGCGTCCTTCAACCTCCCCAACCGCAAATCGCAGTCCGCCAACAGGTAGAATGCCTGCTGATTGCCGGGATGGAGCTTGTGCAGCTCATCGAATTCGTCGCGAGCCCTTCTGAAATCACTCTGCTTGTACAACGCCAGCCCAAGATCCAAAAGCGCTGTCTCGTTCTGTTGGTCGAGCGCAAGCACTTTGCGATACTGCTGCATGGCTTCGTCGTAGCGCCCTTGCTGCGCGAGAGCCGCGCCCAGATTGATGCGAGCAGCGACGGAATCGGGAGTCTTTTGAAGCAGCTCCTCATAGAGCTTGATGGCCTGCGCAGTGTTCCCCGCATCGAGAGCTTGACCTGCCTGGTCGTAAAGCGCCTGCGGAGAGGCTTGCTGGCCGTCGAGACGGATAGGACCGAAGAATGCAATTGCAATTGCCGCCGTCGTTATCAGCGCAAGACTTTGATGGGTCAATCGCATTTCGAGGCCTGATTATATATGAGCAGTGCTCCGGCCTGTGGCTGGTTACTTCGCGGGCGCCGGCAGAGGCATTAGCATCCGCAATCCTTGCTCTTCATTGATCTCGTAAATGGCGTCTGCCGGGACATTGAGAAATTCCTGCTTCAGCCCGCTCGGCCAGCGCACCTCGATCTTGTTGATCGTTGCTGCCTGGCCCAGGCCGAAGTGCAGCCGTGTGTCGCTGCTTGAGTTGTACCCGCCCCCTCCATGGACCTCGTCCGCTTTCTCCGTCGTCCCCGCAAAGACCGTAACACGCGCGCCGATGCCCATGCGGTTGCTCTTCGTTCCCACCAGGCGGAAAAGCACGCGATGATTCGAGTTGTGCGTCTCGTTGATGAAGAGAGACGGCGGACCGTCGGCATTAAACACCACGATGTCCAGATTGCCATCGTTGTTGATATCTCCAATGGCCAGTCCCCGCCGCGATTGGAGCGGCCCGTTGTTCAGGCCGGCCAAGTTGGCGATGTCATCGAATTTCCGGCCGTCAATATTACGGAAGAGCTGGAGCGGCTCGTGAAATTTGACCTCCGTTTCGAGTCTGTCCATCAGCGAAGAAAAATTCCCGTTCGCGATCACGATGTCGGACCAGCCGCTGTTGTCGAAGTCGGCGAAGCCCACACCCCACTTCACCGGCGCAAGCGTGGGTTGCGCGAGCCCGGTTTCGGCGGCCACATCGGTAAAAACGATCCCGTCGTTGCGATACAGGCTCACCGGCTGGCGGCTATACCGGGTTGTTACCAGGTCGAGGTTGCCATCGCGGTTGAAGTCGCCGAAGTCGGCGGCCATGTTGCCATAGGTCTCCCCGTGTGCTCCGGTGGCCGTACCCGAGAGGATTCCATTCTCCGTAAATGTGCCGTCACCGTTGTTGTGGTAGAGATAATTAGGGCCGCCATCGTTGGTGACATAAAGATCGGGCCAGCCGTCGTTATCGTAGTCTCCCCAGACGACTCCCATGCCATGCAGTTTGCGTGGGTTGCTCACTCCAGCCTTTTCCGAAACATCTTCGAAAGTTCCGTCGCCGCGATTGCGGAAAAGAAATTCGGTTTCGCCTTCCATTTCGTCGGGCATCTGGAGAATGACCGACCGGTAACCCTCCACATGAGGATCGGGAGGAGGAAGGTGATGAAGGTCCGTATCCACGTAGCGGGCAACAAACAGATCGAGGCGGCCGTCGCGGTCGTAATCGGCCCAGGCAACTCCGGTGCTGAAGCCCCCCGCCTTGACGCCCGCTCGTTGAGTCACATCCTCGAACTTGCATCCGCCCAGGTTGTGGTACAGCGCGTTGTGCCCGTAGCCGGTCACGTAGAGATCGGGCAGGCCATCGTTGTCGAAGTCGCCAACCGCGATCCCCATTCCCCATCCACGGGTGGTGAGTCCCGCAGCCTCCGTGATGTCGGTGAAATGAAGATTGCCGCTGCTTCCATCCTGGCGGTAAAGCGTGATCATTGCGTCGCCGCCTGCCAGGAAGCGGTCGATTGTGGAATCGTTCACAACCGCAATGTCGAGTCGTCCGTCGTTGTCGCAATCGAGGAGTGCGATTCCTCCACCCCCCATCGTCTCTACGATGTATCGCCGCTCGGAAATTGAGTGGGGAACCATGCTCAATCCAGCTTGAACGCTCACCTCATGAAAGCTTACCGGTGGCCCGGAATCAACTGATAATCTTGCCGCCGGGGACGCCTGTCCGGATGGAAGCGGCGTCGCCGTGATCAGGTGCTGAGAGCCTTGAGCCGAAAGTAGCAGCGGAAGAACAGACGCGATCGAGAATGCAAGTGCCCCCATGCGATCCAGATCGATTTTCGCTTTGCCTATCACAGTGCAATTGTAAGTAAGCTATGCACGGCACGCCATGTTTTCGTACGAGAGATCGGAGGCGCCCGGATTTGTTTTTGCCAAGGCGCGAAGATTTTTCAGGAAAAGTGCCGCACAGTAGCTGGCCGATGAATGTGATATTTCATCCGTGATGAGCAGTCTCCAGCGATAGCAACTCATTCAAACTGGAAGTTTCCCCTGCTCGGCCTGCGAAGCCGTCGAACTTTGAGAGTTCCGGGAGCCTTCCACTTGCTATTGCCTCGAGCTGGTTGCATAAATGGGTTTTGAAAGGGCACGACCGAGGTACCCTCTGGGTCGCGTGCCGCAAGGAGTCAATAAAACTGAGGGCTTTAGCCCCTGAGGGATGTCCTCCTGCTCGCGGACGGGATTTATGCAACCAGTTGTCGGCGGTCATTGCGTGAATGCATCGTCTTCGCGACTGAGTCAAGCCACCCTCGGAATTGAAGTATTCGGAACTACTTTCGCCGGCTTCGATCCATTGATCATGCTCAGTGCGCCCTAAATTTGGAAATCATAAACGAAGCCTCGATCGCGGCTCAATGTAACAAGTACTTTGTAATTCGTACACCGCCTCTTTTCAATAACGTACAGCGCTTCTAAGGTCCGTACAAAATTGAACTTCACCGCCACTCCTTCTCGATGGAGGATTCGGGTTACCGGCAAGCTCTCCAACAGCAGCACAAGCGGACCCAATGGGATTGCCGCAACTGATTCCTAAGGCGCCTACTCGGAGACTTTGACGTCGCCTTCGACCACGGGAACCGGAATCGCTACTGTGCGAGACCAGTTCACACCTGCCGGCGCTTCAGTGACCTTTCAAGAATCAGAGAGCTAGGAAGGACGTCACCCCGGCCAACACCTGGATGTCTGGAGCGAGGAGAAACGGTGCTGCATTTTGGTATGAGTAGGCTGAAATATGGCGGGCTATGGCTCATTGTGAAACCTGCTCTTGGCCCACTCACCGGACTGATCTGCGCCTTTTCCCAAATCAGTGGATGCAACAGCAACAAGACCCTGTCCGTGCCAGTTGCACCCGCGATTACCCGGCCCGCTTCTGGCGCGATGACACACGGAATCACATTGGGTCCCACTCATTTTGATGCCGGTGCCAAGGCAACTCTCTCGGCGAATGGACCCAAGCCCGTGTATTCCTGGACCAACGTGAGCGTTGTTGGCGGCGGTTATATCACCGGCTTGTATTTCCATCCTCGGCAGCAGAATCTGATGTACGCGCGGACGGACGTGGGCGAGGCGTATCGCCGGGGGCCCGACGATACACAATGGGTTCCGCTTCTTGATTTCACTTCGAAAGCGAAGTGGTGGCAAAGCGGCGTGGAAGCGATCGGACTGGACCCCACAAATCCAGGCAAGCTCTACCTTGCGGTCGGCGAGTACACCAGCGGATGGGATGGAAACGGGGCGATGCTGCTTTCCGATAACCAGGGCAACACGTTTACGGCGGTTCCGCTACCATTCCAGAACGGATCGAATGAATCAGGCCGCGGCTCAGGTGAGCGGATCGCCGTAGATCCCAATCTGCCCAGCACCATTTATTTCGGCACACGTGTTGCGGGCCTTCAGATCTCAACGGACTCCGGAGCGTCATGGACCGCTGAGTCTGGTCTTTCTGTCACCACAACATCCAATGGAAACGGCATTATCGCTGTGCTTCCCGAATCGTCGAGCGGCTCTTCGGGCTCTGCCTCTCCGTTCGTCTTTGCAGTTGCCGGAGGGACTGGAATCGGAACCGATCCGCAAGCAATCTTTGTGACAACCAATGGCGGAGCGGCGAACAGCACATGGAAGGCTGTCGCCGGGCAACCTTCGTTTTCCTCATCCGCCACAGCGTTGGCTCCGCTGCAGGCAAAGCTTGGTCCTCATGGGGCCATTTACATTTTGTACGGCGATCAGCCGGGCCCCAACACGATGAAATCCAGTCAGCTCTGGAAGTTCGTTCCTGCTGCCAACCGGACCTCGGGAACCTGGACGCAGATCGAGCTGCCAAATCAAGACTTCGGCATCAATAGCTCGAACGGCTATGGTGGGATCGCCGTGGATCCGAACCATGTCGGGGTTCTGCTCCTGAGCACATTGGATCAGTATTGGCCCACGGGAGATATTGTTTATCGGAGCACGGACGATGGCGCGACGTGGCGCGATGTCTCCTCGGCGAAGACCAACATCGATTCCTCTTCGCCCGCGCTGGCCATGCACGACGCTTCGCTTTCGCCGTATGTCGCGTTTGGCCGCGCGCTGGGCAGCGTCTCCACGGGGAATTGGCCGACAGCGTTGGCAATTGACCCGTTCAATGCGAATCACGCGATGTATGGAACCGGTCAAACCATTTGGACCACGAACGATCTGACGAATGCCGATCCCAGCGCAAGCTCGATGGGTATCGTCCATTGGACCGTCGGTGCAAAGGGCGTTGAAGAAACCGCTGTGATGGGACTTTGGGCGCCTCCTTCCGGAAACACGATCCTGCTGAGCGCGCTCGGCGATCTTTACGGATTTGCGCATCAGGATCTGAGCGTCTCTCCTCCGCAACAGATGTTCAGCAATCCGACAGCGACGCCCACTTCCATGGACTTTGAACAAAACACGCCCACCACCGTGGTGCGTGTTACAGACGGAAGCCATGGAGCCGCGCCGATCGGCGTAATCTCCACCGACGCGGGACTTACATGGACTGCGTTTCCCGCGACACCACCCGGGACCAAAGGTGGAGGCATGATCGCCATGGCTCCCGACGGTTCATCGATCGTCTGGGCCACGGAAGATACCACATCGGTTTGGTACTCACGGAATCTGGGGCAAACATGGAGCCCTTCTACGGGAATAGATACTCAGGCGCAAGTGAAAAGTGACCGGGTGAGGGCCGGTGTCTTTTATGGATTTTCGAATGGTTTGCTCACGATGAGTACCGACGGTGGCGCCTCGTTCAGAACCGTGCAGTCGGGCTTACCGCGTGACGGAGTACTTAGTACATTGCCGGATACCCAGGGGGATTTGTGGCTCGCCGGCCAGGAGGGCGGTCTCTATTCCAGCACTGGAACGATCTCAGCTCTGGCGTTAACGAAGGTTACCGGCGTCGCGGGCGCTTATCATCTGGGCTTCGGCAAATCTGCGGCCAATACGACGAAGTTGGCAATCTATCTCGATGGTCAAATTGCCGGTGTGTGGGGGCTCTACCGGTCGACCGACGGCGGTTCCACATGGATACAGATTAACGATCCAGCTCATCAATGGGGAGGCTTCACGGCAGTCTGCGGGGATATGCGCGCGTTCGGAACAGTGTATTTGGGGACCGAGGGCGGCAGGGGAATCATCTGGGGGAAAAGTGCAAATTAGAGAAGTGCATTTTTGTTCTCAGGCCGGGAAAACATCTGTGTTCAATTCGGGGCTGCGATGGAGACACCCTGCAGTCTGGCGTACTTAACGTCAAGCTGGCACCGCAGCCCTTGAGAGATAGGGAGCAAATGCAGGAGACCGCGAATTTCTTCTCTGGCTCTACAGGCTTTGTGGGTCTTGCCATCGCCACGACAGACAAAGCGCACCAGTTGTCATCGACCGGCGCTGAGGCATGGGTTCCGTGCCGTACTCTTGGAATCGAGGTTGTTGAGCCTGTTGGGCAGGAATAAGCGAATTTGTAGAGGGAGTACGAAATGCTACACATTGCCACAGAATCGAGTGCCACCTTGAGGACCTTTGCTCGTAAGGCCCTTCTCGCTCCCATCTTTGTCGCCGGGCTAATCCACGCGCAAGGAGCCGGCAGCGCTAACGCAGCAGCGCACGCTCCCGCCGCTCGCCCATGGATGAATCAAAGCATTTCGCCCGATGAGCGAGCTACGCTCGTTGTCCAGCAGATGACGTTGGACGAGAAGATACAGATGGTACATGGAATCGGTTGGGGCTTGCTGCGTCCGGGCTCGCCTGTGCCGCCGGGCAATAATGGCGGAGCGGGAGAGGTCCTGGGGATTCCGCGGCTCGGGATTCCCGACTTGAACCTTGCCGACTCGACGGTAGGAATTCGTATGGCCGCCGAGCAAAGCCGCTATGCCACACTGCTTCCTTCGGTACTTGGTGCGGCAGCTTCATGGGATACGGCCGCGGATGATCTCTACGGGGATGTGATTGGCCGCGAACTCCGTGCCCAAGGGTTCAATCAATCAATAGGCGGCGGCATCGACCTGGCGCGCGACCCCCGAAATGGCCGCCTCTTCGAATACGCTGGTGAGGATCCGTTGCTTGCTGGGTTCACTGTGGGCCACATTATCCGAGGCATCCAGAAAAACGGCGTGCTCGCCGACATTAAGCATTATGCCTTCAACGATCAGGAGACCGGGCGCACGACCATTGATGTGCACCTGGACCGCAAGGCGGCGCGCGAGAGCGATTTGCTTGCCTTTGAACTCGGCATCAAGTTGGGCAATCCTGCCTCCGTGATGTGTTCATACAACCAGTTTGGCGATGAATGGTCTTGCGAAAACGATTGGTTGTTGAATCACGTGCTCAAAGATGACTGGCACTTTCCAGGTTTTGTCCTCTCTGATTGGGAGGCGACGCACTCGACAGTGAAGGCGGCCAATGCGGGCCTCGATATGGAGCAGCCGGGTGAGAACTATTTTGGATCCAGTTTGCGTGCCGCCGTCACAAAGGGCGATGTTTCTGTGGATCGACTCGACGACATGGTGCATCGCATATTGCGCAGCATGTTCGCCGTCGGCGTCATCGATCGTCCTCCCCTTCCACGTTTGGTGGTAGATCCTTTTCGAGGGCGGGACGATGCTTTGCACATTGCTCAAGAGAGCATAGTTTTATTGAAAAACGATGGTATCCTGCCAATCGCTGCCCAGCGTGTGCGGACCATGGCCGTGATCGGAGCACATTCTGACGTTGGTGTTCTTTCAGGCGGAGGTTCAGCACAGGTCGACGCTCCCGGCGGAAATGCAATCGCGCCTGGAACGCAGACCGAATGGCAAAAACCGGTTTACTTTCCTTCGTCGCCGCTGCGTTATATCCGGGAACACGCCCCGTTGGCAAAAATCGAATTCGACCCAGGTACTGACTTGGCCGCAGCGGCTAAACTCGCTGCAACTTCCGATCTTGCGATTGTCTTTGCCGATCAGTACATGAGTGAAGGTGAGGACGAAATGTCGCTCTCCTTGCCGGGCCACCAGGACGATCTCATCGAAGCCGTTACGAAAGCAAATCCTCAGACGATTGTGATTCTGATTACGGGAAACCCGGTGACCATGCCGTGGGAGTCCCAGGTGAAAGGCATCGTCGAAGCATGGTATCCGGGCATTGCCGGCGGCCAGGCAATCGCCGACATCCTCTTCGGAACAGCGAATCCGTCAGGTAAGTTGCCGATTACCTTTCCGCGGTCGACAAACGATCTGCCGCATCCGCAGATCTTCGGAGTGATATGTTCGGAAGGACAGGCCGGTCTCGCGGAAAACTGCGATCACTCACGGCCGATGACTCCATTTCGCGCAGACTTCACCGAGGGTGCTCGCGTTGGATACAAGTGGTTTGACTCCGACAAAAAGGAACCCCTTTTCCCCTTTGGCTTCGGTCTGTCGTACACATCTTTTCACTATAATCAGTTGACCGTCGATCCAAGTCAGAACCTTGTCCGCTTCCAACTGGAAAATACCGGCACGCGAGCAGGCGCAGAGATCGCGCAAGCTTATGTGCGGCTCCCCGAAAGCGCAGATGAGGACTTCAAGCGGTTGGCCGGCTGGCAAAGGGTGCAGCTTGCGCCGGGAGAGCGAAAATGGGTCACCATCGCCTTAGAGCCATTGGCGCTGGCAACTTTCGATGTCGCAAAAGATCAGTGGCGTTGGCCTGAAGGGGAATATAGAGTGTTTGTCGGCGGGTCTTCACGAGACCTGCCGCTAACAACTTCGTTCCCACGTTCACACGAGCTAAAGTGATCGGAGGGTTTCTTTATGGCCGCGCCGTGGTGAATTGGGTGTTCGATCGTAAGAGAGCCAATGCCAGTACGAAGGACTGAAGGAGACTCCCCACAAATTCTCCCACAGTGGGAAGCACCTAAATTTAAGAATTTTCGTAAGTTATCCTATGAGAGGGGATGTCAAGAGAAAAACTCTCCCTTGCTCCCCTGTGAGGGGAAGCTGTTCGCCTTGCATCCAGCCCGCTGTCGGAGGAGCCTCCCAAGCTGTGGGCTAGGCGCATATTTTTTGAGCGCGACCCGGCCAGTTGCGAGTTATATCTCGTCGGTTTCATGTTTTCGATGGTGGTTCGACGCCTTCGGCTCGTGAAGCTACGCAAGCAGGAGTGTTGGCTCCAGACAACGTGCCAACCATGATCCTATGAGAGACTCGAGGCCTATAGCTTTATTGGGTTGTGCGAGGGGGCATAGGATTGATTGGAGACTTCGGTGCTGAACTGGCAGCACACGGAAGCGCCTAAGAACTTACTAGATACTCTCCCTCGACCCCGAGCGTCGCGAAAACCGAAAGGCTACCATCGGCCAGGAAAACCTGAGCAATGGCCTTGATCTTCGATTGACGCTCAAGCTGCTTGTCGCTTCACATATCCAGCGTCGAAACACTCCCCTTTCTTCCAAAGCGTTAGCGTAATGGCCGCGATCTTGCGCGCCAGTGTGATGCGGGCCAACTCCGGCTTCATTCCCTTGGCCAGCAGGCCTTCATAAAAATCCTGGAATGGTCCCGCACGAAGAGCGGCGTTCAGGGCCGCACTTTTGAAGATCTCCTTCATCGCGTGGTTGTGATTCTGATTGAGGCCGCGGACCTGCTGTGGCTTTTTCGAGCGTTGCAGTTGTCCGTCCACGTATCGATATTGCGCGCTGTCGTGCGTCTCTACTGCCAGACCGCTGTAGGTCCACAGCTGCCGCTTGCTCCGGAACCTGTGCGGCGTCTGCATAAGGGCCACCAGCTGCGCGGCCCGCATCGGGCCGATGAAAGGAATCTGACGCAAAACCTTCACGGCCTGATGTTTTCGGCTCTCCGCTAAGAGCTCTCCTCGCACGGTGCGCCGCAAGATCTGCAATCCATCCAGTTGTTGATAGAACAGCTCTGCGCGGCGGCGCACGCCAGGCTCCAGAATCTTCTTCAGCCACTGCTCCCGATGGCGGCGGCCATAGACCTGCGTGCCCGTGCAGGGAATACCCCAGCCTCGATAGAGCGCCTTGAGCCGATTCATCACCCGTTTCAAGTCTTTGCTGACCACCTCATAGCTGCGCGCCAATTCCCGCAATGTCCGCAACCCATTCTCTCCGTGGTAGACCGCGCGCAGCATTCCAGAGCGCAGCAACTCGGCCAGCTTGCGCGCGTCAACCTTGTCGCTCTTGCTGCCCTCTTTCAATAAGGCATTGCGGCGCGGGTTGCAGACCACGACCTCCCGCACGTGAGGTTTGAGTACGTCGTACAGCCAGGCCGCCCAAGTCCCCTCCTCCAACGTCACATGCAACTCTCCCCGCAGCCCATGCAGGAAATCGAGCAGAGTGCTGGCCTTGGTTTCGACGATCGATTCCATGACCAGCTTGCCCGCGCCATTCAGAACCGCAATCGTAATCGCTTCCTTGTGAACGTCCAGCCCGATATACTTGACATTACTACTCGGCATGCTGAGTACCTCCTTGGGGGGAAGTTGATTCTTCAGCCGGACCACTTTCCCCTAAGGTTAAGTGTCATCCCTTCAGAACCCCTCGCAAAGATGCGCCTCTTATCCTGCCGCAGTAGAATGGGACCGGACTGAGCGGAGGATAGGGCAATGCTGGGAAGCAACCCGAGCGCCGACTCAGTGGCCTCGACCGATGCAGGGGGATGCTGCGGCATCCCCCTTTCGCTGCCTGCTTGCAGAAACCCCTAATCGGGAGTGGCACCAAAGCGCTAAATCCTGGGGGTGTGGGGGCAAAGCCCCCGCAGGCTGCGCCGGCACCAAAGCTTCCTTCTGAAGCACGGGCGCCCTCTTATAATGCATTGATTCTAAAATGGTAGGCAAGGCGACTACCGAATAGACGGCATAAGTTATTGATAAAAAAGAATAAACCCCATCCACCTTTCTGAAGTTGCCCCGCAAAGGTGCCCCCACGCTTATTCACCTATCCGTAGCCGGGATGCACTTTCGTCCCCAACTCTCAGGGCTCGCTGCCCATTCTTCAGCGAAGCCACGTTGTGAGGCGAGCTCCAAGGTATTGCCATACATTGGCTGACGGTATTGCCGTCTCCCTATCCCGACTGACAGTGGGAACCATCCGAGCAAAACAGTCACGTTCCAAGGGGGTACCCCGGGCGTGGGTGCCGCCAATTCGGCAATTCGGTTTGAACCGGGAAGGGCGTTTGGTTTTGCGTCGATGGTGCTCGGAGAGCCGACGCCGGCCTTTTCAGGGCCGCCTTCCAATCGCGTTAAGCGGTTCAGAATCAACTAATCCTGTGAAATCAAACGCGTTAGTAAATCGCGCTTGTAGTGTCTAGTGGTACTGAATGGTACGTTTTCGTGTCCAAAATGTGTCCGTATTGTGTCCGCGATGAACGCTGGATAGGTTACATTATTGGCCTTCCAAATCTCTGGTTGATTTGGCCGCGACACCGGGTGGCTCGTCGCCGAGGATGAAGAGGACTCAACCTTTTCAGTAAGCACTCCACTCGTCCGCATTGGCAGCGAACGAGCAGGGCTTCAATCTTCCCCTTCTTCCGCATCTTTATCGGGGTCCATGGGGTAGTTGGTGAAACAACCGGTTGCGGTGGGGTTCGTGAAGCAATTCGGAGCGTACTTTGCGCCCGTGATAGTTGTGAACGACAGTGGCTGCTGCGAAAAGTCGAAGAAATCGTAGAGGGAATAGTTGTTGGGCGTGCTACCAACATCCTGCGCATAGAAGTCAGCGTAATGGTAGGGAGGGTCGATCTCGCCCAAAGACTTTCCGTTCTGTCCGAAGACATACTCCGTAAAGTTCAGAATACTCCCGAAGTCGTGATTCAGATTCGAGGTATAGGACTGCTTGGCATAAGACGAAATCACCAGCAGGGGCACGCGGAATCCGTAGACATACTGCTGGCTGAGAGCCTGCGCACCGGGATATCCCATACCGATCACCGCGCCCGGATTGACGTGATCGTAGAAGCCTCCCCAATCGTCCCAGGTCACGAGGACGGCGGTTGCGTCGTTAGAATTGTTCCCCCAGTAGTCGCACTTATGACTGCTGTTGCTCCAGCTGTTGCCGATGGCATTGACAATGGCCGCAACCCAGGAAGGACCGCCGTCGGTCGACGGATCGCCGGCGTGATCAGACCAATTGCCGTCGGGGATCACCCAGCTGACTTGCGGAAGTTGACAGTTGGCAAGATCGGTCAGAATCTGGCCCGACTGCAAGGCCACGTCCCCGTTGCTCCAGTCTGGACCGCTGCAGACTCCGCCGCTGGGCATGCAGATATGACTGATGGCGTTAGGCGCGTCCCAAAGGCTGGTCGGGTCGAGTTGGCGTAATAGCGCCAGCTAATGGCAGGTTTGTTCGCGTCCAGCAAATCCGTCAGGGTCGGATGGTCGTAACAGGGATAGCCGGCCGCTTGTCCGGGAGGAGCGTATCCCGGCGACTCGGTGCCGCCTGGAGCTATTTCGTACAACAATGCATTTGCTGGGGCCGTGCAGCCGTATGCCCTGGCATTGGAATCCAGGTTCTCGGCAACAAACCACTGCCAGAGCATCTGCGTATCGCCGGGATCGTCGTAGGCCACGGGCGCGGAAGTGCCGGTAAACAGAAACTGATGCGCAGGAAAGCTAGGCCCCTGATTCGTCTGAAACATGTGGTTGGCGAAACCGTACTGCTGCGCCATTTGAAAGTAAGGCTCAAGCAGGCCGACGCCGGTGGCCGCGATTGGACTGTTGTCGACGTAGGTGTATTGGGGATTGGGAGGAACGGAAGACGATGACGTGCAGGAGTTGTGTATGTAGATGTCGCAGGCACCGTCCATCTTGCCGCCATCGTACATGTCAGTCCAGGACGGGTGCGGCAGGCCATGGCCATGGTCGGGATCCCAGCAGGGATCAAGAACCCAGGGTGTGAGCGCGATCGACTGACCGTGGCACGATCCTTGCGACGCGAGGTCGGCGTTGGGCAGTCGGCGCGGCTGGTTCTGCAAGTCACTGCCAAACAGATTGTCGGGCGTGCGATTTTCCTGGATCACGATGACGACGTGCTGAATCGGCGTGTTAGCCGTGCTCGGCGGAGTGCGGAAGCTGGTAGATGCGCTTCCGCCGCACGCCATCGCCGCCATGAGCGAAGTGATCGCCAATAATTCTGGAAGTCTGTTAAGCGTGATTCGCATACGGTTTTGGCTCGCTCTGATTAAGACGCAAAATGCGTACACAATGTTGGCGGCCCCGCCGCGTCGCTCGCCCCGAGTCCCTTAAACCCGGCGCATTCTGTTTTGTTGCGAAGCATTTTGCTGCGAGTCGTTTGTTGCGAGGCGTTGGGTTGCGCAGCGCAGCCCGTGGGGATTGTTCGCCCGCAAAAGGAATAGAGAAATAAAAGTCAATGGTTTGACCCTCTGGCCCCGAGTCTTTACACTGATCATGTTCTCCGCTAGGTCGCGGCCACCGTGCTGTGGTTGTCGCGCTGTGGCTTCGTTTTGGCCATTTTGCGGGAGGGATTCCTGAGCCGTTTCTTCCTGAGTCGTTTCTTGAGTTGTGGGCTTCGGGGTGTGGTGATCGCGGCCGTGCTGGGGCTGCTGGCGCCGTTGTGTGCGGCGGAGAATAACAATCCTATTACGCTCGATACCAGCGAGACGCTGTTCGCCGTGCTCACGGCGATGAATGCCTGCGGCTATGACGTGGATTTGAACAGTTCTGACGCGCAGCGCCTTAACATCCGGGCGGAGGTGCAGAAGAACCTGAAATCCTCGGCGGAAGCGCAGCAGGCCGCGGCGACCATGTGCGCGTGGTATGAGGCGCACCGCGAACGAGATCCGGCGCACGACCTGTCGCAGTACGTCTCGCTGGCGCTCTATCTGCAGGGACCGCCGAACTTCCTTCCCAAGGTGAAAGAAGACGATCTGCCACCAGATGCGGCTCCCATTGCGGGCTTCAGCAAGTTGCTGGAAGATTTCTATAACAGGGACGGTCTGCACGGAATCTGGGAGCGGCACCGGGCCGATTATGCCGCCATCGTGGAGCGTTACCACATTCCGCTGGCGAAGATGGTTTTCGATACCGACATTTATCTGAAAATGCAGACCGGCGGATATCTGGGCAGGAATTTCACGATCCTGCTCGATTTTATGGGTGATCCGAACGAAGCCAACGCCCGCAACTACGGTTCCGATTACTACGTTGTGGTATTTCCATTGCCGGACCCGGCAGCCGCGGAACCGCTGAAGATGGAGCAGATCCGGCATACTTATCTGCACTACCTGCTCGATCCTCTGGCCGATAAGCACTTCAACTCGATCAAGCGCATTGAACCGCTGCTGCAGTCGGTAAAGCGTGCCCCGCTGGAGGAAAGCTTCAAGAGCGATATTTCCCTGCTGGTAACCGAGTGCTTCATCCGTGCGGTTGAAATTCGTACCATGGGAAATAAGCAAACCGCGGAAGCGATGCGCGCGCAGGCGGTCGATGATGCCATGAAACGCGGATACGTGCTGACTCGCTATTTCTACAACTACCTGCTGACGTTTGAGAAGGACCCGGCCGGGCTGCGAGCGGCATATGGCGATATGCTCGATGCGATCGACCTGAAGCAGCAGGAGAAAGTAGCCAACGAAATTGAGTTCGCGGACGTGGCTTCGCCGGAACTGGTTCAATTGTCACGGCTGGAAGACCGACGATGCTGTTGATGGCGGAGAAACGGCTGGAGGCGGGCGACGTTGCCAAGGGCCCTGATGAGGACCGGCGCACCAGGCACTCGACCGGAAAATCGGAGATCAGGGGCGGGCTTTGTTCATCCTGGCGGAGGTCGCCGTAGCCGACAAGAACCGCGATGGCGCGCTGGAAAATTTCCAGAAGGCCATCCAGGCTACCAAGGATCCAAAGGTCGTGGGCTGGTCGCACGTTTATCTCGGAAGGATTCTGGACATGAAGGAAGACCGCGACGCGGCGATGAACGAGTACCGCGCCGCATTAACTGTGGGAGCGGACCTGCCCGAGATTAAAGCGGCCGCCGAACGAAAACTGCAGCAGGCCTACGATCCTCTGGTCAAGCCGCAATAAGAACTGTGAGTCATGCCGTGGGCGATCGGCGGAGCGAACATCGGTATGTTCGATCAGTCGCGATAAGAGGCCACTGCGATAAAATGCACGGTTGCAAGATTTGGCACGGCGTTTCGACCAGGAAAGTCTGGAGACTAGGAGAACGAATGAAGCGAGCAGCGATTGTGGTCGCAGTGCTGGGAATGTGCGCCTGGAGTTTTGCGCAGGGCAACGATAAACCCGCGGCACAGAGTGCTCCGGCCGGGCAGGCCAGTCAGACCCCGCCGGCTGCGGCGGCACCGGCAGGCAAACGGCCGCCGCAAGCAAAAACCCAACCCGAATTTCAGGCGTACAAAGACGCGATCGCGCTGACCGATCCTGCCGCCCTGGAAAAAGCCGCCGATGACTTTGCCGCGAAGTATCCCGACAGCGAATTGCGGGTCGTGCTCTACAAGGCAACCATGCAGAGATATCAGCAAGCCAACAATGCCGACAAGATGATGGAAATGGCGCAGAAAGCGCTGACCCTTGATCCCGACGAGCCCGAAGCTTTACTCGGCGTGTCGCAGGTTCTGGCCGAGCGCACTCATGACACCGATCTGGATAAAGACCAAAAACTTGCCGAGTCGAAAAAGGACGCCGAGCGCGCCCTGGTCACGATTGATACTGATGTCCCGACAACGGGTTATCCTCCCGAGCAGCTCAACGCGTTCAAAGGT
>CAVPWH010000002.1:0-265968 GCA_963709415.1 uncultured Acidobacteriaceae bacterium | reverse complement strand
GTTATGTCCTCTACGCTTCGGCTTCATCGTATTGCTACACCCCCGGCGGCGATGGCCGCGGCAAAGTCACCGGCGAAATTCCCGCCCCGCTGGCCGCCGACGCCAAGGCCCGCCACGAAGCCCTCGTCGAGCTGGTCGCCGAAGGCAAAGACGAGCTCATGGAAGAGTACTTCGAGAAGGGCACCATCCCCGAAGAGCACCTCATCGCCGCGCTCCACGAAGCCATCCGCGAAGACCGCATCTTCCCCGTCCTCTTCTCCAGCGGCCTGGCCAACGTGGCCCTCGATCACCTGCTCGACTTCCTCAAGGTCTACGCGCCCTCGCCCGTCGAGCGCGCGCCCATTCGCCGTCCGTAGCCATGACCGTCGAACGCCGCCGCGCCGATGACGCGAGCGCACGCCACCACCACCCGCAAAGTCGCCGACACCGAGCCCGCCGCCCTCGTCGTCTTCAAAACCATGTCCGATCCCTTCGCCGGCCGCATCAGCTTCTTCAAAGTCGTCAGCGGCGTCGTCAAGAACGACGCCACCGTCGAGAACTACACCCGCCGCGGCCAGGAGCGCCTCTCCCACCTCTCCGTCATGCAGGGCCGCAAGGCCGTTGAAGTCCCCGAGCTCCACGCCGGCGACATCGGCGCCGTGGCCAAGCTCCGCGAAACCCTCACCGGCGACACCCTCGGCGCAAAGGGCGCCGACATCCAGATCGAGCTCGCCACGCCTCCCGAGCCGGCCATGACCTACGCCATCGAGCCCAAGTCCCGCGCCGACGAAGACAAGCTCGCCCCCGCCATCCACAAGCTCATGGAAGAGGACCTGCTCATCCGCTTCTTCCGCGACCCGCAGACCAACGAATTCCTCATCGCCGGCGCCGGCCAGCCCCACATCGAAGCCATCGTCAGCCGCCTCAAAAAGCGCTACCACGCCGAAGTCACTCTCAAGGCGCCCAAGGTCCCCTACCGCGAAACCATCCGCGCCAAGGCCGAGGCGCCAGGGCCGTCACAAAAAGCAGACCGGCGGCCACGGCCAGTTCGGCGACTGCAAAATCCGCATGGAGCCCATGCCCCGCGGCGGCGGCTTCGAGTTCGCCAGCGAAGTCTTCGGCGGCGCCATCCCCCGCAACTTCATCCCCGCCATCGAAAAGGGCATCGTCGAGTCCGCCGCCCGCGGCTATCTCGCCGGCTACCCGGTCGTCGACTTCAGAGCCGTCGTCTACGACGGCAGCTATCACGACGTCGACTCCAACGAAATGTGTTTCAAGATGGCCGGCCGCCTCGCCTTCCGCAAGGCCATGGAAACGGCCAAGCCCTGCCTTCTCGAGCCCATCATGAAGGTCGAAATCGAAGCCCCCGACGAGTTCGCCGGAACCCTCATGGGCGACCTCAACAGCCGCCGCGGCCGCGTAGGCGGCATGGAGTCCAAGGGCCGCACCACAGTCATCAACGCCCAGGTCCCCATGTCCGAAATGCTCACCTACGGCACCCTGCTAACTTCCATGACCCAAGGCAAGGGCAGCTACCGCATGGAAATGGACCACTACGACATCGTCCCGCAGTTAGTAGCCGACAAAATCCTCGCCAACGCCAAACGCCCCGTGGAAGAAGAAGAAGAATAGAAGAAGGAAGACAGAACACCAAAACGCGAGATGTCGCAAAACCGATCGGGGCCCCATCCTAGCCACGTCTGTGATAAATTTGCGGTCGCCTTTCGGGCTGGGCTAAACACCAAACCGGGTGCCCACCTTCATTATGCCCGCGGCCATATCGTCAGGTGGGATACTTTTATCTTAGACTTTTTACAAACCCGTTCGGGGGGTTCACCGCTCCATGGCTTCCTTTTATCGATCGGATGTCGCCGAGTTTCTCACCGCTCTCTGACGAACAGATCCTCGCCCGCTTATCAATTGCTTATGCAAATCGCGGATTCACTCAGCAATTCACTGATCAAACGTCTGACGTGGGAGCGCGACCTACGAACCCTTCGATTGGCTCTCCTTGAATGCATACAGGCGGCTTCTACTGCCGCGAATTGGGGATTACTTCTTGAATTCTCAATTCCCCGCAAGGAAATGCGGGTCGATTGCGATTCTGCTTATCAATGCCGAAGTTGTCATTCTTGAAGCGAAAACAGGGAATACATTCTCCCAGGCGCGAAAGCAGCTCGAAGAATATTCGCTGCTTCTGCACTACTTCCACAAAGCATCCGCTGAAAGCAGGATTGTGCCGATCATCGTTTCTCCTGAATCAGGAGAAACAGACTTGGACGCACTGAATCAACGCGAGATGTTTCCCCAACTCGCAACTTATTGGGTGAATGAGGTTGTTACTTCAACCTGGAGTAATCTCGCCTCTATCCTCTGCATATCGCGAAGAGGGAGGCCAACCAACTTGAAGTCCAATCTTGGGACGACAGTCCTTATCACCCAGTTCCGAGCATCATTGAGGCAGCGATCGCACTGAGAAGCGGGCTATCGATCAGAGAAATTGCCCACTCAGAAGCTTCTGAACACGAAATCGGCGCTGTCTGGCAAACAGTCCAGAGCTACGTCGACGAAGCCCGAACGGACAACCAGCATGTCATTTGCTTCATCACGGGCGTGCCTGGATCGGGAAAGACTCTGGTCGGCCTAAGTTTGGCGCACTCGCACGAAAACCAGGCAAACGCCATTCACTTCATGAGCGGAAATGGCCCGCTGGTCAAGGTCTTGCAACATCTATTCACCCAAGAGAGCCGAAGCCGCGGCGCCAGCGCAACAAATGCCCGGATTGAAGCGAGAACTCTTTTGGAGAACGTCCACGTATTCGCGCGATACCACATGGACGACAATCTCAGGAATCCCTCAAATCACGCGATTATTTTTGACGAAGCACAGCGCGCATGGAATCGTGCCCAGAACAACAAGAAATTCAATCGCGACTATTCAGAGCCTGAAATGCTCTTGGGAATTATGGAACGGCATCAAGACTGGGCTGCCGTAGTCGCACTTGTCGGAGGCGGCCAGGAAATTAACGACGGCGAAGCGGGATTGGAAGAGTGGGGAAAAGCTCTAGCACATAGTTCGAAAAAATGGGTCATCTACGCCTCGCCTGAAGTTTTGGAAGGCGGTCCATCGACTGCAGGACATCGACTGTTTGATGACTCGACACGGAATACAGATGTCCGCACGAATTCTGAGCTTCATTTACGCACATCCAACCGCAGTCTGCGTGCCGAAAAACTCGCGATTTGGGTCAATCATGTTCTTGATGGCAATTCGACCGAGGCGGCTGCCCTCCACATCTCGGACAGATTTCCATTGTTTCTTTCAAGAGACCTGAACATGACTCGCGCAAAGCTGCGTGAACAAGGCATTGAGCAGATCCGATATGGGCTCGTGGGATCTTCAGCGGCTGCACGCCTTCGTGCGGAAGGGTTAGAGCCAAATTCTACCTTCCACGCCGACTATCCATGGGAACAGTGGTATCTTGCGAGCGACACTGATCTTCGCTCGAGTTTCCAGTGCGAAGTATTCGCAACAGAGTTCGAGATTCAAGGTCTAGAACTCGATTGGATCGGACTCTGTTGGGGCGGTGATTGCATCTGGAATCCTTCACAAGGTTGGCAATTACGCAAGCTGCTGTCCGGCCCTAATAATCGTTGGGTCGCGATCAAGAATACCGACAAGAAGAGCTTTCGAAGAAACGCCTATCGCGTTCTCCTGACAAGAGCACGCCAGGGTATGGTGATCTTTGTCCCTAGAGGCAATGAAGCGGACCCGACGAACGTCCGAGAAGAGTTCGATACGACCGCTGACTTCTTGCTCGAATGTGGGGTAACCCCTTTATGATTCGCCGCGCGTCCCGCCCTTGATCCAGCCGGGTGCCCCATCCTTCGCTTTTTCCTGGTGAAGGGTGGGAAACCTCGAACCTTCGTCAACTAGTTCCGCCCTCACCCACCGCCGCGACCAATGCTAGCATCGTCGTGGAGAAATGCAGATGGAATACGACGAGGACAAGGTAGACGAGATGGTGCTGGCGCTGCTGTGGCTCGGTCTGCACGATGGGACTCGTGTCTGGAAGGGGCTCGACTGGGATGCAATGGACCGGCTCCACGGCAAAGGCCTTATCTCCGATCCAGAAAGCAAGGCAAAGTCGGTCGTTCTCACCGAGGAAGGCGAGCGCCGTTCCCGCGAACTCTTCGAGCGCCATTTCACCCGCAAGGCCTGACTTGACTCTTGTTGAAACTCAGCTAGCCAAAGCCTCCAACACCGCCTCCGCATGCCGCGCGATCACCGTCAAATAGGCCCCTGCAGCGCGATCGGGAAGCCGTCCCCAATCGCCGGAAAAACAAACCGCCGAAGAACCAGCCAAAACTTGTAAAGCAAAAGATCTTTACAAATCTTTGACATCCACGAGACAAGTTCTTTGACATTTGCCACATAACAGCACCCCGCTCAGGCATATTTTGGCTCTGCGCCAGGTCCCCACCTCGCGCAGAGAGGAAATTCCATGAAGAATCCCCGAGTTGCTCGTTTTCTCGGCCTGATTGTGTTCTTTCTCGGATCATGTCTGATCGCACAAGCCCAAACCTGGTCCTACACCGGCAGCATGGCAAGCAGGCGCTCCGATCTAACCGCCACCCTGCTCGACAGCGGATTAGTCCTTGTCGCTGGTGGCGAATACAAGGGCTCATACGGGCTCAACACCGCCGAGCTGTATAACCCCTCCACCGGAACATTCTCCTCAACTGGAACGTTAAACACCGGTCGCATATTGCACACCGCAACGCTGCTCCACAATGGAGAAGTGCTGATCGCGGGCGGCGAGTACAGCGTCTATTCGCCCACCGGAAGTTACTACGTGTGCCTTTCCAGCGCGGAGTTGTATAACCCCTCCACCGGAAAATTCACGACCACCGGCAGCATGCAGACCGCGCGCTGCACCAACTTCACAGCCACCCTGCTCAACGACGGCACCGTTCTGTTTGTCGGCGGCTACAACACAAACGGCATTGTTTCCGGTGCGGAGATTTACAACCCAGCCACCGGAGCTTTCACGTCCACCGGCAACCCGAAGGTTGCCCGCAGTGCGCACACAGCTACGCTGCTCCAAAACGGCCAGGTGCTCATCGCCGGCGGCGGCAACGCAACCAGTTACTTCACCAGCGCAGAGTTGTACAACCCAGCCACCGAAACCTTCGCCTCAACGGGCAGCATGGTAACGGCGCGCGCCTCATTCGCCGGAACTCTGTTGCCCAATGGAAATGTCCTGGTCGCAGGCGGCGAGAACGCCCAATTAATCCGAATCGCCGCGGCAGAACTCTATAACCCATCAACCGGAAAATGGACCTCCACCGGGAGCCTGCAAACTGCGCGGTTTGCCCAAACGTCCACTTTGCTTAATAACGGCCTGGTGCTTATCGCGGGTGGCAACATCTCGCCGGCCTCAGAACTCTATAACCCCTCCACTGGAACATTCAGCGCTACCGCAAGCCTGCCCGTGTCGGTTCAAAACTCCGCGGCCGTGTTGCTCGGCGATGGTGCGGTATTGCTTCCGGGGGGGTATAACCATTCCGGTCAGGAGGGCCTCGCCTGGCTTAACACTGCACTGCTCTATCACTGAGCTCAATCGTTGTGATGTAACTTCAGCATCAGCGAACCGGCCTTGGCGGGCGACCGATCCTTCTTCCCTTCGCAACCCGAAGGAAAGAAACCGGCGCCCTTCTCTCGCCGCCGGAACGCAAAAGAGGGGAGGCTGTCACAGCCTCCCCTCGAGCCTCCCCTTCGTTCGCTACCAAGTTGCTTCGTGTTCGTTTTGCCGCCTCAAGGGCCGGCGCGTTTCGCCGTGCCGCTTCCCTGATTTAGGCTGAGGTGCCTTCAATGCTCTCGACGTGGATCATCATGGCCTGCTCGTCGAGTTGGCCGACCACTTTAACTGCCTTGCCCTCATACGGCTTGGCGCTCTCCGGGTTGTCCAGCTTGTATGTCTGGCCCGAGGCGTCCCGCAAAACGTATTCGCTGCCGCTCTTGAGAACAGTGCCGGTAAACGTCTTGGCCTTGGCCTGATCTGGCTGTGCCTGGCCCTGATCCGGTTGAGGTTGCGTTTGCTGTGGCTGCTGCTGGTCCTGCGCCAGCGCTGCCTTTGAGCCTGATTCGGCTGTAACGAATGGACTTCCCCAAGCCAGCGCGCAAACAAAAAGCAAAGCGCTTAAGGAAAGCCCGACGGATAGATCGCGCTTGATAGATTGCATGGGTAGTACCTCCAGGGGTGGAATGATCGTGCCCCTGGGCTCGTGCACCCCGCTGGCCAAACTCCCCGCGTCTGAAGGTGAGACGGTTCACACTGAAGGCAAAGGAATTCCGCCCCGTATTCCCTGTCCGGTGCGAAAAAAGCGCTTCCCCTGCCGCGTAAGAACTACCTTCATCGGAAAAAACGAACCACCCCGCGCCGCAACTCCAGGTTTCGTTACCTCGGAATCACAGTGGGTGCCCCTGGTCTCGTCCGCCGCGGCGGATGAGACCTGGGCATGAAATGCCGACACTCCATTCGGTCGGCCCTCAGTTCGTCGTCACAGGCCGCAACCGTTTCGCCAGCGCCCACTTAAGCTCTTCGATTCCCTGGCCCGTCACCGCAGAAATCGCATGGAACTCCAGCTTCTTCCGCTTCACGTGCGCTGACAGCTTCTTCAGCTTCTCCGGGTTGGCTGCGTCGATCTTCGTCGCCACCACCACCATCGGCTTATCGGCCAGCGGATGCTCTCCGCCATTGCCAAAGCTTGCCAGCTCCTTATTGATGACCTTGAAATCCTCTACCGGATCAGGCCGCCCCGACGCGTCCGACACATCCACAAGATGAACCAGCAGCCGTGTTCGCTCAATGTGCCGCAAAAACTGCACGCCCAGCCCCGAGCCAAGGTGCGCCCCCTCGATCAGTCCCGGCATATCCGCAACCACAAACGACTCCAGATCCGGCTCGTCGCCCACCGTCACCACCCCCAGGTTCGGTTCGAGAGTTGTAAACGGATAATCGGCAATCTTCGGCCTGGCCGCCGAGATCCGCGAAATCAGCGTCGACTTGCCCGCATTTGGATAGCCCACCAGCCCCACATCGGCCAGCAGCTTCAGTTCCAGCCGATAAGCCCGCTCTTCGCCTGCGCGTCCCAGTTCGTGCTCCCGCGGAGCCTGGTGCGTACTCGTTGCAAAATGCTGGTTTCCCCGCCCGCCCCGGCCCCCTTTGGCGATCACAAGCTGCTCGTCCGGCTCCTGAAAGTCATGCACAAGCTCGCCGGTCTCAAGATCGTAAAGCGAGGTGCCCACCGGAACCTGCAGTGTAATCGACCGGCCGTCGAGCCCCGTGCAGTTCGAGCCCATGCCGTGTTCGCCGCGCTGCGCCTTGTGCTCCGGGTTGTAGCGGAAGTGAATCAGCGTGTTGTGGCGATTCGACGACTCCATGATCACATCGCCGCCCCGTCCGCCATCGCCCCCCGAAGGTCCGCCGCGAGGCACAAACTTCTCCCGCCGGAAGGCCATGCAGCCGTTGCCGCCGTCGCCGGCCTTCACGCGAATTTTCGCTTCATCGATAAACATGAATAGTCAGGGGTCAACAATCGGGATTCAGTCGTATAACTGACTCCCGGCGAGCCGCAAATCCAACCTGCCGTTTCTTCAGTCTATCGGACCAGGCCCCATTCCCGGCCCCGCCCGGTTTCGAACTGAAGCAACCCCGAAATCCGCCCCAGCCACTGACCAACCTCGCGCCCCACCCGCATTGGCACATTCAACCGCCGGCTGCGCAACAGGATAGCTCACCTGTGATGCCCGCTACTTTCCACTTGGGCAAAAGCAGCATAGAATCCGACTCAACTCCACTTGGGTACTTTTTGAACGCCTGAGCCGCGCCGGAACCTGCGATTGCGGTCGTGCCCAACTCCTGACCAGCCACGAGAGCGGGCAGGCGGGGTGTTTTGTGCACACTCTCCCAGGGTCTGCCGCGGGCAGGTCTCCGAATGGCAGTCTTCAAAACCGGGATCAAGCGAATTTGGGCGAAGCCGCTTCTGTTGGCTTTCGTTCTCGCGTTTCTGCGAATACCCGCCCTTGCTCAATCCCCTCCCAGCGGCTCACTCACCGGCAAACTCACTGATCTGCATTCTTCTCCCCTCGCCGGTGCTTCTGTGCTCCTCCGCAATCGGGTCACTGGCGCCCTGGCGCGCACCACCACCGCCAGGGACGGCGCCTACAGCTTCACCGCCCTCGATCCCGGCGAATACACCATCGAAGCCGACAGCGCCACACTGGGCCATGGCCGCCTCGATGGAATCGTCGTCTCCGCTGGCCATAAGGCCCGGGTACAAATGGCCATGCAGCTTACTCTTGCTCCGCCCGAACCTGTCCATTCAGTTTTCCTCGAGAACCCTCCGCTCAGCCCTCCCTCAACAGCTGCCCGTAGCGCGGCCCTTCTCACAACTTTGTCCGCTGCCCCGCTAATCGACGAAGCCCCGCGCCAACCGTCTCTCTCCGCGCCGCCTCAACCGGGCCCAATTTACAACTCGCCGCCAACTCAAACCCCGCTTCTATCCGCCACCCTCTCACCAGCGCCGCGACCACCAACCCGCATCTCCGCATTGCCTACGACCGAATTGCCCAAACCAACTCCCCAAACTCCGGATTTGAAGGCGCCGGGTGCCCCAGGTCCGGGGTCCCCACAGACGGGTCTTGGTCCGTCGGGTGGAGGTCTGGATTCTCACACCTGGGAATCAGCAAATCTCCACGCCCAAGCCGCCCCATCGCAACTCGCTTTCATCCGCGCCGCAGAAAGCCTCCCAAATCTGGCCGCCACCCTGTCAATCGCCACCGGCCTTCGCGCAGCCGCCCAATGGAACCTGCCGCCGCAAGCCCGCAACCCGATCCCCATTCAAACAGCCGCGCAACAACCCGACCCCGCCTCCTCTGCCGCCACCACCACACTCTCCGCAGCGGAATTGCAATCGTTGCCCGCCACCGGCCGCCGCTGGCAGGACTTCGTTCTCGACACCCCCGCCGCCGCAGCCCCGGCCGGTTCATCCCAGACCTCGCTCCGCGGTGCAAGCCAGCAGCCCGCCGATATCGCCATTGACGGTGTCACCACCAGCCTTGCTTTTGGTGGCACATCCAGTTCCTCACCCGGCGCGCCGGGACAATCCGCGTCAGGCCTGGCAGTCAGCGAGCCCAGCGGCATGGGGCAGGCCTGGTCCGGTGGACGGGGCTTTCAGGTCAGCGAGTCCGCAATCCGCCAGGTTGAAACCGTCGCCGGCAACGTCGAAGCCAAGGGCGCGCGCGCCGCCGGCGGCCGCGTCAACGTCGAAACCCAGCGCGGCTCAAACGAATTCCACGGCCAGGGCTTTCTCTTCGATCGCCAAAACACCTGGGGCGCCCGCAATCCCTTCACCCAGTGGGTCAAAGAGACCTCTCCAGCCACTTACATCACCACTCCCGTCTTCACCCCTCAGCCCTTCACCCCGCCCGACCACGAAATCACCTGGGGCCTCGGACTCGGCAGCCGCATTCGCCGCGACAAGCTCTTCTGGTTTGCTGCCCTCGACAGCAACCAGCGCAACGATCCCGCCATCTCCACCGTCAAGTGGCCCGTCAACTTCTTTGCCCAGCCCTCCAACGACCAGATGCAGCTTCTCGGCGCTCAACTGGGAACCAACAATAGCGCCGCTCTTCAAAAATATTCCCAAATGCTTGAGACTCTCGATGGACTCCTCGGGCCTGCTCCCCGCGTCTCCGCGCAGTGGGTTGGCTTTGCCCGCATCGACTGGCAAGCCGCCGAACGCAACCGCTTCACCCTCGAAGCAATCGGCGCCAACTGGAACTCGCCCGGCGGCGGAATCACCCGCGTCTCCGAGACCTACGGTAACCACAGCCTCGGTTCCAGCCAGGCTAGCCAGGAGTGGTTGCTCGCCCGCTGGGAAGCCTTTCTCACTCCCAATCTCCTCGCCGTCACCCAAGCCTCGGCCGGCCGCGCCATCCTCAGCGCCCACGCTGAAACCCCCTCCGCATTCGAGCAAACCCTCAACCAAAACGTCTGGGGACAACTGCCGCAAATCGTCGTCGATTCCCGCTACGGCTTCACCATCGGCAACCCCTCGCGATTCGGTCAGGGCAGCTATCCTGACGAACGCCTCTTCCGCGTGCAGGAGTCCGTCGACTGGGTCCGCAACAGCCTGCTCGTGAGAGCGGGCTTTGACGTGGGCCACAATACCGATGCCACCGGCCTGCTCCGCAACCAGACCGGCACATACTACTACGCCAACGTCGAGAACTTCGTCTCCGATGCCCTGACCTTTGGCGCTTTCGGATTCTCCGGCGCGCTAAGACAAATTCAACCAGCACAACTGCGACGAAACCGGCAAGGTCTGGCGCGACACCACCGGCCAGCTCCGCGGCCTTGGCTACCTGCCCTGCTACTCCTACTACTCGCAAACCATGGGCCCCACCAATTGGAATCTGAGCACCAACGACTGGGCAGGCTACGCCACCGCCCAGTGGCAGCCCAACAAGCTTGCCGTCCTCTCGGCCGGCCTGCGCTGGGAGCGCGAACAGTTGCCGCCGCCCATCTCCACGCTCGCCAACCCCGCGCTTCCGCTCACCGCCAGGACTGCCCAATCTCGGCAACAACTGGGGCCCGCGCGTCAGCCTCGCCATCGGTGCGCTCTGAAACCCACTGGCCCGTCCTGCGTCTCGGTTACGGCATGTACTACGGCCGCACTGAGAACGCCACCCTCGAAACCGTGCTCACCCAAACCGGCTCTGCTCAAAGGCGACCTGAGCTTCTTCATGCGCCCCACCGACAATCTGAATGCCGGTGGCGCTCCGCCGTTCCCCTATGTCTTTGCCGGCGAGCCGCTCAGCCTGGTCAAGCCGGGAGCAGTCGAGTTCGCTCCCAACTTCCGCAATCCCGAAGTACACCAGGCCGTCGCATCCATTGAAGAATCCCTCCCCAGCCACATCGCACCTTACCGCCAGCGCTATGCTCAGCCTCGGCCGCCGCCTGCCCATCTCCATCGACACCAACTTCGACCCCGCCGTCAACCCAGGAACCATCACTTACGCCGTAGTCGACGGCACCGGCAAAGGCCCTATCAAGGCCTCGCAGATCACTGTTCCCTTCTACGCCACATGGCCTTCCGCCACCTCGGGAACCGGAACCGCCGGCCGCCTCAATCCCAACTATCAGCAGATCTCCGAGATCTTTAGCCGCGCCAACTCCACCTATCGAGGCCGCCATCCTCCGCCTCAGCCGCTATGGCCGCCGCGGCCTCAGCCTGCAAGCCCATTACACCTACTCCCACGCCATGGACTGGAACCCCAACGAGAGCACCCTGGTCGCCGGCAGTGACGTGCTCGACCCCGCCGACTTCAGCCGCGAGTATGGAACCAGCAACCTCGACGTCCGCCACTCCGCCGCCGTCACGGCCATCCTCACCGCACCCTGGAAGTTGCACGACCTCGCCGGAAGGCTTGCCAACGGCTGGATGCTCTCCGGCATCGGTCAGTTCCGCAGCGGCATGCCCTACACCATGCGCACCTCCGGCTCGCTGCCCAAGGAGTTCAACCAGGTCAACGGCGATGTCATCGCCGCCCTCGGCCCGGGAATGAACGGCTCCGCCGGCGACAATCGCGTCTACGGCATCGGCAGCGACAAAGTTGTCTATAACATCGGCCGCAACACCTACCGCTATCCCTCCACCTGGAAGGCCGACCTTCGCCTCAGCAAGCAATTCGACCTCGGCCGACTGCGCCAGTTGCAACTGCTCGCCGAGACCTTCAACCTCTTCAACCACCAGAACGTCACCGAGCTTGAAACCACCGGCTACTACATCTCGCCCGGCAGCCTCACCGGCGCCTTCCCCACGCTCAACTTCCTCACCGGCCTCAAAGCCAACACCACCGCCTTCGGCCAGCCCCTCAACATCAACTCCACCAACTTCTACCGCGAGCGCCAATTCCAACTAGGCCTCCGCCTGAGGTTCTAGATCAGCGAAGTCTCCCCGCACAGATCCATTCAATGAATGTGCGAATTGTCATCGATGAGCAGCCTGACTCGTCCAGGCGCCTTACCATTCGGGATGATTCCATCCGTATCGCCAGAAAAAGTCGGGTGCCCCATCCATGACGCAGTTTTATCGCGGCATGGGTGGGATACGACCAAGCCCAACCACCCCCTCACAGGGAGCAGCCTGACTCGCCCCGACGAGTTACGGCTAGGATGCTCTGCCGCCAACCTGCCAACTCGCTATCACCGCCGGGTGCCCCATCCATGGCGCAGTTTTATCGCGGCATGGGTGGGATACGACAAAGCCAACCGCCCGCTCATAGGGAGAATTGGCTGTCGTTCTGAGCAGCAAGACTCGCCCGAGCGCTATAGTTGTTCTGCGCCCGGAATTGCACAAATCCCGGACCATAAATTGCAGCGCGCGTCTCGTAAACAACTCACCAGCTTCACCCACGCACCAACTCATAAAAAACATGCCTTCAACCCAACGGAGATTCAAATGAACATCGCAAATCCCATTCGACAACCGCAATTCTCCCTCTGTCTCGCCGCCGTCCTGTCCGCATTGCTCTTGCCCCTCGCCATCCCCAGCGCGCATGCCCAGCAGAAAGCCCCCGTCGCCCCTCCCGGAGACTCCCTAACCACTCCCGGGCCGCTCGCAGAAAACCTCTCCCCTGAAGTTCAAAAAGCCCGACCTCGCCAAGGCCATGAAGATCGTCGCCGATTGGCAACTCAGCCGCATGCCCGAAGTTCCGCAGACCGACTGGACCTGGGCCGCGCTCTACGCCGGCTTCATGGGGGTGCCCGATGCCGTAGCCGGCGACAAGTACAAGCAGGCCATGCAGGATCTGGGCAACAAGCTCAACTGGCAGCCCGGCCCGCGCGTCGAGCATGCCGACGATCAGGCCGTCGGCCAGATGTACATGGAGCAGTACTTCCTCCACAAAGACCCGAAGATGATGGACCCTATGAAGGCCCGCCTCGATCAGGAGCTCGCCACGCCCGACGATCCCGCCAAGCCCGCTCTGGTGGTGGTGCGACGCGCTCTTCATGGCCCCGCCCGTCTTTGCCGATATGGCCAAAGCCACCGGCGACACCAAATACCTCGACTTCATGGATCGCGAGTGGAAGATCACCACCGATCTGCTCTACGACAAGAACAAGCATCTCTACTCGCGCGACGCCACCTATCCTCGACAAGCATGAGAAGAACGGCGAAAAGCTCTTCTGGTCCCGCGGCAACGGCTGGGTCATGGGCGGCATCGTTCGCGTGCTCCAGCAACTGCCCAAGGACTCTCCGCTGCGCCCCAAGTACGTCGCGCTGCTCAAGGAGATGGCTGCCGAGTCACTCGCCATTCAAGGCAAGGACGGCCTCTGGCGTCCCGGCCTGCTCGACGCCGATTCCTATCCGCTGCCTGAAGTCTCCGGAAGCGCCTTCATCACCTACGCGCTCGCCTATGGCGTGAACGAGAAGATCCTCGACAGGAAAACCTACTGGCCCGCCGTCGAGAAAGCCTGGGCCGGCATGTTGACCCACGTCTATGCCGATGGCCGCCTCGGAGCCATTCAGCCCGTCGGCGCAGCCCCCGGCGCATACACTGAAACCTCAAGCTACGTCTACGGAGTCGGCGCCTACCTGTTAGCCGGCTCCGAAATCTACCGCACCGCAAAGTAATTTAAGTCAGCATGAACATCGGGTGCCCCAGGTCTCGTCCGCCACGGCGGAAGACCTGGGATCTCACTTCACTCAGGTCGAGCAACAAACCACTACCGACGGTTCACCCCGTCCCTACGTCCCTGACCCCTGATCCCTGACCCCTGTTTTCACCGCACCGGATCCGAAGCCCCCTTCAACATATCCGGATCCATCTCCTGAATATCCACGCGATAACTCACCGTCTTCGCCGTCGGAAACGTCGGAGGCACTTTCTGCGTAACCTTTCCCGTAGCCGCCCACTCCGTCCCCCGCTGAAACGTCGTGATGAATCCCACGCAACTTAACGCCGCCACATCGTGCCCCATCGGGGTGTGAAAAATCCGCCCCTTCCCATAACTGCAGAACCATCAGCATCGGCTCCTCGTGGCCAGTGCCCTTGTTCTTCACGTCCGAGTGCGCCGTCGCCAGCACCGTCATGTTCTTCCCCGGTCCGCGCAACATGCCATAAACTCGTCGGGAAAGTGCATCCACACCGCCGGCAACCCCTTCATGATGGGATGCTCCGCGTCCTGCGTCTCCACCTGAAACGGCAACCGCGCCCCATGCTGTCCCGCCGGCCCCGGCGAAGGATCGGAGACCAGCTTCCCATCCTTCACATACCAATAAGGTCCCGCATTCTCCGTACGATTCCTCCATCCTCCGATCCCTGCCATCTCGTTATAAGCCGCCCAATTTGGAAACGCATTGTCCGCCGCATGCACAATCACCAGCCCCCCGCCGCCGCTTACATATTGCTCGAAGCGCGTGCGCAAATCCGCCGGCCAATCCGGGCCGTCGTAGTTCATCACGATCGCCTGATAGTTGCCGAACTCCGGCTTGAAGCCGCTGAAGTCCCCATCCGACGCCGGCGCCGTCACCACCGTCACCGAGAACAGCCCCGTCTCCTCAAGCTCCCTCTTCAGCACCGGAGTCGTCAGCCTCCAGTTGTGATAAGCCCCCCCGCTCTGCCCATCCAGAATCATCACCTTGGTCATCACCTTGTTCATCACCCTGATCGGAACCGAACCGCGGCCCGCCCCATGACCTCCAGCCTGCCCGAACGCTGCGGTAACAACCGCCGCGCCAACCAACCCACTCAACAAAACAACCTTCATCCAATTCATCTCACTATCCTCGCACCTTCGTTTTTAACGCCTGATGTTGCATCAATGTCGGGTGCCCCACCCTCGCCACGTTTCTGTTTTTGTGGCTAGGGTGGGATAGCACGGCACCCCATCGCAAAGTTTGAAATCATGCAATCACAAACCTATTCTCCCGGAAACCAACGCACTTCGCCCCTATCCACCCGCACCGGCGCCGCAAGAACCGGCCGCGCCTCCCACACATCCATCTCTCCGCTCACGCCCCGCTCCACCACTCCCGCAATCCGATGCCCCTCATGATCCAGCAGAAAAAACCTCCATCGATCCCCCTCATCGCCCAGGCTCGAATCCATCTCCAGCCGTATCCCCTCTGCTCCCCCAAAAACAAATGAAATCTTGTCCAGCGCCAGCGCCAGCCCCATCCCCCGCGCCTTGATATACGACTCCTTCAGCGTCCACAGCGACATTGCGCGGTCCAGTTTTTCCCCCTTCGGCAATCCATCCAGTTGCGCCCGCTCCTGCGCGGAAAAAACCTCCTGCGCCAGCTCCAGAATCTTCCCTGCCCGCGTGAAAGGCTCCACATCCACGCCCACCTCGGCCCCCTTCGCAACCAGGCAAACCACCAGCCCGACGGAGTTCGACAAGTTGAACTGCAACCCGCACTCCGGTTCGGCGCTCGGCTTGCCATGCGCATTCGACGCAAACCGCCACTCCTCCGGCCGAAGCGGCAGATAGTGAGACAACGCCGTTCGCACCAGCGCACGTGTCGTCAGCGACTCGCGCCGGTGCCGCTCGAATTTGAATCTCGCCGTCCGCTCTCGTTCCTCTTCGCTCAGCACCGCCGCACACCCCTCCGCGACCCCTTCAGTCAGCAGATCGTCCGGGTAGGCGCACCAAAGGTTGAGCGGTTTTCTGTCCATGACCGTAAACACAAAGTCTCGCGGCCTCGCCTCGCCAATGTCAAACCATACACGAAACGATTCACGGCAATTTGCGGAGACAACCCCGCCGGCAATGGTCTAGAATTCCGCCCAATAAAGTTTTCACGGCGGCCTTTTCCTGATGCGCTCGCTTCGCCGCGCCGAACCAGCACCCATTTGCAGAATTGAAAGTGAGGACGGAATGATTGATGAAGTGAAGAGAGTCCGGCAGAACTACCTTGCCATTACCCTGGCCGCAGTCGCGTGTTTCCTGCTCGAAGCCGCGATGGTACTCCTATTTCCAGCAGGACTGGCTCGACGGCATAGGCCGCACCGCTGCAGTGGCTCATGGCGACCGGCGTCAACCCGGCCCTGCAGTACGCCACCGCCCTGCTCTCGGCAGCCGTAATCGCCGCGGCCATCTCCTGCGTCACCCAACTCACTGGCCCGCAAACAGCCTTCCGCGGAATGAGGGCAGCCGCGCTCTTGTGGCTCGGTTTCGTGCTCACCACCTGGGCCACCGAATATGTCTTCGAAGTCCGCACCTACAAGCTCTTCGCCATCAACACCGGCTTCTGGCTAATCGGCATGATAATCATGGGCGCCATCGTCGGCGCCTGGAAGAAAAAATAATACAGGGAATAGGGATCAGGGAACAGGGATCGGAAAAGCAGCTTCCCGTCAAATACAGAATTCCAGATCCAGCTTAAGCTCCCGTGCCCCATCCTCCCGGGCGAAGTCGAAGGACCTGCTTCTTGTAATTTTTCGCGGAAAGCATGGGACAGCAAAGACGTCGGCCTCGCATGCTTTTCTGTTCCCTGTTCCCTGTTCTCTGTTCCCGGATCCCTGTTCCCTGCCTTATTCCGGCGCCGGATAAAACGGCAGCTTGTCGTTCTTCTCATTCGCCCGCTTCACCGTGGCATCCTCCAGCAGCAGCGCCGGAGCCAGCACCGTCTGCGGCACGTCGCCAAAGAAATTCGCCACAAACAAATCCTTGCCCGCCGCGGCAACGCTCGATCGCATCGCCCGCTGATCGATATCGTCCAGTACCGCCCCCCGCACCAGTTCGCGAGTTCCGTCAATACTCACGCGGTAAAGCAGCCGGGGCGTCATCTCCCCGCCCAGCGTCTGCACATAGTAGACGCTCTTCACTCCGCGATCCTTCGCCAGCGCCAATAGTTTGCTGTTCAACTCGTCGTCAGAAAATCCATTCTCCGCCGACACCTTCAACACGCCAATCGCCGGCCGCGCCGCGCCCGTAATTCCCGCGCGCCCGTGCCCATTCGACTGCGGAAAATCGCGCACCGGCTCCCGCGCCAGCAGATAGTTCTTGCAGCCGCCCCGCCGTCACCAGCTTTACCGCCTGCGCCGGAACGCCCTCTTCGTCCACATCGTATGCGCCCACCAGCCCCTTGCCGTCGTAGCTCTTTAATCCCGGATCGTCCACCACGTCCATGAACTCCGGCAGCACCTGCGCGTGAAGGCTCGACGCAAACGGTCCATTCGTGCGCGCCTCGGTTCCCAGTCTCGGCCGCGTAGCCGTCAATCCTCCCGCCAGCAGACCGCGCAGCGTATCGGCGCTCGCGTCGGAACTCAGCAGCAGCGGCCCGTGATACTCCTCTTCCACCAGCGGCGCCTTGCGCAACTCGGCCAGCGAAGCAATCAACCCCATCGCATGCTTTTCAAAAACCTCCGGCGCATCAAGATCCTTCAGTGAACTTCCCGTCGAGGCATACGAGCGGTCCAGCCGCATTCCATCCTGCGCCTGTGTGCCCACGCCAAAAGTCTCCTGGCACTCCTGCGCCGTCTTGCGCACGATCGTACCCTCGCTGGTCGCCAGCCAGATGGTCGTCAACCGGCCGTGAAACTCCGCCGTCGAGTACTGCACGTTGCCCCCGCCCGCTCTGGCCGTCGCATCTTTCCGGTAAAGTCCGCTGGCCCGCGCCACGCGCTCCGTCCAGTCATCCGCGTCCACCTTCAACGTAATCGGCTCGGCCAGCGAGATCAGCGCCTTCTCATGGCTGAAGTCGTCGGCCTGCGGCGGTGTCTGCACCTGTTTCAGCGCCGCCTGCTTCTGTGCATAGGCTGCCAGCGCGCCCTTGTACGCCTGGTCCGTTCCCGCCCAAAGCGCTGTCCGCAAAGCGATCGGATCGTCGTCGAGAGCCGCCAGTTCGAGCGCCCCGTCGCCCCGTCCGCCCGAGCTGTCCGCCTTGTAGTCCCCCACCCGCACCGTCACCCGCGCCACTCGCTCGTGTGTGTGCTGTGCTCCTTCGCTGGCCCCAAACTCCGCCTTGGTCGTAGTAGTCGTCCACTTCTTCAATCCGGTACTGGATGAAGAACGGCTTCGCGAACCCCGGCAGCTGCAATTGGCTCATGCTTCGGTCCAACTCCTCGAGCATCGCCTTTAGAACCGGATCCTTCTCCGCATCCGCCCGCGTCTGCTGCGCGTGCAAAGCCGGCGCACACAGGCAAGCCGCAACAAATCCAACTCCGGCGAACATAGCAATCGGACGAATCAACCTCACCAAGCCTCCAATGTCCAGTTCCTTAGTCCCTATGTCCCCACGTCCCTTACTTCGGTATCGCCAATATCGGCGGCCGCGCCGTCCCCTGCGGCTGCCTCTGCGTCTCCATCTCGCTCACCAGCATCGCCGGAGCCACCGCGCTCACCGGCACCGTCCCCGACTCCGCGCCGCACTCGCCGTTGAACACCTCGCTCTTGTCGCCCGTGGCCACAATCCGCTTCAGCGCCGCCAGCGGCGTGCCCACAATGCTCACCCCGCGCACCAGCTCATCCGGCCGTCCATCCACATACACCCGCCACACCACCAGCGGAATCACCTGGAACGCCTGCGGCGAACTGCGCGTTGTCACCGCGAACCCCGACGAAATGTCCTCGAAGTAAAGTCCATACGGCTTGCCCTGCTTCTTCGCTTCCTCGATCAGTTCCTTGCGCAGTTCCGTCTCCGGCACGCTCTTGGTCGAGGTCACAATCAGGTTGCCCTGCCGCCCCGTCGGCACATGGCCAGTCTCCGCGCGCCCATGTCCGTTTGAAGAGCTGAAGCTCGCAATCGGCAACCGCGACATCAGAAATGTCTTCAACACCCCATCGTCGATCAGCGCCACACGCTGCGCCTTCTCGCCCTCATCGTCGTACTCGTAGCTGCCGCTCAGCCATGTGTTGCCAAATTTCGTCAGCGTCGGGTCGTCGGCCACCGAAAGAAAAGTCGGCAGCACCGGCTTGCCCACATCCTTGGTAAACGTCTGTCCTTCCTCGTCGCCGCGCTGCCGCTGGCCTTCCAGCCTGTGCCCCAGCACCTCGTGGAAGAACACCGCCGCCGCGCGTCCCGACAGAATCGCCGGCCCGTCGAACGGCTCCGTCACCGGCGCCTTGCGCAGCGCTTCGAGACTCTTGCCCAGCTCGCGCATCGCCGCTTCCAGCTCAGCCTGCGCCGGCAATCCTTCCACCGTTTCCGCCTCAAACGTCTGCTCGCGGAACAGGTCCATGCCGTCGTCCGCGCGCGTTACCGCAATCGCCACCAGCCGCGCCTGCATATGCGGCGTCACCACCCGCGATCCCTCCGACGAAGCAAAATAGTCCGTCTCGTTCTGCGCCGTCATCATCACCATGTTCTGGTAGACATCCGGAAACTCGCGAAACACCTTCGACAGCGCCCGCACCCGCTGTCTCCCATGCCGCCCGGTCCACCGCCACCGGCGGAGCCTGCTTTGCCGATGTAAGATCTGCGGCTCCTCCTGGCTGAAGTCCGGCGAGGTGTCCTCTTCTTTCGCCCGCACCTGCGCCTCCGTCTTTACGCGCAAATAGTTATCGAGCGCCGTGCCGTACCCCGTGTTCGTGGCCAGCCAAAGCGAACGCGCCAGCGCCTCGCGATCGTCGCCCAGCGGCAGTTGCAAGGCTGTTCACCGCCGCTCCGCGATGCTCCCCGTGCGTGTTGTCCAGGCCGGGACTCCCAAGCCGCACCTGCACGTCGGCCACGCGCAGATGGTTTGCTGAGCTGTCCACCAGCGCCCCGAATTGCGCCCGAATCGACACCGCGCTGGCATCGCTCACCGTGTAGCTCAGAAAGTAAGGCGGCAGTTGTTTGTCAGAATCCGCTTTCCCGGGCCCCGGCCTGCCAAGCGAGGTAAACGCACGCTGCAGCTCGGCTGTCATCGCATCCAGCAGAACGGGAGTCGAAGTTTGCGCTCGGGCCGCGGCCGGAATCATCAGGACAGCCACTGCAATCGCCGCGCATAGGCACGGCCCAAATACACACGGTCTGCACGATCCCGTGACGGCTGAAATTTTCTCTGGCATTGGTCGAGCGAAATCGGTTAAAAGCATCTGTAATCAAGATTGTCTCAAAGTCGGCTGCCCTTCTTTGTCCGGCCACAGGCAATCAACACAAAAGTGAGTAGATGGAACCCATCGGACAGAAGCAGCAGGAATCAGACGGACGGCGGGAGCAGGCGTCTTCAGGCCCCTGAATTGTACGAGGAAATCAAATGGGCTTCACAGGCTGCGGAAGAAACGCTTCAATGGATGTTCTTCGAGACTCCATGTCAGGGCACGACTTCACAGGCTGCGGAAAAACTCTCGTGGAATCTGGAAAAGTGTCAGGGCACGACTTCACAGGCTGCGGAAAAACTCTCGTGGAATCTGGAAAAGTGTCAGGGCACGACTTCAGTCGTGCCGCAAATGCAAGCAATTCGGCGAGGGCTTTAGCCCCTGAGGTCTGTTCTTTCGACTTTTCGCGCAGATCCGGTCCTCCTTCCGCTGCAAGATCAGCCGCGGCCCTGAATGCCGAATCCAGTGCCAGGCTTGGCCGTGCCTCCGGATTCCCAATGGCCCCATCAAGAAGAGGAAATACCAAATGACCCTTGCGCGCTGTTCCCTGTTAACGGTCTGCTTTACCATCCTGCTCGCCTGCGTGGCCCCGCGCATCGGACCGTGGCCGAAGGTTCCGCCACGCATTGTGATAGCCCAGACCACCCCGGCCCCACCCCCCGCCAATACGCAAAACGCCTACTCGCTCTCGCCCGGCAAGCTCGCCAAAGCCATCGCCCTCAGCCGCATTCGCAACATCATGGACATCGTCGGCGGGCTCTGGGGCATCGCCGTTCTCTGGCTTCTGCTTTCCACCCGCGCCGCGGCCCGCCTCGAAGCCTGGGCCAAAAGCATCTCCGCCCGCCGCTGGATTCAGGGACTCATCTTCTTCGCCGCCTTCCTTGTCATCACCTCTCTCGCCAACCTGCCGCTCGACTGGTTCAGCCAACATGTCGAGAAGAGCCTACGACATCAGCGTGCAGGGCTGGGGAAGCTGGCTCGGCGACGAGGCGAAAGGCGCTCGCAGCTCACCCTGCTGCTCGCCACGCCCATTCTGCTGCTCTTCAACTGGATCGTCCGCCGCTGGCCCCGCCGCTACTGGTTCGGATCGTGGATCGCCACGCTTCCCATTCTGGTCTTCCTCATCTTTATCTCGCCCTTTCTTGCGCCCATCTTCAACAAGTTCGAGCCGCTCCAAAAAAATCACGCTCCCCTCGTGGCCAAGCTTGAAACCGTCGTCGCCCGCACCGGCATCAACATTCCTCCCGATCGCATGTACCTGATGAAGGCCAGCGAAAAATACAACGGCATCAACGCCTACGTCACCGGCCTCGGCGCTCACCAAGCGCTACGTCATGTGGGACACCGCAACCGACCGTCTCCCCGACGACGAAGTCCTCTTCGTCTTCGGCCACGAAAGCGGCCACTACGTTCTCAACCACATTCCCAAACTGATTGCCGGCACGTCCATAGCTCTGTTCTTCATCTACTGGGCCTGTGCCGGATTCGCAGCCTGGCTTGCCCGCCGTTTCGGCGCGCGCTGGCAGCTCGACGCGGACGCGGCCGGCAACCCGCTCGCCATCGCGCGCCGGCTTCATCGTGCTCATCTTCGCCATCTCCGTCGCCGGCTTTGTGCTCGAGCCAGTCAGCAACACCTTCAGCCGCCACTTCGAACACCAGGCCGACGTTTACGGACAGGAGGCCATCCACGGCATCGTTGCCGACCCGCAGAAGACCGCCGTCTCCGCCTTCAACCATCTCGGCGAAGCCTGGCTTGAAGACCCCGATCCCAACCCCTTCATCGAGTTCTGGGAGTACAGCCATCCCTCCGTCCAAAACCGCGCCAACTTCGCGCACACTACGATCCCTGGGCCAACGGCGGCCACGGCGAGTTCTTCGAAAAATAAAGCAGGCGACAACGAACAGAAAATCGCCTTCCCGAATCAACTTCCGTGCCCCAGTCCGCTTTTTCGCGGAATTGGTGGGATACCAAGGTCCCCCACCAATCGGGCTTTTCAATTCCCTGTTCCCTGTTCCCTGTTCCCTGTTTCCTGCTGTTCCTCTGCTCCCTGTTCCCTGGTCCCTGTTCCCTGTTCCCTGTTCCCTGTCTTTCCCAACCCCCAAGATTTACACTGGAACTTCGCTATCTTCCAAGGAGTGGACCCACGATGCCCTACCCTGCAAACTACCGCTACACCCGCGAACACGAATGGATCGAGCTCGATGGCTCCATCGGCGCCATCGGCATCACCGACTACGCGCAAAACTCCCTCGGCGACATCGTCTACGTCGACGCGCCCAAGGTCGGCGACCCGGTCACGGCCAACGCGACCTTCGGTTCCGTCGAGAGCGTCAAGGCCGTCAGCGACCTCTACTCGCCTGTCACCGGCACCGTCACCGCCGTCAACGAAGAGCTGAAGACCGCGCCCGACAAGATCAACGAAGCTCCGCACACCACCTGGATCATCAAAGTCGAGCTTGCCAACCCCGCAGAGTTCAACGCCCTGCTCGACGCCGCCGCCTATGAAGCCTTCATCTCAGAAGAAACGGCAAGCTAGCCGCAAGCCGGCATACCCCACGGGCTTTTAGCTAAAAGCTAGAAGCTAGGAGCTGGAAACTGAAATGCGCTATCTGCCCAAGTCCCCCGCCGAACGCCAGCAGATGCTCGCCGACATCGGCGCGCCATCCATCGACTCGCTCTTCGAAGTCATTCCCGCCGAGTACCGCCTCGACCGCGACCTCGACGTCCCGCGCCAGCAAGCCGAAAGCGAAATCATCGACTATTTCCGCGCCGCCGCCGACAAAAACGCCACCGGCTACGCCAGCTTTCTGGGCGCGGGCGCCTATCGCCACTATCGGCCCGTCATCATCGACTCGCTCGTCCAGCGCGGCGAGTTCCTCACCAGCTACACGCCCTACCAGGCCGAGATCACGCAAGGCACGCTGCAAGCCATCTTCGAATTCCAAACCATGATTGCCGAGCTCACCGGCATGGACGTGGCCAACGCCAGCATGTACGACGGCTCCACAGGCGCAGCCGAAGCAGTGATGATGGCCGTCCGCGTCACCGGCCGCCACAAAGCCGTCGTCGCCGCGACCGTCCATCCCGAATACCGCGAAGTCATGGCCACCTACGCGAAGCACCAGGGCCTGCCCTCGACTCTCATCGCCTACGACCGCGAAACCGGCCGCATCGATCTTGCCGCGCTTGAAGCCGCCGTAACCAATGAAACCGCCGCAGTCCTCGTCCAGAGCCCCAACTTCTTCGGCGCAATTGAAGACATTCCCGCCATCGCCGCCATCGCCCATGCAAAAGGCGCGCTGCTCATCGTCAGCATTGCAGAAGCCGTCTCCCTCGGCATCGTTCGCCCACCCGTCGAAGCCGACATCGTCAGCATGGAAGCCCAGTCCTTCGGCGTCGCCCTAAGCTACGGCGGCCCCTTCTGCGGTGTCATCGCAACCAAAGAGCAGTACGTCCGCCAGATGCCCGGACGCCTCGTCGGCCAGACCGTCGACGCCAACGGTTACCGCGGCTTTGTCCTCACCCTCGCAACGCGCGAGCAACATATCCGCCGCGAGAAAGCCACCTCCAACATCTGCACCAATCAGGCCCTCGTCGCCCTCATGGCCACCATCTTCCTCACCGTCTATGGAAAAGAAGGCATCCGCGAGTTAGCCGAGCACAACCTCGCCAAAGCCGCCTACGCCGCCAAAACACTCGCCCAGAACCAGGGCACAAAGCTGTTGTTCACCGGCGCCCCGCACTTCCACGAGTTCGTCCTCCAAACCGACGAAAACCCCGCCGCCTGGAGCCAGCGCCTGATGGACGAAAAGATCGTCGGCGGCATCGACCTGAGCCGCTGGTACCCGGAGCTGAAAAACGCCACCCTCTGGTGCGCCACCGAAATCATCACCCGCGAAAACATCGACACCGCCGCCAAAGTCCTGGCCGCCGCACCCGTGGAGGCATAATGACGATCGACACAACCACTCGCGCAACCACCGGCAAAGTCCGCCCCCACCAGACGCAAAACGAATCCCTGGTCTTCGAGAAATCCTCGCCCGGCAAGCGCGCCTACAAACTTGCCCCGCTCGACGTCCCTGCCGTCGACCCAGCGGCGCTTCTTGGCGCCGCCGCACCGCGAAGTGCCGCCCGAACTCCCCGAGCTCAGCGAAATCGAAATCATCCGCCACTTCACCCGCCTCTCCACCTGGAATTACGCCATCGATCTCGGCATGTATCCGCTCGGCTCCTGCACCATGAAGTACAACCCGCGCGTCAACGAGCTAGTCTCCCGCATCGAGGGCCTCGCCGAAGCCCATCCCTACCGCCCCGACTCGCTCGCCCAGGGCATTCTTGAAGTCATCGATCTGCTCCAGCGCTGCCTCATCGAAATCACCGGCATGGACGCGATCACCCTCCAGCCCGCCGCCGGCGCCCACGGCGAATTCACCGGCATCCTCCTCGTCCGCGCCTGGCACGAGTCGCAGGGCAACGCGCGCAAAAAAATCCTCATCCCCGACTCCGCCCACGGCACCAACCCCGCCACCGCCGCCATCTGCGGCTACCAGGTTGAGAACCTCAAGTCCAACCCCGAAGGCGGCATCGATCTTGAAGCCCTCGCGCGCCAGGTCGACGAAGAGACCGCCGCGCTGATGCTCACCAACCCATCCACGATCGGCGTCTTCGAAAGCCAGATCCACAAAATCGCCGACATCCTCCACGCCAAGGGCGCCCTGCTCTACATGGACGGCGCCAACATGAACGCGCTGGTCGGCAAGGCCCGCCCCGGCGACTTCGGCGTGGACGTGATGCACCTGAACCTGCACAAGACCTTCTCAACGCCCCACGGCGGCGGCGGTCCCGGCTCCGGCCCCGTGGCCTGCAAAGCCTTCCTCGAGCCCTTCCTCCCCACCCCAGTCCTCGTCCGCAAGCCCTCGCCGGCTTCAACACAAAACGACGGGTGCCCCATCCATTCCGCGGCTTTTTGCGGAATGGGTGCGAGACCACCAATCTCAACCGCTCCCACTCACCTGGAATTACGACCGTCCCCAATCCGTAGGCCGCGTCCGCGCCTTCTACGGCAACACCGGCATGTTCATCCGCGCCTTGGCCTACATCCTCGCCAACGGGCCAGACGGACTGCGCCAAACCACCGAAGACGCCGTCCTCAACGCCAACTACATCCGCAACAAGCTCGAAGACCTCTACGAACTTGCCCTACAAAACCGCCTCCATGCACGAGGTCGTCTTCAGCGACAAGCGCCAGGCCGCCCTCGGCGTCAAAACCGGCGACATCGCCAAGCGCCTCATCGACTACGGCTTCCATCCCTACACGGTCAGCTTCCCCATGATCGTTCACGGCGCGCTGATGATCGAGCCCACCGAAAGCGAATCGCTGGAAGAGCTGGACCTCTTCATCGCCGCCATGCGCTCCATTGCAAAAGAAGTCGAAGAGACGCCGGAGCTGGTCAAAACCGCCCCGCACTCAACCCGCGTCTCACGGCTCGACGAAGTCCAGGCCGCCCGCAAGCCCATCCTCCGCTGGAAGCCGGCGGAGTAGCGCTGGACGCCTGAAACCAACCTCTCCAATGAGAAAATGGTTGCGGTTCAATTGCGAATAGGGACCCGCACGCATGATCATCCACATCTTCGACGACAAGCTCTAACTCGCCAAGGCCGCCGCCGACCGCGCCGCCGCCACTCTCCAGCACGCCCTCGCCGCGCGCGGTCACGCTCGCATCATCGCCGCCACCGGCGCATCGCAGTTCGAATTTCTTGACAGCCCTCACCGCGCGCCCCGACATCGACTGGCCGAACGTGGAGATGTTTCATCTCGACGAATACATCGGCCTGCCTCGCCGATCACCCCGCCAGCTTCCGCAAGTTTCTGCGCGAGCGGCTGGTCGCAAAAACCGGCATCACGCAAGCTCACTTTCTCGAAGTCGATTCCGATCCCGAGGCCGTCGCAACAAGGTGGGCGCAGAGCTCAGCCGCCGCCCCCATCGACATCGCGTTTGTCGGCATTGGCGAAAATGGACATCTCGCCTTCAACGATCCCCCTGCGGATTTTGAAACCGAGACAGCCTTACCTGATCGTCGAGCTCGATGAAGCCTGCCGCCGCCAGCAGGCCGGCGAAGGCTGGTTTGCCGACATCTCCCAGGTTCCCACGCGAGCAGTCTCCATGTCGATCCGCCAGATCCTCAAGGCCAAGTGAAATCCTCGTCGTCGTTCCCGACGCGCGCAAAGCCAAGCCGTGAAGGCCTGCTTCGAAGGAGAAATCACGCCCGCTCGCTCCTGCCTCCATCCTGCGCCGCCACCCCAACGCCATCGTCTACCTTGACCGCGACTCCTCCGCCCTGCTATCGCGTTAGACGCACATCCCTCTCCAGGTCCGAGGCCGAGCCATCGGCAGCCAACACCCAACCCGCGCCGCGCTTGATCCATCACCTCCGCTGGTGGATCGGCGGCTTGCTGCTCGCCTCTACAGTCATCAACTACATCGACCGCCAGACCCTCTCGCTGCTGGCGCCATTTCTCAAAATCCAATACCACTGGACCAACACCGACTACGCCGCCATCGTCATTGCCTTCCGCATTGCGTACTCCATCGGGCAGTCCGTCTGTGGCCGGTTGATGGATCGCGTCGGCTCCAGGCGCGGCCTCACGCTCACCGTGGCCTGGTACTCAATCGCGTCGATGCTCACTTCGCTGGCCAGCGGCTTCTGGAGCTTTGCTGGCATGCGCTTTCTCCTCGGCGCGGGCGAGTCAGGCAATTGGCCGGCAGCCACCAAGGTGGTCGGCGAATGGTTCCCGCGCCAGGAACGCGCTCTGGCCACTGCCCTGTTCGACAGCGGCAGTTCGCTGGGCGGCGCCATCGCCCCTTTCATTGTGCTTGGCATTTACTTCCGCTGGGGATGGCGGCCCGCCGTCATGGTTCCCGGAGCGCTCGGGCTTTTTTGGCTGCTCTGCTGGCGCTGACTCTACCATCCGCTCGAATCCCATCCGCGCCTCTCCGCCGCCGAGCGTGCAGTTCATCACCGCCGCCCCTGCCGACCAGAGCTTCCCGCTTCAGCGCTCCGGGAAGATGCCATGGCTCGGCCTGCTCAAGCTGCGCCAGACCTGGGCCATCGTCGCCGCCAAGGCATTCACTGATCCGGTTTGGTATTTGTTGCCGACTGGTTTCCCATCTACCTGGTCGCCAAAGGAATCAACCTGCGCGGCAGTCTGCTGGCCATCTGGGTTCCGTTCCTCGCCACCGATGCTGGCAACTTCTTCAGCGGCTGGCTTTCCGGCATGCTCATTCGCCGCGGCTGGCCGCTCGCAGCCGCGCGCAAGGCCTTCATCGTCGGCGGAGGCATCGGCGTGCTCCTGCTCATCCCCACTGTGTTCACCGCCAATATCTACCTCATCAGGCGCTCTTTGCGCTCGCAACATTCTCCTACGGATGCTTCACCACCATCGCCAACGTGCTACCCGCCGACCTCTTCGATAACGCCTCGGTGGCTTCGGTCAGCGGCATCAGCAGCACCGGAGCCGGCCTCTGCACCATTGTTGCCTTTTTTCTTGTCGGTCAGGTTTCCGACGCGCGCCAATCCGCTCTGGTCCATTCCTTCGATCCCATCCTGATTGCCGCAGGCCTGCTGCCATTCATCGGCATGATTCTCGTATTGCTCCTTCTGCGCAACCCGAATCAACCCGGTCAAAAGCCCTAGTCGAAACCGATCGATTCCAAAAGGTCGAGGCCTTCTCAGTAAGTTTCCTCCGGCCGGGCCGGAAGCTTTATTGTTGCTGGTCCCTCAAACGAGCCTGGCTTTGCGCCTTGCCAAAAAAGTTACCCTGCCCAAGCCAGCTTGACGCCCGCGCCGTAGGCGCAGTGTAAGTTAGCCCCGCGCTTCAGCGTGGGGTAAGCAGCCAAACGGAATAAACTAGGAGTCCCGGAGGGACGGCGCAAAATAAATTGCGGCTACTCCCGCAAATGTCGACCCGCTGATGGCTCCCGGGCAGAGCCGAGGGAACTCCCTCTTGGATTAGCGCCCCTATCCCCGCGTGTCATCGCTCCGCTTGCGGAACACCACCTTCAGTTCCCGCCGCCAATGCTCGCTCACTGCGATCAGCTCCCACTCCACTTGCGGCGAAAAATAGCGCAGCACCGGCTCGTTTGCAGGATGAATCCGCAGCGCAGGAGCAATCAGCAGCAACCGCGGAGTCGAGTGCCGAAACCTCCGCGCCGCTGAAGTATCCCTGCCGCTCGAAGGCCGTCAGCGCCCGCCCCCCCGCCACAGATTGACGATCCTCGTTCAGCGCCCGCACGCGAATCCAATAGTCCAGCGCCTGCAGCGGCAGATGCAGATCCTCGTCGGCCTTGAGCTCGATCACCGCAAGCCGCCCATTCCTGTCGAGTGTCAACAGGTCGAGCAGCCCGCGATCCCCGCTCGAAACGCCGGCACCTGCGTATACATCAGATCGCCGCGCAACCCCGGCAGCAGCTCTGCGATTCCAGCTCGCAAGCGTGACTTCCAGCCAGTGCTCCGGCTGCATGCGAAACAGCGGGTCATTGTGCGCGCCATCGGCATAGCGGCTTTGGAACAGCCGCGCGCACAGCTCCCGGCATAGCCCTTCATTCTCTTCCGTCAGCGGAGTTTCATTGGCCCCTGCGCCAAAGGTCACTTCGTCTTCGCGCGCAAACGAGTGCGCCGCAACTCCGTGCCGCACTCGCGCAAACTCCAGGCCGTGCAACAGCAGCCCAACCTCGGTTGCCGAACTGGCCCGCACCTCAACCCGCTCTCGCGCCGCGGCAGGAACCAGGGCCAGCAGCCGTTCGATTCCGGCCTTGCAGCGCTCAATCGCCGCAGCCGATGAGAACGCGTGAACCAGCCGCGATTCAAGATTGCCCGTATCGCGAAAATCCACCGGCGCCAGTTCTTCGCTGCGCTCATCGAGAGTGAATAATTGAAAATCCGCTGCCGCGTGATTCATCCACGCCATGCGCTCCGCAGTCGTCCGCCACGCCCCGCCCGGCACAATCACCTTCAGTCCGCCAAAGTGCCGCCGTCCGTCGCCGTGTTGACGGCAGTAATCCAGCCACAGAATGCCCAGCGTCAGAATCCCGTCCACCATCGCCGCGGACTCGGCTTCGCTCACCCCGATCACCGCATCGGCCGCCGTGCCGCGCAGCAGCCGCCCTCGCACGTAGGCGGGACCAAAGCTGTGCTCCAGGTCCATCGCCGAGCGCAAACCATCCACCTTCGCATCGGGAAACCCCCGCGTCAGCACCCGCTCCAATAACCTCTGATAATTGCGGCGGCCGGCATCGCGAGTTGTCGGAGTACGGCGGTCGCTGGTCGGAACAAGCTCCAGCGCCTGCGGCTTGGCTGCGCCCATGCGCCGCGTCATCAGCCGCAGGCATTGCGCGCGCTCCTCGGCTTCCACAACCGTGCGCACCAGGTTGCGCTCTTCGCTCCACAGTTGCAGCAGGCAGCGCCCGTGCTGCTCGCTCACGGCGTAACGGGCAATGCGCATGTCGAAGATCACACGCCCGTCTTCCAGCAGCGCCGCCGCCGGATGATCGGCAAGATAGCTTTCTATGATTTGCGCCAGCCGGCCGGCCGATGCGGCAGCGCCCTCAAAGCCCATGAGGAACGCCTACCAGCCGTTGCGCGCGCGCAGGCCGGTGATATGCGCAGTGTGGTGACGCCCGTGCCACTCGTAGATCGCCAGTGCCCGGGCAAGATTTTGGCGGCCGTTCTCGGGATGGTCGAAGCCCCTCTTGAAGTCTTCTTCCGTCATCGACTCCAGCAGCACGGCCCAGCGTTCGTGCAGTGCATCGATAAACTTCAACGAACCATCGACCGGAACTTTGCTGTCCGCCAGCCTGGCCCAGGCCGCCTCGTCATAAGGCTTGATTGTTGGCCAGTCTTCGGTGAGCGCAAGCTTGAACCGGATGAAGGAATTGGCATGGCTGTCGGCCAGGTGGTGCACCACTTGCCGCACCGTCCACCCACCTTCGCGATAAGGCGTATCGAGTTGCGCGTCGCTCAATCCGCTCACGGCGGACCGCAGTCGCTCTGGCAGCAGACGCTAATGACCGGATCTGCGCGGCGCGAGTGCCGCCATCGAAGCCGCCCTGCGGACTAAAACGGCCAATCGGATAGCGCTGTTCGTCGAGTTCTGTCATGGAATGAACATTACCATGGCGCCCGCACCGGAAAGCAAAGACCGCTCCCCGCGAGCACTTGCTTCTACGACGTGCGATGCGGATGCGCTGCGGCCGGGTGCTTTGTTGCATTGTGCTTTGTAGTTTGGTGCGGTGTATTTTTATGCAACGGTTTAGGCGGACGATGGTGCTTCGTGCGGGCGAAAGCGGGGCCGGCAAAAACCACCAGCAAAAGCGCGGCGGCAAGAAATTTCTTCATCCCATAAATCTAGCACGAAGTTAGGCCGCTGGCGCCGAACCGGACGCCCCCGCACCATAATAGAAACGGAAGACAAGCCAACCCACCTCCGCCCCGGGAATCCAGCTCGGAACAACTTTCTGTTCCAGGTCCGGCCTAGGCCGGATGGTGGTGATGATGCCCGTGGTGGTGGTGATGGTGTTTCGCGGCAGCGAACGCCGGACTGGCTAGCACCAACAGAAGCAGGGAAGCAGCAATAATCTTCATCATCCCACGAATTTAACACGAAGCTAAGCCGTGCGACAGTTGCCGAAACGCCCGGAATCAGGGCTGGAACGTCCCCCGCACGCTCCCGCCGCAACCGCGGAAGGCGTAAACTGAGAGACACGATGACGATACCGGCTGCTTCCCCCGCCCCCAGCCATAAGCGCTACTTTTTCGAGAAATTCGGCATCACCGAACGCCTTCTTGAGCGCTGCCTCGGCGAGGCCCTCTCGGCCGGCGGCGACTACGCCGACCTCTACTTTGAATCGGTCACCGCCACTGCGCTCGGCGTCGACGAGCAGATCGTGAAGTCCGCCAGCCAGGGCACCAGCGCCGGCTGCGGCATCCGCGTGCTCTCCGGCGAGCGCACCGGCTACGCCTACACTGACAATCTCAGCTCCGATCGCCTGCTCCATGCCGCCCGCACCGCCGCTCTCATCGCCTCCGGCCCCGCCAAACAGCCTGTGCAGGGATTCACCGAGGCTCCCACCGCCGACCTCTATCCCGGTGCCCCTGGGCGGTTACGACCTCGATCTCGCCGCCCGCCTCGAGCTGATCCTGCGCGCCGACCGTGCCGCCCGCGCCTTCGATCCGCGCATCGTCCAGGTGCGCGCCAGCTACTCCGAAGAACTGCGCCGCATCCTCATCGCCGCCTCCGACGGCGCATTCGCCAGCGACACCCAGCCCCTCTGCCGCCTCAACGTCTTCGTCATCGCCAAAGACGGCGCCATCACCACCAAGGGCGGCAGCCGGCGGCGGCGGCCGCGTCGGGTCTCGAGCAGTTCTCCGAGCGCCAAAAGCCCCGAAGCACCTGGCCCGCGAGGCCGCCCGCGGAGCCATCCTCCAACTCGGCGCCATCCCCGCCCCGGCCGGCGAGATGGAAGTCGTTCTCGGCCCCGGCTGGCCCGGCATCCTGCTGCACGAAGCCGTAGGCCACGGCCTCGAAGCCGACTTCAACCGCAAGAAGACCTCCGCCTTCACCGGCCTCATCGGCCAATCCGGTCGCCAGCTCCAAAGTCACGGTTGTCGACAACGGAACCATGGCCGGCCGCCGCGGCTCGCTCAACGTGGACGACGAGGGCTCGCCCACCCAGGAGACCGTCCTCATCGAAGGCGGCGTCCTGCAAGGCTATCTCTCCGACAAGCTCTCCGCCCGCCTCATGGGCACTGCCAACACCGGCTCCGGCCGCCGCGAAAGCTACCAATCCATCCCCATGCCGCGCATGACCAACACCTACATGCTCGCCGGCGACGACGCGCCCTGAAGACATCCTGCGCTCGGTCAAGCGCGGCCTCTACGCCGTCAACTTCGGCGGCGGCCAGGTCGACATCACCAACGGCAAATTCGTCTTCTCCGCGTCGGAGGCCTATCTGATCGAAGACGGCAAAATCACCGCCCCGGTCCGCGACGCCACCCTGATCGGCAACGGCCCCGAAGCCCTGAAGCACGTCTCCATGGTCGGCCACGACCTCAAGCTCGACGAAGGCATCGGCACCTGCGGCAAAGACGGCCAGAGCGTCCCCGTAGGCGTAGGCATGCCCACCATCAAGCTCGACAAAATGACCGTCGGCGGCACGGGAAGATAGGCCAATCGCCTTGGCTCTTTCAATTATCTCAAATTTGAGATACAATAAGCTATGGATTGGACGGTCGAAATGCTCAATGAGACCGTTCAGGCGGAAATTAATGCTCTCCCGGCAGATATGCAGGCGAAGTTCCTGCAGATTGTCGGCATGATCACCGAATTCGGACTGGCAACCGTTGGGCACCCCCATCTCAAGCATGTTCGAGGCAAGCTATGGGAGATGCGGCTCAAGGGCAGAGACGGAATTTCACGGGCGCTTTATGTCACTGCGCTTGGCAGGCGAGTTGTGGTGGTGAGGGCCTTTGTGAAGAAGACACAAGAGACTCCGGAAAGCTGAAATTACTTTAGCTTTACGGCGAGCGCAGGAGGTTTTATGACGATTCCTTTTGAAGTGTTCAAGGCACAGATGCTGGCTGACCCTGAGGTCAAGCGCGAATACGACGCACTGGAACCTGAGTTTGCAATTGCATCGGAGTTGATCAGAGCGCGCCTCCGTGCAGGTCTATCTCAAGCCGAACTTGCTGAGCGCATGGGCACCAGCCAGTCTGCCATTGCGCGGCTTGAAAGCGGCCGGACCCTACCCAGCGCCAAGACGCTGCTGCGGTTTGCCGAAGCGACGAGATCAAAAGTCGAGTTGCGGTTGTCGGCGGCGTGATGCAAGTGAGCGACGTCGAAGATAGTTCCAAACTCGACGAAGGCATCGGCACCTGCGGCAAAGACGGCCAATCCGTCCCCGTCGGCGTAGGAATGCCCACCATCAAGCTAGACAAAATGACCGTCGGCGGGACCGGGAGGTAGTCTGGCAGAGGTCTTCTCTTATATGTATTTAGTAGTAGTATTGCCCAGTCGGTGTGGTTGTGGTGCGAAGGCGAAGATGAGGCGAATTAGAAATCTGGATCCCATGCGTCCTCCTCGTGATCATTCCGCAAGCGGGCCACGAACTGCGCATAGGATGAGTTCCCTTGGACATAATCTTCGATTAAGCATTGTTCTTATCGAATTTTTCACGGCTCTCCTTTGCTACAGAGTGGAGACTACTCCCAAAGAACCTAAGCAGGCGAGCGTCAGGTTCGTTGCCCGTTCGCACGTCAAAATATCCCAAATGAACTTGTCCTTGACCTGTTCCGCCAATGCCACGTCGGCTGACGGTACATTTGATTATAAAACTGGTGAATAATTGCGCCACAAGCGTTTAGGACCGCAAAAGCCGTATAGTGGATCCTTCGCGCCATCAATATAGGCACTACATTGATCTGAACGCATTTACGAAATAGCTGTGTGACGATGTCCTTGTCGGGATACATCCATTCTCAAGTGTTCTTGATTTCAATTCCCATTCCGCCCGCAATTGGATGAACGAGAATGTAGTCGAGCTTTCCGCCCTCAATGGCAACCCCGGAGAAGAAATCTGGATCATGCTTGAGATACCTCCGATCATCTGCGTGCTGATCGCAGGTCGGAGAAGTGGCCCGAAAAAGTTCAGGTTGTTCTGCTGCATTGCCTTTAGGACGGCTATTTCGGCGGTGTCTCCCATCCGATCAGTGAATGATCGTATTTCAGTTTGAGCATGCAAAGCGGTTAGTTCAAGGAATCGCTGGTTGACGAAATCGCGATCACTGTCGGCAAGGTAATGCCATTGGTTCCTATTGCTAAGGGTCGTATGCAATATCCCCTTGTTGGCGAGCGCGATACGAGCCTTGGTGAGGAGGTGCGGGTCTACGCGTTGTGGATTGGGACCGGCATCTGAGTCTCTGTTCGAGCATACGCATGGTCGCGACCCCATGTCTGCGCAGGATGTTGACTATTCGGCGCTCGCCAAGTTGGATCCGCTCTTCGATGCGTTGGTATTGATCCGAAGGCATTGCTCATTATTGCCCCTGATCGTAGAAGGCATGCAAATTTACGGTACGGAGCCTAATCACTCTATTCGCAGATATTTCTCGGGTTAGTTCAGAAACGCAATCTGTTGCGCCTGTCGAGCAATACGCCGGTGCCGGGGAGACCAAATCCTAATTTTCGGACCTGGGATATATTTATCTACATCTTTTTATCAAGCCGCGTCCTCAAGACTGACCCGAACCTTGCGCCCAAGCGCCGCCGCAATATTTACCAGGGCGTCAAGAGAAAACCGCGCAATCCGTCCGCGCAATAAATCGTTGATCCTCGGCTGCGTCACTCCACATCGCTTCGCTGCTTCCTTCTGAGTCCAGCCATTCTTCTTGACGATCGCCTCAATCTCGTCCATCAGATCGGAGCGCACGGTCAGGTTCGCCGCCTCTTCCGGCGTGTCCGCAATCGCATCCCAGACATTGGCGAATCTCTGCTTCTTCAAATCGCTCATCTCACACCTCGCATCAGTTGCTTGAAGCGCTGCTTGGCAATCTCTATATCCTGCTTTGAAGTCTGCATCGTCTTCTTTTGAAACGCATGCAAGACGTAAACTGCATCAGCCATGCGTGCCGTGTACATCACTCGATAGATCCCCGATTCATCCCGGATCCGAATCTCTTCGACGCCTTTGCCTACCTCCGGCATCGATTTGTAGTTGTCCGGCAAATCCCCATTTTGCACCTTCGCAAGCTGGCGACCCGCGTTCTGACGTGCGTCCTTGGGAAAACCGCCGATGACCTTCAGCGAGTCCCCAAGGAACTCAACCTCTTTCATCATTCGATTATATCCAATTGAATATATAGTGCAAGCTTCGTGGCTCGTTGCCCCCAGGCGGCAACCCGTTTTGTTACTCCTCTTTGGTATTGTTGACCCATGCCCCAGGCCGCTCCTTCATCCCCGGAAACCGCCCCCAACACGGGAATCGACCTCGAATCCCTCACCACCGACGTCGTAGCTCTAGCCATCAAGGCCGGAGCCTCCGACGCCGAGGCAGTAGCCCGCGAGGGCGACGAGTTCAGCGTGAATGTGCGCATGGGCGACGTCGAAACCCTCAAGGAATCCGGCTCCCGCGGCCTCGGTCTTCGCGTCTTTCTCGGCAAGCGATCGGCTTCGGCCTCCACCAGCGACCTGACCGCCGACGGAATTCGCCAGCTTGTCGAAGGCGCGATGGCCCTGGTCAACGTCACCGAGGAAGACCCCTTGAACGGGCTGCCCGAGACAAGCGAGTTCGGCTCGCTTAACGAGCGATCAGCACCTCTACTTCGACGACGTTTACTCGCTCTCGGGGTCGGAGCGCATCGAATGGGCCCGACGCGCCGAGGCCGCTGCCCTGGCCGCCGATCCGCGCATCACCAACTCCGACGGCGGCAGCTTCGATGCCGCTACCGGTCGCATGGTGCTCGCCAACTCGCGCGGCTTTGTCGGCGGCTACCGCACCAGCTACGCCGGAGTTTCGGCCGCCCCCCTGGCCATGGACGCAAACGGCCAGATGCAGCGCGACGGCTGGTGGTCCAGCGCTCGCCGCCTTGCCGATCTCGAGTCACCGGAGTCCATCGGCCAGGAAGCCGCCCGCCGCACTCTGCGCCGCCTCGGCGCTCGTCGCGTTCCCACCCAGCGCGTGCCCATCGTCTTTGCGCCCGAAGTGTCGCGCTCACTCATCGGGAGCATCTTTGAAGCCGCATCCGGCGACTCGATCTGGCGCGGCGCTTCTTTTCTGGCTGGCAAGCTTGGCGAGCAGATCGCGGCGCCCACATTGACTATCGTCGACGACCACACCATGATGCTGCCCACTGGCGCCGGCGGCTTTGGAACCTCTCCATTCGACGGCGAAGGCCTGCCCTCGCAGCGTACGCTGGTCGTCGGGAACGGCGTCCTGCGCAGCTACCTGCTCAACACTTATACCGCGCGTAAGCTCGGTCTCAAGTCAACCCACAACGCCTCCCGAGGGCTCGCCGGAACTCCCGGCATCGGCTGCGGCAATCTCTATCTTGAGCCGGGCACGCTTACGCCGGATGAAATCATAAGCAGATGTCGCGGCGGGCTTCTACGTCACCAGCCTCATGGGATTCGGCACCAACATTGTCACCGGCGACTACTCCCGCGGTGCCACCGGGCTGTGGATCGAGAATGGCCAACTAACCCACGCCGTCGAGGAGGTCACCATCGCCGGCAACCTCGCCGAGATGCTGATGAATGTAGCCGCCATCGGCAGCGACCTCGTCTTCCGCGGCGCGATTGCCTCGCCGACGCTGCGCGTCGATGGCATGACCGTCGCCGGGAGCTAACCAATCTCCGAATTGATCGAGTTCTGAAAGGGCACGAATTTAACAAGCCATAAATCGAGGGAGAAATTGAGGGCAATCCAGGCTGCCAAAAAACTCGATTTAGTGGATTTTCTCAGAGGCTTTGTGTCAGGGCACGGCTTGACAGGCTGCGGAAAAACTCGTCCCAGATCTGGATTCGTCGGGCTGTGTGTCAGGGCACGACTTCAGTCGTGCCGCAAATGCTGCAAAAATCACCGTGGGCTTTAGCCCCTGAGGGCATGCTTGACGCGAATTGGAACTTAGTCCGACGTCCCCGAAAGGACTAGCCTGTCACTGCGCGTTTCAGCGGAGCACGAGCAGCATGAACGAATCGGTCCAGGGCGAAAGAACGGCCTCCAGGCATCTCCCCGAAGGTGCAATGGCGCAGCTCGCCTTCAACCCCGCCGACCCCAAAGCCGCCCTGAAACAACTCCCGCAAAGCTCGGCTGTCTTCGCTCTCTACGGCGCGGATGCCCACGCGGAACCCTACGTCGGCCGCACGCCCAACCTGCGCGCCCGTCTGGAACGCCTGCTGCAACCCTCTGCCAAACACCCTCGCCGGCTGCAGTTGGCCGGGCGTGTGCGCCGCATCGAGTGGCGGCTCACTGGCTCAGAGTTTGAGTCGCTCCTGGTCCAGTTCACTCTCCTCGAAAAAATCTACGGTGCAAAGGCATTGGAGCGAATGCACCTTCGGAGCCCTGCTTTTGTCCGTTTTTTGGGTGGCAACCCATACCCGCGAGTTGTGGTCACCCATCGCCCCAGCCAGCGCGAGGGCGACTGGGCCTACGGTCCATTTGCATCCCGCGCCGCGGCCGAGCGCTACGTGGACGAGGCCCTGAAGCTGTTCCTGCTTCGCCGTTGCATCGATGACCTCGACCCCAATCCGAGCCATCCCGGCTGCGTGTATTCGGAGATGAAGATGTGCCTTGCACCCTGCTATCGGGGCTGCACCGATGAACGCTACGCTGAGGAGTCTGCGGCCGTCGAGAGCTTTCTCGCCACGCGCGGCGAAAGCCGCCTGGTGGTTCTTCGCAGCGAACGGGACCACGCCTCGTCGAATCTTGAATTCGAGTCCGCCGCATCGCTCCATGCGCAGGTGCAGCGGGTCGAATCGGTGCGCGCGCTGGCAGGCGAACTTGTTCGTCCTCTCAGTCAGCTCAGGGCCGTAATCCTGCAAGTCCCGGCGAACCCCGACGAAGTGGCCGTGTTTCTTTTTGAGAATGGCAGGCTGCGCGGCCCGGCTCCTTTCTCGACCCTCGGAATGAGAATCCAGAACGAGCAATCAGGGTCGACTTCGCTCTTCGCGCAGCCTCTGGCCTTGGAGCCGACCCCCGAAGAGACAATGAAAAGGGATCCGGAAACAGCCATCGGGCAGAACCCCGCTGAGGAGATGAACCCTGCACCCGAAACCCCAGCCGACCCTGGAACCGCCGCACCGGTCAAGATCGCTCGCGGTTTGCTCGAATCCCGCATGGAGGCGACGCTGACCTCCCTTGCCGAGCCATCGGGTGCTCCATCTGCGGTTGTCAGGCAAGCCCATCTGGCCCTGCTCAAGCGCTGGTACTATCGCCCCGAGGCGCGCCGCCCCGGCGAAATCTTCTTCCCCGATCCGGAAGGCCACTGGCCGGTCAAAGCCATCCTGCGCGGCGTAGGCCGTGTGTTCGGGGCCCAGTTCAAACCGCCGCTCCCAGAGCCAATCAGAAAAACAGGCTAAATAAACTCGAACTCGCCTCAGATTCCCCCCACGAGGGACCGCAGACTCGCGCACGCCCCCGCTGATACACTGACCGGGCAAGGAGTTACGCCAGAATCCTCTGCGCCAAAAGCCTTATGGTCGAACTGCTGCCATCCATCCTCTCGGCCGATTTTGCCCATCTGGCTGAGCAAGTTGCCGCCGCCGAGCGTGGCGGCGGCACCGTCATCCACGTAGATGTGATGGACGGCCATTTTGTGCCCAACATCACCCTCGGCCCCCCGGTCGTAAAGAGCCTGCGCAAGGCAACCAACCTGCCACTCGATTGCCACCTGATGATCGAGAATCCCAATGAGTTCATCGCCGACTTCGCCGAGGCGGGCGCCAACTGGGTCAGCGTCCATTACGAAGCCTGCACGCACCTGCATCGAACGCTGGAACTGATCGCCCACCACGGAATGAAGCCGGGTGTTGTGCTGAATCCAGCCACCCGCGTCGACCTTCTCATCGACATTCTGCCCATGGTCCACCATGTGCTCATCATGAGCGTGAATCCGGGCTTTGGCGGGCAGGAATTCATCCCTTTTTCGCTGGATAAAATCCGGCGCCTGGCCGAATTGCGCCAGGAACTGGGGCTGGCATTTAGAATCGAAGTCGACGGCGGAGTGGCTCACGACACCATAGCCCAGGTCGTCAAAGCAGGAGCGGAGCTATTGGTTGCCGGCAATGCTGTCTTCGGCGCAGGGCATCCCGAACAGGACGCGCGTGCGCTGCTGGCTGCGGCGCGTGCGGCAGCAGGCGAGCGTAGCGTGACGAGTACGGTTTTTGCGGAATGAGCTTTCAAATGGTGGAGGGCCTGTGGACAGGCCCTCCACTGCAATGAGGTGGTATGAACAGGTTGTCCGGGAAGTTCGCTGCGGTAGTGCTTGCAGTTATCGTGCTGGGTGGGGTTTCGGCGCAGGCCAGAGAAAAGAAGCCCAAGCACAAGAAGAAAGTGGATCTGAGCGCCAATCCGCTGGGGAATGTCGCCTCCAAGCAGCCTGACAAGGAGCTCTACGACAAGGCAATGACCGCCTTGAAGAAGGGCCGATATGATGTGGCCCGGCTCGATCTGCAGACCCTGCTGAATACCTATCCCGACTCGGAATACCGGATGCGCGCCAAGTTGTCGGTCGGCGACACCTGGTTCAAGGAAGGCGGCACCGCCGCCCTCACCCAGGCCGAAGCCGAATACAACGACTTCATCACCTTCTTCCCCGACGCTCCTGAAGCCGCCGAGGCAAAGATGAAGGTGGGCGACATCTACTACCAGCAGATGGAGAAGCCCGACCGCGATTACACCAACGCACAGGAAGCCGAAAAGGCGTATCGGGACATGATCAACATGTTTCCGGACTCGGCGCTGATTCCCCGCGCCAAGCAAAAGCTTCGCGATGTGCAGGAGGTTCTGGCCGAGCGCGAGACCCAGGTTGGCCTCTACTACGAGAGCCGCGAAAACTACAATGCCTCGATCGCCCGCCTGAGAACCGTAGTCGATACCTATCCGCTTTACTCCAAGAGTGACCAGGCTCTGCTCGCCATTGGCGACGCCTATGCGGGCGAGGCTCACAACGTCCAGATTGCGCCCAATCTTCCCGGCGCAATCCGCGAGCGGTTGGTCTCCGTCTACCAGGACCGCGCTGCCGAGGCTTACGACAAGGTGATCACTCGCTATCCAATGGCTCCCCATGTTGAGGATGCCCGCGATCGCCTGGTGGCCATGAACCGCCCTGTTCCCGAGCCCACCCAGGCAGCCATCGCCGAGAGCGACGCCGAAGAGCGCAGCCGTCAGGCCCTGCACTTTACCGACAGAACTCTTGGGCTCGTCAAGCGTGGACCGACGGTTGTCGAGGCAGTGCACGTCGGCGAACCCAGCCTCGATGACCCCAAGCGCACGCTCGCTCCGGAGGTCACCAAGGAAAACCTGGCCATGTTTAATAGCGCCGTCAACGAGGGTCGGCCAGCGGCCCCGGCGGCGGCCGCCACCCCTACCGGACCGAATGAGCCGCCGCGCACAGATCAGCCGAATGCGGCTCCAATTCAACTTGCTGCTCCGGCGGGCGGAACCGGCGTAGGCGCAGAGATCGTCAGCGCGCCTGCCGGAAATCCTTCAGCCGATCCCAACGCGGTAGTTCAAGCCAGTCGGCCCCACCAGCTCTGCACTGCCTGCCGCCGAAAAGCCGGCCGAAGCGCCCATCCAGGTGAATGAGATCAAGCCCGGCACAACGCCCACCGCGCCGAATGAAGCCGCCGGCGCCAAGCACAAGAAACCGAAGACCGACCTGAGCGAAGACTCCTCCAGCAAGAAAAAGAAGAAGAAGGGCTTGGGCAAAATCAACCCGTTCTAGCGATCGAACCGCGTTCGAACGAGGCCGCACCGGCATTCGGTGCGGCCTTTTCCATTAGTTCCCCGCCCACGAAGCCGACCCACGAAGAGATCAAACGTCGGGAGATCAAACGTCGGGGAGATCAAACGTCGGAAGATCAAACGTCGGGGAGATCAAACGTCGGAAGATCAAACTTCGGGGAGATCAAACGTTCGCGGGAGATGAAACTCGTCGGGTGCCCCATCCATCGAGCGCTTTTGCTCGATGGGTGGGACACCACAAAGGCATACCGTCAGCCATCGGGCCTTTCCACCTTCCATCTTGTTCCTTATCGGGGCAAACGCCAATTCCCGCCCTTGGCGGAGGGAAACCGCATGAAGTCATTCTCGTTAACCGGGCCGATTCCGATTGCTAACCAGCCTGGCTCCGATTCGCTTCGCGCCGTAGGCGCAACGTTTGTTAGCCCCGCGCTTCAGCGCGGGGAAGGTGGCCAAATTACCTTCAGTCCCGTAGGGACGGCGCAAACCCGATTTCCCCGCATCCCCGCCCTTCACGCCGATATCAGGTGTCCCCAATCTGCTAAAGTCAAGGTAGTTCCCTCGTTCGAAAGCCCTTAATTGAAGGCGCAGACCCACGGGAGCTCGTTCAAACCCCCATGCCTCACGACCTGCCCAAATCCTACGACCCCACCGCCATTGAAGACCGCTGGGCCGAATACTGGGTCCGCGAGAACCTCTTCGCGCAGCCCAGACCTGCCGCCTCTGCTTCCGGCGAGGGAAAATCCCACCAGGACGCCCAGTCCCCCTTCACCATCCTGCTGCCGCCGCCCAACGTGACCGGCCGCCTGCACATGGGCCACATGCTCAACCAGACGGAGATGGACATCCTCACCCGCTGGCGGCGCATGTCCGGCCGCCTCGCGCTGTGGCTTCCCGGCACCGACCACGCCGGCATCGCCACGCAAATGATGGTTGAGCGCCAGTTGATCGCCGAAGGCACCAGCCGCCAGCAACTAGGCCGCGAGGCCTTTGTCGAGCGCGTGTGGGAGTGGAAACGCCACTACGGCGGCGCAATTCTAGACCAGATGAAGCGCCTGGGCGCCTCCGTCGATTGGCAGCGCGAATACTTCACCATGGACGATCACCTTTCCGTCGCAGTCCGCGAGGCCTTCGTCCGCCTCTACGAGCAGGGCCTGATCTATCGCGGCGCTTATATCGTCAACTGGTGCCCCCGCTGCCAGACCGCCATCAGCGACCTCGAAGTGGTCTACGACGAGCACAAGGGCCACCTCTGGGAGATTCGCTATCCCGTCTTAGGCGCGGATGGCAAAGACACCGGCGAGTTTTTGACCGTTGCCACCACCCGTCCCGAGACCATGCTCGGCGATGTAGCCGTTGCCATTCATCCCGAGGACGAGCGCTACCTGCATCTTCATGGCAAAAAGCTGCGCCTGCCGTTAATGAACCGCGAAATCCCCGTCATCCTCGACGAGTGGGTCAGCCGCGACTTCGGCACCGGCGCAGTAAAGGTGACCCCCGCCCACGATCCCAACGATTTCGCGATCGGCGAGCGCCACCATCTGCCCTCGATCAACGTGATGGACGATACGGCCCACATCAACGCCGAAGGCGGCGCCTACGCGGGCCTCGACCGCTATGTCGCGCGCAAGCGTATCGTCGCCGATCTCGAAGAGCAGGGCCTCCTCGCGGGCGTCAAGGACTACACCAACAACGTGGGCCACTGCGACCGCTGCAAGACCGTCGTCGAGCCGCGCCTTTCCACGCAATGGTTCGTCAAGATTCAACCGCTCGCCGACAAAGCCATCGCCGCCGTCAAGCCAGATGCAGATGGGAATAAGGCGATCCGCTTCACTCCCGAGCAATACGAGAAGACCTATCTCAACTGGATGGAAAACATCCACGACTGGTGCATCTCGCGGCAACTCTGGTGGGGCCACCGCATCCCGGCCTGGCACTGCGGAGCCTGCCACAAAATCACCGTCGCCCGCGTCGATCCCACAGCGTGCGCCCACTGCAATTCGACCCAGATCACGCAAGAGACCGACGTCCTCGACACCTGGTTCTCCTCCGGCCTCCTCCCCGTCTCCGTCTTCGGCTGGCCCAACTTCAGCAGCAAGAATCCCCCACGAGACCTCCGTGATCTCCCGCCGGGTGCCCCATCCTTTCCGCGCTCCTTAGCGGACAGGGTGGGAAACCACGACTCTTCGCCACAATCCGATCGCGCTGACTTCGACGCCTTCTATCCCACCAGCCTGCTCGTCACCGGATTCGACATCCTCTTCTTCTGGGTCGCCCGCATGATCATGCTCGGCTGCTGGTTCGCCGGCGACGTACCCATGCCCGACGGCAGCAAGCGCTCGCTTGCGGACTCAGTCCCCTTCCGCGAGGTCTACATCCACGCGCTGGTCCGCGACGCCAACCGCGAAAAGATGTCCAAGACCAAGGGCAACGTCGTCGATCCCATCGAGATCGTCAAGCAGTACGGGACAGACGCAGTGCGTTTCACGCTAGCCTCGATGGCCTCCCCCGGCACCGACATCGCCTTCAATGTAGCCCGCACCGAGGGCTACCGCGCCTTCGCCAACAAGATCTGGAACGCCGCGCGCTTCCTCTTCATGAATGTCGACCGCGCCGCCGAAATCGGCATCACCGTCGATCCCTCCGCTCTGGGCGCAATGCCAAGGTGCCAGACGACGCCCCGCTCGAAGCCGCTGGATCGTTGCCGAACTCAACAGACGCTGCGGCGAAGGTCAACCAGTCTCTCGAGAACTATCGCTTCGACGATGCGGCCAACACCATCTACCAATTCTTCTGGGGCAGTTTCTGCGACTGGTATCTGGAAATCGTCAAACTCCGCCTCGATTTCTCCGAGACCGCTGACAAAGCCAGCGACCAAGGCCGCGCTCACCACGCTGGTTCAAGTCTTTGAAGCAGCCCTGCGGCTGCTTTCGCCCTTCATGCCTTTCCTCACCGAAGAGCTTTGGCATGCAGTCTACGACGGAAATCCGCCGGCGAAAGTCGATTGCGCTGACGCGTTATCCGAAGGCTCTCAGTTTCACGAAAGCTACGAAGAACTGGATGATCGTGCTGGCTTTGAGATTGGTCTGTTCCAGATGTCCCATCTTCGAACTGATTAGTGGTGTCCGAATCGCGCAAAGAGATCGGAGTGCCAGAGAAGGAATTGCGTGTCGACGCCGTTCGAAGTCCGTACCATACTCTGAGATACTGCCTAGCGTAAGAGAATAGCTTATCATGGAACATTTGGACGTTATAGTGAGCTTGCCGGTTCATCGATCAGTTATCAGAATCTGGAGCTTTCTAAGCACGGAATACCATCGCTCCGGGGCTTCGACATCGCAAGGTCGTCTACGAACGCACCATCGACGTCCCCGCCGAGCGCGAGCGCTTGACAAGAGATATCGTCAAGTACGAGAAAGGCCTGGCCGCCGCGGAGCGTCAACTTGGCAACGAAAGCTTTCTGGCCAAAGCCCCGCCGCAGGTGGTCGAAGGCCTCAAGAAACAGGAATCCGAAACGCGGCTACTCCTTGAGAAGGCGCGCGCCGCCCTCTCTGCATTGACTTAGGGAGTCTCGGATTTAGTCAACGTTTTGAAAGGGCACGGCTTCGCATGCGGCGGAAAAACGCTAGTTGCTGGACTGTTTTGAAAGGGCACGGCTTCGCAGGCGGCGGAAAAACGCTAGTTGCTGGACTGTTTTGAAAGGGCACGGCTTCGCAGGCGGCGGAAAAACGCTAGTTGCTGGACTGTTTTGAAAGGGCACGGCTTCAGCCGTGCCGCAAGTGGCCCCAAATGGCTGAGGGCTTTAGCCCCTGAGGGATGGTTCGAGGTGAGTTGGGACCCGATCAGAGGTTCTTAGACGTGTCCAATAACCCGGATTGAGGTGAAACGCTCTGTCCCCACGCATTGCAGAAAATTATCGGCCGTCGGCGCACAATAAGTGTATGAGCCTCCTCCAACCTCAAACGGCAAACTCGGTTGAATCCCCGGCCCGGAAAGCCCATTTTTCGACCCGCATTGCCCGCCCCCCCCTCCCCCCCCCGCTCAGGAGAGTACTAAAAGGTAACGGATTTCTTCTTAACACCAATGCAATCAACATCAATAAATCCAACCATAGTTACTCATCGGTTAACAGAACCCCCCGTTTTTGCCCCGTTTTTGGCCCAAAAAATGGCCATTTTGCCTCCAAAAGTGCCAATTTCCCCCTGAAAACTACCCCATTTTTCGATAAGAACCTCAGCAATCTGGGCTGCCGCCTCGCAGCTACAGGGCAGCTGCATGGATCCATTTTGTCGACCAGGCCGATTCCCATTCTTATCGCGCCGGAGGCGCAACGTTTGTTAGCCCCGCGCTTTAGCGCGGGGAAGGTGGTCAACAATAGACATTCAGCCCCGTCGGGGCGATGCAATCACCGATTGTCGCTCCGTCTTATTTGTTCCTGCGATTGCCCTGCCTATAGCTAACGGCCAAGAGTTGCATCACCCAAAAGGAACTACGAGATGGATTGGAAGAGCCACCGCATCGACGCATTGCTGGAGCAGGCACTGGTGGAAGATCAGGCCGCGGCCGACTCCACCACCAACCTGACCATCGACGCAAACCTGCGCGCATCGGCGGCTATCGTTGCCCGCCAGGAACTGGTGGTCGCTGGCCTTGGCGCGGTGCCGCAGCTTTTTGAAGTCTTTGCACGCCTTGACCACCGGCCGCCCGCCCAAACCCGCTTTGAAGTCGTCAGCCATCCCGAGATATTTGACGGCGTCCGCGTTCGTTCCGGCCAGGTGCTGGCCGTCATCCGCCACAACGCGCGCGCGCTGCTTAGTTGCGAACGCGTGATTCTCAACCTGCTCCAACACCTGAGCGGCATCGCTACACTCACACGCAAATACGCCGACGCAATTCAAGGAACCCGCGCCCACGTACTCGATACGCGCAAGACCGTGCCCGGTTTGAGAATGCTCGATAAGTATGCGGTCCTATGCGGCGGGGGAGCCAATCACCGCATCGACCTGGCTTCCGGCATCCTGATCAAAAATAACCACATTTCGCTCGGCGGCGGCATTTCAAAGGTCTTGCCGCGCGCGCTCAAACTGCGCAAGCCTGGCCAGCGCGTGCAGGTGGAAGTGCGTACACCGCAAGAACTGGAAGAGGCACTCGCCTATGGGGCCGAAGCCCTCCTGCTCGACAACATGACAGTAAAAGAAGTCAGGCTCGCCGTCGACCGCATCCGGAAGGAGATCGGGGGGCAACCTGAGGCTGGACGGGACGCACGCTGGATCCCTACCGAGGCCAGCGGCGGCATCGTTCTTGAGAATATCCATGCCTACGCAGAGGCCGGCGTGGATTTTATTAGCGTTGGCGCGCTAACCCACTCGGCCAAAGCCGCCGACATCTCCATGACCATTACGGCGGAGTGAGTCGGCGAATGTACGATTTGGCTGCGCTCAATATCGCACTCGCTGAGACAATCTTTGCGGGGAAATTGCACTTCTCTCCCGCCACCAGTTCAACCAACAACGATGCTCTCGCAGCAGCCCGCAGCCGCGCCGCGCACGGCTCCGTTTACTTTGCCGACGAGCAGCGGGCCGGCCGGGGCCGCGGCGATCACGTGTGGCACTCAGCCGCGGGTGAGGGGCTATATGTCAGCATATTGCTGCGACCGCGGATTCCGGCAACCCAGTTGGCGCTGTTGCCATTGGCCGCCGGGCTTGCCGCCGCCGAGGCCATTCGCGTCACCTGCAAACTCGAAGTCGATCTGCGCTGGCCGAACGATTTGCTTATCGGCCCACGGAAGGCAGGCGGCATCCTTGTCGAGGCACACACTGAAGGCAGCACGATTTCGTTTGCCGTCGTGGGCATCGGCATCAACGTGCATCAGCGCGAGCTTCAATCCCGGCCTGAGCACGCCGGCTACTTCACTGGATTTGGAGGCGAACGATAGGATTTCCCGCCAACCCCTGCTCGTCTCCCTGCTAAAATCGCTGGAGCAAGAGACGCTCATACTGGCCAATCCGGGGGCTGCAAGGTCGATTCCGGATCGCGTTGAGTTGGCTTCAACATGGATTCGCGGTAGATGGGTTGAGGTGCATGGTCCGCAGTCATGCAGTGGCGTAACGGCCGGCCTGAATAATCACGGATTTCTGCAGGTGCGCACCGAAACCGGAATAGTGACAGTGCAAACCGGCGGCATCCGTGCCGCCAAATCGAACTGAGAGACTTGGACTGGAAAGACGATGCTGCTAGCTCTCGATGTCGGCAATACCAATACGGTGCTGGGCCTTTACCGGCTTGACGGCGAAAATCCAGAGTTGGCGGCACACTGGCGCGTCACCACCCACCGCACCCAGACCGTGGACGAGTATGGGGTCTTCTTTGTGAATCTCTTCGAGATGCACGGCATGGCTCCGAGCCAGGTTACGCACATTATCATCGCCTCGGTCGTGCCGCCGGTTGATTCAACGCTGCGTCAGGTTTGCGAAAGCTATTTTCACATTGAGCCGATGTTTGTGGAGCCGGGCATCAAGACGGGCATGCCGATGCTGATCGACAACCCCACTGAACTGGGTGCGGACCGCCTTGCCGATTCCATCGCGGCCTTTGAACGTTACGGAGGCCCGTGCGTCGTGGTCGACTTCGGCACGGCTACCAAGTTTGAAGTCATTTCGGCGCGCGGCGAATACATGGGAGGCGCCATTGCGCCAGGACTGGGACTCAGTGCCGACGCACTGTTCAACCGCGCCGCGCGGCTCAGCCGAGTGGACATCAAGCGCCCTGCCAAGGTCATCGGCACCAACACTGTGGGCCACCTGCAAAGCGGTTTATATTTCGGCTACATCGGGTTGGTCGACGGAATCCTGGAACGCATTATCGCCGAACTGGGTGCACAGCCTCGTATCATCGCCACCGGCGGACTAGCACGCATGATCTCCGAAGATTCCCGCTTCATTCACGAGATCGACGAATGGCTTACCATCGATGGCTTGCGGATTCTCTTTGAGCGCAATCGCGTTGCCCGCCAGCGAAGCCGCGCGCACTGAGGCCGTGCCGTGCTGAACTACTTCAACTACTTCACCGAGATCGAAGAGCGCTTTCAGCAGCGGCGCGGATCGCTGCTGCTGCTCTCCACGCTCGACTGGGCGTTGATCGAGACATGGCACGAAGCCGGCATTCCGCTGGAAGCCGCGCTCCGCGGCATCGACGCTGCCTTTGACAAGTACGAGGCGCGCCAGAAGCGAGCGCGGATGCGTCGAATCAACGGACTGGCCTGGTGTGCGCAAGCAGTGATGGAAGCCGCAATGGAGTTGAACGAAGCCTCGGCGGGAACCTTCGCAACGGCAAGTGCTCCGAACGAATCGGGATTCGAACACGAGCGCATCGCCGCCCATCTTGAGGCAGCAGCAACCGCTTTGGATGCCGCCGAGGTTGCTCCAGAAGCATGTGCCGCAACCGCGGCGAGACTCAGCGAGTTAGCCGCCGAGGTGCGGGCTGCAATAGTGGAGAAAGCTGGAGAAAGCGCTGCGCACGTTGATCTCGAGGCACTGGAGCGCTCACTCACCGTGCTTGAAGAAAAGTTGTTTGCTGCTCTCCGGGCAGCCGCGCCCGAGGATTTGCTGGTTGGCCTCAAAGAACACGCGGCGCGTGAACTATCGCCTTACCGCAGCCGCATGGGCGTCGTGCAACTGCGGCAGGTTGAAAACCAGTTTGTCCAGAAGCAGTTACTGGTGCACTACAGCCTTCCGCGCCTGAGCCTTTTTTACATGAGTCAGCAATGAAGCGACCGCCAACATCATCGACATCGCAGAAACGGATCGAGCCGCGGCCCGAACAGCCCCGGTCCGCACCGCATCAGCCTGACGAAATCGAGCGCTTCGTCCGGATCGAAAAGCCGATTTACGGCGGCGCGTTCATGGGCCGTGTTGAAGGCAAGGCTGTTTTTGTCCCTCTCACTTTGCCTGGCGAAGATGTACGTGTACGCATCACCGAGGAGAAGAGGGGCTACGCGATCGGAGAAGTGGATGAGATTGTCGCTGAGGCTCCTGAACGCATCGCACCTTTCTGCCGGCACTTTGGCACGTGCGGCGGATGCCACTATCAGCACGCCGGCTACGAGACTCAGCTTGCCTTCAAGAAAGCAACCCTCCGCGAGACTCTGGAACGCGGAGGTGTTCGCGCGCCTGAAGAGATTTCATTGCTCACTGTTGCGGATGAGACGCAATCGTGGGCTTATCGCAATCGCATACGCCTCGCCTTTGATGCCCAGGGAAATCCTGGGTACCGCGGGCGCCGATCTCATTCTGTATTCCCGATCGCTGAGTGCCCAATTGCGGCGCCTTTATTGATCACAGCAGCAAAAGCCTTCGCGGAAGCTGCCCGGCAACCCTCTTCCATGTTACGTCCTGCAGAGATCTCACTCTTCTGCAACGCCGCGGAAACTTCACTTCTTGCCAGTGTCTTCATCCCAAGCGCTTCGGAGAGCCGCAGCGACAGGGAGCGCTTTGAGGATTTCGCCGGCGTAATCGCCAGACAAATCCCGGCTCTCAAAGGTATTGAGCTTGCTGTAAAAGAACCAAACGGAGTGCGCACGCCAGTCCAATCGCCGCGCACTATCACTCAATGGGGCGAGCCATCTCTCGTTTATCGAGCCACCGGATTCGACTATCGCGTCGACCATGGCGCGTTTTTCCAGGTGAATCGTTGGCTCGTCGATAGACTGGTCGAGTTTGTCACCGAGGGCCAACGTGGCAAGCTCGCGTGGGACCTCTTCGCCGGCGTTGGCCTTTTCGCGCGAAAACTCACTGCCAGCTTTTCCCAGGTGGTTGCCGTTGAGTCCGCTCCGGCCGCAGTAGTTGCACTCGAAAAGAATCTGCGCGGCACCACCGGCTTCGCCGTGAAAGCCTTAACCGTCGACTTTTTGCGCCGAAGCACCGAGACGGAGCGGCCGGACCTTATCGTCGTAGACCCGCCCCGCACCGGTCTCGGTGGTGCAATTGTAAAATTTCTCGCCGAGATCGCGACGCCCGGGTTGATATATGTCTCCTGCGATCCCGCAACCTTGGCCCGCGACCTGCGTGCGCTTATCGCTTCCGGCTACGCGATCGAAAATCTAACCCTCGCCGATCTGTTTCCCCACACATACCATCTTGAGACAGTGGTCCAATTGCACCGATACTGATAGCCTTGAACCTCATAGATTTGTCTATCCTTTTGCGCAATGCAGTTTGAATCTCCCATTAACGGGTGCACTGCCAACAGCTTAAGCGACGTGCCTTTGTTTCATGCTGCGTGGCTGTTTGCAGTTGGAGTCGCCATCGCGCACTGGCTTTGGTTACGAACATGCTTTGTGCTGGCCGCCCTGGTCTTGGTAGCAGTTCTGTGCGGCGTGGCGGCCATACGCGCCCGGCGCATCGCCTGGTTGCCCCTTGCGATCTTGTGGTGCTTACTGGGCGCCTGGTGCGCTTTTATGGAGCCACATCCGGCGCCTGCACCTGCCCTCGCTTCACTCTCCGACGGACTTCTCCGCACGGTGGAGGGGACTGTCGTGGATGCAGGAGCAGTCCGCGACGAGACGGACCAGAATCTGACCGACGACGGGGCACCCGCTTCGACGTCGGAGACGCATCGAACGCAACGAATCGACCTGCGCGTCTCAAGCCTAGAAATGGTAACCGATCTGGAGGATGAACAGGTCGCTATCCCAGGCGGCGTTCGGCTCACGGTGCGCTGGCCAGAAGGTGAGTCTGCCATCGCTGCCTCGAAGCCATTCCTATGCGGGGAGCGCGTGCGTGCAATTGTTCGCCTGCTCCCGCCTGAAACATTTCACGATCAAGGGGTCTGGAGTCGCGAGGATTTTCTCCTGGATCAGGGTGTTACTTCAACGGCTGGCGTAGACCTTGAGCATGTAGATCGACTTGAACGGATCGAACGTGAGAGCAACTCTCTGGCCTGCCGCGCCAAGGTCCTGCAACACGCCACCACCGCCCGCCTGCTGGCGCTGCCAGCAGCCATGCACTCCCTGCCCGTGCCGTTGAGCCTGACTTCGGATGATGCAATCATGTTGGCCGCAATGGTCGCGGGCGACAGGACGTACCTAACACATTCTCTGCGCGTCGGCTTTGAGCGAACGGGTTCTTTTCACATGCTGGTGGTCTCGGGCTTCCATCTTGCCATTGTGGCCGCCTGCACATTCTGGATAACCCGGCGTTTACACACGCCTCGCGTCCCGGCGATATTCATCACTATCTTTGCCTCCTTCGCCTATGCGTTTTTCACGGGCTTTGCTACGCCTGTACAGCGTTCATTTTGGATGGTCACCCTTTACCTGCTAGGCCGGCTTATCTTCCGGGAAAGAAGCCCAATGAACACCATCGGCTTTGCCTCGTTGTGTCTGCTCGCCGCGAGCCCGCGCAGCTTGTTCGACTCGAGCTTGCAGATGACGCTCCTTGCCGTCATTGCGATTGCCGGAGTTGCCGCGCCACTTCTTCAGGGAACCGTCCATCCATATCTGAAGGCCACGCGCGATCTGCGATTGATAGCGCTAGACTTGAAGCTGGCGCCTAAAGTAGCGCAATATCGTGTACTGCTGCGAATGGCTGCGACCCGCATGAATGAAGCAGGGGGTGAACGGCTCGCTTGGAAGATTTTTCCGTGGACTATTCGTTCTTTTTTTAGAGTTGCTGAATTGCTGGTCGTTTCGTGTGTTGTGGAATTGGCGATGACGCTGCCGATGGCAGTCAATTTTCACCGCATTACTATTTTTGCGTTGCCGGTAAATTTGTTCATCCTACCGCTGCTTGGAGTGCTTATACCGGCCGCGTTGCTCACTTTGTTGCTGCTTGCGTGGTCTCCGGCGGCAATGGTCCCGGCCATGATTGTGGCCTTGGTATTGCACCTCGGGGTGGGGCTCGTGCGGGTGTTTGGGTGGCGGGGATTTTCGAATTTCCTCCCCGGCAGGGTGGCAAGTGGCGGCGTTCTACGGGCTGTTTGTGGCGGCGGTGGTGCTTGCCCAGCGCAGCGTGAGGAGCGGGAGCCGATGGCAGCGGCGGCTGGCCGGGGTTGCGGTGCTGACTGCGGGGGTGGTCGCGGTAGCGCCGCGTCCCATAGAGCACCCTCGCAATGCACTGCTGGTAGAGGCTATCGACGTGGGTCAAGGGGACTCGCTGCTGCTGGTCACTCCGGACGGCAAGACGCTGCTGGTGGACGGTGGCGGCTTCGGGGGCGGACCGAACCAGGCGCCTCAGGACTACGACATCGGTGAGGAGGTCGTGTCTCCGGCTCTGTGGTCGCGCGGCATACGGCATCTGGATGCGGTTGCCCTCAGCCACGCGCATTCGGATCACATGGGCGGATTGCCATCGGTGCTGCGCAACTTCCATCCCGATGAGCTGTGGGTGGGAAACAATCCGCGCTTTGGGGACTACAACGCACTGCTCGCGGAAGCTGCCAGTCTGCACGTCCGCCTTCGGTCAATGCGCGCGGGGGACGCGTTCTCCTTCGGTTCGGCGAAGGTGAATGTTCTGGCGCCGTTCCGCAATTACGTGCCGGGGCCTGCGCCGACGAACAACGACTCGCTGGTGCTGCATGTGGCTTATGGTGCGACTTCAGTGCTGCTGGAGGGCGATGCCGAAGCACCCGTAGAAGACGCGATGCTGGCGGAGCCGGGAATCGAGAGCACGCTGCTGAAGGTGGGTCATCATGGCAGCCTCACGTCTACTACCCCCGAGTTCCTGGCGCGCGTGGCGCCGCAGTGGGCAGTGATCTCCTGCGGTTTGCGCAACCGTTACGGGCACCCGAAGCAGGAGATCCTGGAGGAGTTGCAAAAGGCGCGGGTGCGGACGTTCCGGACTGACACGAGCGGAGCAGCCTGCTTTGCGCTGGACGGAAAGGCTGTGACTGCCGATCCCAATTGTGGCGGTCCATAGCGCAGTTCCAATTGGCTAAGAGCGCTCAAAACTGGGCAAAAATGGGCTAAAAACCGGCCTCTCTGTTTACTGCTTCGACAATAGGTATATTTTACATCTTGCTCATTATTAATGGCTTGCCGCCATGAGGCCCCGGAAAAACACCCGGTTTGGAGGGGGGGTAGGGGGGTACGGACCGGGGGTACGGACCGGTCACATCCCTGACAGGTTGAGCCGAGAGAATTTCCGAAAGCCTGGTGGGAGCGCATACCTTCATTGTGCGGGAAGCAACGGTAATTTTCAGCAATGCTGGGTGGACGCTGGCCAGTCCCCGATCGAGGTTTTGGGGACTTCCTGATGAGTTGGCGAGATTGGCTTCATCGGATCCCACCCATCGCAAAAAAGCGCGATGGATGGGGCACCCGCTTCTTTTTTGAGGGGCGATGCTGGATGGGTTTCTCTCTGGAGTTAACTCACTATGTGAATAGAGCTGCTCCTGATGGCATGGGGGCAGAAACATTTCCTCCGGAGGCTGAAGCCCAAGCTGATTTGGTTGCATCTGCGGCACGACTGAACTGGGTGCAGAAAAAGCCGGCCACCGCGGATTGCGGTGGCCGGCATTGATGGTTCCGGTGGAGCTGCTTAGAACTGGAACTTGACGGAACCTTGCAGAGAGCGGCCGCCTCCGATACCGTTCACAGTGCCCTGACCGCTGCCCAAGGTGCCGGTGATCTGGCCGAAGTTGGAGGAGGTCATGATGTTACCGCTTCCGCTGTTGGGAAGGGCGAACTGTGGCGAGTTGCTGAGCTGGACAACATCAATGCGGGTTTCAAGGTTAAGCTCGCGATAGATGGTGAATTTCTTTGCGAGCGAGACGTTGTCCTGGATGTAGCCGGGGCCACGGAACTGGTTTCTGCCGGTATTGCCGAGGCCGGGGGCGGGGCAGGGTGTTGTTGATCCGGGGCAGCCGGTGGGTTGAGAGAACGAGGTTGGGTCGAGCCACTGCTTGCCTGCCCCGATGTGGTGAAGCACCTTCAGACCGCCGCTGATATTTGCGAGTTGGGCCGTTCCCGGCGTATTCAGAGTGCCACCGTTTGCATAGACCGAAAACGGCAGGCCGGAGACCATGGAGACGATCCCGGTGATTCGCCATCCACCCAAGGCTGCATCTCCAATGCCGGAGTTGAAATGAGCATGACCGCGGCCGGCGGGCAGCTCGTAGTTGACGGTCTGTTCGAAGTTCTTGGCGCGGTCGAAGTCACCGGGAGCATAGTTTCTGCGGAAGTTAATGAAGAAGATCGCACCACCGTTGTCGTCTCCGCCGGTGGCGTAGTCAAGCTCCTTGCCCCATGTGAAGGCCGAGGTAAAGGTGAGGCCGCTTGAATAGCGCTTGGTGAGCTGGGCCTGGAGGGAATTGTAGTTTGACGAAGCGCCGAGGAAGTATTCGTTGGTTGCAGCGGTGCGCCCAGTTGCCCCGCCGGTGAAGGTCGTGGAATTTTCCGGTAGGGAGGCGTTGCCGCCGCCATAGGTGGAGGGCAGGTTGATGTTCTGCGAGAGATTCATACGCGAGCCGTGGTTGCCCACATAGGCGACCTGGATCGAGAAGTTGCTGCCCAGGGCCTGCTGCACGGCCAGGTTCCAAGCCTCCGCATAGGAGTTTCTGAACGTGGAAGGAATGTAGGTATAGACCTGGCTGATGAGGGCGGGGGTGCTGGCCGCGATGATTCCGTTGGACGGAATTGCAACCGGAACCGGCGCCGGGAAGCCGGCCTGGAAGGAAGCTGTTGTGACGCCATCAGCAAGAACGGCTGGGGTGTATGCCGAACCACCCGCAGGCTGATAGCTGTTGTTGGCGCGGATTGGATAGTTGTAGGCGTAGGTGTTATCTGTAAACGGAATAAAGCTGATGCCGAATCCGCCGCGAATAACTGTGGCATCGGTGAGGCGGTAGGAAAATCCGGTGCGCGGGGCGAAGTAGTCGTACTTGGTGACCATGCCGAGGTTGGAAGGGTTGGAGCCGAGGCCAGCCAGGACGATGGTGTTATTGGTTGGATTGTAGTTAGAGAAGCCGCCCGCGATCCTTGGGGTTGCGGGGGGATAGAACTCCCAGCGCAGGCCGAGATCGACGGTCAGTTTGGGCGTTGCCTGCCACTTGTCGGCGCCGAAGGCGAAGAACCACCACTGACGGTAGCAAGGGAAGAAGGTGTTGAGGTCGCGGCCCGTCTGGCTGGGCTGATCGAGGAGGAAGCTGGCGATATCGTTGACCGCGTTGGTGCTTCCGCCGGTGCTGGATGTCTGGTTAGCCGAGAACGTGAAAGCACCGCGGGGGCTGAAGGTCTGGTCCTGGAGAAGATCGTCGCGCACGCGGCGAAGATCGACGCCCCACTTGATGGTGTGGTTGCCCATGACCTTGGTCCAGCTATTGACCATGTCGATGTTGGATTCTGCCCTGATCCACGGCACAGAAGCGGAGTAGCCAATCAACGGGCTGGAGAAGCCGTCGTTGATGGTGACCGCCGCCTGGCCGGAAGTGAACGACTGTCCGGAGATGTTGACGCCGGGGATGCCGAGAGTGGTTGCATCGTTGGATCCGAAATCGTTGGGGTTGGCAGCGTTGCGCAGATGGGCTACGCCGATGCGCGCTTCGGTGAAGAAGCTGGGCGAGAAGACATGATCCCAGTTACCGCCGGTGCTGTAGGTGTTCTGGGTGCCGTTGGCTTCAAATCCGCCACCTTGAGGACCGCCCAGGAAGTTACCGAATGCAGGCGCCTGGAAGATGGAGTTGTTTTGATAACTGAACCGGCCGCTGAGGTGGTTTTTCTCCGTGGGGGTGTAGTCGATCTTCACGTCGTAGCTATTGGACTTCTTGGAGAAGGGCAGATTGGTGGTGTAGTTGTTGGTGGGGCAGAGAGAGGCTTGGTGCTGTCGAGCTTGCCATATTTTGCAGCCGCCGCGTTCAGGTCCTGGAGGATGGCAAGCGAGACCGGATTGACCTTGTTGAATGGAAGCTGGTTGTTGACGAATGGTGTACGCGGATGCGCGGCAGAGCCGTCGCCGGTGGAGGGATCGTAGATTTGCCCCTTAGTTCCGACGAGGGCGGCGCTGAGATCGATCATGCCGCTGCTGTTGGCGGTGTAATAGCGGGCATCGGGAATTGTAAATGTGCTGCTAACGTTCTCGTGGTCGTGGTGCGGAGGTAGTCGCCAAAGAAGAAGAGCTTGTCTTTAAGGATGGGCCCGCCGACGCTGCCACCGAAGTAGTTGTAGGAAAGGTGGCCGAGCGGCCCGGCGAAGTAGGAGCGGGCGTTGACGGCGTTGTTCTGAATGAACTCGAAGGCGGAACCATGGAACTGGCTGGTTCCGGACTTGAGGGTGACGTTGGTGATGGCGCCGACGGAGCGGCCTAGTTCGGCTTCATAGTTATTGGTGGAGATGTCGACGGACTGAATGGCCTCGGCCGGGGGAATGAGGATTTGGAGAAGGCCGGTGCGCTCGTCGTCGTCGATGCCTTCGATCTGGTAGAGGTTGCTGACGCGGGGCATGCCGTTGGCTTCAGTCTGCAGCGAGTCAGAAGCATTGAAGAACTGCGAGTGCTGGAAGACCGCAGGCGCGACGCCGGGAACGAGGTTGAGAAGCGACTGGTAGTTGCGATTGGTGGTGAGCGGCAACTCCATGACTGTGGCCGCTTCGATCTTGGTGCTGATGTCGGCGCGGTCGGTTTGGAGAACCGGTGGCGCCGTGGTGACGACAACGGTCTCAGAGACATTGCCGGGCTGAAGGGTAATGTCGACGCGGGGCGAAGTGTCGGCGAGCAGGTTGATGTTCTGCTGCTCGGCCTTCTTGAACCCTTTGGCATCGATGGTGATGGTGTAGAGGCCGGGCTGCATGTCCGGGAAGGTGTAGTTTCCGCTTCCGTTGGTGGTGGACTGGTGAATTGCGCCGGTGGAAGTGAGTGTGGCGGTTACCTGTGCATTGGCGATGGCCGCTCCGGTGGAGTCAGTCACGGTGCCGAGCAGGGTGCCGTTCACGGCCTGGCCGAGCAGTGCGTTGGAAAATCCAAGCACGAGCAGAGCGAATATGGACCCGATGACGGGCCTCATCAATTTTTGTAGCGTCATTCTGGAGCCTCCTGGCTAAGTCGAGTTCAAAGCATTCAACGATTCGCTGTTCAATGCCGTACAAACCCTAGGACGAGTTGCACACCCTGTCAATGACGATGGGGCGCGAGACGTAGATCATCTTCCGTTGGGAAGATTGCGCTTTGTTATTGCGAATGCCGAATTCCCGATCTCAGCCACTGAGTTCTGGCGGAGGCAAAGGAGGCCGGCGAGTCGCAAAGACGATTTGAAATCTTCCAACAATTCGGCAAAGGACATGGGGCACACTCATCCCCCGCTCTTGTTCAGAGCCTGCAGATCGCCGGACGTGAGAGATTCTGAAATCGGTGGCATTCTTGACCTGATTAGAGATCCGCGCAAGGCTGATACCGTATGTTACGGAGAATTTAGAAACGGGCTATGATCGTATAGTTTTGAAAATAAACATATTATAGGCTTCGGCAAGGTGTAGATTTTGGGTTGCTCCGGGAGGACGCGCGGCTCGAAATCGACCGTGACAAGTTTCACTGCAGGGGTGTATGCTACGTCCCGACGGGGTAATGAAGTCTATATAAATGTCTACGAGTGTCCACCCTCCGGAGCGCTGGGCGCCTAGTTCCGCCGAAGACCGCGAGCTGGTGATGAAAGAGCTGGATGCGATTCTGGCCAGTTATCACTTTCGGGGCAGCAAGCGGTATCCGGCGATGCTGAAGTACGTGGTTGGCGCGGCGCTTGACGGCCAATCGAGCGGCTTGAAGGAGCGCACGCTGGGGGTTGAGGTTTTTGGACGCGACCCCGATTACGACACCAGCGCCGATCCCGTGGTGCGATTCAGCGCCAGCGAGGTAAGAAAACGGATCGCCCAGTATTACCACGAGAACGGAAGCGGCTCACGTTTGCAGATTGAAATGCCGCTGGGCTCGTATGTGCCGGAGTTCCGGCTGCGAAGCTTGGAAGAAGCGCAGGCGGGAGTTGAAAACGAGAGAGCGGCTGCTCCGAGCCGGCTGCTGGATTTGAGATTGCACCGCAATCGAGTGGTTGTGGCTATTCTGGCTGTGCTGGTTTTAGCGGCGGGGATCGCAGGGACGTTTGCGTATCGGAGTTTCAATTCACCAAAACCTACCGTCAGCGACAAATTGTGGGCGCCTATGGGCAAGTCGGCGGGGCCGATTCTGTTTGTGGTGGGAACGGGCCACAGCGGGAACAAGATCCTCCCCGAGGCGGCGGATACGAGCTTTCTGGATCACATGACGGGGCCGTATCATCACGTTTCATTTGCGATTGCAACCGCACTGGCGAACCTTGCGGGTGTTCTGAGGCAGCACGGGAGCACGTACGAGATCAAGGAAGACACAGAGACGAGTTTGACGGACCTTCACTCACGGACGTTGATCCTGGTGGGCGCTACGAACAATATCTGGACGATGCGGCTGGTTGGTCCGCTGAGGTTTTATTTCAGGCCGGGGCCGATGGCGCAGATTCGGGACGCAAGGAATCCACAGAGTAGGGACTGGATGATTGATTTCTCGAAGCCGTACACAACGATCGCCGTGGATTATGCGATTGTGGCACGGTATCACGATCCGACGACCGAGGGACCGGTGATGGTGATCGCGGGGATAGGGCCTTATGGGACCGAGGCCGCGAGCGCATTCGTCTCGACGCCGATGTACCTTGAGCAGATTGCGAAGCAGGCACCGGTGGGTTGGGAGAACAAGAATCTGGAGATGGTGGTCAAGACCGAGGTGATCGACGGCAAGGCCGGGCCGCCGGTGCTGGTTGCTTCGACGGAGTGGTGATGGCTCAGACTTAATGGGCCGCGGCTTTTTGGATGGCGAGAAGCTTCTCGAGGAGCGGGGCGAGGAGCTTGAGATCGAGGGCATTGGCTCCATCGGATTTGGCGTTGGCGGGATCGTCGTGGACTTCGAGAAACAGGCCGTCGACGCCAGCCGCTACCGCGGCACGGGCCAGGAGCGGAATGAACTCCGGCTGGCCGCCGCTGACGCCGTTGGCGGCCGAGGGCTGCTGGACGGAATGGGTGCCGTCAAAGACGACCGGGGCCAGGGCACGCATCACGGGGAGCGAGCGGAAATCCACGACAAGATTGTTGTAGCCGAAGGTCGAGCCGCGCTCGGTGAGAAATACGCGATCGTTGCCGGTGGAGCGGAGTTTTTCGACGGGGTGCGCCATGTCCCAAGGCGCGACGAACTGACCTTTCTTGATGTTGATGGCGCGGCCGGTTTTGCCTGCGGCTACGAGGAGGTCGGTTTGACGGCAGAGGAATGCGGGGATCTGGAGGACGTCGACCGCTTCGGCGGCGATTTCGCAATGCGCGGGCTCATGGACGTCGGTCAGGACGGGAAGACCGGTCTCGCGGGCGAGGCGGCCGAGGATGCGGACGCCTTCGACGAGGCCGGGGCCGCGAAAACTTTTGACGCTGGTGCGGTTGGCCTTGTCGTAGCTGGCCTTGAAGATTAGGGGGACGTTGAGGTCGGCGGCGATGCGCTGCAGGGTGTCGGCCAGGAAGCGGACGTGGGTTTCGCTCTCGATGACGCAGGGGCCGGCGATGAGAAAGAGCCGGCCGGCGCCGACTTGCGACCGGCCCGATTTCGAACGAGTTGCTCACGAAGGCGATTTTACCCTGCCGGGCGCGGTCGGCGCCGTGCCTGCGTTAGTGCGGCGCCAGCTCCTCTGCATGAACGCGCGACCATTGCCAGAGTGCGCGCTCGAGGGCGTGCAGGGCGGTGGGGGCGGGGAGATCGCCCTGAGGCTTGACTACTCCACACTCGGCAAGGCGCGAGAGGGCGGCGTTGTATTCGACGTAGAAGCGGACGTCGTGGCGGGCGTGCCCCATTGCCTCGAGGGCACGGAAGTCCAGCACGGCGAAGCGCTCGGGGTAGATGGTGGCCAGGATCGCTGAGGCGATGGAGATGTCGACTCCGCGCAGGGCGACCAGTGCGTTAACGGCACTCTCGGGCGAAGTGTGCGGCGAGGCGGCCACGGCAAGGGCTGTGCGGATGTTCTCGCTGCTGTTGCCGATCAGGTAGTGAACCATTCGCTCGGATTTCCAGCGGACGATGGTTTCGAGGTTGGGAAGGGTGTGCTCGCCGTTGCGAATTGCCTCTCCGGCTTCATAGGCGGCTGCTTCAAGTTGGCGTTCTCTTTCTCCGGCTTCGTGCCAATATTTTTCTGCAAGTTGCTGCAAGTCCATTTCCGCGGGTTGTAACTGAAAATATGCCATGGCGTTGGTTCCTCGATCACAAAACTTATAGACAGTAGACCCGGTGCAAGGCGTTGTCAATAGCGGACGACACACTCTGGTTACCACTTTGCGGGTAGGTCGTTTATGGGGCTCAAAATGGGCAAGAAGGCGTTTGAAGTGGCCGAAAATGCCTCAAAACGGGGTGAAATTCGGGGTTACGGTTTACTGATTCGTAAATATGTAGCATTTACAAACGGCTCATTATGGGGTAGTTCCATTGGGCTGTGCCCTGGAAATGGGGCGGTTTTGGGGAGGGGGTACGGGGGGGGGCCTTTTGGTACGGACCGGGGACATACCTGACAGATTGAACCGGGGACATACCTGACACTGCACAAGTCTATGGACGTTGGTTAGAACGTCGAGATGGGCTGGAAAGCGAGCAGTGTGATGGACGAGAAGTTGCGCTTTGTCTTTGAGTATGAGCGGGATGAGGAGTCGATGAAGGCGCTGTGTGATCGGCTTGGGATCTGCCGCGAGACCGGCTATGTCTGGCTTCGCCGTTACCGGCAGTCCGGGCTGGAGGGTCTGGTGGAGTTGAACCGGGCTCCGCAGCGTCATCCCAACCAGACGGCGGTAGCGATCGAGGGGGCGGTGCTGGAGTCTGCGCCAGGCGCACATGCGCTGGGGACCGCGGAAGCTGAAGCGGATTCTGGAGCGGGACCAGCCGGGGCGCGGTTGGCCGGCGACCAGCACGGTGGGCGAGATCGTGAAGCGCGCCGGGCTGGTGGTGGCGCGCAAGAAGCGGCGCCGGACCGAGCCCTACACGCAGCCGCTGGCAGCATGCGGTGGAGTCGAACCGGGTGTGGTGCGCCGACTTCAAGGGCTGGTTCAGGACCGGCGATGGGACGCGCATCGATCCGCTGACCATCACCGACGCCTGCAGCCGCTACCTGCTGCGCTCGCAGGCGGTGGAGAAGACCGACACGGAACGGGTGCGGGCCATCTTCGAGGCGGCCTTCCGCGAGTATGGACTGCCCGAGGCGATGCGCACCGACAACGGGCCGCCGTTTGCCTCTTCGGCCGTCGGCGGGTTGTCGCGGCTGGCGGTGTGGTGGATCAAGCTGGGCATCGTGCCGGAGCGCATCCAGGCCGGACATCCGGAGCAGAACGGGCGCCACGAGCGCATGCATCGCACGCTGAAGCTGGAGTGCGGCCGGCCGCAGGACTGGCGCGGCCAGCAACGGGAGCTGGACCGGTTTCGCCACGATTACAACCAGGTGCGGCCGCACGAGGCGCTGGGCATGCAGACCCCGGCCAGCGTCTATGAGCCCTCGCCGCGGGCCTATCCGGAGCGGTTGCCGGAGCTCGAGTATCCCGACACCATGCTGGTGCGCACGGTCAAGAGCCACGGTCATTTCCGCTGGAAGAAGCACGATGTGTTCCTCAGTGAGGTGCTGTGGGGCGAGCGAGTCGGCCTGCTGCCGTTTGACGACGGATGCTACACGGTCTACTTTGCCCATGTACCGCTGGCGCTGTTTGAAGAAAGGACTGGAAAAACCTACCGCTTGCCAGCCAGCAAAGACGGACAGACGACGCGTTCCGTTTCCGGGGCAGCTGCCCCGGAAACGGAAAAACAAAAACAAGAGCAAAAACAACAACAAAAACAACAACAAAAACTCCCTGAGAATGAAAAACTGTCAGGTATGTGCCCGGTCTAAAATGTCAGGGTTGTCCCCGGCCGTTCATTTTTGAGGGCCGGATTCGGCGGAAATCTGGATGGCAGAGCGATGAAAGGTCAGGGTTCTCATATCTCGATTCTGCGCCTTGGGGGCTTAATTTTCTGCAAGGGCGGTCGCGTGCTTCTAAGCCTGGCAGGTTGCGTGGGCGTTCGGGGTTCGGCAGGAATTGAGAAGAGCTTCTGGGGGAATGGGTGTTTGCCGGTACCGACCCTGCTTGACCGAGAGCTTTGCTAGTTGAAGTCCGGAGTCTCCCCGGTCCCCAAATGCGAGGGACCTGGGGGCACCCTCGGTGTGGTTTTTAGGGCGTCGAGACCGAGGCCACCCACCCACCCGCCAAAGGCGGGGAGGAGCGGGTGAGATGAGCTTCGTGGTATCCCACCCATGCGACAGAAAAACGTCGCATGGATGGGGCACCCAGATTCTTTTTTAGTTGGCGATACCGGATTTGTTCGTCTCTGGGCGTAACTCGCCATGCGAGTCATGCTGGTCAGGATTACGGGTTTTGCTGAGGCTATTGAATCACGTGCTCGACTAGAGATGCTTCGGATCGTAGGCGGGAGGCGCGGTTTTTGTAGCTGGCGGTGATGAATTCGCGGAAGAGGGGGTGGGGCTCGAGGGGCTTGGATTTGAATTCGGGGTGGAACTGGCAGCCGAGGAAGAAGGGGTGTCCGGGGATCTCGACGATTTCGACATAAGTTGCGTCCGGGGTGGTGCCGCTGAAACGCAGGCCGCCGCCGGTCAGGAGGGCTTCGTACTCGCGGTTGAACTCGTAGCGGTGGCGGTGGCGCTCGCTGATTTCTGTCGCGCCGGCGTAGGCTTTGGCGGCGAGGGAGTCTTCCTGGAGGATGCAGGTCCAGGCGCCGAGACGCATGGTGCCGCCCATCTCTTCAACGCCGAGCAGCTCGCGAAGTTTGTAGATGATGCGGTGCTGAGTGGCGGGGTCGAACTCGCTGGAGTTGGCGTCTTTGAGGCCGCAAACGTTGCGGGCGAATTCGATGCAGGCGGTCTGCATGCCGAGGCAGATTCCGAAGTAGGGGACCTGCTTTTCGCGGGCGTAGCGGATGGCGTTCAGCATGCCTTCGATGCCGCGCTTGCCGAAGCCGCCGGGGACGAGGATGCCGTCGAAGCCTTCTAGCTGTGACTCGTAATCGCGGTCTTCTGGAGATTTCGATTCGAGGCCTTCGGCTTCGAGCCAGGTGACTTTGAGCTTGAGGTTCTTGGAGAGGGCGCCGTGAGTTAGCGCTTCCTTAAGGGATTTGTAGCTGTCTTCGTACTCGACATACTTGCCGACGATGGCGATGTGGACTTCGTCTCTGGGGTGATAGAAGCGGTCGACCACGTCTTTCCACTTGCTGAGGTCGGCTTCGGGGGCTTCCTTGTGGAGGTACTTGAGGATGAGGGCGTCGAGGCCTTCGTCGGCGAAGCGGAGGGGGACTTCGTAGATGGAGGGGACGGTGGTGGCGCCGATGACGGCGCGCTCTTCGACGTTGCAGAAGGCGGCGATTTTCTGCTTCATTTCGCGGGGGAGGGGGCGGTCGGAGCGGCAGAGGAGGACGTCGGCCTGAATGCCGATGGAGAGCAGTTCCTTGACGGAGTGCTGGGTGGGCTTGGTCTTGAGCTCCTGCGCGGCGACGATGAAGGGGACGAGGGTGAGGTGGACGAAGCACAGTGTTTTCGCGGCCGAGTTCCTGGCGCATCTGGCGGATGGCTTCGAGGAAGGGGAGCGATTCGATGTCGCCGACGGTGCCGCCGATTTCGACGATGGTGACGTCGGCGCCGTTGGCGGAGACTTTGCGCATGGCGTTCTTGATTTCGTTGGTGACGTGGGGGATGACCTGGACGGTTTTGCCGAGGTAGTCGCCGCGTCGCTCTTTCATGATGATCTGCTCGTAGATGCGGCCGGTGGTGAGGTTGTTGTCGCGGGAGAGCGGGGCGTGGGTGAAGCGCTCGTAGTGGCCCAGGTCGAGGTCGGTTTCGGCGCCGTCGTCGGTGACAAAGACCTCGCCGTGCTGGAAGGGCGACATGGTTCCGGGATCGACGTTGAGGTAGGGGTCGAACTTCATCATGTTGACGCGGAGGCCGCGGCTTTCAAGCAGGCAGCCGATGGAGGCCGCTGCGAGACCCTTGCCTAAACTGGACACGACTCCGCCCGTCACAAAGACATACTTTGCCGACATGGGTGCAACCTCAATATTGGAATGTTGTGATTGGACGTACCTGGTGGGCACGATCAAGTATGGCAGAGATGGGGGTGGGAGGAAAGTGGAAAAACGGGCGGGGGAGGAGATGGGGGAGCGGGGAGGCTCGATAAGTAATTTTTAATGAAAGGGTTGGGCGGGTAGTGGAGAGAATTGTTCGCGTCCCACGGGGAGGGCGGGCTGATGGGATGTGGGGGGGCAGCTTCCGCATTGCGCGGGATGGGTGAATCAGCAAGTCAGGAGTTGGCATTCTACGGCGGGGTCTTGCGTGCTTTGCAGGCTATTGCGGCAGCACGCCTGCCAACCACGGTCTTGCGGGTTCGTCTAAACTGTGTGCGATGAACAAATTCGCTTCAATGCGCTGGGGCAGAAACGGGTTGGTTAACTCTTTGACTGGTGGCTGCGGACTATCTGGGCGAAAGGCAGGTCCTTCGACTCCGCTTCGCCCCAGCGACGGGGACCCTGTTGCTGGGGACCGCGGTCTGCTGAAAAGCGCTTCGCTCGTGATGAACGGGCGGGTTGGGCTTGGTCGTATCCCACCCATCGCAAAAAACGCGATGGATGGGGCACGGGAGCTTCTTTCTGAGAGAGCGTTGCCGGCTGGGTTCATCTTTGGACGTAACTCGCATGGGCGACTTGAACCGCTCGGGATGACGACTGCTATGAGGGCAATGCATGTTTTGCTGGCGAGCATTCTGGTGGCGACGGCAGTTGCGGGGGCACAGACAAGTTCAAGTGGAAAGAAGCAGACGCCGCTGGTGATGAAGCCGGATGCGCCGGGGCTGGCAAAGAATCATCGGCTGATTTTGAAGGATGGCACCTACCAATTAGTGCGGCAGTACACGATTGCGGGGGACCGGGTGAAGTACCTCTCGCTGGAACGCGGGGACTGGGAGGAGATGCCCGTCGAACTGGTGGACTGGAATGCGACGGCGAAGTGGGAGAAGGATCATGAGACGCCGACCGGGGAGGAGCCTTCGCCGGCGATGAAAGAGGCGGCGGAGATCGACAAGGAAGAGACGGACGAGCGCGAATTGCAGAAAGCGCGCATGCCCGAGGTGGCCAAGGGGCTGGAACTTCCGGATGAAGACGGCGTGTTCGCGCTGGACACGTTTCAAGGAACGCCGGAGCTGGTGGAGATTACGGCCATCGACCTGGACATGAATGCGAAGACGCGGCACGGTGTGAGCGCGCTGAATCCGCTGGCGGCTTCAAAGGCGAGCCTGGAGTTGGCGGGCGAACACGCGAAGGTTCATCTGCATGTCAACGATCCGGCGATTTATTTATCACTGAATGTGACCGACGACAAGGAGGCGGTGCTTTCGCACGCGGTGACCGTGAATACGAGCACTGCGAAGGCGGTGAACAACGCCAAGCACGGCGCGCACTCGGACAAGTCGGGATTTGCGATTGTGCGCGTGGATGAGCGGAGGGCGGTGCGGATTGTGGGCGGGGTCCGCGTAGGTCCGACGGGGACTGTAACCCAGGATGAAAATGTAGTTCCTACCAAGGTGGAGGTGATGCCGGGCAAGCACTGGCTTCGCATACAGCCTGAACAGAAGCTGAGCATCGGCGAATATGCGCTGGTTGAGATTCTTTCCGCTTCGGACATCAATCAATCGGTGTGGGACTTTCGGGTTGATCCGGCAACGGGGGATAATCCGGGGTCGCTGGGGCCGATTCTGAAGACGGACGATCGGTGAAAAAGGCAGGGAACAGGGAACAGGGAACAGGGAACAGAATAGGATTGGCTGCGCAGAGATGGCGAGGGTCAGGCGGATTCTTGCGGGAGGATCAATGGCAGGCACGTCGGGATCGGGGGCGCGCGGGAGCTGGGGATTGCTGTTGCTCCGCCTGCTTGTGGGCTGGGTGTTTCTTTCAGAGGGGATCCAAAAGTTTTTGTTTCCGTCTGCGCTGGGGGCGGGGCGGTTCGCGAAGATTGGGATTCCGGCGCCGCAGTTCACGGGACCGTTTGTGGGGGTGGTGGAGATTGTGTGCGGCACGATGCTGATCCTTGGCGTCGCGACGGTTTATGCGGCGGTTCCGCTGCTGATCGATATTGGGGTTGCGATTGCAACTACAAAAGTGCCAATGATGCACAAGCAGGGATTCTGGGCGGCGATGCACGAGGGGCGAACGGACTTCTGCATGTTGCTTGGACTGATTGCGATTGCATGCCTGGGAGCGGGCGGAATTTCATTCGACCGGCGGCGGTGAGGGTGCGGTGTATTGATTGCCACCGGCACTCCCAGATCTCAAAAGCGAGATACCGGGCACTTTTTTCCATGTTGGTTGACCGGCACCGAGAACGCCAAGGGAGCTTCATGCTATCCCACCCATCGCAAAAAACGCGATGGATGGGGCACCCAGCGGTGTATTGATTGTTACCGGCACTCCCAGATCTCAAAAGCGAGATACCGGGCACTTTTTTCCATGTTGGTTGACCGGCACCGAGAACGCCAAGGGAGCTTCATGCTATCCCACCCATCGCAAAAAACGCGATGGATGGGGCACCCAGCGGTGTATTGATTGTTACCGGCACTCCCAGATCTCAAAAGCGAGATACCGGGCACTTTTTTCCATGTTGGTTGACCGGCACCGAGAATGCCAAGGGAGCTTCATGCTATCCCACCCATCGCAAAAAACGCGATGGATGGGGCACCCAGCGATGTATTGATTGTTACCGGCACTCCCAGATCTCAAAAGCGAGATACCGGGCACTTTTTTCCATGTTGGTTGACCGGCACCGAGAACGCCAAGGGAGCTTCATGCTATCCCACCCATCGCAAAAAACGCGATGGATGGGGCACCCAGCGATGGTGCCGCGATGAAGGGAACACCCAGTTTGGAGTTACTCGGGTGGCTGAACGCGAGCGAATCGCTGGCGGCGTTTCTCCCACTCGTCGGATGAGAAGAACTGCGGGCCGACTTCGATGAGACGCGGAATCATTTTGAAGACGGCGATGCGGCTCCAAGGCCGGCCGTCGCGCTGGCGAAGACCTTTCTCATTCAGGTTGCTGACAATGACGGAATAGGAGAAGTCCTGGGCCAGCAATTCCATCATCTCCATGAGCACCTGATGTTCGATGGGGTCGGCCTCGAGACGTTTGCAGTCGTCGGAGATGCGGAGACCGTAGGGAATGTCTTCGTCGAACACGCCTTCGGCCGGGGCTTCGCCGTCGGGGAGTTCGCGGCGCCATTCGATTGAGACCATTTGCCATCCTGAGGCGGTGCGCTGGCGGATGATGTCGGGGCTGAAGGGGGCGGAAACTGCGTCTTTGATGCGTTCGAAGTACGCCATGGTGGGCCTCCAAGCCTGGTGCTTGTGAGTTATTTAGGAGCAATTCGATTGCCAAGTTCCCTGGATGACTTGGATGGGTGAAGTTACGCGTTGACAAGGCGATAGTGACGGGGCGCGATTGGTGGCAGAAGTGAAGGGTTGTCCATTTGCGAGGGAGTGCGTTCGATATCGGACACGAAATTCATTGGACCCGGGGTTGATTTATTGGGCACCTAAATTCAACCCTTGCGCCAAAAAGGCGGCGCAAGGATGGGGCACCCGAACTTTACCTGTTCAGAGAACCTTCTTTCGTTTTCTTTACTCGCGGACGCTGATGCCGAGGGCTTTCATTTTGCGGTAGAGGTGGCTGCGCTCGAGGCCGAGGAGTTCGGCGGCGTGACTGACGTTGTTGCGGGCTTCTTCGATTTTCTTGAGGATGTATTCGCGCTCGTAGGCGTCGCGGGCCTGCTGGAGGCTTGAGAACTCCTCGGTGGAGCGGGTGCCGGCCTTGTGGGTGAGCGGCGGCAGGTGCTTGCGCTCGATGCGAAGCACGCGGGGGTTGAGAATCATGACGCGCTCGATGACGTTTTTGAGTTCGCGGACGTTGCCGGGCCAGTGATAGTGGGCCAGGGTTTCGAGAGCTTCTTCGCCGATCTCCATGCGGGGACGGCCGTATTGGCGGCCAAACTCGGCGAGGAATTCGCGGACCAGAAGGGGAATGTCCTGCTTGCGCTCGCGGAGGGGCGGGACAAAAAACGGCACCACGTTGAGGCGGTAGAAAAGGTCCTCGCGGAAGTTTCCCTTGGCGATCTCTTCTTCGAGATCCTTGTTGGTGGAGGCGATGAGGCGCACGTCGACGCGGAGGGGCTGCGAGCCGCCGACGGGCGTAAACAGCTGGTCGTCGAGGGCGCTGAGGACCTTGGCCTGGGTCTTGAGGCTCATGTCGCCGACTTCATCGAGAAAGAGGGTGCCTCCATCGGCGCGCTCGAGGGTGCCGCGCTGCTCGGGCGGGCCGCCGGGCTGAGCGCCGTGGCGATAGCCGAAGAGTTCGGCCTCGATGTGCGCCTCGGGAATGGCGGCGCAGTTGAGTTCGACGAAGACGCGATCGCGACGCAGGCTTTCAGCATGAATGGAGCGGGCGATCAGTTCCTTGCCGGTGCCCGATTCGCCGTAGATGAGCACGCGGCCGTTGGTGGGCGCCATGAGACGAATCTGCTGGCGCAGGGCCTTGAGGGGCACGCTTTCGCCGGTGAGGACCGAGCGCGACGCTGAACTGGCGCTTGAACTCCTGGTTCTCGGTGCGCAGGCGGCGCGCTTCGACGGCGTTCTTGAGGACGATCAGGGTGCGGTCGAGGGAGAGCGGCTTCTCGAGGAAGTCGTAGGCGCCGAGCTTGGTGGCTTTGACGGCGGTCTCGATGGTGCCGTGGCCGCTGATGATGACGACTTCCGGCCTGGTCTCGGGAGCCTGCAAGCGCATATCGGCAGAGCACCTCGAGGCCGTCGCGGTCGGGCAGCCAGATGTCGAGCAGCACGACGTCGTAGGGCGCGTCCTGAAGCAGTACCAAGGCTTCTGCCGCGGTGGCGGCGCCGGCGACACCGTAGCCCTCCTCGCGCAGAATTTCTTCGAGCGAGGTGCGTATCTCCGCCTCGTCGTCCACGACCAGGATGTGGTTCATGAAGGCAGGCCTTTCAGCGCTGTTTCGGTGCTGCCTTCGAGCACGGCAGGGCCGGAGTGGCCATTGGACTCCATAAGCGGCAGGCGGAGCAGGAAGCGCGCGCCCTTGGGACTGTTGGCTTCGGCGCGGATGGAGCCGCCATGCTCCTGAACAATTTTGGCGGCGATGGAAAGGCCGAGTCCGGTGCCGCGATGCTTGGTGGAGTAGAAGGGCAGAAACAGGCGCTCGCGGATTTCATCGGTGAGGCCGTGGCCGGTGTCGGCGACGGCGATTTCAACGGCCGCGCCATCTTCGCTGAGCGCAGTGTGAACGGCGAGCACGCGCAGCAGGCTGCCCTGCATGGCCTCGGCGGCATTGTCGATGAGGTTGGCGAGGGCGCGGCGCAAGGCCTCAGGGTCGGCGAGCACGGTTGGCAGGCCCGCCTCAAGATCGCGCTCGCACGGTGATGCCGTCGAGGCGGCCGGCAAACAGCGCCAGGGCTTCTTCGACGACCTTGTTCATGTCGCAGGTGCGAGGCTGCGGCGCGGGAAACTGCGCGAGCGCGGAGAACTGATCGACGAGAGTGCGCAACGTGCCCACGCAGGCGAGAATGACTTCGCTGCATTTGCGAATGACGTTGGGCGAGTCGGGCTGGCCGCGGTCAAGATGCCTGGCGATGCGCTCGGCGGAGAGTGCGATGGGGGTGAGGGGATTCTTGATTTCGTGGGCGACGCGCTGGGCGACTTCTTTCCACGCCAACTGGCGCTGCGCGCGCAGGAGTTCGGTGGTGTCTTCGACGACGAGCACGTTTCCGGTTTGGCCGCGCGTAAGCTCGAGGCGTGCGCTGGTAATGGCCAGATGAATGGTGCGGCCGCGGGCGTGGAACTCGATCTCAGTGGATGCAGCGCCCATGCGATGGCCACGCCGGATGAGGCTGGCGAGATCTTCGGCGAGCTCGGCGGGCAGAAGAGTTTCGATTTTTTCTCCTGCGAGGGAGACGTCTTCACGCAGACCCATAAGGGCGGCAAAGGCGCGATTGGACTGGAGGACGACGCCTGAGCCATCCAAGGTGACGACGCCGCTGGGGATGGTTTCGACGATGGTTTCGAGCTCGCGGCGGCGCTCCTCGATGGCGCGGTTGGCCGCGGTCAACTGCGCTGACGAGCTGTCGGCCAACTGCCGGCTGGCCTCAAGATCGGCGGCCATGTGATTGAAGGCGCGCACGAGATCGCCCATCTCTCCGGTGGCGATGGCGGCGACGCGATGGTCATACTGGCCGGCGGCGATCTCGTCCATGGCCATGCCGAGCGCTTCGACGGGGCGGGTGATCTGCTTGGACAGAAACATGGCCAGCCACAAGCTGGAAAAGAAGATGAACACGGTGATGAGCAACTGCATGAGGAAAAAGATGGTGCGGATGCTGTTGCGGGCGCGAAAGAGCTCCCAGTATGCGGCTGCGCCGGAGCGGATGCGGGAAGTGGTCTGACTGAGACCCTGCGGCATGGGCAGCGCCGCAACCACCATCTTGCCCGAGGCGGTTGCCCCCATTCCGACCGCATATTCCTGACCGGCCACTTTCATTATGGGTACATCGCTGCGCTGAGCAGCGGGAAGAAGGATTTTGGAAAGCGGACCGTGAATCGCATTGCTTTCGCGCGTGCCTTCGTCCTGCCATGCAACCAGGCTGGCCTCGCTTGAGGCCGGCGGAGCTTCGAAGTTTGCCATCTCCTGCCGGTTTCGGTCATAGACGACCACAAATCCGCCCTGGAGCGTGACGCGATGAGAGGCAAGCACATCCTGGAGCGACTGCGGGTCGCGGTCGGGGGCGCCGGTGGCGGCGATCGACTCGGCTTCTCCGCGCGCATTGCTGGTAACGTACTGCGCAAGTTCCTGCACGACGCGCGTTGAATCCTCGCGAAGCTCGGTTGTGGGCTGCGAGAACCAGCGGTCGATGGAGCGGTTCATCAAGCAGGAAGCTGAAGAGGAACATGAAGACCGCAGGGGTGAGGGCGATGAGGGTTGCGCCCAGAACCATGCGCGTGCGCAGCCTTGCGCCGAGGGCGCTGCTGCTCTGGTCCGCATAGAGCTTGAGGATGTTCCTGAGAAGGAGCATGAGAAGGACCATGAGGAGCAGGAACACCACGACCGTGAGGCCGGTGAAGACGAGCGTCTCGCCGGCGGTGACGGGATTGAGGACGCGGATGTTGAAAGCCTGCAGCGTGCCCAGGAGCGCAAAGAACAAAAGCACTCCGCAGCCGAGCAGAAGGACGGAACGCTTTCTAGGATCGCTGAGGAACTGCATTCCGAGATTATAGAAGCAGGGAATAGGGATTAGGGAATAGGGAATAGGAAGCTGGGAAAGCCAGCGTCAGCCTTTCCGCAGCTTATTCATGATTGCAACCAGCATGTGGCTGACTTCATCGGATAGACTTTCGACCTCATGGCGCAACGGCTCCTTGCCTAGACCTAGGCCCTCGGAGATCACAATTTGCGTCTGCAGTTCGCAATTTGATCCTCTCGCGTGGCCCAGGAATTGAAGGTACTCTCCTTTGGTGGACCGGCCGTATCCTTCAGCGATATTGCTCGCAATTGAAACTGATGCGCGTCGAAGTTGATTGGTCAGGCCGAATCGTTCTGAATCGGGGAAGGACGAGGTGAGTTTGTAGGTCGCAAGACTCAGTTGAACTGCACGCTGCCACACTACCAGATCTTTGAACGATGCAACCATTCTTTTTAGCTCCTCTTCAATCTAGAGGGGTGCGCGTACGCGTTCGCCACTCAACGACACTCAATGCAACCGTAAGGACGAAGTAGGTGGAGTTAATTGCCCAGATACCGCTCCAACCAATGCGTTCCAGATCCCAGGGAGCAAGGACGAATCCATCCCCTTGCGGAATCAACGGTGCTGCAAAAATGTGCCGATACCAATGCGCGACTCCGCCAAGTCCACCTGAGACAAAGGTGATGAGAGTACCGCCGGCGAGGACCGCCCAGTAGACGAGAAGAAGAGCGAGCAGGCAGCGCCGAACAAATGCGATAAGCGTTCTTGCCAGCCGCATCCTGATCTTCCTATTCGCCGGGTGTGGTTGTAGGTTTTCTATTCCCTATTCCCTACTCCCTATTCCCTTCTTTTAGATTTGCGAGGAGGTTAGGGGGCTGAGCATGAGGTTGGAGATGTTGGTGACGATCTGGTCGAAGGCGAAGCGCGGGTCAGTGGACAGCTTTTTCCAATCTGGGTCGTTGCGGAAGACGTCCCACTTGGCTTCGAGCTCGGCGGTGTTCTCAAAGCTCAGCATGTAAGTGAGGTTGGGGAGACGGGAGCCGAAGAGGGCGTCGCCGAAGAAGACCGGATGGAAGCCGGCTTTCAAGAAGATTTCGAATTCGCCGGAGTGGAACATTTCGACCTTACGCACGTGGTCGCCGTTGCTGGGGCTCTCGTAGGTGCGCAGTTGGAAGATGCGCTTGCCCTTGGTAGCGGCAGATGCGGGCGGCGTGAGCTTGGGCCAGCCTTGAAAGGCTTGAAGGAGCGAGATCTCTACGCGCTGGAACGCCGGGGCGATCGCGGTGGCATTCCAGAAGGGCGCGGCGACCTTGAGGAAGTCGTCGTCCTTGGCGAATTGCTGGTCGAGTCGCGCAAGCGCGGCCGCCGAGGGGCCGGGAATGATGACGTAGTAGGCGGGCGTGTCCTGGCCGATGTCGAGCTTGAAGGCGCCGATGGGGCCCATGCCCATGCGAGCGAGCGCGGGAATAAGTGCGTCGCCGAGGTAGGTTTCTGTCAGTTTCAATTGCGGGCCGCTCATCAGGTTGTAGCGGCGCAGCTGGTAGAACTCAGGTACAAAGTGGACCGGAGGCTGGGCGACCGCGTTGCGGGCGAGGGCGGCGGCTGAGGTGGCAATCGATGCGGCAAGAAATTGTCGGCGTTCCATGGTGTCCTCCGTGGCGAAGGATCATTTTACGTTAGCGGATGCTGGTCTCGGATTATCGGCCGTGTTGAAGTTTTTCAGAATCGATGTGTCAAGAGGGCAGAGGCGGGTGGCGGCGAGATCGGCCGGCATGGTATCCCACCCTAAACACAAAAAGACGTGGTTAGGATGGGGCACCCGACGGTGGTCTTATCCCCGGGGCCTCAAGGTCGAAACCCGGCACCCGGGAGATTCTGAACAACGATGAAGGGGGAAAGGCAATGGGCTGCGTTCAGCAGGAAACACTGACCGCAGCCCATTGTTCACTGGCCACCGTTTTTATCCAAGTACATCAGCGGCGGGTGTCCATGGCCGTTTCTGGCTCTCTGCAACGCCGCGATAAGTCAATTTGCCGGCCCAAGTGTTGAGTCCTTCCGCGAGCCCTGAATCCTGTTTGAGCGCCAGGTTCGGGCCGAGATTCGCGATGCGCAAGATGTATGGGAAGGTCGAGTTGGTGAGCGCGAGGGTGGAGGTGTGCGGCACCGCGCCGGGCATGTTGGTGACGCAGTAATGGACTACGCCGTCGACGACATAGCTGGGGTTGGAGTGCGAGGTGGGGCGGGCAGTCTCGACGCAGCCGCCCTGGTCGATGGCGACGTCTACGATTACGGCGCCTTTCTTCATCCTGGACACCATGGCGCGGGTGACTAATTTCGGGGCCGTGGCGCCGGGGATGAGCACGCCGCCGATGACGAGGTCTGCCTCTTTTGTGGCCTGGGCGATGTTGTAGCTATTCGAAGCCAGCGTGTAGAGGCGGCCGCTGAAGATATCGTCGAGCTCGCGGAGGCGATTGAGATTTACGTCGACGAGCGTGACGATGGCTCCGAATCCGAGCGCGATTTTGGCCGCATTGGTGCCGACCACGCCGCCGCCGATGATGCAGACATGGGCTGGGGGAACGCCGGGAACACCGCCGAGAAGGATGCCGCGGCCGCCGTGCTCTCTTTCAAGGTAGGCAGCGCCGACCTGGACGCTCATGCGTCCCGCCACTTCGCTCATGGGCGTGAGGAGCGGCAAAGTGCCCTGACGGTCGCGCACGGTTTCATAGGCGATGCCGATGACCTTCGACTCGAGGAGTTTGTCGGTCAAGCCGGGCTCAGGCGCGAGGTGCAGGTAGGTGAACAGAACCAGGCCGTCGCGAAAAAAGGGATACTCGCGCTCGATGGGCTCTTTGACTTTGACCACCATTTCGGACTTGCCCCAAACATGGCCGGGTTCGCCAACCATTTCGGCACCGGCGTTCTGGTAATCCTCGTCGGGAAAGCCGGACAGCGCGCCTGCCTGGGTTTCAACCAATACCGTGTGGCCGGCTTCAGTGAGAGCTTTGACTCCCGCCGGAGTGACGCCGACCCGCGCTTCGTTATCCTTGATCTCTTTGGGAACGCCGATGATCATTTCTTTCTCCTGATTGGGACCTTGTCACTTTTGGAGGCAATTCCAATCCAAAACCCGACTGCCAAGAATCGTACTGCGCTGCGGACTTCCAATGTGTGCAAAGTTCGTGATAGAAGAGCTATATGGGAACGAAACGTGATCGAAATGACGCCGCAATGCAAGAATTGCCCGATCGAGGGGTGAATGGGGACGTGGAAGGTGCGGCGGCGGAGCTTGACGAGCTCGATGGGGCCATTCTCCGCTACCTGGAGCGCAACGGGCGCGCCACCAACTTCGAGGTTGGAGAAGAGGTGGGTCTGTCTGCCTCAGCGGCCTCGCGACGGGTGCAGGCGTTGGAAGCTTCGGGGGCGATTCGGGGCTATCGTGCGCTGGTGGACGACCGACTGCTGGGCAAGCGGAGGACGGTTTACATTCGCGTGACGCTGGAGCGGCAGTCGGCGGACGTGCTTGGGGCTTTCGAGACGGCGATACGGCGGATCAAGGGGATCGTGAGCTGCCATTTGATGGCTGGGCAGTACGATTACATGCTGGTGGCGCGGGTGGCGGGGATCGACGACTATGGCAGGCTGCACCAGAATGAGCTTTCGCGGCTGCCGGGGGTTACGCGGCTGGAGACCAGCTTCGCGTTGAGGGATGTGCTGGAGGAGAGGAAAAAATAGCGGCAGATGAAGAGCGCGGCCCAAACCCGGGAGGCCGCGCCGGTTCTGACTCCATCCTTCAAGTTTGCCTGATTTCCTTACGCCATCTTCTCGCGGGCGTTCTTCCAGAGATCGAGGCCGCCGTCCTGGGCGTAAGTGTCGATCTGGTTTAATTCGGCGTCGGTAAATTCGAGTTTTTTGACTGCGTCGAGGGAGTTATCCAGTTGCTCGACATTGCGGGCGCCGATGAGTGCTGTAGTTACTCGCTTGTCGCGCAGGACCCAGGCAATGGCCATTTGGGCGAGGGTTTGGCCGCGCCCATTTGCTATCTCGTTCAGGGCCCGGACACGTTTCAGGTTTTCTTCACTTAGTAACTCCCTGGAGAAGGAGCCTTCAACGCCGGCACGGGAGTTATTGGGAATGCCGTTGAGGTACTTATTGGTCAGCAGGCCCTGGGCGAGGGGGGAAAATGCGATGCAGCCGACGCCGAGTTCGTCGAGAGTGGCAAGCAGACCCTTCTCGACCCAGCGGTTGAACATGGAATACGACGGCTGGTGAATGAGCAAGGGAACGCCCAGGCTCTTCAAGATGGCCGCGGCTTCGCGGGTGAGCTCGGGGCTGTAGCTCGAGATGCCGACATAGAGTGCTTTGCCCTGATGGACGGCGGTAGCGAGAGCGCCCATGGTCTCTTCAAGGGGACAATCGGCCCATGGCCGGTGGGAGTAGAAGATGTCGACGTATTCGAGGCCCATGCGCTCCAGGCTTTCATCGAGGGAGGCGAGGAGATATTTGCGGGAGCCGCCGATGCCGTAGGGACCGGGCCACATATCCCAGCCGGCTTTGGAGGAGATGATGAGTTCATTGCGGAGGCCGGAGAAGTCCTTGCGCAGGATGTGGCCGAAGTTTTCTTCCGCGGAGCCATAGGGCGGGCCGTAGTTATTGGCGAGATCGAAGTGAGTGACTCCGCGGTCGAAGGCCCGGCGAATGACGGCGCGGCCGGTCTCGAAGATATCGGCGCCGCCAAAGTTCTGCCAAAGTCCAAGGGAGACCGGGGGCAAAACGATGCCTGAGCGGCCGCAGCGGCGAAACGGCGCGCCATCGTAGCGTTTTCCATCTGGAACATAACTCATCTGCACATCACTCTCCTTGTTGGTTGGGTGGCAACAACCTTCGCAGAAAGTATGTCACACTGGCGTGCGGCGCTGACATATAGGACAATGGCTGCCGCCATTGGTTTCTTGCCGCATGGCGCCGCCGATGACCGAAGTATGACGGTGTGACACTTTTGGGGGTTTGCATTGGCGGCAATGCGTGGTCCAATGTTATTGATTCCAAAGACAGCAAAAGCGGTCGACGGCGAAGAGGGAAAAACCTGATGACGGACTCGGAGACACGAGTTCCCGACGGCGAGAATGCGGAGGCGACACAGCCACCTCCGGAGCCTGAGAGTGTGCCGCCGATGCAGGAGGAACCTAGAAGCGAAGAAGCGGTAGCGACACCGCCGGTTCCTGAGTATGAGGTCGTGCCGGCGAAGCAGGCAGATCCTAGAAACGAAGAAGCGGCAGCGACACCGCCGGTTCCTGAGTACGAGGTTGTTCAATCGAAACGGGAGCAACCCGAAAGCGGGTTTGTAGCGGAGCAATACCGCCCGGTTGCCGTGGGTGGGCCGGCGGCGAGGCAAAATGGGCCCATTCAATCTCTCGGTCCCCAGGCGCGGTTGTCCGGCGCGTCGATTGAGCGAATAGAAAAATTTGCGTCGAGCCAAACCCGGGTTTATGCGGCGACAGGCGTGGGGCTCGGGCTGCTGGTTGGACTCGTGGTCGCAGCTATTTTCCTGCGTCCGGGCAGCCCAAGCCTGGCCAGCGATATGGGGGCCGTGAACTCGAACGAGTATGGGCTAAAGGGGCGCCTGGCTACAGATTGGAAAGACAGGCTGGCATACCATCTGACGATCGAGCCGAGCGCTCCCGAGCTGCGCGCAGGCTTTCAATCGGATGTGAGCGCCTCTCCGCGCCCGCTCTCGATCGATGTCCAGGTGAAGGATCCATTTGGCAAGGTGCTGTGCGGTAATACGGTGCTGTTGAAGTTCGATCCGCGGAATGCGCCGACAAGCCTGGTAACCGATCCGGGGCCCAAGGCCACGAAGGCGCAGAAGGAACTGGCGGCGAGGAACGAGATAGAACAGGGACTGAATCTTGCGCGGCTCGAGGGCCAGGAACTGGATCGGGAGCATGGGAGAGACGTCTTCCAAGCCGACGTAGGGCCGGATGGGAAGATTGCATCGATCAGCAACCAGGGCACGCTGCCATGCACAAGAAAACAATTTGACAATATCGCATCCTGGAGTTTTACAACGGATTTTCCGATCCTTGTGAAACCGGCGGAAGACCAGGGTTCTTTGCCGGACGCGAATGCGGAGCCATCGACGCCGCAGGAATCCTCCGCCAAAAATCCGGATGCCGACAAGGCGTCGAGCACCGCAAAGACAAGACGGAAGCCGCTGGCTGCCGGTTCCCGGATCTCCGTCGAAGGCGATGACGCAATCGTGTGGTTTGACGCATCGAATGGGATTATTGAGACGAGCGCGGGGAAGGTTCTGCTTCTGGACAAGACGGACACGATCGGCAATTCGATCAAGGGGCGCGATTTTCCGATTCAGATTCATTACAGGTGCGACCAGACGGGAGCCTGCACGTTCGCCGGCGTGGGGACGGGAGTTCACCACGCGCGAGCGAGGAAATAGCTGGACGCGGGATTTTGTAACGCGAGATTCAGACTCCGGGAATTTGGAGTATGGGGTTTGTGCTGTCCCACCCTTCGCTAGAAAAAAGCGAAGGATGGGGCACCCAGACTTTTGTGGTTAGTTGAAGGACCGGGCACCCCGCCGCGGACCAGAAGATTGTCGGAGGGGGTTTTGTAATGCGAGATTCAGACTCCGGGAATTTGGAGTATGGGGTTTGTGGTATCCCACCCTTCGCTAGAAAAAAGCGAAGGATGGGGCACCCAGACTTTTGTGGTTGGTTGAAGGACCGGGCACCGCGCCGCGGACCAGAAGATTGTCGGAGGGGGTTTTGTAATGCGAGATTCAGACTCCGGGGAATTTGGAGTATGGGGTTTGTGCTATCCCACCCTTCGCTAGAAAAAAGCGAAGGATGGGGCACCCAGACTTTTGTGGTTGGTTGAAGGACCGGGCACCGCGCCGCGGACCAGAAGATTGTCGGAGGGGGTTTTGTAATGCGAGATTCAGACTCCGGGGAATTTGGAGTATGGGGTTTGTGCTGTCCCACCCTTCGCTAGAAAAAAGCGAAGGATGGGGCACCCAGACTTTTGTGGTTAGTTGAAGAACCCAAGGATGGGGCAGCCAGTTTTATGCGAGACCAGGCGGGCAGAGACCTTTATTCTGCGTTGTCGATTTGGGCGCGTTGCAGCTTGTCGGAGTAATCCACGTATACAGCTTTCCATGTGGTGAAGAAGTCGATGGCGCCGTTGCCTTCGCGGTGGCCGTTGCCGGTGTGCTTGACGCCGCCAAAGGGGAGATGCACTTCGGCGCCGATGGTGGGTGCATTGATGTACGTGATGCCGGATTCGAGATCGCGGATGGCGGCGAAGGCGCGGTTCACGTCTTTTGTGTAGAGGGCGGTGGAGAGGCCGTAGTCGATGGAGTTGGCGATCTGGACGGCTTGTTCGAAGGACGCGAATTCGATGAGGCTGACCACAGGGCCGAAGACTTCTTCGCGGGCGATGCGCATGGAGGGAGTGACCGCGCCGAGAACCGTGGGCTCGAAGTAGGTGCCATGAGCGTAGATGCCGGTGGTTAGTGCGTGACCGCCGGTGAGCAACTCGGCTCCCTCGCCGAGAGCGATTTCGACATATCTTGCCGAGGTCTCAATCTGGTTGGGATTTACTTGCGGACCTACTTCGACGGACTCGTCGAGGCCGTTGCCTACTTTGAGCTTCATTGCGCGCTCGACGAAGCGGGCGGTGAATTCGGTGGCAATTCCTTTTTGGAGAAGGATGCGGCTGGTGGCGGTGCAGCGCTGGCCGGTGGTGCCGAAGGCTCCCCAGAGCGCGCCGTCGAGGGCGAGATCGAGGTTGGCGTCGTCCATGACGATCTGCGCGTTTTTGCCGCCCATTTCGAGTGAGACCGGCTTGAAGGTGGCGGCGGCGCGCTGGCCCACGAGCGAGCCTACGGCGCTGGAGCCGGTGAAGCTGATGGCGCGCACGTCGGGATGTTCGACGAGCGCGGCTCCAACCGCGGAACCTGATCCGGCAACGATATTGACGACGCCGGGAGGAAGGCCGGCTTCGATAAGTGTCCGCACAAGGTTGTAGGTGGACAGAGGCGTGTCGGTGGCGGGCTTGATGATGCAGGTGTTTCCGGAGACGAGGGCCGGAAACAACTTCCAGCTTGGAATGGCCATGGGGAAGTTCCAGGGAGTGATGAGGCCGACGACACCCAAGGGCATGCGCACGCTCATGGCGAACTTGTTTTGTAACTCGCTGGGGGTGGTTTGGCCGAAGAGGCGGCGGCCTTCGCCGGCCACGTAGAAGGCTTCGTCAATGGCCTCCTGGACGTCGCCGCGTGTTTCGGCGAGCACCTTGCCCATTTCGCGGGTCATGTCGCGCGCGAACTTTTCCTTGTTCTGGGCGAGGAGATTGCCGGCGCGCATGAGGATTTCCGCGCGCTTTGGGGCGGGGACGAGCCGCCAGGTCGCGAAGGCCTTTTTCGCGGCGGCGACGGCGAGGGCTACGTCTTCGAGGTGCGAGGAGGGGAAGGCGCCGACGACGTCAGAGTTGTCGGCCGGGTTGAGGTTGAGCATGGTTTTGCCGCTAACGGCGGGCTGCCATTGGCCGCCGATCAGATTCTGGTATTCGGGATAAGTCATGAGAGCCTTTCGAGAGCAGTGGTCAGGGGTCAGGGGTCAGGGATCAGGGAACAGGGAACAGCGAACAAGGGCGCGTCCCGGAACCCGCTAATTTTGGCCCGGGGAAAATGGTACTCCAAAAGGGGTTGTGGCTGGGGGGGCGAATGGAACATGAAGACGGCCGGGCAAACAAATGACTTCAGTACTGTTTGGCCGGGCGGGCCTTTCGGCGCCTTTTGTTGACTTCGTTACGATAAGGGCCCTTTGGCCTTACAATAAGCCTTGAGGTAGAGCCAGCTTCCCAATGTCATTGAATGGATACCCTTCGCGCTCTTCGCGTTCGCACGGCCTGCGTTCGCTTTTCAGCATGTTTTCCAGCGACCTGGCGATCGACCTGGGGACCGCCAACACCCTGGTCTACGCGGCCGGCAAGGGGATTGTTGTCAATGAGCCCTCGATTGTCGCCATCAACAAGAACACTGGGGAAGTAGAGGCGGTGGGCAAAGAAGCCAAGGAGATGCTGGGGCGCACTCCTGGCAACATCGTGGCCATCAAGCCGATGAAGGACGGCGTAATCGCGGACTTCAAGGTCACGGAAAAAATGCTCAACTACTTTATCCAGAAGGCACACAACCGGAAGATGCTGGTACACCCTCGCATCGTGATCGGGGTGCCATCCGAGATAACGCAAGTGGAAAAGCGCGCGGTGGAAGACTCGGCCTATCGGGCCAAGGCGAGCGAGGTCTACCTGGTGGAGCAGGCCATGGTGGCGGCGATTGGCGCGGGGCTACCGATTACCGAGCCCAGCGGCAACATGGTGGTGGACATCGGCGGCGGGACAACGGATATTGCCGTGATCTCGCTTTCGGGAATTGTGTATTCGCGTTCGGTGCGCATGGCCGGCAACCAGATGGACGAGGCCATTACCAATTACTTAAAGCGCAAATACAACCTGCTGATCGGCGAACGGACGGCCGAGCACATCAAGATCGAGATCGGGTCGGCGTTTCCGCTGGAGCGGCCATTGGCGATGGAGATCAAGGGGCGCAACCTGATTGAGGGCGTGCCCAAGACAATCTCTGTGGACGACAGCGAGATTCGCGAGGCTCTGGGCGAGTGCATAGCGGTAATCATGAATGCGATCCGGGTGGCGCTGGAGCGCACGCCTCCGGAGCTCTCCGCAGATATTTCGGACCGCGGCATTGTGCTTACCGGCGGCGGCGCACTGATCAAGAATCTCGACAAGCGCATTCGCGAAGAAACCGGTCTGCCTGTTTCTGTAGCCGACGACCCGCTTGCCTCCGTGGTGCTGGGAACCGGGAAGATGCTCTCCGACTTCCGGCTGCTGCGCAAGATCAAGATTGATTGAAGCAGGGAGTAGGGAATAGGGAACAGGGAACAGGTCGGCGGAAATCGGATGTCGAGTCTTCCGAAAGGCGACGAGTTGGAGAACCGAGCACTTGAGCTGGGCGTCGATATATCAGGCGAGCCAAGGACGCAGAGCTCATCGGGCCGCTCTCCGCGGGCTCCGGATTTCGAACTCCAGCGCAGAATCATTGAGGCAGAGCGCAGGAATCGTGAGACAAAGCTGTGGATTGTGGCTTTGATCTCGGCAATCGCCTCTGTCGTGAGCGCAGGTACTGCCCTTGTGGTAGTCCTTTGGAGGAGATGAAGATTAGGGGTGTTCGTCCTATTCCCTATTCCCTGTTCCCTGATTTTCTATGGAATCGTTTTTCGAGCGCTACCGGAACGTACTTGTACTGCTGGCCATCCTGATGGTGCAGATCGTCGGGCTTGCCGTGCAGGTGCGACGGTCAAACGAAGGACAGCGGACGGTTGATCCCAAGGATTCGGCGGGGGTGCGGTTGATCCGGCTTTGGGCTGAAGGGTTGGTCTCTGTTCCGGAGCGCGGAATCCAAAGTTCGAAGATGGGGATCGTCCACCTCTGGCAGAACTACCTGGATCTGCGGCATGTGCGCGAACAGAACCAGGATCTGCAGCAGACCGTCGACCGGCTGCAGCTAGAACAGGCGGCACTTCTTGAAGATGCGCGGCAGGGCGAGCGCCTGCAGGCGTTGCTTGACTTCCAACATAGTTACATCTATTCGACGGTGGCCGCGCAGGCGATTGGCTCGAGCGGAAGCGATCAGTCGCGGGTGTTCTATCTGGACAGGGGCTCAAACGCGGGCATCAAGCCGGATATGGCGGTGATTACCGCGGAGGGGATCGTCGGCAAGGTGCGGGACGTGTTTTCCGATAGCGCCCAGGTACTGGTTATCAACGACCAGACGAGTGGCGCGGGAGTGATCCTTGAATCCACGCGGATTCGCGGCATCCTGACAGGAAACGCGGCAGGCCAGCTTGAGGTAGTGCGCGATTTCGGCCGATGAGCGCATCAAGCCCGGCGACAGAGTTTTGACCGCGGGCGGGGACCTGGTATTTCCGCGGGGACTTCCGGTGGGGGAAGTTGAAAAAGTGGAGCGCGACCCGGACAGCGACGGACTGGTCGACGTGATTGTGAAGCCGGCGGCCCATCTGGATCGGCTTGACGAGGTGCTGGTGATTACCAACACCGAGCCGCGCTTCTCGGCGGAAGAGCAGCAGGACCTTGCCAAGAGCGAGATCGGTGAAGGGCGCCGAAGTCACAGCCATTAAAGACCAGTTGAAGGCTTCGCAGATTATGGCGGAGCGGCTGCCCGGCCTGATTGACCCCAACCTTCCGCCGGATCAGCAGCCGCTGCTGGATACCTCGAACCCGAATCCAGTGGCCCACCCACCGCAGGCGCTTCATCCCGACCGGTTCACGCCGGGAGCGGCCGCAGGACCGCCGCCGGCAGCGAATGACAGCCCAAAAATTGACACGCCAGAGAAGGCCCAAGCCGCCCCGCCCAAGCCGGGCAAACTGCAGACGGCAAAGCCCGAGCAAGCCAAGCCGGAGAGGATTCCACAGTAATGTCCGTTCTAGGCGCGAACTTTCGCCGCGACATGGAGATCCGCCGCTATCCAGTGCTGGTCTACGCACTGGTTCCGCTGCCGGCGCTGGTGCTGCAGGCATGGCTGCCGCGCGTGGTTGGGCCCTATGCGTGGTTCGACTTGCCGTTGGTGGTGACGGTCTACTTCGCGCTGGGACGCCGCAGCCCGATCCAGGGCACCTTTATGGGCGCGGCGATGGGGCTCTTCGAGGATGCGCTCTCACATCACGCGATCGGCGTGAACGGCGTGGCGAAGACCGTGGTTGGATTCGTGGCGGCATCGGTTGGCGTGCGCATCGACGTGGAAAACCACACGATTCGCCTGATTTTGAACTTTCTGCTCTCGCTGCTTTCGAGCGCGATTTTTGTATTCACGTACCGTGTTTTGCTCGGTCTCGATCTGGAATGGCAATGGTTCACGGAGTTGTTCCGCGCTATAGGGAACTCGCTGATCGCGATGGTGCTGTTTCCGCTGCTGGACCGTCTGCAGATTAAAGAGTGAAAAAGACAGGGAACAGGGACAGTCAGGGATCGGGGATCAGGGATTAGGGAATGGGTTCCCGAAGTTCGTGGGATAAGTGAAAAAGAGCAACCGCTGATCTTTCGACTCCGTTTGGCCAGAAAGACGGCCAAACTCCGCTCAAGATGACAGTGCAATAATGATGCGAAGTTCCGGGACAGGACACTGGGGTTTCGAGGAATGATTTCTATCCATAACAAGCGCGGGGAAAAGCTCTCCACTCTGAAGTTGACGGTGGTGCAGTACTGCATTCTGTTCATGATGCTGGCGCTGATGGCGCAACTGTGGCGGCTGCAGGTGCTGGGGGCCCAGAACTTCAGGATGCTGGCCGAGCAGAACCGCATTCGCAAGGTGCCGATCCTGGCGCCGCGGGGCAAGCTGTTTGACCGCGAAAACCGGCTGGTGGTGGACAATTATCCCTCGGTTTCCTGTTTCCTGGTGCGCGAACAGAATCGAAACGTGGATGCGGACTTGCCGCTGATCGCGCGCGGGCTGAATCTTGACCTGGACCAGTTGCGTGCCACGCTTCTGCACTATCGCGCGGCGCCCGGCTACCAGCCGATCCCGATCAAGCAGGACATTACGGCCGACGAGCAGGCTTTTATCGAGGCTCATCGCAACGAACTGCCGGAACTGGAGACAATCCACGAAGAGCGCCGGCTTTATCCTCGCGACGGCTTTGCGTCGCACCTGATCGGTTACGTGGGCGAGGTGAGCGAAGAAGATTTGAACAATCCGCGCTTTGCTTATTACGAGCCCGGCGATGTGGTGGGGAAGGCGGGCGTGGAGGAGACTTACGACCAGTTGCTGCGGGGCCAGGACGGTTCGCGGGAAGTGATTGTGGACAGCCATGGCCGCGAGGTGGGTTACCTGGGAATTCAACATGCGATTCCGGGGCAGGATCTGAAGCTGACGATCGACAACGATCTGCAGCGGGCGGCAGAGCTGGCGCTCGGCAACCGGAACGGCGCCATTGTGGCGATGGACCCGCGAAACGGCGAGATTCTGGCGATGGTGTCGCGGCCGAGCTTCGACCCCAACGCGTTTGCAGTCCGCATCAACAAGACCGACTGGAACAAGCTGATTACCGATCCCGATCATCCACTGATGAACAAGAGCTATCCAGGCGCAACTGGCTCCGGGGTCGACGTTCAAGGTTCTCATGTCGGTGGCCGGTCTCGAGGAAGGGATCGCGCAGGACATGAGGATCAATTGTCCTGGGGGGTGGGGGCCGTATGGGTTCTTCCACCACTGCGACGAGCACCATGGCGCGGTGGATATCCACACTGCAATTCCCTTCTCCTGCGACACGTTCTTCTACATGCTGGGCGACAGGCTGGGGATCGACAGGATCGCAAAGTACGCGACGGAATTCGGCTATCGGGCAGAAGACCGGGATCGATCTGCCCGGCGAACAAGCGGGGCTGATGCCGTCGGCACAGTGGAAGCTGAAGAACTACCACGCCCGCTGGTATCCCGGACGAGACGCTGGATGTAGCAATCGGGCAAGGGCGCAGTGGAGGCAACGCCGATTCAACTGGCGCGCATTATCGGCGGCATTGCTTCGGACGGGCACATGGTGAGGCCTCACGTGGTCAATTCCGGATCAGCTTCCGGAGGACTTTCGCAAGGGGCTGCTGGAGAGTTTTCCGGGGAGCGGCGACGCGTACTATTCCCATCGATCCGCGACACCTGGATCACGGTCACTGACGGCATGTACCAGGTGACGCAGCCGGCCTACTTCCATACTGCCGGCTCGGCGCACCTGGAGGGCATCGACTTTGGCGGGAAGACAGGGACGGCGCAGGTTGATGAGTCACGAGGCGCTGGACAAGACGGCGAAGGGCCGAGTCACCTATCCAAATGTCTGGTTTGTGGGCGTGACGCCGCGGCGCAATCCGGAACTGGTGGTGGCGGTGCTGTGGCAGAACGGCGAATTCAGCTATTACCCGGCACGGATTGGCGCCAAGGTTGTTTCGGCTTACGTGGAGAAGCAGCGACGGCTGGCGCATAACCTTGCGCCGGTAAAAGCAGGCGGCACCGGTGGAGATGGGCGCGGTATGGACTGCTCCCGAGCGCAGGCGCATGACGGCAAGCCTGCGGGGATGCATGGCGGGGACTTTCCTGGTGAAGAACGGGGAGATTGTGGCCAGGTGGCGAAGCGCGACCAGACGGAGCCGCAACGTAAGCCGGCAGACTGCAGCGCACTCGTGAGCAAGGGGAGTGGGCAATGAGCCCGATGCGGCGGATGCTTAGCTTCCGCGAGTTCGACTGGGCGCTGCTGGGCATGGTGCTGCTGCTGTGCGTTCTGTCAGTGGCTGAGATCTACTCGGCCACGCTGCACACGAAGTATGTCGGCTTCCACACCAAGCAGATGTTCTGGATCGTGGGCGGGCTGATCCTGATGTTTATTTTCGCCAAGATCGACTATCACCGGCTGATCGATTGGGCGCCCTGGGCCTATGGTGTTTGCCTGGTGACGCTGGTGGCGGTATTGCTGGTGGGACATAAGGCGATGGGAGGCCGCCGGTGGCTCAAGCTGGGCCCCATGCAGTTTCAGCCCTCGGAGTGGGTGAAGCTGGTTCTGATTCTGGTGATGGCCCGCTACTTCGCCAACCTAGGCGGACGAAGCCTGACCTGGAAGGACATCTTCAAGGCATTTGTGCTGGTCGGGATTCCGATGCTGCTGGTGCTCAAGCAGCCCGACCTGGGAACCACACTTACCTACATGCCGATTCTGATTGCGGGATTGTTCTTTGGCGGGATCAATTTGCGCCAGTCTCTGATCCTCGGGACCGTAGCCCTGGTTTTCGTTGGCAGGAGCATGGACGAGCGGCAAAGTTCTGAAGCCCTACCAGAAGGCCCGGCTTACCAGCTTCGTAAACCCAGATAACGACCCGCGGGGGGCCGGCTATCAGCTTCTGCAATCGAGGATTGCCGTTGGCGCTGGCGGGGTTTGGGGCCAGGGAACGGAAAAGGGGACACAGACGCAGGGGAATTTTCTGCCGATTCCGCATGCGGACTTCATTTTTGCCGCGTTCAGCGAGGAACACGGCTTTGTGGGCGCGCTTTTTGTGCTGCTGCTATACTTCTCCATATTGATGCGTTTGATTCAGAACGCTCAAACAGCCGCAGACCTGTCCGGTTCCCTAATTATCATGGGAGTAGTGGCTGTGTTGACCTTTCAGATTCTGGTCAACGTCGGCATGGTCATCGGCTTTATGCCGGTCACCGGAATTCCTTTACCGTTAATGAGTTACGGTGGGTCTTCGGTGCTGTTCACGTTCCTGGCGCTGGGTACGGCGATGAATGTCCGCATGCGCCGGTTCGTTAACTAAGGCGCACGGGGCGTGAAAACCCGGGCGCCGATTCTCAAGTTCGCCTCTTGTAAGTTTCCGGAAGAGTCCGGGCAGCAAGAGCAATATTTTCAAGCATTTCGCCGGCAAGGTCCGGATGGATCGCGCCCGGCAGGACAAGGGTTCATGAGCACGCAGAGACGGGAAAACCGGATTACCCCAGCGACGAAGTGGGCGCCCTTTGGGCATCGCCGGGGTTTACGGTGCCGTTGGCTGTCAATCGATCGCATGGAACGCGAGAAAAGCATCGGGGTCTCAGACTCCGCTCCTTTGGCACAGAAAGCCCATGCAGACGCCAGCGGTGGAACGGCCCCGCCGGGATTCTTCCGGTTTTGGTTGGCCACAAACTCTCTGCAATCGGATTACCGCAACACTCAACTCGTTCGGCTAGTTGCTTTTGACATCCGCCGCGGTTTCGCCGCCCCCGGGGCCGGCCACCGCGCGGCAGCCGTCACGTTAAAGTCTTTCGGGTCGTCCTTTCCGCACATTCCCTCCCCTTCCGGATCTCGCGCGTCTCCATCCATCCTTGCCGCGTGTACCGGCAGCCTTGAGCTGCCGGACGGAAAGGTACGATGGCAAAAGAGATTTGTATCTCCAGCACGCCGCATGAGACGCGGCTTGCAATTCTAGAAGACGATCAGCTCGCGGAAATCTATTACGAACGCGAAAACGAGTACACCCTGGCAGGGTCGATTTACAACGGGCGGGTAACCCGTGTGCTGCCGGGCATGCAGTCGGCATTTGTTGACCTTGGTCTCGAACGCGACGCATTCCTGTATGTAACCGACTTTATGGAGCTCGAGGACTCGGAAGAGACCGAAGAGCTGGAAAAGGCCGCGGCCACGGGAGCCAACCAGGCTCCGCGCGAGGTGCGGCACACAGCGCAGCCGGACAGAAGCGGGGGCAGGCAGGAGGACGCTCGAGCCGGCCGGGGCAAGGACAAAAGCAGGAGCAGCGCCAGGAGCGGCAGCCGAGAGAGCGGCAAGGTGCGGAAGAGGCCTCAAGGGAGGCGCCCGTAACGGCTGCGCCAGCTTCAGAGTCGCTCGTGATCTCCGAGCAGGGCGAGGGAGGGCAGGATGACACGGGCGCGACCGGCTCACGCCGCTGGCGCGGACGCCGCCACCGCCGCGGGGCTCGCGGTCAGGCCGGCACGACAGAAGGGCGAACGGAGACAGGGGAGTCTCTCGAAATCGCACCGGAACTGGCAGCGGAACCTGAAGTCGCAACCAATATTCAGGCCTCGGCATCCGACTTCGGCGCTGCTCCACGCGCTCCGCGGCCATCGGCCCATATTCCGGTTCCCTTTGTTCTGCCTGGCGAGTCCCTTTCGAAGTACGGCGGCACGGCGGCTGAGGAAGCTCGCAAAGTCCGCACCGGAGACAGCCGCGCCGGTTCGTCCGTCGGGATTTTCAAAGCCTTCCACGCTGATTGATACGCCGATTGAGTGGGACGGGAGCGGACTGCTGCCGGGCGAATCGATCTCCAGACATCGTACGCGCGAGCCCGAGCCGGTTCCGGAGGGCGAGGCTGCGTTGCATGAGGCTGCTCCTGCCGAAGTGCCAGACCAGTGGTGGAAGAGTATGAGTTCGTAGAGGAGACTGAGGAGTTCGACCCCGAGCCGCATGGGCCGGAACCCGAGTTCCACGCTCGCCGTGCTTGAAGAAGAGTCCGTTGCGCACGAGATGGAAGAAGCGCACGCAGCCGAGGACGTCACAGAGTTCGACGAGGAGATCGCCTCGATTGATGGGCAGGCGGAGCCCGAGGAAGTACTCGCCAAAACAGAATCATTCGCGGTTGAGTCCGAAGCACCTGAGCCCGATGCCCCTGAATCCGATGCCTCGGCGTCTCACCGCATTGACCCGGCGGCACCGACGGGATTTCGCTTCTTCGGCTTTGGCAAGAAAAAGGACGATGCGGCTGAGACCAAGCCGGTCAGCGGGACGGTGCCTTCTATCTCGACGTATGCTCCGGGCGACGGTCACATCGAGGAAGAGGTGATCGAGGGCGAGGAGTTTGAAGCGGTTCCTCATCACCGCCGCCACAAAGCGGACGAGCATGACCTGGACGTATACGAAGAGGAGACTCTGCCCACGCAGATTCGTTCCGGGGAGCTGGGCGAAATGTTGCAGGAGGCGCATCTCGACCACCGCATCCAGTTGAACTTCGACGAGAAGAACGGCGAGGATGAGGGCTTTGACGAAGAGGAGGACGAGGACGAGGCCACGGCCGACGGCCAGCCGTCCGGCGATGCGGCCCATGCCGGCAGCTCGCAGCAGCGCCGCGATCGCGGAGGACGCGGAGGGCGGCGCGGACGAGGCGCACCGCCGCAGACCAACCGCCGCGGAGGCCCCACGCGCCGCTCGATGCAGACATCGGACCTGCCGATCATCAGCGATCTGTTGAAGCCCGGGCAGGAGATCCTGGTCCAGATCGCGAAGGAGCCGATCGCGAAGAAGGGCGCGCGCATCACTTCGCACATCGCACTGCCGGGGCGGTTCCTGGTCTTCATGCCCACGGTGACGCATATCGGAGTGAGCCGGAAGATCGCATCGGAAGAAGAGCGGCAGAGGCTGAAGCGGATTCTCGTTCATGAGCGCGGCGAGGCTTCTGGAGGATTCATCGTGCGGACCGCTGCCGAGGGGGCTTCAGAAGAGGAATTGCGCGCCGATCTGCGCTTCCTGATTCATCTGTGGAACGAGATCAAGCAACGGTCGGACTCATCGAAGTCTCCGGCGCTGATCTATCACGACCTGTCGCTGATCGAGCGCATTCTTCGCGACCAGGTGAGTTCGAATTTCTCGAACATCTGGGTTGACTCGGAGGCGGATTACGAGCGCATTGTGCGTTTCCTGAACCGTTTCTCTCCGACGCTGGTGCGGCGCGTGAAGCTCTACACCAAGGAGACGCCGCTGTTTGAGCACTTCGGCATTCAGGATGAGATTTCGAAGGCGCTGCGCTCGAAGGTGTGGCTGAAGTAGCGGCGGCTCGATCGTGATTAACCAGACTGAAGCGCTGGTTGCGATCGACATCAACACGGGGAAGTATGTCGGCAAGTCGGCACGGCTCGAAGACACGATCGTGAAGACCAACCTCGACGCGGTTCCGGAGATTGTGCGGCAGATTCGGCTGCGCGATCTGGGCGGAATTATCGTGATTGACTTCATCGACATGGATGAGCGGAAGAATCGCTTCAGGGTTCTGGCCGCACTGGAAGAGGCTCTGAAGGCCGATCGCGCACCGACCAAGGTTCTGCAGTTTAACGATTTTGGATTGGTGGCGATTACCCGCAAGCGCGTGAAGCAATCGCTGGAGCGGACGCTGAGCGTACCTTGCCCGACTTGCCAGGCCACCGGGATGGTGAAAAGCCCGACGACGGTTTGCAACGAAATCTACACGGAGCTGCGGAAGATGAAGAAGCACTTCGAAGGCGCCGACATCCTGCTTCGAGTGAACCCGGAGACGGTGAAGGTTCTGAAGTCAAACAACGCGAGCTGGCTGGTGGAATTCGAGGAGTTGACGGGCAAGAATATCCTGGTCAAGAGCGACGCTACGGTGCATCCGGAGCAATTCGACGTGCAGGGGTAGAAACGCGGAATGCCGTAGAAGGTGAAGGCCGGAGCGATGCTCCGGCCTTCGTGTTTCTTATCGCCTTCAGGCAACTCCCTGCGAAAATCGGTGTCTAACCTCTTTGTTGAGTCCTGCTTCCCAAACGCGTGCAACACATTTCAACTATTGAGGTTCAGACATGTCACTTCCCCGTTTGACGCCGCTCTTGCGGTTTGCTTGTTTCCTTGGATTGACTGCCGTTCTTTCTGCAAGTCTGACGAATGCGCAGTCCCCGGCTCCCGAGATTCAATCAAGTGCAACTGGATTCTCTTCTTCAATTGGCTCCAGTTCGACGCAAATTGCCGAGGCGGTTACGCCTGAAGGGCCGGCAGCGTTACCCTCCGCTCCGAGCCCGTCGGCTGCCGCTGCGGCGAGCCAGGAAACTGGCGGCCGCGGGTGGAAGCATGGCCTGGTGAGCAACTTCGCACTTGAAGTTGGCGGAGGACTCGATGCTCCGTCAAACAAGACCTATATCACCTGGGGCGGGCAGTTTACCGTGGGCGGCGGAGTCAACTTCTCCAAGCGGTTTGCCCTGATGGCGGAGTACCAACTCATCGACGACAAGCTGCCGGGCGCGATTATTGCGGAAACGGGCGCCACTGGCGGCCACGCGCACATCTGGTCCTTGACCCTCGATCCGGTCGTCAGCCTGTTTCCCAAGTCGGAGAATGACGTCTACGTAACCGGTGGCGGGGGCTTCTACCGAAAGGTCACCAGCTTCACCGACGTTCTGCCGAGCGAGTACTGCAGCTTCTACTATTGCGGAGTGGGATACACGCCCCAAGTTGTGGGTCATTTTTCGTCGAACCAGGGAGGCTTCAACATTGGCGGCGGCTATCAGCACCGCATGGGCGGCATGTACGGCGACAGCAAGATGAAGCTCTTCGCCGAAGTGCGATACGTCGACGTCCGAACGCCGGCCGTGACCACGCAGCCGAACGGACTGGGAACAACAAGCGTAGCCGCGGGTACGAAGGTGATTCCGATCAGCCTCGGTATTCGCTGGTAACACAAGGCCAAACAGGGCAGGATGGTCCACTCTATCGCGGTGAGAAAGCGATGGAGTGGAAGATTTCCTTACCGGCACGGGCATGAACAACAATCCAGAACTTCCCCATAGCGCTGGACTTCAGCTCGATCACTCTTCCCCAATGCATCCCACGATGAAATGCGGGGAGGGCCGGCTTTTCGCGCGCCCGGGCGGGGGTGGTTTTTTCCCGAATAGTTTATCCGGAAGCCGCGCCGGGTGGGCTTTTATCGGGACGATTCTATGTTTCATGTCAGCCATCCCGCTATCAGGATGCAACGCGACGTTTCGCACGAACGGACCGCAGCCGCAAACTCCGGTTACCCCTCCGCCATCGAGCCCACCACCGACGACAAGCCAGAGCGGGGCGCTGACGATCTCTCCGCAATATGCGGCACTGGGCGAGGGGCAAACATTGCAGTTCACGGAGACGGGTGCGAATGGCGCGGCGGTCGAGTGGCTTGTGAATGGGGTCGTGGGTGGAGGCCCGGCAACGGGCACAGTGAACAGCAGCGGGAATTACACGGCGCCGGCCAGCATTCCGCAGAGCGAGAACGTCACGGTGACGGTGGCGCTGGCAGCATCTCCGCAACAAAATTACGCGACTGCGGTGGTGTCGCTCATCGCACCGAGCCAAGTGACATGCCCCTTTGAACTTGGGAACCCGCAGGTGGCGCAATACTCACTTTACCTTCCCGCCCCCGGGAAAATGAGTGTGCAGTTTGGAACCACGACTGGTTACGGCCTGAACACCTGGCAGGATTCAACACCTACGGCAAATGGCGGCGAAGTTCAGATTTATGTCGCAGGGATGCTGAGCCAGACCCTGTATCACATGCGGGCGCAGGCGACCTTGAACGATGGCGCCACTTACACCGACGTAGACCACACCTGCACGACGAGTATTCCTCCGGCGACCTCGGCCGTGAACGTCTCTGCACCCTCAGGAGCGACGCCGCAGCCGGGGATCGAGATGTGGAATACGATACTTCCCTCAGGGGACACGCAGGCCTTCGCCACCGATCTGAGTGGCAACGTGATTTGGACCTATGCCTACCAGCACACGACGGCGGACCTGATTCAGGGCATTCAGTTGCTGCCCAACGGCAACCTGCTGATGGTCGTTTCCTATCTGTCATCGCTGACCAAGACGCAGAGTTCCGGCGTGATTAACGAGGTCAGGGAGGTCGATCTGGCGGGAAACACGGTGAACAGCCTGAATATGGGAACGTTGAACCAGAAGCTGGCGGCTGGAAACTTCCGCGACGCGGAGGGGAATGTCTATCAACTGGGAAGCTTTCATCACGACGTGCTGCCGCTGCCAAACGGACACCTGGTGCTGCTGGCCACTTATACGAGAACGTTCAATAACCTGTCGGGAACCACGGGGACGACGAGCGTGATTGGCGACGCGCTGGTGGACGTGGACCAGAACTTCAATCCCGACTGGGCGTGGAATACGTTCGATCACCTCGACATTAACCGGCGCCCGATGAACTTTCCCGACTGGACGCACTCGAACGGCATGCTTTATTCGAGCGACGATCACAATCTGCTGCTCTCAATGCGCCACCAGAATTGGGTAATAAAGATCAACTTCGTTGACGGGAAGGGATCGGGCGACGTGATGTGGCGCCTTGGCGAGGGCGGGGACTTCAAACTGGCGGGCGCGACCGATCCCACCGACTGGTTTTATGCGCAGCATGGGCTGGGCTACTTTACGCCGAACACCACGGGAGTTTTCCGCATCGGCATGATGGATAACGGGAACGACCGCATCTTTCCCACCGGACAGGTGCTATGCCTGCCGTACGAGCCGACAAAGGCGCAGTGTTACTCGACGATGCCGCTTTTGGAGCTGAACGAAACCAACATGACGGCGACCATGATCGCGCATTACGCGCCACCGCCGGTGTACTTCAGCTTCTTCGGCGGCAATGCCGAGCAACTTGCCAACAGCGACATTGAAGTGGATTTCTGTGGGGCGGTCAAAGGGGCCATTGTGCAGGAACTCGATCCGCAAGGCTCGCAAGTGGTGTGGCAGGCGACGACAGCGGGCGCCGACCAGTTCCACGTCTATCGGCTGCCCAGTTTGTACCCGGGTGTGCAGTGGTAGCAAGGGTGAGTGAGCCGCTAAAGGATTCCTATCACCCGGAGGCGAAGGAGACCTCCGGCGAAGACGCCGATCGGGGTCAGCGCAAGGAGAGTCAACTGGTACCAGACTGGCTGCTTGCCTTTCGACTGCATGGCGCTGAGAGCCGCAAGGGCGAGCACAATGATCCCCAGCGCCAGCACGTGGAAGAGCGGGTTGGCGGCCGCCAGCCAGGCCGTGACGTAGCCGCCGGCGGCCGCTGCGAGGAACGAGTAGCCGAGGTTGACAAATATATAACCGGGCCGCGGCTTGCCCTGCTCGCCGACCCAGCCTGGGGTTAGCCGCGCGAGAAGCGCCGTTAAAGCGGCCACCAGAGCCGCCATAGTGAGGAACCCGGCCGCCAGCGCCAGAAATGCATGGAGGGTTACCACGGCTTGCTCTCTTTCCGGGTTGGCGAACCTACTTCGCCGCGCTCAATGCGCTCGAGAAACGCGCGCGCCAGTTTGCGCTCGCCGGGATGGCTCTCGCCGTGAATGGTGCAGAGGTCGAGAAACTCGTCGCAGAGCGCGTTGGGCTGTTCGAGTTGAGCAAATACTGGCTGCAATGCGACCGCGAGTTGCCGGAGGCGCGCTGCCTCGGGCCAGCCGCTGGATTCGTCCTCATCGCCGATGTATTCGGAGAAGAGTCCTTTGCGTCCGCGGGCGCACTCGTCGAGACAGGCGAGTAACTGGTCGCTGAAGGCGCGTGCGAGGGGCGCCATTTCACTGGAATCGATTTCGTCTCGCGGGTCGATCGGCATGGCTTTACCTCGCTTGCATCGCGGCTTCGACTTCGTCGGCGGTGTGGGGCAGGTTGGCGTCGAGGTCGATCAGCTTTCCGTCGGCGGCGACGAGGAAGTCGCACTCGATGCGAACTCCGAGCTTCTCCTCGGGGATGTAGACGCCGGGCTCGATGGTAAACACCATGCCGGGCTTTAGCTCCGCCGGATAGTGGTCAGTTGAATCGTGGACGTCGATGCCGAGCATGTGTCCGAGGCCGTGGAGCCAGTACTGGCCAAGCGGCTGGCCATGCAGGTCTTTTCCGTGGGTGTTGATGTAGTTGTAGGCGGCGTTGTCGAGTGAGTTGGGGTCGTGTCGGTCGCGGTCGTTGATGGTGGATTTGCCGGAGACGAAGGCATCGATCGCGGCTTGCTGCGCGCCGAGGACAATCGAGTAGATTTCGCGCTGGCGCGGAGTGAAGTGGCCGTTGGCCGGGACGGTGCGCGTAATGTCGGCGGCGTACATGGAATACTCGCAGGCCGCGTCGACTACGACGATGTCGCCGTCTTCAATGGTGCGCGAGTTTTCAGCGTAGTGGAGCGTTGTGGAGTTGACGCCCGAGCCGACGATGGGGGCGTAGCTGGCGCGCTCGCAGCCGTTCTCCATCCAGGCGGCGGTCATGTGGCCGGCGACGGCGCGCTCGGTTACACCGGGCTTGACGGAGCGCATCATGGCGCGCTGGCCGGCGATGGAGGCAGCCGAGGCTTTCTTGAGCAGATCGATTTCGCCTTCGTCTTTCACCATTCGCAATTGAGCGGTGAGGGTGGTCAGGTCGCGCGCGGCGTTTGGAGTCGTGCCAAGAGTGGCGGCGGTGAAGTCAACGAGCGCCTTGGCCTGGGGAGCGGCGGGCTGAGTCCAGATGTTGTAGGCGAGCGCGCGGTCTTTGTCGATGAGGGCATTCAACACCGACGGCAAGCCGGTCATCTGCTGCACAGCGTCGACGCCGGTTGCCTGCGCGACTCCGGGTGAGGCGGCATCGAGCTTGGCGCCGGTGTATTTTTCCAGGTGCAGGTCGCGGGTGGGCAGGAAGAGGATTTCCTTGTAGGCACGCGGGGATGTTGCCTGCGGAGCGTCGCTCACGACCATCAGAGCCGCACCGGGCTCGGTCCAGCCGGTCAGATAATAGAAATCCTCATCCTGGCGGTAGGGGGTGAGATCGAGCAAGGGCTCCTGGGCGGCGAACAATATTGCCACGCCGCCATGCAGCTTTGCAGCCAACGCCACGCGGCGTGCGTGGTAGACGGAGGCGGGCTGCTTATCGAAGGCGCATAAAGTGGGCGACGCGGCGGCGGCGATCAGCAGGAGCAAGGCAATCAATCGGAGCGATTTCATTTCGCTATTGTCGTCGCTTGCGGTCTTCAGTGCAAAACGGAATCTCCGGCAAACGGGAGCAGCGATTGGCCGATCCAGAAGCGGTTGCTGAGGCGCGCGATGGGGCCTGGGGGACGGCCGCGGAGCCGAGCTTGCGCTTCCTGCCATGGGCCGGTAGAGCGGACGGCAGCGGGAAGGCTGCGGTAGATCCGGGGCAGTCGACGGATCGCGGTTGCGGCGGCGCGCTGTTCCGCAATGCCGAACTCGAGGCCAAACTCATCGCGGAAACGGGCCGGCATCCATGCAGCGGTGAGAGAACGGTACCAGTGCGGGGGATGGATCCACGAACCCGCACCCGACATCAGGTTCTGGGCCATGGTGCGAGCTGCGGCGCTTACACCTAAAGCGTTCGACGTGTGCATGTGCTGGTTGTAAACAAGGAAGGCGTCCCAGTTTTCCGGAAGCGCCGCTGGGGGAATGCCGAAGAGACCCGCCAAGGTTCTGCTCTCCGCGTAGAACTGCCCGCGCATGGCGACCGGCAGAGGCTCGATTGCGGCCTCGTAGGCGAGTACGGCGCTCTCGACCAGGGTGGCGTAGACCCAGCGCAGGGCGCTAATTTCATTGGCTTCGTAATGCGAGCCGCGCTTGTAGGCGGCCACGTCCTCGGGCATTGCGCCGCGGATACGGGTGTGCAGCGCATAGAGATAGCGTGCGGCGGTTAGCGCCTGATCGAGCGATCCAAAGATCATGGTGAAGACGATGCGAAATGTGTTGTGGAAGCGCTCGATGGGATTGTCCAGGAGGGTGGAATGCTCGGCGAGTGCCGCGGCAACCCAGGGATGCGCCAATTGGAGCAGCGCTGCGCGGCCTGCGGCTAGAAACAGGGCGGACTCGCGGTTGATTCGCCAACTCACCGAACCGGGGCCGAAGATGCCGGCGACGGGGTTTGTGCTGGTGCGCGCGACGGCGGAGAGCAGGGCCTCGATGTCGGGCTGCGATACGTAGGAGCGGTGTTGCTGGAGGAGATCAAACGCCATAGGTGCAGACCTACTCCGAAACCGGCAAAGTTGCAAGGTTTCTCGAACTTAGCTAAGATAGATTAGCAGGATTGAGGACGATATGATCACGGCGACGATCTTCGAGGCTAAGACGAATCTTTCCAACCTGGTAAAGCAGGCGCAGAAAGGTGAGGCGGTCACCATCACCTCCGGGCGGGGAAAGACGCCTGTGGCCAGGCTTGAAGCGATTCAGCCGGTGGCGAAGAAGCGGCTGGGGGCTCTGGAGACTCCCGGGTTTGTCCTCTCTGAGCGGTTCTTTGAACCACTGCCCGAGGAGGAACTCAAGCTTTGGGACGGGGGCGGTGAGTGAAGGTTCTGCTCGACACATGCACGGTGATTTGGGCTACGCTCTCACCTTCGTCTTTGAGCCAGCGGGCCAGGGAAACGATTGCCGACGAAGGGAACGTGGTGCTGGTCTCGGCTGCATCGGCTTGGGAGATCGCGACGAAGGTCCGCGGCGGCAAGCTGCCGGGGGCGGAGAGGCTGGAGCGCGACTATCTCGAGGTGATGGAAGAGGCCGGGTATACGCAGCTCGCAATCGATACAGAGGCGGCGTTGCGCACGGGGAGGTTGGTCGCCGAGCATCGCGACCCGTTCGACCGCATGATCGCGGCGCAGGCGCTGGCTTTGGATGTTCCGGTTCTGAGCCCCGACAATCAGCTCGATCAGTTTGGTGTGCGGCGGATGTGGTGAGGGGGTTCTATGCGCTTTTCAGTTGAGCCTCGGCAATCGCGGCGGAGATTACATGATCGGCGATGCCATGTTTGCGCAGGCTGTCGGCGAGGGCCTGGAACTGTGAGTTCTCAAGCCGTGCCTGATCTTTGCGCAAGCCCTGGCCGATGTAAGCGCGAATCAGCGGCTGATAGCCGGAAAAGCCGAGCGCCGGAGCGATTTCTTTCAACTCCTCGATCACGTCCTCGGGCATACGCAGGCTGATCACCGTCATGGCGCGATTTTCTTTCAGGCGCTGTAAGACTCGCTCACTCGAGGTCTTCATAGGTTTTCCTTTCTTGTGCAGTCGCAGGCCGCGCCGAAATGATGCGGATTATATCCACTTCCCGCAGCATGTGTACGACGAATAGCAAGGTCCAGTCCTCGGTAAGGCCGATCGCCGCGTCTCTTTCTTCTTCGCTGCTGCTCGCGTTTTCAATGCGCATGAAGGGATCGAAGAAGATTTGGCAGGCAATTTCAAAGCCGACACCGTGCTTGATTGCATTGCTGGACGCTTTTTCCGAGTCCCATACAAACTGCTGGCCGTGGTATAGGAAATGGATGTCCATAAGCTCTGACGTATATACATTGTATATGCAAAACATATCCAGCGCATATCCAGCGGCAAGTTCCAAGGTGACGACCCGCAACCTGGGCATCGAGTGTGCTTGTTTCGAGCTCGACTTCCATGAGCTGCCAGGTCATATGGCTCCGTTCCTATCCACAGATTTCGGCTGGCTGGTACGCTTCCCCATTGAAATTCGCGGCAAATTGGCCTATGCTTGAGATGCAGACGAATTTGTCCACCAGAGTTTTCCGTGTGCGCACCGGCTGGCGGAGAGAGGAGTGGGCTCATAGCCCACTTTTTATTTGCGGCAAATTCAGCGGGGTAAACCCCCGAAAAACGGCCGGTTAAGAGCGGCCGAAACAGGTCCCCAACGAGCGATCTTCAGCTTGGCGGGGTGAAGGAACGATGGCAGTCAGGCTGGACGAAATCCGATCGGCGGCGGCGCGGGTGGCCGCTTCCCATGGGCTGGACGTGGTGGACATCGAGTTCATCGGCCCTGCGAAGGAACGCACTCTGCGGATTTATTTGGAGAAGAACGCCGAGGGACGAGCGCAGCTAAAGGCGGCGATCGCAAAGGGCGCGGAAGGACTGCCTGAGCGGCTGGTCGAGGGCTCGCTGAGCGTGGAGCAACTGTCCGGCGTGACGCACGAGGATTGCGCGGCATTCAGCCGCGACTTTGGCGTGCTGCTGGACGTGGAAGACCTGATTCCGGGCGCGGAATATACGCTCGAAGCAAGTTCGCCGGGGCTGGACCGCAAGCTGAGCCGGGCGGAGGATTTTGAACGGTTTCAGGGTTGCCTGGTAAAGGTGCAGACCTTCGAGGCGATCCGGAACAACAGGCATTGGCAGGGTCGATTGATGCGGACGGATTCCCAGGTCCCCAAAGGCGAGGGACCGGGGGCACCCAGCAGTAAAGGAAAGACGATTACGCTCGATCTGAACGCGGTGAAGCAGAACAGCAAGAGCCGGAAGGCCGGCGTGGGTACCGTTGAGATCGCCTTTGAGAATATTGAGAAGGCGCAATTGGTGCCGGAGATTTGAAAAGACAGCCATCTAGCTTTTAGCTTCTAGCTCCCAGCTTGACGGTGGATGGGTTGAGGGTTGGGACAATCCAGCTCATCCGCAATAACAACTGAACCGGACCGGGCTCAAATTGGCCCGGCCGCAAATGACTACCGAGAGAGTAAGCAAAGTATGGCCAGCAGCGTTTTGTATCAAAGCATCGAGCTCCTCAGCCAGGAAAAGGGCATTGACCCGGCCATCGTGGTGGGCGCGGTCGAGGAGGCCATCGCCCTGGCTACGCGCAAGTACTACAAGACCCAGGAGAATATGCGCGGGGAACTCAACAAAGAGACCGGCGAGATTACGGCTTACATCTACAAGACTGTGGTGGCGGACCCGGAGCAGGTGGAAGATCCGCTGAACCAGATCACGCTGGAGGAGGCTAATGAACTGGCCCCCGGCGTCGAGGTCGGCTCGGAGATAAGGATGTATCGCGACACGAGCCCTCTGGGCCGCATCGCCGCGCAGCTCGCCAAGCAGGTCATTTTCCAGAAGGTGCGCGAAGCCGAGCGCGATACGGTCTTCCAGGAGTATGCACACCGCGAGAAGGAAGTCCTGAATGCCACGGTGAAGCGCATCGAGGGCCAGGACGTAATCTACGACCTGGGCAAGGCCGAGGCGCGCTGCCCGAAACGCGAACAATCGCGGCTGGAGCAGTTCTCGATCGGCGAGCGGGTTCGGGTGGTGCTGCTGAAGGTAGACCGCGCCGCAAAGGGGCCGCAGGTGATCGTTTCGCGCGCGGCGCCGGAGCTGGTGTCGAATCTATTCCAATCGGAAGTCCCCGAGATTTACGACAGCACCGTAGTAATCAAGGCCATTGCCCGCGAGGCAGGCGAGCGGACCAAGATCGCGGTGCAGAGCCGAGACAAGGATGTGGACCCGGTGGGCGCGTGCGTGGGAATGAAGGGCATGCGCGTGCAGTCGATCATTCGTGAACTGCGCGGAGAAAAGATCGACATCATCGAATACAGCGATGAGATTACGACGTTCGCCGAGAAGGCGCTGCAGCCGGCCAAGGTAAGCCGCGTCTCGATCACCGACCTTTCCGAGAAACAACTGGAAGTGATCGTGGACGATACACAGCTTTCGCTGGCGATCGGCAAGAAGGGACAGAACGTCCGGCTGGCGGCGAAGCTGCTGGGCTGGAAGATCGACATCAAGAGCGAAGAGGAGAAGCGTCAAGAGGTGGAGCAGCAGATGGGCTCCTTTGGAACCGGGCCTTCGACGCCGATCGAGCAAGTTACGGAACTGGGCGACGGCATCATCCAGAAGCTGGTGGCCGCGGGCATCACCACGGTGGAGTCGCTCGCCGATATGACTCCAGAGCAACTGGAGGAGATTCCAGGAATCGGCGAGAAGACGCTGGAGAAGATCAGCGTGGCAGTTCGCCACTACTTCGGCCATTTTGAAGAGGGCCAGATGGCTGAAGGCGAGGAAGCGGCCGGCGGCGAAGCTGAAGTAGAAAACGCGCCCGAAGTGGCGGACGACGCCGAAGCTGAGGCGGAAAACGCCGCCGAGGTGATTGAAGAAGCAGAAGGCGTGGCTGCCGTTGAAGCAGATGCCGAGCCCATGAGCGCCGCTGAGGCGGCAATCGAGAACGTGCCCGAAGCCGGCGACGCGCCGGAAGAGACTGAAGCTGAAAGTGCAACCGAAGAGAAGGCGGCCAAAGAGGACGGCGCGTAAGATGCGCCGTTGCCTTCGAAGCCCAAAGGACCATGACCAAAACAACCAATGCCACGAGGTAGCTATGAGCGACTAAGTGCTTTGGGGAGCAGATTCTGAAAAGAGGCGGATGAGTAAGGTTCGTATCAACGATCTCGCGCGCGAGATGGAAGTCAAGAGCAGGCAGATTCTTGACATATTGGCGGAACTCGGCCTGGGTGCAGGCAAGACGCACTCCAGCTCGCTGGAGTCGGACGAGGCAGAGAAGGTGCGCGCGCATTTTGAGCGCGGAATGCGCTCTACGGGCCACGGAAGCGCTGCGACTTCGCGCGCTCCGCAGACCATAGCGCCAAAAATCGACCTCTCGCATATCTCCAAGCCGGGCGACGTGCTGAAGGCCATTCTGGCAAAGAAGAAGGAAGAAGAGGAAGAGGCGCGGCATCCGCACGGGCTGGCCAGGCCGCCTGTGGCCGCGGCCCCGGTAAAGGCTCCCATTCCGCCCCCGGCTCGTGTCGCACCGCCTCCGCCGGTTGCAGCGGCTCCGCCTCCGCCGCGCCCAGAGCCGCGCAAGATCGTTCCCCAGCCGCGCTCTGCGCCGCCGATCGTTCACCCGCCCGCCGCGCCCCCGGCGATAGCCTCGAAACCGCCGGTTGGCGCGGTGGTCGCCAAGGCTCCCGCAGGCGCAGTGGCTGTTACGCGTCCCGTGGTTGTAGTCGCTCCGCCGCCGAGTGCTGTGGTCGTGAAGCCGCCTGTGGTTTCCGTTAAGGAGGCCGTTGAAAAGCCGGCCGCCAAGCCGCCTGCCAAGGTCACGGTTCCCACGCCTGAAGCCGCGGAGCCGACCGTGGTTATAGCAGAGGCACCTGTCTCTGCCGCACCCGCACCAGAGGAGCCAATTGCTGTTGCCGTTCCTGAAGTTCCAGTGGATACGCTGGAAACGGAGGCCGCAGTTCCCACAATTTCCGCTGAGTCCGCCGCATCTTCTGCACCCGCGGGGCGCAGCAAGCCGGCTGCTCCACCCGCTCCCCCCGCTCGCCGGATGGTGATGCCGCAGACAGGCCCCCGGCCGGTTTACAAGGCACCTATCCTGCCGCCTGCCGAGCCTGGAACGGGCAATCTCGCCGCCGGCGCCGGAATTCAGCGCGGCAAGCCGATCTTCGATCGCCGTCCATCAAGCGGCCCCGGCAGCTACACGCCGCGCACGCCGATGGGAGCTTCAGCACCGGGGCAGTTCCCTGGCGGACCTCGCCCGAAGCATCCGACGCGGACGCCCATGGGCGGAACCGCGGGCCCTGGAGCGCCTGGGGCGAGGCCTGGATTTGGGGCGCGTCCCGGATTCGGCGGACCGCCGCGTCCCGGATTTGGCGCACGGCCCGGCGCTGGCGGAGCTCCGCCCACGGGCGAGGCGCCTCGCCCGCAGCGTGCTCCTTCGCGCGGCCGCGGCGGCAGGCCGCAGTATCCAAAGACCAAGGAAGGCCCGATGAAGGGCTTTGTACCGCCGCCTCGCTACAGCGGCGTGCAATTTGGCGGCGAGCCGCTGCCGATTACCCGCGAGATCACCGTTACTGAAGGCATCAGCGTGAAGGACCTGGCGGAGAAGCTGGAAGTGCGCGCCAAGGACCTGATCGCCACATTGCTGATGACCGGCGTTTTCGTGACCGTCAACCAGTCGCTCGATGCGGAGATGGTGAAGGAAGTTGCCGCGAAGTTCGGGGCTTCCGCTTCGGTGATCAGCTACGAAGAAGAGATCGCGAACCAGGCTATCGAAGAGGTTCTGGAAGCGGAGAATACGGGCGAGCTTGAAGTCCCGCGGTCGCCTGTAGTGACGGTGATGGGCCACGTGGATCACGGCAAGACTTCGCTGCTGGACGCAATCCGCGAGACCGATGTTGCCGCCGGAGAGGCTGGAGGCATTACCCAGCACATCGGCGCGTACAAGGTGAAGTTCGCCAAGGAAGGCTCACCGGCCTCACGGGCGCGAGATCGTCTTCCTCGACACCCCGGGTCACGAGGCCTTTACCCGCATGAGAGCCCGCGGAGCCAAGGTTACCGACATTGTGGTGATCGTGGTTGCGGCTGACGACGGCGTGATGCCGCAGACCCTGGAAGCCATCGACCATGCCAAGGCTGCCGGCGTTCCGATCATCGTGGCCGTGAACAAGATCGACAAGCCGGAGGCCAACCCCGACCGCGTGAAGAAGCAGCTAGCCGATCGCGGGCTGATTCCGGAGGATTGGGCCGGTGCCGGGCAGGAAGGCACGGTGTTTGTGGAGGTCTCGGCGAAGAAGCGCAAGAACCTCGACCTGCTGCTTGAAATGATCTGCCTGGTTTCGGATATCCGCGCTCCAAAGGCAACTCCAGGACGCAAGGCGGTGGGCTCTGTGATCGAAGCCAAGCTCGATCGCGGCCGGGGCGCTGTGGCGACGGTGCTGGTGCAGGACGGAACTCTTCGCCTGAACGACAGCTATATCGTGGGCAACACCTTCGGCAAGGTTCGCGCCATGTTCGACGACCGCGGGCGCGCGCTTGAGGAGGCCGGCCCATCGACGCCGGTCGAAGTGCTGGGCCTGGAATCGATGCCGGATTCGGGCGACACCTTCCTGGTGGTGGCGGATCGCGACAAGGCCAAGGGCATAGCCCAATACCGCAAGATGAAGGAGAGAGATGCACAGCTCGCCAAGAGTTCGCGGGTGTCTCTGGAGGGGTTGGCGGAGCAGATTCGCCAGGCGGGCGTGAAAGACCTGCCCCTGATCATCAAGGGCGACGTTACGGGATCAGTGGAAGTGCTGGCCGATTCGCTGGTGAAGATGTCAACCGAGAAGGTGCGGATCAAGGTTATCCACTCCGGGGTTGGCTCAATCACGGAGAGCGACGTTCTGCTGGCGACGGCTTCGAACACGATCATCATCGGGTTCAATGTCCGGCCGGAGCGGAAAGCTGCCGAACTGGCTCAGCAGGAAGGCATCGAGATCCGGCTGCACTCGATCATTTACGAGTTGCAGGATGAAATCCGCCTGGCGATGATGGGGCTGCTCGAACCCACATTCAAGGAGAACTACCTAGGCCGCGCTGAAGTCCTGAATATTTTCCGCATTCCCAAGGTGGGCACGATCGCCGGCTGCCGTGTCCAGGACGGAGTAATCCGGCGCGACGCGGAGATCAAGGTGATGCGCGGAGAAGAACAGATCTTCAAGGGCAAGATCAATTCGCTCAAGCGTTTTAAAGACGACGCCCGTGAAGTCACCAACGGCATGGAATGCGGCATCGGCCTGTCCGGCTTCAGCGACCTGAAGGAAGGCGACTTGATTGAAGCCTTCTCGACGGAAAAACTGGCAGCCGACCTCGGCGCGCTGACCTCTGCCAAGGCGTAGATTAGCCCGATTGCCGGATTGTGCGGGTTCGTTAACCGCCATGGAAGACGAATCGGCTCGAAGTTGCCTGGCATTGAACGATTCCGCGCGCGGCGCTGAATTTCGTACTGGTGCGCGCGCCTTCCCTTGGTAAGCTTTGAATGTAGCGCGCGAGGCTCTGATCAATGTCCGATAAAATCGCTGACCTCTTTCAGCTTCACCAACTCCCGTTTGGCCTTCAACCAGGCAACATTGCCGTCATCGCGATGGCAGTTCTCCTTGCTCTCTTTTATCTAACCGTGTCAGCGTTCCTAAAGCTGAGGAGGACGCGGGCTACGATCGCTGAGCTGGGGAAACGCCTGGGCTATGACCCTCCCTATGGAGACGGCAAGGAGATTCTCGACCAGGAGTTCAAGAGAGAGATCGTCGATCGCGGCAGGGCGAAAAAGCTCGAGCAAGTGGAACAACGGGTTGGAGAGCTGGAGGCCGAGGGGAAGAGCAAGGATGCCGATCTGGCCTTGCGTGAGCAGCGCGCGAAGGAGCTTGAGGACCAACTGCGGCGGGCAGCTCACCAAATTGAATTGGCCACGGCCGCGGCAAACGACCAGGAACTGGTTCATCAAGCGGCGGTGGAGCAGTTCGAAAAGCGCATCCGCGAGATGGAAGCGGAGAGCGACGCCAACCTGGCGGAGCATGTGCGGCGCGCGAAGGAACTCGCTGACCAACTGGAGCAAGCGGCACTTTGGAATGACAAGGTCACGGCGCTAGGCAACGATCAGGCGCAGGCCCATCGGAAAGCCGTTGAGCAGTTGGAACAGCGCATCCGCGACGTTGCAGCCGAGGGCGACGCCAAACTGACCGCGGTGCAGCGGCGCTCAAAGGAACTGGAGGAACAACTTCGGCAGGCGACTCTGAGAGCTGACGAGGTGAAGGCGCAGGCAGGCAAACAGGAGCAGGCTCACCGGACAGCCGTGGAGCAGCTCGAACAGCGCATGCGCGAGATGGAAGGCGAGGGCAAGGCCAGCCTGGCAACGCTTCAGCAGCGCTCGAAAGAGCTCGAAGATCAGCTGCGACAAGCGGCCGGCCGGAGTGACGAGGCGGCGGCGCAAGAGGGCGAAAAGTCGCGGGCTCATCGAATCGCAGTTGAGCAGCTCGAGCAGCGCATCCGCGAGATGGAAGCGGAGGGCTACGGCAACCTCGCGGCGCTTCAGCAGCACGCGAAGGAACTCGAAGAAGAAGTGCAACGGGCGGCGATCCGGAATGAGAGAAACACGGCTCAGGCCAACGAACAGACGCAGGCCTATCGAGTCACAGTGGACCGTTTGGAACAGCATATGCGCCAGATGGAATCCGAGAGTAATGCGTATATGACTGCGCTTCAGCAGCGTTCGACGGAGTTGGAGGAACAGCTAAAGCAGGCGTCTCTCCGGAATGACGAGATTACGGCGCGAGCGGAGGAACGGGAGCAGGCACAGCGAGCGACCGTTGAGCAACTGGAGCAGCACAATCGCGAGATGGAAGCCGAGGGCAACGCCAATCTGACCGCTCTAAAGCAGCATTCGAAGGAATTTGAGGAACAGGTGCAGCAGACGTCTCTCCGGAACGACGAGATTATTGCGCGGGCGGCAGAGCAGGAGCAGGCACATCGGGCGACCGTTGAGCAACTCGAACAGCGCATTCGCGAGTTGGAATCCGGGAGCGACGCCAACCTGACTGGACTTCAACAGCGCTCCAAAGAACTTGAGGAACAGCTACAGGAAGCAACCGCTCGGAATGACGAGATGACGACGCACGCAGGCGAGCGGGAACAGGCACATCGTTTCGTGGTGGAACAGCTCGAACAGCGCATCCACGAAATGGAGGCCGGGAGCAATGCGAATCTAGCTACGCTTCAGCAGCGCTTAATAGAACTCGATGAACAGGTGCAGCAGACGTCGCGCCGGAATGACGAGATTATTGCGCGGGCAGCGGAACAGGAGCAGGCACATCGGATTGCCGTAGGGCAGTTCGAACAGCGCGTCCGCGAGATGGAAGCGGGGAGCGATGCAAGCCTGGCTGTGCTTCAGGAGCGCGCAAGAGAGCTTGAGGAGCAGTTGCAGCAGGCGTCGCATCGGAATGACGAGATCACGGTGGAGGCGGGCGAGCAGGCGCAGGCGCATCGGATTGCCGTGGAGCAGCTTGAACAGCGCATCCGGGAGACGGAAGCGGGGAGCGCTGCCAATCTGCTTCAGCTTCAGGAGCGTGCCAGGGAACTTGAGGAGCAGTTGCAGCAGGCGTCGCATCGGAATGACGAGATCACGGTGGAGGCGGGCGAGCTGGCGCAGGCGCATCGGATTGCCGTGGAACAGCTAGAACAACGCATCCGCGAGATGGAAGCGGGGAGCGATGCGAACCTGGCGGCGCTTCAGGAGCGTGCCAGGGAACTTGAGGATCAGCTCGATCAGGCGTCGCGTCGAAATGACGAGATCACGGTGGAGGCGGGCGAGTTGGCGCAGGCGCATCGGATTGCCGTGGAACAGCTAGAACAGCGCATCCGCGAGATGGAAGCGGGGAGCAAAGCGAATCTGGCTGCGCTAGAGGAGCGCGCCAGAGAACTTGAGGAGCAACTGCAGCAGGCAACCGAGCGAATCAAGCGCGAAAAATCGCTCTCGCAGCAGGAGACGCTCGAACGAAACGCCAACCTAGAGCAAATGGAACTGCGGATCCGCGAGCAGGAAGCCGAAGTGGATGCCAGGGAATCGAATCTGCGCACACTTAAGGCGCATATCAATGAGCTCGAGGACCAGTTGCAACGAGCTGCGGTTCAAATGACAAATGGAACGGGCGCTACGGCTGAGGCAGGCGGAATCTCATCGGAACAACTGATGCGCCGCGCCGAGTGGATAACATCGTGTGCGGTGGGCGCGATCTTGCCTCACGGATTGGTTGCAGCGGAGGCATACGCTTCGGCGGCGCTGGCTGCCAATCCGCAAAGCATCGATGCATCGCGCCTGCTGGCCGAATTGGCAAGAATTCGCCGCGCCTTTCCGGAAGGGTTGCCCTCGGTAACTGAGGCAGTAACAACTTTCGACGAGAGGGCGGCTGCTTTCCTTTCGGCTGACCTTGAACGGGCAGCGGATATTGCAGACGACGAGGCCCAGCGGCGTTACCGGGCGGGTCTTAACCGGTCCGCACTTCTGGTGGCTAACGTGGCCATTGACCTCCGCCAAAAAACAGCTCCGGAGAACAGCCCGGAGACGGAGCGATTGCAGGAGATGAAGGCCTCATTGCTGGCGCGGCTTGCCGACGATTCTCAAACCGCGAGCACTGCGCCGTGAGGGCTGACTTGAGAGAAGCAAGGCGGAGCCGGGTTATTGAATACTTGAGCGCGTTTCAAAAATGGGCCAACTCGTCTCGGCTACATTCCCGCAGGGGTTAAAACCCCTTGTTCTTCCGGCGCTTTTCGGCACGACTGAAGTCGTGCCCTGACACTTATCCCGGCTCGGCAAGAGATTCTCAGGAAACTGTAAAGTCGTGCTCTAAAAAGAAACTACATGGTAGATGGAGAGACCCGATGGCAGGCGGTTGGGATTTGTGGTCTCCCACCCATCGAGCAAAAGACGCTCGATGGATGGGGCACCCGAAGTTTCATCCCCTCGTAGGTCGGCAAAGACGGTGGACAACTGACACAAAGCGGATTTTTGAAACACGCTCTGGAGATTGTCCCGACTGCACAGCCGAAGGAATGCGCAATTGGCGACTGTTTCGGGAAATCCATCCTTCCAACTGGAGAAATCCCTCAGGGCCAACCGGCGCCGCAAATGAGGTACACTGGCTCTCTCTTCAAACACAGAGAAAATGCCATGTTGAATTTCCTTCGCCGGCGACTCGACGAGTTGATGACCGGGTGCTTTCTGTTCCTGGTTCTCATGCTGGTGGTTTTCTACCACGTTCAATTTGCGACGGCCGGAGGCCTCGCCCTGGCGCAGTGGGTGATTGGTTCGGTGGCCGTGCTGGTCGTGCTTCTGCTGATCGCGGCACGGTTCACTCCGCGTGCTCGGCCGCCACTGCGCGTTGTCGCGGAGATCGGCCCCATGGTAGTTGCGGTTCTGGGCTATGTGAGTCTGAAACTCTTCAACGCCAACGTCATTACCAACTGGCTTGGCATCTCACCGAAAGACGGCTGGATGATGGCCGCGGACGGCGCTCTCTTCGGCAAGACGCCCTATCTGTGGTTCAGCCAGTGGGGACTCGATTCCCGAATCTTCCTACAGGTGATGTCGATCTTCTACGGCCTGTATCCGTTTACTCCCGTGATCGTTCTGAGCTGGTTGATGTACAAAGGCGACATGGAGCAGCTCAGGATGGTGCGGCGCACCGTGCTGATCTCGCTCTATTGCGGCTATCTTTGCTACATTTTCTTCCCGGTCGCGGGCCCGCTCTCGCTTACCACTCCCAGCAAGCCGATCTTCGTTGAGTCAACGCTTACCTACACGTTTCTAATGGGCAACTTCCGCTTCGCAACCGACTGCTTTCCCAGCCTGCATACGGCCAACCCGTGGCTGATGGTGTGGTTGTCCCGGGGCAAGGCGCCGGGCTGGCTGTTGGCGATTGCAATGATTCTCTGCACGGGCATTACTCTGTCCACCATCGCTCTCCGTTTCCACTGGGGCGTTGACGATCTGGCCGGGCTGGTGTGGATTTTTCCAATTTCGCTTTTGGCCCGTATGACTCTTCCCCGTGAGACGACTGCTCAAGCGACGTTCGGAGAATCGGTATCAGTCACGAAGAAAAGTGCAAGAGCATACCTCCTGGGCTGAGGCCCCATTGATTTAAGCGGCCTGGTGCCGGAACTGAAGTCCCGGCCTACCAGACAGCTATAGATCCGCCAATCACCGCCTTGCGGCTGATCCCAAAAAATATCCGAACACCACGCCACTGGCCGCCGTCTTAGCGTGTGTACGGGGAGTAAAGTTGCCTTGCAACCGGCACGCATCCTGGGCCGGCAGGCCGAGGGAGCGCGCGAGCCTTGACCACCGGTGAAGACGCGGAGTTCACGGCACTGGTCCAGCGCCAGTCGCGGTTTGTCTTCCGCGTGGCCTATGCTGTGCTGCTCAACTCCCACGATGCCGAAGACGCAGTTCAGGAGACGTTCTTGAAGCTTTATCGCAATGGCGGCTGGCAGAACCTTTCAAACGAGCGGGCATTTTTGGCGCGTACGGGCTGGCGCATCGCCGTCGATCGGCGCCCGCGAAGCCCGCTGGCGGTTATTCCAAGTTTCGATTCCGGTGCAGAGGACGCGCCTGCCGACGCGCTATCGAAGGATCCCAGCCCCGAGGAGACTCTTCTGCTCGCGAACCAGCACGCCGTGATTCACTCCATGATCGACGCGCTCCCGGAGGAGCTTCGGGTGCCGCTGGTGCTTTCAGCTTCAGACGAACTGAACTCGAGGGAGATCGGCCGCATTCTTGGCGTCTCGGAAGGCACCGTTCGCACCCGCCTGCAGCGCGCCCGCCAACTTCTTCGTCAAAAGCTGACCGCGCTTCGGCAATCTCCACTTCATGCTCGCGCAAAGGAGGCGCCGTATGCCTGAACGCGACGAACTCGACCAACTAATTCGGTCGGCTCTCTCCACTTATGGGCAGAGTGGAACGGACCCTGGGCTCGAAGAGCGTATTCTGGCCCGGATCGCCAATGAACGCGAGCCCGCGCGTTCGCACCGCTGGCTCCCCTGGGCAATCGCTCTGCCCATCGCAGCCGGTCTACTTCTGCTGCTCATACTTTCCGGCTCCAGGCAGATTCACCATCCCTCCAACAGCGCAGAGATTGCCCAACCATCCGGACAGCCACTCTACACCGCAACTCGCCCCGAGGTATCGACTGGACTTTACGCTGCTCCGGCACATCGCGCGAAAATTTTCCTGCCGCAAACGCAACCTCGGATGAACGCATCAGTAGAGGATCCACTTCCGAAGCTCGATGTCTTTCCAACACCGCAGCCGCTCACCCGGGAGGAACGGGCACTCGCCGTTTTTGCCAACCATGCCCCTGAACCCGAACTGCGGGCCCTTGCCGACGCGCAATCGCAAGCGGGAGCGCCTCTGAACATCGCCGCCATTCAAATCCAGCCACTCGACCCGCCCGATGACGGCGGAAACTAAGGAGAACTCGATGCACAAGATCGCCGTATTTTTCTGCCTGACACTTCTGGCCCTGCCCTTCGGGCACAAGGCCCTGGCCCAGGACGCACCCAAGGCTGTTGACGCATCCAAACCCATCCCTGCGCCGGCCCACTACTATCACCTTGAATTCGTCATTCAGGAACTTGGCGCCGACGGCAAGGCCGTGAACAGCCGCGCCTACTCAACTGTCACGAGCACCGACAAGATGGACAACAATGGATCGATCCGCACCGGATCCAGGGTTCCCATCATTTCCGGAGCGCATCCGGATTCGAGCGGCAACGAAAAGTTGGGCTACCAATACCAATATGTCGATGTCGGCGTGAATTTCGATGTACGCAGCACTGCAAAGGAGGTCGGCGGTCAGCTCTCCTTCAACCTGGTTGCGGAGGTCAGCAGTCTTGCGGATTCTCATAACGCCGGCGGGTCCGCCGACCCTGACCCGGTCATCCGTCAGAATCGGTGGCAGGCGGCGGTCCTGATTCCCATCGGCAAGCCGACGGTCGTTTTCACCTCAGACGACCTCGACAGCAAAGGCAGCTTGCAGGTAGTGGTAACCGCGAAGCAACTCGAATAAACGCGGCCTGCAGGGGATTTGCCGTGTCTCACCCTCTCGCTGCCGAATGCGGAGAGGGTGGGATGCGGCAATTTTCGACCGGCCTAAACGCGGCGCGATGTACGTCGCCTTCACTGAATTGTCACGGTGCAGAAGGCGGGTACGGGGTACAATCTCCACAATTGGGCCGCGGAAGGCGCGTCGGCCCACGGAGCCAATTCATGAACCCCAGCGAATCCCCGCACACGCCGGCCACTACCTACACGTTGATCACGGAACCGGACCAGGAACTCACCGCGATCTACAACCTGATTTCGTCGGCCAAAAAGTCGATCGACATAACAATTTATGAGCTCACGGACATTACTGTGACCTCGTCACTGGGCAAGGCCGCGGCAGCCGGCGTCACGGTTCGCGTCATCCTCGACCAGAACAACGAGAAGAAGAGCAACACCCCCGCCTACAACTACCTTGTGGCGCACAATGTCGGCGTCCATTGGGCCAACCCGGCGTATATGGTCACTCACCAGAAGTCGATCACCATCGATCAGACGACCTCCGCGATCATGACTCTCAATCTCACTCCGGAGTACTACACCACATCGCGCGACTTCGCCGTGATCACGAACAATGCGGCCGACGTTGCTGCGATTGAGACGACCTTCAACGCCGACTTTGCGAATACCGCGATTACGCCTCCGACCGGCGAGAACCTGGTCTGGAGCCCGACCAACGCGCGCAGTTCGCTGCTATGCACTCATCAACGGCGCTACTCGATTCGCTGCTGCTTTCGCAGGAGGAGTTTTCCGACGCGGGCATGGCGTCGGCGCTTGAATCGGCTCTGAAGCGCGGCGTGGCTGTAACCATGGTTCAGGAAAACACCAACGGCGACTACACGTCCGCGCTCAATACGCTGAAGAGCGCGGGGGCCAAAATCGCCGTCTACACCTCGAAGAAGGGCCACTACATCCACGCGAAAACCGTTCTTGCCGACTATGGCACCGCTCAGGCAAGACTCTTTGCGGGGTCAGAGAACTTCTCCGCCGATTCGTTCGACAAGAACCGGGAACTGGGGCTGATCTTCTCCGATGCCGGCTGCATGGCGGGCGTGGAAGGCGCCATCACGGCCGATTTCAAGGCTGGAACCGCATTCTAGTGCATTTCAGGAGATCGTGTTTTTCTCCAGGGCATCAAAGCTCGTTGGCAATCAGGGCGATTCGGCCTGCCAGCAGGGCGGCAGGCGCCTCGCCTGGTCCCACGTCGAGCACATCTACCGGGAAGACAATGTTCTGAGGGCGCAAGACCAGACGGTTCGAGTGAAGGTCTACATACCGTAGCGTGAGGTGGGAGCCGTGACGGACTGCGTAAACGCTAGGCCGGTTGGGCCGGTAGGGTACGAGCGAAATGTAGTGGCGATCGATGAGCGCGATGGCTTCCGGCAGAACCACCGGATCCATCGCTAAAGCGTCGGCGGCCGGAACGCGCACGGCGACAAACCTCTCCCAGGCGCGCCGGGCATTGGAAGCCTTGCTGTGGAGGGACTGGAGAACGCCGGCGGGCACATGAAACATGGAATGTACGGCGGAGGGACGGATGTACGGCTCGAAGAGCGCGGTGGCATGAGAGACGATCGGCACTGAACTGCTCTCCGGCCCTGGCGGTGAATCTGCGATGCGGTGGAGCACGGGCAGAAGATCGGCTGCATCCAGATGCTGAGCGACGAGAACTCGATCGATCGCCTCGAGAGAAAGCTGCCGGTGTCGTCGGAGGAAGTTGGAAATGTGGGACTGCCCAAGCCCGGTCTGACGAGCAAGCAAAGAGACACTCAGAGTCCCTCGCTGTATCCTACGGAGCAACTCAAGGCGGAGGCGCTCGTGCATCTGAGTGAAATTCATCTGTGGATCATTCGCAACGAGCAATGGGAACGACGGCTCCTGTGTTTCTTATGGAAAGGTCATAATTGCCTTTTGGCCGTCATTCTCACAGCTTGAACTCAGATTGAATGAATGGAGAATGGAATACTGGCGTGGGACGTTGACGCAAGAGATACATATCCCTAGATTGGGGTTACTAAATCTCGCGCTGGTTTGTGGAAATTCCTAAGGAAATGGTTCATTGGCCTAAGGTCGATCGGGACGGAATTCTGTCCTTGTTCCGGGCCCACTGAACATCCTCCGACCGACATACGTCCCTTTCAGGGAGTCGCCCCGCAGGTTTGTTTCCAGTTCCATCTCCGCCCCTTCGCGCCCGCTAAAGGCGTCCGGGGCAAACCCTGCGAGAAGATTCCAGGATCTGCGCGCAACGATCATGACAAAAAGCGAGAGAGCGAAGGCGGGAATCCCACATCAGGACAAGAGAATCCTGAGTCGCCCCGCCTGGTTCTCTTCACCCCGCTGAATAGCAGCAGACGAAACAAATCAGTCGGGAGAAGACGGGAATATGGAGAACTGGTCATGGAATTGCGCGTGCAATTGAAAATTTGCGAGGGTTGCGGTTGTCTTTGGTACCGAGCCCAGACTCAAGGCACAGTTTATTGCCGGGAGTGTGAAGTCAAACTGAAAGACTTTCCTTCGCCTGAAAGCCGGAAGCGGCGCGGGCGCCCAGCCCGCAAACCGCACACAAGGGTCTGGAGGGCGGTTGAAGCAATGGGAGGTGCGAGATGAGCGCCGCACTCCAGTTGGCAACGGTATTGGGAAGCAAACAGTCTGCAACTACCGTGGCGGGATGAGGGGAGGATCTGGGAAGAAAAGCCTGCCGCAAAATCGCAAGCAAGACCGGCAAAGGAACCGTCTGAGCCGGTGGTCACACTGGCCTTCTACAGAAAGCACACAGAGAGTATGTTGCGGCGCTATCTGTACGCCTCAATGCAGGTGGGCAGGGCCCCTTCAATCCTTGGCGATCCGGTTTCGCGGGGATGGGCCTCGAGCCGGCCGATCCGCACCTTCGAAGACGCGGTGATCTTCGTTCTCGACATGGAGAGGTGCCTGGACCAGCTCGGGCTCGCTCGACCGCCAGATGCTGAGCCGGATCGTGCTGCAGGAGTACACTCAGGCCGAAGCGGCGATGATGCTGGGCATGAGCGTGCGAGCCATCTCCTATAAACTTCCCCAGGCGCTCGACCGGCTGACGGAGAAGCTGCTGACGAGCGGCCTGCTGGTTTTACCGCACTGATACCAGATAAGGCAAACCATGACAACAAGGGGGAAGCGCTAACGGCTGCCCCTTTGTTGTTTGTGGTGTAGTGGACGGCGATCCATTTTCTGATTATGGTGGACGGGGTGACGCGTTCCATCGCGGACCCTTCTCGAGATCGAGCGGGTCCCCTGACGAGGAGAGGATCGAATGAAGTCCGGCGCTTTATCGCTACGCAATTGTTTTCTTGTTGGCCTCTGCGGCGCTGGCCGCGCAGCAACCCACGCCGCAGCCCACCACCGCGGCCGAAGCGCCCAATCGCGACACAAGCTACATCGACGCCGCAGGGCACCGCACACGTGACGCGCGTGGTCCCGATACCGGCCACCATCAGCCCCGAGGCGCAAAAGGTACTTGGCCGCGCGACGCCGGACCAGGGACCGCCTGAGTCGCTTGCCGAGCGGCGCGCTCATACCGATGCCTACACTGCGGGCGCGCGCGTTGCCTGGACAAAGCTTTGCCCCAACCAGCTTGTGGAAGACAAGATCGCCGGCGTTCCGGTTCGCATTGTCACGCCTGACGGAATGCCGGAGGCCAACCGCGACAAGGTGCTGCTGAACCTGCATGGCGGCGGATTCAACTCCGATTCAGGGTCCTATACCGAGTCGATTCCCATCGCCAGCTACACGAAAATCAAGGTCGTCGCCGTGCTTTACCGGCTGGCGCCCGAGCATCCCGTTCCCGCGGCTGTCGACGACTCGGTGGCCGTCTACAAGGAACTGCTGAAGACCTATAAGCCCGACCACATCGTGATCTACGGAACGTCGGCCGGGGCGATTCTGACTGCCGAAGTGGCCGTCGAGGCTGAAGCAGCTCGGCCTGCCGCTGCCCGCGGCGCTGGGCATCTTCAGCGGCATGGGCGATTTTGCGCGCGCAGGCGACTCGGCCTCGATGTATGCGTCTGCGCGGCCTCTCCGGGCATCTCGATCCGCCGGCCCCTGGCACACATGACTCCGAGTATGCGGCCACGACCGATCCGCGCGATCCGGTGCTCTCGCCTATCTATGCCGACCTGCACGGACTGCCACCGACGCTCTTTGTCACCAGCGGCCGCGACCTGCTGCTGAGCGGCACCATCAATCTGCACCGGGCCTACCTCAACGCAGGCGTCGATGCGCGACTTGTGGTGTTCGACGCACTGACGCACGCCTTCTGGTACGACCCGAAGTCTGCCCGAAGCGATCGAAGCCAATCACATGATGGCCGACTTCTTTGTGAAGCAACTGAATAAGTGAAGGGTCTGTCGAGCGGAGCTATCCGCTAAAGGCCTGCATCCGGCAGGATACCTGGGGCCCAGTTGATTGGCCCAACGGATTCTATTCTCAAGAAGCCGACTTCTATTGTCGACATTGAGGCTTTACTATTGGCTTTGCGGGACAGACTCGATTATGTTGATTCGATCCAGAGCGCCGTTACGTCTTGGACTCGCCGGTGGGGGCACGGACGTATCTCCCTACTGTGATGAATTCGGCGGCGCAATTTTGAATGCGACCATCGACTACTACGCCTATGCGGCGCTTGAGCCGCTGACAACAGACAGCATCGAATTTGTCTCCGCCGATTTGCACGAGAGCGCCGCCTACCCGGTCGCAGGCGGTGCTTGAGAACGATGGCCGTCTCGATCTCTTCAAGGCTGTCTATAACCACGTGGTCCGCAATTTCAACGGCGGCAAGACCTCTCAGCCTGCGCATGAGCACGCGCGTGGATGTACCTGCGGGTTCCGGTCTTGGTTCTTCCTCCACGCTGGTTGTGGCCATGCTCGCGGCTTATGTGGAGTGGCTCAATCTTCCCCTCGGCGATTACGAACTGGCGCACACGGCTTTCGTTATCGAGCGCGTGGAGGCCGGACTGCAAGGCGGCAAGCAGGACCAGTATGCGGCTGCTTTCGGCGGCTTCAACTTTATGGAGTTTGGCGGGAACGGCCACGTGCTGGTGAACCCGCTGCGCGTGAAAGATTGGGTAGTTTCGGAACTGGAAGCCTCGATGCTGCTTTATTACACGGGAAAATCGCGCACCTCGGCGGATATCATCGACGAACAGTCGCGCAATGTACGCGACAAAAACACGCTCGCTCTGGATGCCATGCACTCCATCAAGGAAGAAGCGTTTCGCATGAAGGAGTGCCTGCTTCGCGGAGATTTTCGACGCCTGCATGAGGTGCTGCGCAGCAGTTGGGAATCGAAGAAGCGAATGGCCCGCCAGATTACCAACGAACACATCGAACGTTTGTACGCCTGCGCGCTTTCGGCGGGCGCGCATTGCGCCAGGATCTCCGGAGCGGGCGGCGGCGGATTCATGATCTTTCTTACCGACCCGATCCACAAGGACAAAGTGGCGGCGGCCCTGGGCGAGAACCACGACGGCGGCATGGCCTATGGATGTCATTTCACGGCTGGAGGAGTGCAGGCATGGAGGGTCCCTTGAGCAATCTTGTCGAGGAGAAACTGGGCGAAGGAGTCGCTGTTCTGCAGGCGGTGGCCGCGGACACCACTCTCCACGCTGCGCTGGACGATGCCGCGCAAAAGACCGCAACGGCATTGAAGTCCGGACATAAATTGATGGTGGCCGGCAACGGCGGCAGCGCGGCAGACGCGCAGCATCTGGTGGCTGAGTTTGTGAGCCGCTTGTGCGAGGACCGCCCCGCGATGCGCGCCGTTGCGCTGACCACGGATTCTTCGATATTGACCGCGATCGGAAACGACTATGGATACGAGCGTGTGTTTGCGCGCCAGATCGAAGCGCTCGGACAGGCGGGCGATGTGTTCATGGGCATTTCGACTTCAGGCAAGTCGCCCAATATTCTCAGAGCCCTGGAACTTTCCAGAGAGAGGGGCATCGCAACCATCGGATTGTGCGGAAGAACAGGCGGAAGCATGGCGCCCCTGTGCGACTATTGCATTCGCGTTCCCTCCGATGTGACCATGTACATTCAGCAGGCGCACCTGGCTCTGGAACATATTTTCTGCATGATCGTCGAACAGCATTATTTTGGCACGGGCCTAGCCAACGCTCGCGGGGCCGGGGCCATGGCGAAGGAATAGCCCGACATGGAAGCGATTATTTTGGCGGGCGGCCTGGGAACACGGCTTGCATCGAGGCTCGACGGCATTCCCAAGGGCATGGCGCGGGTTGGCGATCGGCCCTTTCTTGAGATTCTGCTAGGCCAGGTCAAGGGTGCAGGCTGCACTCGCGTGCTGTTATCCGTTGGGCATCTGAATGCCGCGATTCGAAGCCACTTTGGCGCGTCGTTTCGCGAAATGCCTCTGGACTACGTGATCGAAGATCTACCGCTGGGTACCGGCGGGGCAATCCGCAAAGCGCTTACTCAGGCGGCTGAAGAATCCGTACTCGTGCTGAACGGCGACACCTTTCTTGAAGCTGACTATGCGGCCATGATGCGCTTCCATGAAGCCGAACGTGTGTCGATGACGATTGCCGTTACTCGGCAGGACAACACAGCCCGCTATGGCGGCGTGCGGGTTGAAGGAAGACGCATCGTGGGGTTCGCGGAGAAGGGCGGCACCGGTTCCGGCTGGATCAACGCGGGCGCATATGTTCTGCCGAAAGCGATGGAATGGCCAGCGGCTCTGCCGGGAAAATTTTCTTTCGAAACGGATTTTCTTGTTCCGGAGGTTGAACGCCTGGCTCCCGCTGCTTTCGAAGTTGACGGATTCTTTCTCGATATCGGCGTGCCCGCAGACCTCGACCGCGCCCAGCGCGAACTTGCGGACTTCTTCATTTAGCGACGGACCAATTTTCGAGTTCCCTACCACACCTTGACATTCAAATCGCCCTGCCCGGGAGACTCGAACGGTCCCGGAGTTGGATTTGATTCGCTCCGGTTCTTGCCTGCGTAATCGGTATCAATTCGAATCGAGGAGCCGTCTGGCTGCTCAAACGGGAGATCGGGAATGATTGCTTTGCCCAAAGTTGCGGAGGTTACTTGTTTGTGCGGGCATGTTTCTCCCCATGCACGGTTGAATTTGATTTCGAGGTATTCGCCGCCGGGTTTGGAATTCAGATGTATTGCAGGATCGTCCGGGGTGACGAGAGGATTCTTTTCATTCTTGGATGGCCTGGCTCCATCGAGAAAAACATTTCCATCCATCGACATGGGGAGAGGTGCGTTGTCATAGACGCTCAGATCGGCATGCTGCACGAAGAGATTGTTGTAGAAGCGATCGTCACCACGCGGGTTGTCGTGATATCCGGCAACCGCGGTGGAGTGCGCTTTGAGGAACGGCGTCTGGCGGCTGTCGAAGGGAAGCATTTTGATTGAGCCGGCGAAAAGGTTGTGAGCGTATGCGCCGCCCTGCGAGTTGTCAGTCAGAGAAAGCGACGAAAGCAGAACGTTGTTGTCGAGAAGGAAGGGGCCGTGATCCACCTCGACGAAGACGTCTTCATCGTTGTCGTGAAGAAGAGATTGGATGAGACGCGCGTGCCCTGCGCCATCCAGTCGAGCCACAGGCCCCGGCAGGTGCGGTAGATGTGATTATGCGCGATCTGAACGTCGATGGCGCCGTGAAACTTGATGCCGGCCATCTCCGCGCCCGTGAACGTCCGCCGCACGTGAATGTCGTGGATCGTGTTGCCGCGTGATGAGTGCTGAACGCAGCGCCCAGGCTGCCGACGATTCCCGCCTGTCCGCAGTCCGAGATGGTGTTGTTGCGGACGATGTGGTGGCCGATGTTCTCCTTCGACCAGCCGTTGGCGAGGGCGCGGTCGATGGTTTTGACGTAGCCTTCGGCAGTGTTGGCGGAGGTGTTATCCCACTGGTCGCCGTATTTGCCGAGCGAGATTCCCGAACAGATTGAGTTGCGGATCAGGTTGTTCTCGATGATCCAGCCTTTGCTCCAGTGCGGGCCGATCATGCCGATCTGCTCGGCCGTGGGCGGCGCCCAGGGGGTGGCCGCATCTTCAAGCGTGAAGCCGCGCACGGTGATGTAGTTGATGCCCGTCTTTTGCGGATAGAAGACGGTCTGGCGGACGTTGATCTCCACCGGTTGCTGATTGGGGTCGATGGCTTTGAACTGCGCCCAGATGGTGGTGTTCTTGCTGTCCACCTGCGCGAACCAGAGTGCTTCAGTCCCGATGGGCTTCATCACGTCGTCGAGGCTGGCCGCCTCGGCGAGCCAGTCGCCATGCAGGTAGACCGCACCGGTGTGATGCTGGCGGCCCAGGGGATTGAACCAGTCGCCGTGAATCAGATCGCCATATGGATTGAAGCTGCCGAAGAACGAATTGGGAATCGTCGCCTTCCAGACATTGTCCTGAACCTTAACCCAATTCTTGACGGGCTCCGATCCAGTGATGACGGGCTTTTCGCCGGGCGCGGCCTGGTAGACGATGCGATTGGTGTCCGATGTGCCTCCGCGCGGCGGGCTGATGCGCTCGCGGTAGATACCCTCATGCACGGTGATGACATCGCCGGGCTGGGCGAGATTGGCCGCGTGCTGAATGGTGCGGAAGGGGGCCTCGTCTGTACCAGGGTTGGAATCGCTGCCATTGAGCGCGACGTAGAATGTCCGGGCGTGCAGGGCGGTTGCGAGCGAGAGAATGGCGAGGAGCGGGGCGAGTCGGATTCGCATGGTGTGCCTCGCTCCCATGGTAGTTGGATTGCCGGGGAGCAGTCCCCAACAATCCAGTCCGCTCACCCGTTCAAGTCTCTTCGCACCTGCCAGAGACCGATGTTTCGCGGCTATTCCACGGCATTGCGCGCAATTGTGTCGCGGTACCACTCGGCGCTGAGCTTGGGGGTGCGCTTCTCTGTCTTGAAGTCCACGTAATGAATTCCGAAGCGCTTGCCGTATCCGTCGCACCACTCAAAGTTGTCCAGAAGGCTCCAAAGGAAGTAGCCCTTGACGGGGTAGCCTTCAGCCACGGCGCGGTGAACGTTGCCAATATGGTTGCGCAGGTACATCACTCGGTCGGTGTCTTCAATGCGGCCGGCGGCGTTGGGCACGTCGTCTGAAGAGCAGCCGTTTTCCGTAATGAAGATTGCGGGCGGGTGCCAGAGATCGCTGACATTACGGATGGTCCAATAGGTGCACTCGGGGGTGATGTTGATCCACGGCGAGGTCATGTGCGGGTACGACGCGGGGCGCGACTCGATTGCGTATCCCTGGGCTGAGCTGTCGGCGCTGACGTAGTCCGCCGTGTAAACGTTGAGGCCGACAAAGTCGAGCTTGCTGCCGATCGCCTCCATGTCGCCGGGGTGGATTTTGGGCGCATTGGCACCTTCCCGCTCGAGATAGCTGGAAGGGTACTTGCCCTCCATCACCGTGGTCAGGAAGGGAGCGTTCTCATTGCGCGTGGCTTTGCGGGCGGCCTCGATTTGTTCCGGGGACTCGATCACCGGCACATAGACGCTGGCGTTCTCAGCGAGGCCCACCTGGGTGCCGCTGGGAGTGTTGGCGCGAATGGCTTGCACGCCGAGTCCATGGGCCAGGATGCCGTTGTGGCGCACCTGGTTCACCTGCGCCGGGGACACCTTGAGGCCGGGCGCGAATTTCCCATCTTTGTAGCCGAGGTCGGTGAAACAAGTGAACTCGTTGGTCGTCATCCAATGTTGCACGCGATCGGAAAGGTGCCTGGTGACGTAAGCGGCATAGTCCGCAAAAGCCTTGGAGGTGTCGCGCGACCGCCAACCGCCGGGCAGCGCCGCAGGCAGATCCCAATGGAAGAGCGTGATGTAAGGCGTGATCTTGTTAGCCAGCAGCTCGTCGACGACGCGGTTGTAGTAGTCGAGGCCTTTGGAATTAGGCTGGCCGGCCCCGTCAGGAAAGATGCGCGACCAGGAGATGGACATGCGGTAAGTGGCGACGCCGAGGTTCTTGAGCAGGCGCACGTCTTCTTTGTATAGGTGGTAGGAGTCGTCGGCCACGTCGCCGGTGTCACCGTTCGAGGTGATGCCTGGGGTGTGCGAAAAGGTGTCCCAAAGCGACGGCCCGCGGCCATCGAGGTTTGCGGCGCCTTCAATCTGATAGGCAGCCGTGGCACATCCCCACAGAAAGCCCTGCGGGAACTGGCGGCTGACGGGATGAAGCTCGGCGAAGGCGAGTTTCGGCAGCGAGGCAGAGGTAACAGCGGCGGCGGTTGCGGCCATTCCCAGGCTAAACTGACGTCGAGTTATTTTCTTCATTTGTACGGACACCTTTCAGATGTTAGCAACGAGAGATTTCCCTGAGAGCGGCTTGAAAACGTAGGCCAAGCGAATTTGCGTGTGCCGAGCCAACTTGCGATTATAGCCGAGATGCGGGCAGAAAAGCGCGGGAGGAAGCATTATCCCCTTTACTCAAACCTTTTAGCTGCGATGCAAGTGCAACGTGCATACGCAGATACGCGGATTTTTGGGCGTTTTTCGAGAGTTGCGAAATTTCTGAAGATTGGTTTCGAACGGTGACTTGTTGAGCTTGTGTTGTCGAAGTTGGCGGTCCGGCTGAGTGCGGTCAGTCGGGGCTTGTTGCGGCACCGGAGATCCGGCGGGCTTTGATGTCGCGCATGGGGGGCTGGCCGAAGAAGCGGCTGTACTCGCGATTGAACTGGCTGGCGCTTTCATAGCCGACCTCGAAGGCGGCGCTGGCGGCATCGAGGCCTTCATTGAGCATGCGTTCCCTGGCTACATGCAGTCGAAGCTGCTTCTGGTATTGCAAGGGGCTCATGGCGGTGAGAGAACGGAACTGATGGTGCAATGTCGATACGCCCATCCGCGCCATGGTGGCGAGTTCTTCAACGCGCAGGGGCTTGGTGTAGTTCAGCCGGAGCCACTCGACTGCCTTGGCGGTGCGGTGGCTCTGCTCGCCGAGCGTGGCGATGGCGCGGAGATGTTTTCCCTGCGGACTGCGAAGCAAGCGGATAGATGATTTCACGCTGGATGAGGCTGCTGAGAAATGGGATGTCCTGCGGCGCGTCGAGAAGGTCCACCAGACGGGAACATGCGTCGAGAAGTTCAAAGGAAGTGACGCCGACGGCCATGGCACGCGCGTCGGCGGATTCCTCGCGCAGATGAAATTCCTGCTGCGAGAGGATTTCGCGGACGGCCGGCATTTCGAGCTTGAGCAGCAGGCCGAGGATCGGCACTTTTTCAGTTGCGGCGATGACCTGGCTGACAACGGGAAGATCGACCGAGGTGAGGAGAAAGTTTCTGCCATCGCACAGGTAGGTGGTTTTACCGACATTGATTCGCTTCTGTCCCTGCACGAAGACAACCAGGCTTGGCTCGTATGCAGCCGAGGTGCACGCGGTGGTCAGGGAGCGGCGGTACAGGCGCAGACCCGGTATTTGAGTGGCGGTATCTGGTTCTCTGCATGGCACGATCGACAATTTTGCGAGCCAGCTCCTGCCGCATCGCGACTACGCCCTGGTCTGCGCTTGCGTGCTTTGTGTTTCGCCGCTTTCACTGCCTTGACTCCTTCAAACTCACGTTAACGCAGCATTCATGGACCTGTGCACAAAAATGCACGCATCGACAGAAATAGGCAATAGATTGGCAGAATCAGGATACCGCTCGGAGGGTGCTCTTTCGTAGTCTGATTTACGAGCGAGTTGCTCGCCATTCACCGAGGAGGTTGAGGTAACTTCATGTACAAGGCAAAAGCTTATTCCGTGGCCAGTGCGACATCGCCGTTTACTTCCACTACGATCGCACGGCGCGATCCAACACGAGCACGACGTGCAGATCGAGATACTTTTCTGCGGCATCTGCCACTCCGACCTTCACCAGGCGCGCAACGAGTGGAGCGGCGTGATGCCGACGGTCTACCCTTGCGTTCCCGGACATGAGATTGTGGGCCGCGTGACGAAGGTGGGCCCGGCGGTTACAAAATTCAAGCCAGGCGACCTGGCCGGGGTTGGCTGCCTGGTGGACTCGGACGGCACCTGCCCGGAGTGCAAGGCCGGCTTCGAGCAGTTCTGCCCGAACTTGGCGCTCACTTACAACTTTCCCGACAAGCACAGCGGGGGCGTCACATACGGCGGGTACTCGGACAGCATTGTAGTCACCGAGCGCTTTGTTCTGCAGCGTTCCTTCGAACCTCGATCTTGCCGGGACCGCACCGCTGCTGTGCGCGGGAATCACGACCTACTCGCCGATGCGGCACTGGGGCGTGACCAAGGGCAAGAAGGTGGGCGTCGTCGGGCTCGGCGGGTTGGGCCACATGGGGGTGAAGTTCGCGCACGCTCTTGGGGCGCACACCGTGGTGTTTACAACGTCTGCCAAGCAAGAAGGACGACGCAAAGCGCCTCGGGGCGGATGAGGTTGTCCTTTCGCCGCAACGCCGACGAGATGGCCAAGCACGCCGGCAGCTTCGACTTCATTCTCGACGCGGTTGCCGCGGAGCACGACATCAACGCATACATCGGCATGCTTCGGCGGGACGGCAACCTGACGATGGTGGGCGCACCGGAGAAGCCGCTGGCTGTCAATGTCTTCGGGCTGATTTTTGCGCGGCGCAGCTTTTCGGGCTCGCTCATCGGAGGGATCGCGGAAACCCAGGAGATGCTTGATTTCTGTGGGAAGCACAACATTACTTCGGATGTCGAGGTGATTCCCATCCAGAAGCTCAACGAGGCGTATGAGCGGTTGGTCAAGTCGGATGTGAAGTACCGTTTCTCGATCGATATGGCTTCGCTGAAATCGGAGTGACCGCTGTGCGGAGCAAACCAAATTCGATGCGGGGTGAATCAATCAAGGGCGACTTCAAAGAAATATCAGGAGAAACAAATGCAGAAACGGAAGTTAGGGAAAAGCAATCTTGAAGTTTCGGCTCTCGGCCTGGGGTGCATGGGGATGAGCTTTTCGTATGGCGCACCGAAGGATGAGCAGGAGATGATCTCGCTTATACATGCGGCAGTGGACCGTGGGATCACGTTCTTCGATACCGCCGAAGTCTATGGTCCGTACACGAATGAGACACTTCTTGGCAAAGCGCTCGCTGGGATTCGCGACAAGGTAGTGATTGCCACCAAGTTCGGATTCAGGATGGGCGGCGACAACAAGCCTGGTTCGCATAGCCTGGCGAGCAGCCCCGCGCACATCAAGGACGTTGTCGAGGGCTCGCTGAAGCGGCTGCAGACAGACGTGATCGACCTCTACTATCAGCATCGCGTCGATCCTGACGTGCCGATCGAAGATGTGGCGGGAGCGGTTAAGGATCTGATTCAGGCGGGGAAGGTGAAGCACTTCGGCCTTTCCGAGGCGGGCGTGCAGACGATTCGCCGCGCGCATGCAGTTCAACCGGTGGCGGCGCTCCAAAACGAATACTCGCTTTGGTGGCGGAGGCCTGAGGCGGAGGTGATCCCCATGCTAGAAGAGCTTGGCATAGGGCTGGTTCCTTACAGTCCGCTGGGCAAGGGTTTTCTTACTGGGACGATTGACGAGACTACCAAGCTTGCAGAGAACGATTTCCGCAGCACTCTGCCTCGCTTTACACCGGAGGCGATTAAGGTGAATCGGGCTTTCGTCGATTTGCTGGGCGCGATTGCAAAGCGGAAGAACGCGACTCCGGCGCAGATTGCGCTGGCCTGGCTGCTGGCGCAGAAGCCGTGGATTGTGCCGATTCCAGGAACGACGAAGTTGACGCGGCTCGATGAAAATATTGGAGCGGTTGCGGTTGAACTGACGGCCGACGATCTCAACGAGATTGAGGGCGGCGCGTCAAAGATCACGGCTGAAGGAGCTCGTTATCCTGAAAAGTTGGAGCAGATGACGGGGCGCTGAATGGATTCTCGAATAGGTCATTGTTAGGTGAGTTGGGATGCATACCTACCCACCCTAAGCGCAAAAAAGCGCGCTTAGGATGGGGCACCCGGCCGGATCCCGCAGAAAATTGGCCGATCCGCGTCTAGTTTGTCACCTTTTGGTGATAGAATTGGTGATGCAGAGGTTTCTATGAGGGCGACGGTTGCGCTTGATGACGAGTTGATTCGCAAGGCCCAGGAGTTTACGGGCGTGACGGAAAGAACTGCGCTCTTGAGGGAGGCTCTGAAGGCGCTGATTCACCTTGAGGCCTCGCGCAGGCTTGCGGCGGTTGGTGGAACAGAGCCGGACCTCGAAGACATCAAGCGCGTAAGGGCCGACAATCTATGATCCTGGCCGATACTTCCGTATGGGTGGATCACCTTAGAAATCGCAATCCGGAGATGGAAAAATGGCTCGGCATGGGGCAGATCGCGATGCACCCGTTTATCGTGGCGGAGATTTCGCTTGGCTCACTCAAGAATCGACGGCAGAGGCTGGCGGATATGGAGGCGCTGCTGGAGGTGAAGGTGGCGCAACTGAGTGAAGTTCGGCACATGATTGAGAATCACGCTCTCTACTCGAAAGGCATCGGACTGACGGACGCCCACTTGATCGCTTCGTGTCTGCTGACTCCGGGGACGCAGTTTTGGACGCGCGACGCCGCCCTGGAAAAGGTGGCCAAGACGCTGGGGATTCTGGTGTCTCAACCCTGAAGTCTGTCCCGAGCGATGCGCGAATGCAAAAAGAGCCGAAGCCCCTTCCAAGGCTGCGGCTCTTATTTCTTAGCTCCGATTGGACCGGAGAGTTACATTTCTTTGACGCCTTCGACGAAGGCCTTCAGCTTGCGGCTGCGGCTGGGGTGACGCAGCTTGCGGAGGGCCTTGGCTTCGATCTGGCGGATGCGCTCGCGCGTCACCTGGAAGCTCTGGCCGACTTCTTCCAGCGTGTGCTCGGAGCCGTCTTCGAGGCCGAAGCGCATCTTGATGACACGCTCTTCGCGCGGGGTCAGGGTGCGAAGGACCTGCGAGGTGTACTCCTTGAGGTTGACGCTGATGACGGCCTCAGAGGGCGAGACGGCCTGGCGGTCTTCAATGAAATCGCCGAGGTGCGAGTCTTCCTCTTCGCCGATGGGCGTTTCGAGCGAGATGGGCTCCTGCGCGATTTTGAGGACCTTGCGGACCTTGGCGACAGGGATGTCCATGCGACGGGCGATCTCTTCGCTGCTGGGCTCGCGGCCCAACTCCTGGACAAGCTGGCGGCTGGTGCGGATGAGCTTGTTGATGGTCTCGATCATGTGCACCGGGATACGGATGGTGCGGGCCTGGTCCGCGATGGCGCGGGTGATGGCCTGGCGAATCCACCAGGTTGCATAGGTCGAGAATTTGTAGCCGCGGCGGTACTCGAACTTGTCGACGGCTTTCATGAGGCCGATGTTGCCCTCCTGAATGAGGTCGAGGAACTGGAGGCCGCGGTTGGTGTACTTCTTGGCGATGGAGACGACGAGGCGCAGATTGGCTTCGATCAGTTCGCGCTTCGCCTGCTCGGCGTCCATGTCGCCCTGGATCATTTCGCGCTGGGTGCGCTTGAGCTCGCCGATGGAGACGCCGGCGTCGCCTTCGATTTTTTCGAGATCGACCTTGCAGTTTTTCTGCTGGCGGCGGTACTCCTTTTTGAGCTCATCGCTCTTGGAGGCGTCGAACTTCTGGTCGAGGGAGCGGATCTGGCGCTCGAGGGTGCGCATGGTGTCGACGGTCTTGTTGACCTTGTCGAGTAGGCGCTTGCGCTCCATGGCCGTGTACTTGAGCTCGCGGACGATGCGGGAGATGAGCACCTTTTCGCGGGCGATCATCCAGCGGATGCGGCGCGCCTCCTTCACCTTGGCCTTGGTGGCGGAGGCGGTAATGGCTACCTGTTTTTCCTCAAGCTGAGCGATCTTCTTCTGATGCTTGACGAGCGCGTCGATGCGGGCCACGGTGGCCTTGACGCGGGCCTGCACCACATCTTCCGTGAGTTCCTCCTCGTCGAAGATGACAACTTCTTTTACGTTGCGCACGCCGCGCTTGAGGTCTTCGCCGAGTGCGGCGATTTCGCGGATGACGATGGGCGAACGCGAGATGGCCTTGAGCACGCGCATCTGGCCGCGCTCGATGCGCTTGGCGATTTCGACTTCGCCTTCGCGGGTGAGCAGCGGCACGGTGCCCATTTCGCGCAGGTACATGCGGACGGGGTCGTTTGTCTTTTCCAGGGTGCCGGGGGTGAGGTCGAGCTCGACGTCTTCGCCCTCTTCGAGCTCGAATTCCTTGTCGCCGGGAAACTTGGGGGCGTCGAGCAGATCGATGCCTTGAGTACCGATGGTGGTAATGAGATCGTCGAGGTCGTCGGCGGAGCCGATCTCATCGGGCAGAATTTCGTTCACATCGCCGTAGGTGAGATAGCCCTTCTCCTTGCCCACTTCGATCAGGTTGTCAATGTCGTGTTCGAATTTGTCGTCAATCGCCAAAATAATTCCTACTCTCCGGCGCAATAGAATTTCAACACCGTACTGCGCGACGGTGCGGGGTCATATCCGGGCATGCACAGAAAGATTTCACCAAGGAAATCTCCGCGCGCATGCGGACGCAAATTTGCGGTCACCCGCAAAAAGAAGCGGTCTCAGGTAGTTGCTCGGAACAGGATGACAGCGCTTCAGGTTTCGCCTGGTTAGCCCGCGAGCCGCAGCTCATGTGTGGGGCAGAGGGGCGCGCATCCTCACAGAGATCAATAGATTACCACAACCCGCTTCGGTCTCGTTAACAGAAAATTCACGCCGAGGCCGGCGAGTTAGGGTTCGGTACGGGGCAACTGGCTCCCGGACCGCTTTTGTCTCCTGAGGATTAGACGCGAAAAGGGGGCGATTTGTCGCAAGATTCAGCGCTTGCCAGACTTCTCCTCCGGCTCAAATCAAGGGGCGGGTGGCTCCTCAAGAAGAACTCGGATGTTTCGCTTGCCATGGAGCACCGCTACGACTTGTAACGGCTTAACTTCAGGACGGTAAACGACGATGAAGTTGGGAAACCGGGTGACGGGCCAAAACCGAACGTATAGAAGAGTGATTTCAGTACGTTTGGAGCCAAGCATTGGGTGTCTGGCAAGGCTCTCGCAGGTCGAATAGATGGCTGATTCCACACGGTTAGCCGCATCGACGCTGTCTTTCGCGATGTAATTCCAGATCTCTTCGAGATCGCTAAGCGCCCGGGCGGTCAGCTTGAACGAGGAGGGCATCTCTCAAGCGATCTGCCGCTTGGCCCGGGATTCTTGAAGGGTTCTCACCGCCTGCTCACCGTCAAAGAGCTCTCCTCTGACTGCCTGCCCAAAACCTTCCTCGATCTGCGAGGCAATGGCTTCCTTGTCGGCGGTCATCCAATCCCCATTCCGATACTGTTCGTGAATAATGGCGAACGCCTGATCGAGGACTTCATCCGGGCTCATCCCCGACTCCGCAGCCCGGTCGAGAATCTTCTGCTGCTCGGGTTTGATTTCGAGGATCATGGCGCCCTCCAAGGATGCCGCCTAGAAAGCGGATGGCTGGATTATATCCGTTTACGATGCAACTGCCGCAGGTCTCGATCCAACTCGAGCTTTTGCTGGGTCAGGAGGGCGAGTTCGGCAAAATCTCCGCGGCGTTCGGCCTCGGCGATGAGGGATCGGAGGTCGCGCTGCCGGTTCTCGATGGCGCGCTCCTGGATCTCCTGGACCGCGCTTTGCACTTCGCCGGGGCCGGGGGGCTTGACTTCGGCCAGTAGCACCTCGGCCAGCAGGGCGCGCTGGGCCGGGTCTTCGACCACGTCCATGGGGTCGCGGGCCTGGCGGGCGGCAACGGCCTGCAAGGCGCGAAACGTGCCAAGATGCTCAAACCATGTGGGTTGCTCGGCCAGTGCCTGGATGGCGAGGCGGCGAGCGTCCTGGAGTTCGGGGTCGTCGATGGCGAGGGCGCGGAGGAGGACACGCTCGACCTCGGTGAGGGCGGTGGTGCGGGCTTCGACGTGGTCGCGGCGACGCAGGGCGGCCTGGCGGAGCTCTTCGCGCAGGACGGCGGAGTCGATGCCGAGCTTTTGTGCAGCATCCCCGGCAAACTGGCTGCGGGCCACGGCTTCCGGCATGCGCCGTATGTGCGGCAGAAGGTAGTTCATCGCCTTCACCTTCTGATCGCCGCTGGAGCCGGGGAACATCTGACGGGCGCGTTCGATGAGGAAGTCGGACTGGCGGCGCGACTCGCGGATCGCCGTCTTGTAGGCGTCCACTCCCCGCTCGCGGATGAATCTGTCCGGATCGAGGCCGCCGTCGAGGGTGACGATCTTGATGGTGAATCCCTCTTCGGTGAGCAAGGCGATGGACTTTTCGGCGGCGTTGCTGCCGGCGGCGTCGGGATCGAAGTTGACGACGACATTCGAGGTGTGGCGGCGCAGCATGGCTACCTGCTGCTCGGTAAAAGCCGTGCCGCTGGTAGCGATGACATTCTGAATTCCGCGCAGGAAGACGGAGATGCAGTCCATCTGGCCTTCGACGAGAAGGGCGAATTCGATCTGGCGAATGGCGGTGCGCGCCTTATCGAGATTGAACAGCACCTGGCCCTTGGTGTAGAGCGGTGTCTCCGGGGAGTTGATGTACTTGGCCCCTGCTTTGTCGCCCGTCTCGAGCGTGCGCGCAGTGAAGGCGATGACGCGGCCGCTTTCATTGGCGATGGGAAACATGACGCGCTTGCGAAAGCGGTCGTAGATGGGGCCCAGGCTGCCATCCCCCTGCTCTTTGGAACTGAAGAGGCCGCTCAAGCGAAGGGTTTCGTCGTCGGCCATGGCTTTGAGGCGGTCGCGCAAGGCGTTGAAGCTGTCCGGCGCGTAGCCGATGCGGAAGATCTTGATGCCTTCCGGCGTCAGTCCGCGGCCGGCCAGATATTCTCGGGCCACGGCGCCTTCCGGACCGCGCAACTGCTCTTCAAACCAGGCGGTCGCAGTTTCGTGCAACTCCAGCAGTTTGGTTCGCTGGCGGGATTCGGCGGCTTCCTCGGGCGACGAGAACTCCCGCTTGGGCAGCGGAATGCCGAACTTCTGGGCAACGATGCGGACGGACTTCGTGAAATCCGACCTTCTCAATCTTCTCGACGAATTTGAAGACATCGCCGGTTTCGTGGCAGCCGAAACAGTAGTAGTACTGGCGCACGGCATGCACATTGAACGAAGGCGATTTCTCCTTGTGGAAGGGGCAGAGACCGGTGTAGTTCTGCGCTCCGGCCTTGCGCAGGCGGATGTATCCCTCGACGAGCTTGACGATGTCGGCCTGGCGTTTGACGTTCTCGGAGAAGTCGGACATGGGACTTGTATTGAGGATAAGGCCGCTCGGCTGCCGCATGTGTGAAGGCGGTGGAAAGCGGGTACCGACCATCCTGGTCGCGAGCGATGTTCAGCCAGGTGCAGGTCCCGGTTTCGAGGCTGGGAATTGAAGACGCAGTGTGAATACTTATAGCCCGGCAAAATAGTTGTTGCAACGAATATCTCAATCCTGCATCCAACCAAGTGAAAAGGAGCAAACCACCATGACCACCGCAACCGCCGCAACAACGACCGCCCCCGGCACCGTAACCACCTGGAAGATCGATCCGGCCCATTCCGCAGCCGAATTCAAGGTGAAACACATGATGATTTCGAATGTGAAGGGCAAGTTCACCGGCCTCTCCGGCGTGCTGAAGCTGGACGAAACCAATTACGCGCATTCGGTTGTCGAGGCTTCGATTCCCGCCGCGAGCCTGACGACGGGCGATGAGCAACGGGACGGCCACCTGAAAAGCGCGGACTTCCTGGACGTGGAGAAATTTCCGGTGCTTACGTTCAAGTCCACCAACATCGAATCGACGGGAGGCGGCGACTACGAGGTTACCGGCGAGCTGACGGTTCACGGGGTCACCAAATCGGTGACGCTCGCGGTTGAGGATGTGAGCGAGCCCTCGAAGGACCCCTGGGGGAACCACCGCATCGGCCTCTCCGGCAGTACCAAGATCAATCGCAAGGATTTCGGTCTGACGTGGAACTCGGGCCTGGAGACCGGCGGTGTGCTGGTGGGCGAGGAAGTGACCATCACGCTGGATGTGGAGTTCATCAAGGGGTAAAAAAGCAGGGAACAGGGATCAGGGAACAGAAAGCCGTTCCGGTGCCGCGCGTTCAGAAGAAGGTGCGACCCGGCGACTGAGCGCGCGGCGCAGACCTCCGTAGGGTGCTTTTCTGTTCCCTGTTCCCTGTTCTCTGTTCCCTGTTCCCTGCATTCGAGATACTTGTTGCAACAAATATCTCGCTCCCGCATCCAATGTATGTAAGGCCCGAGTGAGTTGGAGGAGGTTGAGCCTATGTCGCTTCGCGCAGTGAAACAGATTCTTGAAACCAAACCTACAATCGAGGGAGCCGGCGTGAAGCTGCAGCGGGCCTTCGGCTTCGGCAAGACGGCCGAGTTCGATCCGTTCCTGTTGCTCGACGACTTTCGCAACGAGAATCCGGCGGATTATCTGGCTGGATTTCCGTGGCATCCCCACCGCGGCATCGAGACCATCACTTACGTGCTGGCCGGCGAGGTGGCGCACGGCGACAGCCTGGGCAACAAGGGCCGGATGACCGCCGGCGATGTGCAGTGGATGACGGCCGGCAGCGGCATTCTGCACCAGGAGATGCCGAAGGGCGATGAGCGCGGCCGCATGCATGGATTTCAGCTCTGGGCGAACCTGCCCGCGGCGTTGAAGATGACCGATCCGCGCTATCAGGACATCCCTGCAAGCGCGATTCCCGAGGTGACGGAAGACGACGGGACCAAGGCGCGGATTATTTGCGGCGAGTTCTGGGGCAAGAAGGGGCCGGTGGAGGGCGTGGCTGCCGATCCGCGTTATGTGGATATTTCTGTTCCGCCCCGGAGGAAGAAGCGCATCAGGGTGGAGACGACGCGCAAAGCATTTGCGTATGTTTTTGCCGGTTCGGGGACTTTCCGCGACGCCTCGAATCCGCAGGCGGTGCTTACCGAGTCAGCAGTCGACCCGAATGCAGAGCCGGTTTACGACGCGAAAAACCATTCTCTGGTGTTGTTCGATCGCGGCGACGAGATCGTGGTTGAGGCCGGGCCGGAAGGGATTCGGTTCCTGCTGGTTTCAGGCAAGCCGCTGGAGGAACCCGTGGCGTGGTACGGTCCGATCGTGATGAACACCCAGGCCGAACTGCGCCAGGCGATGAGCGAGCTGCAGGACGGGACGTTTATCAAGCATGCGCAAGAGGTGTAAGGCACAATATGGCGGGGGGGCTTGCGGGCGCCGATGGAAGGGCGCCTTTGCAGGCTGCTGGAAGATTCTCGATTCTCGATGGAAACCGTCAACGGCGTACAGCAGGGGCTAAAGCCCAATTGAATTGATTGCATTTGCGGCACGACTGAAGTCGTGCCCTGACACTCATCCAGATTCCACGAGAGTTTTTCAGCAGCCTGTGAAATCATGCCCTACAAGGAAACAGCAAGGTACATGAAGAGACCCGATGGCAGGGGGTTGGGATTTGTGGTCTCCCACCCATCGAGCAAAAGACGCTCGATGGATGGGGCACCCGAAGTTTCATCCCCTCGTGGGTCGGCAAAGCCGGTGGGCGACTGACACTTTTCCAGATTCCACGAGAGTTTTTCCGCAATCCCACTGGAGTTTCTCAGCAGCCTGGATTGGCCCCGTTGATCTGTTTTCATGCGCCGGTCTGAGTTACTCGGCAAGGGCACAAGATCGGAGTTTGTTTCGGTCTCGTCTACTGGATTGTGACTCCGACGAGGCCGGTGGAGGAGATGCCCTGGCTGGTACCGGTCACTGTGAATGTGTACGTGCCCGATGTGGTGCCCTGGATGGTGACTCCGCCGCCACCGCTTCCGCTGCTTCCGCCACATCCCGAAAAAGCGCCAACAACAACGAGCATGAAAAGCAAGCCGAGGAACAAGCGGCGCCTGCGCGCTCGTGCCGGGATTCCGAAGAGAATCAGGCCGGCCAGGGTCACGGCCCTGTCGACTCCGAGCCATCGCATCCGGCCCGGCCCCGGTTTCGGAAAACCCGTCGTTGGGAAAACGAGCTCGCTCGTGGTCGTGGCCGTAGAAAGAATGGTCATGGTGGCGGTCGCCGCAGTAGTGCCGCTAATGGCGACTGTGGGAGTGATGTTGCAACCGGGCACACTCTGTGCGCCGGTTGGCGAAGCGGTGAGAACGCACGACAAACCCACTGATCCGGCAAACCCATTGAGTGGGGTAATTGAGACTGCCGCACTGTTTCCCGTGGTTGCGCCGGCGGCGATGGTGAACGGTGAACCCGCCACTGTAAATGGAGGCGTAAGAGTAAACGGAACTGTCACACGCAGCGCCGGCATAGATCGTGTCTCCCTCGTAGGACACCTGGACGGAAACGGGGCCGGGTCTCCAGCCATTGCCGTCAAAGTTGAAGACGGCGGCGCCGTTCAGGAGAGGCTCGGAAGCTGTCCAGGTCCCGTTGGGGTAGAAAGCCTCGTAGAACACCGAACCCGTTGGAGCCGCAATACCGGAGACGCCGGTCACAGTCGCGGTAATAGCGGTCGATTGCAGTTGATTAATGGAGGGCGGGTTCGCGATTGCGATTAAGGTGGCCGGTTGCTCGACCGTGACGCCGATTGTTGCAACAGCGGAATTGAAGTTGGCATCGCCGCCGTAGCTAGCCGTAATGGTGTCCTTGCCCAACGGCAAGCTGGAGGTGGTGACGCTGGCCAACGCGAAGCCCGGGTCAGCGATGCTGCATGAGTACGATGTTTGGTAGAGCGTCGGGAAGCAAGGAGTGAGGGGCACCGTTCCCAAAACGGTGGAACCAAATGTAAAAGTGACAAAGCCTGTGGGAGGCAGCGCAACAGCAGTAGGAGTGCCGAAGAGCACGGTCAGGGTCTCATTGGCGCCCAGGGCAACCAGACTTGCGCTGCCTGCGGTTAGGCTCACGGTGGCGGCCCTGACGATGGTAAAGGTGAACGGCGCGCTGCTGGATGGGTTGAAGCTTGGGTCTCCCGAGTAACTGGCGACCATGCTGTGGTTACCTGCCATCAGGTTGGTGGGAAGCCAGTGGGCGACGCTGCCGCTGCCCAGGGTGATGGCGCCCGAGGCGGCGGCGCCCGTGCTTGAGGAGTCGGTAAAAGCCATGGTTCCGGTAGCGACTCCGTCCGTCGATCCCGCGGGCGCATGAACGCCGGTCGCTTGAGCATCGAGGGTTATGTAGATTCCGTAGGGATAACTTCCTCCGCTCGCCAGAGTGCCGGACGCGCCGGTGTTGTAGTCGTAGTCGAAGCCGGAGATCGCAATTGCGCTGGCCTCCGGGGTGACGTTGAGCGAAATCGCGGGAGATGTGCTGGACGCGAAGGCGCCGTCGCCGGCGTAGCGAGCGGTGAGCTTGTATTGTCCGCCGGGCAACGTGTCGATTGTGCCCGATGCATTGCCGCTCTTGAGCGTGAGGTCGCCCACGCCGGTGTTGACTATTGGAGTCGCGGTCGAAATGAGAGCGACGTCGCCTGAAGGAGTGCCGCCGCTGCCGGTTACAGTCACATTCGCCGTGACCGGAGTTCCGTGGGTAATGCTGGTCTGGTCAAGGCTGAGCGAGGTGTTGGTGGCAGGGAAGGTGATCGAGTTCCAGTACTGCACGAGCAGATTGGCATCGACGCTGCCCAGGCCGGTGGCTTCGTCATATCCCGCAGTGGAATAGTACTTGCCCAGCGTGTAAAACCTTGCGGTGTTGTCGGTGAGGGCGCTGAGCGTGCATTTAGGCGTGCCCTGCGCGCAGGGCACATTGTTGCTGCCGATGGTGATGTCGTGAAATGCGGAGGGATGCTGCGCGGCAAGGGGATAGAGCGAGAAGTTGGCCTGACCCTGGCGGCCGTATTTCTGGTTGACGAGAGCGAGAATTCCAGCCATGGCGGGCGAGGAAGCGGATGTGCCGCCCACTCCCCAGATGTTTGTTGCACCTGTGCTGCCGGCTGTGCACGCGGTTGAAGCCGGATCCGGCGAAGCGCAGATGGGATAGAAGCTGTCGTTGTATCCGTTGGCGGCAAAGAGCGAGACATCGGGAATGTCGCGGACGCCATCGGCAGGCACGCCGGGTCCGGTTTGCCAGGCGGGCTTGGGATAGCCGCCGCTGCAGGAGGAGTAAGTTCCGTCAGAGGCGCTTAAGCCAGTGATGCAACTGCTGGCGCCGCCGCTTCCGCCTACAATCGTGACGCCGAACTTCGACGGGCTATAAACGCCTCCGGAGTAGAGATTGAACCCGAATGCGTTGTTCCATGGCTGCTCGGGGATGGGAGTGAGCAGCGAGATTACCGGATTGTTGGACGCGGTCATGTTCCAGTAGGTGGCGAGCTGCGCGCTTTGCGCGGAAGGACTGCCGCTGTAGCTGCTGAAGTAGAAGTCGGTGCCGCCCACGGCAATATTCCATGGCGTTGAAGCAAATCCGCTGACGGCCAGACCGTACTGCGCCGCTTGCGGGATGTCGAAGTTGTCGCAGCCCGCGGAGCCGCCGTCGCCTGCGGAGACCAGTGATGTCTGACCCTGCGCGGCGGCCTGCTCCCAGATGGCGGCCCAGAATTGATTTCCGGCGGCGCCGATGTTCTGTTCGCACTCGCCATAGCTGGTGCTGAGCACTGAGGCTACATCGTCGTCAACCGCGCGGATCGCGGCCAGGTAAAGGCCGTCCTGCACATTGGTGGCCGCGGCAGTGTAGAGGTTGATGGTAGCGCCGGGAGCAACCGCGCCGGAGAAGCTCGACATCCAGGTAGGATTCGATGACGGCGCCGTTGAGGCCGGGATCGTTGCCATCGACGACGACATTCAATGCGTTGGCGGGCAGGCCGAAGAGGGTGCGGTAGGCGGCGACCATCGTGGGGCTGACGTTGGAATCGCCAATGATTCCGATGGTGACTCCGGCGCCATTGGTACCTGCGGTGTAGAGAGGATTCAGGTCGTATTGAACTGCGAAGTCGCCAGGTGCAAGCGCGAGATCGCTACTGTCCAATGTCCATTGCGGCGTTACCTGGTGAGTGCGCACGTTGTATGCGGCCTGGCCAAGGACTTCGAGGTCCGGTTTGGGGCGGAAGTCGTTCATGGGCGTTAGGCCCGCTACCACGGGCGCCAGCGCCGCGGGAATCTGCGGATCGAGGTTGTTGGCGTGATGCATTTCGCCCTGGACCATGTAGCTGTGAATCTCGGTGTGGAATGCATCGCGGACCTGACCGGCATTGCCGGAGAACTCGATTGCGGCTTTGCCTTTGGCGATGGCGGAGACAGAGAAGCCATGAGACTGGAGCCATGCAGTCACTGCCGCTACGTCGGAGTCATCGGGGCCGTAGTCCTTTCCAAACTGATCGGGCGTAAGCCACTTGTGATAGCTGGGACTGCCTGGGGTGTGAACGTCCTGAAGGAACTGGCGGAGGGCGGTTTCCCGATCGGGCGGGCGCTGAAGGAGCAAAAGCATCCGTTCGGCCGGGAAGGAGTCGGCAACGACGCCACGATCGAAGCGCGCCTGTGCGAGCGGATGCACGTTGCCCCGGAGCGTAAAGCGCTGCTGGTCGTTGATGGGTCGCGTGACGCGGGGACCGGATGGAATTTGCGCAGATGAACGGGCGGCTATGAGAGCGAAGAGAACGAGGCAGAGATTAACGCAGGAAAAACGGATCAATCGGAACACAAGTACTCCTCATCCGACCCGTTATACGGTCGGGCAATCAAGGAGAAGCTTGCGGCGCACCAAAGGAGCAGCCGCATGGAGCAGCAATTCTAACTCAGCTCGGATCGAGATTCGGGCTTTGCGATCTTGGATTCGGACATTGCGCTTTTTGTTGTCTGGAGTCTTGAATATGTTGGACTGCGACCGGGATCACAATTTGTCATCTCGCCCACGATATCCGACCCGTGATCTCCGATCTCTGGTTTAACCTGAATCCTTATGGGGCGCATTCGAATACTTCCCGACCAGGTTGCCAACCAGATTGCCGCGGGCGAGGTGGTTGACCGGCCCGCCTCGGTGGTGAAGGAGTTGCTGGAGAACGCACTGGACGCGGGCGCCGGGCGAATTCGCATCGAGGTGGAAGCGGGGGGACGAAAGCTGATACGCGTCGCCGACGACGGCCAGGGGATGAATCGCGACGATGCGCTGCTGGCCTTCGAGCGCCACGCCACCTCAAAGCTGCGCACGGCGGACGACCTGCTATCGATTGCGACGCTGGGATTTCGCGGTGAGGCGCTGCCGTCGATTGCTTCCGTGGCGCGGGTGACTCTGGAAACGGCTACGGGCGAAGATACGGCGGGAACGCGAGATCGAAATCGCAGGCGGCAAGATTCTGCACGTGGACGACGCCGCACTGCCGCGGGGAACGACGATTGCGGTCGCGGATCTGTTTTTTAATACGCCGGCGAGGCGGAAATTTCTGCGCGCCGAATCGACTGAGCTGGCGCATGTGACGGCGCTGGTGACGCATTATGCGCTGGTTCATCCGGAGATGCACTTCGAACTGGTTTCCGCAACGCACACGATTGTTCAGGCGCCACCTGTGACTCGGGTCGCAGAGCGCATTTACCAGATTTTTGGGAAGGACACGCTGGGACAGTTGCTGCCCGTGGCTGCGGAGACGCCACTGGAACGCGCGGGGCTGCCCGAGCCGCCGCCGTGGAAGAGGGATCCGGACGAGCCGAAGCGGGATCCGGGGACGCTGCGGCTGAGCGGATTCTTTTCAAAACCGGAGTTGCAGAAGCTGAATCGCAACTCCATTTACATCTTTGTGAACAGGCGCCTGATCCGCGACCGGCTGCTGATCCACGCGATCACAGAGGCCTACCGCAACGTGATTCCGCCGACGAGCTTTCCGGTGGTGCTGCTGTTTCTGGAGATGCCGCCAGAGGAAGTGGACGTGAATGTACACCCGGCGAAGACGGAGGTGCGATTTCGGCAGCAAAGCCATGTCCACGATTTTGTGCGCGACAGCTTGCGCATGGCGTTGATCAAGGCCCGGCCCGCGGCGGCGTTTTTGGCGGCGCTGGACTCGCAGGCAACTGCCAGCCCGTCGCTGATGCCTCCGGCTACTTCGCCTTTGCCGGGGTCGCCCGATTCTGGAGAGGTTCGGCCGCCGCCGGACTCCGAGCCGGCGGAGTTTCTGACTGCCGAGGCCGATGCAGAGCCGTTCCGGCTGACGCCCCGGCTGCCTGCGCCTGTTCCGGGCAGTTTGCCGTTTGGAGCGGGCAGTGTTTTGCCGGGGAGTTTCGACCAGAAGGCATGGGGCGCGGCTGCGGCTGCATTGTTTGAGCCCATGGACGGCTCGGGGCCGGAGAGTTGCAGTCCAGATCCGCATCAAAGCCGGGGCAGTTTGCCAGCTAACGGGCACGATTCGGCAGCGGCGACGGCGCTGGTCGAGGCCGAGCAGGCGGCGGCAAACCTGAACCATCTTGGCTCGCTGAAGCCGCTGGCGCAGTTGCGGGAGTCGTTCATTCTGGCGGCCGGAGATGAGGGACTGTGGATTATCGACCAGCATGTGGCTCACGAACGGGTCCTTTTTGAGAAAATTTTGCGCGATCGCCAGGTGGAGAGGGTGCAGCGACAGAGGTTACTAATGCCCCTTCTGGTGGAACTTAGGCCGGAGCAGATGGTGGTATTTGCCGGCATTGCGGAGGAGCTTGAACGCAACGGATTTGAGGTGGAACCCTTTGGCCCGCATACACTTGCAGTGAAATCCGCCCCGGTGGGCCTGGATGGAGCTCAACTGGAGCGGACCTTGGGCGAGGTGATCGAACAATCAGCCGCAGAGCCAGAGGGATCCGCAAAAACTCAACAGAATGAGAATCTTGCGGTTCTTCGGTCGCGGATCGCCGCTTCCATCGCCTGTCATTCGGCCATCAAGGTGAACACGGCGCTGGATGGGGCGCGGATGGAGTGGTTACTTCTGGAGCTTGCAAAGACTGAGCATCCAACAAGTTGCCCGCACGGACGTCCAATAGCTTTGCTGTATTCCTGGAAAGAGATACAACGGGCCTTCCATCGAATCTAATTCGCATTTAGAATAGGTTGGTGGCGCCCATCGCTCTCAGGAGTGTGGTAGCCGGGCGCGCAGCACTTTCATGTACCGCTTTTGTTGAGGCCGAAGAGTCACGTCGACGCAACCATCAGGAAGCTAAGACCATACACGAACTCAGGTGAGCCTGCGGTATTCCTGAAATACGCCTGATCGTCAACCTGGAAGTGAGGTTTCTCTTTGACAGCCGAACAATTGGAAGCATCGCGCGCCGAGAGGATGCGTTTGAATGGACACGGGGCACTTACCTTGGAAGACGCCCGTGTGTGGATCGAGGAGACCGGTTTGTGCCTCTTCCTGCCCAGACGACAGTTTGCCTCGTCCATCGCACCGTCGTTTGTTGAGGCAGTGGCAGGTCATGGGAACGCGACGCCCGATCCAAAGCATATTGCGCTTGCCGAGGAGTTGCTGGTGCGCCTGGAGCTAGACGGCGTAGCGGTACGGCTTAACCTTTTGGGGCAGCCCGGAGAGCAGCCTGACTTTGTTGTGGCCGCATGGGTTCTGCCCTACGTTTACGCGTTGCGCGGGGACCGCGACTGGCGCCGGAGCCCGCAATTGACCGGCTCACGGCAGGTTTCACCGCTTGCAGTGCAGACTTACAAGCTGCTGGAGGCGGGCGATACCACCATTCCCTCTCTCAAGCACTCGCTGGGCCGCGAAGTGACGGAAGGCGCGGTTTTGCGCGCCATTACCGAACTGTGGCAGCAGCTTCGCATTATTCCGGTGATCTCGGCTCCTGGCGAAACCGCAAAATGGCAACTACTGCGCACCCGCTTCCAAAAGGCGATTGCGGAAGGCGCTTCAACCTCTCAGGTGACCGCCATTTCGGTACTGGCTTCAATTTATCTGCAGGCGGTGATCGCGGCCAGCATGGAGGAGGTGGAGATGTACCTTGCCCCTCTGACCGCTCGGAGCAAGGTTCGCGAGGTGCTTCGCGGGCTGGTGGCAACAAGGCAGGTTCATACGATTTCTCTGGGGCATGCGCCGCACTTTTATGTCGCAGGAACACTTCCGGAGTTTGCCGTGCCCGCAACAGCGTATGCCAGTTCTTCAATGCCGGCATCGGCCTACTTTCTGCACTCGGATGACCATGAAGCGGAGACGCACGACTGGGCGGTAAAGCCGCCGGTTCCTGTTGCGACTCCAATACCGGCCACGGTGCAAATTCAGGCTCAGGCGGCGCCGGTGAAGGCGCCCGATGCGCACGCGCCCCGGCTGCCGGCTGCACGCAAGCCTGCTGCGGTGGCAAAATCCGCAATTACGCGGCCCCACTTCAGCCGTCCGACCACTCACTCACGCGACCGCAAGCCGGCGCAAACTTCCGCAAGCAGCCGCACAGCCCGGCATTCAGGCTCGGAAACCCGCAGCGGCGGCACGCGGCCTGCAGGAGCGAGGCCAGCGGGCGGCGCGCGCCCGGTTTCCGGAACGCGCTGGACAGCTAATACCTCAAAGAGCAAGAACGGCAACCGGAATGGGACACATGCCGTTTCGGGTTCCTCGAACGGCAACGGCAGCAGAAGCAATGGGAATGGCAATATCCGCAGCCATTCCGCCAAGGCGCCGACCGGAATGCGGAACACTAAACCCTCCGCAACGGCAATGGGCCAGCGCAATGGACACAGCAACGGCGCGAAGCCGAGCGGCAAGGCAGGCACGGCCGCGCGCGGAGGCGGGCTGATTCGCAATGGCAGCACGTCTGGCAGGCGGGATGCGCGGACCGATGCGCGATCTTCCCGCGGCAACCGCAAACCTGCTTTGGCGGCCGGCGCCAAGGCTGGAAACGAGAAGCGCTATGGCTTTACGGCTCCCGCCAAACAACGCAGTGGACAGGGCGCCAAGAAGCGCAGATGAGTGCCGATGAAGGCTCTTTTCGTTGGAAGGATCCGGGCCGGAAGATGATCGTAGCTATCGACGGGCCTTCCGGGGCTGGAAAGAGCACGATTGCCCGGCATTTGGCGCGCCATTTTGGGCTGCTCAACCTGGAGACGGGCGCCATGTATCGGGCCTTCGCCCTGAAGGCGCTGCGCACGGATGTGCCATTGGACGAGAGCGCGGGCCTGGAGAGGCTTGCTGCTGAAACCACCATTGTCCTGGAACCTGGAGAAGAGGACAATCTTGTCCTGTTGGACGGCGAAGACGTAACCGGCCAGCTCCGAAACCAACTTGTTACCGATGCCGCTTCGCGGGTTAGCGTGTTTCCTGCCATTCGCGCCTGGATGGTCAGCCTGCAACAGCAGTTGGGCGCCAACGGAGGAGTGGTGATGGAGGGCCGCGATATTGGCACGGTGGTGTTTCCCAACGCAGAGGTGAAGATTTTTCTCGACGCGGCTCCCGAGGTGCGGGGATTACGCCGGTTCGATCAATTGGGTCAGAGCGGACGGACGTCCGAGGTTCAACCGGAAGAGGTGATTCGCGATTTGCGCGCCCGTGACCAGCGGGACCGCAACCGCGCCGATTCCCCGCTCAAGCCGGCCGCGGATGCCGTAACTCTGGATTCAACCCACATGACGCTGGAGGAGGCCGTGCAAGCGGCGGAGGCGATTGTGGAGGCAAGGCTGGGCAGTTCGTTGAGCGTTCGATCGGGCCAGGTTGCGGGCTAGGAGAACCGCGAAACTCAAAATCGCGTTTTGCAGCGCTGGTTCCAGAGGCTGCGGAAAAAGACCGCCCAACAAGTCAAAGCATGAGAATCCGCGTGAGGCAAAACCCCTCGTTGAATCGATCGCATTAGCGGCATGCGACCCGGCACTGCAGTGGACGCCCCGGTGCACAGGCACTCCGATACCCTGGCCGCGCCCTCACACTTATCCAGGTCCATCGAGAGTTCTTCTACAGCCGTTAGAATCGCATCCCAATGTTAAGGCGCTGAATCAAGTCTTCTCGCAGCCGACCGGGCCCAACCGGGTTGGAGAGTGCCGTTTGCTATTTTTTCCATAGGAATTATTACTTTAGTGCAAGTTTAGATGCATTATGGCAACTTAGCGGAGGTTTCCCTCTTTGTCTCTCCAAATTTCGGGGAGGTTCACATGTCGCTTAGTTGCAACGTCTGTGGCTCTTCTGACTTTCGCGTCTCCAGTTTTAGATCGAGAGACCTTCCCCATCTGTTTGTTCTTTACCAGCCAATGCGCTGCTCGGTGTGCCACCACAGGAACTGCCAGCCCATCATGCGGTTTTTCAAGATGGTTCGACAAACGCAAATGGGGGAAGGGGAGCTGCCTCCCTTCAAGAAGGCTTAGTTCGAGTACGAATCGGTTCGCGGAGCGAGCGAGGCGGCGAGATTTTACTGAAGGTCTGCGCATGCGGCCACAGGGCCAAATGCGATAGGCTTTGAAGTGTATGGAAATTACCTGCACTCGCTGCCACCAGGCCGTCCAGGCGGACAACTGCTATTGCCCGGTTTGCGGCCTGCCGCAACTGGTGTACACGGCGGACGGCGCAACGGGACCGGGCCAGCCTGACCGCTGGAATGAGGCAGTGCGGGATGCGAGCAGCGTGGACTGGAAGCCGGCCCTGAGGTCGGCATTGATTCTGGCGATTCCGGCCGGCCTGCTCTCGAACCTTTTATCTCCTCTCAGCATTCTTGGTCTGCCCTTGATGGCAGCCGCCGGGGCTTGGGTTGTGGCGCTGTATGTCCGCGGCCAGCGTCCGGCGTGGATCACAATGGGTGCGGGCGCACGCATCGGACTTGTGACCGGGGTGCTGGGCGGATGGACAGCCGCGGCAACTACTGGAGTGATTTTGTTCGCCATGCGGTTCTGGTTCCACCAAGGCGGCATTTACGACGATATCTGGCAAAACCTGGTGAATCAGCAGATGAGCCAACAGTGGGCAACCATGGGAGTGGACGCGCAAACGATCGCGCTGATGAAAGCCTGGCTGCAGCCACCGGAGGCACGCGCCGGCTGGCTGTTGGCCGCCATGGTGCTGCTGACGATGGCACTGCTGCTTTTTGCTGTTGCAGGCGGAGCACTGGGAGCCCGGTTGCTGGCCCGCAGCCGCCGACCCGAGATCTAGATTCTCGCCTGCCCTATTTCGTTCCGCTTTCAAACTGCTTTTGAAGGTGGGCGGAAGCGAAGGAATCAGGTTCCACTTCTCCACAACTTGCCCGGGGGTGGTGACCCCTCGTATCATCCCGGAGAGACAAGCCCGGAGAGATAAGCCACGAGAGCCATGCGTCGACAGTCAAGCCACGCAGGATAAGCCGCGAGAGAGCAACCATGAGCGAATCCAAAGACAATCCCGGCCTGCGCATGAAAGGCCGGCTGATGTCCGCCTCGGAGATCGAGCGCACGCTGGTGCGCCTGGCCCACGAGATCGTTGAAAAAAGCAATGGCAGCGAAGACCTGGCGCTGGTCGGAATCAAACGCCGCGGCATTCCCCTCGCCGAACGGCTGGGGAAGCTGATCTCAGGGATAGAGAAGCGGCCGGTGGATACGGGCATGCTCGATATTCAGTTTTATCGCGACGATCTGACCACGGCAGGCGTGCGTCCGCTGGTGACGCCGGGAGCCATAGGCTTCGATATCGAGGGCCGCGATATTGTTCTCTGCGACGATGTGCTTTACACGGGCCGCACGGTGAGGGCCGCTCTGGATGCACTGTTCGACCACGGCAGACCGCGCAGAGTGCAGTTGGCCGTGCTCATTGACCGCGGCCATCGTGAATTGCCGATTGAAGCCACCTACGTCGGGAAGCATGTGCCCACCAGCAGCCGCGAGATTATCGAAGTGAAGTTCCGCGAGGTGGACGAGAGCGACCAGGTGCTGCTGGTCGAGCGCGTGATTTAACAAAGACGGCTTTCAGCTTCCAGCCTCCAGCTAAAAGCCGGGAAGTGGAATTGAAAAGCTGGTAGCCAGAGGCTAGAAGCCAAGAAGATGAACTCAGCCACAACTCCCGTTCGACGCCAACTTCATCCGCCGCCGGAGCCCGTATCGCCGTTCCCTTACAACCCCGGTTCGCTGCTTTCGGTGATGGACCTGAGTGTGGAAGGCGTAAGCCGCCTGCTTGTACGCACCACGGAGCTTGAAAATGAAGACCCGCTGGTCCGGGACCGAATCCTTGCGAAGCGCCGCATTGCGCTGCTTTTCTACGAGTCCTCGACGCGCACCCGGACGAGCTTCGAACTGGCCGCAAAGGCGCTGGGCGCGGACACGACGCTGGTTTCGAGCCTTAGCTCGAGCATCGAGAAGGGCGAGTCGCTGAAAGACACTGGCCTGACGCTGCGGGCATTGGGCGCGGAAGCCATTATTCTTCGCCACAACTCCTCGGGCGCGGCCTGGTTGCTGGAAGCCGAAACCCGCTTGCCCGTAGTGAACGCGGGCGACGGCATGCACGAACATCCCACCCAGGCGCTACTGGATCTGCGGACCATTTTGACTCACCTGCGGCCGGGTATAGAGACGGTGAATGCCGAAACGCTTGCGGGCGTTACGGTGAGCATTGTTGGCGACATTCTGCACAGCCGCGTGGCCCGCTCGAACATGCTGCTGCTGCCGCGATTGGGTGCGCGGGTGCTGCTATGCGGTCCCAAAGAACTGCTGCCGGAGCTGGCGGCGCAAGCAGGACCCGGCGTCGAAATCGAGCGCGACTTTGAAGCTGCCATCGGCCAGTCGCAGGCGATCATGATGCTACGCATTCAGGCCGAGCGGCTGGCCGGGCTTCAGCTCGATCTCGACGAATACAAAGCCAGCTATCAGCTCACCGGTCAGAGACTGGCCGCACTGGCCCCCAAAGCGATTGTGATGCACCCGGGGCCGATTATTCGCGGCATGGAGATTACGGCCGGCGTAGCCGACGGCGTGCAGTCGACCATCCTTGAACAAGTGACCAACGGTGTAGCTATCCGCATGGCAGTGGTCGAGCGGGCGCTCGTCGCGGCCCAGCAAGGAGGCCGCGCATGACGGCTCTCGTGATTCGCGGCGGGCAACTTATCGATCCCGCAGCCGGCGTCGATGCACTCAAGGACATCTTTCTCAAGGACGGCCGCGTTGCCGAGATTGCCGCTCCCGGCAAGCTGAAGCAGACCAACGGAGCGGAGGTGCTGGACGCCACCGGATTGATTGTGGCGCCGGGCCTGGTCGACATTCATGTTCATCTGCGCGAGCCTGGCCAGGGCTACAAAGAGACCATCGCTACCGGCACAGCCGCGGCAGCCGCTGGAGGTTTCACAGCGGTGGCCGCCATGCCCAACACCGCCCCGGTGAACGATTCGCCCGAGATCACCCGCTGGATGCAGGCGCCGGAGCGCGGCGCTCAAGTGCGCGTGTTTCCCATTGCGGCGGCTACACGGGGATCGAAGGGCGAGACGCTCAACGACTATGCGGCGCTTAAGGCCGCGGGCGCAGTCGCTGTTACCGACGATGGCCGCCCAATCCTGAAAGACAGCATGATGCGCGAGGTTCTGGCTGCCGCGGCGCGAGTGGGTTTGAGCGTCATCCAACACGCCGAGGACACGCGGCTGACCCAGGGCGCCAGCATGAACCTGGGGCCGGTGTCTTTCCGGCTGGGCCTGCGCGGGATGCCTCCCGAGGCCGAGTCGAGTCTTGTAGAGCGCGACATTCGCCTGGTTACCGAACTGCGCGAAGCGCGTGCCCATCTGCACGTTGCCCACACATCGACCGCTGCTGCCTCGCTGCCGTCCGCCAGGCACGGCGAAGCGGACTACGCGTAACCTGCGAAGTGGCGCCGCATCATTTCCTGCTCACCGAGGAGCATGTCGGCCTTTACAACACGCACGCCAAGATGAATCCGCCGCTGCGCTCCGCCGCCGATAGGGACGCCATGATCGAGGGCATTCTCGACGGTGTGGTCGACGCGATTGCCACCGACCACGCGCCCCACGCAACGCACGAAAAAGAAGTCGAGTTCGAGAACGCGCCCAACGGGATCATCGGACTTGAAACCGCGCTTGGCCTCTCGCTGCGCTGGCTGCACAAGGAGTGGAAGATGCCGCTGGGCCGCGTGCTAAGCCTGCTGAGCGCACAACCGGCCGCGCTTTTGAACCTGAAGGGCCGGGGCACGCTCATCGCCGGCAGCTTTGCCGACCTGGTGATTTTTGACCCCAAGGCCGAATGGACCTACCGCGCCACCGAATCGAAGTCCAAGGCCAAAAACACGCCTTTCGACGGCTGGGCGATGCTGGGAAAAGTGCGTTGGACTGTCAGCGAAGGGCGAGTGGTTTACGGAGCAGACCCGGCATAGGGCCTCAATCGCCGTGGTCTGTGAATTGCAGTCTTCTTATGTTATACTTAAGTATAACTTTTGGGGAGGCCGCGATGCATACCACGAATCTGCGCAAGGTTGGAGGCTCGGTGATGCTGGCTGTTCCGCCGGCGATGCTGGAGCAACTCCATCTCAAGGCTGGAGCAACTGTCGGTTTGGCCGTGGAGGGTGATCAATTGATATTGAAGCCGCATCCCAAGCCGCGCTATACGCTCGATGAATTGCTGGCCAAATGCGACTACTCCCAGCCGCGAACGCCGGAAGAGCAAGAGTGGCTCGATGCGCCGCCAGTTGGCCGCGAGTTGATATGAAGCAGGGCGATATCTACCTGGTCTCGCTCGATCCCACCCTGGGACACGAACAACGCGGGCAGCGCCCAGTCCTGGTTATTTCGGCGACAGAGTTCAACACGGTGACAAAGCTCCCGGTAGTTTTGCCTATCACGAGCGGCGGTGAGTTTGCCCGGCGCATCAGCTTCGCGGTTCCTATTACTGGAATTGAGACAACCGGAGTCGTGCGCTGCGACCAGCCGCGCGTGCTCGACCTTCAGGCGCGAGGAGGCAGGAAGGTGGATGCGTTGCCGCAGCAGATTCTGGATGAGGTGCTGGCCAAGGTGGTTACGCTGTTTGAATAGCAACCTGAGAAGGATCGGGCAGCGGCATCTCGTCAAGTACCAACTTCCGGAATGGCGACAACATAACCTCCCAAGGGAAAAACATGGAAACAACTCCTTTCAGTCTTCAGAGCGAACAACTTGAGATGGCTTACTACATGGAACTACAGCGCCGTGTTTTTGACATCTTCCGTTATGTTTCATGTCATGATGCCAATTTCAAGACGTATTCCGTAGTCATCGAGAGTGTGCTGGTGGATGCAGGCTCATTTTTCGATTCGCAATGTCAGACACTCATTCGTCATTTCGCGTCGGAAGGGCGGACGTTCAAGGAAGAACTCAAGGTGAAGGATTTCAGGCGGAAGGCTGAAAGCAAAGACAACTTCAATTTCGGCGACTACCGCACACTGCTTGAGTCTGAGTTCACGACGTCCTCGATGTCTGTGAATCTGAATCGATACGATGGCGCGTTCTTTGCAAATCCGACCCGTTACATGCCTGACAAGGTGAACGGCTTTATCGTCTCGCCTTTTTCTGACTGGGCGAAAGCGGATACCTCCTCATTCTGGTGGGCGGCATTCACAAACTTAAAGCACGACCGCATGAGCAACTTCCGGGATGCGACTCTCGGAGCCGTCGTATACACGATGGCCGCAGTTTTCATCGTGCTGACACTTCACAATGAGGCCATCTTCAAGCAGGGTCGAGTGGAACCAGCCGCTCTACGATTTGTTCCTTCCGAAGTACTGGAAGTGCAAAGGCCGGAGTTTCCCGGGGACCTTCACCTGGGAGTGACCCTACACGAACGGTAGAATACAAGGGACTGCCCCTCAGGCTCTCCGCACGAAGCAAAGCCAGATGGAATGTTCGCCCGTATTGGCAGTAGACGATATGTATTACCGTCAAACCGGAAGCTATGTCTTGCCTCTATCCTTTGCGGCGATAGAGGATCTGGAACTCGTAACTTGCGTTGGTGGGGAAGAGGCCGGCGACGTGGCGGAGGCGCTCGGCAAGAGCGGAGGCAGCCAGCAGCGGATACTCGCGCTCGCGCAGGTCGTGGTAGTCGAAGTCGACGGCAAGCGAAAGCATGTAGACGGCCAGCGCGTCAGAGAAAGCGGACTCGAAGAAGCTGTTGCGGGCGCGCTCGTCGATGCCTTTCTTGCCGGCCTGGCTGTCGAGTGCGCGGCGGCGGGTCTCCCATGCGTCCTGGCTGGTTTCGCCGCGGACCTGGGCTTCGGCCTGCGACCAGGCCAGAGAGGCAAAGCTCTCGGGAACGCCGGCGGCCTCAACAAAGTTGTGAGCCACGTTGATGAAGAACTCGAAGGCCAGCCCGAAGCGGTCCTCGACGAGGCGCGTGGAAAGAAAGACGGCTTCGGTTGAGCCGAAGGCGGCGTTGCGATGGCAGATGGCGCGGTCGCCCAGTTCCACGGTGTAGGCCGGAGCGATCATGATGTCGCCGGTGTCGGCGATGGCCAGGGGAACAAAATAATAGGCGCGATTGGCGAGCGCCGCGGAGAGCGTGGCGGGAACGGCGCCCACCAGCTGTTCGAGGTCGGCCTCGGAGATGCGCGTCTCGCCCCAGGCGGCGTAGTGGATCCCGTTCGAGGCCTGGAGGACGGTGACCTGCGTGGCCACCTTCTCCGCGTGCCAAAGCTCGATTTGTGCGGTGCTGGCCATCCGTGTTTATTCTAGACGAGAGAGGTTGGGAGACGATGGCGCAAGCGGTGGAACACGGGCACGGAGGCGGAAGAGTCCTGGGGTTCCCGCTGGAGGGCTTTGGGTTTTTCACCAGCCTGCTGCTCGCGTTTGCGGCGGCCTTCTTCACCTTTTTCGCGACCACGTGCATTGCGATCTTCGCGCTGCTGGTGTGGAATGCGGGCGCCAGCCACAAGATCAACTTCGCCGACAGCTACCTCTATGTAGGATTTCCGGCCGGGGTCGTGGTGCTGATTGTGGCGCTGCCGGTCTTTGGGACGCTCTGGGTTCGAGCGAAACTGCGCAAGTAAGTTGCGATCAAGGTTCTGTTACGGATTTCTTATCAAAGCAGTGGAACTCGCGTCCCATTCGCACCACAGCGGCTGCGGGGCGGGCTCAGTATCTCAGGGGCCAAAACGCAGTGTTTATGGGCCCTCTGCGGCGCCGCTAAAGCCGTGCCCTTTCAAAACCTTGTTGATGGAGCCAGTTCTAGTGGCCGGCGGGTTTGGGGTTTTGCTTGTCGAACTTGGCAACCTGGATTTTGCGGGCGAGTCCGAGCCTGGCAAGCATCCAGATGCCCCAGAAGTTGGGGTCGATCTCGTACCAGGCCAAGCCGTGGCGCGCAGAGACAGGGTGGGCATGGTGGTTGTTGTGCCAGCCTTCGCCGCCGGTCAGCAGCGCGACCCACCAGTTGTTGCGCGAGTCGTCGCGGGTTTGAAAGCGGCGGCTGCCCCACAGATGAGTTGCGGAGTTCACGAGCCAGGTGGCGTGCAGGCCCAGGGTCACGCGCAGCAGAACACCCCACAGCACCATGGCAATTCCGTTCACCAATCCGCCCCACAGCCAGCCGCCGCCGAACAGCAGCAAAGCGCTCAGCGTGATGGGGAGCCAGTGATACTTGCTGAGCCAGACGTGGAAACGGTCGCGCCGGAGGTCGGGCGAGTAGCGAAAGAGCTTTTCAGTTTGCGCGTGCAAGGCGGCGCCGAACAGGACCCAGCCGGCGTGCGCCCACCATCCGCCCTCGCGGGGCGTGTGCGGGTCGCCTTCCTGGTCGCTGAGCTGGTGATGGACGCGATGTGTCGAAACCCAGAAGATCGGTCCGCCTTCAAGCGATGTGGTGGCGAAGATGGACATCACGTACTCGAGCCACTTGGGCACATGGTAGCCGCGATGGGTAAGCAGGCGGTGATAGCACATGCCGATGCCGACGTTGATGGCCAGCACGTAGAGAATGGCCATGACCAGCAGCCGCTGCCAACTGAACAGAAAGAGCGCGGCCAACGCGCCAATGTGAAAGAGGATCATGATTCCGACGGTGAACCAGTTGAGGCCCCAGCCTATGGTGGCGGCGCGGCCCATGTGGACCTCCCGGCGCAAGGGAGCGGAACTGACCGCGGCTGAAATTCCGTCTGTGACCGGAATCGAATTTGAAGAAACGACTATTGCGGTTTCAGGGGAAGAGACAGATATCGCTGATGCCATATTTAGGGAAGAACCTCGCAGAGCGGCGATACGCCACCCCTACGGCCAATTGTATAGGAGCGTTGCATGAATCGCACCCCGAGGCCAGTGGTTATTTCTGAACGCTCTGGAATTTTCGCTGATTATGAGCAAGATTGATCACAAACGGGGCAATCGGCGATCGATGCGCTGAGATGGTGATAAATGACAAACGAAACTACGCCAAAGCGTGAATGCGCAAGCCGCCCAGCGGACGTCACTATTCGCCGCTTGGGGGTGGGGCGATGCCTCCGGGCCCGCTGACAAAAAGCTTGTCCACCTGTCCGCGCAGCACGCGGTAAAGAGCGAATTGGCGCTGAGTGGCGCCGCGCAACTCGAAGAGCAGTTCGCCGCGGTTGTCGGCCAATGCGTCCACGGCGTCGACCAGCCTCATGCGTGGAGAGTCGTCAAGGTGGGCTGCATCGGTTACGTTCTTCAGCAGCACCAGAACATTGCCGTAAAGATCGGGCTGAGCCACGAGTGTGACAAATTTCTCCTGCGCGCCGGCGCCGTCGGTATGCGCTGACAACACGATGGTCGCTCCCGATCCGTAGGCCAATTCGAAGACCCGGAACTGCTCATCGAGGAGAGGCGCTGGGGGTGGTGGAGGCGGTGCAGGCCTGGCGGTCCTGTGCGCCGATGTTGCGGTTCGTTTGGGCGCGGGGGAAGGCGTCGGAGGCAAAGCGAGCCCCAACGCCTTGCGGGCGATGTCTTCCATGGCCGCCTTCATTTTGGCCTCGTCGCCGGGATTGGACCAACTATAGGTCCACAGGTGCTCGGGGCGGCTCCTGGCATCGGAGACGGCTACGGCCTGGTGCATGTCGGGAGGCAGTCCCATCAGGGTGGGAAGGACGGTCTGGCCTCCATTTGCCGGTTTGCCGCGCGAAAGCCGGGGCCGGGTCGGATCGGTGACGTCCGGGAGCGACTCCACATAGCCCACATCCTCCTGCTTCTTGCCGCTTTTCTTTTTTAGTGCGGGCCGGTCGGGGTCGGGGGCCGGTGCGCTGCCGCTGGAGGAATCGTCGTCGGAGGCCTTCTTATGAAGCGTGGGGCGGTCGGGATCGGGGGCAGGGCTTGAGCTTGCGGTGGTTGAATCTCCGGTGGTGTCGGTTGTGTCCTTCTTGTGCAAAGTTGGATGGTCGGGATCCTGAGCGGAACTGGTGGACGCAGTTGGAGTGGTCGTGTCCCCGCTTGAGTCCTTCTTGTGCAGCGTTGGACGGTCAGGATCGGGGGCGGTGCCGGAGTCGCCGCTACCCGAACTCGATCCCGCAGCCGTCGTGTCGTCGGAGTGCGCTTTGCGATGCAGTGTCGGCCGGTCGCTCTGGACGTCTCCGCCCCAGGAGTCGGTGCTCGCGGGTTTGGCCGCCTGCGCTTCGAGCTTCGGCTTGGGCAGTGGTTTCCAAACACCGAATCCAACCCATGAGCCCTGCTCCTGGCCGGCGTTGTCGATGTCGAAGAGGCCTATTGTTTTGCCGTCCTGCTTGAGCTCGTACTCGACTTCGCTGGAGAGGGCGAGCGGCGCGGGCCGAGCCAGGTAAATACCGGCATCCTGAAGATCCTGACCGTCGTATAAACTAACCGGCACGAGGCGGCTGGCTTTGGGATGGCCCTCCTCTCCGGTCCACTCGAGCACGGCGACGGCACGCACTTCGGGAGTATCCTTGCTGGACTTGGAGACCTGGCCGGGGTACTGGGCGGGGGCGGGCAATGCGGCGAGGAACAAGGCCCCTGCGGTTCCAATTGCGCGAATCAACAGAGGGCTTCGCGCGCGAAATGACACCTGCCGCCCGCCTCGTAAATAATCGAACCTGATGGCCACTTTCGGCCCTCCAATGCACTCACGAAACTTCAAGAGGACAATCCCCATGACAACCGACGCAAGAGTCGCTCTCAACGAGAAAGTCGCCGACTTTACGCTGCAAACCGACGAGGACAAGACGGTTCATCTCTCAGACTACGCAGGCAAGCCGGTCATACTCTTCTTTTACCCCAGGGCGGATACTCCTGGCTGCACGATCGAGGCCTGCGGCTTCCGCGACACCTTCAAGAAGATCCAGACAGCCGGGGCGGTGGTGCTGGGCATCTCCCGGGACACTCCCCGCGACCAGGCCAAATTCCGGGCCAAGTATGACCTGCCCTATACACTCCTTGCTGATGTAGACGAGAAAGTTGCAATCAGTTTGGCGTGATGAAGGAAAAGAACATGTATGGGAAGAAAGTATGGGGAATCGAGCGGACCACGTTTTTGATCGGTCCGGACCGCACGCTGCTGCATATCTTTCCCAAGGTTACGCCGGAAGGCCACGCGGAAGAGGTACTGGGCCTGATCAAGGAATGGAACAAGGCACACAAATAAAACGCAGGGGCTCTCACAACCTACGCTTCGGGCAAAAAGCGCCCGAAGGATGGGGCACCCGCAGGGTTAGGGGCACCGGGTCTAAAGCGTTGGGCCGGCTGCCGGCGCGCGCATTTCTTGAGGCGTCGCCGGAGTGGGTGGCTCCGCGGCTGCTGGGGAAGGTGCTGGCGCACAGGACAAGCGCCGGGCTGCTGGCGGGGAGGATTGTGGAGGTGGAGGCCTACCTGGGCCCGCACAACGACCCTCCGGACCCGGCGGCACACTCCTATCGCGGGCCCACTCCGAGGAACCGGGTTCTGTTCGGCCCCGCGGGACACGCCTATGTTTATTCGATCTACGGGCGTTATTTCTGCATGAACGTATCGTGCGAGGCTGAGGGCCTGGCGGGATGTGTGTTGCTGCGCGCGCTTGAACCAGTAGGAGAATCGGGCTTGGCGCAGATGGCTGTGAATCGCGGCATTGCGCCTGGTGGGGCGGCGAGGCTGCTGACCTCTGGGCCCAGTCGCCTTTGCCAGGCGCTGGGGCTCACGCGGCTGAAGCACAATGGGCTGGATCTGCTCGATTCGGCCTCTCCGCTGCAACTGCTGGACGACGGCTTTGCTGTCAGGGAAGTGCTGGTAACGCCGCGGATTGGCATCAAGCATGCGGTGGATTGGCCGCTGCGATTCTCGCTGCCCTACAACGATTGCGTTTCGGGACCGAGGGGCTGGGTGAGGGCTGCACCGAAAAGCGGGACCAAGCCCGGGCAAGAAGAGATTTCAAAAGGTTTAATAGGCAGGTGCATCTTTATTCGATAGAATTTCGTCCATCGGGTAGAAGCTATCCCAATCTGCGAGGAATTCCGCTTGAAAATCACTTCCCTGTCCCAGCCTTCGGCCGCGCTTGGTGTTCCCATTGCCCTGTTGGCCGCAGCCGTCTTTGCCGTCGCCAGCCTTGCCCAGGCTCCACAAAGCCCGCAGCAGGGCCCACCGGCTGGAGGCGGAGGCCGTCCTCCGCGCAGCTATCCCGCGCCCACCAACCTCAAAGTGCTTCCCAAGGATACGACCGGCCAGCAGATTCACGACATCATGGAAGGATGGGCCGGCTCACTGGGCGTGCACTGCGACACATGCCACGCAGCCGACCCCAACAACATTGGGCCGAACGGCCGTCCGCGCCTGAAGTTTGAGGACGACTCCAAGGATGAGAAGCAGATGGCCCGGATCATGTACACCATGACCGAGGACATGAAGAAGAACTACATCAAGAAGGTCGCGGATATGGACAAGATGGAGTCACCCGCGCCTCCGTTGACTTGCGGCACGTGCCATCGCGGCCATCTCGATCCGGAAGAGTTCGTTCCGCCGAAGGAAGACGGCCGCGTGGACCCGGAGGCCCGCCGCCTGCCGGAGCCATGCCGCCCATGCAGCACTAGAGCGATTTCTATTTCGGCTTCCAGACAAACGTGGCCACCGATCCTGCGGGCAGGATGGTGGCCGCTGTTTTGGAGTGGAAGCCGATGCGGAAGGCCTGGCTCTTCGCTGCCTGCATTCAGTATGTAGAGCACGATGGTCCCGTCGGGGTTGCTGAAGGCGACGTCCTTCAATTCGGCATCGACGGGCTCGTCCGATGCGATGCGCACGGCGCCGGGCAGCAGAAATTTGCTGGCTTGACCCAACACATAGTAGTCGGGCTCGAACGTGACCGGATCTCCCGGCACGCTCGCGTCGAGGGTGACCAGGCCCCGGCAAGTGTCGCAGCCGCCAACGTGGGGGCCGTGGTCCGGGCCGGTAGCCACTGGCCATAGGACGTAGCTTTTGGCCCAGTTCCGCATTACGGCGATCAGTTCAGCCGCCTCGGCAGCAAGGACGTTGCCTTTTTGCCAAGTACCTCCGCTGGATTCCGTGACCCACTGGTCTTTTTTCGGGAACTCGTTGTGAAACTCCGACATGATAGATGGATCGCCAGCGTAGTGGTGCCATGCGACTCCCGCGGCGAGGGCGCCGGCCTTGGGATCGTTCATCACCGTCTCTGGGTATTCGGGCTGGTCCCAGTTGTGGTCGTAGGCCATCAACTTGGTCTTCAGTCCAGCGGCGGCCATCGCGGGCCCGAGATCGTCGGCGAAGAAGGCGGCCTGCTCGTCGGGCATCATCTTCATGCCGCTGTACGTTGGCGGCGCATAGAGCGGCTCGTTCTGCACGCTGAGCGCGTAGACCGGCACTCCGGCGGCCTCGTAGCCTTGAATGGTCTTGACAAGGTAGTTGGCGAAGGCGGGATAGAACTCGGGACGCAGGCTTGAAGGCAAATTGGTGGCGGGGCTCGAGGCGGGCGCTGGCCCTGGCATTGTGTCGGGCGTGGGGACCGGGGTTGGCGCCGGCATTGCCCCGAGCATGGAGCCGGATGTCTTCATCCATCCGGGCGGGCTCCACGGTGTGAGCATCACTTTGATGGATGGATTGAAGGCCAGCGCCTTCTTGAGCAGCGGCAGGATGTATTCCCGATCGTGGGCGAGCGAGAAGTGGGCGAGATCCGGGTCGGTTTGACCGGCGGGGGTGGTGCAGGCTTGGTCGGTCTGCCGGCAGAGATCGTCGTAGGAATAGAAGGTCACCGCCAGATCGGAGGAGCCTATGGGCTGGCGAAGAAAGCTTATGGCGATGCCGTCCTTGCGGCTGAAGAGGGATTTGAAGGCGAAATCAGTCTGCGCGGGAGTGAGCTTTTTGGCGAAGAGCCAAGCGGCGGAATCGGTGAGCGAAGCGCCGAAGCCATCGATTTCCTGGAAGCGCTGGGTGTCATCGACGGTGATGAGGGGTGCGGCCCCGCCGGGTTCGGATTTTGCGGAGAAGTGCAGTGGACGAAGCGGCGAAAGTGCTTCGAGCCGGTCCGGAGTGGTCTGGTAACCCGTGATGGTCTGAGCACAAGCAGCGGCATTCGAGGCCAGGATGAGACAAGCGGCGAGAATCACGCAACGTGGCATTGCACCTCCTTCAGGCGGAAGGAAAATGGTAGTGCATCTTCATGGACTGCGGAAAGGCCGCACGTTAGCTCTGCTCAGCTCTTCTTTCTCGAATAATCTCCGCTCTTGCCGCCGGTCTTGGCTTCAAGCTGCACGCTGCGGATGACGATTGCCTTGTCCAGTGCCTTGGTCATGTCGTAGACGGTGAGAGCGGCGACGGCAGCGGCGGTGAGGGCTTCCATCTCTACGCCGGTGGGGCCGGTGGTGGCTGCTGTTGCCGTGATGCGCACGCCGCCTTCGGCAATCTCAGCCTGCACATCAACACGCGTGAGCGCGAGAGGATGGCACATGGGAATGAGATCGGAGGTGCGCTTCGCAGCCTGAATGCCCGCGATGCGCGCCACTTCGAGCGGGTCACCTTTGGGGTTGGAAGGCAAGGCCGCAAGAACTGCTGCCGACAATTCGACGAAGGCCGATGCGGTTGCGGTGCGGCGGGTGGGTTGCTTGGTGCTGACGTCGACCATAGAGGCCTGACCGAATTCGTCGTAATGAGAGAGGCGCGAGGATTTGGACCCCGCACTCTCCAATTTTGCGTTCCTCAAGGTCGTATTCCTCAAAAGAGCAGTATTCGAACCGTTGCGCCCGGCTCCTGACGATGGGGTTCTTCGGGCACGACGAGGAAGCAGTTGGAGTGGGCCATGGCGGCGAGGTCGCCTGAACCTTGCCAGGGCACAAGCGAAACCTCGGGCAACTGGCCGGCGGCTCCAAAGGTGCACTTTGCGGGCAGAAAGCGCGTGAGGCCTGCCTTCTCGAGCTTGTGGGTTCCTTGAGGAAGCCGTGCGAGCGCGAAGCGTGGACCAGTCTCGAGACTGCCTGCAAGTGCTGCCAGCACCGGCGCGGCAAATAGCAAAAACGTGACGGCCGAAGAGACCGGATTGCCGGGCAGCCCGAAGATCGGCAATGCTCGGGGTAAGGCCGGCGAGCGAACGCCCGCCTTGCCATTCGCGTTTTCGGAAGCGCTGCGACGCCTGGGCATCTCTCCGAAGACCAGCGGCTTGCCAGGCTGGATGCGCACGCCGGTAAAGTGGAAATGAGCGCCGGCGCGGTCCAAGGCCGGTTCGACAAGATCGAACTTGCCGGCGGAGACACCTCCGGTGATCAGGAGCAGGTCAGCTTCCGCGGCCTGGGCAAGCGCCGTATCGAGGACACGTGCATTGTCTGAGGCTGTGGGCAGAATCCACGGCTCGCCACCCGCGGCCACCACCATCGCTGCCAGCATGGGGCCATTCGAGTTGCGAATCTGGCCGGGAGCAGGCATGGACTTGACTGGGACAATCTCGTCGCCGGTGGTGAGGATGGCCACGCGCGGGCGCTGGAAGACCTCAAATGCAGCATGGCCGCAGGCCGCCTGCCAGAGCCACCTGAGCGGCTGAGATCGCAGTTCCGGCGGGGAGCAATTCTTCTCCCTTGCGCGCCTGCGCGCCTTGCAGCACGATGTTTTCGCCCGCGGAAATGGCGCGTTTCGGAGCGAGCTTGACATGGCCGTCAGATGTTTCGACATGTTCGAGCATTACCACCGCATCGGCGCCTGGCGGGACCGGGGCGCCGGTCATGATCTCCCATGCGGACCCTGGAGGCAACTCGACCGCCGGCGCCTCGCCTGCCCGGGTGCTGCCGGCGATGGCGAGAGGGATATGCGCGGAAGCTTCTTCAGCGCGGCAGGCAAAGCCATCGCGCGTGGCACGGGCGAAGGGAGGCTGATCGCGGTCCGCGCACAAAGGGCGCGCAAGGACCCGGCCTGGCGCCCGGCCGAGTTCCACGCGCTCGACCGAGGGGCGGAGCTGACACAGTTGGGCGGCATATGCGGCGACCAACGCAGCGGCTTCGTCGTAACTGGGCAGAGCGGAACTCATGCAATGGATTGTAGAGGGTTGAAGCAGGTGAGGAGAATTTTGCGCGCGGAGATTCAGACGGCGCGGAAGCGATGAAGGGCGCATCCGGCAACCGGATGCGCCCTTAACGAGAGAACCAGAGTGAAGCACCTTGCTACTTCTTGGGAGCCTTGTAGTTGGAGTTGATCTTCTCTCCCGCCTGATCCAAGATCCCCTTAACCTCTGTGGCATAGGGGCCGGTGGGCGCCAGCGCGAGGTACCTCTGGTAAGCTTCCGTGCAGTCGGGAGGCAGAACGATCCTATTTGTCTTGGGGTCGATGGTGGCCTGCTGAATAAGTCCCTGGCCCTTGATGTAGTAGAGAATTGCCTGGTTGGGGTCGACGGCAAGGGCGGCGTTTGCGGCTGCTACCTGGGCATCGGAATTCTTCTCCTGGAAAAAGATGACCGCCTCATTGCGCAGGTGGAAGGAAGCCCGCGTAGGATCGGCCTTGGCCGCAGCGTCAAAAGCGGCGTTCGCCTCCGTGACCTTGCCCTGGCGCGCGTATACCTCGCCGAGGCCGGCATCGGCCACGCCGATAACTTCCGGCTTCGGCTTCTTTGAGTTGGTCTCAAGCGCGAGAGCCTTGCGGTAGTTTGCTTCGGCATCGTCATACTTCTTCAGGCCGACATCGGCGCGCGCCAGGTTCGTCCACAGGATGGACTGGTCGGGCATGACGGCGGTGTCCTTTGTCATCAGGGTGTCGATCTCGGTGTACTTCGCGTTCCTGATCTCGGTCGCCTTTGCTTCAATGGCATCCCGGGTAGCAGACGCACCCAATTCTGTGGCTGCCTGCGCGCGCGCGCCCTCGGCGTCCTTGATGTCCTGGTTCACGACCTTCAGATCGGCATTGAGGCTATTGATGACCTTGTTTGCCTTGATCGCCTCTGCATTCTGCTTCTTGATGTCCTCCAGAGCCTTCTTCTGATCGGCCGGCATCTTGTCGATGAATTCAGCGCGCGACATGTCGATATCCTGGGCCACATCCTGCCCCTCGACTATCTTCACGCCTCTGTACATGTCGACCATTTTTCCGGGGGGAGTATCGGCGGCGCGGTAGATTGCCGAATAGGTTCCAGGGGCGGCTTCGCCGGAATAGTTTCCATCCGCGCCTACATTGAAGGTGAACTTCAGGGTTGCTCCACCGTCTGTCGACAGGCTCACCGTCCCGCTGCCCTGAGGCTCGCCGGTGGGATTGGTCACGTGACCGTGAATTTTACCCGTGGGTCCAGCGGGCGCTTGTGCAAGTGCGGGCAGTAGGGCAAAGGCCAGCAGGCCAAGCCAAAGTGAAAGGTTGCGTTTCATTTTCTTCTCCTTGGGAGCAGCGCAGACCATGCCGGCAGCGCGCTCAAAAATTCTTATGTTTCAATGCCCACCGAAGAGGGCCATCGCTTTATTTACAGCAAAAGTGCCTCTGTGAACCACTCCGCCGGGGCGGATACCCACCGCGAAATCGCAAAACCCCGGAATCCGGCCCATTCTGCGGGCGGGGAGCTTTGCAGTTTGAAAGCCCGTCGCGCAGAGTGTATTTCTTGGCAGAACCAAAGTTAAATCCCAGCGCGCACCCGGCACAAGAGGCATTGCAGGAAGAGCGGACCTGACTGCGGCCCAGGCTGCCTGCTTGCTTTATCGAGTGGACGTTAGAGCCGGGGGTTAGGTTGCAACCCTTGGCCGAGAATCTCCCGTTGGATCTATCCAGAAAAGTTCAACATACTATCCTATTGTGTCCCAACGGAGATTGGGTGTGGCCTGTATCACACTCTAAAATAAAAGCATGGCAACGACGATACGGACAGCCACTGAGGCGGACGCTCCGCAGATTCTGGCATTCATTCGCGCCCTGGCGGTCTACGAGCGGGCACCGGACGCCGTGACCGCGACCGAGGCAGGTCTACTGCGCGACGGATTTGGGTCCAACCCGGTCTATTACTGCCTTATCGCCGACTACGACGGCCGGCCGGCGGGTTTTGCGCTCTACTTCTTCAACTACTCGACCTGGAAGGGACGGCCGGGAATCTATCTCGAGGACCTGTTCGTTCATCCGGAGTTTCGAGGCCTGGGTATCGGCAAGGCACTGCTTCAGGAGGTAGCCGCGGTCGCCGTTGAGAGGGGCTGTCCGCGGCTGCAATGGGAGGTGCTGGACTGGAATACCCCGGCCATCGACTTCTACAAGGCCATGGGAGCGGAATTCCTTGACGAGTGGCGGAATGTGCGGGTGAGCGGCGACGCTCTGAAACGGCTGGCTGGGACCGTGGCTGCCGAGCGAGAGAGACCGGAGCCCGCGGGGTGAAGATTCGCGTGATCGGCGGAGGACTGGCCGGCCCGGAGGCTGCACTCACCGCGGCGCGGCTTGGCTGCGCGGTGGATCTTTACGAGATGCGGGCCGTGGTGGATGGAAAACCCCGCTTGACCCCGGCTCACCGGACAACCGATTTCGGCGAGCTCGTCTGTTCCAATTCGCTAAAGAGCGAATCGCCGAATACGGCCCCCTGGTTACTAAAGGAGGAGATGCGGCGCGCAGGCTCTGCACTTCTGCGAATTGCGGATGAAACGGCTGTGCCGGCAGGCCATGCGCTGGCGGTGGATCGAGTGGAGTTTTCGCGGCGGATCTCGGAGGCAATCGCCGCAGAGCCTGCGATTCGTGTTTTCCGCGAGGAGGTGACGAGTCTTGAATCCGGCCCGGACTATGCGCTCAGTATTCTGGCAACTGGTCCGCTTACTTCTGACGCGCTGAGCCGCGAGATCGAGCGGGTTACCGGCTCCGGGCATCTGTCGTTTTATGACTCCATTTCGCCTATCGTGGATGCCGAATCGATCGACATGAGCCGCGTTTATATGGCCGCACGCTGGGACAAGGGCACCGCCGACTACATCAACTGTCCGATGGGCCGCGAGGAGTTCGACCGTTTTCTCGATGCGCTGCTGGAGGCTGAGGCCGCCGAATCCAAAGAGTGGGAGAAGCTGGAATATTTCGAAGGCTGCCTGCCCATTGAAATCCTCGCCCGCCGCGGCCGTGATACGCTGCGCTTCGGACCCATGAAGCCGGTGGGGCTGCGCGACCCGCGCACCGGCAAGACGCCCTGGGCCGTTGTGCAACTGCGCAAAGAGAATCTGCGCGCAGACAGCTACAACCTGGTCGGCTTCCAAAACCACTTGAAGTTTGGCGAACAGGCGCGCGTGCTGCGTCTGATTCCCGGGCTCGAAAACGCGCAAATCCTGCGCTATGGGCAGATTCATCGCAATACGTACATCTGCGCGCCGGTGTTGCTTGACGATACTCTGCGTCTGAAGAAGGAGCCGGGCGTTCTATTCGCCGGGCAATTGTCGGGCGTGGAAGGCTACACAGAGTCCATTGCGACCGGGATGCTGGCGGGAATCTACGCAGCTTTGCTGACTCGTGGTGAGGAGCCCGCACCCGTTCCGCGCGCGACGGCGCTCGGCTCGCTGGTCCATTACATTACCCACGCCGACCCGAAAGACTTTCAACCCGCCAACATTACCTTCGACCTGTTGGAGCCGCTCGAAGAAGAGGTTCGCAAGAAAGTACGCGATAAAAAAGAGAGGCACCGCTTGCAATGCGAGCGATCGCTGGCGGCCTTCGACGAGTGGTGGGCGGCGATTCCACGCCCTGCTGCGGAACTTCGCAGATAGATATTGCGTAAATTCATGCTACGCTGTGCCTGGTTTGGAAAGGTCTACTATGCGCGCTATTTCTGCTGCCGATGCCGTTTCGCTTGCCATTCAACGCACCAAAGAGTTCCTATTCAGGCCATTCACGTGGGGAACCTATCTGAAGCTTGGCCTGGTCGCGATCATCACCGAAGGATTGGGGAGCAATTTCAATTCCTCGTCGCATGGCGGTCAGTCGTCGGGACATGGGCCGACTTTCAATTCGCCGCTGAACCACCTCGCGCCCGAATGGATAGCGGCGATTGTGGCGTTCGCGCTGCTGATGATTTTCTTGTCGCTTGTGATTTTCTATCTGATCACGCGTTTGCGGTTCGCGTACTTCCATTGCCTGATACACAACGTGAAAGAGATCCGGCCGGGATGGTGGATCTATCGAGCGCAGGCATGGCGCTTCTTCTGGCTGAACGTGGCAGTGGGGATTTGCTTTTTAGTAGTGGTGGTGTTGATCGCGATTCCGTTCGCGGGTGGATTTTGGCACCTGTTTCAAGAGATGCAAAACGGGGGCCACTTCGACGTCGGATTGTTGCTCTCGCTTATTTTGCCGCTTATTCCCATCCTGGTTCTGCTGGCGCTGGCGGGAGTATTGGCAAACCTGATTTTGCGCGACGGGATGATGCCGCATTTCGCACTCGATGACGCAACCGCCGGCGAAGCGTGGACTCAGGTGTGGGCTCGCATCCGGGCCGAGAAACGGCAGTTTCTTGCTTACGCTCTGCTTCGCATCGTGCTTCCGGTCGTTGCGATGGTCGGCTTGTTTATCCTGCTGGCGATTCCGGGACTCATTCTGGCCGGCTCAGTTGCGGCAATTGAATTCGGAATTCATTCGGCCTTCGTAGATTCGACGGGGTCATCCGTGCTTGTCGGCACCCTGCTCGAGGTCTTCTTCGGGCTGCTTGCATTCGGCTTCGCGGTTCTGGCCGGCATTTGTCTCGGAGGGCCGGTGAGCACGGCGCTGCGCGAGTATGCGCTGATCTTCTACGGCGGCCGTTACAAGGAATTGGGAGACATACTCTACCCGCCGGCAATCAGCTAGGGTCATTGGCGGCGGGAGCCCCTGCTCCCTCTGCGGCCGCCACTTACAGTGGCTTCAGCACCGTTGATTCGTTCGTGCTCGCTTACGCCAAGAGGCGAGCCGTTTAAACGAATCCGATAAAGCGGCCTGCGGCGACTACGCCAATCCATATCAGGATGGAAACGAGTCCGGCTACTTTTGCAGGGAAAGGCAACGCCGCGCCCTCATCCCAGGTGGCGACGTCGCGATAGACGGTCCAATGGAAGACCAAGGCATGAACGCCGGCGAGAAAGATCAGTACCAACTTCATTCGAAAGGCGGGATTGGCGTAAAGATGAACCGCTTCGGAGGAAAACAGCAGTGTTCCCGTAACCACCTGCACCGCAAACCCTGCCCAGGACCAGGGGAGCAGCCGGCCGGCCAACGCCGAAACCCGCTGTCGCTTGCATCGCCCACCCCAGCAGACGTAAATCGAAAGCGGCGACCGTCGCTACCAATGCCGTCATGCCGAGCAGATGCACGATTTCGATTACGGGAAAAAGCCATAGCGATTCGCGCACGACAGCGCCCACCGGGGTTTGCTCCAGCCACTTGCAGAACTCGAGCATGATGGGCGTGCCTATGGCTTGCCTTCCAGCGACTGTCCGTTGGGCAGCCAGATTCTGCCGACGGAGAAATAGGCCGAGCCGTCCTTGGCTTTAAAACCCTGGACCGTGATCCGGTCACCGTGTTTCACGGTCTTTGGGGTCCAACCGCCGTACTTGCTCAGCATGTAAAGGCTGCCCAGCTCCAGCTTCCAGTTTGCGGTCTTTCCGTTTTCGTCCTTCATGTCGGCAAAGATGAAGGAATGCGGGTTGATCCACTGGAAGTCCGTTACCGTCCCTTGCATCCTCACCGTATGTGTCGTATCGAAATCCGCCAGCCCGTGGTGTGCCCAGAGGGACGGCAAGCTCAATAGCACTCCTGCCAGAACCAAAATGGCCCATGCTCCATGGGTGATCGCTGTTGCTGTCAGGGCGCGGCGGCTGCATCGCGGCGAAATCAACATCTCTTTCATCATCTTTAGACTCCTCCTGGGAAAAATTCTCGAGTTCGAAGATTGAGGTTGACCAAAGACAAGAGGATGAGTTGCAGGTCGGGCGACTTCCCTTGATCCCGGTATTTAACAATGGAACGGCTTCAAGACTGTGATCCGGGAAGATTGCGATGAAGAGTAATGAGCCGAAGCACTCGCACTAAGTGAATTCCGGGCGACCTCTGACGGCTCGCCTCGCTTCCCCCTCCAGAGGGAACGGCTAATTTCTTATAAATCGAAGTCGCACCCTGTGTCGAGCAACGGGCTCAATGTGGATCGCGACAGATCGTCGCGATGACAATCATTTTTTCTCTTTGAGTGCACACACCGGAACTCCCAACTGACGGAGCGCGCCGGCAAAACCTGTTACAGTGCTTCCGGGGTGTTCGCTATGCCCTCCCATCGCCGCAACGTCATTGTCTCCCTTCTATTCGTTGTTTTTGGCGGACCCGGAATCGTACTCGTCTATCTGCCCTTGTTGATCACGCATTTTCGTATTCCAGCCGGAGAGCCGCTGTGGCGAGTGCTCGTTGCCGCCGTGTTGGTCGCGGCTGGGCTTACGCCTGCCATGGAATCCGTTCGCCGCTTCATCTATGTGGGCAAGGGGACGCTGATGCCCATTGCTCCCTCCGGAACACCTTGTGATGAGCGGCTTCTATCGTTATGTGCGTAACCCCATGTACGTTGGAGTGATGGTGGCGCTCACCGGCGAAGCAATTCTCTTCTGGAACCGCGGAATCATGACTGAATTCATTGCTGGCGTTCATGGGTTTCAATATTTTCATTCGCCTGCACGAGGAGCCCTCGCTCAACCGCCGCTATCCCGATGAATATCCGCGCTACAAGAGCCATGTGCCCCGCTGGCTGCCGCGCCTGACGCCCTGGGACGCAGGCCAGACCTGATAGCGGGAACCTTTCGAGTTCCGTCAGTGTCCAAGTAGTGTGTGGCTCCGCATGCAAGTGCGCCATGGGCGGCGTGTACCCTTGAAGACGGAGCTTCCGGAAGTCGGAGTGTCCTGGAGACGGAGCACATTCATGCGTTGGATTCCAATTCTTATTTGCTCGGCCCTGCTGGCCGGGAGCGCATCTTTTGCCGCGGCACAGACCGCGCCGGCAAAAACTCCCGCGCCCGGCAAGGCAATCGGTAAGCCTGAGGCCAAAGAGGCAGTAACGTCTGTTGTGCTTCCACCATCGCCCAGGGCGTTGCTGCCCGACGCACTCGATGGATGGGTGGAGACAGAAGCTCCCAAGGCGATGGCCGATGCGGCGCAGGCCGATGCGGCCAACGCCGCCGCTCTCAAGGAGTACGACTACGCGGGCGGCGCCCAGGTCACCTACAAGCGCGAGGGCGAGACGCTGAGCGTGCGCGCGCTGCGCTTTCAGGACGCCAGCGGCGCCTACGGCGCCTACTCCTTCTACCGCCAGAATGGGTGGGCCAAAGGAGGACATCGGCGCCGGCGCAACCTCGAACCACAACCGTGTGCTCTTCTGGAAGGGCGACACGGTTGTGGACGCGACGTTTTCGCACATCGGGCCCATGTCGGCCGGAGAGATGCGGGAGCTGGCCAGCCACGTGCCCAACCCGCCGGGAACCAGGGCGCTGATGCCGCCCATCCTGGCCAATCTGCCGCAGGGTTCGCTGGACGCGCAGACCACGCATTATGCCATCGGTCCGGCGGGCTATGCGGGCGGCGGGCGGCGTGTTGCCGCCGGAGCTGGTTGGTTTCGACCGCGGCGCCGAAGCTGTGACCGCAAACTACTCGCTCAACTCCGGCCCGGCCACGCTCACCATCATCGACTACCCCACGCCGCAGATGGCCGAAGCGATGGAGCCGAAAATCCGCGCCTACATTCAAGGCCGGCAGCAAGGCCCAACCGCGCGTGGCCCAAGCCGCTGCAGGACTCCGACCTGGCTTCGCTTGAAGTCAGGCGCAGCGGACCGCTGGTTGCCATTGTGAGCGGCGACGCCATTCCCGACGAGAGCCACAAGCTGATCGAGATGGTCCACTACGAGGCCGACCTTACCGCGATTCCCCAGCCCACCGATTCTGAGGTCAAAAAGACCGCCCAGCTGCTCCTCGGCATCGCCGCCATCGTGATCGTGGGCGGCAGCGCGGCGCTTCTGCTGGGATTCTTCCTTGGCGGCGGCAGGGCTCTGTACCGCATTGTGCGAGGTAAGCCTGCCTCGTCTGTCTTCGACGAAGAATTCATCCGCATCGATTTGCGGGAAGAATGGGACGAAACGCTGGGGCCGCTTAAAGGTCCGCATCCGAAGGGTTAATGGCGGCGTCGTGCCTGTGGAAAACAGGACATAAACCCGAAGAAACACCCCTAAAAGACGGGAAATGGCGGATAAAGAAAGGCGAACATACATCGAAGAGTTTTGCCGTTACCTCCGCATGTAACCCCGCGTAAGTATATGAATATAAATAACTTATTTCGGCAAAGATTTATCCTTGACACTCCTTTCCCCCGCTCCTACTATGCAGCCAGAAAGTTCTGATGGTTTTGCCTCCGTTGGAACTATTCTCCCTGAGGGAAGAGCTGCCCTGTTGCCGGGCGGCTCTTTCCGTTTCTAGCGGTCATGATCCGGCCCTTTGCGGGTTTTCATTCAAATCAGCGGGCGATTCGGTCCACTCGTTGTCGCACGCTTCGCATCGCCATGAGTTGAAGGGATCCACACCTTCAAGCACCGGGTCTGCGGCGCCGCATTTTGGGCAGACAGGCGCCTCGAATTCCGGGACCTGCATCTTGGATTGCTCGACGATGTCTTGTGGGATTGGGTTTGCGATGATCGCGCGGGCCTGGTCGAGTTGATCGGCGGCAACCTGAACCTGAAGATTCCCCACCATGTTCTCGTCCCAGACTTCTGCGTGTCGTGCGCCCGGACGAACGATCCAGCTCTCGATCCCTGCTTGTCTCAACACTTCGAAGATTTGCCATGCCTCTTCCTGGTCTTCGCATCCGCACAATGGAGTCTTCCATGTGTAGTCGAGCTGTCCGTCGCTGTCCTCGCCGCTCTCCGGCGAATCTGGAGCAAGCTCCGGCGCGCGCGACAGAACGCCAAACGAAGCGCCTGCCCGCTCAATCATTGGATCGGGCAGTCTTTTGCGGCGCCGAGCCAGTTCGCGCTAAATCAAGGCCGCGCTTCTTCATCTCGTCGCTGAGCACCTGCCTTGCCTGTTCCGTCAGATCTTCAGAATCGGCTGCCAGTTCGAGCAGTTCATCGTCGTACATGTTGCTATAGGTCTCTGTAAGCCTCTGCCATTCAGCGAGTGGATCGGTCTGCATGGGGAGAAGTATAACCGGACTGTGGAGCCGTGATCCGGAATACGCCGACTTTTCTTCCTTTCTAATTGAATGACCGCCAGCCGATGTCGGCGAGCATGGCGCGCAGAACCACGAGTGCCGTCACGGTGACCGCAGCCAGTATGCAGGTCCAGAATCCGATGCGATTGAAAGGCACGATCAACGCGGTCTCCTTGCCGTAGAGCGTGAGGCCCACTTTGTCGGGCAGCAGCGCATTCACAGCGGCCGCCAGCAGAAAGCCCGCGGTCCATACGATTGCGATTCTGAATGCAAGCTGAACTGTCTGTGCCAGAATGGTCATGCTTCACCTCGCTTGAGATTCAATAACGGACATTCGGCCACTTACGCTCGCGCCACGGCCAGAGATCAACTTTACCTTCCTCCGGCGCGACGATACAATCGGAGGAGCAGGCCGAAGTAGCTCAGTTGGTAGAGCAGCTGATTCGTAATCAGCAGGTCGCCGGTTCGATCCGGGTCTTCGGCTCCATAGAATCAATAGTTTACGAGTACACTCCAGTCGGACCACAAATTTGAGATACCACAGGGATACCACTTGAAGGAAAGTCCGTGTGCTTCGAACGGAGACCGCACTCCACGCACCTGTGCGAGCACGAGAACCTTTCTTATCCGGCCTCGTGTTCGCCGAAACCAGCGCCAGCACTGGCGATTTCGAGATTCAACAGCAGAATAATGATTATTGAATTGACCAAGGGTCCGGGCAGGGCCACGGTGGATGGTTGTTTCCCTGCCCGATGCGCAGTGAAGTGGAGGTACAGTCCATCACCGCGCAACTTGGAGAAATGGGGCGAGCGATGCCCGCAACTCTCGCCCCTCTTGCATGTCCTGAGCTATGGGCATCGCAAACCCACGGAGAACGGCGAGACTCCGTAATCGCCGCGCTCAGAACACACAAGCTGGAAAAAATGGCAAAACTTTCCGGGGGCGAAGCGATGCGCCCCCGGTGATGCGTGACCGGCTAACCGGCACCACGTATACCGGCCAAACCACAGGGGAGGTTAGGTCCTGTGCCGATCACGCAACTCGAATGTCAAAGTTCGTTCCTACGCTCAAGTTCGATTCGCTCGGCTTCTTTGAATCGGGCCTCGCCTTCCCACTCCGCATGAAGTGCAGCGTCCAGCGCAGTCTGTTCGCTGGCGATCCGAGCGGCGATCCGGTAACACGCTTCATCGAGTTCGCCTCGTCGTTGCCGGTATGCGTCAAGTTCGCTTTCGGTCGGATAATCATCCGGGCTTGGTTCGGTGCATCGCTGTGCGGCTTTCTCGGCTTCCATCAAATCCGCGCGACTGAATCCAACTTTCGATTCGCAGCGTTCGCGCTCGGCAGTCAATGCCTTCAGTGAATCGAGCGCGGCTCTGGCCACGGCGCGGGCTTGCTCGTGTTCGGCGGCTCTGGCAGCGCGGGCGCGTTCCTGTCCGGCGATCATGGCTGCACTATTCGCGGCCATCATGCGGTTGTGTTCCTGCCGCGCGGCCTCTTCTTGAATGGCTCTGTCGCGGGCCTCTTGTTCTCTCTGCTCCACCACCAGGGCGGCTTTTTCCAGGTCAAGCATTCCGGCCTCCGATCTTCCGTTGCCGGAGATAGGCATCGTGATCGGCCTTGCCCTTGGCCCACGGGATGCCCTCGTAGAAACTGGCGATCACATCTGTTTCGGCCATCTTTGCGGCATCGCTGGTAACTGCCCACGATGGCGCTTCGAGAGTCGCAAGTTGCGGCTCACTCTGCGGTCTGGCATCGGTCGCAAGTGTGCAGCACTCGCGCCCTCGAATGCACCGACCATCAGGGCAAATCGAATCCATGCGAACAAGGCGCAAAGGACGCGGGCGCAGTATAGAGCGCAAGTAGGCGCTTGCTTCTTCATCGCTCCAAGCCCGGCGCTCGCTCCACCAGGGTTTGATCGTGTTAGTCGCGTGTGACATTGGAACCTCCTGTAAACGGATCGAAAGGATCGATGCGAACCGGATCGGACTGGTACGCGCTCTGACCGCCGCGCGGGTCCGGGCTTGGAACAAAGCCGGGTGTCGGCGCCGGCGTGTCGGCGTCGTTGAGTGGTTGGCCGTTCATCTTCATTTGCAGAACAAGACTGTCCGGCTGCTCTGCGTTTTGTGCGAGTGGAACGATTTCAGTCATGTGGTTTCTCTCCTTTTTTGGTTGGTCACTGCAATTGCTCTGTTGCCGAGTCTTTCAATGAAGGCTTTCAATTCAGCGAAAGACGTGTCGCCGTCTGGCTCTTCGACTGAAACACAGTCGCGCAGCCAAGACAATTCACGATCCAAACGGCGGGCGGGCCGAATGCGAACACCCTGAATCGTTGACCGGAATTGCGCGAATGCTCTGTCGGTTAGGTGGAATTCTCGCACTCCTCCGACTATGACGTGAGTGCTTCCATCGGCCATTGTCAGAGTTATCGAATTGGAACGGGGCATGACACCTCCTCTGTTTCATTCGGACCTTGCAATAGGCAGCGCAGTAAACCAAAACAGTCTCCCTCCTCGTCAATCGTGACGGCATCCCGAATCGCATTCAGCTCCACCATGAGCGGGTTCGCAGGCTCCGGCTCGTCGTCAAATTCCGCTTGTGTCCTTTGGCTCCAGGCATCATGCAGCCTGCGCCAATGCCTCATATCGGAACGAACGGAGCGGATAGAACCATCGGTCATCGTCAAGCGAACCGCCTCACCGCCGATGCGATCCTCAAGCGCCGAAACCCTTCGCCGCAAGCCGCTGATCATTGTTCGCCTCGCAGTGACTCTTCGAGTCGGTCCAAACGTTTTCCCAGGTCTTCGATTTCGCAAGCCTTCAATAAAAGTTCCAAGAGTCGCGCCGATGCAGATACAACCGATCGGAGAGGGGCAGACTCGTCAAGAACGATCTTGTGCAATCGCTGTGCGGCGTCGAAGCCAGCCGTGCGAAGTTGATTGACTGCACCTTCCAGCGATTCATTCTTCTTACACTGGTACTCCTGCTGAACTCCGGCTCCTTCAGCCACCGCTGAATGCTGCGTTCCGAGACACGGCACACCCGCGCCGCCTCTCTGACTGTCCGGCACGTCAGCAAAGCCGCGATGACGCGCTCTCTCAGCCGTAGCTTTGCCGTGGGTGTCGTCATCGTCCGTCACCGTCAGTCGCTTTTCCAGCAGGCATGAGCGCAATTGGCCTATGCCTAGTGATGCAACCAAGATCACTCCAACTCACTACCACTTTGCCGCGTTCGATCTCCTTGACGTGTCCAGGCCGGCCAAAGCGAGCGCCTCTGAGGAAGACGCGGTCTCCGGCTACGAAGCCGGGTTTGCCTTCGGAATTCGCTGTTCGTGACGACGTGGTGGTGACTCGGTTTGGCACTCATCTAAGTGTACTTCTATATCTAATTAAAAACAGGTGATTTGCTTGCACTATCTGGAATGCGACCCGCTGATACTGGATCAGCGGGTCGCTCGTTTACCGCTCTTGCATGTCGTTGCCGTCTTCTTCAAGGCCGTCCTGAATCTCCGGTGGAACCTTGGGTGCAGGCCGGATATTTCCCCGTCTGTAACCAAGACTTCGCCTTCCTCCCGCAGCAGCCGAACGAACGTCTCCCGAGAACATGTTTGAGCGCCACGGCCAACCAGCCAGGTGCAGAAATCGATGTAGATGGGGCTGACCCAGTTCCCCTGCCCTTCATGGCGAGCATCAGCATCGGATTCCCCCCAAAGACGAAAATCGTCCCTCCAGGCGGCAAGGCCTAGCAGTTGCGCTGGCTCTGGAGACACCCTCCGCATGTGCGCCATGAGCTTGAGCAGCATCGGCGACAAAGGCTGAGGTGCGGATGCCATTTCTTCCTCCGGTGAGCGTAGGCGACAGGTTCTTGCGTAGGCGACAAGTTACTGTGCTGTCGCCTACGCTATTTTTTGTCGCCTACGCTATTTGGTAGGCTCCAAAGCCAGAGGCCATTTTCGCTGTCGCGACCCCGACTGATCCCCAATTTTTTTCCCGCCTCTTTAAGAGTACTGCTCGGGAACTGCTTTTCAAGGTCTCTTACCAGTTTGGGGCCGCCGGAGAGTCGCTCCCTAACAAATTCTACTGCAGCCGCAATTTCCGACCCTCCCTCCTCTTCCGGGGCAAGCAGATCGGCGGCGGTCAAATCGGACTTCCCCAACTATTCGAGTTTTGCTTGCATCTGCTCCCCTACGATCTTGTATGCCAAGGACTGCGCGCGCGGGCCAACATTGTTTTTGATCTGCACCATCGCGCGCGTGGTTGTATCGTCAGCAACGTTGCCAGCGATCATCTCCATTCGGACTGCTCCGGTCAAATCGATCGATCCCAGCCCACTATGGATGGCACGAGAGCTAGACGCCTTCGCAAGATGGCGCACGACCAGGACACACGTACCATATTTTTCGCCCAGAGCAATCAAGCCATCCATAACCGGGCGCGTTTCATTCGCACGATGAGCATCAACATCCGCGCCCATGTAAGACTGGACCGGATCAACGATCAGCAGCTTTGCGCGCGTCCGATCAATCGCGGCATCCAGAATGTGAATGTCTTGGAGGGTCACTGCCGCCCTCAACTCCTCATCACCATTTCCGGTCACACTGCCGCGCAGCAAATGAAAATGGCTCGCAGTGCCCCGCAGAGCATCAAAGCGGGGGCGGATGACGTATTCGGGGGCGTTTTCATTTGAGAGATATAGAGTGCTCATTGGCTCACACTCTTCGCCCGACACTGGGATACGGCCATTAGACAGGTCCGCCGCGATTGCGAGAGCGATGAAAGTCTTTCCCGCGTCCGGATCACCGGAAAGCATCGCCATCATCCCAAACGCGAGATACCCAGGCCAGAGCCACGGCACTTGCCGGGGGACGACATCCGCCAAGCAAATCAGATCGGGCGCAAGTACGCCGGGTGTGTGACCAGCCGGATACCGGTTGATCCCTCTCGCTAGCTCTAACAGCTTCGCCTCCTCATGCGGGGGTGCGAATGTGGCATTCAGTCCGCGCAGCGCAGCGAGTATGCCATCGTGAGGGACCCCGAGCGCGCGTAGTTTACCGGCTGTCGCGAAAAGGATCGGCGTGCGCTCGCCAGGGCCGATAGCGATAACAGGGGCGTGATGATTCTCGGCTCGCCCCACATCACCCTGAATCATCAACAGCAACCAGGCTGGCGCTGGCGATGGGTCATGTTCATCGATGTACAGGTAAGTAACACCACTCGCGTGAATCGCCGGTGGAATAACCGCGTAGCCACCTTCACCGCGCACGTCAAGACCTTTTGCAATTTTGCCCGCTGAGCATTTGATTGCCGTCCCCGCAGGCAAAGAAAAATACAGATGGCTCCCGCGCGCCGTGGAAACGGTCAATGTCTCCGGCAGTCTCTTCCCGTCACGGTCGAGAGACGCTAGCGCAGCCAACCCAGGCTCTCCATCCACATCTAGCACCCACACCCCGGACCGTTGCCCGGTGACCACAGCCCAGTTGCAGGTAGGATATTTTCCCTGCCAAGTATCGAGCTGCTGCCGTTCATTGCTCGCATCCGTGAGACCGCGCGGGGTCACGGGATGTTTGCCAGCGTTCTTGCAGTTGTTTTTTCCGCAGCTACATTGTCCGTCGCGCACCCCGTGCAGAGGAATCAGCCACCAGCCGCGCCGAATGGCCGCGCCGATTTCGGGGGGAGGATTGTCGCGGCCTTCATTGCCGCACCGCCTTGCGGCGCACGGGCGGCTTCTCCCGGCTGAGAACCCATTCGCGAACGCTGGATTCTCGAAAGTAAACTCGCCCGCCCAAAACGGTTCGGGGCGGACCTTCCCTTTTTGAATGCAAACGGTCCAAAGTCCGTTTCGTTGACTTAATCTTCTTCGCCGCCTCAGCTTTTGTGAGAAGTCTTTCCCCGCCCATTTCGATCATCGTCACCCCCGTCGAGTCAAAAAGAGACGGGATCATCATACCAATAGGTAAATTTGAAGTCAAATTATAACTAGATTATAATCAACAAATTAAGTATAGCACGAATCAGATTGATGTACTGTTATTCAATACATAAATCAGATTTGTGCTATACCTTATTCGCTGATTCGGTTCCTGAAAATGCCTTCAGAAAGGCGCATCTGACGACGCAGTGGTGACCGGGGGAAATTCGAGCCGGGGAAGGAATAGCGCCGGACCCGCATGAACATTGGGTGTTCGCTTGATTCAAGGGCGGCAGGACTGCTGATTGAGCATCAGCGGACCCAGATGGAAGGCGTGTGACAAGAAACTATGGCAGTCACATCGTGACGAGTTTTAGGCCGGGGATTCGCTCGAAATGGCTAATGTTGCGCGTGGCCACATCGAAGCCGAGATGCAGAGCGGTGACCCCGATAGCCAGGTCCTCGAAGGAGAGAGTGAATCCCTGTGCAGCCTGCTCGCCATCGATGCGCCCCATCTTCCGGGCGATTTCAATGGTCACCGGATATATGGGAACGTCACTGCACAGCCGGTCGATGAAGGCCAGACTCCGATGTTGGACGACCGCACTTTGAGCGCGGTATGCGCCGTGCATCAGTTCGGCAATGGTCACGACCGATAGGCCGATGTCTATCTGACCGTGGATCGCCTGTATCTGTTCGAGAATTTGCCGGACAGTATGATGTCGCCGTTCGGCGTCGATCACAACACAGGTGTCAAGAATCAGTCCCATGCCGGAGGATTCCAGGGTTTGCGGTTCCTGACGATCTCTTCCACATCGGCGGCGAAGTCCGGATCGAGGATCGGAGCCTCGCCGGTTTCCTCTTCATGTTTCTTTGCCAACGCGATGCACTCGGAGATGGACCGGCGCGGCGGTTCCGCTGCGCGAAGGACCGCCGCCGGATAGGAGCCGTTCTCAATAACGATCTCCGCCCCGGCGCGTACACGGGCCATCAGACCGGCGAAGTCGCGGGCGGCGTCGGCTTCCGAGATGTGGATGGTCGCCATACTCACAATGATACCTGCATTTTTGAGATTGATGCATCTCAACGAAAGAGGCTCCCCGAAAGGAGCCTCTCCGTTTCCGCCTGAACTCGCCATCAAGGGGCTTCGGTTGTCAGGCCGTCTTCTTTTTGGCCTTTCGATAGACCGCACCGAAGATGTTTGCCGTGTCTCGCTGGCTCTCGACTTGAAAATGGGCATACCGCGCTGTAGTCGCGGGCTGGCTGTGTCCAAGCAAATTGCCGATCTTGAGGAGTGAAACATTGGCCGATGCCAGGACACTCGCGAAATTGTGGCGCAGATCGTGGATGCGGTAGAGTGGCCGGTGCTTGACGGTCGTCTTCTCCCCCTCCATCACCATCTGCTTTTCGGTCAGTCCGGCCTTTTTGCAGACTTCTTTCCACGCGCGGCGCAGAGTGGTGCGCGGTCCCTTCTTGCCAGTGCGCGGTTCCTTCCGCCCAGGGAACAGGGGGCCGGTCAGATTCACTGGGGCCATGCTCGCCAGTAGATCGAGTGCCTCGGTGTTGAGCGGGATATAGTGATCCTTCTTTTGTTTCGTCCGCTCCTTTGGTTTCGTCCACACTCCGCGATCAAGATCGAATTCTTCCCACTGAGCTGCGAGTACTTCCATTTCGCGTGAGCCGGTGAGCATCAGCAGCCGCAGAGCGTTCGCGGCGTTCTGGTCGGCATACTTGTCGAGGGCCTTTTGCAGCTTCTCCATCTGATCGGGAGTCAGAAAGCATTCGCGTTTTTCTTCCTCGTATTTCGCGATGCCGTGAACCGGATTCACACCCTGCACGATGACCTCGGTCCCATCCGTGGCAGAACTCGCCCGTCTCTGCATCAGTGGCCAGTTCTCCGCAATGCCGTAATTGAAGACGGCGCTTAGCAGGGCCAGGACTCGATTGGCACGGTATGGTGTGGCTTCCATTGCGCGGTGCAGTGATTTAATGTCCTGCTGGCGAAGCGACTTGAGACGGAGCTTTCCTAGCCGGGGCCGGATGATCTTCTCCAGCATGGAGCGGTCGTTGCGCTGGCTTGAAGGCCGTTTCTTGCGTTCGTCGTCACTCTTCATGTATGCGGTGAGCAGATCGGAGATGGTCGGCTCCAACAGGTCTCGGTGCTTATCCTCCAGAGGATCGTTGCCGCTCCTGATTCCGACTCGGAGTTTCCCCGCCTCCGTTTTTGCGGCTTCGACCGAAAAGTCCGGCCAGGAACCTATCGTGTAGCGACGTTGCCTACCACCGATGCGGTAGGCGAGCACGAACGACTTCTTGCCCGTCGCGGTGACTCGGAGACCGAAGCCATTCTCTGCCGCGTCCCACAGGTACATGCTGCCGGAAGCCGGGTTTCGGACCGTTTTTACGGACTGCTCAGTGATCTTTTTTGACATTTCGCACCTTTCGCACCCTCCGGGATACCACCACGTCGTCACTTAAGCAAAAACATCAATCAGAATGATGCTTTGCGGGATACCACAGGGATACCAACTAGTGTCTCCTGGTGTCTCTAAGGGTCTCTGAATGTCTCTAATTATCAGCAGTCCGGCTTCGCAAGTCAATGGAAATAATGATTATTATGCGTAAGTCCTTTGGATCGGGTCACCACTTTATAACCGACCCGCTGATTCGTAATCAGCAGGTCGCCGGTTCAAGTCCGGCCTTCGGCTCCAGTTTCATCTCCCCAAATTGACGGCCCATTCAAGAAGACGGATGTTTGCGCAGAATGGCTTCCTGTAAATGGAAGCCATTTTTGTTTTGCTGCTTGCGGGTCGGGACCCCTCGGGCTTTTAAATGCCCCAGACGCATGATTCCCTGGCTTGATAGCAACGAAGGAGCGCGGATGAAGGACAATCCCGGACTGGATCGACGCGATTTTCTGAAGCAGGCGGCTGGTGCTGTGGGCGCAGCCGTTCAGGCGAAGCACTTGACTTCGCCGAACGAGGCGGGGGGGCCCCACGGCGGCGAAGAGCGCGGCGAGGCGCCGGGAGTGCTCGGCTATCCGCGCCGGTTTAGCGGGCGCCAACTTCGCATGATCTCCTTTCCGCTGGGTGGAGTGGCCGCGGGCAGCATAGGACTGGGCGGGCGCGGCCAACTCGACAACTGGGAGATCTTCAATCGCCCCAACAAGGGATTTCGCCCGCCGTATGCGTTTCCGGCCATCTGGGCGCAGGCGGGCAGCGGCAAGCCTGTTGCGCATGTGCTTGAGGCGCGCATTCAGCCGCCCTACGAAGGATCCAGCGGCCTTGGTTCGGACAACGCTCCGGGATTGAGCCGGCTGGAGTCTGCCACGTTCACCGGCGAGTTTCCGCTGGCGCATATCGACTTTGAGGACCGCACGCTGCCGGTCAAAGTTGAGCTTGACGCCTTCTCGCCTTTCATTCCGCACGAGCCGGATGACTCGGGCCTGCCGGTCGCCATTCTGCGCTATCGCGTTACCAATCCTGGCCCATCGATAGCCAAGGTGGGCATCGCATTCTCGATCGACAACCCCGTGAAGACGAGTCAAGACCGCGGCGGCGCGGCAAGTCAAAAGCCGAATGACGGAAGGCGGAATGAATATCGTGTCGAGGACCGGATTGCCGGCCTGGTAATGGACAATTCGGCGCTGGCGGCGGACGACCCCATGGCCGGCGAGTTTGTTTTGGCGGCGACGCCGTATGAAGGAACCGAAATTTCTCACTGGGAAGGGTGGCCGGCAGGACGCTGGTGGAATTCACCGCTTCTGTTCTGGGACCAGTTTTCGAAGTCAGGAAGGTCTGGGTGCGCAGCCGGAGAGGCACAACACCGTTGGCGTACTTTGCCTGACGAGAACCATTCGCTCCAGGCAAGAGTGCGAGCTTTCCATTCGTGCTTGCCTGGCGATTTCCCAATCGCACTCCGGATTGGTGTGGGTGGTCGGCTCCGCAGGGCGAGGGAAAAACCCTCATCGGCAACTACTATTCTTCTCGATTCAAGAGCGCATGGGAGGTCATAACATACGCCGTTGCCAACCTCGAGTCGCTTGAAACCCGGACACGGATGTTTGCCGGAGCTCTGCGCGAGAGCACACTGCCCGCGATTGTGAAAGAGGCTGCGAGCGCGAATCTCTCGACGCTGGCCACAACCACCTGTTTTCGCACCGCGGATGGCGAGTTCCACGGGTTTGAGGGCAGCAACGATCAGCGCGGCTGCTGCTTTGGCAACTGCACTCATGTGTGGAATTACGAAACTTCGACGGCGTTCCTGTTCCCCTCGTTTGCGCGATCGCTGCGGCGCAGCGCATTTGGCTATTCGATGGACGATGCGGGCGCGATCCATTTCCGCCAGATGCTGCCGGACGGCAAGGCGCGCTCCGGATTCGCGGCGGCGGACGGCCAGATGGGCCAGATCATGCATGCCTGGCTCGATTGGAAGATCAGCGGCGACGATCGCTCTGCTGCACGAGCACCTGGCCGCGGGCAAAGAAGGCGCTCGAGTTTGCCTGGGTCCCTGGCGGATGGGACGGCAACAAAGACGGAGTGATGGAGGGCGTGCAGCACAACACCTACGACGTGGAGTTCTACGGCCCGAACCCGATGTGCGGAATCTACTACCTTGGTGCGATTGCGCGCCGGCGAAGAGATGGCGCGCGCGGCCGGCGATACGGCGTCCGCCGAAACATACCGCAAACTCTTCGAGCGGGGAAGCCGTTGGATCGACGCCAACCTCTTTAACGGCGAGTACTACATTCAGCAGATCAGGGGATTCCGCAAGGACGAGATTGCAGAAAACCTACGCAGCGACATGGGCTCGGAGAACACCGAAACCCCTGAATACCAGCTTGGCGCCGGATGCCTCGTGGATCAACTTGTGGGGCAGTACCTGGCAGATGTTTGCGGCCTGGGCGCCCTGGTCTCGCCTGACAAGATTCGCTCAACGCTCCGATCCATCTACCGCTACAACTACAAGCGCAGCCTGGCCGGCCACGACAATACGGAACGCACGTTCGCGTTGAATAACGAAGCCTCCGTCGTAATCTGCGACTACGGCAAGGCCGAGCGCCCGCATATTCCCTTTCCTTACTTCGCGGAAACGATGACCGGTTTTGAATACACTGCCGCAGTGCTGATGATGAACTGGGGCATGGTGGACGAGGGGCTGGAGTGCGTCCGCAATATCCGACTTCGCTATGACGGCGAGAAGCGAAATCCCTGGGACGAGGCCGAGTGCGGACACCATTACGCGCGCGCCATGTCAGCCTGGTCAGCCGTGGTTGCGCTCAGCGGGTTCAGCTACGAAGGCGCCAGCGCGGCCGTTGTTGCAACACCGCTGATTGCGACCGACAACTTCCATTGCTTCTGGTCGACCGGGTTTGGATGGGGCACGTACTCGCTGCGGCGCGGGGCCAGCGGCGCCAGCTTTACGCTGAGAGTTCTGGCCGGGGTGCTCGAATGCCGCACCTGCGAGATTGCCGCGGCCGGCACCGTGGCTCAAGTTGCAAGCAGTAACGGGGCAGTGGAAAACAAAATTAGCCGTCGCGGCGATCACACCATTGTCGCTTTCAACAAGAATCTGCGCCTGCGTGCAAACGACGAGATTCTTATTGAGATGCGTGGATGAGATCAAACCCTTCTGAGCGCCGGGCTGTCCGCGCTGCCGCTCTGGCATTCCTGCCTTAGCAACTCCAACTGCACAAGAAGATCGTCGCGCAGGTTATGCAGCTCTCCCAAACGTCCGAGCCCTTCCGAATTCCTGCCCTGGGCCTGCGCCGAGAATATCTCCGCGGCAAGCTCGTGGAACTGGCGATGAACAGCTTCGACCGACCGGTGGGCCGGCTGCTCGTTGCGGCCTGCATCTTCCTCCGCATCGAGCCACATGCCGAATCGGCACTGGCGCTTATCGAGCGCAGGAGGGGCGTGACGTTTGCCCTGGAGAAAGGCTTCAAAAGCTGCGATCCATGCGCGGTGCTCTACTGAGGCATACAGCAGCGTCGCGATTGCCCGAGTGGACCGGGGGCACTTCAGCCCATCGCGGATCGGGACGCCAGCCGGAAACCCAGCCGGGCAGGTCGCGCGCCGGCATGGGCCTGGCGATCCCGTATCCCTGGGCCAGTTCGCAGCCAAGTTGCAGCAGCATCAATCCGTGCTCGACCGTTTCCACACCTTCGGCGATCACCTGGCGATGGAAGGCCGACGCCAATCCCAGCACTCCATCCAGAATGTTCAGGTTCTCCGGGTCTTCGAGCATATCGCTTACGAAACTCTGGTCGATTTTGAGCACGCTCGCGGGCAGGCGCTTGAGATAAGTCAGCGAGGAGTAGCCTGTGCCAAAGTCGTCGAGGGCAAACGATACTCCAATCTCATGGCAGGCATTCAGCACTTGCGAGGTCTGAGCCACGTCCTGCAGCGCACTGGTCTCCAGCACCTCCAACTCCAGGCTGAAGGGCTTGGCGTCGCGGGTGGGCCGCAAGCAGAGTCTGCAGCCGATCCACGAATTCCGCATGTTGCAGTTGCAGAGCGCCGACGTTCACACTGACGGGAATATCGAGGCCGATGTCCTGCCAGGCTTCCATTTGGGTTAGAGCGGTGTCGATGACCCACTCGCCCACCTCGACCGCCAGCGAATGTTCTTCAATGACCGGCAAAAACATTCCGGGGGGCAGCAGTCCCCGCTGCGGATGCTGCCAGCGGATGAGTGCCTCTGCCCCCACCACACTACCGGTGCGCATGTTCACCTTGGGCTGGTAATAGAGGACAAACTCACGCGCAGCCAGAGCCTGGCGAATGTGCTCAAGATTCTCATGCCGTCCACGGACAACCTGGTCATGGTTGGGATCGAAGATGTGATAACGGTTGCCGCCGGCGAGCTTGGCCTGATACATGGCCTGGTCAGCCTGTCGGAGCAGCGACGTCCGCATCCACGTCCTCTTTCTGCGGATAAAAAGCTACACCCATACTTGCAGTCACACTTAAAGCGAGGTCGCCGACCTGTACCACTTCTGCTGCAGCCTCAAGCATCCGGTTGAGCACTGGCATGGTGGCCTTGACGCTGTCCAGATCGAGCATTACGGCAACAAACTCATCTCCGCCCAACCGCGCCAGCGTATCGCCCTTGCGCAGCGCGCACCTCATGTTAAAGGCCAGCGAGGTCAGAAGACGATCGCCCGCGCCATGTCCGTGGCGATCGTTGATCTCCTTAAAGCCGTCCAGATCCAGGTAGGCCACCGCCAGCAACTTCTCTTTCAGGCTCGGGAGATTCATCGCCTGGCGGAGGCGATCGGCAAGCAAGGCACGGTTGGGCAAGCTTGTGAGCAGATCGTAATGGGTTACATGTTCGAGCTGCCGCTCATGGTCTTTGAGCAGGGTCACATCGGAGAACAAAGCGACATACTGGAGCAGGTTCCCATTCGCATCACGCACGGCATTGATCGTCAACGTCTCGGCGATGATCTCGCCGCCCTTGGTCCGATTCCAGATCTCTCCTGTCCATTGGTTCTCCTCGAGGAGCGAGCGCCACATCTGGCTATAGAACTCACGGCTCTGGAGCCCCGAACTGAAGATGCGCGGATTGCGACCTTGCACCTCCTCGCGTGTGTAGCCTGTGATTTGAGTGAACATGTCGTTCACTTCGAGAATCGCGCCCGCGGGATCGGTGATCATGATTCCTTCACGGGCGTTGGTAAAGACGCTGGCGGCCAGGCGGAGACGCTCCTCGGTCTCCTTTTGACGCGTCATGTCCTCTGCGAAGAGGATAATTCCGCCGACAGAACCATCGCCTGCTCGCCAGGGGACAACCCCCCAGTGAATCCATTGAACGGTGCCGTCTGCCCGCTCAAACCGGTCATCATCGCAGCGCGACGTCTCGCCTGCCAGGCCGCGGCGGTGTGCCTCCCTCCAGCGCTCGGGAATGTCGGGAACGATCTCGTAGTGAGAGTGCCCGATAATCTCCCGTCCCACAAGAGAGTAGTCCTCCAGCCAGCGGCTACTGACAACCAGGTAACGCATCTCGCAGTCGAACATGGCCAGGGCCGCCGGAGCATGCTTGATGAACAATTGCAGCAGTTCCTTGCTTTCGCGCAGCGCCGCCTCGGCCAGTCTGCGTTCGGTAATGTCCTCATAGAACATGATGATGCCGCCGATAGCGCCATCGGCGGCGAGCCAGGGAATGATCTCCCAGCGGATCCACTGAATGGTGCCGTCGGCGCGGTCGTACCGGTCTTCTTCGGATCGCTGCAGCTCACCCGCCAATCCACGACGGTGGGTCTCTTTCCAGCGTTCAGGAACATCGGGGTTGATCTCATAATGCGAGCGCCCGACAATCTCCAAGCCGGTCGTACGATGGTCCTTGGCCCAACGCCGGCTTACCGTCATGTAACGCATGTCACGGTCGAACATGGCCAGTGCGACAGGCGCATGCTCGATGAACAACTGGAGGGTCTCCTTACTCTCGCGCAAAGCTGCTTCGGCCTGCTTCTGCCAGGTGATGTCGTCTGAAAAGACAATGATGCCGCCAATGCTACCATCGCCTTTCAGCCAGGGAATGATCTCCCGCCTGACCCAAACCACCTTTCCACCCGCACGTTCGAAGCATCTTTCGTCGACTGGAAGTGCCTCTCCCATCAGCGCGCGGCGGTGCTCTTCTCTCCAGTTTTCAGGAAGCTCGGGAAACAGCTCATATTGATTTTGTCCGATTACCTGCTGACCGAGAAGGGAATGCATCTCCATCCAGCGCCGGCTCGCGGAGAGGTAGCGCATCTCGCGGTCGAACATGGCCAGGCCCGCCGGCGCGTGCGTAATGAACAATTGCAGCAGTTCCTTGCTCTCGCGAAGATCTTCATCGGCTTTCTTGTGCTCGGAGATGTCTTCAGTGAAGAGAATAATGCCGCCGATGGAACCATCGCCCGACCTCCAAGGCCGAACCTCGCGTCGCATCCACACTTCTGTCCCGTCCGGCCTTTCAAGACGATCCTCCGCGCACTGAATCGTCTCGCCATTCAGAGCGCGCCGATGGGATTCTCTCAGCCGTTCCGGCGCCCATGGGAACAACTCATCGAAGGAATGCCCGATGACCTCCCGGCCAGCGAGCCCGTATTCCTCAATGCAGCGGCGGCTTACTGCGAGATAACGCATCTCGCGGTCGAACATCGAAAGAGAAACGGGGGCGTGTTCGATGAATAATTGCAGCAGTTCCTTGCTCTCACGAAGCGCGACTTCGGCCTGCCTGCGTTCGGTGATGTCCTGCAATGTGCCACGAAAGGTCTTCGGCTCCCCAAACGCATCGAACTCCAACCTGACATGTGCTTGCATCCAGCGAACCGCTCCGTCCGAAGGACGAACGATGCGGTATTCCTGTGTGATCGAACCGGTTTTTCCTGCGACCATGCGCTCCAGCTCGGCTGCCGCTCTTGCGCGATCGTCGGGATGAACCAGGGCCTTCCAGCCTTCAATAGTCGGGTCATAGCCTTTGTCAATGCCGAACAATTCCAACAAAACTTCCGACCGCTTGGCTAACCCGGTTTGGAAGTCGGTCACAAAGCTGCCCATGCCGGCGATCTTCTGCGCCTCTTTGAGAGACTCCTCGCTCTCGCGCAGTGCCTCTTCGGCCAGCTTTCGTTCGGTGATGTCCTTGATGGTGCCATTCATTCTTGCCAGTTGCCCCTGGGCGTCGAAGTCCAGCCTTCCCAGCCCGTGCACCCAGCGGACCGCCCCGTCGGATTGCCGAACGATGCGATACTCTCTGTCGAAAGGCTTCCTGTTCCCGATTACCTCGTTCACAAAATAGGTAACCATCCCCTCCCGATCATCGGGGTGAACCAGTGTGCCCCATCCCTAGACGGTGCGCTTGTACTCCTTGCCGATTCCGAACAATTGGTCTAGAACATCGGAACTTGTCCATGTTCCTGTTCGGATGTCTGTAACATAGCTGCCGAGACCGGCGATCTTCTGCGCCTCCTTCAGTGATTCTTCGCTCTCCCGCAAAGCCTCCTCGGCCAGCTTGCGCTCGGTAATGTCCCGGACGCTACCGTGCATCTTCACGGGCCGTCCGAGGCCGTCGAACTCCAATCTGCCCAGGTCATGCACCCAGCGGACCGCTCCGTCCGAGTAGCGTACGATGCGATATTCCTTATCGAAGGCCTTCTTCTGGCCAAGAATATCGTCCCTCATATAGGAGACCATCATGGCGCGATCGTCGGGATGGATCCTGGCAGCCCACCCCTCCAGGGTGCGCTTATACGTCTTGTCGATTCCGAATATTTGATCCAGGACGTCCGAACTTGTCCATTCGCCGCTGGCGAGGTCTCCCACATAGCTGCCGAGCCCGGAGATTCTCAGCGACTCTACCAGCGATTCCTCGCTCTCGCGCAGAGCGGCTTCGGTCTGTTTCCGCTTGGTAATTTCAACGAAGAAGCCGTCGTGGCAGGCCCCCTGCGAATCTTCGCCGGAAACCAGCCGGCCATTCAGCGAAACCCAAACGGGAGTTCCGTCCTTGCGCTTGAGCTGGCACTCGTACCCCAGAATCGCGTGGTCCTCGTTATCCACGAGCCTCTGGAGGTACTTCGCGCGCTCGGCTGCGTCGATCCATATATCGAGACCCAGGTCCTTGATTGAGGACAGTGCATCCTCAGGTGAATCGAAACCCAGAATCGAAGCGGCGGCATTGTTTGCGAGCACCACGCGGCCGTCGATCGTGGTGCGAAACATCCCTTCGACCGCTTCATCGAAGATGACGCGGTATTTTCTCTCCGCATCGGCAAGTGCCTGCTGAGCCTTCATATGCTCAGTGATGTCTCTTACTACGCCAAACAGTCCAACGATTTCTCCCCGGTCATTTCTGATTGGGTATTTATGGTTGTCCAACCATGCCAAACTGCCGTCCAACTTCAGCGACTCATGCACTTCACTGGCGACAGCGACCCCCGCAAAGACCTGTTTCTCAAGCCGGTAAAAGATGTCCGCATACTTTTCCGGGAAGATGTCATAGTCGGTCAGGCCGAGCACATTAAGGCAGCCGCCGTCCGGTCCGAGTGACTTGGCAAGGTTCTGGCTCGCGCCGGTAAAGACATGGTTGCGATCCTTGAAGAAGATGAAATCGTCGGTGTTTTCCATCAAAGCCCTGAAGTGGGCGCTCATGGGCTCGCCGTCCGGGCTCTTCCAAAGGCTTTTTGCGTCCTCGAGCAGAAGATCGAGGACTGCACTGCCGGCGGCATTCGCCGGTTCGATTGCAAATTGCCCCCGGACGCAGCGGATACGCCCGTCGGCATGACGCAGCCGGATGTTGAATGTACGGAACTTGTCTTCGACGGATGGAGAGAACAAGATGCTGGCGATTTCGGCATCTTCCCTGTGAATGCGGTCCTTCAGACACACCCTCGAGGTAAGGAAATCCCCGGCACTGAAGCCGAGCATTTCATCAATGCTTCCGCTTACCGAAAGCACCGTAGGGTGTCCGTCGAGCGCGAGGCGGAATTTTGTTTGAACAGGTGGCCCAGTCATACGGTTCCAATTTCTACGTCCCAATCTCGCTCACGCCGATCATAATCCATCGGTTGAAGGACGGAAAAGGCAGCTCTCCAGACGCAGAAAGCGGCCGAAATCAACGAAGTGCATTCGAAACAGAGCCCTTCCCGTCGGCCACCATCCCGACACCGTGTCATGAACCAAGACAGACACCCGTTATCCACGCATTTTTTCTTGCGAAAGCAGTTCCGGCCTGATTATCCACGCCTTCTCTTGGCATAATCGCAGCAAGAGCGGATTGCGAGTAACCGCTCCAAGAGCAATATCGGGATTCCGAGCCGGAAATTCCAGTTCAGGGAACGAGATCAAAATCGGGAATTCAAAGCCGAGGGCAGTGCGCACCGGGGTCCCCGGCGACAGATCTTCGTCGTTGGGGTGAAGTACGACCTGTTGGAGTCTTCAAGAGTGACCAGCTATAGCCGTCAGGACGTTCTGCGCATCTTGCAAATCAGTGCTCACCAGTTGCAGGGGTGGGAGAGGGCCGGACTCATACCGCAGCAACAGGCCTATACATTCCAGGATCTTGGGCAGCTTAGAACCTTGCGCATCCTGCGCGAGGACGATGTTCCCGCGGCTTCCATCCGGGATTCGATCCTGGCCATGAAAGCGGTGGCGGGCATGGCGAACCCTCTGCTCGAGGCTTGTCTCGTACGAACCGGGACGCGCCTGGCTTTCCGGCATCACGGCGCCATGGTGGACCCCATCCGCCGCCAGTTGCTCTTCGACTTCGAGCGATTTGACAAGCCTGACCCGCTCGATCACCGGTCCGCTGGTTCCGGAGTTGCCCCTCTCAGAAACCCAATCGCCGAGCCTACTGGCATCCAGGCACGCTTCCTGGCGGCGGTGCAGGCCGAGGAGGCGGGCGAAAAAGCACGCGCCATTGCTCTCTACGAGGAGATCCTCGAGCTCGATCCGGACTACGCGCCAGCAAGCATCAACCTGGGCACGCTGCACTTTCATCTGCGCCAGTATGCCACTGCGGAAGAGTTTTATCGCCGCGCCACCGTAGCCGATCCCGGTTATGTGCTTGCCTACTTCGATCTCGGAAACGTGCTGGACGAACTCGAGCGCCTGGATGAGTCGATCGCCGCCTACCGCCAGGCAGTGGCCCTTTCGCCCCGCTACGCAGACGCCCACTACAACCTGGCCCTGGCCTATGAGCGCAAAGGGCAGCACCGCCCCGCGTTGCGCCACTGGCAGTGCTACGTCAGGCTGGATAACCGCGGGCCCTGGGCCGACCACGCACGCGCCCAAATCAAAAAGTTGCTCAGTCACGAGAAGCTCTCGATCGCTTCGCGCGCCGACGGTTATGTGCCTCCGCGGAAGGGGACGGCGGCGTTGGCGCTGGTTGGATAGGACGGTCCGCTCGGCGCAAAAGCCAACTTAGCTGCGTGTAACACCTCGCGAATATGCGCGGGGCGAGTGCGGCAGCAACCGCCAACGATCTCAGCTCCGGCGGCGAACCACTCTTTGGCCATCGCTCCAAAATCCGCAGGATCACTGGCGCCGATCCAGCAACGCGCTTCCGCATCCCAGCCTTCGCCGGAGTTTGGATAGACCAGCACCGGTTTATCCGAGGCCGAGCGCAACTCGGCAATGAGCGATGGGAGCCAACCCGGGGGAACGCAGTTTACGCCGATCGCTACCGTCTGGGGAAAAGAGGCGGCGAGAGAGGTGCATTCTGCGAGAGGTTCGCCGTGGGATACGTGTTTTTCATCGCGGCAGGAGAAGCTGAACCACGCCTGCAACGCGGGCCATGGGGCGAGCGCTTCACCGACGGCGCGGACTTCTTCAAGCGAAGGGAAGGTCTCGAAGGCGAGCAGGTCGGGAGCAGCAGCGTCGTTGGCGCGAGCGAATATCTCGATGCGCTCGTGATGAAATTGGACTAGATCTGCATAGGAGCAGTCGTAGTTCCCTGTATACTCGGCGCCATTGTGGAGCGCCGCGCCGTAAGGACCGAGCGAACCGGCAACGAGGACGCGGTGACCGGGAAACTCTGCGACTACCGACCTGGCCAGCGCGACGGAACGGAGCAGAGCCGCATCGGCGCGCCCGGGCGGAAAGCCGACCTCGGAATAACCCATGCGCGATACCTGGTAACTGCACGTGGCGATGCACTGCGATCCAGATTGAATGTACGCGCGATGAACGGCGGCTACTTTTTCGGGCTCGCTTTCCAGAACGTGGGCGGACCAGAGCGGGCCGTCGATACGCGCGCCGAGGTATTCCAGCTCCGAAGCCAGGCCGCCATCGATGACGTGAACGCCGCGCAGGACCGACAGAGGCTGCACTGTCATTTCGCTCATCTATTCATGGTATCGCCGGATCATTCGCCGAGAGGTGTTCACACTGATCCCTGTTCCCTGATCACCGCTCTTACAGCTTCTGGGTGCGTTGGACGGCGCGAACACCGGCGACGCGGCGCAGGCCGAGAACCATGCGGTTCAGGTGGCGGACATCTTCGGCTTCGACGACGAACTCGATGACGGCTTCGCCGTCCTCGTCGTGGCGCATCTCAACGCCGCGAATGTTTGTGTTGTCGTCGGAGATGACGGCGGTGAGCTCCTTCAACATGCCGGTTCGGTCGTCGCAGTAAACGGTAATCTTGACCGGGTAGCGTTGCGGCTTGCCTGCTGTTTCGTCGCCCACCCTCGACCATTCGACGGCGATGCGGCGGTCACTCTCGTAGAGCAGGTTCTGGACGTTGGGGCAACTGCGCGCATGAACGGCCACGCCTTTGCCGCGGGTCACGTAGCCTACGATTTCTTCGCCGCGGATGGGATTGCAACATCGCGCGCGGTAGACGAGCAGATCGTTCTGGCCTTCCACCTGGAGCGAGTCGGAACCGGTGAGGTGCAGCTTTCGCACCGCATCGGACATGCCGGCTTCGCCGCCAGTACCGGGCTTGGTTTCCGGACTGGGCTCAGCTTCTGCAAGGTTCGCGTATCCCGGCGCCAGCTTGTTCAGAATCTGGTGCGCCGAGTGTTTGCCCGAGCCGAGAGTTGCCAGCAGGTCGGCGGCCGTGGCCACGCCGTACTCATTCGCAATGCGGCCCAGGTCCTGGTCGCCGATCTGGTTCATGGGGACCTTGAACCTGCGCGCCTCGCGCTCCAGCAGCTTGCGCCCGATCTCCACGGCACGGCGGCGCTGGTCTTCGTTGAGCCAGTGCTTGATCTTGTTGCGGGCGCGCGGGCTCTTGACGAAGGTGAGCCAGTCACGGCTCGGCTTGTGATCTTTCTGCGTAACGATTTCGACAATGTCGCCCGTACGCAGCTTGGTGCGCAGCGGCACCATGCGGCTATTCACCTTGGCGCCCACGCAGGTGTGGCCCACCTCGGTATGAATCGTGTAGGCAAAGTCGACGGGCGTGGCGTCTGCCGGAACCACAACTACTTTTCCCTTGGGCGTGAAGGTGTAGACCTCATCCGGATAAAGGTCCATCTTCAGGCTGGAGAGGAATTCGTTGGGGTCGGTCATCTCCTTCTGCCACTCGACAAGCTGGCGGATCCAGTTGAGGCGCTCTTCGTCGCGGGCAGTCACTGCGCCTTCACCAGCCTTGTACTTCCAGTGCGCCGCGATGCCTTCTTCGGCGATGCGGTGCATCTCTTCGGTGCGGATCTGCACTTCGAACTGATGGCCGCCTTCGCCCATCACCGTTGTGTGCAGAGACTGGTAGCGGTTGGCGCGGGGAATGGCGATGAAGTCCTTGATGCGCCCCGGCACCGGCCGCCAGAGCGTGTGAATGAGGCCGAAGACGGCGTAGCATGCGGACACATCCGCCGTGATTACGCGCACGGCCAGCAGATCATAAACCTGATCGAACGAAACTTTGGAGCGCTCGATCTTTTGGTAGATGGAATAGAGGCGCTTAATGCGCCATTCGACGCGCGCCTGTATACCGTTTTCGCGCAACTGGTCAACCAGAGTGTCTTCGACGCCCCGGAGGAACTGCTCGCCTTCGATGCGCCGCGCTTCCACGGCCGCCGACACCTTCTCGTAGCTCACCGGGTCGGTGTATCGGAAGGCCAGGTCCTCGAGTTCGCCGCGCACCTTGCCCATGCCGAGCCGGTGCGCCAGCGGGGCGTAGATGTCCTGGGTCTCGCGGGCAATCGCCTCCTGACGGTCGGGCTGCAGATGCTCCAGGGTGCGCATGTTGTGCAGGCGGTCGGCCAGCTTGATGAGCACGACACGCACGTCGGAAACCATGGCGAGCAGCATCTTGCGTACGTTCTCGGCTTGCCTGTCCTCACGGTTGGCAAACTGAATCTTGTCGATCTTGGTGACGCCCTCAACGATGTGGGCTACCTGATCGCCAAACTCCTCCGCAATCTCCTCATTGGTAGCCGGGGTGTCTTCGACCGAGTCGTGAAGAAGTCCCGCGGCAATCGAGGTCGCGTCCATTTTCATTTCTGCCAGGACCTCGGCAACCTCAAGCGGATGAATGATATACGGCTCACCTGAGGCGCGCATCTGGCCTTCGTGATGCTTGACGCAGAACTCCCACGCTTTGCGAATCAGGGAAACATCTTCACTGGGACGATTGGCCTGAACGCGGCGAATGAGCGCCTGAAAGCGCTCCTCGATCTGGCGGGGATCAAGCAAGCGCGGGTCAACCAGGTGCGGGGCGGCTTCGTTAGGGGAAATGACTTGCGGCTCAGGGGCGCGCAGTGCAACTTCCGCATCCATCGGAGGATTCGGGGACGTGCTGGGAACTTCTTCCGGTATGGTCTGCCGGACAGTCGCCATGACTCATTATAGGCCGCTTCCGTTCCAGATGCGTGATTGCCTTACCGGGCGGGCTTGGTCGGAGACTGATTTGGCAAAACTTAACTCAGGCGAACAACTCCATTTGACCTCTTCAGTGCAGATGCGTGTGTCTGCCTTCGACGAACTGCACAAGCGTGTTCAAGGTCACATCCCGGCACTGTGTCGAAGGGAGTAACTTGTCGAACGGGAAAAGCGGCCTAAAATGGAGGGATTTATGTTGAAAAGCCTCTTAAATACGGCGACAACGGTGGTGATCGCGATTGGCGTATTTGCGGCGATCCCATTCGCAACCAATGTTATCCACGCCGACCAATCCAAGGCTAAGGTAGTAACTATTCCGGCCACCAGAACCACGCCGATCAGCGGCAAGCAGATGTATGCGAGCTACTGTGCGCCATGCCATGGCGCAAACGGCAGAGGATATGGCCCCGTCGGCGTCGCATTGAACACCACCCCAGCCGATCTGACTCAATTGAGCCGGAACAACGGAGGAAAGTTTCCGTCCGCACACGTGGCCAGCGTTCTTCAGTTCGGCGCCAAGATTCCGGCACACGGCACGTCCGAAATGCCGGTATGGGGCCCCGTCCTTGGTAAGATGGACCAGGCCAGCCCCCAGGACAGACCGCTCAGAATCAGCAATTTGAGCCACTACCTGGAGACGATACAGGCCAAATAGGGGCCGGCGGCCAAGGACGCTCCCGGCTTGCGGGCCTTGAGGCCCCGAGGGAGCAGTTCATGCCGAAGCTGCAAAAGCCACGACCCGAAAGGAACCGGAAGACGCCGAAGGCGGGAATGCGAGAGGGCCCCACCGGACGGAGTGTTCAATTTGACCAAAAGGGCGCCGGAGCGGACACCCACGGATCATCAAGTGATTATGGAGTCAGAATCAATCGTCGCGCCGCCGATCGGTTGCGCGGCGGCCATCTGTGGGTCTATGCCTCCGACATTGAGGGCATTTCCCTGCCCGATACCGACGACGGCCCACCTCCGGCACTGTTGCCCGTAGCCGACCAACGAGGCGTTTTGCTGGGTACGGCTCTCTATAGCCCCTCATCGCAGATTGCCTTGAGGATGGTCTCCCGGGAAGCCATTGATGACGCTGTATGGCTTGATCTCCTGACCGAGAGGCTGCGGAAAGCAATCGCCCGGCGCAAGCCGCTGTTGGACGTGGAGAACGATGCCTGCCGGCTCTGTTTCAGCGAAGCCGACGATCTGCCGGGCGTGGTCGTGGACAAATACGCAGGACTGGTGATTCTGCAGCTTCTTGCCAAAGGGTTGGACTCGGCTGCTGTGCGCGAGACTTGTGTGCGCGTGTTGCGGGAAGAGCTTGCCCCGTCTGCAATTCTGGAAAGGCCAGACCCGCGCATGCGCGAGCTTGAGGGGCTGACGACGCCCAAATCCGAGCCACTCTACGTTAAGAGAGGTTCAGCCCCAGCTACAACACAGTTTCACCTTAACGGTCTCGTCTTTCACTACGACGCCAATGCCGGCCAAAAAACGGGCGCATTCCTCGATCAGCGAACCAACTACGCCGCCACCCGCGATTGGGCCAAAAAAATCGGAGCAACCAATCGTGCGCTCGACGTTTGCTGCTACCAGGGCGGCTTTGCGCTGCACCTGGCCCAGATTTGCCGTCAGGTCACAGGCATTGACGCATCGCGCGCCTCGCTCGAAGTGGCGGAGCGGAACCTTGAGGCGAATCGTGATCGCCTGACTGCGGAAGTGGACTGGGTGGAAGCCGACGCCTTTCAAATCCTCCGCGACTGGTCGGACTCTGGCGAGGTCTTCGACACTATCGTTCTCGACCCTCCAGCCTTCGCCAAAACAAAGCGAGCCGTTGAAGGCGCGCTTCGCGGATACAAGGAGCTGAACTTGCGCGCCGTGAAAATGCTCGGTTCCGGCGGCTTATTGGTAACCTGCTCCTGTTCGCACCATGTCGGCTGGACGGAACTGGAGGGCGCGGTCGCCTCAGCCGCAGCCGATGCATCGCGGCGTGTACGCCTGCTGGAACGGCGAGGCGCCGCTCCCGATCACCCGGTCGTTCTGAATTTGCCTGAGACCGAATATCTGAAATGCCTGGTGCTGGAAGTGGAGTGATCGAGAAAGGTCCGGGCGATTCAAAAATCTACTTGCCATTTCAAGCCCGGGCAACTCGCTGGCCTTCACGCCAGCGTGGCAGAAGCCGAAACAGCCATTCGAACCATGGGCGCCGGACGGTGACGGGCGCACTCGGTTTCGCGGGAGAAGTTGCAGTTCGTAGCTCAGCAAGAACATCTCTTACCTGGGCCCGCAGAGTCTCGGCTTCAAAGGTGCATGAGCGCAGATACGCTGAGACGGTGAGGCCAGCCTGGGCTGCGCGCCGGTGCAGTTGATCGCACTCCGCTTTACTTAAACGGATGGTAATGCTGGCGCGCTTCGGAGTCTGGTTGAGCGAGGTTGAAACGCCACGAGTGGGGACAGCCTCATCGCGCCAGTCCGTATCCACGGGCATGGTTGCCGCCAGGGAGGAAGATGCCATGCCGGACTTGTCTTCTCTCACTTGGCGCGCTTCTTTCAACTGGTTGGCCGCGAAGTCGGCAACCTCGGCAAAACCCCACTCACCCGTATCTGCTGGTTTGTAGCGGGAATGGGCGCGGAGGGCATGCTCATAGCTGAGCGTGGTCACGTCATCGGCAAGGTCGTCGGTGTTCCAAGCGGTCTTGGGTACAGGCGTGGTGAGAGCGGCCAGAAAGCCCGCGAAACTGGGTGGGACGGGAGAGGGTGGGTTGGCGGCTGTCTGCTGCATGGAATGGAGCATACTGCTACCCAGTCGAGAGACCTTGAGGAAATTCACATGGAATCGGTTGAATGAGTTCTGGAAGAGGAAACCGACCGGCCATTCCCGAATTAGAACGTCTTTGGAAGATCCGCAGCGACGAAGGGTTACGCTGAAAGCGTTGCGGGGAAGTCGGAATCGGGAAGCACGCGCCCGGGCAGGCGCAGCAGCCTGGTTACGGCTTCGACCGGCAGAGGTCGTGCGAACAGAAAGCCCTGTCCAAATCGACAACCGAGCTCGAGCAACAGTTGGTACTGTTCGGTGGTCTCGATGCCTTCGGCGACCACATCCATGCCCAGAGCCCGCGCCAGCTCGATGATGGTGCGCACAATCTGGAGCGGTTGTGCGCCTTCGGTCATTCGGCCAACAAACGAACGATCGATTTTGAGTACGTCGATAGGAAAGGAATGCAGGTAGCTCAGCGAGCTGTAACCGGTGCCGAAGTCATCCATCAGGAGCGAAACCCCGAGCCGACGCAGGCTGCTCAGCACCTCCAGAGCGGTACCCATGTCGGGAATCAGGCTGGACTCGGTCATCTCGAGGCCCAGTTGCCGGCTGGAAACGCCGGCCTGGCAGAGCAAGGCCTCGACATGGTCGGCCAAGCCCTGACGCGCGAATTGACGGGCGGAGAGATTGACGCAAACGCGCAGTGACTGGCGGACGGGGTCTTCGAGGCACCACTTCTGAATCTGATTGCAGGCTTCAGACAATCCCCAGTCTCCGATGGGGAGAATCATGCCACTCTCCTCGGCACGGGGGATAAAGTCCATAGGGGGAAGAAGTCCACGCTCGGGATGAGCCCATCGGATGAGCGCCTCGAGGCCAACGATTCTGCGTGTCGCGAGCTCGACCTCCGGCTGGTAATAGAGCACGAACTCGCGCTTCTCAAGCGCTTGGCGAAGATCCAACCTGCCCGGCCATTTTGCCGGGATGCGTTTCGTCGCGCGGGGCCGTCGCGATGTACGCCGCGCGGCGTTCTTGCGCAGCCTGCGCAGTTCCAGTTGACTGGCCGCCATTTCGGCGAGACTCTCGAGCATCCGGAGCTCGTCCAGAGCCATGGAACGCCGCGGCTGGCAACCGAATACCGTCAGCACTCCAAGAATTTTGCCACAGGGCGAACGCACCGGCGCACTGGCGAAGGAGATCACCTCCAAGCGCCGGAGGGTCATTCGTCCACCTTCAAAATGCGGATGCGCGGAGATGTCCGGCACGACCACCGGCCCATTCTCGGCAAGCACCATCTCAAAGATCGATCGTCTGCGAGGAAGTTCGCGGACCGCTTCGCCCCAGTACGACTTGGTCCAGACGCGACTCGCGTCGGCGAAACCGAGCAGCACTGTGTCTGCCCGGAAGTACTCGGCGCTAAGCCGCGTGATGGCGTCGAAGCTGGGTTCCGGCTCAGTGTCGAGTATCTCCGTTGCAGCCAGAGCGGACAACCGCGCATCCTCTTGCGGCCAATCGATATTGCCCGTCTGCGAATTCGCGTGTGGCATTTTCTCCTGGCTCCGCTGTGTCCCCGGTTCCCTGACCCGATATGGAAGAGGCAACCGGATCGACCGCTCCGCGGCAATTGATCGCGGTTGCGGCCAATGAACAAACATCCATCAAATTTGACGCACTGGTATCGTACTTCTCCTATCGGAAGAGAATCGATAGCGCACGAGGTTACGCCTGAACAGCCGACTAGGTACTTGTTCGCCGTCAAACAGAGTCTTACTTCTGGCGGTTTGACTGTCCTGATTCAGTCCAGAGAAAGGCCAGTTGATCCGCATCGTCCTGTATCTGTTGATCCACGCTTACGCCGGCGGAGTGGCCGCCAGCCAGGCTATAGTGAAGCAGCACGGGCCGGCCGCTGGTGGAGGCCGACTGGAGCAGCGCTGTCATCTTCCGCGCATGAAGCGGAGCTACGCGCGTGTCGCTGTCGCCGGTAAAGAACATGACCGCCGGATACGCAGTACCGGACTTCACGTTCTGGTAAGGCGAGTATTTGAGCAGATACGGAAACTGTTTCTCGCTATCGGAAGAACCGTACTCAGTTACCCAATACGAGCCCACCAGGAACTTCTGGTAGCGCAACATGTCGAGGAGCGGATAGCCGCAGAGCACTGCTGCAAACAAATCGGGGCGCTGCGTGATGGCTGCGCCCATCAGCAGTCCGCCGTTAGACCGGCCGGTGATGGCAAAGTGCTCGGGCGAGGTGTACTTGTTGGCGATGAGATACTCGGCCGCCGCAAACCAGTCATCGAAGACGTTCTGTTTTTTCTCGAACATCGCCTGCTCGTGCCAGTGCTCGCCATACTCACCTCCGCCGCGCAAATTGGGCATCGCGAACCAGCCGCCCTGCTCCATCCACCACGCATACTGAGAGTTCCATGTTGGCAACATGCTCAGGTTGAAGCCACCATATCCGGTCATCAGCAACCGCTCGGTCCCGTCCTGTTTCAGCCCCTTTTTGCCGGCAATAAACATGGGAACCCTCGTCCCGTCCTTCGAATTGAAAAAGACCTGTCGGATCTCGTACTGGGTGGAGTCGAAGGGAATCTTAGGCTGAAAGAAGACGTCCCGTTTGCCGGTCATCGTATCCAGCCTGTAAATCGTGGGCGGCAGGATGTAGGACTGAAAGAGAAAATATCCGTAGCGGTCCGAGGTCCGGCCGTCAACCTTGGAGGCCGAGCCGATTCCGTCGTAATCGATCGTGCCCGCAGGCTTGCCGTCCAAGGAGTAGACCGATGTCTCCGTCTTCACATCCTTCAGCCGGTTCACATAGATCTTGTCACCCACGATCGACCATTCATCGATCGCGTCCGGTCCTTCAGGCACAATCGTCTTCCACGCTTCGGGCATTATGCCCGGATCGGCCTTCTGGATGCATCCATTAGGAGCGTGGTAGTCGGTCTTTACATACCAAGCCCCTTTGGCATAGATTGCCGAGAACCGCGATTCAAGCCCCCAGACGAGTACATCGAAAGGTGAATCCGGCCTGGTCAGATCGCGAAACACAATGTCCACACGCTTTGCAGGCACGCCACGGCTTATCTCAACCATCAGGTAGCGGCCATCGTCGGTTACGTTGGCGCCAAAAAGGTCGTTGGCGCTCAGCGGTTCTCCGCGAAACTCGCGTCCGAAGATCAGCGTGTCCCGTGAATTCCGCGTTCCCAGCACGTGTTGATAAAGGAGCGTGCCTTCCTTGTTGTTGCGCGCGTAGTAGAGGCTTGCTCCATCGGGCGCAAACGCGGCACTGAAATAGCGCGCGATGGGCAGCTCATCTTCCAGCGTTTTGCCCGTGGCAACATTCAACACATGAATGCTGGTCTCGTCGGCTCCGCCGCTTTGAACCGTATAAGCCAACAATTTTCCGTCGCGGGAAACATCCTCGATGCGGACCGAGATATTGGGGTCTTTGCTTAGCACAGCCGGATCGACGAGCCGCTTGTCTTTGTTCGTCGCACCGGGAATGGTCCAGCCCTGGCGCACATAGATCGAGTACTGCTGTTCGCCGGCCAGCCGCTTTCTGAAGAAGTAGTTGTTTCCGCGTTGCCAGGGCGTGCTGGCGGCAGAAACGTTTTCGAGATCGTCCAGATCGTCCACCACCTGCGATCGGATGCGTGCCTGCTTCATGTAGCGGCCGGTATAGGCATTTTCCGCATCGATGAAAGCCCGCGTCTCCGCGCTCCTGGAATCTTCAAGCCAGCGATAGCTATCGACAATCCTGGTCCCAAAGTAGTTGTCTGTCTCCGGAATCGCATCGACGGCGGGCGGCGGCGGCAGCGAAATTCCGTCGCGCCCGTGAATTGTCTGGCCGTCTAAACTCACCCCCATGAATGCAAGAAATGCAATCCCCAGTCCAAACTTCTGCCGCATGCAGTACCCTCCTCAAGAAAGAATACGCGCGCGGATTGCCCTTGCTGGTTCCTCTCGAACGGCAAGGCAGAGGTGTCCCGGTAGAATCAACACCAGTGGCGGAAGCGTTCCCAACCCAGCCTTCTCCACGTTCGCGGTGGGCGCGCGGCCTGGCCCTGCTGCGGCCGTCGCACGCGCATTCCGTCTTTTCGGCCACCGTAGTGCTGATGACGTCAACGTTCCTGTCGCGCATCATCGGGCTGGTGCGGGTCAAGTACATCGTCTGGCTGTTCGGACGCGGCGTTGAAGCCGACGCTTTCAATGCGGCCTTTGTTTTGCCCGACTTGATCTCGTACTTTCTTGTGGGCGGCGCCGCTTCCATCACGTTCGTCACCATCCTCACCCGGTATCGGGAAGCAGGCCGCGATGCCGAGGCGGAACGGTCTCTTTCCGTCATCCTGACCACGATGTACCTGGTGCTTGGCGCTGCGATTGTGCTGGCCGAAATCTTTGCTCCGTGGTACGTCCACTTTTGGTTCAATGGCTTCGCCCCCGAAAAGGCCGCGCTCTGCGTAAGCCTGACGCGCATTTTGCTGCCGGCGCAGTTGTGCTTCCTGGCGGGCGGAGTCTTTGGCGCGGTGCTGATGGTTCGCAGGCAATTCAATGTGCAGGCCGTGGTTCCCTTGATTTACGGCCTCGGCACGATCGTCGGCGGGCTGTTGCTGGAAAGACGGATCGGCGTTCCGTCGCTTGCGATCGGCACCGTGGCAGGCGCATTTTTTGGCCCCTACTTGCTGAACGCCATCTTCGCGCGACGCGCGGGAATGCATTATCGCATGATTCTGGATTGGCACGACCGTGGATTGCGCGAGTGGATACGGCTGTCTCTTCCCCTCATGGTCGGCTTCTCTTTAGTCACTGTCGATGGCTGGATTATCGGCCACTTCGCTTCAAAAATTGGCGGTGCGGTGTCACTGATGAGTTATGCCAAACAGTTGTTTACAGCGCCGATGGCCATGCTGGCACAGGCCGCCGGCGCGGCCTCCATGCCCTTTTTCGCCGGCCTGTGGACGCAACAGCGCCGCTACGAATTTGCTATTGGCGTGGCGGATTCAGTCTCGCGTGTTACGTCCCTCGGTCTGCTTGCAGCATCCGGGATGGTGGCCCTTGGCCAGCCGATGATCGACCTGGTGTTTTCGGGCGGACGATTCTCGCATGCCGATGCGAGCCTGTGCGCGAGCTATTTCGGCGTCTTCTCGATATCGATGTTTCTCTGGTCGGCGCAGGCTATTTATGTGCGCGCGTTTTACGCCGCCGGAAACACCATGACGCCAGCGATTGCGGGGACCATCGTCACCGTGGTCTCCTGGCCCATCTACGTAGCGCTGTTCCACTGGCAAGGGGCAATGGGATTGGCTCTCGCGTCCGATATCGGCATCGCACTGCAAGCTGTGTCGATCGCCGTGCTGCTCCACCAGCGGCACATGGTTTCCCTCGCTAGTCTGGACTACGCAGAGTTGGGCCGCTGCCTGCTGGCCGCACTTGCGAGCGGCGCCGGGGTCTGGATCGTGGTCTGGGCTGTCCACGGACTGCTCCGCCATCTTCCCGGTGCGCCCTCGCTGGAACATCCCCGCTGGGCCGATCTGGCGGTGCTTGTAGCGGGAATGACGGTTTGGCTGGCGATCATCAAAGAGGTTCTGGAGAGATCGGGATCGGCGCTGCCAAGAGTGGCGATGAGGCGCATGGGACTTGCCAAGTACTACGGTTGTACTTGATGCGGATCGCATGATCCGGGCCTAAAGGCCCCGATATTTGTGCAGATTTTCAGGGGGATAAATCCCCCTGCTCCCTCCGAAAAGACTATCGGCAACTGCAGTACCAGGGCAACTTCAGAATCATCTTAGATTCAATTCGGAAAACTCTGTTCAAGCAGGACCGTTGAACTCCGGTTTGCCTTAAACAGAGGGATCGAAAGACACACGAATACCCCAGCCGACGCTGAGGCACTCGTGCTGAGACAAGCTTTTATGGCGATTCCAGAAAGACCACGCCACTTCGTCCTCATCCACCGCCGCAACTTACTCCGACTCTAAGGATTTGACCTCGAGGCACAGCGTTTCTGGAAACGCGCAAAGGGCGGCTACTACTGAACGGTCCTGACCGTCTCAGTTGTCGCCGGAGTGCTCACAACCCCTACCGGCTTGCCTTCCGGCTTGTTTTCGGGCTTGCGGATGTCGATGCCGCCTTTGAAGAACGCGCCGTCTTCAATGCTGATGCGCGCCGCGGCCACATCACCGCTGAGCGACCCTTCAGCTCGAATGTCCACGCGATCTGTAGCAGTGACATTACCGCGAACCTTGCCGAGCACGACGATTTCGCGCGCTGTGATGCTGGCAGTCACCTGACCGTTTCGCCCAATGGTCACGCGGTTGCCGGGAAGGTTGACGCTGCCCTCGATTTTGCCATCGATATACAGCGACTCCGAACCGTTTATTTCGCCCTTGATGAATAGACCCTTGCCGATCGTCGCCTGGTCGCCGGATGTGGGGATGGGGGCGCGGTTCGGGGTAGTTTCAAACGCCGGAGAAGGGGTCGCCGGGCGAAGGGGTTCCGGGGTGGGAATCGAGTTGGTCGGTCCAGTCTGGCTGGGTTTCCACATAGCAGTCAATTTAATTCCTTTTCTGTCCTGAAAGGACGGGGGGATTTCCAAGGCAGGATCTTCTGGAGTGCCCCAAAAATTCGAAGAATGCGAACAGCCGGTCAATCTGGTCTTGGCGCCCAATTTCGGCCATATGCGAAATGTACTCTCGTTCTGGTCCGCTCGAACAGGTGCATTGCCGCTATTTTAAGACGACACCCGGCAACTCGACGAGTGCGCGGAAGGCGAACACGCTGAAGTAGCCAAATCTGACAACACTTAAGTAACTGAATGGACTTGAGAATTCCAGTCAATGCGAAGATGAACGAACCGCTGCGAATGCAGCAGCGCCGGCGGCTCATAGCCTAGTCTAAGCATATGACCGATCGTGAACTGGTGGCGCGAATCGCCCGCTCAGCCGGCGGCAAGGCCGGATATAAACACCTGGTTCGCGAATTGGGATTAGCCGGCGGACGGGAGCGGCGTCTGCTGCTCGAACAACTTGCCCGCCTGACTGCGCGCGGCGTGCTCACCAAGTTGGACCGCGAGCACTGGAGCATTCCCCGTGAAAATTCCAGCGTGGGCGGCACACGGGAGAACCTTGCCGCTGGGCGCCTGGATCTGCATCGCGACGGATTTGGCTTTGTGCGGCCCAATGCGCGCCAAGCCTCGGTTAACGAAGATATCTTCATCCCTCCCAACGAGATCAACGGCGCCATGCAGGGTGATCAGGTGCTGGCTGAAGTGGAGCCGCCGAAGGCCGATGGCCGCCGCCAGGGCCGCATCGTCCGCGTGCTCGAGCGCCGTAATCCGACCGTCGTTGGCATCTTTCACTATGCCCGCGGCGATCGGTCCCTTGGCCACAGCGTGGTCCCTTTCGACGAACGGATGACGCAACCCATCCTGATTCTGCCGGGCAAAGAACTGCCGGCCGCAAGCGAGACCGCGACACCGCATCGCGTTCTTGGCAGCGAGGCCGCAAGCACCCACGTTCATGACAATTTGGAAGGTTTGGTTGTTGATGTCGAAATCACCACTTGGCCCACGCCCACCCATCCCCCTGTGGGCCGCGTAATTGAAGTGCTTGGCGATCCCGACGATTTCGGTGTCGATGTCGAAATGATGATCCGCAAGCACCAGTTGCCCCGCCTCTTCCCTGAGAATGTGTTGGCGGAGGCGCGCAGCGTAGCTCATCTCGATGAAGCCGAGGCCGACAGCCGCCGAGATTTTCGTGGGCTTCCAACCGTGACCATAGACGGCGAGACAGCTCGAGACTTCGACGACGCAGTGATGGTCACCAAGCGCGAAGGCGGCGGCTTCGAGTTGCAAGTCCACATCGCTGACGTGGCCGAATATGTGCGTGCTGGGACAGCCCTTGATCTCGAGGCGAGGCTTCGCGGAACCAGCGTCTACTTCCCCGATCGCGCCATTCCCATGCTGCCGCAGGAACTCTCGACGGATATTTGCAGCCTGCGTCCCGGCGAAGACCGGCTTGTTCTGAGCTGCATCATGCAACTCGACGCAACCGGCCGAATCGAGAGTTATGAGATAGTCGAAGGCGTCATCCGCTCTGCTGCTCGCATGACGTACACAGAGGTTCACGCCATCCTCGAAGGCGACGTCGAGGTCCGTGCTCGTTATGCCGCGCTCGTCTCTGGCTTCGAATGCATGCGCCATCTCGCCGGCCTGATGAACAAGCGCCGTGAGGACCGTGGCAGCATCGACTTCGATCTGCCTGAGCCGGTGATCGAGTTTGACGAACAGGGCCAGATGCGAGGCGTAACCAAGTCCGAGCGCACTTGGGCCAACCGCCTGATCGAAGAGTTCATGCTGGCTGCCAACGAGTGTGTGGCTACCTGGCTTGAGGAGCTTGGCGTTCCCTCAATCTATCGCATCCATGAAAAACCGGAACCCCGCCGGGTGGTCCAGTTTGAGGAGCTGGCTGCCAGCTTCGGCTACTCGCTCGGCTTGGGGGCCCTTCCCGTCAAGCGCGTTCAAACTCGAGGAGAAAGGCGCGACGCGCATGGCCGCGGCCGCAATCCGCGGATGCATGAGGTTCCCGAGGACATTCCCGTCACCCCGCGCATGTATCAAAAGCTAGCTGCGCGTATCGAGGGGAAACCTGAGGAGCGCATCTTGAGTTATTTGATGCTCCGCTCGCTCCGGCAGGCTCGCTACTCTGAGATCAACGAAGGCCATTTTGCGCTGGCCGCACCCACCTACACGCATTTCACTTCACCCATTCGCCGCTATCCCGACCTGATCGTGCACCGAATAACGAAGGCGTTGCTCCACGACGGTATGCGCGGCGAGGGCGCTATCGAAGAAGGCCGCCACACCTCTCCCTGGACCCACCCCAACGAAGGTCTGCCCGCAAGAAAGGCGGCCAGCCAACATGAGCCCCGTGTACTCCGGGTCTCGATTTTGAGACCTGGAAAACCAAAAACCTCGCCCATCGTCCCTCCCATCCCCGAGCCTGAGCTGGCGCAGATTGCCGAAGAGACCAGCCAGACCGAGCGGCGCGCCGCCGAGGCCGAGCGCGAACTCGTGGAGTGGAAGAAAGTCCGCTTCATGCAGGACCGCGTCGGCGAAGAATTTGCAGCACTGGTCCTCAACCCCGCTAAATTCGGGCTTTTTGTCGAGTTGACCGACCTCTTTGTCGAAGGGTTGGTGCCCATCGATTCGTTGCGCGACGACCGCTACACCTGGCGCGAGAACACGCACGAAATCATCGGCGAACGCAACGGCCGCCGTTTCCGCGCCGGGGACCGCGTCCAAGTGATTCTCGACCGCATCCTCGCCCAGGAGCGACGGCTTCAGTTTTCCATTGTCGAAGAAGGCATTCCATTCACCGGCAAGCCGACCCCAAGACCTTCTCTCAAGGCGAAGAAGAACCGGCACAACGAGGCGCGCACTCCGACCTCGAAAGGTAGAAAGAAATTCACCAGGAAGGGCAAGCGGCGCTGAGGCCCCACACCGCAGCGGATCTGGAGAGAGAATGTCCAGAGCACTAATTTGTCAAGAATCATTTCGGTCTGCGACGCAGGTTCCGCTCCTTTGAGCGCAGCAAAGGGCGGCTCACACGCTCTTTTCGAGTCGATCCAATACAATGGCAATGGGAGCATGACGAATGGCACACATGGTTTTTTGCGTTCGCAACAAGAAAGAGATGGAGGGACTGGACGAACCACCCTTCGACTCGGAGTTCGGTCAAAAGATTTTTAAAAACGTCTCCAAAGCAGCCTGGGCGGAGTGGGTAGACCGTCAGAAAATGCTGCTCAACGAATACCGCCTGCAGCCTTGGACCCCACAGGCGCAGCAATTCCTGGTCGAACAGATGGAAGAGTTTTTCTTTGGCGCGGGATCGGCCTTGCCCTCCGAGTTCGTTCCGCCGTCGCATTGAGAGCCCGCTGTGACTGGCTCTCGCGCACAAGAGATGTTTTAAAAAGCTGATCCCGTTGGGGGGGCCAAGCGGGTGTAGACTAAACAGGACCCCCGCAGCCGGCTCACCCGAGCCGGCTCGATTGTGTCGGGACGTGGCTCAGCCTGGTAGAGCACTCGCTTGGGGTGCGAGGGGTCGGCAGTTCAAATCTGCCCGTCCCGACCATTTAGAATCAATAACTTATAAGGTCGAGACAATGACCGAAACGAATCAGATGTAGCGGAAAATGTAGCAGGCTTTCGGGCCTGTAGTGAAGTTCCCTTACTGGACGGCCTGAGTTGGCACATCGAGCTTAGCTAAGGCTTGCCGTTGGGCTTCCTGGCTGATGTGGCTGTACAGTTCAACCATTTGCGCGGTCGTGTGGCCGGAAATCGCTTTGATCGTAGATTGCGCGATTCCTTCCTCCGCAAGTTTGCTCACCAGCGAGTGTCTGAGATCGTGCATCCGGCATTCCACTTTGGCATGTTCCTTTGCCGATGCCCATGCCGTCTTCCATGATCCGAGCGGCTTGGAGAGGTCTACCTTATACCCGGTCATGACACCCCGTTCGGCTGCACCCTTGCCTTTGAAGACAAGCCTTTCAGTTGGGAAAATGTAGTAGTCTTCGGCGTCGGCATCGGCCCAACGCGCCCGCCATGCCGAGAATGCACCCAAAGCCGCCGCATTGAGGGGAACAATCCTCAATGCACTGCCTTGCGTCTTGGCTCGCTTGGCGACCTGAAAGGTCTTCTTTGTGAAGTCAACCTGCGACCATCTGGCGCGACGCAATTCCGCGTTGCGTAGACCGGTGTTCGAGAAAATGACTACGGCTGTGAGCAATGAGGGTTGCGGACTCTTGGCGCAAGCCTCAAGCAGCCGACTGTCTTCGTCCGGCGTCAATGCCCTCCCGACGTTCTTATCTTCGGTCAGCATGTGTACGTCGTCTTCAATAGCTCTCCACAGTTTCGCCGTCTTCAAGATCATGCGCATGGTTCCGATTTCCATATTGATTGTCCGGTTGCTGGCTAGTTCGTCTTTCCGAGTCGCTTGGTACTTGCCGATTCGCTCCGCCGTGATTTCGGTGAGCAGCAACTTGCCGAAACAGGGATTGAGATGGGCAAGGTTGTAGTTCTGAATATCAGTATTGGCCTTGCTCCACCGCGCTCGGCTCGCTTCCATCCATGTCGTAGCGTAATCCTGAAACGCGACTGGGCTTCTCTTGGCCGGTAGATTGTTTCGGCCTTCGTCAAGTTCTGTCAGCTTTCGGGCCAATGCCCTCGTTGCAATTTCCTTCGACCGACTGCCGGTCGATACCTGGAATCGCCGTCCATCTTTCGAAAACGAGTACCACCATGTTTTGTTTCGCTTGTACAGGCTCATTTTGCTTTCCTCTCTTCCGGTTTTTGAAGTTGGTTACTGTTCACCCAACGAGTCAGAGATTTCTCTGTCACGGGGCGTGGTTCTGGTTGCTTGTTCTTTTTAGCCCAGTTCTTCTCCTGGCTGTTGACGTGACGGAGTACCCAAGATTTCCAACCTTCAGTTCGTGGTTTGGATGACCACGTTATGCTCGCTTCTTCAGCCCAATTGATCCGCCGCTCGTGGGCTTCGTCCCTTTTGTCTTTGGTGGACTGAATCGCAGCGGGAGCACTTGCAAGCGAAGCGCACTTCTTCGTGCAGTATTTCGTCCGATGCCGCGTTCCTTGTTTCCAGTATTTGCCACATATCTCACAAGGCCCGCCCACCTTGTCACAGTCTGGATGTAGAACAAACATTGCGAAATTCAACCGCGCTCTGCCGACTGGAGTGTCATAGTGATCGCCGCCTCTAGGTAGCGGCACAAGGTATGCCCGCGCACCGCCCGAAGGAAACCATTGAGCAAAAACTGCCTCTTGCAAGTCCCTCCAAAGTTCCTCATCCGAGTGACACATTTTTTTCAGATTCGGACCGGAAGCCTCCCATCGCGCAAAGAGCTTCCTCTGTTCCTCGCTTTCTTCCCCCGTGCCGTTCAACGAGTCCACAACGATTTCAATGTCATTGCGGTTGGGTCCGAACGGGTTTTGCAGGATCGTTGGTTTGCGTCTTCTCATTTGTGATAGTTGTATCTTTCACGGATAACCGTACCACATTTCGACAATCGACGACACAAAAGATGTCTAATTCCCAAAAGAAGGGGCGTTATGGCATTTGCTAACACTTTATTGACCGCGACGCACACCGCCGCGAAAACAGAAAGGTTATTGAGTGCGGAAGAGGCGGCAAGCCTACTGGGACTCCAGAAGGGCACGATGTACGACCTCGCAGCTCAAGGCAAGCTGCCTTACGTCCGACTCTTCGGAAAGACCATGCGGTTTCGGGAGAGCGTCATTCTCGGGATCATTGCGGATTCTGAGGTCAACGCTACAAATCTCACTACACTTTCAGACGATCTGAAACGGAAGCACAAGAGAACAAACGGCGCAAAGCACGCCAACCCCTCGCACGGCAGGCGGGGACGCGGCACGGAGGCGGTAAATTGACTGCCCGTCACATCGCTGATCTGCTTCACGCTCGCCGCACTGGTCCCCGAAACTATATGGCCCGCTGTCCGGCACACGACGACCATAATCCATCCCTTAGTGTTTGCGAAGGGCGGGATGGCCGGGTGTTGATCCACTGCCACGCAGGATGCACCGTAGAGGCCGTCCTACAGGCCGTTGGGCTTCGCATGGCGGACTTGTTCGCTGGTTCGCGTCCGACCACAGCACAAGCCCGCCAATTCGCTGCACAGCGACTCCAGCAAGAGATTGCAAATCGGGCAACACGTCTTCAGCGCCGGATGTTGACGGATCGCTACCGCAAGCTGACCGCCGTGATCGAAACCCTTGGGAATCGGCTTGCGCGTCTGACCGATGGCGCTCCGACCGAGAGCGGGTTGACTAAGTTGTTTCATCTTGCTCTTGAGCGCCAGCGTGCGACAGGGGCCGAACTGGAGGCCAACCGATGATTGACCCGGTAGGCGTGTTTCCACCGGTTCCCGAGTTTGAGGGGATGAGCGGGCAGGATATTGCGCAACTACTCAATATCCCCGAGGGCGATTCCATTGGGTTATGGCCGGTACTGCCCTGTGCAGCGCTCTATGGCCTGGCTGGTGACGTGGTGCGAACAATCTCACCGCACTCTGAAGCGGACCCCGCTGCAATCCTGATTCAGATTTTGGTTGCCGTTTCGAACATGATTGGCCCTGGCCCGCATTGCATGGTCGAGTCCACTCGTCACGCGCTGACTCTGTACGCCGTGCTGGTGGGGGAGACGAGCAAGGGGCGCAAGGGCACCTCGTGGGGACATATTGAGCGGCTGTGCTCACTAGTGGATGAGAAGTGGGCACACGACCGCGTGACAAGCGGCCTGAGCAGCGCAGAAGGGCTTATTAGCGAGGTGCGCGATGATGCCGAACCGCCGATGAATCGTCGGTTGATGATCGTGCAACCGGAGTTTGCCAGTGTGCTGCGCATCATGTCTCGCGAAGGCAACAACCTTTCGCCAATTGTGCGGAGTGCGTGGGACAACGGAAATCTGCGCACGCTCGTCAAGCATAATCCGCAGCGTGCGACTGGCGCTCACATCAGCCTCATTGGGCATATTACTCGCCTGGAGTTGCTGCGCTATCTTTCAGACACCGAGGCGCACAACGGCTTCGCGAATAGGCTCTTGTGGTGCCTGATAAAGAGCAGCAAATATCTACCCGAGGGCGGCCGGGTGCCCGATGCCGGTTTGACGACCTTAGCGAATCGTCTGCATCGCGTCCTGGACTGGTCAGGTGAAGCAGGCGACGTAGAGATGCGGCGCGACGAGGCGGCGCGTGGCCTGTGGCTGCTGTTTATTCACGACTCAGTGAGGGACTACCCGGCTTGCTTGGCGCAGCGACCGGCAGAGCTGAAGCACAGGTGCTAAAGCTATCCGCTGTCTATGCCGCTCTTGATTGCGGCGAGACAATCCGGCTGAAGCATCTCCAAGCTGCATTGGCAGTCTGGGATTATTGCCTCGCATCGGCGCGATTTATTTTCGGAGACGCAACAGGTGATCCGGTTGCCGATCGCATCCGCGAGGCCCTGGTGAACGCTGGTGCTGATGGGCTAACCCGCACGCAAATACGCGACCTTTTCAAGCGCCACGAATCCGCCGACCGGATCGCGCAGGGGCTCACTCAACTCACGGCGCTGGGCATCGTGCAAACCAGAGTGTGAATACTCAAGGCCGCTCAATCGAATTATGGATTGCGACCGAAGCGATGAAAGCGACCGAAGGGTGAGCGAGGGTGGGATGGTGACTGCGACAAAAGCGACTTAGGTCGCATATATCGCTTATGTCGCAACTCAGAGAGGAGAGAACGGTGAGCACCTTTAGTGAGATGGCTGAACGGTGGATGTTGGAAAACAATCTTGCGACAAAAGCGACCGAAGCAACCGAAGGTATCAACCGAGCGGGGAATGTTCCGGCTGCACAGCTTTCCACTGATGATCTTCTTGAAGACTTGCGGGAACCTTTCGTGCGATGGCTGGACGCCTGCTGCATGTGTCATCCGCGCTGCTTTGGCGGGGTGAGCTGCCTGCATCTCGACTTCTGCGAATGGATGATCGCCCGCAACGAGGTTCCCTGCACCCGCGATATCTTCGAGTCGCTGTTATTCGAGTTGATTCTTGATTGGCGAGGTGCATGGAACACTGCTCGTCTCCGGCTTGATCTTGAAGTCGGACCTGGAAGGCCATGAGCAATTCCAGAAAGGGTGGCAATAATGATTATTCCCGCCAAAATCTCGGAATTGACCGGGAGAGTGTCTACAGAATCCACTACATCACTCCGAAGAGAAATTCATAAGATCATGTGTGAAAACGACTTGTCACTAGTAGACCTATCGCCATTGAAGCGACGAGGCGGCTTTGCGGCTGGAAATCGTGACTCGCTGCATTTGGCCGGAGAGATGAAACGCGGTGAAACCCGATGAAGAAAACGGCCACGGGAAAAACGCGCCTGCAAACACAAGCCGTCTGTGCGTTGCTGGTTTCGAGGACCATTCAGGCGGCGGCGGAGAGTTGCGGCATCAGCTCAAGGACGTTGCTCAATTGGCTCGCAGAGCCGAAGTTCCAAGAGAAGTACAGGAGCGCAAAGAATGAACTGCTGGAAGGCGCAGTCAATCAGTTGCGTAGTGCGGGCTTCGATGCGGTCCATCGTTTGCACAAGGTTGTCGCTGATACGGATGCCCCACTGACAGCGGCGGTGAGCGCAGCCGCACGGCTTCTTGAACTTCTGTTGAAGTCCGTAGAGATTCAAGATTTGGCGGAACGCCTTGACCGCTTAGAGGCGTCGATGAAGGGAGACCAATGATCGACGGACTACGCAGGCGGATTCTGGCACTTGAGGAAAGGACGTATGCCGACCCGATTGTGTTGCACTTTGCAGATGGCTCGACGCGCGTCTTGAATGGTGATGCCCGCCGCTACTTCGCACTCCTTGCCGATGGAATCGAGGGAGACCGAGGGGAGCTTGCGAACGCCATCCGGGATGCTGTCCACATCGATGAATCTGGAGGATCGGTTCAATTGTTGGCAGTCTTGTTGCAAGGGCCAAGCGAAAACGGACAGGAGTCGGAACTATGACTTTTGACAAAGTGGAGGCCGTCGCAACCGCTCTCGTGTCGGGGGTGTACGAGAAAGCCGCCGCGATTCTCAAGATCGACGTAAGCACGTTGAGGATATGGCGTCGGGAACCCAAAATCCTCGCACGGGTCAAGCAACTGCGCCAGCAGTTGAATGACGAACGGCTGGCACGATACTGCTCCATGGATAAGGAGGTCGGGGAAGAACATTTCAAGTTGATCTTCTCGAAAGGCATTGCGCCGCCTACGAAGTTAGCGGCCATCGACCTCTACTACAGAAACCTTCAAGCACTACAGGACCGCGCTGCCGAGGCGGATGCTGAAGTCGCCGCTAGCGCCGAAATCGACCGCATGAATGCGGAATTTGAAACCCAATGGAGGTAATACCGATGAGCACAATCAACCCCATCGACCCCGGCGACAGCATTCTTCATGCCGATGGATCGACACCGAACGATCACAGCGAAGTGGACAACCCCGGCCAGCAAGGTTCGACCGCCGCGCCCCTCAGCTCGCACGGGCGACTTGGATTGAGCAGCTACCAAACGGCAACGGTCCCGAGTGATCCTGCCGACACCCAGGAGGCCGCATGAATAACCGCCCGTCCTTGTCTGAGATGTTCGCCAAGATTGAAACCCAAGTCATGTGCGATTCGGCTCCGCAGCTCGCTGCACCGTTTCGCCTTGCCGAGCCGGTCCTGATCGCTGACCACGCCAAGGAGCCGGTCATTGCCATCGACTCACGAGCGCCACATGCGCCAGAACTTTTGACTCTCGAAACAATGTCGCTGTCGTCGTGGCCAGTAACCAGCGATGCTGCGGAGATGGACGAAGCCGCGTACCTCCGCTCTTTGTTCGAAGGTGTCCCACACACAACCGGCGAGCGACTGGTACAGGAATACCAGCGACAGAAGCAACTAAATGCACAGCTCGCAAAAGCAGCAAGGAGGAAATCGTGATCGATCTGGAAAAAGCCAAGCTCGCGAGAGCGGAACAAAAGCAAGAGGCCGAGGACGCGGCCATCCGGCAACTAGCGATAGACACTGACAGCCGTGAGCAAATAGTCAAGGACAACACGGCTGCGGCAGAGAGCTATCGGCGGAACCAGCAAAAGCAGCAAGCGGAAGCCGCCGCAGCCGCAGAGGAAGAGTTGAAGAAGATTCTCGATGACGACTTTTGAGTTTGCGTGATCGCCGCAGCCGTCTGGCGCGGCGGTTGCGCTTTGCATGGCCCTGGTCGAAAAGAATGGCGAAGGTAAGCCTTTTCGGTTTCAGGCGTGCCAGCGGGGGGAGTGATACCACGCCCGGTATTCCTTCCCCATTTTTTATCCAGCTTGCGTGTTCTGAGCGCGGCGAGTGCGCGCCGTTCTCCGTGGGTTTCGGATGCCCATAGCTCAGGACATGCGAGAGGGGCGGGAGTTGCGGGCATCACTCGCCCCTTTTTCTCACAGTTGCGCGGCCCATTGCGGGACTCCTACCGCGCAATGCAGGGAAGGGAATTCCAACTTCCACGGTAGTTCCCTTCCCCAATCTGTTGCTGGGTGATCAGTGTGTGCGCCTGATATGTGGTAGGATTGTGGCCCTATGAGAAAGACTGTACTTGCTGCCCTCTTGATTTTGGCACTAGGAACGGTGTGGGCTCAGCCGGTGCAAACGCCGAACACTCCCCCCACTTCACCCGCTCCTGGGCAACCAGAGACAGGTCCAGATGTCGATTTACTTCATCACCTCCGCCGCTCAACTGTCTCTTTGGGAATGCGAGTCCCCATCGAAGGAGCCCCAGGGCAGATGCGATTTCAGTCGATCGGTTCGGGCGTAATTGTGACATGGGATGCGAATCATGGCTGCCTTCTCACCGCCAAACATGTTTTTTTTGATCCAAGTAAGAACTTCTTTCCAACGGTTCTATATCTGCGTATTCCTCAAAGTGAGCCGCGCACGGCTGATGACCTTGGTGTTGAATTGCTGCTCATGTCAAATGGTCGGCGGCTTTGGAAAGGATCGGATGATGCCGATTTGGCAGTAATTGGCCTGCCTAACCTGTCGGCGTATAAAGATCTGCACGGAATTTCCCTTAGTGATTTTGGGGGCGAGGAGGATGTCTACCAAGGGGCATCCGTTGTCGTGATGGGCTATCCCGAATTAGTAGGCCCTGACTATCAAACGACTCCAATCGCACGAGGCGGAATCGTAGCCTGGACGAATCCGAATGGCCGACTTGACCATACTTTTCTCGTCGACGCGAATGTTTTCAGCGGAAATAGCGGAGGCCCTGTCTTCCATACTTCTGGCGGTCTCACGCGAGGCGGGGGAATCACAATTGGAGGTTCATCGAAACTTATTGGAATCATTTCGAAGGATGCCTATGAGGAAGCCCAGGTCCATGTTGGTGAAATTCCAGTTGGCGTAACGAACCAGCAAACTGGAGCTACAACTCCCATGCAAGCGAGGGTCCTGAACATTGGTGGCATCGGCATTGTCGAACCGGCGTCGAAAGCGAAAAAGCTGATCGTCGATACCTTCTACCTCAATCTCCCTACAAAGCCATAGCCGCCCGGTTGGGGCGATTCAACTCTGGCCACGGCGCAGGTGATCGGCCCGCTCCGTCAGAGCACAACACAGCCCCGACAATCGAGCTTGGTTTTCGGCTCCCAAATCGGCCTGTTGAATAATTATTATTTTGCGTTTTTGGGATTGAAGAGGGTGTAGCGGAATTTGTAGCAAGTCAGGGCAAAAACACGACAACACACCACAACACATGACGACACACGGCGGAAACATAGTTTCGACTTTAGTCTCATGAAACCCCTATAAACATTGACGATTTCACACATGACGGCAAACCACGACACACGGCGGAGTCTCTTCGAAAAAGAAAACCCCTCGCTTGGGGTGCGAGGGGTCGGCAGTTCAAATCTGCCCGTCCCGACCATTTACTCAGAACATGATTGTTGAAGACAAAGTGCTGCTTTTTGCTGGGGTGCTTTTGTCTTCTTTTGACGAACTAAGAGGGAAAGAGAGAGCCGGATTGTAGCGAGAACGTGGCCAGGCGGGTGCGGCGTCGCGGCGCGGGCGGGGCAGGGGCGGCGAGCAGGGCTGCGATCTCCCGCAATTCGGCCCGGGCATGGCCTATGGTGGAGGCCACCGCATCCAGACGCTTGAGGGAGTCGGCGGTGGGCGGCAGCAGGCTGGGCTCCGGCGGGCGGCGGCGGTGGGCCTGTTCCAGAGTCTGGCGCGCGCCGGCGAGCGTGTATCCCTGGGCGTGAACGAGCCGCTTGATCTCGAGCGCCAGTTCGACATCGCGCTTGCGGTAGAGCCGTTGTCCGGTTCCACTCTTGTTGGGCTTGAGCTGCGGGAACTGCGACTCCCAAAAGCGCAGGACGTAGGTTTCCACTTCACAAATCCGCGCAACATCTCCAATCTTGAAATAAAGACGGTCGGGGATCGACGGCGATTCGAAGGCGCGCTTCCGGGATAGTTGCGTAGCCATAATTATTTGGGAGCGTGGGGGCCGCGACCACGGCTGGAGCCTCGCTCTACACGAAGTATAGGTCACGGTTTGCGGTCTTTGCGGTGCAAATCAGGGTACGCACCATCCTGGTGAACAACGGCAAGGCGAATCCGGTTCAGGAACCCGCGAAACTGGTGCGATCGAGGTTTCCTTGCCAGACTTTTTCGGCCGGGAGGCATCTTCTTGCCACAGGCGGCATTTCTCAGGACAAAATGGGTGTTTTCTGCCCGAAAAACGGCGAAAAACGGGCCGTTCTGTTTACCGATAAGTAACCAGGTTGGCATCTCGTACTGTTCATTTCATTCATGTTATATAGAAACCCGTTACCTTTCAGTACTGCCCTGAGCAGGGGGGGTACGGGGGGGTGCGATTTGGATCTAAAAACCGGCATTCGGACGGGAGAATCGCGTGAGTCGCAGCATGAGAATGGAGGAGGTTCATATCTTCATTCTGCGCGTAGGTGAGCGAATTATCGGCAAGGCGGGAAATAGAGAACAGGGATTAGGGAATAGGGAATAGAAAAGCCCGGTGAGATGAAGTTCATGCTATCCCACCCATTCCGCAAAAAGACGCGGAATGGATGGGGCACCCTCGGTTGTGCGACGAATTGTGCGACGAGTTTTGCGACGACTGGATGAGCAGATTTCGCGCCCGATTACTGTTTTTTCAGGACCGCGGTGCCTTTTTCGTCGGTGAGGATGGCGTTCTCCAGTTTGCGGAAGTCGGCGGCCTTGGCGGGGGGAATTTCCACTTGGCGGACTACGTATTCGCGCTCGTAGTGGAGCAGGTTTCCTTTTACGGAAACGGCGGATTTGTAGCTGGCAAAGTCGGCGTCGAGGTCTACCGGGTCGGGTGTTTCATCGACGACGTAACCGGGGGGCATGGCGATGCCGATGGCCCGCCACTGGTTGGAGACATCTAGGCTTGCAAGTTGCGGGATTCGAGCAGCCTGGATACCAGCGCCAGGGGCAGGCCGACGACGTTGAAGTAGCAGCCTTCTATGCGGGGAATCCAGCGGGCGGCGCGGCCCTGGATGGCGTAGGCGCCGGCTTTGTCCATGGGCTCGCCGGTGGCGATGTAGGCGGCGATCTGGTCTTCGGAGAGGTCGAGGAAGCGAACGGCGGTGGCTTCGGCGGCAACCTGGACGCCTTCGGCGGTGACCAGCGCGACTCCTGTAATGACGCGATGGGTGCGCCCGGAGAGCAGGCGCAACATGCGGGCGGCATCGGAGGAGTCTTCCGGCTTGCCGAGGATCTGGTTGTCGAGGGTGACGGTGGTGTCGGCGCCGAGGACGGCGAGGGGGGAATTGGCGTCTTTGTGCGGATTTGCGGGCGAGGCCTTTGGCGGGGTGAGTTCGCGGAAGACGGCTTGGGCCTTTTCGCGGGCGAGGCGGGTGACATAGGTGAAGGGGTCTTCGTTTTCCAGCGGATCTTCAGGAATGTGCGCGGGGTGGACCTCAAAGGAGAAGCCGGCCTGAGAGAGGAGTTCTCGACGGCGGGGCGAGGATGAGGCCAGGACCAGCATATTGGAATTATGGCAGGCAGCGGCGCATCGGGTGTGAGGCGGTTAGACTTGAGTGATGGCCTGTGCAGCAAGCCACGCGCAGGCCGGACAAGGGTCGAATGCATTTCTTAGGATTCACGATTGTTCAGATTTTATGGACGCTGACATTTGCGGCGCTGCTGGTTCTGCTGGTGGTTTTGCTGGGGCGGGACCGGGCACGGCGCTTTCCGTGGTTCACGGTGAGCATGGTTCTGACAGCAGTGCGGCTGCTGGCCACCAGGATGCTCTACGGGCGAATGGCTCCGATCACCATGAGCAAGATTTTTCTGACGCTCGCGGTTGTGGAAGCGTTGGTGTGCCTGCTGGTGGCGATTGAAATTGCGCGGCGGGCGTTTACGGGGGCCAGCCGGCGGACGTGGCTGATTGGCACGCTGTCGCTGCTCGGGGTGGGGGCGGCGGTGCTGGTGGAGTGGGGCCCGTGGCCGGCATGGAAGATGCTGACCGCGGATTCAACGCTGTCGGTGCTGCGGCTGATGCAACTGTTCGCGCAGAAGACCGGCCTTCTCTCCGACGTGCTTACGGTTGAGTTGGGAGTGCTGGTGGTGCTGTTTGGACGCTGCTTCAAGGCCGGCTGGCGGAGCCACACACAACAGATCGTGATCGGTCTTTCTACCGCGTCGATTACGCAGATGGCTGTGCGAGGCATCTGGCAGCTGATCGCGCAGCACGCGGCGCCGCATACGCAGGCGGAGTACGAACGGGTGATGGGAATTCAGGACAAGCTTTATAACGCCAACAGCGTGATTTTTCTGGCGGTGGTGGTGTGGTGGATCGCGTGCTTGTGGATCAATGAGCCGGGGGCGGAGATTCCGGGGGCAGGGGCGATTGAAGCTGATGGGGCGCTGGCGGACGAATCGAAGTAGGAGGATCCGCAAGAAGGCGTGCTGTTGTGGCGTGTGTTTTTTAGATGTGGCAGCTTGCCTGGCCGCGCTTTTCGAGGTAGCGCTGGTGGTATTCCTCGGCGCGCCAGAAGGTTTGCGCCGGCTCGACTTTGGTGACGATGCGCTTAGGCTTGAAGCGGCCTTCGGCGGTTAGCTGCTCGATTTTGGCAAGGGCCTGGGCCTGCTGCTCAGGGGAGTGAAAGAAGATGGCCGAGCGGTACTGGGTTCCCCAGTCAGGGCCCTGGCGGTTGAGCGTGGTGGGGTCGTGGAGGGCGAAGAAGGCGTCGAGCAACTGCTTGTAGCTGACCTGGGCGGGGTCGAAGTCGAGTTCAACCACTTCGGCGTGTCCGGTCTGGTCTGTGCAGACGTCCTTGTAGCCGGGCTTATCGAGCTGGCCGCCTTCATAACCAACTGCCGTGGCCGTTACGCCGGGGATGGCCGCAAAGGCCGCCTCGACTCCCCAGAAACAGCCGGCTCCGAATGTCGCTTTTTCCATGCTCATGGTGATTTTGATGCGCTTGCACGGGCTGCGGTAACAGATTTCGCGTGTTGCCGGAACTCAGGAGCCGGGGGCCTCGGTTCAGAGAGAATTCTTCGTGTGAGGATGCGCGTTCGGCTTATTCTTCTTTTTTCTCATTGCGCGCTTTCACTTTGAACCATATGGGCGTGCCTTTGAAGCCGAAGGCCTCGCGGATCTGGTTTTCGAGGAAGCGCTCGAAGGCGAAGTGGAGCTTGATGTCGCGGTCGGTGAACAGGATGAACGTGGGCGGCGCGACGGCGGCCTGGGTCATGTAGAAGATCCGGATCCGTTTGGCCATGGGGACCGGGGCGCGCTGGAAGTCGATCTTTTCCAGGAAGCGGTTCATCTGTCCGGTTGAGACGCGCTTGCGGCGCTCTTTCGCGACGGCCTTGACTTCGTTCAAGACGCGGGCCATTCCCTTTCTTTCGGGCCCGGCGCCCTCAAGCGCGGAGAGAAAGATCACCGGAGCATAGCTGAGATACTTGAGCACGGAGCGGAGTTGCTGCTCGAACACGGCGCGATCCGCGGGCGGCTTGCCGTCGGTTCGCCCGGTGGTAATAACGTCCCACTTGTTGACCACGATGATGACGCTTCGGCCGCTCTCGTGGGCGTAACCGCCGATGGTGGCGTCGGCGGCCGTGACGCCTTCCGTGGCGTCGAGCACCAGCAGCGCCACGTCGGCGGCTTCAAGGTGGCGGCGAGCCATGACGACGCTCATTTTTTCAGCCATTAGATGTGTTTTTCCTTTACGCCGAATGCCGGCCGTATCCACAAAGCGCAACTGGCTGCCCTCGAATTCGACCACTTCGTCGACCGCGTCGCGCGTGGTGCCGGCGATGGGCGAAACGATCGCCCGGCTGGTACCGGTGAGGGCGTTGAGCAGCGTGGATTTGCCCACGTTGGGCCGGCCGATAATGGCTACCGAAGTTTCGTGCTGGTCGAACTCGCCGTGCGTCCGGTGGGGCTCGCCATGTGTCCGGCGCGGGGTTGCGTCGAGTGAATCTTCTTCGGATTCTTCCGGGGCGACGGGGCCGCCTTCGGAGATTTCTGCTTCTTCGGCATCGGCGTCCTGGGCTGCCTGCGCGGCGGCGGCCTCTTCCTCAGTCAGAGGGACATCAGCCGGCACCGGGATAGCCTCAGAGATGGCGTCGAGCAGATCGCCGATGCCCAGCGCATGCTCCGAGCTGATTGGATAAACGTTGCGAAGGCCGAGTTGACGAAAGTTCTCCGCAGCCATCTCCATGGCCGCGCCCTCAACCTTGTTGACGGCCAGAAACACCGGCTTGCCACCGCGAATGAGCAGCTTTACAAGATCGTAGTCGGGACTGGCCAGTTCGGTGCGAGCATCGACGACTAGCACCAGGGCGTCGGCGTCCTTTAACGCGACTTTGGCCTGGTTATAGATTTCGGTGGGAATCAGATCCGGATCGTCAGGGACAATGCCGCCAGTGTCGACGAGCCGGAAGCGGCGGCCTGACCACTCGTATTCGCCGTAGATGCGGTCGCGGGTGATGCCCGGCTCGTCGCCGACGATGGAGCGGCGGCTGTGCGTGAGCCGGTTGAAGAGCGTGGATTTGCCGACGTTAGGCCGGCCCACAATGGCCACCAGCGGGAGGGCTGCCGCGCCTGGGGTGCTGGGCACAATCGATCTGCGATAGGTAGGCAAAACCTGTCTCCAATCGCCGCTCGCCCGAGGGCTGGACGGCATCTGCTGGTTCCGGTTGCCTAAATACGATTTAGACCGGAAGAAGTGTCCCTCAGGGGCTAAAGCCCGAGGTTTTGTTGGCCTTTTGCGGCACGGCTGAAGCCGTGCCCTTTCAAAGCCCGATTTATGCAACCAGTTCTAGTTCCAAATACGCTTTACGCCATAGAGATCGAAGACGTGATCGCGGCTGAGCAAGGGGATCCTCAAGTCGAGAGCTTGCGCGGCAATGAGCCGGTCGAACGGGTCGCGGTGATGGAGCGGGAACATGCCCGCCCGAATTACATGAGAAACTTTGGTGTCGAGAAGCTCATAGCCTCCGGAGGAAGCGGTCAATAGCTCGAATTGGCGCAATACCCTGTCGGCATCCAGCTTGCCAGTATTTGTCTTGATTGCCAACTCCCAAGGAGTTGCGATCGAGAGCAGCAACTCGGATGCAGGATCTTCGATGATTTTCCTGGTTGTGCTGGACAGTTTTGCCGGAGATTCCAACGTCCAGAGCAAGATATGTGTATCGAGAAGATATCTCATTGCTTCTCGGGCGGTGGAACCAGTGGTCCATCGAGCATGAGCCCGAATCCATATTCGACCAATTCTTCGTCGGTCAACGGATCGAATGCGCTGTCGTCAGCATGGACCTGGCCTTCAAAGGCACCAATGTACCGGAACGGCGGTTTTGAAGTTGGGGCTTCGTTAATCGGCACAATCTTCGCCACGGGCTTTTTGCCGCGCATGACGACGACTTCTTTGCCGGCTTCCACTTCTTTCAGGAGCCGGGAAAGGTGGGTCTTCGCTTGATGGACGGTATAGGCCATGGACTAAGTATGCTTAGTCCACCTGGGGAAGTCAAACCGGGTAAGAGGGTTGATCAAATTGAGCCAAAATCGGCTTGGGCCTATATCGGCAAAAAAACGCGAGGGGCCAACGTCAGGGGCTAAAGCGCTTGTTAATTATGAGCTTACGGCACGAATGAAGTCGTGCCCTGACGCACAGCCCGACGATTCCAGGTTTGAGACGGGTTTTTCCGCAGCCTGTAAAGTCCCGGGTTACCGCGCGGTCTGGTTCTCCGCTGCCGGGAAAGCCTGATGGACCTGTCGAGGCATGAGCTTTCTCAAATATTCGGCGCGCGATTCCGGCACGCAGATTGCGTGTCTGCCTAGAGGAGGGGCGATGCACATCCACGGGAACCACATGAACGTGAACGCGGCGAATCTCTATTCGGTTGGGAACGGGGAGAAGGCAGCAGCGGTTGAGCGGGCGGCCGCAGTCCGGAAGAGACTCCTGAAGGGTGCCGCAAGCATCGGCGGGACCGAGAGTCCGGAGGAGACTTTGATGATCGGCAAGTGGCTGGATTCGGGGCAAGGTGAGACTGGGAGCGACGATGAGTATCATGCTGCCGATTCGGGCCGGGATTCAGATTTCGGATGAGGACGGCTGGTGAGCAGGGCGATTTGGTTTTTGCGCAACGAGAGATTTTGCGAGGGCTCAGCAGGCTGCGGAAAAGGATTGTTCCTGGCGGAATATCGTAAGAAGCATGCCTCAGGGCCTGAAGGCCGCATTGATTTCATGCCAGCTTCAGCGGGGATAAATCCCCGGCCTACCGCCCGATTGAGTTTCTCCACGGCATGTAAAGCACTCGTCGATTTTGTGGGCATTGCGGCACCGTTAGAGTTCGCTCGAGGCAGGCTTTGAAGCCGGGCCTTTTCGAGGCGATGCGGCGGCGGGAGTTTACGGAAGGCTGTGCAGCAAGTTCTGCTTCGCAGATCTCTGATTTGGCATGTACACTATTGCAACTCCCCGATAGGAGGGGATCCCCAAAATGCCAAAATTTGTGATCGAACGCGAGATTCCAGGAGCCGGATCGATGTCGGCAGAGCAGGTGCAGGGTGTCGCGGAGAAGTCGTGTAGTGTGCTGCGCAACCTGGGACCGCAGATTCAGTGGCTGCAAAGCTACGTGACCGAGAACAAGATCTACTGCGTCTACATCGCACCGGACGAAGAGATGGTGCGCGAACATGCGCGACTGGGCGGCTTTCCGGCCAACAGCGTGGCCCGGGTGGTGAGGATCATCGATCCGACCACGGCGGAGAGTGAGCCGGGCTGATTCCCGATGGAGCGCCTGGGCGTGAATCGCTCGCGCCGGCCGGCCGCATCACTATGATGGAGGGAGCACCCGCTGCCGTCGGCCCCGATCTTCATGTCCTTGAGCAACACCTCAACCCGCGCGCTGCCTTCCCTGCACGAGTTTTTTGCACCGGGCGGCATTCTGGCGCGCTCGCCGCTGCCTTATGAGTATCGCCCCGGCCAGCTTGATATGGCGAAGGCGGTGGAGCGCGCGCTGAGCGAACGGCGACACTTGATTGTGGAGGCCGGAACGGGAACCGGCAAGACGCTGGCTTATCTGCTGCCGGCATTGCGCACGGGGCAGCGGATCATTGTCTCCACAGGCACCAAGGCGCTGCAGGACCAGCTCTACTTCCGCGACGTTCCGTTTCTGGAGACGCTGGTGGGCGAGTTGCGGGTGTGCTACATGAAGGGGCGCGCCAACTACCTGTGCCGGCACAAGCTGGTTGCGTTGCAGAACCAGCCGATTCTGTCGGGTCTTGAGGAGATTGACCAGTACCGGCAGATTGCGGAGTGGGAGAAGGCGACCGAAACGGGCGACCGGGCTGAGTTGTCGGGGATGCCCGAATCGAGCGCGTTGTGGCAAAAGCTCGATGCCCGCTCGGAGGCATGCCTGGGCACGACTTGCCCGGACTACCACCGCTGCTTCATCACCGAGATGCGGCGCAAGGCCCTCGAGTCGGACATCATCATCGTGAATCACCATTTGTTTTTTGCCGACCTCTCGGTGAAGCAACAGGCGACGGGGGCGCCGGATGCGGGGATACTGCCGGAGGCCGCGGCGGTGGTGTTTGACGAGGCGCATGAGCTGGAAGAAGTTGCATCGAACTACTTCGGACTTTCAGTGAGCAACATTCGCTTTGAAGAACTGGCACGGGACACCGATGCGCTGCTGAGAGGGAAGGAGGGTGCGGAGAAGCTGCCCGCCGCCACGCAGCAACTTCGCGACCGGGCGCGGATGTTCTTTGCCGGACTGCCGATGACGGGCGACGGCCGGCAGCCCTTCACGGAGCGCGAGGAGTTTCTGGAGACCTCCGGCGATCTTTATGAGGCGGTGCGCACGACGCTGAAGCTGATGGAGGCGGAGATGGACCGGCTGACGGAGGTGGATGAGGCGCCGGGATTGAAGAAGCGCGTGGCGCGGCTGCGGAGCGAATTGGAATTTCTGCTGGAATCGAATTCGAGCAACATGGTTTATTGGATGGAGCGTCGGGCGATGGGGAACTCGAGCGAGAAGCCGGCGGCGCGAGGCGGCTTTCGTTCGCAGGCGCGGACGACATTTATTCAGGCGACGCCGATCGACGTTTCAGAGCTGCTGCACGAGCTGGTGTTCGACCAGATTCCGACCGTGGTGCTGACATCAGCAACGCTCACCGTGCAGGGCGGCTTTGAGCATATGCGGCGAAGGCTGGGGCTGACTGAAGCTCGCGAACTGGTGGTACCGTCGCACTTCGAATACGAAAAACAGGCTCTGCTCTACCTGCCGCCGGAGATGCCCGATCCGCGCGAACCGGAGTTTGCGGAGGCCGCGGCTCGCTGTATCCGGCGCGTGCTGGAGTTCTCGCGCGGGCGGGCGTTTTGCCTGTTCACCAGCTACGCGCAGATGCGCACCCTCTATGAGATGCTGATGCCGGTGCTGGACTTTCCGATCCTGCTGCATGGGACGGCTCCGCGGAAGGCACTGCTGGAAGAATTCCGCTCGACGCCGAATGCAGTTCTGTTTGGGACCGCGAGTTTTTGGCAGGGAGTGGATGTTCAAGGCGAAGCGCTGAGCTGCGTGATCATCGATCGGTTGCCGTTTGCGGTGCCAAGCGACCCGGTAGTGCAGGCGCGGATGAAAGCGATTGAAGAAGCGGGCGGAAAGCCATTCTTCGACTACCAGGTTCCGGCGGCGGTACTCACTTTGAAGCAGGGATTCGGGCGGCTGATCCGCTCGCTTGAAGACCGAGGGGTGCTGGTGCTGCTGGACCCGCGCATCACACGGCAACGGTATGGGCAGACGTTTCTCCAAAGCCTGCCGCCTTATCGCATGACGACGACGATTACGGATGTGGAGAAGTTCTTCAGCGTGAAAGCCGCGGACCCCTCGCAAGAGTAGAATGCAGGGTCAGAAGCCGACCTACAGTTAGGACGAACAGAAATGCCCATACCCGACTTTCAGACCTTGATGCTGCCGCTGCTCAGGCTCGCCGCAGACAAAGAGTCATGCGTGTCGGACGCCGTGGAACGATTGGCGAATGACTACAACCTTTCCCCGGAGGAGCGTGCAACACTCCTTCCGTCTGGACGGCAAACGACTTTTTCTAACAGGGTCGCGTGGGCGAAGTCGTATCTCGTCCAGGCTGGTTTGATTGCGCCGACTACCCAAAGAGCGCATTTCTGCATCACTGGCAGGGGTAAGAGTGTTCTTTCGAACCCACCTGAACGCATCACCATTAAATACCTCAGCCAATTTCCAGAGTTCAGAGAGTTTCGAAAAGTGGGCGAATCTGGAACGGCCGCCAACGATTTGAAGTCTTCCGAGCTAGCCGCAGACGCGACTTTGACTCCGGACGAAACGATTCGGAATGCACATTCACAACTTGAGCAGGAACTCGCGAAAGAATTGCTTGTAAAGATTCGAACGGGTACTCCGACATTCTTTGAGAGCCTGGTTGTCCGGCTGCTCTTTGCAATGGGATACGGCGGTTCTGTTACACGAATCAACGAAGCTCTAATCAATAAAGCAACTGTTGGCGGAGCAGGAGACGGAGGCATAGACGGCGTCATCGACCAAGACGTTCTGGGTCTTGATCGCATCTATGTTCAGGCAAAAAGATACGCGGACGGAAACACTGTTGGACCAGGGGCGATTCGGGAATTTTTTGGAAGCCTCGACAGGTTTAAGGCAAGCAAGGGGCTGTTCGTTACAGCGTCAACATATACAGCTTTGGCAAAGGAAACTGCCGCAGCATTGAGCAAGCGAATTGTTCTCGTCGATGCAGGCGAGTTGACGCGCCTCATGATTCGACACAATGTCGGATGCCGAGTTGTAGAGACGCTCGAAATCAAGAAGATCGATGAAGAATTCTTCGAGTAGTTCCTGAAACGGACTCGGAGAATCGCAGCAGAAGTGCTACATCAACTTAAATATAATCGCGGAACAGTTCTGGCGATGGGCGCGGGGATGACGGCGCGGCCGACAAGCATTCCGTCTTCTCCGGCGACCTTCGATCCGGCGGCGACCGCGGCCTGGACGCTTGAGACGTCGCCGGCCATCATTACGAATCCCTTGCCGCCGAGCGCCATGGCGAGGTGAATGCGCAGCAGAGTGACGTTGGCGGATTTGACGGCGGTGTCGGCCACCTCGATGATGCTGGCAGCGGAGAAGGTTTCGATGACGCCGATGGAGCGCAGTTCTTTGGGATCGACATCGACGGCGTTGGAGATGGCGGCGAGCACGGAGGGATGGATGCGGGAGATCTGGCGGCGCTCGATGAGCGATGCACCGCATGCGGCTGCACCGGCCAGCAGCGAGGCCTGCACGGAGGTGACGTCGCCGGCAACGACGATGAGGAACTTTCCGGAGCAGATGCTGCGGGCCATGAGTAATTGAATATTTCCGGCTTTGAGCATAGTGTCTTCAACCCCGTATCCGGTGGCTACGCTGGAAAGCTCGATCAATCCGATTGAGTTGATTTCAGACACCTGTTTGGCTCCTTCTTTTGACTTCGCAAGGAAGGCGGTTACGTTGAAAAGGCGCGGGCAGGGACGCTTCGGGCGCCGCGCCATTTGTGCAATATGCATCGTCTCGGGTTTGAGAGACAGCGGAAGAGACTCCAGATTTGAGCGGAGAGTTTGGGAGGCTTACCTCAGGGGCTAAAGCCCGCTTAAATTTGATTTCGTTTGCGGCACGACTGAAGTCGTGCCCTGACACATAACCTCGGAGAATATGAAATGAGTCGAGTTTTTTCGCAGCCTGATTAGTTCGTAAGGTAAACATCTTTTATGCCTCAATCCACACTGCGTCGCTGGTTACAGTTGCTACGCCGTCGATGCTGGCGTGGATGCGCGCGCCGAGCTTGCCTTGATCCGGCGCGGCCATGAGATCGCCAACGCGCACGCGGTCGCCGGATTGACTACCGGGATGGCAGGCGCGCCGGCATGCTGCTTGAGCAGGATGTTCACTTTGCGCGGCGCGAATTTGTGGTCGGTGAGCGGGCCGGTGTTGTTGAACTCGCCGAGGCCGAGGCGCGCGATCAGCTTGCGCATGGGCACGCGGCGGAACTCGGCCATGGGATGCGGCGTGATGGATTCCGGCGTGCCTTTGAAGGTGAGGCCACGCTCGCGCGCCAAGGGCTTGTTCTGCACGCAGACGGTCTTCGGATCGAGATCTTCAGGGCAGGCGAACATGGTGCACAGGTTGCACTCGCAGCAATAGAGCGTGGCCACCATGGCATCCGCTCCGGTTTGCGAAGCCCAGCGACCGCATGGCCGCGTGCGGCTCGATGGGATGGCCGAGCAGATAGCGCGGACAGAACTCGGTGCAGAAGCGGCACTGGTCGCAGGCCGAGCGGCCGATCCTGGCGACATGGAGCCAGGGCGCGTTGTGGCGCCGGATGAGGCTGTGCTCGGCGGGCAGCACGACGATGCCGCCGGTGGTCTTGGTGACGGGAACGTCGAGGCTCGGCGGCGGGCTTGGCCATCATGACGCCGCCCAGAAGCACGCCGAAGTCGGAGACCGTGGCACCGCCGGCCGCCGCGATGACTTCGCCGATGGTGATGCCGACGGGAACGCGGAGCGTGACGGGCGTTGCAACGGCTCCGGCGACGGTGAGGTATTTGTGCGTCACTGGCTGGTCGAGCGCCGATGTTCATCAGCGTCTCGACATTCGCCACCGCAGTGTCGACGTCCTTGGGCAGGCCGCCGGGCGGAATGACGCGGCCGGTGACCATGTGCACCAGGATGAACTCGTCGCCGGCGGGGTAACAGTCGGGCAGCGGCACGACGCGTGATGCCGGGCCCCGCCTGGGCTTCGAGCGCGGCGATGATGTCGTGGTATTTCTCCTTGATGCCGATGACGCCTTCGCGCGCGCCGACCATCTCCATGGCCATGCGCATGCCGCGCAGAAAAGGCTCGGCGTGGTGGTGGAGCAGTTCCTTGTCCTTGTGCAGCAGGGGCTCGCACTCGGCGGCGTTGGCGATGAGCAGCGAGGCTGCGGGTCCTGAACTTTACGGCGGTGGGAAAGCCGCCGCCGCCGGCGCCGACGATTCCGAGTTCGGCAACGCGGTTGAGCGGCTGAGGCCTGCGAATTGCTCGCTTCTGCCGTCATTTTCTGGTTCTACCTCAGAATCTGTCAAAAATGGCGATTGACTCTGCTAGATACTGTATAGTATCATTCATTTTCAATCAAGATCAGTCAAGAATGAAGTGTCTTAATCCCAAATATCGGCAGCACCTCGTTCAAGTTCCGGGTTCTGGACATGCCCGAGCGAGACGGTTCTGGCCCAGGGCCGCGTGGAGCGGATTGGGCAGCCGGGCGGGGAGTGTGCCGACTACCTGCGGCCATCCACAAGTGCATCGGCGAGATTGCCGGGCCGGGAAAGCCGCTGACGAGCCTGGCCGAGATTGGCGCGGTGGGATTCAAGGCGGTCCATGCGGGGCCGTTGAATGCGCCGCAGATGATCGACGACGAGTTTCTGGCGGCGATGGAGGAGTTTTGCTTTCTGGCTCCGGCGCACAATCCTCCTTACATTGCGGCGATCGAGGCGTTTCCGCCAGGAGCTGCCGGGCGTGCCGCTGGTCGCCGTGATGGAGCCGTTCCCGTACCGCTTCATGGATGAGGCGTCGACCACCTACGCGGTTCCCTATGAGTGGCGGAGCGAGTACGGCATCCGCCGTTATGGATTCCACGGCGCCAGCCATCGCTCGGCCAGCGAGCGGGCGCAGGCGCTGCTTGGCCGCGAGAACCTGCGCCACATCTCCTGCCACCTGGGCGGCAGCTCGAGCGTGGCCGCGTTCCGCGACGGCGTGGCCATCGACGCCAGCTTGGGCGCATCGCCGCAGTCGGGCCTGCCGCAGAACAATCGCGTGGGCGACATCGACGTGTTCGCCGTGCTGCACATGATGAAGAAGCTCAAGCTCGACCCGGACCAGATGGCAGCGCTGCTGGGCAGCAAGTCGGGGCTGGCGGGGATCAGCGGCACGAGCGGCGACATGCGCGATCTGGACGAAGGCGCGGCCAAGGGCGACAAGCGTGCGCAGCTCGCGCTCGATGTTTTTGTGCGCGCGATTCGCCACTATCTGGGCGCGTTCCTGCTGGAACTGGGCGGGCTGGATGTGATTACCTTCTCCGGCGGCATCGGCGAAAACAGCGCCGGAGATTCGCGCCGCTGTGCTGAAGGATCTTGTCGGGATTCGGAATCGAACTCGACGCAAGCAAGAACGAATGCATCGAAGGGCGAAGGCGCGATTTCGGCCGATGGTTCCGCGGTGAAGGTTCTGGTGGTTCCGGCCAATGAAGAGATTGTTGTGGCGCGCGAGACGGTGGCGGTGGTGAAGCGCGCCAACGCTGCGGCGCAGGCAATGGCAGGGCAGGCGACGTAAAGCAAGTACAGGAATTTTTATGGCAAGCACAACACTCGCGAATTCGGCCGGCTCGATCTCACGGTCCACGGTCGAGCAGATCGTGCGCCAGGTGGCGCTGGAGTACCTGGGCAAGCAGAAGGGCGGAGCGGCGCCGCTGCTCACGGTGCAGACCTCTTCGCGCCACATGCATGTCTGCCGCGAAGACATGGATATTCTGTTTGGGCCGGGCACGGAGCTGACGTTCGATCGCCCGCTCTTTCAGGAAGGCAACTTCGCGGCCAAGGAAACGGTGACGATCGTCGGGCCGCGCAGCCGGCTGATCTCGAACCTTCGCATCCTGGGCCCGATGCGCAAGCAGTCGCAGGTGGAGCTGGCATTTACGGACGCGATCATGCTCGGCTTCAACGACATTCCGGTGCGGCTTTCCGGCGATATCGCGGGCACGCCGGGCGCGGTCATCATCGGGCCGAAGGGCGTGGTGGAGCTGAAGGAAGGCGTGATTCGCGCCGCGATCCACGTGCATATGAATCCCACCGAGGCGGCCTACTTCGGCGTTGCCAAGGGCGACCGCATGAAGCTGCGCATCGGCGGCGCAGGCGGGCGCTGACCTTCAATAACGTCCATGTCCGCATTGATCCAACGTCCCGTCTGAACGTCCACATGGATACGGACGAGGCCAACGCCTGCGGTCTGCACCTGACCAAAGACATTGAGCTGTTCAAGTAAGGCAAGATGCAAGCAGAAGAAGTAACGCCAAGGAAAAGAGAGGAAGCGATGAAACAAGCGCTTGGAATGATTGAGACAAAAGGGCTGGTTGCGCTGTTCGAGGCAACCGACGCCATGCTCAAGTCCGCAAACGTAACCTTCGCCGGCTGGCAGACCGTTGGCTCCGGACTGGTGACCGCATTTGTGGAAGGGGACGTGGCCGCAGTGAAGGCAGCCACCGACGCAGGCGCGGAAGCGGCAGGCGCGGATCGGCGAGGTGGTCAGCGTTCAGGTGATCACCGCCCGCACGACGAACTGCCGTCTTTTGTGCAACAGAACAGCAAGCCGGCCGCGAGCAAGGCTGCGAAGTAGGCACAGGAGAGCGATATGAGTGAAGCAATTGGATTGATCGAAACCCGTGGCCTCGTCGGACTCGTCGAGGCATGTGACGCGATGGTGAAAGCCGCCAGCGTGGAGCTTGTGAAGACCGTGCAGATCGGCGGCGGGCTATGTGACCGCGATTGTGCGCGGCGATGTGGGCAGCGTGCGCGCCGCGGTGGATGCGGGCTCAGCGGCCGCCAAGGTGATCGGCGAACTGGTGTCGTCGCACGTGATCGCGCGTCCGCACGATGCGCTGGTCGAGAGCATGTTGAAGTAACCAGAGATTCTGGAGAACGGACATGGCGAATGAAGCGATTGGAATGATCGAGACCAAGGGCCTGGTGGCGCTGGTGCAGGCAACGGACGCAATGCTGAAGGCAGCCAGCGTGAAATTTGTGGGCTGGAACAAGGTCGGCAGCGGTCTTTGCTCGGTGTATGTTACCGGCGACGTGGGCTCAGTCCGCGCCGCGGTGGATGCCGGAGCCAGCGCAGCGCGCGCGGCCGGCGAGGTGCAGAGCGTGCACGTGATCGCGCGCCCGCACGACAACCTGAGCACCGTATTGCCTAAGTAGTTGCTTTCGGCGGGGGATTTCGCCGTCGCGGCACACGAGGTGAGCCGGCAATGTTTATCGCAAAAGTTATCGGCAATGTTGTTTCCACGCAGAAGAACGCGAAGTTCCGCGGGATGAAGCTGCTGCTGGTCCAGCCCTACATCAGCAAAGAGGGCAAGCTGCAGATTTCAGCGGCAGCTCCGTGGTCGCGGTTGACAGCGTGGGAGCCGGCGTCGGCGAGTGCGTGTTGTTTACGCAGGGCAGTTCCGCTCGCCTGACGCCCACAACGAAAGATGCGCCTGTTGATGCGGTTATCGTCGGCATCGTGGATGCCGTCGAAGTCGAAGGCGCGCTATTGGAGAAGCCGTAATGCAGATCCAGGAACAGGTGATCGCGGAGATCGCCAAGGAAGTGGTGGCGCGGCTTCGCATCCAGTTGCAGCCGCAGCCTTCTTCAGCGCCCATGGCCACACGCGCCGCCGCTTCGCGGGATGGAGTGTTTGCGACCGTTGACGAGGCCGTGAACGCGGCCTACGAGGCGCAGAAGAAGGTCGCGGCGATGAGCTTCGATGAGCGCAAGCGGATGATCGGACATCATCGTCCGCATCTGCAACGATCGCCGCGAAGAACTGGGCCGGATGGAACTGGAAGAGACCAAGGTCGGCCGTCTCGACCACAAAATTCTGAAGCTCACCAATATGCGTTTTGTGCTTGGCGTGGAGGAGATGCGGAGCGATGCCCGCAGCGACCCCACCGGCCTGTGCATTATCGAGCACGCGCCCTGGGGCGTGATCGGCATGATGCTGCCGGTGACGCATTCGGTGCCCACCATGGCATCGAACGCGATCAATATTCTTGCGGCCGGCAACACGGCAGTCTTCGGACCGCACCCTTCGGGCCAAAAGGTGGCGCGCTATGCGCTGCAACTGTGGAACCGCGAGATCGAGCGCGAGCTGGGCGTGGCCAACGTCGTGACTACGACCGCCGAAGCCAGCATCGAAGCTGCCGAGCAGATCTTCCATCATCCCAAAGTCGCGTTGTTGGCGGTTACCGGGGGATCTGCCGTTGCCAAGGCTGCAGCCATGTCGGGCAAGCGCGTGATCGCGGGCGGGCCGGGCAATCCGCCGGTGGTGGTGGACGAGACGGCCGATCTCGATCATGCGGCGAAGTGCATTATCGAAGGCGGCGGATTCGACAACAACCTGCTCTGCATCGGCGAAAAGGAGATCTTCGTTGTCGCTTCTGTCGCTGACGCTTTTATTGCTGCGATGCGCCGCGCGGGCGCATTCCAGTTGGATCGCGAGGCCATCGACCGTCTTACGAAAGCGGCCTTCAGCTTTGAAGGCGGCGGCGGCGATGCGCACACCTCAAGAAGGATCTTGTCGGCAAGGATCCCGCGGTGCTGGGCGAAGCGGCGGGCGTGCGAGTGCCATCCGGAACCGACATTCTGTTCGGCGAGACGGATGAGAATCATCCCTTTGTGACCGAAGAGCAGATGATGCCGTTTATTCCCGTGGTGCGGGTCGGTTGCGTGAACGCAGCCATTGCTGCGGCGGTTAAGGCCGAGCACGGCTTCCGGCACACGGCCATCATCCACACCAAGAACGTTGAGAATGCAACCCGCATGGCGCAGGCGATGAACACAACGCTTTTCATCCAGAACGCGGCGTCGGCAGCGTCTCTCGGCGTTGGCGGTCCGGGATACTTCAGCCATACCGTTGCGACACCGACTGGAGAAGGAGTCACCACTCCAATGACATTCACGCGTCAGCGGCAGATGGTGGTCGGCAACGCACTGCGGATTATATAGCCATGTTTCTTAGCGCGCATCGAAGGGACGGTAGTTGCAGCGGCCAAGCATCCCACGCTGGATGGCTGCCGGTTCCTGGTCGCGCAGCGGCTTGAAGCGGACGGCAGCACGCCGGCCGAGCCAATTGCAGTGGTGGACTGGCTGGGAGCCGCGCGCGGCGCGACCGTGATGGTGTCGACGGATGGAGACATTGCGCGATTGAAGCTGGGCAACACACACGCCGGCGCGCATGGTGGTTGTGGGAATTGTGGATTCGGTGCAGCCGCCTGCAAACGCGGCGGGAGGAGCCGCATGAGGCTCGGCATTGTGCGCGGACATGTCACGCTCACTCCGGCCGTCGAGTCCTATCGCGGCAGAACGCTGATCGTGATCGAGCCGGTAACGATGGAGAACCTGCGCGCGAAGAATGGAAAGGGCGGAGGCAAGGCGCTGATCGCCGTCGACGAGTTGGGCGCGGCCAAGGGTCAGTTGGTCGCGTTCACCGAGGGCCGCGAAGCCTCCAATCCATTCTGGCCAAGCCCGGTGCCGGTGGATGCATATTGTTCGCTGATTGTGGACACAATTGACGTTTGACGGGAAGCGCTTTTCATAACGGCAACAGGCAGTTTTCATAGAGGATCTGAGGTGCGGAAGTGAACAAGGAAGAGAAGAGCATCGATATTTCAAGCCGCAGGGTGGTGGCGATGCGCGATGTGCAGGAAGCGGTCGCCGCCGGCGCAACCCGCATCATCCTTGCGGAAAACTGCGTTGTTACGCCTTCGGCCCGCGACTTTCTGCAACAGCGCAATGTCGCTCTGGATACATGCGGAAAGCGAGACGCCGCAGTTGCTGCCCCCTCTGCTTCCTCCTCCGGCGCCTCCCCGAGCCGGGCCGTCTCCAATCCGCGCCTGTTCAACACGCCGGAAGCCGAAGCCATCAAGAAAGAGATCTGCGCGGTAGGCAAGAAACTCTGGATGCGCCAATTCGTTGACGGCAACGGCGGGAACATCTCCTATCGCATCGGCCCCAACGAAGTTATCTGCACGCCAACCCTGGTGAGCAAGTTTGACTTGACGCCCGAAGACCTGAGCATGGTCGATCTGGAAGGAAATCAGATCGCAGGCACGAAGCCGCGCACGAGCGAGATCTTTCTCCACCTTGAAATCTACAAGGCTGTGCCGGAGGCAAAGTCGTGCGTCCACTGCCATCCGCCGCATGCAACGGCCTATGCGATCACGGGCAAAGTCCCGCCCAATATGGTGATTCCGGAGTTTGAGGTTTTTGTTGGGAAGGTCGCCATTTCACCCTACAAGACGCCGGGAACTGCGGAGTTTGCCCAGACTGTTATTCCCTTTGTGAAGGATCACAACACGGTGTTGCTGGCAAACCACGGCATCATTTGCTGGGGCGATACAGTAACCCATGCCGAGTGGTACGCCGAAGTGCTTGAGACATATTGCTGGACCCTGATGCTGGCATCGCAACTTGGCGTTCCCATCTCGCGCATCTCGGATCAGCAAGGCGAGGACCTGCTGGCCATCAAGAAGAAACTCGGCCTGCCCGACAGCCGCTTCGATACATCGCGGATGAAAGAGTGCCAGCTTGCCGATCTCGAAATGCCCGGTACGATCGCGCTGTCACCGACTCCGTGCGATGGCAACAACGGCAAATCTTCCACTTCGGATACTGATATTGATGCGCTGGTCCGCTCTGTTACCGACGCGGTAATGGAGGCGATAGGCGCGAAGTAATTTTGATTCGATCTCGAAGGGTGCTGAGTTAAGGCATTTTTTGGGCTGAATCCAGGTAACGAAGGTTGGCTTAAGCGGTCTCCCACCCATTGTGCAAAGAACGCACAATGGATGGGGCACACGAAGCTACTTCAACCGTCAATTCGAAAATGTGCCGACAAACGATGAAAGCTGCTGAACGGCAAATTCGAATCCGTCAGATGTTCGAGACCAGGGACTTTGTCGACCTGGAAACTCTTTGCCGCGAGTTGGACGCTTCCGAGTCCAGCGTTCGCCGCGACCTCGACATTCTTGAGGAGGAGAGGTTGCTGCGCCGCGTTTATGGAGGTGCGGTTTCGCTGCAGACCTCCACCGGCGCGAGCCTTCGACTATGCGATCGAGAGCGGGCGGCTGAGCGACGAGAAAGACCGCATTGCGCGGTTCGCCGCGGGACTTATTGAAAACGGCCAGACCGTGATTCTCGATGGCGGATCGACCGTGGCCGCCGTGGCCCGCGAACTTTCCTCGAAATCGCTGCACATCATTACCAACTCGCTGCCCATCGCCGAGAGCCTGGAATCGCTGCGCAACATTGAGCTCACCTTGACCGGCGGCTATCTCGACCCGCGCCTTCGCGTGATGCTGGGGCCTTTTTGCGAGCAGATGCTGGGGAATATTCGCGCTGATGCAGTCATCATGGGAATCGGCAGCATCACCGAGGCTGGATTCAGCAACAACAACACCCTCGTTGTTGGATCGGAGCAGAAGATGATCGAGATCGCGAGCAGGGTAATCATCGTTGCGGACCACACCAAGTTCGGCCGCGGCGGCATGATTCCCGTCGCCCCGCTCAACGCCGCCGCTATCGTCATCTCCGATAAAGGGCTTGCGCCAGAATATGTGGATTTGCTCCTTTCCAATGGCATTGAAGTGTTTCTCGCCTGACGCGGCCGCATCGATCCCAAGTGAACTCAATTTTGAGAGAATGAGCTAGAACTGGTTGCATAAATCCCGTCCGCGAGCAGGAGGACATCCCTCAGGGGCTAAAGCCCTCAGTTTTATTGGCTTCTTGCGGCACGACTAAAGAGGCTGCGGAAAAACTGTTGATTCTTGAAGGAAACCGCCAGGGCCACCCCGCAGGGGCTGAAGCCCGCGCTGATTTGGTTGTATTTGTGGCACGACTAAAGTCATGCCCTGACACTTTTCCAGATCCCGCGAGAGTTTTTCCGCAGCCTGTAAAGTCGTGCCCTTTCAAAACCCTTTTATGCAACCAGCTCTAGCCGTTCAATTCTTTCGCGCGGGTAAACGAATGCTGATCGACGAACACGACGTTCTGATTGTCATCGACGTGCAAAATGACTTTTGCCCCGGCGGCGCGCTTGCCGTTGCCGATGGAGATGCGGTCGATCGACGCCATCCATCGCATTGCGCCGCGGTTCGAGCACATCGTTCTGACCCAGGACTGGCACCCGGCGCATCACTCTTCATTCGCGACTGCTCATCCCGGGAAAAAGCCCTTCGAGCAAATCGAGATGAGCTACGGCACACAGACCCTGTGGCCCGAGCATTGCATTCAAGGCAGCGATTGGCGCAGAGTTTCATCCCGTCGCTCCATTTGCCGCAGGCGGAGCTGGTTCTGCGCAAGGGTTCGATCCCCACATTGATTCCTATTCCGCTTTCTTTGAAAATGACCGCGGCACGCCCACGGGCCTGGCTGGCTATCTGGAGGAGCGTGGCCTCACCCGGGTCTTCCTCGCCGGGCTCGCTTATGACTTCTGTGTTGGCTACTCCGCTCTCGATGCACGCCGCCTGGGCCTGCCTGCATTCGTTCTCCGCGATGCCTGCCGGGCCATCGACCTGAACGGCTCAGCCGCGAAGATGGAGGCCGAGTTTGCGAGGGCCGGCGTGGCGGTGATCGAGTGCGCGGCGCTTCTCGCGTGAAGCGGCTCCGCGTAGAATCGCAGCAGAACAGGCGAATCGATTCCGTGCCTCCATCTATGTCCCGCAACTTCTACATCCTGGCCGCATCGCTCGTGCTCTTCGCGCTGATTTCGGCGGGGATGTCGCTGGTGCCTTCGAGTTTTCAGCCCGGTTTGCCGGCCAACGCTTCACTTTGGCGCACCGTGGCCATGTTTCTCCTGCTTTTCGGGCTGGTTGCGGCGCTGATCGGCGTCATGAGCCACCTGTTCGAGCAGGTAGACCGGCGCAGCGAAGAGGCCCGCCAGGCGGCGCGGCGGAAGACGTCGCGGGACGAGACGGCCACGATCAGTAAAGCAGCGCCTCCCCGTTAAAATAGGGATATGGGACACTATTCCCGCACAGGATCGAGCAAACGCCGATGTATGAAGTCACCGTGGAGGCAGGTTTCTCCTCCGGACACTACCTTCGCAACTACAAGGGCAAGTGCGAGAACCCGCACGGGCACAACTACAAGGTCCGCGTCACGCTGGCCGGCACGGAACTGGACGAGGCCGGCCTGCTGCTGGACTTCAAGCTGCTCAAGCAGGTGCTGCGTCCGGTGATCGAGCGCATCGACCACCAGGATGCTCAACGATCTTGGAGCCGTTCACGGTGCTCAACCCCTCGGCCGAGAATATCGCCAAATATTTCTACGACCAGACCAGCCAGCAGCTCGCCGGAATGACCGGAGGCCGAGTCCGCATCAAGGACTGCACGATCTGGGAGACAGACACCACCACGGCTACTTACTACGAGTAGCCGCTCTGGACCGCGGTCGTTGATCCAAAATCAGTTCATCTGGCCGGACTTGGACTTCAGGTACTTGTCGAAGGGAATCTCGAAGTAGAAGAGCTCTTTGCCATCGGCATTGCGCAGCGCGTGCAGGTGCAGCTTGGCGCCGCGCAGCGGGTGGTTGAGGTCCGACACATCGTAAAACAGGAAGCCGGCCCGCGTTGTGTGCGGCTCGACCACCAGGGCGCCATACTCGAAGGTGTCAAAATCCTCTTCGATCTCCTTGTTGCTGGCCTTGGGCTTCAGCTTGATATTGGGGAGCGGACCGGGCAGCGGAATCTTTCCGCCCTCGCGCTCCTTGCGCGTCATCAGCCGCTCCACATCCTCGGGCTCGGCAGCCTGGATTCTGTCGCCGGCCGCGGTCTGGAAGAGAATCCGCGCATCGCGCAGCGAGATCGGCTTGTCGCCTTGGTTGGTTACGATCAGCCGCACCGGCATCACGCCGTGGCTGAGATAATCGACGCGGAAGATGGATTCCTTTTCCTTGGTGTCGTAGGGCTCGGCGGCGATGGCCACCTTTTCGTCGGGGTGCACCTCGACGTCGGCAAACGACGTCGCCGGCTGCACGGGGGGCGGTGAGTGGTCGCTGGCCATGGCCGGCAGAGCCAGCCCGAGCTAGTAGCAGCGGAATTGCCCCTGAAGCCCTCATCGTGCTCGACTGTATCATTCTGAGGTTGGACTGCGGAAAGGCACGTTCCGTCACGCATGATTTTGTTTTTCTATAATCTCGCCCTGCTGACGGCCCTGGTGGCCGGGGCTCCGTGGTGGCTGTGGAAGATGGCCACGACGCACAAGTACCGCGACGGGCTTGCAGAGCGGCTGGGCTGGGTTCGGCCGCTTCTGAATGACCGCGGCACGGCCCATCATCTGGCTTCATGCCGTCTCTGTGGGCGAGGTGCTGGCCGTCAGCCGTCTGGTGGGCGAACTGGACCGCGCCTTCCCGGAGTTTCAGTTGTTGATCTCCACCACCACACGCACCGGCCAGGAGCTGGCTCGCCAGCGATTTGGGAACGAGCCGCGTCTTCTACTGCCCGCTCGACCTGCCGTGGGCCGTGCGGGCGTATCTGAACGCGCTTCAGCCGCGGATGCTGATTCTGGCTGAGACAGAGTTCTGGCCCAACCTGCTCAGCGGGTGCTTCCGGCGCTCCATTCCCGTGGCGGTGGTCAATGCGCGCATCTCGGACCGCTCCTGGCCGCGCTATCGGCGTCTGAAGGGGCTGTGGCGGCCGATTCTTGGGCGGATTTCGTCGCGTGCTGGCGCAGAGCGAGACCGACGCCGATCGGCTGATCGCGATCGGCTGTGCGCCGGAGCGCGTCTCGGTCGCCGGAAATCTGAAGTTCGATGTCCGCGCCGCCGCAGGAAGCCGACGCTACTCGCATGCTGAAAGCCATGGCGCCCGGCCTGCGGTTCGTCGTGGCCGGCAGCACGCTTGAGGGCGAAGAAGCTGCTCTGCTCGAAGCGTGGCCGCAGTTGCTGGCCGCCGACCCGCAGCTTGCGATGGTGCTGGCTCCGCGGCATCCGGAGCGGTTCGCCGCCGTTGCCGCGCTGCTTGAGCGATCCGGCATTCCCTGGGTACGACGGTCCGGATTGGCGTTCGCAGGCGGAAGGCTCGATCGAACCAGTTGCGACCCGGCGAGATTGTTCTTCTCGACACCATCGGCGAGCTGGCCTCGGTCTACTCGCTTGCCGCGGTCGCGTTTGTGGGCGGCAGCCTTGTTCCGGCGGGCGGACACAACCCGCTGGAGCCGGCGCAGTTTGGCGTGCCCATCGTGATGGGACCGAACTACGCGAACTTCCGCGCCATTACTGAGGACCTGCTGGCGCATGAGGCCCTTCGCATTGCAACACGGGAAGATTTGGCGTCAACCTTGATTGCATTGCTCAAGGACTCGACCACGGCGGGAGCGATGGGCGAACGCGCACGGCAGGTCTTCGACCGAGCAGGCTGGGGCGACGGAGCGCTGCGTCGCCGCACTGCGCGAGTTGCTTTCCGCGCCTGCCGACAGGGTACGAGAGCCATGACGCAGCCCTCTTCAGTGCGGCGCTTGCTCTTGCCCCTGGTTCCGCTCTATCGCGCTCGCCCTGGGACTCCGCGAACTGCGCCTCGGAAGCAGGCTCGAGCCTGTCCGCCGCTTGCGGTTTCCGGTCGTCAGCATCGGCAGCCTCTCCGCCGGTGGATCAGGAAAGACTCCGCTTACTATCGCACTTGCCCAGGCACTCACGGGTCGCGGGCTGCATGTTGATGTACTTTCGCGCGGCTACGGCAGGCGGAGCGAGGCAGCGTTTCGCGTTGATTCCGATGGGACGCGCCGAAGAGTTCGGCGACGAGCCGCTGCTGATTGCGCGAGAAGCAGGTGTTCCGGTTTATGTTGCAGCGCAACGATACGAGGCGGGGCGCATGGCTGAGACGGCGTTGATCGAGTCTGCGGCGTTCCGTCGTTCATCTACTCGACGACGGCTTTCAGCATCGCCAACTCTACCGCGATGTGGACATTCTGCTGGTCGACAGCCAGGATTTGCGGGACCGCTTGCTGCCGGCGGGAAACCTGCGCGAACCGCTCAACGCGATACGCCGCGCTACGGTGCTCGCGATTCCGGCTGACGAGACTGACCTCGAGAAAAAGCTGAAGGCCGTTGGATGGGAAGGCCCAATCTGGCGGCTGAATCGCCGCATGGAAGCTCCACCAATCGATGGCCCTGCCGTCGCTTTTTGCGGCATCGCCCGCAGCGAGCAGTTCTTTGCGGGACTTGAAGCGGCGGGATTGCATCTTGCTTCTCGGATCGCATACCCCGACCACCACATTTACACGGTCGATGATCTGGTCGGCATTCGGGACGCCGCCCGACGCGCTTGCGCCGCGGCAATCGTGACCACGGAGAAGGACCGGGTGCGCATGGGCAAGCTCGCAGCATCCTTTCCCGAAGCGATCCCGCTCGAAACAGCAAGGCTTCGCACCGAGATCGAAAACGAAGACACTGTCGTTGACTGGCTCAAAGACCTGTTGACTAACTTGCCGGGACGCAATTCATAACTTCACCGGTCTGTTTCCAGCGCAACTACTTCGCGGCCACCGGTTGCAGCCAGGCTCCGTCGCCGGCGGAATCCCATACAGCAAAGCGAATCCACTTCTTCCCGGTTGCGTCGAAGGGGATTCTGAAGGTCTTTGTTCCGAAAGCCCCGGTATTCGTCAACGAAATAATCTTACGGTCGACTTTCGTCCCGTCGCTCCAAACTAACTCTGCGAAATCCAGAGGGAAAGTGTATTCAATACTTGCGGTGTAGATACTTTTCGCGCCGGAGCCTTCGATGCCCCACTTATGAAATAGTATCTCGCCTGTTGTGCCGAAAAAGTTGCCGGAGCGAATTCCTTCGACCACAGGGGCCCAGCTTTCGTTCCAGGCTGGGACCTTGTCGAGTTTCAGATAATTGATGGCGAGTAACGGATAGGTTTCGTCGCCGGGAACCTTCATGTAAGTATCGCCCTCGGCGAGCATGAATTTTGGCTTGGGGGCCCAGTTACTCATGTCGTCGTTGACGCCGAAGCAGCGGTCTTCGCAGAGCCGCTTCTGCGATTGGTCAACAGGCAGCGACTCCCACGACTCGCCGATGAACCGGTCGTTGAAAAAGTAATCCTGGTCCTTGTACATATCGGGATACATCGCGGAGCTTTTGGTGCGCGGGTGAGCGGTCCACAGGATGCTCTGCTCGCTATTGACCATCTTCATCACGTCGTCGATGGAGCCGAGGTGATAGACATGGCCGTACGCCGGGTCGCTATCTTCAAAGTTCTGATCTGCGGGGCGCGGGTCCTTGTGCGAAAAGTAGACGGGCTTGGGCATCATGAGATACCAATGGCCGGGGATAAATGCGTTCACTTCTTCGGCGGGAATGACGAGGAAGTTCCTGTCGCTGAGTTTGCGTGCTCCTTCGAAATATAGTTTCTGCTCCATAAAGCGCTTGGGGCCTGGATCGGTGAAGTCCGAGTCGTCGTGAAAGTCCCCGAGATAGACGATGTTAATGCCCAGTCCGCGAAAGACAGGGACCCAGGTTGGGCTGATGTCGGAGGTGTCACGGTCGCGAATCATCTCGTTGAGGTCAAGATGAAAGTGGCCGGTAACAGTCTTGAATCCTGGAACGGGCTTATAGGCGTCGTCGTGCGTGTAAGCCAAAACGGCTTCCTGGGTGGCATGATCTCCGGCGGGACTCAGAAAGTAGTAGACAGCCATGTGCTGCTCGGTTCCCGGAGGCGCATTGTAAAGCGCGTAATTCTCGAGTTGCTCGCGGGCCACGTGCACGCGCCGGTTCCACACTTCGTCGGTCACGCCCCAGGGCGCGTAACCTTCGCCATGCTCCGGCTGCATTACTCCCAGCGAAAACGACTTCTCGGTGTCCTTGCGGTAGTACACGTATCCAAGGTTGACTTCGTTCTCGCGCGCAAAGAAGAATTTGTGCGGCGACGGAAATACCGCGAGGGAACCCGCGCCTGCATTCAGTATCTCGAGGCGGTTGCGCGCCTTCAGGCCGACGGGCCGCTCATTCAGGTCGCCGCCAAATTCATATTGCTGCCAGACCTGAGAGGTGTCGCGCCACACCAGCCTGGTGCCGTCCTTGATGGCGAACCCCTTCAAGCCGGCCTTGTAGATATAAGCCACGTCAGGAGCATCGGTCTTTGCAATCGCCTCCTGCCGCAGCAGACTTGACCCTTTGTAGACGGTAAATTGCAAATCGCCGGCGAACAAACCCAGACTAAGTCCGTCGAAGGCCACACTAACTCTGTCGCCGTCGCTGGTAACCTTGCAGCTATCCGACTTGTAACTCACATTGGCGCGAGTTATCTCGCTGGCCGAGCGTGCGGGGACTGTCAGGTGGCTATGCCCGGGGACGACCAGGGGCGCATCCCAGAAGACATTCCACTTATACCGTTCTTCATTCTCGGGAGTGTCGAGGTTCAACTTTTTCAGGATTGTTAGTTCTGTGATTGAGATGCGGCGCTTGCCTGTAGTGACTTCAAAGTCGGGAGCCAGGTTCTTGCCAAGCTCGATCCATGGGCCACCAGCCTTTTGTGCGGCAAGCTCCTGGACGATAGGTTGCCCTTCGATTAGCGCGAACCGCGCCCTTAACTGCTGGCCTTTCTCTCCCGGCCAGACGAACTCGACCGCGCCGCCGCTCGCCGACATCTTTATGCCGTCGACGCTCTTATAACCCTGCATGTCGCAGGCCGGTGTCTGCGCAATTCCCGCGCCGGCTGCCAATGCCAGACTTAGTACAATGCTCCATAACTTCATAAGTATCCCCTGGTGGTTGAGTTTTCGAGCGTCACTTACACTTTCAGGAAAATCTTCTTGCGGTAAAGGATCCAAACCGGAATAAAACAAATTGCCATAAATGAAAACGAGTAAGCAAAGGCGGCCCAGCCTGGATTGGGAATCAAGCCGAAGATATGAACGCGCGCCCACCAAAATGCGCTCGTATCCTCCCCGCTTGACTTGAGGCGGACGAGTTCCACGATTCCCGGCAACAGCTCGCTGACCATGTACGCTGCGATGGCGTTGGAGCCGAAGACAAGCCATGGCCAAACGAAAGCCCTGGTCCAACCTTTTTCTTTTCCCCAGCCTTTTATTTCGACTGCCCAGAAGGCCAGCACGAAGACCGTCAGCGACCACCCAGCGGCCACGAGCACATAGGAACTGGTCCACATTTTTTTGTTCAGCGGGAACCACATCGACCAGAGATAGCCCGAGGACAGACATGCAGCGGCACCGATAGCCAGTCCAATCGCTTTCGTTTTCAGTTCCCGACGGGAGCGAAGCCACAAGCCGGTGAGCAGGCCCAGCAGTGCGGTGCCGAGCGCGGGAATGTCGCTGAGCAGCCCCTCGGGGTCGCGGACATTGTGGGTGGTGAAGTCCTCGTAAAGATGGTTGGGCATGAGTTGCCGGTCAACCCAGGCGACTATGTTCTGGTCTGGATCGAGGAAGGCAACATCGCGGCCCGGCATGCCCGCGCCGGGCACGGGGACCCAGCGCACGAGGACCCAGTAGCCCAGAAGAATCACCGCCAGCACGGCGACCTTGGTCCAGACGCGCTTGTCCCACAGGTAGAACAGTCCGACTAAGAGGTAGCAGATGGCGATCCGCTGCAAGACGCCATAGAAGCGCATGTGAACAAGGTGGAAGTATGGAAAGCTGTTGACCACAACTCCAAATAAAAACAGGACGCAGGCTCGTTTTACTGTGTGCCAGGCCAATTGGGCTCGGGTGGCTCCCTTGGCCAAGCGGGCCTCGTAAGCAAATACGATGGACGCCCCCACGACGAACAGAAATGTGGGAAACACGAGGTCGGTGGCAGTCAGTCCACTCCATCGGGCGTGTTGCATCTGGGCCCAGGCTGCGCGGCCTCCGTTGTTGTTCACCATGATCATGAAGGCGATGGTGAGGCCCCGCAGAATGTCAAGAGACAGCAGTCGCCGAGAAGGTATGGGGGCAAGTACAGGGGTGGTCATGACGATAGGACTCTCCGTTGAACCGGTCGCGTTGATTGCCCCTACCCTACGCTGCCAGGGCCTGCTTCGCCAAGAGCGTTCACCGGCCCGGCCACTATCTCCCTGTCCATTCCCCTGCCGACGCTGCTACACTCGCCCTTCAGGGAATTCTATTGAAGTTTCATGAGCAATCATCTGGAGGCTGCCCGTGCCTGACTTTCAACCCTTCGTTCCTGCAAGCGACAACCGCCCGGAATTCACGCTCCGCGCCGTACTGCTGGGCGCGGTCTTCGGCATCATCTTCGGAGGCGTCACTGTTTATGTAGGGCTGAAGGCCGGGCTCACGGTGGCCGCATCCATTCCAATAGCGGTGATCTCGACCAGCCTGCTTCGCTATAAAGGCCGCCCGTCGGTGCTTGAGACGATCATCGTGCAGACCTGCGGCAACGCCGGCCAGTCGATCGCGGCGGGCGTCATTTTTACCTTGCCGGCGTTGATCTTTCTCGGCTTCGATCTCGAATACTTCAGGATTTTTATGCTGGCGCTGATCGGCGGCTACCTGGGCGTGTTGTTTATGGTTCCGCTGCGGCGACCGCTGATTGTCGAGGAGCACGGGACGCTGCAATACCCCGAGGGAACGGCGTGCGCCGACGTGATCAAGGCGAGCGCGAGCGGCGGCTCAACGGCCAGCCGAGTGTTTTTCGGCTTGGGGCTGGGCGCGGTCTATGCGGCATTCCAGAATGAGAATCTCTTTGGCGCGTGGCCGGGTACGCCGGAGTACCGGCCAGACTTCGGCCCCGACCATGTGCTGAAGGGCGCTTCAATCAAGGCGGACGCTACAAGCGAGTATCTAGGCGTGGGCTACATCATCGGCCCCAAGACGGCGGGAATCATCTTTGCGGGCGGAGTGTTTTCATGGCTGGTTCTGATGCCGCTTTTGTATTTCTTCGGCAAGAATCTGGCCACTCCGATTTATCCGGGCACTGTGCCGATTGCGCAGATGGGACCGAGCGATCTTTGGGCGACCTACATCCGGCCCATGGGCGCCGGGGCGGTGGCGGCGGCGGGACTAATTACGCTCTTCAAGACGCTGCCGACGATCATTGGCGCGCTGCGGTCGGGGTTCAAGAACATGCGCGGGACGGGCGCCGCGGGCAGTGCAGCGCCGCTGCGCACGGAACACGACCTCTCGATGGGGTTTGCGGTGGTTGGGTCCATCGCGCTTATCGTTCTGATGTTTCTGTTTCTTACTTTCAAGCCGGTTCCCGGAGCGCAAGTGGGATTGCTGGCCAACCTTGGCGCTTCACTGCTGGTGGTGATTTTCGGATTTCTCTTCGTTACTGTGAGTTCGCGGATTGTGGGGTTGATTGGGAGTTCCGCGAACCCTATTTCGGGTATGACGATTGCGACACTGATGGCGACTTCGGCAATCTTCCTGGTGAACGGATGGACGGCGCCGGCGTTTGGCGCGCTGGCGATCACGATTGGCGGCGTGGTCTGCATTGCATCGGCTGAGGCAGGCGATACTTCGCAGGACCTCAAGACTGGCTACCTGCTGGGCGCGACACCGATCAAACAGCGGTTTGCGTTTCTGATTGGGATCACGGTTTCAACCATCGCCATCGGCGTGACACTCAACTTGATGAATCAGGGCCTGCAGGAGTTCAGGGAAGCGCCCAGGGCATGGGACCTGAGCGCATCGCATCCCGGAGTGGCAGTGCAGCAGGATCCGCGGGGGTTGATGGAGCAATTCACGGTGAAAGGGCCGGGAGCTTCGACGCTCCACCACAAAAGCGAGTATGTGGTGCTGAATGCGCTTGGTTCGTCGGAGTTGGCTGACGGAAAGTATCTTTACTCACCGGTCAGCGGACGGATTGAAGTGCAGTGGATCCCCGGCATCGGCAGCGAAAAGGCCGCGGCACCGCAGGCACGCCTGATGGCCACGGTGATCAACGGCATCCTGAGCAGGAAGCTGCCTTGGGGACTGGTCATGCTGGGCGTCTTCCTGGTGATCGGCGTCGAACTGCTCGGCGTGCGGTCGCTCTCGTTTGCGGTGGGCGCGTATCTGTCAATCGGCACCACTTTGGCGATTTTTACTGGCGGCGTTGTGCGTTACCTTGTGGACTCGGCTGTGAAGAAGGCCGGCGGATCCGATGAGGGCGATGTTTCGGCGGGTTCGCTGTTCGCTTCGGGGCTGATCGCCGCGGGCGGCATCATGGGGCTGATTGGAGTGGCTTTCAAGTTCTACGAAACTACGTGGAACAAGGAGAACCCTATCGGCCTGCCGCACACCTTCCTCTATAACAATGGAGTCGCAGTGGTGGCGTTTTTGATGCTGGCGTTTTCGCTGTATTACTTTGCCAGGAAACCGCTGAAGAAGTAACTCCCGACCACCGACTTCCTCTTCACGGCTGGGCGCCGGGGGGCACCAACAGATTGAGGGAGTGGGGCACCACTTCGATGCGCACGGGCAGGACGCCAAGCACCTCCCCATCCGCTTCGACAAAGAGGGAATCGCTGGACCCGTTGCGCGCGCGGCAGCCAACAGAGGTGGTCTCGACCAACTCGACCTCGCGGGTGAAGGTGTGGCGCCCGGCGACGACCGCGAGCAGAAACAGCAGGTAGCGAAAACGGCTGCGGGTTTTGAAGGCGAGCAGGCTCAGGCTGCCATTGCGTACGCTGGCCCCCGGGGCGAGGTAGCGCAGGACGCCTCCAAACGAGCGCACCCGGACCACCAGCAACTGTGAGACGTCAACCACGCGCCCGGCGCCGTTTCCGGTCCCGTTTCCGTTGGCGGGGAGAACCGCCTCGAACAAGGGGAAGGAGTGCGTTGCCCAGATTCGAAAGGCCTCGATGAGGTAGAGCACATAGCCCATTCGGCGTTTGAGCTGCGCGTCCAGCCGCGACATCAACAGGGCATCCGCGCCTACGCCCGCCGCAACGGTGAAGTAACGGGAATCGGGTTTTCCGGCGCTGTCGTGAAAGTGAATGCGCCCGACGGAGACGCGCACGGGAGTCGCATCCAGCAACGTGCGCACAACCTTGGGCGGAGACGCGGTCAAGCCAAGATCCGCGGCCAGGGCGTTGGCGGTTCCAAGAGGAATTACGCCAAGAGAAACATTGCTGCCGACGATGCTCTGTAGAACTTCGTGGACGGTACCGTCGCCACCGCAGGCGAGGATGGTGTCGAAGCCATCGCGAACGGCTTGCCGCGCATATTCGCTGGCGCTGCCTGGCCCGTTGGTTTCAAAAGCTGTTGCCTCGATGCCCGCATCGCGGAGCACGCCCAGCGCGTCCTGAACAGCGCCCGCGCGACGCGCCGAGTACTGCCCCGAGGCCGGGTTATAGATCAATGCAACACGTTCCATGCCGAGCATCACCTGTGGGGGGCGTGTCCGGAAACGACCAGACCTCCCGGACCATCGTTCTATCTTCTCAGACAAATGCCGGAAACACCGATACAACTTAAGCCGCATCCTCGGGACATCCCCGTTCGGAACTCGTCATTGGCTTCCCAGTGCCGCTGCGAGAAACCCAATTCCAAGGCGGAACCTTTAGAATTCCTGCTGGAGGCGCGGAACCCATGAACCTTTCTGGCAACACGATCCTTATCACCGGTGGAGGGTCCGGCATCGGCCGCGGCCTGGCTGAGGCCTTTCATGCGCTCGACAACCAAGTGATCATTGCCGGGCGGCGCAGGCGGGCACTGGATGAAATAACCTCCGCCAACCCAGGCATGAAGTCCGTAACACTCGACGTTGAGGACCCGGCAGCCGTTCGCGCGTTTGCCGTCGAGGCTGCCAACCGGTTTCCTACGCTCAACGTGCTGGTGAACAACGCGGGCGTTATGCGCGCGGAGAAACTATTGGCCCAGCAGCCCGATCTGGCGGACGCCGAGGCCATAGTAGCGATCAACCTGCTCGGCCCGATCCGGCTGACCGCGGCGCTGTTGCCTCTGTTGCGGGAGCGACCGCAGTCGACCGTGATGAATGTCTCCTCAGGGCTGGCCTTTCTACCTCTGGTCATCACGCCCACATACTGCGCGACCAAAGCGGCCATCCACTCCTACAGCCTCTCGCTGCGGCACCAGCTTCGGGCAACGACTACCGAGGTGATAGAGCTGATTCCTCCGTACGTGGCCACGGACCTGATGGGTGGCGCCTCCGATCCCCGCGCCATGCCCTTGGGCAAGTTCATCGCCGAGGTGATGGCGATTCTCAAGACGCAACCGACACCGGCGGAGATTTGCGTGGAGAACGTCAAGGCTCTGCGCTTCGCCGCGGAGAAGGGCAAGTTCGACGCCATCTTCCAGGGCCTCAACGGGACGGTGGACGAAGCTCACTAGAACGGCCTTCGGAGGCTGGTGAGGGCGCGGTTTCTCCGGATGGAGAAGGCTTCTGTTTTCCTGTCCGAAGGGACATTTTCTCTGAGCAAGATGGGTGTTTTGGGGCCAATAAATGGCTAAAATCGGGTGGCTGTGTTTACCGATGAGTAACCAGGGTTATTTTTCATGTTGTTCATTTTAATTGCGTTATATGTGGAGATAGGCGGTTTTGCCCCCCGTTTTGCTGGGGGGTACCCCCCCCCGGCGTCTTTCGGATAATCCGGAGTGGAGATTCGGACGAATTTGCCGGTTGAGGCTGAAGGAGGTGCATATGCCTATTTTGCGCTGGAGATCTCAAATTTTCTGCAAGGTTCGGAGGGGGCATGTTGATCCGGTCTTTCGGAGTCGTTTTCAGATCCTCTCTGGATCCGGGCGGGTTGGGTTTGGTCGTATCCCACCCATCGCAAAAAACGCGATGGATGGGGCACCCGGCCCTGTTTCTTTGAGGGGCGATGCCGGATGGGTTCATGTCGGGACGTAACTTGTCGCGGCTAGTCAGACTGCTCTTTATGAGCAAGCGAGATGGGCTTCGTTCTATCCCACCCATCGCAAAAAACGCGATGGATGGGGCACCCGGCTGTTTTTGAGGGGCGATGCCGGATGGGTTCATTTCGGGACGTAACTTGTCGCGGCTAGTCTGGCTGCACTTTATGTGCAAGCGAGATGGGCTTCGTTCTATCCCACCCATCGCAAAAAACGCGATGGATGGGGCACCCGGCTGTTTCTTGAGGGGGCGATGCCGGATGGGTTCATGTCGGGACGTAACTTGTCGCGGCTAGTCAGACTGCGCGAGATGACAATTCCTTTAGTTATCAGTCGTTTACGGGTTGTTTATATGTCGAACCAGCCTAGTTTTGCGGGGCCATGGCGTAGTAGCCTTTGCGAACCTGCACCTTCAGGTCATTGCCTGTGCACTGCACCGCGATCCGACGGAAGGAGCCGTCAAGCCTGGCGTTATTGGGGGTGTAGCTGGCCACGTACTGGGTGCGCAGTTCATCTTCAATCTGCTGGAAGGCTGCTTCCAATTTTTTGCCGTTGTTGCCGACGTCAATCAGGCGGCCTCCGGTCTCATCGGAGATTCGCTTTGCCGCCGAATAGCCGCTATAGCCGAGGTTGAATCCTCCATAGAATTCGCGGTCGGCGATGAGAATGACGTAGACAATCACGTTTGACTTTTGCGCCGCGGCAATGGCTTCGCCAATCCTGGTGCGGCTGCCCTGGTCTTCTCCATCGGTGAGGATGATCATCGCCTTGCGGCCGCTCTCCTGATTGAGCTTCTCGTTGGAGGCGAGATTGATGGCGTCATAGAGCAGTGTCCCCTTGGGATCTCCGACCGTGGGAACAGTTCCCCCGCCGGCACCCGGAATTCCAGCCGCTCCATTGCCGCCGGCGGTGTTGATCTCCGCCTTGTTCATTGCGCGCGACAACAGGTGCGCACTATTGGTGAAGTCCTGGAGAAGGTCAACGTCAACATCGAACGAAACCAGGAAAGCTTCATCCTTCGACCTGAGCACGCGCTGAAGGAACTGGCTCCCAACCTGCTGCTCGAGAGGCAGGACGTTCTGCTGGCTGCCGGATGTGTCGAGCAGGATCCCGAGCGTCAGCGGTTGATCGGTCTCGGCAACAAAGCTCTTGAGTTCCTGGGGCACTTTGTCTTCGAGGATCGTGCAGTCGCTCCTGGTGAGATGCGGAACCAGTTGTCCGCTCTTGTCCTTGACCGTAAAGAAAAGATCGACCAGGTTGACATTCATTTTGAGGGTGGCCACCGCGGTTTCATCGGGCGATGGAGCCGGTGCGGTGCTGACCGGGGGCGCATCCGGTGAGGGAGCCAACTGAGCCCATCCCGCCGCAGACAACCCTGGCAGTCCGAGAGCCAAAACGACCACTCTAAAACGGGCGATGATGATCGAGGGGATGCTCATGCTGGTCATATAGACGGAAATGGTACTCCTAAGAGAGCATACCGGAAGAGAACATAGTGGAACTCTTCCGGTGGTTTCGGGCAACCTGCGCGGCTGCGGCGCGTCTGATACTCTGACAGGTGCAGCCCTGCCAGCTCGTCAGACCAGCTCAGAAAGCGACCGCGAGGCTGCCTGACGGCTGGATGCGGGGTTTTTGGAGGAAGAAACACCAGTGAAGCTCGGTTCTACAGTAATGGCGCTGACGGCGCTCCTTGGTTCGAGCCTGTACCTGAGCCCGGTGGTTTTTGGGCAAAGCCAGGAGTCCACGCCACCAGCCCCGGCTCCGGCAACGGTACCGGATGCCCCTGCGCCGCAGGCACCTCCGCAGCTTTTGGGCTCGGAGGGCCCGATTACGCCAGGCAAGGGGGAGGCCGGCGCGCCGACTAACTCGTCCGGTTCCCCGGCAAGCCCGGCTTCGCCTTCCGCAAATCCGCCCAGACAAGTGCAGCAGGCGCCCAGCGCGCCGCCGCCGAGCCCGGCCAAGGACGATGTCCAGACCACTCCTCCGGAAGAGGGCGCGGCCGCGCTGACCAAGTTCATTGTGAACGTGAATTTTGTCGAGGTCCCGGTAACGGTGAAGGACTCGAAGGGAAACTACGTGGCCGGGCTTACGGCTCGCGACTTCAAGGTGTATGAGAACAACGCGCGGCAGCCGATCAATGTGTTCAGCGTGGACCCGGCGCCGCTCTCGATCGCATTTGTGATTGACCAGAGCCTGACTTCTGACGTGATGGCGAAGGTGAACGATTCGCTGGGAGCGATTCAGGGCGCGCTAACTCCTTACGACGAAGCGGCGGTATTTACCTACAATAACGGGGCCAAGGAGTGGACCGGATTCACCGGCGCACAGGGGAATCGGCTACCTGCGGTACTGGCACTGGCCAAGGCAACCGGCAGCGACGAGCAGGTGCCAACCAATTCCGGTCCGCTTGCCGGCTGCAACATTCGCGAGAATGGCAACTGCGTTGACCCCAACCTGCAGCCAGGGCGCTCGGCAGGCAACAGCTCGTTTATCACCCTTCCCAAGGAGATTCATACCCTCAATGACGCCATTCTGTCGGCCGCCAAGGAGCTTTCGACGCGGCCCAAGGATCGGCGGCGCGTGATCTACGTGGTGTCGGATGGGAAAGAGTACGGCAGCAAGGCCAAGCTTAGCGAGGTGATTCGCTATCTGCAGACGAACAAGATCGCCGTATTTGCAACGGGTGTGGGAGCCTCCGCAGTGTGGGGCGAGGGTTATATCAGCCGTCTTCATCTGCCTTTTACCATGTACGACAACATTTTGTTCAAGTACACCTATGCCACGGGCGGCGACTTCGACTCAGAGCGGAGCATGAACGGGATTGAGAAGAGCTACGAGAAGATTGCGGCAGAGGCGCGGACCCAGTACACACTGGGCTACCTGAGCCACGAGTCAATCTACGACAGCAAGTATCGGTCGATCGAAGTGCACGTCGATCGCCCAGGCCTGGATGTGATTGCCAAGAAGGGCTATTACCCATCCGGGCAAGACTATAAATAGCGTGAACAGGCTCGGATGAACGCTTCAGGAGCCTCGGCCGGTCATCGGGTTGGTGGCAGCGGCAACCTGGGGCGGTTCGGATTTTGTGGGCGGGCTGGGGGCGAGGCGCGCGCCCGCCTTGCTGGTAGTTGCATCGGGCCACATCGCATCCTTCCTGCTGCTGCTGGCGTACTGCCTGGGAATGCGGCTAGCCCTGCCAGGCACGCATACTCTCATCTATTCCCTGGTGGCCGGATTTGAGGGGTCACTGGCGCTGGCGGTGTTTTATCGCGCGTTGGCCATGGGGGCGATGGGGCTTACGGCCGCGCTCACCGGGCTGCTGACCGCGCTGGTTCCGGTGGTCTTCTCCCTCTTCTACGACGGACTTCCGAGCAGGCTGACTGCGGCAGGATTGGCCGCTGGGCTGGGGGCGATCTGGCTGATCACCCATCAGCCTGCCAAGGACGGCCCGACTTCGCCGCCGAGGGCGCTGCTGCTTGGGGCGCTGGCGGGAACCGGGTTTGGGGCGCAGCTAATCCTGTTCAAGATGGCTAGCGGAGGGGGGCTGCTGTGGACCATGACCTCAGCGCGCGCTGCCGGGAGCGCGGCCATGATCCTGGTGATACTGTTGAGGCCGCCGAAGGGGCCGTGGCGGGGGTTTTGGCAGACGGGCATCCTGGCTGGGATGCTGGATACCGCGGGGAACCTGTTCTACCTGATGGCCATAAGGTTGGGGCGCCTGGACGTGTCAGCGGTGGTCTGCTCGCTATATCCGGCGGGCACGATTCTGCTGGCTGCGCTGATGCTGCATGAGCGGCCAACGCGGCGACAGATGGCGGGAATGGCGCTGGCGCTGGCGGCGGTGATGCTGCTGAGCGTTTGAGGCGGGAGGAAAGTCTCGACAGTATTTCCACTCGCATGGGCGGAGCGGAGGTCCGTGAAGTACTCCGGATGGACGGGGTGTAGGTGCTTAAACAGAATCCAGCCGTCTGCTTTTACGAGAAGGCGGGCGCCGCACACCGCAGATTCCCGCATAAAGTCGCCGCTGAATATTCGCCAATCGGGCAACCAGGAGCCCGCTTCCTGGGCCTCGCAGGTCAGCGTCGATCTTCTACACTATCCCTTATGGAAGTTTTGTACGGTCTGCATCCGGTGGAAGAGGCTCTGAAGGCCGGGCGGCGCCGCTTTGACCACGTGATGGTGGCTCGGGAGCGAGACGATCCGCGCATGGAGCGCCTGCTGGCGCAGTGCCGGGAGGCGGGGGTCCGCGTGCGACAGGAATCGCGCGAGCAGTTGACCCTGGTGGCCCAGAGTCCGACGCACCAGGGCATTGTCGCGTTCGTGCGGCCACAGGAATCGCTCTCAATCGAAGACCTGTTCGAGCCGGGAGCGGCGGCAAAGGCAGGCGGGGCGCGGATGCTGCTGGCTCTCGATGGCGTTGAAGATCCGCAGAACCTTGGCGCGCTGCTGCGCGTGGCCGATGGCGCGGGGGTGGATGGAGTGGTGCTTACCGAACGCCGGTCAGCGCCGCTGAGCGCGGTGGCGGTGAAGGCGAGCGCGGGCGCGGCAGAACATCTTCGCATTGCGCGCGTGGTGAACCTGGTGCGGGCGCTTGAAGATCTGAAGCGGCATAACCTGTGGATCATCGGGCTGGACGAACGCGGAACCACGGATTACGACGGCTTCGATTTCTCCGGCAACTGCGTGCTGGTGCTGGGCCGGGAAGGCGCGGGACTTCATGAGTTGGTGCGCCGCACGTGCGACCACCTGCTGCGCATTCCGATGGCCGGCGGCGTGAGCTCGCTGAACGTTTCAACAGCGGGAGCGGTGGTGCTGTACGAGGCGTTCCGCCAGCGGCGCATTGGCTTCGGGCAAGGCAGGGGACGCATTGGCAGGCGCAGCAGCCACGCCAAAACAGCGCAAACAGAAAGGCCTGGGCTCATGAAGTTTTCGATTGCGCGGACTGCATTTTTGTCCGTGACGGCGGCGGTTGCGGGAGTTTCCTTGCTGGGACAGAGCCACGATCCTCCGCCACCTGCGACGCAGACCGCGCCGCAGCAGGAATCGCGGCCGGGAGGCCAGGTTATCTTTTCGCGCTCGACCGACGAGAATGGCGAGACCACTACCAAGACCGGCCCAGCCGCGCAACAGCCGACGCCGCGGATGGTGAACGCCCCGACCGCCGACGACGGCGAGCGGCAGGCGGTGACATTCATCGCGTATGACATGGACGTGCACCTTCACACTGCCGCGCAGCAGATCGCGGTCCGCGCGCTGGTTACGGTTCGCAACGATGGCAAATCCGCGCTGGCGCAGATCCCGCTGCAAATTTCGTCTTCGCTGAATTGGGAGCGGATTCGCGTTCTCGGCCGGGACGTGAATTTTCAGGTGGCTACACTGAACTCCGACGTGGACCACACGGGGCAGTTGCACGAGGCCGCCGTGCCGCTGGGCACTCCGCTTGGGCCGGGAGAGAGTATCCAAATCGATGTAACGTATTCGGGCGCGATCGCGCAGTCGGCGGAGCGGCTGCTGACAATTGGAACTCCGAACGACGTTGCGCTGCACTCGGACTGGGATGGGATCGGCGTGCCATTTACCGGACTGCGCGGTTTCGGCAACGTGGCATGGTATCCGGTTTCGAGCGTGCCGGTGATTCTTGGCGACGGCGCACGGGTCTTCGACGAGATGGGGGAACACAAGCTGCGCATGGACGGGCGCGCAATTCCGCCTGCGGCTAACGGTCGAGTTTCCGCACGGACAGGCGCCGACGGTGGCATCTGATCAACGGTCATCCCGCTGCCGCTGACCGTTACGAGTGTCGACAGCGTGGGCGAGGAGATTGACGGCGTTGCCACGGCTACGGTGGACAATTCGGTTCTGGGCTTTGAGGCTCCGAGTCTTTTTGTTGCCTCACGCGCGGCGCATGAGGCTGCCAACACCACGCTCTGGACGCTGCCGATCGACGAGCCCGCAGTGGAATCGTGGAGTGCGGCTGCGGCAATTGTGACGCCGTTTTTGCAGGGCTGGCTTGGTGAGCGGCCACGATCGCAATTGACAATTCTCGACTTGCCGGACCCGGACGACGCGCCATTTGAAACGGGCGCCATGCTGGCTACGTCGATACGCGAGGGCCCGCCGGAAAAGTTGCAGGACGTGCTTGCGCACGCGCTCACGCATGCATGGATGCAGTCTCCGCGGGCATGGCTCTCGGAGGGAGTTGCGCATTTTATGGGGACACTGTGGGTGGCGAAGTCCGCGGCGGCTGACGGGCGCGAGCGCGCGCTTGAAGAGCTTGAGGCTGCGCGACCCGCGCTTGCGCTCGCGGAGCCGGCAAGCCCCGGCGTGAGTTCCGGTCAGCCTCTTGCGCTCGCCATTTCGCCGATCTATTACCGCACGAAGGCCACTTATGCATTCTGGATGCTTCGCGACGTGGCCGGCGATGCGGCACTGTCTGCCGCGCTGCGCGCATACAATCCGGCGGAGGATACTAGCGTTGGCTATCTGCGCGACCAGGGGCCTGGGACGTTTGAAAAACTTTTGGAGCAGGCCAGTGCGCGGCGCGATCTCTCATGGTTTTTTGCCGATTGGGTGGATGCGGACAAGGGATTGCCCGATCTGACGATTGACAGCGTTTTCCCTTCGCAGGCCCAGGCCGGCAACTGGCTGGTTGCGGTGAACATCTCGAACTCCGGGTATGCTTCGGCGGAGGTTCCTGTCACGGTGAAATCGTATACGAGCTCCGTAACGCAGCGCGTTGTGGTGCCCGGCCGCAGCAAGGCTGTGCAGCGCATACTTATTCTCGGCAGGCCGCTCACAGTTCAGGTCAACGACGGCAGTGTTCCCGAAACTCAGGCCAGTGTCCACGTCACGAATCTCGATAGCGGGAGCGATAACTCGCAATCATCGACTACGCCAAGCCAACCGTAGCCGTAGGGTACAAATCATTTTTCGGAGGCAGCGTGCCGCTAACCGTTCAGGAACAGTTCGGGCAGATTGATATATATGTCTTCGATCAGATTCTGCGCGGAAATATCGCCAAGGGCATGCGTGTGCTCGATGCCGGATGCGGATACGGGCGCAACCTGGTTTACTTGCTCCGCGAGGGCTGCGAGGTTTTCGCGCTCGACGCGGATGCCGAGGCCGTCGATCATGTGCGCAAGCTTTCGGATTCGCTCTCAACTGGATTGCCGAAGGAGAACTTTCGCGTCGGGCAGATCGAGCAGATGCCATTTCCAGATGGAGTTGCGGACGTGGTTTTGTGCAACGCCGTGCTCCACTTTTCGAGGGACGAAAGCCACTTCCGTGCGCAGTTTGCAGAGCTTTGGCGCGTATTGCGCCCTGGCGGGATGCTGTTCTGCCGGCTGGGATCGAGAATCGGAATGGATTTTGAACGTTTGCGCGCCAATATCTTTCGCGTGGGAGATGGATCGGAATGGTTCCTTGTGGATGAGGAGATGCTTCTCGAGTTGGTGGATGAGTTGGATGCTGTACTCGTCGACCCTCTCAAGACGACGATCGTTCAGGACTATCGCTGCATGACCACGTTGGTACTTAGAAAGCGCACGAGTCAAGATAGAACAGAGAAGATGCAGATGCCCTGAAGGGTGCTGCGGAAGGCGGCAAAAAAAAGGATCGGTGGATGGCGTTCAGGCCATACATCGATCCCCTGGGGAATTTTCGCATCGCTTGAAGGATTTCTTCAGCGCTGTGTCACGAGCCGCCCTTCTCGGGCTTCCATTGATCGTTGAGGTCGCGGTTCAATCGATCTTCGCGATCCTCCTGCTCTTCGCGCTCGCGCCGCTTTTCGCGTTCCTCGCGCTCTTCGCGACCGTCGCTCATGGCTCCTCCGAGCTGCAGGATTCTTTCGGCCATGGTGTTGTCAGGCCTGCTCGCCGGCCTCACTGGCCGGAGGTTGGAAGCCGCCGCAACGGCCACGCATTCCATGACGGAACTTCTCGCGTTCTTCAGGCGACATCTTTTCCCAGCGTTCGGCCCAGCGACGCTGCATTCTGGAGTGGCCGGACCCGTGGTTGCCGAAGCCGCCGAACAGGATGCGGCAAAGCACGAGCAGTCCGAGAGCCTGCCAGAAGCCGATGGTGTGCCAGCCGAATAGCGCCGGCAACAGCCAGTTCCAGAGGTGCATTACCACTTCGCCGAAGAGTGCGACGAAGAGGACAATCGCGGGCGGGGCAACAAAAAAGATCCATTTCCTTCTCATTTGTATTTCCTCATTTCCTCAAAAACTCATCGTAGATTTCCTGTAATCGCCGGCGGAGATGGAGCACCGCATAGCGCTTGCGCGCCAGCAGCGTGTTCACGTTGACGCCGCTTTCTTTTGCCAGCTCTTTAAAGCTGCGCCCCTCGAGTTCATGCGCGATGAAGACTTCCCGTTGTTCCCGCGGCAGTTCGCTGAGCGCATGTTCCAACTCGTCGAAGAGCATTTGGCGGAGGTAGAGCGCTTCCGGCCCGGCATCCGGGGAGGGCAGCAGATCTTCAATCCGCAGCAAGCTCGCCGTCTTCGTCTTGAATCGCAACATCCGCAAAGGTCTCCGGCTTCTTCTTGCGAAAGAGGTCGGTGATGCGGTTGCGGGCAACCTGAAAGAGCCAGCCGGTGACGTAGTCAATCGGCTTCAGCAGGCGGTAGGCTTCGACCAGTTCGTAGAAGACCTCCTGGAGGAGATCCTCGACGTCGGCCTCGTCCGGCACTCGCCTGCGGATGAAGTTGCGCAGCCGCGGGCGTTCTTTCGCGATCACTTCGGAGATTTGCCGGTCTTGCTCGATCATCGCGAGGACGCTCACTTGGCTCACCCATCCATCCAATTCTGAAGACGAATGGCGGCAGCAGATATTGTAGAAGGTTCTGTGGGCAATACCCGCCGGGGAGGAAATTCGCTCAGAACGTGATTCAAAACTAGGCCAACCCATCTCGGCTGCATTCCCGCAGGGGCTAAAGCCCTCGTCTTTTCTGGGTCCTTTCGGCACGACTAAAGTCGTGCCCTACAAAGAAACAGCAAGGTAGATGGAGAGACCCGATGGCAGGCGGTTGGGATTTGTGGCCTCCCACCCATCGAGCAAAAGACGCTCGATGGATGGGGCACCCGAAGTTTCATCCCATCGTGGGTCGGCAACGACGGTGGACGACTGTCACTTTTCCAGATTCCACGAGAGTTTTTCAGCAGCCTGTGAAATCATGCCCTACAAGGAAACAGCAAGGTACATGAAGAGACCCGCTGGCAGGCGGTTGGGATTTGTGGTCTCCCACCCATCGAGCAAAAGACGCTCGATGGATGGGGCACCCGAAGTTTCATCCCCTCGTGGGTCGGCAACGCCGGTGGACGACTGTCACAAGGCGCGTTTTTGAAACATGCTTTAAGCAGCCGTGAGCATTTTGCATATGCCGATGCAGCTTAGATCTTCTGGAGATTGGCGAACTTTTCCATCAGCTTCTTCATGCCGTGGTTATTGAAGAGCACGGTGAGCTTGGCGTCATCTCCGTCACCTTCGCGCATCAATACTGTGCCTTCGCCATACTTGGAGTGGCGCACGCGCTGGCCCTTCTTCAGGCCCGCGGCGCCGTGCGGGTGCTGGAATCTCCATTGCCGGACGGGCGCAGCGCGCCAGGTTTGAGAATGCCGGGTTTGCCACCGAAGAAACGCGCGATGTTGTCGATTGAATCCGGCTTGGCCGGCAGTGGCGACGGCGCTTCCGCGCTTTTACTCTTTGGACTCATTTGATGGCCGGCCGAGGGGGTCTTCGCTGTCATCCATGAAGCCACAAAGGGCTTTGAGGCAGAGCCCTTTCGGGCTGGGGCTGCTGGGTTGTAGGCTTCCTGGCTCTCATCCTCGTAGTTGTAATGCTGGCCCTCGAATTCGTTGGGGTGGGAAGGGGAGCGGCGGCGTCCCGCACCGTATCCCGCACCGTAGGCAGGCGTGCTCCACGCGGGGCTGCGTCCGCCCAGGTTTTCAATCAACTGGCTGGGAACCTCTTCAAGAAAGCGCGAGGGAATGCTCATTTCAGGAGCATCGTTTCCGTAGCGGCGGCGATAGTGCGCGCGGGTGAGGACGAGCGAGTTCATGGCGCGGGTCATGCCGACGTAGCAGAGGCGGCGCTCCTCTTCAAGCTCCTCGGGATTGGAGAGCGTGCGCGAGTGCGGGAAGAGACCCTCTTCAAGGCCGGCAAGAAAGACGAGCGGGAACTCGAGACCCTTGGCGGCGTGCAGGGTCATGAGCGTGACGCGGGAGTTGGGATCGTACTGATCGGTATCAGAGGCCAGGGCGGCGTGATCGAGGAATTCGGCCAGGGTTTCTCCGCGGACTTCAGCGTCATGAGCGGCGTTGGCAAGTTCCTTCAGGTTTTCAATGCGACTGAAGGCTTCCGGCGAACCCTCGGTTTCAAGAGCCTTGATGTATCCGGTGCGGTCGATGAGGAAGCGGATCAGTTCCGGCAGGGTGGCGGCGTCGCCAGGGGCTCTGAAGGCTGGCTTCTGTTCGGAGTCCTCTTCCGATTTCAATTCTGATTCGGATTCCATCTCGGTCTTCTTCTTTGGCATGACGAGGAATGGGCGTTTGGGCTGGGCCGCAAGCGGAGAGAAGTTCGAAGAGTCGAGCAGCGGAATCTGATCTTTGCTGCCGCCGAAGTCGAAGTTGGTCGCAGAGTCGGCGCTGGCAGCGTCGGGGCTGACGGATCCGGTAGTCGTAGCGCCGTATTCGAATCCGGTATCGGCGTCTTCGTCCTGCGCTGTGTCGCCGGAAAGCTTGCCGGCGAAGTCGGGGTCCATCATGGCCTGGGCATCGAGAATGAGCTGGCGAAACTGCTCGATGGCCATGAGCGCGCGCGAGGGGATGAGGCGGTTGGAGATGGCGGAGCCGAGAGCGTCCCAGGTGGATTGGCCGGTTTCAAGGGCGAGCCGCTCGAGGGTTTCGAGCGTGGTTTTGCCGATGCCGCGCGCCGGTGTGTTGATGACGCGCTGGAGCGCCATTGAGTCATGCGGGTTGCGCACCATGCGCAGATAGCCAAGCATGTCCTTGATCTCGGCGCGCTCGTAAAAGCTGAAGCCGCCCACCATGGTGTAGCTGATGTTGTAGCGGCGCAGAGCCTCCTCAACGAGGCGCGACTGCGAGTTGGTCCGATACAACACCGCGCAATGTCCGGCCGCTTCGGGGGTTGGCGTTTCAGATGAGTTTGCCTGTTGGCGCAGGAAAGTCTGAATGCGATCGGCGATGAAGAGAGCTTCGTTTTCGCCGTCGGGCGCCTCGTAATAGCCGATGAGGCTTCCACCCTGGCGGTCGGTCCAGAGCTTCTTGCCCTTGCGGCGGATGTTGTTGGCAACGACTGCACCGGCGGCCTCGAGAATGATTTGCGTCGATCGATAGTTCTGTTCGAGGCGAACGATGTGGGCGTTGGGAAAGTCCTTTTCAAACTCGAGGATGTTGCGGATGTCGGCGCCGCGCCAGGAATAGATGCTCTGATCTTCGTCGCCTACGGCGCAGACGTTCTTCTGCTCGCCGGCCAGGAGCTTCATCAATTCGTACTGCGGGCGATTGGTGTCCTGGTACTCGTCGACGAGCAGGTAGCGATAGCGGCGCTGGTAGCGCAGGCGGGCTTCGCTGGAAACCTTGAGCAGGCGGACAGCTTCAAGGAGGAGGTCGTCGAAGTCGAGGGCGTTGTTCTTTAGCAACTCGGCCTGATAGCCCTTGAAGATGTGGGCAATGCGCTCGCTGTTGGGATCCTTCGACGCGAGATAGTACTCCTGCGGATCGACCATGTGGTTTTTGGCCCATGAGATGCGGCCGAGAACAGTGCGCGGGGTGAGCTGCTTTGTATCCAGACCCATGCGGCGCATGATCTGTTTGACGATGCCTTGCTGGTCGTTCTCGTCAAAGATGGCAAAGGAGCGGGTGAGGCCGTCGTTGCCCACTTTGAGAGCTTCGATATCGCGGCGCAGCAGGCGCACGCAAAGAGAGTGGAAGGTCGCGATCAGCGGCTTGGCCAGCGAGGCGTGGCCCAGCAGTTTGTCTACGCGTTCGCTCATCTCGCTGGCGGCCTTGTTGGTGAAGGTTACGGCGAGAATCGAGTCGGGCGCGATGCCCTTCTCCTGGATGAGCCAGGCGATGCGGCTGGTGATGACGCGGGTTTTGCCGGAACCGGCCCCAGCAAGAATGAGCAAGGGGCCCTCGGTGGCCTCGACTGCGGCTCGTTGCTCGGGATTCAGATTGGAGAGGAGCGGCTGCAATGCGAAAGTCCAGGCGGGAAGGGTCCTTAATCCAGTGTATCGTTTTTGGGTTGCGGAGGCTCTGACGACTGGAGGTGGGGAAGGATTCGATCGCGGAATTGATGTCGAGACGGCTCGCAAAAGCGGTGCGTCACAGCGCTATTCTAGAGGCACAATGACAACGTTGATTCAGCGTGTAGCTGTTTACTGCGGGTCTGCAGATGGACGCGACCCCGCATTTCTTGCCGAGGCGACGGCGCTTGGCAAGGCAATTGCCGAAGCCGGACTCGGACTTGTATATGGCGGAGCCAATGTGGGGCTGATGGGAGCGGTTGCCGATGCAGCGCTGGCTGGAGGTGCGGAGGTAATTGGCGTTTTGCCCGAGGTGCTGGCCGGAAAGGAGATTGCCCATGTTGGCTTGAGTGCGCTTGAGATGGTTCCCACGATGCACGAACGGAAGGCCCGCATGGCGGAGCTGGCCGATGCGTTTCTTGCGCTTCCTGGCGGCTATGGCACGCTGGACGAGTTGATGGAGGCAGTTACATGGGCGCAACTCGGGCTGCATGACAAGCCGTGCATTCTGATCAATACGGCAGGTTATTGGGACGGGCTGCTCACGTTTCTCGATTCCACAGTGGCGGCGGGATTTCTGAAGGCGGAGAACCGGCGGCTGCTGCTTGTCGCTTCGAGCGCACGCGATGCGATGAGGCTGGTTGGCCGGCATTAAAGTTGGAGTAACTCTACGGTCGATTCCCGGCTGTATTATTTTCCTATGCCTGCCAAGCTTCGCTGGGGAGTTCTCAGCACCGCAAATATCGGTCTTAAGAAAGTGCTCCCTGCCATGCAGCGGGGCGAAAACACAACCGTTGTCGCGATCGCGTCGCGTGATCTGGAGAAAGCACGCCAGGCGGCGGACGCTCTTGGGATTCCCACCGCCTATGGCTCGTATGAGGAGCTTCTCGCAGACCCCAATGTCGACGCCATTTACAATCCGCTGCCGAATCAGTTTCATGTTCCATGGACGATTAGAGCCGCGGAAGCCGGTAAGCACGTCTTGTGCGAGAAGCCGATCAGCCTGACCGTGGCCGAGGCCAAGACGTTGCTCGAGGTTCGCGCACGGACCGGGGTAAAGATCTCCGAAGCATTCATGATTCGCAGTTATCGGCAGTGGATCCGCTTGCGCGAACTGCTTGATGAAGGGCGCATCGGGGAGTTGCGCTCAATTTCCGGTTTCTTCAGTTACTTCAACGTGAACCCGGATAACATCCGGAACAAGGTGGAGAGCGGCGGAGGCGGAGTTTACGACATAGGATGTTATTTAATTCACGCTTCTCGCTACGCATTCAGACAGGAGCCCACGCGTGTGGTCGCGACCCTCGACCACGATCCCGAGATGCAGATCGATCGGCTGGCCTCGGGAATTCTCGAGTTTGCAGGCGGCCACTCGATTTTTACGTGCAGCACGCAGTTGATTCCCTACCAGCGAATGCACTTTTTTGGGACGCGCGGCCGGATCGAGTTGGAGATTCCCTTCAACGCTCTTCCGGATCGACCCACTCGCCTTTTCATCGACAGCAATGGCGATCTGATGGGAGGCGGTATTACTACCGAGACTTTTCCGGCATGCGATCAGTACACAATGCAAGGCGAGGCTTTCGCAAGGGCGGTGCGTGAGGGAACGGAGGTGCCAGTGCCGCTTGAAGATTCGATCGGGAACATGGCCGTGATTGAGGCCGTCTTCAGCTCGGCCCGCTTGGGCCAATGGGTGACTCCGCAGCGATGAGAGTTTGGCTGGAAGGAATAAGTGCGGCGACCGGGACAGAAAACTAAGCTAGCGAAGATTGCGATTGAAATCTCGATATTCAGACTTATGAGCTGGTTGCCACGGTTCGATTGGGCCGCGCGTCTGCGCAGGCATGCTGCCTGGCTCATCAGCCGGAAGTTAGTTCGAGTGCCGGCGCCGGTGGCGCTCCACACAGGCGCGAATCGAATGACGGCAAGAGTTACTTTGCGGCGGCGGCTTTTCTCTGCGCATCCCAGCGGCGTTTGACTGCCTCGGCGATGCGTTTCCGGCCTTCAGGCGATAGGATTCTCTTCTTCTTTTTTGCAATCTTCTTCGCGGGTTTCTTAACTGCGGGCGTGACTACCGCCGCTGTCTTCTTAGGCCTTCCTACCTTCTTTTTTGGCGCTGCCGCGGCTGTGCCGGTCAGAAGCGCACGCACCTGCTTCAGCAAGGCGATCTCACGATCGACGGATGCCAGAATATCCGATACTCCCATAATTCCTCCGTTCATCAGGGCGAACCATTCAACCTTTGCGGGGCTAAGCCAGAGCGCAGTACACAATAGGCCACTCGCCACAGGATACGATAGACGCTTGTATTTCAATTTGCAAATGAAAAGGTCGAATAACCTGGGCGAATGGAGTTATCGAAAGTCACTCTATCAATTCCGAATGTGCTGGAATGCTGACGTAAGGGTTTGATTTTCGGTCATAAATAACGCGAGTGTAATCTCGACACAGAAGACGATGAGGTCATAGTCCTGGCGATCGGATCCCATGATAGCGACCTATCTGCGCTGCTGTTCCTTGTTAGTCGATATTGAAGTCACATAGCAATTCGCGTGCGGCGGCTTTCATGGCGTCCTATGTTCGCGATGGGGGGCCGGCTGAGATCTCCGCAGCGTTCATGCTTGTTGAGCTTGCAAGGCGCATTCTTTGAGATCGCGGCTGAACTGATCGACGCGTGCAAGGTCAGTATCCCACGCAAACATGAAGCGCGCAGCGCCGCCGATAAAGGTGTAGAACCTCCATCCGCGCCGGCGAATCCGGCTCAGCAAATCTTCCGTTGCTTCAAGAAATACCGCGTTGGCCTCGACCGGGCCGGCAAGGCGCACGCCTGGAACGCCTTCGAGTTGGGCAGCGAAGTGACGGGCGCAATGGTTGGCGTGGGAGGCATTGCGCAGCCATGCACCGCTCTCCAGCATTCCCACCCACGGAGCAGAAAGGAAGCGCATTTTGGAAGCCAACTGTCCGGCTTGCTTGCACCGGTAATCAAAATCGGCGGCCAGGTTGCGATCGAAAAACAGTACGGCTTCTCCCACCGCCATTCCGTTCTTGGTGCCGCCGAAGCAGAGGACATCGACGCCGCTCTTCCAAGTTATTTCGGCCGGACGGCAACCCAGGCTAGCGCAAGCGTTGGCAAAGCGCGCGCCATCCATGTGCAGAGAAAGCCCGTGAGCCTTACATTCATCCGAGATTGCACCAAGCTCCGCCAGCGAATAGACACGGCCGGTCTCGGTGGATTGAGTAAGAGTAACAGCCCGCGGCTTGGGGTAATGAATATCCTGGCGCTTAGTGGCGAGTTCCCGAATGGATTCCGGAGTGAGCTTGCCGTCTGCGCTTGGAGCAACGAGCAGTTTTGAACCGTTTGAGAAGAACTCGGGCGCGCCGCACTCATCGGTTTCAACATGCGACTGATCGCAGCAGATGACTCCATGATAGGACTGACACAGCGAGGCCAGCGCCAGCGAGTTGGCGGCGGTGCCGTTGAAGACGAAGTAGACTTCACACTCGGTCTCAAAGAGGTCCCGAAAGGCATCGGAGGCCTTCGCCGTCCAGGGATCGTCACCATAGGACGTTACGTGGCCTCGATTGGCGGCTTGGCTGGCGCGCCACGCTTCAGGACAGACACCCGCGTAGTTATCGCTTGCAAACTGCTGTTCAAGTTCTTCGGAATCAATATCGGTCATCGAATCGTCCTTTTCTTTTGATTGCGGATCAGGGGATGAGAGGAGGTTCTTAGTATGGAGAGTGAAAATTTCCACGTTGAATCGTTGCCAAATGGGTTGCGGATGAATGGGCCTGGGATCAAGCCCGCGGGAGGCCCCTGGGGATCTTCCAAAGCGCTCTCAAGGCCCTTGGGTTACCGCGCAAATGGTTGGAAACATTGGAGAACTGGCTTTTTTGCGACCAGTGGACCCGAGATTTTAGGGGGAGAAAAATGCTGTCCCCATGGGTTCATTTTGTATGACAATCGATGCGACACCTCCCTCAAAACTTGTCGAATCTGCCTCTGCTCCTCTCATCTTTCTCAATCATATAACCGGGATTGAAACGGCTGCTATTGAGGAAACGGGAGCAGCGGGATTCGGCGCAGTTGCTCCTGCCCTAAAAGTGTCATTGACCCAATTGGTTCTACCTCTTAACGTACGTAGGTCAGCAGTCTCAGAAGAATTCGTCTGTGCTGCGAACGGCTCGTACGGCGGGACTCCCTGGAAGAGTGTGTCTCCCGGCCTGAGGAGGAACGATGATTCTGCCTTTGCTCCAGATCGCAGCAATTGCGGTTATCGCATTCTGCCTTTATAGATTCAAGTCGGGTTTGCGACGGAGGAATGCGCGGTCGTGGGATTCGCTGGTGGCCCGGTTGCGACTGGACAGCTGCACGCGAAGGCTCGGCGATCAGTCCATATGGAATGGTGACCTGAAAGTAACCCCGGAAGAGCAGTGGCAGCTCATCCGCGGAGCTCGTGGTCTTTGGACGATTTATGAGAACGCCCGCGTAATGCTGGAAATGGCCGACTACGCGGCCCGCAACAGCGATTCCGTTGACAGGGAAATGCTTGCGAACCTGCGCAGCGACGCGATGCAGATTCGAGTTTGCGTCCTGACGGCATTGGGCAAGTATGCATTCAGCCAGGTCAACGAAAGCATCAGCATGAATGTGTCGCGGGCTGCGGCGATGTACACCGAGATGGCTGCGCGGACGACCGAGTTGCTCCGGGCGAACGGCCCAGAGATGGTTCCGAATTTCGTGGCTGCGATGTAGTTGAATATTATCTGCATGAAAAAGCCCCGGCCTAGGCCGGGGCTCAGACTGCAAACGAACCCCATCAATTTTGGTGGGGTTTGTTTTTTATTTGAATTCCAGGTTCAGTCGCTGTTTGCATTTGCAAGTTGCTGGTGGAGAATAGGGCCGCTGTGGGCGGATAGGAGCGTCTGGAGGGGTCAAAGGGGGCTATTTGGATCCATTCTGCCAAGTAGCTGGACCATCTTTTTGATGTTCTGCGGGGAGTCGGCAGGCAGACATCGCTGCCAAAGTCTCTCCATCATTATGACCCACTCCCCAGGTTTCAAATATTCTCTCGCGGTGTTTAAACTGACGAAATTTTGAGAGTCGCCCCGCTTCAGGAATTTCAAACTTCTCAGACGCCTCTCGCGCCAACGGGAGTCGCCATGATGTGGGCGACAAAATATCGATGATTATGAGCAAATTGTAGGTATTCTTTATCCAATTCCCATTTCTTTCAATGCCGCATACCCCCGCACTTTAAAACCTTGACTATGGTTGCCCCGATGATCAGGAGATCGAATTTGAGTGATCGTCGTTTCAGGTACTCGAAATCAAGCTGCACTTTAGCAGAAATTGGCATATCGTCAGGTGCATTGACTTGTGCCCAACCGGTAAGCCCCGGAACCAGTGCGTGAATGCATCGCTCGGTCCGAAGCGCAATAAGATCCAACTGGTTGTAGAGAGCCGGCCTTGGCCCTACGAAAGTCATGTTGCCCGTCAGAATGCTGAATAGTTGAGGCAACTCATCCAGCTTTGTCTGCCGCAGAAAGTTGCCCACCGGCGTCATATAAGCTGTCGGCTCCGACAACAGATGCGATGCTATCTGCGGAGTCTCCATTCGCATAGTGCGAAACTTCGGCATTAGAAACAATCTGTTGTTCTTTCCGACGCGCTTGGAGCAGTGAAATACTGGCCCCTCCGAAGTCATCTTTACCAGCAACGTAACCACCACAAGCACGGGTGAAAACAGTATGATCAGCAACAGTGAGAGACCTGCATCGGATAGACGCTTAAACGACAACATACACCACCAAGTCTACATAAAGATCAAGCAGTAACTCTCGGATGTCGAGGAGAAGCTAAGCGAAAATGAACATTTTCCATTGAGCCTGATTGGAGCGCCAGATGGCGCCTCTACTTCCGCCACGACTGTACTACACGGATGACAAGCGGCATCGTCTCAAGCGGATCGGTGGTTTCAGCCGCAGTGCTGGGGCGGAGGCGACCTGGCGCCAGGCACCCACAACGCGGGTGAGGACGGAATGCCGACCGCGCGGAAGAAGCCCAGGGTATCGAGTGCCTGGCATCGATCGAAAAACGCAAGCTCGCCGCTGCCGCGAAACTGCGCCGGCGCTTCGAGAGCGACTCCGAAGAATTGAAGCAGGAACTTGGCTTGGCACCATGCAAAGGTCAGTGCTCGAGGAGGCTTTCACCATCTGCGATCTGATTGATGGCGGCCCAGGGTTTCCTGGCATTTAGACGATGTCTTTTTCGTCTCTCCGCCGACTCTCAGCGACTCAAGGCTGGCAATATAGAACTGCGAGATGTAGTTTTCATTCTTCTCTAGAAGACGACCTTACGGCCAGGGAACCAGGTGAGCTGGATAGAAGTGTTAGTTACTGTTTGGGTGCCCGGCAGATAGATGGGGGCTTTATACCGTTCATATGTGAAGTTACCCTTGATTTCCAAGTCTGGGCTCAGGCGCTTTACCAGCATGAGGTTTAGATCGTTCAAGGTGGTGCCCCCTGGGATGAAGTCTTTCGAGGCTTTCTGATTGCGCAATCCAATCTGAATCCACTCATTGCCGCTCAGGTGATAAGTGGCCCATAACTGGCCGCCCTTATCTTCCCGGCCAATCCAGTCGCCGAATAGTTGACCCTTGTTTGTGTAGCCCTGCACTTGGATCGACTCCCAATATTGATAGCGGCCGCCAATGCTGCTCGGATGGGAAGAATCGGTGTTCGACGCCTTCGACGCGGAGATCCAGTTTGGGGATGTGCGGAAAATGGGACAGGTAGATCCCCGGCCTATAGGTACCGTGCAAAGGCTTGAAGAGCGGACTGACTGCGTCATGTGCTTCCATGTCGGTGTAGAGTATGAGCCAGTTGTGCGGGAAGGGTAAGCGGTAGCTGAAATCGAATGCGCCGAAGCGGGCACCGGGATCTTGAGCACTATATTTCGTTGCGACACTGACAGAGTCAAAGCTGAAAAAGCTTCTTAGAAAAGTGTGAAGATTGACTGGCTCATGCCCCTTGCCGCCCCAGATTACAGTGCGCTCAAATCCGAACTCGAAGTCACGCGTTGGTCTGAAGCTGATCTTTTCGAGATGTACCCAAGGATCGTTAGGATCGGTGTGCCCCTTGAGAGACCCCACCAAGAACTCATAGCGAACCGGACCTAGAACTTGGGAAAGGCCGGGAACTCGCAACGGTTCGATACGATCAATGTGGAAGGCATAGATGTTCTCGGCGTTGTTTGAATATGCCATAGCTGCGCCTTGGGCAGGGCCCAGCCATTCGTCCTGCTTGCCAACGGATACTTCATGGTTGAGCAAGTGGACTGAGGCGTAGGCCTCCAGTAGCCTCCCAGCAGAGGTCGCCGCAATTGGTCCAAGCGGGATTGTCGCCTGATCGTAAGGGAGGCCAGAATTCGCATTGATGAAGGGAACTTCGTCCACCGTGGAAAGAGTCTGCGCCAGACTGGTGGAGTAACCCGCCGCTGACGGTGCAGCCTGAAATTCGCCTCGCACGTAGAGCAGGAACCGGCCTGCCGACGCATATCCGCTCAGGCCGGAATAGTTATTGAACCCGTTTTCAAACGGTCGGCCGTAGTCGTTGATCACCGTCGACCCGAGATGAAAGCTGTCCTGGAGCGGCGTTCCGCTGATGGCGCGCAGCACCGAGTATGACGACTCGATGGTTGCGTGGACTCTGCTTGTCGCGCATGGAGATTGGGTCTCGGTATGCAGCTCCCGAATAAGCGCCGAGTAGAGCTTCTGCGCCTCGCCTGCTGTTGAATCCCCATACAATTCCGCGTCTTCGATCTGCGCGCTGGTTTCTTCCAGCATGTGACTAACGCTTGCGCGCGTCCACGGACGCATCCCCATGTAGACGTTGCTCGCATAGCCCAAGGCATAGAGTCGTATCACTGCCGGATAGATCCAACTGTCGACCGGGATATATGCAGAGTCCACGGTTGTGGAATCGCAGGCCAACGCGGGGCCGGCGGAATCGTGCTGAGACTGCTTACATGCCAGTGGCAACTTTTGCCCAAGCAGGTGGAGAGTTGATATCTGGAAAAATCCCACCACTGCATATGCTATCGCATAATGAATAATGGCGGCTTTTAGATTATTTCTGGCAAGACTCATGTCGCTGATCCTTTAGCCGGCTTTTGCGAAATAGGTTGAAAGCGAAGATTAAGTCCTTTGATTTCCGTTTTCAAAGTCAAAAAGGCGGAACTGCAACACAATTTCGCCTCCCATCCGCAGCGCGGCGAAGGAAACAAGGGGGGCTGCTTCATCAATTTTCAATATTTCCGAAATCTCCGAAAATGGCCTTCATTCGCGGTTTATAGAGAAAGTCGGGCTAGCTTGCTCCCCATCAGCGCTGCAGCCATGGTAGCGTCCTGAGTTCCTTTCAATTACCCACAATTAGTACTACTGTGTTATAAGCATCCGCGAAGACAGCACGGACAACGAGGCAGCGAGCGGGCGAGGTGGGTTGCGATCTGGCGTCGCAGAGTGGCGATGGATTGAGGATTATGCCGTTCTGTTCTCACGGGTAGCGCCGCGGGGCGTGTAGTCGGATTGCATTGGGGGTATTTGAACCTGGATGTTTGCCGCTTCGACTGGCTTCGAGTTGGCTGAGGGGGGGAAAGGCACCGCTCAAGAACCAGGAAGCCATAGGCTGCAATCGACAGGGTTGCGTGATGATGAAACCCACGCCAATTGCGGCCTTCGAAATGTCCCAGGCCGAGTTCTTGCTTCAGTTCTTCGTAGTCGCGCTCGATGCGCCAGCGTAGTTTGGCAATGGCAACCAATTTGAGCAGAGTGATCGATGCATCTAGATTCGACAACCAGTATTTTGTTGGTTCCTTCTCTGTCGCCGGCCACTCGATCAACAGCCATTGCTCGGGATGCGGTTCTTTGCGCCAGTAGTCGCGATGGGCCACGCGAACACGAACGGCGGCAAAGCGTGAACGCATCATGCCGCGTGTTCCCTCACGCCAGCTCACCTTGCGCAAGTCAGTAGTACTCAGGCTGAAGGCAAGGTCTTTGGCAGAGAGTGGCTGATGTTGTTCGTCCCTCCGCAATAGCCGCGGCGGGCGGCCCATTTTTCCCTTCGGACGGGGCGGCAGCGGCATGATGCCCGGGGGCCAAAGCGTGGTCGAGGACTTGATGCCAACCGCATAGCAAAGCCCCAGTGATACAAGTCCTTCGCGAAACCCACTATCGTCGCCGTAGGCGGCGTCAGCCAGCACCACGCCACGTGGCACATCGTCTTTAACCAGCGAACGGATCTGCTCAAGCGCAATATCTGGCTTGGTCTGGAAACTTATCTCCTTGGGTACTCCGGCTTCCTTGCGCCGCTCCTTGTCGTTTGCCCATACCTCGGGAAGATAGAGACGGTACGCCGCGGGAATACTTGCCTCTTCGGTGGCAAGCGACACACTCACCGCCACTCGGCAGTTGTCCTGCTTGCCCAACTGCCCGCAGTACTGACGGGTGACTCCAACCGAATGGGTACCCTTCTTGGGGAATCCCGTGTCATCCACAATCCAGGCCGCCAGTGCATGTTTCTGCGTCATGGCGGGAAGCACTTGGCTGCGAACTTGCCTCAGAAGCGCGTCATCGCTCCAAGCTGCATCGGCAACGACATGATGCAACGACTGATGCATCTGGCGCACGTTGCCCGGAGCCAGACGTGCCGCCATCGGCACCACGCTCTTGCGCTCGATCGGCAGCATGAGCCCCTTCGTATAGTTCTCGATAGGAACCACGCGATCAGCATGTCCGGCGGCTTCTGTCAGTGCATCCAGATAGACCTGGAGACGCTCCCCTTGACGCGAAAAATCCAGTTGGCGAGGACTCATTCCATCAACGTACTACCCAACAAATTCCACCGCCACAAAAACCGAAGCGGGGGTATCATGTTTATAACACAGTAGTATTAGGAGCGGGTTTGGTTAGTTATTGATCGATTGTATTCTGCTTCAAGTCAGATACTTACGCTGTGAGGACGATGTATGGCGAAGTGATTGCCATGAGGGCACTGCGACAGGTTCAAGGTATGCAATGCCGGGAGTCGTCTGCGGATTTCCGGTCGGAAGAATGGACAGACAATGAAGTGGTGGGATGCGAGTTTGAGGATGTTCGGCAAGGCAGGCGGCTGCGACAACTCTTGGAGCAGTTGTCGCATAGAGTAGGTGCTACCACTCCATGGGCATGTCAGGACTGGGCCAACACCAAGGCCGCCTACCGCTTCTTTGGCAACGAACGAATTAGTGAATCCAATATTCTCGTCGGTCATTTTGCCTGCACGCGCGAAAGATTTTCCGCTAGCCGTGGCTTCCCCCTCCTGGTTCTTCACGACACGACGGAGTTGTCCTATCGGCATGAAGATACCGCATCGATCGGAATCCTGAAGAAGATACCTGCTGGCCACAAAGGGCGTGCAGGGCTTTACACCAGTTGCGGCATTCTGATGCACTCCAGTTTGGTAGCAATCCGCGAAGGGCTGCCATTGGGTCTGGCAGCGATCAAATTCTGGAACCGAGACAAGTTTCACGGCGCGAATTCGCTGAAGCGACGGGTTAATCCGACGCGTGTGCCGATCGAGAAGAAAGAGAGCATTCGCTGGCTGGAGAACCTGAGACGGTCCACGGAATTGCTGGCAGACCCTGGACGCTGTGTGCACATCGGAGATCGGGAGAGCGACATCTACGGACTGTTCTGTCTGGCCCAGCATCTGGGCACCAATTTTCTTGAGCGCACCTGCGTCGATCGGCGGGCCGGAGATGGCGAACATACGGTTCGCGATGCAATGAAACAGGCTCCAGTTCGGGGACTGCATCGTGTTCGGGTGCGGAACAAGCAAGGGGAGGTTTCTACTGCAGTTCTTGAAATTCGCTGTCGACGCATGCTTGTCCGCCCACCCGTCGGCAAGCAGAAATACTATCCGGAACTGATCCTCACGGCGATACACGCCAGCGAGAGAGATTCTCCGAAAGTTCGCGAGAAGATCGACTGGAAACTGCTTACCGATCTGCCAGTGCGCACGCGTCAGGAAGCTGCTGAGAAACTTGATTGGTACGCGCAGAGATGGAAGATCGAGACCTTCCACAAAGTCCTGAAGTCCGGATGCAGAGCGGAAGAAGCGAAGCTGAGAACGGCCGAGCGGCTTGTAAACCTCATTGCAATTCTATTCATCCTGAGTTGGAGAATCTTCTGGGTGACCATGCTCAATCGCACACAGCCGGGAGCATCGCCTGATGAGGCTTTTAGTAAGCGTTTGAAGATTCCCTCTTGACCGATGCTGTGCCGTAGCTTTAGGTGTCCACCTATTCTTAAGTGGACACC
>CAVPWH010000001.1:0-499150 GCA_963709415.1 uncultured Acidobacteriaceae bacterium | reverse complement strand
TCATTCTAGTACTACTGTGTTATAAACTAGATACCTGCGTGCGAATATTCCGGTATATGCAGGCAAGCATGGTTGTATCTTGGCTGCATGAGCGCCAAGGCTGGAGGTTCAAATGCCCGGCAGCAACGGCTGACGAGCTATCTTGACCGTCTTGCGGAAGCGGCAGGGCACGTGGATCGTGCTGTTCCGTTGAAGTTGTATTGCACCGGCTTGTTGCTTCCCGGGGAGCGCAAGTCGGTCGAACCGATGGCGGCGCGTCTGGCCCCGGACAACGTACGTCGTATGCACCAGTCGCTGCACCATGTGGTGGCCGATGCTAGCTGGAGCGACGCGGCCCTGTTGGGCTGCACACGCAACTATGCGCTAGCGGCGATGACGAGAAGCGACCCAGTTGTAGCTTGGATCGTCGATGACACCGGGCTTCCGAAAAAGGGAACTCATTCCGTCGGAGTAGCGCGGCAGTATTGCGGACAGACCGGCAAGCAGGACAACTGCCAGGTGGCCGTCAGCCTGTCTGCGGCCACCTGGAACGCTAGTCTGCCCATTGCCTACCGCCTGTATCTGCCCGAGGCCTGGGCCAACGACGCCGAGCACAGGCAACAGGCCAGGATTCCCAAGGATGTTCTGTTCGAGACCAAGCTGGAGATTGCGCTGGGACAGATCCGCCAGGCCATGACCGACAGTGTTCCCCAGGGCACGGTGCTGGCTGACCCGGCTTACGGCAACGACACGGGCTTTCGTCAGGCGGTGGCCGGGCTCCAGTTGAGCTATGTGTTGGGCGTCCAGAGCACCACCACCGTCTGGCCTCCGGGAATCGAACCGCTCTCGGCGCCAAAATATTCCGGTCGCGGCCGGCCGGCCAACCGTTTACGCCGCGATGCGGAGCATGCGCCTGTATCGGCAAAACAACTGGCGCTGAACTTGCCGGCCAAGGCATGGAAGACCGTGACGTGGCGAGAAGGCTCGCGCCATCCCTTGCGCTCCCGTTTTGCCGCAGTGCGCATCCGCGCCGCGCATCGCGATCACAAACTCCACCAGCCGCGAGAACTGGAATGGCTCTTGATCGAGTGGCCCCGTGGGGAAGACGAACCGACTAAATACTGGATGTCCAATCTGGCGGAAAACAGCAAGCTGCGCAATCTGGCCGCGCTGGCCAAACAACGCTGGATCATCGAACGCGACTATCAGGAACTGAAACAGGAACTCGGCTTGGGCCACTTTGAAGGCCGCGGCTGGCGCGGCTTTCACCACCACGCCACGCTCTCCATCGCCGCTTACGGCTTCCTGGTAGCCGAGCGGTGCCGTTTTTCCCCCTCGGCCCGCAGCGGCCATCTTGGACTACCAGCCCCCGAACTCCCGCCCCGCTTCCAGCCAAGAGGGTCGCATTCGCCCGGAGCGGCATAACCCACACTCCATCGCTAGCCTACGCATTATCCTGGCGCGCTCCCTGCTCCGCAAACTCTGCCGATGTCCCTTCTGCGGAGTTCAACGCTTATAACACAGTAGTATTAGTGCTCGCATTGGCGGCAGTGATGAACCTCCTTGCTCACTTCGTGAATGGGAATGCGCATGTGTTTGGAATTCCTCTGAACGTCTTCATGGAGTTCATCGTGCCGGCGTTGGCTGTGCCGTTCCTGATTTTGTTCAAGTATGGGAGGCCCCGGGGATATCTCACCGACCTCGTGCGTTCATTCTTTGCTCCGAAGGCCTGGTGCGCGCTTGAACGAGATTCGGAACTGACTCAACCTTACGTGGTCGAAGAGGAGGAATGAAGATGCAGGCATCGATCACGACGCAGAGAAGCGGGACGGTCGTCGCGATTCTCGACGCGGAAGCGGCACGCGTCACGTTCGCATGCGTCATCTTCGCGGCGCGCTTTCATGAGGAGATCGCTCCACTCGCACGGATCGTGGAGCATCAATTGCGTATCGAGGTGGATGGAACTCAAGAGGGAGACCTTAGCTATGCCGGTGACCCAAGCAGAACACGATAGAAGGCTCAAAGTACCGGCAGTGTGCGAGTTGCTGCCTCTGCGCGATCTCCCCCTTGGGGACAACATTATGGTGCGCACCAACGGGGCGCTTGTCGCAGGTTACGAGTTGAGGGGGATCCTGCCGAGGCTCAACGTCAACGGCGACACGGACCTGAACCGCTTTGCGGATCAGGTCAAAGAACGGCTGTGCAACTACTCCGCTCAGGACCTGAAGAAGCATGACCTACTGCGTGTCACGACGGCCGCCGATGCCGCCAACATCGTGGCCGAAATGGATGGCCTGTTGCGCAGCCGCGAGGCGGCAGACTTCGCTCAAGGTCCGAGCGCCGACGACATTTTCCACCGCATGTCCGCGTACATGGAGGCGCCCGCAGCGGCATGAGACATGATGTCACTACAACCATAAATTGGCCAGAATGGCCAGCTTATGGTTGTAATTCATGCGGTCCAGTGGCACGCGGCGGAGGAGACTTCAGCGGGCTGTCCAAATCTCATGCGACTGCGCTTGATTGCATGGTACTTGCTGCATAGGGCGATTCAGCACCCGCGGCCACATTTTGCTTGGAAAACGGAACTCGCGGCCAACTTGTCCTTGGAAAGTCCAGACTTTAGCAGGCGGGTTCCACTGAAACCCGCCAATTTCGGCCAACTTATGATTGGAGGTCCGGCCAATTTATGCCTGTAGTGACACAGGATGTCACTGCAACCATAAATTGGCCAGGATGGCCAGTTTATGCTTGTAACTCATGCTGGCCAGTGAGGCTCACGGCTATTTGCGACGGTAGGTGCTAGCGATCATCAGAAAGCGTTGTTTTTCGATGCTCTCGCCGCTCGTCCGCGAACCATTCAGAAGTTCAGCGGAGTCTCGGCGTAGCACGAACCTGGCCAAGGGAAACCTGATCGTCTTCCATAAATCCGAAGCGAATTTTGAAAACTAGAAGGGATTTCTGCCCGAGATCTTCAACAAATCGACTTTCTTAGCTTTGTCTGGCGGTGTGAAAACAAAATTATTGTCGTCCAAAGACGGGTTCAGTGCCAATTGCTCCAGTCTCAGCGTTACAGTTGTCTGAAGGATGATTCCCGGATCAGCCGTGGGCCTCCGGGTCGTATCCACGCTCTTCCAGACAATGAACTCTGCCTTATCGACCCAGAGTTTTTGTTTATCGGCTCCTCCGGGCATTTGCATCGTCAGGACATAGCACTCCTTTTTGTCTTTGCCCACATTTAGTGTTTCCGGACGTTCCAGCTTTGCAGAAAACTCTGAACTAGAAATCCTCCGAAAACGACCGGTATCCATAGAACCGTACTTCAGAAGAAGGTACACGCCCGATATGTCGTTGCTTTCCATCCGAAGGTACACAGGCGACGGCGTGTTCGAAGTAATTGCGGTAGCTTCTGTGTAAGTGTGTTGAGCGGGCATCAAAGTCCAAACGAGTTTGCCATCACTAACCACGACGATTTCCTTCTTGCCGCTTACTAGCAGGAGCTTCGCTTTCGACTTCGACTTCGAAGCCATCAAGGTGACTTGGATGTCGTAAGAGTCATGAGAAGGACCCACCCGGCTTTCGGGCCGATCGTATATTCCTTGCAAGGTCGTATCAGTATCGAGGTCGACCTTTTTCTCTGCGGCTACACTGAAACTCGAAACCTGTCGGTAAGTCTGATCGATCTTCTTGAGGAGATCGCTTGCAGAAAGGTCCTGCGCATGAGCACTCGGCTGGCAAAGACCGATGGCGAGGGAGAGTGGTGCGAGGAATCTACTGCCTTGCGTCGACATTTTGAAGCCTCGTGTGCCTTGTGAACATAACTAGCGCGGGTCCTGAACTCAGTCAATCGTGAAGGAAGCGACTCGCCAAGTAGTTTTGTTACCGACGGAGTCAGAGGCTTGGGCTTCGAGGCAGTAGGTGGAGGGAGGGAGTTTGTCGATTTGGATCGTCCACACGACCGGAATGGTGGTGCCGGATTTGCCAGAGGGAACCACGGTGCGGCGCCCAGTGCCGATTCGCAGTTCTCCAGTCTTTGTGTCTGTCACTTTCATTTCCAGAAAGAATTCGGGCGGGGGAGTATGCGCCAGTTGCGAAGAGTAAATCTCGACGTACGTCATGAACTGCTCGCCCCTTTTGAAATGCGTGTCACCTGTGGGCGTGAATTCCTGACCATCGAAAATGAGCGGGACGTATTGAGGAGCCTGCGTCGGAGCGCGAGGCTCAACGAATGCTTGACGGTATCTCTTGGAAAGAGCAATATCGCTAATTCCAAGCGCGTCTTTCCTAGAGTCCTCAACCGTGGTGGAGACCTCCGCCCGCCCAAATGCCTCTCCGTCCGTGAGTGCAAGTTCCAAGCGGTAATTGCCAGCCGGAACTTCCAGTTGTGTTCGATACGAAGTTGGAATGACCAGATTCTCCCAGAACCCCCGGATTTCGGAAATGGGTGAAGGGATTTTCCTCTCGTTCGGGGGAACGGGGCCGTTGTAGCCGAAGTCGCTAATTGGAGGAGAGCAGGCGATATCGCTAAAACGGGATACGACCTCGTTATCTTTGTAAAGCAGCCCCAATATCGCGATAGATGTTTCCAAATGCGCCCCTTGCCAAGTGCGTTTCAATAAGCTCCCAGGTATTTGACTCGAGATGCTGATCCGGCAACAGGTTGAAGATAGTCCGGGCAACGTGACTGCCTGAACCGATAAAGGTAGAGTGCCGGGCTGCCGGGAATCTCCATCCTTCAATAGTCTGTTTCCAAGACCCGTGCCCCGCAGTGGGTCTGATAGCGGGTCTCTCGTATTGCAGTACTGATTCGGTGCAAAAACTTTGGCGCGCTTGCGGTCGACGCGGACCAAGATCTGATGACAGGAGCCCTCAGGCGAGGGTGGAGGGACATACGTGAGGAGATAAGTATGGAACTCACGCGTATTACCGCGCTCAAACTGCTCGTGGCTAAGTGGGGCTAGTCCCTTGATTTCTTCCTCGTCCGGCGCACCCCAAATCCCTGCCGGCGTACAGGAATACTCCCCGTGATGACCGACGTTGTCATTTACTTCCCATTCAAAATTCTCCTCGAAGCTGAGATGCTTGATCCCTCGCTCTAACCCATCCTCAAATATGTGAAATGAATCTGCCGAGAGTCCTGTGATCTCGGTGCTGTGAGCGATAGAAACTGGGAGCTCTGTGTTGCCTGGTCCGATCAGCAATCCCTTTGGGTCCATTTTCTCTTCGACCACCTCTACAGGCAAAACCACCTCTCGATCTTCAACTCGAATGGTAGGCGCCTGCGCGGCTTGGGCCGAACAGACGCTTAAGGTGGGGGAAATTACAAACCAAACCCATTCGAGCGCGAACAGAAGCGAGACAAATCGCATCGCTGTAGTTCGTGCCCGAAATAGGGTACCGCTCATGCCATCCTCAATCGCCATGATTTGGTCGAGCGTCGCGTTCCCATGGTTCGCTCCCTTCGCGTGATCGGAAAAGAATCCTGATTAAGTGAAATCGTCGCTTCCAACCCAATCTGAACCTGCTATAACCCGCTGCAAGTGGCGCTCATAGTGGGAATCATAAATTGAGTTACCGACTTGAGTTGTCCGTAACAAAGTGTTTTTTGGAAGGGAGTGGGGAAAGCCGGCCCTGTTGGGTTTTTGGTCCCGTCCACAAGATAATAGACAGCTTGCCATCCTGTTATTTCCGTCTGCTGCCCGATCGGAGTAGGGTACCCGCGTAGACTCTCTTCGCTCCGCGCCCAAGCGCTTCGGTAAGGAGGGCGCGGCCGATGCCGCGGTTGGCGCCCGTGATCAAAACTGTTTTCCCTACGATGTTCATATTGATCTCCTTTTGGGGCTGACCTTGGCCGGCCCGATCTTGCCTCTCTAATGGGTAAAACCGGCGGGGGTCTCAAAACTCATCGGTGCTTGGCAAACTCTTTTTTGGGGGGGCGCCGGATACTCATGCAGGAATGGTCGATCGAGCCCTCGCAGAGGACAGGGTTGGAACGCGAGGGAACATCAACGAAGGTATTTGCTTTGAGCGGCTTGCGGCGGCGGGGTGATCAACAAAGCCTTCAGCGCGCTGGTCTGGTCCCGGGGATCATTGGGCACCGGCTTCACAACCTCTTGCGCCGGCCTGATTAAATGCACCCTATCAGTTCTTCGATCCACGTACAAGTAGGAACACCGATGTGCCTTGGACCTGCTAACTGGTCTCGCTTGTTCTTGCCGGAAGGTGCAAGTCTGCATTGACCACCCTGCCATACCGCTTTGCCCAACGGCACATGCCTCGAAGTGGCGCGATAATAGTTTTTCCTGCTTTGGTGAGGGAGTACTCAACAGCAATGGCCTTCGATCCAGCCACGCGCCTGTTGATTAATCCAGTCGACTCGAGATTGCGAAGAGTTCTGGTAAGCATTCGCTGGGAAACGTCACCGAGGAAACGGCGCAGTTCGCCGTGCCGATACGGCTTCCTCTCAAGCGAAAACAAGATCTTGGGCGTCCATCTGCCAATAAATATCGGCGCGGGTACTTTCAATTCATCCATCGTATTCATTTTGGTTCTTGATTGATCCTTCATTTCATTCCTCTCTACTGGGTAAAACCGGCGGGGCGGTCAAAACTCATCGGCGCCACGGGGATTCTTTGTATCGCTCGCGGAACCCCTCGCACCAGCAATATCCCGAAGGTTTAGGGTGCATTTTGATTTGTGAGATAGACAGATCAGACCATGAATGCCCGCCGAAGCAACCAACCCAAATGTCGCCAGTGTTCGGCGATCCAGACGCTTCGAATGTCACCTGTTGACTTCAGGGCAAACCACTTTTCCAGAACTGCGGCGGTGGAAACGCGGTTTGGTGATTTGGCGTAAAACGAGAACTCTCCCGTTCACCCGAAGGGCTTAGGCCTTGGAAAAGCGGTTGATTCCCGGTAATCCACAGACATACCTCCAACGACTGCTCAGTAGTCGGAAGCTATTCATGCTTTGAAGCACTGGATCGGCCAGATCGCTTAGTGATTACGCTCTTAGGCAATCGCGGAACAGCCTTAACTCCCGCCCAAAGCGTTGCGATCGTCTGCTCCATCACAAGAGTCTGATCCGACAAATCAGGCACAACCCCTTGGATAACAAAGAGCATGGCGAGGCCAAAGATCGAAAACCACCAGGTGTGGGCTATCACTGTGTCATGCCTATTGGGCAATCCTTCAGCCTTGGCGACCTCGAAAAAGAGCTGCACAAAACGTTCGAACAACGGCGCGCCAAGGTCGTTGATGTATTGTCCAGCGCGGACGCCGTTTCGGTTCTCCGGCCCGAAGAAGACGTTGCGGAACTGCTGTGGATGGGCAACGCAGAATTGAATCAAGCCGCGCGAAGTCGCAAAAAGGCGCTCTTTCGGTGCAAGATGTTTGGCGGCGATCGCGTCGAAGTTCTGAATCATCAGCCCGATCGTCTCGCGGCTCAACTCAGCAAGAATGTGTGATTTGTCCGGGAAATGCTGGTAGATCACGGCGTGCGTATAGCCGATCTCTTTCGCGATCTCACGAAGCGTCACGGCTTCGTAACCGCGATCGGCGAACATTTTACCTGCCGCTGCAAGGATCTCGTTCCTCAACTTCTCCTTGCGCTCTACCCGGCGACTTGGCGATGTGGATGTCACTTCAATAGCTTAGTTCCTTTTGACGATTTTTGCGACCGATTGTTTATTTATAACCATTGGATATAGAACCACTGATTATTTTGCAACCAATGGTTACACTGGTCCTCTAATAGGCAGATCGCTCATTTTCATGGGCGGCCAAATACGAAGCAAAAGGAGGAAGCGATGAAAGTTCTAGTGATAGGAGCAGCGGGCAGGAGCGGAGAAGCGCTTGTAGATGAGGCCCTGGCGGCCGGACATAAGGTGACGGCTTTCGTGCGCGGTGCCGCGCAGTACAAGAAGGCGAACGTGAGAGTTGTTGCGGGCGACGTGCTGGACGCGGATGCGGTCGACGCTGCGGTAGCCGGACAGGATGCGGTGATCGACGCGCTGGGCGGCAAGACGCCGTGGAAAGTGACGACGATGGAAACGAGCGCGGCACACAATATTGTGGGCGCGATGCGGCGCAATGGCGTACCGCGATTGCTGAAGATTTCGGTGGTTGGCGCGGGCGAGAGCGTCAAGAACGCCGGCTTTTTCAACGAGCACCTGCTCATGAGGACGTTCCTGAGGGGTCTGCTGGTAGACAAGGCGGGCATGGAGGCCGAGATCGAAGGCAGCAACCTGGACTGAACGCTGGTGCGGCCGCCGATGTTGACCGACGGTGAAAAGACCGGCGTTGCCAGGGTGCTGAGCACGGAGGGCGGGAAGAAGGCGCACAAGATTGCGCGTGCCGATCTTGCGGCATTCATGGTGAAGGAACTGGAAAGCAGTCAGTATGTGCGGCAGGCCGTGACGGTGACGACCACATAGCAAAGCCTCCGCGAGGATCAACCACCTCGCTCATCGAGGCGATCCGATCGGCAATATAAAGGCCTGTAACGATTCATGCGACAGATCACTGTGGAAACGCACAGGACTAGCGGAGTGCTAGCTGCGCAACTCACTAGCTCTGGCGTTCGCATCGGAGCATCACTTTCGTTCTAACAAGGAGAAAACAATCATGTATTTAGTCATGGGCATTACTGGAAAGGTTGGCGGCGCCACGGCGCGGCATCTGTTGAAGCAACGCAAAGAGGTGCGAGCCCTTGTGCGCAATCGCGAGAAAGCGGCGAAGTGGGCAGACCAGGGCGTGGAGTTGGTGGATGGAGATTGGAACGATGCGGCAGCCATCGCGGCGGCGCTCAAAGATGTTGAGGGCGCGTTTGTTATGTTGCCGGCTGAATGGGCGCCGTCGCCTGATTACAGAGAAGCAAAGGCCGTGATTGCGAACTATGTCGAGGCGCTGACCAAGGTAGTGCCCCCGCGGGTAGTAGCGCTCTCGTCGATGGGCGCGAATCGAACAAGTGGGATAGGGATGATCACGGCCTTAGCACTCCTGGAGCAAGGTTTTTGGAACTTGTCGTCTCCGGTCGCATTTGTGCGCGCTGGGGGCTTCTTCGAAAACTTTCTGTTCGGCTTGCAGGCCGCTCAAGGCGGAACATTACCGGTCTTCTACAATCCGACAAACCGGAAATCGACAATGGTCGCGTCAGACGACATCGGCGCAGAGGTGGCAACGCTTCTGACCGGGCCGGCGTGGTCAGGGCGTCGCGTCATCGAGCTGGGTTCGATGGTAAGCGCGGATGAAGTGGCCGCACAATTGGGTGAGGTCCTGAAACTCGACGTGAAAGCTTTTGCAGTCCCGCGTGCTGGGTGGGCTGAAGCTTTCGAGCAGTTCGGCGTCCCGAAGGGCCACACTGGGCCTGCCGAAGAAATGTTTGACAGCGTTAACGCGGGATGGATGGACCTCGGAGTCACGGGTACGGAGCAGGTAGCGGGTACAACGTCCGCACGCGATGTGTTTGCGGCTGCAAAGGACGCCGTCAAGGTATAAGTCCGGGGCAAGCAGATTCAGCCGCAGTTCCTTGGGAACTGCGGCGCTAACGTCAAGAAAGATCGAGCCGCAAGAAGGAGGATGACTTTTAATATGAAAACTAGACACACAACAGATAAACCCGCGCGGGCAGGTCGAGCAACTCAAATATCCGCGATGGCGATAACCGGCCTTGTCGTCGTCAGCTTTGTATACTTCGGAAGGTTATATCTAATTCACGATCCCGCTGAATGGAGGATTGCCAATCAGCAACTCGGATACCCGCTCTATATCATCCCTCTGCTTGGCGTGACCCACATCCTTGGTGGCGTGGGCCTTCTGATTCCCAATGTGCCTCGATTGACCGAGTGGGTTTATGCCGGTCTCACGATCAATCTTTTACTCGCGTTCTATTCACGGCTGAATGGCGGTGGCGGTGCCTGGGATAAATTCGATCCGATTCTCGTCCTGGCGTTCGTCTTTGCTTCGTATGTATTGAGACGCTGCATGCGCGCAAACAGGTGGTCGATATAAAGAACACGCACGGCGGCCGGTTTTACTTTTTCCAGCACGTCGCGGGGCCCCAACGAGGGTCCGGGCCACCACTCATCCAAACACAGGTGCGAAGTCGTTCCGATAAGGCACATTGTGTTTGCTGACTTCTGGGCAGCGAAAGCTCAACTGGCGCACACAGCCCAATGCGCTCATCGAGAAGGCATTCGGCTCGCGTTCCCGAAAAGGTTTGCCAGCGACTCCGAGGTTGCAACAGAGATGAGATCGAGAGCATGGCGCCCGAACGCTGACCATCCATCCCGTAGGCGCCATAAAGTCGCAGTTCGTTCAAGTCGCCCCAGCTTTACTAATCCTCGTACCGCGAAATCTCGACTGTTGCGAACTAGGCCGAGTCACTCATTGACGGGCTCAGACCACTCTTCGCGCAGCTCTTCGGAATTGAGTTCTCCGATCTCCATGTCTCGAAAGAAGACTCTATAAAGCTCCGGTGTGATCAGCTCGACTCCACGAGTCCCTCCGGCCCCGTCTCGTTATAGCGGTTGATCCAACGGTAGGCTGTTGGACGCGAGATCCCACAGGCGCGGCACAGGTCCGCTACCGACATCTCTTCCTTCTGATAACTCGATAAAAACTACAGGCGTTGATCCATGATCCGAATCTCTTTCCAGGGCATACAACATCGTCGTGTGTGCCCAAATGCTGAATATTCGTAGCCGTCGCGCTCCGCTGTAAACCATGTCTCCAGTCTGTTCTGCAGCGGAAGTGCTAAGTACGCTCACTCGCAAAATCGCCGCGAAGGCCCATTTTGGGACTTGGACTTGACAAGGGACTTTGCGCCCCGTCATACTGTGTCAGGATGTGACATACTATGGCAAGCTCAATTAGAGATGTTGGTGAACTTCTCCCGCTATCTCTCCCGGTGTTCCATATGCTCCTTTCTCTCACAGAAGGGGAACGACATGGATATGCGCTGAAACGCGAGATTCTGCAGCGAACCGACAAGCGAATCAATCTAGGTTCGGGCGCACTCTATGGAGCCATCAACAAAATGCTGGAACAAGATCTGATTGTGGAATCAGACGAGCGGCCCGATCCACATCTTGACGACGAACGCCGTCGCTATTACAGAATCACCCCTTTGGGCCGTCGCGTTGTTCGCGCCGAAGTCGCACGGTTGCGGGCTCTCCTGCAACTGGCAGAAGTACGTCTTGGGATTCCCGATCCCGTGTGAGGTAGACATGATTGATGTTACGAAACTGTACCGAAAATTGCTGCGGCTCTATCCGGCGAGCTTTCGCCAGGAATACGAAGGAGCTATGGAGCGTCAGTTTCGTGACGAACAGCGTGATGCACAGGGATGGAAAGAAAACATTGGGTTATGGACGCACGCTCTTTTCGATATTGCCGTCTCTGCACCGCAGGAACTGGTTCGAGAGCTTGGTCAGGACTTGCGGTTTGCACTGAGGGTCTACTGCCGACGGCCCATGAGTGCCACCATTGCCATCGGCACGCTGGCTTTGGCGATCGGGGCGAGTACCGGGGTCTTCAGCGTTACCAGTGCGCTGCTTCTTCGAACGCTGCCTTTCGGGGATGCATCACGATTGGTGGAGCTACGTTTTTCGCCCTTTTCAGCGGGAAGTGGTCACGCCAATTTTGCGGAGTGGCGCGATCACAATTCTTACTTGGAAAACGCGGCGACATTCTCGATATCTGAAATGAACCTGAACTCGGGCCGCGATGCTTTGCGAGTTCGAGTCACAGAGACCTCTGCAAATCTGTTTTCCTTGCTTGACGTGCAAGCCGATCTTGGCCGCACATTTGTCCCGGAAGAAGATCGGACGGGTAAGAACCATGTGATCGTGATTAGTCATCGCTTATGGCAGCAAGCATATGGCGGCAATCCATCCGTAATCGGCTCCGTTGCTCATTTGGATGGGGCAGCTCTCACCATCATCGGCGTCGCTCCGTCGCGCTTCGACTATCCAGGCAATATTGATGTATGGGCACCTACTGTTTTCGATTTTGAGGTAATCCCCAAACACGGCGCGTTCGTATGGCAAACCATCGGCCGCTTGAGGTCCGGGATCACGATCAGTCAAGCACGTCAAGAATTCAAAGCTGATGTTGCTCACGTAAACCCCAAGAGCTTTCGACCGGATAACGGTTCTACTCCGGAGTTGATCGGGCTGAGAGATCAACTTTCCTCACAGGTCCGTGCGTCTGTTCTGATCCTTTCCTCGGTAGTTCTTCTGGTTCTATTGACAGCTTTAGCCAACGTAGCGCAATTGTTGCTATCGCGCACCGCGGAGAGGCATAGGGAACTCGCGTTGCGCTCGGCTCTGGGGGCGAGCCGATCACGGCTTATCCAACAACTGACAGTAGAAGCGACCGCGCTCACTATGTCAGGAGCCGCCCTTGGCATGATCGTTGCCTTGCTTGTCGCTCGAGTCGCCGGCGCGGTGATGCCCGCGCAACTAGCGACGCAGGATTACACCTTACTGGACTGGCATGTTCTGTGTTTTGCAATCGGCCTAGCTCTGATTACAGGCTTCGCATTCGGAATCATGCCGACATGGCTGATTGGCCGCATCCAGCCTTCGACACAAGTCGCGCGTATGCATTTCGGCACCAGCGAGCCGGTGACAGGCAGTTTGCGTTCGGTCTTGGTCGGCCTGCAAGTGGCATTCACGCTTACTCTCTTGGTGAGCTCGTTCACTATTGGATCGGCGTTCCTTCGATTGGTCCATACCGATCTCGGATTCCAACCTGCCAACGCTGTCACTCTGAAGGTTTCTCTTGAAGGCACGAGGTATCAAGTAGGGGGCGCCAAGTGGCAATACTACTCCGCGGTCGAAGAACGTCTGCGATCAATACCAGGCGTAAAAGCAGTTGGCGCAGTTAACTATCTACCCCTTTCGAACAGTGTGCTTATGGCTGGCACGATACAAATGGAGTCTGGTCCAAAGGTTTCGGGAGTCGTGCTGAACGGGTCGATGCCGGGTTATTTCAGAGCCATGGGCAGCCAACTCATTGCCGGAAGAGATTTCGGATTTGACCTCAGCAACTCGCCGGTACCGCCTGTGATCGTGAACGAGGCCTTCGTACGGGAATCAGGCTTCGGTCCGAACATCGTTGGTCGGAGAATCATCGCACCTTGGACATCCCGGCCATACCTCGTGGCAGGCATTGTCAGTACGGTTCGCATGGCTGGGCCGGAATACGAGGGAGGACCCCAGGCCTACTGGCCAGTCGAGGAAGAACCCCCGTCAGCTTTAACGTTTGTGGCGAGTGTGAGCGGAGATCCGCGCCACTACCTGTCACAGTGTCGGGATGCTGTCGTCGATCTAGATCGAAGTGTGCCTGTCTATGAGGTCAAGACGCTCGATCAGAGTTTGAGCGAAACAATGGAACGCCCAAGGTTTTACACGACTTCAGTGCTCTTCCTCGCGGCCCTCGCTCTCTTGATTGCCGTGGCGGGTGTGTACAGCACATCCGCACGCGCGATTACCCAGCGCGAACACGAGTTGGGTGTGCGCATAGCGCTCGGAGCATCGATGCAGCAGATCCGAACGCTGATCTTGCGCCAAGGCACTATTCCGGTCGCCTTCGGCCTCCTTGCCGGGATTGCTGGGGCTGCCGGATGTGGACATTTCCTTCAACATCTTTTTGTGGGCATCAATGTGTCGGGCGTGATGACATTCGTCCTCCCATCGCTCTTTCTGCTCCTTATTGCTGTCGGCGCCGCATGGTCGGCTACCACACGAGTTTTCGCTATCGATCCTATCGAGGCAATACGAGCGGAGCATTAGCAGAAGTGACTCAGAGTGCTTTCTAAAGCACGGAATCAGGAGGAAGCTATGAAGAGTAGGCGTTCGTTAACTCACCGAGAATTTAGCGTGCGGTCTGCCGGTTGGTTCACAGTTCTGAAACCCGACGGGTGGTTTCCGGCTTTGCGTCTACCGGATAGATTCCGCGATCGCAGTACCCAGTCCGTGGAGACGACTGCGGTGGATCATGCTGTCAGCTTCCAAACGACGAACTCGCCGCAGATCATGATACCGACCACAGAAGATCGCCGCGTGATGCGCCCAGTCTTGATCGTTCTGACTTCGATGATCGTTACATCCGGTCTGCTTTGGTGGATTATGCACCCGTAGGGCGGCGTTCGAGGGCCACTCACACGTCAATTGTTGCCAGCAGCCCAAAGCACGTTTCCAGAGTTGTCCAGCGTAGAAATGCGCTTTAGCGATGACAACGACAACCCCGGCGCTCTGCATCTGCGCGGCATGAACATGCTTTATGAAGCCATCCGCGAAAAGGGCGCCATGGTCATCGTCCCCAGCAGCGCCATCGAAACCATGGGTCTGGGCGGCACGCTCGCCGCGACTACTCTCGCAAAACAACAATAATAGGTGGGGGAGGAAGAATTGAGAACCATTATGAACCAAAAAGCATTTCGATGCGCCCTGGCGCTCGCAACCCTTACTTGCTCGATTCCTGATATCTATGGGCAAACGATTGCAACACCGACCGTTTCGCAGAATTCTCCAACTGCTGACATACGAGCGTCGAATGTTAAGTTACCCAATCCTTCAGGCCCATTTGGAATTGGAAGGGTTGGCTACGAATGGATTGATGCATCGCGTCCCAGTGCCTACTCCATTGATCCGGTGGCACCTGACGCGCCCAATGCTCCCCGAGCCCTCATGGTCTACCTCTGGTACCCCACGTCGAGAAAAACTTCGGATAGCTCCGGTATATACCTGCCTGGAGCGAAGCAGATCGACGCCAATCCAGAGGCTCATTCTCTCGTGCAGGACGAATTCGGTCCAATCTGGCCACAGATACTCAACGGCGAGCTCAAGTCGCATGCCGAGGAGAATGCCCCCGCCGCCACATCCCCTCGGGCTTTTCCCGTAGTCATCTTATCGCATGGTCTGGGCGGTTCGGGATTTGAATACACGTCCTTAATCGAAGATCTGGTGAGCCACGGATATGTAGTGGTGGCGATCGAACACACTTATACGAGCTTTGCCGTCCTGTTTCCGGATGGTAAGGTCGCTCCCCAACGCAATGACCCGACTCCTGAAGGTCTCTCGCCCGAAAAGCGCATGCAGCGCATGATGGCATCAGCGGGACTGAACTTCGCCCAAGGTGCCGGTGATGTTCTCTTTGTCTTGAACGAGCTCACAACGCTGAATTCGAAAGGTCGAAAAGACTTTCCTCTTGGAGGAAGGCTCGATCTGTCACGGTTGGCCGCCATGGGCCACTCTGCAGGAGGGTCCTATGCAGCGCGAGCTTGCCAGCTCGATGCGCGCTTCCGCGCCTGCATCAGCCTCGATGGGGAGTTGCCACCGATCTCTGCCTTTCCCGAGTTTCCCGATAAGAAGAGATTTCAGCAGCCGGTCCTCTTGCTCGAAGTCGAGCACACCGGCGAGCGGATGCCATTTTCACCAGAGCAGTACAACGACTTCCTGAAGACCAAAGATACAGAGTTCAAGCTCTGTCCTTTCGGTAGTTATGACGTTTTATTGAAATCAGCAGGCCTCTTACACGGCAGCTTCAGTGATTACCGCCTGCTTGCCGCAGGCGGCCATCAATCTGAAACGGAACAGGCACTCCATAACCTGCGCCTGATCGAGTCCTACACGCGGGCCTTCCTCGACAAGACTTTGAAGAAAGAAAAGGAGCCGCTGCTGGACGCTCCAGTGCAATCAAGCGAAGCCAAGGTCAAGAAATACGGTCGTTAGCCTGATCTCCTTGACGACGATCCGTCGGCATCCGCATGAAGGCGCCGTTGCCATTAGAGCCTCTATGCCCGATGATGGATCTGGAACGGTCGTCTCAGTAGCACGGCTACGACCTAATCCCGCGAACCGTAGCACGCTGAAGTTAAGTCCGACAACCACCGAACAAAACCGAGAGAACCAACCAAAGTATAGAGGGGCGTTCCCGCTAAGTTAAATGCGCCGGGGAAACATGCAGCCAAATCCATCCAATAGGTTGAGTGGAATCTCGCCCGGAGTCGGACGCTTCAGAGACGGGCGCTGGGCGAGGCATGAGGTAATTCTGTTGCCGAGCGCTGACAAACGTTCTGCTTTTCGCGTTACCGCGATCAGGCGCGCGTCCGTCTAGCGCAGAACAGGGCCATTTCTAAGAGAATTGGGGGTGGTACCACTGGTACCGTTTTTGTATAGAATTGGTTATACAGTATAGATTCCATAGACGCCATGGAATTGTATGGAGACATGGAACTTGCTGATTTCAAAACGAATACGGCCTAAGAGGCTCATTTTCAATAAGTTGATAATGGTCGGGGCGGAGGGATTCGAACTCGATTTACGCCCGCCTACGAAAACTCGCATTTTCTGTGATTTAGGTGCAAAGCAAGAGAGCGTACGGACTTACCTGCCGTCCATTCCGTCCCTGTCTTCTCCCTAGTCTACACAAGAAACGAGATTCCCCGGAGTTTTCGTATCCTTCGTATCCATGAAAAATGAGCGAGAGTCGATGGAAAAAATAGCCTTGAATCGAGGTCGAGCGCGCCAGGCGTTCCGACCTCCAGATCAACCTGGAACATCTCTCGCTGCGTGCGCTTCGGCTCTGGATGTGGACGCATTGATTTTCCCAGTTTTCAGGCTATTCGGTTCACCTTCAGGGAAAGTCTAGCCGAAAAAACGAGTTTCATCAGGTTTCATGTGGTGACGTACAGCGGTGCTATGCATGCGGGAAGAGCCATCAACCGGCTTGAAATCGGCTCCGCGATGGCCTTCGGCGAAGGCACAGAAGGGCTGATTGCGGATCGAGTTGGGTTTGACGCATAGCTCCGCCTGATCCGGTTACTGTGTTGGTGTGGAAAAGCTGTTTGGTCGCGGTGGAGCCGGTCAGCAGCGCAGCGCGTCGAAGGCTCGAGCGTAAATCTGCTTCCACGGATAGGTGGAACTGAGTTCCAGCCACACGCGCCGGGCGCTGATGCGTACCAGGGCGCCGATCTTGAACAGCTTGAGCCGGATCGTATCCACTTGCGCCTCGGCCCACTCGGTGCCCTTCAGCGCCAGCCGCCTCAATGCTTCAACCAGCGTATAAGCCAGCCCCGACAGGTACAGCCGCAGCTGATTGCCCTTCATCTCTTCTGTCGAGCGCCGCTAGGCGAACAGGCTCATCTGCTCCTTGATGCGGTTCTCCATCTCGCCGCGCTCGCAGTAGAACTTCTCGTACAGCTCGCGCGCCGCCCACTCATCGGCGCCCAGCGAAGTTACCACGAAGCGCGGGTTCTCGCCCTTGTCCAGATACTCGGCCTTGGCCACTACGCGTCGCTCGCTACGCCCAACTCTTCCTGCGTCTTGTACTTGAACTCGGTGAAGACGCGGGCCGCCTTGCCGGTCTGGCCGTGCAGCAGCCTGGCCTCGTGCATCTGCTTGCCGACCATCTTCTGCAGCCGGCTGTTGCGCGCCAGGCCGAACAGGAAGTCTACCCGGTTTTCTTCGGCCTCGCACCAGGCCATCAGTTCCTCGCGGCAAAAGCCCGAGTCGCCGCGCAGCACGATGCGCACCTTGGGCCACTTAACGCGCAACTGGGCCACGATGCGCTTGACCTCATCCAGCGCACCGGCCGCGCCGTCGATGTTGGCCGGCCTGAGCCGCGCACATAACAGTTGATCGCCGGCGAAGATGTACAGCGGCAGATAGCAGTAGCTGTCGTAGTAACCATGAAAAAATCGCTCCGGCTGATGGCCGTAGAGCGGAATGTCGTGGCATCCAGGTCGAGCACGATCCGCTCGGGCGACTCGGCGTGCGACTCGACAAACAGATCGCACAACAGCGAGTCGATCGTCGCCGGCGCGTAATCGATCTTGTGGTAACGCTTGTTGCCGCCGGGCAATCTCCATCCGGTTCAGCGTGCTTTTGCCGGCCAGGGGATCTTCCAGCTTGCGCCGGTCGGCCAGCACAGCCATCAGCGGATCGCGGCGCAACTGCTCATGATCGTTCAGGTCCTCGTAGCCCAAAGCCAGCCCGACAATTCTGAGATATCGGGGCTAGACCGAAAAACAACGAGTTTCATCAGGTTTCATGCATGTTTTATCGGCTTTTCAGGATCAACTAGGGAGAGTGAAGCTACGATTCGCAAGGTAACCTTTGCCTGCCAGCCGAGTTTTGAAAAGTTTGCACGAATCAGCCGCCAGGGCCGTTTCTCAACACTATGGAAGCGGTGGTTCCCTGGTCCGATTTGGAAGCCTTGATCGAGCCGTATTATCCCAAGGCGGGCAAAGAGCGGCAGCCGGTAGGCCTGGGCATCATGCTGCGGGTGCATTTTTTGCAGCACTGGTTCAACCTGTCAGACCCCGGCGCCGAGGATACGCTCTATGACTGCCCCGCAGGTCGGCGAAACCGGTGAAGAACTGATATGGCGGCTTACCCTCACAGCACTGCACATGGCTGTGACAAACTCAATTTCCTTTGGCGAGGCGTTGATACAGGGCCGGGTCGAGTTCTTCCAGGCCTGTGATGCCGTGCAGATGGTTGACGGAAACCCACGGCAGCCAACTGCGGTGGGTTCCGAAACCCCTTGTATTTGACATGCTCCAGTGTTCCTGCTGCCAGCCCGGTCCCATCAAGTCGTAGGTGCGGCCGGGGAGAGCCAGCATGCTCTTGGTGTCGAGGAGAAGAATTCGCGCGACATCCAGGTAGTGCTCGTCGTTGGTGTCCTTGTACAACCGTGCGTAGGCTGGTACGGCCCAATCGAGGTACTCGTCTACGCCGCCGGCCGCGCGCACAGTAATGCCCTGCACGCCCACGGTAGGCACGCCGCGTTTCCAGTTCAGATCGGCGTCGATGGCATCGATCGGCATAGGCACATTCCAGATCCAGATATAGCTCTCGGCGTAATTGCCCGCGGCAATGGCGTGGTTCAGCCACTTGGGATCCCTGGTGACATCGTAGAGATCGAGAAACGCCTCCAGGGACAACATGCCAGCCTCTTTGTCCGTGATATTCGGATTGTCGGTCGCGCCGCCGACAAACACGCCGTGGCTGCCATAGTTCTGCCACACGTAGTCCGCGGCGCGGATGGCTGCGTCGAGATAGCGTTTTTCCCCGGTCTCCTCGCTCAACTTCACCAGCATCGGCACGGGATTGTAGCTGCTGGTTCCGGAGGCTTCGAGCACCGCGCCTGTGCCTCCGTGCCAAGTTCTAGGGAAGGAGCCGTCTTGCCGCTGTTGCGTCAGCAGCCAATCGCCAAACTGCCGGCACCACGCCAGCCATTCCGGGTGTTCGCGCCCCCGACGCTTCTCCCGGCGATAGGCGTCGAGAAGTGTGCGTGTGCCCTCAGACGGCCCTCTGAGGGTCATCGTGTCCCCAGCCCAGGAGTCCGCCTTGCCCGTCCAGAGATTGAAGCCTTCTCCCGCAGGAGGCGACATCGGCACGAGGCGAATGTATGTATCGATGATCGCCAGTCCATCCTTGCGCATCTTCTGGCCGCGCGGGCCTGGATCGCGGTCTGACTCGATGAGCAATTGATCGGCAACCTCGACGCCCTTGGAGACGAAGCCCATGATCACCTTCGGCCATTGCTCCAACTCATTCGCGTTGGGGTCAACGTGGACACCCAGAGGAAGGGCCCATGCAGCCAGCTCCGCGCTCTTGTCTGGGTCGAGCTCGTGGGCCGTGACCGGCATATTGGCCGGACGGCGCGGCGGCGCAGGAAAGGAATCGCGATACCGATTCCAATTGCGGTAGGAACCGGGATTCCCTGTGACCGCGTCGAAGAGGAAGGGAACGCCGGACCGGCCATCCACATTCAGAACGTGAGAGTCAAGGTGATCGGTCAGCGCGTGCCGAACGACTTCCAGGTCCAGGTGCATCGCCGGCGGTTTCAGAGTATCCCACGCCCAGCGCCATGCATCGCGTTCCATGCCGAGGAAGGAGTCGCCCTGGCCGAAGCGAAATCCCACCTGATAGCTTTGCGAAAATCCTGCCTTGACCGGGTGATAACGACGCCGCTCAACAGAGACAGATTGGGTCTGCATTTCACGAGGGAATTCGCTGGTCGTGCCTGGAAACCGGAAGCCGAACTCGACGCCGCCGTTGGGGGATTCGTGCGCGCCTAGGGCTCCGAATTGAATGCGCTCGTCGATCACTGGTTTGGTGGCTGAGGCGGAGACCTCCGCCCAGGTGGTGTCGCCGCGGGGCGCCAGGTCCATGATTGCCACCCAGCGCCCGTCGCGAAGATTGAGTGCGAATAGCGGAGCGGAGAGAAGGTCTTCGCGGAGCGAAAAGCGCTTGGCGCGATAATTCAATACACCGCCGGGTGAGTTGTCTCCGTCGTACGTTGGATCCCCGTAGAGAAGACCAGGCGCAAAATAATCGGCATCGGACCAAGTGACGGCAGGCATGGTCGAGAGCAGGATTGCTGAATAGAATCCTGCCTTGTCCTCTGCGCCATTCACGGTCACTTTCCGGTCAAGCGACAATACGTCGCCGACGATCTTCCATTTGTCTTCGACGGCAAATGATGCCTCACCCTCGCTTGCAATCTTTGCCGTTGCTACAATTGCGCCGGCTTCATTCCGCACTTGCTGGTAGCCTGCGGCAAAGTCACGCACGCTCTGGTCGGCGCGATAGACCTCGATCTGGGCGGGCTTCTCTTGCACGATCCGCGTAACAGTATCACCAGCGATCTCGATGCCCCAGGCTCCTGTGCCGGCACGGAAAAATGCGACATCGGCGCCGTTGGCAAGTCGTCCGAGTTCGATGCGGTTGTCCGCACTCGCGCCCGCATGCTTCAACTGTGCCTGAAGGAATGGCGCGATCAATAGACACATGAGCGCGCCAAACCCTGCGTACTTGATCATGATTGGAGTCCTCGACGTTCACGGGTGTTCTCGGATGAGAGTAGCGTTATTTATCTTTGCTTCGGCTTGAGTTTGATTACCGTGAATGAGTTTCCCCTCTGGCAAAAGGCTCCCTGCAAACTGCAAATACGAAGTACTACAATTAGCTTCTTCATTTGATTCCTCACTATATTCACGGACAGCATTGGTGGCAAGTGGAATGAATCGCAACATTGAGTGCTCACTAGGTCGATGTACATCCCAATCTTCAGGAGAATGGAACTATTCGAGGAGTCTGCAGCATCTGCCCGGCACGATTGCGACGATTCGCACTCAAGAGTACATTTGAGCTGTTCCACCGCAACAGCCAATCCGCTCGGTTGGGTAGAACGAGCGAAGTCCTTCGTATGCCGCGATATCGCGTTCCCTCGCAACAAAGCTATCTAATAAATCGATATCTTTATTCGATAAATATCATGGCTTCCCTCGCGCTTGGGGTCTGCAAGGCACTTCATGATTGTCTCACTCGACATCAAGAAGAAAAGCCTTTTACTATTGACACGACTTAGGCCCTCGACTGAAAGATGTTCTCAAAAAATGGCTTCGGAAGGAAGGTAATCAACAGGATGAAATGCGCGCTTTCCTCGTCACTCGTATTCTTGCTCATTACAGCCTCGGCACTTGCATCGAGCTCGCGGCTTCCAGACGGAACGGAGTTTCCGGTCTGGGAGAGGGCGCTTCACTTCTCGAAGACATACTACGTGGATGGGCAAGCAACGAACGCCGATGACAAAGGGCCGGGCAGTAAGGAGCATCCGTTCCGGACCATTAACGCGGCGGCCCAGCTACTGCAGCCGGGCGAACGGGTTGTGATTGCCGAGGGAGTCTATCGCGAGTGCATCCGTCCGGCACGCGGCGGAACGGGCCCCGATGCCATGATCAGCTATGAAGCCGCGCCTGGTGCGAAGGTGGTGGTGAAAGGCGCAGCAGCGGTGAAGGACTGGAAGCCCAGCGAGGGCTGGAACTTCGGTCTTGATCCGGAGACGCATCAGCCCGTAAAGGCGTGGGAGTTGCGTCTTGGTCCGGCGCTGTTCCCGAACGGCTACAACCCGTTCGAAGTGGACAACGTGATCGGCAACCGCGAGTGGCTTAGATACGCCCAGGACAATATGGCGACCTACTTCCGGCGGCGCGGGCTGGTGTTCGTGGATGGCAAGCCTCTGGAACCGGTGGAGCTTTCCTCCGAGTTGGCGGGACCGTCGCCGCGGTCGATGAACTACTTCACAGAAGTTCACTGGAAGCCGCTGTTCAAGGAGTTCTCGCCGGAGGCCGGCAAGGTGTGGATCGAAACCAACGGCATGACCCTGCACATTCGCCTGGCCAATGACGATGATCCCGCCAAGCATGTTATCGAAATCACCACCGAGGAACAGATTTTCTCTCCTGCGGAACGTTACCAATCGTATATTCGCGTGAAGGGTATCACCTTTCAGTATGCGGGCAACGGTTTTCCGGTACCACAGCGCGGCATGGTTTCGACCAACCGCGGCAATCACTTCATATTTGAGGACAACACCTTCGAGTGGGCCAACAGCGTGGGTCTGGACATTGGCAACGAGGACTGGGGCGCTTCGCGGCCGCTTCAGCCGGTGGGCTTTGACGTAATTCGCGGAAACACGTTCCGCTACTGCGGCATCGAGGGGCTTGGCGGAACGGGCGGTCCGCAATCTACGCTGGTGGAAAAGAATCTGTTCGAATGGATCGGCTGGCAGGATGCGGCCATGATGTCGGAGTCGGGCGGGACCAAGATGCATGTCACGCGGAATCTTCTGTTCCGGAACAATGTGGTTCGGCATATCCGTCATGCGAACGGCATCTGGCTGGATATCGGCAACTCCAACGACCGCATTACAGGCAACGTATTCGCCGACATTCCGGGCAACGCTCACGCACTCGAAGAGCCAGTTCGGCTCCAGTTAACTGCGGAGTCACCGCACTGGAAATTACAAGGTCAGGATTCTCATAGCGAATAGCAGTCAGAACATCGAAAGGATTGGTAAAGGATGAAGCGTCAAGGCCCTGATTACGCAAAAACATCATGAGAGAAATTGAGTCGCTTCGCTCAGAGTCAATGACAAGAACCCGTGGCCGATTCTGTGGTGCTGACATGACTCACCCCTTTGGAGTTCATATTGGGGCGGAAAGACCCGCCAACCGTTGGCAGGAATCTCGGTCGCATAGCGAAAGGAAAGACGCACAAAATTATACGCCTTTTTGGGAAAAATGGCTGGCCAATCGAGAACACAATCTCAATTAATCCTGCCTTCGGCAATTGGAGTTCGAGAGGCGCGGCCATCCCAATGCACAACGCGGTCAAGAATCATTCGAGCCAGAGCCACGCTGTCAGCGACGACTGATGTCAACCGAGGTGATGGTCTGCTGATGTGTTCACGTGCCAGCCGCACAGCGGCGATGATGGAAGCGGCAATAACAATGGTCGAGGCAAACCGGTCATTCTTACGCTCCTGCTCTTCACTGCGCATTCGCTCTTCGCATCTCACCCATTAGCGCACCACCCCGCGATGCTGCCCCCCGAGAAATTTGTGTGACAGCGCTCCCTGAAAAATCTCTGTAGGCAAGTAGCGCCTCCTCGCTCCACACAATGGACAGTCGGCGACAATCCAACTGTCTGGCATGGTGCCGACCGGGGCGGGGATGGTCTCGCCGCATCCCTTGCATCGAATGGCGAAGTCACAGAGCCGGGGTTGGGGCAGGTTCCACACGAGAACAGTATAGGCGAATATAAGGCGAACGTAATCCACATGCTGTCGCCCTTTTTCATGAGTGTGACTTGACGCATATGATGGCAGCGTTTTGAAGCATATGATGACAGTTCCTCTCCACTAAACCCTTTGAAACCGCTGCACCGTTTGCGCCCTGCAAGACCGCTATGAACCATAAGTTGTCAGTGAGTCTGAAATGTGGGCATAAAGTGACAGTAAGAGCGGAGCGCCATGCCTTGCCGAAGGGCGCCCGGTATCTCTCGAGGTAACAGCCTGGCTACATTTCTCTAAACAAAAACTGCTCTCGTTACTCACTTGGGTGCGCCGGGTCGAAGCGGCCGGGTTCTGCCGAATCGGACTTTTGACGGGTTGCGAATCAAGAACATATCTCAACCAATGCCATTATTCTGTCCTTAGCGCCTTTGCCGGATCGATAGAGGCCGCACGCCGCGCCGGAATCAACCCCGCAACGCACGCCGCCGCCAGCAAAGTTCCGACTGCCACCGCCAACGCTCCGTTGCTCACCGTCGTCATCTCATACAACTGCGACTTGACCAGCGTCACCCCGTAGAACGCCACCGGCACTCCAATCGCCAGTCCAATCACCGTCTGCAACAGCGCGGTGCGCAGGATCATGGCCACCACCCCGCTCCGCTCCGCCCCTAAAGCCATGCGGATACCGATCTCGCTGGTGCGCCGCGCCACTCCATACGCCGTTACGCCGTAGAGTCCTATCGCAGCCAGCAGCAGAGCCAGCGCGCCGAAAAGCGTCATCAGCCGTGAGAGCATCCGCGCATGTGTGAACTGCTCCCCGATCTGCGAGCTGAAGGTCCGGAACTTTACCACCGACAGGTTCGGATTGATGCTGGAAAAGGTCTGCCGCGACAGTGCCTCCATGTTATCCATGGGCCGCTCCGTCTCCAGAACGATCGCGCTCGCAAAAACGTAGTCGGCCGGCTTCTTGTCCCCCGCCGGCTGCTGCAGCAGACGCAGAAAAAACATCGCGTGGTCCTTCCAGCCCACGCTGCCGTAGGTGGTATCCTCGACCACGCCGACGATCGTGAAATCGCCCGGCGACTCCGGACCTCCGAGGTGCGCGCCGATGGGGTTCTCCCCCGGCTTGAAGAAGGTCTTCACAAAGGCTTTGTTGACCACAGCAACCGCTGGCGCGGTAGAGGTGTCTTGCGGGCCGAAGCCGCGGCCCATCACCACATGCGTCCCTACGGAGTCGAAGTATTCAGAGTTCGCCCATACATACGACGAACTCTTGTACAGGTTCGGCTGCCCCTGGATCTGGACGGAGATGTTGTCGTTACCGAACTCCATCGGCGTATAGGTGCTGAGTCCAACCTTGACCATGCCGGGAATCTGGTGGAAGCGGTCCTCGACTGTCCTATAGAGAGCCGCCAACTGCGTCTGAGTGTAACCCGCGGACTGGGGATCGAAGTGGATGATGTAGCGGTTGGCAGCGTCGAGCTTCATGTCGAAGTGCTCGAGCTTGCTGAGGCTCTGGGCGAACAGGCCCGCGCCCACCAGCAGCACCAGCGAGAGCGCCGCCTGCATCACCACCAGCGCGCGCTGCAGCATCGAGGCTCCACCGGCTGTGGTGCGCGATCCGCTGCGCAGCGCATCGGCCGGCCGTGCCCGCGCCGACAGGTACGCCGGAGCCACCCCGAAGAGCATCCCGGTCACCAGCGAAAGCGCAATGGCAAAACCGAGCACGGTCAGGGAGGGGGTGGCATGGATGGGCACATCGTTCGAAGACGGGAAGGCGAGCTTCAACAGCAGCTCTGCTCCACCATACGACACAGCCAGGGCCGCGACGCCGCCGATCACGGCAAGCACCACGCTCTCCGTCAAAAGCTGGCGCACGATGCGGAGTCGTGCCGCACCCAGCGCCGTACGCAGGCTCATCTCCGCCTTGCGCGCCATGCCACGCACCAGCAGCAGGTTGGCGATGTTGGCGCAGGCAATCAGCAGCACCAGCCCGGCGATCCACTGCAACAGGTGCAGATTCGACCCGTAGTCGGCCTGCATGTTCTGGATGCCCGCGCCGCCCGGGGTTACGGGAACATGGACGCGGTCGAGATATGGACGGTCATGCGCACTGGAGAAGAACTTGCTGGTTGAGAGGCTCTGTTTCAACTGCGCGGAGAGCTTCTGCTCGAGCGGAGCCAGAGCCGTACCCGGCCTCACCCGGCCGATGAGATAGAGCCAGCGCGCATCCGGCTGATGAACGTACTTCTCGTCCCGCAGAACAGGCAGCGACTCGATGGGTAGATAAACGCCCGGCGGCGTGCTCTGCAGCCGGTCGCCATAGAACTGCTCCGGAGCAATTCCCACAATGGTCACCGGCCTGGTGTTGACCCAGAAAGTAGCACCCACGACCGACGGGTCGCGTGCATAATCACGCTGCCATAGCGCGTAGCTTATCACCGCCGCAACCGGCGCGCCCTGCACATCGTCGCTATCCTGCAGCAGCCGTCCCGCCACCGGCCGCAGTCCGAAGGTGCGAAAGTAGTTGCCGGAGACGAACTCCGTGTTTACCGAGTGCGCGGCCTCGTCCGAATGTTCGCGGCGCACCACCAGCGGGGCGATGTTCGCCTGCATCGCGGCCAGCTCTTCAAACTCAGGGTCGTTCTGCTTGAACCGCTGCCAGGTGTCCGTGGAGTGGATCGAGTAGTTTCCGTCTTCCTCCGCGCCGCGATTCACGCAGCACTGGTCGGAGTCGCCCAAACGCACCAGAGACTGCGGATCGACCACCGGCAGGTCCTTCAGCAGCACGGCATTCACCAGAGTAAAGATCGCCGCATTCGCACCAATCCCCAGCGCCAGCGTCAGGATCGCCGTGATCGTAAACCCCGGCGTCTTCCACAGTTGCCGCATCGCGAATCGCATATCCAGCATCAGGCTCTCCAGCCATCCCCATCCCCACGTCATATAGCTCTTCTCCCTGATTACAGTTGGATTGCCAAATCTCCGATAAGCCATCTGCCGCGCGGTCTCTGCGCCCAAGCCATTCTCCGCATGTTCCTGCGCTCTCAACTCCAGGTGAAGACGCATCTCTTCTTCCAGATCTGTCTGAAATTGCCTCCGGCGAAACAGCATGCGCAAACGCCGCAACAGCTCATGGATTCTATTCATCGCTCGCTCCTCACGCCGTCTGGATCACGCGTCCAATCGCTCCCATCACGCGCTCAAACTGCGAGACCTCCAGCGCCAGTCTGCTTATGCCCGGCAGCCGTCAGCTTGTAGTAGCGCGCACGCCGGTTTCCAGCCGTCGTCCCCCACTCCGCCGTCACCCAGCCTTTGATCAACATTCGTTGGAGCGCCGGATAGAGCGACCCCTCTTCGACCTGCAGCACATCGTCCGACGTGCGCTGGATCGAATTGGCAATTTCATACCCATGCAGCTCGCCATGCAGCGCCAGCGTCTTCAGGATCAGCAAATAAAGCGTCCCCGGCGGAATCTCATCACGATTCAAACAACACCTCTCCAGCCAAACAAAAACCACTAGCATAGCCAGACTATGCCAAGAACAGACTATTGCCATAGTCACGCTATGTCAAGAGGAAATAGCTGCGGCCTGGACTCTGGCGCGGATATCTAAAGTTGGTACCGACGAGCCGGCCAATGTTTATCAATCCACCTGGACGTACACCGCCTTCCGGGCACTGAACTTCAGTTTCGATGAAACATAATTTGGCCACGCTGGCAAGATGATGGTTCATTTCACACTTCTGGTCGTCGCGGTCCCGAATAAACCTCCAACGAAAATCGGCAAGGCTGCTTTGAGCAAATGATGCACACCAATGCGCATCTCGCCCCAATGTGCATTGATGAACGTGGCAGTTTCTGGCTTTTAGCTCGTCACGGCCACTTTGTAGGTACACGATGACAACTTATGGCTACCGAGATGACAACTTATGCTTCAAATCACAATGAGCATTGATGATGAGTGACGAGTTGGTCGGGATGCCGGACGAAGACTTCGCTTGGCCTGTACTGCCGGATTTCGCGGCACAGTTGGCACGAGATTGAGATGGAATGAAAATGGAAACTGTTTCAGGTGGGCGGGCGCGTGGCCTCGGACGAGCAGCCGCCCTTACCGAACATAGCCGGGCGATAGCTGTGCGATGAGCAGCATCAGGACACAACTGGGACACAAAACTTACGTTGAAGGTACAGAATTTGGATGAACCGCGAGAATTAAATCTAACCGAATCAGCAGTTTGATGGTCGGCGCTAGAGGACGATTTTAGAACTCTGTTGATGCGGCCTGAGAACTCTCTCGCCTTTGCGTTCACGATTCTGAGCCCGATATAAAACTGCAATGTTAACTGTATCTTCCATCGGCAGGTGTTTATCCCCAGGAGCCTAATACTACTGTGTTATAAGCATCCGCGAAGACAGCACGGACAACGAGGCAGCGAGCGGGCGAGGTGGGTTGCGATCTGGCGTCGCAGAGTGGCGATGGATTGAGGATTATGCCGTTCTGTTCTCACGGGTAGCGCCGCGGGGCGTGTAGTCGGATTGCATTGGGGGTATTTGAACCTGGATGTTTGCCGCTTCGACTGGCTTCGAGTTGGCTGAGGGGGGAAAAAGGCACCGCTCAAGAACCAGGAAGCCATAGGCTGCAATCGACAGGGTTGCGTGATGATGAAACCCACGCCAATTGCGGCCTTCGAAATGTCCCAGGCCGAGTTCTTGCTTCAGTTCTTCGTAGTCGCGCTCGATGCGCCAGCGTAGTTTGGCAATGGCAACCAATTTGAGCAGAGTGATCGATGCATCTAGATTCGACAACCAGTATTTTGTTGGTTCCTTCTCTGTCGCCGGCCACTCGATCAACAGCCATTGCTCGGGATGCGGTTCTTTGCGCCAGTAGTCGCGATGGGCCACGCGAACACGAACGGCGGCAAAGCGTGAACGCATCATGCCGCGTGTTCCCTCACGCCAGCTCACCTTGCGCAAGTCAGTAGTACTCAGGCTGAAGGCAAGGTCTTTGGCAGAGAGTGGCTGATGTTGTTCGTCCCTCCGCAATAGCCGCGGCGGGCGGCCCATTTTTCCCTTCGGACGGGGCGGCAGCGGCATGATGCCCGGGGGCCAAAGCGTGGTCGAGGACTTGATGCCAACCGCATAGCAAAGCCCCAGTGATACAAGTCCTTCGCGAAACCCACTATCGTCGCCGTAGGCGGCGTCAGCCAGCACCACGCCACGTGGCACATCGTCTTTAACCAGCGAACGGATCTGCTCAAGCGCAATATCTGGCTTGGTCTGGAAACTTATCTCCTTGGGTACTCCGGCTTCCTTGCGCCGCTCCTTGTCGTTTGCCCATACCTCGGGAAGATAGAGACGGTACGCCGCGGGAATACTTGCCTCTTCGGTGGCAAGCGACACACTCACCGCCACTCGGCAGTTGTCCTGCTTGCCCAACTGCCCGCAGTACTGACGGGTGACTCCAACCGAATGGGTACCCTTCTTGGGGAATCCCGTGTCATCCACAATCCAGGCCGCCAGTGCATGTTTCTGCGTCATGGCGGGAAGCACTTGGCTGCGAACTTGCCTCAGAAGCGCGTCATCGCTCCAAGCTGCATCGGCAACGACATGATGCAACGACTGATGCATCTGGCGCACGTTGCCCGGAGCCAGACGTGCCGCCATCGGCTCCACGCTCTTGCGCTCGATCGGCAGCATGAGCCCCTTCGTATAGTTCTCGATAGGAACCACGCGATCAGCATGTCCGGCGGCTTCTGTCAGTGCATCCAGATAGACCTGGAGACGCTCCCCTTGACGCGAAAAATCCAGTTGGCGAGGACTCATTCCATCAACGTACTACCCAACAAATTCCACCGCCACAAAAACCGAAGCGGGGGTATCATGTTTATAACACAGTAGTACTAATGGCCCGCAAAAAAACGCGGACCAAAACACCGCTGAGGATGTCCGGGAATCACCGCTCACGTACACTGTAAACCGAATCAACGGTCTGTTTGCGGTTCAATGCGGACAAGCCCACCCAGGGGTCATTCCCAGTAATCGGGGTAATAATATACTTAGCAAAATAGAATTAGCGTCCTATCGCACAAAAGCCCCTCGTCTCCGAAGGGCTTTTCTCTTGATCTGGAAAAAGGAAGCAGTGGTCTGACGCTACGCGCAAATAGGTTCCCTGTCAAACGGCTTTCTTGGGCGAATTGACCTTCGCATTGGTCTTTTGCCATTCTGCTTCGCGGCGCCGCATTTCCTCTTTTGAGACCGTTAACGCCTTGCTTACGGCATTGCTGAAGCGTTCAGCTTCGGTGTTGCCTTGGACTGGTGGCGCAGGTAAAAGATTCATGACGTTATCATAGCGCAAAACCGAGTGAAATCTAGCCAATAAACGAAAAACCCGGCGCGAGGCCGGGGCATTTCGATGGTGCGACTGTTTATCCCCATCGTAACGCTCTCTTGCGCCTGAAGCAAGGAGTCGATGGGCGCCCCCAATATTGTTCTTCCACCTCTAACGCGCGCGGATATAAGCAACCGTGACGCATAGGAAGGGATGCTAGGGATAGAACTTTCCCGTTGCTGGAGGGAGCAGGAATTTGATGAGCATAGAGCGGTCGATCTAACTCGCGCTCACGTGATCGATATATTCGAGTTGCATCTTAAGGCATACGAAGCCGATCTCACCTTCCAGGTTTCGTGGATACCGTCGATCATCACGGTGTCCGTCGCTAGAATCGAAACGAGCTGGACCAACCACTGCGAGGGGCATTCGGTCAAATATCGTTCGATTCTTCTGAACACACTAGGCGAACATCTGCAAAGACGACACTGGAGTGCGTGGAACCAACTAAGCCAAAGTACACCCTTCGCAATAGCGCCTATACCTCAAATCACACCTTTCGGCCAACGGCGAGCTAAAAGGTATTCGCGGCAATTGATCGGATCGGCGAAGTAGATAATGGCGTCAAAAGCCGTCGCGTTCAGCCCGCCTACCGGTTAGCAGTGAAGCTTCAAATTGAACTATGTTCCCGCAAGTGCCGATAGTGAGTGAGCCAATTGGGGTTTCGACCGCATTCGCCTGGGGGCGACGCGATCGCCTGGATACGAGGGTACATGGGAGCTTCATGGGTAAATTCGGCCGCGACGCACACTCCAGACCCTGCGGAACCTGAGCTTGCAGACGATAGCTATCTGCTCTCCGCGTTGCTGGAAAGCACAACTGACAATATTTACTTTAAAGACATCGACAGCCATTTCGTTCGGATCAATCGTACCCAAGCTAAGTTTCTCGGCCTGTCCGACCCAAGCGAAGCCATCGGTAAATCAGATCTGGACTATTTCGCTGATCAACACTCTCATGAAGCACGACAGGATGAGATCGAGATCATTCGCCTCGGCCAACCCCTAGTTGGAAAGGAAGAAAGAGAGGACTGGCCGGACGGAGCTGTCTCGTGGGCATCCACAAGCAAGATGCCTTTGTTCAATGGAGAAGGAAGATGTATTGGGACTTTTGGCATTTCCCGCGACATAACGAACAGGAAAAGGGACCAGCAGGCGCTCTTGGAGAGCGAAGCGCGGTTCAAAGATCTCACCAACGCGATTCGTGAAGTCTTCTGGATTCTGGACATCCGCAACAAAAAAACGCTTTATGTCAGTCGAGCCTATGAGGAGATTTGGGGAAGACCGTGCGAACAGCTCTACGCCGATATTGGAGATTGGCTGTCAGCTGTTCACCCGGATGATCGGGCGCTTGTCGAGGCGCGCTACTCAGAGAAAGTTGATCGGCCATTCGAGATCACCTTTAGGATCCTTCGAGGCGATGGCGAAGTTCGCTGGATTCGAAGCCGAGGTTTTCCGATTACCGGCGGGGACGGTGAATTGCTCCGCCTTGTCGGCATTGCGGCCGACTTCACAGAGGCCCGACTGGCCAGCCAGGAATTGGCCAAGACGCAGAACTTGCTAGCGTCCATTGTCACCTCTTCTCCCGATGCAATCATGAGTCAAGCGCGCGACGGAAGGATTCTTACCTGGAATCCCTCGGCTGAACGAATGTTCGGATACAGTCCGGCCGAAGCGATTGGGTCGACCTTAAAGACTCTCTTGGCAAGCGACCTGGAATCGAATCATCCCTGGGTACTGGATCACATTCGTCAAGGGTTGAGCGTCCAGGAATTTAAGGCGGAGCGCCGTCACAAGGATGGGAGCATGGTTGCGGTCTCTATCTCAATCTCACCCGTACGAGACGAGACCGGAGAGATCGTCGGCATGTCCGCCCAGTACCACAATATCTCCGAGCGCAAGAAACTGGAGAATAAGCTCTCCGCCGTCTCCGAGCAGCTACGGGCACTGCTCGATACGATGAACGAGTATGTGATCGCACTTGACCTGGATTGGCATATTACCTATCAGAACCGGCGTCATGATGGTGCCGACCCTTCGACGGTGGTTGGGGAAACTCTTTGGAAGTGTTTGCCATACCTGTTAGGTACTTCCTTTGAACAGGAAGCCCGCAGAGCTATGAGCGAACGCAAACCGTGTCGATTTGAAGAATACGTAGGCGCATGGAAGGCCTGGATAACAGGCATGGCGTACCCAACGGAGACTGGACTTTTGATCCTCGCAAAGGACGAGACAGAGAAGCGCGCCCTCGATAATCAATTGCGTAGCGCCCAGAAGATGGAAGCCATTGGGCAACTAGCCGCGGGTATAGCCCACGAAATCAATACGCCTATCCAGTATGTTGGGGACAATACCAGATATATTAAGGAATCCTGGGGCCAGGTTGCCGAGTTGCTTTCAGCCGCGCAAAAGCTCCGGGACGAAGCCGCGAGCGGAGTCGTCTCACCTGCCACAGTTGCCAGCTTCGATGCATGCAGCAAGCGGGCCGATATCGAGTACCTCACACACGATGTGCCGCGCGCGATCGACGAGACGCTCGAAGGGGTGCAAAGCGTGGCAAAGATTGTAAAAGCCATGAAGGAATTCTCACACCCTGGTTCGAACGAAAAGCGTGCGGTCGATCTGAACAGAGCGATTGAAACTACGATTACCGTCTCGCGCAATGAATGGAAGTATGTGGCCGACGTCGAAACACATCTGGACCCTAACTTGCCCCTGGTGCCTTGTCTTGCCGGGGAGCTGAACCAGGTCTTGCTCAACCTGATCGTGAACGCCGCGCATGCCATCGCCGATGTGGTGAAGAACGCGAACGCTGGTCACGGCCTAATTACCCTCTCGACTCGCCGCGAAGGTAATTTTGTGGAATTTAGTGTAGGCGACACAGGCACAGGGATACCCGACTCAGTAAGCAATAGAGTATTCGACCCATTCTTCACTACCAAGGAGATGGGGAAGGGGACCGGACAGGGCCTCACTTTGGCACACGTCGTAGTGGTAAAGAAACATAGCGGAAGAATCTGGTTCGACACTGAAGTCGGTAAGGGCACAACGTTCTATGTTCGCCTTCCGCTCTCGGAGGGAGTTGAGAACCAGCTTGTCTAAGCGCATCCTTTTTGTCGACGACGAACCGAAGATCCTCTCGGGTCTGGAGCGGACTATGCGTCCCATGCGGACGCAGTGGGAGATGGAATTCGTTTCGAGCGGCGAGGAAGCGCTCAAGGTCCTTGCACAACGTCCGTTCGACGCCGTGGTAACCGATATGAGAATGCCAGGCATGACCGGCGGCGAGCTCCTGGAAAAGGTTCAGAACCAATATCCGCAGACTATCCGCATTATCCTCTCCGGACAGTCCGATCGGGAATCGATTCTACGGTCCATTGCCCCGGCACATCAATCCTTGTCCAAGCCCTGCGATGGCGAGCAGTTGCAGTCTGTTTTGGAGAGTACCATTGCGCTGACGGATATGCTGGAGAATGCGTCGCTCAAGAAGTTTATGTCCCGCCTGAAGTGTATACCCAGCTTGCCGGTGCTATACCAGGAGGTCACCAAGGAACTGCGCTCATCTGACCCATCGTCTTCCCGAATCGGCGCAATCATCGCGCAGGACATGGGAATGACAGCCAAGATTCTCCAGGTAGTTAATTCCGCGATCTATGGTATCCGCGCGGATATCTCGGAGCCCGAGCAAGCAGTTCTCTTGTTGGGATTGGATACGATTCAGACGATGGTTCTTTCCCTGAGTATCTTCTCCGCGTTCGATCCAGGGTTGCTCAGCGCCCAAGAAGCCGAACGACTCTGGGATCACAGTGTTTCGGTAAGCAGGTTCTCGAAGCTTATTGCGCATGCCGAAGGGGTTACAGCACAGGCAATCGATCCCTATCAAAGCGCCGGGTTGCTGCATGATATCGGCAAGTTGGTAATTGCTTCGTCAGACCCGATTGCGTATCACCGGATCGAGAAGCTCGCCACTTCGACAAACACTGATTCGTGGCTTGTGGAGAACGAGGTTCTCGGTTGCAGCCATGCTGAGATCGGCGCGTATCTACTCGGACTTTGGGGATTGCCGAGCTCGATTGTCGAGGCAGTAGTGTGGCATCATCGACCTTCGGAAAGTCCAGCTACCAACTTTTCCCCTCTCGCCGCGGTTCATGTCGCGAGCGCACTTCACGCGCAGCAGCATACCGACTTTAAGAACAGCGACGTTACTATCGATCAGGGGTTCTTGGAACGACTCGGATTGGCCGAACGCCAGGCAGTCTGGAAGGACATCTGCTGTGAAGAGCTCGCCAATAGGATGCTGAAATGAGCGAGAAGATCCTCTTCGTGGACGATGAGCCAAAGGTACTTGAAGGTTATAGGCGGATCCTGGGGCGTGACTTCCAGATCGATACAGCGATTGGCGGAGCACTTGGACTTGCGGCCATAGCCGAACAGGGACCCTATGCCGTGGTGATATCCGACATGCGCATGCCTGAAATGGATGGCGCACAGTTTTTGGCGCGGGTCCGGGACATCGCGTCCGCGACGGTCCGGATCGCCCTGACCGGACAAGTTGATATCGAAACGGCAATGCACGCCGTCAATAAGGGGAATATATTTCGATTCCTCACCAAGCCATGCTCAAGGGAGGACCTCTTACAGGCGATAGAGGCCGGGCTCGTGCAATTCCGTCTTGTCAACGCCGAAAAGGAATTGCTGGAGCAAACCCTCCGCGGAGCGATATATGTTCTCTCCGAGGTATTGGGTTTTTCTAATCCCGCAGCCTTCGGTCGAGCTATGAGACTACGCCGCTTCGTGCAGCATGTGGCAAAGGAACTGAAACTGATGTCCTCATGGCATTTCGAGATCGCCGCGATGCTCTCACAGCTAGGTTGTGTGACGCTCCCCCTAGAGCTGGTAAACGCAGCGTACGCAGGCGAGCCGCTGACGCCGGAAGAACAGAAGAAATATGAGTCGCATTCCTCTGTTGCAGGCAACATGTTGTCTCATATCCCGCGCATGGAATCAATTGCTCTGATGATTGCTGGGCAAAACAACTCGAATCTAGAGATAAAGGCCGAGAGCATCGAGGAAAAGAGCGAAATAGAATTCGGCATCCAACTGCTTCGTGCCGGTCTGGCCTTCGAGAAACTGCTCGGCCGTGGCTTGAATCCTACCGACGCCGCCAAGGGGGTGCGGGCTACCGTTAAAGGAATTGAAAATTCAATTCTTGAGTCCATGGACAGTCTGGGTCCTTCATCTCAATTAACTATGCGTGAATGCAACGTATCAGACCTCGCTCTTGGAATGATCCTCCAACAAGATCTTCGCAACAGCAACGGGATGCTCATCGTCGCAAGAGGGCAGGAACTTACGTTCCAGTGGATTGAGCGACTCAAAGCATTCTGGAACAGAGGAGAAATCGGGAGAAAGGTAAGCGTTTCGATCCCGGTCTAAGTGGAAGTGGTCTGCATTATGTGGTGCACAACATAATGCAGAACGCATTTAGCGCACGGGTGGCAGCGAATCGGTAGTAGCGTGCGCGCTGGTCGCTCTCCGTCTGCTTCCACTCCGAGCGAATCAGACCTTGACGCTTCAGTCGAGGCAAAGCTCGGTGTATTTTCGGCAAGCCTGCGTTGTCGAGGATATTTGGTTTATTCCTGGGGGCTTTACATCGGAAGCTGTGCTCGTACGATATGCCCGTGGCCGCATGCTGGACTTCGAGAGCCCTCGCTGCTCTCCTGGTGGAAAGCCCGCAATCATTGATGGGTAAGCGTCCTGAGTTCCCCTCTGGCATGACGTCTGGCTTGAGGACGACCATGTCGTCATGGCTGGTGATGAGGAAGCAGGAACAGGAGGCCACGTTCGCAGGTTTCGATCGGTGTCAGAGAAGCGACGGATTGCAGAACTGACGTTCGAGCCTGGTGCGAGTGTAGCGCTGGTGGCGCGGGCCCATGGTGTGAACGCGAACCAGGTTTTCAAGTGGCGCCGTGAGTTGAGGAGGGGCGAGCTGGTCGAACCCGCTTCTGGATCGAAGGCGCTACTTCCCGTTTCATTGTCGGCTCCGTGTGAGACGACCAACGAGATAGTTGAGTCTGGAGCGAAGGAACAGGCGACGGCAGGCGGCTCGATTCACATCGAGTTTCCAGGCCGGGCCATGATCAGCGTAGAGAGCGGCGCCGAGGCGCAGTTCATTAACTCGCCCTTCGATACCGGACTCACTGCACTCCAACTCCTCTTTACCGGCACTGTCGCCAAGGTGGCAAGTTTGATTGCCATCGTAATTGGCGGCTATCAGTTCGCTCACGGTGAACCGGGGGCGAAGAATTCGCGCTTCGGTTATGTCTCCGTATCCCGCGCCAGCCATGAGGCAACGATATTCACGAACGACAGCGCCAGGCTTGGCCAGCAACTCGGAACAGAAGTCGGCAAGACCGCCGCGCTAGAAATCCGCCAGCCCACGCCAGCAGCGCAAGGGCCTGGAATCGGTCTTTGATGGTAACTATTGTAGAATCTGTATGATGAATACAAGCACAGCAAGAATGGAAACGGGGACGATACCTTTACGATACCTTGACACAACATTGTCGAGCCGGTATTATCAGAGGTATCGGAGGTCTTGCATGCCTGCCACGCTTGCAGTCAAAGAATTGGAAGCCGCGCTCTTCAACCCTCAGTCCGGCCGTCTCGATGCGGCACGTATTGCGAAAGAGATGGGCGTTCCCGTGGCGACGATTGCCGGCGCCATCGGCCGCAAGGCCCCCGGCGTCCGCAAGAGCCCTGATGCCAGTAGTATCCAGCAGAGCCTTCGGAAGCTCTATCGCGTCTGGGTGACTTTGGTAAACCTCTATGCCGGCGATCGGCTCCATGCGCGTATCTTTTTGAATGCGCCCAATCGCTATCTGGAGAACCGCGCTCCAATAGAATTCATCGAGCATGGCGATTTGGCTCCACTGGAGATGTACGTAACCGCGATGAGCGCACGGCAGCCAACGTAGAGGGTTGCGAGTGTATTCCATTGACCGCCTCAATGCGACTCTGAGCACCACGCTGCTCGTCACCTACTCCGGCTACACCTACCGCGTCATCGAGGATCGCTGGAGAAACGATCCGCTGTCCGCCATCGGCGCATTGCAGAGCGGCGGTCGCTACAATGCGCCAGGGACATTCTCTCTTCTCTACACGGCAAATAGCCGCATCACCGCGTTCCAGGAGACGCAGGCTCTCTTCGACACCGAAGATGGTCAACTTCGAGATGTTCCGCGCAACCCTGAATTGGTCCTATCACTGGAAATCACACTGCTTCATGTTCTCGATCTGACCGACCCGGATCTCTGCGCTAAACTCGGCACATCCGGCGAGGAGCTGGTCAGCACGACGCCTTCGCGTTTTATTCTCAACAGCCGGGGCAAAACCACGCCGACGCAGGATCTCGGCGCGGCATGTTACCTAAGTGAACGAATCTCGGCTTTGAAAGTTCCGAGCGCCGCGCATGCAGATGGCTTTTGCTTTGACATCTTTCCCGACCGGCTGTTCGTTGGAGAACGCATTGCGATCCGCGACGAGCATCATCGTCTCCGCGACGAAATCGAAGGGACAAGACCTTTCACATAAGTCGAAGTGAACAACTCACGGTCATTCGACCGAATCCAGGACATGTCTAATTTCTGGAACGCTGCGCGCCATCACATAGCGCCACTGGCCGTGACCCCGTTCAGAATTTAGCCGGCTCTCAGCGTTCACTGCCTCCACCCATCGCTTCGCTGCGCTTTGCTTCACTTCGGCCAGCAGATCGTACCCCTTTGTTTCGAGGACGAGCGTTACCCTCGGAAGGTCGTTGAACTGAATCAGAAAGTCCGGAACATACTCGTGGACCTGCCCATTGTGTAGATAGGGAATCCCGAAGCCGAGACCGGCTTTCTTCACAAACGCACGCACGCGCGGGTGGGTGTCAATCAGGTACCCTTCATCAGGACCTCCTGAATATAGAAGAATCATGTTGGGAAAGATACTTCGATCAGCACACTGGCTCATTTTTCCGTCCATCGCCGCCATGAGCCAGCACTCGCATTCCGTCTCTGGATTCATTGCTGATCCCAGCGGTGCTGTTGTGGCGGGCGCAACCATCCGGGTTGAATGTACGCGCCGGATGGATCGCGCTTCAGAGTGAGCACGCGCATGCCGGTGTCGTCGTTGTGCACCACCGTGCCTTGCGCAGCCTGCCGGATCAACTCATCCCGCGCCGGCTTGATCACCTGCGCCGATTCTTCGACGATCTCCCACTGCGTGCCCGCCGGCAACGGAATCCCCATCTGTGCCTCCAGTTGTTCCAGCCGGTTGAACGGAGTTCCGGCGCCGTACTTGAGTTGAGCAATCATCGCCGCCGCCGTTTCGTCGTACTTATCCGTTCCCACCCCATCCGGCTTCGTGCCCTGAACACCTGCCCGCAGGGGCCCTCACCCCAGCGATAAAGACCTGTCGCCGGGGACCCCGATCCGCAGCGCAACCGTTCGAGCGAGTAAACCGCAGCCGCGAGTGGCGCTTGTCCGACGATCCGCACCAGCACCTTCGGCTCTTTCTGACCGTACACGTTGCCTTTTCCGCACTCCGGACAGCGGTCTCCATGTGTTAGGTTCTGGTGCTTGATAGATTATTAAGTGAACCCCGGATTCGGCATCATTCCAGAATCGATTCTGGAGCAACGGGCGTTTCCCGGGACCGATCCACGGACGTGGTCTTCGAAACCCGCTTCGGCTTCATTTCAGGAACCGTGCGTGCCTCGGCCCACCTTGTCAAATCTGTCGCCGAGATTTCAAATGAGGGGTTGCCCGAAGTCAATCGACCTGTTCCCCACTTCCCTCGGTCACGTCGATCATTCGCATCATCGGCTAATTTTCCGCCAATTACCCAGCAGGAGAAGTTGTGATTCAACTCGACAAAGTGGATTGCCAATTAGGCGTTTTCGGGACCGATCGTCCCTTAAGAAAAGAAGTCATTGTCGATTAGCGCATTCGGGTTACTTGAGATTTGTTGACAGAAGGAAAAGGAGCGCTTAGCCAAGCACGATCTTGGCGGAGGCGACCTCAAATGTGAGCACCGTGATGTCATCCTCCTGGCCGAATTGCTGGGCGGCCTTAGCGATTGCCTGCGCTGATAGGCCGCTAATTTCGCGAGTGCGGTCGAAGCCGAAGATGCCGCCGGTTTGGCTGCGAGCCTCGACCACGCCATCGGACAGAAACGTTACTTTGTCGCCGGGATCGAGTTGGAGAGTCGTTTCGGCGTATTCGACTTCCCCCGTAATGCCCAGCGGCAGGCTGGCTATCAGCTTGATTTCCTCGCCGTTGCGATAGGGTGGCGGATGGCCGGCGTTGGCGAATGCGATGGCTCCTTCACGGCCAACGCGCGCACAAACGCAAGTGATGAACCCGCCGTCTTGCGATACGGATATCTCTCGATTGAGCCGAGCGAGCAACGCTCCCGGGCCCGTCTTTTGCGAAGCCAGCGCGCGGACCGCGCCGATGGCGAGCACCCCCGTCATCGCGGCTTTGAGCCCCTTGCCGCAGACATCGCCCATCACAACGAGGACAGAGCCATCGCCCTGTTCAAGTACTTGATAGAAGTCCCCGCCCACTTCAGACGCGGGCAAGTAGGCGGCTTCGATATGAAGGTGCGGAAGGCGCGGGAATTCGGTGGGCACAAGCTGCGCCTGGACTTCCCTGGCCGATTCCATTTCGGTGGCGAGACGCTGTTCCTGTTGCGCTGTTTGAGTGAAACGCCGCACAAGGACGGCGCCAATGGCGAGGTACGAGAGCAGGAAGCCCAGCCGATCCCAGGTAACCGTGAAATAGGGTCCCCAGTACAACTCGAGGCCGTTCTGGGTGCTGAACAAGCCTGCATAGTGGAGCGCCCCTCGAATCAATGCCACCACATCCATCACGCTATAGAGCAGAAACGGAATAAGGAACAACTGCGCGTCCCGATTGCCTCGCCGCGCTTCCTGGAGCAGGCGGGCGAAGATGATAAGGCCGACCGACAAAATGAGGAATGCCCTAAGGACAAAGACTCTTGCGATGGTGGTTACGCCGCCGATTACCAGAAAGGTGGCCAGCGGCATGCAGAGGGCCAGAAGGATCCCTGCCAGGAAGAGACGGTCCTTTCTGGCATTCATGAATCCCCACACAAGGAGGAGCCAGAAGATGGTTGCGGCTCCGGACAAGGTTTCAACCGTCAGGACCGATACACTCATCAACATCGGATGCGCCAGCCGATACAAATTGAACCCGCGCATCGAGGCTTCGCTGAAGAGGTAGAGGGCAGCCCACGCGTATTCCATTGCGCGGGGCCGGAGCACAAATAGGCCGAAACTGGAAAGGCCGATGACTATGGCCACGACCATCAAGATCAGGTCGGGGAGAAAAGTGAAAAGCGACTGTGCGACGGTGAGGTTGTGAAGTTCCCCGATTGCCTGGGCGGTTCCAAGGAGAGGAAGCGTTGCCGAGCCTGAGCCGAAGCGAGGCCCTGAGCGTGGCGTTTGCCACGTGCGAATAGCGAGCTGGATCGTGTGCCCGTAGAGCCGCGGCGGAATGGAAACAACGACGTTGCTTCCCGGAAGGTGAACCAGCCAATTCGGCTCCGGCTGCATCCGGCCCATCTCGGCGATCTTTTGCCCGTCGGCGTAAATCTCCTCCGAACTTGCCGCCCAATCGAGTCCCAAGGCAAGCGGCATGTTGCTGGCCGGCAACTGCAACCGGATCCTGTACCAGGCGAATCCTGTGTGCCCGCTATAGCCCTGCTCACTCCAACTCCTATCCATGCGCAGCAATGGCCATTGCGAATCGTCGAAGTTGGGAGAAGCCCATCCTGGGTCGTCGCCGGTATGGAAGCGCCAGGGCGCAGTGACGGTCAGGGGCCCGCCGGCGGACGATGCATCCTGAAACTGCGCGTGGGCAGAAAGGAGCAGGCCGATAGCGAATATCAGCGTAAACGACCAATATCGACAACGGAGCATCTGGGGCTGTGGCATCGTGAATTTCGAGATCCCGGTGGATCATTCTATGTCGCTGCGTTTTAAAGGTAACACGGGCGTGATCGGTCGGCTCCAGTCCTTGCAGGGGGATAACTTCTTGATGCAGAATCGCAGGTTCTGTCGCGATAAGGATGTTTGGACGATCAGAGGCCGATATGCTCCAGCTGCTTATGCTGCCAAGGAGCAGAAATGCTGGGCGGGGGTTTGCAGCCTGTCACCGCTTTTCATCTGCCCTTTCCTGATCATGTGCATGAGTTCGATGCCGGAGAGAAGGATGCGGGCGCAGCGAAAATCCTTGAAGCCGAGCATCGGTCTGGTTCGGCGTTTAATGGCACGGTGGTCTTGCCCGGCGATGTTGTTCAGGTACTTGAGCTGGCGCACGACGGTCCGCTTCCCTCGTCCGGCTTTAATGGCTTCGAGAGCCGCCACCTTCGAGCCACTCTTATCGATGGTGACTTTCTTGGGTGTCTCGTTCCGCTCGAATGCCTGTTCGAAGAACCTGCACGGCGCGGCCTTGTCGCGATGCGCCCGAAGCAAGAAATCGACGCTGTCACCTGTCTTATCGACGGCACGGTACAGATACTTCCACTCCCCCTTTACCTTGGTGTTTGTCTCGTCCATGCGCCAACTCTTCCCGACCTTGCGCTTGCAGCGCCGGAACTGCTGCTCCAGGACTGGCAACAATTTGATCGCCCAGCGGTGCACGGTCGAGTGATCGACAGAAATCCCGCGCTCGGCCATCATATCCTCCGGATTCCGAAGAGTTAACGGATACGCGCTATACCAGCGCACACAAAGGAGAATCACATCCAGAGGATAAGGTAAGCGCTTTAAGACTCCTGCCGCCACAGGATTCAGCGTCTGCCTCATCGCTCTCCAAAACCTCGCTGTCAGTGCAAAAAATAGCAAACTCGCTCTATCGCGACAGAACCATAAATCTTTCAGCGTCATCGAGCCACTTCGCAGCTACAACTTCTCGTCGGATGCCTGGCTCCCCTCTATGGACGGATTTAACCCGATCATCTAAGGCCGGTTTTGGATTATCGCCGAGGCTGTGGATTCCGCAAAGTGCCATCGCCGACGGCCCTTGCAATGAAGAGAAGCGAGAGGCAGCAATGTGAATTTCTTGGGAATTTCAATAATCGAATCGTTTATCGAAGGTACATCCGCCGCGCGCGGCGCACTCCGTGGCCAGTGTGTCAATGGCACGCTCCATCGACTTGTACTCACGGTAGTCTTCAGCGGCTATGGGCAGAATCCATGCACAGAATCCCAGGAAGATGACGAGGGCTGCCCACTTCTTTGTGGACGGGGATTTCCGAAAAACGGCGATCATAGCGCAATTCTCCAAAGGAACAGACAACACGGTTGGACAGATTGTGAGAACTCAAACAGCTGCGACGCTAGTGGGGAAAAGAGTGAGGTTCCTCGAGTCAACGCGATGACCGTTACCAACAAAAGGCGGAAGCTCGGGCTGGTAAAGGCCGGCAAGTTCGAGGCGCTTGATAAACGCGTGAACAAATTGGCTTACCAGTTTGGATGGATTGTCGCGGCGGATTAGGACCTGTGTCCTCAGGAAAATGCCTTTCTCTTCCAGGGGGCGAAGAATCATTTCATCTTTGGCCGCGTGCTGAGCGCCCTGCAGGGAAAGGAACGCCGCCCCGCCAATCGTGCGCGCCAATTCGCACGCCTCTTCCGCGTGAGCAATGTGGTAAATGCGCTTGACCTCAATCCCAAGGTGATGGGCGCGCTCAGAGAACGCATCGTAAAGCAGCGGATGGATGGCCCGCTCAAACAACACCCAAGGCATGGACGCGAGATCCTTCAGTGTTACTGATTCCTTTTTCGCGTTGCGATGTTCGCGCGGCAGCACGACTGTGAATGGAACGCTGCGAATGGCCCTGGGAATCACGTAGGGATTCTCGCCCGGATTGCTGACAACTGCCAGGTCTACTTGGCCGGTTCGGACGCATACTGGAAGCTCGACGGGTAATTTCGTCGCGAAGTCAACGACGAGACCGGGGTAGAGGGGAAGATCCATCGAGCGGAGGATGTCCACCAGACGCATGTCTGTATAGATGGATTTACCGGCAAGGATTCGATGGGTGGTTCCGTTCTTTGTTTCACGGGCGACGAAATCGGCCTGGTCCGCTTGCGCAATCACCGATCTGATCCGCTCAAGATACTCGCAACCTGCGGCCGTTTCCGAAACGGGGTGGTATCGATTGTGGCTGCGCTCAAAAATGCGCGCGCGGACGTGCCGCTCGACTCTGGCAATAGCGCGCGTCACGCCGGTTTGCGACAAACCGACTCTGATCCCGGCCCGATGAAAGTTGCCCTCTTCTGCAACCGCAAGGACGACACGGAGATCGTCCAGACGAGGTGAAATATGATGCCGCATGGAAGAATTCCTCAACAGGTGAGCGATATGACCAAGGCCTCGCGACTCTTCCAAATGCGTACAGGTTTTGCACACAACAGTCTCGTTATCCACAATTTTGCGAATTTCACAATCTGTTGTCAAGTTTGATTCCCCGGCGACATCTCGCACTTGACGGCCGTAATGCGCAGTTGTCATCACAGCGAACCGAATTGGCATTAGACCGCTTTCATGAAAAAGGGGCAAAGTCGTGATACGGCCCGCTCGACGGGCCATGTGGAGAATCCCCATGCGCAAAACGAACAGTCCCCGCTACAACGCCGCCCCGCTCACCAACGCCAAAATTCCCCCGCACCGCGCCAGCGTCAACGGCGACTCGCAGCCGCCGGCAACGGAGATGTTTAACATCTTGCTGGCGCTCGAAGCAGCCCGCGGCCTTCTTACCGTCCGCGACGTGGCTGCGTTGCTCGGGAGATCTTCGTGGTCGATTTACCGCATGGCGGAGAAGCGCAAAATTCCATCGCTGATGATCGGAGGCTCGCGAGTCTTCGACCCGTCGGTGCTCGCCTTGTGGCTGTCGAAGAAGGAACCGTCGCTCGCTGTGGCTGCAAGGCGCTTCAAAGCGGCATGATCATCGGTTAGTACATCCCAAGCCCCAAAATGTGTTTGTCTACTTGATCTTTAAAAGTAACGTAATACACTTGTCTCCGATTCGGTTCCAACTCCGTCCGACCGGCTTCGGTAAATGAGCTTCAAGAAGACTTGGGTCTAAGGATGGTCAATGGAGATAACGGCGATCGAACACCTAGATGACAATGCGTTCATCTGAGCGACAATGGCATCATTTGTTGATCGAAGACCGTAAACAGTCGGGGCACTGTGAATCGGCGATCCAGATGAACTAATATCCCTTTATGCGCCTTCTGCTCGTTGAAGACGAAATTGATATACAGAGTTTCCTGCGCCGGTCCCTTGAAGAAGCCGGTTACCAGGTAGAGACTGCGCCGGGCGGCAAGACCGCGGAACGTTTAGCAATCGAAAGTGCATTCGACATACTTATTGTCGATCTCGGGCTTCCTGATCAGGATGGAATCAGCTTGATTCTTCGCTTGCGACAATTGGGTGTGAAAGCTCCCGTCTTAATCCTGTCCGCTCGCCGTTCGGTCGACGATCGCGTTCGGGGACTGGAGCAGGGCGGAGACGACTATCTAACCAAGCCGTTTGCGCTCGCTGAGTTGTTGGCTCGCCTGCGTAATCTGATTAAGCGCAACGCACCCGCTGCCAGCGAGGTCACGCGCTTGCGCGCACTCGACCTCGAACTTGATCTCTTGAGACGAGAGGCTTCGCGAGGCGGAAAAGTTCTCCAACTGACCCAACAAGAATTCGTGCTCCTCGAATACCTGTGCAGAAATGCCGGCCGCGTCGTCACTAGATCGATGATCCTCGATCATGTCTGGGGCATGCGCATACAGCCCGACACAAATGTGGTCGACGTTCACATCTATCGTTTGCGCGGCAAGGTAGACGGTCCTGGACAGCGTCAATTGATTCGAACCATGCGAGGGGCCGGCTATGTCCTTAAGGACAGGTAATCCGCCTTTGCGCAGCGCCGCATGGCGCATCTCGTTGTGGGCAACGCTTGCTTTTGCTTTCGGCACTATCGTGGTTTTTGGCTTTCTGCAAAGGTTTATGGCCGGCGATATACAGCGACGCAGCGATGCATGGCTGTCGGGTGAGGTCGAGGTGCTCGGCGACGTAGCAGAGCGCACTCCGAGAGACGCCCTCCATGACCGCGTAATGGGAGAAGTTGCAGAGCTGGCTGCCCGCGAAGTGCCCAACAAGCTACCCAGCGAAAGCGGCACTGAAGATTCGGTTTTCTTTCTGCAATCGGGCGCAGACGGCTCGCTCAAGCTATGGCTGGGCGCGGGCAACGGCGAGGCCCATCTGAAGGCGATCAATGCCATCCGCATCTCGAAGGACCATCCAACCGATCTGAAGGTCCCCGGGTTCGCCGTCCCATTTCGCGTGGCTTCGACCCGAATTGACGACGGCAGTTATATCTTTCTAGGTCTGTCGGAACGAGATGAACTGCGCGTGCTCGCAAATCTGCGTTTGCGTTTTTTCCTGTTGTATCTACTCATCGTTTTGCTCGGCTTCGGGATCGTATTCTTGACGACTCGGCGAATGCTAAGCCACGTGCGGAGGATTACTGAAGCCGCCTCTCGCATCGGCCATTCCGATCTCGACGCGAGGGTGCCCACGACAAAACGTAACGATGAAATCAGCCACCTGGCCTCCACTCTCAATCGCATGCTCGATCGGATCGAAAGTTCGATCCACCAACTGCATACCATCACAGATTCACTTGGCCATGACTTGCGCAGCCCTCTGACAGCCATACGCGGAAAACTCGAGATGTCTTTATCGGCATCCGCCGACGGGGAGCAGACCGAGCCGATTGTTTCTGCCATTGACGAACTGGATCGGCTTACCGATTTCTTGAATAAATCACTCGATGTTGCCGAGGCTAAAGCGGATGCCCTTCGACTGACACGCAGTCACATTGATCTTGACAACATGCTGAAGGTCATGCTCGATCTCTACGAACTATCCCTCTCTGAGAAAGGCCTAAAGGTTAGCTTGCGCAGCGGCGGTCCGGTGAGCATCCTTGCTGATGCGGCGCTTCTTCACCGAATGACTGCCAATCTCCTCGACAACGAACTGAAGCACCTGCCGGCTGCCTGTGCGCTGACGATTGAACTACGAAGCGAGGAAGATGCCGCATCGCTGATTTTCGAAGATGATGGCCCAGGATTCGAGCCGGAAGTACTCCTGCATGTATTCGAACGCCGTGTGAAGGGACGCGATTCGAGCGGACACGGACTTGGATTGGCGTTTGTCGATGCAGTGACACGCGCACACAGGGGGACCGTTACAGCTTCGAATAGAGAGACCGGAGGAGCAAGAATCTCTATTACTTTTCCGCTAGCTTCACAGCAACGCGCTCACTCGCCGGCGTCCGCAATGTCAAGTTCCAAATGATTCGGCGCGACTTGCAGATCAATATTGGAATGGATCAGGAGGTGCCGTGACTCATCAGGCTGTTGCACGAGACTCGCTGGCCGTCCTCTGCGGCCTGCAAGGCCTGGGGACCATGGCGGTCGACCTCAACCGCACCCACGCGACGAACCCTGAATGGCCAGGGCACGCAAGGTTTCATCTTTTATGGCAGGTAATGATTGTTGCTGTACCTGCATTGCTTGAGGTCGTACTTGTCCTGGCCGCAGGGCCCCACGAGGAGTAGCGTTTCCATCTGGTTGCGATTCTTGCAGGCGCCCGATGCTCTGCTTCGTCCTGGCATTTGCCGCTCGCGCCTTCTATGTAGGCACGCTCTCTGACCCGAATGGAATTCGGCCAATAACGATAGTGGTTAGGGGCACCGCACTTCGCATCGATCTAAGTTTGGTGATGGAGATTGGCGCATTGCTGTCTCTCCTCGCCGTAGTCGTGGTTTTCAGATTCGCCGACGGTTTACACTCCCCCCGTTCCGATAGCCCAGCAGTTTTGGCAGTGTTGACCCTCGCTCGTCTGAGAGTGCATTGCTAGATAGTCTGGGGTTCAAACAGCTTATCGTCGGCGATCAGCAATTCCAACTCAACTTCCAGGGAGTGAGACTCAAGTTCGATTTCAGCCAATCGACGATAGGCTTCAAGCCCGTTCTGACTCTGAAGCGGCGGAGCCCTCGGCTTTGTGAGTCAAAGCTGAATGCTCGATTTGCCGGACCGCCAAATGCACACGGGCAGTCTGAATGGCGATCTTGCGAAGGATGGAATCCAAGGCGGCTGCTCACTTTGTGTGTCCACCGTATTCGCAAAGGACAATTCGCCCCGAGGAGTCTTCATCTCAAAAACCAAACTGTCGCTGCAATCTAAAACGCAGTACTCGTCGCGTAGTCTTTACTCCGCCTCTGGTCTTGTTGCGCCCCTCGCGCATATTTGCACCACAGACTCATTCACAGGGGTTTTCAGAATAGTCCTTGTCTTTACCTTGACGATCGCCGCGGAACTCTTTTGGTGAATCCGAACGGACTGTCTTCGCCAAGAGATACTCAAATTCGGCTCCGAACTCCGCTGCCAGTGAATTGTGAGCTTTGCGGAGCAGTGACCATGAGAGCCCTGGGATTTCTAATCCGTTGGCGATGGGTCTCAAACGGCGTGCAGTAATATTCATCGGGTTGATGGGTGTCCCAAATCGAGATACAAGAACAAAATCGTCGGGTCCGTTAAAGTTTGGCCGGGCTCTCAGTTTCAAAAGAATTGGAAGTAACAGCTCCGGAATGGCCACATTCCTGACTCGACTTACCCTCACTTCGTCAAATTCTCCGCGAAAACACTGGTTCTTGATGGCTATGCTAATTGGCGGAATTGCGTCACCATCGTCGCCTAGGCACGCCCCGGTTAAGTTCACGCACTTCCATTGCAGTCCGCAAATCTCAATGACATTCATGCCAGTGAGGATCGCGATGAGCATCATTTCTCTTTCCGGATAGCGCATTAGTCCGTAGACATCCCTAACTTGGTCGAGCGTAAGCGTCGGCTTGCTCCGGCGAGGCCATTTCGGCAGCTCCACCTGCTTGGCGGGATTGTCTCCGGCGAAATAGCTTGTCTTCTTGGCATGGGTGAAGATGGCACTAATCACATTTCGAATGTGCACGACCGTCTGCATCGAATACCCTCGAGCCATAGCCGCCAGGATAAGCCGCTGCAAATCGTCCGAATTAACCTCGTGGAGTCGAAAGTTGTTCAGGTATGGCCAGTCTGAATCGGCCTGAAGGTTGTTCGTTGAGCGAGCACCGTTTGTTTGGAAGATTCGCTCCACCACGTTGGGAGTGATGATATGCTTCAGCATCGCCTTGTAATGCATGCGGCCCGCCTTCTTCTTGGATGCCACGTGCTCCGGGACAAATCTCTCTTTCACAAAATCTGCAAATGTCAGTTGAGAGCGTCGTTCATCCATATCGCGCTGAATCCGGGTTGAGGCGTTTTTCCCTACTATCTCCAGAGCGACTGGGTTTGTTATGCGCTTCAGGCCTTCGGCGCGACCGATTGGCAAAGGCATCCGCTGCTCGGCCGACACCAGGCCACTCGCATCAGCCGGGGTACTACGCCATTGAGGCATGAGGGAACTGCCTTCCCCCACGAGATCAATCGTGCTGAGAACTCTGTCCCGGTTCATAAAACCTCCGAGTTACTTAGTCAATGCAAGGTAGTTGGGGATTACCTGCTCTTTTCAAGTTGAATTCTGCGCCGTCGACCTTCACCTTCATCTGCTCCTGGGAAAGGCGTGATCGCACACCTGGCTGAGCGAGCCCAAGAAGAATCAGCGCGATCGCAGATGCAGTTAGCAGACGCAGGAGGACTCGCTCTGTGCACAACCTCCGGATCGCAACCCACACGGCTATCCAAATAAACAAGAAAGAAAACATTGCGAAAAACAAAAGATCAGGCAGTCGTAAGGGCGATTCATAACGATGGCAAGCTGGTCGCTGCTCAAGGCGGGAGCAAGCGCATGCCAACCGGGTCAAAACGCAAATGCATCAAAGAAAGCTCTGTAAACTCAGGCGGAGGCGGCCTGTCGGCCTGTCGAAACACAGAGCGCGTACCGGATCCTGTGAACTTCCGAATCAAAGAGACCTTGACGTCGGCCAATGTGATAATCGAGAGCAAAACAAGAATGAGCATCGCCATTGCACTCGTCGGAGTTTGTCGGACCACGCTTTCGTACGACACGATGCGCAACCACGTTGTCATAATGACGACTCCCAGCAAAATCGCTACGAGATTTGGAACTGTCTCCATTCCAACCGCAATTTGTAGATCACCGGTTAAGCAATCTGCGAATCTGGAAATACTGCGCCTGCGCTACGTTGGGGCAAGGAATACTGCAGGACACAGGCGAATGTTCTCTACCGTCCCAAGCGCCGTACCGGATTTCGCAGAAGCGAACCTTCCGCATCAATGTGCCCGCCCCGCCTTCTCGGTGGCTTAATCAGCCAAGCGTTCCGAGAGTGCGGGATGTCATGCGCTTGGCTGACTCTGACGCAACCAATGGAAAAGTCTCGTCCTGCGTCAGGGTTCGTTTCAGTCGAACTTGTTGCATCGGCCTCATTTTGCTCGCCTATTTCCAATCGACCAAAACCCGCGTGCCTAACTTGGCGTTGGCTGCGCGTTATTCCTCTTGAATAAATCGCCTCCAACGCGGTTTCTTTGCTAAATGTCAAACCAAATTGCAAAGTGACGAAAAGGGCCGGCATGGCTTTAACTGATTTAATTTCAGTGCCATACACGCATAAAATGGTCAGGATAAGAGCAACTGAAAGATATCTTGCTTCAAGGACCTGGCCTGTCTGGGGCCAACCAGGAGTCCGGCAGAACACCCCATATTCGACCATGAGAATCCCATTCACTCACTACGGCAATCTCTCAGCGTGAAAGCTGAAGTTAATTTCTGCGAAGCATCGTTAGAACAGGAATGCTCATAGTTCGCACACAAAATATCCAAGGAGCGGACCCGCTGATTGTTCCCAGGCAGAACTTCCAGGAATTCCGAGTTTGAGATTTTGACTCAGTGCGAAGAGACGTTCAGCAGTTGCATTCAATCAGCGCTAGTTGAATGCTTGCTGATGTTGCAAGAGTTTGACGGAATGTTCGAGTTATTTGCTTCACGTCGCCTCTTAAATGAAGAAATCGTCATATATGAGCGAGTCAGAGCTTCAAAATGTTCACGCATATTCGAAAAGTTCGAATTAGTTAAAGGTAATGAATGCCGATCGAAAGTGATATCTTGTGACCCAAGTTCCGAAATTCAGCGAGACTCTTCCAAACTGGAGTTATGAGTGATCCTGAGAGTTTGAATTGCTCTGCGCATAGATGGAGATGCTGCGGGATAGCTCGCATGCATTTCGATTTGGCCATGCTTTAATAGCCTCTTCGGCAGGACCTGCAGGGGGGTGGAGAATCGCCAGTTCTCGGATGCAGGGATTGTTGGAAACAGGCATTCAAGTTTTTTTTTAATTCAATTATCGCGATTGTCAACATATCAATTCCAACCCCAAAAGTGTCCAGGGCTCTCCCAGAGATATCGATGAAACTTACTCCCAAGTGCAAAACAATCCTTAAGATTAACGAGATCGTCCACGCTTCCGATTAAGCGATGCAGCAAATCCACATTTGGCGCCCCCGCCAGCCTGATAAATACACAATCATTCAGAATTTGCAGCTGGGGACACATCCCCTCGAAAGATTCTTGCGCTGAATCAAAGTGGCACAAACCCATTCTTCGGATACTCGGCAGAGTCAAGCGCCGGAGCCCAACTTCGGCGGGACGTACGAGGTTTAAAGACCGACAAACAGAATATCTGCACGTCGCAGCGAAATGGCGTTTTCTTCTCCTCCATTGCGCGGCGGCTTCGCTCCAGCAGAAATCTGAGCTTGTGGGTTCGACCGGGCTCTAGAGGGCGGTTGTACTCGAGATGCACGCCAGGCAATCGAACGAGGCGGGCTGGAGATTATGAGTGCCATAGGAATCCATCCACCGCAGGGATGCGGCGCAGCCGGGCCGATCCGGCTGTGCGTTTAGTTGAGCGACCACAAGTGCTCTTTCGATGAAAGCTGCTACCGCAACCAGAGCCGGCCACCGGCGCTGTTTGCGGGCCAAGGTGAGGAGGCTGCACGCCAATGAAGAAGTCGTACCAGGTTTGGATTACCGTGCCCATCGTTCTATTCGCGGCGGTCGCCGCGAGCGCGCAGTCGTTTCGCGTGCAGTGTCCAACCAGCACCATTACGCACCCATTTCCGGCCCTTTCAACCGGGGTCGACTGCACCAAAACCCCGACTGCAGCAGGGTGCAACAACTCAGAGCCTGATTACAACGGACCGACACAATTCAACCTCCCGACCCTTGGTGTCCCTGGCGGGACGAGTGGGGACTTTGTCACGCCGGTTGCTGGAACAGTGAACGGCGCCATCAAGTGCCAGCAAATCTCCGGTGGCGACGGCTTTTCGACGATGGCGGACGGCAATCAGATCTTCATGTTCGCGTTCGGGCCGCTCTCCGGTCTGGCGGACATCGCAGCCGGCCTTCCAGGCACCGAGTTTCCATATATCTTCAACACCCCGTACGCCACTTTTACGGATAGTACCGCCGTCCCGCTGGTGCGCGGCGATCCGGCGACGACCGACGGGGCGACCAGCGGAGCCTCGCCTTGGGCGTCCGGTTCATCGCCGACGGCTAGCCCGGCGTTCAAGTGGAACGGTGCGGTTGGCATCACGGCCGACATTGCGAACATCGCGACGGTAAGTAATCTCGTGGAGGGCGCTATTCCCGCCGGTTCTACTGTCCCTGGCTGCACAAGTTTTACCGCTAACACTGTGACCGCCTGGACGGACGCTCCCCTGGGCATTCCAGTCAACGGGCAAGTCGTCATCAACGCCATTCCAGGAACCACTATAGGAACCACCGCAACCCCTCCTGGCTATGGAAACAATGGCACCAACCCGGTCACCCCAGCCACCTGGACAGTTAGCTGCGTGTCTAACGGGAACGCCATTACTCCAGATGGATTCACCGAATATGCCTTCCAGTACGTCGACACTACTTCAGGACTGGCGGCAGATACCGGCAATAACCTGGCTGCCACCGCCGCTTCGCCCTCTGCCATCGACGGGCATGTGGATCCCCGCCCCATCATGGACATCGGCGTGATGAACGGCAATATTCCAGCCCCTCTGTTCGCGTTTGATGAGGACGACGAGTTCTTTCTCACCCTTACCAACGTGGGCATGATCATGCGCCCGGACCTGTTCGAACAGCACACGGTCCACTTCCATGGATATCCGAACGCTTCCTCCTTCTACGATGGCGTGCCCGACGCATCTGTCGCCATTAACATCGGCGCCAGCTTCACCTATTACTACGAGGCTCCGGATGCCGGGACCTACTTCTGGCACTGCCATATCACTCCGCCCGAGCACTTGCAGATGGGCATGGTGGGGCAGGTCTATGTGCGCCCGCGTCAAGATCGAGTGCCGGTGAACGGAAACCTCTACACGTATCTCGGATACCAGAACGGGATCGGCCTGCCGAGTGGCACGTTATCGGATTTGCGCACCGTCTGCAATCCCTCGAACGACATTCTGTGCAGCGCAACCATGCCGGCTGGCAGCGCGAACACGGCCAGCCGTCCCGCATCGGGTAGCCTTTGCAGCGGTGCATCGGTCTCGGGGACGGAGGGCACGCAGCCTGAATATGTCTACAACGACGGCGATGGCTCGACCTGCTACGACGTGACTTATCCCATCCAGATGCACGGCTTCGATCCCAACTTCCACTTCGTCGGCATGACGTTCAACCCAGAGCAGTTTGTGGACATGAACGACAAGTACTTCCTGCTGAACGGTCGAAGCTATCCCGACACGGTCGCGGCCGGTCCGCAGGCCACGGTTACGACGGATGGCCTGATGCACTACTCGCAGCCGCTTCCCGCGGTCATCAATATTCCCGCTGGCGGAAAGGCCTCCCTGCGCCTCGTCAACTTGTCGGTCGCCGAATACTTCACTTTGCAGAGCCTCGGGGTTCCTATGCACGAGGTTGGGTTCAACGCCAAGTTATTGCGGGATCAGGATGGCAATAACACCGAGTTCTACACAAACTCGATCACACTTGGCGGCGGTGAATCTCTGGACGTGATTCTGGACGCCAGTGACGATGGCTGCAGCGCTTACCTGGGCACAGGGTGCGCCGCAACGCTTTATCCAGCTGGCAGCAAGTTCTATGTCTACTCTTCGAATCTCGAAATGCTGTCCAATGACGCCGAGAACTTCGGCGGGATGATGACCGAGGTCAACATCTGCAACAGCGTGACGAGCGACACCTTTGGGAACAAATGCAATTAGGAGAGCAGCGATGAGGCAGATGAACATGAAAAATGCGACGTCAATGAAACAACTGCTCCTGGCGGTGGTGATTGTATCCCTATCGCTTGCGCCGGCCGCCTTCGCTGCTGCCCCAGGAATCACCAGCACGGCGGGTACAACTGGGACGTTCAGCTTGACGGCCCAGGAAGCCTACCTGAATCAGCCGGACGGAAATTCGATCTACTCCTGGGGATACGGCTGCGTCGCAGCCGGCTCGGGACCGACGTTTGTCCCCAAGGCTGCGTTCGCCTTCCCGCCAACTTGCAACACCATGCAGGTTCCTGGCCCCACCATGGTGGTCACGGAAGGACAGCCGGTCTCGATCAGTCTGACCAACAATCTGCCCACGGCCGCAGGCAATACTTCGATCCTGTTTCCAGGCTTCAACGTGTCGACCAGTTGCAGTGCAGCGACACCTGCAGGCCAGCAGGGACTGTTGACGTGCGAAGCGGCTCCAGGGTCCACGGTGACCTACACGTTCACCGCCACAGCGCCGGGCACGCACGCTTATTACAGCGGAACCCAAGGCGACCTCCAGGTCGAGATGGGGCTCTATGGGGCCATCATCGTGTTGCCTTCGTCTCCTCCGTCCAACTGCGCCAACGGCGCCGCAAACGTCACCAACCTGTATGGGAAGACGGATTACGGGTCAACGAACCACATCACTGGATTTCCTGAGCAGGACTTCCGCCTGACTACCGCGGCATACGACCACCCCAAGAGTTGCTACGACCGCGAATACCTCTTCCAGTGGGCCGAAATGGATGCCAGGATTCACAAACAGGCAGAGACGCAGGCTCACGCCAAGGCGGGCTGCACGGCTAACACGATGGGATGCAGTCTCGACGTACAGACTGAGCCCTACCATCCAGCCTATTTCTTGATCAACGGACGCTCCATGCCTGACCTCATGGACCCCAACTATGCATCCGAATATCCACACCAGCCTTATAATGCCAACCCTCACATGCATCCGGGCGAGCTCACACTCATACGAACCGTCGGTCAGGGTAGATGGCAACATCCCTTCCACGAGCACGCCAATCACGTGCGCATCTTGGCTCGTGACGGGAACCTGATTCTCAGCCCGACCAATCCGACAGCCAGTCTGGCGGGAACTTTGATGTTCAACACCGACACCACTCCGGGCGAGGCGTTCGACGGGATCTTCTACTACAGCGGCAGGGGATTGAACTGGGATCCCTATGGCCACCATCCGACAGGCACGAGTCCCAGTGGCGCTCCGACCGATCCCCTCGCGTCGTTGCCGTGTAATCCTGACGCAAACGGCTACAACACGGGGAATCCCGCTGCCCTGAACTACTACGAGTGGTGCCAGGATCATAACAAGCCGATACAGGTGGATCCGTTCGGCGATGTGGCATCGGGCGGTCCGGCAACCTTGCCTGATCCGAATGTCCTTACCAACGGCCAGTGGTTCGGCGGCAGTCCGTACCTCGGTCCGGATGCCAGCCTGCGCGGGTCGATGGCTAACTGCGATACCACGACCAACGCCAACTGCACCACGCTGCTGCCTTCTAACACGCAGGCCAATCCGCCCAACGAGCGCGGCTGGGCGTTCATGTGGCACTCCCACAACGAGCGCGAGATCACGACAAACAACGTCTTCCCCGGCGGAATGCTGATGATGATGCTGGTGGATTCGCGCGAATTTCCAATTGACGAATCGAATTAGGGACAGGCGGTTGCCCGCTCTCGAAGACTGTTAGTTTGAGCGTCCCCCGGCCACCCGGGGGACAGCGAAAAAGTTCCAGGTTTTTCTTTCCATGACGCAAGGCGAGCGAAAGGCGAAAACAATGATCCGGATGAGCAATTCCATGTCGAAGACTCCATTGAAGGCCGCATTTCTGGTAAGTGCGCTCCTTCTCTTTGCAGCCGCGGCATTCAGCCAGCAAGTGGTCAACCTGACGGCGGGGCCGACTACCACAACCCTGCCGGATGGCACGGTGATCCCCATGTGGGGTTACACCTGCGGAGCCGCAGTTACTGGTTCGACCGCGACCTGCGCGCCGTTGAGCGGATCGAGTTCTGCCGCAGCCACCGGGGCGCTTGGCGGAATCTATGTGCTCAATGGTGGATCCGGCTATGCGTCTGCGCCCACCGTGACCATTACTCCTGTCGCTGGGAACACGCCGACGACGCCGGCGGTGGCGACTGCGGTGGTGAGCGGCGGCGTGGTGGTTGGCTTCAATGTGACCAACCACGGCGCCGGCTATACGGCCGCTCCCACTGTCACCCTTACTTCTGGAGGGGGCGGCGGAGCCACTGCCGCGGCGGCGCCGGCCTGGTCGCCAGTCGTGATAACGGTTCCCTATGGGGCGACCGGAGGACTCGGGATCAACCTGACCAACAATCTTTCGTTCGGGAGCGCCGCAGCTAATAATATTCCCACATCGATCGTGATCATTGGTCAAGTGGGCGGCGGTCTCGGCAGTTCGCACACCACCATCCCGAGCCCCGATCACTCGAACGCACAAGGGTGCCCGACGTGGTTTATTGCCGCCAACGCGCCGGGTGTTCCGTGCACTGGCGCCAACAACGCAGGTTTGGCCACGCCGCCGGCCCAGTCGCAGGGGCGTGTGCAATCCATGGCCACAGAAGTGTTGGCCGGCGCGCCTGGAACAGCCGCCGCGACCTCCCTGACGTGGAGCTTGCTTAAGCCAGGCACTTACTTGCTGGAATCCGGCACCCATCCTTCGATCCAGGTGCCCATGGGCTTGATTGGCATGTTGGTGGTTACCACCGCTCCCTCGGGCGCAACTGCCGGCACCGCTTATCCCGCCGTAACAACTACCACTGCGGCGTCTCAGACGGCTGTTCCCGCAGTGCAATACAACGCGGAGCTCCCACTCGAGTTCAGTGAAATCGACCCAGTGCAGAACAAAGCGGTCGACGTGGCCGTCCGGAACCCCACGTTTAGCGAGACCAGGGTGTGGTCCGGTTTGCCGACCGACCCGCAGGGTGGTGCAGGCTGCGGCAACCCGGGGTCAGGCGCTCTTTATCAGTCGTGCTATCCCCCGGCGGTGAATTACACGCCCTTCTATTACCTCATCAACGGCCTGGCGTTCGACAAGACCATTCCGGCGCACTCGCTGTTCGCGGCTACGGCTGGTGTGGCTGGCTCGCCTCCCGTCCCGGTTACCACCGGAATCTCTCCGACCGGCACGGTTTTGGTCCGCCTGGTGAATGCCGGCCTGCGCATGCACGTACCGGCGATCGTCGGCTCCCGGACCCTCGGGTTTAACGGGGCCGGCGGGGCTGCGACGGTGGCTGGATTCACCTTGATCGCGGAAGATGGCAACCCCCTCCCGAACTTGACAGCTCCCCGTGTAAAAACGGAACTGTTTATGGCCGCGGGCAAGACATACGACGTGAAAATCAATGTGCCGGTGGCGCCATCCGTTACCTCTACACCCCAGTCGCTACCGATCTTCGACCGCGAGGGAAGCCTGTCGGCTAACTCCTCGGTGCGCGACGCCGGAATGTTGGCGTACATCAGCGTCAACGGCGCCCTGCTGCCGAACTTTACAGGGACGGCTATTGGCGCAGGCGCGCAGGCCAACTCGGATACCTACAACGCCGTCGTCCCCTGCGGAGGCGGGGCAACCACGTGCACTCCCCTGGTCATCACCGACCCATCCAAGGGCGTGATCGCCAACGACATCAATGTCAGTGGCGTCGTGCTGTCGACTCCTCCCCTCTTTGGCACGCTGACTTGCAACGTGCTGCCAGGGAGCTCAGTCTCCGGAATTTGCGCCAACGGCACCTTTACCTATACTCCCACAGCGGGCTGGAGCGCAGATTCCTTCGGATATTGCGCCAACGGCGCACCGGCGGGCACGACCAACTTGTGCACGACGGTTGCCTTGAACGCGTCGACGCTTACCGGGCCCCCTGTGGCGAACAACATCACCTTTACGTCCACGATGGCCACATACATTAAGATTCCATCGCCTGGCGTCCTCTCGGTAGACAGTGACCCGAGCGAGTTACCTCTTACCGTTGTTCTTTCCGGTTTGAACGCGCCGAAGTTGACGAACGGAACGCTGGTCATGGACCCCAATGGCGGGTTCTCGGCAACCATCACCGGATCGGGGACCACAGCCTGTCCCACGACCGCGCTAGCCGGATCCAATTGCTTTAGCTTTAACTACCGCGCGCAAAACTCCCATGGAGTGACGAGTGGCGCGGCGACAGTAACACTTGTCTTCCCGCCGCCTAGCAATCTGCAGGTCAAGGTTCTCGATGCCCAGGCGTATAACGACTGCAACGGGAAGAGCGCCTGCATCGCAGCATTGACGCCGTTTCCCGACTATCGCTGGATCATTGAAGAAGACAAGACCTTCTGGGTCGACCCCAACTGCACAACCAACAACAGCGCGACCACGCCAGGCTGTCCCACCATCGTGGGACCGGCGGGTCAAAGCACGATTCCGACGTTTGGCGTGAATTTCCACACCAGCGCCATGGGTTTCGTTGCCCAGGGCTGCACCGGGCCGATGTCGTGCGAAGCCGGCCAGACCATGTTGGACCCATCGACCGGCAAACACGTGGCGGCAGTGTGCGACCTTGGCAACGGCGCCTGCCGGCCTGATCCGACGGGGAATGGATATACCCCGATAGATCCGAAGGAGGTTCATCTCGATCCATCCAAGCGCTATTACATCTCGGTGCTGCCGGGCGATGCGGCAAATCCGTTTCCTGGGAACGCGAGCCCGCCGGTTTGCGGCGGCGTAGAAGCAACATCGATCGCAGCCGATCCCACTGGGACTCAAACGCAATGCGGCCACGCCATGAGTGGCGCTCCCATCCCACCGGCCTGCAACATCCTGGGTGGGCCAAATACTTGTACCGCGAGTTCCGCCTTCGCCCCCGTCAGCGTTCTCGCGCTGCCCACGCCGCAGCCGACGGGCTCCCTTTCGGTGCTCGTATTCGAAGACGACTTCCCGCTCAACGGCGAGCAGGATTCTGGTGGCGGAGTCGACACAGTGTCACCCCTCGAGCCCGGCCTGGGTGGTTTCAACCTCGTTTTGTGGGATACCTTTGGCGGACTCGGCGACTTTACCGGGCAGGATACGAACGATATGTTCAACCAGCCCTTGTCGAACAGCCTGGCGGGTACCGTCGATCCCAGCACTGGATATGATGCCTGCCCAGTTTCGGCCAACCCGCTTCAATCGACCGGCATTACTGATTCGGGCGCTCCCGGGCTTGTCACTGGAAACGGGGGGGGGCCGGCACAGACTGTGGCCATGACGGGCATGATCGTGACTTGCCCGAAGTACGAGTCGGACAACAAAACTCTCTCCCCTCTGGCCGGTCAGGCGGTCATTGCCAACCTCATGCCTGATAAGTTCAGCGTGCAGGCCTACCCTGCTGCGGACCGGATCGCGCGCGGTGAAGAGTGGCTCCAGACCAATACGCTGGATGGCCAGCATCCTCACGACGCCTTCATCGCCATCGGCGGGCCAAGCTATTTCCAGGAGTACGGACCGGCCGGGTATCACGTGATGATCGGTTTTGCCAACCCGAAGATTATCAACTCCCGCCACGACGATGTTTGCAATGGGAACGGCAGCTCCGGTGCGGTCGGCCCTTGCACCAATACCATCGACGGACAAGTCGACGTCCAGCGCCTGAGCCGGATCCCGGATGAGAGACTGTATCCCAGCGGTTCGCGCGATGCCTTCTCCTGGTCGCAGTGCTGGGTCAGCCTTGGCGATCCCGACGGCGAAGACTTCATGTTCACCAAGTGCGATGCCAACGGAAACTTCAAGTTCTCCAATGTTCCCGGAGGAACCTGGAGACTGGCCATCGGCGACCAGTGGAACGACCAGATCATCGACGGTCTGTCGACGCCGGCTAACGTGGGGTGCACCAGCACGGCCCCCAACAGCCCCATTAACGCCGCTACTTGCCCTGGCGGCCAAACCCTGCACATGGGCAATATCGGCGTCCAGCAGTGGCAGGCGAACGTCGTCACCCGCACCTTCATCGACGACAACAAGAATGGAATTTGGGATCCGGGTGAGATCGGGATTCCGCTCATCTATACGATGATTCACTACCGGGATGGGCACAACGCCAACTCCCTGACCACAGACTTCAACGGCGTTGCCCCCTTCAACGAAACCTTCCCGCTGTTTAACTGGTATGTAGTGGAAGCGGATTCGACCCGCTACAAGACAACCGGCATTCACAGCGTTTATGACGCGGGCGGCCCTGCCGATGGCTCAACCTCCTGCGGGCCTGCGAACGGCGCCCGGACTTGCGGAGGTTCGACCGCCTACAATTTCTTCTCGAACACCTTCGAGTCGGTTCCTTTGCCCGCCGATTTGTCCGTCCCCGGCGCCGTCTATTGCGCCAAAGCGGATTGTTCGACGGAGGCTGCTTCGTTCGCAGCCGGCACGGCCGTCCCCAGTTCGCCCAACTCTTCCACCGGCCGCATCGATCCACCGTGGGTCACCAGCGAAGCCTGGGCGGGCATAACTGGTCAAAGCAACTGGATTGATTTCGGCAAAGCGCCGTACGCATCCTGCCCGCCGGCGTGTACGCCGGTCACCACCAAGGTTCCGGGAGCCACTAGCGCCACGACCACGCAAGTGGGCGAAAACGGCGGCATCTATGGAACGGTCGTCTATGCATCGACGCGTCCCTTTGACGATGCGTCGATGATGATACAGCAGCCCTGGCAGTCGTATGTTCCGAACGTCACTGTCAACCTCTACCAGGAAGGCTTCGCAGCGGATGGCGTGACGCCGACCTTGACCTTGGTGGACACTACCAAAACCAGCAGTTGGGATGATTGGGCGCAAGGCTTCTACCCGAGCAGCACCGCAGGCTCTGGCGCCGGCACCGGCCAAAAGCCCTATATGAGCTGCCCTGGCCAAGGCCCGGCTTCCAGCGACGTCTTTTACTTCACGCTGTATGACCAGCCAAATTACCTTGACTGGTACAACTCCGTGCATGACGGCGGAACGCTGCATCCGCTGCCGTACAACTCGCAGTTCAAATGCTATGACGCGATGAAGGTCGCCAACCAGATTCAGCCGGCGCCTTACGACGGCAAATACATCTTCCCCAGTTCGCTGGGCATCGATCCCGACGACTGGAAAGCTGGTTGCGACTAAAGGTGCAACCAATGGCGTGACGGCCTCGATGTCTGGGACCAACTGCACGATCTGCGTTGCGAATCCCGATTCGACCGACAGTTATCGCTTCGGCAATCCCATGCTGCCGCCCGGCAAGTACGTGGTGGAAACGATCATGCCTCCGGGCTACGAGGTCGAGAAAGAAGAAGACAAGAACCTGCTGATCGGCGACAACTTCATTGCCCCGGTGACGCAGCAATTCGGCGGGTTGGGCGCGGACGTCTTTATCCTGCCCGACCAGGCCTCCGTGGCTTCCATGTACGACCAGGGTTCCCAAGGCTATAACCCCACCAACTACCAGAACTCGACAACGGCCGAGGGGTTGGGCAATGAAATGGCACTCCCCGGTTTCCCCGGCTATACCGATCCCACGTGGCCGTGCGTGGGTGAGCAGCGAATTGTGCCTGACTACCTGAGCCTCTTCCCGCAGAATCTGGAAACGGCGCCCTTTGCCGGAGCGACTCGGCCTCTTTGCGACCGCAAGGAAGTGACGCTGACCAACCAGATGGCGGTGGACGCGAGGTTCTTCATCTTCACCTCAACCCACATCGCCGCCAAATACACCGGCGTGATCACCGACGACTTCACATCGGAATTCGATCCGTTCTCCCCGCAGTTCGGCGAAAAGTTTTCTCCGCCCAACATGCCGATTTCGACCAAGGATTATCTTGGAAACGAACTCTCGCGCGTGTATGCCGACCACTGGGGTCTCTATAACGGGCTGACCTTCTCGAGTTGGGACGTGAACCCGCCCAACATCACCGGGTATTCACCCGCAATGATGACGCAGTGCATGAACGATCCAGGCCCGGTCCTGGACACCAACCCCAGTTCCAAAACCTACGGACAGATGATCCAGGATCCTCTGTACAATTCGGCATACAGCGATTTCTGCTACATCAATCCCTTCATGCCGGGTGTGACAACCTATAACGACACTCCAGTTATACCCACCCAGGGGTTTGTAGGTGCGGGCTACAACAATGCCGATTGCAGCTACCCAGACGCCACGCCGGCAGTCTCCGAAGTGGACGGCGACGGTGTCGGTCCTTGGGTCGCCGCGGCCGGCAGTACCCTCACCATTACTGCGCTCGGCGATCAGCAGGTGGGTAACAACGCCTACTCGGGTCCCTCGGCGAACACAGCTCCTTTCAATTTGAAAACCATCACCCGCCACTATGGCTTCGGCGCCCAGTGCACTGCCGTTTCAGGCAGCTGCCCCGCGGTATCCTCGGTCACCATCGGCGGGAAAGCGGCAACAGTCACCGGTTGGTCCGATACGCAGATCACAGTAACTGTGCCGACCGGCGTTCCCAGTTGCGCGGTACAGCAGCAGGCGCAATACGCCGGCTCGACCGCGCTGTGCGGCCAATTGGTCATTACCGCCGGTAACGGCAAGCAGTCGGTCGATGCCGTTACGGTGACGATCGGTGGCAAACAGCCCGTCCACGTCAACGCCGATGCCTCGATCCAGAGCGCAATCGACGCTGCTGCTCCGGGCGACTTGATCATCGTGGACCCAACCTGCACGACCACCGGGGCGAATCCGACGTCGGCCACCTGCGACTCCGGTGCGCTTCATGCTGCGACACCAGGTCAATCCGCCGCGCAGGCCTCCCATACCGAGATGCTCCTGATGTGGAAGCCAGTCCGGCTGCAGGGCGTAGGCGCCGCTTCGTCCGTCATCAACGCCAATGCCTTCCCGGCTGGCAAGCTCCTCAACCCCTGGCGCAGACACGTCAACTGCCTCTTCGGCTTGACCCTGCAGGGTGTGCCGTACTCGGGCAACGGTCCTGCGACAACAACCAATTCGCAACCCTACGACCCGAATTACAATGGCACCGCAGGCTCGGGATACACTTGCCCCGAGGCGGGTTGGACTAACTTCTCCGCCCAACCCAATTCTCCCCAGATCGACCGTTTGCCTCTCGAAGCGGTTGTAGGTTGGGACGCGACCCTGAATGGCAACATAGCCGAGCAGTTGCAAGAACCCGCGCTGATGGGCGCCTTTGAAGGTGCGGGGATTACGGTCCTGGCAAAGGGATTGGAGTTCCACGGACAAGACCCATGGAACGACGGCACTGAGTCGGGAGCGTTCCCGGCCGTTACAACCCTGCTTACAGGCACGGGTATTGTGACTACCAATGCGGATACTCTCCCTGTGGGCGACGCCAACAGCTTCTGCCATACCGGGACTTACAGCAGCACTACCGGTGCCTTCACGATCACCAGCCAGAAAAACCCGTACCCGAGCAACTTCATGTGCAACCCCTCGAGCATTGATGGGTTGTCTGTGATTAACAGTTCACAAGGCGGAGGCGGGATCTTTGCCCACGGCTGGGCGCACCACCTCCAGATTGCCAACAACCGCGTCTACAACAACTCCGGAACGCTTACCGGGCGGCATTAGTGTCGGTCAGGGCGAATTTGCAACTCCATATGTTGCGGGAGGCGCGGCCAACTCTGCTCCCGGTTCCTGCAGTAACGGCACGGGATGGCTCACAAACCAGCATCTGCCCTACTGCCTGCAGCTGGAGGTGAACGTTCACAATAACTACGTCACCAGTAACAGCTCTCTCGGCGACGAGCTGTTCTCCGCAACTCTGGCGGGAGGCGGCGGCGTCACCTTCTGCACCGGCAACGACTATTACAAGTTCAACTACAACTGGGTGTGCGGAAACCTCAGCACCGGTGAGGGCGGAGGGCTTGTCCACCTCGGAGAAATCCAATACGGCGACATTGAGCACAACTCGATCGTCTTCAATCAGAGCCAGAATCCCACCATCCCCACAAACGGTGGCGGTATTCAGGTCATGGGCACGCCCGACACCGATCCGGTTTGCGTCGGCATACCCGACGCGGATTGCCCGCCCGGACTCAGCGACGGCTCCGGTCACGGGCTGATGATCAACGCCAATCTGATCCAGGGCAACTCCGCCGATAGCGGTAGCGGCGGCGGCATCCGCTTGCAGCAGGTCAACGGGACCGACGTTTCGACCTTCAACACGCAGCCTAAAAACTGGAATGGTGTTTCTATCACCAACAACATGATCGTCAATAACGTGGCGGGCTGGGATGGCGCGGGAATCTCGCTGCAGGATTCTTTGAATGTGTCCATCATCAACAACACCATATCGAGCAACGATTCACTTGCCACCTCGGGTGTGCTTACCCAAAGCATTGGTACGCCTTTGTCCAGCGCGCCCGCAGGCAACTGCGTGCAACCTGGCCCCACTGGCCCGACCTCGGCGTCGTGCCCGCAATCGGCCGGCGTGACCAGTATGCAGAACTCTTCGCTGCTGACCACGACCTTCACCGGGATCACGATCACATGCCCCACTGGAGAGCCCAACTGCGCGGGCTTCTCTAACCCGCTACTGCAGAACAACGTGATCTGGCAGAACCGCTCCTTCTACATCGGAGTGGGCAAGCTGGGTACAGGGACCGTAAACCAGCAGAACATCGTCACCCTCTTCGACGCCTTTACTGGGACAGCCGCCCCGGTGCAGACCGCTTTCGGCCAGTGCAGCACGGGCGTCAGCTACTGGGACATCGGCGTCCGCGGCGACACCGGTCCGAGTAACCACGGCTCCGGGTTCTCGCTCAGCCCGACGTACTCGGTACTGGACGACCCGGCAGACTACTCCACAGGACATAACCTGGGAACGAATCCCGGCATTGTCAGCCAGTATTGCAACGGTTCGCGCGTTCCTCCAACGTGCAGCGTGGCGGATGGCTGCGGTGGACCCAGTGGATATGGTGTGCCTCCGGGCATTGTTGACGCCTCGACTCCGAATCCGGTCTTCAGCCTCACTCCATCGGCGACGGTGGACGAAGGCAACAACTGGATCAACGTCAGTTGGGGCCCGGTCGCGCCGTCCAACGATTCGGTGGCGGGCGGGGCGAATGGGAACTACGGTGGCGGGCCTCTGTTTGCCAACTATTCTTTGGGGGTAGGCTCGTCGGCCATCGACTACGTTCCGCTGACTGCAACCACGCTACCCACCGCTACGAATCCGGCGCTTACCACGGACTTCTTCGGCAATGTGCGGCCCGATCCATCCAACCCGACGCACTTCGATGTTGGCGCAGTCGAGTTCCAGGGCAGCAACGCGCCGCCGAGCTTTGTATCGGTTTCGCCGAATACCGGCTATCGTGGTACGACGGTTGCGGTTACCATTACGGGCACGAACTTCGGAGGCCTGCAGTCGGTTACCGTTTCCGGAGCCGGCGTGACCGTGAGCAACGCTGTGGCCACTAGCACCACGATTACGGCCAACTTTACCATCACCGCAACGGCGGGCTTGACTTCCCGTAACGTAGTCATCGTCACTGGAGGCGGAACTGTGACCGCGACTGGTGCGTTCACAGTCCTCGGTCCGTCACTCACATCCATCAACCCGACGTCGGGAGCCCGGGCCACTACCGTTCCGGTGACTTTGACCGGCGCTGACCTGCAAGGCGCAACCGCCGTTACCATGAGCGGAGCGGGGATCACCTGCACCGTGACCGGAACGCCGACCGCTACCACGGTCAACGCTTCCTGCGTGATTACCGGCACCGCGGCCCTGACGGCCAGGAATGTGACCGTTGCCACGCCGGACGGCAATGCAACCTTGACCGCGGCGTTTACGGTAGGCGGCGGCCCGACCGTGACAAATATCAATCCGGCGGCGGGTGCACGCGGAACGACGGTGCCGGTGACGATAACCGGAACAAACCTGAGTGGGGCAACCGCTGTCACCATGAGCGGAGCAGGGATCACCTGCACGATCAGCGGAACGTCGACCGCAACCACGGTCAACGCTTCCTGTGTGATCACCGCAGCCGCAGGGCTCACAGCCAGGAACGTGACCGTGGCCACGGCCGCCGGGAACGCAGTCCTGACCGCCGGGTTCGAAGTCACCGGCGCTACGCTGGCCTTCTCGGCGCCTTCACCGGTGTTGACGAGCACGCCGGCCAACACAACCGCCAAGACCGGCACCATCACGGTCAGCAACACGGCCACCGGAGTGACTGCCGGCCCGGTGACCCTTACGGCGGCGCCGGCGCTTGCCGCTAAGACCGGTAACGGAACTGGGGCGTTCTCGATCACTGGCGGTACCTGCGCTAACGGGACCGTTATCAACCCAGGCGGCAACTGCACGGTCGTCGTGACATACACTCCGTTGACCTCGGGGACGAATGACACGGCGAACGCAACAACCCACGTTACGATCACCGGGACTGGGCTGGCAGCAGCTGCGAACGGCGCGGCTTTCAACGCCAACTGACCTTCAGACCGGGGCGACCGCAAACCAGCGGTCGCCCCGGCGAAGAGATCTGCTGAGGTAAAACTAGCGGCGGAACCTCCAGCGCCAGGAGTTTAAAGTTCGGAGTGCGATAGGTAAAAAGGAGTACTTTCCCATGAAAATCAGAAATCCGTTTTACGCAATTATGTTTTCGGCATTGGTCCTCGCCATAGGGTTTCGTGTTGTAACCGCAGAGCCGGCCCATTCGTCAAGCTCGGAGCAAGCAACGGCCCCGGGGGACCACCAATCGCCTGCCTCAGCCCAGTCAGCCAAGCCGGCTCAAGCTGCCGCTCCCGCCCAGGCGAGTGCTGCGGCCGTCCGCCCGGCACCAGTTTGGATAGGCTCCCAACCGAATCGCGTTTCGCGCCGAGCAGAAATGTATTACGAGGGGGCTTGGGGCGTTGGTGAACTCCGCGTGAAGGCGGCAGAGTCGGGCCAACTCATTCGATTTGACTATCGTGTGTTCGACCCAGCGAAGGCCGCGACCCTCAACGACAAGAAGGCCGAGCCTGAGCTGGACGACCAGCAGGCCGGAGTGAAACTCGTGGTTCCCCAGATGGAGAAGGTCGGAAAGCTACGCCAGAGCAGTACGCCGAAGCAAGGCATGACCTACTGGATGGCCTTCTCGAACCCGACGCTTGCTGTGAAACGCGGCCATCGAGTGGATGTGGTCATCGGTACATTCCGAGCAACCAACCTCCTCGTGGAATAAGGAATATCGCAAGCCTGCTTACTCGGTAGCCGGCGCTGCGAAGCACTTGGCCGCCATTTTGCTTCCTCGATGCGACGCTTTTGGTGCAAATACCGGCTCCGGTGCAAATATGTGCCAAATCAGACCATCGAAAAGGGGCCAATTCAGAGTAGCGAACTCACCGTAAATCCGTGGCTTTCGCAACTGCTGAAAAAGAAGCTATTCTGCAGGCATGTTTTCAGGATATCTTCCGGAGCGGCCTAGAAATAGGGGCTGCAACAAACAGCAGGTCTGCCTGAATGGACACATTGTCACGAACTACGGCACCACGAATCCAGAAGATCTAAAGAAATTCTGCTCTGAATCGGATGAAGCGACCATAACGGCATGTCCGAAGTGCCAGTCGGCTTTGAGGGGCGAAGAGATCGATCCTGATGTCGTCGTAATCGGATTCGGGACGCCTCCGCCTGCATATTGTCCTGAATGCGGAACAGCTTTTCCTTGGACTCAACGAAAATTCGACGCACCGATGGAGCTAGCCGAACTTGTCGAAACAGATACGGCAGAACTGGAGAAACTGAAGCAATCGTTCGGCGATCTGTCTACAGAAACGCCGCGGACTCCTGTAGCCGTTGCAAGGATGAAGAAGCTGTTGGTCAAAGGTGGCAAGATTATTGGACCTTCGCTCACCAAGATCCTGATTGACATTGCTAGTGATGCGGTTCAAAAGCAGCTGGGACTCAAGTGAAGTCCTGCTTGAGTTTCGCGCCACTAGGACGTAAGTGCCTTTCCCGGAACATTGACGCCTCTGGCTTAGACGTAAGCCGCCAGCGCCGAGGACTCGATCCGCTCGCGGAGCTGGTCGAGCCGCAGCGACTTTAGGTACTTCTCCGTCGTCGCGATATTCTTGTGCCCGAGCATGACCTGCAGGCTGCGAATATCGACAGACTGGAGAATGTTAGTGGCGAAGGTGTGGCGGAACTTGTGCAGGTACCAGTTGCGGCAGCGCGGCGACGTGTCGCACTTATAGCTGCGCTTCACCTTCTGAGCTACGCCCTTGTTGAGCGCATACACAGTGAATTCCCCTTTGCAGTGACCGCAGTTCAATCCCGCGCGGAACGCGATCTCCTTGCACAGTTCCAGCAGGTGGCCATGCGGGTTGTCGCCTTTTCCGTACTCAGGCCGGGTGGGATGCGGCAAGGTGGGGAAGACCAAAATAGATTTGTTCGATTTCTTTCGCTCCCGCAAAACCTCGATCAGCGTCATGGGGATAGGGACACTGCGCTCCTCGTAGCTTTTAGGCGTGAAGCCAACATCCGGCTTGGCAGAGACGGCGAGTTTGCCTTCCTTCCAATGGATGTCGGACCAGGCCAGCGTCGCAACTTCCTTCTCGCGAAACCCGGTGCAGAGAAAAACCTGGAAGATGATCCGCTCTTCCGGACTGGATGCGGCGAAGAATGCCTTGAGTTCTTCGGGCTGGTAAATCTCGATCTTCTTGTCAATGGTTTTGGGCCAGTCGCCCTTCTTCATCTCAATCGACGCGCCCTGGCTGCGCATAGCGTTGAGCATGATGATGACGCGACGGTTGATGGTTTTCTGATTCAGCGGCTTGCCGTCTACGAGCTCTTTGCGTCCCTGCACGAAGAGCCGCATGGCGTCGCTGCGATCGAGCTCGGCGACGTAGCGTTTGCGGCAGTTGCGGCGAAACCACTCGAGTTCCGCGCGGTACTGGTGGAAGGTCCTGATCCCTTTGGTCGCCTCGACTTCGGTCAGATACGATGCGATGGCCTGGTCGATGGTCAGGCCGGCATCAGGCGCGCCATCGGTTTCCGGATCGGACTCGATCAGCCCGGTGAGTTGGGCCAGCTTCGTTCTCCATGCTTCCAGGGCTTCCCGCGCGCTGGTCCCGACCGCGACCTGTCTGCGATTTCCATTCTCTTTGAAGTCGAGATAAAACGTGCCGCTCTTCGAGTTCACCGGCTTGCCGTCGAGAAGGATTATCCGTGGATCGGGTGTTCCCTTAGCGTCGCGAGCGACGGCGACGAATTGCCATTTTCCGTTCACCTTGCGATACTGTTTAAGGTTTACCGGATGACGCTTCGTTTCCATTCCGTTCTCTCCTTGAGCCCTCTGGCTCTTCCTAGCACTAGTGCCAGGAAGAACCCTCCCGTGGGCGTTTCCGACGGATTGGATTTTAGCATTAGTGCTAGTATGAGTGCTAGTAAGCGAGGAAATTGCTGTAAACTATTGAAAACAAAGGCGCTATCGTCTAGGGGTTAGGACGTGAGATTCTCAATCTTAAAACCCGGGTTCAATTCCCGGTAGCGCTACCAGCCATTTGACGCTAAAGCCCGCTATTTCAGCGGGCTTTTCCTTTGCCCCAAAATCCTCCTGGCGCGTGTTTGGTCACAATAACGCATACCGTGGTACACAGTTTGGTACACGGTCCCTTTATGGCTGTACCCTGGTAATCATTGCAGCGGGAGGCGCATTCGTGGAAAGCAAACCGGTGTGGGAAGTTGCGCTCACGGTGGCTATCCTGCATTGTGTTCACAGAGCTCGCGCTTCTCTGGTACAGCCTCGGAAGCAACCTTCAATTTGTCTTAGTGGCGTTTGCGTCTGTCGTTTCCATCGTTCCAGGTGGATTCTTTAGCAGCATGGGGCCACTCGGTACCCAATGCCGCGAACGAGCTTTGCATTATGGGCATGTCCGAGTTGGCTCCACGTGAAGTGCCAGGCTCAGTATTCCAGATTGCTCACTTCACGGCCTTCAACCCACTGCCGTCCTGAGCTCCACCTGCCTGGTCGCAATCGTCAACTTCGCCGGCGTCACCGTGCTCCCGGGCACAATTGTGCTTGCTTCAATCTCCAGCTTGCCCGCATTCTTGGTCGATTGCACAATCACCTGCGCGAGCCCATTGAACAGCGACCGCTTTGGCTCCTTGTCGCTTTCGTGGCAGTTCGGATCCCCGTTCCCCACTCCGATCAGCACCCCCTCGCCGCCCACTTTAAAACTCACCAGGTTTGAAGCTGTGGGAATGGCCCTTCCCGCACTGTCGATCGCATCCACCGTAAGAACTACTACGTCTTCGCCGTCTGCGTCGATCGTTGTGCGGTCAGCGGCGAGCCGTAACGCGGCAATCGCGCCCGTTGTCTCGCGTTTCTCCGTAAGCAGGAGCTTTCCATCTTTCCATCCTTGCGCTTCGATCACGCCCGGCTCGTAGCGGACCTTCCACTCCACGTGACCAAGGCGAGGAACCTTCTGCCGTCCTGCGCTTTTGCCGTTCACCAGCAGTTCCACCTCATCGAGGTTCGAGTAGACCCACACGGGAATTTCGTCGCCTTCTCTGCCCTCCCAGTTCCAGTGTGGAAACAGGTGTAGCACCGGCTCCCTGGTCCACCATGCCTTGTAGTAGAAGAAGCTGTCTTTGGGAAATCCGCATGTGTCCACGATGCCGTATTGCGAGCTGATTGACGGCCATCCGTACGGATCTGGCTCGCCCCGATAATCGAATCCCTCCCACGCAAACCCGCCGGCTGCCCACTCGCGCGTGCCGTAAAAGGTCCACCACGCTTCAGCCGTTTCACCCCAGTCGGCGGGGTTCACGTCGTAGGCGCTAACCGTGTTGCGCAGTGGATCGGTCTGGTACACGCCGCGGGTCGAAGTTGCGCTCGCCGTCTCCGATCCATAGATCGGCCGCGTCGGGTGTTCCTTGTGATAGCGGTCAGGGAAATTCAGGGCGTAGTTGAACCCGATGATGTCGAGCGCATCCGACGGTCCCTTCTCGTTGTCGCCGTGCACGGCAGCCGAAACCCCGCGGGTCGGGTCGAGCTCGTGGCACCTCTTCACCATGGTTGCCGCGATCTTCGCGCCTTGCTCCGCTTGATCGCTTTGCAGCCGCGCCTCTTCGTTGCCGATGGACCAAAGAATGATGGACGGTGAGTTGCGGTAGCGCTTGACCATCACCTCGAGCTGTGCCAGGCCTTCGGGGCTGGAGCTCATTGGCCGCGTCTCGCACATCATCATCATTCCCATGCGGTCGCACGCCTCCACAAGCTCCGGAGTTGGCATGTTGTGCGAGGTGCGCACCGCATTGCAGCCCATCCCCTGCAGCACTCCAACCCGGAACGCCTGCAGCCGGTCCGGGCAGCGCCACTCCCACTCCGGCATGATCCTGGTGGTTGCAGGTGCCCTGAATCTTCAGCGGCTTTCCGTTGAGGAAGAACCCGTGGTCAGCATCGAAGCGGACAGTGCGCACGCCAAATGATGATGCGCTCGGCATCGCGCGTCTTATCGCCTGATTTGACCGTAACGACGGCCGTGTAGAGATTGGGCGTTTCCACCGACCACAGCGCCGGCCGCGTTATCTTCGCCGTCGCCTCGAAACGCACGGCTCCGTCTACAGCGATTTGCTGCGCAGGCGCCGCTGCCTCCGCCACGATCTTGCCAACGGCGTCCAGGATTTGCCAGCTTACCGATGCCGGTTCGGTATTGTTGCCCTCGTTGACGACAACGGTCCCGAGCGAAAGCGCTCCGTCGTCGTTTTTCAATTCGGCGCGCACAGTGCTCTCCCACTTGCCAAGGTGAAGTCGGATCGGTCTTGGTCAGCCACACATGCCGGTAGATTCCCGCGCCTTCGTAGAACCAGCCGTCGCCGTAGCTGGCATCGACGCGCACAACAATGCAGTTTCTGGCGCCGATCGGCGAGAAAATCTGTAATGTCAAAGCGGAACGGAGCGTACCCGTTGTCGTTTCGACCGACAAAACAGCCATTCACGAAAACGAGAATGTCGCGGAAGGCGCCGTCAAATTCAACCGAGATGCGGCGGCCCAGATCGCTGGCCGGGATATCGAATTCGCGGCGATACCAGCCCACGCTGGTCTCTGGGAAACGGCGGCCAAGGGGCTTTGAGCCGTGGAGCACCGTGGACTCATCGCCACTCGGACTCTTCGTCTCGTCGCGAACAAAGGGCAGCTCAACCGCCCAGTCGTGGGGCAAGTTCACCAAGCGCCAATTGGAATCATCGAACTTGGCCTTGGAGAAAGCGAATTCACCGGTTTTGGCAAAGTCATCCTGGGCATTGCCAAAGCCCAAGTCGCGGGCCGGGTCGGTGCTGTTGCCAAGCTGGAACTTCCAGCCAAAGTCGAAGAGCAGTTGCTCGCGTGGCGGCACGACGACCTGTGCCGAAACATCGGGAATGCCCGAAAACAGAGCGGCGGTTCGCGCCCAAGCTGATCGAGCGACAAAGGAGGAAGTCGAAATCGCCAATCCCGAACAGAGCAACTCACGACGGGAGATGCCAGACATAAAAGACCTCTTTCAACAAAGTTCCGTTGGCGATAAATGCAGATCCGGGAGCGACGCGCAACAACGGATTAAAAAACAGAGTCTCGCTTTTCACCGAAACGATCCGGTTTGGTCGAGCCATGGAACGATTCGTTACTTGAGTGACACTCGATAGAGCACACATCCGTGTGGTGGTAGTGTTACCGAGATACTTTTGCTCTTTCCCAAATCCTGACGCTTCCAAATATCGCGAACTTGATAGGAGCCATCGGCAAGATTGAGTTGACTCCAGGTGTAGTGTCTGCTTCGGGTGGCTTCTCCCCGATTGAAGATTGCAACGTAGTAACTGTTTGCGGAGGTCGATTTTGAAGTCCACACAGCCTCTTCTGCGTTCAAGAGCACGGCCTTTGGATCGCGGCCGTTCTGGTCGACATCAAGAAACTCGGATTGGTCAAAAGGGAAGTGGTCCACTCGTCGTTATGCGGAAGATCGCCTCCCATCATCAAAGGAGATTGGGAGATTCCCCAAAGCGACAGCAGTGTTTCTTGCTCATCGTGAGAGAGCCGAGTCCAGCGTGGCTCTCCCCATCCTGCCACGGGTCCCAGATATCCCAGAGGTAGCATGTCAGCATCCGGATAGTGCCCATTTCGCGGCGCTGAAGCCCACGCCGCCGCTTTTTCAAACTGGTCATTCAATCCTTTGGGATAGTCTTTGTCGTTGTGCCAGATATCCCATATATCCATGGAGATTCTCCACATGTTCGCAAGATTCTCTAATTCAGCCGTCTTCTCAACCGGAGTTGGACCGGGAGAGAGGCTCAGCACAATCGGCCGGCCGGTTTTCGCGAGTGCGGCGCTGATCATGCGAATTTCATCTCCCTTGTATGGCAAGGCTGAGATGCAATCTATCTTGATGAGATCCACGCCCCAGGCCGCGTACATGGAGGCCAGTGAATCGTAATATGCCTGGCCTGCGGCATTGTTCTTCAGGTCGTAGTTGTCGTAATTCCATTTGCAGGTTTCCGATCGAGTTGGCAGCATCCAGCGCATGAAACGCCGACCCTGAAATGGGAAGGTCTTGTTTCACCGCCTCTCGCGGAATTCCCTGGAGAATGTGTATTCCAAATTTCAATCCGAGGGAATGGATGTAGTCAGCCAGGGGTTTGAATCCGGCGCCGTTCATTGACGAAGGAAAGCGTTCGACCGAGGGTTGATATCGCCCGCTGGAGTCCATTTCATAGTGAGAATCCTTGGCGTTCCCTTCCGGCTTTGGATCCTTGACGAACCACTCCATGTCCACCGTGATGTATTGCCATCCATAGGCTTTCAGATGCCCGGCCATCCAGTCGGCATTCGCTTTTACCTGGGACTCATTGACGGTTGTGCCGTAGGAGTCCCAGCTATTCCAACCCATGGGCGGTTGAGCCGCCGATGGATATGAATTCTTTTGCGCGTGCAGCTCTGCGGGCAGCAGAACGAACGCAACCAAACTGAAGGCAAGCATCAAGATGCTGACAATGCGTGCGACGAATGAATGTCCTGAATGCATTGGATCTTCCCCCGGTTACAACCACTCTCAGTTCTGCAATCTAAAACGTTACAGGTAGTGTCTGCAGCATGCGAGAGTTCGGCTTGTGCCTGTCCCATACGGCTTTCTCACTGACCAGCTGGATTTCAGGCAGGCGCTCCATGATGGCCTTGAAGACTTCCTGGGCCTCTGTTCGCGCCAACCCTGCACCGAGGCAAAAATGGATTCCCATGCCGAAGGCCAGGTGTTTGTTATTCTGGCGCTCGATGTTGAACGTGTCGGGGTCAGCAAAGTAGGCGGGATCGCGATTGGCAGCGTTAAGCATTTGAAAGGCGACCTGCCCCTTCAGCAATTTCTTTCCGCCTAACTCGATGTCGTCCTTGATGACCCGAGGCTGGCGGGCAACCGGGCTCTCGAAGCGCAGCATTTCTTCGATTGCCGAATTCAAGAGCGAGGGATTCTGACGCAACTTACGCCACTGCTCCGGGTGGCTGAGGATCGTGTAGAGTCCGTTGCCGATAAGCGACGTGGTGGTCTCGTGGCCGGCGCCCATAATCGTGACGCAGGTGTACACCAGTTCCTGCTCAGTGAGCCGGTTACCTTCGGCTTCAGCCGCGACCATCTGGCTGATCACATCGTCGGCAGGATGACGTCGTTTTTCGTTGACCAAATCTGTAAGAAACGTGCGCATTGCGAGCAACGCCGTCTGAGAGCGCTCGAGCAGTGCAACTGGCGGGCGATTCACTCCCTGGAAGAGCAGAATCTCATCTGCCCAGTGCTTGATTTCGTTCTGGCGTTCGTCGGGAAGACCCATGATAGTACCCAGCACGCTAAAGGGCAGGGGATAGGCGAGATCGCGAATCACATCCATTTGGCCGCGCGGCTCGACCGAATCAAGCACATCGTTGACGATCTTTTTGATCTTTGGACGCATGGCTTCGATGTTCGTCGCACTGAAGGGCTTCGTCATCAGCGCGCGAAGCCGGGTGTGATCGGGAGGGTCCGATTGAAGCAGGCTCTTCTGACGATAGTGGTTCTCAAACGGAGCTAATCTCTGGCGATCCGCAGGCGGCAGGTACTCGACCGTCTTGGCAAACCTTCCATAGTTTGAGAAGTGAGCGACATCGCGAAACGTTGGGACGACGTCGTCGTAGCGGGTGACGATCCAGCCACCGATGGATTCACTCCAGTAGACTGGATCTTCTTCCTGGAGTTGGCGTAGGAGCGGGTAGGGGTCGTCAAGAAACTCGTCGGAAACAAGCCTGTCGTCGATTCTGTTCAGCGGTGTATTTGGCATGAAGGACTCCCGAAAATATGAAAAATAGGAGGTTTCGAAGACACGGGGCGCAACGGCTTGGACTCAAGGTACCTGAGTTGTTGCGCGGGCCATCTCGATATTTGATCTTAGGGAGGGCGGCTGTCAACAGAATTCCGTCGATTGTATACAGAATCCGATTACGGTATACTCAAGAGAATGCGCGCCCCGTCAAGAACCTCGGCTAATTCCAAGCAAGAACGGGCCAATCGCCGATTATTTGAAGAGGTTTGCCGTAAACCCAACGAAAAGAAAGGCCTCTCTGACTATGTGGCCAGGGAAGCCTTTCTTTTCGTTAGGTTTGAACTAAGGATGAATCGGATCAGGATCTTGAGGGACTTGAGGTACTCTCGCTCCCTGTTCAATGGTGGCTTCTTGCTCTGCAGGCAGCTCGAATCCGGGCTCATATCCAGCCACCAGTTGGGGGGCAGTTTCTGAGTGCCCAAAAGAATTGTGCTTGAACATAATCTCGCGAATGACGCGGGCATTCGAGATGGAGCGGGTTTCGGCCTTTTCCAAATCTCCGCCTCGCAGGGCTTCAAGAAGGCTGCCGTGAATGTTGACCCAAAAGTCGCGCTGCAGGTAATCATGCGCTTCAGATACATAAAGCACGCATGGCAGCATCAGCCGCTCCATCAATTCAACCAGCCGCCTGTTGCCAGTGGCGTGAGCAATGATCAAATGGAAGTCTGCATCTCGTTGAATCTGTTTACGATCCTCATCGATGCCACTGTTGGTCGACTGCTTTGCTTCTTCGACTATTTGCTCAAGCCGAGCGAAGTCATCTTCAGTAAGCTTTCCGAAACTCAACTGAACAGCGAGCAGGTTGAGAGCATCGATAAGAGCAAGAACCTCGGCGTGGTCGGCATCAGTCCAGGTACGCAGATAGAGTCCGCGAGGCGGCCGACGCTCAACGACTCCGATTTGCTCAAGGCGATGGAGTGCATCGCGCACGGGTGCCCGGCTCACATCGAATCGATGGGCGAGGTCCTCTTCGCTAAGCCTCTGGTCGGGGACAAACTCGCCGTTCTTGACTCCATCAAGGATTTTGAGAACAACCCAGTCGGTGAGTGCACGGTAAACGGGCTTCGCGGAGAGCCCTGATGCTTCGTAAAGCAGACTTAATAGCATGTCAGTAGACAGTATACCATTATCGGTTGCCAAAATCCATCAAATGGAAGGCCCACCGGTCCAAACGTCCACGATTCATAAGCCCGTCAGGAGGAAGAATGTCAGGTAGATTGAGCGGAAAAGTCGCAGTTATCACGGGAGGCGCCTCCGGCATCGGGCGCGCGGCCTGTCTGCGCATTGCAAGCGAGGGCTCTCACGTTGCAGTGATCGATATAAATGAGAGGGGCGCGCAGAGCGTGGCGGAGGAATGCGCAAAGGCAGGGGTCGAAGTTCAGGCCCTGCGGGCGGATGTCTCCGAGGAGAACGATATCGAGACTGCCATTGCCAAAGTCCTTTCACGGTTTAAGAAACTGGATTTTCTGGTTTCGAATGCTGGAATTGAAGGCGCAATGCGCGACTTCGGCGAGACCACGGCAGCCGAATGGGACCGGGTGATGGCGGTCAATGTGCGTGGCGCTTTTCTTACCGTGAGAGCATGTTTGCCGACTTTGCGTTCCCAAAAGTCAGGCGCGATCGTCCTGACGGCATCGAATTATGGATTTGTGGCGACTCCGCACACGACAGCTTATTGCACAACGAAGGGAGCGGTAAACGCGCTGGGGCGGGCGTTAGCAGTCGAACTCGTTCCAGATGGAATACGCGTCAATTGCATCTGCCCCGGGAACGTGGATACGCCGATGTTCGATCGAGCTTTGGAGATGCAAGAGGACGACCCGGCAAAGGTAAAGGCCGCAGTGGGCCGGATGGCGAAGCCCGAGGAAATCGCCAGCGTCATCGCCTTTCTGCTTTCTGAAGACGCTTCCTATATGACCGGCGCCCAGGTCATGATCGACTACGGAGAAACCTGCCGCCCCGGGCCCGTGTGGCCGAGTCCAAGCTGGTAACAGCTGCGCAACAACGGTTTGCGCCCGCGAGAGTGGCTGCTCAGGGCGCAAACGAACTCATCCATGATCGCAAGGATCCCGCTAAGACGAACTGAATCTCCTCAGCTTGCGTCGCCGGCAACTTCTAAGTCAGTCTGAATCGTAGCCGTCAGTCTGATGTCCTCTGACGAGGAGCCAATCAGCAATTCGAGCTGTCCCTTGACCGGATTGAATGCCCCGGTCTTGTCATCCCAGAAGCGCAGAGACCGCTCTGAGTGAGGCAAATCGAATTTCACAGTTCTTGTTTCCCCAGGCTTCAAATGAACTCGTTCGAAGTTTGCAAGTTGTTTGAGCGGCAAGATGACATTGTTCGCAACGCTTGAAGCCCTGACGTAGAGCTGAACGATCTCGTCACCGGCGCGGCTGCCTGTGTTGGCTACGCTCAAGCTGACGGTAAGTGTTTCCCCCTGCTTCAGTGTCTTGGCGCTTACCTGAAGCGCGCTTAACTGAAAGGTTGTATAACTCAGGCCGTGGCCGAATGGATAGAGTGGCTTTCCCTTGAAATACATGTAGGTCCGGCCGTTCATCAGCTTGTAATCGTGAAAGTCTGGCAAGTCTTCGGTTTTGCTGTACCAGGTTGTGCTCAGTTTTCCGCCCGGATTGTAATCGCCGAAGATCACTTCGGCCAGGGCGCGCCCCTGTTCCTGCCCCAGAAAATGGCCACCCACGATTGCAGGGAGTTTTTCCTGCTGATCCCATGCCAGAGCAACGGGCGAATTCGACGAGATGACGAGAATTGTTTTTGGATTGGCGGCGTATACGGCTCGCACCAGATCGTTCTGCGCGCCCGGAAGATCGATGGACTGGCGGTCAAGGCCTTCGATGCTTAATTGCTCGTCGACTCCGACAAAGACGAGAGCGATGTCTGCTGCGCTGGCAGCGTTCGTCGCTTCAAGAAACTCATCGGGAATCTGTTCGCCCACGACTGCGCAACCTTGAGCGTAGACGACTTCAATGGGTCCGAGGGTCTCCGGATGGATTGGCGATGCAGGCGTGAATTCGAAGTACTGAAAGCCGAAGAGAGGGCCGGGCTCGCCCAGAAACAGCAAGTAGATTGTATGTTCGCCCGTCACGCTGTTGATCGGAGCAGAAATGTTGGTCCACTTCTGGAAGTCTCCAGTGTTCGGAATCTTGATCTGGCAAAGAACCGGGCCATTGAGGTCGTCGAGCCGGACCTCCATGGTGGCGACGTCGGATTTGCTTGCGACGCGAGCATGGAATTCCGTTGCGCCTGTCAGTGCCACTCCGGTGTACGCCGCCCACGCTTTTACCCGGCCTGGGACCTTGACCCAATTCATAGCCCACCAACCCTGGGTGCCGTCGGTGTCATAACTCAGATCGTGCCCGCCTTCTTTGCAGGCTTCGATCTGGAGCGGGCCCTCATAGCGCGCATAGTCGTTTGCGCGCTTTCTGTAGGAAGGTGGTTCGGGAATGCCCAGATACTGCCTGATTCCACGCAACGGCGAGACGAGATTGAACGAACTGCCGCAATAGTCGCCGAGATTGCAGACTTCGGCCATGGGGCCGATGACAGCAATCTTCTTAAGCTTCGTTCGGTCGAGCGGAAGGAGATTTCCGTTGTTTCTGAATAGAACGATCGACTGCCGGGCAGCCTCAAGCGCGAGTGCGCGATGAGCCTCGTTTTCAAGACAAGAGATGGGGATCTTGTTGTAGGGGTTCTGATCGGGAGGATCGTATGCGCCCAGCAACACGCGGCCAGTAAACGACCGGATTGCCGCCAGATCGATAGCCGATTCGCTGACCAGCATCTGATCGACAGCTTTTGCCAAATGATCCTGGTAAGTGGTGCCGCAGTTGATATCGCATCCGGCGCTCAAGGCCAGGGCGGCAGCCTCTTCAAGTGTCGGGACAAACTTGTGTGTCTTCCAAATGTCATCGACCGCATCGCAGTCGGAGACAACGTAGCCCTGAAATCCCCAAAGATTGCGCAGAATATCAGTGAGCAAAAAGCGGCTGCAGGAGGTGGGAACACCGTTGAGCGAGTTATAGGAACTCATCACGGTGAATACGCCCGATTGCTTCACAACTGTCTCAAAGACACGCGCATAGTATTCCCAAAAGCTGCGCGGATCGACTGTGGCCGAGGCAGTGTGCCGGTCAGCGTCCGTTTCGTTGGCGATAAAATGCTTGGCGCACACGATGGTTTTGAGATACCGCGGATCGTTGCCCTGCATGCCTCCGACTGAAGCGATTGCCATCTGTTCAACGAGACAGGGATCTTCGCTGTAGTTTTCTCCGACGCGGCCCCATCGCGGATCGCGAGCGCCCATGTTGATGGTTGCCGGCGAGAACAGGGCCAGATCCATTCCGTTCCTTTTGTGCCACGCCCAGGCTTCATCCGAGACGACATTGAACACCTGCCGGATGAGAGACCGGTTCCAGGTGCAACCGAGAGCGAGAGGCAGCGGAAAGCAGGTGACCGGGCCCCTGCCGTTCAGGCCATGGAGAGCCTCGTTGGCGAGGTAGTTGAACGTGGGCAGATGGAGCCGCTCGATCCCCGGCGCATAGCACCCGAGTTGCGATATCTTTTCGGGAAGGGTGAGCTTGGAGACAATCTCCGCTGCCTGCCGTTTGGCTTCCTCAAATCGCTGCCGAGTGATTCCGCCGGGAAGAGGCTTACTCTCTTCTGCAACTCCGCCCCGGGCGGGTATTTCTTCGGTCATCGCACCCTGGGCATCTTCGGCAATTACCCATGCGGTGCTGGCAGCCGCCGCGAGAGACAAGAAGTTCCTCCGGCTTATGCATTTCTTGCAACCGCTCACACAATTCTCCATACAAATTCACTCTCTCTATTGTTGCTGCGCTCGCATTCCATGGTCACAACCTGCCCGAGACGATGTGCCCGTTCCGGACAACCATACGGGGGCTGAGAAGCGCTTCAGGGTCAGAGAGCGGGTCGCGATCATAAGCCACAAAATCAGCGACGGAGTTCTCGGCCAAGGGCTCACCGAGACGAAGGTATTTCCAGGCGTCGACTGTCGCCGCGCGAAGTGCTTGTTCCGGAGTGAGCCCGGCGCTTATAAACGCAAGCACTTCGAGCCCGATCTTTCCATGGTCAATTGCTCCGTCGGAGCCGCAGAGAATCGTCAAGCCGCTTTGAACCGCAAGTGGGAGCTGGCGCTCGATTGCCTCGACCGCTTCTGCGAACGATTGCTCGGGTATTCGCAGTTCTCGCGCACGAATGCGCTCGAGAAAGATGCGAAACGCCGCGAGTGTCGGCGTCCAGGCGCGACCCCGCTCTGCCATTTGCTTCAAATGGGCTGGTTTTAGATGAGACCCGTGCTCGATTGAATCAAAATCGAGCGTGATGGCCAATTCGACCGCTGCCGGAGTTGTGACGTGCATCGCGACTCGTGCTCCGAGACATCGGGCCGCCTCAACTGCGGGCCTCAACTCATCCACCGTCCAGCCGATGTCCGCTTCCTCTCCGGGGTGATCGCGGTGACCGGAGTCGCCGATGAATTTGACCCACCCCCCGCCAAGAGAGGCTTCTTCGGTTGCAGCAACGACGAGGTCGGCGCCTGAAACTTCGCGTGCTGTATTCACAAGATAGCGGCCCGGGGGGGCGATGAATCTTCCCGCAGCCTGGAGATAGGGCAATGAGGAATCCAGATTCTTCATCGCGTCTACCACGGTTGTTGTCGGGGCGCCCATGTCGCGAACCGCGAGAACACCACCGTCGCGGTGCGCTAGAAGATGCTGAAGCACGCGGCGAGTCAATTCTTCAGGGTCTGTCTGTCTTGCCTCGGTATAACCGGGAACGCCGATCGACGGCGAAGTAATCAGGTGAGCATGAGCGTCTACAAGCCCCGGAAGAACGAACAATCCATCGCCGCTCGATTGCATTCCCTGTCGTGCGTGACGAAACTGGATCCGTCCATCGATTACGAAGAGGTCTTCTCCAGTTTGCTGAGCGAACAGAATGCGCGGATTACTAAGCAATAGGTTCATTCTTGATCAGATGAGCGCATCTGCGCCTGAAAACAGATATCGGTCAAAGAGGCCAAACGTTCGCGAGGTGAGAAGAAGACGAACTTCAGTGATGCAGTTGATTCCATGAGAAAATAGCTCGCGGAGAGTCTCCCGAGCATCGCTCGAAATTCTGATTTGCACGGGAGCCGATTGGCCGACTGCGTAGGTTTCGAGCGCAGCCGAGATTGTGGACGGCAAGAGTTCCGGGCGTTCAACAGCCGCAGGTCCGAGAGCCCCCTCCCGGTCGACGTAAATGTAGCCGACCATGCGGTCTTTCTCAAACACCTGGTATGGAACCATACTCGAGACGGTGGCCCAGCACTGGTGGTCCTCAGGGCGGATTTCTCCGAGGGCGATTTGGTCGACGTGGTCAAAGGATTCCTGCGCAGACGGCCCGTCCGCCGGGCGCAGTACAACATTGCCTTGCCCGAGTAATCGAGGTTGTCCCTGCACCTGAATGATCGTGGTCTGAGGGAGAAGTCCGAGCCGGAGGTACATCCCTGTCGAAACGGGGTTCGCAGAGTCGCTGGTTGTCAGCATCGTTGGGCTGTCACCGGCGTCTGAACTTGCCAAGGCAGCGCCGAACAAGCTCCGTACCGATGCCTTGCCCCTGGAACTCAGGCAGAACGTGCAGGGCAGCCAGATACCACAATGTGCGACGGCGAGTGGCGAGCCCAAACCCTCCGATTTTGCCCCCGAAGTCAGCAACCCAGAAGCGACCTGGATCATGTCGAAGGGCATTTGAACGAACTGCGAGGGCCCGGGTTGGCAGGGTGTGTTTCTTCGAGATCGGAGTGACGCCCAAGTTGGCGATTAAGCTCTTCGTTGGCAATCACATATACCTTGTATGTTTCTTCCACATCGGCACGGCTCGCGAGCCGGAATTCCGGCTTCGGCGGGGCACCGGGAGCGAATGCCGTTTCGGCGAAATCTGCGGGTTGCATTTCGGAACTGTAGCACATGCGATCGACCGTATACGATAGACGAACTTGCTGGCAATGTTAGAACTTCTTGCCGAAAGTCGGTATTCTGTATACAATGTACAGTAAGAATTGGAAGCTTGCCAAGCGGCTTCCGTCTTAGTTTAAGCTGGGGGAGGCCCAAACGCTCCTCCGGACTACATGTTCATAGAAAGGGTCCGATGAAGAATAAGGTTTTTGATGGAATCATCCCACCGCTCGTTACCCCTCTGACAGCCGAAGGTGAAGTCGACGTTGCCTCACTGAAGCGGTTGACCCGCTACACAGTGGATGGCGGGGTGGACGGCCTCTGGGTTCTTGGCGCTACCGGCCAGTTTCATACACTGACCGAACGGCAGCGCAGTGTCGTAACCGATACGGTTATCCAGGAGGTAAATGGGCAAGTACCAGTTCTCATCGGCTGCATCGACTCGGGCTCCGAAAGGTGCATCGAACGCGCAAAAATGGCGAAAGCCTCCGGTGCCGACGCCATCTTTGCCACCACTCCCATCTACGACAAAGTGACCCAGGTCGAGGTCTTCACGCATTTTCGGCGCATTCGCGAAAGTGTTGATATTCCGATGCTTGCGTACGATGCATCGTATGCCACGCAGACCCCCATGGAGATTGCGACGGTTGTGGAACTGGCGGAAGAAGGTACGCTGGTCGGAATTAAGGATTCGGCCGACTTCTCCGACTTCCCACACCTGCTGGCTCAGCTCCGCCACATCGCCCGAATTCAGTGTGCTTACAGGTCATACTTGTCTGGCCGACGCCGCCTTCTATATTGGTGCAGATGGATGCGTTCCTACGCTTGGAAACCTGATTCCATCGACATATGCGAAAATCCGGGCGGCCGCAAAACGCGGCGACTGGGCTGCGGCGAGAGCGTCTCAGGATGAAGCGGTATCGCTGCATAATATTCAACGCTGCTGGGAGCCGGGATCGATTTCGATCGTTGCAAAGTCCCTGGGGCTATGCAAGACAGTTCTCAAGCTTCTCGGAGTGATCGAATGCTCAAACCCGGGGCTCCCTTATCCACGCCCAACATCGGAACAGGAAGAGCGGGTTCGAGTTGAGCTGCAACGCCTGGGGCTTCTGAAGCAAGAATCAGCCGTCCTGGCCTGAGCGAATTGAAATGACAGGCATTTCTGCCAATGCCAGCGGACCGATAGCGCCCGCAACCGATTCCGCAATGATCTCCAGTGAGCGTGCGTTTGCGGAGCTGCTGGGGAATAAGGAACCGTATCGGATCGCTGGCATTGAGCAAATGCTCACCCCAACGTTGATCGTTTTTGGTGCGGCAGTGGATTCAAACATTGCCGCAATGATCAAGCACGCCGGTGGGGATCCCAATCGGTTGCGCCCGCACATCAAGACCGCTAAATTACATCGAGTCATTAGCCGTTACGTCGATTTTGGAATCCATCAATGCAAATGCGCGACGACACGGGAGTTTGAAGTTGCCTGTGCGTCGGGTATGCGGGACGTGCTGGTTTCATACCCGATGATGGGCAAGAATGCGCAGAGGATCCAGGAACTAAGTGCCCGATTTCCCGATGTATCTGTTTCGCTATTGGTAGATCACCGAGATCAGATTGGGCAGTGTGATCGCTCGATTGGAATATTCATCGATGTGAATCCCGGAATGGACCGAACAGGCATCAGCTCAGTGCAGAATGAAAAAGCGCTCGAGTTGGCGCACGCAATTATTGATTCCGGTAGAACTTTTCGCGGTTTGCATTATTATGACGGCCATCTTGGCTCCTATGAATTTGAAGAGCGCAGATCGCTCGCGACCCAGGGCTACGAACACCTGGCCCGGCTTGCCTCTGCAATTGAAGATGCGGGCATTCCGGTCGGTGAGGTTATCACGTCAGGCACCTTCGTTTTCATGTTCGCCAGCAAGTATGCGCCACTGATGCAGGCAAACTGGGCGCTTCGAATGTCGCCCGGCGCCGCGATTTACGGCGATACCAACGTGATGCAACACATACCCACGGAGTATGGCTTTCGTCCTGCCGCGGTTGTTGCAACCCGGGTAGTGAGCCATCCGCGCGCCGATTTGTTTACCTGCGATGCCGGCCTCAAGGCTGTAGCAGGATTTGCCGGTCTTCCGAACTGCGCAGTTCTCGGCAGACCCGATTTCGTTCCGCAGAGAATGTCGGAGGAACATTTGACCCTGCAAGTTCCGCCGGGTTCGGCTCTTCCCGATCTTGGGTCTATCCTCTATCTCATTCCGCGGCACGCCGGCCTCACTGTAAACAATTTCGATGTCGCGCTTTTCAAATCTTCAGACGGTACTCTCTCGCTGGAGCCCGTTTCCGCTCAGGGCCACGAGCCTCCGATTCAAGCGCGATAGCGGTTAGATGAATTCGAGGAACCTGTTACAAGCTAACGGAAGAAATGCTCTTTTCAGTTGGGAGCGCAAAGAATATGAGAATTTCGATTCGAAACCTGAGCATCGTTGTGCTGGTTTTGGCTGCAGCCCCTGTTTCGATGTGGTCTGCCGATGCGAAAGCCACCGTGTGGAAGCACGGTGACTTAATCCAAATGGATAGGAAACTGTCGCAGGAGCTGGATGCGGAGAGCTCAGCATCCGATGTGCTTGGGACCTATCGCAATCATCACTTCGAAATCGCGATTCGCAAAGCGACGGGAAGTCCGGAGTTGCACGAAACGCAGAACGACATCTTCTTCATTGTGAGCGGCGAGGCCACCCTGATTACAGGCGGTACCCTGGTCGATCGCAGGTTGACGGAACCTCACGAGTTTGAAGGCAAATCGATCGAAGGCGGAAAGAGTGTGAAATTGACTGCCGGCGACGTTGTGCACATTCCCTTCAACGTGCCTCACCAGCTCATCGTCGAAAAGGGCAAGGAGATCGAGTATTTCGTTGCAAAGATCGATGCGCAGTAATAACCAAGGCACGGGTCGAGGCGCCGCGAATACTTCTGATTCTCGACGTCGCTAGGCCGGGTCTTTGTACGCCACGCAATCGATCTCAACCTTGCAATCGACTGCCATGCTCGAGACAACGCAGGCGCGAGCGGGCGGATTTTCTCCGAAGTACTCGCGAAAAACCGCATTGAATGCTCCGAAATCGCGAGAATCGTCGAGCCATACGCCACAGCGAACAACATGCTCTGGGGCGTAGCCCGCCTCAGTCAGCACGGCAATCAGATTCAGGATCGCCTGTCGTGCCTCCACGGTGATGTTGCCAGTAACCAACTGGCCGTCCAACATGGGAACCTGGCCCGATACATAGAGCCAGCCGTTGGCTTCTACCGCCCGAGCAATGGGCACAGCCTCACCACGTCCGGCGGTCCCTTCTTTTGAGCAGAAACGCTTCAGTGCCATTATTAGCTCCTCTCTGTTTTGTGTATTGAAAACTGTAATGCCGGACGATTTGAAATGCGGCGCATTTGCGTGACGACACCCCTCGGCATCAGAAGTAGGTCTGGACCAGGTCAACAACCTGGTACTGGCTATTGATGACAGGAATAATTCGCCACTTGTCAAACGTCAGGCATGGATGAGAGATATCGAATCCGATCATGTCCCCAACTCGTAAGTCGTCCTCCGGAGCAATCTGAAGGTACGTATGTTGATCCATCAATTTAGTTACGGCCCAGTGTTTGGGCGCGAGACCGGGCGTTTGCATACCTGGCCGGAAATGCAAAGCGGGGAAGGGAAGACCAAGGTCGAAGGAAGCGTCTCGCTTCCCGAGTCCGACCACCGCCCTTGACTTCTCCGGGACAGATTGAACGTAGGCCCAGACCTGGAGTGCCGGTTGAAGGCCCCCGTACGTCTGCCGTGCGACTCCGTTTCGTTCAAGCACTTTGGCTTGAGCCTCGCGATAGAACCCGGCATCGTGGGTGAGATAACATCCGGGCCGAAGGACAATTTCGACGGGCTCCGGAAAAACGGCGGTCGTGAAAACGTCTGCGACCACGTCGAACCAGGCGGAGCCGGCGCCTGATAGCAGCGGCGGTTTGCGTTCCAACTGATTGGTTGCAATCAGGTGCTTCGTGATGTCGACTGCCCTTTGCAGGAATCCCCTGATGTCGGATTCCTTCTCAAGGATGCCCTCGTAAAGCTCGACTCCGGACAAGAGGATCGAAGTTTTCCACCGGCCCAGCGCATCGAGCACCGCGTTCAATTGTTCATCGTTGCGCACCCCGCAACGTCCTCCGGCTGCGCCAACCTCAAGCAAGACCCGCAGGCTTTGTCCACGCGAGGAAAAGAACTCGCCAAGCGCGTTTACCGCATCGGCCGAGTCGACGAGGCAATAGTATTCGAACTCCGGATCAGCGATCATATGCGAAACCAGAGTCATGTTTTGCTTGCCCACCAGTTGATTGGCCATCAGGACGCGCCGCATGCCGTGCTGCCAGGCAACAAAGCTCTGATGAGCGGTGGCAAGCGTGATGCCCCACGCGCCGCCGCGCATCTGAAGCGCGAAAAGTTTTGGCGCCATGGTTGTCTTGCCGTGCGGTGCCAGGTTGACGTGATAAGCGGAGATGAACTGCTGCATCCACTCGAGGTTCTTGCGCATCTTGTCTTCTCTCAGGACTGCTACAGGCAGGCTGAGGTCTTCGCGCAGCAAGTTCCAATCGAGTTGCGTGACCTGCTCCGGATCGACGTCGTCTTCGAGATACCCCAGACCTTTGTTCTGGCGCGAGATCCGCGGCGTTCGTTTCGCTACGATCAGCTTGTCATGGATCGACAAATCTACCTCCGAAAGTTGGGCGGGGTTGAAGTTACAATTCGATTCCAAGCAGTGCAAAAGAATTCCTGTCGAACAATCTCTCCATTTGCTCCATGTCGAGTCTCGGTAGTGCGGTGCCTTCGAGCATGATGTTCAAATTGCGCATCCCTGCCACACTTGCATCGACGGTGGCGAAGGGATAGTCGCTTCCAAAGAGGAGCTTGCCCCATGCACGATACTCCTGAAGCAGCATGAGTGATTGATAAAGCTGAAATGGCCTGTAGTAGAGTGCCGAACAATCCGCGTAGACATTGGGATGTTTTCGGATCGTCGCGACGCATTCGCCTTCGTAAGGGTGCGAGAGATGCGCCATAATGATCTTCACCTTTGGGAAGCGGATCGCCACATCGTCGATGAGGCGGGGCAGTGTGCAATCCAGAGGCGCCTTGTCAATGAAGGTTGTGCCGGTATGGAGAAGGACCGGCAGGCGGTTGGAAGTGGCGTACTCCCAGAGATAATCGAACTTGCGGTCATTCGGGTAGAAACCGGCATACATCGGCATCAACTTGATGCCCTTGAGCTTGAGATCCTGATGGCCGTGGTGGAGCTCGTCCTCCCATCCTGGCTGAGTTGGGTCAAGGGAGAGGAAGCCGATTGCTTTGTCCGCGTGGCTGGCTGTGTATGCGGCGACTTCATCATCGGGGACCCAAAGTCCGGACAGGGCAGCCTTGCCTCCGAACACCACAGTCCAGTCACATTGCGTGGCTTGAGCGCGGTAGTCCTCCCAGCGCACATTCAGGTCGAAAGCTGGATTCGTGACCCTCCGCGTTTGGGCGACAAAGTCCTTTTGAAAATGCTCGGGGCACCTGAAGTAGTGACTATGAACATCGATCAGCATGGAGATCCTTCGACTGCGGCATGGCGATTGCGACAGAGACCATGATACGGCTGAACATCAGGGGAGAGAAGAAGTGCGGCAAGGCTAGAGGACACCGTACTTGCGATAAACATCTCGCAAATAGGCGCCACTCATCAGCTCAGCTCTTGAACTATTCTCGCGAGTTGCCTTGTTCAGAGCCAGGTCAAGAACCTCCTCGACATTCGCCTTGGGAACTACGACTACGCCGTCGAAGTCCGCAAAGACGAAATCACCCGGGTTGACCAGCACTTCGCCGCATTCCACGGGAACGTTATACGCCGTGACAATGCCTCTTCCGATCGAATCGACAGGCTTGATTCCCGCCGCGAGCACCGGGAATCCCAACTCCTCGATCTTCCTGACATCGCGAACTAGGCCGTCAATGACCGCGCCATGCGCGCCTCGTGCCCTGGCGGCTGTCGACAACAACTCTCCCCAAGGTGCGTTTCGCTTCGACTGCTGCGTAGAGACAACCACAACCTCGCCGGGCAGAATACTGTCGATCGCCTCAATCTCCATTGCATAGGGCTCTGGAGCTATGTGGTAGACGTCGGAACAGGCGATGGTTCGCGCCCAACCGCAAAAGGTCTTGCAGGGATAAACCGGCCTGAGGTACTCCCGCATGGCTTGATTGCGGACTCCTATTTGGTCCATGGCGTCCGCGACGACAGCCGTGTAGAGCTTCTCAATAGTGAGATTGCACAATTCTTGGTTGGCTTTGGTGAGCCCCAATGAAGTGGCGTGATTTAAATCACCGTCCATCGCGTTCCGTCCCAGATATAAGGTTTTCGTCACATTAGAACACTAATGTCGCATTCAGTATACGATAGACAGACGACAAAAGTCGATTTTTATTAAAAATGGTCTTGACAGGCGAAGTATCAAGGGGTACCGTTGGCTTCAGCATTCTGTATACGGTATTCGAGGGAGCTTGACGAAATGACTAGATTTTTGAGGCCACTGATCCTGTATCGTTCTTGCGTGTGCGGTTCCTGTCCAGCTTCTCGCTGATGTGACAGGCAAAATCCTCGGAACAGTAAACGACTCAAGCGGTGCAGTCGTAATCGGCGCTACAGTCACTCTTCACAATAATCTGACGGGCTACCAGCGGACTGTGAAGTCCGACTCCGCGGGCTACCAATTCCTGGCGGTTCCCATCGGGGAAGGATACGAGGTCACCGTAGCAGCGCCAGGGTTCCGCAACGACGTCCAGAGTGGAATCGTCTTGCTGGTCAATCAAGACTTCCGAGTGGATTTCAAGCTTCAGGTCGGCGCCCCGACAGAGACCGTGCAAGCGACGGCGGATGAAATCCAGGTTGAAACCACCAGCACGCAACTCGGTGACGTAATCCAGGACAGCAAGATCAACGATATGCCGCTGAATGGCCGCAGCTATATCGATCTCGTGGGGCTTCAGGCCGGCGTTATCCCCAAAACGTCTCCGGCCGCCTACTATTCGCTCGGTTCCGTCCCCGTCTCGGGAGACGGTATGAGCGGCATGGTATCGGTAAATGGCGCGCGAGAATCCGGCAACGGATTCAATGTCAATGGTGGAGATGTCGAGAACGACTTTGATAACGGAACCGCGGTCGTCCCCGTGCTGGATTCAATCCAGGAGTTCCGCCTGCTCAGCAACACTGCTGACGCCGAATACGGCCGGGTGACTGGCGCCGTGATCAATGTTGTCACCAAGAGCGGAACCAACCAGATTCACGGCGACGCATTCGAGTTTCTGCGCAACGACGCGCTCGACGCGAAAGACTATTTTGTTCAGGGCAACACGAAGAACAGCCTGCAGCAGAACCAATTCGGCGGCACCCTGGGCGGGCGCGTCCTGCGCGACCGGCTCTTTTATTTTGGAGACTATCAGGGCACTCGCTTGTCAACGGGCGCGGTAAAGAATGTTGCGGTTCCTTCCGATCCCATGCGAGGCGGCGATTTCTCCAACGCAGGGAATATCGGATTCCGTCCCTTCGGGTTTAACTCAAAATCGTCCACGACATATTACGTTCGAGGCGGTGGCGCGACAAACGGCGCCGTTTCAATGGACCAAATGCTGACCAAGCGGCTCGGTTACACCGTTAACAACAACGAGCCGTATTGGACGCCCGGTTGTACGACTTCCGATGTTACACAGTCCAACTTCTGCGTCTTTCCCAACCAGAAAATTCCAAAGTCTGCATGGTCGCCGGCAGCCACAGGAACCCTGAAGCTCTTTGCGGAACCTACCACGACCGACGCTACGACCGGCCAGCCGATCTACAGCAACTCTTCCACGCCGAACACATTGAACGATGACAAGATGGGTGTGCGCGTCGATTTCAGGACCCGGAATACGGGCGATTGGGCCTTCTACTATCACTACGATAACGCGGCCGTTACAAGTCCCTATGGCGGGGGCAGCATGCCGGGATTCCCGAGCTCGCTTGCCTCACGTGCGCAGCAAATCCTTGTTTCCAATACAAAATCATTCGGCTCCACCGCCGTCAACGAGCTTCGCATCAACTACACTCGCAACAAATTGGTGGCGGGGAACCAACTTGCCGGGTTCGGCAAGGTAACAGACTGGGGCTTTTTAGGAACGGGGTTGGGCATCATCCCGGCGTACCCCGCCAATGCGGGTCTGCCGAATGCGAAGCTCAGTTCCGGCCCAAGCTTCGCAGGATATAACCCGCAGGGAACTTATGGAAATACCTATCAAATCGTGGATGGCTTTTCCAGGATTTTTGGTCGCCATACCATCAAAGTGGGTGCAGATATCCGCAAACTCCAGCTCAACGAAAACGGCATTTGGCACAACAACGGCTACTACACATTCAACGGCTCCGAGACTGGCAACGATTTCGCCGACTATCTGCTTGGCGCGCCGAACTACTTTGAGCAAGCCACGCCGTCTGTGATGGATGACCGTTCTACTTATGTGGCCGCATATGGCCAGGACAGCATCAAGGTCCGCCCAGACTTCACTATCAACGCAGGGCTGCGGTGGGAATACGGAACGCCCTGGGCTGAACAAAAGGGGCGCGTAGAGACGTTTGTGCCAGGCCTGCAATCGGTCATCTTCCCGAATTCGCCCACCGGATGGGTCTTCCCAGGCGACCCCGGCATAGCTCCGGGCATGTGGCCGACAAAGCATCTGAATTTTGGTCCCAGGCTAGGGTTCGCCTATTCGCCTGCAATGTCAGATGGCTTCCTTGGCAAGCTGTTTGGCGGCCCGGGAAAGACCAGCATCCGGGTTGGATCCGGAATCTACTACGCCGCGCTTTTGCAAGCCGAGGACAACTGGTTTACAGGGTACGCGCCTTTCTTTAATACCTTTGCTGCCTCGAAACTGGATTATTATGAAGCGCCCTACGCAGCGCGCCAAGGCGCCGACATCGGGCAGAAATTTCCGTTTGTACCGCCTGCCAAAGGGTCGTCGGTAAGCTTTAGCCAATTCCTGCCTCTGGCTAGCGTTCAGGCAGCCTGGACTACAAATAAGGTTGAATCCGAGGAGCAGTGGAATCTCTCCATCCAGAGGGAAATTCCCCGGTTCGCCATCCTCACGGTGGGCTATGTCGGCAACGAGGGGCACCACCTGCTTGGCTTGACTGAAGCCAACCCTGGGAACGCTCAGTTGTGCTTGAGCCTCATGGATCCTGCTCAGATGGATCCGAACAGCCCTCTTTGCGGACCGGGTAGCGAAGACCAAATCTTCACCCGCAAGAACGGAACCGTGGTCAACGGCACCCGCCCGTACAGCGTCACTTCGGGCAGGGCATTAAGCCAGGGCACGCTGGATTTCGGCAATTTCCCTTGGATCGAAACCTGGCACAGTTCCAAGTACAATTCGGGTCAGCTTAGCTTGCAAAGGGATACAGGCTCACTCCGCTTTCTGGCGGCGTACACCTGGTCGAAGGCCATTGACGATGGCTCGGGGTGGAATGATAGTTGGATGAATCCGTTCAATCATCGGCAGACGCGAGCGATCTCCGCTTATAATGTGCCGCAGAACTTTGTGGTGAGCTATTCTTACGACTTGCCCATCGGCAAGTTGTTCCACTCGAACAGACGGTGGGTCAATGGCTGGCAGTTCGCCGGGATAACCCGATTCGACGACGGCTTCCCGGTGACTTTGTTCACGTACCAGGATAATTCGCTGTGCGGAACCTATCAGGGGTGCGACTTCCTCAAATACAACGGCCAGGGTGTCCAGTTCTTTAACCCACGCAGTGGCCAAAGGGCCAAGAGCCTGCCGTATTTCTCAGGCCAGAACTTTTCAACGAATGACCTTGGTACCTTTGGGAACGCTCCCCGCCGCTTCTTCATGGGTCCGAGTTCATTCAACACCGACTTTTCGCTGCACAAAATTACACACATCACAGAAGGAAGCACGGTGGAAATCCGCATGGAGTACTTTGACGTGTTCAACCGGACTCCTCTTGGAATGCCGGATGGCACGGTTGACGACGGTACCTTCGGTGATATCACCGGATCAGCCGGCGATAACCGTATCGGCCAGTTCGGAGCAAAATTCACGTTCTAGAACTGGTTGCATAAATCCGGTTTTGAAAGGGCACGACTTTAGTCGTGCCGCAAAAGGCGCATGAATAGCGGGCTTTAGCCCCTGAGGGACGCTTCATGATGGCTGCAACCATTTATGCTGTCACCTGTAGGAATTTAAAGTAAGATCGCTGAACGCAATGAAAGGATGTATGAAGAATCTGCGAGTCGCAGTGCTGTTGAGTGCTGCAGTGATGAGTTGCACAGGGACAGCACTGCGCGCGCAGGGCCTTTTCGAACAGACAGAACTCTTCGTTGGTGGGCAGGACAATTACAACACCTATCGGATACCGTCGCTCATCTGTACCAAGAGCGGCACGGTGCTGGCCTTTACCGAAGGCCGTAAAGATGTGGGCGGGGACGGCGGGCCCACGGACATCGTTCTGAAGCGAAGCCCCGGAAATGCCGGCCAATGGACGCCGGAGTTTCTCCCCCTCAAAGGCGGAGGACGCTCCAGGTCCACCATAATGATGTGGCTTCCCTTGCAGGTGGTTTTCCGCACCACGCATGGGGAAGCCTGGATGAATCCGGTTCCGGTGATTGACCAGTCTGACGGAACCATCTACCTTGTAGCGAATCTCTATCCACAACCGTATAAGGACGAGAACCAAGTCATCTGGTTGACCAAAAGCACCGACGAAGGCGCCACGTGGTCCAGTCCGATTGAAATCACGCAGGGGACTGGAAAGCATGAGATCGGCCCAGGCGTTGGCATTCAACTTCGGTCGGGGCGTTTAGCCGTTGAAGTCTATGACGGAATCATCTTCAGCGACGATCACGGCAAAACTTGGAAATTCGGCGGAGTCGCGCCGGGAGACTGGAACGAAACCCAGGTAGTGCAACTGGTGGATGATTCTCTCTTGTTCAGCCGAAGGCATGCACCGAATCGCGTATTCATGTACAGCAAAGATGAGGGGCAAACCTGGTCGCAGCCCGTTCCCCAGTCCGATCTTCCCGATCCCGATTGCCAGGGAAGTATGATCCGCTACACGCGGCAGGATCAGGGCTACACAAAGAATCGTCTACTCTTTTCCAATCCTTTCAGCGGAGCTATCGCCGCCGGATCGGTGGGGTCCGACCCGCGCGGACGTTTTAACGTAACCGTGCGCATGAGCTACGACGAGGGCAAAACCTGGCCGGTAGAAAAACTGATCCTGAAAGGGCCGGGGGCGTACTCCAGCATGGCAGTCTTTCCCGACGGATCGGTTGGAATTCTCTTCGAGACCGGTCCAGCATTCGGTTCATTTGACGATTACAGTGCCAAGGAAGTCTTCGCGCGATTCACCGTGGACTGGTTGACGGACGGAAGGGACCACTTAGATAAGAGTAACTAGCATTGCGAGGGCCGGTCGTTCGAATTGCGGCAGCGGCCGCGGCGAAAAGACAATTTGATCTCGAGGATGATGGCTGAATCTCAAAAAATTCGGAAAGCCCTCATCATTCCTTATCTGCGATGGTGGATCTGCGGCCTGTTGTTTGCGTCGACGGCGATCAACTACATTTACCGCCAAACCTTTAATGTTCTTGCGCCCTATCTAAAGATCGAGTTTCATTGGACCAACTCCGACTTCGCACTGATTCTGATCGGATTTCGAATCGCCTATGCGTTGGGCGAGACGGCTTCCGGAAAGTTTCTGGATTGGGTGGGCACGCGGATCGGTCTGATGATCACCGTCATCCTCTATTCAGTCTCAGCCATGCTGACGGGCTTTGCAGTTGGGTTGCGGAGCTTTGCCGCCTTCCGATTTCTCGTGGGTGCGGGCGAATCGGCCAACTGGCCCGGCGCCACCAAGACGGTTTCGGAATGGTTCCCCAAAGCAGAGCGCGGCTGGGCAGTCGCCACATTTGACAGCGGCTCTGCTGTGGGCGGGGCCATCGTGCCTGTACTGGTACTGTGGCTCTACCATCATTTTGGAACCTGGCGGCCCGTATTCTTCAGTACAGGAATCCTCGGATTCCTTTGGGTGCTCGCCTGGAGGTTTCTCTATTACCCGCCCGAAGTGCACCCGTACATTGGTGAACCAGAGCGCGAGATGCTCCTCAAGGCGAAGCAGGACGAAGCCATTTCGGAATCTCGGGCGTTCGCTGGGAATTCCGACGAGAAAGCCACTGGCTGGCCCCAGCTTTTGAGGCTTCCGCACACTTGGGGCATCATTCTCAGCCGTTCGGTCACCGATCCGGTTTGGTTCCTCATCATGGAGTGGTTTGCCATTTACCTGGTATCGAAGGGATTCAAGCTGGAGAATACCTTGCTGGGCTTTGCCGGACCTTACATCGCGGGCGATTTGGGTAACTTCTTCGGCGGAGGGCTCTCCAGTGAACTCATCCGGCGCAAGTGGCCTGTGTTGCGCGCGCGCAAATTCGTTCTCCTTTTAGGGACGTTCGGGATGATTCTCCTCATTCCTGCTGTTTACACGTCCAACTTGACACTCATCGTTGCGTTTTTTTCACTTGCGAGCTTTGCGTATGCGACTTGGTCAACCATGCTGCTCGCCCTGCCTACCGATCTTTATCCGAGCAGCGCGGTAGCCTCGGTGACCGGCCTCAGCCTGACTGCAGGCGGCATTGGTACTATCCTCTCGACATACTTGATTGGAACGATTCTGGACCATTATTCCTTCAAACCGGTAATCATCGCAGCAAGTCTCGCGCCATTGATTGGTACGTGCTGTCTTTTTCTGCTCGTGCGAAGCCGCAGTGTTCAAGCGGAAGCATGAGTAGCGTTCGCATTATTGCTCATGGCAAGCTTCAAAAAGCGCCTGGATATTCTCGAAAGGCACCGAAGGAGTCATTGTATTCGCAGGCGCAAGAATGTACGCATTGCCGTATGGCTTGCCCAGCACATCAATGGCATGACGAACCGCATCTTTAACTTGCTGCGGCGTCAAATCTTCCAGGCGCTGGTCATCTATGCCGCCACAGAAAGCAACTTTGCCGCCGAATTGCCTGCCCACTTCATCGAGGTTCATTGCTTTAGGTTGGATGGGGTCAAAAATGTCCACGCCGAGGTCAATCAACTCGGGAACCAGGCGCATAACATTGCCACAGCTATGAAAGACGACGTCTTTCCCCAATCGGTGGATCTCATCGATGATGCGCCGGTAGTGACTCCGGAAATGCTTTTTCCAAAGTACGGGCGAAACCAACAACCCGGTCTGTGAACCCCAGTCGTCAGTCAGATAATATGCCGAGATATTGGTTTGCCCCCACTCGCGAATTAGTTCAATCAGGTTGTCGCATAGTGCTTCCAGTAGCCGTTCCACTTCAAGCTCGTTGGAGGCAAAATCGCAAAAGGTATTCTCCATCCCGCGCAGGAAGTGCTGGCGCTCGAAGATCGCAGGGCAAATTACGGCGACACAATATTTCTTGTCGCCATGGAGTGCGAGCATCTCCCTGGCGCGATCCAGCCGCCCAGCAGCATGCGGATCGGGGATGCGGTGGGCAAGATAGTCGTCAAGCTCCGACCAATCCTCAATGGCATTACCCAGCGGTGTGGCGCCAACTCCGCCATAGGCGTGTCCCCACCGAGTACCCCATTCGTCTGTCCATTTTGAATCTCTGGTTAGAACTTCAATCTCGTCGATGCGATTCTCACCGGGAGCCTGGAACCCAACTCCGTAGTCGTAGGGTTGAACCCAAAGCACGTCGTCAGGGTACTGGCAAAAAAGATCGGCGAGATCGTCTCCGTAGCGGAGAATCACGTCGGTCGAAAGGCGCTTGAGCCGTGCGAGGCAGCGCTCGGAACCCTGGTGCCGGAGCGCCTTGCGGACCTGTTCCTTGGTTGAAGGATGCTCTTGAAAGGCAGCACTCACTCGCCGATGAAATCGGGAGACTATCGCCTGCATTTCAGTTAGAGGCAGGGCGAGATAAGCGGTGTTTGAGGATTTGCTTCCACTTGCTGTGCTCATAACTCAACCCTCGAAATGAAATAAGTACCTGTAAATCACTCGTAACAAGCTTGAGCGATCCAAGCAGAAGCCGGCTTGGATGAAATCTGTGCCATTCTTAGCACCCCTCAGGAGGGCCTGAGCGAGTTGTTGGTGTTAAGAACACATTTTGGCAATTGTAGTTGAAATTCTGTCTATTGTATACTGAATACTGTCCGATCCGGCAGATTCTGGAACACGGCGCGAGATTGGAGCGTTTTCGACGCCGCTCGGACTCACGCGGGATGTTTTTTCGAGTTGGGGCGCCAATGGGGGCAATTTTTTCCGCCAACCAAATTAAATTTGTTTTCGAATCAATAATATAGGCTGTCTTTTCGATAGTCGGTAGCGCTACCAGCCATCTTCCGCAAGAGCCCGCTTCTCAGTGGGCTTTGCATTTGCTCTAGGTGCGCTAACTGATGGTGCAAATCCGGTCCCGCCTTTCCAGTCAAGCCGAACGGCTGTGTTGAAGGCTGCCTGGAGTGCCCATCCTGATTCCGTTTCCACCGGTGACTCATTTTCTAAGTCATTGACGCCATCTAGGCATAGGATCAATTCAACTAAAGCGGGAAAGCTGATTGAGTGTGCTGCAGGGTTTTTGTTCCAAGCGGTCCAGGCCAAATGGAGGAGAAAGTTTCGCAATGGCTATGTCAGAGTTTCCGGCTCAAGGGCCGGGTGCAGGCATCACTTCGCAGATGGAATTCAATCGCGCCACGCCGGCGGTTCTGCGCAATAGCAGGTTTCTGATCGGTGTGACCATGCTCGGGAGCATCTTCGCGGCGTTCTTGGGGTTGTGCATGGTGCTCATGGTGTTTTCGGTTTTCAGTTCAGGGGGCCTGACCGGCAGCAACGCGCTGAGTGCCGCACAGTGGGGTTTCGGCGCATTGGCATTCGGTTCTATGTGTCCCTGGCTGTGGAAGATGGCAAGCGCAATGGCTGGCTACAAAGTCTCTCTCGATGGTCGCGGTGTGAATTTCAGCCTGGGCACGAAGAAGAAGCCCGAGGAATTGTTCATGGCTTGGGAACAGATTTCGACAATCAAGCGCAAACGGGTCGGCAACGTGCAACAGTACTGGGTTGAGGGCACGGACGGAAGCGAGGCCAGGTTCACTTCGTACACATTCTTCCGGCCCAGGAAAGTGGCGCGCATGATTGCCGAGCGTGCTGGAATCGCAGTTCAGAAGGCCTGACTCCGCGCATCAGGCGAGACTATGGCATGAGAGCTGAAGGATCAGCGAGCGGCCATCGATAATTCCTGATGTTCAGCTCAATGCGGCTGTGGGTCGGCGCCCCTTCCTTGGCTCTCTCGAGCCCGCTCACACTAGAGCTGGTTGCATAAATGGATTTTGAAAGGGCACGACTTTAGTCGTGCCGCAAGAAGCCAACAAAACTGAAAGCTTTAGCCACTGAGGGATGTCCTCTCGCTCGCGGGCGGGATTTATGCAACCAGCTATAGAGAAAAATAGTAATCCTCCGGGAGAAGGGAGCATTCAAACACAGGCATTCAAAATCCAGACACCAGCCCATCTGATCACTGGAACAAGCATCTATATATTTTGATTCTTCAAGAAAATAGACGACTAACTAGAATAAACAAGCATTCATTAATATTGCATAGGTTCGAGAACCTATAAATACAAGCTATCAAATAGATCGAAGTCGCCTCTCCGCGCGTCTACGGAAGGAAGAAAATGTTTGATTTTGCGCAAGCATTCGTCGATATTTTCGGTTTATCTTGACCACCAAACTGGAGGCTGGCGAGGCAAGCTCCGGGATCGGGTTCAGTGGCGAAACATCGGGGCAAGCGTGCGATGACGCGGATGTCTTCAAGGTGAGACCGCTTTTCAGCCGGCTCGAAGTTGGGCCTTACGCCGGCAATGATTTCAGCAAGCATTCATGAAGAATGAGCTTGGCGGTTCTCCGATCAAGTAAGCGTTCGAAGCATCCAAATCGCGTTAGACGGCGCCAAACATTGGGGATTCCGAATGCGTAAGGCTGAAGCTAGCCATGCAGGACGGGCAGGAGTTCCACGTATGGATTGATGCGCAGAGCATCCTAAGGAGGCGAAGACTTTTCTTGTTGGGACGACGCCGCAGGGTTTCAAGGACCCAAATGTGCCGGTTGACATGGTCACCACGGAGAGAATCCCAGGCTTGACGATTGCTCCTTTCAAGACGCGAGATTGGAACAACATCGAACGGACACTTGAAGGGGAAGAACACCTCGGCAGCATCGGGATGGATCCCTTCAATTTTCGGCTTCGGCGGCTTCATCGTTTCTTTTTTCCAGCGTGACGGTTGGTCAAGATTGCAGGTTACGGGGCTTTGCAAAGTTTTACATCTTCCTTACACAGTTTTGCACCTTCTTTGATCTTGATCACATACATTCAATCGGCGGCATATCACCCTCTAGGAAACAAGGCGGTTCGGCTGCCGCTCAACGAACGAACGAAAAGCCGCCAGTGGGCTCCGTCGCCTGAAGTAAAGGGAAGGCTGGACGCGCGAGAAAGGTCCAGTTCGACAGGGAATCCGATGCGAACGATGCTTGAAATTTAGTTAGGGACCGCGCCTCAACTAAGGAATAGCAGCATCTGAACGCATCTTCGAGGCCAGCCACGCCGCGGGCTACGGAAGTAGCGGACTGCAACAAGTCGTTTCAACGACTGAAAGACCAGGCAAACTGGGACAAAAGGGTCGCAAGCTCGAGCCTTCATTGCTCGCTTTTTTTTGCGTTTGACCGCTTTATGACGATGTCTTCATGTTTTGGTCATGAGTTCTTCATATGGTGAGTTGCCCGTCAGATTTCCAGGTCCCGAATGTGTCAAGTCTGACCGTGTTCGATTGGGATTGAAAGTGCGGCGGATGTTGACAACAGTTGAAAGGCGCCCAGAGCAAGGTTAGAGCTCATGGCCCGCCCAATCCAGAACCGTTCGCAGGTCCCCAGGCGAACGGTGCAGATTCCCACTTGCTTCACTTCTTGCTCTCGCAGAAGTACGACTAGGCCCGTGGTCGGTGCAGGTCCCGGGAAACCCGGATCGCACAACTCGCCCGGGAGACGGAGGGAGTTCGTCCGCGACGTGCCTCTTTCTCCGATGGAGAGCGTATCAGGACAATTGGAGGCGATATGAATCGAGGGAGTTTACCAATTCCCAGCCAGATCTACAAGGACAGCGGCTTTCCGAATTTGGGCTACTGTGAGGAACCGATCGAGGATGAAAGCCCCGCCAGTAGTATGCGGGAGCGAATCCGAAATTGGATTGGACATGCCAATAGTCCGACGCCGCTGGGAAACATGGAAGTACAACGAACCTCTTCGAAGAGCAATCGTCCCCGGCTGCGCGAAGATGAGGTTGCGCCGCAATCCGAGATAAAGCTCGCCAGCTTTGTAGAGAGCTACTTTGTGCCAGGTCATGTCAAAGTCAAGAGACTTGCCGGACGAGTGTATTACCAGGCGATTCTGAAGCATGTTCTGCTGCCGGAAGAAGTGGACCGGATTTTTCAATCCGATGGAGATAAGTCCAAGAACAAGTTGAAGGGTGTGTTGGATTGGCCCTATCTTGGCGATCTGCGACTCCAGGATTGTGGACCGGAACATGTAGAACGCCTGATTTCAGCGGCTGTGACGCGAGGCTACTCCGTCCAGACTGTGGTACACATTCGGAACGTGGTGAGCGCCATCTTTTCGCACGCAAAAAAGATGATGCTTTACGATCACGACAATCCCGCAAAAAAGGTGATGCTTCCGGAGCGTCCGCCCAAAACTCCGCATCGGCTCACGCTAAGCCAAGCCAACGATGTGCTGATGGCAATGCGGTATCCGGAAAAGGAAATGAGCCTGATTGCGATGTTTACCAGCATGAATGTCGCGGAGATATGCGGCCTTCAATGGAAATATGTGAACTTGACCGGCGCGCCGTCAAACTTGGATGGCGAGATGATTCCACCGGTTACTTTCGCGGTCAGAAAACGGTGGTACCGCGGCGAGTTAGATGGCGCGACAGGGGCCCGCGCAAAGAACTATCCGATCCCCTATTTCCTGCTTCCCATGCTTCTCAAACTAAGTGGACGGGAGAAGCATACAGGGCCGAATGACTTCGTGCTCGTGTCCAGGACAGGTACGCCAATCAACGCAATCAATATTACCGCGCGCCGATTGCGAGCTATCGGCAAAGAACTGGAGATGCCGTGGCTCACCTGGCACGTTTTCCGTCGAAGCCACCGTGCTTTGGAAGACGAACTCGGCGAGCAGTTCAAGCACCATTTGGCAGGCATGTTCCACTCGGATTCAGCGCGCGGCATCGGCGATCAAGAGAGGCGTAGTCAACTCGCTCAGCGGGAGCGCGCAGCCGGGAATCGCGATCTGGAACCGCGGAAGAGGATTGCGGACCTTGCCATGGAAACTGCTTAGCAAAATCTCAATTCCAACGCCCTCGCAGGCCGGTTGTCTTCGCGCCGGGGGTGCCGGGTTTTGTCTAAAGAACGGCCGAAAAAGCGGTTTGTTTGTCTATGAATGAGTAACTAAATCTAACTTTTATCTTGCTCATTCCATGCGCATTACATAAGAATGCGCGTCCTTTTGTGCCTCTTTTAAAGTGGCCGCGCTGTGAGCAATTCCAACTTGCCCAAGGTCAATATGGTTGCTCGTCGAGGATGGCATTCTAAACACCGATTGTGATTCCAGCGGGGGATATTCCGCCGGAGGCTCATCGTCCGTCGAGCCGCCCCGCTCTCAGGGAAGGTTCCTGCATGTATGCGGGTTGAAGCAAAGCGGAGATGATTATCCGACGAGACCATTTGCCGTGGGAGAATTGCCGGCGAGGTCCCGCAACCTGACCTGCAGCATCAAGAAACCCGCCAGTGAGTCGAATCGTTTAAGAATCCTGGATCTTGAATTGGATCTGCTGAGTTATGAAGCCGGACGCGCCGTCACACGCTCGATGATTCTTGAGAGCGTTTGGGGCGTGCGGATTCTGCCGGATCCAAATGCCGTCGATGTTGATCGCTATTGCTGTCGCGGAAAAGTTGATAGCGAGGGCCAACAGCCTCTGATTCGCACCTTTCGCGGGGTGGGCTATGTTCTCAATGACCGTTAGGCCGATCATGCGCAGCGCCGCATGGAGCATCTCATTCTGGTCGGCACTTGCCTTTTCTGTTGGAACCCTACTGGTTTTGGTTATTCTTCACCAGTTTGTCGCGGAGAATATCGAACGCCGAACCGATGCATGGTTGTCAGGCGAGGTTGAGGTGCTCGGCGATGTCGCCGAACGGACACCTAAAAACGCCCTCCACGACCGCGCTATAGAAGAAGTGGCTGAGTTGGCAAGCAAGGAGATCCCGAACAAGGCGCAATCGAGCCAGGACTTTAACGACCTGGTCTTCTTTCTCCAGACAAGCGGCGATGGCGTCCTTAAGTTGTGGATTGGCTCGGGAGATCCAAACGTGAATTTGAAAGCCATCCAGAACGTCAAGGTTCCACCCTTCAAGCAAGCCGATGTAAGAGTCCCTGGATTTGCCGTGCCCTTTCGGGTTGCGGCAACTCGCATTGACGATGGAAGCCTCCTTTACTTAGGCCTTTCCGAACGCGATCAGTTGCGGGTTTTGAGAATTCTTCGCCTCCGATTTGCTTGCTTGTGGCTGCTGATCGGATGTTTGGGTTTTGCGGCCGTCTTTTTTTCAACACATCGCATGTTGGCTCACGTACAAAGGATTACTGACGCTGCGGCGCGAATTGGCGAATCCGACCTGAATACCAGGGTTCCCGCAACCGGGCGGAGAGACGAAATAGGCAACCTGGCACTGACACTGAATCGCATGCTCGACCGGATCGAAGGCTCGGTGCATCAACTGCATACCATAACTGACGCTTTAGCCCACGACTTGCGCAGCCCGTTAACGGCAATCCGGGGAAAACTGGAACTGTCTTTGTTGAACACCCACGGAGACGAACAAGTCGAACCGCTCGTATCCGCAATCGAGGAACTGGATCGGCTTACCGAGTTCCTGACCAAGTCTCTGGACGTTGCCGAGGCAAGAGCCGACGCACTTCGCCTGACTCTCACGGAGATCGACCTGGACCAGTTGCTGCGAGTCATGATCGATCTTTATGAGCCGGGAATGTCAGAGAAGGGATTGCAGGTAAGGTTCTTGAGCGACGGTCCGGTACCTATCGTGGCGGATGCCGCCATGATCCATCGCATGATTTCGAATCTCTTCGACAATCTGCTTAAGCATTTGCCTGGCACATCCTCAGTAACGATTGTGCTCAAGGCTGAAAACGATTCTGTGTCGGTCACGCTTGAAGACGATGGACCGGGCTTTCCTCCGGAAGTCGGTTCTCATATGTTCGAGCGCAAGGTCAAGGGCAATGGGTCGAACGGTCATGGACTGGGCCTTGCCTTCATTGAAGCCGTGGTTCGGGCGCATGGCGGGTCTGCTGCCGCGGTTAATCGCGAAGGCGGAGGCGCGAGGGTTGCTATCAAGCTGCCGCAAGGCGCTAACTCTCACCATGGTTAGCGCTTCCCATTCGGAGTCGAGCTGAAGATGGAACGAATGCCATCCGGATCGGGAACCAGCTTATCGAGAGGCCCAGCCAGCACGACAAAGCCGCACCAGCCGTTACACATTGGCCCGCCTGACTTGGCCCGGCTCCGCGCCAGTGACAGCGGGAGTTAGATGCACGCCATAACCGCATTATTGCTCCATTACAACGATTGCGGAACGTGCGGGAACACTCAGCGGCCCGGATACTGGTTTGGCATCCTGCTGCTCGGGCGAGGCGGAAACAAAGCCGCCGGGGTTCGGAATATCGAGGGTTGCGGTGATGACCTTATCGGATTCGAGGTTAACGACCACAACCGACCGCTTTCCCGCGGCTGTGCGAAAGACGGTATACCGAAAAGAGCCATCCGCGCTCACGGTTGCTCCGAGCGTGTCGCGGAACTCCGCGTCCCATAACCACGCCTTGTATTTTCGGCGCAGCGCGTCAATCTTCTTGCCGTAAGCCAGGGTAAGTGGAAAGTCGGTAACATGGCCTTTGAAGTTATATGGTTCGTAACTGATGATATAGCGATAAGCCAAAATCAGGTTAAGCTTTTCACGGTCGTCGAATCCGGTAACTGCCGCCATCAGCGGCGCCTGAGGATCGATATACCGGAGCGCATGTCTGGTTGCCGGGCCAATACGGTAGTAACCGAGGAAGTAATAGGGCATTAGCCAGTCGCCCGGGCCCTCGCCGGCAAAAAGAAAGTCGGGATTGACTTTGTCGGCGGCCGCTCGAAACTGCTTGACCAATGGTATGTCGGCGCTGAATAGATAACCTGGCGGGTTATATCCATGATTGGGATTGAATGAGTAAAGAACTCCATTGTGCTGCATGACTTCATCGAAGAGCCAGCCCGCGGCGCCGAGGGCCAGTGTCTTCTCGAATTCGCGCGTGGCAATGTCGCGATACGCTTGAGAACAGACGTCCATGATGGCTCGGCGGCGATTATTTATGCCGGCGAGCTGCGTCGGCGTTGTATAGCTATAACTGCTGGACTCATACTTATTGCCGTACGGGTCGGTTGATTCGTACTTATAAAGCTCCTTCTTATACCATTCGGTGGACATGTCGGCAAAGATTGGCTTACCGAAGAGAATCATGTTCACGCCTTTGCTTCGGGCGTGCAAAATTGCCTGATGCAGTTCCTCCCAGGTTCCAAGCCCGGGATCGGTATCGAGGGAGGGATCCCCTCCATCCTGGCCGCCATGATTCCAACCCACAAGCTGGATTGCCGTTACTCCATTGTCCGCGCACTCATCAATGTATTGAGGGAGTTCGCGATAGAGCACATTGAATTCCTGCTCCGCTCCATCGACGCGCAATTGTAGCCAGGAATGCACATCCAACGCCCAGGGGGCAATGTGCGGCTTTTGAAACCAGGTCGACCGCCACTGCCGATAGACATCAAGGCCGGCATGCCAGTCGCCGTCATAAGTGCGCATCACCACCGGAACAAGCTTCACCTTTGAATGAGGATGAGCAAAGACAAAATGACATGTCCGAAATTCCAGATGCACCGGAATATCCGAGATTTCATCCTCGCGCGGAACATTGTCGGCTTCGATGACTCCGGGGTGCTGCTCAAAAGTGAATTGAAGAAGATAGGTTATGCCGGGATCCCTCATCTCGCAATAGATGCCTTGCTGCGGCGTTTGAATGAGACAATACTGGCTTTGATTCGAATCGAATGTTTTGGTTGGACACCGCACACCCCAATAGCCCATTGCGTTGCCAAAACGCGGATAGATTTCCTCTCCTTGCATCGATCCAACCCACATATGTTCGGCCTGCATGGGAGTTTCCCGAGTCGGTGAATTCAGATCTCCGAAGTACGGAAAGTCGATTGTTTCGACAGCCAGCGGAGAGTTATTTTCTAGGGCGCTCTCAAAGGTCAGCGCTCCATTTTCAAGCGTCACGGTCGCCGTGAGCGTCATCGCGAGGATGCCGCCGTGTTCGCTCGCGAGGTCTTTCCACTGGATACGGACCTGGTTTGGGGAGATCTTCTCAATGCTGGCGGCGCGTTGTTTCTGCCCGAGAACGAAGTTGGAGCGCTGACTCGGTAAAGGGGCGTGGAGACGGAATGAAACGCCGAGAGCGGGCCGGCGTTCGATGGTCCAATGAGTGGATTTGCGCTCCATCCGGACAAGGGCGCCTGAGACGGAGTCGAACGCGACCAGAAGTTCATGATCCTGCAAGACAATCTCACCAGCCATCGAGACGGCCTGCTCCGCGCTGAGGTCGACATTTTCGGCCAAGACGCCAATTGTCGCAAGGCCCGCGAGTGTGTTGAAGGTTCTTCTGTCCATTGTTCACCCCCTTTTGTCGGATACTTCAGCATTGGCGGCCCTTCCTGATTCGAATGACGAGAGACCGCTTGCTGACGCACGGCAGATGATATCTGCGGCATCCTTTAGCTGTCAATATCCTTGCCGCAAATGCCCAATTGACACGGATATTATGGGGTGGTACAGTCGTTCTTCAACAGCTGGAGACCGGTCTCTAATTTCAAGCCAGGAGGGCCGCCCATCATCGCGTCCTATTTCAAGATGATCGTTCCATTGATTGTGATTCTTCCCGGCCTGCTGGGTCTGGCTGCGCTTCCATTCCTCCTTGTGCTGGAAAGCGCTGCGGGGCCAGACATGCACAGTAATAACGAGGTGCTTCCTTTGATGCTGGCGCGTTACTGCGGTCCGGAACTCTTCGGCCTGGGAGTGACTGCTTTGATTGCCGGCTTCATGTCGGGCATGGCGGGAAACGTGAGCGCCTTTGCCACCGTGTGGACTTATGACATTTATCAGCCATACATTCGCAAAGCCGAGTCAGATGCTCACTATGTTAAAGTTGGCCGTTGGTGCACCATTCCTGGAGTTATTCTAAGTATCGAAGCGGCTTATTTTGTAACTCAATTTAAAAGCATCATGGATTACATGCAGGCGCTGGTGAGCTTTTTCATCGCGCCACTCTTCGGCACGGTAATTACAGGGATGATGTGGAAAAGGGTCACACCGAAGGCAGGGCTCTGGGGGCTCCTGGCTGGCACTGGCACTTCGATTGCGAATCGCGGATTTCCCAACCTGCGAGTGCCGTGCTTGCCAATTATCATCCTCGAATTTTCGGAGGCGTCCTTTCTATTATTGATTGGAAGTTTCTACACCTATTGGTTCTGGCCTTTCCACGGCAAGCGTGGGTAAGAATGTCGTCGAGGGCCCCCGGGTTCAGAATGGGAGTGTTATTTCATTTTGCAAGCTATTATCGAAGATGACGCGGAGTGACCGGAGCCGCAAGTTGGAAGAGCAAGGCAGGTTTGCCATGGTTGACCATGCGAAGAAAGCAGTGAATATACAGAGAGATTGCACGTCGAGCGAGGGTTTCCCATTCAACTGTATCGAGGGTAATCAATAATGTTGAGACAGTTGACCGCAAACTTATGCGGCGCGTGCAGGCAGTTATTCAAGAAGTTGGATATCGGCCAAATTACCAGGCGCGAGCACTGGCGCGCGGCAGAAGTCACACGGTTGGCCTCATCGTTTCGGAACTCAGCGGCGGCAATCCGTTTTTTTCTGAAATCATCTTTTATTTCGAGCGTGCCGCAGTCGAAGAGGGGTACGAGGTTCTTGTCAGCTTTGCGGATACGGAGCGGCATCGCGACCACGTCTTTACCTGTGCAACACGCATGCAGGAACGGCAGGTGGAAGGGATCGCGGTGCTTACGTTTGGAATGGAGGAGTATCTCAAGAACTCCGACATCGATATTCCGATGATCTACGCAGGAGCAGACAACGACCTTCCCGGCATCCGGAATATTCGCATCAATTATCTGACCGGCATGCGCGAAGCTGTGAAGCACCTGGCGGATTTTGGACATAAACGGATCGGGTACCTCAGCGGGCAGTTGAGTTGGAGCAGCATGAATGCCCGCTACGGAGCATTGCGAAAGGCAGTGAAGGGAGCTGGATTGACCCTGGACCAGGAAATGGTGGCCGAATGCGACCACACCTGGACGGGTGGGGCACAAGGCATATCGAGCTTATTGAATCTGCCCAAGCCCCCAACTGCGGTTCTTTGCTGCAATGACGTTGCTGCTATCGGCGCAATGAAGGCCCTGAGCGCGAGGGGTCTGCAGGCGGGAACAGACATTGCCCTTATTGGATTTGATGACCTGACGATCTGCCAGTTTACGCAACCGGCGCTAACCACGATTCAGTTTTCGCCCGGCGACATTGCACGACTCGCCTTTCAGGCGTTACTTGAGGAGATCGAACCGGGAAAGACAAAATCCAGCTTTGAATACAAGACGCGTTTTGTTCTTCGTGAATCCACTTGCGCACCCAAGGACTGATCGCACAGAACAGGGCACGCGCCATTCAGGGAGTACAGACACAGGAGCGTCCCAGGCCGCGTCATCCATCGAAAGAGAAACATGCCGAGAAATATCCTAATACGAAAATTGCCGGGTAGGATGGGTCTCCTCGCCTTTACGATTTGTACGTGTACAGGGTACCTTTTCGCAGCGGGACCAACAGGCACGTTACCCTCGCCGTCAACGTATTCCCAGCAGGCCGCGGCGGGAATTCACACCCTGCAAAAGTGGTACTCACAAACTTCGGGCGTGTATGCATCCCCTGCAGGATGGTGGAACGCGGCGAATTCCATTACCGTGATCGCAAATTATACGGCGGCGAGCGGCGACTCGCAGTATCAATCCGTGCTTAACCATACTTTTCTCAGTGCTCCGTTTTCACAGGGTCATGCGAACTTCATAAACAATTACTATGACGACAGCGGCTGGTGGGCACTTGCGTGGATTGCAGCTTACGATGCAACCGGGAACCACGCCTACCTGAACATGGCAGAGACCATATTCATCTACATGACTGCCGGCTGGGACAGCGTTTGCGGCGGCGGCCTTTATTGGAACACGGCGAACAGTTATAAAAATGCAATCTCGAATGAGTTGTTCCTCGATGTCGCGGCAAAGTTAGCCAACCGGACCACCGGAGCCGCATCAGCGTCCTATCTTGCCTGGGCACAGAAGGAGTGGGCCTGGTTCGATAACTCCGGCATGATCAATTCCAGCAACCTGATCAATGACGGGTTATCGACTGCATGCGCAAACAACAACGGCAAGGAGTGGACTTATAACCAAGGCGTCATTCTGGCAGGTCTCGTGGAACTCTACAAAGCCGATCAGGACTCCACTCTATTGCCGAAGGCGGCGGCAATTGCCAACGCGGCTATCACAAAGCTCGTAAATGCCAATGGGATATTGGTGGATTCAATCGTTACCGGCGGGGACGCTCCGCAGTTTAAGGGCGTCTTCATGCGCAATCTAATGGCTCTGTATCAAGCCGCTCCCAATCCTCGGTACAAGACTTTTATTGATGCGAATGCCAACAGCATTTGGAAGAACGATCATGGACCGGGCAATGAATTCGGCGCTTTTTGGCAGGGCCCATTCGATTCCGGCGATGCGACGCGCCAGACATCCGCGCTTGACGCTCTGATTGCCGCCGCAGAGGTTCAATAGTCTGCCGGATGGCATTGCCGAGCGCAATGCTGCAGATCCTGAGATGCCTCCGATGAGTTGCAGCGGGTCTGCCAACGTTGCTCCTCCGCCGATATCGACATTTCACTCACCGGTTCGCACGATGTCCTGCTTGGGTCGAGGCTTGCCTGTTTCAAGAGCCGGTGCCTTTCGTGAAGCTCCAGGAACCGTTCAATTCTGATGGGCGGTCCCTATGCAGGCGGAGGAACAATCCTCCACTCATCCCGCTGTCCGAATTCCCGAAACCGGCTCAGGATGTAGCTGTACTGGCGTCAACAAGTAATGCAGAAAATCGTTAAGTCGGCACGCTGGGAAGATTGTGGAGCCGCGCCGGCTGCGAGCTGACTTAAGTGCGATGTCTAAGTGGCTCCTGGTGTTTACCCGTTGGTCAGTTCAGCTTCTTCAGCCAGATATTCCGGACTGAGACCTTTGCCGGAGTGCCTTCGAGCTCAATGCCGATCTTGCCGGGCTTGTTGTTCGAGGACGCCGGATCGTCGTCAATGAGTATCGCCATCACGTGGCCGTTGATGATATGGATCATGGTTCCGCTGCGGGCGATAATCTCATACTGGTTCCAATCGTTGATCCTGACGTAGCCGCCGAGTTCATCGCGATCGCCGATGGATCCGACAATACGCGGCCCCGCGCCGGCGGTCGATTCAACGATCTCACCGCGCCAGGCGATAATTCCGAGGCCGGTGTTCTCAGAGTAGAACTGGCCGGAGTAGCTGGCGTTGATCGGTTTGACGGGAAACCAGAAGTCGGCCTGCGGACCGGTCATCATCCAATCGACGTTGTATGGCGGCAGGCCCGCGCGCTGCGGCCGCGTCCACGGCAGGCCGGTCTGCGACCGGTACTGGATGCCGCTGCCTCCGGCGATCTCGCACTTGATCTCCAGCTTGAGATCGAAGTCGTGAGCGATGATGCCTTTGCGCCAGATGTACGCGTTGTTGACGGGCTTTTCGCTCGTGGACTCTCCGACGAGCGCGCCGTTTTCAACGCGCCAGTAGGTCGGCGTCGCCCTCCCAATCGGCGAGCGATTGGCCATCGAAAAGCTGCGTGAATTCGGCATGATCGTTGAAGTCCGCGGGCGCGGGCTCGTGAAACTGAGAGTGCGCTGGCGGTGGCGCAGGCTGCGGGGTTGCCGGAGTTTGAGCGAGAACGGGCGTGGCGGCAAGGGCGAGGAGAGAAAATAGGGTGCGTGCAGAAAAGGCGAGATTCATTTGTCTTTCTCCGGTATGACATTCGGCGAGATAAGGATATAGCGTCGTGATTCGTGGCGGCTCGCGGCGTCGAAGATTAGAGTTGACATGGGCGGCTGAAGAACGATACTACTACTTCGCATTTGAAATAGTCTTTAAAGAGAAATTGAAAGCACATGCTAAAGCTCGCTGCGGCAACTCGCTGCAAAGGACGCGTTCACCGGATCAACGCCCTCGATTTCGATACGCGGACAGCAGCCATTGTGACCTGTCTTGATAACTCCTTCTCCGAAGTCCCTGCCGATGACGGAACATTGCCTGAAGCCTTCCTGGAGTAGCCGAATGATGCCTCGCTCAAATTTCTGCGTCTTTTTTTTTACCGCACTTGCGCTTTCAGGGTTGGTCCCTTCAGTTCGAGCCGCGGCTCCGGCGTCGTCGTCGATATCCATTCAAACTCTCAAGCAGAACTTCGCCAATCCTCCGGCGGTCGCGAGGCCGATGGTTCGCTGGTGGTGGTTTGGCGCCGCGGTTGAGAAGCCGGAGATACAGCGCGAACTTGAACAGATGAAGGCCAACGGCATTGGCGGAGCAGAGCTGGCCTTCGTCTATCCCGAGGTACTGGACGATCCGTCGAAGGGTCTGGCGAACCTTCCTTTCCTGTCGCCGGCAATGCTTGACGCGGTGAACTACGCGCAGGCGCAAGGTCGCACCCTCGGTCTGCGCATTGATGTCACGCTGTGCAGCGGGTGGCCTTACGGCGGACCGGCGACTACGCTCGAAGAGGCTGCCGGACATTTGCGCAGAGTCGAGGTCTCTGTTCCTCCCGATGCCACTTCTGTTTCTGTGCCCGCATTGTCGAGAGGCGAGACGCTCATATTTTCCGCAATCGCCAACTCTGTTGAGAAGAGTGCCGCCGCCGGGGAAAGCCGCCGGGGGCGCGGACCGAATGCCGCGCCGCTGCCGGTGAATTGGGATGTCACTTCCGCAAGGCCGATCGAGGTTTCCGGCAGCACAGCGACAGTTTCGGCAGCCACCCAAAAGCGAACCGCTCTCTTTTTTGTTGCAAGCCACACCGGGCAGGAGGTCAAGCGGGCCGCGGTCGGAGCGGAGGGCTGGGTGCTCGATCCATTCAGTCACCAGGCCGTTGCCACGCATCTTGAAAAGGTTGGTGAACCGCTGGTCAAGGCATTCGGCAACACTCCGCCTTACGCGATCTTTTCCGATTCGCTCGAGGCCTACGGAGCGGACTGGACCCCGAACCTGCCTGCCGAATTCAAAAAGCGGCGCGGCTACGACCTGATCCCGCACTTGCCCGAGTTCGCAGCCGGAGGCACATCGGAGGCCGCCAAAGTTCGTCACGACTATGGGCGCACGCTCACGGAACTGGTGAATGAAAACTATCTGACACAGATCAACAACTGGGCAATCGCGCACCACACAAAATTCCGCTCGCAAACCTATGGGGAGCCGGCGGTGAGCTTTTCGAGTCAGAATCTTGTCGGGCTTGCAGAGGGAGAGGGCCCGCAGTGGCGCGCCTTCTCGACGTTGCGATGGGCCACTTCCGCCAACCATGTATTCGGCCATAACGTGAGCTCAGGCGAGACCTTCACCTGGCTGCATTCTCCTGTTTTTCGCGCAACGCCCCTCGACATGAAGACTGAAGCCGACATCGACTTCATCATGGGCGAGAACCTGCTCATCTTTCACGGATGGCCCTACTCCGCACCGCAGGTTGGCGAGCCGGGTTGGTCGCTTTATGCAGCCGCTGTCTTCAACAATCACAATCCGTGGCATCCGGTGATGCCGGCCGTCACCGAGTACATCACGCGCATCAGCTACCTCATGCGGCAGGGCGAGCCCGCCAACCAGGTTGCGGTGCTGCTGCCGACCGACGACGCATGGGCCGGCTTTTCACCGTCGAAGGTCACGGTGACGGGAGCGATGCAGCGGTTGATTACGCCGGCGCTGATGTCGGCGATTCTCTCCGCCGGATATAACGTTGACTTCATCGACGCCGACGCAATCAACAAGGTCGGCATCAATCATCAGATTCTTGTGCTTCCACCGACGGACCGCATACCCACTGAGTCACTGAAAAAGATTCAGGCGTTCATCACGGCGGGAGGCAAGGCGATCGCCGTCGGGCGCGCTCCGTCGCTGGATGCTGAAGGCGAGCCGAAGGCGGAGATTGCGGCGATGGCTAAGCAACTCTTCGATGCCGGCCGATCGACTTTCGTCGCGGACGCGAGCGGGCTGGGCGAAGCGCTTCGACACGCTGCTACGCCCGACTTCAAGCTTGCGAATGCGGATGACGCTGCGAAAGATCGCCTGGGGTTCATTCGGCGCAAGCTGCCGGGGGCGGACATCTACTTTGTCGTCAACACTGGCAACCGAGGTGTCGATACGGTCGCCAGCCTCGCGACGAAACATAAGTTCGGTGAGCAATGGGATCCGGACGATGCCTCTTCTGCTCCGGCCACGGCGATCGCGCAGCCGATTCACCTGGCGCCTTATGAGTCACGTGTCTTTGTTTTCTCGGATGCACAACCGACGGTGAAATCTGCTGCTGCGCGGGCGCCGTATTCCGAGGCGACCGATCTCAGCGCGGATTGGAAGGTGACCTTCACTTCAACGGGGAAGACGGAAACCGAACAGACGCTCGCCGACTGGACTGCCGATGCCGATACTCTGCATTACTCCGGCGAAGCCGTTTACTCCCGCGACTTCACACTCGCCGCGGCGCCCGTGGGTCCGGTCTTTCTTGAAGTGGAGGGCGGCAAAGCGCTGCCCGGCGCGCCGGATTCTCCGCCAGAACACCAGGTGCTGGGTGCGAACGGGATGCCGAATCCGCTCATCACTCGCCCAGGCCCCGGCATGCACGCTTACTTCGATCCGCCAATTCGTGAGGCCGCGCTGGTCACTGTAAACAGCCAGGCGGCAGGCGCTCTATGGCATCCACCGTATCGACTCGACATTTCGAAGATGGTGAAAGTGGGAGGGAATCACATCGAGATTCATGTCTATAACACGGCTCTCAACGCGTGGTCTGCGCAGCCGCCTCGCGACTACAAGCCGCTTATCGCGAAGTATGGTGACCGGTTCCAGATGCAGGATCTGGACAAGGTGATGCCGATTTCGTCGGGGCTGCTCGGACGGGTTCACATCGTTACCGAGGGTGCTCAATGAAAGTCATCAGCTAAGCGCATTCGCGATGCATTCTTTCATTCCTTGCAGCCGCGCCTTCAATATGAGCCGAAAACCCCCGAAACGTGTTCGCAAGGGCGGCCTCTCGGAGCGCGAGTCAACCATCTTGAGTTAGCCTCGTCTAATGGGACGAAGGTGTACTTCCCTGAAGACTATGCAAAAACGATCTGTTCTTTTCCTCGCTCTTTCCGGATTGGCGCTGACTTGCGCACCAGTCACAGCCCAAACCCAGCAGGCGGAGAAGGCAGCCACAGACCAGCCCGTGGCAACCCTCAAAGTGCAGGCGCGCGAGGTGCTGCTGCCGGTTACCGTGCGCGACAAGCACGGGGCGCTGGTCGCCAACCTTACGGCGGCCGACTTTACGCTGTCCGAGGACGGGCGGCCGCAGGTCATTAAGAGTTTTGCGCGCGAGAGCAACCTGCCATTCCAACTGGGGCTTCTTGTGGACACGAGCCGCAGCGTTTCAGGGGCCATGGAGAACGAGCGCAAGGCGGCTGGGAAGTTCATCGACCTGATGCTGCCCGCAGACCCGAAGGAAGGAACCAAAGGCGACGAGGCGTTCCTGCTTCACTTCGACCGCGAGGTTGAGCTGCTGGAGGACTTCACCAACTCCCGCGACAAGCTGCACCACGAGCTTGACGGCATGGGGCCGACCGCACAGGAGCGAAACACCTCCAGCGGCCCGGAGACCAACGGGGACGAGCGCGGCAGCCAGGGGCGCGGCAACCGCGGCGGCACGCAGCTTTACGACGCAATCTTTCTCGCGGCCGACGAGCTGATGAAGCCCAAGGACGGGCGCAAGGCGGTGGTCGTCTTCTCCGATGGCGAGGATCGTGGAAGCAAGGAGAACATGAACGACGCGATTGACGCCGCGGACCACGCCAACCTTGTCGTGTACACCGTCTACTTCAAGGGTGAGCAGGAACGGCAGATGAGCGAGGGCTTTCCCGGCGGCGGTGGGCGGCGCGGCGGCGGCTATCCAGGCGGTGGTTACCCTGGCGGCGGTGGTGGATACCCCGGTGGCGGGGGCGGTTATCCCGGTGGCGGCGGTGGTGGACATCGCGGCGGAGAGAGCAAGCCGTCGGTAGACGGCAGGAAGATCATGGAGGAGATTGCCACCCGCACCGGCGGACGCTATTTCGAGGCCAAGAAGAAGGACAATCTTGAAGAGATCTACAACCTGATCGCTGAAGAGCTGCGCGGCCAATACCTGTTGACCTACACGCCCGACAAGCCTGACAACGACACGGAGTTCCACAAGGTCGCGCTCAAGGCAAAGAACGCCGATCTGAGCGTGGTGACGCGGGAAGGGTACTTCGCGGCGGAGAAGTAGTGTGAGCTGGAGCAGCTCAAGCGAACAATCAAACGAATCGATTCTGACGTCAGAACGCAGCAAGGGCGTCCGCCGCACCGGACGCCCTTGCTGTTGAAGCGGTTTTGCGGACTAGCTGGTGGTGTGAATGTTGCCGCCGGTCTGCTTTTCCTCGATGGCCGCCTGCGCCGCCGCCAGCCTTGCCGTCAGTAGACGGAAGGGCGAGCAGGAGACGTAGTTGAGGCCGATCTTGTGGCAGAACTTGACGGACTCAGGATCGCCGCCATGCTCGCCGCAGATGCCGACCTTGAGGTTGGCGCGGGTGTTGCGTCCCTTGGCGGTGGCCATCTTCACCAGTTGCCCAACGCCCGCCTGGTCAAGGGTGGCGAAGGGATCCTGCTTGAAGATGCCGAGCCGCATATAGGCCGGCAGGAAGTTGTTGATGTCGTCGCGCGAGATGCCGTACGTGGTCTGCGTCAGGTCGTTGGTGCCGAAGCTGAAGAACTCGGCCTCTTCGGCGATCTGATCGGCAGTGAGGGCCGCGCGCGGCAGCTCGATCATGGTGCCCACCATGTAGTCGACCTTGGCCTTCTTCTCCTCGAAGACCTCGGCGGCTACGCGGCGAACGATGGCGGCCTGGTTGCGCATCTCCTCGATCGAGCCGATCAGCGGAATCATGATCTCGACATGCGGATCGCCGCCCTTCGCCTTGATCGCGACCGCGGCCTCGATGATGGCGCGCACCTGCATCTCGGTGATCTCGGGGAACGTGATGCCGAGACGGCATCCGCGCAACCCGAGCATGGGGTTCTGCTCATGCAGTTCTTCCACGCGAGCCAGCAGCGTGCGCAGATCCTTCAGCTTCGGCGAGCGAGGCTTGGTCTCTTCAAGGCGCGCGATCTGAACCAGCAGGTCCTCGCGCTTGGGCAGGAACTCGTGCAGCGGCGGATCGAGCAGGCGGATGGTTACCGGCAGCGACTCCATGGCCTTGAACAGGCCGGCGAAGTCGGCGCGCTGCATGGGCAGCAGCTTCTTGAGCGCGGCGCGGCGGTCTTCTCGTCGTTGGCCAGAATCATGGTGCGCATATGCTCGATGCGGTCTTCGGCAAAGAACATGTGCTCGGTGCGGCAAAGGCCGATGCCTTCAGCCCCGAACATGCGAGCCAGTTTGGCGTCGCGCGGGATGTCGGCGTTGGCGCGGATGCTGCAGCTTGCGGACCGGATCGACCCAGCTCATGAACTTGACCAGATCGGGATCGTCGGGCTGTGCTTCGAGCGTCTTGAGCTTGCCGGCGATGACGCGGCCGGTGGTGCCGTCCAGCGAGAGCCAGTCGCCCTGCTTGTAGGTGTGGCCCTTGACGCGCAGTTCCTTCTTGGCTTCGTCGACCATGCACTCGCCGGCGCCGGCCACGCAGCACTTGCCCATGCCGCGGGTGACGACAGCAGCGTGCGAGGTCATGCCGCCGCGCGAGGTGAGAATGCCCGCCGCCACTTCCATGCCGGCGATATCTTCCGGAGTGGTTTCGCCGCGGACCAGGATGATGACTTTGTAAGAGCCGTCGGCGTGACGCTTGACTGCTTCCTCGGCGGTGAAGACGATCTGTCCCACAGCCGCGCCGGGCGATGCCGGAAGGCCGGTGGCCAGAACTTCAATCTTCTCGCCCTTTTCAACCAGGCGCGGAACCAGGAAGTCGTAAAGCTGGTTGGGCTCTACGCGGTGAATGGCTTCTTCCTGCGTGATGAGGCCTTCGCGAACCATGTCGATGGCGACGCGTACAGCGGCCAGCCCGGTGCGCTTGCCGTTGCGGGTCTGCAGCATGTAGAGCTTGCCATCCTGGATGGTGAACTCAAAGTCCTGCATATCGCGGTAGTGCTTTTCCATGCTTCCGCGTGATGTCCTTGAGCTGCTCGTAGACCTTGGGCATGGCCTTCTCGAGCTCGCTGATCGAGAGCGGAGTGCGGACGCCGGAAACCACGTCTTCGCCCTGCGCGTTCATCAGGTACTCGCCGAAGAACATGTGCTCGCCGGTGGCGGGATTGCGCGTAAACCCTACGCCGGTGCCCGAGTTTTCGCCCAGGTTGCCGAAGACCATGGCCTGCACGTTGACCGCTGTGCCCAGCCAGTCGTCGATGCGGTTGATGCGGCGATAGGTCTTGGCGCGATCGTTCTGCCAGCTCCTGAAGACGGCGTCGCGCGCCTGCACCAGTTGATCCAGCGGATCCTGCGGGAAGTCCTTGCCGGTCTCCTTCTTGATCAGCTTCTTGTACTCGACGATGATCTTCTTCAGCGCATCGGGCTTCAGCTCGTAATCGAACTTGACCTTCGCGGCGGCCTTCACGCCGTCGAAGATGTGCTCGAACTTCTTCTTGGGAACATCCAGCACTACGTCGCCGAACATCTGGATCAGGCGGCGATAGGAGTCATATGCAAAGCGGGGATTATTGCTGAGTTTGGCCAGCGATTCGACGGCCTTGTCGTTCAGGCCGAGGTTCAAAATCGTATCCATCATGCCGGGCATGGAGAACTTGGCGCCGGAGCGGACCGAGACCAGCAGCGGATTGTCGCCCGCGCCGAGCTTCTGTCCCTGCAGCTTCTCGAGCTGTTCGAGAGCTGCGAGCATCTCGACGTCGATCTGCGGGCTGACCTTGCCGCGCATGTACTCCCGGCAGGCTTCGGTCTGGATGGTGAATCCGGGAGGTACGGGCAAACCGGCGTTGGTCATCTCTGCGAGGCCGGCGCCCTTGCCGCCCAGGACATCCTTCATGCGGCCGTTGCCATCGGCCTTGCCGCCGCCGAAGAAGTACACATATTTAGTTGGGGTTGACGTCGAGCCTGCTTGTTCGGCAGGCGCCTGTTCCAGAACGCCCTGCGTCATGGGGTAATGCCTCCATCTTTTTAGATTCCGCGGCAGCTGTCCATACGAGTAGGATGGCAGAACGCACCTCAGCATTGCAACGGTAAAGATCTCAGGCTGAGCACGTGCGGGTCATCCAGACGTACAACGGCGCCTTGCGGCTTTCGTCCGTCGCTAGTACGAATATCGCCCCAAGTATACGATTGCCTGTGCATTTCGTCACATGGGATTTGTAAACGTATGAAAACAGCATGAAAAGCGGCCACGGATTGCTGCGGTTTGAACCGCAATCCGGGGCCGCGCGCGCGGTTCTGGGGGAATTTGAGAGAGATTCAGGCCGCGTTTTGCGCCAGTTCGCGGCCGGATTGTGACCCACATTCCGCATTATGAGACATAAGAATAGCGTCCAGGCCCACCAGCGCCAGCAGTTCCGCCACGTGCGGCGCGCGCATTGGAGATGCTAAAGCGGTGCCCAGCCTCATGGGCGATGCGGTAGAGCGAGATGAGGGCAGCAATGCCGGCTGCATCGATGCGCTCGACCGATTTCAGGTCGAGCAAGACGCTTTGGCTGCGCACCACGGGGGTCATCTCTTCCACAAGATGGCGGTCGCACCCGCGCACCAGTTCGTTCAGTTCGCAGCGCCTGGCTGTTTCCACTTTCTTCATCACATCTTCAAAACACATCGTGCCGGTCATAGGAACCTCCTTCGCAAATCCCTTTTTTCTACTTGACGGCGGGAGTGAATTGCCTTGCGGCCTAACACACCCTGGAACTTGCACGTGGACGGCCAGAATCGGACCAGGGGAATATGCTGAAAATGCAAGGGAAACAAGTGCTTCAGAATTCCCGGTCCCGATTACCGCATGTTCGATTTCGATTCCGGCGTCCGCAAATGAACACTGAATGCTAGTACGCAGAATGGGGTGTCGGCTGGTTCCATGACAGCGTCTCCCTCGAATTCCGCAAGCAACGCGCGCCCGGGCCTGAGTCCTGCGCGCAGTCCGCGCCTGGGCGTTGGAGGCGGGATTTGCCGAGGCCGGGTTGGTTGCGCTTCCTCATCGCCGCCGAGACACGGGATGCGGAGCGGTTTGAGGAGTGGGTGCGCGCGGGACGCGCGGGCACGATGCGCTATCTGGAGCGGCGAGACGAAAACGGGCAACTGCTGCGGGCGCGGGTGGGGATTCCGTTTCCCTGGGCGCGTTCGGCTGTTGTCTGCTTTGCGGGCTATCAACAGCGACCAGCCGCTCTCGACGGAGCCGGCCGGGGCAGGAGCGGGATGGATTGCACGCTATGCGTGGAGAGCCGGATGGAATGCGGAAGTGCGCAGGCCGCGCGGCCCAGCGATTATCACAAGGTACTGAAGAAGCGGCTGCGAGCGCTGGAGGCGCGGATTCGAGCGGAGCTGCCGGGGACATTTGAGGCGCGCGGCTATGTGGATACCGGGCCGGTCGTCGAGCGCTCACTGGCCACGGCGGCGGGGCTGGGCTGGACGGGGAAAAACACCTGCCTGATCCATCCGAAGCTGGGGTCGTTTGGATTTCTGGCCGTTCTGCTGACTCGCTGCCGGTTGACGAAGAGAGCGCAGCATGCGGCGCTCGCGCCGCATCCGGACCGTTGTGGAACGTGCCGCCGCTGCATTGAGGCCTGCCCTACGGATGCGCTGATTGAGCCCTACCAGATGGATGCGACACGATGCATCTCCTATCTGACCATCGAGCACAAGGGGCCGATTGCGGAGGAGTTGATGGACGGCATGGGACGGCAGGTCTTCGGCTGCGATATCTGCCAGGATGTGTGCCCGTGGAATTCGCCGCGAAGAGCGCCGATCGGCGCCGACTCCGAGCTGGAGCCGCGAGCGGAGTTGGTCAACCCGGCGCTGGAATGGCTGGGCTCTCTCGATGAGCAGTCCTTCGAGGAGCACTTCAATGGCTCGCCGGTGCGCAGGGCGGGTTTTCGACGGGCTGCGGCGCAATGTCGCCATCGCCATGGGCAACAGCGGCCAGCGCAGCTTTGAACCCGATCTGAAAGAATGGTCTACGGCTGCAGATGAGGGCCTGCGCAGTGCGGCGCGATGGGCGCTTGAAAAACTGCAGTCGGCAGGAAATCCGCCTCGTCCCTCGTGAATCTACGAATTCGGGATATCCTTGAAGAAGCAATCCTCCGCCAGTTCAGCCCTCCTGAACCGCGGAGATTCCATGTTTCCATTCAAGGAGCAAGAGTTGGCTGAAGCTCTGAATCAAGGTGCGACCAGGCGCGCCCGCAACGGAAACGGTTGTCGAGCAGGCCGGTACCGTCGATGTCGTCGAACCGCCTCAGAAATCCAAATGGTACCGCTGGCGCAGGGATGGCAGGGCGCTGGTCTCCTACCTGCTTGACAGCGAGGTACACACCTTTGCGTTCAGCGTTGCGGCCAATGCCATTCTCTCGTTCATTCCGTTTATCGTGCTGCTGTATACGCTGGCAAACTCGGTATTTCACTCGGAAGGGATGAGGGCCGTCATTGATGCCATGGTGACCTATTTCATGCCCTCGAACCAGGAGTTTGTGGCAAAAAATCTGCACGAAACAGCGTTGCGCCATGGCGTGCAATTCTTTTCGCTCGTCATGGTTCTGGTCGCCTGCACGGGCATCTTTCTCCCTCTGGAAGTAGCGCTGAACCAGGCCTGGGGCGTCGCCAAAAGCCGCAACTACGTTCACAACCAGGTAATCGCGTTCGGGCTGGCGATCATCATGGTAGGTCTGGGCATGGCCAGCGTTCTGCTCAATGCGGGCGTGCGAACGGCTCTTACCCTGATCTTCTTCCATCACACCGGCAACTTCGTCTTCAACGGCATCTGTTTTCTGGTGCTCGCTGCCACCACCGGCGTTGCTTCCATCCTGTTTTTCTTTTCCATCTACTGGCTTCTGCCGAATCGCAAAGTGCCGTGGCGCCCCGTCTTTCGCACCGCCGTGGTTACCGGCGTCATCTGGCTGGTCTCCAAATATGCCTTCGAGGCGCTGCTGCCGCACCTCGACCTGCGGGATCTTTACGGACAGTTTTTCGTCTCCGTGGGATTGATCTTCTGGGCGTATACGTCGGGTCTCATTCTCTTTGCCGGAGCGCAGTTCAGCGTGGCGCGGTGGGGCCAGAAGCAGAGCTAAGGCAGCTTGAACGCCTTGTCGGCGATTGCGTTCGGATTGTGCCCGGCCGGCAACAATGTGAACGCGAACAGGGACGACGACGCTGTTCTCACCGCCGCGACATCCGCGGTACGAACGACCGCGACATCTCCCGACCGCGCATCGACCACAAAAAGCAGATGGCCCGCTGCGGAAAACGCCATCGCTGTAGGCGCGTCGCCAACGTGGACCGAGCCCACCCGCTTGCCGTCGTTGATCCCGTAAATGCCCACATACTGCGAGTGGAAGTTGGCGACGTAGAGCAGGGAATTGTCGTTGGAAACCAGGCCGTTCACCGGGTCGTCGCCCATCATGTAAGCGCCCTGCACGTCGTTGGTTCCGGTAAGCACTTCGGAGATGGAGTTGCTCAACGAGTTGACGACGAAAACTTCGCCGCCGTCGGGCTTGAGCGCCAGCCGCACCGGATCGTGGCCTACATCAATCAGAGCCTCAAGGCGGTCGGGCAGGGCTGGAGACGGCGGTGCCGTGGCGGCCTGCGCCGTTCCCGGCTGGGAAGCAGGGGGCTGGCTCGCCCTTGCCAGCGCAATTGCCATCACCTGGTGCCCGGTTGAGCAGCTCGCGAAGGCCTTCGAGGAATCTGGAAGAATCACGACATCGGACGCACCGGGGCAGCCCTCGAAGACGGCGCGCAGCCGAAAGGAAGCAGGATCGATCAGGCTCACCGAGTTTCCCTGGCGATTTGCGACCACCAGTGTTCTGCCGTCCGGGGACACAGCCAGCGCCGCCGGCTCCTCGCCGGCTCCGACCTGCGCTACTTCGCGCCGGCTCTTGAGATCGACGACGGAGATCGAGTTCGAGCCGGAGTTGGCGACGTAAGCCAGCTTTCCATCCGGGTCGAGGTCGATCGAGACCGGCTGCCGGTGCAGCGGAATGGTGGCCGCGACGGTGTTGTTCTCGGCATTGATAATCGAAAGCGAACCCAGGCCGCCGGGAGCGCCGGAGTTGACCACATAAACCTCGTTGCGGGTGGGGCTGGCAGTCACGGCAACCGGATTCTGGCCCACGGGCAACTCGCGGTCCAGGCGCACATTCACCACGTCCAGCACCGTCACAGTGCCGCTGCCGCCGTTGGTCACATACACATATTCTCGATAGTTGGCGGGGTATTGCGGAAAGTCGTGGGAGCGGCAGCCGGCAAGAGACATCGCGAGCAGGCTGAACACAAAAATAGTGAATCCTACACGGTCCCTGGGCTTCATGGTCTTCGTACGGCTTTCCAAGTCACTTCGCTTTGCCGGCATCATGGAAGCCAAGGCGCTCGCCGTATTTTCCTTGATCGGTCAAGCGAACTCCGCGAGGAAGGGTGCGGCCAATGACCGGGGCAATCTGCTGGATCTCATCCATCATCTGCGCGAACTGTGCCGGGTAAATGGACTGCGGCCCGTCAGAGAGCGCGTTCTCAGGCTGGTGATGCACTTCGACGATAATGCCGTCCGCGCCGCACGCCACCGCCGCCCTGGCCATGGGCAACACGCTGTCGCGGCGGCCGGTGCCGTGGCTCGGGTCAACGAGAATGGGCAGGTGACTGACTCGCTGCACGGCTGGAATAATACTCAGGTCCATGGTGTTGCGGGCATGGTCTGAGAATGTGCGCACGCCTCGCTCGCAGAGAATCACCTCGTAGTTGCCCTCGCTCATCACATATTCGGCGGCCATCAGAAATTCTTCGAGCGTCGCGCTGAGACCGCGCTTCAGCAGGACCGGCTTGCGCAGCTTCCCGGCCTTTTTCAGCAGCGAAAAGTTCTGCATGTTGCGCGCCCCGATCTGGATCACGTCGGCCCACTCGGCGACCAGTTCGAGGGTCTCGTTGTCTAGCGCTTCCGTGACGATGCGCAGACCGAAGCGGTCGCGAATCTCGGCCATGATGCGCAGGGCCTCGAGGCCCATGCCTTGAAATGCGTAAGGAGAAGTGCGCGGTTTGAATGCGCCGCCGCGGAAAAACTGCGCACCGGCCGCGCTGACCTGTTCGGCGATGGCAAAGGCCTGCGCTCGATTCTCAATAGAACAGGGCCCGGCGATGATTGCCAGGTCGCGGCCGCCGATCGAGGCGTCGGTTCCCGCGAAACGGATGATGGTGTCTTCTTCTTTCACGTCCCGGCTGGCGAGCTTGTAGGGCTTTGAGACGCGAATCACTTCAGCCACGCCCGAAAGCTCTTCAAGGTTGCCGCGATCTACTTCTCCCTGGTTGCCGGTTATCCCGATCGCGGTGCGCTGCGCACCCGGTAGTGGGTGAGCGCGAAAGCCCAACCGCTCGATATATTCGCAGACCGTCCGAATCTCCTCCGGTGTTGCCTGCGCCTTCATGACGACCAACATGGCGAACCCCCAATCCCCAAGTCTAAGGCATTTTTACAGAGAATGCCGAATATTGGGATTTGAGCCGGCTCTTGGCCAGGTTGGGTTGCGCCGGTCTGAGTGCGCCCGCTCCGCCATTTGCATTCCAAAAGAACAAGAATCGTTCCAGAGAAAGCAAATTGGGAGGCAATCGACTGAATCTATTTGGTTTCTTCAGGAATATCGATCTCCGTCACTGCGGCCACAATTGCAGGTGCGACAACCATACCGATAAAGGCAAGAGCAATAAGAAGGTCATGCATAGTCTTTCTCCTTGCAGGGAGCCCTGCAATCTAGCGGCAAAATAAATCATCGGCGTAATTGGGACGATCTTGAATACCACCAACACCAGGCCTTGTGGGCAACACGTACCATTGTCATCTTCGCCGAACCGTGGTATCGGTGATGCGGCTTGACGGCGGTCCTGTAAGTCAGATCTTAGAGATACTTTTCTATGGTCAAATTCAATCTTGTAAACCAGAATCCGCCCGTCAGCGTGAACTGCTGCTCGTGCGCGCCGCGTTGCGCTTTTGCGCCCGCCACTTCAGTCCCAGCCATGCCAGGTAGCCCAGTTGGATCGTCCACGTCACAACGTAGGCGGCGATCCGGAACTGGTGGTCGAGAATTGCTGCTTCGCTCATTGCTTCCTCTTTTCAGGCCCTTGAATTGGCTTTCCTGGTTGAGCCCGGCGGCCAGCGTCATGCAGTAAGGGCTTCCTGTGCTTCCTGGGCTGCAATCTTCTGCTGCTGGCGTTCGACGCGGTAGCGCAGCCCGAGAATCAGCAGGCCCCATGCCATCCATGCCACCATGTTCCACAGCAGCGCGCCCACCATGGATGGGTCCATGCCTGCGTTCGAGTCTCCGCCAAAGACCGGAGCCGGGTGCTGCGTCCGCCACCAGCGGTTAGCCATGTAAACAATCGGCACGTCGAGTGCGCCGAAGATTCCCAGCACGGCGGCCAGCGTCTGCATCTGCGGGCCGGCGGCGAACCGCCGCAGCAGCAGATAGCTCACATAAATCAGCCACAGAACCAGCGTCGTGGTGAGCCGCGCGTCCCATGTCCACCAGATACCCCAGGCCCTCCTGGCCCAAAGCGGGCCGGTGGTGAGACCAACAGAGCAGAACACGACGCCCACCTCGGCACCGGCCAGCGCCCACGCGTCGGCAATTTGCGCCCACTCCGGACGGCTGCGCCGCCAGGCGAGAAAACTCATGGAGCCCAAAAAGCTGATCGAGAAGAAGGTGAACGCCGCTGCGAAGGATGGAACGTGGTAGTAAATGATGCGGAAGATCTCACCCTGCATCGCGTCGTTGGGAGCGACGTAAATAGCCTGGTAGTATCCCCAGACCATCAGCGCGAGCGTGAGAGCGACGTACAGACTGGTTGCAGTTTTCATCATCGGGGAATCCTGAACGTACCCTTCCAGTTTACGACGGCGAGGGCCTACTCCGCGTGCAGCACCACGTCGAACAACAACAAACTTACTGTCGTGAAAATGATGTCGTAGCCCAGCAGCAGCTTGATCCACAGCGTGGGGTCGCTGTCGCCGGTCAGGATCGATCCCGTCGCCAGCACCATGGCCAGCAGCGCCGGCATGAAGATCGGAAACAATATCAGCGGCAGCAGAAGTTCGCGGTTACGGCTTCGGATCGAGAGCGCGGCAAAGAATGTTCCATTCGCAACCAGCGCCCACGTGCCCAGCGGCAGCACCAGCAGCAACTGCCACGCCTGCCCCTGAATATGCAGGTTGTAGAACACCAGGAACACCGGCGCCAGCACCAGTTGCACGATGGAGACAAAGAGAAAATTTGCCAGCACCTTGGCCAGAAACAGTTCCGCTCCCGCAGTGGGCGCCATCCGTTGCGCGTCCAGCACCTGGTGGCGAATCTCCCGCGCCCAGGCCTGGTTCAGCGCGCTCATCGATGCGAATAAGGTGGCCACGCAGATCACGCCGCCCGAGATCTCCTGCGAAAATGCGCCGCGCGGCGAGAAGGCAAGCGAGAACAGCACCACCACCAGCAGCGCAAAGAACAGCATCGAGTTGACAGCCTCGCGCGAGCGCCACTCGATGCGCAGGTCTTTCACCAGATGTGTCCAGAGGGCGCTTGTCATGCGGTGTGCTCCTCCGGAGATGCGGACTTCAAAACGTCTTTTGTCAGCTCGGCGGTCTGAGCCTGGGCGGCGCGCAGGTAGTCGTCCGGGCTCAGGATCAACTGCGTTCCGCGGGTTCCAGCCGAGACGCTGATCTTGTCGAACAAGATCGCCGTCTCATCAACAAATACCGGGTAAGCCTTCTTCGCTCCGAAGACCGTTACCCCGCCGCGAATGTAGCCGGTCAGCGGCTGCACGTCCTTCAGTGAAACCATCTCCGCTTTGCGCAGACCGGCCGCACGCGCCAGCTTCTTGAAGTCCAACTCCGCGTTGCCGGGAATGACGGCGAAGACGCAGACACCTGGACCGCCGGTCGTCAGCAGCGTCTTGAATACCTGTTCGGCCGGCATGCCGATCTTCTTTGCCACCGTCGTAGCCGACAGATCCTCTGGATCGACCTCGTACTCCTGCAACTCGAAGGCGATGCCCAGGTTCTCGAGAAACCGCGCGCCGTTGGTCTTCATAGCGTGGGGCTCCCTGGCTCAAACGACTCCACCCGCCCTGCGTGAAGCTTGAGCACCCAATCTGCAATCGGCGCGGCGTGCTCGCGCTGGTGCGTGGTAATCACGATCGTCCGGCTGCTATGGCGAAAGCCGGCCAGCATCTCGACCATCTGGCGGACGCTCTCAACGTCCATGTTGGAGAAGGGCTCGTCGAGCAGCAGCAGCTCTGGAACCGGCAGCAGCACGCGCGCCAGCGAAGTGCGCTGTCTCATGCCCTGCGAGTACTGGCCCAGCGTGCGCGTCAACTCCGGGTCAAGGCCAACCTGGCGCAGCGCCTCGGCCGGCGAAAGACAGGCCTGGCCGGGATAAAGGCTGGCGAAATAGCGGAGATTCTCCTGGGCCGTCAGTTCGTCGTAAAGCATGGGAGCGTGGCTCATGTAGCCGATGCGGGCGCGGGCATCGTGGGGTTCGGAGTTGCCGAAGACTTTTACGGTTCCGTGGCTGGGCCTGAGCAATCCTGCCAGAATGCGCAGCAGCGTGGATTTACCCGCGCCGTTCTCGCCGATCAGCACGTAGCAGTATCCCGGTTGCAGTTCCGCCGAAACCTGGCGCAAAGCCGCAAAGGAACCAAATAACTTTGAAACCTGGTCAAGTTTTGCGCATGGGGGACTGCCGGCGGCATCGGATGAGCCGCCGGTCTCTGGTGGGTCTGGCGTCATGCTTTCAGTTTGCAGCGGCGGTCTGGTTGGATGGCGGAACTGCGGGTGTTGCGGTTGCCGACGCGGTGGCCGGCTTGGTTTTCGCGGGGCCGGCTGGAGCCGCGCCCGGCTGCGCCGGAGCGTACTTGCTGGCGCACTTGGCCTGCAGAACCGACGCGTGGAAGGTGCCGTCCCGCCCGTAGGTCCCCTGGGCGAGCGCCTGGGAATCGTCCTTGAACGTGTCCGGAGGAGGCTCGGAGCCCTTGTAAATCACCTTGAGCAGGCGGCCCTTGGGGGCCTTCGGCGAGTGGCTTTCAAACTCGTTGAGCACAAAGGTGACGTGGGTGCCGTCCTGCTCGATCGAGCCGGGCTTCACAAAGCCCTCGACGCGCAACTGGCTGTGATAGGCCTTGTCGCCCAAACCGCCCAATTCCGCAATGGTCACATAGTAGCTTTTGTTGGCCCCGTACCCGGTAAAGGCCAGCCATGCAACGGTGCCCACGATCACGGCCGCCGCAATCCCTATCCGCAACGTGTTCCCGGAGATTTTCATACTCCTTATAACGATACGAGAGTGTACGTCCGGGGTCAACCGGGTAAGGGAGTGGGAGTTTCCAGGAACAAGTTCGAGTTTGATCCGGCGCAACCAGAAAGCCACGGCGTCGCGGCTTAAGCGCCTTATTTACAACCCGCGCCCGGACCAGGGGACACTTGGTTGTCGCATTTCTCGAAAGCTTCAAAGGCGCATCCGAACTCCGGTCAAAGGTCTCCACTGCGTGGACTTCCCAGTTGAACAGAAGACAGAATCGCCGCGGAAACGACAATTGCGATAAAAACCACACCGATAAGAAAATCGATCATCAAGAGGCCCTCTCGCGGACGCCGGCGCAAGCCCGAACACTCTATATCGGCAACCGGGGGCCAAATCTTGAGAAGTGTCAGTCGTCCACCAGCTTCGCCGGCCCGCGAGGGGATGAAACTTCGGGTGCCCCATCCATCGAGCGTCTTTTGCTTGATGGGTGGGAGTCCGTAGAACTCCCCCACAACGCCTTGCTTTGTCGAACGTGCATTCTTGTTTCTTCCTAGTCGTCCACCGGTTTCGCCGACCCGCGGCGGGATGAAACTTCGGGTGCCCCATCCATCGAGCGTCTTTTGCTCGATGGGTGGGAGTCCGTAGAACTCCACCACAACGCCTTGTTTTGTCGAACGCGCATTCTTGTTTCTTCCTAGTCGCCCACCGGTTTCGCCGACCCGCGGCGGGATGAAACTTCGGGTGCCGCATCCATCGAGCGTCTTTTGCTCGATGGGTGGGAGTCCGTAGAACCCCACCACAACGCCTTGCTATGTCGAACGTGCATTCTTGTTTCTTCCTAGGGCACGACTTTGCAGGCGGAAGATAAACTCTCGTGGAATCTGGAAAAGTGTCAGGGCACGACCCGACATTCACCCGAAGAACCCCAGCGAAGCCGGTATAAGTGTCAGGGCACGACTTCAGTCGTGCCGCAAACCGCAAGAAACGACGCGGGCTTTAGCCCCTGCAGCGTGCTTTTTGGACTTCCCACCAACATCCTCGCCCTTTTACCGCAGCCTCTTTATCCGCTGGGGGAATCTTCTGGTCTACACCATTCCTGAGATTGCCAGGCAAGCATCTGGTAGCGGATGACGCGCCTAGCGCCCAACCATATCAGCCACACTGCGGCGGCAAGAAAAACCGTGTTGCTGATGCGCATCCCCAGCACTCCGCCGACCAACGGCCTCGCAGTAAACGCGTGAATGCCATAACCCAGCGCCCCGCCGGCCGCCAGGCTCAGGACATGCAGCGCGCTCCATCCAGCTCGTCGAGAAATGAAAGTGACCAGAACGAGGAAGACCGCGTCGATTGTGAGCATCGCACCCACCGCAGCCCAGCCAAACATCGGCGGCGTAAACAGAACGCCCATGCCCAGCACGAACGCAACGGATCCTGTAATCCATGGGCTCGGCGCCCTGCCGCTGGCCATGCGCGATCTTCGCGCCGGAATCAGGAATGCCGACACGATCAGCAACACGCTCAGCACTGCCGCGCCAAGAAGCTGCGCGTGGGATGCCACGAACTGGTTCTGCTTGAACCCGATGCCGAAGTTCGCGGCCGTACCGAGCACGAACACCAGAGCGACGAACGAATCGCCAGCCGGACCCAGCCACGCCGCTTCTGCTTCGGCGGGAAATAGCGCCTCCACCAGCGCGATCGAAACGCCCATGCTCCAGAACGTGTGGAGGTTGAACATGAACAGCGTCCACCAACCTCCGATGCCCAACGCCGGAATATAGGCGGGACGGAGCAGGTGCATGTGCATCTTCAAATAGTCGGGATTGAAGAGCGACTGCGTCACCAGGCCCTCGCCCATCAACGTATAGGCCGCGCCCAGCGTCAGCATCGTCGGCCAGCCGCGTCCCGTTCGCCGCGCTGTTTCGCGAATCAGTACCGCCGCGCCGCCGTATGCTGGCGCCAATACGATCAGTGCCGCCAGCAGCTTTAGCGGCAGATCTCCCAGCAGGTACTCCGCCACCAGCGGAGCCACAAAGAACAGCGTAACTACCGCTAAGATCCTTCTCTTGGGCGCGGCCATTGTTCTCTTCTCTCCCTCCAGGCGAAATGCCCTCCAGGTGGACGGTGCGGCTCCATCGAATGGAGCGGCCCGCCTTGATCATCCGTGCCGCAGGCCGGCTTGAACCGCCTCATCAAACGAGCATTTTGTCGAGTTCCGGCGGAGCTCCGGCTGGACATGCAGCCAAATCAGCGTGGGCTTTAGTGTCTACGGTGCGGCCCTGACGGTTTCCTTCGAGAATCAGGAGTCCCTCTGCAGGCTGCCTGGCCCCTGTGGATGCACCTCTGTCTCATTTCGGAGTCACCGGAAATAATCTGAAACCCTGGAACAACGCGAAAAGTACCCCCCCCGTTTGCACAGAATTATTGGAGGCGGGTGCAGAATGAAGGTATGGCCCTCCTGCCGCCTCCGGTTGCGAATTCTGCGAATCAACGGTCCTGAATGGCGTTTTTCCACCCGAATTCTTGAACGGCCGGGGACAACCCTGACATTTTAGACCGGGCACATACCTGACAGTTTTTCATTCTCAGGGAGTTTTTGTTGTTGTTTTTGTTGTTGTTTTTGCTCTTGTTTTTGTTTTTCCGTTTCCGGGGCAGCTGCCCCGGAAACGGAACGCGTCGTCTGTCCGTCTTTGCTGGGTGGCAAGCGGTAGGTTTTTCCAGTCCTTTCTTCAAACAGCGCCACCGGTACATGGGCAAAGTAGACCGTATAGCATCCGTCGTCAAACGGCAGCAGTCCCACTCGTTCGCCCCACAGCACCTCACTGAGGAATACATCGTGCCTCTTCCAGCGAAAATGACCGTGGCTCTTGACCGTGCGCGCCAGCATCGTCTCCGGGTACTCGATCTCCGGCAACCGCTCCGGATAGGGCCGCGGCGAAGGCTCGTAGACCGAGGCCGGGGTCTGCATGTCCAGGGACTCATGCGGCCGCACATGGTTGTAATCGTGGCGGAACCGGTCCAGTTCCAGTTGCTGGCCACGCCAGTCCTGGGCAGGCCTCAGGTCCAGCTTCAGTGTCCGGTGCATCCTCTCGTGACGCCCGTTCTGCTCCGGATGACCGGCCTCGATCCGCTCAGGCTGAATACCCAGCTTGATCCACCATACCGCCAGCCGCGACAACCCGCTCACGGCCGAACTGGCAAACGGAGGCCCGTTATCAGTGCGTATCCACCAGGGCAGTCCGAATTCACGAAACGCCGCCTCGAAGATGGCTCGCACTCGCTCCGTGTCGGTCTTCTCCACCGCCTGCGAGCGCAGCAGGTAGCGGCTGCAGGCGTCGGTGATCGTCAGCGGGTCGATGCGGGTTCCATCCCCGCTCCTGAACCAGCCCTTGAAGTCTGCACACCACACACGGTTCGACTCCACTGCATGCTGCAAAGGCTGCGTATAGGGCTCGGTCCGGCGCCGCTTCTTGCGCGCAACCACCAGACCGGCACGCTTCACTATCTCGCCCACCGTGCTGGTTGCCGGCCATCCGCGCCCCGGCTGGTCCCGCTCCAGAATCCGCTTCAGCTTCCGTGGGCCCCACGTCATATGCGCCTGGCGAAGATCCAGCACCGCCTCTTCGATCGCTGCCGCCGTCTGGTTGGGATGACGCTGCGGAGCCCGGTTCAACTCCACCAGACCCTCGACTCCCAACTGCCGGAAGCGTCGAAGCCAAACATAGCCCGTCTCACGGCTGATCTCAAACCGATTACACAGAGCCTTCATCGACTCCTCAACGCGCTCATACTCAAAGACAAAGCGCAACTTCTCCTCCATCACACTGCTCACTCTCCAGCCCATCTCGACGTTCTAACCCAACGTCAACAGACTTGTGCAGTGTCAGGTATGTCCCCGGTCTGATATGTCAGGGATGTCCCCGGTCCGTACCTTCTAGCACCCCCCCTACCCCCCCCGAAAATCGAGGGTAAAAGAGGCGCATACACCTTGATAACACAAATAAAATGAACAACATGAAAATAATACATAGTAACTTGCCGGTAAACACAAAGTCCCGATTTTGGCCGTTTTTTGGCCAAATCACGTCGATTTTGCCCTGACAAACGTAATCTTCGTGCCGGAAAACGGGAGCCTTCTCGACCGCGGAAGCCTCCGGCGCGCAAGCTCCCGCGCGCCAGGAATCTCTCTTCCCGGCTGACCGCGCATTGGTTCAATGGCTGAGCAGAGATTCGTTGCCCAGTATGCGATAGAGCGTCGAGCGGCTGATAGCGAGCTGCCGCGCGGCGCGGAGCTTGTTCCCTCGGTTCAGGTCCAGAACGTATTGGACATGATGGCGGATCACCGCATCGAGTGACAGGTTCTCCGGTTGGCCGGCTCCTTGCCCTGCGAACTGCCCGCCGAGATGCTGACTGGCCTGAAGCTCCTGTTCCGAGGGCAAGGCGAGATTGCCGGCCAGAATGACCCCGTTGTCCGCTTCCAGTAGTGCCGTCTCAAGCACGCTGGCAAGCTCGCGGACGTTTCCCGGCCAGTTGTGCTGCAGAAGGCGGGCCAGCGCGCCAGGTCCGAGCAGCACCGGCCTCTGCTGATAGCGGGCGCAGATGCGGTCGAGCAGAGCCTGGGCAAGCGGCGGAACGTCTTCCCGCCGCTGCCGCAGAGGAGGAATGGCGAACCGGATCGCCGTGAGCCGGAAGGCGAGGTCCGGTAAAAGGAGCCCCTGCCCCGCCATCTGACGCAGCGGTGTCTGCGACGATGCCAGCAGCACCGCCCGGCCCGGCGGACGGTCCTGAAGCGCCCGTAGCACTCCCAGCAACAACCCCTGCCCGGGGGGTGCAAGCAGATCCACCCGATCCAAATACGTAAATCCAGCGAGGGTGGAGGGGTCGGCGTCCGTGGCCAGCCACTCCCGCGCGTCGCGGCGCTGGAAGAGGGACGAAGACAATGGAGAGCGGGAGAACAGATAGCGCGCCAACGTGTGTTTGCCGGTGCCATGTTCGCCCTCGATAGCCGCCACCTGCAAATGGGGCGCGGCCATCTCCGCCTGCATCAGGAGCTTCCGCCAGGCACCGCTCACACCCACGATCTGCACCAGAGGCTGAGCCTCGGTTGCGACTAGAGAGATCCCGGATAGGGGAGGCTGGGGCTGAAAGTGAGCGGCGCTTTGCATCGGTCTCAACATGCCTCGCCTTCATGGCCAAGAGAACGTCGATCTGGCCAACAATGGTTTCATCGGCGATCCGGCAGAAAACATGAATGGAGGAAGGCAGCGAATTGGGAACTGTAATGAGGGAATGCGGACCGCGGAAGTCTGCCGGATCCGTATATACTCGATGCAATCCTGCCGAGGCTTCATTCAGCCCAGTTTTTACCAATTCTCAAAGCACTGGGGACCGGTTTGCAATTGCCTCCTCCAGGGGAACGGATGGGGAGTTGCGGCCATTGACTGATGCACACAAGCGATGGTGTTACGCGGGATGGCTGGCCGCTGTCGGTGTCTTCGCCGCGTTCCACACGCTCAACCTGAGGGCGGATTTTCCCAATCACTCGCCCTGGATATTCGATTGGGCCAAATACACCGACGAAGGTTGGTATGGGAACGCGGCGATTCGCGCGCACCTGTTCGGCAATTGGTATGTGGCGGGGGATTTCAATCCCGCGGTTGCGCTTCCGGTATTGCCGTTTCTGGAGTGGGTGCTCTTTTTTGTGACCGGTGTGACGGTCGAGGCGGCGCGGGGGTTGGCGGTGGGGTTCTTCTTGGCCAATCTGCTGCTGAGTTATTGGCTATTGACAGCGCATGGGCCGCGCTGGGCGGGGCTGCTGGCCGTGACGCTGATGGTGACCAATCCTTTCGTTTACTGCTTTAGCAGACTTGCAATTTTGGAACCGGCGCTGACGGCATTTACGCTGTGCGCTTTGAACCTGGCGGTGAGGCTGCCGCGAACGCGCCGCCCGGCGGTGGCCTCAATTGGGATTGGCCTGCTCTTGACTTTAATGATGCTGACCAAGACGACGGCGGTGTTTCTGCTGCCGGCGGTGGGGTGGGCGCTACTGATGGAGCTGCGGCACGAGCGCAGGCTCGTATTGCGGTGCGCTGGGGCGGCGCTGGGCGCCTGCGTTCTCAGCTACGGGCTTTGGATGGTAGTTGTGGCGCGGATGGGCCTGCTTGAAGACTATCGCTATCTGTTCTTTGTGAATAATTACCCCAAACCGAAGGAAATCTACTGGCCGTTGGTCAGCGCCGCATGGTCGTTCCATGGCGGGCTCTGGGCCGATCGAATTCTGATTCCGCTGGCCGGGGCCATGGTATTGGCGGCAGTGACGATCTGGTGGCGCACGGGAGGCCGCGACCTGTTGCTGGATTCGGTTTTTGGGGCATCGATCTGGGCTGCGGCCGGGTACATCCTGTTCATGACTCTCCAGGACCATCCTCAGCCGCGCTACTTCACCGTGGTGGCCCTCTTCTGTTTCATTGTGGTTGCGCGCGGGGCGGAGGCGATGGTCAGTCTTGCCGCTTCGGAGCCTTTCAGGAGCCTGCCGGCAGCCCATGTCGCGGGCTGGGGGGTGATTGGGCTTGCCACGCTGGCTGCCTTCACGAATGGACTCCGAACCGCGAACTACGCTGCCCATCCGAAATACACGTTTGTGACGGCGGCGGAGCAGCTTACGCAGTATATGGATGCGCATCCCAACGGCAATCGGCTGCTTTTATCGATCAGCGGGGACGAGATTTCGCTCGTCAGCCATGTGCGGGCGCTATGTGACGACTTCGGAACGCCGAGCGCCGCAATGCCCGATTTGCCGGCGAAGCTTGCCTTTTATCAGCCGGGCTGGTACGCGGCCTGGAACGATCTGGACCCGGGCACGCTCCAGGATTTGCATGTCCACTACCGGCTGGAACAGGTGGCAGGTTTCAACGCCTTCGACGACAAGGAGCGAAACAGGCTGGTCCTCTTCAAGCTGCATCCGCTTCCGGGCGGGCAGGCACGCAATCCCAACGCGCCGGGCATGCAGGATAAGCTGCCGGACGACTCGTTCGAGGTTCCTGTCGAATAAACGCTTCGACTTCCCATGGTCATTCATTCGGGGCAAAATGGAACAATTCTGGTCAAGAACGGCCAAAAATCGGCCAAAAATGGGCGTTGTTGTTTACCGATGAGTGAATATGTATTTTTTACAAGTAGTTGATGGGGTGTCGGTTCCAGTTGTCGATGCACCGGAAACAGGGCAACTTCCGGAGGGGGGTACGGGGGGGTGCGGAAAATCCTCATCCCGGAACAGGATTCGCGTGATTTTAGCGCTGGATCGAGAAGGCTCATACCATCATTGTGCGCCAGAGGCGGGTAATTACTTGCAAAACAGGGAACAGGGAAACGGGTGGTGGGACATTTCACTGCCCTTCCCATGAATGGAAAAGACGGCGCAAGGTCTGGGAGCCGGCATGCGCGGTGTGGAATTGTTCGCGGAGTTTGCCCTCCGATGTGTCTCAGCCTGGTACGACCCGGAATTCTGAGAGATTAGGTTCCGAAACGGCATCATCCCACAACAGGAACGGCACAGAGTCCGGTGACCGGAGTCACTCGACACTGGTCAGTGCGGATGATAGCCTTCCGGTGGCATTCCCCGAGTGTTTCGAGGGGCGCGTAATTCGGGGCCGCCGATCGTGCGGCCTCAAAACAATCAAAAAATCGGGAGGAATTGTGACTGCAGCATATGGAGTGTATCTTTTTCCGGGCGTAAGCGCAGTATCGCTTTTATTGGCCTTTGCTTTCGCGCGCCAGGTGATTGGTTCCGAGATCGGAACGCCGAAGATGCGGAAGATCGCCAGCGCCATCAGGGACGGCGCCCAAATATTCTTGAAGCGCCATTTTAAGACCGTGGCAGCCCTCGCGATAGGGGTTTTGGGCCTGCTGCTTCCCACATTCGCTTTCGCCCAGGGGGAACCTGGGGGCGGCGGAGGCGAAGCCAACCTGGTTCTGCCGGATTTGTCGTCCGTGAATTTTCTGGGGATGAACGGGCATGCCTTGCTGATGATCGGATTGCTGTTCTGCGTCGGCGGCCTGTTGTTCGGCCTGGTGATCTATACGCAGTTGAAGAACCTTCCGGTTCATCGCTCGATGCGCGAGATTTCCGAACTTATCTATGAGACCTGCAAAACGTACCTGGTGACACAGGGCAAGTTCATTCTTCTGCTCTGGGCTTTCATCGCGGTCATCATTGCGCTCTACTTCGGCGTTCTGGCGCCGGTGCCGAATAAACCGATCTGGACTACCCTGCCCATCATTTTGTTTTTCTCGCTGGTCGGCATCGCGGGCAGCTACGGTGTGGCGTGGTTCGGAATTCGCGTGAACACATTTGCGAACTCACGAACGGCATTCGCTGGATTGCGCGGCAAACCGTACCCATGCTTTGCCATTCCGCTGAAGGCGGGCATGAGCGTCGGCATGATGCTGATTTCGGTCGAGCTGCTGATCATGCTTTGTATTCTTTTGTTCATCCCGGCCGATTATGCGGGGCCATGCTTCATCGGCTTCGCGATTGGCGAATCGCTGGGCGCGGCGGCGCTGCGTATTGCCGGCGGCATTTTCACCAAGATCGCCGACATTGGCTCCGACTTGATGAAGATTGTTTTCAAGATCAAGGAAGACGATGCGCGCAACCCGGGCGTAATTGCAGATTGCACGGGCGACAACGCGGGCGACTCGGTTGGACCGAGCGCCGATGGTTTCGAGACCTACGGCGTGACCGGCGTGGCCTTGATCACGTTCATTTTGCTGGCGGTGAAGACTCCCGACACGCAGGTAAAGCTGCTGGTATGGATCTTCGTGATGCGCGTGGCCATGCTGATCTCGAGCTCGCTGGCTTACTTCGTGAATGGCATGATCGCCAAGGCGAAATACGCGAACTCGGATGAGATGGACTTTGAGGCGCCGTTGACCTCTCTGGTTTGGATCACGTCCATTGTTTCGATCATCCTGACCTACATCGTCACGTACCTGATGATCCCCGATCTTGGGGACGGAACGCTGTGGTGGAAGCTGGCTTCGATCATCTCGTGCGGAACCCTGGCTGGCGCGCTCATCCCGGAATTGGTGAAGGTCTTCACTTCAACCAAGTCGGGCCACGTGCAGGAGATCGTAACCTCCGCGAAGGAAGGAGGAGCTTCGCTGGGGATCCTGTCGGGAATCGTGGCCGGGAATATGTCGGCCTACTGGCTGGGACTTAGCATGGTCGCGCTCATGGGACTGGGCTATTACTTCAGCACGGGCGAGTCGATGGCGGTGCTGATGCTCGCCCCCGCCGTGTTCGCGTTTGGCCTGGTCGCGTTTGGGTTCCTTGGCATGGGGCCGGTGACGATCGCAGTCGACTCCTACGGACCGGTCACCGACAATGCTCAATCTGTTTACGAGTTGTCGCTGATTGAAGAAGTTCCGAACATCGCAGCCGAATTGAAGAAGGACTTCGGCATCGATGCGAAGTTCGAACGCGCGAAGTATCTGCTGGAAGCCAACGATGGAGCCGGCAATACATTCAAGGCTACGGCGAAGCCGGTTCTGATCGGCACTGCCGTTGTGGGCGCAACGACCATGACTTTCTCGATCATCATGGCGCTAACTCATGGACTCACCGTGAACGTAGAAAAGCTCTCGCTGCTGCATGCGCCCTTCATGCTGGGATTGATCTGCGGCGGCGCAGTGATCTTCTGGTTTGCAGGCGCTTCCATGCAGGCAGTGACCACAGGCGCTTACCGCGCGGTCGAGTTCATCAAGGCGAACATCCACCTGGAGGGTGCGGAAAAGGCGTCGGTCACGGACAGCAAGAAGGTGGTGGAGATCTGCACGAAGTACGCGCAGAAGGGAATGTTCAACATCTTTCTCGCGGTCTTCTTCTCGACACTGGCGTTCGCATTCATGGAGCCGTTCCTGTTTGTCGGCTACCTGTTCTCGATCGCAATCTTCGGACTGTACGAGGCGATCTTCATGGCCAATGCCGGTGGGGCCTGGGACAATGCGAAGAAGGTTGTCGAGGTTGACCTGAAACAGAAGGGAACAGCTCTGCACGATGCAACCGTGATTGGAGACACTGTCGGCGATCCGTTCAAGGACACCTCGTCGGTGGCGATGAATCCGATTATCAAGTTCACGACGCTGTTCGGATTGCTTGCGGTCGAGCTTGCGGTGACGCTCAGTTCGAGCAATCCGATGCTGACACACATTCTGGCAGTGGCATTCTTCCTGGTTTCGGTGTTCTTCGTGCGGAAATCGTTCTATGGCATGAGGATTGAGTCCAAGGGATAGCAACCGGTTCCGGTCGCCGAAAAGGTGTTTCAACCTCCGACCGGACGATAGATAAAACGCCCTGCGGTCCCGTATGATTTTGCGCGGGGCCGCAGGGCGTTTTTGGGGTGGGCGACTTTGCAAGGCCGGCCAGGCCCGGAGTTGGCAAAGTTGGCCAAAGGGTCTAAGCTGAAGCTGAGGTGCTCTGATGCCGACGCGCAATGTGAGCCTGACCAAGGAATTGGACCAGTTTGTCTCTTCGAGGGTGGAGGGCGGTCTTTACGCCAACGCCAGCGAAGTGATGCGGACGGCCCTGCGTCTACTGGAGAAGGAAGAGCGAGAGTACGAGGAGAAGCTTGCGGCGCTGCGGGCGGCGATTGCCGAAGGTGACGCCAGCGGCGACGCGGAAGAGGGCGTCTTCGATCGGATTAGAGAAAAATACGGTCTGCCGAGGAAACAGGCTTGCACGTGAAACCTGTCAGCCTCTCGCGCGAAGCTGAAGCGGATATCGATGAAATTGCTGCATATACGACCAATGCGTGGGGCTCGCAACAGACGGACCGCTACCTGGATCAGCTAGAAGATTCCTTTCAAATTCTGGCCCAGCACTCGTCAATTGGTAGAGCTTGCGATTCAATTGAGGTGGGTTTGCGAAGGTTTGATGTTGGGAGGCATGTTGTCTTCTATCGAACGCAGCCCAGAGGAATCCGCGTGGTTCGTGTCCTTCACCAGCAGATGATCCCGGCCAAATCTCGATTCGAGTCCTGAATCTCCCTGACTCTCGCAATTGCCTTAAATCGCACCAAATCTCCACAACTCGCACAGGGCTGACCGGAATCTGCACCGTTCTTGCGTCTTGCGGCGGGTTGGGGGCGGGGCTAGGCTTGGTTTTTGGGGCAGGTCGGGCGGGGTCGGAGCGGGGGATTTGGCGGAGGCGGGAAGGGCTGGAGTTGCATCAAACAGAGGGCAGGATTGGGAGGGTCAATGACCGCGTCACGCAAGGCGTTTTTGAGCTTTCCACAGGCAAGTGGCGGTATTTAGCAGGCGGATGCGGGGAATGCAAACAAAATACAAGATATTGTGGTTTCTTGTTGACACGTACCATAGACAGCGGTATTTTTTCATCTGCGGCTTTAAACAGATTGTAATGTAACTCCGGCGTGAGAACTCGCCGAGAGGCCGCTGAGAGACGAGATTAAGCGGTAATTTCCAATCCCAGTTTCCCGTTTGTTTGAGAAGTAGAGCAGGGCCAATATTCAGCCTTTATAGCGTCTGGATAGAGGAAAGGTTTCACCGATTTTGCCGACAGAGAGGATCCCCATGAACGAGGTTTATCTACAGAACTCCAGCGCCGCCATACAGAACCCCTACACCCAGAAGGGACTGACATTTACACGGCGTTTCACCAAGGAAGGCGTGTCGCCTTACGACGATATGCAGTGGGAGCGGCGGACCGCTTCAATAACCGACACCAAGGGCAACACGATTTTTGAGCAGAAGGACGTGGATGTGCCAGTGGACTGGTCGATGACGGCGACCAACATTGTGGCCTCGAAGTACCTGCACGGGCAGCTTGGGACGGCGGAGCGGGAGACCGGGGTGCGGCAGTTGGTGGGGCGGGTTGTGGAGACGGTGCGGGATTGGGGCCTGACCAACGGCTACTTTGCCACGGTCGACGACGCGCGGGTCTTCCACGATGAGTTGGCGCATATGCTGCTGACTCAGAAGGCGGCGTTCAATTCGCCGGTATGGTTCAACGTGGGATGCGACCGGCTGGAGCCGGAGTCCGACGGACAGAACTGGCACTGGGATCCGGCGACGGGAGGGGTGAAGTATTCGGCGACCGGGTATCACAATCCGCAGTGCTCGGCGTGTTTCATCAACGCGGTAGACGACTCGCTGGACTCGATTCTGACTTTGGCCAAGACCGAGGGGATGCTGTTCAAGTGGGGTTCGGGGACGGGAACGAATTTGTCGTCGATCCGCGGATCGAAGGAACAGCTTTCGGGCGGCGGGCAGGCTTCGGGGCCGTTGAGCTTTATGCGCGGGTTTGACGCGTTTGCCGGGGTGATCAAGTCGGGGGGCAAGACGCGGCGGGCGGCCAAGATGGTGATCCTGAATGTGGACCACCCGGACATTATGGAGTTCATCGACTGCAAGGCGAAGGAAGAGGCCAAGGCGTTCACGCTGATCAAGGCAGGGTACGACGGATCGGGGCCGGATTCAGAGGCTTATTCGTCGATTTTCTTCCAGAACGCGAACAACTCGGTGCGGGTGAGCGACGAGTTTATGCGCGCCTATGAGAGCGACGGGGACTTCAACACTTATACCGTGAAGGATCATGAGGTAGCGGGGACGTACAAGGCGCGCGACATCATGAAGAAGATTGCCCAGGCCACTTGGCTTTGCGGCGATCCGGGGATGCAGTTCGATACGACGATCAACAAGTGGCACACGTCGAAGAACACGGCGCGGATCAACGCTTCCAATCCATGCAGCGAGTACATGTTCCTGGACAACTCGGCGTGCAATCTGGCGAGCTTCAACCTGATGAAGTTTGTGAACGCGGCGGGGGTTTTTGAGATCGAGGCTTACCGGCACGCTATCTCGGTGGTGGTAACGGCGATGGAGATTCTGGTGGATAACTCCGGCTATCCGACCGAGGCGATTGCCCAGAATTCTCACGATTACCGCCCGCTGGGGCTGGGCTACGCCAATCTGGGCGCGCTGCTGATGGCTTTTGGGCTGCCGTACGATTCGGCGGCGGGACGCGACCTGGCCGCGAGCCTGACGGCGATTATGTGCGGGCAGGCTTATTTGCAGTCGGCAGTGATCGCGGCCAACTGCCCGCCGCTCAAGTCGGCTACGACGCTGACTGCTTCGGTGGAGCGGCAAGGGGGGGCCTGCCCAGGGTTCTATGTGAATCGCGAGCCGTTTCTGGATGTGATCCGCATGCATCGCGCCGAGGTGAACAATATCGGCAAATCGCGGACCACCGCAGCGGTCGGCGAGCCGTTCAACGTGCCGCAGTTGGATGCGCTGATCGATGCCAGCCGGGAGAGCTGGGACATGGCGCTGATGTACGGCGAGAAGTACGGCTATCGCAACTCGCAGACCACGGTGCTGGCGCCGACCGGGACGATCGGCTTCATGATGGACTGCGATACGACGGGGATTGAGCCGGACCTGGCGCTTGTGAAGTACAAAAAGCTGGTGGGCGGCGGCATGATCAAGATCGTGAACAATACGGTACCGGCGGCGCTGTTCAAGCTGGGCTACGACAACGCGGAGGTGGACGCGATCGTCAGCTATATCGATGCGACGGGGACGATCGAAGGGGCGCCGGGGATCAAGCCGGAGCACCTGGCTGTTTTCGATTGCAGCTTCAAGCCGGCCAAGGGAACGCGCTCGATTCAATATATGGGGCACATCAAGATGATGGCGGCGGCGCAGCCGTTTCTGTCGGGAGCCATCTCGAAGACGGTGAACCTGCCGCACGAGGCGAGCGTGGATGACGTTGCAGAAGCGTATGCGGAGAGCTGGCGGCAGGGCATCAAGGCAGTGGCCATCTACCGCGATGGATCGAAGGGGACGCAACCGCTGAATACGAGCATGGATGCCAAGAAGGAGCCCTCGGCGCTGGATGTTGTGGGGAGCCGCGTGTTGGCCCAACTGGCGGCGGGGCAGCCGGCAGTGGAGTCCGACTTGAAGGCCCTGGAAGCCGGAAACGGCGCGAAGCTGGAAGTGAGCGCAAGGCAGATGCTTGAGACCGCCACCGTCTTCCAAAAGGCGCTGGATGACAGCGCCAAGGCAGCCGCGTTCATGGTGCTGACGTCCTCAGCGAAGGAAGCGGCCGAGCCGGCCAGGGAAGTGCAGGATACGAACGGGCCGCCGCGCGCAGTGCGCCACCGGCTGCAGGAGGAGCGCGCATCGATTACGCACAAGTTCTCGATCGCGGGTCATGAGGGATACATCACGGTGGGTTTGTATCCGAGCGGGCAACCGGGAGAGATCTTTATCAAGATGGCCAAGGAGGGGTCGACTGTGTCCGGGTTGATGGATGCGTTCGCGACTTCCATTTCGCTGGCGCTGCAGCACGGAGTTCCGCTTGAGGGTATTGTGCGAGAAGTTCGCGCACACGCGCTTTGAGCCCTCGGGCTGGACGGGAAACGAACAAATCGGCTACGCCAAGAGCCTGATGGATTACATCTTCCGCTGGCTCAATCTTCGTTTTCTCTCCGGCCAGCAGTTGACGCTATTTGCGGGTCTGGCGCCAAGCGCACCGCAACTGCCTGCCTCGCCCACGATTCTTCCGGAGAGCGAACCGGAAGAGGTAGGGATGGCGCCGTCCAATCTGGCTGCACTGGCAAAAGCGGTGGCGGAACGGCTCACGCAAATGGGCAGTCACGGTAGCGGACCGTCGGCGGGCGGCGGCATTGCACCGGAAGCGCAGCCGTGGGGTGGACCGGGAGGCTCAACTCCCATTATCGGGAATGGGCCCAGCATGGAAGACCGCGGGATTTATCACGCTGCGGAAGCCATGCGCGAGATGTACGAGATGGGCGATGCGCCGAGCTGCTCGACCTGCGGAGCGATCATGGTCCGCAACGGGAGTTGCTACCGGTGCATGAGCTGCGGGTCGACCAGCGGATGCAGTTAGCAAATTTTGCCGAGACTTGTTGATGGGGATGCCGGTCACATCGACTTTGAAATTCTGCCCTGGGGATGCAGCATTTCCTAAAGCGCGATAGCCGCCAAACTCGCGAAAACGACGGCGAGGATGGCGGCGGGCGCGTGACTGGCTATGCGGCGGCGTACGGGCGTTGGGGCCCGGTTAGCTGTTGCAACTAAAGGTCAGTAAGTAACTGTTGCTGTAATTGAATCGGAATAAGCGCCCGGCGCGACATACTGCCCGGCGGCAACCTGACCGTAAACAGTGGTCACGATCGCCGAGCCGGTGCCGTTGGTGCTGGCAAGGGTCGCGAAGTTCGTCGTATGGCCGGAGTCGGTATACAAGCCATAGTTCAGCAAGGCTGAGCCCGGACCGGTCATGCTGCGGTTGGTTACCGTGGAGCCGCTGGAGGTTCCTGCGTTGAGCCCCAGCGTGTAATTGGTGGTATTGGTGCATTGCACGGTAACGGTAGACGTGGAAGGCAATACCAAGCCGGTGTAAGTTCCGAAAGACATGGGGGTCGTGGAGACGATACAGGTGGCCTGGACCGTCGCGCTGACTGCCATTGAAGCTGTAGCGGTTGTTGCCGCATAAGTCGCCGGGGCCATGCCCAGTGCAAGGACACCCAGGATGGCGGCGGGAACTGCGGACTTGATCAAACTGTTGAGACTCATAACGACTACTCCCGAAGTACAAGGGTTGAGAACCAAGAGTTGCGGCCGTCCGACAAGGTGTCAAACAGGATCAGTGGTCGCTGAATCAGGCAATTCTGAACCAGAGTATCGAGCCAAGCAGCACAACTCTGCGTTCATTTGCCACCGCGTGTCGAATACAGTCCTATCGCGCACACTACGCATGACGCGACTTGAAGCGGGGAATTCCTGCGCAAACGAGACACCTCCTCGTGAGCCGGCTCTACCGATTCAAAGTTGACTGATGTCCAAACACTAATTCGGGTTGATGTTGAATTCTATAGTACGTTCAGGTAACTGGAGCGACCGAATATGTAGCACAACAGTACACCTAAGGTGTAAGCGAGAGGTGCCTACAGAGTAAATAGCGGGACTATTTACTACTCGAAAAACGGAGCGGAATTTCTGTGCGAGCCCGACTTATTGTTCCGGTCTGTCTCCCTATCAATGTGCGAGATGGGCTTGGTCGAATCCCACCCATCGCAAAAAGCGCGATGGATGGGGCACCCGGCGTTTTCAGGGAGTGAGCGCAGTGCATTGCTGTCCCACCCATCGCAAAAAGCGCGATGGATGGGGCACCCGGCGTTTTCAGGGAGTGAGCGCAGTGCATTGCTGTCCCACCCATCGCAAAAAGCGCGATGGATGGGGCACCCGGCGTTTTCAGGATGTGAGCGCAGTGCATTGCTGTCCCACCCATCGCAAAAAGCGCGATGGATGGGGCACCCGGCGTTTTCAGGGTGTGAGCGCAGTGCATTGCTGTCCCATCCATCGCAAAAAGCGCGATGGATGGGGCACCCGGCGTTTTCAGGGAGTGAGCGCAGTGCATTGCTGTCCCATCCATCGCAAAAAGCGCGATGGATGGGGCCCCCGGCGTTTTCAGGGAGTGAGCGCAGTGCATTGCTGTCCCACCCATCGCAAAAAGCGCGATGGATGGGGCACGGGGCTTCTTTTTTGAGTGCGCGACGCCGGAATTGTTCATCTGTGGCCGAAACTCGCCGAGGCGAGTCAAGCTGCTCCTAATAAGTGACGGTGATGGTGATCGCATCGGTGTATGCGGATGCGGCGAGGGATTGCCGAATCGGAGCTTGTCCCTTAATGGTGAGTGCCTGAGGGCCATCGATTGCAGCTCGAGTTACGGTAGCGGTGGAGGCAGTTGGTCCCCAACTGACATTTCCCGGAGTATTTGAGGTGAGCACGTAACTTAGCAAGGCCGAGCCCGGAGCAATCATCATCCTGGCTGAGACGGTGGCGCCATATGCCTTTCCTGCACTTAGGCCTACGGTATATGGCGTGGAATTTGTGCAGTTTACCGAGACGGTGGATGCCGCACTCGCTGTTACGCCGCGATAAGCTCCGAGACTGAGGGGAGATGCGGAGGCAAGGCAGGAGGCCGCCACGGTCGCAGAGACGCCAAAAGAGGATGTGGCTGTGGCCGCAACTCCAGTCGTCGAAGGGAGCCCAAACATCAGAAGAGCGAGCGCGACGACCGGCAACGCAGGTTTTGGCGGCCTGCGCCTGGCATCTCCGGGAAAAGACAGATCTTGAGAAAAGATCATGATGGATCCCTGATCGACGTTTTGCTGGAAAAGTTGAGGGCCGGGCGCGAGTTGAACTGGAAAACGATGTTGAACGAGAGGATTAGATGGAGAGGCAATCGATGATTCGCGAGCGGTTCCAGGCGCGATTCGTGCTCGTTGAGAACGGGCACGACGCTTGCCTGGGTCGGAGATTGACGGAACCGATCGCTTGTCTGTGTCATTGCGTTCGAGAGTGCGGGACGCTGGTTTGAACGACGACGAGATCAACCCGCCGGTTCATTCTGCGGCCTTCCGGAGTTGAATTGTCGGCAATGGGCCTGTATTGACCCATTCCCGATGCCGAGATTTTCGTTGGATCGAAACCGCCATCGTCGACCAGCATGCGCAGCACAGTCATTGCCCGAGCGGTGGAAAGTTCCCAATTCGATCGGAATTGATCAGTATGAATGGGCTGGTCATCGGAGTGGCCGTTGACGCGGATCTCCAGCCCTGGGCGTGCCAGGATTTTTGCAATTTTCTCGATTTTTGCGCCGGCACCGGGCGCTAATTCGGCCTGCCCGCTGTTAAAAAACCCGAGTTCTCTTAGGCTGATTACGAACCCCTCCGGGGTGAGGGAGATGACCATCTCATGATTCGCCAACTCTTTTCCCATGGCAGCCTCGAGCTCATGCTTCAGCTTGAGCATGTCCGTGGCTGCACCAGCCGATGCCGGGTTATGGTTGTCCTCATCGTTGCGAACCTTCGAGTTATTGGTGTCCAGATCGCTGGCGAGACTGGCGTACGGGCCACCGCTTCCATTCTCGTCCGCGGCGAACGCACCCATCGTTTGGAATCCGTTGTGGATGGCCCGCGAAAGTTTTCGAATCGCCTGGTTATCGCGATAAGCCGATGCAAAGAGGACGACAAAGAAAGCGAACAGCAACGTGATGAAGTCAGCGTAGGAAAGTAGCCACCGCTCTTGGTTGACGTGTTCTTCGGCAATTCTTCTTTGCCTCATCGCGCCGCCACCTTGGTGAGGCTGGGCCGGGGGGCAACGCTGAGGTAGCGGTTCAACTGCATCTCGAGCGCGCGCGGATTGACGCCTTCCAGAATTGAGAGAACGGCCTCCAGCATCATTTCCTGAACAACCTGCCGCTCGCGCATGCGGATTCTCAGCTTTCCGGCCCAGGGGAGGAACAGAAGGTTCGCGGAACCGACGCCGTATATGGTGGCAACGAATGCCACCGCAATTCCCCTTCCGACTTCCGAGATGTCCTGCAGGTGCTGCATCACCTGGATGAGGCCAAGTATCGCGCCTATGATGCCAATTGTGGGAGCAAAACCGGCCGCGGCATCATACACCTTTGGAATCCGGGCGTCTTTTTCTGCCCGGTAGTCAAGCTGGAGCTCCATCATTTTGCGAAGATCCGGCGCGCTGACTCCGTCGATGGCGAGCATGAGACTTTCTTTCAGGAATGGATCCTGAATCTTGCTCAACTCTGCGTCCAGCGACAGGATGCCTTGTTTCCGGGCTTTGTAGGCATAGTGGAGAAGGTTTTTGACGAGCTCGTCGGATTCGGGCTCCACATTCAGGAATACGTCTTTCAGATGCACGATGGCCTGAAGGACAACGCGAAGGGGAAACTGCACCATCACCGCGCCGATGGTACCGCCGATTACGATTAGAGCCGCAGTCGGCTGGATCACCTGCGCGATCTTGCCTCCGTCAAGCATCAAACCGCATCCAATGCCGACGATGGCAATCAGAATGCCGCCAAAGGTGCTCTTGTCCACAGCGGTCCTCATTCGATGGATCGACCGATCCTAATTTGTCGCTCGGCCAAATGTACTGAGAGCGGCGACCCCGGACTCTCGATTTCTTTGTCGCTACGGGAGGGCCGAGGCTGGAACCGCTGGTGGTTCGCGCCGCCTTCCCGTTCGATTTGGTGATCTTCTATCGGCAGGTGGGCAGCAATTCTCCAGATGTTTAGCGAACCGGAACCGGCCGTCTCGTCCAAGCCGGTTCGTGATGATTACATACCCGGTTCCGGATGGAAGCCGGGCTACTTTGGCCCAGGCCCTTTTCCCGCCAGCGGCCCGATCGATTCCGGGCCCCTTTGCGTTGGAAAACCATCCGGCAGATGCCGATATGGAGTGAGCCCTTCAAACGCCTCGGTGAAATAGGACCAGGTTGCCGTTGTGGTTTGATCCCTAGAAGGACATCGCGCATGTTTGCCATCATCGGAATTGTCGTAGTTTTCGGAGCGGTTCTGGGCGGCTTTCTCATGGAGAAGGGGCCGCTGCTGGTTCTCGTCCAGCCATCGGAGTTTCTGATCATTGCGGGCGCGGCATTGGGAATTTTGCTTTCCGGGAATCCTCTATATGTGATCAAGAAGATTGCCGCCGGCCTGGTCACGGTCCTGAAGGGGCCAAAGTATTCAAAGAAGACCTTTGTTGATCTGCTGAAGATGATGTACACGCTTTTCAACAAAGCGCGAAAAGAGGGATTGGCCGGCATCGAAAACGATATCGAGGAGCCGACCAAGAGCGCAGTCTTCTCAAAATTTCCGGTATTCCTGAAGGACCATCACGTCCGCGACTTTGTTTGCGACACGATGCGGATGGCGATCATCGGGGGAGCCGGCCCATTCGATCTCGACCAGATGATGGAAATCGACATGGATGTCCATCATGCCGGAGCAACGGAGTCGGCTACGGCGTTGAGCACAATGGCGGATTCACTGCCGGGCATGGGAATCGTAGCGGCTGTTCTGGGGGTGGTGGTTACGATGAGCTCACTTGGGGGTCCGCCCGAGGAGATTGGCCACAAGGTTGCGGCTGCGCTGGTGGGCACGTTTTTGGGCATTCTGCTTTGCTACGGACTGGTGGGTCCGTTGAGCGCGAACCTCTCCAAACTTGTCGATGGCGAGCATGCTTCTTATCATGTGCTGCGCGTGGCAATGCTGGCATTTATCAAGGGGATGTCGCCCTCGCTGGCGATCGAAATGGCTCGGAGAGCGATTCCTGAACACGTCCGGCCGAGCTTCAAGGAAGTGGACTCGGCATGCCGCCACAAAGATGCAGCGCCAGCGGCAGCAGCGGCTGCTTAGAAAGTAACAAGGACGGAGAACGTGGCGAAAGCGACCGAGATCATCATTGTCAGGAAGAAGGTTTCCCACGGGGGACACCATGGCGGGGCATGGAAAGTTGCCTACGCCGACTTTGTGACGGCGATGATGGCGCTGTTCATTGTGCTGTGGATGATGAATGCGAGCAAGCAAGTCCAGGAGGCTGTTGGCGGCTATTTCAAGGATCCTCGGGGAGTCGCGAAGATGGTGGGGACGAATCGAGATGGTTCGGGTGAGTTCGTGGCCCTGAAGAAAGAAGATATGGCGAAGCTGAAAGAGGATCTTCTTCGATCGATCCACCATCTTGATCCGTTGGACAAACTGAAAAGCCAGATTGAGATCACGATAACGCCAGAGGGGCTGCGCATTGAATTGATGGAATCCGCGAAGGGCACTTTTTTCGAGCTGGGGAGCGCGAAACCAACGCCGGCGCTGATGGAACTACTCAAGGCGCTGGCGCAGGAGTTGGGCAAACTGCCGAATCATCTTTCGATCGAGGGGCACACCGACTCGAAACCGTATGCGGGCGGCCGTGAGTACGATAATTGGGACCTTTCGACGGAGCGGGCCAACGAGGCCAGGCGACTAATGCAAGCTCAGGGGATTCGGCCGGGCCAGGTTTCGCAGGTGCGGGGCTTTGCAGACCAGCGACTTCGCCTGCCGAAGCTGCCTGAGGATCCATCCAACCGCAGGATTTCGCTGATTGTTCAATACCTGGTCGAGAACGGATCCGAATTGGCTCCGGGATTGACGGATGTGAACACAACGCACTCGGCCAAGCAAAATTAGGGCCACCCAAACCGATTCTTCCCGATCCCAATTGCCAAAGAGTCAGCGTAGAAGAACCGGTCCCGGTCGAGACGGGGCAGCGGTAACCAGTGCGATAAAGCGGATGACTTCATCCCGCTCCTCATCGGAACCGTATACAAACTGCACCCCATCGCAGCCCGCCCCACAGTGAGCGACGCGGACGGGCAGATCGAAGCTGACATTTTGGAAGGTAACGTGGACAGCACCGGCGGCATCGACGGATAGCGGCTCACGAAGCTCTAATTTCATGCCTTCGGTGCTGATTTCCCTGCAGCGTCCGGGCTGTGTCGAATCCTGGAGCGTCAAGCGGACAGGGAGGTCGACCGCAAATCTAGGAGCGCGATAATCAAATTTCCGCATAGTCACTCAGTTTCAGCGGATTAAGGACAGACTCTCCGCAGGCCCGTGGTCTTATTAATCTATCGGCAGATAGGCCGAAAAAATCCGGCAGATATCTTCGATTCATTGACGATACCAAATTAATTTGCCGATTTGGGGTGGACAGGAAAGGATTTAGCCGAGAATTCCCCTTCATGAGAGTGGCCGCCAAGGGGGGGCTGAACAGATTACCAAGGACACAGTACCGGCGGAAGAGGCAGGGTTTTGTGTCTACGTGATCAAAATCACATTGACATATCCTAATTAAACGTTAAGATCGCTGTTGAAAACCCCCTAAGGTAATCGTTCCTCAGCTCCGAAGTAACCAGTTTGGAGCAAGAGAGCGAAGGGCCCTTTGGAATTGATCTTTGGTCTGAGTGGGCTAAAATGAAACACCTGAAAGTTGCGCGACCTCCATTTGCCTCGGCGAAAACTATAAGCGAACAGGCGAGCCTTGACCGCCAGGGTCCTGGCGCAACGGATGCCGGCCAGAGCAAGTCATCGGGCCGGCAGGTTCTTGTCGTCGAAGACGATCCATCGCTTGCAAGCTTCCTGAGCATGGAACTCGAGGCAGATTCCTTCGTGGTGGACCAGATTCACGACGGCGGAGAAGCGCTCAACGCGTTAAGAACAAAGCGCCGCTACGATCTTCTGATTCTCGATCTAAACCTGCCAACCCTTGATGGTCTCAGTCTGCTGAAAGAGGTAAGGCCATCCCAGCCCCGGTTACCGGTGCTCGTACTGACCGCGCGCTCGCGGGTTGAAGACAGGGTTCTTGCGCTGCAGGCCGGAGCGGATGATTGCCTGAACAAGCCGTTTTCTCTGGCGGAGTTTACAGCTCGTGTGCATGCGCTGCTGCGCAGGAACTCGGGCCAGGTCCCCAATTGCTCCACGATTGGAGATCTGACGATCAATCGGGACGAGCGCCGCGTGGAGCGGAACGGGCGGCGGATTGAACTCACCCCTCGTGAATATGCCATCCTCGACGTCATGATGCGCAATGCGGGACGCCCGGTATCGCGCGCGACGTTGCTCGAAGAAGTCTGGAACATGTCACCCGAGTCATCCACGAATATCGTCGACGTGTACATGAAGTATGTGCGCGACAAGATCGATCTTCCCGGAGCGCCCAGGCTGACCTACACGGTTCGCGGGTTTGGATATGAGTTGCGCGTTTCTTAATTGCGGCGAAAAATGTCTCGGACCGGAGGGGCGAGAGAAGTCTCCGTTTGCCTGCCCCTATGCGGTTATGGCGAGCGGTTTTCACGCGATGGCGCAGCCGCTGACGGTTCTGCGCGGGGCGTTGGGGGCGTGGAAGTTGCGCGGTTCGAACGGAGCGGAGAGCGATCGCTATATCGAGATGTCGACCAGGCAGGTTGAGCGGATGAGCGACCTGCTCTTGTGCCTGCAAGAAGTTTTGGACACGGCGGAAAGCAAGCCGGGCCGCCGGAAGATAGACGTCGGGGAATTAGTTGGTCTTGTGATGGAAGACATGACTTCAGTTTTGCAGGCGTGGGGAGGCAGGATTGAAGCCCAAGGACTGGATCAAACCGTTCAGATCCATGCGAACGCGGACCGTACGGAGCGCGCAATTCGAGCGGCACTGCGGGTTGCGGCCTCTGTCTCTTCTCCCGATGGAACGATTCGGTTGTCGGCTCATCGGAAGGAAGGACACGTTGAGGTGACCGTGGAAGACACGGCCAGACACGGGAAGAACCTCAGTTTCGGCGACCGCCTCAACCTGTCTCTGGTTGAAACCAACATCCGCAGCCAAGGCGGCAAATTCGAATGTGTCGAAGATCCGCTTTGCATTTTGTTTGCTTTGCCGGCGTACCTCTCTGAGTCTCCGCACCCCAGTTTCGAATTGCACTACGCAGAGGCGCATCTTTCTCCCTGAAGCGAGGGTCACGAGGCGCGTTTCTCATAATTCTTTCATTTCAGACAGGAAATAGATAAAGCCATGGCTAGCCCAGCTACTCAATTCGTACGGTTTGAAGATCGAGATCCTATGGACGTACTTATTGTGAGTCCGAATGCCCGGCTTCGCGAAGTTCTTCAGGAGAAGTTGGGTCCTCCTCGATGGAATGTGTTGCAGGCGGGTGGCGGCGCCGAAGTTCTGAAGATTCTCCACAGCCGCGGAGATGAGGATGGCGTGCTCCTGTTGGATCCGTCAATCCCCGATCTTGAGCCCGGCGAGTTCCAGGGAATCGTACGAGAAAGGTTCCCTAATACACAGATATTGCTGTTGAATTCTCACACCGGCCAGCTTTTTCTTGGGAGTTCCTCTTCATCGCCAGTCTCAAAGAAGATTGTGGATGCTGTGAATCAGGGTGAGTCGTTCCGGCCGGTGCCGCTTGAGGCCGTCTCCAGCGACCGGGGCCAGAATCAGCCTGCGAATGGGATCAGATTGCGCAGCATGGTTGGCGATTCCGAGCCGATGATGCGCGCGTACGCCTTGACGCGGATGGTTGCGGTTCGCGACACCACGGTGCTGGTTACGGGTGAAAGCGGAACCGGCAAAGACCTGATTGCCCAGGAGACTCATCAGATCAGCTCGCGCAGAAACCAGCCATTTGTGGTGGTGAATTGTGCCGCGATTCCCGACACTTTGCTGGAGGCCGAACTGTTCGGGTATGCGAAGGGGTCTTTCACAGGCGCGCTTCAGTCACGAATCGGCCGTATTCACGCGGCGCACGGCGGAACGCTGTTTCTCGACGAAGTTGGAGACATGCCGTTAACGCTGCAAAGCAAGATTTTGAGATTTCTTGAGCAAGGCGAGGTGCAGCGGCTGGGCGGCAACGACAACCTCAAAGTGGATGTTCGCGTAATTGCGGCGACCAACGCCGACCTGAAGAAGCGTGTGGTGCAGCAACAGTTCCGCGAGGACCTCTATTATCGTCTGGCAGTTTTCCCCATCCACCTGCCACCACTCAGGGACCGTTTGAGCGACGTCGAGGATCTTTCGCTGGCATTCGTCGCAAAGTTCCGGCCAGGAGTGACGATGACGCAGGCAGCGTTGCAGGTTCTGATGCAGCATAGCTGGCCCGGGAATGTGCGCGAGCTCCGGAACGCGATTGAGCGGGCCACAATTATTGCGGGGAATGGGGACGAAATCAAGGCCGAACATATTGTCCTTTAGGGTCCTTGGCCCGAAATGGGCAAGAAATGCCAGTTTGGCACTCGCCGTGCATGTTAGATAGGCAAATGCTGCCGAGTTCTCATGCCTTTCCAATGAACGCGATGAGTGGGGATCCAATCCCCAGTCCGCAGTTGCTTGCGGACGCCTTTTCCGAGTTCATTTCAGCTTCTTCTGTGCTTGAGGCGTCGTATCGCGATCTGCAACGCGAGGTCACGCAACTGGGCTCGGAGCTTTCCAGGCGTAATGCAGATTTGACCAGAAGCCTGGCCGAGAACGATCGCATGCGCGCGACGCTGCAGCAGATGCTCGATTCGATGCCCTGCGGAGTTTTGGTATTGAGCAGCGGCCAGCGGATCGTGATGATCAACCCGGAAGGGCGCAATCTGCTGGAGCTCGGAAACGCAGAGATTGATAATCTGCGCGAACTCTCGCAAGCGAGCAATGTCAACTTTGAGTCGCTCTTCCAGGGAGTGAACGAACAGACTGACAGCGAAATTTGCCTCAACACAAGAGCTGGAAAGCGCTGGCTGGCCATCGGCAATCGGAAGCTCTACAGCACAGCGAGAAATCAGAGCTCAATCGATCAAGCGCCAAAGCTCCAAAATATCTGGATTCTGCGGGACGTGACAGCAAACAAGGAAGCCGAGCACGAGCGGGAATCCGTGCGGCGTACAGCAGTTCTTGCGGAGATTTCGACGATACTCGCGCATGAGATTAGAAATCCATTAGCGAGCCTGGAGTTATTTGCCGGCCTCATCGAGAAGGATCGCGGAGATACGGCACAGTGGATCTCGCACCTGAAGGCGGGCATCCGGACTTTGTCCGGGACGGTGAATAACGTACTGAGCCTGAATGGCGAAATCAAACCGCACCTGGTGCGGGTGCGACTCGCGGACTGCGTACGGAGCGGAGTGGAATTTGTACAGCCGATTGCTGAACAAGCGGGCGTTCAGATTTCGTTGTCCGCGAGCGATGGCATGGTTTGGATTCTAGGCAACGAAGACGCCATTCGCCAGATCATCCTGAACATTGCCTACAACGCAATTCGGCATACGGTGGCAGGCGGGAAGATCGACGTTTCGATCCGTGCAATCGGAGTTCGTGGAACGACCCGCGCCATTGTTGAAATTGCCGACAGCGGTTGCGGAATTCCGGAGGCATTGATTGAACACATCTTCGAGCCAGGGTTCAGCGCAACCGGAGAAACGCCTGGACTGGGGCTTGCGGTATGCAAGCGGTTGATGACGCAACACGGCGGGGAGATCAGAGTTTCAAGCCGGATGAACGAGGGAACGATTTTTCAAATGGAGTTTCCAACCATATGAGCAGGGACGAAGCGCTGTCGGTATTGGTGGTTGATGACGAACCCGGGATCCGCACGGCGTTGCGCGCGAATTTTCTTCGCAATGGCTGGACGGTGGAGGCGGCTTCGGGCGTTCGAGAGGCAATTCGCAGTGTTGAAAATCGGGACTATGACCTTGTGGTTACGGATATCCGCATGCCCGATGGATCGGGGATGGAAGTGATGCGGGCCGTTCGCAAGGCGTCTCCCACTACCGGAGTGATCTTGTTGACCGCATATGGATCGGTGCCGGACGCGGTGAGCGCGATGCGCGACGGAGCGCTCGATTATCTTACCAAGCCAATTCCATTCGATCGTCTGCAGGCTACGGCCGCAAACGTGATGAGTTGCGCGAAGCGGCAGCCGGTGGAGGAGATCGCGTCGAACGGAGAAATTGTCGGGCATGCGCCGCTTCTGCTCCAGGCGCTGCAACGCGCGCGCGCGGCGGCAAGCACGGGCGCGGACATATTGATCGAGGCAGAGAGCGGCACGGGGAAAGAGCTTCTGGCGCGATTCATTCACGAGTCCAGCGATCGAAGCGGCAAGCCGTTCATTGCGGTGAACTGCGCCGCGGTTCCTGAGGCGCTGCTGGAGAGCGAGCTATTTGGTCACGGAAGGGGCGCATTCACGGGCGCTATCGGGGCGCGTCCGGGCAAGTTCGAATTGGCGGACGGCGGAACGATTTTGCTCGACGAAATCGGCGAAATGCCGCTCAATCTGCAGCCGAAAATGTTGAGGGTTCTGCAGGAGCGCGAATTTGAGCGCCTGGGCGAATCGCGTCCGGTAAGGGTCGATATCCGGGTCATCGCGACGACAAATGTTTCACTCTCCGCCTTGGTTGGACTCGGGCATTTTCGCGCCGATCTCTACTACCGTCTCAATGTGATTCCACTGTCGCTGCCGCCCTTGCGTGAGCGGCGCGAAGATATTTCGATTCTGGCAAAGTACTTTGCAGAGAAATACGGAGGGCAAGGTCATTCCAATCCCCCGCTTTTGCATCCGAGCTTTCTTGAGCGTTTGCAATCTCACTCGTGGCCCGGAAATGTGCGGGAACTGGCAAACTTTATGCGGCGCGTTCTGGCATTGACGAGGACGCCGGTGCTGGATGCCCAGAGCTTTGAGATGGAGTTCCACGGCCACGGCGGCCTGGCTCAAGTTACGGACGCATTTGTTTCACGTGGCCCGGCGATGGGCCCGGCTGCGGTGCCGGCGGGCACGCCAATCTGGCAGGTGGAGAAACTACACCTCGAGAAGACGCTTGCTCTCACGGATGGAAACAGGACGCACGCCGCGGAGATGCTCGGCATCAGTCTTAGGACGCTGCGCAACAAGATTCGCGAATACGGTCTGCCCCCAAGGAGATACGCATGATGACAACGACTCCCATAATGCAACTGCTTCAGGGCTATCTGAAGGTTACTTCGGATCGCCAACAACTGGTCACGTCGAACATTGCCAATGTGGACACGCCGGGCTATCAGACGAAAGACATCAACTTTCAAACCGCGATGCAGCAGGCGCTGAACCAGGGAAACGGTGTGCAACTTACGCCCGCTTCGGTCGAAGTGGTAGGACTGCCGGAGCGTCCGGACGGAAACAACGTGAACGTTGACAGGGAGAGCATGTTGCTCTCAGAGACACAACTCCAATATCAGGTCGGCGTGCAACTGATCAAGGACGAGTTTCATCGGTTGCTGACGGCGATGAAGGATGGGAATTAGCGATGGGCCTCTTCGATATGTTAAGCATCAGCGCTTCGGCTCTTTCCGCGGAGAGACAGCGGGCGGAAGTAACGTCAGCGAACCTGGCCAACGCAGAGACGACGCACACCGATTCCGGCGGCCCGTACGTGCGCAAGGAAGTTGTATTCAGCGCTTCGAACGCGTCTCCATTTCGCACCATCCTGAACCATATTGGCGGTCCGGGCCGGCCAGCCGCGGGCTCAGTTCAGTTGACGCAGGTGGTTAACGATACAACACCGCCAGTGATGCGATTCGAGCCGGGAAACCCGGACGCCGACGCGAAAGGCTTTGTGTCATATCCAGCGATCAATCCGGTATCGGAGATGGTGGATCTGATGGGCGCCGTCCGGGCGTATCAACTGAACGCCTCGGCAGTAACGGCTGCGAAGCAGATGATTCAGCAGTCGATCGACATTTTGAAGTCCTCGTAAGCAGGAGCGGGCAATGAGCAACGTTACTCTGGGACCAATTCCGAATTTTTACGTGCCGAACACGTCGCCGCTGGACGGATCCGGCCAGGCAGCGGGAGATAGTTTTTCGTCGGTGCTGTCGAACGCCGTGAACGGGGTCAATCAACTGCACGACGCAGCGGCATCGCAGGTCAGCAATCTGCTGCAAGGCGGCGGCGCCGATTTGAACGATGTGATGATCGCCGTGGAAAAAGCGGATGTTTCATTCCAGTTGATGATGCAGGTAAGAAACAAGATCGTCAGCGCATATCAGGACATAGAAAAGATGCAGTTTTAGGATTGAGATCCAATGGCAGACTTAGGGAGTGCAGTCGATCAGGCGAAACAGTTTTGGGCGAGCCGCAGCGGGATGCAGAAGGCCCTGCTTCTGGGCGGGGCTGTTATCACGGTCGCACTGGTGACGGTTTTTGCCCGTCTTTTGAGCACGCCAGACTACAAGCCGCTCTATCAGGATATGGATCCGGCGGATGCGCAGGCGCTGGCCACCCAGCTCGATGCGCAGAAGATTCCGCATCAGATCAGTCCCGATGGAAAGACGATAAGCGTTCCTGTCGACAAGCTGGATGCGGTCCGCATGCAGACGGCGGCGCAGGGCCAGCCGCATAGCGGTCGCCTGGGTTTCGAGCTGTTCGACAAGATGAGCTGGGGCCAGACCGAGTTCGATGAGAAGGTCGCGTATCAGCGTGCGATGGAAGGCGAATTGGAACGCACCATCAAGACACTTGCCGACGTGGAGAGCGCGCGGGTTCACCTGGTTATGCCGACGGACTCTGTTTTCCTCGATCGTCAGCGCGCAGCCAAGGCATCCGTGATTTTGAAGCTCCGTCATAATGGTCTGTCCAAGGATGCGGTGATGGCAATTTCGCGGCTGGTATCGGGAGCCGTCGATGGATTGAAGCCCGAAGATGTCGCGATAATCGATGCGGACTCGGATCGGTCGTTGGGACTGGGCCACGATGACACGGACGCAGGCGAGGGTGAAGTAGCCAAGCTGACGCAGCGGCTGATCTCCACGCTGGAACCAGTTGTGGGAGCGAACGCGATCCGCGCCAGTGTAAACATCGACTACGACCAGAACTCGAGCGAAGAGAGCCAGGAGAAGTACGACCCCTCTGTGAGCGCGCTTCTAAGCGTGCAACGGAGCGAGGATGACGCAGGCGGAAGCGGCGTTCCGTCCGGCGTGCCTGGAACAACAAGCAATATACCTACCGACAAGAAGCCGAAGCAGACGCCGGCGCAGGCACCGACAACGGCGGACTCAGCAGCCAGGCAGATGTCCAAGTCCGAAAGCGCTACCTACGGCGTGAACAGGACCGTTATTCACACGGTTTCGCCCGCCGGCCGCATCGAACGCGTGACCGCGGCTCTTCTTGTTGACGACGCAGTGGTGAAGACTGTAAAGGGCGACAAGACGACGTTCACCAAACGGCCGAGATCGCAGGAAGAGCTCAACAAGATCCAGGAGCTTGCCCAGGCAGCGATTGGATTTGACGCGAAGCGCGGCGACACGATCAGCGTGCAGAACATGTCGTTCGAGGGAAATGCAACAAGTCTGGATCTTCCAAATGCGGGCTGGGCCGCGCAGGTGCAGAAGACGGTGTCTGACTATTCGTCGATTCTACGGCCGCTATCTCTCCTCCTGCTCTTCGTATTGGCTTATCTGTTTGTGGTGCGGCCCGTGCAGAAGCAGGCATTGTCGCGGGGCGAACTTGGCGCGGGACTTCAACCGGCGCTCGCCTCGGGAAGTTCTCAATCGCTCACGGCAGGCTCATATCAATCGGCTGACACCGCGCAACGCGCCGCTCAACTGAAGATGCAGGCCTTCGAACTTGTGCGTCAGAAGCCGCAGGACACAGCACGTGCAATGCAAGCGTGGATGCGGGAGGAAAAGCAATGAGCGCTCTCGATCGCCCAACTTCCAGCGGCGCGCAGAAGGCTGCGATTCTGCTTTCGATCCTGGGTGAGGACGAGGCCGCGCCAATTCTGCGTAACCTGCCAAAGGACGATGTAGAGCGAATTACCGAAGAGGTGGCCAACCTGGCGCCGGTGCCGATAGAAGTGACGATGCAGGTACTCGAAGAGTACCAGGAACTGATTGCCGCGCAGGAATTCATCGCGGTAGGCGGCCAGGATCGTGCAGTTCGCCTGCTTGTGAAGGCGTTTGGAGAAAACGCCGCAAAGAGCATGGTGGAGCGGCTGGCCCGCAAGGACGATGGAAAGACGTTCAAGGTCGAGGCTCTGAAAAGGGCAGAGCCGCAAAAACTGGCTCGATTCCTGGCTGGAGAACATGCCCAAACCAAGGCACTGGTCGTGGGGCACCTCGATCCAAAGCAGGCGTCAACGCTGCTAATGAAGCTCGAACCCGAAGCGCGGGTGGATTGCGTGAAGCGGCTCGCGACAATGAAGCAATTCTCTCCAGAGGCCGCGGCAAAGGCATCGAGTGTGCTGAATCGCCGTTTTGGGTCGGCTGGCGATCAATCCAGGCACTCAGACTCAGGATTCAAGAACCTTGCCGAGCTGATGAACCGCCTGGAACCAGCCGCAGCCCGATCGATTCTGGAAACGATCGAGGCCGAAGAGCCGAAACTGGCCATCAGTATTCGCGACATGATGTTCACGTTCGAAAACTTTCTTGAGGTTCCGGAGCCCGACTTGCGCGAACTCATGAGCACAGTCGACAAGAAGACATTGATGATTGCGCTCAAGGGCGCCAGCGAAGATCTGCGCGCCCACATTTATCGCACCATGTCTTCGCGCGCAGTGGAGATCATGAAGGAAGACTCCGAGATGATGGGACCGGTTCGGAGCAAGGACGTCGCGAAATCCCAAAGCGAGATTGTCGCAATTGCGCGCAAGCTCGAAGCAGAAGGCAAGATCGTGTTGAAGAGCGAGGGAGAAGACGAGTATGTTCTCTAACACGGAAGTCAACGAGGCAGATTCCGTTCCCGTTTCTGTTCTGCAATATCGGGATCTATCGGAACGCGTCGGTCGAGAGGCAGCCGCGCAGGGGAAAAACCAAGGCGGATCCGGCACCGATCGAGGCGACGGCTCTGGCTCACCGAAGTACTCCGCAGCAGAAATTGCGGCCATGATCGAGCGCGAGAAGGCCAATGCGGCGCTGGCAGTGGAACAGCGTTTACGCGGGGATTATGAACAGAAGGTCCTTGCAGAGCGGGCGTCCGTTGCAGAAATGGTTACACAGTTCGAGGAGCAACGGAACGAGTATTACGCGCGCGTGGAAGCGGAGATCGTGCAACTCGCGCTTTCGATTGCCGCGAAGATTTTGCATCGCGAATCCCAGGTCGAGCCGATGCTCGTCGCAGCCCTGGTTCGAATTGCCGTCGAGAGGATGCGCGAAGGCTCAAGCGTGACGCTTCGGGTGAGTCCGAGGCGCGCCGACGACTGGAGGCAATACTTTGCCGAATTTCCGAACCTGGCTCACGTTGAGATCGTCGAGGATCCGAATCTCAGCGATCAGGATTGCATCGTGGGAACAGAGCTTGGATCCGCCAACTTCGGTCTGGATACGCAGCTGAAAGAGGTCGAACAAGGATTCTTTGATTTGCTTGCATTGAGGCCGACGAGTCGATGAGCCGTCCACTCCTAGCTCCGTATACGCATTACCTTAAGACGGGCTCAACGCTTCGATGGCACGGCCGCGTCAGCCAGGTGGTGGGCAACCTGATTGAATCGGAGGGACCATTCTGCTCGGTGGGCGAGTCCTGCCTGATTCTGGATCACGGCGGAAAGAGCTACAGCGGCGAGATCGTAGGGTTTCGCGGTTCAACGATGCTTTCGATGACCGCCGATCAGCCGCAGGGAATTCGTTTCGGCGACCAGCTTGTTACGTGGGGTGCGCGTCCATCGATCCGGGTTGGGCCGAAGATGCTTGGCAGGGTAATCGATACAGCCGGCAACCCGCTGGATGGGAAAGGCGATTATCGGGCCATCCACTCCGTCACCATCGACGGTTCGGCGCCGCTTCCTCTTGAGCGCGTACCGATACGTGAACCGCTGAGCTGCGGGATTCGAGCGATCGACAGCTTCCTGACTTGCGGGAGAGGGCAGCGTGTAGGGATCTTTGGCGGGAGCGGGGTTGGAAAGAGCACGCTCATCGGCATGATGGCGCGCGGCACCGCCGCAGACATGACGGTGCTGGCGCTGGTTGGCGAACGTGGACGCGAAGTCGGCGAGTTCCTCGAGGTTATCGGCGAAGAAGGGCTGCGGCGCGCTGTCGTTGTTGTTTCCACATCCGACCAATCGCCGGTTCTCAGAATACGGGCCGCGCTTGCGGCCACAGCCGTGGCGGAACATTTCGCCAGCACAGGGAAGAATGTGCTGCTGATTGTCGACTCGCTGACACGCTTTGCGATGGCGCAGCGCGAGATTGGCCTGGCGGCCGGAGAACCTCCAACGGCAAAGGGCTATACGCCTTCGGTTCTGAATATGTTGGCTCGCCTGGTGGAACGTACGGGGAACTTTTCCCAGGGAAGCATCACCGCCTTTTATAGCGTGCTGATGGAAGGGGACGATCAGCAGGATCCGGTTGTGGACACAGTGCGATCGTTGCTGGATGGCCAAGTGGTCCTGGACAGGAACCTCGCGCTTCGCAGTCACTATCCGCCGATTTCGGTTCTTGAGAGCCTCAGCCGTTTAATGAACAGCATGGTCACCAGTCAGCATCTTGCAAAGGCGAACGCGATGCGTCGTTTGCTGGCTGCATATGCACGGTCAGAGGATCTGATTCGGATTGGCGCATATCATAGCGGTACAGATCCGGTGCTGGATAAAGCGATCGAGACGCTTCCGGCGATCAACAGTTTCTTGAGACAAAAGCCGGACGAGTTCTGCACTTTTGACGGGGCTGTCAAAAAGTTGATGGAGCTGCCAGGGTAGGCGCGCCAGGATGAGCGGCAAGAAAGAATAAGGAGGCTCGATTATGGCATTTCGATTTCCACTCACAACCGTGCTTAGACTCCGAGAGAGCGTCGAGAAGAGTGAAGAGCTGTCGCTACAGAGAGTGCAGTTTGAGGTGGCTCGCGTTCGGCGCCGTATTGAAGAACTGACCGAAGAACTGGCCAAGGCAAGCGATGAACGGGAAGAGGCTCTGCAAAGGTGCATGCAGGCATATCGACTGAAGGACCTGCAGGATGAGATGAGCGCTGCAGTTGAAGCGAAGCACACTTTGTCCGAGACTCTGGAAATGTTAAAGAGTCAACGAGAGATGCAGATGAAGATCTACCAGGCAGCGCGTGTGAACCGCAGGATGTTGACCGATCTTCTGGAACAACGGCGGAGCGCATGGGAGCAGGATCAGGTACGCATCCAGCAGAAGAGTCTCGATGACTTATTTGCCGCACGCTCGCAACGAAGTTGAAGACCGATTGTTTCAAGAATCTCTTTGGCCTGCGATCTCCTTTCGCAGGCCTTTTGAATTTCAAGCGCGGGCCAGAGGTAGGCAGACCTGTTGAACAGGTAGGAAGAGTTTGCCCAGTGAATCCGGCAACCGTTGCCCACCTGTGGTTTTGCTCGAGTCTGCCTGGAAGCTAAATGGTCTACATCCTATTTAAACTCAGCAGCTTATAAAATCATCTTCAAGTGCTGAACAGAGCTATCCAGTGGCACGGCTCGTGCAATAAAAGGGGCGTGCGAGTTTCGCCAAAGTCCGTTCAGGTGAGTACCACAACGCTGCAAGGCATTGCCGCGAAGTCTTCTCGACTGTCTTTCCTGGACATGCTGGTAAGTGTTTCAAGCAGTCCAGTCCAAATGACCGATTCTGCGCATTCCGATGCTCATGCAGGGTCTGATGCGCCTTCAAATACTTCAGCGGACAATGAGGATCAGAATCCGAATTCTTCGTCGATTCAATCCTCGGAGAATCCAGAAATCTCGAGTAGCATTTCACAAATTATGAGCGCCTCGCCGCGCGTTCAACCCAGCGGCTCAAAGTCCGGGCGGTCCTACGACGATGCAGCGCCGACGAAGACCTCAGAGAATGCGGCAGATCGCATTCTCTCTAAAGTCGCTTCAAAAAGGACTGTCTTCACAGCAGAGGTGGCATCGCAGTTCAACTATCAAGCTTCAACGTCACAACCTCAGCCGGTCGAGAGTTTCTGTTTTTCGAGCACGACATCCGAGATGCCGGCCTCGAAGTCGAATTTGTGGGAGCAATCCGTTAGCGCGGAGCCGGTGAGCCCGGTTTCAGTTGAAAGCTCTGGGTTGCAAGCGCGGGCGAGCGTCCCGGGGGCAGCAGATAACGCGGCCGAACCTAATCCTCGCGTCGGCAAGATTTCTGTGGGAGAGCAGCCGTCCGGCGGCTTGCAGAAAGCGATTCCCTCTACCAGGCAGGTTGTCCCTCAAGTGCCTTCCGCCGATCTTCGATTGCCGATACAGGTTCCCCAAACCAGCACCGCTCAGTTTTCTGGCGCGGCGACAGATCAAGTTGTACACAATGTGGCGACTTTCGATGCGGCGAACGCGGTGCGAGCGAGTTTGCCAGCGGAAACACGAAAGGCTTCCGCTGATCTTTCATTGCCGTTGCAAGTTCCTCAAACCAGCGCCGCTCAGTTCTCCGGCGCGACCACAGTTAGAGTTGTACACAATGTGGCGACTTTCGATGCGGCGAACGCGGTGCGAGCGAGTTTGCCAGCGGAAACACGCAAGGCTTCCGCTGATCTTTCATTGCCGCTGCAAGTTCCTCAAACCAGCGCCACGCAGTTCTCCGGCGCAGCCACAGTTAGAGTTGTACACAATGTGGCGACTTTCGATGCGGCGAACGCGGTGCGAGCGAGTTTGCCAGCGGAAACACGCAAGGCTTCCGCTGATCTTTCATTGCCGCTGCAAGTTCCTCAAACCAGCGACGCGCAGGTCTCCGGTGCGACCAGAGATATTGTTGCAAAGAACGTGGCGACTTTCGATCCGGCGAACGCGGTGCTAGCGAATTTGCCAGCGGAAACACGCAAGGCTTCCGCTGATCTTGCATTGCCGCCGCAGGTTCCGAAATCCGGTGCCGCGCAGGTCTCCGGCGCGACCACAGATACAGTCGCAAGCGGTGCGGCGCCTTCCGATCCGGCGAACGTGGCGCAAGCGACATTGGAATCGGGGGCACGAATTCCTTCGGCTGATCTTGTGTTGCCGCCGCGGGTTCCGGAAACGAGCGCCGCTCAGTTTTCGTTTGCAAGCACCGATAGAAATACAAACAAAGTGGCGGCTTCCGATCCGGCGAGCATGGAGCGTGCGACAACGGCAGCGAAAGTTTCTACGCCTTTCGCAGATATTGTGTTGGCCAAGCAGGCCTCGGGAACCAGCACTGTCCAGTTCTCCGGCGCAAACACAGATAGAGAAGCGATCGGCGTTGCCCCGTCCGATCCAGCGAGCATGTTGCGAGCGAGTTTGGCCGCGGGAACTCGAATTGGATCTCAAATCAATCCAGTCAATGGAGATATGAATCAGCCGGCAGGAAATGCAGTTCAATCAAAAATTTCAGACTCAGCATTCGGACTGAATCCGGTTCAAGGAGATACGAGCAGAACGGTCAATCCAGCAAAGAACGACGCTGCCGGTGACAGTCACGCGTCCTCGCATGGTATCGAAGCGCCGGCCCCACAAACGCAGCACTCTCAGGTTGCGGGCGCGCAGACCCAGGTGATTGCGGCCAAGGGCACGGATGCCGGCATTCTTCAGCCAGTTGCATATCCCGCACAAGCGGTGTCTCACAGTTCGACAGCAACCCATGCGTCTCCCGGTTCCGGCGAGCCGGCAACTCATCGCGGCGGCGTGCCTGAAGACGCGGCAACTGAGGAATCGAATGGTAGCCAGCCTGCGGGAATGTCAGGCATCAGTGCTGCAAGGCTTATTCAAACGATGAGCGAAACGGAGATGCACGTGGGAATGCGTTCGAGCGAATTTGGAGATATTTCGATTCGAACGGCCGTATCGCAACAGCAGATGCAGGCTCAGATCTCAGTCGATCACAACGAGCTTGGCAACGCACTTTCAGCGCATATCCCCTCGGTTCAGGCCAAGCTTGGGAGCGAGTATGGTCTGCACACAACGATTGAGGTCAACCAGGGCGGGGCATCCTTCTCCAACCAAAGAGAACACTCTTCGCAGCATCAGCAGAAACCGGCAGTTCTTCAGTTTGAGATCTCAGAGGCGCCGGCGGCAGTAACGAACGACGTGATCAGCTTGAGGGGAACGGCGGCCGCTTCCGGCCAAATGAGGTTGGACATCAGGGCTTAGACAAGTTTCGATTTACAGGAGGAACAGCAGATGAACATTCAAGGTATTACTCCGGCGATGCCGGCGCCAGTGCAGCAGGCGAGCACAATGGCGGCCTCAAACTCGAGCGGATCTGGAGCCACGTCGAGCAGCTCGAGTACATCTTCATCGAGTCTGCAGACTACCTTCCTGAACCTCTTGATCACGGAGCTGCAGAATCAGGATCCGACCTCGCCGGTCGATCCGACAGAGATGGTTGGACAGATGGTTTCACTGAATCAACTGGACCAGCTCATTTCGATCAATCAGACACTGCAGAACCTGTCTTCCAGCGGATCGGGCACTCAGCCCACACCGGTGGCACGTCAAAACAACGTACTACCACTGGCGTCCACAAACAGCGCGAAGACAGCGGCGGCCGCGGCAGCCGCACTTACAAGTGCGCTTCCAGCTCTCGGAGCCTACACCGGCGCGACAGGAAACGCGGGCCTCATGAATCTTTACGGCAGTCTTGGATTGCCGACGGTCAACCCATATCCCACATACACAGGAGCAAAGTAATGTCTGCATTTTCGATTCCTCTTTCAGGCCTCGCGGCCAGTTCTTCTGCCTTGAATGTAATTGCCAACAACCTGGCAAATATGAACACGGATGGATACAAGGATCAGTCCCTTAACTTTGCCAGCATCTTCGACCAGATGCAGGGAACGTCCGGAAACGGCGACCCGATCCAGATCGGCAATGGTGTCCAGATTGAGGGCAAGGTCGCAAACTTCACCAACGGAAACCTCAGTTCGACAGGCATTGCGTCGAACATGGCACTGCAGGGAAATGGCTTCTTTGTAGTTGAGAGAAACGGGCAGGAAAGCTACACCCGATCGGGAAATTTCACAGTGAATTCGCAGGGCCAGCTCTGCACGCCCGACGGTGACCTGGTGATGGGATACCCGGCATTGAACGGCGTGGTCTCGACGTCCTCCGCGCTGGCTCCGATTACCGTAAGCCAGGCCGGCGTCGTTCCGGCAGCAGCGACCTCGAGTTTCCAGATGAACACGAATCTCGATGCGAGCTCTGCACCGGGAGACAGTTTCAGTACTCCCATCACGGTTTACGATTCGCTGGGCGAGTCGCACGTGCTGACGATTCAATACACGAACGTTTCGCCGGGTTCCTGGAATTACAGCATCAGCCTGCCGGCAGCCGACACGGGCGGAGTCGGTCCCGCTACGCAGATCGCTTCGGGTGCGCTCAGCTTTAGCCCCTCGGGGGTTCTGACATTGCCATCCGGCTCGGTTTCCGGCATTGACATAGCCGGGCTTGCCGATGGAGCCGCTCCGATCAGCATGACCTGGACTTTGGATGACAGCGCCGGCAACCCGCTGATCACTCAGCAGGCGACATCGAGCGCGACCTCTGACCCAGTGCAGAACGGTTATGCGGCTGGAACGCTTAGCGGTTACTCGGTCCTTCCCAATGGGACCGTGGAGGGGCAGTTCACCAACAATCAGACGCTGGCCCTGGGCCAGATAGCGGTTGCCAGCTTTGCAAATAACCAGGGATTGATCCAGACAGATAACAACGACTTTCAGTCTTCATTTGCTTCCGGGACGGCAGTAGTTGGGCAGGCGAGCGTGGCCGGTAACGGCACAATTACGGGTAGCGCTGTCGAAGGGTCGAACGTGGACCTCGCCACGGAATTCTCACACATGATTGTTGCGCAGCAGGGATATGAAGCCAATGCAAAAGTACTGACTACGCTTAACCAGGCGTCGCAGGCAATACTGCAGGTGGTGACCTAAGCCAAGCAAGTGAAAAGAAAGGTTAACTTACGATTAGAGACTTTGCCGGGATAGACTTTCGACTTCGTACCCGATCGTCTTCAAGCGCCGGCTCTCATGGCTATCTCACCGGCCATGGAGCCGGCCCGTCGGCGCGTATTTGTATATAGTTCCTTTGAAATGAGCGATATGAGCGCCATCTGCGCTCTCGCTCGAAGTTGCCGCTCCCCTCTCATATTCCGGCCCTCCGATTGCTTTTACCGCAATGCAGTCGCTCCCGGCCGTGCGTCCTGGGCGGGCCAAAGCCGGAACTCCGGATTGGCTTCAGATGCCGGCCTGAGGGCGTCCGCGCCTGAGGAGTCCAATGAGCGCAGCTGTTCACACCATGGATCCAAATCCAGGAAAGCCGTTTATCGCTGAGGCTGTATCGGCACAAAGCGATCCTCTCGACAGCGTCCCCTGGCTTCCCTGTACCATCACGCTCGAATTGCCAGTGGTGCACTTCACCATCGCCGATCTGCTCGCTCTGAAAGAAGGGTCCATTGTGGAAACCGCCTGTCATCACACGAGCGATGTTCCGCTGCGCGTGAATCAACTGCTGATTGGCTGGACGGAATTTGAAGTTGTCGGCGACAGGCTCGCCGTTCGGATCACGGAGCAAGTATGAATCTCAAGATCTCATTCGATAGACACTCGAGGCAAACTCTTCCCGGCAAGTCGGCAAGGACGCCCACAGTGATGGAATGCGCATCCAGTGCAAAGCAGATTCCGACCCGATTTGCCGACGATTTTGGAGAACTGGGAAACTCGGCCATCCGGGGAGTGCGCGAGGTTCCCGCTCCGAAGACCGGCCGGCCGGAAGTAGTGCATCGCGGATTATTGGGCCGCGCCTTCACCTGGCTGAATAGAAATTACTCTGCGCCGAAACAACTTCGCGTGATCGAGACGGTTACTCTCGGTGACAAGCGCCTGGTGGCGGTCATTCAAGCCGATGGGCGCCGCTTCCTGGTTGGTGGGGGCCCTTCCGGAGTGTCGCTGCTTACACCATTGGATCGGTCGCAAAGAGCTCTCGATGATTTTGAGTCCTCGACAGGACTTACGGAGCTTGCGGGATGACCTTGCCGCGGCTATTCGGACATGGTGCGATGCTCGCATTGCTGTCCCTCGCCGTACCATTGCCGGCACAGGGCCGCTTTGGGCTATCCACCAGCGTCGCGCCTGAACCTGTTGTTTCGATGCCTGCGATAAATCCATCGATCAGTTCCTCTTACACGCCTTATTCCTATATTGCGCCGCCCGAGCCTCCGAGTTGCTGTAACTGCGAGTCCAACTCTGCCACCGCCTGCCAATGGAGGCGTGTTACAGGTGCAGGGCGCGCCGGGCGGATCGGTGCCGTGGTCGATCGTCGTCTTACTCACAGTCCTAACGCTGATTCCATCGATCCTTCTCTGCGTAACCCCGTTTGCCCGGTTGCTGATTGTCTTTCACTTTCTTCGCCAGGCCCTGGGATTGCAGACTACTCCGTCGAATCAGACTCTTATCGGTCTCTCGCTGATCCTCACGTTTTTTCTGATGCAGCCGGTGGGCGAACAAATTTACGACACCGCGGTTGTTCCCATGCAGGCGGGCCGAATCACGGCGATGGAAGCGCTGAAACGCGGAGAGGGGCCGCTGCGCAAGTTCATGATTCACTACGTTAGAGAAAAGGACGTCGCACTGTTCGTCGATCTTGCGAAGGAACCGCATCCAGCGACGCCGGACGACTTGTCAATGCGGGTATTGCTGCCTGCTTACATTCTGTCCGAGTTGAAGGCCGGCTTTCAGATTGGCACCGTGTTGTTTCTGCCGTTTCTGATTGTCGACATGGTGGTTGCCTCCATCACTACTTCGGTCGGCATGCTGCAGTTGCCGCCTGTGGTTATTTCCACGCCGCTTAAATTGCTGCTTTTTCTAATGGTGGATGGATGGCACTTGTTGATTAGTTCACTTATGAGGAGCTTTAACTGAAGCCATGGATATCGATCAGGTGGTATTGCTGGGTCGCATGATGTTGCAGGAAGTAGTTGTTCTGGCTGGTCCGATTCTGGCCGTTGCGATCGTCGTAAGTCTCACAGTCAATATCGTGCAGGTGCTCACTTCGCTGCAGGACACGACGGTTTCTACGGCCGCGCGGCTGATTGCGACCGGCGGTGCGCTGTTCGTTTGCATGCCATGGATGTGGCGTCATCTCGCGAATTTCACGCTTTCCACGTTTTCCGATTTCCACGAGTACCTTAAATGATTGAGATACCTCTTACTGGCGATTATCACCAAGCTGCTGACGATTGGCGTGCGGCTATCAGGGATCATCCTGTTTGCGCCATTCTTCGGCAGCGTTGTGATACCCGCGCGCGTGAAGGCGATCCTGGTTTTGGCGTTGACAATCATGCTGTATCCAGCGGTGGAAAAGGTAATCGATCCGCAAGTAATGACGAACTGGCCAATGTTGGCCATCTCCGAGTTTCTGGTCGGAGCTGGAATGGGAATCGCAACCAATATTGTGTTTGAAGCGGTGCAGCTTTCCGGCCAGGTGCTCGGCATGCAGATGGGCTACTCCCTGGTCAACTTACTCGATCCCCAAACCCAGGTAGATACGACGGTCATGGCCACGTTCTACCAAAGTATCGTCATGCTGCTTTTTCTGAGAATGGACGTGCATTTGTGGTTGCTTCGCGCCGTGGGAAACAGTTATCGAGATGTTCCACCAGGCACGGCGCACTTGAGCAGCTTGTTCACATGGTCGGTTGTTTCGACGGTAGGAGAAGTTTTCGGCCTTGGAGTTCAGATTGCGGCGCCTGTGCTTTCGGCGACGCTGGCGGCGGATATCATACTCGGCCTGCTTGGAAAGTCCTCGCCGCAAATGCCCCTCATGTTGCTGGGGCCAGCAGTAAAAAGCATCCTGGGCATCCTGGTGCTGATCGTCACGCTTAAATATTGGCCCGACCTTTTCCGTCGCTTGTTCATGGATTCGATGGCAAATGGCGCGCGCTTGTTTCACCTGGCAGGTTGAGATTGAATGGCTGATTCGAGCAAAAGCGAACAGGCAACACCGCGGCAGCGCAAGAAGGCGCGCGAGCGCGGTCAGGTCACCCGTTCGCGCGAATTGACCAGCGCGCTCTCGATGTGTGCCGTGGCAGGGACCATGTACTCTGATGTGCCAGAATGCGGCTCCGCAATGGGCACATTTTTTCCGAACCACATTGGATCTTGCGAATGCAGACTCGATCGAGCCGGGGGGCGCACTTCTCTTCTGGACATCGATCCAGACGTTGCGCTGGGTGATTCCGATTCTTTGGCGCTGCGCTCACGGTGTCGCTCGTGGCGGGACTGGCCCAGGGCGGCTTCGTTTTCGCGCCGGAAGCCCTGGCATTCAAGTTCGAGCGAATTAGTCCGGCGGACCGTTTGAAGCAACTCATGTCGCTGGCGGCTCTGAGCACGATTCTCAAGTCGTCTGTTGCCGTTCACCGCCATCGCATGGGTGGGTATTGCCAGCATCCGCGGCCATTGGGCCGAAATCACCGGCAGCACTTCTGTTGACGTGCGCGGATTTCTACACCTGATCGGCAGCATTCTCCTGGAACTGTGCTGGAAATCGGGATTGATTCTGCTGATCTGGTCGGGCGTCGATTACATGCTGCTGTGGTGGAAGAACGAAGGCGATTTGAAGATGAGCCGCCAGGACTATGAGGGACGAACTGAGGCAGACGGAAGGCAATCCGGAAAGCAAAGCGAGAGTTCGCCGGGCTCAAAGGCAATCCCGGCGCAAGCAGATGCTAAAGGCCGCGGAGACAGCCACTGTGGTGATCACGAACCCGACGCATTATGCGGTGGCGCTCCGCTACGAGGCAAGCATGAAAGCGCCGGTTGTTGTGGCGAAAGGCATCGATAACCTGGCAGCGAAGATCAAGGAAATTGCCTGGAGACTTGATATTCCATTGATGGAAAACCGCCCGCTGGCGCAGGCACTCTACAAATCGGTTGAGGTGGGCGATCCAATTCCGTCGGCGCTGTACCATGCCGTCGCCGAAATCCTTGTCGTGATCTACAAAGCGCAAGCCGAAGTGAGAGACCGCGAGGCGCGTTGGAGAGCGTCTCACACCACCAGAAATGTCACGAGGCCGCAGTGAACAAGAAGTCTGGATTGCTGAATTTGCTCCGAACCTATTCCGAGTGGGTCATTCCGACGGGAGCGGTTGCGCTTGTGTTCGTCATGCTGGTTCCGCTGCCGAGCATCGCGCTCGATCTATTGCTGACGCTCAGCATCACGGCATCGGTGCTGGTTCTTCTTACCGCGATCCAGATTCTTCGGCCCGTCGAGTTCTCCGTATTTCCGAGCCTGATTCTTTTATTGACACTGATGCGGTTGTCACTCGATCTTGCGGCGACGCGGCGCATTCTGTTGCACGGAAGCGAGGGCACGACAGCGGCCGGCAAGGTGATTGAGGCATTCGGCCAATTTGTCGTCGGCGGCAATTACATTGTGGGTTTTGTCATCTTTATCGCTCTGATCGCCATTCAATATCTTGTGGTAAGTCACGGCGCGGTGCGTACCGCCGAGGTGACGGCGCGCTTCACGTTGGACGCCATGCCCGGCAAGCAGATGGCGATCGACTCGGACCTCAACACCGGTCTCATTAACGCAGACCAGGCGCGCGCACGCCGTGAACAGGTGGCTCGCGAAGCGGAGTTCTGCGGCTCAATGGACGGCGCGGCCCGGTTCAGTCAACGAGATTCGCTGGCCACCATTCTTGTGACCGCGATCAACATCGTCGCCGGATTTCTGATTGGGGTCTTTCAGCAGGGAATGCCATTTCAGGAGGCGCTGAAGACTTACACGATTCTCACTGTAGGGGATGGCCTGGTGGCGATTATCCCGTCGCTGCTGGTCTCCGTAGCCGGCGGCATCGTAGTCACACGCGCCGCATCGGACTATTCTCTTGGCACAGACATCGGCAAGCAGGTCTTCCGAACGGCCCGACCACTTTGGATTGTGAGCGGATGTCTCCTGTCCCTTGCCCTGATTCCGGGAATGCCGAAGATCTCGTTCATGGCTTTAGGCGGAGTTACGATGTTTGCCGCCTGGAAGATGAAACCGGGTTCTGCCGCGGAGGCGGCGTCGAGCGCAAAAGCGGCGGCTGCGCGGGGTGACAAGGCGGCGCAACCCGCGGTTGATCCAATGGATGCGGTGTTGAAACTCGACGAGCTGATGCTTGAGGTTGGCGTGGGGCTGGTGCCGCTGGTCGATGCCAAACAGGGTGGCCAGCTCTTGGCACGGGTTAAATCACTCCGCAAGAACCTGGCGCAGAGCCTTGGGTTCCTTGTTCCATCCATCCACATCACGGATAACTTGTCGCTGAAAGACAAGGAGTACGTGATCTATCTTCGGGGCGTCGAAATTGCGCGTTGGGAGATGCGGCGCGACCGCCTGCTCGCAGTGAATTCAACCCTCAAGCCCGGCGATCTTCCTGGACAGGATACGCGCGAGCCGGCATTCGATTCGCCCGCGAAATGGATTACGCCGGATTTGCAGGCGCAGGCAATCGCAATGGGATATGCGGTGGTTGATCACACATCGGTTCTGGCCGCGCATCTGGCCGAACTGATCAAGCAGAATGCCCACGACCTGCTAACGCGCCACGAAACCAAGCGGCTTGTGGACCGGCTCGCCGATTCTCACCCGAAACTCGTGGAGGAACTTATTCCGAAGCTGATGACCCTGGGAGAGGTGCAGAGGGTGCTGCAGTTACTGTTGAGGGAGCAGGTCTCGATCCGCGATCTTGGTTCGATTCTCGAGACACTGGTTGAAACTGCCGCGACAAACAAGAATCCGGTGATCCTTGTTGAGGCTGCACGGCACGCCCTTGGCCGTGCGCTGATTCGCCCGCTTCTCGACGAGAGCGGAAGGCTCAAGGTAGTTACACTCGACAGCTCGATCGAAGAGGAATGCGCCCGCTCGACCACCCAGAATCCGCAGCAGGGAACTGGCGGAGCCATCCAGATCTCCGTGGCGCGGAAGGTGCTGGAAGGGTTGCGCGCGATGCTTGGCGAGCAGATTACAATCGCCCCACCGGTGCTGCTTTGTTCGTCGCCGGGTCGATTTTATCTGAGGCGGGTTCTGGAGCCGTTCATTCCCAAGATAGTTGTCATTTCGCCATCGGAGATTCCTCCCATGACGCAGGTGATGTCGCTGGGTTCGGTGAGATGAGGAGACTTGATCCAGGCATGTTCCATGAGGTGACCAAATGACGCCAGCAGAGATGGCCTACAAGACGAGTGTGGCGAAGCACGACGAGCGAAGACGAACTCGTCATGCAGGAACTGCCGCAGGTCTACTATATCGCGGCCCGAATCCGCGAACGGCTTCCCCAGCACGTTGAGATGGAAGATCTGGTGAGCGCGGGCGTCATCGGCCTCCTCGAAGCAACCCGCAGCTTCGACGGCTCGAAGAATGTCCAGTTCAAGACCTTTGCGAAGTTTCGCATCCGCGGAGCTATTCTCGATAGCCTGCGCGAAACCGACTGGGGTTCGCGTTACATGCGGCGCCGGGGCAGAGAGATCTCAGAAGCGACTGCACGGCTTGAAGCGCGCCTGGGACGCCATCCTGTCGAGTCGGAAATTGCGAGGGAAATGGACCTGGAGCCGGAGCAATTGCAAAGGATTCTCACCCAACTCAATTCGCTGCAAATGTCCGGGCAGCAGGTGAGCGTTTCCCAGGATCGCGGGGAAGTATTCGACGTGATTGAATCGGCTCCGGATCTCGACGAACCGGACCCATTCGAGTTGTGTCTCGGGGGCGAAATCAAGGCTCATCTTGCGGAAGCGATTTCGAAGCTGAGTGAAAGGGAGCAGTTAATCCTGTCACTGTATTATCGCGAGGAACTCACCATGAAAGAGATTGCGAAAGTGGTGGGGATATCGCTTTCGCGAGTGTCTCAGATACGCGAAGAGACCATGGCCAAACTAAAGACATTGCTGAAGCACATTCAGGGAAGGGGTGCGCACTTTGCTCCGAAGGGAGGAGACTACCTTGAGTTCGCCTAGCCAGACCCATACGGAAGAAGCCGGCATGCCAGCTTCGCAGCCCGAGCATTCCAAAGCGCAAAAGCCGCGATCAATATACAGTTGCAATTTTCGTTCCGCCGGCCGTCTGTCGAACGAAGATGCCCGCTCCATGACTGCGATTCAGGAGGGGTTTGCCCAACATGTTTCCAGCGCGCTGGACGCATATCTTGGTACGAGTTTTGAAGTGAAACTGGACGCGCTTGACCAAATCTCCATCATGGACCACGTTGCCGGCCTTCCTGCCCATTGCTATGTCGTTCCGTTTTCCTCCAACTCAATGTTTGTGGAGTTCGACAACGAACTGGTATTCCCCATCATCGAGCTTTTGCTTGGGGGAGCCGGAGATGCAGGAGACCCGAGGCGGGAACTATCGGAGATCGAAGAAGAGATTATGCAGGACATAGTTCTGCTGATAGCGCGTCAGGCAGTAGCCTCATGGCGGATCCCCAATCTCTCTCTCGCCGCGGGGCCTCGCATCAAAGTGACTGAATTGCACCAGGTGTTTGCAACAAACGATAAAGCCACAGTGTGCCGATTCGGTGTTCAGCTCGGCACGGTGACGGGGTCGTTCAGACTTGTCTTTTCAGCGGACTTTGTGAACACCCTGCTGAAACAGATCAGACTCGAACAGCCCCAGCAGAAATCGCGTGTCCGGAGCTTCCCGATGCCGCCCTTACGGGAACGGATTCTCGATTGCGAGGTTGAAGTTACCGCGGAGCTGCCGGGGCTGAGAGTGGCTGTGCGGGATCTGATTGCGCTTCAGCCTGGATCGGTGCTGAAACTTCATGCACCGATACGCAATCCGGGCCTGTTGACTACCGGGGGCCATGGGCTGTTTGAAGCGGCGCCAGTCCGGATTGGTTCGCAGCGTGCCGCGCAGCTTGGCCGATGGACCAGGACGATGGATCGGGATAGGAGATAAGGATTATGGACAATCAGGAAAAGAAGAAAGTGGCGAGGGCCTTTGCGGCTGCATTCGCCGAATCTCTTGGCGAGGCGCTGACCAAAGCGACCGGAAAGTTGTGGCCGCTTGAAGTTCTGAACGGCCCCGATTCTCCCACCCAGGCGGGAACGCCGGTCCATTTTCGCTTGTCGGTGGAGGGTGAGGTCTCCGGCGAATGCTTTGTTGAATTCTACGAGCCCCAGGTTTCGAAGCTGCTTTCGAAGATGCTGCAGGAGAAGGTTGCGGAGTTCACGGATGCGCACGGCGAGATGCTCGGCAAGTTAATTGCAACGGCCGCGGAAGGCATGGGCGAGTCGCATTCCAGCGAATATGGGGGGCTGCGCTTCAAGGTCGAACGCGTCTCCGGACTCGCTTTCGGCGGAATGTTCGTGGTGCCGCTTGCGACTGCAGAAGAGAGCTCCGACATGCAGGTGCTGCTCTATTTCGGTGGAGAATTGCTGAATACACTTTCTTTGTTGCATGGCTCTTCCGACGTGAGCGAGGCGGATAGGCCCGCTGTCTCCGCTCATAATCTCAAACTGGTAATGGATGTCGAGTTGAACGTGTCGCTCAGATTCGGACAGCGGCAGTTACCGCTGCGCGAGGTTCTGGACCTGGCCAGCGGCTCGGTAATTGAACTGGATCGGATGGCCGATGAGCCCGTGGAGCTTTACCTGGATGGAAAGCTGATTGCCCGCGGTGAGGCCGTAGTTGTCGACGGCAACTATGGATTAAGGGTCACCGAGATTCCCCGACCTGTCGAGTCCTACTTTACAAACTGATTCACCGAGGACATTCGCGATGAGAGAGTTGCTGAAATCATTCCTGCCAGGCGTTGACCGTCATTTGAAGAACCTCCGGTCCGTTTGCGGACTCCGTACGTGCCACAATTCTCAGCTCATGCGCAGCATTCCTGGCGGGCGCCCGGGCATTCATACAGGTTCAGAATGGTATTGTTCTGTGGACTGTTTTGTCATGGCAGCGCGCACTCCGCTTGAGAGGCTTTGCAGCCGGCAGGTGGTTGAGATTCCGCGCCATCCCCGGCTATCCCTGGGCCTTTTCTTGTTGTCGAAGGGCCATCTGACGGCCGAACAGCTTCGTGTTGCAACGGCTCAGTGCCATTGTCTCGATGAAGATATCGAAGAAACACTGGTCAAACTGGGCATGGTTACCGAGAAGCTGCTCGCCATGGCACGGTCTGCTCAGTGGGGCTACCCGGTGCTGGCGCCGGAGTATGTCGGCCAAATGGTAGAGGCGGATTTTCCCAAGGCAATTCTGAGTGCGTGCGGCGCCGTCCCGTTGCATTACTCCGCCACCGCGAAGCGAATTCTTCTCGGGTTTGCCTCGCGAGTCGACCACAGGGTTCTTGAATTGATTGAAGAACTGACGCACTGCAGAGTCGAGCCATGTTTCATTACTCCGGCCGATTTCGAGGAGCAAATGGAGCGGGTGGCGACTCCGCCTGACTATGAAGAAGTGGTAGTCGACGATCCTGGTTCGCCGGAGAAGATGGCGCGCACGGTGGGCCGGGTCGGTGTCCAGGTTGGGGTCAGCGAGGCTACATTTGCGCAGTGCCGGAACCTGGTCCTGGTGAGAGTCAAGGGTAAACGCGGTGTGGCGGATATTGTTTTTCGTGTGCCGCATCACTCGACTGTGGAAATCGGCGAAGAATCCAGCATTTTCAACGACGCAATCGCAGTTTAGAGATAGATAAATCAGCATCAGTTGCCGATAGAATTCCCAGGCGGTGACACGGTGCTGAACAAGCGAGTCGTCGAAATCGGGGCGTGGCGCAATTTTGACCAACATCCGCAGGTCAACCTTTGCAGGGATATTCCGGACGTCCCGGTATTGCCTGAAACACTGCTGCTCATGGAGTTCTGTTCCAACGGGAGTTCCATTGACCTCCATGAAATGACCCAATTCGTGCTTGGCGATCTTGGCGCAACAATCCAGGTCATTCGCCAGGCCGGACAAGAGTGCTCGTTCGCCGAGGACCGCCCCAACCGCATCGAAGATTACATCTCAACACTTGGCGTGCATTCTTTTCTTGAAGCGGCCTCGCGGCAGACCGTTACCCGGTGCATGAACAAGCCTGCCATCCTGAAAGCCTGGCTGCACGCCAGGGCCATTGCCGAGAATTGCAAATCGGCAGCAGAAGAGATTCCCTGGGACCTGAACCCGGACGAGGCCTATTTGGCTGGCCTGCTGCATGAACTTGGCACCTTGCCGGCCATTCTCGGTTGGGATCCCGCGCTGGCATTATCCTGCGATCCGGACCTTGCTGGATTGAGACTGGCTGAAGCATGGTCCCTTCCGCGGTGCGTGGTGGAGTATTTCCGCGAGATCCGGAATCTGAAGGGCACAAACCGATGGACTGGACTTGTGCGGCGAGCCCATGAGATGTCGAACTTCTCTCCGGTGGAACGCTCATTCGAACACAAACCGGAGTTTCAGGTCGCCGAGTGCGGCCAGCTTCAGGCGGCTTCGTCGTAACACTCGCCGGCCGTTCAGCGCCTCGTCCCGATGGATAGAGTGTGTTTCGCATGAGGAAGTTACAGCCCCAAACCCACTTGAGGAAGCGCGCAGCTCGGTGTTCTCATCAAACCCTCATCAACCTACCTCATTCTGCGCATACAAGGGACCCTCCCAGGCAAATTTTGCCCAGCAGGATGGCACGCGCCGTGCATGTCTTAGCACCGAGGGGTGCCCATGGACAGTGGATACTATGCCGCAGCCACAGCTCTGGTAGCGCGCATGCAGGCGTTGGACACGATCGCCAATAACCTCGCCAATACAAGCACCGCCGGATTCAGAGCCGAGCACAACGTGTTCAGTTCGGTCCTGGCGAGCAAAGGGGGCATGGCGGAGAATCCCTTGAACCAGGCAATCAATAACTATGGAGTGCTGAGCGGAACTTCGCTTGATCAGAGCCAGGGCGCTCTGCAGAAGACCGGGAATCAGCTTGACGCAGGCATTGAAGGTCGAGGCTATTTTGTTGTTCAAACCGCCAATGGCCCGATGTACACGCGCAACGGAGCCTTCCAGGTATCGAGCAAAGGCCAGTTGGTAACGGCTCTCGGCGACGCCGTTATGGGCGACAAGGGTGTGATCACAATGATGCCTGGATCGGTCTCGATCAGCGCGGATGGAACGATATCGACAAATGGAGCGTTGTCGGGCAAGTTGAGCGTTGTCGAGTTTCCAGCCGGTACGGAGCTGACCAGCGTCGGCGACACCTACTATTCCGCGCCAGCCGGGACCGCGGCCAAGGCGACGAATTCAAATGTAAGGCAGGGGATGATCGAAAGCTCGAATGTGAATCCCATCGCAAGCATGGTCGAGCTGGTCACCGCACAGCGTTCCGCTGAGATGATGCAGCGAGCACTATCGATGTTCAATTCGGAAATCGACAAGACGGCGACCCAGGATCTGCCGAAGGTCAACTAAGAGGAGACCCAATGTTTCACGCAATGTACACCGCGGCCAGCGGGATGACCGCTCAACAGATCAACCTGGACAACATCGCGAACAACCTGGCCAACTCCAGCACGGCCGGCTTTCAGTCGCGCCGCGTCCAGTTTTCCGACCTTCTTTATCAAAGCGACATTATGCCGGGCGCCGCGGCAACGCAGCAGACCACGGTTGCATCGGGCTTGCAGATCGGGCTCGGCACCCGGCCCGGGAATACCGAGATCGTGCAGACGCAGGGTGATTTGAGCAGCACCGGCAATCCGCTGGACTTTGCGATTCAGGGAAGCGGCTTTTTTCAGATCCTGCTTCCGAATGGACAAACCGGGTACACGCGCACAGGATCGTTTCAGCCGGACGCACAGGGCAACCTGGTCACTGCGAACGGCGACGCGCTTCAGCCGGCGATCAACATCCCCGCTTCCGCGACAAATATTACTGTAGGCAGCGACGGCACGGTGAGCGCAACGCTGCCCGGCCAGACGCAGGCCCAGCAAGTCGGAGTGATTCAGCTTGCGATGTTCCAGAATCCCGGCGGCCTGAACAGCGTCGGCAACAATATCTATCTACCCACCACCGCATCGGGCGAGCCGGTTGTAGGGGCTGCCGGCAGTTCCGACGGTCTGGGGACCATTCAGCAGGGAATGCTTGAACAGTCCAATGTCAACGTCGTCGACGAATTCGTGAACATGATTCTCGCGCAGCGTTCCTACGAATCGAATTCACGCGTGATCAAAGCGGCAGATGAGATGCTGCAGCAATTGAACCAACTGGCGCAGTAGAGTGATGATTCGTTACAAACCGATCGTGGCAGGCATGGTCTTTGTTTCCCTGGCGTGGCCGGCATTGGCCGCGTCGAGGCATTACTCGATCAGCACTGAACAGATTGCGGCGACAGTCGACAAGCTGGGCATGCAGGTAACGTCGAACCAGGTAACCCTTCTTACCGATGTTGTTGCCGCCACGCCCGCCCCGGTGCTGCAGGTTCAGTCGCTCGAGCGGCTCGGCGCCGATCGGTTTTTGGTGCGCCTGGATTGTGAGACCAGGGAAGATTGCCTGCCGTTTATGGTGAATGTTCGTGTCGATGAGGGCAGCGCGGCACAGATTGCAGCTATCGTGTCGCAGTTATCTCTGCTCAAAGGTGCAATTCCGGGCTCAGCGCCCCGGCCCCAGCCGGAGTCAATCGTGATTCGAAGCGGATCAAAGGCAACTCTGCTGCTGGAAGGCGAACACATCCACATTACGATTCCGGTTATCTGTCTCGACAGCGGAGCAGCGGGCCAGAAGATCCGAGCCACAGACAAAGAACATAGGCGGATCTACACGGCGCAAGTGATCGAAGACGGTTTATTGCAAGGGAGGTTGTGACGATGATCCTGAACCGGGTTCCCTCACAAACTGCGTGCATTGCACTTGCGGCTGGTGTACTTCTGATTTCGAGCGCGAACGCAAGAACCAACAAGAAAGCCAGTCCAGCCGAACTGCGGTCGGACTACATTACGAGAGTTCAAGAGCAAGAGCCCCCAAAACCGGAGCACACCACGGGGAGTCTCTGGATCTCGAGCGACGTGAGCGATCTCTCTTCCGATTACAAGGCGCGCAAGCTGAACGACTCGGTCGTCATTCTCGTTTCCGTGCAGACGACAGCGGCCCAGACCGGCAATGTCAACAGCTCGCGAGCCTTTCAAACCGCGTCCGGGATCACCGGGCTGCCGGGACGAATCAATACCGCGGGCGTGAATCCGCTGTTCGACGCAAATTCCACAACGACACTCAAAGGAGCTGGCGCGACGGATTCGAGCACGACATTCCAAACCAGCATGACTGCGCAGGTCGTCGCCTTGCTGCCCAGCGGCAATCTTGTCATTGAGGCGCAACGCAAGATCTTCATGAACAATCAGCACGAGGACGTGACGATTCGCGGGATTGTGAGGCCGAAGGATATCGGGCCGAATAACACCGTACCCTCCGCCGCGCTGAGCAACCTCGAGATCGATGTCAAGGGCAAGGGAATCATCGCCGACAGCACGCGTCCGCCGAACCGGATAACGCGGGCATTGCTCTGGCTGCTGGGATTCTGAGATAGATGGACTTCGCATCTGCAAACCCGAAGGTTCGACCGACAGCGCTGTTGACGCGTGTGCTGATGCTGGGAGTTGTCTTGTCGGCGCTTGCGCCGGGCGCTTCGGCGGCAAACCCCGATCGCCGCGTTCTGATCCGGGATATTACCAGCGTTGAAGGCGTGAGAGCCAACATGCTGGTGGGTTACGGTCTTGTGGTTGGGCTAAATCGAACCGGAGACAGCCAGCAGACCTATTTCACCGTGCAGACATTGGCCAATGCGATGCAGAAGATGGGAGTGTTGATTTCTCCGGCCTCCGTCGAAGTGAAGAACGTGGCCGCGGTGTTCGTTACGGCGTCGTTGCCGCCTTTTGCCAGGCCGGGCGCCCAGATTGACGTGACCGTTTCTTCGGTGGGCGACGCTAAAAGCCTGGTTGGCGGGGTTTTGCTGATGAGCGCCTTGCACGGTCCGGATGGCCAGATCTATGCCGAAGCGCAGGGGCCGCTGATCATGGGCGGATACACTGCCGGCAATGGTATGAACGGAAAGGAAGTCAACTCCACCACGGTAGGCGCAATTCCTAACGGCGGTATCATTGAGCGCGACACGGCCGTTGACCTTCACGAGTTCAAGACGGTTTCGCTCCTGCTGCGCAACCCGGACTTCACCACGGCAAAGCAGATTGCGGACACAGTCAACGAGAACTTCAAGAAGACAGTTGCTTCCGCTCTGGACAGCTCCCGAGTGGATGTGAACGTTGCCGATGCGGGCACATCCTCGGTGCCGGTGCTGATCTCGCGCCTGCAGAATCTCTCGCTGAGCATCTCGACGCCCGCAAAAATCGTGATCAACGAACGGACGGGAACGATCGTCCTCGGCGGAGATGTAAAGTTGACGCCGGTCTCCGTGATTCATGGAAATCTTTCCATTCAAGTTGTGACCTCTTATGCACTGGAGCCGATTCCCGGCGCGATGGGGCCAGGATGGGTAGGCGGCGGCCAGCCAACCGGCGTGGGCGGATCTAGCCAGGGACCGGGTGCCGGCCGGCCGCAAGCGAACCCCGCTCCAACGAGTGATCAGAAACAGCAGGCCAGCACAACTCCGGCGCCTGCAGAAGCGACCCGGGGAGGTGGTGACAGGCTCACCTTTGTGAACCCCACCGCAACCCTGGTTCCTCAGACGAGTGTCAATGTAATCGACGCCCCGGCGCAGACCATGCGGCTGGATGAAGGCGCGAACGTAGAAGAACTGGTGAACGGGCTCCACGCGATCGGCACAACATCGCGCGACGTGGTCGCTATCCTCCAGGCAATCAAGGCTGAAGGCGGGTTGCAAGCCGATTTGGAGGTTCAATAAATGGCAACGCCGATCTTTGCCGGTTCGCTCGCCGCCTCCGCGCAAACGAGCCTGACGCAGTCGCGCGAGGACCATCTGATGCAGCAAATGCAGTCTGGCCAGGGGAAGGCGGACGATGGCCGGATCGAAAAAGGCGCTAAAGAGTTTGAATCCATGCTTTTAAGTACTTGGCTTCAGCAGGCGGAGCAGTCGATGGCCACCGTGCCGGGAGCCGACGACGACGAAGACACCACGGGACGGCAACAGATGATGAGCCTGGGGGTGCAGTCGCTTTCCACCGCGATGGTCGCGTCGGGTGGCATTGGAATTGCTAGCATGATTACCAAAGCCCTGCGTTCGCAAGCCGAAAAGGCAGATTCCAGCTCCGGGCCCCCTTCCGGCCCTGGGAAAGTGAAATAATTCGCGGGGATACTGAGATTTTGATTAAACTCTTGCGACACAGGTGCCGATAGAGACGCAGGTTTAAAAGAGGAGTGGTTATGAGGATCGATCTTTCGCAGTTGACAGCGGGACAGGTGTCAAGCGAACAAGACACAAAGAAAGTGAACAGTCAGCAAATCGGCGCGCCCGATCTTGCGGGCAGCGAGGATCGTACCACCTTCACATCGGATACAACCTCCGTCAACTCTCTGGTAAGCAAGGCGATGAGCACGCCCGATGTCCGCCCGGACCTTGTTGGCCAGCTCAAGCAAGCCGTCGGCAGCGGGCAGTACAAGCTCGACCCGACTGCGATCGCGTCGAAAATGATCGACGAGCATGCATAAAGCATTGGCGCCGGCAGGCTCGCAGACCCGGGGCAATGAAGCAGAGAGCAACAGGAATGATCGAGACTGTCGACCAGGACCGGAACAGCAACCTTGAGGAGTACCTTCGGCTACTGCGTCTGATGGCGTTCGAGTTGGACCGGGCCATGCATGCGATCATCCACAATTCACTTTCAGCGCTCGAGGATAGCGTCGTCAATCAGCAGGCCTTCAGCGCCCGTCTTGGCGAACTGGCGGGCGATCTCAGCAGGCCGACGCCCGACCGGTCTCTCACCTCATCGTCGCTCGCAGACAGCGGATTGAAGGATCAGATCCATGCCGCCTCCGACGCGCTTCAAAATTTGAACTGTCGCTACTCGATGCTGTTAAAGCACTCGAGCCATTCGGTCGCTCTGATGGTCTCACTATTCAGTTCCTTTCAAGGACGGATGCAGGAGGATTCTGGCCCCAGGTTGAAGCAACACACCTGGTCCTGCCAGATTTAGCCAGCTATGGGTGGATTGAATACTTCGCTCTTGATCGGCATGCAGGCGCTGGAAGTCAGCCCAGGGCGCACTGAACGCTACCAGCAACAACATCGCGAACGCCAATACCCCAGGCTATACGCGCGAGGTGCCGCAGTTCGCAGAGGGCCAGCAGAGCCAGGCCGGCAACGAGATTATCGGCGGCGGCGTCAGCCTCGACGGGGCTCCAAAGCGTTCGCGACGAACTCCTGAATCTGCAGATTCAAAGTCAGACCTCATCGCAGAGCAGTGCCGATACGGAATCATCGAGCCTGCAGCAGATCCAGACATACTTCACGACGACGGGCGCAGATATCACCAGCGCGCTGTCGGCATTCTCCAGCAGTCTTGCCCAGCTTTCCGCCAATCCATCAAGCTCGGCCGTGCAGGAAGGCGTGCTTTCCGGCGGCCAAAACCTGGCGCAGGCTTTCAACAGCACCGCGAATGGCCTGACGAGCGCGCAGTCAGGCGCCGACACGCAAGTAACGCAAACGGTGGCGCAAATCAACTCGCTGACGACGCAGATTGCGCAGCTCAACGGGCAGGTTGCCCAGCTGACAGCGGAAGGACAAGACGGAGGCACAACTGAAGATCAGCGCGACGAACTTGGTGCAGCAGCTGTCGACGCTTACCGGCATCTCTGTCATGCAGACCAGCGACGGAGAGACCATTACCACCGGCAATGGAACTCCGCTGGTGATGGGAAACCGCAGCTATTCCCTGCAAACGACCACGGGCAGCGACGGCATGCAGCACGTGCTCGACTCGAATGGAAACGACATCACGAATTCGATACAGGGAGGCCAGCTTGGAGGAGCGATTCAGATTCGCGATCAGGTGATTCCCGGCTATCTTACGCAACTCAACTACGCTCGCGAGCCAGTTCGCGGCGAACTTCAATGCCGCCCAGGCGAAAGGTTTCGATTCCAATGGAAAGGCCGGCCAGGACTTCTTTGCTGTTCCGGCGTCGGGCGCCGCCGCGGGCATGAGCGTGGCGATCAGCGATCCATCCCTGATTGCCGTCAGTTCCGACGGAACCTCGGGCAGCAATGGGAATGTCGCAACACTCTCAGCGGTATTTACCACCGCTCTCACGTCTGGACAAACGCCGGTGCAGACCTACGCAAACCTGGTTGATCAAGTGGGCACGGCAGCATCCAATGCCAGCACGCAGTCGAAGGCGATTGGGCAAAACCTGCTGCAGTTGACCAATCAGCAAGGGTCCGTCTCCGGCGTCAGCATCGATGAGGAGACAACCAATTTGATCCGCTTTCAGACGGCCTATGAGGCCGCAGCCCGGATCGTGAGCACGATCCAGCAACTTAACAGTGTCACTCTCAACATGATTCAGTAGGGGAATAGACGACTATGCGCGTCAATCCGAACCTGGTTCCAGACGTTTTGGCCGGGCTGCAGCAGAGCCAGACGGCTCTCAATACCGCTCTGCAGGAAGTATCCACGGGCAAGAGCGTCAGTGTGCCTTCGGACAACCCAGCCGCGTCAGCCGACATGGTGCAAAACACCATCGAGACGAAGAATGTAGATCAGTACACGCAAAACGTCAGCAGTGTCCTCACGACTGTGCAGACTGCCGACTCTGCGCTGAGCACGGTAGTCTCCTCGCTCACGCAGGCAGTCTCGCTCGGCACAGAGGGTGCCAATGGCACGACAAATGCGGCCAACCAACAGGCAATCGCCACTCAGGTGCAGGGAATTCTGACCAGCGTTCTAGCACAAGCGAACACGTCGATTCAAGGTTCATACCTGTTCGGAGGCACGGCAAGCACGCAAACCCCCTATACGGCCGATCCGACTTCGCCTTCCGGATACAAATACAACGGAAACGGCGGAGTAAACTCCGTTGCCGTGGGCGACGATCTCAACGTCCAGGTGAATCTTCCGGGCAGCCAGATCTTCTCAGCCCCGAACAACGATGTCCTGGGATCGCTGAGCTCTCTCGTTTCGGCGCTTCAAAGCGGCAATAGCTCAGCCATTCAAACGGCAACCACCGCCGTTGGCTCGGCCCTGAACTATGTGAGTCAGCAGCGCGTCTTCTATGGCAATGCGGAGAGCCAGCTAAACTCCCAGGAGACCTATCTGCAGCAGGAAACCGTGAGCCTTACCTCGCAGGCAAATTCGCTGGTCGGAGTGGATATGGCCACCGCCGCCACGGCTCTTGCCCAGGCGCAGACTGCCAACAGCGCAGCCCTGGCGGCTGCGGCGAAGGTTCTGCCGACCACCCTGCTCAACTACCTGTCTCCTCCGCAATAGTTGAAATACCGAGTCCCCAATGCCAAGACGCGGAACCTCGCGGCAAATCCGTTGAATGAGGGTTTCTGTATTTACGGGACAACTTGAAACGGGGTTAGACTCCGCAGCTTGCCGGCGCGGTTCCCGAAGGCTCTACGCAGACCAACTGCTCTGCCTGCATTCAATCTGCGGGACCGGATAGCCGGCCGGGATTCGGAGTTCCGGCAGCAGAATCTCGGGCCCTGAAGATTCCATGCGCGATTCGATTTGCTGCCAGTATTTGCGCATCTCCAGGACGTCGGCCATCTGGCGCTCGAAAATCTCTGCCGACATTCTGGCCGCGGCTTCAATCAGATTGCGGCGCAGCGAGGCATAGAAGGCAATAAGCTCACGTGCCAGGTCACCGTCTTCCCCGCGTTTGACCCAGTCTTCGAGATATCCAATCGACGAGCAGCGCGTGACGAACTTCCTGAGATCGCATCTCGATGTCGTTTGCGCGCTGCGCGTCGGCGGCGCGGCGCAGGTCGCCTGCAAGGGTGTCGAATAAGGCGATCAGCAGCCCAATCCGCTGGCCGCTTCCACCGCCGGTTCTTCGATATGCCAGATCTGTTCGATTCATCTCAGTGCTCCGGTTAGCTCTTCGTGTAGTTCAGGCCCAGTTCCGTGTTGATCTGCTGCATTTCGGTCGGCAGCTGTTGCAGAAGAATTTCAGCCTGGCTGTACTCGCTCTGTAGCTGAGCCTGCAGCGGCGTAATGTAGTTCGTCTCGAAATCCTTGATGCTGTTTTGCAAATCCGTCGTCTGGCTGCTGATGCTCTGCAAATCGACGGTGAATGCGCCGTCTCCCGGGCTGATGAAGCTGGTCAGCTGCTGATCGAGAGAGTTGGCAAACCCGTTCAAGGCCGAGCCCTGGAAGAAGTTCTGCACGTCGCTGAAATTGTTCTGCAGTGTGTTCTGCAAAACCCCGGAATCCACGGTCAGCTTGCCATCGTTTCCAACGCTGATACCCGAGAGACGTCAGGTTGGGTACTGTCGTGCTTCCCGATGCAGGCGTATAAGTGTACCCCAGCGCCCCGAGCACCTGGCTCTGCAGATTGCGTACGGTCGAGTCGGTCGCCAGCACGCCCTCGCTCGAGCCGACTGAACGTGAACTGCGCCGTTCAGGTCGGTGATGAGCTTGTTATAGTCGGTGACGAACTGGTTGATCGCGCTTGCGCCCTGGGATGTATCGGGTGCAACGCCGAGACTCACATCGACGCCCGGAGCCGCGCCCACCAGATTGAGCGTCAGGCCAGGAACTGCGCCGGAAACTGTGTTTGTCGCGCTCGAGATACTGATGCCATCGACTGTCAGTGAGGCATTGTTGCCGGTTGCCGCCTGTGTGAAGCCGAAGCCTGGCGTGGTCGTGGCAACCGTGAAATTTGCTGCGCTGCCCGGATGAATTGGACACGAGCGCCAGCCGTGAGCCAGTCGCGTCTGTCACCACGCTGGCTGTTACGCCGAGGTTGTCGCTTATTGATTTGGCTCACGACATCGGCCAGGGTCTGGGTTCCATTCGTGAAAACGGTCGCCGGGGAACCGGGCCCAATTGTGATGGTAAAGCTGCCGGCGGGCAATGGAGTCGAAGCGCCTGGCAAACGTTCCCGATGTCCAGGAGGCCGTCGTAGCCAGGCTTTTGACGACTACGTACATGATTTCCCGGCTTGGTCCCCGAGGCTGCTGCCGCCGAAACAATGCTTGAATTCGAAGATGTGACCGTCCTTGCCGAGAGGGGGCCTACAAGGCTGTTTAAACTCTGCATATCGTTGTCGAGATTCGAGGCGTCGGTCTGGAGCTGTATCCAAAGCGCTTGCCTGACTCTGCAGGAGAGCTTCCTGGTTCTGCCATGCCGGTCTCCGGTGCCCGTGCGGCGGTAACCGCGGAATTGACGGCCGCTGTCACGTCGATTCCCGGGGAAGAGGCTCCCAGAGCCGCCTCGAGAATGGAACTCAGGTCGATCGATGAGGTAGACGACGTCGAACCTAATAGCGAATTGAGTGCCGAGACAGAGCTCATAACAATGCCGACTCCTTTTCACTCGATTTGCGGTTAACCTGCGTGCCTGCATCCAGGTTTCAAGCCGCAATACACTATCGGCACCTTGAACCGGGAAGTTCAGGCGCTGAGGGAAAAAAGTGGCGGCGCCGGGTTTGGCGCCGCCACGCTGGAGGGTATTGGCTAGTGAAATTACTGGAGCAGCTTCAGGACGGACTGCTGCGCCTGGTTGGACTGCGACAAGGCCGCCATGCCGGTCTGCTGCAGAACGTTGTACTGGGTCATGTTTGCGACCGTCTTGCCGATGTCCGCATTCTGGATGTCGTTCTGGGCGCTGGTCAGGTTGGTGACTTCGGTGTTTACGACGCTCTGGCTGGCGGTCAACTGGTTCACTGCCGCGCCGACTGAGCCGCGGTCGGCGGCGACCGTTGCGATCGCGGCGGTGATGTTCGGTCAATTCCGAGATCTGCGCTCGTACTGCTAAGTCAGATTGCCTGTCAAACCTAGCGTTGTGCATCCACAGAGGTGATAGAGGTCGCCGGCAAGGGTAGTGCTGCCGGTGGAAGTGCCGTCGGTTTCGTACACGGATGGCGTCGAGCCGAAGACGGCCGTTCCGTTGAAGTTGGTCGATCGTGCTGATGTTGCCGATTTCAGTCAGAATGGACTGATATTCCGTATCCAGCGCGGTCGACTGGCTGGAAGAGAGGCCGCCATTCGAGGCTTCGGTGGCCAATGTTACGGCACGGTTGAGCAGCGTGGTGACCTGTGACATTGCACCGTCGGCGGTCTGCAGGGCGCCGATGCCGTCCGACGCGTTCGATGAGGACTGGGTAAGGGCTGCAATGTTGGCCGACAGGCCATTGGCGATCGACAGGCCGGCGGCGTCATCCGCTCCGGAATTGATCCTGAGACCGGTAGAGAGTTGTGTGAGAGTCTTCTGCAGGTTGGCCTGAGTCGAAGACAGGGCATTCTCTGCATTCAAAGACGAGATGCTATTGAGAATCGTCAGCATTTTCTTGTTGCTCCTTATATCGATTTCCGCCTGCACCGACCCGGGTTCTTCACGAGTTCCGGAATCGCTATTTGGAGCAGGTGGTTGTTTGTTACGTGCACTCTATCGGCCTCTGCTCTTTTAGATTCCAGTTTCGGAACAAAAAATATTTATCGGTCCAATCTGCAACTTTCATGCAGCGAAGTAAAATGCTCGTCGCACGATCCAATCGGCTGCGCAAGCGTAGCCGCGCATCCACGTGTAGCGCCAGCCAGGCCGCCAACGCTAACGCATAGTTCCATCACTCCGGATATCGGAGTAGAGTAGCTATGCCGGCAGTCGAAAATTCCATTGGCTCGGCATGGAAGAGCCCGGGGAGCAAAGCAGAGTATGCCGATTTTGAGCGGAAGACCCGAGAGGAACGATCCTTGCCCCTGCGGGAGCGGGAAGAAGTACAAACAATGTTGCGCCCCGGCAAAAACCATGGATAGCGAATCGGTTCCAATCCCTGAACTGATGGAGCGGGCATCCGCTCATTACCGGAATGGCCGATTCCGCAAAGCAGGCGAAATCTATGAGCAGGTGTTGAGGCTGAATCCTGAACAGGCCGAAGCATCGTGCTTTCTGGGCATGATTGCCCACCAGGAAGGCCGCGGCGATTTAGCACGAGAACTGATATCGCGGGCAATCTCCAAGGACCCTTCACAAAGCATCTTTTACCTGAATCTTGGGGTTGTTCTGGCTTCTGGCGGCGACATTGATCAAGCCATCGCTAGCTATCGCAAAGCGATTGAACTGGATCCTGGCTCCATGCTGGCTCACGCCAATTTGGGGAATGCTCTTATCAAGAAGAAGCTCTTCCCGGAGGCTGCGGCGAGTTTGACAAAAGCGCTTGCGCTTTCCCCGAAGGATTATGAAACGATCAACAGCCTTGGAGTTGCACTGGCTGGGATGGGACTGCTTGAGCAGTCGATAGTGTGCTATCGCAAGGCTCTCTCACTCTGTCCGGACTACGTAGAGGCACTCACCAATCTTGGAATGCCTCTGATGCGGCTGGGATTCAGAGATGAGGCCATCGCCAGCTACAAACGCGCCTTGGCGGTGAATCCACGCTTTTATCCAGCGCACAACAATCTGGGGTTAGCGCTAAACACGCTTGGCCAAAGCGAGGCAGCCGCCAAAAGCTGTGAGACAGCACGAGAGCTTCAGCCCGACGACCTGGATGTGAATCTCAACCTCGGGGGAGTTTACCTAAGGCAGGGAAGGTTAACCGAAGGCGCTGAGTGTTTCCGGCGTATCGTCGAACTTGACCCGCTGAACACCGCCGCTTACGCCAAACTCGGCGAAGCGTACATGGAAATGGGAAGGCTGAAGGAAGCGCGGCATCACTTTGAAAAGGCTCTCGAGGTCTCGCCCGATTACGTGGCTGCCTACAGTAACCTGCTTTTTTTTCACGCTTCCATGCGGGACATTTCTCCAGAAGCGGAGCTTGCGCTCGCAAAAAACTGGGAGAAATGTGCGTTGAGCGAAGAGGAGCGCTCTGCGGCACGCACCCGTAGGTCGAGAATGGGCGGCGCGTTCGCTGCCCGTCCACGGGCCGGAAGAAGGTTGCGCATCGGCGTCGTGACCGCGGAGCTTGGCTCGCATGCCGTGGCCGAGTTTCTTGAGCCTCTCTTCGAACACCTGGACAAGCAGCTCTTCCATCTCACCTTCTTCCCCACCGTGGCATGGTCAGGCGAACGCACCAAGCGCATGATTGGGCTCGGTGACGGGCTGGTCTCGCTGGTTGGAGTGCCCCATGAAAAAGCCGCAAATCGAATAAGGGCGGAACAGATTGACATCCTGATGGACACCACCGGGCATACAGCCAATTGCCACCTGGGGATATTGGCGCATCGTGCCGCACCTGTGCAGCTGACCTACATCGGCTATTGGAACACAACGGGGCTCACGGAGATGGACTGGATCTTCGCAGATGCTTACCTCCCGTCCTGCTGCGACGAACATTTCACCGAAGGGGTGTGGAGGCTACCGCGTTTTGCATCGAGCTACCATGGGGACCTTTCGCTTCCTGAAAGCCGGTGGGAACCAGGCAATCCGATATATCTCGGCTCATTCAACCGATACCACAAAATCCGCGAACAGACCCTCGCCTTGTGGGCCAAGGTCCTCCATGCGCTTCCTGAGGCAAAGCTGCTTCTCGAAGATCGACGCACGCACGAAACGGAGACGCATCAACGCATCCTGACGAATCTGGCCACTCACGGCGTCGCCGAAGACCGAGTTGAATTTGTCCCCCCGATTTTCGATCATAAGCAGCACATGGCTCTTTATGACAGGCTGGATGTCGCTTTGGATACGATTCCATTCAACAGCGGAACAACGGGCTTCGACGCACTATGGATGGCAGTTCCTCTGGTCGCATTGGAGGGCAATTGGAGTGGAGGCAGAATCGCCAGCTCTGCCCTGAAGGCCCTTGGCCGCGAGGAGTGGATCGCCCAGACCGAAGAGGAATATGTGTCGATCGTGCGCACGCTCGTGGAAGACGTGAAGTATCGAAAGGAAATTCGCAAGACTCAACGTGCAAGAATGGCTGCCAGTCCCTTGTGCGATGCCGATGGCCTGGCCAGAGCGATCAGGGATGCATTCGAAGCCATGTATGACCGTTGGCTCGAGGCATAACGGAGATCAACAAGTTAATTGAAGAAGGTCCGTCCGGGTCCCATCCGAGGGTTGTTCGATGGTTATGCAGCCGGGCATGTATATGGATGGCCCGTGGTGCTGGGGCCTGTTGAACTCTACTCCTCCGGGAATCCGTCGTTATCGCATACACAAATTTTGAGGCGCGGCATCAACGGCGGCCATGCGGCGCGTGCACAGCCGTGTGGTTGGTGGCTAGCCGGGTGAGATATTCCTTCGGGTCGGCCCAATCCACTGCCGTTCAAGTCTCCGGATCGCTATGCAAGGCGTATGGCTGCTGAATTATGGTAGAGGTCATGTGATTCTCCGCGGAGACTGGACGTTTTTGAAAGCCTGGCCAAGTTTGTTCATGCCCCCAGTTCGTGCCAACTCGAGCTTTGCCCCCGCAAAAATTTGTCCGCGCGTGGTCGTCCGGGCGGCTCTTGCGGCTGGGTTATTGCTTGGCACATCGCAGGCCGGAGCGGCTCTTGAACCTTCGACCCCGCTGGCGAGCTACAGCCGCCAAACGTGGATGATGGAAAACGGTCTTCCACAGAACACGGTGACGGCGCTGATTCAAACGCGGAATGGGTTTGTGTGGCTGGGGACAGAGGCGGGACTGGTGCGCTTTGACGGCGTCGGATTCGAGACCTTCGACCGCAATTCAAATCCGGCTTTGCCTGGCAGCGATGTCGCCTGTCTTCTGGAGAGCCCGGATGGATCGCTTTGGATTGGAACCAGCGGTGGGCTGGCACGTTGGAAAGACGATGCGGTGACCGTGTATTCCACGCGCAATGGGCTGCCGGGAAACGGCGTTCGGGCGCTGGCTGCGGATAAAGCGGGCCAGATTTGGGCCTTCACCGATCAGGGACTCGCGCGACTGGACGGGAACAATTTTGTAACGGCGGGAGATTGGCGGCCGGGCAGTACCATCGGCTCCGTGACCAGCAAAGGCAGGGCGGGAACGTGGGTGGAGACGCCGCAGGGAGCGGTTTCCGAGCTGAGCAACTCATGGAGGAAGAGCGCGGAGCAGGCTGGGTTGCCGATCGATGGAATTGAGTTTCGTGCAGAGCTGAGCGGCGGGGAGACCGCACTCGCCACCAACAGCGAACTGGTGGTGATGCGCGGGGGGCACGTAGTGCAAAGCTTTCGAGCGGGTCGTGACCTGCCGGGAGGACGCATCCAGGCGCTGCTGGCTGATCGCGAAGGGAGCTTGTGGATCGGCTCGAACGATGGCCTCGCGCGGCTGGCCGAGGGCAGGTTGCAGGTGCTGCCCGTGACTGATCCACTGGCTGCCGTATCAATTTTGGCGCTGATGGAAGACCGGGAGGGCAACCTCTGGGTGGGCACCGAGACCGACGGCCTGCATATTCTGAGAGACCAGCGGTTCAGGATCGTCGGCGCGCGGGACGGGCTCTCCTCCGATGCGACGACCGCGGTTGTCGAGGACAGAGCGGGCACTCTCTGGGTGGGAACGCAGGGTGCGGGGCTGAATGCAATGCGCAGGAGCCCGGGAGAGATCGGACAGGGAGTGGGCGCGTATCCGTTTTCCGGACCGGCTTCGGTTCGGACTTACTCGGTGCGCGATGGCCTGATGAGCGACCTGATCCTGTCGCTCGCCGCGGCGCCGAATGGCGATCTGTGGGTCGGCACACCGGATGGACTCAATCGAATTCGCGGCGGCAAAGTTGATTCCTTTACCTCGGCTGATGGGCTACCGGACGATTTTATTCGCTCGCTGCTGGTGGATACGGATCGTTCCTTATGGATCGGAACCAGGCGCGGACTTGCGCACTGGAGCCATCCCGCGGAAGGCGAGGGACCCGCGCACACTGCCGCGCATATCGAGACTCTGACGCAGAAGAACGGGCTGGGAAGCGACCTGGTGGGCGCGTTGGCGCGCGATGCGCATGGCGACCTGTGGGTGGCAACCTTCGCGGGGCTTTCCCGGCTTCACGATGGCAAAGTTTCGAACTTCACAACGGCGAACGGACTCTCGAGCAATGTATTGACTGCGCTGCTGCCGCGCAGCGACGGCACACTTCTGATTGGGACGCAAGACCATGGGTGGAATCTCTGGGATGGCACAAAGTTCTCCCCGGCCACGCAGAATGGGCTCGATCAAACGACCATTCATGCCATTCTGGACGACGCTCAGGGATATCTCTGGTTCGCGACAGAAGATGGAATCGCACGCTGCGGCTGCGACGCGCTTGGACATCCGAGTGGGGTGGGCGGTTCATCACATTGGATGACGTTTGGCACCGCCGACGGACTGCGCAGCCGGGAGACGGCGACCAATAGCCACCCTTCGGCTGCTCGATCGAAGGACGGCCGGCTGTGGTTTGCCACACCCAAGGGGCTGGTGGAGGTGGATCCGGGGCACTTTCCGGTGAACGACACGCCACCGCCTGTTGTGGTTGAGCGGTTCTCGGTGGACGATGTGGATCAGGTTCTGCATGGAGCGGACTCTCGGCTGAAGATTGAGGCGGGACATGTTCATTTCCAGGTCGAGTATGCGGGATTGAGTTTTACGGCGCCGTTGAAAGTGCGTTATCGCTTTAAGCTGGAGGGCTTCGATCGCGACTGGACCGAGGCCGGCGCGCGCAGAACTGCGTACTACACCAATATTCCGCCGGGGCGGTACACCTTTCGAGTTCAGGCGGCGAACAACGACGGAGTCTGGAATAGGGAAGGTGCGGCCTTCCGCTTTGAATTGATGCCGCACTTTTATCAGACCATCTGGTTCTACCTGCTGGTGCTGGCAGCGGGCGCCGGCTCCATCGTGTTCCTGCTGAGGCAGCGGCTGCGGACGGCTGAGCGCGAGTTTCGCGCGGTTCTGGGCGAGCGCAGCCGGATTGCACGCGAGATTCACGACACGTTGGCGCAGGGGTATGTGGGCATCTCGGTACAACTGGAAATGCTGTCGGAGCTGCTGCGTCAGAAGAAGGTTGAGGCGGTGGCGGAGCAACTGAATCGAACCCGCGAGTATGTGCGCGAGGGCCTGGCGGATGCGCGACAATCGATATGGGCACTGCGCACCCAGGATTCCAGCGAGAAGACGCTTCCGGTAAGGTTGCGGCGCGCGGTGGACGCCGCGGCGGACGATGAACTCAAGTCCAGGTTCAGCGTTTTCGGTGTGTATCGTCCTTTGCCCGCGGAGACGGAACGCGAATTACTCCGCATTGCCAAGGAAGCCATTCATAATGTGAAGAAGCACGCGGGAGCTAGAGAGATGTCGGTACGGTTGGAATATGGGCCGGCCGAGATTGAGTTGAAGATTCACGACGATGGGAAAGGCGGGGTGCCTGACGTGAAAAACGCGTCGATGCCGGGACATTTTGGGATCATGGGAATGAGTGAGCGTGCCAAGGCCATTGGTGGAACGCTCGAAGTGGGCAGCGTGCCGGGCGAAGGAACGACGGTTCGGTTGCGGGCCCCGGCGCCGGAGTCGGCCTGGGAGCAGACAGGAGCGCCCAAGTGACAAACGAGAAGATTCGGGTGCTGATTGTTGAAGATCACAACGTGGTGCGCCAGGGGCTGGTGGCGTTGTTGAATGTAGTGGAGGGTCTCGAAGTTGTAGGTGAGGCCTGCGACGGAGTGGAAGCGATTGCGCAATACCGGAAGAGCCGGCCGGATATTACGCTGGTCGATCTGCGGCTACCGAAGCTGAGCGGCGTGGAAGTGATTCAGCGCATCCGCATGGAGGCGCCCAAGGCGCGGCTGATCGTGCTGACAACCTACGATGGCGATGAAGATATCTACCGTGCGCTGAAGGCCGGCGCGAAGGCGTATCTGTTGAAGGGGATGACCACCCAGGAACTGATTGCCACCATTCGTGAGGTTCATGCTGGCAAGTCGCACATCCCTCCCGCAATTGCCGAGAGGCTTGCGGAGCGCGTGGGCACGGAAGATCTGACTCCGCGCGAGGCGGATGTGCTGGAGCAGATTGTGTCTGGCAAGAGCAACAAGGAGATCGCGACGGAATTGGAGATCTCGGAGGCGACGGTAAAGACACACATCAATAGTCTGCTGAGCAAGCTGGGCGTGACCGACCGGACCCAGGCGGCGACAGCCGCGATTCGTCGAGGCATTGTTCCATTGGAGTCGTTGAGAAAGCCGAAGTCATGAATATCAGAGTTGCAACAAGCACGATCCTGTGCGGAGCGTTTCTCCTGGCCACGTCAGCGCCGATGCCGGCGCAAAAGCAGGCCTGGCGACAGGCGACAGAAACCGAATTGGCCTCGGTGCTGCCCTCGCGCGCGCAGGTTGAGAGTGAGCACATCGAAACGGAGATGCGGACCGCGTCCGGAATTGTGAATAGCCACAGGCGCTTCATTGCGGGGGTGGTGCTGCTTACGGCCGGGTATTCGGCCGAAGGAAAGTACTCGCATTATCTCGTGGTTCAAGTGGGAGTGCGGATCGGCGGCGTCGCGCTGAAGCCGGGCACTTATGCCTTTGGATGGAGACGCGCAGACGAGGGAGATGTTCTGAATGTGCATTTCAATGACGCGGTCACCGGGAACCTGGTGGGAACTACCGAGGCGCACCTGATTGCTGGACAGGCGCGTGTGGAAAGCCTGCATATATGGCCGCCGGACGACAAGGGCATTGTTCAGATCGGAAGATTCGGCATTCCCTACAAACTCGGTAACGAATGAGAGCGGGCGCAGTAGAGCTTAGGTGCGCTTGAATGTTGGAGAAGATCCGACGCAGGCGCCGAGGTTTGGGATCACTTGATGGACAATTTAGTTTTGACTCCGGCTGTGCAACAGTTGGAGCTTTTGCGCACGGGAGCGATCTCGGCGGTTGAGCTGGCCGAGGCGCACATCGGGCAGATCGAGCGGCTCAATCCGAAGCTTAACGCGCTGGTGGATTTTGATGCGGAACGGGTTCGCTCGCAGGCGCGGACGCTTGATGCCGCGACAGCGCCGCGCGGGCCGCTGCATGGTTTACCGGTTACTATCAAGTCTTCAATTTCGACGGCAGGTTATCGTTGCGAGATCGGCAGCTTGTTGCATCGGGGCGACGTGCGCAGCGAGGATGCCGAAGTTGTGGCACGGCTACGCGCAGCGGGAGCGCTGATTCTGGGCACGACGAATTGCCCGGAGTTCCTGATGGCCTACGAGACGGCGAATCTTCTGCATGGGCGCACGAGTAATCCCTGGGATCTCGATCGCTCGCCGGGTGGATCGAGCGGTGGCGAGTCGGCGGCTATTGCGGCCGGGCTTTCGGCGGCCGGGCTGGGTAGTGACAGCGGCGGCTCGGTGCGGGTGCCGGCGCATTTTACGGGCATCTGCTCGCTCAAGCCCACGCCGGGCCGGATACCAGGGCGCGGACATCTACCGCCGTGCGTGGGGCCTTTCTCCACACTGGGCGCAATTGGACCGATGGCGCGCACGATGAGCGATGTCGCGCTTTTGTTCCGCACGCTATGCGGCCAGGACCCGCTCGATCCAGTCAGTCCGCCCGTTGCGCTGCGCGAGCGGAGCCTCGATCAGTTGCGGACCTTGGCGATTGGCTTCCTCGAGGACGATGGGATCGTTCCGGTGACAGCAGAGACGCGTGCGGCGGTGCGTGCAGCGGCTGCCGCGCTGCGCGATGCGGGATTTCACGTGACTGCCATTCGGCCGCGGTCGCTCGAATCGCTGCGGAAGTTATGGTGGAAGCTCTTCGTCCAATGCGGAGCCATGTTCTATGAGCCGGAGATCCGCGGCAGGCGGGACCAACTGAGTCCAATCTTCAGGGAGTTTCTCGGATTCTCTGAAGCTGTGCCGCCGCTGACCCCTGCCGAGTTGCTGGCGGCATGGGCTGAATTGGATTTGCTTCGGTCCACGGCGCTCGAGGAGATGTGCGAGTATCCGGTTTTGCTGTGCCCTGTGGCCAGTGTTCCGGCGTTTCGTCATGACGAGCGATCATGGGATATCGACGGGCAGGTGGTTGAGTATATGGATGCATGGCGATACACGCAGTGGTTCAATGTGCTGGCTGCGCCGGCCGCGGTTGTGCCGGTTGGGCGCTCGCCTGAAGGACTGCCGATCGGTGTGCAAATTGCCGCGCGGCCCTTTGAGGATGAGGTGGCGCTGGGAATCGCCGCGGTTGTGGATGCCGCGTTTGGATTTTCGCCGCCCAGGATCGCTTTGGCGTGACCGCGTCCTCTTCCCAATGAATTGAACTGAATCCGCGCATCTTCCAAATCCAGGATCCGCTTGTAACGCTTCACAAACGGCTACGCGTCTCAACCTTTCGATGGAGGCGGCGCGGTCGCGGGGGCGGTACACTTGGACTTCCCCAGGATGGAGTGCGCAGGGTGTGTGTCAGTTGGCAGGAACGGTTTGCCGATGCACCTGATGTTTTGGCGAGTGACGGTCGCGGTCAGACGGTTGTGCCGGTTCTCGACCTGAAGATTGGCGCGGGCGAGTGCATCACCATGGCGGGTCCGTGCTCGGTTGAGACCGAGTTTCAGTTGATCGCCACGGCTCTTCACGTTCGCCGCGCAGGGGCGCGAATTTTGCGCGGAGGCGCCTTCAAGCCGCGCAGTTCTCCTTATGCATTTCAGGGACTTGGGCTGGCGGGACTGAAGTTGCTGGCCCGGGCACGCGCTGAAAGCGGCCTGGCAATCGTAACGGAAGTGATGTCGGAGTGCGATGTTCCGCTGGTTGCCGAGTACGCGGATATCCTGCAAATCGGCGCGCGCAGCATGGAGAATTATGCGCTGCTGGAGGCCGCGGCGCGGTCCGGCAGGCCGATTCTGTTGAAGCGCGGCCTGGTGGCCACGATCGGCGATCTGATGCGTTCCGCGCAGTTGATTCTCGAATTCGGCAATCCCAACGTGTTGCTATGCGAGCGCGGCATTCGCACTTTTGACAACGCCCTGCGCAATACGTTTGACGCAGCCGGAATTGCGCTGCTCAAACAGATTTCGCATTTGCCGGTAATCGCGGATCCGAGCCACGCGGCCGGGCGGCGCGAGTTGGTTCCCGCTTTGGCGCGGATTGCGGTCGCGGCCGGTGCGGACGGGCTGCTGATCGAGGTGCATCCCACCCCCGACGAAGCGTGGAGCGACGGCGAGCAGTCCCTCGACTTTGCGGAATTCGAGGCGATGATGAAGGCCCTCAACCCATGGATCGAACTGCGCAGCCAGGAAATGGAACAGCGCGAAACCTCGATCGAAGCTATCGGGGTGATGGGGTGAGATTGTCGTTTGGGCTCCCGGCGACTGCATTGGCGGTCGCGGCGCTGCTTCCATTCTGCGGTTTCGCGCCCGATCCGGCGACAATGCCGGATGCGGACCTGATTGTAACCGCGGCGCCGGAGTATCAGCCGCTGGCTGCATTGCGCGGAGGGGAGCGATTTCCCGCAGGGGCGCAATTGCTGTTGCTTCATGCAGGAAAGACTGAACCACTGGCCCCGGGATTCGCGGCGACAGCGGACGCGAATGTTTCATTCGACGGCAAGAGTGTTCTTTTTTCCGGAAAGCAGAAGGCAGGCGATCCCTGGCAGATTTGGGAGATGACGGTGAAGGATCGCAGCCTGAGGCGGCTGATCGCGGGTCCGGGCGATGCGATTCGGCCATTCTATCTGCCGGCTGGACGCCTCGTCTATGCACAGCGAATGCCGCATGGATTCGAACTGGAGGTCGCGGGAAACGATTCTTTTTCGCCGCTGGCGCCCGTTGACTCGAATGCGGCTTCGACATTGATTCAGCTCTCATACATGACGAGAAGCGCTGTGCCGGCAGACGTTCTCGCGGATGGGCGCATCCTGTTTGAGGCGGGTTTTCCGCTCGGTTCCGGGACGACGCCGGAGCTGTTTCTCGTGTACTCCGACGGTTCGGGTGTCGAATCGGTTCGCTGCGACCATGGAGTTGCGCGCTGGGGTGGTCGGCAGTTGGAGTCCGGCGATGTGGTGTTTACGCACGGCGCGAACCTCGCGAAGTTCGCATCGCCGTTTGCGCACGAGGTTCAGGTGAACGCGCCGCGCGGCGACTATGCTGGCGCGATCGCCGAGACCGCTCAAGGAGATTGGCTGGTGAGCGCGCGTGCCTCCGCCGGTCTGCACTACGCACTTAAGTTGTGGAAGCCCGGCGCGGCCTCAATGCAAACCGTGTTGGCCGCGAAGGGAGAGGACATTGTGGAACCGGTCCTAGTTGCGGAGCGCATACGGCCTCGTCACCACCCATCGGGGCTGCACGATTGGCACTACGCTAACCTGCTGGTGTTGGACGCGCGCCTGTCGCGCCTGGGCGATCTCAAGAATGCGCCCGCAACTGTGCGGCTGGAGACGCTGGATGCTCAGGGGCTTCCCATTGTTACCGGATCCGCGCCGATTGAGGCCGATGGGTCTTTTTTTGTCCAGGTTCCCGGCGATAGGCCGATTCGCTTGTCGTTGCTCAGCGCTTCGGGTGCGGTGGTACGCAAAGAGGCGGGGTGGTTCTGGGTGCGCAGCGGCGAGCAGCGCATCTGCATTGGCTGTCACACCGGGCCGGAACGCGCGTCGGAGAATCGAGTGCCGGCTGTGCTGCTGCGGACCACCACGCCGGTGGACATGACGGGCGCGAACGGCGCGCCTGGCGCGAAGGCCGGGGGCAAATGACATGATGATTCGCTTTTTTCCATTCTTGTTTGTTATAGCCGTTGGCGCGGCGCAGACGGCTTCGCAGGCGAAGTCAGCGCCTTTGGCAGCTCCGTCGCTCTCTCAGGCTGTAACTGCGTTGGCCCCGAAGCAGCCGGCTATTCGATTTGAGGACGCCTCCGATAAGGCAGGCATTCACTTTGAGCACAGCTACGGCTCGCGCAAGTTGGGTTCGCTGCTGGAGGGGACGGGCGCGGGTTGCGTCTGGTTTGACTATAACAACGATGGGCTGCCCGATCTCTACGTTGTGAACGGCCGTCCGCTCGACGACTCGATGCATCCATATCCGCTACTGGAGAAACCGGCGACACCGCCGCACAACCGTCTTTATCGAAACAACGGCAACGGCACATTTACCGACGTTACGGAGAAGGCGGGACTGAACCCTGAGATGTACTCGGTTGCGGTAACGGCGGCGGACTATGATAACGACGGATTTGTCGACCTGCTTGTAACCGGCTACGGAAAGACGATTCTCTATCACAACGACGGCAACGGCCACTTCACAGATGTCACGGAGAAGGCGGGCGTCAAGGTTGATGGCTGGGCCATCAGTTCCACGTGGCTCGATTATGACAAAGATGGCTGCGTCGATTTGTTCGTGGGGCGCTACGTCAAGTTCGATCCAAAATACCACGCATTTTATGCGGCAGATAATTATCCGGGACCGTTGGATTACGCGGGCGAGACCAACAAGCTATTTCATAACAACTGCGACGGGACATTTACCGATATAACCGACAAGTCGGGAATCGGCGCCTTTGTTGGCCGGACCATGGGCGTGACCGCGGCGGATTTTGACAACGATGGCTGGGATGACATCTACGTGGCCAACGATCGGACCGAGAACTTTCTCTTCCACAACAAGCACGATGGAACATTCGAAGAGATTGGCAACGATACGAACACGGCCTATGGACAGAATGGCGAGTCCACATCGTCGATGGGGCCGGTCTTTGCCGATCTCGAAGGCAGGGGCGTTCTGGATCTTTGGGTAAGCGACGGGCACTATAACCGGCTCCTGCATAACACCGGCAAGCTGAACTTCGATGACATGGGAGCGTCGAACGGTGTCTCGCAGGCCAACGCGCAATACGTGAGTTGGGGAACGGGTATTTACGATTTCGACAACGACGGTTTCCTGGACATATTGATTTTTCATGGCGGGCTGATTCACCTGATTCCGCAGGAGCACACGCTCTTTCGCGGGCTCGGAAGCGGGCAGTTCCAGGATGTTTCCCGCGATGCCGGCGCCGTGTTGAGCGAGCGCACGGTGGCCCGCGGCGCCTGCTTCGCCGACTATGACAACGACGGCAAGATGGATGCGTTCGTTGTGAACCTGGGCGCGCGCGGGACGTTGGTGCATAACATCTCAACTGCGACTGGGCATTGGATTGCGATCAAGCTCGTGGGAACAAAAAGCAATCGCGATGGCATTGGCGCGCGGGTTGAAGTGCTTGCGGGAGGCAAGCGCGAGACTGCCGAACGAGTGGCCGGTTCCGGATATCTTTCGCAGAACGACGACCGACTGCACTTCGGGTTGGGTGCCGCGTCGAAGGTTGACAAGTTGATTGTTCACTGGCCCAGCGGTCGCGAGCAGGTTTTGGAGAAGCTCGATGTGGACCAGGTGCTGACGGTTAAGGAACCGAACTAGAGCCAATAGCAGGGAGACAGCGCAGAATGTGCGGGCGTGAAGCAAACTCAGTTCGGGCAGGAAGGGCAGCGGCGTTGAGTGTTTGCGCAGCGCTTCTGTCCGGATTGGCGCTATGGATGGCCATGGATCGGCCCGTCCATGCGGTCGTGCGCGAGCGTTCTGCGGAGCAGGTCGAATATGCTTCCCCGCTGGAAATCGTGCCTTCAACCGACGGCGCGCGGCTTTATGTGCTCTGCCAGCAAAGCGAGGAAGTGCGCATTCTTGACGCGGGCAATTATTCGGTAATCAAAATAATTGCAGTCGGAAGGGTGCCGCGCGGCATGTCGCTTTCGGCCGGCGGAGACCAGCTCTATGTGACCAACTCCTGGGACGACACGCTCTCGGTTATCGATACGCGAACGCTAAAAGTGGCGGCAACGTGGCCGGTGGGTGCTGAACCTTCGGGCGTTGTCGCCGACAAGGCAGGCAAGTGGATCTTTGTGGCCAATCGCATCTCCAACGATGTTGCGGTGCTCGATGCGCGCACGGGCGCCGAGGAGAAGCGATTGCTGGCTGGGCGCGGGGCGAGTTATCTGACTCTTTCGCCGAAAGGCGATCGTATCTATGTAACGCATGTCTACCCGAATTCATCGCCAACGCGCACAGGGCTCGAGAATCGTACCGTGCCAGAGTCCGAGATCACAATTATCGATGCGGCGCGCGCGGTAACTGTCGACAGGATTCCACTGCACGCGATTGCGGGCGTGTTTCACACGGCGTTTTCTACGGACGGCCGTCTCGGCGCGGTGGCCGGGTACCATCCCAAGAACCTTGTGCCCCTGGCGCACCTCGAGCACGGAGGCGCATTTGCTTATACGCTTACCTTGTTTGGCGCGGATGTGGGCAAGCCTGTCGAAGTTCCTCTGGATGAACTGGACCGTTACGCATCGCAGCCTTTCGGCGTCGCCATTTCGGCGGACAAGTCGCGGCTCTATGTCACGGCCGGCGGCTCGGAGTGCGTGATCGCGATCGACGTGCAGCGGCTGTTGCATTTCATTCATTCGCGGCCGCGCCCGGAATCAGGTTCCTTTGCAAATGATCTTTCAGCAAGCGGCAACTATGTAACGGCGCGCATTTCCGTGGGGCACAATCCGCGTGGGCTCGCATTCAGCAGCGACGGGCGCAGATTGTTTGTCGCCAACCGGCTCGAGGACTCGATCAGCGTGATCGATACGCGCAGTAACCGCGTATCCGTCACCATCGCGCTTGCAGGTCCGGGGAAGGTGAGCCCACTGCGGCGCGGCGAGCAAACCTTCTATTCCGCGCGTTACTCGTTTCAAGGACAGATTGGCTGTGCGAGTTGCCACATTGACTCCACCTTCGATGGCCTTACATGGGACCTGGAGCCCGACGGTTTCGGTCGCGATATTGTTGATAACCGGCTCATCGAGGACTTGAAGGGTACGGAACCCTTCAAGTGGAACGGCGGCAATCCGAACCTCCCTACGGAGTGCGGACCGCGCACGGAGAAGTACTTCTGGCGCTCGGAAAACTACGATGACCTTACGCTTGCCGATTTGGCCTTTTATGTCCTGCATCTTCCCTCGCGGCCTAATCGCTGGCGGCTCCCCGACCATCAACTCAGCGAGGCACAGGAGCGAGGCAAAGAAATTTTCGTGCGCGATGTGGACAAGTTCGGCAGGTCGATTCCTTTGGAGAATCGCTGCTCCTATTGCCACAGCGGGGCGAAGGGCACGAGCCAGAAATCGTTTGACGTCGGCACGCGCAAGCCTACGGACAACACGGGCAAGCTGGATACGCCGCAGTTGACCAACATCGCGCTGACGGCGCCCTACCTTCACGATGGCTCGGCGCGCACTCTGGAAGAGATCTGGACAATCTATAACCCCGAAGACAAGCATGGGCGGACAAACGATCTGACCAAAGATGAGTTGAACGACCTGATCGAGTACCTGAGGACGCGATGAAGAAGATAGGCATGATCGCAGTGTTTCTGGCCGCCGGTACGTTGGCGTTTGCGGCGCCGCCACAGATGCCGCGATTTCGTTTTGAGAACTTCACCACGGCGAACGGACTGCCGGACAACCACGTGTTCGCGGTGTTGGTGGATGGAGAACGCGTGTGGGCGGGCACCGAAAACGGGCTGGCGCTTTACGAGAAACACCAGTGGAAGACGTTCACCACGAAAGATGGCCTGGCGCATCGGGCGGTGCTGTCGCTGGCGCTGGATAAACGCACCGGGGATGTGTGGGCGGGAACGATGGGCGGACTGAGCCGAGTCTCCGCCGGACGGATCGTAAGCTACACTCAGTTGAACTCAGGGCTGAGCAACGACGTGGTTTATGGGGTCTCGGTAGAAGGTGAGAATGTTTGGGTGGCGACGGCCGCGGGTGCGTGCCGCCTCGATTTGCGCACCGGGCAATGGTCTCTCTATAACGAGCGGAACACGCCAATGGTTGAGATCTGGGTCTACGGCGTTTCAGCGAGTCCTGGGAAAGTCTACTTTGCCGTCTGGGGAAGTGGCCTGCTTGAGTTAGACCAGAAGACCGGACGCTGGGACAAGTACGAAGATCCGGACAGCGAAAATGAACTGGTGCTCTTCAAAGACCAGGGGCTGATTCACGAAATTGTTTCATCGGTCAGCTACGTCGACAACATAGTATGGGCTTCGACCTATTTTGGTGACAGCCGCTACGACGGCCGGTACTGGCACAACTTCCTCACCAAAGACAGCGGCCTGCCTTCGAACTTCACCAACTTTGTGAAGGGCGTGGACGCCAATCGCGCCTGGTTCTGCACCGACAAGGGACTGGCCTACTATGACGGCGCGAACTGGGCCGTTTATCGGCCTTCTTTAACCACGGGAAAGCCGGAGATGATGGTGCGCGACGCGCAGGCGAAGACGACGCAGGTCGCGGTGACCACCGCGCCGGCACACAACTACATCCTCGGAATTGACTTGGATGGCGGCGATATCTGGGTCGCGACCGCCAAAGGGTTGAGCCACGGAATCCTGCAGCAACAGGGCACTTCAACAGGAAAGAAGGAGTTACCGCGATGAATGCATTTGCAGACTTACTCGAAACCATTGCTCACGCGCCGATCAACAAGCGCGCGGTTACCAACCACGGAGTACTGAACGAAGCGTTTGCGTACTCCAAGCCAAGTTCGTTTTCGCGCGGCATGCGGATCGACCTGAACGGCATTACGATTCTTCTTATTTCAGGGACCGCATCGATCGACGAGAACGGCGTAAGTGTGCACATTGGCGACTTTCGCGCACAGATGCGCCGCACTTTCGCCAACATCTCCGGACTGCTGGCCAGCGAGGGCTGTACGTGGGACGACATTGTGCGGACAACCTGCTATCTGCGCGACATCGAGCGCGACTACGAAGCATTCAACGAAGAGCGGACAGCATTTTACGCGGAGGAGGGGCTCGATCCGTTGCCCGCTTCGACCGGCATCCAGGCCATTCTTTGCCGGCCTGAGCTCTTGATCGAGATCGAGGCCATTGCGATGTTTCGCACCGATCAGACGAAGGCGGAGCGGGAATCGTAATGAATCGCCCCCAATTGTTGCGGGCCGCGGCGGGCCTGTTTGCCGTGGCCGGAATGTTGCATGCCGCCGGGCAGGCAAACGGTGGCAACGCAATCCAGCCTGTGCGCAAGGTCGCGCACGTGTGCGAATGCGGGGCACATCCGCCGGGGCCGCCGCCGGATCGGGCTGTGGCTCCCTATGCCGGTGAACCGGCTGATCTGAGCCCCTATGTGAAATTCGCTTCGCCGTATGATCTGAATTACGTTCATCCCAATATCTACACAGGTGCGGCGCGCGACTTACCGGAGCCAAAAAATCTGACCGAGGTGCGCATTGGATTCTTCGGGCCAATCGAGCACAGTCCGGAGCAGATATTTGGACTGCGCATGTTGCATGGCGCCGAGTTGGCCGTGGATGAGGCCAATGCCCGCGGCGGCTACGGGGGCAAGCCGTTCAAGCTGATGCTGCACAACGACTACGACAACTGGCAGGCGAAGGCAATGTACGGCGACGACCGGTCAACCGATCCGACGATCTGGGGCTCGGCGTCGAATGAAGTGGTGAAGATGGTCTACGACGATCAGGACTGGGCGATCTTCGGTTCCATCAGTTCCGACTCGACGCATATCGCGCTTCGAGTGGCGCTCAAGGCGGAGATACCGATCGTCAACTCGGCGTCGACCGATCCCACGATTCCCGAGACGTATATTCCCTGGTACTTCACCGATCTTCAGGACGACCGGGTGCAGTGTCTTACGTTGGCCCGCCACATTTTCAGCGAGCTCGGTTTGAAGCGCGTGGCGCTGCTGCGCGTGAACAGCCGCTACGGCCGCTTTGGAGTGATCAAGTTTCGCGATGCTTCGCGGCGCCTTGGGCATCCAGTCGTAATCGAGCAGAAGTTCCTTCCAGGCGACGAGGATTTTACCCGACAGTTGAAAGTGATTCAGGATTCGCGAACCGACGCGATTGTTCTTTGGGCCGATGAGGTTCCGGCAGGACGGATCCTGAAGCAGATGCGCAGCCTGGGAATGAAGCAACGCGTCTTCGGATCATATCGGACGCTGGGGCCCGAATTGCTCAAAGAGGCTGGGCCGGCCGCGGAGGGATTCGAGGCGGTTTTTCCGTACAATCCCAATCGCGACGATCCAATGTGGATCGATTTCAATCGCCGCTTTGAGGATAGGTTTCACGAGAAGCCGGAGCAGTTTGCCGCGCTTGCCTATGACGCGATGAGCGCGCTGCTGGACTCGATCTGCAAAGCCGGCCTGAATCGCGCGCGCATTCACGATGCGCTTGCCGATATCGAGCAATACGACGGCGTAACGGGCCCGATGATCTTCGACCCCAACCAGAAGAACGTGGCACCGATGTATATGGGCACGGTGCACAACGGAGAGATTACCTACCGTTTGGCGACGATGGAAAAGAAGGCTGCTGCACCGCCAACGCCCTATGCGAAAGTGGGAGAGGATGGAGTTGGTTTTGCCGGCCCGCGCGGCGCGAACGTGCCGGCAGGTCCCGTGCGAGTAGTTCTCTTCGGTCCCGGAGCGGAAGCGATCGCGCGGTCTCAGGAGGTGACGTCGGAACTGAGCGCTGCCGCGAACGATGGGCGTGCATGGACAGTATTGCCGATCGATAGCAAGCAAAACTGGGGCGCGGCCTCAAGCCAGTTGGTTCAGGCGCTCATGGACGAACATGCGATTGCTATTGTGGCGCTCGATCGCGACGCGAGTCACTTGTCGGAACAGTTGGCGCTGAAAAGCTTCGTCCCGGTGATTGCCTTGAGCGACGACAAGTCGCTGACGTCCGCGAATGTTCCGTGGATCTTCCGGCTGCCTGCAGCGACCAGGCCTGAGGTGGCGCTGGACTTGCTCAGAAAGGCTGTAGCGCGCGCTGGGGCCAATCCGGAAAAGGTAAGAGATCTGCTGGCCTCCGGAAGCTTGATTTCCGGATGGAGTTTCCTCGATACGGGGGAGTTGGCGAAGAAGTGAGTCCGGAAGGCTGCCTGTGCCAGGGGCAGCCCGCCGAATTCAATTCCGGAAAAGCTTCCGAAGAGCCTGTTGCAGGCCTCAACGGACGCAATTACCTGCTGATGACAACATACTTGCGACCGTCGTAGAGCCGGAAGCCTCCAGCCGGATCGGAGAGCACCTGCAAAGGCACGGGCCGCTTGAGCTCCTTCGTCGGTGGCCGAGTTCACGGTCAGCACATCGTGCGCGCCCACGTCGGTCACTACGAATTTGTTGTCGGCAATGAAGCCCACGCCGTAGGCTCCTGCGGGCAGGTTCCGGCCACCTACTTTGATGGGGACCTCGGTGATGAAGTAAGCCTGGTACTTGGCCGCGACACCGGTGGAGTAGCCGCTGGTGTCCACAAGGGTGACAAGCACGTAAGAATCCATCGTCAAACTTGACGCCGCCGGAGTTGCGCAACTGCGTCGTTGCCGATTGCCCGCGATAAAAAACGCTAGCAGGCAGCAGTTTCACAATATCCGCCTGCTTGAGCGTTTGTCCGGCGTTCTGGGCCCGAGCTGATCCCGGTGTGAACATCATCGCCGCAGCCAGCATTCCAGCCGCTGCCAACTTCAAGAATCCCTGAGCTGTGCATCATGAAGCCTCCTTGCCCGATATCTGCTGCAAGCCGGAGTATATCGGATTCTGCCGCGAGTTGGCATTTCGACAACAACGGCCTGCGCGGCCGCCAAGGCGCATCCACCAAAAGGTTGAGCCTGAACACTAGCCAAATGATTTATGGTTATGAGGAATTCGTTCGGAGACTTCATGATCTTGTCGCTTCCCCGGCAACTTCTGGCTTCACGTTCCCTGGATTCCGAAGCGCCGGTGACAGGCAAAGGCGGGGTTCGACCATTCGCCAGACTGATTTCAATCTGTAGATTTGCCACGGCGCTCCTCTGCGCTGCGCTGGCTGCCGCGCCGAACCGCAGCGTCGCTCAGTCCACCACGCCGGACTCCCACGCTGCCGATACGCAGTCTGACAAGCCACGCGAAGGCGGACAGGCGCCGGCTGTTGGCGGAGTCAACACCGGAGGCGCGCACGCGGCCGTGCTCGACAAGGAGCACCGGCCGATCACCGCCGGCGGATTCGTCAAAGATGGTCCGGTCCTGTTCGAAGACATTGCCCGCCAGGCCGGCTTGACGAATTGGAAGCATGTGATGGGCACGCCGGAGAAGAAGTTCATTATCGAGGCAAATGGCTCGGGCGTGGGCCTGCTCGACTATGACAATGACGGCTGGCTCGATATCTATCTCGTCAACGGCTCGACCTATGACGCGGTTGCAGGCAAGGCGATCACCGCCCAAGGCCGCGCTGTTTCACAACAATCACGACGGCACATTCACCGATGTAGCTGAGAAGGCCGGCGTGACCAACGATCGATGGGGCGTGGGCGTCGCCATTGCGGACTACGACAACGACGGCTGGCCGGATATCTACGTGACAAACTTCGGCAAGAACCGGCTCTACCACAACAATCACGATGGAACGTTTACCGATGTGGCCGAAAAGGCCGGCGTTGCGCTTGGCAACTGGTCGACCGGAGCCACCTGGGGAGACTATGACGGCGATGGACGCCTGGATCTGTTTGTTCCCGGCTACGTTCACTACGACATGGCGAATCCGCCGGCCTCGGGCGACAAGGGCGTTTCATACAGCTTTTGCCAGTTTCGCGGCGAGAACGTGATGTGCGGGCCGAGGGGACTGAAGGGCGAGCCGGATCATCTGTTCCATAACAACGGCGATGGGACATTTACGGATGTAAGCGAGAAGGCGGGCGTGGCCGATGCGACCGGTTACTACGGGCTTGACGTCGGTCTTCATCGATGTGAACAACGATGGCAAGCCTGACCTGCTGGTAGGCAATGACTCGACTCCGAATTATCTCTATCTCAACAAGGGCGACGGAACATTTGAAGATGTCAGCTATGCCTCCGGCTTTGCGCTGAACGAGAACGGCCGGGAGACAGCCACCATGGGCATCGCAGCCGGCGACTACCAGAACAACGGCCTGGTCGATCGTCTTCAACACGACGTTTTCAGACGATTACGATCCGCTCTATCGCAACGATGGCGATGCGAACTTTACCGATATCAGCTATCAGCTGGGAATTGCCGAAATCGACCGTGCCGTTTCTCGGTTGGGGCACGGCCTTTCTCGACTACGACAACGATGGCTGGAAGGACCTGATCATTGCGAATGGTCATGTCTATCCTGTCGTGGATCGGATGCCATGGGGAACCTCGTTTGCGGAGCGGCCGCTGCTGTTTCACAATATTGGCGGCAAGAAATTCGAGCTGATGCCCGCCGTCGAGGGAACCGGGCTCGGGCAAGACATACGCGGGCCGCGGTCTGGCGGTGGGCGACCTGTTTAACGACGGCAAGCTCGATGTGGTCATCAATGTAATGGATGGCGTTCCGGCGCTGCTCCGCAACGTTTCGCCGGACAAGAACCATTGGATTGAGTTGAAGCTGGTCGGCGGAGCGAAAAGCCCGCGCGATGCTGTTGGCGCTACTGTCTATCTTACCGCGAACAAGATGCGCCAGCGAGGCAGATGTTGTCTCCGGGGGCAGTTATGCCTCGACGAGCGATCCGCGGCTGCACTTTGGGCTAGGCGAGGCTACGGCCATCGATGACATTGAAGTGCATTGGCCGAGCGGCCAAAAGGAGCATTTCCCCGCTCCGCAGATTGATCGCATAGTAACCCTTACGGAAGGCCAGGGAACGCGGCCGTAAAATTCGCGGTCACCGTTCCAGTGCAATCGGTGGAGGTTCTTCCCACTCAACGCAGGAGGTCAAAACCCAATGAAGACCAATCGAGTCGCAATCGCGTTGAGACACTCGTTTGTGCCGTTGCCGTTGCGACTGCCTGCTGCTTGCTCGCGTGGCGGGCCGAACCGGCCCATGCGGCTGAGGACGCCAACGCCGCGGCACGATCTGCGTATTCGCAGACAGTCAGCTGACACTACAACTATCGCTTCGGAGCGGATAAGCCGTTTCTGCCCTCCAATGCCCAGACCGACACCGGCGAGTTCATCGATCCCAAGAGCTTTCCTACGGCCAAAGTACTGCGGCCATTGCCATCAGGAGGCGCACGCCGAGTGGCGCCAGAGCGCCCATGCGAACTCCTTCCGCGCTCCCTGGTATGTGAAGAATGTCAACCTGCTGATCAATGGAAAGGGAATTGAGTTTGCGCGCCATTGCGAGGGATGCCACAACCCCATCGCACTGACCTCCGGCGCGATGACCGAGAACTCTCCAGTGAATCGCAAGTTCGACCAGGATGGCGTGACCTGCTCGGTGTGCCATGCAATCCAGAAGGTGGACGCGCGCGGAACGGGGAGCTATGTGCTCGGGCCAGCCGGCGGTAATGGTGGATGCCGACGGCAAGCCGGTGTATGGCGAGGTATCGGACAAGGAGATTCTGGCACATCTCGACCGCCACTCAAAAGCGGTGATGAAGGATTTCTACCGCACCAGCGATTTCTGTTCCGTTTGCCACAAGGCGGCGTTGCCCAGGCAGTTGAACGATTACAAATGGCAGCGTGCGATCTTTCTCTCCGACGAATGGCAGCTCTCGTCTTTTGCCAAAGAGTCACCGCTTCCGTTTTACGTGAAAGATCAGCGTGTCCACTTGCCAGACCTGCCACATGAAGCAGGAAGATATCCAGTTGCCCGATTACGGAGCCAGGGATGGCAAGCTGGCCTCGCATCGCTGGCTGGGCGCCAATACGGTGATCGCCAAGTATTACGGCTACGATGCGCAGATGGAGAAGACAATCGCTTTTCTGCGCAACGGGGCCTTGAATGTGGATATCTTCGGGATCGAGCGCAATGGCGGCAAAATCGTTGCGCCGCTCGGGAGTGAGCCTTTCGATGTCGCGGCCGGAGACGTACTCACCGCATCGGTCGTAATTCAAAACAAGGGCATCGCGCATAGCCTTGTCCCGGAGCAGCGGGACTTTTACGAGAGCTGGGTCGAGTTCGAGGCCAAGGATGCGAAGGGCCGCACGTTGACGCACTCCGGCGGGTTGATGCCGGGGGGCGATCTCGACCCGAATGCGCACAGTTTTACCAACCGGCTGGTGAACGCACAGGGCGGATTGAACGATCTGCACCAGGTGTGGGATACCAGGGTGGTCGCGTTCAACAACACCATCCAATCGGGCCGTTCGCAGATTGTGCGCTACGAGTTCAAGGTGCCCGCCGACGCCGCCGGGCCGATCAGCATTACCGCCAGGGTCAACTACCGCCGCTTCAACCAGCACTTCATCGACTTCGGCTTGGGCAAGCACTACGATATGCCGGTGGTTGAGATGGCTTCGCGTACGCGATCGCTCCCGCTTGGGCATAATGCCGCCGCACCGCCCGACCCCGACGATAACGCGGAGTGGATGCGTTGGAACAACTACGGCATTGCCATGCTGGACGCGCAACAGTACGCCGAGAGTGCGCGCGCGTTTGAGCAGGTTGCCGCCATGCGCCCAGACTATGCCGACGCATTCACCAACATTGCAATTGCCAACTTTCAGTGGGAACGCTACGACGCCGCGCGCGCCAACCTTGAAAAGGCGCTCCAACTCTCTCCGCGCAATGCGCGCGCGCTTTACTACCTTGCGCTGGTCGAGCGGACGCAAGGCAGACTGGATGCGGCCATCGGCGATCTCACCGAGGTTGTGGCCCAATATCCGCGTTCCCGCGACGCCCATCGCGAGCTTGGCTTCTCGTTCTATCAGCAACACAACTATGACCGGGCCAGGGGCGAATACGAGACGCTGCAGTCGATCGATCCCGACGACCTGGCGGCGCACTACATTCTCTCCATCGTCTACCGCCGCCTGGGCATGAAGGAGCAGGCCGCTCGCGAGGCAATCGCATTTGCGGACCAGAAAGACGACCCCACTGCCAGCACCTACGCGCTCGAGTATCTACGGAAGCATCCGGAGATTACGTCAGAGAGTGTGCCCTGGCACACGCATGGCGCGCCGTCCGGAGAGGATGGCAGGGGTAGCGGCGGAGCGGGCGCTCCATGAAGTTTCGGCTATTGATCGTTGCGGTAGCGCTGGCGTCGCTCACCGCGAGCTTTGCGTCGCCGCGCGATCAACGGGTGCGCGGCGCAAAGGTCTTTACCGATAGCGGATGCCTGCATTGCCACACCATCCGCGGCTCCGGCGGCAACAAAGGCCCCGACCTCTCCGGCGTGGGTAGAAGACTGACTGAAGTGCAGATGCGGAAACAGATTATGGAGGGCAGCAAGATTATGCCTGCCTTTGGGCAGGTTCTTGAAGATGCCGAACTTGAAGATCTGTTGGCCTATCTGCGCTCCTGCCGCGACAAGGCGAAGAGATAGCGCGCCCTTTTCTGTTGGCGATTTTTGCGAAACGTCTTGAAAGGCGGGGCGGCAAAGGCGCTCTAAAAATGAATCGGGCGGCGCACTGCGAATATGCGGCCGCCCGAAAGTCGAACCTTGTTCGCAATTCAGGAGGTATTTACAAGCTACAGGCAGATCGATGCATTGTCTTGAGCTATAAGAATGAGCCTTCGGTCCATCAATAGGTGGAGGCGGAGGCGGCAGTTGGCGCCGGCTGTTCACGTCTCCGGCAACCTCCCGATCGAAGAGTCCCTCCTTAATAGGATGCGATTCAATTTGGCGGTCCCATATACTACTGTTTGGTTGCGCGCGCTTTTGGGCTCGTGCCGAACGAGACACGCAGGGAAAGGGACTTATGCGAATGGTTGAGCGGGTGGCCTCCGTTCTTTTGATGGCGGCCGCAACAGTGGGAGGTGCGCAGGCGCATTTTGACGCCGAAGCAGTAAGGCTCAACAATCGCGGCGTCGCGCAGATGGGCCAGCAGCTTACCGAAAAAGCGGCGGACAGTTTTGCCGATGCGTTCAAGAAGGATCCAAAGCTTGCGCAAGCCGCAATCAATGACGGTATTGCGCTGCTGACCCTGCAAAAGCTGGACGAGGCCAAGACGGCGCTCCAGCAGGCGATTGTTCTGGACCCGAAAAATCCCCAGGCGTGGTACAACCTGGGACTTGCCCAACGCGCTGGCAACGAGTTGGAAACGGCGCTTGGCAGCTTTCAGCAAGCGGTAAAATTCGATCCGAGAGACGCGGACTCCTATTATTTTGAAGGCGTCTGCTACCAGGAGATGAAGCAATACGACAAGGCCATTCAGGTTTTGGCAAAGGCGCTGGAGATCGATCCGCTGCACGCATCTGCCGAGTTCGCGACGGCACGATCACTGCAGCGCTCCGGGCAAACGGCGGAGGCAAAAGCCCACTTTCAGCGCTTCCAGCACCTGACCGGCACCAAGATTGGCGCGCCGATCGGCTTGAGTTATGGCGAGCAGGGGCACTACTCGACCGTGACGCCGGTCGAAGTGTTGGGAAGATCCATGAAACCGATGATTCCGGTGCGGCTGGAGGCTCGGCCGTTGCTTCCCGAAGCCTCAAAATCAAAGCCCGGCGCGCCTGCGTTCACCACCACCGGCGGCGCCTGCATGATGGACGTGACTGGCGAAGGCCGCATGGACCTGGTGCTGATGCAGTCGGGCGAAAACGCCATTCGCGTGCTTCACAACCAGGGAAAGGGGCAGTTCATCGATCTGGATCTAGCGGGAACGGGCCTGAAGGCGAAAGGCCGCGCCGTGGCCTGTGCGGTCGGCGATTTTGACGGCGACGGTTTCGATGACCTGGCAGTGGCGCTCGACGATGCAGTGCTATTGTTCCGCAACCTCGGACATGGAAAGTTTGAAGATGTCACTGCTGGGGCTGGACTGGCGGCGCGCAATCGCCCGTCGGGCATTACGTTTGTCGATTACGACCACGACGGCGACCTGGATCTCCTTTTGACGGGAGAGCCGCTGAAGCCCGGCGGCGCGCCGAACGTGCTGTGGCGCAACAACGGGAACAAGACATTTACAGAGTGGACCGAGCCGACAGGATTGGGCGGAAGCGGCACAACAGCCGCGGCCATCCTGACCGACTTTAACAATGACCGCGCAGTGGACCTGGCTATGACCGGCAATGGCGCCTCACCGCTGATCTACGTCAATCCGCGGGAAGGCAAGTATCCGACGCAGCCGCTCTACGAGGGCGTGAAACTGCCCGCAACCAGGGGAATCGCCGTGTTCGATTTCAATAAAGACGGGTGGATGGATATCGCCGTCACGCACGCGGAAGCGCCTGGCCTGACGCTGTGGCGCAATCAGGAATGTCCCAACCACGGTTGCCGGCGCTTTGATCGCGTGGAGTTGCCGCTCGAGGGCGCCCTAAGCGGGTGGGGCTTGACGGCGGTCGATATCGACAACGACGGCTGGATCGACTTGGCTGCGATTGTCGAGACAAATGCCGGACCGCGCGTAAGCGTGCTACGTGATAATGGCGACGGCAGCTTTTCCGACGCGAGCCATGCGCTGGGGCTGGACACGATCGCGTTGCAGGCGCCGCGCGGGTTGATTGCGGCCGATCTGGACGGTGATGGCGCCGCCGATTTGATCGTGACGCAGTTGAATGCGCCGCCGGTGCTGCTCAAGAATGTGGGCGCGAACAAAAATCACTTTGTCCGCCTCGACCTCGCGGGCCTTGCCGATAACAAGACCGCACTGGGCGTGAAGGTTGAGGTCTTTGCCAACGGACAGTGGCAGAAGTGGGAACTCGCAGGTGCTTCGGGCTTCCAGACGCAGGCGCCGCCCGAGATTCTGGTTGGCCTTGGCGATGCGCAGGGCATCGACCTGCTGCGCATCCTTTGGCCCACCGGCGTGCTCCAGGACGAGATCGATCTGCCCCGCACCGAGGCGATTGCGATGAAGGAAGCAGATCGCCGCGGGAGTTCGTGCCCGGTGCTCTTTGCGTGGAACGGGCACAAGTACCAGCTCGTCACCGACGTGATTGGCGCGGCAGTAGTGGGACACTGGTTCACGCCGGAGCGGCGCAACATCCCCAATCCCCGCGAGTGGATCAAGGTTGACGGAGAAACGATTGCGCCCGTGAATGGAAGAATCAGCCTGCGCTTCATGGAGCCGATGGAGGAGGTAAACTACATCGACCAGTTGAGGCTGGTCGCGGTCGATCATCCGCAGAATGTCGAAGTGAATCCCGATGAGCGATTCCTCGACGATCCGCCATTCGCTTCGGGGCGCGTAATCGCAACTTCGGGCGCGCGGTTGCCGGCGGGCGCATGGGATGGAGAGGGCCGCGATGTGCTTGACCAGGTGAGCAGGCGCGATCACAAATTCGCGAGCGGGTTCACTCCGTCTCCTTACGACGGTTTCGCCAATCTGCATTCGCTCACACTCGATCTGGGCGAAGTAAATCCGGCGGCGCCTCTGCGGCTGTTAATGACCGGCTACGTGAATTACTTCAGCGCCACTTCGCTCTACGGCGCGTGGCAGGCCGGAGTAAAGCCGATATCGCCCTACGTTGAAACGCAATTGCCCGATGGTTCATGGAAGCGCATTCGCGGACGATGTCGGCTTTCCCGCGGGATTGGAGCGAACAATCGTAGTCGACCTGAGCGACAAGTTACCTGCGGGCGCGCGGCAAATCCGGCTGGTCACAAATCTCGAGATTTACTGGGACCAGGTGCTCATTGACAATAACGCACCGGGAGAGGAACGCTCTACAGACGTTCCTTTGGCGTTGGCCACGCTTCATTTCCGCGGCTACCCGACCCAGATTGAACGCGCAAGTCCCGGCGACCTCGACTACGATTATGACCGCGTTAGCCTGACCGGACCGTTTCAGCACGAGCGCGGCAACTACTCGCGCTACGGCGATGTGACCGCGCTGGTAAAGGGGATTGACGATCGCTATGCCATCTTCGGCACCGGCGAGGAGATTGCGGCGGAGTTTGACTTGACGCATCTGCCAGTGCTCAAGGAGCATTGGAAGCGCGACTATTTCTTTTACGCCAATGGCTACGTGAAAGACATGGACTGGTGGGACGCATCACCGTTTACTGTTGCGCAACTGCCGTTCCATGCCATGAGCAAGTATCCTTATCCGCCCGGCGAAAAGTTTCCCGATGACAAGGACTCGCTCGATTACCAATTAAACTGGAACACGCGCTTCGACTCCGGCGAGCAGGTGCACTCTTATCGGTTTGACTATCGGCTGCTGCCTTCAACTCCGGCGGACGACAACGACGACGAAGGCATCAGGAGAAAAGATTCCCATGAATGAACTCGGAGATATTTTGGAAGCAATTGGACATGCGCCGATCGCCAAGCGCGCTATCACCAATCGGACAGTGCTCAACGAAGCTCATTCCTATGCAAAGCCCAGCTCGTTCTCGCGCGGAATGAGAATCGATATCGGCGGCGTAACCATTCTTTTCATATCCGGCACCGCCTCGATCGATGAGGACGGCAAGAGCGTTCATGTCGGCGATTTTCCGGCGCAGCTTCGCCGCACATTCTCAAACATTACAGGCCTGCTGGCCAGCGAAGGCGCCACATGGCGCGACGTCGTGCGCACCACCTGCTATCTGCGCGATATCGAGCGCGACTACGATGTGTTCAACGCCGGGCGCACAGCGTTTTTCAAAGATCAGGGACTCGATCCGCTGCCTGCTTCTACCGGCATTCAAGCGATTCTTTGCCGGCCTGAACTGCTCATCGAGATTGAGGCCATTGCCATGTTCCGCACAGATAAGGAAGAGAGCGCGCGGAAGTAGCGCATCCATCTGACGGCGTCAGGAACGGCGACTGGCAGCCGAAGCCGGGACCAGCGGCTGAGAATCAATCGTTCCCGAACCTTCCTTGAGCGTGATGAGCCGATTGACCTGGACCGCCTTGTGCTGCTCCACGAGTCCGAGCGGCCAGCGAACTTCAATGTCGACGGCCTCCGCGGACCCAAGACCAAAATGCAGGCGCGGGTCGTTCGAAGACACGTAACTCGATTGACTCATGACCTCCTGCACCTGCGCCTTGCCGCCGTACCTTACAGTTACACGTGCACCTATGGCGCTGCGATTGCTCTTGGTTCCATGAAGGCGAACTTTGATCCAGCGGTTGCCAGGGGGTTGGTCGTTGCGTAGCAGCGAGGGCGGCTCGTTCTGATTCATGATGAGAATGTCGAGGTCGCCATCATTGTCAAAGTCGCCGAAGGCGCATCCCCGGCTGACGTGGCGTGCATTAAGTGCGGCCTGGCTTTCTTCGGGGATCTGCTGAAAAGTTCCGTCGCCGCGACTGCGGAAAAGGATGCGCGGCCCCTTGCGTGGATACCTGGGGTTCACCGCATCGAGCTCCGGATACACCTGCCCGGTCACAAGAAAGATATCCGGGTAGCCGTCGTTATCCAGGTCGAACAGCCCCGCACCCCAACTCACAAAACGGCGCTCATGGATAAGCCCTGCTTGCGTCGTCACATCCTCAAATTCACCTTTTCCATCGTTGTGATACAAGCCGGTGGCCTGATTCATGTAGTGCGTGCGCACAATGTCGAGGTGGCCGTCGCAGTCGTAGTCGCCTACTCCGACGCCCATTCCGGCCATCTCCTTGCCATCGTCGCTGAGCGCCACGCCGCGCAACAGAGCTTCGTCGCGAAAGGTGCCGTCGTGGTTGTTCATCAGCAGCAGGCTGGGCGTGGTGTCGCATGCCACAAATATGTCAGGCCATCCATCTTCATCCACGTCGAAGGCAGCGGCGGTCAGGCCATAGGAGCCGCGCATCGCGCTCACGCCCGACTCTTTCGATACGTCTGCAAATGTGCCGTCGCCGTTGTTGCGATAAAGCAGATGAGTGGGCACTGGAAGCCCGCTCGGGCCGCAATTGACGGGCACTCCCTCGAAGTTGCAATTCGGCCGCTCAAGCGACGGCGTAGGCAGAGTCTCGATGGTGACGTCGGCGTAATTCGAGACGAACAGATCGAGCCAGCCGTCGCGGTTGTAGTCAACGAAAGTGCATCCGGATCCGAAGCGAATGTTCTTGCTGCCTAATCCGGCCTGGGCGGTCACATCGGTAAACGTGCCATTGCCATTGTTTCGGTACAGGCGATTCTGTCCAAAGTAAGTGAGAAAGAGATCTTCAAAGCCGTCGTTGTTGTAGTCGCCGACGCAAACACCCACGGCCCAGCCCGCATCCATCAGTCCCGACGCTTCGGTCACATCCGTGAACGTGCCGTCGCGATTGTTGCGATAGAGACGGTTGCTGGCGCCGGCCGGAATGCTGTTCAGAAGCCTGCCGCCCAGAATGAAGGCGTCCATCCAGCCGTCGTTGTCGTAATCGAAGAAGGCGCAGCCCCCGCCCATGATCTCGGTGAGGTAGGTGGCCTTGATGCCCTCGCCGTATGGCATCACCTTGGTAAGCCCGGCTGCCAGAGCCACGTCGGTAAACTGCGAGAAGGGAGCGAGCGCTTTGGCCGCCGGTGGCTCGCCAAGCAGACGCGCAGGCAACGTTGCGGATGCAATGACGCCGGGGATCGATTGCAAGAGGCGGCGACGCGACCAGCGATGGAGTGCACTGGAAATCAGTTCCTGCAATGCAGTCATTCCTCCGCAGCGCGCGAGAAAAGGGCCCGGCAAAAGTCGCCAAGGGAGTCCTTCGATTCGAAATCAGAAGCACTCATAGCATAACTGTTCTGTTGCTTCGCCGGCCTCACGGCTTGGTCTGCGCGGCCTGGATTGCCTGCTTGAGCTGCCGCGCTTCTGCATTCGCAGGGTCGATTGTGAGCGCGCGATCCACGGCCTGCGAGGCATCCTGCCATTTGGTCTCGCTGGCCTGAGTTGCAGCGAGATTGATCCATGCGGCCACATACGACGGGGAAGCGTCGATCGCCGAGCGAAAATAAGTCTCCGCCGCGGCCGTGTCGCCACTGCGAGCCGAGAGATAGCCCATCTGGTTCTGGGCCTCAGCCAATTTTGGATTCAACTCAATGGCGCGTTCGAGCGCAGCCTTCTCGTTGACCAGGTCGTTGGTCTTATCCAGCGCCCTTGCAAGCTTGTAAGAGAGCAGAGGTTCATCGGGATCCGTCGCAAGCGCCGCGCGATAGAGCTGCACCGCCTTCACCGCGTCGCCCGCGGCCATCGCCTGGTCGCCAACCTCGGCGTTGCCCGCGGCCTGAACCCGATCTGCCTGTGCCTTCTTCACTCGCTGATACACGCGCAGCCGATCTTCTGCCGCTTGGCGCTCTCCCAGGCTTTGCAGCACTTTCGCGAGTTCATACTGGACTTCAGGGGATGCATCCCCAAGAGCAATCGCTTTCTCCAGATGTTCTTTGGCGCCCTGCGGATCCTGGAGCTTCGACAGCACATCGCCAAGAGCCCTTTGAGATTTTGAGTCGCCGGAATTCAACGCAACCGACCGCTCAAGATGCACGCGCGCTTGCTTGAAGTCTCCGTCCTCCGATTCAAGCACGGAGTTCAAATAGAGCACTTCCCAGTTGTTGGGTTGAGCCGATAATAATGTATGCGCCAACTGCGGCGCTTTGTCTGAGTGACCGGAAACCAGCATCCGGCAGTAAAGAAGCTGCGTATCCAGATCGCCGGGATGATGTTGGAGCGCGAGTTCGAGCACCGTGTAGGCTTCGCCGTCTCGGCTCAGCAGTTTTAGCACGAGCGCAAGTTCCACGGCCAGGGGAAGGGAATCAGGCGCAGTGTTCAGGCCTCCGCGCAGTACCTCCGAAGCATCGTTCAGCCTGGCGGTGCTTGCATAAGCAATCCCGAGGTTGAGGCTTTGCTTTGCCGAGCGAACTCTTGTCTCTGCGGGCTTTCCCAGCAGCGTCACGACTGCGATGTAGTCCTTGTTGTCGATCAGTTCCTGCGACAACGCATCCAGCGCCGTTTCCGAGTCCGGGTCAATGGCCAGCGCGGCCCGCCATTCGGTCTCCGCATCGGCGGTTCGCTTGAGTTTGTCGAGTGCGGCGGCCAGGGCAAGATGCGGCCTGACATCGCTCGAATTGAGTCGTGCCGCCGCACGCAAGGGTTCTTCCGCCCCGGTTGCGTCTCCGGCGGAATAGACACTCAGGCCCCACATGTACTGATACGCCTCTGAATCCGGCTGCATTTTGGCTGCGGATGCATAGGCTTCGGCGGCACATGCAAACTGCTTTTGATTTCCGAACCAGGTCCCGAGACCAGCGTATTTCTCAGCACTCGGGCCGGCCTTAAGTTCTGCCTTCATCTTTGGCGGAGCAGTGCAGGTTGCGAAGGCCGCAGCGGAGAAAACTCCCCAGAGCAGAATGCCGGCGCAGGCCTTGGGCAACATGTAGAGAAACCCTTTTCTGTGAGCAAATTGAGACCACTTCAACACACACTCACTGCAGTCAGATTCCTTCCGCTTGATTTGGTCGACGGGTTTGGAGCAGCGGATTTGCATCTTCAGCCGTGCCAAGTATAGAAGACTGGACTTGGAGCCCTTGCGCAAAAAGCGCAGGCGAAAAGAAGTGTACAGGCAATCGCGGGTGCGCAACATCCGCCAATAGTCGGAATGATCGGGAGGCTAAGTGCGTTGACTTGCGGAGAAACGAGGTGCTCACGGAATCGAGTGAGCGTTGAGAACTGTCGCCGCAACAGATTTATTGGTGCGCCAACTTCCCCCCGCGCGGCTCGATGTGCCCTGATCCGGCTCGATGACCTGGTAGACGGACGCCAATCGGGTCCCAAGACGGAAACTCCCTCGTCGTGCTGCAACCATAACAATTCAGGGAGTTTTTCTGCATTTCATTCGCCAAACTACAAATAAATTGGGCCAATCCTACTTTTGGCGGATACATAGCGTTGCCGGTCAAGCGTAAGGTTCGTTGCGACTCAGATATTTGCGAAGCTGCGTTCCGGTAATGGACTTTTGGGGTACGGAACGCGAGATCTGGGCGGCAGCGGCGTGGAAGGCAATAACTGAAAACGATTTCACTCACAGCAAAGACTGGTTTTGGATCTCAATGAAATCAATTCAGATGCGCATAAAAACACCATTCAGGAGGTGGTCATGCATTTGATCGGCGTAAAGGGACTGCGGGCACTTTTGCTCGTTGTATTCGTTGGCCTCGTGTGCTCATGCGGGCTTGTCTATTCGCAAGGCACAAACGGCAGCCTTACAGGACAGATTACCGATCCCACGGGAGCGGCTATCGTAGGTGCAACCGTCACCCTTACCAATGTTGGCACCAACTTCGTGCAGACGGGCAACAACGGACTCCACTGGCGTCTACCAGTTCAAGCTGGTCCCGCCCGGCAGCTTACTCGCTGAATATCGCGGCGCCAGGATTTGCCGCGTACGCGCAAAAAGGCATTGTCATGAATGCCAACCTCTATGCCACTCAAAATGTGCACATGAAGGTGGCCAGCGCCGCGGGCGAGGTTGTGAGCGTCACCGCCGATGCCGAGCTGATCAACACCACGTCGGCCGAACTGGGCATGACCGTCAACGAGCAATCGGTGAGCGAATTGCCGCTGAACGGACGCGACCCCTCCACGCTGGCTTTGCTTGCGCCGGGCGTCGTCGATGCCACCAAGGCAGGCATCATGTGGGCGCAGTCCGGCTTCTCGTTCCCCGGCGAGGCTGCGGCCTCTTCCAATGGCGGCCGCCTCGGGCAGCACCTATTACATGATTGACGGCGTCTCCAACATGGATAACTACCTGGGCTCCAACTCGCCCACGCCCAATCCCGACGCCACGCAGGAGTTCCGCCTCATCTCCAACAACTTCAGTGCCGTTTACGGCTTCTCCACTGGCGGCGTTGTTTCCATGGCCACCAGGAGCGGCACAAACGAGTGGCACGGCGGCCTCTTCGAATTCATGCGCAATGGCGACTTCGATGCACCGAACTGGAGCAACCACCAACAGGATACTTTCAGGCGCAATCAGTTTGGCGGCGATCGTCGGCGCGCCGGCCCTCAAGAACAAGCTGTTCTTTTTCTTCAACTACCAGGGAACCGTCATCGTCGGCGGACCCGGGACTTCGAATAACTCGACCCAGACGCCCACTCAGCAGATGATGGACGGCGACTTCAGCGGACTCGCGACCTACGCGAATGCGCACAGCGCCGATTGCGTCGCACTGGACCCGACGTCACCCCATCTACCATACGACGAGTTGCGGCTGGTTGAACGGTCCATTTCAAACCGTGAACGGCGTGCCAAACCAGCTCATCGGCGGCGCTGCCGGGCTTGATCCGGTGGCCGTGCAGGTTACCAATGATGGGCTGCCTGGGCACACAGCGGCCGCTTCAGGGACCGGATCCCCGACCTCCGGAGCCCAGAATCTTCAAGGGCAGATGTTGTACGGATCGGCCAACCTGGCGAACACTGACGTATCCGAGTACACGGCCAGGGTTGACTACGATCTAACGAAGACCCAGCGCCTGAGCGTGCGCTCGTTCATCGACAAGTTCGTTCAGCCCGCCGGAGACACGCCCGGCAACGTTCTCTCCGTTCTGAACCTGAACACCTGGAACCAGACCTTCGGCGAGAATATGTGGTACTTCAACGAAATCATGCAGCACACCTGGACAGTGAATCCGAACACGGTGAACACGGTTACCGTCCTCTGGACCCAGCAGAGCGCGCATAACGGCACGCCGGTTGTGGACCACAACAACAAGAAGATGTGCTGGTCGCGTTACATCTCCATCACCGAGCCGGTCTGCTACATGGAAGGCGCATACTTCGGCACCGCGAACGGCGGCTGGACAGAGCCCTCGAACGAAGTGCGCGGCACCGAAGGCGTTTCCGACACTCTGATCAAGACCATCCACCGCCACACCATTTCGGCGGGCATCGACCTCCAGCACCAGAGGGCGGTTGAAAACGCGGCCAACTACCCGGCCGACGCGCTCGTCGACTTCGGCAGCAGCTACACAGGCAATGGCGTTTCCGACTGGCTGCTCGGTTACATGAGCAGTTTCACGCAGGGAGCGGGCGAATTGGCCGACATCCAGGGATGGCAAGTCGATCCCTACGTCAACGACGAGTTCCGCGTGAAGCCCGGAATGACACTCACATTGGGCTTGCGCTGGGATCCGGACTTTGCGCCCATCTCTGTCGGCGGCCGCGGCGCAGGCTTCGTCGCCAATCAGCAGAGCATCATCTTCCCGGCCGCTCCGAAGGGCCTGATTTACCCTGGCGACCCTGGCATGGACGCCGCACTTCGGCCCAGCAGCAAGTATTTCTTTGAGCCGCGCATCGGCGTTGCCTACCAGCCCAGTGAACTGCCGAAGACCTCCTTCCACGCAGCCTTCGGTTTGTTCAGCGGACCGGTACCCTACTCCGACTACAACCACGTCGTCGACATCGCGCCCTTCGCTCCAGTGATCGGCCCGCCCCCGCCGTCGTCTTCTGCCGTTTGCTCCGCCGGCGGATCCACTACAGCGTGCGCGCCGAACACCGGTCAGTCCGTAGCCGGATACATGAACTTCCACAATCCATGGGCCACGTCGACCTTCGGGACCAATGGCGTCAGCCTCTTCCCAACAACAATTCCGTGGGCCACACCAAGCTACAAGCCGCCGTCAAACTCTGCTGTTGCCGGACCGGTCAACCTGGGTGCATCCTTCGGCCGCAACTTCAAGGCCGGCATGACCCAGGCCTGGAACTTCTCCGTCGAGCAGCAGCTTAGCAATACAATGGCGGTCCGTGTCGCCTACGTGGGCAGCGAATCGTATCACCAGAGCTACGTGCAGGATGACAACTACGCTGCCTATAGCTACTGCACCTCGTTCACATCCGCCAATTGCCCAATCCCGCAGTTGGCCGCGGCTCCGGTCGCTCCGTATTCTTCCAACTTCAGCGACTTATTGGAATACGACAGCGGCGCCACGGCCGACTATCACTCACTGCAAACCACATTCCAGAGGCACATGTCGCACGGTCTCCAGGCGCAGTCCAGTTTCACCTGGCAGAAGACCATGGATGTGGCCAGCTCCGCCAACATCGCGGCCAGTCAGAACGGAATCACCAATCCTCTGAATCTGCGCTGGAGCCGCGGCGAATCCAGTGCCAGTATTCCATTCACCTGGACGAGCAACTTCGTTTACCGCAGCCCCGAGTTGAAGGGGCAGAGCTTGCTCATGCGCGAAGTCCTCGGCGGTTGGGAGATCAGCCCGATCGCTACCTGGCAGTCTGGCGCTCCGTTCAGCATTGGCGGCGGCAACAGCAATATCTATACCGCTCAAGTTAACGGCAAGGCTGTTCCGGAGCCGAACAAAGGCAGCGGCTGCCTGCAGGCATGCAATGGCGACCGCGCCGACCGTGTCCCGGGAGTCCCGCTCAATGTTCGCCAGGGAGGCCGCTCGCAGTGGACCAAACAGTACTTCAACCCGAAGGCCTTTGTGGCCCGTCATGACGGCACCTTCGGCAACAGCGCCCGCGACATCATCCATGGCGCTCCCAGCTTCAATGTCGATTCGTCACTGATGAAGAACTGGTCGATCCTGGAGCGGTATCAGCTCCAGTTCCGCTTCGAGCTCTTCAACGCGTTCAACCACCCCATCATGAGCAACCCGGACATGACTCCGACCGACTCCACCTTTGGCGCAATCAACGGTGGCAACGGCGGCTTCGGTGGCACTTCCAACACCCCGCGTGTAGGCCAGGCTGCTCTTAAACTGACCTTCTAACCAACACGAAAGACCCGGGCAGCGCCATGCGCTGCCCGGGCCTTTTCTTTCTTCGGGTACTTGTCGAACCGATCGATAGACCTGAATGAGTATCAGGGTACGATCTCACCTTAGGTAAGATGTAAAGCGGAAGAGGGTCACAGCTCGAGCGTGGCGCCGGGAGAATTTGAAGTGCTCGAACTTCGCTCACAAGTTCCGCAAAAGCCAAGGCGCGCATTTCTACCCCTGTTTGCGATTCTTGCCATTTCCCTCGCGCCGATCCTGTTCCTCTCCTTCCGAAACAGCGTATTAGGCAAAGAGCAAAGCCCTGCACCCGCGACGGCCGAGACTTCGCTGTGGCCCATTTCCATCGACTACCCTGAAGACGGTTCCATCTTCCCGCCCGGCATCACTCCACCCACGTTTCTATGGCGCGATGCGGCTGCGGCCTCCTGGCATATCGACATCGCGTTTGCCGACAAGACTCCTCCCATTCACATTGCAACCAAAATGGAGCGCCTGCGGATTGGCGCCATCGATCGCGAGTGCATCTCCGAAACCAACCAACCGCCCAAACTCACTCCGCAACAAGCGGCTTCGTGGACGTGGACGCCCGATGCACCTACATGGTCCACGATCCAGGCGCACACCCGCGAGGCGCCGGCCACAGTCATCATCACAGGCTACGGAGTCTCTCACGCGCCTTCGTCCACGGCGCGCATCTCCCTCACCACTTCGAAGGATCCGGTTGGCGCGCCAATCTTTTATCGCGATGTGCCCCTGATGCCATCGGCGGGAGCCAACGGCACCGTGCAGCCTCTGCCGCCCTCGGCCATTCATCTGATTCACTGGCGCATTCGCGACATACGCCAGCCCGCCAGCCGCACGGTTCTCAAAGATATGCCGACCTGCGCCAATTGCCACTCGTTTTCCCTGGACGGAAAAACCATGGGCATCGATATCGACGGCCCTTCGAACGACAAGGGGCTCTACGCCATCGCATCCGTGAAGCCGCATGTTGCAATCGAGAACAAGGACATCGTGCAGTGGAATACCGATGGCCAGGTTGGCCAGACGCGCGTGGGCTTCATGTCGCAGGTTTCGCCGGATGGCAAGTACGTCGTGAGCACGTTCGCCGGGCCCTCTCTCAACGTCGCCAATAGCTACTTCATCACCAACTTCAAGGACTATCGATTTCTTCAAGTGTTCTATCCAACCCGCGGCATCCTGGAGTGGTACAGCCGCGCCACGGGAAAACGTCAGCCGCTGCCCGGCGCCGACGATCCCCGCTACGTGCAAACCGACGGCGTGTGGAGTCCCGACGGAAAGTACATTGTGTTTGCGCGCGCCGAGGCTAAAGATCCGCATCCAGCAGGCCAAACGCCCGCCATCCATGCCAACGATCCCAACGAGACCCCCATTCAGTACGATCTCTACCGCATTCCATTCAACGACGGACGCGGCGGAGTGCCCGAGCCCATCGCGGGAGCCTCAAACAACGGGATGAGCAATAACTTTCCGAAGGTTTCGCCGGACGGACGCTGGATCGTCTTTGTCGAATGCCACAACGGCCAGCTGATGCGCCCCGACAGCCAGCTCTTCATCGTTCCATTCCGCGGAGGCGCAGCGCGGCGTTTGCGTGCCAACACACCGTTGATGAACTCCTGGCACAGCTTCTCGCCAAACGGTCGCTGGCTGGTCTTTTCTTCGAAGGCCAGATCGCCCTACACGCAGATGTACCTCACGCATCTCGACTCCGATGGAAACGATAGCCCGGCAATTCTCATCGACAACGCCACGGCTGCGAACCGCGCCGTCAACCTTCCGGAGTTTGTCAATATTCCCAGCGACGGGATGCTGGACATTCAGGTGCCGGCCGTCGATCTTTACAAGTTGATGGGACGGGCCATGGATTTGGAGGGGGAGGGCAAGAATGCCGAGGCTCTTGTGCTTTGGAAGAAGGCCCTTGCGCTCGATTCCAACGATGCCCGCGTTCAAAATGGACTCGGGCTCTCCCTCTACATTGCCGGAGATGTCGATGGATCAATCGAGCATCTGCGGAAGGCGATTCGCATCAATCCGCAGTTTGTGGATAGCCGCTTCAATCTCGGCAAGATTCTTCTTCAGCAGGGGCACGCGGACGAGGCGCTGCCGGAGCTGGAGAAGACGCTTCAACTCAGGCCGAAGTTTCCTTCCGGAGAAGAGGCCCTGGCGACGGCGCTTCAATCCCTGGGCAACAGCACCGAGGCCCTTGATCATTGGCGCAAAGCGCTGACGCTCGACCCCAAAAGTATTACTGCACTATCCGGAGCGGCGTGGCTGCTCGCAACCGCTCCCGACGCGAACTTACGCAAGGGTCCCGAGGCAGTATCACTTGCTCAAAGTGCCAACGAAATTGCCGTGGGAAAAAATCCTGAGGTGCTTGACACTCTGGCGGCGGCTTATGCTGAGTCCGGTGATTTTACGAAAGCACGAGCTACTGCCAATCGCGCGCTCGACCTGGCAGTGGAACAAAAAGACCAGGCCCTTGCCGCTGCAATCCGAAGCCGGATTCTGCTTTATGCCGATGGCAAACCGTTCCGCGAAGATCGGCCATCGCAAACTGTTACCCGAACAATCGCCGATGCGCGATGACCATAATCGGGCACGAACGTGGTCGCATGCGATCTTACGTTAGAGCGCGCTTCAAAAACCGATTATGTGTCAGGGCACGACTTTAGGGCATTTTTGCATTTGCTGTAGACCGGTTTTGAAAGGGCACGGCTTCAGCCGTGCCGCATAACACCAATCAAGTCAATTGGCTTCAGCCCCTGAGGGAAAGCCCGAGTGGGCTACACCATTTCCGAATCTGCTTTAGTCGTGCCGAAAGAGTCCCGAAAAAATTGGCTTTAGCCCCTGCGGAAATTCGAGATCGCGCATACAAGACCATTTTTGAAACACGCTCTGGAAAATGACGCAATCAAGGTCACCTTACTCGTTGATAGGATCACGGCAACCCAGGCCCGCCGGTCTGGACTGCTTCATCGTTGCGCGCCCCTGTGCTCCGCGCCCTCGGCGTCTGGCGGCGATTGCGTGGAAGCCGCACTTCGATGCGGACACCCTTCCCGATCGCGCTCTTCAATTGGAATGAGCCTCCCCAGCGCTCCATTCTCTCTCTCATGCCGATAATTCCGAAGTGATGACCGTTCTGAGATTCCAGGTGCGCGTTATCGAACCCGCAGCCATCGTCTTCAAAGCATAAAGTCAGTTCGCGGCCCTTGTAGGTGAGCGAAACCTGCACGTGCGCCGGGTGTCCGTGGCGCAATGCATTCAGCACCGCCTCGCGGGCCACCATCAGCAGGTCGTGAGCCACGGGATGACTCACGGCGAAAGGAGTTCCGCTCACCGACCAGGCGACAGAAACATGGAACTCGCTCCCTACCTGGTTGGTCATGCTTTCCAGCTTTTCGCTCAGGCTGCCGGCATCGCCGTCGGGCTGGTGCAGATTCCAGATGGCCTCGCGCGCCTCGCCGATGGTATTCCGCAACTGCAGACGCGCAAAATCCATCAACACACTCCCATCGCTCTCGTCGCCTTCCTCCATCGAGAGAGCCTCCAGCAGGGCAGAGACGCCCGTGCACCCTTGAATGACGGTGTCGTGCATCTCGCGGGCAAGCCGGCTGCGCTCTTCCAGAACGGCTTCAGCCCTGGCCCGTACGCTTCGCACCCGGTTCTGGTACAACCCATAAACCAGCAGAAGGACAAACAGGCTGCAAGCAGTAACGAACCACCAGGTGCGATAGAAGAAAGGCCGTTGCACAATCTCGATCGACGCCTCAGTGACGGCGCCGGGATTGCCGATTTCGAAAACACGCACACGAAAGCGGTAGCCGCCCGCCGGCAGATTGGTGTAGTCAGCCGTGCGTGCTTGAGTGGCCGGGGCCCACTCCTTCTCAAAACCGCCAAGCATATAGCTGAACCGCAAGCCCTGCTGGGAACTTAGCTGGATGGGGGCGAACGCGAATTCAAGGCGGCTCAGACCGGGCTGCAAAACAATCGGGTCGCGCATGGGGACAACCACGCCATCTGCTAAAACTGTCTGAATGCGCAGCGGCGGTGGGGGCGGAAGCGCGCGCTGCAGCGGAAGAACATGAATCGGTCCAAGGCTGCTCGGGAACCAGACGTCGCCCTCTGGAGCGATGCAGCCGGAGGGCTGCGTGCCTCCGTAGATTTCAATGTTGGCCGCCATGTCGGAAGTGGGATAAAAGGTTAGTGCAAAATGTCGCGAGCCGGACTCCGCCTGGGCGTCCAACTCGCTCCGGTTCAGCATTGAAATCCCATTGGGTCCGCTCATCCACAGGTGGCCGCGGCCATCTTCGAGAATCTGGTAAATTGCATTGCCTGCGAGACCGTCTTGCACCGAAAAATGAGCGAGCTTCCCGTTTCTAAAACGGAACAAACCATTGTTGCGCGTGCCGAACCACAGTCCGCCGTCGGCGTCTTCGTGAATGGCCCAGATCTTCATCTGTGCCAGGCCGCTGGTCGCTGCGTCGCTGGTAAAGACGCCGGCATGCATGTGGCTCAGGCCGCGATCGGTGCCGATCCACAAGTCGCCGCCGCGGTCTTCGAGCAGAACGCGGGTGCTGAAGTATGCCAATCCGTCTCGCATCTGGTAGCTCACGATGCCCGGAGCCGCGCCGCCCGGCTGAATGTGGCTGATGCCCTCGTCGGCGGCCACCCACATGCTTCCGTCCTTGTCCTGCACCAGAGCGCGGACAAAATTGTTCGATAGCCCGTCGCGCGTGGTCAGATGCGTCGTGCGGCCCGCCGCGATGTGGAAGACGCCGTCTCCATCGGTCCCCACCCACAGCGAACCCGAGCGGTCGCGATAGACGTTGCGCACATGGATGCCCTTCAACCCTGGCATGCTTTGCGGAATCGCGGCCCCGTCTTTCATCTGGAACAGCAGCGTCGAGCCGATCCAGAAGCTGCCGTCGCGATCCATGTAGATGGTCCCGAAGTCGGCGTCGTTGGCCTTGGGAAGGGGCACAATGACCGCCTGCGCACGGGTGAGTCGAACCATTCCCGTCTGAGTCCCGATCCAAAGATTGTTCTCTGAATCCTCAAAGAGATTCAGGACTGTATTGCTGGGCAATGACGAGGGAGCGGTAATCTGCGTGAGTTTGCCGGCGCTATATTGGAAAGCTCCCTGGCCGATGGTGCCAATCCACAACACGCCGTCCGGAGTCTGGCGCAGAACGCGGACAGTGCCTGAGATTCCCGGGACACGCTCGAATTTCCCGCGAGAGGGAGCCATGCGGTTCAATCCGGATACCGTCCCCACCCAGAGCGTGCCATCCTGTGTTTGCAAAATAGATTTCACGCGGTTCTGGCTGGCTTCTCCGCTCAGCGTGTATTCCGCGGATTTTCCGCCTTCCAGACGCAAGAGCTTTGAGCCGCCCACCCAGACACGGCCGGAGCGATCCTGAAATACTGAATGCACGGCCAACGCGGGAACTCCGGCGACGCCGTCCACGCGCACGAAGTGGTCTCCATCCAACCGCAACAGGCCATTGTCCGTGCCCGCCCAGATGGCCCCCTGTGCATCCTGGACGAGCGATCGCACAAAGTCGTTGCTTAACCCGTCCCGCGTGGTCCAGGAGCGGAATTGGCCCTTCGAATATCGGATCAGTCCGCCCCCCTCGGTGCCGATCCAGAGTGCCCCATCGCGGGCCACCATCAGGCAGAAGACGCTGTTCTCGTGGAGAGACGGTGTGTTTTGACGGTCAAAAACCGTAAAGTGGATGCCGTCGAACCGCACCAGCCCCCCGGTAGTGCCGATCCAGAGATAGCCGTCGCCGGTCTGCGCAAATGCCTGGACCGTCTGCTCCGGCAATCCATCGGGCGCCTGCCACACGTGCAGCGTGTATCCGGCAAGCGTGCCGGCTCTCAGCGCGCCGCAACCGGCCGCGCAAATCAGCAGCCAGGTGGCTAGTGTGCGATGTCTTAGCATGGCGGCGCCCAGTATACAGCCGGGCCGCTTCGACAGTCGAAGTTCAGTGCCTGGAAATCAAAGCCCGATCCAACTTTCGGCGGATTTAAAAGCCGACGCCAGGGCATAAAGTGTTCTTTCTCGATGGTCAATCATTGGGCCATACCTGAAATTGAGCCGTCAGGCTCGGAGTTTCGACGATTGTCTTTCTTACCGCCATTTGCTCCAAAAAGCTCCTTATCCAGCCACGCAAGGTTGTGCGCTTTTGTGGGCACGGCAGCGCTTATCTCCCTCTTTGCCTCCACGCTTTTGAGGGCCCAAAACGGCACGCAGATTCGGATTGACGCCAGTCAGCCCTATAGCCCGCCGGAACCCGCACTCTACGACTCTGGCGCTTCAACCTCCCCTTCCGGCCGCACGATTGGCGTTAACAGCCGTTATTTGACCCGCGACGGAAAGCCCTGGCTGCCCGTGATGGGAGAATTTCACTTCTCGCGCTATCCGCAAGCGCAATGGGAAGACGAAATCCTGAAGATGAAAGCCGCCGGCGTCGAAATTGTGGCGACCTACGTCATCTGGATTCACCATGAGGAGATTGAGGGCGAATTCGATTGGAGCGGCCAGCGCGATCTCCGCGCATTTGTGCAAATTTGCGCCCGGCATGGAATGTATGTTGTGCCGCGCATCGGACCATGGGATCACGCCGAGGTGCGCAACGGCGGGTTTCCTGACTGGGTCGTCAAGCAGGGCCCGACCCGCGTCAACGATCCCGTCTATCTTGCCTCGGTCCGCGAGTGGTACGGTCAGATCGGTCGGCAGCTTAAGGGACTGCTCTGGAAAGATGGTGGTCCCATCATCGGCATCCAGCTCGAAAACGAGTACTCGCAGCGCGGTCCGGGTGCGGGCGAAGAGCACATCCTCGAGTTGAAGAAGATCGCCCTCGCCAGCGGCATCGACGTTCCGCTCTATTCCGTCACAGGATGGGACAACGCCGTGGTGCCGCGGCGCGCCGTCGTCCCCGTCTTCGGCGGCGGCTATCCCGATGCTCCCTGGGATGGATCGACCCACAAGCTGCCGCCTCCGGAAGTCTATGCTTTTCGCTTCCACAGCCGCGTCACCTCCAACAACAGCGCCAGTCAGGGGGCCGATGGCGTACATCCGTTGACCGCGGACCTGCTTCCGTACTTCACCGCGGAGATCGGCGGCGGCAATGAGGATACATACCACCGACGTCCCGTAATCCATCCCGACGATATCGGCGCGATGTTTCCGGTGATGCTTGGCTCTGGTGTCAACCTTTACGGCACCTACATGTTTCACGGCGGCGAGAATCCGGATGGAAAACTCTCCACGCTGCAGGAGTCGCAGCAGACCGGCTATCCCAACGACCTGCCCATCAAGAGCTACGACTTTCAAGCTCCGATTGGAGAGTTCGGCCAGGAGCGCGAATCGCTTCGCAAGCTGAAAGTATTCCAGTACTTTCTGAACGACTTTGGATCGGAGCTGGCTCCGATGACCGTTCACGCTCCTGACACGCTCCCCAAAGACGCTGCGGATTCTTCGGTACCGCGCGCCTCGGTGCGCTCTCGAGCAGACGCCGGATTCATCTTCTTCAATAACTATGTCCGGAACTACCCCATGCCCGCGCGGCACGCAGCGCAGTTCCAGATTCAACTGCCGGATGGCAAGTTGACGATCCCGCGAACTCCCGTGGATATTCCGTCAGGCGCATACTTCATCTGGCCCTTCAACTATCGCATCGCGGGCATCACTCTTCAATACAGCACCGCGCAACTGTTCACGCGCCTCGGAACGCCGGATGGTACAACGTTCTACTTTGAAGCAATCCCAGGCATTCCGGTTGAATTCGCAATCGATCAAGCGAGTGTTCGCTCCGTCAATGCGTCCAGCGGAGAAAAATCCGCGGCCTCCGGTGTCATCTACCTGAGCGAAATCAAGCCCGGAATCGATTCTTCAATCGATCTGGTTTCCAATGACGGCAAGGCCGTTCATCTTGTCGTGCTCACTGCGCAGCAAGCCGAGGATGCCTGGAAGATTCGCATCGGGAGCCAGGACCACCTGCTGATCACCGCGCAGGATTTCTTTTACGATCCGGATGCTCAGCGCGATCCCATCTGGCTGCGTTCGCTGGGCACTCCGCGATTTTCGTTCTCCATTTTGCCGCCTGCCGTCATGCCGCAGGCCAGCCTGGCGCTTACGCAAACTGCATCCACCAATCGAGCCGCGAGCTTTACCGCGGATGCCATCCAGGTGAAACCGGCCTTCGAATACCGCCAGATTCAAACTGCCGGCGACGCGCCTCCGGTCAAGATCGGTCCTGCTCCTGCATGGCGTCATAATGGAGTGGCTCAAGCTCCGGAGGAGACAGATCTTCCCAAGACGGCAAAGTGGTCGATCGCAATTCCTCCCGGCTCGATGAATGGACTAAGCGAGCTGTTTCTAGATATCAAATATGAGGGAGACGTGGCGCGCTTGAGCTCCGCGCACAAGCTTCTGACAGATGACTTCTACAACGGCGAGGACTGGCAAATTGGATTAGGACGATTCCTTGATTCGCGCGGCACGAGCACATTCGAGTTGAGTATTCTGCCGCTGCGCAAGGACGCGCCGGTCTATTTTGAAATCTCGGGCGATCCGGATTTCTCAGCGGACGGGCAGATCGTGAAGGTGGACAGCATGAAACTTGTCCCCGAGTACCAGCTTGTGATTGGAGCCGGTAACCGCTGAGTGCGAGGGCACACTGGATGGCGATGCGCAGCGTTGTTGCGGTTGTTTTCGGGTTCTTGATGGCGGCGCCGGGTTTTTCGCAGGCCCGTGCGCAGAGCTATGCAGTTGGCGCCGACGTGTCGTTCCTGGCCAAGTGCGAGCAGGACGGTGTTGTCTTCAAGGAAAACGGACAGCCCAAAGACGCACTCGCCATCCTGCGCGCGCATCATTACAACTGGGTCCGATTGCGGCTCTTTCATGACCCGTCGGTCGGCGCCTGGCATCTGCCCAACGACCTCGACTACACGCTTCGTCTTGCCAAACGGGCCAAGGCAATGCGGTTTCATGTCTTGCTCGATCTGCATTACTCCGACACCTGGGCCGATCCGGGCAAGCAATTCACGCCCGCTGCATGGAGCAGCATGAGTCACCAGCAGCTGGCCGGCCAGGTCTTCGCCTACACGCGCGACGTGATCGCCGCATTTGCGCGCGAGGGGCTGATGCCCGACATGGTGCAGGTTGGCAACGAGATTACAAACGGCATGCTCTGGCCCGACGGCAAGCTCCCCGCCAACTGGGATAACTTCGCCGATCTGGTCAAGGCGGGAATCAGAGGCGTCAAATCCGGCAGTGGATCGCGGCCCAGTCCGAAGATCATGATTCATATCGAGCGCAGCGGCGACCTCACCGCTGCCAATTATTTCTTCGATAATCTCATCGCCCGTAAAGTTCAGTTTGATGTGATCGGCATGTCTTACTATCCGCGCTGGCACGGCGATATTGCCACCATGCGCGGCAATCTGCAAAGCCTTGCACTGCGCTACCACCGTCCGATCATCGTTGCGGAAGCCGCCTTCAACTGGAAGCCTGTCGATTTTATTGACAAGAAGTCGGACTTCCCCGAAAGCCCTGAAGGTCAGAAGGCCTTTCTCCAGGCCGTCGATGCGGCGGTTCGCGCCCTCCCCAACGGTTTGGGCCAGGGCGTGTTCTGGTGGGAGCCCGCTGTTGTAGGAGATCTGCGCAGTCGCGGCTTCTTCGACGATCAAGGCAACGTGCTGCCGGTGATCTCCGCCTTCGACGCTCAAGCTTCCCCGTAGCTCTCCCTTTCACCGGAAATCGCGATTCGCGTAGGATGGAGGGGAAGCGTTGGACGATCAGGCAGTCTTGAAAGCAGCAACCAAAATTCGCGTGCTCGTTGTTGACGACCACCCCATCATGCGCGTGGGCATCGCCGCCATCATTCAGGCTACCCCTGACATGACGACGGTTGCCCAGGCAGGGAGCGGCGAAGAGGCCGTCGAGCTATACGAAAAGTACCTTCCCGACATCACGCTCATGGACCTTCGCCTTCCAGGAATGAGCGGAGTCGAGGCCATACGCACCCTCATTGCCCGCCACAAAAATGCCAAGTTCGTCGTGCTCACCACATACGAGGGCGATGAGGATATACACCAGGCTCTCGAAGCCGGTGCGCGCAGCTACATCATCAAGGGAATGCCGCACGACGCCTTGGTGAGCGCCTTGCGCCGCGTCCATTCCGGAGGGCGGTTTCTTCCCCCGCCGGTATCGCGGGCACTTTCCTCGCGCATTCCCAACTCAGACTTGAGCGCGCGCGAGCGCGAGGTGCTCGATCTGATTGTCGAGGGCAAGAGCAACAAAGAGATCGCGACCGACCTGGGAATCTCAGAGTCCACGGTCAAGTGCCATGTAAGCGTAATCCTGATGCGTCTCAATGTGACGGACCGGACGCAGGCTGTCGTCACAGCGTTGCAGCGCGGCTTGGTTCATCTTTAGACGAGAGTCGTATTGAGTGGCGCCCAGGTTGCGGAATCAGTGTTAGTCGTCCACCGGCTTCGCCGACCCGCGAAGAATGAACCTGTGCCCCATCCATCGGACGTGTTTGTCCGATGGGTGGGAGTCCGTAGAACTCCACCACGACGCCTTGTTTTGTCGAACGTGCGGGTGCCCCATCCATCGGGCGTCTTTTGCTCGATGGGTGGGAGTCCACAAATCCCAACCGCCCGCCATCGGGTCTCTCCACCTACCATGCTGCTTTTTTCAGGGCACGACCGGGGTACCCTCTGGGTCGCGTGCCGAAAGTGCCCCAAAATTGGCGCGGGCTTTAGCCCCTGAGGGACGCTCTGGACTACAATATTTCTGCTATGACAACCGCGATTCCCTCCATTTCAATTCAGCCACGCTCGCCTCGCGGCGAGTTTGCCAACGAACCTTTCACCGACTTCAAGGCGCCCGAGAATGCAAGAGCGATGAAGAGCGCGCTGAGCGAAGTCGAATTTCAACTTGGCCGCGAGTACGATTTGATCATCGGCGGAAGACGCCTGAAGACAGCAGACAAAATTCGTTCGATCAATCCCTCACGGCCAATTCAGGTGGTGGGTCTGCATCAGAAGGCCGGTTCCGAACACGCCGACGAAGCCGTCGCGGCAGCGCTCCACGCATTTGAGTCCTGGAGCAGAGCCTCAGTCGACGAACGAGTCTCGCTCCTGCTTCATGCCGCACAGATCATTCGCGGACGTAAGTTCGAGTTCATGGCGTGGCTCACGTATGAGGTGGGCAAGAATTGGGCCGAGGCCGACGCCGATGTGGGCGAGACGATCGATTTTCTCGAGTTCTATGCGCGCGAGGCACTTCGGTTGGCTACGGCAACAACACCCATCCAATACCCCGGCGAACACGACGAGCTGATCTATATCCCGCTGGGCGTCGGCGCTGTCATTCCTCCGTGGAATTTTCCGTTCGCCATCATGGCGGGAATGACTGCGGCGTCGATCGTCACTGGAAACACCGTAATTCTGAAACCTTCGAGCGACGCCCCGACCATCGCGGCAAAATTTGTCGAGGTACTTGAAGAGGCAGGCATGCCGGACGGCGTGGTGAACTTCTGTCCAGGCTCCGGCGCCACGTTTGGCAATGCGATCGTCGAGGATCCCAAAACGCGTTTTATTGCCTTCACAGGTTCGAAGGCCGTGGGGCTCGAGATTCACGAGCGGGCGGCGAAAGCCAGGCCGGGGCAGATCTGGATCAAGCGGACGATCCTGGAGATGGGCGGGAAGGACTCGATCCTCGTCTGCGCCGATGCGGACCTCGACGCCGCAGTCGAGGGCGTAGCGGCTTCGGCCTTCGGATTCAGCGGGCAGAAGTGCTCCGCATGTTCGCGGGCCATCGTCGAAGCTCCCATCTACGACGTGTTTGTCGAGCGCCTGCGTGAGCGGGTGGCGAAGTTGACTGTGGGCGATCCCGCGGCAAACCATAACCTCGGCCCGGTGATTAACAAGGCGGCTCTCACAGCAATGCTCGGCTACATTGAGTCCGGCAAGAAAGAAGGCCGCCTGGTTGCCGGCGGCAATGCACCTGTTACGACGGATGCCGGATTCTTTTTGGAGCCGACGGTAATTGCCGACATGGCTCCCAATGCTGCGATTGCCCAGGAAGAGATATTCGGGCCGGTGCTGGCGGTCATCAAGGTTCAGAGCTTCGAAGAAGGCCTGAAGGTGGCGAACAACACCGAGTATGGCCTGACCGGATCGATCTATTCTACCGACCGCGAAAAACTGAATCAGGCGCGCCGCGAGTTTCACGTGGGCAATCTCTACTTCAACCGCAAGTGCACCGGAGCAATGGTTGGGGCGCACCCATTCGGCGGATTCAACATGAGCGGAACGGATTCGAAGGCCGGTGGCCCGGATTACCTCTATTTATTTACCCAGGCCAAGAGCGTGGCGGAAAAGCTGTAGAGCCAGCGAAGATTCCTGTCCCACGGTCTCAATTGAGCGCCAAGCAGCAGGAGGAAGTTACTGCAATTGTCGACGTGACTCGGACGAGCTTTCAGCTCTCCTGGCCAATTCCGGGACCGCTGTGCCCTAGGCGACGGCGGAGGGCGAGGATTGCTCTTCGGCTTCGATCTTGCTGCCCACCTCTGCGGCGGCCTGAGCAAGCACGCGGTGATGGATCGTGAAAAGCGCCAGTTCCAGGCGGTCGCTGACCCCGGTCTTGTCGTAGATCGACCGGAGATAGTTTTTGATGACCTGCTCTGTGGTTTTGAGGCGCAGTGCGATCTCGCGATTCTTGCAACCCTGTGCGATCAGGGCAACAATCCGCATCTCCTTGGGAGTGAGCCGGTCGCGAACTCGGGTGCCAACCATGTCTTCCTCGGGGGAATCCGGGAGCATGAGTTGAGGAGGGATCCAGGTGTCGCCGGCCGCGACCCGGCGCACGCACTCAACCATTGAAGGGCCTGTCACGTTGCGAAAGACCACGCCGCGAAAACCTTGCTGCAGGTAAGAGGCGGCTGGCTCGTTGTTTTCCGCAATCACCACGCCGCGGCTTCCCATCGTATCGAGCAACATGCGCAGCCGTGTTAAATCAGGGCGCATCGAAGAGGCAAACAGAACGATCGAGCCTGGGAAAGTAGTAATAGCGTGGTACATGCGATCCAGATCCGTGCACTGAGCAATGATGCGCAGTTCTTCGCTCATGGCCAGCACCTTGGCGGTGCCTGCACGAAATATGGCCTGCGAATCGGCCAGGATTAGCTTGTTCATAACGTGCGCCTCATCTGCTCCAATCCATTGCGGAAGAGCCTGCCACCAGGCAGACACTCATCGAAAGCATTCCCGGAAGAAGGCGACCGGAGTCGGGCCCTGTTTTCTTCCCTTGAGGTCCTATCGGCATAATGGCAGAAATTGTGCAATTGCCCTTATATGCAACACTTCGAATCTTTGGGAGCCCTACCGTAATCTGAAGGTCTGGCAAGGGTAATGTCAAGACAGATTTAGTATTCATCTGGCTACAACCTTAAGGGGACGAAGATTCGCGAAACCCGAAAATGGGAAGCGGAAAAACGGTTGTACCCAGCGGGACGATCACCCTCTACACTGAGGATATATGGCGAGGCCGATTCTATTGGCAGTAGATGACGACGTTAGCGTTCTGGAGGCAGTGGTCCAGGACCTGCGCCGTCAGTATGGGACCACATACCGGGTGATGCGCGCGGCCAGCGGTCAGGCTGCGCTGGATACCCTGACCCAGGTGAAAACCCGCCAGGAGCCCGTGGCGCTGCTGGTGAGCGATCAGCGCATGCCGGGAATGACCGGAGTCGAGTTCCTTGAACGCGCAATGGCCATCTATCCGGACGCGCGCCGGGTTCTGCTCACTGCCTATGCCGACACCGAGGTGGCGATCAGGGCCATCAACACCGCCCGAATCCACTACTACCTGACCAAACCCTGGGATCCGCCCGAGGAGAAGCTGTATCCGGTTTTGAGCGACCTGCTGGAAGACTGGAAGGCGGGCTACCGGCCTCCCTTTGAAGGCTTGCGCGTGATTGGGCACCGCTGGTCGCTCCGGGACCACAAGGTGCGCACCTTCCTCTCCCAGAACCACGTCCCCTACCGCTGGCTCGACGTGGCCGGCAATGAGGAGGCCCTGAAGCTGCTTACGGATGCGCGGCTGACCCCGGACAAACTGCCCGTGGTGCTCTTTCCCGATGGCGGCGCCCTGCTTGATCCGGAGCCGGCTGAACTGGCCGAGCGGGTTGGCCTGAGAGTCCAGGCGACCCAGGAGTTCTACGACATGGTGGTGGTCGGCGCCGGTCCGGCCGGGCTGGCGGCCGCCGTTTATGGCGCCAGCGAGGGCTTGCGGACGCTGGTCATCGAGCCGCAGGCCCCCGGTGGCCAGGCCGGCTCCTCCTCAAGAATCGAGAATTACCTGGGATTTCCATCCGGAGTGACCGGGGCGGACCTGGGCCGTCGCGCCCACACCCAGGCCACACGATTCGGCGCCGAGTTTCTAACTCAGCGGGCAACCGGATTGCGGATCGATGGCCAATACCGGTTTATTCAACTTGCCGATGGACGCGAGGTCTCCGGTCATGTGGTGCTGCTGGCTCCGGGTGTGCAGTATCGCAAGCTCGCGATCCCGGGAGCGGACCGGCTGACGGGGCGAGGAATCTACTATGGGGCCGCGCTGGTCGAGGCGGTGGCTTGCAAGGACGAAGATGTGTTTGTGGTGGGGGGCGCCAACTCCGCTGGCCAGGCGGCGCTGCACTTTGCCAAGTTCGCCTGCAAGGTAACGATGCTGGTGCGGGGCGATGGACTTTCCGCAACCATGTCGAAATACTTAATCGATGAGATCGAACGCACATCCAATATTGTGGTAGAGCCCCATACGCAAGTGTTGGAGGCGATCGGCGAAGAAAGGCTGGAGGCGCTGAAGTTAAGCGGGCCGAAGGGCGAATCCCGGATTCCGGCGACCTCGTTGTTTGTATTTATTGGCGCGGCGCCCGGCACAAGTTGGCTGCCGCCCTCGATCTTGCGCGACGATAAGGGCTTTTTGCTGGCCGGGCCGGACCTGTGGTGCGACGGCAAGCTGCCGCCGAGTTGGCGGGAAACACGCGAGCCGTTTCTGCTCGAGTCCAGCGTGCCGGGAGTCTTTGTCGCCGGCGATGTCCGGCATGGCTCCGTGAAGCGGGTAGCTTCGGCGGTTGGTGAGGGGTCGATTGCAGTGCAATTTGTGCACCAGTATTTGGCGGGGTTCTAGAAGGATGGCGAGTAAGCAGGGATGAGCGCGGACGGACAATTGTTGAAGATCGAATCGGTGCCGGTGGAAGAGGTCGTCGAAGCTCTGCGCAGAACCCGTATTTTTAGAGAGACGGGCGCCGAAGAGTTGCTTCAAGCTCTGGACGGCGTTAAAACCGTGGAGCGGGTCAGGGCCGGCGCAGACACCGTGCTGGTGGAACCCGGCCAGCCGTGGAGCTTCTACTGGCTGGTACTTGAAGGCGAGACGCGCGCCGAGAGGCCCGAGCAGGATGGATCGCGGACCCTGATTGGAATTGCCCGTGACGGCGACGGATTTGGCGAGGCCCCATTTCTGACCGGCAGAGAACTCTCCCCCTTTCTGATCCTCGCCGCGCGGGAGTCAGTGCTCATTCGATTCCCAGTGCACGATTTCTGGAAGCTGATGGCCTGCTGCCCTTCCGCGCGCAAAGTCGTGCTCGCCGATATGGCGGTGCGCCTGCAGGCCTACCAGGTCGAGGCGCTGCACCGCGAAAAGCTGGTCTCGCTTGGAACGCTTGCCGCCGGGCTGATGCATGAGTTGCACAATCCTGGTTCGGCAGCCAAGCGCGCCGCGTCGCAACTGCGCGAGAATCTGAAGCGGCTTCAGGAAGTTAGCCTTCGCAATGCCGGCAGGCCGAAAACGCAGGTGCAACTGGAATGCATGCATAGGCTGCTCGACCAGGCTGTTCGCAGTTGCCATGCTCCCGCGTTGAGCACGCTCGAGCAGTCGGATGCTGAAGAAGCGATGTCGGAGTGGTTGCAGTCCTCGGGAGTCGCGAACGCATTCACCATAGGCCCGGCGCTGGTGGCGATCGGCTTCAGTCGGGAGGAACTCGACTGCGCCCGCGCGGCCTTCGAGGCGGAGAGTTTTTCCGACGCGCTCAACTGGTTGGAAGCGCTGGTTTCAAGTGTTTCGCTGGTCTGCGCCATCGAGGAAAGCATTACCCGCATCTCCGAACTGGTGATGGCGGTTAAAAAGTTCGCTTACGACGAGCGGTCGCCGGACCGCGAACTGGACGTACACGACAATCTGCAAAGCACGCTCACGATTCTCGGGCACAAACTTCGCATCAAGCAGATCGGGGTCGAAAAGCGCTTCCAGGCCAGCCCGTCGACGATTCGTACCAAGGGTTCGGCGCTTAGCCAGGTGTGGACCAACCTCATCGACAACGCCGTCGACGCCTCGCCGGAAAAAGCGCAGATCGAGATTGCCACCTGGAATGAAGCCGCGAAGGATGCCCAGCCTGGCTGGCTTGCCGTCAGCATCACCGACCACGGCTCAGGAATCCCGGAGGATGTGCGGCCAAGAATCTTCGACGCATTTTTTACCACCAAACCCCAGGGCTCGGGAACCGGCTTGGGCCTGGAAATTGTTCACCGCATCGTGACCCAGAAATTCGGCGGCACAATCGATGTCGAATCCGAGCCCGGCGCCACGCGCTTCATAGTGCGTTTACCCGTTAAGACCCCCGACCCATCGCCCAAGCCCTAGTGCCGGGTGCCTCATCCATGCGACGTCTTTCTGTCGCGTGGGTGGGATACGACGAAGCCCATATCGTCCGCTCATAAGGAGCAGTCTGACTCGCCGCGACAAGTTACGTCCCGACATGAACCCATCCGGTATTGCCCCTCAAAAACGAAGCTGGGTGCCCCATCCATCGCGTTTTTTGCGATGGGTGGGATACGGCCAAGCCCATCTCGCCCGCCCATAAGGAGCAGTCTGACTCGCCGCGACAACTTACGTCCCGACATGAACCCATCCGGTATCGCCCCTCAAAAAAGAAGCTGGGTGCCCCATCCATCGCGTTTTTTGCGATGGGTGGGATACGACGAAGCCCATCTCGCCCGCTCATCAGGAGCAGTCTGACTCGCCGCGACAAGTTACGTCCTGAAATGAACCCATCCGGTATCGCCCCTCAAAAAAGAAGCTGGGTGCCCCATCCATCGCGTTTTTTTGCGATGGGTGGGATACGGCCAAGCCCATCTCGCCCGCCCATAAGGAGCAGTCTGACTCGCCGCGACAAGTTACGTCCTGAAATGAACCCATCCGGTATCGCCCCTCAAAAAAAGAAGCTGGGTGCCCCATCCATCGCGTTTTTTGCGATGGGTGGGATACGGCCAAGCCCATCTCGCCCGTTCATAAGCAGCAGTCTGACTCGCCGCGACAAGTTACGTCCTGAAATGAACCCATCCGGTATCGCCCCTCAAAAAAGAAGCTGGGTGCCCCATCCATCGCGTTTTTTGCGATGGGTGGGATACGGCCAAGCCCATCTCGCCCGTTCATCAGGAGCAGTCTGACTCGCCGCGACAAGTTACGTCCTGAAATGAACCCATCCGGTATCGCCCCTCAAAAAAGAAGCTGGGTGCCCCATCCATCGCGTTTTTTGCGATGGGTGGGATACGACGAAGCCCATCTCGCCCGCCCATAAGGAGCGAAGCCAAGTCTCCCGGAGCGAGAATCCGAAATTAGCACAACGTTGGTGAAGCGCAGCCCTGGGAATTCATCCCAATCCGATTGAACAAGCCCCGTCAGGGCGACCGAATCGACAAACCATCTTCGACCCAAAAACAGGAATCGCGCCTCCACCCGTGGTATGACCACCGGCCGCTCTCAGGCGTATGATGGTTGCGCAGGTAAACCTTCCCGTTGTGAGGAATTGCGTTGAACACTCTGAGTTTTTTATGGAAGAAGATACTCTCTCTGTCGACTTTTGCAATGGTCTTTACAGCATTTTCTGCAAGCACGATTTACGCATCCGCGAACTGCGACGCGCGCGCCTACGGCGCCAAGGGCGATGGAGTCACCAAAGACACGGCCGCCATTCAGAAGGCGATCGATACGTGCGCACAAAAGGGCGGCGGCACGGTGCGCCTGTCGGCGGGCACCTATGTGAGCGCTCCCATCGTGCTCAAGAGCAACATCACCTTTGCAACTCGACAAGGGCGCCACATTGCTCGGTTCTCCCGACCATGGCGACTATCCGCCAATCACAATGTTTCATCTGCCCGACCTGCAGCCGCTGGTCAGCGCGACCAATGCCACCAATATCGCGATCACCGGCGAAGGCACGATTGACGGCAACGGAGAGAGCTGGTGGCAGGAGGCGCAGGGCCATCAAAGATCACGGCGTACTTGGCAATCATCCGCGCCCCAAACTCGATCATCTTCGATCACTGCAAGAACGTTCGCATCGAAGGCGTGACGATCCAGAACTCGCCCATGTGGCAGCTTGTTCCGTATTACTCCGACAACGTGGTGATTCGCAATGTCAGGATCCTGGCGCCGCAACACTCGCCGAATACAGACGCGATCGATCCCTTCTCGTCGTCGAATCTGATCATCGATCATGTGTACTCCGATGTGGGCGACGACAATGTGGCCATCAAGTCGGGCCCCATCAATTCGCCGGGACCGGACGATCCCAGCAGAGACATTACGATCACCGACTGCACTTTCAAGCACGGGCATGGGCTGTCGATCGGCAGCGAGCTCTCTGGCGGCGCGCAGAATATTCGCGCCGAACGGATCAGCTTTGAGGGCACGGACAACGGCATTCGCGTGAAGTCGAATCGCGATCGCGGCCACGATGTTGGAAACCTCGTCTTCCGCGACATCACGATGAAGGACGTGAAGAACCCGATCATCATCAGCGAGTACTATCCCAAAGTCATGCCGCCAGCGGACGAAGCGGCGCAGCCGGTTCAGCGGCTGACGCCTCACTTCCACGACATTGTGCTCGAGAATGTGACGGCGACCGGGGGCGGCGTTGCCGGCAGTGATTGCGGGTCTGCCGGAGTCGCCGGTCAAGAACGTGGTGCTGAAGAATGTGAAGATCAGCGCCGAGACCGGCATGACTATCGGCTATGCCGAAGTGACCGGCGAGGGCGTAGTTGTAACTGCCGCGAAAGGCGACGCCATTACCAAAATGACTGGAGCCAGCGTCACCCTGCGGTAATTCAACTCTGCGGTCAACCCAGGCAGAATGACTCACCCATGCGCGTTGCGTTCAGAGATGAACCGGCGATGGCGAAATGAACCGGCGATGGCTCTCCAATAAATCTGGGTGCCCCATCCATTCGCTTTTTTCTGGCGAATGGGTGGGAAAGTATGAAGCTCAAACGGCCCGTTCATAAGGAGCAGCCTGACTCGTCGCAACGGGTTACGTCCAAAGATGAAGTAATGTCGCCTCACCTCAAATCTCTGGTGCCCCACCCTCTCACAAAATCAAGCTCAACGTTTTCCCCCGCAATCTGTTCGGCCCCTGAAACGCCGAGTCGCTTCACATTGCACAAAATTATCGCCAGCCGGCGCAGAATGAAGGTATGAACATCCTCCGGCCTTTCAGTACAAAATCGCTCGAATTTCAGGTCCTCAGCGCTCGTTTTCGACCCCGAATTTGCAGGGGGGGGGTACCCCCCCTCACTTAGGCAGTACCAAAAAGTAACGGTTTTCTACTTAACATCAATAAAATGAACATGGAAATCTCCGAATGTGTTTACTCATCGGTAAATAGAACAGCCCATTTTTGCCTGTTTTTTGGGCCTAAAACGCCTCTTTTGGCCCTGAAAACTGCCCCTGCATGAGATTTACTGATTCACGCCGCTGGCCAGGAACCCGCCGTCGACGACCAGGGTCTGCCCGGTGACGAAAGAGGCACCGTCGGAGGCGAGATAGACGGCTGCTCCGATCAGTTCTTCGGTTTTACCGAAGCGGCCCATGGGGGTGCGCATCAGCAGTTCCTGCCCGCGCGGCGTCTAGTCGAGCAGGTTGGCGTTCAGGTCGGTGCGGAAGACGCCGGGGGCGATGGCGTTTACCGTGACGCCCTTCTTGGACCACTCGACGGCGAGCGAACGGGTGAGCGAGGCCACGCCGGCCTTGCTTGCGGCGTACGCGGCTACTTCGCTGAGAGCAACAAAGCTGTTGAGCGACGCGATGTTGATGATGCGCCCGTAGCCGCGGTCGAGCATGTGCTGGCCGAAGACCTGGCAGGCGCGCAGCGTGCCGGTGAGGTTGGTGTCGAGAATGCTCGTCCACTCCTCCTCAGGAAAAGTAAGCGTGGGGGAACGCTTGATTCTTCCGGCGCAGTTGATGAGGATGTCGACTTTGCCGAAGCGGTCGAGGGTGGCCGTCGAGCAGGCTTTTCCAGCGAAGCGCGGTCGCAGACGTCCGAAGTCACGCGCACGGTCTTGCGGCCGCGGGCCTCAATCGCGGCGGCGGTTTCGTCCACCTCCTGCTGGCGGCGCGCCGTGGCGACGACGTCGGCGCCGGCCTCGGCGAGCCCCAGGCTGATGGCGCGGCCGATGCCCGAAGTGCCCCCGGTGACGACCGCGGTTTTGCCTTCAAGGCTGAGAAGTTGAGCGTCATGAACTCTCTCCGTTGCACCCGCGGTCTGCGCGGAGAAACAAGAAAACTACGCGCTGCGCCCGAGAAAGACTGGAGCGATGTGGCGATTGTAGAGGTTCTCCGTCACGTTCTTTGCGATTACGGTCTCATTGGCCTCAAGCAGTTCGAGGTAGCGCTGCCCCATCTTCGCGGCGACCTTGAAGCCGACGTGAAGCAACTGGCGCAGGCTGCTGTTGTATGCGGGATTCGACTGATCGTGGCGCAAAGCGGAGGTGAACTGCTCCGAGGTCCACGTGCGCACCTCATCGGGCGAGGGAAGCCTGGCCGGATCGATGTCGATGACCGTGGCGTAGGGCGCGCAGAGCTCTTCGCGGTGAGCAAAGGCCTCCGCGTAGATCTCCTTGGCCAGCGCGAGGCCGTCGCCGCCGGCTTCGGCCAGGCCGATCAGCTCTTCAAGCCAGGTGGTGCCGGCGGTCTTGAGGTGGACGCCCGCGTTCGAAGCGCGTGATGCAGGCGTGGATGGCGGGGTAGATGGAAAACTTGTCGCTGCCGGAGTGAACGCTGAGCTTGAGATTCTGCGGCAGGCCGAATTGCTTAACGGCGTAGGAGATGGCCGCGATGTCGAGCGCGAACTCGCGTTCGAACTGGGCCACGTTCGCCCACGTAGTCGACGCCCTTGTTGAAGCGGCCGCTGAATTTGGGCGCGATGGTCTGGACGGGAATGCCTTCGTCGGCGATGGCGGCCAGGATGATGAGCAATTCGATCGGGGCTCTGGGCGCGATCGGTCTCGTCCATCGAGACCTCGGGGATGAAGTTGCCTGCGCCTTTGGCGCTCACGACCTTGCGATAGACCTCGCCGGCCTTTTTGACGGCGGCGAGAAACTTTTGCGCGGCTTGGCGGAGGTCTGGCGCTGTAATTTCGAAAGCCTCGTCGACGCCGGCGAGCTGAATGCTGCCGAATAGTTCGGGATGACGCTTGACGAAGGCGTCGATATCGGCAGCCTCAGCGGATTGGCCGATGAAGTCGGCGACATCGAATGGTGAAAAAGTCGCAGGGAGCGAGGAAGCGGTCGACGGCTGGCGGACGTGATGTGGTCGGCGTCGCAGAAGTACGGAAGCTTCCAATTGAGTGCCTTGACGGCGGCATCGGCGGCCTGGCGCGCTGAGGAAGGTTCAGAGCCGATGATCATGTGCTCGCGGTTCGACTTGTTCCACACGGGAACGACTTCGACACCGGCTCGAGAGCCTTGACGCAGGCCTGCAATTGGGCTTTGGCCTGGTGAGCAAACCTGTCTCCTGTTCCGACCGAATACTTGTTGAGTTTCAATCCTTCGTTCTCCATTTGATTTTCCTGCCTTAAAGACGGCTGCGATGAGCCCACAGACCCAAACCTGGATTGGGGACGTAAAAAACTTCCTCACCGTCTACCGTGTTGTTACCGTAGTTGAGCTTTTGCGGGGTCGTAGTGCGACGACATTTCTTTAAGGTCGCCATAGCTGAAGCCGACGCCCTCGATCTCTTCTCTGCTTAGTTGGCCGGGACACCAGGTAATGTTGAACCGGCCTTCAGACGAAGCGTGAATGAGATGGGCGGCGGCGCTGAGATCGGAGCCGAGATCGGGATTCTCCTTGACTGCTTTGAGGGTACAGGGAGTTCCGCGATAGCCGTACTTCCGAATCAGCGCATCGATTCCCTTGTCTTCGCCAAACTCGTGGACGCCGGGGGCGAGGATGATGAGCTGTGCGCCGTCGGCGAGGGCCATGCGGGTGCGGTAGACGGCCTTGTTGCCGATCCAGGTGGAGTGGAACTCACTGGGGTCGAGGAAGACGACGGCTTTGGTGATCTGCTTGTCGAGAATTTCGAAGTTGACTTTGAGGCTGAGTTCGGATGCCTTGAGGAAGCACTCGATGTCGTCGCCGATGAACAGACCGCGTACGGCCAGGCCACCGTCTGCCTTGCGTCCAACGACCGTCTGTACATAGACGATGGGCAGGTGGCGCAGAAAGCGGTCGGAGGCGTAGCTGAGCACGTTGCGCACGGGATTTATTGCGCGGCCCATGATCCGCTCCATGCCGTAGACGGCGCCCAGGTAGTGGCTGCGGTTGATTCCCTCACGACCGCCAGTGCCGATGAGAATGTTCTTGGTGAAGTTGGCCATGCCGATGACTTCGTGCGGCACAACCTGGCCGATGGAGAGAATCAGATCGAATCCGCCGCTGGAGATCAGCTTATTGACCTGTGCTGGCCAGGCGTAGTTGAGTTTGCCCTCAGACTGCTCAGCAATGAAATCCGCCGGGACTTCGCCGAGGGTCTCGACGTCGGTCCGCCAGTTGTGAACCTTGAAAAGATCCTGGGGCACGCCCGGAAACATGTGCGCGATTTGATCGGGCCGCATGGGCGTGTGCGTGCCGATTGCGGGAAGCACAGCTTTGAGCTTGTCGCCGTAATGTTTGTACACATAGCCGGTAAGTTCGCCGGCGCGCGAGTGCTCGCGGCTCTGATCTGGAGGTATGGCGAGGACGCGTTTCCGGTCGCCTAGCTTGGCGACGGCTTCAACGAGGAGATCGTTCAACTGCTGCGGCGAGAGATCGGTGTCGACACTCCCCACGGCGCAATAGAGGCTCATGCTGTTAACTCAACTTTCTTTAGTCCCGGTGCAAGCAGGATGATGACCGCCAGTGCGGTGAGATACGCGCTGGCCGCGACAATGAAGAGGGTTGCATAGCTGTGGGTCAATTGAAGGATGAAGCCCGAATAGGTGGCGAGCAGGATGCCACCGACCGAGCCGGCCATGCCGCCGATGCCCGTGACCGAACCGACGGCACTGCGCGGAAACATATCTGAGGTGGTGGTAAAGAGATTAGCCGACCAGCCCTGGTGCGCCGCGGCCGCCAAACTGAGCAGGGCAACCGCGGCCCACTCCGAGTTGATGTAGTTGACGGCGACGATGGGAACCACAAGGCAAGCGCAAAGCGTCATGGCAGCCAGCCGCGCATTGGCGGCTGACATGCCCAACTTACGGAATGGAGCGGGGAGCCAGCCTCCGCCAACGCTGCCGATGGTGGTGCAGTTGTAGACGATGATGAGCGGCAGGCCCAGATGCCGAGAGATCGAGGTTGAATCTCTGGGTGAAGTAAGAGGGCAGCCAGAACAGGTAGAACCACCAGATGGGATCGGTGAGGAATTTGCCGATGGTAAAGGCCCAGGTCTGGCGGTAAGCGAGCAGTTTGATCCAGGGTGTGGATGGGCCGGCCTTTTCGGTGATCCCTTGATTGATGTACTCCAATTCGGCGGCGCCGAGAGCGGGGTGTTCGGTGGGCTTGCGGTACTTGATGGACCACAAGATAATCCAGGACGCACTGAAGAGACCGGTGACCAGAAAGGCGGCAGTGCCAGCCGTAGTGAATGGTCACCCAAGGCACGATGAGCGGAGCCAGGATGGCGCCGACATTCGCGCCGGAGTTGAAGATGCCGGTGGCCAGCGAACGCTCGCTCTGCGGGAACCACTCGGCAGTGGTCTTGATGGCGGCGGGAAAGTTGCCGGATTCGCCAATCCCCAGGCAGGAGCGGGCAATGCCGAACTGCAGGACCGAGTTGGCCAGCGCGTGGCCCATGGCGGAGAGGCTCCAAACGGCCATGATGACGATGTAGCCGATGCGGGTGCCGACTTTATCGACAAAGCGCCCGGCAGCCAGCAGCCCGATTGCGTAGGCGAACTGAAAGGCATCCACAACGATGCCGTAATCGAATTCGGACATGCCGATGCTGTGCCTGGAGTGTCGGCTTGAGGATGCCGATGACCTGGCGATCCATGTAGTTGATGGTTGTAGCGGCGAAGAGCATGGCGCAGATGGTCCAGCGCACATGTCCTATCCGCGCGCTGATCGGGGAATCCTGCTCAATCTCGATAGCTGAATCCATACTGCCGTCCGTGCCTTTCTGATTACAGCTTGTACGCCTTCTTAACCAGCCCGTAGGTCAGCTCGTGCGCCACTTCAAAGGCTTCATCTTCATCGAGGCGGTGTTGGGCGACAAGATTGCGCAAGGAAAGCGCAGTCGACGCGCCGCGCCACGTCGTGCCGCGCAGGAATGGATAGAAATGCCCTGGTATCGTCGTTGAATCCTACCGTATTGTAGAAGCCCGCCGTCTCCGTTGCCTGCTGGCGGAAACGCATCATGCCCTCAGGACTGTCATGAAACCACCACGGCGGCCCAAGGCGCAAGCACGGATAATGGCCGGCCAGCGGAGCCAGCTCGCGGCTGATGGTTGACTCGTCGAGCATGAAGAGGATAATCGTCAGTTTGCTCTCGTTGCCGAAGCGGTCAAGCAAGGGGCGGAGCGCAGTGACGTAGTTTGTCGGGCCGGGGATGTCGGCGCCCATGTCGCGGCCGTAGCGCTCATAGACTTTGCGATTGTGGTTGCGAACGCTGCCCGGGTGAATCTGCATAGTAAGTCCGTCTTCGAGGCTCATCTGCGCCATTTCAGTGAGCATCTGCGCGCGGAACAGCTCGCTCTCGGCGATACTGGACTTGCCGGCGAGAACCTTGCTGAAGAGGGCGGCGGCTTCGGCCGCGGGAAGGTCGGCGGTTTGCGCAGTGGGATGGCCGTGATCGGTAGAGGTGCAGCCCAGTTCGCGGAATCGAGCCCGGGCCTTGCGTAGCGCATTCAGATAACCGGTCCAGGTTGAAGTGTCCTCGCCGGTTTGTTCGCCGAGCTTGGCAATCAGGTCGGCAAATCCGGCGAAGTCGGGATCGACGACGGGGTCGGGGCGGAATGCGGGCAAAATCCTCGCCTTCCAGCCGGACGCGCGAATCGCCTTGTGATCATCGAGCGAGTCGGTTGGGGAGTCGGTGGTGGAAAGTACTTCGATGTTGAAGCGCTCGTAAAGCGAGCGCGGAGCAGAAACTCCGGCGTATTCAGCTTCTCGGCGATGGTGTCGTAGTAAAGATCGGCCGTTTTTTCCGAGAGGCGCTGTTCGAGGCCAAACAGTTCCTGGAAGGAATAGTCGAGCCATATGCGGGTTGGGGTGCCGCGAAACAGATAGTAATTGCTGGCGAAGATTCGCCAGACCTTGCGCGGGTCCTTGATGACTGGCTGACCGATGCCGAGGTCGTCCAGGGAAATACCCTGGCTGTAGAGCATGCGAAAGACGTAGTGGTCGGGCTGTACAAGCAAAGTCGCGGGGTCAGGGAAGGGGTCATTGCGGGCGAACCAGCCGGCCTGCGTATGCCCATGAGGGCTGATGATCGGCAGGTTTTTTATGTGTGCATACAGGGCTCTGGCGATCTTGAGGGCGCCGGCCTCAGATGGAAACAAACGGTCTTCGTGGAGCAGCATGGCAGTTATTTTACCTCGTGGCTTAGCAGCGGTGTGACCCGGCCATGGTTGAGGTCAGACCAGAAGTATACACATTCCGGCGGAGGTCGTGAATTCTCTCAGAGGTCGAAGATTTCAGATCGAATGCAGGCGGTCGGTGATAAGCTGATTCTGTTGGGAGTTCCAGAATCTGGAGAGGGTGGCTGATACTTATGCCGCGGATAAAGCAAGACGAACCCAATACCCACCGCACCATGCAGGTGGTTAACCACATCCGGTCACTTATTGAAAACGGCACGCTTGCAGCCAGGCGACAAGATCCCCCCGGAGCGCGAATTTGCCCGCACCCTCAAGATCAGCCGTGCCAGCCTGCGGACCGGGATCGGGTATCTGGCTGCCATGGGGGTAATGAAGGTCCGGCACGGGGTGGGAACCTTTGTGGCCGATGGGCCGCCTGAGTTCGGCAAGGCGTCCCTGGGACTGATGGGAGCGCTGCACGGTTTTCAAACCTGGCAGATGTTTGAGGCCCGGATCATCCTCGAAAGCAACATTGCAGCGCTGGCGGCAGAACGCGGCAAGGATGAGCACTACACCGCGTTGGCAGAAGAGGTGGCGGAGATGTTCGCGGCCATGGAGAGCCCATCGGACTTTCTGATTCACGATCTCCTCTTCCACCGCATCATTTCGCAGGCCTCGGGGAATCCTATCCTGGCGAGCGTAATCGAAACCATCACATCGGCGCTATACGACAAACGCCGCAAGACGGTGGAGCGATCGATCGACATGCGCGAATCGGCGGAGATGCACAGGGAGATCTACCGGGCAATTCGCACTCGCAAGCCCCAGGAGGCGCGCAAATTGATGGAGGAACATCTGCGCATGGCACAAACATCGCAGGGCATGGAACGGCCTCCGGACCGGAGAGCGCTTCAGAGCGCAAGCCGGTAAAGCAGTGGGCGCGCGAACTCCGATGGCTGGTTGAAAAGGCGGGGCCTTAACATTCCAACCGGCTTCGTTGATCTTGCCTTCTGTTGTGGCGAGATCGAATCGCATTGCCGGTAATCCCGAACGACGGAGGAAGCCTTCCGGCAACCTGCGATGTGAGTCTCCAGTTCTGTTGACCCTTCCGGACTCCTCGACAACAGCGCGGCCGTCTTTCCGTCCTGCGGACAATGGCAGCCTTATCAAGGCTGGAACAAGATAATCCTTCCATGGAGCGGGTTTGAAAATGCCCGCAACCCGCTTCGAGATATTGAGGTGCTCGTCCGGTTTTCAGTAAACGTTTAAGGGAACGGCAAAGTGCGCGCCTGGGCGCAAAACACGGCCGGACTGAACGGCCGCAGGGAAATTATTTTCTGCGAGAGCTTTACCTCCTGCAAGAGGACAAAAGACCGGAAAATGTTCTGCGATTGACAGACCATGAGGGCAGTGTTCGGACGTTAACTGCAAGTCTATGAAACGGTTGTCCATCGTGGTGCAAGGTCTGACCATGACCTTTCCCAATAACGGAAATACGCCATTTTTTTGCGGCCGATTCGGGCATCCTGCCTGAAAAATCGGATGAAATTGATTCCTCTATTGACAGTTGTTGAGCGAGTGTACGAAACTGGATGGGCTTCAAAAATGAGGTCAGACCACGGTTGGCGAGACACCGATGGAGCCCGATAAGGGCGGGTGTACTCAACCGCTGGATAACGTTTGCAGATTTTTTTGAGGAGGCAGTTTCGTTATGAAGAAAATGTTCTTTGGTTTTGAGAACCAGAAAGGCAATGGCATGGCCGGAAGATTCGTGAAGAATGGATCATGGCTTGGATGTTTCGTGGCAATCATTTTCCTTGTGTGTGCCGGTACAGCAATGGCGCAACTCGCGGGCAAGGGCGCCATCACGGGTTCGGTGACCGATAGAACCGGGGCAGTGATCCCAGGCGCAACAGTTGCCGCCACCAACACCGCTACCAACCTTACCACCACGACCAAGTCGACCGGGTCCGGCGACTACAACTTTTCCAACCTCGATCCAGGGATCTACACGGTTAGCGTTACGGCGCAGGGCTTTGCCAAGCAGACGCAGGAAAACATCCATGTGAATGCGACGGAGTCGCAGGCCTATAGTCCGGTGTTGACGGTGAGTGCCACGAACGAAGAGATTACGGTGACCGCCGCACCCCCATCGCTGGAAACCAGCAATGCCACGCTGGGTTCTACCATGGAACAACAGACCTATGCGCAGTTGCCCATCGAGATGGGCGCGTATGGCCAGGCAGATCAGCGCCGCGCAACCGACTTTGTTTACCTGATGCCCGGTGTCCAGGGCAACGAAACCAACGGCAACGCCACTACGAACGTCGGCGTTATCAACGGTTCCGGCAGCAGGGGCGCAGCCGCGACGGTGTATATCGACGGCATGCCGTTTGTGCGCGCCGCCGGCAACGGCGACCCGCGCTACGTGTGGACTGCAATCTCGGTCGACGCGGTGGACCAGTTCCAGGTACAGACCAGCGGTTTTTCGGCCATCTATGAAGGCCAGGGCGTGATGAACTATTCGGTCAAGCAAGGGTCCGCCCAGCAGCACGGCGCAGTGTATGAGTTCCTGCGCAATACGGCTCTCGATTCTTGGGGATTCTTCAAGGTTTTTGCGGCGGGCAGTACCACTACACTGCTGAAGCCGGTGGAGCACAACAACGAGTACGGCATCAACCTCGGCGGACCGCTGGTTCCATTCGGAAGCTGGAAGAGCAAGCTATTCTACTTCACCAATTACAACGGATTCCGTTACTCCGCCGTTACCCCGACGCCGATGCGGTTCCCCAACATCCATGAAACGGCCGGCGACTTCTCGGCAGACGGCGTCGCGATTTATGACCCGAGCACGGAAACGGCCTGCGCCGCGGCCAATACTGCCAACAAGAATGCGCCGTGCCGCTTCCAATACGGCACCGGTCCAGATGGAAAGGGCACAGGGACTCTGAACGTAATTCCGTCCACGGAGTTCTCCACGGTAGCGAAGAATATGCAGGCGGCGCTGCCGCAAATTAATTCCACCGTGACTGGGAACAATTACACAGCGCCAAATTTCCAGGGGCTGATCAACTGGTCCACGACGTCGCGTATCGACTACATAATGAATTCGCGTGACACGATCTCGGTTCTGGGCGCCGTAGGCCGGCAAGCCAGTTCGGTTCCGGCCGGGCAGACGGGCGCCTCGGGCCGCAATGTGGGCCCTGTTCCGTACAACTATGGGCAGTCCTATGCTCCCAAGACCAAGGTTTTTACGGTAGAAGAGACACACGTCTTTTCTTCGAACCTGCTGAACCAACTGAAGTATGGTTACGCTTACTATTCGAGCAAGACCATCAATCCCGCCGATTCGCCCAAGTATTCCGCAACCACAATGGGCCTGACAAATACGCCGGCCGGACAGGCAACGGATGTCTTCCCGATCGTCACCTTCACCGGCGGCAACGCGCCATACAATTGGGGCGGCCAGAGCGAAAACACGGCCACGGCGCTTAACTACACTTTCCTGGACACCGTACAGTGGAATGTCGGCAAGCACTCGTTTACGTTCGGCGGGCAGATCGCATGGCTGCTCTACAACAACCTTCAAGCCAAAGGCGGTTCGACGCCCATCACCCTGGCCACTGCGGTCACCGAAACCGCGGGCATCTCCGGCGGCAACTTTACTGCTACTACCGGCACGGGGCAACCATATGCCAGCTTCCTCGTGGGCCAAATCGACAAGGGCTCGCTTACGTCCTATTTGCAGTCTGAGCTTGGCACGCGCTTTCGGGCAATTTCTCCGTACTTCCAGGACGACTGGAAAGTGAGCCCGAAGCTGACCCTCAACCTGGGGCTGCGCTACGATTTCTTCCCGACTCTCAGGGAAGTCCATAACTCCCAGAGCTACTTCGACCCCAATCTGGCCAACCCCATCACGGGGATCAAAGGTGCGCTTTCATTCGCTGGGAACGGAACCGGGACCTGCAACTGCTCGACGCCGGACAACAACTACTACAAGAATCTCGGCCCCCGGGTCGGACTGGCTTACCAACTCGACTCAAAGACCGTGATCCGCGGGAGCTATGGGTTGATGTTTACGCACGGTAACGCCGTCGGCGGCGGCGGAACCAGCCTCGGAACCCTGGGCTTCTCGTCGGCATCCACCTTCGGCACGCCGGGCCAACTTCTGGGCGGCTTGAATTTTGCCGGGACCAATGGCGCTGTTCCCAACTACACGGCGGCTAACGGCGTGAATTCAGGTCCCTCTTACGGCACTGGCTATACGACCAACAGCTCGTACGCCGGCACGCCTACCAGCATCGGTTACTATGACCCGTATCTCGGCGGCCGGGCGCCCGAGTATCTCAACTGGACCTTCGGCATTCAGCGCCAGTTGACCAATGCCATCACACTAGCAGCCACCTATGTCGGTTCGGAAGGTCACTTTCTGCAACTCGACTCCTTCAATGCTCGCGGACTCTGGGCCGACCAACTGGACCCGAAGTATCTGGGCCTGGGAACCCATCTTGCCGACAACGGCAAGAGTTCGCCCACAGTCGCCGCGGATTGCGTGACATACAACCTTACTTGTCCGGCCAACTTCATCGCCACCGGCCAACCACTGAGCTCCGCGCTGAAGCCATTCCCATTCAATGCAGTTACCGACCCGTTCGGCTATGTTGGCAACGCGAACTACCACGCACTGCAACTGGTGCTGAGCACGCGCACCTGGCATGGATTGACGATGACCGACAGCTTCACTCAGTCGCGCTCAATCGACGATGGCGGCACGTTCCGCACAGGCTATGCAATTCCAGCCGGTACCCTCGCCAATCATCCGACGTTGTCCTATTCGGCAGACCGCATTGAACGGTCTGTCTCCACATCCAACCAACCGCAGCACTTCGTCGCCACAGCAGTATGGGCAATGCCGTTTGGACAGACGGTTCTGACCGGGAACCCGGTTGAGCGGGCAATCATCGGTGGCTTCACGCTCTCCGGTGTTTTCCAGGCCTTCTCCGGTTCGCCGCTGGCCCTTACTGAAAACAGCTCTCAAACAAACGCAGCGCAGAGCTCAAACCAGCCGATCATGAACCCCAACTTCACCGGCCAGGTGCGCGTTAATGGAAAATGGGGACACGGCACCAGCGGCGATCCGCGCTACAATGTCGCGCCTTCCTATATCGCACAGAGTGTCGGCGGCAAAGACAAGACCTCAAATGCTGTTGTTACCCCTGCGAGCGGCCCGTTCATCTCGCCGGTAGCGCCCTCGTCGCCAACCAACCAGGTGTCGCTTCTGGCGACGCCGTCTCCCTACGACTACCAGTTCAGCGATGCGCCTCGCACCGCACCTTACAACCTCTCTGGTCCCGGCAATTATCAGCTGGATTTCGCCTTGGTGCGCAGCTTCCCGCTGCACATCACGGAGGCGTCCAAGCTGAACTTCCGCGCCGAGTGGTACAACGTAACCAATCACACCTTTTTCGCGGTCGCCAGCACGGCTGTCGGCGCCGGGGCCTTCGGACAGGTTTCCAGCAACGGGTTGGCCAACCGCAAGGCGGCACAGTTCTCGGCGCGTATCGAGTTCTGAGCCGGTACATCAATTGCAATTGCCGAAGAGGCTGCCTGCGCAAGCCGGCAGCCTCTTCTCGTTATTCACTGCCCACATAGACAGGCTTCTCAGGCCGGGTGTCCATGCTGTCCGGCATGAAGCACCTGGGAACCATTGTCTACCTTCAAATCCAACTGTTGAGGATTGGAATATGTCTGCTGCAGAGACACGGAATTCACGCTGGCCATCCGTCCACATTTCTTCGTTGATTCCGTGGAGACGTCTGCGAGCGTTTCTCCTCCTTGCGATTGCAGGGATGGTCATCCAAATGGCCGCCGCCGCGCAAAATTCTTCGACGACTCCTGCCACTGCCGCGTCTCCCGCATCCGATATCGCGCTGCCGCATGGACAGATTGAATATATCTGGCCCGGCGGAGCACCTGGTGCGGTGGGCTCAGAAGAGCAGGACAAGCCACATCTGGAGATCTTCGGCGCATCCGGACCGGGGGTACACACAGCCGTGATTGTGTGCCCCGGTGGCGGCTACGTTCACTTGGCCTATGAGAAGGAAGGAACACGCATTGCCGAGTGGCTGAATCTGCGCGGCATCACGGCCTTCGTTCTGACTTACCGGCTCTCTCCGCGTTATCACTATCCGGCGCCGATTCTGGACGGATCGAGGTCGGTGCGTTGGGTTCGCAGTCATGCACAGGAATTCAACATTGCTCCGGACCGGATTGGCGTGTGGGGCTTTTCCGCGGGCGGACACCTGGTGGGGATGCTGGGCACGCACTTCGATAATGGCAATCCGCAAGCCACGGACCCGATTGACCGGGTGAGCGACCGTCCCGACTTTGCGATCAGTTCATACGGCGCTCTCACGCTTGAAGCGGGTGTGGCCAGGCCGGGTGCGCTGAGCACTCTGGTGGGCGCTCCGCTCACGCCCGAACTTCTCGACGATCTGTCCCCCGATAAGCATGTAACCGCTAAGACGCCGCCTTACTTTCTCTATGCGACGACGCCGGACCAGTCGGTTCCGGTGCTGAGCAGCGTGACGTTTTATACAGCGTTGGTGCGGGCCGGTATACCGGCGGAGCTCCATATATTTCAGGAGGGGCCGCACGGCACAGCGTTGGCGCAAGGCTACGCGACGCTCTCCGCATGGCCGGAGTTGCTGGAGAACTGGCTGCGGCTGAATGGGTGGATTGCAGCGAGGGATGCGGGCTCGCGACGCTGAAACTATCTTATTTTAGGGGAAGATCAGAGAATGAATTCAATTAGAAGCTGCGGGCCGGCCGCGGCGGCGATGGTTCTGCTTTTGACCTGCGGTGTCACGATTACCGCCGCAAAGACGATCGCATCCAACACCCCAGCGGAGTCGATAACGCGCGATCGCATTGCGGCGCTTCCGCCAACCCAGCGCGGCGCATGGCTTAGGTACCTGGAGCGGTCAGAGCGTCAGCGCCGGGCCGACAAAGATGCATTCCAGGCGGAGTCGAAGCGCGCCGGAATTACAACGACAATTGACCCGCCTCACGGATTCTCAGCACGCGGCATACCGCTCGATCGCGAACCGCCCTGGTACGCAAGCGACCCTGCGCGGCACATTGCGGAGGTCATCGTCTCCTTTCAGACGCCCGCCGGGGGCTGGGGCAAGAACATGGATATGAGCAAGGATGTGCGCCGTCCGGGCGAAAGGTATGGCCCCAATAACCTCTCCAGGTTCCTTGCGCCGGGCGACTTCGACGAGCCGAAGGAGCCGGAGTGGAATTACATCGGCACCATCGACAACGATGCGACGATCACCCAGATCCGGTTTCTCGCCAAAGTCGCCTCAGCAGTTGGCGCGAAAGACAGTGCGCCTTATCGTGCGTCCTTCCTGCGCGGCGTTCATTACTTGTTCGAGGCGCAATTTCCCAATGGCGGATGGCCGCAGGTGTGGCCGCTCGAAGGCGGCTATCATGACGCGATCACCTATAACGACAGCGCCATGACTCAGGTCATGGATATCATGCATCACGTTGCCGATGGGAAAGACGAATTCGCATTTGTTCCTAACAGTGTTCGCAAGCAGGCGGCCGCAGCTTTCGACCGTGGAATGCATTGCATTCTCGCGACCCAGATCGTAAGCGCCGGCAAGCTCACGGTGTGGGCACAGCAGGTCGATGCCTTGACGTTGAAGCCGGTCTCCGCGCGCAACTACGAGATGCCGTCAGAGTCGAGCGGCGAGAGCGCCGACATGCTTTTGATGTTGATGAATGATCTTCCGCATCCATCCGAAAACCTGCAAGAGTCAATCCGGGCAGCGGCCGCTTGGTTCAAGAGGACAGCAATCTACGGCCAGAGCTATGGGCGCACCCCCGGTGGACGCGACCTTTCACCAACTCCGGGCGCCGGTCCCATCTGGGCGCGCTTCTACCAGATCGACACCGAGCTTCCTATCTTCGGTGACCGCGACAAGTCCATCCACGACAATGTAAGCGAGTTGTCCGCCGAACGCCGGAATGGATATAGTTGGTTCGGCGCGGCACCGCAACGCGCACTGGACCGCTATGAAAAATGGGCCCAGGAACATCCGGAGTCCAAATGAGAATTCTTCGCCATCTTGCCTTGGTTTTCTTGCTTGCTGCAGCCGTGGCGAGCGCCATTGCAGCAGACAAAGAGGAGCTTCCATGGTCGCAGCGCGCTGCCAATGCCGCGATGGCGCGCTGGCCGGATGGTCACATTGATGGGCCTGGGGTGAAGCCGACCTTCAAGTATGAGTTGGGCACGCTCCTCCAGGGCATCGACGATGTTTATCTGAATACGGCCGATGCGCGCTACTACAACTATATGGAGAGCGCTGTGGACGAGCTCGTGACCGCCGATGGAGCGATTCCAACATACAAGCCGGAAGAGAACCAACTCGACAGCATCCTGATGGGGCGGCAGTTGCTGCGTCTCTACGGGGTGACGCAGAACAAACGCTATTTGACTGCGGCGACGCTGCTTTTCGACCAGCTCCAGAAGCAGCCGCGGACGCCGTCGGGAGGCTTCTGGCACAAGCAGAGGTACCCAAATCAAATGTGGCTCGACGGGCTTTACATGGCCGAGCCTTTCTACGCCGAGTACGCATCGATCTCGCATCAGCCGGAGAAGTTCGCGGACATCACGCATCAGTTTGCGTTGGTCGCAGGACACATGAGCGACCCGAAGACAGGGTTGCTCTATCACGGATGGGATGAATCGAAAGAGCAGCGTTGGGCCGACAAGAAGACAGGACTCTCGCCGGAGTTCTGGGGCCGCGCCATGGGCTGGTACATGATGGCGCTGGTCGATACGCTGGACTACTATCCTCAAGACGAATCGGGGCGCAAGCGGTTACTAGTCTCGATCCTCAATGAGAAGGCTGACGCTCTAGCGCGTGTCCAGGACGCGCAGACGGGGCTCTGGTATGAGGTGCTCGACAAGGGCGGCGCGAAGGGGAATTACGTCGAGTCGTCGGCTTCGTGCATGTTTGTGTATGCGTTGGCCAAAGGCGTGCGGCGTGGCTACCTGCCTGAACATTATCTGGCGAATGCGGATCGCGGCTACAAGGGGATTCTGGCGAAGTTCATCCAGACCAGCCCGGACGGCGATGTGTCGGTGACGGGAACGGTGAAAGTGGGCGGGCTGGGCGGCGATCCCTATCGCGACGGCAGCTATGCCTACTACCTGAGCGAGAAGGTGGTTGCAAACGATCCGAAGGGCGTGGGGCCGTTCATCATGGCCGCGAGCGAGATGGAGAACGCGCAGAACGCAAAGCTGGGGCGCGGCGATACGGTGCTGCTGGACGGCTGGTTCAACTCGCAGAAACGGACCGATGCGTTCGGCAAGGAAGTGCTCTTCCACTACAAGTGGGACACGCAGGATCATCCGGGCTACTCACTCTTCGGGCACATCTTTCGCAACTTCGGTGCGGAGACCAAGGTACTGGACGCTGAACCCACACTTGAAAACCTTCGCAAGGCGCAGGTTTACATGATCGCTTCTCCTGACAACCAGGACAAGAATCCACACCCCAATTATGCAACTGCGAGAGATGCGACGCAGATTGCGGAGTGGGTGAAGGCCGGAGGCGTGCTCGCGATTATGGAAAATGACACTTCTTTTGCCGACCTTGACCACTTTAACGTAGTCGCGGAGAAATTCGGCATGCACTTCAACAGCGTGCTTCGCAAGCATGTAATCGGCACAAACTGGGAGCAGGGGAAGATCGTACTCGATGGCAGTGGTCCCATCTTCCATCACCCTCACACAATTTATGTGAAAGATGTATGCACGATTTCGGTAAAGGTTCCGGCAGTCTCCACACTCAACGAAGACGACGACATTTACATGGCTACGGGAAAGTTTGGCAAGGGCACCGTCTATGCGTTCGTAGATCCGTGGCTTTATAACGAGTACACCGACGGGCGCGCGCTGCCGGCCGAGTACAACAATTACGCCGGCGGCGTGGAACTGGTGCGTTGGCTTTTGCAGCAGGTGCCCCGCTAATACGGAATCCTGTTTCGTGGTCATTCCTCGTGATCATTCTTCTTGAGAGGAAGATTCCGTCAACGGACGCGGCGTCCTGCAGCGCCGATTGGAGACATCAATGCGATCCTTTTTCTTGCGCTCGCTTTTCGCCGCGCTGCCGTTGCTGCTCGCTTCCAATTTGTCTGGTCAGGATGCGCGCCAGGTGACCGAACCGCACGTTCCTGCCGCTTGTGTCACGCTGGAAGCGGCGATCGCTGCGCCGAATGGAGTAATCGCGGAAAAGGATGAGAAGGCGCTGGACACGGTGCGCATTCAGAGCGCGATGGATAAATGCGCGCAAGGCAAAGCCGTTGTTTTGCGCGCAAATGGCAAGAAGAACGTCTTCATCAGCGGGCCGCTCTCATTGCGGCCGGGGGTGACGCTGATGGTGGACAAGAATACGGCGCTGGTTGCTTCGCGGGATCCTCGGCTCTACGATCTTTCCGCGGGAACGTGCGGCATCGTGGCAGAACGGGGTCATGGATGCAAGCCGTTTATCGTGGGCGATGGCGTAGAGAACGGCGGCATCATGGGCGAGGGATCGATCGACGCTCGCGGCGGAGCCAAACTGCTGGGACAAGATGTGACCTGGTGGGATCTGGCTCACGAGGCTAAAGTCAGGGATTTGTCACAGAGTGTGCCTGCCATGATTCTTCTACGCCACGCGGATGGCTTTACGATGTACAAAATCACGCTGCGCAACTCGCCGGGCTTCCACGTTTCGGTTGGTTTGACGGATGGATTTACGGCCTGGGGTGTGAAGATCATGACGCCGAAGACGGCCCGCAACACTGACGGCATCGACCCCGGATCCTCCCGCAACATCACTATTGCCTACTCCAGCATCAACACCGGCGACGACGATGTGTGCCTCAAGCCGACGCACGGAGCTGGAGTAGAGAATATTTCGGTGTTGCACAATCACTTTTATGCGGGACATGGCATGTCGATCGGGAGCGGGACCGACGGCGGCGTGGATCACCTGCTGGTCGACGACCTGACGATCGACGGCGCTGACAACGGGCTCCGCATCAAGAGCGACCCGAGCCGCGGTGGCCTGGTGCACGACGTGACCTACCGCAATGTGTGCATTCGCAATGTGATGAACCCGCTGGTTTTTACGCCGCACTATACGACATTCAAGGGTGACAGGCTGCCGATCTATCGCGACATTACCCTTGAGAATGTGCATGTGCTGACGCCGGGCGCCTTCACGTTTCTCGGGCTTGATGCGGCCCACAAGTTGGGGATAAAGCTCGACAACGTGTTCGCGGACGATCAGCAGCACTCGCTCTTCTATAACAAAGACGCGGAGATCACGATTGGTCCCGGGAGCGGAAATCTCGTCCCGGCGGGAGACGATGTGACGATAGCACACGCGCCCGACTCTGCGGAGGGAAAGGCGCTGGATTGCGATGTGCGCTTTGTGCCGTTTCCCTCGCTGGCGACGGCGCCTGCAATGGCCGGCAAGATTCCGCCCGAGGACAATAATCTCTACATCGCCGCGGATGGCACAGGAGATTTTTATTCGATTCAGCGAGCGCTCGATGTGGCGAAGGAGGGACAGGTGCTGATGGTTTCGCCGGGCGAGTATCGCGAAGTGCTCACAGTGGACAAGAAGAACCTCACCATCCGAAGCAACAACCCCGATGCCGGCAAGACTGTGGTTGTGAACGATCGCAGCGCGGGACAGAATGGCGGGACGCTGCATTCGGCCACGGTTAATGTTACGGCTGATAATTTTTTCGCGGAAAATATTACCTTTGAGAATGATTTCAACCGGACCCATGAACAGACATCGCAAGGGTCGCAGGCGCTGGCATTGCTGGTTACGGGCGATCGCGCTGTGTTTCACAATGTGCGGCTGCTGGGCAACCAGGACACGGTCTATGCCGGCAGCCGTGGATGCGAGGCGGGTGAAAAGAGCTGCAGACCGGCTCGGCAATATTTTTCAGATTGTTACGTCGCGGGAAATGTGGACTTCATCTTTGGGGACGGCAAAGCTGTCTTCGACCATTGCGAAATTCACTCCACCCCCCACGGCGGTGGCTACATCACCGCGCAGTCGAAGCACTATCCGGGAGAGGACTCGGGGTTTGTGATCGATCACTGCAAGCTGACGCAGGATGAGGGCGTGACGGGCAACGTGTTTCTGGGGCGGCCGTGGCGGCCCTATGCGACGGTGGTCTATCTGCACACGGAGATGGGAGACAAGATCGATCCTGCGGGCTGGCGGGAGTGGCATCCGGGCGAGACGCACTCGCTCGATACAGCGTTCTATGCGGAGTTCGATTCGAGCGGTCCAGGAGCGCATCCCAAGGAACGCGATCCGCATACGCATCTTCTTACTCCGGACGAAGCCAGGCAGTACGAGCCGTCGGTCTTTCTGCGCGGCGCGGATGACTGGGATCCGACAAAGTTGTCGAAGCTACCCCAGCAGTAGAATGAAACAGGAGCGGCGATGAGCCGAGGAGCGCAAGTATAAAAGGGAAAGGGAGAAAAGATGAAGACGGTATTGATGGCTGATCCGGCGCGCTATCCGCGTATGACGACCGGTGAGATCCGCGAGACGTTTCTACTGAGCGGGCTCTGCGAACCTGGAAAGCTGCATCTGAACTATGTGGACCTGGATCGTGCAGTCGTGGGTTTTGCGGCTCCGACTGACAGCGCTCTAACGTTGCCGACTTATCCAGAGCTGCGGGCAGAGTATTTTCTCGAGCGGCGCGAGCTGGGCGTGTTGAATGCCGGCGGCCCTGGCTCGGTGACGGTCGAAGGGAAGAGCTACGATCTGAATAACCTCGATGTTTTGTACGCCGGCAGGGGCAACAAGCAGGTGAGCTTTGCATCGAGGGACAAGGCAAAGCCGGCGGTGTACTATCTGCTGAGTTATCCAGCACACGCCGAGTGGCCGGTGGCGGTGGTCAAGAAGGAGGATGCAAGCCCTACCGAACTGGGCAGCGTGGAGACGTGCAACAAGCGGACGATTTGCAAATACATCCATCTGCAAGGTGCGCGGAGCTGCCAGTTGGTGATGGGCGTGACGCATTTGGCGGCGGGGAGCAACTGGAATACGATGCCCCCGCACACCCACATGCGGCGCTCGGAGATCTACATGTACTTCAACGTGGCCGGGGATGCGCGAGTTGTGCACTTGATGGGGCCGCCGGATGAGACGCGGCACATCGTGATGGCCGACAGGGAGATTGCGATCTCACCGGGGTGGTCGATTCATGCGGGCGTGGGCACGCGGGCTTACAGCTTCTGCTGGGGCATGGGCGGCGAGAATCAGGACTATGCGGATATGGATCCCGCGCCGGTGCAAACGCTGAGGTAGTCTTAGATCGGTTTGAAAGACAGCAAAGGCCAGGTTCCCGGTTGGGCGCCTGGCCTTTTTTCGTGAAGCTCGTATGAATTAAACGGTGTAGGTGGTGGAAGAGACGCGGCCGCCGTGGCCGGTCCAGTTGGTGTGGAAGAACTGGCCGCGGGGCTGGTCGACGCGCTCGTAGGTGTGGGCGCCGAAGTAGTCGCGCTGGGCCTGCAGCAGGTTCGCCGGCAGGCGGCCGGTGCGGTAGCCGTCGAAGAAGGCGAGCGCGGTGGAAAATGCCGGCGTCGGCACGCCCAGCTTGATGGCGTGCACGACGGCCTTGCGCCAGGAGGCCTGGTACTTGTTGAGCGCGCCGCGAGAAGAACTTGTCGAGCAGCAGGTTGTCGAGGTTCGGATTCTTGTCGAAGGCCTCCTTGATCTTGCCGAGGAAGCGCGCTGCGGATGATGCAGCCGCCGCGCCACATCAGCGCGATGCCGCCCATGTTGAGGTTCCAGCCATTCTCCTTGGCGGCGGCGCGCAGCAGCATGTAGCCCTGCGCGTAGGAGATGATCTTGGAGCAGTAGAGCGCGCGGCGCACATTCTCGATGAATGCGGCGCGATCGCCGCCGACTGGCTTGGCCTTGGGTCCCTTGAGAACCTTGGAGGCGGCGACGCGCTCGTCCTTGAGCGCGGAGAGGCAGCGCGCAAAGACCGCTTCGCCGATGAGCGTGACGGGCATGGCCGAGTATCGAGCGCGCTGATGACGGTCCACTTGCCGGTGCCCTTCTGGCCGGCGGTGTCGAGGATCTTGTCGACGAGCGGCTGGCCGTCTTCGTCCTTCTTGGCGAAGATGTCGCGGGTGATTTCGATCAGGTAGCTGTCGAGCTCGCCCTTGTTCCACTCGGCGAAGACCTCGTGCAGCTCGTCGGCGGTGAGGCCGAGGCCGTGCTTGAGCAGGTCGTAGGCCTCGCAGATGAGCTGCATGTCGCCGTATTCGATGCCGTTGTGGACCATCTTGACGTAGTGGCCGGCGCCGTCTTCGCCGACCCAGTCGCAGCAGGGCGTGCCGTCCTCGACCTTGGCGGCGATGGCCTGGAAGATGTCCTTCACGTGCGGCCATGCGGCGGGATTGCCGCCGGGCATGATGGAGGGGCCGCGGCGCGCGCCTTCTTCGCCGCCGGAGACGCCGGTGCCGATGAAGAGGATGCCCTTGGCGGCCAGATCTTTGGTGCGGCGGTTGGAATCGGTGAAGAGCGAGTTGCCGCCGTCGATGATGATGTCGCCGGCTTCGAGATACGGGCAGGATGTGGTCGATCATCTGGTCGACGGTGTCGCCGGCCTTGACCATGAGCATGACGCGGCGGGGCGCTTGAGCAGGCTGGCGAGTTCCTCGATGGAATGCGCGCCGACAACCTGCGGTGCCCTTGGCTTCGTTGGCGATGAAGTCGTCGACCTTGGAGACGGTGCGGTTGAAGACGGCGACCTTGAATCCGTGGTCGTTCATGTTGAGGACGAGGTTCTGTCCCATGACGGCAAGGCCGATCAGGCCGATATCACAAGTTGGTTCCGGCATTCGCTCTCCAAAGGACTGATTTTAGCACTGAGAATGGTGGGGCTTTTCTCGATTATACAATTGTGGTCTGACCAGTGGAAAGGGGTTGGCGCACTCCGCGAAAGGGGGGTGCTTTGCTTCGGAAACGGCCTGTTCTTGGTTCAAAACGGGCCAAAAATGGGGTAAAAACGGGGGTTCCTGTTTACCGATTAGTGAATATGTAGAATTTACAAGCGGCTCATTGGATGCTGGTTCCAGTCGCCGGTGCTCCGGAAATGGGGCACATTCCAGAGGGGGGTACGGGGGGGTGCAAGTTGGTACGGACCGGATTGTGGACTGAAAACGAGAATCGAGGCAGAGGGATCGCATATCTCCATTCTCCTCCGGGGGAAGGTAATTTTATGCAAAGCAAGGGGGAACGAAGAGCAGGGAATAGGGAGATAGGGAATCGGTTAAGAGAGGCCCCCCAGTGGAGGTCTCTGCGATCCCACCCTTTCCGCAGAAAGAACGGAAAGGATGGGGCACCCGGCAGTGCGATTGCGATAGCGGCATGCCCTATGGCCTGAAGCGCTTCCAGAGCGCTGACGCAGGGCGACCGCATGAACAGATAGGATGGAGCGACAATCGGGGTTGCGCCGCCCCTACGGGGCTGTATGGCTATTTCTTGATCACCTTCCCCACGTTGAAACGTGGGGCTAACGTCCGTTGCGCCTCCGGCGCGAAACCAATCGGAACCAGCCCGCTTAGCAATCGGGACCAGTTTGGTTTGCAAAATGAATTCATTCGATTGCCCGGAAAGCGGAGGCAGGGCGACCGCATGAACAGACAGGACCGGCGACAAAGGGGGTTGCGCCGCCCCTACAGGGCTGTATGGTTATTTCTTGATTATCTTCCCCACGTTGAAACGTGGGGCTAACGTCCGTTGCGCCTCCGGCGCGAAACCAATCGGAACCAGCCCGCTTAGCAATCGGGACCAGTTTGGTTTGCAAAATGAATTCATTCGATTGCCCGGAAAGCGGAGGCAGGGCGACCGCATGAACAGACAGGACCGGCGACAAAGGGGGTTGCGCCGCCCCTACAGGGCTGTATGGTTATTTCTTGATTATCTTCCCCACGTTGAAACGTGGGGCTAACGTCCGTTGCGCCTCCGGCGCGAAACCAATCTGAACCAGCAAGATTGGCAGTCGGAATCAGCCCGGTTAGGGAGGTGGCCCGCGCATCGGGAGGGTATCAGGGACTGTGCCCCGTTCATCGCGGCCTTATCGCGATGAGCGGGCGGCGGGTTCTTGCCGTCCACTCCGACTCGATTTCAACGACTCCCGGGACTCCGGTAGCGTAGTGGCTAAAGCTGCTCCATCGGTACTGCTCGGGCGATGCGACCAGTCCCCGCTTTACGGGGTTCCGGTGGATATATCGGATCACTTCGGACCGGGCTGATTCGCCACGGATGTTCGAGTCGAAATAACGGTCCTGCCAGAACTGCTTGCGATCGCCTCGCAGTTTGCGTGAAGTGATCTGCTTCAGCGCCTTCAGAAACTGAGCCAGCAGGATGAGCGGCGGCTCGTTGATCAGCAGGTGGATATGTTCGGGCATCAGGACGTAAGCGTAGACCCTTGCCTGGTGACGTGCGCGGGTCTGTTCCAAAACGGCTTCGAAGGTTTCCTTGGGCTCAGGCGTTTCAAGGAATGGAAGACGGTGGAAGCAACTGAATGTAATGAAGTGAAGCGCTTCGGCTTTCTGGAATCGTTTCAGGTCGTATGGCATGAAGCTATCGTAACGCCGCTGCAACCTTGCCTGAAGACCCACTCATCGCGATAAAGCCACGATGAATGGGGCACAGCTCCCGAAACCGTTATGAGTCGGCCAACTGCCGGTTCCAGAGAGCGGAAGCGGGGCGATCGCATGAACAGATAGGACGGAGCGATAATCGGGGTTGCGCCGCCCCTACGGGGCTGTATGGCTATTTCTTGATCACCTTCCCCACGTTGAAACGTGGGGCTAACGTACGTTGCGCCTCCGGCGCGAAACCAATCGGAACCAGCTCGGTCAGCAATCGTAACCAGCATGGTCAGCAATCGTAACCAGCATGGTCAGCAATCGTAACCAGCCTGGTCAGCGATCGTAACCAGCCTGGTCAGCAATCGTAACCAGCCTGGTCAGCAATCGTAACCAGCATGGTCAGCAATCGTAACCAGCATGGTTAGCGATCGAATCAGCCGCACGTCTGTCGCGTTCCGGGTGTGCGGTCGCGAAAACGCGTCAGATGGAGATGCCGGCGGATTTGTAGATCATGGTGATGTATTGCATGTCGCGGAGGCCTTCTTCGCCGGGGCTTTGGGGCTCGAGGTTGTTGAGGACGCAGTTGGAGAAATGTTCGGCTTCGGCCTGGAAGTGGGAGGGGTCGCGGGCGGGGTTTAGCTCGTCGAGTTTGGTGCCGGAGAACTCGGCGCGCAGGTGGAGGCCTTCGTAGACAAAGGCCTGGTCAACTTCGAGCCAACCTTTCGATCCGTAGACGCGGAAGTAGCCGGCCATGTTGGCGCCGTAGGTGGTGGTGCAACTGGCGACGATGCCGGAAGGGAAGCGCATCGTCCAGGCGACGTTCTCTTCGACTTCGTTGAAGCGGCCGTCGTGGTCGATGACGGAGGCGTAGGCGGAGATGTCGGCGGGCTCCTCGCCGGTGAGGTAGCGGCAGGCGTTGAGGGAGTAGATGCCGACGTCGAAGAGCGGGCCGCCGCCGGCAAGCTTCTTGTTGAGGCGCCACTCGCCGGCGCGCGATGTTGAAGCCGAAGGGGCTCTCGATGGCCTGCACCTGGCCGAGCGCGCCGTCGCGAATGAGCTTGACGGCGCGGAGGTTGGTGGGCTCGTAGTGGCAGCGGTAGGCGATCATGAGCTTGACGTTGGCGGCCTTGCAGGCGGCGATCATGGACTCGGCTTCGGCGACGTTGATGCACATGGGCTTTTCGCAGAGCACGTGCTTGCCGGCTTTGGCGGCGCGGATGGTGTACTCGGCGTGCATGGAGTTGGGCAGGGCGACGTAGACCGCGTCGATGGCGGGGTTGCGGGCGATCTCGTCGAAGTTTTCGTAGTTGTAGATGGTGGCTGCGGGGACGCCGTATTGGGAGGCGATGCGGTCGGCCTTGTCGCGATGGCCGCTGACCAGGCCGGTGATGGCGGAGTTGGTGGTGGGAAGCACGCCGCGCAGGAAGTGGTCTGCGATGCGGCCGAGGCCGATGACGGCGTATCCGATTTTGCGCGGGGAGGATTGGGCGTGGAGAGTGGGCGTGAAGCGCGCGGCGAGCGAAAGGGCGCTGAGGCGGGCGAAATCTCTGCGGGTTAGGTTCATAGGTTTTCCTCTGGTGGTGGTTGCCGACGGTACCACTATAGAGGGTCCCGGGGGGTGGTGGCGCGGGATGTCTGTGATCCCACCCATTCTGCGATAAAGCCGCAGAATGGATGGGGCACCCGGCGGTTTGCGAGATTTGTACGGGGAAGACCGGGCGGGCTAGGATTGCGTCCATGAAAACTTTGATTCTGGATGGACAGCCGCTGACGCTGGCGGAAATTGAAGCTGTTGCGGTGGACGCGCGTCCGGTGGCGATTGCGGCTGCGGCATTGGAGCGCGTGGCTGCGAGCCGGGCGCTGATTGAGGAGATTCTGGCGGCAGGGGAGACGGTGTACGGGGTGAACACCGGGTTTGGGAAGTTGTCGGATGTGAGGATTCCGCACGAGAGCCTGGCGGAGTTGCAGACCAACCTGGTGCGCAGCCATGCGGGCGGGGTGGGGCAAGCGCTCTCGATCGGCGAATCGCGGGCGATGCTGCTTCTGCGGGCCAATGTTCTGGTGAAGGGGCTGAGCGGATGCAGGGCTGCCGTGCCGGAGTTGCTGGTGGCGATGCTGAACGCCGGGGTGAGTCCGGTGATTCCTGAGAAGGGGTCGGTGGGGGCGAGCGGGGATTTGGCTCCGCTGGCGCACTTGGCGCTGGTGGCGATCGGGGAGGGTGAGACTTTCTACAAGGGCGAGCGAATGGCGGGTGGCGAGGCGCTGCGGCTTGCCGGGCTACAGCCGTTGACGCTGGCGGCCAAGGAGGGGCTCGCGCTGCTGAACGGGACGCAGGCGATGACGGCGGTGGGTGCGCTGGCAGTGGCGCGGGCGCGACGCGTGGTGCGGCTGGCGGATTTGGCGGGAGCGATGTCCCTGGAGGCGTTGAAGGGTACGCCGGCGGCGTTCGATGAACGGATTCAGGCGGCGCGGCCGCATGGGGGACAGATTGCCGCGGCGGCCCATTTGGTGTGGCTGATGGAGGAGTCGGAGATTCGCGAGGCGCATCGGGAGCACGACGCGCGGGTGCAGGATGCTTATTGCCTGCGCTGCATGCCGCAGGTGCATGGGGCGGTGCGCGGCGTGCTGGAACATGTGACCGGAGTGTTGGAGGTTGAGGCGGGGTCGGCTACGGATAATCCTCTGGTGTTTGCGAAGAGCGCGGCGGGGAGTGCGGCGGTCGTCTCTGGAGGGAATTTTCATGGGGCGCCGCTGGCGTATGCGTTCGACTATGCGGGGCTGGCGCTGACTGACCTGGCGGGGATGATGGAGCGGCGGATCGACCGGCTGCTGAATCCGGATATTAACGAAGGGCTGCCGCCGTTTTTGTCGCCGCATGCGGGGCTTTCTTCGGGATTCATGATGGCGCAGATTGTGGCGGCGGCGCTGATCAACGAGTGCCAGGTGTTGGCGCATCCTTCTTCGACCGGGAACATTCCGACGAGCGGAGGGAAGGAAGACCATGTGTCGATGGGGATGACGGGGGCGGTGAAGCTGCGGCAGATTGTGGAGAATGCGGAGAGGGTGGTGGGGATCGAGCTGATGTGCGCGGCGCAGGGGGTGGAGTTTCGGCGGCCGCTGAAGGCTTCACGGGAGATTGAGAAAGCTTGTGCGGTGGTGCGGAGTGTGGTTCCGCGGCTGGAGGCGGATCGGGTGCTGGGGGTGGAGATTGAGGCGATAGCGGAGGCGGTTAGGGCGGGGAGGTTTGATGTGTGGTGTGCAGGGTGAGTGTGAACAAAGACAGCGAGTCAGCCTCCGCAAGCTGAGGTAGCGAGTCAGCAAGTCAGCGGGCATCAATTATTGCGCGAACTTCAATTCTCCGCTACCGGTGCGGGGCTTTGTCGATGGCGTCGCGCAGGGCGAAGAATGCCGGCGCGGGTTTGTAGTCTTGATCGAAGGGGAGCGGGCGCTGCTGGCGGTTGGGCTGCTTTTCCTTGTGGCTCTTGATTGCGTTGAGCCAGGTGTGCGCGTCGGTGAGGCCCCAGGTGAGGACGGCTTTGACGGCGCGGCTTTCGAGGGCGACGGAGAGGTAGTCGCGGTAGAGATTGGCGATGATGCGGTCGCGGGCGGCGGTGTCGGTTTCCTTGACGGCGTCGTCATTGACGTCGAGTTCGGTGAGGTAGACTTCGAGTCCCATGGACTGGGCGCTCGAGATGAGCTCGCGGAGGCCTTTGCCGAATGTCTGGCCGGAGCCGGCAGAGATGTGGGACTGAATGCCGAGGGCGTCGATGGGGACGTTGGCGGCTTTGAAGCGCTTGAGAAGGGCAAGGGTTGCGGCGCGCTTGGCGGTGTCGGACCCGTTCTCGTTCTCGATGCCGTATTCGTTGTAGGTGAGCTTGGCATTGGGGTCGGCCTGGCGGGCGGTGCGGTAGGCGAGCTCGAGATAGCCGGGGCCGAGGAGTTCGTACCAGGGGCTCTTGCGGAGGCCGTCGGGCTGGCCATCGGGGATCTCGATGGCTTCGTTGACGACATCCCAACTTTGAATCTTGCCTTTGTAGCGGCCGGCCACGGTTTGGATGTGGTCGGTGAGAATCTTTTTTGCGTTGTCTTTTGTGACGGTGCCGGCGAACCATCCGGGGAGCTGGTTATGCCACACAAAGTTGTGGCCGCGGACCGTGATTTTGTGCTGCTCGGCAAAGGAGACGAGGGCGTCGGCGTCGTCGAAGAAGTAGCTGTCGGGCTTGGGATGGATAGGCCCGAACTTCATGGCGTTTTCGGCAACGACGAGGCTATATTGATCGGCGAGAACGCGGGTGAATGCGTCTTCATGAAGATTGGCGGCGCCTACGGCGCATCCGGCGAGCAGGCCGCGTTTCTGGGCATGGGCTTTCAGGGATTGAGGGCCGCCGATGTCTGTGCCGGGCTGCGCCGGTAACGTGTGCGAGAGAGCCAGGCCGCAGGTTGCGAGGGCTGATTGTTTCAGGTATTCACGGCGGGTGATCATGGGGTCGCTCCTGTTTTGTTCCGAGTCTCGTGCCTTAAATGCGAGAGATGGGCATGGGGAGTTTGTCGTATCCCACCCATGAATCAGTAAGCGATTCATGGATGGGGCACCCGGCTTGAGTGCGACAGTTCACTTTCGAAAGCGTTTTGGTATCGCCGTCACTTTACGCTCAGATCGCCGTCCACGTCCACAACCAGGGTGTCGCCGCTGATCTGGACGGAGTGAATCTTGAGCCGGTCGAGGGTGACTTTGTAGCCTGAGGTTGCGGTGGAGCCTTCGAGGGCCTTGCGGAGCAGGTCGGCGGCGTTGACCTTCATGCTGGATGGGACCTGATGGACAAGGAAGGGACTGAGGAGGAAGTTGAGTTCCTTCTGGTCGGAGACTTTGTCGAGGCGGGCGTCGCGGAAGCCGATGGTCTCGCCTTCGGCGTCGGGAGCCAGGGAGACTTCGGCTGGAACCGAGAGCGGCAGCCCAAGGCAGGCTCCTCGAATCGCGGTTCCCAGGCGCGAATGAGTCTTGACGCGGACGACGAGGCGATCCTGGGCAAAGGCGAGCTTGGGGTCCTCGGCGTAGGTGAAGCAGGCGGACTGCGGGGTTCCCTTGAGGTAGTAGCGGCCGTCGGGACCGCCGAAGAGCTGTTGCTTGAGAGTGCGCTCGAGGGCGTCGCGGGAGACCTTCATCTCAACGGCACGAGCCTGGGGCGGGGCGACCATGACAAGGCTGCCTGCGAGTCCCGAGACGAGAAACAGGAGGCCGCCGGTAAAAAGACGATGGGATGTTGTCATATAAGTATCCTGTCACCGGGAGCGGGTTCGATGCCAGTCCAGTGTGCAAAACTGATCGGCTTTTGGGAAACGCCGATGGGTGGAACTGATTAATCCTTGTAAAGAGAGGCAGATAGCGGATTAGGGCGGTTTTGGCGAGGGTAACAGATTCTTGGGCAGTAAACGCATTTTCCTATTGATTTTTAAAGGAAATTTACCTAAAATGGAAGGGTATTGATTCCTCCGGACAAAACAGGATCCCCCATTCCGCACCGGAGGGTTTGTAGACAAGTCACTCCTCAACTAAGGACAAAAAATCGATGGCAAAGCGTCGTGGAAATCCTAATTGGGGCAAGCCGGAGCCCATCGGCCCGGTTGTGCCTACTGTAACCTCCTTCGAACAGATTGTGAAGGAGTTCAAGCTGCCCCCGGACCAGTACATCCGGTCCACCCGTTTGCGGGAGTGGGCGCGGCGTAACAAGAATTCGAAGTATATTCCTGAGGCGCTCCTGGAGGCCTGGGGATTTGAGATTGAATCGACGTTGTAGGCCGTTTTTTTTGAGATTCTTTTCAAAAGCGCTGCCCTCGGGCAGCGCTTTTGCTGTCTTGGGGGTGGCAGTGGGCCGCTTCCGGTCCGAAGCGGCGACAAACCAGACGCCGCTCCATACCGCACACCGGGGCATTTTTCGTTACCAATCATGTCGACGGCGCTCGCGGGTTCAAGAACCACGAATCGTAGTGGATGTTTTCCCGGAGGAATCGTGCTTCCGTTGAAGCCGGCATCGCAAGATCGAAACCTCCACCCCACCGGCAAAGACCCGTCCGTGGGGGTCCAGGGATGTGAGGCGCCCGCATCGTGAGAAAGTATGAGATCCGGGCCACCCGCCGCTCAAACGATGGAGGGGCCAGGGCATTCAGCCTCGGCGCTTCTGTTTTCTCCCCTGGTGAAACCACTTCCTCGCGGTCTCCGTTATACTTCTTCACAACCCCATCATGAGGCGCCACGTCCTCATCTTCGGTGTAGTTGGCGGCCTGCTGATCGCCACCCTCCAATACACCGAATACCGCTTCGTCATCATTGAGCACTCCGTCGAGCTCTACGGTGCGCTCGTCGCCATTCTCTTCGCGGCCTTCGGCATCTGGCTTGGTCTCCGCATCACGCGCAGCCGCGAAACCATACGCGAAACGGTTGTGGTGAAGGAAGTGCTCGTCCCCGCGGAAGCCCCCTCCCCCAACGTTCCCAATACGGCTCCCTTCGCTCCCGATACGGCCCGGCAGCAGACCCTCGGCATAACGGCACGCGAGCTCGAGATCCTCACCCTGATCGCACGGGGCTTCAGCAATCGCGAGATCGCCACGCAGCTTTTTGTTTCAGAAAACACCGTGAAGACACACTGCGCCCGCGCCTTCGACAAGCTCGGAGCCGCCCGCCGCACCCAGGCCGTTCAGCGGGGCAAAGAACTGGGTCTGCTGCCGTGAATCCGGGATCCCCGCCTATGCCCAGAGGGCGCCCTCTTCGTCGCTGGGGTGGGAACCCGTCACCCGAAAGCACGATTCTCGCTCCATTCCAGTAAAATCATCCGAAAGGGTGACGACATCCGGCCCCGTTTCACCGCATTGTGACTCTGTTGTCACTCGCACAAGGAGCCTCACATGAAGAAAACCGTCCTCACCTTCGGCCTGATCTCCGGCCTGATGATCTCCGTCCTCATGGACGGCTCGCTTCTGATTGCCGACAAGATCGGCCCCGGTCACAGCATGGCTCTCGGCTACACCATCATGGTGGCGTCGTTCCTGCTGATCTACTTCGACATCCGCAGCTACCGCGACAACACGCTCGCCGGCCAAATCTCCTTCGGCCGCGCCTTTGCCTGCGGCATCCTGATCGCCCTCATCACCACCGTCTGCTACGTCGCCACATGGGAAGTCCTGTACTTCAACTTCATGCCCCACTTTATGGACAGCTACTTCGCCGCGCAGATTCACAAGGTCCAGTCCTCCGGACTTGACCCCTCGACCATCGCCGCGCGGGTCGCCGCCATACAACACTCTCAGCAGCTCTACCAGAACCCCCTGGTCAACATGGCCTACACGTTCATGGAGCCCCTGCCGGTCGGCCTGATTATCGCGCTCATCTCCGCTGCCGTGCTCCGCCGCAAAGCTCCTGTCGAACCCGCCGCCGCTGCCGCGGCGATGACCACATAATTCAAGCGGCCGGGGCGGATGCCCCGACCTTAGTTCTTCCGAATTGTCAAACGATTCTCATTGGGAGGCTGCATGGCATCAATCACTGGCTTTGGCGGTATATTTTTGCGAGCGGACGATCCAAAAACTCTGTATCAGTGGTACGAGCAGCATCTCGGACTGGTGAAATCCGAGGGATCATTCGCGTTTCCTGCCCCGACGCAACACGCTCAGGTCGTGTTCGCACTGTTCAAACAAGACAATGCATACTTTCCACCGGCGCAGAAGGCAATGATCAACCTCCAGGTGGACGACCTGGACGGCCTGCTGGACCGTTTGATAGGCGAAGGCGTCAGCGTCGATCCAAAACGCGAGAGCTATGACTTCGGAAAGTTTGGCTGGATCACCGATCCGGAAGGAAATCGTGTCGAGGTTTGGCAGCCTCTAGCGACCGACTAATTCCGAGCCGGCCCGGATTGGTCCCCTGAAGTTGGGTCGATCGTGAGAGTTTCTGCGCAGCTTGGCGCTGTTCCGAGCGGAATTCCACTCGCGGGGTAACTGCGCCTCAACCCTCCTTCACGCTCCTTTTGCCGTTTGTTGCTGCGATAGGCGAGAATGAAGGGGTAGCGATGCCAAACTCACGCACGCAGCTTCGAGGCTCCATTCACCGACGTTCCAGGCGCGGTGGCGGAGATTCGCGCGGGGCGGATGGTGGTGGTGGTCGACGACGAGGATCGCGAGAACGAGGGCGACCTGACGCTGGCGGCGGAGTATGTGACGCCGGAGGCGATCAACTTTATGGCGCGGTACGGGCGGGGGCTGATCTGCCTGACGCTGACCGAGGAGCGCGCCGATCATCTGCGGCTGTTTCCGATGACGCAGCAGAACTCGTCGCGGTTTGGGACGGCGTTTACCGAGACGATTGAAGCGCGCGAGGGGGTGACGACCGGGATCTCGGCCGCGGACCGCGCGCATACGATTCGGACGGCGATCGATCCGCGCACGACTCCGAGCGATCTGGCGCGGCCGGGGCATGTGTTTCCGCTGCGGGCGCGCAGGGGCGGGGTGCTGGTGCGGGCGGGGCAGACCGAGGCGTCGGTCGACCTGGCGCGGATGGCGGGGCTGAATCCTTCCGGCGTGATCTGCGAGATCATGCGCGACGACGGCGAGATGGCGCGCATTCCCGACCTGATTCCGTTCTGCAAGGAACATGGGCTGCTGATTCTTACCGTGGCGGAGCTGATCCGCTACCGGCTGCGCAACGAGCGCTACATTGTGCGCGCGGGCGAGAGCCGCATCCAGACGAAGTATGGCGAGTTCCGCATGATCGCTTACGAGAGCGAAGTGAATGGCGGGGAGAGCCACATTGCGCTGGTGCGCGGCGATCTGTGCAAGGAGTGCCCGGCGTTCAACGCGGGGCCGGCGGTGGGCAGCGTGGCGGGGAACGGGGATTTGCCGGGGCAGATTGCGCTGCGGCCGCCCTGCACGCACGCGGTGCTGGTGCGGGTGCACACGCGGTGCACGGCGGGCGATGTGTTTGCGGCCGATTGCCGCTGCCGCGAGACGCTGGACCAGTCGATGCGGATGATTGCCGAAGAAGGGTGCGGCGTGGTGCTCTACCTGCACAATACTTCGCGGGGATTTGAGATCGATCACACGCCAGGCCGGCGGCCTTCGGGCCGGGAGGGGCGGCGGTGCCCGCGGACGAACTGGCGTCGCATGCGGGACGGCTGGTGCTGCACCAGGAACTGCGCGCGCGCGAAGGCTCGCAGGCGCGGAGCGGGCGCATTCTGCGCGCGATCGGACTGGGCGGACAGATTCTGTCGGACCTGGGCATTCAGCGGCATCCGGCTGCTATCGAATACGCCGATGCACATTCCGGCGCTGGAGGGATTTGGGCTGGAGATTGTGGAGCAGGTGCCGATTCCGGTGGAAGAGATGAGACAAGGAGCAGGGAATAGAGAATAGGGAATGGTTGTTCACTTCAATTACACTGCGGCATCTGGCTGCACTTCTTATTTGTTTGCAGATATTTTGACTAAATCGTGATTTTGGTCAATATTGACCACCTAATCCCGTTTGGAACCTGTACGATTGGGAGAACTGTCCAGGGGAAATGTTCCACTGGGGAAGATTCGTCACTGGTGATCGTGCGGTGAAGGGTCTTCCCAATTAATTTGCCCGGGCACATAAACACTTGCTCGAATGATTTCAGGGTTGACTTGCCATAGCCGAAGTTCAACGTGGCTCTCTGTTTGCGCGGGAGCCGCTTCAGTTTGTTAGCACGCATTGCGGCAACCCCGAAATTGCTGTGACGCCAACCGTACCCGCTCGAGGAAAGGTTGGAATCGTTGAGCGTTCATCTTGTCAATCCAAGCGACAATTCATTTGGCACGGCGGTAATTACACCGCGATGGCTGTTTGTGCTTGCGGCGGCGACGCCGCAAGATGGCGGGCGACCCGATCCTGGTGGACGAGTCCCTGGAACAGATTGTGCCGGAGACGATTCAGCCCGGAGACATTGTGGGCATCAGCGTGCACACGGGCAACGCACTGCGCGGATATGCGGTGGGCCGGATGGCGCGCAGCCGCGGGGCTTGGGTAGTGTATGGCGGCATTCACGCGACGCTGTTTCCCGAAGAAGCGTTGGAGCGCGGAGAAGGCGCACGCGGTGGTGACCGGGCGACGGCGACGTTGCCTGGGGCAAGGCGGTCACCGATTGCATGGCGGGCAAGCCGGAGAGAGTCTACGCGGGCGGACGGATTGAAGGCAGCGAGTTTCTGGCGGCGCGCTGGGACCTGATGGATCCGGAGAAGTATATGTGGGCCTCGGTGCAGACGATTCGCGGATGCCCCAAGCACTGCTCGTTTTGCAGCGTGTGGCGCACGGATGGACAGAAGCCGCGGCAGAGGAAGTTTCAAAGCGTGGTGGACGAGATTGTGGCGCTGCGGCGGCTGGGATTTCGATTCATTGCGCTGGCCGACGACAACTTCTATCCGGTGACGTTTACCGATCTGCGGCTGGCGCGGGAGCAGAACAATACGGCGAAGCTGGAAGAGCTGACGGCGATTCGCGACGAGCGCTTCGCGCTGATGGAAGAGCTGGCCAAGCTGCCCAAGGACATGGTGTTCTACACGCAGATGACGATGGAGGCGGGCGAGGACGGCGATTATCTTGACGCGATGAAGAAGGCCAACATCAAGGGCGCGCTGGTGGGCGTGGAGGCGGTGACTCCGGAGGGGCTGAAGGCGGTTTACAAGGACTGGAACTACTCCGGCGAGGCGCTGGCGAAGCAGTTGCAGACGTTCAAGGCGCATGGAGTGCATGTGCTGGGCTCGTTTATCTTCGGGCTGCCGACGGACCGAGCCGCGACTTTCGATGCCACGGTGGAGATGGCGCTGAAGGCGGGCGTGACGTTTGCGCAGTTCGTGATGATGACGCCGTTTCCGGGCACGGTGGATTTTGGGCGCTGGGAGAAGGAACAGTCGCAGAATCCGACCATGGTGGGCGATGTGCCGATTACGCGCTACTGGCTGATTCCGACCGAAGTGCGGCCCAAGATGTTTACGCCGCATCCTACGATGAGCTCCGATGAGATTCGGGAGCGCACGCAGAAGGTGTGGGACCGGTTCTATAACTGGAGTTCGATCTGGGAGCGGTCGGCCTGCACGCCGACTCTGCGCGCGCGGATCGCGTTCATGTTTTTGTCGAAGCTCTACCGGCAGATGTATGCGGGGACGGGGATTTCGACCGACAGCGCGCGGCGGAAGAAGTCGAAGCGGTGGGCGCGATGGACGGCGCACCAGTGCAAGAAGCTTTTCCGGGCCAAGCCGATGCCGGAGTTGGAAGGGCCGCAATGGGAGATCGGGATTCCCTCATTGGGACAGGCGGCGTTCGAAGGCGGGGACGGGTCTGAGATGAGCGGGCCGTTCGTGGTGCTGCCTGAGAACTGAGGATCGGCGAGAACGGCTAATTACATAAATTACTTTGCGTGATTGTGCCCCAGCTCCCGGAGAAGGGATCTGGGGCACACTTGTTTTTGCCGCCATCCTTCGCTGGAACCGACGATGAATTTTAAACACAATTTCGTGTAGGGGGCGGAGGCTCCACAGGGGATGTGTTGAGCGATGTTGGATACTGGAGAGGAGTGAATCGGGAGGCGGTTCGAATGGGCAAGTGTTCTACGGACGGGCTGATGGGCGGGCCGGTGACTGGAAAACCGGTGACGGAATGCAAGGATCTGAGCGAAGTGTTTGAGGCGGCTCTTCCGGCTTTCGGCGGCGCTTACCTGCGGCGGGTTTATGACGCGATGAAGCAGGTGATCGAAAAGCGGATTCCGCTGGTGGTGACTTGCGCCGGGCCGGTTACGGTTTCAGACCAGCATCGCGCGTGGCTGATTCCGCTGATCAAGGCGGCGAACACGGCTTATCTCACGGTGACCGACGCGATCTGCTATCACGACGGGCATGATTGCCTGCGCAAAACGGACACGCGGCCGATTCGCGAGGTGGCTCTGTTCGGCGACGATGCCGAGCTGCGCGAGAACGGCGTGATTCGGGTGGCCGATACTGGATTCGACGAGCAGATTCTGTTCGACCAGGATGCGGTGGCGACCGAAATACTGCAAAAGCCTGAGTTCCAGAAGCGCATGACGACGACGGAACGGAATTATCTGCTGGGCAAGGAATTTGCGGCGCGGGAAAAAGCGCTGGGCGTTGAGCCGGGCCTGCTGAGTACCTGTGCCGAAATGGAGTTGCCGGTGTTTATCGGAGCGCCGGCGGATGGCAGCATGTTTTTGAACTCGGTGAAGCTGTGGGCGCTGGCGCGGCTGAACAAGATCAAGTATGGGTTCGATTACGATCTGCATGAAGACGTATTCGAAGCCTGTGCGTATCACTATTGGGGGCTGTTCAATTCCGACGCGAAGTCGCTTGCCGTTTTGATCCTGGGGGGCGGCGTGCCCAAGAATTACTCGCTGCAGCCGGAACCGGCGCTCTCGCAGATTTTCTTTCTCGAGAATATTCGCGGCTATGACTACGATGCGCAGATTGTTTCCTCGCCGGTGACGGATGGGAGTTTGTCGTCGTGCGAGCCGGCGGAGGCGGTGTCGTGGGGCAAGGTAAATCCGGAGACTTATACAACGCAGACGGTGAGCATGCAGGGCGACTACTCGTCGTACATGCCGTTTATTGTGCGCGCGCTGGTGGGGAAGGAACTGCTGCATACCCCGCCGGAGCCGCTGCGGCTTTACGGGAAGCGCGAGGAACTGAAGGAGAAGCTGCTGGGGAAGATTGCGTCTGATGCGGGGGCGATGGAGAAGATGATGGGGACGCTGTCCATTCCGACCGAGTTGAAGGTTTAGCAAGAATCCCACTCATCGCAAAAGGCCGCGATGAATGGGGCACAGAGCTTGATTGGGTTGGTTGAGTCCCACCCTTGAATCAAAAAGACGATTCAAGGATGGGGCACCCGGCGACAAATGGGGCACAGAGCTTGATTGAGTCGGTCGAGTCCCACCCTCGAATCAAAAAGACGATTCAAGGATGGGGCACCCGGCGACAAATGGGGCACAGAGCTTGATTGGGTTGGTTGAGTCCCACCCTTGAATCAAAAGGACGATTCAAGGATGGGGCACCCGGCTGGTCGAGAGGTTCGTATCAGGGCACGAGTTTACTCGTGCCACGATCGTCGCTTATTGAGCGAGGGCTTTAGCCCCTGCCTGCCTTTTTCTTTGCCAGGGATGTGAAGCAATATGGATATTCTGCAGATGAATCAACGAGACCGGCCTTTACGGGATTCTGGGCGATATACGCGCGATGTGCTTTCAAACTCGAATCGTCGTAGACATTCACCTCAGAGAATCCACGCTGCCAGACCTCTCCCAAATAGCCCAGATCTTTTTTGAGATGGTAGGAGAATCGCCCCTTAATCGAGTTGCATCGCCTTTTCGATTGTCATATGGCCGTCCAGAGTCATGAGCAGATGGACGTGGTCGGGCATTAAGACGAAGTCGTGCAAATGAAACTCGTGTTGCGCGACACAGGACCGCAATACCTCGATCATGAGGTTGGCATTGCGATCCGATTGGAACAACCGGCGGCCTGAATACGCTCTTGTGGTGGCAAAGAATGTTCGCTTTGTGCGAGCGATTTCGTCCGGGCTTCCGTTTCGTGCCGGCTTTGTCATAGCAGGGGCTAAAGCCCGATCCTTTTAAAAGAGAGATTCTGTGGCACGAGTAAACTCGTGCCCTGATACAAACATTTCGTTGCGGGCCTGGTTGGTTCCATTCTCTTAGAGTTGCATGATTCCGCGGCATCTAGCAAGCTCGCGCCGCGATATGAGCATTCCGTCATCCTTGCTCTGTTAGTTCCTTTCGCAAGCAGCTCGTTGACCTTGGCGATGACGGGGAAGGCATCGGCGACGTAGACGACGTCGGCTTTGCCGCGGGTCCAGCCGCAGTTGGGGTCGAGGGAGATGGCGCGGCGCTCGGCGATGAAGCGCCAGCCGACGACGTGAGGCTCTTCGCCGTGACAGCAGGTGGCGAGGCCCTTGGGGTGGCGCGGCGTGGCGCCGGTTTGTCCGACCTGGTTGAGATGGGTGAGAAAGGGGAGAACGGAGCTTCCCTTCGCCGCCCTGGTCGACGAGAGATTTGCTGCTGCCGAGCGATGCGCCGGTCTGCGCGCAGGAAACCGAGGATGAGGTCGGCGGCTTCGGCGACGTGGATTTGGCCGTCGGGCTGTTTCTTGGTCCAGCCTGCGCCGGCGACGAAGAGCAATTTGGCGTCGGGACGGATGGTCTGTGCGTCCTGCTATGGGTGCGCGGATGCCGGTGACGGTGGTGCGGAGCGCGGGGAGTTCGACTGCGACTTGCTCGACTGGACGCGGAGCCTGCGGTGCGCGGCGAAGGGCGCGTGGGTGCCGGCGTCGAGAAGCAGGAACCAGGGGCGAGCGTCGCGGGTGAGGACGGCTTCGATGCGCTGGCGATAGAACCAGCGGGTGGCTTCGATGGTGTCTGGTGCCGCCGATGAGCGGTGATGTGGGTGTCGATGAGGCCGTTGAGGCGATGGGCGACTCCGGCGGCGACGCGGGCAAAACGCGAACTGGCAGGGGCGAGAACGATGGTGGCGGCGCGATGCGCGGCAGAGGGCTTCGCAGGCGGCGGCGTCGGTTGCAGTAGCGGGGCTGGGCGAAGGCTTCGCCGGAGACGGCGAGCAGTCTTGCGCCAGCGGCGAGACGCTTTGGCTGCGGCGGTCGCGTCGGCGGCGACGATGCCGATGGTGAGCGGGGCGCTGAGGCGTGCGGCGAGTTCTTGGCCGGCGGTGATGGCTTCAAGAGAGGCTTTGGTGAGCGCGGAGCCGGTTTCGTCGGCGTGGGTGAGTACGAAGATATCGATTCCATCCTATTCGGCTCCAGTGATCCACGATTCGGACCGAGTTCGGCGGCGATCTGGTCGGGGGTCAGGTCTTTGACGACGCGGGTGGTGCGCTGCTGCTTGGGCAGGCTGACGGAGACGTAGCGCAGGCCGTTCGGCGCGAGCGTTGCGGCTTTGGCTTTTTGCAGGGCGGGCATGATGGTGCGCATGTTGGCCATGCCGACCTGCGGATTGTTGCGGGGCTCGGGGAGATTGCCGGTGGCCCAGCCGAGGACGGCGGGAGTGCCCGCGCAGACGGAGACCTGATGCTTGCCGCCTTCGACGCGTTCCAGCACTTCGAAGGAGCCGTCGTCGCGGAGGTCGATTTGATCTACGCCGTGGAACTGGTCGGTGATGCCGAGGCGCTCGCCGATGATTTGCAGCGTGACGCCGGCGCCGCGAGTGGCGGACTCCCATCCGCCGAAGAGGAGGAGCTTGTCGCGGTCGAGGCCGGGGATGGCGGCGATGGTTTCGGCGAGTGCGGCGGCGGTCGAGTGCGCGTCGGGAAATCCGCCGATGGGGCCGTCGATGGGGACCAGTTCGAAGGGAACTTTTTGCGCGACGGTCATCATGACTTGCTGGAGCTTGGCCTTGGGGCCGAGGGAGACCAGCCAGAGTTTGCTGCCGGGATTCTTTGCAGCGAGGTTAGCGGCTTCGTAGAGAGCGCTGGCGGCCCATGGATCGAGGACGGCGGGGAGAACCATTTCGTTTTTTAGGCCGGGGCCGTTGGGACCCGTGACGGGCTCCAGCGTCTGCAGCGGGTCAGGAGAAATTCCCGCGCAGACAACGATGTGAACTACATTTGGCATGTTCTTTCCTTTTTCGAATCCGATTGCTCGAGAAGATCTCAGTTTTCCGCGGAGTGGAGGCCGCCGGAGCCGGCGCGGAAGTTCTATGTTGGAGGATTCGCCTTCAGGGGCGTTTGCGCAGTTCCATAGGCAGGCGCCGCAGTGGACGCACTTTTCGCGCTCGAAGGCAGGTTGGCCGTCGTCGCCTTCGGTGATGGCCTGGCCGGAACACATGGCGACGCAGGTTTTTTCGGCGCAGGTCTTGCAGAGGTCGCGGTCACGGAAGACTACATGGTCCGCAAAGCCGGGCATGGCCTGCACTTTGCCGCCGATGAGCAGAGCGTCCTGCTGCGAGATGAGGAGGCGGCCGTCGAAGGGAATCTCCGGCCAGCCGCGGACGGAGAGCAAAGCGTCGTGGAGCGGGCGGCCTTCGGAGTTGGCTTGCACCATGGCCTCGACTGCGCTCGAGGGTTCGGTTTGAATCGAGGGCGAAGGGACGGACCTGCTTGTTTGCTGGCGGGATGTGCGCTTTGAGCGAGAGGCGGCCGCGGGTGAGGCCGGCGAGAGCCATGCCGATCATGCCTTGGACGATTCCGCCGTGAAAGCCGTTGCGGGCGTTCTCGGCCTCGCGGGCGCCGCGCTCGACCCAGCTTGCGCGGCGGCGGGCTTCGTAAGTTGCGGCGAGGTTTTCTTGTGTGAAGGGCTTGCCTGCGCGGAGCAGTTCGAGGACGGCCTCGCCGAGTTGCGTACCGGTGGTCCAGGCTTCGTCGACGCCGGAACCGGTGAGCATGTTGGTGGAGCCGGAGCCCTCGCCGATGCGGGCGTAGCCGTCGCCGGTGAGGGCAGGCTCGCCGCGGCGGCCCGATTCTTCAAGCGATTTTGCGCCCCAGGAGCGCAGGGTTCCGTTCTTCAGATAGCGCCAGAGAGCGGGATGCTGGATGTAGTGCTGGAGATAGCGGTAGGCGGTGCGGCTGGGGTCGCTGAGCCAGGAGGGGACGAAGATGCCGACGGAGACGAGGCGGTTGGGATGGACGTAGAGAAAGCCGAAGATCTCGGGCTCGGGATAGCCGAAGGTGTGCCAGACGGTGCCGGGCTTGAGGGCTTCGCGATTCGGGTCTTCGGGGAGCTCGATGACGAACTTCATGCCCAGCGCCCACTCGCGGACTTCGCGCCGTTCTCGTTTTGGTTGAGTGCGCTGGCCGATGGGTCCGACCGGGCCGTCGCCAACGACGGTCAGTTGAGCGCGGACGTCCATGCCGGGCATGAATCCGGCAGATTCCATCAGGGGGACGCCGGTTTTGTCCACGCCCTGGTCGGCGAGGCGGAGGCCGGTGACGGCGTTGTCCTGAAAGAGCGGAGCGGCGACCGGGGTGCCGGGCCAGATCTGGACGAGGCCGGAGGCCATCAGTTGCGAGGCGACCCACTGATTGAACTGGCCGATGGAGAGGACGAGGCCGCCGTGCTTGTGGAGGAAGGCCGGGGTCCAGGGGAGCTGGAAGGCGTGGTCTTTCACGCAGGAGCCCTCGCCGCAGGCCAAGAAGAAAATCACCGATTCGCAAGAATCGTGGAGCGGCGGCTGGCGCCGATGGGGTCGAGCAGATAGAGCACGCGCTCGCTGGTGACGTTGGCGGCCATGGGGATTTCGGCCGGGTTGAGCAGCAGGGAAGCTGGCGCGGATGCCGCGGGCCTGCGTGACGACGCCGCTGACGCCGGCGGCGAGGTCGTCGGCGCGCTCGTAGCAGAGGACCTGAAGCGGCATTCCGGGAGCGACTTTGCTTTCAAAGGCGGGATCGGCGGGATTCTCGTTCCATGCCTGCGTGAGGGTGGTGAGAAAGCCGCCCATGGCGGGGCCGAAGCCGGCGCAGGCGATGTCGACTTCCATGGACTGGCGGTCGATGAGGGGGGATGCGGCGGGCAGAGTTTCCAATGTCTCAGAAGCGAACCATTGGGCATCCTGAGTGTTGCTGTCCAAGCTCATGCGGAGGTCCTCATTGAGCAGGCGAGATTGAGTTCATGGTATCCCACCCATGAATCAAAAAGCGATTCATGGATGGGCACCCGGTTTTCTGAATGAGAACTAGCGGAGGCCGTGTTTGAGCCGCTTCGCTCATGCGGGGTAGTCCAGCGCTTCGGGAATCATGACTTTGCTCACGGTGTCGGCGGCGCGGTCCTTGGCCAGGCGGGACCCGCTGAGGCAGGTGGTGAGCTTTGCTTTGCAGGCGGAGGAACTCGGCTGAACCGGCGCAACCGGCGCAGGGGCCGGCTTTGTGCGGGTGGCTGCCGTCGGCGGCGATGACATCGACGGCCATGGCAGAGATGCCGGGCATGGTCTCTTCGTACTCTTCGAGTTCGCTGGCGAGGAAGCAGCTCCGGTGTTCTTCTTCGTCCCAGGCGGGATGGCGGTTGTAGCCGAAGACCAGTTCGGCGCAGATGCGGGAAACTTCGCCGGCGGCTTGCGCGGCCTGGGTGTGGCAGAGGTCGCTGAGGAACTGCACGGTGCCGGCGAGGCCTTCGGAAGCGACGGGATCGGCGGCGCCGCGCGCTTCGAGTTCGAGCACATCGAGAATCTGCGCAGCGCGAGGCGAGCAGCCAGCAGAGCGCGTCGGCCAGGGCAAAGGTCACGCCCTGGCGCTGCCCGTGATAGAGCTTGTGGCCTTCGGGGTCGGTCGCGTGCTGCAGGTAGTTGAGTGTCCAGAGCCACATGTTCATGGCGGAGGCCAGGGTGCATGCGCCGGTTCCGGGTCGATGCTGAAGCGATGCGGCGCATGTCCGTGGTCCAGGCGCGGAACTGGGCGAGGAAGAGCTCGGAGGTCATGGTGACGGTCAAGCTGGCGGCGCTGCACGGCTTCGGGGCCTTCGTAGGTGGCTTCGAGTTGCGCGTCCATCCACTTGTTGGCGAGGAAGCCGGGGCAGTCTTCGGTGATGCCGTAGCCGCCCATCAGGCTGACGGCTTCGCGCATCATGTTGGCGCCGTGGCCGGTGTTCCAGAGCTTGGTGGCGGGGCAGAGTGACGTTGGCCTCGGCGTCCATCAGGACGATATTGGACCAGCGGATCGGCTTCAAGTGCAGCGCGGCGCGGGATCGTTTGGTTTGAGCGACAGGAGTGAGAATTGCGCGCTGCTCGCTTTCCTTGAGAGCCTTGCATCTCCGCGCGGCCGCCCTGGATGCCATGCTCCTTGAGGATGGCGGTCTTGTGCTTTTCGATGGGGTCGAGCTCGTCGAAGAGGCGCGCGGCGGCAAAGCCGAGCGAGGCGGCAGCTTCGCCGGTGGCCCAGACGTCGACGAGGCGGTGCAAGTGCGTCTTCGCGCTGCTGGATGCCTTGCTCGTAGCGGAGCGAGCCGGGCCTTGCGCCTTCGTGCGCCGCGGAAGCGCTCGCGCTGGTAGCGAATGACCGGCTCGACGGCGGAGAGCAGCTTGGCGGCGGTCATCAGGCCGACGGGCACGCGGGTGCGGCGGAAGACGGCTTCAATGATTTCGCCGTGGTTGAAGTTGGGGACGATGACGCCGTCCTTGACGGTGTATCCGCCGACGATGCGGCTGGCGGGGACCTTCAGGTTGAAGATGGGATCGCCGGTCGAGGAGAGCTGGTGGACAAGCTTCTTGGTTGGGGTTCCGCGATCGAAGGTGCCGTCGTCGCCCTCTTCGAGGATGACGATGCAACTGCCCTTGATGCGCGGATCGTCGGAGATGACGGCGGCGGTGACGAAGTTGGCGAAGGCGATGTTGGTGATGAAGCGGCCGCGCTTGTCGACCTGAAGCATGGGCTCTTCGCCGTCTTTCCACTCGGCGACGCTGATTCTGCCGCTGAGCATGCCGGTATCGACGCCGACGTAGGGGATGGGCTCGGTGAGCACGAAGGCGCCGCGCCAGGGCTTGCGGTCTTCTCCAGGCTGCGGAGGGGCGGCGAGGGTCTTGTAGCGGGTGACCTGCTCCTGGGTGCCGCGCTCGTGGATGGGCGCGAGGGCGAGGAAGCCGGCCAGGCTGGCGGTGGCGGCGCCGCCGTCGACCCAGGCCAGTTCGAAGGCGGCCAGGGAGAGGGCGAGATTCTTGGGGCCGGCGATGAAGCCGCCTTCTTCCGGCTCCATGAAGGCGGCGGTGATGCCGGAGCGGTCGAAGGCCTCGAGCATCTCGGCCTTGGCGGGGGTCCACTCGTGGGTGTTGCGCTCTCCGGCGGCGACCAGGCGGGCGACGGTGCCGCGCGCCACGGTGCGCGCGGACTGGACGAGCATTTGCAGGTCGAAGCGGTCGGCAAAGCGCCACTGGATCTGGCGCACCGCGTCGCCGGGGAGAGTGAGCATGGTTTTTGTCTCAGGAATCGCAGCTGTGGCCATAGGTTTGATCCTCAAGCAGCGCTCATATTGTGCTTGACCGGGCATGGCTTGGCATGTGACCCGCATCACCTTGACCGGTCGGTTCATGGTGGGGTAGGCGAAGGGAAAAAGAGTGAGTTGGACGGGCGGCCTGCGAATGCAGGCGCCTGGATGCGCGATCCGACGCGATAAATGATTGCCTCTCTATCCGATGTGATTGGGCTGTTCCTTGATGGAAATGAAAGCCGTCGTCTGCAATGGATTTGCAGTTGTGATCTTTATCACTGCGAGTTTTCTCGCGATAGCGTCACCTCAAGGTGCGAAACCAACAAAGAGAAGTTTTCTCGTGAGAACAGGGTGGAGTTCGCGACCGGCAAGCCGGGAGAGATGGGCGCAGGCCTTTTTCGCTGGAGAAGGAAGACGGCAGGATGGGCGAAGCCGCAGAGTTTAGAGGGTTGTCAAGGATTGCAGGCGCCAGGTCGGGCGATTGCGGCCTGGTGAAGGCATTCTAGTTCGCGGCGGAGTGGCTTATAGCAGGGGTTGGCCGCGCTGCTGCTGGCGATGGCGTCCGTCAGGCTGCACGCGCAAACGGATTGCCTGGCCTGCCACGGAGACCAGACGATGCAGGATGCCAACGGGCACAGCATCGCGGTGGACGGAAAGACGTTCGGCGACAGCATTCACGGCAGCCTGAAATGCAACGATTGCCACGCGAACATCAAGGAATATCCGCATCCGGACCAGATGGCGCAGGTGGAGTGCAAGACCTGCCACGCGGACCAGGCGCAGGCGCTGGCGGGAAGCGTGCATGCGAATTCGAAGGACCATCCCTGCACGAGTTGCCACGGAGATGCGCACGCGATTTTTCCCGAAGACGGATTCGCGATCGGCGGTGTATCCGCTGAATATTCCGAGCACCTGCGGCACCTGCCACGGCAACGACGGCATGGCGAAGAAGCACGGGCTGCCGAGCGTCTATCCGCTGTACATGGATTCGATTCACGGCTTCGCGCTGAGCAAAGAAGGGCTGCTGGTGGCGGCGAATTGCCAGAGCTGCCACGGATCGCATCACATTCTGAGCCACAACAGATCCGCAGAGCCCGACCTACAAGGCGAACATTCCCAAGACCTGCGGAAGCTGCCACGCGAAGATCAACGACGACTACATGGGCGGCGCGCACGGCAAGGCAGTGGCCGGCGGCAATATGAAGGCGCCGGTTTGCACGGACTGCCACACGGCGCACGCGATTCTGCAGCCGACGGAGGCGGCGTTCCGCATGCAGTCGACGCCGATCTGCGGATCGTGCCACAAGGACAAGCTGTCGACGTACCGCGATACGTTCCACTCGCAACTGGGCTCGCTGGGCGGCTATGTGGAGACGGCGCGCTGCTGGGACTGCCACGGAGCGCACGAGATTTTGCCCGCATCCGATCCGCGGTCGCCGATCAACAAGGCCAACCTGGTGAAGACCTGCGGCACGTGCCATGCGGGCGCGAACCTGAGCTTTGTGCAGTATCAGCCGCACGCCAATGCGCACAATCGCAAGCTGAATCCGGCGCTCTATTTTGTGCGGCTGTTCATGAACCTGCTGCTGGCCGGCACGCTTACGTTCTTTATGATTCACACGCTGCTGTGGCTGATCCGCTCGCGCTACGACCAGATCAAGAAGAAGTCGACCGATGGAGGAAAGAATGCCTGATTTGGAACAAGCGCCGGTAGCGACAGGAGCGCGAAGGCAGGCGGAGCGGTTCTTCATGCGCTTCACGCGCGCGCAGAGATACATGCACGCGGTGCTGTTCACCACGTTTCTGGGGCTGGCGGCGACGGGGCTGCCGCTGCGCTTCAGCGAGAGCATCTGGGCGCGCGGCTTGGCCAAGGGCGTGGGCGGATTCGGGGCGATTCTCTTCTTTCACAAGTTCTGCGCGATGGTGCTGACGCTGGCGTTTCTGATCCACGTGAAGGACATTTTCACGCGCGGGATTGTGCATCGCGAGAAGGGAATCTTCTGGGGCTCGACCTCGATGGTGGCCAACTGGAAGGATGTGAAGGACCTGTTCGGGCATCTGCGCTGGTTTGTGGGGCTGGGGCCGAAGCCGCAGTTCGACCGCTACGCCTACTGGGAGAAGTTCGATTACTGGGCGGTTTTCTGGGGCATGATCGTCATCGGCTTTTCAGGATATGCGATGTGGTTCGCGCCGTTCTTCGCGCACTTTCTGCCGGGCTGGGCGTTGAATGCGGTGCTGGTGATCCACAGCGAAGAAGGGCTGCTGGCGATCCTGTTCATCTTCTCGATTCATTTTGTGAATACGCATCTGCGGCCGGACAGTTTCCCGATGGACATGGTGGTGTTTACCGGCGTGGAGAGCGAAGAAGAGTTCAAGCACAAGCGGCCGCTGGAGTATGAGCGGCTGCAGCGCGAAGGGAAACTGGAGGCCCGCTTGGGAGACGCTCCGCAAACCTGGCTGATCAATTTTTCACGGGTCGCCGGGACCTTGGCGATTGCGATTGGACTGACACTCTTGGTGCTTACCCTGACGGCATATTTTAGTTAAAGTACGGCCTATATATTTTTTATAGTCGTTGCAAGCGGGGATCCCAGGTCTCGGAAGATCGAGGCCTGGGGCGCCCGAACCTGAGTGACACTTAAAGAACTGTGGCCTTGTGTCAGGGCACGACTTCAGTCGCGCCAAAAACGAACGCAAGGCGTCAAGGATTTCACAAGCTGCGGAAAAGCTCTTGGCAGGTGGAAATAAGTGTCAGGGCACGACTTCAGTCGTGCCGAAAGTGGTCGCAGAGTGTGGAGGGCTTCAGCCCCTGTCATGTCGAAACCTCCCCGCCCGTCGGACCCGAACAGCGCCACTGGGCGGTCCAGGATATTCTTTGTCAGCACTCAGACAGCGGGTGGAAGATCGTTGTTTCAGACCGAGCGCATGGCGAATCTCCTCGTCGACGTCATTCGTTTCTATATGCGAGCCGGCAAATTCATCGTTCATGACTTCGTCGTGATGCCGAATCACATTCACGTTTTGATGACTATTCCCGGCACAATCAGCGTTGAGAGAACAATGCAGTTGATCAAGGGTGGCTTTTCGTTTCGAGCTAACCGTGAACTTGGATTTCGTGGTGAGATATGGCAGCGGGGATTCTCCGACGTACGAATCACCGACGAAGAGAGTTTTCGACAGCACCAGGAATACATTCAGAAAAACCCTGTTAAAGCTGGTCTGGCAGATTCACCCGAGGAATATCCTTACGGATTTGCGCACCTGATGAAACATAAAAAATCAGGGGCTAAAGCCCAGTGTCAGTAGGGTTCTAGCGGCACGACTGAAGTCGTGCCCTGACACAGATCATGCCCTAAAGCTGGCATGGGAGCTAAAGCTGTTTTGCAATTCTCATTGATCCTCAATAACGCGCGTCAGTTGGCGGAGTTTTTGTCAGGACGTGTGAGTTTTAGTATGAGAAAAGGGAAGAAGTCAAAGCGTGTTTCGAGAACCCGCAATGTGTCAGGGCACGACTTCAGTCGTACCAATAAGGGCCAGAAGAACGAGGGGTTTTAACCCCTGAGGGATTGCAATCGAGATTCGGCGGTCATTCTTGAAATACGCTTTCGTGAGCTCTCCCAGCGCCTGTGACTCCAATCACTGAGATATTTTGCGCCGGGGCATCTCCTGATTACCGTGAGCCTTGTCAAAAGAATCTCTACTTATACGCTAACTCTATCCCTGCTTGTTTGGGCCTCGGCGGCGCGCGGCGCGCAGAAGCTGAAGGATGCCGACTGCCTTGCCTGCCACGGCGACTCGACTCTGACGACCGACGTGAACGGGAAGCCGGTCAGCCTGTTTGTGGATGAGGGCAAGCTCAAGCATACGATCCACGGCCGCCTGTTTGCCTGCGTGGATTGCCACACCGACGTTAAGAGCCTGGCGCACGAGACGCCGCCGAAGAAAATCACGTGCGGGCAGTGCCACGCGGACGCGCAGGAGGCGTACTCACGCAGCAAACACGCCATCGCGCGCAAGGGCGGCGCGCCCGCCGCGGGATGCCAGGATTGCCATGGAGGCGCGCACGAGGTGATGGCGGGCGGCGATCCAAAATCGCCGGTGAATCACGAGAACATTCCTTATACATGCGGGCGGTGCCACGGGCAGAAGTTTCTGATGGAGTCGCGCGGCGAGAGCGCGCAGCCCTTTATCAGCTACCAGGAAAGCGTGCATGGGCGCGCTACGGAGAAGGGGTCGCAGAAGGCCGCGGTCTGCACGGATTGCCACGGGGCGCACGAGATTCTGCCGGCCAACGACGCCAAGTCGCCGATCTACAAGTTCAACGTTCCGGCGACGTGCGGCAAGTGCCACACGGACGTTGACAACACCTTCATGCAGAGCATCCACGGACAGGCGCTGGCGCGCGGCAATGCGCAGGCTCCGGTGTGCACGGACTGCCACGGGATCCACTCCATCAAGTCGCACACGGATCCGAACTCGCCGGACGCGGATAAGAATTTGTCGCGGGATACATGCGCGCGCTGCCATGAAGGAGTGCGGCTGTCGCAGGAGTTCGGCGTTCCCGGCAACAAGGTTTCAAGCTACTTTGACAGCTATCACGGGCTGGCCGCGGAAGGCGGCTCGGTGGTCGCGGCCAACTGCTCAAGTTGCCATGGCGTGCACAACATTCTGCCCTCGAGCGATCCTCATTCGACCATCAACAAGGCCAATCTGGACGCGACCTGCGGCCAGTGCCACAAGGGCGTAACGCAGAAGTTTACGCAGACCAGGGTGCACAAGGAAGACGGCATCCATCCGCACGATATCGGCTCGCTGGCCGTGAAGTGGGTGCGGCTGATTTACATTGTCCTGATTTTGGTTGTGATTGGGGCCATGTTCCTGCACAACTTCATCATCTGGCGGAAGAAAGCGGTGGAGCGGCGCAGGATGCAGAATCCGTTCATGGTGCGCATGACCGAGAACCAGCGCTGGCAGCACCTGATTCTGCTCACGAGCTTCATCATCCTGGTGATTACGGGCTTTGCGCTGAAGTTCCCGGACACATGGTTTGCGCATGTGCTGGGCATGGGCGAGCATTGGCGCGGAATTATTCATCGCGTGGCGGGTGTGGTGCTGATCGGCGCGGGGATCTACCACGTGTTTTATCTTGCGGCGGCGCGGGAGGGGCGGCGGCTGATTCGCGACCTTGCGCCAAGGCCGCAGGATGCCTTCGACGCCATCTACACGATGATGTACTACCTCGGCTTGCGGAGCGAGAAACCGAAGTTCGCGCGCTTCAACTATGCCGAGAAGGCCGAGTACTGGGCTCTGGTGTGGGGCACGGCGCTGATGGGGCTGACGGGCGTGATGATCTGGGCCAAGGTCTGGGTGGGCGACATGCTGGCGCGCTGGTGGGTGGATATCGCGACGGCCGTGCACTTCTATGAGGCGATTCTGGCCACGCTGGCGATTGTGGTGTGGCACTTCTACCAGGTGTTCCTGGATCCCGGATGTTTATCCGATGAACTGGGCGTGGTGGGATGGCAAGATGCCCGTCGACCACTACAAGCATGAGCATGGGCTGGATGAGGAGACGCTGGAGGATGGAGAAGAGAAGAAGTAGTTTCTAGCAGCTAGAAGCTGTCTTCTCACACCCGCCAGTTGTCGGGGCGCCAGTCCTTGATGCGCTCCTTGATCTGCTTGCGAGTCAGGTTGTGTTCGAGAGCCTGCTTGGCTAGCTCCACAACTTCATCGTCGGCGGCGAAGCGGAGGCCGATGAGCTGGTCCTCGGTCAATCGATAGATTTGAGTGTGCCACTCAGTCGGCGCAAGGGCCTGCAGGCGAATGCGCTCTTCAAGGCGGATGACGCGGTCCTGCACCCGGAGCGGGTAGGCGCGCATCTTGAAGAGTGCAAGGAAGGCCGCCACAGCCACCACGACCAACCATATGGAATAGAAACATGTGTGGTGAACAGCGTAGACAATCGAAATGATGACCGTGGCCAGACCGATGATGGTCAGGAAGAAGTGAAAGGGCGGATCGAATCGGGCGTGGTTCTTCATGCTCTGGGGTGCTGAATCACTCATGGATAGCCTTAATTTCTTCCAGGCCGGAGTTTGCTGATTCTGGCGGCTGCACTTCCATGGAGACACCCACAGCGGCGCCGGGGACCTGAACACCGGCGCTGCCCGGATTTTGACGGTCGGCGGCGGGTGCTGTCAATGCGGAAAGACTAGCGGGCCCAATAACCTGTGGATTGCCTGGGATGACAAGTTCGGCCGGTGGCGATTGATGCGGGCATTTGCAGGTCTGGCGTCAGTTCTGCGTTGGAACGATGACGGTGGTGTCTTGCAATTCGATGAGGCCCGAGCCGGTACGCTTCTGCAATTCCGGCAGAACGGCATCCACTTTTTCGCGGGTCTCGATGAATTCGATTCTGATCGGGAGATGGTCGGAGATCTCGAGAATATGGGCGGAGTGGATGCGGTGGGCGTGGCCAAAGCCGGCAACGCCTTTTACAACTGTGGCCCCGGCGATTCCGCTGTGGAAGAGAAAGTCAAGGATGCTGGTGTAGACCGGAACTCCGTGATGTTTTGCCCCATCGCTCAGGTAGAGGGTGACCTTGACGGCTTTTCCGGAGGTGAGCATGAGATATCCTTTCGAACGTGGACAACTTGATAGCCAGCGGCCCGGAACTTCGGACGGAGGCAAGGGTCCAACGAGGGATTGAAGCACCTTTTGGGGGTGAATTGCAAATGCTGCTCGCCGCATTCTGGAGGCGCGAGATGTTAATCGGATGTTCAGAGCAGATCGGCGAGCACAGTGCCGGCCCATACTGCGACGAGCCCAAGCACAAGACTGCTTCCAGCGTAGAGCGCGGCGAGTGAGAATGCACCTGAACGCAATGTGGACAGCGTCTCCCACTCGTAGGTGGAAAAGGTGGAGTAGGCGCCGATGACGCCGACAGGGAAGAAATACCTCCAGGCAGGACTGAGGTCAGCGCGTTTGCCCAGATATGCAAGCGTGAAGCCGATGATGACGCAGGCCGTGATATTAATGACGAAGGTGCCGTAAGGGAATTTGGCGCCGATGCGGCCGGAGATGGTTGAGCCCACCCAGTAACGGGCAATGGAGCCGATTGCGCCTCCGAGGGCGATGAGCAGATACTTCTGCAAGGCCGTTCTCCTCTCGATCGGATTGCAGGGAAGGATCGCGTCGGCAGATGAGTCCGCAACAGGATTTCCCTGTCAGGAGTCATCATCTGTCTTGGAGAGACAGCGGTTAAGGGTGAACTCCATCACCAAAGCGATAGGTTAATTACACGATGAAATGCGATGGGCTGTCAATCGTCCCCTTCCTACCTGTCGGTGCAGGAGTAGCAGGGGTCGATCGAGGCCTGGATCAACGGCGTGTCTGCGAGGCGGGCTCCTCGGACCATCCAGCGGACGGCGGGCATGTTGGCGAAGGTAGGCGTGCGCACGTGAACGCGGGCCGGATTGCGCGAGCCCTCCTTCCAGGAGACGCTGTACATGACTTCGCCGCGCGGGGCTTCGACGCGGCTGGTCGCGGTGCCGGTGATGAACTTGAACTTTTCTTCCCCGGTGCTGATTTCGCCGGGAGGCAGTTTGGTGAGCGCCTGGCGGAGAATTCGGCAGCTCTCCATGATCTCAAGTGCGCGGACGAAGAGGCGGGCGCGGACGTCGCCGGCCTGCTCGACGGGCACTTCGAAGTCGAGTTCGGAGTAGGCGGCGTAGGGCGCGGCACGGCGCAGGTCCTGGCGCGAGACCGGAGGCTCTCGCGGTCGGTCCCACAACGCCGCAGGAGACGGCTTTCTCTTCCGTGAGTACGCCGATGCCGGCGCAGCGCGAGCGGGCCGTGGAACTGGTGGTGAAGATGGGAATGACGGCGCGCATCATCTCGCCTTCGAGCTGCTCGATCATGTCGAGGATGGCGACCGGATCTTCGATGTCGCGATTGACGCCGCCGATGCGGTTCATGGAGTAGTTGACGCGATTGCCGGAGATGGCGGCGAGCACGTCCATGATCTTTTCGCGAATTTCGAAGCAGGTCATGAACATGGTCTTGAAGCCCATGAGCTTGGATGCGATGCCGGCCCAGAGGACGTGCGAGTGCAGGCGCTCGAGCTCCGCCATGATGACGCGAATGTATTGCGCGCGCGGCGGCGGCGTTTGCCCGGTGAGGCCTTCCATGGCCTGGCAAAGCGTGAGGGTGTGGATGTTGGAGCAGATGCCGCAGACGCGCTCCATGAGGGCGATGACCTGGATGTAGTTGCGTGTTTCGGCCAGGTGCTCGATGCCGCGAAAGTTGAAGCCGATATGCAGCTTGGCGTCGATGACGGTTTCGCCTTCGCAGATCATGTCGAGCTTGTAGGGCTCTTCGAGGGCCGGATGGTAGGGTCCCATGGGGATTTTGTAGCTCATTTCTTGACCTCCTCCTGCCCCGGCAAGCCGGAAGCGGGCTTGCATGTGGCGCCGATTTCGCGCAGGTTCACGCCCAGCTTGTCGCCCTCGCGCAGCAGCAGCGGCTCGTATTCGCGTCCGGTAAAGTCGACGGCGAAGCCTTCGTGAATCTCGCGCTCGATCCAGTCGACGGCCTCGCAGAGATCGTAGATACTCTCGATGGGCTTGCCGGTGAGCAGAAAGGAAAGCCAAGCAACTGGCCGTCGAGATCCCAGTGATACTCCAGGCGAATGCCTTCGTGCCGGGCAACTGGTAAGCGGTGATGGTGATGAAGCGGGCGCGGGCCGCGATCATCTCCGAGGCAAAGTTCGCGCACGTTCAAGGCGCCGGGGTCAAGCCAATGGACGCCGCCCTTTTCAGTCCACGTGATCGGCTGTGCCGAGCTTTCTGGGCAATGCTTCGAGCAGTGAGTCATTGTGCACCTCCAGGCGCGGGGTTGGGCGTTTGCGGTGCCTGGCGGCAGCCGCGGGCTGTGCGGGCGTTGCCGGCTTGACGGTGGTTTTGCGCGCGACGGTGTAGGAGTTCTTCAGCTCGCCGAGGTTGAGATAGATGGGCGGACATGGCTTCTTCCTGGCGGATGGCGTGACTCTTGCAGCCTTCGATGCAGCGGCCGCAGAAGGTGCATTGGCCGGGATCGTAGCTCCACACGAATTCGCCTTTGCCGGCTTTGAAACTCGATGGCGCGGGCGGTGCAGCGGAATCGGCAGATGGCGCAGCCGGTGCAGAGTTCGGGATCGAACTTGACCAGTCCCCGGTAGCCGTCGCTCACCTTGGGGCGCGCGGGGAAGAGCATGGTCCGGTTGCCGCCCCACAGGTTCTTCCACAGCATGGTGAGAATGTTCATGATCTAAACCTCATGAAGAGCGCGGACGAGATGGCCAGTACCGCGAAGATAAGCGTGCATTGCCAGTAAAAGCGGACGGTGGTGTCGATGGCCAGGCGCGCCGTGGCGGAGGCCAGCGTGGAAAGAAGCAGAACGATCGCAAGCATGAGGCCGACGAAGACGAGAGCAGCAAGCCACACGAGCGTAATATGCGGAGCGACGAGCGTGGCGACCAGACCGGTGGCCGCGACCCATTCGAGGCCATGCGAGAGCTCCCACATGGCCAGCTCGGGCCCGGCGTACTCGATCATCGGGCCGGAGTAGATTTCCTGCTCGGCGTTGGGCAGCGAGAAGGGATTGAGGTGCAGCTTGGCGGGCAGGCAGACCAGCAGGGCCACGACGCCGAGCCAACGCAGCGGCGAGGCCGGCAGCTGCGCCAGCGCTTCAAGCCGGAAAGTGTGCTGCGAAGCGGCGATGGAGACGATGGCGAGAAGAAAGACCACGTTGTAGGCGACGCTGAGGACAGCTTCGCGCGCCGAGCCGATCTCGCCGAAGATGGAGCGCGAGGAGAAGCCGGCGGCGATGATGCACATGGATGGGAGTTCGAGCAGCGCGAGCAGCAGAATCAAGTCGCCTTCGAAGCCGCCCGATGTGGGAAGCACGGGCAGCAGGCCGACGGCGCCGGCCGCGGCAGAGACCGCAATCAGCGGCCAGGCGCGCATCAGCATGCCGCCCACGCCGCTGCGCGGAGGAGTAGTTTTGCCGAGCAGCTTGATGAAGTCGAAGAACGGCTGCATGAAGGGCGGGCCGACGCGGCCCTGCATCAGCGCGACCGCTTTGCGTTCCACCCAGAGGAAGAACCACGCGGCGGGCACGGCGAAGAGGAGTCCCGGAAAGATGAGCAGGCGAGCGAGAGGAGTGGCCAGATCGATGGATCCAATTCATGGCTGCACCTCCTGCGATTTACGGCGGCGATTGAGAGTTCGGTCACGGGCTGGTTCATGCCTCTCTCGGCCAGGATTTCAGCGGCCTTGGCGACGCCCTGAATGATGGCGTCGGGGCGGGGCGGGCAGCCGGGCACAAAGACGTCGACGGGAATGTGCTTGTTGAGCGGCCCGTCCAGCGTGCGGCTGTCGATGAAGACGTTGGTTGTTGCCGGGCAGGAGCCGATGGCGACCACTGCCTTGGGGCCGCAGACCTGGCCGTAGACGGTCTTGATGGCCTTGACGGCGTTGTGAGTGACCGGGCCGGTGATGCAGAGAATGTCGGCGTGGCGCGGGCTGCCTTCAAGACGCACGCCCAACTGCTCGGCGTCGTAGCGCGGGGTGAGGCTGGCCACCAACTCGATGTCGCAACCGTTGCAACTGCCCGAGTTCATATGGAAGAGCCAGGGGCTGTGGCGGCGCGAGTAGCACATCAATTTGTTCCAGAGCTTCATAGCGTCCCCCAGTGGAGCATTTGCAAGCAGGCTCGGCCAGATGCCGGCAGCGAGGATGAGCGCGACCAACAGGACGATCGTGGCCTGCAGCAGGAAGGGCTCCTTGGTTTGTTCTGGCGGGCTCAGGCGGCGGGTCTGCATCGGATGCGCGGTCCCCACCAGATGCCTGTCAATGCCAGCACGTAGGCGACCAGCGCGAGGATGGAGGAGAGGATGAAGATCGTGGCGAGCGGCCAGCCGATCTGCACGGCGGTTTCGTAGAGCCTCCAGCGGCCGATGAAGCCGACCGTGGGCGGAATGCCCAGCATGGCCAGCATTCCGAAGAGGAATCCGAAGGCGCTGACCGGGTAGCGCGCTGATGAGACCCGTTTGATTGCCTTCCAGAGCGCCCGCGGCTTCAGGAGCGCTGAGGCAGGTGAAGAGCAGCGCCTTGGCCAGAGCGTGCGTGACAGCGGCAACGAGCGCGCCGGAGTTCCCAGCGCGGTGGCGGATGCAAGGCCGAGCAGCAGGAAGCCCACGTCTTCAACCGTGGAGAGAACCAGCAGGCGCTTGAGGCTGCGCTGCGTGAGCATGAGCAGCGCGGCGAGGAACGAGGTGGCGGCGGCCGCATAGAGCAGACCTGCCTGCGGCGTGAACAGGCTCGGACGGGCGCTCACGGTGAGGTATAGCTCGCCGAATGCTGCCATGTCGACGACGGCGATGATCAGGCCGAGAACGACGGCGGGAACTTCGTCGGCCAGGCGCAGCAGCCAGAAGAAGAGCGGTACCGCGGCCAGCTTGACGCAGACGCTGGTCAGCAGCAGGGCGCGCGCCCAATCCGCTTGTCCGCGGTCGAACATGAGTTCGCTGCCGACCAGTGTAAGTGCGGAGGTGACCACGACGGCGAGATAGGCGAGTTTGGCGCCCAGGGAGCGCGCCGTTAGCCAAACCCTCATGACCGTGAACAGCGCGCCGAGTTCAAGAAGCCCAAGCCGAAGCCAGGGACTTGCGACCATGAGGCCGGCAACAGAGACCGCGCCGACGATCACGACACACGGCCACAACGGGAGCTTGATGTGTGCGAATTTTAAGAAACGATGCAGGCAGCAGACCGATAGCTGCCGCGGCAACAGCGAAGATGAGCACCGCGGGCATATGCGGCCCCACAGGCACGATTCCGCCCACCGATGGATTCAGTTGAACCTGAGGCAGCGCCCAACGCGCGGCAACGCAGATTGCCGCGGCGAAAACGACGACCAGAAGCGCCGCTCGCTGCTCCATCCATGAGACCACTACACCGAGCGCGCGCGAGACCGTCTGCAACCCGCTCCAGCAAGCCAGATAAACCCGATCCACATTCGACCAGCGGAAGAACTCCTTCCAGTTCTGGAGGAAGATGCTGGAGAAGTCGCCCGCCGTAAGCCTGCCCTGGTCCGAAAGCGGTTCGCCGCCGGTAAAAATCCCGCCACCGCTTGAGGCCATCGCCGCGCCGCCTGCAGTGACAGCAATAGTTGCCGGAGCCTGGCGCGCCGCGTACGCAACGGCGTAAATCGACGCCGCCGAGAACGATGGACACGATCGCCAGCACCAGTCCGCCGGCGGTCGAGAAGCTTCCCGCATCCGATGAAAGACCGAACCAGGTGACCTGAACCGCGCTCAGTCCAAGCGCGCCCATAATCGGATTGAGCAAGTAATTGACTGCCAACTGCGGCGCGATGCCGAGCACGACGCTACCCGCGGCCAGCAAGCCCATTCCCCAAACCATCGTCGGCGGAGATTCGTGCGCGTCTTTTGTAGCCTCAGTGAGCGGGCCCAGGAAGACCGCGCTGGTCGCTTTCGCGCCGAGGAACACGGTGCCGAGACTGACAGCCCAGGCAACCATGGCGGGAACAGCCCATCCGGCCTGCAATGCCGCCGCGTACAGCATCCACTTGCTGGCGAAGCCGCTCATCAGTGGAATGCCCATCATGCTGCCGATGCCGATGAGCCACGACAGCGTGGTGTGCGGCATCTTCTGCGCCAGGCCGCCCAGCTTGTTCATGTCGCGCGTGCCGGCAGCGTGCTGCACCGAGCCGGCGTTCAGAAACAGGCCGCCCTTGAAGAATCCATGATTGAGGCAATGCAGCAGGCCGGCGGTAATCGCCAGCGGCGTGCCGATGCCGATGCCCAGCATCATGTAGCCGATCTGGCTCACGGTAGAAAAGGCCAGCATGCGCTTCAGATCGGTCTGCACCATGGCGTACATCACGCCGACGGCCATGGTAACGGTGCCTATCCATATAAGAGTGGCTCCCCAGGCGACTGGCCATACGCCAAAGCTATGCATGCGGGCGGCGAGATAAACGCCGGAGGTGACATAACAGGCCGCATGGAGCAGGGAACTGACCGGGGTCGGCGCGGCCATGGCTTCGGGAATCCACGTATGCAATGGCACCTGCACGCTCTTGGCTACCAGCGCAACCAGCATGAGAACGAAAATCCCGGTCGTGAAGCTGTGGGCCACATTCGGATCGGTCCAGAGAGCGCTTCCGGTGCGGTGAAAGAGAACGAGGATGCCGGCCAGCAGACCATAACCGGCGATGTGCGTCATCAGCAGAACCTTGCGCGCGCCGGCGACTGCCTCGCGGTTCGTGTACCAGAATCCGACCAGCGAGAAGGAGCAGAGTCCGACAAGTTCCCAGCAAAGATAGAAGATGAACAGATTGGCGCTGAAGACGAGCCCGATGAAGCCGCCGATGAAGACCAGCATGGTGCAGTAGAAGCGCGTGGCCGCCTTGTCGTGCGCCATGTACCCGATGGAATAGAGCAGCACGAGTGCGCCGATGGATGCGCCCATGAAGGCGAACAGAACGCTGAGGGCGTCGACATGAAGAACCAGGGCGAGAATGCCATCCCACGCACCCATCTGGATATCGACTGACTGACTGGACCTGCATTGCGGGAATCGAGACCCGCAGTGGCGGCAAGGGCCGGCAGACAGGTGAGAAAGGCAATTATCCCCTTCGTTCGGGCGGAGCAGAGCCGCGCTACCAAAATCTGCAGCGCTGCGCCCAGCAGAAGCGAACATGGGGCAATCAGGATGAGGGTCGCGGCTGTCATGCCATTAATGTTGAGGGCGCGCGGTATCAACGTGATGTGATGTCACGCACAGGGCGGATGGAAATGCCATAATGCGGTACAATTTATCGTGATATAAGAAATCACGTTCGCCGCATCAACGGAAATGAAGCATCAGACCCAAAGTCGAAGTGGGGCTCCGAGACTGCACCTCCAATCAACAGACGAGAACTTGAATCGGCGACGAATCGCAATCGGTCAAGGCCGCCTCGCGCGACTTTTCAACGCGCACACATGGGGTGCCATGCCCTAAGATGCTGCGGAGGAGTTTTTGCCATGGTTTCTGCCTTGAGATCCGTTTGTAAGCCTTTTCTTTTTTCGATATTTGCGGTGGCTTTTCTTATTGCGGGCCGGGCTGCGGCTCAGCGCGGCGAGATGGCCAGGGCCACCGCCCTGCTGCCGCCCGATGCTCGCACTGTGGTTGACAGGCTCGGCAGTTTGCATCAGCTACCCGCAGTTGCTTGGAAGATGCACACAGGCGATGTGGCACACGGCGAAGACGTGGACCTCGACGACAGCCTCTGGCAGACGATCGCGGTGAACGAGAAGGCGCCGAATGAGGCGGTCTGGTTTCGCCAGACGATTCAGGTGCCGCAGACGCTCAACGGTTACGACCTGACCGGAGCGCGCATCTGGTTCGAGATTCATCTCGACGGCAACGGCCCCATGCCGGAGATTCTTTACTTCAACGGGCGGCGCGTGGCTTTGGGTGAAGATCTGGAGCCGGTGGTGCTGTTCGATAAAGCGCAACCGGGAGAAAAGGTCACTGTGGCCGTCAAGGTGCTGCACACTGTGGACACCAAGACGTTTCGCGGCGTGACTATGCGCGTTGATTATGCCCAGGGTCGGCCCAATCCCGAAGACCTGCGCGAAGAGTTTCTCGGCGCGGCGCTGCTGGTTCCCTCGCTTGCGCCCGGCGATGCATCGAAGCTGGCCACGCTGAATGACGCTATCCGCGCCGTGGATCTGGCTGCGCTCGACGCACACGATCAAGCCAAGTTCGATGCCAGCCTTAAGTCGGCGCAAACCAGGCTTGAAGCGCTGAAGCCGCTGCTGCAGCAGGCGACATTTCATCTCGACGGCAACGCGCACATCGATGCGGCGTGGCTCTGGCCGTGGACTGAGACTGTCGATGTAGTCAAGCGCACCTTCTCCACCGCGCTGCAGTTGATGTATGAGTATCCGGATTACACCTTTACTCAATCGGCTGCGGCTTACAACGAGTGGATGGCCCAGAAGTATCCCGACATCAACGCCGAGATTGCGCAGCGCATCAAGGAAGGGCGCTGGGAGATTGTGGGCGGCATGTGGGTCGAGCCCGATCTGAACATGCCCGACGGCGAGTCGCTCGTCCGTCAACTGCTGGTGGGCAAGCGCTGGTACAAGCAGGCCTACGGCGTCGATGTGCGCATCGGCTGGAATCCGGATTCGTTCGGATACACGTGGCAGTTGCCGCAGATCTACAAGAAGAGCGGCGTGGACTATTTTGTTACGCAGAAGATGACCTGGAACGACACCAATCAATTGCCGTTCAAGCTCTTCTGGTGGGAGTCGCCCGATGGGTCGAAGGTGTTGGCGTATTTCCCCCACGATTACGTGAACACCACGCTGAGCCCGGTGCGGCTTTCAGAAGACCTGAAGAACGCGCGCGAGCGCTCTCCGGGCATGACGGAGATGCTGGACCTCTACGGCATCGGCGACCACGGCGGCGGACCCACGCGGGCCATTCTCGATGAGGGCTTTCACTGGGCGCAGGGCAATTCCGCCGCAGCCGGCTCGCCTTGTCTTGTGTCAGGGCACGATTCTACATGCTGCGGAAAGACTCGTTCTCTGCACGAAACTGAAGGCTCTGTATCAGGGCACGACTTCAGTCGTGCCGAAAATGCGCCCCCCATAGCGGGGGCTTTAGCCCCTGCTGCACCGTGCTACGTCACGCCCCGCTACCAGTTCGGAACTGCACAGTCCTTCTTCTCATCGGTAGAAAAAAACATCGCTCCCGACAGCCCAACATGGAACTACCAGTCGATTGCCAAGGGCTTCACGCCGCCGCCGGTTGTGCCGGAGAAAGTCTCGATTCCCACCTGGAAGAGCGAACTTTATTTTGAATATCACCGCGGAGTGATGACCACGCAGGCCAACCACAAGGCCAACATGCGGCACAGCGAAGAGCAGGTGCTGAATGCGGAGAAGTGGGCGTCGCTGGCCTGGCTCGATGGGAAGAAGTATCCGGGCGAAGAAATGACCGAAGATTGGAAGAAGGTGCTCTTCAACCAGTTCCACGATCTGGCGGCGGGGTCGGGAATCGGCGTCATCTATAAGGATGCGCAGAAAGACTACGACGTGGTGCGCTGGTCGACGAACGAGATTTCGGCGGGGGCGCTGGAGAGCGTCCTCAGCCGCATTAACACCAAATACGTTATCGGCGCCAAGGATGTACAAACCGTCGTCGTCTTCAATCCACTAGGTTGGGAGCGCGATGGTATCGTGCACATATCGCTTCCGGCCGACGAGGAGCCGAGCGGGCTGGCCCAGTTCGTGCCGGAAAAAGGAAACTTCGAAGCGGTCGGGGATTTCTTCTACGATAACGCCGCGCATCGCGTGGAAGCCGAGATTCCGGTGCATCGGGTGCCTGCGTTGGGCTATCAGACACTGTATGTTCGGCTGGATTCCAAGGGCCAGCTCCCCCCTGTGAAGACGCTGAAAGCCTCTGCTGGCCAAACCGCCGATATTCAGGACGATCAACTCGGCATTCGGGTCGACGGCAAGACGGGCTGCATAGTGAGTCTGGTCGACCATAATTCCAACACCGAATTGATCGCCCCGGGCGGCTGCGGCAACCAGCTCCAGTTCTTCAAGGACACACCGAAGAACTATGATGCGTGGAATATCGACCCAGGCACACTCGACGTTGCCCCGCAGACGATCGATCAGGCCGACGCGGTGGAACTGCTTCGAAAGGGACTGGACACGCAAATCAGCATTACGCGGCACTGGCAGAGTTCTAAATTTCTTCAAACAATTAAGCTCGAAGGCGACCAAGTCGACATCGAGAACGACATCGACTGGCACGAGCGGCATGTCCTGCTGAAAGCGGCGTTCCCGCTGGCAGCAACCGGCCCCTTCGCCACCTACGAGATTCCCTACGGCACAATCGACCGGCCCACCACGCGCAACAACAGTTGGGAGAAGGCGCAGTTTGAAGTTCCGGCGATGCGATGGGCCGATCTTGGCGACGGCAAGCATGGCCTGAGCGTGCTCAACCAGACCAAATATGGATACGACGCCGTGGGCAACATGCTGCGGCTAACGCTGCTGCGCTCGCCCACCTGGCCCGATCCTGATGCCGACCAGGGACATCATCATTTCCACTACGCCCTCTATCCGCACGCAGGCACGTGGAAAGACGCGCTCACCGTGCGCCACGGCTGGGAGTACGACTATCCGCTAACAGCGGTAGTGACGACAGCTCATGCCGGAACGCTGCCCGCCGAACACTCCTTCGCGTCCGTCTCTCCGGACAACGTGGTCTTGACCGCCGTGAAGAAAGCCGAAGACGCCAACGGCCTCATATTCAGAGTCTATGAATGGGCAGGGAAGTCTGCGACCGCCGAGTTCCATGTGCCGCCGGGCGCGACCAGCGCCACAGTCACCAATCTGATGGAAGCCCCCGAGGGCAGCCCGCTGACGGTCGAAGGCGACGTGGTCAAGGTTCCGATTCATCCCTACGAGATCCTGACCATCCGTGTCGATTATCTCAACGGAGGACCGAAGCAGTAGACTCCGAAAAAGCTGTGGAACTAGACTCCGAAAAACTGGGCCCCGTGTATCGCAGCCTCATCGCGATGGGCGGGTCTTAGTACTACAGTTGTAAATGGTGTTTTCCGGAGGGAGCAGGGGTGTTTAGACCCCTGAAAATTGGCCAAAATCGAGTGGCCTTTAGGCCCGGGCCTTTGCGATTTCAAGTAAGTGCAACTGCAGTCTTAGGATCAGATCGAGCCACGGCTATGAACGCAACCCGTTTGCAGAAAATTTGAGCCCGCCGGCGCAGAATGGGTGTATGAGATGCCCTGCCCAAAGAGCCGCCTCCGGGAGAAAAAATTAAACGGCCGGGGACAACCCTGACATTTTAGACCGGGCACATACCTGACAGTTTTTCATTCTCAGGGAGTTTTTGTTGTTGTTTTTGTTGTTGTTTTTGCTCTTGTTTTTGTTTTTCCGTTTCCGGGGCAGCTGCCCCGGAAACGGAACGCGTCGTCTGTCCGTCTTTGCTGGGTGGCAAGCGGTAGGTTTTTCCAGTCCTTTCTTCAAACAGCGCCACCGGTACATGGGCAAAGTAGACCGTATAGCATCCGTCGTCAAACGGCAGCAGTCCCACTCGTTCGCCCCACAGCACCTCACTGAGGAATACATCGTGCCTCTTCCAGCGAAAATGACCGTGGCTCTTGACCGTGCGCGCCAGCATCGTCTCCGGGTACTCGATCTCCGGCAACCGCTCCGGATAGGGCCGCGGCGAAGGCTCGTAGACCGAGGCCGGGGTCTGCATGTCCAGGGACTCATGCGGCCGCACATGGTTGTAATCGTGGCGGAACCGGTCCAGTTCCAGTTGCTGGCCACGCCAGTCCTGGGCAGGCCTCAGGTCCAGCTTCAGTGTCCGGTGCATCCTCTCGTGACGCCCGTTCTGCTCCGGATGACCGGCCTCGATCCGCTCAGGCTGAATACCCAGCTTGATCCACCATACCGCCAGCCGCGACAACCCGCTCACGGCCGAACTGGCAAACGGAGGCCCGTTATCAGTGCGTATCCACCAGGGCAGTCCGAATTCACGAAACGCCGCCTCGAAGATGGCTCGCACTCGCTCCGTGTCGGTCTTCTCCACCGCCTGCGAGCGCAGCAGGTAGCGGCTGCAGGCGTCGGTGATCGTCAGCGGGTCGATGCGGGTTCCATCCCCGCTCCTGAACCAGCCCTTGAAGTCTGCACACCACACACGGTTCGACTCCACTGCATGCTGCAAAGGCTGCGTATAGGGCTCGGTCCGGCGCCGCTTCTTGCGCGCAACCACCAGACCGGCACGCTTCACTATCTCGCCCACCGTGCTGGTTGCCGGCCATCCGCGCCCCGGCTGGTCCCGCTCCAGAATCCGCTTCAGCTTCCGTGGGCCCCACGTCATATGCGCCTGGCGCAGATCCAGCACCGCCTCTTCGATCGCTGCCGCCGTCTGGTTGGGATGACGCTGCGGAGCCCGGTTCAACTCCACCAGACCCTCGACTCCCAACTGCCGGAAGCGTCGAAGCCAAACATAGCCCGTCTCACGGCTGATCTCAAACCGATTACACAGAGCCTTCATCGACTCCACATCGCGCTCATACTCATACACAAAGCGCAACTTCTCCTCCATCACACTGCTCACTCTCCAGCCCATCAACTCGTTCTAATAAAACGACCATGGACTTGTGCAGTGTCAGATATGTCCCCGGTCTGATATGTCAGGGATGTCCCCGGTCCGTACCAAATGCTACCCCCCCGTACCCCCCCCTCATTTGGGCATGTTTTTAGGGCCATTGGCTTCCGTAATCCATTGATAATAAACAATGTATAACTAGCCGACTATTAACGATATGGTAATCAGAGAGGCAAGATTTTAGGCGGTTTTGCCACGTTTTTCGCTGTTTTTCGCACAGATTCACGCGTTTCCGAGCGCAACAGACCAGGGAAATGCGCCGGTTAATTCGCCGCCAAAGCGCAACGAGCGATGAGCACATCTTTTGGTACTCTGAAAGCAGCAAGGAGCCTGCGCGATGAATATCACTTCCCCATTCTTCGTTGTCCCTCTGATCGTCGTCGTCTTTGTGGCTGCGATTCTGTTCGCCACCAGCACCAAGGAAGACGGCCACTCGACCCACTGACCGAATCCTGGAACCATCCGGCAATTCCTGGCGTATAACAGGGCACGAGGGCAATTGCCATGCTACGGAGTTTGACGATGAGCAGGATTGGAAAAGCCACTGGTTTGCTCGCCGGTCTGGCCTTGATTGCCACCATTGGCGGCTGCCGCGTGCACGTGGATAAGGACGCCAACGGCGAGGACAAGAATGTCCAGGTGGATACACCCTTCGGCGGTGTCCACGTGAATACCAACCAGACCAGTGCCGCCGATCTCGGGCTGCCGGCCTATCCCGGCGCCCAGACCGTAAGCGACGACGACAAGCACAAGTCCGCCGACGTGCACCTCGGCTTCGGCGAGTGGGAACTGCGGGTGCGCGCCGTCTCTTATGCCACCCCCGACAAGCAGGACCAGGTGCTCACGTTCTACAAGAAGGCTCTGGGCCGTTACGGCGATGTGATTACCTGCCAGGGCAAGGCGGCCGTGGGCACCCCGGCGGCGACTTCAGAAGGATTGACCTGCGACGAAGACCACAGCGCCAAGGTGCAGGTGGATCAGGGAGATTACAGCCTCGGCAATGGTTCCCTTGAGTTGAAGGCCGGCTCCAAGCGCCACCAGCACATCGTGGGCTTCGAGAGTCCAAAGGACGGTCAGACCCGGTTCGCCCTTGTCGCTCTGGACTTGCCCGCAGGCATGGACAAGGACTCAGGCAAGAGCGACTGAGGAGCGGCATGCATTCAAGCGCTGGCCGCCGCTGCTGATTCGACGGGTCGCTCGGGTCGCTCGGGTCGCTCGGATCGCGAACGCGGGCACCGAATCCGGAATCGAGCGGTCTGCGCAGGCATCCGTCCGGGCTGGATTCTGCTACACTGGACTGAGCGCAATCAAGGGACAAAACGCGCCAGGCCGCGTCCCAGCGATACGCTTCTGCAACCCATGTTCGGGGAGTGGCTCAGCCTGGTAGAGCACCTGGTTCGGGACCAGGGGGTCGGAGGTTCAAATCCTCTCTCCCCGACCATCACATTCTAAACAACTTAGAGCATTGCTCCGATAAGACGGATTCTATAGCCAGGTGGTTTGCAAAAGCAAACAGTATGCAGCCAGCTTGAAAGTTGTCCGACCGCGTAGCCCTGTGTCCCATGCGTGCTGTGCGTTCAGGGCATGGTTGACGACCTCAAGATTCTCAAGGCGGTCGTCTGCCTTTTGGCCGAAGATGTGATTAACCTCTAGCCCTGCCGGAATCTCGCCGATGAAAGCCTCAACAACCAATCGGTGGACGTAACAACTGCATGGCGTTCCGTTGTTGAATTGCTCAACTTTCAGGTATCCGTCCTTAGAACTTATCCGCAAATAACGATGGACTGTCTCCAGCAGATGAGGGCAGCAGCAAGTTGCAACAAGGCCGTGTAACTGGCCTCAGTCTTTTCGAAACTGACCAGAAGTTTACGGTATCGGTTGATCCAGGAGTGGGTTCGTTCCACGACCCAGCGACGCGCTTTTGAGTCCCGGTAGCGGTATTTGATGAGCCGCTCTTCGGCCCTTGATTTCACACGAGGATAGTAGCGATGCTTGCGGGCGATCTTGCTGACCGGATAGCCCACGTAGCCAGCATCCAGGCAGAGATACTGGTCGTTTTTCCATTCCGTAACCTCAGGACGCTGGACGACGGCCTGAGCCAGCGTGCGATCCAGCAGCTTGGAGTCGTGGAGGTTGGCGCCGCTGACGGCGATCGACAGCGGGACCCCACGGCCGTCGACCAGCAGACTGCGTTTGCGCCTTTTTTTTCCCCCGGTCGGTCGGGTTCGGGCCGACACATTCGGTGGCAAGCGGCGCTTTACCCATCGCTCCGTCAGCTGACTGCCACTGCCAGGCGATGCCGTGCATCCCCTCATATTCGGCCACCCCAGCCTGCCACAGTTTCTGAAAAAAACCAGCCCTGTACCAGTTCTGAAAATACTGATGCACCGCGCTCGCCGAACCGAATTCGCGCGGCAATGCTTTCCATTGAATGCCTGTTCGCAGAACGTAAACTATCGCCGAAAACACCTGGCGGGAAGACATCGGCTTGCGTCCAGCTCCAACCTTGCGCTGGTATTTTCGCCCCGCTTCCCGCCTGCCTGCTGGAATCAGCGGCTCTACCTTGCTCCACAATCGATCAGAAACTGTCCACGACTTGATCTGGGCCATATGGAGCCCATCCTCGCCCAAATCCGATCACCAGTATCAACAGATTCATTCGAAGGAATCCACTTCATCACTATTTACGGATAAGCTCTTAGCCCGCCTTGAATTGATTGCATTTGCGGCACGACTGAAGCCGTGCCCTGACACTTTTCCAGATTCCACAGAGTTTTTCTGCAGCCTGTGAAGTCGTGGCCTCACACAAAGCCTCCGGGTTTCTGGGCTGGGGAGAGCTTCTCCGCGACCTGTAAAGTCTCGCTTCCCGCTGTTTTTGCGTGATACTGTTCGCGGAGGCTCACGCGATGGACAACGGAACGATGGCCCGTCTTCTGGAAGAGACCGCAGATCTGCTGGAGATTGACGGCGGGGACAGCTTTCGCATCCGCAGCTACCGGAGGGCTGCCGAGGCGGCGGAACAAACCACAGTGGACCTGGCGGCGGCTGCGGAGGAGACTGCGCGCCTGCTGGAGATTCCCGGCATCGGCAAGGGTATGGCGGCCAACCTGCAGGCCATTGCCGCTACAGGTTCGCTTCCGCTGCGCGACGAACTGCTGGCCAGGTACGGGGCGGGAGTACTGGAACTGCTGAAGCTGCCTGGGATGGGGCCGAAGACAGTGGCGTTGTTGTGGGACGCGGCCAAGATTTCAAGCGTCGACGGGCTTGCGGAGGCCATTGAGGCGGGGCGGCTGAACGGACTGCCGCGCATGGGCGCGAAACAGATTGAGAAACTGCGCAAGGGAATCGCTGACTTCCGGCGCAGCGCGGGGCGCTTCCGGATTGACGAGGCCGACGAAGAGGCGCGGCGGATTGCGGCTTATCTGCTGGCTTTCAAAGGAATTGATAAAGTGACCCCGGCCGGGTCGCTGCGGCGGGGACGCGAGACCTGCGGCGACCTGGACCTGCTGGCTACCGGGCCGGCATGCGCGCCGGAGCACACAGCGGGGGCAGTGGAGTACGTGGCCGCCTATCCGGGCATCCAGGACATGATTGCGAAGGGGGAAAACAAGGTGAGCTTCCATGTGAGCCAGGGGTTGCAGGTGGATGTGCGGCTGCTGCCAACGGAAAGTTACGGAGCGGCCTTGCAGTACTTTACGGGATCGAAGGCGCACAACGTTTCTCTGCGGCAGCGGGCGCTGAAGATGGGTTACACGCTGAGCGAGTGGGCGCTGGCGCGGCTGGAGGATGAGTCGACTGTTGCCGCGGCCAGCGAAGAGGAGATTTATGCGGCCCTGGGGATGGACTGGATGCCGCCGGAGATGCGCGAGAACCTGGGCGAGATAGAGGCAGCCGCAAAGCATGCGCTGCCGCGGCTGATCGAGGGCAGCGAGATCAAGGGCGACCTGCACATGCACACGACGGCCAGCGACGGACGCAACTCGATTACCGAGATGGCGGAGGCGGCGCTGGCTGTTGGGTACAAGTACATCGCCATTACAGACCACTCGAAGATTCTGGCGATGACGGGCGGGCTGGACGAGAAGCGGGCGCTGGAACACATCAAGAACATCCGCGAAGTGGACCGGCGGATGAAGGGGCGCATTCGTGTCTTCACCGGCATCGAGGTGGATATTCTGTCCGATGGCGCACTGGATCTTGACGACGAGGTGCTGGCGCAGATGGACGTGGTGATTGCCAGCGTGCATACGCGATTCGAACAGAGCAAAGAGGAGATGACGGCGCGGGTGATCAAGGCGATCAAGAATCCGAACGTGCGGGTGCTGGGGCATCCGACGGGGCGGCTGCTGCTGCGCCGGGAGCCGTTCGCGATCGACATTGGCGCAGTGCTGAGACGGGCCTCGGAGTTGGGAGTCGCCGTGGAGCACAATGCCGCTCCCGAGCGGCTTGACCTGAACGACCGCGACCTTCGGCTGGCCAAGGAACTGGGTTGCAAGATCACGATCAACTCGGACTCTCACGACAGCCGCAACCTGGGGAAGATGGGATACGGCGTGCGGCAACTGCGGCGCGCATGGCTGGGAGCGGGGGATGTGCTGAATACTCTGGAGGCGGAGGATTTGCTGGCGGCGTTGCGGCCGCGGGAATGATCGAGGCGAAAAGGCCGGCTTTCAGTGCAAATTCGGGTACTATTCGTCAACGACTTAGAGGATTTCATGGCTTGCAGGACGCTTCCGGGGCTAATATAGTGGCGCTATGAGCCTCCTCCATCAGGACACGCCCGAAGAAATCGACGATGCTGCCCGCGGCGAGGAACTGACCAAGGGTAGCAGCCACCTGGTCTGGGCGACGGTGGTGGCGGCGGTCCTGGTCACCATCGCAATTGCGATCTATGTGATCGCGGGCCAGAAACCACCCGCCGTAACCGGAGACATTGTCGCGGTGTGGGCACATCCGCAGCACACGGAGACCTCGGGTCTGGACGCCAATGGCGCAACGATGGCGAAAGAGACTTTCGACCAGGTGCTGGTGTTTGCGGAGGTGCGGCTGCACAACCAGAGCAAGCTGCCGCTTTTCCTGCTGAATATTCTGACCAATGCGACGCTCGACGACGGGATCCATTCCAGCTATGCAGCGTCGCAGTCCGATTACGACCGGGTATTTCTGGCTTATCCTGATATGCCGGCTCCGCATGGGCCGGGACTGCCGATCAACCTGGCCCTGGACCCCGGTCAGTCGGTGGATGGGACATTCGTGTCGTCGTTCCGGCTGACCAAACAGCAGTGGGACGCGCGCAAGGATCTGAACTTCAGCTTCACCTTCCGGTATCAGCCGGTGCTCAAGCTAACGCCCACTGCCGCGGTTATTGAGCGGTAGGCGGAACGGGCGCGCCCTTGGGCGTGGACAGATAGCCTGAGATCTGGTTCTTATTGCCGATTGAATTCACCACAATCTCGAACAGTGCCGGGTCCTTGCCGCTGTAGAACTGCAAGGGCTCGTTCACATTCCTGTCCTTCTTCTCGTAGTTTTTGTCGTCGGACAGGATGTTGAGGGTGAACTTGTTCTTTTTCTGGTCGGTCTTTTTCAACTCGAGGCTCACGGTGCCGACGGGTTTCTTCTGTCCCTTGGTCAGGGTGAACTCGTAGAAATTGCGATCGCCCTTGTGCTCGAGAAGAACTAGTTCGTCGTGATTGCGGGCAATGACACTGTTTGTACTGCTCAGATCGCCCTTGACCGCCATCAACTGGCTGATAGTGGTAGCGAGGTCGGTCTGGGTCTTGGCAACATCGGTCTTTACACCGCCCACGTCGGTTTTGACGCTGGACACATCACTGGCGACGGCGGTGACCTGCTGAGCGGTCTGCTTTTGGGCGCTCTCAAGCTGCTTGGCCTGGGCCTCGTCGGCAGCTTCGCGGCGGATGATCTCCTGGGCGCGTTCATCCATCTGCTTCTGGGTCAGGCCCAGGGATTTTCCCAGCTCATCGGTGGTCACTTGCAAGCGAGCGTCGGTCTCGCGCAGTTCCGCGGCCAGTTTCACGTTCTCCTGCCTGGCATCGGCCAACTGCGTTGCCTGGGTGGCTGCCTTGCTGCTCAGTGTGAAGCACCAGATCAGGCCGCCGAGCGCGGCCACAAGAGCGACCGCAATTGCTCCAAGCAATGCGCCGGAGTATGTTCTGGGAGTTTCTTCAAGCTCACTCATTCTTTACCTTCCTTTTATCGGGCGGCAATTGCATCCAGCCGCTCCGGGCTGGATGGCGTTATCCCGTTCGGTTAGACGTCTGCTCGGAAGAAATTCTACTGCACTTCCAGGAGCTTCCGATGGTTTCGCGAAGAGAAGAACTTCGCTGGCCAAGCCGAGGAGGTTTCACGCCTCGCGCCTCCGGGAATCTACAGGATATCGGAGAATGCCGGGATGTGGAGGAAAACCTCTAGAACGCGCTCTATTTTGACTGCTGCGGGCCGGTCAAAGCGGCCACAATTGCGTGCCTGCGATCCGGCCCTCCGTGACAATCATAGAATCGTTCCGTTATAAACATCTTTACCGTCTTTTTTTGCCGCCGGGCCAGTCTTCCGGCCCCGGAGGTCCATTAAGGGGCCTTCATCCATGGGGCGGTGGACCGGGAAGTCCAAGGCAAATTATCAGGAATCGATTGAAAAGGGGAGATGCAAAGGCTATGTCGACTGCTGTTGCTGGAAAGGGTCTGGAAGGAATTGTCGCGGCAAACTCCGGGATTTGCTGGATCGACGGAGAAGCGGGCGTACTATCCTACCGCGGAATCGATATCCACGAGCTTGCCGAGCATTCGACATTTGAGGAAACGACCTACCTGCTCTGGAACGGCATCCTGCCCAACGAACTGGAGCTGCGCGAATTCACGTCGCAACTGGCGCTGGCGCGGTCGCTGGATCAGCGGATTATCGACATGCTGCGCTCTTTTCCGCGCGAGGCCACGCCGATGGAGGTGCTGCGCACCGCTGTTTCCGCGCTCAGTTTCTACGATGCGGACGAGAAAGACAACTCCCACGACGCCAATGTGCGCAAGGCCTATAACCTGACGGCGCAGATCGCGATGATTGTGGCTGTCTACGACCGAATGCGCAAGGGGCTGGAGATTGTAGCGCCGGATCGCACACTGTCGCACGCCGCCAACTTTCTTTGGATGCTGAACGGAGTGAAGCCTTCCGAGACGGCATCGAGAACTCTCGATATCGCGCTGGTGCTGCACGCCGACCACGAACTGAACGCCTCAACATTTGCCGCGCGCGTTATTGCCGCGACACTCTCCGACATTCACTCCGCAATTACCGGTGCGATCGGCGCGCTGAAGGGGCCGCTGCATGGGGGCGCGAATGAGGCCGTAATGCGGCTGCTCTACACGATCGACAAGGCAGGAGCCGATCCGGTGGAGTATGTGAAGGGGATGTTGAGCGCGAGACAGAAGATCTCCGGCTTCGGCCACCGGGTTTACAAAACCGAAGACCCGCGCGCCACGCACTTGCGCAAGATGAGCGAGCAATTGGGCAAGGATTCCGGACAGCCCAAGTGGTATGAGATGTCGCGCGCCATCGAGCTGCACATCAACGCGGACAAGAAGCTGAACGCCAACGTTGATTTTTATTCAGCTTCGACGTATGCCACGCTGGGCATCGACATCGATTTGTATACGCCGATCTTCGCAGTGAGCCGGATTGCGGGATGGGCGGCGCACGTGATCGAGCAGTTGGACGACAACCGGCTGATCCGGCCGCGCGCAGAGTATATCGGGCCGGTTTATCCCTCGCCTTACATTTTGATTGGGGAGCGGCCGTAGACGGCAAAGCTCTCGCACACCGCGGCCGGAACGAAATTTCTATTGCTTCCGCCGCGCCTTCCAGAGCATATAGAGGCCCCAGGCCGAGACGGTTGGGCCATCCTGAATTGTGCCGTCGAGAAGCTTCCGTTCGAATTCGATTATCGGTACGGAGCAAGTGACGAGGTCGTGCTCCTCGGCGTCCGGATCCTTTTCGGTGGGGGTCAGGCCGGTGGCCAGGAAGACGTGCAGCCTTTGGCGGAGGAAGCCGGGAGCAATCCAGGTTGCTCCCAGGCAGGTCATCTGGCGGCCTCCAGGCCAAGCTCTTCCTTCAACTCGCCGCGGGCCAGGTCCTCGGGGTTTTCAACCTTCATTTCCCAACTACCCTGGGGCAGCTCGAGCGAGCGCGTCCTGCATGGTGTAGCGGAACTGCTCGACAAGCCAGACGAAGTCCCCATCGATGGGAATGATGATGGCTCCGTCGTCTTTTTCCACCATCCCGTAGATGCCTTTCTCGCCGTTGGAGCGAAGGATCTGGTCTTCAGACACGCGCATCCAGTGGTTGCGGTAGACTTCGCGGGTGGAGAGCGTGGTGATGGAGGGGTGGGTGGCGTTGCTCATGGGAACTCCTGAGTAGAGCTTACCCGTCGCGCAGGCGGTACTTGCGCAGCCGGCCCATGAGCGATGCCGGGCCACTGGCGACGAGGCGCACCAGGTTGCCTTCGTACTCGCGGCTGTGCACCACCATGCCGGCTTCGATGGCCGCCAGCACTGCGCCCTCGTGCTGGGGAACGCGCAACTCCGCCGAGAGAATCGGATCGGAGTGGAGCGCGGCGTCGATGGCCCCGAGCAGCGCGTCCATGCCCTCGCCGGTGCGCGCCGAAACGGCCACTTCGCCGGTGGATCCGGTTCTGCCAAGAAGCCCGTCGCGCTCATCGTCGCCGAGCAGGTCGATCTTGTTCAGCACTTCGATGCGCGGCTTGCCGAGAGACTCGAGTTCGCCGAGCACCTTCTCCACCTGCGACTTTCTGCTCCTCGCCGTAGGTGGAAGCGGCGTCGCGGACATGCAGCAGCACCTCGGCCTGCGCCACCTCTTCGAGCGTGGCGCGGAAGCTGGTGACCAGCGTGTGGGGCAGGTTGCGGATGAAGCCGACCGTGTCAGACAGCAGCACCTTGCGGCGGCTGGGCAGCTCGATGGCGCGCAGCTTGGGGTCGAGGGTGGCGAACATGCGCGGCGATTGCAGCACCTGCGCGCCGGTGAGGCAGTTGAAGAGCGTGCTCTTGCCGGCGTTGGTGTAGCCCACCAGGGCCACCGTGGGCACGGGCACCGACTCGCGGCGCTGGCGCTGCTGCTTGCGCACGCGGCGCACCGCTTCCAGATCGAGCTTCAGCTGGTCGATGCGGCGCTGAATCTGCCGGCGATCGGTTTCGAGCTGGGTTTCGCCGGGGCCGCGGGTGCCGATGCCGCCGCCCAGTTGCGACATGGCTTTGCCGCGCCCGGCGAGCCGCGGCAGCATGTATTCAAGCTGCGCCAGCTCCACCTGCAACTGGCCCTCGCGGGTGCGCGCGTGGCGGGCAAAGATGTCCAGGATCAGCTGCGTGCGGTCGAGCACGCGGCAGGGCAGCGCGGCCTCAAGATTGCGCAGTTGGGTGGGCGTGAGGTCGTGGTCGAAGAGCACCAGGTCGGCCTCGACTGAGGCGGCAACGCCGGCGATCTCCTCCACTTTGCCGGAGCCGACCAGCGTGGCCGGATCGGGCCGGGCGCGGCGCTGCAGCAGCTCGGCGGCCACCACGGCCGCCGGCGCTGGTCACCAGCTCGCGAAACTCGGCGAGAGATTCCTCGGCATCCAGACCGGCAGGCGCGCCGGTGCCGGGGCTATGTCGTTGGACGGGGCATGTTGAGAGTCGATCCTGGCGCGGAATCCGGAGTCCGGACACACAACGCCTGACGCGCGCCGGAGACGCCTGCGCGGCTGGCTGCGCGAGCGGACCCCGAGGTCCACTCCCACCAGGACCGCGCGTTCGAGCGTGGCTGCCCGTGCCGCTGGTCCTGCGCCCCTCACCTGCCAATCGAGGCCGCTCCGCGTACGCTATCGCTACTCCGCACTAATCGGAGACGCGGACGGCACGGCCACGGGTATCCCAGGGACGCCCGTTGAAATGACACCCGGACGGTGCTCGGTATGCATCACGCTCCGGTTGCTGACCACGGTCGAAATGGCGTGTTTGAAGATCAACTGCTCCTGGCTGTTGTTTTCCAGCAGCACCGAATATTTGTCGAAGGACCGGATTTTTCCGGTCAGCTTGACGCCGCTGACCAGGTAAATCGTGATCGGGGTTTTGTCCTTGCGAACGGTGTTCAGAAATGTGTCCTGAATATTTTGTGCCGGCTTGTTCTCCATGTGCCGATCTCCTGCTCTCTTCTTGAAGGGTTAGTTGCGACTGCACTTACGTGAGAAAACAAATCCACGGGTACGGCTCCGGCAACCCCGGAGCCGCAAACTCCCGCAATGTATCAACGATATAGCGAATTGCGGGTCTTTTCAACTCCGGTTCAGGGCTAATCTTGACAAAGCATCATTCCGGTCCGTGCAGAACGAGACAGAGCGCCATCCGTCGTTGGTAGAATGTACCCGTGCAAGAGACCGCCATTCCGGCCGAGGATTCCGCCCGGGCAACCCAGCCCACGCCCAGCCCGTACCCATGCTCGACCTGAAGCGCCAGTACCAGCCGCTCCACCAGGAACTGCTGGAAGCCCTCGGGCATGTGCTTGAGACGCAGCAGTTTATCCTTGGCGAGCAGGTGGCCGCCTTTGAGCAGGCCGCAGCCCGGCAACTGGGCGTGGCCCACGCCATGGGCTGCTCCTCGGGCACCGATGCCCTGTGGCTGGCGCTGGCCGCCGCCGGAATCGGCCCGGGCAGCGGCCGTCCTGACCACGCCCTTCAGCTTTTTTGCCTCGGTCAGCGCCATTCTGCGCGCCGGGGCCACGGCCGTGCTGGCCGACATCGACCCGGCCACCTTCAACCTGTCGCCTGCGGCCGTGGAAGCTGTTCTGGAGGGGCCGCAGGGCAAGAGTGTCAGCGCCATTCTGCCGGTGCACCTCTACGGCCAGTGCGCCGATTGGACTGCCTTTCTCGCATCTGAGAAATGAGCGCGGGCTGAAGCTGATCGAAGACGCCGCCCAGGCCTGGGGAGCGGAGTGGGACGGCGTGAAGGCCGGCGCGCTGGGCGACATCGCCGCCTTCAGCTTTTATCCCACCAAGAACCTGAGCGCCGCGGGCGACGCCGGCATGGTCACCACCAACTCCGACGAACTGGCCGAGCGCGCGAACATGCTGCGCCAGCACGGCATGCGCCGCCGCTACTACCACGACGAGATCGGCTGGAACACGCGCATGGACGGCTTCCAGGGCGCCATCCTCGGGGTCAAGCTGCAATACATCGACGGCTGGAACCAGGCTCGACGCGCGGCGGCCCGGCGCTACCATGCGCTGTTTCATGCCGCGGGGCTGGCCGAGGCCGGGCCGTATCCGGTGCACGGCGTCGTGCTTCCGCACGAGGTTGCGGGCAGCAGCCACGTCTGGCACCAGTACGTGATCCGCACCGCCCGGCGCGATGCTCTGCGCGAGTTCCTCGCCGCGCGCAAGATCGGCTCGGAGATCTACTACCCTGTCCCGCTGCACATGCAGGAGGCGCTGAAGTGTCTCGGCTACGCGGAGGGGAGCTTTCCCGAGGCCGAGCGCGCCGCCCGCGAAGTGCTCGCCCTGCCCATCTTCCCCGAGCTTCGCGAAGACGAGCAGCAGACGGTGGTCGACGCGATTGCCGATTTTCTGAGTTAGAGCAGAGGCGGGTTGCTCCGATGCGCGTGTGAGATTCGGACGGGTCAGCGGGTGAGCCGGGAGTTGAAGAGGCTGCGGGCCTGAATCAGGAATGGAAGCGTTAGAGAGATACCTCAGGGGCTAAGGCCCTCGTTGATCTTGATGCTTCTTTCGGCACGACTGAAGTCGTGCCCTGACACAAAGCCAGTGAGAAAGTCCATAGAATCAAGTTTTTCCGCAACCTGTGAAGTCGTGCCCTGACACTTATTCGGATTCCACGAGTTTTTTCCGCAGCCGGTAAAGCCCTCGTTGATCTGATTGTTTTTTCCAGAGCAACTGAAGCCGCGCCCTTTCAAAACTTCTCCGCACCGAGTAGAGAACGGCCCTGGAATGAGTTTTTACTGCGAAGCTTCTCGGTAGCGGCCCAGTTCCTTGACCATGGCGCAATGCTTGCCAAGTGCGCCAAGGGCACGCGAGCCCTCGTCGGAAGACTGCATTTGGCAGTCCACGTAGAAGATGTATTCCCAAGGCTTGCCATGCACGGGCCGGGACTCGATCTTGGTGAGGTTGGTGCCGAGGGCCGCGAGCTCGTTGAGGACGGCTACCAGCGAGCCGGGACGATTCTCGACTGAAAATGCGAGGCTGATTTTGTTCGACTCGAGATCGGCGACGGCCTCTGGAGCGCGGCGCACGAGGAAGAAGCGGGTAAAGTTCTCCGGGTTGTCTTCGATGCCGGCCTGCAGGATCTGGGCGCCGTAGTACTCCGCCGCCGCCTGGCTGGCGATGGCCGCGGCGTGACGGTCGCGCAGCTCGACGAGTTGCTTCACGCTTCCGGCGGTGTCGTAGAAGGCGCAGGCTTCCATCTTTGGGTGCTCGGCGAAGAATCGCCGGCACTGGGCCAGGGCCACGGGATGGGAGAAGACACGGTCGATCTCGCCGATAGCTACCCCGGCAATTGCGATCAGATTGTGGCGGATGCGCAGCAGGGTCTCACGCTCGACTTTGACGTCGTGGATGAGGAGCAGATCGAAGTGTTCCGAGACGGAGCCAGCCAGGCTGTTCTCGATGGGAATTACGGCGGCTTCCACTTTGCCTTCAGCGAGCGCGGCAAATACCTCCGCGGAGAGCGTGCACGGAACGATGGTTGCGCCGGGAGCAAATTTCAGCGCCGCTTCGTGGCTGAACGAGCCCGGTTCTCCTTGAATTGCAATCTTCATGCGTTTGGCGCGCCACTCCTTTCCGGCGATGGGAGGTGGAACCGATGGATCGCTCTCTGGCACCATACCACACGGGCTGGCCGCATTAAACCCGCATATCGATATTGAGACGTGAGCGCCGGGACGGTGACTCAATTTCTCTTGTGGGGATCAAAAATCCTACCGAATTGGGGCCCGATGAGGAGGTTCCGATTAGAATGAAGGAATATCCAACTTTGCGATCCGGAAACGGCCTCGCCGGGGAAGCCGGGTCTATGGCCGTAGAACATATGCAAGTAGAAGAGATGCAAGTAGAACAAATGTAAAAGGATCACGATCGGAGTCGCAAGTGGGGCATGTTGATCCGCAGCCGAAATGCAAATGGAAGTCCCGGGATCCAGGTTCGCGGCTGGGAGATCAAAATGCAAATTCCGGATGAAGACTTCTGAGGAGACCGAGTGACATGGTGACGCGCATCGCGGTTCTGATGACTTGCTACAACCGCAAAGATACGACATTGGGATCCTTAGGCGCGCTGTTCGCGCAACGGTTGCCTCCCGACTGCTCTCTCAGCGTCTATCTCACGGATGACAATAGCTCCGACGGGACCGGCGCCGCCGTTCGCGAGCGCTTCCCGCAGGTGCATGTATGTCAAGGAAGCGGTTCTTTGTACTGGAACGGCGCCTTGAGGCTGTCGTGGGAGACGGCCCTTAAAGAAGAGGGCGTCAACTTCTATCTTTGGCTGAATGACGACACGATTCTCGTTGAAGACGCTTTGCTCAACCTGCTGACGACTTACAGAAATTTGAAAGCGCAGCACGGCGAACTCATTGTGGTTGGCTCGACGCAAGACCCGATCACGGGCGTTTATAACTACGGAGGTTTGACCCGACACAGTTGGTTGCGCAGATTGCGATTTGACCTGACGCCGCTGCACGATACGCCGATCCGCACCGAGGCCATGAACGGCAACTGTGTGCTTGTACCGGCATTCATTGTGGAGCGCATTGGCATTAATAATCGCGCCTTCAGCTATTCAATGGGCATGGGCGATATTGACTACTCTCTTCGAGCAACCGCGGCTGGATTCGGCGTCTGGGTGATGCCTGGGTTCGTGGGTACCTGCGGCAGCAATTCCAGTGTCGGCACGTTTGAAGACGTAAGCCTGGGAATTGGGCAGCGCTGGCAAAAGGTGCGGACGCCGAAGGGGTTGATGCCTTCCAAGTGGCTCGTATTCGCAAGGCTGCATGCTGGCTGGCTGTGGCCGATCTGGTGGGCTTCGCCATACCTTCATTTCTTCGCTCGCGGCATTGGAGGCTGGTTTAGAAAGGGCGACAGGTACAAGGTCAGCGTGCAATGAGTCCTGAACGATGCCAGAGCGCATGAGTCGCGCAGCTGGTGGCCGGTCGAGTGAAATCGCTTGAAGGCCGCTGGTAATAGGCTCGATGCGATCAAGATTGCGTGGCCTCAAAAAAGGAATTTCAGGAACGATCCCGATCCTCACCAAGTGCGGATCGGAAGTCAGGAGAATGGGAACAAATGAAGAGAATCCTCGTGAACGGCGCCGGTGGGTTTATCGGCGGGCATATGGTGAAGCGGCTCAAGGCCGAAGGGAATTGGGTACGCGGCGTGGATCTGAAGCGGCACGAATATGCGACCCCTCCCGCCGATGAGTTCATTGTTGGCGACCTGCGCGATCAGCGACTGGTGGCCGATGTGGTGGAAGGGATCGACGAGGTGTACCAGTTTGCCGCCGACATGGGCGGGGCCGGCTATATTTTCACCGGAGAACACGATGCCGACGTGATGCACAACTCCGCCACGATCAATCTCAACACACTGTATTTCGGCGTGAAGGCGGGAGTGCAGAAGTTCTTTTATTCGTCTTCGGCGTGTATTTATCCGGAGTACAACCAGATGGACGCGCAGAATCCCAGATGCGCTGAGGATTCGGCCTATCCCGCGGCGCCGGACAGCGAATACGGGTGGGAGAAGCTGTTCAGCGAGCGGCTTTATCTCTCTTACATGCGCAACTACGGAGTGGCGGTGCGCGTGGCGCGCTTCCATAATATTTTCGGTCCGGAGGGCACGTGGACGGACGGCAAGGAGAAGGCTCCTGCCGCGCTGTGCCGCAAGGTGGCCGAGGCCGAAGAGGGTGGCGAGATTGAAATATGGGGCGACGGGAAGCAGACGCGATCGTTTCTATACATTGACGAGTGCCTGGAGGGCGTTCGCCGGCTGATGGAATCGGAGTTCACGGGTCCGGTGAATATTGGCTCCGAGGAGATGGTGACGATCAATCAGCTTGCTGAAATGGCGATGGAGATCGCGGGCAAGAAACTTACGATCAGGCACATTTCCGGGCCCCTGGGAGTGCGGGGCAGGAACTCGGACAATCGGCTGATTGCACAGAAGCTGGACTGGAAGCCTTCACGGCCGCTCCGGGAGGGACTAGCGAAGACTTATCGTTGGATTCAGGAGCAGGTGGCTGTTTCGCAATTGGCAAAGCTGGCTACCAAGGCGTAGTTTTGCGGGCCGGCTGTAAGAAGCTTGTGGTAGTGAGCAACATCATTCAGAGACTAGAGCCCGGCTGTTTATGCGCCTTCCGTGGCACGGCTGGAGCCGTGCCCGAAAAAGAAACAGCATGGAAGATGGAGAGACCCGATGGCAGGCAGTTGGCTGTTGTGGTCTCCCACCCATCGAGCAAAAGACGCTCGATGGATGGGGCACCCGAAGTTTCATCCCCCGCGGGTCGGCGAAGCCGGTGGACGACTGAAACTTGTCGCGGCTTGGCAAGAGATTTGCCGCAGCCTTTAAAGTCCGATATAAATCGACTACATTTGCATCACTCATTGGCGGGCTCAGGGCGGACAAAGTGCCAGGGCGCTATCGAGAATTCGACTCATCAAAACAACTTTCCGCTCAAAATATAGGGTATCGAGAGGTGAGTTATAGGCGCATCCACAGGTCGGCGGCGACGAACGCGAGAAAGACCATGGCGATTACGCCGTTCATGGTGAAGAACGCGGCGTTGAGGCGGCGCAGGTCGCGAGGCGAAACGATGGAGTGTTCATAGGCCAGCAGTAGCGCAACGGCGGCGATGCCGACCCAGCCTATGGCCTGGAATTTGAAGAGCAGGCCGAACCAGACCAGGAGCGCGAGCATGGAGAGGTGCATGATGCGGGCGGCAAGAAAGGCTTTTGGGATTCCGACAGCGCGGGGCAGGCTGTAGAGGCCGACCTGGGAGTCGTGCTCGTAGTCCTGACAGGCGTAGAGGACATCGAAACCGCCCACCCACAGGGTGACGGCCGCAGTGAGCACCAGGATGCGCGGGTCGAGGTTGCCGCGCACGGCGATCCAGGCGGCCGATGGAGCAAGGCCCAGGGCGAGACCGAGGACGAGGTGCGACCAGCGCGTTACACGCTTCATGTAGCTGTAGCCAAGCAGGACCGCAAGCGCCAGCGGTGACAGGTATAGAGTGAGCCGGTTGAGTTCGGCGGCGGCGGCTACGAAGACCAGCGCCATGATCAGCGTGAAGCCAAGCACAAACTGCTGCGACAGCAATCCGGCGGGAATCGCTCGGCGGCTGGTGCGGGGATTGGCGGCGTCGAGGTCGGCATCGGCCCAGCGGTTGAAGGCCATGGCCGAAGAACGCGCCGCCACCATGGCCACAATAATCCAGACGACGGTGCGCAAGGGCGGCAGGCCGTTGGCTGCCAAAAGCACGGCAGTCAGGGCAAAGGGTAGCGCGAAGATGGAGTGCTCCCACTTAATCATTTCGAGAGTGGTGCGGATTTTGGAAAGAACGCCGGGCATGGTTTGCACCAGGGAACAGTTTAATTGACTGGTCGACAGAAAACCCCACATGGCAAGCGGACTCTGAGCTATAGTGGCTGGTGGCCGGGAGGGCGTCAGCGGGCCCCGGTCCGAAAGTGAGGGAAAGTGAAAGTCAGCAAGTTCGCAATCATGTTTGTTTTGTTCTTTTGCCTGGGCGCGGTTGGTCTGACGGCTCAAAACGCAAGCATCCGCATCGGAGGGAGCTCGCTGCGCGCCAACGGCCAGATCGCGCAGGGGTATCAATACACGGGCTACTGCCCCGTAGACCTGAAGTTCGGCTGGGGCTTGATTGCCACCAATCCAACGGGAGCGAGTTACCATTTTCTGCGCAGCGATGGCGGGCATTCATCCGGGAGCCAGAACGTGAATATGCCGATGCCGGGCCGCTCGGTGCCGGTGTACGAAGAGTGGCGGCTGGGTGCGAATTCGCCGAAGTTTGCCAACTTCACAGGCTGGGTGAAGATCGTGATCGATGCTCCGAGCCAGGTGGAAAACAAAATTCCATTTACGATTCATTGCCAGTGAAGCAGCGCGGCCGCCCATCGCGCCAGCGCGAACAGGCCTCCGGCGATAAAGAGAATTCCGAAGATGGTCTTGTTGTGCCGTGCCAGCCAATTGGGCAGGTAGATGTCGAAGTTGTCCCTGGTCTCCGGCGTGTAACGGGCGGCCAGATCGCTTAGCGGGCAGCGCCAGCGATTCGACACCAGGACCAGGCATTCAAGCAGGACCAGGCCGGCGAAGACGGCGGTCATCTGAAACCGGCGCATGGCCGCGGCAACCGGAACCGCGAGGATACAGGAGACGAAGAAAAGCCAGACCGCCGTATGGAGTAGTTTGATGGCGACGATGACGGAGGCAGGCTTCGATTCGATTTGCATGGGAGGGACAATCTTAGAGCGTCGGTCGCGGAGGTTTTGGGAGGCCAGCCGTGCGTCGGCGAGGGATGCTTATTCGTAAATCTCAGGTGTCACGCTTGCTCCGCAGCAACACAATCACGGCTGACAAAGCGATACCGAAACACATGCCTGACCCGATAAGCTGCAGCACGTCCACAGTGCGGATGGCTTCGAATCGCGGCTGGCTCATAAGATGAATGAGGCCGACCGATCCGGCGAGCACGGGCACAAGAATGGCGGCGGTGGTCTGTCTTCGTCCCGGCATTTCGCAATTATGGATGAAATAGGCATTCTGGTCCAGAGTTTTTTGGGCTGCTCGGTGGAGGGTCGTGCTGCCCGCCCTTGCACCATAAACATGGCGCGAGGGTGGGCGCGTGAATTTGCGACGGCACGGGTTATTGTTTTTCGGTTGGCTGGTTGGCTACCTGCAGGTAGTTCTTGACGCTGAAGACTCCGGCGACGCCGTTGGCGCGCAGGAAGGCGGTGTCTTTGTCGGCCTGCGAGTCGACCATGCCATAGAGCTCCACGTTGCCATTCTGAACCGAGATTCGAATCGGCTTGGCGGGGTCGATGGCGTACTTGTTAAGCGAGGGATATCCGTAAACGGCGCGAGCCACGGCCATGCGCGTTTGCCAGTCCATGGACGAGACCGGATCGACCTGGACATCGTCGACGACATCCTTGACGCCGGGATATGTGGAAACGAGCGCCAGGGCGGAGTCACGGTCGGGGAAGTCCTTGGCATGGCCGCCGAGAGTGACGACGCCGTTTTGCACGTTGAGAGAGATGGCGTCGAAGACATTGCCATAGCCGACGCGATCGTATTGCAGCTTCTCGAGCAATTTGGACTGGAGTTCCCGGTCGGAGACATTGGGGCCGGCAACTTCAATCTGGTTGCGGACCGCGGTCACGCCCTTGGTGTGCAGAGCGGTCTTTGTAGCGTCGGCCTTGTATTCGTAGAGGTCCACGGTTCCGGTGAGCGTGGCGATGCCGTTGTCCACCGTGACACGCACGTCGTGGAACTGCTTTTTGTTGAGCCGCGATTGGACGGCGGATGCAGGGCCGTCCGGCTGCGCCTGCGCGCCGGCGGCGGGAGGCAGCGGCGATGCTTTCGAAGCGAAGGGAAGGGTGGCCAAGACCGCGGCAAAAATGGCAGCCGCGCATGCAAAGGAAGATCTGCGCATTGACTTATTCATTTTGAAAACCTCCTTGTCGTTGCACACAGTGATGTGGCGAGCCGGCCGATGGTTGCCACGACCGGGCCGCTTTCCGTCTCAATAGACACAACTGGAGTAAAAAGGTTTCGAAATGTTGAATTGGGTGCGGTTATCAGCGGAAGCGGCGGGTGGCTTTGACGACCATGGAGAAGACGCCGGATTCGTCGCGGGCTACGAGCAGGGAGACGTGGCGATTGATGGCGATTTCGGCCTGGAGCAATTGCTGGCCGGTGGTGTTGACGTCGGTGGCGTAGGTGAGGGTGAGGTTGCGGCCCAACTGCTCTTCGACGATGATGCGGGAGGTGGAGTTGCCGAAGGGGCCGAGGTAGTTGGGGTCGACCTTGACGGAGCCGGCGCCGAAGAGTTTTTGCACGCGGCTGCTGACGGTGGCGTTGAGAGCGCCGCCGAGCAGGGCGTCGGTGGTGGGATTGGAGAGCGGCCTGCTCCTGCTGCTGGGTGTAGATGCGCTGCTGATTCTCAGTGCGGCCGAGGGCCAGCAGGGCCACCACATCGGCCTCGGGCAGCGGAGGATCGCTGCGGTAGGTGACGGAGGGCTTGCTGGGAGTTCCGTGCAGGCCGAGCGTGATGTCGTAATCCTCGACGCGAGCGGTGGCGCTCAAGTCGATGACAGGCTCGATGCGGACGGGGTTGGTGAAGGAGATGTCGCCGCGCTGCAGGTCGTAGCGGGTTCCGGCGATGATGGCGCTGCCTTCGGTGATGGAGACGCGGCCCAGCAGCGAGGGAGTGGCGACGGTTCCGCGCAGGCGCAGATCGACATCGCCGGCCAGCTTGGCATAGGCGTTCTGAAAGTTCAACTGCGGCGATGAGAGGATGCGGACGTCGTAGCGGATGTGATTGGAGGGAGCGTCGGGCGACGTGACGGTCTGCACGGAGTTGGCCTGCGCGGCGAGGGCGGCGAAGTCCAGGTCGGGGCTGACGGTGAAGCGGGTGATGAGCACATTGCCGCTGAGAGTGCAGGTTGTTCTGCGGTGCCTTGCAGATGGAGTGTGGCGTCGGCCAGGGAACTGACGCCCTGCGGGTAGCGGATGCGGACTCCCTTGCCGGTGACGGTAAGGTCGGCGTAGATGCCGTGCTGGTAGGCCAGATAGCCGCCCACGCTTAACGGGCCGCCGCCGCTCATGGCGGTGAGGGATTTGACTTCGAGGCGGTTCTGGTTGAACTCCAGGGTGCCATGCAACTGGCTCAGGCCGTTGGGCACGTCTTCGAGAGAAAGGGAACCGTTCTGGAAGTCGACCCGGCCGCGCAGACCGGGATCTTTCAAGCGGGCCGTGCGCCTCGACCTGGAAGGTGGTGGTTCCGTCGGCGGTGAGGTCGGGGTCGATGGTCTCGGCCAGCTTGAGGTTGATGGACCCGCTGGCGGCCAGGTCCAGTTGCCGTTCGTCCTTCAGCGCCAGGCCGCCCTTGCAGCGCGCAGGTCGGTGTCTTCGCCGGTTACGTGCAGTGGGTCGAGGCGGAAGCGATTGTTGGCAAGCGTGGCATGGACGCCGCCCTCGCTTTTCAGATGCACGCCGGCGACGGTTACCTCCAGCTCCTGGATACGGGCCTCGCCGCGGAGCTGTTCGGTGTGCGCGAGCGGGCCCTCGACGGTGACGGCGCCGGCCAGCGCGGATTCGCCGCTGAGAGCCTTGACGTGGGCGAGTTTGAGCAGCGAACCGATGTTGAAGCGAGAGAACTCGAGGCGGGCCTGGGTTGCATAGTCGCCGTTGAGCGCCGTCTTTCCATGGATTGCGAGCTCGGCGGATTCAAGGCGCGTGGTCATGTCGTAGGTAAGGGCGTGGTTGGCGGTGTGCGCGACCAACTCGAGGGCGCCAACGGCTTCGCCGCCCAACGCAAGGTTGTTAAGAGTGGCATTGGCCTGCAATTGGGGGTTATCGAAGGCGCCGGAGCCATGGACTACGAATCCGAGCCGGCCGGTGGGATTCCAATCCTGATGGCGGAGCCAATCGATTTTAGAGATGTCGAGGCCGTCGCCTTTTGCGTCGCCCTGGAAGCGGCGGGATTTTATGTCGTAGCTGCCGCTGGCTGAGACGATGCCGGAGGGGTGGTTCAAGGTGACTGAGGCGAGATTGATTACATCGTTGGCCATTGTGCCCTGGGCGCGAAGGCGCGTGACGGGCTCGCCGTAGATGGATCCGTCCTGGAGTTGCACCCAACCGGAGCCGCCGAGAGAATGGATGGGGCCATCGGCCTGGAGGTCGGCATCGAGAGTGCCGGTGATGGGCAGGTCCTGGGCCAGGAACGGTTGCAGGTCGTCGACGGCGACCTTGGACGCTGCAAGGCGGAAGTGCAATTTGGAGTCGGCGTCGAATTGCGGGAATCTTACTGGACGTTTTGTCTCCGGGAGTGGCTTCGAGAGCTGCGCTGAAAGAGATCTTTGTGTTGCCGTGAATCAGGGAGCCGTGGTCGACGGAAATGCGCGCGGCTGAGTAGGTGCCGGCGGTCTCGATGGAATCGAAATGGACAGGCAGGGAGAGGCCGGGCTGAGCATTGGGGGTTGGCCGCGCGGAAGGCATCTCGACTGCAAGTTGGGTTGCGTTCAGTTTGCCGGCGATGCGCGGATTGATAAGCGAGCCGGCCCAGGTTCCGCTGAAGTCGGCCTGGCCGGTCAAGGTCACGGGCAACGCAGCGGTTCCTGATTTGCCGTTGCGCTCGAGGCCGAGGCTGCGGAGCACGGTGTCGAACTCGGCCAGGTTGTGGGAATGGAAATCGAGTGCGATGGCCGAGGGGCTGGTGAGCGGATATGCGCCCAGATTGCCGTGCACCTGCAACTGGCTGGCGGGCAGGTTCAATTCCAGTTTGCGCAGATCGACGGCGCCGTTGCGCTGGGTGTAGGTCGCGTCCACGATTCCAGTCGCGGGGAGCTTCGCCGGTGATCAGATGAGTTGAAGGGTCGAGGTTCAGCGCCGCGGATACGGAGACGGTTCGGGTGTCGCCCTTGGACCAGGCTGCGGTGGCCGGACCGTTGAGGAGCGTGTCGAATCCCAGACGCTGGAAGGGCGGCTGGCTGACCATGTCGAGGACGGTGTCGAGCGCGACATCTTTGAGCTGTGCGGTGACCTTGCCGTTGACGGGGATGAAGGGTGGTGGAGGGCGGAGGGTCGGATTATTTCGGCTGGAGGCGGCTTGCGTTGGGGAGGGGCCTGAGGCCTGAAGAACAGCGGCGCCGGGAACCGGGACAAGCCATGGACTCAGGTCGACTGTGCCACTGATCTGGCCGCCCTGGCGGAGGCGCACAACGATGGAAGCGATGAGCAAGCGTGCCGGATCGGCATGCACGTGCGCGTCGAGGCGAATACCGGTGGCGACGACGCCGGTTCCGATATAAGAGCCGTTCTCGATGTGGACGGAGCCGTCGGTGCGGAATTCCCCGGCTTCTCCGGCGCAGTCGAGATCGAGGTGGGCGATGCCCTCGGGGGCAAAGGGATAGCCGAAGACCGGGTCGAGGAGCCGCATATCGAGATCGCCACGGACCTCGGCGTGCCAGTGCGGATGAGTAAAGTCCTGAAGCGATCCGGCTACTTCCAGGGCGTGGCTGCCGCTGTCATTGTTGCGGGCGGTGAGACGCAGCGAGCGCAGATACGCCGCGGTGCGAGTGAGGTCGAGTGTGGCCTGAAAGTAGCCGTGGACGGGCGTGGGCGCGGATTTGTGCGCGGGCCTGGAGGCAGGATGCTGGACGCCCCGGGAAAGAGCCAGGTCGGTGGCGCCGGCTTCGATGCGATAGGTTTCCGGCGCGGACGCGAGAGGCAGCAATGTAGCGCAGGAGCAGGGATACGTCGCTGGCCTGGAAGTCAAGGGGCTCCCAGCGATTCTGGAAGTCGAAGGCAGCGGCGCGGTTGTCGTAGTCGAGGACTCCCTGCTCAACGGAGACGTGGCCGGCCTGAAGATTGAAGAGGGTGTCGAGGTTGCGGGTGTTCGCGGGCTTGCGCGGGTGGGGCTGATTGGTGGCGCCGTCGGGATAAACGATGAGGTGCAATGAGGGACGGGAGATGTCGAGATTGCGAATGTGAACAGACGGGTTCCAGAAGCCGAACAGGGTCACAGCGGCGCTGAGGTGATCGACACGTGCGTATGGCGCTTCGCCGGGAGCTTCGCTGCCGTGAATGACCAGGCCGTCCGCCTCAGCCTCGAGGTGAAGGAGACGCCAATGAAATGTGGCGATGTCAACCCGGCCGCCGGTTGCTTTTTCAAGCTCGACGACAAGGCGCTTGCGGACCAGGCCTTCGAACTGGGCGGAGCTCATCCAGAGGATAGATGCCGACCGTGGCCAAGGCTACCAGGAACATGAGGCCGGCCAGGGCCAGAGGGACATGGCGGAGCAGAAAGCGGCGCAGACGGCTGGGCCGGGGCGGCCGATCCGGAGTTGGATCGGGATTGGGAACGGGAAGGTTGGGCTCCGGCTCGCTCATTGGGTTCCTTTTCCTTCCTCGCTGGGAGATGTCGTTCTGGGCGCCGGCTTGACTTCAGAAACGCTGGGGGCTTGAGGAATTTCGAGCGCGGGGTCGAGAACTTCGACATCGCCCTGCTTGCGCAGGTTGGTCAGCCACTCGTCGAAGAGCAGATTCACCTGCTGCTGGAGCAGAATCTCCTCGATGCGGGGAGAGACCCTTTCGAGCGAGGGAACGGCTTCGCCGGGGCCGTATTGAGGCAGGAGCGTGTCGCTGGTAGTAAGTCTCGATGTCCTGCGGTGCGATGTGAATGCCGGGGCGGAAACGCTGTTCGATGAAGCGGAGAATTTCAAGCCGGTAGCGCAGATAGGCATCGACACGCTCTGGGGTGAGATCGTGGGCCGCCAGGAAATCCTTCCATCCCGCGTCGGAGGCGCAGTTTTGGCGGATGCAGGCGGGGAGTTCCTTGCGGATCTCAGTGAGGCGGGCGCCGACTTCGCCGGGCGTAGGCTCGGCGGCCTGCGCGTCTTCGCGGCGAATCTGCTGCTCGATGAGGGTGCGGCTGATCAACTGATCGAGTGCGCGCTGGCGGGTGAGAACGCCCTGGCCGGCGCGGCCGGGGTCGAGGACGGAGAGGCGGATTTCGTCGTCGATGTCGCTGGCGAGGATGACGTGGCGGTTGACCACGGCTACTACGCTGTCGAGGACGACGGGCGCTGGAGGTTGCTGGGCGGGAGAGGGACGGGGGTGAGGCAGAAGAGCAGTGCTGAGATCAAGGTCGACTTGACAAGCTTGGCAGGTGGGAGGTGTATGCGCTCCCACCCTAGCCGCGATAAAGCTGCGGCGAGGATGGGGCACCCGGAGTTCCTTGCGAGGGTATTGGCGCCTGGGTTCTTCATCGGGATGGGGCGGTTGGTCATCAGAAGGTTTGTCCCAGGCTGAAGAAGAAGTTGAAGTGGGTGGCTTCGCCGACGTGGGGGCTGCTAGTCCGGCTGCGAGAGCGAGTAGTTGATATTCACCGGGAAGATGGGCGGATTCAGGTTATAGCTGAAATCCAGGCGAATGGGCCCGACCGGCGTATGGTAGCGCAAGCCGACGCCGGGCGCATGGGAGAAGTAGTTGAAGCTGCACGTTCCCTGCTGGCCAGTGGAGGTGGTGGGGCCGGTAGGGATGTAGCTGTTGGGGTCAGTTGTTGTTGGCGAGTGTTCTTGCAGGTGTCGCGATTGGGCTGGTGAAAGCGGAGGATGCTGGCCCAGGCATCGCCGGCGTTGGTGAAGACGTTGCCCATGTCGTGGAAGAGGACGAAGCTGACGGTGTTGCCAAGCCAGGGGAGCGTGGGCGGGGGCAGGCGCAGTTCGGTGCTGTTGACGAGCGCTCCGGCGCCGCCGATGGGGTATCCGGTTTCGGGATCGCGGGGGCCGGCGCCGTTGAAAGAGAAACCGCGCAGGGAGGTGGGACCGCCGGAGTAGAGGCGCTCGGGGAGTGGGATCAGCTCGTGCCGAGCCGGTACCGAAGGCGCGCACCTGGCCGTAGCGGGTGTTGCGGGCCAGCACGAAGCGGTTCTTGTCGAAGCCGTAGTAGCTGGAATTCGAAAGATCGAGGCGGTTGAACTCGGCATCGGCGCCGAGAGATTTGTCGGAGAGAAACTCCTGGAAGCTGGTGTAAGTGCCGCGATGGGCATCGAGGGGCGAGTCGCGGGTATCGCGAATCCAGGTCACGCCGGGGCCGGCGACGCGGGCTGCGGTGGCCAGTGCCTGAATCTCGCCGGGAAAGACCTGCAGGCTGCTCGCAGCCACCTTGACGCGGCGAAAGTCGAATTCGTAGATGAAAGTGTTGGCCTTGGATAAGCCATGAGCCCGGGGTGAGAAAGTTCTGCGTCAACCGGAATCCGGCTTCGAGCCTGGAGGCGACGTAGGTGGTGACGTCCTGGCTGTTGGCGTAGCCGCCGGAGAAGGTGATGCCGAAGTTGCGGTTGCCCTGGAAATGCGGATCCTGGTAGAGCAGGTCGATCTTCTGCTCGAGCAGGCCGTAGGTGCCTTGCAGCGAGGCGGACTGCTCGCGGCCGAAGAGGTTGTTGCGGGTGAGGTCGGCGAGAACACGGGGGCTGACGCCGGTTTTGCCGTTGGGATTGCAGGCCACGCCGCCGGCGATGGCGCTCGCGCAGTTGTTCTGCGGCGTTCCGGTTTGCGCCTCGAAGCCGAAGCCGTAGGTGAGGGCCCAGCGCCGCGCCTCGGAGGCCTGGAGCAGGACGGTCTTTTGAGTCTCGCCGCCGGTTGGGATTCTCGACCGCCGCATCGACCTCACTGAACAGGGCGAGTTCGTAGAGATTGCGCTGCGTGTCGAGGAGGGCGGTCTGATTGAGCGGATCGCCGGCATGCAGAGTGATGGCACGGGCCACGGTTTCAGGACGCGTGTAGTGAAGACCGGTGAGCAGCACATTGCGCACAAAAATCTGCGGGCCCTCGGTGATGTGGAAGACGACATCCACCTTGCTGGGGTCGGCGGTCTCGGGCTGCTGGGCGACATCGACGCTGGCCTGCTCGAAGCCGCGGCTGAGGTATTCGGTTAGCAGGGCGTCGCGGTCTCCGGCCAGGTTCTGCGGCGAAAGCAACTGGCCGGGCGCGGTATTCAGCAGGGGAGTGAGTTTGGCGGCATCCACGTGGTCGTTGCCTTCCATGTGCACGGCGCCGACTCGCATCTGTTCGCCTTCTTCAATCCGGTAGGTTACAGCCAGAGGAGCGGTGACCGATGCGGTGCGGCAGTTTTGTTGCGGGTGCTCCCCGCGATGGGGTCAGCATTTTTTTGAGCGGCGGGGTTATCTGCCGCGCCGGTTTCAGGCGTGCTGGTTTCGGGGGTGATCTTCACGTTGGAGAAACCGTTGTTGTGGTAGACGGCCTGGAGGGCGCTTACGTCGGCGGAGACCAGGGCCTGACTGTAAGCGCCGTGGCGGTCGAGCGAATCGGCGGCGTGGACGCTGAGCAGTTCCTTGAGGAGTGGCGGAGTTGAAGTAGTGGTTTCCCGCGACGGCCACGCTCTCGACGCGGCGGCGCGGCCCGAGGTCGACCTTGAAGACGATGACTACTTCCTGGTCGCCGGTGGATTTCTGCTGGTGATCCACCTTTACGTCGAAGTAGCCGAGCGCTGGTAGTAGTCGCGCAGGCGGCGATTGCCTTCGTTCAACAGGTCCTCGTCGACGCTGCCCTCTTCAAAGATGGGGATGATTCGCTTGATGTGGTCGGCGTCGATGTTTGCGCCCTGGACGAGGACCTTGACGACCGGCCCGCGGTTGGCGGAAAAGCTGAAGTCGACTGTTTTATTGGCGGGATCGTACTTTGCGGAGACGATCTTGATCTCGGCCTCCATGCGCTCCTGGGCCTGGTAGTGCTTGAGGACGCCGGCCAGGGCGCGATTGCCAGTATCGTGGTCCACGCGGGCGCCGATTCTGAGGTGCGCGTAGCGGCGGAATTCCTGCAGCGCTCATTCCCGGGTCGCCGGAGACTTCAACCTTGCCCACTCGGGCCTGCACTCCAGAGACCACATGAAAGACGAGGTCGACGAGTTGTTCATCGGGGTGCGGTGTGAGGGAGGGGGTTATTGCCGGCTCGTAGAATCCGTTTTCGGCCATGGTCTGCCGCATCTGCTGGAGCGCGTTGTCGAGTTTGGCCTGCGTAAAACGGGTGCCGGGCGTGAGCTGGCTGGCGCGCTGCAGTTGCGTATTCAAGGTGGCGCCTTTGGCACCGTAGACGCCGACAGTTCCGATAAAGATGCGCGGCGTACCCTTGAAGATGAGGTCCACGACCTCGACGCCGGGTGACAGCTCAGTCTTCGCGCCTTCGACCTGAACGGTCTCGTAGAGGCCGGTGGAATAAAGCTGGCGCAGGCTCTCCTTGAGGTCATCCGGGTCGAGCGGCTTTCCCTCGGCCTGGGCAAGATGGCCGGAGAGAGGAGCAAGGCGGTCCGCGGCGACGCCCTCGAACGAGATTTGGCGGACATGCAGACCGGTCCACTGAAGCGGGGATTCGGAAGCAGGAATCTGGGCGGCGGCAGCGGCCACAGGCGGGGCCTGCGACCAGCAGATGATTCCCTGGCAGATTGCGAAGATGGGAGCAAATGCAAGTCCGCACGCGAGCAGAGCCCTGCACGGAACCGTTCCGCCCCTGCCGCACTTCTTTGCCGGCTTTCTCCGCAAGATCGATTTCTCCCAAAAAGCGCGGGGCATCTACCCCGTTTGCGCGAAAATGCGGCCTCGACGCAAGAATCCGCCCGGCGCCGGCTTCTGTCATCTTTCGCCGAAGCTCCTGGCTCTCCCCACTTCATCCCCTTTCCCCTTATACTAACGAGGACAGGAGCCGTGCGCAGCATGGGCCTAGTCTCAAGAACGGTACCTCCCCCAAGGAAAACTCATGACCCGTTCCCGGTTTCCCCTACCGTCTCCGGAAAGCTCACCAACTGGTTTGGACGAAGCAGCACCTGTTCCCGCTCCCGCGCCCAGGCGTGTGACGTATACGCCCGCGGCATCACCGGATCCAACCGAAGCGGTTGCACTGTCGCGCGCACAGGCCGGAGACCACCATGCCTTCGCCCAACTCTACTCCCTGCACAAAAGACGCATCTATTCTTTATGCCTGCGCATGGTGGGGAATATTGCGGAGGCTGAGGACCTGACGCAGGAGGCGTTTCTGCAGTTGCACCGCAAGATCTCGACCTTTCGCGGCGACTCGGCCTTTTCCACCTGGCTGCATCGGCTGGCGATCAACGTGGTGCTGATGCAACTGCGCAAGAAAGGGCTGAGCCTGATTTCGCTGGATGAAGCGATGGAGCCGGTTCCCGAGGAAGGGCCCGGCCGCAGTTTTGGCGCTCCCGACCTGACCCTGAGCGGCGCCATCGACCGGCTGGCGCTGGAGCGCGCGGTAGCCGATCTGCCGGCCGGCTACCGGTTGATTTTTATCCTTCACGATGTTGAGGGCTACGAGCATAATGAGATAGCCTCCATGCTCGAATGCTCGATCGGCAACAGCAAGTCGCAATTGCACAAGGCGCGCCTGAGGTTGCGCGACGCCCTGCGCGCACAGTCCCGAAAGGAGGCGCGGCCATGACCGGCGATCCAGACAAGATGAGCTGCGCTGAGTTCCAGGCCCAGTTGCCGGAGTTGATCGGCTCGGGAGCGGATGCCTCGTGCGCATCCGCATATCCAGAGCTGCGAACTTTGCCGCGCACTGCTTTCCGATCTGGAGACCATTGCCGAGGCCGCCCGCCAACTGTTCCCGATTGTGGAACCGCCAGACGAACTTTGGGATCATATCGAATCGGCGATCAAGATCGAAGAAAAGGAAGAAACGAGCAAGGACCTGCGGAGCATGGGCTGACCGATCCGGAACTTGACGATCCGCTCGCATGGAAATCATTTGGAGCCACGCTGACGAATTGGGTCAGGCGTGGAGCCGTGGTTTCATCCCGGCAGGGTACCTCTCGGAGCTTTCGGCAGTTCTCACCTTCCTTCGGCTTTGGCCGATACACCCATCGAAAGGAACAGCATCCAAATTTACAGGGGGAAAGTGCCGCTAAAGGCCGGCTGCGGAACTTCCGGGAGGGAATTGGGCAAAAAGGCCTGATCAGGAAGGAAAGTTTCGCGTGCAGGCAGACTCATTGGGGCGCGGGGCTTCCGGACTTCGGGGAACCGGGTGATGAATCGCACCGTATCGACAGGAAGTGAGTCATTTGATGACGGGAAGGGAGACGGGCTGGAGCAGGATAATTCTGAAACTTTTCAAAGTCTTCGTCGTCTAATGTAAGGAAAGTTGATAAAAGGACACTCAATGCAAAACCAGCCTCCGAACCCGCCTGACGTCCAGAGCCCCATCCCCGGAAGTGTGTCGCGGGTGCGCCATATTCCTGTGCTGCCGGTCCGGGACACGGTTCTGTTTCCCCATGCAGTTCTGCCGCTTACGGTGGGCCGCGAGAGCTCGATCCAGTTGATTGAGTCGCTGGGCGAGGAGCGGACGATCGTGGTGGCGGCGCAGCTTGACCCGCGGCTGGACGCACCCAAGCCCGGCGATCTGCACGCCGTGGGGACGCTGGCCACGGTGCACAAAGTTGTGCGCATGCCCAACCAGAGCCGGTTTGTGTTTACCGAGGGCGTGGAGCGGGTGCGGCTGGTGCGCTATACGCAGACCGAGCCGTTCATGGTGGCCGAGGTCGAGACGCTGGAGGATATTGAGCCGGCGTCAAGCTCGGGGTTTGAGGCCCTGGTGCGCAATGTGGTGGGGCAGTTCCAGCAGATTGTGTCCGAGTCGCCGACGCTCTCCGACGAACTGCGGACGATTGCGGCCAACATCGAGGAGCCGAGCCGGCTGGTGGATTTTGTCGCCTCGTCGCTGCCCTTCCTGACCACCGACGACAAGCAGCAGCTGCTGGAGACGGCGGGCATCGTGGAGCGGCTGGAGCTGTTGAACAAGCATCTGGCCAAGGAGATCGAGGTGCAGCAGTTGCGCGCCAAGATCCAGACCGAGGTGCAGGACCAGGTGCAGCAGTCGCAGCGCGACTACTATCTGCGCGAGCAGATGAAGGCCATCCAGAAGGAGCTGGGCGAGCAGGACGAGGGCCAGCGCGAGAACGATGAGCTGCGCCAGAAGATCGAAGCCGCGGGCATGCCGGAGGACGTGAAGAAAGAGGCGCTGAAGGAGCTGGCGCGGCTGTCGCGCATGTCTCCGATGGCGGCCGACTACTCGCTGACGCGCAACTACATCGAGTGGCTGGCGGTGCTGCCGTGGGCCAAGAGCTCGGGCGCCAAGATCGATATCGGCAAGGCGAAGGAGATTCTGGACGAGGACCACTACGAGCTGAAGAAGGTGAAGGACCGCATTCTGGACTACCTGAGCGTGCTGGAACTGAAGCCGGATATGAAGGGGCCGATTCTGTGCTTTGTGGGGCCTCCGGGCGTGGGCAAAACCAGCCTGGGCCGGTCGATTGCGCGGGCGCTGGGCCGCAAGTTCCAGCGCATCTCGCTGGGCGGCATGCACGACGAGGCGGAGATTCGCGGCCATCGGCGGACCTACATCGGCGCGCTGCCGGGGCAGATCATCCAGAGCATTCGCCGGGCGGAAACCAACGACCCGGTGATCATGCTGGACGAGGTGGACAAGCTGGGACGCGACTTCCGCGGCGATCCGGCCTCGGCGCTGCTGGAGACGCTGGATCCGGAGCAGAACAACACGTTCCGCGACAACTACCTGGACGTGCCGTTCGATCTGTCGAAGGTGCTGTTCATCTGCACGGCGAACATGCTGGATACGGTTCCGCCGCCGCTGCTGGACCGCATGGAGTTGATCTCCGCTGCAGGGCTACAGCGAAGAGGAGAAGGTGCACATCGCCAACCGCTACCTGATTCCGCGCCAGATCAAGGAAAACGGGATCACGGCGGAGCAGATCGAGTTTCCCGAGGATGCGGTGCGCTACATCGTGCGCCACTACACGCGCGAGGCAGGCGTGCGCAAGCTGGAGCAGAAGATCGGCACGGTCTGCCGCAAGCAGGCGCGGCGCGTGGTGGAAGGCCATGCGGAAAAGCTCGTGGTGACGCGCGAAGTGATCAAGGAGTTCCTGGGCGGTATCCAGGTGCGCGTGGATACCGAAGTGGCGGAGCGCGTGAAGCGGCCGGGCGTGGCCGTGGGACTGGCGTGGACGCCGGCCGGCGGCGACATCCTCTTCATCGAAGCCAACAAGATGAAGGGCAAGGGCAGCTTCACCATGACCGGGCAGATCGGCGAGGTGATGCAGGAATCGATGCAGGCCGCGCTGACCTGGGTGCGCTCGAACGCCGCGAAGCCTTGGGCTGGCCGAGGACTTCACCAAGGAGATCGACCTGCACATTCACGTGCCGGCGGGCGCGATTCCCAAGGACGGCCCTTCGGCGGGCGTGACCATGGCTACGGTGCTGGCGTCGCTGCTGACCGATACGCCGGTGCGTCCGCTGACGGCCATGACCGGCGAGATCACGCTCAGCGGCAACGTGCTGCCGGTGGGCGGAATCAAGGAGAAGTTCCTGGCCGCGCGCCGGGCGGGAGTGGAAACCATCATCCTGCCCGCGGAAAACCGCCAGAACGTGGAAGAGGACCTGACGCCGGAGATGATGGAGGGCGTGACGATGCACTACGCCAGCCGCATCGAAGACGTGCTGCCTGTGGCCCTGCCGCTGTTAAAGGCGCGGCCGGATACGCAGCCGGCCGGGGCCGAGGTGGCGGTCGGGCTCCGTGGCGTAAATTCGGCGAAGAACTTAACGAGAAGGCCGGCGAACCTGCCGGCCTTTTTGCTTGTTCCAAAATGGAGCAACTTCAGTGATCTTGCCCTCGCGATGCCGGCTGTATCGCCGATAAAGATCACAGAATCCAACGCGCGAATGCGCGGAGAGCGGCAACCATGGCAACCATACCATCGACCCCCCATCAGATTGTTCCGCTGCATCTTTCAGGCAACACGACGGAGCAGCAGAACCGCATGTTGCAGGAGTTTCTCGGCGAGGCCGCACAGGAGGCGTACAAAACGGCGATCGAGCAACTGGACCGGCAAAGCGCGCAGGCGGTTCTGGACATGGACAAGACACTCAAGCGCGAGGTGGCCGAATTGGTGGTGGAGATCATCCATCGGCACACGGTGAGCGACAAGTACAAGGATGAGGAGGTGGGGTCGAATCGCGTGTATCCGCCCACCTACCGGGTGCGGCCGGTGGAGGCGCAGGTGACGGAGCTGCGCAAGCTGTTTCCGAGCCTGGGCAGTTGCCAGGAGAAGCTGGCGCGGCGCGCGCTTCCGGAGGGCGCGGAGGCATGGTTTGCGATCCCGCGCTGGCAGGCGCTGGCGTCCACGTATAACGAGGCGGTGGAGATGCTGCTGGGCGTTCTGGCCTCGAAGCGCAGATTTTCGAACCGCATTATGGGCAAACTGGCCGAGATGTATCTTCGCCAGACGGAGCGCTCGAGGCTGGCGGAGAAGATTCTGGGCGAGCAGCAGGAGGGCAACGACATTCTGGTGCTGGGAGCGCAGGCCGGGATGCTGCATCGCGGCTCGTCGGCGCGGCGCACGCGCGTGGCGATGGCCGGCAACGAGTTTGGGCTGGGCGTGTTTGCCTTCGGATGCATGCTGTTGACGCATCCTGAGCGGCTTTCGACGGGCGACACGCTGATGATCGACTGCGGGGGCGACGAGTACTCGGTGCGCGGCGACTACACCTTTGACCGCGTACCGCTGTTCGACTTCGACATGGCGGGCATCGAGTTCAGCATCTTCTATGAGGACCGGGCGCGCAACCTGTGGGGCACGCCTACCGGGTTCCTGTACAAGCTGGTTTGATGGCGTTCTCTATCATCGCGACTGAATGCCGCCTGCCGCGTCTAACCGGCAGGCGGTATTCTTTTTAAGCGATGCATGTCCGAGTTCTTCCCTTTGGGGTGTTGAAAGATTGGCTGGGCGCGGAGGCAACACGGTCGAGTTGCCGGAAGGCGCGTCGGTGGCAGGATCTGCTGGCATGCGGTTGACTGCTCGTGTGGCCGGACGGGAGCGAGGCGCTGCGCGGCATTGCGGTCAGCGTGAATGCGGAGTACGCGACCGCTGGACAGGTGCTGCGCGATGGCGACGAGGTGGGGTTGTTGCCGCCGGTCTCCGGGGGGGCCGGGATTGCGCGTTCGGCGAATGTTTTGGACAAGAGCGAGGAAGGACCGACAGTTGTTGCGCTGACCCGGGAGCGTATCGATGCGGAGAAGCTGGTTGGCCGCGGCCAAGCGAGGCGAAGACGGCGCGGTGGTGGTCTTCGACGGCATTGTGCGCAATCAACACGCGCGGGCGGGAGACGCTCTATCTGGACTACGAGGCCTACGAAGAGATGGCGCTGAAGCAGATGAGAGGAGCTGGCGGAGCAGGCGCTGGAGCAAGTTCGGCGTGCGGCAGGTGACGCTGGTTCACCGGCTGGGGCGGCTGGAGATTGGCGAGACCAGCGTGCTGATCGTGGTGGCATCGGCGCACCGTGGAGCGGCCTTCGAGGCTTGCCGATGGCTGATCGACACGCTCAAGAAAACCGTGCCCATCTGGAAGAAGGAGACGTTTGTGGATGGGGCGGTTTGGGCGGACGGCGAGCCGTTTCCGGCCGGGCTGGCGCTGGAGCCGGAGGGTTCGCATGAGGGGTAAGATTTGCGAAGTTACGGGCCTCGGCGACATTCGGGCAACCCAGGTCTCAAAATCGAGACCTGGGGCACCTCATAGATTTTGTTGCGGTACGCGGTTGTCACTCGTGATGGCTTTGGCGGCGTTGCTGGTTGCGAGTGCAGCCGCGCAACAGACCACGCTGCACGTGGATGTGAAGCTGGTGAGCATCTTTGTGAATGTGACCGACCGCAACGGGGCGATTGTGGGCGGACTGACGCGCGATGATTTCGCAGTCACCGAAGATGGCCGGCCGCAGCAGATCGCGGTCTTCGAAAAGCAGTCGGAGATGCCGCTGAACCTGATGCTGGCCATCGACACGAGCGGCAGCGTGCGCAAGGACATGAGCGAAGAAGCAGCGGCGGCGCGGCGGTTTGCCCACGCGATTGTGCGGCCACAGGACCAGATGGCCGTGTTGCAGTTTGCCACCGAAGTGCGGGAGTTGACGCCGTTCACCAACAAGGTGTCGCAGATCGATCGCAGCCTGAGCCAGCTGCGCGGCGACTTTGCCACGGCGCTCTACGACGCGATCTACCTGGGCTCAGAGCGGCTGGGCGGCAAGGATGGGCGCAAGGTGCTGGTGGTGGTCTCAGACGGCGACGACACGGTGCAAGAGCACGACCTATGCGCAGGCGCTGGAGCAGGCGCTGCGCAACGAGGTGATGATTTACTCGCTCATCGACGTGCCCATCGAGGCCAGCGCCGGGCGCGACCTGGGCGGCGAACATGCGCTGATTACCCTGGCCGAGCAGACCGGCGGCAAGTATTTTTACGTAGCCGACGGCGGACTGGACAAGGCTTTTGCGCAGGTGAGCGACGATCTGCGCACCCAATATCTGCTCGGCTACTATCCGCATAACCAGGAGCCGGGAAGGATCTTTCACCGTATACGGGTCTCCGTTCCCAGGGCAGCGGAGGAAGACTTCAATGTGCGGCACAAGACGGGGTACTACGGAGACTCATCGGCCACCGGGAACTGATGGAGCCTCATCGCTTCGCGGGTGAGCCGCGCTGGTGAGGGATCTAAAATGAAATCATGACTTCGCCACTTTCTTCGCGCCGCCGTTCCAAGACGCCTCCGCCGGGCGAAACCGGCCAGGAGGCACTTTATCTGCGCTCGCTCAGCGATCGCCAGGTGGTTGTCCAGATCAAGCTGCGGGATGGAGAGACCGTGCGCGGCTGGATCGAATACTTCGACGACGCCATGCTGCGACTGACGCGCGAGGGGAAGCCCAATCTATTTATCTACAAGCACCAGATCCGCACCATCAGCGAAGCCGGCAAGCGCCGTACGATGCGGGATGGGCCAGGACAAGTGCCGGCGACGAGCGGACCAGTTTCGAACGGGGAAGTCTCGTGAGCGGCGGGGCGGCCGCGGAAGGGCAAAATCTGGTCTGGGTTCCCAAGGCCGTGGCGATTGCGCGCGAGGCCGGCGGGCGGCTGCGCGAGTTTCTGGCGCAGGGCGTTGAAACCGAATACAAGGGCGACGTGGACCTGGTGACGGTGGCCGACCGGACGGTGGAGAAACTGATCCGAGAGCGGCTGGGCGAGGCGTTTCCCGAGCACGGGGTCTACGGCGAAGAGGGCACGCGCGAGCGCATGGAAGGGGAGTTCCGCTGGTATGTCGATCCGCTGGACGGGACCACCAACTTCGCGCACGGATTTCCGCAGTTCTGCGTCTCGATGGGTCTGGAGCAGCGCGCGCCCGGCATGGCGCCGGAACAGGATGGAACGCTGGTGGCCGCGGTGATCTACGACCCGATGCGGGATGAGCTTTTTACGGCCGAGCGGGGGCAAGGCGCAAGGCTGAACGGCAGGCCGATGCACGTGTCGCGCATTCCCGAACTGGCAGAGGCGCTGCTGTCTACCGGTTTTCCGAGCCGCAAGCGGCACGACAGTCCCAATGTTCACTTCTACCAGGAGTTCACGCTGCGCTCGCATGGGGTGCGGCGGGCTGGATCGGCGGCGCTTGATCTGGCGTACGTGGCCTGCGGGCGGTTGGAGGCATTCTGGGAGTTCAACCTGAATCCGTGGGATACGGCGGCCGGAATTCTGCTGGTGGAGGAGGCTGGGGGACAGGTGACGGACTTCGCGGGCAACCCTTGCAAATTGGATAGCCGCGAGATCCTGGCCTCGAACGGGCTGATTCAGGCGGAGCTGGTGGAATTGTTCGGCGAGATGTTCGCCGGGCGGGGTCTGTCGCCGATTCCCACGCCGCAGGAGTTTGCGCAACGCCGAGCCGAACGAGGCAGATGATTTTCCGGTTTCGGACGATGATTCCCGCATGGCAAAACGCGAACGGACCGGGTTGAGTCATCCTCCGGGGTCGTGTGCTACTATCAGCGTCGAGGAATCGAGTTCCCCGGAGAAATTCGAAATGGCTTACGTCATTGCAGAACCCTGTATCGGCACCAAGGACACCGCCTGTGTAGACGCATGTCCTGTCGATTGCATCCACCCCAAGAAGGACGAGGACGGTTTCGGCGAGGCCGATCAGTTCTTCATCGACCCGGTCGAGTGCATTGACTGCGGCGCCTGCGTTCCGGCCTGCCCGGTCTCGGCGATCTTCGCCGCAGATGATCTGCCGGAGAAGTGGGCCCACTTTACCGAGAAGAACGCCACGCACTTCGGCCGCTAGCGCAACTCTGCCACAGCGCAACAACTGAGCTTTCTCAGGACGCGCATCCTGCGCCGGCGGGATGCGCGTTCGTGTCTTTATGAGACCGCATTAGCGCGCAGATGTTCAAATGCGACAGCTTTCCTGCGCCGTATTTGCGGGGGCATTCAGCGGTCCGACGAGGTGTATCAGGGCAATAGCGAGGGGTTGAGTGGCTTTCTACTCAAGAAAGAGCCACCCTTTTGGATTCTTGGCAGAACTGCGGAAACCGTCTTAGCTGACGGCCTCCTCGACCTCACGTGCGACGCGCGCGTAAGCCGGCGCCTTAACATTTCTCTCCGCATCGCGAATCGCAGCGGTGCGTGGACAGATTGCGAACCGGCCTTTCTCGATTTCGATGAAATCGATATTGTCGCCGGTCTTCAGGCCAAGCTGTTTTCGAATGTCTGTGGGGAGTGTGATGCGGCCGTTGAAGGTGACCATAGCTGAAGGCATTTGGAACCTCTGAGGTCATTCTAGCCTGAGTAAGTGCTGGGATTTTGTGGAAAATGGCAGGTTTTGACGTGGCTTCATGGCTAGTTTGACGACTCTGCTATCTGTATTGAAGGAACATGACCTTAACTGCGCATATCAAATGAGTTATTCACAATGCGGCACCACGAAATGCGCCAGAACTGTCTGCTGTGGCGGCGACGCGAAGGGCTGGACCCGGAGTCCGGCTTCAGCGGCGCGGCAAGTACCTGAGGATAAAAGCGAAGATCGAGCTCCGATACGATTGCTCCGGGGCGCGGTGCGAAGATAGTAGACGCATGAGCGTGCTGACCTCAGAAGCGGTGGTTTTGCGCACCTGGCCGGTGCATGAGGCCGACCTGATCGTGAGCTTTTTTACGCGCGATTACGGGCGGATGAGGGGCGTGGCCAAGTCGGCGCTGAAGAGCCGCAAGCGGTTTGGCGGGGCGCTGGAGCCGATGACGGTGGCGCGGGCCTGGTTTGCCGAGCGGCCGGGGCAGGAGTTGGTGCGGCTGGATCAGCTCGAGATTGTGCGCTCGCCGCTGGCTGCGCCGGTGGACCATGTGCGCATGGCGGTGCTGAGCTTTTTTGCCGAGTTGCTGGACGAGGTGCTGCCGGAGCACGATCCGCAGGAGACGGTGTTCCGGCTGCTGGTTTCGGTGCTGGAGCAGACGACGGCTGCCGAGTCCGAGATTGTGCAGCCGTGGATGCCGCTGACCTATTTCTCGCTGTGGATGACGCGGCTCATGGGCCTGCTGCCGGACATCGCGCACTGCACGGCTTGCGGCGAGGCGCTGCAAGGCGGGCGAGATCAGCTTCAACTCGCTGGGCGATGGGCTGTTTTGCGCCGTGCATCGCAATGGAAACGCGAACGCGCTTTCGGCCGATTCGTGGCAACTGGCGCAGAGGATGCTGCGGGCGCCGGTGGCGGCCTTTGCCGGCGAGCCGTGGCCGCGGCGGCGGGGGAAGGATCTGCGGCGGTTCACGCTGCAGTCGCTGGAGCGCCACCTGGAGCGGAAGCTGCGCACGGCGGAGGCGCTGGGGCGGCTGGGCGGGTGATGACTGATAAAATTGGTTCGAGTCCACGTTGCCCATCGAGAGAGAGTTTCCAGTGTCACCATCAAGTGCATCAACGGCTAGCGCTGTCTCCGCCGCCAAACCGGTCGCGCTGACCTTTCAGGAACTGTTGTTCCGCTTGCAGGGCTTTTGGGCGGCGCGCGGATGCGTGCTGCAGCAACCGTACGACGTTGAAGTGGGCGCGGGCACCATGGCGCCGGAGACGTTTCTGCGCGTGCTGGGGCCCAAGCCATACAAGGTTGGCTATGCGCAGCCCTCGCGGCGGCCGGCGGACGGACGCTACGGCGAGAATCCCAACCGGCTGTTCCAGCATACGCAGTTTCAGTTGATTCTGAAGCCGCCGCCGGTGAATGTGCAGGAACTCTATCTGCAGTCGCTGGAAGCGATCGGGATCGATCTCTCGCAAGCACGATTTGAAGTTTGAAGAAGACAACTGGGAAGGTCCCACGGTCGGCGCATGGGGCGTGGGCTGGCAGGTGATGATGGACGGCATGGAGATCACCCAGTTCACTTACTTCCAGCAGTGCGGCGGACTCGATCTCGACCCGATCTGCGCAGAGCTGACTTATGGGCTGGAGCGGCTGTGCGGCCTTCATGCAGGATGTGGATTCGGTCTACGACGTGGTGTGGGCGCGCGATCCGGAGACGGGCGCAGTGGTGACTTACGGCGATGTGCGGCTGACCGAGGAGCTGCAGTACTCGGTTTACAACTTCGAGGATGCGGATGTTGCTAGGCTGTGGGAGCACTTCACGAGTTACGAGGCCGAGGCGCAGGCGCTGCTGGCGCAGGGCCAATGCGGTGCTGGCGTGACGAAAAGGCGAGCGCAGCGGAGAAGCGGCGGTTCCCGCTGATGTCGACCTATGAACTGGCGCTGAAGTGCTCGAACCTGTTCAATGTTCTGGATGCGCGAGGGGCGATCAGCGTGACCGAGCGCGTAGGCATGATTGCGCGCATCCGGAACCTGGCGGTGGGCGTGGCCAAGGTGTACGTGCAACAACAAGCTGCTGGCTCCTAACTTCCAGCTAGCCAGCTTTATTCACCGGGGTTAAGTCCGTTGGCTTAGCCGGCGGAGTTCATAAGGTTAGTAAGTTAGCGAGAAAGACAATCGAAGTTATGGCGGATTTTTTGTTGGAGATTGGGCTGGAAGAGATTCCGGCCCGCATGATTGCCGGGGCTGAGGCCGAGCTGGGCCGCCGTGTGCATGAGCTGCTCACGCGGGAGCGGCTGCTTGCGGCTGCGGCGAAGACTTACCACCTACTCGACGCCGCGGCGGCTGGCCGTGCTGGTCGAGGACGTGCTGGCGGGCCAGGCCGACACCGAGGAACAGTTGACCGGCCCCTCGTGGAATGTGGCCTTCAAAGATGGCGCGCCGACGGCAGCGGCCCAGGCCTTTGCAAAGAAGGCGGGCGTGGCTGTGGCGGCTCTCGAAAAAGTCACCAACGCCAAGGGCGAGTATGTGGGCGCGACGGTGAAGCGGCTGGGGCGCGCGGCGGCTGAGTTGCTGGCTGCTGAGTTGCCGAAGGAAGTGCTGGGCATTTACTGGGCCAAGAATATGTACTGGCGCGCGGGCAAGCCGGAGCGGTTTGTGAGGCCGGTGCGCTGGGTTGTGGCGCTGCTCGATGCGGCGGTTGTTCCGCTGGAGATTGCGGGGATCGCCGCGGGGAATGCCAGCCGCGGTCATCGCAGTGCTGCATGGCGACCACTCCGTGGTTCTGACCTTTGGCGAAGAGCTACGCAGAAGTGTTGCGCGCGGCATTTGTGGTGGTGGATGTGGCCGAGCGCAGGCATTCGATTCGCAAGGCGCTGGATGCGGCGACGCGCACAGTTGCCGGGGCGCGCTGGCGCGAGGACGAGGCGCTGGTGGAGACGGTGGTGCACCTGACGGAGTGGCCTTCGGTGGTGCTGGGCGACTTTGAGCCTGAGTACCTGGCGCTGCCGGAAGAGGTGCTGGTCACGGTGATGCGCGACCACCAGAAATACTTCGCCGTCGAGGACGCGGACGGCAAGCTGGCTGCCGCATTTTCTCGCCGTGCTGAACACCCAGGTGGATGCCGAGGGCGAGGCGATTATTCGGCACGGCAATGCGCGGGTGCTGCGAGCGCGGTTCAAGGATGCGCGGTTCTTCTGGGACTTCGACCAGAAGACGCCGCTGGTCGAGCGCGTGGAGAGCCTGAAGAATGTGACTTTCCAGAAAGAGCTGGGGAGTTACTACTGGAAGACGCAGCAGAACTGGCGGCAGTTGCGAGCAGCTTGCAAAGCGATCGTGAAGGCACGGGGATTTCAAGTTTGATGAAGCGGCACTGCTGAAGGCAGTCGAACTGGCCAAGACCGACCTGACGACTGAATTGGTGAAGGAATTTACCGAGTTGCAGGGAGTCATCGGCGGACTTTATGCGCGGGCGCAAGGGCTCATGGAGAGAGCGTTGCGCAGACGCCATCTACGACCAGTACACGCCTGCCTCGACCGAAGATGCAATTCCGTCGACCGTTGAAGGCCAGTTGCTCGGCCTTGCGGATCGCATCCAGACGATCATTGCGATGTTCGGCATTGGCAATGCGCCGACCGGTCGAAGGATCCGTTTGCGCTGCGCCGCGCGGCGAATGCCATTGTGAAGATTCTGGCCGAGTCGAATCTGCCGCTGACGCTTAGCGATGTGTTGGATTCGTATACCGGAGTATGCGGCTAAGGACAATTCAACGTAGCAATCAAGAGATATCGATCGACGAACTCTAAGCTGCAGCTTTCCTTCGCGAGCGGCTGAACTTCTATCTCAAGGATGTGCGCGGCTTTGCCTACGACGTGGTCGAACGCCGTGCTGGCTGCGGGCGCCGACGATGTGCGCGACGCCATTGCGCGGGCCGAAGCTCTGACGGCGGCGCGCGAGTCCGCCGATTTCGCCGCGATCTCAGCGGCCTTCAAGCGCATCAAGAATATTCTGCGCCAGGCCGAAGAGAAGGGCAGTTCTGCGGTTGGCTCGGCCGAAGCGATGTGAAGCTTGCGCCGGAGGCACAGCAGCTGGCGGATGCTGCTGCCGCGCTTGCGCCTAAAGTGGCAGAGCTTGCGCGAGCATCGCAGCTTATGGCGAGGCCCTGGCCCTGATCGCCACCCTGCGGCCCGTCGGTGGATGCCTTCTTCGACAAGGTGATGGTGCTCGATCCCGATTCGCAATTGCGCGGGGCGCATCTGGGGCTGATCGACGGGGTGCTGCGCGGGTTCTCGGGCATTGCGGACTTCAGCGAGATTGTGACGGGGTAGGATGAAGGCCCGTTTCAACAGGCAGTGAGACTCATGCGATCCCACCCTTGCCGAAAAAGCCGGCAAGGATGGGGCACCCGATCGTTCCTGCGAATCAGGGTACCTTTCTCTGCCTCTTCCTTGGCTTCCGCACGTCTACAATCAATACAGATGTCTGACACGCTTTATCTGAGCCTTTGGTATCCGAATCTGCGCCTGGCGGCGCTTGCCGACAAGCTGACGGCGGTGCTGGGCGCGTTTGCCGCGCATGGCGGCGAGGCGGGAGTGTATGCGGCGACCGTCTGGCCGATCAACTGGACCGAGTCGCCGGTCTTTCAGCGGGTTTGGGGACGCGGCGGAACGGCGCGCCGGACAGGGCGCGGAGCCGCGCCTGGCCGTCGAAGAGGCGCTGGAACTGCTGCACGACGATTACGCTTATGAGTTTCAGATTGGCTGGAGCTTGTGGGAGCTGGAGACCGGCGGCGAACTCGATGCGCGCTGGGTGCGGGAGCCGCGGCTGGTGCGGGTGACGGGCTTTGGGCCGCTGTTTGACGAGGGCGCTTACGAGCAGGACGGGCACATCCGCATCGACTTCGGCTCGGACACGCCGTTTCTTGGAAGAAGAGGCGGATCTGGACTCCGTGGCGGCGCGGCATGTGGAAGAGAATGTGCGCCAACTGGTGGAGCTGACCGGCGGCCGTCGAGAAGGCTTCAGGGGCGACGGCGCGGCTGTTGTGGAGCGAATTGGGCGAGAGCCTTGCGCAGCGGCTGGCGGCACGGCTGGGAGTGAGGAACTGAGCCAAGTGCGACTCACCATTGAGCGGATGCGGACGCTGGTGCTGGCGGCAGGAGTTCTGCTGGTGGTGGCGCTGGGGGTGTTTCTGGCCGTGGCCAAGTGCAGGAACCCTTTCAACCGGCGGGACCTGCCCAAGCGGCTGGGCATCGACATCCAGCAGGAGGCCAACGGCGTCACGTACTCCCATGCCCTGGGCGCGCACTCGCAGTTCAAGATTCATGCTTCGAAGGTGGTGCAGTTGAAGCAGGGCATCGTGCAACTGCACGACGTGAAGATCGAGCTGTACGGGCGAAGACGGCAGCCGCGTGGACCGCATCGCGGGCGACGAGTTCGAATACGACCCGAAGAGCGGCAAGGCGATGGCCGCGGGGCCGGTGGAGATTACGCTGATGCGGCCGGGGGTGGCGCCGGCGATTGCGCCCAAGGCGACCGCGGATGCAGGCGGTGAGCGGCAAGGTCGAAGAGCAAGCCGCTGGCCACCGCCGCAGAGACCGCAGCGCGCGGGCGAAATCCACGTGAAGACCAGCGGACTCACCTTCGACTGGAACAGCGGAGTGGCGACGACCAGCCAGCATGTGGACTTTTCAATGGCGCAGGGAGCGGGCAGCTCGATGGGCGCCACCTACGACTCGCAGCAGGGCATTCTGGTGCTGGATCGAGCGGTGGAGCTTGACGACGCGGCGCGGCAACGACACAGTGGAGATCCATGCCCAGCATGCGGATTTCGAGCGCGACAACCAGGCCTGCAGCCTGAGCGGGGCCACGGCCGACTACCGCGGCGGACAGGCCACAGCGAACGAGGCGAATGATTCTGTTTCGCGAGGACGGGTCGGCGGTGCGGATGGATGCGACGAACGGATTCACGCTGGCCACTGCGACCGGCGGACACTTGGCGGCGCCGACGGGGTCACTGGACTTTGACGAACACAACCAGCCCCGGCACGGCCACCTGGAGGGCGGGGTCGAGATGGACTCGATGAGCGGGAACCGGCAGATTGCAGGGGACGATCGCCCGCAGCGGAGCTGGAGTTCACGAAGCATGGCGAGCTGAGCCTTGCGCATCTTGAGCGGGGCGTGCAGTTTCACAGCGAACAGGTAAGCCAGACGGCAGCGCCTGCGAAAACGGGCTCGGTTGCGAGCGCCGGGCCGGGTTCCGGGGTCGTGGAATTGCGGTTGACCCGGACGTGGCGCTCGCCGGTAGCCGATGTTGCGTTCCGCGATGCAGGACACGGGAAGGTGGAACCAGCCACGATTCACGGCACCGGCGGCGTGGTGGTGACAGGCGAGAGCCAGCGCGGCAATGCGGCTCCCATTCCCTCCCGGCTGGCGGCCGACGAGCTGACCGGTGAGTTTGGACCAAACTCGTCGCTGACGTCGATGACCGGAACGGGCCACGCGGGCATTGAAGAGACTACCGCGAACGGGAGCCACGCAGACCGCGAGCGGCGACCGGCTGGTGGCGCATTTTGAGGCCGCCGGGAGTGGAGCAGGCGGGGCGAGCGGCGTGTCGAACTCGGCGAAGGGAATGGGCGGCGAGGCTCAGATCCAGTCGGCGGTGCTGGATGGTCATGTGGTGCTGGTGGAGCAGCCGGCCGGCAAACCCGGCGCGCAACCGCAGCCGCCGATGCGGGCCACGGCAGGGCACGCCGTGTATGAGGGCGCGGGCGAGTGGCTGCATCTTACGCTGAACCCGCGCGTGGAGGACGGCGGCATCGCAGCTTACCGCCGACAAGATCGATGTATCCCAGGAATCGGGAGACGCGTTTGCGCACGGAGACGTGAAAGCGACCTGGATGGATAACCGCAAGAATGGGAGCGGGCAGGCGGCCACGCAGGCCAGCGGTGCGGCAGGCCAGTCGAGCATGTCTTTGGGCGGACAGGGGCCGGCGCACGCCATTGCCGAGGAGGCGGAACTCCATCGGGCGAGCGACGAGGCCACCTTCCGGGGGAATGCGCGGCTGTGGCAGCAGGCCAACTCGATTGCCGGGCCGGTGATTCGTGATCAATCGCGCGACGAAGACGCTGGTAGCGCGGAGCACGGACCGCGCACGAGCCGGTGCGGGTTGTGTTGTTGAGCGCGGGGGAACTGGAGAGCGGGCCGGCTTCCGGCAAAAACTCGAGCGGAAGACCTTCCACACCGTCGGTGATTCGGGTGCGAGGAGGAGCGCTCGACTACTCCGACATCGACCGCAAGGCGGTGATGGTTGGCGGCGCGCTGGGACCGGTGACGGCAGAGACGGGATCGGCGACCTCGGTTTCCGATCGCGTTGAACTGTTTCTGGTCCCGCGGGCAGCCGTGGAGGCAGGGAGCCCGGGCAAGGGCAAGTGGATCGCATGACAGCGAGCGGCCACGTGGCGATCACTTCTCGAGGGCCGGCGCGGAACCGGGGAGCAGTTGACGTATACGAGCAAGACCGGGGAGTATGTGCTGACTGGAACCGCGGCCACGCCGCCGCGAATGGTCGACCCGGTGCGGGGCAATGTGACCGGCGAGGCTTTGATTTTCCATAGCCGCGATGATAGCGTCAGTATCGAAGGCGGCGGACGCGAAACCAGGACGGAGACCACTGTGCGCCAGGGTGCAGGCAGAAGCTGAGACGCGGAGATAGATGGAAACACTGATCGCCGAAGGAATCGGCAAGTCGTACAAGGGACGGCAGGTTGTTCGCGGAGTTGACCTGAAGATCTCGCGCGGCGAGGTGGTGGGGCTGCTGGGGCCGAACGGCGCCGGCAAGACGACCAGCTTCTACATCATTGTGGGACTGGTTGCGCCGGAGAGCGGGCGCGTGCTGGTGGACGAGACCGACATCACGCGTCTGCCGATGTATCTGCGGGCGCGCAACTTCGGCATCAGCTATCTTCCCCAGGAGCCTTCGGTCTTTCGCAAGCTCACGGTCGAAGAGAACATTCTGGCAGTGCTTGAAGCGCAGCCGCTGGGCAGCCGCGAACGCCGGACCAGGGCCGAGCGTCTGATCAATCAGTTGAACCTGGGGCACATCCGCACCACGCGGGGCTATGCGCTTTCGGGAGGCGAACGGAGAAGGGTGGAGATTGCGCGTGCGCTGTGCATTCAGCCCAATTTCATCCTGCTGGATGAGCCATTCAGCGGCATCGATCCGATTGCGGTGCTGGAGTTGCAGAAGATTATCTTCGATCTGAAGGCCGGCGGCATCGGAGTGCTGATTACCGACCACAACGTGCGCGAGACGCTCAGCGTGACCGACCGGGCGTACATTATTGCCGAGGGACGGATATTTCGAGCCGGAACGCCGCACGAACTGGGCAACGACCTTGAGGTGCGGCGCGTCTATCTTGGAGAGGGTTTCACGCTGGGTTGAGGAAGCCTGTGCGGCGTATGGAAAGAAGGGTTTGCGGAGGATTGGCTGCCGAGGCAAGGCTATCAATTGGCCCGATGCACAAAAGCAGGGAAGCGAATTCCAGACCGATATTGCCGAATAGGTGGTTGCCAAAACCGGAAAGTTGTATCGAAATGCGGCAATTTTACCTTTAAGCTTTCTCTTACATGATTAGACTCTGATTGAGTTCAGACGGGGAACGAGTCCCAATTATGCCACTGTTGCAACCAAAACTGACGTTAAGAGTGTCGCAACGCCAGGTCCTGACTCCGGGCCTGATGCAGATGGTGAGCGTGCTTGCCCTGAACAAGCTCGAACTGAAGGAGATGATCGATGCCGAGATGGTTGAAAATCCCGTCCTGGAAGAGATTGACGAATCGGTTCCGATGCTGGATGAGGTTGCGGGCCGAGAGGAGCGCAACGAACGCGATGAGCGGCTGGTTCTGTCGGACAAAGGGGCTGAAGAGCCCACGACCCCGCCCAAGGACCCGTTTGACGAGGTCGACTTTGGATCGTACTTCCAGGATTATCTTGACCCAGGCTATCGCACGCAGCCGGAGTATGAAGACAGCGAGAAACCCTCGTTTGAGAACTTTCTCTCCCAGCCTACGACTCTGTCCGATCACCTGGCGTGGCAGCTGGGAGCTCTGAGCCTGAGCGAGCGGATTGCGCCAGGCTGCTGAGTTCGTGATCGGCAATCTCGACGAGGATGGATACCTGGCAGCCAGCGAAGAAGAACTGGCCGCGGCTCTCAGCCAATTCTCCGAGATTGCAATCGATGGGAATGGTTCGCCGGGCGCGAGCGGAGAGCAGCAGCAGACCGCTGCGCTCGAGCTGGTGCGGCGCGGCATCGACCTGGTGCAGCATCTTGACCCGGCCGGAGTGGGCGGCCAGAGATTTGCGCGAGTGCCTGCTACTTCAGATCGCGGCACAGCAGCAGGAGTTCGACCATTTGTATGCACAAGCGGCCGGCGGATGAGGAAGAGAATCCGCATGGCAGCTCTCAAGGCCGAGGCCGAGGCACAGCTCGACGAGCGCCGGCGCAGCATGGAAGTGGCGGCGCTGATTGTGGACCGCCACTTGCACCTGCTGCAAAAGCGGGACCTGAAAGATCTGGCGCGGGCGGCGACGATTACTCCCGACGAGGCGCATGCTGGGATGGAGTTCATCCGCACCCTTGACCCGCGGCCGGGCCGCCTTTACAACCGCGAGCAGACGCGGCTGATTGAGCCCGATGTGGTGTTTTTGAAACGCGGCGGCGAGTGGGTTGTATCGATGAACGAAGAAGATATGCCCAGCCTGCGCCTGAGCCAGCGCTACCGCCGGATGCTGGTGGCGCGAAAACACCGACAAAGAAGTGAAGGACTACGTGAAGGAGCGCTTCCGCTCCGCGATGCAACTGATGCGCAACATCGCGCAGAGGAAGAGCACGATCCTGCGCACGTGTGAAGTGATTGTCCGCCGCCAGCAGGAGTTTCTCGACAAGGGCGTTGAGGCGCTGCGGCCGATGATGATCAAGGAAGTGGCCGAAGAGATCGGCGTTCACCCTTCGACGATCAGCCGCGCGGTGGCCAACAAGTATGCGCACACGCCGCAAGGCGTCCTCGAGCTGCGCTTCTTCTTCTCAGAGGGCTCGAACGGCCCCGAGGGCGCCGATACGCCGCTGCTGGTGCTCAAGCGCAAAGTGAAGAAGCTGATCGAGGACGAGGATACGCGCCATCCGCTGACCGACGACCAGCTTGCCGCGATGCTGAAGGCCCAGGGCATCCAGCTCACGCGCCGCACCGTGGCCAAGTATCGCGAGGACATGAATATTCCTTCGACGCACCAGAGAAGGCGGCGCGTCTAAGGGCAATTTCGGCAATCAGGCCGACGGCAGCGCTTCCTGAAACTCCCAAAACCAGGGCAACATTGATTCCAGTTTGGGTGGAAATTTGATTCCATGCCCGTTGGCTGCGTATCTTTGTGTAGCGGCGTGAGCGATTTTCCTGGAAGACTAATATGGATGTTCTGAGACAGCTTTTCGAGCGACATTACGGGTTCCCTCCCGAGGAGGTGAAGCCGGTTCAGGGCCAACTCGGCGGCTCGGGGCGCGCGATTGTTCGGCTCAGCGGCGAAGGGGCAAGTGGAGGCGGTACTAGCGCCATCGGCATTCTCTCTTCGGTCCGGGAAGAGAATGTTGCCTTCCTCGATTTTTCAAGGCATTTTCGCCGCCATGGCTTGCCGGTTCCCGAGATCTACGCACAGGACTTGAGCCAGGGCGCATATCTGGAAGAAGACCTGGGTGACACGACGCTTTTCGAGTTTCTGGGCGGGCATCGCGGCGGGGAGAGCATCGATGCGCAGGCGATTGAGGCGTATCGCAAAGTCGTCGCGATGCTGCCGCGTTTCCAGATTGTCGCGGGCGAGGATTTGAATTACAAGGTGTGTTATCCGCGATCGAGCTTCGATCGCCAGTCCATAGCCTGGGATTTGAACTATTTCAAATATTATTTTCTGCGGCTCGCGGGTGTGCCCTTCAACGAACAGGCGTTGGAGTATGACTTTGGCCGGCTGACGAAACTGCTTCTGTCGGCAGGCCGCGATTATTTTCTCTATCGGGACTTTCAATCGCGAAACGTCATGCTGCGCGATGGCGAGCCGTTCTTTCTGGACTACCAGGGCGGGCGCAAGGGCGCACTGCAATACGACATTGCGTCGCTGCTCTACGACGGCAAGGCGGATTTGCCGCCGCAATTGCGCCAGGAACTTCTCGATCACTATCTCGATTGCCTGGGCGGGTTGATCGATTTGAAGCGCGACGCATTTATGGAGCACTATTACGCGTATGTTTATGTGCGCATTCTGCAGGCGCTGGGCGCCTACGGCTTCAGAGGCTTTTATGAGCGCAAGGCGCATTTTCTGCAGAGTGTGCCATACGCGCTGAAGAATCTGCGCTGGCTGGCCGAGAACGTGAAGCTTCCTATCGCGCTGCCCGCGCTGATGGAGGCGCTCGATGCGATCGCTGGCTTCGGAGAAACTGCGGGGACTGGCGGCACTCGCGCCGGCGGGATTGACGGTGCGGATCTTCAGCTTCTCATTCCATCACTCGGCGCCCACCGATGAGGAGGGCCACGGCGGCGGCTTTGTCTTCGATGCGCGCGGGCTTCCGAATCCGGGGCGGGAGGAACGGTTCCGCGCGCTGACTGGCAAAGACGAGGCGGTGATCGACTACCTGAGCCAGCGAGGAAAGCGTGAGCGCAGTTTCTTGCGCACGCGAATGCGCTGGTGGATGCGAGCGTAGCCAGCTATCAGCGCCGCGGATTCTCGAGCCTGATGGTATCGTTCGGCTGCACCGGCGGGCAGCATCGATCGGTGTACCTGGCCGAGCAACTGGCGAAGCATTTGCGCGACGCGCAGGCGTGGAAGTGCTGGTGCGGCACATGGAACTTGAAAAGCTGAACAAGGCCGGGGAAACAGCGCTGGAAAGCCTGAATCGATGAAAGCGATGGTCCTTGCCGCGGGCCTGGGCACGCGCCTGCGGCCGCTCACCGACGACCGTCCAAAGGCACTGGTGACGGTTGGCGGGCGCACGATGCTCGAGATCGCACTTGCGCGCCTGCGCATTCTTTGGCGTGCGCGAAGTGATCGTGAATACGCATCACCATGATGCGATGATTCGCGATTACCTGAAGGCCAACGACAATTTCGGGATGCGGATTGAAATCTCGCATGAGGAAGAGTTGCTGGACACCGGCGGCGGGCTGAAGAAGGCCGCGTGGTTCTTTCTTGAGGGAAGCGACTCGCAGGAACCCTTCATCCTGCACAACGTGGATATCATCAGCACCATCGACATTGCGCGGATGCTGCAGTTTCAGAAGGAACAGAGCGCTCTCTCAACCTTCGCTGTTCAGAACCGGGAGACGTCTCGTTATCTGCTCTTTGACGACAAAGGTATTCTCTGTGGCCGCCGGGCCGGGCGCGATGGAAAGCCCGAATTGGTGCGGCCAGCTCGAGAGCCGCACGCGCTTGGCTTTCTCATGCATTCATGTCATCTCGCCGCAGATCTTCACAAAGATGACGGAGTCGGGAGCTTTTTCGATCATCGATGCCTATCTGCATCTCGCCGCGCAGGGAGAAAAGATCGTGTCGTTCCTCGCAGATGGATCGTATTGGCGCGACCTGGGACGGCCGGAAGCGGTGTCGCAGGCCGCGCAGGACTTGGAAAACGGCGAGTTCTCCGCTGATTGATCTAAAGATCCACGCTGTTGTTGAGCAGCGTAATCTCCGGCACATCTCCGCCGCATTCGATGGCGACTGTGGCTCCCTTCAAATCGGCGTTGGCCGGGAATGGCGAGTGATGACGTTCAGCAGTTTTTGGCGTCAGGTCGAGAGGCGCTTTGAGCGCGCGGCACGTCGGCGGTGGCGATAGTTTTGCCGTCGCGGTCGCGGAGAACGACTTTCGAGGCAGGTGCATCGACGGCGCCGACGCGAGTGGACGGTGACGGTCATGTTCTGGCCTTCAACCTTCACGTCTTCAGGATCGATGCCGAGATCGGGACGCGACCAGTAGGGCACGCCCTTGGTCTTGCAGCTTGAGTTCGATCACCGTTGTGGTGCGCGGGGCGAAGGTGATTGTCGAGGTCCTTGCTGCGCTCGAAGGGAACGGTGCTGCGTGCTGACGTCTTCGCAGCGGCGCGTCGGCGTGCCGGCTGCGCGTTGCCAATTCCCTTCTGCGTGCCGACGGTCATGGTCCATTGGCCGGGATCGATCTCCCATCCGGTCATGCGCGCCTTCACGGGAACGCGATCGAGATTGTAGGCGATGATCTTGACGTGATCGGGCGTGGCTTCAGGCACGAGGATGGCGACGCTCTGGTCGTTGGCGGGCGCATCGAACTTCCAACTGACGGCGTTGCCGGGGTAGCAGTAGTTGCGCATGAGCGCGACGCCGCCGAGGCGCGAGCGCTGCAGTTCGCCGTTGTTGAAGTAGATGCGATCGATCCACAGGCTGCCCTTGGTGTTGATGAACTCGCGCTCGTGGGCGGTCTGGATTTGCGAGGCGTAGACCTTGTTGAGGTAAGAGGTGTCGCCGGTGGCCTGCCAAGCGAGTTGCCAGACGGTCTCGTTGCCGCGCGATGAACTGTTGGCGGCGGCGATGAGCGGATCGGTTTGCGTTTTGCGCATGTCGAGCATGTCGAGCGCGTCGGAGTTGACCAGTTGCAGCGATTCGATCGGTGCGTCGACAAAGGGCTTGACGTATTTGGGGTCGCCGGTCCAGCGATAGGCGGCCCAGAGGATGAACCAGGGGCGCATGCCGGTAGGCTTGTCTTCGTCGGACTTGAAGTTGACTTCCGTGTGCAGCGAAGGCTTGCCATCGGGGCCGGGCTTGTAGTGCGCGAGGAATCCGTCGGCGAGTTCGAGCATCATCTTGCGCGTCTCCGGCGCGCCGTTGAACAGCACCAGCGAGAGCGCGGGATGGAAGACCATGTAGGAGGCCTCTTTCGACCAGCCCCACACGCCGCCCTCGGCCATCTTGGCGCCGTTGAAATAGTGCAGAGCGGACGTGACGGTGGCCGGCTGCGTTGATGCCGGTGAGCCATTCGAGACGCTTCGCGGTGACCATGGCGCGCTCGATTTGTTTGGGGCTGCCGAAGTCGAGCATCATCGATTCGCCGAGCACGTTGATGCCGTCTTCGTAGCTGTGCAGCTCGTCGGTCTGGATGGTGGCGAGGCCGTTGGTGAACATGTGCTGCGCGTACATCGCGTCCATCTCTTTCGAGAGCGACGCCTTGATCTTGTCCGGGGTTGAGCCCATCATGGCCAGGCCTGGCCACCACTCGGTAAAGTCGCTGTCGTCGGAGAGGCCGCCGCCGAATTCGCCGTTCGAAATCTGGCGATTGTCGATGTACCAGTTGATGAGGCGCTTGAGGTAGCCGAGATCTTCGACCTGCAGGAATGCCCACTGCGGCACGCCCGCCGGCGCTTGCGGCAGGATGAATGGCGGGCGCACCTGCTCCAGATTTTTCTCATGCCAGTACTTGCGGCCGAGATCGTTTTGCGGGATCGACGCGCAGCAGGTCGGTGATGTCGGCGTCGAAGCGGTTGAAGAGATTGAGGCGGCGCGAATTCACGCTCTCTTCCACCATGTTGGCGTAGTCGTCGCGCACCTGGGTGAGGCGGTCGGCGATGTGCTCGGGCAGCGCATCCTTGTAGGACTTGAAGATGAGGCGCACTTCGGCGCCTTCAAGGGCAGCGGTGTCGAACTCCGCGCTCTGCGCGGCGATGGTGATGTAGAGGCTCTTGCCGTTGGGCAGAATGCGGTCGCGCGTGTCGAGCCACAGCGTGTGCGGCTCGCCGGGCTTGACCGAGAAGGTGAAGTCGAGCATGTCGCGCATGGGCCAGAGCGGATCCTTGACCTCGATGTTCATCGGGATCACGCCGTCGGCGTTGGGCGCAATCTTCAGCGCGGGCAGATCGATGGCGATGCCGTCGAGGCCGCCGTCCATATTCTCCCAGCCGTAGGATGTGCCGTGGCCCGACATCTGACCATCTGCGAGCGGAAGTCGGCGGGAATGATGATGTGCACGATGGGCAGAGCCGGATTGCGCGCCCTTTCGCGGCGTTCCGAGGAGCGACCGGCGGGCATGGCCATCATGGTCATGCGCTCGTCCGCAGGAAAGCGGCCGGCGATGAAAGTCGACGAGCGGCTTGGTGGAGGGATTGTCGTCGGGCGTGATTTTGCTGGTGAGCCTGTAGCGCAGTGTGGCGACGCCAGTGGGCTCCATGCCGGGGTGAACGTAATAGGCGGAGAGCTCGCCGATGGGCTGCTCCTGCTCGACGTTGGTGAAGCGAAGTTTTTCGCCGCCTGGAAACGGCTTGTCGAATTGGTGGTAGGTGATCTCCTGGCCGCTGGGGCGCTCGAAGAGCGTTGTGTCGGAGTCCGTGCCCTTCTCCATATGCTGTGCGCGAGCAAGCTCATGTTGCCCCAGGCGCCGCCGGCGATCTCGAGGTGGTTCCATGGCTCGTCGGGCATGTCGAAGGTGACGGCTTTGCCGGAGAGCGAGTAGCAGTCCCAGTCGGGCAGCTCGTAGTAGTCGTCGCGGCCGATCAGGCGGGAGCGATTGTAGACGCCGGGCCACGTGGTCTCGCGAATGCCGTCGGTCGCCTTCCACCACCAGCGATCCAGATCGTAACACATCGTGAATCTCGACCTTGCGAACGGTGGTGAAGAGGAGTCGATGAGAACGGGAGAGTCGCCGGGGCGGTTCCAGCCGTATTTGAGATTCCACTCTGTTTGCCAATCTGTTGCGTGGCCGGAGCCTGAGTCATAGCGGCCTTCAGCCGGCACTACGGGAGCGCCTGGACCGCTGGCCGATGCGGCCGCGCCTGCTGCTACAGCGCGATCGATGGCGGGAATGTTCTGCGGGATCTCGTTCTTCGCAAGCGATGCGATGTTGTCGTCGGAAAGCGCGCGGTCGTAGATGCGGAGTTCGTCGAGGTCGCCGCCGCGGTCGTAGCTGTAGGAGCTTTCAACGCCAGTGGGACCGATGATGCGCGAGTGCGGTCCGAACTGGTCGAGATCGGTATCGAACAGGCCTGTAGCGGCCTTGGTGGCGGCCAGCTTGCCATTCACATAGAAGCGGATGCCGCTGGTTTCGTCCCAGGCGAGAGCGAGATGAATCCACTCGTCGGGCTTGGGGAAGTTGGGCATGGTGACGGAGACGCGGGTGCGGCCGAGGTTGACGTCGGTCACAAAGGCGTCGAAGCCGTGGCCGTTGTAGTCGATGCGCAGCCACACCATGTCCCAACTGGAGTGGTCGGCAAAGCCCACGCGGAAGACCGGGAACTCGGTTTCGTCGACGGGCATGCGCGAGCGCCAGAAGAAGGAGAGCGTGCCGCGCTGCGAGTAGATGTTGCCCGGCGCCCAGTAGGAGAGCAGCTGATTGTTGCCGCACTGGATATAGGAGCCATGCACGCCGCCGGGAAGAATCTTCACGTCCTTGACGTAGTTGGGGACGGGATTGCCTCCGGCGGCATAGTCGGCGTTGAGGCTGTGGTCGCCGGAGAGATAGAAGAGCAGGCCGGGCTCGGCCGCGTGCGGATTCGGAGGGAGGACGGAGACCGTGCTGGGAGGTGCGTATTCAATAGCGACCTGGGCCCTGGCGACGAAGACAAAAACAAGGCCCAAGAGCGGGCAAAGCAGAAAGAGACGGCGCATGCGAAGCATGAAGATACTCCTCGAATCCAGATGGTGCGGGGAAGTGAGCGTCGCGTTCAAGTGCGCTGCAAACTGGTCAGACCACGCAGCGAAATTGTCGCCGCTTGGGCGCTGTCTTGGCAAATGGTGAGGTGCGGGACGGTTCATGTTTGCCGTCTAAAAGGGGTTCGCTTCCGTTAAGCGAGACGGGGGCCGGAGGCCCCCGCGACAGCCGGCCTGGAGGCCGGCGCTACTCTTCTGCTCTACCTTGTTACATTGCTTCGGGGCTTTCGATGCCCAGCCACTCAAGCACAAAGACAAGCTCGCGCAGTGCGACGGCTGCAGTGGCCAGCAGGAATGTTTTTCGCGCCGGGTCCTCTTCGGTGAGGATGTGATGGCGGTGATAGAAATTATTGAACTCCTGCGCCAACTGGAAGGCGTGCTTGGCGAGATAGGCGGGCTCTGAAGTCGCGATGCACTGCTCAAGCACCAGTGTGCGGCGTGCGGCGCGCAGCCACAAGGCCCAGATGTCTTCGTTTTCCTCGCCGGCGAGGTAAAGTGCGGGATCGATAGCGGCAAAGCTGCGCAACACTTCGTTCGGGCGCGGTTGCGGCCTTGCGGAAGATGTTGCGGGCGCGGACCACGGCGTATTGGATGTACGGGCCGGTCTCGCCTTCGAAGCTGAGCGCGTCCTTGAAGTCGAAAGCGATGACCGAGTTGCGCGTGAACTTGAGCATGAAGTAGCGCAGCGCGCCGATAGCGATTTGCTCGGCGATCTGCTGGCGTTCGGCTTCGTCGCGGCCGGTCTGGCGTGCGTCCACTTCGGCGCGGGTGGCGGCGATGAGCTTGTCGATCAGGTCGTCGGCCTTGACGCCGAAGCCCTTGCGGCCGCTGACCTCGATGTAGGGGCGGGCCAGGTCTTCGGCGGAGATGTCGTAGCCGAGCTCGACGGCGCAGCGCGGCGTGAGCGCGACCATCTCATAGCTGAAGTGGGTGTAGCGGTCGGCCTGTTCGGTGTAGCCCATGCCGCGCAGGGCCTGGATCACGTTGGCCTGCGGATCGGACTGGCGCGTGTCGATCACGTTGTAGATGGCCTGCGCGCCGCCGAAGTGCGGATGGGGTTCGTCGCCGATTTCGGCAGAGATCCAGCACTCGTGGTTCGGGATAAGTGAAGAAGCGGCTTGTAGCCGAAGTCCTTGCCGAGCAGGCCGAACTTCCAGAGGTGATAGGCGATGTCTTTGCCGACATAGGTGACGGTGCCGTTGGAGCGGACGATGACTTTGGCGTCTTCGTTCAGGTCGCCTTCGGCGACGTTCCGCGCCGGGGCGGGTCATCACCCAGCAGCCTTTGTTCTTGCCTTCGGTCTCGAAGTAGAGCACGCCGGTCTTCTTGAGCTGCTCGAAGGCCGCGTCCCAGAATTTGAGGTGCAGAATCTCGCTCTCGCGGGGCAGGAAGTCGTATTCGATGTCGAGGCGCAGCATGGTTTCAAGATGGCGGCGCAGGACGGCGGTCGAGATCAGCTCGGCGATGCTGCGGCGGTTTCGTTGCCGCCGTGCTCGATTCATGCAGCGTGGCGTAGCGCAGCTTTTTGCGCTCGGCATTCTCGGCATCGCTTCCCTGCTCGTACCACTGCGAAGTGCGCGCGTAGAGGTCCCAGCAGTAGTAGTCGATGCGCTCGCCCTTCTGCTTGAGCTCGTCGAGCAGTGTATGCACCTCGGCGAGCGACCGGCCTTCAAGATGGAGGAAGCCGACCACGACATCGGCGACCTGCACGCCGGTGTTGTCGATGTAGTTCTGCACGTCGACTTTCTGGCCGGCGGCGCGGAGCAGGCGGACGAAGGTGTCGCCGAGGATGGCGTTGCGCAGATGGCCGATGTGCGCGGCCTTGTTGGGATTGATGCTGGTGTGCTCGACCAGGGAGTGGATTGCCGCTGAGAGGCGCTGAGGCTGCTTCGGCAAGGGAGATTGCGCGGACGGCGGCGGCGCGGTCGAATGCGGGCGTTGATGTAGCCGGCGCCGGCGACCTCAAAGCCGGCGAAGCCATCGAGCGAGCCGAGGGCGGCGACGATCTCCTGCGCGATGACTTTGGGGGCCTTGCGGAGCTTGCGGGCCAGTTCGAAGGCGATGGGAGTGGCCAGCTCGCCGAATTTGAGGTCAGGCGGAATCTCGACGGGGATGGTCTCGAGCTCGAGATCGTACTTTGCTTGAGAACAGTGCGAAGATGTTCGGCGAATCGTTTTGCAGTTCCAGATACACGTCGAGATGCCTCAGAAATCCTTGATTTTCAAGGTGATTTTAACAGATCTCATGTGAAGGGCAGACCTGGTACAGTGACGGCCTTGTGGTTTCCCAGGTCTCAAAATCGAGACTCGGGGCACCCGGCGCATCGACCCTGATGCCGTAAGATGGAGAGTAGATTGCCTCGATATTTCCGGCTGGCGTTAGCGGAGAATTGAACGCAAAGTCCCGCCCATGAACAGTTCAGCATCCAATTCAGACCGCTTTTACCTGACCACGCCGATCTACTACGTGAATGCGCGGCCGCACCTGGGCCATGCCTATTCGACCATCGTGTGCGACGCCATTGCGCGGCGAAAACGGGCGCTGGGCATCGAGACATGGTTTCTGACCGGCACCGACGAGCACGGGCAGAAGATTGAGCGGTCGGCGGAGCTGGCGGGGCGCACGCCGCAGGAGTTTGCGACGGCGATTTCGGCGGAGTTTCGCGGGCTGTGGGACCAGCTGGGGCTGACCTACGACGACTTTATCCGCACCACGGAAGAGCGGCACAAGCGCGGCGTGCAGAAGCTGTTTGCGACGCTGCGCGATCGCGGATTCATCTACAAGGGCTCTTACACGGGCCAATATTGCGTCTCCGACGAGGCTTATGTGGACGGGCCGCCGGGCACGCCTTGCCCCGACTGCGGGCGCATGACGGAGACGGTGAGCGAGGAGAATTACTTCTTCAAGCTGTCGGCCTTCGAGCGCAAGCTGCTGGAGTTTTACGAGGCGAATCCGGGGTTCATGGGGCCGGAGTCGACGCGGCGCGAGGTGATCTCGTTTGTGCGCGGCGGGCTGAAGGATCTGTCGGTGAGCCGGACGAGTTTTTCCTGGGGCATTCCGGTGCCGGGCGATGAGAAGCACGTGGTGTATGTGTGGCTGGATGCGCTGGCCAACTACATTACGGCGCTGGGATACGGGTCCGACGATCCGAAGGACCAGACGCGGTTCAAGAAGTTCTGGCCGGCGGACATGCACCTGATCGGCAAGGAGATCAGCCGGTTCCACTGCGTCTATTGGCCGGCGTTTTTGATGGCGGCGGGGATTGCGGCGCCGCGTTCGGTGAAGGCCAACGGCTGGCTGCTGTTCGACCAGGGCAAGATGTCGAAGTCGCGCGGCAACATTGTGCGCGCGGAGACGGTGATGGAAGTGCTGGGAGCGGATGCGCTGCGGTACTTTCTGCTGCGCGAGATTCCGTTCGGGCAGGATGGCAGCTTCAGCTTCGACGCGCTGGTGCAGCGCTACAACGGCGACCTCGCCAACGGCTACGGCAACCTGGTGAGCCGCGTGGTGAACATGGTGCACAAGTATTTCGGCGGGGTTGTGCCGGAGGCTGGCGCAGAGACGCATGCCGAGAAGGCGCTGCGCGAAAGCGCGGCGGCGCGCGATTGCCGCTTTCGGGCCGGAGTTCGACGCGTTGAATTTCTCCGAGGCGCTGAAGGCTCTGTGGATCGCTGGTGGCGGAGACGGATGGCTACCTGACGGCGAATGCGCCGTGGAAGAAGCCGCCGGAGCGGACGGATGCGGAACATGCGCTGCTGCAGGCGCGGGTGCTGGCCACGGCGGCCGAGGCGATTCGGATTATTACGGCGCTGGTCTATCCGATTCTGCCGGATTCGGCCGCGAAGGTTTGGCGGCAGCTTGGGCAGGGCGAAATCTCGGAGGCGGCAAAGAAATCATTTTTGAAGAATCTCGCGTGGGGCGGATTGAAGGCTGGAACAAAGTTTGGCGAGCCGGCGCCGCTGTTTCCCCGCGCGGAAAAGGACGCGGTTGAACGTATGCAGAACATTGAAGACGAGAACAACAAGACGCGTGATCGAGGCGGCGGGCGGCAAGACCGGAGCGCCCGGCGGTCGGAGGCTGCGTCGGCCAAGGCTGCTGCGCCGGCCGCAGCGCAGTAGCTCCAGTAAAAGCTGAGGCGCCCAAGGCTCCCGCAACATTCCGGCGGCGGCGCCGAGTTGCTGCCGCGGCCGCAGCTCCCGGTACCGCGCAGCGCGGTCGGCTGCCCCGCCTGCCGGAGAGGGCTCGCCAACGCAGGCGACTGCTGAGCCGCAGCACATCTCCATTGACGATTTCGTCAAGGTGGATCTGCGGGTGGCGCAGATTCTGGTGGCGGAGCGCGTTCCCAAGGCCGACAAACTGCTGCGGCTTGAAGTCGATCTGGGCTACGAGAAGCGGCAGATTCTGGCGGGCATTGCGCAGTACTACGAGCCGGAAAAGCTGATCGGCCGCAAGATCGTGATCGTGGCCAACCTGGCGCCGCGCAAGATGCGGGGCCTGGAGTCGAACGGGATGCTGCTGGCGGCTTCGCTGCCGGACGGCGCGCCGGTGCTGGCTGGATTTCTGGAAGAGGTTCCGCTGGGCGCGCGGCTGAAGTAGCAGCGGACGAGCACCGCAAGTCTGACGGCATTCCGCTCTCCTCGAGACGGCACAACCCGGACGCCGGAGGTCCCTGATTGATTATCGATTCTCATGCGCACATTGACAGCCCGCGCTACGCGGATGACCGCGCGGCGATGCTTGCTCGCGCGTGGGAGGCGGGCGTGGGGCGGTGCTGGCCATCGGCATCGGCGAGGGGCCGGAGCAGATGCAGCAGGCGCTCGAGATTTGCCGCGAGTTCAACGGGCAGGCCGAATCTTGCCGCGGCTCTATGCAAGCGCGGGTGTGTATCCGCACAACACGCGCGGAGATTGACGAGGCGGTGCTCGGAAAGCTGGATGGGCTGCTGGCGGAGCCGGAAGTGATTGCCTGCGGGGAGATCGGCCTCGACTACTACCACGAGGGCGCGGCGCATGATGTGCAGCGTGCCGGTCTGATGCAGCAGCTTGAAATTGCCGCCGCGCGCAAGCGGCCGATCCTGATCCATTGCCGGGGGACGAATGAGACCCCTGATGCCTGGGACGATCTGTTTCGAAGTCTTGGAAGCGCACTGGCGGCCGACCGGGCTGGGCGGCATCATGCACTGCTTCGGCGCCGGGTGGGAGCAGGCGCGGCGGTCGCTGGACCTGGGGTTTCTGGTTTCGTTCGCCGGGAATCTGACCTATCCCAAGGCCCAGCCGCTGAGGGATGTGGCGGCCCGGATGCCGCTGGACGGGGTGCTGGTGGAGACCGACGCTCCCTGGCTGGCTCCGGCGCCCAATCGCGGCAAGCGCAACGAGCCGGCCTGGGTTGCGCAGACCGCCGAAGTTTTGGCAGGGCTTCTGGGGGTTGAAAGGGAAGAAATCGCCGCAGCGACCACGAAAAACTTCGTCAGGCTGTTTCACCTTCAGGCGGACGTGGGAAACTGATAGAGTTGCATGCGAGAAGCAGGCAGGGCAGGGCAGCTAGTTGAGGCCGGCGGACAGTTTCAAACAGTTTCCGAAGAGGACAGGAAAGCCATGGCCCAGGATAATTCGTTCGATATTGTCAGCAAGGTGGACATGCAGGAGGTCCGCAACGCCCTCGATCAGGCGCTCAAGGAAATTCACCAGCGCTTCGATCTGAAGACTTCCAACTCCGAGATCACGCTGGAGGGCAACGATGCCATTCAACTTGCCTCGGACGGGGAGTACCATCTGGAGGCGGTAAAGGACATCCTGGCGCAGAAGCTGGTGAAGCGCGGCGTCTCGCTGAAGAACATGACCTATGGCAAGCTGGAGCCGGCGGCGGGCAAAAGCGTGCGCCAGAAGATATCCTTGCAGCAGGGCATCCCCATCGAAAAGGCCAAGGAGATCGTGCGGCTGGTCAAGGACTCGAAGAGAAGGCGCAGGCCAGCATCCAGGGCGATACGGTCAGGATTTCGAGCAAGGACCGCGATGTGCTTCAATCGATTATCGCTATGCTGCGGGCGAAGGAAATGGGCCTGGAGTTGCAGTTCACCAACTACCGCACAAACTGAGCGGCACTGAAAGCATCGTGGACGAGAACCGGAGAACATTTGAGCACACTGGCGATAGCGACGGCGAGAGAGGTCTTCGATCTGCTGCGGGACGACCTCGTGGCGATCGAGCAGGAGTTGGGCCGCGACGCCGCCTCGGGCGTAAGCACGATCACGGAGATCGCCGAATACCTGCGCGAGGGCGGCGGCAAGCGCATACGTCCAACGCTGCTGCTGCTGTCCGCGCACGCGCTGGGCTACTCGCGGCCAGGGCTCGATACGCCTGGGCGCGGTGGTGGAGATGGTGCACACCGCGACGCTGGTGCACGACGACATTATCGACGGCGCGGACACGCGGCGCGGACGGCCCTCGGCCAACACGACATGGGGCAATGAAAAGTGCGTGCTGGCCGGCGACTGGCTTTACATGCAGGCCTTCAAGGTGGCGCTTGAAGAGAAGAACCTGCGCGTGCTCGACCTGCTGATCGGCCTGACCCAGCAGATGGTCGAGGGCGAGTTGCTGCAGATTCAAAAGCTCGGCAAAGCGGTCTCGGAGGCCGAGTACTACGACCTGATCTATCCGCAAGACGGCTTGCCTGTTTTCGGTTTCGATGCGACTGGGAGCGGTGCTGGCGGGAGCGAGCGAGGCCGAGGAGAAGCGCCTGGCGACTTACGGACGGACGGTCGGTCTGGCCTTCCAGATTGTGGACGACGTGCTGGACCTGACGGCGACCGAAGAGGTGCTGGGCAAGCCGGTGGCGAGCGATCTGCGCGAGGGCAAGGCGACGCTGTCGGTGATTCACTCGATCGACCACGGAACGGCAAAGGACCGCCAGACGATTCAGCGGGTTCTGGACGACCGCAGCTTTGAGAATGTAAGCCGCCAGCAGATTCGCGAGATTCTGGTCCGCAACGGCTCGGTCGAGTACGCCATGGACGGTTGCTGACCGCTACGCTGAGCAGAGCCGCCAGGCGCTGGCTCCGCTGGCCGAGTCGGAGTTCAAGCGCGCCCTGCTCTGGGTGCCGGACTTTGTGGTGGCGCGGGAGAAGTGATGGCGCGAAGGGGCTCCGGGAAACCATTGTGGGCCGCGGTCGACCGATACCTGGGCGACCTGCTTGCCGCCCCAGATGAGCATCTCGAAGCCGCTCTCAAGGCAAATCGGAAAGGCGAAGCTGCCGACCATTGACGTATCCCCGCTACAGGGAAAGTTTCTCCATGTGCTGGTGCAGATGACGCAGGCGAAGCGCGTGCTTGAGATCGGATTGCTCGGCGGCTACTCGACCATCTGGATGGCGCGCGCGTTGCCGAGGGGTGGGCGCATTGTTTCGCTCGAATTCAGCCCGAAGCACGCCGAGGTAGCGCGTGCGAATCTGAGGCGAGCGGGGCTTCTGGGCCGCGTGGATGTGCGCGTGGGACCCGCACTCGAGAGCCTGCCCGAGCTTGTCTCAGAGGGCGGCGGCAAGTTCGATCTGATCTTCATCGACGCGGACAAGGAGAACAATCCGCGATATCTCGAGTGGGCTCTGAAGCTCTCGCGGCGAGGATCGGTGATTGTGGTGGATAACATCGCGCGGCATGGGAAGATCATCGAGGCCAGGAGCAAGGAAGCCGACATCCAGGGAACGCGCCGCTGCCTGGAGATGCTTGCGGCCAATCCGCGGCTGAGCGCATTCGCAATGCAGACGGTTGGGGTGAAGGGGCTGGACGGGTTTGCGATGGCGGTTGTGGTGCGTTGAATGCCCCGTTACAAGTCCTGAACGATGGTTCCCTGGTGGTAGACGATCTCCCAGCCGTCTTTGGTTTTCCGCCAGACGGTCGCGCGCCGGGTGAGACGCGAGTTGTCCTGGAGCAGCGTGTAGGTTAGCAGGTAAACGTCCTCAGACAGCTTGCGGCAATGGAAGCCGCTGATCTCCCACACATCGGCGTGGGGGGCATCGCGGCGCCTCTCCAGTTCATCGAGCACGAACTGGCGGGAGTAGCGACGGCCGGATGCGCCGGTCTCCCAGAAGTCTTCCGCTGTCATTTTCTCGAGAGCCGCGCGGGTCAATTGCGCGGGAGGCCAGTGAAAGATGGGTTCAAGGCTCGAGAGGTCGGCGAGGATGGCTTCGAGTTCGGGGGCGGTGGTGAGTGCGGGTTCCATGGCAGACAGGATAGCGCTGGTTCCGGTCCTTTTTTGCAAGGAACGCGAAAAGGATAGATCGTCCGGCAGGCCCTGAAAGACTGAGATTGCATTGTGGCCTATTTCGCGCGATGTAGAATGGTCCCGAACCCCTGCCTAGAAGTTCTTCAACTAAGTGTTAAACCGCGGAATTGTGAAAGGAACTAGTCCGTGTCGAGAAAGATGTTTCAGCCTGTTTTTGGAATCGTGCTTCTATTCATGAGTTCGGCGCTCGCCAACGCACAGCCTGATTTGCCGCTAAAGGCAGGGAAGAGCATTCTGCTGCCCGGTGTAAAAGGGCGAATCGATCACATGACTTTCGATTCGGCACACAAACGCCTCTTTGTCGCCTCGCTGGGCAACAATTCAGTTGAAGCCATCGATGTCGAGGGCGGCAAAGTGACTGAAACCATCAGCGGACTCGCCGAACCGCAAGGCCTGTTTTATCAGGCGGAGGCGCAGAGGCTGTGGGTTGCCAACGGTGGGGACGGCACGGTGCGCATCTTCGACACGCAAACCTATAAGCAGGTGCGCACGATCAGCCTGGGGGATGACGCGGACAATATTCGCAGCGACGCTTCAACCGGCCGGATTCTAGTGGGATATGGCAGCGGAGCAATTGCCGCTTTCGGTGCGGACGGCAACAAGGTGGCTGAGGTCAAATTGGATGCCCACCCGGAGTCGTTTCAGCTCGAAAAGAGCGGAACACGGATGTTTGTCAACCTGCCGAATTTCCATAAGGTGGATGTGATCGACCTTGCGAAATTCGCGGTTGTGGGAAGTTGGAAGACCGACGATGCACAGTCGAATTTCCCCATGGCCCTCGATGAAAGCGATGGCAGGCTCTTCATCGTATGTCGAAACCCCGCGGTTCTTCTGGTGATGGATACGCAGTCGGGGTCCGTGATCGCGAAGCTTCTCACGGTTGGCGATTCGGACGACGTTTTCTACGATCGCGCGCGGAAACGAATCTATGTTTCGGGTGGCGAAGGTGCTATCGCTGTCTATCAGCAGCAGGATCGCGACCATTACAGCGAGATTGCGCGGGTGGCGACTGTGAGCGGCTCACGCACCAGCTTGCTGGTTCCTGAATTGGGTCTCCTCTTCGTGGCGAGCCGTGAGCAAGGGAGCAGCCCGGCGGCCATTCGAGTGTTTGAATTGGGTCGGTGAGTCCGAGAAAAAGGCGTTGCACCTTCACGTTGAAAACCATTCTGACACTTTAAGGGGATTCATGAGATTCATCCCAATTTTGTATCCGGCAATCATCCTCTGTAGCTCGTCGCTTGGCTTCGGTCAGGGGACTGGACCTCTTGTGCTTTCCCGGACCATCGTATTGCCGAAACTCGTGGGAGGGTTCAATCATATGTCGGTTGACGCTGCGCACCAGCGGCTGTTCGCGGCAGCACCGACCAACAAGACCCTTGAGGTGATCGATCTTGCCACGGGAACGCCTATACGAAGTCTGGAGGGAGAGAGACCCGCGGCTGCCCTTTATGCTCCCGAGTTCAATCAGCTTTATGTCGCGCGGGGGCAAGGCGTGTCAATTTACGACGGGAACACACTGAATCTGGTTACGAGCGTCGATCTTGAAACCGGCACGGACGAACTCCGTTACGATCCGCGCGCAAAGGAACTCTACGTCGGTTGCATGGGGGTAGGTAAAACCGGAATCGCTATCATCTCTGTTCCTGCTGGAAAGCTTATAGGGAAGATTCTGTTGCCCGGCAAGCCCCAGGGATTTGCCGTGGAACAGAACGGAGACCGCATATTCGCAAATTTGCCGGAGCTGAACCAGATAGCCGTATTGGATCGGAAGAAGCGGGTATTGCTTGCCCCATGGACGATAAAGGATTCCCAGGGCAATTCGCCAATCGGGCTTGATGAGACCCATCACAGGTTGGCTTCTGGAGGGCGGCGTCCCGCGACAATGGTCGTTTATGACACGGGAACTGGAATGCAGGTCGCGCAAACCGAAATCAACGCAGATACGGACGATCTCTCTTACGACCTGAAGAACAAGCGCTTTTACGTATCCTGTGGAGAAGGATTCATCGATGTCATCCAGCAGATCGATGCGGATCATTACCGGCTGCGCGAACGCGTCATCACAGTCTCTGGAGCACGTACCTCCACTTTTTCGGCGAAACTGAATCTCTACATTGTGGGCGTGCCGCGGCAGGGGGACAAGCCCGCAGAGATTCGAGTGTTCAAAGTCGTGAGATGATGGCGGGCGAAAGGGGTTCTAGCGGCTGTGCCCCTGCTCCATCAGCGCGCGCAGGGCTTCGGCGTAGTGTTCGGGCAGGGGCTTCTTGTTCAATTGGTCGTCGCAGACTATGTGGACCGTCTCGCCTTCAGCTAAGAGTGTTGGCTGTTGGCCTTCGGGGGCCTTGCGGAGGATGCGGTAAGCGAATTTGATCACAGAGCCGCGAAGCAGGGCGGGACGGGTCTCTATCAGGATTTCGTCGTCGTAGCGGGCAGGGGAGCGGTAGCGGCAACTAGCTTCGACTACAGGCAGAATGCACTCGTGCTCGGTTTCCAACTGGCTGTAGGCCAGGCCCAGGGAGCGTAGCAGTTCGACGCGGCCAATCTCGAACCAAACCAGGTAGTTGGCATAGTAGACAATGCCCATCTGGTCGGTTTCGGCGTAGCGGACTCGCACCTGGGATGTTACTGGCATAGGAAGGCTCTCCCAGAGAACAGGGGGCAGAGATCAGGGATCAGCCGGAATATTGGTCTGTAAGCTCTGATCTCTGTTGCCGGCTTTATGGTTTCAAATGAGTAAAGATGGGCAGCTTGGTCACGTCGTTGAAGATGATGAATGCGAAAAAGGCTACCAGGACCACGAAGGCGGCCTGGTAGATGCGTTCCTTCACATCGATGCTGATATCGCGGCGAATGACGCTTTCGATGAGCAGCAAGAGAATCAGGCCGCCATCGAGAATCGGAAAGGGCATCAGGTTGAGGATGCCGAGGTTGAGGCTGATCTCGGCGGCCAGTCCGAACTTTGGAAACCATCCCTTCATCTCCGCCGCATCGCCTGCCATGCGGGCAATGCCCACCGGGCCGGCGAGCTGCGTAACCGCGATACGGTGCGTAAAGATCCGCTCCAGCACTTCGACAATGAGGAAGGAGTTGTCGGCGCAGAAGTTGGTAGCCTTGGTTGCGGCCGGCCCAAGGGGCAGCGGGTTGTCGCGCTGGGGAGGCATGACCGGGGCGAACCCGAGCTTGAAGCTGGCCGCATCGAGCTTGGCGGGATGCGCCTCCATCTGGATGGTGGCGCCATTGCGCAGGACTGTGAGTGCGAGGGGCTTGCCCTGTGTGGACTTCATGTAAGCCAGCAGCGCGTCCACGGTGTGGAAGGGATGGCCGTCAACGGACTCGATTTGGTCTCCGGCGCGCAGGCCGGCCTGTTCGGCGGGAGTTCCCGGCGCCACTTCATGAACGCCTATCGGCCCGAGCATATATTGTTGCAGCAGGCCAGCGTCGTTCAGATCGAAGTCGTCGTCCTTGGCATCCGCCGGCACGTAGAAGGTGAGGTTGAGGGTCTTGCCTGCCCGCACTACTGTGACGGAAACAGGTTGGTTGGCATTCAATTTGGTTCGTTCGAAGATCTTTACCCAATCGGGATTATCGGCGCCGTCAAAACGGGTGATCGCGTCCCCGGATTGAAAGCCGGCCAAGGCCGCGGGAGAGCCGGGCGTAACCCACTCCACGCTGGTGGAATTGACCTGAACCGCAGGAACTTCATTGATCCATCCGTAGTAGAAGACCATCAGGACCAGCGCCAGAACGAAGTTGGCCACAGGGCCGGCCAGTCCGATCAGGACTCGTTGCCAGCGGGGGTGGGACGTGAAGGAGCCTGGGTCCCCGGCCAGTTTTTCAATCGCTGGATCTTCCGCCGCGCCGCTGATCTGGTCCGGAGTCTCGCCTGTCATTTTGACGTATCCGCCAAGAGGGAGCAGGCAGACTTTGTAGTCGGTCTCTCCATACTTAAAGCCGAAGAGGCGCGGCCCAAAGCCGAAGCTGAAGGCCTCGACGCGCACCTGGCAGAGCTTGGCGACGGCAAAGTGTCCAAACTCGTGGACGATCACCATCAAGCCGACGAGGACGACGAAAGCTGCGGTAGAAACCAGAAATTCATGCATAGATGTGCGGTTATTTCCTTAAGCCGTGTTCGATGAGCGGCAGCGTCTCCCAGATTGCCAAAATCCCATGTCTCAGAAGCGAGACATGGGCACCCAATCCTTCAAGTGGACCCAATTCTTCGCAGGCTCAGCCGAGCTGGGCACGAGCCGTTTTACGCGCCTCTCCGTCGGCGGCAAGCACCTCCGCGATGGTGGCGGGATGGGCCTCCGGCGTGGATTCGAGCACCCTTTCAATTGTACGCGGGATTCCCATAAAGGAGATACGGCCTTCCAGGAATGCTTCAACGGCAACCTCGTCGGCTGCGTTCAGGGCGATGCAATGGGAACCGCCCTTTTCGGCGGCCTCAAAGGCCAGGCGCAGGCAGGGGAATCGTTCGAGATCCGGCGGTTCAAAGTCCAGGTGGCGCAGGGCAGCCAGGTCGAAGGTGAGCGTGGATGCGGGTCGCTCCGGCCAGGCCAGTGCATAGAGGATAGGCAAGCGCATGTCGGTGACTGAAATCTGCGCCAGGATCGACCCGTCAACGTACTCGACAAGCGAGTGAACGGTGGATTGGGGATGAACGGTCACCCTGACCTTGGAGGGCGGCACGTTGAAGAGGCGGCAGGCTTCAATGATTTCAAGCCCCTTGTTGAGCATGGTCGCCGAATCAATCGTAATGCGTCGGCCCATGACCCAGGTGGGATGCTTGAGCGCCTGCGTGGGAGTAATGGCGGCGAATTGATCCAGTGGAAGCTGGCGGAACGGTCCGCCCGAGGCTGTGAGCCAGATGGTCTTTACTTCAGAGTGCGCGCCCACGCGCAGACATTGATGGACGGCGTTGTGCTCGCTGTCGATGGGCAGGATCGGTACGTTTCGCAAGCGGGCCGCGGCGGTGAGGATTTCGCCGGCGGCCACCATGCATTCCTTATTGGCCAGGCCGACGGGTTTTCCGGCAAGAATGGCTGCATGGGTAGCCTCAAGTCCGGCGACGCCAACGATGGCGGAGACAACAAAGTCGGCTTCGGGGAGGGTGGAGCAGGCTACCGTGCCAGCGGTTCCGTGAACGACTTCAATGCCGGAAACGCCTGCTGCCTTGAGCCGGGAAGAAAGCTGCCCAGCCAACTCTTCAGTCGCCAGGGAGATGACTTGCGGCCGCCAGCGGACAGCCTGCGCGAAGGCTTCGTCTAGATTGCGACCCGCGGCGAGTGCAGCAACCTGATAGCGATCGGGGAACTGCTCGACGATGGATAGGGTGCTTTGGCCGATGGAACCTGTGGAACCGAGAATGGCGAGTCGCTTCAATTTATCCTGGTCAGAATGACTGGTGAATAACCTGAGCGTACCACAGCACCGGAGCGGCCAGCAGCAGGGCATCGATGCGGTCCAGAACGCCGCCGTGGCCGGGCAAGATGCTTCCGGAGTCCTTGACTCCGGCCGAACGCTTGAGGGCGGATTCGGCCAGATCGCCCACCTGGGCGGCCATGTTCACCACCACGGCCAGCAGCAGCCAATACCAGTAGTCGCCGGGATAGGAGAGCACCACCAAATCCCGCTGTTGAAGGAGTTCTGTCAGGCCCAACAGCGCGCCGGCCATGAGCACGCTACCGGCCAAAGAGCCAACTGCGCCTTCCCAGGTCTTGTTGGGGCTTAGCCTTGGCATCATCTTGTGGCGGCCCCAGGCACGGCCGACGTAAAGTGCGATGACATCCCCTGCCCAGACCACACAAAGCAGAAACGCCACCAGCGACGGACCATTGGCTTCCTCGTGCAGAGTGGGCAGAGCAATCAGCGTGAAGCCGACATAGAGCAGACAGAAAATGGAAGTGGAGGCGTCGGCCATGACCTGCGCAACGGGCCTGAAGAAGGTGCAGTAGACGAGCAGGCCCAGGCAAAGAATGCCAAAGAGGGCGGCGGTGCGGTCGGGCCATTGAAAGTCGACGGCAAAGAGCGCCACAAGAGCGACGATGACGGCGACGCGAGGAGGAGTGGCGCCGCGCCGCTCGGCGAGGCCGAGAAACTCCCATCCAGCCAGGGCCGCTACTAGTGCGACTGCCAGTGTAAAGAGCCACTGCCACCGCGGCCCCAGGAAGACCAGAAACAGAACGATCGGGATCAAGATGGCGGCGGTGACGATACGCTTCATTCAGGGTAGAGGATACACCGCGGGGCGCGGGCGGGGCAGGCTGCCGGCTGTTTAACCAAATCACAAGAATTGCGGCGGTTTTTTTGACGTTGTCAATCAAGAGACTTAACCTGCTTGTTTTGTGTTAGATAAAGTAGGCTCGACGGACTCGCTGAGTCACCGCCGTTCGATTTCTTGCGAATTCTCTGAGATTTAGGTCCTTGATTCCGCTTTGGTTAGGTTGGCATGCAGTCCCGCGGTCGAGAGATTGCATTTTCACGATTGAAGAGCTAAGAACTTCTTCGTCAGAGCACTCATTTGACGTACTTGCTGGATGAAGTACCTGGCTATTGACTCAGAATTGAGGGCTGGCACATCGATTCTTGTGGTGGAATTAGGAAACAGGCCAAGTGCCCGCCAAGGGTTCGTTTACTGAAGCACATAAAGGAGCATCGATGGGGGTCCTCACACTTATTGCCGGGTTTGCCTGCCTGTTTGGGGTGCTGCTCGATGCCTTTCAGACCATTATTCTGCCGCGGCGCGCGAGCGGGCGCTTTCGGCTCACGCGGATTTTCTACGTTGTTACGTGGAAACCGTGGGTGCTTTTGACAAAGTGGCTCAAGGACATGCGCAAACGCGAGTTCTGCTATAGCTACTACGGTCCGATGTCGCTGATTTTTCTGCTCGTGCTCTGGGCTGGCATGATGGTGGTGGGCTTTGCTCTCATCTTTTATTCGCTGGGTAGTCCATTCCATGACACCGGACAGGGGCCGGGCTTTCGATCGGATCTTTATGTGAGTGGAACGACGATCTTCACGCTGGGACTTGGAGACGTGACCCCGACAAGCCCCTGGGCGCGCGAGCTCATCATTCTGGAGGCCGGTACGGGGCTGGGATTTCTCGCCGTTGTGATGGGATATTTCCCGGTGCTCTACGGCGCATTTTCGCGCCGGGAAGTGAGCATCTCTCTGCTGGATGCGCGTGCCGGCTCTCCGCCAACGGCCGCGGAGTTGATGCGGCGGCATGCATATGAGGGAGGAGACGTAGCACTGTCGGCGCTGCTTGCGGAGTGGGAACGCTGGTCGGCGGAGCTGCTGGAAAGCCACATCTCCTATCCGCTGCTTTGCTATTTTCGTTCGCAGCACAACAACCAGAGCTGGATAAGCGCGTTGACGGCGATTCTCGACACCTCGGCGCTGCTGATTGCCGGCGTCCAGGGGCGCGAGGCTCGGCAGGCCCAGTTGACATTTGCAATGGCGCGGCATGCGCTGGTGGACCTGGCGCAAATCTTCTCGCTCGATCCGGTCGGCGACGTCCCCGATCGTTTGCCCACGGAGCGATACGAACAGCTCTACGAGCTGCTCTGCCAGAGCGGCATAAAGGTCTGCCGCGATGGTCTATCTGTGGACAGGCTTCGCTCCATGCGTGCGCTCTACGAGGGTTATGCGCAGTCGCTGAGCGACTATCTGATTATGCCGCTGCCCCCCTGGATCGCCGATCGGCCGCACAAGGATAACTGGCTGGCGGTGGCCAAACTCCGCGCTCAGACCGAGGCGGCCAACTTGCCGGCGGGCGAGACAAAGCCTGTTGCCGATCCATCGCGTACGATCGCCCACCTTGTCGACGATCATCATGAGTTCTAACGATGTGACGTTGGGAGAAGGTGGGATGGATCTTGCGCCCGGCAAAAGAAGAGGGGAAAGGCCGCGGCCCATCCCCTTTTGTTTAGCCGGCGTTGAGCGCTTTTAGAAGTGGTAAGCGACGCCGATGACAGGATTGCTGATGTTGTACCAGCGTTTGGTGTCCAATTGGGCATCGCCAAAAGTGGGCACCTTGGTGACCCAGCCGCGATATTCGACGCGAATGTCGAAGCTGGGACTGACCTCGTAAGCAAAGCCGGCTCCGTAGATGCCCCCGACTTCAGTTTGCTGCTTGACGTCGAGCGACTGGGTGCCCGAGTTGCGGATGGGCAGGAAGATGAATCCGCCCGGACCCGCCTCGACAAACGGATTGAAATTCTTGTAAACGAAAGAGCGGACGTATGCGGCCGAAATCTCCTGGGTGCGGGTGTTGACGTTGTAGTTGTTGGGATTGGCGTAGAAGTGGATGGTGTTCTCGTAGGTCATCTGATAGTTGGCTTCAACGGCGCTGGTGGGGGTGAGCATGAATCGATAACTCAGCAACCCGCCAAAAGCGCGGTTCGCGCTCACCTGAACAGTGGTGGACGAGGCCATGAACGGCTCGATGACACCCGTTCCACTAAGGCTTATGTCTTGTCGGCTTTCCTGAGCGCGACCTGCGGCCACACTTACAGCCAGCAGGAAAAGTATTAAGGCGATCTTCTTCATTCGGTCCTGAACCTCACGACTGCACTCGCCGTCCGGCTGGCAAAGAGCTGGGTCGATTCCGGCGCGCCGGTTGGATCCGGGCCCCGCTCTCAGCATTGTAAATGGCCTGAGCGGGTCACGGCGGAAACGGGTGCAACAGCCAGTTTTTTGAAAATGTTCCAAGGCTATAGACGCAGCCACATGCAAAGCGGCACCGTGGGGGACGCGAAACAGCCGCATTGACCGCTTCAACCGGCCCGTTCCACGTGAAAGTAAAAGGGCGGTCCCAACTGTTTTGCCAGGGAGCGGACAGTGTGGAGAAATGCCTTGCCGGCGTAGGAGAGAGTTGTCTGCCGGCGATGCACGAGGCGCAGGACCCGGCGCATTTCCAATTCGTCGACGGCGACCCGGATGAGTTCGCCGTTTTCGAGTTCGCGGGCTACGGTAAGGTGAGGAACCAGCGCCACACCGTTGCCCATGGCCACAAATCGCTTGATGGCTTCGATGGTGGGCAGTTCGATGGCCATGTTGAGCGGTGTCCGATAGCGCTGGAAGGTCTCAATCACCTTGCGGCGCAGCGGCGAGGTGACGTTGTGGGCGACGAAGAGTTCCTTGCCGAGATCGTTGATGGAGACGCGTTGGGCCGTGGCCAGGGGATGATGGGGACCGACAATAAAGGCCAGGGTGTCGGCATAAACGGCAATGGTGCGGAATTGCGCGGGATCGGGCCGGAAGGAGACGACTCCCAATTCGAAGGTGCGCAGACTCAACTCATCGGGAATGCGCGAGGCCAGCATCCGTTGCACAGTAACGCTGACATGGGGAAACTCGCGGCGAAAGGCGTCGATGGCGGGCAGCAGGTAGATGCAGGTGTACTCATTGGCGGCCAGTTGCAGGTGGCCGCGCTCCAGGCTCTTGAGCTCGCCCATCGCGCTCGTCGCCTCGCGGCGCAGGGCGAGCAGGCGCTGCGCATAGTCGCGCAGCAGCACTCCAGCCGCGGTGAGAGAGCCGTCGCGGGCGGCCCGGTCGAAGAGCGTTTCGCCTACCGACTCTTCCAGCTTGCGGATGACCTGGCTGACGGCGGGCTGGGTGCGATGGAGCTTGACGGCGGCGCGGGAGAAGCTGCGTTCCTCTGCCACGGCGAGAAAGGTTTCGAGTTGATTCAGTTCCATGGAGACTCCAGGGGTCAGAGATCAGGGGTCAGGGATCGGGCGGCCGTAATCAGGGTCGCTTTTCATTTTCGTCGCGGATGCTCATGCTCGGGCAGATGGTGCCGAAAGTCGAATGCCTGACATCACGCTACGGGAAAAACTGATCCCTGACCACCTGATCTCTGTACTATCATAAGCAATTCTAATAGACTCTACAAAAATTATAACTTTGCCTTATATCGGTTCGGTGCGCGACAATGGGCATGTCAGACCAGTGTTTCCCCGGACAGGCAAACTCATGACCTCAAACCATGTAGTGTTCTTCGACACGACCCTGCGCGACGGCGAGCAGTCACCTGGCTGCAGCATGACTACGCAGGAAAAGCTGACCATGGCGCATGCCCTGGAAGACCTGGGCGTGGACATCATCGAGGCAGGCTTTGCCATGGCCTCGGAAGGCGACTTCGCGGCCATTGCCACCATTACCCAGGCCATTCGCAAGCCGCGCATTGCGTCGCTGGCGCGGGCGCGGAGCGAGGACATTGAGATGGCCGCGCGGGCGCTGCAATTCGCCGACCGCGCTCGGATCCACGTGTTCCTCGCGTCGAGCGATCTGCATCTGGAGTACAAGCTCAAAATCGGCCGGGCGGAGGCGCTTGATCTTTGCGGAGAATCGGTGCGGCTGGCGCGCTCGCTGGCCGACGACGTCGAGTTTTCGCCCGAAGACGCCACGCGCTCGGATCGCGATTTTATGGTCGAGATGGTGCGCATCGCCGTTGAAGCCGGCGCGACCACGATCAACATGCCCGACACGGTGGGCTACACGACTCCGGAAGAATATGGGAAGATGTTCCGCGAGGTACGGGAACGGATTCCCGCCATCGACGCGCAGGGAATCGTGCTCTCTTCGCACTGCCACGACGACCTGGGCCTCGCTGTGGCCAATTCGCTGGCAGCCATCGAAGCCGGCGCGCGGCAGGTGGAGTGCACCATCAACGGCATTGGCGAACGGGCCGGCAACGCGGCTCTTGAGGAGCTTGCCGCAGCCCTCTACGTGCGCGGCGACCACTATGGAGTGACTACCTCGATCAAGCTCGACCAGCTCTATCCCACCAGCCAGGTGCTCGGCCAGATCATCACCTTCAAGCCGTCGCCTAACAAGGCCGTAGTGGGCGACAACGCATTTGCACACGAGTCCGGCATTCATCAACACGGCATGCTGGCAAATCCGCTGTGCTACGAGATCATGACTCCGACGCTGGTGGGCGTGGCCAAGACGCACCTGGTGCTTGGCAAGCACTCCGGCCGAGCCGCCTTGCGCCACCGCCTGGAGCAGATGGGCTTTGCTCTCACGCGTGATGAGTTGCAGCATGTGTACTACCGTTTTGTGGCCCTGGCCGACCGCAAGAAAAACATCTACGACCAGGACCTGGTGGGCCTGCTGCCCGACCAGATTCGCGAAAAGCGCCATGAGGCCGTCGCAGAGCTTGATTAGACCAATGGCGCTGTCACCCTTAACACCGCGAAGTCGAAGGATCTGCGATTGCCGCTTCAATCGCGACATGTTCGAAGAACGAGCTTTGTAACAGGGCACGACTTGGTTCGTGCCGCAAGCGCAACAGAACGAGCGGGCTTTTGCCCTCTGGGGAATGACCCTCTTTATTCGTTTCGTTGCCCCTGAATGAATTGCAAATTGCAATCAACAATTGAAGATGAGGAGAGGAATTTAAGAATGAAACTGAAGATTCTGGTTACGCCGGGCGACGGCATCGGCCCTGAAATCACCGAGCAGGCCATCGCGGTTCTCGAAGAGGCGGCGCAGGCCGGCGGCCACACGTTGCAGCTCGATTACAAGCGCATCGGCGGCGCGGCGATTGAACAGGATGGCACGCCCCTCCCCGCTGATACCGTTGCTGCCGCGCTTGATTCCGAGGCGGTATTCTTAGGCGCCGTCGGCGACGACAAATTCGATTCCCTCCCCGCGAGCAAGCGCCCCGAGGCCGGTCTGCTCGGACTGCGCGCGGCCCTTGGCGGCTTCGCTAATCTGCGCCCCGTCTTTGCCTTCAAGGAACTCACGGTCAATAGCCCTCTGCGGCCGGAGATCATCGAGGGGACCGACATCATGTTCGTTCGCGAATTGCTCGGCGGACTCTACTATGGCCAGCCGCGCGGATGGAACAAGGAAAAGGGCGAAGCCTTCAACACCATGCGCTACACCCGCGCCGAAGTGGAGCGCGTGGCGCGTACGTCCTTCCAGTTGGCGCAAAAGCGCCGCAAGCTTTTGACCAGCGTGGACAAGGCCAACGTGCTCGAGGTCTCGCAGCTCTGGCGCGACACAGTGATCGAGGTGGCCAAGGAGTTCCCCGATGTGACGCTGGAGCACCAGTTCGTCGACGCCATGTCGATGCACCTGATGAAGCGCCCGCGCGACTTCGACGTGGTGGTGACTGAGAACACATTCGGCGACATCCTCACCGACGAGTCTTCAGTCATTACCGGCTCGCTGGGCATGTTGCCTTCGGCAACCGTCGGCGGCAAGATCAATTTGTATGAGCCGGCCCACGGTTCCGCGCCCAAGCACGCCAACAAGAACATCGCCAATCCACTGGCGACCATCCTGACCGGCGCAATGCTTCTGCGCCACTCCTTCTCGCTGGATGCCGAGGCCGACGCAATTGTGAAGGCGGTGCGCAAGGTGCTCGAAGCGGGCTTCCGTACGCAGGACCTGGCGCGCACTAACCCCGAGGGATTGACCGTGCTCGGCACACGGGAGATGGGAGCGAAGGTGCGGGAGACGGTGAAGACGCTGCTCGTTAGCGCGTAGAAGCCCTCAGCTCTCAGGCTTCAGCTCGGCATGCGAAGACAAACGGCAGTATAGGCAAGAATTTCGGAATGGCTTTCTTCGGAGCAGAACAGATTGGATGAGTCGTGCCGAAACTAATAGCTTAAAAGCTGGAAGCTAGTTGCCGGCACTTGAGGAGTTTCATGAGTAACGAACCAAAGACGCTGTTTGAGAAAGTATGGGAGCAGCATGTAGTGGTCGCGCCTGAAGGCGAGCCCACGCTGCTCTACATCGATTTGCAGTTGCTGCACGAGGTCACTTCGCCGCAAGCCTTTGAAGGCCTCCGGCTCGCCGGCCGCAAAGTGCGCCGTCCCGATCGCTCGATCGCGACTGTGGACCACAATGTGCCAACGACGATCGAGGGCCGGCTCAACATTGTTGATCAGATCGCTGCGACGCAGATCGCCACGTTGCGCAAGAACTGCGCGGAATTTGGAATCGAGCTCTACGACGTGAACTCGCGCGAGCAGGGCATTGTTCACGTGATCGGACCGGAGCTGGGCATCACCAAGCCGGGCATGACGATTGTCTGCGGTGACTCGCACACATCGACGCACGGTGCGTTCGGGGCGTTGGCGTTCGGCATCGGCACCAGCGAAGTTGAGCACGTGCTCGCAACCCAGACCTTGCCGCAATCGAAGCCCAGGACCTTCCGCATCGCAGTCGAGGGCGAGTTGCCGCGTGGAGTTACCGCGAAAGACATCATTCTCGCCATCATCGGCCAGATCGGCACCGACGGCGCCACCGGCTGCGTGGTTGAATATGCGGGCGCAGCGATCCGCGCGCTGTCGATGGAAGGCCGCATGACCGTCTGCAATATGAGCATCGAGGCCGGAGCGCGCGCAGGCATGATCGCTCCCGATGCGACGACGTTCGCGTATCTCAAGGATCGCCGCTTCTCGCCGCAGGGAGCGGCGTGGGATAAAGCGGTTGAAGAGTGGAGCAAGCTGCCCACAGATACCGGTGCGAAGTTCGATCGCGAACTCGTCATCGACGCGGCGACGCTGGTTCCCTATGTGAGTTGGGGGACGAGTCCGGGAATGGTTGCGCCTGTGACGGCGCAGGTTCCCGATCCTGCCGCCACCGCGGACGAACTCGACCGCAGGTCTTTTGAGCGCGCTCTCGAGTACATGGATCTCAAAGCGGGCACGCCGCTCGAAGAGGTCGCAATCGATCGCGTGTTCATCGGATCGTGCACGAACGGGCGCATCGAAGATTTGCGCGCGGCGGCCCGCATCGCCGCCGGCTACAAGGTCTCCAGCCATGTCGGCGCAATGGTTGTTCCCGGCTCTCAGGCTGTCAAGGCCGCCGCGGAAGCCGAAGGCCTCGATCGCATCTTCAAAGAAGCCGGATTCGACTGGCGCGAGCCTGGCTGCTCCATGTGCCTGGGCATGAATCCCGACATTCTTTCTCCGGGCGAGCGGTGCGCCTCCACAAGCAACCGCAACTTCGAAGGCCGCCAGGGACGCGGTGGGCGCACTCACCTGGTTTCGCCGGAGATGGCCGCCGCAGCCGCAATTGCCGGGCACTTTGTAGACATTCGCAATTGGCCCGTCCACGATTCAACACGTGAAGAGGTAAAAGCTTAATGGAACCCTTTCGCACATTAACGTCACTGGCCCTGCCGCTCGACCGCACAAATGTCGACACCGACCAGATTATTCCCAAGCAGTTCTTGAAGCGCATCGAGCGCACCGGCTACGGCGACTTTCTGTTCTTTGACTGGCGGCGCACGGCGTCGGGCGAACCGGACCCAGCTTTTGAGTTGAACGACCCGCGCTACAAGGGCGCTCAAATACTCATCGCCGGCAAGAACTTCGCCTGCGGGTCGAGCCGCGAGCACGCCGCGTGGGCGCTCTCCGACTACGGATTTCGCGCGGTAATCGCGCCCACGTTCGCCGACATCTTTTTTTCCAACGCCGGCAAGAACGGCATCGTCCTCGTCCGTCTCAGCGAAGAACAAGTCGCCGAGCTGCTCAACAACGCGAAGACGATTCCCAGCTATCAACTGACCGTCTCGCTGGAAGCGCAGACCGTGACCGACGGCCGCGGATTCAGCGCGACATTCGAAGTGGATCCCTTCCGCAAGTTCTGTCTGCTCGAAGGGCTCGACGATATCGGCCTGACCTTGCGTCATGCAGCGGCACTCGACACGTTTGAAGTAAAGCACGACGAAGCAAGCTGGCTGAAAGCGAAATAACAGCTTCTTAGCTGTTAGCTCTCTAGCTTGCTTCTCGGCAGCTACGCTGGCAAGCGCGAAGGCTTGAGAGTTGAGAAGCAAGGAAGCTTAACCGCAGCACGAACAAGCTGATAAGCTAAAAGCTGGTAGCTAGCGAGCGAAGCGAGCACAATGACCATCGAAGGCAAGCGCCAAAGCATTCCGTTGACCGAGGGACCCAGCCGCGCTGCAGCGCGCTCTTATCTGCGCGGGGCCGGATTCCAAAAGGACGATCTGCACAAGCCGATTATCGGCATCGCCAATACATGGACCGAGATCGGCACCTGCAATGTGCATCTGCGCGATGTGGCCGAAGCTCTGAAAGAAGGCATTCGCGAGGCGGGCGGAACGCCGATGGAGTTCAACACCGTCACCATCTCCGACGGCATCACCATGGGCACGCAGGGCATGAAGGCGTCTCTGGTTTCGCGCGAAGTTATCGCCGACTCGATTGAACTGGTGGCGCGCGGCAATCTCTTCGACGGCCTTGTCGGCATCGGCGGCTGCGACAAAAACATGCCCGGCATCATCATGGCGCTGTGCCGGCTCGACATTCCCGGCATGATGCTCTACGGCGGATCGATCGCGCCCGGCAAACTGAACGGTGTCGACATCACGATTCAGAATGTCTTCGAGGGCATCGGCTCTTACGCTGCCGGCAAAATCGACGACGCAGGACTCGAAGCGCTGGAAGCCAACGCGTGTCCGGGCGCGGGCGCATGCGGTGGGCAGTTCACTGCAAACACCATGGCCATGAGCGGGGAGATTCTCGGCATCTCGCCGCTTCAACTCTCCGGTGTTCCCGCCACAGCGAAAGAAAAGCACGCCGCCACGCGCGAAGCGGGCCGCATTCTTATGGATGCGGTGCGCGCCAATCGCCGCCCATCGCAGATCATTACGCGCAAATCGATTGAGAACACGATTGCCAGCGTGGCCGCCAGCGGCGGCTCGACCAATGCGGTGCTACACATGCTGGCCATTGCGCGCGAGATGGGCATTCCACTTTCGATTGACGACTTCGACACTATCAGCAAGCGCACGCCATATATCTGTTCGCTGACCCCGGCAGGCAAATATGTTGCGTCGGACTACCAGGCAGCGGGCGGCTCGCGGCTTCTTGGCCAAGCGTCTTATCGATGCCGGTCACGCCGACGGTTCCACGCTGACCATCAGCGGACGGACGCTCGCAGAAGAAGCCGCTCTCGCCAAAGAGACGCCCGGCCAGGATGTGATTCATACCTTTGAGAAGCCCATCAAGCCCAATGGCGGCCTTGTGATTTTGAAAGGCAACCTGGCGCCTGAAGGCTGCGTGATGAAGATCGCCGCGGCCGGCAAGTACGAGCATCGCGGACCTGCGCGCGTCTTCGATTGCGAAGAAGATTGCTTCAAGGTGGTGCAGGCTGGAGGCATCAAGCCTGGCGACGTTGTGGTGATTCGTTATGAAGGCCCCAAGGGCGGACCAGGCATGCGCGAGATGCTGCAGGTGACCGCGGCTATCTCGTCGAATGCGGAGTTGAGCGCGAATGTGGCACTGCTGACCGACGGCCGCTTTAGTGGCGCGACGCGCGGATTCACGGCCGGGCACGTAGCTCCGGAAGCTTTTGTCGGCGGGCCCATCGCCGCCGTGCGCGAAGGCGACATCATCCACTTCGATATTCGCAAATCGCAAGCTGAATGTCGAAATCAGCGACGAAGAGATCGCGGCGCGCCTGAAGGGCTTCAAGCCCCCGGCGCTGCGCTGGCCCCAAGGCGTCTTCCGCAAATATGTCGATCGCGTCAACTCAGCGCTCTGAGGGAGCAACGACGTAGAAGCAGGGAATCAGGGATTAGGGAATAGGGAACAGGGCTGGATACGGCAATCAGCTCTTTAAGGAGTTTATATGGGGACCAAAGCGAACGCGAACGGATCAAGCACGCCAAACATGAACGCTCACCTGACCACGCCCACGCGCCTGACCGGCGCGGAGATTGTGTGGGCCACGCTGGTGGGCGAGGGCGTCACGGACGTCTTCGGCTATCCCGGCGGCGCCATTCTGCCTGCTTACGACGCGCTGCGCAAGTTTCCCATTCATCACGTACTGGTGCGCCACGAGCAGGGCGCCGCGCACATGGCCGACGGCTACGCGCGCGCCTCAGGCAAGGTGGGCGTGGCCATTGCCACCAGCGGCCCCGGCGCAACGAATCTGGTCACCGGCATCGCCACGGCCATGCTGGACTCGATTCCCATCGTCTGCATCACCGGCAACGTCTCGAGCAAAGTGCTGGGCACCGATGCGTTTCAGGAAGTGGACATCACCGGCATCACGCTGCCGGTGACCAAGCACAACTTCCTCGTCAATCGCACCGAAGACATTGCCAAAGCGCTGCGCCAGGCGTTCCAGATTGCGAAGTCCGGGCGGCCCGGTCCGGTGCTGGTCGACATTACCAAGGACGCGCAACAGGGCACGGCGATCTTCGACTTTGAAGCCGCCAAGCCGCGCCCTTATCGCCCGCACCCCATGCTGAGCGTGGAAGACAGCGGTCTGGCGCATGCCGCCGAACTGATTCGCAACGCCAAGCGGCCCGTGATCCTGGCCGGCCACGGCGTCTCGGAATCCGGCGCAATGGAGCAGGTGCGCACGCTGGCGGAGCGCGCGCAGATTCCCGTGGCCCTTACGCTGCTGGGACTGGGTGCGTTTCCCGCTTCGCACCCGCTCAACCTGGGCATGATGGGCATGCACGGCGAGGCCTGGGTGAACCACGCCATTCAGGAAGCCGATCTGCTGATCGCATGCGGCATGCGCTTCGACGATCGCGTGACCGGAACGACCGCGACTTATGCGCTGAAGGCGAAGAAGATTCACATCGAGGTCGACCCCGCCGAGATCAACAAGAACATCAAGGTCGATGTGGCGCTGGTCGGCGATCTGCGCGAAGTGCTGGAAGAGCTGCTGCCGCGCGTTGCGGGCCGCGACGGTTCCGCCTGGCTCAAGACCATCGAATCCAGCAAGGGCGCAGCCGCGGTGCGCGACATCAAGAACCTGCCCGACTCGGGCCACCTCTACGCGGCGCACGTGATGCACGACCTGTGGCGCATCACCGGCGGCAACGCCATCGTGGTGACCGACGTGGGCCAGCACCAGATGTGGGAGGCGCAATACTTCCACCACGAGCATCCGCGCACGCTAATCACCTCCGGCGGCCTCGGCACCATGGGCTTCGCATTGCCCGCGGCGATCGGCGCAAAGTTCGCCTGCCCGGAGAAGGAAGTCTGGGTGATTGCCGGCGATGGCGGATTCCAGATGACGGCGGCCGAACTTTCGACCATCGTGCAGGAAAAAATCAAGATCAACATCGCCATCATCAACAACGGCTATCTGGGCATGGTGCGCCAGTGGCAGGAGTTTTTCTACGAGAGCAACTACGAAGCCACGCCGCTGGTGAGCCCCGACTTCGTCAAGCTGGCCGACGCGCACGGCATTGCCGGCCGCGCGGTACGCACCCGCGCCGAGGTGGCCGCAGCCGTTGAAGAAGCGCGCGCCGCCGAAGGCCCGTTCCTGCTCAACTTCATGGTCGAAAAGGAAGACTCGGTTTATCCGATGATTCCCGCCGGCAGCGCCTTGCACGAGATGATCCGCCGTCCGGAGAAGGACCCGCTGGTGGAGTCACCGGACGACAAGTGAGTAAGACAGCTTCTAGCCACTAGCTTCTAGCTTTTAACGTTTCGCGCTCCAGATGAGTGGCGGATGCAATTAAGGCAGGAACAAAGAGCTGGAAGCTGAGAGGCTGGAAGCTAGGAGCTACTTTATGCTGCACACATTCGTCGCTTACGTTGAAGATTTGCCGGGCGTGCTTACGCGCGTGGCATCGCTCTTCCGCCGTCTGAACATCAACATCAACTCGCTCACCGTGGGGCGCAGCGAGCGCGCGGGGCTGTCGCGGCTGACGCTGGTCTGCGAGGCTTCCGCAGAGGCCGGCCATCGCATCCGCGCCAGCCTGTTTAAACTTGAAAATGTCGTCGATGTGGACGACATCGCCCAGGCGCCGTCGGTCACGCGCGAACTGGCGCTCATCAAGGTTGCCGCCACGCCGCGCAATCGCTCGCAGAATCTTCGACCTGGTCGAGGTCTTTCGCGCCCGCATCGTCGATCTCACTTCGGAGTCGCTGATGATCGAGATGACCGGCGTCGAAAGCAAGATCGAAGGCCTCATCGAGGTGCTTCGCGAAGACGAAGGCCGCATTCTCGAAATCTGCCGCAGCGGCAAGATGACCATGCGCCGCGGCCACCACACCAGCGGCGTACTGCGGGCCATGGATGTCCTCGAACGCGAGCAGGTCGAGGAAGGTGCGGAGGACAAAGCAGCGGTCGAGCCGGAGTGACTCCGCACCGCTGATCCGACCGAGCGAGATTCCGAAATAGTTCCTAACCGTCCAAATTTAACCGAGCGAGCCTGACTGGCGAGCAAAAAGGAAAACAAGAAGAAATCATGGCGAAGACTTACTACGATCACGATGCCGACCTCTCCCTCATTCAGGCGAAGAAGGTGGCCATCATCGGCTACGGCTCCCAGGGGCACGCCCACGCTCTCAACCTCAAAGACTCCGGCGTCCAGGTAAAGTTGGCCTGGCCGCCAATTCCAAATCCATCGCCAAGGCGCAGAAGGCCGGCCTCGAAGTAGTCACGGTTGCCGAGGCGACAAAGTGGGCCGACGTGGTGATGGTTCTGGTTCCCGATCAGACTGCGGCCAAACTCTATGCCGAAGAGATTGGACCCAATCTGAGCGCGGGCAAGCTGCTCATGTTCGCGCACGGCTTCAACATTCACTTCAAGACCATCGTTCCTGCGCGCGGGCATCGACGTGGGCATGGCCGCGCCCAAGGCTCCCGGCCATCGCGTGCGCGAAGTCTTCACTGAAGGCGGCGGCGTTCCCTGCCTCATCGCCGTTCACCAGGACGCGACCGGCAAGGCTCACGCGCTCTGCCTCAGCTACCTGAAGGGCATCGGCGGCACGCGCGCCGGAGTGCTGGAGACGACTTTCAAGGAAGAGACCGAGACCGATCTCTTCGGCGAGCAGGCGGTGCTGTGCGGCGGCGTGAGCGCGCTGATCAAGGCGGGCTACGAGACGCTGATCGAAGCCGGCTATCAGCCGGAGAGCGCCTACTTCGAAGTGCTGCACGAGCTCAAGCTGATCGTCGATCTGATCTATCGCGGCGGCCTGGCGTACATGCGCTACTCGATTTCCGACACCGCCGAGTGGGGCGACTATGTGAGCGGTCCGCGCGTCATCAACGAGGAGAGCCAGAAGGCGATGAAGCAGATCCTCAACGAGATTCAGGACGGCAGCTTTGCCAAGCGATTCCTCGCCGACCAGAACTCGGGGCGCAAGGAGTTTCTGGCGTTCCGCGAAGCCGAAGCCAAGCATCCCGTCGAGATTGTCGGCAAGAAGCTCCGTGCGGCCATGCCGTTCCTCGATCCGGTGACGGTGGAAGAAGTGGCGAAGAACAGGTAGGAAAGTGGCCGGAAGACCTTCTGCGAAAACAAAGCAGGAGGTCTTCCAGATTGACTACCAGCGGTTGTCGCTTTTTTTGCGATTGTTCTCCCACTGGAGTGGCTGCAAGTTGCTCAACGCCTCTGAACCGTTCCGGGCGAGAGGAATAATATGGTCTACTTCCCAACCATACTGAGAAGTCTGCCCGTATTGATTCCAGGCAATCCAAGCTCCATAGCTGTCTTTGCGGTATACGTTGGCGTCGTGGCCTTGAACGATCTGAGCCTTTGTCCAGATCGCGCTAAGCGTTGTATGGCCGTACTGCGTGCTTGTCGCCATTTCTTCTCCTTCAATGGTTAGGTTGCGAGTGACCGCAACATTATTTCGTTGACAGTGAAGAGGCAAGCGAAGCAAACTACGGCTCAAATCAGCTTGCACCCATCACCATGGGTGCCGGAGCAGGCGATACTGGAAGAACTTATCAGGGTTAGCAAGTATCATCTGTTGACCAACGCCGCCTTCGGGCGGCGTTTTCCGTGCCCTAAAAAGGGTCGGCAGCAGATGAAAAAATACCGCTGTCTATGGTACATGTCAACAAAAAACCACAATATCTTGTATTTTGTGTGCATTCCCGACATTGGCTCAGGAGTTTGGCTCGAGAATTGCTGCAAAACTAGGGCAAATTGTGGATAACTAGGTAATTAATTCTTAGTTTGGGGCTGCTCTCAAATCACGAGATCGCTCGCCCAGTTCTCTCTTCCAGCGAGATCGGGGACGTGATTGAATACTCCATCCCTGGTTACAAGGATTGCGCCTACCGCGATGGCGTGAGCAGCGATCAACATATCCATGCTTTCAAGGGGCCGACCGGCGGCTTCCTGTTTCACGCGCAGTTGCCCGTACGCACGCGCTTCTGCCGATCCCAGCGGAAGAACCCGTATGCGGGCCAGAAAGCCGCGAAGCGCGTGGCGAAGTTCGTCGGCGTTGGGCCTCTTGGCAAGACCAAACTCCAGTTCGAATTCCGTTACGATTGAAATGCAGGCGGACTCGTCCGCTCCGAGTGCCGCGAGTCTGGCTCGGGCTGCTGGCGACTTGCCTTTCACGATATAGCTGACCGTGTTGGTGTCGAGCATATACAGCCGGCTCATAACTCGTCGCGCTCTTGTGCCGGTCCCTGATTGCGGTCTGCCAGAAAGTCTTCGGGAAAGCCAGCCTTGTCTAGGGCGGCATATACGTCTTCCCAATTGCCCGGCGCCTGGGAGAGAATCAGGTCGCCGCTGCGCGGGTCCCGGCGAATGTAGACCTCTTTCGAGGTGAACCGATACTCAGCGGGAATGCGGACCGCCTGGCTGCGCCCACTCATGAATACGCGAGCTTTTTCCACCTGTGCCATTGCCGCCCCTCCTGAGATATATCATGTCATATCTCAAGAGATGCGGCAAGTCCGGCCGTCGACCGGGCGCTGGTTGACTTTCTAGGTCTCGGCGGAAATTTTCGCACACTCCCTGAACTGTCTTCGTGCCGCCCTCCTTGTAGAATCAACCTAAAACCCGCCTTGGTCCGGCATGGGAGGCTCCTTGCTCTACTGGCTGCTTTACGAAAAGCTGTTTCCGTTCTTTCACCCTTTCCGGATCTTCCGTTACCTCACGTTTCGCACGGCATTCGCCTCGCTGACGGCATTGATGATCGCGCTTTTTATCGGGCCCTATGTGATTCAAAAGCTGCGCGAGTTCCAGATCGGCCAGTTCGTGCGCGAAGACGGGCCCCAGTCGCACCTGAAGAAAACGGGCACGCCCACCATGGGCGGCGTGCTGATTTGTATCGCAATCCTGCTGCCCACGGTGCTCTGGTCCGATCCGGCCAATCCGCTGGTCTGGATCGCGGTTTTCTCCACGCTTGCCTTCGGAGCCATCGGTTTCGCCGACGATTACATCAAGGTGGTCAAGCGGCGAAGCCTGGGGCTGACGGCGAGAGCCAAGCTTCTGTGGCAAGGGCTGGCAGCGGTTGCGGTTGGCGTCGCGTTGGTGGTGCTGTCGCAATTCAGAATGTTCGCAACCCAACTGACCGTGCCATTCATCAAAAGCTGGCGCCCGGACCTGCATTGGCACTGGCTCGGCGGGATTCCGCATCTGGGGTTCCTGGCATTTCTGCCATTCGTGGTCTTTATCGTGTTTGTACTGGTGGGATCCTCGAATGCGGTAAACCTGACCGACGGCCTGGACGGGCTGGCCATTGGCTGCACCATCATTGCCGCAGGCGCGCTTACCGTGCTTACTTACGTGAGCGGCAACGTGGTCTTTGCCGACTACCTGGAATTGCAGCATATGCCCAAAGTGGCGGAGCTCACGGTTTTTGGCGGATCGATGGTGGGCGCTTCCATCGGGTTTCTCTGGTATAACGCCCATCCAGCCGAAATCTTCATGGGAGATGTCGGATCGCTGGCTTTGGGCGGCGCCATTGGAACGGTTGCGATTATCATTCGCCAGGAACTGCTGCTGCCGTTCATCGGCGGAATTTTTATTGTCGAGGCACTTTCCGTAATGCTCCAGGTGGGCAGCTACAAACTGCGCAATGGAAAGCGGATCTTCAAGATGGCGCCGCTGCATCATCACTTCGAGCAGCTGGGATGGAGTGAGTCGAAGATCATTGTCCGCTTCTGGATCAGCGCCCTGGTGTTTGCATTGTTTGCACTCACCACGCTCAAACTGCGGTAGACGAGGCCCGCAGGAGCCCAGTCCGGTGCACAATCAGGAGTAGAGGCAAAAGGGGTAGGGATCAAGTGAATCGCATGATTAGGGCCGCATACAAGCGCCTCGGGATCATCCATCTCGGCAGGCGCCGGGTGCGGGATCTGATCGACTTTATCGAAGACCGCCAGATCGACCTGGTGATCGATGTTGGAGCGAACATCGGCCAGTTCGGCGAATCTCTACGAGCGGGCGGGTACCGGGGCAGGATTGTTTCCTTTGAACCGATTGCATCGGCATTTCAGGCCCTCTCCAGCAAGGCGGCGGCCGATGGCAACTGGCAGGTCCACCATTGCGGTTTGGGCTCGGCTTCGGGCTCGGCCGTTCTTCATGTATCCGAACTTACCGTTTTCAGCTCGATTCTCAAGACGGCCAGTACCGCGGGGCTACACGACAGTCGAATGGCAGTCGACCACAACGAAGAGATCGCGATTCACACTCTCGACGAAGTTGCGGCCCGGCTCTCCGGGAGAATTCTTCTGAAGATTGACACCCAGGGCTACGAACGGCAGGTAATTGAAGGCGGGCGGCAGACAATTCCGCGCATGATGGGCATCTTGATGGAACTACCCATCATTCATGTGTACGACGAAGAGTGGCAGTTCCACGAGGCGCTGAAGTTCATGGCCGAGATGGGCTTTGTTCCCGCGCAGATTCAGCCGGTGGGGTATCACGGCAAGGACAATGTGTCGGCAGTTGAATTCGACTGCCTGTTTCGGCCACTGGGCGAGGTGGATGGCGTCGAAGTCCGAAGAAAAATTGAAATGAAATGAGCTGCGAAAACGATTGCCTCAGTTTGTCGTTATGAATGGACGATTCTTCTAATCACCGAAAGGAAGCCGCGAAAGCCTTAAGATAAACCCATTATGATGGAGCTCAAAGGCAAAAAAGTTCTGGTTGTGGGGCTGGGGAAATCCGGTCTGGCGGCGGCCCTGTTTCTGCGCCGCCAGGGTGCGCAGGTAACCGTCTCCGACGTGCGCAGCGCCGAGGCGCTGGCCAAAGATATCCCGGCGCTGCTCGAAGAGGGCATCATGGTGGAGGCCGGCGGGCATGGGCTGCTAACCTTCCGGCGTCAGGACCTGATCGTGGTAAGCCCGGGCGTGCCGCTGGATACGCCGGAGCTGGTGCAGGTGAGAGGCTTCGGCCTGCGAGGTGATCGGCGAATTGGAACTGGCGGCGCGCTTCCTGAAGGGCAGGATACTGGCGATTACCGGCTCAAACGGAAAGACCACCACCACCGCGCTGCTGGGCGAGATACTGAGTGACGCCGGACTTCCCACACTCGTGGGCGGCAACATCGGTGTGCCCGTGGTTGGGCTGATCGACGAAAGTACGAACGACACCTGGTCGGTGCTCGAGGTTTCCAGTTTCCAGCTTGAAAGCACCATCGAGTTCCGCCCAACGATTGCAGTCATCCTGAACATTACTCCCGACCATCTTGACCGGCATGGCACTTTTGAAAACTATGCGCGCGCCAAAGAGCGGATCTTTGCCGCGCAGGACGAGAACGACTTCGCGGTGCTGAACGCCGACAACACGCCAACCGCCGATGCAGCGCCCCGCTTGAAGGCCAGGGTCTACTGGTTTTCCGTCGAGAATGAGGTAGGGCAGGGGGCCTGGCTTCAGAATGGCTTCGTGGTTTACCGGGCCTCGAAGGGCGCGGAGATCGAACAAGTGATGCCGCTGAGCGGGATTCCGCTTGAAAGGCACACACAATGTTGAGAACGTGCTGGCCGCGGTGGTTTCGGCGCGGCTGGCCGGTGTGGGGGCGGAGGCAATTCGCCGCTCTATCGAGAAGTTTCAGGCCGTGGAGCACCGGCTCGAATATGTGGCCACGGTGAACGGCGTCGAGTACTACAACGACTCCAAGGCCACCAACGTGGATGCAACGGCCAAGGCGATTGCCGCGTTCTCTTCGGGCGTTCATCTCATTCTGGGCGGCAAAGACAAGAACTCCGACTACACGCTGTTGTCGCCATTGCTGCGCGAGCGGGTGAGCGCGGTGTACACCATCGGTTCCGCGGCGGCCAAGATTGAGTCGCATCTGCGCGGAATGGTTTCAATCCATTCCTGCGAGACGCTCGACAAAGCGGTGAACGCCGCGGCGGGCGCGGCCCACCCCGGCGAAGTGGTGCTGCTGGCGCCGGCCTGCTCCAGCTTTGACCAGTTCGAAAACTACGAGCATCGCGGTCGCGTCTTCAAGGCACTTGTCAGCGAACGGAGGGGATGGAAGTAATGCCTGCGCGCGTTGGGGTAGACAAATGGATGTTCAGCGCCACGCTGGTGCTGGTTGTGGTGGGGTTGGCGATGGTCTTCTCCGCATCGGCGGTGGTGGCTGAAGCGCGCTTTCACTCCGAGTTTACCGATCTGGGCAGACAGGCAGGATGGGCGCTGGCCGGCGTGCTGTTCATGTCGCTCCTCACGCGCGTGAACTACAGCTTCTACAACTCGCCACGCTTCATCTATCTGGCCCTGTGCGTTACCACGCTGCTGCTGGTGCTGGTGTATTTCATTCCCGGCTCGCACAACACGCATCGCTGGATTCGCTTTGGCGGGCACTTCACCTTTCAGCCATCGGAGATCGCCAAGCCCGTGCTGGTTCTGTTTCTGGCCTGGTTCCTGCACTCCCGGCTAGACAAGATGCGGGATCTGACGCACACACTGTTGAGTGCGATCGTTATGCCCGTGGTCTTTATCGTTCTCATCGTATTTCAGCCCGACCTGGGCACGGCCCTTGTATTGTTCGGCGTGGCGGCCATCATGCTCGTCCTGGCCGGCATGGAGTGGAAGTATCTGTTCGCCGGTGTTTGCGCGGCGTTGCCGCCCCTGGCTGCGTTGCTTGTCTTCGTCCCCTGGCGCTTTCAGCGCATTCTGGTTTTCCTCCATCCCAACTGCGATGCCAAGCCGATCCCGGCCGCCAGCTATCATGTCTGCCAGTCGCTGATCGCCGTGGGCAGCGGCGGGGTCACCGGCCGCGGCTTCATGGAAGGCATGCAGAAGCTCTTCTTCCTCCCTGAGGCCCCCACCGACTTTATCTTTGCCAACATCGCCGAGGAGCTTGGGTTCCTCGGCGCCTTCGCCATCGTGCTGCTCTTCGCGTTCATCGGCGTGCGCGGTCTGCGCACCGCATTTCGCGCCCAGGATCCCTTTGCCCGCCTGGTCGCCTTCGGAATTACGACCAGCATCCTGCTGCAGGCCTTCTTCAACATCAGCGTGGTTCTTTCGCTGGTGCCAACCAAGGGAATTCCGCTGCCCTTGATCTCCTCCGGAGGTTCCTCGCTGTTCTTCACACTGGCCAGCATCGGCATTCTGCTCAACATTTCAAGCAAGGTCGATTGAGTTGGAAAAGTTGCGCGTTCTGATTGCCGGGGGCGGTACCGGCGGCCACGTGATTCCAGCCCTGGCGGTCGCTCGCGCGCTGGTCGAGCGTCACGGGGCCGAGGTCCTTTTTGTCGGCACGGCGCGGGGCCTGGAGACGCGACTGGTTCCGGAGGCCGGATTCAGCCTGCGCCTGATCGATGTGGGTCAGCTCAAGAATGTGTCGCTCCTGACCCGGTTGCGCACCATGCTGCAACTGCCGCGCAGCATCAGCGTGTGCAAGCGGCTGATTCGTGAATTTCAGCCCGGGGTTGTCTTCGGCGTGGGCGGTTACGCATCGGGCCCGGCCATGGCGGCGGCGCTGCTCTTGAAGGCGCCGACCATGGTCTTTGAACCGAATGCCATGCCGGGGCTCGCCAACCGGCTGGTGGGCAAACGAGTGCAGGCCGCAGCGGTCAACTTTCCCTCAGCCTGCGCCTGGTTCAAGAACTGCGAGGTCACGGGGATTCCTGTGCGCCCTGGGTTCTTCACTATCGAACCGCCCACCGGCACGGCGCCTCGCCTGCTGGTCTTTGGCGGTTCTCTGGGGGCGCGCATCTTCAACACCCACCTGCCTGGGATTATTGCCGCGCTGCTCGATGCGGTTCCTGGGCTGACGGTTCTGCATCAGTCCGGCGCGAATCATTTCGAGGCTACGCAGGCTGCCTACACCGCCAGTGGCGCCGATCCGCAGCGCTGGCAGGTGTTTCCCTTTTTTGACGACATGCCGAAGCGCTTTAGCGAGGCGCACCTGGTGCTGTCGCGCAGCGGGGCATCCACGGTGGCCGAACTGGCCGCGGCCGGGAAGCCTGCTTTGCTGGTTCCCTTCGCTGCCGCCGCCGACGAGCATCAGCGCCGCAACGCCGAGGCCATGGTGGCTGCCGGAGCCGCGGTCATGCTCCAGGAGCCGGAACTCGACGTGCCGGGCCGGTTGCTGGACGAGTTGACAGGCCTACTCGTCAATATGGATCGCCTGGCCGCCATGTCCGCTGCGGCGCGAACGCAGGCTCATCCGGGTGCTGCCGAACGGATCGCCGGCCTTCTTGCTTCGCTGGCAGGATAGAGGCCGTCCATTACGCGGCTACAAATGTGGATGCCCTGATTGAGCTGCCTGGTTCGATAGGAAGAATAAAGGCCCGTCTGCCGAAGCAGACGGGCCTTTTTCACTGATCCCGATTGAATTACCGGTGACCGCCGCCACCATGACCGCCGCCTCCGCCGCCGTGGAATCCGCCACCGCCCCCACCACCATGGAAGCCGCCACCGCCGCCGCCGTGGAAGCCACCGCCGCCACCGCTGAAGCCGCGAGCCCCACCACTAAAGCCGCGGGCTCCGCCGCCACTGTAGGCCCGAGCGCCGCCTCCGTTAAAGGAGCGTGCCGAACCGCCGTAACCGCCGGCCACCCGTCCGCCGGCATAGGGTTGACGTCCGGCAAACGTGCCACGGTTTCCGTAGCCATATCCGCCGCCATGGCCAAGAGTGCCATATCCGCCTCGTCCGCCGTAGGCGAATCCGCCCCGCCCGTAGCCGTATCCGCCGCGGTAGCCGTAGCCGCCCCATCCGTGCCGCCAACCCCATCCGTACCAGGGGCCAACGCCGATGAAGACGCCGCCGTAGAAGTACTGCGGGCCGTAATACCCGTAAGGAGCGCAGGCATAGGGATAGTAAGGGTAGTAGCCCCAATCGCACACGGGCGGGCCGTAATCGTAGGCATAATCGTCGGGACCGGCAACAGCAGGGCCGACCCCAACGCCAACGCCAACGCCAACCTGAGCATTGGCCGCCACCGCGAACGGCAGAGCCAGGAGCATTGCTAACAGAACCAGGCGGTAACTCCGCATGACTTCCTCCTCGTGCTGCATCGTCCTGCTCGTTCCGGATCTGGGAATCGGGGCGCGAGCCAATTTCTCAGCACTTGCCGGTGCTTGGGTTCTTCGCCCAACCGGCTTATACCTTTTCAAACAACTTTAACCCAATTTAGTTGCGGTAACCCTGTAAGATTTGTCCCCAAAAATCGTCTAAACAAAACCGGCCTTTTCCGGGCCCTTTTCCCCCTTATGCAACGTTAGATGTCCGAGGAATCGATTGGAGAGCCGCCGGAGTCCTTTGAAATGCAAATGGGTATGGATTGGCGATCGAATGGGCGACGGGACAAGAGGTCCAAAAAAGCCAAACCGGCAAAGAACGGCCTCTCCACCAGGGAGAGGCCGCAGAATGAGGCAATGACGCAGAAATCCAGGGCAGAGTGGCGCGAACTACCTGTGGAAGCGATCATGATCCCGGTCGCGATCCCGGTCCCGGTAGTCGTCGCGGGAGCGGTTGCGGTCGCGGTCAAAGTTCCTGCCCCGGTTGTCCCGGTCGAAATCGCGCCGGAAAAAGCGGTCGCGATCATAACCGCCGAGTATCCAGCGTCCGGGAATCCAATAGCCGCCGGACATATAGCCGGCGGTCCAGACGTAGCCCGGTCCCGGGCAAGGTGGAACGTAGGCTACCGGTCCGCGTACGTAAATTCCAAACTCGGCTGCCTGGGCTGGAACAGCTCCCAGACCCCCTGCACCTGCCAGAACCGCCGCACCCAACATCCAGTTCTTCATGCTGCCCATAACGCCTCCGTTCCAGCCGGTCGGCGGTTTCAATGTCCATGATCGGAAACCGCCGCCCGGCCCGGCCCCCTTCCGGTTGGAGGCTTGTCTCTTTCCGCCTCCCCGGTCGAGCCGGTCATGTCCTGTCTAAACACCTGCAGTTAGAAAGGTTGCGGCTCCCGGCGGAAAATAAAGTGGCGCAACTTTCCCTGGATTTTGTGTTGCAAAACGGGGATGGATTGCCCTGTTTTGACGGCCCGCAATCGCGCCTGGCCGTGCCTCTAGTAATCTCTTTTCAATGCGACTCGTTGCTCCAATCGCCCTTGCCTTCTGGTTGCTCGCATCGCTTGCACTCTCACAGCAAAAGGAGACTGCCATGACCCGCCACGCACACGGAACCTTCACCGTGAAGATTCAACCCCTCACACCCGCGCCCGCCGAGGGCCTCGGCCGCTATTCCATCGACAAGGAGATCCACGGCGATCTTGAGGCGACAACCAAAGGGGAGATGTTCAGTGGCGGCGATCCCAAGCAAGGCGCCGCGGGATACGTCGCCATCGAGGTCGTTACCGGAACGCTCGGTGGAAAGCACGGCAGCTTCGCCCTGCAACACGCGGCGACGATGGATCAGGGCGGGCTAAAAATGTCGGTCGTCGTTGTGCCGGGCTCGGGAACCGGAGAGTTGAAGGGCATTGCAGGCACGTTCACGATCAAGATTGAAAACGGCCAGCATTTTTACGATCTTGAGTACTCATTGCCGCAACAGTGAAGACTGAATGTCTGAAACCTGCAGGCCGCAACCCGCCTTCTGTTACACTGATTCTTCATCCACCATGTTTGCAACTTCACAGCACGCGCACTTCATTGGTATCGGCGGCATCGGCATGAGCGGCATCGCCGAGATTCTGCTGAATTTGGGCATAAAGGTCTCCGGCAGCGATCTGCGCCGAAGTCCGGTCACCGATCGCCTGGCCCAACTGGGCGCGACGATCTATGAAGGCCACGAGGCCGGGCACGTGGCCGGAGCCACTGTTGTGGTTACCAGTTCCGCAGTCGGGGCGGCAAACCCCGAGGTCGTTGAAGCGCACGTGCGCAAGATTCCCGTCATCCAGCGCGCGGAGATGCTGGCCGAGTTGATGCGGCTCAAGTACGGCATCGCGATTGCCGGCATGCATGGAAAAACGACAACGACTTCAATGGTTGCCTCCGTGCTGGCCGCCGGGGGCCTGGACCCCACTGTGGTCGTGGGCGGGCGCGTGGATGCGTTGGGTTCGAACGCGCGCCTCGGGACTACGCAATACCTGGTCGCCGAGGCCGACGAGAGCGACCGCTCCTTCCTCAAGCTCTCACCGATCCTGGCTGTTGTTACAAATCTCGACCGCGAGCACATGGACTGCTATCACGACATGGCCGACGTGGAGCGCGCGTTTCTCGACTTCATGGACCGCGTGCCGTTCTATGGTGCGGTGACCGCCTGCATCGACAACCCGCTGCTCAAAGGGATTCTGCCCCGCGTGCGGCGGCGCGTCTTCACCTACGGAGAAGAGGCGGAGGCCGACTACCGGCTGGAGTTTCTCGAGTCCGAGCCAGGGCGGTTTGCGCGCTTTCTCGTCAATGCGCCAACAGGACCGTTGGGTCCGTTCGAGCTCCATGTGCCGGGACGCCACAACGTCTTGAATGCGACTGCGGCCGTGGCCATTGCGCGCCAGCTCGAGGTTCCCGCCGGGAAGATTGCCGAGGGTCTCGGTCACTTTCGCGGCGTGGACCGGCGCTTTCAGCTTCGCGGCATCGCGCGCGGGGTTACAGTGGTCGACGACTACGGCCACCATCCCACGGAGATTCGCGCCACGCTGGCCGCCGCCCGCGAGTGCGGTCACCGGAAGATTCATGTCGTCTTCCAGCCGCACCGGTTCACCCGCACTCTCGATCTGATGGACGAGTTCAGCGGCGCGTTCAGGGATGCGGATACGGTGCTCGTGCTGCCCATCTATGCTGCCAGCGAGGAGCCGATTCCCGGCGTGACGGCCCAGCGGCTGGCAGAAAAGATTGTGGGTCCGCGGGTTGAATTCGCTGCCGATTTCCCCGCGGCCGTTGCAGCGGTTGCCGCGCGGGCTGGAGAAGGCGACCTGATTATGACCCTCGGCGCAGGCAGCGTTAGCCATTTGGCTCCGCAGATACTGGCGGCACTGGAAGCGGCCTAGACGGGATCAAGCCCCAGCGTACGCCTCCACATCCCGCTCAATCGTTTTGTTTAATTCGAGGCGGGCTTTTGACAGATCGTGCATCTGCTGAAGGTTCAGCCAGAACTCCGGGCTATTTCCGAAGAAGCGGGCAAGGCGCAGTGCGGTATCAGGAGTAATCGCACGCTTGCCGTGGATAATGTCGCCGATGCGTGTTGCGGGCACACGGATTTTCAACGCAAGAGAATTCTGCGTGATGCCGAGGGGAATGAGAAACTCTTCGCGCAACATCTCGCCGGGATGCGTGCTGACTCTTCGAAGATTCCATCCGGAAGCAGATCTGTTAACTGTCATGTGCTCCACTCCATTTGCATTTGCTGCTAGTGATAATCCGCGATTTCAACTTCGTGAGCTCCGTCAACTTTCCAGGCAAAGCAGATGCGGTATTGATCGTTGATCCGGATGCTGTGTTGTCCGGCGCGATCCCGTTTCAATGCTTCCAGGCGGTTGCCTGACGGGATCCGCAAATCGTCCAGACGAATGGCCGATTCAATCTGGTCCAGCTTGCGACGCGCAACAACCAGGATGCTCCCCCAGCGCTTGCTTACGCCCGTTTCAAAGAGCTCCTTGGTGTCGTCGTCCTTGAAGCTCTGAATCATCTGCCATCATCGTATAACGTTACGTGTCATATGTAAAGCGTTATATCGGACAGCCCGTTGCCGTCAGACCGAATAGGCTTCTCCACGTAACCCCGCGGATTCCCCCTGACTTTCCGGCGGAAATTGTCTACAGGAGCCCGGGCTATAGTGAAATCTGGCGACTCTCACGACCCTGCTCAGGCGTGATGAATCAAGGCAATACTACATCCCGGCCTCTCGTCTGGGAGGATGAAGCGCCCGCGGAGTCCCGCTTCCGGCGCGTGCAGCAGGGTGTGCCCCGAACGGGGCGTCGCGCTTCCCGGCATGCCGCTGGAAATGCGAGGACCCGGACGGCGACGACGCTCCACGCTCAGATCGGGGAACTTCCGGCTCTGCGCGCGGCCGATGGTGGTGGCCCGCGAGCACAGCGGGACGCGTGTTTCTTGCCCTCGGCGCCCTGGTTGTTCTGGCCGCATCGACGACACTGTGCGATCTTGCCAAAACTTATCTCGAACGCGACGCGCGCTTCCGCATCGCACGGAACCAGCCACATCCAGGCCACCGGCCTCACCGAAGTGAGCCGCGCGCAGATGCTGCCGGTCTTCGGCGAAGACATCGGGCGCAACATCTTTTTTGTTCCCCTCGGCGAGCGGCGCAGGCAACTGGAGGCGATTCCCTGGGTGGAGCATGCCACGGTCATGCGCCTGCTCCCCGATCAGATTCGCGTCTACGTGGTGGAGCGGCAGCCGGTGCCTTTACCCGCCATGGGCAGCAGATCGGCCTGGTCGACGCCAACGGAGTTCTGCTCGACATGCCGGCCGCCACCATGGCCGCAGCATCACTATTCGTTTCCGGTGGTCACCGGCATCGACGCCGGCGACCCGCCGCGCTCGCGCAAGGCGCGCATGGCCGTCTATGGGCGCCTGATGGCGGAGCTGGACGCCAACGGCCAGCACTTTTCCGAGCAGATCTCCGAGATCGACCTCACCGATCCCGAAGATGCGCGCGTGCTGATGCCCGAGCAGGGCGCCGACATCCTGGCGCACTTTGGCGAAGACCATTTCCTGGAGCGCTACCAGCGCTACAAGGCGCACATCGCGGAGTGGCGGCAGCAGTATCCGAAGCTGGCCGCGGTCGATCTGCGCTACGACCAGCAGGTGGTGCTGGAGATGGCTTCAGGAGCGGCGGCAGACCCAGACCGGCTGCGGACTCAGTCGACGGCGCAAAGCCTTCCGGCGACGGAGCGGCATCGCAGGGTGGCGCGAAGCTGGCCGCAGGCAATGGGGCACAAAAGGCCGCAACGGGCAAGGACGCGCCCGACAAGAGCGCCAAAGCAAAGCCGGAAACGAAGACTGCTAAGCAGCAGTTCCACGAAGGCGAAGGCGGCCGCAGCCAGGACCAAGGCCGCCCAGGACAAGAAGCACGCGCAGGCCAAATCGGCCGCGCTCGAACTTGAACAGGCAGAAGCCATCCCCCGCAAGCGCGCCCGTCAGCGGCAGAAGGCCAGTGAGCGCGATGACCCAGAAGCAGGACAACCTGATCGTGGTGCTGGACATCGGCAGCGCATGGACGCGCGTGCTGGCAGCCGACCTGAATGAAGGCGTTCCGCGCTATCGCGGCCACGGCGTGGTGGAATCGGCGGGAATGCGCAAGGGGCTGATCGCCGAGCTGGCGCCGGCAGCCAAGGCGGTGAGGGCCGCCAACGAGCAGGCGGAACGGGTTGGCGCGCATCAACATTGACGAGTGCGTGGTGGGCGTGGGCGGGCCGCATATTCGCGGCCTCAACACCAACGGCGGATTCGAGCTGGGCAACCGCATGCGCGAGATTACGCGCGACGATGTGCGCACCGCCGTGGAGCGGGCGCGCGCCGTTGCGCGGCCGCCCGACCGCGAAATTCTGCACCTGCTGCCGCGCCAGTTCATTCTCGACGAGCAGCCCGGCATCTTCGATCCGGTGGGCATGGTGGGCGCGCGGCTTGAGGTGGATCTGCACATCGCCACCTGCTCCGGCAGCGCGCTGCAAAGCACGGTCACCTGCGCCAACCGCGCCGGCCTCGAAGTCACCGAAGCGGTTCTTGAGTCGATTGCCGTCGGCCGAAGGCACGCTTTCGGCCGACGAGCGCGAACTGGGCGTGTGCCTGCTCGATATCGGCGCCCACTCCAGCGACCTGGTGGTCTTTTTCGAGGGCGCGGTGGCGCACACGGCGTCGGTTCCCATCGGCGGCGCGCACTTTACCAACGACCTGGCGATCGGCCTGCAAATGCCCGTGGCCCAGGCCGAGGAACTGAAGCGCCAGTATGGCAACGCCGTGGTGACGGCCGTGCCGCAGCAGGCGGAGATCGAGATCGCCAACCCGCAGCCGCAGATGCTGCGTCTGCGCATGATTGCCGAGATTCTGGAGCCGCGCGCGCGCGAGCTCATGTATTTCGTGAAAGAGAGCCTGCGCCAGGGCGGTGTGGTGGAAGCCCTGGGCGCAGGATGCGTGCTGACCGGCGGCGGAGCCATGCTGCCCGGCATGCTCGATGTAACGGAGAGCCAGTTGCGGGTCCCGGCACGAACGGGATTGCCGGTGCGTCTGTCGCATATGCCCGGTGAGCTGGTTCACCCCGGTTTTGCCGCAGCCATCGGCATGCTTTTATATGCGCACCGCACGCGCGTGACCCGGGCGGCGGAGGACAACAGTCTGCGCGCCAAACTGCGCGCCATGTTTGCAGCCAGTTTCTAGCAGCAAGAGAAACTACCCACGGACCAGGAGGCCCAGACCGAGATGGAACAGCAGAGAAACGAAGCCGGAGAGATGCGCATTCAATATCACGACGAACCGGTGCGCGGCGCCCGCATCAAGGTCATCGGCGTGGGCGGCGGCGGCGGCAATGCCGTCAACCGCATGATCCAGGCGCACATGGAAGGCGTGGAGTTTATCGCCGCCAACACCGACGTGCAGGCGCTCAAGCTGTCGCAGGCTCCGGTCAAGCTCCAGCTCGGCGTGCGGCTCACGCTCGGCCTGGGCGCGGGCGCAAATCCCGACGTAGGGCCGCCGCGCCGCGCTTGAAGACTCCGAGAAGATCATCGAAGCGCTCGAAGGCGCGGACATGGTCTTTGTCACCGCCGGCCTGGGCGGCGGCACCGGCACCGGCGCCGCGCCGGTCATCGCCTCGCTGGCCAGCGAAATGGGCATCCTCACCGTCGCCGTCATCACGCGCCCCTTTGCCTTTGAAGGCAAGCGCCGCCTGCAGCAGGCCGAGCGCGGCCTCAAGGAACTGATCGAGAGCGTCGACACCATGATCGTGATTCCCAACGAGAAGCTGCTGGCGGTGGCCAAGGACGCCGGCTTCTTCGAGAGTTTCCGCATCGCCGACGACGTGCTCCGCCAGGGCGTGCAGGGCATCTGCGACATCATCACCATTCCGGGCATCATCAACCGCGACTTTGCCGACGTAAAGACCACCATGGCGGGCATGGGCCACGCGGTGATGGGCACGGCCGTCCGCTCGGGCGCCAATCGCGCCATTGAAGCGGCGCAGGCCGCCATGGCCTCGCCGCTGCTTGAAGCCGGCGCTATCGACGGCGCGCGCGGCATCCTCATCAACATCACCGGCTCCAGTTCGCTCAAGCTCTCCGAGGTGAACGAGGCCTCGTCGCTCATCCAGTCGGCTGCGCACGAAGACGCCAACATCATCTTCGGCGCGGTGCTCGACGAGAAGATGGGCGAAGAGGTCAAGATCACCGTGATCGCCACCGGCTTCCGCGACCAGATGCCGGAACGGCGCGCCCGCATGTTGAGCGTCGAAGAGGCGCCCGTGGTTTCGGTGCCTCTGGTCTCGGTGCCCGTCGAGGCGCCCAGCAACTGGCTCCGCGAGAGAGCCGTTCCGCCGGAGCCCGCGCCCGGTCCGCGCCCGTTCCAAAGCGAGGAAGAGGACGAGGAAGCCGAGAACGCAGCAGCGGATGAGGCGATCTTTATCTCGTCATCGAGGCTGGCTGTAGCAACCACTGTCACTATCGCCGAGTCTTCAATGGCTGTCGTCGAAGCTGACACGGCGTTTGAGAGAGAGCGCAATGAGGCCCGTGAGGAAGGCAGGCCGCAGCCGGAGATGCCTCAATTTTCCAGGATAGCCGAAGAGAATGGAGCCGCTCGTCAGTCACGGGATTACGCTGCGGAAGTTGGCGAAGGCGTGAACGGCAGGGCCATACCGGGGGAGCAAAACGCCCAGGCCTGCGTCGTTATTTTCCGAGGGCCACGAGGAGCAGCCGCGGGATCTGGACGTTCCCGCCTTCATGCGCCGCACCCAATTCTAGGAATCTTTGAGGTTTGTGGCGCTTTCGAGGCATTTCAAATTGGGCCCTCTGACTGTATAGTTTGAAAAAGCTCGCTCGAACGGGGGCCGAAACAGGCGGGCAAGACAGGCAATCAAGGCAGGTTTGAGGCCGTTCTCTGAAGTGTGTTTTGTCTCAACAAATTGAGTTTTCCGTGATCTTGGTCACATTGGCGAACCGGAGTGTATGCCATAGTAGCCAAACTGGCGGGGAAGAACTACAGGTTTTTCGCGGAATGGCCGATAGAAAAGGCTGAAGTCAGATACCAAGTGCGCCGCCCATGGGCAGACGTACAGCACGAAATCCATCTTTTCAAGGGGAAGTTTACCGGATGAAGCTGTCATTCGTTTGCACGATTGGATTGGCCCTGGTTGGGGTAGTCACCGGCTTGCCTGCCGCGGCTGCTCTGGATGCGCCGCACACGCTGCATCATGCCAAAACTGCGCAGGCTCACCTTTCGGAGACGCATCGCTCCACGAGCCGCCACACCGCGTTACATTCCGCGACGGCGCATGCGGGCACCGCGCAAACTTCGTTGACACACGCCACTAGAAGCAGCGCCAAAACAACGCATGCCGCGGCAACGGCTACGGCCAAAGTGGCTGTGACCGGCAAGGCTGCGGCCAGCCTGCGCCGTACGTCAATTCATTCCCGCCGCCATCGCTATTACGAGCGCTTCACCGCCAGTTCCTTTGCCACCTCGGACGATATTCGCGGGCGACATCACAGCCGGCGAGGATCCGGTGGTCCGCCAGGCCGCCATCGACGCTCTGGGCGACATGAACGGCACCGCCGTGGTCATCGATCCCTCCAACGGGCGCATTCTGGCCATGGTCAACCAGAAGCTGGCGCTCTCGCCCGGCGCCGAGCCCTGCTCCACCATCAAGCTCACGGTGGCCCTGGCGGCGCTCTCTGAGGGACTGGTTACGCGCGACACACCGGTGCAGCTCGCCGGTTTCCGCATGAACATGACCCAGGCGCTTGCCAAGAGCAACAACCTTTACTTTGAGGAGCTGGGCCGCGAGCTTGGTTTTGAGCGCGTTCGCCACTATGCCACCGAATTCGGCCTAGGCGAACTGGCCGGCTACCACATCGATGGCGAGCAACTGGGCGACCTATCCCGACACAGAGTTGCCCGCCTCAGAGGGCGGCGTGGGCCGCATGTGCAGCTTCGGCCAGGGCGTATCGCTGACCCCGCTGCAACTGGGCGCCTTTGTGGCCGCGATCGCCAACGGCGGAACGCTCTATTATCTGCAGCATCCCACCACTCCCGACGAGACCGCCAAGCTTGCAGCCCAAGATCAAGCGCACCCTCGACATCGCCAGATACGTTCCCGACCTGCAGGACGGCATGGCCGGCGCGGTGGAATACGGAACCGCCCGCCGCCTGCGCGCCAACTTCAACGAGCTGCCCGTCTTCGGCAAGACCGGAACCTGCTCGGATAACGGGACTCGCTTTGGCTGGTTCGCCTCCTATTCGGATTCGCCGCAAGGCAGCCTGGTCACGGTCTTCTTCCTGGAGGGCGGCCGGCCCACCTTCGGGCCCCGCGCAGCCGAGCTAACCGGCGAGTTCTACAAGAATCTCTGGGACAAGAACTACTTTGCAGCGAAGGACACCATTGCCAGGGTTGCGCCGTCAGCCGCGTCCGCGCAGCCTGCCGAGGCGAGGCAGACAGCTTCGCAGTAACCTTGAGCGCAATTCCCATCGAAGAGGCCGCCTCCGGGCGGCTTTTTTGTGCTCATTTGTCGTCGGGCGTCTATTGAGTGAAGCAAATTCCACATGTGCGTCATCCGATACGACTGAGACCTCCCGGATTTCAGCCTGCCCTCAGCAGGTCAGCCAGCCCGGGCGATCGGATTTCCCGAAAGCAAAGGCAGGACCTTCGCCATGGCCTTACCGACACACGTTCTGCTTATGTACGGCTACCTGCTGCTCTTCGCCTGGGTTCTGGTAGAGCAGTTCGGGATTCCGCTGCCGGCCACACCGGTGCTGCTGGCTGCCGGAGCGCTCTCGGCCGAGGACCAGATCAGCTTTCCGCTCGCGCTTCTGGTCGGCGTCGCCGCATCGCTGACCGCCGATAGCTGCATGGTTCCTCGTCGGCCGCCGCTACGGGCACCACGTGCTGCGCATTCTCTGCAAGCTGTCGCTGGAGCCAACGACCTGCGTCCGCAAGACGCAGGACTCCTTTGGCCGCCGCCGCGGCGTCACGCTGATGATTGCCAAGTTCGTGCCCGGCCTGGCAACGCTGGCTCCGCCGGTGGCCGGCGAGAACGGCATGGGCTACGCCGGCGTTTCTGTTCTTCGACGGCATCGGCGCTTCGCTCTGGGTGGGCGCGATGCTGGCCGTCGGGGCGGTTCTTCGGCGACGCTGCTCAAGCGCGACCCCAGCCTGCTCAACTGGGCTGGCCGCTTCTCCGGTGCGCTGCTGATTCTGGGCGTCGTTGGCTTCTTTGTGGGCCGCGTTCTCCGCCGTCGCATGATTCCTCAAGAAGCTCGCTGCCGCGCGTCTCGATCCTGAGGAGCTGAAGCGCCAGCTCGATGCCGGCGAATCCGGTTTTTATCGTCGACCTGCGCCATCCGCTGGAGCTTCTGCCCGACCCGTTCACGCTGCCCGGCGCGCTCCACCTTTCGCCCTGAAGCGCTGACCTCGCGGCATCTTGAGATTCCGCGCGACCGCGACATCGTCCTGTATTGCACCTGCCCCAGCGAGGCCACCGCGGCGAAAACCGCAATGGCCCTTCACAAACTCGGCATTGAGCGAGTTCGCCCCTTGCGCGGCGGCTTCGACGAGTGGAAGCGGCTAGGCTTTCCGCTGGACGCGGTCACCGACCCCGGGTTTGTGCGCGTGGCCGAAGCAACGGTCTAAGACTGGATTTGCACAGATTTCGATTCTGAACGCCAATCCGGCCGCGGCATCCCATGCCCTTTTGCAAGAGCGAAACGACGGATAGACACCCGAGGTAGCGTTAATATTCAGCTCAGTAATCTCAGAACAGCGCCGCGATACTGCTCCCAATTGGCGCGCCGATTCCGCTGCACGGGTCGGGGCCGGGCTTGGCGTCATAAAAACCGTTGCCGCCGACCGTGATGTCGTTGAAGGCCTCTTGATTCGTCCAAAGCTTCGGCGTCACAAAGCCGGGCTTGGTTCCGAACGAGGCAAATAGCCCGGCAAAGAGCGGGGCCACGGCGCTGGTGCCGCCAACCACGGCCTCCGCGCCATGCACAACGATGCTGTAGCCGGTGTTGGGGTCGGCGTCCGCGGCCACGTCTGGCACCATGCGCCCAGTGCCTGCGGTTGTGCCTGCACGCGTCGGGGGCGCGCCAATCTGAAACTCCTGCACGGGAAAGATGGTCGAGTAGCCGCCGCCTGTTCCCTCGCCGTCGGTCTTGCCGGGGTTGTCGTTCCACACCGTTTCCACGGCCGCAGTCTTGTAAGTTCCACCGCAGCCCACAACGTGGGGACAGGACGAAGGACAATCCACGTTCGCGGGCGTCGACCCGCCGTCGCTTGAGTCGTTGTCTCCCGAGGCGGCGAAGATGGCCATGCCGGCCACGGTCGCCTCCGCAGCCGTCGACTCCATCTCCTGCGCCGCTGTTGAGCCCCAGTTGGCCTCGTCCGAACCCCACGAGATGGTGCAGACGTCGCAGCCGTCCGACGCTGCCATTCTGACCGCTGAGGCGATGTCCTGCGACCAGTAGACCCGGATGGTGGCGGCATGGCCGGTGGCCGCGCAATAGGCCGCCCCAGCCACCTGGATGTCGAGAGCCACCTCGTAATCGGGATCGTCGCTCGAGCCGGTGCTTTGGTTAGGGCTGTTCTGGGTTCCGTCCACGGATACGTCGGTAATGGCAGGCACCGGTTGTCCGATGGACTGGAAAAACGAGTCCATGTCGGCGATGACCCAGCCGCCGCCCAGTTCGACAACGGCTATTACCCCGCCGCCAGGGCGGTCAGCGGGCCATTTGTAGGCCGCGCACAAGGCAGGCAGGGTCCATGGGTTCGCGGCCGAGGCGCCCGTCCTGATCTTCTTTCGCAACTTGAAGTAGGGTCTGGACTTGAACGTGGGGGAGTTCTTCAAGGTCGCTCCTTCGGCCAAAATGGGCGCCGTGCGCGAAAGTATGCCACAGGACCCGCCTCGGGAGCAAAGCCCGCCCCCCCACATGAGGCCTTAGTATGAAGGGGAACCATAACGATTTGAGGAGCACGCCCTTGGCCTACGACGATCTGCGCGACTGGATCAAAACTCTCGAAAAGAATGGCGAATTGAAGCGCATCGGCGAAGAAGTCTCGCCCGAGTTGGAGATCGCCGAGATCACCGACCGGATCTCGAAGATTGGCGCTGGAGGGCGTTCTGGAGCGAAAAATGCTTCGGCTCCCGCGGAATACGCCCCCGGCGGCCCGGCCCTGCTCTTTGAGAACGTCAAGGGCCATCCGGGACACAAGGTCTTCATCAACCAGTTCGGGAGCGAACGGCGCATGGCCCTGGCTCTGGGTGTGGACAATCTCGAGCAGATCGCCGAGCGCATCACCGGCTTGATGAATGTGAAAGCCCCGGAAGGCCTCTTCGACAAGCTCAAGATGCTGCCGCAACTGGGCGCGCTTACCAGCGCCTTTCCCAAGACCGTCGGCGCCAAGGACGCTCCCTGCAAGGAGGTCATTCTCAAAGAAGGATTCGATCTCAATGAATTTCCGATTCTCAAGTGCTGGCCGCACGACGGAGGCCGCTTTATCACGCTGCCTTGCGTGCATACTCGCGACCCGCGCACGAGCAAGCGCAATATCGGCATGTACCGGATGCAGGTCTACGACGGCCAGACGACCGGCATGCACTGGCAGCGGCAAAAAGTGGCAGCCGAACACTATCGCAATGCCATGCGGGATGCAGCCACAGCCTCCGCCGACGCCGATCCGAGTACCGCTCGAGTAGCCGCCATGGCCGAGACGGCCGGCGGCACCGTGGCGATTCCCGACGGCCCCATCGGCGGCCTGCCCCAGGTGGCCCTCGGCAATCTGAAAGGCTCGCGGCTTGAGGTCGCAGTTGCCATCGGCACCGATCCCGCCACAACTTTTTCCGCCATCGTCCCCGCGCCGCCCGAAGTCGAAGAATTTCTCATCGCCGGCTTCCTGCGCGGCAAGCCTGTCGAGATCGTGAAGTGCGAGACCGTCGATCTTGAAGTCCCCGCCAACGCCGAAATCATCCTTGAAGGCTACGTGGAACTCGGCGAGTTGCGCAGCGAAGGCCCCTTCGGCGACCACACCGGCTTTTACACGCTTACCGACGATTACCCGGTCTTCCACCTGACCTGCATCACGCATCGCAAAGACCCCATCTACGCCGCCACCATCGTCGGCAAGCCGCCCATGGAAGATGCGTGGATGGGCAAGGCCGTCGAGCGCATCTTTCTTCCCGCGATGAAGATGACGATTCCGGAGATCGTCGACATTCACTTGCCGGTCGAGGCTGTCTTTCACAACCTTATGCTGGTGTCGATCAGGAAAAGTTATCCCGGTCACGCCCGCAAGGTGATGAGCGCCATCTGGTCGCTTGGCCAGGCCATGTTTACCAAGTGCATCGTCGTCGTCGACGAGGACTGCGACGTACAGAACGTCGCCGAAGTCGTCCTGCGCGTTGCCAACAATATCGACCCCGAGCGCGACATTCAATTCACGCTCGGTCCGGTCGATACGCTCGATCATTCATCGCGCCTGCCCAACTACGGATCGAAGATGGGCATCGATGCAACCCGCAAATGGAAGGCCGAAGGATTCGACCGCCCATGGCCGGCGATGATCGAGATGGACCGCGCAACGAAAGCGCGCGTCGATACCATCTGGGCGAAGCTTGGACTGTGAACGAGCAAACGAGTTCTGCGGTATGCTGATCGTTAGAAGGCGTGCATGCTGCTGCATGATGGTTTGACTGGTCGAACTCCGGAGTTGGAGGAGCGGGTTTACTGCTCACCATTATTGCCGTCGTTCAGGCGACCGGAGCGAAGAAAGCGGCTACAGAAGCGAGGAAGGCAGTTTATCGACGGAACGCAGCCGACGCTATGGTAGAGATTGTGCGCATTGCAGAGCAGCTAAACGCATCTGTTTCGAACGAGTCCTGAGGCGAGGCGAGAATGCAAATGCGGGAGCTGGTTTTCCGGATTCCCAAGGTTCGCGAGGAATTCGCAAGCTTTCTCGCATCGGATGGCGATAAACTGAGGAAAGTCGAGTCAAATTGCATTCGCTGGGCCGCCAATATTCTTGTCCATGGAAGATTTCCCTTGAGCGCGGCAGAGAAGGATGACCTGTTCAGTGAAACGTTGGACACAGGTCGAGAATTGAATGCAATCCAGGGACGGCTTCGCAGAATGCTCGATCAGGAGGAAAAATGAACGAAAAACTCGATCAATTTGCACAGGAACTCCTGGAGAAGACGCGCGCCAATAAGCTCGAATGGCACCCCCTGGCCGATCCGAGGGATCCGGAGGGGTTCTCCGCAGATTTGGGTCGAGGATTCAGTTTCCAGATTAGGTCGGTGGTTTCTGGGGAATACCGCACAATCGCACTTCAATTGTGGAGGGACCAAATCCCAAGGCTTGAGTCAATGGTAAACAATTCGCCACGAGCCGAAGCTGTTAACGATGTACAACAACTTGTCAAGAGATTTAGGCTGTACAGCGATCTGTTCGATGCTGTTCGTGAAAGTGTTTACGGCGGGGAAGAGACAATCGGTGAAGTTGAGCAGCTTCTCAGGAGAATCGGCTGAGAATGGGTCAACGCCAATTCTTCCTGCTTCTGCTCTTGAATTTGCCCAGCCCGTTTTTAGGGCAACTACACGCCCAACAGGCCCCCGACAACTTTCGCTGGATCGACTTCCATTCCCCCAAAGATCAGGACACAATCGTCTGGGTCACGCGCTCTCTTGCCGTCGAGGATTGGACTGCGATTCGTGAGATCGCCGTCGACTACGATGCGGCCCTCGTGGTTACCTCTAAACGGGCCACCCCCCAGTCTGCCGCCACCGCGGACTCCTTCAATGTATGGAGCGCCTCGCTCACCAATCACAGCATCGTGCCGCTCGTCAGGGGCGTGAACCTGCGCTGGCTCGACTGGATGCGCTTTGCCGATGGCGCCCCCGAAGAGTTGGCCGTTCTCTACGACAGTTGCCACGATTGCGCCGCGAACACCTACTTCACCGCCTTCCACTACGACGTTTCGCAACACCAATGGGCTGCGCGATGGATTCGCGGCGGCCAGGGGGCGCCCGTCTGGAGCGCCAACACCCCGCCCGGCATCCAGTGGACACAGGTCTATGCGGGGATCGCCGAGCCCAACGGCCGCGAGTTCCTTGCCACCTGGAGCCACTTCGACTACGACAACAAAAAGCCGTCCAACGACGTCGTTTTTCGCTACGATCTCGATCCGTTCAGCGGGTTGGAGCGGTCGCTGCAACTGGTCGGCAAGGACGCCGACGACATGGAGTTGAGGCTCTGCCGGGCACAGGATGCGGTGCCGGATCTCGAACGCGGGCAAGACTCGCCGCTTTGCAGGCAATTGGTCCCGCCCATTCCTGAGCGCAAGCCCGTTACCACCCCCCCGGCCAATAACCATGGCAGGTCTGCCCCGCCGAAAACGCGCCATTGAGAGCAACAGCAACGAAATTTGCGAAAGGTCGAGGTAGACGGAACCGGCGCATGCGGCATCTAATTGCCTACGAGTTCCCCATGCCCAGACTCCCCCAATCTGGAGGATTGACGCTGCTTGCTCTTTCGGCGGTGCTTGCGGTCGCTGGTTGCCACAAAATTCAGGATCAGACCGTTGCCAATGCCGGGCAGCCCGGAATCCAGGACCAGGGGCCGGACCCTGCTGAAGTGAACCTGGCTCCCGCATCCTACTCGACCTCACCGGCGCGCCAACCCGCATCCGAGAAACGGCAGCGTCAGGCATCGGATGGTTCGGCCTTACAGGCGAAGCCGGCATACACCGCTTCAGAGCCTCCTCCTCCCTTGCCTGAGTACGACCAGCCTCCGGCTCCCGATGACGGCTATCTTTGGACACCGGGCTACTGGGCCTGGGTTCCGACAGGGTATTACTGGGTTCCCGGCGCCTGGGTCGAGCCTCCTTATCAAGGCGCTCTCTGGACTCCGGGCTACTGGGGCTATTCCCTCGGCCGCTACGGGTTCTACCCCGGACACTGGGGTTTGCACATCGGCTACTACGGCGGCATCAACTACGGCTTTGGCTACACCGGGTTCGGGTATGAGGGCGGATATTGGCATGCCGGCCACTTCAATTACAACCGCGAGTACAACAACGTGGATGGAGCCATCGTGCATAGCGTGTACAGATTCAACGCCGGCAATCGGACCGCCAGGTCCTCCCCCTCCAGCTTCAATGGCGGATCAGGCGGAGTCCAGATTCAACCGCGACCAGCCGAAGTGTCGGCTGAACGCGAACCCTGCACTCCCCGCATGAGAAGCCAGGTCAGCTCCGAACTGAGCTATGGATTCAATCAAAGTCAGTTTGCAACCGCCAATGGCGGCCGCCCTGCGAATCTGGCGCTCAACCTCCCGCTCGAGGCGGACCGGAATCTAAGACCACCGGCGCCTGCTCCAACCGGCGGCGGCGTCTCTCCCAGCCACGCGCGACCTGGGTCGATCCCCAAGCCCGGACCAGGCCATCCCGAGGGCCATTCCGAGAGGCACGGATGATTGCGCGTCAGAGCGTCATGAGCTGAAATCGTAGGGCACGCCCATCCGGGCACGGAAATGCGCTATCCCCACACCCGCCAAAACCATCCAGGCCCGCATCCCCATTGTCGTTCTCTCCCCGGGCTTCATCGTATACTAGGCTCATGTCGATTGTGCGCAATGTCGCCGCCATCGCCAAGGGCATGAGCATCACCTTCGGGGAGATGCTGGAGCCCTCGCAGGTGGAGAACTATCCTGACGGCAAGGGCCCATTGCGCGGAGCGGTTCTCGAACAGCGCTACCGCGGCGCACATGTTTTGCAGCGCGACGAGAACGGCCTGGAAAAGTGCGTGGCCTGCTTTTTGTGCGCCGCCGCCTGCCCGGCCAACTGTATTTACATCGAGGCGGCTGAAAACACTGAGGAAGTCCGCATCTCCTCCTCCGAGCGCTACGCCAAGGTCTACAACATCGACTACAACCGCTGCATATTCTGCGGCTATTGCGTCGAAGCCTGCCCCACCGACGCCATCACCCACGGCCACGGCTTCGAATTGGCCACCCTGAACGCCACCAACCTCGTCATGCGCAAAGAAGATATGCTGCTGCCGGTGGATGCGTTGACGGCGCCGAAGTAGGGCCGGTCCCCAACCCCCTCCAGATGATAAAGAAGCTATTCATGCCCGCGGAACCGGCGGAATGATAGAATTCTGCTCCTGGACGCATTTAAAGATCCCCACGCCGCAAGCACCTTTAAGAGGCGCAGACTCAACTTTTAACCGTGAAATGCCGATGATCTTCCTGCCGGGGAAGAACTCAGTCCCCATGCGGAGACAGGATGGATTCCATGTCTTCGCGTTGGCCGATCTTTCAAAAAGGAGCTCATGGGTGCCTAATCCGCACCGGATCGCGACTTGGTGTGGGATGGCCTCTTTGTGGGCCATTACCGCCGCTCAGGGAGTGCAGATCCCGAGCCAACCGCTGCGCGTTCTGCGGCTGGCGCGGGAGGCTCATAGCCTTCCCTATGCCGAAGCGGTGCGCGCGTACCCTGTTCATCTCCACGCCGTAGTCACCTATTACGACCCGTATATCGACGCCCGGCACGGTGCGCTTTTCGTTCACGACTCATCGGGCGCCATCTTCGTCAGTCTTCCCGCCCGCCCCGTCCTGCCTTTGAGGCCAGGGACAGTGGTCGATATTTTGGGAGTGACCGGGCCGGGTGACTATGCCCCGATTGTGGACCGTGCCAAACTGCGGGTCGTTGGCCAGTCGCACCTTCCGGAGAGCGCGCCGAAAGCAACGATGCAGCAACTGCTCTCCGGACCCATGGACGGTCAATGGGTCGAGATCGAGGGAATGGTCCACGCGGTGCACATCGAGCCGAGAAACGTGGTCCTCGACATTGTGACCGCCAGCGGTCCGGTGAGCGCCACTTCGGTCAGGGAGGCGGGTGACGACTACGATTCGCTTGTCGATTCGCTCGTTCGCGTCCGCGGTAATGCCGCGCCGGTCTTCAATCAGAGACGGCAGATGGTCGGCGTTCACCTCTTCTTTCCCTTGCTTCAGGAAGTCAAAGTAATCCAGGCGGCGCCCGCCAATCCGTTTGCGATGCCCGTTCTTTCGGTCGTCCACCTTCTGCGTTTTCTGCCCCGCGAGCAACTGGCTCACAGGGTCCGCATTCAAGGGACGGTAACCTTGCAATGGCCGGGCCGCACATTATGCATCCAGAACGGCAGCGACGGAGTCTGCATGCAGACCGCGCAGGAAACCGGCGCGAGGGTGGGCGACCTCGTTGACGTCATCGGCTTTCCGGCCATCAGTGCTTACAAGGCCACGCTCGAGGATGCGAACTTCCGTGTCTCCGGCACCGAAGCGGCGCCTCCCATCCCCGGCCTCATCACCACCGATCAGGCCATCAAGGGCGACTCCGACGGCCAGTTGGTCCGGATCGATGGCGAGTTGATTGGCCAGGACCTTGCCGCCGGCGATTCCACATTGATGTTGCATTCAGGCAAGTACATCTTTTCGGCCATCCTTCCCAGGAGCGCCGCTGGCCCAGGCGTGCTTCCGTGGAAAGTCGGTAGCATGTTGCGCCTGACGGGGATTTGCAATGTGCAGTTCAACATGATGAACACAAATCTCGGCGAGGGTGGGGTGCGGCCCGAGTCGGTGCACATTCTGCTGCGCTCCTCCGACGACATTGCGGTGCTCCACACCCCGTCCTGGTGGACGCCGCAACATGCGCTGGTCGCTTTCGCAATCATCGGCTTCGTGGTCCTTGCCGCGCTGGCTTGGATCGTCATCCTTCGCTATCAGGTGGAGCAACGGACCCTGGCGCTGCGTGATAGCAGGGAGCGCTTGCGTCATTTGTCGGAACACGATGCGCTGACCAATCTGCCCAATCGAATTCTATTAAACGACCGGCTCCAGGTCGCATTGAAGCGCGCCGAGCGATTCGGGACAATCCTTGGCCTGCTGATGGTGGATGTGGACCGCTTCAAGGAGGTCAATGACGCGCTTGGCCACCAGGCTGGAGACAGGTTGCTATGCGAGCTGGCGAGGCGCATGTGCGAATCGGTGCGATTGACAGATACGGTAGCGCGGATTGGCGGCGACGAGTTCATCGTGCTGCTCCCGGATCTTCGCATTCGAGCCGAAGCGGAGACCATCGCGGCGAAGGTTCTCAGTGCGGTCACGGTTCCCATCCTCGTTGGGACCGCGCAAGCCGGCATCACCGTCAGTGTGGGAGTTTCCACCTATCCCGATGGGGGCACGGACATCGAAGGGCTGATTCAGAACGCGGATGCTGCAATGTATTGCGTGAAAGAGCGCGGAAGGAATGGACTCATGGTCTATAGCCGGAATATGCCGCGCGCCGGAGATTCTACGACTGGCTTCCTGAATGACCCGCAACCTCCCCTACCTTCCTATGAGTGATCGCCAAGGCCGCCGGCGACGCCACTTTTCTTCAGAGGGTCCCAAGCAGCAAACCTCGCGATCGCAACTCGGTCAGCACCCGTTCCACCTTCCAGTCCAGCGCGCCGGTTCCATCCACTACGAGATTGGCATTCACCGCGGAAGGCCGCACGAACTTTTCGCTGGCCGGCCGCACCGTGGCTTCGTATTGCCGCCGCACCGACTCCGGCGTGCGTCCGCGCTGCTCGATATCGCGCTTCAAGCGGCGCTCGAAGCAGAGCTCGTCCGGCGTGTCGATATATACGCGCAGATTGTAGATCGGTAACAACTCCGGGTAGTAGAGGGCGAACAGTCCTTCCACAACCAGGAACGCGCCGGCTTTGACCTGCTCCGTGCGGTCGAGGATCCGCGTGTGCGTGGAGAAATCATAGAGCGGCCGTTCGATGGTTTCACCGCGCGCCAGCGCCGCCACGTGGGCTGCCAGCAGCGGGCTCTCGATCATCGCCGGATCGTCGAAGTTCTGCTGGATGCGCTCGCTGAAAGGCATGTGGCCAAGGTCGCGGTAGTAGTTGTCGAGGTGGAAGTGGATGCCGCCGAGCGTGCGCGCCAGCTCGGCCGCCAAGGTGGTCTTGCCCGATCCCGAGCAGCCGGCAATGCCCAACGCGACCGGAGGAAAGGGCAGGCGCCGCGTCTCCGCGACAATCTCGCCTTCAGCTTCGCTCCCAATTTCGCTCATTGTTCTGCTTCCACCGCCGCGGCAATCTGCGGTGCTAACCGCGCAAGCAACCCGGCCAGTCTCCGCTCCACCTGCCTGCCTGTCTCAGCCACCTCTTCGTGGCTGAGCAGCGTTGCGCCCAGGCCGGCCGCAAGGTTCGTGACGCACGAGATACCCAGCACCTCGATGCCCATGTGCCGCGCCACAATCGTCTCCGGCACGGTAGACATGCCCACCAGCGTGGCGCCAAGCGCGCGAAAGGCGCGAATCTCCGCGGGAGTTTCAAAGCTGGGCCCCGAAGTCGCCAGATAGACGCCTTCGTCGAGCGCAAAGCCCTCTTCAGCCGCGGCCTCCTTCGCCATCGCACGCAGCCGAATGCTATACGCCTCCGTCATGTCGAAGAAACGCAACCCCGCGCCCCTGCGCATTGCGAAGCGCGGCTCGTTGGGACCCATCAGCGGATTCCATCCCATCTGGTTAATGTGGTCCGCCAGTGCAACAAGCTGGCCGACTTGGTAGCCCTGCTGGATGCCCCCTGCCGCATTGGTCAGCACCACGGCTCGCACTCCAAGCATGCCCAGCACGCGCATTGGAAAGGTCACCTGCTGCGGAGTGTAGCCCTCGTAGGAATGCACGCGGCCCTGCATCACCACAACCGGCGCGCCTCCTAGCGATCCGGCGACGATGCGGCCGGAGTGTCCCTCTACGGTTGATTGCGGAAAGTGAGGAATCTCGCCGTAGGGAACGAAGACAGGGTTGGCGACTGCATCGGCAACCGCGCCCAGACCCGAGCCCAGCACGATGCCGATGCGCGGGGCGAGCCCACCCAGCCGGCCGCGAAGGAACTCTGCCGCTTCAGCCACTTGATCGTAGTAAGTCATATCGAAACCTGACGGTGCGCTTTCGACATTCTACAGGCGCAACCGTCGGCGAGAAGGGAAGTAGTGGCTCTCAGCCGATCACCCAGCTATCCGGATAGATCGTAACCGCGGAGCATCCGAGCGAGTAGTTGAACCAGGAATGCTCGGTCGTCGGGGTCGCAAAGAAGCCTTCGATATTGTTGCGGCGAACCACCTCCGACAGAAAATCATGAGGGCCATAGAAAAGCGTGAAGAAGCTGTCCCAGTCAACCGTCAGCAGAAACGATGCATCGAGAGCGGCCAAAGTTCCTCGAGATGGAAACGGCAATTCGCGGCTCCTGAGCCTCGGCACGTTAAGCCGTTCAACCGGATCGGCCTTCGGAAATTCGGGCACAAAGATCAGTTCTCCCCGGCCCGCGGCTTCAAACGCATTCAGGAAATCCATTTGCAGCAGAGGCTCAAATCGGCCCTCTCCCGGCATCCATACGGGTTCGGTTTCGAGAAAGCTCTTGAGCGCGCCGCTTGCTGCGTGGTCGCACAAGTCCTCGCTGATGGATCCGATCGATGTGAGCAATGCCTGGTTCAGTTTTGCGCAGGTGCCCAGTCTTGTCTTGCTCGCGACCTCGGCCCACGTGACCTTCGCGCCGCCGCGTAATATCTGCTCGTCGCCCGGATACTGCCTGGTCGTCTTCCAGGCAAGTTCGTCGGGCACGCTGACGAATGGATGGAGGATGACGTAGACGGATTCGAACGCGCCGTCATAGGCTTCCATCAGCGGCGCGTCGTAAGCGGGATAGACCAGTCGATCGTAGAGCACCGGACAGGATAGCAAAAGCGCATTCTTTGGGATTGTGACGGCTGACGCATCAATGCACGGGTTTTCAGAACCCGAATTTTGCGCTTCGAGGCCGTGCCGCCGATGCGCGAGAATAAAAGCGGAGGACATTGGCGATGTGCCGCAATATCAAGATGCTCTTCAACTTCGATCCCCCGGTAACGGACGAAGAGATTCGCGCTGCTTCGCTCCAGTTCGTGCGCAAAGTCAGTGGGTTTAACAAGCCGTCGAAGGCCAACGGACCGGCGTTCAATCGAGCGGTGGAAGAGATTGCCGCGGTCTCGGCCCACATGCTCAGCTCGCTCGAGACCAATGCGCCTGCGCGGAGCCGCGAAGAAGTGGCGGCCAGGGCAAAGGAGCGCAACGCGGAGAGATTTCGGCAGCCGGGAGCAACCCGCATGAAGCAGATTGTCGCCGTAGTCTTCGGGCTGGGTCTGGGATGCAATGCGCTGTTGTTTGTTCCGCAGATCATCGCCGTCTGGCGCAAGAAGACCGATGAAGGCATTTCGCTGATCACCTTCGGCGGCTTCAGCGTTCTGCAGGCCATCGGCATCGTCCACGGCCTCTTTCAGCAGGATCTTTCGCTCATTCTCGGCATGGCTGCAAGCCTGTTGACATGCGGCTCTGTCACTGGCCTCACGCTGTTTTATCGGATGCGGCGGCTGCGCGGGTGACTGCTTACGGCGCCTCCGATGGATCGGGCGAGTTTGCAGTGTTCAGGTCGACGAATGTATTCGCTCCCGGAGCAAGCCCCGGCGCATAGCAGTTGCCGTCGGACGCCTGATTGGCGGGACAGCGCGCGCTAAACTGGGCTCGGCGCGGTGACTGGGCATATTGCCAGGCCACTATGAAATGCACAAGCTTTTGAGAAGACACCAGGCTTAACGGCGGAGTGGAGAGCGTGCATCCAGGCGATGGCGGGCATTGGTCGTTTGCGATCCAGAGCCTCAATCGCCCATCGCCTCTCCCTTTTGATGAATTCGTCCCGCGCGCGCTTTCCCCCTCGACAATGTCCTGAGCAGTATTGATTGTTCCGCCGCCGTCGGGCACGTCGATGCCGGAACAATAGACTCCGGCCCGCGTGCCGCCCTCGCGCACTGCATCTGCCCACGCAAATAGATAAGCTGCCTGTTCCGGCAGCAGCAGTCCACCTTCCTCCTGGTCGAGAAAGATGACAATGTTCGCCGGAAAACCTTCCCGCGCCGCCGCGGCCACAGCAGCCTTCCCATCCGCGATTCCCAACGAGACAGCGTCCGCGCCTTTCAACTCCTTATAGGCCCGCCCGTTGAAGAGAACCAGAAATCCAAAGCCGTTCCGCTTTAGCAGCGCGCGCTTGCCCGTCCAACTATTCTGTCGCGCTCCCGGCGGATTGTTCAGCCAATATCCCGTGAAGCTGAAGCTCTTTCGCAGACCGGCAAGCGCGGCATCGCCCGGATAACCGTTGCGGTCGAATCCGGCATAGGTGTGCTGTTGCGTTTGCTGTGCATCGCCGATAACCGGTGCGCATAGCAGCATCGAAGCCAAAGCACCAGTCGAAGCTCTCTGCCACATCGCGGCTACCCCAGAAAGATTCCCGCAATCGACGCCGAAATCAGATTCGCCATCGTCCCGGCGAGCATGGCCCGCACGCCCAGCCTGGCCAGGTCGTTGCGCCGCTCCGGAACCAGCGCGCCGATGCCGCCGATCTGCATCCCGATCGATCCGAGATTCGCAAACCCGCACAGCGCAAACGTGGCAATCGTAAACGAGCGCGGAGCCAGCGTCGCCTTCTGCGCGCCCAGCGCGATGTAAGCGATCACTTCGTTCAGCGCCATGCGCGTGCCCAGCAGATTGCCGATCGCCATGCAATCGTGCCAGGGCACGCCAATCAGCCACGCCACCGGCGCAAACACGAAGCCGAGAATCTGACCGAGCGAGCCGGGAACCCACGGCACGCCGCCATGCACCCAGCCCAGCAGGCTGTCGAGCAGCGCCACCAGCGCCAGAAAACTGATCAGCATGATGGCCACATTCATGGCCAGCTTGCCGCCGTCGATGGTGCCGCGCGCAATGGCGCCGATCAGGTTTTCATCGGCGTGCAGCTCGTCCTTGGGGATCACGACCTTGCCTTCGGTCGCCGGCACTTCGGTCTCAGGCACCAGCATCTTGGCAATCAGAATCGTGCCCGGCGAGGTCATGATGACGGCCGAAAGCAGATGCCGCGCCTCCACGCCCTGCGAAATGTACATGGCCATGATGCCGCCGGAAACGTGCGCCATGCCGCTGGTCATAATCACCATCAGTTCGCTGCGCGTGGCCTTGGAGAGGAACGGCCGGATGGTGAGCGGCGCCTCGGTCTGGCCCATGAAGATCGATGGCCGCCACGTTCATGCTCTCCGCGCCGGAGATGCGCATCGTCTTCAGCATCACCCACGCCATGCCGCGAATAATGATCTGCATCACGCCGATGTGGTAAAGCACCGCGAAGAATGCGGAGATGAAGATGATGGTCGGCAACACCTGGAAGGCGAAGATCGATCCCGAGCGAAGTGTTCGGAGTGCCCAGCGCTGCCGAACAGAACCTTGGTGCCCGCGGCCGTCGAGGCCGAGCATGTTGTTGACCACGCCGCCGGCCCAGGTCATCGCGCGCTGTCCGTAGTTGAAGCGCAGCACCAGAAAGGCGAAAGTGATCTGCAGGCCGAGTCCCCAGGCAACCGTGCGCCAGCGGATATGCCTGCGATCAGTCGAGCCCAGCCACGCCGCCAGCAACACAGCCAGAATTCCCAGCACTCCTGTGAATCGAACCAATGCAGTGCCTCCTGAAAAGCAGCGAATAGGGAATGGCGAACAGAAGCTACGCAAACTCCCACGAAAACCGAAGCTCTTGCTCGACGGCTTCTTTGTCAATGCCGCCAGAGAAGGCTTGTCGTCAGCCCCAGGCTAAACCCTGTTCCCTATTCCCTGATCCCTGTACTTCGACTACCTTACAGCATTGCGCAGATATTCCTCCGCCGATTCGCGGGTAAAGATGCGGCCCACCAGGTCGACCGGTTCGGGAGGGTTCTTCGAGAACCGAATTGCCCGCTTCAGGATTTCGACCGGTTCAGCCAGCAACTCCGCGCTGGTTGCATAAACGGTGGCCAGTGGCTGGCCCTTCTCAACAAATGCGCCGCGCCGTGCATGGAACACAATGCCGGCGTGTGGGTCGACCGGCTCGCCGGCCTTCTCGCGGCCCGCGCCGGTCCGCTGCACCGCCCAGCCCAGCGCCGTCGTATCCATCTCCGCCACGAATCCGCGCTCCCACGCCTTCACCACCTGGGTCGCGCCCGGCTTGTGAAATGCCATCGGCGTCTTCGAAGACAGAAACGTCGCCGCCCTGGGCCTCGATCATCGTGAAAAAATGGCGCAGCGCGGAGCCGTCAGCCAACGCTGCTTCGGCGCGCGCATAGCCCTCGTCGGGCGTCTCCGCCTGCCCGCCAAGATGAATCATCCATCCGGCCAGGGTGAGCGAAAGCTCGCGCAGATCCTCGCTTTCCGTCGGGCTGCTTGCCGCGCAGCAGCTCGACCGCCTCCACCAGCTCGATCCAGTTGCCGGCCATCGAGCCAAGAGGCTGGCTCATGTCGGTCAGCAGCGCCACGGTCCTGGTTCCCGGCGGCTTCGGCCGTAGCCACCATCAGCGCCGCCAGGTATTCGGAGTCCTCCGGCTTGCGCAGAAATGCTCCCGAGCCGGTCTTCACATCCAGCACCAGCGCGTCCAGGCCGGCCGCCAGCTTCTTGCTCAGAATCGACGCGCAAATCAATCCCGGGTTCTCCACCGTCGCGGTGCGGTCGCGCAGAGCGTAGAGCACGCGGTCGGCCGGCACCAGCCACGGCGTCTGGCTCACGATCGAGGCGCCGCACTTGGCCAGCACATTGCTTCAAATTCCTTCCAGCGTGAGCGCGGTGCGAAAGCCGGGAATCGACTCCAGTTTGTCCAGCGTCCCCCCGGTGTGGCCCAGCGCGCGGCCGCTGATCATGGGTACGGCCACGCCGCAAGCCGCGGCCATTGGCGCGACCAGGAAGCTGGTCTTGTCGCCCACCCCGCCGGTGGAGTGCTTGTCGACGGCCTGTTTGCCCAGTCGCGCCGGGGAAAACTTCTCTCCCGAGTCGCGCATCGCCAGGGTCAGTGCGCGCGTCTCGTCCAGGGAAAGCCCGCGCAGCCAGGCCGCCATCAGCCACGCCGAAAGTTGCTCCAGGGGAATCGAGCCGGACGCGGCGCCCGCGGCCAGAAAGCCGATCTCGCGCGCATCCAGAGTGCCGCCGTCACGCTTCTTGCGAATCAGATCTACGGTGTGCAGAAGGGGGGAAATTGGATTGGACATGATGAAATAAACCTCAATTTATCGACTACAGAGATTATCGCAAGCTGGGGCAACTCTCGGAAGATTGCTTGTTGCCGTCGAAGAGTCGCGCGGCCGCATTGACCTCAGCGGTTCGTTGTGGAAGAATCCGAAGCCGTAAATGTTTTGCATTCCAAGTCGGATGCGAATCAATTGCAGCGAGATGTTTCAAGATCGACCGACCGAAAAGGAAGCAGGGTTCAAAGGAATGGAAAAATTGAAAGCAATGCGCGTGCGCTTTTGGGCTCAGGCGTTCCTCGCCGTAGCTATTCTGGCGTTACCGGCGGGTGCGATTTCGGCCGGGCAAGCAGCCGTCGAACGTATGCTTCGCCAGCGCAACTGCCTCGCAGTCGAGCAAACCAGCTATCCCAAAGCCGCTATCTCGAATGGCGCCGTGAATGCCGTGCTCTACCTGCCGGACGCCAAGAACGGCTACTACCGCGGCTCGCGCTTCGACTGGTCGGGCGTGGTTGGCTGCCTGGCCTACAAGGGCCACACTTATTTTGGCGTCTGGTTTCCACATTACGATCCGCTGCTGCATGACGCCATCACCGGCCCCGTCGAGGAGTTCCGTTCCAGCAACGGCGATAGCGCGCTGAACTACGACCAGGCCAAGCCCGGCGAGCCTTTCGTTAAAATCGGCGTCGGCGTGCTGCGCAAAATCGACGACTCGCCCTACAAATTCACCGCCGCTTATCCATTGATCGATGGCGGGCAAATGGACGGTTCGCACAACGCCGCAGAGCGTCTCCTTCAAACAGGACCTTAAGTCGCCGATCGGCATCGCTTATGTGTACAAGAAGACCGTTGACGCTCGACAAGCACGAGCCGGTTCTGATCCTCCGCCATGAATTGAAGAACACAGGAACGGAGACCATCGACACACAGGTCTACGATCACGATTTCTACGTGCTCGATGGCGCGCCTACCGGACCAGATATGGTGGTGCGTTTTCCGTTTGAACCCAAGGCGGAGAAAGACCTGGGCAATGGCGCAAGGGTCGAAGGCAAGCAGATCGTCTACGGCCGCGAGTTAGAGACCGGGCAGAGCGCGTCAAGCTTCATCACCGGCTATCTCGGGCGATGCCTCCAGCTACGATTTCGTCGTTGAAAACAGCAAGACCGGCGTCGGCGTCGAGCAGACGGGCGATCAGCCCATCTCCCGCGTCAACTTCTGGTCGATCCGTACCACCATCTGCCCGGAGGCCTACATTCACCTCAGCATTCGCGCCCGGCGAAACCGCGCACTGGACCATCCGCTATCGCTTCTACGCTAAATAAGCATCAATTCTCATCCCGCACGTGGCTTTGCTTTATCTAAAATTCACCGGCTGCGCTGCATGTGTGCGAAAAGTTCCCGCCAGTTCGATATCCGTTTCTGTGCGCAAAACCGTGACTCTACGAGGCAGCTTCATCTCGAAGGCCAGCGGCAGCACCTCGGAAAATGGCATGATGCGCACCCCCTCGACAACCGGAAACACGACCGGCGCATCCGGCAGGATGAACTCGGCCAGCATTTGCCGGCAGGCGCCGCAAGGAGGGCTCGGCGCATTGTTCAGATTGGCGACAGCAACCGCTTCAATCCTGATCTTTGGTCCGAATTGCGAAACGGCTCGCACCAGAGCCGAACGTTCGGCGCAGATGGTCAGTCCGTAGCTGATGTTTTCCACGTTCGTCCCGGTCACAACCTTCCCGTTGGTCAACCGCAGCGCCGCGCCCACCTTGAAGTTCGAATAGGGAGAATAGGAATGTCGAGCAGCCTGGCGCGCCTGTTCGAGCAAGGCTTCGAGCGCCTGCTTGGAGAGCGCTGGTTTCTTCTTCGCGTTCATCGTGTTCTTATCTCCACGTGCCCTGAGACTTGAGGCTAATGCATTTCCGCTGTTTCTGTACATCGGCGTGGCGCCTGTTCCTAAGTTTCGCACCCTCAATTCCCGGCTCTCTCAAGTTGCACCCCATCCATCCGATAAGAGCCTTGAGTGCTCGCTGGGCCGGGAAATTGAATCCCGGCCGGCTGGATGAGTGGACGCAATGGATGAACTGACGAGGGAGTTCCTGATCGAGAGCCAGGAAGGGCTGGACCGCATGGAGCGGTGCCTGACCGATCTTGAAGCGCGTCCGCAGGATGCCGCGCTGCTGGGCGATATCTTCCGCTCCGTGCATACGATCAAGGGAACCACTGGATTTCTGGGCTTCAAGCGGCTGGAGAAGCTGGCCCACGCCGGCGAAAACCTGCTTGGCCTGCTGCGCGATGGAAAACTGGTCGCCGACCGGCCTATCATCACCGGCCTTCTGCAACTGCTCGACGGCCTGCGCTCCATTCTCAAGTCGATTGAGACCGTGGCGAGCGAGGGCGAGGGCGAAGACACCGCGCTGATCGAGCAGTTGGAAGAATTGCAGGCTCCTGCGCGCGCGGCCGCAAAACAGACCGTTCGCATGAAAGCGGGCGCAAATCCGGACGCGGAATACTCCGCCGTGCCTTCTTCGCTATCCCCGCTCTCCCCAACGGCCGCGCCCGAACCGCCTCATGCGAAAGCCGGCCGCCGAACTGCCGGAACCAGTTCCCGCGCCGGCCGCTCAATCGCCCGCGGCGGAAGCAGAGACCGATGCATCGCGTCCGCGCGCGCAGGCAACGGGTGCAGCCGCCGGCAGCGCCGCTGAAAGCACACTGCGCGTAGACGTGGTTCTGCTTAACCGCATGATGAACCTGGTGGGCGAACTGGTGCTTACCCGCAACCAGGTGCTGCAGGCCACTGCGGCCGATCCCAACATGACCCTGCTGTCGCGCCGCCTCGACATGGTGACCGCCGACCTGCGCGAGAACGTGATGAAGGCGCGCATGCAGCCGGTCTCGAACATCTTCTCGAAGATGCCGCGCATTGTCCGCGACCTCTCCCAGTCGCTCGGCCGCCGCGTCCGTCTGCAGGTGGAGGGCCAGGATACCGAACTCGACAAGAGCCTGCTCGAAGCCATCAAGGACCCCCTTACCCACGCGGTACGCAACTCGCTCGATCACGGCATCGAGCCGCCGGAAGTGCGCCAGGCCGCCGGCAAGGATCCGGAAGGAACGCTCAAGCTGCGCGCCAGCCACGAAGGCAGCCACGTCATCATCGAAGTCTCCGACGACGGCGCCGGCATTGCCGTCGAAAAGGTGCGCCAGAAGGCCATTGAACGCGGCGTCATTACGCCGGAGCGCGCCGCGCAACTGGGCGAGCGCGAATTGCTGCAACTCATCTTTCTGCCCGGCTTCTCGACCGCCGCCGCTGTCACCAATGTCAGCGGACGCGGCGTGGGCATGGACGTGGTCCGCACCAACGTGGAAAAAATCGGCGGCAAAGTCGAGATCGACTCCCGCACCGGCAAGGGAACCACTCTCCGGCTGCGCATTCCGCTCACGCTGGCCATTATTCCCGCGCTGATTGTGCGCAGCGTGAATCAGAGCTTCGCGCTGCCCCAGGGCGCGCTCTCCGAGCTGGTCCACATCCCTCCCGAGCAGGCCGGCAAGGCCATCGAATGGATGGAAGGCGCGCCGCTTTACCGGCTGCGCGGCAAGCTGCTGCCGCTGGTGTTTCTCGACCGGCTGCTGATGCCCTCCGGGGAGCACAAATCGACGACCGAGCGCGACAACTTCATCGCCGTGCTCGATGCCGACGGCCGTCGATACGGCCTGGTGGTGGATGGGCTCGCCGACCCGGAAGAGATCGTCGTCAAGCCCCTCTCCGCTGTGCTCAAGGACATCGGCCTCTACTCCGGCGCAACTGTGCTGGGCAACGCCGACCTGGCCTTGATTCTCGACCCCGGGGCCATCGCCGTCAAGGCTGGAGTGACCATGATCGGCGACGAAGAGAATGCCATCGCAGGCAGCGAAGAAGAGGAAAGCAGCGCGGCCAAGGGCATGGAGTATCTGCTTGTCGAGGCGGCCGGAAGACGCGCCGCGGTGCCGCTTGCCGACGTGCTGCGCATCGAGCAGATTCCGCTCTCGCGCATCGAGTACATCGGCTATCGTCCTGTGCTCAACTTCGAAGGCCAGTTGATGCCGGTCGAAGATTCGGGCGGAGTGTTGACCGCGGCCGAGGCGAATCGTGACGCGCAGAGCGGCGGTGAAGCAAAGATTATTGTGGTCGTTTGCCGGGAGGGCAATCGTCATGTGGGCATCGCGGTCTCGCACGTGCTGGATGTTGCCGCCGGCGGCGACCTGTTCGAAGCCGGAACCAGCCAGCGCACCGGCGGCGTTACCTTGCTCAAGGATCGCGTGACCGGTGTGGTCGACCTGGGCGGCGTGGCGCCCCTGCCGGCCGGCGAAAACGCGCACGAGGAATGGAACAGGATCGCGGAGACAGTCTCATGAGCACAGCAGCCGTGGTACGTCAAAAAGAAAAAGCTTCAGTGCTGGAAGAGGTCTGCTCGGTGCGCCTGGCCGAGACCTGGTTCGGCGTTCCCATTACCCACATTCTTGAGATCGTGGGCTCCGCGCGGCCGCAGCCGGTTCCGCTCGCCCCCGCCTATGTTGGCGGACTGGTTCACTACCGCGGCGACGTGCTCACCACCGTCAGCCTGCGTCATTTGTTGGGCCTTCCACCCAAAGATGGACACCAGGACATCCTGGTGCTCGAGTCCGCGGGCGGATGCTTCGGTCTGCTGGTGGATTCGGTCGGCGAAGTGCTGACCGTCTCCTCGGCCGACCACGAACCCAACCCATCGATTCTCGACCAGCGCCGCAAGGCTCTTGTTCGCCGGCGCCTACAAGCTGAAAGACAAGCTGCTGGTCATGCTCGATCCTGAACGGCTTGACCCGCTGCGTCTGAGTCAGGCGAGTTAGCGCTTAGCTGCTGGCTTCTAGCCACAAGCGACGTCTTCTTCACACGGAGGTAACCATGCGAGCACTCATTGTCGATGATTCCCGATTCGTCAGGGGCTTTCTGCGCGGCCTGCTCGAAGAAAAGGGAATCGAGTGCGAGGAGGCGGCCGACGGACAGGCCGGCCTGGACCGGTTGCATGGCGATCGCACCTTCGACCTCGCGCTTCTGGACTGGAACATGCCGGTGATGGACGGCCTGGAGATGCTCAAGAATATGCGCGCCGAGGGGTTCGTCGGCGTCAAGGTGCTGATGGTGACCACCGAGGCCGAAAACGACTTCATCGTGCGCGCCCTGGATGCCGGCGCCGACGAATACCTGATGAAGCCCTTTGACGACGAGGCGCTTAACGAGAAACTCGCCATGCTCGGCCTGGTGGAGGTCTGAGCGATGACGGCTGCCCGCCGTACCCGCATTCTCATCGTGGACGACTCGGCCGTGATGCGCAGCCTGCTGCGCTCCGTCGTCTGTTCCGATCCGGATCTTGAAGTGGCCGGAACCGCCGCTGACGGCGCTTCCGCCTTGAGCGGCCTGGCGATCAACCGCCCCGACCTGATTCTGCTCGATGTGGAGATGCCGGTGATGGACGGATTGGTCACGCTTCGGGAGTTGCGGAGACGGGGACACAAGATGCCGGTGATCATGTGCAGTTCGCTCACCCAGCGCGGCGCCAGCGTCACCATTGAAGCCCTCGCCGGTGGTGCTTCAGATTACGTAACCAAGCCGGCGGGACAATCCGGGCGCGAGGCCGCGCTCCACGCGCTCGGCCAGGAACTGATTCCGAAGATTCATGCCCTGACCGAATCATCGACAGGCAGATCGCAAGTTAGATCGCCGCTCCACTTCCGCGGCCCGTCGGCTCGCCAGCCCGTCTTTCCCGGCCTGGCACGCTCGCCGCAGATTCCGCCATCGGCTTTGTCCGCCGCCCCAACATTCAGGCCGCAGCCAATCTCCTCGGTACCAACAGTGGTAGCCATCGGCGTCTCCACCGGAGGGCCCGCCGCTCTCGATGTCCTGCTCCCGGCGCTTCCTGCCGGTTTTCCGCTCCCGGTTCTCATTGTGCAGCATATGCCGGAGCTCTTCACACGCTTGTTTGCCGAGCGCCTCAACGGCCGCTGCAATCTGCGCGCATGCGAGGCTGCCGAATCCGATCCTGTTTGCCCCGGCACTATCTACATTGCGCGCGGCAACTGGCACCTTGAGGCAAAGGCCGCGGCGCACACCTCCGCGCCGACGTTGCTGCGCCTCAGCCAGGGCCCGCCTGAGAATCACTGCCGCCCTGCCGTCGACGTGCTGTTTCGCTCCGTGGCAAAAGTCTATGGCGCCGGCGTCTTGGCCGTGGTGCTCACCGGCATGGGTTCCGACGGAATGCTCGGCTGTCGCATCGTTCGCGAGCAGGGAGGCGCCGTTCTGGCCCAGGATGAGGCGTCCAGCACCGTGTGGGGAATGCCTGGCGCCGTCGTGGGCGCGGGCCTGGCCCACAAGGTGCTTCCGCTCGACGCCATCGCTCCTGAAATTATGCGCATCGTCGGACGCGCCCGTAGCGAAGCCCACCAGCTTCCGCGCGACCTGTCGCGCCAGGGATTGTCATGATGGAGCGTGCCGCCATGGAACAGGCCTCCAGCGCCGACTACGGCTACCTTCGCGATCTCGTCTTCGGCCTCTCGCGGAACGTGCTCGATCCCTCGCGCGACTACCTGTTCGAAACACGCCTCACCAAGTTGCTGCGCAACCAGGGCATGAGCCGCGTCGACGAACTGGTCCGCCACTTGCGCTCCAGAAAAGATTCGGCCCTCGAGCGCGCCATCGCCGAAGCAATGACCATCAACGAGACCAGCTTCTTTCGCGATAGCCGCCCCTTCGAGCTGCTGCGCACGGAACTGCTGCCTGGTTTGATTGAAGCCCGGCGTCTGGCGCGAGGACTGCGCTTCTGGAGCGCCGCCTGTTCCACCGGCCAGGAGGGTTACAGCCTTGCCATGCTGATGCGTGAGCACTTTCCTGTGCTTGCCGGTTGGGATATTCGTATCGAGGGCACAGACCTCAACTCCGAAGTCGTCGAGCGGGCCCAAGCCGGCTCCTACCACCGCATCGAAATCAATCGCGGCCTCCCCGCGCGCTTTGTGGTCCGCTACTTCGACCACATAGGCGAGGAATGGGTCGTCAAGCCCGAAGTGCGAAAGCTATGCAACTTCCGCCAGGCCAACCTCTGCGCGCCCCAGCTGCCCTTCAACCGCGCCGGCGACCGCTTCGACATTATCTTCCTGCGCAATGTGATGCTTTACTTTTCGCAGGAAACCCGAAGAACATTGCTGGCCGCCATTCATCGCCTGCTCGCCCCCGACGGCATTCTCTTCCTCGGCTCCAGCGAACAGCCCGCCGACCAATCTCTCTGGACCTCGGTCCTTGCCGGCGGCACCTGCTACTACAAGCCTCGCAAGCCGAGCTAAATAACAGTCGACAGTGAATAGTCAGGCTGTTCAGTTTGATCGCAGCGCCACCATCGGACTGATGCGGGAGGCGCGGCGCGCAGGGATATAGCCGGAGATCAGCGCCACCAGCATCAAAACAAGCGCCATGCCGAAATAGGTCCCCACGTCCCAGGGCGATGTGTCGAACAGCAGCGATGCAATCAGTTTCGTTACTGCAAGCGAAGCCGCCGCGCCCACCGCAATGCCGGCCAGCGTGAGACGAAGCGTCCCCGCAAGCACCTGGCGTTGCACCCTTCCCATGCCTGCGCCGAGCGCCATGCGTATGCCGATCTCCTGAGTTTGCCGTGTGACGGTGTAAGAGATTACACCGTAAATGCCGAGCGCGGCCAGCAGCAGTCCAAGCGTGGCGAACGCGACTACCAGGAGCATGAAGAAACGCCGCGGCGAGACAGCATGATCGACGAGCATCTGAATCGGCCGAAACTCCGCCGCCGGTTGCTTGGGATTGAGGTCGCGCAAGGTTCGAAGCACCGTGCCGGCCAGGGCAGAGGGCTGCATGGACGTTCGGATCACGAGCTCGGCACTGGTGGGGTTCGCCTGCATTACCGGGTAGTAGATTTGCCAGCCGTTTTCGCCCTCCACGCTTTCCGTGCGAACATCGTCGGCGACTGCCACGATGAGCAGGTCCTGGTTGCCGTTCGAGATAATCTGGCCAACGGCGTTGTCGTTTGGCCAATGTGCGAATTTCGCCAGGAAATGAGCGAAGGACTGGTTGATCATCACCACGTTTTGACTTGTGGGCCCGTCGTCCCATGTAAAGTCGCGACCCCGCAGCCCTGTGCCCATGGCGCGTTGATAGCCGGGAGTGACTACGTAGACCAGCGGTCCCGCTGGCATCTTGTCGGGGCGGTTAATGCCCTTTGGCCAGGGCGTACCCCAGGCGCGGTTGCGGCCCAGCGGCAGGTAATCGGAGAATCCAGCGGCCTCAACGCCGGGGATTGCCTCGATCCTCGCGAGGATCTGCTGGAAGATCTCTGTGCGCCTCTGCACGCTGGCTAATGGGGTGGGAGCGCTGTCGTCGTATGCCACCTTGATGGCGGCTGCGCGTTCCGGCTGGAAACCGAGGTCCACGTCGAGAACGTGGAGAAAACTGCGCAGCAACAGGCCGGCGCCCACAAGCAGCATGCAGGCGAGCGCTACTTCAGAGACCACCAGAACGGATCGGATGTGTTCATGCCTGCGGCCCTGCCCAGAGCCGGCGCCGGAGTCCTTGAGCGACTCTTGCAGATTGCCCGATGCCATGCGCAGGCCGGGCACGAGGCCGAAGAGTGTGGCGGCAGAAACTGCTATCAGAAGCGTCCACGCAAGTGCGGCGCCGTCGATGTGCAGTGTGCTCAGCAAAGGCAGGGCGACGGCGCCTTGATGCGCGAGCCAGGTGACGAGAAGGAATGCCAGGCCCAGCCCAACCACCGCGCCTGCTCCGGAAAGGATCAGGCTTTCAGTCAACAATTGGCGAACGATGCGGCCGCGGCCGGCGCCCAGAGCTTTGCGCATGGCGAACTCCTTCGCCCGCGCCGCGGCGCGCGCCAGCAGCAGGTTCGAAAGATTGACGCACGCGATCAGCAGAATTACCCCGACCGCGGACCACAGCACGATCAGCGATCTGCGCAGCCGTCCGCTCACATAGTCCTTCAGCGGCACCGGAACCACACCACCTTCGCCCGCGTGACGCGCATATGAGCCGCAGGACTGCGGGTACTTGTTGTTCCAGCACATGTGCGGCGCGGCGGCATCGGCGTCGCTTTGCGCCTGTGCCTGTGTCACGCCGGGCTTGAGACGGCCAATGAGTGTGACGATGTTGCCCCAGTCGCGCGGAGGCCCGTAGAGATTCAGCGGCGTAATCGCATCAACCTCGGCGCCCGGCGAAAACACCGCGCCGAAATCGAAGCTCTTTGGCAGTACGCCGATCACGGTCGTCTGCCGGCCATTCATGTCGAAGGTCTTGCCAACAATCGCCGGATCGCCTGCGAACTGCCGCTTCCACCAGGGGAACGTGAGCAGCACCACGGGCGGAGCTCCGTTGCGCGCGTCGTCTGCTGTAAAGGCGCGGCCCATGGCCGGTTGAACGCCGAGCACCTGAAAGAAATTCGCGATCACGTCGATGCTTGTCGCCGGAATGGGCGCCTCGCCGAGGTTGAGGCTGAGATTGCCGGGGCTGGAAAAAGCGAAATACCCGGTCACATCCTCGTACGAGCGGCTGTAAGCGCGGAATTCGTCGTAGGCGTCCGTGGAGTACGTCGCGCACGACAAGCCGCACTTGGTAGGCGGCGGCGCGATCCAGACCAACTGCTGTGCGTTCGCAAAGGGAAGCGGACGAAGCATCAGCGTGTCAACAACACTGAACACAGCGATGTTGGCGCCAATGCCGAGGGCAAGGATAAGGACGGCCGCGATAGTAAAGACCCGGTCGCGGCCCAGCGTGCGGAAGGTGTACTTCAGATCCTGCACCAAAATGTCGAGTTTCATAAGTCCTCGCGCTTCGCGGTGTTGATCTTTCGCCTGTTCAATGCCGCCGATGCCGATCAGCGCAAGGCGGCGGGCTTCCACCGGACTCAGGCCACGCTCGAGATTCTCTTCGATGGCCAGGTCGAGATGCGCGGCCAACTCCGCCTCGAGGTCCGCATCCAGTTGCGGTTTGTTGAAGAATGCGCTCACCCGCCCGCGAGCGCGCTTCAAAAGGCTCATGCGGGATTGCCCTCCTCATCCACCGTCTTGCCCATCGCAAGAACCCGGTCCATCACGCCGGTAAGGCGCGCCCAGTACCGCGCGTCTTCCGCGAGCTGGCGGCGGCCGGCTCTGGTAATTGCATAGAACTTCGCCTTGCGATTGTTGCCCGAAACTCCCCAACTTGAGCCGATCCAGCCGCGCTGCTCGAGGCGCACCAGCGAGGCATAGATGGTGCCCTGGTTCAGCAGCACTTCGTTGCCGCTCACCTGCTCGATGCGCCGCGCGATGCCGTATCCATGTTGAGTACCCATGGCAGTGAGTGTTTGCAAAACCATCAGATCAAGCGTGCCTTGCAGCAGATCGATTTTGGGCATGGAACTCCATTCCGGGGTCTCATGTGCGAATACCACATCAGTATGCCACACCACCTGTGGAAATGCCACAGGAATGCACGGTTGATCTTTATTCGAAAGCGAATCTCCGCGTCCGGCCCGCGGTAAGAAGCCGGCAGCCAGCAGCCAGAAGCTGGAAGCTGGAAGCTACTAACCGCCTTCCATCAGCCGTTCTACCTCGTCGTGCAAGCGCGCGGTGATGGCGGCTTCGCTCTCGGCAGACGAAAAACGCTGCGGCTTTCCTATCAACACTTCAATCGTGCCGGAGCGGAACCAGCGGCGCTCTCCCGTCTTGAGTTCTCCCAGCCCACGAATCCCGACCGGCAGCACCATCGCTCCGCACTGCTTCGCAAGCAGGCCGATGCCGGGACGGAATGGCGCCAGTTTACCTTCCGCTGTGCGCATGCCTTCAGGAAACACAAGCACGTTGAAGCCTCGGTCCATGGCACGGCCCGCGTGCGCGAAGCTGGGCTGGAAGTCGCGCCGGCGCGGCAACGGAAACACATTAAACAGTGCGGCGAGCAAATAGTAGTACAGCGGGCCGGGCAGGAAAAATCGCCCGCTCGGGAGCCGAGGTTCCAGATTCCGGAAATGCCGATAGGCGTCAAGCATCTCGCCGGACATGGCGATCGCGATTCGCCGCCGCAGCACACCCGGCAATGCATACTGCACAAGCGGCGCGTCGAAAGCGGTCACGTGATTGGCGACGATCAGCATCGGTTCATGCGCGTCTTCAGCTTCGCCCTTGACTGCTTCAATCTCCAACTCTGAGTGCGCCGCCACGCGCGGAGCCGCCAGCAGCCACACCAGCGGCCGCATCACCGCCTCGATAAAGGCCACGCGAATCCACTGGAATGGGAAGAGCCACGGCCAGCGCGGATAAACGTATCTTGCACGCGCTGTCTCCGCAGACGAATCCTCGCCGGCAGCCCCATCTTTTTCATAGGGCCTCGGAGGTGGTGCTCCATTGCCGCCCGCCTCGTCCGAGTGCAATCCTTCCGGCGAGATGGCAGCAGATTCCAAAACCCGGTTCCCGTTTTCCCCGCCGGCAACAAGCCGCCGCAACTGGCCCAGTGTCTCCACCCGGTCCAGCATCCCGTCCTCAGAGATAATCCCCAGGCGGTCTTCAATCGCCGCGGCCAACTGCACGCGGCCCAGGCTGTCCAAATGCAGATCCTCGGTCAAATGCAGCTCATCGCCAACGCCGGGGTGCGGTTCTCCGGAGATCTGCGAGATCAGCGCCAGCAGCCAGTCTTCCGAAACACCAAATGCGCCGTTGCTGCTGTGTTTCGAAATGCCGTTGCCCGCGTTCGTTGCCGCCGACTGGATCCGCTGCAGCCACGCTGAAACCGCCTTGCGCCGCACCTTGCCCGTCGAAGTTCGCGGCAGGTCCGGTTGCGGCCACAACACCCAGCGCCGCACCCGTTGAAACTCCGCCAGCCGTGTGTTGGCGTTCTCAATGGCCATCGCTGCCAGGTTGCCCGTTCCGCGGCAGGCCAGCACCGCGCATGGCTCCGGCCCCTCCGCTGTCTCCATCGCAACCACAGCGCACGCCGCCACGCCCGGCTGCTCCTCGATCGCTCCCTCCAGATCCTCGGGGTGAATGTTCACTCCCGCCGCCGTCACAATTACTTCGCTCTTGCGGCCAAGAAAGCGCAGCTCTCCTGAAGGTTCAGTCTCCGCCAGGTCGCCCGTCGCCAGCCACTCATCCTTGCGCCGGTGCAGCTTGCCGCCCGTCCACGTTGCGCCCGAGATGGCCGCGCCCCGCACCAGCACTTCGCCGTCCGGCCCCAGCTTGACCTCGCGTCCCGAAAGCGGCTTGCCGATCGTCCCCTTGGTCACATGAAACGGATGATTCAGCGTGATGAGCGCCGTGGTTTCCGTCATCCCGTAGCCCTGCACCACCACAAACCCGAGCGCGTTCCAGAACTGCTCCAGCGGTCCGGCCAGCGCCCCGCCGCCTGAAATAAGCGCCCAGAACTTGATCCCGAAGATTCGGTGAACCTTGCGGAATCGCCACCAGCGCCGCACCGGCCCCAGGGTCTGTTGGGAGTCTGCTACGAGTTCCGAGAGCCATGGATTGCTGATCTCCAGATGTGTCTTGAGCAGCGCCAGCACCCGGGCACAGCGGCCAGCACCGAAATGCGCTCGCGGCGAATCGTCTCGATCAGCCGCGGCGCAGCCAGCCGCTCTTCAAAATAAACTTCGCCCGCGAATATCGGTGGAACCCAAAGCCCCATCGTCTGTCCGAAGACGTGGCTTAGCGGTAGCGTGTGCAAGATGCGCAGCGGGTGCACCAGCCGCTCCTACGCATGTAGGGCTGCGCTCCCTTTTCGATGGGCGCAACGCTGGCCAGCACGTTCCCGTGCGTCAGCACAATTCCCTTCGGGTCGCCCGTGGTTCCTGAGGTGAACAGAATCTCCAGCGGCGTCTCGCCGAGAGCCCGGCCACTGGCCCTGCTTCGTCGGCGGGCAGAACGCTGAGCCATCCTTCAAATGAGATTCTCGGAACATTCGCTGGCAACCGTGCCAGCAGCACCGCATCGCCCACCGCCAGCTTCGGCTTCACGTCAGCCGCGACCCGCGCCGCAAACTCCACCGTCCCAATCGCATCCAGCGGAACCGCGAGCACACCGCGCAACATGCATCCATGGAAGGCCGCAATCCACTCCGCGCTATTCTCGCCCCACAGCAGCACCCGGTCGCCCGGCCCGATGCCCCGCTGCGCCAGCAACGCAGCAAACCGCCCCGCCAGCCGCGCAAGCTCACCGTAGGTGGTAACCCGCCGCCGGTTCCCCTGGTAGCGAACCACCGCAACCTCGCGATCGTAGCGGCGGAAGTCGTCGAGGAGTGTAGCCAGGTGATCTCGCATGAGCGCTCCGGCAACTTCATGGTACGCGATGTGGATACTTCGTCCCATTCATGGATGTGAAATCACAGAACTTGATGCAGGAGTAGAGGTTGTGTCACTTTCGAAACTGATCGACTGTCTGTGTCGGATAGGGAGCGAACGATTCCGCCAAACAATTCATCGTTGCCCTGGATTTCTTCGCTTCCTCTTCGCCACCCTCGCGCGCTATTCTGCGAAACATCATGTCTCCGGACTGCCCCAACCCGGTACGAGGCTCCAGATCCATTCGCCTGTTTTCATCCCGTCACCGCGGAGTGGTTTCGCGCCGTCTTCGACACCCCCACCGCACCCCAGCGGATGGGCTGGCCGGTGATCGCGCGCGGCGAGAGCGCCCTCATCCTCGCCCCCACCGGCACCGGCAAAACCCTCGCCGCGTTTCTCTGGTGTCTTGACCGCCTCATGCTGCAACCGGCACCGGTTGGACATGAAGCAAGGGATGCCGGATCCTCTACGTTTCGCCGCTCAAGGCCCTGGCTGTCGACGTGGAGCGCAACCTGCGTTCGCCTCTGGCCGGCATGGCAAACATGGCCCGCCGCATGGGCGTCGATCTTCCGCGAGCCCGCCATCAGCGTTCGCACCGGCGACACGCCGCAGCGGGAGCGCGCTCGTTTCGCCCGCCATCCCGCCGAAATCCTCATCACCACGCCGGAGTCGCTCTACCTGCTGCTCACCTCGCAGGCAGCCGAGGCCCTGCGCACGGTAGACACCGTCATCATCGACGAGATCCACGCGCTGGTCCCCACCAAGCGTGGCGCGCACCTGGCTCTCTCGCTGGAGCGTCTCGCAGGCGCTGACCAACCGGCCCATGCAGCGCATCGGGCTCTCCGCCACGCAGCGTCCCCTTGAAGAAGTGGCGCGCTTCCTTGGCGGGGTCGAAGTCTCTACAGTGGCCGAAGGCCACTTGAAGCGTACGGGCTCAGCCCCCACTTCGAGCCCGGGAATTTCGAATGCGCCTTGCAGCTCCGGACAAACTCTCTCGACTTGGATTCGTCGGCTTTGTGTCAGGGCATGACTTAAGTCGTGCCGAAAACAAGCAGCAAAACGATGGGAGCGCAATCTCCTGGCACAGTCGAGCCTGCTCGACACTGAGCCTTCCCTGACCCTGATCCTGTTCCCTGGCACCCGACGCGCCGGACCCCGCGCCGCTCAATATCGTCCCGTCACCATCGTCAACGCCAGCGCGCCCAAGCAACTCAAGCTCCGCATCGAGGTTCCGGTCGAAGACATGGCCCGTCTCGGCGAGCAGGAGGAAATTCCCGTCCGGCCCGGCCTCGCAGATGCCCCGCCGCGTCTCGATCTGGAATGCCATTCATCCGCGCCTGCTCGAGATCATCCGCGAGCGCAATTCCACCATTCTCTTCGTCAACAGCCGCCAGGTGGCCGAACGGCTTGCCGGCGCGCTGAACGAACTTGCCGGCGAGCCCATCGCCCGCGCGCATCACGGCTCGCTCGCCGCCGCACAGCGCTCCATCATCGAGGAGCAGTTGAAGGCCGGCCAGATCCGCGCCCTCTGCGCCACTTCCACGCTCGAACTCGGCATCGATATGGGCGCCGTCGACCTCGTCATCCAGATCGAAGCTCCGCCCTCGGTGGCCAGCGGCATGCAGCGCATCGGCCGCGCCGGCCACCACGTCGACGCCGTCAGCGAGGGCATTCTCTTTCCCAAGTACCGCGCCGACCTGGTCGCCTGCGCCGCCGTCACCCGCGCCATGCACGAGGGCCACATCGAGTCCACCCGCTTTCCCGCGCAACCCGCTCGACGTCCTCGCCCAGCAGTTGGTCGCCATCGTCGCCCACCCGCCGTCGGCTGCGGCGCCTGTTCGGTCCAAAGGGCTGAGCGATCAAAAAAACTGGGTGCCCCAGCCTTGCGACGGCTTTCTGTCGCAAGGCTGGGAGACGACGAGGTCCACTCTGCATTTCCATCTGACCAACCAGTCCCCAAGCCCGAAGTCAGCGTCGACTTCCTCTTCGACCTCGTCCGCCGCGCCGCTCCCTTCGGCGCCCTCACCCGCTCGGCCTTCGAAGGCGTCCTCGACCTGCTCAGCGGCCGTTATCCCTCCGACGAGTTCGCCGAGCTCCGCCCGCGCCTCACCTGGGACCGCATCCGCAACGTCGTCACCGCCCGCGACGGCGCCGCCCGCCTCGCCATTCTCAACGCCGGCACCATCCCCGACCGCGGCCTCTACGGCGTCTTCCTCGCCTACAGCGAAGGCAAAGCCGTGCGCGTCGGCGAACTCGACGAGGAGATGGTCTTCGAGAGTCACCCCAGGCGAGACCTTCATCCTCGGCGCATCCACCTGGCGCATCGTCGAGATCACCCACGACCGCGTCCTCGTCACGCCCGCCCCCGGCGAGCCCGGCAAAATGCCCTTCTGGAAAGGCGACGGTCCCGGCCGCCCGCTCGAGTTCGGCCGCCGCATCGGCGCACTGGTCCGCGAACTTCGCGCGCTGCCCAAACCCGCCGCTCTCACGCGCCTCGTTACCGAGCACGATCTCGATCCCGGCGCCGCGGAAAACCTGCTCCAGTTTCTTGCCGATCAGGAAGCCGCCACCGGCTCCGGTCCCCGACGACCGCACCATCGTCATCGAGCGCGTCCGCGACGAGCTTGGCGACTGGCGCGTCTGCGTGCTCACGCCCTTCGGCAGCCGCATCCACATCCCCTGGGCCATGGCGGTCAGCGCGCGCATCCGCGCCGCCGGCGGCCCGGAGGTCGAAACCCTCTGGGGCGACGACGGCTTTGTCCTGCGTTTCCCCGACACCGACGAGCCGCCCGATCCCGACTGGTTCCTCGTCGAGTCCGCCGAAGCCATGCAACTTGTCCTGCGCCAGTTGGGCTCGACGGCCCTCTTCGCCGGCCGTTTTCGCGAGGCCGCGGGCCGCGCGCTGCTGCTGCCGCGCCGCCGCGCCGATGCCCGTTCGCCGCTGTGGCAGTTGCGCAAGCGTTCCTACGATCTGCTCAGTGTGGCTTCGCGCTATCCCTCGTTCCCGCTGCTGCTCGAGGCCTATCGCGAGTGCCTTCGCGATGTCTTCGACATGCCTGCGCTGATTGAAATCCTCAAGCGCATCGAACAGCGCAAGCTCCGCGTCCATGTGGTTGAAACCCGCAAGCCATCGCCCTTTGCCGCGTCGCTGCTCTTCAGCTACGTGGCCAATTTCCTCTATGACGGCGACGCGCCGCTCGCCGAGCGCCGCGCCCAGGCCCTCACCATCGACCAGGATCAGTTGCGCGAATTGCTCGGCGAAGCCGACCTGCGCGAACTGCTCGATGCCGACGCCATCGCTGCAGTGGAAGAAGCCGCGCAATGCCTCGCCGAGAATTACCGCGCCCGTTCCGCCGACGGCATTCACGATCTCTGCCTGCGTCTGGGCGATCTCTCCCGCGAGGAACTCGCGCGCCGCGTAGCCTCACCCGATCTGCTTGCACATGTCGACCGCCTCGTCCGTTCGCGGCGCTTGCTTGAGCTGCGCATTGCCGGCGAGCGCCGCCTGATTGCCGCCGAAGATGCGGCCCGCTACCGCGACGGGCTCGGCATCCCGCTGCCGCCCGGCCTTGCCACGGCGCTGCTTGAGCCGGTGGCGCATCCCGTTCTCGAACTCGTCCGCCGCTACGCCCGCACCCATGGCCCATTCACGCTGCGCGAGGCCGCGGACCGGTTTGCGCTCGACACCGCAGTCGTCGAAAACGCCCTGCGCCAGCTTGCCGCCGAGGGCCGCGTGCTCGAAGGCGGATTCCGGCCCGGCGGCCTCCATCGTGAGTGGTGCGACGCTGAAATCCTGCGCCAGATTCGCCGCAAATCCCTCGCCAGGCTGCGCCGCGAAGTCGAGCCCGTCGAGCAGCACACGCTGGCCCGCTTCCTCACCCATTGGCAGGGCCTGCTCGCGCCGCGACGCACCGGACACGCCAATCTCGATGCGCTCCTCGATGCCATCGAAAGCCTGCAGGGCGCGCCTCTGCCCGCATCGCTCGTCGAGTCTTCCATCCTCCCCGCGCGCATCGCGGACTACGCTCCCGCAGGCCTCGACACCCTGATTGCCGCAGGCGAAGTGGCCTGGGCGGGCGTCGAGCCCATCGGCGAACGCGACGGCCGCATCGCCCTCTTCCTCGCCGACAAGCTGCCCTTGCTCGCGCAACAGCGCCCACTGGTTGAGCCGCTCACCGAGCGCGAAGAAAAGCTCCTTGCCGTTCTCGAATCCACCGGCGCCAGCTTCTTCGATCCGCTGCACCAGGCCGCCGGCGGAGGCTATCCCGGCGAAACCATTGATGCGCTTTGGAGCCTTGTCTGGCGCGGCCTCATCACCAACGATTCGCTCCATGCGCTGCGCGCCTACATCGCCCGGCCTGAAAGCGCCCGCACTCCCGCGCCGCCTGCAAACCGGATCGGTCTTCCGTTCCCGCCGCACCACCCCGCCCACCGCGCAAGGCCGCTGGTCGCTGTTGCCGCTGCGCGCTGCGCAGCAGAGCAGCGGAACCGACCACGCGCCCCACCGCCACCGAAGCCAGCCACGCCCTCGCCCTGCAACTGCTCAACCGCTACGGCGTTCTCCTGCGCGAATCGGTAGCGGCGGAGAATGTTCCCGGCGGTTTCAGCGCCGTCTACGACGTGCTCAAAGCCCTCGAAGAAAGCGGCCGCATTCGCCGCGGCTATTTCGTCGCCGGCCTCGGCGCCACGCAATTCGCGCTTCCCGCAGCCGTCGATCTGCTTCGCCAGTTGCGCACCGCGCCGCCGGATGAGCAGCCCGGAGTTTGTGCAACTGGCCGCCACCGATCCAGCCAACCCCTATGGCTCTGTCCTGCGCTGGCCCGACCTGCCCGTAGCCGATGAAGACGCTGAATCCGCGCCGCGCATTCTCACCCGCGCAGCCTATGCCGAAGTCATTCTGCGCAACGGCCAGTTGGTCGCATGGCTTCGCCGCGGCAATCCCAACATCCTCGTCTTCCTCCCCGCCGAAGAGCCGGAGCGTTCGCAGACAGCCGCCGGCCTCGCGCATTTTCTCTGCTCGCGGGGCCAGGAAAAGATGCGCCTCAGCAGCCATCAAGGCGTGCTCATCACCACCATCAACGGCCAGCCGGTGGCCGCGCATCCCATGGCGCGCTTCCTCATGGATGCGGGCTTCCACGCCGGCCCGCTCGGCATGCACCTCCGCCGCATTCCATTGCTCGCACGATCAATCGGCTTCGGAAACTCCAATAACCACCTCGAACAATCCATCAACGGACGAGCTTCACAGAAAGGATGAATTTCTTAACGCCGCAAGCTCCGCGAACACCGCTAGCCCCGCTCAGAGGAAGTCAATAAGTCGTGCCCGAGGGCGACACCATCTTTCGCACCGCACGCACCCTTGGCCGCGCCCTCGCAGGCAAGCCGGTCACCGTCTTCCGCTCCACCTATCCCTTGCTCACGCGCTTTAACGACGACACGCCGCTCGCCGGCCAGCTCGTCGACCAGGTGGAAGCGCGCGGCAAGTGGCTCCTGATTCATTTTTCCGGCGGCGGAACCCTGGCTACTCATATGCTCATGAGCGGAAGTTGGCACATCTACCGCCATGGCGAGCGCTGGCAGCAGCCGCGAACCAACATGCGCATCGTTATCGAGAACTGCGACATACATCGCCGTCGGCTTTCGCGTGCCTGTGGCCGAGATGCACACCGCGCAATCGCTCGCTCGCGACCGCAGAATTCCCAGTCCTGAAATCGATGTCCTCAGCCCTGCATTCAACTCCGCTGAAGCCGTTCGCCGCGTGCGGGCGCATGGCAGCGAAGAGATCGCCGACGTGCTGCTGCACCAGGAAGTCCTGGCCGGAGTCGGCAATGTCTTCAAGTCGGAGATCTGCTTTGTCACCGGCATCAATCCGTTTTGCAGAGTCTCCGCGCTCGGCCACGACCAGGTGCAAGCCTCAATCGCCGCCGCGCAAAAGCTTGTCGGCGCCAACGTACTTGAAGACTCCGGCGACACCATCGTGACCTATGGCGGCCGCAGGCGCCGCACCACGCATGAATCCGATCCCGGCGCCAGCCTCTGGGTCTACGGCCGCAACGGCGAGCCCTGCCGCCGCTGCGGTGAGCCCATTCGCCGCCGCATCCAGGGCCCCGACGCGCGCGTGACCTTCTGGTGCCAGCACTGCCAGCCCATGCCCGATGGCTCGGATATTGACGGGTGAAATGCGCTCGAATCAGTTTCCGCTCTTGCCCAGCCCAAAGATCTTCTGCAGAATATTCCGCTTGTCGGCGGGATGGTCGCATGTAACCATCGGCGCGGTCCCGTCGAGGAAGGCCGCGTCGTAGCTGTCCGGGCAGGTTTCGTCGCTCAGCAGGTTGCTCGCCTTGTCGATCTTCACAATCTGCACGCCATCCGGCGGCGTGAATTCGTTGGTGTCGGAGTACTGCGGCAACTGCACCGCCTGCTTCATGAAATTCGCCCAGATCGGCGCGGCGGCATGCGCGCCTTCGATCTGGACGTCGGTGTAATCGTCGTTGCCCACCCACACCACGCAGAGCAGGTTGCTGGTGAAGCCCGCAAACCAGGCATCGTGGCTCGTGCCGGTTTTGCCTGCGGCCGGAGAGATGAATCCCATGTTCCGCACGCCCGCGCCTGTTCCGCAATAATCTCGCCCTCCAATCTCGCAGCCATCGCTCCCATTGCCTTGCAGAACAGCCTCCATCATGTAAAGTGGTAAGGAAGGCGACGCGCGGGTCCAGGACCTGGCGCGTGATGGGCGTGTAGTCGTCGATCACGTCGCCGGTGGGTGTGCGCACGCTGGCCAGCATCCATGGGTCAATGTGCACGCCGCTGTTGGCGAACACCGTGTAAGCGCCGGCCATGTCGAGCGGCGTGGCATCGTAGGAACCGATGGCCATGGAAGGTGTTCCCTGCGCACTTTTGATGCCCGCTTCGCGCGCCAGAGCCGCCACGCGATCGAAACCCACCATGCTGGCCAGGCTGATTGTCGCGTTATTGTCTGACCGCATCAGCGCGAAGCGCGCCGTGATGTCGCCGTAAAACTCGCCCTTGTAGTTTTTCGGCGTGTACTCGTAGGGAGTGCCTTCGCTCGTACGTGTTCTGCATGTCGTTCAGAATCGTCACCGGCGAGAACAGCTTGTTCTGGCCCGGCAGCATCGTGCCCTCCACCGCGGTCTGAAACGCCGAAGCATACACAAACGGCTTGAAGATCGATCCTGTAGGCCGATGCGCCACCGCGTGATTCACCTGCGATGTGCCGTAGCTCCGCCCGCCCACCAGCGCCAGCACCTGGCCCGTGTGCGGGTCCAGCGCCACCAGCGCCACCTGCGGATAGACGTAGGCTTTGCCCAGCTTCTTGTCGCGCGCGTGTAGCTTGTCCACCTCTGCATCCACCTGGTGAATCGTAGAGTCGACCGTCTGCGTGGCCAGTTTCTGCAGATCGGGATCGAGCGAAGTGTAAATGCGCAGTCCTTCGCGGTTGAAGTCCCGGTCGCCCAGCTTCTGCACCAGTTGATCGCGCACCAGGTCAACAAAATAAGGCGCCTCGCTTGCATCCACGCTGCCCGGAGCCAGATGCAGCGGCTCGGCCTTGGCCGCCTCGGCCTGCTCCTTGGTAATCGCGCCGGTCTCCACCATCGCATCCAGCACCATGTTGCGCCGGTCGATCGCGCGGTCGGCATGGCGGAAGGGATTCAACCGGTTGGGGCTTTGAATAATGCCTGCCAGCAGCGCGCATTCCGAGAGGCTGAGCTGGCGCACATCCTTGCCGAAGTAGGCCTGCGCCGCCTCGCCGAATCCGTCGATCGAAAAGCTGCCCCGCTGTCCAAGGTTGATCTCGTTGGCATACATCGCAAAGATCTGCTGCTTGGTGAAGCGGTGCTCCAGCTGGAAGGTGATCAGGATCTCGATCAGCTTGCGCTTGATGCGCCGCTCCGGCGTGAGGAAAAATCCGCGCGCCAACTGCATCGTCAGTGTCGATCCGCCCTCGGTCCAGCGGTGGCCCGGCGTCAGTGTCGTTGAGCAACGCGCCCAGTGATGCGGATGTAGTCCACGCCGCCATGCTCGAAAAAGCGGCGGTCTTCAATGGCCACCACCGCCTGCACCAGGTTCTGCGGAATCTCGTCGTAGGTCAGCAGCCGGCGCTTGGTGCGGTTGGCGTCCTCGCTCAAGCCCGGTAATCAGCAGCGGCTCCAGCTCGTAGCTGGACAGAGGCTGCCCGTGCTCGTCGCTGATCGACTCCACCGCGCCATTGCCACGTGAATGGTCGCCGGGTCCTGCGGCGTGAAAGGACTGCGGACCGGGGCGCACGGTGATGCTCCTGCACGCCTTCGCTGTACGTGCCCAGCGGCGATGCCTGCGCCGCGCCATCGGCCGTGTAGCCGGCCTGCGCAATTCATTCGCGATCAGGTGAACCGTCAGCTTTTGTCCGGGACGAACCTCGCGCGGCGCCGCATAGATCTTGGCGGTGTCGGCAAACAGCGGCTCCTTCAGCCGCGCGTCCACAATGCCCTGGTACTTGAAGTAGTAAAAACCGCCCACGGCGAAGACCACCAGCGCGCAAACTGCAATCGTCCACCAGCGCCATGCGCAGCACAAGCGACGACAGGGGATGTCTCCCCTGGGTCTTGCCAGTTTGATCTTCAACGCCATTGCTGCTCCTTCAAAATCAGCTTCCAGCTCTCAGCTCTTGGCTCCGTCGTTGCCGGGTTACGCATCGTCCAAAATCCAAAGCAGCTTTTCAAGTCTGATGTGTCAAAAGCTAGAAGCTTGAAGCTAAGAGCTGCCGCTACTCTCCAAGTCCCGTCAGCAGGTCATCTTCCTCCACCCGCTCCTTCACCAGCGCCACCGCTTCACTCATCTCCACGTCCACGCTGGTTGCCGTGGCGCGCGTCACCAGTTCCACCACGCCGTCAGCAGCCTTCTTGCCCACATTGATGCGGTATGGAATGCCCACCAGGTCCGCATCTTTGAATTTGACGCCCGCGCGCTCGTCCCTGTCATCCAGCAGCACGTCGAGCCCCGCGGCTTCAAGTTCCGCGGCCAGCTTTTCGCCGGTCTCTCTCAGCGCTGCAGTCGGCCATGTTCGTCACCGTCACCACCACGGTGAAGGGCGCAATCGAAGCCGGCAGCCAGAATCCGTTCTTGTCGTTCGATTGCTCGATGGCCGCGGTCAGAATGCGCTCGATGCCGATGCCGTAGCAGCCCATGATCGGCATCACTTCCTTGCCGTTCACGTCCAGCACCCGCGCGCCCATGCTCTCGGTGTACTTGTAGCCGAGCTTGAAGATGTGTCCGACCTCCACCGCCTTGCCCACCACGAGCTTGCCTGCGCAGCCATCCTTCGGGCAGCCTTCGCCCTCGTTCACGCTGCGAATATCCGCCGCCAGCGTCCACGCGAAATCGCGGCCCGGCACAACGTTGCGCAGGTGATAATCCAGCTTGTTCGCGCCGGCCACCAGGTTCTTGCGGCCTTCGAGAGACTTGTCCACGACCACCGTCAGGCCGTCTTCAAGCGGCTTGGCATCGGGCTTCAGTCCCACCGGGCCCAGGAAACCCGCCGGCCCGTTGAAGTACTTCTCCAGCTCCTCAGCCTGCATGGTGCGCAGCTCCGCCGCGCCCACCGCGCCCAGCAGCTTGGTTTCGTTCACCTGGTGGTCGCCGCGCAAAAAGGCCGCCACGCCGTGCCACGTGTCCGGCTTTCCGCGCTGCGCCGCGCTTCAGCGCCATATACGCCACGCACTTGATATCCGATGCCGGAGAAATCTTGAAGAACTCCGCCACGTCCGAAATCGCCGCGCAACCCGGCGTCGACACCAGCTCCGGCATGCCGTCGCCTGTCGGCTCCATCTCCACAACCGCATCGAGCCGCGAAGTTGCCTTTTCCAGATTCGCCGCATACCCGCACACCGGGCAGCTTGCAATCAGGTCCTCGCCCGCATCGGTGTAAACCATGAACTCCTGCGACTGCGAGCCGCCCATCGCGCCCGAATCCGCCTCGACCGCCACAAACTTCAGCCCGCAGCGCGTGAAAATCCTGCGATAAACCGCATCGTGCAGATCAAAGCTCTTGTCCAGCCCGGCCTTGTCGATGTCGAAGGAGTAGCTGTCCTTCATCGTGAACTGGCGCACGCGCAGCAGCCCCGACTTGGGCCGCGGCTCGTCGCGAAACTTGGTCTGAATCTGGTACCAGATCTGCGGCAACTGCTTGTAGCTGCGCAGTTCGCTGCGCGCAATCGAGGTCATGATCTCTTCATGCGTCATGCCCAGGCACAGGTCCGCGCCCTTGCGGTCCTTCAGCCGGAACATGTTGTCGCCCATGCCCGCCCAGCGCCCGCTCTGCTCCCACGGCTCGCGCGGCAAAATCGCCGGCAGATAAAACTCCTGCCCGATCTTGTCCATCTCCTCGCGCACAATGCCGATGATCTTGTTCAGCGACCGCTGCCCGAGAAAGAGATAGTTGTAAATGCCCGCGCCGAGCTGGCGGATGTAGCCCGAGCGGACCAGAAACTTGTGGCTGGCCACTTCGGCGTCCGCCGGGGCCTCGCGAAGAGTGGGAATGAACAGTTTCGACCAACGATGCATAGAGATGAGAGCATACTTTCCCGCCGGTCATCCGGCGCAAGACAAAATTTGAGCAGTCATCATTCTAAATGTTCGAGTTGTAGCGACCCCGCGGAAGATGTACCTAATTCTCAGCCATCGAGCTTTCCTATTCCCTATTCCCTATCCCTCCCTATTCCCTGCTTCTAAATCAATTCCACGCCCCACAGATCATGCAGATGCAGCACGCCCTCAACCTTGTCCTCCGCCCCCACCACAACCAACGAAGTAATCTTCCGCTCCTCCAGAATCGCCAGCGCCTTCGCCGCCAACTCCTCCGCCGCCAATCGTCCGCGGATGCGCATTCATTGCCTCGCCCGCCGTCCGTGCTCAGCGCCGCGCCGCCCTCGCGCTCCAGCAGCCGCGCAGATCGCCGTCGCTGATCACCCCGCGCAGCCGTCCCGCCTCCTGCACCGTCGTCATCCCCAGCTTCTTCGACGACATCTCGTAGATCACGTCGGTCATCGGCGTCGTCGGCGCAACCACCGGCACCTCGTCGCCCGCGTGCATCAGGTCGCGCACCTTGGCCAGCCGCTTGCCCAGCTTGCCGCCGGGATGCAGCTCCGCAAAATCCTCCGCGTGAAAGCCCTTCCGCAAGCTCACCGCAATCGCCAGCGCATCGCCCAGCGCCAGCATCGCCGTGGTCGAGGCCGTCGGCGCCAGATTCAGCCCGCACGCCTCGCGCTCCACGCCGCAATCCAGCGCCACATCGCTGGCCTGCGCCAAAGTCGAATTCAGATTGCAGCAGAAGCTCACCAGCGCGTCGCCCTTGCGCTTCAGCGTCGCCAGCAGCCGCAGAATCTCCTCCGTCTCGCCGCTCGCCGAGAGCGCAACCACCACGTCGCCCGGCATCAGCACGCCCAGGTCGCCATGCACCGCCTCGGCCGGATGCAGAAACAGCGCCGGGCGATCCCGTCGAGCTCAGCGTGGCCGCAATCTTCTGCGCAATAATGCCGCTCTTGCCCATGCCCGTAACCACCACGCGCCCGTTGCCCTCGCCGCAGCGCAGAATCAGCTCCACCGCGCGCGCAAAGGGCTCCGCCATCGGCCCTTCCAGCCGCCGCGGCCAGCGCTTCCAGCGCCGCCGCCTCCGTGCGCACCAGTTCCGCCGGCTGCAGCGCACCTGCTTCAGTGTTCACTTGGGTTGGGCTGTTTCATCGGCTTTTGATGGTATCAGTTTAATCGCCGAGGCTAGGCACCGGGTAATTGGAAACAGAAAAGACTTGCGAACCAGCTCATCCACGGTCTGCACCCCTGTTCGCAGACCGCAATGTTCGAGCTCGTACAATGGAAGAGAAGAGGTCAATTCCCTTGAAGCGCAACACCATCGTTCTTTTCGCCGTCCTTTTCATTCTGGCCGTCTTTGCCTGGGCGGGCTGGGCCAACTGGGAGTACCGCAAGCAGGCCGCCGAAAAGCTGCTGGCCTCCGCCGCCAAGGGTGAGCTCGTGCCCGATCCGGCCGGCGGCATGCCGCAATACAATTCGCCCTTCATGGGCAAGCCCGCGCCCGCCTTTGCTCTCGAAGACCTCAGCGGCAAAAAAGTCTCGCTCGCCAGCTACAAAGGCAAAGCCGTGCTCATCAACTTCTGGGCCACCTGGTGCGGCTCCCTGCAAGATCGAAACCCCCTGGCTGATCGAGCTGCGCAACAAATACGCGGCGCAGGGATTTGAGATTCTCGGCATCTCCACCGAGGGCGACGACCTGAAAAAGGACGACAAAGCCGGCTGGGCAAAGAGAAGGCCGCCATCGCCAAATTCGTCGAGCAGGAGAAGGTGCCCTACCCGGTCCTCGTCGATGGCGACAGCCTCAGCCAGGACTACGGCGGCCTCGACGCCATGCCCACCTCGTTCTTCGTCGATCGCAACGGAACCGTGGTCGCCGCGCAGATGGGCCTGACCTCGGAGAGCGACATCGAGGCCAATATCAGGAAGGCTCTGGCGGATTAGCGTAGAACGCACTGGCGAATTGGCCTGAAAAAGTGCTGACGAATTTGGCTGTCACGAACATTTTTACGAGGATGTCCCCGGCTGACCGCAAGTTTTGAAAGCCCACGGTTTCAGCCGTGCCGCAAGCTGACCGCAAGTTTTGAAAGGGCACGGCTTCAAGAGTTGAGGAGACACTCGAGCTTCGTGTCAGGGCACGGCTTTAGCCGTGCCGTAAGCCGACACCAAGTTTTGAAAGGGCACGGCTTCAGCCGTGCCGTAAGCCGACACCAAGTTTTGAAAGGGCACGGCTTTAGCCGTGCCGCAAACGCCCGAAAAGAGACTTGGGCTTTAGCCCCTGATGCAAAGCTGGCGGTCGCATCTGAGCCTTATTCGCAACTTCGCTACCAGTCAAACGAACCGAGGATCAGCACGAATGCTTGAAACGAAAAAGACGATCAAATTTGCGGCAACCTTAGCCATCACCCTGTCCGCGTTCCCGCTTCACGGCCAGAGCCTCGGACCCAACCGTTCCGTCCTGAAGGGCGACGCGGTTCAGTATCTTTTTCCCGAGCAGGTCACCGTTCCCGCCGGCAAGCCGAGCCCGGTCACGCTCCACTTCCGCATCGCGCCCGGCCTGCACATCAACTCCCACACGCCCAGCCAGGACTACCTCATTCCCACCGTCTTCTCCATTCCCGATGGCTCAGGTGTCCAGTTGAAGAACGCCACTTACCCGCCCGGCACCGACATCACTTTGCCTGTTGATCCCAAAACAAAGCTCAGCGTCTATACCGGCGAATTCGCCATCCAGACGCACATTGTCTCCGTCGCCGGCAATCACCTCGTTGAAGCAAAGCTCCGCTTCCAGGCCTGCAACGAAAGCCAGTGCCTGCCTCCCAAAACCATTCCCGTCGCCATCGACGTCATCGGGAAATAAGGGGCGCAGGGAACAGCCGCCTTCGTTCTCAAAATGCCCATTTTGCGGTAAGATCGTCTTACCATGCAGACCAAGGTCTCCACAAAAGGCCAGATCGTGATTCCGCAACCGATACGCCGCAAGCTTGGCATCCGCGCCGGCGATCCGCTCGACATTGCCGTCGAGAAGGACCGCATTGTGCTGACGGCCCCCAAGCGGAAACACTTCAAGGCTCGAATCATCGAAGACCCCATCACCGGCTTTCCTGTGCTTTACGCTGGACCAGATGCCCCTGTCTTGACCAGTGAGCAGGTTAAAGAAATACTCGCAGACTTTCCATGAAATATCTGCTTGATGTGAATGTTCTTGTCGCTCTTGGAATCTTCCACCATAAATTTCATAATCGCGTAATCGCCTGGACCACATCCCAAAAGAGCGCGCAATTGCATAGCACCGGGTTAACTCCGCCTGCCAAAGGGGTCTGACTCGCCGGGTGGCAAAATTCTCGTCTTTGGAACTTGGGATAAACCCGAATCGGAGGGAGCAGGGGCCTTCAGGCCCCTGAATGAGGCCTATTCAATGCGCGGCCTTTAGGCCCGGGCCTTATCTCCGCGCAGGTGGGAAGGCATGGGGTCCAGCGAATCGCAGCCAACCGAACTGAAACGATAGGCTGCCGGTGTTGTCACAAGTCCCCGCCGCACCGGATTCTCCTCGATATACCGTACACAACCCAAGAACTTTTCCTGTGACGAGATCTGGCTTTCGTTGAAGCTCCGCTCCCATACATCCTGCTTGCTTTTCAAGCGGAATGAGAAGCCACCCTTAATGAACTGCATCGCTTTTTCAAGCGAAACATCCTCTGCGGGCGTGAGCAAAGCGTGCACATGGTCAGGCATGATGACAAATGAATGTAGGAGGAGCTTTCCCTGTCTGCGATAGTCGAGGATGGTTCTCACCAGCAATTCCGCTGTGGCCGTGACCTGAAACAGGCTGCGGCGTTGCGCCGTCACAGCGGTGACCAGATATGTGCGAGTTTCTTGTGGCGCGAGGCGCATCAGAGCAGCATAAACGAAAGGCCCGTGGCTAAGGTCGCTGTTGTCTCAAGCGTGAGTTCAGCGGCCGGAAGGCCCCTGCTCCCTCCGATATTCTTACCCTCCCGCCTTCTTCTCAATCTTCGCCCACGTGTCTTTCAGCGGCAGCGTCCGGTTAAACACCAGTTTCCCCTCCGCCGAATCCGGATCGAGACAGAAATACCCGACCCGCTCGAACTGAAACCTATCCGCAAGCTTGGCGTCCGCAAGCGACGGCTCCAGCTTCGCTCCCGTCAAAATCTCCAGCGAGTTGGGGTTCAGATTGTCCAGCACGTCCTGGCCTTCTTCCAGATCGAAAGGATCGGCCTTGGTGAAGAGCTTGTCGTAGAAACGGATTTCAGCAGCGATCGCGTGTGCCGCCGAGACCCAATGCATCGTCGACTTCACCTTGCGCCCGTCGGGAGAGTTGCCTCCACGGCTCGCCGGATCATACGTACAGTGCACCTCAACGACGTTGCCGCCCGCATCTTTCACCACGCTCTGCGCGGTCACGAAGTAAGCATTGCGCAGCCGCACCTCCTTGCCCGGCGAGAGCCGGTAGTACTTGGGCGGAGGTACCTCGCGAAAATCGTCCTGCTCAATATAAATCTCCCCTGAAAAGGGCACCTGGCGCGTGCCGGCAGAGGCGTCTTCGGGATTGTTGGCCACCTCGACGAATTCCTCCTTGCCCGCGGGGTAGTTGTCGATCACCAGCTTCAGCGGCCGCAGCACCGCCATGGCGCGCGAAGCGCGACGATTCAAATCGTCGCGCTGAAAGTGCTCCAGCATTTCGATATCCGTCATCCCGTTGGTGCGCGAAACGCCGGCTTGGGCAACGAAGGTGCGTATCGCCTCGGGAGTAAAGCCGCGGCGGCGAATGCCGCAAAGAGTGGGCATGCGCGGATCGTCCCAGCCGTTCACACGCTTTTCCTGCACCAACTGCAGCAGCTTGCGCTTGCTGAGCATCGTGTACGTGATGTTGAGCCGGTCGAATTCAATCTGCTGCGAGGGAAAGATGCCCAACTGCTCGATATACCAGCGGTAGAGCGGCTGGTGGTCGGCGAACTCGAGGGTGCACATCGAGTGGGTCACGCGCTCAATCGAATCCGACTGCCCGTGCGCGTAGTCGTACATCGGATAGATGCACCACTCGTCGCCGGTGCGGTGGTGCGCGGCGTGCAGAATGCGATACATCACCGGATCGCGCATGTTCAGATTCGGCGACGCCATGTCGATCTTGGCCCGCAGCACGCGGCTGCCGTCGGGGAACTCGCCGTTCTTCATGCGCACAAAAAGGTCGAGATTTTCCTCCACAGATCGATTTCGATAGGGGCTGTCCTTGCCGGGCTCCGTCAGGGTGCCGCGATGCTGCCGAATCTCGTCCGCGGAGAGATCATCGACGTAGGCCTTTCCCGCCTTGATGAGTTGCAATGCCCATTCGTAGAGCTGGCCGAAGTAGTCCGAGGCATAGCAGAGCCGCTCCCAGTCGAAGCCCAGCCAGCGCACGTCCGCCATGGATGGAATCGACATACTCCTGCTCTTCCTTCTCAGGATTGGTATCGTCGAAGCGCAGGTTGGTCTTGCCGCCGAACTCGTCCGCGAGCCCGAAGTCGATGCAGATCGCCTTGGCGTGGCCGATATGCAGATAGCCGTTGGGCTCGGGGGGAAAGCGGGTCTGCACGATCGCGTCGCCGAACTTCTTCGTGCGCACATCCTCGGCGATCTGATCGTGGAGAAAGTTGATTGAGTGCGAGCGTTTCATTGCTTTCAAGGTTCGAGTTCGTCATATTTCCGGATTCCTTAGGTGCGGCTGGTTCTCTGCTCAAGCGAGCGATTGAAGGCTTTCTTCGGCCTGTCGGATTCGTTCGAGGCATACCTCGCGGCCGAGGACGACCATGGTTTCAAACAGCGGCGGCGCGTTCTTGCGTCCGCACACGGCCACCCGGATGGGCTGGAACATGGGACCGGCCTTGAGCCCCAGCGAAGCTGCGGCCTGGCGCAGCGCCTGGTCCAGCGAATCGTGATCGAATGAAGTTGTAGCCAGTACCTCCTGCGCATGCTGGAGAACGCGCCGCGCCAGCGCGGCATCGCCCTTCTGCGGAATCAGCTCGGCGGGGTCGTAGGGCGCGAGCTTCAGCAAGGAAGAAGAAGTCGGCGGCGGAAACGGCATCGCGCAGCAGCTTGATCCGCTCGCGAATCAGCGGAGTCACGGCAAGCAGCTTTTCGGGCGGCGGATCGAAGCCGGCCTGCTCGAAAAAGGGCCTCAGGCTACGCGCTCAGCTCGTCGACCGGCAGTGCGCGGATATGCTCGGCGTTCAGCCAGACGGCCTTGGGATCAAAAGGATCTTCCTCCGTGAAATTGACGACGGCATTGGCCCGGTTGACGCCCTCGAGCGTGAAAGCGGTCCGTCAACTCGTCTGAGCGTGAGGAACTCGCGGTCGTTCTTCGGCGACCAGCCCAGCAGGCAGAGAAAGTTGATGAAAGCCTGCGGCAGAAAGCCGGCATCGCGATAGGTGGTCACGCTCACGACCGGGCCGTGCTTGCGCTTGGAGAGCTTGGTTCCATCGGGCGCCACCAGCAGCGGAAGATGCGCGAACTGCGGCGCCTCAACTCCGAGGCCTTCGAAAATGAGCAGGTGCTTGAAAGTGTTGGTCAGGTGATCCTGCCCGCGGATAATGTGGCTGATACGCAAATCGGCGTCGTCGACGCACGAGGCCAGGTGATACGTCGGCATCCCATCCGATCGCAGCAGGGCAAAGTCTTCCACCTCGTCGGCAGCTTCTGCTGCGCGCCGTAGACGCCATCGACAAATCGCAGCAGTCCGGCCCTCGACCGCGCGGCACGCGATAGCGCAGAGCGAACGGCTCGCCCGCGGCGGCGCGGCGGTCGCTCTCTTCCCGTGGCAGTTCGCGCATTCCGGGATTGCAGAGCCATGCGCCTTGCGCGGACGACTGTTATCTTCACCCGCGTGAGCTGGCGTGAAGTCGCGATAGGCATGGCCCCTGGCGAAGATGGCTTCGGCCTGCCGGCGGTGCAGGGCAAGGCGTTCGGACTGCCTGTACTCTTCGTCCCAGCTCGAGCCCCAGCCAGCGCAGTCCCTCAAAGATGGACTGCACGCTGGCCTCGGTGTTGCGCTCCACATCGGTGTCGTCCAGCCGCAACACCATGGTCCCGTGGGTGTGGCGGGCATAAAGCCAATTGAAAATAAAAGTGCGGGCGCTGCCCACGTGTAGAAAGCCGGTGGGCGAGGGCGCAAAGCGGACGCGCGGAGTTTTTTGAGCGAGTCAAATCGGGCATCGTGTGAGTTGCGTTCCTCTCCGATGCTATCGCATCCGCCTCTTCCGCCGTCTCAGCCCTGCGGTGGAATGGTCGGCTGCGGGGGATAGGGCGGTTGCGGCTGCGGCGCCCATCGCAGCCAGGGCGCCGGCGCCACCTTCCATTGCGAGAAAGCCAGCACATAAATCAGAATCAGATTGCCCAGCGGAATGATGTTCAACAGCGAGAGCCAGGGCGAGAATCCCGCCTTCTTGCAGATGAACCAGAAGGGCATGATGACAATCGCCAGGCCCAGCACAACGATGAATGATCGGCATGATCGCCAGCATGGTCATGCAAAATTTTTTGCACCGTTCGCCGGGTCGAGTGTGTTCTTGCAACAACAATGCCAGCGCAAGTTCATTGGGAACGCTCCAGAATGTGGGATGAAAGCTCCCCGTCACGCATAAGGTAACTGCCAAAACTGCAATCAAATTCTTGCCGCGATCCATTCGCTGACAAACATGCATCCGCGAACTGTCCAAACCGTCAACTACTCGACGGCACCCCATCCAGCGAGAGCAGCCGCCCCACCGGGTACTCGCCCACGCGGTTGGCCAGGCCCCACGGCGAGCGGTCGTAGAAGAACTCCAGCCGTCGCCTCAGGGCTGGCGGCAAAGCGCGGGTCGGCCTGGATGCGGCGCTCGAATTCGGCCTTCAGCGCCGGGTCCTTGGCCAGGCTCTCCCGCGCCAGCTTTTCCAGCACGTAGGCCTCGCCGTATTCCCGCTGTTCAAAGATGGGGTCGAAAAAGCCCCAGCGCAGCGCCGAGTCGGGCGCCTCCGGCTCCAGCCAGTGAATGGCCACCTTTGACAGCCGCTGGTTGAGCGCGACCACCACCGACCCGGCGGGGAAGCGTCATCGTCTCCGTGGTCAGCGCGCATTGGCCGAAGCGGCCCGGCTCTGCGCCCGCGCCCTCGCCGTCGAAAGATCGGATGCCGCCCTTCGAACGGCGGACCCTGCCACTCCATCCCGGTGCAGCGATAGCGCTCCACCTTGCCCGTCCATGCCGCGCGTCGTCCGTCGCATCGCCACATCGTGCGCCGCCAGCACGTCGATCACGTGCGTCCACTGCGGCGGAACAATGTAGCCGGCCGGCGGCGTCGTCGACGACGGTCACCTTCGCGCCCGTTGCCAGCGGGCAGAGTCACGTTCCATGGCTCGTGGGTATAGCTGATCCACATCGTGCCCGAAACTTCGCTCAAGGCCCGCGTGTACTGGTAGCCGTGAAACACGACCGGCGTTGTCTCGCCGCTCCAGCCCGTCGCCAGCGGAAACTTCTCGTTCGCCCAGCGGGTGCGCTCCCAGCCTCGCCGCCTCCGCATCGGCTTCGCGATTCAGCGCGATCAGCTTGGCCGCGTCGCGGTTCATCACCTCCAGCAGCGCGCGCAGAATCTCGTAATTCCCCGTCACGCGCGTCTTGTAGTCCTTCAGCATGTGCATCTCGACCAGCAGGCCGGGACGGTTCTCCAGAATCATCTGGCCGGTGGAGAAGCGCGGCGGATTGTCGCCGAAGCGTCAAGCCCTTCGCCGGGTCGGTGTCGTCGTTCAGGTCGATCAGGGCAGGGAACGCCACGTGCCCCGCGGCATTCACCTGGCGTTCCACCTCGGGCGTCACCGTCTTCGCGAAGCCACTTCGCCGTCGCCGGCGCCACGTCCGGCGTCGCGTCGGCCGTGAACGTCACGTCGTACTGGAAGTCCATGCCGTCGGTGACGTGGTCGTCCACAAAAAAGTCGGGCAGCCAGCGGTGAAACATCTTCAGGAAGGCGCGCGTCTCCGGCGCGTCCGCCTTCATATAGTCGCGATTCAGATTGATGTTGCTGCCGTTGCCGCGCCAGCCCGCCATCTCCGGGCCATTCTGGTTGATGCGGTTGTAGGCCGAGCGCCGCTCGTGGCCGTCGATGTTGTAGACCGGGATGAAGACGAAGACCACGTGATCCAGCAAGCGCCGCCCTGGTCTTCGTGATCGACGATGTCGCGCAGCAGCGCCAGGCACGAATCCTTGCCGTCCATCTCGCCCGCGTGAATCGAGTTCTGCACCAGCAGAATCGCCCGCCCTGAAGCATGAATCGCCGCCGGATCGAAGACGCCGTCCTTCGACGCAATCACGATCTTCAGATCGCGCCCTTCGCCGGTTTTGCCGAAGTTCTCAATCCTCACCTGCCCCGGCGCGGCGGCGGCAATGCGCTCCAGATACGCCACGGTCTCGGCATAATCCGGCGTTGTCCGGTAGTCGGCAGATCTCGGTCGGGCGTGCGCCAATCGGAGCGCATTCTGGGCAACGAGGCACAGATGGCAGGAGAAGCAGAGCGGAAGACGAACAATGCGAGTGACACGCAGCTCATCGTGTCAGACCTCCAGCTGGAATGTTCAGACGGAACGAGTGACTTCGTGAGGAAAAAGGCCATCAGATCGTGATGCACGACCATCACGCCGGAAGAAACCGCAACGGCGAACATCCGCATCTGCGGGCAGGGATCAGCCGTGCACAATTCCCTGGTTCACTGATCCCTGACCCCTGACCCCGCCCCCTGATCCCTGATCCCTGATCCCTGACACCTGCTTTTACGTAATATCCTCGGTGTCGTACACCGGCGCGACTCTCTTCTTCGGCACGCCGTGCACCGAACCCAGCAGGTCGTCCACCACGTCTTCGAGCTGGCGCTGGCGTTTCGATCACCGCGCTCATGCTCTTCAGTTCTTCGGGCTCCTGCGACCCGCTCCACCAGCGCCACCGCGTGGCATTGCGCCACGTGATCCAGGTTCAGGCCCTCGGGAGTTTTGGCCTTGATGCTCACCTGGTCGATTTCGACTCCAAGCAGGTCGGCGACCCGGGCGCGCATCTCTCCGGCGATGGGCCCGATCTTCGGCGCGGCCAGGATCAGCGTCGTATCGATGTTCACGATCTGGTAGCCGGCGTTCTGCAGCTCTTCCATTGCCAGCTTCAGAAAGATGGCCGAGTCGGCGTCCTTCCAGCGCGGATCGCCGGGCGGAAAGAAGCTGCCGATATCGCCCGCGGCAACCGCGCCCAGCAGCGCGTCGGTTATCGCGTGCAGCAGCACGTCGCCGTCGGAGTGGCCGGCCAGCCCCTCGGGATGGTCCAGCGTCATCCCGCCAATGCGCAGCGGCACGCCCGGCTTGAATGCGTGCGAGTCCTAGCCAAATCCGATCCGTGTATCCATGATCTCTGTGGGTCTCCGTGACCTGTTCGCTTACCCCACATCGGAACTCTACCAGTTCTGAGCTTTACGCCCAGGTGCGACGCTCCAGCGGGCTGCGCTGGCGCAGGTAGAACTCGGCCAACTCCAGGTCGCCCGGCTGCGTAATCTTCAGATTAACCTGAGAACCGGGCACCACGGCCACCGGATGTCCGGCGCGCTCCACAACCGAAGCCTCATCGGTACCCACAAATCCATCGGCCGTGGCCTCGGCAAACGCGCTCTGCAGCAGCCCGTAGCGGAAGCCCTGCGGCGTCTGCGCCAGCACCACGAACTCGCGCGGAATCGTCGAGGTGATCAGCGCTCCGTGGGCCGTCCGCTCCACCTGCTTGATGGTGTCCACCGCCGGCATTCCCACAATCGCCGCGCCATACTCGACCACCGCGTCAATGGTGCGGTCGATGGTGGCCGCGTCGATCAGCGGACGCACCGCATCGTGCACCAGCACAATATCGTCCGGCTCGGCCGGCAGCGCGGCCAGCGCGTGGGACACCGACTCCTGCCGGTTGTCGCCGCCTTCCACCACCTGCACCCTGCCCGCAAAGCCGTACTCGGCAATCTGCGCCTCCACGCGCTCCATCTCCGGCTTCCGCACCGCCACGTAAATCGCCGTCACCCGCTCCACCGCCGCAAAGGCGCGCAGCGAATGAATCAGGATCGGCACTCCATCCAGCATCAGGAACTGCTTGGGCTGAGGCCCGGCCATCCGCGTGCCCAGCCCGGCAGCGGGAAGAATCACGAATACTTGCATAACTCGTCGAGTATACATCCGCGAGCCATCGCCTTTCAGCCCTCAGCACCCCGATTGCTGATAGCTGACGGCTGAAAGCTGGAAGCTGACGGCTCGTCCGTCGCGCTATGATCCTCTCGTGCGCAAGTCCTCTCCCAATACGCAAGGTCTACCCTTGGACACATCGCTGCTAAAGCCAGGCCTGCGCCTCGCCGTAGGCCTCTCCGGTGGCGCGGACTCGGTGGCCCTCCTGCGCGTTCTTGCCGCTCGCAGCGCCGAGCTTGGCCTCGTGCTTCATGCCGCCCACCTCCACCACGGCCTGCGCGGCGAAGAGGCCGACGCCGATCTGGTCTTTTCCCGCGACCTCGCCGCCAGTCTCGGCCTGCCCTTCCATGAGTCTCGCGTCGATGTGGCTGCGGAGGCCCAGGCCAACCCCGCAACCGGCAAACCCGCCGAGTCCATCGAAGAAGCCGCCCGCCGCCTCCGCTACGAGTGGTTCCGCAAGCTCATCTCCGAAACCCCGCTCGACGCAGTAGCCACCGCGCACACCCTCGACGACCAGGCCGAGACAGTCCTCGCCAAATTCCTGCGTGGCGCGTGGACCGAGGGCCTTGCCGGCATCGCTCCAAAGCTTGAAACCCCTGAAGGCCCGATCCTGCGCCCTCTCCTTGCCGCCGCGCGCGCAGAAATCGAGGCCTATCTCAGCGAACTGGGCCAGGCCTGGCGCGAAGACTCCTCCAATCGCCACCTGACCTATACCCGCAACCGCATTCGCCACGAGCTTCTCCCGCTTCTCGAAACCTGGAACCCGCGACTGCGCGAGCATCTGGCCCAGATGGCCGCGCTGGCCCGCGACGAAGAAGCCTGGTGGCAGCCAGGAACTGGATCGCCTCGCTCCGCAACTGCTCATGCAAGGCCGCCCGGTTCGGGGCGGTGGCCGAGCCGCCGGCAGCGGTCCCCCGGCCGCTTTTTCAATCGACGTCACCCGCTTTGCCGTGCTTCTGCCGGCCCTGCAGCGCAGGCTCCTTCGCCATGCCGCCGAACAACTGGGCGCGGCGCCCGATTTCCCTGCGACCGAAGCGCTGCGATCCCTCGCGCTTGCCGGTCGCGCCGGCCAAAAGCTCGAACTCGCCCAGGGTTTGCGAGCCGAGCGAACTCACCGCGAGTTGCGCCTGGCCGCCGGGCCGGTTCTCGGGAAGGAAGCGCTGAACCTGGCCACGACCAGCCGCCTCCCGAGTACTCCGCAATCGATTCCCGGCGAAATTGACGCGCCCGCCTTCGGTCTTCGCCTGCAAATCACCTGTCAAGCAATCCGGGCTCCCCAGCCGCCGCACATGCGAATGGGAAGGCGACCAACCTCGGAAGACCGGCTACCCTGCGCAACTGGAGGCCCGGCGACCGGGTTACCCTGCGCCATTCAAGCGGCCCGCGAAAGGTGAAGGAAGTGCTTGAACGTCTTCGCAGTTACGGGAACAAGCCGGACCCTTTGGCCGGTCCTTGAAATGGACGGGCGCATCGTCTGGATGCGTGGAGTCGAGTTGCAGCCCGAACCGGGAATCGCAATCGATGCGACTTTTCCTGGAGCCGCCGCAAACACCCTTCCCGAGGCCAATTCGAAGCCCGGTTGACGCAGCGCATTCCAGCCCGCATTCGTCTTTGATATTGTGCAACTTTTGGAGCATGACGAAGGTCCCCAAGAGTGCCCATATTGCTGTAACTCTGAGCGCCTTGAGAGTACAATTTGGGTTACTGCTCATCCAGGCGGCAGGGTAGCTGTGTCTGCCGGACAGGGAATCTGTCGACCGTTTCGGTCGAGTGCACTTTCTGACACTTTCCGGACGACTGCGGCGTCTAAGAAGGTAATGCGTTAATCGATGGAGGTCCGGCCGGCGGCGCCGTCCTCGGCTGGGAAAGAGGAGTTCTGGTGAATTCAAGCGTTAAAACAATCATGTTCTGGGTCTTCATTCTCATCTGCCTCTTGATGTTGTGGACCGTGGTCCAGAAGAGCGCCAGCATGAGCAAGGATACGGAGATCCCCTACTCCGATCTCTTTGACAAGGTCCAAAATCAGCAGGTCATGGATGCCAGCATTCAAGGCAACGAGCTGCGAGGCCACCTCAAGTCCTCGCCCAAAGATCAGTTCCATACCACGATTCCCGCCAACTACGAGGATCTTGAGAAGGCGATGCTCGCCTCCAAGGTCAACTTCGCCATCAAGGAGCCGCAGAATAATATCCTGCTGCCCCTCTTGTTCAACGTCGGTCCCTTCGTCCTGCTCGGCGCCATCTGGTTCTTCATGCTCCGCCAGATGCAGTCCGGCGGCAACAAGGCCCTCTCCTTCGGCAAGAGCCGCGCGCGCCTCCTCTCCATGCAGCAAAAGAAGATCACCTTCAAGGATGTGGCCGGCGTCGACGAAGCCAAGGAAGAGCTGAAGGAGATCATCGAGTACCTGCGCGAGCCGCAGAAGTTCCAAAAGCTCGGCGGCCGCATTCCCAAGGGCGTGCTGCTCGTCGGCCCTCCGGGAACCGGCAAAACGCTGCTAGCCCGCGCCGTAGCCGGCGAAGCCAATGTGCCGTTCTTCTCCATCTCCGGCTCCGACTTCGTTGAAATGTTCGTCGGCGTCGGCGCAAGCCGCGTCCGCGACCTGTTCGAGCAGGGCAAGAAGAACGCCCCCTGCATCATCTTTATTGATGAAATTGACGCGGTCGGACGCCACGTGGCGCAGGCCTCGGCGGCGGACACGATGAGCGCGAACAGACCCTCAATCAGTTGCTCGTCGAGATGGACGGATTCGAATCGAACGACGGCGTCATCCTCGTCGCCGCCACCAACCGGCCCGACGTTCTCGATCCCGCGCTGCTGCGCCCCGGCCGCTTCGACCGCCGCGTCGTAGTCGGCCTGCCCGATGTGCGTGGCCGCGAAGAAATCCTCCGCGTGCACGTCAAAAAGGTTCCCTGTCTCCGACGACACCAACCTCAACGTCCTCGCCCGCGGTACACCGGGCTTCAGCGGAGCCGACCTGGCCAACATGGTCAACGAGGCCGCGCTCAACGCCGCTCGCGTCAATCGCAAGCAGGTCACCATGTACGACTTCGAGCTGGCCAAGGACAAGGTGCTCATGGGCGCAGAGCGCAAGTCCATGCTGCTCACCGACGAGGAAAAGCGGGTTACCGCCTATCACGAAGCCGGCCACGCCCTGGTCTCGTTCTTCCGCGACCACTCCGACCCCATCCACAAGGTCACCATCATTCCTCGCGGCATGGCCCTCGGCGTCACTATCTTCCTGCCCGGCGACCGCCACAACTACACGCGCGAATATCTCGAGGCCAAGCTCGCCATGTCCTACGGCGGACGTGTGGCCGAGGAGATCTTCCTCAACCAGATGTCCACCGGCGCAGGCAGCGATATCGAAGTCGCCACCGATCTTGCCCGCCGCATGGTCTGCGAGTACGGCATGAGCCGCCTCGGTCCGCTAACCTTCGGCAAGAAGGAAGAGCAGATCTTCCTGGGCCGCGAAATCGCTCAGCATCGCGACTTCAGCGAGGAGACAGCGCGCCAGATCGACCTTGAAGTGCGCCGCCTCATCGACGAAGCCTACCAGACCGCGCATTCCATCCTCGAAGACCACAAGGACCCCATGCACCGCATCGCCGCCGCCCTGCTCGAGCGCGAGACCATCGACGCCGAAGAAGTGCGGATGCTGATCGAAGGCAAGGAACTTCCTCCGCTCCGCTCCATCCTGGCTTCGCCCAGCGACACCGACGGCAGCCCGCAGCAGGTACTCAAACCGGAAAGCCGCAGCGGCCCCGGCTTCCCAGAAGGCTCGCCGTCTCCGGCATAACGCACCTCAACATAGCTTCAAACAAAAGGGCTGCTCTCCGGAGCAGCCCTTTTCGGCACCGAAGAACCCCTATTACCGCACTGTTTTGAAAGGGCACGGCTTCAGCCGTGCCGAAAAATGCAACAACGTTATCGTGGGCTTTAGCCCCTGAGGGCTGCTCGTTCTGACTGACCCACTGATTGTGGGCGGCCTGTGATCCGCTGCCAATTAGAATAAGACCGGTCCGATGTGCTTCCTACTCTTTGCCGGAACAATCAATCCGATCCCGAGGCGTAGCTTTGACGACGAGACGCCGAATATCTCGGTTCAATCCTTGACTGAAAACGAGAAAGAGATATCAGTGCATTTCAGCCGACCTGAAGTGCAATCCATTGGCTCGACGTCCTGTTGTGGCTGCGATTTTCCCTGGGTGATGTTCCAAAATGGATATTGGCCAATCCCTGAGAATGTAGAAATGGACGAGGAACAAACCACGAGCGAGTTATTTAATCGCAAGGTGCTTGTTGAAGTTCTACGCACAATCAATGACAATTCGGTCGAGCTATATGGCATTTGGGCTGGCGATTACGCAAAGGACCCACTGAGCCGAGAACAAGTTGATCTTGAGACCATATTAGATTCGGACTTCCATTTTAAAGAGCGAGGCTTCTACGAAGTCAAGCTCAGAAACATCGGCGGTTAATCTCCGCCGGGTGTCCAAGCCTCGTTTCCCGGACCAAGAGATCCAGGAACCCGGCGTCCGCACTCATTACCCACTGCCGCTTCAGAAGATCTTGTAGCCCAGGCCCACGCTGCCGCCATACGGGTACAGCGTCGGCGTCAGCGTCCACTGCTGAAATTCGAAATCGAAGGCGCGCAGAACAAAGTGCCTGCTGAGCCGGTAATCTACACCGCCGCCGTAGGTTAGAACGGTCGAGTGTCCGTTCAGAAAGCTGGCGCTTCCCAGGCCCACCAGGAACTTGCCGTATGGGGTGAGCCCTTTGTATGTGCAGATCGGAACTTTCGGACCGATCGAGTAAACGTCCTCGCCGTTTTGCTGTGGGGGATTGGTCCCATAATCCTGGTTGAAGCGCAGCCAGCGGCCTTCGGTCTCAACCCCAACCCAGCGGTTGATCTTCACGTCCACGTAGGCGCCCACCCCAAAAAGGTGGTTGGTGCTGCTCTGGGCGATTCCATTTCCTGCGTAATCGGGCTGGAACATGGAGCCGAAAGCGCCGGCGATCACCTTGGGCTGCGCCGAGGTCGCTGAAGGAACCACTTGTCCGTAAGCCGACATCGCAAGCGAGGCGGCCGCAATGCAAAGGAAGAGTTCGATCGTTCTTTTCATGATCAAAAGATTCGTCCACTTCTCGTTCATCTGAGCTCCTGCGGGCAATTCTATCCGGTACACCCGAAGAGTCTCCGCTTGCGACTAGGAGCAAAGGTTGCGTCGCCCGGAGCCTCACCGTGATTCGTCCTACTGCGGGTTGGGCGGTGCCGTCGTGGGTTGTTGTGTCTGGGTTTGGGCTGCATCGCCGGCAGCAGGTTGTTGTGCCGGCGCTTGATCGCTCGTCGTGGGCGGTGCGCCCGCCGGTGCGCTCGTTGCCGGAGCCGTCGCCGCCGGCGTGGCGGGCGTCTCCACGTGTGCGGTCTCGTAGCGCTGCAGCTTGTAGAAGACCGGCGTCACTTCGAACGGCATCTTGTCGCGGGCGTTCATGGGCGCGTAGCGCTTGGCGTCCAGCATGTGCACCGAGTCGTCCCACGGATCCACCTTCAGCCAGCTGCCCAGCGGCAGGGCCGCCGTCTGCGTCAGGTCGTCCCAGTTGATCTTGGGCGCCATCTTGTCCAGGTCCGCCATCCACGGCGTGCCGTCCGGCCTTCAGCAGCGAGTCGCCCAGCTTGGGCGTGTTCAGCGCCTTCAACTGCTTCGAGCGGTCGACCAGTTGCGCGTAGTAAAGTCCCGCACTGGCCAGCTTGTCCTTGTACATCGAGGCCTGCAGATACTCCATGGCCGTCTTCGACGCTTCCTCGTTGTCGTGCTCGGAGTGGTACATGTTGATGCGCTGGAAGGTCGATTCGTCCGGGAACAAGCAGCCGGTCGTTGAACGCGTAGCGCGTATCGATATGGTGGCCCATGGCGATGTGCGCCAGCTCCATCGCGATCACGCTGGCAATCGCTTCTTCGCTGGGCAGGCTGTCGATCAGGCCCTTGCTGAGCAGAATCGTGTTGCCCACCGTCGTCGCTTCCACCGTGTCGGTCAGCAGGACGCGCGTATGAATCTGGTCGGTGAAGGCCAGGTTGTTGGGCACCACCAGGTTGATCACGATCTGGCCCAGCACCTTGTCTTCGTATCCGCCCTGCTCCAGCGGCGCCACCAGGCCGGCTTCCACCAGCCGGTCGATCACGTTGTTCTCCGCCTGCGTCACCCACATCCGCGAGGCCTGCAGCGGACCCACATCCTGCGAGTCGTTGCTGCGGTCTACGGCATCGTCCACCTTCACGCTCACGTTCTCGCTGTCGCGCGTGGGCAGCTTCAGCGAGTAGCCCCAGAAGTGCGTCTGCGCCTTCAGGCCCACCGACTTCGAGCCCTCGATGCGCTGCGTCTCTTCCACGTACACCGCCACCGGAAGCCAGATGCCCGGCTGCACGTTCATCCGCCAACTGTCGAAGTGGAAATAATACTTCGACGAGTCTTCCGATGTGGGCCCCGTGTAGGTGCCGTTGAAGCGCACCACGTTGCCGTTCTGGTCCTCGATCCAGATGCGGCCGTAGAAGCGGCCCATGCCCACGCCCTTGACATCGGTTCGGGGATGCACGTCGAAGACCCAGGTGCGCACCGTGCCCAGAAACTCCCGGCGCACATAGCTGAACACATAGTGCTGCTGGTCGAAGCCCGACGGATCGATGAACATCATCTGCATGAAGCCGGTGGTCGAATAGGTGAACCGCTCCAGCCCCAGAGCCCTGGTCAGCCCGGTGATGGCCCCCAGCGAGCCCTTGAAAAAGCCCTTCCGGGATTCGGAACGCGGCGAGTAGCTCTTGTCGAAGAACGCCTTGCCGAAATCCACCCGGCTCAACTGGTACTGGTCGTCCACCGGAACTTCATAGAGTTTCTGGTCCGGGCGCGTGTCCTGGATATAGGTCTCCACCAGCGGAGTGCGCATCTTGATATCCCGGATCAGCACCTTCTCCTGAGCGATGGCCTTATCCACCAGCGCCGACTGTTCCGCAGTCAGCAGCCGGGCCTGTTCGTACTTGGGCAGCTTCTTCGCGTACGCGCACGGCAAGCTCAAAACCAGCATCAGGAAGGGGAGGGAAATCTTCCGAAAAGTCATGTCAAGCTCCTAGTGGCTTCGTCCAATTCGTCCTTCAGCAGCTTATGCTTGTTTCGATATCTCGCGGCTGAGTCTGGCTGTTTATCTTCGCTTCAAGATTGATGTTACGCCAACTGAAACGTAATCGTGATCGTGGTCGTCATGTCCACTGGCCGGCCGTCTCGGGTCGCCGGACGAAACCGAATCTGTTGTGCGACTCGCCGTGCCTCTTCATCGAGTCCGTGGCCCAGCCCATGCACCACGCCCTGCACTACCACTTGGCCGGTGGCCAGAAAAGTAACCCGCAGCACCACGTCGCCCTGAACCTTCATCTGTCGGGCTTCGCTGGTGTACTGCACCGGCGGCTTCGAGATCACCTCAAGGTCCGTAGAAACAGATGCGACGGTCTGCCTGGGGACGACCGCAACCGGTGCCGCCATCGCTGGAATGCCGGCCGAGCCCACCCTGCCGTAATTGGCCGACGTGCCTGTTCCGGCAGAGCCCGGAATTCCCGCTGAAGCCACTCTTCCCACCATGCCGGCATTCGAGCCGGACTTGAGCCCGTTGCCGATCCCCGTCGACCCCACTACGCCGTGCGGTGCAATCGCCGGCCCCTGCATGCCGCCGTACGGATTGCCGATGGCCGCGATCGTCGCCGGCCGCGTGGCATTCGGATTTGGCGTTACGCCGAACGTCTGCCCGAGGTGGACCGGCGCCGTCGAAGGCTTGACCTTGTTGTCCTGCGCAGGCATCGCAGCCGTCAATGCCGCCTTCGGCTGAGGCGCCAGGATGATCGCCGGCTTCACCGCCGCCTTCACAACCGGCAGCGTCACCTTCGCCTCCATCTGGATCGGTTTAGGCTCCGGCTTGGGCTTAGGCATCTCGATCTTTGGAGCTTCCATCCGAACCTTCGGCGGTTCCGGCGGCGGGGGCAGTTTTGGCGGCGGAGGCGCCTTCTCTTTCGGAGGTGGCGGCGGAGTTGTCGGAACGATCAGCTCGGTGAACTCGTATTTGTGTTGCTCCAATGCCTGCCTGGCTGTCGCGCCAACGTAAAGAATTAAAGCTAGAACTGTCCCGTTGACCGCCGCACTTGTGATGAAAGAAATCGGGCTGCGCTCAGGGTCTGGAAGTGGGCCGAAATTAGTCCGCCCAGGGACGTAATTCACCGCCATTGTCTAGCTCCTCCCTTGCTTCCGTCGAAATGGCGCAATATTCGTTCGGCCGGGGAGGCATGACCGCTGTCCGCGCATCGACATTCGCCGTACTTTCCGCAATCTTCCATCGCCGTCCTGGCTTCTGTACAACGCGGGAGCCCGACTGCTTGCTCAATTCCAATCTGACCGGCGCTGAAACCTGGCCCGCGCCCGTCACAAGCCCTTCGATGCGATTTGTATCCATGTGTGTTGCCGCGCCTTTTTGAGGCGCGGCCAAATACTTCGCCGCTGGTAACCTGACCCGGAAGATACCTCCGGGACAAACTCCCAAGGGGCAAAGAAAGCCCGACGCTCCTCATGCCGGGTGCGAATGGCTCAGGGGTAGGATTGCAATGATTGCGATAACTCAATTCAGAGCCGGTCGCGCAATTCGAAATACCTGAAGCAAGAACCTCGGACATCTTGACGCTCCGCTATCGATCCAAGGCATCCGAAAAAACGCGCGCTTCCGTGACTTTCAGCAGCCCGTCTGCTGCCCGCGTTTCAAAATTGTCTGCCGGAAATCCTTCCAGCCCGGCAAAATCGAGTTACTGCAAAGCATCTTCAGGCTGCGAGTCGCCAGCCCCGGGGTCCCTCGGCCGGACGCTTCCTGTCCTTCCAGCCTTGCACTATTGTAATAGACTTCAAGGGTACCGAATCTGTTCATGAAAGGACAGTCTTTTTTGTGAAGATATTAGTCACCGGAGGCGCGGGATACATCGGCGGTACCGTCGCTGGCCTGCTTGCCGAAAAAGGACATCAGGCCCTGGTTTTTGACAACCTTAGCCACGGCCGGCGTGACCTGCTTCCACCCGGCGTCGACTTTGTCCAGGGTGAAGTGGCGGACCGGCTCGCTCTTGAAAACCTTTTCATCGAGGCCTGCGACCTGGGAAACCCTTTCGACGGCGTTCTCCACTTCGCCGCGCTCATTGAAGCCGGCGAGTCCATGGTCCGCCCCGAAATCTTCTTCCGCAACAACACCGCCGCAACCCTGTCCCTGCTTGAAGCTATGCTGGCCCATGGTCCCCGGCGGCTGGTCTTTTCCTCCACCGCCGCCGTCTATGGAGAGCCGGAAACCGTTCCGATTCATGAGGATGCGCGTCTTCTCCCCACCAACCCCTATGGCGAATCCAAGCTCCTCGTCGAGCAAATGCTCGCCTGGCTCAACCGCATTCACGGCCTGCGCTATGCCTCGCTGCGCTACTTCAACGTGGCCGGAGCACCTGAAGGCCCCGCCGGCAGTCACCCGCGGCGAAGCCCACGAACCCGAGTCCCACCTCATTCCCCTGGTCCTCGACGTCGCCCTGGGCCGCCGCGACTTCATCAAAATCTTCGGCGACGACTACCCCACTCCCGACGGCACCTGCATCCGCGACTACATCCACGTCTCCGACCTCGCCGATGCCCACCTGCTGGCCCTGGAAGCCCTGATGTATAAGTCCCCGGATTCGCCCGCTCACCTTCCTCCGCTGATCTACAACCTGGGCAACGGAAAAGGCTTCAGCGTGCTCGAAGTCATCGAATCCGCCCGCCGCGTCACCGGCCATCCCATCCCGGTCGAGATCCATCCCCGCCGCCCCGGCGACCCTGCCGTCCTGGTCGCCAGCTCCGAAAAGCCATCCGCGAACTCGCCTGGAAGCCGCGCTACACCCAGCTCGACGACATCGTCCGCACCGCCTGGATCTGGCACCAGAAACGCTACCCGCATTAGAGATTCCGCCCGAATCCTGCATCCTCAATCCGGCTTTCTGCCTCAAATTGAGAAGAGGTGTTCCACTTCGATCAGTGAGGTTCTTCCCCCCAATGACCACCGGCGAAAAAAAAGGATTCTTCCACGCTTTCCTCGACTTCTTCATTCTCTTCAGCGGCATCTCGACCGCCTCCAATCTCGCCCGAACCCAGGGCCGCCAGTTGCTCACCCGCGGCCTGTTCCTCTTCCGCAAGCCCGCAGAAAAATAGATCGGGTGCCCCATGCTCGCCACGTTTTTGTGGCTAGGGCGGGCTTCAAGACACTCTCCACACCAAACGCCGCCTTGGTAAAATCAATTCATGCCGATCACCCGCCAGCAGGCCCTCGACCACTTCCACTCCCCCGACCTCATCGGCCTGGGCTTCGAGGCAGACGCCGTGCGCCGACGCCTGCATCCTGAAGGCGTCGTCACCTACATCATCGATCGCAACATCAACTACACCAACTACTGCACCGAGTACTGCACCTTCTGCGCCTTCTACCGCCCGCTTGCCGAAGAACGGCAACCCGACCCCCGCGTCACCGACGGCTACATCCTCGACTTCGAAACCATCTACGCCAAGATCGCCGAAACCCTCGAGATGGGCGGCACCGGCGTCCTCATGCAGGGCGGCATCCATCCCGACCTCAAAATCGATTGGTTCGAGCGCCTCTTCACCGGCATCAAGCAGCGCTTCCCGCAAATCTGGCTCCACTGCCTCTCCGCCTCTGAAGTCCTCGCCATCGCCGAGTACAGCAACCTCGACCTGCGCACCACCATCGCCCGCCTCCGCGACGCCGGCCTCGACTCCATCCCCGGCGGCGGCGCCGAAATCCTCGACGACGAAGTCCGCCATCGCATCGCCCGACTCAAATGCAACACAGAAGACTGGGTCAGCGTCCATCGCACCGCCCATCAGCTCGGCATGCGCACCACCGCCACCATGATGTTTGGCGTCGGCGAAACCTTCGACGCAGCGCATCAACCACTTTGAAGTTGTTCGCCGCCTTCAGGAAGAGACCGGCGGATTCACAGCCTTCATCCCCTGGAGCTTTCAGCCCAAAAACACCGCCCTCGGCGGCCGCGGCTGGGACGAAGCCACCAGCGTCGAATACCTCAAGGTGCTCGCCATCGCCCGCCTCTATCTCGATAACATCGAAAACGTGCAGGCTAGCTGGGTAACTCAAGGCCTGAAGGTTCTTGAGTTAGGCCTCCACTTCGGCGGCAACGATGTAGGTTCGGTCATGCTGGAAGAGAACGTGGTCAAGGCCGCCGGGACGAGTAACTGCACTACCGAAGAAGAGCTGCGCAGAATCATCCGCGACGCCGGCTTCAAGCCGGTCCAGCGCGACACGCTCTACCGCACGATGTTCCTGAACTGATTGGACGACTCACTCCTGCTGTTCATGCGCATATAAAACTTCAAGGAATCCGCGCACCTTAACGAGAACATCGAAGGCCTCTGTCAGGCTCACCGGCTTTTCATGAAGGACGTTGTTTCCCGCCGTTGCCACGTCTTTCGCCATTTTTCCCGTCGCGTGATCCAGACTCTGCTCATCAACAACCTGGTCGATCTTGTCCTTTAATGATGCGCCTTCCGGCTGTCCGATCATGCATTCCTTGACCGCCTGCTCCAAGACTGCTCTACTGAGAGCAATTGAAGCCAGAGGGAAGCCAAAGATATAGCAGCGAACAGCCTCAGCCAAATACTTGCTGACGACGTTCTTGGGTCTACGTCCTCGGGCAAGCCCAGAAAGTTGCAACGTTCGAGATACATACCCAGGCACCGCCACAACGACCTCGCGAACGTACAACCTGTCCAGGTCGCCCTCAAACAGCCCCGGAGATCTCGAAGAGATTTCGTTGAGCGCTGGGATGCTGTCATCTGAGAACTCTTGTCTTGAGATTTTGACTCTCTCGGCTATGAAACGACCACGTTCAATCATCTCGGGGCCTTCCTCCGGATATTGTTCGATAAAGCTCCTGTCCAGGTCCTCGACGAAATCCAACACCTCGGATGATGATCTTAGCGGTTCTGTCATGGCGCGCCCCCTTGCCAGTTTGGCACTCATTCAGACTATCGACAACGAAGCAGAAAGCTATCTTGAACGAGCGAACGGGAGAATATGTAGCTTTTATGCTACAATTCACCCGTGATCGAACTCGTCTATTACCAGCAGGAAAATGGACGCTATCCCTTCATCGAGTGGATCACGGCACTTCGTGACAAAGTGGCGAAAGCCCGCATCGCCGCCAGGTTGCGACAAATCGAATCCGGCAATTTCGGCGATTCGAAGCCGGTCGGCGAGGGCGTAATGGAGTTGCGGGTTGATGTGGGTCCTGGGTACCGGGTATATTGCGGGCGGTACGGCCAGAGCTGGGTCATCCTTCTTTGCGGAGGGGATAAAGACACCCAAACAAAGGATATTTCCCGAGCCAGGGCGCTTTGGTCGGAATGGAAACGGAGGCAGCCATGAGCAAGCTTGTTGGCGTCGGTTCTTATCACAAATGGGAAATTCAAGAGTTGCGCAAGGACCGGCAGTTTGCTGTCGAATACCTCAAAGTTGCCCTTGAATCTCTTGACAACCCAAAAGAGCGCGCCGGCGGATTGATTGCGCTGCGCGCCGTGGCAGAGGCTTATGGCGGATTAGGTATGGTGGCTGCAGAAGCGGGCATCAGCCGGGAGTCCCTCTATCGCGCACTTTCACCGAAGGGAAATCCAACGCTTAAAACATTGGTTGCGGTTCTGAAGGCTGTCGGACTGCGTCTCTCTGTCGCCGAAGTGCAAAAGGCACAAGGGAAGCGGACAAGAAGGCGCAGCGATTCGGTTGCTGCCTGACAGCAATCAACCAGTCTCGGCGCCATACTCGCTTCTACAGCAGCGGTGTTTCTGCGGCGGATACCAGGCGTTCGTCCTTCTCAATTGCATCCGCGACGAGGACCAGACCTTACACCTGGTCGGCGCGATCCGGATACCGCTTCGGAACCCCGGAAATCCAAGCTCGTTGGCGAAAGGGCAAAGGCTTTGCACAGGACGTCCGATTTCCCGCGTTTGATCGAAAATAACAAAAATCCAGACCACAGGCCAATGAGGTATATTAATCGGTATCCCCCCCGGGCTCAATGGAAATCCCAAAAATGGACACGACGTTTCATCCGCCGGACGAAATGACTGCGTACCTGGGCCTATTGATGCACCGCCGAAGGGTGGAGAGTAGCGCAGCTTTGTTGCGGCACTTTGGTTTTCGGGAAGACCCGTTTCGGGTCAGCCCCGACCCAGGATACATGTATCCCAGCCAAACGCATCTTCAGGCGCTGGCCTCGCTCGAGGACGGCTTCTATAACGATCGCGGCTTTATCGCAATGATCGCGCCCCCGGGAATGGGAAAAACAACCCTCCTCTACCGCTTTCTTGAAGATACCCAGGCCGTCGCGCGCAGTGTATTCCTCTTCGATATCGACTCCGAGTGCGAACCACGGGACTTTGTCGGCTACATCTTGCGCGACTTTGGCATTACCCCCGCGTCGGCCAGTTCCGAGATGCACAAGCAATTGGGCGAGGTCCTGGTCAAGGAAACCCAGGCAGGGCGCAAGTGCGTCGTCGTCATCGACGAGGCACAGAATCTCTCCGACGCCGTATTGGAAAGAGTTCGCCTGCTTACCAACTTCGAAACCTCGCAGGGCAAGCTGCTCCAGATCATCCTTTCAGGTCAGCCGCAGTTGACTGAAAAGCTCATGCAGGCCTCTCTGGTCCAGCTTCTCCAGCGTGTTTCCACTGTCTGCCATCTTGAGCGGCTCTCGGCGGAAGAGGTTGCGGCCTACATCGACTTCCGCTTGAATCAAGCCGGCTATGACGGCGATCCGCTTTTTACCGAAGGCGCGCTCAAGCTCATCGCCGAAACCAGCAACGGAACTCCCAGGACAATCAACAATCTCTGCTTCAATGCGCTGTCGCTGGCGAGCAGCATCAAAAGCAAACAGGTTGACGAGACCATGGTGGCAAAAGTGGCCTCCAGCCTGCGATTGGTCCCGCAATCAAGTCAATCCATCGCAGCATCTGGGAACGTTCCGTCCCAGCAGCCCGATCCGAATGATTCCTTGAAGCAGGTCCAACAAAGACTGACACTCTGGCGTCGGGCAGTAGCCAGCCACGTATTGCTCTGGGCTCCGGCGACGGTGGGGGTGCTGGTCCTTTGCGCGCTGGGCGTAATTCGGCTCAGCGGAGTCGGAGCCTCCCAGCCTCGCACCACTGCGGACGAGCGACCTTTGATCCCACAGGTTGCCCCCGCGCCCGTTTCCATCCCAGCCGCGCCGCAAGCCCGAAGAGTCGTCGCCGCCAAACCCACTCCAAAAACCAATCCGATGGATGCGGGACGCGCCACCGCCAGTCGTATCTCTGCGGCGCTGTCCCAGCCGGCTACAGCCGAACAGTCACGTTCAGCCTTGGCGGCCGCGAACCTGGCGAGCCCGCAACAAACTCCGGCTCGCGTCTCGCAAAGTTCATCATCGGTGCCCGCACCGGCTCCCGCTCCGGCCTCCTTGACCATCGACTCCATCCCACAAGGCGCGGATATTGAGATCGACGGCGAGTTCGTCGGCAGCACTCCCTCAATGGTCATGATTGGCCCCGGCCCTCATCGAGTCACAGTCAACCGGAAGGGCTACAGCTCCTGGACGAAGACCCTCACCGTCAGCGGCGGCGCCATCCACCTGAACGCTGAATTGGAACAGCAACCCCCAAAGCCCTAGCGCGGCCTTTCGGCGCCCAAGTAGCGGGTGCCCCATCCATCGCTTTTTTCTAGCGATGGGTGGGATAGCACGCGGGCTCTTCTGGCCCCTGATCCCTGTTCCCTGCTTTTCTGATCCCTGTTCCCTATTCCCTGTTCCCTGCCTTTCTGATCCCTGTTCCCTATTCCCTGTTCCCTGCCTTTCTGATCCCTGTTCCCTATTCCCTGTTCCCTGCCTTTCTGATCCCTGTTCCCTATTCCCTGTTCCCTGCTTTTGCATATAATTCCGCCCCATCGGCCCACAATAGTGATATGACATCCCTCTACCCAAATAACGTTTCCCGCGTCGATTCAGGCCTTCAAACCAGCCTCCCCCCCCTCCCCCCTCGCAGATGCGCCCAATTTCCGGTGCACCCACAGCAGAAACCACCGTTCTATGAACCACTTGTAAAAACTACATAGTCACCTTTCAGTAAACAGAACACCTCGATTTTGACCGGATTTAGGCCAAAATCCAGCCCAAACCACCGTCTTTAGGAGCATCCATGAACCAACATTCTCTGCCTTCGGAATTCTCCGATCGCTCAATCCGCTGTCAGGCCCGCTACAATACGCCAAAGCGGTTCCATGAGGTCCCATCATGCGGCCATCCTTCTCGCTGGGCATCGAAGAGGAGTATCAGACCGTCGATCCAGTCACTCGCGACCTGCGCTCCCACATCGAGACCGAGATGCTGGCCGCCGGCAAGCTCCGCCTTCAGGAGCGCGTCAAGGCCGAGATGCACACCTCCGTCGTCGAAGTGGGCACCGACGTCTGCCGAAACATCGACGAAGCCCGCGACAATATCTACGAACTCCGTCGCGAGATGATCAAGCTGGCCCGCGAGCACAATCTGGTTCTCGTGGCCGGCGCCACTCATCCCTTCGCCGATTGGCGTACCCAGGAGATCTATCCCGACCCCCGCTACCACCAGGTCGTGAAAGATCTTCAACTCGTCGCCCGCGCCAACTTGATCTTTGGCCTCCACGTCCACGTCGGCATCGAAGACCGTGAAGCCGCCATCCGCATCATGAATTCGATGCGCTACTTTCTCCCTCACATCCTGGCCCTGGCCACCAACTCCCCCTTCTGGCTGGGCCTCAACACCGGCTACAAAGGCTATCGCTCCAAGGTCTTTGAAAATTTTCCCCGCACCGGAATTCCCGACGCCTTCTCCAGTTACTCGGAGTTTGAGAACTACGTGAACCTTCTGGTGCGCACCAACTGCATCGACAACGCCAAGAAGATCTGGTGGGACATTCGCCCGCATCCCTTCTTCAACACCGTCGAAGTACGAGCCTGCGACATCCCGCTGCGCGCCGAGGAGACGGTCTCCATCGCCGCGCTCATCCAGGCCACGGCCGCCTATCTCTATCGGCTCCACGAGTCCAACCAGGACTTCCGCCACTACGCCCGGGCCCTGCTGATGGAAAACAAATTCCGCGCCGTCCGCTACGGCCTCGACGGCAAGCTCATCGACTTCGGCAAGCAGCAGGAGATTCCGCTCCGCGACCTGATCGAGGAGTTCCTGATGCTGATCGATCCAGTAGTCGACGAGTTGGGAAGCCGTGAAGCCATTGACGGCGTCCGCAAGATCCTCAAGTCGGGAACCGGTGCCGACCGGCAGCTCAAGGTCTTCGAGGAGACCAACGGCGACCTCAAAGCCGTAGTCGACTACATGGCCAAGGAGACGGCCGAAGGACTGTGACGTTCCCGCGAATCTTCCGTTAACCTGAAAACACACACCTCGCAACTCCGAGGAGTTCTTCTAACGGAGCTGAAAGCTTATTCCGCATGACCGAAACCACAGCACACCTTCTCTCGCTTGCCTATCCAGCCGAATTCATCCCCGGCGCGCGATCCGCTGTCACCACTTGCCTGCGCGTCGATCCTGCAGAGAAGGTTACTCTCATTACCGACCGCGCCACCGAGCCTGTCGCCGCCGCCCTCGCAGCGCAATTGGACGAGCGCGGCTGCTCCTGGAACGCCTTCGTCCTCGAAGACCTCGCTCCTCGACCGCTCACAGACATGCCCGCCGCCGCACTGGCCGACATGGAGAGTTCAGCAGGTCTCCATCTTCGCCGTGCAGGTCCAGCCCAACGAACTCCGCTCCCGCATGCAGATGACCGATGTAGTCAACCGCCGCCACATGCGCCACGCTCACATGGTCAACATCACCCCGGAGATCATGTGCCAGGGCATGAGAGCTGACTTACGCACTCGTCGACCGCCTCTCGCAGAAGGTACTGGATCGCGTCCGCATGGCCACGCGGATCCGCGCCACCACGTCGGCCGGCACCAATATCACTGCCGAGATGAATCCCAGCTACAAGTGGCTCAAGACCTCCGGCATCATCTCCCCGGAGAAATGGGGCAATCTGCCTGGAGGCGAATGCTTCACCACCCCCGGCGAAGTCAACGGCACCTTCGTTGTCGACGGCGTGGTCGGTGACTGGCTCTGCGCGCGCTATGGCCTGCTGGCGTCTACACCGCTTACCATTGAGATCGCCCTGAACCGCATCGTCAGTTGCACGAGCCCGGACAAGCACCTCGAAGCCGACTTCTGGGCCTACACCCACACCGATGAGAACTCCGACCGCGTCGGCGAGTTCGCCATCGGCACCAACCTTGGCGTGGAGCGCGTAATCGGCAACATCCTTCAGGACGAGAAGTTCCCCGGCATCCACATCGCGTTCGGCAATCCGTATGGCGAACATACCGGCGCTCCCTGGACCTCCGGCACGCATATCGATGTAGTCGGCCTAGGGTTCAACATCTGGCTCGAGGGGGGTGCCGGCCCCAACCGTACGTCCGAGCAGATCATGCGCGATGGCCGCTTTCTTATCGCCGCCTGAATCATGTGGCGAATTACCGTTCTGGCAGTCGCGGTTTCAGGAGGTCGATTGGCAAGCACGGGTTTAGATCCGCTGGCTGTTTGTGGACAGGCTGGTTGACACCGGTCTCGGTTGGGAGTCACAAGTTTCATGCTTGTGCTCGACAGCGAAGACCCAGTCATTTCCAAGAAAGAAATTCGCAATCGAGCAGCAAAGAATCGCGATAAAGTTAGAGACAAGCAGCGGTAGGTGTGAATCATGGACCAGGACTCGCATCAACGCGAGATTCCCCAACATGGAGACCAGTCCATTGGAAAGATGAAACCGCAAAAGCTGAACCGGTATTGCCGAACGATCTCGGCGGTCTTTCCATGTGAAGTGAAGGTGCCATACAAAATTGTGCAGCAGCGTTAGCTCGACGGCCGCGGCTGAGGAGCACAGGTAGTGGCCAGGCGCACACCGGTTGAAAAGAGCCAGCGCGGCAAGCTGCACAAACATGCCGATGGCTCCTACCAGGTTGAACTTGCACCAGCGGACGAAAGTATTCACGGAAGCGGCTCTTGGCGGTAGAGCTCTACGGTGTGGCGCACGGTTACCGCGATCGCCATCGCAAACATGCCGAGTGCGGCAATGGTTCCTCCCAAATCGAAGAGCAGCATTCTGTGACCGAACAGCGTGGAATACGGGCTGCGTAACAGCGCCAGATTTCCAACAATCAGAAGGATGCGAATCTCGGTGGGACCAAAGATGCCTTGCGAGAGTTCAAAACACGACAAAGTGTATGTCGCGAGGTAACTCTCGCTCGACAGCACTAAGAACGCAACCAGCATCGCGATCGCGGTTTGCCAGTGCAGCAATCCGGAGAAACCCAGCCCGCACATCAGCACGACCGATCCGAAGATGTCGACCATGTGATCGACGTAGAAGCCATAGCGCGGACGCTGTTGCCGGCGCACTCTCGCCAGCGTCCCATCCATGCTGTCTCCGAACCAGTTGAGCACGATGCAGAGACTCACCAGCAGCAGTGCGTAGCGGTTATAACGTGACAGTGCATAGCAAATGCCGGCGCCGATTTGTGCGGCTAGGCCGAGCAAAGTGAGCTGGTCAGAGGTGACCCACGCAGGCGCGCGTACGGCCATCCACTGCAAAGCGCGCCTCTCCATTCGAGAGGTAAGCGCTTGATTCATACGGCGCGCGGTTTCAAATACCACTTCATTCTTCGGTCTGGCCGGAGTAGCATTCATCTGGGTCTCCTTTCGGCTTAGTGCATTTCCGGCATCAGTGTTCCCTCTGCAGTGCATCGCATGTGGAGCGCAAGGTAAATTCCAGTGACTCGCGCGGCACGCTTTTCACAAACGGTCCAACCGCCCAGCCGAGGCCGGTTGGAATGGAACGCGTAAGGGAGACTGATTCGATTTGCATGTAGAGTCCGCCGTCGCGCTCCTCGTAGCTCCAATAAGTGTTCAATTTCCACAAGAAACCGTGCTCCTCGTCAGGCTTCAACACCCGCTCGCTCTCTGTGCCGGGTGAGTCGATCTCGGAGATTTTGGTGCTGCGCGAGATGCTGTATCCGTGTTGGACGTCGAGTTGCCCAAACGCAATGTCATAGGCCGTATCCATTACCACAGTGACGATGTGCTTCTGGCGCACTCGCATTACGGCTTCAAAACGATCACCCCGTTGCGAGAGGGTTTTCGCCCGGAGTACCTGGGGGGGAAAGTGCTCTGGATAGGCATTGAAATCCTTCATCAGTCGCTCAAAATCCGCAGCCTTGGCGCCTGCTGCAAACGCGGTACCGCGCCAGTGGTGCAGCATGGCGCCAGGCAAATCCGTACCGGTGGCAGGCGTTAGCTGCTCGAGGATCAACTCTCTCCTCCGCAACCGGGTTCCGCCTTGTGACCCAGAATCCACGGGCGCCACGAAGCCGCTTCGCGATCGATGCTGTTGGGCGAGGCGCGATTCCACGGAACCGATATAGGAATTAAAAGCTGAAAGGGTGGCCGGCGAGGGTTCTGCCATGACGCAAACGCTTTCGATCCCAAATGGCAACAGTAATAGGAGCCTGGAGAGAACTGAGACAACGAAAAATCTTCGCGTATCTGGTGTCTTGCGTTGCATCATGAGTTGGACCTTACTCCGGTGCCGGCTCCAGGGCAATACATGGAAGATCACTTGTCCGCCATTGTTTCTCACTTTGCAAGTGCTTGCATTAGTTGGGTTTTCGAGGAGTTGTATTTTGCCAGCCTGTTTGGGAATAAATTCGCAATCGGGTACACTGGACCGAATGACATGACAGAGAGACAGACAGCGCGGCGTTATCGCTTCGGTGCATTCGAGGCAGACGCAGCAACCGGAGAGCTTCGCCGGCAGGGCATTCTTATCAAGCTGAACGCGCAACCATTCCAGGTACTTTTGATGCTCGTGAACCGGCCCGGTCAGTTGCTCACCCGAGAGGAGATTTCCCGAGAGTTGTGGCCCGATGGTACGTTCGTAGATTACGAACATGGCGTGAACTCTGCGGTAAACCGCATTCGCGAAGCGCTTGGAGATTCGGCGGGCAATTCAAGATTCGTTCAGACTCTTGCTCGTCGAGGCTATCGCTTTGTAGCTCCCGTCGAGCGGATCGACCTCGGTGAAGCCCCGTTGCCCGAGGTTGCCAATTCCTCCGCAGAGACCGCACCGGACCGGAAGGGGAAAGACCTGGAAGGGAAGGACTGGTCAGCAAATCATCCGGCAACGGAGGAGCACAGCGAAGACTCGGCGAGGACCGAGAGCAAGCTGTTTGGCCGGATTCTAGCCTCGCCGGAAGAACTTCCGAAGGCCTCCTTTCGAGTGGTCCAGACACTTTTTGTCCTGATGCAGTTGATGTACTTGGGCTTCTATGTCGGCGCGTTGGCGAACCTGGCGGAGATTGAAGAACTCTTCTCGTCCCTGTCGAGAGCGACCGAGGCAGTGACAGTGATGATAGTGACCGCTGCGGTCCTGATACCGGTCCGCGCCTTCCTGCTCTCGGCGGTTTTGTTTCATGCGCCCGGACTACGCGGAAAATTCCTCAGGATATGGCCGTTTCTACTGGCTCTCGATGTGCTGTGGTCGCTCTCGCCCTTCCTGCTGCTACACCACATCAACTTTGGATTAGCGTTGGCGTGCGCCACGCTTCTCGTCTACTCGCCCTTTGCACAACGCTCGCTGGTCCTTATGGGCGCGGGCGGAGGTGTCGAGTGAATTCCCTGCATCTGTCGGCTGATTCCGGTTTCGAAGCCGGCGGAAAACATCGATTTCGGCATCCTGCAGGTCAGAGAAATCGTCTATTTTTAGATTATGATGCCGCTCGATTCGTTCTCCACCCGCACTCTCGGTAACTCAGATCTTCACCTCACCCCGATCGGCTTGGGCGCTTGGGCCATTGGCGGCGGCGACTGGGCGTACGCCTGGGGGCCGCAGGACGACAACGAATCCGTTGCAGCCATTCATCGCGCTTTGGACCTGGGAATCAACTGGATCGATACTGCTGCAATCTACGGTCTTGGGCACTCGGAAGAAGTAGTTGCGCGCGCGTTGAAGTCAGCATCGCGCAGGCCCTATGTCTTAACCAAATGCGGCATTCGCTGGAGCGCGGACCGCTCTCCCTACCGCACGCTCAAGCCTGCATCGCTGGCGGAGGAGTTGGATGCTTCACTGCGCCGGCTCGGCGTCGAGGCGATCGACCTCTACCAGATTCACTGGCCGGAGCCCGAGCCTGAGATTGAAAAGGCCTGGGAGACCTTGGCGCGTTTCCGCGATCAAGGTAAGATTCGTTGGATCGGCGTGTCCAACTTCAATGTCGAGCAGATGAGGCGCATCCAGAAGATCGCTCCCATCACCAGTCTGCAGCCGCCCTATTCCATGCTCCGCCGTGCCATCGAGGCGGAGATTCTTCCATTTGCCCAGGAGAATGGCATTGGCGTCCTCAGCTACTCGCCTATGGTCTCCGGCCTGCTCACCGGAAGAATGACTGCCGAGCGCATCGCGGCGATGCCTCCCGACGATTGGCGCCGCAAAGGGATCGAGTTCAATGAGCCGCGCCTCAGCCGCAATCTGCGCCTTGTGGACTTGCTGCGCGAGATCGGCGGCGGCCGCGGCGTAAGCCCCGGCGTCGTTGCCGTGGCCTGGACACTCCACCACCCTGGGATCACCGCAGCGATCGTCGGAGGACGAAGCGGCAAGCAAGTCGAGGAGATGTCCGCGGCTCTTCGCTTCAAGCTTAACGACGACGAGTATGCCCGGATCAATGAGTTTCTCTCTGACAACCCGTTGTGAAGCGGGCAGAGGGGAACAGACAAACAAAAACCCCGGCGATTGCCGGGGTCTTTGTTATTGAAATAACATGGCCGATTTACATTGCCGCGACGAAGTCCGGGACGAGAACGGCGGCATGTTCCTGTAGCAACTGAGTCATCCGCGCGGCCATGCCCGTATACATCGATGCGGCTCGGAAGGCGTTAACTCTTACGCCTTCACTGGCCTGGGTAAAAGCATATTGAATCAGTGCTGTGAGCACGCAGACTCGAATCTGCATCGCATCGCTGTGCAGGGTTTCCACGAGCAGCCGGTCGACGCCTTCGCAGTGTCTGGAAGCATAGTCCGCCATCTCCAGCATCACCCGCGCGTTTTGGTAGATCACCCACAGGCCCTTGGGACCTTCCATGCGCTTCCAGGCTTCTTCGGGGGTTGTGCTGAGGCCCTCTTTCCAGAGGAAATGATTGCTCAGTTCACGCGCGCTCCAGTCGGGGCGGAGCCTGGCCAACAAGGACTCCCAGGTTTCTGCGTTGCGACGCCGCACTCCCATCCGCCAACGGGCAAGATAGAGTGCTATGGCCGCAATAGCCGCAATTTGAACCAAAGGCAATATCATTCAAACTTTCCTCAAACCGGAGTTCGGCGACCAATAAACCGGACGCAACTCCCCGGGGGGACTTTCATGTACCTACTACTAGTAGCAGAGAATTCATGCGCGCGGGTGGAAAATATCGCTGTTCTGCCACCTTAGTTGTAGATGCAAGGATCCAATAATGCGGGCAATGCGCCTAGTCCCGTCGCTGCCCAGTCTTGCCTGATGCCGAATCGGTCATGGCGGCGCGAGTACCGCGGGCAGCGCCAGCCACGGCCAACAGCATACTCTGCATCTGCGGGCTGAATTCCTTCCGCTCTGCGGGCCGGGTAGCAAACGCGTAGACCCAATAGGCCAGGGCTGCGAGATAGCTGAATGTTCCGACCCGATCCAGTAGTTGGTAAGATGGTGATCCCGTCAACTGGTGAGTGTGCAGGATGGTGACCGCCAGTGAGGCGATGGAATAGAAGCCGAGCCCGGTGGCGATCTGGAGTTCGCGGTCCCGCCACCCAATGGAAAGCAACTGACTGAACGCAGCCAGGGCCAAGAAGAAGACCGCGCGAAGAATTGCAGGAGTTTGCTGCAACCGGAAGAAGGTCATTCCATCGGCGGTCACGTTACTTGGTGCGGTCATGCCGGCAATGGGCCACAGAATGAGCCAACCCAGAGCGATTAGCACAGCTATCCCGATCCAGGAGTACTTAGGAAGGGAAGTCCGGATGGGACGCAACACGCTCCAGCTAACTTCTACGAGCACCGCGAAAATCATCGCGGAGTCCACGATCAATTGGATCTTATAGACACGGAAATAGGTAGCTTCCGGGTAGCTGATTCTGACGTAGTAGAGAAGGCCGTCGCTGAACAGGCCCCAACAGAGGTAAATGAAGAATGCCGGGAGAGTGCGAAATACGCGTCCCTTGATCATCAAGAGGATGATCGCTATTTCTGCCGTCATTCCACTAACTAATACGGCTATTTGCGCGTTCGAATCCACCCTGGCCTCCACGCGGTCCAAAGGCAACCGATCCTGTGACCTCCAGAGTCTAGCAGGACAGCAGAGCGGTATTCCAAGCCGGGAAGGCTAAAACCAAGCTCCTGTAATCTAGGCAGTTACACTTGGTTTGGCAGGCGGCATGGGCGGAAACGTGAGCGGACTTGCGGCCATCGTCACACTAGGCTTGGCAGGCGGCATGGGTGGAAATGTGAGCGGACTCGCAGCCACCGTCACACTAGGCTTGGCAGGCGGCATGGGTGGAAACGTGAGCGGACTCGCAGCCACTGTCACACTAGGCTTGGCAGGCGGCATGGGTGGAAACGTGAGCGGACTCGCAGCCACTGTCACACTAGGCTTGGCAGGCGGCATGGGTGGAAAGGTGAGCGGACTCGCAGCCATCGTTACGCTGGGCTTGGCGGGCGGCATCGGAGAAACGGACAAAGGACTGGCGAATACTGTAGTCGCTACTACTGTCATTGCGGAAGCTAGAATAAAGCCACGAATCTTCAACGTTCTAGAGAACATGGTCTTGCACCCCTTTTGAATGTAAGAAATACGCATAGAAAGAGTAACCCAAAAGGGTTAGATTGGCTACCACAAAAGTAACATTGCAAGATTTTTTTTGTGAGAGACGTTTTTTTCATGATTTGGCGGTTTCGTGGGCATTCTCGGGCATGAATATTCGCCACGTGTTCGCTCGCGGCGTCGCTATTTCGTCTTATATTCGCCAGTTAACCAACCCACCCTTGGCCACAACCTGTCTGAAAGAGCCTTTGAGATGGTCTGACAGCATCCCGCCCGCCTATTCACAGGTACGAATCTGCATTCCAGTGCGCTTTCTCCCGGCAGGCGATTAACCTTAACCGTGAGGTCCTCAACTTGATCCCCGAGTTCCGCACCCAATTCAACCGGCGCTTCACGCAGAAGAAATACATGGCCTTGCTCGCGTTTCTGGAGCACAGCATCAATGCCCGAGTCGATTTTCGTGTCGCGGAAACGCCGATATTCATGAGTGCCGCGCAACTCGAAGAGTTGGCGGCAGCCGGCGCGGATCTCAGCGCTGACATAATCAGGAATCCAGCCTGTCTTGCGGCTGCGCGGGCCGCCATTCCCGCGGGCTATTCGGTGGCTGGTGAGACGGTGCACCCCAACTTTCTTACAGCCGACTTTGCCCTGATCCGGAACGCGGCTGGTGAGTTGGCCCCGCGGCTGGTGGAGATCCAGGCATTTCCCTCCGTATACGGATATCAGGCTCTACTTTGTTCCGGTTACCAAGAAATATTCGGACTCGATCAAGATCTCAGCACATTCTTGAGCGGCATGAATGAGGCGGAGTATTGGAAGCTTCTGGCCACAACGATACTTTCCGGCCACGATCCGGAGAATGTTGTCCTCACCGAGATCGATCCGCTGCATCAGAAAACCAGAGCTGATTTTCTGGTGACCGCCGCCCGCCTGGGCATCGCGGTGGTGGATATTCGCAGCCTGGAGGCCGTTGGGAACAAGCTACATTACCGCAACGCTCATGGGGGTCTTGTTCCCATCCATCGCATCTACAACCGCGCCATCGCTGATGAGTTGATAACGCGCAATATCCATTTGCCATTCGATCTGACGCACTCATGGGAGGTGGAATGGGCAGGACATCCAAACTGGTATTTCCTCATCAGCAAGTTCTCGATCCCATGGCTCTCCCGTTCTCCAGCTAATCACGAGGTCGTTCCTCCGGCAGTATTCCTCAGCGACTTCCTTGAGGGACAGGGACGCGAACAACTTTCTGCCGCGGGAGTTTCGCTTCCTGATGGCGCGACACCGGACACGATATACGGAGAATTGTTGCTTAAGCCACTGTTTTCTTTTGCAGGCAAGGGAATCCAATTCGAGCCGACCGACGCAATGCTTGAGGAGATACCGGCTTCTCAGCGAGCCGACTACCTTCTGCAACAGCGAATGAACTTTGTGCCCACCATCGACACTCCCCATGGGCTGACCCAGGCAGAGATCCGGATCCTTTACCTTTGGCCGGATAACGGCAGCCTGACTCCTTCTCTTTCGCTAGTGCGTCTAGGGAGGGGAAAGATGATGGGTGTGGACCACAACAGGGATCAGCAGTGGGTAGGAGCTTCGGCGGCGTTCTTCCCAGGCCGATGAGGAATCCAAAGAGTGAACATGAATTGAACCCTGAAGCGCGGGCCCCTGTGCAATGACACCCTTTGAACTACGGCTCTCGTGTAAATTGTTTAGTTTTAATTACATAGAGGACCGTGCTTGCGGCGCCTTCCTTCGTGTGAGTCTTGGCTGCAAAGGGATGTACGTCGTTTGGAATCAGGCATTTTCAGCTTAGTTACTTCTCATAAAACTTTGGTGCCGTGGCATAACCTTCAAAGTTCGCTAAAGTGACATCAGGGACTTTTTAGGTCCGGGTGCCATCCATGAAGCCAACAAGATTGGATTTACCCATCCAGCCAGGTGATCCGGCTCCGTCGAGCACACGCCAGGAAGTGCGGTGTGCGGTGCGATTCCCCCTTTCGCTTCCTGCCGTGTTATCTGCCGGCAAGGACGAGCTAACCGCTCTGACTAAAAACGTCTCTGCCAGCGGCGTTCTTTTTGCGCTGGATCGGGAGTTGAAGGCAGGCCTTGATATCCGCTTTTCCCTGCGAATGCCAGGCACGGTTTTAGGCACCCCTCACGATGTGCTGGTTCACTGCACGGGACGTGTGGTACGCTGCTCACTAAGCCAACAGCAGTACTTCGCCGCATCCACGATTGATGAGTACCGATTCGCGGAGCAATGAGAGTACCAATGGATTTGGCTGCAGCCGACTATGGAATTTCTGGACGATGCTACAGATGGCGAGATTATTGAATCCCCGGCAAAGCCCGGCGCGATCAGGATCATCCTTGCAGATTCTCAGGCCATTTATCGTGTAGGCATCAGGAAAGTCTTTGCCTTGGAAGACGACCTGCGCGTCGTGGCACAGGCGGATTCTCTCGAAAATCTTCGTTCCGCCATCGAACGATATCCCACCGACATTGTTTTGCTTGAAGGAAGCTTGCTGGCCGGAACGGCTAACGCTATCCCTGAGCTTCTGCGGGTGGCTCCCGAAGTTAAGTTGATTGTGCAGGCCGTGGCAGCTGATGAGAACCACACTGTAGAGCTCTATCGCCGCGGTGTGCGCGGGATCATCTCGCGCTCCATTTCGCCTGACCTGTTGGTCAGGTGTGTGCGCAGAATCGCCGCCGGCGAAACCTGGATCGACAATCAATCGGTTAATTGGGTAATTGAGGCCTATCGTTCCCAAGCGGCTGCCCTGGTGAGCCCGCGCAACCAGCCCCGCCTTTCGCCCAAGGAAATGGCCATCATCACCTGCATCACCCAAGGCAAGCGCAATAAGGAGATTGCCTTCCAACTGGGAACTACTGAGCAAGTAATCAAGAACTATCTGCGTAAGATCTACGACAAGCTTGGGGTCTCGGACCGCCTTGAGTTGGCACTCTATTGCCTGCACAACAAGATCATTCAGGCGGACGTGGATGAAGAAGTTGTTGCAAAAAAAGTAGTGGCAAGCTAGAAAACCGCAGGTCTGCCCGACGGACGGCCGCTTTCCCTCAATTTAGATCATTGTCCGCGCTGCTTTCGGGTTCCGGCGTCTCTTCGCGATTCTTCCGTGCCAACTCGAGCAGACTTATCAGCATCGTCAGGTCTGACTCGCTCATGTGCCCCAACAGGTGCCGCGGAACCCGCTCTATGATGGGATCCATAGCCTGCAAAAGTTCCAGTCCCGCCTCAGTAATATGTGTCCATACGACGCGCCGGTCGTGCCGGTCGCGCTGCTGATGGATAAGCTTGAGCCCTTTGAGCCTGGCCAGCAGCCGCGTAATATCCGGCTCGGCGGTGATCATCCGGCTACCGATGGCTGCGCAAGTGAGTCCGCGCGGCAGGGCACCGCGCAGAATTCGCAACACGTTGTATTGTGTCGAAGTCACACCCCAATCCCGGGTTTCGGAATGGAAGACTCGGTGCAAAAAGTCGGAGGTACGCATTACGTTTAGAAGCGCCTCTTCTTCCAGACTAGAAAAGGGGCGTTCCTGCGCGATTTCGAGTTTCAAGCCTGCCATTGACCTCTTCCCGTCCTGTCCACAACCGGTTCCGGGACGGCCGAGTTGATAAAGCCTGCCGGCCCTCCGGCCAAATCCCGCCTACTGCCCGCTCATTGCTTCGCCAAGTCCAGATCGATGCTTAGCTTCACTTCGTCGCCCACCATTGCAGCCGGCATCTTGGCGCCAATTCCGAAATCCGTCCGCCTAATAGTCGTAGTAGAGGAGAATCCGGAGTGCGGCTTGTGATCCATGCCCGGAACCGGTCCGGTAGGACCTTCGACATTCAACACCACCGGCTTGACTACCCCATGAAGATTGAGGTTCCCGTTCACAATCAGGCCGCTGCCGCTCTTCGTCACGCTAGTGCTCGTGAAAGTAGCTATGGGGAATTTAGTGACATCGAAGAAGTCCGGGGTCTTCAGGTGATTATTGCGAGCCTCCTCGCCCGTATCGACTGTCGAGACATCGATTGTTGCCGTCACTGTGGACTTGGTCACATCCGCCTGGTCGTACACCAGGGTGGCTGCAACTTTGCCAAAGCGCCCATGCACGTTCGAGATTGCCAGATGGGTAATGCTGAAATCGATTTCGCTATGAACCGGATCGGAGACCCATGTGGATGTTTGTGCCATGCCGGCAGTGCCCGCCAGTGCCAAAATGCCGCTCGCAATTACTAAGTGCCTCATCAATCCAGTCCTTTCGATAGAGGGTGCTCGGAGTTTGTGGCTCGGGAAAGCTCAAGAGACTCGTTTGAGTCTGCGAGGCACGCGGATTTGTGCTCATGCAGATTGTGAAGAGCCCTCCCCATCCATTAGACGGAACGAGCAAGATATTCGTTACAACAAATATTTCAGCCTGTTTGCCCCGTTTGGATCATCGCGCTTACCTGACCAAGATGGAACAACTTTGTCCGCGCCAGATACGCTTCAATTCCCCTGCTCCACCCTTATAACCGAAAGCGTAGCGGATTCGAAGAACTTGGCACTCGAAATTCTTTCGCGAAAAGGTGAAATTCCAAAATCTTCCATCATTGCATTGAGATTCGAGTCTAGTTGTTCAATCCAGCGTGCAGCACTTCCGGTCTGTTATCCTCCCGCCTATGTCCGTAATAGGCCACTTTCAACAACTCACAAGTCAGCAGCGTCATACATTTCTTGCAGCTTTTCTTGGATGGACTCTCGATAGTCTCGACTTTTTTCTGCTCATCTTCTGTGTAAAGGCGATTGCAGGCGAGTTTCACACCCAACCATCGGCAGTGTTGGGCGCGGTCTTTATGACCCAGGCCTTCCGCCCAGCCGGCGCACTTCTATTCGGAATGCTGGCGGATCGTTATGGCCGCCGGCCGGTGCTGATGTTTAACATACTTGGCTTCTCGGTGATAGAACTGGCATGCGCTTTCGCACCATCGCTCAGTGTACTGCTGGTGCTGCGCGCGCTGTTCGGAATTGCCATGGGTGGCGAGTGGGGCGTGGGTGCTGCCCTTGCCTTTGAGACGCTTCCCAAAGATGGCCGCGGAGCTTTCTCCGGCATCCTCCAGGAGGGCTACGCTCTGGGATCGATTCTAGCTTCTGCGGCCTTCGCATTTTTCTTCCATTACATTGGCTGGCGTGGACTGTTTATTCTTGGCGCAACGCCTTCCGTCCTGGTCTTTTATGTGCAGGCGCGAGTGGTTGAGTCGCCGGTTTGGCTAGCTGGAGCCAGAAGGCGCATGGCGCGGGCCGCTGTGGGGTCGGCTCCGCAAGTTGTGCCTCCGAACCTGAAGGCGTTCTTGCCAACTTTCCTGTTTCTGGTGCTACTCATGACTGCGTTCATGAGCTTTTCGCATGGAACCCAGGACGTCTACCCGACCTTCCTCGCCGTGCAGGCCAAGCTCTCACCGGGGACAATCGGGCTCATCGGCATTCTCTACGGACTTGGCTCAATCGCCGGCGGCTTTGTGTTCGGAGCGCTCTCTGAAAGATGGGGTCGTAAGCGCGCAATCGTTACTGCAACTCTATTGGCCATACCGGTGATTCCGCTCTACGCTTACGGAAATTCGGCCTTTGCACTGGGCGTCGGCGCAGTACTGATGCAGTTTATGGTGCAAGGCGCGTGGGGAGTGGTTCCGGCCTATCTCACCGAACTTTCTCCGGCGCCGGTTCGCGCGACGGCACCGGGCCTGGCCTACCAATTGGGCGGGCTGATTACTTCGTGGAATGGCAAGGGACAGGCACTGGCTGCCGAGCGCTGGGGCAACTATCCGGCTGTACTTGCCATCACCGTTATAGTGGTGGCCCTGTCTCTGGCCGGCCTTGCGATGATGGGCCGCGAAGCAAAGGGAAGGGAAATGAGCGAAGCATAGCCCGCGAAACGACGATGCGGCATACCAGTGAGTGGGATGGAAACCAATTTTCTGCATACGGATACAGCGAACTTGTCCTGCGATCATACAAACTCACGGTTCGAAGACTTCACAAATGCCGGAGCCGGGAGATAATATATCCGCAGCATCGCGATCCTCGGATGCTCAAGTGCAACCCCTTCAAGAAAAATCGAAACCGGAGAATCGGCTATGACAGAGATTCCAGAGCAGATGACGACAGGCACCACGCCGAAGTCGATCACCAGGCGCAGGTTCATCCTGGGAGTGATCGCAAGTGGGGGCGTGGTTGCCGCGGCGAATTACAAGTTCATCTCTTCCGCGGTCCACGGCCAGATCTCTTCCGCGGGCGATCGGCTCATCACCATCAATGTGAACGGCATGCAGCGGCGAGTGGATGTGATGAAGCAGGAAACCCTGGCATGGACCTTACGCTACAAGCTCGGTCTTACCGGAACCAAGCTGGGTTGCGACCGCGCCGAGTGCGGCGCCTGCACGGTTCTCATCGACGATGTACCGCACTATAGCTGCTCGACTCTTACGCACACTGTGCGCGGGCGGAAAGTTACCACCATCGAAGGACTCGCGGCAGCAGATGGAAGCTCCATCCGGTTCAACAGGCAGTGGTCGATGAACAGGGCTTTCAATGTGCCTTCTGCATGTCCGGCTTCATCATGTCGGCTGTCGGATATCTCAAAGCAAATCCCAATCCCACGCGCACCGAACTCGCGCACGGCATCTCTGGAAACCTGTGCCGTTGCCAGGACTATAACAAGATTCTCGACGCCATGATGCTTGGCGCAGAGTATATGAGGAGGGCTTGATCATGCCTGAGAGCGCACCCCCCGACCTGCCAGAAAGCCGAAGCCATCAGGAACGTACCTATGGCAAGGGCTACAAGCTCATTGGCAAGAACTATCCCACGAACGACCTGCAAGCGAAGGTAACCGGCAAGGCGAAATACGCTGAGGATTTCCGCGCCGAAGGCATGTTGTTTTGCAGACTTGTGCTCAGTCCCATGCCACACGCACGCATCAAGAGCATCCACACGGGCGATGCGATGGCGATTCCAGGCGTCAAAGCTATTCTCACCGCCGACGATATTCCCGCTCCTGCCGACAGCATGGACGACAACGGGCGCGTGATCAAAGCCAGCAAATGGGGCGAGCGCGCGCTCACCAATGAGCCGGTCTATATGGGCGAGCCGATCCTTGCTGTCGCCGCTGTCGATGAACTCACCTGCGCCGAAGCGATTGAGAAGATCCAGATCGACTTCGAGCGCCTTCCGTTTGTGATCGATCCGCTCGAAAGCCTCAGGCCGGGTGGACCGAATCCGCGCGAGGACGGCAATGTGTGGGTTCGGCCGGCGCCGCCGAATCCTCCCATGCCGCAGTTGACCGAGGTCAAGTGGACCGACGAGGACTTCGCCGAGTACGAAAAAGGCAATCTGCCCATGGGCCACGCACCCGATGAGTGGTCCTTTGGCGACATCGATGCCGGCTTCAAAAATGCGGCGCTCATTCTTGATGAGACCTTCATCACGCCTGACGTCAGCCATCAATGCCTGGAGCCCCGCACAGCGATGGCTTATTGGCAGAATGGCAAGCTATTTCTTCATTCCGGCACGCAAAGTACTTATCAAACCAGGCCTGCGATTGCGAAATGGATGAATATCGACGGTGACAAGGTCGTGTTCATCAGCGAGTATACCGGCGGCGGATTCGGCAGCAAGATCACCGGCGGCCTGACCATGATCATTCCTGCGTTACTGTCCAGGAAGCTCAACGCCCCGGTCATGATGCGCATCAGCCGCGAAGAAGAGCACTTTATTGGCCGCGGCCGCCCCAGCATTGATGGCCGGATGAAGATTGGCTTTGGCAAGGACGGCAGAATTCTGGCCGTTGACATGTTCACGGTCTGCAATAGTGGAGCTTACGACGCTCAGGGCGACGGTGCATCGGCGGCCCGCATCGTGTCACTGCTTTATCAGCCGATGGCCATGCGCCAGCGCGCAATTTCGGTGATGACGAATACGCCTCCGCGCAGCGCGCAAAGCGCACCGGGCGGAATGCAGGGAATCGCTATCATCGAGCCCATTTTGTCGAAGGCCGCGCGGAAACTCGGCGTCGATCAGGTGGCCCTGCGCCGCGTTAATTGTCCCGAAGGCAAGGCGGAGTTCGGACCGGTCGCCAACGGCAAGCGTGGCCATGCGACCAGTTGCTTCCTCAAAGATGCGCTGGACCGCGGAGCCGAGCAGTTCAGATGGAGCGAACGCGCGGCACGCAATCCCAAGCGTATCGGCACCAAGGCGCGCGGCGTTGGCGTCTCTCTCAGCTGTTATGTCGGTGGTTCGACCGGTTTCGATGGGCTGCTGGTAATTACGCCGCAAGGCCGCGTGCAGTTCCAGTCGGGCATCGGGAACCTCGGAACCGAATCGGTCATAGACGTGCATCGCGCCGGAGCGGAGTCTCTTGGAGTCCCATGGGAGATATGCGACATTGTGTGGGGCGACACCTCTAAGCATGTGCCGTATACGTGTGCTTCGGGCGGAAGCACCACAACACACACCATGACGCCGCGCGTCCTATGCGGTTGCCGACGAATGCAAGAAAAGGCTAAAAGAGATCGCCGCAAGAACCCACGGCGGAAATCCTGAAGATTATGAAGTTGCAAACCAGCGTGTCGCCCGAAAAGGTGGCGGCGCCGGCATGAGCTTTGCCGAAGCGGCTCAGCGCGCCATTCAGTTGGGCGGTATCTATGACGGCCACGAAGCAAATCCTGAAGTGAACAAGCAAACCAAGGCAGCAGTAGCTGGGCTAATGCCGGACAAGGCCTGGTGGCATCGGCAAAGGACAAGTATCCCCACGATGGAAGCACGTTTTCCTACGTTGCCAGCTTCGCTGAGGTTGAGGTCGATGTTGAAACGGGCAAGTACTACATCCTCGACTTCCTGGCTTACGCAGATGTTGGCACTGTGATGCATCCGGCCGCGCTGGGTGGTCAGATCCTCGGCCGCACTACGTTGGGCATCGGTCACGCCATTGGCCAGAAGTGGGTGTACGACCCGCACTATGGCGTTCCCGTTGCCAAGCGCTTCTACAACAACAAGCCGCCTACGATCCTTGATGTGCCGAACGACATGCAGTGGGAGGCGCTTGACATCCCCGATCCGGAAACGCCGGTCGGCGCGCGCGGTATTGGCGAGCCACCGGTTGGCGGCGGTTGCGCAGCAATTCTGAATGCTCTTGCAGACGCGCTTGGTGACGACGTGTTCCGGCGCGCCCCTGTGAATGCTGACACAATTCTGACTTCGCTGGAATCGGGACGTCCGATGCAACATCCCTTAATGGCGCACATCTGACCGCGATGTGAACGGAGAGAGCTATGGCAGTTATACGAGACGTGATGCCCGCCTTTGATCTGCTTCAGCCCAGTTCGGCCGCTGATGCTCAAAAGCTCTTGCAGCAGCACGGAGAAGAAGCCTGGGTCATGGCCGGGGGATTCGACAGCTTCGACTGGCTCAAGGACCGCATCAAAAAGCCGAAGATTCTGGTCGACCTGAGCGGAATAGACGAGCTTAAGGGAATTCGCTCCACCAGCGACGGCGTCGAAATCGGCGCCATGACTACGCTCACTGAAATTGCGAATCATCCCGAGATCAAGGCAAAGTATTCGGTGCTCTCTGACGCCGTTGCAGTTGTTGCGTCGCCGCAAATTCGAAATCAAGGCACGCTCGGCGGCAACGTCTCGCAGGACGCGCGATGCTGGTATTACCGCGGCGGCTGGCCCTGCTATCGCGCGGGCGGCAATATCTGTTACGCGGACACGCCGGTAGGCCGTAATCGCGAGCACGCCATCTTCGGCGGAAACCGCTGCGTGGCCGTCCATCCCTCCGATTCAGCTCCCGCGCTCATCGCGCTCGATGCGAAATTTGTGATTCAGACGCCCAACGGCGAGCGTGCTGTCGATGCGGAAGATTATTTTGTCGGACCGGAAATCGACATTACACGTTTGAATATTCTCAGGCCCGGCGACCTGCTGACCGCCATTCGCATTCCGTCCACCTGGGCCGGCGCAAAATTCTACTTCGAGAAAGTTCGAGACCGCAATGTGTGGGACTTCCCATTGATGAACGTTGCTTCGGCGATGGTTCTATCGGGCGAAAACATCGACCGCATTCGCATCGCGGTGAGCGCCGTGGCACCAAAGCCGATGCGCCTGAAGGCGGTAGAAGACGCCGTTCGTGGCAAGCCTGCTGACGCAACCACTGGCGAAATGGCCGGGCAAACTCGCGGTTCAGGGCGCGGTCCCGTTGCAGTTCAACGCGTATAAGATTCCCTTGATGAGAAACCTGGTGAAGCGCGCCATTGGCGGCGTGCAGGAGGCAACATGGACTTCATAACCTGGGCCACCAGTCCCTGGGGACAAACGGTTCCCATCCATATTGCGTGGTACCTGATATGGGTGATGGTGATTGCAGGCTTGCTCTTCATGATCGTTCACGCACTCTATGTTGGCATCTTTGCCGCGCCAAGAAGACTTTGCGAAAAACGATTCCCCCGCAGCCGTTGCCGCTGTTCCGGAGCGCGTTCCAAGGCACTCTCTTGGTCGCGCGCGCGTTTCATTGGGTCATGGCCATCTCCATGTTCGCGCTGCTCATCACCGCATTCCTTCCCAAGGTCGGCATCAAATTCGATTGGGTCACCTACCACTGGATCGCCGGCCTCGTGCTTACCGCATCCGTTATCTTTCACATCTTTCACGCCTCGTTCTTCCTCGACTTCTGGTCCATCTGGCCGGACAAGATCGACCTGCGCGATGCGAGGAGAAGGTTCTTGCGGTCGATCGGCAAAGAGGCTGCCGCCGCCCGATCGATTTGCCAAGTATCCGTTGGAGAACAAGTTCTATCACTTCGTGATCTTGTTGACCGGCTTGGCGGTGATCGTCACCGGCGTATTCATGATGAAGCGCGTCAATACGCTAGGTCTCTTTTCGCGGAATCCGTATTTGTTCGGCGACATGACCTGGGGAATGATGTACGTCCTCCATGGGCTCGCGGGCGTTGGCCTGATCGCCTTGATCATGGTGCATGTCTATTTCGGAGTCCGGCCTGAGAAGTTTCCCATTACCAAGTCCATGATCTTTGGCTACATGAGCCGCGATTTCTATCTCGAAGAACACGATCCCGAGCGATGGTCAGTCGATAAGTCATCGCCACCTCAGAAAGGGTACGCACCCAGCGATGCCGACTGACATTCAGGAACGTTGTAATACCATTGAAGCGTGCTACGAATTCACGTTGTCGTATGCGGCGCAGGGACTTCCCACCGATGAAGGCAGTCCTTCGGGAAAGCAGGTGCGCGAACACCTGGCTCGCGCCGTTGAAGCTTTGCGCGGAGTTGATGAGAGTTGTGCGGCTGCCGTAAGACAGGAGCAGCTCGCCCCGGCCGAAAAGTACCAGTCGTTCTTCGCCGTGCTGGCGCGGGATGCGCAGAGCTCCATTGCTGCCATCGAACTGGTCCTGGCCCAACCCGCCATCAGCTCCCAGCTAATCGACAATCTGAACGCATCCATGCACCTTCGCGCTATGCTCACCGATTTGTTCCTGATCACGGAGATTGTCGAACTGCGGCAAGCGCAGCCGAAAGCGATGGCCGCGAATTGATCGAAAGTCTCGCAGTCATCTCATAGGTTTGGCGGATGTACTCCCCCCAGGTTCTCGATCACTTCGAGCATCCCCGTAACGCTGGTTCTGTCGCCGATCCGGATGCCTCCGTGCAAATTGAAAATCCCGCGTGCGGCGATGTTCTGAAACTTACGCTCAAACTCTCCGGCGATCGGATCGAAGAAATCCGGTTTCTCGCCAAAGGCTGCGTCTGCTCCATGGCCTGTGGTTCAGCGCTAACTGAGCTTGTTTTGGGCAAAACGATCGAGAAGGCAAGGGAACTGGAGAGAGAGCAATTGATCCAGATCGTTGGCGGATTGCCCCCGGCCTCAGTGCATGCCAGCCACCTCGCCATGGAAGCCCTTGCAGCAGCACTCAAGCAACTAGCCGGCAGGATCTAAGAACAGTCATCAACCTCGGTGAAATCTGGTTGCCCATCCCTCGCCCTTTATGCGATTGGTGGAAAGCTCGAGACCAGCGCGGCGTACTCTTCAGGCGTATTCATTTCCACGCTTACCAGGGAATCGGAAACAGACACGGACTCAATCATTTCCGCATGCTCCCGCTTGATCACTCTCGCGTTACTTGTAACGGGCGCCCCGAGGAATGCATCGACCAGTGCGCGGCTCGCCAGCAACGGATGTCCATGCTTGCCATTGTTTTCAGGCGCCACGCCCCACTTCCCAAGTGATAGTGCCTGGTCGAATGAGGCGTTCAGGTTCTCCATACTTGCTTTGCTCAGAGGGGGGCAGTCGACAAGCGTAATCATTGCGGCGTCGTAGCCGAGCGCTAGAACTTCGCGCAAGCCAACTTGGAGGGAACTGAACTGTCCTCGCTCGGGAGCAGGATTTATCGCCATTAGTGCCCCGTGCGCGGAAATCACGGGAGCAATGTTGTCTGCGTTTCGTCCTGCCACCACGACAATCGCCTCCGTAAATGGCCTCAGCGTAGCGATTGCCGCAGAAAGCAGTGTCTCTTTGCTTGAGGAAGCAGGGCCATGCGAAGTAGGCGGCCAAGTGAGCAGTGCTTTGTCCCTCCCCATGCGGCTGGATGCACCCGCGGAGAGAATTACGCCGCTCATTTTGTAAGTGCCGCTCATTGGAAAACGATAGCAGAAGCGTTCGAATGTTCAGAGCGACTCGTCTGCCTCGCCGCAGCAAGCCCCTTCTTTTCGAGGGAAGTCATCGCCAACGGCATCCGTCGTGCCGTCCTTGTAATTATGAAACCAGCTCATGTGCGGAAGTTGCCGATCAACCTGGCGGCGAACGCCGATCAACTCAGCAACGATAGAGACCGCAATCTCCTCAGGTGTAATTGCGCCAATATCCAGACCCACAGGAGAGTGCACTCGCTCAAACAACTCCGGGCTTAATCCTTCTTCGGTTAGCTCACGAAACACCGTAATAGCCTTCCGTCTGGAGCCAACCATTCCGATGTATTTCGCATTCGTTTTCACCGCCCAGCTCAGCACGCGCATGTCATCGCGATGCCCGCGCGTCACAATCACGATGTAATTAGATTCTTTCGGAGTTATCCCAGAGAGCGCCTTATCAAAATCCTCGGCAAGCACCTGCCGGGCTTCAGGAAACCGCTCCCGATTGGCGTAAGCCTCGCGGTCGTCCGTCACAATCACATCAAACCCCGCACGCCCTGCGGCCTTCGAGAGTTCAAATCCCACATGACCTGCGCCGAAGATATAAAGCAATGGCGTTGGCAACACGGGCTCAATGAAGATATCCAAGGTCCCCCCACATACCAGTCCGGTGTCATACTTCGGATCCTGGTTCAAATCGAACGTGAGTGTTCGGGGCTTTTCGCTGGCCATCACTTCCCGCGCCGCCTGCCAGACCTCAGCCTCGACGCAGCCCCCGCCGATGGTGCCTGCGATCGTGCCATCGTCGCGCACCAGCATCTTCGCGCTCTTGAATGATGGAATCGAGCCACGCACGTTGACGATCGTGGCCACCGCTCCCCTGTGGCCCTCTCGCTGTAAGTTCACGATCTCTTCATAGATATCCATCTAACTCGATTATTGGATCTGCCGCAACGTAAGTCAAACAGGAAAACACCCGTGCACCTGGCAGCGTCGGCGAAAAGCGTAACTGGAATCTGATCGAAAGCTTACCGAGCGAAAAAGAGCTAAACACTGGAGTACTTCGCGCAAAGTTCTCGGATGTGTGCAAGCGTCTTTGGGATGCCCACCTCAGCCGCCTCGCCCCCCTGCGAATCCCCTTCGTATTCAAGTGTCATATATCCCTTGTGCCCAGCGTCTGCGTACATTTTCCACACACGATCCATATCGATGGGAGTCTTGTCGTCGAAGCGCTCGCGAATGTGCGAGACGGTGGCGTAAGGAATGCATGCGGCAATCTGCGCATATTGGTCTTGGGTTGCGGTTGGAATGAAATGAGTGATGTCGAGATTGATGCCGGCATAAGGTGAATTCACCCGGCGCATGATCTCGAGGCAAACGTCTGCACTCTGCGAAACGCCGGAGTGATCCTCAAGCCCCAGCATGATGCCCTTCGGCGCCGCGTAATCGCAAGCCGCCTTCATCCCCTCCACCACCCAGTCGGTAGCCTGTTGCATGGTGAAGCCGTCCGGCAGTTTGCCGGCAAATACTCGAAGGTGCGAAGCCCCTAGCCGGTCGGTCACATCGATCCAACCCTTAATCTGTTGCAGGACCTCCGCGCGCTTGACCGCGTCCGGCTGAACCATGCTTGAGCCACAAGCCGCACCTGAGAATGTCACTGCGTTTTTGTATGCCAGAAAGCGAAGGTTCTCAAGGTACGCCGGGTCGGTAGACTTTAGGTAATAGACGGTCATATCAACCGCATCGAGCTTGAGTTCCACAGCCCTCAGGATGAAGTCTTCGAGCGTCATTCTTCCGTGCGTGAGTGCATCACGGTAGGAGTAAGCGCAGCAGCCGACGAGGAGTCGCGGTGTCTTGCCCGAATCAGCGCCCGAGTTCGCGGGCGCTGCATGAGTTAGAGGTACGCTCATCCCGAGACCGGCGCCTGCCAATGCGCTCGCTCCAGCGGTCTTCAAGAACTGACGTCTTGCTATCGTATCCAACATCTTGGCTCCCTTACGGTTGTCATCTATCCGTTACCCCCGCAGAAAGTGGCGTCCAATCCAGCGCAACCAGTCTACTCCCCGCACAGTATTTGAGTAAGAGGAGGGAGAACCAATCCGGTCCGGGGCAGGGAACTGAGCGCCAGACCTTGCGGCTGCCGCAACAACTCTCAACGCGTTTCGCGACGGCGTGGACGAGGGTATATGATTTCGCCTGAACTGAAGACGCTCTTGTTCTACTCTCTGATTTCACCTGCCGATAGTTGTAAATCGTAAGAATGGCGAGCGCGATCACGAAGTTGTCACCGGTAATTCTGATCAGGGGTTGTGATAATCATGAACCGCAGAAGCTTTCTTGCTAAGTCGGCATGCGCCGTTTCCGGGCTCGCAGCGTCGTCGATCGGTCGCGGTGGAGTATTCGGGGCCAATGCTCCAAGCAATCGCATCAATGTGGGGTTCATTGGCACGGGACGCCAGTCGTTCGGCGCGAATCTTCCCCAGATGATGGCCGTTCCTGGCGTGCAGGTTGTCACCGTTTGCGACGTCGATAGCTGGCGGATGGGAGAAGCGCAGCGGTTCGTGAACAACTTTTATGCCAAGCGCGATGGGCTGACGTCTTACAACGGCTGCGGGACAAAGTCGGACTTTCGGGAAGTGATCGATGATCCGAATATTGATGCGCTTATGGTCTCCACGCCCGATCATTGGCATGTTCCAATTGGCATCATGTCGGCAAAGGCCAAGAAGCATTTCGCTATGGAGAAACCGATCAGTCTTAGTGTGCAACAGGGCAGGCTGCTTGCGGACGCGGTAAATCACTACGGTGTCATTGCGCGGAATGACAGCGAGTTCCGGTCCCTCCGTGTTCAGAACCATGCTGCCGAATTGATTCGCAACGGGCATCTGGGAAAGCTTTGGCGGATTGAGATTGTGTTTCCTTCTGATCCGGCCCCCGTAGGGGTGGAACCGGATATGCTGGTGCCGCAGGAGTTGAACTACGACATGTGGCTCGGACCCACCGCCTCGGTTCCTTATACCGAGAAGCGAGTACACGACGTGAAGCAGCACCATCTGCGGCCAAACTGGATGCGCATTGACACTTATGCCCAGGGCATGATCGCGAACTGGGGTGCTCACTACTTTGATGTAGCTCAATGGGCCAACAACTCTGAGCATTCGGGGCCGGTTGAGGTAGAAGGGAAGGGCGAGTTCCCGATTAGCCTCTGGAATACCATGATTAACTTCAGGGTTAGTTACAGATATGCGAATGGCGTAATTATGACCTGCGAACAGACTGCCACAAGTACGCCGAGTATTACTTATACCGGAAGCGATGGATGGATCAAGATAGATGGCTATCCGGGAACGATGACCAGCAGCAAGCCGGAGTTACTAACTCGGGAGCCAGAGGCGGGAGAGTTGGACTTCTCAAAAACTCTTTGGGATAAGAATGATTTCATTGCTGCGATTCGAGAGGGCCGGCAGCCTCTTGAACCGATCGAGGTTGGGCATCGGTCAATTTCAATTGCGCAGATCGGCCTGATTGCGTGCCAGGTTGGAGATAAGTTGCGCTGGAACCCGGAAAAGGAATTGTTCGAAGGGAATAACTGGGCGAACGCGCTGCTGGCGGCGCCCCTGGCAAGACCGCAATGGGCCGTCGCCTGAATCGAGCCAAGTTACGACTTGGGCTCGCTGCCGCGCATTAGAAAGTCGAAATCGCAGCCCTGGTCAGCCTGCAGGACTGAATCTTCAAACAGCTTCGCATAGCCACGGGTGGCCACCTCGCGACACGGCGGCAACTGCCTCCACGCAATGAGGCGGCGCTCCAACTCGATGTCGTCAATCTGCAGTTCAATCCGGCGGGCTTCCACATCGAGCATGATTTGGTCGCCGGTCTGGACGATCGCGAGGGGACCACCGACAGCCGCTTCCGGTGAAATGTGCAGGACGATCGTTCCGAAGGCGGTGCCGCTCATGCGCGCGTCGGAGATGCGGACCATGTCCTTGACGCCCTGCAGAGCAAGCTTCCTCGGGATGGGCAGATAGCCAGCTTCCGGCATGCCGGGCGCGCCCTTCGGTCCCGCATTGCGCAAGACCAGAACGTCGCCGGCATTCACATCGAGATCTGGAAGGTCGATGCGGGCCATCATGTCTTCGACTGAATCGAATACCACCGCGCGGCCGGTGTGGCACATCAGCTCCGGCGATGCTGCCGATTGTTTGATGATTGCTGTTCGCGGCGCCAGGTTTCCATGCAGTACCGCCATGGCGCCTTCCTTCTTGAGCGGTGCGGCGAGGCTCAAAATTACAGTTTGTCCGGGCACTGCTTCGGGATGGGCCTTGGCAATTGCATCTCCGATGGTACCGCCGGATACGCTGAGCGCGTTGAGTTCGAGGTGCGGTTTGAGTTCGCGCATGAGGGCGGGCATGCCGCCGGCGTAGTGAAAGTGCTCCATGTAATGAGCGCCGGAGGGCTTGAGATTGACGAGCACCGGAACCTCGCGGCCGAGGCGATCGAAGGCGTCAAGGTCGAGCGCGACGCCGGCCCGGCCGGCCATCGCGATCAGGTGAATCAAACCATTGCTTGACCCGCCAATTGCCTGCAACACGACCATCGCATTGCGAACGGAGGCTTCCGTGATGAGCTCGGTTCGGCCGGGGCGTTCCTGCAATAGCCATCTCCGCGGCGCGCTTGCCGCTTTCTTCGGCAATGCGGCGGCGATCGGCGTGGGGGGCGGGGGCGGTGGCGCTCATGGGCAGCGACAGTCCCATCGCCTCGACAATGCAGGCCATAGTGCTGGCAGTCCCCATGACCCCACAGAAGCCGACGGAGGGCGCCAGGCGGCTACTGATCAGCCCCATCTCAGCTTCGTCCGTATTGCCAGCGCGATACTGTGCCCACAGCCGGCGGCAATCGGTACATGCGCCGAGCACTTCACCCCTGTGATGACCGACAACCATTGGCCCGGTCGGCAGCACGACAGTGGGAATGTCAGTGCTTGCGGCGGCCATGACCTGAGCCGGGATAGTCTTGTCGCAACCGCCGATGACAACCACAGCATCCATGGCCTGGGCACGGATCATCTCTTCGGTGTCCATCGCCATGAGGTTGCGCAGGAACATTGAAGTGGGGTAAGCAAAACTTTCGTGAATGGAGATGGTGGGGAACACCATCGGCAGGCCGCCAGCGAGCATGACGCCGCGCTTTACGCTCTCGATAAGGTCGGGAACATTTCCATGGCAGGGGTTGTAGTCGCTCGCGGTGTTGGTGACGCCGACGATGGGCCGCTCGAGGGCATCGTCGGAATAACCCATGGCCTTGATGAAGACTTTGCGATGGAAGAGCGAGAAGGCGGCGTCGCCGTAGTTGGTGAGTCCTTTGCGCAGTCCCTTTGCCATTTCGCTTGCCCTTTCATCGACTTATTCCGCAACGCCAAATCCACTGTTACTTTGCTGCTTTTGATTGTGCGCCGCGAAAGGCCTCATACCTCGCCTTGGTTTCCGCATTGGCGGGATACAGGCCGGGCAGGGGAACACCTGCTTCTACTTCGCGGAAGATCCATGCCTCGAGCTTTTCCTGCTCCACCGCGGCTTCGACGACACTATCGAGCAAGGCTCGCGGAATGACGACGGCGCCATCCTCATCGACGACGATCGCATCATCAGAAAATACGGCTACGCCGCCGCAGGCAATCGGCTCCTGCCAACCGACAAAGGTCAGGGCGGCGACGGATGGCGGGGCCGCGGCACCCTTGCACCAGACCGGCAAGCCAGTGCCGACGACGCCTGAGACATCGCGCATGACTCCGTCGGTAACCAGGCCCGCGACGCCGCGCACCGCCATGCGCTTGCAAAGGATGTCGCCGAAGATTCCGGCATCGGTAATGCCCATGGCGTCAACCACGGCAACGCAACCTTTCGGCATGGCTTCGATGGCGGCGCGGGTCGAAATCGGCGAGGCCCAGGACTCGGGCGTGGCGAGGTCTTCACGCGCCGGGACAAAGCGCAGCGTGAAAGCCGGACCGGCGACGCGCTTCTGACCTGGGCTCAGGGGACGAGTGCCGCGCAACCATACGTTGCGGAGGCCCTTCTTTAGCAGCACTGTGGTGATTGTGGCCGTCGATATGCCGGAGAGTGTTTCAATCGTCTTTTCGTCCAATGCCATGCTAATCAGCCTTCCCTCAGGGGCTAAAGCCCAGCGCATTTTATGGCGTTTGACGGCACGACTGAAGTCGTGCCCTGACACTTCGTACTTCTCAGCTGAGTTTTTCCCGCAGCCTATAAAGCCGTGCCCTTTCAAAACGTAAACGACCGTCTGTGTGGCGAAAGCATAAACGACCATCGGTGTGGCGAAGACCAAGCGACCATCTGGGTGGCGAACACCACTAGATGCCGGCGATCAGGCCGCCATCCACGCGGACGACGGTGCCGGTAATATAGGCGGCTCGCTCACTGGCGAGGAACGCAACCGCGGCACCATATTCTTCCGGTTTGCCGTAGCGACCGATGGGAATGCTACTCGTGCTTTCGGCCGCCACCTCCCCGGCGGTTCGTCCTTCGCGTTTGGCTTTCGCTTCGTCAAGGAACCTGATTCGATCGGTTGCGATGCGGCCGGGCAGGATGATGTTGGCGGTAATGCCGTCTTTGCCAACCTCGCGCGCCAAAGTTTTTGACCAGCCGACCAGCGATAGCCGCAGGGCGTTGGAGATGGCTAGATTCGGTATGGGCGAGACGACGCCGGATGAGGTGCTGGTGATTATGCGGCCCCACTTGTTCTCGCGCATTCCCGGCAACACGCGGTCGGTGATGGCGATGACCGAAAGTACCATTGACCGGAAATTCTCCGTCCACAAAGCCGGATCCTGGCCACTGGCCAAGGTTGGCGGCGGGCCGCCGGTGATATTGACGAGCACATCCACGCTGCCGAGTTCGACTTCAATCCTGGTAACGTGGGCGTCGATGTGGTCGAGGTCGGCGAGATCCCAGGCGAGCCCGATGGTTTTGGCGCCGTTCTTTCCTTGCGAGCGGGCCAAGGCGGCTTCGGTTTCCGCGATGGCTTTTTCGTCGATGTCGGCGACGGCTACATTTGCGCCTTCGCCGGCCAGGGCGAGGGCTATTGCGCGGCCCAGGCCGCCACCGCCGCCGAGTACCAAAGCCGTCTTGTCTTTGAGTCCAAATTCCATGGGCCGCTTCCGCTGAGAGCCATCATAGCAGCGCATTTGCGCTGAAGAGGGGGTCAAGAAATCGATAGGATCGCCGGGGCTCCGAAGGCTTTGTTTTGTGCTCGGAGACGGCGGTTTTGGCCCGAAAACGGGGCCAAAATGGGGTAAAAATCGGGGTCTCTGTTTACCGAAGAGTGAATATGTAGATTTTACAAGTGGTTCATGGGATGGTAGTTCCGGCTGGTGGTGCACAGGAAATGGGGCGTATTCGGGAGGGGGGTACGGGGGGGGCGGGGTTGCGGGTCGAGCTATGGGCCGAAATTCAGGCATAGGACAGAGGGTTCTCATATCTCGATTGTGCTCGAAGGGAGGGTAATTTTGTGCAAAGGGATGAAACTGGCGACAGGGAACAGGGAATAGAAGGCTCGTGGGTTGAGTTTGTTCGATCCCACCCTAACCGCAAAAAGCGCGGTTAGGATGGGGCACCCGGCGGGAAACAGGGAATAGGGAACAGGGAATAGAAAGGCTCGTGGGTTGAGTTTGTTCGATCTTACCCTAACCGCAAAAAGCGCGGTTAGGATGGGGCACCCGGCGGGAAACAGGGAATAGGGAACAGGGAATAGAAGGCTCGTGGGTTGAGTTTGTTCGATCCCACCCTAACCGCAAAAAGCGCGGTTAGGATGGGGCACCCGGCATCCGGCGACAGGGAATAGGGAATAGGGAATAGAAAGGCCCCTGGGTTGAGCTTGTTCTGTCCCACCCTAGCCGCAAAAGACGCGGCGAGGATGGGGCACCCGGCATCCGGCGACAGGGAATAGGGAATAGGGAATAGGGAATAGAAAGGCCCCTGGGTTGAGCTTGTTCTGTCCCACCCTAGCCGCAAAAGACGCGGCGAGGATGGGGCACCCGGCTATGTTGAACTCTCAAAAGCAACCGCGGATCCCTCACTGCGTTCGGGATGACAGTGCATTGGATGTGCGTGGGTTTCATGGCCGGCATCGCGGGAGAATTGTCGGCTATGCGGAAGTAACGCGGGTTTTGAAAGTGCGAAGAACAACCGCGGGTCCTTCACTTCGTTCAGGATGACAGTGCATC